>NZ_ML137196.1:0-504143 GCF_004011805.1 Piscinibacter defluvii
CCGGCCGCGGCCGACGCCCTTGCGCCCGCGGCGCCGGCGCGCTCGCAGCGCGCGCCGGTGCACCCGCCACACGCGGCGCGCACGGCGGCCGCAGCCGTGCCGCTCGCGCGGACCGCCGCGCCCGCCGTGGCGCTGGACACCCGCTTCGGCGGCCTGTTCTTCCTGCTCAACGTCGCGACCGCGCTCGGCCTGTATGGCGACTTCACCCAGCCGCAGCACCGCGGCCTGCCCTGCTCGCCGTGGCACTGGCTGCAACGCGCCGGCCGCGCATCGCTCGGGCGCCGCTTTCGCGCCGACCCGCTGGACGCCTGGCTGCACGCGCAGTCCGGCCCGGCGCCGCCGCTGCCGCGTCCGGCGGCCTGGGCTGCCGATGCCTCGCAACGGGCAGCCTTCGCGGCCGACACCCGGCCGTGCCACCTGCTGGTCGATGCCGCCGGGCAGCGCCTGCTGCATCCGGCCGGTTTCGTGCTCGCCTGGCAGGCCGGAGCGGCCGCACTCGACGCCCCACCCGGCACGCTCGTGCACCGGCGGCGGCGCGGCACCACGCCGCCGGACCTGTGGACGCTCACCTGGCCACTGGTGCGCACGCGGCTCGGCGCGGCGCTCGGCCTGCCGCCGCGCGCCGCGCTGGCACTGGCGCTCGAGCTGCCGGCCCGGCTGCGTGCCGGCGCCGGGCGCGTGGAACTGCAGTTCGCGCTCGCCGGGCTGCCGCTCGCGCTGCGCTTCGCGGGCCTGGACCGCGACCCCGGCTGGCTGCCGGCGGCGGGCAGCGACATCCGCTTCCGCTTCGACTGATGACCATGGGTGCCGCCCCCTCGCCCCGCGCCATCGCGCAGGCCGCTGCGGCGGCCGAGCTGCAGCACTGGCGGCTGCGCACGCTGCTCGTGCTGCTGCGCGCGGCGGTGGCGCGCGAGGGTGCGCTCGAGCCGCTGCTGGGCCGCCACGCCGCGCTGCGCGACACGCTCGACGCCGCCGCCGACGCCGGGCTCGCCGACCTGACGCTGGACGATGCGATCGAGCGGCTCGACCAGCGGGCGCAGGGCGCGCCGGCCGGGCCGCTCTCGCGCCTGCGCGACGCGCTCGGCCTGGACGCCGACGGTCTGGGCTGCTTCGTCGCCGCGGCGCTGGCGGCCGACGACCCGCGCCTGGCGGCCTTCGTCGACGAGTTGCACGGCCGCGCCGGCCGGCCGACGCGCGCGACGCTGGCGCTGGCCTTCGGCGCGGTGGCCGGCAGCGCCGCGCTGCAGCGCCTGCGCGGTGCCGGTGCGCTGCTCGAAGGCGAGCAGGACCCCGGCCTCGCGGTGCCCGCCGCGCTGTGGGAGCTGGCCGGCGGCCTGCCGCCCGACGCGGGCCGCTGGCAGCACTGGCCGCGCGAGGCGCTGATGCCGCTGCCGGCGCTGATCCTGCCCGCGGCGCTGCGCGCACGCCTGGAGGCGCCCCCGGCGCCGGCGACCTGGCTGCTGCGCGGCAGCCCGGGCAGCGGCCGGCGCACGCTGGCCGGCGCGCTCGCGCGGGCGGCCGGGCGCGGCCTGGTCGCGGCGGTCGACGCGCCGGCGCTGGCCTCGCTCGGGGCTGCGGCCGCGCTGCTGGATGCCGCGCCGCTGCTGAGCTTCGAGCCCGCCCCCGGCGAGGCGATCGCCTGGACGCCGCCGCCCGGACTGCCCGCGCCCTGTTTCCTGCGCCTGCCGCGCCACGGCGGCCTCACGTTCGACGGCCCGGCGCCGCGCCGCATCGACCTCGAGCCGCCCGACGCCGACGAGCGCCGCCGGCACTGGGCCCTCGCCTGGCCCGGCCGCGCGGTCGATGCGGCGCTGGTCGGCTGGCGGCTGCCGCGCGGGCGGCTGCATCGCGCCGCGCAGGCCGTGCCGCCCGACACGCCCGATGCGCTGGCGGCGGTGGCCGAGGAGATCGGCGCGCTGGGCCGGCATGCGCTGGACAGCATCGCGCGCCGCGTGAGCGCCGCCGGCGCGGACGAGCCGCTCGCGCTGGGCGGCGCCGCGGGCGAGGAGTTCGAGGCGCTGGTGGCGCGCTGCCGGCACCGCGACCGCCTGGCGGGCCACCTGCCGGCCGCGCAGGCCGCGGCCTGCGGCGTGCGCGCGCTGTTCAAGGGGCCCAGCGGCACCGGCAAGACGCTGGCCGCGCGCCACCTGGCCGCGCGCCTGGCCCGGCCGCTGTACCGCGTCGACCTCGCCGCCACGGTGAGCAAGTACATCGGCGAGACCGAGCGCAACCTCGAGCGTGTGTTCGACGCCGCCGAGTCGCTCGACATCGTGCTGCTGCTCGACGAGGGCGACGCGCTGCTGGCCGGCCGCACCGGCGTGCAGAGCTCGACCGACCGCTACGCCAACCTCGAGACCAACTACCTGCTGCAGCGGCTCGAGGCCTATGCCGGCGTGCTGGTCGTGACGACCAACGCGGCCGACCGCATCGACCCGGCGTTCGCGCGCCGGCTCGACGTGACCGTCGAGTTCGCGCTGCCCGACGCGGCGACGCGGCTCGCGCTGTGGGCCTCGCACCTGGGCGCGGGCCATGCGGTGGGCGCCGAGGCGCTGGAACGGATCGCGCGGCGCTGCGCGATCGCCGGCGGGCAGATCCGCAACGCCGCGCTGCACGCGGCGCTGCTGGCGATCGACCGCGACCGTGCGCTCGACGAGGCGCTGCTGCTGCAGGCGCTCGAGCGCGAGTACCGCAAGGCCGGGCAGCAGTGCCCGTCGCTGCGCGACTGAGCACGATGGGCGGCGCACTCGCTCCCGCGCTGCGCCCGGCACCCGAGCCGGGGGCCGCGCAGCGCGGCCAGGCGCCGCCGCTGCAGCGCATGGCGCTGCGTGTGTCGTCGGTGCACGACGCGGCCGAGCACGAGGCCGCGGACGCGGCACGCCGCGTGGTGCGCATGGACGCGCCGCCGCGCATCGCGGCACGCGCGGCCGGACCGGCGCGCAGCCCGGTGCGCGTGCAGCGTGCCGCGACCGGCGGCGGCGCGGCGCTCGCACCCGACACCGCAGCCCGCATCGGCGCGCGGCGCGGCGGCGGGCGGCCGCTGCCCGGGCCGTTGCGGCGCTACATGGAGCCGCGCTTCGGTGCCGACTTCTCGCGCGTGCGCGTGCACGACGACGCCGAGGCCGCCGTGCTGTCGCGCCGGCTCGCCGCGCGCGCCTTCACGACCGGCGCCGACGTGTTCTTCGGCGCCGGCCAGTTCCAGCCCGACAGCGCCGAGGGGCGCGAGCTGATCGCGCACGAGCTCGCCCACACCGTGCAGCAGGGCGCCGCGCCGCGCGCGCAGGTGCAGCGCGCGGAAGCGCCGGCACTGAGCGCGCAGCCCGAGGGCCTGGTGCAGCGGCTCGGCCTGTCGGACATCCTCGACGGGCTGGCCGCGCTGGCCGCCAACGTGCCCGGCTTCACGCTGCTGACGCTGATCATCGGCCGCAACCCGATCAACATGCGCGTGGTCGAGCGCACGCTGGTCAACGTGCTGCGTGCCTTCATGGGGCTGATCCCCGGCGGCGAGATCCTGTTCCAGGTGCTGCAGCGCTACGGCGTGGTGGACCGGCTCGGCACCTGGGTGCAGCAGCAGACCGCCGCGCTGGGGCTGAACTTCCAGACGATCCGCGACGCGTTCACGCGCTTCACCGATTCGCTCGGCTGGAGCGACATCTTCAGCCCCGGCGACGTGTGGCGCCGCGCACGCGGCATCTTCACGCCGATCATCGAGCGCATCACCGCGTTCGTGTCGGGCCTGGTGACGCAGGCGATCACCTGGCTGAAGGAAACCTTCATGGAGCCGCTGGCCGGCTTCTGCCGCCAGATCCCCGGCTACGGCTTGGTGACGGTGATGCTCGGCCGCGACCCGTTCACCGGCGCGGCGGTGCCGCGCTCGGCACTCAACGTGGTGCGCGCGTTCGCCGAGTTCATCCCGGGCGGCACCGAGAAAGTCGACCAGCTGGTGCAAAGCGGCGCGCTGCAGCGCGCGCACGACTGGTTCGTGCAGGAAACCACCGCGCGCAACCTGACCTGGGAGCGCGTGACCGGCACCTTCGCCGCGGCCTGGGCCTCGCTGCAGCTCAGCGACGTGCTGCACCCGATCGACACGCTGCAGCGCATCGTCGGCCTGTTCCGGCCGCTGCTGGCCGACCTGGTGAGCTTCGCCGGCGCGGCGCTGATGAAGCTGCTGGAGCTGATCTACGAGGCGGCGATGGGTGCCGGCGGCCGGCGCATCCTCGACATCCTGATGCGCGCGCGGGCGACCTTCCTGGTCATCATCCGCAACCCGGTCGGCTTCCTGCGCAACCTGCTGGGCGCCGTCGGCCAGGGCGTGCGGCAGTTCATGACCAACATCCTCGCGCACCTGCGCGACGGCGTGATCGCCTGGCTGACCGGCCCGGTGGCGCGCGCCGGCATCCAGATGCCCGAGCGCTGGGACCTGCGCGGCATCATCTGGTTCGTGCTGCAGATCCTCGGCCTGACCTGGGCGAGGGTGCGCGAGAAGCTGGTGCGGCTGCTCGGCGAGCGGGTCGTGGCCGGCCTGGAGTCGGCCTTCGCGCTGCTGCAGGAGATCCGCCAGCGCGGCCTGGTGCAGGCGCTGCGCGACCGCGTCACCGAGTTCTTCGGCTCGCTGCGCGACGCCGCGCTGGGCGCGATCCGCAGCTTCATCCAGCAGCGCCTGGTGATGGCCGGCATCCAGCAGCTGCTGTCGCTGCTGAGCCCGGTGGGCGCGGTGATCCAGGCGATCATCAAGACCTACACGACGATCCAGTTCTTCATCCAGCGCATCAACCAGATCCTGGACCTGGTCGAGTCGGTCGTGAACTCGATCGCCGCGATCGCCTCGGGCGCGATCGGCGCGGCGGCCAATTTCGTCGAGCGCACCATGGCCCGCACGATCCCGGTGATCCTGGACTTCCTGGCACGCTTCATCGGCCTGGGCGACGTGGGCGCGCAGGTGCAGCGCACGATCCGCGACCTGCAGGCAAGCGTGGACCGCATGCTCGACCGCGCGGTCGACTGGATCCGGCGCCAGGCCTCGAGCCTGGCGAGCCGGGCGCTGGGTGGGGATCCGAACGCGAGCCCGGCCGATCGCGTGCGCAACGCGTTGCGCGAGGCCGTGCCGATCGTCAACCGCTTCGCCGGTCGGCCGGTCGGTGCGCTGGTGCTGCGCCCGCTGCTCGCGCCGCTGCGGCTGCGGCACCGGCTGACCCGGCTGGACGTGGTGCCGGTGCGCGATGTCTGGGGCGTCGTCGCGGCGGCAAGCCCCGAGGTGATCGAGCCGAGCTCGGCGCGCGTGGACACTGCCGCCGGCACCGGCATCGCCGGGCTGACGACGCGCATCCAGTACCAGAGCGGCACGCTCGCGGGCACCGGCAACACCGTCGGCACGGCGATGACGGCCGACCCGCTCGGCCCCGACCACCCGGCCGGCCAGGAGCCGGCGGGCGCGAACGTCTGGTCGTCGCTGCTGGCCACCGACCCCGGCGAGACGAACGACCGCAAGTACATCCGCGGCCACCTGCTGAACCACCAGGTCGGCGGCTCGGGCGCGGCGCAGAACCTGTTCCCGATCACCGCCGCGGCCAACGACGCGCACGAGAGCCAGTTCGAGAGCCGCATCAAGACCTGGGTGAACACCGAGCGCAAGTGGGTGTACTACCGCGTGCGGGTGACCAACATCGTTGTCGACGTCAATCCGCGCCGGCTGCCGCGCAACAACAAGGTCGACGCGAACTTCGCGTGCGAGGCCTACGTCATCGACGCGACCCAGCCGCCAGACCGGCGCACGCCGCAGAACCGCATCACCGCGACGATCGCCTCGCGCTACCGCGGCGAGGCGGCGGTCAGCGGTACGGCGGGGCCGGCCCGCGGCGCCGAGGCCGCGACCGGCGTGCGGCCGGAGGACCGCGCCGCCACGGTGGCGCTGCCCGCCGGGCACGAGTACCGGCTCGACCCGCGCATCTTCGACGCGCTGGTGGCCGCGCGCGGGCGCGGCCTGGACGACGCGGCGCTCACGCGCGCGATGCAATCGGCCGCCGACATCGGCCCGGCGATCGCCGCGACCGTGCTGCACGCACAGCGTGCCGGGGCGCGCGGCGCCGACATCGCCAGCGGCCTGTCGACCAGCGAGCGCAGCAACCTGACGCAGGCCAACCAGCGCGCGAGCGCGATCGTCACGGCGCTGCGCCGCGCCACGTGAGCGGGCCGCGACGCCGATGGACACGCTGGCCGCCTATGCCGACCGCCACCCCGGCGCCACGATCCTCGTCTGCGGCTGCGGCCGCTCGCTGCACACGCTGCCGCGCGACCACGGCCTTGCGACCATCGGCGTCAACGACATCGGCCGCCTGTTCGACCCGGACTACCTGGTCGTCGTCAACCCGCCGGGTCAGTTCCGCGACGGGCGCTTCCGCTGGGTGCGCGAGTCGCGCGCGAAGGCGCTGTTCACGCAGCTCGAGCTCGGGCCGGTGGCGCCGCCGGTGGTGCGCTTCCGGCTCGGCCGCTTCGGCGGCACCGCAACCGGGCCGGACACGCTGGACTACACGCAGAACTCGCCCTATGTCGCGGTGCTGCTCGCGGCGCACCTGGGCGCGGCGCGCATCGGGCTGATCGGGGTCGACTTCGACGACGGCCACTTCTTCGGCGCCACCGGCCCTCACCCGCTCGCCGCCCGGCTGGCCGAGATCGACGCGCAGTACGCCGCGCTGCATGCAGCGCTGGCGCGGCGCGGCGTCGAACTGGTCAACCTCTCGCCGACCAGCCGGCTCGCCGCGCTGCCGCGCGCCGACATCGCCGGCTGGGCCGGCGCGGCGCGGCCGGCCCCGGCCGCCACCCCGGCGCTGCGCATCGTCTCTTACGCGACCACGCCGGTGGCCGGCGTGCCGGCCGTGCTGGCGCGCTGCATCGCGCACGCCACGCCGCATGCGGCCCGCTGCGTCTGGGCGACCGACCGTTACGCCAACGGCGTGGCCTTCGACGGCGACCTGCAGTGGTCGACGCACCCGCGCGAGGCCGGGGCCGCGCTCGCCGCGGCCGATGCGGTGATCGTGCACAACGGCCGCGTCGACCCGCGCCACGCGCGCCTGCTGGCCGGCAAGCCGCTGCTGACGCTGGCCCACAACTACGGCTGGAACGTCGACATGGCGCTGGTGCGCGCCGGGCAGCCCGGCCTGGTGGTCGCGCAATACCAGGCCACGCTGCCCGAGTTCGCGGGCTGGACCGCGGTGCCCAACCCGCTGCCGCTGTGGGAGGCCGCCTACCGCCCGGAGCCCAAGCCCGACACGGTCACGATCGCCTTCACGCCCAGCGGCGCGCACGAGCGCTACCCGCCCGGCCACCGCCTGTACTGGCATGCCAAGGGTGCGCTGTCGACGCTGGCACTGCTGGACCGGCTTGCGCGCGAGGGCCTGGTGCAGCTCGAGGTGCTGCGCGGCGGCGCGGTGGTGCCGCACGCGCAGGCGCTGGCGATGAAGCGGCGCGCGCACATCGTCATCGACGAATGCGTGACCGGCAGCTACCACCGCAACAGCCTCGAGGGGCTGGCGGCCGGCTGCGTGGTCGTCAACGGGCTCGGGCAGCTGCCGGGTGTCGAGGAGGTGCTGCGGCGCTGTGCGCCGGACGCCGGCGACCTGCCGTTCGAGCGCGCGACGCCCGAGACGCTCGAGGCCGTGCTGCGTGCGCTGGTCGCGCTCGGCCCCGAAGCGCTCGTCGCGCGCGGTGCCGCGAACCGTGCCTGGGTCGAGCGGCACTGGGATTTCGCCGACCAGTGGCGGCACCACTGGAAGCCCGCGCTCGACCGGGCCCTCGACGCCACGCGCGCGCCGCGCCGCCCAGTGTCCACCCCCGTCCAAGAGGAGCCCGCGATGCCTGCACCCCTGAGCGCCAACGCGCGTGTCTCGGTCGTCGTGCCGCACGGCGGCCGCGAGCGCTTGCCGCTGCTGGCCGCGACGCTGGCGTCGCTGCGCCAGTCGAGCGCGGTGGCCGAGATCGTCGTCGTCGAGCTCGGCGCCGAGCCGGTCGCCGAGGCGCTCTCGCTGCGCTGGGCCGACCGGCACCTGTTCATCGCCCACGACGGCGCGTTCGAGCGCGCCACCGCGCTGAACGCCGGCACCGCGCAGGCCACGCAGCCGGTCGTCGCCTGGCACGACAACGACCTGCTGCACGCGCCCGAATTCCTCGGCCGCGCGCTGGCCGAGCTGGCCGCACGCCGGCTCGACATGCTGGTGCCCTACACCGCGGTGCACTACCTGGACGCCGAGGACTCGCGCCGCGTGGCGCGCGGCGAACTCGCGCCCGAGCAGGCCGCGGTGGTGCAGCGCCTCACCGGGCGGATCGGCTGCATCGGCCTCGTGCGGCGCGACTTCGTGCAGCGTCACGGCGGGTTGATCGAGGGCTTCCGCGGTTGGGGCGGCGAGGACGATGCCTGGTTCCACAAGGCCGCGCTGTGCGGCCGCCTGGGCCGCAGCCAGCGGCCCGACCAGCCGGTGTTCCACCTGCACCACCCGCTGTCCGGCGGCATCGCGCCGGGCCAGCCGGGCGCGGCCAACCCGCATTACGCGGCCAACCTCGAGCGGCTCGCCGCCGTGCGCGCCACGCGCGACGCGGCCACGCTGGCGCAGCGCTTCCCGAGCGCAACGCCGGCAGCCGGCGTGCTGCACGAGCGCCGGCCAGTCGCAGCGCGCAGCGACGCCGGCGTGCCGGTGTGGACCTACTGGGAGGGGCCCTGCCCGTCCTGGATCCGCGCCTGCCGCCGCACGCTGCTGCACCACGTGCCCGGTCTGCGCCTGCTGACGCCGGAGACCTTCGCCGCGCTGCGCGCGGGCGACCCCGAGATGGGCGCGCTCGACCTGTCGCACCTGCATGTCGCACACCGCGCGGACGCGATCCGTGCCTGGCTGCTGGCGCGTTTCGGCGGCTTGTGGATCGACGCCGACTGCCTGCTGATGCGCCCGCCGCACGAGCTGCCCGGCTGGCTGGCCGCGCACGACTTCGTCGGCCACCGCATGCGCAGCGGTCCGATCTCGAACGCCTTCATCGCCGCGCCGCCGGGCAGCCGCATCGCCGCGGCCTACTGGGCGCAGGTGCGCGACATCGTCGCGCGGCGCCAGCGCGTGGGCTGGAACTTCGGCGGCGACCTGCTGACGGCGGTGGTGGAACGCGATCCGCGCGGCTGGCACGAGCTGCCGGTCGAGCGGGTGCAGCCGGTGTGCTGGAGCCGGCCGCAGGACTTCCTGGCCGAGCGCGATGCGGCCGCGCACGAGGCGCAGGTCGACGGCGCGGCCATCGCCTACATGCTGTCGAACGTCGAGCTCGGCAAGCGCTTCCCGGCCGAGGCGCGCAGCGATGCGCTGCTCGCCCCGCGAAGTTTCTTCACGCACCTGCTCAAGCGCTCGCTCGGCGGCGCGGACCCGCGCGAGTCGCTCGCGCGCGAGGCCGGCGCGGCGCAGGCGGCGGAGCTGTTCCGGCGCCACCGCTGCGAGTCGGTCTCGGGCACCGGCTCGAGCCTCGCGCAGACCGCGGGCCTGCGGCGCCGCCTGCCGCTGCTGCTCGAGCACCTGGGGGTGCACCGCCTGCTCGACGCGCCCTGCGGCGACCGGCACTGGATGCGAACCGTCGAACTGCCGGGCATCGAGGTCACCGGCGTCGAGCTGCTCGCCGAGCTGGTGGCCGCGCACCGTGTCGCCGAGCCGGCGGCCAACCGCCACTTCGTCGCCGCCGACCTGCTGGACGATGCGCTGCCGCAGGCCTTGCCCGCCGCCGACGCGGTGTTCTGCCGCGACCTGCTGGTGCACCTGCCCTACGCCGAGATCGCCCGGGTGCTGCGCCGCTTCGCCGCCACCGGCGCGACCTGGCTGATCACCACCCACTTCACCCAGCCGCGGCCGAACCGCGACATCGCACGCGGCGACTGGCGGCCGCTGCACCTGCAGGGCGCGCCGTTCGACTTCCCGCCGCCGCGGCACCTGCTGGTCGAGGGCTGCACCGAGGGCGGCGGCGCCTACGCCGACAAGTGTGTCGCGGTGTGGCGCTTCGCCGACCTGGCCAGCCGGCCGTTCCTCGCCGCCGGCGCCGCCGCGCCGGCCGACGCCGCGGCGCCCGCCTGACCCGCTGCGGCCGATCGATGTCGCGCTGGGCCGGTCAGGTGAGCCGGTACACGTCCAGCAGCACGGCACGCGCTTCGCGCTGGCCCACCGCGATGGCCATCACCTTGTTCAGGTGTGCCCAGGCCGCCGCGCCGGTGGTGAAGCGCATCAGGGTACGGAAGAAGTAGGCGTCGCGCGGCACGGGTTCGCCACGTGCCAGGCGCGCCATCACCGGGTCCGGCCCGTGCCGCAGACCCTCGCTCCGCACCTCGACCAGCGCCCCGTCGGCGGTGCGCAGCACGTAGTGGGCGGCGATCTCGAGCACGCCGTCGCGGCGTGCCAGCTGCCAGTCGATCCCGCCTTCGACCAGTTCGGCGTCGAGCTCCGGGCCGCGCGCCCAGCCGCTGCCCAGCGGCACATAGCGGCGCTCGCCCGCCGGCGCGTCGCCCAGGCTGACCAGCGTGCCCACCTCGCAGCGGATCTGCGTCAGCGGAACCAGGGCGGGGGCGGGCGGCATCGGGGTCATGCTGGGCTCTTTCCGGATGGACAGCGGCGTGCGCCGCCCAATGATGCGCAGGTTCAGGCCGGCCCGGCTGTCGGCCCAGAGGATGACGCGATGCCCCAACCCCTCCCTGCCGGAGGCGACGCCGAGACCCGGCACGCCCTCGCCGGCCTGATCGGCGCGATCGGCCGCGCCGATTTCGCCTCGGCCGCGCTGGACGCGCTGAACACCCCGCTGCAGGCGGCCACCTGGTCGGTCTACCGCGTCTGGCGCGACCGCGCGCCGGTGCTGCACGCCTCGGCCAGCCGCGGCGTGGCCGACGTGACCCACGACTGCTTCCGCGCCTACCACGCCGGGCTGTACCGGCACGACCGCAGCTTCGACCGGGTGGACGCGGCCGCCGCGCCCGGCCACGTGGCGGTGCTGCACATGCGCGCCGAAGAGGCGCCCACCAGCGCGCACCGCGAGCAGATCTACCGGGCGCACGGCATGCTCGAGCGGCTCTCGGCGGCCACCCGCGAGGACGACGGGTCGCTGCTGGCCGTCAACCTCTACCACCACGCCCACCAGGGGCCGTTCGGCGGCCTGGAGCGCGAACGCTTCGAGGCGCTCGCGCCGCTGCTGATGGCGGCGGTGCAGCGCCACCTCGCGCTCGCGGCGCGCCCGCTCCCGCGCGGCCCGCGCGAGGTGCTGCAGCAGGCCTGCCCGGCACTGACCGCGCGCGAACTCGACGTCTGCGAGCGCCTGCTGCGCGGCTGGACGCACGACGGCATCGCCGCCGACCTCGGGCTCTCGCTGGCCACGGTGAAGACCTACCGGGCACGGGCCTTCGAGCGGCTCGGGCTGCACTTCCGCAGCGAGCTGTTCGCGCGCTTCGGCGCGACGGGTTGTCCGCCTCTGGGATGACAGGGCCCGCGCGGCCGATGCGGAAGACTCGCGGCCGACGCCATCCGCCGCGAGGAGCCCGCCATGCCGCACCCCACCCGCCGCGAGCTGCTGCTCGCCACCGCCGCGCTGAGCCTGCCGAGCTGGCCCGCCCGGGCGCAGACCTTCCCGGAGCGGCCGCTGCGGCTGACGGTCGGCTTCCCGCCGGGCTCGGGACCGGACGTCGCGGCGCGCCTGATCGCCGGCCGGCTGGCCGAGCTGCTCAAGCAGCAGGTGGTGGTGGAGAACAAGCCCGGCGCCGGCGGGCAGATCGCCGCGCAGGGCGTGGCCAAGGGCGCGGCCGACGGCTACGGGCTGCTGCTGGGCGAGGTCGGCTCGATCGCGATCGCCCCGCCCGCCTTCAGCAAGCTGCCCTACGACCCGGCCCGGGAGCTGGCCGGCATCAGCGAGGTGGTGCGGTCCGACTTCCTGCTCGTGGTGCCGGCCAGCGCGCCGCACCTGAGCGTGGCCGACTTCGTGAAGGCGGCCAAGGCAAAGGCCGACCGCACCAATTTCGCGACCTTCGGCGCCGGCACGCCGGGGCATTTCGGTGCCGAACTGTTCGGTGAGGCGGGCGGCTTCAAGGTCGAGCCGATCCACTACCGCGCCACCGGCGATGCGGTGACGGCCATCGTCGCCGGCGACGTGGCCGGGGCCTTCGTGTCCACCGCGCTGGGCGCGGCGCAGGTCAAGGGCGGCAAGATGCGCGCGCTGGCCACCACCGCCCCGGCCCGTTCGCCCCTGCTGCCGGAGGTGCCGACCTTCGCCGAGGCCGGTTTCCCGAGGATCGACTTCGCCGCCTGGTTCGTGGTGTTCGCGCCGGCCGGAACGCCGGCCGCGGCGCTCGAGCTGCTGAACCGCCAGCTGGTGGCCGCCGTGCAGTCGCCGGAGACCAAGGCGAAGCTGCAGGAGGCCGGCTTCAGCGTGCTCGGCACCTCGCGCGCCGAGACCGACAGGATGCTCGCCGCCGAAGCAGCCCGCTGGGCCGCCGTGGTGAAGGCCACGGGCTTCAAGGGAGACTGAGCCGCCGAGTTCCCGGGGTGTCTTGAAAGCCGCAGGTCCGTGCCTATAATCCGCCTGCTAGCACTCGCCAGTCGTGAGTGCTAACGGTTCCGGATCCCTCCCGGACCTCTCATGTGAATGAGCGCAAACTTCGGCTCAATCGCACGTCAAAGCTTGTCGGTAAGACATCAAGGAGATGGTATGAAGCTTCGTCCGTTGCACGATCGCGTGATCGTCAAGCGCCTGGAGAACGAGACCAAGACCGCGTCGGGCATCGTGATCCCCGACAACGCCGCCGAGAAGCCCGACCAGGGCGAGGTGCTGGCCGTCGGCCCGGGCAAGCGCAACGACAAGGGTGACTTCGTGGCGCTGAACATCAAGGTCGGCGACCGCGTGCTGTTCGGCAAGTACAGCGGCCAGACCGTCAAGGTCGACGGCGACGAGCTGCTCGTGATGCGCGAGGAAGACCTCTTCGCGGTCGTCGAGAAGTAATCAGCCCCAGAACTCGAATTCGGAGAAACAGCAATGGCAGCAAAAGACGTTGTCTTCGGCGCGGACGCGCGTCACCGCATGGTCGAGGGCGTGAACATCCTGGCCAACGCGGTCAAGGTCACGCTGGGCCCCAAGGGCCGCAACGTGGTGCTCGAGCGCAGCTTCGGCGCCCCCACCGTCACCAAGGACGGTGTCTCGGTCGCCAAGGAGATCGAGCTCAAGGACAAGCTCCAGAACATGGGCGCCCAGATGGTCAAGGAAGTCGCTTCCAAGACCAGCGACAACGCCGGTGACGGCACCACCACCGCCACGGTGCTGGCCCAGTCGATCGTGCGCGAGGGCATGAAGTACGTGGCCGCGGGCATGAACCCGATGGACCTGAAGCGCGGCATCGACAAGGCCGTCTCGGCCCTGGTCGAGGAGCTGAAGAAGGCCTCCAAGCCCACCACCACCTCCAAGGAAATCTCGCAGGTCGGTGCCATCTCCGCCAACAGCGACGAGTCGATCGGCAAGATCATCGCCGACGCGATGGACAAGGTCGGCAAGGAAGGCGTCATCACCGTCGAGGACGGCAAGAGCCTGAACAACGAGCTGGACGTCGTCGAGGGCATGCAGTTCGACCGCGGCTACCTGTCGCCGTACTTCATCAACAACCCCGACAAGCAGGTTGCGATCCTCGACAACCCGTTCGTGCTGCTGCACGACAAGAAGGTGTCGAACATCCGCGAACTGCTGCCCACGCTGGAGCAGGTGGCCAAGAGCGGCCGCCCGCTGCTGATCGTGGCCGAAGAGGTCGAGGGCGAGGCGCTGGCGACCCTGGTCGTCAACACCATCCGCGGCATCCTGAAGGTCGTGGCCGTCAAGGCGCCGGGCTTCGGTGACCGCCGCAAGGCCATGCTGGAAGACATCGCCATCCTGACCGGTGGCAAGGTCATCGCCGAGGAAGTGGGCCTGACGCTCGAGAAGGTCACGCTGGCCGACCTGGGCCAGGCCAAGCGCATCGAGGTGGGCAAGGAGAACACCACGATCATCGACGGCGCCGGCTCGGCCGCCGACATCGAGGCGCGTGTCAAGCAGATCCGCGTCCAGATCGAGGAAGCCACCAGCGACTACGACCGCGAGAAGCTCCAGGAGCGCGTGGCCAAGCTGGCCGGCGGCGTGGCCGTCATCAAGGTCGGTGCCGCCACCGAGGTCGAGATGAAGGAGAAGAAGGCCCGCGTGGAAGACGCGCTGCACGCCACCCGTGCGGCCGTCGAGGAAGGCGTCGTGGCCGGCGGCGGCGTCGCGCTGCTGCGCGCGCGCGCGGCCGCGGTCGGTTCGCTCAAGGGCGACAACCACGACCAGGACGCCGGCATCAAGATCGTGCTGCGCGCCGTCGAGCAGCCGCTGCGCGAGATCGTCGCCAACGCCGGCGACGAGCCGAGCGTGGTGGTCAACGCGGTGATGGCCGGCAAGGGCAACTACGGCTACAACGCCGCCAACGGCACCTACGGCGACATGCTCGAGATGGGCATCCTCGACCCGACCAAGGTGACCCGCACCGCGCTGCAGAACGCCGCCTCCGTGGCCGGCCTGATGCTGACGACCGAGTGCATGGTCGCCGAGGCGCCGAAGGAAGAGGCCCCGGCCGGCGGCATGCCCGGTGGCATGGGCGGCATGGGCGGCATGGGCATGGACATGTAAGACGTCCGGGCTCCGCCAGCCTGCCGAAGGGCCGTCGCGAGGCGGCCCTTTTTTGCGTGCCCGCGTCAGGGCCGCCGCGAGGCGGCCCTTTTTTCATCGCGCCGACATAATCGGGCCCATGGCGCTCGCTCCCCCGCTGCAACGCTTCGTCGACGACGAGCTCGGGCGGGCCGCCGCGCTGATCGAGCGCTCGCTGGCCGGCACGCTGAACGTGCTGCGCGACCACGGCGGGATGACACCGCGCGAGCGCGAGCACCATTTCGAGATCGTCGAGGCGCTGCAGCGCGATGCGGCGCGTTACCAGCGCCGCTTCGTCGAGGCGCTGCGCGAGGCGGTGCAGCGCAGCGAGCAGGAGGCCGCGGCCGGCCCGGCGGGCGGCGGGCTCGAACTGATGGACGAGAGCCGTGTCGAGGTCGACATCGAGATCTCGCGCGCGCTGCAGATGATCGACAGCACCGCCGAGTGGGAGGCGCGCGAGCTGCAGACCTTCACCTCGACGCTGGCCGGGCTGCAGCACGTCAGCGCCGACTCCCACCCGCTGCGCCCGCTGGCGTACGCCACCGCGCTGTGGGAGGCCGCCTGCGCGGCGGTGCCGCACTTCGCGCAGCGCGCCACGTTGCTGCGCGTGTCGGCCGGCGTGATGGCCGGTCTGCTGAAGTCGGCCTGGGCGGCCGCCTCGTCGCGCCTGGAGGCGCAGGGCGTGCAGCCGGGTGTCTACAAGACGGTCATCCTGGCCGCGCCGCTGGCGCTGCCCGAACGCGGCGCCGCGCCGGCGGTGCGGCCCGGCAGCCTGCGCGCGCTGCTGGCCGAGACCTCGCGCACCGGCGGCGGCGACGACCAGCAGGTGATCGAGCTGCTGTCGCGCCTGTTCGCGCTGATCCAGGCCGACACCGCGGTGCCCAGCGCCTGCCGTGCGCTGCTGGCGCGGCTGCAGGTGGCGGCGCTGCGTGTCGCGCAGCAGGACCGGGCGATGCTCGACGCCCCCGAGCACCCGGTGTGGCAACTGATGAACCGGCTGGCCGGTGCCGCGTCGGCCTGGCCTGCGCCGGGCGACAAGCGCCTGGCCGGGCTGATGAACTTCGCCGAGGCGGTGACCGAGGAGGTCTCGCGCGCGGCCGCGCCCGACGCGGCCACGTTCCGGCGCGCGCTCGCGCGGCTCGATGCCTTCCTCGGCGAGCAGCTGCAATGGCAGTTGCGCGAGGCGCAGGCCAGTGTCGACTCGCTGCAGCGCAGCGAGCGGCGCGAGCTGCTGGAGCACGTGCTGTCGCAACGCCTGTCGGACCAGATGGCGCCGGTGCCGGCCAGCCCGGCGATCCGCCGCTTCGTCACCGGCACCTGGGCCAAGGTGCTGGCCGAGTCCATGCTGCGGCACGGCGAGCAGGCCGAGCCGACGCCGAGCTACCTGAAGGCGGTCGACGACCTGCTGTGGAGCCTGCAGACGCCGGCCCATCCGCAGAGCCGGCAGCGCCTGGTGGCGCTGCTGCCCGGGCTGCTGCAGCGGCTGCGCGAGGGCATGGCGCTGGTCGCGCTGCCCGAGCCGGAGCAGCAGGCGGTGCTCGACGAGCTGATGGCCGTGCACACCGTGGCGCTGCGCCAGGGCTTCCGGGCCTCGGCGCCGGCGCCGCTCACGCCGCAGGAGATCGTGCAGCGCATGCGCGACGAGGTGATCCCGGACACGCCGCTGCCGCGCCCGTTCGCCGACTCGGTGATCGACCTGGCCTCGATGGACACGGTTCCGGCCGACTTCCTGGCCTCGCGGCCGATGGACGCCTCGTTCGAGGAGTCACGCCGCCGGCTCGACGCCCTCGAGGCCGGCGCCCGGGCGCGCCTGTTCCTGCAGCGCCGCTGGTCGGTGGTGCAGCTGCTGTGGAAGAGCGAGCAGGGCCTGTACTTCCTGTTCGCCGGCGAGCGGCCCGGCCAGACCCACTCGATCACCCGGCAGGCGCTCGAGCGGCTGGATGCCGCCGGCCTGCTGCAGCCGCTGGAAGCGCAGCCGCTGGTGCCGCGCAGCGTCGACGCGCTGCTGAACCAGATCCCGCTGGCGTCATGACGGCGCGGCGCGGGGCCGCGCTGATTGCGCTGTGTGCGCTCCTGGGCGCACTGCTGTGCGCCGCATCGGCACGGGCCCAGGCCGTCGACGCGCCGGCCCGGCCGCGCATCGGGCTGGTGCTGTCGGGCGGCGGCGCGCGCGGGCTGGCCCACGTCGGGGTGCTGAAGGTGCTCGAGCGGGCCGGCGTGCCGGTGGACGTGATCGCCGGCACCTCGATGGGCGCCATCATCGGCGGGCTGTACGCCTCGGGCATGACGGCCGAGCAGCTCGAGGCCGAGCTGCTGAAGATCGACTGGGACGCCGTGTTCTCCAACCGCGTCGGCCGCCCGCTGCTGTCGCAGCGGCGCAAGGAGGAGGACTTCGAGATCTCGCCGGTGATCGAGATCGGCATGCGCGACGGCGAGCTGCGCGCGCCCCTGGGCGCGATCTCCGGCCGCGGGCTGGAATCGCTGCTGCGCCGCTACACGCTGCCCGCGCGTGCGGTGCGCGACTTCGACCGCCTGCCGATCCCGTTCCGCGCCGTGGCCACCGACATGGAGACCGGCCAGGCGGTGGTGATCGGCTCGGGCGACCTCGCCACCGCGCTGCGCTCGAGCATGAGCGTGCCGGGCGTGTTCGCGCCCACCGAGGTCGACGGCCGCATCCTCGGCGACGGCGGGCTGGTCGACAACCTGCCCGTCGCGGTGGCGCGCAGCATGGGCGCGCAGGTGCTGATCGTCGTGAACATCGGCACGCCGCTGGCGCCGCGCGAGACGCTGTCCTCGGTGGGCGGGCTGACGACGCAGATGATCAACATCCTGACCGAGCAGAACGTGCAGCGCAGCCTGGCGGCACTCGGCCCCTCGGACGTGCTGATCACGCCGGAGCTGGGCGCGCTCACCTCGGCAGACTTCGCCCGCACGCGCGAGCTGATCGGCCTGGGCGAGCGCGGCGCGGCGCCGCTGGAGGAGCGCCTGGCGGCGCTCTCGCCCGGCCGCGAGGCCTATGCGCAGTGGCGCGCGCAGCGCCCGCGCGGCGCGGTGCCCACGCCGCCGCTGGCCTTCATCCGCTTCGAGGGCACGGAGGTGACGAACCCGGGCCGCTTCGTCGCGCAGCTCGAGTCGCGCCCCGGCCAGCCCTTCGACCCGGCCAAGGCCGAGCGCGACGCGCTGCGCCTGGCCGCGAGCGACGACTACATGCGCGCCGACTACCGGCTCGTGACCACCGCCGAGGGCGACGGCCTGGTGTTCGACGTCGAGGACAAGCCCTGGGGCCCGCACTACTTCCGCATCGGGCTGGACCTGGTCACCGACTTCCGCGGCGGCTCGAACTTCAACGTCAAGATCAGCCACAACCGCCACTGGCTCGACGCCAACGGCAGCGAGTGGCGCAACCGCGTGCAGATCGGCCAGGTGCCGCTGTGGTTCACCGAGATCTACCACCCGCTGAACTGGACCCTGGGCATCAGCAACGACTGGTTCGTGGCCGCCTACGCCGAGGCGCAGCGGCGCGACATCACCGACTACGACAACGACAGCGGTGCGCAGCGCGGGCGCTTCAACCGCAAGTCCGCACGCGTGGGCCTGGACCTGGGGCAGCCCTGGGGCGGGCTCGGCGAGCTGCGGCTCGGTGCGACCTGGGTGCACCAGCGCACCGTGCCGGACATCGTCGCCGCCGGCTTCGAGGGCCTGGACCAGCCCTTCAGCGTGCGCGAGGGTGGCCTGCGCGCCGGTGCGGTGCTGGACCAGCTCGACTACGCGAACTTCCCGCAGCACGGCTACCGCCTGCAGGCCGAGGCGGTGGCCGGGCGCCGGCGCGTCACCGGCAGTGCGGTGCGCGAGCACTTCACCCGCATCGAGAGCGACGGCACGGTGGCCTGGAGCCGGGGGCGCCAGACGGTCAACCTGTACCTCCGGGTGCAGCGCGCCGGGGCCAGCGGCACGCCGGCCGGCCCGGGCAGCGAGCAGCTCGGCCGCTACACGCTGGGCGGCTTCCAGCAGTTGTCGGGCTACCGCTTCGAGCAGCTCGACGGCGACGCGGTGCTGTTCGGCCGCCTGACCTGGTACCACCGCGCGAGCGAGTCGCTGCTGTTCACGCGCGGCGTGTTCGTCGGCGGCACGCTCGAGGCCGGCAACGCCTGGGGGCGCTGGGGCGATGCCAGCCTGTCCGACCTGCGCAGCGGGGCCAGCCTGTTCGTCGGCGCCGACACCGGGCTCGGGCCGGTCTACCTCGGGCTCACGCACGCGCCGCGCGGCTCGACCGGCCTGACGCTGTTCATCGGGCGGCCGTGAGCGAACGGCGCCACCTACGTTGATGGGTGGAGCGGCCGTATCGAAATGACTACCATCGCGTGTAGGTTGCGGGCAGGGTGCTCGCGCCGTGTGCGGCAGCGGTCAGGCGGATTGCCGCGCAGGAACACCGAACAAGCCCTGGCTCAAGAGGAGTGTGGACCATGCCGCTGAACGCGATGCTGCGAATCGATGGTGCAAAGGGCGAGACCCGCCAGCTCGGCAAGTACAAGGAACAGGGCTGGATCGAGCTGCAGGGCTGGGACTGGGAAGTCGAGGCCGAGACGAGCTGGACCAAGGGCGGCGGCGCATCGGTGGGCAAGCCGAACCCCGGCAAGATGACCTGGGAGCATTACTTCGACAGCGCGTCGACGCGCATCCTGGGCTACATCTTCTCCGGCCAGTCGTTCCCCGAGATGGAACTGCACATGCTCAAGGGCGTCGGCATGAACAAGGGGGCCTCGAGCGGTTCGCAGGGCGTGTTCTTCCGGATGCTGATGAAGGGTGTGTTCATCACCAAGGTCGGCAACAGCGCCACCGACGAGGGCAACGTGGTCCAGAAGGTCGAGATGGTCTTCAAGGAAGTGACCTTCGAATACGCGAAGCAGAACGATGCCGACGGCAGCCTCGGGCCGCTGGTGCCGGTGTCGTGGGACATCCCGTCCGGCAAGGTGGCGTTCTAGCGCGCGGCCGTCACCCACTCGCGCAGCTGCTGCGCGACGTCGCCGAGGCCCTCGCGCGAAAGCGCCGAGAACGCGGCGACGCCGATGTCGGACTCCGCCGTCGAGTGTGCCGCCAGCAGCGTCTGCGCGGCGTGCACGGCGGCCGTGCGATCGCGCCGGTTCAGCTTGTCCGCCTTGGTCAGCAGCACCAGCAACCGCACGGTGCCGGTGCCCACGCGCTGCGCGATGAACTCGAGCAGTTGCCGGTCGAGCTCGGTGAAGCCGAGCCGAGAGTCCACCAGCAGCACGATGCCCGACAGGCTGCGGCGCAGCGCGAGGTAGTCGGCCATCACCTGCTGCCAGCGCAGCTTGTCGCCCCGCGCGACCGCGGCATAGCCGTAGCCCGGCAGGTCGGCGAACAGCGCGTCGGGCGCGTCACGCGGACCGAGCTCGAACAGGTTGATGTGCTGCGTGCGGCCCGGCGTCTTGGAGGCGAAGGCGAGTCGCTTCTGCTGCGTCAGCACGTTGATCGCGCTCGACTTGCCGGCGTTGGAGCGGCCGACGAAGGCGATTTCGGGCAGCTCGGTGGGCGGCAGCTGGTCGAGCCGGCTGGCCGTGGTGAGGAAGCGCGCCGTGTGCGCCCAGGCGAGGGCCTGCTGCTGCGCCTGGGCGGGGCTCGGGGCTGTGTTATCGCTGCTCGTGTCGGCCATCGGGTCCGCCCAAAGCGCTCATTGTAAAATCGAGCGGTTTTGCACCCGAAAAACGCCGCCTCATGAACAGAATCGCTGCCACGCTGTCCTGCCTGATGTTCGCCGCGCTCGCTGGGCCGGTCCTGGCCGCGGGGGCGCCGACCGCCGCCAAACCCGATGCCGCCAAGGGCCAGACGATCGCCACCAACGTCTGCGGCGCCTGCCACTCGGCCGACGGATCGCGTGGCGCCCCGGCCAACCCGATCCTGCAAGGCCAGCACCCGGAGTACCTGGTCAAACAGCTGGGCGAGTTCAAGTCCGGCAAGCGCGACAACGCCATCATGAAGGGCTTCGCGTCGGCACTGAGCGAGGAAGACATGCGCAACGTCGCCGCCTTCTACGCCGGCAAGACCGCCAAGCCCGGCGCGGCGAAGAACAAGGACCTGGTCACGCTGGGCGAGAAGATCTACCGCGGCGGCATCGCCGACCGCAGCATCCCCGCCTGCTCGGGCTGCCACAGCCCGACCGGCGCCGGCATCCCCTCGCAGTACCCGCGCCTGGCCGGGCAGCATGCCGAGTACACCGAGGCCCAGCTGCTGGCCTTCCGCGGCGGCGTGCGCAACAACAACGCGCAGATGACCGGCGTGGCCGCCAAGATGAGCGACCGGGAGATCAAGGCCGTGTCCGACTACATCGCCGGGCTCCAGTAGGCCGGGTCGGCGAATCGTCACGAACCGGGCCGGCCTTGCCGGCCCTTTTCGTCGGGGCGGCGCGTATAGTGCCCCGCATGCCGTACGTCCGCCGCAACGCCCTGGGCGAGATCGAGAGCCTGCACCGCGAGCGTGCCGGCGAGGCGGGTGAGTTCTTGGCCGACGACCACCCCGAAGTGCAGGCCTTCGTGGGCCTGCCGGGCGACGGCACGCAGGGCTTCTCGCGGCTCGATGCCGACTTCGTGCGGGTGCTCGAGGACCTGATCGACACCCTGATCGCGAAGAACGTGCTCAACATCACCGACCTGCCCGACCAGGCGCAGGCCAAGCTGTTCGCGCGCAAGAGCTTCCGCGAACGGGCGTCCAAGCGCTCGCTGCGCCTGTTCGAGCCGACCGACTTCGGCGACGTGATCTGATCGCGGTCTTTGCCCGTAAGGACGGGCAGGCGGCGCGCGACCGAGGAACAATCCCGCGTCGCCGCCCGTACACCCGCCATGCACTTCCACCCGGATCGAGGCTTTGCCCACCCCGTCGCCAGCGAGATCACGCCACGCGCGGTCTACGAGGAACGCCGCACACTGCTCAAGCGCATCGCACTCGGTGCGGCCGGCGGCGCGCTGGCGGGCTGGGCCGCGCGTGACGCACTGGCGCAGGCCCGTCCGGGGCGCCTGGCGCCGCTGCCGGGTGCACGCAGCGGCGTGGCCGGCGCGCTGACGATGGAGAAGCCGACCGCCTACGACGACGTCACCGGCTACAACAACTTCTACGAGTTCGGCACCGACAAGTCCGACCCGGCACGTCACGCCGGCACGCTCAAGCCGCGGCCCTGGACGGTGGCGGTCGAGGGCGCGGTCGCCAAGCCGAAGGTCTACGACCTCGACGAACTGCTCAAGCTCGCACCGATGGAGGAGCGTCTCTACCGGCTGCGCTGCGTCGAGGGCTGGTCGATGGTGATCCCCTGGGTCGGCTACTCGCTGGCCGAGCTGATCCGCCGTGTCGAGCCGACCGGCAACGCGAAGTACGTCGAGTTCGTGACGCTGGCCGACAAGACGCAGATGCCCGGCGTGCGCTCGAGCGTGCTCGACTGGCCCTATGTCGAGGGTTTGCGCCTGGACGAGGCGATGCACCCGCTCGCGCTGCTGACCTTCGGCCTGTACGGCGAAGTTCTCCCGAACCAAAACGGCGCACCGGTGCGCATGGTCGTGCCCTGGAAGTACGGCTTCAAGAGCGGCAAGTCGATCGTCAAGATCCGCTTCGTCGAGAAGGAGCCGCGCACCGCGTGGGTCAAGGCCGCGGCACAGGAGTACGGCTTCTACTCGAACGTCAACCCGAACGTCGACCACCCGCGCTGGAGCCAGGCCACCGAGCGCCGCATCGGCGAGGACGGGCTCTTCCAGAAGAAGCGGCCGACGCTGATGTTCAACGGCTACGAGGCCCAGGTCGGCCAGCTGTACGCCGGCATGGACCTGAAGAAGCATTACTGAGCCGCGCCGAGGCACCATGTCGGCCGTGCTGCCCGATTCCGCCCCCGCCCGGGCCCGCCGCCCGCTGCGCTCGCCGCTGCTGCATCCGCTGGCCAAGCCGGGGTTGTTCGTGCTGTGTGCGCTGCCGTTCGCCTGGCTGCTGTACGGCGCGCTGGCGAACCAGCTCGGGCCCAACCCGGCCGAGGCGCTGATCCGCGCCACCGGCGACTGGACGCTGCGCTTCCTGTGCCTGACGCTGGCGGTCACGCCGCTGCGCCAGTGGACCGGCCAGCCCGCGCTCGCGCGCTTCCGGCGCATGCTCGGCCTGTACGCCTTCTTCTACGCCGTGTGGCACTTCCTCGCCTACGCCTGGCTCGACATGGGCTTCGACCCTGCGGCCATCGCGCGCGACATCCCGAAGCGCCCGTTCGCGCTGGTGGGCTTCACCGCCCTGCTGCTGATGGCGCCGCTGGCCGCGACCTCGTTCAACCGCGCGATCAAGGCGCTCGGCGCGGCACGCTGGCAGGCGCTGCACCGCAGCGTCTACGCCATCGTGCTGCTGGGCCTGCTGCACTTCTTCTGGATGCGCGCGGCCAAGAACAACCTGGCCGAGGTGGCGGTGTACGGCGTGGTGATCGCCGTGCTGCTCGGCTGGCGCGTGCGTCAGGCCGCGAAGAGCAGGGCGTCCACGCCGTAGAGCCTGGCCAGTTCGGCCAGCTTGGGCGGTGCCTGGCGCACACTGAAGCCCTTGCCCCAGGCGCCCGCCAGGCGGCGGCACTCGAGCAGCACCGCCAGCGCCGAGGTGTCGAACTGCGCCAGCGGGGAGGCGTCGATCACCACCTCCTCGCCAGGCGCCGACTGCAGCGCCTGCGTGAGCAGCTGCAGCGTGTCGCGCGACTCGCGCAGCGTGATCGTGGCCGGCAGCAGCAGCATGTCAGAGTCCCCGCCGGGCCGCCCCGAGGGAACCCTGCGCCCCCTCGGTGGGCAGCGAACGAAGCGAGCGCAGGGGCCGCATGTCAGCTCTTGGCGGGCGCGCCGGCCGCACCCTTGTTGCGATCGGCCAGCTTGCCGATCAGGCCGTCGATGCCGTTGGCGCCGATCTCCTGCGCGAAGCTGTTGCGGTAGTTCTCCACCAGCCAGACGCCCAGCACGTTGACGTCGTAGATCTTCCAGCCCTGCTCGCCCTTTTCGAGCCGGTAGTCGAGCTGGATCGGGTCGCCCTTGCCGCGCACCTCGGTGCGCACGATCACGTCGTTCGGGTCCGGGCTCGGCCGCGAGGGCTTGAGCGAGACGGTCTGGTCCTTCACCTGGGCGAGTGCGCCGGAGTAGGTGCGCACGAGCAGCACCTTGAACTCGTCCTGCAGCCGCTTCTGCTGCTCGGGCGTGGCCTGGCGCCAGTAGCGCCCGACGGCCGAGGCCGTCATGCGCTGGAAGTTCACGTGCGGCATGACCTTCGCATCGACCAGCGTGATGACCTTCTGCACGTCGCCGGCCTGGATGTTCTTGTCGGCTCGGACCGCGTCGAGCACGTCGGTCGAGACCTCCTTGATCAGCTGGTCGGGCGCGCGGGTGTCCTGCGCCTGCGCCGCGGCGCCACCGAGCAGCAGCGCGGCGGCACTCAACCAGGTCACGAGTCGGTGGATCAGCATGGGTGTCCTTTCGTTCGTCGGCGCCGCGGGCGGCGCCCTCCTTCAGAGCCGGGATCAGGCCGCAGGTTCGGCCGGTTCGCAATCCTTAACGTCTCTCACCTGCCGCCGGTTTCACCGCGCCGGGGGCGCCGAGGCCGCCGGCTCCGGCTCGGGGGCGTCCTGCGGCGGGGCGTCGCCATCGAAGACCAGGCTGCGGCGCCGCTGCAGGTAGGCATCGCGCACGAAGGTGTACTTGTCCAGCGCGATGTCGTCGAGCACACGGCTGGCGCCGAGCAGCTTGGCCCGGGTGTTGATCACCCGCAGCGTGGTGATGCCGTAGCGCGAGCCGCCGTCGTTGACCACCGAGGCCGGCGAGGCCGCGTTGTCCAGCGGCAGGCCGACCGAATCGCGCACGGTCGACGATCCGAGCAGCGGCCACACCACGTACGGACCGGAGGCGAAGCCCCAGGTGCCGAGCGTCTGCCCGAAGTCCTCGTACTGGTGGTCCAGGCCCATCTCGCTGGCGATGTCGATCACGCCGCCCAGGCCGAAGAAGGTGTTGGTGCCCACGCGCATCACGTCGCGCAGGCCGTTCTCCACCTTGCCCTGCAGGAAGTTGTTGACCGCCGACCAGGCGTCGGCGAAGTTGCCGAACACGTTGTCGACGCCGCGCCGCACCGGTTCGGGCACCACGTTGCTGTAGGCGGTGGCCACCGGCTTGAGCACGTTCTCGTCGAGCGACTCGTTGAACGAGAACACCTTGCGGTTCCAGTTCTCCCACGGGTCGAGCCGCTGGCCAGATCCGCCGCGTGCCGGGCCCACGCTCGCGCAGCCGGCCGACAGCAGCAGCACGCCGACGAGCACGGCGCTGGCAGCGGATCGCGTCACTTCTTCGCTCCGTTGGCCGGCGCCGGCGCGGCCGTGCTGCCGGCATCGGCCGCCCTGTTGAACAGGAACTGGCTGATCAGGCTCTCGAGCACCACGGCGGACTGGGTCTGCCGGATGGTGTCGCCGGCGGCCAGGTTCTTCTCGTCGGCACCGGGCTCCAGGCCGATGTACTGGTCGCCCAGCAGCCCGGCGGTCAGGATGCGCGCCGAGGAGTCCTTCGGGAACTGCACGTCGCGGTCGACCTCCAGCCTGACCAGGCCCTGGTAGGTCTTGGTGTCCAGCGTGATCGAGGTGACGCGGCCCACCGTCACGCCGGCGCTGCGCACCGGCGCGCGCACCTTCAGGCCGCCGATGTTGTCGAAGCGCGCCAGCAGGGTGTAGCTGTCGTTGTTGCCGAAGCTGGCGAGGTTGGCCGCCTTCAGCGCCAGGAACACCAGGCCGAGCATGCCGAGCAGGACGAACAGCCCGACCAGCGTTTCGATGCCTTTCTTGCCCATCGAGGGAATCCTTTCGTTCGCGTGCTGCTTATGGCGTGGAGAACATCAGCGCCGTGAGGATGAAGTCCATGCCGAGGATGGCCAGCGACGAGATCACCACCGTGCGCGTCGTCGCGTACGCCACGCCCTCGGGCGTCGCCTCGGTCTCGTGCCCCTGGTAGAGCGCGACGAAGGTGCAGATCACCCCGAACACCATGCTCTTGACGATGCCGTTGCCGACATCGCGCCAGATGTCGACCTTGTTCTGCTGGATCGACCAGAAGTTGCCCGCGTCGATGCCGATCAGCAGCACCGCGACCACGTAGGCCCCGAGGATGCCCACGGCCGAGAACAGGATCGCCAGGATGGGCATCGACACCACGCCGGCCACGAAGCGCGGCGCCAGCACGCGCGCCTTCGGGTCGATGGCCATCATCTCCATCGCGGCGAGCTGCTCGCCGGCCTTCATCAGGCCGATCTCGGCGGTCAGCGAGGTGCCGGCACGGCCGGCGAACAGCAGCCCGGTGACCACCGGACCGAGCTCGCGCACCAGCGCGAGGTTGACGATCAGGCCGAGCGACTCGGTCGCGCCATAGGTCACCAGCGCGTAGTACATCTGCAGCGCCAGCACGAAACCCACCGCCAGCCCGGAGGCGACGATGATGATCAGCGACAGGTTGCCGATCGCGTGCACCTGCGCCACCACCAGGCCGAAGCGGCGCATCGCCTCGGGCACCGCGCGCAGCAGCTCGACGAAGAAGAACGCGGCGTGGCCGAACGAACGCAGCACCCGCAGCGTGCGCGCCCCCAGCAGGGTCAGCGGATTGGTCACGACGTCGCCTCCGCGGAGACGCCGAAGTCCTGCGCCAGCGGCGGCGCGGGGTAGTGGAACTTGACCGGGCCGTCCGGCTCGCCACGCACGAACTGGCGCACCTCGGGGTCGACCGAGTCCATCAGCTCCTTCGGCGTGCCCTGCGCGACGATGCGCCCGCCGTTGGCCAGCAGCACCACGTAGTCGCTGATCGCCATGCACTCGGGCACGTCGTGCGAGATCACCAGCGAGGTCGAGCCGGTCACGTCGTTGAGCGTGCGGATCAGGTTGGCCGCCACGCCCATCGAGATCAGGTCCAGGCCCGCGAAGGGCTCGTCGTACATGATGAGTTCCGGGTCCAGCGCGATCGCCCGCGCCAGCGCGATGCGCCGCGCCATGCCGCCGGACACCTCGGAGATGCGCAGGCTCGCCGCGCCGCGCAGGCCGACCGCGTTCAGCTTCATCAGCACGATGTCGCGGATCATGGCTTCGCTCAGGTCGGTCTGCTCGCGCAGCGGGAAGGCCACGTTGTCGAACACCGACAGGTCGGTGAACAGCGCGCCGAACTGGAACAGCACCCCCATGCGGCGGCGCATGCGGAACAGCTTGTCCTTGTCGCGCGCATCGACCACCTCGCCGGCGAAGCGCACCGTGCCCGAGTTGGCCGCGTGCACGCCGCCGATCAGGCGCAGCAGCGTGGTCTTGCCGCAGCCCGAGCTGCCGAGGATGGACGTGACCTGTCCGCGCCGGAAGCGCAGCGAGATGTCGCTGAGGATCGTGCGGCTGGCGTCGTAGCCGAACGTGACATGGTCGATCTCGATCAGCGTGTCGGTGTTCGGGGACGGGGGGTCACTGGGCATGCAGCTCAGGCTCTTGTTGTGATGCCGGCCGGCGGCGGGCGCCGGCCAGCGGCCGGCCAAGGCGGGCGGATTGTCTCACGCCAATTTCGCCCTTGCAGGGGAAACCCGAACTCGCCTCGTGACCAGTGGTCACACGGCGAAATCCGGGCGGCCAGCCCCGTGCTCAGCGTTTCTGGCAGCCCGGGCAGAAGAAGGTGGAGCGCTGGCCCTGCACGATCCGGCGCAGCGTGGCGCCGCAGCGAGCGCAGGCTTCGCCGGCACGGCCGTAGACCTGCGCATGCTGCTGGAACTGGCCGGCCATGCCGTGGGCATCGCGGAAGTCGCGCAGCGTCGCCCCCCCGAGCTCGAGCGCCTGGCCGAGCACGGCGCGGATCGCCAGCGCCAGGCGCTCGCAACGCGGCCGGCTCAGCCGCCCGGCCGGCGTGCGCGGGTCGATGCCGGCCTGGAACAGCGCCTCGCACGCGTAGATGTTGCCGGCCCCCACCACCACGTTGCCGGCCAGCAGCGCCTGCTTGATCGCCACGCGCCGGCCGCGCAGCGCCCGGTGCAGGTAGTCGCCGTCGAAGGCCGCATCGAAGGGCTCCAGCCCCAGGCCCGCCAGCAGCTTGGCGGCCGGCGCCTCGTCCAGCGCGGGCGACCACACCACCGCGCCGAAGCGGCGCGGGTCGACCAGGCGCAGCGTGCCGGCCGAGGTGACCAGGTCGAAATGGTCGTGTGCGCCGGGTTCGTCCGGCTGCCGGCTGAAGGCCAGGGAGCCCGACATGCCCAGGTGCATGAGCAACCCGCCGCGCTCCAGCGCCAGCCAGAGGTACTTGCCACGCCGCGTGACCTCGCCCACCCGCTGCCCCACCAGCGACTGCGGCTCGACGCCCAGCGGCCAGCGCAACGGCTTGCCGCGCCGCACCGCCAGCACCTGCGCGCCGTGGATGCGCTCGGCGAAGCTGCGCCGCGTGGTCTCGACTTCCGGAAGTTCGGGCATGCGCGGAATTATCGCGAGCGGCACGGATCGCAGTTCGGGGCCCCGCGAGGGTGCGCAATAGAATGAATCTTGCTTCCAGGAGTGCCGATGCCCGTGTTCCCGATCCGTTCGAGCCTGACCCGGCTGCTGGGCGCCCTGACGGCATCGCTGCTGTGCGCGACGCTCGCCACCTCGGCGCAGACCGAACGCGCCGGCACGGCACCGGTGGTCAACTCGCGGCTCGACGCCCAGCTGTTCTATCAGTTGCTGATCGGCGAGATCGAGCTGCGCGAGGGCGACGCCGGCACCGCCTACCAGGTGATGCTGGACGCGGCCCGGCGCACGAAGGACGAGCAGCTGTTCCGGCGCGCCACCGACATCGCGCTGCAGGCCCGTGCCGGCGACCAGGCGCTGGCCGCGGTGATGGCCTGGCGCTCGGCCGTGCCGTCCTCCGCCGAGGCGCACCGCTACCTGATCCAGCTGCTGATCGCGCTGAACCGGCCGGCGGAGGCCGTCGAGCCGATGCGCGCGCTGGTCGAGCTGACGCCATCGGGCGAACGTGGCGCGCTGATCCAGTCGCTGCCGGCGTTCTTCTCGCGCCAGAACGACAAGGCACAGGCGGCCGCGCTGATCGAGAAGACGCTGCAACCCTTCGCCGACGGTGGCGCCGACCGCGTGCCCGCGCGCGTGGCGATGGCGCGCGCCTGGCTCGGCGTGCCCGATGTGGCCAAGGCCCGGGCGCTGCTGGAACGTGCCCACGCCGACGCGCCGACCGACGAATCGCCGGCCCTGCTCGCCGCGGTGGCGCTGGGCAGCGTGCCCGAGCTCGAGGGCGTGATCCTGGGCCACCTCCGGGCCAAGCCGGACAGCCACGGCGTGCGCCTGGCCTACGTGCGCGCACTGACCTCGGTGCAGCGCTTTGTCGACGCCGTCACGCAGCTGCAGGAGGTGACCCGGCGCGCTCCCGAGCTGCCGCCGCCCTGGCTGACGCTCGGCGCGCTGCAACTCGAGCTGCGCCAGCCGGCGGACGCCACGGCCTCGCTGCAGACCTACCTCGAGCGGCTCGACGCCGCCCCGGCGCCGACGCTCGCCACCCCGGCGCATGGCGGCGGCGCCGACGATGACGACGACACGCCGTCGCCTGCCGCCGGCGCCGAGCAGGGCCGCACCCAGGCCTGGCTGCTGCTGGCCCAGGCCGCCGAGCAGCGGCGCGACTTCAAGGCCGCCGAGACCTGGCTGGCCAAGGTCGACAACCCGCAGCGGCTGCTCGAGGTGCAGACGCGCCGCGCCTCGCTGCTGGCGCGCCAGGGCAAGCTGCGCGAGGCGCGCGAGCTGATCCGGCGCGTGCCCGAGCGCGAGCAGTCGGACGTGCGGGCCAAGCTGCTGGCCGAGGCGCAGGTGCTGCGCGACGTGAAGCAGTGGAAGGACGCCGGCGCCGTGCTCGCGCAGGCGAACCAGCGCTTCCCCGACGACGTCGAGCTGCTGTACGAGCAGTCGATGATGGCCGAGAAGCTCAACCGCATGGACGAGATGGAGCGCCTGCTGCGCAAGGTCATCCAGCTCAAGCCGGACCACCACCATGCCTACAACGCGCTGGGCTACTCGCTGGCCGAGCGCAACCAGCGCCTGCCCGAGGCCAAGTCGCTGATCCAGAAGGCGCTCGAGCTGAGCCCGGGCGAGCCCTTCATCACCGACAGCCTGGGCTGGGTCGAGTACCGGATGGGCAACAAGGCCGAGGCGCTGCGCCTGCTGAAGACGGCCTACCAGGCGCGCCCCGACCCGGAGATCGCCGCCCACCTGGGCGAGGTGCTGTGGGTGATGGGCCAGCAGGACGAGGCCCGCCGCGTCTGGCGCGAGGCCCGCAGCCGCGACAGCGCCAACGACGTGCTGCGCGAGACGCTCGCCCGCCTGCGGGTGGACCTGTGACCCGTGCGGCCCTGGCCGCGGCCGCGCTGCTCCTGGCCGGCTGCGCCACCGTGCCGCCGCCGGTCGCCACGCCGCCCGGGGAGAGCCTGAGCGGACGCCTGGCCGTGCGGGTGGACGCCGCCCCGGGCCAGGACGCACGCTCGATGAGCGCCGCGTTCGAGCTGCAGGGCGCCCCGGAACGCGGCCGTTTCTCGCTCTCCACGCCGCTGGGCACGATGCTGGCCCAGGCGCGCTGGCAGCCCGGCCGCGTCACGCTGGTCACCTCGCAGGGCGAGACGCCCTACCCGGACCTGGACGCGCTGACCCGCGAGGTGCTGGGCGAAAGCGTGCCGGTGGCCGCGCTGTTCGACTGGCTGCAAGGCCGGCCCTGGCCCGGCGCCGCCAGCACCGCCGCGCCTCCCGGGTTCCGCCAGCTCGGCTGGGCGGTGGACCTGTCGAGGTTCGACGACGCGGCGATCGCCGCGGTGCGCGAGCAGCCGCCCACGGTGACGGTGCGGGTCAAGATGGATCGTCCCTGATGAGCCTGCGTGCGCTCTACGAGGTGGCCGCGCCGGCCAAGCTGAATCTGTTCCTGCACGTCACCGGTCGGCGGGCCGACGGCTACCACCTGCTGCAGTCGGTGTTCGTGCTGATCGACTGGTGCGACACGCTGCATTTCGAGCGCCGCGACGATGGCCGCCTGGCACGCCACGACCTCGGCCCGGCCCTGCCGGAGGACGACCTGTGCCTGCGCGCCGCGCGGCTGCTGCAGGCCGAGAGCGGCACCGCGCTCGGCGCCGACATCTCGGTGGACAAGCAGGTGCCCTGGGGCGCCGGCATGGGCGGCGGCAGCTCCGACGCCGCCTCGACGCTGCTGGCGCTGAACCGCCTGTGGGGCCTGCACTGGCCGCGCGAGCGCCTGCTCGCCCTGGCGCCGCGCCTGGGGGCCGACGTGCCCTTCTTCGTCGGCGGCCGCCACGCCTTCGTCGAGGGCATCGGCGAACGGCTGACCCCGATCGAGCTGCCGCCGGCCTGGTTCGCGGTGCTCAAGCCGCCCGCGGCGATCGAGACCCGCAGCATCTTCACGAGCCCGCTGCTTCGCCGCGATAGCGAAGCTGTTATACTTTCGGGCTTTCTTGCAGACATGGCCCGCACCCGGGCGCAGCTGCTCGACGGAGACTTCGGCCGCAACGACCTGCAGCCGCCCGCCGAAGCAGCGTGCAGCGAGGTGACGGAGGGCGTCAGGCGGCTCCAGCAGTGCTTCGGCAATGCGCGCATGACCGGCTCCGGCAGTGCCGTGTTCGCGAGAGCAGGCACCGGTGCCCGGCCCGTCGCGGCGATACCGTCGGATCTTCCGGCGGGGTGGGTGGGGCGCATGTGCCGCAGCCTGGAGCAGCATCCGCTGGTCGGATGGGCAACGGACTGAACAGGGTTTCGGTTCGCGCGCGAGCGTCGGACCCGTGTAGGGGAGTCGCCAAGTTGGTTAAGGCATCGGATTTTGATTCCGACATTCGAGGGTTCGAGTCCTTCCTCCCCTGCCACCACTTCTGAACCCGGTGCAGCTTCGCGACCGGATCGCCTTCTCGGAGCGAACGTGCTGTTCAACACCGTGCTGTTCACCGGCAACGCCAATCCTGCCCTGGCGCAGGAGATTGCCGGCCACCTCGGCATCGAACTGGGCAAGGCCAAGGTCGGGCGCTTCTCCGATGGCGAAGTCGACATCGAGATCGAGCAGAACGTGCGGGCGCGCGACATCTTCGTCGTGCAGCCGACCTGCGCGCCGACCAACGAGAACCTGATGGAGCTGTGCATCATGGTCGACGCGCTCAAGCGTGCGTCGGCCAGGAGGGTCACGGCGGTCATCCCCTACTTCGGCTATGCGCGCCAGGACCGCCGGCCGCGCTCGACGCGCGTGCCGATCAGCGCCAAGGTCGTCGCCAACATGCTCGAGGCCGTCGGCGTCGAGCGGCTGCTGACGATGGACCTGCACGCCGACCAGATCCAGGGCTTCTTCGACATCCCGGTCGACAACATCTACGCCTCGCCAGTGCTGCTGTCGGACCTGCACGGCAAGCGCTACTCGGACCTGGTGGTCGTCTCGCCGGACGTCGGCGGCGTGGTGCGCGCCCGGGCGCTCGCCAAGCAGCTCGGCTGCGACCTGGCCATCATCGACAAGCGCCGCCCGCGCGCCAACGTCTCCGAGGTGATGCACGTCATCGGCGAGATCGAGGGCCGCAACTGCGTGATCATGGACGACATGATCGACACCGCCGGCACGCTCGTGAAGGCGGCCGAGGTGCTGAAGTCGCGCGGCGCCAAGAGCGTGTACGCGTACTGCACGCACGCGGTGTTCTCCGGCCCGGCGATCGAGCGCATCAAGTCCTCGGCGCTCGATGAAGTGGTCATCACCAACACCATCCCCCTTTCCGAGGCCGGCCGGCAGTGCACCAAGGTGCGCCAGCTGTCGGTGGCCTTCCTGTTCGCCGAGACCATCCGCCGGATCTCCGACGGTGAATCGGTGACGTCCCTGTTCGCGGAGCAAAACGCGAACTTCTGAAGCGAGGAGCCTGGTCGCGGGCCCTCATCCATCCTGGAGTCATCATGAAATTCGTCGCTTTCGAGCGCACTTTGCAGGGGACCGGAGCGAGCCGCCGCCTGCGCAATGCGCACAAGGTGCCCGGCATCGTCTACGGTGCCGGCCAGCCGCAGATGATCGAGCTCGATCACAACGCGCTCTTCTTCGCGCTGAAGAAGGAAGCCTTCCACTCGTCGCTGCTCGACATGGAACTCGGCGGCAAGACCGAGAAGGTGCTGCTGCGCGACTACCAGATGCACGCCTTCAAGCCGATCGTGATGCACATCGACTTCCAGCGCGTCGACGCGACGACCAAGATCACGAAGAAGGTGCCGCTGCACTTCGTGAACGAGGAGAACTCGCCGGCCGTCAAGACCGACAAGTGCCTGGTCAACCACGTGGTCACCGAGCTGCTGATCCAGTGCCTGGCCTCGCAGCTGCCCGAGTACCTCACGGTGGACCTGGGCAACCTCGCCAAGGGCCAGTCGCTGCACGTCAGCGACCTGAAGCTCGCCGAGGGCATCAAGGTGGTCACGCACGGCAAGAAGGACCCGGTGATCGTGTCCGTCTCGATGCAGGCGGCCGAGGAAGAGGCCGCGCCCGCCCCGGCCGTCGCGGCCCCGGCGGCCCCGGCCAAGAAGGAAAAGAAGGACGAGAAGCAGAACAAGAAGTAAGCCCGCGCGCTGCTTCCTGCTCGCGAACCCCGCTGCGGCGGGGTTCGTCGTTTCCGGCCCGGGATAATCGCGGCCCATGATCAAGCTCATCGTCGGCCTGGGCAACCCGGGCCCCGAGTACGAGGCCACGCGCCACAACGCCGGCTTCTGGTTCGTCGACGAGGTGGCGCGCAACCTGAAGGTGTCGCTGCAGCCCGAGCGCGGCTACTTCGGCAACGCGGCACGCGCGGCCACGCCGCACGGCCCGGTCTGGCTGCTCGAGCCGATGACCTACATGAACCTGTCGGGCAAGGCGGTCGCGGCGCTGGCGCGCTTCTTCAAGATCGCGCCGGGCGAGATCCTCGTGGCACACGACGAGCTCGACCTGCCGCCCGGCCAGGTGAAGCTCAAGCTCGGCGGCAGCCATGCCGGCCACAACGGGCTGCGCGACATCCACGCGCAGCTCGGCAGCGCGGACTACTGGCGCCTGCGCCTGGGCATCGGCCACCCGGGGGTCAAGGCCGAGGTGGTGCACTACGTGCTGCGCAAGCCCAGCCCGGAGCACCGCGTGGCGATCGAGAACGGCATCACGCAATCGCTGTCCGCGTTGGACCTGATGCTCGCAGGCGAGATGGAGCGCGCGATGATGAAGCTCCACGCCAAGCCGCCGCGGCCCAAGCCGCCGCGCCCGGAGGGCGTGTCCCCTCCGGAGACGCCGCGATGACCCGAGCGACCCTGCTGCTGAGCCTTGCCCTGCTGACCGCCGCGCCGGCGCTGGCCGCGCCGCCGATCTACCGCTGCGGCGCGGACGGCCGCACCTACTCGCAGGTACCCTGCCCCGAGGGCCAGCTGATCGAGGCGAGCGACCCGCGCACCGCTGCCCAGCGCGCCGAGGCCAAGCGCTTCGCCGATGCCGAGCGCAAGCGCGCCGCCGAACTCGAGCGCGAGCGCAAGGCGGCGGAGAAGGCCGCCGAGAAGTCGGCCGCGGGCGCGGTCGCCGTCGGCCCGGCCACGCCGGACGCGCCCGCCACGACGAGCGCCGGCAAGCCGCGCGCGGGCAAGGACAAGCCGGCCGAGAAGGACTTCATCGCGGTCGCGCCCAAGGCCGCCGCCGCGGCACGCTGATCACTTCGGCGCCGGCGCCGGCGTCGCCGCCTGCTGCTGCAGGCGCTCGTACTTGGCCCAGAGCGAGTCCTTCGACTCGATGAACTCGGGGTTCACCGGAATGCAGCTGACCGGGCACACCTGCACGCACTGCGGCTCGGGGAAGTGGCCCACGCACTCGGTGCAGCGCTGCGGGTCGATCTGGTAGATCTCCGGCCCCATCGAGATCGCCTGGTTCGGGCACTCGGGCTCGCAGACGTCGCAGTTGATGCATTCGTCGGTGATCAGCAGGGCCATGGAATCCTCAGCGGCGCACGGCTGCCCGAAGGCGCTGGGGCGCCCCCTCGGGGGGCCGCGAACGAAGTGAGCTCGGGGGCTTCATGTTTCAGCCTTCGCTCGATTTCACCCGGGCCCTCAGCCGGTCGAGCACCGAGGGTGACACGAACTTGGAAACATCACCGCCGAGGCTGGCAATCTCGCGCACGAAGGTGCCGGAGACGAACTGGTACTGGTCGCTGGGCGTGAGAAACAGGGTCTCGACCTCGGGCATCAGCTGCCGGTTCATGCCGGCCATCTGGAACTCGTACTCGAAGTCGCTCACCGCCCGCAGGCCGCGCACGACCACCTTGCCGCCATGGCCGACGACGAAGTCGCGCAGCAGGCCGCGGAAGGCCATCACCTCGACGTTCGGGTACTTGGCGGCCAGCTCGGAGGCGATCTCCAGCCGCTCGGCAATCGTGAACATGGTGCGCTTGTGGTGCCCGGCGGCCACCGCGACGATCAGGCGCTCGAACAGCCTGCTGGCACGGCGCATCAGGTCCTCGTGGCCGAGCGTCATCGGGTCGAAGGTGCCGGGGTAGACGGCGGTCAGGCGGGTCACGGAGGTCAACGCGGGCTCCCGTCGGGCTGGTCTGCCGGCGCAGTGTAGCCCTCGGGTTCGCGGCGCAGCAGGTGGGCATGCACCGATCCGGCGCGCAGATGGCGATGCACCCGCAGCCCGAGCGGCGCCAGCGCGTCGGGGGCGTACGGCCGGTCGGCCTCGAGGTAGACGAAGCCGTCGGGCACGACCAGCGGCGCCGCGGCGGCCAATGCCGCATCGAACAGCTGCGCTTCGAACGGCGGGTCGACGAAGACGATCTCGAAGCGCTGCGGCGGGCAGCGCCGCATCCAGCCCAGCGCATCGGTCGCCTCGACGCGGACCGGCTCGGCCTTCAGCCGCTGGCGCGACTGCTCCAGGCGCGCCGCCAGCTCGCGGTCGCGCTCCAGCAGCACCACCTCGGCCGCGCCGCGCGAGGCGGCCTCGAAGCCGAGCGCCCCGCTGCCGGCGAAGGCATCCAGGCAGCGCCAGCCGGCCAGGTCCTGGCCCAGCCAGTTGAACAGCGTCTCGCGCACCCGGTCGGGCGTCGGGCGCAGTCCGGGGCGGTCGGGCACCGGCAGCTTGGAGCGCTTCCACTGCCCGCCGATGATGCGGACCTCGCCCGCCGGCGCGTGCCTCACATCCGCACCGGAATGCCGTCGCGCGCCAGCAGCGCCTTGGCCTGCCCCACCGTGAACTCGCCGTAGTGGAAGATGCTGGCCGCCAGCACCGCGTCCGCGCCGCCGATGCGGATGCCCTCGGAGAGATGCTCGAGCGCGCCGACGCCGCCCGAAGCGATCACCGGGATGTCGACCGCGTCGGTGACCGCGCGGGTCAGCTCGAGGTCGAACCCGATCTTGGTGCCGTCGCGGTCCATGCTCGTGAGCAGGATCTCGCCGGCGCCGTGTTCGGCCATCTGCTTCGCCCAGGCCACCGCGTCCAGCCCGGTGTTGCGCCGGCCGCCATGGGTGTAGACCTGCCAGCCGCCATGCTCGCCGCGCTTGGCATCGATGGCGACGACGATGCATTGCGCGCCGTACTTGCCCGAAGCCTCGCGAATCACCTGCGGGTTGGCCACCGCGGCGGAGTTGAAGCTCACCTTGTCGGCCCCGGCGTTGAGCAGTCGCCGCACGTCGGCCACCGTGCGCACGCCGCCGCCCACGGTGAGTGGAATGAACACCTGCGCGGCCACCGCCTCGATGATGTGCAGGATCAGGTCGCGCTCGTCGCTGGTGGCGGTGATGTCGAGGAAGGTCAGCTCGTCGGCGCCCTGGTCGTTGTAGCGCGCCGCGATCTCGACCGGGTCGCCGGCATCACGCAGCTCGACGAAGTTGACGCCCTTGACGACCCGGCCACCGGTGACGTCGAGGCAGGGAATGATGCGCTTGGCCAGCATCAGTCGGCGCCGTTCAGTTCGTCGGCGCGCGCCTGCGCGGCGGCGAAGTCAAGATCGCCGGTGTAGATGGCACGGCCGCAGATCACGCCCTCGATGCCCTCGGACTCGACGGCGCACAGCCGCTCGATGTCGGCGATGTTCGACAGCCCGCCCGAGGCGATCACGGGGATGGTCAGCGCCTGGGCCAGCTTGACCGTGGCCTCGATGTTGATGCCGGTGAGCATGCCGTCGCGGCCGATGTCGGTGTAGATCACGCCCTCGACGCCGTAGTCCTGGAACTTCTGAGCCAGGTCCACCACCTCGTGGCCGGTCAGCTTGCTCCAGCCGTCGGTGGCGACCTTGCCGTCCTTGGCGTCCAGGCCGACGATGATGTGGCCGCCGAAGGCCGTGCAGGCGTCGTGCAGGAAACCCGGGTTCTTGACCGCCGCGGTGCCAATGATGATGAAGCTCAGCCCGTCGTCGAGGTAGCGCTCGATGGTGTCGAGATCGCGGATGCCGCCGCCGAGCTGCACCGGGATCTCGTCGCCCACCTCGGCCAGGATGGCCTTGATCGCCGCCTCGTTGACCGGCTTGCCGGCGAAGGCGCCATTGAGGTCCACCAGGTGCAGGCGCCGCGCGCCGGCATCGACCCAGCGCCGTGCCATCTCGGCCGGGTTCTCGCTGAAGGTGGTGGACTCGCTCATGTCGCCCTGCTTCAGGCGGACACATCGACCGTCTTTGAGGTCAATCGCGGGGATCAGCAACATGGCCGAACAGGCGTGGTGGGAGGGAGGCGGGGCACCCGAGAAGGGGTGGGGGGAGGACCGTCAAGGTTTCCAGTGCAGGAAGTTGCGGTACAGCGCCAAGCCGTGCTCGGCGCTCTTCTCGGGGTGGAACTGGGTGGCAAAAATGTTATCGCGGCCCAGCGCGCAGGTAAAGCGGCCGCCGTAGTCCGCCTCGCCGACGCTGTGCTCGGCCGCGGCCGGGCGGGCGTAGAAGCTGTGCACGAAGTAGAACCAGGCGCCGTCGGGCACACCGGTCCACAGCGGGTGCGCCCGCGCCTGGGCGACCTGGTTCCAGCCCATCTGGGGCACCTTGTAGCGGCTGCCGTCGGGCTGTCGGCGGCCCTCCAGACGGAAGCGCAGCACCTCCCCCGGAATCAGCCCGAGCCCGTCGGTGGGCCCTTCCTCGCTGCGCTCGAGCAGCATCTGCATGCCCACGCACACGCCCATCAGCGGCTTGTTGGCCGCCGCGTCGAGCACCGCCTCGAGCAGGCCGGAATCGCGCAGCTCGCGCATGCAGTCCGGCATCGCGCCCTGGCCCGGCAGCACGATGCGCTCGGCGGCGAACACCTCTTCCGGCGTCGAGGTGACGATCACCTCCAGCCCGCTGCCCGCTGCCACGTGCATCACCGCCTGCGACACCGAGCGCAGGTTGCCCATGCCGTAGTCGACGACGGCGACGGTCCTGGCCATGGTCAGAGGGAGCCCTTGGTGGACGGGATCACGCCCGCCGCGCGCGGGTCGATCGCCAGCGCCATGCGCAGCGCCCGGCCGAAGGCCTTGAACACCGTCTCGGCCTGGTGGTGCGCGTTCTGTCCCTTGAGGTTGTCGATGTGCAGCGTCACCAGCGCGTGGTTCGCAAAGCCCTGGAAGAACTCGTAGGCGAGCTGGGTGTCGAAGCCGCCGACCATGCCGCTCCTGAACGGCACGTCCATGTGCAGCCCCGGGCGGCCGGAGAAATCGACCACCACGCGGGACAGCGCCTCGTCCAGCGGCACGTACGAGTGGCCGTAGCGCACCAGGCCCTTCTTGTCACCCACCGCCTGGGCCACCGCCATGCCGAGCGTGATGCCGACGTCCTCCACGGTGTGGTGGCCGTCGATGTGCAGGTCGCCCTTCGCGTCGACCTCGAGGTCGATCAGCCCGTGGCGCGCCACCTGGTCGAGCATGTGGTCGAAGAAGCCGATGCCGGTGGCGAGCTTCGCCTCGCCCGTGCCGTCGAGGTCGACGCGGACGCGGATCTGCGTTTCCTTGGTGTTGCGGGTGACCTCGGCCGTCCTGGTGGAAGTCGTCATAGGCTGGCCCTCAAGGCGGCTATCGTCAGGCTGACTTCGTCCGGCGTGCCGATCGTCAGCCGCAGGCAGTTGGCCAGCAGCGGGTGCAGGCCGGAGACATTCTTCACCAGGATGCGGCGCTGCTTGAGCTGCTCGAAGGTGGCGGCCGCGTCCGGGAAGCGCGCCAGGATCATGTTGGCCTCGCTCGGGAACGGTCGCACCCCGGGCAGGTCCTGCAGCGCCCGCATCAGGCGCGCACGCTGCTCGCGGATCAGCGCCGCCTGCCGGGCGTATTCGTCGGCATGTTCGAGCGCGAACAGCCCGGCCTCGGCGTTGAGCACCGAGACGTTGAACGGCGGGCGCAGCTTGTCGATCTCGGTCACCAGCTCGCGCCGGCCGATCAGGTAGCCGATGCGCACGCCGGCCAGGCCGAACTTGCTCATCGTGCGCATCAGCAGCACGTGCGGCCAGCGCCGCAGCCGCGCCATCGAGTCGCGCGCGGCAAAGGGCTGGTAGGCCTCGTCCATCACCACGAGCCCCGGCGCGGCCTCGATGATGCGGTCGATCACCGCGTCGTCCCACAGGTTCGCCGTCGGGTTGTTCGGGTAGGCGAGGTAGATCAGCGCCGGCCGGTGCTCGGCGATCGCAGCGAGCATGGCCGCCTCGTCGAGCTCGAACTCGGCCGTCAGCGGCACGCCGACGAAACGGATGCCCTGCAGCTGGGCCGACATCGCGTACATCACGAAGCCCGGCAGCGGCGCCATGAACACGGCACCCGGCACGTCGCAGGCAAGCGAGAGCATCGAGATCAGCTCGTCGGAGCCGTTGCCGAGCGTCAGCGCGCAGTCGTCGGGCATGCCGGCGTGCACGGCCAGCGCCGCGCGCAGGTCCTCGGTGCGCTCGGCCGGGTAGCGGTTGATGGCCACGCGGCCGAGACGCTCGCCCAGTTCCATCTGCAGCGCCTCGGGCAACCGGAACGGGTTCTCCATCGTGTCGATCTTGACGAAGCCGGCGCTCGGCTGCACCGCATAGCCGTGCATCGACTGCACGTCGCGGCGGATCACGCGCTGCATGCGCTCCTCGAGGCTCACGTCGTTCCTTTCAGTCGCAATTCGGCCGCCCGCGCATGCGCCTGCAGCCCTTCGCCATAGGCCAGCTCGGCGGCGATCGTGCCCAGCACCTGCGCGCCGGCCTCGCTCACCTCGATCAGGCTGCTGCGCTTCTGGAAGTCGTACACGCCCAGCGGCGAGCTGAAGCGCGCGGTGCCCGAGGTGGGCAGCACGTGGTTCGGCCCGGCGCAGTAGTCGCCCAGGCTCTCGCTCGTGAACGCGCCGAGGAAGATCGCGCCGGCGTGCTTGAGCAGCGGCTCCCAGCGGCCCGGCTCGCGGCTCGACACCTCGAGGTGCTCGGGCGCGATGCGGTTGCTGAGGGCGCAGGCCTCCTCCATCGAGCGGGTGCGGATCAGCGCGCCGCGGCCCTCCAGCGAGGCTCGGATCACGTCGCGCCGCGGCATGCCGGGCAGCAGGCGCTCGATCTCGGCCTTCACTCGGGCCAGGTAGGCGGCGTCCGGGCTGAGCAGGATGCTCTGCGCCAGTTCGTCGTGCTCGGCCTGGCTGAAGAGATCCATGGCCACCCAGTCGGCCGGCGTCGTGCCGTCGGCCAGCACCAGGATCTCGCTCGGGCCGGCGATCATGTCGATGCCGACCTGGCCGAACACGCGCCGCTTCGCGCTCGCGACGTAGGCGTTGCCCGGGCCGGTGATCTTGTCGACCGCCGGCACCGTGGCCGTGCCGTAGGCGAGCGCCCCCACCGCCTGTGCCCCGCCGATGGCGAACGCGCGGTCGACCCCCGCAACGGCTGCGGCGGCCAGCACCAGCGGGTTGCGCTCGCCGCGCGGCGTGGGCACGACCATCACGATCTCGCCCACGCCGGCCACCTGGGCCGGCAGCGCGTTCATCAGCACGCTCGAGGGGTAGGCCGCCTTGCCGCCGGGCACGTAGATGCCGACGCGGTCCAGCGGCGTGACCTTCTGGCCGAGCAGCGTGCCGTCGGCGTCGCGGTAGCTCCAGCCGCGGCCGCAGGCCTCGAGCTGGCGCTGGTGGTAGTCGCGCACACGCTCGGCGGCGGCCTGCAGTGCGCTGCGCTGGGCCGGGCTGATCTGCGCGAGAGCGGCGTACAGTTCGTCGCGGCCGAGTTCGAGCGCGGCGACCGAGGCGGCCGGCACGCCGTCGAAGCGCTGCGTGTACTCGAGCACCGCTGCGTCGCCGCGCGTGCGCACGTCGGCGAGGATCGCCTCGACCCGCGCTTCGATCTCGCGGTCGGTCTCGGCGGACCAGTGCTTCAGCGCCGCGAAGCGCGGCTCGAAGTCGGCGTCGGTGGTGGAGAGCTCGCGGATGGCCACGCCCATGTCAGGCCTCCCGCCGGGCCACCCCAAGGGAGGCCTGCGCCCCCGCGGGGGGCAGCGAACGAAGTGAGCTTGGGGGCACCATCTCAGCCTCCCACCGCAGACGAGAACGCGTCGATCAGCGCGCGGATCGGCTCGCGGCGCAGCTTCAGCGCCGCCTGGTTGACCACCAGGCGCGAGGAGATGTCCATGATGCGTTCCACCTCGACCAGCTTGTTCGCCTTCAGGGTGCTGCCGGTGGAGACCAGGTCGACGATCGCGTCGGCCAGGCCGGTCAGCGGCGCCAGTTCCATCGAGCCGTAGAGCTTGATCAGGTCGACGTGCACGCCCTTCTCGGCGAAATGGTCGCTGGCGATGCGGGTGTACTTGGTGGCCACGCGGATGCGCGAGCCCTGGCGCACCGCGGCGGCGTAGTCGAAGTCGTCGCGCACGGCCACGCTCATGCGGCACTTGGCGATCTGCAGGTCCAGCGGCTGGTACAGGCCCTGGCCGCCGTGTTCGAGCAGGGTGTCGAGGCCGACCACGCCGAGGTCGGCGCCGCCGTGCTGCACGTAGGTCGGCACGTCGGTCGCACGCACGAGCACGATGCGCAGTTCCGGGCGGCTGGTGCCGATGATCAGCTTGCGACTCTTCTCCGGATCTTCCGCGACCTCGACGCCGGCGGCCTGCAGCAGCGGCAGGGTTTCGTCGAAGATGCGGCCCTTGGACAACGCGAGCGTGATCACTTGATTCTTTCGATGTCCGCGCCGATGCCGCGCAGCTTGGCTTCCATGCGGTCGTAGCCGCGGTCGAGGTGGTAGATGCGGTCGACCAGCGTCTGCCCGTCGGCCACCAGGCCGCCGATCACCAGACTCGCCGAAGCGCGCAGGTCGGTGGCCATCACGGTGGCGCCGGAGAGCTTGGGCACGCCCTGCACCAGCGCGGTGTGGCCGTCGACGACGATGTTCGCGCCCAGCCGCACGAGTTCGTTGACGTGCATGAAGCGGTTCTCGAAGATCGTCTCGGTGACCTTGCTCGCACCCTCGGCAATGCAGTCCAGCGCCATGAACTGCGCCTGCATGTCGGTCGGGAAGGCCGGGTACTCGCTGGTGCGGAAGCTCACCGCCTTCGGCCGGCCGCTGCTCTTCAGGCGGATCCAGTCGCTGCCGGTCTCGATCGCCATGCCGGCCTCGCGCAGCTTCTCGAGCACCGCGTCGAGGTGATCGGCACGCGCGTCGCGCAGCAGCAGTTCACCCCCGGTGGCCGCCACCGCGCACAGGAAGGTGCCGGTCTCGATGCGGTCGGGCACGATGCGGTGCGTGGTGCCGTGCAGGCGCTCAACGCCCTGGATGCGGATGCGGTGCGTGCCGTGGCCGGCGATGCGCGCGCCCATCTTGATCAGCAGTTCGGCCAGGTCGGGGATCTCCGGCTCCTGCGCGGCGTTCTCGAGGATGGTCTCGCCCTCGGCCAGCGTGGCGGCCATCAGCAGGTTCTCGGTGCCGGTGACGGTGACCATGTCGGTCGTGATGCGCGCCCCCTTCAGGCGCTTCGCCTTGGCGAGGATGTAGCCGTGCTCGACGGTGATCTCCGCGCCCATCGCCTGCAGGCCCTTGATGTGCTGGTCGACCGGGCGCGAGCCGATCGCGCAGCCGCCGGGCAGCGACACCGTGGCCTCGCCGAAACGCGCCAGCAGCGGCCCGAGCACGAGGATCGAGGCGCGCATGGTCTTGACCAGGTCGTACGGCGCCTCCGGCGAGGTGACGCCGCTGGCATCGATGGCCACCGTCTCGGGCGCCGCCTCGCTGCGCTCGGCTCTCGCACCCATGTTGCGCAGCAGCTTCAGCGTGGTGGCCACGTCCTGCAGGCGCGGCACGTTCTCGAGCGTCACCGGCTCGGCCGTCAGCAGCGCGGCACAGAGCTCGGGCAGCGCGGCGTTCTTGGCGCCGGCGATGGCGATCTCGCCGTGGAGTCGGCGTCCGCCGCGGATCAGGAGTTTGTCCATGAGGATGAGGTGCTGTGGCCCATGCCCACCTGGCTGCCGGGTCCCGCGGGGCGCGCAAACCCGGCCGCCGCAGTGAACACTGCGGCGCGGTTCAGTGGTGGTGGGTGGGGGCCGCGGCAGGCTGGGAAGCCCACTCGGCCGGCGTCAGCGTCTTCATCGACAGGGCGTGGATCTGCTCGCGCATTCTATCGCCCAGGGCCCGGTAGACCCGCTGGTGGCGCTGCACGCGGCTCGCACCCTCGAACTCCGCCGACACGATGGTGGCGAAGAAGTGGCGCCCGTCGCCTTCGACCTCGAGGTGCTCGCAGGCCAGCCCCTGCGCGATGTAGCGCTGGACGTCGGCGGCGGTCGGGTCGGACATGATGGGCTGGATTCTAGTGGCGGATCTTGTAGCCCACGCGCAGCAGGTTCAAGGCGATGGCGCTGACCAGCACGAAGGCGCTGCCCACCAGCGCCAGGCTGGTCCACGGCGACACGTCGCTCACGCCGAAGAAGCCGCGCCGGAAGCCGTCGATCATGTAGAAGAACGGGTTCAGGTGGCTCACCGCCTGCCAGACGCCGGGCAGCGAATGCACCGAATAGAAGACGCCCGAGAGGAAGGTCATGGGCATGATGATGAAGTTCTGGAACGCGGCCATCTGGTCGAACTTCTCCGCCCACAGCCCGGCGATCAGCCCGAGTGCACCCAGCATGCCGGCGCCCAGCACGGCGAAGACCACGATCCAGGCCGGCTCGGCCAGGTGCAGCGGCGCGAACCACACGGTGGCCAGCAGCACGCCCAGGCCCACCACCAGGGCGCGCACCATCGAGGCGCCCACGTAGGCCGCGAACCAGGCCCAGTGCGACAGCGGGGTCAGCAGCAGGAACACCAGGTTGCCGGTGATCTTGCTCTGGATCAGCGACGAGCTGCTGTTGGCGAAGGCGTTCTGCAGCACGCTCATCATCACCAGGCCGGGGATCAGGAAGCTGGTGTAGCCGACCTGGTCGTAGACCTTCACGTGGTCTTCCAGCACATGGCCGAAGATCAGCAGGTACAGCACCGCGGTGAGCACCGGCGCGCCGATGGTCTGGAAGGCCACCTTCCAGAAGCGCAGCACCTCTTTGTAGAGCAGGGTGCGCGTGCCCGCGAACAGCCCGCTCACTGGACTACCCTCCGCGCAAAGCGCTCCGGGATTCGCACTTGGGAGCGGCCCGGCGCGCTCATGCCGGCTCCTTCGCATGCTCGCCGCGCATGATCTCGAGGAACACGTCCTCCAGGTCGGCGCGGCCGATCTCCAGGTCTTCCGGCGTGCAGCCGGCGGTGCGCAGGGTGGCGAGGATGGCCTCGACTTCGGCCGCGTCGTGCGCCGTGATCTGCACGATGCGCCCGGTCACGCGCGAGCGGGCCTGTAGCGCGGGCGGCAGCGCCTGGTCGGTCTTGAAGCGCAGCATGGTGCTGGCCGTGCCGGCCAGCAGCGCCGAGGTGCGGTCGAGCGCGACCACGCGGCCCTGCTTGAGCATCGCGATGCGGCCGCACAGCGCCTCGGCCTCCTCGAGGTAGTGCGTGGTCAGCAGCACCGTGTGGCCTTCCTTGTTCAGCCGCGAGACGAACTGCCACAGCGTCTGGCGCAGTTCCACGTCCACGCCGGCGGTCGGCTCGTCGAGCACGATCACCGGCGGGCGGTGCACCAGCGCCTGGGCCACCAGCACGCGCCGCTTCATGCCGCCGGAGAGCTGGCGCATGTTCGCGCCGGCCTTGTCGGCCAGGCCGAGGTTGGCGAGCAGCTCGTCGATCCAGGCGTCGCTGGCCTTGACGCCGAAGTAGCCGCTCTGGATGCGCAGCGTCTCGCGCACGCTGAAGAACGGGTCGAACACCAGTTCCTGCGGCACCACGCCCAGGCTGCGGCGCGCGGCGGCGTAGTCGCTCACCACGTCGTGGCCGTGCACGGCGACGCGCCCGCCGCTGGCACGCGTCAGGCCGGCCAGGATGCTGATCAGCGTGGTCTTGCCGGCCCCGTTGGGCCCGAGCAGGCCGAAGAACTCGCCTTGATCGATGTCGAAACTGACGTCGTCCAGCGCCTGCACGTCGCCGCGCGCGCTGCGGAAGGACTTGGAGACATGCTGGAACGAGATGGCGGGCATGGGGCCGGGATTGTAGGGAGACGGCGCTTGCGATTAGGGCGCACCCCCTGCGTGACCCCTGGGCCTTGGTGCCAGAATCCCGCTCCACGATGGCCACGCCGCCCAAGAAACCGCGCCGCACGGCCGAACGCATCCTGGAGGTCACGCTCGAGCTGTTCAATCGCTTCGGCGAGCCGAACGTCTCGACCACGCTGATCTCCGCCGAGCTGAACATCAGCCCCGGCAACCTCTACTACCACTATCCGGCCAAGGACGAGCTGATCAACAGCCTGTTCGACCGCTACGAGAAGTCGCTCGGCGAACTGCTGCGCGCGGCCGACCAGGTGCGCCACGTGGAGGACGCCTGGCTGTTCTTCCACATGCTGTTCGAGCAGATCTGGCACTACCGCTTCCTGTACCGCGACCTGAACGACCTGCTGTCGAAGAACCGACGCCTCGAGACGCATTTCCAGCATGTGCTGCGGCACCAGAACCAGGCCATCCACGGCCTGCTGCAGGGCCTGTCGCGCGGTGGTGCGCTGCGCATGGAGGCGCGCGACATGGAGCCGGTGGCCACCGCGATGGCCGTGGTGCTGACCTACTGGCTGAGCTACGAGTACGTGCGCGACCCGCGCCGCGCGCTCGAGCCCGAGGCCGCCGGCGCGGCGCTGCTGCGCGGTGCCTTCCATGTGCTGAGCCTGCTGCTACCCTATCTCGAGCCCGGGCAGCGCGACCACCTGCATGCGCTGGCAGGACAATACCGGGGCAGCTGACAAGAACACAGGAGACAGACGATGGCCAAGTGGACCGCCTTTCCGTACGACAACACCGGCTACGTCTACGACGCCGCCGGGCTGAAGAAGCACTGGGCCCGGCTGCACGCCGGCGACGTGGAACCCCTGCCCAAGGACGACAAGGTGCTCGCCGCCTGGGCGCTGTTCCACGCCGGCGAGTTCCAGAAGGCCTGCGAAGCCGGGCTGAAGGCCGGCGCTGCCGGCATCACGGTGGCCAACAAGGCGCAGGCGATCTACGCCAACTACCTCGAGAAGAGCGAGAAGAACAAGCTGGCGCTGTTCCTTGAGGTCTCGTCGCGCGCCGAGGCGCAGCAGGCCGAGGAGCCGAAGAACGCCAACGCCTGGTACTGGCAGGCCTACGCGCTGGGCCGCTACAGCCAGGGCATCAGCGTGGCCAAGGCCCTGGCGCAGGGCCTGGGCAGCAAGGTCAAGACGGCGCTCGAGACCGCCATCAAGCTCGCGCCCAAACATGCCGACGCGCACATCGCGCTGGGCGCCTTCCACGCCGAGGTGATCGACAAGGTCGGCTCGCTGCTCGGCCGCACCCAGGGCGCGAGCAAGGACACCGGCCTGGCGATGTACAAGCAGGCGCTCAAGCTCAACCCGGGCTCGGCGATCGCGATGATCGAATACGCCAACGGCCTGGTGATGCTGGAAGGCGAGAAGAAGATGAAGGAGGCCGAGAAGCTCTATGCCGACGCGGCCGCCGTGCAGCCGGCCGACGCGATGGAGCGCCTCGACGTGGAGATGGCCAAGGCGGAACTCGAGGACTGAGCGCGGACGCGAGACGGACTGCGGGCATGCAGGCCCGCGGGCCGGATCAGGCCCGCAGGACGCGCCGCGCCGCCAGGCCCATCAGCGCCGCGAACAGCGCCACCGCCCACAGCGCGGCCGACAGCGTGGTGGCGCGGGCCAGGCCGCCGATCAGCGCCGGGCCGATCATGAAGCCGAGGTAGCCCACCGACGACACCGCCGCCACCCCCTGCGCCGGCGCCACGCCGGGCACCTGCCCGGCCGCGGCGAACACCACCGGCACCACGTTGGCCAGGCCGAGCCCGACGAGCACGAAGCCGGCCAGCGCCGCCCAGGGCGTGCCGATCGCCAGCGCCAGCGCCATGCCGGCGGCGGCCAGCGCGCCCGAGCGGCGCAGCAAGGCCACCGGGGCGTAGTGCTCGCGCACCCGGTCGCCGAACAGGCGGCCGAGTGCCATCGCCGCGCTGAACGCGGCGAAGCCGAGCGCGCCGAGCGCCGCATCGGTGCGCAGCTCCTGGTGCACGTAGAGCGCGCTCCAGTCGTACATCGCGCCCTCGGCCACCATGCCGAGCGTCGTCAGCGCGCCCATCCACAGCAGGATGCCGCGCGGCCAGGCCAGCGGCGCGGGCTGCTCGTCGGAGTCGGCGCGGTCGCTGGTCATCGGCCGCGAGGACCACAGCACGAAGGGTGCGAGCAGCAGCCCCACCGCGGCCAATTGCAGCGGCGCCGCCAGCCCGAACCGGTACAGCCCGGCCACCAGCAGCGCGCCAGCCATGCCGCCCAGGCTGAACATCGCGTGCAGCCCGCTCATCACCTTGCGGCCGGCGCGCAGCTCGAGGTGGTTGCCGTCGGAGTTGATCGAGACGTCGAACAGCGCGCTGCCGGCGCCCAGCAGCATCATCAGCGCCAGCAGCACGCCGTAGGACTCGAACTGCAGCACCAGCGCCAGCACGGCGCACATCAGCGTGCCGGCCAGCTGCACGCAGTGGCGAGCGCCGAAGCGCGCCACCAGCGCGCCGGCGCTGAACAGGCACAACACCGCGCCGGCCGCGGCGGCCAGCAGCGCGATCGACAGCTCGCCCTCGTCCAGACCGTAATGCAGCTTGGCGGCCGGCACCTGGGCGCCCCAGGCGCCCATGGCCAGGCCGAGCACGGCGAACTGGGCCCGCACCGAGAGATGCCAGCGCCGCAGGGCGGGCGGTGCGGGCTGAGGCAGCGCCGCCGTGGAACATGGATTTGCTTGCATGTGCCGTATTGTGCTGTAATTTGCGTGTTCTTGCACAAAGCCGCACTCCCGCCATGCCCGCATCGCCCACGCCGATGGCAGACGCCCCGAAATTCGCCGCCGAGCGCCAGCAGCGCATCGCGCAGACGCTGCGCGAGCGCGGCCGCGTCGAGGTGGCGGCGCTGGCGGCGGCCTACGGCGTCTCGGAAGACACGGTGCGGCGCGACCTGCGTGCCCTCGAGGCGCGCGGCCTGGTGCAGAAGACGCACGGCGGCGCGATCGCGCTGCACGCCACGGTGCTGCCGACCGCGCAGCGCGCCGGCGTGGCCACGGGCGCCAAGCGCGCCATCGCCGCGGCCGGCGCGCGCCACGTGCAGGCCAACGACACGCTGTTCATCGACGGCGGCACCACGGCGCTGGCGCTGATCGAGGCGCTCAGGCGCCCCGACGCGCCGCGGCCGCTGACCGTCATCACCCATTCGCTCGACGCCGCGCTGGCGCTGGCCGACGAGCCGCGCGTGCGCCTGGTGCTGGCCGGCGGGCTGTGGCTGCCAGCGCCGCGCATCTTCGTCGGCGAGCAGGCGCTGGCGACCATCCGCGCGCACCGTGCCGACATCGCCTTCCTCGGCGCCTGCGCGCTGCACCCGCGTGCCGGCCTGACGGCGCACGAGCCGCAGGAGGCGGCGATCAAGCGCGCCATGCTCGATGGCGCGGCGCGCCGCATGCTGCTGACCGATGCCACCAAGCTCGATGCCGTAGCCCCGAGTGCCGTGGCGCCGCTCGGCGAACTCGACCGCGTGATCAGCGACGCGGCGCCGGACTGGCTGCGCGCCGCGGTCGAGGTCGAGCAGGTCTGAGCCTCGGCGGGCGCCGGCCCGCGCCGTGGGCCGGGCTGGCTCTTCGTGCTGGCCCGCCGATGGCTCCATCGGGCGATGCCCGGTTCTCCCCGGCTTTCAAGAATGCGCCCCATCGCATTCACACCCGAGGAGAACCCGATGCAGACCCGTTCGCGCGCACCGATCGCCGCGCTCTACACCCTGACCGCGCTGGCCGCGCTGACCTCGCTCGGCGCCTGCGGCGGCGGCGGATCCGACACCCCGGCGCCGGGCAACGGCGGCGGCCAGACGCCCGCCCCGCCGCCCCCGCCGGCCGACTTCACGCTCACGCTGTCGACCGACCGCACGCTGGTGATCCAGGGCCGCACCGCCGAGCTGACCGCGACGGTGACGCGTCGCAACGGCTTCACCGGCGCGGTGCTGGTCAGCCTGAAGAACCTGCCGGCCGGCGTGAGCGCCGCGCCGGTGATGATCGCCGCCGGCGCCACGAGCGCGCCGGTGACGCTCGCCGCCGCCGCCGGCGCGCCGCACTCGCTGCCCACCGCCGGCAGCGCCGAGGGCAGTTCCGGCGAGCTGAAGGACACCGAGCCGCTGACGGTCACGGTGGGCGGCGAGCCGGGTGTGCTCGACACCAGCTTCAACGGCGGCAAGCAGATCGTCGCCGTGGGCGACGGCGAGGCCTACGCCACCGCGATGGCGGTGCAGGCCGACGGCAAGGTGATCACGGTCGGCCGCACCACGACGATCGCCGGAGGCACCGACTTCGCGGTGCTGCGCCACGGCCGCGACGGCACGCTGGACACCACCTTCGGCAGCGGCGGCAAGGTGGTCACCGCGATCGCCGCGGGCAACGGCAGCGACATGGCGCAGGCCGTGGCGGTGCAGCCCGACGGCAAGATCCTGGTCGCCGGCACGACGGCCGTGAGCGGCACCGACATCGACTTCGCGATCGTTCGCTACCTCGCCGACGGCACGCTCGACCCGAGCTTCGGCAACGGCGGCAAGGTGGTCACCTCGCTGGGCAACTCGACCGACCACCTCAACGCGATCGCGCTGCAGGAGGACGGCAAGATCGTCGTCGCCGGCGACAGCGACCGCGGGAGCAGCAGCACCGGGGTCGATTTCGCGCTCGTGCGCTACCAGGCCAACGGCGCGCTGGACAACGGCTTCGGCAACGGCGGCACGGTGATCACGCCGATCCGTGCACACAGCTCGCGCGACTCGGCCTATGCCCTGTTGCTGCAGAAGGTGGGCACCGAGCAGCGCATCGTCGCGGTCGGCGGCGAAGGCGATTTCGTCGCCGCGCGCTACACCGCCTCGGGCGCGCTGGACGCGGGCTTCGGCACCGGCGGCAAGGTCGCCGGCGTGTTCGGCCACTCGACCATCGGCGCGGCGCAGGCCGTGGTGCTGGCCGGCGGCAAGCTGGTGCTGGCCGGCCAGATCCAGAACGACTTCGCGCTCGCCCGGCTGAACGCCGACGGCAGCCTCGACGCCGGATTCGGCAGCGGCGGCACGGTGATCACGCCGGTCAGCGCGACGAACTGGGACGCGGCCAGCGCGCTGGTGCGCCAGGCCGACGGCAAGCTGCTCGCCGGCGGCTGGGTCTACGAAGGCGGCAGCAGCAGCGGCAACTTCGCGGTGGCGCGCTACGGCGCCGACGGGGCGCTCGACACCACGTTCGGCACGCAGGGGCTCGCGATCACGCCGATGGCCTCCGCCGGCCGCAGCGACTCCGGCCGCGCCGTGGTGCTGCAGGCCGACCCGCGCGTGAGCACGGTGCGCCTGCTGCAGGCCGGCGAGGCCAACGAGGGCGGCGGCTTCAAGTTCGCGCTGCTGCGCCGCTGGCTGTGACGGGCCGCCGGCCTCACATCCAGGGCAGCATGAGCGTCAGCAGCAGCAGCTTGTCGAACTCCGGCGCGAAGCGGTCGATGATCTGCTGCGGATGCGGGCACAGCTGCGCATCCGTGATCAGCCCGAACTGCACGCCGCCGGCGTAGGTGAGGATGCTGACGCCCATGCCGATCTCGCCCGAGGCCGGCACCCAGAACATGTTCTGCTTCAGCGTGGACCCGCACAGCTTCAGCGGCTGGGCGGGTCCCGGCACGTTGGTCATCACCGCGGTGGTCTTCTTGGCGAACAGGCCGAGCAGCGCATCCTGCACCGGCTTGACCAGCAGGCCGGCCACCGCCAGCACCGCGAAGGCGAGCAGCGGCTGGTAGCTGCCCTTGAGCTCGTTCATGCGCCGGCGCACCGCGTAGACCCGCTCGACCGGGTTGTCGATGCCGATGGGCAGCGTCAGCGGTGCCAGGCCGAAGCGGTTGCCCAGCTTCCAGGCCTCCTCGAGCGGGCGCAGGTTGACCGGCACCATGGCCCGGATCTCCTGCCCCTCGGTGCTCTCGCCGCGTTCGTGCAGGTACACGCCGATCGCGCCGGCCACGCAGGCCAGCAGCACGTCGTTGATCGAGCAGCCCAGGCCCTTGCCGACCGCCTTCACGCGGTCCAGCGGCATCGGCTCGCTCCAGGCCACCACCTTGCGCCCGATCGGCCGGCCCTTCAGCGAGGTGGGCGAGTCGTCGGGCATCAGCGCGAGCGCAGCCACGTCGCTGATCACCTGGTAGCCCACGCGCGCCATGTCCAGCGAGCCCAGCAGCGGCTGCTGCGGGTGGGCGAGCATCTCCACCGACTTGGCCACGCCGCTGCCGTACATGCCGATCGCCTTGATCGTCAGGTCGGTCAGCGGCTTGAGCACGGCGTCGGACAGCCAGTCCTCCTCGTGCGCCTCGTCGGGCCGGGCGCGGCGCGCCTTCTGCGGCGGCGCGCTGCCGCCGTCGGTGATCGACAGCACCACCGAGATCAGCGCGATGCCGTCGGCGATGCAGTGGTGCACCCGCGCGATCATCGCGCTGCCGCCGTCGTAGTGCTCGATCAGGTGGAACTGCCAGAGCGGGTGGTGCGGGTCCAGCGGCGTGGTGGCGAGCTCGCCGACACGCTCCTTCAGCGCGTCAACGTTCGACTGCCCGGGCCGCGGCTCGAGCGCCTCGCGCACCACGTGGCGCTGCACGTCGAAATGCTCGTCTTCCACCCACGAGGCGCCCATCGCGTCGGGCACCACCTTCTGGCGGAAGCGCCCGTACTGCAGCAGCTTGTCCTGCACCCGCTCGCACAGCGCGGCGTGGGTGATGCCGGGCTCGAGCATCCAGACGCCGACGATCATCATCAGGTTGACGTCGTTGTCCATGCGCAGCCACGCGGTGTCCACGCGCGACATGCGCTCGGCGGTCTCGGCCATCGGGGGCTCCTCCTGGGGGCGCGGCTCTACGTTCGCGCGGACGATGCTGGGTAACATCCGCAGCGTCAATGGCGATTTTCACCCACAGGAGACACGCTCCATGGCAGACCTCAAGAAGCGCTTCGAGCAGGCGGTGGCGGACTCGAAGAAGCTGCCCGAGAAGCCCGACAACATGACCCTGCTGAAGATCTACTCGCTCTTCAAGCAGGCCACCGAAGGCGACGTGCAGGGCAAGCGCCCGGGTTTCACCGACATGGTGGGCCGCGCCAAGTGGGACGCCTGGGCCCTGGTCAAGGGCAAGAGCGCGGACGAGTCGATGCAGGAGTACATCGACCTGATCGAATCGCTGAAGGAATAGCGGCTCAGCTCTTCTTCTTGCGCGCGGGCTTGGGCGAGGCCGCGAGCAGCCGGTCGAGCTCGGTCTCGATCTGGTCCTCGATCGTCCTGCTGAAGGCGCCGAGCAGGAAGCCGAGCTTCGCGTCGAGGTCGAAGTGGTCGGGCGCGACGATCAGCCGGCCGCTCACGCCGCTGCGCCTGAACTCGACCGTGTCGCTGGTCTCGCCCTCCAGCACCGTGCACTCCATGTCGAACTTCTTCTCCACCTCCTCGGCCCATTGCCAGGCGACCTTGCGCGCCTGCTCCAGGCCCAGCTTGTGCTTGCGGTGGATGCGGATGTCGGCCACGGGTCAGTCTCCTTGCAGTGCCGCCAGCGCGGCGCGGCGCTCGGCCTTGGGCAGCGCGGCCAGGCGCTGCACCTCAGTGTAGAAGCGCTCGAAGTCGCGCCCCTGGCGCTCGAACAGGCGCTGGAACTCCGGCACGAGGCCGTTGTAGGCCGCCAACACGCCGAAGGCCGCATTGTTGGCGCGCGCGAACCAGCCGTCGTAGCCGGCGTAACCGCCCCAGCGCTGCGCCTTGATCGCCTCGTACTCGGCGCGCAGTTCGGTCATCAGCGCCGCCTTGCCGGCGCGTTTCTCGGCCTCGCTGCCGGGGCCGCGGTAGAGCGCGTCGAAGCGCTCGCGCCAGCGCATCGTCAGCGCGCGGAAATCCTGCCGCCGCGCATCGGCACGGGCCGCCTCCTCGCGCGCCGCCTCGCTCGCATGGGCCTGCATCCAGCGTTCGCCGCCGAGGCGTTCCACCGCCGTCGCGAAGGACTCGTTGAACTCGGTGTCGTCGCCCGCATAGGCCACCTGGTGCGCCAGCTCGTGGAAGATGAGCCGCGCCAGGTCGGCCTCGGGGTAGTCGATGAAGGTGTTCAGCAGCGGGTCGGCCAGCCAGTCGAAGCGCGGCAGCCGGCCGAGCGTCGAGTAGGCCGGCACGCCGTAGACCAGCACCTCCAGGCCCTCGGCCTTCAGGCCGGCGGCAAAGGCATCGGCCTGTGCGCGCTCGAAGTAGCCGCGGTAGCCGACGCAGCCCACCAGCGGGAAGCACCAGGTGCGCAGCTGCAGGCTCAGCTCCGGCGCGGCCACCACGTTCCACACCGCGGCCGGGCGCTTCAGGTCGGCGAAACGGCGGTAGCTCGCGTTGTCCGGCAGCTTCAGCTCCTGCACCGCGAACGCACGCATGCGCTGCGCGAGCGCCAGGCGCGCCTTCAGCGGCCCGGTCGTGTCGGGCGCGGCGAGCCACTCGTCCACCGGCCGGGCCGACTGCACCAGCGCGAGGTGGCCGTTGACCGACTGCGCGTAGTAGCCCAGCGTGCTGCAGCCGCTGGTCAGGCAGGTGGCCGCGGCTGCGAACAGCACGACGCCGACCAGACCGAGCCCCGCCATCCGCAGCAGCCGCTTCACGGTCCGGCCACGGCGCCGATCTCGACCAGGCAGTCGTAGAAGGCGGGCGCGCGGCCGATGTCGGTGAGCTTCTGGTGCGTCAGCTCGTTGACGTTGGTGCCGTCCAGGCCGAGCTTGCGCCACCAGATGCCCAGCCCGTTGACCACACCGGGCCGGGCGCGCTCGCTGATGCGCGCCTTGCAGCGGTACTCGCCGCGGTCGTTGAAGACACGCACCACCTGGCCGTCGGCGATGCCGCGTGGGCGCGCGTCGTCGGCATGCACCTCGACGATGGGCTCGGCCTCGATGTCGCGCAGGCTCTTCACGTTGACGAAGGTCGAGTTCAGGAAGTGGCGCGCCGGCGGCGAGATCATCGCCAGCGGGTAGCGCCGCGCCAGCTCGGGGCTGCTCTGCACCGACTCGTGGTTCGGCACGAAGTCCGGCACGCCCAGGCCGGGCGCGTCGATCTGGCAGCGGCCCGTCGGCGTCGGGAAGCCGCCCTCGGCGAACGGCTGCTCGGGCAGCGGCAGCTTGACCCAGCCCTGCGCCTGCAGCGCGGCGAAGTCGACCTCCGCAGCGAAGGCCATGCGCGCGAGCGTCTCGTCGTCGTCGGCGAAGCAGGGCTCGGTGAAGCCCATGCGCGCCGCCAGCTCGCGGAAGATCTGCGTGTTCGGCTTGGCCTGGCCGAGCGGCGCGACGGCCGGCCGGTTCAGCATCGCCCAGGTGTGGCCGTAGCTGGTGTGCACGTCCAGGTGCTCGAGCTGCGTGGTGGCGGGCAGCACGATGTCGGCATGGTCGGCCGTGTCGGTGAGGAAGTGCTCCAGCACCACGGTGAACAGGTCCTCGCGCGCGAAGCCGGCCACCACCTTGCGCGACTCCGGCGCCACCGCGACCGGGTTGCTGTTGTAGACCACCAGCGCCTCGATCTTCGGGCCGAAGGCGGGCGAGGATTCGCGCAGCAAGTCGTCACCAATGGTGCTCATGTTGATGGTGCGCGGCGTGCGCCCGGCGAGCAGGTCGGGCCGCTGCAGCGCCGCGTCGTTGCGGAAGGCCTTGAACCAGCCCGAGGCCGACAGCAGCAGCCCGCCGCCGCGCTGCCGCCAGGCGCCGGTCAGGCAGGGCAGGATGGCGATCAGCCGCGCCGCGTTGCCGCCGCCGTGCACGCGCTGCATGCCGTAGTTCAGGCGGATCGCGGCCGGCCGCGTGGTGGCGTAGTCGCGCGCCAGGCCGCGCACCTCGTCGGCCGTCAGGCCGCACACCGCCGCGGCGCGCTCGGGGCTCCAGGCCAGGGCCTTCTCGCGCAGCGCCGGCCAGCCGACGGTGTGGCGTTCGATGTAGTCGTGGTCGAGCCAGTCGTTGACGATCAGCTCGTGCATCAGGCCGAGTGCCAGCGCGCCGTCGGTGCCGGGCAGCAGCGCGAGGTGCTGGTGGCACTTCTCGGCCGTCTCTGTGCGGCGCGGGTCGATGCAGACCAGCTTGGCGCCGGCGCGCTTGGCCTGCTGCGCGAAGGTCCAGAAGTGCAGGTTCGAGGCGATCGAGTTGCTGCCCCAGATCAGGATCAGCTTCGCGTCGGCGTAGTGCTCGAGGTGCATGCCGACCTTGCCGCCGTAGGTGGCGACCAGCGCGTCGCCGCCGGCGCTGGAGCAGATCGTGCGGTCCAGCAGCGAGGCGCCGAGCCGGTGGAAGAAGCGCGCTGCCATCGACTCGCCCTGCAGCAGGCCCATCGTGCCGGCATAGCTGTAGGGCACGATGGCCTCGGGGTCGCGCGCCGCGATCGCGGCCAGGCGGCGGGCGATCTCGCCGAGCGCGGCGTCCCAGCTCACCGGCTCGAAGCGGCCGCTGCCCTTGGGTCCGACGCGCCGCAGCGGCTGCAGCACGCGCTCGGGGTGGTAGGTGCGCTCCGGGTAGCGCGAGACCTTGGTGCACAAGGCGCCGTGGGTGGGCGGGTGGTCGGGGTCGCCCTGCACCTTGACGGCGCGGCCGTCCTGCACGGTGATGCGCAGGGCACAGGTGTCGGGGCAGTCGTGCGGGCAGGCCCCGCGGACGATCGTCGATTCCATGCGCGAACTATTGCACAGCGCCCGGCCACGTGCCCGCGACCGGGCAGAACGGCACACCACCGGCAGCGCGGGCCGTCGTATCCTCGCGCCCGCGTGAATTTCGAGCCCGCACGGAAGGTGTGCCGATACGGCCCGCCCCGGCGCGCAAGGCGCCCGCTATCGCGGGCGCAACGTTGGGAGTCCTCATATGAACCGTCGTGACGCAATCAAGCGCGTGGCCGCCGCCGCAGGCGCCATTGCCCTGCCCTCCTGGGCCCAATCCAGCCGCATCGTGCTCGGCCAGTCGGCCGCGTTCTCCGGCCCGGCCGCCCAGCTCGGCATCCAGATGAACAAGGGTGCGAAGGTCTTCTTCGACCAGCTCAACGCCGCCGGCGGCATCAACGGGCACACCATCGAGCTGCGTACGCTCGACGACGGCTACGAGCCCGACCGCTGCAAGGCCAACACCGAGAAGCTGATCAAGGACGAGGTGTTCGCCCTGCTCGGCTACGTCGGCACCCCCACCTGCGTGGCCGCGCTGCCCCTGGTCAACGACGCCAAGATCCCGTTCTTCGGCCCCTTCACCGGCGCCGAGGTGCTGCGCGACCCGTTCAGCAAGTGGGTCTTTCACCTGCGCGCGAGTTACTACGACGAGACCGGCCTGATCGTGAAGCAGCTCACGTCGCTGGGCCTGAAGAAGATCGCCGTGTTCTACCAGGACGACGCCTACGGCAAGGCCGGCCTGGAGGGCGTCAAGCGCGCGCTCAAGCCGCTCGGCCTGGAGCCCATCGCGCTCGGCACGGTGCAGCGCAACACGGTCGATGTGGCCAAGGCGGTGGCCGACATCGTGCCCAAGGGGCCCGACGCGGTGGTGCAGATCAGCGCCTACAAGTCCTGCGCCGCCTTCATCCGCGAGGCACGCAAGGCCGGCTACGGCGGCACCTTCTACAACGTGTCCTTCGTCGGCACGCAGGCGCTGGCCGACGAACTCGGCCGCGAGGGCCGCGGCATCATGGTCAGCCAGGTGATGCCCTTCCCGTTCTCGACCACCACGCAGATCTCGCGCGAGTACCTCGAGGCGGTCGCCAAGGCCGGGCCGGACGCCACGCCGAACTACTCCAGCATGGAAGGCTACCTGTCGGCCAAGGTGTTCGCCGAGGGCCTGAAGCGCGCCGGCAAGAACCCGTCGCGCGACTCGCTGGTGGCCGGGCTGGAGTCGATCTCGAACGCGAACTTCGGCGGCTTCCGGGTCGATTTCAGCGCACGCGACCACGTCGCCTCGCACTTCGTCGACTTGTCCATGCTGACCGAGGACGGAAAAGTCCGGCGTTAAGATGCCTCCGGCGGCCCCGCCGGAGTCATCATGAAGCTGATCGAATCCATCCTCGCCGACGCGGCGTCGATCACGGCGCTGCGGCGCGACATCCACGCCCATCCCGAGCTGTGCTTCGAGGAGGAGCGCACCTCCGAGCTGATCGCCCGGACCTTGACCGACTGGGGTATTCCCATCCACCGCGGTCTGGGCAAGACCGGCGTCGTGGCGATCCTGAAGAACGGCACGAGCGATCGCGCCGTCGGCCTGCGCGCCGACATCGACGCGCTGCCGATGACCGAGAAGAACCGCTTCGCGCATGCCAGCCGGCATGCCGGCAAGATGCACGCCTGCGGCCACGACGGCCACACCGCGATGCTGCTGGCCGCGGCCAAGCACCTGGCCAGGCACCGGAACTACGACGGCACCGTGTACCTCGTGTTCCAGCCGGCCGAGGAAGGCGGCGGTGGCGCGCGCGAGATGATCCGCGACGGGCTGTTCGAGAAGTTCCCGATGGAGGCGATGTTCGGCGCGCACAACTGGCCCGGCATGGCGGCCGGGCAGTTCGCCGTCACCAACGGGCCCTGCTTCGCCTCCAGCAACGAGTTCAAGGTCACCATCCGCGGCAAGGGCGCACACGGCGCGATGCCGCACAACGGCATCGACCCGGTGCCGGTGGCCTGCCAGATGGTGCAGGCCTTCCAGACCATCATCACCCGCAACAAGCGGCCGATCGATGCCGGCGTGATCTCGGTGACGATGATCCACACCGGCGAGGCCACCAACGTCGTGCCCGACAGCTGCGAGATGCAGGGCACGGTGCGCACCTTCACGCTGCCGGTGCTCGACCTGATCGAGCGCCGCATGCGCGAGATCGCCGAGCACACCTGCCGCGCCTTCGGCGCCGAGTGCGAGTTCGAGTTCCACCGCAACTACCCGCCGACCATCAACCACCCCGACGAGACCGCCTTCGTGCGCGGCGTGCTGGGCGACCTGGTCGGCGCCGCCAACGTGCTCGAGTTCGAGCCGACCATGGGCGCCGAGGACTTCAGCTACTTCCTGCTCGAGAAGCCCGGCTGCTATTTCCTGATCGGCAACGGCGACGGCAGCCACCGCGAAGGCGGGCACGGCATGGGCCCGTGCATGCTGCACAACCCGAGCTACGACTTCAACGACGAACTGATCCCGCTGGGCGCGACGATGTGGGTGCGCCTGGCCGAGGCCTGGCTGGCCGCCGCGCGGCGCTGAGCATGGAAACCGCGGTCTTCTCGGAGTCGTACGCCGAGGCCCGCGGCAAGTTCCTCGCCGCGGCCGAGGCGGCCGGGCTGGACGTCGAACAGCACACCCACCCGCTGCTCGGCCGCGACGGCGAGGCGCTCGCGCTCGACGTGGTGCACGACGGCCCGCGCACGGCCGAGGCGCTGCTGCTGGTCTCCAGCGCCTGCCATGGCATCGAGGGCTTCGCCGGCTCGGCGGTGCAGACCATGCTGGTGGGCGATGCCGGCTGGCGCGCGCTGCTGCGCGAACGTGGCATCGCGGTGCTGTACCTGCACGCGCTGAACCCCTACGGCTTCTCCTGGGGGCGCCGCACGACGCAGGAGAACGTCGACCTGAACCGCAATTTCCGCGACTTCCACGCCCCGGCGCCGGCCAACCCGCTGTACGACGCGATCGCGCACTGGCTGGTGCCGCCGACCTGGCCGCCCTCGCCCGAAGTCAACGCGGCGCTGGCCGGCTTCATCGCCGAGCATGGCTTCGCTGCCATGCAGGCGGCGGTGACGGGCGGGCAGTACACGCAGCCCGAGGGTCTGTTCTACGGCGGCGCGGACCCGACCTGGAGCCACGTGACGCTGCGCCACGTGCTGCAGGAGCATGGCCGGCGCTGCGCGCGACTGGCCTGGATCGACCTGCACACCGGGCTGGGCCCGACCGGCGTGGGCGAACGCATCTGGGCCGGGCGCGACGATGCCCTCGCGCTGCGGCGCGCCAAGGCCTGGTGGGGCGAGCGCGTCACCTCGATCTACGACGGCAGCGCGAGCGCCGCGCTGCTGACCGGCCTGATGTGGAACGTGGTCTACGAGGAGTGCGCGCAGGCCGAGTACACCGGCATCGCGCTGGAGTTCGGCACGGTGCCGCTGATGCAGACGCTCGAGGCGCTGCGCGCCGAGCAGTGGCTCGAGAACCACCCGGAGGCGGACGACCGGCGGCGCGCGCAGATCAAGCGCGCGCTGCGCGAGGCGTTCTACGTCGACACGCCGGCCTGGAAGCTCGCCGTGCTGCAGCAGGCGACGGCGGTGGCGCGCCAGGGGGTCGAGGGCTTGTCGGCCTAGTCCAACGCGCCGGCCGCGCGCAGCTCGTCGGCGCACTGGGCCGGATCGACGAAGCGGATCGCCTTCCAGCCGGCCGCGCGCGCGGCCACCACGTTCTCGGCCATGTCGTCGATGAACACCGTGCGCGCCGGCTCGACGCGAAAGCGCTGCGCCGCCTGGGCGAAGATCTCCGGCTCGGGCTTGCACAGCTGCAGCCGCGCCGAGAACACGCCGTCACGGAACAGGCCGAGGAAGTGGTGCGTCGCCTCCAGGTGCTGCGCGTACGGTTCGGGCATGTTCGAGAGGTAGTAGAGCGGCCGCCCCTGCGCATGCAGCGTGTGCAGCAGCTCCACCGTGCCGGCCACCGGCTGCAGTTCGGCGGGCACGCCGTCGATCACGCGGCGCGCTTCGTCCACCGTCAGCCCGGTGCGCCGCGCGATGCGCTCGGCCAGCGGGCCGGGTTCGACCGTGCCGCGGTCGAACTCGCCCCAGTCGCCCTGGTAGTTCTCGAAGAAGTGCTCGAACAGCCGCTCGGCCGCGGCCGCGTCGGGCACGTGCTGCGGCAGCAGCCGGGCGAGCAGGTCCCGGGGGCGCCAGCGGAACAGCACGCCCCCGAAGTCAAAGACGACGTTCATGCACGCAGCCTGGCCAGCAACCCCGCGGTCGACGCATCCAGGCCCGCCGTGTCGCCCGACGCCAGCCGCGGCAGCAGGTCGTTGCACAGCGCCTTGCCGAGCTCCACGCCCCACTGGTCGAAGCTGTTGATGCCCCACAGCGCGCCGCTGGTGAACACGCGGTGCTCGTACAGCGCGATCAGCGCGCCGAGCGAGCGTGGCGTCAGCTGGTCGAGCAGCAGCGTGGTGCTCGGCCGGTTGCCGGGGAAGGTGCGGTGCTTCGCGATCGTCTGCGCGTCCAGCGCCTTCGAGGCCGTGGGCGCCTTCTCGCCCAGCGCCTGCCCCGTGGTCTTGCCGAGCATCAGCGCCTGCGATTGCGCCAGGCCGTTGGCCAGCAGCTTGGTGTGCAGGTCGGTCAGCGCATGCGTGGGCCGCTTGACCAGGATGAACTCGACCGGGATCACGTCGGTGCCCTGGTGCAGCATCTGGAAGTAGGCGTGCTGGCCGTTGGTGCCGGGTTCGCCCCAGACCACCGGGCTGGTGCCGAAGGGCAGCGGGGCGCCGTCGAGGTCGACGCACTTGCCGTTGCTCTCCATCTCGAGCTGCTGCAGGTAGGCCGGCAGCCGGCGCAGGCCCTGGTGGTAGGGCGCCACGCTGCGGCTCGTGAAACCGTGGAAGTTGCGGTACCAGACGTCGATCAGCCCGAGCAGCGCCGGCAGGTTCTTCGGCAGCTCGGCGGTGGCGAAGTGCCGGTCCATCGCATGCGCGCCGGCCAGCAGCGCGCGGAAGTTCTCCGCGCCGATCGCCAGCGCGATCGGCAGGCCGATGGCCGACCACAGCGAGTAGCGCCCGCCCACCCAGTCCCAGAAGCCGAAGGTGGTGGCGATGCCGAACTCGGCCGCCGCCTTGACGTTGGTGGTGGTGGCGACGAAGTGCTTCGCGGTGTCGGTGCCGCCGTTGGCGGTGAACCAGGCCTTGGCGGCCACCGCGTTGGCCATGGTCTCCTGGGTCGTGAAGGTCTTGCTGGCGATGATGAACAGCGTCTCGGCGGGCTTCAGCTGGCGCAGCACCGGCGTGATGTCGTGCCCGTCGACGTTGGCGACGAAGTGGAACTGCAGCTTCGGATGCACGAAGGCGTCGAGCGCCGGCACCACCATCTGCGGCCCGAGGTCGCTGCCGCCGATGCCGATGTTCACCACGTGGCGGATGCCGCTCGCGCCCGTGTCGCGCACGGTCTCGACGTAGGCGAGCAGGCGGTCGAGCACGCCGTGCACCTCGTCGGAGAACGGCCCCTGCCCGCGCGGCGCGCGCAGCGCGGTGTGCAGCACCGCACGGCCCTCGGTGTGGTTGATCGGCGCGCCGGCCAGCATCGCGTCGCGCCGTTCCTCGAGCCGGCATTCGCGCGCCAGGTCGAGCAGGAACCTCAGCGTCGCCGAGTCGACCAGGTTCTTCGACAGGTCGGCAAAGATCTCCGGTGCCTCCACGCCCAGCGCCGCGAAACGCGACGGGTCGCGCGCGAAGGCCTCGCGCAGGTCGAGGTCGCGCCCGTGGGCCTCGTAGTGGCCGCGCAGCGCGGCCCAGGCCTCGGTCTGGTCACAGCGTGGAACTTGCATCACATCCCTCCGATCATCCTGTCGAGCTTCACCGCATCGGCGGCGAAGGCGCGAATGCCCTCGGCCAGCTTCTCGGTGGCCATCGCGTCCTCGTTGAGCGCCCAGCGGAAGCTCGCCTCGTTGAAGCTGGTCGCGTGGATAGCCGCAGCGGCCGCCTGCGCCGGGTCGAGCCGGCGCGGCAGCGCGGCCTCGCTGCCCTGCAACTGCGCGAGCAGCTCGGGGCTGATGGTCAGCAGGTCGCAGCCGGCCAGCGCGACGATCTGCCCGGTGTTGCGGAAGCTCGCGCCCATCACCTCGGTGTGGATGCCGAACTTCTTGTAGTAGCTGTAGATCTGCGTCACCGACTTCACGCCCGGGTCGTTGGCACCGGCGTTGGCCGCCTCGTCCCAGGTGCTGCCGGCGGCCTTCTTGTACCAGTCGTAGATGCGGCCGACGAAGGGCGAGATCAGCGTCACGCCGGCGTCGCCGCAGGCCACCGCCTGGCAGAACGCGAACAGCAGCGTCAGGTTGCAGTGGATGCCCTCGTGCTCGAGGATGCGCGCCGCCTGGATGCCCTCCCAGGTGGAGGCGATCTTGATCAGCACGCGCTCGCGGCCGATGCCGGCGTCCTCGTACAGCGCCATGATGCGGCGCGCGCGCTCGACGCTGGCGGCGGTGTCGAACGACAGCCGCGCGTCGACCTCGGTCGAGACGCGCCCGGGCACCACCTTCAGGATCTCGCGGCCGAAACGCACCAGCACGTGGTCGACGATCTCCTCCAGCGGCTGGCCGCGGTGCGCCGCCACCGTGTCGGCCAGCAGCGGTGCATAGTCCGGCTGCTGCACCGCCTTCAGGATCAGCGACGGGTTGGTGGTGGCATCGCGTGGGGCGAACTGGGCGAGCTGCCTGAAGTTGCCGGTGTCGGCGACGACGATGGTGTGCTGCTTGAGCTGGTCGAGCTGGTTCATGGCGGGGGCGTCCGGGCGCAGGTCTCCATTAGAACGCGTCCCGGCCCCACCGCGGCGAAGGCCACGGTGAGTTGTCCCCGGTTGGTAACTCAGGCGCCGCGGCTGCCGAAGCGTGCTTCCGCCTGGCGGCGGAACTCGCTGGGCGTCATGCCCTTGACCTGCAGGAAGCGGCGGTTGAAGTTGGCCACGTTGTTGAAGCCGACGTCGTAGCAGACGTTGGTGACGTAGCGGTCGGTTTCCATCAGCAGCTGGCAGGCCTTGTTGATGCGCAGCCGGTTGACGAAGTCGGTGAAGCTGTTGCCGGTGGCGCGGCGGAAGTAGCGCGAGAAGCTGCTCTCGGTCATGCCCACGCGCTGGCACAGCTCGGCCATCGAGAAGTTCTCGCAGTAGTGTTCGCTCAGGAAGTCGACGATGCCGCTGATGCGCGCCAGCGCCGCGTCGTCGTCGTGGCTCTGCAGCTGCACCGTGGACAGCAGCCGGAAGTCGGTGCAGCGCACCAGCTCGCCGAGCAGCACGCTGAATTCGGCGAAGCGCTGCAGGCCGTGCGTGGCCTTGATGCGCTCGAAGCGTGCGCGGGCGAGGTCGGACACGCCGAAGAACTCGATGCCGTTGCGCGCCCGCTCGAGCAGCGGCAGCGCCTCGGTCAGCTCGGGGATCAGCCCGGCGGCCTGGCGCAGCGGCGCGTCGGGGAACTGCAGCACCATGTCGCGCAGCGCCACGCCCTCGGGCGGCACGTCGGTGGAGATCCAGTTGTGCGGCAGGCGCGGCCCGGTCAGCACCAGGTGGCCGGGCTCGAAGTGGCCGATGTAGTCGCCCACGAACACCTTGCCGCGCGTGGCGACGATCAGGTGCAGCTCGTACTCCTCGTGGTAGTGCCAGCGCACCAGCGGGTTCGGGAAGCCGTGCTCCAGGCAGCGCACGTGGCCGAAGCTGCCCGGCGGCTCGTAGCCGAGGTTGGGGGTGCGGCCGACGTCGTGCTCCAGCTCGGGGCTGCGCACGCGCTGCTGCTGGGCCATGGCCGGCTCCTTGTCTCCTCGCGGTCAGGCGCCGCGTCGTCGCACGAACTCTGCCACACGTGCGCTCGCCGCCTCGAGCGCTGCCGCCAGGCGGGCATCGCCGGCCAGCGGCCCCCACAGCAGCTTGTCGGCCGCGAAGGCGGCCACCGGATCGGCCGCGTCGCAGATCGCATGCGCGACCGCCGGGTCCATCGCCTGGTCCTGGTACTCGTAGGGGATCTGGCCGCGGTGCCAGCGCTGCAGGTAGGCGAGGAACAGCGCCGGCAGCATCGCCACGCTGTCGATCGACTGCTTGCGTTCCAGGCGCTCGCGGATGGTCGGCGCGATGAAGCCCGGGATCTTGCTGAAGCCGTCCATCGCGACACGCTGGTTGGTGTCGCGGATCGCCGGGTTGCCGAAGCGGTCGAGCACGATGTCGCGGTAGCGAGCCAGGTCGATCGGGCTCGGCAGCAGGCACGGGATGGTGTCGTCGGTGACGTAGTCGAACGCGAGCCGGCGGATCTCCGCGTCGTGCGTGCCCTCGTGGATGTAGAGGAAACCCGCCAGCGTGCCGGCCCAGGCGATGCAGCTGTGGGTGGCGTTCAGCAGCCGGATCTTGGCCTCCTCGTAGGGCGCGACCGACTCGACCATCTCGACGCCGACCTTCTCCCAGGCCGGGCGGCCGGCGGCGAAGCGGTCCTCGATGACCCACTGGATGAAGCTCTCGCCCATCAGCGCGGCCGGGTCGTCGACGCCGGTCGCCCCCTTGACACGCTCGCGCACGTCCGGCGTCGGGCGCGGCGTGATGCGGTCGACCATCGCGTTCGGGCTGGTGGTGTGGGCCTCGATCCACGCGCGCAGGGCCGTGTCGCCGAGCAGCTCGACGAACTGCAGCAGGCCGCTTCTCGAGCGGTCGCCGTTGTGGCGCAGGTTGTCGCAGTTCAGCAGCGTCACCGGACCGCCGCCGCTGGCCATGCGGCGGCGCAGGATGGCGGTGAGCGCCGCGTAGATCGTGCCGCCGGGCTGGCCCGCCTTCGCCGCCTGCAGGTCGGCCGCCAGGTCGGGGAAGGCCAGGTCGAGCCGGTTCTTCGCATCGAGGTAGTAACCCGCCTCGGTGACGGTGAAGGAGATGATTTTCGTCGCCGGGCTCGCACCCTCGGCGATCAGCCCGGCCAGGTCGGCGCTGTACGGGATGATCTTGCGGATCGAGGTGATGCGCTCGTAGCGGTGCTCGCCGGCCGGCGAGATGGTCTCGAGCGTGTAGGCGCCGCCCTGCGCGGACAGCGCGGCGATGGTCTCGGCCATGTCGGGCCGGGTGTTGCCGCCGGCCAGCGTCCACGAGCGGTCGCCGCTCTTGTTCAGCTCGTGCAGGTAGACGGCCTGGTGCGCGCGGTGGAAGGAGCCCAGGCCCAGGTGCAGCATGGTGTTCATCGCGATCCCCTAGAGATCGAAGTTGGTGGGCAGCATCACCACGTCGCGGATCGTCATGCCCCGCGGGCGGGTGAGCATGAACAGCACGACCTCGCCCACCTCGCGCGCCTCGATCAGGCTGCCGGACTCGCGCGCCTCCTTCAGCTTCTCGGGCGGCCAGTCGGCCAGCAGCGAGGTGATCACCGGCCCGGGCGAGATCGCGCCGACGCGGATGCCGTGCCTGAACACCTGGCGCCGCGTGGTCTGCACGAAGCAGTCGATCGCCCACTTCGACGACGCATACACCGGCTCCCAGGGCGTCGGGTAGTGCGCCGCCAGCGAACTGGTGACGACGATGTCGCCCGCGCCGCGCGCGATCATGTGCGGCAGCACGTCGTGCACGTTCTTCATCACGACGTTGACGTTCAGGTTCAGCATGCGGTCGATCGCGTCGACGTCGTTGTCGACCAGGTCGCCGCCGACGTAGAGGCCGGCGTTGGCGTGGAAGATGTCGAGCGCTCCGGTCAGCGCCAGCACGCGCGGCAGCAGGGTCTTGCAGGCGGCCGGGTCGAGCAGGTCCAGCACCAGCGTGAGCGCTGCGTCGCCGAGGCGCGCCTGCTGCTCGGCCAGGCGCGCCGCGTCGCGGTCGATCAGCACGACGCGCGCGCCCGCGCCGAGCATCGCCTCGGCGCTGGCCAGCCCGATGCCCGAGGCCGCGCCGGTGACGGCGGCCACCTTTCCGGCGAGTGCGTTGCCCATCGCCGTCACCCGACCCGGGCCGCGCGGCCCTGGGCATCGAAGCGGTGGGCATTGGCGGCAGCGACGAACACGCCGACCTTGTCGCCGCTGCGCAGCGCGGTGCGCGTGGCCTGGCGCGCGATGATCGGCGCGCCGCTGTCGAGCCTCACGTGGATCAGCGTCTCGGCGCCGAGCGACTCGACCAGGTCGACCGTGCCGCCGAGAGCACCCTGCCCCGCCTGCGCGGCGGGCTGCAGCGTCACGTCCTCCGGCCGCAGCCCGACGAAGCCGCCCGACGGCACGTCCGGCACCTGGGGCACCTGCCTGGCCTCGATCACGTTCATCTGCGGCGAGCCGATGAACTGCGCGACGAACTGGTTGGCCGGCCGGTCGTACAGCTCCAGCGGCGTGCCGACCTGCTCGATCAGGCCGTCGCGCAGCACGACGATGCGGTCGGCCAGCGTCATCGCCTCGACCTGGTCGTGTGTCACGTAGATCGTCGTGGCGCCCAGGTCGCGGTGCAGGTTGTGGATCTCCACCCGCGTCTGGCCGCGCAGGGCGGCGTCGAGGTTGGACAGCGGCTCGTCGAACAGGAACACCTTGGGCGCGCGCACGATCGCGCGGCCGATCGCCACCCGCTGTCGCTGGCCGCCGGAGAGTTCCTTCGGCGTGCGGTTCAGGTAGGGTGCCAGGTTGAGGATCTGCGCGGCGCGCTGCACCTTCTCCTCGATCGTCTTCTTGTCGACGTTGGCCAGGCGCAGCGCGAACGACATGTTGTCGTACACGCTCATGTGCGGATACAGCGCGTAGCTCTGGAACACCATCGCCAGGTCGCGCTTGGACGAGGGCAGCTTGGTGATGTCGCGCCCGTCGAGCTCGAGGCTGCCGCCGTCGATCTCGGTCAGCCCGGCGATCATGCGCAGCAGCGTGGACTTTCCGCAGCCCGAGGGCCCGACGAAGACGACGAATTCGCCCTTCTGGATCTGCAGGTCCACGCCCTTGATGGCGCGCAGGCTGCCGAAGAACTTCTCGACGCCCTTGAGTTCGAGGTAGGCCATGGTGAATGTCTCCTGGATTCGTTCTTACTTGACCGCGCCGAAGGTCAGACCTTGGACGAGCTGCTTCTGGCTGAACCAGCCGACCACGACGATCGGCGCGATGGCCAGCAGCGAGGCAGCGGACAGCTTGGCCCAGAACAGCCCCTCGGGGCTGGAGTACGAGGCGATCAGCGTGGCCAGCGTGCCGGCCTTGGCCGAGCTCAGGTTGAGCGACCAGAAGGCCTCGTTCCAGCTCATCACCAGGCACAGCAGCGCGGTGGAGGCCAGCGTGCCCATCGCCAGCGGGCGGATCACGTGCTTGAACTCGCCCCACACGTTGGCGCCGTCCATGCGCGCGGCCTCGAGGATGTCCGGCGGGATGTCCTTGAAGCCGGAGTACAGCATCCACACCATGATCGGCAGGTTGGACAGCGTGAACACGATGGTCAGCGAGGTCAGCGTGTCCAGCAGGCCCGCGGTCTGGGCCATCACGTACACCGGCACCAGTGCGCCCACCGCCGGCATCATCTTGGTGGACAGCATCCACATCAGGATGTCGCGGGTCCGCTTGGTGCGGAAGAAGGCCATCGAGTAGGCCGCCGGCGCGGCGATGGCCAGCCCGATGATCGTCGACAGCACGCTGGTGACGATCGAGTTCTTCGCGTGCAGCAGGTAGTCGCTGCGCTCGTTGACCTCGTGGAAGCTCTCCATCGTGGGCGTGAAGAACAGCTGCGGCGGCATCGCGATCGCCTGCTGCTCTGTCTTGAAGGCCGTCAGCCCCAGCCAGATGAGCGGGAACACGACCAGCAGCGTGACGACCCAGGCCGTCACGGTGCGGGCGATCAGTCCGAGGAGCTTGGTGTTCATGAGGGTCCCTCAGTCCAGGTTCTTGCCGATCATGCGGATCAGGAACACCGCGGCGATGTTGGCCAGCACGACCGCGAACAGCGCGCCGGCCGAGGCCACGCCGACATCGAAGTTCATCAGCGCCTGCTTGAAGATCAGGAAGGCGACGTTGGTGCTCTCGTTGCCGGGCCCGCCGCCGGTGGTGGTGAAGATCTCCGCGAACACGCTCATCAGGAAGATCATCTCGATCATGATCACCACGGCGATCGGGCGGCCCAGGTGCGGCAGGGTCAGGAACCAGAACTTCTGGAAGGCGTTGGCGCCGTCCATGCCGGCGGCCTCCATCTGGTCGCGGTCGAGCGACTGCAGCGAGGTGATGAAGATCAGGCAGGCGAACGGCAGCCACTGCCAGGCCACCATCAGGATCACCGCGAACAGCGGGTGATCGGTCAGCCAGTCCACCGGCGTCAGGCCGAAGAACAGCCAGACCTGCGCCAGCACGCCGTAGACCGGGTTCATCATCATGTGCTTCCACAGCAGCGCGTTGGCCGTGGGCATCACGAAGAAGGGCGAGATCAGCAGCACGCGCACGATCCCGCGGCCCGGGAAGGCCTCGTTGACCAGCAGCGCGAGCGCCACGCCCAGCACCACCGTGATCGCGATCACCGAGCCGAGCAGCAGCAGGGTGTTCCACACCGAGGCACCGAAGTCCGGGTCGGTGACGAAGAACTCCCAGTTCATCAGGCCGATGAACTCCTTCGGCCCGGGCTGCATCAGGTTGTAGCGGACGACCGAGAAGTAGATCGTCATGGCCAGCGGCACGATCATCCAGAGGAAGAGCGTGACCACGGCCGGCGCCATCAGGGCGCGTGGCAGGAGTCTGTTCATCGCGGGGCCTCACAAATCGAGCGGACGCCGCGGGTCCGGCTTCGCCGGCCCGCTGGCGGCGCCCCCCTGGGGGGGAGCGCCGCAGGCGCTACGGGGGGGTTACTTGTAGTACCCGCCCTTGCGCATCTCGCGGTCGGCGGCGGCCTGCGAGGTCTTCAGCGCCTGGTCCACCGAGACCTTGCCCGACAAGGCCGCGCTCATCTGCTGGCCCACCGCGATGCCGATCGCCTGGAACTCGGGGATGGCCGCGAACTGCACGCCCACGTACGGGCTCTTGGGCAGCGTCGAGTCGTTCGGGTTGGCCGTGTCGATCGCCTTCTTCTCGGCCGCCGCGAACACCGCCGCCTTCTGGAACTCGGGGTTCGCGTAGGTCGACTTGCGCGTGCCGGTCGGCACCCGGCCCCAGCCGTTGGTCTTGCCCACCAGGTTGATGTACTCCTTCGAGGTCGCCCAGGTGATGAACTTCTGCGCCGCGTCGGCGTTCTTGGTGCCGGCGGGGATCGCCAGCGCCCAGGCCCACAGCCAGTTGGCGCCCTTCTCGGTCACCGCGTACGGGCCCTGCGCGAAGGCCACCTTGTCGGCCACCTTGCTCTGCTTCGGGTCGGTGACGAACGAGGCGGCGATCGTCGCGTCGATCCACATGCCGCACTTGCCCTCGTTGTACAGCGCCAGGATCTCGTTGAAGCTGTTCGCGCTCGAGCCGGGCGGGCCGTACTTCTTCAGCAGGTCGACGTAGAAGGTGACCGCGTCCTTCCACGGCTTGGTCTCGAGCTGCGGCTTCCAGCTCATGTCGAACCACTGCGCGCCGAAGCTGTTGGCCATCGTCGACAGGAAGGCCATGTTGTCGCCCCAGCCCGGCTTGCCGCGCAGGCAGATGCCGTAGACGCTGGGCGGGTTGTGGATCTTCGCGGCCGCGTCGGCCACCTGCTGCCAGGTCGGGCGCTCGGGGAAGGTGACGCCGGCCTTGTCGGTCAGGTCCTTGCGGTACATGAGCATCGAGCTCTCGCCGTAGAACGGCGCGGCGTAGAGCTTGCCGTCCACCGACAGGCCGTTGCGCATCGCCGGCAGCAGGTCGTCCACGTCGTAGGCGGCATCGGGCTTGAGCTCCATCAGCCAGCCCTTCTTGCCCCAGATCGGCGTCTCGTACATGCCGATGGTCATCACGTCGAACTGGCCGCCCTTGGTGGCGATGTCGGTGGTGACGCGCGAGCGCAGCGTGCCTTCCTCCAGCGTGACCCACTTGAGCTTGATGCCGGGGTGGGCCTTCTCGAACTCGGGGGTGAGCTTCTGCATCTCGATCATGTGGCCGTTGTTGACCGTGGCGATGACCAGGTCGACGGCCGAAGCGGTGCCGGCCACGCACAGGCCGGCGAGCAGGGTCAGTGAAGCCCTCAGCGTCATGTCTTGTCTCCTTGGGTGGGTTCGATCCGCGCGGACCGGCCGCGTCGGTGCAGGCAATGTAGGTTCCGGCCCTTGACCCGCTTGATACTTTCCCCACAAGCCTCTGTACTTCTTTGCACCGAGCTCTAGTGTTTTCCCGCAACCGCTGCAAGAGAAGTTGGCCCGTAGGTGATGCGTTGACCCCCGTCCGGAACTCGTGCATGATCCGCATGAAACTTAGTTACAGCTTCCGGACCACCCCGGTTTCACCCCATGAGCTTCGACCTCGTCTTCTTCGGCGGCACCGGCGACCTCACCTGGCGCAAGCTGATGCCGGCCCTGTTCCAGGCCTGGCGCCACGGCAAGCTGCCCGCGGGCGGCCGCATCCTGGCTGTCGCGCGCGACGAGCGCAGCGACGCCGAGTACCGCGACTTCATCAAGGACCGCTTCGTCGAGGTCGAGAGCGCCAAGCGCCCGAGCGACGAGGAGTTCGGGCGCTTCGCACAGCTGCTGCACTACCGCCGCATGGACCTCTCCCTGCCCGAGCACTACGCCGGGCTGAAGGACTGGATCGAGACGCGCGGCGCCGACACGGTGGTGCTGTTCCTGGCCACCAGCCCGCACCTGTTCCCGCAGATCGTCGAGCAGCTCGGCACCGTCGGGCTGAACGGCCCGAACGTGCGCGTGGTGCTCGAGAAGCCGCTCGGCCACGACCTGGCCAGCGCGCAGGAGATCAACCGCGTGGTGCGCGCCTCGTTCCGCGAGGACCAGGCGCTGCGCATCGACCACTACCTCGGCAAGGCCGCGGTGCAGAACCTGATGGCGCTGCGCTTCGGCAACGCGCTGTTCGAGCCGCTGTGGCGGCGCGAGAGCATCGCCAACATCCAGATCACGATCGCCGAGAGCATCGGCGTGGGCACGCGCGGTGACTTCTACGACCGCACCGGCGCCCTGCGCGACATGGTGCAGAACCACGCGCTGCAGCTGCTGACGATGATCGCGATGGAGCCGCCGAGCCGCAACGACGCAGACGCGATCCGCGACGAGAAGCTCAAGGTGCTGCGCTCGCTCAGGCCCTTCACCGAGGAGAGCGTCGCGCGCGACGTGGTGCGCGGCCAGTACCGAGGCGGCAACTGCGCCGGCAACCCGGCGGTCGGCTACCTCGAGGAGGTCAAGGTCCCGGCGGGCAGCCAGACCGAGACCTTCGTCGCGCTGCGCACCGAGGTGCAGAACTGGCGCTGGGCCGGCGTGCCCTTCTACCTGCGCACCGGCAAGCGCCTGGCGGCGCGCGACGCGCAGATCGTCGTCAACTTCCGGCCCACGCCGCACAGCATCTTCCCGGGCCTGAACCAGCCCAACAAGCTGGTCATCAAGCTGCAGCCCGAGGACGGCCTCGAGCTGCACCTGCTGGCGGCCAAGGGCTCGGGCTCGAGCGACTCGCTGGCGCCGGTGTTCCTCGACCTCGACTTCGACAAGGCCTTCGCCGAGAACCGCGTCGGCGGCTACGAGCGCCTGCTGCTGGACGCCATCGCCGGCAAGCTGAACCTGTTCGTGCGCAGCGACGAGCAGGAGCAGGCCTGGCGCTGGGTCGAGCCGATCCTCAACGCCTGGAAGAACGACACCACCGGCCCGCGCCCGTACGCGGCCGGCACCTGGGGGCCGGCGGCGGCGAGCGCGCTCGTCGCGCGCGACGGTTTCGCCTGGGCCGAGGAACAGTAGCCGCCATGGAAACGTCCATGCTCGACCGCATCCGCGCCTCGATCCCGGCGCTGCCGCCGGCCGAGCAGCGCGTGGCCAAGCTGCTGCTGCTCGACCCGCGCAGCTTCGCGACGCTGCCGGTGGCCGAGCTCGCGGACCGCTCGCATGTGAGCAAGCCGACCGTGGTGCGCTTCTGCCGCAGCGTGGGCTACGACGGGCTGGCGGACTTCAAGCGCAAGCTGGCCGGCACGGTGAACGAGGGCGTGCCCTTCGTGCACCGCGCGGTGGACGAGGACGACAAGGTCGGCGACATCGTGGTCAAGGTGATCGACAACGCGGTCAGCGCGCTGCTGAAGTACCGCAACGACGCCACCAGCCATGCCTTCGAGCGCGCCATCGAGGCGCTGGCCGAGGCCGGGCGCGCGGGCCGGCGCATCGAGTTCTACGGCGTCGGCAACTCCGGCATCGTGGCGCAGGATGCGCAGCACAAGTTCTTCCGCCTCGGCGTGCGCTCGGCCGCGGTGAGCGACGGCCACGTGCAGCTGATGGCCGCCACCATGCTCGGGCCGGGCGACTGCGCCGTCCTGATCAGCAACTCCGGCCGCACGCGCGACCTGCTCGATGCGGCCGAGGTGGCGCGCCGGCGCGGCGCGACGACCATCGTCATCACCTGCAGCGGCTCGCCGCTGGCGCTGATGGGCCAGGGCGGCGCCAACCAAGTGCTGCTGGCGGTGGACCACCCCGAGGACTACGACCGCTACAGCCCGATGGTGTCGCGCCTGCTGCACCTGACGGTGATCGACATCCTGACCACCGCCGTCGCGCTGCGCCTGCCCGGCGAGCTGCGGCCGATGCTGCAGGAGATCAAGAAGAACCTGCGCGCCAAGCGCTACGCGCAGCCGGAGTGAGCCGCGCGCGGGCCGGTCAGCGCCAGAAGCTGCCCTTGCCCTTGAAGTAGGTGGCGAACTCGTTGTCGGCCACCTTGCCCTGGGCGCTGGAGTCGTGGCGAATGGTGATCTTCGGCTCGTCCGGCTTGGCCTTGTCGGCCACGACCTTGATCACCAGCCCGGTGTGGTCCTTCGAGGGCGTGGCGTAGACGTCGTTGACCTTGACGTCGGCGAGCTTCTTCACCTCCGACAGGCCGCCGAGCATCGTCTTCACGCGGAAGGTGTAGCCGAGCATGCACTGCTCGCCCTTGCCGCCGCGCTTGTAGCCCCGCTGGTGCGACACCCAGTGCGCGCAGCCGGTGCCGGGGATGGGCTGCCAGCCGGACTTGCCACCCTCGTACCAGACGAAGCAGTCCTTCGGGTCGACATGCTTGTCGACCTGCGTCACCGCGGCGGCCAGTTCGGCCTTGCACGGTGCGCAGACGTCGACGCCGTTGACCTTGCCGACCGCAGTGCTGCCAGGATGGATGCTGCACTTGGCCATCGTGCCTGCGCCTACTTCGCCGCTGCGCCGATGCGCGCGATCGTCTCGTCGAGCAGCGCGCGGGCCTCGGGCACGGCACGCGCCGCGACGAGCGCCTCGAGTTCGATCGCGGCCGGCTGGGCCGGCACCAGGTGCGCGCGCAGCAGCTCGGCGAGGCCGCGCTGGCCCGGCGTGCCGTCGGGCCCGGCATAACGCGCCCCCTGCAGTTCGGCAAGCGGGCGATCGCGCAGGTCCTGCAGCGCGCGGCGCAGTTCGGCGCGCTGGGCATCCGTCTCGGCCTGGATCTCGGCGCCGCGCAGCAAGGCCACCAGCGCGTCGGCCTGCGCCCGCGCCTGTGCCGATGCGGCCGGGGCCGCCGGCGCCGGGGGCGCGGCCGCGCGGTCGCCGCAGGCCGCGAGCAACAGGGCCAGGCCCCAGGCCACGAGCCGGCAGAGCGTCGTCACGGCGCTTCGCCCTTGTCGAACACGATGCGCCAGACTCCCGGCGCCTCCTGGCGCCACACCGAGTTGAAGCGCGCGATCCGCTTGCCCTGCGGGTCGTGCACCGGGCCGCTGGAGTGCGCGAGCGTGCCGTCGGCGAGCACGTCGACGCGGTCGGGTTCCCACGAGAACGGCGCGACCGGGCCGTCGAAGAACGGTTTCCAGGCCGCCATCACCGCGGCCTTGCCGTGGTGCACGCGCTGGCTGCCGTAGAACACCGCCTGCTCGGACAGGAAGCGCTCGAAGCCGGCCGCGTCGCGGCTGGCCATCGTCTGCGCGAAGGCGCGTTCGGTGGCCTCGACCTGTGCGCGCAGCGCGTCCGGCGACGCGCCTGGGGCAGCGCAACCCCCGGCCAGGGCCAGCCCGGCGGCCGCCATGCCGACCCAGACGCTGCGCGGCCACGCCGGGCCTGGAGCGCGGGTATCGTGGCTCATGCTGCCGTCCTATGCGGGTAGAGCCGGCTGACGAACTCCTTGTCGCCGGCCGACAGCGCCAGGTTGCGCCCGAACAGCGGGCCATCGGAGTACTCGGGCGGGAACCAGCAGGCCATGAGGGACAGCGGATCGAAGGGCTTGGGGAAAGGGAAGCGGTCGGCCTCCCACGCGGTGAAGGAATTCTGGTCGACCATGTCGCGCGTCCAGTGAACAGCCCGATGGAGACATGCGCCCTCCCCGCTCCAGCCACGCCCTGCGGTCAGGCTAGCAGCGCCGGCCCTCGGGCGGCAAGCCCTGCCGTCGTGCGTTGATCAGGCGCGGGACCCGCTCGGCCCATGACGCGACAGCACCGGCGCAAGCGCCGCTCCCGTGTGGCTCGCCGGGTTCGCCGCCAGCGCCTCGGGGGTCGTCTCCGCCACGACGCGCCCGCCGCGCGCACCGCCCTCGGGCCCGAGGTCGACGATCCAGTCGGCCTCCGCGATCACGTCCAGGTCGTGTTCGATCACCACCACGCTGTGACCGCCGTCCACCAGCCGGTGCAGCACGCGGATCAGCTTCTCCACGTCGGCCATGTGCAGGCCGACGGTCGGTTCGTCGAGCACGTAGAGCGTGTGCGGCGCCTTGTTGCCGCGCCGCGTGACGTCGTCGCGCACCTTGGTCAGCTCGGTCACGAGCTTGATGCGCTGCGCCTCGCCGCCGGAGAGCGTGGGGCTCGGCTGGCCGAGCGTCAGGTAGCCCAGGCCCACGTCGCGCAGCAGCGACAGCGGGTACGAGATCGCCGGCATCGAGGCGAAGAACTCGACCGCCTCGTCCACCTCCATCGTCAGCACCTCGCCGACGTGCTTGCCGCGCCAGCTCACCGCCAGCGTCTCCGGGTTGAAGCGCTGGCCGTGGCAGACGTCGCAGGGCACCTTCACGTCGGGCAGGAAGCTCATCTCGATGGTGCGCAGGCCCTGCCCTTCGCAGGCCGGGCAGCGCCCCTCGCCGGTGTTGAACGAGAAGCGCGCCGGCCCGTAGCCGCGCGCCTTGGCCTCCAGCGTGTCGGCGAACAGGCGGCGGATGGTGTCCCAGAAGCCGATGTAGGTGGCCGGGCAGGAGCGCGGCGTCTTGCCGATCGGCGTCTGGTCGACCTCGAGCACGCGGTCGACGCGCGAGTAGCCGTCGATCGCCGTGCAGCCGGCCCAGGCCGGCTTCGCGCCACGGGTGTTGATGAACTGCAGGTTGGCCAGCAGCACGTCGCGCGCCAGGGTGGACTTGCCCGAGCCGCTGACCCCGGTCACCGCCACCAGCCGGCCGAGCGGAACCGCCACGTCCAGCTGCTGCAGGTTGTGCAGCGCCGCGCCGCGCACCACCAGCTGAGGCGTCGCGGCGTCGACCGGGCGGCGCGGCTGCAGCGGGTGGCGCATCGGCGCGGCGAGGAAGCGGCCGGTCACCGAATCCGCATGTGCCGCCAGTTCGTGCAGGTCGCCCTGCGCCACCAGCCGGCCGCCGCGCTTGCCGGCGCCCGGGCCGATGTCGATGATGTGGTCGGCGCGGCGGATGGTGTCCTCGTCGTGCTCGACCACGACCAGCGTGTTGCCCTTGTCGCCCAGCTTGTGCAGCGCGTCGAGCAGGATCTGGTTGTCGCGCGGGTGCAGCCCGATGGTCGGCTCGTCGAGCACGTAGCACACGCCCTGCAGGTTGCTGCCCAGCTGCGCCGCGAGCCGGATGCGCTGCGCCTCGCCGCCCGAGAGCGTGGGCGCCGCGCGGTCCAGCGTCAGGTAGCCCAGGCCCACCTCCTCGAGGAACTCGAGCCGGCTGCGGATCTCGCTGATGACGTCGCGCGCGATGTCGGCGTCACGACCGGCCAGCCGCAGCGATTCAATCCAGACGCGGCAGTCGCTCACGCTCCATTGCGCGATCGTGGCGATCGACTTGTCGTCAAAGCTCACGCCGCGCGAAGCGGCGTTCAGGCGCGTGCCGCCGCAGTCCGGGCAGGGTGCGTCGACCACGCCCTCGACCTCGGGCTCCTCGGAGGGGAAGCTCTGCTCGCGGCCCTTGTCGTCGTCGTCGCGGCGCGAGTCGTCGTAGGCCTTGCGCTGCTCGCGCGTCAGCGCGAGGCCGGTGCCGACGCAGCTGGTGCACCAGCCGTGTTTGCTGTTGTAGCTGAACATGCGCGGGTCCAGCTCGGGGTAGCTGGTGCCGCACACCGGGCAGGCGCGCTTGGTCGAGAACACCTTCACCGTGCCGATGCGGCCGGTCGGCGCGCCCGTGGCCATCGCGCCCTTCAGGCCGTCCAGCGGCGCCAGCAGGTGCATCACGCCCTTGCCGAGCTCGAGGGTCTTCGCGAGCAGCGCGCGCAGCTCGGCCTCGTGGGCCGGGTCGATCACCAGGTCACCCACCGGCAGCTCGAGCGTGTGCTCCTTGAAGCGGTCCAGCCGCGGCCAGGGGTCGACCTTCAGGAACTCGCCGTCCACGCGCAGATGGGTGTGGCCGCGCGCCTTGGCCCATTTGGCGAGATCGGTGTAGACGCCCTTGCGGTTGACGACCAGCGGCGCGAGCAGGCCGACGTGCACTCCCTTGTGGTCGCGCAGCAGCTGGGCGGCGATGCTCTCGGCGCTCTGCGGGCGCACCGGCGCACCGTCCTTCGTGCAGTGCTGCAGGCCGAGCTTCACGTACAGCAGGCGCAGGAAGTGCCACACCTCGGTGGTGGTGGCCACCGTGCTCTTGCGCCCGCCGCGCGAGAGGCGCTGCTCGATCGCCACGGTCGGCGGGATGCCGTACACCGCGTCCACCTCGGGCCGCCCGGCCGGCTGCACGATGCTGCGCGCGTAGGCGTTGAGCGACTCCAGGTAGCGCCGCTGGCCCTCGTTGAACAGGATATCGAAGGCCAGCGTGCTCTTGCCCGAGCCCGACACGCCGGTGATGACGCTGAACTGCCCGCGCGGGATGTCGACGTCGAGCGACTTCAGGTTGTGCTCGCGCGCGTTGACGATGCGGATCACCTCCTCCGCCGCGCGGCGCTGATCGCGCCTTTCCAGCAAGACACTCTGCAGCGGGCGCGACTCCTCCACGCCGAGCGCCTGGTCGTATTCGGCCAGCGCGCGGCCGGTGTGCGACGTGGGATGTCGCTTCACCTCCTCCGGCGGCCCGGCGCAGACCAGCTCGCCGCCGGCCTCGCCGCCCTCGGGGCCGAGTTCGATCAGCCAGTCGCTGGCGCGGATCACGTCCAGGTTGTGCTCGATCACGATGATCGAGTGGCCGGCGTCGAGCAGCTTGCGGAAGGCCCGCATCAGCTTGGCGATGTCGTCGAAGTGCAGCCCGGTGGTCGGCTCGTCGAACAGGTACAGCGTGCCCTTCCTCGCCGCCGGCTGGCTCGGACCGCCCGCGGCCTCGGCCAGGAAGCCGGCCAGCTTCAGGCGCTGCGCCTCGCCGCCGGAAAGCGTGGGCACCGGCTGGCCGAGCTTCACGTACTCGAGGCCGACGTCGACGATCGGCTGCAGCACGCGCAGCACCTCGCGGTCGTCGCGGAACAGCTGCACCGCCTCGCTGACGGTGAGCTCCAGCACGTCGGCCACGCTCAGCTCGCGCAGCACCTCGCCCGGTGCCCGGCGGTCGATCCTGATGTCGAGGATCTCGGCGCGGTAGCGGCGTCCGTCGCAGTCCGGGCAGCGCAGGTAGACGTCGCTGAGGAACTGCATCTCGACATGCTCGAAGCCGGAGCCGCCGCAGGTCGGGCAGCGCCCGTCGCCGGCGTTGAAGCTGAACATGCCCGCGCCGTAGCCGCGCTGCAGCGCCAGCGGCGCCTGCGCGAACAGCTTGCGGATCTCGTCGAACGCGCCGACGTAGCTGGCGGGATTCGAACGCGCCGTCTTGCCGATCGGCGACTGGTCGACGAACACCGCGTCGGCCAGCCAGTCGGCGCCGAGCAGTCGGTCGTGCTCGCCGGGTGATTCGGTCGCCTTGCCGAAGTGGCGCTGCAGCGCCGGGTGCAGCACGTCCTGCATCAGCGTGCTCTTGCCCGAGCCGGAGACGCCGGTCACGCACACCAGGTGCTGGAGCGGGAACTCGACCGTCAGGTCCTTCAGGTTGTGCTCGCGCGCGCCCTCGACGATGAGCTTGGGCGTCGCCGGCCCCACCAGCCGCTTGATGCCCATGCTCACGTGCTTGCGCCCGCCGAGGTAGGCGCCGGTCAGCGTGTCGGCGCTGCGGATCGCCTCGGGCGTGCCGTCGAACACGATGGTGCCGCCGCGTTCGCCCGGGCCCGGGCCCATGTCGATCAGCCGGTCGGCGGCCAGCATCACGGCCGGGTCGTGCTCGACGACCACCAGCGTGTTGCCGGCGTCGCGCAGGCGCTGCATGGCCTGCACGATGCGGTTCATGTCGCGCGGGTGCAGGCCGATGCTCGGCTCGTCGAGCACGAACATCGTGTTGACCAGCGAGGTGCCGAGCGCGGTGGTCAGGTTGATGCGCTGCACCTCGCCGCCGCTGAGCGTGCGGCTCTGGCGGTCCAGCGTCAGGTAGCCGATGCCGACGTCGCACAGGTACTTCAGCCGGGTGCGGATCTCGTCGAGTAGCAGCTTGAGCGCCTCGTCGAGCATCGAGCTCGGCAGGCTGAGCCGCTCGAAGAAGCGCCGCAGCCGCTCGATCGGGATCAGCATCAGGTCGTGCACCGTCAGCCCGGGCAGCGCCTCGAGCTGCTCGCGCGACCACTGCACGCCGCGCGGCAGGAAGCGTTTCTGCGGCGCGAGCGCCGCGTCGGCGTCGTCCCTGGAGCCCAGGCGCCACAGCAGTGCCTCGGTCTTCAGGCGCGCGCCACCGCAGGCGGTGCAGGGGGTGTAGCTGCGGTACTTGGACAAGAGCACGCGGATGTGCATCTTGTAGGCCTTGGACTCGAGGTACTCGAAGAAGCGCCTCACGCCGTACCACTGCTTGTTCCAGTTGCCGTTCCAGTGCGGCGAGCCGTTGATCACCCAGTCGCGCTGCGCCGGGGTGAGCTGCGACCAGGGCGTGTCGCGCGGGATGCCGGCCTCGCCGCCGTACTTCAGCAGGTCGTCCTGGCATTCCTTCCAGGCCGGCGTCTGCATCGGCTTGATCGCGCCCGAGCGCAGCGTCTTGCGGTGGTCCGGGATCACCAGCCCGTAGTCGACGCCGATCACGCGGCCGAAGCCGCGGCAGGTGTCGCAGGCGCCGTAGGCCGAGTTGAAGCTGAACAGGGCCGGCTGCGGATCGGCGTAGCGGATGTCGCTGTCGGGGCAGTGCAGGCCGGTGGAGAAACGCCACAGGTCCGGCTCGCCTTCTTCCTTCAGCGCATAGACGTTGACCCGGCCGGCGCCGCGCTTGAGCGCGGTCTCGATCGCCTCGATGGCGCGGATCTTCTCGGTGCCCTGGATGCGGAAGCGGTCCGCGACGACATCCAGCATCTTGCGCGGCCCGGTCGGCGAGGCCACCTCGCGCTGCGCCTGCACACGCGTGAAGCCGCTCGCAGCGAGCCACTGCTCGATGTCCTGCTCGCTGGTGTTGGCCGGCAGCTCGACCGGGAAGGTGACCACGAGGCGGTGGTCGCCGTCCCTGGTGCGCGCCATCAACTCGGCGTAGATCGTCTCCGGCGAGTCGTGCCGAACGCGCTGCGCGGTCTGCCGGTCGAACAGTTCGGCGGCGCGTGCGAACAGCAGCTTCAGGTGGTCGTTCAGCTCGGTCATCGTGCCGACCGTGCTGCGGCTCGAGCGCACCGGGTTGGTCTGGTCGATCGCGATCGCCGGCGGAACGCCGTCGACCCGGTCCACCGCCGGGCGGTCCATGCGGTCGAGGAACTGGCGCGCGTAGGCGCTGAAGGTCTCGACGTAGCGCCGCTGGCCCTCGGCGTACAGCGTGTCGAACACCAGGCTGGACTTGCCCGAACCGCTCGGCCCGGTGACCACCGTCATCTCGCCGGTGCGGATGTCGAGGTCGAGGTTCTTCAGGTTGTGCTGGCGTGCGCCGCGGATGCGGATCAGGCCCGTGTCGGGTTGGCGGCGTCTGTCCATGGGGTGCCCGGTGGGAGGCGGGAGATTCTACGGATCGGGCCCAACCCTGCCCCGGACATCGGGGGTTGTAGGGCAGCCGGCTGCGAATCGAAACTTTCGTAACAAATACCAACCGCGCGGGCCCTGGAGGGGTGGCCGTGCCAAGCGCCATGAAGAACACCAAGGCACGGCGTCCGCATGCAGTCACGCTCCCGCTGCTCGTCGCAGCCGCGTTGCTGGCCTCCTGCGGCGGGGGCGATCCCGACCCGGCCGACGAGGCCGAGCGCAGCGGCGCCCCGAAACGTGCCGCCTTCGTGCCGAGCGGCGCGATCCCGGCCGATGCGCACCAGCGCGGCATGTGGTCGCCGGTCACGCCCTGGCCGCTGATCCCGCTGCACGCCGTGCTGCTGCCCGACGGGCGCGTGATGAGCTACGGCACCAAGGCCGACGGCACGCAGACCGCCTACTTCATCTACGACGTGTGGGATCCGGCCGGCGGCCTGGCCGGCGGCCACAGCACGCTGGACAACCAGACCGGCACCGACATCTTCTGCAGCTCGCAGCTGCTGCTGCCCTCGGGCGACGCGGTGTTCATCGCCGGCGGCGACAACTGGACCGGCAGCGCCACCACCAATACCGGCAACAACAACTCGAACCTGTTCCGGCTCTCGGACAACACGCTGACCCGGCAGTCCAACATGAACCGGGCGCGCTGGTACTCGACCTCGACCACGCTGCTCAACGGCGACACCTACATCCAGGGCGGCAGCAGCGGCACCGACCGGCCCGAGGTGCGCCAGGCCGACGGCGTGTTCCGCCTGCTCTCCGGCGCGAACACCAGCAGCCTGGACTTCATGTACCCGCGCAACTTCGTCGCGCCGGACGGCCGCGTGTTCGGCTACGACAGCGCCGGCCGCATGTACTACGTCGACCCGAGCGGCACCGGCAGCCTGACCTCGGTGGGCCAGTTCGCCGGCAGCTACACCGGCAGCGATGCGAGCGCGGCGATGTTCCGGCCCGGACGCATCCTGCAGCTGGGCGGCAACAGCAACGGCGCGATCGTGATCGACATCCGCAACGGCGCGCCGGTGGTCACGCCCACCGGCTCGATGTCCACCCAGCGCCGGCTCGTCAACAGCACCGTCCTGCCCGACGGCAAGGTGCTCGCCACCGGCGGCAGCCGCACCTGGAACGCGCTCGACCAGGTGAACAACAGCGCCGAGATCTGGAACCCGGACACCGGCGCCTGGACGGTGGGCGCCTCGGGCGTGCAGGCGCGGCTGTACCACTCGATCTCGCTGCTGCTGCCCGACGGCTCGGTGATGGTCGGCGGCGGCGGAGCGCCGGGGCCGCAGAACAACACCAACTTCGAGCTCTACTTCCCGCCCTACCTGTTCACCGCCGGCGGCCAGCTCGCGCCGCGCCCGGTGATCGACGCCGCGCCGACGGTGATGGACATCGGCCGCACCTACACGCTGGACACCTCGGGCGCCGGCCCGGCGGCACGCGTGGTGATGATCAAGACCGGCTCGGTGACGCACAGCTGGAACATGGAGCAGCGTTTCGTCGAGCTGACCTTCGCCGCCGATGGCAACCGGCTCGCGGTGCAGGCGCCCACCCGCGCCGCCGACGCGCCGCCGGGCTTCTACATGCTGTTCGTGCTCGATGCCAACGGCGTGCCCTCGGAAGCGAAGATCGTGCGCGTCAACGTCGCCGCCACGCCCAACCCGGCCACCGTGCCGACGCTCGCGTCGCCGGGCGACCGCAACGCCACCGTCGGCAGCCCCGCCAGCGTGCAGCTCACCGGCAGCGACCCGAACGGCGACACGCTGCGCTACAGCGCCACCGGCCTGCCGCCCGGCCTGTCGATCGACGCCGCCAGCGGCCTGATCTCCGGCACGCCGACGACCGCGGGCACCTACAACGTGGTCGCGGCGGTGAGCGACGGCGTCAACAACGCGAGCGTCGGCTTCACCTGGACGGTGGCCGGCAACGGCGGCGGCCTGGTGGTCTCGATCCCGCTCGCCCCGTCGGCCACGCTGGCCGGCAGCAGCGCCAGCTTCAGCGCCAGCGCCACCGGCAGCAACGTGCGCTACCGCTGGGACTTCGGCGACGGCAGCGGCACCGACTGGAGCAGCTCGCCCGGCGCCAGCCACGCCTATGCGCAGCCGGGCCTCTACACGGTGACCGTGACGGCGATCGACGACGCCGGCGTCGAGCAGCGCGCCTCGGTGCTGCAGGCGATCTACCTCGCGCCGACGGCCGGCACGCCGGTGGCCTCCGGTCCGCTCGCGCTGGCCGGTGGCCGGCTCTGGGTGGTCAATCCGGACAACGACAGCGTCGCCGTGTTCGACACCGGCACGCGCGCGCGCCTGGCCGAGATCCCGGTCGGCGCCGCGCCGCGCACGCTGGCGGTGGCGGCCAACGGCCTGGTCTGGGTGGCGAACAAGCGCGCCGCGACACTGAGCGTGATCGACCCGGCCACGCTGGCCGTGGTGCGCACCATCGCACTGCCGCGCGGCTCGGCGCCGTACGGCGTGGCGGCCTCGGCGAACGGCGTCGCGCTGGTCGTGCTCGAGGGCAGCGGCACCGTGCTGAAGTTCGACACCACGAGCTTCGCGCAGACCGGCAGCCTCGCGCTCGGCGCGAACCCGCGCCACGTCGCGCTGTCCGCCGATGGCGCGACCGCCTATGTGAGCCGCTTCATCACGCCGCCCGCGCCGGGCGAGTCGACCGCCACGCCGGGCAACGGCAACGGCGAGCTGCTGGTGCTGAACACCGCCAGCCTGGCCCTGACCCGCACCATCACGCTGGCCACCAGCAGCAAGCCGGACTTCGAGAACCAGGGCCGCGGCCTGCCGAACTACCTCGGCGCGGCGGCGATCTCGCCCGACGGCAGCGCCGCCTGGGTGCCCTCCAAGCAGGACAACATCCAGCGCGGCGGCGCGCGCGACGGCCTGCCGCTGAACTTCCAGAACACCGTGCGCGCGATCAGCTCTCGCATCGTGCTGGCCGGCGGCAGCGAAGACCTGGCCGGCCGCATCGACCACGACAACGCCAGCCTGGCGAGCGCCGCGGCGTTCGACCCGAAGGGCCTGTACCTGTTCGTCGCACTCGAGACCAGCCGCGAGGTGGCGGTGGTCGACGCACATGGCAAGCGCGAGCTGTTCCGCTTCGGCAGCGGGCTCGCGCCACAGGGCCTCGCCGTCTCGGCCGACGGGCAGACCCTGTACGTCCAGAACTTCATGGACCGCACGGTGAACGTGCACGACCTGCGGCCGCTCGCGGCCGGCCAGCTCGCCGCGCCGCTGCAGGCCACGCTGACCACCATCACCAGCGAGAAACTCGCGCCGACCGTGCTGCGCGGCAAGCAGCTGTTCTACGACGCGGCCGACCCGCGCCTGGCGCGCGACCGCTACATGAGCTGCGCGAGCTGCCACAACGACGGCGGGCACGACGGCCGCACCTGGGACCTGTCCAACTTCGGCGAAGGCCTGCGCAACACCATCAGCCTGCGCGGCCGCGCCGGCATGGGCCAGGGCTGGCTGCACTGGAGCAACAACTTCGACGAGGTGCAGGATTTCGAAGGCCAGATCCGCAACCTCGCCGGCGGCACCGGCCTGATGGCCGACACCGACTTCGCGGCCGGCACGCGCAGCCAGCCGCTCGGCGATGCGAAGACCGGCCTGTCGAGCGATCTGGACGCACTCGCCGCCTACCTGGCCTCGCTGAACGCCTTCGAGCCGAGCCCGCACCGGCCCTCGGCCGCCGCGCTGTCCAGCGCGGCCAGTGCCGGCCGCACCTTGTTCAGTTCGATGGACTGCGCGTCCTGCCATGCCGGCACCGCGTTCAGTGCCAGCGGCGTCAACACGCCGGCCAACGTCGGCACGCTCAAGGCCACCAGCGGCCAGCGGCTGGGCGGCGCGCTGACCGGAATCGACCCGCCGACCCTGCGCGACGTCTGGGCCACCGCGCCCTACCTGCACGACGGCTCGGCGGCGACGCTCGAGGCCGCGGTGCGATCGCACGGCGGCGTGACGATCAGCGACGCCAACCTCGCCAACCTGGTGGCCTACCTGCGCGAGATCGGCAGCGACGAAACGGCTGCGCCGCAGGCCGCCGGCAGCGGCACGGGCCTGGCCGCGAGCTACTACAACAGCGTCACGCCCGGCGGCACCGCCGTGCTAGCGCGCACCGAAGCGGTCGACTTCGACTGGGGCACCGGCTCGCCGGGCACCGGCGTGAACGCCGACAACTTCTCGGCGCGCTGGAGCGGCAGGCTGATCGTGCCGGCCAGCGGCAGCTACCGCTTCCAGACCGAATCGGACGACGGCGTGCGGCTGTGGGTCAACGGCGTGCAGCTGATCAACAACTGGACCGACCACGCCCCGACGGTGGACACCAGCGGCGTGATCAACCTCGCGGCCGGTACGCAGGTGGACATCGTCGCCGAGTACTACGAACGCGGCGGCGGCGCGGCGATGCGGCTGCGCTGGCAGCCGCCGGGCGAGGCGGGCTTCGTGGCCATTCCGGCCGCGCGCCTGGCGCGTCCTGCGGTGGGCAGCGGCCTGGCCGGCAGCTACTTCGCCAACACCTCGTTGTCCGGCACGGCGGTGCTCACGCGCACCGAGGCGATCGACTTCAGCTGGGGCGGCGGCTCGCCCGGCACCGGGGTGCCGAACAACGGCTTCTCGGCGCGCTGGACCGGCACCGTGCTCGCGCCGAGCAGCGGCAGCTACCGCTTCCAGACCGTCTCGGACGACGGCGTGAGGGTGTGGATCAACGGCACCCAGGTCATCAACAACTGGACCAACCACTCGTCGACCACCAACACCAGCGGCACGGTGACGCTGACGGCCGGGCAGCGCTACACGGTGCGGGTGGAGTACTACGAGAACACCGGCAGCGCGGTGATGCGGCTGCGCTGGCAGGTGCCGGGCACGACCGGTTACGTGGCCATCCCGGCGGCCAGCCTGTACACGAACTGATGCACTCCATCGGCGCGGCGCCCGTGCAGGGTGTCACGCCGCCTGCGCCTGCGGCGTCCACGGACGCGCCGCAGCGGCGACACTGCGCGGTGGCGCCACACGGGGCGCAGGGCGATGGAGATGCAGATGAAGAAGGTCGTTGGAATGCTGGCCGCGCTGGCCAGCGCCTTGGCTTGCCTGTCCGCGCAGGCGCAGATCGTGATCGGGCAGACGGCCGGCTTCAGCGGCGCGGTGGCCGCCGGCGTCAAGGAGACCACCGACGGGGCGAAGCTGTACCTCGACTCGGTCAACGCCAAGGGCGGGGTGAACGGGCAGTCCATCGAGCTGGTGTCGCTCGACGACAAGTTCGACCCCAAGCTCGCGGCGGCCAACGCCAAGGTGCTGATCACCGAGAAGAACGTGGTCGCGCTGTTCCTGAACCGCGGCACGCCGCACACCCAGGCCATCATGCCGCTCCTGGCGGAGCACAAGGTGCCGCTGGTGGGACCGTCCACCGGCGCGATGGTGCTGCACAAGCCGGTCAATCCGTGGGTGTTCAACGTGCGCGCCACCTACCAGCGCGAGGCCGAGCGCGCGGTGCAGCACCTCAGCCTGATCGGGATGGACCGGATCGGCGTGATCCATGTCGACGACAGCTTCGGGGCCGACCTGCTCGAGGGCGCGCAGCGCGGCTTCGCAGCCGTCGCGAAGAACCCGGTGTTCGTGGAGAAGTTCTCCCGCGAGAACTGGGACTTCTCCAAGATCGCCCCCAAGGTGTCCGAGTCGGGTGTGCAGGCGGTGCTGCTGATCGGCTCGGGCAACGCCGCGGCCGACGGCGTGGACGCGATCCGCAAGTCGGGCTCGCGCGCGCAGGTCGTCACCTTCTCGAACAACGCGTCCGGCGGCTTCGTCAAGTCGCTCAAGGAGAACGCGCGCGGGACCATCGTCGCGCAGGTCTTTCCCTACGAGCGCTCGCTGGCCGCGCCGATCGTCAAGGAAGCGCACGACCTCGCGGTCGCCAAGGGCCTGGAGGGCGTGACGCCGGCGATGCTGGAGGGTTTCGCGGCGGCCAAGGTGCTGGTCGCGGCGCTGAGGAAGGCCGGCCCGAGCCCGACGCGCGTGAAGCTGCAGCAGTCGCTCGAGAGCCTGCAGAAGCTCGACATCGGCGGCCTCGAGGTCAACTACAGCCCGACCGACCACACCGGGCTGGACTTCGTCGACCTCTCCATCATCGGCCCGGACGGCAAGTTCCGCCGCTGAGGCTGCGCGCCGCGCCCGCGGCGCGCTGGCTACACTGCCGGCCCGATGCCCACCTCGCGCCGCCGCCCGCCGACCACGAAGCGCCGCGCAGCGTCCAAGCCGGTCACCGGCACACTCGACCAGACCGTCTACGACACGCTCTTCGACGCCGTGATGCAGGGCCGCCTGCGGCCCGGCGAGCGGCTCGGCGAAGAGGCGCTGTGTGCACAGTTCGGCGTCAGCCGCACCGTGGTGCGCCAGGCGCTGCGCCGGCTGGCCGAGGCGCAGGTGGTGGAGATCGTGCCGAACAAGGGCGCCACCGTCGCGGCGCCCACGCCGCAGGAGACACGCGAGGTGTTCGTGGCGCGCCGCGCCATCGAGGCGGCCATCGTGCGCCTGGTCGCCGCGCGCATCACGCATGCCGAGGTGCAGCGCCTGCACGAGCGGCTCGCGGCCGAACATGCCGCGCTGCACGAGGGCGACCACGCGCGCTGGGTGCTGCTGGCCGGGGGCTTCCACCTCGCGCTGGCGCAGCTGGCGGGCAACCGGGTGCTGCAGCGCATGCTCACCGAGCTGATGACCCGGTGCTCGCTGATCGTCGCCCTCTACGAGGCCCCGGGCGAGGCGGCCTGCGAACACGACGAGCACCAGCGCCTGGTCGACCTGCTCGCGCTGCGCGAGGCCGATGCCGCCGCAGCCCTGATGGACCAGCACCTGAGCGCCCTCGAAGCGCGCCTGGCCCTGCCGGCCTGAGCCCCACCGCGGTGCGCCGGCACCAGATTGCGGCGATTGTATACATTGCGCAACTAACTGCAAGTCATTGATTTTCAATGACTTGATTGCCATGACACGATGGCATGTTGTGTGCATGTATACAATCTGCCGAATCCCCGGCGCCCTTTTCCGAGAGCCCGCCATGCATCGCCGCCAGCTCCTGCTCGCCTCCGCCCTCGCTCCCCTGGTCGCCACGCCGGCACGCGCTGCCGCGCCGCTGAAGATCGGCTTCATCTATCCCGGCCCGATCGCCGACATCGGCTGGACCTACCAGCACGACCTCGGGCGCAAGATGGTCGAGAAGGAGTTCGGCCAGCGGGTCGAGACGGTCTACGTCGAGAAGGTGCCCGAGTCGGCCGAAGCCGACCGCGTGATCCGCCAGCTGATCGCCGACGGCTGCCGCATGATCTTCACCACCTCGTTCGGCTTCATGGACCCGACCATCCGCGTCGCCGCGGACCACCCGGACGTGGTGTTCGAACATTGCTCGGGCTACAAGAGCGCGAAGAACGTCGGCATCTACCAGACCCGCTTCTACGAGGGCGCCTACCTGATCGGCCTGCTCGGCGGGCGCATGACGAAGAGCAACACCTTCGGCTACGTGGCGCCGTTCCCGATCCCGGAGGTCATCCGCAACCTGTCGGCCTGGACGCTGGGGGCGCGCGCCGTCAACCCGAAGGTCGGCGTCAAGGTGGTGTGGATCAACTCCTGGTACGACCCGGGCCGCGAGCGCGAGGCCGCGCAGGCGCTGATCGACCAGGGCGCCGACGTGCTCTACCAGAACACCGACTCGCCGGCCGTGGTGCAGCTGGCGCAGAGCAAGGGCCTGTACGCCTTCGGGCAGGACTCCGACATGACTCGCTTCGGGCCGAAGGCCCATCTGTCGGGCAACACCTTGAACTGGGGCGTCTACTACGTGCACAAGGTGCGGCAGGTGCTCGAAGGCAAGTGGAAGAGCGAGGACACCAAGTGGGGCATGAAGGAGGGCATCGTGCAGGTGGTGCCGCCCAATGCCGAAGTGCCCAAGGACGTGGTGACCCTGTTCGAGCAGAAGAAGGCCGAGATCCTGGCGGGCAAGTTCCATCCCTTCACCGGTCCGATCAAGGACACGACCGGTGCGACGAGGGTCGCGGCGGGCCAGGTGCTGCCGGAGGACGAGCTCTGGAAGATGAAGTGGTACGCCGAAGGCGTGCTCGGCAAGCAACCCTGAGAGCGGGCCCATGGAGATCGACTTCGCGCAACTCTCGGCCTACCAGCGCTACAAGCTGATGGCCAGCCTGATCGTGCCGAGGCCGATTGCGCTCGTCACCACGCTCTCGGCCGGCGGCGTGGCCAACGCCGCGCCGTTCTCGATGTTCAACATGCTCGGCGAGGACCCGCCGATCGTGATGCTCTCGATCAACCGCCTGAAGGACGGGCGGCTCAAGGACACCGCGGCCAACATCCTGGCCAGCGGCGAATTCGTCGTGCACATCAGCGACGAGGCGATGGCCGCGCAGATGCACGCCTGCGGCGAGTCGCTGCCGCCCGACGTGAGCGAGCTGCAGCGCTTCGGCCTGCATGCGCTGCCGTCGCAGACGGTCAGGCCGCCGCGCATCGCCGAAGCGCCGGTGGCGTTCGAGTGCGTGCTGCACGAGAAGCTCGAGACCGAGAGCCGCTACGTCTTCATCGGCCGCGTGCAATGGCTGCATGCGCGCGACGGCCTGGTGGACACCTCCAACTGGCGCGTGCGCCTGCAGGATTACCACCCGGTGGGCCGTTTCGGCGCGAGCTTCTACGTCACCACCCGCGACCGCTTCGCGATCGACGGCCAGGACCGCGAGAGCCGCGCCAGCACGCCGATCGACGAGATCTGAAGGAGAGCCCATGCCCTTGACCCCCTCCGACCACGAACCGATGCGCCGCGCGATCGAGGCCTCGCGCCAGGCCGTCGCCGCCGGCAACATGCCCTTCGGCGCGACACTGGTCGCGCCCGACGGCCGCCTGCTGTGGACCGCGCAGAACAACCAGGTGACCAGCGGCGACTGCACCGGCCATGCCGAGCTGGTGCTGGTGCGCGAGGCGCGCAGCGCGCTCGGCGCCGAGGCGCTGCACGGCGGCACGGTGTACGCGAGCGGCGAGCCCTGCGCGATGTGCAGCGGCGCCATGTTCTGGGCCGGCATCCGGCGCGTGGTGTTCGCCGCCTCGCAGGACGACATCGGCGCGGCGCTCGGCGGCGACACGCTGCCGATCCGCAGCGCCGCGGTCTATGCCGGCGCGTCGCCTGCGGTGCAGGTCGACGGGCCGCTGCTGGCCGAAGATGCGATCGCCGTGCTTCAGGAGGCGGCCGGCGTCCTGGCCGGCCGCGTGCGGTAGAACTGCATCGGCACCGCGGCCGCCTCGCGCGCCGCATCGCGCAGCACGCTCTTGCGCATCCGGCCCACCACGTGCATCTCGCAGGGCTTGCAGTCGAAGCGCAGCGTCAGCGTGTCGCCGCCGCTGACGAGCGTCAGCGGCTCGGCGCGCAGCGTGCCCTGCACGCCGATCACGCCCTTGGCCTGCTTGGGGCACAGGCTGAGGCTGAAGCGCACGCAGTGCTTGGTGATCATCAGCGGCACCTCGCCCAGCTCCTCGTGGCTCTCGTAGGCGGCGGCGATGACCTTGACGCCGTGCCGGGCGTAGAAGGCCGCGGCCTTGGAGTTGTAGACGTTGGCGAGGTAGCTCAGCGTGTCTTCCGGGTACGGCGCCGGCGGCTCCACGGGCACGGCGCGCGGCAGGCGCTCGAACGCCGCGGCGCGTGCCGCCTCGAGCGCCGCCACCGCATCGCGCCGCAGGCCGTTGGCGAGCGACGCGGGCACGAAGGCGTCGCCCTCGATGGTGATGGAGCGCGGCTCGAAGATCGTGGTGCCGAGCTTGCCGAGTGATTCGCGCAGCGCGTCGCGTGAGCGCGCCGGGTCGCGCGCCGGCTCGAGCGCGTGCTCGGCGCGGACCGAGGCCTGGTGGCCGTCCTCGTCGACCGCCACGAGCACGAAGCCCGCACCGTCGGCATGCCAGTGCAGGTCGAGCGCGATGCGGCGCTCGGCCGACTTCTTCGCGAGCAGGCGCTCCCAGGCCATGTCGCGGTTGCGACTGAGCGTGGTGCCCGGGCGCAGGTGCTTCAGGGCGGCCATCTCGGCGTTCGGCAGGATGCGCCAGTGGCGGCCGCCCAGGTGCGTGGCGATGTTCACCGGCACGCCCTGCAGCTCGCCGTGCAGGTCGACCCAGGTCAGCGCATCGCCGTTGTGCAGCAGCGTCTCGGCGCTGTCGGTCTCCAGCTCGAAGTGTTCGCGCGCGACCCTGGTCACGTGGCCGAGCGGCAGCCCGGCGTGCTTGGGGGTGTCGAAGGCGCCGATGTCGTCGAGCCGGCCGTTGACGAAGTAGTCGGTCGCGCCGCGGTTGAAGTTGCGCGCCGGGTCGGGCACGAAATCGAAGCGGCAGCGGCCGGAGGAGGCGCGCTTCAGGTCGTTGCGGCCTTCCAGCAGCGTGTCGAGCAGCCGCCGGTAGTGCGCCGTCACGTTCTTCACGTAGCCGAGGTCCTTGTAGCGGCCCTCGATCTTGAAGCTGCGCACGCCGGCCTCCACCAGCGCGGCGAGGTTGGCGCTCTGGTCGTTGTCCTTCAGCGAGAGCACGTGCTTCTCGTGCGCCACGATGCGCCCGGCCGCATCCGTCACCGTGTAGGGCAGCCGGCATTCCTGCGAGCAGTTGCCGCGGTTCGCGCTGCGCCCGGTGTGCGCATGGCTGATGAAACATTGCCCGCTGTAGGCCACGCACAGCGCGCCGTGGATGAAGAACTCGAGCGTCGCCTCCGTCACCTGCGCCGCGACGGCGCGGATCTGCGGCAGCGTCAGCTCGCGCGCCAGCACCATCTGCGAGAAACCGCTGTCCTGCAGGAAGCGCGCCTTCTCCGGCGTGCGGATGTCGGTCTGCGTGCTCGCGTGCAGCTGGATCGGCGGCAGGTCGAGCTCGAGCAGGCCCATGTCCTGCACGATCAGCGCGTCGAGCCCGATGTTCCAGGCGTCCCAGGCGAGCGTGCGCGCGGCCTCGAGCTCGTCGTCGCGCAGGATGGTGTTGAGCGTCAGGAAGATGCGCGCGCCGAAGCGGTGCGCATGTTGGGCCAGGCGCTCGAGGTCGGCCAGCGAGTTGCCCGCCTTGTCGCGCGCGCCGAAGGCCGGCCCGCCGATGTAGACGGCATCGGCGCCATGGTTCACCGCCTCGATGCCGATGTCGGCATCGCGGGCGGGGGCCAGCAGTTCGAGGTCCGGGCGCGGCATGGCGGGATTGTCCGCTTTTGCGCGCCGCGCTCGTACTCCGGGCAAGAGGTGCCCTTCGTGCGCCGGGCGAGGTTCCCCATGTCCAACCTGCTGCTGCTCGTGGCCTGCCTGGCCGCCGGGCTGCTGCTGCGCCACAGCGGCCGCATGCCCGAGGGCGCGCACACCGCGATCAACGCGGTCATCCTGCACCTCAGCCTGCCGGCGCTGACGCTGCACCACCTGCACGCCTTCCGCTTCGACGCCGCGCACCTGCTGCCGGTGCTGATGCCCTGGGCGCTGTTCCTGCTCGGTGCGGTGCTGTTCCGGACCGTCGGCCGGCTGTGGAAGCTGCCGGCGGCGAGCATCGGAGCGCTGACGCTGGTCGGCGGCTTCGGCAACACCTCGTTCGTCGGCCTGCCGATGATCGAGGCGCTGCACGGCCGCGACGGCCTCGGCCTCGGCCTGCTGATCGACCAGCTCGGCTCCTACCTCGCGCTCTCGACCTTGGGCATCGCGGCCGCGGCGCTGTACAGCGGCGGCGGCGGCCGCTCGGCGCGCGAGGTGCTGCTCCAGGTGCTGCGCTTTCCGCCCTTCGTCGCGCTGGTGCTGGCGCTGGTCAGCGCACCGCTGGCCTGGCCGCCGGCCGTCGACCAGGTGCTGCTGCGCATCGGCGACACGCTGGCGCCGCTGGCGCTGCTCTCGGTCGGCCTGCAGCTGCGCTTCGACGCGTTGCGCGAACACGCGCGGCTGCTCTGCCTGGGGCTGGGCTACAAGCTGCTGGCCTGCCCGGCGCTGGTGCTCCTGCTGCTGTGGTGGGCCGAGGCGGCGCCCGGCACCACCAGCCGCGTCAGCGTGATCGAGGCGGCGATGCCGCCGATGATCGGCGCGGCGATCGTCGCGGCGCAGGCGCGCCTGGCGCCACCGCTGGTCTCGCTGATGGTCGGCCTGGGCATCCCGCTGGGCCTGTCCACCGCGCCGGCCTGGCACTGGCTGGGCGGGCGGCTGCTGGGCTGACTACTTCAGCAGCTCGCGCACCGCCGCCTCGAGCTGCGCGTCGCGCCCGGCGGCGATCTCCGCCGGGTCGTTGGGCACGAGGATGTCCGGCACGATCAGCGCCTTCTCCATGTACTCGCCCTTCTCGTCGCGGAAGCCGACCTGCGGGATGCCGAAGTACAGCGCGTCGTTCTGCAGCGTCTCCCACCACACCGCGGTGCCGGTGCCGGCCACCGGCATGCCGACCAGCTTGCCCAGGCCGAGATGGCGGTAGGTCCAGGGGAACAGGTGCGCGTCGGAGTAGTTGCTCTCGCCGACCAGCACGATCGAGGGCTTGCTCCAGCGCCCCACCGGCTCCCAGCCGATGGCCTGGCCGCGCGCCACGAACTCCAGGTAGCGCCGGCCCGAGAGCAGCACGGCCAGGTCGTCGTGCAGGTTGCCGCCGCCGTTGAAGCGCGTGTCGACCACCAGGCCCTGCCTGGCGCTGTGCCGGCCGAGCACCTCGGCATAGGTGTCGCGGTAGCTGTCGTCGTCCATCTCGCGCACGTGCACGTAGCCGAGCCGGCCGCCGGACAGGCGCTCCACCGTCTCGCGCTGCTGGCGCACCCAGCGCCGGTAGAGCAGCTCGGCCTGCTGCTTCAGCGTGATGGGCTTGACCACCTGCTCGCTGCGCTTGCCGGCGCCATCGACCAGGCTCAGCACCACCCGCTTGCCGGCCTTGCGGTTGAGCAGCGCGTCCACGTCGCGGCCCGGTCCGATGGGCGCGCCGTCGATGCGCTCGATCACGCTGCCGGCGCGCGCCGCGCTGCCGGCCGTGTCCAGCGGGCCGCCGGCGATGGTCTCGGCGATCTTCAGCCCGGCGCCGGCATGGCGCTCGTCGAAGAAGGCGCCGAGCGCGGCGGTGGCGTCCTCGTCCGGGTCGTGCCGCGCCACGCCGGCGCCGGTGTGCGACACGTTCAGCTCGCCGAGCATCTCCGAGAGGCACTCGGCGAAGTCCTCGTCGTTGCCGATGAAGGGCAGGAAGCGCTCGTAGGCGCGCCGGTAGAAGGCCCAGTCGACCCCGCCCATGTCGGCCACGTAGAGCTTCTGCAGCGTCTGGCGCCAGACATGCTCGAACAGGTAGGCCCGTTCGGCCGCGCGGTCCAGGTTCAGCTCGGCGCTGAACTTGACCGGCTCGGCCTTGGCCGCGGCATCGCCTTGCGGCAGCTTGAACTTGTGCAGGCTGCCGGCCACCAGCAGGTAGCCGGTCTCGCCCTTGGCGTCGAGCTGCAGGTCGGTGGGCGGCGCCTCCCACACCGGCACGCGTTCGGAGGGCAGGCCGAACAGGCGGCGCAGTTCCTTCTCGCGCGGGCGGTGCAGCCAGAGTTCCATGTCCTCGGCGCCCTGCTGCAGGTACAGCAGGGTCTCGCCGTCGGGCGTCATCGCCAGGGCGCGGATCGACCCCGAGCCGGGGGTCAGCCGCGCGACGCGCTCGTCCGCGCCGTCGAGTTCGAGCGCCACCGGGTCGGCGCGCTTGGGCTCGGGCGCGGCGTCCTTCTTCGCGTCCTTCGCCGAGTCCTTCTTCGCGTCGTCCCTGGCCTTGTCCTGCTCCGTCTCCTTGTCCTTCAGCAGGGCGTACTCGGTCTTGTCGAGGCGGAAGCGGTCCCAGGCCTCGCGCGTCAGGAACATCGCGTAGATGTCGGTCTGCGCCACGCCGCCGGTGCCGTGCAGGCCCATGCGGTCGCTGACCCAGAGGAACTGCCGGCCGCCGCGCGCCCACTGCGGGTGCAGGTCTTCATAGCCGCTGAGCGTGAGGTTGCGCGGCGGACGCTGCCCGGCCGCGTCGACCAGCGCCACCTCGTGGGTCCAGCGCTGCCGGTCCAGCATCTGCGAGAGCAGCCAGCGGCCGTCGGGCGACCAGTCGAACCACTGGTCGCCGTCGGCGTAGGAATAGTTGGCCTCGCCGGGCAGCACGGTGCGCGCCTTGCCGCTGGCCAGGTCCAGCACCTTCAGCGTGGTGCGGTTCTCGAGGAAGGCGATCTCCTTGCCGTCGGGCGACCAGCGCGGCTGGAAGTTCTCCTGCCCGTTGGCCAGCACGGTGCGCAGGCTCACCTGCGGCGCGGCGAAGAAGTGCGGCACGTCGTCGCGCTTGCCGACGATCGCGGCCTCGTACAGGTTCCACGCGCCGTCGCGCTCGCCGGCGAACATCAGCTTGCGGCCGTCCGGGCTGAACTGCACCGAGCGCTCCTGCGTCGGCGTGTCGGTGATGCGGCGCGTGTCGCCGAACTCGGTGGAGGCGACGAACACCTCGCCGCGCACGACGAAGGCGATCTCCTTGCCGTCCGGGCTGACCGTGATCTCGGTGGCACCCTGCGCCAGCTTGAGCTGCTCGACACCGCGGCCGCGGGTGTCCGAGGCGATCTGCACCGCCAGCTTGCGCGGCTGCGCGGCGCCGGCCGGCAGCGTGTAGAGCTCGCCGTCGAAGCCGAAGGCGAGCACGCCCTGCGCCGAGATGCTGAGGAAGCGCACCGGATGGCGCTCGAAGAAGGTCAGCTGCTGGGGCGCGCCGCCGTCGAGCCCCTGGCGCCAGACGTTGAAGCTGCCGCTGCGCTCGCTGAGGTAGTAGAAGGCCTGTTCGTCGGGCGACCAGACCGGGTCGCGGTCCTCGCCGCCGAACTCGGTGAGCTTGCGGTGCCGGCCGCCGGCCACGTCGTAGAGCCAGACGTCGCGCGCCACCGGCGAGACATGGTGCTTGCGCCAGGGGCTCTCGTAGCCCTTCCAGTCCTCGTAGAGCAGGCGCGTGCCGGCGCGGTCGAAGCGCGCGGCCAGCGCCGGCGTGCTCAGCAGCTGCTGCGGGCGCCGGCCGCCCTCGACCGACACCTTGTACAGCTCGCCGGCCGAGCGCGACGGGAACAGCCTGTTGCGCCGGTCGTCCAGGCGCTGCGCGGCGAACAGCACCTCGCGCCCGTCGGGCGTGAAGCCGGTCGGCTGCTCGGGCGCGGAGTGGGTGGTCAGGCGCCGCGCCGGGCCGCCGCTGGCGGCGACCAGGAACACGTCGTCGTTGCCGTACACGTCGGAGGCGAAGGCGATCGCGCGGCCGTCGGGCGACCACACCGGCGAGTGACTGCGCCGGCCGTTGGCAACCAGCAGGCGCGCCGGTCCGCCCTCGACGCCCACCACGTACAGGCCGCCCTGGAAGCTGAACGCGACCTGCCGGCCGTCGGGCGAGATCGCCGGGTAGCGCAGCCACAGCGGCGCCTCCAGCGCGCCGAGCGGCTCGGCCGCCGGCGCCCGGGCGGCAAGCAGGAGGAACAGGCACGCGGCCAGTGCGCGACGCAGCAGTGGTCTCATGGCGAAGACGGGTTGGAACTGTCCACGGGACCCGCCGCACGGCGGGCTCGTGGCCCGCGCGCGCGGCGGAAAAGCCGCGAGCATAGGCGAGCGGCGTGCGCGTCGCCTCAGGGGTTCATGGGATGGCCAGGCGCGCGCGCAGCGCCACCACGCCGTCCACGCTGGCCAGCACCAGCCCTTCGCCCGACGCGCTGCCCTCGCCCACCAGCGCCGACAGCACGAACATGTGCGTCACCCAGACCTCGATGCCCTCGCGCCGCGCGGCCACCGCGCGCCGCAGCGCCTCGAGCGACTCGGCATTGGTGGTCTCGCTCGCGCCGCGCGGCGAGCCGAGCGCCGCCCAGGGCTCGGCCGCACCGAAGGCGAGCTGCGCGGTGTCGACGCAGCGGCACCAGGGGCTGGAGCGCACCCGTGCCGGCACCAGCCCACGTGCCGCGAACCAGGCCCCGATGCGGCGCGCCTGGGCGCGGCCGTCCTCGTTCAGGTTGCGCTGCGTCGAGCAGTCGCCCAGCCTGAAGCCGGGCGGATCGAAGGTGCCTGGCGCGAGCGCATGCCGGAACGCGATCACCACGCCGCCGCGGCGCAGGGCGGCCTCGGCCGCATCGTTCGGGGCGTCGGCCGCGCGGCCGGGCAGGCAGGCGGTGCCGAGGGTGGCACCGAGGGTGGCGCCGAGCAGGGGGCGACGGGACAGCATCACGCGATGCTGCCCGTGCCGCGAAGCCGGGGACGGCGGCGGGGTCACCGCCGCCGTCGCGCTCAGTCGGGCACGACGAGCGTCGCGCCGCGCGCCGTGATCGCGTCGGCCGGGGCCGGCTCGAGCGCGATCGGCGGCACGTTGGCCGCCGTGAGCGCCGGTGCCGCGCCGGGGCTGCCGCCGCGCGGCACGGTGCGCACCACCTGGCTGCCGGGCAGCGGGGCGCGCTCGGTCAGGTGGGCGTACATCGCGTCGAGCGCACGGAACAGGTACAGGTGCACCGGCACGTAGCGGCTGTCGTAGCCGGGCAGCACCGTCGGCAGGCCGACGAAGGCGTCGAAGTGCTGCGCGTTGGCCACCTCGATGTAGCGCAGCCTGCTGTGGCGGCCCTCGACCTTGCGGTTCAGCGCCACGTACGGGCGCGACGAGTGGTTCACCGGCACCAACGCGTCGTCGCGCCCGTGCACGATGATGGCCGGCTTGCCGCGCAGGTCGCCGCTGCGGTAGACCTCCGAGATGCCCTGGCGCAGCGCCTGTGCCTTGGCGTCGCTGCCGGTCAGCAGGTTGCGCAGGCACAGCGCACCGTCGAGACCGGCATCCGAGCGCGCGGTCGACGCCGAGACCGAGAACAGGTCGCGCACCGGGCCGCCGACCGACAGGTCGTTGATCACCTCCACCGGGGCCGAGCGCGGCACGCCGTTGCTGGTGCCGGCCATGATGGCCAGCGCGAGCGGCGCCACGGCGGCCGGCTTGAGCGCGGCGTCCACGCCGGCGAAGCTGAAGCCGCACAGCGCATCGGCCACGCTGGCGCGCGAGTAGGTGTTGGCGTAGGTGATGCTGATCGCCTGCGCCACCTCGAGCGCGGCCAGCGAGGTGTGCAGTTGCGCCGCCTCGGGCTCCCAGCCGTAGGCCTGCAGCTTGCCGAGTGCGTCCTCGGCCTGCTCGGCCGTCGTGGCCCCGGCGACCAGGCCCTTGTCCTTGAGCGACGCGCAGCGGTTGGCGGCGATCGCCATCACCACCGCCGAGGACACCAGCGCCTTGCCCGGCGCGCCGGCCAGCGACGGGGCCTGGCTGGCGCACAAGCCCATCAGGTTGGCCAGCGAGGTGTAGTCGAACAGCGGCCGGCCGGCGACCGGCTGCACCGTGGTGCCGCGCTTGACGACGACGCCGGCGTCCGGCGGCAGCTGGATCATCGGCTCGGAGACGGCCACGCCGTCGATCAGGCGCTCGCGGTCCAGCTCCGCGGCGGCGATCGCCGAGCCGCCGCCGTTGCTCAGGCTGGAGGCGATCACGACGGTGTTCTCCGGCCGGATCGTGCGCAGCTTGAGCCCGTTGCCGAGCGTGCGGCCGTAGCGCTCGTTGAGCACGTAGTAGGCGAACTCGACCGCCTGCAGCGTGAAGCGGCCCCAGTCGCGCTCGGGATTGCGCTGCGAGTGCGCGTGCTTGAACGCGAGCCGGTTCGGGCTGGCGGCGTTGATCTCGGCCAGCTGCTGCGCCGACAGCGGCGCGCGGAACTGGGCCAGCTCACCCGCGGCCGCGGCGCCGGTGCGCGTGCCGTCGATCAGCGTCACGGTGTCGGTCGCCAGGTCGTGCGGCCCGGTGCCGGTGCCCTTGTCGGTGTAGGCCACCGCGCAGCCGCGCTTGAGGCCCCATTCGCCGACGCTGATCGCGCCGTACACACCGCGCGAGCCCGACGAGGTGGCGGTCACGATGCAGGCCTTGCGCGGGTCGAAGCTGGCCGGCACCTGCACCATCAGCACCACGTTCTGCGGCGTTGCGCCGGCATGCGCGCCGCGGCTGAAGGCAAGCACCTCGAGCCCGGCGATCTTGCCTTCCGAGCCGGTGACGTTGCCCTGCGCATCGACGTTGGGCCCGTAGAAGCTGCCGTAGCCGCCGCCGGGCGTCATGTCGACGATCGCGCGGTAGTTGACGTAGATCGCCAGACGGCGGATCTCCGCGGCAGTGGGCACGGCCGAGACGGGGGGCGTGGCACCGGCCAGGCCGCTCTTGCCGAGGCCGGCGGTCAGCAGGTCGTCGGTGACGCCGTCGTACTCGGTGCTCGTCACCGGGCCGTTGATGAACGCGGGCAGGCGGTTGAACGGGCTGCGCGGGCCGTAGCCGCGGCCGGCGTCGTCGCCGTGCGCGCCGGCCGGCGCCGTGCCCAGCGCCAGAGCCGCCAGCGGCAGCAGCATCCAGGGTGTTCTCATCGTCGTTCTCCTCTCTGGGGTCGTCGTGGGGAAGGAAGGCAGGGGATCAGGGGCAGGAGCCGATCACGTAGTAGTTCGCGCCGGTCTGCTTCAGCGTGGTGGTGACGAACACGTTCCACAGGCCCATCGCCTGGTTGGAGCCGTTGGCATAGGCCAGGCCCAGGCGCTGCGTGGCGCGGCCCGCGGTGGTGTGCGCGTAGTTCGAGGCGGTGAAGCACACCGCCGCGCTGCCGGTGGTCGTGCCGCTGGCCGGGGCCGAGGGTGCGCTCTCGGCGCCGCCGGCGTCGACCGCGGTGACGGTCCACGCGTAGGTGGTGCCGGGAGCCAGCCCGGTGTCGGTGAAGCTCGTGCCGGCCACCGGCGCCGAGTTGGCCTTGCCGCCGTTGCGGTAGACGTTGTAGCCGCTCGCGCCGGTCACGGCGCCCCACGCGATCACCATGCTGCTGGCGGTCGCGCCCGAGGCGGCCACGCCGGTGGGCGCGGGCAGCGTCGAGCCCCCACCGCCGCTGCCGCCGGAGGCGAGCCGGTCCACCATCGCCTTGATCGCCGCCACCTGCGTGCCGCTGCGTTGCGCGAAGCTGCCGCCGTACCAGCCGACCCAGTCCCAGCAGCCGTTCGGGTTGGGCAGCGAGCCGCTCGCGGCGGTGCTGCGGCTGGTGCTGTCCACGCGGGTCTGCGGGAACAGCACGACGATGCGGTTGGTGTCGGCCCAGCGCGTGTAGCCGGTGTTGACGAGGAAGCGGTCGCCGATGGTCGCCTGGTTCTGCTGGCAGCCGTGCAGCGCCACGTGCAGCCGGCAGCTCGTGCCGGCGGCGCAGTCGGCCGGCACGTAGACCCAGCCGGTGGCCGCCATGCCGGGGTTGCTCGTGAACGCGGACTGGTCGAACTCGAGGTAGCGCGCGGCGGGCGGCGCGTCGTTGCGCGGGTTCAGCGTGCCGTAGAACATCGACAGCGCGGCCTTCGCGCCGTCGTAGCCGCAGTTGGCGATGTAGGGCGAGCTCGCGCTGTTGCAGGCGTTGTTGCCGGTGCCGGCGAAGTCGGTCGGGAATACATGCGCGGTGCCGTCGCGCCGCACCAGCTGCAGGTTCGCCGCCGGCACGCCGTTGGCCTGGTACTGCGACTGCAGCGCGAGCACCGGGTTGGGGCCGACCGTGGTGTCGCCGTTGCCGACGAACAGGAACACCTTCTGCGCCGCGATGTTCGACTTCGCGTCGATGCTGCTGCCGCTCCAGCGGTCGATGTCGGCCTGCATCGTCGCGAGCCTCGAGGACGAAATGCCCGCGTTGTACATGCAGGCCGTGTAGTGGCTGTGACCGGCGCACATGTAGGGCCCGGCCGCGAACACGCCCACGCCCCTGAAGGTGGCCGAGTGCGCGATGCCGAGCTGGTTGGCCATGAAGCCGCCGGAGGACAGCCCCGAGACCGTGATCGCCGCGCGATCGATGTTCAGCGCCGGCAGCGCCGAGGCGGCCCGGCTGGCCGGCGCGGCCAGCGCCGCGACGAGCGCGGTGGCCAGCAGCGGGGCTCGGGCCATGGCGATCTCCTGGTCGAAAACAGGCCGCCATGTTCACGATCCGCGCGCCCATCTCATTCGGCACAAACCCTAGGAGCCTGCGAGGTAGGGGCGGCCCCGCAACGGTGCGCGCCTCCGTCCGACAGGGGCCCTAGCACGCAGGGCCTGCGGGATGCCCTGCTAGGGAAGGACCCGGAACACCCGTCGCCTAAACATACGCCTACACGCCCTTGCACACCGACACGACCATGCGATCGATCCCCACCCTGCTGTTGCGCACGACACTGTTCACCGCCGCCGTGGGCCTGGGCTGGATGCTGCGCGGCGCGCCGCGCCCGGAGGCGCCGCCACCCGCACCCGCGCACCCCGCACCCGCGGCCGCCACGCTGCACCAGGACACGGCGCTGATCGCCATCAGCGACGACGGCCGCGCCACGCTGCGCGTCGAGCAGCAGCCGCTGGACTGGGTGCTCGAGGAGATCGAGCGGCAGAGCGGGCGGACCGTGGCCCGGCCGGCCCGCACGACGGACACCGCGACCGCATCGACGGCGGCCCAGGCCATGCCTGCGGAGGATCAGTGCCCGGTCGCCGCACCCGCGCCGCGGCCCGACACGGCGCGGCTGCTGCAGGCCATCGAGCGCGGCACCGAGGCCGATCGCTTCGAGGGGCTGTTGCAGGCGCGCGAGGACGGCGTCGTGCTGCCCGAGGGCCTGCTGAAGACCGTGGCCGACACCGATGCCAGCGAGCGGGTGCGCCTGCTGGCATTCGAGGCCTGGCTCGAGGCGCAGGGCGACTCGCCCGATGGGCTGCGCGGCGCACTGCAGGCCGCCACGCTGCAGCCCGGCACGGCCGTTCCGGGCGAGGCGAGGCGCCGCCTCGAGGAGTTGCGCCTGAGCGAACAGGTCGCGCCCGACGACCCGCAGGCCCACCCGAGCCCATGACCACGCGCGGGCGGCGCGCCGCCCGCTGATTCCCGACCGTCGTGATGCCGCATCCGGACCGACCGGGGTGGCGTCGCGGCGTGGAGTTCCCTCGCCGACGTCCGCCGGGGCAGGACGCCGCGTGAACCCTCATCCGCCCCTCGAGGACATCACCATGAACTTCCTGAAGAACCTGCGCCTTGCTGCCGCCGTCACCGCCCTCGGCCTGGCCGGGGTGGCCCAAGCCCACACCATCGCAGTGGCCACCGGCGTCAACAACATGCCGGTCCCGCTCGGCGCCATCGCCACGCCGGTCCCCGGCGCGACCAGCGGCGCATTCGCCAACGCCGCGGGCCAGCGCTTCTATGTGCACTTCGCGGCCGAATGCGCCGTCAACGCCGCGGCCGGCAATACCACCGCCTGGCTCGACATCGACCTCGTCGTGCTCAACGCGGCCAACGCCGTCGTGCAAGTGCTGCAGCCCACTGTCGGCACCCTCGGTGCCTTCTGCTCGGCCGACGGCAGCGCGGGCCTGAGCGGCTGGCAGTCCAATGCGGTGATCGGCATCGGCGGCCCGGGCCTGCCGGCCGGCGTCTACCGCGTGCAGGCACGCGCCCGCCTGAACAACGGTGCCACCGGCGGCACGATCGGCGAGCGCACGCTGCTGGTGACCCGCTGAACCCCCCCCCCCCCCGCGATCCACCCCAGAGGAGTCCTGCCATGTCGTTGCTTTCCCTGCTGCGCCGCAGCTTCGCGGCCGCCGCGCTGGCCGCCGTCTCGGTCGGTGCCGCCCAGGCGCATACCCTGTTCGGCACCACCGCGACCGGCAACCAGATCATCAACGTGCCGGGCCCGGTGCTGGTCTCCGGGATGGTCAGCCCGTTCATCAGCATCGCGCCGGGCCAGCGCCTGCTGGTGCATTTCGCCGCCGAATGCGCGGTCAATGCGCCAGCGGGCAACACCACGGCCTGGACCGACGTCGACATCGTGATGCTCAACGCCGCTGGCGCCGTGGTGCGCAGCCTGGTGCCGATGGGCGGCAACCTGGGCGCGTTCTGCTCGGCCGACGGCAGCGCCGGCCTGAGCGGCTGGCGCTCCAACAAGGTGATCGCCGAACTGCGCACCAACCTGCCGCTCGGGCGCTACCGTGTGCAGGTGCGCGCCCGACTCAACAACGGCGCGACCCAGGCGTCCTACGGCGAGCGCACGCTGCTGATCACCAACTGATCCGGATCAGCGCAGCTGCGGCAGCGGCGCGGGTTCGGTCAGCGCGCGGTCGAACGGGTGCAGCGCCTGGCCGAAGCCGGCCAGGATGCGGCGCACGTAGGCCCGTGTCTCGGCGTAGGGCGGCACGCCGCGGTAGCGGTTGACCGTGCCTTCGCCGGCGTTGTACGCCGCGGCGACGAGGATCACGTCGCCGCGGTAGTACGACAGCAGCCAGCGCAGGTAGGCCATGCCGCCGCGCACGTTCTGTTCCGGGTCGTAGGGCTTGTGCACGTTGAAGCGCGCGGCCGTGTCGGGAATCAGCTGCATCAGGCCCTTGGCATTCTTGGGCGAGAGCGCGACCACGTCGAAGTTCGACTCGGCCTGGATGAACGCCAGCACCAGCTGCGGCGCGAGGCCGTACTGCGGCGCCAGGCGCTTGACCAGGCGCGCGATGTCCGGCGGCGCGGCGATCGCCGGGGCGGCCGCAGCCGGAGCCGGCACCGGCGCCGCGGCGCGCGGCACCGCCGTGGCGGCGCGGGCGGGTTCCGGCTCGCGCATGCAATCGGGTGTGTAGGTCGGGGGGCCGCCCACGCGGTCGAGCATCCGCACCGCCTGCTCCAGGCCCTGCTCCGCCGCGGCATGGAAGAAGTAGGCCGCGGTCGAATCGCTGCGTTCGACGCCGCGTCCGTTGGCGTACATCCAGCCCAGGTTGAACTGGGATTCGGCATCCCCCAGCCGGGCCGCCTGGCAATACAGCCGGGCCGCGCGCTCGGGATCGCGCTCGACCCCCTCGCCGTTCTCCAGCGCCTGCGCCTCGCTGCGCAGCAGCGTGCGGTGCAGCCGTTCGGCCTCGGACTCCACCGGCCCGACGGCCGCCAGCGCGCTGCCGCTGCACAGCAGCAGGGCGGCCAGGGCACGGCGGGCGAGGACGGTGGTGAGCACGCTCGGGTCGGGCGCGGAAGGGCGACGGCCGCCACTGTAGCGAAGCCGGCTTCGCTCGACCTGCCCTTCCCCCTCGGGTCGACGACGCCGGACAAGTCCCTGCCCGGGGCCGGGTCGTTGTAATTATGAATTAGTAATGCTAGCCTGCAGCCATGGTCGAACCCACCCCGCTGCGCCGGGCTTCGCTGCACGAGGAAGTGGCCACCCGGCTGCGCCAGATGATCTTCGACCGCGTGCTCCAGCCTGGCCAGTGGATCGACGAACTCGCACTCGCCGGCGACTGGCAGATCAGCCGCACGCCGCTGCGCGAGGCGCTCAAGGTGCTGGCCGCCGAGGGCCTGGTGACGCCGGTGCCGCGCCAGGGCTGCAAGGTGGCCGAGATGTCCGAGGAGGACGCCGACGAGCTGCTGCCGGTGATGGCCCTGCTGGAGGGCCGCTGCGCCTACGAGGCGGTGCGCAAGGCGAGCGAGGCCGACATCCGGCGCCTGCGCCAGCTGCACGACCAGCTCGAGCGGCATGCCGCCGCGCACGACATCGACGGCTACTACCGGGCCAACCACGAGTTCCACAGCACGGTGCAGGCCATGGCGCGCAACCGCTGGCTCGACCGCGCCACCGGCGACCTGCGCCGCTTCGTGCGCCTGCTGCGCGGCCGGCAGCTGAACTGGCCGGGCCGCATCGAGGCCTCGATCAACGAACACCGCGTGCTGCTCGACGCCATCGTGCAGCGCGACGCCGCACGCGCCGAGCGCGTGATGCACGACCACCTGATGGCCCAGCTCGCCGCGCTGAAGGCGCTGCGCGCGGCCGAACGATCGCAAGGAGCACCGCATGCTGGATGAACTGCGCAGCGCCGCGCGCAAGGTGAACGGCGCGCGCCACCTGCGCACCCTGATGATCGACTGCCGCCGCCTGCTCTCCGAGCGTGGCGAGGCCAACAGCGTGGCGATCGCGCGCGAGGTGGTGGCGCGCTTCAAGGCGCTGCCGGACGACCAGCAGGGCAGCTTCTTCGAGCGCCTGTCGCGCGACTTCAGCCCCGACCCGCAGGCCGTGCTGGCGAGCGCGCAGGCCTACGCGAAGGAGCCCAGCGCGGCCAACCTCGAGCGCCTGACGCGCGAGGCCGAGCCGCCGCGCCAGGAACTGTTGCGCCGGATCAACCGCTCGCCCGGCGGCACCTCCAGCATCGTGGCGATGCGCCGCTCGCTGCTGCAGCGCGTCTCGAAGGCGCCCGAGCTGAAGGCCGTCGAGGCCGACTTCCTGCACCTGCTGTCAAGCTGGTTCAACCCCGGCTTCCTGCAGCTGCGCCGGGTCGACTGGAACTCGCCCGCGCAGCTGCTCGAGCAGATCATCCACCACGAGGCGGTGCACGAGATCGACGGCTGGGCCGACCTGCGCCGCCGACTGCAGCCCGACCGCCGCTGCTTCGCCTTCTTCCACCCGCAGCTGCCCGACGAGCCGCTTATCTTCGTCGAGGTGGCGCTGCTGCCGGAGATGCCGGCGGCGATCGCGCCGCTGATCGACAAGGCGAGCGAGCCGTTGCCGGCCAGCCAGTTCAAGGTGGCGGCGTTCTACTCGATCAGCAACTGCCAGCCCGGCCTCAAGGGCGTGTCGCTGGGCAACTTCCTGATCAAGCGCGTGGCCGCGGAGCTCAAGCGCGAGCTGCCGCAGCTGCGGACCTTCTGCACGCTCTCGCCCATCCCCGGCTTCGCGCGCTGGCTGCGCGCCGGCGCGGTGATCGAGGGCCTGGCGAAGCCGCGTGCCGAGCGGCTGCAGCAGGCCCGCGCCGAGTTGCTGGCCGCCTGCGGCGGCGAACTCGACAAGCTGGCCAACGCCGCCGCGCTGCGCGCCCTGCCCGAGCCGGCGCAGCAGGCGCTGCTGCGCCTGGGCGCGTTCTACCTCGGCCTGCACGCGGCCCAGCCCGACGGCGACCCGGTGGCGCGTTTCCACCTCGACAACGGCGCCCGGCTCGAGCGCCTGAACGCCCTCGCCGATCTCTCCGGCAAGGGCGTGCGCCAGTCCTTCGGCCTGATGGTCAACTACCTGTACGACCTGGCGCGCGTCGAACTGCACCACGAGAAGTTCGTGCACGCGGAAGTGGCACAGTCACGCCTCGTCGCCTCGCTGCTCTGACTCGAACCACCACACACACCACGGAGACCCGTTCGATGCGCCAACCCTCGATCCACCGCCGCGCCCTCGCCGCACTCGCCCTGGGGCTGGCCAGCCCCTGGGCGCTCGCGCAGGCCTGGCCGACCAAGCCGGTGACCATCGTCGTGCCGTTCCCGGCCGGCGGCGGCACCGATGCCTTCGCCCGCCCGCTGTTCGCGACGATGACCAAGAACACCGGCAAGCAGTTCGTCATCGACAACAAGGGCGGCGCCGGCGGCACGGTGGGCGCCGGCGTGGCGGCCCGCGCGGCGCCGGACGGCTACACCTTCTTCATGGGCGCGGTGCACCACGCGATCGCGCCCTCGATGTACCCCAAGCTCGACTACAACATCGAGACCGACTTCGTGCCGGTGGGCCTGATCTCCAGCGTGCCGCAGGTGATCGTGGTCAACCCGCAGCGCGTGGCCGTCAACGACCTGCCCGGCCTGCTCGACTACCTGCGCAAGAACCCGGGCAAGCTGAACTACGGCTCGGCCGGCAACGGCACCTCGCACCACCTGGCCGGCGAGCTGTTCAAGCTGCAGACCAAGACCTTCATCACCCACATCCCCTACCGCGGCGCCGGCCCGGCGCTGCAGGACCTGGTGGCCGGCCAGGTGGACATGATGTTCGACGGCCTCGGCTCCTCGGCCGCGCACATCAAGGGCGGGCGCATCAAGGCGATCGCGGTGGCCTCCGACAGCCGTGCCCCCGGCTTCCCGAACGTGCCGACGTCCAAGGAAGGCGGCGTGCCGACCTACCAGGTCGCCACCTGGTACGGCCTGTGGGCGCCCAAGGGCACGCCGAAGGAGATCGTCGAGGCGATGCAGGCCGAGATGAAGAAGGCGCTCACCGGCGACGAGCTGAAGGGCATCTGGACCGGCCTCGGCACCGAGACGCCCAACCTGTACGGCGACGCCTTCGGCAAGTTCGTGGGGAGCGAGGTCAAGCGCTGGCACGAGGTGGTGAAGGCCTCGGGCGCGAAGCTCGACTGATGAGCGCGCCGGGCCGCTCCCAAGCGCTCATCCCGAAGCACGCAGCGCGGAGGCATGCCTGATGGCGGGTACCGTCACGCTCGCGCCCACCGGCGCGGACGGCGTCGCGACGCTGACGCTCGCCCACCCGGGCAAGCTCAACGCGATCGACATCGCGATGTGGCGCGAGCTGCGCGCGCTGTTCGAGCGGCTGCAGGCGCTGCCGCCGGGCGAGGCGCCGCGCGCCGTGATCGTGCGCGGCGCGGACGGCCAGTTCGCTTCCGGCGGCGACATCGCCGAGTTCGCCGGCTTCCGCTTCGACGCGGCACGGCTGCGCGACTTCCACGAGCACGTCGTCGCCCCGGCGCTGCACGCGATGCTCGACTGCGAACTGCCGCTGGTCGCGCAGATCGAGGGCCACTGCCTGGGCGGCGGCTTCGAGATCGCGGCCTGCTGCGACATCCGCGTCTGCGGCGACGGCAGCCGCTTCGGCGCACCGATCGCCCGGCTCGGCTTCCCGATGGCGCCGCTCGAGCTGCAGGTGGTGGCGCGGGTGGCGAGCGGCCCGGTGCTGCGCGAGATGCTGCTCGAAGCCCGCCTGCTCGGCGCCGCGGCGGCGCTGCAGCACGGCCTGGTGCACGCGGCGGTGCCCGACGACGAGGTGGCCGCGGTGGCGGTGCAGCGCGCGCGCCAGATCGCGCAGCTCGCGCCGCAGGCGCTGCGCCTGAACAAGCGCACGCTGCGCCAGCTCGAGCGCGACGGGCCGACCGAGGCCGAGCGGCTGGCGCACTACGCCTACGCCGACAGCGAAGAACACCGGGAAGGCATCGCCGCCTTCCTCGAGAAGAGAACGCCGCGCTTCGGGCGCGCGTAGAGGGAACCCTGCGATGGACGACAACCAGAACCTGTTCACGGCGCTGCGCGCCGCCTTCCCGGCCGCGCTCGACACGGTCGCGATCGAGACCGGCGACGGCCCGGACGCGCCGCTGCGCTACACCTGGCGCGACCTCGAACGCGCCACCGCGATGATCGCCAACCTGCTCGATTCGCTCGAGCTGCCGCGCGACGGCGAGCACCCGCCACGCGTGGCGGTGCAGACCGAGAAGAGCGTCGAGGCGCTGCTGCTGTACCTTGCGGTGCTGCGCGCCGGGTACGTCTACCTGCCGCTGAACACCGCCTACCAGCAAGCCGAGATCGAGTACTTCATCGGCAATGCCGAGCCGGCCGTGGTGGTGTGCTCCGGCAAGAACTTCGGCTGGGTGTCGAAGATCGCGTTCAAGGCCGGCACGAAACACGTCTTCACGCTGAACGAGGACCGCAGCGGCTCGCTGCTCGAGCGCGCCGCGCTGCAGAGCGACCGTCACGTGCCGGCGCGGCGCAGCGCCTCGGACCTGGCCGCGATCCTCTACACCAGCGGCACCACCGGGCGCAGCAAGGGCGCGATGCTGACGCACGGCAACCTGCTGTCCAACGCGCTGACGCTGAAGCACTACTGGGGCTGGACCGACGGCGACGTGCTGCTGCACGTGCTGCCGATCTTCCACGTGCACGGCCTGTTCGTCGCCTCGCACGGCGCGCTGCTGAACGGCAGCAGGATGCTGTGGTTCTCGAGGTTCGACCCGAAGCTGGTGACGGCGCGCCTGCCCGAGGCCACCGTCTTCATGGGCGTGCCGACACTGTATGTGCGGCTGCTGGCCGAGCCCGGCTTCGGGCGCGAGGCGTGCCGCCGCATGCGGCTGTTCATCGCCGGCTCGGCGCCGCTGCTGATCGAGACCTTCAACGAGTTCCGCGAGCGCACCGGCCACACCATCCTCGAGCGCTACGGCATGAGCGAGACGGTGATGCTCACGTCCAACCCCTACCGGGCCGAGGACGGCGAGCGCCGCGGCGGCACGGTCGGCTTCCCGCTGCCGGGCGTGCAGCTGCGCGTCAGCGACGAGCAGGGCCGACCCTGCCCGGCCGGCGAGATCGGTGGCATCGAGGTCAAGGGACCGAACGTGTTCGCCGGCTACTGGCGCATGCCGGAGAAGACGAAGGAGGAGTTCACCGCCGACGGCTGGTTCAGGACCGGCGACGTCGGCAAGGTCGGCGCGGACGGCTACGTCACCATCGTCGGCCGCAGCAAGGACCTGATCATCACCGGCGGCTACAACGTCTACCCGGCCGAGATCGAGGGCTACCTCAACGAGATGGACGGCGTGGCCGAGAGCGCGGTGATCGGCGTGCCGCACCCGGACTTCGGCGAAGGGGTGGTCGCGGTCGTGGTGCCCAGGCCGGGCGCCGCGCCCGATCCCGCCGCGCTGATCGGCGCGCTGAAGGGCCGAATCGCCAACTTCAAGGTGCCCAAGCACCTGTTCATCGAGGCCACGCTGCCGCGCAACACGATGGGCAAGGTGCAGAAGAACCTGCTGCGCGAGCAGCACAAGGCCTTGTTCGGTGCCTGAGCTGCCGCCGGCCGACTCCACGCGCTGCCCGCGCTGCGGCGGCGCGTTCCACTGCGGCGCGAACGACCCCGGCCCGTGCGCCTGCACGACGCTGCGGCTCGACGCGGCGACCCTCGCCCGGCTCTCGGCCGCCTACCGCGGCTGCCTGTGCCTGCGCTGCCTGGCCGAACTGTCCGGTGCGCAGGACGCCGGCCGCGCACCCGGGCAGACCTCAGGCTGACTCGAGGTCCGGCGCCAGTCGCGCCAGGCCGTCCAGCACCGGGCCGAGCTGCTGCAGCACCGCGTCGCGCAGCCGGTCGATCTCGCCCGGCGCCGCGCCATGCTCGCAGGCAGCCTCCAGCGCCGCGGCGGCACGCTGCAGCGCCGCCATGCCGAGCGTGCCGGAGACGCTCTTCAGGTCGTGCGCCAGCCGCGTACAGGCGGGCGCGTCGCCGGCCGCCCGGGCGGCCGCCAGGCGTGCGCCGAACTCGCGCTCGCGCTCGTGGAACATGCGCAGCAGCCGACGGTACAGCGCCTCGTTGCCCATGACGCCGGCCAGGCCGGCGCGCAGGTCGAGTCCGGGCACGGCCGCCAGTTCGCCGGCGGCCCCCGGGCCGGCGGCCGGCCGCACCCAGCGCGACAGCGTCGCGAACAGCTCGTCGACGCGGATCGGCTTGGCGACATGGTCGTTCATGCCCGCCTCGAGCACGCGTTCGCGGTCGCCGGCCATCGCGTTGGCGGTCATCGCGATCACCGGCATGTCCTGCAGGCCCGGCCACTGGCGCAGCACGCGCGTGGCTTCGTAGCCGTCCATCACCGGCATCTGGCAGTCCATCAGCACGGCGTCGAAACGCTCGTGCTCGAGCCGGTCGAGCGCGGCGCGCCCGTCGGCGGCGACGCTCACCTCGATGCCGGCGCGGCGCAGCAGGTCGCAGGCCAGCTCCTGGTTGATCTCGTTGTCCTCGACCAGCAGCACGCGCGTGCCGGCCAGCCCGGACTGGCGTGCCTGCAGCAGGTCGTGGCGCAGTTCCTCGCGCCGGGCCGCGAGCGCCGGGCGACCGAGCGCCACGGCGCAGGCATCGAGCAGCGCCGACGCAGTGACCGGCTTGGCCAGCAGTCCGGCCACCGGCAGGCCACGTTCGTCCAGGCGCCGCTGCGCCTCGTGGCGGTTGAAGGCGGTGACCATCAGCACCGTCGGGCTGGCGTGGCGCAGCTCGGTGTGGCTGAGCTGCTCGAGCAGCTCGATGCCGTCGGTGCCGGGCATCTTCCAGTCCAGCAGCAGCACACGGTAGGGCGCGTCGTCCGCGTCGGCGCGGCGCAGCGCCAGCAGCGCGGCCGCGGCGTCGCCGACCGCCTCCGGCTGCATGCCCAGCGAGCTGCACATCGCCAGCATCAGCTCGCGGGCCAGCGGGTGGTCGTCGACGATCAGCAGGCGCGCCCCGCGCAGCTCGCCGGGCGCCGCCGGCGCGGCCGCGGCGGCACCGGGCTGCAGGCCGAAGCGGGCGCTGAAGTGGAACACGCTGCCGCGGCCGGGGGTGCTGTCGACGCCGATCTCGCCGTCCATCAGCGCCACCAGGTGGCGGCAGATCGCCAGCCCGAGCCCGGTGCCGCCGTAGCGCCGGCTGGTCGACGCATCGGCCTGGCTGAAGGGCTGGAACAGGCGCTCGCGCTGCGCGGCCTCGATGCCGACGCCGGAGTCGCGCACCTCGAAGCGCAGCACCACGGTGTCGGCCTCGCGCGAGAGCAGCCGCACCGCCACCGTCACCTCGCCCTGGGTGGTGAACTTGACGGCGTTGTTGCCCAGGTTCAGCAGCACCTGGCCGAGCCGCGACGGGTCGCCGACCAGTGCGGTCGGCAGGTCCGGCGGCAGGTCGAACAGCAGCTCCAGGCCCTTCTCGTCGGCGCGCATGCCCACCAGGTGGGCGAACTGGTCCAGCACCTCGCCGAGCCGGAACGGGATCTGCTCCATCTCGAGCCGCCCGGCCTCGATCTTGGAGAAGTCGAGGATGTCGTTGATCACCACCAGCAGCGATTCGGCGGCGCGGTGCACCTTCTCGACGTAGTTGCGCTGCTTCGCGTCCAGCCCGCTCTGCAGCGCCAGCCACGACATGCCGAGGATCGCGTTCATCGGCGTGCGGATCTCGTGGCTCATGTTGGCGAGGAACTCGCCCTTGGCCCGGTTGGCGGCCTCGGCCGCCTGCCGGGCCCGCGCCAGCTCCTCGGTGCGTTCCTGCACGCGGCGCTCCAGGTCGGCGGCCAGGGCGCGCACCTCCTCCTCGGCGCGCCGGCGCACGCTGGTGTCGGCGAACACCGCCACCGCGCCGCTCACGGCGCCGGCCGCGTCGCGCAGCGGCCGCGCCGTGGCAGTCAGCCAGAGCCCCTGGTCCGGGCCCTCGCCGCTGCGCCGCATGTACAGGTCCTGCTTGTCGACGTCCTCGCCGCGCAGGGCGCGCGCCAGCGGCAGGTCCTCCAGCGGACAGAGGGTGACGCGGTCCGGCAGGTACAGCCCGAAGCGCTCGCGCCAGTTGCCCTTCGGGCCGGTGGTCATGCCGCGGCCGGCGATGAACTCGGCAGCCGGGTTGGCGAGCACCAGCTCGGCGCGCCGGTCGACCACCAGCACCGAGTCGCCGATGCCGTCGAGCACCTCGCGCAGGATGACGGTCTGGCGCTGCAGCTCGGTGCGCGAGCGGCGCAGGCGCAGCACGAACACCGTCGCGCCGGCCAGCAGCAGCGCACCGGCGGCCAGCAGCGTGACCTGCCAGCGCTGCTGCAGCGTGCGCCGCTCGATCTCGGCGACCTGCTGCGCGCTGCGGCGGGTCAGCTCGGCCAGCTCGCGCTGGCGCGCCTCGCTGCGGATGCGCTCGGCCAGCTCGAACACCCGCGCGCCGGCGCGTTCGCGCGCCAGGCGCGCGTTCGCCTCGGCCGCTTCGACCGACAGCTCGTAGGCGCGCCGGTGGTCGCCCTCGGCGGCCGCCACCGCGGCCATGCGCTGCGCGCTCTCGCTGCGGTAGACCGGCAGGTCGATCGTGCGCGCGAGCTGGTAGGACTGCTCGGCACGCGCGCGCGCCTCGGCGAGGTCGCCCAGGCGCTGGGCCAGCTCGCTCTGCTCCTTCAGCACGAACCAGCGGCCGATCGGGTTCGGGTGGCGCTCGTAGATCGCGGCGGCGCGCTGCAGCTCGGCCTGGGCGGACTTCAGGTCGCCCTGCTGGCGCAGCTCGAAGGCCAGCGCGAAGTGGCCGAGCGCCTCCGAGAACGGGATGCCGATCGACTGGTACAGGCCGATCGCCTCGCGGTACAGGCGCAGCGCGAGCGGCTTGTCGCCCTGCTTGCTCGCGACGCCGGCCAGGCCGCTGATCGCCAGCGCCTCGTTGAGCCGCGAACGCCCGGCCACCGCCTGCGCGCGCATCCGCTCGAACTGCTCGCGCGCCTCGGGCAGGCGGTCGCCCAGGTCGTAGGCCATCGCCAGGCCGCGGTGCGCGTGCGCCAGTGCGGTCGGGTCGCCGCTGGTGCGCGCGATCTCCATCGCCTGCAGCGCGACGTTGAGCGAGTCGTCCAGCAGGTTGGCGCGCCGGTAGGTCATCGAGGTGCGCAGCAGCGCCTCGCCCATCAGGTCGGGCCGGTCGGCCCCCTCGAGGGCGGCCAGCGTGCGCGTCATGATCTCCTGCAGCCGGCCCAGGCGGCCCAGGTTCACGTCGTTCATCGAGATGTTCAGGCCGGCCTCGGCCAGGCCGAGCCGGTCGCCCGCCTGCTCGGCCAGCTCGAAGGCCTGCTGCGCATGGGCGGCCGAGCGCTCGGTCTGCGCCATGTAGCCCTCGACCCGCGCCTGCAGGTTGAGCAGGCGCACACGGTCGGCCGGCGGCGCGTCGGCCGGCAGGCTGCGTTCGAGCTCGACGGCGCGCGCAAGAGCGGCGGGGGCATCGTTCTCGGCCAGCTGGCGGGCGTCGTCCACCGCGCGCCGCCAGGCCGCCGGATCCTGCGCCGTGACGGGTGCCGCGCCCAGGCAGAGCAGGAGCCCGGCCAGCCACAGATGCAGCAGCGATCGAGGGCATCGGCTCATGTGACCCACTGTAGTGCGACGCTGCCCCGCACCACGGTGGCGGATTCCCGGGGCACGGCGGAACCGTTCAGAACTGCACGCTCAGGCTGGTGGCCAGCTGCCGGTCGTTGACGAAGGCGTCGCGCGGACGGGCCGCACTGCCCAGGTCGCTGCGGCGCAGCGTGCGGGTCAGGTTCACGCCGTCCAGCGCCCAGGTCACCCGGGGCGTGACGCGCCAGCGCAGCGAGGCGTCGAGCCAGCCGTGCGCACGGGTCCAGACCTGCTGCGCGCCGCCGAGGTCGACCACCGGCACCACGCCGCTGGCGAAGCGGCTGCGCCAGTTCCAGGCCAGCCGTGCCGACCACTGCCCGTGTTCGTACAGCCCGATCAGGTTGGCGCTGTGGCGCGACAGCCCCTGCAGCGCCACCTCGCGGCCGAGCACGCGGTCGAAGGTGCTGCTGTCCACGTGGGTGAGGTTGGCCTGCAGCCCGAGCCCGGACCAGGCGCCGGGCAGCGTGTCGAAGAAGCCCTGCCATGCGAGCTCGACCCCGCGCACGCGCGCCCGGTCGGCATTGCGCGGCCGGCTGACGAGGTAGACCGCACCCCCGTGTTCCTCCGGCTGCGCGAGGTTGAAGACGAAACCGTCGACCTGCTTCCAGAACAGCACCAGCGAGGCCGCCGTGCCGCCCGCGCGCTCGTGCTCCAGTCCCAGGTCGAGGTTGGACGAGCGCATCGGCTGCAGCGCCGGGTTGCCGGCGCTGCCCTGGTTCAGGTTCGAGTCGACCGGGTTGGGCAGCAGCAGCAGCGAGGGCGAGAGCTGGTTGAAGTCGGGCCGCGTGATCGTGCGCGACGCGGCGGCGCGGGCTTGCCAGCCCGGCGCCGGACGCCAGCGCAGGCTGGCGCTGGGCAGGTGGTCGGTCTCGCGGACCTGCCCGCGGATCGGCTCGGGCGCGCCGCTCCCCACGGCCTGCGCGCTGTCGGTGGTGCGGCGCGTCTGCACCACGCGCAGGCCCGCCTGGCCGTCGAGCGCGGCGCCGGCGCGCCAGGGCAGCTGCAGGTACAGCGCATCGCTGTCCTCGCGGATGCGCCACACGGAGAGCGGCCCGCCGCCGCCCGGCAGCGGCGTGGTGACGCCGAAGGCGGCGCGCAGCCCGGCCGGGTCGCGCGCATCGCCCAGCACGCCGATCAGGTGGTCGGTGACGCTGCCTGCGCGGCCGTCGAGGAAGTCGGTGTACGGGTTGGGCTGCAGGCGCCCCGGCAGCATGTCGCCCGCCGGTCCCGCGAGCGCGACGTCGCCGAAGGCCAGCCCGGGCGCGTTGTCGGCACGCCGCCGGGCATGCCGCCAGCCGAACTCGACACGTTCGAGCACCCCGCCGTCCAGCAGGCGCGCGAAGTCCACGCGCAGCGCCTGCAGCTCGCCGCGGAACGGGCGGGTGCGGTAGGCCAGGCCGGTGTAGCGCCAGGCGGCCGGGTCGCCCAGGTCGGTGCCGTCGACCGCGGTGGACGGCACGCGCCCGGACAGGTCGTGCGTGAAGCGCGCGGCGCTGGCGGCCAGGAAGGGCCCGGAGAAGAACAGGTGGTTGAAGCTGCTGGTGTGGCTCAGGTCGGCATCGAGCTGCCACTGGGCGCCGGCCCAGCGGCCGCCGAGGGCCAGCTGGCGGGTACGGTCCACCGTATCGCGCGCGAAGTTCAGCAGCGACACCGGCGCGTTCAGCCAGGTCACGCGGCGGGCATCGTCGCTGCCGGCGAAGCGCGCCAGGCTGCCGGCTTCGAACGCGCTGCCGGCCGGCGCGCTGAGATTGATCTGGTGCGAGTCCTGGCGCGTCTCGAGTTCGGCGAAGTGGGCCTCGGCGAACAGCTCGAGCCCGTCGGCCGGGCGCCACTGCAGCAGCGCGCCGGCTGCGCTGCGGCGCCGCCGGCCGATGCTGGTGGTCTCAGAGCTGCTGCCCGGCGCGAGGAAGCTGCCGCCCTCGGGATCGGCGTGCCGCACCGGCGTGCCGGTGCTCTTCTGGTCCTCGCGCCACCAGCGGTCCTGCAGCGCCAGGTTGACGAGCAGCCCGAGTTCGCCGCTGCCGGCGCGGCCGCGCCGGCTCACCAGCAGCGAGGCCGCTCCGGCGTCGCGATCGGCCAGGTGGCCGCGCATCCAGCGCAGCGAGAACACGCCGGCGTCACCGGCGAAGTCGAACGGCCGCCGCGTGCGCAGGTCGATGCTGCCGCCCAGGCCGCCCTCGATGCGCTCGGCCGAGCTGGTCTTGTGCACGTCGATGCCGGCCAACGCCTCGGCCGCGATGTCCGAATAATCCATCAGGCGGCCGCTGCCGGCGGTGAAGATCTCGCGCCCGTTGAGCGTGGTCTCCACCTGCAGCAGGCCGCGCACCGCGGCCAGCGCACCCTCGCCGCGGTCGCGCGTGAGCTGCACGCCGGTCACGCGCTGCAGCGTGTCGGCCACGCTCAGGTCGGGCAGCTTGTGGATCTCGTCGGAGACGACCGCGTCGACGATGCCCGGCGCATCGCGCTTGCGCGCCTGCGCCGACTCGAGGCTGCGCCGCGTGCCCGTGACCACGACCGCGTCGAGCGGCTCGGCCGCAGCGCATGCCGCGGGGGCAAGCCACAAGCAGCACGACAAGGCAATCGCCGGCTTCACGCGACCATCGTCGCGCCGCTCGCGCTGCAGCGTCAAGGCCGGCGAAGGCTCGAAAACCCTCGCCGGCCCTGCAAGCGTTGAGATGAATCAGTCGTTGGCGTAGATGTCCACGTCCTTGGTCTCGCGCACGAACAGCATGCCGACGACGAAGGTGAGCGACGCGATGATGATCGGGTACCACAGGCCGTTGTACATGTTGCCGGTCTGCGCCACGATCGCGAAGGCGGTGGTCGGCAGCAGGCCGCCGAACCAGCCGTTGCCGATGTGGTACGGCAGGCTCATCGAGGTGTAGCGGATGCGCGTCGGGAACAGCTCGACCAGCATGGCCGCGATCGGGCCGTAGACCATGGTCACGAAGATCACCAGCACCACCAGGATCGCGACGATCAGCGGCTGGTTCATCTTCGCCGGGTCGGCCTTGGCGGGGTAGCCGGCGGCCTTCAGCGTGTCGGCGACGGCCTTCTTGAACTCGGTGTCCTTCTTCCTCGCCTCGTCGGGCGCGAGGCCCTTGGCCGCGTAGCTCTGGATCACCGTCTCGCCCACCGTGATGCTGGCCGCGGTGCCGGGCGCGGCGGCGACGTTCTCGTAGCTCACCGAGCCGGCCGCGAGCACCTGCTTGGCGATGTCGCACGAGCTGGTGAACTTGGCCGTACCGGTCGGGTTGAACTGGAACGAGCACTCGGCCGGGTCGGCATGCACCACCACCTTGTTCTTCGCCTGCGCGGCGGCGAGGTCCGGGTTGGCGGCCTCGGTCAGCGCCTTGAAGAGCGGGAAGTAGGCCAGCGCCGCGAGCAGGCAGCCGGCCATGATGATGGGCTTGCGGCCGATCTTGTCGGACAGGATGCCGAACACGATGAAGAACGGCGTGCCGATCAGCAGCGCGATCGCGATCATGATGTTCGCCGTCGCCCCGTCGACCTTGAGCGCCTGGGTCAGGAAGAACAGCGCGTAGAACTGGCCCGTGTACCAGACCACCGCCTGGCCGGCGGTCAGGCCGATCAGGGCGAGGATCACGATCTTCAGGTTCTTCCACTGGCCGAAGGACTCGGACAGCGGCGCCTTCGAGGTCTTGCCCTCCTCCTTCATCTTCCGGAAGGCGGGCGACTCGTTCATCGACAGGCGGATCCAGACGCTGACGCCGAGCAGGAAGATCGACACCAGGAAGGGCACGCGCCAGCCCCAGTCGGCGAAGGCCTGCTCGCCGACCACCGTGCGGGTGCCGAGGATGACCATCAGCGACAGGAACAGGCCGAGCGTGGCGGTGGTCTGGATCCACGAGGTGTAGGCACCGCGCTTGCCGTGCGGCGCGTGCTCGGCCACGTAGGTGGCCGCACCGCCGTACTCGCCGCCCAGCGCCAGTCCCTGCAGCAGGCGCAGGATGATCAGGATCACCGGCGCGGCCACGCCGATCGCCGCGTAGTTGGGCAGCACGCCGACGATGAAGGTCGACAGGCCCATGATCAGGATGGTCACCAGGAAGGTGTACTTGCGGCCGATCATGTCGCCGAGGCGGCCGAACACCAGCGCGCCGAACGGCCGCACGATGAAGCCGGCGGCGAAGGCGAGCAGCGCGAAGATGAAGGCCGAGCCGGCATCGAGCCCGGCGAAGAACTGCTTCGCGATGATCGCGGCCAGCGAGCCGTAGAGGTAGAAGTCGTACCACTCGAACACCGTGCCGAGCGACGAGGCGAAGATGACCTTCTTCTCCTCGCCGGACATCGGCGCCGGTGCCGCGGCGGTGCGACCGATGGTGGTCGTTGCCATGATCTCTCCAGGATGCGGTTCGGCCGCGGGGTCGCGGCCCGTGGCGCCACTGTCCGGGCCGGCTCTGACCGTCGACTGACGCGGCCCCAACACAGGCTGACAAACTCAGGGGCAACCCGCAGTCGCGCTTGCGCGATGCGAAAACTCAGGGAAACCGAGGAGGCGCGCGCAAGGCCACGACCAGCGCGCCGACGCCCGCCCGCGCCTGGCCGGCGAGCGCACGCGCATGCGCGTCGAGCCGGGCGGGATCGGCCTGCAGCGCGAGCCGCGCGGCGGCGTCCAGGTCCGCCGGCACCGCGGCGAGCGGCAAGCCCGGCAGCTCCCAGGTGCCGGCCACCGCCTCGGCCTTGGTCGGCCGCCGGGCCGCCGTGGGCGCGACCAGGTTCAGCCGCGGCCGGCCGCAGGCCATCGCCACCAGGCGCGCGTGCAGGCTGCTGGCGAGCACCAGCGCGCTGCCGGCAATCAGCGCGCACAGCGCCCAGACATCGGCCGTGTCGACCTGGCGCGAGGCACCCGCCGGCAGCCGCTGCGCGAGCCGCTGCAGCAGCTGCGGGTCGTCGTGCCAGGGCGCGCGGCCGGCACAGAACAGGTGGACCGGCCAGCCGGTGCGTGCCACCAGGCGGCCCAGCGGCGCGGCGACGGCGTCGAGCGTCGCGTCGTCGCCGAACTCGGCGCTCAGCTGCAGCGCGATGCCGCCCTGCGGCACGGTGCCGGCCGCGGCGCGCAGGTCCGCGGCGCAGCACTCGGCCACCAGCAGCGCGGCATCGGGCACGAGCGGCGCGTCGAGGCCGGCCGAGCGCAGCGCCTGCTGCGTCGCCGTGTCGCGCACGCTGAGGGACTGCGCACGCGCCAGCTGCGCCAGCACCGCGCGGCGCAAGGCGGCCGGTGCGCGGGCCAGGTCGTGCCCGCCGACGGCGTGGAAGTGCACCCGGGCCGTGTGCGGCAGCGGCGGCGCCACCACCGCATACGGTGCCGGCGACGCGCTGCCGACCACGCGCCGCACCCAGGCGCGCCGCTCGCGGCCCTGTGCCGCGAGCCAGGCCAGCGTGGCCTGCAGGCCTTCGGGCGGCTGGAGCATCACCGCGGCCTGTTCGGCGGTGCAGGTCAGCAGTTCGCCGCCCACACACAGCAGGCCATCCTCGGGCTGCCAGCCGGGGGCGAGGTCGGCCAGCGCCTCGACGCGGTGGCCGCCGACGCGGCGCAGGTCGCGCGCGGCCAGTCCCGCGAAGTGCAACGGCCGGTCGCCGAGACAGCGCGCCAGCACGTGCGGCAGCAGCAGGTCGCCCAGGTTGTGGCGGTCGAAGGCGCCGAACAGGACGATGCGCCCGGCCATGGACGCCCTCACCGCTCGTCAGTAGGACACGCGGGCGTAGTAGGTCTGCTGCGCCGCGTCGCGTGCCTGGCCGAGGGTGTGGATGCCGCGTTCGGCCAGCAGCGGGATCAGCTTCAGGAACACCTCGGCCGTGACCATCGCGTCGCCGAGCGCGGTGTGACGGCCCAGCACCGGCACGCCGAGCCGCTCGGCGATCGCCTCGAGCCGGTGCGACTCCTGCTGCGGGTGCACCACGGCCGACAGCAGCAGCGTGTCGAGCACCGGCTGGTCGAACGCCAGGCCGGTGCGCTCGCGCTTGAGCTCGAGGAAGCGCATGTCGAAGGCGGCGTTGTGTGCCACCAGCACGGTGTCCTGCGCGAAGGCATGGAAGGCCGGGAGCACCGTGTCGATGGTCGGCGCGCCCTGCACCATCTCCGGCGTGATGCCGTGGATCGGGATGCCGGCGGCCGGGATGTCGCGCTGCGGGTCGACGAGCTGCTCGAAGCAGTCCTCGCGGCGCAGCTTGCCGGCGACGATGCGCGTCGCGCCGACCTGGATGATCTCGTCGCCCTCGGAGGGCTGCAGCCCGGTGGTCTCGGTGTCGAACACGGTGTAGGCCAGCTCGGCGAGGCGCCGGTCGGCCAGCTCGCGCGCCTGCTCGGTGGCGCGGAACAGGTCGAAGTCGTACACCTCGGGGCGGCTCTCGCTGCGCACCACCATCGCCGCGTCGAGCTGCTCGCCGGCCTCGGCCAGCGGCAGCAGCAGGCGGAAGAAGGACTCGTGGCGCACCCGCTCGCGCTCGAACCAGAACGCGCCGTCGTGGCGCTCGACCACGTCGCGCACGGTCAGCGCGAGCGTGTCGGCGCCCACGCGCATCGCGTCGGTCTCCCAGCCGACCACGGTCTCGGTGCTCATCGACGGGCCGGCCCACACCAGGTCGAGCCGGGCGCGGCCGCCGGCCTCGGCCAGGCGCAGCTGCAGCACCTTGATCTCGTACTCCTCCACCAGCCGGCCGGCGAGGTAGAGCAGCGCCTGCAGCAGCGAGAAGCTGTCGACCTTGAGCCACAGCGCGGCGTCGACCTCGCTGGTGGCGACGCGGCAGCCGTACAGGTTCTCGATGCGCCGCGCCGCCGCGGCCACCAGGTCGGCGCCCAGCATGTCCTCCAGCGGCCAGCGCGTCTTCATGGTCTGCGCGGTGTGGCTGGCCAGCTCGCGGATGCGCCGGCTCATGGTCTGCACTTCCTCGCGGATGACACCGAGAAAGCGCTCGCGCGTCGGGGTGTCGAGGTCCTCGTAGTCGAGCATTTCGACTGCTGCCTGCAGGTTGCCGAGCGAGGCGCGGCTGCCCTCGGTGAGGCCCTGCAGCAGCCGGTCGCGCTCGGACTCGGCGGCGAAGTCGCGCGTGATGTTCTCGAGCATCAGCACGAAGCCGTTCAGCGCCACCGCGCCGGGCGCGGTGTCGCCGGCGCGCGAAGCCGCGCCGTCCACGTCGATGCTGCGCACCGGGGCCATCTGCACGCGCAGCAGCTGGCCGGCGCGCGTGCCGGTGACGAACTGCGCCGACGGGTGCGCCGCGCCGCGCTGCAGGCGCTGCTGCACGCTCTCGAGTGCATGGGCCACGAGGGCGCGGTCGAACACCGCGTAGATCGAGCGGCCCAGGCCGATCAGCTCGGCGCCGTCGGCCACGCTCGGCGCGTGCGACAGGGCGCGGAACTGCGTGCGCGCGCGGGCGTTGTAGAGCAGCACGCGGCCGTCGAGGTTGCACACGACGACACTCTGCGTCAGCTCGGCCATCAGCGCCGCCAGGCGGTTGCGCTCCTGCTCGACGCCGCGGCTGGCCTCCTTCACCTGCGCGGCGATGTCGGCGCGCAGGGTGTCGCGTTGCGCCGCGAACTGGTTGACCACCTGCGTGAGCGCCTGGGTCTCGGCGCTGCCCTGCGGTTCGAGCGTGCGCTGCACGTCGGTGGCGAGCAGCACCTTCGCCTCCTCGGCCAGGCGCGCCGCGGAGGCGACCCAGCGCAGGTAGGCCCGGCGCGAGAGTGCGCCGAGCGCGCCGGACAGGAGCAGCCAGCCGAGCAGCAGCAAGGCCGCGCGGGGTTCCAGCATCGCGCCGAGGGCGGCGCGTTCGGGCGGCTCGAGCGTGGCGGCGAAGAGAAAGCCGCCGGCGACCGCCCAGAACGCCAGTACCGCGCCGGGCAGCAGCGCGGCGATCAGTTCGCGCCGGTCGAGCTTCATGCGCCGAGCAGCTCGCGCACCTTCTCGGCCAGCTCCTTGGTCGAGAAGGGCTTGGTCATGTAGGCGTCGGCCCCCAGCGCCGAGCCCTTGGCGACATCGGTGTCGCGCCCCTTCGCGCTCAGCATCAGGATCTTCACTCCCGCCAGCGCCTCGTCCGAGCGCACCGCCTGGCACACGTCGAAGCCGCTCTTGCCCGGCATCATCACGTCCAGCAGCACCAGGTCCGGCTTCAGTTCGCGGACCATCGCCAGCGCCGCGTCCCCGTCGCGCGCGATGCTGACCCGGTGGCCCTCGCGCTTCATCAGGAACTCCAGCGAGATGACGATGTTCGGCTCGTCGTCCGCGATGAGGACATGCTTGCTCATGGTCTCGTCTCCGTCGTCGTCGTTGTCATCGCTGCGCTCGTGACCGGCAGCTCGAAGCCGAAGCAGGCGCCCTGCCCCGGCGTCGAGCGCAGCCACATCCGGCCGCCGTGGTGCTCGACGATCTGCCGGCTGATCGGCAGGCCGAGCCCGGTGCCCTGCGGGCGGTTCGTCGCCTCGCCGCCCTGGCGGAACTTCTCGAACACCAGCTGCTGCTGCGCCGCCGGCACGCCCGGCCCGTTGTCCTGCACCTCGACCCGCACGGCGCGCTCGTCGGCGGCCAGCGAGACGAGCACCCGGCCGCGCCCGGCCGGCACGAACTTCACCGCGTTGGACAGCAGGTTCAGCAGCACCTGCAGCAGCCGGTCGCTGTCGCCGTGCAGCACCGGCAAGGTGTCGGGCTGCTGCAGCTCGACCACCGCGCCGCGCTCGCGGAAGGCCTCGGCCGTGGTCTGCACCGCGCGCGCCACCAGCTCGCGCAGGTCCACCGGCTCGTGGCGCCACTCGGCGTGGCCGGATTCGATCTTCGCCATGTCCAGCACCTGGTTCACCAGGCGCGACAGGCGCTCGGTCTCGCTGACCACCAGGCCGAGGAACTGCTGGCGCTGCTCGGGCTCCATCTGCGGATCGTCGCGCATCAGCTCGGCGAAGGCGCGGATCGAGGTCAAGGGCGTGCGCAGCTCGTGCGAGACCGAGGAGACGAAGTCGTCCTTCTGGCGGTCCAGGTCCTCCAGGCGGCGGTTCAGCGCGCGCACCTGCGAGGCCTCGTCGAGCATGCCGAGGATGTCGGCGCGCGCCAGCGGCTCCTCCTCAGCCACCGCGGCCACCACCACGTGCGCCGAGGCGCTGCCGATCGCGCCGGCCAGCGCGTTCTCCACGTGCGGCACCAGCTCGCTCTCGGGCACGCCGCGCCGCGCCGCATCGGCGAACAGGCGCTGGGCCGCCTCCGCACCGAGGAAACGCGCTGCCAGCAGGCGCAGCTGGGCCAGGCTGGCCGGGCTGCGCCAGGTGCGCGCGGCGGCGGTACCCCGGAACACCTCGACGAAACGCAGCGCCTGCGCCGCCTCGCGCGCCGAGGGCGTGCCGACCAGCGACACCAGCACGTACAAGCCGGTGTTGGCCAGCAGGCTCCACAGCAGCGCATGCGTCAGGTTGTCCAGCCCGCTCAGGCCGAACAGCTGTTCGGGCCTGAGCAGGCTCCAGCCGAACGGGCCGTGCTGGAGGAAACCCGCATCCATCCAGCCGGACTTGGCGATCGACGGCAGCATCAGCGTCCAGACCCACAGCGCGAAGCCGGCCGCCAGGCCGGCCAGCGCCCCGGCGCGTGTGCCGCCCTTCCAGTACATGCCGCCCAGCAGCGCCGGCGCGAACTGCGCCACCGCGGCGAAGCTGATCAGCCCGATGCTGACGAGGGCGTAGGCCTCGCCCGCGATGCGGAAGTAGAGGTACCCCAGCAGCAGCAGCATCACGATCACGCTGCGCCGCACCGCCAGCGGCAGCGCGCTCAGGTCGCGCGCGCCGTGGCGGAAGCGCAGCAGCAGCGGCATCACCAGGTCGTTGCTGACCATGGTGGAGATCGCGATCGCCTCGACGATGATCATGCCGGTGGCGGCCGACAGCCCGCCGATGAAGGCGACCAGCGCGAGCGCCGGCTGCTGCGCGGACAGCGGCAGCGAGATCACGAAGGTCTCGGGGTTGGCCTGGCCGGCGCCGAAGTGCAGCAGCCCGCCCAGCGCGATCGGCAGCACGAACAGGTTGATCAGCAGCAGGTAGAGCGGAAAGGCCCAGCTGGCGCGCTTGAGGTGGCGCTCGTCGACGTTCTCGACCACCATCACCTGGAACTGGCGCGGCAGGAAGATCACCGAGAGCATCGCCAGCAGCGTCAGCGCGGCCCATTGCCCGCCGGCGAAGCGGTACTCCCCACCCAGCCCCATCAAGGGCTGCAGCGCGGGCAACGCGGCGGCACGCTCGAACACGTCGCGCACGCCGTCGAACAGGCCCCAGCAGACGAACACGCCGACCGCGACGAAGGCGAGCAGCTTGACCACCGACTCGAAGGCCACCGCCGCGACCATGCCCTCGTGGCGCTCCGAGCTGTCGAGGTGGCGCGCCCCGAAGGCCACCGTGAAGCCGGCCAGCACCAGCGCGATGTAGAGCGTGCTGTCGCGCCACCAGGGCGCATGCGCCTCGGCGCCGGCCCCGGTGAGCAGGGCCAGGCCGGAGGCGATCGCCTTCAGCTGCAGCGCCACGTAGGGCAGGATGCCGACCAGCGCGATCATGGTGACGAGCGCGGCGAGCAGCCGGCTCTTGCCGTAGCGGCTGGCCACGAAATCGGCGATCGAGGTGATGCGGCCGGTGTGCGCGATGCGCACCATCTTGCGCAGCACGCTCCAGGCCAGCAGCATGGCCAGCGTCGGGCCGAGGTAGATCGGCAGGAACCACAGGCCCGAGCTGGCGGCGCGGCCGACGCTGCCGAAGTAGGTCCAGGCGGTGCAGTAGACGCCCAGCGAAAGCGTGTAGACCCAGGCGTTGCCGATCACCGAGCGGCCGGCGCGGGAGCGCCGGTCGGCCCAGTGCGCCACGCCGAACAGCAGCAGCAGGTAGGCGAAGCTCGCGGTCAGCACCAACGGGGTGGAGAGCATCGGCCTAGGGCTCCTCCTCGTCGGTGTCGCGGCCGGCCTCGGCGACCCAGGCCGCCGCGCCGATCAGCACCGCCCAGCCGCCGAACACCGCCAGCGGCAGCAGCGGCAGGCCCCACAGCGTCACGCCGCGGTCCCACAAGGTCAGCAGCGGGAAGTTCAGCAGCAGCCAGCCCGCCGCGAAGAGGGCGAGCAGGCGCTGGTGCCGCTTCGATTCGTTCATCACCTCACAGCGTGTCGAGGCGGAAGCGCGTGCGCAGCAGCGCGCGGAAGCGCTTGACGATGGCCAGCGCGTCCTTGAGCTGGTCGCGGTCCATAGTGCTCAGGTCGGACGGGCGCACCAGGTTCGAGGCCTCCTGCCCGCCGGCCCGCTGGCGCAGCTGGTGGCGCAGCCTCAGGCCCATCAGGTAGTGCAGCGCCTCGAGCAGGTCGGCGGCCAGCGGCGCGTCGAGCGTTCCGGCCTCGCGCAGCCTGGCCAGGCGCGCCGCGGTGCCGGTCTCGCGCAGACCCTGGCGCAGCGCCAGCGCGCGCACGCCGTGCACGATGGGGAAGCTGCCGAGCTTCTTCAGGTCCAGCGGCTGCTCGTCGGCGCGCGCGGTCAGGCGGCTCCACCAGCTGACCGGCTCCTCGAACTGGTCGGCCGCGGCGGCGAAGCGGGCGTAGAACGCGTCGCTGCCGGCGAGGACCTGGTCCAGGTGCTCGCGCAGCGCCTCCAGCAGCGTGGCGTCGCCGGCCACCGCTGCGGCGTCGAGGAAGATGGCCAGCTGCATCACGCCCTGCGGGTCGCTGCCGTAGACCCAGTCGCGCAGCGTGCTGCGGAAGCGCGCCACCGGCGCGCGCCAGGCGCGGTTGACCACCATGATGCCGCCCGGGCAGGGCGGCCAGCCGCAGTCGATCAGCGCCGCGTTGAAGCGGCCGGCGATCGCGTCGAGGTCCGCACACTCGTAGCCGTCGCGCAGGATCAGCGCGTTGTCCTGGTCGGTCTTGAGGATCTGCTCGCCGCGCCCCTCGCTGCCCATCACCAGCAGGCAGGCGTTGGCGATCAACTCGGGCGGCGCCTCGAGCTGCCAGAGCCGCGCGAACAGGCGCCGGTTCAGCTCGCCCACCAGGCGCGCCACGCGCTCGACCTTGATGCCGCCGTCGTGCAGCAGCGTGACCATGGACTCGATGCGCTGCGCCGCGGCCTGCAGTTCGGCGACGCTGGCCGCCTCGTCGATCTGCAGCGCGACGATGTGCGAGTGGTTGGCGACGAAGCTCACCAGGTCGAGCTGGCCGAGCACGCCCAGCACCTGCGCGCCGTCGCGCACCAGCAGGCGGTGCACGCGGTGGCGCACCATCAGCCAGAGCGCCTCGAACAGGTCGGCGTCGGCGTCGATCTCGATCAGCGCGAAGCGCGCCACCTCGCGCACCGGCAGCGCGGCCGGCGGCACGTCGCGCAGCAGCGCGTCGCGCAGGTCGGTGGTGGTGAAGATGCCCAGGCGCTCGCCGTGTTCGTCCACGTCGCGCACCAGCGTGTGCGTCAGGCCGTGCGCGGCCAGCTCGCGGCACACCGACACCACGTCGAGCGCCCCGTCGACGTAGTGCGGCTTGCGCACATAGGCGTCGCGGACGCGGGCAGTGACCAGCGAGAGCATCTCGCGCTGGCTGTCGGAGGCGCGGTTCGGCATGGGAGAGCGCGGAAACACGAACGGGACGGCGGCAGTGTGCCAGCCGTCCCGTCGTGGGGATTGAGGAATCTCTAGCCGTTCAGTGGCCCGAGGCCCCCGCCGCGCCGATGCCCGTCTCCGAGCGCACCTGCTGGGCCAGGAAGCCGTCACGGTCGACCTTGGCGCGCGCGCCGCGGTCGAGGATCGAGAACAGCCAGATGCCGATGAAGCCGATGGTCATCGAGAACAGCGCCGGCGAGGTGTAGGGGAACAGCGCCGAGCCCTTCGGGTTGCCCAGCGTCGCCTCCCACACCGAGGGCGAGACCACGGTCAGCGCGACCGAGGAGATCAGCCCGAGGAAGCCGCCGATCACCGCGCCCTTGGTGGTGCAGTCCTTCCACAGCACGCTCATGAAGAGCACCGGGAAGTTGGCCGAGGCCGCGATCGCGAAGGCCAGCGACACCATGAAGGCGATGTTCTGCTTCTCGAACGCGATGCCCAGGCCCACCGCGATGACACCCAGCGCGACCGTGGTCAGGCGCGAGACCTTCAGCTCCGAGGCGCTGTCGGCCTTGCCCTGCTTGATGACCGTGGCGTAGAGGTCGTGCGAGACCGCCGAGGCGCCCGACAGCGTCAGGCCGGCCACCACCGCGAGGATGGTCGCGAAGGCCACCGCCGAGATGAAGCCGAGGAACACGTTGCCGCCCACCGCGTTGGCGAGGTGGATGGCCGCCATGTTGCCGCCGCCCAGCAGACCGCCCTTGGCGTCGAGGAACTGCGGGTTGGTCAGCACGAAGGTGATCGCGCCGAAGCCGATGATGAAGGTCAGCAGGTAGAAGTAGCCGATCCAGCCGGTGGCCCACATCACCGACTTGCGGGCTTCCTTGGCCGAGGGCACGGTGAAGAAGCGCATCAGGATGTGCGGCAGGCCGGCGGTGCCGAACATCAGCGCCATGCCGAAGCTGATCGCCGAGATCGGGTCCTTCACGAAGTTGCCCGGGCCCATGATCGACTGGCCGATCTTGGCGGCCTCCTCGGCCGTCTTGCCCGTCGCCAGGCCGGCCTTGATCTCGACCGCCTTGGCGAACATCGCCTCCGGGCTGAAGCCGAAGTTCCACAGCACCATGAAGGCCATGAAGGTGGCGCCGCCGAGCAGCAGGCAGGCCTTGATGATCTGCACCCAGGTGGTGGCCGTCATGCCGCCGAACAGCACGTAGACCATCATCAGCGCGCCGACGATCACCACCGCCATCCAGTACTCCAGGCCGAACAGCAGCTTGATGAGCTGGCCCGCGCCGACCATCTGCGCGATCAGGTAGAACGCGACGACGACCAGCGTGCCCGAGGCGGCGAAGATGCGCACCGGCTTCTGGTCGAAGCGGAACGCGGCCACGTCGGCGAAGGTGAACTTGCCCAGGTTGCGCAGCCGCTCGGCCATCAGGAAGGTGATGACGGGCCAGCCGACCAGGAAGCCGATCGAGTAGATCAGGCCGTCGAAGCCGGAGGCCATCACCGCGGCGGAGATGCCGAGGAAGGAGGCCGCGGACATGTAGTCGCCCGCGATCGCCAGGCCGTTCTGGAAGCCGGTGATGCCGCCGCCGGCGGTGTAGAAGTCGGCCGCCGACTTGGTCTTGGCCGCGGCCCACTTGGTGATGTAGAGCGTGGCCAGCACGAACACGCCGAACATGCCGATGGCCGTCCAGTTGGTGGCCTGCTTCTGCGCCTGGCCGAGGTCGGCGCCGGCGGACCAGGCCGCGAACGAGACGCCGAACAGCGCGAGCAGCGTGAGCACGCGCCGGGTGGTGACGAACGAGCCGCTCATTTCAGCACCGCCTTCTTGACCGCGTCGGTCAGGTCGTCGTACTGGCTGTTCGCGCGCAGCACGTAGATGGTCGTGATGACGACCGTGAACACGATGACGCCGAAGCCGATCGGGATGCCGACCGTCATGACGCCGGCACCGAGCTTGGTCGACAGGAATTCCTTGTTGAAGGCCACCAGCAGGATGAAGCCGTAGTACACGACCATCATCGCCAGCGTGAGCCACCAGCCGAAGCTGGAGCGCTTGGCTTTCAGTTCCTGGTACTTCGGGTGGCTGGCTATGCGCCGCACCAGATCGTCTTCCATGACGCAGTCTCCTCACGTTGAGTCGCGGGCCCCGACGGGACCTTGACCGCATGGTCGAAGAAACGTCTGACCAAGCTCTGACGGCTGGCCAACAGGGGCTGACGCGGGGCTGAACCGAAGCTGACACGCGGGCCCTCCGCCCCTCGTGAAACCAGCTTCGTCGGCCCTCCCGGGCGCGACACTATGGTTTTCCCTGAGTCCGGCGGTCAGCCGCGCCGGACACCCGGCCGCGGCGCGCCGGCGGCGTCCCAGGCGGGGCCGTCGAACCAGGCGTCGCCGCGCAGGTAGGCAGCGAGCATGGGCAGCGCATCGAGGCCCCAGAAGAGCCGGCCGTCGACCTCGACGGTCGGCACGCCGAACACGCCACGCGCCAGCGCCGCGGCGGTGGCGTCCTTCAGCGCCTGCTTGACCGGCTCGCCGTCCGGATCACGCGCCGGCGCGAGCGCCTCGCGCAGCGCCTGCAGCCGCGCCGGCTCGTTGGCATCGGCCCCTTCGCCGCGCCACACGTGCCGCAGCACGGTCTCGCAGGCGAGCCGGTTCGGCGTGCCGCCTTCCGGCGCGCAGGCCACCAGCAGGCGCAGCAGCGCCAGCGGGTTGAACGGGTGCTGTGCCGGCGTCTGCATCGGGATGCCCAGCACATGCGCCTGCCAGGCGACCTCGCGGAACGTCCAGGCGCGCTTGGGCTCGATCTCCGCCGGCCCCTTCTGGCCCCAGTGCTTCAGCAGCCCGGCGAACAGCACCGGCCGGTAGTCGACGCTGTAGGACAGGCCCTCGAGCGCCTGCGGCAGCTGCTCGAACGCGAGGCAGGCATAGGGCGAGACCGGGTCGAACCAGAACTGCAGCTGCTTCATTCCGACGGGCCTTGCGCAGCGACGGCCTCGCGCCGGGCCGGCAGCAGCGCCCAGACGGCGCGCTTGGCCTGGTCGTCGAGCGTGGACCAGGCGGCGATCTCGTCGATGGTGCGCAGGCAGCCCTCGCACCAGCCGGTGCGCAGGTTCATGCGGCACACGTTGACGCAGGGGGATGGGACCGGGCTGCTCATGCCTGCACTTGCACCACGTCCGCCACCGGCGCGCCGGTGAGCGCCTCGAGCTGCGCCGGGCTGAGGCGGAACACGCCGTTCGGGTGGCCGGCCGCAGCCCAGATCTCGCCGAAGCGGAACAGCTCGCGATCGATCAGCGTGACCGGCGGCGTGGCATGGGCGAGCGGCGAGACGCCGCCGATCGTGAAGCCGGTGCGTGCCTTGACGAAGTCCGCATCGGCCCGGCCGATCGCGCCCACCTGGGCGGCGACCTTCTTCTCGTCGACCCGCCGGTCGCCCGAGGTGACGACCAGCACCGCCGCCTCGTCGGCCTTGCGGCGGAAGATCACGCTCTTGGCGATCTGGCCCACCGAGACGCCGAGCGCATCGGCCGCCTCCTGCGAGGTGCGCGCCGCCACCTCCAGCCACACCGGCGCATGCGGGTGGCCGCGTTCGGCGAGCGCCTGCACGACGCGGCGGAAGCCCTCGGGTCGGTCCTCCATCACCGAGCTCATGCCGCCGCCTTATCGCGTTTGCTCAGCAGTGCCTTGCCGGCCCGCGAGACCGGCGGGCGGCCGAGCACGCCGGAGATGAATGCCCCCGCATCGACCAGCTTGTCCAGGTCGATGCCGGTGTCGATGCCCAGGCCGTTCAGCATGAACAGCACGTCCTCGGTGGCCACGTTGCCGGTCGCACCCTTCGCGTACGGGCAGCCGCCCAGGCCGGCCACGCTGGCATCGAACACGTGGATGCCCATTTCCAGGCAGGCGTAGATGTTGGCCAGGGCCTGGCCGTAGGTGTCGTGGAAGTGGCCGCTGACCTCGGCGAGCGGGAAGTGCTTCAGGGCGCGCTCCATCGCGGCCTGCACGCGCCTCGGCGTGCCAACGCCGATGGTGTCGGCGATGCCGCAGTGCTCGACGCCGATGCCCTTCATCAGCACGACCACCTTCTCCACCTCGTCGGCGCCGACCTCGCCCTGGTAGGGGCAGCCGAGCGCGCAGGAGATCGCGGCGCGCACCTTGATGCCGGCAGCCCTGGCCTGCTGCACCACCGGCGCGAAGCGGTCCACCGACTCGGCGATCGAGCAGTTGATGTTGCGCTGGCTGAAGGCCTCGCTCGCCGCGCCGAACACGACGATCTCGTCCGGCCGGGTCGGCAGGGCCGCCTCGAGGCCCTTCAGGTTGGGCGTCAGCACCGAGTAGCGCACGCCGGGACGGCGCCGGATGCCGGCCATCACTTCGGCGTTGTCGGCCATCTGCGGCACCCACTTCGGGCTGACGAAGCTGGTGACCTCGATCTCGCGCAGGCCGGCGTCCTGCAGGCGATGCACAAGTTCGATCTTGTGCGCAGCGCTGACCGGCTGCTTCTCGTTCTGCAACCCGTCACGCGGGCCGACGTCGACGAGGATCACGGACGACGGAATCATGAAAAAAGTCTCGCCTCGAAGTCGCGCGGCACTGCCGCTTCCCCTCACGTAGGGATGGTGTTACCGAGCCTGATACAGGAAGATACAAACACACGGAAGGACCGATTGTGGACATCAGTACCCGCCTGCGCATCGCCACCCGCATCCATTTTGCGCTGCTGCGCCAGTACGGCGAGGACGTGGAGATCGGAAGCCTCATGAAGGGCGGGGCCGACGCACGCGAGGCGATGTTCGTCTGCGAGGCCTCGGGCGACCCGGAGCTGGCCACGCTGGCGCGCCGCCTGCGCCACGCCGACCGTGCCGACAGCCGCGCCGCCGCCAAGCCCGCGCCGCAGGACGCGGCCTGGGCCAGCAACACCACCGGCTTCGGCGTGTCGCGCCCGCTCGGGCTGGACGAGACCAGCGCCGGCTCCACCAGCTGGCTGAACCCGTCGAGCTGGCTGAAGCGCGCCGCGCCGACGAAGCCGCACTGAGCTCACCGGAACCTCACTCGATCGGCACCAGGCGCAGCAGTTCCTCGCCCTCGAGCACCTGGTCGCCCACCGCATAGAGCAGCTCGGCCACCGTGCCGTCGCGCGGCGCGGCCAGCGTGTGCTCCATCTTCATCGCCTCCATCACCGCCAGCGGCTGGCCCTGCTTGACCGCCTCGCCGGGCCGCGCCAGCAGGGCGATCACCTTGCCGGGCATCGGCGCGGCGAGCCGCCCGCCCTCGCCGGCGCCTTCGCCGGCGTGTGCGATCGGGTCGACATGCGTCAGCAGCGCCGCCCCCTCGGCCGTGAACACGCCCAGCCGTTCGCCCACCGCGTAGACCGCCAGCGCCCAGCGGCGTGAGCCGAGCGTGACCTCGTGGCGCGCACCGCCACGGGCCGCGCAGGCATAGGGCCAGCGCTGCGCGCCGTGCACCAGCACCTGCTCGCCGCGGTGCGAACGTTCGAGCATGAACACCTCGTGCCGGCCGTGCACCTCGAGGTCGAAGCGGCGCAGCGCGGCGCCGTGCAGCCGCCAGGCGTCGCGGCGCGACCAGGGGTCCGCATCCTGCCCCTGCGCCTCGCTGGCCAGCGCATGGGCCACCGCGCCGGCCGCCGCGATCTCCAGCGGCAGCGGCGGCGCATCGAACAGCACGGCGCGCTCGCGCTCGATCAGCGCGGTGTCGAGGTCGGCCTGCGCGAACGAGCGGCTCTTCAGCACCCGGCGCAGGAAGGCCACGTTGTTGTGCAGCCCGACGATGTGCACCTGCGCCAGCGCGGCATCGAGCCGGGCCAGCGCCTGCGCGCGGTCCGCGCCGTGCACGATCAGCTTGGCGATCATCGAGTCGTAGTGCGGCGAGATGCTGTCGCCCTCGCGCACGCCGGCGTCGAGCCGGACGTCGGCGAGCTCGAACGCGGCCGCGCCCGGCGGGGTGCGGAACACGTCGAGCCGGCCGGTGGCCGGCAGGAACTGCGCGTCCGGGTTCTCGGCGCACAGGCGTGCCTCGATCGCATGGCCGCGGCGCGGGATCTCGTGCTGGGCGAGCGGCAGCGGCTCGCCGGCCGCCACGCGCAGCTGCCACTCGACCAGGTCGAGCCCGGTGATCGCCTCGGTCACCGGGTGCTCGACCTGCAGCCGTGTGTTCATCTCCATGAAGAAGAAGCGCAGGTCGCCATCAAGCGTGGGCTCGGCGATGAACTCGACCGTGCCTGCGCCGACATACCCCACCGCCTGCGCCGCCGCCACCGCCGCGGCGCCCATCTCGGCGCGACGCGCCTCCGAGAGCCCGGGCGCGGGCGACTCCTCCAGCACCTTCTGGTGCCGGCGCTGCACCGAGCAGTCGCGCTCGAACAGGTAGACGCAGGCGCCGCGCGTGTCGGCGAACACCTGGATCTCGATGTGCCGCGGCCGCGTGACGTAGCGCTCGATCAGCACCGCATCGTCGCCGAAGCTGTTGCGCGCCTCGCGCTGGCAGGAGGCGAGCGCGGCGTCGAACTCGTCGGCCTTGGTGACGATGCGCATGCCCTTGCCGCCGCCGCCCGCGCTGGCCTTGATCAGCACCGGGTAGCCGATGCGCGCGGCCTCGCGCGCGAGCAGCGCCGGGTCCTGATCGGCGCCGTGGTAGCCGGGCACCAGCGGCACGCCGGCCTTGTCCATCAGCTGCTTGGATTCGGCCTTCAGGCCCATCGCCTTGATGGCCGACGGCGGCGGGCCGATGAACACCAGCCCGGCATCGGCACAGGCCTGCGCGAACTCCTCGTTCTCGCTCAGGAAGCCGTAGCCGGGGTGGATGGCCTGCGCACCGGTGGCCTTCGCCGCCTCGATGATCAGCTCGCCGCGCAGGTAGCTCTCGCGCGGCGCGGGCGGGCCGAGGCGCACCGCCTCGTCGCAGGCCTGAACGTGCTGCGCCTGTGCATCGGCATCGGAATACACGGCCACGGTACGGATGCCGAGCCGGCGTGCGGTGGCGGCCACGCGGCAGGCGATTTCACCGCGGTTGGCGATCAGGATCTTCTGGAACATGAGGACCTCAGGCGGAACGCGGCCGCATCCAGCCGGCGACGCGGCGCAGCAGCGCACGCAGGAACTTTCCGAGCACGACGATCAGCGCCACCATCAGCGCCAGCGCCACCAGCAGCACCGCGAAGAACACCAGCGGGTGCTGCCACGACAGCCACAGCGCCAGCGGCACGCCGGCGTCGCCGAGCAGCGAGAGCCCGATGTTGGAGAACGGCTCGGGGGAGGTGTTGGCCGCTGCGCGCGTGGTGGCCTTGGCCACATGGCTGGTGGCCGCCAGCGTGCCGCCCAGCAGCGCCGCCGCCGCGGCCCAGGTGGCGTGGTCGCCGCCGAACACGGCCGCCGCGAGTGCCGCGCCGGCGGGAATGCGGATGACGGTGTGCAGCACGTCCCACAGCGTGTCGACGCCCGGGATCTTGTCGGCGAAGAACTCGACCGCGAGCAGGAAGCCACTGGCACCGAGCAGCGTCGGCTGCTGCAGCAGCTTCAGCCCGTGCGGCAGCTCGACCCAGCCGAGGTAACCCGCCAGGCCGGTGACGAACACGACGAGGTACAGCCGCAGCCCGCTCGCCCAGCCGAGCGCCGCGGCAATCGCCAGCAACTGCGTGGTGTCGAGCGGCACCGGGTTCATTGCGGTTCGCGCCAGGCCGGCGTGCGCTTGGCGAGAAAGGCCTGCACGCCTTCGCGGCCTTCGTCGCTGGCGCGGATGTCGGCGATGCGGCGCGCGGTGTCGGCACGCAGAGCATCGTCGATGGGGCGGCCGGCCAGGTCCTGCACCAGGCGCTTGCAGGCGCGCACGGCCATCGGGCCATTGGCCACGAGCGTTGCCACCAGCTCATCGACCTTGGCGTCCAGCGCCTCGGACTCGACCACCTCGTGCACGAAGCCCATCGCCTGCGCCCGCGCCGCGTCGAAGCGCTCGGCCGTGAGGAACCAGCGCCGCGCCTGCTGCTCGCCCATCGCCTTGACGACGTAGGGCCCAATGGTCGCCGGCAGCAGCCCGAGTTTCGCCTCGCTGAGGCAGAAGCCCGCGGCCTCGCTCGCCACCAGCAGGTCGCACACCGCCGCGAGGCCGACGCCGCCGGCGTAGCAGTCGCCATGGATGCGGCCGACCACGGGCACCGGACAGCGCCAGATCGTCCACAGCATGTCGGCGAGGCGCTGCGCGTCGGCGCGGTTCTCCTCCCACGCATAGCCGGCCATCGCGCGCATCCAGGATAGGTCGGCGCCGGCACAGAAGGCCTTGCCGTGGCCGCCGAGCACGATGCAGCGCAGCGTGGCGTCGGTGCCGAGCGCGGCGAAGGCCTCGGTCAGCTCGGCGATCACGCCATCGTTGAACGCGTTGCGCACCTCGGGCCGGTTGAGGAACACGCGCGCGACCGGGCCGCTGCGCTGGATGTCGAGGGTGGTTGTCATGCGGACCTCAGTAGCGCTTGGCTGCTTCGTCGAGCATCACCTCGCTCGCGCCGCCGCCGATCGCCAGGATGCGCGCGTCGCGCCAGAGCCGCTCGATCGCCGTGCCGCGCATGTAGCCCATGCCGCCGTGGAACTGCTGGCAGGCCTGCACGACCTCGTTGACCAGTTCGCCGGTGAGCGCCTTGAGCAGCGAGACGTCCTGCACCACGTCCCTGCCCTGCGTCACCATCCACGCGCAATGGTAGAGGTACTGGCGCGCGGCGCGCACCTTGGCGTCGAGCATCGCCAGGCGCTGCCGCACCACCTGCTTGTCGAACAGCGGGCCGCCGAAGGCGCGCCGGTCCTTCACGTACTGCAGCGTCAGGGCGAGCGCCTGCATGCAGTGGCCCACGGCCATCGCGCCGAGCGCGATGCGCTCGGTCTGGAAGTTCTTCATCACCGCGCGGAACCCGCGGTGCTCCTCGCCGAGCAGCTGGTCGACCGGGAGGCGGCAGCCGTCGAACACCAGCTCGGCGGTGTCGGACGAGAGCCAGCCGGTCTTGTCGAGCTGGCGGCCGACCGTGAAGCCCGGCGTGCCCTTCTCGACCGCGAACATCGAGATGTCGTGCCGGCCGGTGCCGGTGCGTGCGGCGACGAAGTAGAGGTCCGCGTGCACGCCGTTGGTGATGAAGAGCTTGCTGCCGTCGATCACCCACTGGTCGCCGTCGCGGCGTGCGCGGGTCTGCAGCCCGGCCACGTCCGAGCCCGCGCCGGGTTCGGTGATCGCCACCGCGGTGATCGTGCGGCCCGCGGTGATGCCCGGCATCCAGCGCGCCTTCTGCGCCGGGGTGCCGGCGTGGTGCAGGTGCGGGCTCGCCATGTCGGTGTGCACGAGCACGGTGATCACGAAGCCGGCGAAGGTGGATTGCGAGAGGGCCTCGGCGAACACGAGGTTGGTCAGCGCGTCGGCCTCCGCCCCGCCATGACCGCTCTCGTACATCAGCCCGAGCAGCCCGGCGTCGCCGAGCTTGCGCAGCACGTCCCGCGGCACCCGGCCCTCGCGCTCCCAGCGCTCGCCGTGCGGCTCGACCTCGCGCGCGAGGAAACGCGCGACCTGCTCGCTCAGCAGCTCGTGCTCGGGCGTGAGGTAGGCGTTGTCCATCACCGTCACATGCGGAACACGCCGAAGCGCGGCTCGGGGATAGTCGCGTTCAGGCTGGCGCTGATCGCCAGCGCGAGCACGCGGCGCGTGTCGGCCGGGTCGATCACGCCGTCGTCCCACAGCCGGGCGCTGGCGTAGTACGGGTGCGCCTGGTGCTCGAACTGCTCGAGGATCGGCTTCTTGAACGCGGCTTCTTCCTCGGCGCTCCAGGCGCCGCCCTTGGCCTCGATGCCGTCGCGCTTGACGGTGGCCAGCACGCTGGCGGCCTGCTCGCCGCCCATCACCGAGATGCGCGCGTTCGGCCACATCCACAGGAAGCGCGGCGAGTAGGCGCGGCCGCACATGCCATAGTTGCCGGCGCCGAAGCTGCCGCCGATGATCACGGTGAACTTGGGCACGTTGACGGTCGAGACCGCCGTCACCATCTTCGCGCCGTGCTTGGCGATGCCCTCGCTCTCGTACTTGCGGCCGACCATGAAGCCGGTGATGTTCTGCAGGAAGATCAGCGGCACCTTGCGCTGGCCGCACAGCTCGATGAAGTGCGCGCCCTTCAGCGCACTCTCGCTGAACAGCACGCCGTTGTTGGCGACGATGCCCACCGGCATGCCCTCGAGGTGCGCGAAGCCGGTGACGAGCGTGGTGCCGTAGCGCGCCTTGAACTCGTCGAACTCGCTGCCGTCCACCAGCCGCGCGATGATCTCGCGCACGTCGTAGGGCTTGCGCGGGTCGGTCGGGATGATGCCGTGCAGCTCGGCCGCGTCGTACAGCGGCGCACGCGGCGGCTGCAGCTTTAGCGGCTGCGGCTTGCTGCGGTTCAGGTGCGCCACCGCGCGGCGCGCCAGCGCGAGCGCGTGCGTGTCGTCCTGCGCCAGGTGGTCGGCCACGCCCGAGAGCCGGGTGTGCACGTCGCCGCCGCCCAGGTCTTCCGCGCTGACCACCTCGCCGATGGCCGCCTTCACCAGCGGCGGACCGCCGAGGAAGATCGTGCCCTGCTCCTTGACGATGATCGACTCGTCGCTCATCGCCGGCACGTAGGCGCCGCCGGCGGTGCAGGAGCCCATCACCACCGCGATCTGCGGGATGCCCTGGGCGCTCATGTTGGCCTGGTTGAAGAAGATGCGGCCGAAGTGCTCGCGGTCGGGGAACACCTCGTCCTGGTTCGGCAGGTTGGCGCCGCCGCTGTCGACCAGGTAGATGCACGGCAGGCGGTTCTGCTGCGCGATCTCCTGCGCGCGCAGGTGCTTCTTCACCGTCATCGGGTAGTAGGTGCCGCCCTTGACGGTGGCGTCGTTGCAGACGATCAGGCACTCGAGGCCGGACACGCGGCCGATGCCGGCGATCAGTCCGGCGCCCGGCGCCGCGTCGACGCCGCCCTTTTCCTTGTACATGCCCAGCGCCGCGAGCGGCGCGATCTCGAGGAAGGGCGTGTCCGGGTCGAGCAGCATCGCGACGCGCTCGCGCGGCAGCAGCTTGCCGCGCGCCACGTGCTTGGCGCGCGCCGCCTCGCCGCCGCCCTGGGCGATCTGCGCGAGCCTGGCGTTCAGGTCGTCGACCAGCGCACGCATCGCGGCGGCGTTGGCCTTGAAGTCCTCGGCACGCGGGTTCAGCTTGGTGGTGATCGCAGGCATGGTGCGGGCAGTGTGGGCGAAGGCGGGTGGCTGCGCCATCCGGGCGCGCACGAGGCCTGCAGCATAGGCGCCGGGCCGGCGCGCCGGGCGCCAGCGAGGTTGCAAATCATGCCAGCACGCGCCAGACTCGGGCATGCCCGCCGCCCGCCTGCCCGCGCTCACGCCGATGGCCTTCATCCGCGCGATGGTGGCGGCCTACCGCGCGGCCGGGCGGGATCCGTCCGGGGCCCTGCAGGAGGCACGGATCACGCCAGCGCAACTGAAGCGCACCGACGCCCGCATCGACGCGCTGCAGATGGAGACCTTCTCCGCCCGCGCGATGCAGGAGCTCGACGACGAGGCGCTCGGCTGGTTCTCCCGCCGCCTGCCCTGGGGCAGCTACGGCATGCTGTGCCGCGCCTCGATCACCGCGCCGGACCTGGGCGTGGCGCTCAAGCGCTGGTGCCGCCACCACCGCCTGCTGGTCGACGACGTGCTGCTGTCGCTCGAGCCGGCCGGCGATGCGGCGAAGCTGGCGATCGACGAGCGCGCGCCGCTGGGCGAGCACCGCGAGATCGCGCTGGTCACGCTGCTGCGCTCGGTGCACGGCTTCGCCTGCTGGGCGATCGATTCACGCATCCCGCTGCGCGAGGCGGCCTTCCCGTTCCCTGCGCCGCCGCACGCCGACGCCTACCCGGCCATGTTCCCCGGCCCGGTGCGATTCGGCGCGGCGCGCGCCGCGCTGGTGTTCGATGCCGACTACCTGGCCCTGCCGCTGCGCCGCGACGAACGCGCGCTGCGCACGATGCTGCAGCGCGCCCTGCCGCTGACCGTGCGCCCCTACCGGCGCGACCGCCTGCTCGCCCAGCGCGTGCGCGAACTCCTGCGCGGCGGCGTGCTCACCGCGCCGGCCCTGGCCGAGGCGCTGCATGTGTCGGTGCGCACCTTGCACCGCCAGCTGCGCGACGAGGGCCGGCCGCTGCAGGCGCTGAAGGACGAGGTGCGGCGCGACACCGCGCTGGCGCTGCTCGCGCGCACGCAGCGCCCCATCAAGCAGGTGGCTGCCGAGGCCGGCTTCGGCAGCCCGAAGAGCTTTGCGCGCGCCTTCCGCCAGTGGACCGGGCAGACGCCCGAGCAGTGGCGACGCGCCAGTCAGGCGCCGTAGACCTCGGTTTCGTTCCAGCCCAGCGCCGCCATGTCGGCGACGCGGAACGACGCGTCGCTGGGCATCAGGAACTCGTCGAGCTGCGGCGGCGCCACCGCGGTGCCGGCCAGCATCGCGTGCGCCTGGCCGCGGTGATGGGTCTGGTGCATGAACAGGTGGACCAGCACGTGGCCGGCGCGGTCGCGCTGCACATGCGTGCCGCGGTCCATGTCGACCATCGCGTCGCAGCCGGCATCGTCGAGCGTGGCGCAGAAGCGGATCAGCCGCTCGTCGCTCTCGCGCTGCCGCGCGGCCAGCTCCGCCAGCGTCGCGGCCGGCACGAAGGCGCGGTAGCTCGCCACCAGCCCGGCATCGCCGTACAGCGCGCCGATGTAGTACAGGTCGACCGCCAGCAGATGGTTCAGCGTCTGCGCCAGGCTCGGGAAGAAGCTGGTGCGCGGGGCGTGGAATTCGGCGTCGGTCAGCGCCGCCATCGCCTCGTGCAGGCGCCGGTTGGCGAGCCGGTTGGCATGGGCCTGGATGCGCAGCTGGTCGGCCACGCGCATCAGAACGGCCCCTTCTCGAGCCAGCGTTCGATCTGCGGCCGGCGGTCGTTGCCCCAGAAGGGCTCGCCGTCGATCATGAAGAACGGCGCACCGAACACACCCGCCGCGATGGCGGCCTCGTTCTCGGCCTTCAGGCGCAGCTTCCAGGCCGGGTCGTTCCAGGCTGCTTCGGCCGCCGCCGCGTCCAGCCCCGACTCGGCGGCCAGCGCGCGCAGGGCGGCCGGGTCGCTCAGGTCCACGCCGCGCGTGAAGTACGCGCGCAGGCCGGCGCGCGCCCAGGCCTTGGCCTGCTCGGCGTCACGCTCGTTCAGCCACCAGAACACGCGCGCCGCGTTCTGCGTCGGGATCGGGAACTTCTCCGGCATCGTCACCGGCACGCCGGCAAAACGCGCCGAGCGTTCGAAATCGTGCAGCGAGTACTCGCGCTTGATCGGGTGCGACACCGGCGATCTCAGCTCGGCGGCCTGGAAGGTCACGCCCAGCAGGATGGCCTTCCAGTGCACGGTGCGGGCATGGCGCGCCGCGAGCGCGTCGATCCATTCCGAGGCGACGTAGGAGTAGGGCGACGAGAAGTCGAACCAGAAGTCGATCGCGCGGCCGGGCAGGTTCATGTGGCATAGCGTAGCGCGCCTGCACCGCCCCGCCCCCTCGGCGCTTACCCGCACCGGCCCGGCAGGATTGGCGCAGATCATGCCCCGCTGCGCCTTGCCGGCCTAGCATCGCCGCATGGGACTGGACCTGGCAATCGTGCTCGTGGCGCTGGTCGTGTCGGCCGCGCTGCGGCCGTGGCGTCAGTTCGGCGCGGGCTTTCCGCTCAACGCCTGGCTGGCCTGCCTGGTGCTGCTGCCCTGGCTGTGGGCCTCGCAGCGCGCGCTGCCCGGCGGGGTGGCGCTGCAGCTGTCAGGCGCCGGGCTGCTGGTGCTGATGTTCGGCTGGCCGCTGGCGGTGCTGAGCCTGGTGCCGATCGCGCTGCTGGGCAGCTGGTTCGCCGGGCTGCCCTGGGCCACCGCGCTGAACCTGCTGGCCTGGAACGGCGTCGCCGTGGCCAGCCTGGCGCTGCTGCTCGGCCTGGCGACACGCCGCTGGCTGCCGCGCCACCCGTTCGTGTTCATCCTCGGGCGCGGCTTCATCGTCACCGCGCTGGCCATGATGGCGGCCGGCACGCTGGCCTCGTTCGCCACGCCGCTGCCGCCCGGCACCGAGCTGGATACGCTGCTGATCGGCCACTGGTTGATGGCCTGGGGCGAGGCCTTTGCCACCGGCATGCTGACGGCCATCTTCGTGGCCTTCCGGCCCGAGTGGCTGGCCAGCTGGTCGGACGCGCGCTACCTCGAGGGGCGCTGAGCCCGTCCGGGCATCCGCGTCGGCATCCGCTCAGGCGTCCCGGTCCGGGTGGGCCAGCACCAGGCGCAGCACCGTGTCGATGTTGAACTTCAGCCGGGCCGCGAGGGCCTCGCGGCTGGTGAAGTTCAGCGCGAACAGCACGCCGCCGGTGTGGCGGTTGTTCAGGTAGTAGAAGCCGATCGCGGCGATCGTGATGCACAGCTGCACGGCGTCGATGCCGGGGCGGAACACGCCCTCGGCCTCGCCGCGCTTCAGGATGCCCTCGACCGTGTCCACATAGGCCTTCTGCAGCTTACGCAGCTGCTTGTTGCCGGCGATGTGGCGCGCCTGGTGCAGGTTCTCGCTGTTGACCAGCGTGATGAACTCGGGGTTCTCGAGGTAGTAGCGCCAGGTGAACTCCACCAGCCGCTTCATCGCCTCCACCGGCGGCACGTCGTCCAGGCCGAGGCCGCGCTCCTGGCTGCGGATGTTGGTGTAGGCGTCTTCCACGACGGCGGCAAACAGCTGCTCCTTGCCGCCGAAGTAGTGGTAGATCATCCGCTTGTTGGCGCCCGACTGCTCGGCGATCTTGTCGACGCGCGCGCCAGACAGGCCTGCCTTCGCGAACTCGATGCGCGCGGCGGCCAGGATGTCGGCCTTGGTCGCTTCCGGGTTGCGTGCCCGGAACGGCATCTTCTCGCCCATGATCTCCTGCCGCGGTCGTTGTTTGGGGCGATGTTAGCGGCAGTGGCGCGGCACGCCTCAGGCACGCACCAGCAGCGTGTTGACGCCCTCCTGCACCGGCTGGCCGCGCTGGTTGTGCACCGTCAGCGCGAGCCTGACCACGCCGCGGCCGGGCCGCGAACTCGCGCGGGCCTCGAGCACCTCGATGCGGGCCTGGATGCGGTCGCCGACGAGGATGGGCGCGACGAAGCGCCAGCGCCACTCGAGCGAGGCGATCGCGTCGAGCTGGGTCGTGGCGCGGTTCTTCAGGCCGTCGACCAGCGCGAGGCCGAGCAGGCCATGGGCCACCCGGCCCTCGAAGCCCTGGGCCCGCGCGAACTCGTCGTCCATGTGCAGCGCAAAGAAGTCGCCCGAGAGTCCGGCAAAGGCCACCACATGCGCTTCGGTGACGACGATGCCCGGTGTCTCCCAGGCCCGCCCGGGCGTCAGGTCGGCCAGGCGCAACGGCTCGCTCACAACGCCGCGGACAGGCCTGGCACCGCCTCGAACAGATCGGCCTCGAGGCCGTAGTCCGCGACGCTGAAGATCGGGGCCTCCGGGTCCTTGTTGATCGCCACGATCACCTTGGAGTCCTTCATGCCGGCCAGGTGCTGGATCGCCCCGCTGATGCCGCAGGCCACGTACAGCTGCGGCGCGACGATCTTGCCGGTCTGGCCGACCTGCCAGTCGTTCGGGGCATAACCCGCGTCCACCGCGGCGCGGCTGGCGCCCAGCGCCGCGCCGAGCTTGTCGGCCAGCGGCGTGAGCACCTCGTTGAACTTCTCGCTGCTGCCCATCGCCCGGCCGCCGCTGACGATGATCTTGGCTGCGGTCAGCTCGGGCCGGTCGCTCTTGGCGATCTCGCTGCCGAGGTAGCGGCTCTTGCCGCTGTCGGCGACGGCCTCGATCGTCTCGATGGCCGCCGAGCCGCCCGGCCCCGCGGCGTCGAAGCCGGTGGCGCGCACGGTGATCACCTTGATCGCGTCGGTGCTCTGCACGGTGGCGATGGCGTTGCCGGCGTAGATCGGGCGCTCGAAGGTGTCGGGCGAGATCACCTTGGAGACCTCGCTGACCTGCGCGACGTCCAGCTTCGCGGCCACGCGCGGCGCGACGTTCTTGCCGTGCGCGGTGGCGGGGAAGAGGACGTGGCTGTAGTTCTTCGCCGAATCACCCGCAAGCGCGAGCACCTGCGCGGCGACGTTCTCGGCAAGCTGCTCCGCGAGGCTCGCGCCGTCGGCATGCAGCACCTTGGTCACGCCCTGCAGGGTGCTGGCAGCCTGCGCGGCGCCGGCGGCGTTCTGGCCGGCCACCAGCACGTGGATGTCGCCGCCGATGGCCGCCGCGGCGGTGACGGTGTTGAGGGTCGCGCCCTTCAAGGCGCCGTGGTCGTGTTCTGCGATGACGAGGAGGCACATCCGAGGGTTCCAATCATTCCGGCGAGTTGACCGGCGCACCCGCGTCCGGTCGAACGAGACGACGTAGGGCGGCGCGGAGCGTCCGCCTTACGCTCAGATCACCTTGGCTTCGTTCTTCAGCTTCGCCACGAGGGTGGCGACGTCCGGCACCTTCACTCCCGCGCCGCGCTTGGGCGGCTCGCTCACCTTCAGCGTCTTCAGGCGCGGGGCGACGTCCACACCCAGGTCGGCCGGCTTGAGCGTCTCCAGCGGCTTCTTCTTGGCCTTCATGATGTTGGGCAGGGTCACGTAGCGCGGTTCGTTCAGGCGCAGGTCGGTGGTGATCACCGCCGGCAGGCTGATCGAGAGGGTCTCGAGGCCGCCGTCGACCTCGCGCGTGACCTGGGCCTGGCCGTCGGCCACCTCGACCTTGCTGGCGAAGGTGGCTTGCGGCAGCTCGGCGAGTGCGGCCAGCATCTGGCCGGTCTGGTTGCAGTCGTCGTCGATGGCCTGCTTGCCCAGGATCACGAGGCCGGGCTGTTCCTTCTTCACCAGCGCGTGCAGCAGCTTGGCCACGGCCAGGGGCTGCAGTTCCTCGCTGGTCTCGACCAGGATGGCGCGGTCGGCGCCGATGGCCATCGCGGTGCGCAGGGTCTCCTGGCACTGGGTGACGCCGCAGGAGACCGCGATGATCTCCGTGGCCACGCCCTTCTCCTTCAGCCGCACCGCCTCTTCCACGGCGATCTCGTCGAAGGGGTTCATGCTCATCTTCACGCCGGCCAGCTCCACGCCCGAACCGTCCGCCTTCACGCGCGGCTTGACGTTGTAGTCGAGCACGCGCTTCACAGCCACCAGCACCTTCATCCGTTCTCCAGAGAGTTCACTTGACCATCGCCAGCTTGCTGCGGTCGATCGTCAGCGCGATCGCGACGATCAGCACGACGCCGAACACGATCTGCTGCGCCGTGGCCGGCACCTCGAGGTAGACCATCGCGGTGCGGATCACCGCGACGATCAGCGCGCCGATCAGCGTGTTCAGCACGCCGCCGACGCCGCCGGTCAGCGGCGTGCCGCCGATCAGCACCGCGACGATCGCCGGCAGCAGGAAACCTTCCGCAATGTTGGGCGCCCCGCCGGCCAGCTTGACCGCGAACATCAGCCCGGCAAACGCCGCGATCAGCCCGGAGATCGTGTAGACCGCGATCTTGTAGCGATCCACCCGCAGACCCGAGGCCACCGCGGCCGGCTCGCCGGCACCGATCGCCTTCAGCGCGCGGCCGAGCGTGGTGCGGCGCTCGATGAACAGCAGCACCGCCAGCAGCGCGCCGGCGATGAAGATCTCGTGCGGCACGCCGGCCGTGCTGCCGGTGACCCAGCCGAACACCTGGTCGCGCAGTTCGGCGTCCATGAACACCGCCTGCTGGCCCGAGGCGTACTGGCCGAGCGAGAGCGCCACCCCGCCGACCGCGAGGGTCGCGATGAACGAGGGCACCTTGAGCCGCGTCGACGCGTAGCCCGACGCGAAGCCGAGCGTCGCGCCGACACCCAGCACCGCCGGCGCCATCCACATGCCGAACTTCGGCAGCGCGAGCGTGGCCAGCACCGTGGTCATGTTGGCCACCGACTGCGCCGAGAGGTCGATGCCGCCGATGTAGATCACCAGCGTGATGCCGAGCGCGAGCACGAACAGGGTCGCCACGTCGGCGGTCATCTGCACCAGGCTCGCCGGCTGCAGGAAGACCGGGTTGATCACGCTGACGGCGAGCGTCAGCACGACGAGCGTGATCCAGGGCAGGTGCGGTCGGATGCGGTCGATGGTCATCGCCTCGTCTCCTTCAGGTCATGTGGTGCACGAGGTCGTAGAGCGTCGGCTTGGCGCCCGGCCGCCCCTCGAACCACTGCTGGATGCGGCCGTCCTTCAGCACCGCGATGGTGTGGGCGAGGCCGATCGCCTCCTCCAGCGTGTCGGCCATCAGCAGCACGCCGCAGCCGTCGGCGCACATCTCGCGGATCACCTCGTAGATGTTCTCCTTGGCGCCGACGTCGACGCCGCGCGTCGGGTGGTCGAGCAGGATGATGTCCGAGCCGCCGCTGCGCCACTTGGAGATGACGACCTTCTGCTGGTTGCCGCCGGAGAGCTTGCCCGCGCTGGCGTCCACGCCGGGGGCCTTGATCTCCAGGCGATCGATCCATTCCTTGGCCAGCACCTTCTCGGCGCCGACACGCAGCACACCACCGCGGCTGTAGCGCCCCGTCTGCGAAAGCGTGATGTTCTCGGCCACCGACATGCCAGCAACGATGCCCTCGACCTTGCGCTCGCGCGGGATGTAGCCGATGCCGCGCGCCACCGCGTCGGCGGCCGAATGGCGCGTCACCGGCCGGCCCTTGACCGTCAGCGTGCCCGCGTCGGGCTTCTCCAGCCCGAAGATCGTGCGCATGATCGGCTCGCCGCCGGAGCCCTCGACACCCACCAGCGCCAGCACCTCGCCGCGGCGCAGCTTCAGCGTGATGTCCTGGTAGTGGCCGTGCTGCGTCAGCCCGTCGGCCTCGAGCAGCACCTCGTCGCGCGGCGGGTGCTGCTTCTCTTCGCGGTAGTACTGCTTGCTGATCTCGCGGCCGACCATCTTGTGCTGGATGGCCTCGACCTGGGCGTCGCCGCCCTTCACGACGTCGACCACCTCGCCGTCCTTCAGCACGTAGATGCGGTCGGAGATCTCGATCACCTCGTCGAGCCGGTGCGAGACGAAGATGAACGAGGCGCGCGAGCGCAGTTCGCGCACCAGCCTGAACAGCAGCGCCACCTCTTCCTTGGCCAGCACCGAGGTGGGCTCGTCGAGCAGGATGACGAGGTGGCCGTCGACCCGTTCCTCGAGCGTCAGCACCTTCGCCAGTTCGACCATCTGGCGCTGCGCGAACGACAGCTTGCCGGTGGTCTCGTACGGGTCCACGTCCAGGTGCACCTTGGCGAGCTGGCGGCGCGCGGCCTCGGCCATCTTCTTCCAGCGGATCACGCCGAAGCTGACGAACTGCTGCTCGAAGCCGAGGAAGATGTTCTCCATCACCGACAGGTTCGGGATCAGCGACTGCTCCTGGAACACCATGCCGATGCCCTGCTGCATCGCCTCGCGCGGGCTGCCGAAGCGGGTCGGCCGGTCGTTGATCAGCAGCTCGCCGCCGTCGTGCTGGTAGGCGCCGTAGATCACCTTCATCAGGGTCGACTTGCCGGCGCCGTTCTCGCCGACCAGGCCGACGATCTCGCCGCGCTCGACGCGGAAGTCGATGCCCTTGAGGGCGCGCACGCCGGTGAACGTCTTCTCGACCTTGCGGAATTCGAGCATGGCGACCTCACTTCACCAGCCCGGCACGCCGCCGGCTGGTCGACAGCACCACGGCCAGGATGACCAGCACGCCGAGCACGCCGTCCTGCACGTAGTTCGGCAGGCCGATCACGACCATGCCGTTGTTGATCACGTTGACGATCAGCACGCCGACCACGGTGTTCCAGACGCCGCCGTTGCCGCCCATCAGCGAGGTGCCGCCGACGACCACCGCGGTGACGGTCAGGAACATGTAGTTGGTGCCGGTCAGCGATTCGGCCATGCCGCCGCGCGCCACCGCGAAGATGGCGCCGAGCGCGTAGAACACGCCGGCCAGCACGAAGCCGAGCACGCGCACGCGCTTGACGTTCAGGCCGGAGGCATGCGCCAGGTCCTCGCCGCCGCCCACGGCGTAGAAGTTGCGCCCGAGCGTGGTGTTGCGCTGGATGAACCAGGCCACCAGCACCAGCCCCAGCGCGACGTAGAGCATGAGCGGGAAGTCGAAGACGCGCATGAACAGCAGCGCGCGGAACACATCGTCGTTGACGCGCACGATGTCGCCGCTGGTCAGCACCACCGACAGGCCCATGCCGACGAAGCCGATCGCCAGGCTCGCCATGAAGCTCGGGATCTTCAGCTTCACGTGCACCAGCCCGTTGACCAGGCCGATGGCCGCGCCGGCCAGCAGGGCCAGGGGAATCGCGACCCAGCCCCAGCCCAGCAGGCTTCCGCCGAGCAGGTTGAACGCCAGCGCGAACAGCACCGCGGTGGTGGAGATCGTGCCCTCCATCGAGAGGTCGATCGACCCCATGATGATGATGAAGGTGACGCCGATCGCCACCATCAGCGCCGGCACGGCGGCGATGCTGATGCGCGCGAAGTTGTTCAGGTCCAGGAAGCGCGGGTTGGCCGCCGAGAAGGCGAGCACCAGCGCCACCAGCACCAGCGTGGGCGCCCAGCGGCTCAGGCGCTCGGCCAGCGGCGCGCGCCGAGGTGCGGCGGGGCCGGCCGCCGCGCCCAGCGGGCGCAGCGGCGGCAGGGCGGGTGCGGGTTGCATGGTGATCACCGCCGTGGTCCCGTCACGCCGTCTTGTACTTGATGCCGCCGGGGCTCGGACCCCAGAAGTCCTTCCAGTCGTACTTCGGCGTGGCGCTGATGTACTTGGCCTTGAAGGCGGCCGCGTCCTTGGCCGTCACCAGGATGGTCGGGCCGTAGAACTCGCGGTGCTCCTTCGGTTCCTTGCTCGGCTTGAAGCTGCCGATGGCTGCGTGGTAGGCCAGCGCCGCGGTGATGCCGCCGCCCCAGTGCGGGTTGGTGAAGCAGGTGGCGAGCAGGTCGCCCTTGATCACCAGGTCGGTCGCCTCGGGGTTGCCGTCGTAGGCCACCACCGGCAGCTTGCGGCCGTCGGCCTTCAGCGCCTCGAGCACGCCGTAGGCCATCGAGTCGTTGGCGCAGAACACGCCGGTGATCTTCTTGCCGAAGCGCGTCAGGAAACCTTGCATCACCTGGTTGGCCTTCTGCGTGGCCCAGTCGGCGGGCTGGTAGTCGAGCAGCTCGATGCCGGGGAAGTCCTTGAGCGCCTTCATCATGCCGTTGCGGCGCTCGATGGCCGGGTTGTTGGCCGCGATGCCGCCGACGCCCACGATCGCACCCTTGCCGCCCATCGCGTTGAACAGGATGCGCGCGGTCTGCTCGGCCGGACCCTCGTCGGACCAGCTCATGTGCGAGACCCAGTGGTCGCCGAAGTCCCAGGGGTGCAGGCTGTCTTCCTTGTTCCAGATCGTCGAGATGTAGCCGCCCGCCTTCTGCACCGACTCGACCACCGGCCGGCAGTTCGGCGCGTCGTTGGCGTCGCAGGCGATCGCGACCTTGCCGCCGGTCTTGGACAGCAGCGCCTTGATGTCGGCGAGCGACTTCTCCGAGCTGCCGTTGTTCAGCAGGTGGATCAGCTCGCCCTTCTTGCGCCCCAGGCTCTCGAGGAAGGATTCGCCGCCCGACACGATGGCATGCCAGTAGGGGTTGTTGCGGTCGCGGTAGCTCCAGGCCACCGGCAGGTTGGCCTGCGCGAAGGCCGGCAGGCCGAGCCCGGCGGCGCCGGCGCCCACGAGGCCGTAGGCGCTGGCCAGCAGGAAGTCGCGGCGGCGGGCCGTCTCCTGGTCGATGAAGGTCTTGATGAAGGACATAGGTGCTCCGGTGGTGGGAACGCCCCCATCGTCGCGGGGGTGGGCGTCGCGTCGTTACGGGTCTCGCGTGGTCGCTGTCGTAACTAGCTAGTTATTTACTTTAGGAGGTGGACTCGCCCTGCGCCACAGGGTTAGTCCGTAATCGGCCGACTCAGGCCGCGGCGAGCGGGACGGGCGCGTCCTCGCGCAGCAGGCCGCGGCGCTTCAGTTCGGCCCAGAAGTCGGCCGGGATCGGGTGGTTGAACCAGGCGAGGTTCTGCTGCAGCTGCGCCACCGTGCGCGTGCCGGCGATGAAGGACGGGATCGCCGGGTGCGCCACGACGAACTGCAACGCGGCGGCCGGCAGCGGCACACGGTAGTCGGCGCAGACGGCCTCGATCTTCGCCACCTTGTCGAGGATGGCCTGCGGCGCCGGCGCGTAGTTGTACTTCGCGCCGGGCTTCGCGCCGGTGGCGAGGATGCCGGAGTTGAAGCCGCCGCCGATCACCACCGCCGCGCCGCGCTGCTCGCACAGCGGCAGGAACTCGTCGAGCGAATCCTGCTCGAGCAGCGTGTAGCGGCCGGCGAGCAGGAAGCAGTCGAAGTCGCGCCGCTTCAGGGCCTCGTGGCACACCTCCCATTCGTTGACGCCGACGCCGATCGCCTTCACCAGCTTCTCGCTGCGCAGCTTCTCGAGCGCGCGCCAGCAGCCGTCCATCGCCTGCTCGAACACCGCCGGCTGATCGTTGCCGCGGGTGAAGCGGTCGATGTCGTGGATGAAGCAGATGTCCATGCGCTCCAGGCCCAGGCGCTGCAGCGAGTCCTCGAACGAACGCATCGTGCCGTCGTAGCTGTAGTCGAAGCGCATCGTGAACGGGGCGGCATCGGCCCAGGGCGCGAAGTCGATGCTCGCGCGCGGGGCGGGTGTCAGCAGGCGGCCAACCTTGGACGACAGCACGTAGTCGTCGCGCTTCTTCCAGCGCAGGCCATGGCCGGTGCGCAGCTCGGCCAGGCCATGGCCGTACATCGGCGCGGTGTCGAAGTAGCGCACCCCGGCGTCCCACGACGCCTGGATCATGCCCTGCGCCTCGTCCTCGGGAATGGGCGTGAAGATGTTGCCGATCGGTGCGGTGCCGAAGCCGAACGCCGTGACCTCGAGGTCGACGCGGCCGAACTTGCGTTTCTGGTTCACGAGCATGGTGGTCTCCGTGACGGGTTCAGTCCCACACCGGTGCCCAGGGCACCAGGTGCTTGTCGACGATGCGGTAGCCGGTGGCGTTCAGCGCATCGATGCGGTCCATGTCGACGCTCGACAAGGTGAAGTCCATCACCTCGAAGTTGGCGCGGATGTTGGCCGCCTTGGTCGACATGGTGTTGATCGGCACGCCCTTCTGCAGGATCCAGCGCAGCACCACCTGCGCGGCGCTCTTGCCGTAGCCGGCCCCGATCTCGCCGAACAGCGTGTGCTTGAACACCTCGCCGCGCGCCACCGAGCAGTAGCTCGACAGCGGGATGCCGGTCTCCGTGGCCGCCGCGAGCAGCGTCGACTGGTCCAGCAGCGGGTGGAACTCCACCTGGTTCGTGACGATCGGCACCGAGACCGTGTCGCGCGCCGTGCGCATCATCGCGGCGGTGTAGTTGCTGACGCCCACATGCTTCGTGAACCCCAGCGTCTGCGCCTGCTCCAGCAGCTTGAGCGAGGGCACCACGTCGCCGTCGACGGGCGGCCAGTGCAGCAGCAGCACGTCCACCTGGTCGAGCCTCAGCTTCTTCAGGCTCTCCTGCACCGAGGGCAGGAAGCGCTCGGGCGCGAACACGTCCGGGTGCACCTTGGTGGTGATGCACAGCTCGTTGCGCGGCACGGTGCAGTCCCGCAGCACCTCGCCGACTTCGGCCTCGTTGCCGTACATCTGCGCGGTGTCGATGGCACGGTAGCCGACGTCCAGCGCAGTGCGCAGCGCGGCCTTCAGCTCGTCGCCCTTGAGCGGGAAGGTGCCGAACGAACGCTGGTGGCTCTTCTGGAAGTAGATGTTCATCACGATCCTCGGTTCAGTGGATGGCGATCTGGACCTTGTTGATGCGCCTGTCCGAGACGAAGGCGTCCATCGCCTCGGCGATGCGCGCCAGCGGGAAGACGGTCTCGACGAAGGGCCCGAGCAGCACGCGGCGGTGCGCGATCAGCGTCATCGCCTCGTGCATGTCGTCGCCCATGCCGGCCACGCTGCCCTGCAGGCCGAGCTCCTTGAGCACCACCTGGAAGGGCTCGTAGTGCGCCTGCACACCCGGCTCGGCCAGGCCGAAGGCGAGCACGCGGCCGCCCGGGCGCACCAGCTCGAAGGCCAGTTCGTACAGCGCCGGCGCACCCACCGATTCGATCACCAGGTCGGCACCGCGGCCGTCGGTCAGCGCGAGCACGCGCTCGCGCAGCGTCGCCGGGTCCTCGACGACGAGGTCGGCGCCGCTCGCACGCGCCCAGGCCGCGCGGCCCGGGTTCGGCTCGGACACGATCAGGGGCGCCGCGCCGCACTGACGCGCCAGCTGCAGGTGCAGGTTGCCGATCGGCCCGGCCCCGAGGATCAGCACGGATTCGCCCAGCCGCAGCCGGCTGCGCTTGACGGCCCGCACGATGCACGACACCGGCTCGGTCAATGCGGCGAGTTCCACCGGCGTGCCGTCGGGCACCGGCACCACGTGGCGCGCCGGCACGCGCACGTACTCGGCCAGCCCGCCATCGACATGGATGCCCAGCTGCACCATCGCCCGGCAGTTCAGGACCTCGTTCTTGCGGCAGTAGAAGCACTGGCCGCAGCCGAGGTTGATGTCGGCGGTGACCGGCTGGCCGATCTGCAGCCCATGCACCTGAGCGCCAAGCGCCGCGACATGGCCCGAGAACTCGTGACCCGGGATCAGCGGCAGCCTGTCGGCCGAGTAGTGGCCCTTGAAGATGTGGATGTCGGTGCCGCACAGGCCGCAGCGCTCGACGCGGATCAGCACGTCGCTGGCCGAGAGCGCCGGCACCGGCACCTCGCGCAGCTCGAAGCGGCCGGGCCGGGTGAGCACGGCGGCGCGCATGGTGTCCTTCACGCACCCACCTCGTAGTCCAGCACCAGCACGTCGGCCAGCCAGGGCTTGAGCCGCTCGACGAAGGCCTGGTGCGCCGGGTGCGGCAGGTAGGCGTCGCGGTCGGTGGCACTGGCGAAGCTCACGACGAAGCCGTGCGTGAAGCCCTTGTCCAGGCCCTCGGGGCTGACGTTGACGCCCCACTCCAGCCCGCGGATGAATGCGATCTGCGACGCCAGCGAGGCGAAGTCGGCGGCGAGTTCGGCGCGTTTCGCGTCGTTCGCGGCCTCGGTGAAGCGCAGCAGCACGAGGTGTCTGATCATCGCGTGGTCTCCGAGGCCCGCACCAGATCGGAGGCCTTCTCCGCAATCATGATCGAGGGCGCGTTGGTGTTGGAACTGACGAGCCGCGGCATCACCGAGCTGTCGCAGATGCGCAGACCCTCGACGCCGCGCACGCGCAGCTGCGGGTCGACCACCGAGCGTGCGTCGCCGCCCATGCGGCAGGTGCCCACCGGGTGGTAGGAGGTGCGGCCGTACTGGCGCGCGTACAGCTCCAGCTCGGCCTGCGTCGTGACCTGGCCGCCGGGGAAGTGCTCCTTGCGCACGTACTTCGCGAGCGCCGACTGGGCGAAGATCTCGCGGCTCAGGCGCAGGCCTTCGGTCGAGGTCTTCAGGTCGTAGGGGTCGCCGAGGAAGTTCGGGTCCACCACCGGCAGCACCGCCGGGTCGGCCGAGCGCAGCGTCACCGAGCCGCGGGCACGCGGGCGCAAGGTGTACGAGTTCATCGTCGCGCCCGAGCCGCTCTCGATCTTCGGCACGCCCTCCTCGACGCCGGCGCCGACCAGGAAGTGGAACTGCAGGTCGGGCGTCTTCGCCGTCTTGTCGGCGTACCAGAAGGCGCCGCCCTCGACGATGTTGGAGGCGACCGGGCCCTTCCGGAACAGCGCGTACTCCAGGCCGGCCCAGGCCATCCAGTGCGGCTTGTTGTACTTGTCGAAACTGTGCGGGCCGCTCAGTTCGTAGACGATGTCGATGCCGAAATGGTCGTGCAGGTTCCTGCCCACCTCGGGCAGGTCCGCCGCGACGGCGATGCCGAGCGCGCGCAACTCGTCGGCCGGGCCGAGGCCCGAGCGCAGCATCAGCCAGGGCGAGCCGATGGCGCCGGCGGTGACCAGCACCTCGCGCGCCGCGCGCATCAGCACCGGCCGGCCGTTGTCCAGCATCTCGACGCCGACCGCACGGCCCTTCTCCACCACGATGCGGCTGATCTGCGCGCCGGTCTTCAGCGTCAGGTTCCTGCGCGCCAGCGCCGGGCGCAGGTAGCCCACGGCCGCGGAGCAGCGCCTGGCGCCACGGATGGTGGTCTGGTAGGCGCCGGCGCCGGCCTGGCGGCCACTGTTGAAGTCCGGGTTGTAGGGCATGCCGAGCTGCTGGCAGGCCTGGGCGAAGGCCCGCGTGAGCGGCTGCGGCGCCAGCGACGAGACACCCAGCGGCCCGCCGATGCCGTGCGTCTCGCCGGCCAGGGTGTCGTTGTCCTCGGAGCGCAGGAAGAGCGGCTGCACGTCGGCGAAGCTCCAGCCGGTACAGCCGAACTCGCTGGCCCAGGCGTCGTAGTCCTCCGGGCAGCCGCGCGTGTAGACCTGCGCGTTGATCGAGCCGCCGCCGCCCAGCACACGCGCCTGCGCATAGACGATCTCGCGGTTCATCGCGTGTTTCTGCGGCGCGGTCTTCAGGCCCCAGGTCAGCGGGCCCGAGGTCATCTTCGCGAAGCCCACCGGCAGGTGGATGAAGCGGTTCGTGTCTTCCGGGCCGGCCTCGAGCAGCAGCACGCGGCGCTGCGGGTCTTCCGAGAGCCGCGCGGCCAGCGCACAGCCGGCCGAGCCGCCGCCGACGACGATGTAGTCGTGTTCGGCGGCCATGTCAGCTCACCCAGTGGGTCCGAGGCTGCAGGTTGATGTGCGCGGTCTTCACCTCGGTGTACTCCTCGATGCCCGCGAGCCCGGCGTCACGGCCCAGGCCGGACTGCTTCATGCCGCCCAGCGGCGTCTCCGGCCCGTTGTCCAGCGTGGTGTTGACCCACACGCGGCCGGCCTGCACCTCGCGCATCGCGCGCAGCGCCCGCGTCAGGTCGCTCGTCCAGATCGAGGCGGAGAGGCCGAACTCGGTGTCGTTGGCGATCGCCACCGCCTCCTCGTCGCTGTCGAAGGGCAGCACCGCCAGCACCGGGCCGAAGATCTCCTCGCGCAGCAGCGGCGTGCCGGCGGGCACGTCGGTGAGCAGCGTGGGCGCGACGAAGAAGCCCTCGCGCGAGCCGGTGCGGCCGCCGCCGCAGACCAGGCGCGCGCCGGCCTTCACGCCGCCGTCGATGTACGAGAGCACCTTGTCCATGTGCGCGCCGTCGAACAGCGCGCCGACCTGGGTGCGCTCGTCCAGCGGGTCGCCGACGCGCACGCGCTGCAGCTTTTCCGCGAGCCTGGCCACGAAGGCGTCCATCACCGATCGCTGCACCACGAGCCGGCTGCCGCCCACGCAGCATTGGCCGGCGTTGAAGGCCATGCCGAAGGCCACGCCGTCGGCGGCGTCGTCCAGGTTCGCGTCGGCGAACACGAGGTGCGGGTTCTTGCCGCCGAGTTCGAGCCCGAGCTTCTTGATGTTGCCGGCCGAGGCCGCGATTGCCTTGCGGCCGGTGGCGGTGGAACCGGTGACCGACACCATGTCGACCCGGTCGCTGTCCAGCAGCACCTGGCCCACCACCGAACCGCGCCCGCTGACCACGTTGACCACGCCTTGCGGCAGCCCGGCCTCGTGCAGCAGTTCGGCCAGGCGCAGCGTGGTGCCGCTGGTCGCCTCGGCCGGCTTGACGACCGCGGTGCAGCCGGCCGCCAGGATGAACGGCAGCCGCTCGGCCAGGATGAAGAACGGGAAGTTCCACGGCGTGATCACGCCGATCACGCCGATCGGCTCGCGCAGCACCAGCGCCAGCACGCGCTCGCCGAGGTTGTTGAGCGTCTCGCCGGCCATCGAGCGCGCCGCGCCGGCGGCGAAGCGCCAGACGTCGACCGCGCCGCGGATCTCGCCGCGCGCCTGAGTGATCGGCTTGCCGGTCTCGAGGCATTCGATCAGGCCGAGCTCGTCGGCATGCCGCTCGATCAGGTCGGCCACCTTGAACAGGACCTTCGCGCGTTCTCCGGCCGACAGGCGCGGCCAGGGGCCGCGGTCGAAGGCCGCGCGTGCGGCGCCGATCGCGGCCTGCGCGTCCTCGGCGCTGCCCGACGGCCATTGCGCCACCGGCACGCCGTGGCCGGGGCTCGAGCGGGTCATCACCGCCGTGCCGCTGCCGTCGGTGAAGCGGCCGTCGATGTACATGCGGAAGCGGCGCGGCTCGCGGGGCAAGGTGGCGGCGGTCATGGTGTCTCCGAGAAGGGTTCAGAAGCGCGCCGGGCGCTTGTCGAAGAAGGCGCGCAGGCCGGTCTCGGCGTCGGCGCTGGCCTTGATCTCGCGCCCGGCCCGGGCGTGGAAGGATTCGGATTCGTGCTCGCCGACGATCGCCTGCTTGGCGAGCGCCGCCGCGCGCGGCGAGACCGCGCAGAGCTGCTCGACCAGCGCCGCCAGCGCTGCGGCGAAACGCTCCGCCGGGTGCACCGCGTTGACCAGGCCCCACTGCAAGGCCGTGGCGGCGTCGAGCTCGCGCCCGGTCAGCACCGCCTCGAGGGCGCGCCCGCGGCCGGCGATCCGTGCCAGGCGCGGCCCGCCTTCCCAGCCGGGGATCGCGCCGATGCCGGTTTCGGGGAAGCGGAAACGTGCCGGCTCGGACGCGAGGCGCAGGTCGGCGCACAAGGCCAGCTCCAGCCCGCCACCGAAGCACGCGCCCTCGATGGCCGCGACGGTCGGACAGCGCAGCTGCTCGAAGCGGCGGAAGATGCGGTTGCCCTGCGCGATCCAGTCGCGCCCGAACTCCTCCGGGCTGAGCGGCGCCCAGTCGCGCACGTCGGCGCCCGCCGAGAAGCTTCCGCCGGGCGTGCCGCGCAGCACCAGCACGCGGATGCCGCTGTCGGCCTGCACGCGCTCGACCAGCTCGTCGAGCTTGGCGAGCATCGCCCGGTCGATCGCATTCGCCTTGCCGGGGTGCTCGAGGGTGGCCTCGAGCACCTGGCCGCGCCGCGCGAGCTTGATCGTGCCCATGGGCGCTGGCCTCAGGCTTCGACGCCGTGGAGCTGCAGGAAACGCTTCATGCGCAGCGTGGCCAGCTCCGGGTCGCGCAGCAGGCCGGCCAGGTCGGCGAGGCGGAACACGTCGACGAAGTAGGGCAGCGCGCGCATCGCCTGGTGGCCGCCGAGCATCGTGAAGTGGCGCTGGTGGCCGTTCAGGTAGGCGAGGAACACCACGCCGGTCTTGTAGAAGCGCGTCGGCGCGCCGAAGATGCGGCGCGACAGCGGCACCGTGGGTGCCAGGATCTCGAGGAAACGCTCGCGGCGGCCTTGCGCCAGCTCGGCGAGCGCGGCCGAGGCCGCCGGCGCGATGGCGTCGAAGATGCCCAGCAGCGCATGCGAGAAGCCCTGGGCGTCACCCGCGATCAGCTCCGGGTAGTTGAAGTCGTCGCCGGTGTACATCTTCACGGCGGCCGGCAGGCGCTGGCGCATGTCGATCTCGCGATCCTTGTCGAGCAGCGAGATCTTGATGCCGTCGACCTTGCGGGTGGATTCGGCGATCACCGCCAGCGCCACGTCGCGCGCGGCGTCGAGGTCGCTCGTGCCCCAGTAGCCGGCCAGCGCCGGGTCGAACATGTCGCCCAGCCAGTGCAGCACCACCGGCTGCTCGGCGCGGGCCAGGACGCGGCGGTAGACCGCGAGGTAGTCGTCCGGCGTGCGCGCGATGCGGGCGAGCGCGCGGCTGGCCATCACGATCAGCCGGCCGCCCGCGGCCTGGATCGCGTCGACCTGCTCGAGGTAGGCGGCCACCACGTCGTCGAGCGTGGTCACCTCGGCCGGGTCGAGGTGGTCGGTGCCGCAGCCGTTGAACACCGGCACGCCGCTGCCGGCGAGCGCCTCGCGCGTGCGGCGGATCAGCTCGAGCGCCTGCGGCCAGGAGAGGCCCATGCCACGCTGCGCCGTGTCCATCGCCTCGGCGATGCCCAGGCCCAGGTCGGCCAGGTAGCGCCGGTAGGCGAGCGTGCCGTCCCAGTCGATCGCCCCGCCGGCCGACGGGTCGCCGTCGGCAAACGGGTCGGCCACCACGTGCGCGGCCGAGAACACCACGCGGTTGAAGGGCACGGCCGGCCGCGCGGCGGGCCAGGGCGTGCCGACGAGCCGGTACGACGCGGTGCGTCCATCGGGGGTCGGCAGCAGCAGGCTCGGCATGGTGGGGCTCCGGAGAAGTGGAATGAAGTATATGAACAGTTACTTGATGCGCGAGGAGGTCAAACCCTAGCCCGTGTTGCGTCGCGAACGTCGTGTGCCCGGTGCCCGTCAGCAGCAGCGCTGCAGGCGCTCGGCGCAGGTCGCGAGCACCTCGTCGGGGTCGCGCTGCCACCAGTCGTCGCGCGAGAAGATCTCCACCTCCACCGGGCCGCTGAAGCCAGTGGCCTCGACCGCGGCGCGCAGGCCGCGCAGGTCGATCACGCCGTCGCCCATCATCCCGCGGTCGAGCAGCGGGTCGCGCGTTTCGCGCCGCCAGTCGCAGACGTGGAAGGCGGCGAGGTGCGGGCCGGCCCGGGCGATCGAGGTGTCGAGCGCCGGGTCCCACCAGACGTGGTAGGCATCCAGCGCGATGCCGATGCAACTCGGCCCGCCGTCGTCCAGCGCCTCGCACCAGTCGACCGCCTGCGCCAGCGTGCTGAGCAGGCTGCGGTCGGCCGCGTAGAACGGGTGCAGCGGCTCGAGCGCGAGCGTCACACCGCACGCGCGCAGCGTCGGCCGCAGCGCCGCGATGCCGTCGAGGATGGCCTGGCGGTCGCCGCGCAGGTCGGTGGAGTTCGGCGCGAGGCCGCCGACCACTGCCACCAGCAGCGGCGCACCGAGCTCGGCCGCGACCTCGATCGCGCGGCGGTTGTCGTCGAGCGCGGCGCGCCGGCCGGCCGCGTCGTCGGCGCTGAAGTAGGTCGTGCGGCAGTAGCCGCCGAGCTTCAGTCCCGCGGCGCGGATCGCCGCGGCGGCGCGCTGCGGATGCGCCTCGTCGATCTCGCGCCGCCACGGCGTGACGAAGCCGAAGCCGGCCCGCGCCACGCGCTCGGCGATGCGCTCGATCGGCTCGCGGTGGCCGAGCGTCGCGGTGTTGATGCAGCACCGGTCGAGCCGGCCCGTCAGGGTGCGCATGGCCGGCCTCTCAGAAGCGCTGCATCAGCAGCCCGCCGTCGACGCGCACGTCCTGCGCCACGGTATAGGGCAGCAGGCCGGCGGCCATGGTGCGCACGACCCGCGCCACGTCCTCCGGCTGGCCCCAGCGCGGGTCGAGCGTCATGCCCTGTGCGATCAGCGCGTCGTACTTGGGCTTGGAGGGTGCCGTCATCTCGGTCAGGATCAGGCCGGGTTGCACCTCGTACACGCCGATCCCGTGCTTCGCTAGGCGCATGGCGTACAGCCGCGCAGCCATCGACAGCGCGGTCTTGGACATGCAGTACTCGCCGCGTTCGACCGTGGCCGCCACCGCGTTCGACGAGGTGACGAACACGATGCTGCGGTGCCGGCCTTCCGGCGCCGGATCGCCGAGCATCGAGCGCGCCACCGCCTGCGTCAGGAAGAAGGTGCCGCGGGTGTTGATGTCGAAGCAGCGGTCGTAGCTGGCTTCGCTCACCTCGAGCAGGTCGCCACGCTGCAGCACCGAGACGCCGGCGTTGTTGACGAGGCAGGCGATCGGGCCGAGCGCCGCGCGCACCTGCGCGACGAGGGCCGCGTGGCGCGCCGTGTCGCCGATGTCGGCGTCGAGCGCGAGGCAGCGGCGGCCGAGGCGGTCGAGTTCGCCGGCCAGCGTGGCGAGCCGATCGGTGTCTCCCAGCGCCAGCGCGGCGATGTCGAAACCTTCGGCCGCCAGCGCCAGCGCGGTGGCGCGGCCGATGCCGCGCGAGGCGCCGGTGACGAGGGCGACGGGTGCGGTCGTGCCCATGCTCATGCCGAGAGCAGCTTGCGCGCGATGATGACGCGCTGGATCTGGTTCGTGCCCTCGTAGATCTGCGTGATCTTCGCGTCGCGGTAGAGCCGCTCGACCTCGTAGCCGCGGATGTAGCCGCTGCCGCCGAAGATCTGGATCGCATTGCCGGTGTGCAGCACGGCGGCGTCGCCGGCGAAGCACTTGGCCATCGAGGCGGCGGCGGTGGCGTCGAGCCTGGCGTCGATCTTGCCGGCCGCCGAGCGCACCAGCAGCCGCGCGGCCTCGGTGTCCTTGGCCATGTCGGCGAGCATGAACTGGATGGCCTGGAATTCGGCGATCGCCTGGCCGAACTGCCTGCGGATCCTGGCCTGCTCGAGCGAGGCCTCGAGCGCCGCCTGCAGGATGCCCACCGCCAGGGAGGCGATGCCCACGCGTCCCTTCTCGAGCACGCTCATCATCATGTGGAAGCCGCGGCCCTCGGTGCCGAGCAGCGCCTCGGGGCCGAGCTCGACGTTCTCGAAGTTCAGCTCGCCGACCTGCGAGGAGCGCTGGCCGAGCTTGTGCTCCTTGGGCCCGCGGGTCACGCCGGGCAGCGCGCAGTCCACCACGAAGATGCTCATGCCGCGCTTGCCGGCGGCCGGGTCGGTGCGCGCGAGCACGAAGCCCACGTCGGCCACCGGAGCGTTGTGGATCCACAGCTTGGCGCCGTTCAGGCGCCAGCCGCTGCCCTGCTTCACCGCGGTGGTCTTGATGCCGGAGACGTCCGATCCGGCGCCGGCCTCGGTGATGCAGTAGGCGGCGCGTTTCTCGGCGCGCACGATCGGGCCGATCCAGCGGTCCTGCTGCGCCGGGCTGCCGTGCTGCACCAGCAGCGTCGTCACCAGTTCGACCAGGCCGCACTGGTCGGCGATCGATGCGTAGCCGCGGCTCAGCTCCTCCATCACGATGCTGTAGGCCAGGCAGTCCAGCCCCGCGCCGCCGAGCGCCTCCGGCACGGTGATGCCGAACAGGCCGTTCTCGCCCATCGCTCGGTAGATGTCGCCGGCGAAGACCTCCTCGCGGTCGAGCCGCTCGGCCTCGGGGCGGACCAGGTCGTCGGCAAAGCGGCGCGCCATGTCGGCGACCTGCCGGTGTTCGGTGGACAGCTCCACGTTTGTCTCCTTGGTGAACCGATCCGAGGGAGAACCCGAATCGTATGTAACTGGTTAGTTATTATGATAGGACAAGGCCGGCGGGTTCGGCAAGGACTTTCGACAGAGGATCGCGATGAGACAGGTTCGATGGATGGACGCCGACGCGATGGCGGCCCGGGTGTTCGATGGTGCGACGGTGGTGCTCAGCGGCTCGGGCGGCGGGCTGCAGGAGGCCGACCACGTCGCCGCGGCGATCGAGCGGCGCTTCCTGGCCACCGGCCACCCGCGTGACCTGACGCTGGTGCACGGCCTGGGCATCGGCGACGGGGTGGAATCGGGCGTCAGCCGCTTCGCGCACGAGGGCATGGTCAAGCGCGTGATCGGCGGGCACTGGACCTGGTCCAGGCGCATGCAGGCGCTGGCGCGGCGCAACGCGATCGAGGCCTACACGCTGCCGGCCGGGCCGATCCAGACCCTGCTGCGCGAGGCCGGCGCCGGGCGGCACGGCCTCGTCACCCACATCGGGCTGCACACCTTCGCCGACCCGCGCCACGGCGGCGGCAAGTGCAACGAGCGCGCCACCGACGACCTGGTCGAGGTGATCACGCTCGGCGGCCGGGAACTGCTCTGGTACAAGCCGATCCAGGTCGACTTCGCGCTGATCCGCGGCACGGCCTGCGACCCGCTGGGCAACCTGACGAGCCGCGAGGAGCCGGCCGACATGGACGCCTTCGCCGCCGCGATGGCGGCGCACAACGGCGGCGGCGAGGTGTTCGCCCAGGTGCGCGACCGGCTCGACGCGCCGATCGTGCCGGCGCGCGACGTGTCGGTGCCCGGCGTGCTGGTGGACTTCGTCTGCCTGCACGAGGCGCAATGCCAGACCACCGGCGCCGGCTACGACGCCAGCATCGCCGGGCGCGAGGCCGCACCGGCCGAGCGTGACGCGCCCGTGCTGCCCGAGGGCCTGCGCTACCTGATCGCACGCCGCGCGGCGCAGGAGCTCGAGCCCGACCGGTGCGTCAACTTCGGCTTCGGCGTGCCGGACGGCATCCCGGCCGTGGCGCGCGCCGAAGGGCTCGAGATCGGCTGGACGACGATCGAGCAGGGCCCGCACAACGGCGAGCTGCTCGGCGGCCACTTGTTCGGCGCCACGCGCTGGCCGAGCGCGATCGTCAAGTCCACCGAGCAGTTCGACTTCTTCAGCGGCGGCGGCGTGGACATCGCCTTCCTCGGCATGGGCGAGATGGACGCGCAGGGCAACGTCAACGTCTCCTGGCTGGGCGAGAACATCGTCGGGCCGGGCGGCTTCGTCGACATCACGCAGCGCGCCAAGAAGGTGGTGTTCTGCGGCGCCTTCGAGGCCAAGGGCCTGGAAGTGGCGCAACGCGACGGCCGCGTGCAGATCGTGCGACCGGGCTCGGTGCCGAAGATCGTGCCGCAGGTGCGCCACATCACCTTCAGCGGCGAGCGCGCGCGCGCCGAGCGGCAGAAGGTGGTCTACGTCACCGAGCGCGCGGTGTTCGAGCTGCGCCCGGCCGGGCTGACGCTGATGGAGGTGGCCCCGGGCATCGACCCGCGGCGCGACGTGCTGGAGCGCCTCGCCTTCCCGGTGGCCGTGGACGAGCGGCTGCAGGCGGCGTTGCGCCGAGCGCCTGAGTCATGAGCGCCAGAACTGCGGCGTGAACAGCACCAGCACCGCCAGCAGCTCGAGCCGCCCGAGCAGCATGCCGAAGGTGCAGACCCAGGTCTGGAAGTCGTTCAGCGCCCCGTAGTTGACCGCCGGGCCGACCTCGCCGAGCCCCGGCCCGATGTTGTTGACGCAGGCGATCACCGCGGTGAAGGCAGTCACCGGCTCGAGCCCGCTGAACAGCAGCAGCATGGTCAGCGCCACCAAGGTGGCGCCGTAGACCATCATGTAGGCGATCACGCTCTGCAGCACGCGCGGGCTCACCGCGTTGCCGCCGATCACCACCGGGTTGACCACGCTCGGGTGCACGATGCGCACCAGCTCGCGGTGCGACTGCTTGAGCAGCAGCAGCATGCGGACCATTTTGATGCCGCCGCCGGTGGAGCCCGCGCAGGTGGCGAAGCAGCCGAGCAGGATCATCAGCAGCGGTGCGAACAGCGGCCACTGCGCGTAGTCGTGCGAGGCGTAGCCGGTGGTGGTGGCCAGCGAGACCACGTGGAAAGCGGTGTGGCGCAGCGCCGCCAGGCCGTCGTCGTAGACGCCGTGCGCCAGCAGGTAGCCGGCGATCAGCGCGATCGAGCCGCCCACCGCCAGCACGTAGGCGCGCACCTCCACGTCGCGCCACAGCACGCGCAGCGAGCGCTGCCGCCAGGCGACGAAGTAGAGCGCGAAGCTGACGCCCGAGATCAGCATGAAGAAGATCGCCACCGCCTCGATGGCCGGCGAGTTCCAGTAGCCGAAGCTCAGGTCGTGCGACGAGAAGCCGCCCAGGCCCATGGTCGAGCACATGTGCATGAAGGCGTCGGCCCAGCCCATGCCGGCGGCGCGGTAGGCGAAGAAGCACAGCACCGAGACGATGAAGTAGACCGTCCACAGCCCGCGCGCCGTCTCGGCGATGCGCGGCGTCAGCTTGTTGTCCTTCATCGGGCCGGGCGTCTCGGCCTTGAAGAGCTGCGTGCCGCCCACGCCCAGCAGCGGCAGGATCGCCACCGCCAGCACGATGATGCCGAGCCCGCCCACCAGCATCATGAAGCAGCGCCACACGTTGACCGAGAGCGGCAGGTCGTCCAGCCCCGCCAGCACGGTGGCGCCGGTGGCGGTGAAGCCGGACATGGCCTCGAAGTAGGCGTCCGTCACCGAGAGCCCGGGCAACGCCAGCAGCAGCGGCACGGCGCCGAAGGCCGGCAGCAGCAGCCAGGTCAGCCCGACCAGCACGAAGCCGTCGCGCGCCTGCAGCTCGCGCCGGAAGCGCCGCGTGGCCAGGCTCATCACCGCCCCGGCGACCAGCGTCACGCCGGTGCCCACCAGGAAGGCGTGTCGCGCCGCGTCGCGCTGCACCAGCGCGAAGGCGAGCGGCACCAGCATCAGCAGCGCGAACAGCACCACCATGCGGCCGACCAGCGCGACGACAGCCAGCGGCGAGTTCATCAGAACAGGAAGGTCGCGCCGACCTGGAACAGCTTCTCCACCTCGCGCACCATGCGCTTGCGCGGCAGGAAGACGATCACGTGGTCGTCGCTCTCGATCACCGTGTCGTGGTGCGGGATGATGACGCGAGGGGGCGCCTCGGCGCCCTGCACGGTGCGCACGATCGCGCCGATCTGCGCGCCGGCAGGCAGCGGCAGCTCGTCGATGCGCCGGCCCACCACCTTGGACGAGCGCCGGTCGCCGTGCGCCACCGCCTCGAGCGCCTCGGCCGCCCCGCGGCGCAGGCTGTAGACCGCCTCGACGTCGCCGCGCCGCACGTGCGCGAGCAGCTCGCCGATCACCGTCTGCGCGGGCGAGAGCGCGATGTCGATCTGCGTGCCCTGCACCAGGTCGGCATAGGCGCGCCGGTTGATCAGCGCGAGCACGCGGCGCGCGCCCATGCGCTTGGCCAGCAGGCAGGCCATGATGTTGTCCTCGTCGTCGCTGGTCAGCGAGAGGAAGAGGTCGGTGTCCTGCACGTTCTCTTCCTCGAGCAGCTCCTCGTCGGTGCTGTCGCCCTGCAGCACGAGCGACTCGGTCTTCAGCTGCGTGGTCAGGTACTCGCAGCGCGGCGCGCTGGCCTCGATCACCTTGACGCGGCACTCGCCCTCGATCTCGCGCGCCAGGCGCAGCCCGACCTTGCCGCCGCCGGCGATCATCACGCGGCGCACCGGCTCGTCGCGCCGGCGCAGCGCGTCGAGCACGCGGCGGATGTCGCGCGTGGCGGCCAGCACGAACACCTCGTCGCCCGGCTCGATGCGCGTGGTGCCGTCGCACACCACCTGGTGGTCCTGGCCCAGCTCGTCGGTGCGGTAGATCGCGACGAAGCGCATCTCCACGCCCGGCACGAGCTGCGGCAGCTCGCTGATCACGTGGCGCACCATCGGCCCGCCCGAGACCGCCCGCACCGCGATCAGGCTGACCGCGCCGTCGGCGAACTCGAGCACCTGCAGCGCCTCGGGATACTCGATCAGCTTGCGGATGTAGCTGGTCAGCGACTCCTCCGGGCAGATCACGTGGTCGACCGCGAAGCCGGTGCGCGCCATCAGCGCACCGCCGTCCGGGAACTCCGGCGAGCGGATGCGCGCGATCGTGGTCGGGATGCCGAACACCTCGTGCGCCACCTTGCAGACCACGAGGTTGGTCTCGTCCAGCGGCGCGCAGGCGATCAGCATGTCGGCATCGCGCGCGCCGGCGGCCTCGAGCACCGAGGGCTGGATGCCGTTGCCGGTGACGCCGCGCAGGTCCAGCCGGTCCTGCAGCTCGGCCAGGCGCTGCGGGCTGGTGTCGATCACCGTGATGTCGTTCTTCTCCGACACCAGGCTCTCCGCCACGCTCTCGCCGACACGCCCGGCGCCGAGGATGATGATGTTCATGCGGCGAAGATCTTAGCGCCGCGCGGTGAGATCTACGGGTGCTGCGCCAAGGCTCGCCCGATCAGGATCTTCTGCACGTCCGAGGTGCCTTCGTAGATCTGGCACACCCGCACGTCGCGGTAGATGCGCTCGAGCGGGAAATCGGCCACGTAGCCGTAGCCGCCGAGCGTCTGGATCGCCGCGCTGCAGACGCGCTCGGCCATCTCGGAGGCGAACAGCTTGGCCATCGCGGCCTCCTTCAGGCAGGGCCGGCCGGCGTCCTTCAGGCTCGCGGCATGGTGGATCAGCTGGCGTGCCGCCTCGATCTGCGTCGCCATCTCGGCCAGGCGGAACTGCACCGCCTGGTGCTCGAAGATGGGCTGGCCGAAGGCGACACGCTCCTTCGCATAGGCCATCGCCACCTCGAAGGCCGCGCGCGCCATGCCCACGCTCTGCGAGGCGATGCCGATGCGCCCGCCCTCCAGGCCGGAGAGCGCGATCTTCAGGCCCTGGCCCTCCTCGCCGATCCGGTTCGCCGCCGGCACGCGGCAGCGCTCGAACAGGATCTGCGCGGTGTCGCTGCTGTGCTGGCCCATCTTCTCCTCGAGCCGCGCGACGGTATAGCCCGGGGTGCTGGTCGGCACGACGAAGGCGCTGATGCCGCGTTTGCCGGCCGCCTTGTCGGTGACGGCCATCACGATCGCCACGTCGCCGTACTTGCCGCTGGTGATGAACTGCTTGACGCCGTCGAGCACGTACTCGTCGCCATCGCGCACCGCGGTGGTCTTCAGCCCGTCGGCCTGCGAACCGACATGCGGCTCGGTCAGGCAGAAGGCGCCGAGCAGCTCGCCGCGCGCCAGCGGCGCGAGCCAGCGCTGCTTCTGCGCCTCGCTGCCCCAGGCCAGCAGGATCGAGCAGACCGGGCAGTTGTTGACGCTCACCACCGTCGAGGTGCCGCCGTCGCCGGCGGCGATCTCCTCGAGGAGGATCGCGAGCGCCAGGTAGTCCAGCCCGGCGCCGCCGTACTCGGGCGGCACCGCCACGCCGTAGCAGCCGAGCTCGGCCAGGCCCTTCAGCTCGGCGGCGGGGAAGTGGTGTTCCTTGTCCCAGCGCGCCGCGTTCGGCGCGATGCGGTCCTGCACGAACGCGCGCACGGCGTCCTGCACGGCGAGGTGGTCGTCGCTGAGAAGCATGGGGCTACCAATCGATGGGCGATCCGTCGTGGTTGAGGAAGCGGCCGTTGTCGGCAGCCGTCAGCCGCGCGATCACGCCGCGCATGTCGGACACGCTGCGCTCGGGCGTCAGGTCGGCGCCGGGGCCGCCCATCGCGGTCTGCACCCAGCCGGGGTGGAAGGCAACGCAGATCGCCTTGCCGGCCCAGGCGAGCGACAGGTCCTTCAGCACCGAGTTGACCGCCGCCTTGGAGGCGCGGTAGAGCCAGCTGCTGGAACTGCTGCGCCCGCCGATCGAGCCCATGCGCGAGGACAGCACCGCCAGCGTCGCACCGGGCGCGAGTGCGTCGGCCAGCTGCGGCAGCACGCGCATCGGCCCGAGCACGTTGGCATGCATGGTCGCGTCGAACTGCTCGTCGGTGGGCGGCTCCATGCCGGGCGTGCGCAGCAGCACGCCGGCGGCATGCACCACCACGTCGAGCGCCGCGCCGTCGAGCTGCCAGGCCAGGCGCGAGGCATGCTCCATGTCCGCCACGTCGAGCGCCAGCGCCGTGGCGCCCATCGCCTTCAGCGCCTCGAGGCCGGCGGGGTCGCGTGCGGTGGCGGTGACCTGCCAGCCCGCGGCGCGGTACTGGCGCACGAACTCGTGGCCGATGCCGCGCGAGGCGCCGATCACGAGAACATGGCTCACAGCAACTCGACGGCCAGCGCGGTGGCCTCGCCGCCGCCGATGCACAGCGCCGCGACGCCCTTCCTCCCGCCCCGCTTGCGCAGCGCGCCGAGCAGCGTGACGACGATGCGCGCGCCGCTCGCGCCGATGGGGTGGCCGAGCGCGCAGGCGCCGCCATGCACGTTGACGATCTCGTGCGCCAGCTTGAACTCGGCCATCGCGGCCATGGTCACCGCGGCGAAGGCCTCGTTGACCTCCCACAGGTCGACGTCCTTCACACCCCAGCCGCTCTTCTTCAGTACCTTCTCGATCGCCCCCACCGGCGCGGTGGTGAACCAGTCCGGCGCCTGCGCATGCACCGAGTGCGCCACGATGCGGGCCACCGGCCGGGCGCCCATCTGCTTCGCGGTGGACTCGCGCATCAGCACCAGCGCCGCGGCGCCGTCGGAGATGCTCGACGAGGTGGCCGCGGTGATCGCGCCGTCCTTCTTGAAGGCCGGCTTCAGCCCGGGGATCTTGTCGAGCTTGGCCTTGAAGGGCTGCTCGTCGAACTTCACGACCGTGTCGCCAGCCTTGCCCGGCAGCGTGACCGGCGCCATCTCCCACTCGAAGCTGCCGTCCTCGTTGGCTGTCTTCGAACGTGTGGTCGAGGCGATCGCGAACTGGTCCATCGCCTCGCGCGAGAAGCCGTACTTGGCAACGCACTGCTCGGCGAACACGCCCATCGCCTTGCCGCGCTCGTAGGCGTCTTCCAGGCCATCGAGCGCCATGTGGTCGTACACGGCGCTGGCGCCGTACTTGATGCCCTTGCGCGCGAACATCAGGTGCGGCGCGTTGGTCATGCTCTCCATGCCGCCGGCCACCATCACGTTGGCGCTGCCGGCCAGCAGCATGTCGTGCGCGAACATCATCGCGCGCATGCCCGAGCCGCACATCTTGGACAGGGTCACCGCGCCGGCCGAGTCCGGCAGGCCGGCACGGCGCAGCGCCTGGCGTGCCGGCGCTTGGCCCTGGCCCGCCATCAGGCAGTTGCCGAGCAGCACCTCGTCGACGGCGTCGCCCGGCACGCCGGCGCGCTCGACCGCGGCCTTGATCGCCACCGCGCCCAGCTCCCAGGCGGCGAGGTTGGAGAAGTCGCCCAGCAGGCCGCCGATCGGCGTGCGGGCGGCGGAGGCGATGACGATGGATTCGGACATGGCAATCTCCTTGCGGATTCAGGTGGCAGTGAGGACGGGGCTGCCGCGCTCCTCCTGCGCGACACGCTTGATGTAGTTCTGGAACTCGGGATCCTCGCCGCGCAGCAGCAGCGGCAGGGCGTTGTAGAAGTCGTCGCGCCGGCACCATTCGCGCATGTAGTCGTCCCACGAGTTCCAGCGGCGCTGCTCGGTGGGCGTCATGTGCGCCTTGTGGGCCACGAGGTAGGCACGCTCGAACAGCGAGATCAGCATGTCGAAGATGACCAGCATGCGTTCGTTCTGCTCGGACGTCGGGTTGGGCAGCGCGGCGTTGGTGCGCAATTGCAGGTCGGCGTTGGCAAGCACCGTCTGGAGGAACTGCCCGTACGCGTCGGACAGGTGCTGGTAGGCCTCCTCCTCCTCGTTCTCGCGCTCCTTGCGCTGCTCGCTGAAGAACACCCAGACGGCGAACGGCAGGCCGACCACGGTGACCACGTAGCTGGCGAACTCGAAGGCGTCCTTCCAGCCCACGCGCACCTCACATGCCGACCTCGGCCGCCTCGGCCGCGTCCTGGTGGGGCCGGCGGAAGCGCCGGTGCTGCTCGTAGGGGAAGACGTCGTGCACGTGGCCGGCCTGGATGCGCTCCTTGTGGCCCTGCCAGAAGGCCACGTCCAGCAGGTCGGCGTGGTGCCGCATGAACACCTCGCGCACCCGCGTGTCGCCGAGCAGGAAGGGGCCGAAGGTCTCGGGGAACACGTCGTGCGGCCCGACGTGGTACCAGACCTCGCCCGACATCTCCTCCTCCTCGGTGCGCGGCGTGGGCACGCGGCGGAAGTTGCAGTCGGTCAGGTACTCGATCTCGTCGTAGTCGTAGAACACCACCTTGCCGTGGCGCGTGACGCCGAAGTTCTTCCACAGCATGTCGCCCGGGAAGATGTTGGCGCGCACCAGGTCCTTGATGGCGTTGCCGTACTCGACGACGGCATGCTCCATCTGCCGCGGCGAGGCCTCCTGGAGGTAGATGTTCAGCGGGATCATGCGCCGCTCGATGTAGAGGTGGCGGATCACCAGCGTGTCGCCGTCCTCCTCCACCAGGCTCGGGCAGTGGTGCTTCAGTTCGGCCACCAGGTCGTTCTCGAAGCGCCCGCGCGGGAAGGCCACGTTGCTGTACTCCAGCGTGTCGGCCATGCGGCCGACGCGGTCGTGCTGCTTGACGAGCAGGTAGCGGCTCTGGATGTGCTCGCGCGTGGTCTCCTTGGGCGCCGGGTAGAAGTCCTTGATGACCTTGAAGACGTAGGGAAAGCTCGGCAGGTCGAACACCAGCATCACCATGCCCTTGATGCCGGGCGCGGTGCGGAACTTGTCGCTGCTGTGGCGCAGGTGGTAGAGGAAGTCGCGGTAGAAGATGTTCTTGCCCTGCTTCTGCAGCCCGATCGCGTTGTACAGCTCGCTCTTGGGCTTGCGCGGCATCATCGAGCGCAGGAACTGCACGCAGGCCGAGGGCACCTCCATGTCGACCATGAAGTAGGCGCGCGCGAAGCTGAACAGCATCAGCAGGTCGTCCTCGCCGAACAGGGCCGCGTCGATGGCGAGCTGGCCGCGCGGCGTGTGCAGGATGGGCAGCGCAAACGGCAGCTCGTTGAAGCCGTTGATGATCTTGCCCACCGCGTAGGCGCCCTTGTTGCGGTAGAAGAGCGAGGAGAGCACCTGCAGCTGGAAGTTCGCGCGCATGCGGAACTCGCCGAGCTTGCTGATCACCGCGGCGAGCACGTAGTCGACGTCGCGCCCCAGGTCCTCGAACTCGCGCTCGAGCTGGAAGTTGTCGATCACGCGCAGCAGCGTCTCGCGCAGCGTCTCCTTGGTCGGGTAGTAGGCGCGGTAGGTCGGCAGCGCGGCCGGCTCGTCGTTCTCGATGTACTCGGTGGAGACCGCCGGGCGCACGAAGATGAAGTCGTTGTTGAAGTAGCTGCGGTGCAGGATCTTCGTGGTCACCGAGTTGAAGAAGGTCTCGGCCAGCTCGGGCTGGTGGTGGTTCACCAGCAGGCCGATGTAGTGCAGCTTGACCTGCTGCCAGACGTCCATCGTCAGGCTCGCGGCCTGGAACTCGCGCTGCAGGCGCTCCGCGGCCTCCTCGACGCGCTTGTCGTAGTACTCGATGCGCTCGCGCTGCGCCTGCTGCTGGCCGTGCCAGTCGGCCTGCTCGAAGCGCTTCTTGGCGGCGGCGCTGGTCTCGCGGAACAGCCGGTAGTGGCGGTTGAATCCCTCGAGCAGCGCCTGGGCGATGTCGAAGCCGCGGGCGTCGGTCAGGCGCTGGGGGAAGCTGGTCATGGCTTGCCGTTCTTGCGGATCGCGTCGTAGCGCGTCTTCACCGCACCGAGCGCCAGGCCGTAGGCGGCGGCCACGCCGGCGGCGTCGGCCACGGTCATCCTCAGGTCCTCGATCAGGCCGTTGTGCAGGCCGTACACCCAGCCGTGCACCACCACCGACTGGCCGCGCGCCCAGGCGTCCTGCACGACGGTGGATTCGCAGACGTTGAGCGACTGTTCGAGCACGTTGAGCTCGCACAGCGCCTTCAGGCGCAGCTCCTCGTCGGCCATGCCGTCGAGCCAGGCGCGGTGCTTGTGGCGCACGTCCTGCACGTGGCGGATCCAGTTGTCCGCCAGGCCGATGCGCAGGCCCATCATCGCGGCGCGCACGCCGCCGCAGCCATAGTGCCCGACGACCATGATGTGCTGCACCTTCAGCATGTCGATCGCGAACTGGATCACCGACAGCGCATTCAGGTCGGAATGCACGACGACGTTGGCCACGTTGCGGTGCACGAACACGTCGCCCGGCAGCAGGCCGAGGATCTCGTTGGCCGGCACGCGGCTGTCGGCGCAGCCTATCCACAGGTACTGCGGCGCCTGCTGGGCCAGCAGCTTGGTGAAGAAGCCGGGCGAGCGGCGCTCGGTCTCGGCCGCCCAGCGGCGGTTGCTCTCGAAGAGTTCGTCCAGGTTCGTGCTCATGCGGGCAGTTTACGCAGCCCCGGTCACATCGTCTCGGCGAACAGCTCCCGCCCGATCAGCATGCGGCGGATCTCGCTCGTGCCGGCACCGATTTCATAGAGCTTGGCGTCGCGCCACAGCCGGCCGAGCGGGTACTCGTTGATGTAGCCGTTGCCGCCGAACACCTGGATGCCCTCGCCGGCCATCCAGGTCGCCTTCTCGGCACACCAGAGGATGACGCTGGCGCAGTCCTTGCGCACCTGGCGCACGTGCTCGGCGCCGAGCTGGTCGAGGTTCTTGCCCACGGTGTAGCAGAACGCGCGCGCGGCCTGCAGCACGGTGTACATGTCGGCCACCTTGCCCTGGATGAGCTGGAACTCGCCGATGCTCTGGCCGAACTGCTTGCGCTCGTGGATGTAGGGCACCACGTTGTCCATCACCGCCTGCATGATGCCGATCGGCCCGGCGGCGAGCACGGCGCGCTCGTAGTCCAGTCCGGACATCAGCACCTTGGCGCCGCCGTTCAGCGTGCCCAGGACGTTCTCGGCCGGCACCTCGACGTCCCGGAACACCAGCTCGCCGGTGTGCGAGCCGCGCATGCCGAGCTTGTCGAGCTTCTGGGCGATGGAGAAGCCCTTCATGCCCTTCTCGATCAGGAACGCCGTGACGCCTCGTGCACCCAGCTCGGGCTCGGTCTTGGCGTAGACCACCAGCGTGTCGGCGTCCGGGCCGTTGGTGATCCACATCTTCGTGCCGTTGAGCACGTAGGCGCCGCCCTTCTCGACCGCCTTGAGCTTCATCGAGATCACGTCCGAGCCGGCACCGGGCTCGCTCATCGCCAGCGCGCCGACCTGCTCGCCGCTGATCAGCCCGGGCAGGTACTTGCGCTTCTGCGCCTCGGTGCCGTTGCGCTTGATCTGGTTGACGCACAGGTTGCTGTGCGCGCCGTAGGAAAGGCCCACCGACGCCGAGGCGCGGCTGATCTCCTCCATCGCGATCATGTGGGCGAGGTAGCCCATGTCCGCGCCGCCGTATTCCTCCGGCACGGTGATGCCGAGCACGCCGAGCTCGCCCATCTTGCGCCACAAGTCCATCGGGAACTGGTCGCTGCGGTCGATCTCGGCGGCGCGCGGCGCGATCTCGGCCTCGGCGAAGGCACGCACCGCGTCGCGCAGCGCGTCGATGTCCTCGCCGAGCTGGAAGTTGAGTCCGGGCAGGTTCATGGCATGTCTCCTCTCAGTGTTTCAGCGCCTCGCGGCCGCGCACGGTCATGACGGTGGCGGTCATCGTGGCGATCAGCTTCTCGTGCCGGCCGTGTTCGTCGTGCTGCGTCGCGCGGCCGTCGACCACGCTGATCGTGCGGCCCGGCTTGATCACCAGGCCCTCGAAGCGGAAGCGCGGCCCGCGTGCCGGCGCGAGCAGGTTGATCTTGAACTCGATGGTCAGCACCGCGGCGTCGTCGGGCATCAGTGAAAACGCCGCGTAGCCGCAGGCGGAATCGAGCGCGCACGACACCATGCCGGCGTGGATGAAGCCGTGCTGCTGGGTCAGCGTGTCGCGGTGCGCCATCGCCAGCACCACGCGGCCGGGCTCCACGGTCTCGAGCGTCGCGCCCAGCGTGGCCATCGCGGCCTGGCGGGCGAAGGAGTCGCGCGTGCGCTGCGCGTAGCCGTCGTCGTGGGGCTGCATCGGATCTCCCGTGGATCTGACGTTTACGTAAACGTCAATTATACGGATCCGGTTGCTGCCGCGTCACAATGCCCCGCGCCGGTGCGTTGGGCGGTCCGCCGGCGATCCCGAAGTACAACAACGAGGAGATTCCCCATGAGCTTGATTCCCCAATGGCGGGAAGTGTCGGCCACGCCCGGTGCGGTGGTGGCGCCGGACGAACGCCTGCCCTGGCCGCAGACCGCGGCGCTGGGCGTGCAGCACGTGATCGCGATGTTCGGCGCCACCGTGCTCGCGCCGATCCTGATGGGCTTCGACCCGAACGTCGCGATCCTGATGAGCGGCATCGGCACGCTGATCTTCTTCGTGATGGTCGGCGGCAAGGTGCCGAGCTACCTGGGCTCGAGCTTCGCCTTCATCGGCGTGGTGATCGCCGCCAGCGGCTACGCCGGCTCGGGGCCGAACGCCAACCTCGGCCTGGCGCTGGGCGGCATCGTCGCCTGCGGCGCGCTGTACACGGCGATCGGCCTGCTCGTGATGGCGATCGGCACGAAATGGATCGAGTCGCTGATGCCGCCGGTGGTCACCGGCGCGGTGGTCGCGGTGATCGGCCTGAACCTGGCCGGCATCCCGGTGAAGAACATGGCCCCCACCGGCTTCGACGCCTGGATGCAGGCGGTCACCTTCGTCAGCGTCGGCCTGGTGGCCGTCTACACCCGCGGCATGACGCAGCGCCTGCTGATCCTCGTGGGCCTGATCGTGGCCAGCATCGTCTACGCGATCCTCACCAACGGCCTCGGGATGGGCAAGCCGATCGACGTCTCCGGCATCGCCAACGCCGCCTGGTTCGGCGCGCCGAACTTCGCCGCGCCGGTGTTCGACGGCAAGGCCATGCTGCTGATCGCCCCGGTGGCGATCATCCTGGTGGCCGAGAACCTCGGCCACATCAAGGCGGTCAGCGCGATGACCGGCCGCGACCTCGACCGCTACATGGGCCGCGCCTTCGTCGGCGACGGCGTGGCGACGATGGTCTCGGGCGCCTCCGGCGGCACCGGCGTGACCACCTATGCCGAGAACATCGGCGTGATGGCGGCCACCAAGATCTACTCGACCGCGATGTTCGTCGTCGCCGCGCTGATCGCGATCCTGCTGGGCTTCAGCCCGAAGTTCGGCGCGCTGATCCAGGCCATCCCGCTGGCGGTGATGGGCGGCGTCTCGATCGTGGTGTTCGGCCTGATCGCGGTGGCCGGCGCGAAGATCTGGGTCGACAACCGTGTCGACTTCTCGGACAACACCAACCTGATCGTCGCGGCGGTCACGCTGGTGCTGGGCACCGGGGACTTCACGCTGAAGTTCGGCGGCTTCGCGCTCGGCGGCATCGGCACCGCCACCTTCGGCGCCATCCTGTTGCACGCGCTGCTCAGGAAGCGCGGCTGACGCCCGCGCGGGGCGCCGGCGCCGATCAGGCGCGGCGCTTCTCGCCTTCGGCGAGGAGCCGCCGCGCCTCCTTCTCGTGCGCCCGCACCTCGTCGAGCGTGGCGTTCAGGTCGGCCATCTGCTGCTCGAGCTGGCTGCGGTGTGCCGCCAGCACGGCGAGGAAGCGCTTGAGCTGCGGCAGCGTGTCGCGCGGCGACTCGTACATGTCGACGATCTCCTTGACCTCGGAGAGCGTCAGCCCGAGCCGCTTGCCGCGCAGCGTCAGCTTCAGCCGGGTGCGGTCGCGCGCGGTGTAGACGCGGTTGCGGCCGCGCCGCTGCGGGGCGATCAGCCCGCAGTCCTCGTAGAAGCGGATCGCGCGGGTGGTGAGGTCGAACTCGCGCGCCAGCTCGCCGATCGTGTAGGTCGGCCCCGCCGGCGACGCCTCGGCGACAGTGGGGGCAGGCATGGGCTCTTACACTGCGTGCGTGATTGACGTTTACGTCAAGTGTAGCGAAGCGCCCGACGCATGAACCATCTCGAACACCAGCTCGACTACCCCTGGGGCGAGGCCGTGCCCGAGCCCGGGCGCACGATCGAGCTCGCCCCCGGCGTGCGCTGGCTGCGCATGGGCCTGCCCTTCGCGCTGGACCACATCAACCTCTGGCTGCTGCGCGACCGCGACGAGGCCGGCCGCGAGGGCTGGGCGATCGTCGACTGCGGCATCACGAACGACGCCACACGTGCCGCCTGGGAGCAGGTGTTCGCGCACGAGCTCGACGGCCTGCCGGTGCTGCGCGTGATCGTGACGCACATGCACCCCGACCATGTCGGCCTGGCGCACTGGCTCACCGAGCGCTGGGGCGTGCGGCTGTGGATCAGCGCCACCGACTGGAACGCCGCGCGCATGGCCAGCCAGGCCACCACCGGCTTCGGCGGCGAGACGGCGGCGGCCTTCATGGCCAGCCACGGACTGACCGACCCGGCCGCGCAGGCCAAGATCCGCGCCCGTTCGAACTACTACGCGACGATGGTGCCGCAGGTGCCGCGCCAGTTCCGCCGCCTGCTCTGCGGCGATGTGCTCCGCATCGGCGATCACGACTGGACCTGCCTCGCCGGCCATGGCCACGCGCCCGAGCACATCAGCCTGCACAGCGAATCGCTCGGCGTGCTGATCAGCGGCGACATGGTGCTGCCGCGCATCTCCACCAACGTCAGCGTGATCGACCTCGAGCCCGAGGCGAACCCGCTGCCGCTGTACCTGCGCTCGATCGCCGCGCTGCGCGCGCTGCCGCCGGACACCCTGGTGCTGCCCTCGCACGGCAAGCCGTTCCGCGGGCTGCACGAGCGCATCGCCCAGCTGCACGCCCACCACGACGAGCGCCTGGCCGACGTGCGCGGCGCCTGCGCGCGCGAGCCGCAGACCGCGGCCAGCCTGCTGCCGGTGCTGTTCAGGCGCGCGCTCGACCTGCACCAGACCACCTTCGCGATGGGCGAGTCGATCGCCCACCTGAACGCGCTGTGGCTGGCCGGCGAGCTGAGCCGCTCGCTCGGCGACGACGGCGTGATCCGGTTTCAGACCAGGTAGGCCACCGCGAAGCTGCCGATCATCAGGAAGGTCAGCACCAGCTTGACCACGGTGCCCAGCAGCATGCCGATCCAGGTGGCGATGCCGACCTTCGCGGCCTGCCGCCCGGCCGCCGCATGGTCGTCGGCATCCTGGAAGCCGCCGAGCTTCTGGCGCTGGGCCCAGTACTCGCCCGCCAGCGCGCCGGCCAGCGGCATGAACAGCAGGCCGATGAAGCCGGTGAGCACGCCCAGCACCGTGCCGACCGCCGCGCCGATCACCGCCAGCCGGCTCGCACCGGCTTTCTTGGCGCCCAGCAGCGCGGCCACGTAGTCGGTCGCCCAGGCCAGCACGGCCAGCACGGCGATCCAGGCCAGCGCACCGACCGAGACCTTCTCGAAGCCGTCGATCCAGGCGCCCAGCACCGCACCGCCGAGCACGAGGATCGTGCCGGGCAGCACCGGCAGCACGGCACCGACCACACCGACGACCATCAGGCCGATCGCAAGCACCCACCACCACGGGCTGGCCGAGGCGGCGACGACGGTTTCCAGCATGCCCACGCTCCCGCGGGCACCCTGCCCGCCAGCGACCCTAGATGGAGCCGGCGCGCCGGAACTCAAGCCGGCCGGCGGCGCCGCAGCCAGGCCGCGCTGGCCAGCGCCAGCGCGATCACGAGCAGCGAGACCAGGGTGGTCACGGTGCCGAGCGCGTAGATGGCCGGCGTCGTGACCGTGGTGGTCAGGCCCTGCAGTTCCAGCGGCAGCGTGTTCAGGTCGCCCACCGCCTGCGAGGAACGCGCGATCTCGTCCCAGCTGAGCGTGAAGCCGAACATGCCGATGCCCACCACCGACGGGCCGATCAGCGGCAGCACCACGTGCCGGAAGGTCTGCCAGGGCGTGGCCCCCTGGTCGCGCGCCGCCTCCTCGTAGGCCGGATTGAAGCGGTTGAACACCGCGAACATGATCAGGAGGCCGAAGGGCAGCGTCCAGGTGAGGTGCGCGCCGAGGCCGGAGCTGAACATGCCGAGCGTGGTCGTGAAGCCTTCGAGCGCCTCGCTGGCCCCGATCGACTCGAGCAGCCACTTGACGCCGCCGTCGATCAGCCGGAACTGCAGGCCGATGCCGAGCGAGACGATGATCGAGGGCATGATCAGGCTCGCCACGGTCACGTAGAACAGCGCCTCGCCGCCGGCGAGCTTCTTGCGGAAGGCGAGGCCGGCCAGCAGCGAGAGCAGCACGGTGAGCACCATCACGACGAGGCCGAGCCAGAGCGAGCGGCGCAGGGCGGCGCCGATGTCGACCACGCCCAGGCCCTTCCACAGCTCTGCGTACCAGTGCAGCGACCAGCCGCGCATCGGGAAGGTGAGCCCGCCCTCCGGCCCCTGGAAGCTGAGCACGAAGATCGTGATCACCGGGCCGTAGAGGAACAGCACGAACAGGCCGAACACGATGGCCAGCGGCCAGAAGCCTCGTTGCCGACCTTCGCGAGCCATGCTCAGAGTTCCTTCCGGAGATCGACCATGCGCGTCAAGGCCGCGATGATCATCAGCACCACCGCCAGCAGCACCACGGCGTTGGCCGCGGCGAGCGGGAACTGCAGGTAGCTGGTCTGCACCTGGATCACCTTGCCCACCGAGGCGATCTGCTGCCCGCCCATCACGCCGACGGTGACGAAGTCGCCCATCACGATGGTGATGACGAAGATCGAGCCGATCACGATGCCGGTGCGCGACAGCGGCACGACCACGTTCCACAGCGTCTGCCACGCGCTCGCGCCGGCGTCCTCGGCGGCCTCGAGCAGCGCACGGTCGATGCGCATCATCGAGTTGAAGATCGGCACCAGCATGAACATCGTGTACAGGTGCACGAAGGCCAGCACGACCGAGAACTCGGAGAACAGCAGCCACTCGAGCGGCTGCTCGATCAGCCCGGCGCCGATCAGGCCCTGGTTGACCAGCCCGTTGCGGCCCAGCAGCGGGACCCACGAGATCATGCGGATCACGTTGCTGGTCCAGAACGGGATGGTGCACAGCACGAACAGCAGCGTCTGCATGCCGGTGCTGCGCACGTGGAAGGCGAGGAAGTAGGCGATGGTGAAGCCCAGCAGCAGCGACACCAGCCAGGTGAAGAACGAGAAGCGCAGCGTCGACCAATAGGTCTTGACGGTGACGCAGGGGTCGGCGAACTCGCTGCAGCCCGAGAAGATCGAGACGTAGTTGTCCGCGGTGAACCCCGGCACCAGCGCGTAGTCGCTGGTCGGCCAGAAGCTCACCGCGACGATCAGCAGCAGCGGCGCGACGAAGAAGAAGGCAAACACTGCCCCGAAGGGCAGTGCCTGCAGCCACGCCGCCGGGCCCGACCGAGGCGCCGCGCCGTTCACGCCGAGCCTTCGCTCGAATCGGCGAGCGCAGCGAAGCCGCCATCAAGCGGTCGCCGCGGAGCCGGCTGCGCCGGTCCGCTGGCGGCGCCCCCCCGGGGGGGAGCGCCGCAGGCGCTGCGGGGGGGGTTCACGTCAGGCCGCGACGAACTCATTCCACTTCTGGACCATGTAGACGTTCTCGTCCATCACGGCGTTCCAGCAGGCGATGCCGCCCATGCGGTCCTCGTAGGAGCCGCCGTCGCGCTTCTCGCCGGCCTTGGCGAGCAGCTGGCCGTTCGGGCTCTTGATGTCCTTCTCGGCCGCCTTGCCTTCCATCCAGTAGGCCCACTCGTAGGCTTCCATCTTGGCCTTGGCGGTCTCGAGCACGGCGCTGTAGTAGCCCTGGCGGTTCAGGTACGCGCCGGCCCAGCCGTCGAGGAACCAGTTGATGAACTCGTAGGCCGCGTCGAGCTTCTTGCCCGAGAGCGTCTTGGGCACGCCGAAGCCGGCCGCCCAGGCTCGGTAGCCTTCCTTCAGCGGCTGGTATGTGCAGGCGATGCCCTTGGTGCGCACCGCGGTCACCGCCGGGCTCCACATCGACTGGATCACCACCTCGCCCGAGGCCATCAGGTTCACGCTCTCGTTGAAGTCCTTCCACAGCGAGCGGAACTGGCCGGCCTTCTTGGCTTCGATCAGCGTCTTGATCGTGAGGTCGATCTCCTTCTTCGTCATGTTCCCCTTGTCGGGGTACTTGTACAGGCCCATCGCCTCCACGACCATTGCCGCGTCCATGATGCCGATCGACGGGATGTTCAGGATCGAGGCCTTGCCCTTGAACTCCGGGTTCAGCAGTTCCTTCCAGCTCTCGATCGGGCGCTTGATCAGGTCGGGCCGGATGCCCAGGGTGTCGGCGTTGTAGACCGTCGGGATCAGCGTCATGAACTGCGTCGGCTCGGCGCTGAAGGTCTTGGCGTCGGGCTTGGCGAGGTACATCACCTTCTTCGGCGCGGTGCCCTGGTCGCCGACCTTCTTGCCGCCGACCTCGCCCTTGGTGAACAGCGTGGTGATCTTGTCGGCGTTCTTGATGCGCTTGGTGTCCATGCCCATCAGGTTGCCGGTCGGGATGATCTTCTTGAGCGAGAAGTACTCGGTGTCGATCAGGTCGAAGCTGTTCGGCGATGTGACCGCACGCTTGGTCACCTCGTCGGTGTTGACCGCGACGTACTGGATCGTGATGCCGGTGTCGGCCTTGAACTTCTCGGCGATCGCCTTGTCCTGGTTCACCGCAGTGCCCAGGTAGCGCAGCGTCGGCTTGTCGTCGGCGTGCACGGCCGGGAACATGCCGCTGGCCAGGATGCCGGCGGTGCCCTTGAGCAGGCTGCGGCGGGAGGTGTCGCTCATCTCGTACTCCTCGTTGGATGGAAAGGGTGGGCGGCCTCAGGCCGCCAGCACATGGGCCCGCGCCAGCTCCCAGTGGGCGCAGGCGCTGTCGCCGCGCTGCCAGGGCGCGGCGTCGAACTCGGCTTCGGGCAGCATCACGGTCAGCTCGCCGACCCGTGCGCTGGCCAGCGTCAGCAGCACATGCGTGCCCTGGTACTCGACCTCGCGCACGGTGCCGGCCACGGCGCTGTCGCCCTCGGCCAGCGGCGTGCGCGAGAGCCGGGTGCGGTCGGCCCGCACGGCCAGCAGGCCGCGTGTGCTCGGCACCACGTTGTGGCCGCCGATGAAACGCGCCACGAACTCGGTGCGCGGTGCGTTGAACAGCTCGTGCGGCGTGGCGTCCTGCTCGATGCGGCCGTTGTTCATCACGACCACCTGGTCGGCCAGCGCCATCGCCTCCTCCTGCGAGTGCGTGACGTGCACGAAGGTCATGCCGAGCGTCTTCTGCCAGTCCTTCAGCTCGGCGCGCATCTTGATGCGCAGGAAGGGGTCGAGCGCCGAGAGCGGCTCGTCGAGCAGCAGCACCTTGGGCTCGGTGATCAGCGCCCGCGCCAGCGCCACGCGCTGCTGCTGGCCGCCGGAGAGCTCGGCCGGCTTGCGCTGCGCCAGGTGGCCGAGCGAGACGCGCTCGAGCAGCTCGGCGGCCTTCTTGTGCCGCTCGGCCTTTCCGACGCCCTTCATCTTCAGGCTGAAGGCGACGTTGTCGAGCGCCGACAGGTGCGGGAACAGCGCGTAGCTCTGGAACATCATCGCCGTGCCGCGGCCCGCAGCCGGCAGGTTGGTGATGTTGCGGGCGCCGAGCAGGATGTCGCCCTCGCTGGCGATCTCGTGGCCGGCGATCATGCGCAGCGTCGAGGTCTTGCCGCAGCCCGAGGGGCCGAGCAGGCAGCAGTAGCTGCCGGCGGCGATCTTCAGGTCGATGCGGTCGACCGCGGTGGTCGAGCCGTAGCGCTTGACGAGGTGGATCAGCTCGAGACCGGAGTCGGCAGCCATGCCCGCGCCGGTACGCAAGCGATGTGCCACGCGCCGGGCCGGCGCCTGGCCCCGCGGCGCACCAAGCTCAGGCCGAGGCCGCCCAAAAACGGGGCAGCGCGGCGCGGCTCAGTCGAACGCGGGCAGCACGTCGTCCTTCAGCGTGCCGCGGTGGCGTTCGTAGTCGGGCAGCACCGAGCGCACCACGTCCCAGAAGCGCGGGCTGTGGTTCATCTCGCGCAGGTGCGCGAGTTCGTGCGCAACCACGTAGTCGATGGTCGGCAGCGCGAAGTGGATCAGCCGCCAGTTCAGCCGCACCGAGCCGTCGGCGCTGGCGCTGCCCCAGCGCGTCTGCGCCGAGGAGAGCGAGAGCCGGGTGCAGCGCACCGCCAGGCGTTCGGCGAAGTGCCGCACGCGCTCCTCGAACACGCGGCGCGCCTGGCGCTGCAGCCAGCTCTGCACCGCATCGCGGATCTGCTCCGCCGCGGCGCTCTGCGGCAGCCCGACGTGCAGCGTCAGGCGCGGCACGCCCGGCAGCGCATCGGCCGCGGTGTTCAGGATCGCCCCGGTGGCACGCGGGTCCAGCACCACGATCACCGTCTCGCCGAGGAAGGGGAAGCCGGCGCCGTCGCGCCACTCCACGCGGGCGGACTGCAGCCTGGCGGCACGCTCGCGCTGCTCGCGCAGCTTGCGCAGGATCCAGGACGCCTTGCCGTGCAGGGCCGCTTCGATGTCGGCCAGCCCCACCCAGCGCGGCGCCTTGACCGCGAGCCCTTCGGGCCCCACGACGAAGCCGATGCTGCGGCGGCGCACGCGTTGCAGCGCATAGGCCACCACATGCTGCTGCAGGCGGATTTCGCGGTCGGCCTGCGGGTGGCGGAACTCCGCGACCGGCAGCGCCGGGCGCGGCGCCGCGGCTACCGGCGGCGCGGCGGGCGTCACCGGCGCGGCCGGTGCGCCGTCGTCGAACAGCGAGAGCTGCGTGGCGTCGGCGGGCTCGGGCGGGCGCGGCATGGAGCGCGAGTCTAGGCCCGCGCGCCCGGGCTGTCGCGGTAGGCCTCGGGGTCGAGCCGGCGCATCTCGGCCTCGATCCAGGCCTCGGCCTCGCGCATCATGGCCTCGGCGTCGCGGCCGTCCGGGGCGATCGGCTTGCCGATCGAGATGTCGACCACGCCGGGCGTCAGCACGAAGCGCTTGCGCGGCCAGCAGCGCCCCGAGGTGACGGCGATCGGCACGATCGGCACGCCGGTGGCCACCGCCAGGCGCGCGGCGCCAGCCTTGTAGGGCCCCTGGCTGCCGCGCGGCGTGCGCGTGCCCTCGGGGAACATGATCACCCAGTGGCCCTCGGCCATGAAGCGCCGGCCCTGCTCGGCCACCTTGTTCCAGGCCTCGGTGCGCTTGCTGCGGTCGATGTGGATCATGTCCAGCCGGCCCATGGCCCAGCCGAAGAACGGGATCATCAGCAGCTCGCGCTTGAACACGTAGCACAGCGGGCGCGGCATCAGCGTCGGGAAGGCGAAGGTCTCCCAGGTCGACTGGTGCTTGGGCGCCAGGATGGCCGGGCCGTCGGGCAGGTTGTCGCGCCCGCGCACGCGGGCGTGCACACCGCAGATCACGCGTGCCCCCCAGATCGACAGGCGCAGCCAGCCGACCGTGAACCAGTAGAGCCGGTCGCCGCGCACGACGATGGACAGCAGCATCACCGCGATGGCGTACGGGACCACCGTCACCGCCATCCACAGCACGAACAGGAAGGAGCGCAGGGCGTTCATGCGTCGCGCTTGCGCCCCGTGGCCTCCGGATCCGCCGGCAGGCCGAGCACCTCGCGCTCGTGCGCGATCAGCCAGTCGGCGAAGGCGTCCAGGTCCTGGTGCACGCGCGTGCCGGGCACCTGGGTGCACAGCTCGTCGATCTGCGCGTCGCTCATGCGCGCCGCCTTGCCGGTGCGCACCAGGTGCGGCTGGCAGCCCGCGGCGCTGCCGGCCTGCAGGTCGCGCAGCACGTCGCCGACCACCGGCACCTGGGTCAGGTCCACGCCGTAGCGCTCGCCGATCTGCTTGAACAGCCCGGGCATGGGCTTGCGGCAGTCGCAGCCGTCGCTGGGTGTGTGCGGGCAGAAGAACACCGCGTCGATGCGGCCGCCCTGCTTGGCCAGCAGCTGGTGCAGCTTCAGGTGCATCGCGTTGAGCGTGGACATGTCGAACAGCCCGCGGCCGATGCCCGACTGGTTGCTCGCCACCACCGCATGCCAGCCGGCGTGGTTCAGCCGCGCGATCGCCTCGAGCGCGCCGGGGATCGGGATCCACTCGTCGGGGCTCTTGACGTAGTCGTCGCGATCCTCGTTGATCGTGCCGTCGCGGTCGAGGATGACGAGCTTCATCGGCGCGTGATGGTGGGCGGGCTTCATGCCGCCAGACGGGACAGGTCGGCCACGCGGTTCATCGCCGCGTGCAGCTGGGCCAGCAGGCCGAGCCGGTTGGCGCGCAGGCGCGGGTCTTCGGCGTTGACGAGCACGCTGTCGAAGAAGGCGTCCACCGGCGCCTTCAGCACGGCCAGCTGCTGCAGCGAGCCGGTGTAGTCGCCGCGTTCGAAGGCCGCCTCGGAGCGCGGCGCCACCTCCGCCAGCGCGGCGTGCAGCGCGCGCTCGGCGGGCTCGTGCAGCAGCGCGGCCTCGGCCACCGGGGCGACCTTCTCCTCGCTCTTCTTCAGGATGTTGCCCACGCGCTTGTTGGCCGCGGCCAGCGAGGCCGACTCGGGCAGCGCACGGAAGGCGCGCACCGCGTCGAGACGCTTCGGGATCTCGGCCCAGCGCGCCGGGTGCACCTCGACCACCGCCTCCACCTCCTGCGCGTGATAACCCGCCTCGCGCAGCCAGCCGACCAGGCGCTCGCGCAGGAAGTAGCCCAGCTCGGCCTGCGCCTGGCCGTGCTGCGGGCCGAAGGCCTTGAACGCGGCGGCCACCAGGTGCGGCAACTCCAGCGGCAGCTGGCGCTCGATCAGCATGCGGATCAGGCCGAGCGCGTGGCGGCGCAGCGCGAACGGGTCCTTGTCGCCGGTGGGCACCTGGCCGATGCCGAACAGGCCGGCCAGCGTCTCGAGCTTGTCGGCCAGCGCGACGGCCAGGCCGGTGGGGTTGCGCGGCAGCGCGTCGCCGGCGAAGCGCGGCTTGTAGTGGTCCTCGATCGCGAAGGCGATCTCCTCGCTCTCGCCGTCGTGGCGCGCGTAGTAGCCGCCCATGATGCCCTGCAGCTCGGGGAACTCGCCGACCATGTCGGTCAGCAGGTCGGCCTTGGCGAGGTGCGCCGCCTGGTCGGCCGAGGCGGCGAGCGCCGGGCCGCCGAGCAGGCAGCCGATTTCGCGCGCGATCTCGCGCACGCGCATCACGCGCTCGCCCATCGAGCCCAGCTTCGCGTGGTAGACCACCTTGCCGAGCCCGTCGATGCGCGCGGCCAGCGGGCGCTTGCGGTCCTGGTCGAAGAAGAACTTGGCGTCGGCCAGGCGCGGGCGCACCACGCGCTCGTTGCCGCCGACCACGCGGCTCGCGTCGGCCGGCCGGATGTTGCTGACCACCAGGAAGCGGTGCGTCAGCCGGCCGTTCGCATCGAGCAGCGGGAAGTACTTCTGGTTCGCCTTCATCGTCAGGATCAGGCATTCCTGCGGCACGGCGAGGAACTCGGGCTCGAACTGCGCGAGCAGCACGTTCGGCCGCTCGACCAGCGCGGTGACCTCGTCGAGCAGCGCGTCGTCGTCGATCGGCGCGAGGCCCAGGCTCTCGCCCGCGTGGCGCAGCTGGCGCTGGATCTCGCTGCGGCGCGCCGCGAAACTGGCGATCACCGCGCCCTGCTCCTCGAGCTGGCGGGCATAGTGGTCGGCATCCTGCAGCACGACCGGATCGACCTGCGCCTCGAAGCGGTGGCCGCGGGTGGTGCGGCCGGCCACGAGGCCGAGCGCCTTCACCGGCACGACCTCGGCGCCGTGCAGCGCCACCAGGCCATGCGCCGGGCGCACGAAGTGCACGCTGCTCCAGCCGTCGCCCAGCTGGTACTGCATCACCTTCGGAATCGGCAGCGCGGCGAGCGCGTCGTCGAGCGCCTTCTGCAGGCCCTCGGCCAGCGTCACGCCCTGGGCGGTGCTGTCCAGGAACAGCGCCTCGGCCTTGCCGTCCGGGCGGCGCTGCAGCGCGGGCACGACGGACGCGTCGGCGCCGAGCGCGGCGAGCTTCTTCAGCAGCGCGGGCGTGGGCGAACCGTCGGCGGCGAGGCCGACCGTCACCGGCATCAGCTTGGTGGACACCGCCTTGTCCGCCGCCTGCGCGGCCACGGCCGAGACATGCACCGCCAGCCGGCGCGGCGAGGCGTAGGGCGTCGCCGCGGAACGGTCGGTCGCGAGCCCGGCCGAGCGCAGGCCCTTCGCGATGCCCTCGGCGAAGGCCTCGCCGAGCTTCTTCAGCGCCTTGGGCGGCAGTTCCTCGACGAACAGTTCGACGAGCAGGTTCTTGGTGGTGCTCATCGGTCAGGCGGCCTTCTTCTGTTCGATCTGGGCGATCGCTTCATCGGCCCAGGCCTTCGGCGCCATCGGGAAGCCGAGCCGCGCGCGGCTGTCCACGTAGCTCTGCGCGACGCTGCGCGCCAGGTTGCGGATGCGCCCGATGTAGGCGGCGCGCTCGGTGACGCTGATCGCGCCGCGTGCGTCGAGCAGGTTGAAGCTGTGCGCCGCCTTGAGCACCTGCTCGTAGGCCGGTAGCGCGAGCTGCGTCTCCATCAGGTGCTTCGCCTGCTTCTCGTGCGCGGCGAACGCGCCGAGCAGGAACTCGACGTCGCTGTGCTCGAAGTTGTAGGTGCTCTGCTCGACCTCGTTCTGGTGGTAGACGTCGCCGTACTTCAGCTCGGCCGTCCACTGCAGGTCGTACACGTTGTCGACCCCCTGCAGGTACATCGCCAGCCGCTCCAGGCCGTAGGTGATCTCACCGGTGATCGGCTTGCAGTCGATGCCGCCGACCTGCTGGAAGTAGGTGAACTGCGTCACCTCCATGCCGTTGAGCCAGACCTCCCAGCCCAGGCCCCAGGCGCCCAGCGTCGGGTTCTCCCAGTCGTCCTCGACGAAGCGGATGTCGTTGCTCTTCAGGTCGAAGCCGAGCGCCTCGAGCGAGCCGAGGTAGAGCTCGAGGATGTCCTTCGGCGCGGGCTTGAGCACCACCTGGTACTGGTAGTAGTGCTGCAGGCGGTTCGGGTTCTGGCCGTAGCGGCCGTCCTTGGGGCGGCGGCTGGGCTGCACGTAGGCGGCCTTCCAGGGCTCGGGGCCGAGCGCGCGCAGGAAGGTCGCGGTGTGGCTGGTGCCGGCGCCGACCTCCATGTCGTAGGGCTGCAGCAGCGCGCAGCCCTGGCGGTCCCAGTAGTCTTGCAGGCGAAGAATCAGTTGCTGGAAGGAAAGCATGGACGGGCGGCCGGCGGGCCGTCGCGGAAGGCGACCGGCGATTTTACGGGCCGGCCCGACGTCGCCACGCCGCCAGCGCGACGGCCAGCGCCGCCAGCAGCACGAGCGGCCACAGGCCGAGGCGGCCGGCCCAGGCGGCGTACGGCGTGTTGCCGGTTCGGCCCTGCACGCTCGCCTTCAGCACGCCGCGGGTGTGCGGCGCGAGCGCGGCCGTCACCCGGCTGCGGTGGTCGATCACCACCGTCGCACCGGTGTTGGTGGCGCGCAGCATCGGCCGCTGCAGCTCGAGCGTGCGCAGGCGCGAGATCTGCAGGTGCTGCGGAATCGCGATCGTCTCGCCGAACCAGCCGATGTTGCTGAGGTTGGCCAGCACGGTGGGCGCCTGGGCGGGATCGACGAAGCGGGCGGCGAGTTCCTCGCCGAACAGGTCTTCGTAGCAGATGTTGGGCGCGACGCGCTCGCCGCGCAGCTCGAACGACGGCGCCGCCAGCGGGCCGCGCTCGAAGTCGCCCAGCGGGATGTTCATCATGCGCGTGAACCACTTGAAGGCGAACGGGATGAACTCCCCGAACGGCACCAGGTGGAACTTGTCGTAGCGGTAGAAGCCCGGCACGCCCGGCGCGAAGCCGACCGCGGAGTTGGTGTAGCCGGCCGCCATGTCGCCCAGCGGCACGCCGATCAGCGCCGCCGTGCGGCCGGCGCGGAAATGGTCCTGCAGCCGCTCCCACAGGCCCTCGGGCATCTGCTGCGGCAGGAAGGGGATGGCGGTCTCGGGGGCCACCACCAGGTCGCCCTCGGCGGCGAGCAGCTCGCGCAGGTGCCACTCGAGCGCCTCGGCCTGGTGCTCGGCGGCGAACTTCTCCTCCTGCGGGATGTTGCCCTGCAACAGCGTGAGCGAGAGCGTACCGCTCGGGCGGGTGAACTCCGGCACGCCGGCCAGCGCCGGCAGCAGCAGCAGCGCCGCGGGCAGCACCACGCCCGGCAGCGCGGCACGCAGCCCGCGCAGCGGCCAGGCCAGCGCGGGCAGCGCCGCCGCGAAGGCGCCGACCGCGCCCAGCCCGTAGACGCCGATCCAGGGCGCCCAGGCGGCCAGCGGCCCGTCGACCTGCGCATACCCCGAGGCCACCCAGGGGAAGCCGGTGAAGAGCAGCCCGCGCGCCAGCTCGGCCAGCAGCCACAGCGCGGCGAACAGCCCGGCATCGGCGAGCGGCCGGCCGCTGCGCCAGCGCGCGAACGCGGCCAGCGCGGCGGCCAGGTAGAGCGAGAGGAAGGCCGCCAGCGCCAGCACCGCGAGCGCCGCCATCCAGGCCGGCAGGCCGCCGTAGCGGTGCATGCTGACGAACAGCCACCAGGTGCCGGCGGCGACCCAGGCCGTGCCGTAGGCGCCGCCCAGCAGCGCCGCCGCGCGCGGCGTGGCGCCGGCGGCCAGGCGTGCCAGCAGGCCGATGGTCAGCAGCGGCAGCCACCAGGCGCCGGTGTGCACGTAGGCGAGCGTCTGCAGCGCACCGAGCGCCCCGGCCAGCGCCGGCCGCAGCCAGGCCCGCATCAGCCGGTGGCGTGGTCGGCGGCGGGATCCTCGATCGCGCGCGTGACCCTGAACCAGCGCACCGCGCCGCCGCGCGTCAGCATCACGGTGAACTGCAGCGCACCGAGCCGGGCCGACTCGCCGCGCCGCGGCACATGGCCGAGCTCGTGCGCGACCAGGCCGCCGATGGTGTCGAACTCCTGCTCCGGCAGCGCCACCGCGAAGACGCGGTTGACCGCCTCGATGGACGCATCGCCGGCCACGCGCTGGCTGCCGTCGGCCAGCGTGTAGATGCCGGACTCGCCGTCCTTCTCGTCGAACTCGTCCTCGATCTCGCCGACGATCTCTTCCAGCACGTCCTCGATGGTGATCAGGCCGGCGGTGTTGCCGAACTCGTCGATCACGATGGCCAGGTGGTTGCGGTTGCTGCGGAAGTCGCGCAGCAGTTCGTTCAGGCCCTTGCTCTCGGGCACGAAGACGGTCGGGCGCAGCAGGGTGCGCAGGTTCAGCTCGGGGGCGCGCTGCAGCTTGAGCAGGTCCTTGGCCAGCAGGATGCCGATGATGTTCTCGCGGCTGCCTTCGTAGACCGGGAAGCGCGAATGGCCGGTGGCGATCACCGCGTGCAGCACCTCGTCGTAGGCGGCGTCGATGTCCAGCAGGTCCATGCGCGGCGCGGCCACCATCACGTCGCCGGCCGTCAGATCGGCCATGCGGATCACGCCCTCGAGCATCATGCGCGACTCGGGCGCGATCAGCTCGCGGTTCTCGGCGTCGGCCAGCGTGGAGATCAGTTCGTCGGTCGAGTCCGGGCCGGGGTGGACGAATTCGACCAGCTTGCGCAGGAACGAGCGCTTCTCGCCGTGGGTCTCACGGGATCGGCCTGGGTGGGGATCGGACATCGCGCGGGCGCGAGGGAATGCGTGAGGGGCGGAGCTTACCCCAAGCCCATGACCGGGCGCCGCCGCCCGGGCCGCGCCGCCGGCCGGCCCCGCGCTTGACAGGGCATCGGGCTTGAACCACAGTCTGCGGCCCCCATTTTCCGGCTCCTGCCCCGGCTTCGCGCACCCCGCGCCTTCCATCATGGCCCTGATCCCCGCCACCATCCTCACCGGCTTCCTCGGGGCCGGCAAGACGACCCTGCTCAAGCGCGTGCTGACCGAGGCGCACGGCCAGAAGATCGCGGTGATCGAGAATGAGTTCGGCGACGAGGACATCGACAGCGACATCCTGGTGCGCGACTCCGAGGAGCAGATCATCCAGCTCAACAACGGCTGCGTCTGCTGCACGATCCGCGAGGACCTGCGCTCGACGCTGTCCGACCTGGCGGCGAAGAAGCGCAAGGGCGAGCTCGACTTCGAGCGCGTCGTGATCGAGACCACCGGCCTGGCCGACCCCGGCCCGGTGGCGCAGACCTTCTTCATGGACGACGAGATCGCCGAGAGCTACCTGCTCGACTCGATCCTGACGCTGGTGGATGCCAAGCACGGCAACGGTCAGCTCGACTCGCGCCAGGAGGCACGCCGCCAGATCGGCTTCGCCGACCAGATCTTCATCAGCAAGACCGACCTGGTGGACGACGGCACCGTCGAGGCGCTGATCCACCGCATCAAGCACATGAACCCGCGTGCACCGCAGCGCAAGGTGCATTTCGGCGAGGTGCCGATCGCCGAGGTGTTCGACCTGCGCGGCTTCAACCTGAACGCCAAGCTCGACATCGACCCGGAGTTCCTCAACGCCGACGCCCACGATCATCACGATCATGATCACCACGACCATGATCACGAGCACGGCGAGCACTGCGACCACCCGCACCACCACCATCACGACGACGACGTCAAGTCCTTCGTCTTCAAGTCCGACCGGGCGTTCAACCCGGCCAAGCTGGAGGACTTCCTGGGCGCGATCGTGCAGGTCTACGGCCCGAAGATGCTGCGCTACAAGGGCGTGCTGAACATGAAGGGCAGCGACCGCAAGGTGATCTTCCAGGGCGTGCACCAGCTGATGGGCAGCGACCTGGGCCCGAAATGGGCGCCGGGCGAGAAGAAGACCAGCAAGATGGTGTTCATCGGCCTGGACCTGCCGCGTGACGTGTTCCTCCAGGGCCTGGAGCAGTGTCTCGTCTGAGGCAGCGAAGTGGCTACAATCCGCGCCTCCTGAAATTCGGGCCCGCCCGCTCCTGCCGGAACAGGGTATAAGCGCTGTTGCGAGGAGACACCCGTGAGCAACAAGACCCCGGCCGCCAAGACCCCCGCCAAGAAGACCGCCCCTGCCAAGGCGGCGGCGCCTGCCGCGCCCAAGCCGGCAAAGGCGCCTGCCGCGGCGGCCCCCGCCAAGGAAACGACCCGCGCCGGCGCCACGCCGGTAACGACCGAGGCCCCCGCACCGCAGAGCAGTTCGCGCTTCGCGGACCGCTTCGCGCCGCCGCGCCCGCCGACCCGTCAGATGAACAACCTCGGACTCGATACCCCCAAACCGTCGCACAAGGCGGACCCGAAACTGGCCAACGCCTGGAAGAGCAAGGCCGGCCGCGACCTGACCGAAGCCGAGCTGCTCGCCATGCCCGACTCGGAGTACATGAACGACAAGCAGCTCGAGTTCTTCCGCAGCCGGCTGCAGGCGCTCAAGGACGACCTGCTGTCCAACGCCGGCGAGACCACCGAGCACCTGCGCGAGGACACCTCCATCGTGCCGGACCCGGCCGACCGGGCCACGATCGAGGAGGAGCACGCCCTGGAGCTGCGCACACGCGATCGCGAGCGCAAGCTGCTGAAGAAGATTTCACAGTCGCTGGCCCGCATCGAGTCCGGCGACTACGGTTTCTGTGACGAAACCGGCGAGCCGATCGGGCTCGGCCGGCTGATCGCCCGGCCGACCGCTACACTGTCCCTCGAGGCCCAGCAGCGGCGCGAGATGAAGCAGAAGATGTTCGGCGACTGAGCCGGCTTCGGGACTGCGCCCCACCCCCTCCATGGCGGAATCCAAAGACACCACGAGCTTCTTTCGCAAGGTCGTCAAGTTCGTGGCCAATCCGACGACGGAGTGGTCCGAGGTGGGCGCGCCGACCGACGAGGCGCGCGAGACGGAGTTCGCCAAGTCCGAGCTGAAGGCGATGATCGAGCGCAAGCGGCGTAACGACTTCGTCCGCAAGCGCGAGTTCGACATGCTGCGCAAGGTGCGCCGCGAAGGCCTGTCGGGCGAGCAGCTGGCCGCGCTCGGCGGTTCCTCGCGCATCGACGACTCCGACGGCAAGCTGCTGGTGGCCGAGAGCGGCGCGAAGCAGGAAGCCGGCGTCAAGGCCAAGATCGACGAGATCGAGCAGCAGATGGTGGGCGACGGCTTCACGCCGTCTCCGCGCCGCGGCCCCGAGTTCTACAACGCCCCGACCCAGCCCGCGCCGATGGATGGCACGCCGCGCGCCAGCGCGCGCATGCCCTTGTCCCCGTCGCGCTCGGCCGAGGCGTCCGCCGCACCGCCAACGCCGGCCCAGCCCGCCCCGGCGGCCGCCCCGGCCGCCCCGGTGCTGGCCGCGTTGACCCTGGACAGCGGCGCCGGCGACTTCGGCCAGGCCTTCGCCGTCGAGGTCAGCGAGGTGGCGCACGACCCCGAGCTCGACGAGGCGGTCATCGCCTTCGCCAACGCCGACTTCGAGCAGTGCGAGCAGTCGCTGGCCGCGATGACGGCCCAGGGCGGCCCGCGCGCCGCCCATGCCGAGACCTGGCTGGTGCTGTTCGACCTCTACCGCGCGATCGGCCAGCAGCACAAGTTCGAGAGCCTGGCGCTCGATTACGCCCAGCAGTTCGGCTGGTCGGCGCCGCAGTGGTTCTCGCTGCCGCGCCTGGTGGCCGAGGCCGCCAGCGAGGAGCGCCCGTCGCACGGCGGCGGCGCTCGGCTCGACGGCCAGGTCGGCTGGGCCTGCCCGGAATACGTCGACGCCGAGGCGGTGGCCCGCCTGTCGTCGCAGAGCCTGCAGCTGCCGCTGCCCTGGGTGTTCGACTGGAGCGCGCTGAAGGGCATCGAGCCCGAGGCCTGCGCCAGGTTGTCCGAGCTGTTCCGCAGCTGGATCCGCCAGAAGCTCGACATGCGCTGGCTCGGCGGCGAGAAGCTGTTCACCGTGCTGCAGGATGCGGCGCCCACCGGCGTGAAGGACGCCGACCCGGCCTACTGGCAGCTGCGTCTGGACGCGCTGCGCATGACGAACCGGCCCGACCAGTTCGACGAGTGCGCGATCGACTACTGCGTGACCTACGAGGTGTCGCCGCCGTCGTGGGAGCCGGCCCAGTGCGAGGTGCGCATCAGCGGCTCGCACGCGAGCACGCAGTCGCCGCCGCTGTCGATGGTCAGCGAGGTGTCGACCAGCTTCCTCGAGTCGCGCGCGCCCGACGAGGCGGCCGGCCAGGTGCAGGTGGCGGGTGTCGAGCTGTCCGGCCAGCTGGTGGGCGACATCGGCGCGACGCTGAAGAAGCTCGAGGCCAAGCTCGGCGCGGCGACCATCGTCAACGTCAGCTGCGCGAAGCTGATCCGCGTCGACTTCATCGCCGCCGGCGACCTGCTGAACTGGGTGCTGTCGCGGCGCGGCGAGAGCCGCACCGTCAACTTCGTCGAGGCGCACCGGCTCGTCGCGCTGTTCTTCGGCGCTATGGGGATCAACGAGCACGCGCGCGTTAAAGTCAGAGCCGTCTGACTTGATCTGGCGCCGCCCGGCGCCACATTTCCCCGATGGACAGCTACCACGGCACGACCATCGTCAGCGTGCGCCGCGGCCCGCTCGTGGCGCTCGGCGGCGACGGGCAGGTGACGCTCGGCAACATCGTCGTCAAGGCCTCGGCCCGCAAGGTGCGCACGCTCTTCCGCGAGCAGGTGCTCGCGGGCTTCGCCGGCGCCACGGCCGACGCCTTCACGCTCTTCGAGCGCTTCGAGGCCAAGCTCGAGAAGCACCAGGGCCACCTGGTGCGCGCGGCCATCGAGCTGACGCGCGACTGGCGCACCGACCGCGTGCTGCGCCGCCTCGAGGCCATGCTCGCGGTGGCCGACCGCAGCGCCTCGCTGATCATCACCGGCAACGGCGACGTGCTCGAGCCCGAACACGGCATCGTGGCGATCGGCTCCGGCGGCGCCTACGCCAATGCGGCGGCGCGTGCGCTGCTCGAGCACACCGAGCTCGCGCCCAGGGAGATCGTCAAGAAGTCGCTGCAGATCGCCGGCGATCTGTGCATCTACACCAACCAGCACCACACGATCGAGACCCTGGAATGAAGTCGTCGATGACCCCCCAGGAGATCGTCTCCGAACTCGATCGCCACATCGTCGGCCAGTCCGGCGCCAAGCGCGCCGTCGCGATCGCGCTGCGCAACCGCTGGCGGCGCCAGCAGGTCGACGAGAAGATGCGCGGCGAGATCACGCCGAAGAACATCCTGATGATCGGCCCCACCGGCGTGGGCAAGACCGAGATCGCGCGACGGCTGGCCAAGCTGGCGGACGCGCCGTTCATCAAGGTCGAGGCGACCAAGTTCACCGAGGTGGGCTACGTCGGCAAGGACGTGGACACCATCGTGCGCGACCTGGTCGACATGGCCGTCAAGCAGGAGCGCGAGGCCGCGATGCGACGCCAGCGCACCCGCGCGGAAGACGCCGCGGAGGAGCGCATCCTCGACACCCTCGTCCCCGGACCGCGCCCGAGCGGCCAGGAGATCGGCTTCGGCAGCGGCGCGGCGCCCGACAACACGGCGCGCCAGGTGATGCGCAAGCGGCTGCGCGAGGGCGCGCTCGACGACAAGGAGATCGAGATCGAGCTGGCCGAGCCGAAGCAGGCGCTCGAGATCATGGGCCCGGCCGGCATGGAGGAGATGGCCGAGCAGCTCAAGGGCATGTTCGCCAACCTCGGCGCCGGCCGGCGCAAGACGCGCAAGCTGAAGATCGGCGAGGCCTTGAAGCTGCTGGTCGAGGAGGAAGCGGCGCGCCTGGTGAACGACGAGGACGTGAAGACCGCCGCGCTGGCCAACGCCGAGCAGAACGGCATCGTCTTCATCGACGAGATCGACAAGGTCGCCTCGCGCTCGGAGCACCAGGGCGCCGACGTGTCGCGCCAGGGCGTGCAGCGCGACCTGCTGCCGCTGGTCGAGGGCACGACGGTCAACACCAAGTACGGCATGGTGAAGACCGACCACATCCTGTTCATCGCCTCGGGGGCCTTCCACCTCGCCAAGCCGAGCGACCTGATTCCGGAGCTGCAGGGGCGCTTTCCGATCCGCGTCGAACTCGGCTCGTTGTCGGTGGCGGACTTCGAGGCGATCCTGACGCAGACCCACGCCAGCCTGGTCAAGCAGTACCAGCTGCTGCTGGCCACCGAGGGCGTGACGCTGGAGCTCGCGCCGGAGGCGATCCGCCGCATCGCGCAGATCGCCTTCGAGGTCAACGAGCGCACCGAGAACATCGGCGCGCGGCGCCTGGCCACCGTGCTCGAGCGGTTGCTCGACGAGATCAGCTTCGACGCGCCGAACCTCTCCGGCCGCACGCTGACGATCGATGCCGCGGCGGTGGACGCCAAGCTCGCCGAGCTGGTGAAGAACGAGGACCTGTCGCGCTACATCCTCTAGGGCCGTCGCCGGCTTGCCGGCGCTCAATCGCGCCGGCGCGGCGGCGGCCTAGTCTTGCGGCATGGCCAGCTTCTGGCACCTGCCGCATTCGACCGCCCACTGGAGCATCCTGCAGCGCCTGGTGCTGCAGCTCGCCATCGCCGCGCTGCTGCTGGTGGGCTGCGGGGCCGTCTACTGGCACATCGAGCCGCAGACGCCGCACTTCAGCGACGGGCTCTGGCTGGCCTTCGTCACCGCCTCCACGATCGGCTACGGCGACCTGATCCCGAGCACCCACGCCTCGCGGCTGTTCTCGGTGTTCGTGGTGCTGCTGGGCTTCGGCGTGCTGTCGCTGGTCACCGCCGCCATCGCCGCCACCTGGGTCGAATCGCAGGAGCGCCGCATCGAGCGCGAGATCCTGCACGACCTGCACCGGCAGCTGAAGTTGCTGCGCGACGAGGTGGCGGCGCTGCGGGAGAGGATCGACCGCTAGAGCGCCAGCCGGTGCGCCTGCAGCTGCAGCAGGCCCTCGAAGATCAGCGTGTCGACGGTCTCGAAGGGCAGCTCGGTGATCGGCGCCAGCTTGACCGCCGCACCGCCGCTCATGATCAGCGCCGGATCGGCGCCGGTGTGCGCGCGCAGGCGCCGGTGCATGCGCTCGATCGCACCGGCCAGCGCGTCGGCGCCGCCGCTCATCAGCGCGTCGCTGGTGTTGGTCGGGAAGGCGACCGCCTCGCCGGTGGGCGCCTTCAGGCCGGCGGTGCCCATCTCGAGCGCACGCAGCATCAGGCCGAAGCCGGGCAGGATCAGGCCGCCGAGAAAGCGGCCGGAGGCGTCCATCGCGTCCACCGTCACCGCGGTGCCCACCATCACCACCAGCGCGGGGCGCGCCGGCCCGGTGGCGAGCACGCGGTGGCGCGCACCGATCAGCGCCACCCAGCGGTCCACGCCGAGGCGGCCCGGGTGGTCGTAGCCGTTGACCACGCCGCAGGCCGCGGGCGCCGAGTGCACCCAGCGCGGCTCCACGTCCCACAACTCGAGCTGCTCCTCGACACGCCGCCGGATCGCCTCGCCGGCGACCAGGCAGCCGAGCATGCTGGCCGGGGGACGCAGGCGCTTCCAGTCGCCGTCGGCCAGGCCGTCGATGGTCTCGAGGAACACCGCGCCATGCGCCAGCAGCGCGGCGCCGGGTTGCGGCGAGGCGTACTGCGCCCACTTCAGCCGCGTGTTGCCGACGTCGATGGCCAGGAAGCTCATGCGTCCGTGATGCGAGCGCCGTCAGGCCATGGTCGACGAATCCGCCGGCTGCCCGATCAGCTCGTTGACACGGCGCAGCAGCAGCGTCGCCGCCAGCGCGCGGTGCGGCTTGTGCACCCGGGACTCGACCTCCTCGATCAGCTCGGCCAGGTCGGCGCGGGTGCGCGCGCGGCGCAGGCGCATCAGCGTCAGCGAGCCGGCCACCGGCGCCTCGGCGCGCACGGCGCGCAACATCAGGTCGCGTGCCTCCTCGAGCGCCGGGTCCAGGTCGGCCAGGTCGCCGTGGCCGGTCTCCACGGCCGCCCAGGGCTCGGCCGGGCCGAGGTCGCCGTTCAGGGTCGATTCGGGGTGCAGCGATTGGGCCGAGGGCAGCAGCGAATCGTCGTCCACCGGCAGCGGCACGTCGATCGGCAGCGGCATCGGCCGGGTGGCCTCGAGCACCGCCAGCGGCAGGGTGGGCAGCGGCAGCGCGATCAGGCCCAGCGCGAGCAGCTCGTCGTAACACGCCGCCGGCACGCCGGCCTGCGCGGCCAGGCGCTTGACCTCCTCGGCGCTGCGCCGCCCGTCCACCAGCAGCAGCATGGTGCGCTGGCGCTGGCCGAGCCTGCGCGAGCGTGTCGCGATCTCGTCCAGTCCGTCGGCGGTCTTGATCGGTGCGTTGCCCGCGGCCACGGTGCTCTCCATGCCCACCGCACGGGTGCGGCGGATCCCAACGGCGCGCATTGTGAGGCCAAACCGCGCCGCACCGGCAGGCTGCGGATACACTTCCAATTGACGTATACGTCAATTGCGACGGCATCCGGAGAACTGCATGGCTCGCAGCAAGGCATCCCTCGCCGACCACCAGCACCGCAGCGCCGGCAGCGGGCGCGGCGGCAAGCCGTTCGACCTGACCAGGCACGACCCGCGCACCAAGCCGTTCTCGAGCGGCAACAAGGCGCGCGACAAGGCACGCGTGGAGACGCTCGCCCTCGAGGTCGACCGGCTGCAGGACCTGTTCTACGCCGACCGGCGCTTCAAGCTGCTGGTGGTGCTGCAGGGCACCGACACCGCGGGCAAGGACGGCACGATCCGCGGCGTGTTCGGCAAGACCAGCGCGCTGGGGGTGCACGCGGTCGGCTGGAAGGCGCCGACGCCGGAGGAGAAGGCACACGACTTCCTCTGGCGCATCCACCAGCGCGTGCCGGGCGACGGCGAGATCGTGATCTTCAACCGCAGCCACTACGAGGACGTGCTGGTGCCCGCGGTCAACGGCTGGATCACGCCGGCGCAGGTGAAGCAGCGCTACGAGCAGATCAACCAGTTCGAGCGCATGCTGACCGAGAACGGCACGGTGATCTGCAAGTTCATGCTGCACATCAGCAAGGAAGAGCAGCGCGTGCGCCTGCAGGAGCGCCTGGACGACCCGACCAAGCACTGGAAGTTCGCTGCCGGAGACCTGGAGGTGCGCAAGCAGTGGGACGCCTACCAGCAGGCGTACAGCGACGCGATCGCCGCCACCGGCACGCCCTGGGCGCCCTGGACCATCGTGCCGTCGGACTCGAAGACACACCGCAACCTGATGATCGGCACCGCGGTGGTCGAGACGCTGCAGGGCCTGAAGCTGCGCTACCCGCCCGGCAGCCCCGAGCTCTCGGCCATCCGCGTGCAGTAAGACACGCCCGACACAACGGAGACAACCCGTGACCGACCTTTCCGCCGAATACCAGGCGCTGGCCGACTACCGCCCGACGCACAAGGTGCGCTTCGTCACCGCGGCCAGCCTGTTCGACGGCCACGACGCGGCGATCAACATCATGCGCCGGCTGCTGCAGGGCATGGGCGCGGAGGTGATCCATCTCGGCCACAACCGCTCGGTCGACGAGGTGGTCACCGCCGCGCTCCAGGAGGACGTGCAGGGCATCGCGATCAGTTCCTACCAGGGCGGGCACGTCGAGTACTTCAAGTACATGATCGACCTGCTGCGCCAGCGCGGCGGCGAGCACATCCAGGTGTTTGGCGGCGGCGGCGGGGTGATCGTGCCGGCCGAGATCGCCGAGCTGCAGTCCTACGGCGTGGGCCGCATCTACAGCCCGGAAGACGGCCAGCGCATGGGCCTGGCCGGCATGATCGGCGAGATGCTGATGAGGAGCGATCGCGACCCGGCGGCGCAGGCGCCGCGCGACGTGGCGGCGCTGCAGGGCCACACCGAGGCCGCCTGGCGTGCCCTGGCGCAGGCCATCAGCGCCCTGGAGAACGGCCGCGCCGATCCGGGCTTCCGGGCCGCGCTGCACGAGCAGGCGAAGGGCACGCGCATCCCGGTGCTCGGCATCACCGGCACCGGCGGCGCCGGCAAGTCGAGCCTGACCGACGAGCTGATCCGCCGCCTGCGGCTCGACCAGGACGACCGGCTGCACGTCGCGGTGATCAGCATCGACCCGTCGCGCCGCAAGAGCGGCGGCGCGCTGCTGGGCGACCGCATCCGCATGAACGCGATCGGGCCGTGGCAGAGCGGAGCGCGCGTCTACATGCGCAGCCTGGCCACGCGCGAGGCCGGCAGCGAGATCAGCGCCGCGCTGCCGGAGGTGATCGCCGCCTGCAAGGCCGCGGGCTTCGACCTGGTGATCGTCGAGACCTCGGGCATCGGCCAGGGCGACGCGGCCATCGTGCCGCTGGTGGACGTGCCGATGTACGTGATGACGCCCGAGTTCGGCGCCGCCAGCCAGCTCGAGAAGATCGACATGCTCGACTTCGCCGAGTTCGTGGCGATCAACAAGTTCGACCGCAAGGGCGCGGCCGACGCGCTGCGCGACGTGGCCAAGCAGGTGCAGCGCAACCGCCAGGCCTTCGGCGCCAGGCCCGAGGCGATGCCGGTGTTCGGCACCATGGCCAGCCGCTTCAACGACGACGGCGTCACCGCGCTGTACCAGGCGCTGAAAGCCCGCCTGGCCGGGCTCGGCCTGGCGCTGGCCGACGGCCGGCTGCCCGCCGTGGCCACGCGCCACAGCACGCACCAGACGCCCATCGTGCCGGGCGCGCGCGTGCGCTACCTGGCCGACATCGCCGACAGCGTGCGCGGCTACAAGCGCCACGCGCGCGTGCAGGCCACGCTGGCGCGCGAGATCCAGCAGCTTCGCGCGAGCGCGCGCATGCTCTACGAGGCGATCCCGACCAAGCACAAGGCGCGCGACGCGCTCGAGGAACAGGCGCAGATCCGCGAGGCGAAGCTCGATCCGCGCGCCAGGAAGCTGCTCGCCATGTGGCCGGACACCGTGAAGGCCTACGCCGGCGACGAGTACGTGGTGAAGATCCGCGACCGGGAGATCCGTACCGGCCTGGTCCACACCACGCTCTCGGGCAACAAGATCCGCAAGGTGGCGTTGCCGGCCTTCGAGGACCACGGCGAGCTGCTGAAGTGGCTGATGCTCGAGAACGTGCCGGGCTCGTTCCCCTACACGGCCGGCGTGTTCGCCTTCAAGCGCGAGAACGAGGACCCGACGCGCATGTTCGCCGGCGAGGGCGACGCCTTCCGCACCAACCGGCGCTTCAAGCTGGTCAGCGAGGGCATGCCGGCCAAGCGCCTCTCGACCGCGTTCGACTCGGTCACGCTGTACGGCCACGACCCCGACCTGCGTCCGGACATCTACGGCAAGGTCGGCAACTCGGGCGTCAGCATCGCCACGCTCGACGACCTGAAGGTGCTGTACTCGGGCTTCGACCTGTGCAGCCCGAGCACCAGCGTCTCGATGACGATCAACGGGCCGGCGCCGACCATCCTCGCGATGTTCATGAACGCGGCGATCGACCAGCAGCTCGAGAAGTTCGCCGCCGACAACCGCCGCGAGCCGACCGACGACGAGGCGCAGAAGATCCGCGCCTGGACGCTGGCCAACGTGCGCGGCACCGTGCAGGCCGACATCCTGAAGGAGGACCAGGGCCAGAACACCTGCATCTTCTCGACCGAGTTCAGCCTCAAGGTGATGGGCGACATCGCCGAGTACTTCGTGCACCACCAGGTGCGCAACTTCTACTCGGTGAGCATCTCCGGCTACCACATCGCCGAGGCCGGCGCGAACCCGATCTCGCAGCTCGCCTTCACGCTGGCCAACGGCTTCACCTTCGTCGAGGCCTATCTCGCGCGCGGCATGCACATCGACGACTTCGCGCCCAACCTGAGCTTCTTCTTCAGCAACGGCATGGACCCGGAGTACACCGTGCTCGGCCGCGTGGCGCGGCGCATCTGGGCGGTGGCGATGCGCGAGCGCTACGGCGCCAACGAGCGCAGCCAGAAGCTGAAGTACCACATCCAGACCAGCGGCCGCTCGCTGCACGCGCAGGAGATCGCGTTCAACGACATCCGCACCACGCTGCAGGCGCTGATCGCGGTCTACGACAACTGCAACTCGCTGCACACCAACGCCTACGACGAGGCGATCACCACGCCCACCGAGGAGAGCGTGCGCCGCGCGATGGCGATCCAGCTGATCATCAACCGCGAGTGGGGCCTGGCGAAGAACGAGAACCCGAACCAGGGCGCCTTCGTGATCGACGAGCTGACCGAGCTGGTGGAGGAGGCCGTGCTGGCCGAGTTCGAGAAGATCGCCGAGCGCGGCGGCGTGCTCGGCGCGATGGAGACCGGCTACCAGCGCAGCAAGATCCAGGAGGAATCGCTGCACTACGAGATGCTCAAGCACACCGGCGAGTACCCGATCGTCGGCGTCAACACCTTCCGCAACCCGCATGGCGACCCGATCCCGCAGAGCCTGGAGCTGGCGCGCTCGACCGAGGCGGAGAAGCAGAGCCAGCTGCAGCGACTGGCCGACTTCCACGCCCGCCATGCCGCCGACGCGCCCGCGATGCTGCAGCGGCTGCAGCAGGCGGTGATCGCCAACGCCAACGTGTTCGAGGTGCTGATGGACGCGGTGCGGGTCTGCTCGCTCGGGCAGATCACCCGCGCCCTGTTCGAGGTGGGCGGGCAGTACCGGCGCAGCATGTGAGCGGCCGTCGGCGCCAGACGGCTGGTTACAACTTAGGGACACGGGCCCCTTGTTCATGGGGGGGTAGGGCGACTATGGTTGCGAGGAATCACATCAAGTCGTCGCCATGGGCCTGCCGATCGTCACGCTGTCCCGACTGATCGACCGGAAGCAGTTCCGGAGCCTGCCCGCCGGTGTGGCGTGGCGGCTGCCCGCCACGGTGCTTCTACTGGCCCTGGTGCTGCCGGTGCTGCTGGCCGCTGCGGTGGCCACCCTGCCTGTCGTTCTGACCGCGGGTCTGGCCGTCGGATTGCGCCGGGCCTGGCAACGGCAGGCCCAGCGCCTGCACGCCCGCGGCGATCGGCCCAGGCGCTGATCGGTACCGAGGCGGCACCGAGCTCAGGCGAACCGGCCGTTGAGCACCGGTTCGCCCTGCAGCCGTTGCACCGCCAGGTCGACGAAGGCGCGTGTCTTGGCCGAGGGCTGGCGCCCTTCGGCATGGACCAGCTGCACCGGCACCGGTTCGGGCTCGAACTCCGGCAACAGCACCACGAGCCGGCCGGCACGCACCTCCGCAGCCACCTGGTAGGCCAGCGCGCGGGCCAGGCCGAAACCGGCCACCGCGGCGGCGATCACCGATTCGCTGGTGTTGGCCTGCAGGCGCCAGCGCGGCTGCACGGCCAGCGCATCGTCCGGCGGGCGGCGTCCGGGCAGGCGGAACACCCAGGGCCCGGCCGGTGAGCCGCTGCTGCTGAAGCCGATGCCGGCATGCCGTGCCAGGGCCGCCGGTTCGGCCGGAGTGCCGTGTTCGGCCAGGTAGGCCGGCGCACCGACCAGCACGCGCCGCAGAGCGCCGACGCGCCGCGCATGCAGGCCCGAGTCCGGCAGCCGTGCGATGCGCACCGCCACGTCGAAGCCCTCGTCCAGCAGGTGCACGATGGCGTCGGCGAACTGGCAACGCACGCTGATGCGCGGCTGGGCGCGCAGGAACTCGTGCACCAGCGGCTCGACATGCAGGCGCCCGAACAGCAGCGGCGCGGTGATCGACAGCTGCCCCTGCAGCTCCCGGTGCGCGCCGCCGGCCACCGCCTCGGCCTCGGCCAGCTCGCCCAGCAGGCGCCGGCAGTCGGCGAGGAAGCGCTCTCCGGCCTCGGTCAGGGCCACGCTGCGGGTGGTTCGGCGCAGCAGCTGCGCGCCCAGACGGCGCTCCAGCGCCAGCACGGCGCGGGTCACCGCCGGCGGCGAGAACCCGAGCTGGCGCGCCGCCGGCGCAAAGCCGCGCGCCTCGGCCACGGCCACGAACACCCGCATGGTCTCCAGTCGATCCATTCGATCATTCCACGCCGCGCAACGATGAACTGTCAACCATGGGCGTTCCATTGCCGCCGATCGGCGACGAGGATGCATCCCCTGCCCCACCCCGAGAGCCTCCCATGACCGCACCCGCCCCCGCCCGCCCGATCCGCCTGCACCGCTTCCTGCTGTCCGGCCACGCGCACCGCGCCGAGCTGTTTCTCTCGCTGCTCGGCCTGCCGTACGAAACCGTCGAGGTGAACCTGGTGCAACGGGCCCAGAAGCGCCCGGAGTTCCTGGCGCTCAACCCCTTCGGCAAGGTGCCGGTGATCGAGGACGACGGCACGGTGGTGGCCGACAGCCACGCCATCCTGGTCTACCTCGCGCTGCGCTACGACCCGAGCGAACGCTGGCTGCCGCGCGATCCGCTGGTGGCCGCGCGGGTGCACCAGTGGCTGGCGCTGTCGGCCGGTCCGCAGGTCAACGGCGCGGCCAGCGCGCGCTGGGCGACGCTGACCGGCAAGCCCGTGCCGCAGTCCACCATCGACACCGCGCTCGAGCTGCTCGGCCAGATGGAACGGCACCTGCAAGGCCGCCACTGGCTGGTGGGCGAGCATCCGACCATCGCCGACCTGGCCCTCTACACCTACAACGCCCACGTGCCCGAGGGCGGCGTGTCGCTCGAGCCCTACCCGGCGCTGCGCGCCTGGCTCGCACGTGTCGAGGCCTTGCCCGGCTTCCTCGACCTGCCGCGCGGCGACGCGCTGCAGGCCGCACTGCGCGCCGCGCTCGGCTGAGGAAGTCGGCGATGGACCACCCCTTCCACCCCGGCGAACTGGCGCTGCAGGAACGCGCCGGCGTTCGCGAGCAGATGGCGCCGCTCGGCGCGCGAATAATCCGCGACCACATGCCCGACCAGCACCGCGAGCTGTTCGGCAAGCTGCCGACCCTGCTGGTGGGCAGTCTGGACGCGTCGCGCCGCCCCTGGGCCTCGCTGCTGGCCGGGCGTCCCGGCTTCGTGCACAGCCCGGATGCGCGCACCTTGCGCATCGATGCGCGGCCCGACGCCGCCGACCCGCTGGCCGGCCAGCTCGCCCTGGATGCCCGGCTCGGCCTGCTCGGCCTGGAGCCGGCCACGCGGCGGCGCAACCGCATGAACGGCCGGGTGGTCGCGCTCGATGCGGCCGGCTTCACGGTGGCGGTCGAGCAGAGCTTCGGCAATTGCCCGCAGTACATCCAGGCGCGCGAACCGGCCTGGGTCGAGCGCACCCAGCCGCCGGCGCAGCAGTTCGCGGCCACGCTGCCCGAGGCCGCCGCGGCCCTGGTGCGCCGCGCCGACACGCTGTTCATCGCCTCGGCCGCGCTCGGCGACGGCACAGCCGGCGGGGTGGACGTGTCGCACCGCGGCGGCCGGCCCGGCTTCGTGCGCGTGCAGCGCCTGCCCGGGGGCGGCGAGCGCCTGAGCTTCCCCGACTTCCGCGGCAACAACCTGTTCAACACGCTCGGCAACCTGGCCGCCTGGCCCTGGGCCGGGCTGCTGTTCTTCGATCCCGCCTGCGGCGACCGCCTGCAGCTCAGCGGCCGCGCGACGGTCGATTGGGACAGTGCCGACGTGGCCGGCTTCGCCGGCGCGCTGCGTGTCGTGCATGTCGATGTCGTGGCCGGGGTCTGGGCGAGCGCGGCGCTGCCGCTGCGCTGGTCGACCGCGGTCGAGGCGCCGCAGCTGGCCGCCACCGGCCGCTGGCCCGGCGTGTCGGACCCGTCCGACAGCGCGGCGGGCGGCCGGCCGATGGAGGCGCCGCGGGGCGACGCCTAGCCTTGAGTCGTCGGCATCACCCGGTGCCGCCCGAACCAAGGAGATCCAGGATGAACACGTCCCTCAAACGCACGCTGCCGCTGGCCCTGGCCGTCGCCGGTGCGCTGTCGCTGGCGGCCTGCGACCGCGGCGAGCAGCGCAGCGCCGGCCAGGCGGTCGACGAGACCCTCGCCAAGGTGGAGCAGAAGTCCGAGGCCGCGGCCGACACCGCACGCCAGGCGGCCGAGCAGGCCGGCGACAAGGTCGCCGCCGTGGCGCGCGACGCCGCGATCACCGCGGAGGTCAACGCCGCGCTGGCGCGCGACCCGGCGCTGTCGGCGCTGAAGGTCGACGTCGACACCTCCGAGGGCCGCGTGGTGCTGCGCGGCAGCGCACCCGACGCCGCGGCGCGCGAGCGGGCCACGCGCCTGGCCGCCGACGTCAAGGGGGTGATGGCCGTCGAGAACCTGATGAGCGTCGCCGCGCCGAGCTCGTGACGGCCCGCCGGGCTGCGCCGCTGCGATCGCTCAGGGCAGGTCCTTGCGCAGTTGCACCGGCGCGACCATGCGCTTGCGCAGCCGGATGTTGATCATCTCCACCGCCACCGAGAAGGCCATCGCGAAGTAGATGTAGCCCTTGGGCACGTGGGTGTCGAAGCCCTCGGCGATCAGCGTCACGCCCACCAGCACGAGGAACGAGAGCGCGAGCATCTTGATGGTCGGGTGGCGGTCGACGAACTCGCCGATGCTCTTGGCGGCGAACATCATCACCGCCACCGAGATCAGGATCGCCAGCACCATCACGCTGACCTGGTCGGCCAGGCCGACGGCGGTGATCACCGAGTCGAGCGAGAAGATGATGTCGATCACCGCGATCTGCACCAGCACGCCGGCGAAGGTGGCACGCGCGGCGGCCGCGGCGCCCTCCTCCTCGGGCTCGCCCTCCAGCGAGGCGTGGATCTCGTGCACGCTCTTCCACAGCAGGAACAGGCCGCCGCCGATCAGGATCAGGTCGCGCCCGGAGATCTCCATGGCGAAGGCCGTGAACAGCGGCTCGGTCAGCCGCATGATCCAGGCCAGCGACAGCAGCAGCAGGATGCGCGAGAGCATCGCCAGCGACAGGCCGAGCCGGCGCGCCAGGTCACGCCGCTCGGCGGGCAGCCGGCCGACCAGGATCGAGATGAAGATGATGTTGTCGATGCCGAGCACGATCTCGAGCGCGGTCAGCGTCGCCAGCGCGATCCAGGCATTCGGATCGGCGATCCATTCGAACATTGGTCTCCCCCCACCCTCGTCGATGTCGGCGCGGATTGTCGCCGCGGGGGCTCAATCGGTGCCACGCCGCCAGACCGCCAGCAGGGATTTGACCTTGGCCCAGGTGGACAGGCGTTCGTCGGACAGCGCGTCGAGGAAATCCGACAGGCGCTTGGACTTGACCATCGTGTAGACGGTCAGGAAGGTGGTGGGCACGAACACCAGCGCGAAGTAGCCCAGCTTGGTCCACAGCGAGGCCTCGGCCTCGGCGATCAGGTTCATGCCCAGGAAGCCGGTGGTCACGGTGCCCACCAGGCCGAAGATCGTCACCACCGTCAGCCGCACCACGGTGTTGGCCTGGCGGCGCAGCGAGTCGGCGTCGAGGTAGGCGTTCATGTCGTGGATGCGCTCCTTGACCTCGGCGTACAGCGGGTCCAGCCCGAGGTGGTTCGAAGCCATGTGGAACAGCGCGCGCGCCTGCGCCTGCTCGGCCACCTCGTGGAACCAGTAGCGGTGCGTGAAGCGCAGGAACACCTCGAAGCTCTGGCGGATCGCGCGCTTGAAGCGCCGCACGCTGGCCGGGTCGCCCACGTCCAGCGCCTTCAGCGCCTCGACCAGCCGGTCGGAGAACATCAGCAGCGCGGCCTTCTGGAAATGCGCGATCAGGAACAGCATGAAGTGCTGGTGCCGGAACTGCGCCAGCACGCCGCGGTCGCGGCAGCCGAAGAACTCGCTGCGCGCGTCGCCCACCACCACCAGCGAGTGCCCGCTGCACAGGTAGCGGGTGTGCGGCGCTGCGCCGCCGTCGGACCAGAAGCGGTCGTAGCAGAAGCGCTGCTCGAAGTCGGACAGGTGCTGCGCGGCGTAGGGCAGCGCCGTGTCGCCCTCGCGCGGGCCGGCCCCGGTGACCAGGCCCAGGCGCACGAAGTCGTTGCGCGTCAGCGCCTGCGGCTCGTCCAGCGCGAGGAAGGCCATCAGCGGCATGCGGTAGTACTCGATCTGCCGGTAGCGCAGCATGCCCTCGCGGTCGGAATGTGCCGGCACCAGCGGCTCGAGCAGGAAGGCCCAGTGCGCCGCGATGCGCGGCGCGCGGTGCTCGCAGACATGGGCCATGAACAGCTCGCGCTGCTGCGCGTCCGAGCGCGCCAGCACGCGGCCGTCGCCCGCCAGCCACTCCACCTCGTGCAGGCAGTGCAGCGCGTGGCCCTGCGCGTCCCAGCCCGCGGGGTAGGCGCGGCCGAAGCGGTACAGCAGCTCCTGCGCGCGCGGCAGCGGCAGATCGTTCGCGGCGACCTCGAGGTTCAGGATCACGACGTCGACGTCGTAGAAGAAATACAGGTCGACGTGCACGATCGAGAGCCTCAGCGCCGGCTCACCCGGCCGCGTGACGGCGCGCACCGCGCTCACGTCGTGGCGCCGGAACACCCGCAGCGGCGGGCCGCTGCCGGGGGCGGTGGCTCCATGCCCGGAGCGGCCCTCGCCGTACAGGAAGCGCTGCACGTAGGGCAGGAAGGTGACGAACTCGTTGTAGTGGCGCTCGTGGAAGGCCTCGATGCCGCCGGTGTACTCGTCCACCACCTCGCGCCAGGGCGAGGCCTCGCCCTGGTCGCGCAGCAGCTGCCAGGGCGGCACGCGCTCCGGCCCTGCGCCGGCGGGCGGCCGGGTCGGCATCAGCCGCAGCGGCCACAGCAGCACCTGGCGCAGGTGGCGCACCGTCGGCACGCCGCCGGGCCGTTCGCCGGCCGGGGCCTCGGCCTGCACGGGCGTGGGCTGCAGCATGAGCGGCAGTGTAGTCACGCGTCAGCCTCGCGTAGCGAATCGGGTGTACTTTCCGTCCATTCCCAACCGAAGGAGACCCCCCATGCCCCTGCCCCGCGACGTCTTTGTGGTCGGTGCCGCGCGCACCGCGATCGGCACCTTCGGCGGAGGCCTGAAGGATGTGCCGCTGGCCGACCTGGCCACCCTCGCCGTGAAGACGGCGCTCGAGCGCAGCGGCGCGGCGCCCGCCAGCGTGGGCCATCTCGCGATGGGCACGGTCATCCCGACCGAGCCGCGCGACGCCTACCTCTCGCGCGTGGCCGCGCTGAACGCCGGGCTGCCGAAGGAGACGCCGGCCTTCAACGTCAACCGGCTGTGCGGCTCGGGCCTGCAGGCCATCGTCTCGGCGGCGCAGGCGATCACGCTGGGCGACTGCGAGGTCGCCGTCGGCGCCGGTGCCGAATCGATGAGCCGCGGCGCCTACCTGCTGCCGCAGGCCCGCTGGGGCGCGCGCATGGGCGACAGCCCGATGCTCGACATGGTGGTCGGCGCGCTGAACGACCCGTTCCACAAGATCCACATGGGCATCACCGCGGAGAACGTGGCCGAGCAGTTCGGCATCAGCCGCACGATGATGGACGAGCTGGCGGTCGAGAGCCACCGGCGCGCCGCCGCGGCCATCGCCGACGGCCGCTTCAAGAGCCAGATCGTGCCGGTGGTGATCCCGAGCAAGAAGGGCGACCTGAGCTTCGACACCGACGAGCATGTCAAGCCCGGCACGACGATGGAGACGCTGGCGAAGATGCGCGCCGCGTTCAAGAAGGACGGTTCGGTCACGGCCGGCAACGCCTCGGGCATCAACGACGGCGCCGGTGCGGTGGTGCTGGCCAGCGCCGACGCGGTGAAGGCCGGCAACCTGAAGCCGCTGGCACGCCTGGTGGCCTATGCGCACGCCGGCGTCGAGCCGACCATCATGGGCATCGGCCCGGTGCCGGCGACGAAGCTTGCGCTGGCCAGGGCCGGGCTGAAGGTGGGTGATCTGGACGTGATCGAGTCGAACGAGGCCTTTGCCGCGCAGGCCTGCGCGGTGGTCAAGGAACTGGCGCTCGACCCGGCCAAGGTGAACCCGAACGGCTCGGGCATCTCGCTCGGCCACCCGATCGGCGCCACCGGCGCGATCATCACCACCAAGGCGCTGTACGAGCTGCAGCGTGTCGGCGGGCGTTATGCGCTGGTGACGATGTGCATCGGCGGCGGCCAGGGCATCGCCGCGATCTTCGAGCGCGCCTGATCAGTCGCGCGCGGCGGCCCAGCGGCCGTCGCGCTCGTCCACGGCACCCTCGGCGCGCAGCTTGACGAGGTGCGCCAGCAGCGAGCGCAGCGCCACCGGGTGCATGCGCGCCGGCACGTCGTCGTAGACGCGGGCCAGCAGCGCCTCGGCCGGTGCCGGCCCGAGCGAGCGCAGCGCCTCCAGCACCTTGGCCTCGCGCCGCAGGCGGTGCGTGATCAGGCGCTCGAAGGCGGCGCGCGGCGGCGCGATCAGGAAGCCGTGCCCGGGCGCGAGCCAGTCCAGTTCGAGCGTGGCCAGCGCACGCAGCGAGGCCAGGTAGGCCGCCATGTCGCCGTCCGGCGGGTCGATCACGACGGTGCTGCCCTGCATCACATGGTCGCCGGTGAACAGCAGCCGCTCCTCCAGCAGCAGGTAGCACAGGTGATTGGAGGCGTGGCCGGGTGTGTGGATCACCTGCAGCGTGGCGCCGTCCAGGGCCAGCGTCTCGCCGCCGGCCAGCGGCTGGTCCGGGCGGAAGCTGTCGTCCTGGCGCTGCGCATGGTCGGCCAGGCGGCCGAGCAGGCGCGCGCCGGTGCGCTCGCGCAGGCGCTGCGCGGCCGGGGAATGGTCGCGGTGGGTGTGCGTCGCGAGGATCGCCTCGATCGGGCCCGGTGCGGCCGCCAGCAGCGCCTCGACATGCCCGGCGTCGTCCGGCCCGGGGTCGATCACGGCCCAGGTGTTGCGCGGCCCGCCGCCGACCAGGTAGCTGTTGGTGCCCGGGCCGGTCATCGCCCCCGGGTTGCCGGCGGTGACGCGGATCACCCTCTGCGACAGCCGCACCGGGTGGCCGGCGCGGATCTCGTAGAGCGCGTCGCCGCGCCCGGCAGGGTCGAGCCGGCCGATCTCGGCCCAGGCCGGCTCGTCCGGCGCCACCGGGCGTTCGCCGCGCGAACCGGTCGCCACGCGACCGAGGATCGGCGGCACCTCCGCCTGGGCGCGCGCCCAGGCGAGCGCGGACTCGACGTCGTCGAATCCCCGCAGCCACTCGAGCGTGCGGCGCGTCGGTGTCATCAGCTTCAGCCCGGCCGCGGCGTCCAGCGCCTCGGCGGGACGCAGCCAGCGCTGCTCGACCAGCTCGTCGGCGTCGTGGCACGGCTCCTGGCCAGCCGGTGCCCGGGCGACGAAGAAGCGCGTGTCGAAGCGCTTGGCGCGGCCGACCGGAGTGATCCAGTGGCTCAGGTAGACCAGCGCGCCGAAGGTCAGCGTCAGGCCCTCGGCGGCGCACAGCTCGGCGAGGCTGCGCTCACCGCGCGCCAGGGGCGCGCGCCAGCCCTGCAGGCGCTCGACCGGCAGCGCCGGCGCGGCGAACAGCAGCGCGCATTCCTCGACGCACTCGCGCACCGCGGCGGCCCAGTGGGCCAGCGCGGTCGGGGCGTCGGTGCGCAGCCGCGTCGCGGCGGCGGCCGCGTCGAAGCGGCCGGCGTGGACGGCAGCCGCGTGGTCGGCCGCGTCGACCAGCCCGCCGGGGAACACCCAGGCGCCGCTGTTGTGATCGCCGCGTTCGGCGCGGCGCAGCAACAGCGCCTCCGGGCCGCGCGGGCCGTCGCGCAGCACGACGACGGTGGCCGCCGGGCGCGGCGGCCGCTCGCTCAACGGCGGAATCCGAGCTCGACGCTGAACCACTGCGGGTTCAGCTTGGCCAGCGGGCCGCGCAGCTTCTCCAGCTCGGCCGGCGGCGCATGCACCTCGAGCCGGGTGATTTGGGCGATCTTCAGCGCCTCCTGCAGCGTCGGGCCGACGTTGTCGAGGTGGGCCAGCACCGCCGCGGCGTCGTCGTAGCCCTCGCGGCAATGCGCCTCGTCGCCGCTGAACGAGAAGGCGTAGTGCACGCAGCCGGGCTCGGTGCGCGTCTTGGCGACGAAGGTCTCGCCCAGCGCCTTGAACTCGGCCATCTTGCCGGGCTGGACCTTGAAGTAGGGCACGAGCGTGCAGCAGGTGTCGGTGGCGGGCATGGTCTTGTCTCCTGTGGTGGTGTGGGCCCGGCGGCGATCGTAGCCTCGGCGCGCCGATCCTGCTTTGTGTAGAGTGTTCGCGACCATGCTCGCCTTCTCCGACGTCCAGGCCGCCGCCGAGCGTCTGCGCGGCATCGCGCACCGCACCCCGGTGCTGAGCTCGCGCACGCTCGACGCGCAGCTCGGCTGCCAGGTGCTGATGAAGGCCGAGAACCTGCAGCGCATGGGCGCCTTCAAGTTCCGCGGCGGCTACAACGCGGTGAACGTGCTCCCGGCGGCCGAGCGGGCGCGCGGCGTGATCGCGTTCTCCTCCGGCAACCATGCGCAGGCGGTGGCGCTGGCGGCCCGCCTGCACGGCTGCCCGGCCGCCATCGTGATGCCCTCGGACGCCCCGGCGCTCAAGCTGGCGGCCACGCGCGGCTACGGTGCCGAGGTGATCGTCTACGACCGCTACACGCAGGACCGCGCCGCGATCGCCGCGCAGCTGGCCGCCGAGCGCGGCGGCGCGCTGATCCCGCCCTTCGACCACCTGCCGGTGATGGCCGGCCAGGGCACCACGGCGCTCGAGCTGATCGAGGACGCCGGGCCGCTGGACGCGCTGATCGTCTGCGCCGGCGGCGGCGGGCTGCTGTCGGGCTGCGCGGTGGCCGCCAAGCACCTGCTGCCGGGCATCGAGGTCTACGGCGCCGAGCCCGAGCGCGGCAACGACATGCAGCAGTCGCTGCGGCGCGGCGAGATCGTCACGATCGAGGTGCCGCGCACCATCTGCGACGGCCAGCAGACGCAGGCGGTCGGGCGCCAGCCCTTCGAGGTGATCCGCCGCCTGGTGAAGGACGTGCTGACGGTGCCCGACCCGGTGGTGGTGCAGGCGATGCGCTTCGCCTTCGAGCGGATGAAAATCGTGCTCGAGCCCTCCGGCGCCTGCGCGCTGGCCGCGCTGATGCAGCACCGCGAGCGCTTCGCCGGCCGCCGCGTGGGCGTCACGCTGTCGGGCGGCAACGTCGGCATCGAGCGCTTCGTCGCGCTGCTGTCGGGCGCCGAGGCCGTCGACTGATGCGCTGGCCGCGCGCGCTGGGAGGCCTGCTGCTCGCCGGTGTCGCCCTCGGCGGCGCGGCGCTGCTGCTGGCCAGCTTCGGCGAGGTGCCGCCGCGCCGGCTGGCCGACGCCCTGGAGCGGCGCGCCCGCGGCCACGACGGCCTGGCCGGCGATGCGGCGCGCCTGCTGGCGCGCGCGGTCGGCGCGTTGGACGCCCGGCTGGCCCCGTTGCCGCTGCGGCCCGCCTGGGCTGTCGGCGTCCAGCCGCAGGGTGCGGCGGCAGTGCCGGCGCTGCGCGAGCAGCTGGCGCTCGACGACGCACAGCTGCGCCAGGCACTCGCTCAGGCGCGCCCCGGCGACGTGATCACGCTGCTGCCCGGCGCCTGGCGCCTGTCCGCCCCGCTGGACGCAAACCGGCCGGGGCGCGCCGACGCCCCGATCACGCTGCGGGCACGCCGGCCGGGCGAGGTGACGCTGGAGGTCGACACGGTCGAGGCGCTGCGTGTCAGCGCGCCGTACTGGCACGTCGAGAACCTGGTGCTGCGCGGCGTGTGCCGCGAGCACTCGGACTGCGAGCACGCCCTGCACGTCAGCGGCGACGCGCGCGGCTTCCAGGCGCGCCACAACGAACTGAGCGACTTCAACGCCCACGTGAAGGTGAACGGCCACGACGGCCGGTTCCCGGACGACGGGCTGCTGGAGCACAACACGCTCGCGAACAGCGCCGCGCGCCGCACGGACAACCCGGTGACGCCGGTGGACATCGTCGGCGCGAGCCGCTGGACGCTGCGTGCCAACCTGATCGCCGACTTCGTGCGCGAGGCCGCCGACACCACCAGCTACGGCGCCTTCGCCAAGGGCGCGGCCGAGGGCACGCGCATGCTGGGCAACGTGGTGCTGTGCGAGCACCGGCTGCGCGGCCGGCCGGGCTCGCGGGTCGGGCTGTCGCTGGGTGGCGGCGGGTCGCAGCCCTACGCCTGTCGCGACCGGCGTTGCGTGGTCGAGCACGACGCCGGCCTGATCGAGGGCAACCTGATCGCGTTCTGCTCCGACGCCGGCATCGACCTGAACGGCGCCGCGCGCAGCCTGGTGCGCCACAACACGCTGGTGGACACCGGCGGGCTGTCGGCGCGCACCGGCGCCAGCAGCGCCGAGCTGGACGGCAACCTGGTCGACGGTGCGCTGCTGGCCCGCCAGGGTGCCAGCCTGCACGGCAGCGACGACCTGGCCACGCCCTTGTGGCGCCTGTACCTCGGCAGCCACCCGCAGCGCGCGCTGTTCGCCGACCCGGCGGCGCTGGACTTCGCCTGGCGCGACGGGCCGCCGCGCCGCGCCGCGGCCGCCGCCTCGGCGCCGACCGACCTGTGCGGCGCCAGCCGACCGGCGGCACCCGCCTACGGCGCGTTCGAGGATTTCCGCGCCTGCACGGTGCTCACGCCGCGCTGAAGGCTTCGAGCACGTTGACCGTGTTGACCCCCACTTCATCCACCGCGTAGCCGCCCTCGAACACGAACACCGTGGGCAGCGCGAGCGCGGCGAGGTCGCGCCCGAGCGTGAGGTAGTCGGCGCTGGCCAGGCGGAAGCCGGAGATCGGGTCGCCCTCGAAGGTGTCGACGCCGAGCGAGACCACCAGCGCGCCCGCGCCGTACGCGCCGATCGCCTCCAGCGCCGTGGCCAGCCCGGCCCGCCAGGCGGCGAAGCCGGTGCCGCGCGGCAGCGGCAGGTTCAGGTTGCAGCCCGCGCCGGCGCCGGCGCCGCGCTCGTCGGCATGGCCGAGGTAGAACGGGTACTCGGTGCGCGGGTCGCCGTGGATCGAGGCGAAGAACACGTCGGCGCGCTCGTAGAACAGGGCCTGCGTGCCGTTGCCGTGGTGGTAGTCGACGTCCAGCACCGCGACGCGTGCGTGGCCGGCCGCGCGCAAGGCCTCGGCGGCCAGCGCGGCGTTGTTCAGGAAGCAGTAGCCACCGAAGAAGTCGGCCCCGGCATGGTGGCCGGGGGGACGGGTCAGCGCGAAGGCGGCGCGCTCGCCCCCGGCCACCGCCTGCGCGGCCTGCACCGCGCAGCGCGCGCCGGTGCGCGCGGCGGCCCAGCTGCCGGCCGTCAGCGGCGTGCCGGCGTCGAACGAATACAGGCCCATCCGGGCGGCGAAGTTGTCCGGCTCCACGTCGGCGCGGAAGCCGCGCACCGGCCAGACCGAGGGCAGCGCGTCGAGCGCCGCGTTGGCCGGGTCGAGCGCGACCCAGTCGTCCCAGGCGCGCGCCAGGAAGCGCAGGTAGCGCGGCGCGTGCACCCGCTGCAGCAGGGCCTCGAAGGCCATGTCGTCCTCCGGCCCGGGCGTGGCCAGGCGGCCGAGGCCGCGCCGGCGCAGCTCCGCCAGCACATGGTCGAGCCGCTGCGGCACCTCGTGGCAGGGCACCAGGCGGCCGCGGAACATCTCCTGGCGGCCGGCGTGGCGGGCGTGGTCGGGGTTGTGCAGGACGAGCATGTCGTGAAGATTCTCCGCCACCCCGAGGCCGCGGGGACGGATCCGCGCCTTCTTGCGCTAGGCTCCTCGCGCCATGCTTGCGCCGCTCCCGCACGCCGTCCGCACCGAACGCGCCCTGCGCGCCGCGCGGCCGACCATGGTGCTGCTCAACCCGCGGGCCGCCGGCGGGCGCGCAGCCGCGCTGGCCGGGCCGATGCGCGACTGGCTGGCCGGGCACGCGCCCGGGGTGGCGCTGGTCGAGTCCGACAGCATCGAGCGCTCGCGCGCCACGCTGCAATGCCTGCCGCGCAGCAGCCGCGTGGTGCTGGTGGGCGGCGACGGCACGCTGCACCACATGCTGCCGGTGCTGCTGACGCACCGCCTGGCGCTGGGCATCGTGCCGCTGGGCAGCGGCAACGACACCGCTCGTGCGCTGCGCGTCGATACCCTGGCCTGGCCCGAGGCGCTCGAGCTCGCGCTGAACGGCCCGACGCGGCGCATGGATGTCGGCGAGCTGATGACGCCGCGCCGCCAGGTGCCGTTCATCTCCAGCCTGGCGGCCGGTTTCGATGCCGCGGTGGGCCAGCGGGCGTTGGTCGCTCCACGCGCGCTCACCGGCCTGCCGCGTTACCTGTGGGCGACCTTCGCCGAGCTGGCCGGTCTGCACCACCACCGCCTGCGCGTGGTCGCCGACGGTCAGCTGCGCCACGAGGGCGAGGCGCTGTTCGCCTCGGTGCTGAACACGCCGAGCTACGGCAGCGGCATGCCGGCCGCGCCGGCGGCGCGCGTGGCCGACGGCCAGCTCGACCTGCTGCTGGCCGGCCCGCTCGGCCGGGTGGAGGCGCTGGCGATGCTGCCGCGCCTGCTCAAGGGCACGCACCTGCGCAGTGGCAAGTGCCAGACCTGGCGCTTCCAGCAACTGCGCGTGGAAAGCGCCGACGAGCTGCCGCTGGCCGCCGACGGCGAACCGCTGCCGCCCTTGCGCAGCTTCGAGGTGCGGCTGCGCGCCAGCGCGATCAGCGTGGTTGCGGCGCGGCCGCAGAAAGCACCGGAGCGGCCCGGCTGAAACGCGCGTCGTAGGCCCCGGTGTAGCGCTCGACGGTCAGGCCGTCCATGTCGATGGCCGGCGCGTGGCCGGAGATCAGGTCGGCCATCACGCGGCCGGTGCCGGCAGCCATGGTCCAGCCCAGCGTGCCGTGGCCGGTGGCGAGGTAGAGATTCGGCAGCCGGGTCGGGCCCACGATCGGCGTGCCGTCGGGTGTCATCGGGCGCAGGCCGCACCAGAACTCGGCCTTCGCCACGTCGCCGCCGGCCGGGAACAGGTCGCTCACCACATGCTCCAGCGTGCGGCGGCGCGCCTCGTGCAGTTGCAGCGTGTAGCCGGCCAGCTCGGCCGTGCCGCCGACGCGGATGCGCTCGCCCAGGCGCGTCACCGCGACCTTGTGCGTCTCGTCCATCACGGTCGACTCCGGGGCGCCGGAGGCATCGGTGATGGGCACGGTGATCGAGTAGCCCTTCACCGGGTAGACCGGGATGTGCAGGCCCAAGGGCTTGAGCAGCGTGGGCGAGTAGCTGCCCAGTGCCAGCAGGTAGGCGTCGGCCTGCAGGCGCCCGGCGCTCGTCGCCACGCCGGTGATGCGGCCGCCTTCGGCCTCGATGCGCTCGATGGCCGTGCCGTAGCGGAACTCCACGCCGGCCTGTGCCGCCAGGGCGGCCAGGTTCTGCGTGAACTTGAAGCAGTCGCCGGTCTCGTCGCCGGGCAGCAGCAGGCCGCCGACGAACTTGTCCTGAACGCGCGCCAGGGCCGGCTCGTGGCGGATGCAGCCGGCGCGGTCGAGCAGCTCGAAGCGCACGCCGTAGCGCTTGAGCACCTCGATGTCGGCCCCGGTGCCGTCGAGCTGCTTCTGGGTCCGGAAGAGCTGCAGGGTGCCCTGGGTGCGCTGGTCGTACTGGATGCCGGTGGCCGCGCGCAGCTCGCGCAGGCAGTCGCGGCTGTACTCGGCCAGGCGCACCATGCGCCCCTTGTTGAGCTCGTAGCGCGCGGCGGTGCAGTTGCGCAGCATCGCCAGGCCCCAGCGCACCATCGCCATGTCGAGCTGCGGTCGGATCACCAGCGGGCGGTGGTGCATCAGCAGCCACTTGATCGCCTTGACGGGCACGCCCGGACCGGCCCAGGGCGCCGAGTAGCCGGGCGACACCTCGCCGGCATTGGCGAAGCTGGTCTCCAGCGCCGCGCCCGGCTGGCGGTCGACCACCGTGACCTCGTGCCCGGCCTTGGCCAGATGCCAGGCGCTGCTCACGCCGATCACGCCGCTGCCCAGAATCATCACCTTCATGCCGCGCACCCCCGCTTGGATGGACGGGAAGCTTATCGACGCGCCCCCCGCAGAACTCGCGGGTTTTCGACGAGGTCCGTTTCCGGCACCGAATCTTCCAGCCCCCGGCCCGTCACGCGCCGAACAAGATTCGCCCGCACAATGGGCCACGCATGGAACGAACCACGATGAGCTCCGTCCCTCCCTTCGTCGCCCCCACCCGCTTCGACGACCCGCAGCAGGCCCTCGCCCAGGTGCGCGCCATCTACGACAGCGGCGTGGCCTACCTGCGCCAGGCGATGCAGCGCTTCGTCGCCGGCGAGGACGTCGGCACCCATGTGCGGGCCTGCTACCCTTTCGTGCGCGTGCGCACCGAGACCGTGGCCCGCGCCGACTCGCGCCTGTCCTACGGCTTCGTCGCCGGGCCCGGCAGCTACGAGACCACGCTGACCCGGCCCGACCTGTTCGGCAGCTACTACCTCGAGCAGTTCCGCCTGCTGCTGAAGAATCACCAGGTGGCGCTGGAGGTCGGCACCGGCACGCAGCCGATCCCGGTGCACTTCTCGTTCGCCGAGCATGACCATGTCGAGGGCAGCCTGGACGCCGAGCGCCGCCTGCTGATGCGCGACGTGTTCGACCTGCCCGACCTGAACGCGATGGACGACGGCATCGCCAACGGCACCCACGAGCCGCGCCGCGGCGAGCCCGAGCCGCTGGCGCTGTTCACCGCGCCGCGGGTGGACTACTCGCTGCACCGGCTGCGCCACTACACCGGCACGGCGCCGGAGCACTTCCAGAACTTCGTGCTGTTCACGAACTATCAGTTCTACATCGACGAGTTCGTGCGCCTGGGCCACGAGACCATGGCCAGCAGCGCGAAGGCGCAGGACTACGTGGCCTTCGTCGAGCCGGGCAACGTGGTCACGCGGCGCGCCGGCCTGCCGGCACAGCCCGGCGACGAGCTCGGCGCCGCCCCGCCGCGCCTGCCGCAGATGCCGGCCTACCACCTGGTGCGGCCGGACAACGCCGGCATCACGATGGTCAACATCGGCGTCGGCCCGGCCAACGCCAAGACCATCACCGACCACATCGCGGTGCTGCGCCCGCACGCCTGGATCATGCTCGGCCACTGCGCCGGGCTGCGCAACACGCAGCAGCTGGGCGACTACGTGCTCGCCCACGGCTACGTGCGCGAGGACCATGTGCTCGACGAGGAGCTGCCGCTGTGGGTGCCGATCCCGCCGCTGGCGGAGGTGCAGGTGGCGATCGAGTCGGCGGTGGCGGAGATCACCCAGCTCAAGGGCTACGAGCTCAAGCGCATCATGCGCACCGGCACGGTGGCCTCCACCGACAACCGCAACTGGGAGCTGCTGCCCTCGCGCAACGTGCCGAGCACGCCGGAGCGCCGTTTCAGCCAGAGCCGCGCGATCGCGCTGGACATGGAAAGCGCGACCATCGCCGCCAACGGCTTCCGCTTCCGCGTGCCCTACGGCACCTTGCTGTGCGTGAGCGACAAGCCGCTGCACGGCGAGATCAAGCTGCCCGGCATGGCCAACAAGTTCTACCGCGACCGGGTCGACCAGCACCTGCGCATCGGCATCCGCGCCATCGAGCTGCTGCGCGAGCAGGGCGTCGACCAGCTGCACAGTCGCAAGCTGCGCAGCTTCGCCGAGGTCGCGTTCCAGTAGCGGCGGCGCTCGCCCCGTCTCAGCGCGCCGGGCGCTGCAGGATCACCTGCTCGGCCCACTGCGCCTGCTGCGCGCTGCAGCCCGGCTCGCTGGCCGTGCGCTGGCCTTCGCGGTTGAAGTAGACGACGCAGCCGTCGTCGAAGCGCACGCGCCAGGTCTCGAACATGCCCCGCTCCAGCGCCGGCGCGCCCGACGCGGCCTGCCCCGGCGGCGTGCCGGGGGCCGCGGCCAGCGGGCGCAGCGAGGACACCAGGTCGTTCATGTCGCGCTCGCGCAGGCGCCGGTAGCTGCCCGGCTCGAGCACGATGCAGCGGCCACGGTACTCGGCGTCGCCGCACAGCTCCCAGCGCCCGCTGCGCACCTGCACCGACGAGGTGGTGTCGTTGAAGCCCTCGGGCTGCAGGTTCACCACCGGCCCGGCAGCGCGGAACACCCGGCCGGCGAAGTCGTCGTGCTCGTACAGCTCGATGGCCGGCGCGCCCGGGGCGGGCAGGCCCGGTGCCGCGCCTGCGTCGAGGCGGCGCAGCGAGGACACGCGGTCGTTGAAGCCGAACGCGTTCAGCGAGGCGTGCCGGCCCGGCCCGAGCGTGATGCAGCGGCCGCGGTAGTCGGCGTCCTCGCACAGCTGCCACTGGCCGCTCGGCACGTTGACCGACGAGACCTGGTCGTTGAATCCGAGCGGCGCGAGGTTGGGCGTGTCCTCGCCGGCCGCGAAGCGCCGGCCCTGGAAGCTGTCGTGCTCGTACAGCTCGATCGCACTGCTGCCGCTGCCGGCGCGGCGCACCGACGACACGCGGTCGTTCATGCCGTAGGCGCGCAGCGACGGGTGCCGGCCCGGGTTCAGCGTGATGCACTGGCCGCGGTAGCCGGCGTCCTCGCACAGCTGCCACACGCCGCCGCGCACCTCGGCCGACGAGACCCGGTCGTTGAAGCCCAGCGGGGCAAAGTTCTCGGTGTCGCGCTCGGCCGTGATGGAGCGGCCCTGGAAGTTGTCGTGCTCGTACAGCGTGACCTGCGCCGTGGCGCACGCCGCCACTCCCAGGCCGGCCAGCGCCAGCGCGGCGCGGATCCATCCGCGCAGTCCGCCACCCTCGTGCTTCATGTGCCGTGCTCCTCCCGCCCTGCCGGGCCGTTGCCGCGCCTTGTAGCGCCCGCCCCGGGGGCGGTCAATGCGCGCCCGCAAGCGCGGGCCAAGGCTCACGGGTCACTCAACGTTTCGGTGCGAGACCGGGGATGACGGCTTTACAAACCTTGACGGCCAACAAGCACTGGGGCAAACCCGGGCCCGGACACTGCGCCCATGCCCCGACTGCCCCTTCGACGCCGCCATGCCACCGTGATGCTGCTGGCCACCCTCGGGCTGGCCGGCTGCGCCAGCCTGCCGGCTCCGGCCACGCCGCCGCAGGCCGGCGTGGCGGTGCCCGTCGCCTGGTCGGCGGGCGCCGGCACGCGCGAGCCCGCGTCCCTGGCCGACTGGTGGCAGCGTCTGGGTGACCCGGTGCTCGGCGGCCTGGTGCGCGACGCATTGCAGGCCAACACCGACATCGAGTCGGCCCGTGCCGCGCTGCGCCAGGCGCGGGCGCTGGCCGAGGTTCAGGCCGGCGCGGGCGCGTCGCTGGACGCCAGCGGCTCGGCGCAGCGCGCCCGCTCCGCCTCGCGCGCGGCGACGAACAGTGTCGGCGTCGGCATCGACGCGAGCTGGGAGCCCGACCTGTTCGGCGGCCGGCGCGCCGCCACCCGTGCCGCCGAACTCGACGCCAGCGCCAGCGCCGCCACCCTGGGCGACGTGCAGGTGTCGGTGGCGGCCGAGGTGGCGCTGAACTACGTCACCCTGCGCGCCACCGAGGCGCGCCTGGCGATCGCGCTGGACAACCTCGCCAGCCAGCAGGAGACGCTGCAGATCACGCAGTGGCGCGTGCAGGCCGGCCTGGCGACCTCGCTGGAGGCCGAGCAGGCGCGTGCCGCGGCCGAGCAGACCCGGGCGCAATCCCAGTCGCTGGCCACCAGCGCACAGCAGTCGCGCCATGCGATCGCGCTGCTGACCGGGCGCAGCCCGGACGCGCTGGTGCTGCCGGCCGGCCGCATCCCGCAGGCCGACGCCGAGCTGGCGCTGGCCTTCCCGGCCGACACGCTGCGCCAGCGGCCCGACGTGCGCGCCGCCGAGGACGCCGCCGCGGCCGCCGCCCAGCGTGTGGCCAAGGCCGATGCCGACCGGTACCCGAGCCTGCGGCTGAGCGGCTCGCTCGGGCTGTCGGCGCTGACCCTGTCCGGCCTGAGCGGGCCCGGCTCGGTGGCCAGCGCGATCCTCGCCAGCGTGGCCTGGCCGGTCTACGACGGCGGCGCCGCGCGCGGCCAGCTGCGCGCCCAGCAGGCGGCCTACGAGCAGGCCGGGGCACGCTACCGGGCCGCCGTGCTGACCGCGCTGAAAGACGTCGAGGACGCGCTGGTCGCGCTGCGCGGCGACCGCGAGCGCCTGGCCACGCTGCGCGCGGCCGCCGAGGCGGCCGGCAACGCGGCCCTGCTGGCACGCCAGCGCTACGCCAGCGGCCTGGTGGACTTCCAGACCGTGCTGGAGACGCAGCGCTCGCAGCTCAACGCCCAGGACAGCGTGGCCGCGGCCGAGGCCGCGGTCGCCACCGACCACGTGCGCCTCTACAAGGCGCTGGGCGGCGGCTGGCAGCCGGATGCCGCCGTCGCCGCCAACGACCCCTCACCCGTCACGAAATGAGCCCCACCGAAGCCCTGCCGCGACACAGCGCCGACCAGATCGCCGCGCTGCTGGACGAACCCACCGCCCGAGCGTGGTGGAAGCGCCCCTGGACCTGGGGCGCGCTGACCCTGCTCGTGCTGGCGCTGGCCGGCGCGCTGGCCTGGCAGTCCGGCCGGCGCGCCGCGGCGGCGCCGAGCTTCGTCACCGAGCCGGTGCAGCGCGGCACGCTGACCGTCACCGTCAGCGCCGACGGCACGCTGCAGCCGACGCGTTCGGTCAACGTCGGCAGCGAGCTCTCGGGCACGGTCGCACGCGTGCTGGTCGACGTGAACGACCGGGTGAAGAAGGGCCAGGTGCTGGTCGAGCTCGACACCGCCAAGCTGCGCGACCAGATCGCCAAGTCGCGCGCCGCGCTCGCCTCGGCCCAGGCCGGCGTGGCGCAGGCCGCGGCCACGCTGAAGGAGGCGCAGGGCAACCTGGGCCGGCTGGAGGAGGTGTCGCGCCTGTCCGGCGGCAAGGTGCCGGCGCAGAGCGAGCTCGACACCGCGCGCGCCGCGCTCGAGCGCGCCCGGGCCGACGAGGCCGCCGCGCGTGCCAGCGTGGCCAACGCACAGGCCCAGCTGTCCACCGACGAGACCAACCTGGCCAAGGCCTCGATCCGCGCGCCGATCGACGGGGTGGTGCTGACGCGCTCGGTCGACCCGGGCAACGCGGTGGCCGCCTCGCTGCAGGCCGTCACGCTGTTCACCCTGGCCGAGGACCTGAGCCGGCTGCAGCTGGAGGTGAACGTCGACGAGACCGACGTCGGCCTGGTGGCCGCCGGCCAGCAGGCCGGCTTCACGGTCGGCGCCTACCTGAACCGACGCTACCCGGCCGTCGTGACCCGCGTGGCCTACGGCTCGACCAAGACCGACAACGTGGTCACCTACACCACGCTGCTGTCGGTGGACAACCAGGACCTGAGCCTGCGTCCGGGCATGACCGCGACCGCGACGATCCAGACCAGCGAGCGCCCGCCGGCCCTGCTCGTGCCCAACACGGCGCTGCGCTTCACGCCGAACCTCGGCGGCGCCAGCGCGGCGGCGTCGGCGCCGGCCGGCAGCACCAGCATCGTCTCGCGCCTGATGCCGCGGCCGCCGGGCAGCGTGGCGCGACGTTCGGCCACACCGGCCAACGGCAGCAACGGGGGCGCACGGCAGCTCTGGTTGCTGCGCGACGGGCAGCCGGTGGCGGTGCGCGTGACGGTCGGTGCGAGCGATGGACGGCGTACCGAGGTCACCGCGGCCGATCTGAAGGAGGGCGACGCGGTGATCGTCGACCAGCGCAGCGGGGCGGGTCGGTGAGCGAGCCGCTGATCCGCCTCAGAGGCATCACCAAGACCTACGGCCAGGGCGCGGTGGCCTTCCAGGCGCTCAAGGGCGTGGACCTGGACATCGAGGAGGGTGACTTCGTCGCCATCATGGGCCCGAGCGGCTCGGGCAAGTCCACCGCGATGAACACGCTCGGTTGCCTGGACGTGCCGACCAGCGGCGACTACCTGTTCCGCGGCATCGCGGTGCAGAAGCTGACCCGCGACCAGCGCGCGCGGCTGCGGCGCAAGTTCCTCGGCTTCGTGTTCCAGGGCTTCAACCTGCTCGCGCGCACCACGGCGCTGGAGAACGTCGAACTGCCGCTGCTGTACCGCGGCGAGCCGGCGGCGGCGCGCCATGCCCAGGCACGCGACGCGCTGGCCTCGGTGGGCCTGGCCGGCTGGGAGCACCACACGCCGGCCGAGCTTTCGGGCGGGCAGCAGCAGCGCGTCGCGATCGCGCGCGCCATCGTCACCAACCCGCAGGTGCTGCTGGCCGACGAACCGACCGGCAACCTGGACAGCCAGCGCAGCATCGAGATCATGCAGCTGCTGTGGCGGCTCAACACCGAGCAGGGCATCACGGTGCTGATGGTCACGCACGAGCCGGACATGGCGGCCTTCGCGCGGCGCGTGGTGCGCTTCGTCGACGGCCGCGTCGAGAGCGACCGGCGCAACCCGCATCCGGCCGGGCTGGCCACGGCCGTCGCCGAAGGAAGCGCCTGATGTGGTTCAACACCCTGCTGCTGGCGCTGCGCGAGATCCGGCGCAACCTGCTGCGCTCGTTCCTCACGATGCTCGGCATCGTGATCGGCGTCAGCGCGGTGATCACGATGGTGACCCTGGGCAACGGCGCGACACGCGCGGTGCAGGCGCAGATCGCCAGTCTGGGCAGCAACCTGCTGATGGTGCTGCCCGGCCAGCGCATGGGCCCGGGCAGCGCCGGCGGGCCGGCCTTCAATGCGAGCGACGTGGAGGCGATCGCGCAGCAGATCGGCGGCCTGCGCGCCGTCGCGCCCGAGGTGCGCAGCAGCGCGACGCTGGTGGCCAACGGGCGCAACTGGTCGGCCGGCGTGACCGGCTCGACGCAGGACTGGTTCGGCGTCGCCAACTGGACCTTCGCCGCCGGGCGCGGCTTCGAGCCCGACGAGGAGCGTGTCGGCGCCGCGGTGTGCGTGATCGGCGCGACGGTGCGGCGCGAGCTGTTCGGCGCGGCCGATCCGCTGGGCGCGCAGATCCGCGTCAAGAAATTCTCCTGCACCGTGGTCGGGCTGCTGGGCGCCAAGGGCCAGGGCGCGATGGGCAACGACCAGGACAACCTGCTCGTGCTGCCGCTGGCCACCATGCAGCGCCGCGTGGTCGGCCACACCCGCATCAACACCATCCTCGTGTCGATGCGCGACGGCACCGACGCCACGCGCGTGAAGGAGGGCCTCGAGGAGCTGATGCGCGAGCGGCGCAAGCTGGCCGAGAACGAGGACAACAACTTCAACGTGCTGGACACGCGGCAGATCGCCGACACCATGTCGGGCACGACGCAGGTGATGACCATGCTGCTGGGCGCGGTGGCCGCGGTGAGCCTGGTGGTCGGCGGCATCGGCATCATGAACATCATGCTGGTCAGCGTGACCGAGCGCACGCGCGAGATCGGCGTGCGGCTGGCCATCGGCGCGCTCGAGCGCGAGGTGCTGCTGCAGTTCCTGGTCGAGGCGGTGGTGCTGGCCGCGCTGGGCGGGCTGATCGGCATCGTGCTGGCCACCGCGGCCTCGCTGTCGCTGGCGCAGCTGATGAACATCCCCTACGCCTTCGACGCCTCGATCAACCTGCTGGCCTTCGCGTTCTCGGCCGCGATCGGCGTCGTGTTCGGCTACTTCCCGGCCCGGCGCGCGGCGCGCCTCGATCCGATCGAGGCGCTGCGGCACGAGTGAGCGCCGGGCGGGCATACCCCGCGGTTTGGGCGCTAGCCGGCGCCCACCTGCCCGTCTAAGCTCGCGCGACCGGCGGCGAGCTCGCCGTCACCAGGGAGCAGCGCCATGGCCGTCATCTTCTTCAGCAGCATCGCCGACGGCGCCGTCGTGTCGTTCGACCCGGCCGTCGACACGCTGGTGTTCGACTTCGGCACGGTCAGCACCGCCGCCGCGGTGCGCATCAGCACGGCACCCGACCTGACCGGCATCGGCTTCAGTGTCGCCGGCCGCTCGTTCACCCTCACCGCCTCGGTCAGCCTGACGCAGCTGACCAGCAGCAACGTGATCTTCGACGACGGCTCGCGCCTGCTGATCGGCGACGACAGCGCCGCCACCAACGACGGTGGCGCCAACGTGCTGGCCGGCGGCCTGGGTACCGACCAGTTGCTCGGCCTGTCGGGTGCCGACACGCTGGCCGGCGCAGCCGCCGCGGACTGGGTCGACGGCGGCGCCGGCAACGACCTGATGCGGGGCGGCCTGGGTGCCGACACCTACGTGGTCGACGCCGCCGGCGACGTGGTCGACGAGACCCCGACGACCGATACCGAACGCGTCGACACCAGCGCCACGGGGGTCGCGGCCAGCGTGGGCAGCGGCGAGGGCTTCATGTCGGCCGACGGGCGCTTCGTGGTGTTCCATTCCTACGCCGACAACCTGGCCGGCAGCGACAGCAACATTGCGAGCGACGTGTTCGTGAAGGACATGGCCACCGGCGCGATCCAGCGTGTCTCCACCAACGCCGCCGGCATCGAGTCGAGCGGGGGCGACAGCTTCGTGCACTCGATCTCGGCCGACGGGCGCTACGTCGTCTTCCACAGCTTCGCGAACAACCTCGTCACCGACGGCAACGGCGTGCAGGACGTCTTCCTGAAGGACGTGCTGACCGGCGCGATCCAGCGCGTCTCGGTCAGTGGGGCCGGCGTCGAGGCGAACGGCAGCAGCGCGCTCGGGCGCATCGCCGCCGACGGCCGCTTCGTGGTGTTCGAGTCGTCGGCCAACAACCTGGTCAGCGGCGACACCAACGGCGTCAGCGACATCTTCGTCAAGGACCTGCTCACCGGCGCGACGACGCGCGTCGACACCGACGCGGCGGGCCTGCAGGCCAACGCGACCGCCACCCGCGCGCAGATCTCGGCCGACGGCCGCTACGTGCTGTTCGACACCAGCGCCACCAACCTGCTGCCCGGCGACAACTCGACGCGGGACGTGTTCGTCAAGGACCTGCTGACCGGGGCCCTGGTGAAGGTGTCGGAATCCTCGACCGGCGTCGCCGGCAACGGCACGTCCCAGTCCGGGCAGTTCAGCGGCGACGGCCGCTCCATCGTGTTCCACAGCCTGGCGACCAACCTGGTGGCCGGAGACGCGAATGGCGCGTCGGACATCTTCATCAAGGACCTGCGCACCGGGGACCTGCGGCTCGTCTCGTCGAACGCCGCGGGCGAGGTGGGCAACGGCACCAGCACCGCTGCCGCCGTGTCCGCCGACGGACGCTTCGTCGTGTTCCAGAGCACCGCGAGCAACCTGGTGAGCGGCGACACGAATGGCGTGTCGGACATCTTCGTCAAGGACCTGAGCAGCGGCGAGATCAGGCGCGTTTCGGTCGATGCGGCCGGCACGCCATCCAACAACGCCAGCGACCTGGCCTCGGTGTCGGCCGACGGCCAGTGGATCACCTACCGCAGCGCGGCGACCAACCTGGTTGGCGGCGACACCAACGCCGCCAACGACTGCTTCCGCGTGCGCAACCCGTTCCTCGGCGACGGCGCGTCCGACACGGTGCACTCGAGCGTCGCCTTCAGGCTGCCCACGGAGGTCGAGGCCCTGGTGCTGACGGGTGCGGCGGCGATCGCCGGCACCGGCAACGAGGCGGCCAACCGAATCACCGGCAACGGCGCCGCCAACCTGCTGAACGGCGCGGGCGGCCGCGACACGCTCGACGGCGGCCTCGGCAACGACACCCTGGTCGGCGGCACGGGCGACGACATCTACCTGGTCGACGCCGCCGGCGACGTGGTCACCGAAGCCGCCGGGCCCGACCCGGTGCGCGTCAGCCTCGGCGGCGGCGGCCAGCAGCTCGCCTCGTCATCGGCCGCCGGCGTGCTGAGTGCGGACGGCCAGCTGCTGGTGTTCGGCAGTTATGCCGTCAATGCCTTCGTCGGCGACGACGACCAGGGCGACATCGACCTGTTCGTGCGCGACCTGCGCAGCGGCGAGACCCGGCTCGTCTCGGCCGACGCCGACGGCGTGCGCTTTCCCGGCTTCGCCAACCCCGGCGGCGCCTCGGCCGACGCGCGTTTCGTCGTGTTCAACACACCGACCGCGCTCGACCCGCTGGACATCAACGGCGTCAGCGACGTCTACGTCAAGGACATGCTGACCGGCGCGCTGCTGCTCGCGTCGCAGACTGCCGACGGCGCACGCGGCACGGCCTCGAGCTTCGAGCCCGGCATCTCGGCGGACGGCACGAAGGTGCTGTTCGGATCGCAGGACAGCACGCTGCTCGGCGCAGCCGGCCCGGCCCAGGTGCTGGTGAAGGACCTGGTGAGCGGCGAACTGGTGGTCGCGTCGTCGGACGCGCAGGGCAACGCCGCCGCCACCGGCGGCCAGAACGGCGCGTTCTCGGCCAGCGGGCGCCTGGTGGTGTTCGACTCGGATGCGGCGCTGGTCGCGGGCGATCTCGGTGGGCGTGTCGACGTGTTCGTCAAGGACCTCGAGACCGGCCAGGTGACGCTGGTCTCGTCCTCGAGCGCCGGCGTGCAGGGCGACGCCACCAGCAGCAACGGCCGTTTCGGCGGCGATCGCTGGGTGGTCTTCCTCAGCGGCTCCGGCAACCTGGCCGGCGGCGACAGCAACGGCGTGACCGACATCTACGTCAAGGACCTCGAGACCGGCACGACGCGGCTCGTCTCGAGCAACGCGAGCGGCGTGGTCGGCAACGCCGAGAGCACGGCGGCGGCGATCTCGGCCGACGGGCGCTTCGTCGCCTTCCTCAGCACGGCGAGCAACCTGGTGGCCGGCGACACCAACGGCGCCACCGACCTGTTCATCAAGGATCTGTCGACCGGCGCGATCCGCCGCGTCTCCACCGATGCCGCGGGCAACCAGGCCAGCGGCAACACCCTCGAGGTCGGCAACTTCAGTGCCGACGGCAGCCGCATCGTGTTCACGTCCGCCGCCGACTCGCTGGTGGCCGGCGACACGAACGGCGCCGACGACCTGTTCGTCGCGCTCAACCCCTTCCTCGTGTCCGGCGGCGGGGTCGACACCGTGCGCACGTCGGTGAGCTTCACGCTGCCGGTCAACGTCGAGAAGCTCGTGCTCACCGGCGCTGCCGCGATCAACGGCACCGGCAACACGCTGGCCAACCGGATCACCGGCAACGCCGCCGGCAACACGCTCAACGGCGGCAGCGGCGCCGACACCCTCAGCGGCGGCGCCGGCAACGACGTCTACGTGGTCGACAACGCCGGCGACCGCGTCGTCGAGAGCATCGGCAGCGGCACCGACCGGGTCAACGCCAGCCTGGGCTGGACGCTCGGCGCGAACCTCGAGAACCTGACCCTGACCGGCAGTGCCGCGATCGACGGCACCGGCAATGCGCTGGCCAACACGCTCACCGGCAACAGCGCCGACAACCTGCTGGACGGCGGCGCCGGGGCCGACACGATGCGAGGCGGCACCGGCAACGACACCTACGTCGTCGACGCTGCGGGCGACTCGGTCGTCGAGGCGGCCTCGGCCGGCACCGACGCCGTGCGGGCGCTGGTTTCCTTCAGCCTCGCCGCGCTGCCCAACGTCGAGAACCTGAGCCTGCTCGGCAGCGCCGCGATCAACGCCACCGGCAACGCCGGCGCCAACGTGCTGGTAGGCAATGCCGGCAACAACGTGCTCGACGGCGCCGGCGGCACCGACACCGCGAGCTATGCCGGCGCCACCGGCCCGGTACAGGTGAACCTGTCGATCGCCGGTGTGCAGGCCACCGGCGCCGGCAGCGACACCCTGGTCTCGATCGAGCGCCTGATCGGCTCGGCGTTCGGCGACACCCTGATCGGCAACGCCGGCGCCAACCTGCTGGACGGCGGCGCGGGCGCCGACCTGCTGGTCGGCGGCGCGGGCAACGACAGCTATGTCGTCGACGGGATGGCCGACGTCGTGGTCGAGCAGCTCAACGAGGGCACCGACCTCGTGCAAACCGCCCTGTCGTACCGGCTGCCCGACCAGGTCGAGAACCTGACGCTGACCGGCAGCGCCAACGTCTCGGCGATCGGCAACGCGCTGGCCAACGTGCTGACCGGCAACAGCGGCGCCAACCTGCTGCTCGGGGGCGCGGGCACGGACAGCTTCCGCTTCACCGCCGTGCCGGGCGCCGGACGGGCCGACACGATCGGCGACTTCAGCGTGGTCGACGACCGCATCGAGCTGGAGAACGCCGCCTTTGCGAAGCTGACGAGCGTCGGCACGCTGGCGGCCGCCAACTTCCGCGCCAACGCGACCGGCACCGCGGTGGACGCGAACGACCACGTGCTCTGGAACACCAGCACCGGGCAGCTGTTCTACGACGCCGACGGCAGCGGCGCCGGCGCCGCGGTGCTGCTCGCCACGCTCAGCGGCAACCCGGGCCTGACCGCGGCCGACATCTTCATCACCTGAGGGGCATCGACGCAGCGGGAACTTCGGCGCACGCTACGGGTTCAACACCGGACCCTTCCACTGCGTGTGCCCAAGGAGAAGTTCATGAACGACACCGCCGCCGTGCGCGAGAAGCTTTCCGCCGACTTCCACCAGGTGATGGACGATATCGATGCGCTGATGAAGGCCACCACCAACCAGGCCGAAGGCGAGGCCAAGGCCCTGCGCAGCCGCATCCGCGAACGCCTGGACGCCGCGCGCGACCAGATCGGCCACGCCGGCGAGGAGGTACTGGAGCGCGGCAAGCGCGCCGTCAAGTCCACCGACGAGTACGTGCACACGCACCCCTGGCAGGCCGTCGGCGCCGCCGCCGCGGTCGGCCTGGCGCTGGGCGTGCTGATCGGCCGGCGCTGAGCGGGCGGCGATGCCTGCCGCCCCGCTGAGCGAGACGCTCGGCCGGCTGGGCGCGTCGCTGCTGGCGCTGGGCCGGATCCGGCTCGAGCTGCTGGCGCTCGACCTTCAGGACGAGAAGGAGCGCCTCGCGGCGCTGCTGTTCTGGTCGGTGCTGAGCGCGCTGCTGGGCGGGCTGGCGCTGGTGTTCGTCGCGCTGACGGTCACCGTCTTGCTGTGGGACAGCCACCGGCTGGCGGCGCTGCTCGCCTGCAGCGCCGTCTTCGTCGCCGGGTTGCTGTTCGGCCTGTGGCGGCTGCGCCGGCTCGGCGACGCCCCGGGGCCCTTCGCCAGCAGCCTGGCCGAGCTGCGCGCCGACGAGCAGGGCCTGCGCGACCGGGCGGCGCCATGACGGCGGCCGACCGGGCGGCGCGCGCCCAGCGCCGCCAGGACCTGCTGCTCGCCTCGCAGCTGCTGCGCCTGCAGGCCGGCGCTGCGCTCGGGCAGCTGGCCGAACGCGCCGATGCCGGGCAGCGCCTGGCGACGCGAGCCCGTGCCGCACTGGCCGGCCCGCTCGGCTGGGCCGGCGCCGGCCTGCTGGTCGGCCTCGGGTTGCGCCGGCTGCTGCGCCGCCCGGCGGCGCCGGCGCCGCGCCGCCGGCCCTGGCTGCGTTGGGCACTGCTGGCCTGGCGCGTCTGGCGCGGCCTGCCGCCGGTCTGGCGCGCGCAGCTGCTGGGGCGCTGAAGCGCCGGCGCGGGGGCCTTGACGTACCGCAGCGCTCCCGATTGCCGCCCGCGCGGCTATCCCTTAACCTCTTCGCAACCCCCTCCCCAGCCACCCGGGCGCAGGAGATCGCGCCTTCGAAGGAGCGCATCATGCCTGTCACCCCCGGCACCCCCGACACCCTCGGCACCCCAGCCATCCGCACGCTGGCGCTGGTCGGCCAGTCTGCGGCAGGAAAGACCAGCCTGGCCGAGGCGCTGCTGCACCGCGCCGGCGCGATCGGCGCCCCCGGCAGCCTGGAGCGCGGCACCACGGTCAGCGATTTCGACCCGATGGAGCGCCGCGCCCAGCATTCGCTGAACGCGGCCGTGATGCACCTGACGCACCAGGGCACGCGCATCCACCTGATCGACACCCCGGGCTACCCGGATTTCGTCGGCCAGTCGATGACGGCGCTGGAGGCGGTGGAGACCGCGGCGATCGTCGTCAACGCGAGCACCGGCATCGAGATGATGAGCCGCCGGATGATGGAATGGGCTGCCGGGCGCGGGCTCGACCGCATGATCATCGTGAACAAGATCGACGCCCAGGGCGTCGACCTGCCGGGCCTGGTCGAGCAGATCCGCGAGACCTTCGGCAAGGAATGCCTGCCGCTGAACCTGCCGGCGGCCGGCGGCACGAAGGTGGTCGACTGCTTCTTCAACACCCAGGGCGAGAGCGACTTCGGCTCGGTGGAGGCGGCGCACCGTGCGCTCGTCGAGCAGGTGGTCGAGGTGGACCCGGCCTTCGTCGACCGCTACCTGAACGACGGCGACGTGGACCCGAAGGAACTGCACGCGCCGCTCGAGCAGGCGCTGCGCGAGGGGCACCTGATCCCGATCTGCTTCGTCTCGGCGCGCAACGGCGCCGGCGTGGCCGAGCTGCTGGAGGTGATCGAGCTGCTGCTGCCCAACCCGACCGAGGGCAACCCGCCGCAGTTCTACAAGGGCGAAGGGGCCGAGGCGAAGGAACTGCACGCCGACCCGACGGACCCCTCGAAGCACGTCATCGCGCATGTGTTCAAGGTGACGGTCGACCCCTACGTCGGGCGCATGGGCATCTTCCGCATCCACCAGGGCACGGTCACCAAGGACAGCCAGCTCTACATCGGCGACGGGCGCAAGCCCTTCAAGGTCGGCCACCTGTTCATGCTGCAGGGCAAGGAGCATGTGGAGGTGGCGCGCGGCGTGCCGGGCGACATCTGCGCGGTGGCCAAGGTCGACGAGATGCACTTCGACGCGGTGCTGCACGACGCCGCCGAGGACGACCACCTGCACCTGCGGCCGCTGCCCTTCCCGGTGCCGGTGCACGGCCTGGCGATCGAGCCCAAGCGGCGCGGCGACGAGCAGCGCATGTGGGAGATCCTGCAGAAGTTGGTCGACGAGGACCCCTGCCTGAAGGTCGAGCACGTGGCGGTGACCAACGAGACCGTGGTCTACGGCCTGGGCGAGCTGCACCTGCGCACGCTGCTCGAGCGCATGAGCGAGGTCTACAAGTGCGAGGTGAACACGCGCCCGCCGCGCATCGCCTACCGCGAGACGGTCACCGCGCCGGCCGAGGGCCACCACCGCCACAAGAAGCAGAGCGGCGGCGCCGGCCAGTTCGGCGAGGTGTACCTGAAGATCGAGCCGCTGCCGCGCGGGTCGGGCTTCGAGTTCGTCGACCAGGTCAAGGGCGGCACCATCCCGACCCAGTTCATCCCGGCGGTCGAGAAGGGCGTGCGCCAGGCGATGGACTCGGGCGTGGTGGCCGGCTACCCGGTCAAGGACGTGCGCGTGATCGTCTACGACGGCAAGTCGCACTCGGTCGACTCGAAGGACATCGCCTTCGCGACGGCCGGCCGCAAGGCCTTCATCGACGCGGTGATGAAGGCGCGGCCCATCGTGCTCGAGCCCATCGTCAAGGTCGAGATCACCGCGCCCGAGCAGGCGATGGGCGACATCACCGGCGACCTGTCGGCCAAGCGCGGCCAGGTCAGCGGCACGCAGGCGCTGCCGGGGGCGCAGATGGTGGTCAACGGCCAGGTGCCGCTGTCGGAGCTGAACAACTACCAGGCCCGGCTGAACGGCCTGACCGGCGGCCAGGGGCGCTACACGCTGGAGCTGAGCCACTACGAGGCGGTGCCGCCGACGGTGCAGCAGCAGCTCGCGGCGCAGTTCAAGCCGCACGACGACGAGTGATTTGATCTGGCTCAGCGCCATGTCCGGAGTGGCCGGCACGGCCCTTGAAGCGGGTCGCGCTGCGCCCTATCTCCTTGGCATGGACGGCATGGCCGTCGTTTCGTCAAGGAGAAGTCCATGTTCTCGCTGCTTTCCCGTCCCGGTTCCCAGGTGGCCGGCACTTCGCGTGACCCGTTCAGCCTGATCGACGCGATGTTCAACGACTGGGTCGGCCAGCGCGCCGGTGCGTCGCTGGTCTCGCGCGCCAAGCTCGACGTGGTCGAGCGTGACAACGCCTACGAGGTGCGTGCGGAGCTGCCCGGCGCGAAGAAGGAAGACATCGCCGTCGACATCGACGGCTCCTGGGTCGCCATCAGCGCCAAGGCGAACACGCAGTCCGAGAAGAAGGAAGGCGAGAAGCTGCTCTACAGCGAGCGCAGCCACGAGTCGTATGCGCGTTCATTCGAGCTGCCGCAGGCGGTGGATTCGGCCCGCGCCGCGGCGAAGTTCGAGAACGGCGTGCTGACGCTGACGCTGCCCAAGCGCGAAGGCCCGCGCAGCACCAAGCTGCAGATCTCCTGACGCGTCGGCTCAGAGGTCGCCGAGCGGCATCGTGGCGGGGAAGCCCTGCCCGGTGTCGCCGGGCTGCGCCGGTGCGCCGCGATGGCGCAGCCGGTCCAGCTCGTCGTAGGCCTGGGTGAGGTGGGCGGCGAGCTTCTCGCTCTCGGCCCGGTGGTCGGCCTGCAGGCGCTCGAGGCGCGCGAGCATTTCCTCCTGCACTGCGGCCACGTCGCGCCGGGCCTGTGCCTCCGCCGCCGCCAGCTTGGCGGCCGCGCGGGCGGACTCCTCCTTCAGGGCCTGCTCGGCCCGGTCGACCCGGGCCTCGAGCGCGGCCGAGCCGCGCCGGCCGCCCAGCGCCCAGCCGAACACGGCGGCCAGGGCCGCGGCGATCACGGCGACGGCCAGAGACATTGCCAGCGACATGGCGCCACTCCCCCTCTCGATTGCTGCTGCCAGCGTAACCCGCCGCCGCGCCGATCGATGAGCGACGCACGCGACGCGTGACGGATTGGCGTTCCTATCGCACGCCGGCGTCGCGCAGGGGCAGCGTGAAGGTGAAGGTGGAGCCCGCGCCGGGCACCGAGCGCAAGGACAGGCGGCCGCCCATCAGCTCGGCCAGCGAGCGCGAGAGCGCCAGACCGAGCCCGGTGCCGCCATGCTGGTAGCTGACCCGGTCGTTGCCCTGGCGGAACTTCTCGAAGATGAGTTCGTGCTGCTCGGCCGCGATGCCCGGGCCGGTGTCGGTCACGTGCAGCAGCAGCGTGTCGCCCTGGCGCTCGACCTGCAGGCCGACCCGCCCCTGCGCCGTGAACTTGATCGCGTTGGACATCAGGTTGTTCAGGATCTGCTTGGTGCGCAGCGGGTCGCAGGAGACCAGCGGCGGCACCTCCGGCGCGACCTGCACCTCCAGCCTCAGCCCCTTGGCGGCGGCCGCGACCTCGAAGAACTCGCCCACACCGGTCACCAGTTGGCGCAGGTCCTGCGGTTCCGGGACGATGGGCATGGCGCCGGCCTCGATGCGGGTCATGTCCAGGATCTCGGTCAGCAGCGTGTTCAGGTGCTCGGCGCCCTTGCGGATCAGCCCGGCCTGCTCGCGGAACACCGGGTGCTCGATGCGGCGCTCCATCAGCTCCGCGAAGCCGCGGATCGAGGTCAGCGGCGTGCGCAGCTCGTGCGAGATCGCGGCCAGGAACTCGGTCTTGGCGCGGTTGGCCGACTGCGCTGCCATCTCGCTGGCACGCAGCGCCTCGTTGGCGCGCTCCTGGCGGCGCAGCCCCAGCGCCAGCAGCGCCAGCACCGTCACCAGCAGCAGCGAGGCGACGGATGCCATCGCCACGGTGAACAGCCGGCCCTTGTTCCAGGCGGCCAGTGCTTCCTCGCGGCCGGTGAACACGAAGATGTTCATCGGGTAGCCGCTGATGCGCCGGTGCGCGTAGATGCGGTCGACACCATCGATCGAGCTGGTGCTGAGGTAGTGTCCCTCGGCCGGCAGGTCGGGCCGAGCCGCCGGACTGCCGGAGCCGATGCTGGTGCCCATGCCCTTGGCCTGCCCGCCGATCACGCGGGCGCGCACGTTCAGGTCGCTGCCGGCCAGCGTCACGCCGCCCTGGCCGCCGAGCTGCACACGCGCATAGACGGCCTCGAAGTACGCCGGGTCCAGCGAGGCCACCACCACGCCCAGCACGCGGCCGTCGGCGGCGACGATCTTGCGCGAGAGCTGGATGGTCCAGCGCTGCGACACCTTGCCGAGCACCGGCTTGCCGACGAACAGCCCGTTGTCGGGCAGCTGACGGTCGCGTTCGGGCAGGGTGTGCGGCGCGAGGTGGATGCGCACATGCTCGCGCTGAGACAGGTCGACATGGCCGGTGCGCTCGCCCGTGGGGTCGAGGTTGCTGGCGGCGAAGCGGCCGTCCGGCCAGACCTGGGACAGCTGCACCAGGATCTTCGGCGCCAGGCCGGTCTCGTTGGCGAAGCGCTCCAGGTCGGGCACGGCGTCGGGATGCGCCACCACCGCGTCACGCACACGCAGCGTGGCGTGATCCACCGTGGCCAGCACCCGCTCGGTCTGCTCCTGCAGGGCGCGTGCGACGTTGGCGTTCTGACGGACCTCGGCGTCGATCGCCTCGTCGCGCCGCGCGCTCACCACCAGCCAGACCGCGCTCCACAGGATCAGCAGGGCCACCAGGCCGGCCGCGGACAGGGCATGGCTGAGCCGCCAGCCTGGCGAGCGGTCGGCGGCGGTGCGGGTCGGGTCGGTCGGGGCGGGCGTCGGTCCCGCGGGGGCGAAGGTCGAAATCACGGCGGCTTCCTCGGTTCGCCGCCACTATCCATCAGTTCAGCCGTTCATGCGCTTTTCGGCTGAACATTTTTATCATTTTCGGCAATTTGTCGGACTCAGACCGCCCGGGGACGGACCAGCGCCGCGGCCTGCTTCGCCCTCGTCCGCGCCCGTTCGACGTCTGCGTCGTGCGCCAGCGCCACGCCCATGCGCCGCTTCGTGAAGCTCTCCGGCTTGCCGAACAGACGGAGCTCGGTGCCCGGCACCTGCAGGGCCGCGGCGACGCCGTCGAACACGATGCCGCGCGCCTCGACACCGCCGTAGATGACGGCGCTGGCGCCCGGGCTCTTCAGCGTGGTGTCCACCGGCAGGCCGAGGATGGCGCGCGCGTGCAGCTCGAACTCGTTCTGCCACTGGGTGGCCATGGTCACCATGCCGGTGTCGTGCGGGCGCGGCGAGACCTCGCTGAACCAGACCTGGTCGCCCTTGACGAACAGCTCGACGCCGAACAGGCCCAGCCCGCCCAGGTTGCCGGTGACGGCCTCGGCGATCTCGCGCGAGCGCTCCAGCGCGGCGCTCGACATCGGGTGCGGCTGCCAGCTCTCGACATAGTCGCCGCTCACCTGGATGTGGCCGATCGGCTCGCAAAACGAGGTCTCGATGTGGCCGCGCGCGTCGGCATGGCGCACGGTGAGCTGGGTGATCTCGTAGTCGAAGTCGATGAAGCCCTCGACGATCACCCGGCCATGGCTGACGCGCCCGCCGGCCATCGCGTAGTCCCAGGCCTTCTTCACGTCGGCCGGGCCGTCGATCTTGCTCTGGCCCTTACCGGAGCTGCTCATCACCGGCTTGACGATGCACGGATAGCCGATCCCCTTCCCGTCCGCGCCGTCGATCGCCGCCTGCAGCTCGGCCAGCGAATCGCAGAACCTGTAGGGGCTGGTGGACAGGCCGAGCGTCTCGGCGGCGAGGCGGCGGATGCCTTCGCGGTCCATCGTCAGGCGCGCCGCGCGGGCGGTCGGGATCACGCGCACCAGGCCCTGCGCCTCGAGCTCCTCGAGCACCGGCGTGGCGATCGCCTCGATCTCGGGCACCACCAGCATCGGCCGTTCGGCCTCGATCAGCGCCTTCAGCTGCGCCGGGTCGCTCATCGTGATCACGCGTGCGTGGTGCGCCACCTGGTGGCCCGGCGCATTGGCATAACGGTCCACCGCGATCGTCTCCACGCCCAGGCGCTGCAGCGCGATCAGCACCTCCTTGCCCAGCTCGCCGCTGCCCAGCAGCATCACGCGGGTGGCGGTGGGCGAGAGCGGGGTTCCGAGCGTGGTCATGAGCGGTTCCTGATACGGCGGGCGGCCGGCATTGTCTCGCGCCGGGACGGCGCCTTGGCCGGTCAACGCAGCTTTATCATCCGGGCATGTCCTCCGCCACGCGCGACGTCGCGCAGATCCGCCTCGACAACGCGCTGCTGCTGTTCGACGAGTTCGTGCGCGCCACCGTCAAGCACCCCGACGCGGCGACGCTGCGCGGCCTGGAGCGACGTTTCGCCGAGCGCCTGCAGATCCAGCCGAGCTACTGGAGCCAGATCAAGGCGCGCTCGCGCCAGATCGGCGAACGCCTGGCGCGCCAGTTCGAGGTGCTGACGCACAAGCCGCCGGGCTGGATGGACCAGCCGCACGCCGGCCCCGACGCCGCCCCGCGTGCGTCCCCCGAGGAGCCGGCGCACGGCCTGCCGCAGGACGACGACGAACGTTTCATCGTCGGCCTGGTGCTGACCTACTACCGGCGCCACCCGCAACGCGCCCGCACCCGGCTGCTGGACCTGCTCGGCGAGGTGCTCGCGCCGCCTCCGCCGGCCGCGCCGCCGACGCCCGCCGCCCCCGGCCGCGGCGCCGGCGCCGCGCCGAAGCCCCCGGCGCCGGAGGACGACGCCTCGCTGTGGGGCCGCGTCGGGGCCGGCGTCGCACCGCTCAAGCGCAAGCGCTGAGCGGGAGGCCCCTAAGGCAAGGGGTCTTGCCAAAGATAATGAAGCGTTTATCATGTGCGCAAGTCGCTTCCGGCGACGAGGCCCATCCATCCACTTTCTGCGCCCGATGACCCGCCCGCTGTTCCCGTCGTGCCCGACCGCGCTGCCTCTCACAGGCGCGCGCCAGCGTTCCGGTCCGCGCACCGGCTGAGCGAATCCTCCGCTCGCCGTGCACGGCCCGGGTCGCGTCAGCACCCGGGCCGTCGTGTTTTCAGGCGCCCCTTTCCGGAGACCCGCTGATGAAGATCACCGTCAAGACCCTCAAGCCGCGCAATCCGATGGTGGCGCCCGCGCAGTTCCGCCGCGCCGGATCGCACCAGCCGGACAGCCGCTTCGCCCGCCGCCGCGGGCGCGACGAGCTGCGCGCCGAACTGCACCGACTGAAACACAGCCCCTGAACCTGCCGCGGCCCCGCCATGACGAGGGCCGCGACCGTGGAGAAGACCATGTCGAGCCTGAAAGTCCCCCGCTGGAGCGCCGCTGTCGAGCCGCGCCCGGCGTCCGTCTGGCCCCGCCGCGCCGCCGCGGCCGTGCTGCGCGCCGCGAGCGCCGCACTGGCCCGCCTGGCACGCCGGCTGGCCGCCCCGCGCCGGCCGGTCCGCGGCCCGGCGCAGCTGGAGTTCTACGCCGAGGCCGGCGCGCCCGAGGGTGCGCTGTACCTCGACGGCGAGCTCGTCGGCTGGCTGCCCGGCGTGCAGCGCCTGTGATGCTCGCGCCGCGTCACACCATCGCGAGCGGCCCGCGCGCCCGCGGTGGCGGGAACAGCCTGTCGAGCTCGTGCCGGACGGCCTCGTCCAGCACGAGCTCGGCGGCCGCCCGGTTCTCGCGCAGGTGCGTCTCGCGCACCGCCTTCGGAATCGCCATCACGCCGGGCTGGTGCAGCACCCAGGCCAGCCCGAGCTGGGCGGGGCTGACCCCGAGCCGCTGCGCCGGCGCCACGAGCCGCGCGTCGGCCGCCAGGGCGCCCTGGTCGATCGGGCAATAGGCCATCAGCGGCATGCCGCGTGCGCGCAGCCAGGGCAGCAGCGCGACCCCGGCGCCACGCTCGCCGAGCGAGAAATACACCTGGTCCGCCGCACAGGCGTCGCCCTGCGGCACGCCGACCAGTTCTTCCATGTCCTCCAGGTCGAAGTTGCTCACGCCCCAGGCCCCGATGTGGCCGCGCGCGCGCAGCTGCTCGAAGGCCTCGACGGTCTCGCCCAGAGGATGGGCGCCGCGCCAGTGCAGCAGGTAGAGGTCGATGCGGTCGAACCCGAGCCGCTTGCGGCTGCGCTCGCAGGCCGCCGGCACGCCACGCCGGCTGGCGTTGTGCGGGTAGACCTTGCTGACGACGAACACGTCCTCGCGGGCCACGACGCCCGCGCGCAGCGCGTCGGCCAGCGCGACACCGACCACCCGCTCCGCGCCGCCCTCGCCGTACATCTCGGCCGTGTCGATGACGCGGTAGCCGAGCTCGAGCGCGAGCCGCACGGCGGCGATCTCGGCGCCGCCCGTGCGCGCGGATTCGCCCATGCGCCAGGTGCCCAGGCCGAGGGCCGGGCGGGTCGATCCGTCGGGGAAGGTCACGTGCTGCATGGCGCTTGCTTCTGCCGCGATACTGCATGGTAGTCACCCGGGAGAGGATCGCGATGTCGGTGCTGGAGCTGGAAGGAGTCGAGAAGCGCTTCGGCAACGGCCTGCTCGCCTTGCAGGGCACGACGCTGTCGGTGGCGGCCGGCGAGTTCGTCACCATCCTCGGCCCCTCGGGCTGCGGCAAGAGCACGGTGCTCAAGCTTGCGGCCGGGCTCGAGCCGGTCAGCGCCGGCCGCATCGATGCCCCCGCGCTGCGCGACCGGCGCAGCGCACAGACCGCCTACGTGTTCCAGGAACCCACGCTGATGCCCTGGGCCAGCGTGTTCGACAACGTCTGGCTGCCGCTGCGCCTGGCCGGCATGGGCCGGGATGCGGCGCACGACCGCATCGAGCGGGCGCTGAACTCGGTCGGGCTGTTGGACTTCGCGTCCGCCTTCCCGGGCGAGCTGTCGGGCGGCATGAAGATGCGTGTGTCGATCGCCCGCGCGCTGGTGACCGAGCCGCTGCTGCTGCTGATGGACGAGCCTTTCGCCGCGCTGGACGAGATCACGCGCCAGAAGCTCAACGCCGACCTGCTCGCCTCCTGGCAGTCGAAGGACCTGGCCACGCTGTTCGTCACCCACAGCGTGTACGAGTCGGTATTCCTGAGCCAGCGCGTGCTGGTGATGAGCGCGCGGCCCGGACACATCATCGCCGAGCTGGCGATCGACGAGCCCTACCCGCGTACGCCGGCCTTCCGCACCTCGCCGGCCTACCTGGCGCACTGTCGCACGCTGACCGACGCGCTCGAGGCGGCCCACGTGCCGCAGGCCGCATGAAGCGCGGTGCCTTGCCGCTGCTGACGCTGCTCGGCCTGCTGCTCGCCTGGGAGGCGCTGGTGCGGCTGGCCAAGATTCCGCACTACACGCTGCCCGCGCCGACGCTGGTGCTGCAGACGCTGGCCGCGAACTTCGGCTCGCTGGCCGGCAGCTGGTGGTTCACGCTGAAGATCACCTTCGGCGCGCTGGCGCTGGCCTGCGCCGGCGGGGTGGCGATCGCGGCCGTGTTCGCGCTGTCGCGGCCGGTCGAGACGGCGCTGTTCCCGATCGCGGTGATCCTGCAGGTGACGCCGATCGTCGCGATCGCACCGCTGATCCTGATCTACGTGGAGAGCACCACGGCCGCGCTGCTGCTGTGCACCTGGATCGTCGCGTTCTTCCCGATCCTGTCGAACACCGTGGTCGGCCTGCGCGCGGCCGACCCGAACCTGCGCGACCTGTACCGCCTCTACCGCGCCACGCCCTGGCAGCGCCTGCGCCTGCTGCTGGTGCCCAGCGCACTGCCCTACTTCGTGGCCGGGCTGAAGATCTCCGGCGGGCTGAGCCTGATCGGCGCGGTGACGGCCGAGATGGTGGCCGGCGCGGCCGGGCGCGAGACGGGCCTGGCCTCGCGCATCCTCGAGGCCAGCTTCCGCACCGAGACGCCGAAGATGTTCGCCGCGCTGTTGCTGCTGGTGGCCACCGGGGTGCTGATCTTCTGGGGCTTCAACGGCCTCTCGCGCCTGCTGCTCGGGCGGTGGCATGCTTCGGAGCAGACCCTTCACGACTAGGAGCCGGCCATGACCCAGCGCACCCTCTCCCTACTCGCGGCCCTGCTGTGCGCCGCCTCGGCCCAGGCCGAGGACAAGGTGGTGTTTGCCACCAACTGGAAGGCGCAGGCCGCGCACGGCGGCTTCTACCAGGCGCTGGCCGACGGCACGTACAGGAAGTACGGCCTGGACGTGACCATCCAGCCCGGCGGCCCGCAGGTCAACAACCGGCCCCTGTTGCCGGCTGGCCGCATCCACTTCCTGATGACGGGCAACCTGCTGCACAACTTCGACAACGCCAAGAACGGCGTGCCGACGGTCGTCGTCGCGGCCATGTTCCAGAAGGACCCGCAGGCGCTGATCGCCCACCCCGGCCAGGGCTACGAGAAGTTCGAGGCGCTGAAGAACGCCCCGACCGCCCTGATCGCCAAGGACGGCCAGTTCTCCTGGTGGCAGTGGCTGAAGGTGACGCACGGCTTCAAGGACGAGGCGCTCAAGCCCTACAACTACAACCTCGGCCCCTTCCTCGCCAACCCGAAGGCGATCCAGCAGGGCTACTCGGTGGCCGAGCCGATCTACGTCGAGAACCAGGGCAAGTTCAAGCCGGTGGTGCACCTGCTGGCCGACCACGGCTTCTCGACCTACTCCACCGTGATCGAGGCGCGCACGGAGACCGTGAAGAACCAGCCGGACCTGGTGCAGCGCTTCGTCGATGCCTCCATCCTCGGCTGGGTCAACTACCTGTACGGCAACCGCCGGGCGGCCAACGCGCTGATGATCAAGGACAACCCCGAGATGACCGAGGCCGAGCTCGAGGCCTCGACGGCGCTGATGAAGCAGCAGGGCATCGTCGACTCGGGCGAATCGCTGGCCAACGGCATCGGCGCGATGAACGCCGGCCGGGTGAAGGACTTCTACGAGCAGATGGTCAAGGCCGGCCTGTACAAGCCGGGCGAGGTCGACCTGGCCAAGGTCGCCACCTACCAGTTCGTCAACAGGAAGGTCGGCCTCGACGTGAAGGCGACGCTGGGCGGGAAGTGAGTCAACGCTCAAGTCGGCGCCGAGCGCGCCGATAACCCGGTCACGCCAACCTCCACGAGAGGTTCACCATGCCGGATGCCACGCTCGACCTGACCGCCCCGCTGCCCGACCTGGGTGCCTGGGTGGCGCGCTTTCGCGGCGCCGAGATCCCGGTGCTGGCGCAGACCGCCGAGGCCCTGGAGGCGATGCGCGCCAATGAAGACGGCGTGGACGCCAACCAGATCGGCGAGATGGTCGCGGTCGACCCGCTGATGACGCTGAAGGTGCTGGCCCATGCCGCCGCGCACCGCCCGGCGCGTGTGGTGACCGACACCGAGACCGTCACCGCCGCACTGGTGATGATGGGCATCGGGCCCTTCTTCCGCGCCTTCGGGCCGCAGCGTTCGATCGACGAGCACCTGGCCGGCCGGCTCGAGGCCCTGCAGGGGCTCGACGAGGTGATCCGCCGCGCGCACCGCGGCGCCACCTTCGGGCTCGCCTTCGCGGTGCACCGCATGGACCCGGACGCGGCGGTGATTCACGAGGCCGCGCTGCTGCACGACTTCGCCGAGATGCTGCTGTGGTGCCATGCGCCGGCGCTGGCGCTGCGCATCCGGGAGGCCCAGCTGGCCGACCCCGGTCTGCGCTCAAGCGAGATCCAGCGTCGGCTGCTGAACATCGAGCTGCCCGACCTGCAGCAGGCGCTGATGAAGGCCTGGCACCTGCCCGAGCTGCTGGTGCGCATCAGCGACGACCGGCATGCCGAGCAGGCCAGCGTGCGCAACGTGCTGCTGGCGGTGCGCCTGGCGCGCCACACCGCGCGCGGCTGGGACAACGCCGCGCTGCCCGACGACGTGGCCGACATCGCCGCGCTGCTGAACCTGGCGCCGCCGGCCGCGCTGCAGCTGCTGCGCAGCATCGAGAACTGATCCCGCGGCGCGTGGCGCGGCCGCGCCGTGCGCGCCAGCTTGTCACACGGCGCCCCCCGCGGGGGTGGATGATGTGCGCCGCGCGCGACAGAGTTCGCGCCGCGTCCCATCACTCGCCCCGGAGGGCCCCCCATGGACATGGCATCGATCCAGAACTTCCTGTCGACCACCGCGCTCGACCTGGGCCTCAGGGTCCTGGCCGCGATCGCGTTCTGGGTCGTCGGCCGCTGGCTGATCGGCCGGGTCATCGCGCTGATGCGCGCCGGCATGGACCGCAACAACGTCGACCCGACGCTGACCAAGTACCTCGGCTCGATCGTCGCCATCGCGCTGAACATCGCGCTGGTGCTGGGCATCCTCGGCTACTTCGGCATCCAGACCACCTCGTTCGCCGCCATGCTCGCTGGCGCCGGCGTGGCGATCGGCGCGGCCTGGAGCGGGATGCTCGGCAACTTCGCCGCCGGCGCCTTCATGCTGATCCTGCGCCCGTTCAAGGTGGGCGATTTCGTCAGCGTCGGCGGCATCACCGGCACCGTGCACGAGCTGGGCCTGTTCGGCACCACCCTCGTCACGCCGGACAACGTGCTGACCCTGCTGGGCAACGGCAAGATCTTCGGCGACACGATCCAGAACTTCTCCGCCCTGCCGGCTCGGCGGGTCGAACGCACCGCGCAACTGGCCGGCAGCGTCGACCCGCTGGACGCCATCGAGCGCTTCAAGACGGCGCTGGCGACCATCCCCAACGTCGTCGCCGACCCCGCCCCGGAAGTCAACCTGCTGGACATGAACCTGAACGGCCCGGTGATCTCGGTGCGGCCGTACACCCACACCGCCCACTACTGGCAGGTCTACTTCGACACCAATGCGGCGATCGTGCGGGTCTGCAAGGAGGCCGGCTGGCCCGCGCCGACCCCGACGCAAGTCACGCGGATCGTGAATGCGTGAGGTGCGCCGGGCTCAACCCGGCGCGGGCGCGGCCGACAACTTGTCGTGGCCACGCTCAGAAAGTCCTGCCGAGGAACCGGCTTCACGCTGATCGAGATGCTGATCGCCCTGGTGCTCGCCGGGGTGATCACCGCCATCGCCCTGCCGGCCTACAGCAGGCACGTGAATCGAGGGCGCACGGCGAAAGCGATCGCTGACATCAAGTCGATCGAGATGGGCCTGGAGCGGTTCATGACCGCGCGCGGGCGCTACCCGGCCAGCCTGGCCGAGGCCGGCATCACGCTCACCGACCCCTGGGGCCGGGCCTACCGCTACCTGAACATGGAAGGCGCCAAGGTCGGCCAGGTTCGCAAGGACCGCTCGCTGCACCCGCTGAACACCGACTACGACCTGTACAGCGTCGGGCCGGACGGCAAGAGCGCGACGCCGCTGACCGCGGCCATCAGCCGCGACGACATCGTCCGGGCCCGCAACGGCTCGTTCGTCGGCCCGGCGAAGGACTACTGAGCTCGCCGTGAGCAGCAGCCACGCGCGCCTCCGCGGCAGCCGGGTCGGCCTGCGCGTGCTCGGTCTGTTCGTGCTGGCCGCGGCCGCGCCGCTGCTGGCGCTCGCGCTGCTGGCGCAGCAGGTCATCGACGACGCCCTGGCGCGCAGCAATGCCGAGATCCTCGCCTCCACCGCGAAGGCCTCCAGCCTGCAGACACTGGACCGGCTGCGGCTGGCGCGCCAGAGCCTGCTCGCCTCCGCCCCGGCAGCCGGATCGGCCGATGCGCACCCGCTGGGCGCCGCGGTGGACACCGACGCCCGCGGCCGGGTCGTGGTGCGGCGCGACGGTCCCGGCGCCGCCCGCCTGTTGACCGCGGCCCGGGGGGTCGCGGCGGGCGCGCAGGCGCGTCTGCTGATCGTGCCGGACAGCACCGGCGCGGCCGATGTGGTGCTGCGGCAGCCGCTCGAGGACGGAGGGGTCCGGCTCGGGTTGGTCGCGCGCGACTTCCTGTGGGACGGCTTCGACGAGTTGCCCGCCGGCCTGTGGATGTGTGCGCTGGACGACCAGGGTCGGCCGCTGCAGTGCTCGCACCCCGGCCTGGCCGAGCGCGCCGCCCACCTGCTCGCAGGACGTGGCGTCGCCACCGGTGCACAGCACGGTGCCCGTGGCCTGTTCCTGGCCGCCGACTTCGGCGCGCCGGACTGGCACTTCGTGGCCGGCTTCGACGACGACCGTGCGGACGCCGCCGCGCACAGCCTGCGCCGCCAACTGCCGCTGGCGGGGGCCGCGGTGCTCCTGCTGGCCCTGCTGCTGACGATGGTGCAGCTGCGCCGCACGATGACCCCGCTGCTGGCGCTGACCCACGGGGCGCAGCAGGTCGCCCAGCGGCGCACCGGCACGCGCCTGGCGATCACCAGCCAGGACGAGTTCGGCGAACTCGCCGGCGCCTTCAACCACATGGCCGAGCGCATCGAGGCGCAGTTCGCCGAGCTGGAGACGCTGGCGGCCATCGACCGCGAGATCGTCGACGGCGCCGACCTGGCGACGATCGGGGTGCAGATCGTCCGGCAGCTGCAGCGCGTGCTGCCGCAGCGGGCCGTAGCGCTGGCCTACCTGCCCAACCTCGACGCACGGCACCTCGTGGGCATCGTCGCGGCGCCGACGCTTCCGGACACGCGCTCGCACCGCATCGCGGCCGAGCCGGAGGTGCTCGCGCGCATCGGCGCGGCGCCCGGCTGGCTGCCGCTGGACGGTGTGCTCGAGGTGCCCGGGCTGGCCGGCGGCGCTGCGCTGCCGCTGCGCCGGCGCGATCGCTGCCATGGCTTCCTGGCACTGGGTGCCGGGCCGACGCCCGACGAGGACGCGCAACGCCAGATCCACGAGCTGCGCAACCGCGCGGCGATCGCCGCCGGTGCCGCCGAGCGCGAGCGCAGCCTGGTCCATGCTGCGCGGCACGACCCGGTCACCGGCCTGCTGAACCGGCATGGCCTGGACGACGCGCTGCAACAGGCACTCGCCTCGGCCGGGCCCGGAGCGAACCAGCTCGCGGTGCTGTTCGTCGACCTCGACCGATTCAAGTCGATCAACGACAGCCGCGGCCACGCCGTCGGCGACCAGGCCCTGCGCCAGGCCGCCGAACGGCTGCGCGACTGCCTGCCCGAGCAGGCCGAGGCAGCCCGCCCAGCCGGCGACGAGTTCGTCGTGCTGCTGCCGCGCGCCGGCGACGGCCGGGCGGCCACCGCGCTGGCGCAGGCGATCAACGACAGCCTGGCCCAGCCGATGCTGCTGGGCGATACCTTGTTCTTCGTGCGTGCCAGCATCGGCGTCGCCCTGTGCGACGACGCCCGCGCCGGTGGCGAGGCCATGTTGCGGCAGGCCGACCAGGCGATGTACCAGGCCAAGCGCGCCGGCGGCGGACGGTACGCGCTGTTCGACCCGCAACTCGACCGGCAGGCACGCCGGCGTGCCTGGATCGAGGCCGAGCTGCCGCTGGCGGCCGAACGCGGCGAGCTCCGGCTCGTCTACCAGCCGCGCCTGGCGCGCGACGGACGGATCGTGTCGGTCGAGGCGCTGCTGCGCTGGCGACATCCGGAACACGGGGAGTGCCCGCCCGGCGAATTCATTGCGGTGGCCGAGCAGAGCACCCTGATCGAACATGTCGGGCGCTGGGTCATCGAGCAGGCCTGCAGGCAGGCTCGTGCCTGGCGCGATGCCGGCATCGACGGCCTGCGCGTGGCGATCAACCTGTCGGCACGCCAGATCGCCTCGGACCGGCTGCTGCACGACCTCCAGTCGACCCTGGCCCGGCACGGCCTGCTCGGCGCCGACCTGGAGGTCGAGATCACCGAGAGCCTGCTGGTCGAACAGACCGACTCGACGATGGCGCGACTCCGCGCGCTGCGGCGGCTGGGCCTGACGATCGCACTGGACGACTTCGGCACCGGCTACTCGTCGATGTCGTACCTGCGCAGCCTGCCGATCGACGTGCTCAAGATCGACCGCGCCTTCGTGCGCGACATCGGGCACGACAACAGCGCGCTGGCGGTGGCGCGGGCCATCGTCGCGCTGGCCAGCTCGCTGGGCATGCGCACCGTGGCCGAGGGCGTGGAGACGGCGCAGCAGCTCGAGGCCCTGCACGACCTGCGCTGCGACGAGTTGCAGGGCTACCTGTTCAGCCCGCCGCTGGAGGCCGGGGCGATCGCCGAGCGGCTGCGCGCCGGGGCTATACCGGAACCGACGTTGTCGCCTTGACGCGGTCGAGCACGAAGCTGGTGCGGCAGTCGGCGACGCTCGGGTGCCGCAGCAGCGTCTCGAGGATGAAGCGGGAGTAGTGCTGCATGTCGCCGAAGACCGCGCGCAGCAGGTAGTCGGTCTCGCCCGTCAGCGCCGCGCATTCCACCACCTCGGGCCAGGCCTGCACGGCGGCCCGGAACAGGTCCATGGGAGAACGCTTGTGCACCTCGACATGCTTCTCGAGTCGCACGTTGATGTAGGCCGTCAGCGACAGGCCGACGCGCTCGGGCGGCACCAGCGCGACGTAGGCCGCGATCACGCCCGCCTCCTCGAGTCGCTTGACACGCCGCAGCGCCGCCGAGGCCGACAGCCCGACCTGCTCGGCCAGCGCGTCGTAAGTCGTCCGCCCGTCGGCCTGGAGGGCACGCAAGATGCGCCGATCGACCTGATCAAGCAGGATTTCGCCCGTCATGGGCGATATTTTGCAGGATCCGGGCGCGCTCGGTGGATGGGGGCTTGCGACTTGCAGGAAAGCTGCGCAGCCTCCACCCTACAGTTCATGTCCACTTGAGGCCGGTCAACGCGGCCCGCGAGGAGACAACGATGAGCCTGACGCCCGACTTCCATTCCGGCATCAACCACGGCGTGGCGCCGGTGACCTACGGCCAGGGCGACCGCCCGCCGCGTGGCGACTACGGCAGCGCGCGCGCCGACTACACCTGCGAGCAGGGCTGGGCGGCCTACACCGAGGCCGAGCACGACCTGTACCGCCGCCTGCACGAGCGCCAGTCGGCCCAGCTGCCCGGGCTGGCGTGCGAGGAGTTCATCGCCGCGGTGGGCGAGCTCGGCGCGCCGGACCGCATCCCGCGTTTCGACGCATTGAGCGAGCGGCTCTACCGCGCGACGCGGTGGGAGGTGGTCGCGGTGCCCGGCTTGATCCCCGAGGAGGCGTTCTTCCGCCTGCTCGCCAACCGGCGCTTCCCGGTCACGGGCTGGCTGCGCCGGCCGGAGGAATTCGACTACGTGGTCGAGCCCGACGTCTTCCACGACCTGTTCGGCCACGTGCCGCTGCTGTTTAACCCGGTGTTCGCCGACTACATGCAGGCCTATGGCGCAGGCGGTCTGAAGGCGAGCCGGCTCGAGGCCTGCGAGTACCTGGCGCGGCTGTACTGGTACACGGTGGAGTTCGGCCTGATCGCCACGCCGGCCGGGCTGCGCGCCTACGGGGCCGGCATCCTGTCGTCGGCCGGCGAGCTGCGCTACAGCGTCACCAGCCCGCAGCCGCGCCGCATCGGCTTCGACCTCGAGCGCATGATGCGCACGCGCTACAAGATCGACACCTACCAGGCCGCCTACTTCGTGATCGACTCGTTCGATCAGCTGTTCGACGCCACGGCGCCGGACTTCACGCCGGTCTACCGGCGGGTTGCCGAGGGCGGTGAGCTGGCACCCGACAGCCTGCTGCCCGCCGACCGCGTGTACTGAGCAAGCCCTCTTCGGGGCGATTGTGGCGCCGCGCCGGCGCGCCGAGACTGCGCGCCACGATGGACGACTCACTCGTTCGCCGCTGTACGCTGGTGTTGCTGGGCGCCATGGCGCTGGCCCTGGCCACCGGGCTGCTGGCCTGGGGGCCGGTGCCGCTAGAACCCGCCGCCTGGCGCCATGCCGACACGCGGCCGTGGCTGGGCCTGCCGAACGCAGGGAACGTGCTGGCCAGCCTGCCGCAGATTCTGGTGGGCTGGTGGGGCTGGCATGTCACGCGCAATGCGCCCTGGCCGGCCGCCGTGCGCCGGCCCTGGGCGGCTTTCCACCTCTGCACGCTCGCCGCCGGAGCGCTGGCGCTGCTGTACCACCTGCAGCCGGGCCCGACCGGCTGGATTGCCGCGCACACCGCCCTGTGCGCGGCATTCGCGATGCTCGCCCTGGGCGCCCTCGCCGAACGGGTCGACGCGCGCTTCGGCCAGACCAGGCCGACCGTGCTGCTGCTGCTCGGCGTGCTGTTGTCAGGTGCTGTCGTCGTGACAGGCGGCGGCGCCGACATCCGGCCGCTGCTGCTGTTCGAACTGCTGCCGGTCCTGTTGCTGCCGGCCGGCGCGATCAGCCTGCCGGGGCGCTGGACGCGCACGGTGGACTGGGTCGTCATGCTGATCGGCTACGGCCTGGCGCGCCTGGCGGACCTGCACGACGCCCGGCTGCTGGCGGCCACGGGTGGGCTCGGCGGCCATGCGCTGATGCACCTGCTGCTGGCCGTCGTCAGCGGCTGGCTGGCCTACCGTGCGCTGCTGGCCGCCTCGCGTGCCGCGCCGGACAGCCAGCGACAGGCCTCGCTGAACACGGCGGGCTGAAACACCAGGTCCACGTGCGCGCAGCCCGGCACGTGCCGGTTGTCGGCACCCGGCAGCGTGGCGGTCGATGGCGGGAAGACGATGTTGTCGCAGTGGCTGTAGAAGCAGGTGAACGACGCATAGGGCTGCGCGCCGCGCGTTTGCCGTTCGGCCGAGGCCAGCTCGGCCAGCCAGTCGCCGCCGCGCCGCATCTGCCGGCCGTTGTGCGTGGCGCCGAAGCGGGCCAGCCAGGTGCCCGCATGCGGTGAACCGATGGTGATCACCCTTGCCAGCGGCGTGCCGGCGCCGCAGCCGGCCCACCAGCCTCGCACTGCCAGGCCGCCCATGCTGTGGGCGACGACCAGCGGTGGACGCCCGGTCGCCGCGGCGACTTGCCGGACCGCGGCATCGATGCGCGGGGCATAGGCATCGATCGAGCCGAACACGGGCTCCAGGTTGACCGCGACATGAGGTATGCCGCGCCGCCGAAGCTCACGCATCCAGGGGTTCCACAGGCCGCGGTTGCAGACGAAGCCGTGCACCAGGACCACGCCGGTGTGGCCGGCGCTCTCGGGCCCGAGCAGGTCCTGCAGCGACTGAGAGCGGAACGGCTGGCGCCAGCAGAACACCTGCGGCGCGGTGCGCACCTCGCCCCACCAGGCGCGCAGCAACTGCGCCGCGCTGGCGCGCGGCGAGGGGTCGTCTCCATGTTGCCAGGCCAGCAGCACCATCTCGACGCCGAGGAAGAGTGCATAGCCGAGCACGATCAGCAAGGCGCCGAGAATCGCCCAGCCCCAGCGTTCGCGCGCGGCGAACCAGGCGAACCAGGCCGCTGCCAGGGCCAGCAACCCGAGCGTGGTGGCCTGCTGCAGCCGGGCCAGCATCAGGCCAGCGCCGTCGCCGGTGCGCCCAGGCGCTGGCGCAGGCCGGCGGCCAGCCGGTTGACGATGCCGTAGATCGACAGCTGAGGATTCGCGCCGATGCTGGTGGGAAACAGCGATCCGTCGTGGACCGACAGGTTGGCGAGTTGCCAGTGCACGCCGTCCGGACCGACCACGCCGCGTTGCGTATCGCCCGCCATGCCGCAGCCGCCCATGACGTGCGCGCTGACGACGCGCGTCAGCAGCGGCTGCATCGGCAGCGTGTCGATCATGGCGCGCGCCTGTGCCCAGGTGCTGCAGGATTGCGCCAGTTCGTGCACCGGCAGCACCGAGCGCGCGCCGGCCGCGAACTGGATCTCTGCCATGCTCAGCAGCGCGCGCCGTGCGCCCTCGAGGACGAAGGGGCTGAGCGGGTAGTCGAGCAGAGGGCTGCCGTCCTCGCGCAGGCGCACCTGGCCGCCGGGGGACTCGGCGTGAAAGCCGTCGCGCAGCAGCGCCAGCAGCGCCTGCGTGTTAGGGAAGCGGGACAGGAGATCGGCCTGGGCGCGGCCGAAGCCCGGCAGCGTGGTGCTGAAGATGATCGGATGCAGCGGCGGCGCCTCGAGCTTGTAGCCGATCGGCCCGTCGAGCGGCTGGGTCTCGAGGAAGTGGTCGCTGTAGATCGTCTGCGGCGCCCCCTTCCAGCCTTCGACGGGATCGTCGAACACCGCGGCGGAGATCACCACCGGGTGCAGGAAGGTGCGCAGCCCGGTGCGGCGGTGCGGGTCGGGTGCGCCGGAGCGCAGCAGCAGGGCCGGCGTGTTGATAGCCCCGCCGGCCAGCACGTAGTGGCGCGCGGTGATGCGCGTCGCGACGCCGGAAGCGCTGCCATCCGGGCCCACGGCGACGCACTCCAGCGCCTCAACCCGGTCTGCCGGCAGCAGCAGGCGCTGGGCCCGTGTCTGCACCAGCAGGCGCGCCCCGGCGTCCAGCGCCGCGGGAATGGTGGTCACCAGCATCGACTGCTTCGCGTTGGTCGGGCAGCCCATGCCGCAGGAGCCGAGGTTCCAGCAGCCGCGCACGTTGCGGCGGATCTCTCCGGTGCGGATGCCGAGCTTGTCGGCACCGCGGCGCAGCAGGTCGTTGTTCTCGTTGGGCGGCATCAGCCAGGCGTCGATGCCCAGCCGTCGCTCGACCTGCTCGAACCAGGGCGCGAGCGCGTCGGGGTCCATGCCGTCGAGGCCGAAGTGCTCGCGCCAGTAGGCCAGGGTCGGGGTCGGCGTACGGAACGAGCTGGTCCAGTTGACGGTGGTCGAGCCGCCCACGCAGCGGCCCTGCAGGATGGTGATCGCCTTGTCGGCGGTCTTGCGCGCGGCGCTCTCCTGGTAGAGCGCGGGGTAGGACTCGGACTCGAGCTGGCGGAAGTCGCTGCTGCTGCGCAGCGGCCCTTCCTCGACGATCACGACCGACAGCCCGGCGCGCGCCAGCAGTTCGGCCGTGATGCCTCCGCCAGCCCCGCTGCCGACGATGGCGACATCGCAGCTCAAGCGCTCGGGCACCGGCCCATGCGGCCCGCCGTGGACGTTCCAGCCGCGCGCCAGGCCAAGGCGAATGGGATCGGGGAAGCGGCTCACCATGGACACCTTGTCAGACGGGGACGGGGCCGTCGTAGCCGAGCGCCTGCCAGTGGGCCCGTTCGGCGAACCAGGCCGCGTTGGTCAGGTCGCGCAGGGCATGGTAGGCCTGCTGGCGGAGGGCGAGCCCGGACAGGCGCATCGACTGCAGCGCCGCAGCGATCTCCTCGACCGTTGCCGCCTCCCAGGACGGTCGCAGGCCGGCCAGCGACCAGCGTCCGGGCGGTGCCGCCAGCAGCGCCAGCAGTTGCGACAGCTCCGCACGCGTGGCGGTCGGAAACGGTGCGATCGCCGCATCCAGGCGCTCGAGCTGCGCGTCCAGCGCCAGTCGTTGCGCCATCGCGTCCACGGGCAGCAGGCCGTCGAGCACCGCGCGGGCGACGTGGCGCATCACCTCGCGCGCGCCGCGGCCCAAGCGTCCGTCGCGCGTCAGCCCGGGTTCGACCAGTGCCAGGCCACCGCCGGCCAGTGCCAGCACCACCGCGCTGCCCAGGCCCAATCGCAGGAGGGTTCTTCGCTGCATCTCGGGCGTGAGTGTTGCACCGGGCTCGCTCCGTTCCCTAGAGGGGGTCGACTAACCCATGCCCTTGCAAACCCGCACCAGCCGCTACAGTGCGACGAGCGATCTGCCCCACCCATGCGTCCTGCGGCCCAGACGATTCTTGATCAGCTGGCCTGCGTCGAGCAGGAACGGGCTCGGCGCGCCGTCGATGCGGCGCTGGCGGCGGCGGTGCTGAAGGTCAAGCACTTCCAGCGCGACCGCTTCGCACGCACCTATGCGGACCTGCTGGCCAGCCCGCGCTACGCGGCCGCCTCGCGCTTCTTCCTCGAGGAACTGTACGGCCCGCAGGACTTCAGCCAGCGCGACGCGCAGTTCGCACGTGTGGTGCCGGCCCTGGTGCGGTTGTTCCCGCCCGAGATCGTGGCGACGGTGGAGACGCTGGCCCACCTGCATGCGTTGTCCGAGGGCCTGGACAGTGCAATGGGTGCCGAATTGCGCGATGCGCCGGATGTGGATGCGCCCGGCTACATCAACGCCTGGCAGGCGGTGGGGCGCGCGGCCGATCGCGACCGGCAGATCGTGTTGACGGTCTCGATCGGGCGCACGCTCGACCGATTGACCCGCAAGACCCTGTTGCGCCACAGCCTGCACCTGATGCGCGGCCCGGCGCGGGCCGCCGGTCTGGGTGCCTTGCAGCAGTTCCTGGAAAGCGGGTTCGACACCTTTCGCGCGATGAACGGGGCGCACGAGTTCCTCGGCCAGATCGAAGATCGCGAACGGCGCCTGGCCGCGCAGTTGTTCCGGCCTGGCGCTGCCGCGGATGCAGGCGTCCTAGGAGAACTACCGTAGCCGCTGCGGACGGCGAACAAGGAGCATCCGGGCTTCGCCTTCAATCTGACTGATCCGTGAGCGCCGATCTCGACAAACGCCCCTGGTTGAAGAGCTATCCCGCCTCCGTGCCGGCGGAGATCGACGTGCAGCGCTACGGCTCGCTGGTCGAGTTGCTGGAGGAGTCGTTCCAGCGCCACGCCCGCCGCACGGCGACGGTGTGCATGAACACGACGCAGAGTTACGCGGCGGTGAACGAGATGTCCCAGTCGCTCGGCGCGTGGCTGCAGGCCAAGGGCCTGGCGCGCGGCGCGCGCGTCGCGATCATGATGCCCAACTTGCCGCAGTACCCGGTGGCGATCGCTGCGGTGCTGCGTGCCGGCTGCACGGTGGTCAACGTGAACCCGCTGTACTCGGCGCGCGAACTGGAGCACCAGCTGCGTGACTCCGGCGCCGAGGCGATCATCGTTCTTGAGAACTTCGCGCACACCCTCGCGCAGGTGCTGGAGCGCACGCCGGTCCGGCACGTCGTGCTGGCGGCGATGGGCGACCTGCTCGGGTTCTGGAAGGGTCAGCTGGTGAACTTCGCCGTGCGCCACGTGCGCAAGATGGTTGCCGAGTTCTCGATTCCGCTCGGCGAGGGCGTCTCCGTGACCCGCTTCAACCTCGCCCTGGCCGAGGGCACACGCATGAGCCTGAAGCGGGTGGCCATCGGCCCGGAGGACGTCGCCTTCCTGCAGTACACCGGCGGGACCACCGGCGTGTCGAAGGGGGCCACCTTGCTGCACCGCCAGGTGGTGGCGAACGTGCTGCAGTGCGAAGCCTGGTTCCAGCCCATGCTCGCCAAGCTGGGCACCGAGCGCGCGCTGACGGTCGCCTGCGCGCTGCCGCTCTACCACATCTTCGCGCTGACGGCTTGCTTCATGCTCGGCGTGCGCCTGGGCATGACCAATCTGCTCATCCCGAATCCGCGCGACATTCCCGGGCTGGTTCGCACGCTGGCGCAGCGTCCGGTGAACATGTTCCCCGCCGTGAACACCCTGTTCAACGCACTGGCGAACGACCCCGACTTCGCCCGGCTCGATTTCTCCGAGCTCGTGATCTCCACCGGGGGCGGCATGGCCGTTCAGCAGTCCACCGCGGAGCGCTGGAAGCAGGTCACCGGTTGCCCGGTGGTCGAGGGCTACGGACTCTCAGAGACCTCCCCGGTGGTCACCATCAACCGGTTCGATGACGCGTCCTTCTCCGGCACGATCGGGCTGCCGATGCCCAACACGGACGTGGCCATCCGCGACGACGAGGGGCGCGACCTTCCTCTCGGCAGTGCTGGCGAGATCTGCATCCGCGGGCCGCAGGTGATGGCCGGCTACTGGAACCGTCCGGACGAGACGGCGAAGGTGATGACCTCTGATGGATTCTTCCGTTCCGGCGACGTGGGGGTGATGGATCCGAGCGGGCGCATCCGGATCGTGGACCGCAAGAAGGACATGATCCTCGTCTCGGGCTTCAACGTGTACCCGAACGAAATCGAGCAGGTCGTGAGCCTGCACCCCGGGGTACTGGAGTGCGCCGCGATCGGCGTGCCGGACGAGCGTTCCGGCGAGGCGGTGAAGCTTTTCGTGGTGCGGCGCGATCCGGGGCTGTCCGAGTCAGACCTTGCCGACTACTGTCGGGAGAACTTCACCGCGTACAAGCGACCTCGGCATATCGAGTTCCGCGACGAGTTGCCCAAGTCGAACGTCGGCAAGATTCTGCGACGGGAGTTGCGGGCCTGAGTCGGCCATGACCCGTCGGTTCGATGAGCCGCACGAGGCGTTCGCCGCCGCCGGGCTGCAGGTGTTCGAGCGCGGTTGGTTGTCGTCCAACAACGTGCTGTTCGCCGGCGGCGCGGACGACGATGCCACCCTGGTCGACAGCGGCTACTTCTCACACGAGTCGCAGACACTGGCGCTCGTGCGGCACGCGCTGGGCGAACGGCAGCTCCGGCGCATCGTCAACACGCACCTTCATTCCGATCACTGCGGCGGCAATGCGGGGTTGCAGGCCGCCTACGGTTGCGAGGCGTGGATTCCCGCAGGCGAAGTCGACAAGGTCCGGCGCTGGGACAGCGCACAACTGACCTACGATGCGACGGGCCAGCACTGCCCCCGCTTCGCGGCTCACCGGGCGCTGCGGCCTGGGACTGCGGTGACGCTCGGGGGGCGCAGCTGGGAAGTGATCGGATCGCCGGGGCATGACCCGGAGTCGGTGGTCTTGCACCAGCGAGAACTGCGCATTCTCATTTCGGCCGATGCACTTTGGGAGAACGGCTTCGGGGTCGTTTTCCCGGAGCTGGAAGGGTCCGCGGCATTCGACGTTCTGGCATCGACACTGGATCAACTGGCGACATTGAAGGTCGACTGGGTGATACCGGGCCATGGACGGCCGTTCGGAGACGTTGCCGCAGCTATCGATCGGGCGCGTCGCCGACTCGACTCATTTCGTTCTGCGCCCGAGAAGCATTCATTGCACGCAGCGAAGGTCTTGCTGAAGTTTCATCTACTGGAAGTTCGCCGCAAGCGGGTCGACAGCTTGTTCGCTTGGGCGGAGTCGATCCTGTATCTCCGACTGATTCATCGGGATCATTTTGCGGCCGAACCGATGCGCGGGTGGCTCACCAATGTTCTTGGTGAGCTGCTGCGCTCGGGTGCCGTGCGGCGGGACGGCGAGTTTGTTTGCGACGCCTGAGGGTTGGATCGAGACGCCAACGAAAAAGGCCCCCGTCAATGACGGGGGCCTTCTCATTAATAGCCTGACAATGTCCTACTTTCACACGGGAATCCGCACTATCATCGGCGCTGAGGCGTTTCACTGTCCTGTTCGGGATGGGAAGGAGTGGGACCACCTCGCTATGGTCATCAGGCTTAACCGGTCACCGCTGCACACTTGCAGCGGCCAATTCATAGAGTCAAATCAGCTTGATTGCGCACCGATCACGAAGACCGGCGATACACACTCAACATACTTCAACGAAGGATCGTCAAAGTTATAGGGTCAAGCCTCACGAGCAATTAGTACCGGTTAGCTTAACGCATTACTACGCTTCCACACCCGGCCTATCAACGTCCTGGTCTCGAACGACTCTTCAGGGGGCTCGAGGCCCCGGCAAGACTCATCTTGAGACGAGTTTCCCGCTTAGATGCTTTCAGCGGTTATCTCTTCCGCACATAGCTACTCGGCAATGCCACTGGCGTGACAACCGATACACCAGAGGTGCGTCCACTCCGGTCCTCTCGTACTAGGAGCAGGCTCTCTCAATCTTGCAGCGCCCACGGAAGATAGGGACCAAACTGTCTCACGACGTTTTAAACCCAGCTCACGTACCTCTTTAAATGGCGAACAGCCATACCCTTGGGACCGGCTACAGCCCCAGGATGAGATGAGCCGACATCGAGGTGCCAAACACCGCCGTCGATATGAACTCTTGGGCGGTATCAGCCTGTTATCCCCAGAGTACCTTTTATCCGTTGAGCGATGGCCCTTCCATACAGAACCACCGGATCACTTAGTCCTACTTTCGTACCTGCTCGACTTGTCAGTCTCGCAGTCAAGCACGCTTATGCCTATGCACTATCAGCACGATTTCCGACCGTGCCTAGCGTACCTTCGAACTCCTCCGTTACGCTTTGGGAGGAGACCGCCCCAGTCAAACTGCCCACCATACACTGTCCCCAACCCGGATCACGGGCCAAGGTTAGAACCTCAAACACACCAGGGTGGTATTTCAACGTTGGCTCCACGGCACCTAGCGGCACCGCTTCAAAGCCTCCCACCTATCCTACACAGATCTGTTCAAAGTCCAATGTAAAGCTACAGTAAAGGTTCATGGGGTCTTTCCGTCTTTCCGCGGGGAGATTGCATCATCACAAACATTTCAACTTCGCTGAGTCTCTGGAGGAGACAGTGTGGCCATCGTTACGCCATTCGTGCAGGTCGGAACTTACCCGACAAGGAATTTCGCTACCTTAGGACCGTTATAGTTACGGCCGCCGTTTACTGGGACTTCAGTCAAGAGCTTGCACCCCATCATTTAATCTTCCAGCACCGGGCAGGCGTCACACCCTATACGTCGACTTTCGTCTTTGCAGAGTGCTGTGTTTTTAATAAACAGTCGCAGCCACCGATTCTCTGCGGCCTCATTGGGCTCCGTCTGTACGACTTCACCTACTAAAGGCACACCTTCTTCCGAAGTTACGGTGTCAATTTGCCGAGTTCCTTCTCCAGAGTTCTCTCAAGCGCCTTAGAATACTCATCTCGCGCACCAGTGTCGGTTTGCGGTACGGTCGTGTGCAGCTGAAGCTTAGTGGCTTTTCCTGGAAGCAGGGTATCACTCACTTCGGAAGCAAGCTTCCTCGTTATCACCTCTCATCTAAGCCCGGCGGATTTGCCTACCAGGCACGACTACAGGCTTGAACCGGACTCCAACAGCCGGCTGAGCTAACCTTCTCCGTCCCCACATCGCACTACACATCGGTACAGGAATATTGACCTGTTTCCCATCAGCTACGCATCTCTGCCTCGCCTTAGGGGCCGACTCACCCTACGCCGATGAACGTTGCGTAGGAAACCTTGCGCTTTCGGCGAGGGGGCTTTTCACCCCCTTTAACGCTACTCATGTCAGCATTCGCACTTCTGATACCTCCAGCAGACCTCACGATCCACCTTCACAGGCGTACAGAACGCTCTCCTACCACTTGCACTTGCGTGCAAATCCGCAGCTTCGGTAACTGGCTTAGCCCCGTTACATCTTCCGCGCAGGACGACTCGATCAGTGAGCTATTACGCTTTCTTTAAATGGTGGCTGCTTCTAAGCCAACATCCTGACTGTTTTAGCCTTCCCACTTCGTTTCCCACTTAGCCAATTTTAGGGACCTTAGCTGGCGGTCTGGGTTGTTTCCCTCTTGAGTCCGGACGTTAGCACCCGGTGCTCTGTCTCCCGTGCTGTACTCGCCGGTATTCGGAGTTTGCAATGGTTTGGTAAGTCGCCATGACCCCCTAGCCATAACAGTGCTCTACCCCCGGCGGTAATACACGAGGCACTACCTAAATAGTTTTCGGAGAGAACCAGCTATCTCCAAGTTTGTTTAGCCTTTCACCCCTATCCACAGCTCATCCGCTAGTTTTGCAACACTAGTCGGTTCGGACCTCCAGCAGGTGTTACCCTACCTTCATCCTGGCCATGGATAGATCACTTGGTTTCGGGTCTACACCCAGCGACTGATCGCCCTATTCGGACTCGATTTCTCTACGGCTTCCCTATTCGGTTAACCTTGCCACTGAATGTAAGTCGCTGACCCATTATACAAAAGGTACGCCGTCACCCTTGCGGGCTCCGACTGTTTGTATGCATGCGGTTTCAGGATCTATTTCACTCCCCTCCCGGGGTTCTTTTCGCCTTTCCCTCACGGTACTAGTTCGCTATCGGTCGATTACGAGTATTTAGCCTTGGAGGATGGTCCCCCCATCTTCAGACAGGATTACACGTGTCCCGCCCTACTTGTCGCGCGCCTAGTTCCACTGCCAACATTTTTCGTACGGGGCTATCACCCGCTATGGCCGGACTTTCCATTCCGTTCCGATATGCCAACAGCTAAAACGCGCAGGCTGTTCCGATTTCGCTCGCCACTACTTTCGGAATCTCGGTTGATGTCTTTTCCTCGAGCTACTGAGATGTTTCAGTTCACCCGGTTCGCCTCGCGCAGCTATGTATTCACCGCGCGATACCTTTCGGTGGGTTTCCCCATTCGGAAATCTCCGGATCAAAGCTAATTTGCCAGCTCCCCGAAGCTTATCGCAGGCTATCACGTCCTTCATCGCCTGTAATCGCCAAGGCATCCACCACATGCACTTAGTCACTTGACCCTATAACTTTGACGCCGCGCTGTATTCGGCATCGTCAAGGACTGATGAGTATGCGTTCGCCGTCTTCAAACTCTTTCGAGTTGATCTATTGGTGACGCAATCATTGATCGCCAACGGCAGATGCCGTTGTCGACGCTGATTCGACTCTACGAATTGTTAAAGAACAACAGCCGACTCTTTCGAGACGCTGGCGCGAGCGGCCCACTTCATAAGTGGCCGCTCACGTCAGCGACTAGCGCTCAGAGTTCATTGGTGGTGGAGGATGACGGGATCGAACCGACGACCCCCTGCTTGCAAAGCAGGTGCTCTCCCAGCTGAGCTAATCCCCCATGAAGATGGTGGGTCTGGTTGGGCTCGAACCAACGACCCCCGCCTTATCAAGACGGTGCTCTAACCAACTGAGCTACAGACCCTTCGCATTCATTGCGAAGCGCAGGAAGTCCGTGTCGCGTCAACCAGGTGTTAATACACACAGCTGACGCAGTCAGCCGGCTCACGCTCACACACTGTTGTCAACTACAGCCGATAAGTGTGGGCGCAAGAACTCCAGTGCATTTTCCAGAAAGGAGGTGATCCAGCCGCACCTTCCGATACGGCTACCTTGTTACGACTTCACCCCAGTCACGAACCCTGCCGTGGTAATCGCCCCCCTTGCGGTTAGGCTAACTACTTCTGGCAGAACCCGCTCCCATGGTGTGACGGGCGGTGTGTACAAGACCCGGGAACGTATTCACCGCGGCAAGCTGATCCGCGATTACTAGCGATTCCGACTTCACGCAGTCGAGTTGCAGACTGCGATCCGGACTACGACCGGTTTTCTGAGATTAGCTCCCCCTCGCGGGTTGGCAGCCCTCTGTACCGGCCATTGTATGACGTGTGTAGCCCTACCCATAAGGGCCATGATGACCTGACGTCATCCCCACCTTCCTCCGGTTTGTCACCGGCAGTCTCATTAGAGTGCCCTTGCGTAGCAACTAATGATAAGGGTTGCGCTCGTTGCGGGACTTAACCCAACATCTCACGACACGAGCTGACGACGGCCATGCAGCACCTGTGTCCTGGTTCTCTTTCGAGCACTCCCACATCTCTGCAGGATTCCAGGCATGTCAAGGGTAGGTAAGGTTTTTCGCGTTGCATCGAATTAAACCACATCATCCACCGCTTGTGCGGGTCCCCGTCAATTCCTTTGAGTTTCAACCTTGCGGCCGTACTCCCCAGGCGGTCAACTTCACGCGTTAGCTTCGTTACTGAACAGCAAGCCGTCCAACAACCAGTTGACATCGTTTAGGGCGTGGACTACCAGGGTATCTAATCCTGTTTGCTCCCCACGCTTTCGTGCATGAGCGTCAGTGCAGGCCCAGGGGATTGCCTTCGCCATCGGTGTTCCTCCGCATATCTACGCATTTCACTGCTACACGCGGAATTCCATCCCCCTCTGCCGCACTCTAGCGATGCAGTCACAAATGCAGTTCCCAGGTTAAGCCCGGGGATTTCACATCTGTCTTGCAAAGCCGCCTGCGCACGCTTTACGCCCAGTAATTCCGATTAACGCTTGCACCCTACGTATTACCGCGGCTGCTGGCACGTAGTTAGCCGGTGCTTATTCTTCGGGTACCGTCATTAGTCCGCGGTATTAGCGCAGACCGTTTCTTCCCCGACAAAAGCGGTTTACAACCCGAAGGCCTTCTTCCCGCACGCGGCATGGCTGGATCAGGGTTGCCCCCATTGTCCAAAATTCCCCACTGCTGCCTCCCGTAGGAGTCTGGGCCGTGTCTCAGTCCCAGTGTGGCTGGTCGTCCTCTCAGACCAGCTACAGATCGTCGCCTTGGTAGGCCTTTACCCCACCAACTAGCTAATCTGACATCGGCCGCTCCAATAGCGCGAGGCCTTGCGGTCCCCCGCTTTCACCCATAGGTCGTATGCGGTATTAATCCGGCTTTCGCCGGGCTATCCCCCACTACTGGGCACGTTCCGATGCATTACTCACCCGTTCGCCACTCGTCGCCAGGTTGCCCCGCGTTACCGTTCGACTTGCATGTGTAAGGCATGCCGCCAGCGTTCAATCTGAGCCAGGATCAAACTCTTCAGTTCGATCTTGAATGTTGCTCAAAGAATTGAAGTGAACTTCACTTCAGTGAGCACTTGAGGCCATTTGGCCTTGGATCTTGCGATCCTTGGCACTGTTTGCTCAAGCGCCCACGCTTATCGGCTGTTAGTTTTTAAAGAGCTTGCCTTGCGGCGTCGCTGACATCGACTTGCGTTATCAGCGAAGAAAGCGATTCTGACATGTTTTTCAAAACCCTGTCAAGCGCTCGGCTTTCTCGTTTTCGCTGCGTCTTGCTTTGCCGCCCTGGTTGGTGCGAGCTGCGCATCACTCAGCGAAGACCGCGACTATAGCATGCTTGTCGCGGCCGGCAAGCCAGTCTGCGAATCCGGTGGCATCTGCCGGCCGGGAGCAACCACGAACCCGTCATCGGGTCGGAGCACCGCCTCGAGCTGCTGCCCGCACTTGCGCGTGTCTGCGCGCAGCACACGTTGCTTGATCGACGCGATCTGAGCAGGGTGCATGGAGAAGCTTCGCAGGCCCATGCCCAGGAGGATCTCCGTGAAGGCCGGATCCCCGGCCATCTCGCCGCAGACGCTGACACTCTTGCCGAGCTGCCGCGCCTGGGCGATCGTCCCCCCGATGAGAGACAGCACCGCCGGGTGCCACGGGTCGTACAGATGGGCCACCGACTCGTCGGCGCGATCGATGGCGAGCGTGTACTGGATCAGGTCGTTCGTGCCGATCGACACGAAGTCAAAGTAGCGCAGGAACACCGGCAGCATGAGCGCCGCGGCGGGCACCTCGATCATCGCCCCCACCTCGACGTCCACGTAGGGGCGGCCGGCCTCGTCCAGCTGCTGCTTGGCCCGCGCCAGCGCATCGAGCGTCAGGCGAACCTCGCTGACATGGGCAATCATCGGAATCAGCAGCCGGACCTTGCCATAGGCGCTCGCCCGCAGGATCGCACGCAACTGCTGCCGGAACATGGCCGGCTCCGACAGGCTCCAGCGAATGGCACGCAGCCCGAGCGCCGGGTTCAGCGCGTGTTCGTGGCGAAGTTCGTGCACCGACATGCGTTCGAGCGGCTTGTCGGCGCCGATGTCCACGGTGCGAATCGTCACCGGCAGCCCCTGCATCGCCTCGACGGCGGCTCGGTAGGCCTCGAACTGCTCCTCCTCGTCGGGCAGGTTCCCTTCGCGGTTCATGAACAGGAACTCGCTGCGGAACAGGCCCACGCCGACGGCCCCGGCCTCCAGCGCCGCCTTGGCGTCGGCGGGCAACTCGATGTTGGCAAGCAGTTCGACGCGCTCGCCGTCGAGGGTCACCGCCGGGGTGTGGCGCAGCCGGGACAGACGCTCCCGCTCCAGCCCCGACTGGCGCTGCCGGAATCGGTACTCCTCCAGAACGATGGGTGATGGATCGACGATGACGATGCCGTTGTCGCCGTCGATGATCAGCCAGTCGTCCTGGCGGATGATGCGGCTCGCCTCGCGTGCACCCACGACGGCCGGGATGTCCATGCTGCGGGCGACGATCGCGGTATGCGAGGTTCGGCCGCCCACGTCGGTGACGAACCCGGTGAACACGCTGCCCTTGAACTGGAGCATGTCGGCCGGCGCGATGTCGTTGGCCACCAGCACCAGCGGGTCTTCGCCGGCGAAGTCGCGCGCGCCCGCCGTCGCCACCGGTACCAGAACGGCCTCCGGGCCCCGAGCAAGCGCACGCAGCAAGCGCTCGACGACTTGTTCGAGGTCGGCCTTGCGCTCGCGCAGGTAGTCGTCCTCCATCTCGTCGAACTGCCGGGCCAGCACCTCCAGCTGGGCGGAGAGCGCCCATTCGGCGTTGTAGTGGCGATCGACGATCCACTGCTTGGTGGCGCCGGTCAGGGAGTCGTCGTGCAGCAGCATCAAGTGCACGTCGAGCAGTGCGGAGAGTTCCGCCGGCGCCTCGACCGGCAGGTCGCGCTTGAGCAGACTGAGCTCCCCGGCAACGGCATCGCGCGCGGCACGCAGGCGGCTCACCTCGGCATCGACGCGCCCGGCGTCGATGAAGTAGTGCGCCACGTCGATGCGGCTGGAGGCGACCAGCACCGCCCGCCCGATCGCCACCCCGCGCGATACCGGCAACCCGAACACCTGGAAGCTCATCGAAAAATCCTAGCAGCCGCCCGGCGCCGGGGACATCGGTACTTCTTACAGGCCCCCGCCCGCACCGCGGGGCGGGCCGGGCACGGGCTACTGGCCTTCGCCGAACTTGTCGTTGATCAACGCCACGATGGCGTCCATCGCCGGCTGCTCGTCGGCACCCGACGTCTCGACCTCGATCTCCGACCCCAGGCCCGCGGCCAGCATCATCACTCCCATGATGCTCTTGGCATTGACCCGCCGTCCGTTGCGGCTCAGGTGAACGTCGCTCTGGAATCCCCCTGCCAGCTTGGTGAGCTTGGCGGAAGCGCGCGCATGCAGGCCCAGCTTATTGCTGATGGTGACGGTGGTCTTGATCATTGCCGCCCGGTTTGTAGGTCTGGTTCTGGGGCCGCGAAGAGGCCACGGCCATCACGCCCTGCGCGGCGCCTGCCATGGCCCGCGCCACGAGCGCGTCGAGCGGCTCGTCCGCGTAGCACAGCGAGCGCCACAGCATCGGCACGTTGACCCCGGCAATCACCTTGACCTGCACGCCGTCGGCCAGTCGCTGCGCCACGTTGCAGGGGGTGGCGCCGAACACGTCGGTGAAGATGAGCGCCTCCGGCTGACGGATCCGCGCGAGCAGGTCGCGCGCCTGGGCCTCGATCTGCTCGGCCGGCATGTCCGGCGGGACGTCGAGCACCTCCAGGCGCGCGGCACAGTCGGGATAGACGTGGCGCGCCACATCCCTCAGAGACGATGCCAAGGGCGCATGCGCGATGATCAACAACCCGGCCATTCACAAATTATCGGCAGTTCGACCCGGCCGCGCCCGGTCCGGGCACACACCGGACCGCACGTTCCAATAAAACCACAGGCGCCACGCACTTGCCGCGGCCTCAGGGTGATACCCGCAGGGCGCCAAGAAAGGTGTCGGCTTCCGCCGGCTTCAGCCGGCTCGCGAGCACGGTGGCCTGGTAGACCCGCATTCCGTAGGCGAACAAGCCCACCTGCTCCTGCACCGGCGTGCCGTCGGGGCGCTTGCCATCGAACTGCAGGCGCACGGCCCGCGGGTTGGGGGTCATGCCCGGCACCGCCAGCGCCGTTTCGTGCACCGCCGCGGCCTTCACGTTGCCGACGGCCGCGGCACGCAGTTCGTCGAGCGCCGGCGCCACGGCGCCCGGATCGGCGACATCGGCGAAGGCCAGGGCGAAGGTCGCGCCTCGGTCGTGGCAGACCAGCATGTCCATGCGCACGGTCCGCCCGGCCAGCCGCACCTCCCGCTGATGCCGGTCCGGCTTGCAGGGAAACTGGGCGCGGAGGCTGCTGCCCTCCGGGTGCAGCTCGCGCCAGTCGCGCGACGGTGAACACGCCGTCGCGGCGAGGCCGATCGCCAACAGGCTGGTCAGGGTCCGGATCGGCATGGGGCGATTATCCGGCGGCACCGCGAGCCGGGCCGCGACACCGCGCCCCCGCACGCTCACATCTTGTGACATGTCCACCCCCGGGCCACGGTGTGAATGCCCGGTCGCGGGATGGTCTAGCCGAGGCGGCGGCGCGACACTTCGCGCCTACGAATGGTCGCGCGCCGACCGACGCTCTCCGGGATTCGCCGCCACCCGGCGCATCCCGATGCGCCCCACCCGGCGCCTGCGCGCGGCCCCATAACAAGGCACACAAGGCACCGATCGCATGGACATGTCGGACATCAACCGCAACGCAGGGTCCCGCCCCCGCTCCCATCCGGCCCCGGCGCCCGACGACGGTGGCACGGCCGAGCGCTGGCACACCATCGTGACGGCGATCGGGGCCGCCACGGCCGCGCCGCTCACGTCGGCACTGGAACGCATCCACGCGCTGGTCAGCAGCGGCCGCATCGACCGCGCCAGCCTGCGGGCGCTGCGCGACGAAGTCGAGCGCGCCCGACAGGCCGGCATGGTCGGCCAGCAGATCACGCGCTTTGCCTCCGGCCGGCTGCGCCAGTCGCACGAGCGCCTGCAGCTGGCCGAAACGCTCAAGGGTGTGCTGTCGCACCGCCAGCGCGAGACCCAGGCGCGCGGCATCGTGTTCAAGCCGACGCTCAAGCCGGCCGAGGTGATCGTCGACGCCTCGCTGCTGTTCAGCCTGCTCAACACCGTGCTCGACTGGGCGCTCGAATGCGCCCGCTCGACCATCGAGTTCCGCATCGAGATGCGCTCCTGGCCGGCGCATGCCCGGCTCCAGTGCCGCTTCGCGCACCGGCTGCCGGATGAGCCGGAGGACAACAACGTGGAGCCGACGGCACTCGACACGCTCACCTGGCGGCTGCTGGAGCAGACCGCCTGGACCATGGGCCTGCCGCTGGATCGTCAGGAGGACGGTGGCGCCACGGTGCTGACGATCGAGTTTCCGCGTACCGCCAGCGACGAGATCGAGGGGGTCAGCACCTTCGAGGTCGATGAGGGATTCGCTCCGTCCACCAACTCCAAGCCCCTGGCGGGCAGCCATGTGCTGGTCATCTCGTCGCGGCGCGAACTGCGCACGCAGATCCGCGACGCCCTGCGCAACATGGGCCTGATCGTCGACTTCGTCGGCAGCGTGGACGAAGCCACCGAGTTCTGCCGCGACGGCCTGCCTCACGCGATCATCGTCGAGTCGATCCAGCGCGGCGAGAAGTTCGCGCAACTGCGCGAGGAGATCAGCAACGAGGTGCCGGACTTCGTCTTCATCGAGATCATCGAGGAAGGCAACACCTTCGAGATGTCGGGCTTCAGCGGCTCCAACGTCGCTCGCGTGGGTCGCGACGTGATCGACAGCTCGCTGCCCTCGGCGCTGATGTTCGAGCTGTCCAAGGGACTTTGAGCGGCGCGGCTCGCGCCGCGCCCCGGGCTCACTTCAGGCCGCCGAAGACCTTCTTCAGGATCGCGCTGCCGGTGGCCACCGGGTTCTGCCGGATCTTGCGCTCCTCTTCGCCGATCATCAGGTACAGGCCGTCCAGCGCCTTGCCTGTCACGTACTGCTCGATGTTGGCGTCTTCCTTCTTGACCAGGCCGAAGCCCGCCACCTTGCCGGCCACCGCGTTGTACTTCGAGGCGAGCGAAACCTTCTCGGTGGCGCGCGTCACGATGGGCAGGAACTTGACGCCCAGCGGCTCGCGTGTCTTGTCGGCGAAGAAGCGCGTCACCGAGTCCTCGCCGCCGGTCACGATGTTGCGCGCATCTTCCACGCTCATCGCCTTGACGGCGCTGATCAGTAGCGACTTCGCCTCCGGCACGGCGGCCTCGGCGGCGCGGTTCATCGCCGTGACCAGTTCGTCCACCTTCTGGCCCTGGCCCATCGTGCGCAGCAGCTTGCCGGCATCCTCGAGGTAACCCGGCAGCGGGATCCGGACCTTCGGGTTGCCCAGGAAGCCGTCGGTGCGACCGAGCAGGCTGACCGCGGCGCCGGCACCACGCTCGAGGGCGGCACGTACACCGGCCGCCGCGTCGGTCTCGCTCAGGTCGAACGCCCAGGCCGGCAACGCCCCCAGGCCCGTCCAGGCGGCCACTGCGCCGCCGGCCGCGAATTCGCGTCGTCTCATCGTCTTGCTCCCGTCGTTGGAAGGTCCGATCCCGCGACCCTACCAGAACCACCAGATGAACCAGATCGCCAGCGCGATCAGCACGGCCCGCAGCGGGTTGGTGTCGAACGGCCACCACGTGGCCCATTGCTCCCAGTCGAAACTGCGCCCGTGGCGCGCCTCCTGCGCCTCGGCCTGCCATTGCGCCGCCAGCTCGCGGCGCCGCGGCAGATCGGCATCGAGTGCGTCCAGGCGTCGCTTGATGACCTCCGGCGCCGGCTTGTGGGCGTGGGCGCGCAATGCCGGGCCGAGGGCGGCCACACTGTCGTGGGCCTGGGCGAGGCGACTGATGGCCAGCGTCGCGCCGCATTGCGCGCAGGCCAGCGACTGCTGAGGCGGCAGCGCGGCCCCGCAGGCCGCGCACTGCATCGCGGTGCGCTCGGCCGTCGCGCCGTGCACCGCCTGTGGCTCGAGCACGCCTTCGGGATCGAGCGCGCGGGCGAGCCGGGCCACGTCCAGCAGCGCCGGCACCGAACGACAGAACCGGCATTCCTCGTCGTCGCGGCCGATCGCGCCGCCGCAGTTGACGCAATCGACATGGCCGCGCTGCTCGACCAGCCTGGCGCGGTCGACACGCGACATCGGCCGCAGCAGGCCCTTTTCCTGCAGGAACTGCGCGAAGGACTGGAACGCCCCGTGCCGGTTGCGGCACTCGAGCTGCAGCGAACTGCCCCAGCGGCTGCGGTTGTGCACCGTTTTCAGCCCGGCGCTGCAGCGCGGGCAGCGCGCCGTGTCGTGCAGCGTCTCGTGCGGTAGCGACTGGGTGCCGGCCATCGCCCCGATCAGCTCGAGCAGGCCGACGCCCGTGAGCCGCGCCGTCTCGGTCTGGTCGAACCACACCAGGTGGCAGCGCGGGCACAGGTCGAGCTCGACCCGGCGGCCATAGTGCCCCGGCAGCGCGAGGCGCTGCATCGGCTGGCGGCAGTTGCCGCAGGACAGTGCCGGCTCGCTCATCACCGGCGCCGGCGTGTCAGGCGACGCCCGCCGATGCCGCCTGCTGGTCGGCGTGGTAGCTCGAGCGCACCAGCGCGCCGACGGCGGCGTGTGTGAAGCCCATCTTCTTCGCCTCGTCCTCGAACATGCGGAAGGTGTCCGGGTGCACGTAGCGGCGCACCGGCAGGTGGTGGCCGGAGGGCGCGAGGTACTGGCCGATCGTCAGCATGTCGATGCCGTGGGCGCGCATGTCGCGCATCACCGCCAGGATCTCCTCGTCGGTCTCGCCCAGGCCGACCATCAGGCCGCTCTTGGTGGGCACGCCGGGCGCGAATTCCTTGAAGCGCTTGAGCAGGTTCAGGCTGAACTCGTAGTCCGAGCCCGGGCGCGCTTCCTTGTACAGGCGCGGCACGGTCTCGAGGTTGTGGTTCATCACGTCCGGCGGCGCGGCCTTGAGGATGTCCAGCGCACGGTCCATGCGCCCGCGGAAATCGGGCGTCAGGATCTCGATGCGCGTCTCGGGCGACTGCGCACGCACCTGGCGGATGCACTCGACGAAATGGCCGGCACCGCCGTCGCGCAGGTCGTCGCGGTCGACGCTGGTGATCACCACGTACTTCAGCTTCAGCGCGGCGATGGTCTTGGCCAGGTTGGCCGGTTCGTCCGCATCGAGCGGATCCGGGCGGCCGTGGCCGACGTCGCAGAAGGGGCAGCGCCGCGTGCACTTGTCGCCCATGATCATGAAGGTCGCCGTGCCGTGGCCGAAACATTCGCCGATGTTCGGGCAGGAGGCTTCCTCGCACACCGTGTGCAGCTTGTGCTCGCGCAGGATCTGCTTGATCTCGTAGAAGCGCGTGGTCGGCGAGCCGGCCTTGACGCGGATCCAGTCCGGCTTCTTCAGCGTCTCGGCGGCAACGACTTTGATCGGGATGCGCGCCGTCTTGGCCTGGGCCTTCTGCTTGGCGCTGGCGTCGTACTGCTCCGCGCTCTTGGCCTCGTGGGTGACGTTTTCGGTCGGCATGGCTGGTTATGGCGCGAGGTTCGCAGCCAGCCTGTCTCCGAGCTGCCGCGCGACGCTGTCCCAATCGGTGGAAACCCCGATTTTAGCGAGGTCGACCGTTTTCAGCCCGGCATAGCCGCACGGGTCGATGCCCTCGAAGGGCGTCAGGTCCATCGCCACGTTCAGCGCCACGCCGTGGTAGGTGCGGTGCTGGCTGACCTTGATGCCGAGCGCGGCGATCTTGCCCAGGCCCTCGAACGGGTCGCGCCGCGGGCCGGTCAGCGCGGCATGGCCGAAGGGATCGTCGAGCTTCACGTAGATGCCCGGCGCGCCGGCCACGCGGTGGCCGGTGACGTCGAACGCGGCCAGCGTGCGCAGCACCGCGTCCTCGATGCGGTAGACGTATTCCTTGACGTAGATGCGCAGCCGCTTCAGGTCGATCAGCGGGTAGGCCACCACCTGGCCCGGGCCGTGGTAGGTGACCTGCCCGCCGCGGTTGGTCTGCACCACCGGGATGCCGCCCGGGTTCAGCACATGCTGCGCGCGCCCGGCGATGCCCTGGGTGTAGATCGGCGCGTGCTCACACAGCCAGATCTCGTCGGGCGTGTCGTCGCCACGCTGCTCGGTGAAGCCGCGCATCGCGTCCACCGTGGACGCGTAGTCCACGCGACCGAGCACGCGCAGCAGCGGCTGGCTCAGAGCACCACCTTGACCATCGGGTGGGTCGACAGCGTGCGGTACAGCTCGTCGAGCTGCTCGCGGCTGGTCGCGGTGATGGTGATCGTCAGGCCCAGGTAGTTGCCGCCGCTGCTCGGACGCCGCTCCAGCGTGGCGGGGTCGAAGCCCGGGTCGAAACGCTGCGCGACCATCACGATGGCCTCGGCGAAGCCCTCGACGTTGGCCCCCATCACCTTGATCGGAAAGGCCGAGGGGTACTCGATCAGCGACTGCTCGGGCGGGATCTCGTTCATCGTGACGTCCATGCCGCCGAAGGTGGGGCCGGCTTGCGCGAAGTCAACCGGCTCAGATCGACTGGGTCAGCTTGGCCTGCTGGTAGGCCTCGAACAGGCGTGCGTACACCGGCCCGGGCTTGCCGCGCAGCGCGCCGTGGCCGACCGGCTGGCCGTCCAGCGTGGTGACCGGCAGCACCTCCTTGGTGGCCGAGCTGAGCAGCAGCTCGTCGGCCGACAGCACGTCGGCCTCGGGGATCGGGCGCAGGTTGTAGGCAATGCCGGCTTCCTCGCACAGGTCGCGCAGCAGGTCGTAGCGGATGCCCTCGAGCACATGCTCGCTCTTGGGCGGGCCGAGCAGCGCGCCCTCGTGCACCACCCAGACATTGCTGGCCGAGGCCTCGGTCAGGTAGCCGTCGCGGAACAGGATGGTCTCGACCGCGCCCTTGTCGGCCGACATCTGGCGCGCCAGCACGTTGCCCAGCAGCGAGATGCTCTTGATGTCGCCGCGCTCCCAGCGGAAGTCGCGCGCCGTCACGCAGGCCACGCCGTGGTGGCGCTGCTCGGCGGTGGCCGGCTTCATCGGCGTGGCCATCATGAACACCGTCGGCTCGATGTCGGCCGGCATCACGTGGTCGCGCAGCGCCACGCCGCGTGTGACCTCGATGTAGATCAGCTGGTCCTGCGCGCCGGTCTTGTCGGCCAGCGCGGCCACCAGCCTGCGGCAGCGCTCCAGCCACTGCGCGTCGGTGTGCGGGGCGGCGATGCGCAGCTTGGCCAGGCTGCGGCCCAGGCGCGCCAGGTGTTCGTCGAAGCGGAACAGGCGCTGCGCGTAGACCGGCACGACCTCGTAGACGCCGTCGCCGAAGATGAAGCCGCGGTCGAGCACCGACACCTTGGCCTCGCGCAGCGGCAGGTACTCGCCGTTCAGGTAGCACAACGTGTCGGGCAGGGTCTGCATGGCGCCTCCTCGTGGCAGCTTACTTGATCCACAGGCGGATCGCATCCCAGGCGCGGCCCAGGATGCCCGCCTCCTCGACCGGCTCGAGCACCACCAGCGGCACCTGCGCCACCGCCTGCCCGGTCGAGGTGCTGACCTTGATCGTGCCGACCTTCTGGTCCTTGGCCAGCGGCGCCACCAGCGGGTCGGTGCGCTCGATCTGCGTCTGCAGCTTCGTGCCCTCGCCCTTGGGCACGCTGACGAACACGCTCTGCGCGGCACCGAGCCTGGCCTCGTTAGCCTTGCCCTTCCACACCGGCGGGGTGGCGAGCGGCTTGTCGCCCTCGAACAGCTTGACCGCATCCCAGGCCAGGTAGCCCCAGTTCAGCAGCTTCTGGCTCTCGTTGGCGCGCGCCTCCATCGAGGCGGTGTTCAGCACCACGCTGAGCAGGCGGCGCTTGCCGTTCGGAAAGTCGCGCTGCGCGCTGGCGACGAGGCAGTAGCCGGCGGCCTCGGTGTAGCCGGTCTTCATGCCGTCGACCGTCGGGTCGCGCTGCAGCAGCACGTTGCGGTTGTTCTCGTTGCTGGCCGGCGCGCCCTCGTAGCGGTACTTGCGCGTCGAGTAGATCGGGTAGTACTCGGGGAAGTCCTTGATGATGCGCGAGGCGACGATCGCGATGTCGCGCGCCGTGCTGTGGTGGCCCGGCTCGGTCAGGCCGGTCACGTTCTTGTAGACCGTGTTCTTCATGCCCAGCGCCTGCGCCTGGCGGTTCATCATCTGCACGAAGGTCTCGACGCTGCCGCCCACGCCCTCGGCCAGCGCCACCGAGGCGTCGTTGCCCGAGTTGACGATCATCCCGCGCAGCAGTTCCGAGACCTTGGGCGTGTTGCGCGGCTCGATGAACATCAGCGAGCCGCCGCCCTTGCGCTCGGCCCAGGCACGCACCGACACCGGCAGCGTCTGGTCCTCGGAGATCTTCTTGTCCTTCAGCGCGCTGAACACGACATAGGCCGTCATCAGCTTGGTCAGCGAGGCGGGGTCGGCCGGGGCGTCGGCCTCGCGTTCGGCCAGCACCTGGTTGCTGGTAAGGTCCAGCAGGATGTAGCTCTTGGCTGCCACCTCGGGCGGCTGCGGGGCCTGGGCCTGCGCGAGGAGCGGAACGGAAAGGGCCAGCCACGCGGCCCACGCACGGATCTTGTTCATCGGAAGGAAGAGGGCGAAAGAGAAGAAAGGTTCAGGCCGCGGCCGTCTGCAGCTGCCGCACCAGCGTGTTCTTGAGCAGGCCGAGCTGCCCGTGGAAGAAGTGGCCCGTGCCGGGGAAGACGATCACCGGCAGCGACTGCGGCCGGGCCCACTCGAGCGTGGCCGAGAGCGGCACCACGTCGTCGGCCTCGCCGTGGATCACCACGGTGTCGGCCGGCACCGGCGGCACCTGCTGCTTCTGCGTGGACGGGCCGACGAGGGCCAGGCGCTGCGGCTTCTCGCCCTCCGGCAGGCGCGCGGCGGCGCTGGCCGCGACGAAGCCGCCGAACGAAAAACCCGCCAGCAGCAGCGCCTCGCCGGGTGCGCGATGGGCGGCGATGACGGCCAGCGCGTCGTCGATCTCGCCGCGTCCCTCGTCCCAGCCACCCTGCGACGCACCGACGCCACGGAAGTTGAAGCGCACGCTGCGCCAGCCGAGCGCGAGCGCGGCGCGGGCGAGCGTCTGCGCCACCTTGTTGTCGAGCGTGCCGCCATGTTGCGGGTGCGGGTGGCAGATCACCGCCAGGCCCACCGGCGCGGCCGGCGGCCGGTCGATCGCGCATTCCAGCGCACCGGCCGGGCCGGCGATCAGCTGGCGCTCGGTCTGTGCGTTCACCGGCCGACGTTCGGCGGCAGCAGCAGGCGCTCGACCACCTGGCCGTTCTTCAGGTGCGAGTCGACGATCTCGTCGATGTCGTGCTTGTCGAGGTAGGTGTACCAGACCGCCTCGGGGTAGACCACTGCCACCGGTCCGCCGGCGCAGCGGTCCAGGCAGCCGGCCTTGTTGACGCGCACGCCGCCCGGTCCGGCCAGGCGCTCGGCCTTGACGCGGGCCTTGCAGTGGTCGAACGCGGCACGCGCATCGTGCTGGGAGCACGACGCCTCGCCGTTGTCGCGCTCGTTCAGGCAGAAGAAGATGTGGCGCTCGTAGTAGCTCATGGGCGGATTCTAGGTTGGCGAGCCTTCACCCTCGTCCGCGCGCGCCCCGATGCGCACCAGCAGGTACACCGCCGCGGCATAGGGCCACAGCCAGCCGACCCATTGCGCAGCACCGTGGAAGCGGATGAAGCGGCCCTGCTCCCAGGCCGCCAGGCTCTCGGCGAAATAGGGGTCCGCGGGCACCTGGGTAACCAGCAGCACCAGCGCGGTCAGGGCGACCAGGCCGATGCCGGCGGCCACACGCTGCGGCACCGGCGCGAGCACGACCGCGAGCAGCGCACCGAGCGCGAAGCCGGCCGAGCCGTTGGGCGTGCGCCAGGCCAGGGCATGGTCGGGCCCGAAGTTCAGCGCGGTCGACAGCGTGGTGGCGGCGGCGCCGAACAGCGCCGCACCGGCGGCCAGGACGAGGCGCCGCCAGCCGCGCCGCGCCACCGTGTAGGCCACCATGCAGGGCGCGAGCAGCCCGAGCGCGACGGCAACCAGTTCGGTGGCCGGCGACGGCGGCTCGAGCGCGGGCACGGCGGTCAGGAACGGCTCGGCCCAGTCGATCGCCGGCGTGTCCTCGAGCAGCGCGCGCAGGCCCTCCTGGGCCCGCTCCAGCACCTGGCCCAGGCCCAGCGGCAGCGGCGCGGGGAACAGCAGGCCGAGCGGCCACAGCAGCAGCAGCGCCAGCCCGCCGGCGCTGCGGCTGATGAACCAGCGGTCGCGCACCGCCTGCCAGCGCTCGATGCCGCCCAGCCGGTGCGCCAGCACGGCCAGCGCGACGCCGCCCAGCGTGCCCAGGGTGTTCAGCGCCAGGTCGATGCTCGACGGCACGCGCCGCGGCAGGTAGTTCTGCAGCGACTCCATCGCGAACGACAGCCCGGCACCCGCCAGCAGCGCCAGCGGCGCCGCGCGGCGGGCCTCCTGGCCGCTGCGCAGCAGGGCCGCGCAGGCCAACGCGCCCAGGGGCAGGTAGCCGACCATGTTGGACACCAGGTCGAAGGTATTTCGCCAATGCGGCGGCACGCTGACCAGGAACTGCCACCAGTCGGCGCTGGACACCCGCCAGCCGGCAAACGGGTACAGGCTCGCGTAGCCGATCAGCGCGGCATACAGCCAGGCCAGCGGGACGGCGGAGCTGCGGTGGCGCACCACGGCCGGGCCGCGTCAGAAGGGCTTGACCACCACCAGCACGACGATGGCCGCGAAGAAGAGCACCGAGGCCTCGTTGAACACACGGAACCAGTGCTCGCTGCGCTGGTTGGTGAACTGCTCGAAGCGGCGCAGCAGCGCGCGGCACATGTGGTGGTAGCCGATCACGCCCAGCACCAGCAGCAGCTTGGCGTGCATCCAGCCGCCGCCGAATCGGCCGACACCACCGAAGCCGATCCACAGCCAGAGTCCGAGCCCGACCGCCGGGATCATCAGCAGCGTGCCGAAGCGGTACAGCCGGCGCGCCATCATCAGCAGCCGCTCGCGCTCGGCGTGGCTGTCCGCCGGCACGGTGGCCAGGTTGACGAAGATGCGCGGCAGGTAGAACAGCGCCGCGAACCAGGCCGCGACGAACACGATGTGGAAAGCCTTGACCCAGAGCATCGGGGCATTATGTCGGGGGCCATAAGAAAAGCCCCGGCGCGAGGCCAGGGCTCCAAAAGCCTTAACGCTGTCATCACGGTAAGGCACCTGCTCAGGGAGGAAAAGCAGGGAACAACAGCCTCGCGGCTATCATTCAATCAACACTTTAGCAGAAGGCACGAGAATTTCTACACATTCTTGGGCCTTCTCCCGACATGCACATTCCGCCGCCCTACCCCGCCAGCCGCCCGCGCCGCCTGCGCCGCGACGAGTTCACCCGCGCCCTGGTGCGCGAGCACCGGCTCGACCCGAGCGACCTGATCCTGCCGGTCTTCGTGCTGGCCGGCCAGGGGGTGGTGCAGGACGTGGCGTCGATGCCCGGCGTGCAGCGCCTGAGCCTGGACCGGCTGCTGCCGGTGGCCGAGGACTGCGTCAGGCTCGGCATTCCGGTGCTGGCGCTGTTCCCGGTGATCGAGCAGTCGCTCAAGACCGAGGACGGCCGCGAGGCGCTCAATCCCGAGGGCCTGGTGCCGACCGTGGTGCGCGAGTTGAAGAAGCGCTTCCCCGAGCTCGGCGTGATGACCGACGTCGCGCTCGACCCGTTCACCAGCCACGGGCAGGACGGCCTGCTCGATGCGACCGGCTACATCCTGAACGACGAGACCGTCGCGGTGCTCACGCAGCAGGCGCTGGTGCAGGCCGAGGCCGGCGTGGACATCGTCGCGCCGAGCGACATGATGGACGGCCGTATCGGCGCCATCCGCCAGGCGCTCGAGGCCAGGGGGCGCATCCACACGCGCATCATGGCCTACAGCGCCAAGTACGCGAGCGCCTTCTACGGCCCCTTCCGCGACGCGGTCGGCTCGGCCGCCAACCTCGGCAAGAGCAACAAGAAGGTCTACCAGATGGACCCGGGCAACGGCGACGAGGCGCTGCGCGAGGTCGGCCTGGACCTCGCCGAAGGCGCCGACATGGTGATGGTCAAGCCCGGCATGCCGTATCTCGACATCGTGCGCCGCGTGAAGGACGAGTTCCGCGTGCCGACCTTCGCCTACCAGGTCAGCGGCGAGTACGCGATGCTCAAGGCCGCGGCGGCCAACGGCTGGCTCGACCACGACGCGGTGATGCTGGAGTCGCTGCTCGCGTTCAAGCGCGCCGGCGCCGACGGGGTGCTGAGCTACTTCGCGCGCGACGCGGCCCGGCTCCTGAGGGTGCGCTGAGCCTGGGCCGATGCGCATCTTCCACGCCAGCGGAGACCAGTTCGTCGAGCTGCCGGCGCTGCCCGAGGCCCTGCCGGCCGCGGGATACCTGTGGATCGGCAGCGCGCGGCGCGAGTTCGAGGTCGGCGTGGCGGCACTGCAGGCCGCGCTGCAGCGCTGGGCCGGCACGCAGATCGTCGACCTGCACGTCTCGGACCTGCTGAACAACCAGCTGCCCTCGCACTTCGACTACACCTCGGGCTACGAGATGCTGGTGTTCCGCCGCCTGGCCGCCGGCAGCGGCACGGCGGCCAAGTTCCTCGACGAGCAGCACGGCACCATCGGCTCGGCACGCAGCGCGCTGGAGGCGATCGACACCAGCCCGGTCGGCTTCGTCGTCACCGACCGCGTGCTGCTGACCGTGCACCCGACCGACTGCCAGGTGCGCGAGTACTTCGCCAACCGGCTCGCGCAGCAGGCGCAGCCTGGCGAGGCACGGCCCGGCGCACGCCTGCCCAACAGCCCGGCCGACCTGATGCTGCGCATGGTCAATCACATGGTGGACAGCTACCTCGAGCTGCGCCGCCTGCTGACGCGCCAGTTCGCCTACCTGCAGCAGGAGCTGTTCCGCCCGCGCAGCAACTTCCGCAACTGGCAGCTGCTGCTGGACTCGCGCAACGCGCTGCACATGCTGGAGGACACCTGCGAGGACCAGCGCAGCGCGATGATCGAGTGGATCGACGCGCTCGAGGAATGGCCCGACGTGCCCGACAAGGCGGCGCGCCGCGAGCGCGAGCTGCTGCGGCTGCGCTCGCGCGACGTGGTCGAGCACATCGAGCGCGTGCTCACGCACGTGCGCCGACTCGAGGGCTCGGCCGAGACGGCGGTGCAGATGCACTTCTCGGCGCAAAGCCACCGCACCAACAACATCATGCGCACGCTGACCGTGCTGACGGCGATCTTCCTGCCGCTGAACCTCGTCACCGGCTTCTTCGGCATGAACTTCGACGCGCTGCCGCTGATCCACAGCGCGACGGGATTCTGGATCGCCGCCGGCGTGATGCTCGCCCTCGGCGTGGGCCTGAGCGTCTACTTCTGGCGCAAGAACTACCTGGGCAGCACGCATTGAGTGCGCTGCGCTTCAGCCCGCGCCAGCTGGTGCTGCTGGCGCTGCTCACGCTGGTGTGGGGCGTGAACTGGCCGGTGATGAAGCTCGGCGTCACGCACTTCCCGCCGCTGTCCTTCCGCACGCTGTCGATGTGGCTCGGCCTGCCGGTGCTGTGGGCCGCGGTACGCGTGCTGCGCGTGCCGCTGTCGATCCCGCGCGCCGAGTGGCGCGAGCTCGGTGCGCTGACCATCACCAACATGATCGTGTGGCATGTCGTCGCGATCGTCTCGGTGCAGGCGCTGTCGTCCGGGCGCGCGGCCATCCTCGGCTACACGATGCCGGTGTTCTCGGCGCTGTGGGGCCTGGCGCTGTTCGGCCAGCGCCTGCGTGCGCGCCAGCTGCTGGGCGTGGCCGCGGCAGCGCTGGGTGTCACGCTGCTGCTGTGGCACGAACTCGGCCGCATGGCCGGGCGGCCCTGGGCGGCGGCGGGCATGCTGCTGGCGGCTGCCACCTGGGCGCTGGGCACGCAGCAGCTGCGCCATACGCGCATGACGGCGCCCACGCTGGCCATCGTGTTCTGGATGACGGTGCTGACCACGCTGGTGATGACGCTGCTGGCCGCGCTGCTCGAGCACGATCGCTGGGACGCGCCCACCCCGGTGGTGTGGGCCACGATCGTCTTCAACGCGGTGCTGATCTTCGGCTTCGCGCAGCCGGTCTGGCTCTACCTGGCGCGCTCGCTGCCGCCGATCGCCTCGACACTGTCGGTCATGCTGATCCCGGTGCTGGGCGTGCTCTCCGGAGCCTGGTGGCTCGGCGAGGTGCTGCACTGGCAGGACTTCGCCGCGATCGGCCTGATGCTGGCCGCGATCGCATCGGTGCTGCTGCCGCCGGCGCCTCAGCGCGCGTAGGGATTCGCGAAGCCGAGCCCGGCGAGGATCTCCACCTCGCGCGCCTCCATCACCCTCGCCTCGCGCGACTTCTCGTGGTCGTGGCCCTGCGCATGCAGCGCGCCGTGCACCAGCAGGTGCGCGTAGTGGGCCTCGAGCGCGAGGCCCTGCTCGCGCGCCTCGCGCTCGACCACCGGCGCGCACAGCACCAGGTCGGCCACCACCACCGGCGCGTGCTGGTAGTCGAAGGTCAGCACGTTGGTGGCGTAGTCGCGGCCGCGGTAGTCGCGGTTCAGCGCCTGGCCCTCCTCGGCATCGACGATGCGCACTGCCAGTTCGGCCGGCGCCTCGAGCGCGGCGCGCAGCCAGCGCGCCACGCGGTGGCGCGGCAGGTGGCGCCGGTGCCGCGCGTCGGCGAACTGCAGCGCGAGGCTCAGCGAATCACGATCGATCATCGGAGGGGCGCGCGGCGTCGTAGGCCTCGACGATGCGCGCCACCAGCGGGTGGCGCACCACGTCGGCGGCGGTGAAGCGGGTCGTCGCGATGCCGCGCACGCGGCGCAGCACGCGCTCGGCGTCGACCAGCCCGCTCGTCGTGCCCTTGGGCAGGTCGATCTGGCTCGTGTCGCCCGTCACCACCGCCTTGGCGCCGAAGCCGATGCGCGTCAGGAACATCTTCATCTGCTCGGGCGTGGTGTTCTGCGCCTCGTCGAGGATCACGAAGGCGTGGTTCAGCGTGCGGCCGCGCATGAAGGCCAGCGGCGCGATCTCCAGCAGCCCCTTCTCGAAGGCCTTGGTCACGCGGTCGAAGCCCATCAGGTCGTACAGCGCGTCGTACAGCGGGCGCAGGTAGGGGTCGACCTTCTGCGCCAGGTCGCCGGGCAGGAAGCCGAGCCGCTCGCCGGCCTCCACCGCCGGGCGCGTCAGGATGATGCGCTGCACCTGGCTGCGCTCCAGCGCGTCGACCGCGCAGGCCACCGCGAGGAAGGTCTTGCCGGTGCCGGCCGGGCCGATGCCGAAGGTGATGTCGTGGGCCAGGATGTTGCGCAGGTAGGTCACCTGGTTGGGCGTGCGGCCGGCCAGGTCGGCGCGGCGCGTGTGCAGCACGATCGCCTCGTCCTCGTCGCCGCCGGCCTCGCGCGGCTCCCGTTCGGTGCGCCCCTTGACTGCACGCAGCGCCGGCTTGGCCTTGAGCTCCGACTGCGCCTCGTACAGTGCCATCTGGAGCTGCTCGGCCCCGATCGGCCGGCGTGCCCGTTCGTAGAGCGACTGCAGCAGCAGCACGGCGCGTTCGGCCTGGCGCTTGCCGCCCTCCACGCGGAAGGACTCGTTGCGCCGGTGGATGCTGACGTCCAGCGCCGCCTCGATGCTGCGCAGGTGCTCGTCCAGGCTGCCGCACAGGTGCGCCAGGCGTGCGTTGTCGGGCGGGATGAAGGCGTGGCGCAGGATCACGGCCGGCATTGTCGCCGCAAGCCGCGCGGCCCATCCTGCACAATGCGCGCCGATGATCACGGCCGCCCTCCGACGCCCGGTGCTGCACGCGCTGCAGGCCGTCGCGCGGCCGATGGCGCTGTTCGTCGCGCTGTTCATCGCGCTGCAGGCCCCGGCCACCGCGGCCCCGGCGGCCCAGGTGCTGCAGTCGGCCGAGTCGGTGGTCAGCGACGCGCCGCAGTTTCCGGAGCGCGCGCCCGGCATCGTGACCGTGCCGCTGCCTGACGACTGGTCGAGCCGCGTGCCGCGCCTGGACGGCAGCGTCTGGTACCGCGTGCAATTCGACCCGGTCGGTGGCGCCGGCCGCAACGAGCTGCTGGCGCTGTACGTGCCGCGCGCCTGCAGCAACCTCGAGGTGTGGCTGAACGGCCGGGTGATCTACCGCGGCGGCCGCATGGACGAGCCGCTGACGCGCAACTGCCACTACCCGCAGCTCGTGCCGCTGCCCGGCGGCGTGCTGCTCTCGCAGGGCAACACGCTGGACATCAAGCTGCGCGGCCAGGCGCTGCAGCGCGTGGCCGCGCGCCAGCGCGCCGCAGGGCTGTCGGAGCTGGTGATCGGCGACCATGCGGAGCTGCTCGAGCGCCAGCGTCAGGCGCGCTTCTGGAACGTGGACGCCGTCGCGGCCGCCAACCTCGCGCTGGCGGTGCTCGGCGCCGCGCTGGTGGCGCTGGCCTGGCTGAACCGGCGCGAGGCGGCGATGGGCTACTTCGGGCTGATGTCGCTCGGCTGGTCGGTGCTGTCGGCGCGCCTGTGGTGGCGCGACCTGCCGATGGACAGCGCCAGCATCGAGTTCCTGGTCTGCCTCGGCTTCACGCCCATCCTCGCGCTGGCAGTGCAGTTCCTGCTCAGCCATGCGGGCGTGCGTTCGCGCATGCTCGAGGCAGCACTGCTGGCCCAGTGCGTGGTGCTGCCGATGAGCCTGCTGCTGGCCGGCCCGGCGCGGCTGTTCGAGCTGGCCAGCGCCTGGTACCTGGTGCTGGCGGCCGAGGCGGTGGGCGCGATGGGGCTGCACCTGCACATCCTGTGGCGCGAGAGGCGCCACGAGTTCTGGACCATGGCGCCGGCGCTGGCTGCGGGCGCCGCCGTGCTGCTGGCCGAGGTGGCGGTGCAGCGCGGCTGGCTGGCAAGCCCGCCGGTGCCGCTGCTGCAGTTCGCGCTGCCGGTGCTGCTGCTCGCGCTGGCGGTGCGCCTGCTGCTGGTGTTCGGGCGCGCGCAGCGCCACGTGGACATCGGCCGGCACGTGATGGAGGCGCGCATCCGAGAGGTCACCGCCGAGGCCGAGCGCAACTACGCGCAGATCGCCGAGATGCGCGTCGAGCAGGTCACGCAGCAGGAGCGCAAGCGCATCGCCGCCGACCTGCACGACGACCTCGGCGCCAAGCTGCTGACCATCGTGCACACCAGCGAGAGCGAGCGCATATCCAGCCTGGCGCGCGAGGCGCTGGAGGAGATGCGCCTGTCGGTGCGCGGGCTGACCGGCAAGCCGGTGCGGCTGGCCGACGCGCTGGCCGACTGGCGCGCCGAGACCGTCTCGCGCCTGGGCCAGGCCAACATCGAGATCGACTGGCGCAGCCTGGCCGAGGAGACCGACCAGGTGCTGCCGGCACGCGGCTACGTGCAGACCACGCGCATCCTGCGCGAGGCGGTCAGCAACATCATCAAGCACAGCGGCGCCTCGCACTGCAAGGTGCGCTGCGCGATCGCCGACGGGCAGTTCGGCATCAACATCCAGGACAACGGCAAGGGCATCCCGATGGAGCTGGACGGCAAGCTCGACCGCGGCCACGGCATGTCGAGCATGAAGCACCGCGCCAAGCAGATGCAGGGCCAGTGCCTGGTGGAGTCCGGCCCGGGCTACGGCACCGTGATCCGGCTCACGCTGCCGCTCGGCCCCGAACTGCCGGCCGGCGCGGGGCGCTGATACAGTGCTTCCTTCCGGGCCGGACGCGGCCCGCGCGAGAGGCGTGCCATGAAGAACATCCTGCTGCTCGAAGACCTGCCGGAGATCCGGACCTGGCTCAAGGCGCTGGTGACCCAGGTGTTCCCGGACTCCCAGATCTCCGAGGCCGCGCGCGTGCACGACGCGCTCGGCCTGGTCAGCGCGGTCAAGTTCGACCTCGCGCTGATCGACCTCGGCCTGCCCGACGGCACCGGCGTCGACGTCGTCGCCGCGCTGCGCGAGCAGCAGCCCGAGGCGCAATCGGTCGTGGTGACCATCCACGACGACGACGACCACCTGTTCCCCGCGCTGCAGGCCGGTGCCTTCGGCTACGTGCTGAAGGAGCAGGCGCGCGAGCTGATCGCCGAGCAGCTCAGTCGCATGAGCCAGGGCGAGCCGCCGCTGTCGCCCTCGATCGCGCGCAAGGTGATCTCCTACTTCGCCGAGCAGGCCAAGCCGCGCAAGGACTCGCTGCCGCACGTGCAGCTGACCGACCGCGAGAACGAGGTGCTGCTGCGCGTGGCCAAGGGCTTCACGCTGCCGGAGATCGGCGTGCAGCTGAACCTGTCGCGCCACACGATCGCCGACTACGTGAAGCAGATCTACCGCAAGCTCAACGTGAGCTCGCGTGCGGAAGCGGCGCTGGAGGCGCAGCGGCTCGGCCTGTTCGGCCGCAGCCGATGATCGGCCGGCTCACCGGCACGCTCGCCGAGAAATCACCGCCCCAGGTGCTGGTCGACGTCAACGGCGTCGGCTACGAGCTCGACGTGCCGATGAGCAGCTTCTACCACCTGCCCGGCCTGGGCGAGCGCGTCACGCTGCTGACCCACTTCGTGGTGCGCGAGGACGCGCAGCTGCTGTACGGCTTCCTGACGCACGAGGAGCGCGCCACCTTCCGCCAGCTGGTCCGGATCAGCGGCATCGGCCCGCGCACCGCGCTGGCCATCCTCTCCGGCCTGTCGGTGGCCGAGCTGGCGCAGGCCGTGAGCCTGCAGGAGAGCGGCCGGCTGGTGAAGGTGCCGGGCATCGGCAAGAAGACCGCAGAGCGCCTGCTGCTCGAGCTCAAGGGCAAGCTCGGTGATGCGCTGGCCGCGCCGGCCGCCGTGGCCGGTGGCGCGCAGGGCGACATCCTGCAGGCGCTGCTGGCGCTCGGCTACAACGACCGCGAGGCCGCCGCGGCGCTGAAGGCACTGCCGCCGGACATCGGCGTCAGCGATGGCATCAAGGCGGCGCTGAAGGCCCTGGCGCGCTAGCCGGCGGCGCCGGCGACCGGCGCAGGCTGCCCGCGGCGCGCAGCACGGCGCGGCCGAACGTGTCGCGCAGTTCGCCGACGCTGCGCCACGCCCAGCGCGCCAGCGCCGCCAGCAGGGCCAGTGCCGCCAGCGCCAGCGCGAGGTGCTCGCTGCGCAGGCGCCCGTCCCACAGCCGGGTCAGCACCTCCTCGATCACGTTCCACATGCCGAACCCGCCGGCGACCAGGAACACGAGCACGAACAGCGTCACCGCCAGCAGCCAGACCGACTTGACCGTCAGCCAGAGCCGGCGCGAGTCGATGATCGGCAGCACCAGCGAGTCGTGGCTCAACTCGTAGTAGTCGGCGTCGGGGGTCTGCTCGCGACGAAGCAGGCGGCGATCGACCAGCGTCTCCAGTGTCGCCTCGCTGACCCCGGTCAAGCGCCTGATCTCCGACTGCTCCAGGCGCAGCCGGCGCCCGCGTGCGTTGATCAGGTGTTCGCTGCACAGGCGCCGCACGCCGCGGCGCTGCAGCAGGCCGGGCACGGCGGCCACCTGGCGCTTGTAGAACTCGCGGAAGATCGAGCGCAGGCGCGACTCGCCGCCGAGATCGTGCGTCGTGATCCGGACTGGCGCATCCGCCCCGCGGGCCTGCGCGCGCCGGGCCAGGTCCTCGACGTGCTGGCAGACCAGCTGGAGCTGGAACGGCTCGATGGCCACGGCGTTCGTCCGTCCGGCCTCCGGGCGCGCGCTCTGCTCGAGGAAACGCAGGACCGCGTCGCGCACGTCGGCCTCGATCAGGAACGGCTGGCTGGCCAGCGACGCGTCCTCGATCTGCAGCGGCGACTCGATCGCCTCGGCTGCCGCCGCGTGGCTCAGCGGCAGCAGCCGGAAGCGCTGGTCGAGCACGCCGGGCAGGCGGCTGGACAGTTCGTCCAGCAGGCCGAGGAAGTCCTCGCGCAGGCTCAGCACGACCTTGATCGCCGGCGCCGTGCAGTCGTCCGTCGGGCCGATGCCGCGCACCACCTGCGAGAAGTCGTCCAGGAAGGCCTCGCGCCGAGCCTGCCCGACGAGGGTGAACAGCTCCTCGAACTGGTCGAGCACCAGCACCGGCGTCATCAGCAGGTCGTCGATCCAGAACTCGGCAGTCTTGAAGTAGCGCCACAGGCTGACCGACTCCCCTGGCACGTACTCCAGCCCCGCCTGGCGGGCGCACAGCGCCTCGATGTTCCGCACGATCGCCTCGGCGACGTCACGGTGGCCGTCACCGACGCGCACCACCAGCGGCAGGAAGCCCTGCTCGCGCAGGCTCTGGGCCAGCCCGGCGTTCAGCAGCGAGGTCTTGCCGAGTCCGGAGCGCGCGAACAGAACCGTCAGCCGGTTCGCGAGCACCCGGTGCCGCAGTGCCGTGGCCTCGGCCTCGCGGCCGAAGAACAGGCGCCGCGACAGCCCGTCGTCGGAGAACGACTGGGCGCCCGGGTAGCGCGTGCGGCGGGCTTCAGGCGGTGGCATCGCGCGAACGCTTCTGGAAGTCGCGCCACAGATGGCGCGTGATCTCGGCCGCGTCGTCGTGGAACGAGTCGCGGCGCAGCGGCAATTGGTGGAACGGCTTCAGGTCGTGCCGGCCCTGCTCGGCGCTCAGCCCGTCGACGCCGATCGGCACGATGAACGGCACGCCCGGCGCGCGGTACTTCTGGCGCTCGAGCGCGAGCGCCAGCTCCTTGTTGACGTAGCCGACGTCCTTGCCGCGCAGGTTCTCGCTGTTCAACACCAGGAAGTAGTGGCTCGCACCGATCTTCTGCTCGATCGTGTCGTTCCACAGCTCGCCGGCGCCGAGGAAATCGGCGTCCAGGCAGGCATCGATCTTCTCGCGCGGCAAGGCGCCGAAGAGGCGCCGCGCCACCGCCTCGTCGCCGCGTTCGTAGCTGATGAAGACCTGCGCGCGCCGCAGCGGTGCGGTGGCCCCGGCGCGGTAGCCGCCCACCTTGTCGAGCCGCTGCTGCAGCTCGGCGACGAAGGCGTCCGCGTCCATGTCGACCACCTCGATGCGTGTGCCGCGCTTGTAGAACAGAACCGTCTGGCGGCGCTCGCGGTCGTCCAGGCCGCCAAGCGACTCGAGCGCCACCGAGCCGCCGGACAGCTCCAGCGTGCGCACCAGCAGCTTCAGCAGCACGCGGATGTACCAGTGCCGGATGCCGAAACCGACGAACAGGAAGGTCTTGTTGCGCAACGCGCTGCGCAGGCTGTCCGGCAACCCCGGGCGCGCCGAGATCACGCGGATCACGAAGTCGAGCAGGTCGTTCTCGGTCAGGACCAGCGAGTCGGGCCGCTCGAAGGTGCCGAACAAGTGGTAGACGACCGGCTTGGCCGGGTCGGCGGAAAGCGGCAGCTCGGCGATGTCGCGCTGCTCGCCGCGGAAGTGGTAGTGGCGCGACACCGGTTCCTTCGGATCGGCCTCGAGGTCGCGGCAGGCCTGTTCGAACAGGTCGTCGTGGCAGGTGGTCAGCACCGTGCTGAACGGGAGTCCGGCCAGCGCCCGGTGCTGGGCGCCGGGGCCGCGCCCAGGCTCACGGAAGAAGCCGGCGGCGATGTTGCGCAGCGTGTTGGACGGGAAGCCGCCGAAGTCCTCGAACTGCTGCGCAACCGCGAACAGCACCCGTTCGCCGACGTCCTGGCCCTCCTCCTCGAGCTGCTGGGCCAGCGTGGTGCAGAACAGATCGCGCACGCTCTCGGCGGCCGGCTCGCCGCCGGCGCCGTCGGGCGGCCCGGCCGGCACGTCCGGCCCGAGCACGAGCACGCACTGTCCGGTCTGCAGACCCGATACCAGGCTGTCCCACAGAATCGCCTTCATCGCCGCGGCACCTCCGGTGCGGGCACAGCGGCCCGCCGGAGTCACTCTAGGCACGGCGCGCGCGGCCCGCATCCACCGGGCGATGGAGCCGGCGTCGAGTTCAGCGCTTCGGCGCGTCGGCGCCGAGCGGCAGCACGACGGCTTTCACCTCGAGCGTCTCGCGCCGCCCTTCGCGGCCCTCGACCACCAGCGTCAGCGGCACCGTGTCGCCGGCCTTCAGCTGCTGCTTCAGGCCCATCAGCATCAGGTGATGCCCGCCCGGCCTGAGCACGACCGGCTTGCCGGGCGGCAGCTCGAGCGACTCGATGGCGCGCATCGCCATCACGTCGCCCTGCATCGTCATCTCGTGCACCTCGGCGATGCGCGCCACCGGCGATTGCACCGCCACCAGCCGGCCGCCCTGCGCCGAGGTGATGCGCATGAAGGCGCCCGTGCCCAGCTGCTGCGCGACGGTGGCGCGCACCCAGGCGTCGCTGACGCGGGTCTGCGCCTGGGCCGGGCCGGCCAGGAGGAGAGCCAGGAGCAGGGTTGACGATCGCATGGTGGGTCCGGCGCCGATTCTAGGGACGCCGCCCCGATAATCCGCTGCATGAGCATCCAGACAGACGACTTCGCGCCCGCCCGGCGGATCGTCAGCGCTGCGCCAGCCTCGCCCAACGAGGAGGCGATCGAGCGCGCGCTGCGGCCCAAGGGCCTGGCCGAGTACGTCGGCCAGGCCAAGGTGCGCGAGCAGCTGGAGATCTTCATCGGCGCGGCGAAGAAGCGCGCCGAGGCGATGGACCACGTGCTGCTGTTCGGCCCGCCGGGCCTGGGCAAGACCACGCTGAGCCACATCATCGCCAACGAGCTGGGCGTGAACCTGCGCCAGACCAGCGGCCCGGTGCTCGAGAAGCCCAAGGACCTGGCGGCGATCCTGACCAACCTCGAGCGCAACGACGTGCTCTTCATCGACGAGATCCACCGGCTCAGCCCGGTCGTCGAGGAGATCCTCTACCCGGCGCTGGAGGACTACCAGATCGACATCATGATCGGCGAGGGCCCGGCGGCACGCTCGATCAAGCTCGACCTGCAGCCCTTCACGCTGGTGGGCGCGACCACACGCGCCGGCATGCTGACCAACCCGCTGCGCGACCGCTTCGGCATCGTCGCGCGGCTCGAGTTCTACACGCCCGAGGAGCTGGCGCGCATCGTGCACCGCTCGGCCGGGCTGCTGGAGGTGCCCACCGACGAGGCCGGCGCCTTCGAGATCGCGCGCCGCTCGCGCGGCACGCCGCGCATCGCCAACCGGCTGCTGCGCCGGGTGCGCGACTATGCCGACGTGAAGGGCGACGGCCGCATCGTGAAGGCGCTGGCGGAGAAGGCGCTGGCGATGCTCGACGTCGACCCGCTCGGGCTCGACCTGATGGACCGCAAGCTGCTCGAGGCGGTGATCCACCGTTTCGACGGCGGGCCGGTGGGCCTGGACAACGTGGCCGCGGCAATCGGCGAGGAGCGCGACACGATCGAGGACGTGATCGAGCCCTACCTGATCCAGCAGGGTTACCTGCAGCGCACGCCACGCGGCCGCGTGGCCACGCTGGCGGCCTACCGCCACCTCGGCGTCGCGCCGCCGCGCAGCAGCCCGGCGGCGGACCTGTTCGACGCCTGAAGGCGAGAGGAACCCCGGCCATGGCGAGCATCGTGCTGAGCGCGGCCGACAAGGCGGAGGATCGCCATGCGTGGGCCATGCTGCAGCGTGCGCGCCCGCTGGTCGACTGGGACAAGGGCTCGCTGCGCCACGCCGACCTGACCGGCGAAGGCGTGTGGTCGCGCGTGATGGCCGGACAGGACGACGAGCGCCGGCTGTACGTCGGCCTGGTGCGCCCGGCGCGCGAGGGTGCGCTCAACCCGCAGGTGGTCGAGCTCGGCGCGGTGAGCGCACTGTCGCTGGCCTTCCACAAGCTGGAGCGGCCGGAAGAATGCGTCGCGCTCGACGGCACACGCCTGGAGGGCTGCCCCGCCAAGCGCGGCAAACGCGGCCTGACGCTGACCATCGACGGCACGACGGTGCTGCGCCTGCACTGGAACGCGCCGGCCCGGCGCTTCGACACCACGCCCTGGGCCCTGCCCTCCGGCTGATCAGCGCGTCAGATCAGGTCCTCGATGACCAGCCGGTGGTACTTCTCGGCCAGCAGCGCGCCGTGGGCCCGCGCCGTCTCGGCCACGCGCCCGGCCTGCACGTCCTCCGGCGCGAACACGATCAGCCAGCTCGCGCCCTCGGCCGCCAGCGCCTTGTAGCGCCGCATCAGCGTGATCTCGTAGCCGAAGCCGGCGAAATCGCTCGCATGCTGGAGCATGCGGTCCATCTCGTCGTTCTCCTCGGCGGCGCTGTACTCGAGGATGTCCTCGCGCTCGAAGCCCTGCTGCAGCAGGGCCTGCACCGCCGCGGCCGCGGCGCGGTCGTCCGGCATCGCCACCACCACGTGCCCGACCGGCTTGAACGCGCCGAGCGATTGCGGGTGGTCGGCCTTGGTCATGCGCTTGAGAGCCATGATCGCCACCTCCTTGCAGGGACGGTGCGGGCACTGTACGCCGCGCCCCCGCTGCGGCCAAACCCGCGCGCGCGGTCAGGTCTTGTGGCTGCCGCGGCGCTTCTGCCAGGCCAGCAGCTCGCCGACGAAGCCGCGCCGGAAGGCGACCACGCAGACCACGAAGATCGCGCCGATGATCACCGTGACCCAGGAGCCGACGCGGTCGGCCAGGAAGTTCTGCAGCCCGATGATCGTGAAGGCACCGATCACCGGCCCGGCGAAGGTGCCCATGCCGCCGAGCAGCGTCATCAGCACCACCTCGCCGGAGAGCGACCAATGCGCATCCGACAGCGTGGCGAAGCCCAGCACGATGGTCTTGATCGAGCCGGCCAGCCCGGCCAGGCCGGTGGACAGCACGAAGGCGAGCAGCTTGTAGCGGTCGACCTCGTAGCCGAGCGAAATCGCGCGCGGCTCGTTCTCGCGGATCGCCTTGAGCACCTGGCCGTAGGGCGAGTGCACAATGCGCACGATGGCCAGGAAGACCGCGACGAACACCGCCAGCACGACGTAGTACAGCACCGTGTCGTTGGCCAGCGAGATCCCCAGCAGGCTGCCGCGCGGCACGCCCTGCAGACCGTCCTCGCCGCCGGTGAAGGGCGCCTGCAGCCAGACGAAATAGACCATCTGCGCCATCGCCAGCGTGATCATCGCGAAGTAGATGCCCTGGCGGCGGATCGCGATCGCGCCCACCACCAGGCCGAGCAGCGCGGCGAACAGCGTGCCGCCCAGCACGCCGAGCAGGCTCGACCAGCCGGCGCTCTTGACCAGCCAGCCGGTGATGTAGGCCGCCGCGCCCAGGTAGGCCGCGTGGCCGAACGACAGCAGCCCGGTGTAACCCAGCAGCAGGTTGAAGGCGCAGGCGAAGATCGCGAAGCACAGCGCCTTCATCATGAAGATCGGGTACAGGCCGATGAAGGGTGCGGCCAGCAGCACCAGCAGCCCGAGGCCCCAGGCGACGCGGCCGGTCGTGTCGGTGCCCATCAGCGCTCCTTCCCGAACAGCCCGGCCGGGCGCAGGATCAGCACGATCGCCATGATCACGAACACGACGATGTTCGAGGCCTCGGGGTAGAAGACCTTGGTCAGGCCCTCGACGATGCCCAGCATCAGCCCGGTGAGGATCGAGCCGAGGATCGAGCCCATGCCGCCGATCACGACGACGGCGAACACCACGATGATCAGGTTGCTGCCCATCAGCGGCGTGATCTGGATGACCGGCGCCGCCAGCACGCCGGCGATCGCCGCCAGTCCGGCGCCGCCCGCGTAGGTGAGCATCACCATCAGCGGCACGTTGACGCCGAAGGCCTGCACCAGCGCCGGGTTCTCGGTGCCGGCGCGCAGGTAGGAGCCGAGCCGGGTGCGCTCGATCAGGAACCAGGTGCCGAAGCAGACCACCAGCGAGGCCAGCACCACCCAGCCGCGGTAGTTCGGCAGGATCATGAAGCCGAGGTTGGTGGCGCCCTGCAGCAGTTCGGGCACCGGGTACTGCTGGCCCGAGACGCCGAACCGGTCGCGGAACAGGCCCTCGGCGATCAGCGACAGGCCGAAGGTCAGCAGCAGGCCGTAGATCGGGTCGATCCGGTAGAGCTGCCTGAGCAGCGTGCGCTCGATGGCCAGCCCGAGCGCCCCGACGACCAGCGGCGAGACCAGCAGCGCCACCCAGTAGTTCAGGCCGAGGACCTCGAGGCAGCCCCAGGCCACGTACGCGCCGATCATGTACAGCGCGCCGTGCGCGAAGTTGACGATCCCGAGCAGCCCGAAGATCACCGCCAGCCCGAGGCTGAGCATGGCGTAGAACGAGCCGTTGACGAGCCCGAGCAGCAGCTGGCCCAGGAAGGCCTGCAGGGGGATGCCGAAGATCTCCATGGCTCGGGCGCGTCGCTGCGTTCAGCCTATTTCCACAGCGGGCACTTGGTGTCGGCCTTGGTGGTCCACGCGGCCTCGCCCTTGATCGTCTCGACGACCTTGTAGTAGTCCCAGGGCTCGGTCGACTCGGCCGGCGACTTCACCTGCATCAGGTACATGTCGTGCACCATGCGACCGTCCTCGCGGATGTAGCCGCCCTTGGCGAACACGTCGTTGATCTTGGTCTTGCGCATCTGCGCCAGCACCTTGTCGGCATCGTCGCTGCCGGTGGCCTTCACCGCGGCCAGGTACTGCAGCGTGGCCGAGTAGTCGCCGGCCTGCAGCGACGAGGGCATGCGCTTCATCTTCTCGAAGAACTTGCGGCTCCAGGCGCGTGCCTCGGGATCGCGGTTCCAGTACCAGCTGTCGGTCAGGTACATGCCCTCGGTGGTCTTCAGGCCGAGCGAGTGGATGTCGTTGATGAAGATCAGCAGGCCGGCCAGCTTCATCGACTTGGTGATGCCGAACTCGTTGGCCGCCTTGATGGTGTTGATGGTGTCGCCGCCGGCGTTGGCCATGCCGAGGATCTGCGCCTTGCTCGACTGCGCCTGCAGCAGGAAGGACGAGAAGTCGCTCGCGTTCAGCGGGTGCTTGACCGAGCCGACGATGGTGCCGCCGGCCGCGGTGACGACCTTGCTGGTGTCGTTCTGCAGCGCCGCGCCGAAGGCGTAGTCGGCGGTCAGGAAGAACCAGCTCTTGCCGCCCGCCTTGACCACCGCGTTGCCGGTGCCCTTGGACAGCGCGACGGTGTCGTAGGCCCAGTGCACCGTGTAGGGCGTGCACTGGTCGTTGGTCAGTGCCGATGTCGCCGCGCCGACGACGATGAAGGGCTTCTTCTTCTCCGCCGCCACCTTGGCCATGGCCAGCGCGGTGCCGGAGTTGGTGCCGCCGATCAGCATGTCCAGGCCCTGGGTGTCGAACCACTCGCGCGCCTTGGCGGCGGCGATGTCGGCCTTGTTCTGGTGGTCGGCGAACAGCACCTCGACCTTCTTGCCGGCCACCGTGCCGCCGGCGTCGGCGACCGCCATCCTGATCGCCTCCACGCCGCCCTGGCCGTCGATGTCGGCGTAGACGCTGGACATGTCGGTGATCAGGCCGATCCTGATCACGTCGCCGGAGATCTGCGCCTGCGCGCCGGTGGCGGCGGCCAGCGCGAGCGTGCAGGCGGCGGCGGTCTTCTTGAGGTTCATCGGAGGGCTCCTTCGGGGTGAGGGTCGCGGAAGGTCGGTGAGGCTCAGACGCCGAGGTACTCGTGCAGGCGTTCCATGCGCGCCGGCAGCTCGGCCTGGGTGAATTCCTGGATGACCTGGCCATGTTCCATGACCAGGAAGCGGTCGGCCAGCGGCGCGGCGAAGCGGAAGTTCTGTTCCACCATGACGATCGTGTAGCCCTGCCGGCGCAGCGCCACCACGACCTCGGCGAGCTTCTGCACGATCACCGGCGCGAGACCTTCGCTGATCTCGTCGAGCAGCAGCAGCCTGGCGCCGGTGCGCAGGATGCGCGCCACCGCGAGCATCTGCTGCTCGCCGCCGGACAGCCGCGTGCCCTGGCTGCCGGCGCGTTCCTTCAGGTTCGGGAACATCGCGTAGATCTGCTCGACGCTCATGCCGCCGTCGGACAGCTGCGGCGGCAGCAGCAGGTTCTCCTGCGCCGACAGGCTGGCGAAGATGCCGCGCTCCTCGGGGCAGTAGCCGATCCCGAGTCGGGCGATGCGGTGCGTCGGCGCGCCGATCACCTCGGTGCCCAGCACCTTGACCGAGCCGGTGCGCGAGCCGGTCAGGCCCAGGATCGCGCGCAGCGTGCTGGTGCGGCCGGCGCCGTTGCGGCCCAGCAGCGTGACGACCTCGCCCTCGTCGACGTGGAAGTTCACGCCGTGCAGCACGTGCGACTCGCCGTACCAGGCGTGCAGGTCGCGCACCTCGAGGAAGCGGGTCCCCATCAGTGGGCCCCTTTCAGTCCGACGCTGGCGCTGCCCATGTAGGCCTCGATCACCGCGGGGTCCTTCGACACCTGCTCGTACGGCCCCTCGGCCAGCACCGCGCCGCGCTGCAGCACCGTGATCGTGTCGGCGATGCTGGCCACCACGCTCATGTTGTGCTCGACCATCAGGATGGTGCGGTCGGCCGAGACGCGCTTGATCAGCTGGCGGATGCGGTCCACGTCCTCCAGGCCCATGCCCTGGGTCGGCTCGTCCAGCAGCATCAGCTTGGGCTCCATCGCCAGCGTCGTCGCGATCTCGAGTGCGCGCTTGCGGCCGTAGGCCAGCTCGACGGCCGGCGTGGCGGCGCTGCCTTCCAGGTCCACCGCGCGCAGCAGCTCGAGCGCGCGCGTGTTCAGGCCCTCGAGCGAGCGCTCCGACTTCCAGAAGTGGAACGAGGTGCCGAGCTTGCGCTGCAGCGCCACGCGCACGTTCTCCAGCACCGACAAGTGCGGGAACACGGCCGAGATCTGGAACGAGCGGATCACGCCGCGCCGCGCGATGTGCGCAGCGCTCTCGCGCGTGATGTCGACGCCGTCGAACACGATCTGCCCGGCAGTGGGCGTGTGGAACTTGGTCAGCAGGTTGAAGCAGGTGGTCTTGCCGGCGCCGTTCGGGCCGATCAGCGCGTGGATGCTGCCGCGCCGGACCTTCAGGTTCACGTCGGCCACCGCGACGAAGCCCTTGAACTCCTTCGTCAGGCCCCGCGTCTCGAGGATCACGTCGTCGCTCACGAGACCGTCCCCCGCGCCGCCGCACCGAGGCGCTCCGACAGCCGCCTGGCCGTGCGCAGCAGCTGCTCGCGGTGGCGCGCGCCGCCGTCGGGGCCGAGCATGGCCTTGTTCAGGCAGAGGCCGACGCCGGCCACGGGCGCCCCGGCGGCGTCGAACACGGGTGCGCCGAAGCAGTAGACCCCGGCACGCACGCCCTCGTCGTCGATGCTGTGGCCGCGCTCGCGCACCGCGTCGAGCTCCTTCAGCAGCTCGGCGACACGCCTGGGCCCCTTGCCGGTCATCGACGACAACGGCGCGCTGCCGAACCAGCGGCGCACCTCGTCGCGCGGATGGAAGGCCAGCATGGCCTTGCCGGTGGCCGCCAGGTGCGCCGGCAGCCGCATGCCGACGGTGAACGCCAGCCCGAGCGGGCGCTGCCCGTTGCGCGCGCCGATGTAGACGACCTCGGTGCCGCTGAGCACCGACAGGATGATCGTCTCCTCGGGCTGCGCGGCCGCGTCGCGCCACAGCGCGTTGAACTCGTCGGCGACGTTCGTGCCGGCCACGAAGGCCTCGGCCAGCGACATCACGCGCGGGCCGATGCGGAAGGCGCCGTCGTCCTGCCGGCGCAGGTAGCCGTGGCTCAGCAGCGTGCTGCACAGGCCATGCACGCTGCTCTTGGGCAGGGCGAGATCGGCCGCGAGCCGCGCCAGGCTCATCGGCTCGCGCTGCTGGGCCAGGCGCTCGAGCAGGGCCAGCGCGCGCTCGACGGCGGGCACCGCGCGCACAACGCGCGGCGGATCGGCGGCCTGGGATCGGGCATGCATCGGGGGACGGGCGTCGTTCAGCCTGATGAACGACCTTCAGCCATTCGAACGGCGAGTGTAGGCAGCACGGCGCGGCCACGCCCCGGGGTTTGCCCTCCCGGGGGCAACCCGCGGTCGGCGGCTCAGCGGATGCAGCCGCGTGCGTCGACCGGCCAGACCGCCTCGACGCGGCCCGATGCCAGGCCGCCGCGCACCACGATGTAGTGCTCGTGCAGGTTGACGGTCGGGTCGCAGTGGCCGGGCACCAGCCAGACCGTCTCGCCGAGTGCCGGCAGGTCGCTGCCGCCCGGGCGGCGGCGCAGCAGGCCATGTTCGTCGCCCCCGTTGGCGAACTCCAGGTCCATGCCCCAGACACGCGGCAGGCCGCTGTCGATCGCGTGCGACTTGTGGCCGGCGTCCACCACCGCGTGCGCCGCGCCGGCGCTGATGACCTGGCTCTTGACGAACAGCGCATGCTCGAACACCGGCGCGCCGAGGCTCGGCTGGTTGTCGGCATAGTCTCGGTCCATGAAGACGTAGCTGCCGGCCTGCAGCTCGCCGTACAGGCCGCTCGTGCCCTCGAGCATGTAGGTGCCGGTGCCCGCGCCGGTGACCAGCGGGCAGGCGATGCCCGCGGCCGTCACGCTCGCCTGCGCCGCGCGCGCCAGCGCCAGCGAATGGCGGATCGCCGCCTCGCGCTCGGCCGGCGCGCGCAGGTGCTGGGCGCGGCCATGGTAGGCCTGCAGCCCGGCGAAGCGCAGGCCGTGCGCCACCACCTGGTGCACCAGCGCGCCGGCCGCCGTGGGCGCGACGCCGCAGCGGCCCTGGCCGACGTCGACCTCGACGAACACGTCGGCCATCGTGCCGCGCACCCGCAGCGCCTGGGCAAGGCGCTCGGCACCGAGGGCCGAATCCACCGCCACGGCCAGGCGAACGCGGCCGGCGAGCTCGGCGAGCTCGGCCAGGCGTGCCGGCTCCAGCACCTCGTTGCTGACGTAGAGGTCGTTCACGCCCGCGTCGGCCAGCGCGAGCGCCTCGCTGGTCTTCTGCACGCACACGCCCACCGCGCCGGCAGCCATCTGGCGCCGCGCGATCTCGCCGCTCTTGTGTGTCTTGGCATGCGGCCGCAGCCTGACGCCGCGGTCGCGCGCCCAGCCGGCCAGCGCCGCGATGTTGCGCTCCAGCGCCTCGAGTTCGATCACCAGCGCCGGCGTGGCGATCGCCTCGACCGGGTCGCCGACGCGCGCTGCAGGCGCCAGACTCATGCCTTGCCTCCGTCGCTGAACTCGTCGTGCTCGGCGCCGTCCAGGTGCGTGGTATCGGCCCAGCCCACCAGCGTCAGGCCGGCGTCGGTGTGCAGGAGGCGGTTGACACTGGCGTTGCCGAGCTGCCAGGTGCGCGGCGCGCGCAGCTCGAGCCGGCCGGCGGCGCGGTACAGGCAGTCGAGCACGCCGCCGTGCGCCACCAGCGCGATCGCCTCGCCCGGGTGCGCCTGCGCGATGCGCAGCGCCGCGGCCACGCAGCGTTCGTAGAACTGGGCCAGCGTCTCGCCGCCGGGCGGGCCGAAATCGGGGTCGCGCCGGCGCCAGCGTTCGCTCTCGGCCGGCCAGCGCTGCTCGATCTCGGACCAGGTCTGGCCCTCGAAGGTGCCGAAGGCGCGCTCGCGCAGGCCGCGCTCCTCGTGCACCGGCAGGCCGGTCGCCTCGGCCAGCGCCTGCGCGGTCTGGCGTGCGCGCTGCAGGTCGCTCGAGTAGAGGCGCGTCAGGCCCTCGTCGGCCAGCGCGCGGGCCAGGCGGGCGGCCTGCCAGCGCCCGGTGGCGTTCAGCGGGATGTCGAGCTGCCCCTGGATGCGCGTGCCGACATTCCAGTCGGTCTCGCCGTGGCGGATGGCGAGCAGGCGGGTGGTGGCGTTCAACCGAGCAGGCGCTTGTTCAGCGTGTAGGTGCCCGAGTAGGTGGCCTCGGCCAGCACATGCGGGTAGATCGCCGCACGCGCCTGGGCGCCGGTGAAGCGGCCCTCGACCGGCGCACGCTCGCAGGCCAGCGCGTAGAGCGTGAACACGTAGTGATGCACCAGCGAGTCGTTGAAGGGCGGGAACGGGCCGTCGTAGCCGAAGTAGTCGCCCGCCATCTGGGCGTCGCCGGCGAACCAGCCGGTGTAGTCGTTGATGCCGTGGCGCGCGCCGTGCAGCGTCGCCGGGCCGGATTTGCCGCGCGCGGTGAAGCCGCGGCTGAACTCGCCCTCGCGGATCAGGTGCAGCCCGGGCGGGAGGTCGACCAGCACCCAGTGGAAGAAGTCGACGCGCGGCAGGTCCTGCGGCACCTCGCGGTCGCTGCGGTTGACGTCGTCGCCGCGGCTGGGCACGTCGAAGTCGTGGCAGATCAGCGCGAACGACTTCGTGCCCGGCGGCGCGTCGCTCCACGCCAGGTGCGGGTTCAGGTTGTCGGAGAAGGTGGCGCCGCCCGCCCCGTCGGGCTTGCCGGCAGCGCAGCGCACCGGGATGCGGTCCCCGTTGACCCAGCTCTCGCTCCACAGTCTCATCGTCCCTCCTGCTGTCGTGCCGGCCGGGGCTCAGACGCCCCAGACGATCTCCTTGCCCGCGGCCTGCGCCCGCTTGATCATCTCGGCCAGCGGCCAGGCGCGCTGGCGCAGCGAGACGCCTTCCTCCGGCGCCGGGCTGCGGCCCTCGGCCTCGGCCTCGCGGCGCGCCTGATCACGGCGCGCCTCCTCGTCGGCGATCGCCTTCTCCAGCGCGGCCAGCGCCGCCGGCATGGCCGCCGGTTCGAGGATGCCCTTGGGCGCCGGCTCCTTGCCGATCAGGCGCAGCACTTGGTCGCCGGTCGGGCCCAGCATGATGACGTCGCCCGCCGCCTTCGACTTGAACTTGTAGATCACGATTCGCCGGTCCGGTACATGTAGCCGCGGTTGAACGGATACGGCGATTGTGCTCCCCTCAGCGCACCGGCCGAGAGATCGCCGCTCGGGCGCGCCGCGAGCATCTGGAACAGCGAGATCCAGCCGTGCTCGAAGCTCATCGCGCTGCCGGCCAGGTAGAGCCGGTAGGCCCGCACCACCGACTCGCGCGTCAGCCGGCGCGCCGTGTCGAGGTTGGCCTCCAGCGCGTCGCTCCAGGCCCACAGCGTGCGCGCGTAGTGCGGCCGCAGGCTCTCGACGTCCAGCGGCTCGAGGCGCTGCTCGCCGAGCACCTCGAGCACCTTCGAGACGTGCAGCAGTTCGCCGCCGGGGAAGATGTAGCGCTCGATGAAGTCGCCCAGGCCGGCGCCGAGCTGGTGGTTGCGCGTGCCGCCGGCGGTGATGCCGTGGTTCAGCAGCAGGCCGCCGGGCTTGAGCAGGCGGCGGATCTTGGCGAAGTATTCCGGCAGGCGCGCCAGGCCGACATGCTCGAACATGCCCACCGAGGCGATCTTGTCCCAGGGCTCGTCCTCGGGCAGGTCGCGGTAGTCGCACAGCACCATCGTCACCCGGCCGCGCAGCCCGCGCTCCTCGATCAGCCGGTTGACGTGGGCATGCTGGTTGCGGCTGAGCGTGATGCCGTGCGCCCGCACGCCGTGGTGCTCGGCCGCCCACAGCAGCAGCGCGCCCCAGCCGGCGCCGATGTCGAGGAAACGCTCGCCCTCGCGCAGCAGCAGCTTGCGGCAGATGTGCTCGAGCTTGGCCTCCTGGGCCTGGGCCAGCGCCATGCCGCGCTCGCGGAAGTAGGCGCAGGAGTAGACCCGGCGCGGGTCGAGCCAGAGCGCATAGAAGTCGTCCGAGACGTCGTAGTGCTGCTGCACCTGGCGCGCATCGGCCGCAGGTTCGTGGCGGCGGCGCGAGCGCACGGGCCTCCACAGCATGCGCCACCAGGCGCTCATGGCCCCCGGCGGGCGGGTCGGGTCGTCGCCGATCAGCGCGGCAGCCACGGCGGCGATGTCGCGCGGCGCGCCCTCGATGTCGACGCGCCCTTCGACGTAGGCCGCGCCGATCGCGCCGACCTGCCCGGCGACCAGTGGCGCGAGCGCGGCGTAGTCCTTCAGGCGCAACGTGACGGCAGCCGGCTCGGGCCCGAGCCGCTGCCCGCCGGGCAGCAGCACCGCCAGCGGCAACCGAAGTCCGGACAGCTTGCGTTCCAGGACGGCATCGAGGGCACCCATGCGCAGCCTCCTTGCGCAGGGAACTCTACAGAATCCGGGCGCGCGCGCATCGGGCGCGCCGGCAAATCCCGACTCAGGGCCGTTGTCGCCGCAGCGGCACCACGCGCTGCGGCTGGTCGGGCGACTCCAGCAGCGTCTCGAAGCTGCGCACGTCCAGCGCCGGCGCGTACAGGAAGCCCTGGAACTGGTCGCAGCCGGCCTGGCTCAGGAAGCGGCGCTGCGCCTCGGTCTCCACACCCTCGGCGATCACCTGCAGCTTGAGCGCGCGGGCCAGGTCGATGATGGCGCTGACGATGCCCGCGTCGGCCGCGTCGTCGGGCAGGTCGCAGACGAAGCTGCGGTCGATCTTCAGGCGCCCGATCGGCAGCCGCTTCAGGTAGCCGAGGCTGGAGTAGCCGGTGCCGAAGTCGTCCACCGACAGGTGCACGCCCAGCCGCGCCAGCGCCTGCAGCCGTGCCAGCGTGTCCTCGGCGTCCTGGATCAGGATCGACTCGGTCAGCTCGAGCTCGAGCCACTGCGGCGCCAGCCCGGCGGCACGCAGCGTGGCGGCCACGCCGTCGACGAAGCCGCTCTGGCGGAACTGCAGCGCCGAGACGTTGACGGCGATGCGCAGCGGCCGCCCGCGCGCATGCCACAGCGCCGCCTGCGTGACGGCCTGGCGCAGCACCCAGTCGCCGATCGCGACGATGAAGCCGCTCTCCTCGGCCACCGGGATGAACTGCCCCGGCGGCACCTCGCCGAGCTCCGGGTCGCGCCAGCGGATCAGCGCCTCCGCACCGACCACGGCGCCGCTGGCCAGCTCGACCTGCGGCTGGTAGTGCAGCCGGAAGCGCTGCTGCGCGAGCGCCTGGCGCATCGCGTGGTCCAGCCGCATGCGGGTGCGCAGCTGCCGTTCCGGCACCGCGGCGTGCAGGCTGCCGAAGCGCCAGGCGTTGCGGCCGGACTGCTTGACCTCGCGCATCGCCGCGTCGGCGTGGCCGAGCAGCGGATCGAGCGCGGCGCCGTCGCCCGGGTGCATCGCGATGCCGATGCTGCCGGTCACCGTGAAGGTCAGCCCGTCGACGGCGAAGGGCCGCTGCAGCGCGTCCATCACGCGCCGCGCGGCGGCCTCGGCGCCGGCCGCATCGGAGCGGTGCGCCAGCAGCACGAACTCGTCGCCGCCCAGGCGGGCGATGGTGTCGATCTGGCGCACGCAGCCCTGCAGGCGCTCGGCCACCTCGACCAGCACGCGATCGGCCACCGCGTGGCCGAAGGTCTCGTTGATCTGGTTGAAGCGGTCCAGGTTGAGCAGCAGCAGCGCGAACGGCGTGCCGTCGCGCTGCGATTGGGCCACCGCGCGTTCCAGCCGGTCGGACAGCAGGCCGCGGTTGGGCAGGCCGGTCAGCAGGTCGTGGTGCGAGAGCTGCTCGATGCGGCGCTGCGCCGCCACGCGCTCGGTGATGTCGCGGAACGAATGCACCCGCCCGATCGGGCGGCCGCCGCTGCACTGCGGGCGCGAGACGCGCTCCAGCACGGTGCCGGAGTGCAGCACGATCTGGTCGCTGGCCTGCATCAGCGTGGCCTCCTCGATCGCCGCGAGGCGGCGCAGGTAGGGGCCCGGGTCGGCCACGCTGCGGCGCATCCAGTCCATCACCGCGCGGTCGTCGCGACGCTCCAGCAGGTCCAGCGGCAGGCCCCACAGTTCGGCGAAGCGGTGGTTGCAGTGGCGGATGCGGCCGGCGAGGTCGGTCACCAGCAGGCCGTCGTCGGTGGACTCGAGCGTGGCGGCCAGCTCGGCACGCGCCACCTCGAGCGCGCGTTCGCTGGCCTGCTGCGCCGCCCGGTCGTGCAGGCTGACCAGCCACCCGTGCCAGCCGTCGGCCTGCACCGGCGCGATGCGGCGCGTCACCGGCACGGCCCGGCCGTCGGCATGGGTGACGAAGGTGTCGGAGAGCAGGTCGGCCGTGCTGCCGCCGGCGGCCTCGTCCCAGTAGCACAGGTCCTCGGGCGTGCCGGCCAGCGTGCGTACCGGCTGGCCGACCAGCGCCTCGACCGGGCGGCCGAGCAGTACCGCCGCCGCCGGGTTGGCGGCCGCCACCTCCAGCCGATCGGGCTCGACCAGCCATGCCGCGTGCAGCATGGCGTCCAGCAGCGAACGCAGCGCCGGGGTCATTCCTCGTCGCGCACCGGCTCGAAGAAGTAGGCCACGCGCGGGCGCGGTGCCAGGTACAGCCGGGTCGCCTCGGGCAGCTGCTGCGGGCGCAGGCTGCGCCGGATGCCCAGGCCGTCGCTCTTCTCGAGGTCGAGGATCAGGGCCTCTTCGCGCGGCACGCCGCTCTGGTGCACCAGTACGCGCGGCTTGAGCGGGCGCGAGGAGTTGACCGCCACGACCAGCGCGTAGCGGTCGTCGGTGAGCTGCACCGCCGAGCCCGGCGGGTACACGCCCATCATCTTGATGAAGGCGCCGAGGATGGCGGTGTCGAAGCGGCTGCGCCACTGCGCGAACAGCAGCGAGACCGCCTCGTGCGGCGTGAGCGCGCGCGCAGCCAGGTTCGGGTTGCAGAGGTTGTCGTAGCGGTTCACCAGCGCGACGATGCGCGCCAGCGCGGTCATGCGGTCGGTGTTCAGCTTGAGCGGAAAACCGCTGCCGTCGGCATGCTCGTGGTGCTGCGCGATCACCAGCGAGGCGCCCGGCGTCAGCCCCATGCGGCGTGCGTGGGCCACGCCGTGGCCGACATGCTCCTCGTAGGCGCGCGACTCGGCGGGCGAGAAGTGGTCCTCGCGGTGGCGCACGCGGTCGGGCAGCTCCAGCTTGCCGATGTCGTGCAGCAGCGCACCGACGCCCAGGTCCATCAGGTCCGCCTCGGCCATGCCGAAGGTGCGCGCCATCAGCATGGCCACGATGGTCACGTTCAGCGCATGGGCCGAGGCCTTGTCGCCGGCCGCCTCGCCGAGCAGCCGGATGCAGAGGTCGTGTTCGCCCAGCATCTTGTCCATCAGCGCGCGGGTCAGCCCGGCGGCCTGTTCGGCCGCCTGCTGCGGCTGCGCGGCGACGAGTTCGGCGGCCCGCTTGCATTCGCGTGCGGCTTCGGCGAATTGCTGTTCGCAGCGCGCCAGCGATTCGCGCTGGCGGGCCAGCGCGGCGCGGTGCTGCGCGCGGGCCTGCTCTTCGGGGCTCGGGGCGGCCGGCGCCGCGGGCTGCGGCGCGGCAGCGGGGGGCGGGGCCGGCACGTCGCTCTGCGAGGCGCTCCAGCGCACCTTGGCCAGGCCGAGCGAGCGGATCGTCGCGATCTGATCGTCCGAGGTGATGCGGAAACTCGACAGCGGGAAGGGATGCGCCAGCCAGCCCAGGTCCAGATGCACGAACATCCCGACACGCAGGGCGTCGACGTCGATGGTGTCGTGAGAAGTCAGGCGGGGCATGGTGTGGGAACGGCGGGCGAACCGGCTTGACGAGGGTTTCGGCCAGGCCCCGGGCGACTTGAGCGCCGCGCTTGCGACATCCTGACGCGTTTCCTACAATGTTCGTTTATTGAACTCAAGTTCGCATATAGAACTTTCGGAGACCACCGTCATGACCCACGCCTTCATCTGCGATGCGATCCGCACGCCCTTCGGCCGCTACGGCGGCGCGCTGTCCTCGGTGCGCGCCGACGACCTGGCCGCCGTGCCGATCCGCGCGCTGCTCGCGCGCCACCCCCGTCTCGACTGGCAGGCCGTCACCGACGTGATCTACGGTTGCGCCAACCAGGCCGGCGAGGACAACCGGAACGTCGCCCGGATGGCGGCGTTGCTGGCCGGGCTGCCGATCGAGGTGCCGGGCTCGACGGTGAACCGCCTGTGCGGCTCGGGCATGGATGCGGTGGGCTCGGCCGCACGCGCCATCAAGGCCGGCGAGGCGCAGCTGATGATTGCCGGCGGCGTGGAAAGCATGAGCCGCGCGCCGTTCGTGATGCCCAAGGCCGAGAGCGCCTTCAGCCGCAGCAACGCGGTGTACGACACCACGATCGGCTGGCGCTTCGTCAACAGGCTCATGAAGGAGCAGTACGGCGTCGACTCGATGCCCGAGACGGCGGAGAACGTGGCCGCCGACTTCGGCATCGAGCGCGCCGCGCAGGACGCGATGGCGCTGCGCTCGCAGCTCAACGCGGTGAAGGCGCAGCAGGCCGGCTTCTTCGATGCCGAGATCACGCCGGTGACGATCGCGCAGAAGAAGGGCGATCCGCTCATCGTCGCGAAGGACGAGCACCCGCGCGAGACCAGCCTCGAGGCGCTGGCCCGGCTCAAGGGCGTGGTGCGGCCCGACGGCACGGTGACCGCCGGCAACGCCTCGGGCGTCAACGACGGTGCCTGCGCGCTGCTGCTGGCCGGCGAGGCGGCCGCGGCGCGCCACGGGCTGACCCCGCGCGCCCGCATCGTCGGCATGGCCACGGCCGGCGTGCCGCCGCGCATCATGGGCATCGGCCCGGCGCCGGCCACCCGCAAGGTGCTCGAGCTGACCGGCCTGAGCCTGGCGCAGATGGACGTGATCGAGCTGAACGAGGCCTTCGCCGCCCAGGGCCTGGCGGTGCTGCGCCAGCTCGGCCTGGCCGACGACGATGCCCGCGTCAACCCGAACGGCGGGGCGATCGCGCTCGGCCATCCGCTGGGCGCCTCCGGCGCGCGGCTCGTGACCACGGCGGTCAACCAGCTGCACCGCATCGGCGGCCGCTACGCGCTGGCCACCATGTGCATCGGCGTCGGCCAGGGCATCGCGATGGTGGTCGAGCGGGTCTGAGCGTCGCGGGGGGGGGGGCGCGCCCTACACTGCCGCGGCGGAGGCCCGCGGTGCCCGACATCTTCCTCTCCTACCGGCGCCGGGACAGTGCGAGCGCCACCGGCCGGCTGGCCGACCGCCTGGTGGAGCACTTCGGGCCGGAGCGCGTGTTCCACGACCACGCGTCCATCCTCGCCGGAGAGGACTTCGCCGCAGCGATCCGCCGCGCGATCAACCTCTCGACCGTGGTGCTGGCGGTGATCGGCCCGGACTGGCTGGAGGCCCGCGACGAACATGGCACCCGGCGCCTGGACGACCCGAACGACTTCGTGCGGCTGGAGATCGCCGACGCGCTCGAGGCCGGCCTGCCGGTGCTGCCCGTGCTGGTGGAAGGCGCAGCGATGCCGACCGCGGCACAGCTGCCGGCGGTGCTGGCGGACTTCGCGCGCTGCCAGGCCGTCGAGCTGAGCGAATCGCGCTGGCGCTACGACAGCGACCGCCTGATCGCGCTGCTGCAGTCGCGCTACGCGATCGAATCCGAGCAGCCGCCCCTGCTGAGCGACCCGGACGAGAAGCTGGTGCTGAGCTGGCCCGGCCGGCTGGCGCTGGACCTGCTCGAACTCGCCACCCACCCGACGCGCCTGATCGGCCGGCGCCAGACCGGGCGGGCGATCGACCACCTGCGCGCGTTCGCCTTCCTCGTGGTCTGCCTGGCGCTCGGCAACACGCTGCTGCTGCTCGGGCTGGACCGCTACCTGACGCTGCGCGAGTCGGGCGACTTCGTCGGCTTCCAGCTCTTCGCCGGCGTGCTGGAGCTGTTCGTCGTCACGCTGGTGTCGGTCGCGCTGACCGTCGCCTGGCGCCTCGTGGGCAGCCGGGTCGAGTTCCGCCAGATCACGCTGATCATGGCCTTCATCGGCGGCGGTGCAGTGCTCGGCAGCGCCGTCGGCTGGCTGGTCTGGAGCCTCGGGCTGATGCTCAGCGATCCGACGCTGATCGGCCGCGCCACCGAGCTGCTAGCCGGCCGCACCGCGGGCGCCCCGGTCACCTTGTCGGAGCGGGCCGTACTGGTCGGCAACATGGTGCAGGCCGCGGCCCAGGGCCCGGCCCGCGCGGCGATGGTGTTCGCCACGCTGGTGTGGGCCGGCACGCTGCTGTGGACGGCGATCGCCTGGGGATCGTTCCGGCTCAGCTTCGGCGCCAGCCGCCTGCGCGCGGCCGGCGCGACGCTGCTGTGCGCCGGCCTGCTCGGCGCCGTGCTCGCGCTCAGCGTCTGGCTGGCGGGCTGATCAGGCCGGCAGCGGCTGCTCGACGCGCGCTGCGGCTGGCGCCAGCGCCTGCAGCACGCGCGCCAGCGCGGCCACGGCCACGTCGACCTGCGCACGCGTGATGGTCAGCGGCGGCGCCAGGCGCACCACGGTGTGGTGGGTGTCCTTGGTCAGCACACCCTCGTGCATCAGCGCCTCGCAGACCTGGCGCGCGCTGGCGACGCTCGGATCGATCTGCACGCCCACCAGCAGCCCGCGCCCGCGCAGCTCGGTGATGGCCGGGTGCCGCAGGCCGCGCAGCCGCTCCATCAGGTAGGCGCCCAGGTCGGCGGCGCGCTCGGCCAGGCGGTCGCGCTCGAGCAGTTCCAGCGCGGCCAGGCCCACGGCGGCGGCCAGCGGGTTGCCGCCGAAGGTGCTGCCGTGGTCCCCCGGCGTGAACTGGTCCATCACGTCGGCACGCGCCAGGAAGGCGCTCACCGGCAGCAGCCCGCCGCCGAGCGCCTTGCCGAGCGTCAGCCCGTCCGGCCGCACGCCCTCGTGGTCGCAGGCCAGCATCGCGCCGGTGCGGCCGAGGCCGGTCTGGACCTCGTCGCAGATCATCAGCACGTCGTGCCGGTTGCAGATCGCGCGCACCTCGCGCAGGTAGCCGGCCGGCGGCACCACGATGCCGGCCTCGCCCTGGATCGGCTCGACGATGAAGGCCGCGGTGTGCGGCCCGATGGCGCGTTCCAGCGCCGCGGCGTCGCCATAAGGCACGCTGACGAAGCCGGGCGCGAACGGGCCGAAACCGTCGCGGTACTGCGCCTCGCTGGAGAAGCCGACGATGGTGGTGGTTCGGCCGGCGAAGTTGCCTTCGGCGACGACGATCTGCGCCCGGCCCTCCGGCACGCGTTTGACCTTGTAGGCCCATTTGCGCGCCGCCTTGATCGCTGTCTCGACCGCCTCGGCGCCCGAGTTCATCGGCAGCGCCCGCTCCATGCCGGTGGCCGAGCACAGCGCGGCCAGGAAGGGGCCGAGCCGGTCGGTGTGGAAGGCACGCGAGGTGACCGCCAGGCGCTGCGCCTGCTCGGTGAGGGCCTGCACCAGCGCCGGGTGGGAATGGCCGAAGCTGACCGCCGAGTAGGCCGACATCATGTCGAGGTACCGACGGCCTTCGGTGTCGAACAGGTACACGCCCTCGCCGCGCGTCAGCACGACCGGCAGCGGGTGGTAGTTGTGGGCGCCGTGGCGCGCCTCCAGGGCGACGGGATCGTTCTGCATGGCCGGCACTGTAGGCGCCGCGAGACGAAATGTGCGTTCCAAAGCTTGCACGCCACGCCGCGATCGCGCACGATTCGTGCGTAAACAGGGGGTTGAGGATGAACGGAAACGAGCTCGACGGTCTGGACCGCAAGATCCTGGCGGAACTGCAGTCCGATGGGCGCGCCACCAATGTCGAACTGTCCGGGCGGGTGCACCTGTCCGCGCCGCAATGCTTCCGGCGGGTGCGTGCGCTCGAGGAGCGCGGCGTGATCCAGGGCTACGCGGCGCGGGTGCAGCCCGAGTCGCTCGGTTTCGGGGTGATGGCCTATGTCGGCCTGACCATCGCCGGCGAGCAGTTCGGCCGGGTGCGCGAGATCGAGGCCAGCATCCGCGACTTCCCGCAGATCCTCGAATGCCACACCGTCTCGGGCGACCACGACTACCTGCTCAAGGTCGTCGCGCGCGACCTGAAGAGCCTGTCGCAGTTCCTGACCGACCGGCTCATGCAGGTGCGCGGGGTCGACGATGTGCGCTCGATGATCTGCCTGGAGGAGATCAAGGCCGCGGCACCCTTGCCCGTGGATCTCTGACGCCAGGGGCGTCCGGCGCCTGCGCGAATACCGCGCAAAAGTTTGGCGAAAGAACACTCGCGCCGGCTTTGCCGATAGATTGACCGGCGTCACACCATGCCGCCGCTCGACCCCTCCCCGACTGCCGCGCCCGACCCCGGGCCGCTGCGCCGCGACCTGGTGGCCGGCCTGGAGAAGGGCCTGGCCGTCATCTGCGCCTTCGACCAGGAGCAGGAGCGGCCGCTCCTGTCCGTCACCGAGCTGGCCCAGCGCTGCGGGCTGACACGCGCCGCTGCGCGCCGCTACCTGATCACGCTGCAGCACCTCGGCTTCGTGCGCTGCGAGCGCGGCCGCTGGGCGCTCACCGCCAAGGTGCTGCGCCTGGCGCAGAGCTACATGCACTCGGGCCGGCTGCCGCGCCTGGTGCAGCCGGAGTTGCACCGGCTCGTCGCCACGCTGAAGGAGGCCTCGTCGGCCGGCGTGCTGGAAGGCGACGACGTCATCTGCATCGCCGCGCTGAGCGCCGGGCACCTGGTCTCCAGCACCCTGCAGCCGGGCACCCGCGTGCCGGCCTACTGCACCGCCAACGGCCGCGTGCTGCTGGCGGCGCTGCCCGAGGCGCAGCTCGAGGCCTGGCTGTCCGGCCGCGCGCTCCCGCCGCTGACGCCGCAGACCATCACCGACCCGGCGAGGCTGCGCACCGAACTCGCGCGCATCCGCGCGCAGGGCTACGCGCTGGTCGACCAGGAGCTGGAAACCGGCCTGCGCACGCTCTCGGTGCCGCTGGTCAGCGCCGACGGCGCGGTGCTGGCGGCCATCAACGTCAGCGCGCATGCGGCGCGGCGCAGCCTCGAATCGCTGCTCGAGCACTGCCTGCCGGCGCTGCGCCAGACGCAGGCCAACCTGCGCCGGCAACTCTGAATCCGTTCACCCCAGGAGACACCCCATGCGAACCCAGGTCGCGATCATCGGTGCAGGCCCGTCGGGCCTGCTGCTCGGTGCCTTGCTGCACAAGGCCGGCATCGACGCCGTCATCCTCGAGGCGAAGACGCCCGACTACGTGCTCGGCCGCATCCGCGCCGGCGTGCTCGAGCAGGTCTGCGTGGACCTGCTCGACGAGGTCGGCGTCGGCGCGCGCATGCACCGCGAAGGGCTGGTGCACGGCGGCTTCGACCTGGCCTTTGCCGGCCAACGCCACCGCATCGACATGAAGGCGCTCACCGGCGGCAAGCAGGTGATGGTCTACGGCCAGACCGAGGTGACCCGCGACCTGATGGACGACCGCGCCGCCAAGGGTCTGGCCACCGTCTACGAGGCCGCGAACGTGAGCCTGCACGACTTCGACGGCGCCCGGCCGCGCGTGCGCTGGCAGAAGGACGGCGCGACCCACGAACTCGAGTGCGACTTCATCGCCGGCTGCGACGGCTTCCACGGCGTCAGCCGCGCGAGCGTGCCGGAAAGCGCGATCCGCCACTACGAACGGGTCTACCCGTTCGGCTGGCTCGGCCTGCTGTCGGACACGCCGCCCGTCTCGCACGAGCTGATCTACACGCGGCACGAGCGCGGCTTTGCCCTGTGCAGCATGCGCTCGATGACACGCAGCCGGCACTACGTGCAGTGCTCGCTGGACGACAAGGTGGAGAACTGGAGCGACGAGCGCTTCTGGACCGAGCTGCGCCGCCGGCTCGACCCCGAGGCCGCGGAGCGCCTGGTCACCGGGCCGTCGATCGAGAAGAGCATCGCGCCGCTGCGCAGCTTCGTCGCCGAGCCGATGCGCTTCGGCCGGCTGTTCCTGGCCGGCGACGCGGCGCACATCGTGCCGCCCACCGGCGCGAAGGGCCTGAACCTCGCGGCCACCGACGTCGGCTACCTCGGCCGGGCGATCGCCGAGCACTACAACGAGAAGTCCGACGCCGGCATCGACAGCTACTCCGAGCGCTGCCTGCGCCGCATCTGGCGCGCCGAGCGCTTCTCGTGGTGGTTCACCTCGCTGATGCACAAGTTCCCGGAGACCGGCGAGTTCGGCGAGAAGATGCAGCTCGCCGAGCTCGACTACCTGGTCAACTCGGTCGCGGCGTCGACGGTGATGGCCGAGAACTACGTCGGCCTGCCGTTGTGAACCCGGCTACTTGAAGTAGCCCTCCAGGTCGCGCAGCGCGGCCTGGATCTCCTTGCACATCGCCACCACCTCCTCGGCCTGCTTCTTCTTCGCCTTGTCTTCGAGCTTGGCTTCGTCCTTCAGCTTGCCGAAGAAGGTCTCGCCGTCGTACTTCACCCAGACGGCACCGAAGCGCTGCTTCCACTCCGGGTTGACCTGCACGCCGTTGTTGATCGAGCGGCACTGCTGCTTGACGTGGGTGCTCCAGCTCGCCTTGATGGGGTCCTTGATGCAGGCCGCCAGCCCGGTCTTGAGCTTGTCGATGTTCGGCCGGATCAGCTTCTTCTGCCCCTCGATCTGCTGCCGCAGCTTGTCGCGGTAGGCCTCGAAGGTCTTGAACTCCTCGTCGAGGCTGCGGCAGGCGACGGCGACGATGTCGGCGGCCTGGGCGATCGAGGTCACGTAGGCCGTGCTTTGCTTGGGGATCAGCTTGTTGGCGGCGAACTTCTTCGCCACGTCGCCGGCCAGCGCCCGCACGCCGCGTGCCGCCGCCGCATAGGGCATCACCTTGGAGGCGTAGTAGGCCTTGGCCTTCTTCTCGGCCTCGTCGACCTCCGCCTCGTTGTGCAGCTTGCCGTAACCACCGGCGGTGAGCTTGGTCCAGTCGATGCCCGTGTGCAGGTCCTTGAGCTTCTTGAGCGCCGCACCGATGCCGGTCTCGCCGGCCATCTTGGCGATCGTGCCCTTGTTCCTGTCCCAGTTCGCCGCCAGCAGTTCCGCGGGGTAGTCGAGGGTGTTCGGGGTCATGACGAGGCAAGTCGGTTGGAGGAGGCCTGCAATCTACCCGGCAGCACCGCCGGCCGCCAGCGGCAGAGTTCGCACCCGCGTCAGTGCTTGGCCACCGACAGCCAGCGCTCGAGCGTGGCCGGGTCGCGCAGCAGCACCTCGCTGGCCGCCTCGTGCACCACCGCGCCGCGGTCGAGCACCACGGCGTGCCGGGTGATCGGCAGGATCATCTTCGGGTTCTGCTCGACGATGATGGCGGACATGCCCTCGTCGCGCACCACGCGCGCGATCGAGCGCAGCAGCTCCTCGACGATGATCGGCGCGAGGCCCTCGAGCGGCTCGTCGAGCAGCAGCAGCTTGGGGTTGAGCACCAGCGCGCGCGCCACCGCGAGCATCTGCTGCTCGCCGCCGGAGAGGTTGCTGCCCAGGTTGGCGCGCCGCTCGGCCAGGCGCGGGAACATCTCGTAGGCCCGCTCCACCGTCCACGGCCCCGGCCGCGCCACCGCCGTCAGGTTCTCGTGCACCGTGAGCGACTTGAAGATGTTGCGCTCCTGCGGCACCCAGCCGATGCCGGCGGCGGCGCGCCGGTGCGAGGGCAGGTTCGTGATGTCGACGCCGTCGAGCACGATGCGCCCGGCGTGCCGGCGCGTGGCGCCGACGAGCGTGTTCAGCAGCGTGGTCTTGCCGGTGCCGTTGCGGCCCAGCAGCGCCAGCGACGCCCCCTGCGCCAGCGCCAGGTCCACGCCCTGCACCACGACGGCCTCGCCGTAGCCGGACTTCAGTCCCTCGACCCGCAGCAGTTCAGCCATGCGGCGTGCCCTCCCCCAGGTACACCGACTTGACACGCGGGTCGTTGGCGATGGCCTGCACCGGCCCTTCGGCGAACAGTGCGCCGTTGACCAGCACGGAGACCGTGCGCGCGAAGTTGAACACCAGGTCCATGTCGTGTTCGATCAGCAGCACGGTCACGTCGGCCGGCAGCGCATTGACGATATCGAAGATCTCCTGCCGCTCGCCCTCGGGCACGCCGGCCACCGGCTCGTCGAGCAGCAGCACGCGCGGGCTGCAGGCCAGTGCCGTGGCGATCTCGAGCTGGCGCCGCTTGCCGTAGGCCAGGTGCGCCACCTGCACGTCCATCACGTCGTCGAGGTGGAACTGCCGCAGCAGCGTGTCGCAGCGCTCGGCCACGCGGGCATCGCGCCCGAGCGGCTGCCAGAAGCGGCGGCTGATGCCGAGCTGGTTCGACACCGTCAGCGCGAGCGACTGCAGCGGCGTGAGCTCGGCGAACAGCTGGTTGATCTGGAAGGTGCGCACGATGCCGCGCCGCACCCGCTGGTGCGAGGGCAGCCGGGTGATGTCCTCGCCTTCCAGCCACACGCTGCCGCCGGTCGGCTCGAGCACACCGGTCAGCAGGTTGATCAGCGTGGTCTTGCCGGCGCCGTTGGGCCCGATCAGCGCCTGGCGCGCGCCGCGCTCGACCTTCAGCGAGACGTCGTTCGTGGCCGTGAAGCCGCCGAACTTCTTGACCAGGTTCTTGGTTTCCAGGACGACGGTCATGATTTCCTGAACCAGGTCCAGGGCTTGAAGAAGCGGTCTCTTCCCACCATGACGAGCACGACCAGGAACAGGCCGAGCCAGAAGGTCCAGTACTGCGGCGTCCAGGCCGACAGCAGGCTGTGCATCACCTTGAAGCCGATCGCGCCGACCACGCCGCCCCACAGCCAGCCGGTGCCGCCGATGATCAGCATCAGCATCAGGTCGGCGCTGCGGTGGAAGTCGAGCACGTCCAGCGAGGCGAAGCCGGTGGTCTGCGCCAGCAGCGCGCCGGCGGCCCCCGCCATCGCCGCTGAGATCGTGTAGACCGCGCCCAGGCGCAGGTCCACGTTCAGGCCGATGGCCGCGGCGCGCAGCCGGTTGTCGCGGATCGCGCGCAGCGACCAGCCGAACGGCGAGGCCACGATGCGCCGCGCGATCAGCAGGCCGACGACCAGCAGCACCAGCGAGTAGCCGAAGGCGACACGGCCGTACAGGTCGAACTCGAAGCGCCCGAGCAGCGGCCCCATCACCACGCCCTGCAGGCCGTCGGCGCCGCCGGTGAACTCGAGCTTGTTGGCCAGTTCGTACAGCAGCGCCGCGACGCCCAGCGTGATCATCAGGCGCGCCAGGTCCGAGCCACGCATCACCAGCACCGACGACAGCGCCCCCATCAGCGTGGCCGCGGCGATGCCCACCGCCAGGCCGACCAGCGGGTCGGGCATCACGTGCTTGGCGAACAGCGCGGCCGCGTAGGCGCCGGTGCCGAAGAAGGCCGCATGACCGAGCGAGATGACCCCCGCGTAGCCGAGGATCAGGTCGAGCGAGACCGCGAAGAGCGCGAAGATGGCGATCTCGTTGCCGAGCAGCGAATGCTCCTGGCCGGCGGCGAACCAGGAGGCCGCCAGCGCCACCAGCAGCGCCAGCTCCCAGGGCCGCCAGCGCGTGGCCGCGGCGATCGATGCCGATGCGTTCGCGCTCATCGAACCGCCGCCCGTCCGAACAGGCCCTGCGGCCGGAAGTACAGGATGAGCACCATCAACGCGTAGACCACGAAGGCACCGAGCTGCGGCACGTAGTACTTGCCGAACACGTCGGCAATGCCCAGCAGCAGCGCCGCCAGCAGCGGGCCGGTGATGGTGGTGGTGCCACCCACCGAGACGACGATCAGGAAGTAGATCATGAACTTGAGCGGGAAGCTCGGGTCCAGGCCCAGCACCTCGGCCCCGAGCGCACCGCCCAGGCCCGCGAGGCCGGAGCCGACCGCGAAGGTGACGCTGAACACCGTGTTGACGTCGATGCCCAGGCCGGCGGCCACGCGCGGGTCGTCCACCGAGGCGCGCAGCCGGCTGCCGAAGCGCGTGCGCCCGAGCACCCATTGCAGGATCGCGGTGAGCACCAGGCACAGCACGACGATGAACAGCCGGTACTTGCCGATGCCCACCCCGGCGATCTCGAAGCGGCCCTGCAGCCAGGCCGGCAGCTTGACGATCTGCTGCTGCGAGCCGACCAGCCAGTCCATCGCCGCCACGGCCATGAAGACCAGGCCGATCGAGAACAGCACGTGGTCCAGGTGCGGGCGCTTGTACATCGGCCGGTACAGCAGCCGCTCCATCACCGCGCCCGCGACGGCCGGTGCCAGGAAGGCCAGCGGCAGCGTCGCCAGGAAGGGCACGCCGAGCCGGTCCATCAGCAGCACGGTGACGTAGCCGCCCGCCATCGCGAACGCGCCGTGCGCCAGGTTGACGAAGTTCATCAGCCCGAGCGTCACCGCCAGCCCGACGGCCAGCACGAACAGCAGCATGCCGTAGGCGATGCCGTCGAAGAGGAGTGTCAGCATGAACTGGGCAGTGAGGCCGCTTCAAGCGGCCGCCGCGGAACCGGCTTTGCCGGGCCGCTGGCGGCGCCCCCCTGGGGGGGAGCGCCGTGAGGCGCTCCGGGGGGGATCACTTGGACTTGCCGGGGTCTTTCATCGCCTTGATGGCATCGAACTCCACGTTCTGGAGTTCGCCGCCCACGCGCTCGACCTTGCGCACGTACATGTCGTGCACCACGTCGCGGGTCTGGCCGTCGATCAGCACCTCGCCGCGCGGGCTCTCGAAGATCTGGCCCTTCATCGCGGCCAGCAGCTTGTCGCCACCCTCGCCCTTGCTGGCCTTCAGGCCCTCGACGATCACGCGGATGCCGTCGTAGCCGCCCACCGCCATGAAGTTCGGGCGCATGCCGTTGTTGGCCTTCTTGAAGGCCTCGACGAACTTCTGGTTCACGGCCGACTTGTGCGCCGCGGCGTAGTGGTGCGCGGTGACCACGCCCAGCGCCACATCGCCCATGTCGTTGAGCTGGTCGTCGTCGGTGATGTCGCCGGTGCCGATCAGCTTGATGCCGGCCTTGTCCAGCCCGCGCTCGGCGAACTGCTTCATGAAGGCCGCGCCCTGGCCCGAGGGCAGGAACACGAACAGCGCCTGCGGGCTGGCGTCGCGCACCTTCTGCAGCACCGGCGCGAAGTCCGGCGCGCGCAGCGGCGTGCGCAGCTTGTCGACCACCTGGCCGCCGTTGAGCGTGATGCGGTCGGCGAAGAACTTCTCGGCGTCGATGCCCGGACCGTAGTCGCTGACCAGCGAGACCACCTTCTTGATGCCGTTCTTGTTGGCCCATTCGGCGATCGCCACGGCCGCCTGCGGCAGCGTGAAGCTGGTGCGGACGACGTAGGGCGAGGCCTCGGTGATGGCCGAGGTGGCCGCCGCCATCACGACCATCGGCGTCTTGGATTGCGTGGCGATCGGTGCCGTGGCCATCGCCGAGGGCGTGATGCCGAAGCCGGCCAGCGCGACGACCTTGTCGTTGACGACGAGTTCCTGCGCCAGGCGGCGCGTCTGGTCCGGCGTGGAGGCGTCGTCCTTGACGATCACCTCGACCTTGCGGCCGGCGATCACCGGGTTGTTCTGCGCCATGTAGAGCTTCACCGCGGCGTCGATCTGCCGGCCGGTGGAGGCCTGCTGGCCGGTCATCGGCAGGATCAGGCCGATCTTGATCGGGTCCGCGGCGTGCGCGAGGCCGAGGGCCGGGAGGGCGAGTGTGGCCGCGAGGGCACGCAGGAGCTGGCGCTTTTGCATTCGAACTGTCTCCGAAGGGGAACATCCGGGCCGGGCCCGACGACTAAACCTCGATCTTCGCCGATAGGCTGGCGCCCGCCGGGAACGGCCCCCGGTCGGACGACTGGGCATGCTGAGGCAAGCCCGGCGCCAGCCGCAATCCGGGACTACGACTAGCAGCTATCTCAATCCGGCATGCCCCCCGGCGCAGGGGGCCCGGCCGTGCACTACGATGCCCGCGACCGGATCAAGGAGACCCCGCGATGACCACACGCACCACCCCGCCGTTCCGCGCCGACCACGTCGGCAGCTTCCTGCGCCCCAAGTACCTGCTGGACGCCCGCGAGCAGAAGGCCCGCGGCGAGATCACGGCCGAACAGCTGCGCGCGGTCGAGGACCGCGCGATCACCGAGATCGTCCGGTTCCAGGAGGAGGTCGGCCTGCAGTCCATCACCGACGGCGAGTTCCGCCGCACCTACTTCCACATCGACTTCCTGGAGCAGCTCGGCGGCGTCAAGACCGACATCCCGGTGACGGTGCGCAAGCCCGACGGCACGGAGGAGCTCGCGCCGCCGGTGATGCGCGTGGTCGACAAGGTGCGCCACGTCAAGGACATCCAGCGCGCCGACTTCGAGTACCTGAAGAGCCAGGTCTCGGCCGGGCGCACGCCGAAGGTCACGATCCCCAGCCCGACGATGCTGCACTTCCGCGGCGGCCGCGCCGGCATCAGCCGCGAACACTACCCGGAGCTCGACCCGGCCTTCTACGACGACGTGGCGCGCGCCTACGGCGAGGAGCTGAAGAGCCTGTACGAGGCTGGCTGCCGCTACGTGCAGATGGACGACACCAACATGGCCTACCTGTGCGACGAGAAGATGCGCGAGGCGGCCCGCGCCCGCGGCGACGACCCGAACGAGCTGCCGCACCGCTACGCCGGCTTCATCAACAAGGTCGTGGCGTACAAGCCGGCCGGCATGACGCTCGCGATGCACCTGTGCCGCGGCAACTTCAAGAGCACCTTCGCCGCCCAGGGCAACTACGAGCCGGTGGCCGAGGCGCTGCTGGCCGAGATGAACCTGGACGCCTACTTCATGGAGTACGACGACGACCGCTCGGGCGACTTCCGCCCGCTGCGCTTCCTGCCGCCGGGCAAGATCGTCGTGCTCGGTCTCGTCACCACCAAGTTCGGCGAGATGGAGAGCAAGGACACGCTCAAGCGCCGCATCGACGAGGCGTCGCGGTACGCGCCGCTCGAGCAGCTCTGCCTGTCGCCCCAGTGCGGCTTCTCGAGCACCGTGCACGGCAACAACATCGCGGTCGAGTCGCAGCGCGCCAAGCTGCGTCTGGTGGTCGAGACGGCGGCCGAGGTCTGGGGCTGAACTTGCCATTTCGCACGATCGTGCTAAACTACGTTCCATGGACATGCGCGGCACGGTCGAGACGAAGACGGAACGCAGCGGGCTGACACTCGCCGCGATCCTCGACACCGCGCTCGCCATGGCCGCCGCCGAGGGGCTGGAGAGCCTGACCATCGGCGAGGTGGCCAAGCGGCTCGGTCTGTCCAAGAGCGGCGTGTTCTCGCGTGTCGGTTCGCGCGAGGCGTTGCAGAAGGCGGTGGTGGAGGAGTTCGACCGCCGCTTCGTGCAGGACGTGTTCGTGCCGGCGATGCGCGAGCCGCGCGGCCTGCCGCGGCTCGACGAGATCGTGCGGCTGTGGATCCGCCGCACCGCCGACGTCGACGCGAAGATGGGCTGCCTCTACAGCGCCGGCTCGTTCGAGTTCGATGACCGCGAGGGCCCGGTGCGCGAGCAGCTGCTCGACGGCATCCGCCGCTGGCGCAGCGCGCTCAAGCGCACCGTCATCCAGGCCATCGACGCCGGCCACCTGCGGCCCGACACCGATGCCGAGCAGCTCGTCTTCGAGCTCGACGGCCTGTTCATCGCGCTGATGCGCGAGGCCCGCTTCATGCGCGACGCCCGGGCGGGCGAGCGCACCTGGGCGGCCTATCAACGTCTGGTCCGGTCGCTGCAGTCGCCGCCGGCCGAGAGCGCGGCGCGCGCTTCGCGCCACTGACCCGGGGAGAGCGGCCGACCGATCGGCATCCGTCCCGGACGCGCGACCGTATTTCGCACGGTCGTACTAATTGAGGAGAGTCATCATGATCGTCGTGCTCGTCACCATCGCCGCCGGCGCGGCCCTGGGCGTGTGGAAGCTGGTCGGCCTGTGGCGCGCGGTGCCGCGCCGCAACGCCGACCTGGTGCTGTTCTGAGCCGCCCAGCCATGAGCACCAATCCGGCCGCCGCGTTCTACGCGGGCAGCGGCGCCGCCCGCACCGTCGGCGCGGCGCTGCGCCTGCTCGACCGCCTCGCTCCCACCTGGGGCACCCGCGGCGCGCTGCGCCTGTTCTTCACGCCGATGCCGTGGAAGTTCGCGATGCGCCGCCCGCTGCCGCGGCCCTGGATGGCCGAGCGCTGGGCCTTCGAGGGCACCACGCTCGCCTGGTACCGGCGCGGCGACATCGCCGACGAGCGCCCGGTCGTGCTGCTGGTGCACGGCTGGGGCGGCAGCGGCGCGCAGATGCTCGCGCTCGGCGACCGGCTCGCCGCGGCAGGCTTCGATCCGGTGCTGCTGGACTTCCCCGGCCACGGCCGCAGCGGCGCCTGGCGCAGCACGCTGCCGCAGTTCGCGCGGGCCCTGTTCGCCGCTGCGGCGCGGCTCGGGCCGCTGCACGGCGTGGTGGCGCATTCGCTGGGCGCGCTGGCCGCCACGCACGCGGCGGCACGCGGGCTGCCGGTAGAACGCCTGGCGCTGCTCGCCCCCTCGGCGCCGCCGGCCGCGTTCCTCGAGTGGTTCGCGCACAGCTTCGGGCTGGCGCAGGGCCTGGCGGCGCGCATGCGGGCGCAGATCGAGCGCCGCGAGGGCGTCGGCCTGGCCGAGTTCGAACCGGCCTGGCTCGGTGCGCGGGTGACCCAGCCGGTGCTCGTGCTGCACGACGAGGGCGACCGCGTCGCGCCGCACGCCGCCTCGGTGCGCCTGGCCGCGTCATTGCCGGCCGGGCACCTCGTCAGCACACGCGGGCTGGGCCACCGTCGGCTGCTCGACGATGCGCAGGTGGCCGCCGGCGTCCTCGAGCACCTGCAGGCCGATGGCCGGGGCGCCGCTCCGATGGCGTTGCCACAGCGCTGACAGCGCGGCTTCGAACGCGCGTGCGAAGCGGGCGTCGTCGAACAGCGCGCAACGGCCGCGCTGCGCCTCGAGGCGGGCGCGCAGCGCGGCCAGCCGGCCGCCGCCGGCGCTGAGCTCGAGCGCCAGCGCCTCGTAGGCCGAGGCGTCCGCGCAGACCAGTTCGGGCAGCCCGGCCGCACCCAGCAGGCTCGCGGCCACACGCGACGCGAAGGTCTCGCCGCGGCAGGTGAGCACCGGCAGGCCGACCCACAGCGCGTCGCTGGCCGTCGTGTGCGCATTGCAGACGAAGGTGTCGAGGAACAGGTCGGCGCAGGCCAGCCGGGCCAGGTGCGCCGCCGCGTCCACGCGCGGGGCGAACACCAGCCGGGCCGGGTCGACGCCCGCCGCCAGCGCCGCCGCGCGCAGGCGCCTCTCGGCCCCGGCGTCCGGCTGCAGCAGCCACAGCACGCTGTCCGGGCGCGCCTGCAGCAGCCGCATCCACACGCGCCAGACACCCGGCTCGAGCTTGGCCGCCCCGTGCAGCGCGGCCCAGACGAAGCCCTGCGCCGGCAGCCCGAGGCTCGCCCGGGCCGGCGCCGGCGGGCGCACGCGGCGCGCATCGTTGGCCTGGTAGCTGTGCGGCAGGCGCACCACCGCCTCGTCGACCTCGGCGGCATGCTCGGGCGGCAGCACGGTCGCATCGGCGAGCAGCGCGTCGATCCACGGCGCGCCCTGGGTGCCGGGGAAGCCGAGCCAGCCAAGCTGCAGGGGCGCGAGGCGCCGCGCGAACAGCCCCGGCCGGGCGTCGCGGGTCGGCCCGCCGAGGTCGATCGCGATGTCCAGCGCGCAGGCGCGCGCGCGCTGCACCAGCGCCGCGTCGTCCAGCGCGGCCACGTCCTCGAAATGCTCGAAGGCGGCACGCAGGCGCCGGCGCAGCGGGTCCTCGTCGGCAGCCGCCCCGAAGGCGAAGCCGAAGGCCTCGATGCGCTCGCGCGGCAATCGCTCGATCAGTCCGACCGCCAGCCGCGCGGTGGCATGTTCGCGGAAGTCGGCGGAGAAGAAGCCGACCCGCAGGCGGCCATCGGCCGACGGCGGCGCGGGCGGCGGCCGCTCGGCCTGCACGCCGGCAAAGCCGGCCGAGAAGATGCGTGCGCAGGCCTGCAGCCGGGCGCGCGAGAGCGGCAGGTGCAGGGCCACGAAAGGCGCGAGAAGCGGCTCGCCGGCATTGATGGCGCGCGCGGCCTCGCCGCAGGCCGCGTCCAGCACGGCCCAATCGCATTGGCGCAGGGCAGCGTGCAGCCAGCGGCCGAACAGGTAGGGCGTGCCCGGCGCCGCCTGCAGCGCGGCCTGCAGCTGCTGCAGGCCAGCCTCGCCCTGGCCGCCGGCCTGCAACTGCTCGCCCCAGGCGGCCAGCGCCTCGATGCGGCCGGTGCGGCTCGCCTCGAGTGCCGGGTCCCGCGCCAGCGCCTGCTCGAAGGCGGCGGCCGCGGCCTGCGGCCGGCCCAGCGCGAGCAGGGCCTTGCCGTGGTTGTGGTGGGTGGCCGCGTCGGCCGCGCCGCGGGCCAGCAGCGCCTGCAGCACCGGCAGCGCCTCGGCCGCGCGGCCGAGGTCGAGCAGTGCGGCGGCGCGGTTGTTGGCGGCCCCGGCCTCGTCGGGCTGCAGCGCCAGCGCGCGCTCGGCACTGGCCAGCGCCTCGGCCGGGCGGCCCAGGTCGCGCAGCAGCGCCGCACGGTTCGACCAGGCCGCCGCCAGCCCGGGCGCCCGCGCAAGCGCCTGGTCCAGCCCGGCCAGCGCCGCGGCGAAACGGCCCTGCTGGTAGTCCAGCACCGCGCGCAGGTGCAGCGCGTCGACATGCCCGGGCTCGCGCGCGAGCAGCTCGTCGTAGCGCCGGCGCGCCGCGTCCCACTCGCCGCGCCGGTGCGCCTCCAGCGCCTGTGCCAGCAGCATCAGCGGCGCGTGTCGAGCTGGCGCGGCGGCGTGTAGTTGTTCGCGCGCGCCAGGTTCAGGAAGCGCGAGGCCTCGGCATCGCGCCGGTCGACGTTGCGGAAATGCTCGCTGAGCTGGTAGGCCGCGATGCCGTTGCCGAGGTAGGCGGCGAAGATCATCCAGCGGCCGCGGTCGCTGCGCTCGATCAGCTCGCCGGCCGGCGGCAGCGGCAGGCTCTCGGCCACCCGCATCGCGGCGTACTTGTCGCCACGCACGGCGCGCTGCGCGTCCTCGCCCAGGCGCGGACCGAGCTGCGCCGCCAGTGCCGCGACGTCCAGGTTCAGACGCGCCTGGCGCGCCGCGCTGACCACCTTCTCCAGTTCGCCGATGCGGCCCTGCGCCACGTCGGCCTGGTCCTCGGGCAGCTTCTGCGCCAGCGCCTTGAGCTTGTCGATCGCCTCCTCGGGCGCGGCGATGCGGCGCGTCGACTCCAGTTCGTCCACCGCCACGGCAGCGGAGGCGGTGGCGATCCAGGACGGGTCGCCACTCACGTTGCTGGCCAGCTCGGGCAGCTGCGCATTGCGCCCGAAGGCCTTGACGATCGGCTCGATGCTGTTGACCTTGCGCGCCACCTTGACCCGCACCCTCTCGAGCGTCAGGAAGATCGAGCGGCCCGGGTCGGTGACGTCCAGCTCGGCCAGCAGCGCCTCGGCGAACATGGTGTAGCGCGCCGGGTCGTTCGGCGCGAAGGCGCGCTTGCCCGGGCCGGTGGCGAAGGCCACGTGGCAGCCGTCCGGCGGCATGGTCTGGTTGTAGCCCTCGGTGGGCGAGCGCGGCCGGTCCGGCGTGCGGCAGGCGTCGACCAGGATGACGGTGGCGGCGCGGCCGGACGGGCGCTTCAGCCGCGTGAACACCTCGCGCTCGAGCGAGATGCAGGTCTTGGCCAGCTGCGCCGGCGCGGACTCCAGGTTGCCGCCGGCGGGAACCAGGAAGTTCTCCGCGTTCGACTGGAAGCCGTGGCCGACGAAGTAGAACGCGCCGGCGAGCGCCGGATTGGCGGCGATCGTGCGCTGCAGCTTCTCGAGTTCGGCCTGCACCTGCGCGACCGGCGGATCGTGCAGCGCGACGGTCGCGAAGCCGAGCTTGCCGAGCCGCTGCTCCAGGTCGGCGATGCACTTGCGCGCCGGCGGCAGGTTCTCCTCGTTCGGGTTGTACGAGGTGTTGCCCACCAGCAGCGCCTGGCCGCTGGCGGCGGCCCGCGCCGGTCGCGGCAGCGCTGCGCCCAGCGCGGCCGCGCCGGTGGCGTGCAGCAGGCGGCGCCGGCGCAGCGCCATCAGCGGCAGCCCAGGCCCGCGCCGCCGCCGGCGCAGGCATCCGGGCGCTTGGCCGAGTCGATGTTGTCCACCGCGGGCGCGGCCAGCCCGGTCTCGAACACCAGCCCGCGCGAGAGCTGCTTGCGGATGTTCTCCTTGCCGAAGCCGGCCGCCAGCGCCTCGGCCATCGCGCGGCGGAACGGTTCCTGCGCGTCCGACAGGCCCTGCAGGTAGCGCGTGTAGCGCACGTCCTCGAAGGCGCCCTGCGCCACCGTCAGGATGCGCACCGTCAGGCCCTGGCCGCTGCTGTCCAGCGCCAGCGGCGAGACGTTGTAGTTGGCCGCGTCGGCGCCGGTCAGCGTGATGCCCGACACCGTCACCGGCTTGCCCAGGCCGGGGTCGGGCGACGACACGTTGCCGACCGCGCCGCTCGCGTCGACCGCGACCGCATCGCTGGGCAGCAGGCCGGAGAGCTGCAGGTCGTCGGTGACCAGGCGCACCTGGGTCGAGCCGTTGACCACCCGGTTGACGGCGCGCAGGCCCGACAGCGTCAGCGTCAGCGCGCTGATGTTGACGGTCGGTGCGCTCGCGTCGGTCAGCGTGTAGTTGGCCGCGTCGGCGCCGCCGAGCGCGAGCCCGGCCACGGTCACCGGCTTGGCCGTGCCGACGTTCTTGTCGGACATCGTGCCGCTGGCACCGGCCAGCGAGAGCGTCACGTCGTCACCGCTGACGGTGTTGTTCAGCGTGGCCGCCGAGCCGTTCAGCGCCACCGCCGTGGTGCCGTCGTAGGCCCGGTCGACCGCGGTGATGCCGTTGGAGGTGATGCCGCGCGGCGTGATCGTCACGGTCGGCGTGCCGCCGACCGTGACGGTGTAGTTGCCGGCATCGGCGCCGCCGACCGACACGATGCCACCGGTCACCGGCTTGGCGGTGCCGACGTTCTTGTCCGCCATGTTGCCGGTACCGGCACCGAGCGTCACCACGTCGCTGCCGAGCAGCCCGGTCAACGTGGCGGCCGAGGTGCTCAGCGCGACCTGCGTGCCGCCGTCGTAGACGCGGTCGACCCCGGTCACGCCGTCGGCGGTGATGGGCCGCGGCGTGATGGTGACGGTCGGCGAGTTCACCGAGGCCAGCACGTAGTTGCCGGCATCGGCCCCCGCCAGACCGGCGTTGGCCACCGTCACCGCCTTGCCGGCGCCGACGTTCTTGTCGGCCATCGTGCCGGTGGCGCCGGCCAGCGACAGCGTCACCGCGTCGCCGGTGACGGTGTTGGCCAGCGTCGCGCCGGCCGCGCTCAGCGCCACCTGGGTGGTGGCGTCGTAGACCCGGTCGACCGCGGTGATGCCGCTGCCGGTGATGGTGCGCGGGTCGATCGTGAAGGCCGGCGCGCCGGCGGTGGCATCGGTGAAGCCGGCGAACTGCAGGCCGTAGTGCGCCACGCCGCCCAGGTCGGTGCCGGACGTGTTGCCGCTGGCGGCCACCGTGTAGGCCTTGCTGGCGCCGGCGTTCTTGTCGGCGAAGCTGCCTGACGTGTCGACCGTGTAGTTGCTCAGGCTGAACGAACCTTCGCCGAACAGGCCGGTGGCCGTGGTGCCGCCGAAGGCGTAGGCGAAGCCGGTGGTGCCGTCGTAGGTCCGGGTGGTCGCCACCCAGTCGGTGGCCGGCGTGTCGATCGTGCCGGTGGCGCTGGTGACGAACAGGTTGCCCGTGGTCGGCAGCGCACCGGTCCAGTCACCGTAGACGATGCCGTTGAAGTCGGTCGCGGCCGTGCCGAAGGCCAGCGAGGTGCCCAGGTTGTCCTGCGCCGGATCGGTGGAACGCACGATGAAGCGGCCACCCGCGCCGGTCTGCAGCGCGGCGCCGGTGTCGGTGGCGTTGACGAAGCCGGCGGTCGTCAGGTCGATCAGCGCACCGGTGGTGTTGATGCCGGCGGTGTCCAGCGTCAGCACGCCGGTGCTGCTGGCCCGCACGTCGCCGGCACCGCGCCCGGAGATGATCAGCGGGCCCTGTGCCGCGAGCTCGAAGTCGCCGCCGGCGGCGAAGCCGACCGCGCCGAGGAACTGGTTGCCGGCGTTGGTCAGCAGCGCGGCGTCGGTGCCGGTGGTGGTGATGTTCGTGACGCCCGAGACCGTCAGCGCGCCGCTCTGCGTCAGGCCGCCGGTGGCGCTGAGGGTGAAGTCACCGCCGACGCTGCCCTGCACGCTCATCGGCGTGCCGGCCGGGTTGTCGTTGCGCAGCGTGACGCCGGCGGTGTCCAGCGTCAGGCTGCCGATGCGGTTGTTCGGGCTCTGCAGGTTCAGCGTGATGGCCGCATCGCCGAAGGCCTGCGCGGTGACCTGCGCGGCGACGATGCCGCCGGCCTGCGCATCCTCGAACACGCTGGCCGAGACGTCCTGCGGCGAGTTGAAGTTCACCTGCTGCGCGGTGATGACGTTGCTGATGAAGCTGCTGCTCGCGGTCAGCGACACCGAGCCGAGCGACTGGATCGGCGCGCCGATGGCGATCGAGTCGCTGAAGCCGCCGCCGGTGTTCAGCGCCAGCGAGCTGTTGTTCAGCGTCATCGGGCTGCTGATGGTCAGCGTCGGGCTGGTCAGCGTGAGCGTGGTGGCCGCGCCGCCGGCGGCCACGGTGAGCGGCGCGGTGACGCTGATCTGGAAGTCCGCCGCCAGGTCCACGTCGGTGGTGGCCAGCAGCGTGGCGACCCGCGTGGACGTGATGCGGCTGGCCGCCCCGGCGAAGTCGGCCAGCGTCAGCGAGGACGCCACCAGGTCGTCGCCGACCGTGTTGTCGCCGTTGATGTCGGCCGTGGCGCCGATCTGCAGCGTCGACGGGTCGAGCAGCAGCGTGCCGCGCTGCGCCCCCGGCGCGCGCAGGTCGGCGCTGCCGAGGAAGCTCAGGTGCTGCTTGCCCGACACCTCGGCCAGGCCGCCGTTGCCGCCGCCCGCGCCGCGCGCCGCGATGTGCCCCTCGAAGCGCGTCAGCGCGTCGGACCAGACCACCGCGGTGCCGCCGTCGCCCTGGACGCGGGCGCTGACGTCGATGCTCGCGTGGGCGCCGACCGCCGTGACCTGCGCGTGCGGCTGCGGCCCCTCGCCGCGCAGCCCGCCGCCGACCAGCACCGTGCCGCCGCCGGCCGCGCCCGAGGCGTCGATGCGGGCCGCGCCGAGCAGGCCGATGCGCTGGCCGGTCACCTCGACGCTGCCGCCCTCCAGGCCGGCGCCGCCGCGTGCGTCGAGCGTGCCGGTGACACGCACCACGCCGGCATCGCCGCCGGAGAGCACGATCCTGCCGTCGCGCTGCTCGATGCTGCGCGCGCGCACCACGCCGCCGACCTGCATCACCGTGCCCAGCGCCGCCTCGGCCGCCGCCACCTGCAGCGACACCTGCCCGCCGTCGGCCACGATGCGGCCGCTGTTGGCCACGCGTGCCGCCACCGCCTCGACCGGCACGCGGATGCTCAGCAGGCCGGAGCCGGTCGGGTCGATCTCGACCGCGCTGCCGGCCGCCAGCGCGGCGGTGCCGCCCGGCGCGACGATGCTGCCGCTGTTGCCGACGCGCCGGCCGGCCAGCACGACATGGCCGCCCTCGGCGGCGCGCAGCGTGCCGGCATTGCGCACCGCGGCGCTGCTGTCGCCGGACAGGCGCAGTTGCCCGGCCATCAGCGCATCCACGTCGGCCTTCAGCGTGGTGGCCACCAGCGCGCCGACGCTGACCTGCGATCCGGGCGCGAACAGCACGCCGTTGGTGTTCTGCAGGAACACGTGACCGTTGGCCGTCAGGTTGCCGTAGATGACGCTGGCGTCGTCGCCGACGATGCGGTTCAGCGCCACCGAGTTGCGCCCGGGCTGGACGAAACGCACCGTGTTGCCGGCGCCGATCGAGAAGCTCTGCCAGTCGGCCACCAGGCGATCGGTGGTCTGGCGCACGGTCATCGTGCTGCCGCTGCTGCTGATGCTGCCGCTGCCGCGCACGATGGTGCCGCCGGTGGGCAGTGCGGCGCCCTGCGCCAGCGCCAGCGAGCAGGCACAGGCCAGCGGGGTGAGCAGGAAGACGCGACGCGTCGACTTCATCGTGATCTCCTTCAGAACGGCTGGCTCAGCTGCACGTAGGCGCGGGTGCGAGAGTCGTCGCTCTGCGCCACCGCGTCGCCGCGCACGGCCAGGTAGCCCTTGACGATCAGCCCGTTGGCGCCGCCGTAGGTCAGGCCGATGCCGTGGCCCATCAGCTTGCGGATGTTGCGCGAGCTGTCGCCCACGCGGGGCTCCTGGTGCAGCTGCCCGTAGGCGTAGTCGCCGAACACCGCCAGCACCCAGTCGCCCGGCAGCGCCTCGATGGCCAGCGGCTTGCGGTACTCCCAGCCGCCGATCAGGCCGTGGTCGCTCGGCGACTCGGGCGCCGGGTAGGCCCGCACGCCGCTCGGTCCGCCGAGGCTGAACTTCTCCGAGCTGTCGAGGTTCTTGCTCGCGTACTGGCCCGAGAGGCTGAAGTACAGGTAGTCCTTGTTCGGCAGCACCTGCAGGCGCGAGGCGGTGAAGCCCAGCTTGGCGTAGCCGCCGTTGGTCTTGAAGCCACCGTCGCCCTGGTCGAGGTCGAGTTCGCTGGGGGTGTCGATGTCCAGCTTGCCGCCCACCAGCGTCAGCGAGTAGTTGCTGATGCCGCCGCCGAAGATCGTGTCGCGGAAGTCGCCCACCGCGCCGAGCGTCACGTAGCTCGTCACGCCTTTCTTGATGACCAGCGGATAGGTGCTCACCGTGTCGTCGAACTTGCGCACGTCGGCGCTCGCGGTCAGGAACAGGTTGGTGTTGCGCGAGCGGACCTGCGGATGCAGGAACTGCAGCGACAGCGCCTGGGCGGTGCCGTGGGCGTCGAGCGCCTCGAGCGAATCGCCGAGCTTGTACTTCAGGAAGCTGGCCGCCACGCCGACCTTCGTGCCGTAGGCGTTGACCGGGGTCAGCCAGGCGGCGCGCACGAAGGCCGAGCCGCCGTTCAGCGAGGCCTGGCCGCGGATCGAGAACACGTCGCCGCGGCCGGCGAGGTTGAACCACTCGCCGTTGGCGAACAGGCGGTAGCGGCCGGTGAAGACCGAGCCGCCGTTGTCGAACTCGAGCGAGTAGGCGCTGCCCTTGGCCGCCGACACCTTGATCGTCAGGTCGGCCTGGCCGACCTTCTCGCCCGGGGTCAGCGAGGAGGTCACCGCGATGCCGCGCAGGTCGCCCAGCGTGAACAGCGCGCTCTCGATCAGCTCGCGCTCGGCCACCGGGTTGCCGCGCAGCCGGGCGACGATGTTGTCCATCAGTTCAGCGGATACCTTGACGCCCGGCTCGGCCTCGATCTGCACCGCGCCGATCCGGCCGATCAGCACCTGCAGCGTGACCGTGCCGTCGACCAGCTGCTGCTCGGGCACGTAGGCCTGGGCGAGGAAGTAGCCCTGGCGCTGCAGCGCGACCTCGACGTCCTTGGCCGCGTCCTCCAGGTCGACGAGCGTCTTGCGCGGCCCGGTGTATTTCTGCAGCATCGGCAGCAGCGCGGCGCGCCGCTCGGGAGTCAGCACGTCGAGCCCCGCGATCCGGAAGGCCTTGACCTCGATGCTCGGTCCGCCGCTCGTCGGCGCCGTCACGGCCCGCGGCAGCACCAGTTCGGCGGGCGGTTTGCCGAGCGCCGGGGCCGGCACGCCCTGGGGCTGCGCCTGCTGCAGCAGCGAGCCGGCGCTGGGTTGATTCGGCACGGTCTGCTGCGCCGCAACCGCCAGCGGCAGCAGGCACGGCAGCAGGCCCGGTGTCCAGCGGCGGGCGCGGCGGCCCTCAGGGGATGCGGATGTCACGAGGCCACCTGTCGGTTCGAAGACCGCTGGACCTTACGAAGCGCACCCCGCGGTGTCAATCACCCGGGCAAGGCCGCGGCAGCGCCGCCACACCTTCACACCACGCGCACCGCGAGTCCGGCCACCTTCAGCAGCAGTTCGACCAGCAGGGCCCGCTCGGCCGACGAGAGCCCGCGCAGGGGCTCCTGCTCCATGGTCGCGGCGATCGCCTCGGCGCGGCGCAGCAGCTCATGGCCCGAGGCGGTGAGGTGGATCAACATGGCGCGCCGGTCGCGTGTGCTGCGCACCCGTTCGACCCAGCCGGCCTCGACCAGCCGGTCGATCGCCGCGGCCATGTTGGGCGGCGCCACGTCCAGCGCCTCGCCGAGCTGCTTCTGGTTCACCTCGGGGTTGGAGGCCACCAGCACCAGGATGGAATAGTCCAGCACCTTCAGGCCGAGCGGACCGAGGTGGCGTGCGAAGGTCTTGCGCAGCTCGATCGCAGCGCGGCTGGCCGCATAGCCCACCAGCGTGGTCAGGCGCGACTGGTCGAGCGCCGACGACGCGGCCTCGGGCGCGAGCGCCTCGGCCTTCATGCCGCGTCGAACGCCTCGATCGCCGCGAACGGCGTGCGGCCGGCACGCGCCTGCGCGAGCGCCTGGGCGAACTCGGGTTCGAGCTGCGCGAAGCAGTGCGCCGCGCTCTCGCACTTGGCGCGGTGGAAGGCGTCGCCCGCGGCCGCGCGTTCGGCCGACACCGCGTCGGCGCGTGCCCAGGCGGCCGCCACCAGCGCCAGGCCGCAGGCGCGCAGCAGGTCGTCGGCCACGCGGTAGGGCAGCTCGGCATCGCCGGCCGCGGCGGCCACGGTGTCGCGCAGCGCCGACTCGAGCCGCGCGAGCCAGTCCTGCGCCGCGGCGGCATGGCGCGCCTGCGGCGGCAGCGCCGCGCGCTGGCGCTGCAGCAGCGCGAAGAACTTCGCGCCGCCGTCGGGAAGGACCTTGCGCACCACCAGGTCGATCGCCTGGATCTGGTTGGTGCCCTCGTAGACCATCGCGATGCGGGCATCGCGCACACATTGCTCCACGCCCCAGTCGTGCGTGTAGCCGTGGCCGCCGAACACCTGCAGCGCGTCGCTCGCCAGCGCGAATCCGTTGTCAGTGAGGAAGGCCTTGAGCACCGGCGTCAGCAGCGCCGCGTCGTCCTGCGCGCTGCGGCGCAGCGCGCCGTCCTCGGCATGTTCGGCCAGGTCCAGCAGGTGCGCGGCCGCGTAGGCGAGCATGCGGCCGCCTTCGACCAGCACACGCTGGCGCAGCAGGCTGCGGCGCACCGCCGGGTGCAGCACGATCGGGTCGGCCGGCGCAGCGGTGTCGCCGCGCTGCGGCGCGCGCGACTGCAGCCGCTCGTGCGCGTAGCGCAGCGCATTGCGGTGCGCGTTGTCGGCCAGCGCCAGCCCCTGCAGCGCCACGTGCAGGCGCGCCGAGTTCATCATCGCGAACATCGCCGCCAGGCCGCGGTGCGGCTCGCCGACGATCCAGCCGGTGGCCCCCTCGAAGGCCATCACGCAGGTGGCGCTGCCCTTGATGCCCATCTTCTTCTCGATGCCGTCGCAGCGCAGCGCGTTGCGCGTTCCGTCGGGCAGGATCTTCGGCGCGAGGAACAGCGAGATGCCCTTGGTGCCCGGTGGTGCGTCCGGCAGCCGGGCCAGCACCAGGTGCACGATGTTGTCGGTCAGGTCGTGCTCGCCGCCGGAGATGAAGATCTTCTGGCCGCTGAGCCTCACGCTGCCGTCGGGTTGCGGCTGCGCCCGGGTGCGCAGCAGGCCGAGGTCGGAGCCGGCATGCGCCTCGGTCAGGCACATGGTCGAGAGCCACTCCCCGCTCACCACCGGGCCGAGGTAGCGCTGCTGCAGCTCGGGCGAGGCGTGCCGATGCAGGCATTCGTAGGCGCCGTGCAGCAGGCCGGGGTACATGGTCCAGGCGTGATTGGCCGCGCTGAGCATCTCGTACAGCGCGGCGTTGAGCACCTGCGGCAGGCCCTGGCCCCCGACGGCCGGATCGCAGGCGAGCGCCGGCCAGCCGGCGGCGACGAAGGCCTGGTAGGCGGCGCGGAAGCCCTTCGGCGTGCCGACCGCGCCGTCGCGCCAGCTGCAGCCCTCCAGATCGCCGGGCCCGTTCAGCGGCGCCACCACCTCGACGGCGAACTTCGCCGCCTCCTCGATCACCTGCACGGCGGTATCGGCGTCGAGCTCGGCGAACGCGTTCAGCTGCGCCCACTGCGCCGGCAGGCCGAGCAGCTCCTCGATCACGTAGCGCATCTCGCGCACCGGGGCGCGGTACTCCCAGCTCATGGCGTCCTCAGACGTTGGTCTTCTGGCGCGCCGCACCCAGGTAGGTGTCGATCACGCGCGGGTCCTTGGCAAGCTGCTCGGCCGGGCCCTCGAGCGCGATCTCGCCCATCTCGAGCACGTAGCCGTGGTCGGCCACCTCGAGCGCGGCGCGGGCGTTCTGCTCGACCAGCAGGATGGTCACGCCGGTGGCGCGCAGCTTCTCGATCGTGCGGAAGATCTCCTTGACCACCAGCGGCGCCAGGCCGAGGCTGGGCTCGTCGAGCATCAGCAGGTCGGGCTGGCTCATCAGCGCACGGCCGACCGCGAGCATCTGGCGCTCGCCGCCCGAGAGCGTGCCGGCCAGCTGCACGCGGCGCTCCTTCAGGCGCGGGAACAGCGTGTACACCTGCTCCAGCCCCTCGCCGGCCTTGCGCCGGCCCTGGCGCACCTGGCGGTAGCCGCCCAGCAGCAGGTTGTCCTCCACCGGCATGGTGCCGAACAGCGCACGCGTCTCCGGTACCAGCGCGATGCCCTGCATCACGCGCTCTTCCAGCGTGCGGCGCAGCACCGAGGCGCCGGCGTAGCGGATCTCGCCGCGCGCCGGCAGCACGCCCATCAGCGCGTTCAGCAGGGTGGACTTGCCGGCGCCGTTCGGGCCGATCACCGTCACCACGCTGCCCTTGGCGGCCTTCAGGCGGATGCCGTGCAGCACCTCGGCGCGGCCGTAGCCGGCGTGCAGGTCGTTGACCTCGAGAAGCAAGTCCGTCATGTCAGTGTTCCGTCCCGAGGTAGGCGGCGCGCACCGCGGGGCTCGCCTGCACCTCCTCGGGCGTGCCCTCGATCAGCTTGGTGCCGAACTCCATCACCACCACGCGGTCGACCAGGCCCATCACCAGGTCCATGTCGTGTTCGACCAGCAGGATCGCCATGCCTTCGTCGCGCAGCTGGCGCAGCACGCCGGCCAGGGCCTGCTTCTCCTTCAGGCGCAGGCCGGCGGCGGGTTCGTCGAGCAGCAGCAGCGTCGGGTCGGCGGCCAGCGCGCGGGCGATCTCCATCAGGCGCTGCGGCCCGAGCGCCAGGTTGCCGGCCAGCTCGTGCATGCGCTCGCCCATGCCGATGCGCTGCAGCTGGCGCTCAGCCTCCTTCAGCAGGCGCTTCTCCTCGCCACGGTCGAGCCGCAGCATGGCCGCGGCCACGCCGTGCCCGCCGCGCAGGTGCGCGCCGAGCGCGACGTTCTCCAGCACCGTCATGCCCGGAATCATCTTCACGTGCTGGAAGGTGCGCGCCACGCCGCGCGCGGCGATCTCGCGCGAGGGCAGGCTGTGGATCGGCTGGCCGCGCAGCCGCACCTCGCCGCGCGTGACCGGCAGCACGCCGGTGACGAGGTTGAAGGTGGTGGACTTGCCGGCGCCGTTGGGCCCGATCAGGCCGAGGATCTGGCCGGCACGCACGTCGAAGCTGACGTCGTTGACCGCCACCAGCCCACCGAACTCCTTGCGCGCGGCCTGCACCTGCAGCACCACCTCGCCGCGCGGCGGGCGCGCGCGCTCGGGCAGCGCGCTCGCGTCGCCCCAGTCGCGCGGCCGCGGCGGGCGCGGCACGCGCGCCTCGACGAAGGCCCAGATGCCGTCGCGCGCGTACTGCAGCACCAGCACCAGCAGCAGGCCGAAGACGATGATCTCGTAGTTGCCGCTGGTGCCCATCAGGCGCGGCAGCCAGTCCTGCAGCTGCTCCTCCAGCACCTTGACCACGGTCGAGCCGACCAGCGCGCCCCAGACATGGCCGACCCCGCCGACCACCGCCATGAACAGGTACTCGATGCCCTTGTTCAGCCCGAAGGGCGACGGGTTGACGGTGCGCTGGAAGTGCGCGAACAGCCAGCCCGACAGGCTGGCCAGCAGCGCCGCGATCAGGAACGCCGTCACCTTGATGCGGAAGGTGTTCACCCCCATCGCCTCGGCCATGGTCGTGCCGCCCTTGACGGCGCGCAGCGCGCGGCCGGTGCGCGAATCGAGCAGGTGCGTCACCGCCACGGTGGCCAGCACCACCAGCAACCACAGCAGCACGTAGAAGCTGCGCCCGGTGTTCAGCGTCAGGCCGAACAGCTCCAGCGCGGGGATGCCGAGCAGGCCGTCGTACTTGCCCAGCGCGTCGATGTTGCCGAGCAGGTAGAACAGGCTCAGCCCCCAGGCGATGGTGGCCAGCGGCAGGAAGTGGCCCGACATGCGCAGCGTCACCCAGGCCAGCGCCAGGGCGGCCACGCCGGTGACGGCCAGGCCGATGAACACCGTCAGCCAGGGCGAGACGGCGTAGGTCAGCGTCAGGTAGGCGGCCGTGTAGGCGCCGATGCCGACGAACGCCGCCTGGCCGAAGCTGGTCAGGCCGGCCACGCCGGTCAGCAGCACCAGGCCGAGCGCCACGAGCGTGTACAGCCCGATGTAGTTGGCCTGCGTGATCCAGAACTCCGGCACCGGCAGCACCGGCAGCGCGGCCACGACGACCAGGAAGGCGATGAACGCGATGCGTCGGATCTTCATTCTTCTTCGTCGTGATGGCCGTGCTGGAAGCTGCGCCACAGCAGCACCGGGATGATCAGCGTGAAGACGATCACCTCCTTGAAGGCGCTGGCCCAGAACGAGCCGAAGCTCTCGATCAGGCCGACGAACACGGCGCCGAGCGCCGCGGCCGGGTAGCTCGACAACGCGCCGAAGATCGCGGCCACGAAGCCCTTCAGGCCGATCAGGAAGCCCGAGTCGTAGAACATCGTCGTGGTCGGCCCGATCAGCAGGCCCGAGAGCGCGCCGATGAAGGCGGCCAGGCCGAAGCTCAGCTTGCCGGCGCCCGAGGTGGAGATGCCCATCAGCCGCGCGCCGAGCCGGTTCACCGCGGTGGCGCGCAGCGCCTTGCCGCGCAGCGTGCGCTCGAAGAACAGGAACAGGCCGACGATCAGCGCGATCGAGGCCATGAAGATGATCAGGGTCTGGCCGGAGAGCGTGAGCGGGCCGGCCGAGAAGCGCGTGTCCCAGAAGCTCGGGTTGCGGAAGCCCTCGGCGCCGAAGAACACCAGGCCCAGGCCGGTGAGCGCGAAGTGCACGCCGACCGAGACGATCAGCAGCACCAGCACGGTGGCATCGGCCACCTTCTCGTAGGCGAGCCGGTAGACCAGCGGACCGAGCGGCGTGACGATCGCCAGCGTCAGCAGGCTCTGCAGCAGCAGCGGCAGCTGGCGCGGCGCGGCCCACCAGGCCACGCCGACCACCACCAGCGGCAGCACCAGCCCCTTGAGCGCGCCGGCCAGCACGCTGCCGGCCGGCAGCCCGCGCCGCAGCCCGGCCAGCGCGTCGAGCACCGCGGCCACCAGCGCCAGCACGAGCAGCAGCCAGACCGTGCCGGGCACCTGGCCGAGCTGCAGCAGCGCCAGCGTCAGCGCACCGTAGGCCACGAACTCGCCCTGCGGGATGAAGATCACCCGCGTGACGGCGAACACGAGCACGGTGGCCAGCGCCAGCAGCGCGTAGACCGCGCCGTTGGTGACGCCGTCGAGCGACAGGATGCTGGCGATGGTGAGATCCATTTACTCGACTTTCCAGTCGCCGTTGACGACCTTCAGGATCACGCCGGTCTCCGTCGTGAAGCCCCAGTGGTTGTCCTTGGTGTAGTTCAGCACGCCGTGCGAGACGACCGTGCGGCCCATGGCCTCGGTGGCGTCGCGCAGCGCGGCGCGGAACTCCTTGGTGCCCGGCTTGCCCTTCTTCAGCGCCACCGGCACGACCTTCTCGAGCACGACGATGGCGTCGTAGGCATGGCCGCCGAACTGGTTGCGGCTGCCCGCGCCGTAGGCCTTCTCGTACTTGGCGACGAAGTCGGCCGCGAGTGCCTTCGACGGGTGGTTGGCCGGCAGCTGCTCGGGGATCACCGCCGGGCCGGAGACGACGAAGGCGCCTTCGACGTCCTTGCCGCCCACGCGCACCAGGTCGCGCGAGGCCGCGGCGTGGGTCTGGTAGATCCTGCCCTTGTAGCCGCGCTCGACGATCGCCTTGTGCGGCATGGCGGCGCCCGAGCCCGAGGCGACGATCAGCATCGCGTCCGGGTTGGCCGAGGCGAGCTTGAGCGCCTGCGCGGTGACGCTGGTGTCGCTGCGCGCGAAGCGCTCCGTGGCGACGATCTGCGGCCCGCCGAGCGCCTGCGACTGGGCCTTGAAGTCGTTCAGCCAGCTCTCGCCGTAGGCGTCGGTGTAGCCGAGGAAGCCGACCGTCTTCACGCCCTGCTTCTTCATGTGCTCGATCATCGCGTGCGCCATCACCGCATTGCCCTGCGGCAGGCGGAAGGCCCAGGTGTCCTTGCCCGCGGGCAGCACCGCCGGCGAGAACATGAACTGCACCGTCTCGGATTCGGCGATCGGCCCGGCCATCGCGATGGCCACCGGCGTGGCGGCCGAGCCCATGATGATGTCGGCCTTGTCCTCGGTGATGAACTTCTTCGCGTTGGTGACGCCCTTGGTCGGATCGGTGGCGTCGTCGAGCACGATCACCTTGAGCTTCTCGCCGGCGATCTCGGTCGGCCAGAGCTTGATGTAGTTGGCCATCGGGATGCCGAGGCCCGAGGCGGGCCCGGTCAGCGGCAGGCTGATGCCGATGGTGATCTCGGCCTGGGCGGCGCCGGCGGCCAGCACGGCCAGGGCCGCGGCAAGGGTCTTGAGCAGGTGCATCGTCATGTCTCCTAGGAACACAGGGCCTTGATGTCGGCGGGAACGGGAATCGCTCGCAGCCGGTCGGTGCCGGGCTCGCGGGTGACGAAGGCACGCACCTCGCGGCCTTCGCAGATCAGCTCGCCGCCGCGTGTCACGCGGTGCTGCTGCACGAACACCTTGTCGCGCCATTCCTCGACCCAGGTGTCGATCGCGATCGTCTCGCCGTAGGTGACCGGGCGGACGAACTTGGTGTTGATCTCCAGCAGCGGCGTGCCGACGATGCCGCGTGTCTTGACCAGCTCGCGCCAGGGCGGCAGGCCGCACTGCATGAAGAACGCGAGCGAGGCCGCGTCCATCCAGCGCGAGAAGTTCGGGAAGAACACGATCCCGGCGGGATCGCAGTCTCCGAACTGCACGTCGACGCGGAAGGTGGTGGTGCGGCTCATCGCTCTTGGGCTCAGCGCGGGGGCAGGCGCAGCGCGCCGTCGAGGCGGATCACCTCGCCGTTGAGCGCCGGATTCTCGATGATGGCGGCGGCGAGCTGCGCGAACTCCTCGGGTTTGCCCAGCCGCTTCGGGAACGGGATGCTCGCGGCCAGCGACTCCTGCACCGCCTGCGGCAGCTCGGCCATCAGCGGCGTGAGGAACAGCCCCGGGGCGATGGTGCACACACGCACGCCGAACTGCGCCAGGTCGCGCGCCAGCGGCAGCGTCATGCCGACGATGCCGCCCTTGCTCGCCGCATAGGCCTCCTGCCCGACCTGCCCGTCGAAGGCCGCCACCGAGGCGGTGTTGACCACCACGCCGCGTTCGCCGTCCGCGAGCGGCGCGAGCTTCACCATCTCGGCCACCACGAGCCGCGTGACGTTGTAGGTGCCGACCAGGTTGACCCGCACGACACGCTCGAAGTCTTCCAGCGGCGCGGGTGCACCGTCCTTGCCGACGATGCGCTTCGCGGTGCCGATGCCGGCCACGTTCAGCAGCAGGCGCGCCGAGCCGTGCGCGGCGCGCGCAGCGTCGAGCGCGGCCAGCACGCTCGCGGTGTCGGTGATGTCGCAGCCGATCCCGATCGCCTGTCCGTCGGCGCCGATCTCGCGCGCCAGCGCCGCGGCGCCGTCGGCGTTGCGGTCCAGCACCGCCACCTTCGCGCCGCGCGCCGCCAGCGCACGTGCCGTCGCGGCGCCCAGGCCCGAGGCGCCGCCGGTGACGATTGCCGCCTGTTGCTCGATCTGCATGCAGCCTCCTCAGCGGCGCGGCAGGATCACGCCGTCGCCGCCGGCGTACAGGTGCTCGACCAGCGCAGCACGGTGCGTCAGCACCGCGCGCTGGTTGATCGAGCCCTTGTCGGTGACCTCGCCGAGGTCGATGCTCGGCGGGTCGACCTGCACCAGCGCACGCGCCACGCGGGTCGCACTGCCGGTGCCGGTGGCCCACAGGCCGTCGACCAGATGCTGGAAGAACTCGCGCACCGGCGCGCTGCCGAGCACCTCGAGCGTCGGCGCGCCGGCGGGGAGGTTGGCGAAGGCCCGGCAGGCGTCCATGCGCGGGAACAGCAGGAGGCCGAGCTCGTCGCGGTTCAGGCCGGCCACCACCACGTCCTGCACGCAGGGGTCGCCCGCGGCGATGACCCTCGCGCGCAGCGGGCCCACCGAGACGAAGGTGCCGGTGGAGAGCTTGAAGTCCTCCGCGGTGCGCCCGTCGAACGCGAAGCCGCGCCCGGGGTGGGCCGGGTCGATCGGCTTGATCGCGTCGCCACTGCTGTAGAAGCCCTCGGCGTCGAAGGACTCGGCGGTCTGCTCGGGTGCGCGCCAGAAGCCCGGCGTGACGTTCGGGCCGCGGTAGCGCACCTCGGTCTTGTCGCCGCTGGGCACCAGCTTGAGCTCCATGCCGGGCGCCGGCAGGCCGATGTGGCCGGACTTCACCTCCTCGGCGTTGGCGCACATCGCGAACGGGCCGGTTTCGGTCATGCCCAGGCCGGTGAGCATGCGGATGCGCTCGCCCACGGTCTGCTCGGCGATGCGGTCGAGCTTGTCCCACACCGGCTGCGCCAGCCCGGCGCCGGCGAAGAAGAACATCGAGACGCGGCTGAGCAGGGTGTCGCGCAGCTGCGCGTCCTCCTCCATCGCGTTGGCGATCTCCTCGAAGCCCTTGGGCACGTTGAAGTAGACCGTCGGCGCGATCTCGCGCAGGTTGCGCAGCGTCTCGGCGATGCCCGCGGGCGTGGGCTTGCCGTCGTCGATGTAGAGCGTGCCGCCGTTGTAGATCGTGATGCCGACGTTGTGGTTGCCGCCGAAGGTGTGGTTCCACGGCAGCCAGTCCACCAGCACCGGCCGCACCTGGCCGAGGCCGGGGAAGCACTGCAGGATCTGCTGCTGGTTGGCGCACAGCATGCGCTGCGTGTTGATCACGCCCTTGGGCAGCTTGGTCGAACCCGAGGTGAACAGGAACTTGGCGATCGTGTCCGGGCCGACCTGCGCGTGCGCCGCGTCGACCGCCGGGGTCACCGGCGTGGCGGCGAGTTCGGCGAAGCGGCGCGTCGCGCGGCCGGCGATCTCGCCGTGCGTCAGCACCACCGGCACGTCGGCCGGCACGGTAGCGGCGATCGCCCGCCCGTAGGCCGAGGCGTTGGAGGCGAACACCAGGCCGGGCGTCAGCACACCCAGGATGTGGCGCAGCTTGCCGTAGTCCTGCGACAGGGTCGAGTAGGCCGGCGAGACCGGCGCGAAGGGCACGCCGGCGAACATCGCGCCCAGGCCGAGCAGCAGGTGCTCGAGGTCGTTCTCCGACAGGATGGCGACCGGCCGGTCCTTCGACAGGTCGAGGTCCAGCAGCGCCTGCGCGATGCTGCGCGCGGTGGCCACGGCCTCGGCGTAGCTGATGCGGTGCCAGTCGCCGCCCAGGTGGCGGCGCGCCACCAGGGTGTGCCCGGGCGAATGCTCGGCCCAGTGCAGCAGCCGGTCGGTGAGCCGGCGCGGGTAGTCGCCCAGCGGCTCGGCCGAGGTGACGAGCGTGCTGCCGTCCGGGCGCTGCACGAAGTTCGCCGCGAGCGAGCCGCCCAGCGGCAGCGCCCGGTACCGCGCACCGCTCATGACTTTTCCACCTTGCCGGCGCGCTTCTCGAGGAAGGCGCGCACACGCTCCTTGGCCGCGTCGTCGCCCTGCGCGATGGCCGACATCAGCGATTCGACGAACAGGCCGTCGGCCTGCGGCAGGTCGGCGATGCGCGGCAGCGCCTGCATCACCGAGAAGTTGGACAGCGGCGCGTTGGCGGCGATCTTCTGCGCCAGCGCCACGCCCCGGGCGAAGCCCTGGCCGTCTTCCACCAGGTACTGCGACAGGCCGCGCTCGTAGCCCTCCTGCGCGTCGAGCACCCGGCCGGTGAGCATCATGTCGGTCATGGTGGCGACGCCGACCAGCCGCGGCACGCGCGCCGAGCCGCCACCGCCGACGAAGATGCCGCGCTGGCCTTCCGGCAGCCCGTAGTACGCGCCGGCCTCGGCGACGCGGAGGTGGCAGGCGCTGGCGATCTCCAGCCCGCCGCCGACCACCGCCCCGTGCAGCACCGCGACCACCGGCACGCGGCCGAACTGGATCGCGTCCATCGCCGCATGCCAGGTGCGCGAGTGCAGGATGCCCTCGGCCACGCTGCGCTCGGAGAGCTCGGAGAGGTCGAGCCCGGCGCAGAAGTGATCGCCGGCGCCGGTGAGCACGACCGCGTGCACCTCGGACGGCAGGTTGACGAAGCAGGTGTGCAACTGCGCGACCAGCGTGTCGTTGACCGCGTTGCGCTTGGCCGGCCGGTTCAGCCGCACGTGGGCCACGGCGCCGGCCGTCTCGATGTGCAGCAGGTCGAGACCGGCAAGCAAGCCGGCAGCGGGAACGAAGGCGATCGTCATGGCGGGCGGGGGAGTTCTATTTAGTTATGAGTTTGAATCAATCGAACCCGCCCGGACACCGGGTAAACCCGCAGCCATCCGCCCTTTCCGTATTGGAAACTCGGCCGCGCCGGTGCTACATTGCGGTGGGTCGAGTGGCGCCGCAAATGGTTCCGCTTTGCAACTAATTTGCTGCCCCGTCGGAGAGCCCCGTGAACACCGCCGAGCTGATCGCGATCGACACCCACACCCATGCCGAGGTGTCGTGCTGGAACCCGTTCGACAACTACGGCGAGGAGTACGACCGCGCCGCCGACAAGTACTTCGGCAGCAATCGCCGGCCGACCATCGCCGAGACCGTCGCCTACTACCGCGAGCGCAAGATCGGGCTCGTGATGTTCACCGTCGACGCCGAGGCGCAGCTCGGCCGGCGCCGCATCCCGAACGAGGAGATCGCCGAGGCGGCGAAGAAGAACGCCGACATGATGATCTGCTTCGGCAGCATCGACCCGCACAAGGGGAAGATGGGTGCCCGCGAGGCGCGCCGGCTGATCGAGGATCACGGCGTGCGCGGCTTCAAGTTCCACCCGACGGTGCAGGGCTTCCACCCGGCCGACAAGATGGCCTGGCCGATCTACGAGGTGATCGCCGAGCACAAGCTGCCGGCGATCTTCCACAGCGGCCACTCGGGCATCGGCTCGGGCATGCGCTGCGGCGGCGGGCTGCGCCTGCAGAACAGCAACCCGATGCTGCTGGAGGACGTGGCGATCGCCTTCCCCGACATCCAGATCGTGATCGCGCACCCGAGCTGGCCGTGGCAGGACGAGGCGCTGTCGCTGGCGCTGCACAAGCCGAACGTGTGGATCGACCTGTCGGGCTGGAGCCCGAAGTACTTTCCGCCCCAGCTGATCCAGTACGCCAACACGCTGCTGAAGGACCGCATGCTGTTCGGCAGCGACTACCCGCTGATCACGCCCGAGCGCTGGATGAAGGACTTCGACGAGGCCGGCTTCAAGGACAAGGTCAAGCCGCTGATCCTGAAGGAGAACGCGATGCGGCTGCTCGGCCTCAGCTGAGGCCCGGGCCCGCATACAGCGCCTCCACGTCGGCCGCGCGGCGCTTCAGCACCGCGCCCTGGTTGATGTAGCCCTTGTCGGTGATCTCGCCGGCGTCCGCGCTGGGCGGCTCGGCCAGCCAGCGCGCGCGGGTAGGCGTCTGCGACGAGCCGCCGCCTTCGGCACGCAGCGCGGCCAGCGCCTCGCGTGCCTTGGCCTCGAGCTGCGCGGGCGAGAGCTCCTTCGCCGCGGCGCTCGGGAACAGCAGCACGCCGACCTCGGCACGGTCGTGCCCGGTGATCACCGCGTCCTGCGCGTAGGGCGCGAGCGCCGAGACCACGCGCAGCCGCAGCGTGCCCACCGACACCCAGGTGCCCGAGGAGAGCTTGAAGTCCTCCGCCACCCGGCCGTTGAAGGCCACGCCCTTCTCGGGCCGCTGCCCATCCATCAGGAAGCCGGCATCACCGATGCGGTAGTAACCCTCCTCGTCGAACGCCTGCGTCGTCTGCAGCGGCGCATTGCGGTAGCCCGGGAAGACCGACACGCCGCGCACCCGCATCTCCAGCTTCTCGCCGTTGGGCACGAACTTCAGCTCCATGCCCGGCAGCGGCAGGCCGATGCAGCCGGCGCGCTCGAGCCGCCAGTGCGCGCTGGTGATGGCCGGCGAGGTCTCGGTCGAGCCCCAGGAGGTGGTGAACCAGACCGGCTCGCCGCGCACCCGCTGCGCCACCGCCTCGAGGCGCTCCCAGCTCGAGGGCGCCAGGGCGGCGCCGGCATAGAACACCATGCGCAGACGCTCGAAGAAGCGCCGCGCGAAGGCCTCGTCCTGCTCGAGGAAGGGCAGCAGCATGTCGAAGCCGCGCGGCACGTTGAAGTAGAGCGTCGGCTGCACGTCCTGCAGGTTGCGCACCGACTTCTCCACCAGCCCGGGCGCCGGCCGTCCTTCGTCGATGTACAGCGTGCCGCCGTGGCGCAGCACCAGGTTGAAGTTGTGGTTGCCGCCGAAGGTGTGGCTCCAGGGCAGCCAGTCCAGCACCACCGGCTTCTCGCGCTCGAGGAAGCGCCAGGCCTGCGCGATCATCTGCTGGTTCGCACACAGCATGCGGTGGGTGTTGATCACCACCTTCGGATGCCCGGTGGAGCCCGAGGTCAGCAGGTATTTCGCGTGGTCGTCGGGCTGGATGGACTCGAAGGCCTGCATCACCGCCGCGCTCTCCGCGGTGCGGGTCAGGTGCTCGAAGGCGAACGCGCCGGGGTACTGCTCCGCGCCCTGGCTGAACACCGCCACGGCCGGCAGCGCGGCGCTGGCCAGCGCCGGCCCGTAGACCGCCGCATCCGACGCGTACACCAGCGCCGGCCCGAGCGTGTTGAGGATGCCCTGGATCTTGCTGTAGTCCTTCGTGAGCCGGCAGTAGGCGCTGGAGACGGTGCACACCGGTCGGCCGACGTGCATCGCGGCCAGCGCGAGCAGCGCATGGTCGACCGAGTTGTCCGACAGCACCACCACCGGCCGCCCCGGCGCGAGGTTCAGGCCGAGCAGGCTCTGCGCGATCGAGCCGACCAGGCGACGCACCTGCGCATAGCTCAGCGAGCGCCAGCCCTCGCCCTGGCGTTCGGCGAGGAACGTCGCCTCCGGCGTCTCGCGCGCCCAGCGCTCCAGCCATTCGCCGATGCAGCGGGCATAGGGCTTGAGCGGCTCCGGCGAGCGCAGCACGAAGGCGCCGCCGTCGAACTGCAGCTTGACCGCGCGCGGCGGCGCGAGCATCGCGGGATCGTCGAAGAAGCCGGCCATGCAACGCCCTTCCATACACTTGTGTATGGTGTGGATGGTAGGCAGCCTGCAGGATATTGCACTCGGGGATTGCCCCAGGATCCGTACAGTGCTGTATGGCATCATGGCCGGCCATGACACGCGCCACGCTGCTCCGCGGGGACTGGATCGCCGCCGCCACCGAGGTGCTGGTGGACCGTGGCATCGACGCGGTGCGCGTCGACGTGCTGGCGCGCGAACTGGAGGTCACGCGCGGCAGCTTCTACTGGCACTTCAAGGACCGCGAGGAGCTGCTCACCGCCGTGCTGCAGGGCTGGCGCGACGCCGCCACCGAGCAGGTGATCCGGCGCTTCGAGGGCCACGGCAGTGACCCGCAGGCGCTGATCGCCGAGCTGATCTCGCTGCCCTTCCGCGGCCGCGCGGCGCAGCGCGCAGCGCGCATCGAGCTGGCGATCCGCGCCTGGGCCCGGCGCGACACGCTGGCGCGCGCCGCGGTCGACGAGGTCGACGAGCGGCGCATCGCCTACATCGCGCAGTGCTTCTCGGCGCTCGGCTTCCCGATCGCCGAGGCGCGCGCGCGGGCCTTCGTGCTGTATGCCTACGAGGTGGCCGAGTCGCTGCTGGTGCGCCAGGGCACGCCGGCGCAGAAGAAGGAACGCAGCGAGCTGCTGCAACGCCTGGTGCTGACGCGCATCGACCGCAGCGCTTGAGCGAGGTCAAGCAGGACCGCCGCCGGAGGGACACACTTCCCGCATCGAAGCACGGAGACGGCGATGAGCACGCTCAAGACGATCCTGGTCCATGCCGATGGCACGCCGCAAAGCGCGGTGCGGCTGCGCCTGGGCGAGAGGCTGGCCGCCGCGCATGGCGCCACGGCACGCGCGCTGTACGCCGTGACCTCGTCGCTGACGCGCTTCCCGATGGCGCTGGCCGCCGGGGCCGACATCGGCCCCACGCTGGTCGAGCTGGACCAGCAGCGGCGCGACGCAGCGCATGCGCAGTACGCCGCGGCGGTGGACCCGCGGCGCGTGGCCTGGCAGGAGGTGACCGACCTGCCGGTGGCCGACATGGTGCGCGCCGCCTTCTATGCCGACCTGCTGCTGCTCGGACAGCGCCCGCCCGGCCCGACCGGCGCGGCCGACGTGCCGGGCGACTTCGTCTCCTCGGTGATCCTGGACAGCGGCCGGCCGGCGCTGGTGCTGCCGCATGTGCTGCTCGAGCCGGTGCTGCCGCGCCGCGTGCTGGTGGCCTGGAAGGCGACCCGCGAGTCGGCCCGCGCCGTCACGGCGGCGCTGCCGCTGCTGCAGCAGGCCGAGTCGGTGCAGGTGGTGGTGTTCGACGAGGGCGAGGGCATCCGCGACGAGCAACCGATCAGCGGCTATCTCGCCGCCCATGGCGTGAGCGCCACGCTGAAGAAAGAGGTCGCGCTCGAGCACGAGCTCGGCGCGCAGCTGCTCTCGCTGGCCGCCGACGCGCAGGCCGACCTGCTGGTGATGGGCTGCTACGGCCACGGCCGCGCACGCGAGTGGGCACTGGGCGGCGTGACACGCACCGTGCTGGCCTCGATGACGCTGCCGGTGCTGTTCAGCCACTGACCGGGCTCACTCGCCCTCGGGCTCGACCTCCGGCGCCGGCGGGTGGCGCACGATGGTCACCGGCAGCGCGGCGTCGTGCAGCAGCGCATGCGCCACCGAGCCGAGCCGCGTGCCGGGCGTCTCGCCCTTGCCGCGCGCGCCCATCACGACGAGATCGCAGCCCTGCTCCTCGGCGATGTCGTGCAGCGTCGCGGCCGGCTCGCCCTGGGCGATCTCCTGCACGAACTCGGCGCCCGCGGCCTGGCACAGCGCAGCGGCCTCCTGCAGCGAGTGCTCGCCGGCCGAGCGGCAGATCGCCTCGATCTGCTCGGCATCGTGCACGCGCAGCAGCTCCCACAGGCTGGCCGGCTCCTGCACGTTGGCCAGCACCAGGCTGGCCTGCAGGCCCTCGCGGATCAGTTGAAGCGCGTGCTGCACGGCATCGAGCGAGGCGCTCGAGCCGTCGACGGGGACGAGGATCTTCATCGGCGGGCTCCAGGTCGGGCGGGCGGCAACCGCCCGCGCCGCCAAGACTACCTGAGGCCGGAGGTGTACTTCTTGAGCACGCGCGCGCGCAGTTCCTCTGCGGTGGGCCCGCCGGCCGGCGGCGGGGCCTTCGGCGTGTCGGCGATGCGCGGGCCGTGCAGGCGCCGCTCGACGTACTTCGCATAGTCGAGCGGGAGCTGGCCGACGTCGACATGCCGCCCGAACTCGCGGCGCATGGGCACGACCATGCGCACGAGGTAGTTCATCAGCTGGCCGTCGGGGCCGTCACCGGCCATGGTGCCCTCCTACCGTGCGGCACGACCAGGCCGATCAGGCGCAGCGGCAGCCAGGTGCCGACCATGCCGCTGACGCCATGCGGCGCAAACACGTCCAGCGAGTCGTCGATGCCGGTGGTGGACTTGAAGCCCACTTCGGCTCCGTGCCGAAGCCGCGTCGCGGCCCGGGCACCACCGCCGCAGCCAGCCCCCCACGCCCGAGGCGATGTGCACCACGGTGCCGCCGGCGAAGTCCATGTGGCCTATCTGGGCGAGCCAGCCGGTGGGGCGCCGGATACAGTGCGCCACCGGGGCGTAGATGAGCACCGACCACAGGGCCGCGAACACCAGCGTGATGCCCATGCGCATGCGCTCGGCCGTGGCGCCGAGGATCAGCGCGAAGGTGATGATCGCGAGGGAGAGCTGGAACAGGAAGAACACCGATTCCGGGATCCTCGGCGCCGAGGGATGGGCGCCGGCGCCCCTGCCGACCAGCCCCTCGGCGAACACCCAACCCAGCCCGTCGACCTAGGGCGTGCCGCCGCTGGTGAAGGCGATCGAGTAGCCGACCATCGCCCAGCACACCGTGACCGCCGCGGTGGCCGCGATAGTGTGCGCGATGATCGACAGGCCGTTCTTCGCCCGCAGCATGCCGCTGTAGAACAGCAAGGTCCAGGGCACGGTCATCAGCAGCACCAGCACGGTAGAGATCAGCATCCAGGCCGTGTCCGCGCCGTTGAAGGCAGGTGTCGCGGCCAGCGCCGCCAGCGGTGCGTCGGCCAGGCCGGCCGCCAGCAGGCGAGGCACCTCCCCGAGGATCGATCGCAGATTCATCTTCCGCTCGCTCCAGCCGCGAAATGCGGGTCCCCTTGACGGACCGGACATTCGGGCAAGCCAAGGCCCTTTGTCCGCACAGAAACTCACCAATTCGCCATCCTATGCCGTGAATGAGCCCGAGCGATTTGGGGTCATCACTTGCCAGCCGGGCCGGATCCGGACCAGCCAAACCCCGATGGTCGACGGAACCGGCGCCTTTAGCGCCGGCCGAACTCGATCCCCGCAACGATGCTTGCCGTTCCGGCGGCCTGAGCCGACGGCGACTGCACCCGCAGCAGCTCCCAACGCTGCGATGTATCTAGCCCGGCATTCAAACCGTCCAAGTAGTCGGTAAGCGCCGCCGGTTCCATGACCTCGAGGTCGACTCGCGCCAGGCGCTCGGCGCTGACGATTTCGACCGCGAGCACTCGGACGCCCGCGACGTGCACCGATTCCAGCGCAGAAAGTACCGTAGCCGCGTCGAAGGAAGCCGCCTGGAGCATGGTGACAGCGTCCCGGTAGTACGCGGGTTGCGCATGGAGTGTCGAAGCGGCACGGCCGGTCCCCTGTTGCCGTTCGAACGCCAGGCTGCGCTCCTGCAGGCGCAGCGCGAGCGCCGTGGCCTGATCCCCTGCCTCGAGAGCGCCGAGGATCTGCGATCCCGCCAGCAGCAGCAAGGAGAGCGCGAGCGCGATACCGAACCCGGCGCGCACACGTCCCCGATCGAGCACGTCGATGTTCAGCGGCCTCACGTCCAGGTCTCCACCAACACACCCAGCGCGCAGGAGACGGGCTGGCCCACGGGTGCAGAACCGAGGCTCCAGATGCTGCGGGGCCCGGCCGGCAGGTCGGCCGACAGCATCGCGCGGGCGAAGGCCGCCGCCGCGGCCTCGCGCCCGTGCGCCAGAAAGTAGGTGGCGGCGAAGCCGAAATCCTCCGCCGGTCCGGCGAGCACCGTCAGCGCGTCGCTGTCGCGCACGGCGATGGCCTGTGGGGCATGGGGGCCACGCAAGCAGGTGTTCAGCGCCTCCGCCCACCACGGGGTGATCGAGGCCAACCGCCGGCCCAGCGCTTCATCCGTCAGCCGCTCGAGCAAGGCCCCGCTGACAGCCGCGGCCATCGGTACCGCCGGATTGGCTCCGCGCTCGAGCCAGACCCGGCAGCGCCCGGCGAGCCCGGTCCTCTCGCCGGCGAGCGCCTGCGCCACCTTCAGCATCTCGGCTCGGTTGCGCAGTCCCTGCAGCGCCGGCAGCACGCAGGGTCGACACAGGGCGCCGCTGAGCCAGACCCGGACACGGCGTCGGTCGGCGCGGCGCGCCAGTTCCTCGCGCGCCGCGGCCAGCCCGGCCTCCCATTGCTCCACGGCGAGCGACAGGCGCAGCTCCTCGCCGTCGCACAGGCTCACGGCGCGATCACCGAGGTAAAGGTCGTACGGCCTAGTCCCAGCCCACCACACGCTTGATCTCCTCGGTTGTAGTGAGCCCCTCCCGCATCATCGCGGCGGCGCGTGTCGAAAGCGATGGGACGCCAGACGCGCGAACATGCTCGCGCAGCGCCGACACCGGCGCGCCGGAGGTGGCCAGATCGCGGAACCTGTCGTCGATGCCGTGCACCTCGGCGATCACCACGCGGCCGCGGTAGCCGCTTCCGTGGCAGGCCGCACAGCCGCGCGCGTGCGGAACCTCCTGGTCCGCCATGTCGAGTGCATGCAGCCAGTGCTGCTCGTGGGCACTCGCCTCGCGGTGCCCCGCGCACGCGCTGCACAGCCGCCGCACCAGCCTCTGCACGACCACACCGTTGAGCGACGACATGAAGCCGAACATGTCCAACCCGAAGTGGCGAAAGCGCCCGATCACGTCGAACACGCTGTTCGCGTGCACGGTCGTGAAGACCTGGTGCCCGGTCAACGCCGACTGCACGGCGATCTCGGCCGTCTCCGCATCGCGTATCTCACCGACCAGGATGCGGTCCGGGTCGTGACGCAGGATCGAGCGCAGGCCCTTCGCGAAGGTCAGGCCCTTGCGCTCGTTGACCGGGATCTGCAGCACGCCCGGCAGCTCGTACTCCACCGGATCCTCGATCGTGATGATCTTCTCGAGCCCCGAGTTGAACTCCGACAGCACGGCGTATACCGTGGTCGTCTTGCCGCTGCCGGTGGGTCCGGTGACGAGCAGCATGCCGTGCGGACGCTCGGCCAGGTCGCGGATGCGCGCGGCACTCGGCGCGTCGAAACCGAGCAGATCGAGCGAGACCGCGGCGTCGCGCCCGCGCAGCTGCGCCTTGTCGAGCAGGCGCAGCACCGCGTCTTCGCCGAACACGCTGGGCATGATCGAGACTCGCAGGTCGATGCCGCCCTCCCCGATCGGGAAGCGGAAGCGCCCATCCTGCGGCGTGCGCCGCTCGGTGATGTCGAGCTGGGCCAGCACCTTGATGCGCGAGATCACCTCCTCGGCGCGGTGCGGATCCTCCATGCGCGCGAAGCGGGTCATCACGCCGTCCTGCCGGAACTTCACGGCCACGCCGCTGCGGTCACACTCGAAGTGGATGTCGCTCGCCCCTTGCTGGAAGGCGGAGCGCACCGCGGCGTCGACGAAGTCGACCACCGGTCCGCCGATCGGCGACCCGGCGGCCGGCGGCCGATCGCCGTCGACACGGCCGCTCGAGGCACCCAGCCAGCGTTCGAGCAGCGTCGCGGGTGCCGCTGCGAGCACCGGCGTAGCCCCAAGCGCCAGGCTGGCGCGGCGCACACGCTCGTCGTCCCAGGGGTCGGCCATGGCCAGGCGCAGCGTCGCCTGTCCGGCGCCCCGCAGCGGCACGCAGCCGATTGCACGGGCCGCCTGCAGATCCAGGCGCGCGAAGTCCGGCACCAGGCCGTCGGCGTCATGCACCACCTCGACGCCGGCATGGCGCCCGAGCTGCACGGTCAGCTCGGGTGCCGGCAGGCCGGTCGAGCGCAGCAGGATGTCGAGCACGCTGCCACCGCCGGCCTGGTGAAGCCGGCGCGCCGACTGGATGGCCGCGACGATACGGCCGGCCTCGTCCGCCCGCGCGTTCATCGGATGCTGCTCGCGATGTCGAACACCGGCATGTACATCGCAACGACGATTCCGCCGACCAGCAGCGACACTGCCAGCAGCAGCGCCGGCTCGACGATGCGGGTGGCACGCTCGATGAAGGTGCCGAAGTTGCCGGCGTGGCGCTCGGCGATTGTCTGCAGCACCCGGTCGAAGCTGCCGCTGCGCTCGCCGACGGCGAGCAGCCGCTGCGTGACGCTGTCGGTGAGGTCGGCCTCCCCGAACGCGGCGGAAACCGGCCGGCCCGTCGCCAGCGCCCGCTGCGCACGCTCGACGCGATCGGCGAGTCCGCCGCCCAGCCCGAGCGCCGCGCAGTGGCCGAGCGCATCGTCGAGCGCGTAGCCGCCACGGAACATCAGCGCGAGCGACTGGTACAGCTTGGCGAGGCGGAACTCGTCGAACTGGCGCCGCAAGGGCGGCACCGCCTCGGCGGCCCGGATGGCCCAGCGGGCCACGAGGCCGGCGCGCCAGGCCGCGGCCAGCGCCGCCGCCGCGCCGGCCAGCGCGAGCGCGACCGTGCCGCCGTGCGCGGCCAGCGTGCGGCTCAGCGCCACCATGGTCCGCGTCGCAGCGCTCACCGGGCCGTGCAGCTCGCCGTACATCCCGGCAAAGCGCGGCATCACGAAGAGCAGCAGGAACAGCGTGATCACCGCACCCAGCGCCACGACGACGGCCGGGTAGATCGCCGCGCCGAGCAGCTGCCTGCGCAGCCGCTCGAGCAGCTCGTGGTAGCGCAGGTAGTCGTCCAGCGCCGCCACCAGGCCGCTGGTGCGCTCGCCGGCGCGTACCCCGGCCACCAGCACTGCGGGGAACACCGCCGCATGCTGCATCGCGGCGGACAGCGCCCGCCCCTGATGCAACTGTTCGACCAGCAGCGCGTGCACCTCGGCGCGCGCGCGGCCGAGCGGCTGCGCCTGCAAGGTCTCGAGCGCCTCCACCACCGTCATGCCGGCGGCCAGCAGCGTGCGCAGTTCGCGGCACCACCAGGCCACGTCCAGTTCGCTGCGCCTAAGGCGCGGCGCGCGCGCGGCCTGAGCCGCCCGCTCCACCGACAGCACCACGCGGCCCGCGGCTTCGAAACGCCCCGCCGCTTCCTGCGCGCTTGCCGCGTCGGCGGATTCCTGCCTGACCACTGCCGCAGCGGCATCGAACCAGCGCACGGTGTACTGCATGGCGATCAATCAGTTGCTGATGTCGGCGTCGTCGCCCGAGCCGCCGGCCACGCGGTCGCGCCCGGGGCTGAACAGGTCGTAGTCCTTGCCGCGGCTGCTCGGGATGCGGTACTGGTAGGGGCTGCCCCAGGGGTCGAGCGGAACCTGGTCCTTCAGGTAAGGGCCGCGCCAGCGTGGCTCGTTGGGCGGCGCCGTCACCAGCGCGCGCAGCCCGTCGCCCTCGCTCGGAAAATGCCCCATGTCGATGCGGTAGGCCTGCAGCGCCTTGTCCAGCGCGTCGATCTGTGCCTTTGCCGCGGTGGTTTCCGAACGGGCGATCTGGCCGAGGAACCTCGGCGCGACGATCCCGGTCAACAGGCCGATGATCAAGATGACGACGAGCAGTTCCAGCAGCGTGAAGCCGCGTGACGGTTGGCGATGGGTCATGTCGCGCCCTTGGCGATGAACTTCCAGTCCGAATAGCGCATGGCGGGCGGCAGCACCCGGTCGTCCAGCACGACGGCACCTTGGGCGAGCGGCGCAGCCTGGCTGAGGCTGTGCACGCCGACGATGCCGCCCTGCTGGTCGCGCAGCAGCCCCCAGCCGGCGCCGGGATTCACCGGGTCGCCATAGGCCTTGCGCAGATGGCGCTGAGTACCGACGAAACGCGTGTCCAGGAGCAGCACGTCCAGCGACGGCGGGTATTGCCTCAGGCTGCCGGGTGACAGGTCGCGGTAGCGCTCGATCGCCTGCGCGTAGAGCGTGCCGATGCGCAGCAACTCGCGCTCGCGGTCGCGCTGCGCCTGTTGCGACCACAGCGGCCCGGCCATCGAGAGCCCGAGCGAGACCAGCGCGAGCAGCAGCAGCACCGCGACGAAGGTGTAGCCGCGCTGTGCCCGTCCACGCTGCTCACCACGCCGCATACGCGCTCCCGTCGTGCGCCTGGCCGGGCGCGCCGCTGCGGATGTCGGCGACCGCGCCGGTGGCCGTGGCCGGCGGCGGTACGATCACCCAGCTGTCGCTGCGCTGCGTGACCGGGTCGATCGGCAGGCTGCGCAGGTAGCGTCGCGCCACCAGTTCCTCCAGCGCCGCCGGGTAACGCGCCTGGTCGGCATAGAACTTGTCGATGGCGTCGCGCACCTGGTGCAGGTTCTGCTTCAGCGCCACATCGCGCGCCTGGTCCAGGTGCTGCACGTAGCGCGGCGCCGCCACCGCGAGCAGCAGCGCAATCGCCGCCAGTACCACCAGCAGCTCGATCACCGTGAAACCCACGCTGCGTCCGGTCATCACCAGTCCTTCAGCGGCACGCCGTTCAAGCCGGGGCGGGCCGAACGCGAGTAGACGTCGTAGACATCGGCGCCGGGCTGCGGGCGCTCGGCATCGGACAGGTAGCTGCGCAAGCCCCAGCTCGCCTCGGGCGGCAGCGCCGGGTCGGCGAAGGGATCGCGCGGCACACGGCGCAGGAAGCGCAGCACCTCGCTGCGCCGCTCGGCGCGGGCATCGGGCCAGGCTTGTGTGAGGGCGAGCAGGTCCGGCGGGTACTGCGAGCGACCCGGCTCGGCGGCGATTGCACCGGCCGCGCGCGCACGCTGGTAGGCATCGATTGCGTCGCGAATCTCCCACAACGCGCGCTTCAGCTCGCGCTCCTTTTCGCGCTGCACCGTCAGCTCGGCCAGCGGCATCGCCATCGTCGCGAGCAAGCCCAGCACCGCCAGCACGACCAGCAGTTCGACCAAGGTGTAGCCGCGCATCAACGCACCTGCACCGTCCAGGGCGCCGTGGGCGCGGGAGACGGCGTCACGGCACCCAGCCCGATCGGCTGCGCCTGATCGAGCCGCACTTCGGCGGGGCCGGCGGCCAGCGCCCTGAACTTCAGCGTCAGCAGCGTACCCTGGCCGCTTGCGCCGGTGGCCTGATTGCGCAGCACGCCGATGCGCGCCCGACCGGCCGCCGACTCGACGTTGTGCGAGAAGCTCGTCGTCGCGCCGTCGCGGCGGAAGAACTCGCCCTCGGCAGCGTCCTGCCACTCCAGGCGCGCCCTGTCGTAGCCGATCGTCAGCGGCATGCCGCGCAAGCTGGCCACGGTGTTCAGGTCCAGCTTCAGCTCGACCGTGTCGCCGATCTTCACCTCGGCCGGGCCGAGCCAGCGGAACGCCAGCGTCGCCGGCGCCGGCGTCGGCTCGCGGCGCTCCTCGCCGGCCCGCGCTGCGGCCGAGGCCGCCGGCGCGGCCGCAACCGGCGCGGCCTCGGCCGCCTTGGCCAGCACCGGCAGGCGCAGCCGCGGCTGCGCGTCGGTGCCGACCCACAGCTCGGTCTCGTTCGCGTCGGGCCGGCGGATGTTGCGCAGCACGCGCGGCGTGATCGCGAGCACCAGCTCGGTCCGCTGGCCGTTGTCGAGCTGGCTGGAGAACAGCCGGCCGAGCACAGGCAGGTCGCCGATGCCGGGCACGCGGCTCGCGCTGCTGCGGTCGTCGCGGCTGATCAGGCCGGCCAGCAGCTGCGTCTCGCCGTCGCGCAGGCGCAGCATCGTGTTCGCATTGCGTGTGCCGATCTGATAGGCGATCGAGCCGGTGGACGTCTTCACCGCCGAGCCCAAGGCGCTGACTTCGAGCGCGATGCGGATCGCCACCTCGTCGTCCGCGTAGACGGTGGGCTCGACGTCGAGCTTCAGGCCCACGTCGAGGTAGCTGACGCTCTCGGAAACGAAGTTGCCGGTGCCCGTCGTCGTGGTGATCACCGGGATCTTGTCGCCGATCAGGATCTTGGCCTTCTCCTTGTTGCGCGCGCGGATGCGCGGGTTGGCCAGCGTCGTGAAGTCACCCACCTGGCGCTTCAGGTTCACCAGCAGCCCGCCGATGCCGAGCGCAAGGCGGTCGCGGTTCAGGCCGCGGATGTTGCCCAGCGTCAGGTCGTCACCGCCGTCCGGCGCAAGCGGCGTCAGCGAGAACGAATCCGGGTACTTGATGCCGAGTTCGGTGAGCCGCGTCGAGCTGATCTCGAGCACCTCCACCTCGAGCAGCACCTCCGGCTCGCCGGCGTCGTACAGCGCGATCAGCCGTTCCGCGAGCTGGATGTTCTCGGCCGTGTCGCGCAGCGAGAGCATGTTGCTGCGCTCGTCGACAAAGGGCTCGCGGATCTTCAGCATCGCGCGCAGAAAGGCCGCAGCGCCCTTGGCCTCGGCGCTGGCGAGGTAGAACACGCGCACCACCTGCTCCTGGTGCTCGCGCTGCTTCTCCGGCGTGTTGGGGTAGATCAGGATGGTCTGCGGATCCAGCACCTTCTTCGCCAGCTGGTTCGTGCTGGTGATCAGCTCCAGCGCGTCCTCCACGCGCGTCTGGCGCAGAAAGACGGTGATGCGCGCCTCGGCGCGGATGTCGCGGTCAAGCACGAAGTTGATGCCGCTGTTGCGCGACACCACGTCGAGCACGGTGCGCAGGCTCGCGTCGCGGAAGTCCAGCGAGATCGGCCGCGTTTCCGCCAGCGCGGCCTGCGCGGCGCGCACGCGCGTCTGGCGCAGCTCGATCTCGATGCGCCGCTGCAGGGCCAGCAGCCCGGCGTGGCGCGGGTTGTCCTTGAGCGCCGCTTCGATGGCGCGCAGGGCCGGCTCGGCGCGGCCCTTCGCGAGCAGCGCCTCGGCCTCGGCCAGCGCGGCCTGCTGACGCTGCTCGGTGGCCAGATCGGCCAGTTGCGCACCGACCCGGGCATTCCTGGGGTCCAGGTTGCGCGCCCGATCGAGCAGCGCACGGGCCTCGTCGTAGCGGCCGGCCGCACGGGCGGCGGCCGCCTCGGCCACCAGCCGGCCGAGTGCCTCGCCACGCGCCTGGATCAGGCCGCTGCGCAGCAAGGCACTGTCCGGATGATCCTTCAACCCGCCCTCGAGGGTGCGCACGGCCTGCTCGTACTCGCCCGAACGCAGCGCCTGCTGCGCCTCGTCTCGGATGCGCTGCTGGGCGCAGCCGGCCGCCAGCAGCAACACGGACGTGGCCAGCAGCAGCCTTGCCAATCGCACGCCGCGGCCGGTGATGATTAGGGGCTTCATCGGGAGGACGGCTCTGCTTCGGGCGGAACGGGGATCGCGGCGTGGGCGCCGAGCGGCGGATAGTGCAGCCGGATTTCGGAGGGCCCGATCGCTTCCACCATGTAGCCCTCCTCCAGCCGCATGCCGACGGTCACAACCACGACGGCGTCGGCCTTGGCGAGGTAGACATGCTGCTGGCCCGTCGGGTCCGTCATGCGGCCCAGATAACGATACGCGAGCACGGGCGCCTCCGGCGCCGGGGGGGGCGCCGGCGGAGCGGCGGCCACCGGCCGCGGCGCCGGGGGGGGCTCGGGCGGTGGCGGGGCGACCCCGACGAACGGGTCGAAGCGCGCGGGCTCGAGGCGCTGGGCTGGCAGCTTGGCGGGGAGCATGTCCGCGCGGCCCGGCTCGCCGGCCGGCGAACGAGGCGCCATCGCCGCCAGTTCGCTCGGTGCGTACCCAGGACCCGCCGGCGGCTCCTCGGGCACCCAGAGCGCGATGGCCGACAGCACAACCGTTGCAGCCAGCATCCAGCGAAGACTCTGTCGCATCACGAAGGGCGGTTGGGCGTCAGCGGCCTGCTGCCGGCACGGCGGCGGGCCGGCTCAGCAAGGTCAAGGCCACCGACGCCTCCAGCTGCGTCGGCGCGCCACCGCGGCGCAGGCTCAGGCGTTGCATCAGCAGCCATTGGGGGTAGCGGTCGAGCAGCGCCGACAGCGTGGACTTGATCGACGCGTAGTCCCCGCGCAGCTGCACGGCCAGCTCGACGCGCCCCAGGCTGGCCGGCGTGGCCAGGCGCTGCGCCGCGTCCACCGACACCACTGCGGCTCCTCCGGCACCCTGCAGGCGCTGCAGCTCGCGCACGACGGCATCGACCGCAGCGGTTTCAGGCAGGCTGCGCGCGAAGTCCGCGGGCTCGTCCTGCACCGCCGGCGCCACAGGCGGCGCGGCATCCGGCAGCGGCGCTGCGGCCAGTTGGGCCTGGATGCGCCCTAGACTGCGATGAGCCTGCCAGTTCCACGCCATGGCGGCGGCGGCCGCGAGAGCGGCGACAGCGCAGGCGGCCCGCCAGGGCCATGCGGCCGGGCGTGCGGCGGCAAGAAAGGGCATCTTCACGGCGTGCCGCCCTTTGCACACATGGTCGGATTGCGGGCACTCCGGCTGCGTTGCTGAACACTGGCGGCAGCTATCATTCGCCCCATACCGAGCGGCATGTCATGAGCAGCGTCGCCACCGAAAGTCTGATCCCCGAGCACCTGAAGGCCATTCGTGCCGACCTGGGGGACGTTCGGCGCGAACTGCGCGACGTGAAGGCGCGTCTGGCGTCGCTCGAGAACCAGGTCGTCCAGATGCACAAGAGCATCGCCTTCGTGCATGAGGACATCGCCGGGGTCAACGCAAGAATCGACGGGCTGAGTGACCGTGTCGAGAAGATCGAGCGCCGGCTCGAGCTGCGCGAGACGGTGTAGCCCGCTCGGCAAGAACCCCCACCCGAAACCGGGCGACCAGCTCGCCGGCGGGCATCGCAGCGCAAGGCCCCGCTTCATTCGCCGCCCCGTGTCTGGCGCCCGATTGGCTGACGGCGCAGCGCGCGGCTCACGGTGGCCTCGTGCACGCCGAAGGCGTCCGCAATCGCGCGCAGGGTGTGGTGCCCGGTGGCGTACGCTGCCGCCATGGCCGCATCGCGTTGCGCGCGCCGGTCCGGTGTGGCGCCGGAGCCAGGGAGCGTCTGAGCGCACAAAGCCCGCAGGCCGCGCGGGGGCGGGCGCCGTTGCAGGCGCGGCACGTCGCGCAGCTGGGGGTCGTCGGCGTCCAGCGCTGCCGTCATCCGCTGGACGAACTCGTCGGAACCCAGGAAGACCTGCCCGCGCAAAGCGTCCCACACACTGGGCAGCCCGACGCCGGCGCGCACGAAGTCCACGTAGGCGGCCACGGCCCGGCGCCGCGTGGGGCCGAACTGCTTCAGCACCACATCGGTTTCCAGCCAGGCGGGCTGCGGAGCGGGAGGAAAACGATCGCTGCGCGCCAGCATCGCGGTGTGGCTGCTCCAGGGGTAATCCGCCGCGTCGGCCACCATGCGGGCGCGCACCGGGTTCAACACCACGTAGCGAGACAGTTCCAGCAAGTACGACTCCTTCTCCACCATGATGGCCGTGTAGCGCCCCTGGAACACATGACCCACGCGCCCATGGCGCCGGTTGAAGCGTTGCGACCACACGCCGTTCAGATGCCGCATTCCTTCCGCGAGCCGGCCGTGCGGCGTTTCCAGCAGCAGGTGGTAGTGGTTCGTCATCAGGCACCAGGCATGCACCCGCCAGCCGAACCGCGCGCACGCCTCGCCGAGCAGCGCCACCCAGGACTGGCGATCGTCATCGTCCTCGACGATCGGCTCACGCCGGTCTCCGCGCGAGGTGACGTGGTACAGCGCACCCGGCCACTCCAGCCTCAGTGGCCGAGCCATGCTCGCCCAGGCGCCTGGACGCCGCTGACGCGGCCCCGCGGCAGCCCCTGGGGGCCCCGTGTTCGGCCGCTGGCCGCCTTATCCCTCCCGCGCAGCGCAAGTGGTATTGTTGGACACAGCCTCGGCGGAGATGGCTGCTGGCCCGGCAATGCAGTGCCGTCGGGCCTGCAGCGGTGGCGGGCATGCATCGGCGGGGCGGCTGAAGACGAAGGGATCCGCGATGGGCGCAGTGGTGTTCGAACATGTGCCGGTGGCCGAGCTGCCGGAGAAATGGCGCGCCCGGCTCGCCAAGGCCGGGAATGCGCTGGTGACGGTGCGCATCGAGGAAGAGGCCCAGGCCGCCCCGGGCGCATCGGCCGAACAGTTTGCCGACGATCCGCTCTTCGGCATGTGGCGCGATCGCGAAGACATGGCCGATGTGCCGGGCTATGTGCGCCGGATCCGCGCCTCGCGTTTCGAGGACGACGGCTCACGCAACAAGTGAGGCCCGAGGTCCGATGGCATCGACGCTGATCGATTCCGATGTGCTGGTGTGGCTCACACGCGGGCACCTGGGCGCAGCCGCCCGACTGCATGCGCTGGACTTCTGGCGCATCTCCGTGGTCACGTACATCGAGCTTGCCCAGGGCTGCCGCGACAAGGCCGAACTCGCGCGATTGAAGAAGGGGCTCGCCGCGCGGCATACCGAGATCGTGCCGATCACGCAGGCCATCAGCGAGCGTGCGGCCGAGCTGATCGACCGCCTGGCCTTGTCCCACGGCATGCGCCTGGCCGATGCGCTCATCGGCGCCACGGCCATCGAGCACCAGGCCACGCTCATCACGTCCAACGTCAAGCATTTCGGCGCCGTCGACGGCCTCGCCATCGAGGTGTTCGAGCCCTGAGGCAAGGGCGATCCGGCCTCTGGCGTTGCTGTCGAATGACGCCCCCTTCGCCACGACCGCCGCTCTCTGCTCGACGACGATCTCACGCCGGTCGCCGCACAGCGTGGCCTGACACCGCCCTCTTGCCCAGCCGATTCGGAATGGTCTCGACATTGGCCCTCCGTGAACTCGCCGTTCTTCTCAATCGACCCAACTGTCCTGGCTGCTCAAGGTCTTGGATCCTCGGCGTCTGCAGGGAACGCCGGAATGCAGGCCCTGACTCCGAACTCCACGCGACGCGGCAGCCAGGACCCCAACGCCGCGCCACGAGCGCCCACATTCACGAGTCCAGCGTCGCAAACGACACCGTGCACCCTGTGGAGCCCTCGACAATGCGAACGGTCAGCTCGCGGCCGGCAGACTGCGCAGCGATGGCCAGGGCAAGAATGTTTCGGGCTCCCGGTGCATCGCCCGGCAAAGTGAAATACACGTTGCTGTTAAGCGTGCAGTTCACGAGCGAGCGATCACCTGCGATCTTGAAGAATGTCATGCCGTCAGCACGGGTGAAGATCTTCTCCACGATGCCCTTGCAGGCAGTCGCCGAGCAGTCCGCGAAAGCGTGCGGCGCAAAGCCGCTCAACGCTGCCAGGAGAGCCGCGCAGGCAATCCTGTTCTTCCTTCGTCTCATCATCGAATCCTCCCGTTTGGCTTGTGCGAGATGCAAGACCTGCCCCTGGCTTCTTTGCTCGTCATCTGCGGGGATGCTGGAATGCAAGACCTGACCCCGACTTCTCTTTGGACTTCTCTTTGGGTCCTCGCCAACTTCGCAAGATGCAAGACCTGACCCCTCCCTCCCTCCTTCTTTCTTCTCAATCAACCTCAATCTGTCTTGCGTATTCAGCGCCTTGGGTCCTCGTCATCTGCGGGGATGCTGGAATGCAAGACCTGACCCCGACTTCTAGACGTTTCAGTAGATGCCATCCTCCGCTACTTCGGCAAGACCTGATCCCGACTTCGCGTTAGATAAATGAAACGAGTCGACCCCTATCCGAACAATACCGACAAATGGCTTCCCGCACATTCACCTTGTCAGACATCGCGATGACCTCGTTTGACGAACTCCGAGCATTGGAAAGAACAATCGTAAGAGTCACCTGGCCATCACTCTCAGATTCGTAAGCGTCGACTTCGTATCTCTTCCCTGTAGTCAATACCACTGAATAGTGATCCCGGCCACTTTTCCAAACTCGCTCTCGAGGTCGCCGACTACTAAAGAACTCCTGAAACCAAGAGAGCATCTGCTTTGCCCTATCGCGACTGAATGGGGACGCCATTCCTTTGAAGGATCGGAAGTTCAGTCCTGTAAAAGACAGAGCCTGGACTATTAAACCTAATTACCGTCTGCGCTTGTCCGGTTGCATTGCCGGCGAAGGTCGCTGACGCTTCGTTCCAAATCCATCGGCTAATCGCTCCATCGCCCAACCACCCCTTACCCTGGGCGAAATCGAGAACTCGCCCCACTGGAGTTGTCTCTAGCGTGATGCCAAGGTTCGCAGCCTCGCTCTTAGCACCCCAACCGGACCAAAAGACACTGCGGGAGCCGCCACTCAGGCCGAGAGAGACACCCTTCGCTGCCACCCCAAGTCCGACTGATCCAGCGTCCAGAACTTCCCAACCAGTCCAACTTCCATCTCCCATCGTTTGGTTGTAGAGCAACGTCCCAGCCTTGTATCCAGGCCACCAGTCATACATGAACTGCTCAAATTCCGTCGTGCATTTGCCGCTAGAGCAGTAGTTGAAAAGGTAAACGAACGCCGCCTGCCCCGCTCCATTGATGAACTTTCCACCTCCAATCACCGAAGCCGTCCCTCCAGCAACGACGGAAGCGGTAATGTGAACGGGCCCCGAAGCATCCTCAAAAGCGATCGTGGCGATCTTGCTGAACGCTCCCGCCATCGCGCTGGGCCCACACTTTCCGCCAGTCGCCGCGCCCCGCGCGCACCCGACCAGTGCATGTCCCATCACCTTCAATCCGTCGTTCTTGACTCCGCCAACGTAGGAGGTCAGCGCGGCAAACAAGCCTTCCTGCAGGGCTTGGCCCAGATCGCCATTGCTGACAATGAACGTTGTTCCGGCCGCCGCCACGAACGCGTTACCCAAACCACCGACATTGAAGGTATTCGGCAGTTGCGGGCCATACGGACCGACAACGTTCACCCCCAAACCGGCTTCCACGATGGGCGAAGCGATAGCCATCATCCACATCTGGCCAACCATGCTCCAGTACTTGTTGCCGGATACGGCCATGGCCGTCGACGCGACGATCACGAATCCGCATATGGCTGTGTCGACACCCCCGAGGAACCCAAAGCACTGCCCCGTCGGATCCGTATACCTCACCGGATTGTTCAGCACATAACTGAACCGGTTGTAGTTCTGCAGATCCTCCGGCGCCTGGAGCACCGGATCCGGGCTCAGGAAGCGCGCCAGCAGCGGGTCGTACACCCGCCCGTTCATGTGCACCAGCGCCAGCTCGTCCAGGTGCTCGTGCCCGGTGTACCCCCGGTCGCCATGCGCCGGATTCACCCACGCATCGACGCGCCCCGTGTCGCGCTGCCGCCGCCCCCAGGCGTCGAAGGCCATGCGTTCGATGTTCAGCGCGGCGTCGCTGACCGCGACGATCGAGCCCAGCGCATCCTTGTGCCAGTACTGTGTCAGCGTCAGATCGCTGGAGACCACCCCGTTCAACTGGCCGCTCACCGGGTCGCCGCTGTTCAGCGTCTTGACCACTGCCACCACCACACCGGCCACGCCGATGTAGTGGCGGTTCTCGTTGCGCGTCAGGCTGCCGTTGACCCGCGTCTCCTCGCGCTCGTAGCCCAGGCCGCCGGCGTTGTCCGGGTGCACGAGGTAGAGCGTGCGCACCTTGCCTGCTTCGCTCACCACCTCCTTCACGCGCTTGTAGCCGGCGTCGTAGCTGAACGCGACGCTCTTGCCGCCGTAGGCGAGCGTGGCGGGCTGGTTGAAGTCCGTCCACACATGGGTGCGGCTCTGCACGCCGGTGGCGGAAAGCACATTGCCATTCGCGTCGTAGCTGTAGCTGCTGCCGCCGGCGCTGCGCACCGCGTGCGGCTTGTCGTTCAGCACCGCCGAGTAGGCGTAGCCGCCGACATCGCCCTTCTCCAGCACGTTGCCCAGCGCGTTGTACTTCGTCGTCACCACGTGCGCCGCGCCGGCGTCGGAGGCAGAGTCCAGTTCGTAGCGGGTAAGCCGGTCCAGCACGTCGTAGGCGAAGGTCTCGACCACGCCGCTCAGCCCTTCGGTGCGGGTGGCCAGGTTGTTGGCCTTGTCGTAGGTGTAGCGCTGGTCGAACACGTTGGCGTTCGAGCTGCCAGTGCCGCCGCGCAGGTGGAAGGCCTTGCCGCTGACCGGATCGAACACATGGTCGGTGACCACGCCGTTGCCGAGCTTCGCCTTCAGCAGGTGGCCCTGGGCGTCGAAGACCTCAGCGGCGGTCAGGGTGTCGACACGCCAGAACACACGCGTGGCATCCGCGGCGTCGCTCACCTTCTCCAGCACGCCGGGCACCTTGCCGCCGGCGCCGCTGCTGTAGGCGTAGTCGACCGCGAAGCCGGTCGGGTAGGTGGTGCGCGACAGGCGGCCTTCGCTGTCGAAGGCCGAGCTGCTGGTGTAGACGCGGTCGAGCGTCACGGCGCTGCTGGTCGCACGGCCCAGCGCGTCGTAGCCGAGCGACTGCCGCGTCACCGTCGCGGTGTTTCCGGTCTTGTTCTCACAGGGGCGGTTCAGGCCCCAGGCACACCAGCTGCCGTCTTCGCGCTTGGCGTGGTACCAGCTCGCGTTGAGGTCGCCGGTGTTCTTGCTGACCAGGCGCCCCAGCGCGTCGTAGTCCATCGTGATGGTCTTGCCACGCGCGTCGGTCTGCGTGCGCAGCTGGCCGAAGGCGTCGTAGCCGTACTGCCAGTTGCCTTGGTCGGGGTCGACCATGCCGGTCTTGAAGCGGGCCGTGCCGGGCGTGTACGTGATCGTGGTCTCGTGGCCGAGCGCATCGACGGTCTTGACCAGGTTGCCGGCCGCGTCGTACGCCATGTCGAGCGTGGCGCCGTCGGCGTTCACCGTGCGGGTGGTCTGGCCGACCGGGTTCTTGTCGGTGCGCACGGTGCGCGCGATGTTGTTCGGCGCACTCGTGGCCGGCACGGTCGCCTTGGTCCGCAGGCCCAGGTAGGTCACCGTCGCCTGCAGTTCGGTCACGACGTTCTGGCCGCTGGGCGCGCCGCGCCAGAACTGGCGCTGGTCGGTGGGGCGGTGCAGGTTGTCGCGGGCGGCGGTCCATTGCCGCAGCTCGCGCGGCGGCGGTGCCTGCGGAGCGGTGCCGGAGACGAAGTGCGCGCCCCAGGTGGCCGCCACCTGGCCGAGCGCGTCGTAGCCGGTCAAGGTGCGCACCCAGCGCCCATCGTAGGACTGTGTTTCCTTGGCGATCTGGCGGTGCAGGGAGTCGTAGTGGACGCGAGTGCGCGCGCCGATCACCGTCTGCCCATTGGTGCCGATCGGCGTCGACTCCAGGTAATAGGCGGACACGATCTTGACGGCAACGCTTTCCATGGCCTCACCGCTGCCGTTCGTCAGCCGCTGGCTGGCATAGGTCACGGATACCGAAAGCGAGGCGTCGTTGCCGGTGATGTTGAGGCAACCGGGGCCCGGTGGGTTGGCCAGCGCGCCGAGACAGTAGAAGCGCTGCTGGCGAACGCTCGTGTTCTGCACCGTGCCGCCGCTGATGCTGGCCGGCACGAAATGCTGCGACAGACGGCCGAGCCCGTCGTAAAGGCTGGTCTGGGTAAGGCTCTTCGTGCCGTCGGCCAGCGCGACTTCGGTTTGCGTGAGCGCCGTGCCGAAGCGTGCGTCGAAGGTGGCACGGGTCTCCGCCATGGCGGTGCCCACGGCGGTGCCGTCACCGTTGGCGGTGCCGCTGACACTTCGCGTCTGGTAGGCCCCGGCCGGGTAGCCGGCGCCGGACGCGAAGTAATTGCGGGTGAAGCGGGCCGCCGTATTGTCGCCACAGGGCTGGGTCTTGACCGTCAACCGATTGCCGTACGCATCATGGGTGTAGCGCGTCTCCAGGCACGAGACCTTGCCGGGATCGATGCGCTCCAGGGTCAACAAGCCGGTCTCGGGGTCGTACTCGAACTCCGTATCCCGAACGACAGTGGACTGCGCCAGTGCGGCCAGGGGGCCGGCCGCGGCCAGGAGTGCAAGAACAAGGCAGCGCACGGTTCGCATGGTTCAATCCTCCAGGAGCAGGTGGAGGATGGCCGACAGGGCTGCAGGGGACAACGGCTGCCTAACGGGGGCCATTGTGGAGGAGGTGTCCGACGCACCCGTCGAAGAACCTGCACTGCGGGCACCGTTGGCGGCAAGCTGAGTGGCGGCAGCCGGAACCGTGCTCTCGACGCGGGACGCCGTCAAGCGCCCGAGCAGCCACTTGGTCTCGTCGTCGCTGTACGTGTTCGTGGTGGTCTTGCGGCTCCATTCGCTGCCTGCGACCTTGGTCACCTGCACGATGCTGGTGACGTTGCCCAGGCTCGACATGGTGGTGGACGTCTCCACCTGCGGCAGTTCGATGGGCGTGGTGCCGTCCCAGTCCCAACTCTTCACCGTGGAGGCGCCGAGGAATCGGTAACGCGGATTGGCCGGCGTCGTGTTCCTGAGCGAATTGGTCGTCTGCTGCAGCAACAGGTAGGGTGATTCGGCCGTCGGCGTCGTCGGCAGGACCAGCCCCCCCTGCAGCGCGAATGTTCCAACCAGTTCCAGCACCTTTCCGAGCACCCCGAGCCGGAACGAGGGCCATTGGGTGCCTTGGGCGATCGGCGGCGTGGGCACCAACCCGCCGGCCACGGCAAAGCGTTCCTGGACCTTGACGAGGCCGACTTCGCGCGGATCGTCCACGACCGACCCCGCGTCGACCGACGGCCCCAAACCCTGGTAGTGGATCACGTGATCGAAGGTGTTCGAGCCTTCGGTGAAGATCCAGCGCTCGCGGAAGCCGCGCGAGCCCTGCAGCGCGTGGACCCGGAGATCCTTGAACATGTAGCGGGCAATGCCCGTCAGCGCCTCCGAGCCGTCGCTGCGCCAGGCGCGCGTCTCGTACACCAGCGGCGACCGGGGCTGGGCGATGGACAGCGGGTAGCTGCCGCCGCCACTGCGCACGTAGACGGCAGGGTCCGACATCGGCAGGTAGGTGATGCGGGTCTCCGCCCCGGCGCCGTCGCTGTAGGCGGTCAGGAGTGGCGCGCGCGCCTGCAAGATTCCAGACGTTTCCGCATCGCCCAGGCCGGCCACGAGCCCGGTATCGCTCTCCTCTACATCGAAGCACACCCTGCGGATCGCACCCGTGAAGCAATGCTGCGTGACGCCGGTCTTCCATGTGGCCAGCCTGCAGAAGGTCTGAACCCCGTTGCCTACGGCATCGCAGAAGGCGCGACCACCGTCGTAGGTGCCGATTTCGACGTCGCGGACCACAACGTCCGAGAATCCGAACGCAAAGGCGGAGTCGCCGTCACCGTCGCCGCGCGAAAGCCGGCACAACATGTCCCACGCATCGGCGGTGGTGGGCGACGCGTTCAAGCGGCAGAAATCCGGCAGGCCGTCGGCATTGACATCTGCCCACCAGCGGTTGTCTTGGTGGCCGACGTCACTGTCCGGAATCACGGGCGAGAGCCTTTCAGTGGCTTCCCATCCGACGCCGTTCGAGATGCGGCAGGCCAGCTGGTAGTTCCCGCTCGAGCCGACGTAGCGGCAGAAGTCCGTCTTGCCGTCTCCATTGACGTCCACGAAGGCTGCGCCAAAGGAGTGTGAAGGCTTGGGAACTGCCAGGCTGGAAGACGGCTGTGCATGCCCGATGAAGCCGTTCGCGCCCCCAAGCACGCAATGGAGGATCGACGTGTTCGTGTCGATGCGGCAGAAGTCGGCGAACCCGTCGCCATTGAAATCGTAGAAACCTCTTGGCCAGGAACCTGCCCCTAGTGAATTCGTTTCGAGAAAGATCGAAGCAACTCCCCATGCTTCCGCAGCAGGCGCGAACGCACCTGCCGCTTCCAGTATCCGTGACTGCCTACAGTGGAGATCTCCGTGTCGATTGCTTCCGAACATACCCCCCGTGACATTGATCGCGTAGCACAGATCCGCACGCCCATCCGCGTCGACATCGGCCAACATGACGTCGGAAAAGCTGCTGATCCCCACATAGGTGGCGGTCGGCGTCTGCTCGCCGTTGCAGGGCAGTCCGTTGCACTCGGCATAGGCAAACGGAATGGTCGTCAGAATCGATGCCGAGAACGTGGGACCCAACCAGCACTTCAGGTCACCCTGAGGCGACGAGCCCAAGGCGCCACGCACACGGCAGAAGTCGGGACGACCGTCCCCATTGATGTCCGCCCACCGAATGTTGCCTGGTACTTGCCCTTGCCCGATGTCCCCGAAAGTCTGCTTCGGCCCGAAACTCGTTCCGTCGGAGAAGTAGCACTCCAATCTCGTAGCTTCGCCGCCGGCCAGGACGCAGAAGTCGTCCTTCCCGTCACCATCGATATCCATCCAGACACGGGACCAGTTGAAGCCCATGTCGGTGATGCCCGCGTTTCGTACGAATTGCGCCTGCACCGGCCCGCTCAAAGTCAGCGCGATGAACAGAGTCAGCGCTGTCTGGCGCATCAGTGCACGCAGCACGCCAATGGGTCTCGTCATGGTGGACTCGGCATCCGGTTTCAAGGGCATACCATCACCCGCCGATTGGCGATGACACCGCCACAGCCGGAGGGTGGCAAAGGGGGCGTTGCCGTGGCCGACACCCGATGGCGCACCGCTTGCCCGAAGACAAGGTCGGACGCCATGGAGAAGCTCAGCGGCGGCATCGCGGACCCGTCCGCGGCAATCTCCTGGATGGTCTTGATGCGGCTCGCATTGGTGGCCCGCACGTTGCCGCCATTGATCTCGACTGGGTCGTAAGCGATGACGTATTTGCGCACCAGGGTGCCGGTCGCAGAGATCTGAAGCGAGCCGTCCGAACCTGGGCCCAAAAAGTCCTTGTGCGTCTCGATGCGCGCGATCCGCTGCGTTTGGCGCGAACCCGACCCTGCGTGAAAGCCTTGAATGCGGTCGGGCCTCGACTCATAGGCGAGAACCACGGCAAAGGTGCCGTTCACCGAGCCGCGATTTGTGTATCGGATGTAGTGCAGAACCTGCGACCCTGTCCACGGTGTCACGGCATTGCATCTCGCTGCTTCCGCACTCACCTCACCAGCGCAATACACGAACTCGACGAAGCTCCCGTGTCGATCAGAGATGCGCTGCAGCATCCAGCGGTTGATCGTCGGCGTTGTCGGCACGGCATCGGAGAAGTTGGTCAGCACCCGCGAGTTGGCGCTGAGGCCGAACTCCAGTTTCAAGCCCGCCTTGGTCTCCACCCGAAAACTTGCCGGAACCGTTGCCTGCCCCGCGTAGGAACCGACCGCGGTGATACGACTGAAGCTGTCGCGCTCGGTGCGGTACTCCGTTCCCGCAGTGCCATAGGTCGAATCGGCATCGACCGCAACATCGACCTGCTCCAATCGCTGACCGTCAAGACAATACCGGTCGCCCACGGTGAACCGCACCGCGCCGCGTTCCCCGTCGCGACGCAGCGTCTTGGGGCAGCGAGAGATGGCCGAGGGGCCGCTCAATGTCCAGCCCTGTCCCAGTAGACCGTTTCCGGACGCGCTGGAGTAGTTCAGGGCAAGCTGCGGCTCCATTCCACCGATGCCACGGGGGACCTGTATGGGTATCGTGATGGTGGCTGCGCCGGTCTCGCTCACCGCGAATTGCTGAGCCGTGACAAATCCGTTGGCCCGTGACGTGCCGACGGCAACAGCGCCAATCGACAACAAGGCCGCAGCGGCGAGTACACGCTTCTCCAAACAAGCAAACATCGACTCTCTCCGCCACACGGTGGATAAGGCGTAGCCGATCTCAGCCTGACGGCTGCGCAAGTTCATCCTGTCGCCTTCCGCTAAACGCCAAGCCATCCAGCGATCGAGGCGAGAACAACGGGAGCCATCAGTAGTTGCGGTAGAGATAGTTGATCGGCTTGTTGTCCGTCGTGCCACAAGCCGTCGCTTGCGGGAGAGCAACCGTGACCGCAGCACCCGACTCCGCCGACGTCAAAAGCATGGCGTACCAGATCTTCAACGCAGAGCTGTCGGCTGCAATCGTGTAGTAGGCATTCCCGGCATTGCAGGAGTCCGACTTCAACTGAAAGTAGATTGCCCCAGTGGAGGATGGATAGATCTTTCCCACCGCTCCAGTGATCATGCTTGACTGTGCGTGTGCAGTCGATGCCAACCACCCAAGCAGTGCGAATAGTGCTGCGGACAAACAAACCCTCATGTCGGCTCCTCTTGAACAATGGTGCAATCGCTGCTGACCTGCATCGAACCCGTGGACGCGGTCTTTGCGCCCCCCCGCGGCGCACCCGGCAGATCGAAGACAGTTGCCATTGGCTGCATCAACACCACTTCGCGCCCGGGCACCGGGGGCGGCTCCCCCGACCCTTGCCTCTTGGACAGTCTGTCCCTGCCAAAGCAAGGCATCGCGCGTGCGCTCATGTGTTTCCTCCTCTGAGCCCTGCCACTTCGTGCCGGTGGAGGTGCTGTCGGTATCGGCGTCCTAACGCCATACGCGATTGGACTGCGATTCAGTGTTCCTTCGCCCCAGCCCGCGCACAACCTGTAAGGCCGAACAGTTCCAAATCGACGGCGCTTGTGGTGTGGCCTGCGCGGTACCCTGTGAAACCCCAACAGACCCTTGGAGGCGCCGCGAGTAGCATTCTTTGCTCCTGCCCAGCCTTTTCTGCAGCATGAATATCCCAGCGCGCTTCTCGGCCATCGTTCTTGCACTCGCCGCCCCGGCCGCCTTCGCCCAGCCCGCCGCGCCGATCAAGGTCGGCCTGATGCTGCCGGCCACCGGCACCTTCGCCGCGCTCGGCGACATGATCGAGAAGGGCTTCAAGCTCTACGTGCAGGAGCAGGGCGGCAAGCTGGCCGGCCGCGAGATCCAGTACTTCAAGGTCGACGACGAGAGCGACCCGTCCAAGGCGACCGACAACGTCAACAAGCTGATCAAGCGCGACAACGTCGACGTGCTGGTCGGCACGGTGCACTCCGGCGTGGCGCTGGCGATGGCCAAGGCAGCCAAGGAGAACAACACGCTGCTGATCGTGCCCAATGCGGGCGCGGACGCGATCACCGGCCCGATGTGCGGGCCCAACATCGTGCGCTCGAGCTTCAGCAACTGGCAGCCGGGTTACTCCACCGGGGTCGTCGCCGCGCAGAAGGGCTACAAGCGCGCGATGACCATCACCTGGAACTACGCCGCCGGCCAGGAGACGGTCAAGGGCTTCCGCGAGGCCTTCGAGAAGGGCGGCGGCCAGGTCCTCAAGGACCTGAACCTGCCCTTCCCGAACGTCGAGTTCCAGGCCCTGCTGACCGAGATCGCGGCGCAGAAGCCCGACGTCGTGTTCGCCTTCTTCGCCGGCGGCGGCGCGGTCAAGTTCGTCAAGGACTACGACGCCGCGGGCCTGAAGACGAGCGTGCCGCTGTTCGGCTCGGGCTTCCTGACCGACGGCACGCTCGAGGCCCAGGGGCCGAGCGCGCAGGGCCTGCAGACCACGCTGCACTATGCCGACAGCCTGGACATCCCGAAGAACAACGCCTTCCGCAAGAGCTTCGCGCTGACCTACAAGCAGAACGCCGACGTCTACGCGGTGCAGGGCTACGACGCGGCGCAGATCCTCGGCGCCGGCTTGGCCGCGGTGAAGGGCGACATCAGCAAGCGCGACGAGCTGACCGCCGCGATGCGCAAGGTCACGGTGGACAGCCCGCGCGGCAAGTTCACCCTCTCGGGCGCCGGCAATCCGGTGCAGGACATGTACCTGCGCGAGGCCAAGGGCGTCAACAACGAGTACCGTGCGGTGGCGGTGAAGGCGCTCGCCGATCCGGCGCGCGGATGTAAGTTGTAAAGTCCGCCCGCCCGTCTCTCGCGCAGGGCGGCCCCGGCCGCCCTTTCCGTTTCCAGCCCGCCGTGGACCTCGCCACCTTCCTCGTCCAGTGCCTGAACGCCGTCCAGTACGGCCTGCTGCTGTTCCTGGTGGCCAGCGGGCTGACGCTGATCTTCGGGATCATGGGCGTCATCAACCTGGCGCACGGCAGCTTCTACATGATCGGCGCCTACCTGGCCTTCGTGCTGGCGCCGTACTTCGGCGACTGGTACCTGACCAAGCTGCTCGTGGGCGTGCTGCTCGCCGCGGCCTTCGGCTACCTGCTGGAGTGGGCCTTCTTCAGCTTCCTCTACCAGCGCGACCACCTGCAGCAGGTGCTGATGACCTACGGGCTGATCCTCGTGTTCGAGGAGCTGCGCTCGATGCTCGTCGGCAACGACGTGCACGGCGTGCAGGCACCCTCGTGGCTGGCCGGGGGCTTTCGCCTCGGCGAGCTGATGTCCTACCCCTGGTACCGCGTGTTCGCGTCGCTCGCCTGCGTCGTGCTCGCGGTCGGCATGTACTGGATCGTCAACCGCACCAAGCTCGGCATGATGATCCGCGCCGGCGCGAGCAACCGCGACATGGTGCGCGGCCTGGGCATCGACATCGCGCGGCTCTACCGCATCGTGTTCGCCGGCGGGGTGGCGCTGGCGGCGCTGGCCGGCATGATCGCCGCGCCGCTGTCCTCGGTGTACCCGGGCATGGGCGGCAGCGTGCTGATCATCTGCTTCGTGGTGGTGGTGATCGGCGGCATCGGCTCGATCACCGGCGCGTTGGTGGCCTCGCTGCTGGTGGGCTTCGTCGACACCTTCGGCAAGGTGTTCTTCGCCGAGGTCAGCGGCATCGGCGTCTACCTGCTGATGGCCATCATCCTGATCTGGCGCCCCGAGGGCCTGATGAAGCGGAGCTTCTGATGCGCCCCTGGCTGCTGCCCACCGTCGCCCTGCTCGTGCTCGCCGCGCTGCCTGCGGTGCTGAGCCCGTACACGCAGGACCTGGTGCTGAAGATCGCCATCTACGCGATCTTCGCGCTCAGCCTGGAGCTGCTGGTGGGCACCACCGGGCTGGTGAGCCTGGGGCACGCGGCCTTCCTCGGCATCGGCGCCTACGTCACCGTGCTGGCCAGCGGCGACGGCGGCGGCTCGCTCGCGCTGCTGCTGCCGCTGGCGGTCGGCGCGGCGGCGGCCTACGCCCTCTTCGTCGGCGCGCTCAGCCTGCGCACCAAGGGCGTGTACTTCATCATGGTCACGCTGGCCTTCGCGCAGATGGCCTACTTCGTGTTCCACGACACCAAGGTCGGCGGCGGCAGCGACGGCATCTTCCTGTACGTCAAGCCGGTGCTCGCCGTGGGCGGCACGACGCTGCTCGACCTGGACGTCAAGGCGCACCTCTACTACACGGTGCTCGCCGCGCTGGCCTTCACCTACACCCTGCTGGCGGTGGTGAACCGCTCGCGCTTCGGTCATGCGCTGGCGGGCATCCGCGCCAACGAGCAGCGCATGCGCGCGGCCGGCTTCGCCACCACCGGCTACAAGCTCGCCGCCTTCGTGCTGGCCGGCGCACTGGCCGGGCTGGCCGGCTTCCTGCTCGCCGCCAAGGACGGGGCGGTGAACCCTGAGCTGCTGTCGTGGCACGAGTCCGGCGCGGTGCTGCTGATGATCATCCTCGGCGGCCTGGGCAGCCTGCGCGGCGCGGTGCTCGGCGCCGTCGCCTTCACGCTGCTGAAGGAGTTCTACCAGAGCGCCCTGCTCGGCCCGCTGGCCGAACGCTGGCAGCTCACGCTCGGCCTCACGATCATCGCCTTCGTCGCCTTCCTGCCGTCCGGCTTGATCGGCCTGTTCGGCCGAGGAGGCCTGATCGGCCTGCGCAAGCGGCTCGCGGGAGCCCGGTCGTGACCGAGCCGCTGCTGCGCGCCAACCTGCTGACGCGCCGCTTCGGCGGCCTCACCGCGGTCAACGCGGTCTCGCTCGAGCTGCAGGTCGGCGAGGTGCATGCGGTGATCGGCACCAACGGCGCCGGCAAGTCGACGCTCATCAACATGCTCTCGGGCGAGATCCCGGCGTCCTCGGGCAGCATCCATTTCGACGGTCACGACGTGACCGATTGGCCGCAACCGCGCCGCGCCCGCGCCGGCATCGGGCGCAGCTACCAGCGCACCACGATCTTCCCGGGCTTCACCGTGCAGGAGAACTGCCGCCTGTGCGCGCAGGCGATGCAGCCCGGGGCCTGGGCCGTCTGGCAGGCCGCGCAGCGCGACACCGCCAGCCTGGACGCGGCCCGCGAGGCGCTCGCCTCCACGGGGCTCGCCGACCACGCGCAGCGCCCGGCCGGGCTGCTCAGCCACGGCGGCAAGCGCCAGCTCGAGATCGCGATGTGCCTGGCCACCGGCCCGCGCGTGCTGCTGCTCGACGAGCCGCTGGCCGGCATGGGCGCCGAGGAGACCGATCGCATGCTCGAGCTGCTCGAGCGGCTCAAGTCCGGCCACGCGATCCTGCTGGTCGAACACGACATGGACGCGGTGTTCCGCATCGCCGACCGCATCACCGTGATGGTCAACGGCGAGGTGATCGCCAGCGACGCACCGGCGGCGATCCGGGCCAACCGCGACGTGCAGACCGCCTACCTCGGCGAGGGGCACTGAACGTGCTGTCGATCTCCGAGCTCGACACCTACTACGGCGACAGCCACATCCTGCGCGGCGCCGGCTTCGCGCTGGCCGAGGGCACCGCGCTCGGCCTGCTGGGCCGCAACGGCATGGGCAAGACCACGCTCATCCGCACCGTGATGGGCTACGTGCGCCCGGCGCGCGGCCGCATTGCCTGGCACGGGCAGGACGTGACCGGCGCGCCGCCCGAGCGCATGGCGCGCCTGGGGATCGGCTACGTGCCCGAGGGCCGCGGCGTGTTTCCCAACCTCTCGGTGCGCGAGAACCTCCTGATGAGCGCGCGCCCCGGCGTGGACGGCCGGCGCGAGTGGACCGAGGAGCGCGTGCTGGCCACCTTTCCGCGCCTGGCCGAGCGGCTCGGCCACGGCGGCGGCCAGCTCTCCGGCGGCGAGCAACAAATGCTCTCCATCGGCCGCGCGCTGATGACCAATCCGCGCCTGCTGATCCTCGACGAGGCCACCGAGGGCCTGGCACCGTTGATCGTGGCCGAGATCTGGCGCGTCATCGGCACCATCCGCGCCACCGGCATCAGCACCCTGATCGTCGACCGCGACTGGCGCAAGGTGCTCGCCCACACCGACCGCGCCGTGGTGCTGGAGAAGGGCCGCGTCGTGCTCGAGGGCGGAAGCGACGCGCTGGCCAGCGACGTGGCCGGCCTGGCCCGCCATCTGGGCGTCTGATCCCCCTAGGAGCGAACCGTGATCCTCGAACTCGCCGACATCCGCATCCTGCCCGGCAAGCAGGCCGAATTCGATGCCGCCATCCTGCGCGGCCTGACCACCGTGGTCAGCCAGTCCAAGGGCTTTCGCGGCTACAAGGTCAACAAGGGCATCGAGAGCCCGGAGCGTTACGTGCTGCAGATCTTCTGGGACACGCTGGAGAACCACACGGTGGATTTCCGCGGCGGCCCGCTGTTCGTGCAATGGCGCGCCATCGTCGGCCCGTACTTCGCGCAGCCGCCCGCGGTGGAGCACTTCGAGTTGCTCGGCAAGTCCGACTGAGTCCGCCGGCGCGACCGCGCCGGGTGCTAGCGCGTGAATTGATGCGCATGCACCGCGGGTTCGCGTGCCGTAATTGTCTGGGCGCAAGAATGCACCGTCGCAGGCCCTACCGCGGCGGGCCGGCTTGCGGCAATCTACGCATTCGGGCCCCAGCCGAGCGCGCGCGCCTTGCCGAGCGATCCGATCCCATCCGCCCCCCCGCCGATCGCGGCCCGCCCCGGCCGCGGTGCGGCGTGGCGCTGGGCGCTCATCTATGCGTTGTTCGGCGCGCTCTGGATCCTCGGCTCCGACTGGCTGCTCGAGAGCCTGGTGCGCGACCGTGCCTGGCTGGTGCGCGCCGGCGCGCTCAAGGGCTGGGTGTTCGTGGCCATCACCGCCGGGCTGCTCTACTGGGCACTGCGCCGCGCTGCCCCGGAGCCGGTCGCTGCGGCCGGCGGTGCCGCCGGCAGGCCGCCGCGCTGGCCGGCGCTGCTCCTGGCCGCGGCCATCGTCGGGCTGACCGGGCTCGGCATCGCGCAGCACTGGCGCGAGGTGCATGACGCGCATGCGCAGCAGATGCGTTCCGCGTCGCAGCTGCGCGCCGAGCAGATCGCCGAGTGGATCGCGGCACGGCGCGCCCAGGCCCAGTTCGCCCGCAGCAGCCAGCTGTGGGCGCGCCTGTACCGCCGCTGGCACGAGCAGCGCGACGCCGCAGCGCTGGGCGAACTGCTCGGCCGGGCGGTCGAGATGCGGCGTGCCTTCGGCGCCGTGTCGATCATGGTGGTGGACGACGCCGGCCGCCGCGTGGCCGGCGAGTCCGACAACGTCGGCGAACCGCCGCTCGAGCTGCAGGCCGCGGCGTTCGCCGCCATGGCCTCCGGCGAGGTGACCAACACCGACCTGTACCGCGGTGCCGACGGCCGTGTCGCGCTCGACGTGATCGCACCGCTGACGGCCGGCGGCGCCCCGGTGCTGGGCGCCGTGGTGCTGCGCTCCGAGCCGACCGAGGGCCTGCTGTCCGAGCTGCGCGAACAGCCGGCCGACGGCGTCGACTCGGCCGTCGAGCTGGTGCGCCGCGTCGGCAGCACGGTGGTCGACGTGTTCGGTGAACGGCCACGCTCGCTCGACGACCCCGACCTGCTGGTGGCGCGCGCGCTGCGCGGCGAGCTGGCCTATGGCGCGGTCGACGCGGGCCAGGGCCTGATGGGCGGCCCGGTGCTCGGCACGGTGCGGCCGGTGGCCGGCACCGACTGGTACGTGTTCGCGCGGGTGGCCCGCGCGGAGCTGCAGCGCGAGGTGGTGCTGCGTTCGGCCTGGACGGCGGCCGCCGGTGCGCTGGCGCTGTTCAGCGTGTTCGTCGGCCAGGCGCTCTGGCAGGGGCGGCGCGCGCTGCAGCGCGTGCGCCAGGACCGCGACCAACAGCGCGAGCAGCTGCGCGCCGCGGCACTGCTGCAGGCGGTGGCCGACAGCTCCGGCGACGCGATCTTCGCCAAGGACCGTGCCGGCCGCTACCTGATGTGCAACCGTGCCGCGGCGCAGGCCATCGGCAAGCCGGCGGAGCTGATCATCGGCAGCGACGACCGCACGCTGTTCCCGCCCGCCCAGGCGGCGGACATCATGGCCAACGACGCGCGCGTGATGGACGAGGGCCGCATCCGCAGCTACGAGGAGAACCTCGACACCGCGCACGGCCGGCTCCACTACCAGGCCATCAAGGGCCCGCTGCACGACGAGGCGGGCGCGGTGATCGGCATGTTCGGCATCTCGCGCGATGTCAGCGAGCGGCGCCGCGCCGAGCAGAAGCTGCTGGAGAGCGAGGTCACCAACCGCGCGCTGCTGGAGTCCATGGCCGACGGCATGTTCGTCGCGCAGGACCACCGCTTCGTGTTCGCCAACCCGGCGCTGCCGCGCCTGCTCGGCCACACGCCGGAGCAGTTCGTCGGCCTGCCGTTCGACCAGGTGGTGGGCCCGGAGCACCTGGCGATCTGGACGCAGCGCTTCGACCAGCGCGTGGGCAGCGGCCCGGAGCCGACCGGCCACTACGAGGTGCAGTTCCGGCGCCGCGACGGCACGCTGGTGTGGATCGAGCTGCGCGCCTCGCGCTTCGTGTTCCATGGCCGCCCGGCGGTGCTCGGGCTGGTGCGCGACGTCACCGAGCAGCGCCGCCTGGCCGCCGAACTCGAGGCGCACCGGCACGACCTGGCGCGGCTGGTCGAGGCGCGCACCGCGCAGCTGCAGCACCTGAACGAGACCCTGATCGAGCAGGAGCGCTTCATCCGCACCGTGGCCGACAACCAGCCGGGACTGCTCGCCTACTGGGACCACCAGCTGCGCTGCCGCTTCGCCAACCGCGCCTACCGGGAGTGGTTCGCGCGCGGCGCCGAGGAGATCGTCGGCCTGCACATCCGCGAGGCCCTCGGCGCGCGCTGGGACGCGGTGCGCGAGCAGGCCGAGGCCGCGCTGCGCGGCCAGCCGCAGCGCTTCCAGCGCCTGGTGCGCAGCGACGACGGGCGCAGCATGCACGTGCTGGCCAGCTACATCCCCGACGTGGTGGACGGCCAGGTGCGCGGCTTCCTCTCGCTGGTGGCCGACATCACCGAGGTCAAGCAGGCCGAGCTGCAGCTGCAGGCCGCCAACGCCGAGCTGATGCGTGCGCGTGACCACGCCGAGGCCGCCAGCCGCGCCAAGAGCGCGTTCCTGGCCAACATGAGCCACGAGATCCGCACGCCGCTGAACGCGATCATCGGCCTGAACCACCTGCTGCGCCGCGACGCCCACGACCCGGTCGAACTCGAACGCCTGGACAAGGTGTCCGACGCCGCGGGCCACCTGCTGCGGGTGATCGACGACATCCTCGACCTGTCGAAGATCGAGGCCGGCCGGCTCGCGCTCGAGCAGATCGACTTCTCGCTGGCCGGCGTGCTGGAGCGCTGCCGCGTGCTGATCGCCGAGCGGGCCCAGGCCAAGGGGCTGTCGCTGACGCTGGACACCTTCGACGGACCCGACGCCCTGCGCGGCGACCCCACGCGGCTGCTGCAGGCGCTGCTCAACCTGCTGAGCAACGCCGTCAAGTTCACCGAGCACGGCGGCGTGGTCCTGCACGTCGAGTGCCTGGACGACGGGCCGGACGGCCCGCTGCTGCGCTTCACCGTGCGCGACACCGGCATCGGCATCGCCCCGGACAAGATCGACCATCTGTTCGACCCCTTCACCCAGGCCGACTCCTCGACCACGCGGCGCTTCGGCGGCACCGGGCTGGGTCTGGCGATCACCTCGCGGCTGGCGCACATGATGGGCGGCGGCGTGGGCGCGCGCAGCACCCCCGGCCAGGGCAGCGAGTTCTGGTTCAGCGCGCGCTTTGCCCGCGCCGACGCCCCGGCCGACGACGCGGCGCTGCCCGCGCGGCCCCCGGAGCCGGCCGCCGAGCTGCGCCGGCGCTGCGCCGGCGCACGCGTGCTGCTGGTGGAGGACAACCCGGTCAACCAGGACGTGGCGGTGCAGCTGCTGCGCGGCGTCGAGCTCGCGGTCGAGGTGGCCAGCAACGGCATCGAGGCGCTGCAGTGGCTGCAGCACGACCAGTTCGACCTGGTGCTGATGGACATGCAGATGCCCGGCATGGACGGCCTGGAGGCGACGCGACGCATCCGCGCCGGCGAGACCGAAGGCCGCCTGCCGATCCTGGCGATGACGGCCAATGCCTTCGGCGAGGACCGTGCCGCCTGCCTGGCCGCCGGCATGGACGGCCACGTGGCCAAGCCGGTCGACCCGGACCAGCTCTACGACACGCTGCTGCGCTGGCTGCCCGGCGCCGCCACCGTGGCACCGGCCCCGGTGGTGGCGGCGGCACCGGCCGGCGCCGCCGCGCCCGCGGACATCCCCGGCATCGACGCGCACGAGGCAGCGCGCCTGTTCGGCGGCCGCGGCGCGCTGATGCAGCGCGTGCTGGGCCGGTTCGCCGCGCACTACCGCGCCCAGTTGCCGGAGATCCGGCACGAGCTGCAGCAGGGCGACCCGGCGGCGCTGCGCCGGCTGGCCCATTCGGTGAGAGGGGCGGCGTTGACGGTCGGCGCCCGCCGCGTGGCGGCGCTGGCCGCGGCGCTGGAGAGCGTGGTGGCGGCGAGCCGGCCGGCGGCCGAGACCATGCCTGCCGGCCAGGCCCTGGCCGATGCGCTGGCCGAGCTGGTCGACGCGCTCGAGGCGGCGGGCAAGCCCTGATCAGGGCAGTCCGACGCGGTCGAACTCGCGCTGCAGCGCGCGCCAGACGGTCGGTGCGGTCAGCGGCATCTGCACCTTCTCGGCGTCGCGGCCCAGGCCGGCGGCGTCCAGCGCGTCGATCACCGCCAGCACCACCGCCGGCGTGGCGCCGATGGTGCCGAGTTCGCCGACGCCCTTCACGCCCAGCACATTGGTCGTGCACGGCACCGAGGTGTCGAACACCGTCTTGAAGCCGCGGAAGCCGTCGGCATGCGGCAGCGCGTAGTCCATGAAGCTGGCGGTCAGCAGCTGGCCGTTCTCGTCGTAGACCACCTTCTCGGACAGCGCCTGGCCGATGCCCTGCACCGCGCCGCCCTCGATCTGGCCGCGCACGATCACCGGGCTGACCACCCGCCCGATGTCGTTGACCGAGGCATAGGCGGCGATCTCCACCGCGCCGGTGTCCGGATCGATCTCGACCTCGCACACATGGCAGGCGTTGGGCCAGCTCGGCGCGCCGGCGGTGGCACTGCCGGCCACGCTGATGCGAGCGCCGGGCTGGCGGCCAGCCAGCTCGAACAGGCCGATGCCGCGGTCGGTGCCGGCGATCGTCAGGCGGCCCTGGTGGTACTCGATGTCGCGCGCCGAGGCTTCCAGCGCGTCGCCGGCCAGGTTCTTCGCCGTCTCGATGGTGCGCTCGGAGGCCACCTGCACCGCCGAGCCGCCGGTGAACAGCGAACGCGAGCCGGCACTGCCGAAGCCGTTGGCGCGGTCGGTGTCGCCCTGCAGCACGCGGATCTGCTCGATCGGCACGCCGAACACATCGACCGCCAGCTGCGCGAAGCTGGTCGCGATGCCCTGGCCCATCGCCTGCGTCGCGGTGGCCAGTTCGATGATGCCGTCGGCGCGCACGTTGACCGTGACCTGCTCGCCGAGCGCGCCGCCGCCGGTCCACTCGAGGAAGCTCGCGATGCCGCGGCCGCGCAGCCTGCCCCGAGCCTTCGCGTCGGCGCGGCGCGCCGCGAAGCCGTGCCAGTCGGCCAGCGCCAGGCCCTGGTCGAGGATCTTCTCGAACTGGCCGACGTCGTAGACCTGCTGCATCGGGTTGGTGTAGGGGAACTGCTCGGGCCGCAGCAGGTTGCGGCGGCGCAGCTCGGCCGGGTCGAGCTTCATCTGCCGCGCGGCGGCGTCCATCAGCCGCTCGGTCAGGTAGATCGCCTCGGGCCGCCCGGCGCCGCGGTAGGCGCCGGTGGGCGTGGTGTTGGTCATCACCGCGGTGAGCTTCAGGTCGATCACCGGCACGTGGTAGATGCTGGTCGTGACCCAGGGGCCCACCAGCAGCGGGATCGCCACGCCCACCGTCATCGCATAGCCGCCCACGTTGGCGAACGAGCGCACGCGCAGCGCCAGCACCTTGCCGTCCGCATCGAGCGCCATCTCGCCGCGCGTGAGCTGGTCGCGCCCGTGCACCGAGGCCGTGAACTCCTCCAGCCGCGTGGCGCACCAGCGCACCGGCCGGCCGAGCGTGCGCGCGGCGAAGGCGACCACCACGTCCTCCGGGTACAGGCCGGTCTTCATGCCGAAGCCGCCGCCGACATCGCCCACCAGCACACGCACCGCGTCGGTCGCCAGGCCCAGGCAGGCGGCCACGCCGTCGCGCACCGCGGTGGGCATCTGGCTGGAGAGGGTCACCTGCACGCGGCCGTCCACCGGCTCGGCCAGCACGACACGCGGCTCCATCGAGGCCGGCGCGAGGCGCTGGTTGACCACCTCGACCGACACGGTGTGCGCGGCGCGTGCGAACGCCGCCGCGGTGGCAGCCGCGTCGCCGTGGTTCATCTCGGCGGCGATGTTGTTCGGCGCCGCGTCGCACAGCGCCGGCGCGCCGGGCGCGATCGCGGCCAGCGGGTCGGCCACGGCCGGCAGGTCCTCGTAGTCGACCATCACCGCCTCGGCCGCGTCGAGCGCGGCCTGGCGCGATTCGGCCACCACCGCCGCGACCGCCTCGCCGACGTAGCGCACGCGCTCGGTGGCGATGACGTGGCGCACGGCCGTGGCCCCCGGCTGGCCGCCCGGGCGCGGGAACGGCACCTCGTTGGGCATCGGCTGGACGCCGGCGGCGGCGAGGTCGGCCCCGCTCCAGGCCGCCAGCACGCCGGGCAGTGCACGCGCCGCCGCGGTGTCCACCGAGCGGATGCGCGCATGCGCCACCGGCGAGCGCAGCAACACCAGGTGCAGCAGGCCCTCGCGCTGCAGATCGTCGGTGAACTGGCCGCGGCCGGTGACCAGCGCCGGGTCCTCCAGCCGGCGCACCGGCTTGCCGCTGCCGAAGCGGCCGACGTCGACGGGTGCGTTCATGCGTTCCCCCCGGCCATCGCGCGGGCGCCCTGCTGCACCGCCGCGACGATGTTGACGTAGCCGGTGCAGCGGCACAGGTTGCCTTCCAGCGCCTCGGCCACCTGCGCGTCGCTGGGCGCGGGGTTGTGCTGCAGCAGCCCGCAGGCCGCCATCAGCATGCCCGGGGTGCAGAAGCCGCACTGCAGGCCGTGGCAGGCCATGAAGGCCTCCTGCAGCGGGTGCACCTGGCCCGGCGGCGCGAGGCCCTCGACGGTGGTGACGGAGCGCCCCTGCACCTGCAGCGCCAGCACGCTGCAGCTCTTCACCGCCGCGCCATCCACCAGCACCGTGCAGGCCCCGCATTGCGCGGTGTCGCAGCCCTGGTGCGTGCCGGTCAGGTGCAGCGGTCCGCGCAGCAGTTCGACCAGCAGGGTGGTCGGTTCGACCGGGGTGTCGACCGGCTGGCCGTTGACCTGGAGGCGCAAGCTCGTCATGGCGGATCCTTCCACGCGGGGGCGTGATCGTAGCCCGTTGCGCCGGCGCATGCCGGCGCCGCGCATGGGGGCCTCAGGCCGGCAGCCAGATCACCCGGCGGCCGGAGGACTCCCAGGCCTCGTACTGCGCGGCATAGGCCTCCTCGATGCGGTTGCGCTTCACCTTGAAGGTGGGCGTGATGAAGTCGTTGTCCACCGTCCAGGCGGTCCGCGCGACGACGATGCAGGCCACCTGCTCGTGCGGGTCCAGCGTGGCGTTGATGGCCTGCAGGTGCTGGCCGAGCGAGGCTTCGAGCGCGGCGCGTGCAGCCGCGTCGCCGGCCCGCGCCGCCGCCTCGGGGTTGAGCATCACGATGCCCAGCGGCTGGCCCAGGTTGGCACCGGTCACCACGCAGGCCTCCACCGCGTCGTGCATGACCAGCCGGTCCTCGATCGGCGCCGGCGCGACGTACTTGCCCTTGCTGGTCTTGAACAGGTCCTTCACGCGGCCGGTGATGCGCAGCTTGCCCTGCGCGTCGATCTCGCCCTTGTCGCCGGTGCGCAGGAAGCCGTCGGCGGTGAAGGCCGCGCGGCTCTGCTCGGGCTCCTTGTAGTAGCCGAGCATCAGCGCGGCGCTGCGCATCTGGATCTCGCCGGTCTGCGCGTCGATGCGTGCCTCGACGTCCTCGTACGGCGGCCCGACCGTGCCTTCCTGGTTGTGGCCCGGCAGTGTGAGGTGCGAGACGGCCAGGTTCTCCGTCATGCCGTAACCCTCGTTGATCGGCAGGCCGAGCCGGCGGTACCAGGCCAGCAGCGCCACCGGCATCGGCGCCGCGCCGCCGGCCGCGAAGCGGCACTGGTCCAGGCCCAGCGCCTTGAGGATCTTGCGCCGCACCAGGCCGCCGACGAGCGGGATCGAGAGCAGCCGCTCGAGCTTGGCCGCCGGCATCTTGTGGTGCACCCCCTGCTGGAACTTGACCCACAGCCGCGGCACGGAGAAGAAGATCGTCGGCCGCGCGCGCTGCAGGTCGGCGGTGAAGGTGTCGAGCGACTCGGCGAACCAGATGCGCATGCCGGTGTTCAGCCAGCCGTGCTCGACCAGCACACGCTCGACGACGTGCGCGAGCGGCAGGTAGGACAGCATGCGGTCCTCGGCCGACATCGGGATGCGCCGCAGGCCGCGCTCCAGCGCCCAGGCGAAGTTGCCGAAGCTGTGCATCACGCCCTTGGGCATGCCGGTGGTGCCCGAGGTGTAGATCAGCGTGGCCAGTTCCTCGCCGGGGCGCACCGGCGTCCCTTGCAGCGGCGCCGTGCGGGCGCAGATTGCCTCCCAGCCCTCGTAGCGCTTGACCGCGTCCGGCGGCGAGAGCGGGTAGCTGATGCACGGCAGGCCGGCCGGCACGCCGGGCTTCATGCCCTCCCAGCCGTCGAGCTTGCCGACGAAGCAGGCGCGCGCCTCGCTGTGGGCGAGGATCTGCCGGATGGTGTCGGCCGCCAGGGTCGGGTACAGCGGCACCGACACGTAGCCGGCCATCCAGATGGCCAGGTCGCTCATCAGCCACCAGGCGCAGTTCTTGGAGAGGATCGCCACCTTCGCGCCGGGCTCCCAGCCCTGGGCCTGCAGGTGGGCGGCCATGCGGCGCACCTGCTCGGCCACCTGGGCCCAGGTGAAGTCCCGCACCACGCCGCCGCCCATCGGCTGCGTCAGCGCGATGCGCCCGGGCGCACTGCGCTCCCAGTGGTAGAGGCGCTGCAGCGCGAGCGATTCGGGCGGAACGGCGTTCATGCTCATCCGCGGCAGCCTACTCCATGCCCGATCCACCCGACAATGGTGGAGTCCGAGCACACGACGGTCGCCATGCACCTGCCCTTCCACGACCTGCACCGCCACGGCTTCGCGCGTGTGGCGGTCGCGGTGCCGCGCTGCCGCGTCGCCGACCCCGCGTTCAACGCCGAGCAGACCATCGCGCTGTGGCGCGAAGCCGACGAACGCGGCGCCAGCCTGGTGGCCTTCCCCGAGCTGGGGATCTCGGCCTACACCTGCGACGACCTGTTCCACCAGCGCGCGCTGCTCGACGCCTGCGAGGCGGCGCTGGCGCGGCTGGTGGAGGCGAGCCTCGGCTTCACCGCGGTCGGCCTGGTGGGCCTGCCGGTGCGCGCCGACCATGCACTGTTCAACGCTGCGGTCGTGGTGCACCGCGGCCGGCTGCTCGGCGTGGTGCCCAAGACCTACCTGCCCAACTACGGCGAGTTCTACGAGGCGCGCCAGTTCGTGCCCGCCGGCCAGGCGCGCTCGACGCAGATCGTGCTGGCCGGGCAGAGCGTGCCCTTCGGCGCCGAGCTGCTGTTCGAGGCCAGCGACCTGCCCGGCTTCGCCTTCCACGCCGAGATCTGCGAGGACGTGTGGGTGCCGGTGCCGCCCTCCTCGTTCGCCGCGCTGGCCGGCGCGACGGTGCTCGTCAACCTGTCGGCCTCGAACATCGTGATCGGCAAGGCCGACTACCGCGAGCAGCTGGTGCGCGGCCAGTCGGCGCGCTGCCTCGCGGCCTACCTCTACAGCTCGGCCGGGGCCGGCGAGTCGAGCACCGATCTCGCCTGGGACGGCCAGGCGCTGATCGCCGAGAACGGCGAGCTGCTGGCCGCCTCGGAGCGATTCTCCGACGATTCGCACCTGGTCACGGCCGACATCGACCTCGACCGCCTGATGCGCGAGCGTGTGCGCCAGAACAGCTTCTCCGCCAACGCGGCGCGCCATGCCGGCGAGGTGCAGCGCTTCCGGCGCCTGGCCTTCGCGCTCGGGCGCCCGGCCGGGCCGGCGCTGCGGCTGCAGCGGCATGTCGCGCGTTTCCCCTACGTGCCGTCCGACCCGGCGCGGCGCAGCGAGCGCTGCCGCGAGGTCTACGACATCCAGGTACAGGCGCTGACGCAGCGGCTGCGCGCCGCACGCATCGGCAAGCTGGTGATCGGTGTCTCCGGCGGGCTCGATTCGACCCATGCGCTGCTGGTTTGCGCCAAGGCGATGGACCGGCTCGGCCGGCCGCGGCGCGACATCGTCGGCGTGACGATGCCCGGCTTTGCGACCAGCGAGCGCACGCTCGGCCAGGCGCTGCGCCTGCTCGAGGCGATCGGCTGCGATGCGCGCACCATCGACATCCGGCCGAGCTGTCTGCAGATGCTCAAGGACATCGAGCATCCCTTCGTCGACGGCCATCCGCAGTACGACATCACCTTCGAGAACGTGCAGGCCGGCGAGCGCACCAGCCACCTGTTCCGCCTGGCCAACCACGTGGGCGGCATCGTGGTCGGCACCGGCGACCTGAGCGAGCTCGCGCTCGGCTGGTGCACCTACGGCGTGGGCGACCACATGTCGCACTACAGCGTGAACGCCAGCGTGCCCAAGACGCTGATCCAGCACCTGGTGCGCTGGGTCGCCGAGAGCGAGCAGGTGGGCAGCCCGTGCAGCGAGGTGCTGCTGGACATCCTCGACACCGAGATCAGCCCCGAGCTCGTGCCGGGCGAGGCGGACGGCCAGCCGGCCCAGAGCACCGAGGCGCGGCTCGGCCCGTACGCGCTGCACGACTTCAGCCTCTACCACCTGCTGCGCTTCGGCTTCGCGCCCTCGAAGGTGGCCTACCTGTGCGAACACGCCTGGCAGGGCGCCGAGCCGGGCTACCCGCTGGCGGAGATCAAGCGGCACCTGCAGACCTTCCTGCACCGCTTCTTCCAGACCAGCCAGTTCAAGCGCAGCTGCGTGCCCAACGCGCCCAAGGTCGGCTCGGGCGGCTCGCTCTCGCCGCGCGGCGACTGGCGCGCCCCGAGCGACGGGGAAGCGGCGGCCTGGCTGGCGGAGCTGGATTCGAACGTGCCGCAGGCCTGACCGGCCCCCGGCCGGGGCGACTCATCCGGCGCAGACGGTGTTGCGCCCGGCGGACTTGGCGCGGTACAGGGCGGCATCCGCCCGCTCGAGCATCTCGGCGGCTTCCTCCCCGGCGCGGCTGATCGTCAGCCCGATCGAGCAGGTGACCGCGAGATCCGCGGAGACATCCGCCCAGGGGTGGGCCTCCACCGCGCATCGAAACCGCTCGGCGGCCAGGCCCGCCAGGCGCGCATCCGGGGTGTTGGGCAGCAGCAGGAGAAACTCTTCACCGCCGAACCGGGCGATGCGATCGGTGCTGCGCAGAATGCCGGAAGCGATCTTCGCGAACCTGCGCAGGACCTCGTCGCCGGTGGCATGGCCATGGCGGTCGTTCACCCGCTTGAAGTGATCGATGTCCATGATGGCCACCGCGAAGGCCGGGCCGCCGCGTGCGAACCGCGCCCGTTCCTCGGTCAGCAAGGTCAGGATGCTGCGCCGGTTCTGCAGGCCGGTCAGCTCGTCGCGCTCCGAGAGTTCGCGCACCTGGGTCAATGCCTGGGCCAGCCGGGCGTTGCTGGCCGCCAGGGCCTTGCGCATCTGCGTGCCGATCAGGTTGATGGCCGCGATCTTGCCGAGGATCAACGCGAACCAGGTGCCGCTGAGCAGGCGCAACCACCCGTCGTCCAGCGGCATGCCGAAGCGACCGCCGTAGGCCCACAGCAGCGCCAGCGAGACGACGGCGATGAGGCCGGAGACGGCCAGCACATGCCTGAGCGGCAACTGCAGCGCGGCCGTGGCCACGGCGACGATCATCGTCAGCATCAGCAGCATGCCGATCTGCGGCACGGCGGCGGCCGTGGCGAGCATCAGGGTGCAGGCGCTCAGCAACTGCAGGGTCGTGAACCATGCACCCCCCATGCGCCGATGGACACCCGTGCGCACGAGAGCGACGAACAGGCCCGTCAGGCCACAGCCTGCGGCGGCATAGGCCAGCGCGGCCAGGGGCGGCAGCGCTCCGTGCACCGCAAAGGCGGCCATCAGCACGGCGTCGAGGATGTAGAACGCCAGCACCATGCCCTGCGTACGCATCGCGCGGCCGGCAGGGCCGGCCTGGGCAGGCGACGCCGTGGTCGCCGCCGGCGTGTCGGGAAGGGGCGGTCCGCTGTACTGCATGTGGCGGATCGGCATCGCTGGGCGGAGGGGGGCCGATCCACCCCTTCTTTCGGCCCCGGCAGCAAGGACTTGAGCCTTCGAGCCGATGTGGCTTCGCCGCTCGCGCTGAACCCCCGGCGGGGGGGCGCTCAGAGGCTCAGAACAGCGCCGCCTGGTCCGCCGCCTCGAACAGCTTGCGCGACAGCTCGCGCATCTGCTGGTTGATGTCCTGCGAGGGCGGCGTGCTGGCGCGGGCGCTCCAGGCCGGCTTGCCGCTGCGCACGTCGCTGACGCGGCCCTCGAGCGCGAAGCCGTAGGTGGTCTGGCCGCCGGCGATCGGGGCCGACACGCCGACCCCGCCGCGCACGCTGCCGCCGCCCAGGCCGAAGGCACCCAGGCCGATCGAGAAGCTGGGCGTTGCGCCGGCGCCGGCCACGCTGACGCGGTTCACCCACAGCGCACGCACGCCGAGCTTGCCGGCCGCGGCCAGCAGCGGCGCATCCCCCTGGCCCGGCGCGAACTCGGGCGCCGGCACCGGCGTCGCATTGCGCGCGACGAGTTCGGACGCGAGCTGGTCCTGGCAGAGCTTCTTCAGCGTCAGGTCGGGCGCCTCGCAGGCCACCATCACACGGGCGCCGCGCAGCAGGTCGGGCGGGCGCTGCGGGTCGCTCCATTGCGCGTCGACCTGGGTCGAGGCGCAGCCGGCCAGGGCCAGCAGGGGCAGCAGCGCAAACGGGAGCAGGCGGCGGGCGGGGTGCATGCACGCATTCTGCCGCGCGTGCGTTCCCCGCGGCGCGGCCGCCTTACGGCTCGATGCCGTCGTAACGCAGCCCGCTCGACCCCTCGCCGCGGCCGACACGCTTGCGCAGCGCGAGCCACAGCACCGTGCTGCCGCCGATCCAGCGCGTGCATTGGTAGCCGCGCGTGACGAGCGCACCTTCGCGCGGCACCTCCTCGTCGTGCAGCCGCAGCGGCGCGCCGGCCAGGATCGCGCCACGCGCCGCGTTGAGGCCACCGGTCTGCTGCAGCCGGCCGCGCACCAGGCGCAGGCTGCCGTCGGGCGCGGCCTGGCGCTGCGGCACCAGCGGGATCCAGTGCGGCGGCACCTCGGTGGCGAGGCGGTAGGACGGCAGCGCAGCGCCGGGCGAATCGGCCGCGCTCGCGTCGCGGCGCTCGTCGGTGGCGCGCTCGACACGCTGCTCGACGCGCCCCTGCACCACCTTCTCCACCGCCCAGGCCAGGTTGGCCAGCTCGTCGCGCAGCAGCAGCACCTCGTCGCGCGGGTTGCCGTCCAGGCTGCGCAGCAGGCCGGGCGCCAGGTAGAACAGGTTGGCGCGTGGCGCCGAGGGCCGGTAGATCGCCGCGCTCATGCTGTCGCGCGCCGGCGGGCGCTGCAGCGTGGCGAGCGCGAACATCGAGAACACGTTGGCCTGGTCGGCCGTGCCCGGCTCGTGCGGGCGGATCAGGGTCTGCACGCCGAAGGTGTCGGCCACCACCAGCGAGCGGGTCTGCGTCAGCGTGCCGACCGCCAGGTCGACCGGGATCACGTACCAGTCGTTGCCGTGGCTGCCGGCGAAGTCGGCCAGCAGCAGCTGCGGCAGGTCGCCCGGGCCGGCGGGCAACAGGCCATGGTCGATGCGCGCGTCCTCGAACTCCCAGAAGCGCCGCGCCGGCGCGCCGCGAAAGCTCACCGGCGCAGGCATCACGGTGCGGGCCACCTCGCCGGCGGCCTGGTCGAACACCGCGCCGAGCGGCACGGCGGGGTCGAGGTCGACGCTGTGCCAGTCGAGCCGGCCGCCGTCGTACTCGGCCGCGGTTAGCGTCAGGTCCGCCGCGCCCAGCCCGGCGCCGGCCGAGAAGGCGTATTCGAGCCGCTCACGCTGCCAGGCGTCGGGCCCGGGCGCGGGCTCGCAGAACAGCGTCTCGTAGGTCGCGAGCCAGGCGTCGACGGCGGCATTCACCTCGGCGCGGTCGGGCCCCGCGATGGCGGGCTCGGCGGGCAGCGGCAAGCGTGTGCCGTCGGCCGCGCGCCAGGCGGCGGCCAGCAGGCGGCCGTCGGGCACGCGGCCGGCCATCAGGTCCCAGTAGTCGCGCGATTCGTCGTCGAGCGTGGCGCGTTCGGCGGCGGTCGGTGCCTCCAGCGCATGCTGGGCGATGAAACCGGCGCGGTAGCTGCGCGACAGCGGCTGCGCCTCGAGCAGGCGCAGGAAGTGCAGCCCGCTCTCGGCCGCCAGCCGGATCGAGCTGCCGGCATCGAAGGGGCCGCTCGCGCGCACCGGGCGGCGCTCGACCACCGCCTCGAGCGGCAGCGCGGCCGGGTCGTAGGGCTGCGGGCGGATCGGCTGGCCGGGCTGCGCAGCGCCGGGCCAGACCCGCGTCAGCGGCGCGCTCAGGCCGCGCCAGCGCGCCTGCACCGGCGAGCCGGCGTCCTCGCCCTCGAACTCGCCCACCTGCCACTGGCGCGCCAGCAGCCAGAGCGGATCGAACACGCGTGCATGGATGCCCTCGCGCATCGCCGCATCGCGGCAGCGGGGCTCGAGGCGCACCCAGCTGGTGATGGACGGTTGCGGTCCGGAGGAGGCGACGACGACCGTGGCCGCGAGGGTGGCGCCGGTGGCAGCCGTGGTGGGACGGGTGACCATGGTCAGCGCAAGGTGGCGAGGCCGGGCGACACCGCGTCGCCCTCGGCGTTGACGGCCAGCCCGAGGGCCGGCAGGAAGTGCGCGAGCTCGCCGACCGCGCTGCCGGCCGCGCCGACCGGGTCGACGAAGGCGCGGTCCAGCGCCTCGGCGTCGACCGCGCGCAGCGCGGCCAGCTCGAGCGTCTCGAGCAGCAGGCGGTGCAGCGACCAGCCGGTCCAGGGCTGCGCGGCATCGGGCGGCACGGCCAGCAGCACGGTCTGCGGCGCGCAGGCATCGGGCGCGTCGAACTGGAACGCGATGCCGGTGCTCTCGCGTTCGTTCGGCACCGTCTCGACCCAGTCGTCCAGCCACAGGCCGGCCAGCGGCTGGGTGGCGTCGAGTCCGTCGTCGGCCTGCAGCACCAGCGAGAGCTTGCCGGCCGGGATGGCCTGTCCGGGCAGCGGCGCCAGGCCGACCCAGCGCTCGCCGGCCACGTGCGGCAGCTGCGCCACCGCCAGGCGCGGCCGCTCGGCGGCACCGATCGCCTCGGCCGCGTGCAGCAGCGCGCCGGCGCGGCCCACGCCCTCGCGCACGCGCGCCAGGCGCTGCCACCACGGGTGCAGCACCAGCGGGTCGCCACCCAGCAGCACCGGCCCGGCGGCAAGCGACGCGTTCAGCTCGGCGCCATTGGCCGGCACGAAGGGCGCGAGGGCCAGGAAGTCGGCGCCGAACAGCGTCTTCAGCCGGGCCGAGGCAGAGGCCGCCCGCTGGCGCGCGTCGGCGCCGGCCGGGCTGCGCTGCGCGGCCAGCGCCGCCAGCCGCCGCGCGGCCTCGGCCTGCACCGGGCGCGCCTGCAGCAGCAGCGCGGCACGTTCGGCGGCTGCCTCGGCCAGCGGCGCACCCGGCACGGTGCCGGCCACGCCGTAGCGCAGCAGCGCGAGCAGCGCCTTGCGCAGGGCCGGGATGGCCGCCGTGTCGGGCGTGGCCAGCAAGGCCTGCAGCGGCGCCAGCGCGGCGCCCAGGCCGGCCTCGGCGGCCGCGGCGCGTGCCTCCAGGTCCTCGGCCGCGGGCTGGCCGTTCGCGCTGGCCGCCGGCCCGGCCAGGTCCAGCGGGTCGAGCATGCGTGCGCCGGCCAGGCATTGGCGCGCCCGGGCCGCGACTTCGAGCGCCTCGCGCAGGCTGAACTCGCCCGCCGCCCAGCCGCTGCGCCGGCGCGGGTCCAGGCGCAGCGGCGCGCCGGCGGGCACCCCGGCCAGCTGGCCGCGCGCGACCTGCAGCGCGAGCGCGTCGAGCTCGGGGGTGGCGGCGCCGGGGCGCGCCGGCGCCATCCAGACCAGGTCGAGCGGCGCGAGCGCCAGCGCCGACAGCCGGCATTCGAGCCGGCGCAGCACGCGGCCGGCCGCGTCGAGCTGCTCGACGCCGTAGCGCACCCGGGCCGGCAGCGGCAGCAGCCGTGCGGCCCAGGCGTTCAGGCGCGGCTCGGCGGTGGCCCGCGGCGACGTCGTCGGCCGGGCCCAGCCGGCCGGCGCCGTCGTGGCGGCCGGGGCGGCCAGCAGCCAGGCCACGCGCTGCGTCAGCCCGGTGCCGCTGCGCGGCGTGCGCGCCACCGTCAGCTCGGGCGGCGGTGCCTCGCCGTGCGCGATGGCGGCCAGCGTGCTGGCGCTGCGCGCGGTGTTGCCGCGCACCGTCTGGTGCACGGTCTCGGCCAGCACCGCATCGGCCAGCGCGTCGACCGTGTCGTCGAGCACCCGCAGCGCCGCCGCGCAGACCGCGAACGGCGAGTCCGCCGGCAGCGGACCGCCCGGCGCCAGCGCCTGCTGCCACAGCTGGTGCAGCCGCAGGCCGTCGACCACGCGGTTCGCGGCCACGCTCTCGGCGCTGGTGCCGGGCGGCGCGTCGGCGCTTTGCAGCGGCGCCAGCGCGCGGCAGCGCGGCACCTGGGCGTCGAGCCCGCGTTCGTGCAGCTCGCGCTCGAAGCGGTAGCCAAGCAGCGCGCCGAGCGGCTGGCCCTGGCGCACGCCGTCGAGCAATTGCTCGGCCAGGCGCACGCGCCGCGAGGACAGGTCCACCGCGAAGGCGCCGGCCGCCTGCAGGTTGGCCTTGCCGAGGTGGCCGTTGCGCAGCAGCGCGGCGGTCTGCGCCTGCTCGAGCGAGGGCGCGTGCAGGAAGCCGGGGTCGTCGCGCAGCGGGTAGACCGGGCCGGTCTCGCCGGGCGGCGTGGGCAGCGGCGCGATGGCCGGCGCGGCGCGCAGGTTCAGCACCCAGCCGTAGCCGCCGCAGCGCAGCCCGGTGGCGCGCGTGCCGCGCAGCGCCGCGAGGCGGCGCGTGGCCAGCGAGGTGATCCAGGCGTCGAGCCGGTGCGCGGCGCAGTCCAGCGTGCCGGCCAGCAGGCGCTGCAGCGCGGGGGTGGGCAGGCCGGCCAGGTGGGCGAAGGCCTCGCGCAGGTCGCGCAGCGGCGCGGCCTCGGGGGCCTCGAGCCCGGCCGGCGTGGCAAGGAAGGCGCCGAGCGGCTGCCCGCCGCTGGCCTCGGCACTTGCGGCGAGCTGCTCGCGCCAGGTGGTGCTGCGCGTGGCGGCGTTGAAGTTCATCAGCTCGACATCGCGCCAGGGCCCTGGCGGCACCGCCTGGCCCCGCGCGGCCAGGCGCAGCGCGGCGGCCAGCGTCTCGAGCTGCAGCGCGTGGCGCAGCAGCGCCTGCAGCAGTGAACGCGCATCGGTCGGCGCACCCGGCGCCGCGGGCGGCGGCTGCAGCGGCGGCGCGGCCAGCAGGGCCTGGATGAACGCGGCCTCGTCGTCGCGCACCAGCGGCACGCCGAGTGCCTCGCTGCCGGGCGCGAAGGCCGATTCGGCCAGGCGCGGTCGCCCGGTCAGGCCGAGCTGGCGCCACACCGCGTAGGCCAGCGTGTCGCGGGCAGCCGCCCAGCCGCTGGCCGCGGGGTCGACCCCGAGGAAGCTGCGCAGGTGCTGCAGGTAGCGCGGGCCGAGCAGCTGGCGCAGCCGGTAGCCGGCCGCGACCGCATCGCTTTGCAGCGCGGCGGCGAGCTCGGCGTCGGCCGTGCCGCCGTTCGGGCGTCCCAGGCGCGGCACGCTGTCGATGCGTGGCCGCCAGAGCCGGTCGCGCAGCGTGACGAGCAGGTCGCGCAGGCGCTGCTCGCGCGCCGCGTCGGGGTCGCCGGCACGCGGCGCCAGGTCCGCCAGCAGCGTGACCGGCAGCAGGCCGTAGGGCTGGCGCCCGACGCGCAGCGCCGGCAGCGGGCCGAACGGGCGCAGGAAGTCGAGCGCATGGCCGCGCACCCAGTCGAGCGCGGCCGGCGTGAGCCCGGTGCCGACGAAGCCGATCAGGTTGGCGAGGTGGTAGCCCCAGGTGGCCGGCCAGAGCGCCGCGGCCATCTGGCGCGCGTCGAGCTGCTCGCGCGCGGCCGCGCCCTCGAGCCGGCCGAGCGCGGCCAGCGCCGGCGCGTCGGACAGGCCGAGCGAGCGCGCCAGGCGCTCGGCCTGCGTGTGCGGCGCGAGCGTGGCGAGCGCGTCGCGCCACAGCGTGTCGAAGCTGCGCCGGTGGCCGGGGTCGCCGCTGTCGTGGCCGGAGGGCTCGTCCTCGGTGTTGTTGGTCGGCGTCGCGCTGGCCAGGAAGGCCAGGCCGTCGGTGTGCCGGTGCGCCTCCAGCAGCCCGGCCAGGCCGGCCGAGGCGTCGGCGGCCGCGCCCACGCCGAACACCAGCAGCACGTCGACGCCGGTCACGCCGACCGGCAGCAGCAGGCGCAGCGCCATGCCCTCGCGCTCGGCGGTCTCGAAATCGACCATCCAGCGCATGCCGGCGTCGATGGCGAGCTGGTCCTCGCGCGTCGGCGGGCTGCTGCCGGTCACCGCCGGCCCGAGCGCCGGGGCGCGCTTGATCGGCCGCCCCTGCGCCTGCGCGACGACCTGCCCCCCGGCACGGGCCACGGCGAACCAGCGCTCGGGCATCAGCCGCGCCACCGGCGTGATGCTCCAGCCCGAGGCGCCCGCCGCCGGCCGCGGCGTGACGGCCGGGAAGCGCGGCGTGCCGGGCTTCGCCGGGTCCGGCCCGGGCGCGTTGGTCGGCGTCAGCACCTGCGCGATCCAGGCCGCGCGGGCCGCGTCGAAGCGGTCGGCCAGCTGCTGCCAGGCGGCGCGGCGCTTGTCCTCGCTGGTGCCGGCCAGCCAGGTCTGGGTCCAGAAGTGCTTGCCCCATTCGATCTCGGCGGCGGTCAGCGCACGTTCGTGCGCGTCGACATGGAGCTGGTCCGGGAACACACGCACGCGCAGCTCGCTGCGGCCGTCCGGCTGCGCGAAGAAACGCGTCTCCAGCCGCACCGGCAGCAGCGCGAGCGGCAGGTCGCCGGGTGCGAGCGGCGCGGCCAGCTCGGCCGGCACGGGCTGCGGCGAGAAGGCCAGCAGCTGGATCATCGAGGGCAGTACCGTCGGCATGGTGGGGGCGCGGTCAGGCGGGCAAGAGCTCGCTGGCGTGGATCAGCACGCGCACCGGCAGCTGCAGCAGCGCACGTGCGGCCTGCCCGGCATGCACGGCCCAGGGCGTGGCGGCGGGGCGCGGCGAACCATCGGGGTTCAGGTCGAGGCGCAGGTGGCTGCCGGCGCCCGTGGCCGGCGGCGCGTCGACGCCGAAGCGCGGCTCGGTGGGCTGCTGCTGCAGCACGAAGTACCAGCCGGGGTGGCCGATCGCCTCCGCGACCGGGATGTCGAAGCCGAAGAACGCGATGTCGGGCTCGAGCGCGCCGCGGAACAGCGGCAGGCGTTCCTCGCCCGCCCCCTCGGGCGGCCGGCGCTGCGCGCCCTGCGCGACGCCGCGCACCGCGTACACCGCCGTGCCCGGGTAGCGCCGCAACAGCACGCTGCGCAGCAGCAGCACCAGCGGTGGCGGCATCGGCGCGCCGGTCACCTCGCGCGGGGCCTGCTCGCCGAGCCGCGCCGTGCCCCAGCCCGCCAGCGGCACGATGTCGCCCGGCACCGTGGCACGTGCGCTGCGCCAGAAGCGCTCGAAATACGTGCCCGTCTCGTGCGCGAGCGGGAAGTCGCGCCAGACCAGCTCGCGGGTCATCTCGACGTTCAGGCCGAGCATGAAGGCCTCGATGAAGCGCCGGTTCGGCTCGAGCAGCGCCACCGTGTCGGCCGGCACCTGCTGCAGCCCGGGCAGCAGCCAGTCCTGCGACAGCCGCGCCAGCGCCTCGGAGGCCGGCAGCGTGTAGCGCGGGATCAGGCCCAGCGCGCCACCGGGCAGCGTGGCGGCCGCGGGGGACGGCGCCGGTTCCGCACGCTGCACCGCGGCGCGCCAGCGCTGCGCCAGCATCGGCGCCGGGTCGAGCTGCGCCTGCACGCTGGGCCGCTGCGCCACCAGCAGCGGTTCGAGGGCCAGCAGGGTCAGCACCGGCGTCGGCGCCGGCGCCGGGTTGACCAGCGCAAGGTGGCGCCGGGCCGCGGCGCGGAAGCGGGCCGCGTCGGCGCTGTCCACCGGCACCGGCGGCGGCGCCGGCGGCTCCACCGGCGGCGGCGGGTCCGGATCGGGGTCGATCGGCGGCGGGCCCTCGCCCGGCGGGAAGATCGGGATCAGCCGCGCCGGCGCCGGCGCGCCGCGCGTGACCACCGTGGCCGGCGTCGCGACCAGCAGCGCCGGTGGCTCGGGCGCGACCACGAAGCCCGGGCGCCGCGGCGCGCCGGCCACCGCGGCGTCGGTCATGCCGGCGTACAGCAGCGACGGGTTGGGCGCCGGCGCGCGGCGGCTGACGTCGTCGACCGTGACGCAGCCGCGGGCCTCGGGCACCGGGCGAAAGATCACCGACGCGGTGAAGAACACCTGGAACAGCCGCCCGGTGGCGACCACCGGGGGCGCGGCCACGTCGAGCTTGCGCGCCACCCGCGCGGAGCGCCGCGCCAGCGCGCCGCGCGGCCGCGTCAGGCGGCGCAGCGGCGCGGACAGCGTCGCGTCCGACGCGTTGGTGCGCGCGATCAGCGCGCGCATCGACGCGGTGGCGCCCGGCGCCGGGTCCTGCGGATCGGGCAGGCGCAGCTGCGCGCGCGCCGGCGCGGCCAGGCGCCACAGCATGTCGTCCTGCCCCGCGGCGCCTTGCGTGAACGGGCGCACGTGGCGCTGCAGCAGCCGCGTGCCCACCGCGCCGGCCAGCTGCAGCTGGCGCAGCCGCTGGTTGACCGCCGCCATCTCGCCGGCCTGCGCCCAGGCCTGCGCGACCAGCTCGTCCTGCTGCGCCTGCACGACGCGCGTGCCGAGCCCGGCGGCGACGCGTTCGCGCGGGTCGAGGTTGATCTCGTCGAGCCAGGTCGGCGGCAGCGTGCTGCCCACCTGCCGGCGTCCGGCCAGCCAGCGGCCGTAGACCGGCGGGCCGACCAGCGGGTCGTCGTCGTCGGCACCGAGGCTGGTGTTGAGCAGCGCCTGCAGCGCGGCCTGCCAGCCCGGGCCGGCCGCGTCGGCCAGCGCCATGCGCGCCATGCCCACCGGCTGCAGCGCGCCCTCGAGTGCGATCAGGCCGTCGCGGCCCGGCGTGGCGGCATAGGCGAAGCCGGGCCGGCCGATGTCCAGCGGGCGGCGCCCGACCAACTCGGACAGGTCGCGCGGCACCAGCCGGTCGACGATGGTCTCGAAGTCCTCGCGCGCACCGGTGCGGAACTGCCAGTGGTGGTAGACCGGCAGCGCGATGCGCGACGGGTCTTCCGCGTTCGGCCAGGCCGGCGCCAGCGTGGCGCTGGCCGGCGGCGGGAGGTTCAGCCCGGCGCGCCGGCCGACCTCGAAGGTGGGCACCACGCAGGCCAGGTACTCGGTGTGCGCCTCGAGCCGGCGCGGGCTGAGCAGCCGCGCCACCGACAGCTCCGGGCGCGTGGCCACCAGCTGCTCGAGCGCCGTGGGGCTGGGCGGCGCATCGCCGGTCCAGCTCAGCTGGGCATGCGCCCAGGCCCAGGATTGCGCCAGGTCCGGCAGCTCCTCGGCCACGCGCGCCGGCGCGCCGATCTCCAGCACCGGCAGCGGCTCGCTGCCGGCCGGGCGCAGGCGCACGCCGTCCTGCACGCGCACCACCACCAGCGCGATCCACGGCCGCAGCCGGCCCTGCGCATCGGCCGCGGCGGGCGTGAAAAGCCACGGCAGGTCCGGGTTGTCGAACTCGATGGCCGCCAGGTCGAGCGCCTCGAAGTCGGTGCTGCCGTCCGGCGGCTCGGTGCGCAGCACCTGGCGTGGATCGATGCCGATCACGTCGGCCGGGCCGCGCACGCGCACGTCCACGCCCGGGTCGGTGGCGGCGCTGCCGGTGACGGCCAGGCTGACCTTCAGGTTCACCGAGGCCGGCAGGCCCGGCGCGCCGGTGTCGGGCTGCGCCAGCCGCGCGGCGAAGCCCTGGCGCAGCCAGGGGAAGAAGAGCAGGCGCGCGGTGGCCATCTCAGAAGCTGTGGGAGAACCCAACGCACCCGCGCCGGGGTGGCCAAGGGCCTTGGGCGAGGCGCGGCGCGCCGCCCAGACTGGCCGTCTGGGCCAGCGGCGCAACGCGGCCCAAGGCCCTTGGGTACCCCGGCCCGAAGGGTGAGCCCCGGGAAAGGGCCCACTGCGCGATGCAAATGCTCGACGTGCCACCCGGCACGTCTGTGCTTTGCGCCTCCATTGGGCCCTTTCCCGGGGCCCACGCGGGTGTGTTGGGTTCTCTCACAGCTTCTCAGTTCGCCTCGAGGAAGGCCGGCATGGCGACCGGTGCGAGCGTCACACGCGGCGCCGGCGGCGCGTCGGCCAGCAGCGGCTCGGCGCGCCGCAGCGTGCTGCGCGCGGCGGCACCCTGGCGCGCGTGCAGCTCGGCCTGCGCGCCGGCCAGGGCGTAGCGGGGCAGCGTCCGCACGCGCTGCGGCGACTCGGGCGCGAGCGAGCGGTCGATCACCTTGGTCTCGTACTCGAGCGCGTACTCGGCCGCCTGGTCGAGCCGGAAGGCCGGCGTGCCGAGGCCGAGCTGCACGCCCGCCTCCATCGGCACGAAGGACGGGCTGGCCAGCATCTGCGCATCGCTCAGCTCGAAGAACTGGGCCGGGGCGAAGTCCTCGTGCAGCCGCGTCAGCGTCTGCGGCGGCTCGGCCCGGCCGTCCACGCTCACCGCGCCGATGGCGAGCGTGCGCGCACCGAGCACCGGCGCACCGCCGAAGCGCCGCACCGGCTGCGGCGTGGCCAGCGGCACCACGCCCTGGCGCACCACCAGGCTGGCCAGCGGATGCACCAGCACCGGCGCGCCCGCGCTCGTGGTACCGCCGGGCTCGCGCAGCACGACGATGCGCGACTGCCCGGGCGCCAGCTCGCCATGCCAGTTGCGCGCGTCCGTCAGCGCGGCCACGAGCTGCGCCAGCAGGTCCACCGCCGGCGGCGCGGGCGGCCGGGCGCCGGAGATCAGCGTCGCGTCGACGCGGATCGAGACGTCCCACCACAGGATCTCGAACGTCGCCTTGGCCCGCAGCGCGAGCGGCCGCGGGCCCTCCAGCGCACCCTCGACCTTCACCTTGAACAGGTTGCGCGTGCCCTTGCGGATCTGCATGCTGGCCAGGAACTCGGCCAGGAAGTGGAACGGGTTCAGCGTGATCAGCACGTCGAAGCCGACGTCGCCGGTGACGTTGAAGCTCATCGGCCCCTCGGCATACAGGTGCGCCGCGGCGCCGAACTGCACGGTGTTGGAGGTGAGCGCGAAGTAGGCCTCGCAGGAGAGGCGCGGGTTGCTGCCGGTGGTGAGGTTCAGCGCCAGGCGCTCGAGCTTCGGGAAGCCGGCCGGCGGCGCAAACGCATGGTGCAGCCCGCCCACCGCGAGCGCGAAGCTGCGCGGCGAGCGCCAGCGCATGCGCAGCGCCATCGCGCCGGTCAGCACGAACTTGTCGAGCAGCTTCGAGTCGACCAGCACCGCGTCGACCGCGGCCGTGCCCTGGTCGAGGTCGAACACGCCGAGCGCGTCCATGCGCAGCACCAGCAGCGGGCTCTGCTCGCGCGGCAGCAGCGCGCTGATGCGGCCCAGCACGAACAGCCGGTCGCGCACGCCCCACTCGACCAGCACCGCCAGGTCCATGGTCACGATGACCGGCACGCCCCAGGTGATGCGCAGCATCGGCCCGAGCACGTAGCTGCCGCGCTGCGCCGGGAACACGCGCTCCAGCCCGGCCAGGATGGCTGCCGCATTGGCCACCGGGTCCTTTGGGAACAGGATCAGGTCGAGCGTGCGCTGGCGCAGGCCCTCGCGCAGCGCGTCCTCGCTGACGGTGCGGTGGATCGCCAGCAGCCCGCCGATGCCGGCCAGCTCGAAGCCCATCGGCAGGCGGATCGGGCGGAAGCCCTCGGCGGTGATCAGCAGCACCATCGAGTAGCCGCGCGCGCCGTCGGGCAGGCGCGTGGAGATCAGCCCGACCGCCTTGACCGACACCAGCTGCGAGATCTCCAGCTCGAGCATGCCGGCGTACTGCCCCTTGACCGGGTCGTGGAACACGAAGCCGCCGCCCTTGACGCTCTTGGCGTCGACGACGAGTCCGATCGCGCGCGGCGCGAGGAAGCCGAGGTCGAGGTTCACCAGGCCGAGGTTGGCCTTGGCCATGTCCTGCGGGTGCGTGACGGTGGCGCGCAGGCCGATGTGGTCCACGCGCGCCAGCACCGGCCCGATGCGGCCGGACAGCGACAGCCCGAGCGAGAGGTCCAGGTGCGGCGCGGGGTCGAGCCCGCCGTCCACGCCGAGCAGCAGCTCGTCGAGCCGCACCGGCCCGAGGCTGCGGCCCACCGCGATGCGCCGGTGCAGGCCCTTGGCGGCCGGCTCGCCGCCGGGCAGCAGCGGCAGCGGCTGGTCGGGCACCGGCTGCGGCGGCTTGGGCGGCGGCGCGGGCACCTTCTGGCTCTCGAAGTCCTTCAGCCCGCCGGTCAGCTGCCAGCCCTGGCCGCTGGCATAGCGCGTGCCGATGTCGAACTTGACGGTGGTCTTGCGGTCCGGCAGCAGCGAGCCGATGAAGCCGTCGATGGTGCTGGCGTCGAAGCTCAGCACGCAGCCGAGCAGCGCCAGGTCCAGGCTCGGCCCGCCCTCGTCGACCGCGGCCTTCAGCGCGACGCTGCGCACGCCGAAGCTGAGCATCCTGGTGTCCGGGAAGCGGAACAGCAGCGCACGGTCGGGCGTCTCGGTCGAGCGCAGGGTGAGCGCGATGCGCTGCCCGGCCGGCGCCGCCGCGCTGATGTCGTTCGCGCTGAACCACAGCGGCAGCCCGGCGGCCTGCAGTTCGAAGCGCAGGCGCAGCCGCTTCGACAGCGCGACCTCGAGGTCCTCCTCGCCGCTCAGGCCCACGAACAGGCCGGGGCCGCCATGCGCCTCGGGGATCAGCGCAAGCGTGGTGGCGAGCGAGGCGTCGAGCGTGCTGGTCGGGTCGTCGTCCTTGTCGCGGGCATGCCAGCGCACCGTCAGCATGCGGCTGGACAGCAGGTCGGCGGTGGACTCCGGCGTGGGGATGGCCTGCAGTGGCGGCACGGTGTCCCAGCCGTACAGCATGTCCAGCGCGTCCTGCTTCGCCCAGTCCTGGAACAGGCCCTTCTTCGCGATGCGCATCACCGCCAGCACGATGGCGGCCAGGCGCAATGTCGGGTTGGACAGCGCCTGCGCGTCGCCCTCGCTCGCGAGCCGTTCGAACGGCCCGCTGCCGGCGAACAGGAACTTCAGCAGCCCGACCACCGCGGACAGCGCCCGGTCCAGCGTGGTGTAGCCCTCGCCGAGCGGCGACGCGGTCTCGGCCATCCAGCCGACGAACTGCATCACGAACCAGAGCTTGGGGCGGTGCCGGTAGACGTAGTCGGTGGCGAGCAGGTCGATGGCCAGCACCTGCACCTCGTCGGCCACGTCGACCAGCAGCTCGTCGAGCTTCTTGCGCCGCTCGGTCAGGGCCTGCAGCAGCGCGAGCAGGTCGATGTCCTCGCCGCCGACGTAGCGGTCCAGCGCCGTGTCGCCGCCCGACGGTGCCGGCGCGGCACCGAGCGGGCCGAGCGCGATGCCCAGCGTGCGCGCCAGCGCCTCGCGCTGCGCCGCATCGCCCAGCGTCGCCTCGACGTAGCGCAGGAAGGCGATCAGCTCGCCGACCAGTCCGCGCAGCAGGGAGCCGTCGTGGTCGTCGGTCATCGCGTCAGCTTCCGAGCGCCCGCAGCCTGTCGACCAGCGATTCGCCGAGCGGGGCCTTGAGCGGCTCGTCCTCGGGCCGCACCGCGCCGGCCGGCGGCGTCAGCTCGGCGCGCTGCTCCATCGCCACCTCGGGCGTCAGCAGGTGCGGCTGCTCGGCGCCGTCCAGCGGATCGGGCAAGGGGCAGATCACCTGGTGCACGGCCTCGAGCACGTCGCGCCGCGCGCTGCCGCTGCCCTCGGTGCGGCGAGCGAACAGCACGCGGCCGAGGTTGCTGCGGAACAGGATGAAGCGCGAGTGGCTCAGCCGGTCGAGCTGGCGCACGTGGCGCGCGGCCACCTGCGCATAGGCGTCGCGCGCGCGGTCGCCGCCTTCCTCGAGCTGCGCGCGGCTCGGCGCGCCGCCGGCGATCGGCGCCGGCCGCGCCATCGCCGGGCGCGTCGTCGTTCCGGCATCCGGCCGCAGGTCGAACACCGGACGCAGGGTCCACGAGAAGTCGGGCCGGCGCTCGCTGCGCACCGTGGTGCCGGCCGGCCAGCCCTGTGTGGGCAGGAAGGCCGGCCGCTGCGGGATGCGCTTGCGCAGCACGATCGGCACGTCGCGCTCGCTGCGCCCGGGCGGGAAGGCGAACGCGCCATCGGCGCCGTCGAGCCAGCCGAGCCGGTCGCCGCCGATGTCGCGGCGCACCAGGTCCTGCGCGAACGAGAGGCTGTGGTCGATCAGCGTGATGTACGAGGGCATCACGTTCTTCAGGCCGCTCGAGGTGAACTGCAGCAGCCGCGCCGGCTGCGCCTCGCCGCGCCGCCAGTAGCTCATCTGCGTGGCGCTGCTGTAGTGCACGTCGCCCGACAGCAGCACCACGCGGCGGTGCGGCGCGAGCCGCGCCGTCAGCGCCTCGAAGGTGGCGGGGTCGAGCGCCCAGCTCTCGATCGCGTCCGGGTTCAGCCCCGGCATGCCCTCGCCGCCGCGGCCGGCGCCGATCTGGCCCGGCGTGGAGAGATCGAACGCGCGGTACGCGCCCGGCGCCACCACCTCGTCGAACACCGAGGGCGCCAGCACCTGCAGCGGCGCCACCACCAGCAGCACCTCGCGCCCGGCCGGCAGCGGCGCGGCGGGCACCTGGTCGTCGATCATCGTGGCGGCCACGTTGCCCGGCGGGCCGAAACGCGACGCGAAGCTGCGCCGCGTGCGGTTGTCGAGCACGGCGACCTGGAAGCTCGAGCCGTCGACCGTGTAGTGCCACTTCATCGGTGCGTTCACCGGTGCGTGGCGGCCGTGCGGGCGCGCCGGGTCCACCGGCTGCGGCAGCAGGTCGAGCCCGAACAGCCGGTCGAGCTCGCGCGTGGCGGCGGGCAGCGGCCACTCGGCGGCAGCGGCGCCGAACAGCCGCACCACCTGGTTGAGCACCAGCCGGCCCGGCGCGCCGGCCTCGTAGCGCAGCAGATCGTTGCCCCAGTCCTGGAACACCGCATAGGCGGCCAGCGCATTGCGCACCACCTGGCGGCCGAGCGGCTGCGTGCGCACCGCGTCGGCGGCCAGCACGCGGCGGCACCACTCGGGGTTGAGGTTCCAGTCGTCGGTGACGTCGTGGTCGTCGAACACCATGTAGGTGGGCACGTTGGCCAGCGCGCGGCGCACCTTGGGCTGGCCGGCCGCAAAGCGGCGCAGCCGCGCCAGGTCGACATGCACGCCGCGCCACACCGGCCAGACATGCTCGCGCGCGAATTCCTCCACGCAGCGCGCCAGCGCGGTCTGGCCCAGGTTGACGTAGCCGTCGTCCGCGAAGGTCTTGCGCTGGGCGGGTGTCGGGTCGTCGGTCCAGCCGGTGACCAGGCACTCCAGCAGCGCGCCCTCCAGCGCCGCGTCGGCCACGTCGGGCGGCGCGGACACGGCCACGCCGCCGAGCGTGGGCACCTCGGGTGCGAGCCAGGGCCGGGCCTCGGCCACCTGCAGCGCCTCGCGCAGGAAGGCGGCCCACTGCGCGGCGGGCACCAGCGTCTTCAGGTGCTCGCACCAGCGATCTTCCTGCTGGTCGTCGTAGCGCTGCCGGCGCCGGCGCAGCTCGGCCAGGATGGCCGTGGGTCCGGCCAGCAGCACGCGCTGCGGCGGCTGCGCTTGCGGGTCGATCACGCAGTCGACGTCCGCCACGCGCGCGATGCCGAAGCGCTTGACCAGCGCGCGCATCACGCGCGCCTGCAGCTGGCGCATGAAGGTCTGCACCACCGCGGCATGCTTGCGCGCCAGCTCCTCCATCGCGCGGCCGGTGTCGGGGTCGAGCTCGGCACGCTGCTCGGCGCCCAGCAGCGCCAGGCTGTCGGGGTCGCCGATCAGCGCCAGGAAGCCGGCATGGCCTCGGGGCGGATTCGACCGCGCGAGGCGCTGCAGCATGAAGTGCGCGAAGCAGTCGGCCAGGCGCCGCTTGTTGCGCGGGCCGACGACGCCGGTCTTCTCGTCCGGGCGCGGGCGGATCGCGTTCCAGTCGGACCAGCGCGCGTTGCCGAAGTAGTCGACCGAGGCATCGTCCAGCCGGCTGCGCGCGTACATCGGCGCCGCGTCGATGTTGTCCTTGCCGGGCGAGCGCGCCACCGCGTCGAGCGGGATCTCCTTCAGCGCCTCCCAGCACCAGTCGGCATCCACGGTGAGGTACATCGCCGCGAACTCGCCGAACGAGAGCAGGTGGCTGCTGCCATCGCTCGAGGTGAAGCGCGCATCGGCCCGCGTCAGCTCGAGCCGCCCGCCGGGCGGGAAGGCATCGAGCGTGGCCGGGTAGCGCTGCGATGCCAGGTCGAGCTTCGCGTCCTTCAGCACCGGCACTCGGCCGACCAGCAGCGATTCGGGGAAGGTCGCGAAGGTCTTGAGCCGCGTGCCGGCGGCCCGCAGCGTCTCGACCTTGGGCGCCGCGGGCGACTCGCTGTCCGACAGCAGGCGGTGCGCCAGGCGGTTCAGCAGCATCAGGTGGGGCGCGGAGACGTCGTCGGCGTAGATCTGGTCGCCGCCCAGGTAGAGCTGGTGCGGGCGCTTCAGCGCCGCCGGGCCGAGCGGATCGCCCTCCTGGCGCGACTGCCCGGCAAACGCCTGCTCGACCAGCGTGTCGATCCACGGCATCGCGTCGTAGTGGTCGTTGGCAACGCGCCGGCACGAGCCGTACAGCACGTTCAGGTCGGTCAGCAGCGCGGGCGGCAGCGCGAAGCTGGGCAGGAATCCGGCGGTGTAGCCGAGCGGCGCCTCGCTGACCCAGGCGCTCGGCGGCAGCCCGGCGGCGCTGAAGCGGCCGAGCAGGCCTTCGCTGGCGAGGCTGCGCTTGCCCGTGCCGTCGGCCGGCTGGAAGGCCAGGTCGTAGGCGTAGTTGACCCCCGGCTGCAGCGCCACCGCTGGGGCCGGCCGGCGCACGACGACCAGCGCCACGTGCAGCCGCTCGCCGATGCGCAGCGTGGCCGTGGCCGGCGACACGGAGATCGCCTTGACCGTGGTGCCCGACTTGCGCAGCCCTTCCCAGACCGACAGCGTGACCGTGGCACTGCGGCTCAGCGCCACCCACACCGCCACCGCACGCGGCTCCACACGCCGCAGGATCGGGCCGGCCAGCACGAACGGCAGTTCCACGCGCGGGGTCTCCTCGGGCCGGTGCCACGGCGCCCATCGCACGCGGCACCGGCACCGTAGTCCCTTGGCCGCACGCGCGTATCCCTAGTTCGGCAGGTGTCGGAGCGGCCCCGGCAGGCGCGCCGATCTAGCATGCGGCGGCACACAACCCCGGGAGCCCCCATGCCGCTCGACCTCGACGCCCTGCTCGATGCGATGACGCTCCCCGAGCAGGTGAGCCTGCTCGCCGGTGCCGACTTCTGGCACACCGTGCCGATCCCGCGGCTCGCGGTGCCGTCGGTGAAGGTGAGCGACGGGCCGAACGGCGCGCGCGGCGGCATCTTCAAGGACGGGCCGAGCACCGCGTGTTTCCCGGTGGGCATCGCGCTCGCGGCCACCTGGGACGCCGCGCTGATCGAGCAGACCGGCGAAGCCCTCGGCCGCGAGGCGCGGCTCAAGGGCGCTCGCGTGCTGCTCGCGCCCACCGTGAACCTGCACCGCACCGTCTACAACGGCCGCAACTTCGAGTGCTACTCGGAGGACCCCTGGCTGGCCGGCGAGATCGCGGTGGCCTATGTGCGCGGCCTGCAGCGCACCGGCGTGGCGGCGACGGTGAAGCACTTCGTCGGCAACGAGAGCGAGTTCCAGCGCCTGACCATCAGCTCCGACATCCCCGAACGCGCGCTGCGCGAGCTCTACCTGCTGCCCTTCGAGCGCGTGGTGCGCGAGGGCGGCGCCTGGGCGGTGATGACCGGCTACAACCGCGTCGACGGCAGCTTCATGGCCGACCACCGGCGCCTGGTGGAAGAGGTGCTGCGCGGCCAATGGGGCTTCGACGGCCTGGTGATGACGGACTGGGCCGCGGCGCACGACACCGTGCGCAGCGTGCTGGCCGGCTGCGACCTCGAGATGCCCGGCCCGGCGCGCGAGCGCGGCGCGAAGCTCGTCGAGGCCGTGCAGGCCGGCCGCCTGCCCGCGAGCGCGGTGCGAGCCTGCGCGCGGCGGGTGCTGCGCCTGGCCGAACGCGTGGGCAGCTTCGCGGACCCGACCCTCCCGCCCGAGCGCGCCGACGACCTGCCCGAGCACCGCGCGCTGATCCGCCGCCTCGGCGCGGCCGGCTGCGTGCTGCTGAAGAACGAGGGCGGGCTGCTGCCGCTCGCACCCGCGCCGGGCCAGCGCGTGGCGCTGATCGGCCGCGCGGCCACCGTGCCGCAGATCATGGGCGGAGGCAGCGCCAACGTGAACGCACATTACCGCAGCGCGCCGGCCGACGCGCTGCGCGAGGCCTGCCCCGAGGTGGGCTTCACGCACCATCCGGGCGCCGACATCCACCGCCTCGTGCCGCGCCAGCCGCGGCCGATGACGCTGGAGATCTACGCCAGCGCCGATTTCTCCGGCCCGATGGTGGCGACCCAGACCGTGCCCGACAGCGAGGTGCAGTGGATCGGCAGCCGGCCGCCGGGCATCGCCGAGGGCACGCCGTTCTCCTGCCGCGCGCGGCTGGAGTACGTCGCCGAGAGCGACGGCGAGCATGCCTTCTCGCTCGTCTCGGCCGGCCGCTCGCGGCTGGCGATCGACGGCGTTCCGGCGCTCGATGCCTGGCGCGACTGGCGGCGCGGCAGCACCTACTTCACCTTCGGCTGCGACGAGGTCGTGCACCGGCGCCGGCTGCGCGCGGGCGAACGGCTGGCGCTGCAGGTGGAGTTCAGCAGCGCGCTGCCCGACGTGCCGGGCCAGCAGGCCGGCGTGCACGCGCTGCGCGTCGGCGCGAGCCGGCTGCTCGACGAACGCGACATCGAGGCCGCCGTCGCGGCGGCGCGCGGCGCGGACCTGGCGATCGTGTTCGCCGGCCTGAACGCCGAGTGGGACAACGAGGGGCTGGACCGCCCCGGCATCACGCTGCCGCACCGCCAGGACGAGCTGATCGCGAAGGTTGCCGCCGCCAACCCGCGCACCGTGGTCGTGCTGCAGAGCGGCTCGCCGCTGCTGCTGCCCTGGGTGGCCGACGTGCGCGCCATGCTGCAGGCCTGGTATCCCGGCCAGGAATGCGGCCACGCGATCGCCGACGTGCTGCTCGGCGCGGCCGAGCCCGGCGGCCGCCTGCCGCAGAGCTGGCCGGCGCGCATCGAAGACACCGTGGCGCATGGCGACCCGGCCGCCTACCCCGGCGTGGACGGCCACGTGGCCTACACCGAGGGCCTGCTGATCGGCTACCGGCACCACGAGGCACGCGGCATCGCACCGCGCTTCGCCTTCGGCCATGGCCTGAGCTACACGCGTTTCGAGCACAGCGGCCTGCGCTGCGATCGCCCCACCCTGCGGCCGGGCGAGACGCTCGGCGTCGCCCTCACCGTGCGCAACGTCGGCCCACGGGCCGGCAGCGAGGTGGTGCAGCTGTACGTGCACGACGAGCAGAGTTCCCTGCCCCGGCCGCCGCAGGAGCTGAAGGCCTTCGCGAAGGTCTTTCTCGCGCCGGGCGAATCCCGCGAGCTGCGGCTGACCCTGTCGATGCGCAGCTTCGCGTTCTACGACGACCGGCGTGCGGCCTGGGTGGCGGAGGCGGGGCGCTTCGAGTTGCGGGTGGGGGCGTCGGCGGCGGACATCCGGCTGCGGGTGGGGGTGGTGCTGGAGGGGGAGTGGGTGGAGGCGGTGGAGATGTGACGCGGGGGAAGGTGCCGATTTGGGGGTGACCCGGGCATCTGGTCGAGCACGTCCGAAGGACCGCTCTCAACGGGCGCGAACTGTCGGAAACGAACCCGACGTGACACCCGCTTTGCTGATCTTGTCGCGCCAAGGCGGGCGGTCAGTTTCGGACCCTGCGAGCTCGACGAATTGCGAACCCATCGTGCCCCTTCCACACCTTCGTCGAATGCGCTGGCAACACCGCTCGGCTGCTGGACTCGAGGTTCGGCGCCACGGCCGACGAGTACACCGGGTTGCGCCTCACCGCGCCCCACCGCAACGCCATCCGCCCGGCGTCTGCAAGTCAACCGCCGATGGCCGCATGCGGGGCCGCGGGTTATGCTGCGTTCATCGCTCGCGCAGCCCGCGCGGCAAGCCACGACAACGCCGCCATGCCATCGAACCTGCCGCTCACGACCTTCCGCGCGACGGTCAAGTTCATGCGGCCGTCGTTCCTCAACCCGCTCGGCACGGCCCTGATGAAGCGCGCGTTTCCGATGTTCATGGCCCAGGGTCGCGAGGTCTCCGAGCACACGCGTGCCACGCTGGCCGCGGCGCGCGCCAGCGGCAGCGTGCAGCAGGCCTTCGTGCTCGACACGGTGCGCAGGCGCTGGTCGGGCGGCACCTCGCTGCCGCGCGGCTCGTACTACGCGGTGTGCAACGACGAGCACGGCAACGACCGCGGCACGCTGGCTCGCGAGCTCGGGGCCTACTTCGACGCAGGCGACGCCGACCATGTGCTGATCGAGGACCTGGTCATGCCCGAACATGCCGAGCTGCTGCACGAGCACTGTCAGGCACCGGCTGGTCTGCGGCTCAAGCTGCCGCCAGGCACCACCGGTGCGCCCAACCCCATCCTTGCCGAGTGCATGGCCTCGGGCCTGATTCCGCCGCTGGAGCCGGGCTACGGCTTCATGCTCTATCTGCCGCTGGACATCGAGCCGATCGAGGTGGAGCGCGTGTTCGACCTGCGCCAGCGCGAGGCCCAGCAATGGCTGGCCGCGTTCCTGCCGCAAGGCAACGAGCTGTTCACGATGCCCAACGCGCGCAGGCTGGACACCTTCGTCGCCATGCTGCCCGACCTGATGGTGCCCGACCGCGGCGGCAGCGACCTCGACAAGGGCCTGGGCAACCTGCTGCGCCGCTCAGGTGCGCAGGGCCTGGTGTTTCCGTCGGCACGCAGCGACGTGCTCTGCGAGTTCACCGCCGGGCGCCTGAGCGACTTCCGCGGCTGGAACTTCGTCGACTACCGCAACGCGCCCGAAGACGAGTTCCTGCCGAACATGGTCTTCCAGGACGACTGGCTCTCCGACTTCGGCCAGGCCGAGATCCACATGGCGCCCGACGAAAGCCCCTACGCCGGCTCGTGGCGCGTGCAAGGCCACGAGGCCCAGCAAAGGCGCGAGATGGCCCTCCGCACGGCGGACAGCTTTGACACCGTGGCGATCCTGCGCGAGCCGCCACCCGGCTCGGTGTGAGTTGACGGCGTTGAGGCGCCCGAGGTCGCGGCGGCCGGGGCCCACCCGACAGCTGACTGCACAGCCGCCTGTCGACAGCGGCGGCTACCCGGCGGATCGAGATGGTCGCCGTCGGCGAGGTGGTCGCCCGCCCTGCGGCCGGGTCGCGCTGGTCGTGGCGGGTCGGTTCGGATGACACTCGAGCCCGTCCCCCCCTCGACGACGACAGGACCCACCATGACCGCCAATCCCGACACCCACAGCAAGACCATCGGCTACCTGCTCTGGATATTCGGCTTCATGGGCGCGCACCGCTTCTACTACGGGCGTCAGCTCACCGGCACGCTGTGGTTCTTCACCCTGGGCCTGCTGTTCGTCGGCTGGATCATCGACCTGTTCCTGATCCCCGGCATGGACCGCGACGCCGACCTCCGCTACGTGGCTGGCCCCAAGAGCTACAACGTCAGCTGGGTGCTGCTGACCTTCCTGGGCATCTTCGGCATCCACCGCTTCTACCTCGGCAAATGGCTCACCGGGCTGCTGTGGCTGCTCACCGGTGGGCTGCTGCTGGTGGGCGTGCTGTACGACTACTGGACGCTGAACGGGCAGGTGGACGAGGTCAACGGCAGGGCGAGCTGACGCGCTCCCGTGCAGTCGGGTGCAGCGGTCATCGGCCTTGCTGACCCGCGGGTGACCGCCCCGAAAGGAAAACGGAGCGCCCGACTCCCGTCGAACGCCCCGCACTGGCCAAGCCGGGCCCGGCCGCTCACCCCTTCACGCACACCACCTGCTTCAGCGTGTGCACCACCTCCACCAGGTCGCGCTGCGCTTCCATCACGGCGTCGATGTCCTTGTAGGCCGCGGGCGTTTCGTCGATCACGTCCTTGTCCTTGCGGCATTCGACGCCAACGGTTGCGGCGCGGTGGTCGGCCAGCGTGAAGCGGCGCTTGGCCTCGCCGCGGCTCATCGCGCGGCCGGCGCCGTGCGAGCAGCTCTGGAACGACTCCGGGTTGCCCTTGCCGCGCACGATGTAGCTGCGCGCACCCATGCTGCCGGGAATGATGCCCAGCTGCCCGGCCTTTGCGCTCACCGCGCCCTTGCGGGTGACGTACACGTCTTCGCCGAAGTGGTGCTCCTTGCTCACGTAGTTGTGGTGGCAGTTCACCGCCTCCACGTGGCTCTGGAAGTTCTTGCGGATCACCGTCTTCGCGGCCTCGATCACGCGGCGCATCATCACCTCGCGGTTGATGGCGGCGAACTTCTGCGCCCAGCCCACGGCGCGCACGTAGTCGCCGAAGTAACGGCTGCCTTCCTCGAAGTAGGCGAGGTCACGGTCCGGCAGGTTGGCCTGGTTCCGGATCGCGTCCTGCTTGGCCAGCTCGATGAACATCGTGCCGATGAAGTTGCCCACCCCGCGCGAGCCCGAGTGCAGCATGAACCACACGTGGCCCGCCTCGTCCAGGCACACCTCGATGAAGTGGTTGCCCGTGCCCAGCGTGCCCAGGTGCGCAAGGTGGTTGGTCTTCTCCAGCTTCGGGTAGTCGCGGCACAGCTCGCTGAACCCGGGCTCGAGCTGCGCCCAGGCGCTGGTCACCGCGCCCGGCGGCTTCTGCCACGCACCGGGGTCGCGGCTGCCGGGCTGGCGGCCGTGCGGCACCGCGCGCTCGATGGCCGCACGCAGCGGGCCCAGGTTGTCGGGCAGGTCTTCGGCGGTCAGCGTGGTCTTGCAGGCCATCATGCCGCAGCCGATGTCCACGCCCACCGCGGCCGGGATGATGGCGCGCAGCGTCGGGATCACCGAGCCCACCGTCGCGCCGATGCCGAAGTGCACGTCGGGCATGGCCGCGATGTGCCTGAAGACCACCGGCAGGCGCGCGGCGTTGGTCAGCTGGCGCTTGGCCTCGTCCTCGACGGGCACGCCGCGTGTCCACATCTTCAGCGGCACGCCACCGGGCACGTCTTCGTGGATGGCGCTGCTTTCCATGATTCGTTCTCCTTTCGTGCGGCCGCCGGGCTCAGGCCACGTGCAGCAACCCGCGCTTGATGCGCTGGCCCACCCGCTCGATGCGCCGCCAGCCGCTGTTGTCGTTCAAGGCGATCCAGCGCCGCTCCTCGGCGCGGTAGAACCAGTCCTTGTCCTGTTGGTAGTAGACCTGGGCTTCGGTGGATTCCCAGATGTTGACGATCTCGTTGCTGTGCGCCCGCAGCTCGTCGAAGTCGGTCGTCGCCTTCTGTCCCATCTCGCTGTAGCAGGCGTTGAGCTGCAGCAGCAGGGCGTTGACGTCGGCCGGCATGCGCTGGGCATGCAGGCCGATCTTCACCGCCTCGTCGAGCAGGATCGGGTAGTTGTGCGAAGGGTACTTGCCGTTCAGCGCGGAGGCGATGGCCTCGGCCTGGGCCGCATCGTCGATGTGGTAGGCCAGCAGTTCGCGGCACAGCATCAACGAGAGCGATTCGGCCCGGTCCACCGCGCCGATCACCAGCGGGTGCACGTACTGGAACAGCGACTTGTAGGCGTTCTCCGGCACGGCGCTGCCCTGGCCCTGCTGGTCGCGCCAGAGCTTGATGACGCGCTGCAGCTCGTCGAGGCTGACGCTGACGCGGTCGTTGTCGCGGTCCACCGGCGAGAGGGCGTGGTTCAGCGAGGTGTCCACCGCGGTGAGGTAGGCCGTGGGGCCCATCTCGATGCCGTCGGCGCCCAGCGCGACCATGGTCGCGGCCGAGGCGCACTCCAGCGGCACCAGCGCCACCAGGCGGCGGCAGTGCTGCCGCAGCAGGTTCACCAGGCGCAGCGACACCTGGCCGCTGCCGCCATCGCTCTTCAGGAACAGGTGGATCGTGTCGTGCCGGCCGAGCCGCTCGAGCACGTGGTACAGCGCGATCACGTCGGAGTGGCACACCGCGCCGCGCGGCCCGTTCCAGTAGGCCACCAGCGGGCCGCCCAGGCGCGCCGAGAGCGCGCGGATCAGCGCCTGCGTGCGCGTGAAGAGCACCGGCGGCTGCTTGACCTTGACCTCGATGGCCGGGAGTTGTTCGTTCTTCATGATCTTGTCCTTGGTGAGTGACACCCCGCCCGCAACTCGTGCGGGCGGGGCGGGCGCTCACCGGAGCTTCACGAGACCGTTGAGCACCTGGTCCAGACCTCCGAACACGGAGATCTTGTCGATGCGCTCGGCCACGCGTTCCAGCGTCTCGAGCTCCTTGAGCCGCAGGGCGACGGGGTTGTCCTCCATCACCTTGGCGGTGTTCAGCAGCGAGCGGGTGGCTGCCGTCTCCTCGCGCCGGCGGATCACGTTGGCCTCGGCCGACTTGCCGGCCTCGACCACCCGGGCGAGGATGGTCTTCATCTCGCCCGGCAGCACGATGTCCTTCACGCCCACGCCGTCGAGCTGCAGACCGTAGTCCGCCAGCTTCGCCTTGACCTGGGCAGTGACGACCTCGTCGATCACCGTCTTGTTCTCGAGCAGCTCGTCGAGCGAGCGCGTGCCCACGGCGGCGCGCAGGCCGAACTGCAGCTCGCGGTACAGGTGGTCCGCGGGCTTGGCGAGTTCCTTGTGCGCCTTCAGCACATCGGTGTAGCGCCAGGTGGCCGAGAGGTTCAGCCGCAGGGCCACCTTGTCGCGGGTCAGGATTTCCTGGCCCGCCACTTCGACGGTCTGCAGCCGCAGGTCGACCAGCTCCACCGCCACGTTGCGGTTGAACTTCCAGAACGCGTAGGAACCGGGGCCGAGCAGACGCTCGACCTTGCCGTCGATCCACAGGATGCCGGCGGCGTGTTCGCTCACCTGCACCTGCAGCACGTAGTTCAGGCCGGTCATGCCGCGCAGGCGCATCGGAGACTGCACCAGCCGCGCCGCGAGCGCGGGCGCCAGCTCGGCGCTGTCGGCGATGTCCACCACGTCCACCTGCACGTCGACCAGGCCCTTCCAGTACAGGCGCCGGGTGCCCGGCGCGAGCAGCTCGACCAGCGTGCCGTTCTCGCTGCGCAGGCCGACCTGGTGTTCCGCGAGCTCGACGCGCACGAACTCGGCGGCCACCACCTCGGGCTCCTTGGCCATGAGGTAGTCCGCCAGGGCGTGCGTGAACACCGCCTGCTCCAGCGCGAAGAGTTCCACGCGCAGGGTGTCGAGGCCGTCGAACAGCCAGTGCGTGCCGGGCTGCAGCACGCGCTCGAAATCGCCATTGCGCAGCAGCAGGCCGCGCTCGTTCTTCTTCACGGTGACGCGCTTGAACTTCATGTGACTTCTCCTTGTTCTCGTGCGTGCATTGAATGGGTGCCGTTACAGCGACGGCCGCGGACGCCGGGTGCCCGGGCCCGGGTCCACGCTGCGCGTCGCTCGCCTCCTCCCTGAAGGCGAGCTCGGCTGGGCGTGGATGCGGAGCCCCGCGTGCCCGGCGCACGGGCAGCTGCCGCTGATGCACGCCCGGGCGATCGTTCGGAGGGCCCTTGGTGCACGTCCGGCGGTGGTCTTTCGACCGCTTGTTTCTGGATTGGCAGTCCAGGTGTTGGAGCGGGAGTCGAACCCGCGACAGGCGCCCGATCGGGCGCTGCTCTACCACTGAGCTAACCAACGGTGGCATCCGTCGCTTCCGGCAGGCGGCATGGGCGGCACCGACGGACGGATCCGGGTGCCGCACACCGGCGGGGTTCACGAACCCCGGGCCTGTGAGCCTTTGCCTTTGGCGATGGATTCTTGGGCGCCCGAACGTCGTCAGTTCAGGCGCGATCCGATGCGCGACGACTTCGGCAGCCGCGCAGCGTGGCCAGCGGACCGCGGCCTTCGGCCCACGCCACCGCGCCCGTGGCCACGTGAACCGCTGCCTGCTCGAGCGAGATCCACGCCTGCGGCGTGCCCTGGATGTCGAGTTGCAGCACGTGGCTGTGGTGGTGTTGGTGGTGCATGGTCGGCCTCCCTTCCGGGCCGTGACGTTGGGGATGGGATCTGGCACGTCCGGATGGATTCGAACCACCGGCCTCGACCTTCGGAGGGTCGCGCTCTGGCCGCTGAGCTACGGACGTATGCAGGGCCGGCCCCGGTGAGGCCACATCCCGCAGCGCTTCCATCGAGCTGCGGCCACACCCAGGCACATGCCGGCCGTTGGTCCCGGTGGCAGGTGTCGAACCGTCATCGGCTCTTCCGCCCGCCCGATCTGGCGCCTCGTGCGGGAGTCGAACCCGCGGCTTCCGGCGCGACAGGCCGGCACTCTGGCCACTGAGTCAACGAGGCATTCATTCCATCCGGTGACGGGTTCCGGCGCCGCCCAATCGTTGCGGCCGATTTCCACCCCTGAAGCGTGAGCTCGACAGGGGCTTCCTGAACTGGTGTCGCGTGCGGGACGGCTCGGGCTGAGCCCGGCCTTCGGCCCTGGACGAACACGACGAAACGCAAGAGTCCACTTCGGCTGTGCCCAAACGCGAGCATCCCGTCGGATGTGGTGTCTCGCTGCACGTGGTCTGGCCAGGGACCGCGCACATCCCGGGCCACCAACACCATGTCGCGTGGCCTCGGAGTGCATGGACACACCCGAAGTGGGTCTGCGCAGACGCCAGTGCGTCGCAGTGGACGAACCGGTGCCTGGCAGACGGTGCAAGACGTTTCCCCGGCCAGTACCGAGGTCGTCTTGCGGCAGGTTGTTAAAGAGCATCCACCGATGCCGGTGGTGGCGATCCCTCGGACCGCCGGGCCGGTGCCAACGCGCCGGCCGGTTGAAGTGACAACGAAAAAGGCCCGGAACCTGTCGGATTCCGGGCCTCTGCGAACAGAGCGTGGAAGGCGTGCGCCTAGGCGCTTCCTTCCCCTGGAATCAACGGCCATTCCTGCCGATCGAGACGAGCACACGCTGGCACGGCCCTGCCCGCCGGCGCCGCAAACGACGCGACGAACGCGACCCGTCCCTGCAAGGGCCGGTGGGTTCGGTACATGTGGCGCGCGTTCACGACGAGTTCCTTGGGGTTCGACGGGTGGCTCGGAGGAGCCGGGTTCACGATGGGGGCGGACTGTAAAGAGTCTTTACCCCATCGTCAACCCCCTGCGACAATGGGGTCCGAACGCGTTGCATGCCGCCCACGATCCGTGTCCAACATCACCCTCACCCGCCGACAGAACGCCCTCGCCCTGTTCCAGGAGTTCGCCGAGAAGGCGCTCGCCGCAGGTGCGGCGCCCAAGGGACTCGAGCAGGCCTTCGCCGCGACGCTGCAGATTTCGCCGAGCATGTGGAGCCAGATCAAGGCGTCGCGCCCGATCGGCGACAAGCTGGCACGACAGATCGAAGCCGCCTGCGGCCGGCCGGCGGGTTGGCTCGACGCGGTGCGCAAGCCCGCGCTGCCGTCGGCCGCCGAGACGGCGTTCCTCGAGCTCGCGCTGGCCGCCTGGCGCGCCACCAACAGCGCGGGGCGCAAGGCGCTGCGCGAGCAGCTGAAGACGATCGCGGCGTCAGAACACCGTGGGCCGGCCGTCTCGGACCTTCAGTCGTAGGGCGTGCCGTCCTTGCGCGTGAAGACCCAGGCGCCGTCGCGCGACAGCGCGACGAGGTCGTCGTCAGGGTACGACGCGCTGTCGCCCGGCAGGCGGTCGCCGACCTCGAGGTAGACCGCCGGCGCGGCGCTGCGGTTGATCAGGTGATGCGCATCACCCGTGCCGGCGCGGAAGCCTGCGCACATGCCCGCGCGCAGCCGCGTGCTGCCGCGATCGGTGACCAGGTCGATCTCACCTTCGAGCACGTAGACGAACTCGTCCTGCACCGCATGGGCATGGCGCAGCGCCGAGCAGGCGCCCGGCGCCAGGCGCGTCAGGTTGACGCCGAAGTTGCGCAGCCCGAAGGCGTCGCCCAGCGCCCGCTTCTCGCGGCCATGCATTCGGCGCGCGAACTCCGGCGGGTACGCCGACTGACGGGCCCGCGGCGCCACCTCGGCCGCCACCAGGGCCACCGGACGGGGTGATGCGCCGGTGCGATCGTCCTCTGCCATGTCGACTTCCCTCCTGCTCGTCACGAGGCCGCCATCATCGCCGCACCCGACCCTCATCCGCACAGGCTGACCACCGCCAGCCACTCCAGCAGCCGCGCAGGCTGCGTGTAGGCGCCCAGTGTCGCCGCCGCGGCCACCAGCGCCGCGGCCAGCAGGAACAGGCCCAGTGCGCCGCGCGGGTTCACACCTGCCCCGCCGCCAGCCGCGCGCGCAGCGCGACCGGCCGGTCGTCGATCGGCCAGTGCAGCGCGGCCGACAGCAGGCCGAGCGCCAGCGCGATCCACCACACGAGTTCGTAGGAGCGATGGTGGTCGAACACCCAGCCGCCGATCCACACGCCCAGGAACGAACCGAGCTGGTGGCCGAGGAACACCAGGCCGAACAGCGTGGAGAGGTGACGCACGCCGAAGATCTGCGACACCAGCCCGTTGGTGAGCGGCACGGTACCCAGCCACAGGAAACCCATCACCGCGCAGAAGGCATAGACCGTGGCGGGCGTGGGCGGCGTGGCGACGAACAGGCCGATCGCCGCGGTGCGCACGAGGTACAAGCCACTGAGCAGGTACCGGCGCCGGACCAGGGCGCCGAGGTGGCCGCAGCAGTAGGTGCCGGCGATGTTGGCCAGCGCGATCACCGCCAGGCCGGTGACGGCCACCCGCGGCGCCACGCCCTGGTCGAGCAGGTAGGCCGGCAGGTGGGTGGCGATGAAGGCGAGGTGGAAGCCGCAGCTCAGGAAGCCCAGGTTCAGCAGCAGGAAGCCGCGATGCCGCAGGGCGATGGCCACCACCTCGCGCAGGCTGGCCGCCGGCTCGACCGCGGCGCCGGGCACCGCGGCGGGCTGCAGGGCGGCGCGGTCGTCGAGGCCGCGCACGGCCGGCAGCGCGAGCAGCAGCAGGCCGGCCAGCACCATCAGCGCCTGCTGCCAGCCGATGGTGGCCAGCAGTGCCTGCGTGAGCGGCACGCCGACGAACTGGAAGGTGCCGGCCACTGCGCCGGTCAGCCCGAGCACCCAGCCGCGCTCCGGCGCCGGCGCGATGCGGCTGAGCGCGCCGTACACCATGCCGAACGCGGTGCACGACTGGGCCAGCCCGATCAACAGCCCGGCCGCGAGGTGAAACTGCAGCGGCGTGCCGGCGCGCCCCATCAGCAGCACGCCGGCGGCGTAGAGCAGCAGGCCGGCCAGCAGCACGCGGCGCGAGCCGAAGCGGTCGGCGATCGCACCGGTGAAGGGCTGGGCCAGGCCCCAGCACAGGTTCTGCACGGCCAGCGCGAAGGCGAAGGTCTCGCGCGACCAGCCGCGCTCCAGGGTCATCGGCAGCAGGAACAGGCCCTGCACGTGACGGAAGCCCACCGAGGCGCCCATCACCAGGCCGCCGCAGGCGACGGCCCACAACAGCGCCGACCGCGTGGAGGTGTCGGTTCGAATCGTCATGCCCGCAGTCTGCGGGCGGGCGGCGCGTCGTTCAAACGACGAATCGAGCCGCTGACATGCGCTGCGCGCATGCGAACGGCGCCTGCGTCCGGGCGCATCGGTCAGCCGGCGTGGCGCAATCGGCCCGGCCTAGGCCTGGATGAGCAGGACGCTCTTCTCGCGCTGGATTTCCAGGGGCGTGTACGTCTCCACGCCGACGATGCGCGCTCGGCCCTGGCGGCAGAAGGCCTCGTAGTCCGCGATCGTCCGCCAGCGGCAATGGGGCGAGTGGCTCGGCTCGGAGGTCAGGTTCTCGACGATGTACAGATGGCCGCCCGGCTGCGTGTGCGCCAGCAGCGCCGCGAGCGAGCGCTGCCACTCCTCGTCGTCGACCACGTGGTACAGCACATCGATGCACAGGACGGCAGCGAACGCCTCGCCGAGGTCCAGCGTCGCCAGCGGCGACTGCACGTAGGCGACCCGGTCGCGCCCGTAGGCGTTCTCGATCGCGTCCTGCGACACGTCGCAGCCGACGCAGTCGAAACCGGTCTGCGCCAGCAGCATGGTCAGGTAGCCGCGCCCGCATCCGGCATCGAGCACACGCGCCCCGCGCGACACGCCGAGGCGGCCGAGCAGGTAAGCGAGCAGGAGCGCCTTCTGGTGGATCTGCCTCTCGTTGGCTTCGCCCGTCAGCGAGACATTGCCGACGCCCCGGAAATCGGCACCGAACTTCCGGTGCCGCGCCTGCCAATAGGCGTGGGCGTCGAATGCCGGCGGCTCGGAGGCACCGCGCTTCGTCCCGCTCACCGGTGGTTACCGACTTTGGCCATGGATCGCAGGATAACCGAGCGCCCTCGCGGTGCCGCGCAGCGAAGTGCGCCGGCGCGCAGTACGCAAGACGGCGACCCGGCAAACCAGTGCTGCAGCCAGGTCGGCCCCGTCCAGGTTGATCGGAGCGCTCATTCCTGGGCCAGGCCTTGGCGGAATGCCGTGGCGTGCCGCTTGATCCCGCCGGAGACCGCTGCCCACAGCTTGGCTGGGAAACTGTCAGGCAATTCGCTCTCGACCGTCTCGAGCACGCGCTCCGTGGCCTCGATCATTCCGGACATGCGTGCCCAGATCTCATCCCCCGCCGAGTTTGCCAGCCGACGCCAGTGCTGCGGCTGGATGTCGCGCAGCCGATGGTGCATGTTGCCGGCCTTCACGCCCATCGCCAGCCTGGCGCGCGGGTAGGGCACGAGATTCGGTCCGTCGCCGATGATGGGCCAGGCCGACAGCACGTCGTGGAGCGGGGTCAGTTGAAACCGGCCGCCCCGGCGGTGCTGGATCGAGAAGTTCTTGGCGTGCCCGTCGGTCGCCGCGAGCAACCAGAACACGAACTGCGCCAGGACGAAGATGGCACGGTCTTCGTCGGCGCTCTCGCTGCTGGCCAGCACCGCCAGGCAGTCCTGCATCGACGGTCCCCCGTCGCTCTGGTACTTGCGCTCCGGTCCGATGCCGAGCGCCTGGCAGAAGTCCTCCTGGGGCAGCCGCGCGATCCAGGCACCCTCGGACGGCTTGAAGCGTGCCTTCGTTTCCGCGCCGCTGTCGATGCCGACCCAGCGGCGATCGAAGCGGGTGACGACGAGCACCTTGGTCTCGCCGAAGCGGGCCATCTCCGTCTCCGCGACCGGTAGCCCGAAGGCGCGCAGGATGCGGCTGCAGAGCCACTCGTTCTCCACCGAGGTGCTCATATCGGCCCGCATGTTGCCGACCAGGCCCAGCGGCAGCTTCAGGATGTGGGTGGTCGGTGTCGCGCCGTGCGGGCGATGCCAGCGGCGCCCGATGCGCAGCAGCGCCGTCTTCTCCTGCGCGCCGGCGATCGACAGCCGCAGCTCGTCCTCCGCGCCCAGGCCGAGCGGGGCGTCGGACGTGACCGCGGCGAGCGTGCGCCCGACCTGCCCCTCGTCGAGCGGCTCCGCCTCGACGCGGTTCCAGCCGTCGGGGCGATCGCCGGGCGGCAGCAGTTGCACCGCCCCCACGCAGTCTCGCCCGATGGCTGCGAGCAGGTCGAAAGCCTCGGTCGAGCGTGACCTCGCAACGTTCGTGGAACGTGCGCTGTCGCTGGACGTGCTGCTTGGCGCAACGGGCCACTCCGAACAAGCCAGCGTCGCGAGAGACGCAGCAAGTCACGTGAACGTCGTGCTGGGCATGGACCACCTGAAGCACCGCGCCGCGGCGTTGGCTCAACACACGCTGAAGCACTGATTGCCAGGGCGGATCGGCGCGCTCGCGCCGATCCGCCCACACCACCAATGACCCGCAATGCAAATGTCTGACACACATATCCAACACGCGCGTCCTGTCGAAGTTGCAGCCGTGATGTACGCGTTCGTCTACTACTTCATCGTCAGCACCGAGCTCCACCTGCTCGGTGATGAGCACGGAGGCCGCGACTGCGTCGATACGCTCGACACGGAAGACACGCAGGGCCTCCGACAAGCCCTGGCCTACGCTGAACTGGTCGTCGCCGACTTCGGTCGAGCGCCGACGACCCTGCCCGAACTCATCGAGCGAATTCGGGTAGTGGCCGACAATCTCCGCAGCGACGCATCCATTCATGGACGGGCCAATCTAGCCCTGCAAGACGCGTTCAGTCACGCGTTCGACAGAGCCGGCGAACTCATGCGAGCCGGACCGGGGCAACGCAAGCCACCGCAGCAGACTGAAGGCCCAGACTCCGACCGCCCGCTGAGAGCGCTGCGCCGCTGGTCGCGCTACTACCTGGACAGGTTCGAGCAGTTGGTCGACTTCCTGGCTGGCCCTGATGGTTCGCTGGACGAAGACGCCGTCCGCGCTGTGTTCGCTTGCACCGACATCGGCATGGGCATGCTGTATCACTTGGGCGGACACCTTCTGCACGCCGAAACGAACCCCTTCGGACTGGTGCGAGAACTGAATGACCAGTTGCGGAGCTCCGCCGTAGAGGACGGTGGCCATCACGTTGAACGGACTCTGACCTGCGTCTACGATTGCGCGCTGGTCGCACTGGATGAAGGTGTAGGCGCGTAGCCCTTCGAAGCGTCCCTCACGTGGCCCCGCGGCAGCTGTCGCGGGGCCACGCTTGCCTTGGTGGCCCCGAACCGATAACCATGCCCCGTCGCAGAGTTGACGCACGCGCATCCGATAGCATCGGCGCCCCCCCCGCCCGGAAACCTTGGCCATCTGAGCGTCACCCTGCGCTGCAGCGACGGGGGCAGCACCTATGGGCTGCCTAGGGCGTCGATCAGGCTAACGGCAGCTTCCGCGACCTTTGACTTGGGCGCTATCGTCTCTGTAGGAGAGTCGCAGCCACTTGAACAGCCCGCGAGGCAGCTGCTTTCACTCCTGATGCCGCCGCCTCGTCGACTCATTCAACTGTTGCAGGCACTGGAAGCCAACTCTGCAGTCGTCTTGGTCGAATGAGACGCCCGTAGGCTGTGCATCTCTGCGATGCGACGTCTTTCCTACAGGGACTCTGCGCCACGCAGGAACAACTGCGCGTGCCGCTTCACTCCCGTTGAGATGGAGGTCCAGACGCGGTGCGGGAAGCCCTGGGGCAACTGGCCCTCGACCTTGCTCAATACGTCCTCGGCACCGTCAGCCATGGCCATCATGCGCTGCCAGACCTTGTCTCCGCATCCGTCAGCCAAGCGATTCCAATGACGCGGCTGGATGTCCTTGATCCTGTAGTGCGGGTTCTCGCCGCGGACGGCTATGGCCAGCTTGGCCCGCGGATACGCAATCTGATTCGGCCCGTCCCCAATGATCGGCCAAGCGGACAGTACGTCATACAGCGGCGTCAGGCTGAAGTGGCCCCCTCGTCGGTGCCGGAGAGAGAAGTTCTTGGCGTGCCCATCAGTGGCGGCCATCAACCAGAACGCGAACTGCGCCAGCGCGAACGTGGCCCGGTCCTCCTCCGCGTGCTCACTTGCAGCGAGAACACGCAGGCAATCTTGCGCCGAGGGACCGCCGTCGGATTGGTACTTGCGATCCGGCGCGATCCCGAGTGCTTGGCAGAAGTCCTCCTGAGGTAGACGCGCAATCCAGGCTCCTTCCGGAGGCTTGAAGCGCGCCTTCGTCTCGGCGCCAGCGGCAACGCCCTGCCATCGCCGGTCGAATCGCGTGACGACGAGGGCCTTCGCATCACCGAAGCTCGCCATCTCCGTCGTCGCCATCTCGAACCCGAGTCCAGACATGATCCGGGCGCACAGCCACTCGTTCTCGACCGAGTCGGTCATGTCGACCCTCATGTTGCCGACCAAGCCCAGGGGGAGCTTGAGGATGTGGGTCGTGGGCGTCGCGCCGTGAGGGCGATACCACTTGCCCCCCATCCGCAACAGTGCGGTCTTCTCCTGCGCGCCGGCAATGGAGATGCGGAAGTCGTGGTCGTCACCCTGGCCGAGCGGGCTCTCCGACGTGACCACCCGAAGGAGGTTCTCGACGTCGCGGTCCTTCAGCGGTTGGGCGTCGACGCGGTTCCAGCCTCCGGGCTCAGCTCCCGGTGGCAGCAGCTGCACTGCGCCAACACAATCGCGTCCGATGGCTGTGAGCAGATCGAACGCCTCGTCCGAGCGGGCATGGAAGCGCCGCCGCAATCGGCGGCGAATGTCGGCGCTATCGGGCAGGAGGTTCTCGAAGTAGTGTGTGACCGTGTCTCCGCGGTGTTCGAGGTCGGCGGTGAAGGGCAATGACAGCGACAGCGCGCGCCCTTCGTCCGAATGCGCCCAGGCCTCGTGGTAGCGCAGCACAGGCGTGCCGGTGCGCAGTGTGGTCCACACGCCCACGGGCATCCCGTTCATCCAGATGTGGAGTTCGGCCACGGCTCGCCCCTACCAGGGCTCTTCCGTCGGGCGACGCTTCCCGGCCGCGGCGCCGGAGACGGCGGCCTCGGCGCCCGTGGGGCGCAGCGCCATCTGCACACCCAACGCGCTCAGGATGCTGAGGAACTGCTCCAAGCTGATCGCTGTCGGATCGCGCTCGATGCGTGCGATCCGCGTCTGCCCGACGCCCAACATGGCGCCGAGCTGCATCTGGCTCAGGCCTCGTGCCTTGCGCAGTGCACGAAGCTGGCTGGAGAGCTGGCCAGGGGTTTGGATGAGGTATTCCATACCGGAACACTTTATGCCTTAGGAAGCATTTGTGCAATAAATGCCTCTGAAAGCATTATCGCGATTCATGCCCTTAAGGGCATACCGCTGCGCTCAGGCCCAGCCACCGAGGCGACCACGCGACGATCCGTGAACAAGTTTGCGCTGGCGCCGCAGTTCACCGCACAGGCAGGCTCACGCCGGCGCGCCAAACGAGAATTCGCCCAACCCGCCATTGCCCGGAACACAACGCATGTTGCGAACGCTAGAGCGCCGCCTCCTGAGGCTTCTGCTCCGCCGAGCGGAGCGAAGGCAGGACGTGGCCACGGAGGCCGAGCGACTGGATCTGATGAGCCGCCGAGACTTGCCGACCGGCCTCATCAACCGCCTGGCCTTCATGGAGGAACTCCAGCGAGTCCGGACTGCAGGCACGTCCGGAACGCTGATGATCATCGACATCGACCTGTTCAAGCTGATCAACGACAGGCATGGACACGCGGTCGGTGACGAAGTCCTGCGCGCACTCGCAAACCGAATCAGGACGCCACTGCCATCCAGCAGCTTGGTAGCGCGGCTTGGAGGCGACGAGTTCGTCGCCTTCGTGCCGATGCCTCTCGAGCGAGGCGCCGAGCTGGCGGACCGATGCGTCGAAGCAGCACGTGTGCCGATCGCACTGGCAGACGGGCAGGAGCTGCGGGTCACGATCACCGTGGGTGTCGCGTCGCTTGCTGCACAAGCGAGCATCGAGAAGACGCTGTCCGCGGCCGACCAGGCCCTGTATGCGGCCAAGGAGGCGGGGCGCGACCGCATCCAAGTCTTTGACGACGACACCGCAGGCATCGTCGGAGCGCGCCGCTCGCTGGCGGCCGCGGTGGCCACACCCTTCAGGAGCGCAACCAGCAACTGCTCAAGCGTGTCGAGCTCGATGCGCTGACAGGCCTGCGTAACCGTCACGCGCTGGACCAGATCCTCGACACGACCTGCGGCGGGCCCGATGGACAGCGAAGATGTAGGCCTTGAGGTGAAAGCTGCTGCCCTGCGTCACGAAGACACGCACGTCGGCGCCCTGCTCGCGCAGCAGCAAGAGCAGACGCAGTGCTTCAGGGTCGGTGATGTCCAGATAGTCGCTGGTCAGGACACGGACACGGCGCTTCGCCTCCGGTGCGAGGACCGCCTGCAGATCAGGCAGCAGTAGCCGCAGCCCCGTGGTCTTTATGAAGGCGACGGCCAGGTCGACTTCCGTAGCGCTTGCGATCGCCGCCGAGAGGTGTGGCAGGAAGTGGTCGGCTTCGCCGGTGACGAGTCGCCGGCCGCTTGGCGGCGCCTTCATGACGAGCGCGTTCGTCCATGCCTCGTCTCGCTCGGGGCGCTGGTCTCGCGTCAGCCAGACTTCTATGCCGAGCACCTCGGCGAACGGCCTGAACCAGGTCCGAATCGTCTCCTCGTCGGCGTCGGTGAAGCGCCGGCCGTTGTGGAGTCGCTCGCCACGGCCGTGCTTGAGGCTCAAGTAGAGCGTGCCGCCCGGCGCCAGCGCGGCCCAAAGCCGCGACAGCGCGTCTTGCATCTCGGAGAGCGGGACATGGAGTAGGCTGGCGCAGCACCAGATCCCGTCATAGGCGGCGGTCTCATCGACATCCTCGAATCGGCGAACGCCGACTTCAAAGCCGCAATGCTCGGTGGCCAAGGAGGCAAGTTCGGGCGTGGCGTCGAACGCGGTGACCGAGAAGCCCAATGCGGCGAACGCCTTGGCGTCTCGTCCCGAGCCGCAGCCTGCGTCGAGGATTCGGGCACCGGCTGGGATGTAGGCGAGAAACCGCTGCCGAATCGCCGCCATGTCGACGGCAACTGTGGTGCGAAAGAACTCGGCAGCGAACTGTCGGTAGTACTCGACGCTGTCGCTCATCCCCTAGCCGCATTGATGTCTTATTGCGGCGAGCCTACCCACCTCTCGAAGGTCAATTCAAGGACTTCCAGGCCTTCTTCCAGGACTGGCTGGACATTCCTCGCGACCTACCCATCGCGAAGGTGGTCAATGCGCTGACGAGTCTCAACACAATTGCCGACCGCGCCGAGCGAGAGAAAGAGGCGCTCGCCATCTACAAGCGCGCGGAGAAGGTACTGCGGCCCGCCTTCGGCAAGCCAGTGCCGCGACCGAGTTGGATGTCCGTTTTCGAGAACGAGGCCGTTTTCGTGGACCACCATGGCCGGCTCGTGGAAACGAGCGAATCCCTCTACGCAAACGACGCGCCAGCCATCGCCGAGCTCTTCCAGGATGAGGAAGATCTGTCCTTCCTTGCAGTGCCGAGAGAGGACGTGCCGCGGCTCAGCGATTCGGTCACGCATCGTTTCAACTTCGAGGCTCTCGGCTTTGCCGTCACCCCACAGCCTTCAGCCTATGGCGCGAAGGTATTGGCCCTGGCCGATAAGTTGACGGAACTTGCTGTAGCTTGTTTATTGCGTTCACAGGCCACGGCTTATACGATGTGCCATGGTCGCTGCCTTCCCTGTCCGCTTCCCTGATCAACTCCGCCAGCATCTGCGGGCGCTGAGAAAACGGCATGGCCTGACTCAGGCCCAACTCGGCGCACTCATCGGTGTCAGCCAGGCGCGAATCGCGGAGATCGAAGCGAACCCGGGCCTCGTCAACTTCGAGCAGTTGATGAAGCTGCTGTCCGTGCTGGGGGTCTCGCTGACCCTGCAGGAGGAAGCGGTCGCGCCGGTCGCCGCCCGCGCCCCTGCGGTCAAGGCCTCGAAGCCGAAAGCCCCCAAGCCACAGCCCAAGCCATCAAGCAGACCGCCTGAGGCTGAGGCCGAATCCCGTCGTACCCTCGTGGCCCGCCCCAAGAAGGGCTCGTGGTGACCCAGTCGCTCAACGCCTGGATGAACGGTGAGCGGGTCGGCACCTGGATCGTCGACCGGAACTCGCACGCCTTCCGCTACGAGCCATCCTGGCTGGAGTCGCCACGCCGGCGGTCGCTTTCGCTCTCCCTACTCATCAGCGGATCGCTGGAGATCCAGGGTCAGCAGGTCCGCAACTACTTCGACAACCTGCTGCCGGACAACGAACGGATCCGCTCGCGCCTGCGCCGGCGCTTCGGCCTGCGCTCGGGCGAGATCTTCGACCTGCTGGAGGCCATCGGCCGGGACTGCGTGGGCGCTGTGCAGCTCCTGCCCGAGGGCATCACCCCGGAGGGTTGGGATCGGATCGAGTGCGATCCGCTGACCGAGGCGCAAATCGTCGACCTGCTGCAGGCGGTGCCGTCGGACACCGACCCCGGGTCGATCCACGACGACGACCTGTTCCGCATCTCCATCGCCGGCGCGCAGGAGAAAACCGCACTCACCCGGTGGAAGGGCAAGTGGTGCCGGCCGCATGGCGCCACGCCCACCACCCACATCATCAAGCTGCCGCTGGGTCTCATCGGTGGCTCGAAGCGGGTAGATGCGTCGGACTCGGTCCAGAACGAATGGCTGTGCGCGCAGATCGTCGCGGAGCTCGGGCTGCCGGTCGCCTCCACTTCGATGGAGACCTTCGGCGAACAGACCGTGCTGGTCGTCGAGCGGTTCGACCGGGAGTGGATGGACAAGGGGAAGTGGATCGCACGCCTACCCCAGGAAGACTTCTGCCAGGCGCTCGGCGTTGGACCGGATCGGAAGTACGAGCAAGGCGGCGGCCCCGGCATGCAGAAGTGCCTGCAATTACTGCAGGGCAGTGCAGACCGTGAGGACACGACCCTCTTCCTGCTCACGCAGCTGGCGTTCCTGCTGATGGCGGCCACCGACGGCCATGCCAAGAACTTCTCGATCTATCTCGATCGCGGCGATGCCTATCGGATGACGCCGCTCTACGACGTCCTGTCGATGTGGCCCTACTACGGTGACGGCGCCAACCAGTTCAGGCCGCGCAAGGCGGGCCTGGCGATGGCCGTGCGCTCGAAGAACGCGCATTACCTGTTCCACACGATCCAGGCGCGCCACTGGCAGCAACTGGCGGCCAAACACGGAGGGGACACAGTGTGGGCCGCGATGATCGAGCTCGTCAGCAGCGTCGAGGTCGCGCTCGCGCGATTGGAGCAACGGCTGCCCAAGGACTTCCCGGCCCACACCTGGGAGAGCATCTCGACCGGCATGAGGAGCGAAGCAACGCGGTTCCTGAGGGAAGCTGGACTGCTCTAGTGCGACACCTGCGGTCGTTCTGCAGTCCAGTGGTCAACGTCGCTTCGCCGCCAGCCCACGGCACGCACCGACAGCTGGACCGGCGACGGAAACTGCCCGGCCGCCAGCAGCCGGTAGATCGTCGATCGACCGAGCCCGGTCAGGCGCATGACTTCCGGCAGGCGGAGGATCGCCGGTGGAGTGGCTTCCGTCGCGAATCGCAGGTGCTGCATGCGGCTTCCCTCGGTGATGTGCCTCGGGAAACTCTAGGCGCTCGCGGCACGTCATGAGCCGCAAGATTTCGACGCAGATTCAGCGCTTCGCGCCTGCGCTGTCGGTCGGCGCCTTGCGAAGCTTGTCCAGATAGTCTGCCCAAGCCTGCATCATCTTCCGCCGCTGTTCGAGGAACTCGGTGCGGTTGTACGCGCGGCCGAGTGCGTCCTGCACCGAGTGTGCGAGCTGCGCCTCGATCACGTGGGGATCGAAACCGAGTCGCTCGTGCAGCATCGTCCGCGCCGTCGCGCGGAAGCCGTGGCCCGTCACCTCGTCGGTCGGGAAGCCCATCGCGCGCAGCGCGGCGTTGACGGTGTTGTCGCTCATCGGGCGGTCGTGATGGCGCTCGCCGCGGAACACCATAGGCCCGTTGCCGGTCAGCGGCTGCAGGTCGCGCAGCACCGCGACCGCCTGGCGCGAGAGCGGCACCAGGTGCGGCGCGCCGTGCAGCTTCTGACGCAGCTCCCGCTTCATCCGCATGGACGGCACGGTCCACAGCGCGTCGTCGAGATCGATCTCGGTCCACTCGGCGAAACGCAGTTCGCCGGGGCGCAACAGCAGCATCGGCGCGAGCCGCAGCGCGGCGCGGACGACTGGCGTCGCCGCATAGTGGTCGATCGCGCGCAGCAGCTCGCCAAAGCGGGCCGGCTCGGTGATCGCGGGGAAGTGCTTCGTCATCGGCCGCCGCAGGGCGCCCTTCAGATCGCGGGCCGGGTTGCTCGACGCCTTGCCCGTGGCCACCGCGTAGCGCAGCGCCTGGCTGCAGTCCTGCAGCGCGCGGTGCGCCGTCTCGACCACGCCGCGCGCCTCGATGCGACGGATCACCTCGAGCAGCGGGGGCGCCGTCAGCTCGGCCACCGGCACCTTGCCGATCCACGGGAAGACGTCGTTCTCGAAGCGGGCGATGATCTTGTCGCCGTAGCTTCTCGCCCAGCCGTCCTTGCGCACGGCATACCACTCACGGGCGACTTCCTCGAACGAGCCGCGCGGCGGCAGCCCGTCGGCGACACGCTTCTTGTCTTCGTAGGCCTCGACCTGCGCCTGCCGCTCGGCCTTGCGCTGCTGGCTGGGGTCGAAGCCCTCCGCCAGAAGCCGCCGCGCCGCATCGGCCTTGCGGCGCGCGATGGCCAGCGTCGTGTCCGGGTAGTTGCCGAAAGACAGCATGTTGCGCCGGCCGGCGAAGCGATAGTCGAACCGCCACCCGTGCTCGCCAGGCTTCACGAAGAGCAACAGGACGAGCCCGTCGCCATCGCTGATTCGCTTGCGCGGATCGCCCGGCTTGATGGCCTTGAGGAAGGTGTCCGAGGGGATGAGATAACGAGCCATGGAGTAAACGCCCTGTTTTCGGCCCTACTCCAGGCCGCTACTCCAGAACGTACTCCTCGATCCCCGAGAACGTCAGGGTCGGCTTGCAACCGTGTGAGACAACAAAAAAGCCCTAGAGCGTTGATTCTCTAGGGCTTTCTGGACTTCGTGGGACGACTTGGAACGTCCCGAAATCGTCGTCTGGTGGCCAAGGGCGGAATCGAACCACCGACACGCGGATTTTCAATCCGCTGCTCTACCAACTGAGCTACTTGGCCGCGAGCCGGCGATTATAGCCGGGCTTCTCAGAGCGGCCCGCCGCGCTTGTTGCGCGAGAGGTCGACACCGAGCTGCTTGAGCTTGCGGTACAGGTGCGTGCGCTCCAGGCCGGTCTTCTCGGCCACACGCGTCATGCTGCCGTTCTCCTGCGCCAGGTGGAACTCGAAGTAGCTCTTCTCGAAGGCATCACGCGCCTCGCGCAGCGGGCGGTCGAGGTCGAAGCTCTGCTCGGACTGCGGGCCCAACATCAGCGGCGTGGTGGGCAGCATCGCACCGCCGGTCATCGCGGCCTCGACGGTGAGCGCGGCATCGATGCCGTGGTGGTTGCCGCCGGGCAGCGGCGCGGCAGGGCGCACCGGCTTGGCCAGCCCCTGCTCGACGGCGCGCAGCAGCTTCTGCAGGGTGATCGGCTTCTCGAGGAAGGCCATCGCACCGTACTTGGTGGCCTCCACCGCGGTGTCGATCGTGCCGTGCCCGCTCATCATGATCACCGGCATGTTCAGCTGGCCGGTGGCGCCCCATTCCTTCAGCAGCGTGATGCCGTCGACATCGGGCATCCAGATGTCGAGCAGCACGAGGTCGGGGCGCAGGCGCTCGCGCACCGCACGGGCATCGGCCGCGTTCTCGGCGACTTCGACGGTGTGGCCCTCGTCGTTCAGGATCTCCGACAGCAGGGCACGGATGCCGAGTTCGTCGTCAACAACAAGAATGGTCGCCATGGATGGTCAGTGCGTCCGGCTGTCGGCGGCCGCCGCGACAGCGGGGGGGCTGTCGGCCGGAGCGAGCTTCGAAAATGATAGCGAAACTTGGGCGCCTTTCGCGGCGCTGCGGGAGGCGGCGGAGCCGGGAGTGTGCCCGCTCGCGGCGGCGTCCGCCACCCCGAGGTTGGCGATGCGCACCCGCGCCCCATGTTCGTCGGCGATCTTCTTGACCACTGCCAAGCCCAGCCCGGTGCCCTTGGCCTTGGTCGTTACATAGGGCTCGAAGGCGCGCTTGAGCACCTTGTCGGGGAAACCGTGGCCGTTGTCGCTGACCACGAGGCGCACCGAGCGCACCTCGCCATGCTCGCCGCGCGCGAGCTCGGTGCGCAGGCGCACATGGCCGTCGCTCTGGTCGGCCACGGCGTCGAAGGCGTTCTGCACCAGGTTGTGGATCACCTGGCGCAGCTGCGGACCGTCGCCGACGATGGCCGGCAGGTCGGGCGCCAGCTCGGCATGCAGCCGCCCGGCCTCCTGCGCCGCGCCGTACAGCGCGAGCACCTCGCCCACCAGCGCGTTCAGGTTCAGCGGCTTGAGGTTGGCGGCCGGCAGCCGCGCATAGTCGCGGAACTCGTTGACCAGCGTCTTCATCGCCTGCACCTGCGCGACGATGGTGGCCACCGAGCGTGCCAGCATGGCCTGGTCGGGCGCCTCGAGCTTGGCCTCGAGCTTGTGCTGCAGCCGCTCGGCCGAGAGCTGGATCGGCGTCAGCGGGTTCTTGATCTCGTGCGCCAGGCGCCGTGCCACCTCGCTCCAGGCCTCGCTGCGCTGCGCCGAGACGACCTCGGTGATGTCGTCGAAGACCATCAGCCGCGCGCCCTGCGGCATGGCCGCGCCGCGCACCAGCAGCGTCAGCGTGTCGCGGTCGCGGCCCTGCGCGTCCTGGGTCTGCAGCTCGAAGCTGTCCTGCCACTGGTCGCGCTCGCCGGCCTCCGGGCTGGCGGCGTGCAGCTCGAAGCGCTGGCCGACGCGCTTGGCGAAGTCCACCAGCCCGGGCACCTCGTCCAGCGGCCGGCCGCGGTAGGCCGACAGCGGCAGCCGCACGATGCGCGTCGCGCCCGGGTTGACCGTCTCGATGCGGCCCTCGCGGTCGAACACGATCACGCCGGCGGTCAGGTTGTCGAGGATGGTCTGCAGGTTGGCGCGCGCGGACTCCACCTGCGTGACGCTGCGCTGCACCAGCTCGCGCGCCTCGGCGAGCTGCTCGGTCATGTCGGCGAAGGAGCGGGTCAGGCCGCCGAGTTCGTCGCGCGAGGCGAACACCGGCTTGGTCGAGAGGTCACCATGCGCGACCTGGTCCACGCCCTCGGCCAGCAGCAGCAGCGGCCGCGCCAGCTGGTTGCCCAGCAGCGCCGCCAGCAGCACCGCGCCGAACACCGCCAGCACCAGCGCCAGGGTCAGCGTGCCGATGTACATGCGACGCAGGCCGTCGCGCGCCAGCGCGCGCTGCTGGTACTCGCGGTACGCGGCCTGCACCGACAGCGCGTTGGCTGTCAGCGTGGCCGGCAGCAGCTGGCGCACCATCAGGTAGCGCTGCTGGTCGTCGAGCGAGAGGTTGGCGCTCGGAATCATCGCGAGCACGCGGATGCGCGCCTGCGCGGCGTTGCCGCCGTCCTCGTCCAGGCCTTCGAGCACGCCGGTGACCCGCGCGACGCGTGCCTGGCGCAGCATCTCCGGCGTGGGCCGGTCCGGGAGCAGCCCGGCCGCGCTGCTGCTGGCGGCCACCAGCACCTGCCCGGCCGGGTTCAGCAGCGCCACCTCCTGCGCGGCGAGTTGCTCGCGCAGCCGCTCGAGCGCCAGCGCCTGCGCGGTGCCGGGCGTGTCGCCCAGCTTCTCGGCGGCCAGGCGGGTGCGCCCGGCCAGCTCGCTGACCAGCGCGTCGAGCGTGCCGCGGCCGAGGTTCAGGCCGGCATCCAGCGCGCTCTCCACCTTCACGTCGAACCAGCTCTCGATGCTGCGCGAGACGAACTGGTAGCTCACCGTGTAGATCAGCAGCCCGGGCAGCACGCCCACCAGGGCGAAGATCGCCGCCAGCTTGAGCAGCAACCGGCTGCCGAACTTGCGCCGCCGCACCCGCAGCACCAGCCTCACCGAGGCGATGCCGATCACCAGCGCCAGCAGCGAGGCCACCGTGACGTTGACCCAGAACAGCCACACGTAGTGGCGCTCGTACAGCGCCGGCCGGTTGGTCGCGACGGACAACAGGAAGGCCAGCACCAGGCCGGCGCCGGTGACGGCGACCAGGGCGACGATCCATGCCCATCGGGTGGCCTTCTTCATGATCGCGGGCGCGTGGCCGGCAGTTCAGAGCGTGTCAGTCGACTTGCAGCGTCTTCTCGACCACCAGCGTCCAGTCGGTCGGGTTGCCGATGCCGATCTGCATCGGGCGCGGCAGCAGCGAGGTGTCGAGCCGGAAGCTGAACTCGAGGTAATGGCCGCCGCCCTCCAGCTGGCCGGCGTCCGCGATTTTCCACTGCACGCCGCGGCGGATCGCCGCCAGGGCCTCTGCGCGGGTGGTGTAGGTCTGGCTGATGCCGGCGAAGGTGACGCGGTAGTTGGAGGTCAGCGGCTGGTAGACGATGCGCCACTGCCGCGTGGCCCGCGCGACGCGCTTGTCGCGCCAGTACCAGCGCGAGCGCAGCAGCTCGGCGTCGGCCACGAAGTACAGCGGCACCGACTTGCCCAGCGCCTCCTCGGCGCCGCGCGGCAGCTCGAAGCTCAAGCCGTAGTCGAGGAAGAGGCCGTCGTCGTTGCGCTGCACCTCCAGGCTGGTCAGCTCGACGCCGGCGGACTGCGCCCGCGCCGCGCCCAGCCACGGCGCGAGCGACAGCCCCAGCGCCGCAGCGAGCAGGCGGCGCCGCGCAGCCCCGTCGCGGCGGTCGCGCGGGCTCTGTTGACCGGTGACGGGAGCCGCGCGTCGCATCGGGTCGGGGAGCTCAGGTTTTCTCGAGCAGCTGGTAGAAGAACCCGTCCGCAACGGCCGCCGTGGCGGGCTCCGGACGATCCGGACCATTGTCGGGCAGCGGCAGCAGATGCCCGGGCGAGGCAGGCTCCGCAGGCACCTTGGCCTCCGGATGGCGTTGCAAAAAAGCGTCGATCTGTCCCTGTCCCTCGGCGCGGAACACCGAGCAGGTGGCGTACAGCAGCCGTCCGCCGGGTCGCAGCAGCGGCCACAGCGCCTCGAGCAGTGCCGCCTGGGTGGCGGCCAGCGCGTCGATGTCGGTGGCGCGGCGCAGCCAGCGCACGTCGGGATGCCGGCGCACGATGCCCGAGGCGCTGCAGGGCGCATCGAGCAGGATGGCGTCGAACGGCCGGCCGTCCCACCAGTCGGCCGGCCGTGCCGCATCGGCCGCCCGGGTCTGCGCCCGCAGCCCGAGGCGCGCCAGCGTCTCGTCGATGCGCTGCAGGCGCGCCGGGTCGCTGTCCAGCGCGAGCAGCTCGAGATCGGCGAGTTCGAGCAGGTGGGCGGTCTTGCCGCCCGGGGCGGCGCAGGCGTCCAGCACACGCGCGCCGGGCGGCAGGCCGGCGCCCAGCAGCAGCGGCGCGGCGCGCTGGGCAGCCAGGTCCTGCACCGAGACGTCGCCCGCGGCGAAGCCGGGCAGCCGCGTCACCGGGCAGGGTTGTGCCAGCACGATGGCCGCGTCGCCGGCCGGCGTGGCCTCCAGCCCCGCCGCCCGCAGCCGCGCCAGGTAGCCGGCCGCATCACCATGGCGCCGGTTCACGCGCAGCACCATCGGGGCACGCTGGTTGTCGGCCTCGAGCAGGGCCTGCCAGTGCTGCGGCCAGTCCTGCTGCAGGCGCTCGATCCACCAGCGCGGGTGGTTGTGGCGCGCCACCGGGTCGCGCTCGACCGCCTCCACCAGCGCGGCCTGCTCGCGCAGCCAGCGGCGCAGCACTGCGTTGACGAATCCGGCGCTGGACGCCTGGCGCCGCCGCGCGGCGGCCACCGCCTGGTCCACCAGCGTGTGCGGCGCATAGGGCGGGTTGCCGCGCGGCCAGAGCAGGGCCAGCGCGGTCAGCAGCAGTGCGTCCAGCGCCGCCGCCGGCGGACGCGGCACCAGGCGCTCGCGCAGCGCCTGCGCGCTGCCGAGCCAGCGCAGCGCGTGGAAACTCAGCGCCTGGGTCCCGGCGCGCGCCGCGGCGGGGCAGGCCGCCAGCGCGTCGTTCAGGCTGCGCCCGGCACGCACCGCGGCCACCGCGTCGGCCGCGTGGCGCAGCAGCCGTTCGAGCGGCAGGGCCTGCGCAGGGGGGGAAGCGGGCGCGGTGTCGTTCACCGTGCCCAGTCTACGGGCGCTCCGGCGCCCCGCGGCGGTGCGCCCGGGGCTGCGCTACCCTGTCGGCCTCAGCTTCACCGAATTGCGCCCATGCCCCCCGAAACCGCCACGCCGATCTTCCGCTCCGAGGACGAGATGGCGCGCCTGCCGGCCTCCGAGCGCATCCGCTACCGGCTGGTGGGTGCGCAGTGCCGCTACCACGCCAACGACAACATCGCCGACTTCATCGCCGACGGCGAGCTCGAGGAGCTGCAAGGCGAGGTCGAGTCGAAGATGAAGGAGGTGCTGCGCTCGCTCGTCATCGACACCGAGAGCGACCACAACACCAACGACACCGCCAAGCGCGTGGCCAAGATGTTCCTGCGCGAGGTGTTCAAGGGCCGCTACGAGGCGATGCCCTCTGTCACCGAGTTCCCGAACGTCTCGCGCCTGAACGAGCTGATGATCGTCGGGCCGGTGAAGGTGCGCAGCGCCTGCTCGCACCACCTGTGCCCGATCCTCGGCAAGGTGTGGATCGGCGTGCTGCCCAACGAGTTCTCCAACCTGATCGGGCTGTCGAAGTACGCCCGCATCTGCGACTGGGTCATGAGCCGACCGCAGATCCAGGAGGAGGCGGTGATCATGCTGGCCGACGAATTGCAGGAGCGCGTCAAGCCCGACGGCCTGGCCATCGTGATGGAGGCCGACCACTTCTGCATGCACTGGCGCGGCGTGAAGGACGACGAATCGATGATGACCAACAGCGTGATGCGTGGCGCGTTCCTGAAGGACGCCAACCTGCGGCGCGAGTTCCTGTCGCTGCTGTCGAAGAAGAACGGGGGCTGACGATGCTCGTGAGACTGCTGTACGCCAGCCGCGCGGCCGAGGGCGTGGGCCAGGAGGAACTGGCCGCGATCCTGCGCAAGTCGCGCCAGCACAACCCGGGCACCGGGGTCACCGGGCTGCTGTGCCTGTCCGGCGGCATCTTCCTGCAGGTGCTCGAGGGCGGGCGCTCGCAGGTCAGCGCGCTGTACAACCGCATCGCCCAGGACCCGCGGCACCGCGACGTGGTGCTGCTGACCTACGACGAGATCGCCGAGCGGCGTTTCGCCGGCTGGTCGATGGGCGTGATCGACCTGTCGCGCCTGAACCCGGCCCTGCTGCTGAAGTACTCCGAGAAGGCGGTGCTCGACCCCTACACGCTCTCGGGCAAGGTCTCGATGGCACTGTTCGAGGAGCTGATCGCCACCGCGTCGGTGACCTGCTCGCCGTGATGACGGGCGAGTGGCCTACAGGCCCAGCCAGGTGCCGAGCTTGAGCAGCTCCTGCTCGTCGTAGCGCTCGAAGCCGCTGTACTTGATCGGCTCGAGCTTCTTGCGGCCCTCGTCCGACCCGTCCAGGCCGACCAGGTACTCGCGCACCCGGGCGGACTGTTCCTCGCCGAGCGTCGGGCTGGCCAGGATGTGCTTGATCGGCACCGGCCTGGACTGCGCCAGCACCTTGCCGCCCTTGCCCAGCCAGGCCTTGACCACGCCGCCGGCCGCGGTGGCGCCCGAGGTGGTGAGGTTGTTCTCGACGAAGAACGGCACCGCGTCCTGGTAGCGCGTGTAGGTGATCGCCACGTCCGCCGGCGCCACGCCCGCGTCGCGCAGCGTGGCGCGCACCATCCAGGCGGTGATCGAGTCCTCGTCGGGGGCGCCGAGCTTGCGGCCCTTCAGGTCGGCCAGCGAGCTCAGGGTCGAATCCGCCTTGACGAGGAAGCTGGCGCGGTACTGCTGGAAGCCCTTGGTGACGACCAGCAGCCGGTAGCCGTTGTTCTTGATCGCCCCGATCGACACATGCGCGGGGTGGATCATCGCCAGGTCGTACTGCTTCGCGGCCAGGCCGGCGCGCAGCTGCTTGTAGTCGCCCACCGGCTCGATGGTGACCGGCTGCTTGAGCAGCTTGGACAGGTCGGCCGCGATCGCCGAATAGCGGCCGCGCACCTCCTCGAGCGGCACGCGGTAGGTGACGCCCTCGTTGACGGCGAACACCAGGGCCTGCGCGGCACTCCCCGCGGCCAGCAGCGCGGCTGCGGCCAATGCTCGAAACGCTCGTGTCAGGATGTTCTCCACAGTCGAAGACTAGGACGGATCGGAACCACCCTCGCGTGACGGAGTGGGCATAGCCCGATCCAGCCATGCAACCAGATGTTGCAGCGGCGCGTCGACCTCCACCGCCTTGCGCCGCGCGCTCGTGCCGCGCACCAGCTCGAGGCCGCGGCGCGGCACGCCGAGTTGCCCGGCCAGCCAGCGCAGCAGCGCCTCGTTGGCCTTGCCGTCGACCGGCGGCGCGGCCAGCCGCACGCGCAGCGCCCCGTCGTGCAGGCCGTCGATGGCGGTGCGTCTGGCGTTGGGCACCACGCTCAGCGCGAGGCGCGTGCGCTCGCCGTGCGCCGAGACGCAGGGCCAGTCCATCGACAAACCGGGCTCAGGCCTTGGCCTTCTTCGCCGCGGCCTTCTTGGCCGGTGCCTTGGCCGCGCGCGGTTCGAACTCGAACACCACCTTGCCCTCCTTCTTGTCGTAGGCGAGGAAGGCCTTGAACTTGCGCCGCGTCTTGTTGGAGACGAAGTTCTCCAGCAGGTCGGTCTTGCCGCTGGCCAGCAGCTTGCCCATCTGCTCGCGCGCCACCGGCTGCTGCAGGATGATCTTGCCGCTCTTGAAGTCGCAGGTGACGTGCGCGCCGACCGCGTGCTCGCAGACGTAGCTCGTGCCATGCTCGAACACCTTGCCCTGGCACTTGGGGCAATGGCCGAGCGACTCCTGCCCGGAGAAGTCCACCGGCTCGCCGTCGCCCTCGGCCTTGCGCGCGTCGTCGCCGAAGTCGAACTCGAGCTTCCAGTTCGAGATCTCCTCGTCGTAGGCGAGCTTGAGTTCGGCCGTGAACGGCCAGCCCGCCTTGGAGCGGAAGCCCTCCAGCGGGCCGATCTTCTTGTTGGCGATGAACTGCTCCACCTCGTCGAGCTCGAAGCTGCGCCCGCCGGGGATCTTGCTGATCGAGAACTCGCACTTCTCGCAGGCGAAGCGGCGGTAGTTCTCCTTCACCACGCCGCCGCAGTTCGGGCAGGGCACCGCGAGCGTCGCGTAGTCGCCGGGAATCGTGTCGCGGTCGTACTCCTTGGCCTTCTTGACGATGCGCTCGGCCATCGCGGCGATCTCGGCCATGAAGGCCTCGCGCTGCAGCCGGCCCTTCTCCATCTCGGCGAGCTGGTACTCCCAGTTGCCGGTGAGCTCGGGCTTGGTCAGGTCCTCCACGCCCAGGCCGCGCAGCAGCGTCATCAGCTGGAAGGCCTTGGCCGAGGGCACCAGCTCGCGGCCCTCGCGGTGCATGTACTTCTCGAGGATCAGGCCCTCGATGATCGCCGCGCGCGTGGCCGGCGTGCCCAGGCCCTTCTCCTGCATCGCCTCGCGCAGCTCGTCGTCGTCGATCAGCTTGCCCGCGCCTTCCATCGCCGAGAGCAGCGTGGCCTCGGTGTAGCGCGGCGGCGGCTTGGTCTTGAGCGCCTGCACGTCCACGCCTTCCGTGCGCACCAGCTCGCCCGGCGCCACCGCCACGAGGTTGGCGTCCTCGCCCTGCTCCTCGCGCCCGTAGACGGCCAGCCAGCCCGGCTTCACCAGCACCTTGCCGTTGGTCTGGAAGCTGAACTCGCGGCCGCCGTTCTTCACCGTGCTGATGCGCGTCGTGACCAGGAACTCGGCCGACGGGAAGAACACCGCCAGGAAGCGCTTGACCACCATGTCGTACAGCTTGGCCTCGATCTCGCTCAGGCTCTTCGGGGGCTGCAGCGTCGGGATGATCGCGAAGTGGTCCGACACCTTGGCGTTGTCGAACACGCGCTTGGTCGGCTTGACGTAGCCCTCCTTCAGCGCGAGCTTGGCATGCGGCGAGAGCGCGGCCTTCAGCGGACCGGGCAGGTCCTCCTTGGCGAGCATCTCGACCGTGCTCTTCACGGTGCCGAGGTAGTCCTCCGGCAGCGCGCGCGAGTCGGTCCGCGGGTAGGTCAGCACCTTGTGCTTCTCGTACAGCGCCTGCGCGAGCGAGAGCGTCGTCTTGGCGGAGAAGCCGAAGCGCGAGTTCGCCTCGCGCTGCAGCGTCGTCAGGTCGTACAGCAGCGGGCTGGCCTGGGTGCTGGGCTTGGCCTCCTCGGTGACGCTGGCCGGCTCGCCGCGGCAGGCCTGGGCGATGGCCTGCGCGTCGGCCTCGTTCCAGAGCCGGTCGGCGCGCTGCTCGGCATCGTCCGGGTTCTTCTTCCACTTCGGGTCGAACCACTTGCCCTCGTACTCGCCGGCCTGCGCGGCGAAGGTGGCGCGCACCTCCCAGTAGTCGCGCGCCACGTGCTTGCGGATCTTCTCCTCGCGTTCGACCACGATCGACAGCGTCGGCGTCTGCACCCGGCCGACCGTGGTGAGGAAGAAGCCGCCGTCGCGCGAGTTGAAGGCCGTCATCGCGCGCGTGCCGTTGATGCCCACCAGCCAGTCGGCCTCGGAGCGGCTGCGCGCGGCCTCGGCCAGGCCGTGCAGATCGGCATCGCTGCGCAGGTTCTCGAAGCCCTCGCGGATGGCCGCCGGCGTCATGCTCTGCAGCCACAGCCGCCGGACCGGGTGCTTGCTCTTGGCGTGCTGCTGGATCAGCCGGAAGATCAGCTCGCCCTCGCGGCCGGCGTCGCAGGCGTTGATCAGGTCGCCGACGTCCTTGCGCTTGACGAGCTTGACGATCGCGTTGAGCCGGCTCTTGGTCTTGTCGATCGGGTTCAGCTCGAAGTGCGGCGGGATCACCGGCAGGTGCGCGAAGCTCCACTTGCCGCGCTTGACGTCGTACTCCTCCGGCGCCTTGATCTCCAGGAGGTGGCCGACGGCCGAGGTGACGATGTAGCGCTCGTTCTCGAAGTACTCGTCGTGCTTCTCGAACTTGCCCACCGACGGCGTGAGTGCGCGCACGATGTCCTGCGCGACGGAAGGCTTCTCGGCGATGATCAGTGACTTGCTCATGGACAGGGGTTGCGCGGCACCCGCCGGGGCGTGTTCCGCGTCATCAATACAATCCGGGCTCTCGCGCGCACGCATACGCGCGCGCGCCCATGATTTCAATGTACCCAAACCGAACGATGGCGCAAGCAAGCAACGGCAAGCAGCATCCCGCGGCCGAGGCCGGCGGCCGGCGCATCCAGGTGCGCCGCTCCGGCGTGCACGGCAAGGGCGTGTTCGCGCTGCAGCCCATCGCGCGCGGCGACGTCGTCATCGAGTACAAGGGCGAGGTCATCTCCTGGCCCGAGGCACTGCGCCGCCATCCGCACGACCCGAGCGACCCGAACCACACCTTCTACTTCCACATCGACGACAAGCATGTCATCGATGCCAAGGTCGGCGGCAATGCGGCGCGCTGGATCAACCACGCCTGCCAGCCCAACTGCGAGGCCGACGAGGTGGACGGCCGCGTCTTCATCAAGGCCCTGCGCGCCATCCGGCCCGGCGAGGAGCTGTTCTACGACTACGGCCTGGTGATCGACGAGCGCTACACGCCGAAGCTGAAGAAGCAGTTCGAATGCCGCTGCGGCGCGAAGGCCTGCCGCGGCACCATGCTGGCGCCCAAACGCTGAACACACCATCATGACCGAGCCGATGCACTGGGGCGCGGAGCAGTTGTGGCAGCAGTTGCTGCCGGAGCTGCCCGGGCTGAGCGTCGAGGTGGTCGAGCGCAGCTCGTCGACCAACACCGCGCTGCTGGAGCGCGCCCGCGTCGTCGGCCGGCCGGGCGCGGACAGCGATGCGGTGCTGGTGCACCACAGCGTCGAGAGCGCCGCCTTCGGGCGCCGCGCGGCCGACGTGCAGCCCTGCCTGCTGGTGGCCGAGCACCAGACCGGCGGCCGCGGTCGCCAGGGGCGCCACTGGCAGTCCGCGCCAGGCGCCTCGCTCACCTTCTCGCTCGCACTGCCGCTGGCGGCGCAGGACTGGTCCGGGCTGTCGCTGGTGGTCGGCCTGGCGCTGGCCGACGCGCTCGACCCGCCGCAGGCGGGCGCGGCGCCGCGCATCGGCCTGAAGTGGCCCAACGACCTCTGGCTGTGTGATGCCGGCGGCGGCGGCCGCAAGCTCGGCGGCATCCTGATCGAGACGGTCTCGGCCGCGTCGCGCCGCCTGGCGGTGATCGGCGTCGGCCTGAACGTCAAGCCGATGCCGACCACCGACACCAGCAGCGGCTTCGCCTGCGTGCAGGAACTCGACGCGTCGGCCGACCCGCCCGGCGTGCTGGCCCGCGTCGCGCTGCCGCTGGTGCGCGCGCTGCGTCGCTTCGAGCGCGAAGGCTTCGCTGCCTTCGCGGCCGGTTATGCGCGGCGCGACCTGCTGCTCGGCCGCCCGGTGCGCACCACGCTGGCCGAGGTGCCCGAAGGCATCGCACGCGGCATCGACCCACGCGGGGCGCTGCTGGTCGAAACCGGCGCGGGGCAGCAGGTGCCGGTGGGCAGCGGCGAGGTCAGCGTACGGCTGGACGCCGGCGACAAGCAGGGCTGACAAGCCCATGCTGCGGCGCCTGGTGTTCCTGCTGCTGGCGGCCAACCTGCTGTTCTTCGCCTGGAGCAAGGGCTGGCTGGGCGACCTGCTCGGCGTGCGGCCCGACGCGCAGCGCGAGCCCGAACGCCTGGCGCGCCAGGTGCGGCCGCAGACCATCGTCGTGCTGCCGCCGGCCCCGGCGGCCTCGGCCCGGCCGGCCGCCGCGCCCGCCAGCGTGGCCGCTGCGGCCGCAGGGGACGACAAGCCGGTGTGCCTCGAGGCCGGCCCGTTCGCCACCGGCGCGTCGATCTCCGCCATGGCCGCGCTGCGCGCCGTGCAGCCGCCGCTGCCGCCGGGCAGCTGGGTGGAAGTGACGATCGATCGTCCCGGTGCCTGGCTCGTGGTGCTGCCGCGCCCCGCCAGCCGCGAGGCGCTGACGCGCCGCGACGAGGAGCTCAAGCGCGCACGCATCGCCTACGAGGTGCTCAACACCCCGGAAGAGCTGGCCGGCAGCCTGTCGCTGGGCCGCTTCGACGACCGCGACGCGGCCGACAAGGCGCTGGCACAGCTCAGCCAGCGCGGCATCCGCCCGGCCAAGGTGGCCGAGCTGCATGCGGCCAGCACCATCCACGTGCTGCGTGCGGCCAAGGTCGACAAGGCGCTGGCGGCCCAGCTCGGCGCGATCCGCTCCGATGCGCTCGGCCGCGGCTTCGTGCCCTGCGGCTCCTGATTCCGCGCGTTACTGCGGCGCGCGCCGCAGCGCCAGCGTCGCCAGGCCGAGCAGCAGCAGCCAGCCGAAACCGAGCGCCCCGCCACCACCACCGCCGCCCGTGGCGGGCGGCGCGGCGGCCCCGGCGACCGCGGCCCGAGCGTCGAGCATGCCGGCACCGCAGGTGGACGTGGTGCAGTAGCACTCCTCCTGCACCGTGCCGTCGGGCGCGTGGCACTGCGGCGTGCCGGGCTCGGCGCCGCTGGTGGGGAACGGGCGCGCCGTCGAGCGCAGGATCGAGCGCACCTGCGCCGGCGTCAGGTCGGGCTCGACCGCGAGCATCAGGGCCACGGTGCCGGCCACCAGCGGGGCGGAGAAGCTGGTGCCCAGCGTCGGACGCAGCAGGCCGTCGCTGTAGGTGGAGCCGCCGTTGGCGTCGGTCACCGGCGCCTGCGTGCCGGTGTTGGTGGTCGTGAGGATCGGGTACAGGCAGGGGTCGGTCAGGCCGGTGTTGACGCAGTTGCCGCCGGGCGCGCTCACCGTCACCTCCGGCCCGAGGTCGGAGAAGCCGACCTTGGTGCCGAGGTGGCGCAGGCCGGACACCGCGATCACGCCGTCGCAGGCGGCCGGCTCGGACACGGCGCCGCCGCTGCCGTTGCCGGCCGAGGCGACGATCACCACACCGGCGCTGCGCAGTTCGTCGACCACGTCCACATACGCCGGGCTGCAACCGGCGCCGCCGCCCAGGCTCAGGTTGAGCACCCAGGCCGGATTCGGGTTCGTCGGCAGACCCGGCACGGCCAGGCCGGCAGCCCAGCGCATGCCGTCGATGATGTCCGAGTCGAACCCGCCGCACTTGCCGAGCACGCGCACCGGCAGCACCTTCGCGTTGCGCGCGACGCTGGCCATGCCGCGGTTGTTGTCGGTCAGCGCCGAGATCAGCCCGGCGACCTCGGTGCCGTGCCAGGAGCTGTCGGAGGCGGCCGGGTTGCCGTTCTCGTCGAACGAACAGTCCTCGAACGGTCCCCCCGGGGTGGTCGTCTCCTGCAGCGTGATCCAGTCGCCCGGGTCACGCGGGTCGCTGTCGCGCCGGTTGCCGTCGTTGGCGATGTCGAGGTCGGCGACCATGTCGTAGCCCGGCAGCAGGTTCCCGACCAGGTCGGGGTGGTCGCTGCGGATGCCCGTGTCGAGCACCGCCACGACCACGTTGGCGCGCCGCGCCGGCGTGGTCAGGTCCCAGGCCGCCTCGGCGTTGATGGCCGAGCGCAGCGTGCCGGTGGGCGCCTTCAGGTACCACTGCCCGGCGGCCGGGCCGTTCACCGGCACCGGGCTGGGCACGTACAGCGGATCGTTCGGCACCGCCGCGGCGCGCTTGCGCCGGTCCGGCACGGCGTACTCGACGTCGCCTTCGGCGGCCAGGCGCGCCGCCAGCGCCTCGGAGCTCAGCCCGCTGGCGAACACCACCTGCGCGCGCTCGCTGACGGCCAGCCCGCTGCGCAGCGCCAGGCCGGTGCGCTGCCCGAGCGCCTGAGCCCGCAGCGCGGGCAGCTGGTCGGCCGACTGGGCCTGCTTGCGCAGCAGGTCCGAGCCCTGCTTGTACTTCACGATCACGCGGGCATCCGCCGCGTGCGCCGCCAGCGGCAGGCAGGACAGCAGCGCGAGCAGCGCGCAGAGACGGCGGACCGGCTTCATCGAACAATCCTCTCGGGTCGGGCCTTCAGTAGGTGGGGGAGACGATGCGCTTGCGCGCATCGATCTGCGCGGCGCTGAAGCGGGAACGGTCGGCACGCAGTCGCTCGAAGGCGGCCGGGCCGTCGGCCGCGTCCGGGCATTCGATCACCAGCGCGTGCCAGTCGGTGCCGCTGGCAGACAGGTAACGCACCGGGCAGCCGGCGGATGACGTGGCCGCCTGCGCGATGGATGGTGCGTCGGGCAGCGGCTGCGCCAGGCGCACCATGACGCGCAGCGGGCCGGGCCCGGCCACCGGTTCGGCGGCGCAGGCCACGAGGGCCAGCGCAGCCAGCAGGGCAGGAATCGCGACGCGCGGCAGCATGCCGCGCAGTCTACGGGTGCGCCGCCGGCCGCCGCCGGGCCGGCAAGGCGCTGTCGCGTAAGGCTTTGTTGCGGCGTGTGGCGCCGCACGCCCTCGGAGCTCAGGCCGCGACGACGCGCACCATCTCCAGCACCTTGTTGGAGTAGCCCCACTCGTTGTCGTACCAGGCCACGACCTTCACGAAGGTCTTGTCCAGCGCGATGCCGGCATCGGCGTCGAAGACCGAGGTGCAGGGCTCGCCGCGGAAGTCGGTCGCGACGACCTTGTCCTCGGTGTAGCCGAGCACGCCCTTCAGCGCGCCCTGGCTCTGCGCCTTCATCTCGGCGCAGATCTCGTCGTAGGTGGCTTCCTTGTTCAGCTCGACGGTCAGGTCGACCACCGAGACGTCCGAGGTCGGCACGCGGAAGGCCATGCCGGTGAGCTTCTTGTTCAGCTCGGGGATGACCACGCCCACCGCCTTGGCCGCGCCGGTGCTCGACGGGATGATGTTCTCGAGGATGCCGCGGCCGCCGCGCCAGTCCTTGTTGCTCGGGCCGTCGACGGTCTTCTGCGTCGCGGTGGCGGCGTGCACGGTGGTCATCAGGCCGCGCTTGATGCCCCACTTGTCGTTCAGCACCTTGGCCACGGGCGCCAGGCAGTTGGTCGTGCAGGAGGCGTTGGAGATGATCGCCTCGCCCTTGTAGCTCTTGTCGTTGACGCCGAAGACGAACATCGGCGTGTCGTCCTTGGAGGGCGCGCTCTGGATCACCTTCTTCGCGCCGGCGGCCAGGTGCTTCTGGCAGGTCTCCTTGGTCAGGAACAGGCCGGTGGACTCGACCACGATGTCGGCGCCGATCTCGCCCCACTTCAGCTCGGCCGGGTCCTTCACCGCGGTCAGGCGGATCTTCTTGCCGTTGACGACCAGCGTGTTGCCGTCGACCGCGACCTCGCCCTTGAAGCGGCCATGCACGCTGTCGTACGTCAGCATGTAGGCGAGGTAGTCGGGCTCGAGCAGGTCGTTGATGCCGACCACCTCGATGTCCTTGAAGTTCTGGACCGCGGCGCGGAACACCATGCGTCCGATGCGGCCGAAGCCGTTGATGCCGATCTTGATGCTCATGGAATCCTCCAGGTTGGATGTCGGAAGCGATGCGCCGGCGCGGCGGGCGAAAAGTGTGACGCGCCGACGGTTACATGGCGAGAACTTTCGCGCGGGCCGTCAACGCCGGCGCGCCAGCACGGCGCGCACGGTGTCGGCCACGTTCTGCGCCGTGAAGCCGAAGAGCTTGAACAGCGCGCCGGCCGGGGCCGACTCGCCGTAGCGGTCGATGCCCACGACGGCGGCGCAGCCGTACTTCCACCAGTAGTCGCTCACGCCGGCCTCGACCGCAATCCGCGGCAGGCCCTCGGGCAGCACGGACGTCTTGTACGCGCTGCCCTGGCGGTCGAACACGCTGGTCGAAGGCATGGACACGACGCGCACCGCGATGCCGTCGGCCGCCAGCAGCTGCTGCGCATTCAGCGCGAGCTGCACCTCGGAGCCGGTGGCGACGATGACGGCCTGTGCCTTCTTCCTGAGCCCGACCTCGGCTGGCTCGGCCAGCACATAGGCGCCTTTGGCGATGTCGTCGAGCGTGCCTTGCGTGGGTTTCGGCAGGTAGGGAAGATTCTGGCGCGACAGCAGCAGCGCACTCGGGCGGCTGCGGCTGGCGATGGCGGCGCTCCAGGCGACCACCGTCTCGGCGGTGTCGGCCGGGCGCCAGACGTCCAGGCCCGGGATCAGGCGCAGCGCGGCGGCATGCTCGACGCTCTGGTGCGTCGGGCCGTCCTCGCCCAGGCCGATCGAGTCGTGCGTGAAGACGTGGATGACGCGCTGGTGCATCAGCGCGGCCATGCGGATGGCGTTGCGGCTGTAGTCGCTGAACGTCAGGAAGGTGCCGCCGTAGGGGATGAAGCCGCCGTGCAGCGCGACGCCGTTGAGGATCGCGGCCATGCCGAACTCGCGCACGCCGTAGTTGATGTGGCGCCCGCCGTTGGGCCGGCCCTCGGCGTCGAAGCGCAGCGCCGGCGTCGACGTGGTGTTGGTCAGGTTCGAGCCGGTCAGGTCCGCGCTGCCGCCCAGCAGTTCGGGCAGTGCCTTGGTGAACACCTCGAGCGCGAGCTGGCTGGCCTTGCGGCTGGCCACGGTCTCGGCCTTGGCGTGGGTCGCCTGCAGCGCCTCGGCGGCGGTCTGCGCCCAGCTGGCGGGCAGCTCGCCGCGCATGCGGCGCGCGAACTCGGCCGCCAGCTCGGGGTGCGCCGCCTTGTAGGCCGCGAAGCGCGCGTCCCAGGCCGCCTCGAGCTCGGCGCCGCGCGCCTTGCCGTCCCAGGCCGCGTAGGCCTCCTCGGGCACGACGAAGGGTTCGTGCGCCCAGCCGAGCGCCTCGCGGGTGAGCTTGATCTCCTCGGCGCCGAGCGCCTCGCCGTGCGCCTTGGCGGTGCCGCCGCGGTTCGGCGCGCCCTTGCCGATCACCGTCTTGCAGCAGATCAGCGTGGGCCGCTCCGAGGCCTTGGCGCGCGTGATCGCGGCATCCACCGCGTCGGCGTCGTGGCCGTCGACGCCGGCGATCACGTTCCAGCCGTAGGCCCCGAAACGCTTCGGCGTGTCGTCCACGAACCAGGGCTTCACGGCGCCGTCGATCGAGATGCCGTTGTCGTCGTAGAAGGCGATCAGCTTGTTCAGCTTCCACGCACCGGCCAGCGCGCAGGCCTCGTGGCTGATGCCTTCCATCAGGCAGCCGTCGCCGAGGAAGACGTAGGTGTGGTGGTCGACGATCGAATGGCCGTCGCGGTTGAACTCGGCGGCCAGCAGCTTCTCCGCCAGCGCCATGCCCACCGCGTTGGTGATGCCCTGGCCGAGCGGGCCGGTGGTGGTCTCGACCCCCGGCGTGACGCCGACCTCGGGGTGGCCCGGCGTCTTGCTGTGCAGCTGGCGGAAGTTGCGCAGCTCGCTCATCGGCAGCTCGTAGCCGGTCAGGTGCAGCAGCGCGTAGATCAGCATCGAGCCGTGGCCGTTGGAGAGCACGAAACGGTCGCGGTCGAACCAGTGCGGGTGCGCCGGGTTGTGGCGCAGGTGCCCGCGCAACGGCCCCCACAGCGCCACGGCGATCTCGGCCATGCCCATCGGCGCACCCGGGTGGCCGGAGTTGGCCTGCTGCACGGAATCCATCGCCAGGGCACGGATCGCATTGGCCATCAGGGCCGTCGTGGAGGTCGCGGGGCGGGTGTCGAGGGCATCCATGGCGTGCGGCGGCGGAAAGCAGGGGGAAGCGGGAATTCTACGAGCGACCCTCGGCGCGACCTTGACCCAGCCGGCCGGACCGCTTCGATAATCGCCGCGATGCAGGGCCTGCACCTCACCGCCGATCTGTACGGCTGCGCCGCCGACCGGCCGGCGCTGACCGAGCCCGAGGCGCTGCGGCGCCTGTGCCTGAGCAGTGTCGCCGCCGCCGGCCTGAGCCCGGTGGGCGAGCTGTTCCACCGCTTCGCCCCCGCGGCGCCCGGGCTGCCGGCGGGCGTCACCGGCGTCGTGCTGCTGGCCGAATCGCACTTGGCGGTGCACACCTGGCCCGAGCAGCGGTCGGTGACGCTGGACGTCTACGTCTGCAACTTCGGCGCAGACAACTCGGCCCGCGCGCGGGCACTGCTGGCGGCGCTGGCCGAGGCCTTCGCGCCGACGCGCGTCGAACGGCACGAACTGGTGCGAGGCTCGCCCGGCGCCGGCGCCTGATTGATGCGCCTCAAGCCGCGCAGGCGGCAGCGGTGCCACGCTTGGCGGCATCGAATCGATCTGCCACGGAGCCGCCATGAGCCACCCCTGCCTGACCATCATCCGCGACGAGCACGGCGCGCTCTCGGCCATGCTGCGCTCGCTGTCCATGCTGCTGGCCGAACACCGCCGGCACGGTTCGCTCCCCGACTTCAGCGTGCTGCGCGCGATGCTGTTCTACGTCGACGAATTCCCGGAGAAGCTGCACCACACGAAGGAAACCGAGCTGCTGTTCCCGAAGATCCGCGCCCGCTGTCCCGAGGTGGCCGCCGTGCTCGACAAGCTGGACCGCGACCACGCGCGCGGCGAGAAGGCGATCCGCGACCTGGAGCACGACCTGCTCGCCTTCGAGGTGCTCGGCGAGGCGCGCCGCACCGCGTTCGAGAACGCGGTCGACCGCTACATCGACTTCTACCTCTCGCACATGGCGATCGAGGAGGAGCAGATCCTGCCGCTGGCGCTCAAGCACCTGACCGAGGAGGACTGGAAGGAGCTCGACGAGGCCTTCCTCGCCAACCGCGACCCGCTGACCGGCCACGAGCCGCCGGACCTGTACCGGCCGCTGTTCAGCAAGATCGTGATGCAGGCGCCCGCACCGATCGGGCTGGGGCCGGCGCTGAACTGACCGGTCGCTAGACTCCGCGGGGATGAAAGCGATCATCCTCGCGGCCGGCCGCGGCGAACGCATGCGGCCGCTGACCGACACCTGCCCCAAGCCGCTGCTGCCGCTGCGCGGCAAGCCGCTGATCGAGTGGCACCTGGAGGCGCTCGCACGCGGTGGCGTGCGCGAGGTGGTGATCAACACCGCCTGGCTGGAGGAACAGCTCGTCGCCGCGCTCGGCGACGGCGCGCGCTTCGGCCTCACGATCCGCTGGTCGCTCGAGGGGCGCGACCACGGCGGCGCGCTCGAGACGGCCGGCGGGCTGAAGAAGGCGCTGCCGCTGCTGCGGCTCGATGGTGACGAGCCCTTCTGGTACGTGGCCGCCGACGTGTTCGCGCCCGACTTCCGCTTCGACGCCGCCACGGCCGCGGCCCTGCAGCCCGGCGAGCTGGCGCACCTGTGGCTGGTGCCCAACCCGCCGCAGCATCCGCGCGGCGACTTCGGCCTCGCCGGGGGCCGGGTGGGCGCCGGCACCGACGCTGATCGCTTCACCTGGAGCGGCATCGGCGTGTTCCGCGCCGGCTTCGTGCACGAGCTGATGGCGGCGCTGCCGGTCGGCACCCGGGCCCGCCTGCGCCCCTACCTCGACACGGCCATCGCGCAGGGCCGCCTCGGCGGGCAGCTCTGGCGCGGCACCTGGGCCGACGTCGGCACGCCCGAACGGCTGCGCGCACTCGACGCCGGCGCGACGTAACCAGCCGTTCCCGCCGCGCCGGACGTGCATTTCGCACGACGGCCGCACGCAAGGCTTTGATTCGCGCGCCGGAATCGCTAATGTGCGCACATGGATCTGATCCGGGCGACGCTCACCCTGCCGATGGCCCTGGCCGGCGCGATGGCCGTGCACGTCCTGGCCTCGCGTGCGATCAAGGCGGTGGCCTGGTCGGTCTCGCCGCTGGCCGTGGGCGAGCCGCAGGCCTACGTGTACGAACGCGATGTCTGGCGCACCGCCGAACCCGGCGCGATGCGCGTGGTGGCCGCCGCCGCCGGTGCCGGAGCGCTGTTCTGGATCGCGGGGCTGCTGCAGTCGTGGTGGATGGTGCTGCTGGCGCTGCTGGGCTGGGCAGGCGCCGTGGCCTTCGACCTGCTGAGCTGGCAGCGCGTGGCGGTCAGCGCGAACAACCTGTGGTTCCAGCGCGGCTGGGGGCAGAAGGTGCACCAGGTCGCCTTCGAGAACATCCGCGACGTGGCCATCGAGGAGCGCGACGAGCGCGGCTTCACGCTGCGGCGCGGCCTGAACAACCGCATCTGCCGGCTGCAGGTGCGCATGAAGGACAAGCGTGTCGTCGCGCTGCCCAAGACCGATGCGCACACCGGGCTGGCCGACGTCGAGGAGGTGGCCAACCAGCTGCGCCAGCGGCTGCGCCACCTGGAGGACCGCGAGTCGATCAAGCGCTCGCAGCAGCGCGGCAGCGAGGCCGCGCGCGAAGCCGCCGAGGCCGCGCCCGCAGGCGATGCCGAGCTGCGCCGCGCGCTGCGCAAGCTGCGCGCGCAGGCGCTGGCGCCCGACGCGCCCAAGGCCGTCAAGCTGAAGAACGAGTCCTGAGGGCGGCGGCCGCGCGCGTGCCCGCGCGGTGGCCGTGGAAGAAGGCCTCCTCGAACACCGAGTAGCCCGACAGGTCGGCGTGCGCGTACTGCAGGCGCCGGCCCCCCTCGGCCAGCGCCTGCAGGGCCGGCGCACCGCGCAGGCCCGGCACCGGGATGCTCATCGCATGTCCGTAGCGCATCAGGTCGATGGCCTTCACGCGCTGCGGCAGGTCCGGATGGGCCGGCGCCAGCTCGGTGAGCAGTTCGGCGGCCCAGGCCGCGGCGGGCCGCTCGAGCAGGCTGCGTCGCGCCGCCAGCGTCTCCTGCGCCGTGCGGCCGCCGAGCGCGTGGTAGACGGTCAGCACGGTCGGCCCGGGGCGCGGGTCGAGGCGCTGGTGCGATGCGTCGACATACCCCAGCGTGCGGCTGCCGTACAGCACGTTGTCCCACGACGGCGCGGCACCCGGGCGGTCGGCCAGCGGGCCGTCCAGGCGCAGGTTGGCCACCAGCCAGGGCGCATGGCGCTGCAGCGCCAGCGCCTCGCGCAGGGCCTCGGGCGGCGACTCCAGCACCCGGGCCGCGACGAACAGCGGCAGGGCCAGCACCACCTGCGGCGCGACCCAGCGCTCGCGCCGCTGCGTGGCGGCCGACCAGGTGTCGACCTCGACCTGCTGGCGCTGTTCGGCCACGCGCGTGACCAGCAGCCCGCCGCGCAGCCGATCGCCCAGCGGCGCGGCCAGGCGCTGCGCCAGCCAGGCGTTGCCCTCGGGCCAGGTCAGCACGCCCTCGCGCTCGGCGTCCTCCTCGCCGGGGGCGTGGAAGCCGTGCCGGCTGGCGAAGTAGTGCACCCCGGCCCAGGCCGAGACCTGCGCGCTCGCGGCGCCGTAGTCGTCGCGGCAGCAGTAGTCGAGGTACCAGCGCAGCGCAGGGGCGTCGAAGACCTCGCGGTCGAGCCAGGCGTCGAAGCTGGTCGCGTCCAGCGCCGCCAGCGCCGCGCCCCACGGCGCGCGCGCGGTGGGCAGGCGGAAGGCACCGCCCGCGCCGAGCTCGCCGATCCGCTGCGCAAAGCGGCGGTACTGCGCCCGCGTCGCGGCCTGCTGCGCCTCGGGCAGGGCCTCGACCGGCGGCAGCAGGCCGTCGTGCCAGCGGCCGTCGAGGAACAGCCGCTCCTGCGGGCTGTGGCAGAGATGGCGTTCGTCGTAGACCACGCGGCCGGCCTCGCTGCGGCGCAGGCCGATCTCCTCCAGCCACTGCGCCACCTCGACCGCCGGCTCGCCGGGCACCGGCAGGTAATGCGCGCCGAGCGGGCAGGCGATGCCGTCCATGCGGTGGCCGCGGCTGTTGCCGCCGGGCATGTCTTCCAGCTCCAGCACACGCAGGTCGTCGACCCCGCCGCGCAGCAGCGCGCGCGCCGCCGCCAGGCCGGCGATGCCGGCGCCCAGCACCAGTGCGTCGGCTTCGTGCACCTGCGCCGGCGCGCCACCGGCGGGCGCGTCGCGCAGCCGGTGGCCGCGCTCGTGCGACGCCCCGATCCAGCGTGCCTCGGGCAGGGCCGCGCCACGGCGGCCGCAGCCCGGCAGTGCGGGCAGGCCGATCAGCGCGGCGCTGCCGGCGAGCCAGCGGCGCCGGTGCAGGTTCACTGGTGGACCTTGCCCCACTCGTCCTCGAACAGATGCACCAGCACCTGGTTGGACAGGCGGTTGGGCTCGGCGGCCACCCGCGCCATGTCGGGCGGGAAGGCGAACAGCGCCGGCAACCCGTCCAGCGACAGGAAGCGCAGGCCGGCGGGCAGCGCGGCCGGCTGCCGCCAGGGCCGCCGGCTCGCGATGACGAAGCCCCATTCGCCGAAGCTCGGCACATGCGCGTGGTAGGGCGTGGCGGTGAGACCGGTGGCCTCGATGGTGGCCACCACGGTCCAGTAGCTGCGCCGCGCGATCAGCGGCGAGGTGGTCTGCACCACCGCGTAGCCGCCGGCGGCCAGGTGCTCGTCGACCAGCTGGTAGAAGCTCGTCGTGTAGAGCTTGCCGATCGAGAAGTTGGTCGGGTCGGGAAAGTCGACCACGATCACGTCGTAGCGACCGCTGTCCTGCTCGAGCCAGCCGAAGGCGTCGGCGTTGACGATCGTGAGCTTGGGCGAATGCAGCGCATCCTGGTTCAGGCCGCGCAGCAGCGGCGCGCTGGAGAACAGCGTGGTCATGTGCGGGTCGAGCTCGACCAGCGTGATCGACTCGACCCCCGGGTGCTTGAGCACCTCGCGCACCGCCAGGCCATCGCCGCCGCCGAGCACCAGCACGCGCTTGGGCGCGCCCATCGCGGCCATCGCCGGGTGCACCAGGGCCTCGTGGTAGCGGTACTCGTCGCGCGAGTGGAACTGCAGGTTGCCGTTCAGGTAGAGCCGCACGCCGGCCTGGCTCGAGGTGACCACCACGCGCTGGTAGGGGCTCGATTCGCTGTAGACGATGTGGTCGCCGTAGAAGCGGTCCTCGGCCCAGCGTGTCACCTGGTCGGCGCCGGCGAAGGCCGCGGTCAGCACCGCGAGCGTGCCGGCGCACGCCAGCGCGTGCCACTTGAGCCCGCGCAGCTCGCCGCGGAACAGCCACAGCGCCCACACCGCCACCGCCGCATTCAGCAGGCCGAAGAACAGCCCGGTGCGGATCAACCCGAGCTGGGGCACCAGCACGAGCGGGAAGGCCAGCGCCACCGCGAGCGCGCCGAGGTAGTCGAAGGTCAGCACCTGCGACACCAGGTCCTTGAGCGCCCAGCGGTCGCGGAAGTGGCGCTTGAGGATGCGCATTACCAGCGGGATCTCGAGGCCGACCAGCGTGCCGACCACCAGCACCAGCGCATACAGCGCGAAGCGGAACGACCCGGCCGCGACGCTGTGCAGCGCGAACAGCGCCGCCGGGAGCAGCCCGCCGATCAGCCCGACCAGCAGCTCGATGCGCAGGAACTGCGCGACCAGCTGGCGGTCGATGAAACGCGACAGGTACGAGCCCACCCCCATCGCGAACAGGTAGGTGCCGATGACGGTCGAGAACTGCAGCACCGAGTCGCCCAGCAGGTAGCTGGCGAGCGCACCGGCAGCGAGCTCGTACAGCAGCCCGCAGGCGGCGATGACGAACACCGAGGCCAGCAGCGCCAGCTCGGCGGCGCTGATGTGCGCCTCGGGCGCGGCGCCGCCGTCGGCGGCGCCGGCGCGCGATTCAGCCATGGATCGCGGCCGCGACGATCTGGCCGATCGCGATCGCCACCGCGCCGACCACGATCGCCAGCGCCACGTTCTTGTGCTCGACGATCTCCTCCCACAGCTTGTAGGGCGTCAGCTTGTCGACGACGACGAAGCAGATCCAGAACACCGCGACGCCGATCATCGCGTACAGGATCGAGCCGAAGAAGACCGCGGGTTTCAGCCATTCGATGCCGAGCATGGGAACTCTCCTCGTGAATCCGGATGATCACTTGTGGCTGCCGCCACTGGAATAGCCGCCGAACGAGCCGCCGCCGCTGCGCCAGCCGCTGCTGCCGCTGCTGCGATTGCGTGCGCAGTTCTGGTACTCCGCGCTCGCCTCGCCGTAGGTGGCCCGGAGGTCGTCGCACTCGTCGCCGTCGCACTTGAACATGATCAGCATGACGGCCAGCACGAAGCCCCAGAAGAACAGCTTGGCCAGCAGCGAGGCGGCGTTGCCGGAGGTCGGCAGCGTGTCGCGCTTCATCGCCGCGAGCTTGTCGGTCTCGAGGCGGAAGGCCTTCAGCACCGCCTCGGCCGCGAGCGTCTCGCCGGCCGACCAGGTGATCTCCTGCGTGCTGCCCGATTCGCCCGTTCCCCCGGTGCGCTCGCGGTTCAGGCGCTTCGCCGAGGCGCCGCCGGTGCCCTGGTAGTCGGTGTTGTAGGTCAGCGCGTCACGCTCGAGCCGCCAGTAGAACTCGCCGAGCACGTAGGTGGCCTTGCCGGTGTAGTCGTACAGCTTGCGGTACAGCACGCCCTGGTACTTGACCGACTCGCCGGCACGCTCGGGCACGCCGGTGATGGGGGCGGTCCAGCTCCAGCCGTCTTCGGCATCCACGAGAAAGGCGAAGCCGGCCTGCCGGTGGTAGAGCAGGTACTCGCGCCAGAAGGTCTGCTCGTCGTCGCCGCCCTGTGCCACCTCGCAGCGTTCGGCATAACCCACCACCTGCCAGGGCAGCGGGCCTTTGCCGAGGATGGCCAGCGTGCCGGTGCTGCCGAGCGGGATCTGCGGCTCGCTGCCGTTCTCCTGCGCGTAGTGCCGCAGGTCGCCGCCCACGCCCTGCGACACGTCGACCACCGCGTGGCACTGGGGGCAGACGATCGACTGCGTGGTCGAGAGCTTGATCGTCAGCGCGGTGCCGCAGCTCGGGCACTCGACGCCGCGCGCCTTGAGCGTCTTCTCGCTCGCCTCGGCCAGGCCGGTGAGCGCGAGCTCCGAGAGCGCCACGGAGCGACCGACCGACCAGGCCGGCGCGGCCGGGTCGCCGTAGTCCAGCGTGCCGACCTCGCCGCGCGTGCTGCGCAGGTCGGCCACGACGAAGGCCTGGTCCGGCTTCGGCGCCGCGGGCAGCTCGCCCTGGGCCGCGATCAGCCTCGCCGTGGTGACCGAGGCCACCGACCAGGGCTGGCCGGCCACCACCACCGACTGGCCCGCGCGCAGCTGCTCGGCCGGCGGCACCGCGGCGTCCAGGCGCGCATCGAAGGCGAAGACATAGGCACCGTTGTCCTCGCTCAGCCAGCCCGAGCGGCCGTTGTCGAACAGGGCGTGCCACTCGTTCCAGGTGCCTTCGCCGTAGCCGTATTGCAGCCGGCCGACCAGCGTGAAGGGTTCGCCCTGGAAGCGCCCGGCCACGCCGAGCTGCAGCGGCGAATGGTCGTCGAACAGCTCGGCCGACTGGCCGATGCGGCGCAGCGCCGCGCCGTCGCGCACGATCGTGCTGCGGCAGAAGCTGCAGACCGCAAAGGCGGACGCGGCCGAGCGGAACTCGACCGGCGCACCGCAGTTCGGGCACGCGGCCCGGTAGCCGCGCTGGGGGCTCGGCTCGGTGGCCAAGACGCAGGGCGGCCTAGACCAGCTTCTTCAGCAGCTCGGCCTTCTTGGCGTCGAACTCGTCCTGCGTCAGGATGCCCTTGGCCTTCAGGTCGGCCAGCTTCTCGAGGGTGGCCATCACCTCGTCGGGCTTGACGCCTGCCGGGGCTGCCGCGGCAGCCGCTTGCGGCCCGGCACCCTGCAGGCCCTGCGAGAGCTGCTGCGCCATCACCTGACCGAGCGCGACGCCGGCCCCCAGGCCCATCGCATCGCCGACCACGCCGCCGCCGCTGCCGGCACCGGCCGCGCCTTCGGCGAATTTCGGGATCGCCTGCGCGGTCTGGTACTGCATGAACTTGCCCATGTCGCCGCCGACCATGCCCATGCCGATCTTCTGGTCGAGGATCTTCTGCAGTTCCTCGGGCAGCGAGACGTTCTGCACCGTCACGCCCTCGAGCTTCAGGCCGATCTTCTCGAACGCGGGCGCGGTGGCCTCCTGCAGCGCCTTGGCGAACTCGATCTGGTTGGCAGCGAGGTCGAGGAAGGCGATGCCGCTGCTCGCCACGGCGTCGGAGATGTGCTGCAGCATCAGCGCGCGCAGCTGGCCGTCGAGCTCGGCCACGGTGTAGGTGTCGCGCGTGCCGGAGATCTCGGTGTGGAACAGCTTCGGGTCGGCGACGCGGTAGCTGTAGTTGCCGAAGGCGCGCAGGCGCACGGCGCCGAAATCCTTGTCGCGGATCGTGACCGGCTGGGTGGTGCCCCAGCGCTGGTCGACCTGCTGGCGCGTGCTGAAGAAGTAGACGTCGCTCTTGAACGGGCTCTTGAAGAGCTTGTCCCAGTTCTGCAGGTAGGTGAGGATGGGCAGCGTCGCCGTGGTCAGCGTGTAGCGGCCAGGGCCGAATGCGTCGGCCACCTTGCCCTCGTTGACGAACAGGGCCATCTGCGATTCGCGCACCGTCAGCGAGCCGCCGTTCTGGATCTCGCGGTCGGCCATCGGGAAGCGCCAGGCGAGCGTGCCGTCGGCCGGCTCCACCCACTCGATGATGTCGATGAACTGTTTCTTGATGAAATCCATCAGCGCCATGGACCACCCCCGACCTGTGATTGCGATGCCCGGCCAGGGTGGCCGGGTGCGCGGATCATAGTGGCGCCGTCGTCGCGCGGCGTGACAGAAATCGCACGCTGCGCCTCACCCCTTCAGGGGTGTGCCGCCTCGCCGAGCAGGCGCGCTCGCGACGAAGGCTGCAGCGCCTGAAGCATGTCCGCCGCGAACTGCGAGTGCAGCTGCCAGGCGCCCTCGGCGTGCGGGTCGATCGAGGACAGGCGCACCAGCAGGCCGTCGCTGCGGCGTCGCTGGCCGAGGTGCACGAGCCGTTCGCGCAGCGACGGGCGTCGACCCTGGTCGAGCCGCCCGCCGACCACGGCCCAGTAGGTGATGGGCTCCGGGCGACCGGGCAAGCGGGCGACGAGCCGCGTCACCGGCAGTCCGCGTGCCCCCACGGGCAGCGCAGCCGCGTTCGGCGTGCTGACCTCGAAGCCACCGGCGCGGTAACAGACCTCCGGTCGGTGCAGCTGCATGTCGGCCGACTGGTCGGCGCCATAGGCGATCGACAGCATGACGCGCTGGCCCCGGTCGTTCAGGAAGGTGCGCTCGAGCACCTGGTCGTACATCTGCACCTGCGCCCCGCGCCGGTCGGCGGCGCGCACGAAGGCCACGCTTTCCGGATCGATGCGCCAGTCGCCGAAACGCTCCGGCAGCAGGGCGTCGAGGTCGAGCCGGTCCGCGGGGTCGGCCGGCCGGGGCTTCATCCAGGCCGCGAGCGCCGCGGTGGAGCCCATGCCCAGCGCGAGCACCAGCGCACGCCGGCGCAGCGGGTTCATCGTGCCTCCCGCGGCGTCGGCAGCACCCGGCCGAGCAGGCCGTCCACCGCGATCACCAGCACCAGCGCGACCATGAACAGCACCATGCCGGCGAAGCCGTGCAGGAAGCCTTGCCCGGCCGCATCGCCGAAGTGGTAGGTGATCAGCGTCAGGCTCACGACGCGCACCACGTTGGCGAGAAAGGCCACCGGCACCACCAGCACGGCCAGCAGCGCGTTGCGCAGCAGCGACTGGTGGTTCATCAGGTTCGTGTAGAGCAGGCCCATGGCCTCCAGCACGAACATCGTCTGCAACCCGGCGCAGGCCTCGTTGACGAGCAGCTGGTACTGGCCGATCGTGATGATCACGCCGGTGCGGCCGACCGGGTAGCCGACCCATTGCAGCAGCTGCACGCCCACCGCCGAGACAGCGGTCTTCATCGGCCCGGTGATCGTCAGCACGAGCGAGAACGGCAGCGGCACGGTGAACAGCAGGAAGAACAGCGCGAACCAGATCGTGCGCAGCCCGGCCCAGCCCTTGAAGCACAGCACCAGCGCGGCCGGCAGCAGGATGATCGACAGCAGCTCGAGGCGGAACACGCCGAGCAGCCGCCCGAGCAGGTAGCACCCGAGGGCGGCCGCGAACACCAAGGTGGTGGCCAGCAGCGCGGGACGGTCCGGCAGCGCCAGCAGTTCCTCGCGGCGGCGCCACACCAGCCAGGCAGCAATGGCCATCACGAGCAGTTCATGGCCCTGGGTCTCGATCGACCAGGCGCCGGCAGACCAGTCCCACAACAGCGGCACGTACAGCGCCAGCAGGCCCGCGACCACCAGCGCCAAGGCGACCCGGTCGAGGCCGCCGCGCACCGGCAGCACCGGGCCGGCCGCCGCGCGGCCGCCGGCGATGCCCGCCGGGTTCACTGCGGCGCCCCCGGACGGGCCGCCGCCGAGGCGGCTTCCTGCGCCGCCTTGGCGAAGTTGCCCACGTACTCGATGCGCGCCTCGTCGCGCAGCTTCTTCATCGCCTCGGCAACGGCGGCCGCCTTGCGTTCGTTGATCAGGAAGACCTCGATGGCCTTGCTGGCGGTGTGCCGGTCGATCGGCGCCTTGACCGACTGCACCACCGTGAACACACGCGAGGCCCCAGGCACCGCCATGAAGACCGACTGGCCCGGCTCGAGCCCCGCCACCTGGCGCAGCACCGCCTGCGGCAGATCCTCGGCGGCCTGGGCCAGCAGCCGGCCCTCGAATCGGATGTGCGCCTCGCGCAGGCCACGCTCGATGTCGTCCACCGAGCCGGCACGGGCCACCACGGCCTGCACCGTCGCGGCATCGGCCATCGGCTCGACCGCCGTCTCGCGCAGGACGTACAGGCGCCGCTGGGCAAACAGCTCGGGACGCGCGGTGTAGTAGCGGTCGATCTCGTCACTGCTGGGGCCGACGACCTTGTCCGCCACGCGTTCCTGGTAGCTGCGCGCGAGCAGCTCGCGCCGCGCGGCCTCGAGCAGCTGCACGACGCGCGGATCCTTGTCGAGGCCGGCGTCGGCGCCGGCCTGCGCGGCGAGCTCCTGGTCGACCAGCAGCTCGAGCACCCGCCCGGTGGCGCGCTCGGCCGGGTCGTTGGCCACCTGGCGCGGCTGGCGCTGCAGCACGGCCTGCACCTGGTGCACCGAAATCTCGCCCTTGTTGACCTTGACGGCGATCTGGGTGTCGCCGCCGGAGCCCCCGCAGGCGGCGACCAGCAGGCCGGCCGCGATGGCGAGCACAGGGCGCGCGGCGCGCAGCAAAGAGGTGGACGGTTGCATGGTGGCGTGGAGCTGGCGAGTGGGACGGAGACACTACCCCGGGGCGCTGGCCCCGTATACACCCCGGGGGGAACCCCCGGGGCCGGGAGCGTGATGCGCGCCGCAGACTTGTCGCCCTCGGGTGCGCTGCCGGGACGACTGCAAAGAAATGACGGGCCCGCAGGCCCGTCGCACTGACCGAACCTGCACCGCCTTCAGGCGCGACGCCGGCGCCTGACTGCGGCACCCACACCCGCCAGGCCGGCCAGCATCATGGCCAGCGCCTCGGGCTCCGGGGCCGGCGAGGCAACCGGTGCTGCCGTGGCGATGCTGCCCTTGTAACCCACCAGGCCCGGCACGATGCCCCACTCCTGCGTGATGCTCGAGGCCACCGCGAGCGTGTAGGTGCCGGCGGTCAGTCCGTTGAAGGTGAAGTCCCAGGGCGAGCTGTCGGAATCGAACAGCGATCCGGTCTTGCCGAGCGTGATGCCCCCGTTGAACAGGCTCACGGAAGTCACGTCGATCGCCAGCTGGTTCAGGTCGAAGCCCCAGAGGCTGGGATCCCGCTCGATGACGCCGCCGAACGACACGGCCGGCCCGCTCAGCGTGAAGGTGTAGCAGTCGAGGTAGCTTCCGGTGGACCCGAAGGCATGGCCGAACACTTCCAGGCCCGGGGGCCCCAGCGGACCCCAGTTCGAGGTGCTGGTGCAGGTGGCCGCCATGGTCGGGCCGGCGAGCGACAAGGCACACAGCGCACCCAGCAGTTTCGTCTTCATCGTGGTTTCCAAGCCTTGAGTTGGCGCGATCCGGCCGGTCTTCCGGCAGCCCGCGTTCGATGGCTTATTCTGCAATCAGGTGCGGCCCACCGGGTGCCCCAGGCCCCCCCGGTGCAGGGTGGGGAACAACCCTCTCCGGGGCGCGTTCGTGACAATGTCGACGTGTCCCTCATGACCCGTGTTGATTCGATTGCCGTGATCGGCGCAGGCCCGGTCGGCCTGGCGTTGGCGCTGCGTGCAGCCGAGCTGCTGCCGCAGGCCGTCATCGCGCTGTTCGACGGCCGCGCCGCCGACAAGGACCTCAGCGGCGACTCGCGCACGCTCGCGCTGGCGCTGGGCAGCGTGCAGCTGCTGCGGCGCCTGGACGCCTGGCCCGCGCCGGCGGCGCAATCCATCCTCGAGGTGCGGGTGTCGCAGCAGCAGGCCGCCGCGCCCTGGCCGGGCCGGCACCCGCCCGAGCTGCGCATCCTGGCGCGCGAGGAGGGCGTGCCGATGCTCGGCGCGGTGCTCTCGTACGGCGCGCTGGTGAGCCGCCTGCAGGCGCGCTGGATGGAGCGGGTGGCTGGCGAACCGGCGCGGCTGCAGGCCCGCTTCGGGCAGCCGGTCACCGGGCTCAAGCCGCTCGACGGCGCGGTCGAGGTGGACGCCGGGCTGGCCGAGCGTTTCGACCTGGCCGTCGTCGCCGAAGGCGGGGTGTTCGCGGAGCAGGCGCGCAAGGCGGTCGCGCACGACTACCACCAGGCGGCCTGGGTCGGCACGCTGGGCTGGGCCGACGGCGCGCCCGCCGGCGTGGCCGTGGAGCGTTTCACCCGGCACGGCCCGCTCGCCCTGTTGCCGCTGCCCGACCGCCGCTCGGCGCTGGTGTGGTGCGTGGACGCCGACGACGACCCCCTGCCGGCGCTGGACGAGGCCCAGCGCCTGGCCGTGCTGCGCCACCTGCTGCCCGCCGACCTGGGCACGCCGGCCACGCTCTCGCCGCTCAAGCGCTTCGCACTCGGCCTGAATGCCGAGCGCACCCTGACCCAGGGCCGCACCGTGCGCATCGGCAATGCGGCGCAGACGCTGCACCCGGTGGCCGGACAGGGGCTCAACCTGGGCCTGCGCGACGCCTGGTCGCTGGTGGAGGCGCTGCGGCGCGGGCCGAGCGTCGATGCGGCGCTGCGCCGGCTCGAGTGGCAGCGCGCGCCGGACCGCTGGTCGATGATCGCGGCCACCGACTTCCTCGCGCGCAGCTTCACCTGGTCGATCCCGGGCGCGGGGGTGGCACGCGGGCTGGGCCTCGCGGCACTGCAGGCGTTCGCGCCCGCGCGCTCGGCGCTGGCACGGCAGATGATGTTCGGCGGGCGCTGAGCGCCGCCGCCGCCCCGGCTCAGGCGTCGAGCTTCAGGAACAGGTCGCGGTCGGGCGCGAAGTTGTCGTACAGCGGCAGCAGCGCACCGCCGATCGCGCGGGCGTCCGAACCGATCGTGCCGGCCAGCACCGCCGGGCGCTCCACGCCTTCCCAGCTGTGCCGGTCCAGCGCCGGCACCAGTGCGGCGAGCAGCCGGTCGCGCAACGCGGCGCTGAACGAACCGTCCACGATCACGCCCTCCAGGTCGAGCAGGCAGGCGGCGGCGTTCACGGTCAGCGCCACCGCCGAGGCGGCCTCGGCCAGCCAGCGCTCGGTGAACTCGAGCCAGGGCGCCTGCAGGGCGCGACCGTCGGCGACCGCACCGGCATCCAGCCCCTGCTCGCGGTACAGCGCCTCGAGGTTGAAGAGCGAGGCCACGCCGAGCAGCTGCTCGCGTGCCGGCGCCATGCCCTGGGTCACGCGGCCCAGCGGCATCGAGCCGATCGCCCCGGCATTGCCGTGCAGGCCCGAGCGCAGGTGGCTGTCCAGCACCAGGCCGCCGCCGATGAAGGTGTCGACGAACACGTACAGGAAGCTGCGGATGCTGCGCCCGCGCCCGGCCACCAGCTCGGCGACGCAGGCCGCCGCGGTGTCCTTGACGAGACCCACCGGCAGCTCGGTCATCGCCGCGACACGCTCGCGGATGTCCACGTCGCGCCATTTGGCCGCCTTCTCCGGCGCGATGCCCAGCACCTCGTGCCAGCCACCCAGCGACAGCGGCGCGGCGATGCCCACGCCGTGCAGCCGCTCGCGCAGCCGGGCGGGCAACGCGGTGGCGAGCTTGTCGAGCCGGGCGTCGATCTCGTCGAACAGCGTGTCCGGGTCGGGGAAGTCGTAGGCGAGCGCGAGCCGTTCGCGCACCTGGCCGACGAAGTCCACCAGCAGCATGTCCATGCTGCGCCGGCCGATCTTGATGCCGATCGAGAACGCGCCGTCGGGGTTCAGCGCCATCGGCACGGACGGCTGGCCGACCTTGCCGCGCACCGGGGCCAGCTTGCGCACCAGGTCGTCGGCCTCGAGCCGCGCGATGATGATCTGCACCGTCTGCGGCGTCAGGTGCGTCAGCCGGGCGATCTCGGCCTTGGGCAGGCTGCCGTGCAGGCGGATCGCCTGCAGCACGACACGCTCGTTGAACTGGCGCATGCCGACATGGTTCGAGCCCCGCGGCCGCAGCCGCGTCTCGCCGCCGGCATGTGCGCTCTTCATCATCAGGGGCGCAGCGGCTGTGCGATCACGCCCTTCTTGAACAGGAAGTTCGCGTAGGCCTGCAGCTCGCCGGTCTGCACGATGGCGAAGGCGTTGCGCACCCGGTCGTAGAAGGCAAAGCGTTCCATGGCCTCGAATTGTGCGTCCTGCGCGTGGCCGGCGGAGACCGCTGCGGCGATCACCTCGCGCTGAAGCGCCGAGCGGTAGTCCGGCGCCTGGCCACCCACGTGCATGAAGGCGCAGGGCCGCTCGACGTACTGGTCGAGCGGGAACAGCGACAGCACCGCCTCGGCCAACGCCGCCACGCCGACGCCCGGCATCTGGATCACCGGCTTGCCGCGCCCGAGCGAGGCCGCGGTGAAGTTGGCGTCGGCCAGCACGATCTCGTCGCCGTGGCCCATCTCGGCCAGCACCTTCAGCAGGTCCGGCCCGAGCAGCGGGTTGATTCCCTTGAGCATGGTGGTCGCCTCCCGTCAGTGCGCGAGGCACTCGGCCGGGATCTTCTCCGGCGGCATGGCGCCGGTCATCACCGCCACGGTGTCGCTCATGCTGATCTTCTTCGGGTTCAGGATCGCGGCCCGGCGGCCCAGGCGGGCCACGTGGATGCGGTCGGCGATCTCGAACACGTGCGGCATGTTGTGCGAGATCAGGATCACCGGCAGGCCCTTGTCGCGCACCCGGCGGATCAGCTCGAGCACCATGTTGCCCTCCTTGACGCCCAGCGCCGCGGTCGGCTCGTCGAGGATGACCACGTGCTGCGCGAAGGCCGCCGCGCGCGCCACCGCCACGCACTGGCGCTGGCCGCCGGAGAGCGTCTCCACCGCCTGCGTCATCGAGCGGATGCCCACCTTCAGGTCGGCCATGCGCTGGATCGCCACCTCGAGCATCTTCTTCTTGTCCAGCATGCGCAGTGCATTGCCGCGGAAGCCCTCGCGGCGCAGCTCGCGGCCGAGGAACAGGTTCTCGGCGATCGTCATCGCCGGGGCGACCGCCAGGTCCTGGTAGCAGCACTCGATGCCGGCGCGACGCGCGTCCATCGGGTTTCCGAACTTGATCGGCTTGCCGTCCAGGAAGATCTCGCCCTCGTCGGGGATGGTCGCGCCGGACAGCGCCTTGATCAGCGAGGACTTGCCGGCGCCGTTGTCGCCGATCACGGCGAGGATCTCGCCGGCGCGCAGTTCGAAGTCCGCGCCGTCCAGGGCCGTGACCTGGCCGTAGCGCTTGACCAGGCCGCGGGCCTGCATCACGAGTTGCGGAGCAGCCATCAGCGGCCTCCCTTGCGAGACAGTTGGTCGATCGCCACCGCCAGGATCACGAGGATGCCGGTGATGAGCACCTGGTAGACGGACGAGACGCCCATCAGGGTGAGGCCGTTGCGCAGCACGCCGACGACCACCGCGCCGATCAGCGAGCCGAGGATCACGCCGCGGCCGCCGAACAGGCTGGTGCCGCCGAGCACGACCGCGGTGATCGCGTCGAGGTTCTCGGTCTGGCCGGCGTTCGGGTCGCCGACGCCGGTGCGCGAGACCGCCAGCAGCGAGGCGATGCCGTAGAAGATGCCGGCCAGCACGTAGACCCCGAGCAGCACGCGGTCGGTCGGGATGCCGACCAGGCGGGTCGCCTCCGGGTTGTTGCCCACCGCGTAGACATGGCGGCCCGCGGCGGTCTCGCGCAGCCAGAACCAGGCGCCGAGGTAGAGCAGGATCATCAGCACCGTGCCGTAGGCCACGTTGGCGCCGCCGAGGCTGAAGGTGCCGCCCAGCCAGGTCATCAGCGGCGGCACCTCGGTGACGGTCTGCGAGCCCGAGTAGAGCTGGGTGATCGCGAAGGCGATGTTGAAGGTGCCCAGCGTGACGATGAACGGCGGCAGCTTGATGCGCGTGACCAGCAGGCCGTTGACCAGCCCGAACAGCGCCGTCACGCCGATGCCGCACAGGATGGCCAGCGGCGCGGGCATGCCCAGGTCGGCGGCGAACTTGGTCATCACGATGCTGCCCAGCGCCATCAGCATGCCGCAGGACAGGTCGATGCCGGCGGTCAGGATGATCAGCGTCTGGCCGATGGCGATCACGCCGACCACCATCACCTGCTGGAGGATGAGCGAGAAGTTCTCGGCGCTGAAGAAGCGCTCGGTCGTCAGGCCGAACACGGCGCAGGCGATGACGAGGGCGATGAAGGGTCCGAGCTGGCCGATGGGCGGCAGTTTGCTCTTCAGGGTGTCCACGATGGTCTCTCCGCGGGAGGGGAATGCGGCGGCGCGACCCCCGGCCCGGCGGGCCGGCCGGGGGCGGCCGTGCGAAGCGTCAGCGACGCAGAGGGCTTACTTCTTGCCCCAGCAGAGGTCCAGGCCGGTCTTGGTGTCCTTGCTGTCGACACCGCCGATCGGGTTCTTGGCGATCAGCGTCACGCCGGTGTCGGTGTAGCCGCTCGGCTTCTTGCCGGTCTTGGCGTACTCGACACCCGCTTCCACGCCCATCGCGGCCATCTTCAGCGGGTACTGCTGCGAGGTCGCGGCGATCTTGCCGGCGGCGACGTCCTTCACGCCGTCGCAGCCGCCGTCCACCGACACGATCATCACGCCCTTCTCCTTGCCGGCCTTCTGCAGCGCGTTGAAGGCGCCGGCCGCGGCGGGCTCGTTGATGGTGTAGACGAGGTTGATGTCCGGGTTCTTCTGGAGGCAGTTCTCCATCGCCGTCTGGCCCTTGGCGCGGTCGCCGAAGCTGTCGGCCATGCACACCACCTCGGCCGGCTTGGCCAGCTCGTTGTTCTTCGCGTCGAAGCTCTGCAGACCGAAGCCCTGCAGGAAGCCGTTGTGGCGCTGCGCACCCACCGGGTGGCCGGGGAACAGGTCGAGCGTGGCGATCTTGACCGGCTTGCCCGCCATCGCCGCCTTGGCGTACTGGCCGATCAGCACGCCGGCCTTGTAGTTGTCGGTGGCGAACAGCGCGTCGGTGGCGTCGGCCGGGTCGGTCGGGCTGTCCAGCGCGATCACCAGCACACCCTTCTCGCGCGCCTTCTTGATCGCCGGGATGATGGCCTTGGAGTCGCTCGGGGTGATCAGGATGGTCTTCGCACCGGCGGCGATCATGTTCTCCATCGCGGTCACCTGGCCGGCGTTGTCGCCGTCGGCCTTGCCGGCGCCGGACAGCAGCTTCGCGCCCTTGGCCTTGGCCGCTTCCGTGGCGCCCTCCTTCATCTTCACGAAGAAGGGGTTGGTCTCGGTCTTGGTGATCAGGCCGATCACCACCTGGTCGGCCGCCAGGGCAGAGCCGGCGGTGGCGAACAGGGCGGCGATCAGGGCGGTGTGCTTGAAGTGCATCGAGTGTCTCCTCGGGATGACAGTGTCTGGTGGTGGATTCGGCAGCACCGCCGGGGTGGCGGGCTGGAACGAATTCTGGTCGGCCGTGTTTAATAAATCAAGTTGATTTATTAATGGAAAACCCGGATGCGCCCCGAACCGGTTCGGAGGATGCTCGCGGCCATTTCGACGAGGAGACAAGCTCATGTTCGTGGTCTGCGGTGAAGCCCTGTTCGACGTCTTCGCGGCCGGTGACACACCCACCGGCATGACGCTGGACGCCCGTGTCGGCGGCTCGCCGTTCAACGTGGCGGTGGGCCTGGCGCGGCTGGCTCAGCCGGTGAGTTTCCTGTCCCAGGTCGGCACGGGCTTCCTGGGCGAGCGCCTGATGCGCACCCTGCACGAGGAGGGTGTGAACACCTCGACGGTGCAGCGTTCCGAGGCGCCCACCACGCTGAGCCTGATCGGCCTGGACGCCAAGGGCGTGCCCTCCTACTCCTTCTACGGCGAAGGCTGTGCCGACCGCCGCCTGACGCCCGACGCGCTGGCGACCCTGCCCGATGGCGTGAAGGCAATCAACTTCGGCTCCTACGCCACCGTGGTCGGCCCGACCGCGGTGACCCAGCGCATGCTGGTCGAGCGCGAGTACCAGCGCACGCTGATCGCCTACGACCCGAACATCCGCCTGAACGTCGAGCCCGATCTCGAGGTCTGGCGCGAGCAGATCGACTGGATGCTGCCGCACACCCAGCTGCTGAAGGTCAGCGAGGAGGATCTGCAGCTCGTCGTGCCCGGCACCGCGCCGAAGGACTTCGCCGCCCAGGCGCTGGCCCAGGGCGTCAAGCTCGTGGTGGTGACGCGCGGTGGCGAGGGCGCGCTCGGCTGGACGGCACGGCACGAGGTGAGCGTGCCGCCGATCCCCGTGAAGGTGATCGACACCGTCGGCGCAGGCGACACCTTCCAGTGCGCGCTGCTGACCTGGCTGGCGGAGCACGACCGACTGAGCGGCGCCGCGCTGACCGCGCTGTCGGCCGACGATCTGCGCGATGCGCTCGGCTTCGCGGCGCGCGCCGCGGCGATCACCTGTTCCCGGCGTGGCGCCGACATGCCGCGCCGCGCAGAGTTGCAATGACCTGATTCAGGTCAATCGCCGCGCGCCGCGAGGCCATACTCGCGGCGCATGTCGACCCTCGTCTTCCTGAAGCTGCTGGCGATCTTCGTGGTCGTCGCGCTCGGCTGGGTGGTGGGCAAGCTGCGCTGGCTCGGCCCGCACACGGAAACCAGCGATCCGGCCCGCACGCTCGCCAACGCGGCCTTCTACATCTTCGTGCCGGCGCTGCTGGTGCGCACCACGGCACGCATCGACCTGGCCGCGCTGCCCTGGCGCACCGTGATCGCGTTCTTCGTGCCGGTGCTGGTGCTGCTGGGCATCGTCTACCTGCGCGAGCGGCTCGCCAACCGGCATGGCGCCCTGCCGGCCGCGGCGCCCAGCGTGCGCGCCATCTCGGCCACCTTCGGCAACTCGGTGCAGGTCGGCATCCCGATGGCCGCGGCACTGTTCGGCGAAACCGGCCTGGCGATCCACGTGGCCATCGTCAGCCTGCACGCGATGGTGCTGCTGACGTTGCTGACCGCGCTGGTGGAACTCGACCTGGCGCGCGAGCGGCGCACGCTCGGCCACTCCAACGCGCACCTCGTCAAGACTCTCGGCCGCACCTTGCGCAACACCATCATCCACCCGGTGGTGCTGCCGGTGCTGGCGGGCCTCGCCTGGAACCTGACCGGCTGGCCGCTGCCGACGGTGGCCGACGAGATCCTCGCCACGCTCGGCGCGGCGGTCGTGCCGCTGTGCCTGGTGCTGATCGGCATGTCGCTGGCCTACTACGGCCTGGAAGGCGCGGCGCGCGGCGCCGTCGTGATCTCGGTGCTGAAGCTGGTGGTGCAGCCGGCGCTGGTGCTGGCGGTCGCCCATTGGGGCTTCGGGCTGGATGGGCTGCCGCTGGCAGTGGTGGTGATGATGGCCGCCCTGCCGGTGGGCAGCAACGCGCTGATCTTCTCGCAGCGCTACGGCGCGCTGCAGGCGGAAGCGACCGCCGCGATCGTGTTCTCGACATTGGCCTTCGTCGCCACCGCGGCGCTCTGGCTCGCCGTGCTCGCGTTGCTCGCCTGAGGGAGAATCGCGGCATGACCGCCGCCGACCTCCAGGCCACCGTCGCCCACCTGGGCGTGGCCGCCCGCGCTGCCGCTACCGTGATGGCCGCGGCCTCCACCGCCGCCAAGAACGCCGCGCTGCTGGCGCTCGCCCGGCGCCTGCGCGCGGGCCGCGCCGCGCTGCAGGCCGCCAATGCGCAGGACCTCGAGGCCGCGCGTGCGGCCGGCCTGGCCGAACCGATGGTCGACCGTCTGAAGCTCACCGACAAGGTGATCGAGACCGTCGCCGAAGGCTGCGAGCAGATCGCCGCGATGCCCGACCCGATCGGCGAGATCACCAACCTGCGGCGCCGCCCGACCGGCATCAGCGTCGGCCAGATGCGCGTGCCGCTGGGCGTGTTCGGCATGATCTACGAGAGCCGGCCGAACGTGACGATCGAGGCCGCGTCGCTGGCCATCAAGAGCGGCAACGCCTGCATCCTGCGCGGCGGCTCGGAGGCGATCCGCTCCAACCTCGCGTTGTGGCAGTGCGTGCAGGCGGCGCTGGCCGATGCCGGCCTGCCGCCCGATGCGGTGCAGCTGATCCAGACCACCGACCGTGCCGCGGTCGGCCACCTGATCGCCTCGCCCGAGGCGGTGGACGTGATCATCCCGCGCGGCGGGAAGGGCCTGATCGAGCGCATCAGCCGCGAGGCGAAAGTGCCGGTCATCAAGCACCTGGACGGCAACTGCCACGTCTACGTGGACGAGAGCGCCGACCTCGCGCTCGCGGTCAAGGTGACCGACAACGCCAAGACGCAGAAGTACAGCCCCTGCAACGCGGCCGAATCGCTGCTGGTGCATGCGGCGATCGCGCCGCGCTTCCTGCCGGCCATCGGCGCCATCTTCGCGGCCAAGGGCGTGGAGATGCGCTGCGAGCCGCGCGCCGCGGCGCTGCTGCGCGAAGTGGCCGGCGCGCAGGTGGTGCCGGCCGCCGAGTCCGACTGGGGCGAGGAGTACCTCGCACCGATCATCAGCGTGAAGGTCGTCGATTCGCTCGACGAGGCGATCGCCCACGTCAACCGCCACGGCTCGCACCACACCGACGCGATCCTGACCGACAGCCACGCGAACGCGATGCGCTTCCTGCGCGAGGTGGATTCCGCCAGCGTGATGGTCAACGCCAGCACGCGCTTCGCCGACGGCTTCGAGTACGGGCTGGGCGCCGAGATCGGCATCAGCACCGACAAGTTCCACGCCCGCGGGCCGGTCGGTCTGGAGGGGCTGACCTCGATGAAGTGGATCGTGCTCGGCCAGGGCGAAGTGCGGAGCTGACACGCATGGCCGACGAACGCCGCGCCCTGGTGCTGTTCTCCGGCGGGCAGGACTCGACCGTCTGCCTGGCCTGGGCGCTGCAGCGCTACCCGGTCGTCGAGACCATCGGCTTCGACTACGGCCAGCGCCACGAAGTCGAGCTCGCCTGCCGCGACAAGGTGCGCGACGAGCTGCGCGCGCAGTTCCCGAAATGGGGCAAGCGCCTGGGCGAGGACCACCGGCTCGACCTGGCGCTGCTCGGCCAGATCTCCGACACCGCGCTGACCGACGAACGCGAGATCCAGATGCGCGAGGGCGGCCTGCCCAACACCTTCGTGCCCGGCCGCAACCTGCTGTTCCTGACCTTCGCGGCGACGGTGGCCTACCGGCGCGGGCTCAACGTGCTGGTCGGCGGCATGTGCGAGACCGACTTCTCCGGCTACCCCGACTGCCGCGACAACACGCTCAAGGCGCTGCAGGTGGCGATCAGCCTCGGGCTCGACGCGCCGATGACGATCGAGACGCCGCTGATGTGGTTCGACAAGGCGCAGACCTGGGCCTTGACCGAGCGGCTCGGCGGCGCCGCCTTCGTCGACCTGGTGGCCGAACACACCCACACCTGCTACGTCGGCGACCGCTCGCGCCGCCACGAGTGGGGCTACGGCTGCGGGCTGTGCCCGGCCTGCGACCTGCGCCGGTCGGGCTACAACGCCTGGGTTCAGAGCTAGCACCGGTGGCCACCTCCACGATCGCCCTGTGGGTCACGGCGGCGGTGCTGCTGTTCTGGGCCGTCGGCGCCTACAACCGCCTGGTGCGGCTGCGCCATGCGCTGGCGCGGCGCTTCGCGGTGCTCGACCAGCAGTGCGACGCACGCCAGGCCCTGCTGCAGCGCCTGGCCGAGCAGCTCGCCGCGCTGCCCGGCAGCGAGGCGGCGGCGCCGATCGTCCAGGCCGCGCTGGCGCAGTGCGACGCGGCGCGCGCCCACGCGCGCAGCCGGCCGAGCGAGGCGCCCGCGCTGACCAGCCTGCGCCTGGCCGAGACCATCCTGTCCGAAGCGCGCGCGCGCCTGGCCGAGGCCCTGCCGGCCGACGAGGCGGGGCTCGCGCTGCGTGCCGAACTGGCGGCGGCGGACAACACGCTCGACTTCGCGCGGCGCCAGTTCAACGATGCGGCCGCCGCCTACAACCAAGCCATCGCGCAGTTCCCGACCTGGCTGATCGCCGGTCCGTTCGGCTTCCGCAGCGCCGCGCTGCTGTGATCCGGCCATGACCCGCCCTGCCCCGCCCACCGTCGCGCTGTCGGACGACGAACGCCGCGCTATGGGCCGGCTCGACCGGGTGCGCGGCGCGGGCGGCATGCGCGCCGCGCTGCTCGCGCTGCTGCTCACGCCCGGCCATGTGGCTCGCCTGCGCGCCTGGCGCGAGGAGACGGTGCTGGTGCACGAGGCCGAGGAGATCCGCGCCGACATCGAGACGCTCGGCGGCCCGAGCCGCCTGCCCTGGTTCGAGCTGCTGCTGGCGCGCCTGGGCGGCACGCCGCTGGCCGAGCGCCAGGCGTTGCTGCGCTCGGCGCGGCGCGTGCTGGCCCCGCCCGGGCACCCGCTGGACCGGCTGCTGCTGCTGGCGATGCGGCGCCACTTCGGCGATCACGCGGTCGGCCTGGTTCAGGCGGCGCCGGACACCGAGATCTCGCGCTTCCCGCCCAACGACATGGTCCACATCCAGCGCTACACCGCGCACCTCGCGCGCATGGTGCCGAGCGACGACCCGCAGGAGGGCCGGCGCTGGTACCTGGCCGTGATGACCCGCTGGATGAAGCCCGACGAGATCCCGCCCTGGGAGAAGCCCGACGTCGACGCGCTGGTGCAGGCCCTCAACGGGCTGCAGGCGATGTCGTGGATGCAGCGGCCGCAGATCGTGCGCGCCTGGGTGATCTGCGCCTTCCCGCCCGGCCGGCCCGGGCCGCTGCCGCAGACCGCGGCCGATGCGCTGCGGCTGAGCTGCCTGCTGCTCGACTCACCGATGCCGGCCGAACTGGCGCGCCAGTACGTCGAGGTGTCGCTTCACTGAGCCGGCTTCACTGAGCCGGCTTCGCGGCGCCGCGCGCCAGGCGCCAGACCATCCAGCCCAGCCCGCCCACGCCGGCCAGCAGCACCGCCCACAGCAGCCAGCGCCGCAGCGCCTCGCGGCGCTCGCCGGCCTCGGCCTGGCGCAGCGCGGCTTCCGATTCCTGCCAGTCGCCCAGGCGCGCGCGGCCGAAGCGCGCGCGCTCGTCGTCCAGCGCCGGCACCAGCGTGGCCAGCGGCAGCGCCCCGGGCCGCACCTGGGCCGAGCCGGCCAGCAGCGCATACGGCGGCTCGCCCTGGGCCGCGAACAGCACGCTGCTGAGCTGCACGCGCAGCCTGATCGGCACCCGCGCCGGGTCGAGCGTGCCGGCACGCGGGTCCGGCACGATGCGCAGGTAACGCGCCCGCGCCTGCAGCGCGAGCGGCGGCGAGCGGCTCAGCACGCCGTCGCGCTCGATGCGGTAGGCCACCGCGCCGGCCAGGCCCTGCCAGGGCTGGTCGCTGCGCTCGCGCGCCTGCACGTGCACCGGCGCCACCTGCGTGCCGGCCGGCAACTGCAGCTCGAGCTGCACCAGCGGCAGCACGGCGCCGAGGTCGTAGTGCAGCGCGCCGGGTGCGGCCTGCTTGGAGTCCGGCGCGGGCGGCTCGGGGCTGGCGGCGACCTCGATCTCGACCGGCTCGTCGAGCACGCGCGAGCGCTGCTCCACCCGCACGCTGTGCGCGCCGCTCAGGGCCGGCGCCGCGGCCGGGTCGCTCCAGACCAGGCGCTGGAAGCGCGCCGGTGCGGCGGGCAGCGGCACCCGCGGCTGCGTCAGCGCGCCGCCGGGGGCGGCCAGCGCCAGCAACTGGCCGGCGCCGGCCGGTTGCCAGCTGCGCAGGTCGGCGCTCTGCTCGAGCCGGTAGGCCGCGCTGAACTCGGCCGGGCCGGACCATTGCAGCTCGAGCGCCTGCGGCGCCGGCTCGTCCGCCGGACGGGCGGCAGGGTCGCCGAGGTCGATGACCCAGCCGGCCGGCACGCCCGCCAGCGCAGGCGCGCCGGGCCGGCGCGTGACGCGGATGCGCTCGCCCTCGACCGTCAGTTCCAGCGGCAGCGGCCAGGCGGTGCTGCCCGGCGGGCGCGGCGGCAGCGGGTAGAGCGCGGCCTCGCGCAGGCGCTCGCGGCGCAGTTCCTCGTCGGGCCGCGGTGCGAGCAGCGCAAACGGCACGTTGGCGCCGCGGGCGTCGACCACGCGCAGGTCGGCCAGGCCGGGCTGCTGGGTGCGCGCGTAGGCCGCCACCGGCAGCGGCAGCTGCACGAAGGCGCCGGGCCGCTCGACCACGATGTCGGCGCGGTGGCGCAGCAGCGGCTCCTCGTCGGCCGCCGCGGCGACGAAGGCCAGCGCGGCACCGGCCAGCGCCAGCGCGAACTCACGAGGGCGCATGGGCCTTCTCCCGGGCCGCCGGCAGCGGCGCCACGTAACCGATCACCAGCATCAGCACACCCACGCCGATGAAGGACACGATGCGCGTCACGGTGCCGCTGTCCGACAGGTCGACCAGCAGGAGCTTGAGCACCACCACGCCGAGCAGCACCGCGCCGACGATCCACGGCACGCGCAGCGCGCGGCGCGCGGCCCCCCACATCAGCGCCAGCGCGGTGCTGGTCCACAGCAGCGTCAGGCCGGTCTGCACCGCCGGCGCGGCGCTCCAGGCGGCCACCTCGAGCGGCACGCCGCCCCAGTGGTGGAAGCTGCGCAGCAGCATCGCGTTGAGCCACACGAAGCCTGCGCCGCCGAGCACGCCGGCGGTCGGCGCCGCAGGCCAGGCCACCGAGCGCGCCCAGGCCCAGGCGGCGACGAGCGCGACGCCGATGGCCAGGTCGAGCGGGCTGAGCAGCGGCAGGTAGGGCAGCGGCCGGGCCGAGCCGTCGGAGACCAGGTTGGCCAGCAGGGTCCACAGCACACCCACCCCCGCCAGCACGCCGGCAGCACTGCGCTGGTAGGCCGCCGGCAGCAGCGCCGCCGGCCAGCGGCGCGCCGTCCCGGGGCGCGGCAGCACGATCAGCAGCAGCGCCGGCACCGCCAGCCAGCCGAGCCAGGGCCAGGCGCTGCCGCTCTCGCCCCAGTCGGCGGTGAGCGCGCGGCCCTGCTGGGCCCCGAGGCCGGCCACCAGCAAGACGCCGAACACATGCACGAGGTGTTGGGCCGCCGGCGCCCAGCGCGGCAGCGCGCTGGCCAGCACGAAGGCCTGCACCGCCAGCGCGGCCGGCCAGGCCCAGGCACCTCCATGCTCGAAGGGCCCATCCTGGAACAGCACGCTGGCCAGCAGCGCGAGGCCCAGCAGCGGCAGGTAGCCGATCAGCGGCAGCGTGACCGTGCGCCAGCCGAAGCGGCGCCCGAGCAGCGCATGCACCAGCGCCACCAGCGCGGCCGCGCCGACCAGCGCCGCGAGGCGCGTGTCGGCCTCGACCAGCGCCTCCACATGCAGCACCGCGGTGGTCGCCCAGGCCAGCAGCGCCCAGCCGATCAGCAGCGGCTCCGCCCAGCGTTCCGGGCCGTCCGGCGCGGCATGGCGGTGCACGAACAGCGCGCCGGCCAGGGCCGCCAACGCCAGCATCACGCCGTTGAACAGCAGGGCGTTGGCCCAGGTGTCGGGCGACGGGTGGCGGTCGATCGCATGCAGCAGCGCGAAACCGGCGAGCAGCAGCAGCACGGCGCCGAAGGCGCGTGCCAGGCGGCGCGCTTGCCGGTAGCCGAGCCACACCAGCCCGGCGCCCTCCAGCGCCCAGGCGCCGGCCGTGCTGCGCGCGTCCAGCGCGAACGGGATCACCAGGGTCAGCAGCACCGTGCCGATCGCCAGGCTGCCCTCGAACACCAGCGCCAGCGGCGCACGCCCGCGCAGCGCGACGGCCAGCGCGACGTAGAACGCCGCCATGGCCAGGGCCGACAGCGCCGGGCCGTAGGTCACGTCGCGCACCAGGCCGTACTGCAGCGCGAAGACGACGGTGGGCAGACCGAACAGCAGCGTGCCGTGCACCCAGCGCGACGAGGCCGCGACCTCGGCGGCACGCCGCGCCGGCAGCAGCAGGATGGCGGCGAACAGCAGGAAGAAGGCGATCAGGAAGGCCTGCGCGCTGGCGTAGTGCTCGGCGCGGTACTGCAGCACGCCCCAGGCGCTGCCGACCAGGAAGGTGAACACGAAGCCGACCAGGTTCAGCACGCGCCAGGTGCGGAACCAGGCGACCGCCGCGATGCCGAGGTCGAGCACCAGGTAGTAGGCGAACAGCGCGACATGGTTGCCGCTGCCGGTGGAGACGAGCAGCGGCGTGGCGAAGCCGCCCAGCGCGCCGATCACCGCCAGCGCCAGCGCGTCCTGCTGCACCGCCAGCGCGGCGGCGAGGGCCGCGACCACCACCATCAGCGCGAACACCGGCACCGCGCCCAGCACGCCGTAGGCGCGGAAGGCGACGAACAGCGTCAGGTACAGCACCGCCACCGCGCCGCCCTGCAGCGCCTGCGCGTACCCGGGCCGGCGCTGGCGCAGCCGCCAGCCGAGCACCAGCAGCACCAGCGCCGCGGCGCCGACCGACGCCAGGCGCAGCTCGATCGGCCACTGCACATGCTCGGAGGCGTACTTGGCCAGGAAGGCCAGGCCGATGAACAGGATGCCGACGCCGGCCTTGACGATGGTGTTGCCGCCGAAGAACCAGTCGCGCAGCGTGGTCACGAGACCGGGCGCCGCCGGGGCGGCCGGCGCGGGCGGCGCGGGCGGCGGCAGCGGTGCGGCAGCCGGCACCCGGTCGGGCACCGCGTCGGGCACCACGTCGGGCATCACGTCGGGCACGGCGCCGGGGCCGATGTCGGGCAGCGGCTCCGGCGCCACCGCGGGCGGCCTCTCGACGGACACCTCCGCGGCCGGCGGCACGGGTTCGGCGGCCGGCTCGGGCTCCGGTGCGGGTGCCTTGATCGCCGGGGCCGCCGCCGGCTGTGCCTTCAAGGCCTGCTGCAGGGCCGCGATCTCGCGCTGCTGGCGCAACGCCCGGTGGATCAGACCGCCCAGCAGCGCGCCGACCGCGGCGCCGAACTCGTTCTCGCCGGCCAGCGCGCCGCCGATCGCCCCCAACAGCACCGCCAGGATCACATGCACGACCGGGCCTCCCGTCCTCGTCCGTCCTCCAATGCGCGGGCACTCTAGCAGTCTGCACCGCGCCGCCGCGCCGCCGCGCGGCGGTATCGCAGGGCGCCACCGGCGGCGTCGCCGGCTGCGCCTACAGGCAGCGGTGCGACAGTGCCGGCAGCTGGCCGCGCACCTCGGCCAGGCGCGCCGGGTCGAGCTCGGCAAGCACCACGCCCTCGCCCTCGGGCCGCACGGCGAGCACCTCGCCCCAGGGGTCGACGATCAGGCTGTGCCCCCAGGTGCGGCGGCCGTTCTCGTGCCGCCCGCCCTGGGCCGGCGCGATCACGTAACACTGGTTCTCGATCGCCCGGGCGCGCAGCAGCGTCTCCCAGTGCGCCTGGCCGGTGGTGTAGGTGAAGGCCGAGGGCACCGCGATCAGGTCGCAGGGCGGCGTCATCAGCGCGCGGTACAGCTCGGGGAAGCGCAGGTCGTAGCAGATGCTCAGGCCCAGGCGCAAGGCGTCGACCGCCAGCGCGGTCGGCTGGCGACCGGCGCGGATCGAGGCGCCCTCGTCGTAGCGCTCGCGGCCGCCCGCGCCGTCGCGCTCGAAGCGGAACAGGTGGATCTTGTCGTAGCGCGCGGCGAGCGAGCCGTCCGGCGCCCACACGCCGCAGGCGTTGAGCACGCGCTGCGGGTCCGGGCTGACCAGCGGCAGCGTGCCGCCGATGATCCACAGGCCGTGCGTGCGCGCTGCCTCGGCCAGCATGGCCTGGATCGGCCCGGCGCCCGGCGGCTCGGCCACGCCGAGCTTGTCGCTGTCCTTCAGGCCCATGAAGCAGAAGTACTCGGGCAGCGCGGCCAGGCGCGCGCCCTGCGCCGCCGCCTCGGCGAGCAGGCGCCGCGCCGTGGCCAGGTTGCGTGCCACGTCCGGCGTCGAGACCATCTGCAGGGCGGCGATCTTCATGGCGTGCTCCGGCTCATTGCGCCGGCCGCGGCGCGGACGCGGCCGCGTCGACATCCGGCACTTCGTCACCCGGCTTGCGCTCGACCTTCTCCACCTTGGGGTCGTCCCACGAGCCGCTGACATGGAACTCGCGCGTGCCGGCCTGGATCAGCGGCCGGCGCAGGAACACCTGCGCGAGGAAGGTGCCCAGGCCGAGCGCCGGGTTGATCGCGGCATAGGCCAGCGAGGCGGTGCCGGCGTTGATCTCGGGCACCACGATCACGCGCAGGTCCTGCGTCTCGCGCGCGATGTCGGCGCTGCCCTCCATCAGCACCACGGCCTGCACGCCGCGCATGCGCAGGTTGTTGGTGCGGGCCACGCCCTGCTCGACCGTCACGTCGCCGGTGAGGTTGTCGAACGCGAAGCCCTCCTGGAACACGTCGCGGAAGTCCAGCGCCAGGCGGCGCGGCAGCGACTGCAGGCTGAGCACCGAGAGCAGCCGCGCGGCGCCCGGCTCGGCCTTGAGGAACTGGCCGGCGTCGATCGCCACGTTGATGTTGCCGCCCATGCTGCCGTAGTCCAGCGCCAGCGGCGAGCCGAGCCAGGACAGCTGCCCGGCCAGCTGACCCTTGCCGCCACGCACCGCGTGGCCCATGCCCAGGCGCTCGAGCAGCGCACCGCCGTTGGCGACCTCGAGCCTGAAGTCCAGCACCGCGCGGCGCCGCGCGCTGGCCGCGCCGCCGGGCACCGTCAGGTAGGGCCCGCCGACCTCGGCCCAGCGGCCCTTGCCGCTCAGCTGCGCCTCGGGCGTGCTGACGCTGAAGCGGTCGAGCCGCCACTCGCGCACCGCATCGCGGCCTTCGCCGGCGACGCCGTTGACGGCGACGATCTCGACGCGGCCGAGCCGCTTGCCGCGCAGCTCGAAGTCGTCGACCACGATGTCCAGCGCCGGCACGCTGGTGGGCTGCTGCTGGTCGAGCAGGGTCTCGACCTGCTCGGCATCGCCCTTGGGCAGCGCGAGCCGTGCCAGCCGCGCGTACACGCGCCCGGCGGCACCGCCGGCGCGCGCGGGACGGTACTCGACGTAGCCGTTGAGCTGCTCGGCCTCGACGTTGCCGCGCCAGTTGCCGTCGTCCTGCGACAGGCCGGCCACCACCTGGTTGAAGCGCCGCGCGCCGCTGTGCAGCTCCTGCGCGCGCAGGGCCAGACGGGTCGGCAGGTAGCCGCCGGCATCACCCGCCGGTCCCGGCCCGGGGGCGGACGGGAACAGCCGTTCGGCCACGTGCTCCCACGGGTCGACCCGCAGCACGCCGAGGTTGAGGTTGGCATGCACGCCGGCCTCGGGCCAGGGCGCCGCCTCGTTCAGGCCGATGCCGCCGCGCAGCACCCGTGGCGTGTCGCCGGAGAGATCGCGCTGGAACTGGGCCTGCAGCAGCGTGCCGAGCTCGATGCGCAGGGTGTCGCGCGCGTCGCCGGCCGCGAGCGTGCTCTGCACGCGCAGCGGCAGGCTCGCCTCGGCCGGCTTGCGCAGCGGCGGCGGCAGGTCGATGGCCAGCCCCGCGAGGCTGCTGGTCAGGCTGAACTCGGGCAGGCCGCGCACGAAGCCGAGGCTCGCCCGGTAGCTGGTCTGCCCGCTCAGCGTGCCGGCCAGCCGGGCCAGCGGGCCGAGTTCCTCGGCGCGCCGCAGCGCCTCGGCGGTGGCGCTGCCCTGGCCGTTGAAGCGCAGGCTGCCGTCGCCCTGCGAGCCCCCGTCGAAGACCAGCTCGCCGCCCAGCACGCGCGCCCGGCCGTCGACCACCGCGAAGCCCTGCTGGCTGAAGTCGACCCGCCCGCGGGCCGCGCCGAACAGCGGCGCCCCGGGCACCAGGCGCAGGTCGTTGCCGGCCAGCGTGACGCTGCCCTTGACGGTGCTGGCCGGCAGGTCCTGCAGCGGCATGGCCAGCGCCAGCTTCAGATCGGCGTTGCCGGTCGCGCTGGTGCGCGCCAGCGCATGGCCGGTCCATTCGCCGACGGGCGTGGTGTTGACGAAGCGCAGCATCTCGGCCAGCGGGCCGCGTGCCTGACCCTCGATGCGGAACACCGGCCGCTCGATCATGTCGCGGATGCCGCCCTGCACGTTGGACAGGGCCACGTTGCCGAGCTGGCCACGCGCCGCACGGATCTCCAGCGTGCCGCGGTCGACCACGAACTCGCCCTGCACCTTGCCGAACGCGGGCCAGGGCGAGACCCAGGCCGGACGGTCGCCCTCGGCCGGTTCGTCGGGCACGTAGGCGAAGGTCCCGTCCTCCAGCCGGCCGGCGATGCGGAACTCGCCCTCCTTCGCGCTGCGCGCGCCGACGAAGGGCACGTCCCACAGGTCGCCGCGGACCCGGAAGCCGGCGTCGCGCAGCGTGCCGCCCTGCATGGCGCGGCCGAGGTAGCCACGGGTGTCGGGCAGCTGCAGCGGCAGGTAGCGTGCCACCTGGGTGGCGTCGGCCTGCAGGATGCGGCCGTCGAGCTCGAGCCGGCCGGGGTAGCGCCCGCCGCGACCGAAGCCTTCGCCCGGCCCGGTGCGCCAGGTGGCGGCGAGCTCGCCCTGGGCATCGGCGTTGGCGAAGCGCCCGTCCTTCACCTGCACGCTGACCTGGCTGCGCAGCGCGCCGCGCGGCGTCTCGATCTTCCAGGCCAGCTCGGCCGCGAGCGTGTTCAGCGGGATCAGCGGCACGTCGAACACGCCCGGGAACTCGATCGCGCCGTCGTCGATGGCCAGGCTGGCCGTGCCGCCGGACTCGCTGGCCTCGACCTGCAGGTTGGCGTTGCGCAGCCCCGGCCGACCGACCGCGCCGGGCTCGGAGGCCGCCTTGGCCGCCAGCGCCAGGCCGCGAAAGCCGGCCTTGGCGCGGTAGCGGGTCGGCGCGTCGAGCGGCCCGTCCCAGCTCGCCACCAGGCCGTCGACGATGCCCTGCGGCTGCAGCTCGGCCAGCAGGCGCCGCACGGCTTCGCCGAGCGGCACGCGGCCCGCCACCTGTGCCATCAGTGCGAGGTCGAGCCGGTCGGCACGGAACTCGCCGCCGCCAGCCGGCTGGCCGGCGCGCTGGCGCCAGGCGAGCGACATCTCGCTGGCCGGCCAGCGCAGGCCGTCGCCGGTCTCGAAGGCGAAGCGCTGCAGGGCGATCGTCATGCCCTCGTCCTGGCGCGCCGCGACCACGCGGCCCTGCACCTGCGCGAAGGTGAGCGGCTCGACGTCCTGCGCCAGGCGCACCGCCACCTGGTGCAGCGCCACGTCGGCGGTACCGCTGCGCGGCCGGCCGTCGACCAGCTCGACCCAGGCGCGCAGCGCCCCCTCGCCGTCGTCCAGCTCGAACGGCAGGTTGACGTAGCGGCGCAGCTCGTGCACGTCCACGTGCGGCAGCTCGGCGAAGGCGTCGCCGCTCCAGCGTCGCCAGTCGCCGGCACGCGCCAGCAGCGGCTGGCGGAAGCGTCCGCGCAGGCTGAAGCGCTGGCCCCATTCGGCCTGCGGCGTGGCGTCCAGGCGCAGCTCGTGCGACAGCAGGCCGTTGCGCAGCGCGAACTGCACGTCGGTGAGCGCCAGCGGCGGCGCGTGGCGCAGCTCGTCGATCCAGCGCACGCTGCCGCCGCGCACCACGAACTCGTGCTGCTCGAACACCCAGTCGCGCAGCGCGCTGCCGTCGTCCTCGGCCGCACTTCGGCCGGCGGCGGACAGGTCCAGCCCGGCGACGAAGATGCGGCCGTCGGCGTCGCGCCGGATGTCGAGCTGCGCGCCTTCGATCAGCAGCTGGGCGAAGCGCAGCTCGAACGAGAGCAGCGAGCGCGGCGAGAGGGCGGCGGCCACGCGCGGCAGCTGCAGCGCCGGGCGCTGCTGCGCGTCGAGCAGGCGCACGTCGCGCAGCTCGACGGCCGGCACCCAGCTGCCCGAGCGCACCGCGATCGCCCCGATGCGCACCGGAATGCCCAGTGCGTCACTGGCCCGTGCCTCGATCTGCGGGCGCCACTGCTCGATTCGCGGCAGAATCCCCCAGTGCAGTGTCAACCAGGCGATGACCAATAAGCTCGTCGCCGCCAGCAACAGACCGGAGGCGACACGCAGCAGCGTTCGCACGGGCCGCCACCGCGAGGAGGCCGCCGGGGGGCGCTGGGCGGCATCGGCAACGGCAGTGGGAGTGGAGGGCATGACGGTGACGGGACACGTGCGGCGAGCGCCGGGCCAGGCCATGCCGCCACGCAGCACCGGATTGTCGCCGCTGGCCGCAGCGGCCGGGCCGCGGAAGTCAATGTAAGAGCAGACCGCCGGCCAACCGATGGGTTCCCCTTCGACTCCGTCCAGCGATTCGCAAGCAATCGTCACTGCACGTTGCAGCGCCGACCACAGCCGCTTCGTGCAGCGCATCCGGCGCCGCTACGCGGCCGAGCTGCCGCTGCTGCCGCCGGGGTTGCCGCGGCGCGAGGCGATCGTCGGCCTGATCGAGGCGCTGGGCGCCGGCGGCCGGGCGCTGCCCTCGGCGCTGCGCGTGGCGCGCCAGCTGGTGCTGGAGCGCCTGGCGGTGCTCGACGTCGAGTGCGACGCCGCGATGCAGGACATCACGCTCGCGATGACCGAGCTGGCCGAGACCACGCTCGACCTGGCGCTGGCCCAGGCGCTGGCCGACCAGCGCGCACGCCACGGCACGCCGCGCGGCGAGTCCGGCGCCGAGATCGACTTCTGGGTCGTCGGCATGGGCAAGCTCGGCGCGCGCGAGCTGAACGTGTCCTCCGACATCGACCTGGTCTACGTCTACGAGGAAGACGGGCAGACCGACGGGGCGCAGCCGCTGTCGGCGCACGAGTTCTTCGCCCGCGTCGCGCGCAGCCTGTACACGCTGATCGGCGACACCACGGAGGACGGCTTCGTGTTCCGCGTCGACCTGGCGCTGCGCCCGAACGGCAACTCCGGACCACCGGTGGTCAGCCTGTCGATGCTGGAGGACTACCTGCAGGCGCAGGGCCGTGAGTGGGAGCGCTTCGCCTGGCTGAAGAGCCGGGTGGTCGCGCCGCGCGCCAGCGTCGCGGCCGGCCGTCCGCTGCCGCTGCGCGCCATCATCAACGCCTTCGTCTACCGCAAGTACCTCGACTACGGCGTGTTCGAGGGCCTGCGCCAGCTGCACCGCAAGGTGCGCGACGAGGCGCAGCGCCGCGCCGCCGGGCGGCCCGAGCGCGCCAACGACGTCAAGCTCTCGCGCGGCGGCATCCGCGAGATCGAGTTCATCGTGCAGCTGCTGCTGGTGGTGCGCGGCGGCCACTTCCCCGAGATCCGCACGCGTGCCACGCTGAAGGCGCTCGACAAGCTGGCCGCCGGCGCGCTGATGAAGCCCGAGAGCGCGCGGCGCCTGGCCGAGGCCTATGTCTTCCTGCGCCGCGTCGAGCACCGCATCCAGTACCTGGACGACCAGCAGACCCACCTGCTGCCCACGGCCGACGCCGACCTGAACTGGATCGCGCGCAGCCTCGGCCTGACCTGCCGCGCCGACGCCTGCGAGCTGCTCGACAAGCTGGGCGAGATCCGCGAGTTCGTCGCGCTCGAGTTCGACGCCTTGCTGCACGACGGCCGCACCCCGGCCGGCGGCTGCAACGGCAACGTCGGCTGCAAGCCCTGCGGCGCGCCGCCCGCGCCGCTGGACAGCGACAGCTTCCTCGAGCAGCTGCCGCCCGAGCTGGCCGAGCGGGTGCGCCCGCTGTGCGGGCAGGCCAAGATCCGCTCGCTGCGCGAGGAGAGCAAGGCGCGCCTGGGCCGCCTGATCGCCCGCGCCGCCGCGTCGGCGCGCCAGGGCGACTGCACGCAAGAGGCGGCGGTGCGCTTCATCGACTGGCTCGAGCCGCTGCTGCGGCGCGAGAGCTACCTGGCGTTGCTGGTCGAGCGGCCCGAGGTGCAGCACCGGTTGCTGCGCCTGCTCGGCCTGGCGCGCTGGCCGATGCGCTACATGATGCGCCACCCCGGCGTGATCGACGAACTGGCCGACGAGCGGCTGCTGCACAGCGGCTTCGACGCGGCCGAGTTCGAGGCCGAGCTCGAGCAGCGCCACGAGGCCTGGGAGCGCTCCGGCCAGGCCGACCCCGAATCGCTGCTCGACACCCTGCGCCGTGCCCACCACGCCGAGGTGTTCCGCACGCTGGTGCGCGACGTGGAGGGTCGCATCACGGTCGAGCAGGTGGCCGACGAGCTGTCCGCGCTGGCCGACGCCACGCTGCACCGCACGCTGCTGTGGACCTGGAAACACCTGAAGCAGGCCCACCGGCCCGACCCGCGCTTCGCGGTGATCGCCTACGGCAAGCTGGGCGGCAAGGAGCTCGGCTACGGCAGCGACCTCGACCTGGTGTTCCTGTTCGACGACGAGGACGAGCGTGCCCCCGAGGCCTACAGCGCCTTCGTGCGCAAGCTGATCAGCTGGCTGACGCTGCGCACGCCGGCCGGCGAGCTGTTCGACATCGACACCGCGCTGCGGCCCAACGGCAACTCCGGCATGCTGGTCACCTCGATGGCCGCGTTCGAGAAGTACCAGACCGGCCGCGGCAGCAACACCGCGTGGACCTGGGAGCACCAGGCGCTGACACGGGCGCGCTGGTGCGCCGGCCTGCCCGAGCTCGAACCGCGCTTCGAGGCCGTGCGGCGCGCCGTGCTGGCCGCGCCGCGCGACGCGCTCGCGCTGCGCCAGGAGGTGCACTCGATGCGCGAGAAGCTGCGCGCAGCGCGCCCGGTGCCGGCCGGGCGCTTCGACGTCAAGCACAGCCCGGGCGGCATGGTGGACGTCGAGTTCGCGGTGCAGTTCCTGGTGCTCGCGCACAGCGCGAAGCATCCCGAGCTGCTCGACAACAAGGGCAACATCGCGCTGCTGCAGCGTGCGCAGGACGCCGGGCTGCTGCCCGACCACGTCGGCACGCATGCGGCCGACGCCTACCGCGAGCTGCGCCGCGCGCAGCACAAGGCACGCCTGGACGAGCAGCCCACGCAGGTCGACCCGGCCACGCTGGCGGAGCACCGCGACGCCGTGCTGGCGCTCTGGCGCGCGGTGTTCGATTGATCCCGGCGCGTCCCGGCGCGCGCGCCTGGCTCGCGCTGGCGCTGCTGCTGGCCGCCGGTTCGCTGCTGGCCTGGGGACACCCGCCCAGCGGGCTCGAGTGGCAGCCGGGCCTGGCCGGGCGCGAACCGTGGCGCGCCGTCACGGCCGCAGCGGTGCACTACAGCGCGCTGCACCTGGGCGCCAACCTGGCCGGCGCGGCGCTGGTGGCGGTGCTCGGCGTGCAGGCCGAGGTGCCGCTGCGCAGCGCGCTGGCCTGGCTTGCCGCCTGGCCGCTGACGCAGCTCGGCCTGCTGCTGCGCCCGGAGCTGGCGCATTTCGGCGGGCTCTCCGGCGTGCTGCACGCCGGCGTGGCGGTCGCCGCTCTGCACCTCCTCGTTACCGGCCGGGGCCGGCGCCGCCTGGTCGGCGCGGCGCTGCTGGCGGGACTGCTGGTGAAGGTCCTGGGGGAGGATCCGGGCGGCGCCGTGCTGCAATACCGTACCGGCTGGGACATCCCGATCGCTCCGTTCGCGCATGCCACCGGCCTCGTCGCGGGCGTGCTGTGTGGCCTGCTCGCCAGCCTGCTCCCGAACCGCCCGCATGCCTGATCGCCATACCCGCCTCGACGGCCGCGCCGTCGGGCTGCTCGTCTTCTGCTGCTTCCTGTGGGGCCTGAACCAGGTCGCCGCCAAGGTCGCGATCGCGGAGGTGCCGCCGCTGGCCCAGGCGGCGCTGCGCTCGCTCGGCGGTGCCGCGCTGGTGGCGCTGTGGGCACGCGCGCGCGGCATCGCGCTGTTCGAGCGCGACGGCTCGCTGCCCGGCGGGCTGCTCGCGGGGCTGCTGTTCGCCGCCGAGTTCGGCTGCATCTTCGTCGGCCTGCAGCACACCACCGCCTCGCGCATGGCGGTGTTCATCTACATCTCGCCCTTCGTCGTCGCGCTCGGCATGCCGTTCATCGCACGCTCGGAGCGGCTGACGCCGCTGCAGCTGGCCGGCCTGGCGATCGCCTTCGGCGGCGTGGCCTGGGGCTTCGCCGAGGGCTTCAGCCGCCCGGCCGCGGGCGAGCGCCAGTGGTTCGGCGACGCGCTCGGCGTGGCCGCCGGCGTGCTGTGGGGGGCGACCACGCTGGCGATCCGCGGTAGCCGGCTGGCCAGCGCCTCGGCCGAGAAGACGCTGCTCTACCAGCTCGCGATCTCCGGGCTCGCGCTCGGCCTGGCCGCGCTGCTGGACGGCCAACCCTGGGCGCCGACCCTGTCGCCGCTGACCTGGGCCTCGCTGTTCTTCCAGATCGTGGTGGTCACCTTCGCCAGCTACCTGCTGTGGTTCTGGCTGGTGCGCCACTACCCGGCCACGCGGCTCGCGTCGTTCACGCTGCTGACGCCGGTGTTCGGCCTGCTGCTGGGCGCGCTGCTGCTGGGCGAGCCGGTCACGGCACGGCTGCTGGTGGCCCTGGCGGCCGTGGCCGCGGGCATCGTGATCGTGAATCGGAGGTGACTCAGCCGCGGATGCGGCGCACCAGCGCCGTGGTCGAGTAGCCGTCGACGAAGGGCAGCGCCACGGCGGTGCCGCCCCAGGAGCGCACACGCTTCGTCTCCTCGAGCGTCTCGATGTCGTAGTCGCCGCCCTTGACGTAGACCTGCGGCCGCACCAGCTCGAGCAGCGCCACCGGCGTCGGCTCGTCGAACAGCGTCACCAGGCTGACGCTCTCGAGCGCCGCCAGCACGCAGGCACGGTCGGCCTCGGCGTTGAGCGGGCGGTCCGGGCCCTTGCCGAGCCCGCGCGCCGAGGCGTCGCTGTTCAGTCCGATCACGAGACTCGCGCCGAGCGCGCGTGCCTGCGCCAGGTAGCTGACATGGCCGCGGTGCAGGATGTCGAACACGCCGTTGGTGAAGACCACCGGCTTCGGCAGCGCGGCCAGGCGCGCCGCCAGCTCGCCGCGGGAGCAGAGCTTGGCGAGGAAGCCCGGCTCGCCGCTCAAGCCGGTTGTGCCCCGGGGGCCGCGCCGAGCTTGGCGGTGACTTCCTTGCGGAAGCGGTTCAGCTCCTGCACGCTCGCGAAGCTGCGCTCCATCAGCAGGCTCATGTTGTGCAGGATGCGGTCGACCACCTTGGTCTCCCACACCGCGTCGAACTGGATCTGCTTGTCGAGCCACTGCTCCAGCCATTCCGGATTCGGCAGCCGGCTCTGCACCGTGTCGCGCGGGAACAGCTTGACGTTGACGTGCAGGTTGGTCGGGTGCAGCGCCTGCGCGGTGCGGCGCGCGCTGGCCATCAGCACGCCGACCTTCGCGAAGGCCGCGCGCGCCTCGTCGCCGAAGCGCTGCAGCGCACGCTTCATGTAGCGCAGGTAGGCGCCGCCGTGACGCGCCTCGTCGCGCGCCAGCGTCTCGTAGATCGCCTTGATGACCGGTTCGCTGTGCCACTCGGCGGCGCGCCGGTACCAGTGGTTCAGGCGGATCTCGCCGCAGAAGTGCAGCATCAGTGTCTCGAGCGCGGGAGCCGGGTCGAACTCGAAGCGCACCTCGTGCAGCTCGGCCTCGGTGGGCACGAGGTCGGGGCGGAAGCGGCGCAGGTACTCCATCAGCACGAGCGAGTGCTTCTGCTCCTCGAAGAACCACACGCTCATGAACGCGGAGAAGTCGCTGTCGTCGCGGTTGTCGCGCAGGAACATCTCGGTGGCCGGCAACGCCGCCCACTCGGTGATCGCGTTCATCTTGATCGTCTGGGCCTGCTCGTCGCTGAGCTTGCTGGCGTCGAACTGGTCCCAGGGGATGTCCTTGTCCATGCTCCAGCGGACCGCTTCGAGCTGCTTGAAGAGTTCTGGATAGATCATGGCCGGCCTCGTCTGCGCGCCGATTCTAGGGTCGCCTCGTGACCGCGGGACACCGCGTCCTGCCGCGCCTCAGGGCCTTGCCGTGGTCTGCCGCCAGCGCTGCAGGCCGGCCCCGATCTGCTCCAGCTCGGCGATCGCGGTGACGCCAGGCACCGGGCACCGGTGCAGCACCGGTGCGGCGCCGCCGGCCCACAACGCCATGCGCGAGGGCAGGCGGCTGCGCAGCTCGGCGAGCCCGTCCACCACCTGGCCCGGGTTCATGCAGCCGCTGAAGCTGAGCGCCACGATGTCGGCCGCAAGCGCCTGGGCCGCCAGCACGATGTCCCACAGCGGGGTGGCCACGCCCAGCGAGGTGACCGCGGCACCGTCGAGCGTGAACAGGGCCTCGGCCATCAGCAGCCCGAGGCCGTGCGGCTCGCCGGGGAAGGTGGTCAGCAGCACCCGCGGCCGGTCGACCGTCCGTCCCGCGGGCAGCGCGGCCACCGCCTCGCGCAGCACCAGCTGGATCGACTCGGTGTACAGGTGCTCCTCGAACACCTGCAGCTGGCCACGCATCCAGGCCTCGCCGACCTGCGTATTCAGCGGCGCGACCAGCTCGGTGACGAACCGGGCCAGCCCGAGGCGGCTGCGCCGCTCGCGCAGGCGGCGCCGCAGCGCGGCCACGTCGTGCGCCCGGATCAGCTCCAGGAAGCCGTCGGTGCCTGCGCGCCGCGGCGTGGATGCCGCGGCCTCGTCCTGCAGCGCGACCAGCGCCGCGATGTCCAGCCGCGCCAGCTGCCCGGGCCGGCCACCGCGCTCGACCAGGCGCTTGAGCAGGCGCAGCTTGTGCACCTGTTCGGCCGGGTACAGGCGCTCACCCGAGTCGCTGCGCACGGGCTGCGGAAAGCCGTAGCGACGCTCCCAGGCGCGCAGCGTGTCCTTGCCGATGCCGGTGTCGCGCTCGACGGCAGCGATCGTCATGGGGAGATCGAGCGGAACGGTTCCGGCCTTCATGGAAGCCTCTGTTGTCCAAGACATGACCTTGCAGTCTTCAAGTGTACCGCTTAGTATCGATCACATGAAGACACCCCTCACCGCTGCCCTGGCGGGCCTCGCGATGGCGGCCGCGCCGGCGACCTGGGCCGCCCCGGCCGAATGCCCATCGCTCCTGGCGCGCCAGTTCCCGCGCCTGCAGGACGAGAAGCCCCAGGACCTGTGCCAGTACACCGGCCGCGTGCTGCTGGTGGTGAACACGGCCAGCTTCTGCGGCTACACGCCCCAGTACAAGTCGCTCGAGGCACTGTACGACCGCTACCGCGGCCGCGGCCTGGTGGTGCTCGGGTTCCCATCCAACGACTTCGGCAGCCAGGAGCCGGGCGATGCGAAGCAGATCGCCGAGTTCTGCGAGAACACCTATGGCGTGCGCTTTCCGATGTTCGCCAAGACCCGTGTGGCCGCTTCGGCCGGTTCGGCGCAGAACCCGTTGTTCGGCGAGTTGGCCCGGCGCACCGGCCAGGCGCCGCGCTGGAACTTCCACAAGTACCTGGTGGCGCGCGACGGCCAGGCCGTCAGCTCGTTCGCGAGCGACGTGGACCCCGCGGATCCGGCCTTCGCGGCGCGCATCGAAAAACTACTCGATGCAAAGTGAATACCGATCGGTTATGATTAATACTGTTCAGTTCAAGCGGAACAGCCAGATGCATTTCGAGATCTTCTCGGCACCAATGCCCGCCAACGGCAGGGAACTTGCCGCCAAGAGCGAGTCCAAGGTGGCGTGGCCGGGTGATCGGAGTGCCGGCCGAGCGAGTTTTCTGTTGCGGAGCCTCCTGCTTCGGCAGGCTGAAATCCCCGGGCGGTTCTCCTCCTCCCTCCCTCCTCCCTCCTTCGCCCGGGGGCGCTCCGCAGCATTCTTCCTTCCGACCGATGCCGCCTGGGGCGGCATCGGTCCGTCCCCCGGGGGCGCGCGATGCGCCGCATAGCCGTCGTCGGCTCCGGCATCGCGGGGCTGGGCGTTGCCCACGGCCTGCGCGGACAGGCCCGGGTGTCGCTCTTCGAGGCGGGCGACTGGTTCGGCGGCCACACCCACACCGTCGATGTCACGCTCGATGGCGTGACCCACGGCGTCGACACCGGCTTCCTGGTGCTCAACGAACGCACCTACCCGAACCTGCTGGCGCTGTTCGCCGAACTCGGCATCGCGCTGGCGCCCTCGGACATGTCGTTCTCGGTCCAGGTCCCCGGGCATGCCCTCGAATGGAGCGGCTCGAACCTCGCGACCGTGTTCGCGCAGAAGCGCAACCTGCTGCGCCCGCGCTTCTGGGGCATGCTCGCCGACCTGCTGCGCTTCAACCGCGTGGCCAGCGCCATCGCCGAGGCCGGCCGCGAGGAGGAACTCGCCGAGCCGCTGGGCGACTTCCTGACGCGCCAGCGCTTTGGCGCGGCGTTCCGCGACTGGTACCTGCTGCCGATGCTGGGCTGCATCTGGTCCTGCCCCACCGACCAGATGCTGCGCTTCCCGGTGGCCACGATGATCCGCTTCTGCCACAACCACGGGCTGATCCAGGTGGCGACCCGGCCGCGCTGGTTCACCGTGCGCGGCGGCGCACGCCAGTACGTCGAGAAGATCGTCGCCGCGGTGCCGGATGCGCGGCTGCGCACGCCGGTGCGGCGGGTGCGGCGCGTGCCGCCGGGCAGTGGTGCGGCGGGCGTGTGGGTCGCCACCGACCGCGGCGAGGAACGTTTTGACGAACTCGTGCTCGCCTGCCACACCGACCAGGCACTCGCGCTGCTGGCCGACGCGAGCGAGGCCGAACGGGCCGTGCTCGGCGCGATCCGCTACCAGCCCAACCGGGCCGTGCTGCACACCGACACGCGCGTGCTGCCGCAGCGCCGCCCGGCCTGGGCCGCCTGGAACTACCAGCGCGCGGCCGACGATTCGCGCGAGCAGGCGGCCGTGTGCCTGCACTACCTGCTCAACAAGCTGCAGCCGCTGCCCTTCAGCACGCCCGTGCTGGTGTCGCTCAATCCGACCACCCCCATCGACCCGGCCCGCATCGTCGGCGAGTGGCAGTACGACCACCCGGTGTTCGACCTCGCCGCGATCGAGGCGCAGAAGCGCGTGCCGCAGATCCAGGGCATCGCGCACACCTGGTTCTGCGGTGCCTGGACGCGCTACGGCTTCCACGAGGACGGACTGCGCTCCTCGCTCGCGGTGCTCGAGGGCCTGCGCGGCCGCGGCGTGATCGGCGCGCAGCAGGAGGCGGCGTGAGCACCAGCGCGCCGCTGGCCGAACCACAGCTCGGCATCGGGCAGGTGCGCCATGCGCGCCTGCGCCCGGCGCTGAACCGATTCGCCTACCCGACCTGGTTCCTGCTGCTGCCGATGCGGCGACTGCGCGCCCAGCCGCACGCGGCGCTGGCGCGCAACCGCACCGCGCTGGTCAGCTTCCACGACCGCGACCACGGCGACGGCCGCGCCGACTGCCTGGCCTGGCTCGACGAGCTGCTGCTGCGCGAAGGCGTGCACGACGCCAACGGCGAGGTCTGGCTGCACACCTACCCGCGCGTGCTCGGCTACGCCTTCAAGCCGGTGAGCTTCTGGTACTGCGAGCGCGCCGACGGCTCGCTCGCGGCCATCGTCGCCGAGGTCAACAACACCTTCGGCGAGCGCCATTGCTACCTGCTGCAGGGGCCGCAGCTCGGCTACGGGCGCGAACTGCGCGCGGCCAAGGTGTTCCACGTCTCGCCGTTCTGCTCGGTCGAGGGCGACTACCGCTTCCGCTTCATGCGCACGCCCGGGCGCACAGTGGCGCGGGTCGACCACCACGACGGCGCCGGCGCGCTGCTGCAGACCAGCGTCTCCGGCGCGCTCGCGCCGCTCACGCCGGCGCGAGCGCGCCAGGCCTTTTTCGGCATGCCGCTGATGACCCTCGGCGTGATCGCGCGCATTCACTGGCAGGCGCTGCGGCTGTGGGTCAAGCGCGTGCCCTTCTTCTCCAAACCGCCCGCCCCCGGGCAATTCGTCACCCGCTGAGCCGTCCCCATGAACAGCATCACCGGCGTCGCCCTGCCGACCCTGCCCGAGTCGGCACCGCCCGCGGCGCGGGCCGTGTTCCACCTCCTGCGCGGCCTGCGCCACGGCAGCCTGGACGTGCAGCTGCCCGACGGCGGCAGCCTGCACTTCGGCGCGCTGCGCGAGGGCGAGCCGCGTGCCGCGATCCGCCTGCGCAACTGGAAGGTCTGCGCGGCGGCGCTGAAGTCCGGCGACATCGGCTTCGCCGAGAGCTACATCGCCGGCGACTGGACCTCGCCGGACCTGACCACGCTGCTGACGCTGTTCGTCGCCAACCGCGACGCCGTCGAGCAGGTGATCTACGGCCGCTGGTGGGGCTCGCTGCTGTACCGCGCGCGGCACCTGTTCAACCGCAACTCGCGCGGCGGCAGCCGCAAGAACATCCACGCCCACTACGACCTGGGCAACGATTTCTACCGGCTCTGGCTCGACCCGACCATGAACTACAGCAGCGCCTGGTTCGAAGGCGAGCGTTCGGGCGACATGGTGGCCGCGCAGCACGCCAAGGTGCGCCGCGCGCTGCGCCAGTGCGGCGTGCAGCGCGGGCAGCGCCTGCTCGAGATCGGCTGCGGCTGGGGCGCGCTGGCCGAGACCGCGGCGCGCGAGTTCGGCGCGCGGGTCACCGGCGTGACGATCTCGACCGAGCAGCTCGCCTGGGCCCGCGAGCGCGTCGCCGCGCTCGAGCCGGCGCCGGACCTGCGCTTCCAGGACTACCGCGACATCGCCGACGGTCCGTACGACGCGATCGCCTCGATCGAGATGTTCGAGGCCGTCGGCCGCGAGTACTGGCCGGGCTTCTTCGCCACCGTGCAGCGCCAGCTCAGGCCGGGCGGGCGCGCCTGCATCCAGAGCATCACGATCCGCGACGACCTGTTCGAACGCTACGTGAAGTCGACCGACTTCATCCAGCAGTACATCTTCCCCGGCGGCCTGCTGCCCAGCCGCAGCGCCTTCCGAGCGGCGGCCGGGCAGGCCGGGTTGCGCGTGGTCGACGAGTTCGAGTTCGGGCTCGACTACGCCGAGACGCTGCGCCGCTGGCGCGAACGCTTCCTGGCCGAGGAGCCGCGCGTGCGCCAGCTCGGCTTCGACACCCGCTTCGTGCGCATCTGGGAGTTCTACCTCGCCTACTGCGAGGCGGCCTTCGCCACGGGCAACACCAGCGTCGTGCAGTTCACGCTGCAGCGCGACTGAGCGAGCCATGACCACCCGACGTGCCTGCCTGATCGGCCTGGCGCTGGCGCCGCTCGCGGCCCGGGCGCGCCGCGCGACGCCCGCCACCGTGCCCGCCGAGGTGGCGGCCGAACTGCCGGGGGCACGGCTGCAAGGCAGCGGCCGGCTCACCTTCTTCGGACTGCAGGTCTACGACGCTCGGTTGTGGGTGCGCGAGGGTTTCGATGCGGCGCGCTTCGAGCAGCAGCCCTTGGCGCTCGAGCTCGAGTACGCCCGCACGCTCTACGGCCGGCTGATTGCCGAACGCAGCCTGGAGGAGATGAAACGCCTGGGCGATGTCGACGACGCGCTGCAGCAACGCTGGCTCGACGAGATGAAGCGCATGTTCCCGGACGTGACCAAGGGCGACCGCATCACCGGCGTGCACCAGCCGCTCGAGGCGGCGCGCTTCTTCGTCAACGGCCGCCTGCGCGGCGAGGTGCGCGATGCCGAGTTCGCGCGCCGCTTCTTCGCCATCTGGCTCGGCCCGCAGACCTCCGAGCCGGCGCTGCGCCTGGCGCTGCTCGGCGGCCCGGGCACGCGATCGTGAGCAGCCTGGCCGTGCCGCTCGCCCGGTCGACCTGGCGCGACGGGCTCGCCTACGGCGCACCGGGACTGCCGCTGGCCTTCGTCGCACTGCCACTGTACGTGATCCTGCCGAACCACTACGCGACGCAGTTCGGCGTGCCGCTGGCCGCGCTCGGCGCGGTGCTGCTGGCCGCGCGCGTGCTCGACGCGGTGGCCGACCCGCTGATCGGCCGGGCCGCCGACGCGCTGTTCACCCGCTCGGCCCGGCACGCGTGGCTGGCGGCGGCGGCGGCGGCGGTGCTGCTGGCGCTCGGCTTCCGGGCCCTGTTCTTCCCGTCGGTCAACGGCACCGCGGCGCTGCTGGCCTGGTGCGCCGCGGCGCTCGTCGTCACCTACCTCGCCTACAGCGTGGTCAGCGTGATCCACCAGGCCTGGGGCGCCCGGCTCGGCGGCGACGCGGCCGGCCGGGCGGGCATCGTCGCCTGGCGCGAGGGCCTGGCGCTGATCGGCGTGCTGCTGGCCAGCCTGCTGCCCTCGCTGGCCGGGCTGGAGGCGAGCACGCTGCTGTTCGCACTGCTGCTGCTGGCCGCCCTGGCCGCGCTGGCCCGGGCGCCGCAGCCGCCCGCCGCGGCGCCCGGCGCGCCCGGCGCGTCGATGGCCCTGCCGTTCGCGTCGGGCGACTTCCGCCGGCTGCTCGCGATCTACCTCGTCAACGGCATCGCCGGCGCGGTGCCGGCCACGCTGGTGCTGTTCTTCATCCGCGACCGGCTCGAGGCGCCGGCCTGGGAGCCGCTGTTCCTGGCCGCCTACTTCGCCGCCGCAGCGCTGTCGATTCCCCTCTGGGTGCGGCTGGTGAAGCGCTTCGGGCTGGCGCGCAGCTGGCTCGCCGGCATGTTGCTGGCGATCGGCGTGTTCGCCTGGGCCGCCGCACTCGGCCGCGGCGACACGCTCGCCTATGCCGCGGTGTGCATCGGCAGCGGCATCGCGCTGGGCGCGGACCTCACGCTGCCGGCGGCGCTGCTGGCCGGCGTGGTGCAGCGTGCCGGCCATGCCGGGCGGGCCGAGGGCGCCTACTTCGGCTGGTGGAACTTCGCCACCAAGCTCAACCTCGCGCTGGCCGCCGGCCTGGCGCTGCCGGCGCTGCAGGCGCTCGGCTACGCGCCGGGCAGCCGCGACGCCGCCGCGCTCGACGCCCTCACGCTGGCCTACGCGCTGCTGCCCTGCGCCCTCAAGCTCGGCGCGGCCGCGCTGCTCTACCTGCTCTGGATCCGCCCGGGGCGCGAACGATGAACCACCGACGCCTGTTCCTCGCGGCCGCGGCCGCATCCGCCCTGCTGGCCGGCTGCGCCTCTGCACCGACGCCGGCCGACTACGCCGCCGAGAAACCCGTGCTCGCGCTCGAGCGCTACTTCGACGGCCTGGTGCTGGCCCACGGCATCTTCACCGACCGCTCCGGCAAGGTGGTGCGCCGCTTCACGGTCCGCATGGACTGCACCTGGAAAGGCGACGAGGGCGTGCTCGACGAGGCCTTCACCTACAGCGACGGCTCGACGCAGCGCCGCGTGTGGCGGCTGAAGAAGCTGCGAGGCGCTGGAAACGAGGGCCGCTACACCGGCACCGCCGACGACGTGGTCGGCACCGCGCAGGGCCAGGCCGCCGGCAACGCCTTCCAGTGGGCCTACACGCTGCGCCTGCCGGTGGACGACAAGGTCTACGAGGTGCAGTTCGACGACTGGATGTTCCTGGTCGACGACAAGGTCATGCTCAACAAGGCGGTGATGAGCAAGTTCGGCATCCGCCTCGGCGAGGTGACGCTCGCCTTCACCAAACCCTGAAAGATGCGCATGCCCCTGAACCCCCGCATCGAGGACTGGAGCGGCCGCGTCGTCTGGCTGGTCGGCGCCTCGACCGGCATCGGCCGCGCCACCGCCGAGCTGCTGCACCAGCGCGGCGCGGTGGTGGTGGTCTCCGCGCGCAGCGGCGCCACCATCCAGGCCTTCGCGCACCAGCATGCCGGCAGCCTGGCGCTGCCGCTGGACGCGACCGACCGCGCCGCGATGCGCGCCGCGGCCGACGAGATCGTGCAGCGCTTCGGCCGACTCGACATGGCGGTCTACTGCGCCGGCCACTACAAGGCGATGCGCGCGACCGCCTTCGACCTCGACGACGCGATCCGCCACCAGCAGGTCAACTACGTCGGCGCGCTGCACCTGCTCGACGCGGTGCTGCCGCACCTGCTGCGCCAGAAGGCCGGGCACCTGAGCCTGGTGGCCAGCGTGGCGGGCTACCGCGGCCTGCCCAACTCGCTGGCCTACGGGCCGACCAAGGCGGCGCTGATCAACCTGGCGCAGACGCTGTACTTCGACCTGCAGCCGCAGGGCGTCGGCGTGTCGCTGGTCAACCCGGGCTTCGTCGAGACGCCGCTGACCTCGCAGAACCGCTTCACGATGCCGGCGCTCATCTCGCCGGTGCAGGCCGCCGCGGAGATCGTGCGCGGCTGGGAGGCGGGCCGCTTCGAGATCCACTTCCCGAAGCGCTTCACGCTGTGGCTGAAGGCGCTCAGCCACGTGGGCGACACGCTCTACTTCAAGGCGATCCGCCGCGCCACCGGACTGTGAACCAGCGTCACCCCGATGCGCGCGTGGCGCGCCTGGTGGACTTCTTCGAGGCACTCTCGCCCGGCGACGTGGTGCGCCTGCCGCGCTACTACGCCGCCGACGCGCGCTTCAAGGACCCGTTCAACGAGGTGCAGGGCGTGGCCGCGATCCAGCACGTGTTCACCCACATGTTCGAGGCGCTCGAGTCGCCGCGCTTCGTGGTGCACGACATCCTGGTGCAGGGCGACCAGTGTTTCCTGACCTGGGATTTCCTGTTCCGCATGCGCCGCTTCGCGCGCGGCGAGCAGGTGGTGCGCGGCGCCTCGCACCTGCGCTTCGACGCCCACGGGCTCGTCGCCCTGCACCGCGACTACTGGGACGCGGCCGAGGAACTGTACGAGAAGCTGCCCGCGGTCGGCGCGCTGATGCGCTGGTTGAAGCGGCGCGCGAACGCCTGACCCATCCGGTCAGCGCAGCCAGCCCTTGCGGCGGAAGTAGATGAACGGCGCGGCCACCGAGGCGATCATCAGCGCCAGCGCGAACGGGTAGCCGAAGCGCCAGTTCAGCTCCGGCATGGCCTGGAAGTTCATGCCGTAGATGCTGGCGATCAGCGTCGGCGGCAGCAGCGCGACGCTGGCCACGGAGAAGATCTTGATGATCTTGTTCTGGTTGATGTTGATGAAGCCGACCGTGGCGTTCATCAGGAAGTTGATCTTGTCGAACAGGAAGGTGGTGTGCGAGTCGAGCGAGTCGATGTCGCGCAGGATCTGGCGCGCCTCCTCGAACTGCTCGGCGTTCAGCAGCCGGCTGCGCATCATGAAGCTGACCGCGCGGCGGGTGTCCATCACGTTGCGGCGGATGCGGCCGTTCAGGTCCTCCTCGCGCGCGATCGCGGCCAGCGCCTCGGCAGCGACCTGGTCGTTCACGTCCTGCTTGAGCACCCGCGCGCTGACCGCCTCGAGGCTGTCGTACACACCCTCGAGCGCGTCGGCGCTGTACTCGGCGTCCGCGTCGTAGAGCTTGAGCAGCACGTCCTTGGCGTCCTCGATCAGCGCCGGGATGCGGCGCGCGCGCAGGCGCAGCAGGCGGAACACCGGCAGGTCCTCGCCGTGCACCGAGAACAGCACGTTCTTGAAGAGGATGAAGGCCACCCGCACGTTGCGCGAGCGCTCCTCGTCGTCGATCAGGAAGTCCGAGCGGATGTGCAGCTCGCCGTTGTCCTCCTCGTAGAAGCGGGCGGACTCCTCCAGGTCGTCGTCCACCACGTCCTGCGGGATGGTCAGGCCGAAGTGCTGCGAGATCCAGCCCTTCTCCTCCGGCGTGGGTGCGTCCAGGTCGACCCAGATCGGCTTCAGACCGGCGAGCGCGTCGAGGCTCTCGATCTCTTCCTGGAACAGCCGGCCATTGGCCAGCGTGAAGACGTTCAGCATGGAGGCTCCGTCGGCGAGCCGGCGCAAGGCGCCGGCGGACCTGGGTGCAACGGTGGGCTGGTGAAGGGCCGGGAACCGCCTCACTCCAGGCCGGGACCGCCAGGGAAGGCGGCCTGCCGGGAGCGGACGGTCACTGCGTAGGGGTGCTGTCCAACAACATCTCCGCGAGGGGACCAGCGCGCATTATTGCACCGTGACGCTTGGTGTCTCCCGCTTGTCACCCCGAGGGATAGCCGGCACACTGGCCTCGCCTACCCCGCCGCGGGAAGGCCCGAGACCCGCCCCCTCCCCGCTCCTCATCCCCCTGCATCCCCCGCGCTTTCTTCCCCCGCGAAAGGAGTCCTCGATGAACCTGACGATCAGCGGACATCACCTCGAGGTGACCCCGGCTTTGCGTGAGTATGTGCTCACGAAGCTGGAACGGGTCACACGACATTTCGACCAGGTGGTGGATGTCAACGTGCTGCTGACGGTGGAAAAGCTCAAGGAAAAGGAACGAAGGCAGAAGGCAGAGGTCACGCTGCATGTCAAGGGCAAGGACATCTTCGTCGAGCAGTCGCACGAAGACCTGTACGCGGCGATCGACCAGCTGATGGACAAGCTCGACCGGCAGGTCTGCCGCCACAAGGACAAGCTTCAGGACCATCACCATCTCGCGGCCAAGCGGATCGACGCCCCGGCGCCCTGATCCGGACTCACCCCGAGAAAGCGGCCCCTGCGGCCGCTTTTTGTTTGGCCGGCCCGCGAGCCGGGGGGCGAGGACCGTTGCTGCGACGCAGCACCAAGTGCAGAATGCTTCTCGCCCGCCCCCTCCGGTTGAACCCATCCGCAGGAGGCGACTCCATAATTCATGGCCCGGTCGACAACCCGTCGGCCGTCACGAGCCCCGGCTCCCGATTCGTTCCCACGATGAACCGTCTCGCCGCCATCCTGCCGCCCACCAACGTGCTCGTGGATGTCGATGCCACGAGCAAGAAGCGGGCTTTCGAGCAGGCCGGCCTGCTGTTCGAGAACCAGCACGCGATCGCGCGTGCCACGGTGGCCGACAACCTGTTCGCGCGCGAGCGCCTGGGCTCCACCGGCCTCGGCCACGGCGTGGCCATCCCGCACGGCCGCATCAAGGGCCTGAAGAATCCGCTGGCCGCGGTGCTGCGCGTGCAGCAGCCCATTCCCTTCGACGCCCCGGACGACGAGCCGGTCGTGCTGCTGATCTTCCTGCTGGTGCCCGAGGCAGCGACGCAGCGGCACCTGGAGATCCTCTCCGAGATCGCGGAAATGCTGTCCGACCGCGAGTTGCGCGAGCGGCTCAAGACCGAAGGCGATGCCGCCAAGGTGCACGAGCTGATCGCCAACTGGGAGCCGCTCAAGTCGGTCGCCTGACGCCGCCGCAGTGAAGCCCACCGTCATCAGCGCCGAGGCGCTGTTCGAGGAGCACCGGCAGGCCCTCCAGTGGGAATGGATCGCCGGGCACGCGCATCCGGAGCGGCGCTTCGACGAGGCCGCGGTGCGCAACGCGCAGTCGGCCGCCGACCTGGTCGGCTACCTCAACTACATCCACCCGTACCGCGTGCAGATCGTCGGCCGGCGCGAGGTGGCCTATCTCGGCGAGGCCACGCCGGAGGTGGCCGAACGCCGCATCTCGCGCATCGTCACGCTCGAGCCGCCGGTGCTGATCGTGGCCGACGGACAGGTGCCGCCGGACAAGCTGGTCGCGATGTGCGACCGGGCCGACATCCCGCTCTTCTCCACCGCCGAATCGGCCGGCCACGTGATCGACGTGGTGCGCGGCTACCTGAGCCAGCATTTCGCCGAGCGCACCACCCGCCACGGCGTGTTCATGGACATCCTCGGCCTGGGCGTGCTGCTGACCGGCGAGTCGGGCCTGGGCAAGAGCGAACTCGGCCTGGAGCTGATCTCGCGCGGCCACGGCCTGGTGGCCGACGACGCGGTCGACCTGTACCGCGTCTCGCAGACCTCGCTGGAGGGCCGCTGCCCGGAGCTGCTGCTCAACCTGCTCGAGGTGCGCGGCATCGGGCTGCTGGACATCAAGGCCATCTTCGGCGAGACCGCGGTGCGTCGCAAGATGCGGCTGAAGCTGATCGTCCACCTGGTGCGCAAGGAGACGATGGAGCGCGAGTTCGAGCGCCTGCCCTACGAGCCGCTGTACGAGGACATCCTCGACGTGCCGGTGCGCAAGGCGGTGATCGCGGTCGACGCGGGCCGCAACCTGGCCGTGCTGGTGGAGGCCGCGGTGCGCAACACCATCCTGCAGCTGCGCGGCATCGACACCTACCAGGAGTTCATCGAGCGCCACCAGAAGGCGATGCAGAAGCCGGAGTGACCTGGCCCCCCAGTCGCTTCGCTCCTGCCCCCGAGGGGCGCGGTCGGCCTTGGGGCGGCCCTGCGGCCGACCCCGCCTACTTGCCCCGGTGCGGGCAGGCCTTCTTGGTGCAGTTGGCGTACAGGGCCAGCGCATGGTCCTGCAGCTCGAAGCCGCGGGTCTGCGCGATGGACTTTTGGCGCTTCTCGATCTCCGGGTCGTAGAACTCCTCGACCCGGCCGCAGTCCAGGCACACCAGGTGATCGTGGTGCTTGCCCTCGTTGAGCTCGAAGACCGCCTTGCCGCTCTCGAAGTGGTTGCGCGACAGGATGCCGGCCTGCTCGAACTGCATCAGCACGCGGTAGACGGTGGCCAGGCCCACGTCCGCGCCCTCGGCCAGCAGGTGCTTGTAGACGTCCTCGGCGCTCATGTGGCGCTGCGTGCTGCGCTGGAACACCTCCAGCACCTTGATGCGCGGCAGCGTCGCCTTCAGGCCGCTGTTCTTGAGTTCGTCGGCGTGGCTCATGGGGGCTCGTCACGGGCCCGGCCGCGGAGGGCCGAACGCTAGAATGCGCCGATCATATCGAGGTTGCCCGCGCGGCCGCGCGGCCGTCCCCAGGCGCATCATGTCCTCTCGTCTCCTGCTCGCCGCCGGCTTGGCCGTGCTGGCCGGCTGCAGCTCGCTGCAGTCCTCGGACAACTTCCTCGGCGTGGTCACGCCCTATCGCGTCGAGGTGGTGCAGGGCAACGTCGTCACGCGCGAGCAGGCCGAGGCGGTGCGCGTCGGCATGAACCGCACCCAGGTGCGCGACATCCTCGGCTCGCCGCTGCTGACCGACGCCTTCCACGCCGACCGCTGGGACTACGTCTTCACGATCCGCCGCCAGGGCGCCGAGCCGCAGCTGCGCCGCGTGGTGGTGCGCTTCGACGGCGAGACGCTCAAGAGCATCGAGACCGGCGGCGATCTGCCCGCCGAGCGCGAGTTCGTCGCCTCGATCGACACCTTCAAGACCTCGCGCCAGGCGCCGCCGCTGGCGCTCAATGACGAGCAGCTCAAGGCCCTGCCGGTGCCGCGCAAGCCGCCCGCGGCGGAGCCGGAGCCGATCGGTCCGGCGCGCAGCTACCCGCCGCTGGAGGGCGCGCCGTGAGCGCGCTGCGCGTGGCCGTGGCCGGCGCGTCCGGCCGCATGGGGCGCATGCTGATCGAGTCGGTGCGCGGCAGCGCCGACCTCGTGCTCGGCGGCGCACTCGACATCCCCGGCAGCCCGGCGCTCGGCCAGGACGCCAGCGCCTTCCTCGGCAGCCCCTGCGGCGTGGCGATCACGTCCGACCTGCGCGCCGGCCTGGCCGGCTGCGACGTGCTGATCGACTTCACCCGGCCCGAGGGCACGCTCGCCCACCTGGCGGTCTGCCGCGAGCTCGGCGTGCGCGCGGTGATCGGCACCACCGGCTTCAGCGAAGCGCAGAGGGCGCAGATCGCCGAGCACGCGAAGGCCGTCGGCATCGTTCTGGCGCCCAACATGAGCGTCGGCGTCAACGTCGTGCTGAAGCTGCTCGACCTGGCCGCCCGCACGCTCAACGAGGGCTACGACATCGAGGTCGTCGAGGCGCACCACCGCCACAAGGTCGATGCCCCCAGCGGCACCGCGCTGAAGATGGGCGAGGTGCTGGCGCAGGCGCTCGGCCAGGAGCTAAAGGACTGCGCCGTCTACGCCCGCGAGGGCATCACCGGCGAGCGCCGCGCCGGCAGCATCGGCTTCGCCACCGTGCGCGGCGGCGACATCGTCGGCGACCACACCGTGCTGTTCGCCGGCACCGGCGAGCGCGTGGAGATCCGCCACCAGGCCACCAGCCGGGCCAACTTCGCCCAGGGCGCGCTGCGCGCGGCGCGCTTCCTGGCCGGCCGCGGCCCCGGGCTGTACGGCATGGACGAGGTGCTGGGCCTGCGCTGATGGAGGGCCTGGCCCATTTCTGGGAGCAGGGCGACGCGATCACGCGCGGGGTGGCGGCGCTGCTGCTGCTGATGTCGGTCAGCGCCTGGGTGCTGATCTTCTGGAAGGGCTGGCTGCTGCGCCGTGTGCGGCACGACCTGGCGCGCGCGGTGCCGGCGTTCTGGGCCGCGCCCTCGCTCGAGGCGGCGCGTGCGCAGATGCCCGGATTCGACCGCGAGGGCGTGCTGCGGCCGCTGCTGGAGGCGGCGGTCGCGCAGCCCTCCGGCACCTCGCTCGAGTCGCACGGGCGGCTCGCCTCGCAGCTCACGCGCCGGCTGCGCGACGCGCTGCATGCGGTGCTGGCCCAGCTGCAGTTCGGCCAGGTGCTGCTCGCCTCGATCGGCAGCACCGCACCCTTCGTCGGCCTGTTCGGCACGGTCTGGGGCATCTACCACGCGCTGGTGGGCATCTCGGCGGCCGGCACCATCACGATCGAGAAGGTCTCGGGCCCGGTCGGCGAGGCGCTGGTGATGACGGCGGCCGGCCTGGCCGTCGCCATCCCCGCCGTGCTGGCCTACAACGTCTTCGGCAAGCTGGTGGGCGCCTGCGAGGCGGATCTCGAAGGCTTCGCGCACGATCTGCGCGAGATGCTCGCCGACACCGCCTCCGAGAGCTGACATGGCCTTCGGCCGCCTCGAGCGCACCCCCGGCCCGCAGCCGATGAGCGACATCAACATGACGCCGCTGATCGACGTGATGCTGGTGCTGCTGGTGATCTTCATGATCACGGCGCCGCTGCTGAGCGCCTCGCTGAAGCTGGACCTGCCGCAGGCCGAGGGCGCGCAGCCGCCCGGCGAGGCCGTGCCAGCCCTGCTGCTGTCCATGGACGCCGACGGCGCGCTCTTCCTCGGCGACGAACGCATCGACGAGGCCACGCTGCGCGAGCGTGCCGCCGCGCTGGCCCGCGCCAACCCGCAGGCCGAGCTGCAGCTGCGCGCCGACCGCCGCGTGCCCTATGGCCGCGTCGCCGGTCTGATCGGCCTGGTGCAGCAGGCCGGGCTGAGCCGGATCGCCTTCGTCGCCGAGCCGCCGGCGCGCTGACCGGCGGGCGCAGGCCCGGTTTCTATAATCGCAGGCCAACTCCGACGCGCCGCTGCGCACGCCATGAGCCCCGACTTCAAACCCAGCGAGATCGAGCGTGCCGCACAGGCCGCGTGGCGTTCCGCCGACGCGTACCGCGTGACGGAGGACCCGCGCAAGCCGAAGTTCTACGCCTGCTCGATGCTGCCCTACCCCAGCGGCAAGCTGCACATGGGGCATGTGCGCAACTACACCATCAACGACATGCTCGCGCGGCAGCTGCGCATGAAGGGCATGAACGTGCTGATGCCGATGGGCTGGGACGCCTTCGGCCTGCCGGCCGAGAACGCGGCGATGAAGAACCGGGTCCCGCCGGCGAAGTGGACCTACGAGAACATCGCCCACATGAAGGGCCAGATGATGGCCATGGGCCTGGCCATCGACTGGAGCCGCGAGGTCGCGACCTGCTCGCCCGAGTACTACAAGTGGAACCAGTGGCTGTTCCTGCAGATGCTCAAGGCCGGCATCGCCGAGCGCCGCACGCAGGTGGTCAACTGGGACCCGGTCGACCAGACCGTGCTGGCCAACGAGCAGGTGATCGACGGCCGCGGCTGGCGCTCCGGCGCGCTGGTCGAGAAGCGCGAGATCCCGGGCTACTACCTGAAGATCACGCAGTACGCGCAAGAACTGCTCGACCACGTGCAGCAGCAGCTGCCCGGCTGGCCGGAGCGGGTGCGGCTGATGCAGGAGAACTGGATCGGCCGCAGCGAGGGCGTGCGCTTCGCCTTCCCGCACCACATCGCCGGCGCCGATGGCCAGCTCATCGGCGGCGGCCGCATGTACGTCTTCACGACGCGCGCCGACACCATCATGGGCGTCACGTTCTGCGCCGTCGCGCCCGAGCACCCGATCGCGCTGCACGCGGCGCAGCGCGACCCGAAGGTCGCCGCCTTCCTCGAGGAATGCAAGGCCGGCGGCACCACCGAGGCCGAACTCGCCACGCTCGAGAAGAAGGGCGTGCCCACCGGGCTGACGGTGGAGCACCCGCTGACACACGAGCCGGTGCCGGTGTGGGTGGGCAACTACGTGCTGATGAGCTACGGCGACGGCGCGGTGATGGGCGTGCCGGCGCACGACGAGCGCGACTTCGCGTTCGCCAAGAAGTACGGCATCGACATCCTGCAGGTGGTGCATGTCGACGGCGAGCACTACGACTACGAGCGCTGGCAGGAGTGGTACGCCGACAAGGAGCGCGGCGTCACGATCAATTCCGACCTGTACAGCGGCCTGCCCTACGCACGCGCCGTCGATGCGGTGGCCAAGGCGCTGCATGCCAAGGGCCTGGGCGAGAAGAAGGTCACCTGGCGGCTGCGCGACTGGGGCATCAGCCGCCAGCGCTACTGGGGCACGCCGATCCCGATCATCCACTGCGACGACTGTGGCGCGGTACCGGTGCCCGAGCGCGACCTGCCGGTCGTGCTGCCGGAAGACCTGATCCCGGACGGCTCGGGCAACCCGCTGAACAAGTGCGAGAGCTTCCTGAAGGTGGCCTGCCCGCAGTGCGGCCAGCCCGCGCGCCGCGAGACCGACACGATGGACACCTTCGTGGACAGCTCGTGGTACTTCATGCGCTACTGCGACCCGAAGAACGACCTGGCGATGGTCGGCGCGGGCACGCAGTACTGGATGCCGATGGACCAGTACATCGGCGGCATCGAACACGCCATCCTGCACCTGCTGTACGCGCGTTTCTGGACCAAGGTGATGCGCGACCTGCACCTGGTGAAGGTCGACGAGCCCTTCACGCGCCTGCTGACGCAGGGCATGGTGCTGAACCACATCTACTCGCGCAAGGGCGAGAAGGGCGGCATCGAGTACTTCTGGCCGCACGAGGTGGAGAACACCTTCGACGCGGACGGCAAGGTCACCGGCGCGAAACTCAGGAGCGACGGCTCGGCCGTGACCTACGAGGGCGTGGGCACGATGTCGAAGTCGAAGAACAACGGCGTCGACCCGCAGGAGCTGATCGACCGCTACGGCGCCGACACCGCGCGGCTGTTCGTGATGTTCGCCTCGCCGCCGGAGCAGACGCTGGAGTGGAACGACGCCGGCGTCGAAGGTGCGAACCGCTTCCTGAAGCGGCTGTGGAACTTCGGCGCGAAGAACGCGGAAGCGATCCGCGGCGCCGGCGCGCCGGACCATGCCGCGCTCGATGCCGATGCCAAGGCGCTGCGCTACGAGCTGCACTCGGTGCTCAGGCAGATCGGCTACGACTACGAGCGCATGCAGTACAACACCGTCGTCTCCGGGGCGATGAAGCTGCTCAACGCGCTCGAGGGCTTCAAGGGCCAGGCGCCGGCGCTGCTGCGCGAGGGCTTCGGCATCCTGCTGCGCGCGCTCTACCCGGCCTGCCCGCACACCACCTGGGTGCTGTGGAACGAGCTCGGCTACGCCAAGCCGCTGGGCGACCTGCTCGACGCGCCCTGGCCCGAGCCCGACCCGGCCGCGCTGGCGCGCGACGAGATCGAGCTGATGCTGCAGGTCAACGGCAAGCTGCGCGGCGCGATCCGCGTGCCGGCTGGCGCCGACAAGAGCGCCATCGAGGCGATCGCGCTGCAGAGCCCGGACCTGCACAAGTTCTCGGTCGGCCTGGCGATCAAGAAGGTGATCGTGGTGGCCGGGCGGCTGGTCAACATCGTGGTCGGATGAGGATCACGCGGCGCACGCTGCTGGCCGCCGCCGCCGTGCTGCCGGCCGCCTGCGGCTTCGAGCTGCGCCGTGCGCCGGAGCTGCGCTTCAAGACCGTCGCGCTGAGCGGCTTCGGGCCGAACTCGCTGCTGGCCGCCGAGCTGCGCGACAGCATCGCCGCCAGCCGCACCACGCAGGTGGTCGAGTCGCCGCTGCAGGCGCAGGTGGTGCTCGAGTCGCTGACCGACAACCGCGAGAAGAGCGTGGTGGCCAGCACCGCGGCCGGCCAGGTGCGCGAGCTGCAGCTGCGCTCGCGCTTCAAGTTCCGCCTGCGCACGCCGGCCGGGCGCGAGCTGATCCCCGAGACCGAGATCCTGCTCAGCCGCGACCTCAGCTACAGCGAGACCGCGGCCCTGGCCAAGGAGCAGGAGGAGGCCTTCCTGTACCGCGCGATGCAGGGCGACATCGTCGCGCAGGTGATGCGTCGCCTGGCGTCGGTCAGCCTGTAGCCCCATGCAGGTCCGCCCCGACCAGCTCGAGCAGCACCTGGCCCGCGGCCTCAAGCCGCTGTACACGGTGTGGGGCGACGAGCCGCTGCTCGCGCAGGAGGCCTGCGACACGATCCGCGCCGCGGCGCGCGCCAGCGGCTGCAGCGAGCGCCAGGTCCACACCGTCAGCGGCGCGCATTTCGACTGGAGCAGCCTGCTCGGCGCTTCGCAGGCGATGAGCCTGTTCGCGCAGCGCCAGCTGATCGAGATCCGCATTCCCGGCGGCAAGCCGGGCAAGGACGGCTCGGAGGCGCTGCAGCGCTACTGCGAGCAGCTGTCCGACGACGTGGTCACGCTGGTGCAGCTGCCGCGGCTGGACCGCCAGCAGCAGGGCAGCGCCTGGTTCGCGGCGCTGGACGGCGCCGGCGTCACGCTGCGCGTCGACCCGATCGAGCGCAAGGCGCTGCCGCAGTGGATCGCGCAGCGCCTGGCGCGCCAGCAGCAGCGTGTCGAGGCCGGCGAGGCGGGGCAGCGCACGCTCGCCTTCTTCGCCGATCGCGTCGAGGGCAACCTGCTCGCGGCGCACCAGGAGATCAGCAAGCTGGCGCTGCTCTACCCGCCCGGCGAGCTGGGCTTCGAGCAGGTCGAGTCGGCGGTGCTGAACGTGGCGCGCTACGACGTGTTCAAGCTCGGCGAGGCGGTGCTCGCCGGCCAGGTGGCGCGTGCGCTGCGCATGCTCGAGGGCCTGGAGGCCGAGGGCGAGGCGGCGGTGCTGGTGCATTGGTCGCTGGCCGAGGACATCCGCGCGCTCAAGCGCGTCAAGGACGCCGTGGCCGCCGGCAAGCCGCTGCCGATGGCGCTGCGCGAGCAGCGGGTCTGGGGCGTCAAGGAACGCCTGTTCGAACGCGCCGTGCCGGTGCTGACCGAGAACACCCTGGCCGCGCTGCTCGAGGCCGCGCAGGTGTGCGACGGCCTGGTCAAGGGCCTGAAGCATCCGGACTGGCCGCTCGATCCCTGGGCCGGCCTGCGCCGGCTGGTGCTGATGCTGGTCGAGCCGCTGGCCGCGGCGCCGGGCACCGGCCGCACGCGCAGCGCGCCGCCGCGGCTCGCGCTGCAGGCTCAGTAACCCCTGCGCCGATCCACCAGGTGCCGCAGCGGCGCGCCCGCGCGCACGGCACGCACCTGCGCCGCGACGACATCGGCGGCGCTGCGCGCATCGGTCTGCGCTGCCACGTGCGGCAGCACGGTCACCTGCGGGTGCGACCAGTAGGGATGATCGGCCGGCAGCGGCTCGACATCGAACACGTCGAGCACCGCATGGCGCAGCGGACCGAGGTCGAGCGCGGCGAGCAGGTCGGCCTCGACCACGTGCGCGCCCCGTGCCAGGTTAACGAGGCTGGCCCCGCGTGGCAGAGCGGCGAAGGCGTGTGCGTTCAGCAGGCCGCGCGTGGCCGGCGTCAGCGGAAGCAGGTTGATCACGATGTCGGCGCCGTGCAGCACCTGCGGCCAGGCGCCCTCGCGGCTGCTCCAGGCACGCACCGGGTAGCCGTTGGCCTCGAGCCGGCGCCGCACCGTGCCGCCCATCTGCCCGGCCCCGAGCACGACGACGCGCGTCTCGTCGGCACGCCGCTGCGGCCGGTGCAGCCAGTGCGCGTGGCGCTGCTGCGCGGCGTAGTCGAAGAAGTCGCGCTGCAGCGCGAGCACCGCCCACAGCGCGGTCTCGGCCATCGCCTCGTTCATCGCAGCGTCGACCATGCGCGCCAGCGGCACGTCGGCGGGAACCGTCGGGTCGGCCAGCAGCCGGTCGACGCCGGCCCAGAGCGACTGGATCAGGCGCAGCCCGGGCAGGCCCGCGAGCGCCCCGCGCGGCGGGTTGGCGACCAGCGCGATGTCGACATGGGCGGCGTCGCCGCCCTCGCGCCGATCGGTGATCGACTCTCCGGGCAGGCGCTCGCGCAGCAGCGCGAGCCACTGCGCGCGCTCGTCCGGCTCGAAGCTGGTCGCCAGCAGGATGGTCATCGCAGCGCGTCCAGCAGCGCCCGCAGCGCCTCGGCCACCGTCTGCTCGCGCACGGCCGTGCGGTCGCCGTCGAACCGGCAGCGCCAGGCCTGCGTGGCGCCGCCGCGCTGCGCGAGCGCGAGCCAGACCGTGCCCACCGGCTTGCCCGGCACCGCGCCGCCCGGGCCGGCGATGCCGGTCACGGCCACCGCCTGGTCGGCGCGGGAGTGCACGAGCGCCCCCTCGGCCATCGCGCAGACCACCGGCTCGCTGACCGCGCCGTGCGCCACAATCAGCGGCGCCGGCACGCCGAGCGACTCGACCTTGGCCTCGTTCGAGTAGGTCACGAAACCACGCTCGAACCAGTCGCTCGAGCCGGCCACCGAGGTGCAGGCCGCGGCGATCAGCCCGCCGGTGCAGGACTCGGCCGTCGCGAGCCGCAGCCCGCGCGCGCGCAGGCGCTCGGCCAGCGCGAGCACCGCGGGCTCGAACGAGGTCACCACCACCACCGCCACAACGCGATCACCAGCAGCGTGCACAAGGCCGCCACCAGGTCGTCGAACAGGATGCCGAAGCCCTGCGCCCAGCCGGGCGCGGCACCGCCGCGCGCCTTGAACAGGCGGTCGGCCCAGGCCACCGGGCCGGGCTTGGCGGCGTCGAAGAAGCGGAACAGCACGAAGGCCACCGCCTGGGCCCAGAAGCCGGCCGGCGTCACCAGCCACAGCACCAGCCAGAAGGCGACCACCTCGTCCCAGACGATCGCGCCCGGGTCGGCACTGCCCAGGTGGCGTGCGGTGGCGGTGCAGGCCCACCAGCCAATCGCCAGCGCGGCTGCAAGCACGAGCGCGAACTGCGTGTCGCTGAAGCCCTCGCGGAACAGCCAGAACACCAGCCAGGCCCACAGGGTGCCCACCGTGCCGGGCGCCCGCGGCGCGAGCCCGCTGCCGAAGCCGAGCGCGATCGGGTGCGCCGGGTGCGCGAACAGGAAGCGCCAGGTCGGGTTCACGAGCGGAAGTGGTCGAACGAGCCGAAGGTGTGCGCCACCGGCGCACCGGCCGCATCGACCAGGCGCAGTCCGCGCGCGGCCTCGATGCGGCCGATGCGCGTGACCGCCACGCCGGCGCTGCGCCCGGCCGCACGCACGCGCTCGGCGTCGCCCGGCGCGGCGGTGAAGAGCAGCTCGTAGTCGTCGCCGCCGGCCAGCGTGCATTCGCGCTGCCAGGCCGGCGGCTGCGCAGCCAGCACGGCGCTGCGCGGCACGGCATCGACCTCCACGCAGGCGCCGACCTCGGAACGCTTCAGGACATGGCCGAGGTCGCCGAGCAGGCCGTCGGAGACGTCGATCGCGCTGGTGGCGACGCCCCGCAGCGCGAGGCCGAGCGCCACACGCGGCTGCGGCCGCTCCATCGCCACCCGCACGCGATCGAACTGCTCGCCCGGCAACGCGAGCGTGCCGCGGAAGGCCTCGAGCGCCAGGCGCGCATCGCCGACCGTGCCGCTGACGTACAGGTCGTCGCCCGGCCGCGCGCCCGACCGCAGCAGTGCGCCGCCCGCGGGCACCTCGCCGAACACGGTGAGGCACAGGTTCAGCGGGCCCTGCGTGGTGTCGCCGCCGACCAGCTCGATCCCGTGTTCGTCGGCCAGCGCGAACATCCCGCGCGCCAGGCCCTCGAGGAAGGCCTCGTCGGCGCGCGGCAGCGAGAACGCGAGCGTGAAGCCGAGCGGCGCCGCGCCGCAGGCGGCCAGGTCGCTCAGGTTGACGGCCAGGGCCTTGTGGCCGAGCCGATCGGGCGCGACGGTGGACAGGAAGTGCCGGCCCTCGACCAGCATGTCGCTCGAGACGGCCAGTTGCATGCCGGGCCGCACGGCCAGCAGTGCGCAATCGTCGCCCACACCGAGCGCGGCCCGCGCCACGGGCCGGGTGAAGTACTTCGCGATGAGGTCGAATTCGCCGAGCGACATGCGGCGATTGTCGCCCCTACGCCGCGCCGCCTTCCCGCAGCAGGTTGGCCAGCTCCACCGCCGAGCGCACCTCCATCTTCTCGAACACGCGCGCGCGGTGGACCTCGACGGTGCGCACGCTGATGCCCAGGTCGTCGGCGATCAGCTTGTTGGGCCGGCCGTCGATCACCAGGCGCATCACGTCGCGCTCGCGCTCGGTCAGCTCGGCCAGGCGCTGGCGCAGGCCGTGGCGCTGCAGCCGGGCGCGGATGGCCTGCTCGCTCTTGCCCAGCGCCTGCTCGACTCGATCGACCAGCGCGTTGTCGGAGAAGGGCTTCTCGACGAAGTCGAACGCGCCGCGCTTGACGGCCGAGACGGCGGTGGGCACGTCGCCGTGGCCGGTGAGGAAGATCACCGGCAGCGCCTCGGTCAGGCCGCGCTCGACCAGGCGCTCGAACAGCGCCAGCCCGCTCATGCCGGGCATGCGCACGTCCAGCAGCAGGCAGCTCGGCGCGGGCGGCCAGTCGGCCAGGCCGCCCGGCCCCTTGGCGGCGAGCATGGCCTCGAAAGCCTCGGCGCTGGCGAAACCCTCCGAGAGCAGGCGGCGCGAGCGCAGCAGCCAGGCCAGCGCGTCGCGCAGCACGTCCTCGTCGTCGACGAGGTAGACGATCGGCAGGCCCAGCGGCGTGGAGGCGTTCATCCGGACACGGGCGCCGCGTGCCCGGCTTCGCGGCCGGCGCGCTCGCCCCGGGGGGTCGGTTCGGCCGGTAGGGTAAACCGAAACACCGTGCCGCCACCGGGCGCCGACTCGAAATCGAGCGCGCCGCCGTGCTGCTCGATCACCGTGCGGCACAGGCTCAGGCCCAGGCCCATGCCCTCGCTGCGTGTGGTGAAGAAGGGCGTGAACAGGCGCTGCGCCACCTCCGGCGCAATGCCGCGGCCGCGGTCGGCGACGCGGAACTCGACCCAGCGCTCGTGCGTCTGGCGCGCGGCGAGCGTCAGCACGCGCTGCGCCGGGTCGGCCACGCCCTCCATCGCCTGGATGCCGTTGCGTGTCAGGTTCAGCAGCACCTGCTCGACCATCGTGCGGTCGCAATGAACGCGCGGCGGCGGGTCGGGCAGGTCGAGCTCAATGCGTGCGCCGCTCTTGCGCGCCTGCAGGCGCACCAGCGGCATCACCGCATCGAACAGCACGTCGGCACGCAGCGCCTCGCGCGCCTGCTCACGCCGGCGCACGAAGTCGTGCACGCTCTTGATCACGCGCCCGGCCCGCTCGGCCTGCTCGGCGATGCGCCCGGTGGCCTGCTGCAGCAGCGCCAGCGTGTCGGGGTCGGGCGTGCCGTCCTTCAGCAGGTTCAGCGAGCCGGCGGCGTAGCTGGCGATCGCCGCCAGCGGCTGGTTCAACTCGTGGCTCAGCAGCGAGGCCATCTCGCCGACCGTGGCCAGCCGCGCCGTGGCCTGCAGCCGTTCCTGCTGCTGGCGCGACAGTTCCTCGACCTTGCGCTGCGCCGAGACGTCGAGCACCGCGCTCATCCAGCCGGTGTGCACGCCCTGGCCGTCGACCAGCGGCGCCTCGAAGATCAGCACCGGGAAGCGCTCGCCGTTGCGGCGCATGAACACCGTCTCGAATCCGGTGCGCGCCTCCTGCGCGCTGCGCCCCGGCGCGAACGGCGGGCCGCCCAGGCGCACGCTCTGGCGCCGCGCGTACTCCTGCGCATGTTCGGGCGGCCAGTAGGGCGGCGTGGCCGGGCCCATCAGCTCCTCGGGCGTGAAGCCGACCATCTCGCAGAACGCCGGGTTGACGTAGGTGATGCGGCCGGAGAGGTCCCGCGCGCGCAGCCCGGTGACGAGCGAGTCCTCCATCGCCTTGCGGAAGGCCAGCGCCTCGGCCACACGCGCCTCCGCAGCGGCGCGGCGCCGCACGTCGGCCACCAGCAGCGCGACCACGCCGGTCAACGCGAGCGAGAGGCCGAGCACCAGCGCGACGGCGAGGTTGGGGATCAGGCTCGGACTGCCGGCGCTGCTGTCCACGCGCAGCTGCAGCGACTGGCCCGGCAGGTCGATGATGCGCTCGGACACGTAGACGCCCGAGCCGCGGCGGCCGCCGGCGCGGGCCAGGCGCGTGCCGTCGCCCTCGACGAAGCTCAGCTCGTGGCCGCGCAGCAGCTGCGGGCCGACCGACTCCTCCAGGAGCCGGCCGAGCGCGACGGTGGCGACCATGAAGCCGTCCGGCCGGCCGCTGGCCAGCAGGGGCAGGCACAGGTCCATCACCTCCATGCCGAGGCCGGACTCGACCGGCACGAAGTAGCTGCGCGAATAGGCCGGCCCGGCCAGGCGCTGCGCGGTGCTGCAGGCCAGGTGCGCCTCCAGTTCGATGCTGGCACGCGGGATGCGGGTGAACGGCGGCGCGACGTAGGGCGAGTCGAGGTGGTCCTGCAGCAGCATGGCCGCGTCGCGCCGCTCCAGGCGCAGCAGCTCGCGGCGCGCGCGCAGCTGCTCGGTGGCGTCGATGCGCCAGCGCTGCGGCGGCGGCGCGTTCCACATCATCGCCTGCAGGCCCTGCTGCTGGCGCGCGAGCGCGTTGCGGATGTCGCTGGCGGCCTCGGCCGCCGCCGTGTCGAGCTGCTCCTGCGCGCGCACGCGCTCGTGGTTGATGGTGAGGAACACCAGCAGCGACTGCGCCACGCCCAGCAGCGCCACCAGCGCGCCCCACAGCAGCACCCGGCGCAGGCGCCGGCTCGGCGCACGCGCGGGGGGAGTGGGGGCGGCCAGGTCGGTCATCGGAGGTTCCGCAGACGCGAGTATTCCGCCGCCGGGGTCAAAACTGATACGCAGTTTCGCGCATGGTGCGGGGCGCGCGGCGCGCCACACTGCGTGCTGCCGCGCGGCGCCGGGGCGCTCCGTACAATCCGTGCCCCGCGTACGCTGCGGCCCACGACCTCCACCATCGCGAGACAAGAACCATGTCCACCGCCGACGACAAGCGCGCCCTGCTGCGCAAGGCCGCCCTCGAATACCACGAGTTCCCGACCCCCGGCAAGGTGGCCATCGCCGCGACCAAGCAGCTCGTCAACCAGCGCGACCTGGCGCTCGCCTACTCGCCCGGGGTGGCGGCGGCCTGCGAGGAGATCGTCGCCGACCCGGCCAATGCGTTCCGCTACACCTCGCGCGGCAACCTGGTGGCCGTGATCACCAACGGCACCGCGGTGCTGGGGCTGGGCGACATCGGCCCGCTGGCGGCCAAGCCGGTGATGGAAGGCAAGGGCGTGCTGTTCAAGAAGTTCGCCGGCATCGACGTGTTCGACATCGAGCTCGACGAGAAGAACCTCGACAAGCTGATCGACCACATCGCCGCGCTCGAGCCGACCTTCGGCGGCATCAACCTCGAGGACATCAAGGCGCCGGACTGCTTCTACGTCGAGCGGGCGCTGCGCGCGCGCATGAAGATCCCGGTCTTCCACGACGACCAGCACGGCACCGCGATCGTGGTCGGCGCGGCACTGCTCAACGGCCTGAAGGTCAACGGCAAGGACATCAAGAAGGTCAAGCTGGTGGCCTCGGGCGCCGGCGCGGCGGCACTGGCCTGCCTGTCGCTGCTGGTCAAGCTCGGCCTGCCGCGCGAGAACATCTGGGTGACCGACCTGGCCGGCGTGGTCTACGAAGGCCGCAAGGAGCTGATGGACGAGGACAAGGCCCAGTTCGCGCAGAAGACCAGCCTGCGCACGCTGGCCGAGGTGATGCAGGGCGCCGACGTGTTCCTCGGCCTGTCGGCCGGCGGCGTGCTCAAGAAGGAGATGGTCGCGACCATGGCCAAGAGCCCGCTGATCTTCGCGCTCGCCAACCCGAACCCGGAGATCATGCCGGAGGACGTGAAGGCGGTGCGCGACGACGCGATCATCGCCACCGGCCGCACGGACTACCCGAACCAGGTCAACAACGTCCTGTGCTTCCCGTACATCTTCCGCGGCGCGCTGGACTCCGGCGCGACGACCATCACCGACGAGATGGAGATCGCCGCGGTGCACGCCATCGCCGAGCTGGCCCAGGCCGAGCAGAGCGAGGTGGTCGCGGCGGCCTACGTCGGTGCGAACCTGAGCTTCGGGCCCGAGTACGTGATCCCCAAGCCCTTCGACCCGCGCCTGATGATGAAGATCGCCCCGGCGGTGGCCAAGGCCGCGGCCGACTCCGGCGTCGCGCAGCGGCCGATCCGGGACTTCGACGCCTACCGGGAGAAGCTGCAGGGCTTCGTCTACGCGTCCGGCCAGATCATGCGGCCGATCTTCAACATCGCCAAGCGCGCCACGGCCAAGCGCGTCGCCTACGCCGAGGGCGAGGAGGAGCGCGTGCTGCGCGCGGTGCAGGTGGTGGTCGACGAGGGCCTGGCCCGGCCCACGCTGATCGGCCGGCCGGCGGTGATCGCGGCACGCTGCGAGAAGTTCGGCCTGCGCCTGAAGGAAGGGCTGGACTACGACGTGGTCAACGTCGAACAGGACCACCGCTACCGCGACTTCTGGCAGACCTACCACCGCCTCACCGAGCGCAAGGGCATCACGGTGCAGGTGGCCAAGATCGAGATGCGGCGCCGCCTGACGCTGATCGGCGCGATGCTGCTCGAGAAGGGCGAGGTCGACGGCATGCTGTGCGGCACCTGGGGCACCACGGCCGCGCACCTGCACTACATCGACCAGGTGATCGGCAAGCGCGCCGGCGGCAGCCCGAGCACGCCGCAGGACGTGCAGGTCTATGCCTGCATGAACGGCCTGATGCTGCCGGGCCGCCAGGTGTTCCTGGTCGACACCCATGTCAACGCCGACCCGAGCGCCGAGGAACTGGCCGAGATCACCGTGATGGCGGCCGAGGAGATGCTGCGCTTCGGCGTGCAGCCCAAGGCGGCGCTGCTGTCGCACTCCAACTTCGGCACCAGCGACCACCCGAGCGCGGTGAAGATGCGCCGCACGCTGGCGTTGCTGAAGGCCCAGGCGCCCTGGCTGGAGGTGGACGGCGAGATGCACGGCGACATGGCGCTGGACGGCGCCGCACGCGCACAGTTGATGCCCCACGGCACGCTCAGCGGCGACGCCAACCTGCTGGTGCTGCCCAACATCGACGCGGCCAACATCGCCTACAACCTGCTCAAGACGGCGGCCGGCGGTGGCATCGCGATCGGCCCGGTGCTGCTGGGTGCCGCCAAGCCGGTGCACGTGCTGACCGCCTCGGCCACCGTGCGGCGCATCGTCAACATGACCGCGCTGACCGTGGCCGACGCCAACGCGGGCCGTTGATGTCCGTAATTTTCGAACGGCCATGCTGCAGTGCGGTGACGCCTTGTCACCGGCTGAGCTGGCCGAACTAACGTGGCTCGATAGTCACGATTTCAGGGCTTTTCGTGACAGTTTGCACACACTGACTTTCCTGTGATCCTGCCCCATTTTGAGGCAGCGGCTTGAGGTTTGCGGCCCGATTCGGTACCATGCCGGGTTTTCAGGATTCAGGGATTTCCCGTGTCTTCGACTCACCGGGCGTCACTTCCGACGTGTGGCCGGTCGGCCGGCTCGCAGGTGCGTTTCCAGGGGCGTTTCCAGGCACTCCGGGCCGTTCGGGCGGCGGGCTTGGCGGCGGTGGTGGCCGGCGCCAGCCTGCTCGGCGCGCTGCTCATGCCGGGCGATACGTTGGCCCGCGAAGGCCCGAGAGCGAAGATCCTGCTGCTGGAACTGCCGCCCGAAGGCGTGAGGACGTATCGGGCGATCCACGCCGGCGGCCCGTTCCCGTACCAGAAGGACGGCTCGGTGTTCGGCAACCGCGAGAGCCTGCTGCCGGACCGCCGGCGCGGCTACTACCGCGAGTACACCGTGCCGACCCCGGGATCGTCCGACCGTGGCGCGCGCCGCATCGTCTGCGGCGGCGAGCGGCCGAAGTCCCCGGATGCCTGTTACTACACCGCCGACCACTACGCGAGCTTCCGGCTCATCGTGGATTGAGCGGCAGCAGAAGATTGTTCTTGTGATTCGAGGAGGATCGTGACCATGCTCTTGCAGACAGTCCGTCCCAACATCGTCCAGTCGATACGTGCCTACCGCCCGGAAGACCTGCTCGACGCCGCCCAGGCGGCGGGGCAGCACTTCCTCTACGCCAACCTGAGCAATGCGCAGTCCAAGCAGGAGGTGCTGGAGGCGATCGCCCAGGCCTTCCTGTTCCCGGCGCATTTCGGCAAGAACCTGGACGCGCTGTACGACTGCATGACCGATCTGGTCCACAAGGCCGGCACGCAGCCGGGCTTCGTGGTCGTGCTGGAGCAGCTGCCCGACAACCCGCGCTTCGACCGCGAGGCGCGCGAGCAGCTGCTCGACGTGTTCCGCGACGCGGCCGACTTCTGGGCCGAACGACGAATACCCTTCAGGTGCTTCTATTCTTTTCAGTAGCCCGCTCCCAGGAAATCGGGTCATGGGAGCGGGCGACGGAAACGGCCCAGAACAGCGTTGCGGACAAGCCGGCGAAGCCGAGCGCCAAGAGCGCCGGCAACCCCAACTTCGGCATGAACATGCCGATGATGAGCAGCGCCTTCGACACCGCGATGTGGCTCAACGCCGCCTGAGCGCGGCGTCTTGTCGACCCGGACGGCGGCCTGCTCAGGCCGCCGTTTTCGTTGGCGCGGCCAGCGCCACGTACTCCGCCACCGGCACCTCCTCGGCGCGCCGCTGCAGGTCGAAGCCGGCGCCCTGGCCGTGCTGCTCGAGCCAGCGCCCGAGCGTGTGGCGCAGCAGCTTGCGGCGCTGCGAGAACGCCACCGTGACGATCTCCGACAGGCGCGCCGCATCCACCGCCGGCACCTCGCGCAGCGGCGTCATGCGCACCACCGCCGAATCGACCCGCGGCGGCGGGTCGAAGGCCTCGGGCGGCACGTCGAGCACCGGCTCGATCTCGTAGCGCCACTGCAGCATCACCGTCAGGCGCCCGAAGTCCTTGCCGCCGGGGCCGGCGACCATGCGCTCGACCACCTCCTTCTGCAGCATGAAGTGCTGGTCGGCCACCCGGTCCACCGCGCCGAGCAGGTGGAACAGGATCGGCGTCGAGATGTTGTAGGGCAGGTTGCCCACCACGCGCAGCGGCCGCGCGAGGCGCTGCGCCAGCGTGGCGAAGTCGACCGTCAGCACGTCCGCCTCGACCACCTCCAGCCCGGCTCGCTTGCGCAGCCGCGCGGCCAGGTCGCGGTCGAGTTCGACCACGGTCAGCGCACCGCAGCGCTCCAGCAACGGCTGCGTCAGCGCGCCCAGGCCGGGACCGATCTCGACGATCGCCTCGCCGGGGCGCGGGTCGATCGCCCGCACGATGGCGGCGATCACGCCGTCGTCGACCAGAAAGTGCTGCCCGAAGCGCTTGCGCGCGGTATGGCTCAAGGAGCCTCGCGGATCTCGACGTAGGCGCGCGCGCGCAGGTCCGCCAGCCACTCGGCGTAGGCGTCGTCGAACTTCTGCTCGCGCAAGGCATTGCGCGCCATGTCGCGCTGCTGCTTGACGTCCATCGTGATCTGGCGCCGGTCGACCACCTGCAGCAGGTGCACGCCGAAGCGCGAGACCACCGGGTCGGACAGGCCGCCGACCGGCAGCGCGTTCATCGCCTGCTCGAACTCGGGCACGAAGGTACCGGGCGCGGCCCAGCCGAGGTCGCCGCCCTGCGGCGCGCTGCCGTCCTCGGAGTTCTCGCGTGCCAGCGCCTCGAAGCTGGCACTGCCGGCCTCGAGGCGGCGCTTGAACTCGGACAGGCGCCGCTGTGCGGCCTCCTGGCTGAGCTGCGGCGACACGCGCAGCAGGATGTGGCGCACGCGGGTCTGCGGCACGCGGAAGGCATCGGCCTCGCGCTTGTCCACCAGCTTGAGCAGGTGGAAGCCGGCGCCGGTGCGCAGCAGGGCCGGCGCGGTCTCGCCGACCTTCAGCCCGCGCACCGCCTCGACGAACACGTCGGGCAGCCGGTCCGCCGGTCGCATGCCGAGCGTGCCGCCCTGCTGGCGGTTCGGGTCCTCGGAGAGCTCGCGCGCCACCGCCTCGAAGGCCTCGCCGTTGCGCACGCGGGCCATCGCCGCGTCGGCCCGGGCGCGGCGCTGCGCCACCTCGGCCGCGTCGGCCCCCTCGCGCACGCTGACCAGGATCTGCCCGATGTTGTACTCGGTCGCGTTGCCGGACTCGGCGCGCCGCTTGTCGAGGAAGGCGTCGACCTCCGCGTCGGTGACGCGGATGCGCGCGATCACCTCGCGCTCGCGCACCCGCTCGGTCACGAGCTGGTCGCGCACGTTGTTGCGGAAGCGGCCGTAGTCGACGCCCTCGCGGCGCAGTCGCTCGCGCAGCTGTGCCGGCGTGAGCTGGTTCTGCACCGCGACGTTGACCACGGCGCGGTCGACCTCGGCCTCGTCCACGCGCGGGCCGTTCTCGCGCGCATAGGTGAGCTGGACCCGCTCGTCGATCAGCGTGTCCAGCACCTGGCGGCGCAGCTCGTCCTCGGGCGGCAGCGAGGCGCGGCCGCGCGCGGCCTCCTGGCGCACCCGTGCCAGGCGGGTGTCGAGCTCGGAGGCCGTCACCAGTTCCTGGTTCACGACCGCGACGATGAAGTCGCCGTTGCGGACGGCGGCCCGCCCCTGCGCCTGCAGGAGCGGGGCGGTCAGGGCCAGCGCGGCGGCCAGCAGCAGCGGTCGGAAGCGGGTCAGCACATCAGTCATAGGTCGTCGCCGCCGGCGGGTTGCGCTCGTCGCGCAGCAGCCGGTAGCCGGGGATATTGTCCTTCAACACCTGGAGCGGGTTGGAGCCGAGCCGCGAGAGACCGACCAGCTCGAGTTGCAGCAGCAGCCGCGTGGTGGCCTCGCTGCGCCCGGTGGACAGCCGCTCGGCCACCACGCGGCCGATCCAGCAGCCGGCGTCGTACTCGAGGCCGAGGATGGAGTCGGTGACGCGGCTGTCGCGCATGCTGTAGTTGATGCGACCCACGCTGAACCAGCTGCCGCGGCAGTTCGTG
>NZ_ML137196.1:504153-863400 GCF_004011805.1 Piscinibacter defluvii
GCTGTAGTTGATGCGACCCACGCTGAACCAGCTGCCGCGGCAGTTCGTGCCGTTCGACGTGGCGCCCGGCGCGGCTGCCCGTTCGGCCGGCGTGGCACCGTAGATCGGCCATTGCCAGCCCAGTTCCACCTGCTCGCTCAGGTCGCGCGCGAAGCGGTAGGTCGCCCCGACGGTGCGGTACGGCCCGGGCGAGTACCGCGCGCCGACGATCGAGCGCACCATGCGCGCGGTGTCGGAGTTGTATTGCAGCGAGGCATCCAGCGTCCAGCGCGGCACCAGGTGGGTGGAGCCCAGCAGCAGCACGTCGGAGAAGCGCTGCGTCAGCTCCGGCCCGTCGGGCGTGCCGTCGGCCTGCGCCGTGATGCGCTGGTCGCGCAGCAGGTAGCGCTGCGCAATGCCCAGGCGCAGCGTCTCGGCGCCGGTGGCCGGGTCGAGCAGCCGGGTGGTCACCCCGGCGGTGACCTGGTGCGCGTCGGAGACGCGGTCCACGCCGGAGAACTGGTTCTCGGTGTAGATCGAGTCGAAGTTCAGGTCCTTGCCGGCCGTGTCGAACACCGGCAGGCCGGCCTGCGCGCGGTAGGGCGTGCGGCTGTACAGCAGGCGCGGCTCGAGCGTCTGGCGCACGTCGCGGCCGAACCAGTGCGCATCGCGCTCCAGCACCCAGGCGCTGTCCAGGCTGAGCGTGGGGATCACGCGCGAGACGCGCCGCCGCCCGTCGGCCAGCGGCGCGTCGAGCGAATAGCTGGCCGCGTTGAACGAGAGCTTGGGCGTCAGCGTCCAGCCCGGGGTCGCGTGCGACCAGGCCAGGCTGCCCAGTGCGTGCGTGCGCGTCCCGGTGGGCCGCGGCGCGGCGCTCGGGTCGGCGCGGCCGTTGCTCGTCTCGACGAAGTGGTTCGCCTCGGCCTCCAGGCCGAACGCCAGCCCCTCGCCGTTGCCGCGCAGCCAGCGCACGCCGAGCTGCGGCGAACGCTGGTACGGTGCCTCGATGCGCGCCGCCTCGTCCTGCAGCACCTGCCAGCGCTCGACGCGGGCATACACCGTCGCCTCGCCGAACACCCGGCTGGCCTGCAGGTCGGAGGCGAGCAGGCGCGGCGTGATGCTGGGCACGGCGCGCGGGAAGTCCTTCCAGTAGGCGTCGTCGGAGACCCGCAGCGTGCGCAGCTGCACGCTGAGGTCGTCCATCGGCCGGCTGTCGGCCTCGAGGTTGAGCGCGCGGCGCGAATGGCCGGTCAGCCGGTCGTGCGGCAGCAGGTGGGTGGCGATCGTGCCGGCGTAGCGCGGCTCGAGGAAGCGGAACTCGAGCTCGCTGCCGAGGCCGCGCTTGGCCGAGACCAGCGGCGTGATCGTCGCGTCGCGGTTGGGCGCGATGTTCCAGTAGTACGGCACCGAGACCTGCAGGCCGCTCTTGCTGTCCAGGTTCACCGAGGGCGGCAGCCAGCCCGACTTGCGCTCGTCGGTGAGCGGGAAGCTGAGCACCGGCGCGCCGAGGATGGGCACGCCCTGGAAGCGCAGCACCGCGTTCTCGGCGATGCCCTCGTTGGCCTCGAAGTCCATCTTCACGCGCTCGGTCGACAGCACCCAGGCCTGGCCGCCCTCCTCGTCGGGCGAGCAGCTCGAGTAGGTGGCGCCGCTGGCCACGGCGCGCTGTTCGTCGATGAAGTCGATGCGCCGTGCCGTGCCGCCGGCGCCGGTGCGGCCGAAGAAGTAGGTCGGCTCGAGGAACCAGCCCTCGAAGCGCTGCACGTGCAGCTGCAGCTCCGGGCCGCTGTAAACGTTGCCGTCGCGGCTGACGCGCACGTGGCCGCGCGCCAGCGCCAGGTCCTCCGGGAAGTCGTAGCTCAGGCGGTCGGCGCGCAGCACCGTGCCGCCGCGGCGGAACTCGACCTCCCCTTCGGCCACGGTCTCGAGGTCGGGCCGGCCGCGCAGCTCGCGCGCGCGCAGCACGATCGGCAGCTGCCGCCCGGCGTCGCCGCGCGGCAGCGGGGCGAGCGATTCGGCACGGCGCAGCGTCAGGCCGGGCCCCTCGACGCCCTGCGCCGACGCCGCGGCCGCGGCCAGCGCGAGCGGCGCGAGGGGCCAGCGGCAGGGCGGGCGGGGGCGGCGGGAGCGATGCAAGGGCGAGGTCTGCAGCGGACCGCCGCGGCAGGGGCAGGGATGGTGCTTTGTAGAATCGATTATCCACGAGGCCTTCCGGCCGAACCGCCCCTTCCCCCGACGTGAGCAGCTCCTCCGACACCCGCATCGCGTGGGCCGACCCGGCCCGCGCCGCCGCCTTCCACGCCTGGCTCGACGGCATCGCGCCGCGCCACGGGCTGGACGTCGCCAGCCTGCGCAGCGCCTCGAGCGACGCGAGCTTCCGGCGCTACTTCCGCATCGACGCGGCCGGCGGCGCAAGCTGCATCGTGATGGACGCGCCGCCGCCGCAGGAGGACGTGCGGCCCTTCGTCGCGGTGGCCGCCCTGCTGCACGAGGCCGGCCTGAACGCGCCGCGTGTACTCGAGCAGGATCTGGAGCGCGGCTTCCTGCTGCTCGGCGACCTGGGCACGCAGCTGTACCTGCAGGCGCTGCAGGACTGCGTCGCACGCGGCGACGCCGCCGGCGCCGACCGCCTGATGCGCGACGCGATCGCGGCGCTGGTGCGCTGGCAGTCGCGCGCCGACGCGAGCGGCCTGCCGCCCTACGACGAGGCGCTGCTCGCGCGCGAGCTGGCGCTGTTTCCGGAGTGGTGCGTGGCGCGCGAATTCGGTGTGCGCTGGAGCGACACGCAGCGCAGCCAGTGGGACGCCGCCTGCGCGCTGCTGATCCGCAGCGCACTCGCCCAGCCGACGGTCGCGGTGCACCGCGACTACATGCCGCGCAACCTGATGGTGGCCGAGCCCAACCCGGGCATCCTCGACTTCCAGGACGCGGTGCGCGGCCCGATCACCTACGACATGGCCTCGCTGGTGCGCGACGCCTTCATCTCCTGGGACGAGGAGCGCGAGATCGACTGGAGCGTGCGCTACTGGGAAGCCGCGCGCAAGGCCGGGCTCCCGGTGGCGCCGGACTTCGGCGAGTTCTGGCGCGCGCTCGAGTGGATGGGCCTGCAGCGCCACCTGAAGGTGCTGGGCATCTTCTGCCGCCTGAAGCACCGCGACGCCAAGCCCGCGTACAGCGCCGACCTGCCGCGCTTCTTCGCCTACGCGCACAAGGTGGCGACGCGCTACCACGGCTTCGGACCGCTGGCGCACCTGCTCGAGCCGCTGATGGGCACCTCGCGGGTGGACGCCTTCTACTGAGACGGCGGCGCGCCGGTCTCGCAGCCCGCGGCCACCAGCCAGGGGTCGCGGTCCTCGCCGCCGAAGGTCTGCACCAGGAAGTCGACGAACACGCGCGTGCGTGCCGGCACGTGCTTGCGCGTGGGCATCGCGGCATAGAGCGTGGCGCTGAACAGCTTCCAGTGCGGCAGCACACGCTCCAGCACGCCGCTGCGCAAGGCCTCCTCGACCACGAAGGAAGGCAGCCCGGCGATGCCCAGCCCATGCCGCGCCGCGGCGTACATCGTGTCCACGTGCGTGGTCGCCAGCACCGGGCGCGAGGGCACCAGCGTGCAGGCCTCGCCGCCCGGACCGGCGCTGAAGCTCACCTCGCGCATCGAGCTCGGCATCATGGTGTCGAAGCCGGCCAGCTCGCGCGGGTGCTTGGGCCGGCCCTTGCGGTCGAGGTAGGCCGGTGACGCGCACACGATCACCTCGGCGCAGGCCAGCCGGCGCGCGACGAAGTCGCCGTCCAGCGGCCGGCCGGTGATGCTCAGCAGGCTCACGTCGTAGGCCTCGTCGACCGTCTCCACCGGGCCGGGCGCCGAGAGCTCGATCGTCACCTTCGGATAGAGCGCGTGGAAGCGCGCCAGGTGCTTGGCCAGCTGGTGCACCGCGAAGGCCGGCGTGGACAGCACGCGCAGGTGGCCGCGCGGCTCGGAGGCCGCGTTGCTGGCCAGTGCCTCGGCCTCCTCCACCTCGGCCAGGATGGCCCGCACCCGCTCGAGGTAGGACTCGCCGATGTCGGTCAGCGCCAGGCGGCGCGTGGTGCGGTTGATCAGGCGCGCGCCGAGGTGCTCCTCGAGGTCGGCCACGAGGCGCGTCACGACCGCCGGCGACAGGCCCAGCTCGCGGGCGGCCCCGGCGAAGCTGCCGCTGTCGATCACCCGGGCAAACACGCGCATCGAGTGCAGTCGGTCCATGAACGGTTTCCGAATTGTTCTCGGTTTGGCAATGCCGAATTGAAGCACACGCCGTTTATTGAACGCCTGGCAATGCCTACATTCCTTTCACACCCAACCGACACGAAAGGAACCCGTCATGAACACCAAGCTCACGATCGTTGCCGCCGCCCTCGCCCTGGTGGCCGGCACTGCTGCCGCAGGCGACCTCGTCAACGTGCCTGTGGAACGCAGCACGCTCACGCGTGCCGAGGTGCAGGCCGAACTGCTGCGCGCCCGCGCCGCCGGCGAACTGGTGTCCTCGGGCGACAGCTACGGCCTGCCCTGGGCCAAGGTCCAGAGCACCAGGCTGCCGGCCTTCGTGAACCGCGCCCGCGAGGACGTGCGCAGCGAGGCGCGCGGCGCGGCGCGCCAGGTCCGCTCCACCGACTACGTCGGCGGGTGATCCCGCGGCAGGCCCGACAATCGCGGCCTGCCATGTTGCGAATCACCGAACTGCGCCTGCCGCTGGACCATGCCGAGGAAGCCCTGCGCGCCGCGATCCTGGCGCGGCTGGGCATTCCCGACGCGGCGCTGCTGCAGGTGCAGGTGTTCCGGCGCGGCTACGACGCGCGGCGCAAGAGCGCGATCGAGCTGGTCTACACGCTCGACCTGACCCTGGCCGACGAGGCGGCCGTGCTGGCCCGCCATGCCGGCGACCCGAAGATCCGCCCGGCACCGGACACCCGCTACCGCTTCGCCGGCCATGCGCCGGCCGACTTCGCCGCGCGCGGCCTGCCGCGGCCGGTGGTGGTCGGCTTCGGGCCCTGCGGGCTGTTCGCCGCGCTGATCCTGGCGCAGATGGGCCTGCGGCCGATCGTGCTCGAGCGCGGCAAGGCGGTGCGCGAGCGCACGCGCGACACCTGGGGCCTGTGGCGGCGCCACGAGCTGAACCCCGAGTCGAACGTGCAGTTCGGCGAGGGCGGCGCGGGCACCTTCTCCGACGGCAAGCTGTGGAGCCAGATCAGCGACCCGCGCCACCTCACGCGCAAGGTGCTGACCGAGTTCGTCGCCGCCGGTGCGCCGGAGGAAATCCTCTACGTCAGCAAGCCGCACATCGGCACCTTCCGGCTCGTCTCGATGATCGAGAAGATGCGCGCCGGCATCGAGGCGCTGGGCGGCGAGATCCGCTTCCGTGCCCACGTGACCGAGCTGCTGATCGAGGCCGGCCGCGTGCAGGGCGTGGCGCTGGCCGACGGCAGCACGATCGCGGCCGAACAGGTGATCCTCGCGCTCGGCCACAGCGCACGCGACACCTTCGCGATGCTGCACGCACGCGGCGTGTTCATGGAGCCCAAGCCCTTCTCGGTGGGCTTTCGCATCGAGCACCCGCAATCGGTGATCGACCGCGCCCGCTTCGGCCCGCATGCCGGCCACCCGCTGCTCGGCGCGGCCGACTACAAGCTGGTGCACCACGCCGGCAACGGCCGCTCGGTCTACAGCTTCTGCATGTGCCCGGGTGGCACGGTGGTGGCGGCCACCTCCGAGCCGGGCCGCGTGGTCACCAACGGCATGAGCCAGTACTCGCGCAACGAGCGCAACGCGAACGCCGGCATCGTGGTCGGCATCGCGCCGGCGGACTACCGCCAGGCTCCCGGCGACGGCCCGGTCTCGCCGCTGGACGGCATTGCGTTCCAGCGCGCCCTCGAGTCGCGCGCCTACGAGCTCGGCGGCGGCGGTTATGTCGCACCGGGCCAGCGCCTGGCGGACTTCCTGCGCGGCCGGCCGTCGAGCGGCTTCGACACCGTGCAGCCCTCGTACAAGCCGGGCGTCAAGCCGACCGACCTGGCCAGCGCGCTGCCGGCCTACGCGATCGATGCGATCCGCGAGGCGCTGCCCGCCTTCGAGCGCCAGATCCGCGGCTTCGCGATGCCCGACGCGGTGCTCACCGGCGTCGAGACGCGCACCTCCTCGCCGCTGCGCATCACGCGCGGACGCGACTTCCAGAGCCTGAACGTGAAGGGCCTGTACCCGGCCGGCGAGGGCGCGGGCTACGCCGGCGGCATCATGTCCGCGGCGGTGGACGGCATCGAGGTGGCCGAGGTCGTGGGGCGCACGCTGCTCGAACGGGCGGGCGCCCGGTCCGAACCTACTGGGGCTTGATCAGCAGGTCCTGGATCGCGACCGCGCTGACGCCGGTCTCGCCCTCGCCGACGCCGAGGTAGGCGTTGAGCCGCTCGCGCATGTCCTGCGAGAGCGCGCGGATGCCCTCGGGGGCACCGAGCTCGGCGCGTGTGCGTGCGGCCACCGAGAGCTCGAGCAGCAGCCCGACCTGCTGCGTGTTGCGCTGGATCTGCGCCTTGACCAGCGTGCCCGGCACGTCGAGGGCGACACGCGCGCGCACGACCGTGCCGTCGCTGGTGGTGGCACGCAGCTGCGGCAGCGCCACCCACTCGGGCGCGGCGCGCGAACGCGCCTCGCTCCAGGGCATGTCGACCCAGGACAGGCTCGCGGCGATGCCGATCGGCACCAGCAGCAGTGCGGCCACGCCGGCGCCGATCAGCCACAGTCGACGCGCGTCGATCGAGACCGGGATCTGTTCGTCAGGGGGCAGTTGCGCAGACATGGCTGCGCCGATTAGACCGGCTGGGCCGGCGGCCGTGGGGCGGATCAACGCACCGAATGCGCCGCAGATCTCACGGACAGGCGGCGATCACCTGCGCGACCGCGGCGGTGAGCTTCTTGCCGTAGGGCACGTGCAGGAATTCATTCGGGCCGTGCGCATTACTCCTGGGTCCGAGCACGCCGCAGACCATCATCTGGGCCCGCGGGAAGCCCTGCTGCAGCAGGTTCATCAGCGGGATCGTGCCGCCCTGGCCGATGTAGCCGCAGGCCGCGCCGTAATGGGCCTGCGAGGCCGCCTGCACCGCCTGCTCGAGCCAGGGCGCGAGTGCCGGCGCGTTCCAGCCGGTGGCCCCCTGGGCGTCGAAGCGGCCGTCGGGCGCAAACGTGACCTTCGCGTTGTACGGCGCGTTGTCCTCCAGCAGCGTCTTGAGCGCCTGCGCGGCCTGGTGGCCGTCCACCAGCGGCGGCAGGCGCAGCGAGAGCTTGAACGCGGTGTAGGGCCGCAGCACGTTGCCGGCATTGCGGATGTCCGGGAAGCCGTCCACGCCGGTGACCGAGAGCGTCGGCCGCCAGGTGCGGTTCAGCAGCGCCTCGACCGGGTCGGTGGTGGTCGGCAGGGCCGGCCCGCCGTCGGCGCCGCAGGCCCAGGGGAACCTCTTCCAGACCTCGTCGCCCAGGATGGCCGCCGCGGCGCGCGCCTGCTCCACGCGCTCGACCGGGATGGCGCAGTGGAAGGACTCGGGCAGCAGGCGGCCGGTGGACGAATCCTCCAGCCGGTCGAGCACCTGGCGCAGGATGCGGAAGCTCGAGGGCACCAGCCCGCTCGCGTCGCCCGAGTGCACGCCCTCGGTCAGGATCTCGACCTTCAGCGTGCCGGTCACGTTGCCGCGCAGGCTGGTGGTGAGCCAGAGCTGGTCGTAGTTGCCCGCGCCGCTGTCCAGGCACACCACCAGCGCCACCTGGCCGAGGCGCGGCGTCAGCAGTTCCAGGTAGGCCGGCAGGTCGAACGAGCCGCTTTCCTCGCAGCTCTCGATCAGGCCCACGCAGCGCGGCCGCGCGATGCCCTGGCGGTCGAGTGCCTGGATCGCGGTGATCGCCGCGTAGACGGCGTAGCCGTCGTCGGCCCCGCCGCGGCCGTACAGCAGGTCGCCTTCCAGCTTTGGCGTCCAGGGCCCCAGGTCCTTGCGCCAGCCGTTGAACTCGGGCTGCTTGTCGAGGTGGCCGTAGAAGCACACCGTGTCGCCGCTGCCGGCGCGCGTGGCCGGCACGTCGAAGAAGATCACCGGCGTGCGCCCGGGCAGGCGCAGCACCTCGAGCGCGAGGCCCGGCACGCGCTGGCGCTCGACCCAGGCCGCCGCGTCGCGCACCACACGCTCGATATGGCCGTTTCGCTGCCAGTCGGCATCGAACATCGGGCTCTTGGCGGGGATGGCGATGTAGTCGGTCAGCGCCGGCACGATCTGCTCGTCCCAGCGCGCCTCGGCAAAACGACCGATGGCCTCGGCATCGTCGGGCTGCAGCGGCAGCAGCGGGTCGCGTGCGTTCATGTGGTTCGCCTCCAACAGGCAAGGTGGCGAAGAGTGTAGTGGGCGCGGGCGCGGCGGGTCGCGCATTGACCACCTGGACACCCGCGGCTACCGTGCGGTCACACGTACCGCAGGGAGTATCGATGCGACACGCGAGTCTGGACCGCCGGTCCGCCCTGGCCGCCGGGTTGGCGCTGCTGGCCGCGGGCTCGTCCCGCGCGGCCGACCCGGGCGTCAGCGCCACCGAGCTGCTGATCGGGCAGAACATCACGCTGCAGGGCGGCAAGAACGCGTATGGGGTCGAGGTGCTGGCGGGCATCAAGACGCTGCTGGACGAGGTCAACCGGGGCGGCGGCCTGTTCGGGCGGCGGCTGGTGCTGAAGACGCTGGACGACGAGAACCAGAGCGCCAAGGCCGAGGCCAACGCACGCCAGCTCGTCGAGGGGGGAGCGTTCCTGCTGTTCGGCTCGCTCGAGGGCGGCCCGTCGACCGCGGTGGCCAAGGTCGCCGAGGCCACCCGGGTGCCGCTGTTCGGCCCGATGGCCGGTTCGCCCACCCTGCGCCGGCCGCACATGTCGATGGTCTTCCCGGTGCGGGCCGAACACCGCGAGGAATTCCGCGCCCTGATCCGCTACGGCGCGAGCGTCGGGCTGCGCCGCGTCGGCTTCTTCCATGCCGATTCCGAGGTCGGCCGGCTGCACCTGGCCAACGTGCGGCTGGCCGCGCAGGAGAACGGCGTCGAGCTCGGCGCGGCACTGCCGTTCAAGTCCGACATCAGCGACCTGCAGCTCGACGACCTGGTCGCCGAACTCGGCGGGCAGAAGGTCGACATGGTGCTGAACCACGGCTCGGCCGGCGTCTACGAACGGCTGATCCGCAAGGCCCGCGCGGCCGCCTCGCGCGCCACCTTCCTGGCCGTCAACTCCGGCTCGACGCAGCTGGCCGCCGCGCTCGGGCCGCTCGCCCTCGGGATGGTGTTCGCGCAGGTGGTGCCGAGCCCCTGGGCCCGCAAGACGGCGATCGCGCGCGAGTACCAGGAGGCCTTCGGGCGCGCCCACCCCGGCCGCGAGTACTCCTACGGCAGCCTGGAAGGTTACCTGACCACCAAGGCGCTGGTGCTGGCACTGCGCCTGGCCGGTGCGCAGCCGAGCCGGGCCGGCTTCGTCAAGGCGCTGGACGGTGCCACGCTGGATCTCGGCGGCGTGCGCGCCCGCTACCGCAACGGCGAGCACACCGGCTCCGAGTTCGTCGACCTGGCGATGGTCACCCGCGAGGGGCGCTTCCTGCAGTGAGCGTCCGGGATTGACAAGCCCCGTCGTCCCGCTAGCCTCGGCAATTCGCCGGAGCAGTCCATGAACGAGTTCTTCGACCTGCAGCGCAGCGACGGCATCGCGCACCTGCAGCTCAACCGGCCCGAGCGCATGAACACACTCGCGCCGGCCTTCTTCCCCGCCTTGCGCGACGCGGTGCGTGCCCTGCACGACGAGGGCCGCACGCGGGTGCTGCTGATCTCCTCGACCGGCAAGCACTTCAGCGCCGGCATGGCGCTGGAGGTATTCGCCGAAGGGCCCCAGGGCGAGGCCGCGCCCGGCGCCGAGCGGCGCGATCCGCACGGCGACTCCCAGCGCCAGGCCGTCGGCGCGCTGCTGCAGATGCTGGACACGACCACGCCGCGTGCCCGGCTCAGCTTCCAGGACTCGCTGCGCAAGCTGATGGACTGCTTCAACGCGCTGGACGAGGCGCGCTTCCCGGTGATCTGTGCCGTGCAGGGCGGCTGCATCGGCGGTGCGTTCGACCTCGCCACCGCCTGCGACATCCGCGTCTGCAGCGAGGATGCGTTCTTCACCGTGCAGGAGATCCAGATCGGCATGGCCGCCGACCTCGGCGTGCTGCAGCGCCTGCCCAAGCTGGTGCCGCAGGGCGTGGCACGCCAGATGGCCTACACCGGCGAACGGATGCCGGCGCAGCGCGCGCTGGCGGTCGGGCTGGTCAACGCGGTGCTGCCCGACGCGGCCGCGCTGCTGGAGCATGCACTCGGGCTGGCGCAGGCGATTGCCGTCAAGTCCCCGCTTGCAGTGGCCGGCAGCAAGCTCGCGCTCAACCATGCGCGCGACCACGGCACCGCCGCGGCGTTACAGCAGATGACGCTGCTGCAGAGCGCGATCTTCGACACCGACGAGATGGCCCGCGCCATCGAGGCGTGGAAGGGCCGGCGCGACGGCGACTTCGAGCCGCTGAACCCGGTGGCCCGCTTCTGAGCGCCCCGGGGCCGGGCGGGCATTCCCGCAGGAGCCGTACGCGCGCCGTGTGACGCGCTGCAGACTTGCTTGACTTTCGCTAGGATCGCCGCTCCCCGCGGCTTGCCCCCGGACCCACCGGCCCGATGCGGTGCGCCGCCGCCACGCCACTCCCCCTGCCGGTCAGCCCACGAGGCGACACGGCGCCGTCATGCAAGGACCGGCCATGCCACCAGTCGCCGTCTCGCCGCGCTCTTCCATCCGTTTCCAGCTCGCCCTCGTGCTCGCCGCGGGCGGTGCGTGGCTGCTGCCGGGCTGCGGGCCGAGCCAGGCCCAGGGCGGCCCGCCGATGGCCCCACCGGTCTCGGCCGCGCCCGCGGTGCAGAAGAACGTGCAGCTGTTCGAGGAGTTCAGCGGCCGCATCGAGGCGGTCGAGACCGTCGAGGTGCGGGCGCGCGTGGCCGGCACGATCGAGCGCGTGCACTTCCGCGACGGCCAGGAGGTGAAGAAGGGCGACCTGCTGTTCACGATCGACCCGCGCCCGTTCACCACCGAGCTGGCGCGTGCCGAGGCGCAGTTCGCCGCGGCGCGCAGCGCCGCCGGCCTGGCGCAGACCGAGCAGGCGCGCACCGCGAAGCTGCTCGAGCAGAAGGCCGTGTCGCAGCAGGAGGCCGACCAGGCCGACGCGAGCCTGCGCAATGCCCAGGCTGCGGCACGAGCCGCCGAGGCGGCGGTCGCCAGCGCGCGGCTGAACGTCGAGTACGCGCGGATCCGCGCCCCGATCGCGGGCAAGGCCTCGCGCGCCAACGTCACGGCCGGCAACCTGGTCGGCGTCGGCGACCCGGTGCTGACCACGCTGGTCGCGCAGGACAAGGTGCACGCCTGGTTCGACGTGTCCGAGCAGGCCTACCTGCGCGCCCGCGCGGCCGCCGGCAAGGGCGCGCCGAAGGTCGAGCTGGGCCTGTCCGACGAGACCGGCTACCCGCATGCCGGCAGCGTGGACTTCGTCGACAACCGGCTCAACCCGGCCACCGGAGCGATCCGCATGCGCGCGGTGCTCGACAACAAGGACCGCCGCTTCGTGCCCGGCCTGTTCGCACGCGTGCGGCTGGCCAACGGCGGCAGCGGCAACGTGGTGCTGATCCCCGACCGCGCGATCGGCACCGACCAGAGCAAGCGCTTCGTCTTCGTCGTCGGCGACGACAAGGTCGCCCAGTTCCGCGAAGTGAAGCTCGGCGCGCTGCTGGAGGGCATGCGCGTGATCACCGGCGGCCTGAAGCCGGGCGAGCTGGTGGTGGTCAACGGCCTGCAGCGCGTGCGGCCGGGCGCGCCGCTGGCGCCGCAGGTGCTCGCGGTGGACGAGCACGGCATGCCGGTCGAGCCGCCGCCCGGCGCGCCGCCGGGGGCCGCCCCCGCCTCCGCGCCGAACAAGAGCTGAGGCGCGCGCCATGAACATCTCGCGCTTCTTCATCGACCGGCCGCGCTTCGCCGCGGTGCTGTCGATCATGATCTTCCTGATCGGCCTGATCGCGCTGCAGCGCCTGCCGGTCTCCGAGTACCCCGAGGTGACGCCGCCGCAGGTGGTGGTGCGCGCCCAGTTCCCGGGCGCCAACCCGCGCGTGATCGCCGAGACCGTGGCCACGCCGCTCGAAGAGCAGATCAACGGCGTCGAGAACCTGCTGTACATGAACAGCCAGGCCTCGGCCGACGGGGCCATGACGCTGACGGTCAGCTTCAAGATCGGCACCAACCCCGAGGTCGCGGCCACCGAGGTGCAGAACCGCGTCAACCGCGCGCTGCCGCGCCTGCCCGAGGTGGTGCGCCAGATCGGCGTGACCACCGAGAAGAGCTCGCCGAACTTCATCATGGTGGTGCACATGGTGTCGCCGGACGAGCGCTACGACGCGCTCTACCTGCGCAACTACGCGGTGCTGAACGTGCGCGACCAGCTGCTGCGCATCCCCGGCATCGGCACGGTGATCGCGTTCGGCTCGGGCGACTACGCGATGCGCATCTGGCTCGACCCGAACAAGCTCGCCGCGCGCAACCTGACCTCGGCCGACGTGGTGAAGGCGCTGCGCGAGCAGAACGCGCAGGTGGCCGCCGGCGTGGTGGGCGCACCGCCCTCGCCCGGCCGCACCGACTTCCAGCTCGCCGTCAACACCCAGGGCCGCCTGAGCACCGAGCAGGAGTTCGCCGACGTGATCGTCAGCGCCGACACGGCCGACGGCTCGCTGGTGCGCGTCAAGGACATCGGCCGCGTCGAGCTCGGCCCCAACACCTACGCGCTCGGCTCGCTGCTCAACGGCAAGGAGGCCGCGGCGATCGGCATCTTCCAGGGCCCCAACTCGAATGCGCTGGCGCTCTCGAATGCCGTGCGCGCAACGATGGAGGAGCTGAAGAAGGACTTCCCGCCCGGCGTCGACTACCAGATCGTCTACGACCCGACGCGTTTCGTGCGCACCTCGATCGAGAAGGTGGTCACGACGCTGTTCGAGGCCATCCTGCTGGTCGTGCTGGTGGTCGTGGTGTTCCTGCAGACCTGGCGCGCCTCGATCATCCCGCTGCTGGCGGTGCCGGTGTCGGTGGTCGGCACCTTCGCGGTGCTGCTGGCACTCGGCTTCTCGATCAACACGCTGACCTTGTTCGGCCTGGTGCTGTCGATCGGCATCGTGGTCGACGACGCGATCGTGGTGGTCGAGAACGTCGAGCGCAACATCGAGGCCGGCCTGAGTCCGCGCGACGCGGCGGTGCATGCGATGCAGGAGGTGTCGGGCCCGATCGTCGCGATCGGCCTGGTGCTGTGCGCGGTGTTCGTGCCGCTGGCCTTCGTGGCCGGGCTCGAGGGCCAGTTCTACCGCCAGTTCGCGGTGACGATCGCGATCTCGACCGTCATCTCGGCGTTCAACTCGCTGACGCTCTCGCCGGCGATGGCGGCCATCCTGCTGCGCCCGCACGATGCGCCCAAGGACTGGCTGACCCGCGGCATGGACGCCGTGTTCGGCGGCTTCTTCCGCTGGTTCAACCGCGTGTTCAAGCGCAGTGCGGAGAACTACTCGGGCAGCGTCACCACGATCGTGGCGCGCCGCAAGTCGATCGCGCTGCTGGTGTACGCGGTGCTGCTGGGCGTCGCGGCGCTGCTGTTCCTGCGCGTGCCGCCGGGCTTCGTGCCGCAGCAGGACAAGCAGTACCTGATCGGCATCGCGCAGCTGCCCGAGGGCGCCAGCCTGGCGCGCACGACCGAGGTGATCCAGCGCCTGTCGGCGATCGCCAAGGGCGTGCCGGGCGTGCGCGACTCGGTGGCCTTCCCGGGCCTGTCGATCAACGGCTTCACCGCCGCGCCGAACGCCGGCATCGTGTTCTTCGGCCTCGACGAGTTCGAGAAGCGCAAGACGCCCGACCTCAGCGCCGACGCGATCGTCGGCCAGATCAACATGCGCATCGGCGCGATCCAGGACGCCTTCCTGTTCGTGCTCTCGCCGCCACCGGTCAACGGGCTGGGCAACGCGAGCGGTTTCAAGCTGCAGATCCAGGACCGCGCGGGCCTCGGCGAAGAGGCGATGCAGGGCGTGGTGAACCAGCTGATGGGGCGCGTCTACGGCAACCCGAACGGCGGCATCACGCAGTTCTTCAGCAACTACCAGATCAACGTGCCGCAGCTGTACGCGAACGTCGACCGCACCAAGGCCAAGCAGATGGGCGTGAGCCTGTCGGACGTCTACGACACGATGCAGACCTACCTCGGGTCGCTCTACGTCAACGACTTCAACCGCTTCGGCCGCACCTTCCAGGTGATCGTGCAGGCCGACGCCGCCTACCGCGGCCGTGCCGAGGACATCGGCAACCTGAAGGTGCGCAACAACCGCGGCCAGATGGTGCCGCTGGCCGCGCTGATGACGGTCGAGCCGGCCTTCGGTCCGGGCTCGGTGACACGCTACAACGGCTTCTTCTCGGCCGACATCAACGGCGCGCCCAAGCCCGGCGTCAGCTCCGGCCAGGCGCAGGCCGAGATGGAGAAGATCCTCGCCGAGACGCTGCCGCGCGGCATGGGCTACGAGTGGACCGAGCTGGTCTACCAGGAGAAGATCGCCGGCAACACGATGGTCGTCATCTTCCCGCTGTGCGTGTTGCTGGTGTTCCTGGTGCTGGCGGCCACCTACGAGAGCTGGACGCTGCCGCTGGCCATCATCCTGATCGTGCCGATGTGCATCCTCTCGGCGATGACCGGCGTGTGGCTCAGCGGCCTGCTCGGCGCGCCGGGCGACAACAACATCTTCACCAAGGTGGCGCTGGTGGTGCTGGTGGGCCTGGCGTGCAAGAACGCGATCCTGATCGTCGAGTTCGCCAAGGACCTGGAGGAGAAGGGCGAGAAGATGCTGCACGCCATCGTGCACGCCACGCGCATGCGGCTGCGCCCGATCCTGATGACCTCGATCGCGTTCATCGCGGGCGTGATCCCGCTGGTGTTCTCGACCGGCGCGGGCGCGGAGATGCGGCGCGCGATGGGCATCGCGGTGTTCTCCGGCATGCTCGGCGTCACCTTCTTCGGCCTGTTCCTGACGCCGGTGTTCTACGTCGTGCTGCGCCGGATGACCGAGCGGCGGCGCGAGCGCGCCGCGCACCTGCGCGCCGAGGCGCTGGCCCGGGGAGGCGACCATGCGTGAACTCGCTGCCCTCGCCGCCGCGGCGCTGCTGGCCGGCTGCGCCAGCGGCCCGGACTACCAGGCGCCGGCCGCCACCGTCGAGTCGAACTTCGTGATGCCCGCGGCCGCCGGCGAGCCGCCGGCCGCGTTCTGGCGCGGCTTCGCCGACCCGCTGCTCGATGCGCTGGTCGCCGACGCGATGCGCGCCAACGCGGACGTGCGCAGCGCCCAGGCGCGGCTGCAGGAGTCGCGTGCCAACCTCGGCGCGGCGGATGCGGACAAGCTGCCGACGCTGAACCTCGGCGCCGGCGCGGGCCGCGCACGCCAGCTCGTCGGCACCGAGCTCGTGACGGACGACTACGTCTCCGCCTCGGCAGCCTTCAACTGGGAGCTCGACTTCTTCGGTCGCGCGCGCCGCGCCAGCGAGTCGGCCGCGGCGCAGGTGCAGGCGGGCGAGGCCGGCGTGCTGGCCGCGCAGCGCCTGGTCGGCGCCGAGGTGGCGACGCAGTACCTCGCCTACCGCGCGCTGCAGCAGCGCCTGGTGGTGGCGCAGGAATCGCTCGTCAACCAGCGCGAGTCGCAGCGCATCGTCAAGGCACGGGCCGAGCTCGGCCGCGGCACGCCGCTGGACGTGGCCCGCGCCAACGCGCTGGTCGAGAGCACCGAGGCGACGATTCCGGCTCTGCAGGCGGCGCTCGAGCGCACGGCGTTCCGGCTCGCCACCCTGAGCGGGCGCAGCCCGCGCGCGGCGCTCACCGCGCTGGCCGAGACCAAGCCGCTGCCCAGCCTGCCGGTGGTGCCGGCGGCCGGGCTGGCGGCCGGCACGCCGCAGCAACTGCTCGAGCGCCGGCCCGACATCCGCGTGGCCGAGCGCCAGCTCGCCGCAGCCACCGCCGCCATCGGCGTGGCCAAGGCCGACCTCTACCCGCGCATCAGCCTGGTGGGCCTGCTCGGCTTCACGAGCACCCGCGTGGCCGACCTGTTCGACGCCGACAGCCGCACCGGCAACCTGGGCGCGAGCCTGAGCTGGACGGCGCTGGACTTCGGCCGCGTGCGCAACCGCATCGGCGCCAGCGAGGCGCGGGCGCAGCAGGCGCTGGTGCAGTGGGAGCAGACCGTGCAGCTGGCGCTCGAGGAGACCGAGGGCGCTTTAAGCCAGTACACACGCAGCGTGCAGCAGGCCGCGCGGCTGGAGAACGCGGCGCGCGAGTCGGCCGAGGCGGCGCGCCTGGCACGTGTGCGCTACGAGGCCGGCGCGGCCGATTTCCTGACCGTGCTCGACGCCGAACGCAGCCTGCTGGCCGCACGCGACGCGCTGGTGCAGGCCCAGCAGGGCAGCCTGGCGGGGCTGGTGGCGGTGTACCGCGCGCTGGGCGGCGGGTGGGCGCTGCCGGGCTGAGCCCGTGTATCGTCGGTGGACCATGTCCATCGACCTGCCGCGCGCCGGCCCGGCCGCCCTGCTTGCCGCCGCGCTGCTGGCCGGCTGCGCACTGCCCGGGCGCGTCGCCGAGCCGCAGGGGCTCGGGCCGACCGAGGCGCGCGAGGCGGTGCTGCGCGTGCTGCCCGCCACGCTCGACGACCGTGCCAGCTGGGCGGCCGACGTGCACGCCGCGCTGGCCGCGCAGGCGATTCCCTCGACGCCCGAGAACCTGTGCGCGGTGCTCGCGGTCACGGAGCAGGAGTCGGGTTACCGCGCCGACCCCACGGTGCCGGGCCTCGGCCGCATCGCGCGCCAGGAGATCGAACGCCGTGCCGACGAGGCCGGCGTGCCGCAGCTCGCGCTGCGCGGCGCGCTCGCGCTCAGCTCGCCCGACGGGCGCAGCTATGCCGAGCGCATCGAGCAGGCCAAGACCGAGCGCCAGCTCAGCGAGGCCTTCGAGGACTTCATCGGCATGGTGCCGCTAGGGCGCACCTTCCTGGCCAGCCGCAACCCGGTGCGCACCGGCGGGCCGATGCAGGTGAGCATCGCCTTCGCCGAGGCGCAGGCGAAGGAGCGCCCCTACCCCTACCCGTTGAAGGACTCGGTGCGCCACGAGGTGTTCACGCGCCGCGGCGGGCTCTACTTCGGCGCGGCCCACCTGCTCGGCTACGAGGCGCCGTACGACCGGCCGCTGTACCGCTTCGCCGACTTCAACGCCGGCCGCTGGGCGAGCCGCAATGCCGGCTTCCAGAATGCGCTGGCGGTGGCCTCGGGGCTGCCGGTGGCGCCCGACGGCGACCTGCTGCCGCGCGCCGGGAGCACGGCCGGCGAGACCGAACGCGCCGCGCTGAGCCTGGCCGGGCGGCTCGGCCTGGGCGAGGCGGCGATCCGGCGCGACCTCGAGCGCGGCGACGGTCCCGGTTTCGAGCAGACGACCCTGTACGAGCGGGTCTTCGACTACGCCGAGAAGCTGGACCGACGTGCGTTGCCGCGCGCCGTGCTGCCGCGCATCGACCTGAAGAGCCCGAAGTTCACGCGCCGGCTGACCACCGAGTGGTTCGCGCGCCGCGTTGACGAACGCCACCAGCGCTGCCTGACGCGCCTCGGCCCCGGGCTCAGCCCGCGGCCGAGCGATGGATGAAGGTGTACTCGCCGATCCGCCGTTCGCCCGCCGGCTCCACCGCCAGCAGCTCGACGCGCTCGGTGCCGCTGGGCAACGCACGCAGGCGCTGCAGCGGCATCACGACCACCACCTCGCCGGCGGCGGCATCGAAGGGGATGTCCTCGGCGCGCTGGGGCGGCCCACCGTCGCCGGGGTGCATCACCATGTCCAGCCGGTCGAGGCCGGCCAGCGGCGCACTCAGCCGGCTGAGCACGAACTCGTCGTCCGCCCCGACCTGGCAGTTCACGTGGCCCTGCGGCGCGACGCGGTACTCGCGCAGGCGCAGCCCGCGTTCGGCCAGTCGCCGTGCGAAGCCCGGGCCGACCACGGCGCCGATCCGCCCGGCGGTGAAAGCCCGGCGCACACCGTCGCCGAGGGCGATCAGCGCGTCGAGCGCATCACCGCAGGGCACGCAGCCGAGCAGGTGCTCGTCGGCCGCGGCCATGGCGGCCTCGTCGAGCTCGCCGAGCCAGTAGGCCAGCAGCGTCTCGGGCGGCAGCGGCGTGCGGCAGGCGCTCACGGGCGAGCTCCCTCGACGCAGCCGCGCAGCCGCGCCAGGCCGCGGTGCCGGATCACGCGCACGTTGCCGGCCGTGGTGCCCAGCAGCACGCCCACCTCCTCGGCCGTGCGCTCCTCGAAGAAGCTGAGCACGATCACGCTGCGCTCGCGCTCGGCCAGGCGGCCCAGGCAGTCGGCCACGCGGCGCTCGTCCAGGCGCGGCGCGGGGGCGATGTCGGCCGGCGGCAGCAACTCGGCGGCCAGTTCCAGCGCCCGCTCGTGCTGCAGCTCGCCGCGCTGCCACTCGTGCAGCACCATGCGGCAGGTGCCGAACACGAAGGACACGATGCGCTGCGGCTCGCGCACCTTGCCGGCGCGCAGCTGCTCGAGCACGCGCAGCAGCACGATCTGCATCAGGTCGCCGGCGGCATGGCCGTCGCGCAGGTGGCGCAGGCCGTAGCGGCGCACGCGCGGGGCGAAGGCGCGGCACAGCGCCGCCTCGGCCGCGGCGTCACGCCCGGGCGCGGCGGCCGCGATGCGCTGCGCCGCCGCCACCTCGGCGGCGGCGTCGGCCGGCAGTGCGACATCGGCGTCTTCCACGGGTTTCAGCATAGCCGCTGTAACGCCACCCGGGGGTCGCGACACATCCTGCTCCCGACACCCTTCACGAGGAGCTTTCCGATGATCACCAACCCCGCCAGCGGCACCCGCGTCGACGAGATCGCCGACGGCATCTACCGCATCCACACGCCGGTCACGCTGCCGGACTTCAGCTTCAACTTCAACCAGTACCTGGTGGTGGACGACGAGCCGCTGCTGTTCCACACCGGCCCGCGCGCGCTGTTCCCGCTGGTGCGCGAGGCGGTGGCCGCCCTGATGCCGGTGCAGGCGCTGCGCCACGTCGCCTTCTCGCACGTGGAGGCGGACGAATGCGGCGCGCTGAACGACTGGCTGGCCGCCGCGCCGCAGGCCGCGCCGCTGTGCAGCCGGATCGCGGCGATGGTCTCGGTCACCGACCTGGCCGACCGACCGCCGCGCGCGCTGGCCGACGACGAGGTGCTGACGCTGGGCCGGCATCGGCTGCGCTGGCTCGACACGCCGCACCTGCCGCACGGCTGGGACAGCGGGCTGCCGTTCGACGAGACCACCGGCACGCTGTTCTGCGGCGACCTGTTCACGCAGGGCAGCGACGGCGGCGTGCCGCTGACGCGCGGCGACATCCTCGGGCCCAGCGAGGCCTTCCGGCAGCCGACCGACTACTTCGCGCACGCCCCGCAGACCGGCGCCCTGCTGGCCCGCCTGGCCGCGCTGCGGCCCGGCACGCTGGCCTGCATGCACGGCAGCGCCTGGCAGGGCGACGGCGCGATGCTGCTGCGCCACCTGGCCGAGGCGCTCGGTGCGTCTCAGGGGTTCAGCGCCGTGTAGTTGGCCGGCTGGAACTGGTACCCGGCGCCCTGCGTGGCCAGGTGGCCGAGGCCGGGGAAGGAGAGGTGCGAGGCACCCACCCAGTAGCCGCCCCGGGCCGCCGCGGCAAAGGCCTTGCGGCGCTGCGCCAGCGCGGCCTTGCTGTCGGTGTCGAACTGGATCGTCACCGCGGGCGTGGCGAACTGCACCGCCGCCACGTGCATCAGGTCGCCCCACAGCACCAGCTTCTGGCCCCGGCTCTCCACCACGTAGTTGCGGTGACCCTTGGTGTGGCCGTGGGTGGCCACGCTGCTGACGCCGGGCACCAGCTCGCCGTCGCTCTCGATCGCCTTGAACCGGCCGGCGTCGATGTAGGGCTTGAGCGAGGCCATCGCGCCCTGGAAGAAGCCCTTGGCGTCCTTCGGCGCGGCGTCGAGGTTGGCCTGGCTGAGCCAGAAGTCGGCATCGCGCTGGTCGGCGCGCACGGTGGCGTTCGGGAACACGATCTTGCCGTCGGCCACCAGGCCGCCGACATGGTCGGGGTGCATGTGGGTGATGTAGACCTCGTCCACCTGCTCGGGCTGGTAACCCGCGGCCTTGAGGTGGGCCACCAGCTTGCCCAGCGTCGGGCCGAACAGGCCGCCGGCGCCGGCGTCCACCAGCACCAGCTTGCTGCCGGTGTTGACGAGGTAGCCGTTGACCGAGGTCTCCACCGGCGTGGCCAAGCGCCAGCGCGCCAGCGCGGACTCGACCTTCTTCGGCGTGGTGCCGGTCAGCAGCTTCTCCACGTGCAGGCCGACCGTGCCGTCGGACAGCGCGGTGACCTCGATGTCGCCGAGCATCATGCGGTACCAGCCGGGCGCCTGGCCCTTCTGCTGCGGGGCACCGGCCTGGGCGGCGGCGGCAGCGAGCAGCAGCGCGGCGAGGATCGACGATCGCTTCATGTTCTTCTCCTGCGCGTCATGCGGACGCGCAGGATACGGCGATCCCGGAAACCCTGCTCAGGCGCGCTCGAACTTGAACACCGCGACGCTGGCCAGCAGGTTCGGCCAGCGCCGCTCGACCGCGCCGTCCTGGATGCCGAACGAATCGAGGATGCGCAGCCCCTCCTTGCGCGCCAGCACCTCGAAGTCGGCATAGGTGCCGACGCGGATGTTGGGCGTGTCGTACCACTCGTAGGGCAGCACCTTGGTCACCGGCATGCGCCCGGTGGCCACGCGCAGCCGGTTCGGCCAGTGCGCGAAGTTCGGGAAGCTGACGATGCCGATGCGGCCCACGCGCGCCGTCTCGCGCAGCATCTTCTCGGTGTTGCGCAGGTGCTGCAGCGTGTCGAGCTGCAGCACGACGTCGAAGCTGCGGTCGCCGAACATCGCCAGGCCTTCCTCGAGGTTCAGCTGGATCACGTCGACGCCGCGCTGCGCGCAGGCCAGCACGTTGGCGTCGTCCACGTCGATGCCGTAGCCGCTGCAGCCGCGCTGGCGCTGCAGGTGCTCGAGCAGCGCGCCGCTGCCGCAACCGAGGTCGAGCACGCGCGCGCCCTGCGGCACCAGCTCGGCGATCAGCTCCATGTCCTTGCGTTCGCTCACGACAGTTCCTTCGCCAGGTTGTCGAAGCAGGCCCGCAGCACGCCGTGGTAGCGCGGGTCCTCGAGCAGGAAGGCGTCGTGCCCGTGCGGCGCGTCGATCTCCGCGTAGCTGACGTGCAGCCGGTTGTCCACCAGCGCCTTGACGATCTCGCGCGAGCGCTCCGGCGAGAAGCGCCAGTCGGTGGTGAAGCTCACCACCAGGAAGCGGCACAGCGCTGCCGCGAACGCACGCGCCAGGTCGCCGCCGAAGGCACGCGCCGGGTCGAAGTAGTCCAGCGCGCGGGTGATCAGCAGGTAGGTGTTGGCGTCGAAGTAGTCGCTGAACTTGTCGCCCTGGTAGCGCAGGTAGCTCTCGATCTCGAACTCGATCTCCTGCGTGCTGTAGCCGAGCGCGCCGTTCTTCAGGCTGCGGCCGAACTTCTCGGCCATCGCGTCGTCGGACAGGTAGGTGATGTGGCCGATCATGCGCGCCACGCGCAGCCCGCGCTTGGGCACCACGCCATGTTCGTAGAAGTGGCCGCCGTGGAAGTCGGGGTCGGTCACGATGGCGCGCCGCGCCACCTCGTTGAAGGCGATGTTCTGCGCCGACAGGTTGGGCGCCGTCGCGATCGCGATGCACTGGCGCAGCCGCTGCGGGTGGCGCAGCGCCCACGACAGCGCCTGCATGCCGCCCAGGCTGCCGCCCATCACCGCGGCGAGCTGGCCGATGCCCAGCCGGTCCATCAGGCGCGCCTGCGCGTCGACCCAGTCCTCCACCGTCACCACCGGGAAGTCGGCGCCCCAGGCGCGGCCGCTGGCGGGGTTGGGGTGCATCGGGCCGGTCGAGCCGAAGCACGAGCCCGGGTTGTTCACGCCGATCACGAAGAAGCGCTCGGTGTCCAGCGGCTTGCCCGGGCCGACCAGGTTGTCCCACCAGCCCTCGCTCTTCGGCAGGTCGGCATACCGCCCGGCCACGTGGTGCGAGGCATTCAGCGCATGGCACACCAGCACCGCGTTGCTCTTGGCGGCGTTCAGCCTGCCGTAGGTCTCGTAGACCAGCGTGTAGTCCGAAAGCGCCGCGCCGCTGGCCAGCGGCAGCGGCTCGGCGAAGTGCGCCGATTGCGGTTCGACGATGCCCAGCGATCCCATGCGGCCCCGAAAAAGACTCGACCCGGCACCGCCAGAGGGCGGGCGCCGGGTCGGCGTCCTCTCTTTAGCGGCATTTGTAGAGCGCTCGCAAGCCGGGACAAATCAGCGCTGCGGCAAGTATAGCGGCCCCTCACCGGTGGCAGGGCGGCGGGCGCGCTCGATCTCCGCCACGAGCCGGTTGAAGCGCTTCCGGGCCGGCGTGAGCACACGCGCGCTGCCGGCCACGCCCAGTGGCACGAGGGCAGGCGCCTCGCCGTCGGGGCACAGGCTTTCCTGATGCGTCGGCATGCGCCTGTCCTTCGAGGCGGACCCGAGAATCCCCCGGCGCGGTGCGCCCGCGCGCCTGCGCCAGAATGGTGGCCCACCGCTGGAGCCCTGCCATGCCCGGACTGCTGCCCGACGTCGACCCCGACGGCCTGCTCGAATACTCCGTCGTCTACACCGACCGCGCACTGAACCACATGTCGCGCCGCTTCCAGCAGGCGCTGCGCGACGTGCTCGGCACGCTGAAGACCGTCTACCACGCGAACAGCGCGGTGGTCGTGCCCGGCAGCGGCACCTACGGCATGGAGGCGGTGGCACGCCAGTTCGCCACCGACCGGCATTGCCTGGTGGTGCGCAACGGCTGGTTCAGCTACCGCTGGACGCAGATCTTCGAGATGGGCCGCATCCCCGCCTCGCACACGGCGCTGAAGGCCCGCGCGGTCGAATCCGGCCGGCAGGCCGCGTTCGCGCCCGCGCCGCTGGCCGAGATCGTCGAGACGATCCGGCGCGAGAAGCCGGCGCTGGTGTTCGCGCCGCACGTGGAAACCAGCTCCGGGATGATCCTGCCCGACGACTGGCTGCGCGCCATCGGCGATGCGGCGCACGAGGTCGGCGGCCTGTTCGTGCTCGACTGCATCGCCTCCGGCGCGATCTGGGTCGACATGGCCGCCTGCCAGGTCGACGTGCTGGTCAGCGCGCCGCAGAAGGGCTGGAGCGGCCCGCCCTGCGCCGGCCTGGTGATGCTCTCGCCGCGGGCGCGCGAGCGCATCGACGGCACCACCAGCAGCAGCTTCTCGATGGACCTGAAGAAGTGGCTGCAGATCGCCGAGACCTACGAGTCCGGCGCACATGCCTACCACGCGACCATGCCGACCGATTCGCTCGTCACGCTGCGCGACGTGATGAACGAGACCGCGGCCTGGGGCTTCGACCAGGCGCGCAGCGCGCAGCAGCAGCTCGGCGAGCAGGTGCGCGCGATGCTCGTGCGGCGCGGCTTCCGCAGCGTCGCGGCGCCAGGCTTCCAGGCGCCCGGCGTGGTGGTCAGCTACACCGACGACCTCGACCTGCACAACGGCAAGAAGATGCTCGCCCAGGGCCTGCAGATCGCCGCCGGCGTGCCGCTGGCCTGCGACGAGCCGGCTGATTTCCGCAGCTTCCGCATCGGCCTGTTCGGGCTCGACAAGCTGAAGAACGTGGAGCGCACGGTGCACCATCTCGACGAGGCGATCGGCGCGGTGCAGCGCGGCTGAACGACTCTTGCGCGGCGGCGTTGACGCGCTGCCACCCCGGCCCTAAGCTGCGCTCCCCTCATTTATGCGGCCCCGGGAGATGGCATGAAGCTCGACACGGTGCTCTTCGGCGACGGCAAGAACGTCAAGCCGGCCTCGATCAAGTTCGATCAGCTGCTGAACAAGGTCTTCCCGGAGATCGAGGCGGACTTCAAGAAGGCCGGGCTGCCCACTTCCGCGGGGCTCGCCATCAAGGACTCGGATGCGCGCAAGCTGCTCGCCACCGAGACCAGCACCCCGCGCGCCAAGGACCCGTACATCCAGGTCGGCATCTGGAAGAAGGACCTGGTGTTCGCGGTGTTCGACAAGTCGAACCCGAAGTTCGACGCCTACGAAGTCATCGTCAAGGGCTACGTGGACGTGAAGGAGGCGCTGGCCAAGAAGCACACCGAGGTGGTCAACCTGGCGGTGGGCGACAAGACCATCGACGGCGCGGCCAAGGCGCAGGCCGACAAGTTCGGCACCAAGGTCAAGACCGAGGCCGACATGGACCTGGGCGACCTGACCGGCGACCTGGTGCTGTGCGCGCACGGCACGCCCAAAGTGCTGCCGGGCCGGGTGATCGGCACCAAGCTCGGCGGCAAGACGGCGGACGACATCGTCGCGATGCTGACGGCGGACAAGGACAAGGCCAAGCGCATCGGCAAGGACTACCGGGGCACCATCACGCTGAGCGGCTGCTTCACCGCCTCCGGCGGACCGGAGGCCGACCGGCAGGACGACGTGTTCGCCAAGAAGGTGCACGACGCGCTGGTCAGGAAGGGCTACAAGAGCGCGTCGGTGGTCGGCATGCCCGGCCCGTCGTGGACGGCACGCGACCCGGGCGACAAGGATTCGCACGGCACGCCGCTGGCGCGCGGCGAGAAGGCGGTGTGGCACTCCGGTCGCAGCGAGGAGGGCCTGCAGGCCCAGGAGCTCAAGGCCAAGAAGCTGCGCCACGACATCGACAGCCTGGTCGACGCGCTGGTGGCCGGCGCGAAGAAGAGCAAGCTCGACGGCCCGGCCTACCTGATGAGCGAGCAGGCCCGGCCGGTGCTGGCCAAGCTCAAGCAGCTCGAGGGCGCGCTGCACAGCGTGCGCGAGGAGATCGACACGATCGTCAAGGAGCAGAAGCGCACCGGCGACGTGGACGGCGCCGACGTCGCGCACATGAAGGGCACCTTCGGCTTCAAGGCGCTGCAGGACGCCCTCAAGCTGCGCTGAGCGGCGGCAGGCACCCCGGCGCCCGCGCTCAGCCGTTCTTGAAGAGCCCGCGTTCCTTCATCAGCAGCAGGCGCGAGCGCGGGCCCGGCTTCTTGCCGCCGGCGAACTCGGGCAGCGGCTCGGGCGGCGCCGCCGCGGCAGGCGGCGCGGCTTCGGCCTCCGCCGGGGCGGCAGCCGGCGCGGCGGCACGGCTGCGCGCACGCGGGGCGGGACGCGCGGCGATCTCGACCACGTCCTGCAGCACCGGCGGCGGCTCGGGCGGCGCGGCCGGCACGGGAATGGCGACCGATTCGACCGCCGGCACCTCCACCGAGCGCACCGCCGCGCGCGCGATCGCGCTGCGGTCGGCGGTGCGTGCGGCCTCGGCCAGGGCGGGGCTGGCCGCGGCGTCCAGGCGCGGCTGGGCGCGCAGGTGCTCCCAGATCAACCCGCCGGCGGCGAGCTGGCGCAGCCGCTCCGGGCGCAGCGAGGCGCGCCCGACCGACGCGAGCAGCGCGTACAGCTCGGGGTGGACGTCGCTGTCGATCTCGACCAGCAGCTCGAGCGTGGCCATTCAGGCGCGCCGCTCGTTCAGTGGCGGACTTCGGACGTCGCCGCCTCCGCCTCGCCGATCATCTGGAAGCCGCGCACGTTGGCGTACATCGAGTCCGGCATCACGAACACCGGGATCGCCGGGAAGCGCTTGGACAGCAGGTCGCGGTAGTGCTCGGGGTGGCCGCCCACCAGCACGATCAGGTCGATGATCTCGTGCGCGTCGCGCAGGCCGTCGACCATGCGGTTGATCGAGTCGTCGATCACGCTCAGCACCACCGGCTCGTAGCTCTGCAGCGGGTGCGCCACGCCGGACAGCTTCACCGGCGCGCCCAGGCGCAGCGCGTCGTTGATGCGCGGCATCACCGAGGGGCCGAGCGGGCGGCCGATCTGGTGGCTCAGCGCCTCCTGCACGGCGCGCACGACACGGTGCCGGCCGGCGTCGGAGGCGGCGCCGCTGGCGCGCGGGTTGATCGTGCCCTGCTGCACCAGCAGCCAGTCGAGCGTGTGCTCGCCGGGGTCGACCATCAGCACGGCCAGGTCTTCGAGCGCCTCGCCGCTGTCCAGCGTGCGCAGCGCGCCGCCGGTGGCGGCGATCACCGCATTGAGTTCATCGAGGTGCTCGTCGATCGCGGCGTAGCCGCCCACCGGCTGGGCCTGCACCAGCACCCGCTTGACGAACACCGACTTGCCGTCGCCCACGTCGAGGCTGCCCTCGAAGGTGCTGCGCAGGTAGTCGCGCCGCTTGGCGTCGTTGTACTGGTTGACCGGCAGGCCGAGCACCAGGATGTCGATCTGGTTGTCGCCGGCCTCGGCCATGTAGCGCAGCGCGCCGCGCGTCAGGGCCTCGTAGATGGCGCCCTTGTAGAACTCGTCGGTCACGTCGCGCCCGAAGTTGCCGCCCGAATGCGCCAGCGCCACGTCGCGGCCCACCTCGTAGAGCGCGCCGCGCACCGGCACGTCGAAGGTGTCGCGCTTGCGCGTGCCCAGCGTGCGCACCGCGCTGCCGTCGGCCGGAATCGCCATCGACGGGAAGCTGGTGAACTTCACGTCGTTGCCGTCGCGCTGGCTGAGCTTGACGTGGCCGAAGCCGACGTCGATGGCCCGCACCACCGGAAACCCGGCCACGTGCGGCGACGTGCTGTCGGCCGGCTGCAGGTTGGCGTCGTGATACTGCTGTTCGAGCATGCGGGGTTCCTCGCTGGGGGTCGGTGGTGCATCGGTGCGCACCGGATCGGCGGAACTTTAGTGATCGCATCTGGAAACACAGTGACAAATGCATCACCGGCACGCGCTTCGTCACGCGTGCTCACGCCTTCCGTGACAGGCTGCTCGGATCGCGCCGGCCCACCCCCGCGGCCGGGCGCTTGCCAGGGCGGCGGCCGCCGCCCAGGCAACCCGGGTGGCGGCAGCGACCAGCAGCGCGGCCAGCGTCGCCGCGATGGCGATCGCGGCGACCGCCGGCAGCCCGGCGCCGGCCAGCGCCAGCAGCAGCGGTTCGGTCACCGCGAGGATGCGCCGTGACAGCCCCGCCCCGCACAGCGGCGCCAGCGCCGGCACGAGCAGCAGTCCGGCGCCGTGCAGCACGACGCAGGCGGACGAGCCCAGCGCCAGCCCGGCCGGCGCGAGGCCGCGCAGCGTGAGCCGGGCCATGAGCGACGCGCCCCTCAGGCGTGGCCCGCGCAGCACGACGCGCCGGCCGGCAGCGGCGCCGCGGCGTAACGGTCGTGATGGCGCACCCAGGCCATGGTGTAGGGCAGCGTGTCCTCGTCGCGGCCCTTGGGCAGCAGGTCCAGCAGCGGGTAGGTGCCCATCATCACCTCCACGCCGCGCCCGTAGCTGGAGTAGGTGTGGAACACGCTTCCGTCGTCCTCGCGCCAGAACACGCTGATGCCCGGCGCCTCGGCCTGCGGGAAGGGCTGCACCGCGTAGTTGTAGGCCACCGCGCCGCGCGCCACGTCCTCGGGCGGGAAGCTGACGCCGAAGTCGCGGTTGAACGAGCTTCCGTGCGACGAGACCCAGCGGAAGCGCCATCCCATGCGGCGCCGGAAGCGCTCGATCTCGGCCAGCGGCGCGCGCGAGACGACCAGCAGCGTCAGGTCGCGCTGGGCGAGGTGCGGCGCGGCGCCGTCGTGGTGGTCGGCCATGAAGCTGCAGCTCGGGCAGCCCTCCTCCCAGCCCGGCCCCAGCATGAAGTGCTGCACCATCAGCTGGCGGCGGCCCTCGAACAGCTCGCCGAGCGCGCGGGGGCCGTCGAGGGTGTCGAAGACGTAGGGCGCATCCACGCGCACCCAGGGCAGCGCGCGGCGCTCGCGGGCGAGCTGGTCGGCCTGCCGCGTCAGCGCCTTCTCGCGCGCCAGCAGCTCGTGGCGCCGGGCGAGCCACTGCTCGCGGGAAACGACGGGGTGGTTCAGGGCATTCATGGAAGCAGACTCCTCGGGGATGAGGCCATGCAGCGGCGCCACCGGGTGCGGCACCGGCGCAGGCGGGGGTGGTCCGGAGACCGGGTGGGGAATCAGGCCGCGCGCGGCCGGCGCACGGCACGCACGGTGCCGCTGCCGGCACCGCCGCAATAGAACAGGCCGGCGCCGTCGGACTCGAGCCCGCTGACGACGGCCCCCTCGGGCATGGCCAGGCGTTCGAGCACCGCGCCGCTGGCCGGGTCGACGCGGCGCAGCTCGCTTTCGTCGCCTTCCCAGGTGCCGTGCCAGAGCTCGCCGTCGACCCAGGTGACGCCGGTGATGAAGCGGTTCGATTCGATCGTGCGCAGCACGCGGCCGGTGGCGGGGTCGATCTGGTGGATCTTGCGGTCGCGGTACTGGCCGACCCACAGGTGGCCCTCGGCCCAGGTGAGCCCGGAGTCGGCCCCGGCACCGGGCGCCGGGATCGAGCCGAGCACCCGCCCGCTGGCCGGGTCGATCCGGTCGATGCGCGCCTCGGCGATCTGCCACAGGTGCGTGCCGTCGAAGGCGGTGCCGGCGTCGCAGGCGCAGTCGAGTTCGCGCCGGTGCTCGCCGCTGTCCGGGTCGAAGGCGACCAGCGTCGTGCCGGTGGCGACCCAGACATGGCGTCCGTCGTGGCTGACACCGTGCACGCGGCCGTCGCCGCCGAAGGGGCCGTACTCGCGCACGATCTCGGCGGCGTGCGGGGTCGGGAGGGGGTGGGTGCTCATCGTCGTGTCCTGGCTTCGTGGAGCGCGCCGCCAAGGGCGCGATGGAGCCACTCTAGGCCGACGGCAGCGCGGCGGGGAGTAACAAGATCGTCGTGAATCCGGCCAGCGGCGGGGCCAGCCAGCGGCGCGCGCGGGCCTGCCCGATCGCGCGCACGCGCCCCTGTGCCAGCAGTGCCGCGAGCGCGCGCTGCACCTGGCGCTGGCTCTGGCCGAGCGCGAGCGCGAGGGCCGAGGTGGACCAGGCGGCACCGTCGGCCAGCAGCCCGAGCAACGCGCCCTCGTCGCCGGCCAGCGGCGGCTCGAGCAGCACCAGCGCACGGCCGCCGTGCGGCCGCAGCACGAAGCCGCGCGGCGTGGCCTCGATGGCCGCGAGCGGCGCAGCCAGCGCGCGCAGGCGGCCGATCTCGACACGCAGCCGCGCGCGGTGCGTGTCGTCCGGACGGCGCGTGCGGAAGGCCGCGACGATCAGCGCCTTCCGATCCACGTCCTGCGGCCAGGCGGCAGCGAGCGCGCGCACGAGCGCGAACAGCACCGGCCGGCGCGCCAGCGGCACCCCCTGCGCGCCGAGGCACAGGGTGCGCGTGCAGGCGTCGGCGACGAGCAGGTCCGCGTCGCGCAGCGCCGCCACCTCGGCCAGCCGCAGCAGCCGCTCACCGTCCGGCGATGTCCGGCGCGCGGCCGGCCGCTCGAGCGCCGCCTGCGCCTCGGCCGCCTCGGCCTGCAGCGCCGGCACGTCCGAGCGCGCGGCGGCCGCCTGCGCGCGCCGCAGCGCGTCGCGCGCCGCGTCCAGCTGCAGGTGGCGCAGCGCGAGTTCGGCCTCGGCCAGCGCCGCGACGGCGACGAGCGCGGCCGGCGCCCCCGCGGTGTCGACCTCGCCCAGGGTCGCGGCAGCGTCCTGCAGTCGGCCGAGCAGCAGGCAACGGCGCGCGACGATCAGCCGGGCCAGCAGAGCATTGGCACGGTCGCCGTGCGCCGCCAGCGTCACCGCCGCGGCCAGCAGCGTGCGTGGCGTGCCACCGAGCTCGCGCAGCGCCAGCGCCACCTCGGCCTCGGCCACCACGCAACGGGCCTGCGCCAGCGCCTCGTGCGCGCCGAAGCCGCGCGCCGCGCGGCGCAGCAGCTCGCGCGAGCGTGCCAGCTCGCCGAGCTGCGCCATCGCGATGCCGCGCAGCGCCAGCGCCGGCGGATCGTCGCGCAGCGCAACGCGCTTCAGCGCGCCGAGCGCATCGCCGGCGGCAAGGGCGCGAGCGGCCGCGGTGGCGAGGGAGTCCATGGGCCGAGGCTAGCAGGCGCGCGGCACCCAGGGCGTGGCGTCGGATCTCGTGCGGCGCCTGCGCGAGTGCGGCCCCACGGTGCCGGCGCCGGATGGACCAAGCGCCGCGGTCGACGACGGGCGCGGCGAGGTTGCACTGGTGGATCTGCCCGCAGGCGGCCCGGGCCACGTGCTGCACCGCCACCCGAGCAGCGCCACCGCGCTGGCCTTCGCCCCGCGTGGCGAGTGGATCGCCTCGGGGGCCAACCAGCGTACCTGCACGGCCTGGCCGGGGCCGGTGCCGGGCTCGGCCCGGCCCTGAGGGTGCTCAGAGCGTGCGCTTCGGGTTCGGCCCGTGTTCCTTCGCGAGCACGGCGAGCTCCGTCTCGATCGCCTCGTGCTGGGCCTCGTAGGCCTTCAGCAGGCGGAAGTAGATCCCTGCCGACCCGCCGCTGACGCCGTCGCCCGCCCCGTAGTGGACTTCCCAGGCGAACGCGGCCTTGCCGTAGGCCTCCAGTGTTTCCGAGATCGCCTTCACGGCGGCTTCGTAGTCGCGCTTGGCCTTGGCCAGCGCGTCCTTCTCCTCCTTCTCGAGCCCCGCCCGGTAGACCGACTCCGGGCCGGAGGCCAGCAGTTCCTGGTTCTTGCGCAGCGCCTGCTCGCGGCCGGCCTTCGCCTCCTTGAGCGAATGCTCGAGCGTGGCCTTCTTGAAGCTGCCCAACCGGGGGGTCATCCGGGCCGTGTGCGCCTTCACCTCGGCGATCTGCTTGAGCACGCCGTCGACCGTCTGCTTGGCCTGCTTGAACTCCGCACTCTGCTCCCACGGCTTGACCATGTGTCGCCTCCCGTCGTCGCGGCGATTCTGCGCCGCACGGGGTCGGCCGGGCTTGAGCGGCGGCAAGCCCGCCAGGGCGGGCTCATCGGTAGAACGCCTCCACCTTGCCCTTCAGCTTGATCATCATCGGCTGGCCGCGCCGGTCCAGCGTGCGGCCGGCGGGCACCTTGATCCAGCCTTCGCTGAGGCAGTACTCCTCCACGTCGCCGCGCTCCTTGCCGTTGAAGCGGATGCCGATCTCGTGCTCCAGCACGGCCGCGGCGTAGTGCGGGCTCTTCGGGTCGACGCTGAGGTGGTCGGGCAGGGGCGGTCTCTCGGGGCTCGGTGTCTCGCTCATCGGGAATCCTTTCGAGGCCGGGATTGTCAGGGCAGCAGCGCGCGCAGCGCCGCGCCGACGCGAGCCGGCTCGGCCAGCGCCATGAACGCCAGCCCGACCAGGGCGCCGGCGATGTGCGCGTCGTGGTTGATGCGGCCGAGCCGCGAGCGGCTGGCGAACACGCTGAAGCCGAGGTAGACCAGCGCGAACAGCGGCGCCGGGATCGGCACCGGGATCGGCAGGATGTACAGCGACGCCCCGGGGAACACCACGATCGAGGCGAACAGCACCGCCAGGATCGCGCCCGAGGCGCCCAGGCTCGCATAACCCGGCTCGCGCCGGTGCAGCGCCACCGTCGCCAGGCTGCTGCCGAGCAGGCCGAGCGCGTACAGCAGCACGAAGCGCGGCGTGCCCAGGTGCTGCTCGAGGCCCGGCCCGAACGACCAGAACGTGAAGCCGTTGAAGACCAGGTGCGCCAGGTCGGCGTGGATGAAGCCGCAGGTGACGAGCGTCCACCAGTCGCCGCGCTGCGCCAGGCCGTGCGGGCGCAGCAGGTGGCGCTCGACCAGCCCGGGCGCGCGGTACAGGCCGTACAGGCTGACGGCGGCGAAGGCGGCCAGGATCAGGAGGGTCGCGGGGGCGTGCATCGCGCGGACGATAACGCCCGCGGGCGGCCCGGATCAGTCGAGCTTGATCGTCGCGAACTGCGTGTCGAACACCAGGCACGAGGCGGCGTAGCGCTCGCGCAGCAGCGCGGTCACGTCGGCCACCTTGACCGCGCTGGCCCGGATCGTCTCGGCGCGCTGCGGCGCCGCCGGGTAGTTCCGCGGCGTGTCGCCGCACTGCAGGTAGTCCACGCCGTCGAGGCGAACCCCGGAACCGGCGAAGTACAGCACGAAGAAGTTGTTGGCGGCCGGCGCACGCGGCGGCGGGTCGGGCGCCGCCCGGGGGGCGGGGGCGGACGCTGCGCCGGGCGGCAGCGGGCCCACGCCGGTGCGAACCACCAGCGAATGCGGCACCACGACCGCCTGCGCGCGCGGCGCGTGCAGCGCGCCGACCACCTCGTCGCGCTTCGGGTTGCGCAGCCAGTGGACCTCGAAGCCGCAGGAGCGCAGGAAACGTTCCCAGAGCGCGCCGTCGCGGCGCACGCCGGGCAGGTCCATGCCGTACAGCTGGTCGACCGTGACGATCAGCGCCTGGCGGCGCCGGCCGGGCGAGGCGAGGCGGAAGTAGACGTCGCCGTTCATGTCCGACGCGATGTAGGGCCGCTGGCTGCCCCCGGTCTTGTCGATCACCTTGCGCACCGTGCGGGCCAGCGCCACGCTCAGCGGCACCTGCGGCGAGTCCAGCTGGTTCACCAGGCCCTCGGTGAAGCCGGAATCGTCCATCGCGGCCTGTCCGGGCGACGCGGCATAGGCGACCACCTGCCCCTCCAGGTCGGTGCGCAGGGCCTCGCGCCGCGCGGCCTCCTCCTGGGACTGCGCCAGCGCGGCGTCGGCCTTCTTGCGGGCCTCCTCGCGGTCGCGCGCCGCGCCGGCGTACAGCAGCCCGAGCACGCCCGCGCCGGCGCCCAGCACCCCGACCGCCGCACCACCCAGCAGCGTGCGGCGACGCAGCTCGCGCACGGCCTGCTCGCCGCGCGCCAGTGCCTCGGCGCGGCTCGCGTTGGCCTCGGCCATCTCGGCCACGCGCCGGCGCTCCTGGTTGTCGCGCGCGGCGTTCGCCTCCGCGCTGGCTGCGATCAGCGCGCGCTGTGCGTCGGTCGGGGGAGGGGCCCCGGCATGCCAGAGCGCGATCCAGTCCTGCGCGGCCTGCAGTTCGCCGCCGCGCAGCAGCAGCGCCTCGTCGCGCCCCCGCTCGGCCCAGCGTGCCGCGAGCGCCGCGAGCCGGGTGTGCTCGCGGATCCAGGCCAGGTCGACGCGCAGGGCCTCGGCGAGCCGGCCGAGCGCGCGCGTGAACGACTGCCCCGCCCCGAAGTCGATGAAGTTCAGGCGCCGCAGGGCGACCGGCACCGCGGCCTCTGCGACGGGCTGAACCGTCACCGGCACGATGCGCTTGGACAGCGCGAGCGCGCGCTCGACCTCCCACGCGCAGCGCGGCGATTGCAGCGATCGCTCCGAGAGCAGGAACAGCACCGTGTCGGCGTCGCGGATCAAGGCGTCGAGACGCTGCTCCCAATCCTCGGCGGCGGCGATGTCGCGCCGGTCGATGACGGGTTCGAATCCGAGCAGTTCGAGCCCGGCGACGAGTTCGTCCGCCAGCGCCGCGCCGTCCGCGCGCGCGTAGGAGAGGAAGACACGCAGACGGTCGGCTTCTGGCACACGAACCTCCGCAGCCCGGCCTGCGGATTCTGGGCACGCGCCGACGGGCCGGCAAGCCGGCGGCGCCGCGCCTCAGGGGCAGACCGGATCGTCCGGCGAGACGTCGTCCAGCGCCGCGGCCAGGCGCAGCTGGCGCAGCGAGCTGCCGCACAGCGCCGAGGAACGATCGGTCAGGCGCTTGACGGCCTCCTCGGCGAGCCACTGGCGCGGCGCGGGCAGGGTCGGGTCGCCGCCCGGCGGCAGGGTCGCGAGCAGCAGCGCCGCGCCGCCGGCCGCGAGCGGCGTGGCCATCGAGGTGCCGCTCCACACGCCCCAGCCGCCGCCCGGCACGGTGCTGACGATGTCCTCGCCGGGCGCGGCCAGGCGGACCCAGCTGCCGCGGTTGGAGAAGTCGGCCACACGACGCGCCTGCGTGCTCGCCGCCACCGACACCAGGCCGGGCACCGACTCGGCGGCCGGGAACTGCTGCTCGCTCTCGCTGCCGCCGTTGCCTGCGGCGGCGGCGACCACGGCGGCACGTCCGCCGGCGCAGCGCGTGCGGTCGTCGTCGAAGCCGGGATCGGCGAAGTCGTCGTCGTCGTCGTCGAAGGTGCAGGCGGCCAGTTCGCCGGCGGTCTTCAGCAGGTCGGTGCGCTGCAGGGTCGAGAGGCTCAGGTTGATCACGTGCGCGCCGTCGTCGCTGGCCGGGTCGGCGTCCGGGTCGGCCGCCCAGCCGATCGCCTCGGCCAGCACCCAGGTGTTGCCGCGGCCCTGCTCGTCGAGCACACGCGCGGGCATCAGCGTCGCGCCGGGTGCGACCAGCGCCACCAGCCCGGCCACATGCGTGCCGTGGCCGAAGCCGGCATCGCCGCGGCGGCCGGCCTCGGACGGATCGGCATCGTCGTCGACGAAGTCGCGCCCGAGCAGCGCACCGCCGGTCCGGCGCGCCAGGCGCGGCGCGAGCGTCGGGTGGGTGGTGTCGATGCCGGTGTCCAGCACCGCGATGCGCACCCCCTGGCCGGTGCTCACGGCATGCGCAGCGGCCAGGTCGATCGCCTGCGGCGCCCATTGCGAGGCATAGGTGCCGGCGTTGCCACCCACGGCCCAGACCGAGTTCTTGCGCCCCTCGGGCGTCTCGCTCTCGAGGTTGCGTTCGGCGAAGCGCACCCGCGTGTCGCCGCGCAGTGCGGTGACGGCGGCATCGGCGCTGGCACCGCCGGCCACGCGCAGGCGCCAGATCGGGCGCCGGCCGAAGCGCTCGGCCACGCTCAGGCCATGGGTGGCGAGCACGGCGTCGAGGTCGGTGCCGCGGCGCAGCTGCACGATCACGTCGGCGGCGGTGTCGTCGCTGCCGCCGCCCGGCGGCGGGGTCGTGGATCCGCCGCCGCCCCCGCCGCCACAGGCGACGAGCAGCAGGGCGGCACAGGCGGCGAGGTGGCGGGTGGACTGCATGGCGGATCGGGTCTCGGGTGGACGTGCTCGCACGGAGGCCGCGGCCGGCGCGGAAATACATGCACGGCGCAACGATGCTGCCCGAGCCCGCATCACCCGCGGCCGAACAGGGCGAACGCGGCCCAGTGGAAGGGGTGCAGCCCGGCCGCCGCCAGCCCGCGCTGCGCCGCCGCGAGCGCGGCCGCCGGCGCGGCGCCGGCCGCGAGACGGCGGTGCAGTTCGCCCATCAGCTCGGCGGTCGAGCCGTCGTCCACCGCCCATTGCGAGGCCAGCACCGCGGCACTGCCGTTGCGCAGGAAGGCCCGCACCCAGCCGAGCAGCTCGTCGCCCGGGGCGACGCGGCTGCGGCCGGTCTCGCAGGCCGAGAGCACGACCAGCGGCGCGTCCAGCCGCAGCGCGGGCAGGTCGTAGACCGACAGCGGCCCGTCGGCCAGCGCGAGCCAGGAGCACCAGGGGTTGTCGGCGCGGAACTGGCCGTGGCAGGCGAGGTGCAGCAGGTCGCAGCCCGGGCCCAGTTCGGCCAGCGCGCCACGCGTGGCCGCGGCGCCCAGCAGCACGCGCGCGCCGCCGCCGTAGACCGCGGCCACCGCCTGCACCTCGGCCGCCACCTGCGGCAGGGCGGCATCGCCATGGCCGAGCGCCAGCACCTGGCGCGGCACGCGTGCCGGCGTGCCCGGGCGCAGCCGCCAGCCGGCACTGGGGAGCAGGCGCAGCTCGTGCGTCTCGACCAGCCAGCGCGTGCCGTCGTGCAGCGCGGCGAAGGGCACGTAGTGCAGCGCGCGGTGCGGCACCAGCGCAACGCGCGGGCGGCCCTGCAGCAGCGGCGCGAGCGGCGCCCACAGCAGCGCGTGCAGCGCCTGCAGGTGCTGGCGCACGCGCTGAAGCAGGCGCGGCGCATGCTCGGGCAGGCGGCGGCCGTGGCGCAGCGCGTCGAGCTGCAGCTGCAGGCCGCGCAGGCGCTCGTCCAGGCCCCCGATCGGCCAGGCGTGCGAGCGCACGCCCGCCGCGGTGGCGACGCAGGCGACCAGCCGGTCGGGCAGGAGGTGGTAGACCAGCACGGCCTCGTCGGGCGCCAGCGCCGCCACCAGCGCCGCAGGGTCGAGCCGCGCCGACGCCGGCGGGCTGGCCGGTTCGCGCGCGGCGGTCAGCTGCGCCCGCCGGGTCTCCTCGAGCAGGGCGAACTCGCGCCGTGCAAGCTCGGCGGAGAGGGCCGCCGCCGCGTCGGCATCGCCTTCGGCCAGCGCCGCCTGCCGGCGCTCGCGCGCCCACTGCAGCGCGGTGCGGCCGGCATCCGGCACCACCTCGGGCGCGGCCGCGGCGGCGAGCGCACGCGAGCGGCCCTGCTCGATGGTGGCCAGCAGCGCGCCGGGCGCGGCGGCCGCGTCGAGGTCCAGCTGCACCAGCAGGTCGTGCGCCGCCTCGGCATGCCCGGCCACGGCGCTGCGCAAGGCCTGCTCCGGCAGCGCCGCGCGCACGGCATCGACCTCGGCCAGCACGGCCTGCGCCTGGGCCCGCGCCTCGACCCGGTCGCCACGCTGCCAGGCCAGCCCGGCCAGACCGCGGCGGCCGGCGAGCGTGACGTCGGCGAGCGCCGCGCCCTCGGCCAGCACGGCCTCGAAGCCGCGCCGTGCGCCCTCGGCATCGCCCGCGGCCGCCTGGGCCGCGGCCTGCAGCGCACGCGCCTCGAGTGTCCAGCCGAGGATGCCGCGGCCGGCCAGGCCGTGCAGCGCCCGCGCGGCATGCGCCGCGGCGGCCGCCGCGTCGCCCTGCGCCAGCTCGAGCGCGCCGGCGCCGAGCTCGGCCAGCGCCTGCGCGGCCGGATTGTCCTGCTCGAGGTACAGCGCGCGCGCCGTCGCGAAGCCGGCGCGCGCCAGCAGCACGTCGCCGGCACGCGCGTCGACGCGCGCGCGCTGCAGCAGGGCCCAGGCACGCTCGGTGGGCAGCGCGAGCCGTTCGGCGGCCTCGATCACCCGGTCGTACAGCGCGCGCGCCTCGGGCAGCAGGCTGACCGCCAGGTAGGCATCGGCCAAGGCCGCCTCGGCCTCGATGCGCTGCGCCGGCGAGGCGCCGGTCTGCTCGAGCAGCCGGCAGGCGGTGGCCAGTTCGCGCAGCGCGAGCGGCCAGCGCCCGCGGTTCAGCTCGATGCGGCCGATCGCCTGGTGGGCATGCGCCGTCAGCACGGTGTGGCCGTGGCGCGCGGCGCGCAGGCGCGCGCGTTCGTTGATGCGCAGCGCCTCGTCGAAACGGTACTGCCAGGTGAGCGCATTGGCCTGGCCGATGTCGGCACGGATCGACAGCTCGCGGTCGCCGGCGCGCGCGGCATGCACCGCGGCGCGCCGGAACCAGGCCTCGGCCTCGGCGTGGCGATCACGGCGCGACATCATCGTGCCGAGGTTCTGCTCCACCTTGCCGGCCGAGCGCAGGTCGCCCGCGGCGATGAACACGGCGCGCGTGGCCTCGGCGCAGGCGAGCGCCTCGTCGTGCCGGCCGAGCACCGACAGCGCGATCAGCTTGGGCACCTGGGTCTGCGCCGCCTCGTGCCCGCGGCCGAGCGCGGCCAGCCCGGCCTGCGCGGCATCGAAGCACTGCAGCGCATCGGCCATGCGGCCTTCGACCAGCGCGGCCAGCCCGGCGGCCCAGTCGGCCAGCGCCGCGACGCCGGGCTCGGCGTGCCGCTGCTGCAGCGCGCGCAGCAGCGCGGCGCAGCGCAGCGCGCGCGAGGGGGTGGTGCCCCAGGCCGCGGCGGCCTCGTCCTTGAGCGCGACGGCCAGCGCCGCCGCCCCGACCGGCAGCGGCTGCGGCAGCGGCGCATCCGCGCCGTCGACGAGCTGGCGTGCGGCGCGGGCGGCCGGGTTCGGCATTCAGCCGGCCCCGGGCGTGAACTCGATCGGCAGCTCGAGCTCCCAGTCGACGCCGCGCAGCAGCAGCCGGCAGCTGGCGCCGGCCACCGGCTCGAAGGCGAACTCGGCGAGTTCGTTCCAGGCCACCTGCTGCGGCTTGCCCTGCTCGGGCAGCAAGGCCGCGCTGCCCTGTTCGTCCGGCCCGAGCACCTGGCCGCTGAGGCGCCAGCGCCCGCCGCTCTCGGGCTCGAGGCGCAGGTCGACGTCGCGCGCCTCGGTGGCGAAGAGCAGCTGGCGCATGCGGTCGGGGCCGGCGCGCAGGCCGAGCGCCGGTGCGGGCGTGGCCAGGCTGTCGAAGCGCAGGGTGGCGCCGAGCCGGCGCAGCAGCCCCGGCGCGGCCGGCGCCGCCGCGGCGCGCGGCCGCCAGGCGTGAATGGCACGCTGGATCAGCGTTTCCGGGGCGTCCTCGAGGCCGCGGCTCGCGCGCAGCGTGCCGGCGAGTTCGGCGTCGTCGGGGTCGTGGGTGCTCATGGGGTCGGTCCTGGAGGCGATGCTGGCGGCACAGAGCGGCAAGGGGGCGCTTCGATACGCGGATCTACATCGAACGCAGGACCGTGCGCAACTGGTCCAGCGCCCGGGCCCGCGTCGGGCCGATGCTGCCCTCGGGGATGCCCAGCCGCGCGGCGATCTCCGCATAGGGCGGCGGCTCGTCCTGCAGGAACAGCAGCTCGAGCAGCTGACGGTGCCGCGGCGCGAGGCGCTCGAGCGCACTGCGCACGCGGTGCTGCTCCTGCAACGCCGCGAGCAGGGCCTCGGGCAGCGGCGCGGGGTCGGGCAGCGCGAGCAGCGGGTCGTCGTGCTCCTCCTCGCCGGCCGGGGCGGCGCGCCGCTGCTGCTCGGTGCGGCGCTCGTCGAGCAGGCGCAGCGTCTCGCGCCGCGCCGTGGTCACCAGCCAGGCACGCACCCGGGCCGGATCGTCGAGGCGGTCGAGCTGCTCGAACAGGCGGCTGAAGGCATGCTGGAACACCTCCGCGACCGCGTCGTCGTCGAGCCCGGCGCGGCGCGGCACGGTGTAGACGAGGCGCTGGAAGCGCCGCACCAGGGTGCTCCAGGCGGCCTGCCGGCCGGCGCGACAGTGCGCGACGAGTTCCGCATCGCTCAGCTCGGGGTACTGCACGCAGGCTCGCGGGTGGGGGCGACGGCGCGCATGCTGCCATGCACGCAGCGCCCCCACCCGCGGTGGGGCGGCCTCGGCGTCAGAGCCGCCGGCACTGGTCCTCCTTCAGCGTGGCGACGTTGCCGCTGCCGGTGGGCTCGGGCTGGTTCTCCTTGCACTGCAGCACGCCGCCCATGCGGTTGGCCGAGAGCACCAGGCCGCCGAGGTTGCCCACCGCCTGCAGGTTGCCGCCGATCGCGTTGGCCACCGCGCTGACCGGGCCGGCCATCGTGTCGATCTGCAGGTCGCCGGTGATCGAGGCGCCGCCGATGCTGGCACTGCCGCCCTGCTTGACCTGCACCGAGCCGCCGAAGCGCGAGGCCCCGCCGACCACCGTGCTGGCCGCGCCGTCGGCCTGCAGGTTGCCGTTGACCTGCACGCCCTCGGCCGTCAGGCGCGCATCGCGGCCGACCAGGATCGAGCCGATCAGCCGCGTGCCCTCGAGCACGCAGACCCCGCCCTCGGGCACGGTGACGGTGTCCAGCGCGATGGCGCCGATGCGCAGGCCGTTGCAGGTGACGTTGCCCGACAGCGGGCCGACCGGCGGCTCGACCCCGCCGCCGCCGCTACCGCCCCCGCCGCTGCCCCCGCCGCCGGCGGCGCACTGGTCCTCGATCGACGCGGCGCTGTTGTAGGCGCTGAAGGGCGCCGGCCGGTTCTCCTTGCACTGCAGGTTGCCGGTGATGCGGTTGGAGACGATCGTCACGCCCCCCAGGTTGCCGACCGCCTGCAGGCTGCCGCCGACCTGGTTGTCGCTCGCCTCGAGCGCGGCGCGGTTGGCGTCGAGCTGCAGGTCGCCGGTGATGCGCAGGCCCACCAGGCGCGCCGAGCCGCCCTGCTTGAGCTGCACCGAGCCGCCGACGCGGCTGTCCTCCAGCGCGACGTCGGCCGCACCCTCGGCCTGCACGCTGCCGTTCAGCGCCAGGCGCGCGCCGTCCAGCGTGGCGCCGCGGCCGACCGTGATGTTGCCGATCAGCACGGTGCCGTCGAGCCGGCAGGCGGCATCGGCCGGCACGTCGATCGAGTCCAGGCGCAGCGCACCGATCGTCATGTTGCGGCAGCTGACATTGCCCGACAGCGTGGCGGCGGCCTGCTGCAGCGCCGGTCCGGCCGCGAGCGCCTGGGCGGCGGCGCTGTCCGCCGGCGGGTTCGGGTCCGCAGCGCCGGACGGTGCGGCATCGCCGCCACCGCCGCCGCAGGCGGCAAGCACGACACAGGCCGCCGCGAGCGCGACGGGACGCAGGAAGGGCAGGGGTTCCATCGAGCGATCCTTTCTCTGGTGAGGCTGGCGGGTACCGGCAGCGGGCTGCCGCCGGGCATCCGGCCGCACAGAGGGAGCGCGGAGCGCGGAAATACGCCGCCGCGTCAGTCGAGGGCGTGCAGCGTGTCGCCCGCCGCCTCGACGCAGCCCGCGGCGATCGGCGCGCCGTCGTGCCGCACCACCACACGCGTGCCGTCGTGGCAGATCTCGATGTGCCGCGTGCCGGGCACGCGCGCGCGCACGAAGGCCTCGAGCGATTCGGGCAGGCTGATGCGCAGCGCCATCGCCAGGCGGTCTTCCTCGGGATGGTCGTCGACGCGGATCCAGGGCACGAAGCCGAGGCCGAACATCAGCCAGCGCGAGCCGACCTCGACGCGGCGCGGCTCGTAGTGCGCCTCGCGCAGCCAGGCCTGCGCGCGTGCGCGCAGGTCCGGCCCGTCGGGCAGCGCGCCCCAGGCGCTGGCCATCAGCTCGGCCACCCACTGGTTGCAGTTCTGGTAGCGCAGGCTGAACGGGTAGGCGTTGGCGCTGTACTGCGCCGCCAGCAGGCGCAGCGCGCGTGGGTTGTCGAGCGCGGCCGCCTCCAGCGCGGCACCGGCCTCGCGCGGCAGCAGCAGCAGCGAGAGGTAGCCGCGCTGCGGCGAATCGGTGCCGAGCAGGAAGCCGGCGATGCCCTGGTCGTAGAGCTGCGGCCGCGCCGCGTCGCAGTCGAAGTAGAGCTGGCGCACCGACCAGGGCGCGTTCGGGTTGGCGGCCAGTGCCAGTCCGGCGTGCGAGTAGCGGATGTCGAAGCGCGCCAGGTCCAGGCCCGAACGCGCGATCAGCGCCACGCGGGCGCCCGAGGCCTCGAGCTCGCGCCGCGCGATGCCGGCCACCTGCAGCAGCCGGTCCTGCTGCGCGGCGCTCAGGCCGGCGCGGGTGTCGCACAACCGCGGCAGCCCGGCCTGCGCCGGCAGCGCGGCAGCCAGCGCGAGGGCGAACGCGAGCGCAGGGGCGAGTGCAGGCGCCGCGGCGGCGCGCCGGATCAAAGCCGGACCGGGTTGGACGCGAGCTCGCGGAACCAGTCGTCGGCCAGCACCAGGAAGAAGGGCTCGCGCGCCGGCGCGGTGGCGAACTCGATGCCGTAGGGGCGGTGGCGCGCCGCGACACGGGCACCGACGCCGAGCGTGGCCAGCGTCGCGGCCTTCTCGGGCAGGTCGAGCAGCAGCTCGGTGCCGGGCCGCGTCAGGTGCTGCAGGTGCAGGCGCAGGAAACCGGGCTTCTCGGCCAGTGCCGTCATCGCGTCGATGCGGTACTCGCCCTCGGCCACCTTGTTGTCCGGCGACGAGCTGTTGCTCGAGCCCTGGATCGAGTTGGAGACGCTGCCCGACACCTGCGAGCCGGCGCTCGAGGCCGAGGAGGCGAGGCTGTCGGCGCAGACCGGCAGGGCCAGCGCGGCACCGAGGGCGGCCAGGCCGGCCAGGCGCAGGGGGCGGATGATCATCGTGCGGCGCTCCATCGAAGGACGGCAAAGGATACCAAGCCGACCCGGCACGACTGTGAGCGAGTGTCGCGCCGCATCACGCCACGAAGCGGTAGCCGATGCCGGCCTCGGTGAGCAGGTGGCGCGGCATCGAGGGCTGCGCCTCGATCTTCTTGCGCAGGTTGGCCATGTGCACGCGCACGTAGTGCGTGTCGCCGGCATGCCCCGGCCCCCAGACGGCCTTGAGCAGCTGCTGGTGCGTGATCACGCGGTCGGGCTGGGTGGCCAGGTGGGTGAGCAGCTGGTACTCGATCGGCGTGAGGTGCAGGCGTTCGCCGGCGCGCTCGACGCTGCGGCGCACCAGGTCGATGGTCACGTCGCCGAAGCGCAGCACCGTCTCGCCGGCCGGGGACTGCTGGGCGTGGCGGCGCAGCTGCGCACGCACCCGCGCCAGCAGCTCGCCGGCGCCGAAGGGCTTGACGAGGTAGTCGTCCGCGCCGGCATCCAGCGCGTCGATCTTGTCGGCCTCGCCGCTGCGCGCCGACAGCACGATCAGCGGCGCGGCCGACCAGCCGCGCAGGTCGCGGACCAGGTCGATGCCGTCGCCGTCGGGCAGGCCGAGGTCGAGCACCAGCAGGTCGGGCCGGCGCGTCCCGGCCTCGATCAGGCCGCGCTTCAGGCCGTCGGCCTCGAACACCTCGTGGCCCTCGGCCTCGAGCGCGAGGCGCACGAAGCGGCGGATGTCCGCCTCGTCCTCGACCACCAGGACCCGCGCCGCGTTCACCCGGCCTCCTGCGCCGCCGCCTCGGGCAGCGTGCTGCCGTCGTCCTTCGGCGGCTCGCCGCGCGGCAGCTCGATCGTGAAGCGGGCCCCGAGCACCCGGCCGCCTTCGCGCCGCGTCTGCCCGCGGATCGTGCCGCCGTGCGCCTGCACGATGGCGCGACAGATCGCCAGGCCGAGGCCCACGCCGGGAGTGGCGCTCTCCTTCGTGCCGCGCTCGAACTTCTCGAAGATCGCCTCCTCGCGGCCGGGCGGCAGGCCCGGCCCCTGGTCGTCGACGGTGATCAGCACATGCTCGCCGTCGACCCGCGCACCGATCGCGAGGCCGCTGCCGGCGGGGGTGTACTTGGCGGCATTCTCGAGCAGGTTGACGAACACACGCTCGAACAGCACGGCGTCGAGGTGCAGCAGCGGCAGCCCGTCGGCCAGCGCCACCTCGACGGGGCGGCCCTGCAGCGACGGCGCGCAGGCCGCCAGCGCGCTGCCCAGCACCTCCTCGAGCGGCTGCCAGGCGCGGTTGAGCTGCACCGCGCCGGCCTCCAGGCGCGCCATGTCGAGCAGGTTGCCCACCAGCGTGTCCATGCGGCGCGCCGAGGCACGGATCGCGCCGGCGATCTCGCGCCGCGCGGACGTGTCGTCGGGGCGCGCCAGCGCCAGCGTGTCGGCCAGCCCCACCAGCGCGGCCAGCGGCGTGCGCAGGTCGTGCGAGATGGCCGACAGCAGCGAGTTGCGCAGCCGCTCCGACTCGATCTGCAAGGTGCTCTGCTGCGCCACCTCGATGTAGTGGATGCGCTCCAGCGAGATCGCCAGCAGCGAGGCGCAGGTGTCGAGCGCGCGGCGCGGCTCGGGGCCGAGCACGCGGTGCCGGTCGGCCTCGTGCGCCGGCTCGATGGCCAGCACGCCGCGCACGCGCATCGGCGCCTTCAGCGGCAGCACCAGGCAGCGGCTCGCCGGCAGCGTGTCGGTGCCCTGCCCGGCCGGCTCGCCGCGGTCGAAGGCCCATTGCGCCACGCCCATGTCGACCGCCGCGGTGCCGCCGGGCAGCGGCTGCAGCCGGTCCTCCGCATCGGCCAGCAGCAGGCTCGAGCGCGCGCCGAACTCGGCGGCCAGGAAACGCGCGCCGATCTCGCCCACCTGCTCGGGCAGCAGCACGGCGGACAGGTCGCGCGCCATCGCGTACAGGCTGCGCACGCGGTGCTCGCGCCGGGTGGCCGATTCGGCCTGCAGCTTGAGCACCGCGGTGAGCTGGCCGATCACCAGCGCGACCAGCAGCATCACCGCGAAGGTGACCAGGTACTGCACGTCGCTGACCGCGAACGAGAAGCGCGGCGGCACGAAGAAGAAATCGAACAGCCCGACGCCGAGCACCGCGGCCAGCACCGCCGGGCCGCGCCCGTGGCGCAGCGCGACGCCGACCACCACGAGCAGGAACAGCATCACGATGTTGGCCAGCTCGAACACCGCGAGCAGCGGCGTCGAGACCAGCGCCACCGCGACGCAGGCCGCCGCCGCCACCGCATAACCCGGCCAGGGCCAGGCCGCCTCCGGCGCCGCGGGCGCCGGCACGCCCGGCGCGCCGCGGGTGCCGGCCGGCAGCGCGACCTGCAGCACGTCCAGGTCGTCGGCCAGCGCGGCGATGCGCTCGACCAGCGGCGCGCGCCAGGGCCAACGCCGCTCGCGCCGCCCGACCACCAGGCGCGCCAGGTTGTGCTCGCGGGCGTAGCGCACCAGCGCGGCGGCCGGCTCCGGACCGGCCGGGGTGGCGGTCACCGCCCCGAGTTCCTGGGCCAGCTTGAGCACACGCAGCGCATGCTGGCGCTGCGCCTCGGGCGCACGCTGCACCGCCGGCGTCTCCACGTGCACCGCATGCCAGGGCACGTCGAGCTGCGCGGCCAGGCGCGCGCAGCTGCGCACCACCTTCTCGCCGTGTTCGCCCAGGCCGATGCAGGCCAGCAGCGCCTCGCGGTTGGGCCACACCGCCTGCACCGAGCTCTGGCGCCGGAAGGCCTGCATCTCGTCGTCGACGCGGTCGGCCGTGCGGCGCAGCGCCAGCTCGCGCAGCGCGAGCAGGTTGCCCTTGCGGAAGAAGTTCGCCGCGGCGCGCTCCGCCTGCGCGGGCAGGTAGACCTTGCCGGCCGCCAGGCGGGCGAGCAGCTCGTCGGGCGGCAGGTCGACCACCACCACTTCGTCGGCCTCGTCGAACAGCCGGTCCGGCACCGTCTCCCAGACGCGGATGCCGGTGATGCCGCTGACGATGTCGTTCAGGCTCTCGAGGTGCTGCACGTTCATCGTCGACCAGACGTCGACGCCGGCGTCGAGCAGCTCCTCGACGTCCTGCCAGCGCTTGGGGTGGCGCGAGCCGGGCGCGTTGCTGTGCGCCAGCTCGTCGAGCAGCAGCAGCGGGTCCGGCTGCCGCGCGGCCCAGGCGAGCGCGGCGTCGAGGTCGAACTCCTGCAGCACGCGCTCGCGGTAGGGCACCGCCTTCAGCGGCAGGCGCGGCAGGCCGCGCGCCATCGCCTCGGTGTCGGCACGGCCATGCGTCTCGACGATGCCGATCAGCAGCGCCCGGCCCTGCGCCTGCGCGGCGCGCGCGGCGGCCAGCATGGCCCAGGTCTTGCCCACCCCGGCCGAGGCGCCGAAGAAGATCTTCAGGCGGCCACGGTGCGCCTTCGCCTCCTCCTGCTGCACCTGCTGCAGCAGCGCGTCGGGGTCGGGGCGCTGCTCGGTCACAGCCAGCCGACGCGCTTGAAGCGCCAGAAGAGCAGCCCCGCGGCACCGGCGATCGCGGCCAGCGCCATCGGGTAGCCGAAGGCCCATTTCAGCTCGGGCATGTGCTCGAAGTTCATGCCCCAGATGCCGGCCAGCGCGGTGGAGACGGCGAAGATCGCGGCCCAGGCGGCCAGCCGCTTGGTGGTCTCGGACTCCTCGATCGTCACCATCGACAGGTTGACCTGGATCGCGGTGGCGATGGTGTCGCGCATCGCGTCGATCGCGCCGTTGATGCGCGCCAGGTGATCGTGCACGTCGCGGAAGTACTCCTGGCTCTTCGCGCACACCGTCGGCACGCGCCCGCCGTGCAGCTTGCCGGCCACCTCGAGCAGCGGCGCGACGGCATGGCGCAGCAGCGTGGCGCGGCGCTTGAGCGCGTACAGCCGCTCGATGTTGCGGCGTGCCGCACCGTGCTCGAAGATCTGCGCCTCGATGCCCTCCAGCTCGGTCTCGAGCTGGTCCAGCAGCGGGAAGTAGCGGTCCACCACCGCGTCCATCAGCGCGTAGAAGACGAAGCCGGCGCCATGGCCGAGCAGCTCGGGCTCGCGCTCGCAGCGCTCGCGCACGCCCAGGAAGCCCTGCTGGCTGCGGTTGCGCACCGAGAGCACGAAGTTCGGGCCGACGAAGATCGCCACCTCGCCGACCTGCAGATCGCCCTGCTCCATCTCGAGCAGCTGCAGCACGACGAACAGCGTGGCGCCGTACTCCTCGATCTTCGGGCGCTGGTGGCCCTTCAGCGCATCCTCCACGGCCAGTTCGTGCAGCTCGAACTCGCGCTGCATGTCGCGCAGCTCGGCGTCGCTGGCGTCGCGCAGTGCCACCCAGACGAAACAGCCGGGGCGGCGCAGCCACTCGTCGATGTCGTCCACCGCGATGTCGGCGAGCTTGCGGCCGTCCTCGTACGCGACGCAGTTGATCAGCATGGCGCGGGCTCCCCAGGGTCAGGGCGGCATCTTCCCACGCCGTGCAGCGCCATCCAGCGCGAGGTTGAGCTGCAGCACGTTGACACGCGGCTCGCCGATGACGCCGAGCAGCGCGCCTTCGGTGTGGGCCTCGACCAGCGCGCGCACATCCTCCTCCGGCAGGCCGCGCACACGCGCGACGCGCGCCGCCTGCCAGTCGGCGGCCGCGCGGCTGATGTGCGGGTCCAGCCCGCTGGCCGAGGCGGTGACCAGGTCCACCGGCACCGGCCGCGTGTTGCCGGGGTCGGCCGCACGCAGGGCCTCGATGCGCGACCTGACCGCCTGGTGCAGGGCGGGGTTGCTGGGCCCGAGGTTGGAGCCCGACGAGTGCGCCGCGTCGTAGGGGGTCGGCCCGGTGGCCGACGGGCGGCCCCAGAAGTGCTTCGGGTCGCCGAAGGCCTGGCCGATCAGCGCGGAGCCGACCGGCTGCCCGTCGCGCAGGATCAGGCTGCCGTTGGCCTGGGCCGGGAACGCCGCCTGCGCGACGCCGGTCACCGCGAGCGGGTAGAGCAGGCCGGTGAGCAGCGACAGCAGCACGAACAGCACGAGTGCGGGGCGAAGTTCGGACGTCATGGTCGCTCCATCAGGCCAGGCCGGCGGCGGCGAGCAGCAGGTCGATCGCCTTGATGCCGATGAACGGCACGATCACGCCGCCCAGGCCGTAGATCAGCAGATTGCGGCGCAGCAGCACCGCCGCGCCGACGGCGCGGTAGGGCACGCCCCTGAGCGCCAGCGGGATCAGCGCCACGATGACCAGCGCGTTGAAGATCACCGCCGACAGGATGGCCGAGGTCGGGCTCGCGAGCCCCATCAGGTTCAGCGCGCCGAGCTGCGGATAGGTGGCGACGAAGGCCGCGGGGATGATCGCGAAGTACTTCGCGATGTCGTTGGCGATGCTGAAGGTGGTCAGCGCGCCGCGCGTCATCAGCATCTGCTTGCCGGTCTCGACGATCTCGATCAGCTTGGTCGGGTTGCTGTCCAGGTCGACCATGTTGCCGGCCTCCTTGGCCGCCTGGGTGCCGGTGTTCATCGCCACCGCCACGTCGGCCTGCGCCAGCGCGGGCGCGTCGTTGGTGCCGTCGCCGGTCATCGCCACCAGCCGGCCGGCGTCCTGGTGCGCGCGGATCAGCTGCAGCTTGGCCTCCGGCGTGGCCTCGGCGAGGAAGTCGTCCACGCCCGCCTCGGCGGCGATGGCCGCCGCCGTCAGGCGGTTGTCGCCGGTCACCATCACCGTCTTGATGCCCATGCGGCGCAGTTCGGCGAAGCGCTCCTTGATGCCGCCCTTGACGATGTCCTTCAGCTCGACGATGCCCAGGACCTTCGTGCCCTCGGCGACCACCAGCGGCGTGCTGCCGCGCCGCGCCACGTCGTCGGCCGCCTGCTGCATCGCGGCCGGGAAGTGCCCGCCGAGCGCCTCGACATGGCGGCGGATCGCGTCGGCCGCGCCCTTGCGCAGCTGGCGCCCCTGCGGCAGATCGACGCCGCTCATGCGCGTCTGCGCCGTGAAGTGCACGAAGCTCGCCCCCAGCGCCGCCACGTCGCGTTCGCGCAGCCTGAACTTCTGCTTGGCCAGCACGACGATGCTGCGCCCCTCGGGAGTCTCGTCGGCCAGCGAGGCGAGCTGGGCCGCGTCGCCCAGATCGGCCTCGTTGACGCCGGCGGCCGGGATGAAGGCGCTGGCCTGGCGGTTGCCGAGCGTGATGGTGCCGGTCTTGTCGAGCAGCAGCACGTCGACGTCGCCGGCCGCCTCAACCGCGCGGCCCGAGGTGGCGATCACGTTGGCCTGCAGCATGCGGCTCATGCCGGCCACGCCGATCGCCGACAGCAGCCCGGCGATGGTGGTCGGGATCAGGCACACCAGCAGCGCCACGAGCGTCACCAGGCCGACCGGCGCGCCGGCGCCGGAGACCCGCACGCCGAAGGCGGAGAACGGCAGCAGCGTGACGACGACGCCGAGGAACACGAGGGTCAGCGCCACCAGCAGGATGGTCAGCGCGATCTCGTTGGGCGTCTTCTGGCGCTTGGCGTTCTCGACCATCGCGATCATGCGGTCGACGAAGGTCTCGCCCGGGTTCACGCCGATGCGCACGACGATCCAGTCCGACAGCGCGCGCGTGCCGCCCGTCACCGCCGAGAAGTCGCCGCCGGACTCGCGGATCACCGGCGCCGACTCGCCGGTGATCGCGCTCTCGTCGACCGAGGCGACGCCGTCGATCACCTCGCCGTCGCCCGGGATCACGTCACCGGCCTCGACCAGCACGATGTCGCCGCGGCGCAGGCTGTCGGCCTCGATCGGGTGCCACGTCATCGTGCCGCGCGGCTGGCCCGGGTGGTAGTCGCCTTCCAGCTTCCGGGCCCAGGTCTTCTTCTTCAGGCCGCGCAGCGAGGCCGCCTGGGCCTTGCTGCGGCCCTCGGCCAGCGCCTCGGCGAAGTTGGCGAACAGCACGGTGATCCAGAGCCAGAGCGCCACGCCGAGCGTGAACACCCCCGGCTGCGCGAGCGCCAGCGCGGTGGTGAAGACCGCGCCGACCCAGGTGACGAACATCACCGGGTTGCGCCACTGCACGCGCGGGTCGAGCTTGCGGAACGCATCGGCCAGCGCCGGGCGCACCAGCGTCGGGTCGAACAGCGTGAGGGTCCGGCGCGTCACGTCGCACTCCACAGCATCAGGTGCTCGACGAGCGGGCCCAGGGCCAGCGCCGGCACGTAGTTCAGCAGGCCGACCAGCAGCACCGTGCCGATCAGCAGCACCACGAACAGCGGCCCGTGCGTGGGCAGGGTACCGGGCGTCGCGGGCAGGCGCTTCTTGGCCGCCAGCGAGCCGGCGATCGCCAGCACCGGCACGATCACGCCGAATCGGCCGAACCACATCGCCAGGGCCAGCATCAGGTTGTAGAAGGGCGTGTCGGCGGAGAGGCCGGCGAAGGCGCTGCCGTTGTTGTTGGCCGCCGACGAGAAGGCGTACAGCACCTCGCTGAAGCCGTGCGGCCCGGGGTTCGGGATGCCCGCGCGGCCGGCCTCGCTGCTCACCGCGAGCGCCGTGCCCAGCAGCACCAGCAGCGGCGTCACGAGGATCGCGATCGAGACCATCTTCATCTCGTGGGCCTCGATCTTCTTGCCCAGGTACTCGGGCGTGCGCCCGATCATCAGCCCGGCGATGAAGACGCCCATGATCGCGAACAGGAGCATGCCGTACAGGCCGGCGCCGACGCCGCCGAACACCACCTCGCCGAGCTGGATCAGCACCAGCGGCACGGCACCGCCCAGCGGCGTGAAGCTGTCGTGCATCGCGATCACCGCGCCGCAGGAGGCCGCCGTCGTGATGGTCGCGAACAGCGCCGAGGCATTGATGCCGAAGCGCGCCTCCTTGCCTTCCATGTTGCCGCCCGGCTGGCTGGCGCTGACGGCCTGGTCGGCGCCGAGCGCCGCCAGTGCCGGGTTGCCCTGCTGTTCGGCCCATGTCGCGCCGATCGCCGCCACGACGAACAGGATCGTCATCGCCGCCAGCACCGCCCAGCCCTGGCGCAGGTCGCCGACGATGCGGCCGAACACGAAACACAGCGCGGCCGGGATCAGGAAGATCGACAGCATCTGCAGGAAGTTGGTCAGCGCGCTCGGGTTCTCGAACGGGTGCGCCGAGTTGGTGTTGAAGAAGCCGCCGCCGTTGGTGCCGAGCAGCTTGATCGCCAGCTGCGAGGCCACCGGGCCCATCGCGAGCGTCTGCGTGCCGCCCTCGAGCGTCTTCGCCTCCACGTAGGCCGACAGGGTCTGGATCACGCCCTGGCTCACGAGCACCAGCGCGAACACGAAGGACAGCGGCAGCAGGATCCACACGGTGGCCCGCGTCAGGTCGACCCAGACGTTGCCGATCGCCCGGGCCGAATGGCGCGCGAAGCCGCGCACCAGCGCGACGACCACGGCGATGCCGGTGGCGGCCGACAGGAAGTTCTGCACCGTCAGGCCCAGCATCTGCGTCAGGTAGCTCATCGTCGCCTCGCCGCCGTAGCCCTGCCAGTTGGTGTTGGTGACGAAGCTGATCGCGGTGTTGAACGCCGAGTCGGGCGCCACGGCGGCCATGCCCGCCGGGTTCAGGGGCAGGCCGGCCTGCAGGCGCTGCAGGGCATAGACGGCCAGCACCCCGACCCCGTTGAAGATCAGCAGGCCGACCGTGTAGCGCAGCCAGCCGGTCTCCTCGCCGGCGTGCACGCCGGCCAGGCGGTACAGCGGCGCCTCGATCCGTGCGCCGAGCGCGAAACGGCCGGCCATCACCGCATCGATCCCCCGCGCGAGCGGCCAGGCCAGCGCGAGCAGCAGCGCCAGGAAGGCGACCAGCTGCATCCAGCCCGCGGCGGTCACGAGAAGTCCTCCGGCCGCAGCAGCACCGCGACGAGGTACACCCCCAGGCCGGCGGCCAGCAGCGCCGCGGCGATCTCCCAACCGCTCATGGCCGGCCCCCGTGCGGCCGCAGGCGCTCGCAGCCGGCGGCCAGGCCCAGCACCAGGGCCCAGAACAGGAGCGCGAGCCCCAGGCAGACGATGTCCATGCGAATCTCCGTCGATACCGCTGCGATGCTAGGCAGCGGCGTGTCAAGACGGGCACAAGAAGCGCCGGCGTCGCATCAAGAACTCGTCAAGGCGATGTATCCAGCGCGTCTGCCGCGGCTCTGTGGTCCATCCACAGGCGCCCGGAGGGTTTCGATGAGGATCACCATGCACCGCGCCGCCGGCGCGATCGGACTGGCCACGGCCGCGCTGCTGGCCGCCTGCGGCGGAGGCGGCGACGCGGCCGACGGCCTCTCGGCCGCGGATGCGTCGGCGACGGCCACGCGCAAGATCGTGCTGAAGGGCGGCAATGACTGCATCGGCAGCTGCACCGGCGGCGGTGGCACGCCGGTGGCCGGGGCGGTGAACCCGCTGCCGACCCGTGCCCCGGCGCCCGACATCCTGGTGCGCGAATCCTTCGGCCCCGGCCCCGAGCAGCTGCGGCCCAAGGGCGGCAAGGGCGACATGCGTTCGGCCTTCCTGCACACGACGCTGGGCGGCTTCTGGGTCGAGTGGCCGGGCAGCAAGAACACGCAGTGGATCACCCCCAACGGCGACCAGACCTGGAAGTTCGCCGGCGCCGGCGGCAACCCGCACGAGCTGCCGTCGCCGCTGCAGCCGGGTGAGATGTACGAGGGCGTGGCCTACTCGGAGCTGTTCGACGTCGTGACGCCGGTGTTCCCGACCGCGCTGCTGCCGGTGAACCTGCCCACGGCCACCCCCTGGGCGCTGTCGATCGAAGGTTATCCGACCGACGTGCCGGACAGCTACCTCGCGCTCGGCCTGACCGACAGCGGCGCGACGCTGAGCAACCTGACCAGCGCCGCCCGCGTGGCCCTGCTGCTGCGCCCGGCGGCGCCCGACGCACCCGCCACGCGGCCCCTGCGCTGGGAACTCTGGGCCGGCGGCGCGACGCGCACGCTGCTGGCCTCGGGCAGCACGGACGACATGACCTACAACCACCTCGAGCTGCGCTACGACCCGCTGGCCCAGCAGCTCGAGGCGCGCGTCAACGAGCAGGCCATCGGCCCGTTCCCGCTTGCGCTCGGCGTGCCGCGTTACGCCGGCTTCGAGGGGCTCGGGCTGGCGGACAACCTGGTGCTGCGCCGCCTGCCGTGAGTCAAGAGCGCACGCCCCTCCCATGACTCGGGGGGGCGTGCCGGCGCGGGAGCCGAGGCGGGCCTGCCACCATTCCGGGCATCCACACGCCTCGGAGGAAACCGGCCATGGCCGTCGTCAACGGAACCAGCGCGAACAACAACCTGACCGGCACCGCCGGTGCCGACACGATCGACGGCCTGGCCGGGGCCGACACGATGACCGGCGGGGACGGCAACGACGTCTACATCGTCGACAACCTGGGCGACGTGGTCGTCGAGGCGGGCACGAGCGGCTCGGGCACCGACACCCTCCGCACCTCCGTGCTCGACGCGCTGGCCACCTACAGCCTGGAGCGCTTCGCCTACGTCGAGAACCTCACCTACACCGGCGCGCTGGCCGCGCTGCTGAAGGGCAATGCACAGGCCAACGTGATCGCGTCCAACTCGGCGGCGAGCACCAACGACACGCTGTACGGCGGCGCCGGCAACGACACGCTGTCGAGCTTCGCCGGCAGCGACCTGCTGATGGGCGGCAGCGGCCACGACGTGCTGAACGGCGGCACCGGCACCGACACGATGGTCGGCGGCACCGGCGACGACCGCTACGTGATCGACGGGGTCGGCGACCGCGTCTACGAATACGTCAACGGCGGCTTCGACACCATCCAGTCGTCCGTCGCGAAGGACCTGCGCCTGGCCTGGACCCAGCAGGTCGAGGGCCTGACCTACACCGGCACCACCGCCGCCGCGCTGTTCGGCAATGCACGCGACAACCTGATCCAGTCGGCCTCGGCCAGCAACGACACGCTGACCGGCGGCGACGGCAACGACACGCTGGACGGCGGCGCCGGCACCGACTCGATGATCGGCGGGCTGGGCAACGACTTCTACTTCGTGCAGGCCGCCGACCTCGTCACCGAGCAGGTGGGCGAAGGCACCGACACGCTGGTCGGCCTGCGCACCAGCCTCGGCATCGCGGCCTTCTCCACCACGGTCGAGAACCTCTTCTACACCAGCGCGACGGGTGCGACGCTGACCGGCAACGGGCTGGACAACGTGATCTCCGGCGGGGCCGGCGCCGACACCGTGAACGGCGGCAACGGCAACGACAGCCTGCTCGGCGGCGCGGGCGTCGACTCGCTGGTGGGCGGCAATGGCGACGACGTGCTGTACGGCGGCGCCAACCCGGACTACGTGTGGGTGCCGAACCGCAAGCTCGTGCCCGACACCGCGGCCGACCGGCTGGTGGGCGGCAACGGCAACGACCGCTACCTGATCGACAACAGCAACGACGTGGTGGTCGAGGCGCCCGACGGCGGGGCCGGCAGCGACGTCGGCACGCTGGACGTGGTGATCTCGGCGATCGACAACTCGCTGACGCGCTACGCCAACGTCGAGGCGCTGGTGCTGCAGCGCGACAGCACGGCCTTCTTCGGCCAGGGCACCGCCGGCGCGAACATCCTGGTCGGCAACGAGCGCGACAACCTGCTCGTGGGCGGCGGCGGCGACGACACGATGGCCGGCTTCGTCGACGTGGCCAACATCCTCGAGCCGCAGAGCGACGTGGTCGACGCCGGCGCCGGCAACGACGTGCTGGTGGCCTGGGGCTTCGGCAGCGGCTTCAGCAGCACGCGCGAGGTGAGCTTCTTCGGCGGCACGGGCAACGACTTCTACGTGCTCGGCCTGCCGGTGGACACCTACGGCGGCCAGGACAGCGGCGGCACCGACACCGCACTGCTGCTGGCCAGCGGCTCGATCGACAACCTCGAGGGCGTCGAGAACCTCGTGCTGTACGGCGCCGACCGCACGCTCGATGCCGCGGCGCGCGCGGCGCTCGGCACCGTCTACGCCGCGGCCAACGGCGGTGCGGCCTACACCGGCCCCTACGGCAGCGCCTTCGACGCCACAGGCAACGCGCTGGCCAACACCATCGTCGGCAACCACCTCGACAACAAGCTGGTGGGCGGCGCGGGCAACGACACCATCAGCAGCGGCGCGGGCGACGACACACTCGAAGGCGGCGCCGGCACCGACAGCCTGACCGGCGGCGCGGGCGACGACTGGTACTACCTCGACACCGGCGACGTGGCGGTGGAGGCGGCGGGCGGCGGCTTCGACGTGCTGGCCTCGCTGACCATCACCAGCTTCACCGGCTACGCCAACTTCGAGGGGCTGCAGTATCTCGGCGCGACGGCGCTGAACCTGAACCGCGGCTCGGGCAACGTCTCCGCCGACTTCCTTGGCGGCGGCTCGGGCAACGACACCGTGAGCGGCTTCGGCGGCAACGACACGCTGGACGGTGGCGCCGGCAACGACACGGTGAACGGCGGCGTGGGCAGCGACAGCCTGCGCGGCGGGGCCGGCAACGACAGCGTGCTGGGCAGCGACGGCGACGACCGGCTCGACGGCGGCGACGGTGCCGACACCGTGCGCGGCGAACTCGGCGACGACACCCTGGCCGGCGGCACCGGCAACGACCTGGTCGACGGCGGCGGCAACTTCGACAACCTGGACGGCGGCGAGGGCAACGACAGCCTGACCGGCGGCGACGGCAACGACTTCGTCGAAGGCGGGGCGGGCGACGACATCCTCTCCGGCGACAACCAGAACGACACGCTGGTCGGCGGCGCCGGCATCGACCAGCTGTTCGGTGGCACGGCCGACCGCAACAACAGCGGCCGCGGCGACCACCTGTGGGGCGGCGAGCGCTTCGGCAGCGGCGACGGCGCGACCGACTACTTCGCCTTTGACGCGGTGACGGAGGCCAACCTGATCTCCGAGACCTTCACCGGCAGTGGTGTGTGGGAGTTCGCCTACGGCGCGACCATCTTCGACTTCGAGCAGGGCACGGACCTGATCGCGGTGACCTCGGGCTTCGTCGGCGACGGGGACGGCACGCTCGACGGCGCGGTGGTCAAGGCCACTGCCGGCGGCACCTTCGCCGCCGGTGCGGAGCTGGTGATCTTCCGCACCGACATCGCCGACGAGATCGCGTTCTCGGGCAGCTCGTTCTTCGACCCGATCGACGCGGGCAGCGTCACCGCCGTGATCGGCAGCGCCAGCGCCGCCTTCGCCGCGAACGAGACGCGCCTGTTCGTCGTCGACGACGGCACCCACTCGGCGCTGTTCCTGTTCCAGGCGAGCGACAACAATGCCGCGGTGACGGCCGACGAGCTGTTCCTGCTCGCGGCCGTCACCGGGCAGTCCGCGCTGACGGCCGCGGACTTCGTGCTGTTCTGATCAGAAGAACCCGAGCGCGTTGGGCGAGTAGCTCACCAGCAGGTTCTTGGTCTGCTGGTAGTGGTCGAGCATCTGCTTGTGCGTCTCGCGGCCGATGCCCGACTCCTTGTAGCCGCCGAAGGCCGCGTGCGCCGGGTAGGCGTGGTAGCAGTTGGTCCACACGCGCCCGGCCTGGATCGCGCGGCCCAGGCGGTAGGCGCGGCTGCCGTCGCGGGTCCACACACCGGCGCCGAGGCCGTAGGGCGTGTCGTTGGCGATCTGCAGGGCCTCGGCCTCGTCCTTGAAGGTGGTCACGGCCAGCACCGGGCCGAAGATCTCCTCCTGGAAGATGCGCATCTTGTTGTGGCCCTTGAAGAGCGTGGGCTGGATGTAGTAACCGCCCGCGAGATCGCCGCCCAGAACGTTGCGGCCGCCGCCGCAGAGCACCTGCGCGCCCTCCTGCTTGCCGAGCTCGAGGTAGCTCAGGATCTTGTCGAGCTGCATCGCCGAGGCCTGCGCGCCGATCATGGTCTCGGTGTCCAGCGGGTTGCCCTGCCTGATGGCGGCGACGCGCTTGAGCGCACGGTCCATGAAGCGGTCGTAGATCGACTCCTGGATCAGCGCACGGCTCGGGCAGGTGCAGACCTCGCCCTGGTTGAACGCGAACAGCACCAGGCCCTCGATCGCCTTGTCGAGGAAGGCGTCGTCGGCCGCCATCACGTCGTCGAAGAACAGGTTCGGGCTCTTGCCGCCGAGCTCCAGCGTGGCCGGGATCAGGTTGCCCGCGGCGGCCTGCGCGATCACCTTGCCGGTGGCGGTGGAGCCGGTGAAAGCGATCTTGGCGATGCGCTTGCTCGTGGCCAGCGGCATGCCGGCCTCGCGGCCGTAGCCGTTGACGATGTTCAGCACGCCCGGGGGCAGCAGGTCGGCGATCAGCTCGGCCATCACGAGGATGCTGACCGGGGTCGACTCGGCCGGCTTCAGCACCACGCAGTTGCCCGCGCCGAGCGCCGGGGCGAGCTTCCACGCCGCCATCAGCAGCGGGAAGTTCCACGGGATGATCTGGCCCACCACGCCGAGCGGCTCGTGGAAGTGGTAGGCGATGGTGTGGGCGTCGATCTCGGAGATCGAGCCCTCCTGCGCGCGCAGGCAGCCGGCAAAGTAGCGGAAGTGGTCGATCGACAGCGGGATGTCGGCGTTCAGCGTCTCGCGCATCGGCTTGCCGTTGTCCACCGTCTCGGCATAGGCGAGCAGCTCGAGGTTCTGCTCCAGGCGGTCGGCGATCTTCAGCAGCACGTTGGCGCGTTCGGCCGGCGCGGTGGCGGCCCACCGGGCCGCGGCGGCATGCGCGGCGTCGAGCGCACGCTCGATGTCGGCCGCGCCGGAGCGCGCGACCTTCGTGTACGGCTTGCCGTTGATCGGCGTGATGACGTCGAAGTACTGCCCCTCGACCGGCGCGACGAAGGCGCCATTGATGAAGTTGTCGTAGCGGGCCTTGAAGGCGATCTTGGCACCGGCGGTGCCGGGCGCGGCGTAGACGGTCATGCGGGTCTCCTGAGGTGTGGCGCGGACATTCGCGGCGGACCCCGAACCGCAATCGCCATGCCACGCGGCGCACGAACGCCGTTCCTCCTCGGTGGAGCGCTCGGCCGCACCGCGCACGCTTGCCTGCGGTCAAGCGTTGTGCCGTGCCGCCGCTGTGCCCTTCTGGCACAACCGGTGTTCCCTTCCGGCCATGCCGCCCGGCCTCATCGGGTTGCTCCTCATGAACGGCCGTGCATAGGCGTTCAGTGCCGCACCGCCTGGCGCGCGGCGATCAGGCGCTGCACCAGCGGGTGGCCGACCTTCTTCTCGCTGCCGATGGCGAGGTAGTGTTCCTCGACCCCTTCGCAGCGGCCCACGCGGCGCACGCCGTAGCGCTGCACGAGATCGTCCTCGACCAGCTCGGCGGCCGGGAACACGCCCAGTCCGCCGGCGCCGAAGGTCTTGAGCAGCGCGCTGTCGCCCACTTCGCCGACCACGCGCGGGCGCAGGCCCGCGCGCTCGAACCAGTGGTCCAGGCGCGGACGCACCGCGGCCTGCGGCGTGGGCAGCAGCACCGGCACGCGTGCCAGCGAGGCGGGAAAGCCGCGCCGCGCGGCGGCCAGCAGCGCCGGCGGCGCGTACCAGGCGACGGGCGAGCCACCGAGCCGGTGCGCATACAGGCGCAGGTTCGGGTTGGGCGGCGGCGCGCGGTCGGCCAGCACCACGTCGAGCCGGTGCAGCGCAAGGTCGCCCAGCAGCACGTCGAGGTCGGCCTGGCGGCAGGCCAGGTGCAGGCGCGGCTCGTCCAGCACCGGCCCCATCAGGCGGTGCACCACGAGCTTGGGCAGGCCGTCGGAGATGCCGGCGGCCAGCCGCACCGAGGGCGTGTCGGCCGCATCGCGCACCAGCGCCGGCAGCTGCTCGCCGAGCAGGAAGATCTGCTCGGCCTGGCGCAACGCGGCGCGGCCCGCCTCGGTGAGCGCCAGTCCGCGGCCGGCCGGCGCCAGCAGCGCATGGCCGAGCGCACGCTCGAGTTCGCGCACCTGCGCGCTGACGGTCTGCACCGCCATGCCCAGTCGCGCCGCGGCACGCGCCATGCCGCCCTCTTTCGCGACGACCCAGAAGTAGTACAGGTGCCGGTAGCTGAAGTGCAGGCTCATGTTCAGGATTATCCGAAGTGTCGTTCCATGATTCTCTGCTTTGACCGAACCCCCCACGCCCCTATCTTCCGGTCTCGATCCGCTTCCCCCGACGGAGGTCCGACATGCAAGTGCTCTTCGAATCGCGCGACCCGGAGGGCGTGCGCCTGCGCCGCCTCGCCACCACCCGCGCACGCTTCGTGATGCGGCGCCTGGCGTGGATGGTGCCGCGCGCCCGCGTCGAGCTCACCGACATCAACGGCCCGCGCGGCGGCGTCGACAAGCGCTGCCGCGTCGAGCTGCGCACCGAAGGCGCCGGCACCGTGGTGGTGACCTCGCTGGCGCGCGACTGGCGCGTCGCGCTGAACAGCGCGCTGGCGCGCGCCGCGCGCGTGCTGGTGCGTGCGCTGCGCCGCCGCACGCCCACCCTGGCCTCGTCCTGAAGGAGACCGCCATGCGACCCTACCCCCGCAACAGCCCGCAGGCCGCGGCCCGCATCGTCGCGCTCGCGCTGCTGGCCGACGGCCACCTCAGCCCGCACGAGCTGGAGCTGCTCGACGCCACGCGTGCGCACGAGCAGCTCGGCCTGCCGCGCGAAGCGCTGCACGGCGTGCTGCACGCCTTCTGCGAGGACCTGCTGGCCGCCGCGCAGCTCGACTGGTCCGAGGCCTGCCGGGTCGACGAGCGCACGCTCGCCGCGCTGCTGGCCGACGTCGACGACCCGGCGCTGCGACAGCGTGTGCTCGAGCTGTGCATCGCCGTGGTCGAGGCCGACGCGGAGGTCGGCGAGGGCGAGTCGCTGGTGATCGGCGCCGCGGTCGCGCAATGGGGCCTGGAGCGCGCCGCGCTGTCCCGGCCCGCGCTCGCGCTCGCGGCCTGAACGTCGCGGGGTCGCTTGCAGACGCTGCTCGACCCCGCGATCCTGTTCTTCGTGTTCGGCCTGCTGGCCGGCACGCTGCGCTCGAACCTGGAGATCCCGCCGCCGGTCGCGCGCTTCCTGTCGCTCTACCTGCTGATGGCGCTCGGCCTGAAGGGCGGGTTCGCGCTCGCGCGCACCGGGCTGACGCCGCAGGTGGCGCTCGGCCTGGCGATCGCGCTGACGCTCGCGATCGCCGTGCCGGCGCTCGGCTACCTGCTGCTGCGCCGGCGCCTGTCGGGCTTCGACGCGGCGGCCGTGGCCGCGACCTACGGCTCGGTCAGCGCGGTGACCTTCATCACCGCCACGCAGATGCTGGAGCAGCGCGGCATCGACTTCGGCGGCCACCTCGCCGCGGCGATGGCGCTGATGGAGTCGCCGGCCATCGTGATGGCGGTGCTGCTGGCGCACCGGGTGCGCCGCGCCGCGCAGCCCGACACGGCGCCGGTCGGCCTGGGCAAGCTGCTGCACGAGTCCTTCACCGACGGCGCGCAGCTGCTGCTGCTCGGCGCGATGGCCGTCGGCCTGCTCAGCGGCGAGGCCGGCCACCGCGCGATGCAGCCCTTCACCGGCGACCTGTTCAAGGGCATGCTGTCGTTCTTCCTGCTCGACATGGGCCTGCTCGCGGCGCGCCAGCTCGGCGCCCTGCGCCGCACCTCGCCCTGGCTGCTGGCCTACGGGCTGGCGGCGCCGCTGGTGCACGCCGCGCTCGCGCTGGCGCTGGCCGCCGCCGCCGGGCTGCCGGCCGGCGACGCGGCGCTGCTGATGGTGCTGGCGGCCAGCGCCTCGTACATCGCCGTGCCGGCCGTGATCCGGCATGCCATCCCCGAAGCCAATCCGGCGCTCTACGTCGGGCTCTCGCTCGGGCTGACCTTCCCGTTCAACATCCTGGTCGGCATCCCGCTCTACACCAGCGTCGCGCAGCGCGTTCTCGGCGCTTGATCCGCCGGCTTGCGCCGCGGCGCGGGCGCACACGATACTCGGCCCGTGCCCTGGCCCGCGCGTCCGTCCGCATCCCTGCTGCTGCTCCTGCTGCTCCTGCTGCTCGGCGCCTGCCAGCCGGCCGCGCGCGGCGGCTGGTCGGGCTACGCGGAGGGGGACTACGTCTACGTGGCCGCGCCGCTGGCCGGCCGGCTCGACACGCTCGCGGTGCAGGCCGGCGAGCGCGTCGCGCGCGGCGCACTGCTGTTCGCGCTCGACGACGAGGCCGAGCGGGCCGCGCGCGAGGAAGCGCGCCTGCGCGTCGAGAGTGCCCGGGCGCAGGCCGCCAACACCGAGACCGGGCGGCGCCGCGAGGAGATCGCGGTGACGCAGGCCCAGCTGGCGCAGGCACGCACCCAGGCGGCGCTGGCGGCGCGCGAGCTGGCGCGCCAGCAGGGCCTGGTGGCACAGGGATTCGTCTCGGCCGCGCGCATCGACGACGCGCAGGCCGCACTCGACCAGTCGCGTGCGCGTGTCGCCGAGCTCGAGGCCGCCCTGGCGGTGGCCCGCCTGCCGGCGCGCCGGGACGAGCAGCGCGCCGCCCTGGCACAGGCCGAGGCCGCGAGCCAGGCCCTGCGCGGCAGCGACTGGCGCACTGCGCAGAAGCAGCAGCACGCGCCGCTGGACGCGCAGGTGGCCGACACCTACTTCCGCGCCGGCGAGTACGTGCCGGCCGGGCAGCCGGTGCTGGCGCTGCTGCCGCCCGGCGCGATCAAGGCGCGCTTCTTCGTGCCCGAGGCCGAGATCGCGACGCTCGCCGCAGGCCAGACCGTGCAGCTGTCGTGCGACGGCTGCGGGGCACCGATCCCGGCGCGCATCCGCCGCATCGCCACGCGGGCCGAGTACACGCCGCCGGTGATCTACTCGAACGCGCAGCGGGCCCGGCTGGTGTTCATGGTCGAGGCCTGGCCCGAGCCGAAGGACGCGGCGCGGCTGCGGCCCGGGCAGCCGCTGGACGTGACGCGCGCCGCGCCGTGAATCACCACGCGATCGAGGTCGAGGGGCTCACGAAGCGCTACGGCGGCCGCGCGGTGGTCGACGACGTCGCCCTTCAGGTCACGCAGGGCCGCATCTGCGGCTTCCTCGGGCCCAACGGCAGCGGCAAGACCACCACCATCCGCATGCTGTGCGGGCTGCTGACGCCCGACGCCGGGCGCGGCACCTGCCTCGGGCTGGACATCGTGCGCGACGGCCCGGCGATCCGCCGCCAGGCCGGCTACATGACGCAGAAGTTCGGCCTCTACGACGACCTGTCGATCCGCGAGAACCTGGACTTCGTCGCGCGGCTGTTCGAGCTGCCGCAGCGCCGCGCGGCGGTCGATGCGGCGCTCGCGCAGCTGGGCCTCGCGGCGCGCCAGACGCAGCTCGCCGGCACCCTCTCGGGCGGCTGGAAGCAGCGCCTCGCGCTGGCCGCCTGCCTGATCCACCAGCCGCGCCTGCTGCTGCTGGACGAACCCACCGCGGGTGTGGACCCGGCGGCGCGGCGCGACTTCTGGGACCAGATCCACCAGCTCGCCGCGCAGGGCATCACGGTGCTGGTGTCGACCCACTACATGGACGAGGCCGAGCGCTGCCACGACCTGGTCTACATCGCCTACGGCAAGGTGCTGGCGCGCGGCACCGGGCGCGAGATCGTCGCGCAGGCCGGGCTGAGCGTGCGCGCCATCGAAGGCGAGGGCGCGCAGGCGCTGGTGGCGCCGCTGAAGTCCGCGCCGGGCGTGACGAGCGTGGCCGCGTTCGGCAACACCGTGCACGTGGCCGGGCCCGACGCAGCGGCGCTGGACGCCGCGCTCGCGCCCTGGCGCGACGCGCCGGGCCTGCGCATCGTGCCGGCGCAGGCCAGCCTGGAGGACGTGTTCATCGCCCTGCTCGGGCGTGCGCAGGACAACTTCGCCCAAGGACACGCGTCATGAGACTCCCCGTGGCCAGCGCGCGTGGCGGGCCGGGCGCCGGGCCGCTCCCAAGCCGGTCCGCCATCCCCGCGGGGGATCGCCCGACGTACCCGTCGGGCGAGGGGCCCACGGCATGAACGGACTGGCCGGTCTCTCGTGGCACCGCACGCTGGCGGTGTTCATCAAGGAGTTCCAGCAGATGCTGCGCGACCGGCTGACCTTCGCGATGGCGGTCGGCATCCCCATCATCCAGCTGGTGCTGTTCGGCTACGCGATCAACACCGACCCCAAGGGCCTGCCCACCGCGGTGGCCGCCGCCGAGACCGGGCCGCTCTCGCGCAGCCTGCTCGCGGCGCTGCAGAACTCCGGCTACTTCCAGGTGGTCGCCAGCGGCGTGTCGGAGGCCGAGGGCGAGGCGCTGCTGGCGCGCGGCGAGGTGCAGTTCGTGGTGGTGATCCCGCCCGAGTTCGAGCGCCGGCTGGTGCGCGGCGAGCAACCGGCGCTGCTGGTCGCGGTGGACGCGACCGACCCCTCGGCCTCGGGCAACGCGATCGCGGCGCTCAACGTGCTGGCCGGCCAGGCGCTCGCGCCCGAGCTGGCCGGGGCGCTGCGCCTGCGCAACTCGGGTACGCCGCCGTTCGAGCTGCGCATCCACCGGCGCTACAACCCGGAGGGCCTGTCGCGCTACAACATCGTGCCCGGGCTGATCGGCACCATCCTGACGATGACGATGGTGATGCTCACCTCGCTGGCGATGACGCGCGAGCGCGAGCGCGGCACGATGGAGAACCTGCTCGCCACGCCGGTGCGCCCGGCCGAGGTGATGGTGGGCAAGATCCTGCCCTATGTGCTGATCGGCTACGTGCAGCTCGGCGTGATCCTGGTGGCGGCGTGGCTGCTGTTCGAGGTGCCGATGGAAGGCAGCCTGGTGCTGCTGCTGGCGATGATCGGCGTGTTCATGCTCGCCAACCTGGCGGTCGGCTTCACGTTCAGCACCCTGGCGCGCAACCAGCTGCAGGCGATGCAGATGACCTTCTTCTTCTTCCTGCCCTCGATGCTGCTGTCGGGCTTCATGTTCCCGTTCCGCGGCATGCCGCACTGGGCCCAGCACCTGGGCGAGCTGCTGCCGCTGACGCACTTCCTGCGCATCGTGCGCGGCATCCTGCTCAAGGGCAACGACGCCGCGATGCTGCTGGCCGAGCTGTGGCCGATGCTGGCCTTCATGGTGGTGGCCGGCGCGGTGGCGCTGAAGCGCTATCGTCGCACCCTCGATTGAAGGTGTGAGAGGAGCAGGCCATGACGCCATGGTTCGAGGGCTTCGAGGCGGCCGCGCACGCCGTCAACGGCACGACGATCTGCGCGCGCACCGGCGGCCCCGAGGGCGCGCCGCCGCTGCTGCTGGTGCACGGCTTCCCGCAGACGCACGTGCTGTGGCACCGTGTCGCGCGGCAGCTCGCGCAACACCACCGCCTGGTGCTGCCGGACCTGCGCGGCTACGGCGACTCGGCCAAGCCACGCGGCGAAGCCGACCACGCCAACTACAGCAAGCGCGTGATGGCGGCCGACCTGCTCGCGCTGATGCGATCGCTCGGCCACGAGCGCTTCTTCGTCGCCGGGCACGACCGCGGCGCGCGTGTCGCGCACCGGCTCGCGCTGGATGCGCCGCAGGCGGTGGCCAGGCTCGCGCTGATCGACATCGCGCCGACGCTGGACATGTACGGGCGCACCGACATGGCCTTCGCGCGCGCCTACTACCACTGGTTCCACCTGATCCAGCCCAGCCCGCTGCCCGAGACCATGATCGGCGGCAACGCGAGGTTCTACCTGCACTGGCACCTGGGCGGCTGGGGTGCGCAGGGCCTGGGCCACCTCGAGCCCGAGGCGCTGGCCGAGTACGAGCGCTGCTTCTGCCGGCCCGAGGCCATCCACGCCGCCTGCGAGGACTACCGCGCCAGCGCCGGCATCGACCTCGAACACGACCGCGCCTCGCGCGCCGCCGGGCAGAAGATCGAATGCGACACGCTGCTGCTGTGGGGCGAGCGCGGCGTGATCGCGCGGCTGTTCGAGCCGCTGGCGCTGTGGCAGGCGCAGTGCGCCGGCACGGTGAGCGGGCGGGCCGTGCCGGCCGGCCACTTCATCCCCGAGGAACTGCCGGACGAAACGGCGGCCGAATTGCGCGACTTCTTCCGCTGACTCGGCCGCCGGCGCCGCCGGGGCGTCGATATAGTGCCCGGCCATGTCCATGCCCACCCCCGAACAGGAGCGCTGGCGCCTGGCGCTGGAAGGCGCCAGCTTCGGCGTCTGGGACCTCGACCCGCGTGCCGAGCAGGTGCACTACTCGCCGGCCTGGAAGGCCCGGCTCGGGCTGACACCGGTGGATGCGCCGGACAGCACTGCGTTCTGGCGCCAGCGCGTCCACCCGGACGACCTGGCGCCGATGCTCGGCGCGCTGCGCTCGCACGTGGACGGCGACACGCCCGACTACGAGATGCAGTTCCGCCTGCGCGGTGGCGGCGCCGGCTGGCGTCGTGTGCTGTCGCGCGGGCGGGTGGTCGAACGCGATGCGCAGGGCCAGGCGATGCGGGTGGTCGGCACGATGGTCGAGCTGAGCGGGCGGCCGTCGCATCCCGGCAGCGGCCTGGCCGAGCGGACGCGGCGTTCGCGCCTGAGCCACGACCTGCGCACGCCGCTGCACGCGATCCTCGGGCTGTCGTACCTGCTGGCGCAGCGCGCCGGCGAGACGAGCGCCGACGAGCAGCGCCGGCACCTGGCCGCCATCGAGGAGGCCGGGCGCAACCTGCTCGAGCGCGTCGACGACCTGCTGGACATGGCCGTGCGCGACGGCAACCCGGACACGCGGCGCCTGCGCTAGTCGCTACCATCGCGGCCATGTTCGCCTGGCTGCAACGCGTCGACCGCCACTTCCCGGTGCGCTACACGGCCTGGCTGGCCTGCGCGGTGGTGCTGCTGCTGGCCACCTTCTCCTGGGTGGCCTTCGACGTCGGCGGCTTCGTCGCGCTGCTGTTCCTCTTCCTCACGCTGCTGGGCCTGCGCGACACGCAGCAGACACGCCACTCGGTGCTGCGCAACTACCCGGTAATCGGGCACCTGCGCTTCCTGCTCGAGTACATCCGCCCCGAGATGCGGCAGTACTTCATCGAGGGCGACACCGAGGCGGCGCCGTTCTCGCGCGCGCAGCGCTCGCTGGTCTACGCGCGCGCCAAGGGCGAGTCCGACAAGCGGCCCTTCGGCACGCAGATGGATGTGGGCGCGGTCGGCTATGAGTGGATCAACCATTCGCTGCAGCCCACAGTGCTCGCGACACACGACTTCCGCGTCGAGATCGGCGCCGGCCGCTCGAAACCCTATTCCGCGAGCGTGTTCAACATCTCGGCGATGAGCTTCGGCGCACTGTCGGCCAATGCCATCCTGGCGCTGAACGAAGGCGCACGGCGCGGCGGCTTCGCGCACGACACCGGCGAGGGCTCGATCAGCCGCCACCACCGCGTGCACGGCGGCGACCTGATCTGGGAGATCGGCTCGGGCTACTTCGGCTGCCGCGACGCGCAGGGCCGCTTCGACGAGGCGCGTTTCGTCGAGAACGCGGCGCTCGAGCAGGTGAAGATGGTCGAGCTCAAGCTCAGCCAGGGTGCCAAGCCGGGCCACGGCGGCGTGCTGCCCGGGCCCAAGGTGACGCCCGAAATCGCCGAGGCACGCGGCGTGCCGGTGGGCGTGGACTGCGTCTCGCCGGCCAGCCACGGCGCGTTCTCGACGCCGCTCGGAATGCTGCAGTTCATCGAGCGGCTGCGCACGCTCTCCGGCGGCAAGCCGACCGGCTTCAAGCTCGCGATCGGCCACCCCTGGGAATGGTTCGCGATCTGCAAGGCGATGCTCGAGACCGGCATCGTGCCCGACTTCATCGTCGTCGACGGCGCCGAGGGCGGCACCGGCGCGGCGCCGCTGGAGTTCACCAACCACGTCGGCGCGCCGCTGCAGGAGGGGCTGCTGCTGGTGCACAACACGCTGGTCGGCCTGAACCTGCGCGCGCGCATCCGCCTCGGCTGCGCCGGCAAGGTGATCAGTGCCTTCGACATCGCGCGCATGCTGGCCATCGGCGCGGACTGGTGCAACTCGGCGCGCGGCTTCATGTTCGCGCTCGGCTGCATCCAGTCGCAGACCTGCCACACCGGCCACTGCCCGACCGGCGTTGCGACGCAGGACCCGCTGCGCCAGCAGGCGCTGGTGGTGCCGGTGAAGAGCCAGCGCATCTTCAACTACCACCAGCAGACGCTGCACGCGCTGCAGGAGCTGGTGCAGGCGGCCGGGCTGCAGCACCCTGGCGAGATCAGCGCCGGCCACATCGTGCGCCGCACCTCGGACCACGGCGTCAAGCTGCTGTCCAACCTGCTGCCCTTCGTCGAGCCGGGCGCGCTGCTGGGCGGCGAGATGCCCCATCAGGTATTCCGCCTGTACTGGCCGATGGCCCGTCCGGACAGCTTCGCGCGCGCCCCGGGCTGAGGGTGTCTCCCCCCTGAGGTCACGGGGGTGCGACACCGGCGACCGACGTCGACAATCCCTATGTCATCAATTCGTCGGGTTCGATCCTTCCCATGCCGCGCATCTACCTCCTCGTCAACGACCCGCTGGTGGCCGGGCGGATGCGCAGCCTGATCGACGCCCGCTCCGGCTGGCAGGCGGTCGGCTGGGCCGCCACGCTGGCGCAGGCGCGCAGCCAGCTCGGCAGCGTCAAACCCGACCTGCTGCTGTCCGACCTGCAGCTGCCCGACGGCTGGATCAGCAGCCTGCTCGACGAGATGGCAGTGAGCACGCGCTACGGCCGGCCTCGGACGCTGGTGGTCACGATGACGCTGGACGATTCGCAGTTGCTCGAGGCGCTGTGCAACGGCGCGGACGGCTACTTCGTGCAGGGTCAGTCGCCGCAGGCGCTGGTGGCGGCGATCGAGCAGACGCTGGCCGGCGGCGCCGAGATGGCCCCGACCATCGCGCGCCAGGTCAAGGCGCATTTCGACGCCCAGCGCGAGGGCGCCGACCAGGAGGACCCGCTGCGGCCCACGGCGCCGGAGCGGCTGATGCTGCAGTGGATCGCCGACGGCTTCCTGCCGCACGAGATCGCGCGCGACCTGCGCATCACCCAGAGCGAAGTGTCACAGCGCGTGCGCGGCCTGTACCGCAAGCTGCAGTTCGACCGCCGTACCGCGGCCTTGTCGCTGAAGCTGGCCTGAGGTCCGTCAGGCCGCGGGCGGCCGCGTGTCCTGGAAGCTCTGCCGCCCGTTCAGCTTCTCGGCCAGCTTGGCCAGGTTCGGGTAGGTGTCGCGCCAGGGAATGTGCGGGAAGCGGAAGTCCAGGTAGCCGAGTGCACAGCCGACCGCGATGTCGGCCAGCGAGAGGTGGATGCCGGCACAGAAGGGCTTGTCGCCCAGGCCGGTGCTCATGGCCGCCAGCGCGCCGTGCACGCGGCTCATCTGGCGGTCGATCCAGGCCTGGCAGCGCTGCTCCGCGCCGCGCCCGGCCCAGGTGGCTTCGAGCCGCGCGAGGATGGCCGCGTCGATCAGCCCGTCGGCCAGCGCCTCCCAGGTGCGCACCTCGGTGCGGCCGCGGCCGGAATCGGGGATCAGCCGGCTGACCGGCGAGCGCGTGTCGACGTACTCGACGATCACGCGCGAATCGAACACCGCCTCGCCGCCCTCGAGCACCAGGCACGGCACCTTGCCGAGCGGATTCGATTTCAGGATGCCGCTCTCGTTCCACACGTCCTCGAGCTCGAACTGGTAGTCGAGCTTCTTCTCGGCCATCACGATGCGTACCTTGCGCACGTAGGGGCTGGTCAGCGCGCCGATGAGTTTCATCATGCCGATGGTGGTTGCGGTGTGGAGGTGTCCCTGGCGAAATTCATTCTAGCCAAGGCGACCGTGCGGCCTCGATGCTAGAGTGGCATGTGAACGACGAGGGAGCGCGCGCGTGCCGGCGGACATCACGCACTCGATGGACCAGTCCGCAACCGATCCGGGGCCGAGCACCCAGCCCTGGCGCGACAGCGTGGCGGAGCCGGCGCCGCAGCGCCTGCCGATCCGCTTCACCGGCTCGGGCAGCGAGTACTTCCGCCTCTGGATCGTCAACCTGCTGCTGACGCTGCTGACGCTGGGCCTCTACCACCCGTGGGCCAAGGCGCGCAAGCTGCGCTACTTCTACGGCAACACGCTGGTCGGCGGCCACCCGCTCGGCTTCCATGCCGACCCGAAGCGCATGCTGCGCGGCTACCTGCTGGTGGCGCTGCTGCTGGTGCTGTACTCGGTGGCGGGCCATTTCTCGCCGACCGCCGGGCTGATCGCCTTCGTGATCGTCGCCGCGGTGTGGCCGGCGCTGCTCAAGGCGACGCTGCAGTTCCGCCTCGCCAACACCAGCTGGCGCGGGCTGCGCTTTCGCTTCCACGGCTCGACCCGCGGCGCCTACGCGGCGCTGCTGCCGTGGTTCCTGCCCGGCGCGCTGCTGGTCGGCTCGCTGGTGCTGGTGCCCGACGAGGGCGAGCCGCCGGTCTGGGTCGGCCTGCTGTCGCTCGGCGTGATGGGCGCGATGTTCTGCCTCGTGCCCTGGCTGTGGTGGAAGCTGAAGAAGTACCAGCACGACCACTACGGATTCGGCCACCAGCGCAGCGAGCTGCGCACCGGACCGGGTTCGTTCTACGGCGTGTTCGCCGAGACCCTGGGCATTGGCGCGGCCGGCGGCACCGCGCTGGTGCTGCTGGTGGCGCTGCTGGCCGTGGGGGTGGCCTTCCTCGTGCCGCGTGACGGCGCCGCCTCGGGCAAGGCGATCGCGGCGGTGATCGGCGTGCTGGGCTTCCTCACCGCGCTGCTCGCGGTGCAGCTGGTGCCGCGGCCCTACTTCACGGCCAAGATGCAGAACCTGCTGTGGACGCGCACCGCGAGCCACTCGATCGGATTCGACAGCCGCCTGCGCTTCTGGCCGCTGCTGCGGCTCACGCTGAAGAACTGGCTGCTGATGATCCTAACGCTCGGCCTGTACTGGCCGTTCGCCGCCGTGGCCATGCAGCGCATGCGGCTCGAGGCGGTGGAGCTGGTCACGCAGATCGACCCGCAGACGCTGGTCGACACCGAGCAGGCCAACGCCGGCGACGCGGCCGGTGACGCCGCCGGCGACCTGTTCGGCCTCGACATCGGGATGTAGATGGATCCCCCCCGGAGCGCCTTCGGCGCACCCACCCGGGGGGGCGCCGCCGGCGAACCGGCGGAGCCGGATCCGCGGCGGCCGCTCGATGCGGCCGAGGCGGACGACATCGTCGTCGAGTACTTCGACGGCCGCAGTGCCCGCGGCATGCCGGCGCGGCTGCGCTTCGACGGTGCGCAGCTCGTGCTGCACGCGGGCGAGGACGAGCGCCGCTACGCCCCGCACACGCTGCGCTGGCCCGAGCGCACGCGGCACGGCGTGCGCGTGGCCGAGCTGCCCGACGGCGGCTCGCTGCATGGCGCCGACGCCGCCGCGTGGGACGCCTTCGCACGGCGCTGCGGGCGCGGCGACTCGCTCGTCGTGCGGGCCCAGCAGAGCTGGCACTGGGTGCTGGCCAGCGCGCTGGCCACGCTGGCGCTGCTGGCCGCGCTGTACGTCTGGGGCGTGCCGGCGGCGGCGCAGGCGGCGCTGCAGGTCGTGCCGCAGTCGCTCGACCGCCAGATCGGCGCCGGCGTGCTGGCACAGCTCGACGAGGAGATCCTGCAGCCCACGCAGCTGCCCGCGCAGCGGCAGCTGCGCATCCGGGCCGCCCTGGCGCAGGCGGTGGCGGCGCAGCCGCCGGGCAGCGTGCCGGAGCACCGGCTCGAGTTCCGGCGCAGCAAGATCGGCCCCAATGCACTCGCGCTGCCCGACGGCACCATCGTGCTGACCGACGCGCTGGCCGAGCTCGCCGGCGACGACCTGGACCTGCTCACCGGCGTGCTCGCCCACGAGCTCGGCCACCTGCGGCGGCGCCACGGCATGCGGCTGCTGCTGCAGGCCGGCGCCGTGGGTCTGCTGGCCAGCCTGGTGGTGGGCGATTTCAACTCGCTGCTGGCCGCCGCGCCGGTGCTGCTCGGCCAGGCCGGCTACTCGCGCGATGCCGAGCGCGAGGCCGACGCCGAGGCGGTGCAGGTGCTGCGCGCGGCGGGCATCTCGCCGCTGGCGCTGGTGCGCTTCTTCGAGAAGATGGCGCAGCGCGAGCGCTCGTCCGAGGCGGCGCTGCTGGGCATCGCGATCGCCTCGCACCCGGCGGATGCCGAGCGCATCGCGTTCTTCCGCGCGGCCGCTCAGCGCTGAAGCCGCCAGTCCACGCGGGCCGGCCGACCCGGCAGATCGAGCGTGGCCGCCGCCGCCGGTGCCCGCGCGATCACCTTGCCGCGCCGCACCACCAGCAGCCGGGTGGCGCGCAGGCGGATCGCCTCGACGGGGTCGCCCGCCTGCAGCAGCACGAAGTCGGCGTTCGCGCCCGGTTCGAGGCCGTAGCCCGCCAGTCCCAGGATGCGTGCCGGGTTCGCCGTCACCGCGTCGAAGCAGGCCCGCATCTGCGCCTGCGACGTCATCTGCGCCACGTGCAGGCCCATCGCGGCCACCTCGAGCATGTCGCCGCTGCCGAGCGAGTACCACGGGTCCATCACGCAGTCGTGCCCGAACGCGACGTCGATGCCCGCGGCCATCAGCTCGGGCACGCGGGTCATGCCGCGTCGCTTCGGGTAGCTGTCGTGCCGGCCCTGCAGCGTGATGTTGATCAGCGGGTTGGCCACCGCGTTCAGCCGCGCCTCGGCCATCAGCGGGATCAGCTTGGACACGTAGTAGTTGTCCATCGAGTGCATCGAGGTCAGGTGCGAGCCGGTCACGCGGCCGTGCAGCCCGAGCCGCTGGGTCTGGAAGGCGAGCGTCTCCACGTGGCGCGAGAGCGGGTCGTCGCTCTCGTCGCAGTGCATGTCCACGCGCAGGCCGCGCTCGGCGGCCAGCTCGCACAGCAGGCGCACGCTCTCGGCGCCGTCGGCCATGGTGCGCTCGAAGTGCGGGATGCCGCCGACCACGTCGACGCCCAGGTCGAGCGCGCGCTTCAGGTTGGCCAGCGCGTTCGGGCTGCGCAGCACGCCGTCCTGGGGGAAGGCGACGAGCTGCAGGTCGAGGTAGTCCTTGACCCGCTCGCGCACGTGCAGCAGCGCCTCGACGGCGAGCAGCCGGTCGTCGCACACGTCCACGTGGCTGCGGATCGCGAGCAGCCCGCGCGCCACCGCCCAGTCGCAGTACTGCAGCGCGCGCTCGACCAGCGCCTCCTGCGTCAGCTGCGGCTTCAGCTCGCCCCACAGCGCGATGCCCTCGAGCAGCGTGCCGCTCGCGTTGACGCGCGGCAGGCCGTAGGAGAGCGTCGCGTCCATGTGGAAATGCGCGTCGACGAACGGCGGGCTGAGCAGCTGGCCGGCGGCGTCGACGGTCTCGATGCCCTGCGGCGCGGCCAGCTTCGGGCCGAGCGCGACGATGCGGCCGCCCTGCACCAGCACGTCGATGCCGCTGCGGCCGTCGGGCAGCGTGGCGTTGGTGATCAGCATGGATCCATGACCTCCGGGGTAATCGACGCACGGCGCCGCGCCGCACAGGATAGGGCCAGTGTCGCAAGCAAGGAGTGCCGCGTGAACGAGTACCTGCCGCTGGCCGTCGGCCACATGATCGGCCTGGGGGCGATCGGGTCCTGCCTGGGCGTGGGCCTGCTGGCCAGCCGCTACGTGGAGGCGAGCGCGCGCCAGCCCGAGCTGATGGAGCCGCTGCAGGCCAAGGTGTTCCTGCTCGTCGGCGTGCTGGACGGCGCGTTCATCATCGCCACCGGCATCGGGCTGTGGTTCGCGACGGCCAATCCGTTCAAGGGCTGAGGCCGGGCGGCTGGGCCCCGCGCAGGCGCGCGCGCCAGGGCAGCTCGAAGCCGCGGTAGACGAGCACCGACGCGGCCACGGTGGCCAGCAGCAGCGCGGCGTGCAGCGCCGGCGTGGACGCGGCGCCGAACACGCGCTGCTGGATCAGCGTGACCACCGACCAGTGGATGATGTAGAGCGCGTAGCTCGCTTCGCCCAGCAGCACCAGCGCCGGCCGCTCGAGCACCCCGTGCAGCACGGTGCGGCCGGCGGCCAGCGCCAGGATCAGCCCCGCGAAGGGCAGCACGAAGACGCCGTACTTGGCCGCCACATCCAGCAGCCAGGCCCAGCGGTTCGGGCCGGTGTAGTCGGGCAGCCAGACGCGCAGCGCGATCAGCGCCAGGCACAGCACGATGACCGCGTGGCGCCGCGCCGCGCTGGCCGCCAGCCAGCCGCCGCCGGCGCGTTGGGAGCGCACGAAGAACTGGCCGAGCACGCAGCCGGCCAGGAACTCGCTGCTGCGCAGCAGCGGGTGGTAGACCAGCACGATGTACAGCGGCTCGCCCTGCAGCGGCCAGACCCAGGTGAGCAGGTAGATCGCCGCCGCATACAGCGCGATGCCGCCGAGCCAGACCGCGACGAACAGGGCCGCGAGGCCGCCACCCCCGCGGACCCGGCGCGCCAGCCCCAGCGTCACGAACGGAAAGACGGCGTAGAAGAAGCACTCGGCCGAGACGCTCCAGGCCGGCGTGTTCCAGAACATCGCGAACGGCACCCGCGGCACCCAGGCCTGCAGGGCGAGCGCGTTGATCAGCCAGGCGGCCCAGTACAGCGCGCCATCGCGGGCCAGCGCACCGGCGGCGGCACGCTCGACCAGGTGCGCCGGCGTGTCCAGCAGCAGGCCGAGCAGGTACACCGGGAACAGGCGCGCGAAGCGGAAGCGCTGGAACCAGAGGTAGTGGCGCTCGTCCACGCCCGCGGCGAACCAGTCGTGGTAGCGCCAGGTCAGGATGAAGCCGCTGAGCACGAAGAAGAAGGTCACGCCGTACTGCCCGCCGATCACGCCGCGCAGCAGCCAGGGCGGCAGCGGGCCGAAGGCGTCGCGATAGTGCAGCAGCAGCACCGCGAAGGCGGCGACGAAGCGCAGGCTGGTCAGCGCGGCCAGCGGCGCAGCGGCAGCCGCCACGGGCTACTTGGTGCCGAAGATGCGGTCCCCGGCGTCGCCGAGGCCGGGCACGATGTAGCCGTGCTCGTCGAGCTGGCGGTCGATCGCCGCGGTGTAGACCGGCACGTCCGGGTGGTTGGCGTGGAAGTTCGCCAGGCCCTCGGGCGCGGCGAGCAGGCAGACGAAGCGGATCGATTTCGGCTTCGTCTCCTTCAGCCGGTCCACCGCGGCGACGGCCGAGTTGCCGGTGGCCAGCATCGGGTCGAGCACGATGGCGTCGCGCTCGTGCATCTCCGAGGGCATCTTGAAGTAGTACTCGACCGCCACCAGCGTCTTCGGGTCGCGGTACAGCCCGATGTGGCCGATGCGCGCGCCCGGCACCACGTTGAGCATGCCGTCGAGGAAGCCGGCACCGGCGCGCATGATCGACACGAACACCGTCTTCTTGCCGTCGATCACCGGCGCCATGGTCTTCTCGAGCGGCGTCTCGATCTCGATCAGCTGGGTCGGCATGTCGCGCGTAACCTCGTAGGCCATCAGCATCGAGATCTCGCCCAGCAGGCGGCGGAAGCTGTTGGTGCTGCGGTCCTTCTGGCGCATCAAGGTCAGCTTGTGCTGTACCAGCGGGTGGGTGACGTGGTGGACTTCGGCGGGCATGGTGTTCTCCTCGGCGCGGAAGGAGCATATCCCGCGCCAGGACCGCCACGCCGTGCCCCCGGAGCTCAGGCCAGTTCGTCCAGCAGCTTCTCGTCGATCTCGTCGGGATCCATGCTGGCCGGGAAGCTGACGTCGTAGCGCACCAGCCGGTTCGCTTCGAGGAAGGCCACGAACTCCGGCAGCGCCAGGCCGCGCAGCGAACCGGCCACGCTCTGCGGGCTGGCCAGGTCGATGCGGCCCTGCCAATTCATGCGGAAGCCGTGGGCGTAGGTCGCGAACTTCAGCAGCGCGGCCGGGTCGGGCGCGGCGTCCTGCAGGCGCAGGCTGCTCACCTGCATGGCCTTGCCGGCGGCGTACATCGGCCGGATGCGGCGGAACACGCCGGCGAACAGCGGCTCGAGCGCACCGTGCGCGAGGATCGCGTGTTTCGGGTTGTACTTGATGCCCAGCACCATGCCCGTGTAGGCCAGGGCGCCGGCAAAGGCGTCGGCCGGAACCCGCGCCACCGTCGCCAGCTCGGTGAGGCCGGCGCCGAAGGCCTTCAGCGCCTGCGCGTAGTCCCTCAACTTGTCGAGCCCGAAGAGCTTGAACAGCACCAGGTCGCCGATGCCGGCGATCGTGCCGATCACCCCGCCGGCCACCAGCGCGGCCAGGATGCGCGGGCTGTTCTTCGAGATCAGCCACATCTTGCCGAGCGTGTCCTTCTCGTGATAACGCTCGGCCAGGTCGCCGAGGATCTCGTCGATCACGAACTTGGCCGCCTGCGGCGCGGCGCTGTACTTGTTCAGCAGCTCGCCGATCTCCAGCCCGACGCCGAAGGCGGCCGCCAGCGGGCCGAGCCGCTGCAGCACCTTCTCGGCGGCCTGGCGGCCGAGCACCCGCACGCCGGCCTTCTTGGCCTCCTTCTCGAGCGCCTCCTTGGCCACCTTCTCGATCACCTGCTTGCCGACCTCGGCGCCGACCTTCTTCGCGTCGACCGTGAAGCTGGCCTTGTACTCGGCCAGCACCTTGGTCTGCACGCCGCCGATGCTGCGCTGGAACTCGACCGGCGCGACCTTGATCTCGAGCGCCGGCCCGGCGATCTCCTTCGCGCCCTTGATGTTCAGCAGCGTCAGCTTGGTCTGCGCCTTGGCCTGGAAGGCGTTGGTGACGAGCGTGAACTTGACCAGGCCCGCGACCGTGATGTCCAGCCCCGAGATCTCGTTCTCGAAGGCGACCGAGAAGTCCTTCAGCTCGAAGCCGGCGAACAGCTCGCGGTCGGCAATGTCGGCGTAGCCGAAGGTCTTCTTGATGCCGGGCGCGCGGCCGCCGGACTTGTCCTTCGAGGTCACCATGCCGGTGAAGCCGCCGTCGCCCTGGCCCGAGCCGCCCAGCGCCTGCAGCTTGAGCGTCGCCGAGACCTTGAGCTCGCCGTACCTGGTGCGCCGGGCCGGGAACTCGCGGGTCACCAGCTCGACCTCGGCGCCGCCCTTGACGCCCGGAGCGGCCTGGGCCGGCGCGGCGAGGTCGGGCAGCAGCGCGGCCACCTCGGGCCCGTCGGCGGCATCGGCCAGCGCCAGCATGCGTTGGGTGGGCCGCAGCCCGAGCGACGCGATCAGTGCCATGGCATGTCCTCCGCGAGCCTGTCTCGCGTGGTTCCACGCAACGCGGCCGCGCCGGCGGACATGGCCCCGCCTGTCCGCCCGGCTCCCCGGACTGCGTGGAACAGGGGGCACAGGAGGATGATTGCGATGCCCTACCCCGAATGCTGGTCCCTGGCCGATGGCACCCCGCTCACCTTGCGCGCCTTGCGCCCGGGCGACGCCGACGCGCTGGGCCGACTGATCGACGAACTGCCCACGCCGGACCGGCGGCGGCGCTTCCACGGCGCCGTCAACGGCGTCTCCACCGCCTGGCTGTCGCGCCTGACCAGCGTCGACCCGGCACGCGAGATCGCGCTGGTGGTCACCGCACGCCGGCGCGGCGAGGAGCTGCTGGTGGCCGACGTGCGCTGCGCGGTCGACATGACCGGGCAGGACGCCGAGTTCGCGCTGATGGTGGCCGGCGGCTGGCGCCGCCGCGGCATCGGCCAGCGCGCGCTGCTGGGCCTGGCCGACGCGGCCGCCGAGCGAGGGCTGCACTGGCTGTACGGCTCGGTGCTGGCCGACAACCTGCCGATGCTCGGCCTGGTGCGGCGCTGCGGCTTCCTCGGCACGCCGCACCGCAGCGACCGGCGCCTGATCGTGGTCGAGCGCCGGTTGCAGGCGGCCGTCACCGCTGCGGCGGCATGACCCGTCCACGCATTGCGCTGGTGCTCGGCAGCGGCGGGGTGCGCAGCGTGGCCGCGGTGGCCATCGCCGACGTGCTGACACGCGCGGGCCTGCGGCCGGACGTGGTGGTGGGCTGCAGCTCGGGCGCGCTGTTCGGCGCCACCATCGCGGCGCAGATGCCCGCCGAGGAGGCGCTGGCACGTGCGCGCACGCTCTGGTCGCCCGAGCTGACCGGCCAGCGCCGCTGGCGCGCCTATGCGCAGCTGGTGGCGCCGCGGCTGCTCGGCTTCCCGCGCGACTTCGCGCTGCGCGACGACCGGCTGATCGCCCGGCGCCTGGCGCAGGCCTTCGGCGAGCGCCGCATCGAGCAGCTGCCGCTGGCGCTGCGCGTGGCCGTCACCGAGGCCGCGAGCGGCGCCTCCACCGTGCTCGCCGAGGGCCCGCTGGTGGACGCGCTGCGCGCCAGCATGGCGGTGCCCTTCCTGTTCCCGAGCGTCGAGCTGGGAGGGCGGCGCCTGGTCGACGGCGTGATCTCCGATCCGCTGCCGATCGGCGCGGCGGCCGACGCGCAGCTGGTCGTCACGCTCGGCTTCCGCGGCAGCATGCCGCGCCGTGTGGACCGCGCTTCGCGCCTGCTGGCGCAGGTCAGCACGGCGCTGACCAACAACCTGCAGCAGGCCCGGCTGGAGGCGGCGCGCGCCGCCGGGCAACCCATCGTGGCACTCGAGCTGCCGCTGGCGCGCCATGTCGGGCTGTGGGAGACCGCGGCGCTGCCCGAGTGCTACGAGGCCGGCCTGCAGGCCACGCGTCGCGCGCTGCCGCAGATCCAGGCGCTGCTGGAGCGCTCGCCCCACGCAGAACCGCCGCCGATCCGGACACGCCACTGAGAGGGGCCCGGCCATGGGTGCATCGCGGGGCGCGGCGCGCTATTCTCGATGGAATGTCTCCCGCCGACCCCACCTCGCCGCCGACGCCGGAATCGGTGCAGGCGCTCTTCCCGGCGCTGTACGCGGAGCTGCGCCGCCTGGCGCGCTCGCGCCTGGCCTCGGGCGGCCGCCACACGCTGCTGGACACCTCGGCCCTGGTGCACGAGGCCTTCCTGCGCATGCAGCGCAACGGCGAGCTGGCACTGAAGGACCGCGAGCATTTCCTCGCCTACGCCGCCACCACGATGCGCTCGATCGTGATCGACTTCGTGCGCCGGCGCAGCGCCGAGCGGCGCGGCGGCGACGTCGAGCACGTGACGCTGGACACCCGCGCGGCCGAGTCGCTCGGCTCCTCCGACGAGGAGATCCTCGCGGTGCACGACGCGCTGGAGACGCTGGCGCAGGTCGACCCGCGCCTGGTGCGGGTGGTCGAGATGCGCTATTTCGCCGGGCTGACCGATGTCGAGATCGGCAGCGCGCTGGGCGTGACCGACCGCACCGTGCGGCGCGACTGGGAGCGCGCCCGGCTGCTGCTGGCGCAGATGCTCGGGCGCTGAGCCTGGCCTGAGGCGCACGCATGGCCGCGTCGCCGCCCGATGCCGAGCGCCTGAAGCGTGTCAACACGCTGCTCGAGCAGGCGCTCGCGCTGCCCGAGGGCGAGCGTGAGGCCTGGCTGGCGGCGCTGCCGGCCCGGCATGCCGACCTGCTGCCGATGCTGCGCGCCCTGCTGGCGCGCGCCGCGATCGAGACCGACGACTTCCTGGCCCAGCCGCTGCGCCTCGGGATCGACGAGCTCGACGACCCCGACGAGCCGGCCGACCGCGCCGGCGACCTGATCGGCCCCTACCGCCTGCTGCGCGAGCTCGGCGCCGGCGGCATGGCCAGCGTCTGGCTGGCCGAGCGCACCGACGGCAGCCTGCAGCGCCAGGAGGCGCTCAAGCTGCCGCGCGCCGGCTGGGCGCCCGGGCTAGCGCGGCGCATGGCGCGCGAGCGCGACATCCTCGCCACGCTCGAGCACCCGCGCATCGCCCGGCTCTACGACGCCGGCGTCACGCCCGCGGGCCGGCCCTGGCTGGCGATGGAGCGGGTCGACGGCCAGGCGATCGACGCCTACTGCGACGCACGGCGGCTCGACGTCGCGGCGCGCGTGCGCCTCGTGCTGCAGGTGGCCGACGCGGTGGCGCATGCGCATGCCCGGCTGGTGGTGCACCGCGACCTGAAGCCGAGCAACATCCTGGTCGACGCGCAGGGCGAGGTGCGGCTGCTCGACTTCGGTGTCGCCAAGCTGCTCGAGCACGACAGCGCCCCGGGCCTGACCCGGCTGCTCGGCCGCGCGGTGACGCCCGAGTACGCGGCGCCGGAGCAGCTCGCCGGCCGGCCGGTCGGCGTGGCGGCCGACGTGTACGCGCTCGGCGTCGTGCTCTACGAGCTGCTGGCCGGGCAGCGTCCGCCGCCCGGGCCGGCCCGGGCCGAGGCCGAGCTCGCGCCGCCGAGCACCCGCGTGGCGGCCGACCGGCGCCGCGCCCGTGCGCTGCGCGGCGACCTCGACACCATCGTGCTGAAGGCGCTGCGCAAGGACCCGGCAGAACGCTACCCGAGCGTCGAGGCGCTGGCCGCCGACCTGGAGCGCCACCTGCGCGGCGAACCGGTGCGCGCGCGGCCCGACGGCCTGGCCTACCGCGCCGCCAAGTTCGCGCGCCGGCACCGCTGGGGCGTGGTCGCGACCGTGGCCTTCACGACGCTGCTGGCCGTGGCGCTCGGCGTCTCGCTGTGGCAGGCGCGGGCCATCGAGCGCGAGCGCGACCGCGCCGACGTCGAGCTGCAGCAGAGCCAGGCCGCGCTCGAGTTCTTCAACACCCTGCTGACCGAGCATGCCGACGAGGCGCAGACCGCCGCGCTGCGCCGGCTGCTGGCCGGCGGCGAGCGCGTGGCCGGCGAGCTGTTCCGCGGCGCGCCGGCCAAGGAGGCACTGGCGCTGATGATGCTGGCCGAGTACCACGGCCACTTCGGCGACATGGCCACGCTCGAGCCGCTGCTGCGGCGTGCCGCGCAGCGGGCCGCGGTGGCGGGCGATGCCGACCTGCAGGCCAACATCGAGTGCGTGCTCGGCCGCACGCTGAGCGAATCGGGCCGCCCCGGCGAGGCGGCTCCGCTACTCGACCGCTGGCTGGTCGCGGCGGCGATCGGCCCGGAGACCCGCGCCAGCTGCTTCGCGGCGCGCGGCTTCCTGGCGCGCCAGTCCTCCGACGCGGCCGGCGCGCTGCGCTACGCCCAGGGCGCCTACGACAACCTGGCCCGGGTGCGGCGCGCGCCGGTGTGGCTGCAGGCCGAGGTGCGCAGCGACCTGGGCCACGCGCTGATCCTGCACGGGCGCTACGACGAGGCCGAGCCGCAGTTGCAGGCGGCGCTGGAGCAGCTCGCCGCGGTCGGCCGTGCCGACGGCACCGGCGCGCACAACGCGCGCATCCGCCTGGCGCGGCTGAACTTCGGCGCCGGGCTGCCGCGCCGCGGCGTCGTGCTGCTCGAGGAGGTGGCCGCGGCCTACCGGCGGCTCGACGGGCCGCAGCAGCCGCTGCCGCCGGTGATCGCCGACAACCTCGCGCTCGGCCACAAGCTGGCCGGCGAGCTCGACGCCGCCGCGCGCCGCTACGAGGAGGCGCTGGCCTCGGCGCGCCAGGCGGGCAACCAGGCGGTGGTGGTGAGCGCGCTGGTCGGCCTGGCCAGCCTGCGCCGCCAGCAGGGCGACCGGGACGGCGCGCGCGGCCTGCTGCAGCAGGCCGGCCAGGCGATGGGCGAGCAGGTGCCGCCGGGCAACCCGGCCGACCTGCGCCGCCTGCTCGCCCTCGGCCGCCTGCAGCTCGACCAGGGCGAGCCAGCCGCGGCGCGCGACACCGCGCAGCGCCTGCTCGGTCTGCTGGACGAACGCGGGCTGGTCGACCTGAACCGCATCGCCGCGCTGTGCCTGCGCGGCGATGCGGCGCGCGCCGCGGGCGACCGGGACGGCGCGCGCCACTGGCTCGACCAGTGCCTCGCGCAGGCGCAGCGGCTGCAGGGCCGGCGGCCGCATTCGCTGCACACCGGGCTGGCCTGGCGCGCGCTCGCCGCACTCGAGCGCGACGAGGGCCGCGTCGATGCGGCGGCGGCGGCGCAGGCGCAGGCCGAGGCCCATCTGCAGGCCACCCTGGCCCCCGGGGCCGCGCTCGCGGCCGCGCGGCCCTGACGCCGCGTCGCAGCACCGCCATGACCGCCACCCCCGACGCCGAACGCCTGAAGCGCGTCAACCGCCTGCTCGACGAGGCGCTCGCGCTGGCGCCGGCCGAGCGTGTTGCCTGGCTCGAGCGCCTGCCGGCCGAGCAGGCCGACCTGCGGCCGCTGCTGGGCGCACTGCTGTCGCGCGCCGGGGTCGAGACCGACACCTTCCTGCAGCGGCCGCTGCGCCTGGACCTGCCCGCGCTGGACGCCGCCGAGGCGGACGAGGACCGCCCCGGCGACGTGATCGGCCCGTACCGGCTGCTGCGCCCGCTCGGCGCCGGCGGCATGTCCACGGTGTGGGTGGCCGAGCGCATCGACGGCAGCCTGCAGCGCCAGGAGGCGCTCAAGCTGCCGGCCAGGCTGTGGGCGCCGGGGCTGGCGCGGCGCATGGTGGCCGAGCGCGACATCCTGGCCGGGCTCGAGCACCCGCACATCGCGCGGCTCTACGACGCCGGCATCACGCCGGCCGGGCGGCCCTGGCTGGCGATGGAGCTGGTCGACGGCGAGCCGATCGACCGCCACTGCGCGACCCACCGGATCGACCTGCGCGCCCGCCTGCGCCTGGTGCTACAGGTGGCCGACGCGGTGGCCCATGCGCACGCCCGGCTGGTGGTGCATCGCGACCTCAAACCGAGCAACATCCTCGTCACCCCGGCCGGCGAGGTGCGCCTGCTCGACTTCGGCGTGGCCAAGCTGCTTGCCCCGGACGACGCCGCCGCGCCGGCCGGCGGCGCCGACCTGACGCGCCTGCTCGGCCGCCCGGTCACGCCCGACTACGCCGCGCCGGAGCAGGTGGCCGGCCGCCCGGTGGGCGTGGCCGCCGACGTCTACTCGCTCGGCGTGGTGCTGTACGAGCTGCTCACCGGGCAGCGGCCGTACCGCATCGCGCACGTGCCGGCGGCCGCGCTCGAACGGGCGGTGCTCGAGGCCGAGGTGCCGCCGGCCAGCAGCCGCGCCGCCGACCGCGCGACAGCGCGTGCGCTGCGCGGCGACCTCGACACCATCCTGGCCAAGGCGCTGAAGAAGGCGCCCGCCGAGCGCTACCTCAGCATCGAGGCCTTCGCCGCCGACCTGCAGCGCCACCTGGCCGGCGAGCCGGTGCAGGCACGGCCCGACTCGCTCGCCTATCGCGGCGCCAAGTGGCTGCGCCGGCACCGCGTCGTCGCGCTCGCCGGGCTGTTCGTCGCGCTGGCCATCGCGGCCGGCGTGGCCGGCACGCTGAGCCAGGCGCGCCGCGCCCAGGTGCAGGCACAGGAGGCCCAGGCGCAGCGCGACCGTGCGCTGCAGGAGCTGGCCTATGCGGAATCGGCCGACGAGCTGATGCGCTTCCTGCTCAGCGAGGGTGCGGAGAGGCCCTTCACCACGCGCGAGCTGCTGCAGCGTGCGCAGGCACAGGTCGAGCGCCAGTTCGCCGACGATCCGCGGCTGCGCGCCCGCCTGCTGCTGATGCTGGCCGACCTGCACGGCGAGATGGACGACTTCCGCAGTGCCGAGCGGCTGCTCGAGCAGGCCCGCGCCGCCAGCACCGACGCGGAGGTGCGCGCTCAGGTCGACTGCACGCTGGCCGGGCTGCTGGCGGCCACCAGCCGCATCGACGCGGCACGCGCGCTGTTCGAGCGCACCGTCGCCGCGCTGCCCGCAGCGTCGATCGGCTACGACCCGGCGCGCCTGACCTGCTGGCAGCAGCGCACCATCCTGCATGCCCAGAGCGGCGACGCCGCCGCCGCGCTGGCCGACGCCGAGGCCGCGCTGGCACTGATCGGCCCGCAGCCGCGGCCCGGGCTGCGCACCGTCACGATCTTCCTGCACACCTCGGTGGGCGATGCGCAGGCCCTGCTGGGTCGGCCGCAGGAAGCGATCGCGGCCTACGAACGCGCGATCGCCGAGTTCGAGCGCATCGGCCGCGGCAACACCACCGCGGCGGCGACGCTGGCCAACAACCTCGGCGTGCACCTGGCGCGCGCCGGCCAGCCGGGCCGCGCCGCGCAGGTCTACGCCCGCGCGCTGGCGGCCGAGCGGCCGCGCAGCCGCGGGCGCGACGCCGCGCTGCTGACCAACGCCGGGCGCAACCTGGTCGAGCTCGGCCGCGCCGACGAGGCCGTGCCGCTGCTGCGCGAGGCGCTGGCGCAGCACCAGGCCAAGGGCGACACCCGCGGCGCGGCCTTCGCGCAGCTCGGGCTCGCCTCGGCCGACTGCAGCGCCCTCGCGCCGGCGCGCTGCGAGGCCGCGCTGGCCGAGGCCGAGCGGGCCCTGCGCCAGGCGGTCGCGCCGGGGCACCCGGTGCTGGCCGGCCTGCCGCTGATCGCCGCACGGGCTGCGCTGGCGCAGGGTGACGCGGCGCGCGCGCGCCGGCTGGCCGATCCGCTGGCCGGGCTCACCCCCACCGGCCGCGACCAGGCGCTCGCGCTGACGCTGCTGGCGCGCGCCGACCTGGCGCTGGGCGACGGCGACACTGCACGCCGCCACGCCGATGCGGCGGTCGCCGCAGCGCGCGCCGCGGCGCGCGGATTCGCGCACACCGAGGCGCTCGGCCAGGCCCTGCTCGCGCAGGCGCTGGCGCGCCGTGCGACGCAGGACGCCGCCGGCGCGCGCGACAGCGTTGCGGCCGCCCTCGCCCAGCTCGAGGACAGCGCCGGCGTCGATGCCGCAGCCACCCGCGAGGCGCGGGCGCTGCGCGAGGCGCTCAGTACAGGGTGAAGTCCGAGGCCGAGAGCGAGGCCGACCCTCCGGTGATGAAGTTGCTGATCGAGGCGAACAGGATGCTGTCGCCGGCGACGTTGTCGGTCGGGTTGTAGAACAGGTCGCCGGAGGAGGTGTCGAGGTAGACGCCGATCCCGTCGTTCTCGTTGTTGCCGTCCACATCGACGCCTTCGGCGTACTGGTCGAGCGTGCCGCCGGTCACGCTGAGGCCCACGAAGAACGCATCGTCGAGGTACAACTCGTCGTCCACACCGTCGGCAGTGTTGAAGGTGGCGACCTCGATCTTGTCCCAGTTGTCCACCGCGGCCGGGTCGGTGCTGAAGTAGAAGCGGTCCTCGACGCCATCGTCGACGCCCGGCACGTCGTCCACCGCGCGCAGGGTGTCGTTGCCCAGGCTGCCGTAGAGCCTGTCCGCGCCGTTGCCCCCCTGGACGGTGTCGTCGCCACCCTTGCCGATCAGCGTGTCGTTGCCGTTCATGCCCTTCAGCAGGTTGTCCGCGCTGTTGCCGTTGATGGTGTTGTTCAGCGTGTTGCCGGTGCCGTTGATCGCCGCCGTGCCGTTCAGCGTGAGCTTCTCGACGTTGACCCTGAGCGTGTGGGTGACGGTCGAATACACCAGGTCGGTGCCGGAGGCGGCGTTCTCGGTGACCACGTCGCCGGCGTTGTCGACGTAGTAGGTGTCGTTGCCGGTGCTGCCCTCCATCGTGTCGGCGCCGGCCTTGCCGTCGAGCACGTTGGCGCCCACGTTGCCCTTGATCAGGTTGGCCGAGCCGTTGCCGGTGCCGTTCAGGTTGCCGATGCCGGTCAGCGTGAGGTTCTCGACGTTGCTGTCCAGCGTCTCGCTGATGCTGGCATAGACGGTGTCGATGCCCGGCGGCTGCACCGAGACGATGGCCGAGGCCTCGACGACCACGTCGCCCACGTCGTCGACCCAGTAGGTGTCGTCACCGGCACCGCCGGTCATCGAATCGTTGCCCTCGTTGCCGAAGAAGGTGTCTTCGCCGTCGCCGCCGAGCATGGTGTCGTTGCCATCATCGCCCCAGAGGCTGTCGTCGTCGTCGCCGCCCTCCATCGAGTCGTTGCCCTCGCCGCCGAACAGCCAGTCGGCACCGTCGTTGCCGAGCAGCGTGTCGGCGCCGTCCAGGCCGTACAGGTAGTTGTCGTTCGAGTTGCCGGTGATCGTGTTGTCCAGCGCGTTGCCGGTGCCGACCACGGCCGTCGGCGCGCCCAGGCTGAACGCGAGGGTGACCGTGCCGTTGGCGTTCAGGATGCCGGAGCGGTCCTGCTCCTGCAGCACGAGCTTCTCGACGTTGTCGGTCAGCGTGTAGCTGAAGATCTGCGACACCACGGTGTCGACGCCCGAGGACGGGGCGTCGTCCTCGAACACGACGTCGCCGATCGAATTGACGTTGTAGGTGTCGTCGCCGTTGACGCCGGCCATCGTGTCGTCACCGGCCAGCCAGCCGGAGTTCAGCACGTCGTTCGGGAGCAGGGGATCGCGGTCTCCGAGCAGGAAGTTGCTGCTGCCGGTGCCGATGATGTTGGCCATGATGCTTTCTCCAATGAGTTGACAGGGTGTGAAGGAAGGTTCGGGCACGCTCGATCGCAGGAGAGGGAAGCGGCCGCGTGCCCGGCCGGCCGCTCCTCGACGGGAAACTCAGGGCTCGCGCATCGCGCGGCGCGCGAACAGCCCCAGCGGCTCGAGCAGGTACTCGAGCGGGCTGCGCGGCGCGGTGGTGACGAACACCTCGGCCGGCATGCCGGCGCGCAGGCGCAGCTCGGGGTGGCGCGCCAGTTCCGCGGCCGGCACCTCGACCTGCGCGCGGTAGTGCGACCGGCCGTCGGCATCGGCCATGGCATCGGGCGAGACGGCGCGCACGCGGGCCGGCAGCAGCGGCACGCGGCGCTGCTCGTAGGCCGCGAGCCGCACCAACGCGTCGCCGCCGACCTGCACGTGCGCCACGTCCTGCGGCTCGATGCGCGTCTCGACCACCAGGGTCTCGTCGCTCGGCGCAATCTCCAGCAGCGTCTCGCGCGGGCCGACGGCGGTGCCCGGCGCGCTGACGCGCAGGCCCATCACGACGCCATCCACCGGCGCACGCACGGTCTGGCGCTCGACCTGGTCGACGCCGGGGCGCAGGCGCTCCTCGAGCTCGGCCAGGCGCGCGCCGGCCTCCTTCAGCTCGTCGGCCGCCTGGCGGCGGTAGTCGGCGCGCGCCTGCGCCACGGCGTTGGCCAGCGCGGCCAGGTCGCCGCGCACCTGCGCGGCCTGACCGCGCGCGGCGGCGCTGCGGCCCCGGGCGTCGGCCAGGCTGCGCTCGAGGCCCATCAGGCGCGTCTTCTGGATGAAGCCGGCCTCGACCAGCGGGCGATGGGTCTCCAGCTCGGTGCCGGCCAGCGCGGCAGCGGACTGCGCGGCCGCAGCCTGCTCCTCCAGCGCGGCCTGCTGCGCGCGCAGCGCGACCTGCTGGGCCTGCAGCGCGGCGACACGGTCGTCGAGCGCGCGCCGGCGCGTCTCGAACAGTTGCTGCTCGCGCTGCGAGGCGTCGTAGGCCGCAGCCCGCGCGTCGGCCGGCCAGTCCACCGTGCCGGCCAGGGCCAGCTCGGCCGTGGCCCGCGCGGCGCGCAGGCGTTCGGCCTGCTGCTGGCGCCTGAGCAGTTCGAGCGCGGCGTCGCTGCGCAGGTCGCCGACCACCAGCAGCGCGTCGCCGCGCCGCACCGGCTGGCCCGGGCGCACGTACAGCGCCCGCAGCAGCCCGCCTTCCTGGTGCTGCACCTGCTTGCGGCCGAACTCGGCCTGCACCTGCCCGGCGGCGATCACCGCGCCGGCCAGCGGTGCGCCGGCGCTCCAGGCGGCCAGCAGCGCGGCGGCCACCAGCGCCGGCAGCAGCACCGCGCGACGCAGGCGGCGCTGCAGGCCGCGGTCCGCCGCATCGGCCGGGGCCTGCGCCAGGCCGGCGGCCAGCGTGGCCGCGCCGGGGGTCATCGACAGCGTGTTCATGCGCGGCTCCCTTGGGCGGCGTGGGCGGGTTCGGCCGCGCGCAGCGGCAGCACGGTGCGGCCGCTCAGGCGCGCCTGCACCTCCTCGCGCGGGCCGCAGATCTCGAGCGCGCCGTCGCGCAGCACGGCCAGGCGGTCGGCATGGCGCATCAGGCGGGTGCGGTGCGACACCAGCACCACCGTCACGCCGTCGGCCTTGAGGGCCTGCAGCGCCGCATCGAGCGCCTGCTCGCCCTCGGCGTCCAGCCCGGCGTCGGGTTCGTCGAGCACCACCAGCGCCGGGTCGCCGTACAGCGCACGCGCCAGGGCGATGCGCTGGCGCTGGCCGCCGGACAGGCGCAGGCCGTCGACGCCGATCTCGGTCTCGTAGGCCTGCGGCAGGCGGGCGATCAGCTCGTGCACGCCGGCGCGCCGCGCGGCGCGCAGCACCTGGTCGGAATCGACCGGCCCGAGCCGGGCGATGTTCTGCGCCACGCTGCCGTCGAACAGCGCACCGTCCTGCGGCAGGTAGCCGACCGCGGCGGCGCGCTGCTCGGCCGGCCAGGCGGCCAGGTCGGTGCCGTCCAGCCGCACGCAGCCGAGCTGCGGCGCGCGCAGGCCGAGCATCAGGCGCAGCAGCGAGGTCTTGCCGGCCCCGCTGGGCCCGACGATGCCCAGGCACTCGCCGGCCGGCAGCAGCAGGCTGACCGACTTGACGATGGTCGCCGCGTCGGCCGCGCCGCGCAGGCTGACGCGCTCGAGGCGCAGTTCGCCACGCGGACGCGGCAGGCGCACCGCAGTGGCGGCCTCGGGCTCGGCCGGCGCGGCGCCCAGGCGGCGCCACGCGGCGCGCACGTCCAGCAGCGCCTTCCAGCCGGCGATCAGGTGGTCGACCGGCTGCAGCGCACGGCCCACCAGCACGGTGGCGGCGAGCATGATGCCGGGCGAGGCATGTTCGGCCACCACCAGCCAGGCGCCGAGGCCGAGCATCGCCACCTGCACGCCCTGGCGCAGCCCGCGGCCGAGCGCCGCCAGCCCCGCGTGCGAGCGGCCGGCCTGCGACTGCGCCTCCAGCGCGCGCTGGTGGCCGGCCGCCCAGCGCGCCAGCCCGGCACCGAGCATGCCCATGCCGAGCAGCGGCTCGGCGTGGCGCGTCAGTGCGTCCACCTGGCCGGCCGCGGCACGGGCCGCCGTGGTGGCGGCCTCGGCAGGCGCACGCAGCAGCCGCTCGCTGACGAGGCCGAGCCCGAACAGCAGCCCGGCCGCAGCCAGCGCCAGCGCGCCCAGCGCCGGGTGCAGCGCGGTGATCACCCCCAGGTACAGCGGCAGCCAGGGCGCGTCGAACAGCGCCTGCACCGCCGGCCCGCCGAGGAAGCCGCGCAGCCGCGCCACGTCCTGCAGCGCCTGGCGGTCGAGCCGGCCGCGCGCCGTGGCCGCATCCACCAGCAGCGCGCGCAGTGCCGCCGGCGCCAGCGCGGCATCGAGCGCGCGGCCGGCGGCCTCCAGCGCCAGCGCGCGGGCCCGGTCCATCGCGCCGGCCAGCAGCAGCGCGCCGCCGGCGAGCAGGGTCAGCAGCGCCAGCGTCTCGAGGCTGCGGCTCGCGAACACGCGGTCGTACACCTGCAGCATGTACAGCGCCGGCGCCAGCAGCGCCAGGTTGAGCAGCAGCGAGGCGAGTGCGGCCGTCGCGATGAAGGGTCGGGTGGTGGGGGCCAGCAGCCAGTGCATGGGGACTCCGTCGGGTGGCCCGGCCGGCGGGTGCCGGTCGGTGGAGTCATTGCAGCGGCGCCGGGCTTGCGGCGCGATGCGGCCGGGTTCGGCCCTTGGGGGGAGGCGGGCGAACGATGCGCGGGCGATTGCGGCTGCGACCGAGCGAACACCGCGGATCCGGCTTCGCCGGTCCGCCGGTGCTGCCCCCGCGCGGGGGCGCGCGCAGCGCGCAGGGGGTGGTCGTCAGCTCAGACCGGCGGCTGGGCCCGGTCGAAGCGCGGGCACCCGGGGATGCGCGCCGGGCGCAGGCCCTTGAACGGCTGGTGGCGGTGGTACTCGATGATGAAGTCCACCCACGCGGTCTTCTTCAGGAAGTCGATCACGTGCGGCTGCACCGCCGGCACGCGCGTGTCGGCATCGGGCTGCAGGTAGAACGGCGCGCGCCAGTCCCACAGGCCATGCAGGCCGGGGTCGGGCAGGAACACGTTCATCGACAGCTCGGCGCGCGAGAAGTCCCAGTGCACCTCGGGCGCCATCCAGGGGTTGCCGCTGTCGCCGTAGACCTTGATGCCCTTGAGCGCGCGCGCGAGCGCCTGCGCGGCAGGCTGCACCTCGGCCGCGTTCTCGGGGAAGTTGCTCAGCACGGTCGCGAAGCTGCCGAGGTCGGTGAGTTCGTCGGGCGCCTCCAGCCGCACCGGCAGGTGCGTGTCGTACTGCTGCGCGCCGCGGATGGCCTCGCGGATCTTCAGGGCCACGTCGACGTGGTGCTGCTTGTCGCCGGAGGTGAGCGCCCGGATCAGCGCCTTGGCGAGCGCGTCGAGCCGGCGCACGATCAGCGGCAGGCGGCTGAGCTTGATCACCGAGCCCACCGTCGGATGGTGCGACTTGGCGCGCAGCACGACCCCGTTGGCCTGCACCAGCCAGGTGGCGAGCTGCTGCGTGTCGGCCCGTCCGCCGGCGGCCTTCAGCGCCTCGAAGGCCAGCGCATAAGCCTCGCCCGCGGTGAAGAAGTTGTAGTTCGCGAATCCGCCGGCGAACTCGGCCAGCGGCGCCACCGTGTGCAGCACTTCCACCGACATGTTGAAGCAGTTGTTGAACAGCAGCACGCCGAGGCGATCGGTCTCGTCCTTCAGGCCGTCGCGGATCGCCTGCCCGAGCGCCCAGGTGGACAGCGGCACGCGGCTGGTCGGCAGCACCGGCGAGCCCATCGGCAGCACCGGCGAGCCCATCGGCAGCACGGGCGACCCCATCGGCAGCACCGGCGCGCTCGACTCCTGGCCCATGTGCCACTCGTACTCGCCATGGTTGGTCACCTGCTCGGCGGTCAGCACGTTCAGGTCGATCTCCGGCAGGTAGCCGGCGCCGTGGCCCTCGAGCCCCAGCACGAGCCGCGTGCCGGGGCGCTTCTCGCACGCGTAGCGGATCAGTCCGCGCAGCGGCTGCATCGCCTCCATCTGCTGCTTCCAGCGCGTGGTGAAGCTCGGGGTGCGCCGGTTGGCGCGGAACTCGACCAGGCAGGTGCCCTCGTCGACCAGGTCGACCAGCGCGAACACGTGCACGCCGCAGGCCGCCACCCGCGCCAGGTTGGCGACCAGCGGGTGCTGCGAGACCGTGGTGCGGGCGTCGCCGGGGTAGCCGGTCAGCTCGAGGTCGGTACCGTACGGGGCATAGACCAGCAGCGTGACGCCGTCGGTGGGCACCGCCGTCGATCGGGTGGATGTCAATTGGGCCAGGGCCATGGGAATCGCTCCACGAAGGAGGGCGGGGGCAACGCAGGCCGACCCCGGTGCCGCCCGCCCGGCCGGCACTCGGGAAACGCGGTCCCGGCCCGCGGCCGCACACTAAGATGCGGCGTCCTTGCAAATCCACGCGCGAGCGCCGCGAGCCTCGTGCCCCGTGGCGGTCGATCGGCGAATGATGCGAAGAGCGAGTGTTTCCCGCGCCCCTAGCTTGAAGCCGGCCCCGACGGCGGCCACCCCGGGGGCGCTGCTCGCGCCGCTCACCGACGCCTTGCTCGCGGCCCAGCGCGCCGGCACGGTGGCCGCGTTGCTGCAGGCCCATCCGCGCCTGGCCCGGGGGTATGCACGCCGGCTGCTGCGGCCGCTGTGGGCGGTGGCCGGCGATGCGCTGCCGCACGATCCCGCCGCCGCCGCACCCTGGCAGCTGCTGTTGCGTGCGCTGCTGGCGGGCCTGCGGCCGGACCGGCAGCCCGGGCTGGATGCGCTGCCCGAGGCGGCCTGGCTCGCGCCGGCGGCGGACTGGCGACCGCTGCTCGCGCTGGCCTGCCATCACGGTGTGCTGCGCGTGGCGAAGCTGCCGGCGCGTTACCGCGCCGGGCCGCGCGAGACACCGGCCGAGCAGCTGTGCGGGCTGTGGGACGTGGCCCCGAGCACCGTGTACCGCAGCATCGAGCGCGGCCGCCGCCTGCTCGACGAGGCTCTGCACCGGCCGCTCGATGGGGGCGCCCGGCTGGCGCGCCTGCGTGCGCTGCAGCACGAGGTGTACGGCCTGGTCGGCCTGGCGACGCCGCAGGCGCGTGCCGACTGGCACCGGCGGCAGGCCGAACACACGCTCGCCGGCCCGGACGGGCTGGCCACCCTGTGGCACCTGCTGCACGCCGGCGACGGCGCGGCATTCGCGGCGGGCCTGCAGCGGCTGGCCGCCGGCCTGCACGAGGACGCCGATCTCGAGGTCCTGCTGCTGCAGGCCGGCACCCTGCCGCTGGCGCCGCCCGAACGGGCGCAGCTCGCGCTGGCCGAGGCCGCGCTGCAGCGCGCACGCGGCGACGTGGCCGGCGAGCGCCGGGCCGCCGAACTGGCGCTGCGCCTGGCCCACCTGGCCGGCGAGCCGCTGCTGCTGGGTCGGGCCTACGGCGCACTGGGCCGCTTCCACGAGGCGCGCAACCCGGAACGCGCCTACGCCTGCTTCCAGGACAGCGCCGAGTTCCTGCGCCAGGCCGGCGTGCCCGAGGGGGTGAGCGATCCGGCGCTGCTGGACGAATGCGCCAACACCCTGGTGCGCCTGGCCTGGTGGCACCTGCTGCGCAACGACGGGCGCGCCGAGCCGCTGCTGCAACGCGCGCAGGCCCTGCAGGACCGCGGCCCGCGCGCGCTCGAGACGCAGGCCATGCTGGCGCAGACCTGGGGCGAGTTCTGGCGCCGCAGCGGGCAGCTCCAGGAGGCGCTGCTGCACAAGTACCGCGCGCTGCACTGCTACCAGCGCCTGGGCGACCGGCTCGGCGTGGTGAAGGCCTACTGCAACCTCGCCCTGATCCACGGCGAGGCGAAGGACTTCGGGCGCGCCATCGAGTGTTCGCAGCATGTGCTCGAGATGGCGCGCAGCGAGCCGGTCGAGCCCGAGATCGTGGCCTCCACGCACCTGAACCTCGGCGCCGCGTACTACTGGCAGAACCGCTGGGACCCGGCCATCGCCCACTACGAGCAGGCACTGCGCATCGCGCTCGACGCCGCTCTGGTGGTGGTGGTCGGGCGGGCCCACTACAACCTGGCCGAGGCCTTCTACCGCCGCTTCCAGGCGCTCGGCCGGCCCGACGACGAGCTGCAGGGCGACGCCCACACCGCCGCGGCGCTGGCCACCTGGCCGCCCGAGGGCGATGCGGCGCCGGCCGAGGCGACGCGCCGCCTGAAGCGCGACATCCTCGGGCCGAGCGGGAGCGACCGCTACGACCGCCTGCTGCCGGGGGAGTTCGCGGCCCACTTCCCCGAGCTGCTGGCGGTGCAGCGGCAGCGTGCGGCGCTGGCGCTGCCGCTGGCGCCGCACGAGCAGGCGAGCGCGCACCTGAGCATTGCCGCGGCCTACCTCGCGGCCTGCGTGAAGGAACGCGAGGCGGCCGCGGCGGTGGTGCAGCGGCACGGCCTGGAGCAGCGCTTCCGAGCCTCGTTCGAGCGGCTGGGCGAGATCTTCCAGCGCTCGCAAAGCCGCGAGGAGCGCCTCGCGCAGGCCTGGCGCCGCAGCGCCGCCGACCTGCTCGACGATGCGGCGCGGGCCGCCGTGCTCGCCCACCTGCTGCGCGAGGGCATGCTCGGCCGCAGCCAGTACGCGCGGCTCGCCGCCGTGGGCGCCACCACGGCCTCCAAGCAGCTCGGGCTGCTGGTGACCCGCGGGCTGCTGCGCCAGTCCGGCCGCGGGCCGGGCACGAGCTACCGGCTGGCCGACGCCGGTTGATTCAGTCGAGCACCATCCCCAGCCAGTCCGCCAGCTGGCGCTGCGCCAGGCGTGCCGCGGCCACCGCGCCGCCCATGCTGAGGTAGCCGTGCGCCAGGCCGTGGTACTCGACCAGCGTCACCGCGTTGCCGGCGCGTTGCAGCGCCTGCGCGTAGGCCAGGCCTTCGTCGCGCAGCGGGTCATGCGCGGCGAGCTGCAGCAGCGTGGGCGGCAGGCCGCGCAGGTCGGCCGCGCGCAGCGGCGCACCGTCCTCGTCCGGCGCCACCCCCGCGGGCCCGAAGGCGTGGCGGCTGAAGAAGTCCATCGTGCGCCGGGTCAGCGTCGGGCCGTCGGCATGGCGCTCGCGCGACGGATAGTCGCCCGGGTGGTTGCCGGCCGCGGGCGGGTACAGCAGCGCCTGGCCGCGCAGCGCCGGGCCGCCGGCGTCGCGCAGGCGCCGGGCGACGCTGGTGGCGAGCACCGCCCCGGCGCTGTCGCCCGCCAGCGCGAGCCGCGTGGCATCGGCGCCGATGCGCCCGGCATGGCGCGCCACCCACCGCACACCGGCCAGCGCATCCTCGAACGGCGCCGGCCAGGCATGTTCGGGCGGCTGGCGGTAGGCGAGGCTCGCGACCACGAAGCCGCCGTCCGCGCACAGGCGGCGGCAGACGCTGTCGTAGCCGTCGATGTCGCCCAGCACGTAGCCGCCGCCATGCAGGTACACGACCACCGGATGCGGCCCGGCCGCGCGCGGCAGGTAGGCGCGCAGCGTGAGGTTCGTGTCCGCGCTGCGTTCGTGGATGTCGTGCACCTCGACGTCGGCGACCGGGCCGTCGGCAGCGGCGAGGATCTGGCGGTACACGGCACGCGCCGCGTGCAGCGGCAGGTCGGCCAGGTCGGGCGCGCCGCTGGTGCGGGCCTGGTCGACGATGGCCTGGAGCTGGTGGTCGAGCATGGGTTCTCCGGGGATGAAAGTCAGCGCCTGAGCTTGCCGTCGCGGGCGCGCAGGCCGATCTCGATGCGGTCCGAGCCCTGGCGGCTGTCGGGCGCGAAGCGCACGCGCCAGCCGCCCAGGTCGAGCGTGCCGAGGCCTTCGATGGCGTCGGCCAGGCGCGCCGCGTCGGGCCGGGCACCGGCACGCCGCAGCGCCTCGGCGAGCACGCGCAGGTGCAGGTAAGAGGCCAGGCCCTCGAAGCTGAAGGCCTCGGCACCCACGTACAGGTCGGCATCGCGCTCGAACTCGCGCACCAGCGGCAGCTGCGAGATCTCGGGGATCGGCACGACGCTGGTGAAGCCGATCACCTTGCCGCGGAACAGCCGCGTCGCCTGCGTGAGGGTGGCCGAGGACAGGGTCGCGACGGTGGCGGGCAGTTCGCGGCGGCCCGCCAGGTCGGAGCGGCCGATCAGGTCCAGCGTCGCCGGGCCGAGGCTCAGCAGCAGCGCCTGCGGCTGCGCCTTCTCGACGGCCGGCCAGGCGGCGGCGAGCGCCTCGGCCCGCGGCGCGATCTCGATGCGCGACGCCTGCAGGCCACCCTCGCCGAGCGCCTGCGCCAGCGCCGCCTCGCGGGCCGGCTCGTCGCCGTCGGCCAGCCAGGCCAGCCGGGTGACGCCGATGGCCCTGAGCTGGCTCACCAGCGCCTGCGCCGCGCTGCGGTCGTCCGGACGCAGGCTGAAGACATGGCGCGGCGCGGCCGCACCGGAGAACGGACCGAGCAGCGGCACGCCGAGCGCCTGCGTCGCCGACGCGGCAGCGGCGCAGGCCCTCTCGCCGAGGCAGTTGACGACCGCGAGCACGCCGCGCTCGCGCACCAGGCTGCGCAGGTTGGCGCCCAGGCGCTGCACATCCCCGCCGTCGTCGAGCGTCAGCAGCTCGAGGCGCCGGCCGTGGATGCCGCCGGCCGCGTTGACCCGTTCGATCAGCGCCCGCGCGCCGGCCTGCACCCGGTTGGCGATCGGGAAGGCCGGGCCGCTCAGCGGCAGCGATTGGCCGATCAGCAACGGCGGCGCCTCGGCGGCCTGCGCCCCGGCGGCCACGCAGGCCAGCGCCAGCAGCAGCGCCGCACGCATCACGCCGCCTGCAGCACCGCCTGCCGGCGCGCCGCCGGGCGCAGCAGCAGGTAGGCCAGCGCCGGCAGCAGCACCAGCGCGCCGACCATGTTCCAGACGAACATGAAGGCGAGCAGGATGCCCATGTCGGCCTGGAACTTGATGGGCGAGAAGGCCCAGGTGCCGACCGCCAGCGCCAGCGTCAGGCCGGTCAGCAGCACCACGCGGCCGGTGAACTGCAGCGCGTGGTGGTAGGCCGCGGAGAGGTCGTCGCCGGCCTTCAGCCGCACCAGCATCACCGACAGCACGTAGAGCGCGTAGTCGACGCCGATGCCCACGCCGAGCGCGATGACCGGCAGCGTCGCCACCTTCACGCCCAGGCCCAGGCCCACCATCAGCGCCTCGCACAGGATCGAGGTGAGCACCAGCGGCAGCACCGCGCAGACCACCGCGCGCCAGGAGCGGAAGGTGACGAAGCACAGCACGATCACCGCGCCGTAGACCCACAGCAGCATCTCGCGCATCGCCTGCTGCACGACGATGTTGGTCGCCGCGGCGATGCCGGCGCTGCCGGCGGCGAGCATGAAGCGCTCGTCGTCCACCTTGTTGACCGCGATGAACGACTCCACCTCGTCGACCACGCGCGTCAGCGTCGCCGCCTTGTGGTCCTGCAGGTAGACGTACAGCGAGAGGAACGAGCAGCCCTGGTTGAACAGCTCGCGCGGCGCGCGTGCCTGCACGCCGCCCAGCGCCGCGGCGTTGGGGATCAGCTCGAACCACTTCAGCTGGCCCTCGTTGTAGCCCACCATCGCGAGCTTGGAGAGTGCCGCCATCGAGTGCGTCGCCTCCACGCCGGGCAGCTGCTCGAGCCGCCAGGCCAGGCGGTCGACCCGCGCCAGCGTGTCGTAGCGCGTGCACTGGTCCTCGGGCGTGGCCACCATCACGACCAGGATGTCCGCGCTGGCGGCGTAGTTGCGCGCCAGGAAGTCGTTGTCGCGGTTGTAGCGCGAGTCGGCGCGCAGCTCGGGCGCGCCGCGGTCCAGGTCGCCGATCTGCAGCTTCAGGCTCACCGCGTAGCCGGCCACCGCCAGCAGCGCGCCGATGCCGAGCGCCGCGAGCGCCGGGCCGCGGCGCGTGAAGTGGTCGAGCGCGCGCCACAGCCCGGCGCGCTGGGCTCCCGCGTGTCCGGCGACTTCCGCGGCCTCCAGCCGCAGGCTGCGCTGCGCCGCGTGCGGGCTGACGCCGACGTAGGACAGCAGCACCGGCAGCAGCACCAGGTTCGTGAAGATCAGCACCGCCACGCCGATGCTCGCCACCGCGGCCAGGTCCTGGATCACCTCGATGCGGATCAGCGCCAGCACCGCGAAGCCCACCGCATCGCACAGCAGCGCGGTCAGCCCGGCGACGAACAGGCGCCGGAAGGTGTAGCGCGCGGCCACCACGCGGTGCGTGCCGCGGCCGATGTCCTGCATGATGCCGTTCATCTTCTGCGCGCCGTGGCTCATGCCGATCGCGAACACGAGGAAGGGCACCAGCACCGAGTACGGGTCGAGCTGGTAGCCCAGCAGCGCGAGCAGGCCGAACTGCCACACCACCGCGACCAGCGAACACGCCACCACCAGCGCGGTCGAGCGCGGGCAGCGGGTGTAGCCCCACAGCACCGCGGCACAGATCGCCAGCGCGACCCCGAAGAAGCCTAGCACCTGGCGCATGCCCTCGATCAGGTCGCCCATCACCTTGGCGAAGCCAGTGACGTGGATGCGGACCTGGTCGCTCTGGTACTTGGCGCGCAGCGCCTCGAGCTGGCGCCCGAGCTCGCCGTAGTCGAGCGCGGCGCCGGTCTGCGGGTTCTTGTCCAGCAGCGGCACGAAGATCACGCTGGACTTGAAGTCCGCGGCGACGAGCTGGCCGATCTCGCCCGAGCGCTCGACGTTGGCGCGCACCGCGGCGAGCGCGGCGGCCGAGCCGTCGTAGCTGTCGCCCATCACCGTGTCGCCTTCCAGGCCCTCCTCGTTCACCGCGATCCAGCGTGTGTTGCTGGTCCACAGCGACTTCATGAACGGGCGGTCCACGCCGGGCAGCAGGTAGATCTCGTCGTTGAGCTTGCGCAGCGTGTCGAGGTAGTCCTTGTCGAAGATCGACTCGTCGGTGGTCGCGACGGCGATGCGCAGCGCATTGCCCTGGCCGGAGAGGTTGGCCTTGTTGGACAGGTAGTTGGCGATGTAGGGGTGCTGCGCGGGGATCGTCTTCTCGAAGCTCGCGTTCAGGCGCAGCGTCAGCGCCTGCCAGGCGAGCAGCGCGGTGATCAGCCCGCACAGCAGCAGCACCCAGACGCGGTGGTTGAAGAACGCGCGCTCGAGCAGCGAGCCCGAGCGGGTGTCGAAGTCTTCGAGGCGGGCGACGACGGGCTGGGCGTCGAGCGAGGTATCGGCGTGCATGAGAAGTTCTCAGTTGTCGGTGGTGACGACGCACCACGCTCGGCTCGGCGTCCCGGCCGGGCCGAGCGGCCGCCGCGGATCCGGCTTTGCCGGTCTGCTGGCGGCGCCCCCCTGGGGGGGTGCGCCGAAGGCGCTCCGGGGGGGATTCATGTCTAGGGCAGCGTGATGCGGCGCATGCCGCGCAGGCTGGCGACGGCGAGCTGGCCGTCGGCAGTGGCGGCGAGGCCGGCCGCGGGCACGGCGGCACCGGGGCCGCCGCGCGTGAAGCTGCGGCCGTCGTCGCGGCTGGCGAGCAGTTCGCCGGCCTGGGTCAGCAGCGCGAGCGCGCCGCCGTCGAGTTCGGCCGCGGCGCTGATCGACACCGGGGTGCCGGTCTCGATCTTCTGCCAGCTCGCGCCGAGGTCGGCGCTGCGGAAGGCGTTGCCGCGCAGGCCGTAGGCGAGCAGAGTGCCCGAGCGCGCGGCGAGCAGGCCGAAGAAGCTGCCCTTGTAGGGCGAGTCCAGCGCGGCGAAGCTGGCGCCGCCATCGTCCGAGCGCAGCAGCAGGCCCTGCTCGCCGGCGATGAAGAGCCTGCCCTGCTGCGCACGCACCGCGTAGAGGTGCAGGCTCTTCGGATTCGGCAGCGCCGTTGCCAGCGTGTTCCAGGTGCGGCCGCCGTCGGCCGTGGCGAAGGCCAGGCCGTAGGCGCCGACCGCGACGCCGCGCTGCGTGTCGACGAACTCGATGTCGAAGAAAGGCTTGTCCGGCCCTTCCTCGGCCAGGCGCTGGCCCAGGCGCTGCGCACGTTCGTCGCCAGCGGCGAGCGCCTCGGCCCAGGCGGCGGCGGCGCGCAGGCCGTCGAACTGCAGCGTCCAGGTCTCGCCGCCGTCCTCGGTCTTCAGGATCGTGCCGAGGTGGCCGGCGGCCCAGCCGGTGCGCGCGTCGACGAAGCGCAGCGCGGTCAGGCTCACCTGCACCGGCACCGTCGCCTGGCGCCAGCTCGTGCCGGCATCGTCGGAGAGCAGCACGGTGCCGCGTTCGCCGGCCGCGACCAGGCGCGTGCCGGCGCGGGCCACCGCGAGCGTCGCGGCACCGAGCGCCTTGGGGCTCGCCACCGCGGCCTCGCGCAGCACCGCTGGCGGCTCGGCGGCAACTGCCGGCAGCGTCAATGCCGCAGCGAGCATCGCCTGCACCACGCGCATCAGCGTGCCCCTTCGTTGGCCAGCTCTTCCGGGCTGAAGAAGCTCTTCGGCAGCGGCGGCACCGGCTTGTACTGCATGGGCAGCTCGTTGCCGGCCATGTTCAGGTAGTAGGCGCCGGTCTGCAGGTCGTAGCCGCCCCACAGCATGTTGCCCACCACCGCCGGCAGGTCGGGCGCCAGCAGCGTCAACGTGAAGTTGGTGCGCCAGAGCTCGCCCTTGGCGTCCCAGCCGTCGAACAGGATGATCTGCCAGCTGTCCTCGTCGATGTAGTACTTGCGCTTGGCGACGACATGGCGCTTGCCCTCGGCCAGCGTGGCCTCCACCTCCCACACGCGGTGCAGCTCCCAGCGCACCAGGCCCGGGTTCAGCGTGCCCGGCGTCACCAGGTCGGCCACCTTGGCCGCGGCGGCGCGGTTGTTGTTGTAGGGGATGTAGAGCTCGCGCTTGCCGACGAGCTTGAGCTGGTGCTTGTCGATCGGGCCGAACAGGTTGAAGGCCTCGTCGAACAGGCCGATGCCGCTGGTGACCGAGTCCGGCGTGTCGTAGCCCACCGACGGCGCCTTGCGCACGCGGCGCTGGCCGACCAGGTACTGCCACAGCCCGCGCGGCTTGCTCGCGTTGATCGAGTCGTGCGCCAGGATCGCCTCGCCGGCCTTGGAGCCGGGTTCGGTGACGGCGAACTTGCCCAGGCTGTAGAAGCCCTCGAACTTCTCCAGGCTGCCGGCCGGGTCGTAGTACAGCTTGTTCAGGCTCTGCACGCCGCCCGAGGCCATCGCACGCCGGCCGTCAGCGGTGACGACCCAGACGCGGATCTGCGCCTGGACCGACTGGCCGGTCCAGGCCAGGCGGTGGTTCTGGAACACCTCGTAGGCGTCTTTCGGGATCGGGAAGGGCACGCCGCCGTAGGCGCCCTCGGTGCCGTGGCCGTCGTCGACCAGCTTGGCGCGCGTCGCGTTCCTGAAGGTGTTGTCGTAGACGTACTGCGGCGCCGCGGCGCTGCGCCGGCTCGGGTAGACGTCGATGCGGAAGCCGGGCTGCTTCTTCATCAGCGCCTTCACGCCGTCGGAGAGCTTGCCTTCGTGCTGCGCCATGTTCTTGGCATCGATCGAGAACAGCGGCTTGTCGGCGGCGAAGGGATCCGGGCGCGGCTCGCCCGGTTTCCAGGACGGATCGGCCTTGGTGACGCCACCCTCCCACGCGGGGATGGTGCCGTCCTTGTTGCCGGCGCGCTCGGCGCCCATCGGCGTCAGGGTGGTCTTGAGCTTGGCGGCCTCCTCGGCGCTGACGGCAGCCCACGCCGCGGGCGTGGCCAGCATGGCGGCGAGGGTCGCCGCGACGATTTGCTTGCGGTTCATGGCGGACTCCTGATTCAGAAGGTGCGCGACAGGCTGAAGGACACGTAGGAGCGGTCCTTGAGCGTCTGGCCGAAGGTGAGCTGGCGCGGGCTGCCGGCGCCGGGCACGAGCGTCTCGGTGAAGGTCTTCGCCTTGCCGAAGTACTCGGTCACGCTGAGCGCGACGTTCCAGTCGTTCTGGTACTTGCCCTTGATGCCGATGCTCAGGTCGCCCGCATCGCTGGCGCCGCCGGCGAAGTTGGCGATGGCCTGCGAGCGGCCGCCGAAGTTCCAGCCCAGCGCGACCGGCACCGACAGGTCCAGCCCCGTCAGCACCTGGAAGTACTGCGGCTCGACGATCATGCGGAAGGCCCAGGCCCCCTTGGTGGTGTTCGGGTCCACCCCGCCCAGGCCGACGTTCGTGCCGCCCGGGCCGATGGCGAAGATGTCCTTCGTGACCTTCAGCACCCGGTTGTAGGCCAGCTCGCCGACGATCGCGCCGCCGCCCCACAGCGGGCCCGGCTGCAGCACGTAGATGCCCGAGAGGTTCAGGTGCGCGGTGCGGCCGACCGGGTAGCAGGGGTCCGAGGACTTGTTGCTGCAGGCGAGGATGGGTCCGAGGCCGAGCACGGCGGGGTCGCCGTTCAGCGGCGCATTCGTGCGCACCGAGCCTTCCAGCGCCCAGTTCAGCTGGCCGATCGACGAGGTGACGCTCGCGCCGAAGGTGCGGATGTTCTCCGCGTAGGCGATGTGCACGTTGCCGTTGACGAAGTCGAACACCGGCGCCGAGGGCGTCTTGTCGTGGTACTGCGCGGCGTACAGGCCGAACTCGTAGTCGCCGTCGCCCGGGCGCAGGCGAAGCTGCACGCCGCCCTGGCCGGAATCCTTCGGCTTGTTGTTGGCACGCTGGTCGTAGGCGAGCAGGATCGGGTTGCCGTTCGTGTCCTGCCCGAAGTTGACGACGCCGGTGCCGACGTAGTCCTGGTTCGAGAAGTAGCTGCCGACGCCCGGGATCTTGCTCGGGCGCCACTTCAACTGGTAGTAAGCACCGAGCGAGATGCCCTCGGCCAGCTGCAGCGAGCCGGAGATCTGCTCGACCGGCAGCAGCACCTCCTTGAACTGCCAGCCCGGCACCGAGACGATCTTCGCGATGTCCACCGGCCCCTGCGCGTTGGCGATGCCGTTCTGGCCGAAGAACAGGCTCTCGCCCCACTGCAGCGTGTGCTTGCCCAGCCGCACGGTGCCGCGCATGCCGGCGATCTCGCCCTTGGCGTAGACGAAGGCGTCGAGCAGTTCGCTGCCCTGGCCGTGCTGCTTGCGCGTGGCGGCGAGGAACTCGTTGGGCGCCTGGCCCGGCAGGTTGTTGGCGGTGGAGACCACCGGGCCGAGCGGCACCCCGCCGGCATACAGCGGCGTGCCGGCGTAGTCGTTGCCGTGCAGGTAGACGCTGTCGCGCCAGGTGTTGCCGCTCAGGCGCGCGCCGAAGTTCCGCGTGCTCAGGTCCGCCTCGGCGAACAGGTCGAAGCGGCTCGAGATCAGGCCCTTGTTGAAGTTGTGGTCGCCGTCGTCCTCGTTCGCGGTGCCGGGGTCGACGGCCACGTCCAGCCGCGTCAGCGCGGCCGACGGGTCCTTCAGGCGGTAGCCCGCGCTGTACTTGGGCGTCAGGTCCAGGCGCAGCTTCATCTCCGGGTCGGGCAGCGGAATGTCGAAGGCATGCGCGGCCGGCAGCGCGAGCGCGGCGGCCACGGCCAGCGCATGGCGGTGGTGGGTCATGGGTGTCTCCTGGTGGTCGTGGGGGTCGTTCAGACGTAGGTCGAGGCGAGTCCGCCGTCGACCGGGACGTTCGCGCCGCTGATCCAGCGCGACTCGTCGGCGCACAGGAAGGCGATCACCGGCGCCACCTCGTCGGCCAGTGCGGGGCGCTTCATGCGGTGGGCGTCGCGCTGCACCCGTTCCTCGCCGAGCATCGAGACGAAGTCGCCGAGGATGGGCGTGAACACCGGGCCGGGCGCGACGCAGTTCATGCGCACGCCGCGGCCGAGGAAGATCTTCTGCGACTGCGTCAGCGTCCAGACGATCAGCGCTTCCTTGAAGTACTGGTAGCAGGTGGCCTGCGGCACGGGGTGCTTGGCGATCCAGGCCAGCCCGGCCTCGAAGCCGCCGGTCTCGGCCAGCGCGCGGTGCAGCGCCAGGCGCTGCGGCCACTCCGCGCCGAGGATCGAGGCGACGTTGACGACCGCGCCGCCCTCGCCCATGCGGTCGAGCAGCTTCAGCGTCAGGTGGCGCAGGCCGAGGTAGTTGACCCGCGCCACCGCATCCACCGGCGCGGTGCCGGGCACGCCGGCGATGTTGGCCAGGGCATCGATGTGGGTGGGCAGCTGCTTGACCGCCGCGTCGATGGCGACCTGCTCGGAGAGGTCCGCCTTGACGAAGCCGTCCAGCGAGATGACCGGTTCCTGCCGGTCGATGCCGATCACGCGCGCGCCGGCGGCGCGCAGGCAGCGTGCCGTCTCGGCGCCGATGCCCGAGCCGATGCCGGTGACGACGATGGTCTTGCCTTGCAGTTTCATGGGTCCTCGAGGGTTCAGAAGGGGAAGGGCGTGGGCGCGTCCTTGACCGTCAGCCACTGCCAGGCGGTGAAGCACTCCCAGTCGCCCGGCCCGCCATGCGCATGGCCGTTGCCCGCGATGCCAGGGCCGCCGAAGGGGTTGACGGCGTCGTCGTTCACGGTCTGGTCGTTGACGTGCACCATGCCGGCCTTCAGGCGCTGCGCCACCGCCAGCGCGCGGCCGACCGAGGCCGAGAGCACACCCGCCGCGAGGCCGCCGGCGCCGGCGTTGGCCAGCGCCACCGCCTCGTCGTCGGTCTTGAAGCTGACGAGGTTGACCACCGGGCCGAAGGTCTCGTCCTCGAACACCTTCATGCCGGGCTGCACGCCGGACAGCACGGTGGCCTTGTAGAACAGGCCCTCGTAGGTGCCGCCGGCCAGCAGCTGCGCGCCGGCCTTCACGCTCTCGGTCACCGCGGCGTGCACGCGGTCGCGCTGGCGCTCGTCGATGATCGGCCCGAGCGCGACCTGACCCGTCGCACCGTCGCCCACCGGCAGGTGGGTGGCCTTGGCGACCAGCGCCTCCGCGATCGCCGGCAGCAGGCTCTCGTGCACCAGCACGCGGTTGCTCGCCATGCAGATCTGGCCCTGGTGCAGCCAGGCGCCCCAGGCGATGTTGCTGGCCGCGAGCGCGACGTCCGCATCCTCGAGCACGATCAGCGCGTTGCTGCCGCCGAGCTCGAGCGAGACCTTCTTCAGCAGCCGCCCGGCGCGCTCGCCGATGCGCCGCCCGGCGGCGGCCGAGCCGGTGAAGGAGATCATCGGCACCGCCGGCTCGTCGACCAGCGCCTCGCCGACCTCCACGCCGCCGGGCAGCACGTGCAGCACGCCGGCCGGCAGGCCGGCTTCCTCGAACAGATTGGCGATCAGCAGGCCGCCGGAGACGGGCGTGCGCGGATCCGGCTTGACGATCACCGCGTTGCCCACCGCGAGCGCCGGCGCGACCACGCGCAGCGTCAGGATGAGCGGGAAGTTGAACGGCGAGATCACGCCCACCGTGCCCAGCGGCACGCGCCGCGCGAGGCTGAGCTTGCCGGGCGCCGCGGGCAGCAGCTGGCCCTGCGCCTGCAGCGGCATGGCCGCGGCGACGCGGCAGAACGCGATCGCCTCGCGGATCTCGTGCTGGCCCTTGGGCAGGATCGCGCCGGTCTCGCGGGTGACGTAGAGCGCGAGTTCGTCGAAGTGCTGCTGCAGCAGCGCGGCGACGCGGTGGAACAGTTCGGCGCGCTCGCGCGGCGCGGTCGCGGCCCAGGACGGCTGCGCCGCCCGCGCGGCCGCGGCCGCGGTGGCCACGTCCGCCGGGCTGGCCGCGCCGGTGCGCGTCAGCGTCGTGCCGGTGGCGGGCTCGCGCACGTCGAGCGTCGCGGAGGCGGCGCGCCAGCCGCCGCTGTAGAGGTGTTCGCGCCACAGCGCGTGGTCGAGGAAGGGGGGGGTCGTGCTCATCGGGGCTCCGGGCGGAATCGGTTCCGCACGGCCCCTCCAGCGCAACGCATGTGCCACGCGGCCGCGCCGGCGCGCCCTGCCGCGCTGCGGCGGCACACGCCGCGCCGAGGTGGCGCGGGCGGTTTCTCCGGGCTTTCCCGGAGGCCCGATGCTGCGCCGCGTCTCAGGGTTACCCCGAACCCCCGTGCTTCACCAAATAAGCAAAGAATCGGGCTGACTTCTGTCAATACTCATCAATTGATGACACGCCCCACCGAACGCATCTCACTCGCCGAAGTGGCCCGCCAGACCGGCACGATGCTGCGCCGCGCCGACAGCGCGCACTTCAAGGAGCAGGAGCGCCCGACGCTGGCGGACCTGACCGAATCGCTGTTCTTCTCGCCCGGCGACGGCCGGATCTGGCTGAACGACCAGCGCATGCTGCTGTGGCACAGCTCGGCGATGGGCCACCTGCGCCGCGAGCTGATCGACACGCTCGGCCTGGAGCGCGCCCGCGGGCTGCTGACGCGCGCCGGCTACGTCTCCGGCGCGCGCGACGCGCAGCTGGTGCGCGAACGCTGGCCCGACAGCGACATCGGCAACGTGTTCATGGCCGGCACCAAGCTGCACGCGCTCGAGGGCGTGGTGAAGGTGGTGCCGCTGCGCTTCGAGTTCGACCTCGACCGCGGCATCTACGACGGCGAGTTCCTGTGGGAACACTCCAGCGAGGACGACGAGCACATCGCCGCCTACGGCCTGGGCACGGAAGCCGCCTGCTGGGGGCAGGTGGGTTACGCGACCGGCTACGTGACCACGCTGTTCGGCCAGATGGTGATCTTCCGCGAGGTCGAGTGCCGCTCGATGGGCGCGAACGTGTGCCGCGTGATCGGCCGCCACGCCGCCGCCTGGGGCGACATCGCCGAGGACCTGCGCTACCTGCAGGCGCGCGACTTCCGCAGCCTGCCGGCGGCTGCGCCGGCCGCCGCGGCCGTGGCGGCGCCGGCGCGGCGCGCGCGCAAGGGCGAGGGACAGGACCGGCACGAGATCGTCGGCGCCTCGTCGGCCTTCAACTCGGCCTGCCACCAGCTCGACCGCGTTGCGCGCACCGCGGCCACCGTGCTGTTCACCGGCGAGTCGGGCGTCGGCAAGGAGGCCTTCGCGCGGCGTCTGCACCGCATCGGCATGCGCGCGGACAAGCCCTTCGTGGCCGTGAACTGCGCCGCCATCCCCGAGACGCTGATCGAGTCGGAGCTGTTCGGCGTGGAGCGCGGCGCGTTCACCGGCGCGAGCCAGTCGCGCGCCGGCCGCTTCGAGCGCGCCGACGGCGGCACGCTGTTCCTCGACGAGATCGGCACGCTCAGCCTGGTCAGCCAGGGCAAGCTGCTGCGCGCGCTGCAGGAGGGCGAGATCGAGCGCGTGGGCGGCACGCGCACGATCAAGGTGGACGTGCGGGTCGTCGCGGCGACCAACGTCGACCTGCAGGCCGAGGTGCGTGCCGGGCGCTTCCGCGAGGACCTGTTCTACCGGCTCAACGTGTTCCCGATCCACCTGCCGCCGCTGCGCGAGCGGCGCGACGACGTGCCGCTGCTGATGAACCACTTCCTGCAGCTCGAGTCGCGCCGCCACGGGCGCAGCCCGACCGGCTTCACCACCCGCGCGGTGCGCGCGATGCTGCACTACGCCTTCCCGGGCAACATCCGCGAGCTGCAGAACCTGATCGAGCGCGGCGTGATCTCGGCCGAGGACGGCGCGGCGATCGACGTGGTGCACATGTTCCGCCGCGAGCAGCTCTCGCACGAGAGCCTGCTGGCGATCGGCGCGCAGGGCACGCTGCGACCCGGCGAGCAGGCCCCCGCCCCGCTGCTGGAGCTGCTGCAGCAGCACGTGGGCAGCGGCACGCCGCTGCCGGAGATCGAACAGCGCCTGCTGCGCGAGGCGGTGGCCGCGGCCGGCGGCAACCTCTCGGCGGCCGCGCGCCGGCTCGGGCTGAGCCGCGCGCAGCTGGCCTACCGGCTCGAGCGCGGCGACACGCCACCGCGCCGGCGCGGCAGGAGAATCGGGCCATGAACGCCAAGACCCCTGCCGCGCGCGACCAGACCCCCTACGGCCGGCTGACGGAGGCCGGCCTGCACGGCATCCTCGGCTACCAGCTCGCGCAGGCGGCCATCACGACCACGCGCGTGTTCAGCGAGCGGGTCGGCCAGCCCTCCGAGCTGCGCCCGGTCGAATTCACCATCCTGACGCTGGTGCACGAGAACCCCGGCGTGTCGGCGCGCCAGCTGGCCGACGCGCTGGCCGTGACGCCGCCGAACATCACGATGTGGATCGACAAGCTCGAGCGGCGCGGCCTGATCGAGCGCGAGCGCAGCACCACCGACCGGCGCGCCCAGCACATCCGCACCACGCCCGCCGGCACCATGCTGGCGCGCCAGTCGGTCGAGCATCTGCTCGAGGGCGAGCAGGCCACGCTGGCGGCGCTCAGCCCGGCCGAGCGCGCCATGCTGGTCGAGCTGCTGCACAAGGTGGCGCGCTGCCGGCGCCGCTGATCACTCGAGCGCCTGGCGCACCGCACGCGCGAGCTCGGCACGCCGGTAGGGCTTGGGCAGCAGCTGCACGCCCGGGTCGAGCCGGCCGTGGTGCACGATCGCGTTCTCGGTGTAGCCCGAGGTGTAGAGCACGCGCAGGCCCGGGCGCAAGGTGCGCGCCGCGTCGGCCAGCTCGCGGCCCGACATGCCGCCGGGCATCACGACGTCGGTGAACAGCAGCTCGATGGGCTGTTCCGACCGCAGGACGACCAGCGCCGCCGCGCCCGAGTCGGCGTCGAGCACCTGGTAGCCGAGCGCCCGCAGCTCGCGGCAGGCGAGCTGGCGCACCGCCGCGTCGTCCTCGACTACCAGCACCGTCTCGGCCGCGCCGCGCTGCAAGGGCTCGCCGGCCGGCATGTCGGCCGCCGGCGCGCCGCCATGCGCACGCGGCAGGTACAGCTTGACCGTGGTGCCGTGGCCGGGTTCGGAATAGATCGTCACGTGGCCGGAGGACTGCTTCAGGAAGCCGTACACCATCGCCAGGCCGAGGCCGGTGCCCTTGCCCTTGGCCTTGGTGGTGAAGAAGGGCTCGAACACACGCGACAGCAGCTCGGGCGGGATGCCGCTGCCGGTGTCGGAGACGGCCAGCATCACGTACTGGCCGGCGGCCAGGTCCGGGTGCTGGCGCGCGTAGTCGGCGTCGAACGCGGCATTGGCCGTCTCCAGCGTCAGCCGGCCGCCGCCGCGCATCGCGTCGCGTGCGTTCAGGCACAGGTTCAGCAGCGCGCTCTCGAGCTGCGCCGGGTCGACCATCGCGGTCCACAGCCCGGCGCCGCGCACCAGCTCGATCTCGATGTGCTCGCCCAGCGTGCGGCGCAGCAGCGCGTCCATGCCGGCGACGAGCTGGTTGACGTCGACCGCGCTGGGCGCGAGCGGCTGCTTGCGCGCGAAGGCGAGCAGCTGCTGCGTCAGCGCCGCGCCGCGCTGGCCGGCCTCGACGATCATGCGCGCCAGCGGCTCGCGCAGCGGGTCGCCGGCGCTCTGCTCGGCCAGCAGCTCGGCGTTGCCGAGCACGACCGTCAGCAGGTTGTTGAAGTCGTGCGCCACGCCGCCGGTGAGCTGGCCGATCGCCTCCATGCGCTGCGACTGCAGCAGGCGCTGGTTGAGCTGGGAGATGTCCTCGCGCTGCGCCTGCAGCGACTGCGCGGCCTGGTTCAGCGCCGCCATCAGCGCACCGAGCTCGCCGCGGGGCAGCGGCGGCGCGATGCGCGCCCCGAGCTCGCCGGCGCTCAGCTGCTGCGCCAGGCCCTGCATGCGCGCGATCGGCCGCCGCAGCGCCAGCTCGGCCAGCAGCCCGAGCGAGGCGAACAGCGCCAGCGCCATGCCGGCCAGCAGCGCGACGTCCTGCGCGTAGCGGCGGTCCGCCGCCGCGACCAGGCTGGTGTTCGGCGCGCCGGCCAGCACGTGCAGCTGCGCCTGCTGCAGCACCGGGCCCGCGGCGCGCGCCCAATGGAAGTCCTGCCCGTCGGCCAGCGTGATGGGCGCGGTCTGCGCCGCACCGGGCGCGGTGGCGAAGTCGAACAGCGGCGAGCCGGCGATCGCCTCGCCCGGCTTCATGCCCGGCACCGCGGCCGGCGCCGCGGCCAGCACCACGCCCTTGGCGTCGACGATCAGGAGCCGCGCGCCGGGCACCGACAGGCCGTCCAGGCTGGCCACCTTCTGCAGGTCCAGCGAGGCCAGCAGCACGAAGCGCAGCGCGCCCTGCGCATCGCGCACCGGGTAGGCCACCTGCATCACCGCCAGGCCGGTGAGGCGGCCGAAGGTCGGCTCGAGCACCACCTGCTCGCGCGTGACCAGCGCGCGGCGGAAGTAGTCCCGGTTGGTCAGGTCGAGCTCGCGGCCGGTCTGCAGCGAGTCGCAGAACAGCCGGCCGTCGGGGCGGATGGTCAGGATGCCGGTGTACTGCGGATAGGCCGCGCGCACCTGCGACAGGAAGGCCGAGCACGCGGCGCGGTCCTCGGTGGCGAGGTCGCCGGCGCGCGCCAGGCCGTAGTGCAGCTGGGCGGTGCCGCGGATGCGGTTGTCCAGGTCCTCGGCGGTGCGCTGCGCGATCATGGCCAGGCGCTGCGTGTCTGCCGCCACGGCCGCGCTGCGGTCCTGAACGAAGCGGGCCAGCAGCAGCAGCGCCGGGACCAGCGTCGCGAGTGCGGCGATCAACAGCAGCCGGGCGCGGATGCTCATGGCGTGGCGGAGGCCCTCCCGAGGGTTCGTCGGACGGCGCGGCCTTTGTTATGCTGGCCCGGCCGGCCGCGGCGATGATACGTGCGGTCCGAGCCGGCAACACCACGGGAGGCACGATGCAGCGCAGACTGCTGATCCTGGACGACGACCCCACCGTCGGCCAGATCCTGCTGCTGGCGGCACGCGCCTCCGGCTGCGAGTCGCGGCTGTGCACCGAAGCGGCGGAGTTCCTCGCCGCGCTCGCGCCCTGGGCGCCGAGCCACCTGGCGATCGACCTGACGCTGCCCGACACCAGCGGCCTCGAGGTGCTGCGTGCGGTGGCCGGCGCCGGCTGCCGGGCCCGGGTGATCATCTGCAGCGGCGCCGGCCGCAGCGAGCTCGACGAGGCCCTCGCCGAAGCCCGGGCGCTGTCGCTGCCGACGGCCGGCGTGCTCCCCAAGCCCTTCACGCTGGCCGGCCTGCGCGCCCTGCTGGTCGACCCGTAGTAGTCTGCGCGGCCATGAAGCTGCGCATGGCCGAGAACTCGCTGTTTGCGATCCTGCTGCGTTCGCGCTGGTGGGCCAGTGCCGCCATCGCGGCGCTGATCGCCCTGCTCGCCTGGGCGCTGCTGCCGCCGGACTGGAAGCTGGCCGGCGCGCTGATGGGCATGCCCTTCGTGGTGATCGCCGTGCTGGCCGGCTGGCGCCAGCGCCACGCGCCGAGCGCGGCGCGCGTGGAGCAGACCGGGCAGGTGCTGCGCGCCCTCGCCTGGCCGGCCTTCGCCGAGCTGCTGGAGCAGGCCTTCCGGCGCGACGGCCACGAGGTGACGCGCCGCGACGGCGCGGCCGACTTCGTGCTCGAACGCAAGGGCCGGCAGATGCTCGTCTGCGCGCGGCGCTGGAAATCGGCCCGCGCCGGGCTGGACACGCTGCGCGAGCTGCAGTCCGCGCGCGAGGCGGCCGGGGCGGCGGACGCGCTCTACATCGGACTGGGCGAGTTCAGCGAGCAGGCCGCGGCCTATGCCCGCGCACAGCGCATCGCCGTCTGGCAGGCGGCCGAACTGGCGCAGGCCTTGCGCGGGTTGCTGCCGCCCGCGCGTTGACCGGCGCTGAGCCGCCGGTTCTTCAACCCGGCCAGCCGAGCTCGCGCGAGAGCCGCTGGGCGCTGTCCGTCAGCGCGGCGATGATGCCCGAGAGGTCCTGCGGTGCCCGGCTCTCCGGCATGGACATGCCCAGCGCGGCGACCACCTGGGCGTGTGCGTCCAGCACCGGCACCGCCGCGGCGACGACGCCGCCCAGCACCTCGCCGCGCGAGACGGCATGGCCCTGGCTGCGCACGCGCTCGAGTTCGCGCTCGAGGCGCGCCCGCTGCGTGGGCGTCGCCGCCGTGTAGCGCTCCAGCTCTCCGCCGAGCACCTGCGCCTGCAGCGCGGCAGGTGCAAAGGCCAGCAGCAGCTTGCCCGATGCACCGGCGTACAGCGCGCGGCGGGCGCCGACGTCGCTGTGCACGCGCACGCCCTGCGAGGAGTCCCACTTCGCAATGGTCACCGAGGCGAGTCCGTCGCGCACGCGGATCTGCACGTTCTCGTCGAAGCGGCGCCCGAGTTCCTCCAGGTGCCGGCGGCCCAGCCGCGCCAGGCTCACCTGCTCCTGGGCGGCGAGCCCGAGCACGAGCGCCATCGGTCCGAGCACGTAGTCCGTCTCCGAACCGCCGCGCTGCACGAAGCCGGCCTGCTCGAGCGTGCTGAGCAGCCTGAAGGCGCGTGCCTTGGTGTTGCCCGAGCGGCGCGCGATCTCGGTGACACCCAGGCCCGGCGCGTGGGCGACATGCATCAGCACGCTCAAGGCTTCGTGCACTGCGGCGACCGTGTATTCCATCGGCGAGGTCCTGGCATCGGGCCGCGCAAGGGCTGCGCAGCGGCCGCGATTGTGCGCGAGCACCGCCGGCTGCCGGCGTCGCGCAGCGCTTGCATGGTAGCGCCAGTTGCCCTACAGTGTTTCGTTATCCGTTACGCTGTTTCATTGTTCGATACATCGCACCCGATGCCGCCGACCCTGCCCCACGCCGAAGCCTTTGCCCTCGCCGGCCCCGCGCCCGGCGCATCGCCCCTGGTGTTCGATTCGCCGCACAGCTGGCGCGCCTGGCCGGCCGGTGGGACGCCGACCACGGCCACCCCGTCCCAGCTCGACACCAGCTGGGACGCCTGGGTCGACGAGATCTGGGCCGAGGCGCTGGCGGGCGCCGCGCCCCTGCTTTCGGCTCGCTTCCATCGGGCCTACATCGACGCCAACCGGGCACGCGACGACATCGACCCGGCCATGCTCGCGCAGCCCTGGCCGGAGCCGCTGGCCCCGGCGGCGACCTCGCGGCGCGGCATGGGCCTGATCCGGCGCGACGTGCTGCCGGGCGTGCCGATGTACACGCAGCCGCTGGCAGCCGCCGACGTGCGCGCGCGCCTGCAGCGCTGGTACGACCCCTACCACGCCTGCCTGGCCGGGCTGGTGGCGGCGGCACAGCGCGCCTTCGGCCTGTGCGTGCACATCGACTGCCACTCGATGAAGTCGGTCGGCAACGCGATGAACGAGGACTGCGGCGCAGCGCGCCCGGACCTCGTCGTCAGCGACCTGGACGGCGCCGCCGCCGATCCGCGGCTGCGCCGCTGGGTGGTCGATGCCTTGCGCGCGGCCGGCTACAGCGTCGGCATCAACACGCCCTACCGGGGCGGCGAGCTGGTGCGCCGGCACGGCTGCCCGGTGGCCGCCCGCCACAGCCTGCAGATCGAGATCCGCCGCTCGCTCTACATGGACGAGGCGCGGGTCGTGCGCCACGCCGGCTACAGCCAGCTCGTCCGCGATCTCGGCCGCTTCGCCCGCCAGCTGGCCGCGGCGCTGGACGGCGAGCTCGGTGTGCTGCTGCCGCGTTGCCTTCCCCCATCCAACCCGAGGAGAGAGAACCCATGAAGATTCCCCATGGCCGGCCGACCGCGGCCGCGCTGACCCTGCTGTCCACGCTGTACGCGGCCTGGCCGGCCGCGGCCCAGCAGGTGCAGGTCGGCGGCCAGATCCGGCAGACCGCGAATCGCGTGCAGAAGGGCAGCGCCGGGCCGCTGTACGAGCTGCGCGACAACGCCTCGCGCCTGTCCTTCCGCGGCAGCGAGGACCTGGGCGGCGGGCTGCGCGCGCAGTTCGGGCTCGAGATGGGCTACGCCGCCGACACCGGCGAACAGACCGATCCGCTCTACCGCCACAGCTACGTGGCGCTGGCCGGCCCCTGGGGCAGCCTCGCACTCGGCCGGCTCGATTCGGGCAACCCGACCGGCTCGCCGCTGTACTCCCAGGTCACGGCGATCGCCAGCTTCGCCGCCAACGACGCCGGCGCCACCGCCATCGGCACCTCGATGCTGAACGCGCGCAACCGCACGTCCAACGCGATCGGCTACCGCAGCCCGTCGTTCGGCGGTGCCGAGCTGATGGCCCGCGCCTATCTGCGCGGCGCCGGCACGCCCGACGAGGCGGAGGACGATGCACGCTCGCTGGACCTCGGGCTGCTGCACCGCTCCGACACCTGGATCGCCGGCCTGGCCGTGGCCAAGGACGACCGCGCCGGCGGGCTGAAGCCCAACGAGTTCGACGCCAAGTGGCAGGCCGGCGCCCGCCTGTCCGTCGCGGCGATCGAGCCCTACGTGCTGCTCGGGCAGGAGCGCTACGAGGCGACGGCCACCACGCGCCGCCGGGTGCGCTTCGCGCTGCTGGGCGCCGAGTGGCGCCTCGGCGCCCACACGCTGGTGCTGAACCTGATGCGTCGCGACGTGCAGGCCTCGCCCACCGGCGCGCGCCGCCGCGCCCAGGCGGCGTGGATGGTCGCCCTGTCCAAGCGCACCGAGCTGCAGGCCTTCGCCGACACGGACGGCGTCGACTCGTCCCGCTCCGACGTGCGTGTGCGCGCCGTCGGCGCCGGCATCAAGCACGTGTTCTGAATCCGCACCGATACTTCCCGGAGAACCTCGTGATGAAGCCCATCCTCGCCACCCTGTTCGCCCTGGCGCTCGGCAGTCCCCTGGGCCCCGCGCAGGCCGCCGAGTTCCCGCAGCGGCCCGTCAAGGTGCTCGTGCCCTTCCCGGCCGGCGGTGCCGCCGATGCCGCGATGCGCGTGGTCGCCAAGAAGCTCACCGAGTACTGGACACACCAGGTGCTGGTGGAGAACAGCGCCGGCGTGCAGGCCATCAAGGCCGGCGCGGCGGCCCCGGCGGACGGCCACCACCTGCTGCTGGCCGCCGGCTCGCAGATGGTCACCGGCCCGCTGATGCGCACGAAGCTGCCCTACCACCCGCAACGCGATTTCGTGCCCGTCGGCCGGCTGGTCACCAATCCGCCGGTGCTCGTCGTGCACCCGTCGATCGGCGTGGCCTCGGTGCGCGACCTGGTCGCCCTGGCCAAGCGCAAGCCCGGCGACCTGAACTTCAGCTCCAGCGGCATCGGCAGCCCGAACCAGCTCGCGATGGAGCTGTTCCAGGCGATGACGGGCACCGAGATGGTCCACGTGCCGTACAAGGGCGGCGCGCCGTCGGTGGTCGAGCTGGTGGGCGGGCAGGTGCAGCTGGGCATCAACGCGATCCCGAGCGTGCTCACGCACATCCGCTCGAACCGGCTCGTGCCGCTGGCGGTGGCGAGCAAGGACCGCGCGCGCTCGCTGCCTGAGCTGCCGACCATCGCCGAGGCCGGCGTGCCCGGCTTCGAGTACACGATCTGGTACGCGCTGTTCGCACCGGCCGCGACGCCGCCGGAGATCGTGCAGCGCATCAGCCGCGACCTGCAGCGCGCGCTGGCCGACCCGGAGGTCGCGCGCCAGCTGTCCGACCAGGGCAACGAGCCGGCCCCGGCCTCGTCGGCGGAGCTGGCGCGGTTCATGGCGCAGGACTCGCAGCGCTGGGCCGCGCTGGTGCGCGAACGCAAGCTCCAGGTCGAGGAGTGACTCGCCGCGTGTGCCTGCGCGCCGTGCTGCTCGGCGGCGTGCCGGCCCTGCTCGCGGCGCCCCTGTGGGCCGCCGAGCTGGTGCTCGGGCAGGTGGTGCCGCTGGACGATCCGGCGTCGATCGGCAACCAGCTCCGCCAGGGCATCGAGCTGTGCCTGGCCGACATCAACCGCCGCGGCGGCAGCCACGGCGCGAGCCTGCGCCTGGTCAGCCTGCATCGCGGGCCCGACGATGTGGTGCCGCGCACCCGCGCGCTGCTGGCGCAGGCGAAGCCCGTCGCGCTGGTCGGCATGATGGGCACCGGGCCGACCGAGGCGCTGCTCGCGTCCGGGCTGCTCGCCGCCGCGGCGGTGCCGGCCGTGGGCATCCGCTCGGGGGCGGCGACACTGCGCGACGGACCGGGCGCACGCTGGCTGTTCCATACCCGGGCGGGCTACGCCGCCGAGGTCTCGCGCGTGCTCGAGCACCTGCGCACGCTCGGCGCCACGCGCATCGGGCTGTACCACGAGCGCAGCGCCTTCGGCGCGGAGTTGCGCACGCTGGTCAGCCAGCGTGCGGCGGCGCTGCGCTGGGGCGGGGTGGTGCTGCAGCCGCATGCGCCGCGGGCGGCCGATCCGGCCCCGGCGATCGCGGCGTTCGTGCGGGCCGGCGTCAACGCCGTGCTGGTGGCCGGCACCAGCGAGTCGGCCGCCGAGTTCCATCGCGCCTACCGGCGCGCGGGCGGCGGGGGCCATGTGGTGGCGCTGTCGACGGTCGATGCCGCGCAGGTGCTGCGGCACATCGGGCCGGCCGACGCCCGCGGCCTGGCCGTCGTGCAGACGGTGCCCGATCCGGCCGATCCCACCGTGCGCTTCTCGCGCGAGCTGCAGGCCCTGCTGGAGCGATCCGGACCGGCCGCGCCGCGTGCGACGCCTGCGCTGGCCGAGGGCTGCATCGCCGCGCGCACGGTGGCCGAGGGCCTGCGGCGCGCCGGCCCGAACCCGAGCGGCGAACGGCTGCGCATGGCCCTCGAGTCGATCGCCGAGCTCGACCTCGGCGGCGTGGCCGTCGGCTACGCCGGGCCGTTGCGCGGCGGCAGCTTCATCGACATCGCCGTCCTGGACGGCCATGGGCGGCTGCGCCGTTGACCGCCGCACCCGGGCCGGCACGCGCCGGTGCAGCCGCGCGCCGGATCAGAACACCGTGCCGTCGCTTTCGATGCTCACCGGCGGTGCGCCACCGGGGCGGCGCTCGGCCGCGATCTGCCGTCCGGCCGCCCAGCTGCCGCCCTCGAGCAGGCAGGGCAGCGGCAGGTCGGGCACGCCGAGCAGGCTGCGCACCCGCGGCAGCAGCTCGTCGAGCAGCGTGACGGTCAGCGCGCGCCATTCGATCACCCAGGGGTCGGCCGGCGTGCGCGGCGCCGCCGCGAAGGCCGCATCGCGCGGCACGATCACGCCGGCATCGAGCAGCAGGCCGCCATTGCGGTACTCCGGCAGGCCGGTCAGCTCGTCGAGCCCGTGCACCTTCACGCCGGCCCACTCGAAGGGCTCGACCAGCGAGTAGGCGAGCCACTGGCTGAGCTTGTGGAACGGCACCCAACCGGCGCTCGTGCCCGTGCCGCCGGCGGCCGGGTGCGGCCAGACGTCGCCCACCGGAACCCCGTGGAAGACCTGCCCGCTCGGCCAGATGCCGCTGAAGGACTCCAGCAGCGCGCCGAGGATGCGCCCGGCGCCGACCTCGTGGTGCATCGCCGTCGGCAGCGGCCGGTGGTGGTTCAGGCGCGGCGCATGGGCGTGATGCGTCAGCGCATCGAACAGGTGGCCGGGCTGGCCGGTCGAGGTGAAGACCTCCGGCCGCGCACGCAGCGCCTCGCCGAGCCGGTGCAGCAGCGCCACGCGGCCTTCGAGGCCGACCAGCGGGTTGTCCGGCCCCGCCTGGAACACCTCGACCAGCCCCTTCGCATCGATCTTCAGCAGCGCCGCCGCGTCGACGCGGATCGGGTCGCCCGGGTCGGACGAGAAGCGCCCGGCCAGGAAGGCCCGGAAGCTCGCCACCGCGAGGCCCTCGCTGCGCACGAAGCGCTGGCCGCTCTCCGCCTCGTGGTACGCCCAGCTGGCGCCGGCGCCGGCATCGAGCAGCACGCTGAGCAGGGCCAGGTCGATCCGGGTACGCGCCGCGGCGATGTGGCTGCGGCCGTTGAGCCGGCGGTCCAGCTCGGCCTTGCGGTCCACGCCACCGGCCTCGAAGTGGCGCCAGCGGCTGTGGACCGGGATCTTCAGGTCGGGGAAGCGGCTGCGGGTCAGCGCCGCGATGCGCTGCGCGACGGCGTCGAGCCTGGCGCGCTCGAGCGTGAAGTGCGGCGACGCGCCCGCATCGACCCAGGCCGTGATCGAGGCGCAGCGCGCACGGATCGTCGCCGGGTCGCGCAAGGTGCGGACCGCGGCGTCGACCAGGTGCTGCTCATTCAAGGCCGCGCCCCTTCACGCTGGCGAGCTGGGCTTCGTCGGGCACCGCGCCGTCGGTGAAATAACCCGCGGCGATCTTCGCCTCGATCTCGACCTTGGCATCGGCCGGCACCAGCTCGTCGGGGATCTTGACGCGCTCGCCCACCGTGATGCCGCTGCCGGTGATCGCGTCGTACTTGTCGTTGCTCATCGACACCAGCCGGTGGATGGTGCGGATGCCGAGCCAGTGCAGCACGTCGGGCATCAGCTCCTGGAAACGCATGTCCTGCACGCCGGCCACGCACTCGGTGCGCAGGAAGTACTTGTCGGCCCGGTCGCCGCCCTCCTGGCGCTTGCGCGCGTTGTAGACCAGGAACTTGGTGACCTCGCCGAGCGCGCGGCCCTCCTTGCGGCTGTAGGCGATCAGGCCCACGCCGCCGGCCTGGGCGCCGCGGATGCACTCCTCGATGGCATGCGTCAGGTAGGGCCGGCAGGTGCAGATGTCGGAGCCGAACACGTCCGAGCCGTTGCACTCGTCGTGCACACGCGCGGTCAGCGTGACGTTCGGGTCGGCCAGGTCGCGCGGATTGCCGAAGATGTAGAGCGTCTGCCCGCCGATGGGCGGCAGGAACACCTCGATGTCGCTGCGCGTGACGAGCTCGGGGTACATGCCGCCGGTCTCCTCGAAGAGCGCGCGGCGCAGCTCGGCCTCGCTGACCGCGAAGCGCTTGGCCACCCCCGGCAGCCACCAGACCGGCTCGATCGCGATCTTGGTCACCGTGGCGGAGCTGTCCTCCAGCAGCACCTTGCCGTCCACCTGCAGGCGCTGGAAGGCGAGCGCCTGGCGGATCTCGGGCAGGTGGATGTGCGCCTTGGTGACGGCGATAGTCGGGCGGATGTCGTAGCCCTGCTCGAGGTAGTCGGCGAACACCTGCTGCACCGAGGCGCCCCAGGGGTCGATCGAGACGATCTTCTCCGGGTCGCCCCACTGCTCGTAGGGGCCGATCGGGTCGGTCGGCGCGGTGTTGGTCAGGTCGGCGCGGTGGCCCTTGACCAGGTTGCCGGCCGCCACCGCCAGCGCGCGGTAGACGCCGTAGCTGCCGCTGTGCGTGCCCACCACGTTGCGCTGGCTGCGGTTGCCGGTGGTGCCGACGATGGGCCCGCGCTCCAGCGCATCGGCCGCGCCCCAGTGGATGGCCGGCGCGCCGGTGGCGCCCTGGCCGGGGTGGGAGGTCAGGCGGATGTGGCGCGCGCCGGGTTCGGAACTCATCGATACAGGATAGCGCCGGAAGACCGCCGCGCGAAGCTATCCCAGCCCGCGCACCGGCAGGCTCGGCCGCTGCAGCCAGTTGCGCGGCGACCAGGCGGCGCTGCCGTCGGTGGCATGCAGCGTGTAGGCCATGCGCGAGCGCGCCGAACGGTTCGGCCCGCTGTAGTGCGGCAGCCGGCCGTGAAACACGACCAGCGCGCCGGCCTCCACCTCCACCGGCACCGCTTGCTCCAGGCTCGGCCAGGGCGTGTCGTCCAGCGTGCGCATCTGCAGCGTGTCGCCCGCGCGCTCGAAGCGCTGGCGCAGCGGGCCGCGCTGGCCGCCGGGCTGCACCCACAGGCAGCCGTTGTCGCGGTCGGCGTCCTCGAGCGCGAACCAGAAGCCGACCACGCTGTCGGGCTCGGTGATCAGGAAGGTGGCGTCCTGGTGCCAGCCGACCTCGCCGCCGATGCCCGGCGGCTTCCAGATCAGCATCGACTGCCAGGCCTGCGGCACCCGCAGCCCGAGCGCGGCGGCCAACGCCGCCATGTCGGGCCCGCGCGAGAAGCGGTCGAACACCGGGTCCAGGTCGTGCAGCGCGTGGCCGATCTTGTTGATCGCCTGGTCGGCCGGGCGCCGCAGGCGGCCGGCGGCGTCGAAGGCTTCTTCTTCGTAGAAGCAGTGGATCGTCTCGGCCGAGGCGCGGAAAGCAGCGTCCGCTGTGCGGGCCTGGTCGCGCGTGGTGAACACGCTGGGCGGCCCGCGGTCGACGAAGCCGGCGGCGATCTGTCGCGCCCGTTCGCGCAGCCCCGCCACGGCGGCCTCGTCACGGAAGCCGGGCAGCACGAGGAAACCCTGATCGCGGTAGCGCAAGACCTGGTTCGGGTTCAGCATGGCGGTGCGTCCTGGCGTCAACGGTAGCGCAAGTCGGCGTCGTCACGTGGCATGACGCTTGCACCCCGGGCCGCCAGCCCAACCCAACGGACCACGAGGGACTGTCCATGCCGAACCGCGCTCCGCTGCCGCCCGCCCTTCCCGCGTTCCGCATGCACCGCGTTGCGGCGGCTTGCGCACTGGTCGCGCTGCATGTCGGTGCAGCTGCCCAGGCCCCCGCCGACGCCGGCAGGCTGCCCACCGTGACGGTGACGGCCGAACGCCGCACCGAGAACCTGCAGGACGTGCCGAGCTCGGTGACGACGCTCAGCCCCGAGATGATCGACGTGCTCAACACCGGCGGGCAGGACGTGCGCATGCTCTCGGCGCGGGTGCCGAGCCTGAACATCGAGTCCTCGTTCGGGCGTGCCTTCCCGCGCTTCTACATCCGCGGCTACGGCAACACCGACTTCCGGCTCAACGCCTCGCAGCCGGTCTCGCTGGTCTACGACGAGGTGGTGCAGGAGAACCCGATCCTGAAGGGCTTCCCGGCCTTCGACCTGGACCGCATCGAGGTGCTGCGCGGCCCGCAGGGCACGCTGTTCGGGCGCAACACGCCGGCCGGCGTCGTCAAGTTCGAATCGGTGCGGCCCTCGCTGAAGAAGGTGGAGGGTTACGGCAGCCTGTCCGTGGGCACCTTCAAGACCGTCAACGCCGAGGGCGCGGTCAACTTCCCGACCGGCCCGAGCACGGCGCTGCGCGTGTCGGTGCTGAACCAGACCCGCGACGACTGGGTCGAGAACACCTTCGACGACGGGCCGACGCAGGACCTGGAGGGCTACCGCGATTCCGCGCTGCGCGCGCAGTACCTGTGGCAGCCGCACCAGGACTTCAGCGCCCTCTTCAACCTGCACGCGCGCGACTACGCCGGCTCGGCACGCCTGTTCCGCGCCAACATCATCGTCAAGGGCACCAACGACCTGGTGCCCGGCTTCGACGAGTCCAAGGTCTCGTACGACGGCAAGAACGAGTCGGAGCTGCAGAACTACGGTGCCAGCCTGCGCCTGCGCTGGGGGCTGGGCAGCGTGGCGCTGCATTCGATCACCGGCTACGAGCAGGTGCGCACCTACAGCCGCGGCGACATCGACGGCGGCTTCGGCAACACCTTCGCACCGCCCTCGGGGCCGGGGGTCATCCCGTTCTCGTCCGAGACGGCCGACGGCATGCCGGCACACCGCCAGGTGACGCAGGAGTTCCGGCTCGAGTCCACCGACTCGGGGCCGCTGGGCTGGCAGGCCGGCCTGTACCTGTTCCACGAGGACTACAAGATCGAGAGCTTCAGCTACGACTCGCCGAACGGCAGCGCGCAGGACGGCTACCAGCGGGTGCGCCAGAAGAACGACGCGGTGGCGCTGTTCGGCGCGCTGAACTACGCCCTCACGCCCGAGCTGAAGCTGCGCGCCGGCGGGCGCTACACGCGCGACACCAAGAAGTTCAGCGTCGAGGCCTACGAGAACACCGGCTTCGTGCCCTGCACGCTGCTGGGCAAGTGCACGCTCGCGCAGCTCGCGGCGCAGGAGCCCGACGGCGACCTGTCCGCCGCGCCCAAGGACAGCAAGTTCAACTGGGACCTCTCCGGCACCTACACCGTCACGCCCGGGACCAACCTGTACGCGCGCGTGGCCACGGGCTTCCGCGGCAGCAGCGTGCAGGGGGCGGGGGCGTTCAACGGTAAGTCGGTGGCCGGCCCGGAGACGAACACCTCCTTCGAGGCCGGCGTGAAGACCGACCTGCTGGACGGGCGCGCGCGCGTCAATTTCGGCGTCTTCCACTACACCGTGAAGGACCTGCAGGTCACCGCGGTGGGCGGCTCGTCCAATGCCAACATCCTGCTCAACGTCGACAAGGCGGTGGGCCAGGGCTTCGAGCTGGACGCCCAGGCGCTGCTGACCGACCGGCTGATGGTGGGCCTGGGGGTGGGCTACAACGACACCAAGATCAAGGACCCGGGCCTGGCCGTGGCGGTGTGCGGCGACGGCATCGCCGCGCCGGTACGCAACTGCACGGTGACCGACCCGCAGCCCACCGCCGGCACCGCACTGATCGACGGCAACCCGCTGCCGCAGGCGCCCAGGACCACCCTCAGCTTCATGCTGAAGTACACGCAGCCGATCGGCGACGGCGAGCTGTACGTGCTGACCGACTGGACCTACCGCAGCAAGATCAACTTCTTCCTCTACGAGTCGGTCGAGTTCACCGGCAAGCCACTCACCGAGGGTGGCTTGCGCCTGGGCTACGTGTGGGGCAACGGCAAGTACGAGGTGGCGCTGTTCGGCCGCAACATCACCAACCAGATCCGCGTGGTGGGTGGCATCGACTTCAACAACCTGACCGGCTTCATCAACGAGCCGCGCACCTGGGGAGCCCAGTTCAGGGCGAGCTTTTGATCCCCCCGAAGCGGCCTGCGGCCGCCTCCCCCCAGGGGGCGCCGCCAGCGGCCCAGCGAAGCCGGTTCCGCGGCGGCCGCTCGATGCTCTTCGCCGGCCTCCTGGTGCTGGCCACGGGTGCTGTCGCGCAGCCGGCGCTGATCCTGGAGCTCGGCGGCAAGGCCGACCGCTCGTTCAACCAGGCCGCCTGGGAGGGCGCCACGGCCTGGAGGAAGCGCACCGGGCGCGAGTTCCTCGAGTTCGAGATCGCCAACGCGGCGCAGCGCGAGCTGGCCGCGCGGCGCTTCGCCGAGCGCGGCGCAAACCCGGTGGTGGGCATCGGCTTCCCGCAGGCCTCCAGCATCGCCAAGGTGGCGCGCGAGTTTCCGAAGACGCAGTTTGCGATCGTCGACGCGGTGGTCGAGCTGCCCAACGTGCAGAGCTTCGTCTACCGCGAGCACGAGGGCAGCTTCCTGGTCGGCATGCTGGCGGCACTGGCCAGCCGGACCGGCAAGATCGGCTTCGTCGGCGGGCAGGACATCCCGCTGGTGCGCAAGTTCCTGTGCGGCTACGAGCAGGGCGCGCGCCACGTGAACCCGAAGATCGAGCTGCTCTCGGCCATGACCGGCAACACCGCCACCGCCTGGACCGACCCGCTGCGCGGCGCCGAGCTGACCAAGGCGCAGATCGCGCAGGGCGCGGACGTGGTGTTCGCCGCCGCCGGCACCACGGGCCTCGGCATCATGCAGGCCGCACGCGACGCCGGGAAGCTCTCGATCGGCGTGGACAGCAACCAGAACCACCTGCATCCCGGCTTCGTGCTGACCTCGATGGTCAAGCGCGTCGACCTCGCGGTGCAGGCGGCCTTCGACGGCGTGAAACCCGGCGTCACCGCGCTCGGCCTGAAGGAAGCTGCGCTCGACTATGCGCTGGACGAACACAACGCCAAGCTCGTGACGCCGGCGATGAAGGCGCGGGTCGACGCGGCCAGGGCGGACATCGTCGACGGCCGGCTGAAGGTGATCGACTACACCGTGGCCAACACCTGCCGCTGAGGCGGGGCGGACGGCGCTCGCCGGGCCTGCTCGTGCTGCGCGGCCAGGCGCAGCACGTAGCCGAGCTTGAAGAAGCCGGCGGCGATCGTGATCGCCAGGTGGGCGACGATCTGCAGCCCGAGACCGAAGTGCGCGGCGAAGGGATAGGCGGCCCCGACACCGACCAGCATCGTCAGGCCCGACAGGGCCATGGTGCGGTTGCCGAGGGAGTAGTAGCGCTGGGTGCTCATGGCACGGAAGTTCCTGTGGGATGGGTATGGGGGTGGTCAGGCGGTGGCGAGGCGCACGTCCGGCCCGTCCAGCACCAGCGCCGGCAGGGTGCCGTAGCAGCCCAGGTGCAGGTTGCGGGCGATGCCGCAGGCCGTGGCGAACAGCTCGTCGGCCGCGGCGCCGGGCAGCTCGGCCGCGGTGTGCCGGCGCCACAGCGTCAGCCAGCGCGCGAAATGCGCCGGCTGCAGCGCGGGCAGCAGCGCCTGGTGCTTGCGCATGACGTTGCCGCGGAAGCTGCGCGTGTGCAGCAGCACGGTGGACCAGAACTCGGTCATGCGCTCCCGGTGCGCCGGCCAGCGCGTGCCGGACAGCGGTGCGAACAGCGGGCCGAGCCCGGGGTCGGCGAACACCTCGGCGTAGAAGCGGTCGACCAGCCGGGCCAGGTCGTCGCGGGTGACCGGCGCGGCCTCGTAAACATGCATCATGTATGCATCTTATAGGCGCCCTACAATAGGTGTCAAGCCGATGCATCTTTTTGGGGGAGCCGATGCGCCTGACCCAGCACACCGACTACGCGATCCGCGTGCTGATGTTCGCCGCCAGCCGCTTCACGCGCGAAGGCCCCGAGGCGCTCAGCTCGATCCGCGAGATCGCCGAGGCCTACGGCATCTCGGAGAACCACCTGATGAAGGTGGTGAACCGGCTGGCGCAGGAAGGGCTGCTGCACACCCAGCGCGGCCGCCACGGCGGCCTGCGCCTGGCGCGCGCCCCGCACGAGACGCGCCTGGGCGAGGTGGTGCGCCTGATCGAGGACGACATGGCGCTGGTGGAGTGTTTCGGCAGCGGCTCGACCTGCCCGCTGACCGCCGGCTGCCACCTGGCGACGGCGCTGATCGAGGCCCGCCAGGCCTTCGTCGACTCGCTGGACCGGCACACGCTGGCCGACCTGGTGCCGCGCGCCCGGGCGCGCGCGATCATCGCGCTGTCGGCCCGGCCGCCGCGCGCCGCGCCGGGACCTTAGGGCTCAGGCGGCAGCCCAGGCCGCGAAGGCCGCGCGCGCCGCGGCCTTCGCCGGCGCACCGAGGAACGAGGCCTCGGCCGCGAGCGTGCCCATGCGCAGCAGGTCGGCCTCGGTCAGCGCCGCCTCGCGCAGCAGCACCAGCGCCTCGCCGCTGTGCGTCACCTGCGACATCAACCGGTTGTCGGTGTGGAAGGACAGGCTCACGCCGGCGCGCCACAGCGGCACGATCGGATGCTCGGCGATCGACGCGGCTGCGCCGGTATGCACGTTGCTCGTCGGGCACACCTCCAGGTGCACGCCGCGCTCGCGCAGTTCCGCGAGCACCGCGTCGCCGCGCGCGCCGCGCAGCAGGTCGGCCACCCGCACGCCATGGCCGATGCGGGCGGCGCCGAGCCGGGCCGCCTCGAGCACACGTTCGCCGACATCGGCTTCGCCGGCATGCAGGGTCAGGCCCAGGCCGGCCTCGCGCGCCAGGGCGATCGCGCCGGCATGGTCGCCGGGTGGGTGGCCGGCCTCGGCGCCGGCCAGGTCGAAGGCCAGCACGCCGCGCCCGAGGTAAGCCGCCGCGAGCCGCGCCACACGCTCGCTGCGCGTGGCCGGCTCGTGCCGCATCGCGCACAGGATGAGCCCGGCCGGCAGCGCACTGCGCGCCAGGCCGGCGAGCAGCGCCTCGACCACCGCCTCCGGCGCCAGGCCGAAGGGCTCGAACAGCAGCGGCGCGATGCGGAACTCGCCGAGCACCACGCCGTCGGCACGCGCGTCCTCGGCCGCCTCGAAAGCCACCCGCTCGAGCGCCGGCAGCGAGGCCATGGCCGCCACCGTCAGCGCGAAGCCGCGCAGGTACTCGACCAGGCTGCCGGCATGGGCCCGGTCGGCGAACCAGCTCTCCAGCGCGTCGGGGTCGCCCGCCGGCGCGTCCAGGCCGCGTGCGTGCAGCAGCTCCAGCAGCGTGGCCACGCGCAGCCCGCCATCCAGGTGCTCGTGCAGCAGCACCTTGGGCAGGCGGCGCATGCGGTCGGCCAGCGCGTCGGTCATCGGCGCATCGTAGTGGAGGCGGTGCGAGTCTTGCTATCCTGCGGCGGGCTTCGACGGAGACACTCCATGACGGTATCCCGGCTGATCGCCACCGCCCTGCTCGCCCTGGCGAGCGCCGCCGCGCTCGCGCAGCCGGCGATCGTCTACGACATGGGCGGCAAGTTCGACAAGTCCTTCAACGAGGCAGCCTGGCGCGGCGCCGAGCGCTGGAAGAAGGACACCGGCAAGCCCTACCTGGACTTCGAGATCGCCAACGAGGCGCAGCGCGAGCAGGCCATGCGCCGCATGGCCGGGCGCGGCGCGAATCCGGTGATCGGCATCGGCTTCTCGCAGGCCAGCAGCATCGAGAAGGTGTCGCAGGAGTTCCCGAAGCAGCAGTTCGTGGTGGTCGACGCGGTGGTCAACAAGCCGAACGTGCAGTCCATCGTCTTCAAGGAGCACGAGGGCAGCTTCCTGGTCGGCATGCTGGCCGCGCTGGCCAGCAAGACCGGCAAGGTGGGCTTCGTCGGCGGCATGGACATCCCGCTGATCCGCCGCTTCCAGTGCGGCTACGAGCAGGGCGCGAAGTTCGCCAACCCGAAGGTCGAGGTGTTCAGCGCGATGACCGGCACCACGCCCGCGGCCTGGAGCGACCCGGCGCGCGGCGGCGAACTCGCCAAGGCCCAGTTCGCCAAGGGCGCGGACGTGGTGTTCGCGGCCGCCGGCGGCACCGGCGTGGGTGTCTACCAGGCCGCCAAGGACGCCGGCAAGCTCGCCATCGGCGTGGACAGCAACCAGAACCACCTGCACCCGGGCACCATGCTGACCTCGATGGTCAAGCGGGTCGACAACGCGGTCTACGACGCCGCCAACAAGAGCGTGCCGGGGGTCAGCGCGCTGGGCCTGAAGGAAGGCGGCGTCGACTACGCGCTCGACCAGCACAACGAGACGCTGGTCGGTGCCGAGATGCGCAAGAAGGTCGACGCGGCCAAGGCCGACATCATCGCCGGCAAGATCAAGGTCGCTGACTACATGGCGAGCAACTCCTGCACCTTCTGATGACTGCGCCCGCGGTGGCGATGCACGGCATCGCCAAGCGCTTCGGCGCGGTGCAGGCGAACCGGGACGTCGACCTGAGCGTCGCCGCCGGCACCATCCACGGCATCGTCGGCGAGAACGGCGCCGGCAAGAGCACGCTGATGGCGATCCTGTACGGCTTCTACCAGGCCGATGCGGGAAGGATCGAGATCGACGGGCGCGCGGTCGCAATCCGCCATTCGCGCGACGCGATCGGCCTGGGCATCGGCATGGTGCACCAGCACTTCATGCTGGTGGAGTGCTTCAGCGCGCTCGACAACATCCTGCTCGGCGCCGAACCGCACTGGCAGCTCGCGCGCTCGCGGGCGCAGCTGCGCCGCGGGCTGGAGGCGCTGATGCACGACACCGGCCTGCAGGTGCGGCTGGACGAACTCGTCGAGGACCTGCCGGTCGGCGAGCGCCAGCGCCTGGAGATCCTGAAGGCGCTGGTGCGCGGCGCGCGCATCCTGATCCTCGACGAGCCGACCGCGGTGCTGACGCCGCAGGAGACCGCCCAGCTCTTCGCCACGCTGCGCCAGCTGCGCGCACGCGGCACCACCGTGCTGCTGATCACCCACAAGCTGCGCGAGATCATGGCCCTGTGCGACGCGGTCACGGTGATGCGCGGCGGCCAGGTGGTGCTCGACTGCACGATCGCCGACACCTCGGTGGACGCGCTCGCCGAGGCGATGGTCGGCCGGCGCGTGCAGCTCGGCCGCGCCGAGGGCGACAGCGTCGCGCCGGGCGAGGTGCTGCTGCGCGCCCAGGGCCTGGCCTGGCGCGACGCGCTCGGCGTGGCGCGCCTGGACGGCGTCTCGCTCGAGCTGCGCGAGCGCGAGATCGTCGGCATCGCCGGCGTGTCGGGCAACGGCCAGAGCGAGCTGCTCGACGCGCTGGCCGGCCTGCTGGTGCCGCAGGCCGGCACGCTGACGCTCGGCGGGCGCCGCTTCGACCCGGCGCACTGGCTCGACCCGGCCACCGCCCGCGCGCTGGCGCTCGCCCATGTACCGGAAGACCGGCACCGGCGCGGCCTGGTGCTGCCCTTCCCGATGTGGGAATCGGCCGTGCTCGGCTACCAGGACGCACCGCGCTACCGCCGCCACGGCCTGATGGACCGCACCCGCATGGGCGAGGACACCGCCGCGATGATGGAACGCTACGACGTGCGCCCGCGCGCGCCGGGGCTGCGCAGCGCCACCTTCTCCGGCGGCAACCAGCAGAAGCTGGTGCTGGCGCGCGAGGCGCTGCCCGCGCCGCGCGTGCTGCTGGTGGGCCAGCCCACGCGCGGCGTGGACATCGGCGCGATCGAGTTCATCCACGGCCGGCTGCGTGCGCTGCGCGACGCCGGCGGCGCGGTGCTGCTGGTCTCCACCGAGCTCGACGAGATCCTCGCGCTGGCCGACCGCGTGCTCGTGATGGCCGCCGGCCGCATCGCCGGCGAGCTGCCGATCGCCGAGGCGGACGAGGCACGGCTGGGCTGCCTGATGGGCGGGTCGGCCATCGCGGCATGAACAGCAGCGCCGCCCCGCTGGAGATGCCGCGCTGGATGGACCTGGCGGTCCTGCCGGCCTTCAACCTCGCGCTCGCGCTGCTGGTGGCCGGTGCCGTGGTGCTGCTCGTCGGGCAGGACCCGTGGCAGGTGGTGACGCTGCTGGTCAAGGGTGCCTTCGGCTCGCGGCTCGGCCTGAGCTACACGCTCTACTACGCCACCACCTTCGTCTTCACCGGCCTGGCGGTGGCGGTGGCCTTCCACGGCGGGCTGTTCAACATCGGCGGCGAAGGGCAGGCCATGCTCGGCGGCATCGGCACCGCGCTGGTGGCGCTGTGGCTGGGCGACCGCTTCCCGCCCTGGCTCGTGATCCCCGCGATGGTGGCCGCCGCGGCGCTGGCCGGCGCGGCCTGGGCCGCGGTGCCGGCCGCACTGCAGGCCTGGCGCGGCAGCCACGTGGTCATCACGACCATCATGTTCAACTTCATCGCCTCGGCGCTGCTCGCCTGGCTGCTGATCGACGTGCTGAAGGAGCCCGGCAACATGACGGTGGAGAGCCGCGCCTTCGGCCCCGGCGCGGCACTGCCCGGCATGCACCAGCTGCTGGCCGGGCTGGGCCTCGAGTGGCCGCGTTCGCCGCTGAACCTGAGCCTGCTGCTCGCGCTGGCCGTGCTCGTGCTCGTGTGGCTGCTGCTGTGGCGCACCCGGGCCGGCTACGCGATCCGCGCGGTCGGGCACGCGCCCGAGGCAGCACGCTACGCCGGCATCCGGCCGCAGCGCCAGGTGATGATCGCGATGGCGCTGTCGGGTGCGCTGGCCGGGCTGGTGGGCGTCAACGAGGTGGCCGGGGTGCACGGCCGGCTGCTGCTGGACTACGTGGTCGGCGCCGGCTTCGCCGGCATCGCGGTGGCGCTGATCGGGCGCAACCACCCGGTGGGCATCGCGCTGGCCGCGCTGCTGTTCGGCGCGCTGTACCAGGGCGGCGCCGAACTGGCCTTCGAGGTCGAGGGCTTCAGCCGCGACATGGTGTTCACGCTGCAGGGCCTGATCGTGCTGTTCTCGGGCGCGCTGGCGCAGGTGGCGGCGCCGACGCTGGCGCGGCTGTGGAAACACGTGCATGGATGAGATCGGCCTGGCCACGCTGATCGGCTCGACGCTGCGCGTCGCGACGCCGCTGATCCTGTGTGCGCTGGCCGGCGTGCTGTGCGAGCGCTCCGGCGTGATCGACCTCGGGCTGGAGGGCAAGATGCTGCTGGCCGCGTTCGCCGCCGGCAGCGTCGGCGCGCTGAGCGGCTCGCTGGCGCTGGCGCTGGGGGCGGCGCTGGCGGTCGGCGTCGCGCTGTCGATGCTGCACGGCTGGGCCTGCGTCAGCCACCGCGGCGACCAGGTCGTGATGGGCATGGCGATCACGATGACCGCCGCCGGGCTGACCGTGGTGCTCGGCATCGCCTGGTTCCACCAGGGCGGGCAGACGCCGCCGCTGCCCGACGCGGTGCGCCTGGGCCCGCAGCTCACCGGCCTGGCCGCCGCGGTGCGCGACTGGCCCGGCCTCGGCGCCCTGCTCGCGCTCGGCCTGCTCGGCCACAACCTGGTGGTCTACGCCGCGCTGGCCGCGGTGCCGGCGGTCTGGTGGCTGCTCTACCGCACCCGCTTCGGCCTGCGCCTGCGCGCGGCCGGCGAGAACCCGGCGATGGTCGATGCCGCCGGCGTCTCGCTGCTGCGCCTGCGCTACACCGCGCTGGCCGGCAACGGCGTGCTCGCGGCCCTGGCCGGCAGCTACCTGGTGCTGGCGCAGAATCCCTCGTTCGTGCCGCACATGACGGCGGGGCGCGGCTACATGGCGATCGCGGCGATGATCTTCGGCAAGTGGCACCCGGTGGGCGCGTTCCTCGCGTGCCTGCTGTTCGGCTTCCTCGACGCGCTGGCCATCCGGCTGCAGGGCGCGCCGCTGCCGCTGGTGGGCACGGTGCCGGTGCAGGCCATCCAGGCGCTGCCCTATGTGCTGACGGTGGTGCTGCTGGCCGGCTTCATCGGCCGCTCGCGCACGCCCAAGGCGCTCGGTGTTCCGTACGTGAAGGACCGTTGATGGTCGATGAGTCCGTGCTGCATCAGCTCGCCGGCGCCGCGCGCGCCGCACGCAGGCACGCCTACGCGCCCTACTCGCGCTTCGCGGTCGGTGCCGCGCTGCTGGACGAACACGGCCGCATCCACGCCGGCTGCAACGTCGAGAACGCGGCCTACCCGCAGGGCCTGTGCGCCGAGGCGGTGGCGCTCGGCGCGCTGGTCCTGAGCGGCGCACGGCGCGTGCAGGCGGTGGTGGTGGCGGGCGTGGCGGCCGAGCCGGTCACGCCCTGCGGCGGGTGCCGCCAGAAGCTGCGCGAGTTCGCCGCCGGCACCGTGCCGGTGTGGTGTGCCGACGAACACGGCATCACCGCGCGCCACACGCTCGACGAACTGCTGCCGGCCAGCTTCGGCCCGGCGCACCTGGAGCCCTGAATGGATGCGGACGAGGCCGTCGCCCGCAGCGTGGCGGCGATCGCCGCCACCGGACGCGCGCCGCGCATCGCGTTGCTGCTCGGCTCGGGCTGGGGCCCGCTGGCGCAGCGGGTGCGCGACCCCGTGGTGCTGCCCTATGCCGGGCTGCCGGCCTTCCCGGCCCTCGCGGTCGACGGCCATGCCGGCACGCTGACGCTCGGGCGCCTCGGCGCGCACGAGATCGCCGTGCTGGCCGGGCGCAAGCATGCCTACGAGGACGGTGATGCCGCGGCGATGAAGGGCGCGCTGCGCACGCTCGCCGCGGCCGGTGTGCGCGTGCTGGTGCAGACCAACGCCGCCGGCAGCCTGGACCGCGCGCTGCGCCCGGGCGCCACCCTGCTGCTGGCCGACCACCTGAACCTCGTGCAGCGCTCGCCGCTGGTGGGCGAGCGCGGCAGCGACCGCTTCGTCGACCTGCGCGACGCCTACGACCCGGCGCTGCGCCGCCAGGCGCGGGACAGCGCCGCGCGGCTCGGCGTCGACCTGCACGAAGGCGTGTACGCCTGGGTGCTGGGCCCGCAGTTCGAGACGCCGGCCGAGATCCGCATGATCGGCGCGCTCGGTGCGCAGCTGGTCGGCATGAGCACGGTGCCGGAGACCATCCTGGCGCGCTGGCTCGGGCTGCGCGTGCTGGCGCTTTCGCTGGTCACCAACCTGGCCTGCGGCCTGGAGGACGAGGCGCTCAGCCACGCCCACACGCTGGACACCGCGCAGGCCGCCTCGGCACGGGCGGTGCCGCTGCTGGAGGCGATCGTCGCCGCGCTGGAGCTGGAATGAACCGCACGCCTCAGGAGGCCGCGCGCCTCGCCCTCGCCTGCCTGGACCTGACCAGCCTGAACGACGACGACACCGAGGCCACGGTCGACGCGCTGTGTGCCCGCGCCGCCGGCCCCTGCGGGCCGCCGGCGGCGCTGTGCGTCTGGCCGCGCCTGGCGGCGCGGGCGCGCGAGCGGGCGCCGGCCGGCGTGGCGATTGCCGCGGTGGCCAACTTCCCGGACGGCGGCACCGACATCGAACGCGCGCTGCGCGACACCGCCCGGATCGTCGCCGCCGGCGCGCAGGAGGTCGACCTGGTGCTGCCCTGGCGCGCGCTGCGCGACGGCGACGCCGCCGCGGCCGCCGCGCTGCTGCGCGCGGTGCGCCGCGCGAGCGCAGGGCTGCGGCTGAAGGTGATCCTCGAGACCGGCGAACTGCGCGACCCCGGGCTGATCGCGCACGCCGGGCGGCTCGCCCTCGCCGAGGGCGCGGACTTCCTCAAGACCAGCACGGGCAAGACGCCGGTGGGCGCGACACTCGAGGCCGCCGGCACGCTGCTCGCGCTGATCGCGTCCGACCCCGGGGCACGCGGGCGCGTCGGCTTCAAGGCCGCGGGCGGCATCCGCCGCGTGGCCGACGCGGCGCCCTACATAGACCTGGCCGAACACCATCTCGGCACGGCGGCGCTGGTGCCGGCGCGCCTGCGTTTCGGCGCGAGCGCGCTGCTCGGCGACATCGAGGCGCTGCTGGGCGGCGGCCCGGCGGTGCCGTCCCAGGGCTACTGACACCCGGGCGTTCAGTCCTGCGGCGACGGACGCGGCAGTTGCGCGACGATCTGCTCGACCATCCGGGCGGGGTCGCCCGCCGGCAGAGTCTGGATGTGCTCGAAGGCGGCCGGCACCTTCACCTCGCCACGCACGATCGGCACGACGACGAACTGCCCGTCGCGCACCAGCCGCACCGCGGCCTTGCCCATCTCGAAACGGCAGAAGTCCTTGCGGAAGTACTCGTCGGTGTAGACCGCGACGAAGCAGCGGCTGCCCTGGATCGCCTCGGCGAGCTTGAAGTACCACGAGGTGCCGACGCGGATCGAGGTCTGGTCGAAGAACACACGCAGGGGGCGCCCGTCGACCTGCCGGCGCGCCAGCGGCTCGGCCAGGTTCGCGGCCACCCAGGCGGCGTTTTCCTGGGGCGTGCGCGAGTAGCTGATGAACACGTCGTAGGCCTCGACGGCGCCGCCTGTCGTGCCGCCGGTGACGTCCTCCTGCATGGCACGCGCGCGCAGCCGCATGCGCGCCCGGTGCGCGCTCAGCGAGACCGCATAGAACGTCGCCAGCGCGACGAAGCTGACCTGCGGGTACACCAGGTCGGCCACGTGGCGCAGCCCGACGACCACCAGCACCAGCGCCGCGAGCATCGCCAGCACCGCCAGCGCCCACGCGGCGCTCAGGTTCAGGCGCAGCGCCGGCACGCGCCGGCGCAGTGTCGAGAAGCACAGCACGCCGGCCAGCGAGAAGAACGCGGTGAAGGCGAGCAGGGCGCTCCAGTGCGTCAGCAGCCGCAGCGGCGCGACGGGAACGATCTGGTCGGCCACCGTCAACGCGACGACCTCGGTGCCCGGCCGGTCGCCGAGCATGCCGATGCGGTCGTGCTGCAGGTTGCCGACCACCACCACCGTGTGGCGCAGGGCCTGCGAGGCCGCCGGACCGGCTGCCGATACCGGATGCCGCAGCGTGCCGCCGGCCGCCTCATCGACGACCCAGCGCTTTTCCGCCGGCGCCCGCTCGCCCTGCAGGTTGACGACGATCGGCCGCTGGCCGGCCTTCCGCTCGTGGGGACGCTTGACCAGCGATTCGGCGACGCTGACGGCCAGCGCCCCCTCGCAGGGCGGCGCCGCGCCCGGGTCGCCGCCGCGCAGCACGATGCAGGGCTCGTACCAGACGGCGCGGCCGACCACCTTGTACTCCGTGTGGCCGAAGCCCTCGAGGCGATCGTAGACCTGCGTCTTCGCGTGCCGCTGCAGGTAGGCCGCATCGGGCTCGCCGGTCACCGGGTGGCGCAGGTCGACGCCGGCAAACACCGGCGTGCCGCGCTCACGCAGCTTGTCGAGCGCCGTCTCCAGGTCCGCCGTCAGGCCGAGCGGCAACGCGCTGATCGACAGGTCGAGCACCACGGCCCGCGGCGGCGTGTCGAGCGCGGCGAGCGCCTGCAGGGCCCGCGTCAGGTCGTGCCGGAAGGTCTCGATGCCGGCCGGGTTCAGGTCCCACGGCACGTCGACGAGGTGGAACTCGGCCGGCCAGGGTGGCCGGCGCCCGTCCAGCGCCGCGAAGAGGCGCCAGTCCAGCGCCTCGAAGCTGGGCTTGAGCGCCGCCGTGAGCGCGAGCAGCAGCAGGAAGACGAGCGCGTAGTAGCGCCGCTTCACCTCAGGCATGCGACCTCGCGCTCCTGCACCCGGGCCGCCACGGCCCGCGCCTGCGCATCCGCCGCGCGCGCCTCGTCCGCCCGGCCGCCCCAGGCGCGGTAGGCCGCGGCGAGCCCGCGGTACAGCTCGACGAAGTACGGGTGGGTCTCGTCGGGGAACTTCGTGCGCAGCGCCTCGCGCGCACGCTGCAGCGCCTCGACCGCCGGCTGCGGCTGGCGCGCGGCGCGCAGGGCCTCGCCCAGGTAGAGCTGGCCGAGGCCGGCGCGAATCGGGTCGGGCGGCGCCGCGGCGAGGATCTCGAGCGCGCGGCGGTGCGTGTCCACCGCCTCGGCGGTGCGGCCGCGCGCCTGCTGCAGGTTGGCCAGGCCGTGCAGCGCGTCCGCCTGCAGGCCATGCGGCCCCGGGAACAGGGCCCGGGCGATGGCCAGCGCGTCCTCGTGGCCACGCTGCGCGGCGGCAAAGCGGCGCAGCGCGGTGTGGTCCCAGGCGAGTGCGTTCAGCGCGGCGGCGACGTCCTCGTGGTAGGCCAGCCCGTCGGCGCGCCGCAGCGGCGCGTTCAGGCGGCGCTGGATGTCCAGCGCCAGCTGGTGCTGCTCGGCCGCGCGCGCCGGGGCGCCCAGCCCGTAGGCGGCATTGCCGAGCACGCCGCGCAGCGCCGCGACGCTGGGGTGGTTGGCGCCGGGATAATGCGCCGTCAGCTGCGCGAGCACCTGCTCGGCCCGGCGCGCCGCGCAGCGATAGGTGCCGCGCGCCAGCAGCGCGCCGGCCAGGTTGGTGCCCTGCTCCTCGACGGTGTACTCGCCTTCGGGCGCCCCCACCTGCGCATGCAGCTGCCGGCTGCGTTCGTAGTGCGGCACGGCGAGCTCGTAGTCGCCGGCGCGGTAACGCGCGTTGCCGAGCCGGCCTTCGAGCACGGCCTGCCAGTAGAGATCGCCTTCGGCGCGCACCATCGCGAGCGCACGCTCGTAGGGCGGCCGGGCTTCCTCCGGCCGGCCCAGCAGGTTGTTCACGTCGCCCAGGGCGATCAGCATGTCGACGGTGGCGTCGGCGTCGCCCGCGCGCTCGGCATCCGCCAGCCGGGCGCCGAAGTAGCGCTGCGCGTCGCCATAGTCGCCGAAGGTGAACAGGAAGTCCTGCGGCGTCACCGCGTAGCTGCGCGCCGGCTCGCCGGCGGCCAGGGTCTCGCGGGCCTGCAGCCGCGCCTGCGCGGTGCCGATGCGCGCCAGCACCGGGTGGCGGATCTGGATGAGCCCCTCCTGCACCTCGAAGCGGGCCTGTCCGCCGGCGGCATCGAGCTCGACCGAGAACACCGTGCCGCGCGTCTGGGCCGAGACCGTGCGCGCCGAGACGTTGAAGAAGTCGAGCCGCGCCAGGACGCGGAACAGCCAGCGCCCGCCGCGCACCTCGTAGGCCTCGCCCCGGCTCTGCGCCGCGGACAGGTGCAGCGCCCCGCCGGCCGCATCGACGCTCACGAGCTGCCCGGTCGGGCTGCGCAGCTGCAGCGCGGTGCCGGCAGGCACCCCGACCGTGCTGCCGGCGGCGAGCTGGGCGCCCGTCTGCACGGCGACGCGGCGCGGCGCACTGCGGCCGGGCTCGGTGAGGTCGATCAGGGCCCGCCCGGCCGCCGCGCCCTGCAGCTCGATGCGGTCGACGGCCCACGTGCCGGCGGCCCGGGCCTCGGGGACGAGGGTCAGCGCGAGGGTCAGCGCCAGCGTCAGCAGCGCGGCCGCCGGGCCCGTGCCCCATCGGTTGACTCGAGTGCATCGCATCGCGGCCCCTCCGGACTGCCAAGGGCCGCATCCTGGGCAAGATGCCCCGGCGACCGCTTGAGCATCCTCAGCCGGCCGCGCGGTCGGCGCCATCCCACGCAGCGCGGGTGCGGGGCGTGCGGTCAGCGCGGCAGGCGCCGGCGCACCACCGGCGTGGCCACCTCGCGCCCGATCACCGAGCGGGCGTACAGGTAGTTGACGAGCGCTTCGCGCGGCAGGGCGTCGAGGTCCACGCGGCCCTGCGCGTCGCAGGGGAAGCAGTAGCCGCGGCCCTCGTGGAACAGCGAGCCGAACCACAGCTCGTGTTCTTGCAGGGTGGCGCAGATCGACATGGCGGACTCCTGTCCAGGATGGGCGTCAGCATCGCCCTGTCCCTTCAACGCCCGATGAACCGGCCGCGACGTTCGGGAACACCTTGTCAACCGATCGTCAACCGCCCGCATCCGGCCGTGCGTGCGCCGCGTAGACTGCCGCGATGCCCCTGCTGCCGACGTCCGCGCCGCTGCGCCTCGCGCTCGCGGCCCTGCTGCTGTGCCTGCTGGTGTATGCCGGCGTGCTGGCGCTGCTGTGGTTCGCGCAGGAGCGGCTGCTGTTCCTGCCCGAGCCGCTGCCGCCCGACACCCCGCTGGCCAGCGCGCCCGACGTGCACGAGCGCGTCGTCGAGGTGCCGGGCGCGCGGCTCTCGGTGCTCGAGCTGCGCCTCCCCGATCCGTCCGGCGTGGTGTTCTTCCTGCACGGCAACGCCGGCAACCTGCGCAGCTGGTTCGTCAACGCCGAGTTCTACCGGCGCGCCAACGTCGACCTGGTGATGCTCGACTACCGCGGCTACGGCAAGAGCAGCGGGCGCATCCGCAGCGAGGCGCAGCTGCATGCCGACGTGCAGGCGGTGTGGGAGACGGTGGCGCCGCGCTACCGCGGCAAGCGCGTGGTGGTCTACGGCCGCTCGCTGGGCAGCGGGCTGGCGGCCGCGCTGGCCGCGCGCATCGGGCCGGACCTGACGCTGCTCGTCTCGCCCTACCTCAGCATGCAGGCGCTGGCCGCGCAGCACTACCCCTGGGTGCCCGCCGCGCTGCTGCGCTACCCGCTGCGCACCGACGAGGCGATCGCGCGCATCCCCGGCCCGGTGCTGCTGCTGCACGGCGAGGACGATGCGGTGATCCCGAGCAGCCACAGCCAGGCGCTGGCGCGGCTGCACCCGAACGCGCGCGTGGTGCTGGTCGAAGGCGCCGGGCACAACGACCTGCAGCAGTTCGAGCCCTACCTCGCCGCGGTGCGCGCGGCGCTGGCGGCACGCTGAATGCCGTTGCCGGCCGAGATCATCCGCGCCAAGCGTCTCGGCCAGGCGCTCGGCGATGCGCAGATCGAGGCCTTCGTGCGCGGCCTGACCGACCGCTCCTGGAGCGAGGGCCAGATCGCCGCGCTGGCGATGGCGATCTGCCTGAACGGCATGGACCGTGCCGAGACGGTGGCGCTGACCCGCGCGATGACCCGTTCGGGCACGGTGCTGGACTGGTCGCGCGACGGCCTGCCCGGGCCGGTGGTCGACAAACATTCCACCGGCGGCATCGGCGACAAGGTCAGCCTGCTGCTCGCCCCCATCGTCGCGGCCTGCGGCGGCGTGCTGCCGATGGTCTCGGGCCGCGGCCTCGGTCACACCGGCGGCACGCTGGACAAGCTCGAGGCCCTGCCCGGCTACACCGTCGCGCCGCCGCGGCACAGGCTGCGGCGCGTGCTGCGCGAGGCCGGCTGCGCGATCGTCGGCGCGAGCACGCGCCTGGCGCCGGCCGACCGGCGGCTCTACGCGATCCGCGACGTGACGGCCACGGTCGAATCGGTCGCGCTGATCACCGCCAGCATCCTGTCGAAGAAGCTCGCCGCCGGGGTGCGCGCGCTGGTGATGGACGTGAAGGTCGGCAACGGCGCCTTCTGCCCGACGCTGCCCGAGGCACATGCGCTGGCGCGCAGCCTGGTCGAGGTGGCACGCGGCGCCGGGCTGCCGACGCGGGCGCTGGTCACCGACATGAACCAGTGCCTGGGCACGACGGCCGGCAATGCGCTCGAGGTGCAGGAATGCCTGGCCGCGCTGGCCGGCGCGCCGGCCGAGCCGCGCCTGCGCGAGGTGACGCTGGCGCTCGCCGCACAGCTGCTGCACCTGGCCGGGCTGGCCGCCAGCGTCGAGGACGGGCGTCGGAACGCCGACGCGGCCTGGCGCAGCGGTGCGGCAGCCGAGCGCTTCGCACGCATGGTGGCCGGCCTGGGCGGGCCGCGCGACGTGTTCGCCTGGGTTCCGCCGGCCGCGCCGGCGCTGCGGCCCTTGCCTGCGCCGCGCGACGGCGTGCTGGCGGCGATGGACACCCGCGCGCTCGGCCTGGCCATCGTCGCGCTGGGCGGCGGGCGGGTGCGGCCGGGCGACACGATCGACCCGCGTGTCGGGCTGTCGCAGCTGCGGCCGCTGGGCAGCCCCGTGCGGGCCGGCGAGCCGCTGCTGCAGGTGCATGCCGCCGACGTGGCGTCGGCCGAGGCGGCCTGCCGCGCCCTCGCCGACGCACTGCGCATCGACGACATGGCGGCGCCCGCCGCGCCCGTGATCCACGCGACACTGGAGTGAGAAGGTGTGAGAGAACCCAGCATGCCCGCCCTGAAGGTCTGCTGCATCTCCTCGGTCGACGAGGCACGCCTGGCCATCTCGCACGGCGCCGCAGCGCTCGGCCTGGTGTCGTCCATGCCCAGCGGCCCCGGCGTGATCGACGAGGCGCTGATCGCCGAGATCGCGGCACGCGTGCCGCCGACCATCGAGACCTTCCTGCTCACCTGCCTGCAGGAGGCCGAGGCGATCGCCGCGCAGCAGCGCCGCTGCGGCACCAGCACGCTGCAGCTGGTCGACCATGTGCCGCACGCCGAGCTGCGCCGGCTGCGCGCCGCGCTGCCCGGCATCCGGCTGGTGCAGGTGATCCACGTGCGCGACGAGGCCTCGGTCGAGGAGGCCTGCGCGGCCGCGCCCTTCGTCGACGCGCTGCTGCTCGACTCGGGCAACCCCACGCTCGCGGTCAAGCAGCTCGGCGGCACCGGGCGCGTGCACGACTGGTCGCTCTCGGCCCGCATCCGCGAGCGCGCCGGCGTGCCGCTGTTCCTGGCCGGCGGGCTGCGTGCCGAGAACGTCGCGCAGGCGGTGGCCGCGGTGCGGCCCTTCGGCCTGGACATCTGCAGCGGCGTGCGCAGCGAGGGCCGGCTCGACGCCGCGAAGCTCGCGGCCTTCGCCGCCGCCCTGCGCGCCAGCGCCTGACGCGCCGTGCCTCCGCCTCACCCGATCGGGTGAGGCGCCCCTCACCCGCGCCGGTGAGACGGCTTCATCGCGCGGTGGGTTTCGGTGCCGGTGCCGCGGGAACACGATGCGCCCCATCCCCCCGACGGAGCAACCCGTGGCGATCTACGAATTCCTCTGCGAGCAGCACGGCGTGTTCGAGCTGCACCGGCCGATGGGCCAGGCGCCGGCCGAGCAGGCCTGCCCCGACTGCGGCGCGCCGGCCCGGCGCATCGTCTCGGCCCCGATGGTGATCGGCAGCACGCGCAGCGCCTGGAGCGGCGCGATCGAGCGCGCCGCACGCAGCGCCCACGAGCCCGAGGTGGTCAGCTCGGTGCCCGCCGCCGGCGCGCGCCGGCGCATCCGCACGGCGCCGCTCACCCCGCAGCTGGCGCGCCTGCCGCGCCCCTGAGCCTCACCCCGCGCCGGCCGCGCCCGGCGCCTTCCTCCGCCACCGAAAGGAGACCGCATGCCCAAGAACCTCTTCCCCCTCGACAACACCAAGAAGTTCACCGACCAGAAGCTCGTCGGCCACAACCGCTGGCACCCGGACATCCCGGCGGCCGTGCGCATCAAGCCCGGCGAGACCTTCCGCGCCGACTGCCGCGAGTGGTTCGACGGCGCGATCAAGAACGACGAGTCGGCCGACGACATCCGCAACGCCCCGCTGGCCGGCGTTCACGTGCTCTCGGGCCCGTTCTACGTGGAAGGCGCCGAACCGGGTGACCTGCTGGTCGTCGACATCCTCGAGATCGACTCCTGCGACCAGGAGGACTCCGGCCCGTTCTCCGGCCAGGGCTGGGGCTACACCGGCGTGTTCGCCACCAAGAACGGCGGCGGCTTCCTGACCGAGCGCTTCCCCGACGCCTACAAGGTGATCTGGGACTTCTCCGGCGACGTGGCCACATCGCGCCACATCCCCGAGGTCTCGTACGTCGGCATCCACCACCCGGGCCTGATGGGCACCGCGCCTTCGGCCGAGCTGCTGGCGCGCTGGACCAAACGCGAGACCGCGCTGATCGAGACCGACCCGTACCGCGTGCCGCCGCTGGCGCTGCCGCCGCTGCCCGACAGCGCGATCCTCGGCTCGCTCAAGGGCGCCGACTACGACCGCGTCTCGAAGGAGGCCGCACGCACCGCGCCGCCGCGCGAGAACGGCGGCAACCAGGACATCAAGAACCTGACCGCCGGCAGCCGCGTCTTCTACCCGGTGTTCGTGCCGGGCGGCAAGCTCTCGTTCGGCGACCTGCACTTCTCGCAGGGCGACGGCGAGATCACCTTCTGCGGCGCCATCGAGATGGGCGGCTTCATGGACCTGCATGTCGACCTGATCAAGGGCGGCATGGCCAAGTACGGCGTGAAGGAGAACGCCATCTTCATGCCCGGCCTGCGCGACCCGCAGTACAGCGACTGGATCGCCTTCTCGGGCGTGTCGGTCGACAAGAACGGCAAGCAGCACTACCTCGACTCGGGGCTCGCCTACGCCAACGCCTGCCACCACGCGATCGACTACCTGATGAAGTTCGGCTACACCGACATCCAGGCCTACATGATCCTGGGCACGGCGCCGGTGGAGGGCCGCCTGTCGGGCGTGGTGGACATCCCGAACGCCTGCTCGACGATCTACATCCCGCGCTCGATCTTCGGGTTCGACGTGCGGCCCAGCGCGAAGGGGGCGCCGCACCAGGTGAAGCAGGGCCTCCAGGTGCCGCGCTCGCCGAACTGAGCGCCTGACCGCGGCGCACCGCCGGCGCGGGCCGGGGGTGCGCCCGACAACAAGAACGGAGGCAAGAGATGCTTGGACTGGTGCTGTTCTTCGTCGGCGCGGTGCTGTGCCTGAACGGCCTCTGGCTGCTCGGCCGCATCGGCGACAACGAGATCGCGGTGATCGACTACTTCGTCGGCGGCATCACGCTGGCGGCTTCGCTCTACCTGGCCTTCGGCCCCTCGGCCGACGCGGCGTCGATCAAGGCCGCGGCCTACACGCTGCTGTTCTCCTTCACCTATCTGTGGGTCGCGCTGAACCGCAGCAACGGCGCGGACGGGCGCGGGCTGGGCTGGTTCTGCCTGTTCGTCGCGGTGACGGCGGTGCCGGTCACCGTGCAGGGTTTCTCCACGGCGCAGAGCACCTGGGACGTCTGGTTCGCGCTGTCCTGGGGTGCCTGGGCGGTGCTGTGGGGGCTGTTCTTCGTGCTGCTGGTGCTGAAGAAGCCGATCGCCAAGTTCGTCGGCGGCGTCACCGTGGCCGAGGGCGTGCTGACCGGCTGGGTGCCGGGCTACATGCTGCTCAACGGCATGCTCAACTGAGCCGCGGCCCATGCCGCTGTACGACTACGCCTGCGCCGATTGCGGGCCGTTCCGCGCCTTCCGGCCGATGAGCGAGTCGGCGCTGCCGCAGCCCTGCCCGCGCTGCGGCAGCGCGGTGCCGCGCCGGCTGGCGGCACCGATGCTCGGCGGCGGCGAGGGGGCCGGCTGGCTCGGCCGGCCCGCCGGCAATGCACGCGGCGGCTGGCGCGCGGCCTGCGGCTTCGGCTGCAACCACCTCCACTGTCGCTAGGAATCTGCGCGTCAGTGCGAACCGGGCGGCCCGGCCCGCACCAGGGTGACGAGGTCACCCGGCGCGCAGGCCGGCGCGAGCGCGTCGCCCTGGCCGAACTCGCAGCCCTCCCAGCGGAAGAACTGGGCGTCGGCGTCCGAGGCGATGCCGTCGGCCACCACCGCGACGTTCAGGGTCTGCGCCAGCGCCATCAGCGAGCGAGCGACGGCGGCGCGCGACGGATCGGACGCCACGCCGCGCACGAACGGCCGGTGCAGCTTGACGCGGTCGGGCACCAGCTGGCTGAGCCGCTGCAGCGAGATCGTCTGCGCGCCGAAGTCGAGCAGGGTCAGCATCAGGCCGTGCGCGCGCCATTCGTCGGCCGCGGCCGGCAGGCCCGGCGTGCCGGCCAGCAGCGTGGCCTCGCCGACCAGCAGGTCGATCGAGCCGGCCGGCAGCGCGGCGGCGTCGACGAGCCGGTTGACCGCGGCGCGCCAGGCGGGGTCGTCCAGGTCGTCGCCGACCAGCGGCAGCGACACCCGCAGCGGCGCCGCCAGGCGCTCCTGCCACTGCCGTGCCCAGGCCAGGGCCTGCTGCAGCAGCCCCTGCGCCAGCGCGCGCCGCGCCGGGCCGGGGCCGAGCAGCCCGGCCACGCGCGCGGCCGGCAGCAGCCCGCGCGAGCTCTTCCACTGCGGCACCAGCTCGGCACCGCGCAGGCGTCCGCTGGCCAGCTCCAGCTCGGGCTGCACCAGCAGCACCAGCGCGTCGCGGGCGGCGCTGCCGCCGAGCTCCGCGGCCAGCGCCGCATCGCCGGCGGCCGGGCGCGCCGGCAGGCGCACCGGCAGGCGCCGCAGCGAGCGCGCATGGCGGAAGCCGCGCAGCCCGGCGATGACGATGGACTGCAGGCGCTGCGCGGTGATCTCGGTCTTGAGGAAGTAGCCGTTGACCTCGTAGTGCGGCACGATCTCGCGCTCCGGCGCCATGCCGGGCTGGCCGGTGCGCAGCACGATCTGCATGTCGTGGTCGTCGAGCTGCTCGCGGATGTGGCGCACCAGCGCGATGCCGGCGTCGTCGGTCTCCATCACCACGTCGACCAGCGCCAGCGCCACGTCGCCGTGCTGCGCCAGCAGCTCGCGCGCCTGCGCCGCCGAGCCGGCCGACAGCAGCTCGACCGGCCGGCCCTCGAAGCCCAGGCCGGCGAGGATCAGGCGCGAGACCTCGTGCACGTCGGGCTCGTCGTCCACGAGCAGCACCTTCCAGCGCGACGGCAGGGTTTCGGCGGCGGGCTCAGCGTTCATCGCGGGGCGGTTCGGGCAGCCGCACGAGGATACGGCCGATGTCGGGCGCATGGCGCGCCACGCGCGGCACGCGGATGCAAAAGCGCGTGCCCGCGCCCGGGGCCGACTCGAGCGTCACGGCGCCGCCGAGCTGACGCGTGACGATCTGGTTGACGATGTGCAGGCCCAGGCCGCTGCCGCCGAACATGCGGCGCGTCGTGACGAAGGGCTCGAACACCCGCGCCTGCAGCTCGGGCGCGATGCCGCGGCCGTTGTCGGCCACCTCGAGCTCGAGCTCGTCGCCCTCGGCCAGACGGGCGTGCAGCGCGACGCGGGCGCCGGGCCGGCCCGGCTCGAAGGCATGCTGCAGCGCATTGACCACCAGGTTCGTCACCACCTGGGCCAATGCGACCGGGTAGCTGTCCATCTTCAGCCCGGGCGGCAGCTCGAGCTGCAGCGCGACCTGCTGCGCCTGCAGGCGCGGCTGCAGCTCGCGCAGCGCGGTCTCGACCGTCTCGCGCAGGTCGAAGCGCTGGCGCGGCTCGCTGACGCGGTCCAGCGCGAGCTGCTTGAAGTTCTGCACCAGCCTGGCCAGGCGCGTGGCGTTGGACAGCAGCAGTCGCGCCGCGTCGGTGGCCTCGCCGAGATAGCGCTGCAGCGCACCGGCGTCGAGCCGCCCGGCCGCCGCCTCGGCGTTGGCGGCGGCAGTGCGGTCCTCGAGAAACGAGGCGGTGCTGACCGCGATGCCCACCGGCGTGTTGATCTCGTGCGCGACCCCGGCCACCAGGCCGCCCAGAGCGGCCAGCTTCTCGGTCTCGACCAGCTCGCGGCGCGTCTGCTCCAGGTGCGCCATCGATTCGAGCAGCTCGCGCTCGGACTGCTCCTGGCTCTCGTGCGTGAGCACCATCCACCACACGCCGATCGAGGCCACCACCAGCGAGGCAACGTACAGGCGCACCAGCACGCGCACCAGCTCGGCGTCGCCGCCGGGCGTGTGCAGGTCCATGAAGCGGTAGGTCAGCAGGAAGGCCGCGCCGAGCAGCGTGGCGGCCACCGCCAGCAGGCCGAGGAAGCGGCCGAGCCGGCGCCACTGGCGCGTGCGCAGCCCGATGAGGGGCGCGGCCGCGGCACCGGCGGGGCGCTTGCAGTGGTCGTGGCAGTGCAGCTCGAGGCCGCAGCACAGCGAGCACACCGGCCCGGCGTAGAACGGGCAGTGCACCATGTCCGGCGCCTCGTAGTCGCGCGCGCAGATGCAGCAGTTGACCAGCGTGCCCGGGGCCTGCTGGCGGTAGTGCAGGTCGGGCCGCGCGATGTACCAGCGGCCGCGCGTGGCGTAGGCGATCGCGATCGCGGCGACGAAGGAGACCGCCAGCGCGATGAAGCCGAAGAACGCGCGCCCCCATTCACCCCACGCCCCGGCGTAGGCCAGCACCGCCGCGGTGGCGGCGATCAGCGTCGCGCCGCAGCCCACCGGGTTGATGTCGTGCAGGTGGGCGCGCTTGAACTCGATGTAGTTCGGGCTGATGCCGGTGCGCTTGAGCACGGTGAGGTCGGCGAACAGCGCGCCGACCCAGGCGATCGCGACGGTCGAGTAGACCGACAGCACCGCCTCCAGGGTCTCGAAGATGCCCAGCAGCGACAGCAGCAGCGCGATCACCACGTTGAACACCAGCCAGACCACGCGCCCCGGGTGGTAGTGCGCCAGCCGCACGAAGCAGTTCGACCAGGCCAGCGATCCGCTGTAGGCGTTGGTGACGTTGATCTTGACCTGCGAGATGGTGACGAACACGGTCGCCAGGCCGAGCGCCAGCGCCGGGTCGTCGACCAGGTGGCGGTAGGCGTGCACGAACATGTGCACCGGCTCGACCGCCTGCGCCGCGCTGCTGCCCAGGCGCAGCGCGAGCACCGCCAGCAGGCTGCCGGCGGTGACCTTGAGCGCGCCGATCACGATCCAGCCCGGCCCGGCGGACAGCATCGCGGCCCACCAGGCCACCCGGTTGGCGGGCGTGCGGTCGGGCAGGAAGCGCAGGTAGTCGGCTTGCTCGCCGATCTGCGCCACGAGCGAGAACATCACGCCCGCGGCCGCGCCGAACAGCAGCGGGTTGAAGCCGCCGCCGACCTCGTGCGCCGTCCAGGCCTGCCACAGGCCCGGGTCGCGCGCCAGCACGAAGCCCAGCGGCAGCACCAGCATCAGCACCCACAGCGGCTGCGTCCAGGCCTGCAGCTTGTTGATGGCGGTGACGCCGAAGAACACCACCGGCAAGATGACCAGCGAGCACAGCAGGTAGCCCAGCGCCAGGTCCAGCCCGATCGCCAGGTGCAGCGCCTGGGCCCAGATGGCGGTCTCGATGGCGAAGAAGATGAAGGTGAAGCTGGCGTAGATCAGCGAGGTGATGGTCGAGCCGATGTAGCCGAAGCCGGCGCCGCGCGTGAGCAGGTCGATGTCGACGTTGGCCACCGCGCACCAGTAGGCGATCGGCAGGCTGATCACGAAGATCAGCAGCGACACCACCAGCACCGCCAGCATCGCGTTCTGGAAGCCGTAGTTCAGCGTGATGCTCGCGCCGATCGCCTCCAGTGCGAGGAAGGAGATGCCGCCCAGCGCGGTGTTGGCCACCACGCCCGGGCGCCAGCGCCGGTACGAGCCGGCGGCGTAGCGCAGCGCGTAGTCCTCGAGCGACTCGTTGGCCACCCACGACTGGTACTCGCGCTTGACTCGCAGCATGGCCGGGATCCGTTCGCTGCGAGCGTAGCCATTCGACCCCGGCGCGACCATGGCGGGAAACACCCGCCCCGCGTTGGTGCAGCGCCGGGTTGACAGCACCGCACAGGGCTCCAGAATCGGCTCCTCTCGAACGGAGCGGGTGCATGCCGAAGACGGTCTCGCGCCAGGAGCTGCCGGCCGGCCCGCTGGCTTCGCTGGTGCACGCGATCCATGCCGCCGGCGTGCACGACGGCGCGTGGCACGAGGTGTTCGAGCGCATCCGCGCCCACCTCGACGCACGCGTGATCACGCTGGCGCGCCACGAGTTCGACAGCGGCACCGAGGCGACGCTGTACGAGGCCCCGGCCGACGCGCAGTTCGGCGCCGAGCTGGCGCGTTACGCGGCGCGCAACCCCTGGTACCTGTCGAGCGACGACTACGTCGGCGGGCGCGTGATGACGGGCGAGGAGCTGATCGGCCTGCCCGAGCTGCGCCGCACCGACTTCTACCGCGGCCTGCTCGAGCCGCGCGGCCTGCTGCACCTGCTGTGCGGTGTGGTCGCGCGCCAGGCCGGCGGCGTGCACTGCCTGGCCGCCTACCGCGCCGCCGGCCAGCCCGGCTTCGACACGCAGGAGCGCGCCGACCTGAAGCTGCTGCTCGACCACCTGGCGCTGGCGCTCGAGGGCCGCTGGCGCTGGCAGGAGGCCGACGACCTGGCGCAGGCCCTGCTCGCGCTGGCGCAGCACGACACCAACCCGATGCTGCTGGTCACGGCCGCGGCCGAGCTGGTGTGGTGCAACGGCGCCGCCGAGATGCAGCTCGACCGCGCGCTCGGCCTGCGGCGCGACGGCGCGCGCCTGGTCGCCGCGGCAGCGACCGACCGCCGACTGCTGGCCGAGGTCGTGGCGCGCATGGCCGCGGCCGCGCCGGGGCAGCCGCCGATGGTGCTGTCGCTGGCCAGCCCCGGCGCGGCGCAGCCGGTGGTGGCACTGCTGCGCGCGCTCGGGCCGGTGTACAGCCGCCAGGCCGGCGCACGGCGCGGGCTGGCGCTGATCGCGCTGCGCGGCGCACAGGCCGGGCACGACCCGGCCAGCTGCGTGTTCGCGCAGCGCTACGAGCTGACCGCGGCGCAGGCGCGGGTCAGCGCGCTGGTGTTCGCCGGCCAGCCGCTGACGGCCATCGCCGGGACGCTGAACGTCTCCGAGAACACCGTGCGCAGCCACCTGAAGCAGATCTTCCAGAAGACCGACACGCACGGACAGATGGAGCTGGTGCACCTGCACGCGCGCATCTGCCCCTCGCTGCCCTGAGCCCGACCCGCCGCGCGCGGGCCGTCAGCGGGCGTGGCTCCGAGCCCATCGACAGCACTCGGCCGACTCGACTCGGCCAGGCGCTGCCGACGGCGACAGGCCGCCTCACTTCCGGAACTTGCGAACCAGGTCGTCGACCCGCGGCCCGCCGGCCTGAGCCGAGCTGGAGACCTTGATGATGCTCAGCGTGCGCTCGGCGCCGGCTTCGAGGGTGGCGTGGTGGACGGCCTGCAGCAGCGGCCAGACCTTCTCCGGCGGGCCTTCGACGACCGTGCCCATGCCGTGCACCTCGTAGCGCAGGCCGGAGGCCTGGATGACGGCGATGGCAGCATCGACGTGCCTGTAGCGGTCGTCCGCCGTGCCGGCGGGACGAGGCACGACCTGGATCTCGGCGATCATGTGCAGGCCCGGTGCCGGACTGGCCACCGCGGCTGGTGCTTGCGGTGGCGCCTGTTGCGCCCGGGCCGCGCTGCAGGCCAGGAGCGACAGCGACAGGATCGAGAGCCGGAAACGACTCGAACGCGAAAACGATGGATGTGCCATGTGCAGCTCATGCAGATGGCAGGTCGGCGAGCATTCGGGGCTGCCCTGCCGGCGCGAGAAAGAATCGCCGGCAGACCCAGGAACGTGCTTCCCTGCGCGAGGATTACCTCAATCAGGTTCGAAGGGACTCTCTCAGTCGGCGCGCTCCTTGCGGTGGCGCCAACACCCCCAGCGATCGACAGCGGCGGCCCGGGAGCCACCGGCGTGTCGGGCACGATTCTAGGGAAGGCCGGGACGGGTTCAAGCACCGCCGTCGTCCATGCCGGCGCTCCCGCGGCGTTCGTCAGCGCGTCGGCGGTGGCTCCGCAGGGTCGGCCTTCGAGCCGCTGCCGACCCGTCCGACGATCGGCAACTTCAATCCATTGCGGCTCACGCCGAAGTTCAAGCCGAGCAGATTGAGCTCGACACCGTCGACGCCGCTGACCGCCACGCCGAACACACCGGCCAGGGACAACTGCAGTCCGCGGCCACTCGGCGCTGCGCCTACGATGGAGCTGCCGAGGTAGTCCTTGCCGATTGCCGTGGCGGGAAGATCGAGCTCCAGCTCCGGCACGGCCCGGGCGATCCAGGAGGTGAACGTGTTCGAGTTCGGTCCCGGCCAGGCCCGGTACTCGGCGCCGTAGGGGTAGCTTCGTGCTGCCCGGTCGATGCGCTCGATCAGTTCGTCGACACCCGCTCCGCGCCGTTGCGCATACAGCTCCGGCGCCGCGCCGAACCAGCGCCCATCCGGCGGCCGGCTGTGCACGGCCACGGCGCTGTCCGACCAGCGCAGCCGCCACCCCACCACTTCGTAGACGGTCCACTGCCGCGCATCGGTCGGCTTGACCGCGACCCAGGTGTGCACACCGAACAGGCCCTTGGCCCCGATGGTGCGGGCCCCATACACCTGCACCATCGCCTCCTTCACGTCGGCGGGATCCGGCGCCAGGCCCACCGGCTCGCGGCTGGCGGTTCGCCAGTCCGACCGGGTGCTCGTGCACGACACCCCGGCAGTCATCAAGACGGCGCAAACCAAGGCGTACAGGACGGGCCGAAGAGGATGGCGCATGTTTGCTGCAAACGGCGGCCAAGGCGCGCAGCGGCGCGATTCGCCGCGGCGGGGATGGTAGCGTCGTGCCAGCTTCCATGTGCCCCGAGGGGCACGACGCCGGCCACGTGGGAACGACGCCGGCGATCATCCGCCGGGCGCGGCCGCCCTCGAGCACCGGGTCGCCGGCCGGCTGGCCCATGTGGCAGGTCAGGCCGTCGGCGTCGCAGCCCGCCGCGTAGACCGCACGCGGCGCCTCGCCGTGGCCGAGGTCGCGCTGCGAGCCGAACAGGCGGCCGAACAGCACCGTGTCGGCCGGGTGGCAGGTGACGAACACCGGCCCCTTGGGGCGGATGCGCGCCAGCCACTCGGCGTGCACGTCGGCGAGGCCGGCTTCGCCGGCATCCGGCGGCCCGGAGGAGCGGCCCGGCCGTTAGCGCCGCTCCCAGCGCCCCGGCGCCTCGCGCCAGCCGCGCGGCCCCGGGTCCCAGCGGTGCGGCACGTAGCGCCAGCCGGGGCGCGGGGCGGTCCAGTGACCGCCGACCCAGACATGGCGATTGGCCTGCCAGGTCCAGTAGCCGCCGATCCACAGCCAGCCCGGATACGGGGCCACCGGCACCACTTCGACCTGCGGCGGCGGGGGCGCGGTCACCACCGGTTCGCCGTAGTACGGCCCCACCGGGGCGACGACGCAGCCGGTCAGGGCCGCACCGGCCGCGAGGGCGAACGCGGCGATCGAGACGCGCGAGAGGCGGTTCATGCGGGGGCTCCTGGCGGGTGGCACATGCCCCTCCAACGCGCGGCGCGGCGACCACGCGCACCGGCTTTGCATTGCTTGACACGGCGTCACGCGCCGTGACGCCGTGTCGTCAGCGCTCGCCCTTGCGGTAGGGCTTCATCAGCGCCTGCGGGTAGGCGGCGCGGCGCGCCACCACGACCAGCGCGACGATCGCCATCGCGTACGGCAGCATCAGGTAGACCTGGTACGGCAGCTCGAGCCCGAACACGCCGCCGCCGGCCTGCTGCAGGCGCAGCTGCAGCGCATCGAAGAAGGCGAACAGCAGCGCGCCGGCCAGCGCCTTGCCGGGCCGCCAGGAGGCGAACACCACCAGCGCCACGCAGACCCAGCCGCGCCCATTGACCATGTTGAAGTAGAAGGCGTTGAAGGCCGCCAGCGTGAGGAAGGCCCCGGCCACGCCCATCAGCGCCGAGCCGGCCACGATGGCCGCGGTGCGCACGCCCGCCACGCTCAGCCCCTGGCCCTCGGCCGCGGCCGGGTTCTCGCCCACCATGCGCAGCGCCAGGCCGGCCGGCGTGCGGTAGAGCAGCCAGCCGATCGCCGGCACCAGCAGCAGCGCCAGCAGGGTCAGCGGGGTCTGTTCGTTCAGCACCGGGATCGGCAGCCCGCTCATGGGCGCGAAGGGCTGGACGGTCGGCGGGCTGTCGACCTTCGGGAAGCTCACCCGGTAGGCATAACTCGCGAGGCTGGTCGCGAGCAGGGTGATGCCGAGCCCCGCCACATGCTGCGACAGCGCGAGCCCCACCGTCAGCAGCGCATGCAGCAGACCGAAGGCCGCGCCGACGAGGGCCGCGACGAACACGCCGATCCACAGCGGCGCGCCCTGCCACACCGCGAGCCAGCCCGCGAACGCGCCCGCGACCATGATGCCCTCGATGCCGAGGTTCAGCACGCCGGCGCGCTCGCACAGCAGCACGCCGAGTGTGCCCAGCACCAGCGGCGTGGCGATGCGCAGAACGGCGACCCAGAAGGGCGCGGAGGCCAGCAGCTCGAGGGTCTCGTTCATCGCCGGATGCGGTATTGGGTCAGCATCGTCGCGACCAGGACCGCGATCAATGCCACGGCCACGATCACGTCCGCGATGTAAGTCGGCACGTTGACCGCGCGGCTCATCGAGTCCGCCCCCACCAGCAGCCCGGCGATGAACACCGCGGCGGCGACCACGCCGAGCGGGTGCAGCGCGGCGAGCATCGCGATCACGATGCCGGAGTAGCCGGTGCCGGTGGCCATGTCGAGCGTCACGTAGCCGGCGCGGCCGGCCACCTCCACCGCGCCCGCCAGGCCGGCGAGCGCGCCCGACAGCAGCGCCACCTTCACCTGCACCGCACCCACCGGCATGCCGGCGAAGGCCGCGGCGCGCGCGTTAGCGCCGACCGCGCGGATCTCGAAGCCGAGCGTGCTGCGGCCGAGCAGGCCCCACAGCAGCAGCGCGGCCACCAGCGCGCCGACGAGGCCGCTGTGCACGCGGCTGCGCTCGATCAGCCGGTCGAGCTGCAGCGGGTCCTGGATCGCCACACTCTGCGGCCAGCCCATCGCGGTCGGGTCCTTCATGGCTCCGTCGAGCAGGGCCGAGACGCCCAGCAGCACGATGAAGTTCAGCAGCAAGGTGGTGACCACCTCGTCGACGCCGAGCCGGCTCTTGGCCAGCGCCGGGCCGAGCAGCAGCAGCGCGCCCACCGCGGCGGCCGCGAGCATCATCCCCGGCAGCAGCAGCCAGGCCGGCGCGTCGAAGCCGGTGCCGCCGTGCAGCCCACCCACGGCGACGGCGGCGAGCGCGCCGGCGTACAGCTGGCCCTCGCCGCCGATGTTGAACAGCCGCGCGCGGAAGGCCACCGCCGCGGCCAGGCCGGAGAAGATCAGCGGCGTGGCCCGCGTCAGCGTCTCGGTCCAGGCGAAGCGCGAGCCGAAGCCGCCCTCGAGCAGCAGCGCATAGGCCCGGCCGACCGGTGCGCCGGCCCAGGCGACCAGCACGGAGGTGACGGCCAGCGTGAACAGCAGCGCCCCCGCTGGGGCCGCGAGCAGCAGCCAGCCCGGTGCACGCTCACGCCGCTCGAGCCGCATGCGCGTCCTCCGCGCCGGTCATCGCGAGGCCGATCTGCGCCAGGGTCCAGTCGGCCGTCGCACGCGGCGTGCCGAGCCGGCCGCGGTGCATCACCGCGATGCGGTCGGCCAGCGCGAAGATCTCGTCCAGGTCCTCGCTGATCAGCAGCACCGCGCTGCCGGCCGCGCAGGCATCGAGCAGCTGCTGGTGCACGTAGGCCACCGCGCCCACGTCCAGGCCCCAGGTGGGCTGGTTGGCGACGATCAGCGCGGGCGGGGTCGTGCTGTCCGGGTCGCCCGCCAGCGCCCGACCGAGGATCAGCTTCTGCATGTTGCCGCCCGAGAGCGAGCGGGTGGTCGTCGCGAGCCCGGCAGACTCGGTGCCGCGCACGTCGAAGCGTTCGAGCAGCGCCCTGGCGTGCACCTGCGCCCGCTCGCGCCGCACCAGGCCCAGGCGCGCGAAGGCGGGCGAGGCATAGCGCTCGAGCACCGCGTTCTCCCACACCGGCAGGTCGCCGACGACGCCGACCGCATGGCGGTCTTCCGGGATGCGCGCCACGTTCGCCTGCACGAAGGCACGCGGCCGCGCGGGCAGCGCGCGGCCGTCGATGCGAATGGTTCCGGCTGCGAGGGGCCGTTCGCCGCACAGCAGCTCGGCAAGGGCCTGCTGGCCGTTGCCGGCCACGCCGGCGATGGCGAGCACCTCGCCGCGGCGCAGTTGCAGGTCGGCCTGCACCAGCCCCGGCGCGCTGGCGCCCACCAGCTCGCACACCGGCTCGCCAGGTGCCGCAGCCCGCTTGCGCGCCGGCGCCACCGCGCGGCCGACCATGGCCTCGGCCAGCATCGCCCGGTCCGCGCCCTGCGCGGGCAGCTCGGCGATCAGCTTGCCGCCGCGCAGCACCGCGACGCGCTGCGAGACCGCCAGCACCTCGTCGAGCTTGTGGCTGATGAAGATCACCGAGAGGCCCCCGGCCACCAGCTGGCGCAAGGTGGCGAAGAGGGATTCGCTTTCCTGCGGGGTGAGCACGGCGGTCGGCTCGTCGAGGATCAGGATCTTCGCGCCGCGCACCAACGCCTTCAGGATCTCCACGCGCTGACGCTCGCCGACCGAGAGCGCGCCCACCCGCGCGTCCGGGTCGACCTGCAGCCCGAAGCGCTGCGCCGCCTCCAGCAGCCGCGCGCGTGCGGCGGCGCGGCGCGAGAACGGCTGCCACAGCGGCTCGGTGCCGAGCATCACGTTGTCGAGCACCGAGAGGTTGTCGGCCAGCGCGAAGTGCTGGTGCACCATGCCGACGCCGGCCGCCAGCGCGGCCTTCGGGCGGCCCGGCGGCAGCGGTTGCCCGAACACCTCGATGCTTCCGGCGTCGGCCACGTAGTGCCCGAACAGGATCGCCATCAGCGTGCTCTTGCCGGCGCCGTTCTCGCCCAGCAGCGCGAGCACCTCGCCGCGCTCGAGCGTCAGCGAGATGGCGTCGTTGGCGACCAGCGCGCCGAAGCGCTTGGTGATGCCCTGGAGCCGCAGTACCGTTTCGCTCAAGGCGCGGTCACTTCGCCTTGGGCTGGCCGTCGTCCACCTTGACGCTGAACTTGCCGTCGCGGATCGCCTGCTCCTTGGCCTTCACCTTGGCGACCAGGTCCGCCGGCACCTTGCCCTCGAAGGTGCCCAGGGGCGCGAGCTCGCTGCCCTTGTGCTTCATCGTCGAGTAGATGCCGTAGTCCTCGGCCTTGAACTTGCCTTCCTTGACGGCCTTGATCGCCAGGTCGATGGTCGGCTCCATGTTCCACAGCGCCGAGGCGACCACGGTCTCGGGGTACTTGTCCTGCGTGTTGATCACGTTGCCGATCGCGAGCACCTTGCGTTCCTTGGCCGCGTCGCTGACGCCGAAGCGCTCGGCGTACATCACGTCCGCACCCTTGTCGATCATCGCGAAGGCGGCCTCCTTGGCCTTGGGCGGATCGAACCAGCTGTTGATGAAGCTGATGCTGAACTCGGCCTTCGGGTTGACCTCCTTCGCGCCGGCGATGAAGGCATTCATCAGCCGGTTCACCTCCGGGATCGGGTAGCCGCCGACCATGCCGATCTTGTTCGACTTGGTCATGCCGCCGGCGATCATGCCGGTCAGGTAGGCCGGCTCCTGGATGTAGTTGTCGAACACGCCGAAGTTCGGCGCCTGCGGCTTGCCCGAGCTGCCCATCAGGAAGGCGACCTTCGGGTAGTCCTTGGCGACCTTGCGTGCCGCCGCCTCGACGGCGAAGGATTCGCCGACGACGAGCTGGTGGCCTTTCTCGGCGTAGCCGCGCATCACGCGCTCGTAGTCGGCGTTGCTCACGTTCTCGCTGAACACGTACTCGATCTCGCCGCGCGCGACGGCCGCCTTCAGCGCCTTGTCGATGCGGCTCACCCACTGCTGCTCGACCGGCACGGTGTAGATCGCGGCCACCTTCAGCTTGGCCTGCGCGAAGGCGCTGCCGGAGGCGGCGGCCAGCGCGGCGGCGGCGGCCAGGGCGAGGGTGCGGCGGGACAGGGACATTCGGTTCTCCTTGCGTGGACGAGGTGCGGAAACGGGTGGTTTCATTAAGCAAGAGGCATTCCGTGCGCGTCAATCCGGGTTGGCTAGACTGCCGCCGCTGTTGCAGTCTCAGGGAGAACGGACATGACGATCCGGATGCTGGCCGCACTCGCGCTGCTGGTGGCGACGACCACCGCCTCGGCCCAGATGCCGGCCGACGCGCCCGGCGCCAAGGACCACCCCGTGATCAGCCGCTACGCCGGCTCCTGGCTGGTGGGCCAGGACTTGCGCGGCTTCGACGAGGCGACCCTGCCCTCGGGCGAGGCGTCGACGGCGCGGGTGGACGGCAAGGTGAGCCGGCTCTTCTACCTCGGCCCGGCCGGGCGCGGACTCGCCGAGGTGCAGCGCAACTACGAGGATGCGCTGGCGCGCGCCGGCGCGAAGAAGATCGACGCCTGCGCCGGAACGGCCTGCGGCATGCGCGACTTCAACCCGCTGCGCACGCCCCCGAAACAGCTCTCGAGCGGGCGCCTGGAAGGCTGGGACAGCAAGACGCTGACCGACGAGTTCCTGGCTCGCGACGACGTCCGCTACTGGTACGGCACCCTGGACGCCGCCGGCCGCACCCTGCACGTGGTGGTGCTGTCGGCCCCCAGCGCCATCCAGGTGATGCGCGACAAGCATGTCGCCACCCTGGTGCAGGTGATCGAGCCCAAGGCGATGGACACCGGCATGGTCACGGTGGACGCCGCCGCGCTCGCCAAGGGCCTGCAGGCGCAGGGCCGCATCGCGCTGTACGGCCTGTACTTCGACACCGGCAAGGCGGAGATCAAGCCCGAGTCCAAGCCCCAGCTCGACGAGATGGGCAAGCTGCTGCAGGCCCAGCCCGCGCTGAAGGTGCACATCGTCGGCCACACCGACAACCAGGGCAGCCTGGAAGGCAACCTCGCGCTCTCGCGCCAGCGTGCGCAGGCGGTGGTGGACGCGCTGGTCAAGGGCTACAAGGTGGACGCGAAGCGCCTCGGCGCGGCCGGCGTCGCCAGCTACGCACCGCTGGCCGGCAACGCCGACGAGGCCGGCCGGGCGCGCAACCGGCGGGTGGAGCTGGTGGCGCAGTAGCCCGGGGATCAGCCGCGAACTGTCAACATTCGTTGACAGTCGTCAACGTCGCGCCAGCGGACGCGGCCTACGGTGGGGCTCCCGTCGACACGGAGCCTCGCCATGCGCATCCTGCTGCTGCACCCCAACTACCACTCCGGCGGTGCCGAGATCGCGGGCAACTGGCCGCCCGCCTGGGTGGCCTACCTGACCGGGTACCTGAAGGCCGGCGGCTACACCGACGTGAGCTTCGTCGACGCGATGACGCACCACCTCGACGAGGACCAGGTGCGCGCGCGCATCACCGAGCTGCAGCCCGACGTCGTCGGCTGCACCGCGATCACCCCGGCCATCTACAAGGCCGAGCGGCTGCTGCAGGTGGCCAAGGAGGTGAAGCCGGACTGCGTGACGGTGCTCGGCGGCATCCACGGCACCTTCATGTACCCGCAGGTGCTGAGGGAGGCACCGTGGATCGACGCGGTGGTGCGCGGCGAGGGCGAGCAGGTGTTCCTGAACCTCGTGCGCGCGGTCGACGACGGCCGCTTCGCCGCCGACCGAGGCGGCGTCAAGGGCATCGCCTACGCCGACGGCGACGGCCAGGTGATCGCCACGCCCGCCGAGCCGCCGATCCAGGACCTGGACCGCATCACGCCGGACTGGTCCATCCTCGAGTGGGACCGGTACATCTACATCCCGATGAATCGGCGCGTCGCGATCCCGAACTTCGCGCGCGGCTGCCCGTTCACCTGCAGCTTCTGCAGCCAGTGGAAGTTCTGGCGCGACTACCGCATCCGCGACCCGAAGGCGGTGGTCGACGAGATCGAGAACCTCGTGAAGAAGCACGACGTCGGCTTCTTCATCCTCGCCGACGAGGAACCGACCATCCACCGCAAGAAGTTCATCCGGTTCTGCGAACTGCTGATCGAGAGGAAGCTCGACGTGCTGTGGGGCATCAACACCCGCGTCACCGACATCCTGCGCGACGAGAAGCTGCTGCCGATGTTCAGGAAGGCCGGGCTGATCCACGTCTCGCTCGGCACGGAAGCCGCCGCGCAGCTCAAGCTCGACCGCTTCAACAAGGAGACCACGATCGCGCAGAACAAGAAGGCGATCCAGCTGCTGAAGGACGCCGGCATCGTGACCGAGGCGCAGTTCATCGTCGGCCTGGAGAACGAGACGGCCGAGACGCTGGAGGAAACCTACCGCATGGCGCGCGACTGGAACCCCGACATGGCCAACTGGGCGATGTACACGCCCTGGCCGTTCAGCGACCTGTTCCAGGAGCTCGGCGACAAGGTCGAGGTGTTCGACTTCGAGAAGTACAACTTCGTGACGCCGATCATGAAGCCCGACGCGATGGACCGCGGCGAGCTGCTCGACCGGGTGATGAACAACTACCGCCGCTTCTTCATGAACAAGACCTTCTTCCAGTACCCCTGGACGAAGGACAAGCAGCGCCGCAAGTACCTGCTGGGCTGCCTGAAGGCCTTCATGAAGAGCGGCTTCGAGCGCACCTTCTACGACCTCGGCCGCGTCGGCTACTGGGGCCCGCAGACCCGCAACACGGTGGACTTCAGCTTCGACCGCAAGCGCCGCATCGAGGCCGACACGGCGCAGGCACTGGCGAAGGTCGACGACGGCTGGGTCACGATGCACGGGCCGAAGATCGCGATGCGGCGCCGCAAGGGCGAGGAGAACTTCGAGATCGCCGCGGCCGCGATGGCCTGCGGCGGCGGCAGCGAGCAGCTCGGCGACGACGCGGCGGCGCGGGTGTGAACGCCGTGGCCGGCCGCATCGGCCCGAACGCGATCCTGCGCGTGGCCGAGGCGCTGCAGCGGCGCGGTCGGGCCGAGGAGGTGTTCCGCAGCGCCGGGCTGGCGCACCACCTCGCCGTGCCGCCCTCGGCCATGGTCGACGAGGACGACGCGCGGCGCCTGCACGCCGCCCTGCACAGCACGCTCGGCCCGCACGAGGCGGCGCAGGTGGCCCGCGAGGCCGGCGAGGCCACGGCGGCCTACCTGCTGGCCCACCGCATCCCGAAGCCCGTGCAGGCCCTGCTGCGCCTGCTGCCCGCGCCGCTGGCCGCGCGTGTGCTGCTCGCGGCCATCACGCGCCATGCCTGGACCTTTGCCGGCAGCGGCGCGTTCGAGGCGCGCCCGGGCCGGCCGGTGGTGCTGACGATCCGCCGCAACCCGCTGTGCCGCGGCCTGGCGAGCGACACGCCGGCCTGCAGCTACTACGCCGCCACCTTCGAGCGGCTGTTCCGCGTGCTGGTGCAGCCCGGGAGCACGGTCACCGAGACCTGCTGCGAGGCGCGCGGCGAGCCGTGCTGCCGCTTCGAGATCCGCTGGTGAGCGCCCCGGCCGCGCGGCGCCGGCGTGCGCGTCAGCGCGTGCGGCCGATCACGGCCGCCGCCGTGCGCAGCACCTGCACCAGCCGGTCGATGTCGGCCGCCTCGTGCAGGGCCGACAGCGCGATGCGCAGCCGCGCGGTGCCGGCCGGCACAGTCGGCGGCCGGATCGCGGGCACCCACAGGCCGGCCTCCTGCAGGGCCGCCATCAGGCGCAGCGCCGTGGTGTTGTCGCCGACGATCAGCGGCTGGATCGGCGTGGCCGACTCACCCAGGCGCCAGCCGGCCGCGTGCAGGGCGTCATCGCCCTGCAGTCCCTCGCGCAGCCGCGCGATCGCGGCCGCCAGCTGCGCACGGCGCCGGTCGCCCGCCGGCCCGGCGACGAGCCGCAGCGCGGCGCGCAGGGCCTCGGCCAGCAGCGCCGGTGCCGCGGTGGCGTAGGTGTAGCTGCGGGTCTTCTGCAGCAGCCACTCGACGAGCCGCGCAGGGCCGGCCACGAAGGCCCCCGCCACCCCGAGCGCCTTGCCCAAGGTCGCCATGTAGAGCACCCGCGGCGAGGCCTGCGCGCCGCACAGCCCGGCCGCTGCGAGCGCGCCGCGTCCCTGCGGGCCGAGCAGGCCGAAGCCGTGGGCATCGTCCAGCAGCAGCAGCGCGTCGTGGCGCTGGGCCAGCGCGTGCAGCGCGGCGATGTCGGCGACGTCGCCGTCCATGCTGAACACCGCGTCGCTGAGGATCAGCTTGCGCCGCGCCGGGCTGGCGGCCAGCGCGGCGGCCAGCGCCTCCAGGTCGGCATGCGCATAACGCTGCACCGTGGCCTTGGACAGGCGTGCGCCGTCGATCAGGCAGGCATGGTTCAGCGCGTCGGAGAAGATCGCATCGCCCGGGCCGACCAGCGCCGGCACGATGCTCGCGTTGGTGGCATACCCCGCGTAGAAGTACAGCGCACGCGGCAGCTGCACGAAGGCGGCCAGTTCCTCCTCGAGCGCGGCGTTCGCTTCGCTGTAGCCGCTGACCATCGGCGAGGCGCCGGCGCCGACGCCGTAGATGGGCAGGGCCGCGCGCACCGCGGCCTGCAGCGCCGCATCGCCGGCCAGGCCGAGGTAGTCGTTGCTGCAGAAGGCGAGCATCGTGCGGCCGTCCACGCGCAGCCGTGCACCGGACTCCGGCACCACGCGGCGGCGCGTGCGGCGCAGCGCGTTCGCGTCGAGCTCGGCCAGGCGCTCGTCGAACTCGTCGAGCCAGGTCATGACCGCCCCTCGTCCGACGGGTACGTCGGCCGATCCCCGTGGGTCACGCAGTGGCCCACTGCGTGGCCCACGGGGATGCGGGCCGGCTTGGGAGCGGCCCGGCGCTCGGCCCGCTCCGGCCGGGTCGACACAGCGCGTCTCATGGGGCTGTCCTCCGCGCCGCTGCGGCCGGATCGATCGTGATGCGCTCGCGCTCCAGCGGCGCCAGCCAGGGCAGCTCGCCCAGCAGCGGCGCGCCGAGGTGTGCGCGCAGCCAGGCGATGTTCTCCGCGACCGCGTCCATCTGCGGATCGATGCGGTTGGCCACCCATCCGGCCAGCGTCAGCCCATCGGCGCGGATCGCCTCGGCGCTGAGCTGCGCGTGGTTCAGGCAGCCCAGCCGCAGGCCGACCACCAGGACCACCGGCGCGCCGAGCGCACGGGCGAAGTCGGCCAGCGTGTGCGTGTCGTTGAGCGGCGCGCGCCAGCCGCCGGCGCCTTCGACCACCAGCGCGTCGGCCTGCGCCGCGAGTTTCTGCGCCGGCTCGAGCAGCTGCGCGAGCGTGATCGTGCGGCCGGCACGGCGCGCCGCCAGGTGCGGCGAGAGCGGCTCGCGCAGCGCCACCGGGTTGTCGAGCCCGGGCGGCACGCGCAAGGTCGAGGCGGCGCGCAGCGCCAGCACGTCCTCGCTGATCCAGCCGCCGTCACGCTCGACCAGGCCGGCCGCCACCGGCTTCATGCCGACCACGCGCGCATGGCGCCGCGCCAGGCCGCGCAGCAGCGCCGCCGAGACCAGCGTCTTGCCCACGCCGGTGTCGGTGCCGGTCACGAACCAGGTCTCACAGGCCATGGTGGTCCAGCGTTGCCTGCAGCGCAGCGAGTGCGGCATCGGCCAGGTGCTGCCCCTCGGCCACGTCGATCACGTAGGGCGGCATCGCGTACACCGTGGGCCCGATCGGGCGCAGCAGCGCACCGCGTTGCAGCGCCTCGCGCGCATAGCGGCGGGCGAAGTCCGGTGGCGCATCGGCCACGTCCCACGCGAAGATCATGCCCTGCCGGCGCGCATGGCGCACCCGCGGGTGCTGCGACAGCGGCGTGAACTGCGCCGCCAGGCGCTCGGCCGTCGCACGGTTGGCGGCCAGCGCGCCGCTGCGCTCGAACAGCTCGAGCGTGGCCAGCGCCGCGCGGCAGGCGAGCGGGTTGCCGGTGTAGCTGTGCGAGTGCAGGAAGCCGCGCGCGACCTCGTCGTCGTGGAACGCGGCGTAGATCGTGTCGGTGGCCAGCACCACCGACAGCGGCAGCGTGCCGCCGGTCAGTCCCTTGGACAGGCACAGCAGGTCGGGGCGGATGCCGGCCTGCTCGTGCGCGAACAGCGTGCCGGTGCGCCCGAAGCCGACCGCGATCTCGTCGAGCACCAGGTGCACCTCGTGCCGATCGCACAGCGCGCGTGCCCGCTGGAGGTACAGCGGGTCGTGCATCGCCATGCCGGCGGCGCACTGCACCAGCGGCTCGGCGATCAGCGCGGCGGTCTCGTGCGCATGCTCGGCGAGCCAGGCCTCGAGCGCGGCCGCGGCGCGTTCGGCCACTTGCGCCGCGCTCTCGCCGTCGCGCGCCCGGCGCACGTCGGGGCTGGGCACGGTGGCGGCCACGCGCAGCAGCGGCGCATAGGCGTCGCGGAACAGCGCGATGTCGGTCACCCCGAGCGCGCCCACCGTCTCGCCGTGGTAACCGCCGGCGATGCCGACGAAGCGGTTCTTCTCCGGCCGGCCGGCGTTGCGCCAGCAATGCGCGCTCATCTTCAGCGCGATCTCGGTGGCGCTGGCGCCGTCGCCGCCATAGAAGGCGTGGCCCAGCCCGGTCAGCGCCGCCAGGCGCTCGGAGAGTTCGACCACCGGCGCATGCGTGAAGCCGGCGAGCATCACGTGGTCGAGCGTCTGCAGCTGGTCGATCAGCGCGGCGCGGATCGCCGGGTGGTTGTGGCCGAACAGGTTGACCCACCAGGAGCTGATGCCGTCGAGCACACGCCGGCCTTCGTGGTCGTGCAGCCAGACCCCCTCGGCGCGGGACACCGGCAGCAGCGGAAGGTCCGCCGACTCGTGCAGCTTCATCTGCGTGCACGGGTGCCAGACGGCCGCCAGGCTGCGCCGGCGCCACGCCTCGTTCGGGCTCACGCCGCCTGCCCGTCGCGCGTGCGCAGCCCCAGTTCGGCGAGCAGCGCGCGGTCCGCCGCGACGTCGGGGTTGCCGGTCACGAGCAGCTTGTCGCCGTAGAAGATCGAGTTCGCGCCGGCCAGGAAACACAGCGCCTGCACCGCATCGCCCAGCTCGCGGCGCCCGGCCGACAGGCGCACGCGCGCACGCGGCATCGTGATGCGCGCCGCGGCGATGGTGCGCACGAACTCGAGCGGCGGCAGTGTCGGCGCATCGGCCAGCGGCGTGCCGGCCACGCGCACCAGGTGGTTGATCGGCACCGACTCGGGGTAGGGATCGAGGTTGGCGAGCTGCGCGATCAGCCCGGCGCGCTGCGCGCGGCTCTCGCCCATGCCGACGATGCCGCCGCAGCACACCTTCACGCCGGCCTCGCGCACATGGCCCAGCGTGTCGAGCCGGTCCTGGTAGTCGCGCGTGGTGATGACCTGGCCGTAGAACTCGGGCGCGGTATCGAGGTTGTGGTTGTAGTAGTCCAGCCCCGCCTCGGCGAGCGCGCGCGCCTGCTGCGGCGCCAGCATGCCCAGCGTGGCGCAGGCCTCGAGCCCGCAGTCCTTCACCGTGCGCACCAGCTCGGCGACCTGCTCGATGTCGCGGTCCTTCGGCTCGCGCCAGGCCGCGCCCATGCAGAAGCGCGTCGCGCCGGCGGCGCGCGCGCGCTCGGCCGCCGCGCGCACCTCGGCCGGTGCCATCAGCTTGGTGGCGGCCACGCCGGTGTCGTAGCGCGCCGCCTGCGGGCAGTAGCCGCAGTCCTCGGGGCAGCCGCCGGTCTTCACCGACAGCAGCGTCGCCAGCTCGACTTCGCCGGCGTCGTGGTGGGCGCGGTGCACGTCCATGGCCTGCTGCATCAGCGCGGGGAAGGGCAGCTCGAAGAGCGCCTGCACGGCGGCCACGCTCCAGGGCATGGGTTCGGAAACGGAGTTCATGTCGATTCGCACGGGCTGCGCCGCGGAGGGCGGCGGCGGATTGTCGCCGCGCCGCATGCGCCGGGGCCGGCGGGGCGGCCACTTAGAATCGAGTGCTCCTCCAGCGCGCCCTGCCGCCGATGCCCCTCTCCGCCCTCACCGCCCTCTGCCCGCTGGACGGCCGCTATGCCGCCAAGCTCGCGCCACTGCGCCCGCTGCTCTCGGAGTTCGGCCTGATGCACCGGCGCGTGCAGGTCGAGGTGGAGTGGTTCATCGCGCTGTCGGACGCCGGCTTCGCCGAGTTCAAGCCGCTGTCGGAGGCCGCGCGCGGGCTGCTGCGCGGGCTGGTGCTGCGCTTCTCCGAGGCCGACGCGCAGGCCATCAAGGAGATCGAGCGCACCACCAACCACGATGTCAAGGCGGTCGAGTACTGGCTCAAGGAGCGGCTCGACCACCACATCGAGCTGAAGGCCGCGAGCGAATTCGTGCACTTCGCCTGCACCAGCGAGGACATCAACAACACCAGCCACGCGCTGATGCTCAAGGCGGCGCGCGCCGAGGTGCTGCTGCCGGCGCTGGACAAGCTGCTCGCCAAGCTCACCGCGATGGCGCATGAACTGGCCGAGGTGCCGATGCTCTCGCGCACGCACGGCCAGACCGCCAGCCCGACGACGGTGGGCAAGGAGGTCGCCAACGTCGCCGCGCGCCTGGCCCATGCGCGGGCGCGCATCGCCGAGGTGAAGCTGCTGGCCAAGATGAACGGCGCGGTGGGCAACTACAACGCCCACCTCGCCGCCTACCCGGCCTTCGACTGGGAGGGCTTCAGCCGCAAGGTGGTGGAGCAGCACCTCGGCCTCGCCTTCAACCCGTACACGATCCAGATCGAGCCGCACGACTGGATGGCCGAGCTGTTCGACGCGGTGACGCGCAGCAACACCATCCTGATCGATTGGGCGCGCGACGTGTGGGGCTACGTCAGCCTGGGCTACTTCAAGCAGCGCACGAAGGAAGGCGAGATCGGCAGCTCGACCATGCCGCACAAGGTCAACCCGATCGACTTCGAGAACGCCGAGGGCAACTACGGCCTGGCCAACGCGCTGCTGACGCACCTGGCGCAGAAGCTGCCGGTGAGCCGCTGGCAGCGCGACCTGACCGACAGCACGGTGCTGCGCAACATGGGCGTGGCGCTCGGCTACGCGGTGCTCGGCCATGACTCGCTGCTGCGCGGCATGGACAAGCTCGAGGTCAACCGCGCCGCGCTCGAGGCCGATCTCGACGCGGCCTGGGAGGTGCTGGCCGAACCGATCCAGACCGTGATGCGGCGCCACGGCCTGCCCAACCCGTACGAGCAGCTCAAGGCGCTGACACGCGGCAAGGCGATCACGGCCGAGGCGATCCGCGCGTTCGTCGACGGCCTCGCGCTGCCCGAGGACGAGAAGGCCCGGCTGCGCGCGCTGACGCCGGCTTCCTATACCGGCGCCGCGGCGGCGCTGGCCCGACGTTTCCGCTGATCGAAGGGTGCGGCGATGCGATTCACCGACAAGCTGCACGCCGCCGAGCGCGCCAACCGTTCGCTGCTGTGCGTCGGGCTCGACCCCGAGCCGGGCAAGTTCCCCGGCGCGTGGCAGCACGAGCCGGCGCGCATCTTCGACTTCTGCGCCACCATCGTCGACGCCACGCGCGACCTGGTCTGCGCCTTCAAGCCGCAGGTGGCCTACTTCGCCGCGCAGCGCGCGGAGGACCAGCTCGAGCGGCTGGTCGCCTACATCCACAAGGCCGCACCGGACGTGCCGGTGATCCTGGACGCCAAGCGCGGCGACATCGGCAGCACCGCCGAGCAGTACGCCCGCGAGGCCTTCGAGCGCTACCAGGCCGACGCGGTGACGCTCTCGCCCTACATGGGCTTCGATTCGCTCGAGCCCTGGCTCGCGTACGAGGACAAGGGCCTGTTCCTGCTGTGCCGCACCTCCAACCCGGGCGGCTCGGACCTGCAGGCGCAGCGCCTGGTCACCGGCGACCTGCTGTACGAGCAGGTGGCGCGGCTGGCCGCGGGCCCTTGGAACCGCACCGGCCAGCTCGGCCTGGTGGTCGGCGCCACCTTCCCGGCCGAGATCGAGCGCGTGCGCGCGCTGGCACCCACGCTGCCGCTGCTGATCCCCGGCGTCGGCGCGCAGGGCGGCGACGCGGCGGCCACGGTGCGTGCCGGCTGGCGCGGCTCGGCCGAGCGCAGCAGCGCGCCGATCATCGTCAACTCCTCGCGCGCGATCCTGTACGCGAGCCGCGGCAACGAGTTCGCGGCCGCGGCGCGCGAGGCGGCGCTGGCCACCCGCGCGGCACTTGCCGCGGCGCAGGCCGCCTCGGGCTCAAGCCAGGCCGCGGGAAGCCGATAGGGACGCCACGGCCCGAGGCCGCGCCCCACCCGCCGACCTTGAACCCCCCCGTGCTCCCCGATCCCCGCGACGCGGTGCGCGCGCTCGTGCAGCGCTACCTGTTCGCCACCTTCACGGCGGTCGGCCTGGGCGCCGCCCTGCTGGCCTGGCTGGCGCGCGGCGCGCCGCCCGGGGCGCGCCTGGCCCTGGCGCTCGGGTACATCGGGATGTCGCTGTACAGCCTGGTGGCGCTGCGCTGGCCGCGCTGGGGCGGCAGCACTGGCGTGGTGGCCTTGTGCCTCGCGGGCCTCGGACTGGCCGGCGGCACGGCCCTGGCCAACGGCTGGGGCCTGAACACGCCGGCGATGGGCGCACTGACGCTGTTCACGCTGCTGATCGCGGCGACCGTCGACACCCGCGCCGGCATCGGGCTGGCCCTGGCCTGCGCCAGCGTGTTCGTCGGGCTGGCGCTGGCCGAAGCGGCCGGCTGGATCCCGGGGGTGAGTGCGCTGGCGACGATGCCGCTGCCGCGCCGGCTCGGCATCCACCTGTTCGTGCTCGCCATCGGGCTGGCGGGCGGCCTGCTCGTGACGCGGCTGTTCTCGCACTACCTCGGCGTGAGCCGCGAGCGCGAGCTGCGCTTCCAGAACCTGCTCGGCATCGCCGCCGATTCGTACTGGGAGATGGACGAGCAGTTCCGCGTGCAGGCGGTGTGGAAGTCGAGGCCGGACGGACGCTTCGTGATCGAGTCGCGGCCCGGGCTCACGCCCTGGGAGTCGCCGGGCCTGTGGCTCGAGCCGCAGCTGCTGGCCGCACACCGTGCCGACCTCGAGGCGCGCCGGCCGTTCCGCAACCTGCCGGCACGCTGGACCCTGCCCGACGGCCACCAGCGCCACGAGCTGGTCAGCGGCGAGCCGCGCTTCGCCCCCGACGGCCGATTCCTCGGCTACTGGGGCGTGGCCCGCGACATGACCGAGCAGGTCGGGGCGGCGGAGGCGCTGCGCCGCTCCGAGGCGCTGCTGTCGCACCTGGTGACGACCAGCCCCGACCTGATCACGCTGACCGACGCGGCCACCGGTCGCTACGTGATGGTCAACGATGCCTTCGAGCGCATCAGCGGCTGGCGCGCGGCGGAGGTGATCGGCCGCAGCTCGCTGGACATCGGCGTCTGGGGCGACCCGGCGCAGCGCGAGGACTTCGTGCACCGGCTCGCCGACGACGGCGCGGTGCGCGACCTGCCGATCGAGTTCGTCTCCAAGGCCGGCCAGCGCGTCGCGCTGTTGGTCTCGGCGGTGCGCTTCCGCCTCGAGGAGGGCAGCTACATCGTGCTCAACGGGCGCGACGTGACGGCCAGCGAGCGCACCCGTCTGGCCCACGAGGCGGTGCTCGCCAATGCCTCGCTGGGCATCGCGTTCACGCGCGAGCGCGTGTTCGTGCAGGCCAACCCGGCGCTCGAGAAAATGCTCGGCTGGGCCATCGGCACGCTGACCGGCCAGCCGGGGCGCGCCGTCTGGGCGAGCGACGAGGAATACGCCGAGATCGGCGCGCTGATCGGCCCGGCACTCTCGCGCGGCGAATCGGTCGAGTTCGTACGCGAACTGACGCGGCGCGACGGCACCCGGTTCTGGTGCCGCCTGCTGGCCAAGGCGGTCGACCCGACCCACCCGATGCGCGGCGGCACGATCTGGATCATCGAGGACATCACCGAGCGGCGCCGCACCGAGCAGGCCCTGGCCAAGGCACGCGACGACGCCGAGGCCGCCAGCCGCGCCAAGACCGCCTTCCTGGCCAACACCAGCCACGAGATCCGCACGCCGCTCAACGGGCTGGTCGGGCTGGCCCGCCTGGCGCGCCGCCCCGACCTGGACGACGAGCGCCGCCACCGCTACCTGGAGCAGATCGCCGAGAGTGCGGAGACGCTCTCGGCGCTGATCTCCGACGTGCTCGACCTGTCCAAGATCGAGGCCGGCAAGCTCGAGCTCGAGGCGGTCGACTTCGACCTGCACGAGCTGCTCGCCTCGCTGGCGCGGGTCTACGGCAGCCTGGCCGACACACGTGGCCTCGGCTTCGAGCTGCAGATGGGCCGCGGCCTGCCCGACTGGGTGCGCGGCGACCCGGTGCGGTTGCGGCAGATCCTGGCCAACTACCTGAACAACGCGCTCAAGTTCACCGCGCACGGCTCGATCGCGCTGCGCGCCGTGGCGCTGCCCGGCGATCAGCTGCGCTTCGAGGTCGAGGACAGCGGCCCGGGCATCGCGCCGGAGGTGCAGGCGCGCCTGTTCCACCCCTTCATGCAGGCCGACCAGTCCACCACCCGGCGCTTCGGCGGCAGCGGCCTGGGCCTGTCGATCTGCCGCGAGCTGGCCGGCCTGATGCACGGCACGGTCGGCGTGGCCAGCGAGCCGGGCCGGGGCAGCTGCTTCTGGGCCGAGCTGCCGCTGCCGCCGGGCGAGGCGGCCGACGAGGTGTCGGCCTTCGGCGCGCTGGACCGCGAGCACCCGCTGGCCGGCCGGCGCGTGCTGATGGTCGAGGACAACGCGGTCAACATGACGATCGCGGTCGCCCTGCTCGAGCAGTGGGGCGTCGAGGTCACCCAGGCCGGCGACGGCCAGGCGGCGATCGCCGCGGTCGAGGCCGCGGCCCGGGCGGGGCGCCCGTTCGATGTGGTGCTGATGGACGTGCACATGCCGGTGATGAGCGGCCACGAGGCCACGCGCCGGCTGCGCGCCACGCCGGCCGGGCGCGGCCTGCCCATCATCGCGCTGACCGCCGCCGCCCTGACCTCCGAACGCGAGGAGGCCTTGCAGGCCGGAATGTCGGGATTCCTGACCAAACCGATCGACGCGCGCCGCCTGCACGACACCCTGCGCTCGGTGCTCGCGGGCTAACATGGCGGGCCCGTGCCCGCGTTGCGCCGGCGCGGCGCCCGGAATCCGCCGCACATGACGGACGTGCCCCGTTCCCCGCCGGCCGAGCCGTTGCCGACCGCCCTGCGCGCGATCGGCCGGCTGTTCTTCGCCACCTCGGCAGCGGTCGGCTTCGCCTGCGCGCTGCTGGTGGCGCTGCTGCCGCTGCCGCTGGCGCCGCTGCCGCAGCTGCTGCTGGCCGCGGCGCTGGCCGTGCATGCGCTGGCCAACACGCTGGCCTGGCGGCGCAGCGCCGACGAGCGCTTCCCGGTGCGCGGCGGCCTGTTCGTGCTGGCGCTGGCCGCCACGGCGCTCATCGGGGTGGCCAGCGTGCTGCTCGGCGACGGGCTGCGCCATCCGGCCTTCGGCTTCATCGGGCTGATGGCCTGCCTGCTGGCGGTGGTCGCCGGTGCGCACCAGGGTGTCACGCTGGCAGTCGCCGGCGTGTGCACCGCCGCCGCGGTGGCCTGGGTGCAGCGTGATGCCGGCTGGCACCTGCTGCTGCCCTTCCACCTGACGCTGATCGCCTGTGCCGCCACCGCCGGGCTGCTGCTGCGCCGCGTGCTGCAGCGCCTGCTGACCGACAGCGCCGAGCGCGAGCGGCGCTTCCGCGGCCTGCTGGCGATCGCGGCCGACTGGTCCTGGGAGCAGGACGCGGAGTTCCGCTTCACCCGCGTCGGCGACGCACAGGGCCGCGCCGATCACCCGGACGTGCGGCGCCTGATCGGCCGCACGCCCTGGGACGCCGGCCTGCTGGGCAGCGACGCGGAGCTTGCCGACGCCCACCGTGCCGACCTGGAAGCGCACCGGCCGTTCGCCAACCTGCTGCTGCAGCGCACCGACCTGAAGGGCCGCGCCCGCTTCATCAGCTTCTCCGGCGAGCCGCGCTTCGACGCCGACGGCGTGTTCATCGGCTACTGGGGCGTGGGCCGCGACGTCACCGAGCAGGTGCGCACGCAGCAGGCGGTGGCGGCCAGCGAGTCGCGCTACCGGGCGCTGTTCGAGCGTTCGCCCACCGCGCTGGTGCTGCACCGCCGCGGCACGGTGCTGGACGCCAACGAGGCCGCCGCGCAGCTGTTCGGCTACCGCGACGGCGCGGCGATGAAGGGGGTGCACCTGCTCGAACATTTCGCCGCCCCCGAGCAGCGCGAGCAGGTGCGCGAGCGCATGGTGCAGTCCGAACGGCTCGGCGTCGGCCAGGCGCTGCCGGTGGTCGACTACACGATGCGCTCGGTCAGCGGGCAGAGCGTCGCGGTGCAGGCTACCGCGATGCGCGTGGCCACCGCCGGCGGCCCGGCGCTGCTGACGATCTACGTCGACATCACCGCGCGCAAGGCCACCGAGGCGGCACTGCGCCGCTCCGAGGCGATGCTGTCGCACCTGTTCGCCACCAGCCCCGACGTGATGGCGCTGACCGACCTGGACAGCGGCCGCTTCCTGCTCGTCAACCAGCGCTTCACCGACATCTTCGGCTGGAGCCGCGCCGAGGCGGTGGGCCGCAGCTCGCTCGAGCTCGGCACCTGGAACGACGCCGCCGACCGCGTGCGCTTCGTCGAGCGCGTGCGCACGCACGGCAGCGTGGAGGGCGAGCCGCTGCTGTTCCGGCGCCGCGACGGCAGCCGCGTGCCGATGCTGGTGTCGGCCGCGCGCGTGGCCTTCGAGGGGCGGCGCCTGATGGTGCTGACCGCGCGCGACGTCAGCGTCGGCGAACGCACGCGCCTGGAGGTCGAGGCGATCCTGAACACCGTCTCGCTGGCCATCGCCTTCGTGCGCGGCCAGCGCATCGTGCGCATCAACGCGCGCCACGCCGAGATGTTCGGCTTTCGCGAGGAGGAGCTGCGCGGCGCGGCACTGTCCACGCTGTGGCCCGACGAGTCGCAGTTCCGTGCCGTGCGGCGCGAGGCGCTCGGCGCGCTGCGCCAGCGCCAGGGCTACGACGTCGAGGTGCAGCTGCGCCGGCGCGACGGCAGCCTGTTCTGGTGCCGGCTGCAGGCGCGCTCGGTCGACCCGGCGCACCCGATCGGCGGCGGCACGCTGTGGACCGCCGAGGACATCACCGAACGACGCCAGACGCAGCAGGCGCTGGCCGCCGCGCGCGACGCGGCCGAGGCCGCCAGCCGCGCCAAGAGCGCCTTCCTGGCCAACACCAGCCACGAGATCCGCACCCCGCTGAACGGCCTGCTCGGGCTGGCGCGGCTGGCGATGCAGCCGGGCCAGAACGAGGCGCGCCGCCAGCAGTACCTGGCGCAGATGGTGGACAGTGCGCAGAGCCTGGCGGGCATCATCTCCGACATCCTCGACCTGTCCAAGGTCGAGGCCGGCCAGGTCAGCCTCGAGGACCTGCCGTTCGCGCTGCGCGAGACGATCGCCTCGGTGCACCATGCCTACCGCTCGCTGGCCGAGGCCAAGGGCCTGCAGCTCGAGCTGAGCATCGACCCGGCGCTGCCGGCCCATGTGCGCGGCGACCCGCTGCGGGTGCGCCAGATCCTGACCAACTTCGTCGCCAACGCGCTCAAGTTCACCGAGCGTGGCCGGGTGCGCATCGAGGCCGGCGCGGACGGCGGCCGCATCCGCCTGGCGGTGCACGACAGCGGGCCGGGCATCGACCCGGCGACCCAGCAGCGCCTGTTCGCGCCGTTCACGCAGGCCGACGAGTCGATCACCCGGCGCTACGGCGGCACCGGGCTGGGGCTGTCGATCTGCCGCGAGCTGGCCCAGCTGATGGGCGGCAACGTCGGCGTGGACAGCCGGCCCGGCCGCGGCAGCGTGTTCTGGGCCGAGCTGCCGCTGCCGCCGGTGGCCGAGGGCAGCGCCCCGACCCCGCCGGCCGAGGCCGCGCAGGCGCCGCTGCCGCCGGCGCGCGTGCTGGTGGCCGAGGACAACCCGGTCAACATGCTGATCGTCGTCGCGATGCTCGAGCAATGGGGCCTGCGCGTGGCGCAGGCGGGCGACGGCGCGCAGGCGGTCGAGGCCGTGGATGCCGCAGCGGCGGCCGGCGCACCCTTCGACCTGGTGCTGATGGACGTGCACATGCCGGTGATGAGCGGGCATGCGGCGGTGCGCCGGCTGCGCGAGCGTTTCGACGCGCAGACGCTGCCGGTGGTCGCGCTGACCGCCGCGGCACTGGTGGGCGAGCGCGACGATGCGCTGGCCAGCGGCATGAACGACTTCCTGAGCAAGCCGATCGACCCCGCCCGGCTGCGCGAGACGCTGGCGCGCCACCTGCGGCGCAGCGGGGCGGCGGCCTGAGGGAGCCGCCCGGCGCCCGGCTCAGGGCACCAGCGGCAGCTCGCGCAGGCGGCGGCCCGTGAGGGCGAACAGCGCGTTGGCCAGCGCCGGGGCGAACGGCGGCACGCCCGGCTCGCCCACGCCGGCCGGCGCCCGCGTGCTCGGCACGAGGTGCACCTCGATGCGCGGCGTCTCGGCCAGGGTCGCGATCGGGTGGGCCGGGAAGTTGGTCTGCTGCACCCGGCTGTCGACGATGTCGATGCGGCCGTACAGCGCCGCCGAGAGCGCGAACAGGACCGAGCCTTCCATCTGCTGCGCCACCGTGTCCGGGTTGACCACGGTGCCGACGTCGGCCGCCACCACGACCCGCCGCACCGACGGACGGCCGTCCGCGAGCCGCGCCTCCACCACCTGGGCGACGATGCTGCCGAAGCTCTCGTGCAGCGCCAGCCCGCGCGCCGTGCCGGGCGGCAGCGCACTGCCCCAGCCCGCCTTGTCGGCCGCCAGGCGCAGCACCGCGGCATGGCGCGGCCGCTCCTGCAGCAGCTCGAGCCGGAAGGCGAGCGGGTCGCGCCCGGCCGCGGCGGCCAGTTCGTCGACGAAACACTCGGCGAAGAAGGCGTTGTGCGAGTGGCCCACCGAGCGCCAGAAGCCGATCGGCACGCCGCTCCCGGTGGCCCGGTGCGCGATGCGCAGGTGCGGCACGCCGTAGGGCAGGTCGAACAGGCCTTCGCTGGCCGTGCGGTCGGGCAGGTCGACGGGCAGCGCCAGGCCCGGCGCGTTGCGCTCGAGGTAACGCGGCACCAGCGCGTCGCCGGCGCTGGTCAGGCGCAGCACCTGCAGCCGGCCCTCGCCGTCCAGGCCGGCCTGCAGCAGCGCCGCGGCGGCGGGGCGGTAGAAGTCGTGCGTGAAGTCCTCCTCGCGCGGCCACGAGAGCTGCACCGGCGCCCCGCCGCATTCGAGCGCGACACGCACCGCCTGCGCGACCACGTCGGTCTCCAGGCGCCGGCCGAAACCGCCGCCGAGCGCCGTGACGTGCACGACGACCCGGTCCTGCGGCACCTCGGCGATGCGCGCGGCCGTCGCGCGCGCGAAGCTCGGCACCTGGGTCGGCACCCAGAGCTCGACACGCCCGCCGGCCACGCGCGCGGTGCAGTTCAGCGGCTCGAGCGCCGCATGGGCCAGGTACGGGGCCCGGTACAGGCGCTCGATGCGGCGCGCGGCCGCGGCCAGCGCCGTGTCGGCCTCGCCCTGCGCATGGAACACGTGGCCCGAGCCGTCCTGCGCGGCGCGGCGCACGGTGCGCTCGAGCTCGTGCGCGATGGCGGCGCTGTCGAGCACGACGGCCGGCGGGGCGCGCCAGTCCACCACCAGCGCATCGGCGCCGCGCCGCGCATGCCAGGTGCTGCGGCCGACCACCGCCAGCGCCGGCGTCGAGCCGGCCAGCGAGGGCAGACGCACGACGCGTTCGACACCCGGCAGGCGCAGCACCGGGTCCGGGTCGAACGCGCCGGGCGCGCCGCCGAGCTGCGGCGCGTGGCGCACCACCGCGTAGCGCAGCCCCGGCAGGCGCACGTCCAGGCCGAAGACCGCCGCGCCACTCACCTTGGCCGGCAGGTCCAGGCGCGGCTGCGGCCGCCCGATCAGGCGCCAGGCCTCGCGCGGCTTGAGCGCGACGTCGCCCGGCGGGGTCGCGGCGGCGAGCTTCGCGAGCTCGCCGTAGTGCGCGCGCTGGCCGCCGGCCGCATGCGAGACCACGCCGTCGGCCACCGTCAGCTCCGCGGCCGGCAGGCGCCACTGCAGCGAAGCCGAGCCGAGCAGGCGTGCACGCGCCGTCGCCGCGGCCCAGCGCAGCGGCTCCCAGGCGTCGGCCACGCTGCTGGAGCCGCCGGTCAGGCTCAGGCCGGCCTCGCGCGCCAGCTTGGCGACGATCCAGCGCGCGGCGAGCACCGTCGCCCCCTGCCGCCCCGGTTCGGTCTCGGCGGGGGTGAACGGCAGGCCGTCGACCGCGACCGCGACATTGCCGTACAGCGTGTCCGCGCCGGGTTCGGCCAGCGAGATGCGCGCCGGCGCGACGTCCAGTTCCTCGGCCGCCAGCAGCGCCAGCGCGGTGTGCACACCCTGGCCCATCTCGCTGCGCGGCATCGCCAGCGCCACGGCGCCGTCCGGCGCGATGCGGATCCAGCCGTTCAGCGCAATGCGGCCGTCGGCGCCGGGCAGCGTGTCGGGCCGGCCGACGCGGCTGCGCGGCGGCAGCACGGCCCAGCCGACCAGCAGCGCCCCGGCGACCCCCGCGCCGCCGACCAGCAGGCCGCGCCGCCTCATCGCTTCTTCGCCGGCGCGCTGTCGCGGCGGGCCGCGGCGGCGGCATGGATCGCGCGGCGCACCCGCGGGTAGCTGCCGCAGCGGCACAGGTTGGTGATGGCGGCGTCGATGTCGGCGTCGCTCGGCGCGGCGTTGCGCTCGAGCAGCGCCGCAGCCGCCATCAGCATGCCGCTCTGGCACCAGCCGCACTGCGGCACCTGGTGCGCCAGCCACGCCTCCTGCAGCGGGTGCAGCGACCCCGGCGACCCCAGCGCCTCGATGGTGCGCACCGGCCGCGTGCCCACGGCGGACAGCGGCAGCACGCAGGAACGCTGGGCCTCGCCGCCGACATGCACCGTGCAGGCGCCGCAGGCGCCGATGCCGCAGCCGATCTTGGTGCCGGTCAGGTTCAGCGCATCGCGCAGCGCCCACAGCAGCGGCATCTCGGGCGCGACGGCATCGTCGGGCAGGTCGTGCAGGGCGCCGTTGACGTGAAGGTGCATGCGGGCTCCGGAGCGGGCCCGCATTCTCGGCTCAAACGAGCCGGGGCTTGTTCGCCAATGTGTCCGCGCTCAGGCCGCCAGCGGCAGCGCCGTCGAAGAGTCCTCGAAACGGTCCAGCAGCAGCTCGATCTGGTCCGGGTCCATCGGCCGCGACAGGTGGAAGCCCTGGCCGGACTCGCAGCCCATCTCGCGCAGCTGCGCCAGCTGCGACTCGGTCTCGATGCCCTCGGCGATGACACGCTTGCCCAGCGAACCGCCCAGCGAGACGATGGCGCGCACCACCTCGGCCTCCTTCGAGCCGACCTGCATGCCGCGCACGAACGAGGCATCGATCTTCAGGCTGTCGATCGGCAGCGAGGACAGGTAGGACAGCGACGAGTAGCCGGTGCCGAAGTCGTCCACGCTCAGGCCCACGCCGAGCTCGCGCAGCGCGCCGAGCTGGCTGAGCGTACCGCCCTCGTGGTCGAGCCGGTCCATCAGCACGTTCTCGGTCAGCTCGAGCGTCAGCCGGTCGGGCTGCAGGCGCGCATTGACGATGGCGCGGGTCACGCGTTGCGCGAAGCCGGTGTGGGTCAGGTCGTTGCCCGACACGTTGACCTGCATGCGCAGGTGCTGGTACTGCGGGCCGCGCGCGTGCCATTGGCGCAGCTGGCGGCAGGCGCGGTCGAGCACCAGGTCGGTCAGCGGGCCGATCAGGGCCGACTCCTCGGCGATCGGGATGAAGGTCGAGGGCGGGATGTCGCCGTGCACCGGGTGGCGCCAGCGCGCCAGCGCCTCGAAGCCGGTCAGGCGGCCGTTGCCCAGGTCGTGCAGCGGCTGGTAGACCACCGAGAGGCGGCCGCTGTCCAGCGCGCGGCGCAGCTCGCGCTCGAGTTGCACGCGGTCGCTGACCTGCTGGTGCAGCCCGGCGTCGAACAGCGCATGGCGCGCCTTGCCGGCGGCCTTGGCCTGGTACATCGCGATGTCGGCGTCGCGCAGCACCTCCTCGGGCAGGCGGTAGCCGATGTTGCTGGAGGTGATGCCGATGCTGGCGCTGCTGGTGATCTCGGTGCCGTTGATCAGCACCGGCTGGCGCAGCGCCTGCTGCAGCCGCTCGGCCAGGTGCACGGCATGGGCGTCACGCTCGATGTTCTCGCACAGCACGGCGAACTCGTCGCCGCCCAGGCGCGCCACCACGTCGCCCGGCCGCACGTGGATGCGGATGCGGCGCGCCACCTGCACCAGGAACTCGTCGCCGGCGCCATGGCCCATGCTGTCGTTGATCAGCTTGAAGCGGTCGAAGTCCAGGAACATGACCGCGAAGCGGTGTGTCGGGTCGGCGCGGTGGCGCTCGACCGCGCGCGCCAGGTGGGCGTGGAAGTGGGCCCGGTTGGGCAATCCGGTCAGGCTGTCGTGGAAGGCGATGTGCTGCAGGCGCTGCTCGGCCACGCGGCGGGCCGAGATGTCCTGCAGCTGCACGATCAGCGTCGCGTTCTCGCCGGCATGGTCGCCCAGCAGGCTGGCGTTCAGCGCCACCCAGACGTCGTCGCCGGCGCGGTGGCGGCAGCGCAGCTCGAGCGCGGTGGACTCGCACTGCTGCGTGGCCACGCGGGCCAGCTGCGCCAGCAGTTCCGGCGCGTCCTCGGCGGCGACGAACTCGCCGAGCCGGCGGCCGAGCATCTCCTGCTCGTCCAGGCCGAGCAGGGCGCGCAGCGCGCGGTTGACCTGGCGCAGCGTGCCGTCGGGGGTGACCAGCGCCATGCCGATCGAGGCATGCGTGAAGGCGCTGTGGAAGCGCTGCTCGCTCTCGCGCAGCTCGCGCACGTGGCGCGCGGCCTGCTGTGCCTCGCGCTCGGCGGCCTCGACGCGGCTGCGCCGCACGGCCTCGTCGGCGGCCTGCTGCTTGAAGAAGAAGTGCAGCGTCGCCAGCATCAGGCCGACGATGGGCACGATGGCCATCAGCACACCCGGGCCCGACTGCGCCACCGTCAGCGTCAGCAGCCCGGCCACCGAGGCGCTGCCGGCGTAGGTGGCGGCAATCCAGCCGAAGCTGCCGAACAGCTCGCGCAGCACCGGCCGCTCGTTGCGCTTGAGGTAGAGCACCATCGTCACCAGCAGCGTGTTGGCGACGAAGTAGGCGATCGAGAAGGCCATCGCGGCCAGCAGGAGCACGCCGTCGCCGAGCAGGCCGCGCGCCTGCAGCGCATCGGTGCCCCAGTGCAGCAGCGAGCCGGCGCCGTACATCGCGACGGCGGCCATCGCCGGGCTGGCGATGCGGCTGGTCCAGCGCCTGGAGGTGCGCCACGAGCCGACCAGCGCCTCGCCGGCGGCCGCCAGCGTGGCCGCGGCCGGACCGTGCATCAGCAGCACCAGGAAGATGAAGATCTCGCCGGCGACGAAGGAGTTCTTCGCGCGCGGCATGCGCACCGGGAAGAAGCCGGCCAGCGTGGCCACCAGGGTGCCGGCCAGGGTCTGCAGCAGCGCCGCGCTGCTGAGCTCGCGCAGGGCCAGCGCCGAGTGCAGCAGCACCAGCGCACCGATCAGCACCATCGACCACCAGTACAGCGTGGCCTTGCGGTTGTAGTCCGGCATCAGCGCCGCATGCAGGCGCTGCAGCGCGCCGGGGCGCACGGTCGAGGTCTCGAGGGACGCCGCGGTCGACATGGTCGGTACTCCGTGGGTACTGCGGTTGGGAGCCGTGGGCGGTGCCGGATCAGGGTTCGCCGTCCAGCGCACCCTGGGTCGCGTACTGCAGCAGCGGCACGCCGGTCTCGCTGAGCACCAGCCCCTCGCTGAGCACCAGCCCTTCGCTGAGCACCAGGCCTTCGCTGAGCACCAGCCCTTCGCTGAGCACCAGGCCCTCGCTGAGCACCAGGCCCTCGCTGAGCACCAGGCCCTCGCTGAGCACCAGGCCCTGGCTGAGCGCAGTGCCGCTGCCGGCGGCGAGCCAGCCGGCCAGCGTGGCGGTGGGCAGGAACACGCCGGTGCGGCCGACCAGCGAGCTGACGCCGGTCAGCGGGCCGCCGTCGACCACGCCCGAGGTCACCAGCGTCTGATTGCTCAGCGCGGTCTCGGTGAAGGTGCGCACGAAGACGTTGGCCGGCTGGCCGTTGACCCAGCCCCAGTACACCGGCACGCGGCGGCGCACGCTGTTGCCGGCCCAGGTCAGGCGCGCGTCCCACAGCGGCTGGTGCCTGGTGAACAGCGCGCTGCCGCTGAGGATGCGGTTGCCGCCGGCGTACACCATGCGCGACCAGTTGGCGACGCTGCCGTTGAGCGTCGACGTGAAGGCCGGCAGCGTCATGCCGCTGCGCAGCAGCGAGGTGCCGGCGGTCAGCGTGCCGGCCTCGATGCCGCTGGCGATGTCGGTGCGCAGCGCCTTGGCCAGGGCCACCGCGCCGTCCACGTTGAGCATGCCCGCGCCCTGCTGCAGCAGGTTGGCCCCGGCCACGGGCTGCGCGCTGTACTGCAGGATGGCCTTGATCAGCGGCGGCGTCAGCCCGGGGTTGGCCTGCAGCATCAGCGCCACCGTGCCGGCGACCACCGGCGCGGCGGTCGAGGTGCCGCTCATCAGCATCACCGTCTCGCCGGCGTACTGGGTCACGCCGATCGGCGACACGAGCGCGCCGTAGTTGTCCGACGCCAGCTTGTTCCAGCTCGCGAACAGCGAGCCGGTGGTCGAGGCGGCCGCGATCACGCGGTTGCCGGGCGCCACCAGGTCGGGCTTGAGCAGGTTGTCGACGCGCCGCACGCCGGCGGCGTCGGTCCAGGCGCCGCGCGTCGGCCCGCGCGAGCTGAAGTGGTTGACGATGTCGTCCGAGCGGGCACTCGTGCCCTTGAAGTTGAGCGCACCGACCGTGATGACCGAGGGGTCGTTGCCGGGCGAGGAGATCGCGCCGTAGACCTCCTTGCCGCCGCTGGACAGGCCGAAGTTGCCGCCCGCGACGACCACCGTGATGCCCGCGGCGGTGGCGCTGCGCACCGCGATGCACAGCGGATCGGTCTGCCAGCTGTCGGTGGAGGCCGCCGCCAGGCTCAGGTTCATCACGCGGATGTTGTATTCGCGGGCGTGGTAGATCACCCAGGCGATGCCTTCCAGCGCGTCGGCCAGCGTGCCCTCGCCGTTGCCGTCGAGCACGCGCACGTCGTACACGTCGGCGCCCGGGGCGATGCCGGTGTGGTCCGGCGCGGCCAGGAAGCCGAAGCCGCGTCCGGCCGCCACCGAGGCGACATGGGTGCCGTGGCCGTAGGGATCCTGCGACGACGAGTAGTCGGCCGCGATGGCGGACTCGTAGCCGGCCAGCGCGCTGCTGCCGGGCGTCGGGCCGGTGAGCGCATCGACGCCGGTCATCCAGCTCGACAGGCTGGCGTTGCGCGTGTTGACGTTGCGCTTGACGCGCGAGAGACCCAGCGCGTTGTTGAAGTCGCGGTGCGAACGCATGACGCCCGAGTCGACGATCGCGATGCCGACGCCGCTGCCGTCCAGGCCGCTGTAGTTCAGGCTGCTGCTGTAGGTGCGTGCGCGCGTGGTCAGCACGCCGGAGGCCGCCTCCAGCGTGCTCGCGCTGCGCCGCACCTTGCGGTTGGGCGACACGCCCAGCACGTCGCGGCGCTGCGCGATCGCGTTCAGCTGCGCGGCCGGCAGCTGGATGGTGAGGGCGTTCATCGCGTCGTAGCGCGCATGCACCGAGCCGCCCAGGCGCAGCACCTGCGCACGCAGGTCGGCGAAGTTCGCATCGCTGCCGTCGGTGACGACGATCGCCTGCACGTGGCGCACCCCGCGCACGTCGCGCGCCCAGCGCTCGCGCGGCACGCGGGCGCTGCCGATCTCGCGGTCGAAGTCGCGCGCCAGCTTGGCGCGCACGCGCTCGGAGACGGGCTGCGCGGCGGCCGGCGCCGCCAGCAGCAGCCAGGCCAGCACGGTGGCGGCCACGGCGAGCAGCCAGCCCAGCGGCTGCCAGCGCCGCTCGAGCAGCACGATGAAGGCGATCGGACGAGGCATCGGTACGACTCCCTGGGACGCTGGGCGTCCGTTTCTGTTTTGCGTTCGGATACAGACGCCACGAGCTGTGTCTATCTGTATCTGATTGCATCCTAGGGGGAGCGAACAAATGCTGTCAGCCGGGTTCCGGCGGGTGCAACGCCGAACCCGGCATTAGTTGCCGTGATAAATTGGGGTCGCGAGGGGGACGGATCCGGAAGCTCGCCTACTCCATCGTGATGCCGGCGGCCGTGACGATGTCGCGGTAGAGCGCCGCCTGCGGCGCCACGAAGGCGCGCAGCGCGGCCGCGCCCAGCGGCGCCGTGGTGAAGCCGGCGTCGGCCAGCTTGGCCGTCACCTCGGGCCGCGCGAGCGCCTCCAGCAGCGCCTTCTCGAGCCCGGCCACCACCGCCGGCGGGGTGCCGGTGCGCACGAACAAGCCCTGCCACAGCGGCAGGGCCACACCGCCGAAGCCCTGCTCCTCGCCGATGCGCGGCACGTCCGGCAGCAGCGGCACACGCGCCGCGTCGGACACCGACAGGGCGCGGATGCGCCCGTCCTTGAGGAACGGCAGGGCCGTCGAGAGCACCAGCACCGCGCTGTCGATCTGCCCGCCGACCAGGTCGTTGGCGATCTGCGCCCCTCCGCGGTAGGGCACGTGCAGCATCGACACCTTGGCGCGTGTGTTGATCAGCGCGCCGTAGAAGTGCTGCATCGTGCCGATGCCCGGCGTCGCGTAGTTGAACGCGTCCTTGCCGCCCTGGCGCAACGCGGCGATCAGCGCCGCCAGGCTGCGGTGCGGCGAGGCCGCCGGCACGGCGAACACCATCGGGAAGGTGCTCAGGCGGCCGACCGGCTGCAGGTCCTTCTCCCAGTCCAGCTTGACCTTCGGGTTGATCAGCGGCACGGCCACGGTGTCGGTGCCGCCGAAGTAGATCTGGCCGCCGTCGGCCGGCGCGTTGAGCACCTTCTGCACCGCCAGCATGCCGCTGGCCCCGGCGACGTTCTCGACGATCACCTGCCGGCCGAGCCGCTTGCCGAGCGCCTCGGCCACGACGCGGGCGACGAAGTCGGCGCTGCCGCCGGCCGAGTAGCCGACCACCAGCGAGATCGGCTTGTCGGACTGGGCGCGCACGGTGCCGGCCACGCCGGCCGCCGCCGCCGCGAGGGCGGCGTGCATCACGAGTCTGCGATCCATGGTCTCCTCCGCCTCAGAAGGTGTGCTTGATGCCGAGGTCGAACGCGGTCGTGCGCGTCAGGTCCTCGCGCTTGGCCGAGCCGAGATTGGTGTACAGCAGGGTGCGCTTGCTCAGGTCGTACTGAATCCCCGCACCGAACATGCGCGCATCCGGCCCGTCGTCCGGCCGCAGGCTGCCGATGGACAGGTAGGTGCGCCCGAAGGACAAGGGCACCAGTGCCGACACGGTGAAGGCGCGGGCATCGCCGTTCACCCCGCCGCGGGCGCGCGACCAGGTGGCCGTCGGCCGCACGACCCCGAAGTCGTAGCCGGCGGCCAGCAGCTTCAGGTGGTTGTCTCCGTCCAGCCCGTCGTAGCCGCCGGCGAGCCACCAGGGGCCCTGCCTGAACTGCAGGTTGGCGGAGGAGCTGCGCTTGCGCGCCCCCTCGCCCAGGCCGGTGGCGATCTCGGCGCTGACCGGCCCGAGGCTGGGTGTCTTGTAGCCCACGCTGTTGCTCCAGCGGATGTTGGAGGCCTCCACCGTGTTGGGCACCGGCGTGTAGTTCGCATAGGTGTAGGCCGCGCCGGTCTGGCTGACGTAGCTCCAGTAGGTCGGGTCGGCGTTCAGCGCCACGGTGTAGGCGGCCGAGTACTCGCGCCCGGCATACAGCTCGCCCCAGGCCTTGCTGCCGAGTGCGACCACCGAGCGGCCGAGCCAGAACACGTTGGCATTGCTCGAGGCGCCGGTGTCCATCGCGAAGCGGTGCTCGATCTGGAAGCGCGTGTAGTTGCCGTCGCCCAGGTCCTCCTGGCCGCGGAAGCCGATGCGCGAGGTGTTGCCGGCCTTCATGGTCCACACCTCCGGGGCGGCGCGCCCGTTCAGCAGCGCACCGGGCGTGGTGCCGCCGTTGGCGCGGGTGATGCCCTGGTCGACGATGCCGTAGATCGTCACCGAGGACTGGGCCTGCGCCGCGGCAAGGGGGGCGAGCGCGAACAGGGTCGCGAGGGGGCGGCAAGGGATCTTCATGGGTCGTCTCCTGGTCGGCCGGGGCCGTCTTGTGGCACGACCAGTGTATGTGTATTGTATGTATTGTTCAAGATTGGCTTTGCAGCCACATAGCAATACACTTTGTACTGAACCCCCGGAGCCCGCGCATGAACATCGGCATGTTTCAGTCCTTCGTCACCCGCCACTGGTTCAGCGCCGAGGCCGGCCGCATCTGGAGCGACGAGGCCACCCTGCAGGCCTGGCTGGACGTGGAGGCCGCGCTGGCGGCCGCGCAGGCCGAACTCGGCCTGATCCCGGCCGAGGCGGCGCGCACGATCGCCGCCTGCGCCGACGCGCGGCAGTTCGACACCGAGGCGCTGGCCGGCGAGATCGCGTTCGCGCAGCACCCGCTGGTGCCGGTGCTGCACCGCTTCGAGGCCCTGTGCGGCGAGCCGGCCGCCGGCTGGCTGCACTGGGGCGCGACCACGCAGAACATCTTCGACACCGCCGCGGCGCTGCAGATGCACCGCACCCAGCGGCTGATCGACGCGGCGCTGGCCGACGCGCTGGAGGCGCTGGCCGGCCACGCCCGCAGGCACCGCGACACGCCGATGGCCGGCCGCACGCATGGCCAGCACGCGCTGCCCATGACCTTCGGCTTCAAGCTGGCCGGCTGGATCGACGAGCTCGACCGCGACCGGCAGCGCCTCGCGCAGCGCCTGGGCGACTCCTTCCCGGCCTGCATGGGCGGCGCGATCGGCAGCTTCGCGGCCACCGGCGCGGCGGGCCGGCAGGTCGAGGCGCTGCTGGCCCGGCGCCTCGGGCTGCAGGCCGCCGGCCTGCCCTCGCGCGCCTCGTACGACCGGGCGGCCGACTACCTCGGCGCGCTCGGCCTGCTCGCCGGCACGGCGCAGAAGATCGCGCAGGACCTGGTGTTCCTGCAGCGCACCGAGGTCGGCGAGGCGGCCGAGTCCTTCCACCACGGCAAGGTCGGCAGCTCGACGATGGCGCAGAAGCGCAACCCCTCCAGCGCGCTGCTGCTGGCCAGCCTGGCGCGCCTGCTGCGCGTGCGCGTGCCGGCCGCGCTCGAGGCGATGGTGCGCATGGACGAGGGCGACTCCTCGGCCACCAACGTGACCGACACCCTGCTGCCCGAGCTGGCGATCCTGGGCGCCTCGGTGGCGCAGGCGCTGGCCCGGCTGGCGCAGGGCCTGGTGGTGGACGCGGCGGCGATGCGCCGCAACCTCGGCCTGACGCGCGGCCTGATCGCCTCGGAAGCCGCCATGATGGTGCTGGCGCGGCAGATCGGGCGCCACGCGGCACACCGCCTGCTGTACGACGCGGCCCAGCAGGCCCAGGCCGGCGGCATCACGCTGCTCGAGGCCCTGGCGGCGCAGCCGCGATTCGCGCCGGCCGGGGTGCCGGCCGAGCTGGCTGCGGCGCTGGCCCCGGAGGCCTACGTGGGCGAGTCGGCCGCGCTCACCGACGCGACGCTCGCACGCGTGGCACCGCCTCGCTGAACGGCGCCACCGACTCGCCTTCGCGCAGCGCCACCGGGATCAAGTGCACCGCATAGGGCCGCGCCGAGTCGGCCCAGCGCGCGGCGATGGCGGCATGCAGCTGCTCGATCTGGTCGGCCACCCGGCAGCCCACGGTGGTGAAGAAGCCGGCATGTTCGTTGACCAGGTCGGTGCGCCCGAGCAGCACCACGCTGAGCGCCTCGGGCACCGGCCAGCCGGCCTGCGCGAGCCGCTCGCGCAGCGAAGCGCCGTCCTCGATGCCCCAGGCCACCAGCGCGCTGAAGGGCAGGCGAGCGTCGGCCCCGGCCAGCGCGCGCAGCTGCTCGATCAGCGCGCCGGCGTAGTCCTCGTCGGGCAGGCAGGGCACGCCGATCGCCTGCAGTTCCAGCCCGCCCTGCTCGCGCAGCGCCTCGAGGCGCCGCTGCGCCAACTGGGTGGCGAGGAACGGTTGCGTGCTCGACGCGAAGGCGATGCGGCGGTGGCCCTGCCGGCGCAGCAGCTCGACGGCGCGCGCCAGCGGCTCGCCCCACTCCATCCCGACCGCCTCGACATCGGCGCCCACCAGCGCGGCGCCGTCCACCGCGATCACGTCGCACTTCTCGCGCAGCGCGGCGAGCAGCTCGATCGTGATGGTCTTGAAGCTCGACTGCACGACGCCGGCGTCGAAGTGCGGCAGGCCCTTGAGCACGGTGCGGGCGTGCTCCGGGTCGGTGTAGGACACCTCCAGCACACGCTGCCCGGCCTCGGCGTAGCGGCGCTGCAGGCCCTCGAGCAACACGCGGCCGCGCACGATGCCGATCGAGCGGCGCAGCAGCAGCACCGAGCGCGGTGCCGGCGCACGGGCGGCGGCCGGCGGGGCCGGCGGCGCGTCCGCGCCGGCGCGGAAGTAGGTGCCGCGCCCGACCTGCGCCTCGACCAGCCCGCGGGTCTTCAGCGCGTCGATGGCCCGCTGCACGATCATCTGCGAGACGCCGAAGCGGCGCATCAGCTCGCGCACGGTGGGCAGACGGTCGCCCGGCCGGGCGGCACGGGCCAGGCCGGCCAGGTACTGGTCGAGCTCGGTGCTGGTCGCGGTCACGTTCATACAATACAACACACGCGCTGGCGCGCGGTGTGTCTCAGTCCAGCGTCACCTGGGTGCGCACCGTGCCGGCCCGCTCGGCCCGCGCCGTCAGCGCCACGCGCGTGCCGGCCGGGGCGCGCACGATCCACTCGGCCAGCGCACGGTCGGCCGTCACCTCGCGGCTGGGCAGGAAGGCGATCTGCGAGGCCTTGGGCGCATGGCCCTCGAGCTGCGGGCCCTCGATGCGCTGGGCGCCGGCCACCAGGCCGATGGCCGGGTCGTCCTGCGGCAGGTGGATCTCGAACACCACGCCGCGCACCACCTTGCGCTGCAGCGCGCGCTGCGTCACGTAGGCCGGCAGCCAGCCGCTGTTGGCCACCGCCAGGCGCACGCGCCAGGTGTCGGGGCCGAGCGCACGCACCTCGGTGCGCAGCAGCTCGAGCCGCGGCAGCGAGAGCGCGAGCTGCGTCATCCAGGCCGGAAAGCGCGCCGCCTCGCGCTCGCGCAGCGCCGGCGGCGGGTTGCGCCAGTAGTTCATCTTGTCCCAGCCGCCGATCTCCACCGGGCCGAGCTGCGGGTGGTCGAACGGCCGCCAGTCGACATGCGCCTGACCGCCGCACTGCTCGTCGCTCCACTTCAGCAGCTTCAGCTCGTCCTCGACCGGGTGCTCGCGGAACCAGTCGATCCACTTGTAGCCGGTGATGTCCGCGGCCTGGTTGGGCGACCAGATCTCCACCACCCAGAACAGCGCGCCGAGGTGCTCGTAGAGCCAGTCCTGCGTGCCGCCGATGACTTCCTTCGGGTGGTACTTGAACTCGTGCCAGATGCTGACCACCGGGTAGCCGGTGAGCTTCTCGCCCAGCGCCGAGAAGCGCTTGTAGGACCACAGGTCCTCCGGGATCATGTCGTCGTCGCTCTGCGTGCCCATCGGCCGCAGGATCACGCCACTGTGGGTGTGGAAGCTGATCGCCGCGCCGATGTTCGGGTGTGCGATCACGAAGTCGACCATCGCGCGCACCTCGGGCTCGCTGGTCGGGTAGGGGCCGGCGCCGACCTGCTCGAACTCCTGGCGCCAGTGCGAGGGGAAGTTGCGGTTCAGGTCCAGGCCCTCGGGGTCGCGGTTGACGCGCGTGGTCAGCCCGTTCCAGTCCTTCAGCGTGCCCTCGGGCAGCAGCCGGTAGTACTCGCCGCCGAACTCGCCGGGCTCGCGCGGCATCATCAGGCGCGGGTCCTGCGGGCATGTCTTGTAGGCGCCGTGCGGGTCGGGAATGCGCATCGTCAGCACGCGGCCGTCACCGTCCACGTCCTCGATCGTCAGGCCCTCGACCGGCAGTTCGTCGTAGGGCCAGCGCCGCGTGGACGAGCGGATGTGGCGCGGCCGCTCGGCCAGCGCCAGCTCGGCGCCGTCCGGGCACAGGCGCGGGCAGAGGTAGACGGCGCGCGTGTCCAGCAGCCGGGTGACGGCCGCGTCGTGGCCGTGGCCGGTGACCAGCTGGTGCAGGTAGTACAGCACCGCCGTGCTGGCGGTCAGCTCGGCGGCGTGGATGTTGCCGTCGGCCCAGAAGGCGGGCTTGTCGGCCGCGGCACCGGTGTCCTGGTTCGTCACCGTCGCGACCCAGATGTCGCGGCCCTCGTGGCTGCGGCCGATCGACGCGACCTTCACGAGCGCCGGGAAGGCCTCGGCGTAGTCGAACAGCAGCCGCGTCAGTTCGTCATGCTTGTAGAAGGTGTCGAAGCGAGGGGTCGGCGTGGCGGTCATGGGCGAGACAGGGGTTGGCGCACGCCGCCCTGGAACACCGCCAGCTCGCCGGGCACGAGCGCGGTCCAGGTCTCGTCGGCGGTCAGCGGCTCGGTGACGACCACCGCGACGCGGTCGCGTTCGGTGGTGACGGCGGAGAAGTCGATCGAGAGATCCTCGTCGGCCAGGCGCGCGGCGCGAAACGGGTGGGCACGCTCGATGTACCAGAGCTTGGTCGAGCAGTGCGCCCACAGGGCCTGGCCGTTGGACAGCAGGAAGTTGAAGCTGCCGTGCGCGGCGATCGGCGGCACCAGCTCGGCGAGCGTGCGCGACAGCTCGGCGACGCTCGGCACCGCCGCGTGCGCCTTGGCCAGCTCCTGCATCAGCCAGCAGAAGGCGCGTTCGCTGTCGGTGTCGCCGACCGGGTGGAACGAGGCGTGCAGGCGCGGCGCGAAGCCCTTCAGGTCGCCGTTGTGCGCGAACACCCAGTAGCGGCCCCACAGTTCGCGCTGGAACGGGTGGGTGTTCTCCAGCGCCACACGCCCCTGCGTGGCCTTGCGGATGTGCGCCAGGATCAGCTCGCTGCGGATCGGGTAGCGCCGCACCATCTCGGCCACCGGCGAGGCACGCGCGCTCTGCGCATCGACGAACAGGCGCGCACCGCGGCCCTCGAAGAAGGCGATGCCGAAGCCGTCCTTGTGCTCCTCGGCGCGGCAGGCGAAGCCGGTGAAGCTGAACACCACGTCGGTCGGCGTGTTGGCGTTCAGGCCGAGCAATTGACACATCGCGCTATTCAGTGAACAGGCGCAGCAGGCCCTTGACCGTGACCAGCTGTCCCGGGTTGCCGGTCTCCTCCAGCACGCTGCTCATGCGTGCACGCACGCGCTCGCTGCGCCGCGCGCGCCAGATCAGCAGGTCGGCCAGCCAGGGGTGGCGGTTGACGCGGTTGGCCTTGGCGTAGAGGTCGAAGCGCGGCTTCAGCGCGGCCAGCGTGGCCTCGTACGCGGCGCGCACCGCGGCCTCGTCGCCGCCGGCGGTGATGGCACGCGCCGCGGCCATGCCGGTCTCGAGCGCCTTGCCGATGCCCTCGCCGGTGAACGAGTAGGTGCTGCCGGCCGCCTCGCCGGCGACCAGCAGCCCGGGCCGCGTGAAGCGCGCGCCCTCGAGCGTGCAGCGCAGCGGCGCGCCCTTCAGCGGCGCGACCCATGCGCCGCCCTCGACCAGCTCGCGCGCCGGCGCGTGCAGGCGCGTGAAGGCGTCGAACAGCTCGCGCAGGTTGCCCTCGCGCTTGACCAGCCGGCCGTTGCGCGATTCGGCGTGGCTGTCGACGATGCCCACGCCGATGTTGAACAGGCCGTCCGGGCCCGGGAAGATCCAGCCGTAGCCGGGGCGCAGGTCGCGGTGCCAGACCAGCTCGAGCGCCTCGAGCCGGCCGCGCAGCGCCTCGTGGCGCACATGCCCGCGCAGCGCGACGCCGCTGGGTGTCTGGCGCTCGCACATGCCGGCGGCGAGCAGCGCCTGCGGCACCGCGCCGCTGGCCAGCACCAGCCAGCGGCAGGCGATCTCATGCAGGGTCGACTCGTGCTGCAAGCGCGCGCCGACCACCGCGCCGCCCTCCTCCAGCGTGGCGACGAAGCGCAGCGGCGCGACCATGCGCGCGCCGGCGTCCACGGCGTTGCGGCAGACGATGAAGTCCAGCTCGCGGCGCGGCAGCACCGCCACCGTGCCGGGCACGTCGACGCGGCCGCCGCGCGGGCCGATGCAGGCCACGTGGCGCGCACGCCGCGCCCGCGCCATCACCTCGGGCAGCACGCCGAGGGTGGCCAGGGCCCGGTGCGCATCCGGGATCAGGCCGTCGCCGCAGACCTTGTCGCGCGGGAAGGCATGCTGGTCGACCAGCACCACGTCGAGCCCGGCGCGCGCGAGCACGGTGGCCGCTGCGGAACCGGCCGGGCCGGCGCCCACCACGAGCACGTCGCAGCGCGGCGGGAGCTGGGCGGGATCGAGGTTCATCGGCGCGACGATTCTAGGAGTCGAACAGGCCGGGCTGGTCGCCGATGCGCGCCCGCTCGATCTCCAGCAGGCGCCGCTTGGTGTCCACGCCGCTGGGCGCCGAGAAGCCGCCCGAGGCACCGCGCGCGGCCAGCACGCGGTGGCAGGGCACGATGATCGCGAAGCGGTTCGCGCCCAGCGCCTGGCCGACGGCACGCGCCGCGTGCGGCTCGCCCAGGCGCTGTGCGACCTCGCCGTAGCTCAGCGTGCGGCCCGGCGGGATGCTGCGCGCCACGGCGTAGACGCGGCGGTGGAATTCGGGGATGCCGTCCAGGTCGAGCACGATGCCGCCGAGATCGACCGGCGTGCCGTCGAGCAGCGCGCCGATCGCCTCGATCGCGGCCCGGATCGGCGCGCTGGGCGCGCCCTCCTCGGCACGCGGGTGGCGCCGGCGCAGGCTGGCCAGCGTGCGCGCGCGGTCGGCGCCGGGCAGGTGCAACCCGCACACGCCGGCCGCGTTCCAGGCGATGCCGCAGGCGCCGAGGGCAGTGTCGAACAGGGCGAGGTGCGTTGCGTCAGGCACGCGCGCCATGGTACGCGTTGACGCCTCTCAAGGCGCCGCGGCGCGAGCGGCGCGAGGATGGGGCGCATCCACAGAAAGGACGACAACGATGAGCCTGTTCCACGCCGTGGTCTGGATCGATCACCAGAAAGCCCAGGTGCTGCAGTTCGACGCCGAGCACGTGCAGGCGCAGAAGGTGAAGGCGCACAGCCACCACACCGCCTACCACGGCAGTGCGGTACGCACGCAACACGAGTTCTTCGGCGAGGTGTGCGACGCCCTGGCGGGCATCGCCGAGGTGCTGGTCACCGGCCCGCGCACCGGGCTGGACGACTTCCGCCACTACGCCGACAAGCACCGCCCCGCGACCGCGAAGCAGATCGTCGCCTACGAGACGGTCGACCACCCGAGCGAGGCGCAGCTCGTCGCCTACGCCCGCAAGTACTTCCTCAAGTACGACCGCATGGCGGGCACGCCGACGCCGACCTGAACCGGCCGGCCCCCGCGGGGGGTGGCGGCGGTACCCCGCCGCCGGGGGCGGTCATCAAGCAGCAGTGGCCAGGGGCAGCGCCGTGGCCGTCTTGACGGCAAGGCGTGCTTGGTGCAGCAGCGGCTCGGTGTAGCCGCTGGGCTGCTCCTTGCCCTTGAACACCAGGTCCAGCGCGGCCTGGTAGGCGCGGCTGGTGGTCCAGTGGCCGGCCATCGGCTGGTAGGCCGGGTCGCCGGCGTTCTGCCGGTCCACCACCTCGGCCATGCGGCGGAAGGTGGCGTGCACCTGCTCGGCCGTCACCACGCCATGCTGCAGCCAGTTGGCGATGTGCTGGCTGCTGATGCGCAGGGTCGCACGGTCTTCCATCAGGCCGACGTTGTGGATGTCGGGCACCTTGGAGCAGCCCACGCCCTGGTCGACCCAGCGCACCACGTAGCCGAGGATGCCCTGGGCGTTGTTGTCCAGCTCCTGCTGCTTGTCGGCCTCCTTCCAGTTCGGCTTCCTGACCACCGGCACGCTGAGCAGGCCGGCCAGCAGGCCCTCGCGCTCGGCCTCGGCGTCGATCTTCTCGAGCGCCTTCTGGACCTTGAACACGTCGACCTGGTGGTAGTGCAGCGCGTGCAGCGTCGCGGCCGTCGGGCTCGGCACCCAGGCGGTGTTGGCGCCGGCCTGCGGGTGGGCGATCTTCTGCTTCAGCATCGCCGCCATCAGGTCGGGCATGGCCCACATGCCCTTGCCGATCTGCGCCTTGCCGCGCAGCCCGCAGGCCAGGCCCACCAGCACGTTGTTGCGCTCGTAGGCCTGGATCCAGGCGCTCGCCTTCATGTCGCCCTTGCGCAGCATCGGGCCGGCCAGCATCGCGGTGTGCATCTCGTCGCCGGTGCGGTCGAGGAAGCCGGTGTTGATGAAGGCCACGCGCGAGGCGGCCGCGGCCAGGCAGGCCTTCAGGTTCACGCTGGTGCGGCGCTCCTCGTCCATGATGCCGAGCTTCACGGTGCTGTCGGGCAGGCCGAGCACCTGCTCGACGCGCGAGAACAGCTCGGCCGCGAAGGCCACCTCGGCCGGGCCGTGCATCTTCGGCTTGACGATGTAGACCGAGCCGGTGCGCGAGTTGACGATGCCGTTCTTGCCGTGGCGCTGCAGGTCGTGCAGCGCGATGGTGGTCGTGACCATCGCATCCATGATGCCTTCCGGGATCTCGCGCTGCTCGCCGTCCGCACCGGTCCACAGGATCGCCGGGTTGGTCATCAGGTGGCCGACGTTGCGCACGAACAGCAGCGAGCGGCCGTGCAGCATCACGTCCTCGCCGCGCGGGCCGGTGTAGCGGCGGTCCGGGTTCAGGCCGCGCGTGATCATGCGCCCGCCCTTGTTCACCTGCTCGGTCAGCGTGCCTTCGATGATGCCCAGCCAGTTGCCGTAGGCGAGCACCTTGTCCTCGGCGTCGACCACCGCGACCGAGTCCTCCAGGTCGAGGATGGTCGACAGCGCCGCCTCGAGCACCAGGTCTGCCACGCCGGCGGGGTCGGTGGCGCCGATCGGGTGGGCGCGGTCGATTCGGATGTCCAGGTGCAGACCGTGGTGCGACAGCAGCACCGCCCTCGGCGCGTCCATCTCGCCCTGGAAGCCGACGAACTGGGCCGGGTTCTTCAGGCCGACCGTGCGGCCGGACTGAAGCGTGACGGCCAGGTTGTTGTCGACCACGCGGTAGGCGGTGGAATCGATGTGCGAGCCGCGCTGAAGCGGCACGCAGCGGTCCAGCACGTAGCGCGCGTACTCGATCACCTTGGCGCCGCGCTTCGGGTTGTAGGCGCCCGCCTTCTCGCAGCCGTCGTCCTCGCTCAGCACGTCGGTGCCGTACAGCGCGTCGTACAGCGAGCCCCAGCGCGCATTGGCGGCGTTCAGCGCGTAGCGTGCGTTGGTGATCGGCACCACCAGCTGCGGACCGGCCTGCAGCGCGAGTTCGGCGTCGACGTTCTTCGTCGTCACCTTGACCTTCTTCGGCGCGTCGACGAGGTAGCCGATCTGCTCGAGGAACTTGCGGTAGGCCTTGGGCTTGGTGATCGGGCCGGGGTGGGTGCGGTGCCAGGCGTCGATCTCGGACTGCAGCCGGTCGCGCTCGGCCAGCAGCGCGGCGTTCTTGGGCGCCAGGTCGGCGACGATCGCGTCGAAGCCGGCCCAGAAGGCCTCGCTCGAGACCCCGGTGCCCGGCAGCACCCGGTCCTCGATGAAGCGGTACAGCGGCGTGGCCACGTCCAGGCGGTGGCAGGTGGTGCGGTCGGTCATGGTCGGTCCTCGCAGGGCATCAGGCAGAGGGGAAGAAATCGAGCACGTCGCGCAGGCTGGTGCCGATGCGCGTCGGGTGGGTGTCGAGCTGTTCGAGCGGCAGCTTCGCGCGGTTCACCCACAGCGTGGTGAAGCCGGCCCAGGTGGCGCCGATGGCGTCCCAGCCGTTGCTGGAGACGAACAGGATGTCGCGCTCGGGCAGGCCGAGCGCCTGCGCGCCGAGCCGGTAGCAGGCCGGGTCGGTCTTGTAGCGGCGCAGCTCGTGCACGGAGAGCACCGGGTCGATCAGCTCGGCGAAGCCGGCGCTCTTGACGGCCACGGCGAGCATCTCCGGGTCGCCGTTGCTCAGGATGCCGGCCCGGACACCGCGCCGCTGCAGCGCCTGCAGCACCTCGCGGTTCTCCGGGAAGGCGCTGAGGTGGCGGTACTGGTTCATCAGCCGGTCCTCGGCCGCGGCGTCCAGCGGCAGGGCCAGGCGCTGGGCCGCGAAGCGCAGTCCGGCGCGCGTCAGCTCCCAGAACGGCCGGTAGCGGCCGCTCATCGAGACCAGGCGCGTGTACTCGATCTGCTTGTCGCGCCACAGCAGCGCGAGGCGCTCGCCCTGGCCCGGGAACAGCTGCTCGGCGAGCAGGCCCACGCTGTAGACGTCGAACAGCGTCCCGTAGGCGTCGAAGAGCACGGCGCGCGGCCGCGGCAGGGCTTCCATGACGGAACTCTATTCCGAACGATCGCTGACATTAAGGTGTCGAAAAGTCATGGATTCATGACTTCTACGCAAAAATCTCGGCCGCTACGATCCGGCCATGGCGACGCTGCCGCTGCACGGCCTCCGGGTGGTCGAGTTCTCGCACATGGTCATGGGCCCGACCTGCGGCATGGTGCTGGCCGACCTGGGCGCGGAGGTGATCAAGGTCGAGCCGCCCGAGGGCGACGCCACGCGCCGGCTGCTCGGCTCGGGGGCCGGCTTCTTCGCGCTCTTCAACCGCAACAAGAAGAGCCTGGCGCTGGACCTGCACGACCCGCGCGGCCGGGAGGTGGTGCTGAAGCTGATCGGCTGCGCCGACGTGTTCAGCGAGAACTTCAAGCCCGGTGCGATGGAGCGGCTCGGCCTCGGCTGGGCCACGCTGTCGGCGCTGAACCCGCGCCTGATCGGCGTCTCGCACAAGGGCTTCCTGCCCGGGCCGTACGAACAGCGCACCGCGCTCGACGAGGTGGTGCAGATGATGGGCGGCCTGGCCTACATGACCGGCCCGGAAGGCCGGCCGCTGCGCGCCGGCAGCAGCGTCAACGACATCATGGGCGGGCTGTTCGGTGCCATCGGCGTGCTCGCGGCGCTGCGCCAGCGCGAACAGACCGGGTGCGGCCAGCGGGTCGAGAGCGCACTGTTCGAGAACAACGTGCTGCTGGTGGCGCAGCACATGATGCAGTTCGCGGTGACCGGCGCGCCGGCCGCGCCGATGCCCAGCCGCATCTCGGCCTGGGGCGTCTACGACGTGTTCGGCGTGCGCGACGGCGAGCAGATCTTCCTGGCCGTCGTCAGCGACACGCAATGGTCCGCGTTCTGCGCCGCCTTCGGCCTCCCGGAGCTGGCCGCCGATGAGCGGCTGGCGAGCAACAACCAGCGCGTGCGGGCGCGCGACTGGCTGCTGCCGCGGCTGCGCGAGCACCTGGCCGCGCTGCCGGCGGCCGAGATCGCGGCGCGCTTCGAGGCGCACGGCCTGCCCTACGCCCCGATCACGCGGCCCGAGCAGCTGTTCGACGACCCGCACCTGGCCGGCACCGGCGGCCTCGCGCCGATGACGGTGCCGGCCGACGCGAGCAGCGCCGGCCGACCCGTCGAGACCCGCGTGCCGCTGCTGCCGCTGACGCTGGACGGCCAGCGCCTGACGCTGCGCCACGGCCCGCCGGCGCTGGGCGCGCACGGCCGCGCGCTGCTGCACGAACTCGGCTACGACGACGCGGCGATCGACGCGCTGCACGCGGCCGGCGTGCTGGCCGAACCGAGTACCCCTTGAGGTACGGCAACGACGCGGCGCCGCGACCGGCGCCCAATCGACGCACGTCATCGACCTGGAGAACCAGATGCGTGCCCTGACCGAACTCTTCACCACCGACGTGGGCCTGCTGAGCATCGCCGTCATCGCCATCACGCTGGGGATGGGCGGCTACTACCTGCGCTACTTCATCAAGCACGTGCGCGAGGATTCGGAAAAGCAGGCCACCAAGGGCTGATTGCTGACTCCGGCGCGCATAATCGCGCGCCATGGACCGGCTGAAGCAGATCGAATCGTTCGTATCGGTCGCCGGCCGGGGCAGCCTGACCGCCGCCGCCCATGCCGAAGGCGTGGCGCCGGCGGTGATCGGACGGCGCATCGACGCGCTCGAGGAGCGCCTGGGCGTCAAGCTGCTGGTGCGCACCACGCGCAAGATCACGCTGACGCACGAGGGCAGCGCCTTCCTGGAAGACTGCCAGCGCCTGCTGGCCGACCTGGCCAACGCCGAGGCCAGCGTCAGCGCCGGCGGCGTCAAGGCGAGCGGCTACCTGCGCGTCACCGCGCCGGCCGGCTTCGGGCGGCGCCACGTCGCGCCGCTGGTGCCGCGCTTCATCGCCCAGCACCCGGACGTGAACGTCTCGCTGAACCTGAGCGACCGCGTGGTCGACATCGTCAACGAGGGCTACGACTGCGCGGTGCGCGTCGGCGACCTGCCCGATTCCAGCCTGATCAGCGTGCGCATGGCCGACAACCGGCGTCTGTGCGTCGCCACGCCCGCCTACCTGAAGCGCGCCGGCACGCCCAAGCACCCCAACGAGCTGTTCCGCCACGAGTGCCTGACGCTCAGCTCCGACGCCAGCCAGACACGCGGCTGGGCCTTCGAGATCGACGGTGCGGTGACCCACCTGCGCCCGAGCGGCCGGCTCGACTGCAGCGACGGCCAGGTGCTGCACGACTGGTGTGCGGCCGGGCTGGGCATCGCCTGGCGCTCGACCTGGGAGGTGGAGAACGAGATCGCCGCGGGCAAGCTGGTGACGGTGCTGGACGACTTCGCCGCGCCGCCCAACGGCATCTACGCCGTGTTCCCGCACGCGCGCCACCTGGCGCTGCGGGTGCGGCTGTGGATCGACTTTCTCAAGCACACCTACGGCGACGCGGCCTACTGGCGCGCGCTGCCCGCCGCCGCATGATCCTGGATGCCGTTCTCGCCTACCTGCATGTCGCCGCCATCCTGACGGCGGTGGTGTTCGTCGCCAGCCAGGCCGCGCTGTGCCGGCCCGAGTGGCTCAACGCGGCGGCGGTGCAACGGCTGGTGCGGGTCAACACCATCTACCTGGTGGCGCTGGTGCTGGTGCTGCTCAGCGGCGCCGCGCGCGCGCAGTGGGGCGCCAAGGGACCGGAATGGACCTGGTCTCAGCCGCTGCTGCACCTCAAGCTGGCGCTGACGCTCGTGATGCTCGTGATGGCCGTCGGCCCGGCGCGGCGTTATGCCGCCTGGGGCGCCCGGCTGGCCGATGGCGGGGCGCTGCCCGACGCGGCCGAGGTTCGTGCCACGCGGCGCAGCGTGATGATCGCCTCGCACCTGATGCTGATCGTCCCGCTGGCCGCGGTGCTGCTGGCCCGCGGGCTGCTGACGCGCTGAACTACTTCGCGGCGGAGGCGGCCGAGGCCGCGGCGGCCACCGCATCGGCACTGCACTTCTTGACGAAGCTGTTCCTGGCCGCGCCGGCAAGCTTCTTCTCGGCAGCCTGGCCTTCGCAGGCCGCCTGGGCGGTGGCCGTGTCGCGCTCGCACTTCTGCATGAAGCTGTTCTTCGCCGCACCGGCGAGTTTCTTCTCGGTGGCCCGCGCCTCGCAGGCCGCATCGGCAGCGTGGGCGACGGGGGCGACGGTGGCCAGCAGCAGGGCCAGGGCGGGCAGGAGGTTCTTCATGGGCCGGACTGTACCGGGTTCGGGCCCGACGCCGCCGCTCAGAGAATCCGCCGCGGGTGCGCCAGCGCCTCGTGCGCCGCATGCAGCCGCCGCACCAGCACGCGGATGAAGGCCTCGTCGAAATGGTGCCGGCAGCCCGGGCTGAGCTGCGCCAGGGTCTCGGGCGTGAAGGAAATCGTCGTGGCCGTCTCGGTGACGATCACGTCGGTGCTGTGCTGGCGCAGGTCGGGGCTGGGCGCGAGGTAGGCCATCTCGCCGACGCTCGTGCCGGCGCCGAGCTGGGCCACCTTCTGCCCGTCGCGGAACACCTCGACCTCGCCCTTGGCGATGATGTGGAAGGTGCGCCCCTCCTCGCCCTTGCGGTAGAGCGCGTGGCCGAACTCGAAGCGCTGCCAGCGGGCCCGGTGCACCACCTCCCAGAGCTCGACGTCGCCGAAGCCGTTGAAGAAGTCGAGGTTGCGCAGCAGCGTGAAGCGCTCCGAGTCGAGCACGCCCTGCAGCTGGCCGCGCGGCACATGCTGGTGCGTGATCAGGCCCGACAGCGCCTGGGCGAACTCGTCCCAGTCGCGGTAGCGCTTGGCGGGGTCCTTGGCCAGGGCGCGCTGGATCACCGCGTCCACCGTCGGCGCCACGCCCGAGCGCAGGTGCTGCAGCGGCCCGGGCTGGTGGTGGTAGATCTGCTGCATCATGGCCGACTGCACCTGCGCGTCGAACGGCGGGCGGCCGGCGATCAGGTGGTACAGCACGGCGCCGAGCGAGTAGATGTCGGCGCGGCAGTCGAGCGCCGCGCCGTCGAGCTGCTCGGGCGACATGTAGGCCAGCGAGCCGACGCGGTAGACCTGCGTCACGTCGGAGGCGAGGTTCAGCACGCTGCCGAAGTCGGTGATCTTGACGTCGGTGATGTTGCCGGCGTTCAGCGTCACCAGCAGGTTGGCCGGCTTGACGTCGCGGTGGATCAGCCCCTGGCGGTACACGTAGCCCAGCGCCATCGCGCACTTGAAGCCGAGCTCGACGATCAGCTCCAGCGACAGCAGCTGGTCGGCGCGGCAGTAGGGCCGCAGCGTGCTGCCGGCGACGTACTCCATCACCAGGTAGGGCTCCACCGGGTCGGGCACGGCGTCGAGGATCTGCACCACGTTCGGGTGCTTGAGCCGGCCCACCAGCGCGGCCTCGGCGGCGAAGAAGCGCTCGAAGTAGCGGTTCTCGCGCCCGTCGGCCACCACCATCGGGCGCACCTTCTTGATCGCGACGTCGCGGTCGAGGAAGTCGTCGTGGCAGAGGAAGACCTCGCTCGTGGCGCCCTCGCCGAGCCGGCGCAGCACGCGGTACTTGCCGATGGCCGCCGGCGGCTCCGTCGGCGCGGCCACGGACTCGGGGCGGGAGGAGGAACGGGTGAGCGACGACATGGCCAGGCGGCGCGCGAAGCGCCTGCGGCGATCTTGGCACGTTCGGGGTGCGGTGCGGCGCGGAAATGGGGGCGGAACCGGGGTCAATCGCCCGCGCCGTGCCTCGCCCTGCCGCGCCGGGGCACCGGAGGGCGCCCCGTAGAATCCCCGCCCATGATCCAAGCCCGACAGGAGCTGCTGGCTGCGCTGGGCGCAGCGCTGGCCGACATCGCCCCGCAGGCCACGCCGGCCGCGGCGTTCGAGACGCCCAAGCAGGCCGCCCACGGCGACCTGGCGGTGACCGCCGCGCTGCAGCTCTCGCGCAGCCTGAAGAAGAACCCGCGCGAGCTGGCGCAGGCGCTGATCGCGGCGCTGCAGGCGCAGCCGGCGGTGCAGCGCTGGGTGGAGTCGATGGAGATCGCCGGGCCGGGCTTCGTCAACCTGCGGCTGCGCGCCAGCGCGCGCCAGGCGGTGGTGGCCGAGGTGCTGGCCGCCGGCGACGCCTTCGGCCGCGCCCCGGCCACCGGCCAGCGCGTGCTGGTGGAGTTCGTGTCGGCCAACCCGACCGGCCCGCTGCACACCGGCCACACCCGCCAGGCCTGCCTGGGCGACGCGATCTGCAACCTGCTCGAATGGCAGGGCGCGCAGGTGACGCGCGAGTTCTATTACAACGACGCGGGCGTGCAGATCGCCACGCTGGCCACCTCGGTGCAGGCGCGCCTGAAGGGCCTCAAGCCGGGCGAGCCGGGCTGGCCCGAATCGGCCTACAACGGCGACTACATCGCCGACGTGGCGGCCGACTTCGCGGCCCGGAAGACGGTGCATGCCGACGACCGCGAGTTCAGCGCCAGCGGCGACCCGGACGACCTGGACGGCATCCGCCAGTTCGCCGTGGCCTACCTGCGCCACGAGCAGGACCTGGACCTGAAGGCGCTGGGCGTGCGCTTCGACCGCTACTTCCTCGAGTCCAGCCTGTACGGCGACGGCCGCGTCGAGGACACCGTGCGGCGCCTGGTCGCCTCGGGCAAGACCTTCGAGGACGGCGGCGCGCTGTGGCTGCGCAGCACCGAGTACGGCGACGACAAGGACCGCGTGATGCGCAAGTCCGACGGCAGCTACACCTACTTCGTGCCGGACGTCGCCTACCACCTCGTCAAGTTCGAGCGCGGCTTCGCCAAGGCGATCAACATCCAGGGCGGCGACCACCACGGCACCGTCGCCCGCGTGCGCGCCGGCATCCAGGCCGCGGGCATGGGCGTGCCGGCCGGCTACCCGGATTACGTGCTGCACAAGATGGTCACGGTGATGAAAGGCGGCCAGGAGGTGAAGATCTCCAAGCGCGCCGGCAGCTACGTGACCCTGCGCGACCTGGTCGACTGGACCGGCCGCGACGCGGTGCGCTTCTTCATGCTCAGCCGCAAGGCCGACACCGAGTTCGTGTTCGACGTCGACCTCGCGCTCAAGCGCAACGACGAGAACCCGGTCTTCTACGTGCAGTACGCGCATGCGCGCATCTGCTCGGTGATTGCCCAGTGGGTCGAGCAGGGCGGCGACGAGGCGACGCTGGCGCAGGCCGACCTGGCGCGGCTCACCGCCCCGAGCGAGGCGGCGCTGATGCTCAAGCTGGCCGAGTTCCCGAACGTGCTGGCCGGCGCGGCCGCGGCGCTCGCGCCGCACGACATCGCCTTCTACCTGCGCGACCTGGCCGGCGCCTTCCACGCCTACTACGCCAGCGAGCGCTTCCTGGTCGACGACGCCGCCCTGGCGCGCGCCCGGCTGGCCCTGCTGGCCGCGACGCGCCAGGTGCTGCGCAACGCGCTGGCCCTGCTCGGCGTGGCCGCCCCGCAACGCATGGACCGCGAGCAGCCGGCCCTGGAGACCGCATGAAATCGCAGCGTGGTGGCTTCGTGATGGGCCTGATCGTCGGCCTGCTGGTCGGGCTGGCGCTGGCGCTGGCAGTGGCGCTGTACGTCACCAAGGTGCCGGTGCCCTTCGTCAACAAGGTGCCCCAGCGCACCCCCGAGCAGGACGCCGCCGAACTCGAGCGCAACAAGAACTGGGACCCGAACGCGCCGCTGTCCACGCGCCCGGGCAAGGCCGCCAGCGGCACGGTGCCGGCGCTGGCAACGCCGCCCGCCCCGCCCGTGGCCGGCGCGTCGGCGCCGGCGGTGGCCACACCGCGGCCGGCCGCCTCCGCGCCGGGCCGCGACCCGGCGGCCATCCTGGCCGGCCAGGTGCCGGGCAGCAGGCTGCCGGCCACGCCGGCCGCCGACCCCTTCCTCTACTTCGTGCAGGCCGGCGCCTTCAACCGCCCGGAAGACGCCGAGCAGCAGCGCGCCCGCCTGGCGATGATGGGCTACGAGGCCAAGGTCACCGAGCGCGAGCAGTCCGGCAAGACCATGTACCGCGTGCGCATCGGCCCGTTCGACCGCAAGGACGACGCCGATGGCGCCAAGGACAAGCTGGCCGGCGGCGGGGTCGACGCCGCGCTGGTGCGGGTCCAGAAGTGAGCGGGATGCAGCGCCGCCGCTTCAGCGCCGGTCTGCTGGCCGGTGCCGCGCTGCCGGCGCTGGCGCAGGGCATCCCGGCCGAGGGCACGCACTACGTGCGGCTCAGCCAGCGGGCGCCGGTCGATGCGCCGCCGGGGAAGGTGGAGGTGCTGGCCTTCTTCTGGTACGGCAGCCCGCAGTGCAACACCGTCACGCCGGCGCTGGAGGCCTGGGCCGGCCGGCTGCCGGGCGACGTGCTGTTCCGGCACGTGCCGGTGGCGCTGCGCGACGAGCCCTTCACCGCGCACCAGCGCCTGTACTACGCGCTCGAGGCGCTGGGCCAGCTGCCGGCGCTGCACCGCAAGGTGTATTACGCGATCCATGTCGGGCGCACCCGGCTCGACGCGCCGGCCGACATGGCCGCCTTCGTGGCCCGCCAGGGCGTCGACGCGGAGCAGTTCCGCGCCGCCTATGCCTCGAAGGAGGTGCAGGCCAAGGCCCAGAGGGCCCGCCAGCTGTCGGCCGCCTACAAGATCGACGGCGTGCCGGCGATCGGGGTGCAGGGCCGCTATTTCACGACCGCGGGCCTGGCCGGCTCGCCGCAACGCCTGCTGGCCGTGGCGGATTTCCTGATCCCGCTCGCGCGCAAGGGCTGATCGGCACGGCTGTCGTCCCCTGCGGGACCCGGGGCCACGCTAGAATGGCCTGCAAGTTTCGTGCCCTCATGCGAACTCCCAACGCCCCGAACCTGACACGCCGCTTGCGGCGCGCCGCCGCGCTCGGCCTGCTCGCCGCCGGGCTGCTGCCGTTGCCGGGCCTTGCCGAGAAGGCCGACCGTTTCAAGCCGCTGAACGTCGAGGCCGACCAGCCGGGCCGCATCGACCTGCTCAAGCAGTTCGTCGAGTTCAACGGCAACGTCGTGGTCACCAAGGGCACCATGACCATCCGCGCCAGCCGCATCGAGGTGCGCGAGACGCCCGACGGCTACCACACGGCGGTCGCCTTCGGCACCGCCGGCAAGCCGGCCACCTTCCGCCAGAAGCGCGACGGCGTGGACGAGTACATCGAGGGCGAGGCCGAGCGGCTCGAGTACGACGGCCGCACCGACACCATCCGCTTCGTCACCAACGCCGCGGTGCGGCGCACGCGCGGCAGCGGCACGGCCGACGAGATCACCGGCAACCTGGTCACCTACGACGGCGTGACCGAGGTGTTCAGCGTCTCCGGCGGCGCCGCGGCAACGCCGGCCAACCCGGGCGGCCGGGTGCGCGCCGTGCTCGCACCGCGCGAAGGCACGGCGGCAGCAGCCGAAGCGGCCTCGGCGGCCAGCGCGGCGGTGCCGGCGCTGCGCACCAGCCCATCGTTGGGGACACCGCGGTGAGCGCCGTGCCCGCCGCCGCGACCCGCCCGCACCGCCTGGAAGCGCTCGGGCTGCAGAAGTCGTACGGCGTGCGCAAGGTGGTCAAGGACGTGCGCCTGGCGGTCGACAGCGGCGAGGTGGTGGGACTGCTCGGGCCCAACGGCGCCGGCAAGACGACGAGCTTCTACATGATCGTCGGCCTGGTGCGCGCCGACGCCGGGCAGATCAGCATCGAGGGCCAGCGGGTCGAGCGGCTGCCGATCCACCGGCGCTCGCGGCTGGGCCTGTCGTACCTGCCGCAGGAGGCCTCGATCTTCCGCAAGCTCAGCGTCGAGGAGAACATCCGCGCCGTGCTCGAGCTGCAGATCGACGCCGACGGCAAGCCGCTGCGCGCCGCACAGATCGAGCAGCTGCTCGAGTCGCTGCTGCACGACCTGTCGATCGAGAAGCTGCGCCACGTGCCGGCGCCGGCGCTGTCGGGCGGCGAGCGGCGGCGGGTGGAGATCGCGCGCGCGCTGGCCACCCAGCCGCGCTTCATCCTGCTCGACGAGCCCTTCGCCGGCGTCGACCCGATCGCGGTGCTGGAGATCCAGCGCATCATCCGCTTCCTTAAGGCACGCGGCATCGGCGTGCTGATCACCGACCACAACGTGCGCGAGACGCTGGGCATCTGCGACCGCGCCTACATCATCAGCGACGGCACCGTGCTCGCCGAAGGCACGCCGTCGGAGATCGTCGAGAACCCGGACGTGCGCAAGGTCTATCTCGGCGAGCACTTCAGAATGTGAGCGACGGGCCATGAAACCGTCCCTGCAGGTCCGCCTCTCCCAGCACCTGGCGCTGACGCCGCAGCTGCAGCAGTCGATCCGGCTGCTGCAGCTCTCGACGCTCGAGCTGCACCAGGAAGTCGAGCAGATGCTCGAGCAGAACCCCTTCCTGGAGGCCGACGAGGACGCGCCGGCGCCCTTCGAACCGCTGGCCGAGCGCACCTCGCCGGCCGAACGCGCCGGCGAGCAGGAGAGCGAACGCGCGGCCGAATCCGGCAGCGACGCGGGCGACGACGCGCCGGGGCTGGACAGCGCCGAGCTCGGCACCACCGAGCGCGACGACTGGGAGAACGGCACCGAGCGCGACGACTTCGACGGCATCGGCGAGGCCCCGTCCAAGAGCGCCGGCGCCGGCGAGGGCGACGACTTCGACGGCCAGGAGCGCGACACCGCGATGCCCACGCTGCAGGACCACCTGCGCCAGCAGCTGATGGGCATGCGCCTGCCGGCCGAGGACGCGGCCGCGGTGTCGGTGCTGATCGAGTCGCTCGACGACGACGGCTACCTGGCCGACCCGATCGAGGAGATCGCCGCGCAGCTGCTCGGCCCCGAGGCGAGCCCGGAGGAGCTGGAGGATCTCGTCGACAAGCTGCGCTGCGGACTGCGCTTCCTGCAGAGCATGGAGCCCACCGGCGTGGGCGCGGCCAACCTGCCCGAGTGCCTGACGCTGCAGCTGCGCGCGCTGCCGCGCAGCGAGGCGCAGATGGTGGCCATCATCGTCTGCAAGCAGCACCTCGACCTGCTGGCGCGGCGCGACCTGAAGAAGCTGACTGCCGCCACCGGTGCCGACGAGGAGCTGCTCAAGCAGGCCCAGGCGCTGATCGTCGCCTGCGAGCCCAAGCCGGGCCGGCCGTTCGCGCGCGCCGAGGCCAACATCGTGGTGCCCGACGTGATCGTGCAGAAGTCCGGGCGCGGCTGGAAGGTGGTGCTGAACCCGGACGTGATGCCGCGCCTGCGCATCAACGACCTGTACGCCAACGCGATCCGCCAGGGCCGCGGCAGCAACAGCCTGAACGGCGCCGGCGCGGGCCTGAACGCGCGGCTGCAGGAGGCGCGCTGGTTCATGAAGAACATCCTGCAGCGCTTCGACACCATCCAGCGGGTCTCGCAGGCCATCGTCGAGCGCCAGAAGGCCTTCTTCACGCACGGCGAGATCGCGATGAAGCCGCTGGTGCTGCGCGAGATCGCCGACGAGCTCGGCCTGCACGAATCGACCATCTCGCGCGTGACCACCGCGAAGTACATGGCCACCCCGTTCGGCACCTTCGAGCTGAAGTACTTCTTCGGCTCCTCGCTGAACACCGATGCGGGCGGCAACGCGTCGTCGACGGCGGTGCGCGCGCTCATCAAGCAGCTGGTGGCGGCGGAAGACGCGGCCAAGCCGCTGTCGGACAGCCAGATCTCGCAGATGCTCGAGGAGCAGGGCATCCAGGTCGCGCGCCGCACGGTGGCCAAGTACCGCGAGGCGCTGAAGATCGCGCCGGCCAACCTGCGGAAGGCGATGTGAGACTGTTCCTTCCTTGCGCGGCCGGTGTCGAGGAATGGCTGGCCGAGGAAGTGATGCGTCAGCTTCCGGAGCGCCGCGTCGAGCGCCAGCGTGGCGGCGTCGCGCTCGAAGGCGACGAGGCCGACGTCATGCGCCTGAACCTCGAATGCCGCCTCGCCCAGCGCGTGCTCGTCGAGGTGGCGCACGGCCGCTACCGCGACGAGCAGGACCTGTACGCGCTGGCTCGCACGGTCGGCTGGTCGCACTGGATCACGCCGCGCCACACGCTGCGCGTGGACACCACCGCGCATCGCTCGCCGCTGCGCAGCCTGAACTTCGCCGCGCTGCGCGTGAAGGACGCGGTGTGCGACCAGCTGCGCGAGGCGCACGGCGCGCGGCCCGACGTCGACACCCGCGCGCCCGACCTGCCGCTGCTGCTGCACCTGGGCGCCGAGGACGCCACGCTGTATGTCGACAGTTCCGGCGAAGCGCTCTTCAAGCGCGGCTGGCGCGAGGACAAGGGCGACGCGCCGCTGAAGGAGACGCTGGCCGCCGCGATGCTCGCGGCCGCCGGCTGGCGCGGCACGCCCGAGGCCGGCGGGGCGCTGCACGACCCGTGCTGCGGCTCCGGCACCATCGCCATCGAGGCGGCGCAGATCGCCTGCGGCATCGCCCCCGGGCTGCAGCGCCGCTTCGCCTTCGAGCGCCTGCTGCCCTTCGGCACCCCGGCGCTGCGGACGCGCTGGCAGCAGCTCAAGCAGGCGGCGCGCGAGCGCATCCACGAGGCCGCGGTGCCGATCGTCGCCAGCGACGTCGCGTTCCGCATGGTCGACTTCGCGCGCCGCAACGCGCAGCGCGCCGGCGTGGCCGGGGCGATCGAGTTCCACGGCGGCGACGCGCTGGAACGCCCCGCCCCCGAGCTGCCCGCCGGGCTGCCCGGCACGCTGATGATCAACCCGCCCTACGGCGAGCGCATCGACGTGGCCGGCAAGGCCGGCGCCAACAAGGCGCTGCCGGAGGACTTCTTCGCCCGCCTCGCGTCGCACTGGAAACGCGCCTACACGCAGCACCCGGCCGGCTGGACCGCCTGGGTTCTGAGCCCGGACATGAAGCTGCCCGGCGCGATGCGGCTGAAGGAATCGCGCCGCGTGCCGATGTGGAACGGGCCGATCGAGTGCCGGCTGTTCCGTTTCGACCTCGTGCGCGGCTCGGCGCGCGTGCCGCGCACCGCCGTCGCGGACGACGACGAACCTAACGACTGACCTTCACGGCCACCGGCGCGCTGCTGGCCAGCACGGCGCCGCCCGGCGCGTTGGCCACCAGCTCGAGCCGGAACACGTAGTCGCCCGGCGGCGGGCGCAGCCAGGCCTCGGTGGCGCCGTTGGTGAAGGCGATGCGCTCGCTCGCGCCGCCCTTGGCCTGCGCGACGACGCGGAAGTGCCCGGTGTTCGGCTCGCGGATGTCGACATGGCTGACGTTCAGGCCCGAGGCGTGGAACTGCAGGTGGATCGGCGCAGCCAGCGTCTGACCGTCGCGCGGCGCGAGCAGCGTCACGCCGGGCTGGACCAGCGACTTCGGGTCGACCCGCTCGTTCTTCGCCGTGACCGTGATGGTCATCGGCTTGCTGTAGATGAAGTACGGGATGTGCTTGTGGTCGGCCAGCAGCAGGCGCAGCGTGTAGCTGCCGGGCTTGAAGTCCAGCACCGTCTCCATCTGGCCCTTGCCGAAGTGGCGGTACTGGTCGTTGAAGGGCAGCGGCTGCCGGAAGTCCAGCGGCAGGTCGCGGTTGACCAGCAGGTGGTGGTGGCCGGTGTCGGGCACCGCCTGGGTGATGGCCGCCAGCCCGGTGCGCGACAGCCCGAAGCGCAGCACGAACGGCGTCTCGATGCGGTCGCCGTCCTTCAGGTTGGTGAAGTAGGTGCTCGGCTGCGGCAGCGGCACCGGCAGCGTCACCCAGGGGTGGCGCGGCTCGTCGGCGGCCGCAGCGCCTGCCAGCAAGGCGGCGCCGAGCGCCAGCAGGGTCGGTGTCTTCTTCATCGTGCTCCCTCGAGATGGATCGCCAGGTGCGCCAGCAGCGCCAGCGGCGCGGTGTCGGCGCGCAGCACGCGCGGGCCGAGCGTCACCGGCACGAAGCCGCGCGCGCGCGCCAGCGCCTCCTCGTCCGCGCTCAGCCCGCCCTCGGGCCCGCTGAGCGCCAGCACCGGCTCGCGCCCGGCCTCGCGCGGCAGCGGCTGGGCGTCGCGCAGGCTGAGCAGCAGGCGCCAGGACTCGTCGTCTTCACGCAATCCGGCCAGCCAGTCGGACAGGCTGCGCACCGGCGCCACCTGCGGCACCCGCGTGCGGCCGGACTGCTCGGCCGCCGCCACCGCCACCGCCTGCCAGTGCTGCACCTTCTTCTGCGCCCGCTCGCCGGCCAGGCGCAGCACCGAGCGCTCGCACAGCAGCGGCTGGATCGCCGCGACGCCGAGCTCGCAGGCCTTCTCGACCAGCGTGTCCATGCGGTCGTTGGCGGGCATGCCCAGCGCCAGCGTCACCGGCCGCGCCAGCTCGCGCGAGACCGGGTCGTGCTCGCCGACCTGCACGTCGACCGCCTGGCGGCCCATCGCCGCCACGCGCGCCGACCATTCGCCGCCGCGGCCGTCGAACAGCGTCAGCGCATCCCCCGGCTGCAGGCGCAGCACCTGCACGTGGCGCGCCGCGCCGTCGGGCAGGCGCAGCGCGGCGCCGGCGGCAAGCGGCACGTCGACGTGAACGCGCGGCACGCGCCCCGGGGCCTGCAGCACCGCCTTCACGCGAACGACGCGCCTTCCAGCCAGCTGGCGACGATCTCGCGCGTGTAGACACTCGCCACCTCGACGATGAAGCGGCTGAAGTCGACATGCGCGCTGTCGTCGGCCCGGTCGGAGATGGTGCGCAGCACGGCGAACGGCGCGCCGAAGTCGGCGCAGACCTGCGCCAGCGCGGCGCCCTCCATCTCGACGGCCAGCGCGTCGGGCAGCAGCTTGCGCAGCCGCTCGCTCTCCGGCGCGGTGGCGACGAAGCGGTCGCCGCTGATCACCAGGCCCTCGTGCAGCAGCGGGCTGTCGATGCCGAAGTCGGCCAGGTGCGCTTCGCCGATGCGCGTGCGCGCGTCGTTGAGGCAGTGCAGCGTGGCGGCGGCCAGGGCGTCGCTCAGGGCCGGGTCGCTGGGAAAGCGCGCGCGCCCGGTCAGCGGCACCTCGAAGCGCGGGAACAGCGGCGAGGCGTCCATGTCGTGCTGCAGCAGCTCGCGCGCCACCACCACGTCGCCCACCCGCACGCCGGCGCCCAGGCCGCCTGCCGCGCCGGTGAAGACGATGCGCTCGACCTCCACCTCGTGCAGCAGCAGCGCGGCGGTGGTGGCCGCGGCGACCTTGCCGATGCCCGAGAGCACCAGCACCACCGGCCGGCCCATCATCTGCCCGAGGTGGAAGCGCCGGCCGGCGAACTCGGCCTGCTGCGGCCGCTCGAGCAGGGGCAGCAGCGCGCGCAGTTCCTCGTGCATCGCGCTGACGATCGCGGTACGGCTCAATCGGGGCTCCGGGTCACGGGCCCGATGTTGCCACCAACCGGGTCAGCTCTTGCCGCGCAGCTCGCGGCGCAGGATCTTGCCCACCGGCGTCTTGGGCAGCTCGGTGCGGAACTCCACCACCTTGGGTCGCTTGTAGCCGGTCAGGTGCGCCTCGCAGTAGGCGCGCACGTCGGCCTCGGTGACGGCCGGGTTCTTCTTCACGATCACCAGCTTGACCGCCTCGCCGGCCTTCTCGTCGGGCACGCCGATGGCCGCGCACTCGAGGATGCCCTCCATCTGCGTGACCACGTCCTCGACCTCGTTCGGGTAGACGTTGAAGCCGCTGACCAGGATCATGTCCTTCTTGCGGTCGACAATCTTGAAGTAGCCGCGCTCGTCGACCACGCCGATGTCGCCGGTGCGGAAGAAGCCGTCGGCCGTCATCACCTTGGCGGTCTCGTCGGGGCGCTGCCAGTAACCGGCCATCACCTGCGGCCCCTTGATCGCGATCTCGCCCGGCGTGCCGATGGGCACCTCGCGGCCGTCGTCGTCGAGCAGCGTGAGCTCGGTGTTGGGCATCGGCAGGCCGATGTTGCCGCTGTAGGAGGTGCTGTCCACCGGGTTGCAGGTGGCCGAGGGCGAGGTCTCGGAGAGGCCGTACCCCTCGACGATCGGGCAGCCGGTCTTCTCCAGCCAGAGCTTGGCGGTGGCGCTCTGCACCGCCATGCCGCCGCCCACCGAGATGACCAGTCCGCTCCAGTCCACCGAGTTGAACTCGGGATGGTTGGCCATCGCGTTGAACAGCGTGTTGACCGCCGGGAAGGAGTGGAACTTCTCGCGCGCCAGGTCCTTGAACATGGCCGGCAGGTCGCGCGGGTTGGCGATCAGGATGATGCAGCCGCCGATGCGCATCGACAGCATCATGTTCGTGTTGAAGCCGAAGATGTGATAGATCGGCAGCGCGCAGACGGTGTGGACCTGCTCACCGGCCGGGATCTTCTTCAGCGCCGGCTGGTACCAGGCCTCGGCCTGCAGCAGGTTGGCCACCAGGTTGCGGTGCAGCAGCACCGCGCCCTTGCTGACGCCGGTGGTACCGCCGGTGTACTGCAGCACGGCGATGTCGTCCGGGCCCGTCTGCGCCGGCTTGAAGCTGCGCCGCTGGCCCTCGGCCAGCGCGTCGGCGAAGCGCACGGCGCCCTTCAGCTCGAAGGCCGGCACCATCTTCTTCACCTTGCGCACCACGTAGTTGACGATCAGCGACTTCGGAAAGCCCAGCATGTCGCCGAGCGCAGTGAGGATGACCTGCTTGGTCGGCACCGCGTCCTTCACCTGCTGCAGCGTGTTGGCGAAGTTCTCCAGGATCAGGATCGCCTTGGCGCCCGAGTCCTTGAGCTGGTGCTCGAGCTCGCGCGGCGTGTACAGCGGGTTGACGTTCACCACCACGCAGCCGGCGCGCAGGATGGCGCACACCGCCACCGGGTACTGCGGCACGTTGGGCATCATCACCGCCACCCGGTCGCCGCGCTCCAGGCCGATCGACTGCAGGTAGGCAGCCAGCGCGCGCGCGGCCTCGTCGATGCGGCCGTAGGTGATCGCCTTGCCCATGAACTTGCACGCCGGCAGGTTGGCGTACTTCTTCAGGCTGTCCTCCATCAGCGCCACCAGCGACGGGTACTGCGCCACGTCGATGTTCGCCGGCACGCCTGCGGGGTATTGCTTGAGCCAGATCTTGTCCATGTGCTGCGGGGCCTCGTCGGATTGCGGCCGATTCTGACCGAGCCACGCAGACCCCCCGCTAGGGTTTTTCGACAGGGGTGCCGACTTTCGACCCGGGTATTCCCGGCATCGCCCGCACCGAGCGCGGCGCGATACTCGATCAACTGGTCAGGCCACTTGACCACCGTCCCGCCCGCCCATGCCGCTGCAAGCCATCGAGACGCGCCGCCTGTACCGCCAGATCGCCGACCAGCTGCGCGAGGCGATCGAACGCGGCGAATTCCCAGCCGGCACGCGCCTGCCGCCCGAGCGCGACCTGGCGGCGCAGCTCGGCGTCTCGCGCCCGTCGGTGCGCGAGGCGCTGATCGCGCTGGAGGTCGAGGGCCGCGTCGAGGTGCGCATGGGCTCGGGCATCTACGTGCGCGAGCCCGATGCGGCCGGCGCGCGCGCCGCGCTGCACGAGGCCGAGAGCCCGCTGGAGACGATCCGCGCGCGCCAGCTGATCGAAGGCGAGCTGGCCGCCTACGCCGCGCTGCACATGAAACGTGCGCAGCTGACCGGCCTGCGCGAGGCGATCGCGCTGATGGAGGACGAGGCGCGCCACGGCCAGGTGCCCACCGGCGGCGACCGGCTGTTCCACACCCGCATCGCCGAGGCGAGCGACAACTCGGTGCTGCTGCGCCTCGTCGGCGAACTGTTCGACGAGCGGCGCAACCCGCTGTTCGAGCAGCTCGGCAACCACTTCGAGAACCCGCGCAGCTGGGCTATCGCGATCGCCGAGCACCGCGCGGTGCTGGAGGCGATCGCGCAGCAGTCGCCGCACGCGGCGCGCGAGGCGATGGCGCTGCACCTGGCCAACTCGCACGAACGCTTCATGGCGAGCTGGCCGGCCGAGGCGCCGCCGAAGGCGCCCCGGCGTCCGCGGAGCACGGCATGAGTGTTGTCGTCCGCCTGCACGCGGCGCGCGACCTGCGCGTCGAGACCCTGCCCGAGCCGGGCGAGCTCGGCGCGCACCAGGTCGAGGTGGCGCTGGGCGCCGGCGGCATCTGCGGCTCGGACCTGCACTACTGGCGCGAGGGTCGGGCCGGTGCCTTCGTGCTGCGCGAACCGCTGGTGCCCGGCCACGAGGCTGCCGGCACGGTGCTGCGCACCGGCGCCGGCGTGACCCGGGTCGCGCCGGGCGACAAGGTGGCCGTGAACCCCTCGCACCCCTGCGGCCGCTGCGCGCGCTGCCGCGAGGGCCGCGAGAACCTGTGCGAACACATGCTGTTCCTCGGCAGCGCGAGCGTGTTCCCGCATGCGCAGGGCCTGTTCCGCAGCCGCTTCGTGCTCGGCGAGGCCCAGCTCACCGCGGTGGACGAAGACATCGCGCTGGCCGAGCTGGCCTGCGCCGAACCGCTGTCGATCGGCCTGCACGCGGTGCACCGCGCCGGGCCGCTGCTCGGCAAGCGCGTGCTGGTCACCGGCGCCGGCACCATCGGCTGCCTGTGCGCCGCGGCGGCGCGGCTGGCCGGCGCGGCCGAGGTGAGTGTGGTGGACCTGGCCGACCGCCCGCTGGCGGTGGCCCGCGCGATGGGCGCCGACCGCACGCTGCGTGGCGACATGCTGGCCAGCGCCGACCTGGCCGACGCCGCCGACGTGGCGATCGAGGCCGCCGGCAGCGCCGCCGCGCTGCAGACCTGCCTGGACGCGGTGCGCCGCGGCGGGCGCATCGTGCAGGTGGGCACGCTGCCGCCGCAGGGCATCACCTTCCCGGCCAACCAGATCATGGTCCGCGAGCTCGAGCTCGTCGGCGCGTTCCGCGCCGCGCACGCGTTCGACTGGGCCGTGCAGGCGCTGCGCACGCGGCGCGTGGACGTGCGGCCGCTGCTCAGCGCCGCGCTGCCGCTGTCGCGCGCGCAGGAGGCCTTCGAACTCGCGGCCGACCGCAGCCGCAGCACGAAGGTCCAGCTGATCCCCGACTGACCACGGACGACCGACAACCCCGCGAAGGAGACACGCGATGAAGCAGTTCCTGAAGGTCCTGATCGCCGCCGCTGCGCTGGGCGCGAGCGCCGCCGCTCTCGCGCAGACCAAGCTCAAGTGGGCGCATGTCTACGAGACCAGCGAGCCGTACCACACGCAGTCGGTGTGGGCGGCCGAAGAGATCAAGAAGCGCAGCAACGGCAAGTTCGACATCCAGGTGTTCCCGGCCTCCTCGCTCGGCAAGGAGACCGACATCAACCAGGGCATGCTGCTGGGCACGGTCGACATGATCATCAGCGGCCCGTCGTTCGCGGCGCGCAGCTACCCGCGCCTGGGCATCGCCTACTACCCGTTCATCTTCCGCGACGGCGACCACCTGCTCGCCTACAGCAAGAGCGAGGTGTTCAAGGAGATCGCCGAGGGCTTCCGCGGCAAGACCGGCATCCAGATCACCGCCTACACCTACTACGGCGCGCGTCACACGACGAGCCAGAAGGAGTTCAAGGACTGCGCCGGCATGAAGGGCCTGAAGATCCGCGTGCCCGACGTGCCCGCCTACCGTGCCACGCCCGAGGCCTGCGGCGCCAACCCGACGCCGATCGCCTTCGCCGAGGTCTATCTCGCGCTGCAGAACGGCACGGTGGACGCGCAGGAGAACCCGCTCACCACCATCGAGGCCAAGAAGTTCTACGAGGTGCAGAAGCACATCATGCTGACCGGGCACATCGTCGACGGCCTGACCACGCAGGTCGCCCCGCATGTCTGGAACACGCTCTCGGACGCCGAGAAGAAGATGTTCACCGAGGTCACGCAGGAGGCCGCGGCGCGCGCGTCGGCGCAGATCAAGAAGCGCGAGGCCGAGCTCGTCGACGAGTTCAGGAAGAAGGGCCTGGGCGTGCACGAGGTCAATCGCCAGAGCTTCGTCGACGCGGTGCTGAAGGCCAAGCCGGTCGAGTCCATGGGCTTCGACAAGAAGGACTACGACCGCATCGTCTCGATCAAGTGACATGGCAGCAGACCTGGACACCGGCCCCAAGGTGATGGGGGACGACGGGGAGTTCCACGCCACCGACGAGGCCGTGGACCTCTCCCGCACGCCGCTCGAGGGCTGGATCGCGCTCGTGATCTTCTGGGCGCTCGGCGGCGTGGTCTTCTACCAGTTCTTCACCCGCTACGTGCTGAACAACTCGGCCTCGTGGACCGAGGAGATCGCGCGTTACCTGCTGATCGGCACGGTGTTCGTCGGCGCGGCCATCGGCGTGGCGAAGAACAACCACATCCAGGTCGACCTGCTGTACCGCTGGCTGCCGCGCGGCGTGGCGCGCCTGCTGTCGCTGGGGGTGGACCTGCTGCGCGTGCTGTTCTTCGGCGCGATGGTCGTGCTGACCGCGCAGATGATGCAGAAGATGGGCAGCTACCAGATGACCATCGTCGACCTGCCGATGAACATCGTCTACGGCGTGTGCCTGTTCGGCCTGGCGATGATGGCGCTGCGCTCGGCCTGGGTGATGAAGGTGCACTGGCAGCGCGGCTACAGCGTGCTGGAGCGGCCCGAGACCACGATGGACGACCGCTAGGCCGCACGATGCTCAAGATCCTCTTCCTGCTGCTGATGGCCGGGGGCATCCCGGTGGCCATCGCGATGGCCGGCTCCTCGCTGATCTACATCCTCGTGTCCGGCAACCTGCCGCCCTTCGCGGTGGTGCACCGGATGATCGGCGGCATCGACAGCTTCCCGCTGCTGGCGGTGCCGTTCTTCATCCTGGCCGGCAACCTGATGAACAACGCCGGCATCACCAACCGCATCTACAACTTCGCGCTCGCCCTGGTGGGCTGGCTCAAGGGCGGGCTCGGCCATGTCAACGTGGTCGGCTCGGTGGTCTTCGCCGGCATGAGCGGCACGGCGATCGCCGATGCGGCGGGCCTGGGCACCATCGAGATCAAGGCCATGAAGGACCACGGCTACGCGACCGAGTTCGCGGTCGGCGTGACGGCGGCCTCGGCCACGCTCGGGCCGATCATCCCGCCCTCGCTGCCCTTCGTGATCTACGCGATGATGGCCAACGTGTCGGTGGGCGCGCTGTTCCTCGCCGGCATCCTGCCCGGCGTGCTGATGGCGCTGCTGATGATGGCCACGGTCGCCTGGTTCGCGCACAAGAACGGCTGGGGCGGCGACATCAAGTTCTCCGGCGCGCGCTTCGGCAAGGCGATGCTCGAGACGGCCGTCGTCGTGCTCTGGCCGCTGGCGGTGTACCACGCGGTGCAGTGGGGCGCGCCGCCGCAGATCACCGTGGCCGTGGCGCTGGTGCTGCTGTTCGCGGCCGACCGCTGGTTCGGCTTCCAGGCCGTGCTGCCGATCATGACGCCGGTGCTGCTGATCGGCGGCATGACCACCGGGCTGTTCACGCCCACCGAAGGGGCCATCGCGGCGAGCGTGTGGGCGCTGTTCCTCGGCCTCTTCTGGTACCGCACCATGAGCTGGCGCATGTTCGTCAAGGTCAGCCTCGACACGGTGGAGACCACCGCGACGGTGATGTTCATCGTCGCCGCTGCGTCGATCTTCGGCTGGATGCTCACCGCCACCGGCGTCACCGCGCAGATCGCCGCGTGGGTGCTGGCGGTCACCAACGAGCCCTGGCTGTTCCTGCTGATGGCCAACCTGCTGATGCTGTTCGTCGGCTGCTTCCTGGAGCCGACCGCGGCCATCACCATCCTGGTGCCGATCCTGCTGCCGATCGCGCGGCAGCTCGGCGTCGACCCGGTGCACTTCGGCCTGGTGATGGTGCTGAACCTGATGATCGGCCTGCTGCACCCGCCGATGGGCATGGTGCTGTTCGTGCTGGCGCGGGTGGCCAAGCTGAGCGTGGAGCGCACCACGATGGCCATCCTGCCCTGGCTGCTGCCGCTGCTGGGCAGCCTGGTGATCCTGACCTACGTCCCGGCGATCGGCCTGTGGCTGCCGCGCGCGATGGGGCTGTGATGGAGAGACGACCAACATGAACCGACGCGAACAGCGGGCCGGGCGCCGGGCCGCTCCCAAGCCGGCCCGCATCCCCTCGGGGGATCGGCCGGCGTACTCGTCGGACGAGGGGCTGACATGACGGGACGATTGCAGGGCAAGACTGCCCTGGTGACCGCGGCCGGCCAGGGCATCGGCCGCGCGACGGCCGAGGCCTTCGCACGCGAGGGCGCGCGCGTGATCGCGACCGACCGCGACGAGCGGCTGCTCGCCACGCTGGCCGGCGTCACCACGCACCGGCTCGACGTGCTGGATGCGGCCGCCATTGCCGCGCTGGCGGCCGAGGTCGGCCCGGTCGACGTGCTGTTCAACGGCGCCGGCATCGTGCACGCCGGCACGGTGCTCGAGTGCAGCGAGGAGGACTGGGCGCTCGCCTTCGACCTGAACGTGCGCTCGATGTACCGCACGATCAAGGCCTTCCTGCCCGGCATGCTGGAACGCGGGCGCGGATCCATCGTCAACGTCGCCTCGGCCGCGGGCAGCACCAAGGGCGTGCCCAACCGCTTCGTGTACGGCACCAGCAAGGCGGCGGTGGTCGGACTGACCAAGGCGGTCGCGGCGGACTTCGTCACCCGCGGCATCCGCTGCAACGCGATCTGCCCGGGCACCGTGGAGTCGCCCAGCCTGCGCGAGCGCATCGCGGCGCAGGCGAAGGCGAGCGGCCAGACCATCGAGCAGGTCGAGGCTGCGTTCGTCGGCCGCCAGCCGATGGGCCGCCTCGGCCGCGCCGAGGAGATCGCGGCGCTGGCGGTCTACCTGGCCAGCGACGAGTCATCATTCACCACCGGCACCGTGCAGCTGATCGACGGTGGCTGGAGCAACTGAAGGAAGAGAACAACATGAAGCTGATGCGATACGGCGCGAGAGGCGCCGAGAAACCCGCCCTCGTCGACGCCGAGGGCCGCGTGCGCGACCTCTCCGGCGTGCTGGCCGACATCACCGGCGCGACGCTCACGCCCAAGGGCCTGGACCGCCTGCGCGCCCTCGATCCGGCCGAGCTGCCGGTGGTCGAGAACCCGGGCCGCATCGCGCCGCCCTGGAGCGGCTGCGAGAAGTTCCTCTGCATCGGGCTGAACTACGCCGACCATGCGGCCGAATCGAACCTGCCGATCCCGAAGGAGCCGATCCTGTTCATGAAGCCGATCAGCGCGCGCGTCGGCCCGAACGACCCGGTGGTGCTGCCGCAGGGCTCGGTCAAGGGCGACTGGGAGGTCGAGCTTGGCGTGGTGATCGGCAGCAAGGCGCGCTACGTGTCCGAGGCCGAGGCGCTGAAGCACGTGGCCGGCTACTGCGTGGTCAACGACGTGTCCGAGCGCGAATACCAGATCGAGCGCGGCGGCACCTGGGACAAGGGCAAGGGCTGCGACACCTTCGGCCCGGTCGGCCCCTGGCTGGTGACGGCCGACGAGGTGGGCGACCCGCAGAACCTCTCGATGTTCCTCGAGGTCAACGGCCACCGCTTCCAGAACGGCAGCACGAAGACCATGATCTTCGGCGTGGCCCAGCTGGTCAGCTACGTCAGCCGCTTCATGACGCTCTACCCGGGTGACCTGATCTCCACCGGCACGCCGCCCGGCGTGGGCATGGGCGTCAAGCCGGCCCCGGTGTACCTGAAGGCCGGCGACACGATGCGCCTGGGCATCGAGAAGCTGGGCGAGCAGCGCCAGACGGTGCACGCCTGGGACCCGGCGATCATCGACGGCTGAAGGAGGGGCGCGCGATGCTGTACCCGATCCGCCGCACGCTGCTGCTGGCCGGCGCGCTGCTGCTGTCCGCCTGCGCCTCCGCGCCGCCGGCCGGCCCGCCGGCGGCGCCGGCCGGTCCCCCCGCAGCCATACTGTGGGTGGGCAACAGCTTCTTCTACTACAACAACAGCCTGCACGGCCACTTCGGCCAGCTCGCCGGTGCGGGGCAGGTGCGGGTACGCAGCACCTCGGTGACGATCAGCGGCTCGGGCCTGGACTGGCACGACCTGCCCTCGCTGCTGCGGCCCAACGGCCTGGGGCGCTACTCCTTCGTCGGCGACAACGAGATCCGGTTCAACCCGCCGGGCCGGCAGTACGACAGCGTGGTCATGATGGACTGCAGCCAGTGCCCGGTGCATCCGCAGCTGAAGGACGCGTTCTTCGACAGCGTCAAGCGCAATGCCGAGGTCGCGCGGGCGCAGGGCGTGCGGCCGATCCTGTTCATGTCCTGGGCCTACAAGGACAAGCCCGAGATGACGCAGCAGCTCGCCGCTGCCTACACGGCCGCCGGCCAGGCCAACGGCGTGGCGGTGATCCCGGTCGGGCTGGCCTTCGCGCGCGCGATGGCCGCGCGGCCGGACATCGAGCTATACGCCCCCGACAAGCGCCACCCGAGCCTGGCGGGCACCTACCTCTCGGCCTGCACCGCCTACGCCGCGCTGTACGGCAAGAGCCCGGTGGGCCTGGCCTACAGCGCCGGGCTCCCCGCCGACGTGGCCGCCGCGCTGCAGGCCGCCGCCTGGGACACCGTGCAGGCGTACAAGCCATGAGCGGCACTGCGTTCATCCGCATCCACCCGGCCGACGACGTCGTCATCGCCAAGCAGCAGCTCGTCGGCGGCACGCGGCTGGAGGGCGAGGGCGTCACGGTCAGCGGCCTGATCCCGCCGGGCCACAAGGTTGCGGTGCGGGCGATCCGCGCCGGGCAGCCGGTGCGCCGATACAACCAGATCATCGGCACCGCCAAGGTCGACATCGCGCCTGGCCAGCATGTGCACACGCACAACCTGGAGTTCGCCAGCTTCGCGCGCGACTACGCGGTCGGCACCGGCACGCACCCGACCGACTACGTGCCGGTGCCCGCCACCTTCCAGGGCATCGTGCGGCCGGACGGTCGCGTGGCCACGCGCAACTACCTCGGCGTGCTGACCTCGGTGAACTGCTCGGCCACCGCGGCGCGGGCGATCGCCGACCATTTCCGGCGCGACATCAACCCGAAGGCGCTGGAGCGCTTCCCGAACGTCGACGGCGTGGTGGCGCTGACCCACGGCGCCGGCTGCGCCACCGACAGTGGCGGCGAGCCGCTGCAGATCCTGCGCCGCACGCTGGGCGGCTACGCCCGCCACCCGAACTTCGCCGGCGTGCTGATGGTGGGGCTGGGCTGCGAGACCAACCAGATCGACGGGCTGCTCGAGCAGGAGGGCCTGGCCGCCGGCCCGCAGCTGCAGACCTTCTCGATCCAGGACAGCGGCGGCACGCGCAAGACGGTGGCCAAGGGCATCGAGCTGGTCGAGTGGATGCTGGAGGAGGCCAACCGCGTGCAGCGCGAGCCGGTGCCGGCCAGCCACATCACGGTCGGCCTGCAGTGCGGCGGCTCGGACGGTTATTCGGGCATCAGCGCCAACCCGGCGCTCGGCGCGGCGGTGGACCGGCTGGTGCGCCACGGCGGCACCGCCATCCTCAGCGAATCGCCCGAGGTCTACGGCGGCGAACACCTGCTGACGCGGCGCGCGGTGAGCCAGGCGGTGGCCGACAAGCTGGTCGCCCGGCTGAAGTGGTGGGAGGACTACACCGCCCGCAACGGCGGCGAGATGGACAACAACCCCTCGGCCGGCAACAAGGCCGGCGGGCTGACCACCATCCTCGAGAAGAGCCTGGGCGCGATCGCCAAGAGCGGCACCACCAACCTGGTCGAGGTCTACGAGTACGCGCAGGCCGTCACGGCCAAGGGCCTGGTGTTCATGGACACCCCGGGCTACGACCCGGTGTCCGCCACCGGGCAGGTGGCCGGCGGGGCCAACCTGATCTGCTTCACCACCGGGCGCGGCTCGGCCTACGGCTGCGCGCCCTCGCCTTCGCTGAAGCTCGGCACCAACACCGTGCTGTGGCTGAAGCAGGAGGAGGACATCGACATCAACTGCGGCGAGGTGGTCGACGGCACGGCCAGCATCGACGAGCTCGGCGAGCGCATCTTCCGCCTGATGCTCGAGACCGCCTCGGGCCGCAAGACCAAGAGCGAGCTGCACGGCTACGGGCAGAACGAGTTCGTGCCCTGGCAGCTCGGGGCGGTGATGTAGTCAGCGCTTGCGGGCCACCAGCCCGATCAGGGCGGACATCCCGGCGTGCGACGTGCCCTCGGCGAGTTCGGCCTCGAACTCGTCGAGCCTCTCGATCGCCATCCCGGCGAAGGCACCGCGCAACAGCGCCTCGGTGTAGAGGTGGCTGTCGATGCCGGGGCCGCCGGTGCGGTAGACGAGCTGCTTCGGCGTGTAGCCCAGCAGCATCAGCACCCCGCCCGGGCGCAGGCAGCGCGCCATGTTGGCGAACAGGCGGGCGCGCTCGGCCGGGGTGGCGTACTGGACGAAGATCGCCACCACGCCGTCGTACACCGCCTGCGGCCAGGCCAACGCGTCGCCGTCGGCCACCGCGTGGTTCACCGCCACGCCGCGCGCCGCCGCCAGGCGCCGCGCCTTGGCGACGCCGACCTCGGACAGGTCGAACGCATCCACCGCGAAGCCCTGGCGCGCCAGCCAGGTGCTGTTGCGGCCTTCGCCGTCGGCCACGCACAGCACGCGCCCGCCCGGCGGCAGCGCGCCGGCATGCTCGCGCAGCCAGGCGTTGGGTTCGGTGCCGAAGGCGAAGTCCTCCCCGGCAAAGCGGGCGTTCCACTTGGCGCGGGCGTCGTCGAAGGCGGTGTCGCTCACTGAACTACCCTCCGCGCAAAGCGCTCCGGGATTCGCGCTTGGGAACGGCCCGGCGCGCTCATGCAGCCATGCTATCCCCCGCGGGCCGGTGATGCCCTGGCACGAACTTCGCACGGAAGATGTCAATCCGAACCCGAGGGGCCGGTTTACGCCGAATCCGCCGCGTTTTGCGGCCGGAGCAGGTGACCGGAATTTGCATGAACGACAAGATTCGTCACCGCCCGACGCCCACGCCCAAGGGCCACCTGCCCAACTGGGCGCTGGTGCTGTGCATCGCCGGCGCGATCGTGCTGGTGTCGGTGGCGCGCTCCATCGTCTGAACCCGAGAGGCGCCGCCCGGCGCTCGGTTAGGCTCGCCTCCGTCCCCACGGAGGCCGAGATGAAGAAATCCCTGCTCGTGCTGGCTGCACTCGTCGCGATGGCCTGCTCCCGCGCCGAGCCGATCGGCGAGGTCGACACCGTCTTCAAGCTGATCGGCCCCGACCACAAGATCGTCGTCGAGGCCTACGACGACCCCGGCGTGGCCGGCGTGACCTGCTACGTCTCGCGCGCCAGGACCGGCGGCATCAAGGGTGCGCTCGGCCTGGCGGAAGACAAGTCCGAAGCCTCGATCGCCTGCCGCCAGACCGGGCCGATCAGCTTCCGCGCGCCGCTGCGCCAGCAGGAGGAGATGTTCACCGAGCGCATCTCGCTGGTGTTCAAGCGCCTGCGCGTGGTGCGCATGGTCGACCAGCCGCGCAACACCCTGGTCTACCTGACCTACTCCGACCGGCTGATCGAGGGCTCGCCGCAGAACAGTGTCACCGCGGTGCCGGTGGACCGCGGCACGGTCATCCCGCTGCGCTGATCACGGGGGAAACGAGCATGGGCAGGGAAGGCCCGGCCGCCCAGAATTGGCCTGACCACCTGACCAGTCTCTCCCTCGTCAGCCGCGCCCATGAAGATCACCGCCGCCCGCGTCATCGTCTGCTGCCCGGGCCGCAACTTCGTGACGCTCAAGATCGAGACCGACCAGGGCCTCACCGGCCTGGGCGACGCGACGCTGAACGGCCGCGAACTGGCCGTGGCGAGCTACCTGAGCGACCATGTCATCCCCTGCCTGATCGGCCGCGACGCCCACGCCATCGAGGACACCTGGCAGTACCTCTACCGCGGCGCCTACTGGCGGCGCGGGCCGGTGACGATGAGCGCGATCGCGGCCGTCGACACCGCGCTGTGGGACCTCAAGGCCAAGGCCGCCGGCCTGCCGCTGTACCAGCTGCTCGGCGGCGCGAGCCGCAACGGCGTGCTGGTCTACGGCCACGCCAACGGGCGCGACATCACCCACACCGTCGAGGAGGTGCTGCGCTACCGGGAGATGGGCTACCGGGCGATCCGCGCCCAGAGCGGCGTGCCGGGCCTGGAGAAGGTCTACGGCGTGGGCCGCGGCACCATGGCCTACGAGCCGGCGGACGCCGCGCTGCCGAGCGAACACGACTGGTCGACCGAGAAGTACCTGCGCCACACGCCGCAACTGTTCGACGCGGTGCGCCAAGCGGTCGGGCCGGAGGTGCACCTGCTGCACGACGTGCACCACCGCCTGACGCCGATCGAGGCGGCGCGCCTGGGCAAGGACCTGGAACCCTTCCGCCTGTTCTGGATGGAAGACGCGACCCCGGCCGAGAACCAGGAGGCCTTCCGCCTGATCCGGCAGCACACCACCACACCGCTGGCGGTGGGCGAGGTGTTCAACACCGTGTGGGACTGCAAGGAGCTGATCCAGCAGCAGCTGATCGACTACATCCGCACGACCGTCGTGCACGCCGGCGGCATCACCCACCTGAGGCGCATCGCCGACCTGGCCGCGCTCTACCAGGTACGCACCGGCAGTCACGGTGCGACCGACCTGTCGCCCGTCTGCATGGGCGCCGCGCTGCACTTCGACCGCTGGGTGCCGAACTTCGGCATCCAGGAGTACATGCGCCACACCGAGGAGACCGACGCGGTGTTCCCGCACGCCTACCGCTTCGACGACGGCTTCCTGCACCCCGGCGAGGTGCCCGGCCACGGCGTGGAGATCGACGAGGCGCTGGCGGCGAAGTACCCCTACCAGCGCGCCTACCTGCCGGTGAACCGGCTGCAGCACGACGGCACCTTGTGGCACTGGTAGACGCACCCGGCATCGTGCACCTCGGCCTGGGCGCCTTCGCGCGGGCCCACCTGCTGCCGGCCACCCAGGTGGCGATGGCGGCGAGCGGCGAGCGCCACTGGGGCGTGCTCGGCGTCTCGCTGCGCCACCCCGATGTGCGCGACGCGCTCGCCCCGCACGGCTTCCGCTACACGCTCGCGCTGCGCGATGCCGACGACCGGGGCCGGCCGCGCGAGCGGCGCGAGGCGATCGAGGCGCTGCGCGGCGTGCTGGTCGCGCCCGAGGATCCGGGTGCGGTGCTGGACGCCATCGCCGCGCCGGCCACGCGCATCGTCAGCCTAACCGTCACCGAGAAGGGCTACCACCACGACCCGGCCACGCGCACCCTGCGGCGGGACGATGCGGACCTGGCCCACGACCTCGCCCACCCCGACGCGCCGCGCACGACGCTCGGCGTGCTGGCCTACGGCCTGGCGCGGCGGCGCGCACGCGGCGCCGGGCCGGTGACGCTGCTCTCGTGCGACAACCTGCCGGCCAACGGCGACACGCTGCGGGGCCTGCTGCTCGCCTTCGCGGCGCAGGTCGATCCGGCGCTGGCCGGCTGGATCGACGCGCAGTGCACGTTCCCGAACGCGATGGTCGACCGCATCGTGCCGCGCAGCGAGAACCCGGCCGTGGTCGCCGCCGAGCCCTTCTTCGACTGGGCGGTGGAAGACCGCTTCGCCGCCGGCCGGCCCGACTGGACGGCCTATGGCGCGCGCTTCGTGCCGAGCGCCGAGCCCTTCGAGAAGCTCAAGCTGCGCATGGTCAACGGCACGCACTCGACCGTCGCCTACCTGGCCGTGGTGGCCGGCTGGGCGACGGTGGACGAGGCGATCGCGCAGCCCGCGCTGCGCCGCACGATCGAGGCGCTGATGCGCGAGGAGATCGAGCCCACGCTGCCCGCCCTGCCCGGCCTGGACCTGGCCGACTACCGCGCCCGGCTGCTGCAGCGCTTCGCCAACCCCGCGCTCACCCACCGCACGCGCCAGATCGCGATGGACGGCTCGCAGAAGCTGCCGCAGCGCCTGCTGGGCACGATCGCCGACCGGCTCGCGGCCGGCGCGTCCGTCGAGCGGCTCGCGCTCGGCGTCGCGGCCTGGATCCACTTCCTGCGCGGCGTCGACGAACAGGGCCGCGCCTACCCGATCGACGACCCGCTGGCCGGTGCGCTCGCCGACCTTCGGGCTCACGCGGAGGCGGCGCCCGACGAGCGCAGCCGCGTGGCCATGATCACCGGCTTCGCGCCGGTGTTCGGTGCGCTGGGCCGCGCGCCGGCCTTCATCGACGCGGTGGCCCGCCACACCGCCACCCTGCGCATGCACGGCGTGCGCGCCACACTCGAGCCATGAACCCGACCCTGGACGTCATCACCGTCGGCGAGACCATGGTCTCGTTCGCCGCCGACCAGCCCGGCCCGCTGTCCGAGGCGGCGAGCTTCACCGCCATCGTCGGCGGCGCCGAGACCAACGTGGCCGTCGGCCTGGCGCGGCTCGGTCTGCGGGTCACCTGGGTCAGCCGCCTCGGGGCCGATTCCTTCGCGCAGCGCATCCGCGCGACGCTGGCCGCCGAGGCGGTGGACTGCCGTGCGGTGGTCGAGGATCCGACGCGGCCGACCGGCTTCATGCTCAAGTCGCGCGCGCTGGCCGGGGCCGACCCGGTGGTCGAGTACTTCCGGCGCGGCTCGGCGGCCAGCGCGCTGTCGCTGGCCGACTTCGACGCTCGCCTGTTCCTCTCGGCGCGCCACCTGCACGTCACGGGCATCACGCCGGCGCTCTCGCCCTCGTGCGCGGAGCTGGTCGAGCACGCGATGAAGACCATGCGCGCCGCGGGCCGCACGGTCTCGTTCGACCCCAACCTGCGCCCGCGCCTGTGGCCGAGCCGCGAGGTCATGGCCACGCACCTGAACCGGCTCGCCGGCCTGGCGGACTGGGTGCTGCCCGGCATTGCCGAAGGCCGCACGCTCACCGGGCTGGACACCCCCGAGGCGATCGCCGCGTTCTACCGCGAGCGCGGCGCGGCGGCGGTGGTCGTGAAGTTGGGGGCGGAAGGTTCGTACTGGTGCGACGCCGATGGCGAGGGCCGCGTGAGCGGCGTCCGCGTCGAGCACGTGGTCGACACTGTCGGCGCCGGCGATGCCTTCGCCGTGGGCGTGATCAGCGGCCGGCTCGAGGGGCTCTCCTGGCCGGCGACCCTGGCCCGCGCCAACTGGATCGGCGCGCAGGCGATCCAGGTGGTGGGCGACATCGAAGGGTTGCCGCGGCGGGAGGCGCTGCCCGCCGGGCTGTGAGGCGGCTCAGCCGGCCAGTGCAGCGTCGATCTGCTGCGTGAGGTTCATCCCGCGCTCGATCTTGTAGAGCATCGCGAAAACAGCGCGCCCGCCACTGCGGCGCGCCCACACGGCGCCAACCTGACCCTTCTCGATTTCTTTCGGCACCTGCCGCAGGTGCTCGCCCTTGTACTCGGCGACCAACACACGCCCGTCGTGCAGCTCGCACACGAAGTCGGGATAGAAGCGGCCTGCGGACGTGGGCAACCAGAAGCCGTGCACCGGATCGGAATCGAGGTTGCGCACCCAGCGCATCACTTGCGGATGCTCCTCCAGCGCCAACGCACAGCGCCACTCCTCGCTGCCGTCCTCGAGGTCCGCGACCACGGCATAGAAGTGCTTCCGGAAGTTGAACTTTCCACGGTAGCGCTGGTTGCCCGCCACGGGATAGGTCTGCGGGTCGAAGCGGAATTCGTGCACCGGGTCGGCCTGAACGTCCCAACCGCCGTCCAGCACGAGTTGTGTGAACGCCGACTTGGCGGCCCCGTCGCGCAGCTCTCCGATGCGCAGCGCGAGACGCTGCAGCAGCGGGTACTGGTGGCGCGCAAGTTGCTGCAGCGGGATGCGCTGGTCGTACACGAGGTGGTTCACGCAGGCCAACGTGAACGCACGCAGGTGCGCCGGCACGATGTCGGCCGCGACGTTGCGTGCCGGGTGCTGCAGTTCGGCAGCCAGCCAGCGCGCCAGATCGTCGGCCGTGATGGTCGGCGTCACGGCGTCGAGCGCCAACTGTGCCGCGTCGCCCCGGCCCACCCGGGTGCGCTGGCCGTCGAGGTAGACCTCCCACAGCGTGCCCTGCTCGACCATTGCGAAGCCTTCGAGCCGGATGGGCTCGGCCAGCAGGTTGAGATCCACGCTCTCCAGCACCGCCTCGCGCTCCAGCAGCGTAAGCGGCAGCTGGGCTTCGCCCGCCGGCCGCCAGCACAGGCGCGGCACGGGCGCGAAGGTCTCGCCGCGCGTAGCCGGCGCCAGCGCACCGGCCACCAGCGTGTTGTGGCGCTCCAGGTGCTCCTGCACTTGTTCGCGCAGCTTGCGCGGCTGCGCGGCCACCAACTCGGCCGCCAACGCCTCCCCGATGGCGCCGCGCAGCAGCACGCGCTGGCGCTCGCCGTCGGTGCTGAGACTGGCCGTGCCCTGCGCCACGGCCGCGGCCACCGCGGCCGGCAGCGGCTTGCCGGGAGGCAGGTCCACCGCGATGGCCGGCAGGGGCGGCAGCGCCGGCGCGCCGGCAAACAGCGGCCCGTCGTCCCGCCCCTCGCCGCCCGTGAGGGCGAGCGGAACCTGCGGCGCGATCATCGAGGCCATGTCCAGCGGGTCGAAGCCCATGCCGTCGATCAGCCGATCGGCCAGCGCGTTGGCGGCCATGCCGGTCTCGGCCTCCGTCACGTGCGCATAGGCCTTGTTCAGCGCCGGCCGGGCGCGCCGCGTGGCGTAGGGCATGCGCAGCACACGGCCGAGCAGCTGCTCGATGGCCGTGGCCGAGCGGATGGCCTGCACCGAACACAGCACGTAGGCGAACGGGCAGTCCCAGCCCTCGCGCAGTGCCTGGACGGTGATGATGTAGCGCACCGGGCAACTGCGCTCTGCGAGATTCAGGCCGTCCAGCTCGCGCTGCGTGCCGGTGGCCACCTTCACCTGATCGGCCGGGATGTGCAGGTCGTCCACGAGGTGCGCCCGCAGCACGTCCACGTTCACCGGGTCGCTGCTGTTCTGCGCCTGCAGCAGCACGATCGGGCGGATGTAGGCGCCGTTCACGTCTTCCTCCTGCTGCGCCTCGGCTTCCAGCAGACGCTGGTTCTGCACCGCATCGAACACCGCCGCCTGCCAGCCGCGGGTGTGTTCGACCAGCGCGATCGGCATCTTGATCATGTGCTCGGCCTGCAGCTGCTGGGCCGAGACGTGGAACAGCACGTTGGTGCGTCTGGGTACCGGAGTGGCCGTCAGCTCCAGGATCAGCGCAGGGTTGAGGCGCTTGAGCGCCTCGAAGCTGCGCTCGGTCTTGGTGTTGTGCGCCTCGTCGACGATCACGTAGGGCCGGCGCAGCGCCAACCAGTTGGCCAGGCTCCAGCGCGGCTGGCCGACGAAGCGCGCGAGCATCTCGCGCCCCGCCTTGGCCGAGGCCACGTCGGCCGGTGTCACGAGCGCATCGGGCAGGTCGCGCAGCGCGTTCAAGGCGAACGGCGGCACGCCGCGGAAGTGCGGCTCGAAGGCCTCGCTGAAGGCATAGACGTTGCGCTGCTCGGTGTCCTCGACGCGAAAGCTCTGGATCGTGGCCACCACCACCACAGCACGCTGCTCGAAATCCTGCGGCGACAGGGTGGCCACCGACTCCAGGTCGCAGACGCACACGTCCTCGCCGCAGGCCTGGGCCAGGGCCACGTGGAATGGATGGCCGGGCGTGGCGAGCGCAGCCAGCGTCTGTGTGCGGATGGTGTCGCTGGGCACCAGCCACAGCGCCAGCGGCTTGGGCGTCGACCCCGGCCAGTCGCGCTGCAGGCGCCCGACGGCATGGGCGGCGAGCAGCGTCTTGCCGCCGCCCGTGGGGATGCGCAGGCAGACGCAAGGGGTGTCGCCGAAAGGCTCCGGGTTGTAGCCGTAGCCGGTGCACTGCATGTAGGCCGCGGATGCGCCGTGCACGGCGGCGCTGCGCAGGTAGGATTCGAGCGCCAGCAGCGCCTGCTGCTGGTAGCGCTTGAGTTCGAAGGCCGGCATGTTGTGCCTCCCGTTCAGCGCGGCAGCGCGTGCGGCAGCTGCTTGAAGACCAGCCCCTCGGCGGCGAGGCGCGCCTCGCCGAGCCGGCAGGCTTCCCCGTACACCACCTTCGGCCCGGCGTGCCAGCAGGTCTGGCGCAGGGCCTCCAGCACGGCGGAGGTGAGCACGTTGCCGGCCTCGGGCCGGCGATCACCCAGGATGCCGTTGAAGAGCAGGTAGTAGGCCGTATCGCCCGCGCGGCCCAGCAGCGGCGTGCCCGCCGCACCGGGTTGCCATGCGGCGCCCGTCTCGCGCAGCCAGACGAAGGCCGCCAGATCGGCGAAGCGCACCTCGGGGTGGATGTCACCCACGGCGTCGAACAGCGGCTCACCGAGTTGCATGAGCTCGAAACCCCCGCCGCCCTGCCAGTTCACGGCATCGCTGATGCCGCCTCGTTCCCCGTCGATCACCTTCTGCAGCCGCGGCACGCAATGCGTGACGGCATGCTCGCCCATCTCGATGCCGATCCAGCGCCGGCCCATCTTGTGCGCGACGGCGGCGGTGGTGCCGCTGCCGAGGAAGCTGTCGAGGACGAGGTCGCCTTCACTCGTCGCAATCGAAATCAGATGGCCCATGAACCGCTCAGGTTTCGGGGTTCCGAAAACACCGCCCCCGAATAGCGCCAACCCTTCCCGCTTGGAGTCTTGGTTGTCGCCAACCAAATCGCGCAACCAGAGCGTGTCCGCAACAACACCGTCAGCGAGTTCTGACAGGAAGACCTTCAGTCGCGGCTTGTCCTTCTCGTGATTCTTGCCCCACCAAATGCGATTCTCCCGGACATGCTGTTCGTGCTTAGTTGAATCGTACGCCCACACACGCGACTCAAGCGGGAGGACGGACTTCTTGGTTGAGGGATGCTCAATCGGATAGTAGAGATTCGGACGTTCGCTCTTAGTCTTGGCGCAGGTGTACACCACGGATTGCCAAGGCCCGCGGGGATCATCGTCAATGTTCGCGAACCCCTTCAGTTGATCGGCGGTTCGCGCGACCTTGTTCGGTCGCCACGCATTTGCCTTCCTTGCGTACGCCAGTACGTGGTCGTGGCTAGTACTCAGCCATTGAGCATCGTTCTGTTTGGCGTACTTCTTCTGCCAGACGACGTTGGCGACAAAGTTGGTTCGCCCAAACACCTCATCCATCAACACCTTGAGGTAGTGCCCCTCGTTATCGTCGATGGTCACCCACAGGCTCCCGTCCTCGCGCAGGAACTCCCGCAACAGCTGCAGCCGCGGCAGCATCATGCTCAGCCACTGGCTGTGCTCGAGGTTGTCGTCGTAGTGCTCGAAGGCGCTCTTGGTGTTGTAGGGCGGGTCGATGAAGATGCACTTCACCCGGCCACGGTAGAACGGCAGCAGCGCCTTCAGCGCCTCCAGGTTGTCGCCGTGCACCAGCAGGTTGCCGGCGCCGGCCGTACCGAAGCGGTGCCCCGCCGCATGTGGGCGCAGCACACGGGTCGGTACGCGGTCGGCAATGCGGAAGGCGGCATCGCGGTTCAGCCAGTCGAGGGTGGGCATGTCGTCAGGTGTCGGAGGGTCCGCTGGCGGGCACGGCCGCCGATGGGCTGTCGTCGATCAGCACATCCAACGCATCGTGGTGGAACAGGTCCACGTAGGGCTGGTAGCGCCAGAGGCGGTTGCGGCCGTAGCCGGTCAGCTCGCGCAGCCAGCCGCGCGCCTCGAACTCGCCGACGAGTTTTGCCGCCGTCGGTGCGGTGCACCCGAGTGTCTGCGCCACGCGCTTGATGGACACGGTGGGCTGCTGCAGCAGGTGGTCCAGCAGGGTCAGCGCCTTCGCGTTTCGCGCCACGGTCGCGCGATGCCCATCGCGCATTGCAACGATGGCGCGCGCGGTGCGCGAGGCGGCCTGGGCCGTGCTGCTGACACCGCGCAGGAAGAAGGCGATCCACGGCTCCCAGTGCCCGTGCAGACGGATGGCGGTCAGCCGGTCGTAGTACTCGGCGCGCCGCGCCTTCAGGTAGAGCGAGAGATACAGCAGCGGGCGTGACAGTGCACCGTCCTCGCACAGCATGAGGGTGACGAGCAGGCGACCGACGCGGCCGTTGCCGTCGAGGAACGGGTGGATGGTCTCGAACTGCGCATGCGCCAGCGCGCAGCGCACCAGCAGCGGCACGCTGGTGCGTGCGTCGTGCAGGAAGGTCTCGAGCTGGCCGAGTGCGGGCATCACCTCGTGCGGCGGGGGCGGAATGAACGCGGCATCGGCGAGCGTGGCACCCGCCCCGCCGATCCAGTTCTGCGACGTGCGGAACTCGCCGGGCGACTTGTGCCCGCCGCGCACGCCCTGCATCAGCTCCGCATGGATCTCCCGCAGCAGCCGCAGCGACAGTGGCAGCTCGGGCAGGCGCGCCAGGCCGTAGTTCATCGCGCGAACGTAGTTCACCACCTCGGCCACGTCGCCCGGCGTTTCGTCCCGCACCGCGTCGGCCTCGTAGGCCAGCACGTCCTCGAGCGTGCTCTGCGTGCCCTCGATCTGCGAGGAAAGCACGGCCTCGTGCCGCACGTACATGGCCACGAACAGATCCGGGTTGGGCAGCAGCGCGGCCAGCGCATCGAGCCGCCCGATGTCACGGTCGGCGGACGACAGCAAGGTCTGCAGTTCGCCGTCGTAGCGGATGGGCGGATCGGGCGGCAGCGGTGCCGGCAGAAAAGCCCGGTACCCTGAGGTCTGCTGAACAAAGCGGCCCGCGCGGTGCGGATGGTCCAACCTGCGCTTCCTTTCACAAGAGCCGCACGACGCGACGCTTATTAAAGGAAATCGTAACAGATTGACTTATGGATGCCGGCGGCGGGCTGTCTGAAAGCGCGCCCGACCAAGCGGCCGCCGCAGATCCGGCCCCGCCGCTCCGCCAGCGGCGCCGCCTTGGGGGAAGCGCCGCAGGCGCCTCGGGGGGGTCAGTGCAACGCCGCCTGCACCTCGTCGAGCATCTTCTTCGCATCGCCGAACAGCATCCGGTTGTTCTCCTTGTAGAACAGCGGGTTGTCGACGCCGGCGTAGCCCGAGGCCATGCTGCGCTTCATCACGATCGAGGTCTTGGCCTTCCAGACCTCGAGCACCGGCATGCCGGCGATCGGGCTGGTCGGGTCCTCCTGCGCGGCCGGGTTCACGATGTCGTTGGCGCCGATGACCATCGAGACATCGGTCTCCGGGAAGTCCTCGTTGATCTCGTCCATCTCCAGCACGATGTCGTAGGGCACCTTGGCCTCGGCCAGCAGCACGTTCATGTGGCCCGGCATGCGGCCGGCCACCGGGTGGATGCCGAAGCGCACGTTCACGCCCTTGCCGCGCAGGATCTTGGTGATCTCGCACACCACGTGCTGCGCCTGCGCCACCGCCATGCCGTAGCCCGGCACGATGACCACGTTCTTGGCCTCCTTCAGCAGCTCGGCCGTCTCGGCCGCGCTGATCGGCGTCACCTCGCCCTGCGGCTGCGCCGCATCGCCGCCCTTGGCCGGCGCGGGCGCCCCGCCGCCGAAGCCGCCGGCGATCACGCTGATGAAGTTGCGGTTCATCGCGCGGCACATGATGTAGGACAGGATCGCGCCCGAGGAGCCCACCAGCGCGCCGGTGACGATCAGCAGGTCGTTGCTGAGCATGAAGCCGGTGGCCGCGGCGGCCCAGCCGGAGTAGCTGTTGAGCATCGACACCACCACCGGCATGTCGGCGCCACCGATCGCCATCACCATGTGCACGCCGAACAGCAGCGCGATCACGGTCATCACGAGCAGCGGTGTCATGCCGGACTGCACGTCGTGCGCGTTCAGGAACACGCCGCCGAACCACAGCACCACCAGCAGGCCGACCAGGTTCAGCAGGTGCCGGCCCGGCAGCAGCACCGGCTTGCCGCCGATCTTGCCGGACAGCTTGCCGAAGGCGATCACCGAGCCGGAGAAGGTGACGGCGCCGATCAGGATGCCGATGTAGACCTCCACCTCGTGGATGGTCTTCTCGGCCGGGGTCGGGAACACGGTCGAGGTGTCCACGTAGCTGGCGAAGCCCACCAGGCAGGCCGCGAGGCCGACGAGGCTGTGCATCAGCGCCACCAGCTCGGGCATCTGCGTCATCTGCACCTTCTTCGCGGCATACAGGCCGACGCTGCCGCCGATGACCAGCGCACCGACGATCCAGGCGTAGCCCGCGCCGGTGACGCGCGGGCCGAGCACGGTGGCCAGCACGGCGATGGCCATGCCGACCATGCCGAAGACGTTGCCGCGGCGCGCCGTCTCGGGGTTCGAGAGGCCGCCCAGGCTGAGGATGAAGAGGATGGTGGCGCCGATGTAGGCGACGGTGGCGAGGCTGTCGGTCATGTTCTTCTCGTTCTTCTTACTTGCGGAACATCGCCAGCATGCGCCGCGTCACCGCGAAGCCGCCGAACATGTTGATCGCGGTGAGCACCAGCGCCAGCACCGCCATGCCGAGGATCAGGCCGTTGGGCCGGCCGCCGGCGTCGCCGGCCAGCGGCGGGGCGATCTGGATCAGCGCGCCGATCGCGATGATCGAGGAGATGGCGTTGGTCACGCTCATCAGCGGCGTGTGCAGCGAGGGCGTGACGTTCCAGATCACCATGTAGCCGACGAAGCAGGCCAGCACGAACACCGTGAAGTGCGACAGGAACGAGGCCGGCGCGAACAGGCCCACGCCCAGCAGCGCGAGCGCGCCGACCGCGAACACGATGGCCAGCGCCTTGGCGGACATCGGCTCGCCGGCGCCATGGCCGTGGCCCTTGGGCGCCGGCGCGGCCGCCGCGGCCTTGGGCTTGGGCGGCGGGGCGGGCAGCTTGAGCGGCGGCGCGGGCCAGGTGAGCGAGCCGTCCTTGATGACGGTGAGGCCGCGGATCGCGTCGTCGTCCATGTTGACGACGGCCACGCCGTCCTTGGCCTTGCACAGCTCCTCGGTCAGGCGCAGCAGGTTGGTCGAGTACAGGGTCGACGACTGCTTGGCGAGCCGGCTGGCCAGGTCGGTGTAGCCGATGATCGTGACGCCGTGCTTCACGACGGCCTGGCCGGGCTCGGTGAGTTCGCAGTTGCCGCCCTGCTCGGCGGCCATGTCGACGATCACGCTGCCCGGGCGCATGCTCTGCACCATCTCGGCGGTGATCAGCCGCGGCGCCGGCTTGCCGGGGATCAGCGCGGTCGTGATGATGATGTCGCACTCCCGGGCCTGCTGCGCGTACATCGCACGCTGCGCGGCCTGGAAGCCCTCACTCATCACCTTGGCGTAGCCGCCGCCGCCCGAGCCTTCTTCCTCGTAGTCGACCTTGACGAACTCGCCGCCGAGCGACACCACCTGGTCGGCCACCTCGGCGCGCGTGTCGTTGGCGCGCACGATGGCGCCCAGGCCGGCGGCGGTGCCGATGGCCGCCAGGCCGGCGACGCCGGCGCCGGCGATGAACACCTTGGCCGGCGGGATCTTGCCCGCGGCGGTGATCTGGCCGTTGAAGTAGCGGCCGAAGGCGTTGGCCGCCTCGATCACCGCGCGGTAGCCGCTGACGCCGGCCATCGAGGTGAGCGCGTCCATCTTCTGCGCGCGCGAGAGCTGGCGCGGCAGGCAGTCGATGGCCAGCACGGTGGCCTTGCGGGCCGCCAGCGCTTCCATCAGCTGCGGGTTCTGCGCCGGCCAGACGAAGCCGATCAGTGTGCCGCCTTCGCGCATCAGGCCGACCTCGTCGAGCGTCGGCGGGCGCACCTTGAAGACGATGTCGCTGCCGGCCCAGAGTTCGGCGGCGCTGCCGACGATTTCGGCGCCGGCGGCGCGGTAGGTGTCGTCGGCGAAGTTGGCGGCCTCGCCGGCACCGCTCTGCACCGCCACGGAGAAGCCGAGCTTGACCAGCTTCTCCACCACGTCGGGCACGGTGGCCACGCGCTTTTCACCCGCCGCTGTCTCGCGCGGTACCCCAATCTTCATCGACGTCTCCTCCGGACCCGGACTTATTTCACGGGCCAAGAGCTTACACGCTGCGGGCGCCACTACCATCCGGCCCCATGAACGCACGCTGGAGCCCGAGCGTCACCGTCGCCGCGATCATCGAACGCGAAGGGCGCTATCTGCTCGTCGAGGAGGAGACGCCCGAGGGGCTGCGGCTGAACAACCCGGCCGGCCACCTGGACCCGGGCGAGAGCCCCGAGCAGGGCGTGGTGCGCGAGGCGCTGGAGGAGACCGCGCGGGTGTTCGTGCCCGAGGCGCTGGTGGGCGTCTACCTGTCGCGCTTCCGGCGCCCGGCCAGCGGCGAAGACGTCACCTACCTGCGCTTCGCCTACGCCGGCACGGTGGGCGACCCCGACCCCGCGCTCGGCCTGGACGAGGGCATCGTGCGCACGCTGTGGATGACGCTCGACGAGCTGCGCGCCAGCCGCGCGCAGCACCGCAGCGGCCTGGTGCTGCGCTGCATCGAGGACCATGCCGCCGGGCGGCGCTTCCCCCTCGACCTGGTGCACGCCGACCCGACGCTCGTCGCGCCGGAGATCAAGGGCGGCTAGGAGCCTGCCGCGCCAGCACCCGGTCGACCATCGTGCCGGACTGGCCGAGGTAGTTGGCCGGGTCGCACAAGCGCGCCAGCGCGGCGCGGTCCAGGTGCTTGTTGATCTGCGGATGCTCGGCCAGCAGGTCGAGCAGCGGGCGCTGCTGCTTCAGGGCCTCGCGGCAGATGTCGTAGACGAGGTCGTGCGCGTATTCGCGGCCGATGTAGGGCCCGAGGCCCATCATCACCGCCTCGCTCATCACCAGGCCGTGCGTCATGTCGAGGTTGCGGCGCATCGCGGCGGCGTCCACCTCCAGGCCTTCGACCACCGCGCGCGCCTGCTTCAGCGCGCCGGCCATCAGGCAGAAGGCCTCGGGCAGCACGATCCACTCGATCTCCCAGGGGCCGGTCGAGCGCTCGTGGTCGGCCACCATCGCGTCCATCAGCGCCGCCGCATGCTGGCGCACCACCGAGATCGCGGCGTGGATGTAGCAGCTCGAGATCGGGTTGCGCTTCTGCGGCATCGTGCTCGAGGACCCGCGGCCGTGGTGGTAGGGCTCGTAGACCTCGCCGACCTCGGTCTGCATCATCAGCTTGACGTCCATGCTGAGCTTGCCGAGCGTGCCGCCGACCAGCCCGAGGAAGGCGCCGACTTCGGCGATGTTGTCGCGGATGGTGTGCCAGGCGATCACCGGCTGCGCCAGGCCCAGCTCGGCGCACAAGCCGGCCTGCGTCTCCATCGCGCCGCGTTCCAGCGACGCCAGCGTGCCGGCCGCGCCGGCGAACTCGCCCACCAGCACGCGCTCGCGCAGCTGCGCGAGGCGCTCGCGGTGGCGCTGCACGGCCGAGAGCAGCCCGGCCATCTTGTAGCCGAAGGTCACGGGAATCGCCTGCTGCAGGTTGCTGCGGCCGATCATCGGCGTCAGGCGGTGCTCCTTCGCGAGCTTGGCCAGCGCCTTTCCGATCGCCGCCAGGTCGGCGTCGACGAGTTCCAGCGCCTCGCGGATCTGCAGCACCGTCGCGGTGTCGGTGATGTCCTGCGTGGTCGCGCCCCAGTGGCAGTATTCGCCGAGCTTGTCGCGGCACAGCGCATTGAGCTGCGACACGACGCCGAGGATGGGGTAGCCGATGCGCTCGGTCTGCGTGCGCAGCTTGGCCATGTCGATCTGGTCGAGCCGGCAGTGGCTGACGATCTCGTCGGCCGCATCGGCCGGGATCAGGCCGAGCCGGCCCTGCACTCGCGCCAGCGCGGCCTCGATGTCCAGGTACTTGCGGGTGCGGTTCTCGTCGGACCAGACCTCGCGCATCGCATCACTGCTGAAGATGCCCTGGAAGATCGACGAGTCGATGATGGAAGCGGCCATGGTGGGCTCCTTGAAGTCAGGGAAGGCGCGCGAGCAGGCGCTGCGCACGCAGAAGGATGGGTTTGTCGACCATGCGGCCGTCGACCTGCACGGCGGCGCCGCCGGAGGCATCGCTGGCGGCGATCACGCGGCGCGCCCAGTCGATCTCGGCGGGGCTGGGGGCGAGCAGCTCGTGCACGCGCGCGACCTGGCGCGGGTGGATGCACAGCTTGGCGGTGTAGCCGTGCGCTCGGGCGCGGGCCACGTCGGCGCGCAGTGCGGCGTCGTCGTCCAGCGCCGCGGTCACGCCGGCCACCGGCGCGGCGATGCCGGCCGCGCGCGAGGCCAGCGCGAGGCGGCTGGCGGCGTAGTCCAGGCCGATCGGGTCGCCGGAGAGGTCCAGGTCGAGCGCGAAGTCGATGGTGCCGAACACCAGGCGCTGCGCCGCCTGCGCCAGCGCCTCGGCGGCGAGCACGCCGCGCGCGGTCTCGATCAGCGCGAGCACCTGCGTGCCCGGGCAGGCCTCCCGCACGCGCTGCAGGGTCTCGGCGCGCTCGGCCTTGGCCAGCAGCACGGCCGCGGCGCCGCGCGCGGCGGTCAGGTCGTCGGCGAACCAGGCGGTGCTCTCGTCGTTGATCCGCACCACGAGCCTCGGGTCGCCATCGGCGAGCTGCGCCCGCACCGCGTCGCGAGCCAGGGCCTTGCGCTCGGGCGCGACCGCGTCTTCCAGGTCGAGCACCACGGCGTCGGCGCCGCTGGCCAGCGCCTTGGCAAAGCGCTCGGGCCGGTCGCCCGGCACGAACAGGTAGCTGCGGGCGTCCATCGTCGTCAGACCGCCTCGGCGGCGCGCAGCGCAGTGATCGCCGCGGCGTCCAGCCCCAGCTCGGCGAGGATCGCGTCAGTGTGCTGGCCGAGCGCCGGCACCGGGTCGAGCCGCGGCTCGCCATCGTCCCAGCTGCCCGGCGGCAGCAGCGCAGGCAGCGCGCCGACCGGGGAGCCGACCTCGCGCCAGCGGCCGCGCGCCTTCAGCTGCGGGTGTTCCCACACCTCGTGCATCGTGTTGACGCGCGCGTTGGCGATCTGCGCGGCCTCCAGCCGTTCCACCACCTGCGGCGCGCTCAGCGGCCGGAAGGTCTCGACGATGATCGCGCGCAGCGCCTCGCGCGCCGCGACGCGTTTGGCATTGCCGGTGAAGCGCGGATCGGTCGCGAGCGCGCTCTGCAGCAGCACCTTCTCGCAGAAGTTGACCCACTCGCGCTCGTTCTGCAGCCCGAGCATCACGCTGCCGTTGTCGGCCCCGGTCGGGAACGGGCCGTAGGGGTAGATGGTCGCATGGCTCGCGCCGGTGCGCGGCGGCGGCGGGGCGCCGTCGAAGGCGTAGTACAGCGGGTAGCTGGTCCACTCGGTCAGCGATTCCAGCATCGAGATGTCGAGGTGCCGGCCGCGGCCGGTCTGCCCGCGCTCGATCAGCGCCGCGAGGATGTTGGTGTAGGCGTACATGCCCGCGGCGATGTCGGCGATCGACGGGCCGGCCTTGCAGGGCTCGTCGGCGGTGCCGGTCACCGAGACGAAGCCGGCCTCGCTCTGGATCAGCAGGTCGTAGGCCTTCTTGTCGCGGTACGGGCCGTCGGCGCCGTAACCCGAGATGTCGCAGACGATCAGCTCCGGCTTCTGCTGCGCCAGCACGTCGTAGCCCAGCCCGAGCCGCGCGGCGGCGCCGGGGGCGAGGTTCTGCACCACGACGTCGGCCTTCTCGAGCACCAGGCGCTGCAGGATCTTCGCCGCCTCGGGGTGCTTGACGTCCAGCGTCAGGCTCTCCTTGCTGCGGTTGGTCCAGACGAAGTGCGAGGCGAGGCCGCGCACGCGCTGGTCGTAGCCGCGCGCGAAGTCGCCCACGCCGGGGCGTTCGATCTTGATCACGCGGGCGCCCAGGTCGGCGAGCTGGCGGGTGGCGAACGGAGCGGCGATCGCGTGTTCGAGCGTGACGACGATGAGGCCCTTGAGCGGTTGCATGGCAGCGGTTCCTTCAGCGCAGCGTGGCGACTGCGTCCATCGTCAGCCAGCCTTCGTGGTCCTGCGCCCAGAGCTTGACGGCCTGGCCCTCGCGCTGGCCGTTCACGCGCATCGGAGCGCCGTCGAAGGTCGGCCGCACGGCCTTGAAGCGGAAGGCGGCCACGTCGGCACCCGGCGCCTCGCGGCGCAGCAGGTCCATCAGCAGGGTCGCGATCAGCGGGCCGTGCACGATCAGGCCCGGGTAGCCTTCGACCTCGGTGACGTACTGGCGGTCGTAGTGGATGCGGTGGCCGTTGAAGGTCAGCGCCGAGTAGCGGAACAGCAGCACGTCGTCGGGCACGAGTTCACGCTGCCATGGCGCCCCGGCGGGGGCCGCCTGCGGCGGGGGTTCGACGTCGCCGGGCTGCTTCGCCTCGCGGTAGACGATGTCGTGGAACTCCACCAGCGCCGGCTCGGCCGCGCCGTTGCAGCGGACCTCGTGGCGCACCTTGACGAACACCAGCGGCCCGGTGCGGCCCTGCTTGACCGTCACGTCGGCGATCGTCGAGGTGCGCTCGACCGCATCGCCCACGCGCAGCGGCGCGCGGAACTCGAACTGGCTGCCGGCCCACATGCGCCGCGGCAGCGGCACCGGCGGCAGGAAGCCGCCGCGCTTCGCATGGCCGTCCGGGCCGATCTCGCTCTGGCGGTGCAGCGGCAGGAAGTACAGCCAGTGCCACAGCGGCGGCAGCGGCGTACCCGGCGCGAAATCGGCATCCGGATGGTCCAGCGTCGCGTTCAGCGCCATCGCCGGCGTCGGGTTCAGGGTGTCGCGCCGCGTCTCGCTGCGGCCGACCCAGGCACGGAGGTCTTCCATCGCCGGCTCCAGAGTGTCAGAAGTTGTGCCGCACGCCGAACTCGATGCCGCGCGAGCTGCCCCCGGCGGCGAGTCCGCTGGCGCCGCCCGGCACGGCCGTGGCGGACGCGCCGCGGTTGCTGATCTGCGCCAGCGTGCCATACAGCGCGCTGCGCTTGGACAGGTTGTGCACGTAGCCGAGGCCGAGCTTGCGTGCGCTGTTGCCGTCGATCGCCGTGCTGCCGACGCGGCCGCCGAAGTCGGCCTTCTGCCACGAGGCCTTCAGCTCGCCCTGGCCCATCGGCACCCAGGCGCCGAGCATCAGGTTCGTCTGGCTCGCCTCGGCCAGCGCGAAGCGGCGCCAGGCGGCCGAAACGCGCACCGGGCCGAAGTCGTAGGCGCCGGCCACGGCGTGATCGTCGAAGCGGTCGGTGCCGGTCAGGTCGTTGCGGGTGCGGGTGCTCGCCGCCGACACGCTGAAGGCGCTCGCCGTATACCCCAGGCGCGCGCCGATCACCTTGTGCTGGCCGTTCGCCGCCGTGCCGCCTTCGCCGGCCGCCAGCATCACGCCCGCCTCGAGGCCGCCCCAGCCGGACGGCGCCAGCCACTGCACCGCATTGCTCGCGCGCACCACGCTGTTCGGGGCGGACCCGAAGGCCGCGCGGATCGGGCCGTTCGGCGTGGCCGAGATCAGGTGCGTCGAGCCGGCGACGCCGACGTAGCTGAACGGGTCGTAGCGGCTCCAGTTGACGTAGCTGGGCACGAAGTCGCGCCCGGCACGCACCTCGCCGAGTGTCTTGCTGGCCAGGCTCACGGTCGCGCGCCGGTCCCAGAACAGCGTCGACGAGGCCGGCGCGCCGCTGTCCAGCAGCAGGCCGTGTTCGAGGTGGAACGCGGCCGACAGGCCGGCGCCGAGGTCCTCGCTGCCGCGCACGATGAGCCGGCTGGTCGAGTTCGAGCCGCTGACCAGCGAGCTGACCGCGCCCAGGCCCTCGTTGCGGACATGGCGCAGCGCCGCGTCCGCGACGCCGCCGATCGTGACCCCCTGGGCCGCGGCCGTGCCGGCGGCGGCGAGGCCGGCGAGTGCGGCTCCGATGATTCTCTGCATGAACTTGTCTCCGTGGGTGGTGGGTGCTTGCCGCGCCTCAGTCGGCCGTCAGCTTCGCCTGCTGCACGACCTTCTTCCACTTGCCGATCTCGGCCTTGACCAGCGCGCCGAACTGCTCGGGCGTGCTGGACTCCACGTCGGCGCCGTGGTCCTCGATGCGCTTGATGATTTCCGGGTCGGCCAGCACCTGGTTCAGCGCCTTGTTGAGCTGATCGACGACGGGCTTGGGGGTCTTGGCCGGCGCGAAGAAGCCGTACCACTGCTGCACCTCGACGCCGTCGATGCCCGCCTCCTTCAGCGTCGGCACGTCCGGCAGCAGCGGCGAGCGCTTCGGCCCGGCGATCGCCATCGCCTTGAGCTTGCCGCTCTTGACGTGCGGCACGGCGGTGAACAGGCTCGGGAACATGAACTGCGTCTGTCCGCCGATGGTGTCGCTGACCGCCGGCGCCGCGCCCTTGTACGGCACGCCCAGCATCACCACGCCGGCGTTGAGCTTGAACAGCTCGGCGGCGAAATGCGGCGCCGTGCCGTTGCCGGCCGAGGCGTAGGTGTACTTGTCCGGCTTGGCCTTGAGCTGGGCGACCAGGTCCTTGACGTCCTTCACCGGCACGGTGGCGTTGGCGACCATCAGCGTCGGCGAGTAGCCGACCAGGCCGATCGGCTCGAAGTCGGCCACCGGGTCGTAGCGCAGCTTCTGCAGGGCCGGGTTCATCGCGTGCGTGGCGATGTAGCCGAGCATCAGCGTGTGGCCGTCCGGCGTGGCGCGGGCGACGTACTCGCTCGCGATCGCGCCGTTGGCGCCGGCGCGGTTGTCGACGATCACCGTCTGGCCGAGCAGCGTGGAGAGCTTCTGGCCGATGGTGCGGGCCATCGCGTCGTTGCCGCCGCCGGCGGCGGTGGGCACGACGATGGTGATCGTCTTGGTCGGGAAGGCCAGCGCGGCGGGCGCGGCGGCGGCGAGGGCGGCGGCCAGGGCCGGGGCGAGCAATCGCTTCATGGGTTTGTCTCCTTCGGGAGGTCTGGAAAAGACGTAGTCGGGGATGTGCAGCTCGCCCTGCATGATCTTGCGCGCCGTGCGCAGCAGGGCGGCACGCTGGATGCGGGCCTCGCCGGCGCGGCCGTCGATCTGCACTTCGACGTCGATGCGGCCTTGCGGGTGCAGCACGGCGATGCGCCGCGTGCCGGGTTCGTGCGCGGCGCCGCTGGCCACCGTGCCGGGCAGCGCGAACGCGGCGGCCACGCCGATCGCGCCCGTCACCGCGTGCGAGGCATGGCAGCGGCGCGGCGTGAAGTAGCGCGAGGTGATGCTGTGTTCGTCGTCGCCGGCGCTGACGAGCACCGGCTTGGGCACCACGCTGCCGGACACGTCGCCCAACCCCATGCGCTGCCCGGCGGCCAGGCGCAGCGCCTCGATCCGCTCGAGCAGCGCCCGGTTCGCGTCGAGCTCGGCAGGCGCCTCGCGCCCACCGACGCCGAGGTCGGCGGCGCGCACGATCATCAGCGGCATGGCCGCGTCGATGCAGGTGACTTCGACGCCGTCGATCCGGTCGATGCGCTGGCCGGTCGGGAACACCGAGCCGGTCACCGCGCCCCAGGCGTCGAGGAAGTCGAGCCGGATCGGCGCCGCCGTGCCGGCCACGCCGTCGATGCCGGTCGAGCCCTCGTAGGCGACGCGCCGCCCGGGTGTCTGCACCGTCACGTCGATGCGCGACCGGGTGTTCACGTTGAACACGCGCACCGTGGTCTCGCCGTCCGCCGCGGCCACCAGGCCCTGTTCGATCGCGAACGGCGCCACGCCCGAGAGCATGTTGCCGCAGTTCGGCCGCGTATCGACCGAATTCTGGCCGACGCCGACCTGGGCGAACAGGTAGTCGACATCGCAGTCGGGTTGCACCGAACGCGAGACGATGGCCACCTTGCTGGTCAGCGTGCTGCCGCCGCCGACGCCGTCGACCTGCAGCAGGTCGGACGCGCCGATCGCGCCGATCAGTGCCTGGTCGCGCTGCGCCTCGTCGGCGGGCAGCCAGTCGCGCAGGAAGAACGGGCCGCGCGAGGTGCCGGCACGCATCAGGACGCAGGGGACGGTGAGCGATGACATGGACGCAATGATGGTCGCCGCATCGATGCATGTGAATTGCAGAGTTAGGATCGAATGATCGATGGAGTGCATCAATGGCCCTGAACTTCGACCTGCCCGACCTGCTCGCCTTCCGCGCGGTGGCCGAGATCGGCAACTTCCGCCGTGCCGCCGAGTCGGTGCACCTCTCGCAGCCGGCGTTCAGCCGGCGCATCGACAAGCTCGAACAGGCGCTCGGCGTGCGGCTGCTGGAGCGCACGACGCGGCGCGTCGAACTGACGGCGGTCGGGCGCGAGTTCGGGCGCAAGGTGGCGCAATGGCTCGACGAACTGGACGGCACGCTGCTGGCCGTGCGCGGCGTCGCCGCCACCCGGCTGGGCGAGGTCACCGTGGCCTGCGTGCCGTCGACGGTCTACTACCACCTCTCGCAGGTGATCGGCCGCTACCGCGAGCGCTACCCCAAGCTGCGCGTGCGGGTGTTCGACGCCGGCGCGAGCGAGGTGCTGGGCGCGGTGGCACGCGGCGAGGCCGATTTCGGGCTCAACTTCATCGGCAGCCAGGAACCGGAGATCGAGTTCCGGCCGCTGCTCGAGGAACGCTTTGTGGCCGCCTGCCGGCGCGACCACCCGCTCGCCAAGCGGCGCCAGGTCAGCTGGGCCGACCTGGCGGCACACGACTACATCAACGTCGCCAAGGCCTCGGGCAACCGGCTGCTGCTGGACCAGGCGCTGGCCGGCGTCGCGGTGCGGCCCGAGGGCCTGTACGAGACGCAGCACGTGACGACGCAGCTCGGCCTGGTCGAGGCCGGGCTGGGCGTGGCCGCGGTGCCCTCGCTCGCGATGCCGGGCAAGGACCACCCGCTGCTGGTCAGCGTCCCGCTGGTCGACCCGGTGGTCACGCGGCGCGTCGGGCTGATCCGCCGCAAGGGCCGCACGCTGTCGCCGGCCGCGCAGCAGCTCTACGACGTGTTCGCGGAGATGCGCAAGCCGGGGCGCGGGCGAAGGTCATGACCCGGCCCGGATAATCGGCGCATGGACAAGCGGCAACGGGTCGTCGTCGGGCTCTCCGGCGGGGTCGACTCCGCCGTCACCGCGCACCTGCTCAAGCAGCAGGGCCATGAGGTGATCGGCATCTTCATGAAGAACTGGGAGGACGACGACGACAGCGAATACTGCTCGTCGCGCCAGGACTTCCTCGACGCGGCGGCGGTGGCCGACGTGCTGGGCATCGAGCTCGAGCATGTCAACTTCGCGGCGGACTACCGCGACCGGGTGTTCGCCGAGTTCCTGCGCGAGTACCAGGCCGGCCGCACGCCCAACCCGGACGTGCTGTGCAACGCCGAGATCAAGTTCAAGGCCTTCCTCGACCATGCGATCCGCCTCGGCGCGGAGAAGATCGCGACCGGCCACTACGCGCGCGTGCGCGAACGCGACGGACGCTTCGAGCTGCTGAAGGGCCTCGACCCGCTGAAGGACCAGAGCTACTTCCTGCACCGCCTGACGCAGGCGCAGCTGGCCAGGACGCTGTTCCCGGTCGGCGAACTGGCCAAGACCGAGGTGCGCCGCATCGCGGCGGAGATCGGCCTGCCGAATGCGAAGAAGAAGGATTCGACCGGCATCTGCTTCATCGGCGAGCGGCCGTTCCGCGAGTTCCTGAACCGCTACCTGGCCAACACGCCCGGCCCGATCAAGGACGACCGCGGTCGCACGATCGGCGAACACGTGGGCCTCTCCTTCTACACGCTCGGCCAGCGCAAGGGCATCGGCATCGGCGGGCTGAAGGAGCGCGGCGCGGCCAAGGGAGGCAGCGAGCACGAGCCCTGGTTCGTCGCGCGCAAGGACCTGGCCAGCAACACGCTCTACGTCGTGCAGGGCCACGCGCACCCCTGGCTGCTCGCCCCGGCGCTGCGCGCCGACGACACCAGCTGGATCGCCGGCACGCCGCCCGCGCCGGGGCAGCTGGCCGCCAAGACGCGCTACCGCCAGGCCGACGCCCCCTGCACGCTGGCGCACGAGAGCGATGGCAGCTTCACGCTGCGCTTCGACGAAGCGCAGTGGGCGGTGACGCCGGGCCAGTCCGCCGTGCTCTACGACGGCGAGGTCTGCCTGGGCGGCGGGGTGATCGCCGCGGCGCTGCCGGTCGAGGCCGGCGCGCCCGCGGCCCCCGTCACTGCAGCGTGAAGTCGCTCGCAGAGAGCGTGTTCACGCCGGTCAGCGTGGCCACCAGCTCGGCCTCGTAGCCCGTGCCGGCGCCGTCGGCATCGAACCACAGCCGCCCGGTGCCGGTCTCGAACAGGAACTGCCCGGCCGTGCCGGTGGCCACCGGCGCGGTGCCCACCACCAGCGAGAGCGCTGCATCGTCCGCCAGGCCGAAGCCGGCGCGGTCGATCACCAGCGTGTCCTCGCCGCGCACGAAGTCGGCGATCAGGTCGCCCGAGCCGGTGGCGTCGCCGCCGAAGGCGAACGAGTCCTTGCCCGCGCCGCCGATCAGCCAGTCGCCGCCGCCGCCGCCGGCCAGGAAGTCGTCGCCGGCGCGGCCTTCCAGCCGGTCGTCGCCCTTGCCGCCCCAGAAGCCATCGCTGCCGGTGCTGCCGCGCAGGTCGTCGTCGCGGTCGCTGCCGACCACCTGCTCGATGCCCACCAGCGTCAGGCCCTGCGCCATGCCGGCGTTCTTGGTGCTGTCGGCCAGGTCCACGCGCACCGACAGGTCCGAGACGATGTTGAAGAACACCGTGTCGATGCCCGATCCGCCGACGAAGCGGTCGGTGCCGTTGGCGTCGAAATCGTCGCGCACGAAGCCGTCGTTGCCGGTGCCGCCGTCCAGCACGTCGTTGCCGTCGCCGTCGTAGAGCCAGTCGTCGCCGCCGCCGCCCTTGAGCACGTCGTTGCCGGCGTTGCCGTCGAGCAGGTCGTACAGGGCGCCGCCAGTCACCTGGTCGTGGCCGGCCGTGCCGTTGAATTCGAGCGACTCCATGCCGGAGAAGCTGGTGCCCGCGTTCACCGTCGTCGTGGCGGTGGAGAACACGAAGCTGACGCCGGTGGTCTCGTCGCCCAGGTCGAGGAAGGCGCGGTCGGTGCCGGTGCCGCCGTCGGCGCGGTCGCCGGCGTTGAAGTGCAGCGCGTCGTCGCCGGCGCCGCCGATGAGGGTGTCCGCGTCCGCGTCGGAGATCCCGCCGGTGGCGTACAGCGTGTCGTTGCCGAGCCCGCCGTCGAGCCGGTCGGCGCCGTTCCAGCCCTGGATCGAGTCGTTGCCGGCCAGGCCGCTGATCGTGTCGTGGCCGTTGTTGCCGTTGAACCAGTCGTCCAGCGCCCCGCCGGTCAGCTGGTCGTTGCCGTAGCCCGACCACAGGTGCACGCGCTCGATGCCGGTCAGCGTGACGTTGCCGTTGACCAGCGTCGCGTTCTGGCTCAGCGTGAAGCTCAGGTCCTGGCGCGCGTCGAAGCGGCTCACCCAGGCCATGTCGGTGCCGGTGCCGCCGTCGACCGTGAACACACCGGCGGTCGAGCCGGTGGCGTTGTTGACGTAGACGGTGTCGTTGCCCGCGCCGAGCACGATGCTGTTGGCGTGGCTGTTCGTGCCCTCCACCTCGACCTGCACCTCGTCGTCGCCGTCGCCGGCGTTGATCTTGTTGGCGCCGCCCCAGGCGGAGATGCGGTCGCGCCCGGCGCCGCCATAGACCAGGTCGTTGCCGCTGCCGGCGTCGAGCACGTCGTCGCCGTTGCCGCCGTACAGGGTGTCGTTGCCCGCGCCGGCGTCGAAGCTCACCTGCAGCGCACCGCGGCCGTCGAGCCGGTCGTTGCCCAGGCTGCTCTCGATGCTGAAGATCTCCACGTCGGTCGCGGTGGTTCCGTTGGACAGCGTCGCGGTGGTGCCGACGATCGAGAAGGTCACCGGCGTGTCGAGCGCGTCGCTGGCGTCGATCACCGCGCTGTCGGTGCCGGCGCCGCCCAGCAGGGTGTCGGCGCCGCCGCCCTTGACGATCAGGTGGTCGTCGCCGGTGCCGCCGTCGAGCCGGTCCCGGCCCGTGCCGCCGTCGAGCTGGTCGGCGCCGCCGTTGCCCACCAGCCGGTCGTTGCCGCCGTAGGAGGACAGCACGTCGTCGCCGTCGTGGGTGGTGAAGCTGTCGGCGCCGTCCGAGCCGGTGATGGTGTAGGCCTCGACGTTGATCAGCGTGGTGCCGTCGGCCAGCATGTTCTGCAGCGAGGGCGCCTTGGCCGTGAACGCACCGGCCAGCCCGTTCAGCTCGACCCGGTCGATGCCGGTGCCGCCGTCGATCACGTCCGCGCCGTTGCCGGCGAACACCGTCACGGTGTCGTTGCCGGCACCCCCCTGCAGCGTGTCCAGGCCGGCGCCGCCGCGCAGCAGGTCGTTGCCGTTGTCGCCGCGCAGCAGGTCGTTGCCTTCGTCGCCCTGCAGCATGTCGTTGCCGTCGCCGCCGTAGGCGATGTCGTTGCCGGTGCCGAGGAACACCGTGTCGTTGCCGTTCTGGCCGTAGGCCACGTCGCGCCCGTCGCCGGCGGAGAGGTAGTCGTCGCCGTGCCCGCCGCGCAGCTTGTCGGCGCCGGTGCCGCCGAACAGCGAATCGCTGCCCGCGCCGCCGTCCAGCGAGTCGTCGCCGTCGCTGCCGTCGAGCGCGTCGCGCCCGCCGTTGCCGACCAGCGTGTCGTTGCCGGCGTTGCCGGTGAACGAGTCGCCCCAGCGCCCGCCGGTCAGGGTGTCGGCGGCGCTGCCGCCGCGCACCGACCAGCGCTCGATGCCGGTCAGGCTGACGTTGCCGAACAAGGTGCTGGTGCCGGCCGCGTCGGTCACCGTCAGGTTCACGGCGCCGGTTTCGCCGGCCAGGTCGATGTCCAGCAGGTCGAGGCCGAGGCCGCCGTCCAGCCGGTCGCCGGCCCGCTCGGCGGCCGTGCCGAGCATCAGCATGTCGTCGCCGGTGCCGCCGCGCACGATGTCGACGCCGGCGCCGCCGGAGAGCAGGTCGTCGCCCGAGCCGCCGTCGAGCTGGTCGCCGCCGCTGCCGCCGAACAGCCAGTCGTCCTGGAATTCGCCGAACAGCCGGTCGGCGCCGTCGCCGCCGTCCAGGTTGTCGCGGTTCATGCCGCCGTACAGCCAGTCGTTGCCGGCGTCGCCGAACAGGCCGTCGCCGGTGTCGGCGCCGCGCAGGGTGTCGGCACCGGGGGTGCCGGGGATGAAGGCCATGTGCAATCTCCGTGGGTCGGTGGAATGCACGCAGTCTTCCCGCCGCGACGCGCTGCGGCATCGCCCGAAGGAGCCAGCGGCGGGCCATGGCCCGCCGGCGCCAGGCCGGCGCCCGGCGGCTCAGCGCGGTGCGCCGAGGTCCATGGTCCAGTAGGTGCGGTAGGTCGTGGACGAGGTGCCGCTGACGCAGGCGAGCCCGACCTCGCTGAAGGCCGGGTTCAGCAGGTTGGCGCAATGGCCCTCGCTGGCGATCCAGCCGTCCACCACCTGGTTGATGCCGGTCTGACCGGCGGCGATGTTCTCGCCCAGGCTGCGCCAGTCGTAGCCCGCCGCGCTGACGCGGCTGCCCAGCGTGCTGCCGCCGGTGCCGGTGTGCGAGAAGAAGTCGTTCGCCACCATGTCCTGCGAATGGGCCTCGGCCGCCTGCGTGAGCCGGTTGTTCCAGGCCAGCGCCGGGGCGGGCGCGAAGACCCCGCGCGAGCCGCAGGTCGCGCCCGAGGCCCGCCACTGGTTGATGCGGGCCATCGCCGCGGGCAGGAAATCGGGCAGGCCGCAGGTCGAGGCCGCGGCGGGCGCGCCGGTGGGCGCCGGCGCAGGCGCCGGGGACGGAACCGGGGCGGGGGCGGCCCCCGGCGCCGGGGCATCACCACCACCGCCGCCGCAGGCCGCCAGGCTGGCGGCCATCCACAGCAGCAGGGTTCGGGAGGACAGCTTCGGGCAGGACATGGCCGCAGGCTAGCGCCGCGCCGGCGCGCCGCGGTGAACAGACGTAAGCCGGCGCGCAGCGTGCGGACCGGCCGTGACAAGCCGCACGCGGGTGGCCGTGCCGCCCGGCCCGGTTCAAGTCGGAGCCCGCCCCGGCCGATAGCACGTCCACGCCCGACCTCGCCCCGCCCATGTTCATTCCGTTGCGCCTTGCTCCCTGCCTCGCCCTGCTCGCCGCGCCGGCCGCGCAGGCGGGCACGCTGGTGGTGGCGATCGCCGATGCGGCCGGGCAGCCGCTCGCCGACGCGGTGGCGCTGCTCGAGCCGGCGTCGGGCCGGCTGCCGGTCAAGCCGCTGGCCGACGTGGAGATCTCGCAGGCCAAGCGCCGCTTCCAGCCGCGCGTGACGCTGATCACGACCGGCACGAAGGTGAACTTCCCCAACTTCGACACGGTACGCCACCACGTCTACTCGTTCTCGGCCGCCAAGACCTTCGAGCTGAAGCTCTACGCCGGCGTGCCGGCCGCGCCGGTCACCTTCGACAAGCCGGGCATCGCGGTGCTCGGCTGCAACATCCACGACCGCATGGCCGCCTGGGTGGTGGTGGCCGACACGCCGTTTGCCGCGCGCAGCGGCGCCGACGGCCTGGTGCGCCTCGCCGACGTGCCGGCGGGCGACTACCGTCTCAGCGTCTGGCACCCGGGCCTGCCGGCGGCCACGCCGCTCGCGCCGGTGGCGCTGACGCTCGGTGCCGGCGACACGCAGCACACGGCGCGCCTGCCGGTCAGCGCCGAGCCATGATGCGCGGGCTGTCACCGCTGCGCCGCGCCTGGAGCGGCTCGCTGCGCGGCCGCATGGTCGCGCTGTTCCTCGGCCTGCTGGCGCTGGTGCAGATCGCCAGCTTCGCGGCCATCAGCGCCGGCCTGGCCGGCCACGCGCGCAGCAGCCTGCCGGCGCAACTCGAGGTCGGCGAGCGGGTGCTCGGCCGGCTGCTCGACCAGCGCGCGCAGACCCTGTTCGAGGGCGCGCGCCTGCTGGCCAAGGACTACGGCTTCCGCGAGGCGGCGCTGACCAACGACACCGAGACCATCGCCTCGGTGCTGGAGAACGCCGGCGACCGTATCGGCGCCACCGAGGTGGCCTGGCTGGACACCAGCCTCGCGCTGCGCGCCACCGCCGGCACGCACGGGCAGCGCCGCGAACTCGCCGCCGCGGCTACCGAGCTCGGCTTGCGTGCGGCCGCCGGCGGCCGTGCCACCGGCCTGGCGCTGCTGGACGGCAAGCCGCACCTGATGGTGCTGGTGCCGATGGAAGCGCCTCGGCTGGTGGGCTGGGTGCTGATGGGCTTCGTGGTCGACGATCAGCTCGGCCGCGACATGCGCCAGCTCTCGGCGCTGCACCTGACGCTGCTGACGCGCAGCGCGACCGGCGCGCCCTGGCAGCCGGTGCTCAGCACCCTGGCGCCGGCGCAGGCGCAGCAGCTCGCGGCGCAGCGCTGGAGCGCCCAGGGCGAGGCGGTGGCCGGCATGCGCGCGGTGCAGGTCGACGGCGAGGAGCTCGGCGTGCACGGCCGCTGGCTCACGCCGCTGGCCGCGCCCGGCAGCGACGCGGGCACCGAGGCCGACGCAGCGGTGCTCGCACTCGTCTCGCTGTCGATCGACGCCGCCACGCAGACGCCACGCGAGCTGCAGGTCGGCCTGCTGGCCATCACGCTGGCCGGCTTCGCGATCTTCGCGGCCGGCAGCCTGGTCACCGCGCGCCGCGTCACCACGCCGCTGCGCACGCTGGGCGCCGCGGCCGAGCGGCTCGGCGCGGGCGACTACGCCACGCCGGTGCCCGGCCTGCAGCGCGCCGACGAGATCGGCATGCTGGCGCAGAGCTTCGAGACCATGCGGGTCAACGTGGCCGACAAGGACACGCAGATCCGCCGCCTGGCCTACTGGGACACGCTGACCGGGCTGCCCAACCGCGCGATGTTCCGCGACGCGGTGCTCGCGTCGATCGAGCGGGCGCGCCGCGAGGGCGGCTCGGTGGCGGTGCTGATGCTGGACCTGGACCGCTTCAAGCACGTCAACGACGTGCTCGGCTACCACTTCGGCGACCTGCTGCTGCAGGGCGTGGCCGAGCGGCTGACGCAGCAGGTGCTGCGCGGCCAGGACCTGGTGGCGCGCCTGTCGGGCGACGAGTTCGCGGTGCTGCTGCGCGAGGGCGACGCGGCGCTGGCGCGCTCGGTGGCGCAGCGCATCGCACGTGCCTTCGACCGGCCGGTGGACCTGCAGGAGCACAAGGTCGACCTGGGCGCGGGCATCGGCATGGCCTGCTGGCCCGAGCACGCGGCCGACGCCGATGCGCTGCTCAACCGCGCCGAGGTGGCGATGGTCGCGGCCAAGCGCAGCGCCGCCGGCCCGCTGATGTACGACGCGGCGATCGACGCGGGCAGCGCGCAGACGCTGTCGCTGCTGTCGGAGCTGCGCCACGCCGTGGAGCACGGCGAGCTGCGCCTCTTCCTGCAGCCCAAGCTCTCGCTGGACGCCGGCCACGTGGTCGGTGCCGAGGCGCTGGTGCGCTGGCAGCATCCCCAGCGCGGCCTGGTGCCGCCGCTGCAGTTCATCCCCTTCGCCGAGCAGACCGGCTTCATCCGCGTGCTCACCATGTGGGTGTTCGAGGAGGCCGCGCGGCTGTGGCTCGCGCTGCAGGCGCAGGGCGCGCTGCTCAAGCTCTCGGTCAACCTGTCCACGCGCGACCTGCTCGACCCCGAGCTGCCGGCCAAGTTCGACGCGCTGCTGCTGCGCCACCGCGTGCCGGCCGAGGCCTTCTGCCTCGAGATCACCGAGAGCGCGATCATGGACGACCCGCAGCGCGCGCTGGCCACGCTGAACAAGCTCAGCGCGATGGGCTTCAGGCTCTCGATCGACGACTTCGGCACCGGCTACTCCTCGCTCGCCTACCTGAAGCGGCTGCCGGTGGACGAGCTGAAGATCGACAAGAGCTTCGTGACCAACATGGAGCGCGACCTCGACGACGCCACCATCGTGCGCTCGACCATCGACCTGGCGCACAACCTGGGCCTCTCGGTGGTGGCCGAGGGCGTGGAGAACGCCAAGGCCTGGGACCTGCTGCGCGAGCTGCGCTGCGACGAGGCGCAGGGTTATCACATGGGCCGGCCGATGCCCGCGGAGGAGTTCGGCAAGTGGTCCACGCTGTGGATCGAGCGGCGCCGGCCGTTCGCCGTCAGCAGCCCGATGCGCCTGCACTGAGCCTGGCAGGCCCGGCCGCGGGGCCGCCGATAGAATCGAGCGCTTTTCGCGCACGCGACGCGGCGGAGGAATGAGATGCTCGATCAGGAAGACGAAGGCACACGCATCGGGGTATGGGTGGTCCTGGGGGTGGTGTTCTTCGTGTTGACCGGCGTGATCGGCGGCCTCGCGCTGCGCCAGCTGCAGGCGGGCAAGGCGGCAGCCCAGCCCGTGGCCACCGCCGCCGCGGCGGGCGACGAGCTGGTCGACGCGCCGCTGACCGGCGAGCTGTTGGGCAAGCTCTACTTCGAGCTCGGCCAGGCCACGCTGCCGAGCGATGCGGCGGCGACCCTGTCCGCCGCCGCCAAGGCCCTGGCTGACGCGCCGGGCAAGCGGCTGGTGCTGTCCGGCTTCCACGACACCAGCGGCGACCCGGCCAAGAACGCCGAACTCGCCAAGCAGCGCGCCATCGCCGTGCGCGAGGCGCTCAAGGCGGCCGGCGCGGAGGCGGCCCGCCTCGCGCTGCGCAAGCCGGAGAGCACCGCCGGCGGCACCGACGCGCAGGAGGCGCGCCGTGTCGAGCTGCGCCTGGTCGACTAGGGCCTGCGGCTTCATGCCCGGCTCCCCCGCGCCCCGTCCGCGAGGGAGGCTCCAGCCAGCCTGACGAGCGCGCCGCATGTCCGACCCGCCCTTCGTCAAGCTGCTGCTGACGGCCCTGGAGGCCGCCGCCACCGTGGCCTTCGCGCTCTCCGGCCTGCTCGAGGCCGCGCGCAAGCGGCTCGATGCGGTGGGTGTGTGCATCGTCGCCGGCCTGGCCGCCTTCGGCGGCGGCACGCTGCGCGACGTGCTGCTGGACCGGCGGCCGTTCTTCTGGGTCGAGCATGCGCTGTGGCTGTGGGCGCTGCTCGGGCTGTGCGTGGCCGCGATGGCGCTGCTGCGCGCGCGCCACTTCGCGCCCACCGAGCGGGCCATGCAGTGGCCCGACGCGCTCGGCCTGGGCCTGTTCAGCGCCGGCGGCACGCAGCTGGCGCTGGAGCAGCAGCTGCCGGCCATCGTCGCGGTGCTGATGGGCGTGGTCACGGCCACGTTCGGGGGCGTGCTGCGCGACATCGTCTGCAACGAGATCCCCAGCGCCTTCCGCGACCATCGGCCCTACGCCGTGTGCGCGTTCGCTGGCGGCTGGGCGCTGGTGGGTGCCCGCGCGCTCGGCCTGGACGAGGGCAGCGCGCTGCTGGCCGCCGCGGCGCTGACCTTCGGCCTGCGCGCGGCGGCGCTCGCGACCGATTTCCGCCTGCCCGCCTGGTCACCCGGCGGCGAGCGCGGCGGCTGAGTCCGCGAACAGCGGGCCGAGCCGCCGCGCGGCCGCACGCAGCTCGGCCGGCGCGTAGCCGGCATAACCGAACACCCAGCCGCGCCGGCGCGACTCGATCGCGTAGGCCGACAGCGGCGCCAGGAACACCCCGGCCTCGCGCGCCCGTGCGCCGAGCGGCATGTCGGGCCGGCCGGGCGCGATCTCGTGCAGCAGGTGCATGCCCTGCGCGCTCGGCGCGAGCCGCAGCGCCCCGCCGCTGGCGCGCGCCAGCGCCTCGATCGTCAGCGCCTGGCGCTCCTGGTAGGCCTCGCGCATGCGGCGCAGGTGGCGCAGCAGGTGGCCCTCGGCGATGAAGCGCGCCAGCGTCTCCTGCGCATCGCCCGGGCTGTGCCGGTCGGCCAGCGCCTTGCCCGCCGCGAAGGCCTCGACCAGCGCCTCGGGCAGCACCACGAAGCCCAGTCGAAGCCCCGGGTGCAGCGTCTTCGAGAAGGTGCCGACGTAGATCACGCGCTGCGCGTCCGGCAGGCTGCACAGCGCCGGGATGCGGTGCGGCCCGTACTGGAACTCGCCGTCGTAGTCGTCCTCCACGACCCAGGCCGAGCGCTCGCGCGCCCAGGCCAGCAGTGCGAGCCGGCGCGCCAGGCTCATGTGCACGCCGAGCGGGAACTGGTGCGTCGGCGTGACCACCGCCAGCCGCGCCGCGGGCCAGCGCGCCGCGCCGGCGTCGATCACCAGGCCCTGCGCATCCACCGGCAGCGGCTGCACCGTCAGAGCGTGGGCCTGCAGGCAGGCGCGGATGCCGGGGTAGCCGGGGTCCTCGACCAGCACCTCGTCGCCGGGGTCCAGCAGCAGCCGCGCGACCAGGTCGATGGCCTGCTGCGAGCCGGCGCACACCAGCACCTGCTGCGGCAGGCAGCGGATGCCGCGCGAGACCAGCAGCCACTGCGCGATCGCCGCGCGCAGCGGCGGGTGGCCTGCCGGGTCGAGGTAACGCGCGAGCGCCGCATGACCACGCGCTCCGGCACGGCGCGCCAGCCGGTCCCACAGCGTGAACGGGAACAGGTCGACGGCCGGGTAGCCGATGCGAAACGGCAGCGGCGGCGCGCTCGGCGGCTGCCAGCGCAGCGCGGTGTCGGCGATCAGCCGGCCGCGCGAGGACAGCAGCGCGCCAGCGGCCGGCGCGGCCGCGGCGCGGCGGGCCGCGAGGCCGGCGATCGCCGGCGCCACGTAGCTGCCGTCGCCCACGCGTGCCACCACGTAGCCCTCGGCGCGCAGGCGCTCGAGCGCCCACAGCACCGTGTTGCGCGCCACGCCCAGCGTCCGTGCATGGTCGCGCGAGGGCGGCAGGCGCGCGCCGGGCGCGAGCACGCCCTGCTCGATGGCGCTGCGCAGGCGCTGGTAGACCTGCTGGCGCAGCGTCGGCGCGGGGCTGCGATTGGCTCTTGCGGGGCACATGAATTGGCTCCTCGTTCGGACCGCATCCGGACTATCCTGCGGAGCCATTGAACCACGGCAGACCACGGCAGGAAAGGCAGCCCATGGCCGACTACTTCGCGACGATCCACTGGCAGCGCGGCGAGCAGCCCTTCGCCGACCGGCGCTACAGCCGCCGCCACCTGATGCACTTCGACGGCGGCGCGGTGGTGCCGGGTTCGTCCTCGCCGCATTCGGTGAAGCTGCCCTACTCGGACCCGGCTGCGGTCGACCCCGAAGAGGCCTTCGTCGCCGCGCTGTCGAGCTGCCACATGCTGTGGTTCCTCGACCTGGCCTGCCGCGCCGGCTGGGTGGTGGACGACTACCGCGACGCGGCGGTCGGCACGATGGCCCGCAATGCCGAGGGCCGGCTGGCGATGACCGAGGTCGTGCTGCGCCCGGCGGTGCGCTTCGCCGGCCGCGCGCCCGACGCCGCCGAGCACGCGCGCCTGCACCACCAGGCGCACGAGGAATGCTTCATCGCCAGCTCGGTGAAGAGCACGCTGCGCTGCGAGCCGCGCATCCTCTCCGCAGAGGCCTGACATGTACCTGCCGAAGCACTTCGAGGAGACCCGTGACGAGGTGATGCACGGGCTGATCCGCACCCACCCGCTCGGCCTGCTCGTCACCCAGGGCGCGCACGGGCTCGACGCCAACCCGCTGCCCTGGCTGCTGGACACCGGCGCGGGCGACGGCGCGCACGGCACGCTGCGCGGCCACGTGGCGCGCGCCAACCCCGTCTGGCGCGAGGCCGATGGCCAGGAGGTGCTGGTGCTGTTCCAGGGCGCACAGGCCTACGTGAGCCCGGGCTGGTACCCGAGCAAGGCCGAACACGGCAAGGTGGTGCCGACCTGGAACTACGCCGTCGTGCAGGCGCGCGGCCGGCTGCGCGCCGTCGACGACGCGGCCTGGCTGCACCGCCTGGTGGGCCGGCTGACCGACACGCACGAGGCGACGCAGCCGCGTCCCTGGCAGGTGGGCGACGCGCCGGCCGACTTCATCGAGAAGCTGCTCGACGCGATCGTCGGCCTGGAACTCGAGATCACCGCGCTCAGCGGCAAGTGGAAGGTGAGCCAGAACCGCGGCGCGGCCGACCGCGAAGGCGTCGCGCAGGGCCTGGTGGCACGCGAGGACGCGCCGGCGCAGGCCATGGCAGCGCTGGTGCGCGCGGCGGACCCGCGCTGATCAGGCCGCCAGGCGGAACACGCCGACCGCCTGCACCAGGCGCTCGGCCTGCTGCTTCAGGCTGTCCGCCGCGGCGGCGGATTCCTCCACCAGCGCCGCGTTCTGCTGCGTCACCTGGTCGAGCTGGGTGACGGCGCCGCCGACCTGCTCGATGCCCTGCGTCTGCTCGGCGGTGGCCGCGCCGATCTCGGCGATCAGGTCGGCCACGCGCTGCACCTGGCCGACCACGTCGCGGATCGTCGCACCGGCATCGTCGACCATCTTCGAGCCGGCCTCGACACGCTCGACGCTGGCGCCGATCAGCGCCTTGATCTCGCGCGCCGCCTCGGCGCTGCGCTGCGCCAGGCTGCGCACCTCGCCGGCGACCACCGCGAAGCCGCGCCCCTGCTCGCCGGCGCGCGCCGCTTCCACCGCGGCGTTCAGCGCCAGGATGTTGGTCTGGAAGGCGATGCCGTCGATGGTGCCGATGATGTCGGCGATCTTGCGCGAGCTCTCGCTGATCTCGCCCATGGTCTGCACCACCTGCGACACCGCCTCGCCGCCGCGGCCGGCGGCTGCGTTGGCCGATTGCGCCAGCTGCGTGGCGGTGCGCGCGGTGTCGGCGTTCTGCTTCACCGTGGAGGTGAGCTGCTCCATCGAGGCGGCGGTCTGCTGCAGGTTGCTGGCCTGCTCCTCGGTGCGCTGCGACAGGTCGGCGTTGCCGGTGGCGATCTGCGCCGAGCCGGTGGCGATCGACTCGCTGCTCTGGCGCACCTGGCCGACGATGTTCGTCAGGTTCCCGGTCATGGCCTGCAGCGCGGCCAGCAGCTGGCCGGCCTCGTCGCGGCCGCGCACCTCGATCCGCACGCCGAGATCGCCGGCGGCCACGCGCTCGGCCAGGTCCACCGCCTGGCCGATCGGGCGCGTGATCGAGCGCGTGATGGCCCAGGCCAGGCCGATCCCGAGCAGCACCGCCAGCATGCCCGTCAGGCCGATCAGCCAGTTCGAGCGGGTCAGATCGGCGTCGGCCTCGGCAGTGGCCGCGTCCATCAGCTTCTCCTGCAGGTCGGAGAAACTCTCCATCGCCTTCATGTAGCCCAGCTGCTGGTCGCGCACGCGCTCCATGAGCTGGGTGCGTGCCTCCTGGGACCGGCCCTCGCGCACGAACCCGAGGAAACGGTCCAGCTCGGCGCGGTAGGCGTCGCGCCGGACGGTCACTTCGCCGAGCAGTTCCTTGCCGCGCGCGCTGACCACCAGCGGCGTGAGCTTCTCGTACAGGTCGTTGCCGAGCTTGCGGCTGGCGTCGATCTGGGCCAACTCGGCCTCGCGCTGGGCCCGGTCGTCGAAGAGGACGACATTGCGGGCGAAGCGGGCCTGCTTGTTGATCTCTTCCTTGATGTCGCCGATCAGCTTGACCTTGACGTAGTAGTCGTCGGTCACGCGGTGGAGCGACTCGTTGATCTCGCGCAGCGACAGCAGCCCGAGGGCGGCAACGGCCAGGAGCAAGGCGATCATGCCGCCGAAAGCCCATCCCAGACGGGGGCCGATGCGGAGTTGGTTCAGGACATTCATGGGGGTCGTCAGGAGGGGTCGTTGGCAGCGTGACTTTCGTCGCCGCCCCCGCCCGCTTGAGGACCCCCCGTCCGCGGCCGTGACGTATTGCACCGCGCCGCATGCACTCCGGCCGCAGCCGTGGCAGCGAAGGCCAGGCGGCCTGACTGCCAGGGACCGCCGGCAGGCGCGCTAGAACGGGATGTCGTCGTCCATGTTGTCGAAGCCCGTCGCGGGCTTCGCGGCCGCCGGCTTCTGCGGCGCCGGGCGGGCGGCGGCGGCCGGGCGGGCCGCCGGGCGGCTGCCGCCGCCGTCGCCGTAGTCGTCGGCCTCGCCGCCGCCGCCGGCGCCCATGCCCTCGCGGCCGCCGAGCATCTGCATTTCCGTGGCGATGATCTCGGTCGTGTACTGGTCCTTGCCTTCCTTGTCCTGCCACTTGCGGGTCTTCAGTCGGCCCTCGACGTAGACCGAGCGGCCCTTCTTCAGGTATTCACCCGCGATCTCGGCCAGTCGGTCGTAGAACACCACGCGGTGCCACTCGGTCTCTTCCTGGCGCTCGCCGCTGTCCTTGTTCTTCCACTGCCGCGTGGTGGCGATGCTGACGTTGCACACGGCGTTGCCGTTGGGCGTGTAGCGCACCTCCGGATCGCGGCCCAGGTTGCCGATCAGGTGGACTTTGTTCAGTGAGGCCATGCTGCGCTCCGCGGTGAGACTCGGGTGGGATGGGGCCATTATCGCCGTCCGCCCGGGTGCGCTGCCGGCGCCGATGGGTGACCCTGAACGGTTCCCTCCTCGGTGGGGCCGCGCCGGCACGCATAGCGGCCACGTGACGAATGTCGCAGGGCTTGCGTATGCGCAAGATCCCGGGCGAGAGCCCTCGCCTTCGCGGTTAGAGTCTCAGGCAGTCCTGCAGTACCGGAACCCCTGGAGATTCGCATGTCATGCAAGTCTGTCGCCGCCGCAGCGGCCTGTCTGATCACCGCCGTCGGCCTCGTCGGCTGCGCCACCGAGTCGTCGCGCAGCCTGGCCGTCGCCAAGGTGGAAGCGGCGGCCACGCCGTACACCGGTGCTCGCATCCCGATCTCCGTAGGCAAGTTCGACAACCGTTCGAGCTTCATGCGCGGCGTCTTCACCGATGGCGTAGACCGCCTCGGCTCGCAGGCGAAGACGACGCTGATCGCGCACCTGCAGCAGTCGCAGCGCTTCGGGGTGCTGGACCGCGAGAACCTGTCCGAGACCAAGCAGGAGGCGCAGTTCCAGGCCCGCACCCAGGCCATCAAGGGGGCCGACTACGTCGTCACCGGGGACATCTCCGAGTTCGGCCGCAAGGACGTCGGCGACGTGCAGCTGTTCGGGATTCTGGGCCGCGGCAAGACGCAGGTGGCCTACGCCAAGGTGACGCTCAACGTCGTCAATGCGCTGACCTCCGAGATCGTGTTCTCGGCCCGTGGCGCGGGCGAGTACGAGCTTTCCAACCGCGAGGTGGCCGGCTTCGGCGGCACCGCCGGCTACGACGCCACGCTCAACGGGAAGGTGCTCGACCTGGCGATGCGCGAGGCGGTGAACAACCTCGTCAGCGGGCTCGACGCCGGCCAGTGGGGCCCACGCAAATGAGGGTGGCCCGACTCCTGGCCGCCGCCGCTGGCGGCCTGGTGCTGATCGGCTGCGCCGCGGCGCCCAAGCCGCTGTACCACTGGGAGGGTTACCAGCGTCAGGTCTACCAGTTCCTCAACGGCGAGATGTCGAACCCGAACGAGCAACTGATGTTGCTCGAGGCCCAGGCCGAGAAGGCGCGTGCGACCGGCGCCGCGCTGCCGCCGGGTTTTCGCGCGCATCTGGCCATGCTTCACATCCGACTGGGCCGGCACGACGAGGCGCGCCAGATGATCGAGGCGGAGAAGGCCGCGTTCCCGGAGTCGACGTCCTTCATGGACTTCGTGCTCAAGAGCATGGGCGGCGCGAAGCCCTCCTGAACGAAACGAACATGACCAAGCTCCGCGCGCGGCCGGCCCGCCTGGCCGCCCTTCTCGCCCTGGCTGCACTGCTCGGGGCCTGTGCTGCCCCCGCCCCGTACGACTACACGGCGTTCCGGCAGGCGCGCCCGGCGTCCCTGCTGGTCCTGCCGCCGCTGAACGACTCGGCCGACGTCAAGGCCGTTGCCGGTGTGCTCGCCACGGCCACGGCCCCGCTGGCCGAAGCTGGCTACTACGTGCTGCCGGTCAGCATGGTCGACGAGACCTTCCGCCAGAACGGCATGACGACGCCACACGACATCCAGCAGGTCTCGACGGCGAAGCTGCGCGAGATCTTCGGTGCGGACGCCGCGGTCTACCTGCGCGTCAAGGACTACGGCACCCGCTACCTGGTCGTCGGCAGCGACACGCGCGTCACCGTCGAGGGGCGCATCGTCGATCTGCGCAGCGGCGCGCTGCTGTGGGAGGGCAGGGCCACCGCATCTTCGCAGGAGTCGAACAACAACAACCAGGGCGGGCTGGTCGGTCTGCTCGTCAAGGCGCTCGTGGAGCAGATCGTCGGCACCGTCACCGACGCCAGCTTCAACTACGCCGGCATCGCGAACCAGCGCCTCCTGGGTGCACCGGTGCGCAACGGCATCCTGTTCGGGCCGCGCTCGCCGCGCTACCAGAAGGACTGAGCGACCGGCGTCCCGTACCATCGCGGGGCTGTCATCCCGCCGCGAATGTGTCTGCCGCCTCCCTGACCCCGCTCGCCGTCCTGCACGAGGTGTTCGGCTACCCGGCCTTCCGCGGCCAGCAGCAGGCGATCGTCGAACACGTCACGGCCGGCGGCGACGCGCTGGTGCTGATGCCCACCGGCGGCGGCAAGAGCCTGTGCTACCAGGTGCCGGCGATCGTGCGCCACCGGCGCGAGCGCGGCGTGGCCGTCGTCGTGAGCCCGCTGATCGCACTGATGCACGACCAGGTCGGCGCGCTCGAGGAGGCCGGCGTGCACGCCGCCTTCCTGAACTCGACGCTGACGCTCGAGGAGGCGCAGCGCATCGAGCGCGAGATGATGTCGGGCCGCCTGGTGCTGCTGTATGCCGCGCCGGAGCGCGTGACCACGCCGCGCTTCCTGGCCCAGCTCGACTCGCTGCACGAGCGCGGGCTGCTCAGCCTGTTCGCCATCGACGAGGCGCACTGCGTCAGCCAGTGGGGGCATGACTTCCGCGAGGACTACCTCGCGCTGAACGTGCTGCACGAGCGCTACGCCGACGTGCCGCGCATCGCGCTGACCGCCACCGCCGACGACCTGACGCGCGCCGACATCATCGAGCGGCTGCAGCTGGGCTCGGCGCAGGTCTTCGTCAGCAGCTTCGACCGGCCCAACATCCGCTACGCGATCGTCGAGAAGGACGACGCGCGGCGCCAGCTGCTGCGCTTCATCCGCGACGAGCACGAGGGCGACGCGGGCATCGTCTACTGCCTCTCGCGCAAGAAGGTCGAGGAGACGGCGGCCTGGCTGAACGAGGAGGGCATCGCTGCACTGCCCTACCACGCGGGCCTCGACGCCGACGTGCGCCGGCGCCACCAGGACCGCTTCCTGCGTGACGAGGGCGTGGTGATGGTCGCCACCATCGCCTTCGGCATGGGCATCGACAAGCCCGACGTGCGCTTCGTCGCCCACCTCGACCTGCCGAAGAACATCGAGAGCTACTACCAGGAGACCGGCCGCGCCGGCCGCGACGGCGAGCCGGCCGACGCCTGGATGGCCTACGGCCTGCAGGACGTGGTGAACCAGCGCCGCATGATCGACGAGAGCCCGGCCGGCGAGGAGTTCAAGCGCGGCCAGCGCGCCAAGCTCGACGCGCTGCTCGCGCTGGCCGAGGCGCACGACTGCCGGCGTGTGCGGCTGCTGGCCTACTTCGGCGAGCCGAGCTCACCCTGCGGCAACTGCGACAACTGCCTGAATCCGCCCGCCACCTGGGACGCGACCGAGGCGGCGCGCAAGGCGCTGTCCTGCGTCTACCGTTTCCACCAGAACCACGGCCAGCGCTTCGGCGCCGTGCACCTGATCGACGTGCTGCGCGGGAAGTCCACCGACAAGGTGGCGCAGTACCACCACGAGCGGCTCTCGACCTTCGGCATCGGTGCGGACATCCCCGAGGCGCAGTGGCGCAGCGTGCTGCGCCAGCTGATCGCGCTCGGCCACCTGCGCGCCGAGGGCGAGTACAACACCCTGGAGCTGACCGAGAGCGCGCGCAGCGTGCTGCGCGGCGAGGTGCAGCTGCTGCTGCGGGTGCCGGCCGAGCACCCCAAGCGCGGCCGCGCCGCGAGGGCCGGCGGCACCAGGGAGAAGGCCGCGCCCGTGCCGCTGGACGCCGACGGCCAGCGCCGCTACGCCGCCCTGAAGGCCTGGCGCGCCGAAGTGGCGCGCGAGCACAACCTGCCGGCCTACATCGTGTTCCACGACGCCACGCTGGCCGAGATGGCGCGCAGCCAGCCGGCCTCGCTCGATGCGCTCGGCCGGATCAGCGGCGTCGGCGCGCGCAAGCTCGAGGCCTACGGGCGCGACATCCTGCGCGTGCTCGAGGCCGCGCCCTGATCAGGGCGTGACCGTCAGCACCAGCTCGCGGCTGTCGGCGCGTTCGCCCCAGCCGTCGGTGGCGCGCGCGAACAGGCGCAGCGTGGTGCGGCCGTCGTCGGGCACGAGCACGTCCCATTCGTAGGGTGCGCTGAGGTCGCTGGCGACGAACACGGCACGATCGCCGTCGATGCGGTACAGCGCCACCTCGTCGATGCCGTTCTCGTCGGCCGCGGCCGCGACCACGCGCACCGTGCCGCCGGCCGGCACGCTGGTCACCGGCGCCGCGAGGTTGACCGAGGGCGGGCCGAAATCGTCGTCGCCCCAGCCCAGGTAGATCCCGCCGCCGCAGCCGGCCAGAACGGCGGTGGCGAGCAGGCTGGCGAGGGCATGGCGGCGACGCATGGCGCGATGCTACGCCGCCCCGCTCAGCGCCGTGCGAGCCGGGTGATCTCCTCGCCGACCAGGCGCACGATCAGCCGGTCCAGCGTCTGCACCGAGTAGCCGCGCACGTCGTGCGGCGTCTGCGTGCCGGGGCCGCTGCCGGGGTCGTCGGCGTCGCGGTAGGTGAGGAACACGAAGCGGCCGCCGGTGTACTGCGCGAGCTGGCGGAACACGTACTCGCCGGCCTCGTCCAGCCCGCTCGCGCCGACGGCGAACAGCTTGATGCCCTTGGCGAGCGCGGCCTGCATGTCCTCGTCGTATTGCGGCCCGCCGTAGTCCAGGTGCGGCGGTGCGTCGCCGACCAGCACGACCAGGCGCACCGCGTCGCGCCGCCAGGCGAGGCCGTGCACGGCCTCGTGCAGCGCCTCGTTGAGCGCCTCGGGCGTGTCGCCCCCGCCGCCGGCCTGCACGCGGCCGAGCAGCGACTGGAAGGCACCGAGGTCGTCGGTGAAGTCGTGGGTCCGGGTCAGGAAGGCGTCGCCGCGGTCGCGGTAGGCCACCAGGCCCCAGCAGGTGTCGGGCTGGCCGGGCAGCTGGCCGATCTGCTGCGCGATGGAACGCATCGAGGCCTTCAGCTTGGCGATCTCGTCGCCCATCGAGCCGGTGGCGTCGACCAGGAAGACGAGGTCCAGGCGCGGGCGCGCCGACGCCGGCACGCTGTCCAGGCGCAGCTGCAGCGCGGCGCGGTCGTCGCGCCGCAGCGTGGCGCGCGCCGTGGTGCCGCCGTGGCGCACCGCCACGCCCAGGGGGCGCCCGTGCTCGGCACCGACCGCGCGCGGGTGCAGCCACACGCGCCCGGCCGCATCGGTGCGGGCCCAGATCAGCGGCTCGCGCCGGCCGGGGCGCTGCACCGCGACCTCGGCATCGTGCAGCGGCCGGCCCGCGGCATCGAGCACCTCGAGCAGATGGCGCTCGGAGACATCGCGCTCGTGCACCGGCAGGCCGGGGTGCCGGCCGAGGTAGGCGAGGTACTCGCCGAAGTCGGCGTTGTCGTCGACCATGCCGGCGGTGACCGTCTCGCGCGGCCGCGGCGGGCGGCGCGGCATCGGCGGCTCGGGCCAGACCGGGCCCTGGCGCGCCGCATCGGCCGAGGGCGCGGCGGCGGGGGCGGCCTCGCGGCGCGACGAGAGCGCCCCCAGCGCGGCGCCCGAACGTTCCTCGGACTTCTCCATCGGCACCGGCTCCGGCCAGGGCCGACCGCGACCGCGCGGGCCGCCGCCCGGCACCTCGCGCGTGTCGGGCGCGCGGCGGCAGTCGCGCGCGCTCGGCGGCTCGAAGGGCGGCGGGCCGTCGTCCACCGGCGGCTGTTCCTGCCAGACCGGCGGCCAGCGGTCGTTGGCGGCGGCATGGGCCGCGGGTTCGGGCCAGCCCGCGCTGCAGGCGGCCAGCAGGGCGGACAGCGCCAGCGCGGGGGCGGCGAGGCGGGGGACTCTCATCGTGGGCTCCGTCGTCGAGGGGTGACGAAGCGCTGATACGTGCGGAACCGGCGACCGGGGTGAGGTCGCCGTGTCACCCCGGCGGGCACCCTGATCCGTATCAGTGTGCGGATCAGGCAGACTTGCGCCCCGATGAACTCCACGCCCGCCCCCGACGACGACCAGCTGATGGCGGCCTACGCCGCCGGCGAGGCCGCGGCGTTCGAGCAGCTCTACGAGCGGCACCGCCAGGGGCTGTACCGCTTCGTGCGGCGCCTGCTGGGCAGCGCGCATGCCGGCCAGGTGGACGAGCTGTTCCAGGACACCTGGCTGCGTGTGGTGCAGGCACGCGACCGCTGGCAGCCGCAGGGCGCGAGCTTCCGCACCTGGCTCTACACGCTGGCGCACCACCGCGCGGTCGACCTGCTGCGGCGCAGCGGGCGCGAGGTCGCGCTCGACGCCTTCGAGGGCGAGGACGGCGAACCCTGGCAGCCCGAGGCCGCCGCCTGGCAGCACTGGCCCGCGCCTGCCAGCGGCACGCTGCAGGGCGACGAGCTGGCGTTCTGGCGCCGTGCGGGCGAGCGGCTGCTGCAGTGCCTGGACCAGCTGCCGCTGGCGCAGCGCAGCGCCTTCCTGCTGCACCATGACGACGGCCTGTCGCTGCCCGACGTGGCGCGTGCGCTCGAGGTCGGCTTCGAGACCGCCAAGACCCGGCTGCGCTACGCGATGAGCAAGCTGCGCGGCTGCATGGGCGCCTACCTGGCCCCGGATCCGAAATGACCGGCACCGACGACCCGCTCCCGCCCGACCCGTGGCTGCGCGAGGCGCTGCGCCACGCGCCCGACGCCGCCGACTGGCCGCCGGCCAAGCTCGACGACCACATCCTGCGCATGGGCCGCGCCGCGGTCGCGCCGCGCCCGGCACCCACCCCGCCGGCCCCGCCGAGCCTGGGCGAACGGCTGCTGGCGGCCTGGGACTGGCTCGCGCGCCCGCCGGTGGCCGCCGGCTTCGCGAGCCTGCTGGTGGCCACCGTGGTCGGGGTGATGTGGTGGGACCGGCCGCTGCAGGAGACGCTGCCGCCGCGCGAATCGGCGCCCACGGCCACCGCCGCCGCCGAGGCCGACACCGTGCCCGCGCCGACACCGGCGCCGGCCCCCGCCATCGTGTCGCGCGGCGCACCCGAATCGCCGCCCGCACCCGCAGCGCGCCCACCCGAGCCGAAGGAGACGGCGCGCAAGGCGGCCGCGCCCGAACCGCCGGTGCCGGCCGCGCCGCCGCCGGGCGCGAGGCCGGAACCGGCACGTGAGCTGGCCGCCGAGCGCGCATCGCGCGAGAAGACAGAGAAGGCCGAGAAGGCCGAGCGGACCCTGGATGCGGAGGCCACGAACCGGAGCCTGCTCGAGCGGCGTGCCGACGCGGCGGCGCCGGCGCAGCCGGCCCTGTCCGCCGCGCCGCCGGCGGCCTCGGCCCTCGGCGCCGCGCCGTCCGGGCTCGTGGGCGGCCTGCGTGCCCGCGCCGCGGTCGGCACGATCGAGACGCCGTCTCTCAGCAACCTGCGCTTCGAGATCAAGCCGCGGGCGCAGGCCTGGACCTGGCAGCGCGACGGCGGCGCCGAACGCCCGATGGACGACGCGATGCAGGACTGGATCGCGCTGGCCGACCGCACGGCGCGGCCGCACTGGAACCCCGGCCCGGCCGCCGGCGAGGGCGCCACGACGACGCTGCGCTTCCTGCGCGACGGCAACCTCAAGGCCACCCTGCGCATCGGCCCGAAGGGCCTGCGGCTGGACCGCTTCGGCAAGACCGAATCCGCCGAGCTCTCCAGCGCGCAGACCGCGACGCTCGCCAGCGCGCTCGACGCCCTGGGCCCCTGATCGCGCGCCGGGCCGCGTGGCTATCATGGGCGGTTTGCGCCCAGCGTCACCGATGTCGTCCCCGCCCGCAGTTCCCCCGGCGCGCCCGGAATCGCCCGTCATCCGCGTGCGGGGGGCGCGCACCCACAACCTGAAGAACATCGACCTCGACATCCCGCGCCACCGCCTGGTGGTGATCACCGGGCTGTCGGGTTCGGGCAAGTCCAGCCTGGCGTTCGACACGCTGTATGCCGAAGGCCAGCGGCGTTACGTCGAGAGCCTGTCGGCCTACGCGCGGCAGTTCCTGCAACTGATGGACAAGCCCGACGTCGACGTGATCGAGGGCCTGTCGCCGGCCATCAGCATCGAGCAGAAGGCCACCAGCCACAACCCGCGCTCGACGGTCGGCACGGTCACCGAGATCCACGACTACCTGCGCCTGCTCTACGCCCGCGCCGGCACGCCCTTCTGCCCGGACCACGGCCTGCCGCTGCAGGCGCAGAGCGTGAGCCAGATGGTCGACGCCGCCCTCGCGCTGCCCGAGGGCACGCGGCTGATGGTGCTGGCGCCGGTGGTGCGCGACCGCAAGGGCGAGTTCGCCGAGCTGTTCGCCGACATGCAGGCGCAGGGCTACGTGCGCTTCCGCGTCGACGGCGCGGCCTACGAGGCGGCCGAGGTGCCGAAGCTGAAGAAGGCCGAGAAACACGACATCGACGTCGTGATCGACCGCGTCAAGGTGCAGGTGGGTCTGCAGCAGCGCCTCGCCGAGAGCTTCGAGGCCGCGCTGCGCATCGCCGAGGGCCGCGCCATCGCGCTGGAGATGGACTCGGGCCGGGAGCATCTGTTCTCGAGCAAGTTCGCCTGCCCGGTGTGCAGCTACTCGCTCTCGGAACTCGAGCCGCGCCTGTTCTCGTTCAACTCGCCGGTGGGCGCCTGCCCGAGCTGCGACGGCCTCGGCCAGGTGACGGTGTTCGACCCGGAGCGCGTGGTCGCCTTCCCCTCGCTGAGCCTGGCCAGCGGCGCGGTCAAGGGCTGGGATAGGCGCAACGGCTACACCTTCTCGCTGCTGGAGAGCGTGGCGCGGCACTACGGCTTCGACATCGACGCGCCGTTCGAGGAGCTGCCGAAGACAGCGCAGAAGGTGCTGCTGTACGGCTCGGGCACGGAGGACGTGGAGTTCGTCTACCAGGCCGAGGGCACACGCGGCAAGGCGCGGGTGGTCAAGCGCTGGCATCCCTTCGAAGGGATCATCCCGAACTTCGAGCGGCGCTTTCGCGAGACCGACTCGGCCGCGGTGCGCGAGGACCTGGCGCGCTACCAGGCCGCGCGCCCCTGCCCCGACTGCGAGGGCTCGCGGCTGCGCCGCGAGGCGCGCCACGTGTTCCTGGTGGACGCGGGCAGCGGCCGGCGCGAGCCGATCTACCGCGTCGAGCACTTCACGCTGCGCGACTGCCTCGACTACTTCGCCGCGCTGAAGCTCGAAGGCGCCAAGGCCGAGATCGCCGACAAGGTGGTGCGCGAGATCGCCGCGCGGCTGAAGTTCCTCAACGACGTCGGCCTGAACTACCTCAGCCTGGAGCGCTCGGCCGACACGCTCTCGGGCGGCGAGGCGCAGCGCATCCGCCTGGCCAGCCAGATCGGCTCGGGCCTGACCGGCGTGATGTACGTGCTCGACGAACCCAGCATCGGGTTGCACCAGCGCGACAACGCGCGCCTGATCGACACGCTCAAGCACCTGCGCGACCTGGGCAACAGCGTGCTGGTGGTCGAGCACGACGAGGACGCGATCCGCGCCGCCGACCACGTGATCGACCTCGGCCCGGGCGCCGGCGTGCACGGCGGCCGGGTGATCGCACAGGGCACGGCCGACGAGGTGGCGGCGCACCCGGACTCGCTGACCGGCCGCTACCTCGCGCGCACGCTGGCCGTGCCGGTGCCGGCGCGGCGCCGGCGCCTGGCCGACAGCACCGACCCGCAGCAGCTGAGGATCGTCGGCGCGCGCGGCAACAACCTGAAGAACGTGTCGGTGGAGATCCCGGTCGGGCTGTTCAGCTGCGTCACCGGCGTGTCGGGCTCGGGCAAGAGCACGCTGGTCAACGACACGCTGTACGCCGCCGTCGCGCGCAAGCTCTACAACAGCCACCTCGACGCCGCGCCGCACGACACCATCGAGGGCCTGGAAGCCTTCGACAAGGTGATCAACGTCGACCAGAGCCCGATCGGCCGCACGCCGCGCTCCAACCCGGCCACCTACACGGGCCTGTTCACGCCCATCCGCGAGCTGTTCGCCGAGGTGCCGGCGGCGCGCGAGCGCGGCTACGGGCCCGGGCGCTTCAGCTTCAACGTGGCCGGCGGGCGCTGCGAGGCCTGCCAGGGCGACGGCGTGCTGAAGGTCGAGATGCACTTCCTGCCCGACGTCTACGTGCCCTGCGACGTCTGCCACGGCCGGCGCTACAACCGCGAGACGCTGGAGGTGCTCTACAAGGGCCGCAACATCACCGAGGTGCTGGACATGACGGTGGAGGACGCGTTTGCGTTCTTCTCCGCCGTGCCGGCACTCGCCCGCAAGCTGCAGACGCTGCTGGACGTGGGCCTGGGCTACATCCGCCTGGGCCAGAGCGCCACCACGCTCTCGGGCGGCGAGGCGCAGCGCGTCAAGCTGGCGCTCGAGCTCAGCAAGCGCGACACAGGGCGCACGCTCTACATCCTCGACGAGCCGACCACCGGGCTGCACTTCGCCGACATCGCGCTGCTGCTGAAGGTGCTGCACCAGCTGCGCGACGCCGGCAACACCATCGTCGTGATCGAGCACAACCTGGACGTCATCAAGACCGCCGACTGGCTGGTCGACATGGGCCCCGAGGGCGGCGCTGGCGGCGGCACGGTGGTGGCGCAGGGCACGCCCGAGCAGGTGGCCGCGAACCCGGCCAGCCACACCGGGCGCTACCTGGCGCCGCTGCTGGCCCAGTAGGGTCATGGCCGCGCTCGCTAGACTGCGCCCCATTCCAACCAGGACACGCAGGAGACGGCGATGGGTCTGACGGTCGACTACTACTTCGCGCCCAATTCGCCGTGGACCTACCTGGGCCACGAACGCTTCGCCGAGATCGCGAAGGCGGCCGGCGCGGCGATCAACGTGCTGCCGGTGGATCTCGGCGGCAAGGTGTTCCCGGTCTCCGGCGGGCTGCCCCTGGCCAAGCGCGCGCCGCAGCGCCAGGCCTACCGCCTGCTCGAGCTGCGGCGCTTCAGCGAGTTCCTCGGCCGGCCGATCGTGCTGCAGCCGAAGTACTTCCCGGTCTCCGCCGACGACGCGGCCAAGCTGATCATCGCGGTCGACCTGGCCGACGGGAGCGATGCCGCAATGCGTCTGACCGGCCGCATCCTGCGCGGCGTGTGGGTCGACGAACGCAACATCGCCGACGCCCGGGAGCTGGCCGCGATGCTGGCCGAGGAGGGCCTGGACGCGCGCCGTCTCGACGAATCGATGTCGCAGGCCGTGCACGAGCGCTACGAGGCCGACAGCCAGCGCGCCATCGACGCCGGCGTGTTCGGCGCGCCGAGCTACGTGGTCGACGGCGAGCTGTTCTGGGGGCAGGACCGGCTGGACTTCCTCCAGCGCCGGCTCGCCCGGGGCTGAGCGCGATGCGCCGCCGCGTCGTCGCCACGCTGCTGCTCGCGCTGGCCGGCGCGGCCGGCGCCCAGACCTACACCGGCCCGATCTTCGACGCCCACCTGCACTACAACGACGAGGCGTGGCAGGCCGAGCACACGTTGCCCGACGTGATCGGCCGGCTGCAGAGGAGCGGCGTGCGCGCGGTGATCGCCAACAGCCGGCCGAACGACGGCACGAAGACGCTCGCCGCGGCGCGCGAGCAGACCCGCGCCGCCGGCATCACCGTGGTGCCCTTCGTGCGCCTGTACCGCAACCGCGCCGACTACACCGGCTGGTTCGCCGACGAGAGCATCCACACGATGGTGCTGTCCGAGCTGGCGGCCGGCACGGCCACCGGCCCCTACCGCGGGCTGGGCGAGTTCCACCTCTACGACAGCGCCAACGCCAACGGCCCGGTGGCCGCGAAGCTGATGCAGCTGGCGCAGGAGCGCAACCTTGCCGTGCTGGCGCACGTGGACGACACGGCGATCGACCTGCTGATGGCGCACGCCCCACGCGCCCGGCTGATCTGGGCCCACACCGGCATCGGCGGCGCCAGCGTCGAGCGGGTGCACGCACTGCTGCAGAAGTACCCTGCGCTGATGGGCGAACTCTCCTACCGCCCGGGCCTGACCGGCGCCGGCGGCGCGCTGAGCGCGGAATGGAAGGCGCTGCTGACGGCCTTTCCCGAGCGCTTCCTGCTCGGCTCGGACACCTGGATCAACGCGCGCTGGGCCGGCTACGAGGGCCTGATGGCCGATGCGCGGCGCTGGCTGGCCGACCTGCCGGCGCCGGTGGCGCGGCGCATCGCCTGGGAGAACGGGGCGCGGCTGTTCGGGCTGCCCCTGACCGTCGATTGAGGCCGGAATTAAAAAAGCCGGTGCGAAGCACCGGCTCTTGCGTCGCTGCGGCCCCAGGCCGCGGCGCATCACTTCAGGTGGCTGTTGATCAGCTTGGTCATCTCGAACATCGAGACCTGCGCCTTCTTGAAGATCTCCTTCAGCTTGGCGTCGGCGTTGATCATCGTCTTCTTGGCCTGGTCCTGGAGCTTGTTGGACTTGATGTAGTCCCACACCTTCTTCGTGACCTCGGTGCGCGGGTACGGGCCCTTGCCGATGATGGCGGCCAGCGCTTCGCTCGGGGTCATCGCCTTCATGAAGGCGGCGTTCGGGGTGCGCTTCTTGGCCGGAGCCTTCTTCGCGGCGGCCTTCTTGGCCGGGGCCGCCTTCTTCGCCGGGGCCGCCTTCTTGGCGGGGGCCTTCTTCGCAGCGGCCTTCTTGGCCGGAGCCGCCTTCTTCGCCGGGGCCTTCTTGGCCGCAGCCTTCTTCGCAGTTGCCATGTTGATTCTCTCCATCAAGAGTTGTTGATGTGCCCGGGATGGGCGAGATCCACATGAGACCTCATTTCTCCATAACACCGCGCGGTGCGAATGGTACTGCGTGCTCAGAGGAGCGAGAAGGGGTTTTCACTCTGAAAACACGCATTCTTCAGAGGAGAGCGACGGTTTTGTCGCTGCGCAACGTCACTGCGATGCGTCGAGCAGCGTGCGCGAGACCTCCTCGAGGCGCGCGCAGCCGCACAGCGCGAGCGCGATCTCGAGCTCGTCGCGCAGCCGGCGCAGCGCCTGCGCGAGGGCCTGCGGCCCGCCGGCCGCATAGGCGAACAGCGCGCTGCGGCCCACCAGCACCGCGCTCGCGCCGAGCGCCAGCGCCTTCAGCACGTCGGTGCCGCGGCGGATGCCGCCGTCCACCAGCAGCGGCAGCGTGCCGCCCAGCGCGTCGGCGATGCGCGGCAGCGCGACCGCGGTAGGGGTGACCGTATCGAGCGTGCGCCCGCCGTGGTTGGAGACGATCAGCCCGGCGACGCCGAGCGCGCGAGCGCGGCGCGCGTCGTCGGCGCGCAGCACGCCCTTGAGCAGCAGCGGCAGGCCCGCCGCGTCGCGCAGCCAGGCCACGTCGTCCCAGGTCGGCGCGTGCTCGACCAGGCCGCCGCACAGGGCACCGGGCGAGACCGCAGGCACCGGCCGGTCGTCGTAGTGCACCGCGGCGATGCCCGCGGGGATGCGGAAGCCGGCGCGCCGCTCGCGCTCGCGCGGGCCCTGCACCGGCGCGTCGACGGTCAGCACGAGCGCCTCGAAGCCGGCGGCGCGCGCGCGGTCCACGAGCGCGCGGTCGAAGCCGCGGTCGCCGCTCAGGTAGAGCTGGAACCACAGCGGTCCGCGCCCCGGCTCGTCCCGCACGTGGCGCGCCACCTCCTCGAGCGCCACGCTGGTCATGCCGCTGAGCACCACGCCGGCGCCCTGGGTAGCGGCGGCCAGCGCGCTGCCGGCCTCGCCGAGCGGATGAAGCAGGCGCTGGTAGGCGGCCGGGGCGAGCAGCAGCGGCGTGGCCAGTTCGCGCCCGAGCAGCATCGAGCGGGTGTGCGCACCGCGCAGCGGACGCAGCACGCTCGGCCACAACGCGAGCGCCTCCCAGGCCGCGCGGTTGCCGCGCAGGCTGATCTCGTCGGCCGCGCCGCCCGACAACCAGGACCAGACCGGCTCGGGCAGGCGCGCTCGCGCCTGCGCCTCGATGTCGTCCGGCCCGATCGCGTGGCTCACGTGTCGGCCCACATCCGCAGCAGGTTGTGGTACGTGCCGGTCAGCGCCACCGACTCGGGCGAGTCCGGGTCGCGCTCGCGCAGCGCGATCAGCGTGCGGTCCAGCTCGTGCAGCAAGCGGCGCTGCTCGGGGCGGCGCACCATGCTCTCGATCCAGAAGAAGCTCGCCAGCCGCGCGCCGCGGGTCACCGGCTCGACGCGATGCACGCTGCCGGACGGGTAGATCACCGCGGCGCCCGCCGGCAGCTTGACGCGCCGTGCGCCGGTATCGGTCTCGATCACCAGCTCGCCGCCGTCGTACTCGGCTGGGTCGCTGAGGAACACGGTGCAGGAGACGTCGCAGCGCACCCGGGTGCCGTCGGGCGCGAAGCGGACCGCCTGGTCGACGTGGTTGCCGTAGTGGCTGCCGTCGCCGCGGTAGCGGTTGAAGAACGGCGGCAGCACGCGCTTGGGCAGCGCGGCCGAGAAGAAGCCGGCGTGCCGGCCGAGCGCCTCCAGCACCAGGGCCTGCAGCGCGCGCGCCGCCTCGCCGCGCGGGGCCAGCTGCTGGTTGTGCTTGACCCGCGCCGCCTGCGGCCCGGCAGTCTCGCGGCCGTCGACCCAGTCGCCCGCCTCCAGCAGCGCGCGGGCGCGCGCCAGGCCGGCGGCGTCCAGCAGGTCGGCGATCTCGAGCAGCATGGCGCGCGTGTCCTCAGAAGCTCATCGTGCCGGTCAGCTGCACGGTGCGCGGCTTGCCGGGGATGTAGTGGCCGCGGTAGAGCTGGTCGGCGTAGTGCTTGTCGGCCACGTTGGTGACGTTCAGCTTCCAGGCCACCGCGCCGGGCGTGTATTCGGCCATCAGGTCGGCGGTGACGAAACTCGGCGCGACCACCTTGGAATCCTCGGCGAGGCCGACCGGCCGGTCCTTGCCGCGTGCGTTCAGGCCGGCGCCGACGCGCCATTGCGGCGTGAGCCGGTAGGTGGTCCAGATCGTGCCGCTGTGGCGCGGCGTGAGGCCCGGGCGCCTGCCGACCGTCTCGGTGCCCGGCGCGCCCGACGAGGCGTCGACGCTGGCCACCGGGATGAAGGCATAGGAGCCGAACACCTCCCACTGCGGCGTGATGCGACCGGTCAGGTCCAGCTCCACGCCGGCGGTGTGGCGCTCGCCCGAGAGCACGTAGTTGCAGGCGTTGGCGGAGTCGCTGTCGCGGTTGCGCTCGTTGTACTTGGTCGAGTGGAACAACGCGACGCGGCTGGTGAAGCTGCCGCCCGCCGAATCCAGCCGCGCGCCGAGCTCGATGTTGCGGCTCGACTCCGGCTCGGTGGCGGAGGTGCCGGGGTCGTACTGGTAGGTGTCGCCCGAGGTGTTGAACGAGGTGCCGTAGCTGAAGTGGTAGCTCTGCCGCTCGCTCGGCTGGAACAGCACGCCGAAGCGCTTGCTCCACAGCGAGTCGCTACGCGAGAGCCGCGTGCCCGGCTGGGTGGCGCACACGTTCGGGCCCCCCGGGCCCGGGTTCGGCACCTGCGCGATGTTCTCGTAGCGGCCCTCGAAGCGGTCCCAGCGAAGGCCGGCGAGCAGCTTCCACATCGGCGCCAGCTCGAGCAGGTCCTGCACGTAGACGCCCAGCGCCTTGGCGTCGAAGGTCCGGGTCTTGACCAGGCGGCGCGAGGCCTCGTTGATCGTCGCGCCGTCGTCGGGCGTGCCGACCGTGGTGCTGGGCTTGATCAGCACCGGCGAATCGGCGGCCAGGCCGAGGTTCTCGAACTTCTCGTGCGCCGCGTCCACGCCGGCCAGCAGCGCGTGCGACCGGCCGAACCAGCGGTGCGTGCCGCTGTAGTCGCTCTGCAGCGAGACGGTGTCCATCGACATGTTCTTCAGTTGCACCCGGTCGCCGCCGGAGCGTGTCAGCACCGTGCCCGACCCGAAGGTGTCGGCGCTGACCGCCTGGCCGTCGGGCTGCAGCTCGGCCGGCGCGAAGCGGATCGCACTGGCGCGCTGGTCGCGCCAGTAGCTCGCCAGGCGCAGCGCGGTGCGCAGCTCGCGGCCTTCGCCGAATCGGTGCACGTGCGCGGCGGTGCCCTGCGAGGTGCCGGTGTGCGCGTAGTCGCTGGCCATGCCGTAGACGTTCTTGGGATCGGTGGTCCAGAGCCAGTTGCCGCCGCTCGCCGGGCCCGGCTCCAGCCAGGGCAGGCCGTAGTGCACGCCGTTCTCGTTGACGAGGTGGTACAGGCCGAGCGACACCTCGTCGGCCGTGCCGATGCCGAATCGCCAGGTCGGCGCGATGCCCCACTTGTCGATCTTCGCGCCGGCGTTGTCGGCCTGGTTCAGCATCGTGTTGAGGCGGAAGGCGGCGTCTTCGCCGGTCTTCAGGTTGAAGTCGGCGGTGGTGCGCAGGTAGCCGAGGCTGCCGATCGTCACCGCCAGTTCGTTCTGGTTCAGCAGGCGGGGCTGCTTGGTGACCTGGTTGACGGCCCCGCCGGTCGAGCCGCGGCCGAACAGCATCGAGGCCGAGCCGCGCAACAGCTCGAGGCGCTCCCAGTTGAACGAGTCGCGCTCGTAGAAGGCCGGGTCGCGCATGCCGTCGATGAAGATGTCGCCGGTGCTCGCGAGCGAGAAGCCGCGCAGGCGGATGTCCTCCTCGCCGCCCTCGGCGGCCTGGAAGGTGATGCCGGCGGTGTTGCGCAGCGCGTCCTTCAGGGTGTCGAGGTTGCGGTCGTCGATCAGCTTCTCGGTGACGATGGTGACCGACTGCGGCACGTCGCGCAGTTCCTGCACGCCCTTGCCGATGGTGGTGGTGGTGGCGCGCACCGACTCCTTGTCGGTCTCGGTCTTGGCGCGCACCGGCACGGGTGCGAGCGTGGTCTCGGGGGTGGCCTGGGCCAGCGCCTGCGGCTGGATCAGGCCGAAGCCGGCGGCGAGTGCGCCCAGCGGCAGCAGTCTGGTGGGATCAGGCCTCCGCCGGGCCGTCCCAAGGATGGCCTGCGCCCCCTCGGGGGGCAGCGAACGAATCGAGCGTGGGGGTTTCATCAGTCAGCTCCTCGGTGTGTCTGTCGGGCACGGGCTGGCGAGGGGCTGGCTGGTGCATGGCGGTTGAAGAAGAAACGGGGTGTCAGGGGCTCTCGGGCTCGCTGACGAAGCCCACCTTGGTGAGCCCGGCGCGCGAGGCGTCGGCAAGCGTCTGCGCGACGACGCGGTAGGCCACCGACTGGTCGGCCTTCAGGTGCACTTCCGGCTGCGGCTGGTGCTGCCCGGCCTGCATGAAACGCTGTGCCAGATTCGGGCGGGCCAGGCGCTCGCCGTTCCAGTACAGGCTGCCGGCAGCGTCGATCGCGACCTCGACCTTCTCGGGCACGGTCGGGTTGACCTGCGCGCTGGCCTTGGGCAGCTCGAGCTTGACGGCATGCGTCAGCAGCGGCGCGGTGATGATGAAGATGACGAGCAGCACCAGCATCACGTCGATCAGCGGGACCATGTTGATCTCCGCGACGGGCGCGCTGGCGTGGCGCTGGTCGAAGCTGGCGAAGGCCATGGACGCCTCCGCTCAGGCCGCGGCCGGGCGCGCCGGCATCGGCTTGACGTTGGCACCCGCGGGCCCGGCCGAGCCGGACAGGGGCTGCCCCATCGAGACGAAGGTGTGCAGCTCGTAGGCGAAGGCGTCCAGGCGCGACACGATCACCCGGTTGGCACGGGTGAACCAGTTGTAGCCCACCACCGCGGGGATGGCGACCGCGAGGCCGAGCCCGGTCATGATCAGCGCCTCGCCCACCGGTCCGGCCACCTTGTCGAGCGTGCCGGCACCGCTCATGCCGATCGCCACCAGCGCGTGGTACACGCCCCAGACGGTGCCGAACAGGCCGACGAAGGGCGCGGTGGCGCCCACCGTGGCGAGCACGGTCAGGCCGTTCTCGAGCCGGGTGTTCTCCTCGTCGAGCACCTTCTTGATCGTGCGGGTGACGAAGTCGCTCGCCGTGCCGGCCTCGGCCAGCTTGGCCGCACCGTACCGGGCGTGGTGCGACTGCGCGTGCATCGCATGGCTGGCCAGGTGCGAGAACGGATCGCGCGCGCCGTGCGTGGCGATCTCGTGGGCCACCTCGTCCAGCGAGCGGGCGTTCCAGAACAGGTTCAGGAACGCGTCGCTGCGGCGCTTGCGCAGCGCCAGCGTCAGGCCCTTGAGCGCGATGATGATCCACGACAGGACCGACATCGCCAGCAGCAGCACGAGCAGCGTCTTGCCCACCGCATCGCTTTGCGCGATGAAGTGGGTGAAGCCCAGGGAGGTGTCCGCGTTCACGTCTATTTCTCCAGTTCGAAGGGGATCGGGATGCGCGCCCAGCCCGCGGTGGGCCGGCCGTTCTCGGCATAGGGCTTGAAGCGCGCACGTCGCACGCCCTCGAGCGCGGCTTCGTCCAGCCGCACGAAACCGCTGGACTGCGCGACCTGCACCGTGCGCGGCAGCCCGTCGACATCGACGAACACACGCACCACCACCAGCCCGCTTTCGGCCAGCCGGCGCGACAGGCGCGGGTAGCTCGGCGACGGCGGCTCGAGGTACTGGATCGCCGCGGGCGGGATCTCCTTGGGCGGCGGCGGTGGGGCCGGCGGCGCGGGCGGCGCGGCCACGACCGGCTCCACCGGCTCGGGCGGCGCGGGCGGCGCGGGCGGTACGGGCTCGGGCGGGGCCTCGGGCACGACGAAGGGCGCGGGGGTCGGCGACGGCGCCGCCGCGATCACCGGCGCGGGCGGCGGCGGCTTCTTCGATGCCGGCCGCGGGGGTTCCGGCGCGGGCGGCGGCGGCGGTTCCGGCGCAGGCGGTGCGAGCAGGTTCGCCATCATCGGCGCAGCCTGGGCCAGCGCGGCCCGCACCGGTGCCACCTGCAGCAGCCCCCAGCCCGCGAGGCCGTGCAGCGCGACGATCGCAAGCACCACCGCCCGCGTCTGGGCGGGCGGCAGTTCGTCAACGGAAGAAGGCGGCGTGCGAGTCAACGATGGTCCCGGGGCAACAGTCCGGGACCAAGGTTAACACGAATCATTCTTATTTAGCTCTGCGTCACCTGTCGCCGCTCCGGCAGGCGCGGCGCGGTGCGCACGCTCCAGACCATCGTCACCGCCAGGATGGCGACCACCACGCCGAGCGACACCAGCACCGGGATCTTGTAGACGTCGATCAGCAGCATCTTGGTGCCGATGAACACCAGGATCACCGCCAGGCCGTAGCTCAGCAGGTGGAACTTGGTGGCCATGGCCGCGAGCAGGAAGAACATCGCGCGCAGGCCGAGGATCGCGAACACGTTGGACGTGAGCACGATGAACGGGTCGCTGGTGATCGCGAAGATCGCCGGGATCGAGTCGACCGCGAAGATCACGTCGGTGATGCCCACCAGTGCGACGACCATCAGCAGCGGCGTGGCGATGCGCTTGCCGTTCTCCACGGTCCAGAACTTCTCGCCGTCGAAGTTCTTGGACACCGGCAGCACGCGGCGCAGCAGCTTCAGCGCGGGGTTGTCGTCCAGGCTCTGCTCCTTGCCGGCGGCCCACCACATCTTGATGCCGGTCAGCAGCAGGAAGGCGCCGAACACGTACAGGATCCAGTGGAACTTCGCGATCAGCAGGCCGCCCACGAGGATCATCACCGTGCGCAGCACGATCGCGCCGACGATGCCGATCATCAGCACCCGCTTCTGGTACGCCGGCGGCACCGCGAAGTAGGTGAAGATCATCAGGAAGACGAAGATGTTGTCGACCGCGAGGCTCTTCTCGATCAGGTAGCCGGTCAGGAACTCGAAGGCGCGCGTGTTGGCCTCGGCCGCGACGGCCGGGTCCTCGTGGGTCTTGAGCGCCCACCAGAACAACGCGTTGAAGGCGAAACTGAGCGCGACCCAGATCACCGACCACTTCAGCGCTTCGGGTACGGTGACCTCGTGCGCGCCCTGCTTCTTCAGCACGACGAAGTCGACGAACAGCGCGACGAGAACCGCCGCGACGAACACACCCCACAGCCACATGGGCGCAATGGAACTCATGCCAAGGACTCCTCGGTTCGATGCACGTGAAAGGCTCGCGCCATGGCGCGGCCGACCAGGTGCCGAAGAGTCTTGCGGGAGCCCCGGGGCGGTCTGCGCCCCGCGGGACTGCGGGCCCGGGATGCACGCCGGGTGGCGGCATCCGGATTGACGGGCGGCGCGACGGCATTGCACCGTTCGCTACTCCCCCTTCAGCGGCGCGAATCATCGCAGCGGACGATTCTCCCCAGGGGTTCTGCGGGAATCCGGTAATCTTCACGGCATGAAGATCATCGTCCGCTGGCTCCTGCTGGCTGCCGCGCTGCTGCTGGTGGCCAATCTCTACCCCGGCGTCGTCGTGAAGAGCTTCGGCTCCGCGATGATCGCCGCGTTCGTGATCGGGCTGTTCAACACCTTGCTGCGGCCGCTGCTGGTGCTGCTGACGCTGCCGGTGACGCTGCTGACGCTCGGCCTGTTCCTGTTCATCATCAACGCGTTGATGTTCTGGGCCGCCGCCGAGGTGCTGGACGGCTTCTCGGTCACCGGCTTCGCCGCCGCGCTGATCGGCTCGCTGATCTACACGGCGTGCGGGATGATCATCGACGTGGCGATGGAGCAGATGTTCCGGTCGAAGTCGGCGAGCTAGCGGCCGCCCCGCGGCGGAGGCCCGCCCCTCTCACCTCGAACTGCACGGCCTCCAGCACCCGACCGCCCGCGCCGCGCAGCTCGAGCCGGTGCCGGCCGGGCCAGGGCGCCCACGGGAGCTTCTCGCCGCGGCCGAGCACCCTGCCGTCGAGCACCCAGGTGCCGGCCTCGCCCTCGAAGACGATCTGCTGCGCCCGCGGCGGGATGTCCGGGTCGAGCGCGAAGCGGCTGCCGTCGCGCGGGTTCAGGATGCCGAAGCGGCGCGGCGCGCCCATCGCCGCACCGGCGCGCCACACCGCCTGCTCGGTGCCGGCGACGAACAGTTCCTCGCGCGCTGCCTCGGCCGCGCCCTCGAATCGAACGGCCTGGCGCAGCACGCCGGCCGGGGCCACCGGCGGCTTCGACGGCCGGCCCGCATGCAGCTGCGTGACGAGCGCATGCCACAGCGGCGCCGCGCCGGACACGCCGCTGACCTCGTGCATCGCCGCGCCGCTGGCGTTGCCGACCCAGACGCCGACCGTGTAGCGCTCGGTGAAGCCGACGCACCAGTTGTCGCGCAGGTCCTTGCTGGTGCCGGTCTTCACCGCCGCGAAGCTGCGCGTGGCGAGCTGGCTGTCCAGGCCGAACGTGAGCGCGCGTGCGTTGTTGTCGGCCAGCACGTCGGTCACCAGGTGCACCGCAGCGGCGTCCGCCACGCGGCGTTTCGGCATGGGCTCGCCCGTGAGTGACGGTGCGCTCCAGACGCCGCCGTTGGCCAGCGCGCGATAGGCATTGGTGAGCGCGAGCAGCGTCACGTCCGCGCTGCCGAGCGCGAGCGCGTGGCCGTGGAAGCCGGCCGATTCGCCCGGCGCGAGGCCGAAGGCGACCAGGCGCTCGAACACCGCGTCCGGCCCGAGCATCGCGCCGACGCGCACGGCCGGCACGTTCAGGCTCGCGCCGAGCGCGGTGCGGGCACTGACCCAGCCCTTGAAGTCGCGGTCGTAGTTCTGCGGCAGGTACAGGCCGTGCGCGGTGCCGAGCTGCGCGGGGGAATCGTCCAGCAGGCTGGCCGGCGTGATCAGCCGCTTCTCGAACGCGAGTCCGTAGACGAACGGCTTGATGGTCGAGCCCGGCTGGCGCCGCGCGGTCACGCCGTCGACCTGCGCGGCGGCCGAGGTGGTGCCGTTGGCGCCGACCCAGGCGAGCACCGCGCCGCTGGCGTTGTCGAGCACCACCACCGCCCCGTCCTCCACCTGCCGGCCGCGCAGCTCGGCGAGCTGCGTGCGCAGCGCGGCGATCGCGAAGCGCTGCAGGCGCGCGTCGAGCGTGCTGCGCTGCTCGGCCGGGCCGGCCGGGTCGATCACCTTGCGCGCGACATGCGGCGCGAGCTGTTCGCCCAGCGGCATGCCACCTGGCCGCGCCAGCGCGGTGAGGGCCAGCGCCTCGACGCCGGTGCAGCCGAGCCGCTGCGCGGTCAGCAGGCCGCAGGCGCGCTGTGCCACCTGCGCGGGCGGCGCATTCGGCGCGCGCACCAGCACGGCGGTGATGGCGGCCTCCTGCTCGTCCAGCCCGCTGGCGTGCTTGCCGAACAGGGTCTGCGAGAGCGCGCCGATGCCCACCAGTTCGCCGCGCAGCGGCACGCTGTTGAGATACGCCTCGAGGATCTCGCTCTTCTGCCACGCCCGCTCGAGCTGCAGCGCCGTGACGGCCTGGCCGATCTTCTGCGCCACGCTGCGCCCGCCCGCCGGCCGCGCCAGGCCGGCCTCGAGCAGGCCGGCGAGCTGCATCGTCAGGGTCGACGCGCCGCGTGTGCGGGTGTTCCACGTGTTGGCCCAGGCACTCGCGGCCACTGCACGCCAGTCGATGCCGCCGTGCTGCCAGAAGCGCCGGTCCTCGCTGAGCACGATGGCGTTGCGCAGGGCGGGCGACATGTGTTCCAGCGGCACCCAGGGCAGGCGGCGCACCGTGTCATCCACGCGCAGCGTCTGGATCGGCTCGCCGCGCCGGTCGAGCAAGGTGAGGTCGCTCGGCCGGTGCGCCGCGCGCACCTCGGCGAACGATGGTACGGCCCGGGCATCGACCGCCGCCGCACAGAGAACGACGGTTGCACACAACGCGTGCCAGCCAAGCAGTCGCCGCGGAGCCGGCTCGGCCGGTCCGCTGGCGGCGCCCCCTCGAGGGGGAGCGCCGCAGGCGCTGCGGGGGTGGGTCAATTCCCCACCTCCACCGGTGCATTGGGCAGCTCGCCGAAGGTCTCCGGCGCATACATCGCCTCGACCCGCGTGGGCGGCAGCGCGAAGCGGCCCGGGTTGTTGAGCCGCACGGTGTACTCGACCACATGCCGTCCGCGCGGCAGATGCTCGTAGTACGCGCGGAAGGCCTCGAAGCTGCGCTCCTCGAACGCTGCCCAGGCGACACCTTCCTTGCGCTCGTTGCGGGTGGCGATCTGCGAATCGCGCGCCAGGCCGGAGCCGAGCACGGTGGCGCCGCCGGGCACCGGATCGCTGAGCACCACCCAGGTCATGTCGCCCTGGGCCTCGATCTCCAGGCGCACCCGCAGCACATCGCCCCGCGACCAGCCGGACGGGTTCTTCTGTTCGACGGCGCTGACGCTGCGGGTGATCGTGTAGCCCGCACGCAGCGGCTCCTTCAACGGGATCGCGGCGAGCGATTGCACGCTGAGCCAGGGCTTGCCGGTGCCGTCGTGCGTGACCTTCAGGCTGCCCTCCCCTTCGGGCCACGGCACCGTGAACGTCCCGCCGCCGGCGTTGCGCGCCCAGTCGAGTGTCTGCGGCGCCGCACCCGTGCTCGCGCTGCTGCGCCCGCCCACCGGCTGGGATTCGAACCTGGCCGCGAACTTGTCCAGCGCCAGCCCACCCCACAGGTTGGCGGTGGTCGTGAGCCAGGCGCCGCGCTTCTGGCGCGCCAGGCTGCCCACCACCATGCGCGGCAGTTCCTCCTTCCAGGCCGGGTCGTCGATCACCGCGAGGATCAGCTTGGCGGCGTTGGCATCGGCCGATTCCATCAACCACCACCAGAAGTCGTCGTCCTCGGTGGAGAAGCGCAGGGTCGTGCCGCCGTAGGTCAGGCGCGAGCGCAGGATCTGCTGCGCTTCGGCGAGGCGCTTGCCGCGCTCGGGAATCGCCTCGACACGCTGCAGGATGCGCAGCCAGTCGATCAGCGCCGCAGTGGGCCACACGTTGGGCGTGAGGTTGATCGAGCCCAGCATCTTCGGCTGCACCCGGCCATAGCGTGAGAGTGCCTCCAGCGCGGCGAGCTTGCGCACGTCGACATCGGGCCGCGGCGACCAGAAGCGCCGCTGGATGCGGCCCTCGACGAAGGCGGCGAGCCCTTCGAGCATCGCTTCGCGCGGGGCCTCGGGCAGCGCGAAGCCGGCCTCGTGCGTGGCGGCCAGCACATGGGCGGTGAGCCGGTCGCTGCCGCGGTTGCCGTCGTCGGCCCGCGGCGGAAAGTAGTTCGCGAGCCCGTCGCCGTCGAGGTAGGTCGGCAGCTCGTTGCTCACCTGGGCCCACAGCGCCGCATCTCTCAGGCCGACCGCCTTGGAGGTCTTCTGTTCCAGGCAGATGAACGGGTAGGTCTCGAAGAAGCGCCGCACGCCGGGCAGCGCGCCGCTCAGCCTGGGCTGAAGCCCGACCACCAGGCCGCCGCGCTTCGGCCCGCTGGACGGCAGCGCATCGGCCGGCACGGCCACCGGCAGGCTGGTGCTGCCGTCGAGCTGCTGCAGCGTCGCCTGCAGCACCCGCAGCGGCACCGCGCTCGTGACCAGCTGCGTCAGCTTGAGCCGGTCCTTCGCGCTGCCGCCGACCTCCTCGGCCGCCGCCTCCCAGGCGATGCTGAAGGCCTCCGCCGGCACGTCCACCGGCCAGCGGATCTCCTGCGCCGCGCCGGCCGCGAGGCTCAGCTCCTGCGGCGGGAAGGCGAGCGGCGTGCGGCTGATCTGCTCGCCCGCGTTCACCGTGCCGGCGAGTGTGGCGCGCAGCGTCATGGCTCGCGTGGTGGTATTGCGCAGGGTCAGCATCGCGGCGAAGCGGTCGCCCTCGCGCACCAGCGGCGGCAGGCCGGAGAGCACCTGCAGGTCCTGCGTCACGCGCACACGCGTGAAGCCGCTGCCGAACTGCTGCACGCCGGCATCGGCCACCGCGACGAGGCGGAAGCTGGTCAGCGAGTCGTTCAGCGGCACCTCGATCAGGGCCTCGCCGTTCGCATCGAGCGGCACGTTCGGCTTCCACAGCAGCAGGGTGTCGAACAGCTCGCGCGCGCCGCCGCGCCCGCCGCCACCGCCCGCGGCCACCGCCTTGCGGCCGTAGTGGCGCCTGCCGATGATCTCGCTCTGCCCGGTCGAGGTGGCCACGCCCCAGGCACGCTGGCGCAGCATGGCGGAGAGCAGGTCCCAGCTGGTGTTCTCGCGCAGGGCGAGCAGGCCTTCGTCCACCGCGGCGAACGCGAGCTCGGCACCGGCCAGCGGCCGGCCGCCCTGCGTGACCTTCACGCGCGCCTTCACGGTGCCGCGCACCGTGTACTGCGGCTGGTCGGCCGTCACCGCCACCTGCAGCTCGTGCGCGGCCAGGCCCACCCTGAGCTGCGCCACGCCGAGCTTGAAGGCCGGCTTAGAGAGGTCGACCATCGCCGTGGGCGCCTGGTAGGCAGGCCCCTCGTCGCGCCAGGCGCGCCACCAGTCGAGCGGCGCGCGCCAGCCCCAGCGGAAGAACGAGTACCACGGCACCTCGCGGATGCGCCCGCGCAGCGCCAGCACGCTGACGTAGACGTTCGGCGCCCAGGCCGGGTCGATCTTCAGCTCGATCGTCGGGTCGTCGCCGCGCACGGTGACGACGCGGCTCTCGATCACGCCCTCGCGCTCGATGGCCACCAGCGCGGTCGCCTCGCGGAACGGCATGCGCAGCTGGAGCTTCGCGGTCTCGCCGGGTTCGTAGCGCTTCTTCTCGGGCAGCAGGTCGATGCGGTCGTCGTTGTCCTGCGCGAACCAGAGCTCGCCCTGGCGCGTGACCCAGACGCTCGTGGCGGCCTGGGCGGCCCGGCCCTGCGCATCCCTGGCCTGCACGATCAGCTCCACCTGGCCGGCGCTCTCGAGCTTCGCCTCGCAGCGCAGCAGGCCGCGCTCGTCGGTCTTGCCGCTGCACAGGGTGCCGAGCTCCTGCACCTCGGTGCGGTTGTCGTAGGCGTAGAAGCCGCCGACCAGGCGCTTGCGCGTGCTGATGATCTGGGCCAGCCGGCCGCGCACCTCGAGCTGCTGGCCGGCGAGCGGCTTCCCCGCCGTATCGAGCGCGACGGCGGTGAAGCGCGCAGCGCCCCGCTCGCTGGCCCACGAGGCTGCCTGGATGCCCGGCACCACCGCCGCCGGCCACAGCGGCACGGTGGCGCCGAGGGTCTGCGCCTCGCCGTTCGGATCGTTGTAGGTCAGCTCGGTGACCAGCTCGCTCGGGCGCGTCACGGCCGGCAGGTCCTTCAGCACGATGGCGACGGCGCCCTGCGCATCGGTGGCGAGCGCGAGCTTGTCGGCCACGATGCGGCCGCGGGCGCCGGCGTTGTCGTCCGGATCGGCCTCCATGCGGGCGAGGTCACGCGGCGGTGCGAACGAGAACTCGTCGTAGCCGGCCGGCGCCGCGTCCCGCGGGCGCTGCAGCGCGCTCACCTTCACCGGCGCGCCGGCCATGGCGCCGCCGCTCATGTGGTTGAGCTGGCCGGCCAGGGTGAGGGTGGCCGGCGCGACGGCCGCGTCCTTGGGCGGCACGAGACGCGCATCGACCAGCGGCACGCGGAACTCCTCGACGCGGAAGTCGCCGCTTTCCCAGCGGCGCGGCCGATCCTCGTGGGCGCGGCTGTCCTCCAGCACGATGCGGTAGCTGCCGAGCCGGGCGGCGGCCGGGATGTTCCAGCTCGACACCGCGCTGCGTGCGCCGGCCTTCCAGGCCAGTGGCTGCACGAATTCCTGGCCGCTGCCCTCGTGGACGATCTTCACGCGGTCGGGCAGGCTGTCGGCCTTGGGCAGGGCCAGGCCGGACGACGTCTCGACGCGCACGAAGTGCTTCATCGAGACCGTCTCGCCGGCGCGCAGCAGGCTGCGGTCGAGCACGCTGTGCACGCGCAGGTCCGGCTCCGGGCCCTGCGCCACCGGCAGGTTGAAGCGCCAGGGCTCGATGCCCTGCTGCCAGCTGCCGAACACGAAGGCCAGGTCGGTGACGCCCTGCGCATCGGTGTGGCGCGCGCTGACGAACAGGCCCTCGTCGGCGATGCAGCCTTCGACCGAGACCTCGAAGCCCTGCGGCGCGCGCGCCAGGCCGTCGGCACCGGTGCGGCCGCTCCACAGCTTCTCGCCGCGGCAATCGCGGATCGTCACCTCGGCACCGGCCACCGGCTTGCCGCGGTCCAGCGAGGTCACCCACACCACGGTGTTCTCGCGCCCCTGCTTCAGGTGCACGCCGAGGTTGGTGACCAGCACGCCGGTGCGCACGAACATCGGCGCGGCCTTGTCGAGCAGCGATTCCCCCAGGCGCCGCGACTCGACCTCGACCACGTGGTAACCCGGCTCGGGCAGCGGGATGCCCACCACCTCGAACGGGCGCGGGTCGCCGCCGGCGAGCTGCGGCAGCTCGAGGCGGCGGGCCTGCGTGTCCGTGCCGAGCAGGGCCAGCTCGCGCGTGGCCACGTAGCGCTCGACCTTTCGCCGCACCGGCTTGCCCTTGGCGTTGGTCTCCTCCACGGTCTCGAACCAATCGCGTTCGGGCAGCCCGGCCTCGCGGGCGCTCAGCTGCGTCTCGTGGTAGCGGCGCACCCGGCCGAGCCAGGCCAGGATGTCCTCGTCGCGGGTCAGGCGCCGGGCCCGCACCTGGCCGAGCGGGGCGCCGGGGCGCAGGTCGCCCTGCACGTGGCGCAGGGTGATGGGCAGCACCGGGTCGGCCCGCTCGATCACGCCGAAGGGCGCCGCGGCGAACTTGGCGATCGGCGGCGCGGCACCGGTGGCCACCGCGAGCGGAAAGCTCGCGGCGTTGGCGAGGGCGCGGCCGCTCGCGTCCTTCAGGCCGGCCGGCAGCTCGATGCGGAAGCGCGCGTTCTCGGCCTGGGGCACCGGGAACTGCACTTCCGACACCTCGGCCGCCTTGTCGTCCCGGTCGAACGTCGGCGCGACCGCCGCCCCGCCCGCGGGCACCAGGCGCACCTGCTGCGCCTGCGCCCGCGGCACCGGGGCCGAGAAGCGCACGACCAGCGGACGGATCGGCAGGCAGGGCGCCTCGGCACGCTCGCGCTCGCAGCTGAACTCGGCGGTGAACCGGGCGCGCACGGTGTAGCCGAAGCGCTGTTCGACGCTGGTCAGCACCTTCGGATTCAGCTGCGCCGCGATGCCCCTGCCCCACACCAGGCGCATCCGCGCCTCGGGCGGCAGCGGGCGCTGGCAGGTGACGAGCAGGGCCCGCTCGGCCGCCTTGGCGTCGAGCCGGCGCGACTTCAGCACGGCCTCGCGCTCGGCGCCGCCGACGATGCGCAGCGGCACCCGTTCGCCGATGCCCTCGACCTCGCACCAGGCATGGGCGGCCACGCTCTCGGCCACGGCCGGGCCGTTCAGGCGCAGCAGCACATGCTGGTCCTCCTCGATGGTCGCGCCCGCGTAGGGGTCGGTGACGATCACCGCCGGCCCGCCGGTGGAGAACACGAACTCGCTCGCGCCACTCAGGCTGCCGGTCAGCGGCTTCCAGCCGCTGCGCAGCCGGACCGTGCAGCGCGCGCCCGGCGGCAGCGGCTCGGCGAAGTCGTAGAGCCACTGCCGATCGTTGGCCCAGCGGCCGCTGCCGGGATACACCGCACCCTGGCAGGCGATGGTCATCGGGTCGGCCTGGCGCAGGTCGCCCAGCGGCACCACCGCCTCGCTGAAGCGCACCGCCACCTGGCGCACCTGGGCCACCTCGCCCTGCGGGCTGGCCGCGACGATCGTGGCCGCGTGCACGAGCGGGGCGGCACACAGGGCCGCGACCCACCCGATCCGAATCGAACGCCGCATGGAGCACTCCGCGCTGGAACTGCGCGCGAGTCTAGGGCTTGCTCACTGCGGCGGCGGCCGCCCCTGCTCGATCGCGAGCGCGCGCAGCTGCGCCTGCACGTCGCGCACGCGCGCATCGATCACCGACGCCTCGATGAAGTCCGCCGGCCGGTTGCCGCCGCCGCGCGCCAGGCGCTGGCCGGCGCGCCAGCGGTCGAGCGCGCCGGGCAGGTCGCCCAGCGCGTACTGCGCTTCGCCCTCGGCACGCAGCGCGCGCAACGGCTGGTCGAGCCGTCCCCACAGGCGCGACAGCAGGGTCCACGAGGTGGCGTCGCCCGGCTGGCCGGCCACGCGTGTCTGCAATTCGTCGGCGCTGCGCTTGACGGCCGGGTCGTCGGCGGGCAGCGCCAGGGCCACCTCGGCCAGCGCGAGCGCGCCGGCACGCGATCCGTCGCCGGTGTAGGGCGCGAGCGTGGCCAGCGCCGCGCGCGCGTCGCCGCGGCCGAGCTGCAGCTGGGCGCGCAGGAAGGCGAGCTGGCGCTGCGCACGCGGCTCCTGGCGCGGGCTGTTGGCCAGCACCGCCTCGGCGCGGCCGAGCGCCGTGTCGACCCGCGCCGGCTCCTTCAGCAGCAGCGAGGCCAGCGCGCTGGCGTAGTGGTCGGCCAGGCGCTGCGCGGGGCTCGCGTCGGCACGCGGCGCCTCGAGCGACTGGGCGCGGCGCAGTGCGTCGACCCGCATGTCCATCAGCACCTGGGCGCGTGCCTGCGCCAGCGCATGCTCGAGCAGGTTGCCGGTGCCGGGCAGGCGGTCGAGCGCGCCGGCCGCCTCGGTGCCCATGCGGGCGCGCGCCTCGCCGATGCGCTCGCTGGTCAGCGGGTGGGTGCGCAGGTAGGGGTAGCTGCCGTTGTCGTTCAGGCGCGCGGCATGGTCGAGCTTCTCGAACATCGCGGCCATGCCCCAGGGCGCGAAGCCGGCGCCGGTCATCACCTGGAAGCCGATGCGGTCGGCCTCGCGCTCCATGTCGCGCGAGAAGTTGAGCTGGCCCTGGATCGCCGCCGCCTGGCCGCCCATGATCGCCGCGTTGGCGCCGTCGGTGTTGCGCGAGCGGGCCGCGGCGATCACGCCGATGATCATCGCCGCGAGGCCGATGAGCGACTGGCGCTTGCTGTTGGTGATGCTGCGCGCGATGTGGCGCTGCGTGACGTGCGTGAGCTCGTGCGCCAGCACCGAGGCCAGCTCGTCGCGCGTGGCGGTGATGGCGATCAGCCCCAGGTGCACGCCGACATAGCCGCCGGGCAGCGCGAAGGCGTTGACGCTGCGGTCGCGCACCAGGAAGGCCTCCCAGGCGAAGCGCGGGTCGATGTCGGGCGTGATGCTGCCGTTGGCGCGCGCCTGCGCGACCAGCGGCGACCACAGCGTGCGCAGGTACTCGAGCAGCAGCGGGTCGTCGAGGTAGTCCGGGTCGCGCCGGATCTCGCGCATGATCTGCTCGCCCACGCGGCGCTCGGTCGAGACGGCAAAGTCCTCGTTGGCCGAGTCGCCGAGCGCGGGCAGGTTGACCTGCGCGTGCGCGGGCCACGAGGTGGCCAGCAGCGCGGCCGCGCAGGCGGCCACGACGCGGCGGCGGAAGCGGGAGGCGGCAGGGGTCAAACCAGGCGTGCGGCGTGAACGGCTGGCTATGATGCGCCGGATTCGTTTCCCACGTGTTTCCATGTCCAACCCCAGCCCGCTGACCCATTTTGATGCCCAGGGCCAGGCGCACATGGTGGACGTCTCGGCCAAGGCCGAGACGCACCGCATCGCACGCGCCACCGGCACGATCCGCATGCAGCCTGCGACGCTCGCGCTGATCGCCTCGGGCAGCGCGAAGAAGGGCGACGTGATCGGCGTGGCGCGCATCGCCGCCATCCAGGCGGCCAAGCGCACCAGCGAACTGGTGCCGCTGTGCCACCCGCTGCCGATCACCCGCGTCGCGGTCGAGTTCGTGCTCGACGAGGCGGCCAGCGCCGTGCACTGCACGGCGCAGGTGGAGACACTCGGCCGCACCGGTGTCGAGATGGAGGCGCTGACGGCCGTGCAGGTGGGCCTGCTGACCGTCTACGACATGTGCAAGGCGGCCGATCGCGGCATGGTGATGGACGGCATCCGCGTGCTCGAGAAACACGGCGGCAAGAGCGGCGACTGGGTGGCCGCGGCTACTTGAAGGCGCGGTAGTCGAGCTGCACCGCCGGCGGCACGCACTGGTAGGGCCGGCGGTCGGCCATCGGCGCGTTGTCGCAGACGGCGAAGTACTCGGCCGCCTGCTCGTTGCGGAACTCGCGCAGCCGCTGCGCGAGGTGGCGCGCCCGGTCGATCTGCCCCGCCTCGGCGAGCGCGTTGGCCCAGGCCATCATCAGCCGGGTGTCGAGCAGGTAGTGCGTGGCGCGCTCGAACGCCGGCATCACCTGCGAGGGATGCTCGGCGACGGTGGCCGCAGCGTAGTCGCCATGGTGGCCGAACAGCCAGCTGCGCCGTCCCTCCTCGATGCGCTGGGCGAGCGACGGCGCCCCCGCGGGCGGCTGGAAGATCACGACGACGCGCCAGTAGTCGGCCACCGAGGCCAGGCTGCCCAGCAGCAGCAGCAGCGCCGCGGCCATGCCGACCGGCCAGCGCCCGGCCGCTGCGCCGGACGCCGGCGCGCCCAGGCACAGGCCGAACGCGAAGGCGGCCGGCAGCAGGAAATAGGCGTACCACAGCGGGTACTCGAACTGCGAGTGCAGCGCCGCCATCAGCACCAGCACCAGCGCGGCGCGCAATGCCGGCGCCGCGCGCGCCGCACGCCAGGCCTCCCACAGCGCACGTGCCAGCAACGCCAGCACCAGCGCCGCCAGCGGCAGGCCGAGCTCGACGGCCAGCTGCAGCTCGAGGTTGTGCGTGTGGTCGAAGAAGGCCACCGGGCGGCCCGGGAACGGCGTCAGCGTCCAGGCGAAGTTGAACTCGCCGAAGCCCACGCCCAGCCACGGGTGCATCGCGATCAGGGTCAGGGTGTTCTTCCAGATGCCAAAGCGCGAGCTGCTCGGATCGGACTGGCGAAGCTGCGCCTCGCCGGCGAACACGGTGTCGTGCAGCCGCGCCCATTCGGCCATGCCGAGCCACAGCAGCGCGCCGGCCACCGGCGTGAGCACCAGCAGCAGACGGGTGCGACGCTCCAGGCTGCGGTCCAGCGCGCCCCAGGCGGCCAGCAGCAAGGTGCCCAGCAGCCCGGTGCGCGAGCCGGTCAGCACCACGCCGAACAGCATCAGCCCGCACAGCGGCACGGCCAGTGCCCAGGGCAGGCGGCGCGTGCGCAGCAGCGGCACGACGGCGATCATCGCCCACAGCAGCAGGCTGCTCAGGTGGTTGGGCTGGCGCAGGTTGCCGACCGCGCGCCCGCCGGCACCGGTGGCGGCCACCCAGAAGCCGTCCGCGAGGTCGGGCGCGAAGGCCTGCACCAGACCGACCACCGAACTGAGCGCGCCGGCCAGCACGAGCGCGCCGCAGAAGGCCTCGAAGGCGCGCTCGCCATGGCCGGCGCTGCGCAGCGCGGCCGCGATCCAGGCGGTCAGCGCGGCCGCCGCCAGCAGGCCGAGCGCGGACAGGCCGAGCGAGCCGGGCAGGCCGGCCCAGATCATCGAACCGAGCGCGGCCAGCGCGATCAGCCCGAAGACGCCCTGCAGCGACGCGAGGCCCGGACCCGGCCGCGTCGGCCGCGGCAGCATGCCGGCCAGCAGCAGCAGCCAGACCGACCAGCCGATCAGCGCGGCGGCCTGATTGAGGAAGGTGGACGAGGGCGGGAGATTGAACGCCAGCAGCGGCGGCAGCGCGACGGCCAGCGGCGCCGCGACGAGCCAGGCGCGGAGATCCGGCAGCGACGCGAGCGCTTCACGTGACATCAGAAGAAGCCGTCGTACGGCGCGAAGCCGACCAGTTCGCCGCTGGCATCGAGCAAGGCCACCCAGCCGTCGGCACGCGCCATGACCGGCAGGAATCGGGCCTTGTCCGGCGCGAGGTGCAGCTCCGCGAGCTTTGTCCTGAGCCGGTCGGCGTCCTTGGCGTAGCGTTCCAGAAGCAACCCGACCGGCCGCGCGCGCGCCAGGGCAGCGTCCCGAGACTCGGAATAGGGTTGCCAATAGGCCGGCCGCTGGCCGATGTCGTAGCCCTTGAGCGCCAGATCAATCGCGCGCAAGCGTTCCTCGCCGCCCTGGGAGGTGCGCGCGCCGATCACCCGGGGGCCGGTCAAGGACAGGCTGCCGAATTCGGGCCGTGCCTGCGGCAGCTCCTCGAGGTAGACGTCATTCGCGGCCACCACGCGGAAGCGGTCGACTTCGAACACCAGCGCCACTGGCCGGGCCAGGTAGACGGTGTGCAGGCCATAACCCAGCGCTGCGAGCTGCAGCACGGCGATCACGCTCAGGTCGCGCACCAGTTCACCGCGCGGCTTGCGCAGGTTGAAGGCCACGAAGGTCAACAAGGGACCGACGACGACGTCGACCGACACCAGCAGCCAGAACAACTCCCGGCCACCGGCCAGCGTGCTGTACTCGCGCGGATACCAGACCTGGAGCACGAGCACCGCAGCGAGCGCGGCGACGCCGACGGAGATCAACAGGTGAGCGCCGCTCGCCTTCAGACGTCGGCGGACATCGAGCCGATCAAACATGGCGCGAGAGTGTAGAGGCACCGGCCACCGAACCCGCGCGGCGCGCAGCCGTGCGGGTTCGGTGCCCTGTTGCAGGCTTGGCCGCTCGGGTCAGCGGCACTCGCTGGGCGCGATCCGGGCCGGCACCGTCCCGAGGCCGCCGACCTGCGGCATCAGGCGGGTGGCGCTGCTGCCCACGTTGTTCGAGTCGGAAGCACAGCCCCAGTCAATGCTTCCGGTCACGCGCGGATTGGCTGTGTACGAGGCGCCCAGTTGAATGGGCACCGCGCCGCCGCCCTGGATGTATGGCGTCAACCGAAGTGTGGCGCTCGGGGGCAGGCCGCCCACATTGCGTTCGTCGAACGTCACGGTGATCTCGCCGTTGTTCGGGTCGACGCGCACGTTTTGCACGTACTTGCTCTTGGCGCCGACGCCGCCCGCCTGGGCGTTCCACGTGGCAGCCGTTGCCGCAAGATCGGGCAGGGTCGCCGAGTTGGCGCCGACCATGGACTTGGCGTCATCCGCCAGCGCGAGCCCCTCGGCGATTCGCGAGCGTGCCAGATAGTCCTGATACACGGGCAAGGCCAATCCGGCCAGGATGCCGACGATCGCCACGACGATCATCAGCTCGATCAAGGTGAATCCGCTCTGTGACCGGCGGCCAGTAGCTCCGTTTCCCATACGACATCCCTGATTGGTGAGTTGGTTCCTGGCGGTCGCCTCTGCGGGCCATCCGCGCCAAAGAGAAAGGCGGCCCAGGGGCCGCCTTCTGATGCTTGCGGGCGGGAAGCCTCGCCGATCAGCGGCACTCGCCCGGCGCGAACTTGGCCGGCAGCGTGCCCAGGCCACCAACTTGCGGCATCTGGCGGGTGGCGGTGGTCGCGACCGCGTTGGTCGTGGACGCGCAACCCCAGTCGATGCTGCCGGTAGCCGGCGGGTTGGCGGTGTACGAGGCGCCAAGCTGGACCGGAGCAGCACCACCGCTCTGGACGTACGGCGTCAGACGCAGCGTGGCGTTCGCAGGGATGTTGCCGACATTGCGCTCGTCAAAGGTGACGGTGATCTCGCCCGTGCCGCCGGCGATCTGGACGCTACGAACGTACTTGCTGGTGGCGCCGGTGTTGTTGGCCTGGCCGTTCCAGGTGGTCGCCGTCGCGGCAAGGTCGGCCGCCGTGGCGGAGTTGGTGCCGATCATGGACTTGGCGTCGTTGGCGACAGCCAGACCTTCCGTGACCCGCGCACGGATCGTGTAGTCCTGGTACGCCGGCAGCGCAACCGCCGCCAGGATGCCGATGATCGCCACGACGATCATCAGTTCGATGAGGGTGAAACCTTGTTGGACACGACGCTTCATGAAAGACACTCCTGAGAGGTGGTGGGTGTGGGACACGGCCGAACAGATGCGAAGGGCGTGCCACGCATACCGGGCCAGGGAACCGTGAAATGCACCCGCGCAGCTGACACAAACAGTCACCGGCCGGGCCATCGCCGCGACCCGGCCGGTCACGACTGACGAATATCGTCACCCGGATCGACGGGCCCCGCTCCAACGAAAAGCGGGCCCGCAGGCCCGCATTTCCCGGCCGTCGAGGCCTGTTCAGCCGCCCAGCGGGATGGTCTGGCCCGCCGCCAGCGCGCGGATGCGGTGCGGGCTCGTCAGGCGGCCGATCTCGTGCATCACCGCCTCCAGCTCACCGGGCTTGACGTGGGTGATGTGCACGTCCACGCTGCCGCCGAGCTGCGCCAGCTCGTGGCCGAGCGCCGCCGGGCACAGGTGGCGGCTGATGTAGGCGAGCTGGCGCTCCTCGTCGGAGAACGCCGTCTCGATGACCAGGTGCGCCACCTTCATGCCGCGCAGGCGCATCCACAGCGCCGGGTTCGGCCCGGTGTCGCCGGTGTAGACCCAGGCACCCGCCTCGCCGCCGTCGACGGCGAAGCCGCAGGCCGGCACGGTGTGCTGCGCCGGCAGCACCTCGATGCGGCGCGTGCCCAGCCTGAGCACCTCGCCGACGGCGAAGGGCACGAACTCGAGCACCGGGTGCTCGGCGCTGGGCAGGCGGGTGAAGTCGGGCCAGATCACGCCGTTGAAGACATGCGCCCGCAGCGCGGCCAGCGTCTCGGGCAGCGCGTGCACGCGGATCGGGCCACGCCCGTCGGCGCGGCGCTGCCGCATCACGCTGTCGGCCAGCAGGCCGATGGCGAGCACGTGGTCGAGGTGCGAATGGCTGATCAGGATGTGGTCGATGCGCGCCAGCGCGTCGAGCGCCAGGTCGCCGACCCCCGTGCCCGCGTCGATCAGCACGTCGTCGTCGAGCAGGAAGGCCGTCGTCCTGCAGCCGGCAGCGATCGCGCCCGAGCAGCCGAGAACCTGAACGATCATCCTGCAGTCACTTGCTGTCGAAGGTGTGGGTGCCGTCCCAACCGGGCGGCGGGGGCTCGTGGGCCCAGCGAACCACACGCTCGCCGAGCCGCTCGTGCAGGCCGCGCCAGGGCGACGCCGCGAAGCGGGTGCGCAATTCCTGCAGCGCAGCCTGCGCCTGCGGAGCATCTTGGGCTCGGTAGGCGGCCAGTGCAAGGCGCCAAAGTCGCATTTCCTCGTCAAAGGAGGCGTTGCGTGCCAGGGCCTCGGGCACCGGCGTGAAAAGCGTCACGGCGGCCTCCTTGCCCTTGACGCGCACGCGGTCGACCTCGACGAACCCGAGTTCCGCACCGGCCGCCGCGGCGGTGGCTTCGCCGACCAGGATGTCGACGCCGTAGTGGCGCGTCAGCGCCTCGATGCGCGAGGCCAGGTTCACCGCGTCGCCCATCACGGTGTAGCTGCGCCGGATGTCCGAGCCCATGTCGCCGACGCACACCAGGCCGGTGTTCAGCCCGATGCCCACGCCGATCTCCGGCAGGCCGCGCGCGTGCAGCGACTGGTTCAGTTCGCCGAGGACCTCGACCATCGCCAGCGCCGCGGCCACCGCGTTGGCGGCATGCCGCTCGTCGGCCACCGGTGCGCCCCAGAAGGCCATGATCGCGTCGCCGATGTACTTGTCCAGCGTGCCGCGGCGCGCGCGGATGGCCATCGTCATGGCCGAGAAGAAGCGGTTGATCAGCGCGCGCAGCTCCTCGGGGGGCAGCGCTTCGGACACGCGAGTGAAGTTGCGCATGTCGCAGAACATGATGGTCAGCACGCGGTTCTCGGCCTGCATGGTGTAGCGCTGCGGGTCGCGCGCCATCTGCTCGACCAGCTCGGGTGGCACGTAGGTGCCGAACAGGCGGGTCAGGGAGCGGCGGGTGCGGGCCTCGGTGACGTAGCCCCAGCCGATGTGCAGCACCGACAGCAGCAGCGCGAGCGTCAGCCCCGAGGCGAGCGGCAGCAGCCATTGGCGGGCCTGGTAGGCCCAGACGTTCAGCCCCACCAGCGCGGCGAGCAGCAGCGCCGTGGCGACGATGCCGCGCAGCGCCGACAGGCGCGGCAGCAGCAGCACCAGCAGCGCGAGCACGACGAGCAGCTGGGCCTCCTCGAAGCCGGCGGCCCAGTCGGGCACGAGCGGGCCGCGGCCGTCCAGCAGGCGGGCGAGCAGGTTCGCGTGTACCTCGACGCCGGGAAAAACCTGGGACACCGGCGTGCTGCGCAGGTCGTACAGGCCCGGGGCGGTCGTCCCGACCAGCACCAGCTTGCCGGCCAGCGATCCGGGGGCGACGCGCCCCTCGACCAGATCGGCCGCGGACAGGTAGGCGAAGCCGCCAGCGCGCGGCCCGCCGGGGCTGCGGTACGGCACGCGCAGCATGGTCTGCGCATCCACCGGGATCGCATCGCGCGTCTCGCCCTGCACCAGCATCAGCGCCGACAGGCCCGGGTAGGGCGAGCGCAGCGGGCGCGGTGGCGGGAACACCGGCTCCACCGCCGGCCCGCCCGTGTAGCTGCGGTACATGGCCAGCGCCAGCGTCTCGTAGTGGCGGCCGTCGAGCGCGGCGATCAGCGGCATGCGGCGCAGGTTGCCGTCGGCATCGGGCAGCGTGTTGATGAATCCGGCCTGCGGCGCTGCCTGCGCAACGGCGGCGACGTTGCCGGCGTAGGCTCGCCAACGGGTGAACGAGCCCGGCTGACCGCGCAGCAGCGCGGCGTCGAAGGCCGGCTCGGGCAGGCGGCCGACCCGCCCCGACTCGGCCGCGTTGCTCAGGTAGAAGCCCAGCACCACGCGCCGTCCCGACAGCGCGTCGGCGAACCGCGCATCGTCGGCGTCGGGCTCGGTGAACACGATGTCGAACCCCACCACCGCGGCGCGCTGGCGCTCGAACAGCTCGTCGGCCAGGGTGGCCATGCGCGCACGCGGCCAGGGCCAGCGGCCGAGCCGGGCGAGGCTGGCCTCGTCGACATCGACGATCACGATGTGTTTGTGCGGCACGAGCGGCATCGCGGCCCGTAGCCGGGCGTCGTCGATGGCCTGGTCCAGCTGGGTCAGTGCCCGCCAGGGCAGCACGTCGGCGGCATGGCCGAGCAGCAGCAGGAAGAGGGCCGCCACCAGCGCGGCACGCACGAACCGCCAGCCGCGGGCGCCCATGCGAGCGCGCGCCGAACGCTCAGTTCTGCACGAACTGCATCTGCGTGCCGGCGAGTTCGACCACGTCGCCGTTCTTCAGATGCACGGTCTCGCCCATCACGGGGTTGCCGTTGACGGTCGGGCGCAGCGCGCCCTCGACATGGGCCAGCACGTAGCCGCCCGGCCGCTTGGTGATGGAGGCCACCTGCACGCCGGGCTTGCCGACCGTGGTGACGACCTTGGTCAACTGCACCTCGCGGCCGGCCGCGGCACCGTTGAGCACCTTGATCGAGGCCGGGCCGTTGCCCGAACCGAGCGAGCCGAAGCCCGAGGCGCCGAAGCCGACCGTCGGCGAATAGGCCGCCGCCGCGGCGCTGGCCGAGGCGCCGGGCTTCATGATCATCGTCTTCTCGTAGTCGGTGCCGTCCTCGACCAGGTACTTGATCTTGTACTTGCCGATCTCGACCGTGTCGTTGTGGCTCAGCAGCTGCTTCTTGATCGCCTTGCCGTTGATGTAGGTGCCGTTGGTGCTGTTCAGGTCCTCGATGAAGACGTCCGCGCCGACCATCTGCAGCACCGCGTGCTCGCCGCTGACGGCGAGGTTGTCGATCACGATGTCGTTGTAGGGCCGCCGACCGAGCGTGGTCTTGTCCTTGGTGATCTGCACCTCCTTGATCACCACTCCGTCCAGCGATACGACCAGCTTGCCCATGCTCTGCGTCCTCGTGTCTCGTTGTCGTCTGCGGGGCGCCTGTGCTCTTCGACCTCAGCGCCGGAACGGCCACCATGAACGGGATGGCCCGGCCGGCCCACGCACCCTGGCAAGGACCACCGAGATATTATCCTTTCCGCCTGCGTCGTTGGCGGCGTCCACCAGGGCAGATGCCACGTCAGGCAAGGCGTCGTGGCCCTGCAACAGCTGCGCGATGGAATCGTCGTCCAGCATGTCGGACAGGCCGTCCGAGCACAGCAGGTACAGGTCGCCGGGCAGCACGTCGTGCAGGTGGGTTTCGAGCAGCACGGTGTCTTCCACCCCGACCGCCCGCGTCACCAGGTTCTTGTTGGCCGAGAACGCGGCCTGCTCGGCGGTGATCAGGCCGGAGTCGATCTGCTCCTGCAGCAGCGAGTGGTCGTGCGTGATCTGCGTCAGGCGCCCGCCGCGCAGGCGGTAGCCGCGCGAGTCGCCCACATGGCCCATCAGCAGCCGGCCGTCGCGGAACACGCCCACCACCAGCGTCGTGCCCATCCCTGCGTACTGCGGATTGGAGTTGGCGGCGTTGAAGATCGCCCGGTTGGCGTTGTCCACGCAGATGTCCATCGCGCGCCGGACGTCGGTGTCCGAGGCGTTGTCGGAAGCCTCGGTGAGCCAGCGGCCGAGCTCGGTCTTGATGAACGAGGTGGCCATGCTGCTGGCCACCTCGCCGGCGTTGTACCCGCCCATGCCGTCGGCCAGCACGATCAGCCCGCAGGCCTCGTCCAGCGCCACCGAGTCCTCGTTGTTGTTGCGCGCCCGGCCGGTGTCGGTCGCGCTGTGGAACTCCAGGCTCATCGTCGGTGGTTGCTCGGTCATCGGGCAGTGGGCCGTCGTGTCGGGACGGTTACCGTCTCATGTCGCGGAATTGTGCCTCGGTTCGTCGCGTGAAAACGTCACGGTTCGCTCGAAGGGGTCCGGCTGCTCGACCGCCAGCGACGCATGCACCGCGCGCAGGTCGGCGGCGAGCTGCTGCCCGTCCGCGTAGCGCACCTCGATGCGCTTTTCCAGCGCGAGGGCGACGATGTCGGCCAGCGCCTCGGGCACGTCCGGTCGCAGGGTGCGCACGTCGGGCGCCGCCTCGTGGGCGATCTGGTGCATCAGCCGGGCCATGGTCTCGCCCTCGTGCGGCAGCCGGCCGGTCAGCAGCTGGAACAGCATCACGCCCAGCGAGTACAGGTCGCTGCGCCGGTCGGCGGGCCGCCCGGCCATCTGCTCGGGCGACATGAACGAAGGCGTGCCGATGACCAGGCCGGTACGGGTGCTGGTCGCGTCCGCCATGCGGGCGACGCCGAAGTCCATCACCTTCACCAGGTCGGTGTCCGGGTCGATCATCACGTTGGCCGGCTTGATGTCGCGGTGCACGATGCCCTGCCGGTGCGCGTAGGCCAGCGCGTCGGCCACGCGGGCGACGATCGGCAGCAGCTGGGCCAGCGGCAGCAGCCGGCGCAGCACGGTGTAGCGCTGCAGGTCGTGGCCCTGGATGTACTCCATCGCGATCCAGGCCAGCTCACCGCTTTCGCCGGCGTCGAAGATGGTGACGATGTCCGGGTGCTGCAGCCGCCCGGCCGTCTCGGCCTCGCGGAAGAAGCGGGCCCGCGCCTCGACCAGCTGGTCGCCGTGGAACTCGCGGCTCAGCGCCAGCGTCTTGATCGCGACGCGCCGGCCGATCTGCGGATCGTGGCCCAGGTAGACCGCACCCATCGAGCCGCGGCCGATCTCCGAGTCGACGCGGTAGCGGCCGAGCGTGGCCGGCGCCTGCTGCCGCGAGGGCTGGCCCGGCAGGGTCGGGGGGCCGGGGCGGCTCGGGTGGCTGGCGCCGACCGGACCGTCGGCACGCAGCGCGGGACGCGTCGCCCAGGGGCCGAGTTCTCGCCCGAGGTGGCCGAACAGCAGGGCCACGACCGGCGGCAGGAGCAGGGCATGCAGCGCCGGCCAGGCCAGCGAGGCCACCAGGCCGGCCGCCGCGAGCACCGCGCTGAGCAGGCGGCCGGCCGGTCGGGACAGGCGCGGCAGACCCCAGGCAAGATAGGCTGCCACGCCGAGGCAGGTGGCCAGCGCGCCGAGCAGGGCGGGCAGCGACGCAGCGGTCGGGTTCATCCCGCCCGCCTCTGCAGCCCGCCGACGTCGAGTGGGTGCCTGCTCATCCGGCAGGCACGTTAGCACAGGCCGCTCAGGCCCCGGCCTGCGCGGCCGGGCGGCGCGCCGAGAGCCACTTGCCGACCGCCAGCACCAGCAACGCCCCGGCCGCCCCGGCGCCGTAGCGCATCAGGTCGGCGACTTCGGGCAGGCCGCCCGGCTTGGCCGGCAGCGTGTGCGGCAGGTGGCTGATCGCGGCGGGGTCGGTGACCGCCATCGTGCCGGCGATCCAGCCCAGCAGCATGCCGCCGACGGTGATGATCATCGGGAAGCGGTCCATCAGCTTGATCACCATCTGGCTGCCCCAGACGATGATGGGGATGCTGACCAGCAGGCCGAAGATCACCAGCGGCATCTTGTGGTCGCCGCCCGCCCCCTCGGCGGCACCGGCGATCGCGATCACGTTGTCGACGCTCATCACCAGGTCGGCCACGATGACGGTCTTCACCGCCGCCCACAGCTTGTCGCTCGCCTGGATGTTGCCGTGCCCGTCTTCCTCCTCGGGCAGCAGCAGCTTGACGCCGATCCAGACCAGCAGCGCCGCACCGACGAGCTTCAGGTAGGGGATCGCCAGCAGCGTCAGCGCGAAGAAGATCAGGATGACGCGCAGCACGATGGCCCCGGCCGTGCCCCACAGGATGCCCTGCGTGCGCTGCGAGTCCGGCAGCTTGCGGCAGGCCAGCGCGATGACCACCGCGTTGTCGCCGCCCAGCAGGATGTCGATCATGATGATCTGGCCGACGGCGACCCAGAAGTCGGCGGTCATGAACTGTTCCATGGGCTTCTCGTGAAGGTGGTACGGCGGTGTCGGTGCGCAGTGTAGGCGGCGCGCCGCCATGCTTCGTGCGTGGAACTACGCAAGCGCCGAGGGCCGCCCGCAGGCGGCCCTCGGCGCGGGCGGATCGGCTTACAGCAGGCCCTTGAGCAGCCGGCCCATTTCCGACGGGTTGCGTGTCACCTTGAAGCCGCACTCCTCCATGATGGCCAGCTTGGCGTCGGCCGTGTCGGCGCCGCCGGAGATCAGCGCGCCGGCATGGCCCATGCGCTTGCCCGGGGGCGCGGTGACGCCGGCGATGAAGCCGACGATGGGCTTCTTCATGTTCGCCTTGCACCAGCGCGCGGCGTCGGCCTCGTCCGGGCCGCCGATCTCGCCGATCATGATCACGGCGTCGGTGTCCGGGTCGTCGTTGAAGGCCTTCATCACGTCGATGTGCTTCAGGCCGTTGATCGGGTCGCCGCCGATGCCGACCGCGCTCGACTGGCCGAGGCCGATCTCGGTGAGCTGCGCCACGGCCTCGTAGGTCAGCGTGCCGGAGCGCGAGACCACACCGATGCGGCCCTTCTTGTGGATGTGGCCCGGCATGATGCCGATCTTGATCTCGTCGGGCGTGATCAGGCCGGGGCAGTTCGGCCCGAGCAGCAGGGTCTTCTTGCCGCCGGCGGCCTCCTTCTGCTTCATCTTGTTGCGCACGACCAGCATGTCCTTGATCGGAATGCCTTCGGTGATGCAGACCACGAGGTCGAGGTCGGCCTCGACCGCCTCCCAGATCGCCGCGGCGGCGCCGGCCGGCGGCACGTAGATCACGCTGACGGTGGCGCCGGTGGCGGCCTTGGCGTCCTTGACGCTGGCGTGGATCGGGATGCCCTCGAAGCTCTCGCCCGCCTTCTTCGGGTTCACGCCGGCGACGAAGCAGTTCTTGCCGTTCGCGTAGGCCTGGCAGCCCTTGGTGTGGAACTGGCCGGTCTTGCCCGTGATGCCCTGGGTGATGACCTTGGTGTCCTTGTTGATCAGGATGCTCATGCTCGTCTCCCTTACTTCACGGCGGCGACGATCTTCGTCGCGGCTTCGGCCATCGTGTCGGCGCTGATGATCGGCAGGCCGGACTCGGCCAGCATCTTCTTGCCCAGTTCCTCGTTCGTGCCCTTCATGCGCACCACGAGCGGCACCTTCAGGTTGACCGCCTTGCACGCGGCGATCACGCCCTCGGCGATGGTGTCGCAACGCATGATGCCGCCGAAGATGTTGACGAGGATGGCCTTCACCTTGGGCGATGACAGCATGATCTTGAAGGCCTCGGTCACCTTCTCGGCCGTGGCGCCGCCGCCGACGTCGAGGAAGTTGGCCGGCTCGCCGCCGAACAGCTTGATGGTGTCCATGGTCGCCATCGCGAGACCGGCGCCGTTGACCAGGCAGCCGATGTTGCCGTCGAGCTGGATGTAGGCGAGGTCGAACTTGCTCGCCTCGATCTCGGCCGGGTCCTCCTCGTCGAGATCGCGGTAGGCGACGATCTCGGGGTGGCGGAACAGCGCGTTCGAGTCGAAGTTGAACTTCGCGTCCAGCGCGATCAGGTTGCCCTTGGAGTCGCAGTTCAGCGGGTTGATCTCGACCAGCGAGGCGTCCGTCTCCATGTAGCAGCGGTACAGGTTCTGGAACAGCGTCGCGGCCTGCGCGTGCGAGGCCTCCGGCAGGCCCACGGCGGCGGCAATCTTCTTCGCCTGCGCCTCGCCCAGGCCGGCGAGCGGGTCGATCAGCTCGGTGATGATCTTCTCGGGGGTCTTGTGCGCAACCTCCTCGATGTCCATGCCGCCTTCGCTGGAGGCGATGAACGCCACCTTCTGCGAGGCGCGGTCGGTCACCAGCGAAACGTAGTACTCCTTCTTGATGTCCGCGCCTTCCTCGATGTAGAGGCGCCGCACCTTCTGGCCTTCGGGGCCGGTCTGGTGCGTCTTCAGCTGCATCCCGAGGATCTGCCCGGACAGGGTGCCGACGTCCTCGAGCGTCTTGGCCAACTTGACCCCGCCGCCCTTGCCGCGGCCGCCGGCGTGGATCTGCGCCTTGACGACCCAGACCGGGCCGCCGAGCTTCTGCGCGGCCTCGGTCGCCTCGCGCACGCTGAAGGCCGGGTAGCCGCGCGGCACGGGCACGCCGAACTGGCGCAGGATTTCCTTGCCCTGGTACTCATGAATCTTCATGGCTGTCTCGCTTGCTCAGGTTTCGAGAGGGAAGGCGCGGCCGCGGGGTCTGGCATGCCCCGGTACCAGCGCGGGTAGAACTGCTGGACGACCGGCCCGTCGCTGCGCAGCGCATGGCAGCGGTCGATCTGGAACGGCTGGTCGTCGGACTCGCCGCCTTCGCGGGTGTTCAGCACCTCGCCGGCGAAGGCCTGCACGACCGCCGTGGGCAGCACCTGCGTCAGCTCGGTCAGGTGGGTGCAGCCGGCGACGCCGCCGAGCCGCTCGCGCACGGCGCGGCGGAACCCGCGCATCAGGTTCAGGCCGACCAGCCGGGCGTACGCGTCCTCATGGTCGTCGCACTGGCCGGGATACGGCATGGCGCGGGTCTCGGAACCCGCTGCGACGATGTTGAAGGATTCGTCCACGACGACACGCAGCAGCATGTCGTGGATCGGATCGCCGGCGCGGCGCGTGCCGCCCGCGAGCATCACGTCGCGAGTCTTGACGTCGGTTATCTCGGCGTCGACCTCCCACAGCCCATTGCCGCGGGAATGCACCTGCACGTCGATGCGGCGACGGTGCTTGAGCTGGCGCTCGGGCGCGGCGGGCGGCAGGGCCATGGCGAGGCAGTGGAGGCTGGGGCAGACGCGTCATCCGGCCGGCCGTAACCTCGCTGGAACCCGCGCAATCGGCGCGCAATGTAGCATGCTGCGCTGCATCAAGCCTGACGGGAAACTGGCGCCGCGCCGGCGCGACGCGCTCAGTCAGGCAGCTCGTCGTCGTTGCCGGAGCCGGCTTCGCGCAGCACCTGGCGGACGACCTCGGCGGTGAAACCGCGGCCGGTCAGGAAGCGGGCCTGACGGGCCCGCTCGGCGGCATCGGCCGCCGGCCGGCCGAACTTCCGGGCCCACACCTCGCGCGCGCGCTCGCGCTCGTTCTGGCGCAGCTGCTCGGCCGACGGCGCATCCAGCGCCAGCCCGTGCTGCGCCAGCTCCTGGGCGATGCGGCGGTTGCCGTAGCGCGCCGCGCGGGCATGGACGCGCGACTCGACGAAACGCTCCTCGCTCAGGTGGCGCTGGGCCTGCAGCCAGTCGAGCAGGGCGTCGACACGGGCCGCCGGGTCGTCGTCGCCCTCGCCGGCGGCCTCGCCCAGCGCGGCCAGCGCCCGGGCATGCGGCAGCAGCTTGCGGCGCAGCTCGGACCGGCTGTGCTCGCGCTGTGCGAGCCACTGCAGCGCACGGGCCTTCAGCGAGCGCTGCGGCGCCGGCCCGGCAAGCGGGCCGCCGCGCACGCTGCGCAACGGCGGCGCGGGGCGCTCGTCCGCAGCCACGGAAGCCTTACTCCGCTGCGGCCTCGCCGGCGGGCAGCAGCGGAATGCCCACGGCCTCGCGCACCTTGTTCTCGATCTCGCGCGCCAGGTCGGGGTTCTCGCGCAGGAATTCGCGCGCGTTGTCCTTGCCCTGGCCGATCTTCTCGCCGTTGTAGGCGTACCAGGCGCCGCTCTTCTCGACCACCTTGTTGTTGACGCCCATGTCGATCACCTCGCCTTCGCGGCTGATGCCCTGGCCGTAGAGGATGTCGAACTCGGCGGTCTTGAAGGGCGGCGAGACCTTGTTCTTGACGACCTTGACCTTGGTCTCGTTGCCGATGACCTCCTCGCCCTTCTTGATGCTGCCGGTGCGGCGGATGTCCAGGCGCACCGAGGCGTAGAACTTGAGCGCGTTGCCGCCGGTGGTGGTCTCGGGGTTGCCGAACATCACGCCGATCTTCATGCGGATCTGGTTGATGAAGATGACCATGGTGTTGGTCTTCTTGATCGTGGCGGTCAGCTTGCGCAGCGCCTGGCTCATCAGGCGGGCCTGCAGGCCGGGCAGGGAGTCGCCCATCTCGCCTTCGATTTCCGCCTTGGGCGTGAGCGCGGCGACCGAGTCGACCACCACCAGGTCGACCGAGCCGGAGCGCACCAGCGCGTCGACGATCTCGAGCGCCTGCTCGCCGGTGTCGGGCTGGGAGATCAGCAGCTCCTGCAGGTTGACGCCGAGCTTCTGTGCGTACTGCACGTCGAGCGCGTGCTCGGCGTCGATGAAGGCACAGGTGCCGCCCTGCTTCTGCATCTCGGCGATGACCTGCAGCGTCAGCGTGGTCTTGCCGGAGGACTCCGGGCCGTAGATCTCGACCACCCGGCCGCGCGGCAGGCCACCCACACCGAGCGCGATGTCCAGGCCGAGAGAGCCGGTCGAGACGACCTGCACGTCCTCGATCTTCTCGCCCTCGCCGAGCCGCATGATCGAGCCCTTGCCGAACTGCTTCTCGATCTGCGCCAGCGCGGCCTGCAGGGCCTTGGCTTTTTCGGTGTTGAGGGCTTTGACGGGTGCGTCCATGCGGTTCTCCGGTGTTCGGCGCGATTATGGCAAAAGCTGGATGTTTGTACAGTAGCCTGCACCTTCGCTCGTGGGAGCGCTCCGGCGCTTGACATCGCGCAAGCGTGCCGCCGGTGCCTCGCTGCCTAAAATGGCGCCACACCGCTGGCAGGCGTACAGACCGGCGGCCCGATGGAGACGAGCATGCGCATCCTGGTAGCCGAAGACGATCAAGTCCTGGCCGACGGCCTGCTGCGCTCGTTGCGCAACGCCGGTTACGCCGTCGACCGCGTCGCCAGCGGCAGCGAGGCCGATGCAGCGCTCGCCTCGCACGAGTTCGACCTGCTGATCCTCGACCTCGGCCTGCCCAAGATGCACGGGCTGGAGGTCCTGCGCAAGCTGCGCGCCCGCGGCTCGTCGGTGCCGGTGCTGATCCTCACCGCGGCCGACAGCGTCGAGCAGCGCGTCAAGGGCCTGGACCTGGGCGCCGACGACTACATGGCCAAGCCGTTCTCGCTCCAGGAGCTGGAGGCGCGCGTGCGTGCGCTCACGCGCCGCGGCCTGGGCACCGCCTCGACGGTGATCAAGCACGGGCCGCTGACCTTCGACGCCACCGGCCGCGTGGCCTACATCAACGACCAGATGATCGAGCTCTCGGCGCGCGAACTCTCGCTGCTCGAGGTGCTGCTGCAGCGTGCCGGGCGCCTGGTCAGCAAGGACCAGCTGGTCGAGCGCCTGTGCGAGTGGGGCGAAGAGGTGAGCAACAACGCCATCGAGGTCTACATCCACCGCCTGCGCAAGAAGATCGAGCAGGGGCCGGTGCGGATCGCCACGGTGCGCGGCCTCGGCTACTGCCTCGAGAAGATCGCGGCCTGAACGATTCGTGCCGACCAGCCCGAAGGAGCAGCGCTCGCTCTTCGGCGAGATCCTCGACTGGATGCTCGCGCCGCTGCTGCTGCTGTGGCCGATGAGCGTCGCGCTGACCTGGCTGGTGGCGCAGAACATCGCCCACAAGCCCTACGACCGCGAACTCGCGTCGATGGCGCGCGTGCTGGCCAAGCAGGTGGCGGTGCGGCGCACCGACACCGGCGCGGCGGTGGCCGAATTCACCCTGCCGGCCCGGGCCGCCGAAGTGCTGCACACCGACGAGGACGACGTCTACTACCAGGTGCTGGGCCTGCGCGGCGAACTGCTCAGCGGCGACCGCCAGCTGCCGCTGCCGCTGGACGAGGAGCGCCCGCCGGTCGGCGACCTGCGCTTCCGAGACGCGACGATGGACCGCGACGACGTGCGCGTCGCCTACGTCTGGGTGCAGCCCGCCGGCGCCGCCGACGGGGTGGCGCTGGTGCAGGTGGCCGAGACGCTGGGCAAGCGCTCGCGCCTGGCCACCGAGATCATCAAGGGCGTGATCCTGCCGCAGTTCGTCATCCTGCCGGTGGCGGTGCTGCTGGTGTGGTTCGCGCTGGCGCGCGGCATCGCGCCGCTCAACGAGCTGCAGCAGCGCATCCGCCGGCGCGACAGCAACGACCTGTCGCCGATCGACGAGCGCGAGGCGCCCGAGGAGGTCTCGCCGCTGGTTCGCGCGATCAACGACCTGCTGGCGCGGCTGGACCAGTCGATCGCCACGCAGAAGCACTTCCTCGCCGACGCGGCGCACCAGCTGAAGACGCCGCTGGCCGGCCTGCGCACGCAGGCCGAGCTGGCGCAGCGCGAGATCGACGCCGGCCAGCGCGAACCGCTGGCGCTGAAGAAGTCGCTGCAGCAGATCGCTCACTCGAGCCAGAGCGCGGCGCACATGGTCAACCAGCTGCTGGCGATGGCACGTGCCGAGAACCAGGAGCAGCAGGCGCAGCGCCAGCCGGTCAACCTGGCCCGGCTGGCCACCGAGACGGTGCGCGACTTCGTGCCGCGCGCGATGGAGAAGCGCATCGACCTCGGCTACGAGGGGCCCGAGACGGGCCGACAGGCCAGCCACGGGCCGCGCGCGCTGGTCAACGGCAACCCGCTGCTGCTGCGCGAGCTGATCCGCAACCTGGTCGACAACGCGCTGCAGTACACGCCCGAGGGCGGTACGGTGACGGTGCGACTGATCGAGGATCCGTTCGGGCAGGTGGTGGTGCTGCAGGTCGAGGACTCCGGCCCCGGCATCCCGCCGGCCGAGCGCGACGCGGTGTTCCGGCCGTTCTACCGCACGCTGGGCACGAACGTGGACGGCAGCGGGCTGGGCCTGGCGATCGTCAGCGAGATCGCCACCCAGCACGGTGCGCAGATCCAGCTCGAGGACGCCAACCTGCGCCCGCGCCACGGCCTGTCGGACCACGCCGGCGCGCCGTTCGGCCCGGGCGCGCGCTTCACGCTGCGCTTCCCGGCGCTGCCGCCGGCGGCGACTGGCCCGCTACCCGTGGCGCCGTAGCCAGTCGTACAGGCTGGCGTCGTCCAGCGCAGCGCAGCCCTCGCGGCAGGCCCGTGCGAACAACCCAGCGGCCACGGCCCCGAGCGCCGGCTCGACGCCGGCGGCGCGCGCCATCGCCAGCGCCAACCGGCTGTCCTTGGCCAGCAGCGTGGTGTGGGCGCGCGGTGCCAGGTCGCCGGCCAGGGCGCGGCGCATGCGGTCCGAGCCGATCCAGCTCTGGCCCGAGGAGCGCTCGATCACTGCCAGCGCGGCCGCCGGGTCGAGCCCGACGCGGTCGGCCAGCGCCAGCGCCTCGGCGGCGCCGGCCAGGTTGATGGCCGCCAGCAGGTTGTTGACGAGCTTGGCGCGGGCGCCGTCGCCCGGCCGATCACCGAGCCGGAACACCTGGTTCGAGAGTGCCTCGATCACGCCGCGGGCGCGCTCGAAGGCCGACGGCGCACACGCCACCATCAGGCTCATGGTGCCGTCCAGCGCGCGCTGCGGTCCGCCGGACATCGGCGCATCGATCGGCGCCAGCCCGCGTGCGGCCAGGCGCGCGGCGCAGCGCTCGACGTCGTCGGGCGCGATCGTCGGGCACAGCAGCACCGGCGCGCCGGCCGGCAACGCGACAGCAGCACCCTCGTCGTCGAACAGCACCGCCTCGGTCTGCGCCGCATCGACCACGGCGACGATCAGCGCCTGGCTGCATGCCGCGAGCGCGGCGGCACTCGGCAGCACCGCCAGGCCGGCGTCGCGTGCCAGCGCCTCGCGCGCCGGGTCGATGTCGCGCACCGCCACCTCGAAGCCGCAGGCCTGCAGCCGCCGGGCCATGCCCCAGCCCATGTTGCCGATGCCGGCGATGCCGATGCGCCGCATCTCAGTGGCGCCCGGCCGCCCGAAGCCACTGAGCGACCCCTCGGGGGGCCGCGAGCCAGGGCGAGCTTGGGGGTTTCACATCAGGTCTGCACCAGGCGCCGGTGCCGCGCGATCGACATCAGGATGCCGAGCCCGAGCCCGAGCGTCACCATCGCCGTGCCGCCGTAGCTGATGAACGGCAGCGGCACGCCCACCACGGGCAGGATGCCGCTGACCATGCCCATGTTGACGAAGATGTAGGTGAACAGGCTGAGCGTGATCGCCCCGGCCAGCAGCCGGGTGAAGACCGTCGGCGCCTCGGCCGCGATCATCAGCCCGCGGAACAGCAGGAAGGTGAACAGCAGCAGCAGCACGCCGCCGCCGACCAGGCCGAACTCCTCGGCGAAGGCCGCGAACACGAAGTCGGTGGTGCGCTCGGGGATGAACTCCAGGTGCGTCTGAGTGCCCTTCATGAAACCCTTGCCCTCCACGCCGCCCGAGCCGATCGCGATCATGCCCTGGATGGTGTGGAAGCCCTTGCCCAGCGGGTCCTTGGTCGGGTCGAGCAGCGTGCAGACGCGGTGCTTCTGGTACTCGCGCAGCACCGGCCACTTGACATCGGGCTCGCAGATGCGATCGCCCGACAGCACCAGCGCGGTGATGGACAGCGCGCCGGCCAGCATCACCGGGATGATCAGCTTCCACGACAGCCCGGCGAAGAAGATCACGAACAACCCCGCGGCAAACACCAGGATCGCGGTGCCCAGGTCGGGCTGCTTGGCGATCAGGCCGACCGGGATCGCGAGGATGACGGTGGCGATCAGGAAGTCGGGCACACGCAGCTGCCCCTCGCGGCGCTGGAACCACCAGGCCAGCATCAGCGGCGTGGCGATCTTCAGCATCTCGCTGGGCTGGATGACGATGCCGACGTTGAGCCAGCGCGTCGCGCCCTTCTTCGTGATGCCGAACACGGCGGTGGCGATCAGCAGCGCCACGCCGATCGTGTAGAGCGGCAGGGCCAGCGCCATCAGCTTCTGAGGCGGCACCTGCGCGACGAGGAACAGGATGGCCAGCGCGATCAGCATGTTGCGGCCGTGGTCGACGAAGCGCGCGCCGTGATCGAAGCCGGCCGAGTACATCGTCACCAGCCCGACCCCGGCCAGCAGCAGGATCAGCAGCAGCAGCGGCGCGTCGAAGCCGCTGAACACCGGCAGGATGCGCTGCAGCAGCGAGGGCTTCTCGAACGCGACGCCGATGCCGGCCGGCCGGGTGTTCACTTCGCGCCCTCCTGCTGGGCCAGACGGGCGCCGGTCGACAGGTCGATGGTCGCCGCGCCGGGCAGCAGCACCTCGGCAGCCGGACGCGGCTTGCCCACCGGCGTGGTGGACTTGCCCTCGCGTGTCAGCGCCAGGTCCTCCTCGCTGGGCACGCTGCCGTTGAACAGGTAGTCGAACACGCGCCGGCTGATCGGCGCGGCCGCCTCGGAGCCGAAGCCCGCGTTCTCGACGATGATGGCCAGCGCCACCGTCGGCGCCTCCACCGGTCCGAAGGCCATGTAGAGCGAGTGGTCGCGCTGGTGCTCCTCGAGCTTGGCGGCGTTGTACTTCTCGTTCTGCCGGATGCCGACCGCCTGCGCGGTGCCGGTCTTGCCGCCGGTCTTGTAGTTCGCGCCGAGGTACGAGCGCACCGAGGTGCCCTCCTGCGTGACGCCGTGCAGCGCGCGGTTGATCAGCTCCACGTGTTCGGGCTTGAACGGCAGCGGCTCCAGCGCGTCGCTGGCCATGCGCCGGCGCTCGCGCGTCACCACGTCCTCGATCTCGCGCACCAGGCGCGGCTTGTAGCGCTGCCCGCCGGACACCAGCGTGGCCGTCGCGGCGGCCATCTGCAGCATCGTGAAGTTGTTGTAGCCCTGGCCGATGCCCAGCGAGATGGTCTCGCCGGCGTACCACTTCTGCAGCTCCGGCTTCTTGTAGGCGCGGCGCTTCCACTCGGTGGAGGGCAGCAGCCCGGTGACCTCGCCCTCCACGTCGATGCCGGTCTTGCGGCCGAAGCCGAAGGGCTCGAGCTGCTCGTGCATCAGGTCCACGCCCATCTCGTTGGCCAGCGAGTAGTAGTAGACGTTGCTCGACTTGACGATGCTGCGCACCATGTCGACCGGCCCGAGCCCGTGGTCGCCGTGGCTGCGGAAGGTGTGGTTGCCGAACACGAAGCTGCCGTTGTCCTGGATGACGACGCTCGGGCCGCGCTTGCCGGTGTTCAGCGCGGCCATCGCCATGAAGGGCTTGAAGGTCGAGCCCGGCGGGTAGGTGCCGCGCAGCGCGCGGTTCAGCAGCGGCTTGTCGATCGACTCGTTGAGTTCCTTCCAGGAGTCCGAGTCGATGCCGTCGACGAACAGGTTCGGGTCGAAGGTCGGCTTGCTGACGAAGGCCAGCACCTCGCCGTTGCGCGGGTCCAGCGCCACCAGCGCCCCGCGCCGGTCGCCGAACATCTGCTCGACCAGCGCCTGCAGCCGGATGTCCACCGACAGGATCACCATGTTGCCGGGCGTGGCCGGGTTGCTCTTCAGGCGCCGCACCGGGCGCCCGCCGGCGCTGGTCTCGACCTCCTCGAAGCCGGTGGTGCCGTGCAGCTCGGCCTCGTAGCTCTGCTCGATGCCGAGCTTGCCGATGTACTCGGTGCCGCGGTAGTTGGCCGCCTCCTCCGACTCGTCGATCTTCTCCTTCTCGGCCTGGTTGATGCGCCCGATGTAGCCGAGCAGGTGGCTGCCGGTCTCGCCCAGCGGGTAGTTGCGGAACAGCCGCGCCTTGATCTCCACGCCCGGAAAGCGGAAGCGCTGCGCGGTGAACCGCGCCACCTCCTCGTCGGTGAGCTTGGTGCGGATCGGCAGCGACTCGATGCTCTTGCTCTCCTCCAGCAGACGCCTGAAGCGCTTGCGGTCGCGCGTCTGGATGTCGACGATCTCGGCCAGACGGTCGATCAGCGGCTCGAGCTCGCCGGCCTTGGCCGGCGTGATCTCCAGCGTGTAGGCGGAGTAGTTGTTGGCCAGGATGACGCCGTTGCGGTCGACGATCAGCCCGCGGTTGGGCACGATCGGCACCACGGCGATGCGGTTGTTCTCGGCCTGGGTCGAGAGCTCGTCGTGCTTGTAGATCTGCAGGTGCACGAGCCGCGCGGCGAGCAGCCCGAAGGCGAAGAGCACGAACAGCGCCGCAGCGACCAGCCGCGTGTTGAAACGCGACAGTTCCTGCTCGACGTTCCGGATCTCGGTCATGACGACCCCTCGCCCGACGGGTACGTCGGTCGATCCCCCGCGGGGATGCGGGCCGGCTTGGGAGCGGCCCGGCGCTCGGCCCGTAGAGCCTCGGTGGCGACCCGAACCTTCATAGAGGTCTATTCTCGTCCGGGTCCGGCGGCCGGCGCTGCGGGGCGAGCAGCAGCCAGGTGGCAATCGGCCACAGCAGCGCCTCGATCACCGGGGCCACCAGCATGTTCCAGCCCGGGAACATGCCACCGGCCAGCATGCGCACCACCAGCGACACCAGGTGCGCGGCGAAGAACAGCGGCAGGATCTGCACGGCCTGCGAGGGCACCGTGAACCACAGCAGCCGGCGGTGGATGGTGATCGCGAAGAAGCTCAGCAGCGTGTAGGCGAGCGCGTGCTGGCCGAGCACGGCGCCGTCGTGCACGTCCATCATCAGCCCGAACAGGAAGGCCGCGCCAACGCCGACCCGACGCGCCTGGTGCACGTTCCAGAACACCAGCACCACGGCCAGGAAGTCCGGCATCGCCGGCACCCGGCCCAGCGGCACCAGGTTGAGCAGGAAGGCCAGCAGCAGCGTGAACCAGACGAACAGCGGGTTCGCCGGCAGCAGCAGGGCGTCGCCACGGGGAAGGATCACTTGCGCCCTCCCCGCCGCGGCGGCACCGGCGTCTCCTCGACCGGCGCGGGCGGGCGCGGCATCTGCAGGCCCATCGGCTCGAGCACCAGCACGTGGCGCACCGCGTCGGAGGCGGCCACCGGCTCGAGCAGGATGCGGGCGAAGCCGGAGTCGACCTTGCGGTCGACCAGCGTCACCCGGGCCACCGGCAGCCCCGGCGGGTAGACGCCGTCGACACCGGAGGTGGTGAGCAGGTCGCCGACCTGCACGTCGGCGTTGCCGGCCATGAAGCGCAGCTCCATGCCGGTGCGTGCGCCGAAGGCCGCGCCGCGCAGCAGGTTGCGGCTGTTCAGCACCGGGATGGCCGCGTCCTTGTCGGTCAGCAGCGTCACCTCGGAGAACAGCGGGTAGACCCGCGTCACCTGGCCAAGCACCCCGGCCTCGTTGATCACCGGGGCGGCCTGCGCCACGCCATGGGTCGCGCCGCGGTCGATGATCACCTTGCGCGAGAACGGGTCGGGTGCGTCGTACAGCACCTCGGCGGCGAGTGACTTGACGGTCAGTGCCGGGCGCAGCTCCAGCAGTGCACGCAGCCGGCCGTTCTCGGCCTGCAGCTGTTCCACGCGCAGCGCCCGCTCCGACTGGCGTGCCAGGTCGAGCCGGGCCTGCTCCTCGCTGGCCAGCGCCTGGCGCAGGCCGAGCAGGTAGGTGCCGCCGCCGCGCACCATCTCCACCGGCACCAGCAACGCCCGCTCGACCGGGTGCAGCACGGTCGCGAGGCCGGCGCGCAGCGGCACGGTGAGCTTGAAGCGCGTGTCGGCCACCATCAGGAACAGCGCCAGCGCCGCGAAGAAGGTCAGCTTCGTCAGTGCCGAGGGGCCCTGGCGGAAGAAGGGCGGCGGCGTCCGGTCGAGGGTGCCGAGCGGCATGGCCTCAGGCCCCGGACCCGGTCACTCGGAGGTGAAGATCGACCCCAGCCGTTCCATGCGCTCGAGCGCCATGCCGCAGCCGCGCACCACGCAGGTCAGCGGGTCTTCGGCCACCAGCACGGGCAGGCCGGTCTCCTCGGCCAGCAGGCGGTCCAGGTCGCGCAGCAGCGCGCCACCGCCGGTGAGCATCATGCCGCGCTCGGCGATGTCGGCGCCGAGTTCGGGCGGGGTCTGCTCCAGCGCGTTCTTGACGCTGGAGACGATCTGGTTGAGCGGGTCGGTCAGCGCTTCCAGGATCTCGTTGGACGAGATCGTGAACGAGCGCGGCACGCCTTCGCTCAGGTTGCGGCCCTTGACCTCCATCTCCTTGACCTCGGAGCCGGGGAAGGCCGAGCCGATGCTTTTCTTGATGGCCTCGGCGGTGGGCTCGCCGATCAGCATGCCGTAGTTGCGGCGGATGTAGTTGATGATGGCTTCGTCGAACTTGTCGCCGCCGACACGCACCGAGCCCTTCCACACCATGCCGCCGAGGCTGATGACGCCGACCTCGGTGGTGCCGCCGCCGATGTCGACCACCATCGAGCCCGAGGCCTCGGACACCGGCAGCCCGGCGCCGATCGCCGCGGCCATCGGCTCCTCGATCAGGTAGACCTCGCTGGCGCCGGCGCCCAGCGCCGACTCGCGGATCGCGCGCCGCTCGACCTGGGTCGAGCCGCACGGCACGCAGATGATGATCCGCGGGCTCGGGCGCAGCACCGAGCGCGGGTGGACCATCTTGATGAACTGCTTGAGCATCTGCTCGGTGACGGTGAAGTCGGCGATCACGCCGTCCTTCATCGGGCGGATCGCCTCGATGTTGCCGGGCACCTTGCCGAGCATCGCCTTGGCCTCGGCGCCGACCGCCTGGATGGTCTTCTTGCCGTTGGGGCCGCCTTCGTGGCGGATCGCGACGACCGACGGTTCGTCCAGGACGATGCCCTTGCCGCGCACGTAGATCAGCGTGTTCGCCGTGCCGAGGTCGATGGCCAGGTCCGTCGAGAAGTAGCGACGAAAGGATCCGAACATGAGAGGGGCTGCACCTGCTGCAAAGCGTTGCAGCGCGCAGCCGTGGGGCTTGTGGATAACCGGGGATAATACCCCATCGGCCCTCGGTCATTGACCTCGAACAGGGCCGCTTTCACCCTGTTTCCGAGCCCTCCCGAGTCACCCTCCATGGCCCTGACACCGCAGGACGTCAGCCGCATCGCCCACCTCGCCCGGCTGGAGCTCACGCCCGCCGAGCAGGCGGCGCTGCTGGCGCAACTCAACGGCTTCTTCTCGATCGTCGAGCAGATGAGCGCGGTCGACACCGGCGGCGTCGAGCCGCTGTACACGCCGCTGTCGGCGCTGCAGCAGGTCGCGCTGCGGCTGCGCGAGGATGCGGTCACCGAGGCCGACCGGCGCGAGGCCAACCAGCGCAGCGCCCCGGCCGTCGAGGACGGGCTGTTCCTCGTGCCGAAGGTGATCGAATGAGTGCGGCCCTGCACGAGCGCGGCGTGGCCGAACTCGGTGCCGCGCTGGCCGCGCGCGAGGTCTCCGGCGTCGAGCTGGCGACGCACTTCCTTGCCCGCCTCGAAGCACACCGCGGCCTCGGCGCCGTGCTCGCCAGCGACCCCGAGGCCGCGCTCGCGCAGGCCCGCGCCGCCGACGCGCGGCGCGCCCGCGGCGAGACCGGCGCGCTGCTGGGCGTGCCGATCGCGCACAAGGACATCTTCGTCACCGAGGGCCTGCCCACCAGCGCCGGCTCGAGGATGCTCGAGGGCTACCGCAGTCCGTTCGACGCCACCGTCGTGCAGCGCCTGGCCGAGGCCGGCACGGTGACGCTGGCCAAGCTGAACTGCGACGAGTTCGCGATGGGCTCGTCCAACGAGAACTCGGCCTGGGGCGCGGTGCGCAACCCCTGGGACACGAGCCGCGTGCCCGGCGGCTCCTCGGGCGGCTCGGCGGCCGCAGTGGCGGCGCGCCTGGTGCCCGCGGCCACCGGCACCGACACCGGCGGCTCGATCCGCCAGCCGGCCAGCTTTTCCGGCATCACCGGCATCAAGCCGACCTACGGTACCTGCTCGCGCTACGGCATGGTGGCCTTCGCCTCCAGCCTCGACCAGGCCGGCCCGATGGCCCGCTCGGCGGCCGACTGCGCGCTGCTGCTGTCGGCGATGAGCGGCTTCGACCCGCGCGACGCCACCAGCGCCGAGCGCCCGGCGCAGGACTTCCACGCGCAGATGCTCGCGCCGCGCCCGGGTGCGGGTGCGGTGCGCCCGCTCGAAGGCCTGCGCATCGGGCTGCCGAGCGAGTTCTTCCCCGCCGCGCTGGCGGCCGACGTGGACGGCGCGGTGCGCGCGGCGCTGGCCGAACTCGAGAAGCTCGGCGCCACGCTGGTGGACGTGAGCCTGCCGCGCACCGAGCTCTCGATCCCGGTCTACTACATCATCGCGCCGGCCGAGGCCAGCTCGAACCTGTCGCGCTTCGACGGGGTGCGCTACGGCCACCGCGCGGCGCAGTACAAGGACCTGCTGGACATGTACAAGAAGAGCCGCAGCGAAGGCTTCGGCCCGGAGGTCAAGCGCCGCATCATGATCGGCACCTACGTGCTGAGCCACGGCTACTACGACGCCTACTACCTGCAGGCGCAGAAGCTACGCCGCATGATCGCGGACGACTTCCAGCGCTGCTTCACGCAGTGCGACCTGATCGCCGGCCCGGTGGCGCCGTCGGTGGCCTGGAAGCTCGGCGCGCAGGAGAACGACCCGGTCGCCGCGTACCTCGCCGACATCTTCACCCTGCCCGCCAGCCTGGCCGGCCTGCCCGGCATGAGCGTGCCGGCGGGATTCGGCGAAGCGGGCATGCCGGTGGGCCTGCAGCTGATCGGCAACTATTTCCAGGAGGGGACGCTGCTGCATGCGGCGCACGCCTTCCAGCAGGCCACCGACTGGCACCGCCGCGTGCCCGCCGGCTACTGATTGCCTCAGCACCATGAGCCAACCGACGTTGATCCGCGGCTACGAGGTCGTCATCGGCCTCGAGACGCATGCCCAGCTCTCGACGCAGTCCAAGGCCTTCAGCGGCGCCAGCACGCGCTTCGGCGCGGCGCCCAACACCCAGGCCTGCGCGGTGGACCTCGCGCTGCCCGGCACGCTGCCGGTGCTCAACCGCGGCGCGGTCGAGCGCGCAATCCGCTTCGGCCTGGCGGTCGGCGCGACGGTCGCGCCGCTGTCGATCTTCGCGCGCAAGAACTACTTCTACCCCGACCTGCCCAAGGGCTACCAGATCAGCCAGTACGAGACGCCGGTGGTGCAGGGCGGCGAGGTCGAGTTCTACGTCGGCGAGGCGCGCCACGTGGTGCACCTGACCCGCGCCCACCTCGAGGAGGATGCCGGCAAGTCGCTGCACGAGGACTACCACGGCCTGACCGGCATCGACCTGAACCGCGCCGGCACGCCGCTGCTGGAGATCGTCACCGAGCCCGACATGCGCAGTTCGGCCGAGGCCGCGGCCTATGCGAAGGCCCTGCACGCGCTCGTCGTCTGGCTCGACATCTGCGACGGCAACATGCAGGAAGGCTCGTTCCGCTGCGACGCCAACGTCTCGGTGCGCCGGCCCGGCGCGCCGTTCGGCACGCGGCGCGAGATCAAGAACCTGAACAGCTTCAAGTTCCTGCAGCAGGCGATCGACTTCGAGGTGCAGTGGCAGATCGACCTGATCGAGGACGGCGGCAGCGTCCAGCAGGCCACCGTGCTGTTCGACCCGGCCAGCGGCGAGACACGGGCGATGCGCACCAAGGAAGACGCGCACGACTACCGCTACTTCCCCGACCCCGACCTGCCGCCGCTGGTGATCGCCCCCGAGTGGGTCGAGCGCGTGAAGGGCCAGATGCCCGAGCTGCCGCGCGCGATGGGCGAGCGCTTCCAGCGCGAGTACGGCCTGCCGGCCTACGACGCGACGATGATGACGCAGTCCAAGGCCTTCGGCGCCTTCTACGAGGCGACCGCCAGGGCCTGCGGCCAGCCCAAGCTGGCGGCCAACTGGCTGATGGGCGAGGTCTCGCGCCGGCTCAATGCCGAGGACCAGTCCATCGAGGCGAGCCCGGTCTCGGCGGCGCAGCTGGCCGCGCTGATCGGCCGCATCGCCGACGGCACGATCTCCAACAACGGCGCCCGGCAGGTGTTCGATGCCCTGTGGAGCGGCGCGGGCCACGAGGTCGACGCGGTGATCGAGGCGCGCGGCCTGAAGCAGATGTCCGACAGCGGCGAGCTGGAGCGCATCGTCGACGACGTGCTGGCGGCCAACGCGAAGTCCGTCGAGGAGTTCCGCGCCGGCAAGGAAAAGGCCTTCAACGCGCTGGTCGGCCAGGCCATGAAGGCGACCAAGGGCAAGGCCAACCCGGCCCAGGTCAACGAGCTGCTGCGGAAGAAGCTAGGCGGGTGACTTGGGTGCCGAGGCCGGCGCGGAGGCGGCCGGCGCGCTGGCCGGCAGCGCCGTCGGCAGCGGCCCGAGCGTGCCGGGCAGGGCACCGGCCCAGAGCTTGCGCAGGCGCTCGAGCTCGGCGTCGTACAGCGCGTTGATGCGCACCAGCTCGGTCTGCTGGTTGGCAATCAGCGTGCGCTGCGCCTCCGTGGCCGCCTCGTTGCCCTCGATCTGCTGCTTGAGCTTCACCGGCAGCGGCTTGCCGACGTAGAACTCGGTCTCGTCGTTCAGCGGCTTGCGCTCCTTCTGCAGTCGCTCCAGGCGCGCCTCCGACACCTTCAGGCCCTTGCGCACGTCTTCCAGCGCCGCCTCGCGCGCCTTGTCGTGCGCCGCCTGGGTCGGGAAGCGCTGCAGCAGGTTGCGGTCGCGCCGCACCCATTCGCGCCGGTTGGCACGCTCCAGCGCGGCCTGCGCCTCCCGCTCCTCGGCCGCGGCGCGCTCGTCGGCGGTCATGGTCGGCGGCACGATGCGGCGCACCGAGCCGTCGGAGTTCAGCAGGCGCTGCTCGCGCGTCAGGCATTCGGCGATCGGCCGGTCGGAGGTGATGCGCTTGCCGTTGACCTCGCAGCTATAGATGCCCGGGCCCTGGGCCCGGACCGGCGCGCCGCCGCCCAGCAGCACGAGCGCTGCGAAGGCGGCCGGGACAGCGAGCTGGGTTGGACGCATTCAGACTCCGTACCGCTCCCGGTACGTCGCGACGCTCGCGAAGTGAGCGCTCAGCGCCGGGTCGTCATTGGACGACAAGTATTGCAGCAAGTCGGAAAGCGTCGCAATCGAAACCACGGTCAATCCCAGTCGTTGCTGGACATACTGCACGGCCGACCAGGGTTGGTCGACACCGTTCTCGGCCGCCTTCTCCTGCCGGTCCAGCGCGATGGCCACGCCGCAGGGGGTGGCCCCCGCCGCCTGGATCATCGCGATCGACTCGCGCACCGACGTGCCGGCCGAGATCACGTCGTCGATGACCAGAACGCGCCCGACCACCTTTGCGCCGACCAGCGTGCCGCCTTCGCCGTGATCCTTGGCTTCCTTGCGGTTGTAGGCGAAGGGCACGTTGCGGCCGAGCCGTGCCAGCTCGATGGCCACCGCGGCCGCCAGGGTGATGCCCTTGTAGGCCGGGCCGAACAGCATGTCGAACGCGAGGCCGGAAGCCACCAGGCGCCGCGCATAGAATTCCGCCAGGCGGCCCAGCTTGGCGCCGTCGTCGAACAGGCCGGCGTTGAAGAAATAGGGCGACAGCCGCCCGGCCTTGGTCTTGAACTCACCGAATCGCAGCACGCCCGCCTGCACGGCGAAGCGGACGAAGTCCTGGGCGAGGGCGTCGGTGGTCATCCGGGGGCTTCCTTGTTCCGTCTCGTCACGCTGAACCTGAACGGCATCCGCTCGGCGGCCAGCAAGGGCTTCGAAGCCTGGGCCGAAGGCACGGCGGCCGATTGTATGGGGGTGCAGGAAGTCAAGGCCCAGCACGCCGACGTGGCCGGGCGCTTCGACACCGTGGCCGGCATGACCGGGCATTTCCACTTCGCCGAGAAGAAGGGCTACTCGGGCGTGGGCCTGTACACGCGCAAGAAGCCGAGCGCGGTGATCAGCGGCATCGGCAACCCCGAGTTCGACGCCGAGGGCCGCTACGTCGAGGCGCGCTTCGACAACGCGCGCCGCAAGCTCTCCATCATCAGCTGCTACTTCCCCAGCGGCAGCAGCGGCGAGGAGCGCCAGGCGGCCAAGTACCGCTTCCTGGCGCTGATCGCGCCGCACCTGGCCAGGCTGAAGGCGCAGCGCGAGTTCATCCTGGTGGGCGACGTGAACATCGCCCACAAGGAGATCGACCTGAAGAACTGGAAGGGCAACCAGAAGAACAGCGGCTTCCTGCCCGAGGAACGCGCCTGGATGACCGGGCTGCTGGAGGACATCGGCCTGGTCGACGTGTTCCGCACGCTCAACCCGCACCCCGAGCAGTACACCTGGTGGAGCAACCGCGGCCAGGCCTGGGCCAAGAACGTCGGCTGGCGGCTGGATTACCACCTGGCGACGCCCGGCATCGCGAAGAAGGCGGCGCGCGAGCACATCTACCTCGAGCAACGCTTCTCCGACCATGCCCCGCTGGTGATCGACTACGACTTCACCCTCTGACACTTCGACCGCGAGGAGCACGCCATGCAGATCACGGACATCCTGGGCCAGATGGGCGGCCTGCGCTCGGTGGCGCGCGAACTCGGCATCGACGAGGCGCAGGCTGCGCGCGGCGCCGAGGCGCTGCTGCCGGCCATCCTCGGCGGCTTCAAGAAGCAGGCGCAGGCGCCGGCGGTCGGCCTGGAGGGCCTCGGCGGCCTGCTTGGCCAGCTCGGCGGCGCCGGCCTGGCCGACGAGGTGCTCGCGCCGCAACCCACCGACCTCGGCCGCGGCAACGACGTGCTGGGCCAGATCTTCGGCTCCAAGGACGTGAGCCGCACCGTGGCCGGCAACGCGGCCGCGCAGACCGGCCTGGACGCCGGCGTGCTGAAACAGATGCTGCCGATGCTGGCGATGCTGGTGGCCGGCGTGATGGCGCGCCAGGGCGGCGCGGCGGCGCCCCAGGCGGGCGGCCCGGGCGGCGGGCTCGGCGACCTGCTGGGCGGCCTGCTCGGCGGCGGCGCAGCGGCGGGTCGCGGCGGCGGCCTGGCGTCGATGCTCGACCTGGACGGCGACGGCAACCCGCTGGACGACATCCTGCAGATGGCCGGCAAGGCGCTGCGCTAGCTGCGCTGGTCGTCCGCCAGCACCTTCAGCAGGAAGCCGTTCAGGTCGGCGATCTCCTCGGGCGACACCGAGTGCTCGATCGGGTACTCGTGCCACTCGACCGGCTGACCGAGTGCGCGCAGTTCGTCGCGCGAGCGCACGCCGCGTTCGAACACCACCACCGGGTCGTGCGTGCCGTGCGCCAGGAACAGCGGCGTGCCGGCATTGGCCGAACTGCGTTCGGCGGCGGTCGTCGCAGCCAGCGGCAGGTAACCCGACAGGCCCACCAGAGCGGCCAGCCGCTGCGGGTAGCGCAGGCCGGCCAGCAAGGTCATCGCGCAGCCCTGCGAGAAGCCCATCAGCACGATGCGCGACGCCGGCATGCCACGCGCCACCTCGCGGTCGAGCAGCGCGGTGACCGCGACCAGCGACTCTCGCAGCCCGGCATCGTCCTCGCGGCGCTGGATCTCCGTGCCCAGCACGTCGTACCAGGCGCGCATGCGGTAGCCGCCGTTGATCGTCACCGGCCGCACCGGCGCGTGCGGGAAGACGAAGCGCACCGGACCGATGGCCGACAGGTCGAGCGCCTCGGCAACGGGCACGAAGTCGTTGCCGTCCGCGCCCAGGCCGTGCAGCACGACGATGCAGGCGCTCGGGTCGGGGCCGGTCTGGCCTTCCAGGGTCTCGAGCGGGGTCGTCATGGGCGGATTGTCGCTCCGCCTCGGTAGAGTCGCGCCCATGCAGCTCACCCGCGAACAGATCGACCGCGTCGATGCCCTGCTGGCCCGCGGCGGCCGGCGCCTGCTCGGCCTGGTCGGCCCGCCCGGCGCCGGCAAGTCGACCCTGGCCGCGGCGCTGGCGCAGCACCTGGGCGAACGGGCGATGGTCGTGCCGATGGACGGTTACCACCTCGCCAACGTCGAGCTGGCGCGGCTCGGGCGCGCCGGGCGCAAGGGCGCGCCCGACACCTTCGACGCCGCCGGCTACGTGGCGCTGCTGCAGCGCCTGCGCACGCAGGGGCCGGGCGAGATCGTCTACGCGCCCGAGTTCCGGCGCGAGATCGAGGAGCCGATCGCCGGCGCCATTCCCGTGCTGGCGCGCACGCCGCTGATCATCACCGAGGGCAACTACCTGCTGCTCGACGAGGCCCCCTGGTCGGCCGTGGCCGGCCTGCTGGACGAATGCTGGTACGTCGAGGTGGACGATGCGCTGCGCCGGCAGCGCCTGGTGGCGCGCCACATGCGCTTCGGCCGCAGCGAGGACGAGGCGCGCGACTGGGTCGAGACGACCGACGAGCCGAACGCACGCCGCATCGCCGCCACGAAGCCACGCGCCACCTGCGTGGTGCGAGAGGCCGGCCCCTGAGCTGCAGCGCCACCGGCACGGCGCTTGCACGGAACCACCCCCGATCCCCGAAGGAGAAGCCATGAAGAACCTGCCCCGCTCGACCGCCGCCCTGCTGGCCGGCCTGCTGCTCGCCGCCGCCGCCTGGGCCCAGGGCAAGCCGCAGGTGGTGCTGCTGGCCACCGGCGGCACGATCGCCGGTGCCGGCGCCTCGGCCGCCAACAGCGCCACCTACCAGGCCGCCAAGGTGCCGGTGGACAAGCTGATCGCCGGCGTGCCCGAGCTCGCCGAGGTGGCGGCGGTGCGCGGCGAGCAGGTGTTCCAGATCGCCTCAGAGAGCTTCACCAACGAGCACCTGCTCAAGCTCGGCCAGCGCGTGGCCACGCTCGTCAAGCAGCCCGACGTCGACGGCATCGTCATCACGCACGGCACCGACACGCTCGAGGAGACCGCCTACTTCCTGCACCTGACCGTGCGCACCGACAAGCCGATCGTCGTGGTCGGCTCGATGCGCCCGAGCACCGCGCTCTCGGCCGACGGCGTGCTGAACCTGCTGGGTGCGGTGACGGTGGCTGCGGCGAAGGACAGCCGCGCCAAGGGCGTGCTGGTGGTGATGAACGACGAGATCCACACCGCGCGCGACGTCTCCAAGAGCATCAACATCAAGACCGAGGCCTTCAAGAGCCCGTGGGGGCCGCTGGGCATGGTGGTCGAGGGCAAGGCCTACTGGTTCCGCGCGCCGGTCAAGCGCCACACCAACGCCTCCGAGTTCGACATCGAGCGCCTCGAGGCGCTGCCGGCGGTGGAGATCGCCTACGGCTACGGCAACGCCTCGGACACCGCGCCGCGCGCCTTCGCCGCCAAGGGCCTCAAGGCGCTGGTGCACGCGGGCACCGGCAACGGCTCGGTGGCCGCGCAGGTGGTGCCGGCGCTGCGCGAACTGCGCAGCCAGGGCGTGCAGATCATCCGCTCGGCACGCGTGGTCGGCGGCGGCTTCGTGCTGCGCAATGCCGAGCAGCCGGACGACAAGTACGACTGGGTCGCCGCGCACGACCTGAACCCGCAGAAGGCGCGCATCCTGGCGATGGTGGCGCTGGCGCGCGGCGTGTCGTCGGCCGACCTGCAGCGCATCTTCTGGGAGTACTGAGCCTTGGGTTTTTGCCGCCGCACCGTGCCGGTCACCGCCTTCCAGCAGAACTGCTCGCTCGTCTGGGACGACGCGACGATGCACGCCGCCGTGATCGACCCCGGCGGCGACCTGCCGCTGCTGCTGGCCACCGTCGAGGAACTCGGGCTCGAGCTCGAGCAGATCTGGCTGACCCACGCGCACATCGACCACGCCGGCGCCACCGGCACCCTGGCGCGCACGCGCGGGCTGCCGATCGTCGGCCCGCACCCGGGCGACCAGTTCTGGATCGACGCGCTGCCGCAGCAGAGCCGCATGTTCGGCTTCCCGCCGGCCGAGGCCTTCGCGCCGACACGCTGGCTGGCCGACGGCGACACGGTGAGCGTCGGCGGCTGCACGCTCGAGGTGCGCCACTGCCCGGGCCACACGCCGGGGCACGTGGTGTTCTTCGAGCCGAGCACGCGGCACGCCTTCGTCGGCGACGTGCTGTTCGCCGACAGCGTCGGCCGCACCGACTTCCCGCAGGGCGACTTCGACACCCTGGTGCGCTCGATCACCACGCGGCTGTGGCCGCTCGGCGACGACGTCAGCTTCACGCCCGGGCACGGACCGGAGAGCAGCTTCGGCCGCGAGCGGCGCAGCAACCCGTTCGTCGGCGGCACCTGAGGGCCTGCGCCGCGGCCACGCCGGCGCGGTGAATATTCACCACCTTCGACACGTTCGCTTACCTAAGCTGTTCTCCAACGGCGCCGTCCGACGCCGCCCCAGGAGGACAAGATGCTGGAACTGCTGAATCGTTCGACCGCGGACCGTGCCCTGCTCGACGGCGCGTCGACCGCCTGGTTGGCCTACCGGGGGCCGGAACGGCGTACCGCGTCCTCGATCGGCTGGCGCTGGCTGGCCGCGGCGCTCAACGAGATCGACTACGGCGTGCTGCTGCTCGACGAGGACGGCCAGGTGCTGCACGTCAACCGGATGGCCCGCGACGAGCTGGACGAATCGCACCCGCTGCAGCTGCTCGGGCGCGAGCTGCGGGCGCGCGAGTCCGAGGACGTGGCGCCGCTCGGCGATGCCCTGCGCCAGGCCAGCCGACGCGGCCTGCGCCGCCTGCTGACGCTCGGCCAGAAGCACTTCCACCCGGTGGGCGTCTCGGTGGTGCCGCTGCCGGCGCTGGGCTGCGACGAACGCGGCGCGACGCTGGTGATCCTCGGCCGTCGCCGCGTGGGCGCCGAACTGGCGGTGGAGAGCTTCGCGCGCATCCACGGCCTGACCGGCGGCGAGACGCGCGTGCTGCTCGCCCTCAGCCTTGGCGACCCGCCGGCCGAGATCGCCCGCGCGCACGGCGTGGCGATCAGCACCGTGCGCACCCAGATCGGCAGCATCCGCCAGAAGACCGGCGCGCCGAGCATCCGTGGCCTGCTGCGCCAGGTGGCGGCGCTGCCGCCGTTGATGGGGGTGCTGGTCGGCAGCCGGTTCAACGCGGCGGGCGAATGATCGGCACGTTCGATGGGAGGCTACGCTCCTGAGTGGACGCTTCCAATGCAGCCTTGATGCCGGCGGCGTCGTAGAGCCCCTGCTCCCACATCTGGCAGGCCACGCGCCGCGTGACGATCGGCGCGGCCACGCTGGTGCCGCTCATGCGGACGCGGCTGCCGCTGCGGGCGCCGGCAGCCACCAGCCCGGTGTCGGCGGCGCCAGCGTCGGCCGGAGCTGCCAGGTCGATGCCGCGCAGGCGCGGCCGCACCGCGTCGGGGTTGCAGCGCGACGAGTACGAGCGCTCGTCCCCACCCCGCAGGCCGACCGCGCCGACCACCAACGGCCCGGGCTCGCAGGCCAGGTCACTGACTGTCGTGTCGCCCGGCACCCGCGCACCAACCACTTCGTCGAAGGCCGACTGCAGCGGCTGGTCGAAACCGAGCGGCGGCTCGTCGCGCTGGATCCAGGCGTGAAGGTGCACCGCACGCCCGGCATCGCGATTGCGCATCTCGACCTGCCAGCGCCCCGGCGACGCTGCGGCCCGTCGGCCGGCCACCGGTGCCAGCGACAGCAGCGCCATCGCCCGGCCACCAGCCATCGCCCGCAGCGCCACGCGCGCCACGAGCCGCCCGTCGCCACGGCGCAGCTCCCAGGCCTGGCCCACCAGGCAGCCAGCCTCGAGCCGGTCGCCGCCGGGCGGGGTGACGCTCAGTTCGACGTCGACCGGCTCGCCATCCTCCGAGTGCATCCACAGCTCGAGGAAGCTGTCGGTGATGTCGTTCGGCTGCAGCCGCCACGCGAGGCGGGCGCTGCCATCCGGTGCGGCAGGCAGCGTGCCGCTGGCGCTCCAGCGCTGCGCCTGCGCATTGCCTGCCGAGATGACCAGCACCAGGTTGCTGCTGCGCAGCGCGAGAAGCTCCTGCAGCGCTCCGGAGATGAGCGACGTGCCGTCGTGCGGGCCGCCGAACATGCCGACGCTCAGGTTGACGACGACCTGCGCTCCCGGCCCGGCACGCTCGACGATGAAGCGCACCGCGTCGAGCCAGAACGGTGCTGGCGTGGCGCCGGTGGTGTCGCCGCGCTCGAGGGTCGGCAGGCTGACCAGGATCAGCTCGGCGGTGGTGGCGGCATCATCGAAGGCCGGCTTGGCCGAGTCCGCCGTGGCCGGCTCGCTGCCGACCAGCCCCGCCGCCACGTCGGCGACGAAGGTGCCGTGCCACGCGTCGGGCCTTGCGCCGGGTGCGCTGCCGGTGTAGCCGAGCTCGGCATAGAGCTCGCGCTCGGACTCGCCCGCCGCCAACCTGGCGATCAACGTGTCGATCGCGCCGCGGTCCAGTTCGCGGCCATAGCCGACGTCGCGCGGGCGCTGCCACGGGCCGCTCGGCCGGCGCGACTGGTCCCACAGGCTGAGGATGCGCGTCTGACCGCTCTCCACGCCGGAGGCGGACTTGCGGAACACGCGATTCAGGAACGCGAAGTCCCGGTCGACGACACCGACCACGAGCCGCCGCCGCTCCTCGGGCACCGCGGACAAGGTGCCGTCCACGGCCCCGGCCGCGATGGGCCAGCCGAACTCCATGGCCTCGACCTCCTCGGCGAGCCGGCCCAGCCCGGCGATCGGTGCGTGGCCGACGCAGAAGTCCGTCGGCGCCCGCCGGTAGAGCCCGGGCGCGTTCAGCAGGCCGTCCTGCTCGAGCCGGTCGATGGTGTCTCCCGGACGCAGGCGCAGCAGCACCGGCACGCGGGCACCGGGCAGGCCTGCTGCGGCATGGCCGGCGAAGCCAGTGGCCTCGCTCCAGGCCAGGTAGGGCTCGGCCGCCTGTGCCGGCCCGTTCACGATGTTCCACGGCATGGTGGGCTCCTGCGCTCGATTCACCACTCCGTCAGGGCGTCGGCCCACAGCTGCGCGAGGAGGCGATTGGGGCTCGACAGCGGACGCTCCGCGGATTCGCAGCGGTAGCCGCCGAAGGGTGCCTCGCCATCGACCGCCTTGGCCAGCGCCGCGTCCCCCGCGGCGACCGTGTTGAAGCGGCCCGCATGCCAGATCCTCGGGGTGCAGCGCGAGATGAAGTAGCTCGCCAGCGCATCGCCCAGCAGGCGCCCGGCGAGGTTGTCGACCGGAAAGTGCAGGCCCGCAACGATGCGGTTCTCGGCGATGCGGAAGGCCACGCTGCGCAGGATGTCGCCCAGGTTGCTGCCGGCCGCATTCGGGATCAGCGCGGCCAGCACCGTGGCGATGACCTGTCCCTCGCAGGCATGCCCGGCCGGGAAGCTCGCGTGCGGCGGCACCTCGACGAGCGGCTGGATGGCCGCCGAGAAGTCGCTCGGGCGCGGGCAAGCGAAGCTGTGTTTGAACCGCATCACCGTCGTGTTGGCGAATACGATCGCCGCGTTCACCAGGTCCATCGTGCGCCGGTGCCGGTGCGCGCGCAGATTGACGACCGAGGCGTAGAACGCGATCGGCGGCGCGACCTGGGTCAGCACCTCGGCGGAACGCCCGTCACGGCCGCCGGCCTGCGCATCGACGTCGCCCAGCTGGGCGCGGAAGAGTCCGATCGGCGGCCGCGTGATGCGGACGATCTCGCCACCGTCCGCATCGTTCAGGATGGCAGGCGAACCGCCATCTGCGGGCGGCACGAAGGACACCCGGGTCAGCAGTTCGAACTCCGCCAGCGCGGCCCTCGGCCCCGGGCCCCATTCCGCCAGGCGCGTCGCGTCCTCCGGTACGGGCAGGTCCGCGATGTGTGAGCCGATGTCGCCGGCACCGCCGAGCTCGGCCGGGCGGTGCTCGAGGAGGACGGCCTCGCGGGCCTCGTTCAGCGCGCTGGCCAGCAAGGGATTGCCGGGGAAGCCGGCGAAGCCGTAGTCTTCGAGCGCCACCGCGCCGGCCGGAGCCGAGGTGCGGTGGGCGTCGCCGTGCGCAGTGCGGTGCGCAAGCAGCGACATCAGTCCGGCGCTGGTCGATGTAGCCATGGCAGTTCCTCCTCTGGAACGGGTTCTTGGGGGCGTTCAACCTTCGGGCAGGCCGGCGCTGCGCAATGCATCGGCATAACGCTGCACGTGGGCCGACGCCCGCCCCGCGTAGCGCTCGCGGAACACGGCGATCGAGTAGGCCGGGTCGACGCGCAGCAGTCCCCGCACCGACTCGCGCGCGCCGGCCTCGTCGCCGGACAGCGCCTGGGCGATCGCCAGCGAGCGGTAGGTCGGCAGATGCGTGCAGTTGGCGCGGATCGAGCGCCGGCCGAGCGCGATCGCCTCGTCGTACCGTCCGGCCGCCAGCATCGCCGTCGCCGCGAAGCTGTCGAAGAAGTAGCGCATCGGGTCCAGCGGAGACAGGCTCAAGGCCCGGCCCGCCGCCTCGGCGGCTTGCGCGCCCCGATCGCGGTAGACATGCAGCGCCGACAGGAACAGCCAGGCCAGGGCCTCGTTCGGGTTGGCCTCGATGGCCGCGCCATAGCGCCGCTCGGCGGTGTCGAGATCGCCGCGCAGGAAGGCCGCCGACAGCCCGTCGATGGCCAGCGCCAGGGCGTGGTCGGATTGCCGCTCCAGCGCCCGCTCGGTCATCGTGCTCGCCTTCCCGGCCTGCGCCAGCGGCTCGTGGCTCCAGCCCTGCGCCACCTTCATCACGTGCCACTTGGCCATCCAGGCCAGCGGCTCCGGCGCATGCGGGTGCCGCTCGGCCAGTTGCTCCAGCAGTTCCCAGGCACGCTCGAAATCGTGCAGCGACAGCCGGTGCATCAGCCCGACGGCGGCGAACAGCACCGTGTAGCTGCGCAAGGTGGGAAGCGGCTGCGAGCGGCTGCGCCGCATTTCATAGCGGAAGATCGCCGAGGCCACACCGTCGATCACCGGCCGGGTCGCCACGTGGTCGGGCAGCAGCAGCGCGGCGAACTCGAAACCGAGCGAGTCGGCCCAGACCACGTCCGCGTGCTGCGCGTCGGCGAGTTCGACCCGGAGCGTCACGCGGCCGCCGTTCACGACGGCCGACCCGGAGAGCACGTAGGTCGCGCCGACCCGCTCGTGCAACTCGGCGAGCGTGACATCGCGGCCGCGGAAGACCACGGTGCTCAGGCGCGAGACGACCCGCCAGTGCGGCGTGACGGACAGACCCTGGATGATGTCGTCGACGATCAGCTCGGCCACCGCCTGCGCCTCGTCGCCCGCTGCCAGCATGCGCAGCGGCAGCACCGCAATGCTGGCGCGGGCGTCCACCAGGCTGTCCGGCCAGTGCACGGCGGGCAGCCCGTCGACGGGCACGACGCGGTGCGCCCGCACGGTGCCGTGCAGGCCGCGCACCTCGCATTCGCCCAGGTCCTCGGTGTGCACGTCGATGCCGGGGATCAGCTCGTCACGCAGGTCCGGCGAGATGACGATCTCGCCCGGCCCGGCGATGCGCGACAGCCGCGCGGCCAGGTTGACGCCGCTGCCGTAGATGTCGAGTTCGTCGGCCACGACCTCGCAGGTGTGGGCCCCGATGCGCAGCCACATCTGGGCATCGCTGCCACGGCCTTCGTTGTAGCGGCCGATGCGGCGCTGCATGTCCAGGGCCGCTGCGACCGCCGGTGGCGCATGGCGAAACTCCAGCAGCATCCCGTCTCCCAGGCTCTTGACCATCCGCGCGCCGTCGCCCGTCAGGACCTCGGTGCGCACCTCGTTGACGAAGCGGCGCCACCGGTCGATGACACCCGCTTCGTCCCCGTCGATCAGCCGGACCGAATCCACCAGGTCGACCACGACCACGGCGCGGCGCAGCCGATGGATTCCCGGTGCACCTTCCTCCCTCGCTCCGGCCGGATGCATGGTGGACTGCCTAGAATCTGGTTACATCCTGATTCTGGTGGATGCCGATGGGGCTCCACAAGGGCCAGGTGAGGGACAGGGGGAGGTCTGTTCGTGGTCGTCGATCGCTCAGCCTCCGCCGGCGAGGACCCTTGTTCGGCCCTGCCCGCGAGCCTGCGCCAGCTGGCCCGGCATGGCGCACTGACGCATTTCCGGCGCGGCGAGCACCTGATCGAGGAGGGCACCCGCGGGGACACCCTCTACATCGTCGTCAGCGGCCGGGTGCGCGCGTTCTGCGGCAGCGAGCGCGGTCGCGAGATCACGCTGGGCACCTACGGGCCCGGCGAGTACGTCGGCGAGATGAGCCTAGACGGCGGCCCGCGTTCGGCCAGCGTCGAGGCGCTCGAGCCCACGCTGTGCGCGATGGTCACGCGCGTGACGCTCAAGCGGCACATCGCCGCGGATCCGGAGTTCGCCTTCGAACTGCTGGCCAAGGTGATCGGCCGCGCACGTGCCGCCACGCTGAGCGCCAAGCAGCTCGCGCTGAACGACGCCTACGGCCGACTGAAGGGCCAGCTCGAGTCGATGGCCGCGCCGGACGGCCGCATCGCGCAGCGGCTGACGCACCGCAGCCTCGGCAACCTGGTCGGCGCCTCGCCGAGCATGGTTACCCGGCTGATGAAGGACCTCGAGTTGGGCGGCTACCTGAGCGCCGGCAAGGACGGCCTGGTGCTGCTGCGGCCGCTGCCCAGCCGATGGTGATCAGCCCCGGCCCGAGATCGCGTTCACCGCCGGCGGCGAATACCGCCGCGCCGGCTTCTCCGCCCGCGCATACAGCGGCTCCACCTTGGGCAGGTTGTCCTCGATGTCGCGGATGCGCGTCGGGCCCGAGGGGTGGGTGCTCATGAACTGCGGCGGGGCGCCCTTGCTGGCCTCGGCCATCTTCTGCCACAGCGTGACGCCGGCGTGCGGGTTGTAGCCGGCGCGCGCGGCGAGCTCGATGCCGATCAGGTCGGCCTCGGACTCGTCCTCGCGGCTGAACTTCAGCGTCAGCAGCTGGCCGCCCATGTTCAGCAGCGCGTCGCCGGTGTTGCCCAGGCCGAGCAGCGAGGAGACCAGGCCCACGCCGATGCGGGTGGCGGCGGTCTTGCCCATGCGCTCGCGTGCATGCTCGCGCAGCGCGTGGGCCGCCTCGTGGCCCATGATCATCGCCACCTCGTCGTCGTCGAGCTGCAGCTGCTGCAGGATGCCGTGGTAGAAGGCGATCTTGCCGCCCGGCATGCAGAAGGCGTTCAACTCCTTGCTGCCGATCAGGTTGACCTCCCACTTCCAGCTGCGCGCCCGCTCGTTCCACTCGTAGGTGTGCGGGATGATGCGCTGCGCGATCGCGCGCAGGCGCACCAGCTGCGGATGGTCGTCGCCGGCCAGCGCGCGCTTGGACGAGGCCTGCTGGCGCATCTGCTGGTACTGCGCCGCGGCGGCCTGCTCGATCTGGTCGGCCGAGACCAGCTTCGAGAAGCTCGAGCGCGGGCCCACGTCGACGCCCTCGCGCGCCAGCGCGGGCAAGGCAGCCACGGCCAGCAGCCCGCCGGTGAACAGGCGCCGCCCGTGCAGCGCGCAGCGGCAGCCGCGCGCGTGCACCAGTGCGGGCAGGGGCACGTCGGCATCGGTGCGGAAGGTCGGCGTCATGGCAGGTCCATTCTAGGCAGCGTTCAATCGTCGGTCGCGCCCGCGGTCTTCGGGTCGACCTCCAGCGCGCGCACCGGCCGGCGCAGCCACCACAGCATCGCCAACGCCGGCAGCGCCGCCACGGTGGACACGACGAAGAACGCCGGCCAGCCGATCGCCTCGGCCAGCACGCCGGCCAGCGGACCGACCCACACCCGCCCGACCGACGCGAAGGCCGACAGCAGCGCGAACTGCGTGGCCGTGAAGCGCTGGTTGCACAGGCTCATCAGGAAGGCGACGAAGGCCGCCGTGCCCATGCCGCCGGAGAGGTTCTCGGCCGCGATCACCAGCAGCAGCCCGCCATCCACCGGCGTGGGCTGCGCGAGCTGCACGAAGCCCCAGTCGAAGGCCGGGATCGTCAGCCCCGCCAGCTGGCCCTTGCCGGCCACGGCAAGCCACCAGAAGCCGAGGTTGCTGGCCATCTGCAGCACGCCGAACAGCAGCAGCGCGAGCCACAGGCCCAGGCGCAGCATCAGCAGCCCGCCGACCAGGGCGCCGGCGATCGTCAGCCACAGCCCGAGCACCTTGTTGACCACGCCCACCTCGGCCGGCCCGAAGGCCATGCTCTTGAGCAGGAAGGGCGTCATCAGCGAGCCGGCGAAGGCGTCGCCGAGCTTGTAGAACACGATGAAGGCCAGGAAGGCCGCCGCGCCCGGCTGCGCGAAGTAACTCGCCAGCCCCGACAGCAGGGTCTCGAAGCGCGCCCGGCGCGCCGCCCAGGCGGCCAGCGGCAGCGTGACCGCGATGCCGGCCAGCAGCGCCGCCAGGTCGGCCCACTTGGCCGCCAGCGCGCCGGCCCCCGGCCCGGCGATCAGGCCACGCAGCAGCGGCGCGAGCGCGCGGTCGGTGACGAGGTAACCCGCCGCCACCGCGGCCAGCACCGCGGCGAAGCCGAGCAGGTCGTGCCGCGCCACGGTCTGCGGCCGGGCCGCGGCCGCCAGGCGCGGCAGCAGCAAGGCCGAGACCAGCGCTGCGCCGACCATCAGTGCGGCCATCAGGCGGTACACCGCCGGCCAGCTCCAGGCGCCGCCGTGCGCCGCGTTGGCCGGGTCGGTCCAGATCAGCGCCACGCCGCCCGAGAGGATCATCGCCAGGCGGTAGCCCAGCACGTTCAGCGAGGAGCCGAGGCCGCGTTCGCCGGCGCTCAGCAGATCGGTGCGGTAGGCGTCGATCACCACGTCCTGCGAGGCCGAGACGAAGGCCACCGCCACGGCCAGCAGCGCGAAGGCGCGTGTCGCGCCGGTCGGCGAGGTGCCGGCCAGCAGCAGCAGCAGCCCGGCCAGGGCGAGCTGGGTCAGCACCAGCCAGCCGCGCCGCCGCCCGAGCAGCGGCAGCTCGAAGCGGTCCATCAGCGGCGCCCACAGGAACTTGAAGGTGTAGGGGATGCCGACCAGGCTCAGGAAGCCGATGGTCGCGACGTCCAGCCCCTCCATGCTGAGCCAGGCCTGCATGGCCTGGCCGGTGAGCGCGAGCGGCAGGCCGCTGGCAAAGCCCAGCAGCGTGACGGCGGCCAGGCGGTGCGCGGCGGCGGCGCGCTGCGCAACGGTCGGGGCGGGCGCGGCGGCACGGCTCGTGGGCATCGACCCATTCTAGAAAGCCCGCCGCGGGCTACCGGGCCGGGGTTGTGTCCTCCGGCATCTGGCGCTCGATCGCCTCGGCCAGCGCGAGCAGGCGCTCGCGCGGCAGCGCGCCGACGATCGCGTAGCCGCAGGCCGGCCGCGCGCCGCGTGCGCCTTCGACCCAGTAGAACATGCCCAGCTCGCCGCGCTGTTCGTAGCGGAAGGCGGCCGGCGTGTCGTCCTCGGGCTTGCGCAGGTAGACGGTCACGCGCTGCGGCTGCAGGCCCTCGGCCACCGGGCCGACGGCCTGGTACATCAGCTGCGCGCTGGGGCCGGCGGCGTCGGGCAGCAGGCGACCGCCGACCAGCTCGAAGCCCTGCGCGCGCAGGTCGAACAGCTTGACCGGGCGGTCGAGCCGGCGCGTCAGCCAGCGCGCCAGGTGCTCCTCCTGCGCCTTGACCTCGACCGGGTGGCGCACCTCCGGCACGTAGACGCTGTGCGCCACGGCGGCGCGCTGCACCCAGCCCTGTGCGGCCGGCACGGCGGCCAGGCGCCCGGCCTGCTGGCGCTGCAGCTGCCAGGTGAGCGCCGAGCCGACCAGCCCGCCGCCCACCAGCAGCGCCACCGCGGCCGCCCAGCGCAGCCACGGCGCACCGGCCGGCGTGCGCCGCCAGACACGCTGCTCCAGCCGCGCCGGCACCGGCTCGGCCAGCACGGGCTCGAGCCGGGCGCGCAGCGCCTGCGCATCCGCCGCCCACAGGCGCACGCGCGCCGCGTCCTCGGGGTGCTCGCGCAGCCAGGCCTCCACCTGGGCACGCTGCGCCTCGTCCAGCTCGCCGTCCAGCCAGGCGCTCAGCAGGTCGTCGTCGATGGGTTTCTGGTTCATGGTCAGATCACCCGCCGCAGCCCACGCGCGCCCGGCGCGGCCCGGCCATCCAGCAGTTCGCGCAACGCGGCACGGGCGCGCGAGATGCGCGACATCACCGTGCCCACCGGGATCTGCAGCACCTCGGCGCACTCGGCGTAGCTGAACTGCTCGAGCGTCACCAGCAGCAGCGGCTCGCGCTGCTCGGGCGAGAGCTGCGCCAGCGCGGCCAGCAGGTCCAGCCGCAGGCCGACGTCGTGGCCGGGCGCGGCCAGGGCGTCGAGCGCGCCATGCGCCTCCTGCGGGTCGACCACGCTCATGCGGCGCTCGCGCCGGCGTTCGTCCATGAAGGCGTTGTGCGCGATCGAGAGCGTCCACACCAGGATGTCGCGCCGCTGGTCGAACTGGTGCCAGTGCGCCAGCGCGCGTTCCAGCGCGGTCTGCACCAGGTCGTCGGCCGTGCCGGCGTCGAAGGCGAGCGAACGCGCGTACCGCCGCAGGCGCGGGATGGTGCCCAGCAGCTGCTGGCGGAAGGCGTCGGGGGCGTCCAGGTGCGGCATGTTCCCGCTTACGGCCGGTGTCGCGCGATTATTCCCCGCACCTCCCGGCCGGGCGCGGGCCTTGCCGGACAATGTCGCGCATGTCGACCCCGCCCGCCCCCGCGGCCGCCCGCGCACCGAGTTTTTCGCCGGCCGAGTTCCGCGCCGCGCTGGGCATGTTCGCCACCGGCGTGACGGTGGTCACGGCGCGCGCCGGCGACGGCCGCCTGGTCGGGCTGACCGCCAACTCGTTCAATTCGGTCTCGCTCGAACCGCCGCTGGTGCTGTGGAGCCTGGCCCGGCGCGCCGGCACGCTCCCGGCCTTCCGTGCCGGCTCGCATTACGCGATCAACATCCTCGGCGCCGACCAGCGCGCGCTGGCCGAGCGCTTCGCCGGCCCGGCCGCACATCGCTTCAGCGGCGTGGCCTGGCACCCGGGCACCGCCGGCGCGCCGGTGCTGGACGGCTGCGTCGCGGTGTTCGAGTGCTTCAACCGCAGCCGCTACGACGAGGGCGACCACGTGATCTTCGTCGGCGAGGTCGAGCGCTGCAGCCACGTGGCCGGCGCAGCCCCGCTGCTCTACCACGGCGGGCGCTACTACACGGAGCTGCCGCTCGGCCCGGCTTGATATCCGGCCGGGTGGCCGCAAACTCCCCCGGGTATTCAGGAGAAGCCCCATGCACATCGCCTGCGCCCACTGCGGCAGCACCAACCGCGTGCCCGACGAACGCCTGGCCGACGACCCGGTCTGCGGCCGCTGCGGCCAGGCGCTGCTCCCCGGCCAGCCGGTCGAGCTGACCGACGCCAACTTCGACGCGGTCACCGCGCGCACCGAGCTGCCGGTGGTGGTGGACTTCTGGGCCGCCTGGTGCGGCCCGTGCCAGATGATGGCGCCGCAGTTCGCGCAGGCCGCCCGGCAGCTCAAGGGCCGCGTGCTGTTCGCCAAGGTCGACACCGATGCCAACCCGCAGGTGGCGCAGCGCTTCGCCATCCGCAGCATCCCGACGATGGTGCTGCTGCAGGGCGGGCGCGAGGTGCAGCGCACCGCCGGCGCGCTGCAGGCGCCGCAGATCGCAGCCTGGATCGCGCAGGCTCAGGCGCGCGCCTGAGCGGCCGCGCGGCGCGCCGCCAGGTCCACGAACCAGTCCACGCAGCCGGCGTTGGCCATCGCGTCGCGCCGGAACAGCTGCTCGGCCGGCATGCCCAGCAGCAGCTTCTTGACCGGCAGCTCCATCTTCTTGCCCGACAGCGTGCGCGGGATGGCCGCGACCTGGAACACCTCGCTGGGCACGTGGCGCGGCGACAGCGCCTGGCGGATCGTGTCCTTCAGCCGCTGCACGAGGGCCGCGTCCAGCACCAGGCCCTCGCGCAGCACGACGAACAGCGGCATCCAGCTCTCGCGGCCGAGGTACTCCAGGTCCACCACCAGGCTGTCCAGCACCTCGGGCAGCGCCTCCACCGCGCGGTACAGCTCGGCCGTGCCCATGCGCACGCCGTGGCGGTTGATGGTGGCGTCGCTGCGGCCGTAGATGACCGCGCCGCCGCGCGGCGTGATGCGGATCCAGTCCCCGTGGCGCCAGACCTTCGGGAACATCTCGAAGTACGACTCCCGGTAGCGCGCGTCGCCCGGGTCGTTCCAGAAGCGCAGCGGCATCGACGGCAGCGGCTTCGTGCAGACCAGTTCGCCGACCTCGTCGACGAGCGGCCGGCCGTCCTCGCTCCAGGCTTCGATCGCCGCGCCCAGGCAGCGGCACTGCATCTCGCCCGCGACCACCGGCAGCGTGCGCAGGCCGGCGACGAAGGCGCCGGCGAAGTCGGTGCCGCCGCTGATCGGCGTGAGCCAGATCGGCCGGCCCTCGACCTGCGGCAAGCGCTCCCAGATCCAGCGGTAGCACTCGGGCGCCAGCGGCGAGCCGGTGGAGCCCACGGCGCGCAGCAGCAACGTGCCCGCGCCCTGCGGCTCGACACCCGCCTTCAGGCAGCTGGCGTAGAACGCCGCGCCGGCACCGAACCAGGTGACGCCGGCGTCGGCCGCGAAGCGCCACAGGGTGGACCAGTCCGGCGCGCCCTGCGCTCCGCCGGGGTTTCCGTCGTACAGGCAGATCGTGGTGCCGCCGAGCAGCCCGGCCACCTGCGCGTTCCACATGATCCAGCCGGTGGTGCTGAACCAGTGGTAGCGCTCGCCGCACTCGGCGCTGGGCGCGATGTCGTTGTGCAGCACGCCCATCTTCAGCGCCTCGAGCACGATGCCGCCGTGGCCGTGCACGATCGGCTTGGGCAGCCCGGTGGTGCCGCTGGAGTAGACCACCCAGAGCGGGTGGTCGAACGGCAGCGCCTCGGGCACGAGCGGGGCGTCGCCGCGTGTCAGCGCGTCGAAGTCGTGCGCGGCGCGGCCGGGGGCGGCGAAGTCGGCCGGGTCGGCGGCCGCGTCGAGGTAGCGCAGCAGCACCAGGTGGCGCAGGCCGGGCAGCGCGTCGGCCACCTCGCGCAGCACGGCGCGCCGGTCCTGCGCGACGCCGCCCCAGGTGCAGCCGTCGCAGCCGATCAGCACCGCCGGCTCGATCTGGCGGAAGCGGTCGAGGATGGCCAGCGGCCCCATGTCCGGCGAGCAGACCGACCAGATCGCACCCAGGCTGGCCGCGGCGAGGAAGGCGACCACCGCCTGCGGCGTGTTGGGCAGGATGGCGCAGACCCGGTCGCCCGGCCGCACGCCCAGGCCGCGCAGCGCGGCGGCAAGCGCGCCGACCTGGCGGCGCAGCTCGGGCCAGGCGAGCTGCTGCAGCGCCGCGCCCATCACCTCGTTGCGGAACACGATCGCCGGCTGGCCCGAGGCGTGCGCCGCGTCGGCGTGGCGGAACACCTGCTGTGCGTAGTTCAGCCGCGCGCCGGGGAACCAGCGTGCGCCGGGTATCGTCTCGCGCTCGAGCACGGTCGTGTACGGCGTCGGCGAGGCGATCTCGAAGAACGCCCACAGCGAGGCCCAGAAGGCGGGCAGCTCGCTCGTGGACCAGCGCCACAGCGCGTCGTAGCCTGCGGGCGTGGTGGCGTCGAAGCGCAGCCTGCGGGTGTCTGCGAGGAAACGCAGATAGCGCTGGATGCGCGGCTCGGGCAGGGTCATGTTGACGTCTCCCCATCGGTGCCGACGTAGCACCACACATCGCCCATGAACGGGTGGCGCCAGAAGCCGCGCACCCAGGGCTGCGCGAGTTCGTTCATCACCGTGTGGAAGCGCGCCTTGTACGGCATGTAGGCCACCAGCAGGTTCTTGGCCTCGCGCATCAGCGCATCGCGCTCGGGGCCGTCGGGCAGCACCTTCTGGCGCTCGTACAGGCGGTCGAACGCCGGCAGCGCGAAATGCGCGTCGTTCGATTCGTTGTCGTTCGGGCCGTAGCCGATGCCGAGGAAGAAGCCGCCGTCGGGTGTCTGCGAGACCCAGCTGAAGCCCCACATCATCAGGCTCGCGGTGCGGCTGCGCTTGAGCAGCTCGCCCCAGGTCGAGGTCTCGAACTCGATGCGCACGCCCACCGCCGCGAGGTGCTTGCGCCACAGCTCGTTGAGGCGGCGCTGGGTCTGATCGGCGGTGCCGGCCAGGCGCAGCACGAGCGGCGTGCCGTCGGGCCGCTCGCGCCAGCCGTCGCCGTCGCGGTCGACGAAGCCGAACAGGTCGAGCAGCGCGGCGGCCCGCGCCGGGTCGTGCTGGCTCATCTCGCTGCGGTAGCCAGCGTCGTAGCCCGAGGTGAAGGGCGCCACCACCGACTGTGCCGGCACGCCGTGGCCATGGCGCACCAGGCGCAGCTCGGCGGCGCTGTCGTAGGCCAGCGCGACGGCGCGGCGCAGCGCCACCTGCTCGGGCGCGTAGCCGCCGACCATCGGGTCGCGCATGTTGAAGTAGGTCATCGCCAGGTCGGCCTGCGGCGTGCGCTGCAGCCGGATGCCGCGCCGCGCCAGGTGCGGCGCGAGCCGGCCGTCGGGCACCGCGAGCGCGCCGTACTCGGACGGCACCTCGAGCAGGTCGTGCGCGCCTTCGAGGAAGGCCAGCCAGCGCGGCTGCGCCTCCTCGATCACGTCGAGCTCGATGCGCTCGGCCCGCGGCAGGCGCGCCCCGACGAGCTGCTCGACCGCGGCGCGGCCGGCCGCATCGTCGGGCAGGTCCGGCGGCGCGGCGATCGTGCGGCCGCGGTAGCGCGGGTTGCGCTCCAGCTCGATGCGCGAGGCGCGCCGCCAGGCGGCCAGCCGGAATGGCCCGGTGCCCACCGGATGCGCGGCGATGTCGGCGCCGTAACGCTCGACCACCTCGCGCGCCATGGCGCCGAGCACGTCCTGGCGCGCGAACTGCAGGTGGAAGCGCGGGTCGGGCCGCGCCAGGCGCACGCGGAAGGTGTAGCGGTCGAGCGCGCGGATGCCCTCGACCTCGCGGTCGTATTCGAACGGACGGCGCTCGTTCAGCGCCCGGTGGCGCAGCGCGTCGAGCCCGAGCAGCCCGGCGTTGGCGAAGATGTAGAGGTTCTCGCTGTTGTTGCGCGGGTCGTAGTAGCGCTTGACGCTGTAGACGTAGTCCTGCGCCACCAGCTCGCGCGGCCGGCCGCCGAAGGCCGGGTCGTCGGCGAAGAAGATGCCGGGGCGGATGCGGAAGGTGAAGGTGCTTGCGTCGGCCGAGATGTCCGGCAGCGCCGCGGCGGTCTGCGGGATCAGCCGCACCGGCCGCGCCAGGTAGTCGTAGGTCAGCGGCGCCTCGAAGATGCACGAGGCGATGCGCGAGGAGCCGAGGTCGCCGATGGCCAGCGGGTCGAAGCCGGTCTCGGGCACGCGCAGCGCGACGCGCAGGGTGCCGGGCGCGCGCCGCGGCGCCGCCTCTGCCGCAGCGCCCCCCGCCAGCGCCAGCGGCCCGGCAAGCAGGGTGCGCCGCCGCAGCATGCAGGCCTCAGGGCTGCTGCGGCTGGCGCGCCACGTCGATGTCGACGTAGTGCCAGAAGCGGTTGCCGAACAGCGGGCGCCGGAAGCCGGCGAGCCAGGGCTGGGTGAGGTCGGTCAGCACGCGGTGCACGTTGTAGCGGTGCGGCGCCAGCGCGGCGACGATGCGCTGCGCCTCGCGCACCTTGGCCAGGCGCTCGGGGCCGTCCGGCAGGGCCTGGATCTCGCGGTACAGGGTGTCGAAGCGCTCGTTGCGGAAGCGCGCCAGGTTCTGCCCGCCGGACGCCGGGCCGTACAGCACCTGCAGCGCGGTCTGCAGGTCGGGGTCGGCGGCCGAATAACCGAGCTGCCAGATCATCATCTGGCCGGCGCGCGCCTTCTTCAGCTGCTCGGGCCACTGGCCGACGTCGATCTTCAGCTTCAGCCCGAGGTCCTTCATGTTCTTCTGCCACAGCTCGTCGAACTGGCGCGAGATCGGGTCGGACTGCGAGCCGTATTCGAGCAGCAGCGGCGCCCCGTCGGGCATCTCGCGCCAGCCGTCGCCGTCGCGGTCGAGGTAGCCGTACATGTCCAGCAGCGCGCGGGCGCGCGCCGGGTCGTAGTCGCTGTTCTCCGTCTTGAGCTGGGCGTCGTAGCCCCAGGTGCCCGGTGCGACGATGGTCTGCGCCGGGATCGCCTGGCCGCGCCGGATCAGCCGGATCTCGCGCCAGACGTCCGAGCCCAGCGAGATCGCGCGGCGCAGCGCCACCTTCTCCGGCGCGTAGCCGCCGACCACCGGGTCCTCCATGTTGAAGTAGTACAGCGTGCGGTCCGGGTTGACGATGCGCTGCAGCCCGATGCCCTTGCGCGCCAGGTTGGGCGCGAGCTTGCCGTTCGGCGCGGCGAGCTGGGCGTACTCCAGCGGCACCGAGAGCAGGTCGAAGCGCTCGGTCAGGAAGGACAGCCAGCGCGGCTGGCTCTCATTGACGATGCTGATCTCGACCCGGTCGACCATCGGCAGCAGGCGGCCGCGGAAACGCTCCGCCAGCGCACGCCCCTCGGCATCGTCGTCGGCGGGGCGCGTGACCTCCTCGTAGCGCTCGCGCCGGTAGTTCGGGTTGCGCTCCAGCACGATCAGCGAGCTGCGTCGCCACTGGACCAGCCGGTACGGGCCGGTGCCCACCGGGTGTTCCATGATGGCCGCGCCGTAGGCCTCGACGACCTCGCGCGCCACCGCGCCGAACAGGTCGCCCTGCGCCAGCGTGTAGAGCAGGCGCGGGCGCGGCTTGGCGAGCTTGAACTGGATCGTGTAGCGGTCCAGCGCGCGCAGGCCCTCGACCTCGCGGTCGTAGTCGAAGGCGGTCTTGTTCTTCAGCGCCTGCTCGCGCAGCTCCTCCAGGCCGAGCATGCCCTCCTCGGCCAGGCCGGCGTAGTTCGGGCTCTTGTTCACCGGGTCGAAGTAGCGCTTCATCGCGTAGACGAAGTCCTGCGCCACCAGTTCGCGCCGCACGCCCTTGAAGGCCGGGTCGTCGGCGAAGTAGAGGCCCGGCCGGATGCGCACGGTCCAGGTCCGGAAGTCGGCCGAGACCTCGGGCATGCCCGCCGCCACGTTGGGCCGCACGAGGAACGGGCGGTTCAGGTAGTCGTACTGGTACAGCCCGTCGAACACATGCGCGGTGACGGTGCGCGAGTACAGATCGCTGACCTGGGCCGGGTCGAACCCGGTCTCGGCGGCCGGGAAGCTGTAGCGCAGCACCTTGGGCGGCTCGGCGCGCGCCGGCAGCGCCAGGGCCAGCGCCAGCGCGAGCAGCGCGACACGCCACCAGCTCATCGCTGAAGCTGGCGCTGCAACGCCGGGTCGACGTCGACGAACTTGTAGAACTCGCGCACGAAGGGGTTGCGCTTGAAGCCGACCACCCAGGGCTGCGTCAGGTCGGTGGCGATGCGGTGCGCGCTCAGCTTGTAGGGCACGTAGGCCACCATCAGCTTGCTCGCCTCCTCCATCACCTTCTGGCGCTCCGGCCCGTCGGGCATGCGGTTCTGCTTGAGGTACAAGTCGTTGAAGGCCGGCAGGTCGAAGCGCGCGTGGTTCGCGCCGCCCTTGTTCGGCCCGTAGGCGAGCGCGAGGAAGGTGTCGCCGTCCGGGCTGGCGGCCGACCAGCCCACGCCCCACATCATCAGCTTGCCGGCACGCGAGGCCTTCAGGTTCTCCGGCCACTTGGCCATCTTGAAGACGATGCGCAGGCCGACCGCCTTCATGTTCTTCTGCCACAGCTCGGCCAGCTTGCGGCTGACCTGGTCGGGCTGGGTGGCGTACTCGAGCGTCAGCGGCGTGCCGTCGGGCTGCTCGCGCCAGCCGTCGCCGTCGCGGTCGACGTAGCCGTAGAGGTCCAGCAGCGCCTTCGCGCGCGCCGGGTCGTGGTCGCTCATCGAGGTCTTGAGCGCCGGGTTGTAGCCGTAGGCCAGCGGCGCGATCGCGGTCTGCGCAGGAATGGCCTGGTTCATGCGCACCAGGCGGATCTCCTCGTCGCTGTCGTAGGCCAGCGCGATGGCGCGCCGCAACGCCACCTTCTCCGGCGTGTAGCCGCCCACCACCGGGTTGTCCTGGTTGAACAGCGCCGCCAGCGTGATGTCGACCAGCGGCGACTGGTCCATGCCGATGCCGCGCTTGGCCAGGTTGGGGGCGAGCTGGTTGTTCGGGATCGCCTGCGGCGCGAACTCGTTGGGCAGGCGCTCGATCAGGTCTGCCTGGCCGTTCAGGAACGACAGCCAGCGCGGCTGCACCTCCTCGATGATCGCGATCTCCACCCGGTCCAGCAGCGGCAGGCGGCGCCCCGCCAGGCGCTTGGCGATGGCCTGCGCGCGCGGATCGTCGTCGGGTGCCTGCTCGTCGTAGCGCAGCTCGCGGAAGCCGGGGTTGCGCTCCAGCACGATCTTCGAGCTGCGCCGCCACTCGGCCAGGCGGAACGGCCCGGTGCCCACCGGGTGCTCCATGATCTTGTCGCCGTAGAACTCGACCACCTCGCGCGCCATCGCGCCGAACACCGAGCTGTCGGTCATCAGTGCGCGGTGGAAGCGCGGCGAGGGCTCGGCCAGGCGGACGCGGAAGGTGTAGCGGTCCAGCACCTTGGCACCCTCGACCTCGGTGTCGTAGGGGAAGGGCTGCTTGCTCGCCAGCACCTGCTTGCGCAGCTCCGACAGGCCGAGCAGCTTGGCGTTCTCCAGCAGGTACAGGTTGGGGCTGTTCCAGCGCGGGTCGTAGTGGCGCTTGATCGAGTACACGTAGTCGGCCGCGACCAGCTCGCGCTTCCTGCCCTGGAACGCCGGGTCGTCGGCGAAGTGGATGCCCGGCCGGATGCGGAAGGTGAAGCTGCGGTAGTCGTCTTCGATCACCGGCAGGGCCTCGGCCGTCAGCGGCTCGATGCGGAACGGCCGGGCCAGGAAGTCGAAGCGCAGCGGCGCCTCGAAGATGCCGGCGGTGACGGTGCGCGAGTACAGGTCGGACAGCTGCACCGGGTCGAAACCGGTCTCGGCGATCGGGAAGGCGTAGCGCAGCACCCGCGGCCCGTCGGGCGGCGGGTCGGCCGGCGCCTGCGCGAGCGCGGCGCCGCAGCCGAGCATCAGAACCAGCGCACGGATGATCCTCACGGCAACTCCTGGGCAGAGGCCGCAAAGTCTATTCGTTCGCGGCACGCGGATTGCATCCGGGCGCCGAGGGCAAACGCGGGGCAGGGGCTTCCCGCGCTGCCCCTAGACTCGCGCAGTCTCACGAACGACCCGGAGCGCATGGCCGCATACCTGATACGGCGCCTGTGGCAGATGGTGCCGACGCTGTTCGGCGTCGTGCTGCTGGTGTTCTTCCTGTTCAAGTGGTTCGGCAGCGACCCGGCCGAAGTGATCGGCGGCCTGGGCGCCTCGCCCGAGCAGATCCAGGCCATCCGCACCCAGCTCGGCCTGAACGAGCCCTGGTGGGTGCAGCTGGGCATCTTCCTGAAGCAGATCGTCACCTTCGACTGGGGCCGCAGCTGGGCCACCAACGAGGCGATCTCCAGCCTGTTCGCCTCGCGCGTGCAGGCCACGCTGACGGTGATGCTGCCGATCCTGGTGCTGGACACCCTGCTGGCGGTGCCGATCGCGCTGCTGGTGGCCTACGTGCGCGGCTCGCTGACCGACCGCGCGATCATGGTGGCGACCACCGTCGCGCTGTCGATCTCCTTCCTGGTCTACGTGATCGTCGGCCAGTACCTGTTCGCGTTCCGGCTCGGCTGGTTCCCGGTGCAGGGCTGGACCGACAGCCTGGCCACCAACCTGGCGGTGTACACGCCGCTGCCGGTGCTGCTGGCGGTGATGGTGGGCCTGGCGCCGCGCACCCGGCTGTACCGCACCTTCTTCCTCGACGAGATCGGGCAGGACTACGTGCGCACGGCGCGCGCCAAGGGGCTGACCGAGCCGCGCATCCTGCTCACCCACGTGATGCGCAACGCGATGATCCCGATCCTGACCAACGTCGCGGTGTCGCTGCCGGGCATCTTCGTCGGCTCGTTCCTGATCGAGGTGTTCTTCTCGATCCCGGGCCTGGGCCGCGAGGTGCTGCTGGCCGTCAACCGGGGCGACTACCCGGTGATCCAGGCGGTGACGATCTACCTCGCGGTGATCACGATGGTGGTGAACCTGGCCACCGACGTGCTGTACAAGCTGGTCGACCCGCGCGTCGTGCTGAAATGAGTGCCGTCCTGTCCTCCTCCGCCGGCACGACGCCGGCGTCCCGCTCGGAAGGCGTCTGGGCCGCCGCCTGGCGGCGCTTCCGCGGCGACCGCGTCGGCATGGTGTCGCTGGCCATCGTGGCCGCGTTCGCGCTGCTGATGCTGTCCACCGCGCTCGGCCTGGTGGCCGGCGACTGGCAGGCCGAACGCGGCGTCCCGAACGCACCGCCCACGTTCATCGGCCCGGCCGACAAGCAGGCGGTCGAGGCCATCCCGGTGCCCAGCGGGCCGAACGTGGACATCTCCGACGTCGACCCGCTCGCCCCGCGTTACGCCGAATGGGCCGAGCGCGCCGCCAAGCTGCGCACCGCCGAGCTCGAGCGCCAGGAGACCCTGCCCTTCGGCGGCGACCGGCTCGGCCGCGACGTGCTGGCCAAGGCCATCAAGGGCACCGAGATCTCGCTGTTCGTCGGCGTCGCCGCGGCGCTGCTGGCCACCCTGATCGGCACCGTGCTGGGCGCGCTGGCCGGCTTCTTCGGCGGCAAGGTGGGCGATTTCCTCGAGTGGCTCTACAACGTGTTCACCTCGGTGCCCGACATCCTGCTGATCTTCGCCTTCGCCGCGGTGGTCGGGCGCGGCGTCGAGTCGGTCGTGCTGATCCTCGGCCTGACCGGCTGGACCGGCATCTACCGCCTGGTGCGCGCCGAGTTCCTGAAGCACTCGGTGCGCGACTACGTGCGCGCCGCCGAGGCGATCGGCGCGGGCCCGGGGGCGCGCATCTTCCGCCACATCCTGCCCAACGTGAGCCACGTGGTGCTGGTGCAGCTGTCGATCCTGGTGGTCGGCTTCATCAAGGCGGAGGTGATCCTGTCCTACCTCGGGCTCGGCGTGCGGGTCGACCAGGTCTCCTGGGGCACCATGCTCGCCGAGGCGCAGACCGAACTGATCCTCGGCCACTGGTGGCAGCTCGCCGCGGCCACGCTCTTCATGGCGGTGTTCGTCACCGCGTTCTCGCTGATGACCGATGCGCTGCGCGATGCGCTCGATCCGAAGCTGCGGGGGGCCGAATGAACGCCGCGAATCCGCTGCTCGCGATCGACGACCTGCGCGTGCGCTTTCGCCTCGGGCGCGGCGCGCGCGCCACCTGGAGCGAGGCGGTGGGGCGCGGCGACACCGGCGTGAGCTTCGACATCCCGGACAACGGCACCGTCGCGCTGGTGGGCGAGTCGGGCTCGGGCAAGAGCGTCACGGCGATGTCCATCCTCAACCTGCTGCCGGAGAACGCGCAGCGCGAGGGCCGCATCCGCTTCCAGGGGCGCGACCTGCTGCAGGCCTCGCTGGCCGAGCTGCAGGCGCTGCGCGGGCGCGAGATCGCCTGCGTGTTCCAGGACCCGATGAGCTCGCTGAACCCGGTGTTCAGCATCGCCCACCAGCTGTGCGAACCGCTGCTGCGCCACCTCGGGCTGACGCGCCGCCAGGCGATGGCGCGCGCCGAGGAGCTGCTCGCCGAGGTGGGCCTGCCGGAGCCGCGCCGGCGCCTGGCGGCGCACCCGCACGAGCTCTCCGGCGGCCAGCAGCAGCGCGTGATGATCGCGATGGCGCTGGCCTGCGAGCCCAAGCTGCTGATCGCCGACGAGCCGACCACCGCGCTGGACGTGACCATCCAGCGCCAGATCCTGGAGCTGCTCGCGCGGCTGAAGGACAAGCACCGCATGAGCATGCTGTTCATCAGCCATGATCTGGCGCTGGTGGGCGAGATCGCCGACCGCGTGGTGGTGATGCGCCAGGGCACGGTGCGCGAGCAGGGGCCGGTGGCCGAGATCTTCGAGCACCCGCGCGACGCCTACACGAAGGCGCTGCTGGCCTGCCGGCCGACGCTGCAGCAGCACGACGCGCGGCTGATGGTGATCGACGACCACCTCGACGGCCGCACCGCCCGGCACGAGGCCCGGCCCAAGGACCCGCAGGCCCCCGTCATCCTCGAGGTGAAGGCGCTGACCAAGGGCTTCTGGATCCGCCGCGGCGTGTTCGGCCGGCGCGAGTTCCAGGCCGTCAAGGGTGCCAGCTTCCGGCTGCGGCGCGGCCACACGCTCGGCGTGGTGGGCGAATCCGGCTCGGGCAAGACCACGATGGGCCTGGCGCTGCTGCGCCTGCACGAGCCGGCCGGCGGCCCGGTGGGCGGCCAGGCGCTGTTCCACGGCCAGGACTTGCTGTCGCTCTCGCGCGAGCAGATGCTGCCGATGCGCCGGCGCATCCAGGTGGTGTTCCAGAACCCGTATGCCTCGCTGAACCCGCGCTTCACGGTGGCGCAGACGCTGCTCGAGCCGCTGACGATCCACGGCATCGGCGCCGACGAGGCCGAGCGGCGCGAGCGCGCGAGCCGGCTGCTGGCGCAGGTCGGGCTCGACGACACCGCGCTCAACAAGTACCCGCACGAGTTCTCCGGCGGCCAGCGGCAGCGCATCGCGATCGCCCGCTGCCTGACGCTCGAGCCCGAGCTGCTGGTGCTCGACGAGGCGGTCAGCGCGCTGGACGTGTCGGTGCAGGCGCAGGTGCTCAACCTGCTGAAGGACCTGCAGGACGCGCTCGGCCTGACCTACATCTTCATCAGCCACGACCTGGCGGTGGTGCGCTTCATGGCCGACGAGGTGCTGGTCATGAAGGACGGCGCGGTGGTCGAGCAGGCGCCGGTGGCGCAGATCCTCGAAGCGCCGCAGCAGGACTACACCCGGCGGCTGCTCGGCGCCGTGCCGCGCGGCTACCGCGCCCGCGCCTGACCCGCGCGGCCACGCCGACGCGACGATTCGTGTCGGGCTTGTATCGAAGCACTTACATTTCGGTCACGATTCGGCCGCTGCGGCCCGGCGGGCCGGCCGAAATGCGTCCGGCCATGTGCGGTTTGCCACACTCGCACGGCCGTGAGCGGTCGCCAACGGCATGGCACGCCGATTGCGCTGGCATGGCCAACTGACCAGGACGTCGTTGAAACCATGCCGCTGAGCCGCTCCACCCCCGCGCCCGTCCGCCGCCTCCGCCCCGCCGGCCCGCATTGCCGCGGCGGCGCGTCGTCGCTGCTGCGCCTTGCGCAGCCCGCCACGCCGCGCCTGCCCAAGGCGCCGGACCTGTCGGGCTGGATCAGCAAGGCGGCCGGCATGCTGGGCGTGGGCGAGCCGCGCTTCCCGGCCTTTGCTGCCAGCGAACTGAGCAGCTGAGACGACCACCGAACGCAGCGAGGCCACCATGCCGCCACGCACCCTGCCGAACACGCCGCGTGTGGTTACGCGGATCGCGCCCAAGGCGCCCGTGCTGAAGCCGACCGACGCCTCGCGGCCGTCGAAGGTGCTGCAGACCGGCCGTGCGCCCGAGCAGCTGTCCTTGTTCCTGCGCCCGAGCGGCGCACGCTGAAAGGTTTTTGCGGACTGACACCTGTCCACCAGGGAAGCGGGCAATCCGGGGAGGTTGAGAGCGAGCCCCGGGCCACTGTCCCGCTTCCCTTTCTTTTTTCCGGTGTCGGCTCCCGACGGTGACTCGGTGAATACTCGGCGCGCATGCCCGCCGAACGCCTCCGCGACTACTGCCGCAGCGCGCTGCGCGACGACCTCGTCGCCGGTTTCATCGTCGCGATCCTGCTGATCCCCCAGAGCCTGGCCTACGCCCTGCTCGCCGGCCTGCCGCCCGAGGTGGGCGTGTATGCCAGCCTGCTGCCGATGCTCGCCTACGCCGCGCTCGGATCCTCTCCGGTCAATTCGGTCGGGCCGGTGGCGGTGGTGGCGCTGATGACGATCCAGGCCGTGCAGCCGCTGGCCGCGCAGGGGGTGCCGGTGCAGCACGCCGCCCTGGTGCTGGCGGCCGAATCCGGGCTGTTGCTGGCCGCCGCGGCCCTGTTCAAGCTCGACGCGCTGGCAGCCCTGCTGTCGACCCCGGTGCTGCATGGCTTTTCCACGGGCGCCGCGCTGGCCATCACCTGCTCGCAGCTGCCCGCGCTGCTGGGCGGTGCGGCACAGGGCTCCACCGTGCCGCAGCTGCTGCAGTCGTGGTGGCAGGCGCCGCGCCACGGCCACCTCGCCACCGCCGCCTTCGGCGTGGCCGCACTGCTGCTGCTGCTGCTCGCGCGGCGCCATGCGCAGGCGCTGCTGCGCCGCCTGCTCGCCGCGCCGACGGCGGCATTGGCGGCGCGCTGCGCGCCGCTGCTGGTGATCGCACTGGCGATCGCGCTGGCCGCGGCGGTCGGCGCCGACGCGCGCGGCGTCGCGCTGGTCGGTCGCCTGCCGGACTTCCACCTGCCGCTGGGCTGGCCGCCCCTGGACGCCGCGCTGTGGGCCGCCCTGCTGCCGGCCGCGCTGCCGCTCGCGCTGGTCACCTTCGTCAGCAGCCTGGCGGTCTCGGAAGGCCTGGCGCTGCGCCGGCGCGAGCAGGTCGATGCCCGCCGCGAACTCGCCGGGCTGGCCGCGGCCAACCTGGCGGCCGCCTGCGCGCAGGCGATGCCGGTGGGCGGCAGCTTCTCGCGCGGCGCGGTCAATGCCGAGGCGGGCGCGCGCACCCGCGCCGCCGGTGCCTGGTCGGCCCTGTTCATGGCGCTGGCGGTGCTGCTGCTGGCGGCACCGCTGGCCTGGCTGCCCGAAGCGGTGCTGGCGGCGACCATCGTCGTCGCGGTGCTGGGCGTGGTCGAGTGGCGCGCCTTCGCCGAGGCCTGGCGCTACGCCCCGGCCGAGTTCGGGGTGATGCTGGTCGTCGCGCTGCTGACCCTGCTCGGCGGCGCACAGTGGGCGCTGGGCGCCGGCGTGGCGCTGTCGATCGGGCTGCTGCTGCAGCGCAGCGCCAACCCGCACGTGGCGCGCATCGGCCGGGTCGGCGACACCGAGCACTATCGCAACGTCGACCGCCATGCGGTGCAGTGCACCCCCGGCGTGCTGGCGCTGCGCATCGACGAGAGCCTGCTGTTCACCAACGCGCGGCGCCTGACCGGCGTGGTGGACCACCACCTGGCCGCGCTGCCGGACACCCGGCGCGTGCTGCTGCAGATGTCGCCGGTGAACTCGATCGACTTCAGCGCCTACGAGGCGCTGCGCACGCTGCACGCGATGCTGGCCGAGCGCGGCATCCGGCTCGACCTGTCGGAGGTGAAGGGCCCGGTGATGGACCGGCTGCGCGCCGGCGGCTTCGAGGACTGGTTCCGCGGCCGGGTCTACCTCAGCCACCACCAGGGCATGGTGGACGCCGGCGAGTGACTACGCTGCCCGCTGACGCTCCACCGCGTTCTCGATCTGCTCCTGCACCTTGCGCGCGCCGCGCAGCACGAGCTGCGGGTCCAGGTCGGCCTGCGGCGCAACCTTCCCGGCCACCACGTCGAGCGTGTCCGGGTTGGTCATCAGCGCATGCGCCAGCGCCGACAGGGCGCAGATGGCGCGCCGCGGCAGCTGCATCGGCAGCTGCAGCGTGGCATTGACGATCACGTGGAAGCGCACGCTCGACACGGCCGGCCCCGACAGGCCCCAGGTCTCGCACAGCGCGGCGCCGAGCGCATCGTGGCTGACGCCGAACTCGTCGTGCTCGAGCAGCAGCAGGTCCTCGTCGTTCGCGGCCGCCTTCAGCAGCGGCTTGTAGCGCTCCGGCGCGTGGCGGAACAGCACCGCCTTGCCGCATTCCTCGAACAGGCCGGCGGAATGTGCCGCCCAGGGGTCGACGCCCAGCGCCTGGCCGATGCGGCCCATCAGCAGGCCGCGCACCGCGGCGCGCTCCCACAGCGGGTCGAGCTCGGGCGCGGGCGGGAAGACGGCACGCAGGCCCATCTCGAAGGTCACCGCCGCGACCTCGCGCGTGCCGAGGTAGGTGATGGCCTGCTGCACGCTCTGCACGCGGCCGGACAGGCCGTACAGCGAGGAGTTGACCGCCTTCAGCACCGCCGAGGCGAGCGCCATGTCGCCGCTGACCAGGGCGCTGACCGACTGCAGGTTGACCTCCTCCTCGGCCAGCAGCAGCGAGAGCTTGACCAGCGAATCGGGCTGGGCGGGGATGTCGATGTTGAGTGAACGCAGTTCCTTGTCGACGGGCATGGTGCACGCCTTTCGGCAGTCGTGGGGTCGCCGGGGCATCGTAGGCCGGCGGCGTTGCGGCGAACCGAGGAGAAACAGCGCGTTCGCGGTGCAGTTCACAGCCGCAGCGCGTCCCAGCCGGTCTTGGCGATCAGCGCCGCGACGACCAGGATGAACGCGCCGCGCACGAAGCCCGCGCCGTGGCGCAGGGCCAGCCGCGTGCCGACCAGGCTGCCGGCCACGTTGGCCACCGCCAGGACCGCCGCGACATGCCACCACACATGCCCCTTGAGCGCCAGCAGCAGCAGCGCCGCGCCGTTGGTGGCGGTGTTCAGCAGCTTGGCGCTGGCCGAGGCGTGCAGGAAGTCGAAGCCGAGCAGGCGCACGAAGCCGAACACGAAGAAGCTGCCCGCACCCGGGCCGAAGAAGCCGTCGTAGAAGCCGACCGTCACGCCGATCGCGCCGGCCAGCGCAAGCTGCACGCCGCGCCGCGCCGACGGCGCGTGGTGCCGGCCCAGGTCCTTGCGGGCGAGGGTGTAGAGCAGCACCGCGGCCAGCACGACCGGCAGCGCCTTGCGCAGGCCGCCGGGGTCGACCTGCGTCAGCGCCCAGGCCCCGGCCAGGCTGCCGCACCAGGCGGCCAGCGCGGCCGGCAGCAGCACGGCCCAGGGCATCTGCACCCGGCGCGCGAACTGGCGCGTGGCCCAGGCCGTGCCCCAGATGCCGGTGGCCTTGTTGGTGCCCAGCAGCGTGGCGGCCGGCGCCTCGGGAAACACGCTGAACAGCGCCGGCACCAGCACCAGGCCGCCGCCGCCGACGATCGCGTCGACGCAGCCGGCGCCCAGCGCCGCCAAGGCGGCGATGGCGAGATCGAGCGACAAGTCGGAGAGGAAGAAGTCGAAAGGGGCGCCGGTGGAGTCCCACCGGCGCCCCTCGATTTTTGCATCGGCCGCTGCTGCGGCCTGTCAGAGTGTCGCGACCTGCGGCAAGCCGCGGCGCGTTTCGAGTCTCCTCAGTCCCCCGCCGTGGCGAGGCCCCTGGGGGCCCGCTGCGAGTGGGCGAACTGTAGGCGGGTGGCCAGGGGGCCGCAGCAGGGCTTACCCTGAAGCTGGCAGCGGCAGCGTGAGCTGCACGGTTGTGCCTGCGCCGAGGTGACTGCTCACGTCGACCTGCCCGCCGTGCAACTCGACGATGCGCTTGACGATCGCGAGCCCAAGGCCCTTGCCGCCCTCGCCGGTGGCCGGCGCGACGCTGGCGCGGGCCTGGTAGAAGCGGTCGAACAGGTGCGGCAGGTCGGCCGCGGCGATGCCGGGCCCGGTGTCGGCCACGCGCACCGCGAGCTGCCCGGGCTCGCGCCGCGCCGCCAGCGTGATCGTGCAGCCGGCCCCGCCGTGCTTGAGCGCGTTGTCGACCAGATTGGCCACCGCGCGCTCGAACAGCTCGACGTCGACGTCGGCCGGCACCGGCTCGCCGTCGGCCGGCTCGTCGACGCGCAGCTGCACCTGCTGCGCGCGGGCGCGTTCGGCGAAGCGGGCGCGGATCTGGTCGAGCAGCTCGACCACGTCGACCGGCTCGCGCTGCAGCGCATAGGCCGGCTCGTCGAGCCGCGCCAGCTCGCCGAGCGACTGCACGAGGCGCGCCGCATTGCGGCTGTTGCGCAGCGCCACCTCGACCAGGCGGCGCTCCTCGGCGCGCGCCGCGTCCTCGCCCCAGCGCTGCTGCAGCGTCTCGAGACAGGCCACCGTCGCGGTCAGCGGCGAGCGCAGGTCGTGCGACAGGTTGCTCACGCCCTCGCGGCGGAAATGGTCGAGCCGGCGCAGCGCGGCCCATTGGCGGCGCAGGGTCTCCAGCATCATCGCGAAGGCGCCGGTCAGGCGGCCGAACTCGTCGCGCCCGGGCGGCGCGAGCAGCGCGGCCGGGGTGCGGCCGGGGTCCTCCTCCAGGCCCTGCGCCGACAGCTGCGCCACCGCCTCGGTGAGGCGACGCAGCGGCCGCGTGACGGCGGCGATGATCAGCGCCGCGAACAGCGAGGCCAGCGCGACGATGCCGGCGATCGGCGCCAGCGTGGGCAGCGCCAGGCTGCCGCGCAGCGCGGCCCAGCGCGCCTCGGGCGTCTCGTCGGTGTGGCAGACGAGGTAGAGGTAGCCGGCCGCCTGCTCGCCGGGCCGGATCACGGCGCGGCGCAGCGGCCAGGCCGCGACCACGGCGTCGGCGTCCATGCGCTCGGGGTCGTCGCCCATCACGTAGCCTTCGCCCCAGCGGGCCCGCCCGGCCCGGGCGCGCTCGACGGCCGCGCGCACCGGAGCGATCGCCACCTTGAAGCCCGGCGGCAGCTGCGCCTGTCCGGTGCTGGCCAGCACCAGGCCCTCGGCATCGAGCAGGTAGAGCTGGGTGTCCGGCTCGTAGAGCACGAGGCTGCGCAGCCAGTCGCGAAACTCGTCGGGGCGGCGCTGCTGCAGGTCGAGCAGGTCGTCGTAGGCGGCGGTGACCCGAGCCAGGAAGGCGTTGGCGCGCTGGAAGGTGGTCTCGTGCTCGAAGCGCTGGAAGCCGTACAGCACCGCGACCATCACGCCGAGCGCGGTGACCAGTCCGGTGGCCAGCACCGTGAGGGCGAGCTTGAGGCGGACGCTCACCGGACACCGCTCGTCATCGAGGAGGCTCGCGCATCTTGTAGCCCGCGCCACGCACCGTGAGGATCAGCTCGGGCCGCATCGGGTCGGCCTCGAGCTTGTTGCGCAGCCGGTTGATGTGGGTGGTGACGGTGTGCTCGTAGCCGTCGTGGCTGTAGCCCCAGACGGCGTCCAGCAGCTGGGTGCGCGAGAACACCAGGCCGGGGTGCGACGCGAAGTGCAGCAGCAGGTCGAACTCCAGCGCGGTGAAGGCGATCTCGGCGCCGCGGTAGTGCACGCGGCGCTTGGCCGGCTCGATCTCCAGCTCGCCGTTGCGGATCAGCCGTGCCGGCCCGGCACCGGCCTGCTGCGCGGCCCGCAGCAGCTCGGCGCGGCGCAGCAGCGCCTTCACGCGCGCCAGCAGTTCGGCCAGCGAGAAGGGCTTGGTCAGGTAGTCGTCCGCGCCGAGCTCGAGGCCGAGCACGCGGTCGAGCTCGGTCGACTTGGCGGTCAGCATCAGGATCGGCGCAGCGCTGCCGCGTGCACGCAGCGCCTTGCAGACCTCCAGGCCGTCGAGCGCCGGCAGCATCAGGTCCAGCAGCAGCAGGTCGGCCGGGCGCTCGAGCTGGCGCGCCAGCGCCGCGGCGCCGTCGGCCACCGCGTCGACCGCGTAGCCGGCATTGCGCAGGTTCAGCACCAGCAGCTCGCGGATGTCGGCCTGGTCTTCGGCGACGAGGATGGAGGCAGGTGCGCTCGACATGGTCCCGATTGTCGGGCGCTGCGACGGCGTTCTTACAGCCTTGTGATCTGGCCGTGATCTTCGGTGAGCGGCGCGCGATCCGGGCCGGCCACAGTGGCCCCCATCGATTCACCGCCGCCGAGGACCCCCATGAACGCCGCCGCTGCCGTGCCCTGGACCGAGATGTTCTCCCACCGTGACGCGCTGGTGCGCTTCGCGCAGCGCCGCCTGCTTGACCCCACCCTGGCCGAGGACGTGGTGCACGACGTGTTCGAGGCCGTGCTGGCCGGCCGCGCCTCGTTCGCCGGCCGCTCGGCGCTGCGATCCTGGCTGACCGCCATCCTCAAGCACAAGATCGTCGACCTGGTGCGCCAGCGCGCCGGGGTCGAGAGCCTCGAGACCGCCGGCCCGGACGACGAGGACGGCGCACGCGAGATCGTCTGCCCGCATGCGCGCCCCGACGAGCTGGCCGAGCAGCGCGAGCGGCTCGCGCAGACGCTGGCGCGCATCGAGGCGCTGCCCGCCGGCTTGCGCGAGGTGGTGCAGCGCCGCGTGCTGCAGGACCAGGACAGCGCCGAGGTCTGCGCCGCGCTCGCGATCAGCGAGGACAACCTGTTCGTGCGCCTGCACCGGGCGCGCCGGCAGCTGCTGAACTGAGGTTCAGGGGCTGCTGAAGCGCACGATGCTGCCGCGTGTCAGCACGTACAGGCTGCCGTCGTTGCCGACCCGCATGTCCACCGGGTTGCCGGACACGCTGCCGAAGCGGTAGGCGGCGCTGCCGTTGGCCAGGTCGAGCCGGCCGATGAAGCCGCCGCAGTAGTCGGCGAAGTAGTAGCTGTTGCGGTAGGCGGCCGGGAAGCTGCCGCTGCTGCCGTAGAACGCGCCGCCGGTGATCGCACAGCCGCTGAAGAAGCCGCTGGTGGCGTCCGGCGAGCTGCTGTGGTCGTAGGCGAACAGCGGCGCGGCGATGCCGGCCGCACTCGTCGGCCCCTCGGTGCTCGGCCAGCCGTAGTTGGCGCCCGGCGCACCGACGTTGATCTCCTCCCAGGTGCCCTGGCCGACGTCGTTGATGTGCAGGCGGCCGTCGCTGGCGCGCACCGAGAACGTGAAGGGGTTGCGCAGGCCGCGCGCCCAGATCGCGTCGACCAGCGTCGCCGGCGCCTGGTAGTGCGGGTTGTCGGTCGGGATCGTGCCGTCGTCGTTGAAGCGCAGCATCTTGCCGAACGGGTCGTTCAGGTCCGGCGCCTTGCTGCTGTCGGCGTTGTCGCCCACCGCCACGTAGAGCTTGCCGTCCAGGCCGAAGTGCATCGCGCCGCCGTTGTGGTTGGTGGCACCCGACAGCGCCGGCAGATCGGCGATGCGCAGCTCGCTGCCGGCCTGCACGACGTTCGGGTTGCCGGCATCGGCGGTGAAGCGGCTGATGCGGTTGTGCGTGCCGTTCTCCGTGGTCGTGTGGTACAGGTAGATCCAGCGGTTGCTCGCGAACTGCGGGTGCAGCGCCACGCCGAGCAGGCCGCGTTCGCCCTGCGGATCGACGGCGAGGGTGATGAAGGGGGTGGCCAGCAGCGTGCCGTTGTCCACCACGCGCAGTGAGCCGCCCTGCTCGGCGACGAAGAAGCGCCCGTCGGGCGCCTGCGCGAAGGCGGTGGCGCTGGAGAGGCCGCCGACCCATTCGCTGCGCGTGAAGCCGGCCGGCTGCGTGCGGCTGCCGCCGAAGCTCACCACCGCGCTGGCCCAGGCCGAGGTGTTGCCGGCGGCGTCGCGCGCCCGCGCGCGCAGCACGTGCTGGCCGGCGGCGTGGACCGTGGTGTCGATGTTCACCGTCAGCGGCGAGCCGCCCGCGCTGCCGCCCGTGACGGCCTGGCCGTCGAGCTGGATCTCGAGCGAGGTGACGCCGACGTTGTCGGTCGCGCTCGCGGTGACGGCCAGCGTGCCGCTCAGGTTGCCGGTCAGGTTCGCCGGGGAGTCGATGCGCGCCACCGGCGCCTGCGTGTCGCCGGCCGGCATGGCGATCGTCACCGCGACCGGGCCGCTGGTGGTCGTGGCACCCTGGTCGTCGGTGGCCCGTGCGGTGAGCGTGCGCATGCCGGCGGTGGCCGGCGTCCAGCTGACGCCGTACGGCGCACTGGTGTCGGTGGCGCCGATCTTCACGCCGTTCTCGAAGAACTCGACGCCGGTCACGTTGCCGTCGCTGTCGTCCGCGGTCGCGCTCAGGGCGATCGGCGTGCCCACGGTGCCGTTGCTGCCGGCCGCCGGCGCCGTGAGCGAGACAGTCGGCGGCTGGTTCGGCGCCACGTCCTCTTCGAAGGTGGCGGTGTAGGTGGTGTCCGTCGCCGGGGTATCGATCAGGTGCGAGGCGGCACCGCCGTCGCTCCAGCGCACGAAGCGCCAGCGCCTGCCATTGGCGGTCTGGTCGGCCGCGGTCAGCCGCCGCTCGATGCCGACCACGCCGGTGAAGCTGCCGGGCGCGCCCTGCCCGTCCAGGCTCAGCGCCAGGCCCGGGGGATCGGTGGCCAGGGTGACGACCACGGTGCGCGGGAGGATGTCGCGCGTGACCTCGGTGACGGCGCCCGCGCTGTCGGTGGCGCGCAGGTGGAAGCGGTAGAAGATGTTGGCGGAGGTCTCGCCCTGGGTCGGGATGGTGGCCTGCCCCGTGCCGCCGCTGGTCTCAGGCTGGAAGGGGTGGGTGTGCGCATCGTGGTGCAGTTCGGCCCACCAGGTCAGGCGCGACGCGGCCAGCGTGCCGTCCTCGGCGTCGGTGGCGCTGCCGGCGAAGGTGATCGTGTCACCGGCGGCGAACCGGCTGTTCGCCGCGGGCGCGGTGATCGTCGCGACCGGGGCCTGGTTGGGCGCCGGCGCGGGGGCGGCCTCGTCGTCTCCTCCGCAGGCCGACAGCAGCGCGGTCGACAGTCCCAGCAGCACCCACCAGCGGCGTTCCATGTGTCCCCCTTGGCGCCGCGCATGACGCGCGGCCGGCGGCATTGTGCTCAGTCAGGCACGGCGGGCCGGTGAGCGTTTGTACGCGCCTCAGGGGTTGCGCAGCACCCGCAGCGGCGCGCCGAGGCTGCGCGCCAGCCAGCGGCCGGCCTCCTCGGGCGCGAGCGGGCGCGCGTGCAGGTTGCCCTGCATCACCGTGCAGCCGGCGGCGAGCACGGCCTCGGCCTGGGCCTGCGATTCGATGCCCTCGGCCACCACCTCGAGCTTCAGGGTCTGCGCGATCGCGCAGATCGCCTGCACGATGGCCGTCGCGTCGGGCGCCGGCATCGGCTCGATCAGCGAGCGGTCGATCTTGACGGCGTGCAGCGGCAGGCTGCGCAGCATGTTCAGCGACGAGAAGCCGATGCCGAAGTCGTCCAGCGCCACCTCGATGCCGAGCGCACGCAGCGCCGCGAGGCGGCCGCGCAGCGCACCGATGTGCGCCACTGCGGCGCTTTCGGTGATCTCCAGCGAGAGCAGGCCCGGCGGCACGCCGTGGCGGCGCAGCAGCCGTGCCACGTCGTCGGGGAAGGCCGGGTCGAGCAGCTCCAGCGGCGACACGTTGACCGCCACGGGCACGCCGCGGCCGAACTCGGCATGCCAGGTGGCGGTCTGCGAGCAGGCCTGCGCGAGGATCAGCCGGCCCAGCGGCACGATCAGGCCGGTGCGCTCGGCCGCCGGGATGAACTCGTGCGGGCCGACGCGCCCGATGCCCGGGCGGTCCCAGCGCGCCAGCGCCTCGAAGCCGAGCAGCGCACCGCTGACGCCGTCGACCTTGGGCTGGTAGACCAGGCTGAATTCCTCGTTGCGCAGGCCGGCGCGCAGCGCCTGCTCGGCCAGCAGCGACAGCCCCGAGCCGTGCTCGAAGCGCTGCTCGGCGTACTGCAGCGAGGTGCCGGGCGTGTGCTTGGCCTCGTGCATCGCAGCGTTGGCCGCGCGCAGCAGCGCCTCGGGATCGCGCCCGTGCACCGGGTGCAGCACCACGCCGATCGAGGCGTCGAGATAGAACTCGTGGCCGGGCAGCGGCAGCGGCTGCGCGAGCAGCTCGCGCACCGCCTGCGCCACGTGCTGCGCGGCCCGGTCCGGGGCCTCGGCCGGGGCGAGCAGCGCGAACTCGTCCTCGCCCAGGCGCATCACCTCGGCGCGCCCCTGCAGCGCGCCGGCCAGCGAGCCGGCCAGCGCGCGCAGCACCGCGTCGCCGACCGACGGGCCGTGCGCCTCGTTGAAGAGCGCGAAGCGGTCCACGTCCAGCAGCAGCAGCGCGAAGCCGGCGCGTGCCGCGCACAGCTCGCGCAGCCGGGCCTGCAGCGCGCTGCGGTTCGGCGCGCCGGTCAGCTCGTCGTGGGTGGCCTGGTGCAGCAGCGCGGCGGTGGCGTCGTGCTGCGCGGTCTCGTCGGTGACGACCACCTGCTCGGCCGGCTGGCCGTCCCAGTCGATGCGCCAGGCGGTGAAGCGCAGCCGGATCGGCGTGCCGTCGAAGCGGTAGCGCAGGCCCGACCAGCTGGCCTGCGCCATCTCGCCGGAGATCAGCTGGCGGTGCCGCTCGCGCGCGCCTTCGCGCTCGCCCTCGGGCATGGTGGCGTCGCGCCACAGCGTGTGCACCTCGGTCAGCGAGTTCAGGCCGTACATGCGCAGCAGCGCCGGGTTGGCGTACAGCAGGTGCTCGCCGCGCACCACCGCCACGCCCTGGTGCGAATGCTCGGTCAGGTGGCCGAGCCGGTCGCGCGCGCGCTGCGACTCCTGCGCCGAGCGGCGCACCGCGGCGTGCAGCAGCGTCAGCCCGAGCGCCAGGCGCAGCAGGGTGCCGGCCACCGCCTGGCGCGCCGCCGCCTCGGGCCCGAGCAGCGGGTACTGGAAGTGGTTCAGCGTCAGCAGCAGCAGCAGCAGCGCGGCGAGCCGCTCGGCGCCGCCCTGCGGCCACAGCAGCCAGGCCGCGGTCAGCGCGACGCCGAGCTGCAGCGTGGCCACGCTGAGCAGCATCGGCCGCTCGCCCAGCGGCAGCAGCAGCACGCCGGTGACGACCAGCCCGAGCACCAGCAGCGGCAGGCGGCGCGACGGCAGCGGCCGGTCCGCCAGGTAGGCCACGCCGAGCGCGATCAGCCCCACCGAGGCCAGCCCGGTGGCGACCAGGATCGCCAGGCCCGCCAGGCGCGCCGCCTCGCCGCCGGCGTTCATGACGAGCCAGCCGAGCGGCAGGCCGACATGCGCGAGGAAGGCCAGCCCGATCATGCGCAGGAAGGCCTGCGTGCGGTCGCGCGACCAGGCGGCCAGCAGCGCCGTGCCCATCGCCAGGCAGATCGCGCTGTTGATCAGCATCACGACGTTCATGGCGCGGCATCCTCGAGCATCCAGCGCGCCGCGCGCTCGGCGACCATCAGCGTCGGCGAGTTGGTGTTGCCGCTGGTGATGGTGGGCATGATGCTGGCATCGGCGACGCGCAGCGCGCGCACGCCGTGCACGCGCAGCCGCGCGTCGACCACCGCGAGCGGGTCGGACGCCGGCCCCATCTTCGCGGTGCCGACCGGATGGAAGATGGTGGTGCCGATGTCGCCGGCCAGGCGCGCCAGTTCGTCGTCGCTCTGGAACTGCACGCCGGGGCGGAACTCGCGCGGCGCGTACCTGGCCAGCGCCGGCTGGGCCGCGATGCGGCGCGTCAGGCGCAGCGAGTCGGCGGCGATGCGGCGGTCCGCGTCGGTCGACAGGTAGTTCGGCGCGATCGCCGGCGCCTCGTGCGGGTTCGCCGAGCGGATGCGCACCGCGCCGCGGCTGGTCGGGTTGAGGTTGCAGACGCTCGCGGTGAAGGCGTCGAAGCGGTGCAGCGGCTGGCCGAAGGCCTCCAGCGAGAGCGGCTGCACGTGGTACTCGAGGTTGGCGTGCGCCTGGCCCGGGTCGCTGCGCGTGAAGGCGCCGAGCTGCGACGGCGCCATGCTCATCGGGCCGCTGCGCGTGAACAGGTACTGCGCGCCGATGCGCGCCTTGCCGAGCCAGGAGTTCGCGAGCGTGTTGAGCGTGCTGACGCCTTCGACCTGGAACACGGCGCGGATCTGCAGGTGGTCCTGCAGGTTGCGGCCCACGCCGGGCAGCTCGCGCTCGACCGCGAGGCCGTGGCGCAGCAGCAGCGCGGCCGGCCCGAGGCCGGACAGCTGCAGCAGCTGCGGCGTGCCGATCGCGCCGGTGGCCAGCACCAGCTCGCCGCCGGGGGCGAGGCGCGCCTGCAGCGGCGCCCCGCCGCCGGCCGGCGCGACCTCGATGCCGGCGGCCGCGAGTGCACCGTCGGGACGCTCGAGCTGCAGCCGCGTGATCGTCGCGCCGGTCCAGACCTGCAGGTTCTCGCGCTGCTGCACCGGGCGCAGGAAGGCCTTGGTGGCGTTCCAGCGGATGCCGGCGCGCTGGTTGACCTCGAAGTAGCCGACGCCGGTGTTGTCGCCGCGGTTGAAGTCGTCCGTGGCCGGGATGCCGGCCTGCACCGCGGCCTGCGCGAAGGCGTCCAGGATCTCCCAGCGCAGGCGCTGGCGCTCGACGCGCCACTCGCCGCCCGGGCGCGCCCCGCTGGCGTCGAAGCCGGGGGCGGCGTGGAAGTCGTTCGCGCCGCCGTGGTGGTCTTCGTGGGCGAGGAAGTCGCTCAGGCAGTCGGCCCAGCCCCAGCCGGGGTTGCCGAGCGCGGCCCACTGTTCGTAGTCACGCGCCTGGCCGCGCATGTAGATCATGCCGTTGATGCTGCTGCAGCCGCCCAGCACCTTGCCGCGCGGATAGCGCAGCACGCGGCCGTTCAGGCCGGGGTCGGGTTCGGTCTGGTAGAGCCAGTCGGTGCGCGGGTTGCCGATGCAGTACAGGTAGCCCACCGGCACGTGCACCCAGAGGTAATCGTCGTTGCCGCCGGCCTCGACCAGCAGCACGCGCTTGTCGCGTCGGGCCGAAAGGCGGTTGGCCAGCAGGCAGCCGGCCGTTCCGGCGCCGCAGACGATGTAGTCGTAGGTGTGGTCCGTCATCCCTGTTCCGGGGACGGATCATAGGAGCTACCTCGGCAGGGGCGGCAGCGGGTCGATCCCGGGGGCCGGCTCGGGGGGGGTGTGCGCGACGTTGAGCACCCAGCAGACCATCGTGAAGTAGCCCACCAGCGCGGTCAGGTCGACCACGCCGCGTTCGCCGAGCCGCGCCAGCGCCCGCGCGTAGGTGGCGTCGCAGACGCCGTGGTGCGCGAGCAGCTCGCTGCAGAAGTCGTGCACCAGCGCCTCGTCCTCGCTCATGTCGGCCGGGCGGGCACCCTCGCGCAGGGCGGCGATGCTGGCCGAGCTGGTGCCGGCCTTGGCCGCCGCGGCGGCGTGGATGGCCCACTCGAACTGCTGGGTGGTGGCACGCGCCACCATCAGGGTGGCGAACTCGTTCAGCCGCGTGGGCAGCGCACTGTCGAAGCGCAGGTACTCGCCGACGCGCTGAACACGGTCGAGCAGCACCGGGCTGCGCAGCAGCGGGATGAACGGGCCCTTGACGGCCTTGCGCGGGCCGGCGATCAGGGCGTCGGCCGCCGCGCGCTGGGTGGCGTCGAGCTGGTCCATGGACAGCGGCGGGAGTCGGTCGGTGGGGCTCATGCGGGGCTCCTCGTGAGGTCGGGCCACAGAATGATCGCGCCGCCGGCGAGCAGCGCAGCGGCCGCCCATTGCGCCAGTGCCAGCGCACGGGCCGGGTCGCTGCCGAACAGGCCGACGCTGAACGGCCCGGCCAGCTGCCCGGCGGCGAAGGCCGCGGTCATCGCGGCCATCAGGCGCGGCGCGCGCTCGCCGGCGCTGCGCCGCGCCTCCTGCATCGCGGCCATCGTCATCACCATGAAGGTACCGCCGACGCAGACCGCGCAGGCGAGCAGGCCGGCGAGTGTCGGCCAGCCGGCCGCCAGCGCCAGGCCGAGTGCCATCACGCCCTGGCCGAGCGCCCATAGCCGGCGCGGCGCGAGCCGGCCGGCCCAGCGTGCGGCCAGCAGCGTCGACAGCGCGGCCGCAGCGCCGAAGGCGGGCCAGACCCAGCCGAACAGGGCCGGGTCGGCGACCTGCTGGCGCGCCAGCGCCGGCAGGAAGGTCGCGGGGATGATGTAGCCGAAGCCGAAGGCACCGTAGCAGACCACCAGGCGCCAGCCGTCCGGCCCGAGCCCGCGGCCCGATGCCGCGGCACGGGCCGCGTCGCCGGCCAGGTGCGGCAGCGCGAGGTGCACACCGAGCGCCACGGCCGCCGCCACGGCACCGAGCAGCGCCCAGGTGGGCGCCGGCGCCCAGCCGGCGATGCCGGCCCCGAGGCCGCCGAGCCCGGCCAGCGCAATGCCGGTGCCGACGCCGGCGAACACCAGGCCGGCGCGCCGCGCATGCCCGGCCGCGGCCAGCGCCGGCACGGCCCAGGCGGACACGCCCACCAGCACGTAGGCACTCGCCACGCCGGCCCCGAAGCGAAGCGCCAGCCAGAGCGGGTACAGCGTCGTCAGCGCCATGCCCAGCGTCAGCAGCGCCACCGCGGCGAGGCCGGTGCGGGCAGCGCGCAGCGGCGCGGGGGTCCACACCGTGCAGGCCAGCGCGCCGGCCAGGTAGCCAAGGTAGTTGGCGCCCGCCAGCGCGCTGGCCTGCGGCAGCGAGAGCTGCCCGGCCGCCTGCATCAGCGGCAGCATGGGCGTGAAGGCGAAGCGGCCGATGCCCATCGCCGAGGCCAGCCCGAGCAGGCCGACCAGCGCGATGCGCCCGGGGCCGATCGTCATGGGCTCAGCGCAGGCCGCCGGCCAGCACCGGGAACAGCTTGACCAGCCCGTCGCTCATCACCTCGACCGCCAGCGCGGCGAGGATCAGGCCCATCAGCCGCGTCATCACGTTGATGCCGGTCTGGCCCAGCACCTTGGCGATGCGCCCGGAGAGGTTGAACGCCACCCAGACCGACAGCCCGATCACCACGCCGTAGCCGACCAGCACGCCGAGTTGCCACCAGTGGCGCGTCTTGTCGGCGTAGATGACCATGGTCGAGATGGTCGCCGGGCCGGTCAGCAGCGGAATGGTGAGCGGCACGATGGCGATGCTGTCGCCGGCGTCGACCTTGTGGTTGCCCTCGCTCACGTCCTCCTTGCGGCCCTCGGCCGGCTGGGCGTTGAGCATCTGCAGCGAGGAGATCAGCAGCAGCATGCCGCCGCCGACCTGGAACGAGGCCAGCGAGATGCCGAAGAACTCGATGATCTTCAGGCCGGCCAGCGCCGACACGGCGATGACGCAGAAGGCGCTGAAGGCCGCGACGCGGATCGTGCGCTGGCGCTGCTGGCGGCTGAAACCCTGCGTGAAGTGGATGAAGAAGGGGATGCAGCCGATGGGATTGACGATCGCCAGCAGCGCGATCAGCGGCTTGAACAGGTCCATTCGCGCATCCTATCCGGGCGTGCCGGGCCGGGCTGCCTCGTGCCGGTGCGCGCTGCGCCGCCGCGGGGCGGAGCGAGGGTAAACGCGGTCTGCCTCAAAACAACAAACCCCGGCCGGGTCGGTGCGCACGCTGGCGCAATTCACTTATATTGCGGCTTCCGTGTGTTTGGATGCCGCGCCTTCGCTTGAATGGTTCACGACGGGTTGAAGCTCCACATGGCAGGAACTGGAAAGAAGGGGCTCAACCATGAGCAGCAAACTGTACGTCGGTAATCTCGCCTATGCGATCCGCGACGAGGACCTGCAGCAGGCGTTCTCGCAATTCGGCACCGTCACCTCGGCCAAGGTGATGATGGATCGTGAGACCGGCCGCTCGAAGGGCTTCGGCTTCGTCGAGATGGCCTCGGAGGCGGAAGCCCAATCGGCCATCAACGGGATGAACGGCCAGCCGCTGTCCGGGCGGGCCTTGGTCGTCAACGTCGCACGCCCGCGCGAGGAGCGTCCGGGCGGCTTCCGCGGCGCCTACGGCGGCGGCCGCTCGGGTGGCGGCTACGGTGGCGGCGGCGGGGGTTACGGCGGCGGTGGCGGCAGCGGCTATGGTGGCGGCGGCGGCGAAAGCGGCGGCGGTCGTGGCGGCTACGGCGGCGGTGAAGGCGGCGGCGGTGGTCGCGGCGGTTATGGCGGCGGCGGCGGTGGTCGCGGCGGCTACGGTGGCGGCGGCGGCGGTGGCCGCGGCGGCTACGGTGGTGGTGGCGGCAGCGGCGGTCGCGGCGGCTACTGAGCCGGCGACTCACAGTCCCCGAAGGGCGGTTGGCGCGAGCCACCGCCCTTTTGCTTTCATCGGTCGATCACGAACGACCATTTGGCGAACAGCTCGCTGCGGCGCGTCGCGGGCTGCCCCGGTCCGGGCTGCTCGACCTCGCGCGTCAGCCCGGCGCTCAGGCTGCGACCCACGCCGAAGCGGCGCTGGAACACCAGCGAGGTGATGTGCGTGCGCGCGTCGGCCCCTTCCAGCCCGAGTGCCGGTTCCTCGCTGCGGCGGTAACGCGTGCGCTGCCACAGCGCGCGCAGCGAGTCACGCGCGTCGACGTGCAGCACGCCGAGCCAGCGCAGTGCGCCGTCGGTGAAGGCGCGCGCGCCGTCCGGCCGCTCGACGGCCGTTTGCTCGACACGGTGCTCCGACTCCAGCCCCCAGCCGTTGGGCAGGCCGGCGCGCCACTGCGCCTCCAGCAGGATGGTGCGGCCGGGTGCCGCGCGGTCGGCCTCGGCATCGAGCAGGCGGCCGAGCGTCATGTCGAGCTGCAGCTTGGTCAGCCAGGGTGCGGGGTTGGACATGACGCTGAAGGCGAGGCCGCGCAGCGGGTGCAGCCGTCCGTCCGCCCTGGCCCGTTCCGCCTCCAGGCGCAGGTGCACGAAGGCCTCGGTGTTGCGGGCCGCCGTCCACCACAGGCCCGGGTGCCAGTAGCGCCCGACCGTTTGCCCACCCGGGATGCCGTTCACCGGGTCGGGCAGCGTCACCTGCTGCTGCCACCACAGGTAGTTCTCGAATTCGTACGCGGTGAAGGGCAGCGGGCCCGGCACCTCGACCTCGCCCCAGCGGCGGATCAGCTCGTTCTGCAGCACGCGCACGCCGGCACGCTCGACGAAGCCGTTGCGGTGCCGGAAGCCGGGGCTGATGTCCAGGGCCTCCGCATTCCAGTTCCACCGCGGCGAGCGCAGGGCCCAGACCGCGTGCAGGTGGCGTCCGCGCTGCGCCGGCAACCCCATGTCGCCGGTCGACGGATCCGCCGGGCGCACCGGGCCGCTGGTGTTCGACGCCATCGCGCGCAGGCGCAGCTGGCCGTTCTCGGCCGGTCGCCACCACCAGTCGGCGCCGAGCACCTGGTTGGACTCGCCGTCCACCTCGTCGCGCGTGGAGACCAGCAGCCCGGTCGTCGCGTCCTCGGCATGCCAGCGCCCGCGCAGCAGCGTGGCCTGGGCACGGCGCTGCTGCACGCGCGTGCCGGTGCCGAACGCGCCCGGGTCGAGCTGGGTGCCGCCGCCGTCGTCGCGCAGCGTCAGCGCGGTGGCGTCGGCACGGGCGCCGCGCCAGGTGGCGCGCAGGCCCCAGCCGGGATCGGTGATCGAGCGCGAGTAGTAGGCCGCGGGCGACAGGTCCAGCACGTCGGTGCTCTCGAGGAAGAACGGCCGCTTCTCCGGCACCACCAGTGCGAAGCGGCGGCTCGCGGCAAGCTGCGGCACGTCGAGCTCGACCTGCGAGAAGTCCGGGTTCAGCGTGGCGTCGAACACCCAGTCGGCGCGCGGCCGCCACTTGATCTCCGCACCGAGCGCGGCCTCCTGGTCGCGCGTTCGCGCGGCGCCGGTGCGTTCGCGCGTGGCACGCAGGGTCAGCTCGGGGCGCACGGACAGCAGCGCGTGGTCGCGCGCGGCGGCGACGGTCTCCTCCAGGCCGCCGATCTCCTCGAGTTCGGCAATGAAGCTCAGCGCGTCCTTGGTCAGGGGCGCGGACAGCAGCAGCACGCTCGCGTCGCGCGGAATGCTGCGCCCGGCCATCACGCGCCACGGCCGGCCGCCCTCGTAGGGGTAGCGCAGGGCCAGCAGCGGCACGCGCAGCTCGACGCTGTAGCCGTCGGGCAGGCGCCGGGCGGCGGCCTCGACCTCGAAGTCGGGCGAGAAATCCTCCGCGTCCTCCTCGGCCTTGAAGACGCCGTCGGCCAGCGTGCCCGATGCGTTGACGCGCCAGAACTGCGCGGCGCGCCGGCTGCCCACGGCATCGACCAGCACCATCACGAAGTCCTGATCGCGCTTGACCTGGTCGCGCCGCATCAGCGGGGCGCGGATCTCCTCGGGGCGCGGGTCCCAGGCGCGCAGGCCGAACACCAGCGCATGTTCCTCGGCGACGATCTGCAGCGTCGTGCGGTAGCCGGCCGGCGCGTCGGTCAGCTCGACCGGCAGGAACTGTCCGAAGCGGTCGTGCACCGGCGCCTGCGCCCAGGCCTCCTCGTCGAGCGCGCCGTCGATGCGCAGCGGCGCCAGCGAGGCGGGCGCGCGCCAGGCCACCGGCTGCGCTGCCGCCAGCGCGCACTGCGCGCCGAGCAGCAGCGCGGCGAGCCGACCCCGACTCATTCGCCCTGCCGGCGCTTGCGCGGCCGGCCGGCGAGCAGGCGGTCGAAAAGGGGGTTGGGCAGCAGGCGCAGCAGCTTGGCCACCACGCCCATCTGCCAGGGGATCACGCGGTAGCTGGTGCCGGCCGCGATGGCGCGCTGGGCACGCTCGGCGAAGGCCTCGGGGGACAGCAGGAACTGCATGCGGTAACGGTTGCGGCGTGTCAGCGGCGTGTCGACGTAGCCCGGCACGATGGTCACCACCTTCACGCCGTCGGCGCGCAGATCGCCGCGCAGGCTCTCGCAGTAGCTGATCACCGCGGCCTTGCTGGAGCAGTAGGCGCCGTGGCCGGGCAGGCCGCGGATGCCGGTCACGCTGGCGATGCCCACCAGCGTGCCGGCGCGCCGCTCGCGCATCGGGGCGACGAAGGGGTGGAAGGTGGCGGCCATGCCGAGCAGGTTGGTCTCGAAGCTGGCGCGCATCACCTCCAGGTCCTCGTAGACCGCGGTGTCCATGCCGATGCTGATGCCGGCGTTGGCGATCACCACGTCGGGCAGCCCTTGCGCGGCGATGCAGGCGCGCCCGGCGGCGGTGATGGCAGGCACGTCGCGCACGTCGGCACCGTAGACCGCGCAGTCCTGCGCCGCCCAGCCCTGGGCGCGCACCCAGGCCTCGAGCTCGGCGGCGCGACGCGCCACCAGCGCCACGCGCCAGCCCGACGCGCGATAGGTCCGGGCCAGCGCATGGCCGATGCCGCTGGAAGCGCCGGTGATGTAGACGAGCGGGGCGGCCATCGTGTCAGCGCGCCCGCGGCTCGAAGGTGGCGCGCACGCGGCCCTTCAGCTCTATCACGCGGGCCAGGTTGTCGTACTCCATGCCCACCGCGCGCAGTTCGGTGGCGCCGCGCCGCACCACCACCGGCAGGTGCGAGCGCACCTTCTCGGTCAGCAGGAAGGCATGCAGGAACTCGCTGCGGAACTCGATCGGCGCCTCGCCGGCCGCGCCCTCGCGCAGCACCTCGGCGTTGCCGAACAGCTGAACCTCGCTGCCGTCGCCGTTGGACAGCGCCCGCTGCGCGGAGGCGCGCGTGACGCGGCCGTCGGCGCCGATCGCGCGGATGCGCGGGTGGCTGACCTCCACCGTGTCGGTGTCCGGGAAGTGGCGCAGCTCGTCGCCCTCGATCTGCACGCTCAGCCGGCCGTCGGCACCGAAGCGCTGCACCTGGAACTGCTGCATCGTGTAGTCGGGCTCGTGGCGCGGCGGCGCCTCGGGCTGCTGGGCCTCGGGCAGCGGCGTGTTCTTCACCAGCCACCAGGTGCCGAGCGCGAGCAGCGCCATCAGCAGCACCGGAAGGTAGGCGGTGACGGTCTCGAGCAGGCGCAGGTGCCAGGGCAGGCGGGCGCGGCGGCGGTCCGGCGCAGGCGCCGGCGCGAGCACGGCCAGGTCGCCGAGCGGTTCGCCCCGCGCTTCGCTCATCGGTCAGCCACGCGCGCTCACGCGGCGCTTCCGTCCAGCGTGACGAGGTGGTCCTGCAGCAGCGCGGCGTAGCGGCCGGCGGCGATCAGCAGCAGGTCGCAGCATTCGCGCGCCGCGCCGTGGCCGCCGGACGCGCCGGTCACGTGGTGGGCCACTGCGCGCACTTCGGCATGCGCGTTGGCGGGTGCACAGGCGAAGGCGGCGCGCTGCAGGAGCGGCAGGTCGGGCCAGTCGTCGCCCATCACGGCCACCACCGACCAGTCCAGGCCGAGACTGGCCAGCAGCGGCTCGGCGGCCGCGAGCTTGTCGCCGGCGCCGAACACCGCGTGCGCAATGCCCAGGTCGGCCACGCGCCTGCGCACCGCCGGGGAGTCGCGCCCGGTGATCACCGCCGGCACGATGCCGCCGCGCGCCAGCAGTTTCAGCCCGTGGCCGTCGAGCGTCGAGAACGCCTTGACCGTTTCGCCCTGCTCGCCGATGTAGATGCGGCCGTCGGTCAGCACGCCATCGACGTCGAAGATCGCCAGTCGCACCCCCTGCGCGGCGAGCAGCAGCTCGGGCGGAAAGTTCAGCGCGGGAACGGTGGGCGGCATGGCCGGCGCAGTCTAGCCCAGGGCCCGGTGCGGCCGCGTCGCGCCCATGACCGGGCCCCCCGCGCCCAGGGTTTCCCCTCGGGCGTTTGACCTGCGTCAGTTCTACACTGATGATCAGCACACTGTTCATCAGCTGTCGAAGCTTTTGCCCGGATCAACCGCCACGAGGAGACCCCCATGCGCCGCCACCACCTGCTGCCCCTGCTCGCTGCCACGTTCGCCGTCCCGGCCGGGGCGCAGGGCGACTATCCGGCCAGGCCGGTGACCATCGTCACCGCGTTCGCGGCCGGCAGCGGGCCGGACGCGGTGCTGCGCCTGGTGGCCGAGAAGCTCGGCCGGGCCTGGAACCAGCGCGTGCTGGTGGACAACAAGCCGGGCGGCGGCGGCTTCATCGCGATCGATGCGGTCAAGCGCGCGCCGGCCGACGGCTACACCCTGCTGCAGCTCGACAGCGAACACCTTGCGGCGTTGCCGCACCTGTACAAGTCGCGCGGCTTCCGCACGCTCGACACCTTCGAGCCGGCCGCGGCGCTGTTCCGCACGCCCTTCATGGTGGCGGTGGCGAGCGACTCGAAGTGGAAGACGATGACTGACCTGGCCGCCGCCGCCAAGGCCGCGCCGGGGCGCGTCAGCTTCGGCTCCTGGGGCGTCGGCAGCCCGGGCCACCTGGGGGCCGAGCAGCTCGAGATGGCCAGCGGCATCGAGATGCAGCACGTGCCCTTCCGCGAGGTGTCGCAGCTGTTCACCTCGGTGGGCACCGGCGACGTGAGCTGGAGCTTCGGCAGCATCCCGTCCAGCCAGGGCGCCTACAAGGCCGGCAAGCTGCGCTACCTCGCGGTGGCGGCGGCCAGGCGCATCCCGCAGCTGCCCGACGTCCCGACCGTCGCCGAGGCCGGCGGGCCGGCCGGCTTCGAGGTCAATTCCTTCGTCGTGCTGGTGGCCCCCAAGGGCCTGCCGGCCCCGGTGCGCGCGCGCCTCAACGCCGACGTCGCCAAGGCCGTCGCCGAGCCGGACATCCGCGCACGCTTCGACACCTTCGCGTTCGAGCCGCTCGCCTGGTCCCCGGAGGAGATCGTGCGCCAGGCCGAGGCCAAGTCGCGCGTCTACGAGGCACTGGTGCAGCGCAAGAACATCAGCCTCGAATGAGGCGCGCAGGGGCGGCCGTCCAGTAGCATCGGTGCGTCTTACCGGGGCCGGCACGGCTCCTGCGACCGCCGCCACGGATGGCCTCGACGCTCGAACTCGTTCTGCTCTACCTCGTGGCCGCGGTGGCCGGCGTGGTGGCCTGCCGCCTGGTGCGGCTGCCGCCGATGCTGGGCTACCTGGTGGTCGGCGTGATCATCGGGCCCAACGCCACCGCGCTGGCCAAGGACTCCGCCGGCGTGCAGTACCTGGCCGAGTTCGGCGTGGTGTTCCTCATGTTCGTGATCGGGCTGGAGTTCAACCTGCCCAAGCTGAAGAGCATGCGCAAGCTGGTCTTCGGCCTCGGCATGGCGCAGGTGCTGCTCACGATCGTCGGCACGCTCGCCGGTCACGTGCTGCTGACCTGGATCTACTCCTACACCAGCCGGCCCTGGGAGCTGGCCTGGCCGGGCGCGCTGGTGCTGGGCGGTGCGATGGCGATGTCCAGCACGGCGATCGTCGGCAAGCTGATGGCCGACCGGCTCGAGCTCGAGAGCGAGCACGGCCGGCGCGTGATGGGCGCGCTGCTGTTCCAGGACCTGGCCGTGGTGCCGCTGCTGGTGCTGATCCCGGCGCTGAAGTCCAGCCCCGCCGACCTCGCCACCGACATGGCCTGGGCCGGACTGAAGGCCGCGGCCGTGCTGACCGTGCTGCTGGTGGGCGGGCAAAAGGCGATGCGCTGGTGGCTCACGCTGGTGGCTCGGCGCAAGAGCGAGGAGCTGTTCGTCCTCAACCTGCTGCTGATCACGCTCGGCCTGGCGTGGCTGACCGAGCACGCCGGGCTGTCGCTCGCGCTCGGTGCCTTCGTCGCCGGCATGCTGGTGGCGGAGACCGAGTACAAGCACCAGGTCGAGACCGACATCCGGCCGTTCCACGACGTGCTGCTGGGCCTGTTCTTCATCACCATCGGCATGAAGCTCGACTGGGGGTCTCCTCGTTTTCAGTGCAATAAGTGACGGTACGAAAAGCTAGCACTGGCGCGGA
>NZ_RCHJ01000003.1 GCF_004011805.1 Piscinibacter defluvii
TAGCGCGCCGCTCGATTGCAAATCCGTGTAGGTCGGTTCGACTCCGGCCCGCGCCTCCAGTCTCACCGCGCCGTCACTCGGACGCCTTCGCGGTGTTCCAGTCCAGGCGCTGCACGCCCCGCTCGGGCACCTGCACGCTGCGCTTCTCGACCTGTCCGTCGAAACGGGCCTCGACCGTGTAGCGTCCCGGCGGCAGGTCGATCAGCACCCAGGGCCCGGCGTCGGGCACGCTGAGGAGTTCGGCGTCGCCGCGCTTGACGCTCAGCACATCGGCCACGCCGTACTCGCCGCCGCGCCCGCTGATGACGACCTGCAGCGGATACTGCGCCGACTGGGCCTTGAACCAGCGCACCTCGTCCTCGCCGACGCCGCCGTTGAGCACGCTGACCAGGCCGTCCTGCCGCACCTCGGGCGGCGGGCTGGGCAGCAGGTCCGCGCTCATCGGCTCGGCAACGGCGATCGTGGCGCCCGACAGGGCAAGCAGCAGCGTGGCCAGGGTCTTCATCGGGGTCTCCTTGTTCGGGTGACGATGAAGCCATGGTGGCCCGCGCCGCGCCGGGCGTCTGTCGGCCCGCCGCGGGCGGCGCCGTAGGACGGCGCCGACAGAGGCGACGGCTCGGACTCTCTGCCCGTCAGCGGTCGCGCTCGAGCACGTGCAGCGCGAAGCGCGACTGCGCGTCCATCCAGAGCTGCTTCTGCGTCCAGCCGGCACGCCGGGCCAGGGCCTGGAAGCGCACGATGCCGTGCTTGTACGAGTTCTCGGTGTGGATCGACTCGCCGGCCGCAAAGCGGAACGCGTGGCCGAGCACCGTCACGCGCTGGGTGTACTCGCTGACCAGGTGCATTTCGATGCGGTGCTGCTGCGCGTCCCAGCGCGCCTCGTGGCGGAAGGCGCTCGGGCTGAAGTCGCCCTCGAGCTCGCGGTTGATGCGCAGCAGCAGGTTCTTGTTGAAGGCGGCGGTGACGCCCTGCGCGTCGTCGTAGGCGGGGATGAGCACGTCGCGGTCCTGTGTCGCGTCGGCGCCGATCACCAGCAGCGCGCCGCGTCCCACCGCCTGGCCGATGCGCTCGAGCAGCCCGACCGCCGCCTCGGGCACGAAGTTGCCGATGGTCGAGCCGGGAAAGAACACCAGGCGCCGCCCGCCCGGTGCGCCGTGCGACAGCACCGGCAGCCGGTTCAGGCGCGTGAAGTCGGCCACCACCGGCCACATCGGCAGGGCCGGGAAGCGCCGGGCCAGCGCCTGCACCGATTCGTCGAGAAACTGCTCCGAGATGTCGATCGGCACGTAGCCCGAAGGCTCGTCCAGCGCCTGCAGCAGCAGCGGTGTCTTGCGGCTCGAGCCGCTGCCGAGCTCGACGACGATCGCGCCGCGCCCCGCCTCGGCGGCGATCTGCGCCGCGCAGCGCTCGAGGATCCAGGTCTCGGTGCGGGTCGGGTAGTACTCCGGCAGCGTCGTGATCTGCTCGAACAGCTCCGAGCCGCGGTGGTCGTAAAGCCAGGTCGACGGGATGCTCTTGTGCTGCATCGACAGCCCCGCCAGCACGTCGCGCGCGAACGCAGGGTCGACGCCGGAGGTGGCCGGGGCAGCCGCGGCGGCACGGGCCGCACGTTCGAAGACAGCGCTCATCGTGGGATCTCCTCGAGGGGTTTGAGCTGCGCCATCAGGGTGGGCAGCAGCTCGCTGACGGTGGGGTGGATGGGCACGCTGCGGCGCCACAGTGAAACGGGCAGGTCGGCCTGCATGGCCAGCAGCAGCGTCTGCACGACCTCGTCGGCCTCGATGCCCAGCAGCGCGGCGCCGAGCAGGCGCTCGCTGCGGGCATCGACCAGCACCTTCATGAAGCCCTGCGTCTCGCCGCGCTCGCGTGCCCGGCCGACGCGGCTCATCGGCAGCACGCCGACCAGCGCCGGCTTCTGCATGGCGCGCACCTCGGCCTCGCTCATGCCGATGCGCCCGAGCGGCGGGTCGGTGAACAGCGCGTACGCGGGAATGCGGTCGCTGACGCGGCGCTGCGCACCGGCCAGCAGGTTGTCGGCCATGATCTCGTGGTCGTTGTAGGCGGTGTGGGTGAAGGCGCCGCGGCCGTTGCAGTCGCCCAGCGCCCACACGCCCTCGACGCTGGTGCGCAACTGGTCGTCGACCGTGATGAAGCCGCGCGCGTCGGTGGCGATGCCGGCGCGCTCGAGCCCGAGGTCGTGTGTGTTCGGCCGCCGGCCGATGGCGGCCAGCAGATGGCTGGCGTCGATCTCGCGCGCCACGCCGGCCGCGTTCAACGCCAGGTGCACGCCGCCGTCGGCGCTGCGCGCGACCTTGGCGCCGCGCACCCCGAAGTGGAAGGCCACGCCCTCGCGCTCCAGGATGGACTGCAGCTCGCGCGAGACTTCCGGATCCTCGCGCGCCACGGCGCGCTCGGCCGCCTCCAGCACCGTCACCTGCGCGCCGAAGCGGCGGAACATCTGCGCGAACTCCAATCCGATGTAGCTGGCGCCGACCACCACGAGGTGCTCCGGCAGCGTCTCCAGCGTCATCATCGAGGTGTTGTCCAGCACACGCACCTCGCCGATGCCGGGCCAGTCCGGGTGCAGCGCGCGGCCGCCCACGTTGATGAACACCTGCGGCGCGGCGAGCGTCTCTCCGCCGACCTTCACCTCGCGCGGACCGACGAAGCGCGCGTGGCCGCGGATCAGGCGCAGGTTGGGCAGGTTGGTGAGCCACTGCGTGAGGTTGTCGACCGACTGCGCCACGACGCGGTCCTTGCGTGCCTTCACGGCGCGCAGGTCCACGCCCACCGGGCCGCCGACCGTCACGCCGTGCTCGGCCGCGCGCCGTACCACGTGCGCCGCGCGCGCGCTGGCGACCATGGTCTTGGTCGGGATGCAGCCGTCGTTCACGCAGGTGCCGCCCAGGTGTTCGCGTTCGATCAGCACGGTGTGCCGGCCGGCTGCGGCCAGGCGCGCGGCCAGGAAGGGCCCGGCCTGGCCGCTGCCGATCACGATCGCGTCGCATCGTGTGGCCATGGTGCTTGTCTCCTGTTCTGCTTGTCGTGCGGCGGGAGGCGGGCCTTACTTCGGCCGGATCGTCGACGTGATCGACTCGACCACCCGGCTGGCCATCGCGAACTGCGGCATGCGGTCGGTGATGCCGTGGCGCCGGGCGATCCACGCGAAGTCCGTGTAGGCGGCCCACACCGTACCCTGCTCGTCCTGCAATACCAGCAGGCGCACCGGCCAGTCGAGACCGGAGTAGGGATTTGAGGTGAGGAACTGCGCCCCCAGCGGCGGATTGCCGAAGGTCAGCAGCGTGGACGGGCGCAGTGTGATGCCGGCCTGCGCGGCGAGCTGCTGCTGGTCGACGGCCGAGAAGAACATGATGCCCTTGGCGGCGATGTCCTCGCGCAGGCGGCGGATCGTCTCGTCCACGGGGTAGGCGCTGCGCACCTTGACCAGGCCGTCGCCGGCCGGCTCGTCGGCGTGTGCCGACGCGCCGGCGCCCAGCGCCAGCACGATGCCCAGGGTGGCCGCGAGGCGGCGGGTGAGGGAGGTCATCGTGCGGCCCCGCTCACATCATGTGCTCGTCGTGCTGCGCATCGCCGGGGAACAGGTCCACCGAGATCAACACGGCCGGTGTGCTGCCGGTGTTCTTCCACCAGTGCGAGGTGCCGTTCTTCTCGGGCGCCACGTCGCCGGCGCGGTGCACGATCGGCACGGCGCAGCTGCTGGCGTACTCGACCACCTCGCCGGAGACGATGTAGATCATCGCCGGGCGCTCGTTGTGGCTGTGCCAGGGCACCACGCCGCCGGGCGCGATGTCGAGCTGGCGCAGGCGGAACTGGCGGCCCTTGATGGCGGCCGGCTCCTTGGCCAGGTCGGTGCTGGCGCGCACCTTGTCGACCACGCCGACGGCCGCCGTCGGGCCGGGCTTCTGGCCCTGGCCGTCGGCAACGCGCTGGCCGGCCGGGCATTCGCCGGCGAAGGCGGCGCCGGCCGCCAGGGCCAACGCCGCGACGGCGGCCAGGCCGACCGCGACACGCGGCCAGATCGAGGGACGGGAGAGGGGGATGACGTTGACCATGCTCGTGCTCCTGTGAAGGTTCGGGGAGGGCGGTGCGGCAGCGCCGCGCCGTGGGTCACTGTCGCGATCCGGCTTCACGTCGCCGTCCGGGGCCGATCACGTGTTGGTCACGAATCGTGACCGGCGCGGTCCCAGGGGCTAGAGTTCGCCGCGGGAGGATGCATGGACCCGGACGGTGAATCGATCGCGCACGCGCTGGCGTCGGGCCCGCTGCCGCTGCAGGCGGCGCTCGCCGTCGGCGTGCAGCTCGCGGCGGCGCTGGCCGAGCGGCATGCGGCCGGCCGGCTGCACCTGGGGCTGCGCCCCGAGCTGCTGCGCTGGCAGGCCGCGACGCAGCGCCTGACCCTGCTCGACGCGCCGCCGGCGCCCGGCTACCTGTACGTCGCGCCGGAGCAGACCGGGCGGCTCGAGCGGCCGCCTGACGTGCGCAGTGACCTGTACCTGCTCGGGCTGCTGCTGCACACGCTGCTGGCCGGCCGTCCGCCGCTGGCGGCAGACGATCCGCTCGCGCAGGTCCACTGGCACCTGGCCGGCGTGCCGGAGCCGCTGGTGCGGCTGCGGCCGGAGCTGCCGGCGGTGCTGTCCGAGCTGGTGCTGCGCCTGCTGGCCAAGTCGCCCGACGAGCGTTACCAGAGCGCACTGGGCGTGCAGCGCGACCTGGAGCGCTGCGCACACGAGTGGGCTGCCGGCGCGACGGTCGCGCCGTTCGAACTCGGACGCCACGACCGCACGGCCCTGCTGGCCCCACCGACGCGGCTGCACGGGCGTTCGCGCGAGCTGCACCAGCTGACCGAGGCCTTCGAGCAGGCCTGTGCCGGCGGCCGGCGCCTGGTGCTGGTCGAGGGCTGGTCGGGCATCGGCAAGACCGCACTGGTGCGCCAGCTGGTGCGCCCGGTCACGCGGCGCCAGGGCTGGTTCATCGCGGGCAAGTTCGACCAGGTCGCGCGCGGCCTGCCGTTCGGCGGCCTGGCCCAGGCGCTGCGGGCCCTGGTGCGCCAGCTGCTCGGGCAGGGCGAGGCGGCGCTGGTGCAATGGCGCGCCGTGCTGGCGCAGGCGCTGGGCGAGAACGCCGGGGTGCTGGCCGAACTGCTGCCCGAGATCGCGTTGATCGTCGGCGCGACGCCGGCCCCGCAGCCGCTGCCGGGCATCGAGGCGCAGAACCGCTTCCGCCGCGTGCTGCAGCGCTTCGTCGCGGCGCTGGCGCAGCCCGGCCGGCCGCTGGTGCTGTTCCTGGACGACCTGCAATGGGCCGACGCCGCGACGCTCTCGCTGCTCGAGCCGCTCTTGACCGACCCCGAGACCGGCAGCCTGCTGCTGATCGGCGCCTACCGCGACAACGAGCTCGATGCCGCGCCGCGCCTGGTGCACACCCTTGCCGCCCTGCAGGCCGCCGGGGCGGCGCTGCAGCGCATCGTGCTCGGCCCGCTCGGCGAGGAGGACCTGGCCGCACTGGTGGCCGACACCCTGCGCGAACGCGCCGAGCGGGTGGCGCCGCTGGCCGCGCTGGTGCAGCGCAAGACCGGCGGCAACCCGTTCTTCGCGCTGCGTTTCCTGCACGTGCTGGTGCAGGAGGGCCAGTTGCAGCACGACCCGCGGCGCGGCGCCTGGTGCTGGGACCTGGAAGCGATCGCGCGGGCGCCGTTGGCCGACAACGTGGTCGAGCTGATGGCGCGCAGCATCCGGCGCCTCGCCCCCAGCACGCAGGCGACGCTGACGCTGGCGGCCTGCATCGGCAACCGGTTCGACGCGATGCTGCTTGCGCAGGTGGCCGGGCGCTCGCCGTCGGCGGTCGAGCAGGACCTCGCCGCCGCCGCCGCGGCCGGGCTGATCGAGCCGGCCGACGGCGGCGAACCGGGCCACGTCTTCCTGCACGACCGCGTGCAGCAGGCGGCCTATGCGCTGGTGCCGCCCGAGCGGCGCGAGCACCTGCACCTGGAAATCGGGCGCCTGCTGCGGGCGCGCGGCGACGACGAGGTGGTGCTGTTCGATGCCGTGCAGCACCTGGCGCGCGGCCGCCGGCTGATCGAGCAGGCCAGCGAGCGGCGCGACACGGCGGCGCTGCACCTGGCCGCGGGCCGGCGCGCCAAGGCCTCGGCGGCCCACGAGCCGGCACTGGAGATGCTGCGCGTCGGCCTCGAGCTGGCCGGCGGCGGAGCCGGTCGCGACGACGAACTGGCCTTCGCGCTGGCGCTCGAGACGGCCGACAGCCTGATGCTGTGCGGCCGGCCCGAGGAGGCGCAGGCGCAGCTCGGCGGGTTGCTGGCGCGCGGCGGTAACCCGCTGCGGCAGGCCCGGGCACTGCGCCTGCGCAGCCTGGTGTTCGAGGCCGGCGCGTCGTACGCCGAGGCGCTGGCCAGCACCCGCGCCGGCCTCGCGGCCCTCGACGCCGCCTGGCCGGACGGCGCGGCGGCGCAGGCGCAGGCGCTGGAGGAAGAGATCGACCGGATCGAGGCGCTGCGGGCCGGCCGGCCGATCGCCGAGCTGATCGGGCTGCCGCCGCTGCAGGATCCGGCGGTGCGTCTGGTGATGACGATGCTGACCGACATCTGGTCGGCGACCTACCTCGTCGGCCAGCCGACCTTGGCCCGCCTGATCTCGGCGCGCCTGGTGCGCCTGTCGCTGCAGCACGGCCACTGCGAGGAGTCGGCCTACGGCTACGTGACCCATGCCATCACGGTGGGCGCGGTGCGGGCGCAGTACGCCGAGGCGTATGCCTATGGACGGCTGGCGCTGGCTGTCAACGAGCGCTTCGGCGACCGGCTCCGGCGCGCCAAGATCTGCCAGCAGTTCCACGCCCACGTGATCTTCTGGGGCGAGCCCTTGCGCCACGCGGTCGACTACGCCCGCGCCGCCTGTCGCGCCGGCCTGGACGGCGGCGACTTCCTCTACGCCGCGTACGCGGCCGGCACCGAGCCCTGGGCGGCCTGGTGGTCGGCGCAGGACCTGGCGCGCTTCGAACGCGACACGCAGGCCGCCGTCGGGCTGCTCGAGCGGCTGAAGAACCGTCCGTTCGCCGATTCGCTGCGCCTGTTCATCGCCGCGGCGCGCGCGCTGCAGGGGCGCACCGCCGCCCCGCTGGTGCTGAGCCACGCCGGCCCCGAGGGGCAGGAGGGCTTCGACGAGGACGCCTGGCTCGCGGCCTACGGTGCGCACGGCTTCTTCGCCGCGCTGCATGCGGTGCTGCGGCTGCAGCTGGCGGTGCTGTTCGGCACGGCCGACGACGCCCTGCAGGCGGCACGGCGCGCGGACGGCCTGATCGACCACCTGCCGGGCACGATCTGGCCGCTGGCGCACGAGTTCTGGCAGGCGCTGGCGCGCTCCCGCGGCGCGGACGACGCGGGGCCGGCGCTGCGCGCCGCGCAGGCAGCCTTCGCCGCGCGCGCGCTGCACTGCGCCGAGAACTTCCACGTGCCGGCGCTGCTGCTCGGCGCCGAACTCGCGCGCCACGAGGGCCGGCCGCACGACGCGATGGCCGAGCTCGACGCGGCGATCGAGTACACCGCGGCGCATCCGCAGCCGGCGCTGCAGGCGCTGGCGCACGAACGCGCGGCCGGGCTGCGCCGCTCACTCGGCCAGCCGCACCTGGCCGGCCTGCACGAGGCCGCAGCGCAGGCAGCCTACCGGCAATGGGGTGCCTTCGCGAAGCTGGCGCCGGCGCCGGCGGACGGCCCGGCGGCGCTGCCCGCCGCAGCGTCCGCTGCCGGCGACGGGCTGGACCTGGCCAGCGTGCTGCGCGCCGTGCAGGCAATCGCCGCCGAGCCCGATCTGGACCGGCTGCTGGCGCGGCTGATGCACATTGCGCTCGAGAACGCCGGGGCCGAGCGCGGCGCGCTGGTGCTCGAGACCGACGACGGGCCGCGCGTGCATGCCTTCGACGCGGCCGTCGACGGCCCGGTCGCCGGGGTGGCGCTGGAGCAGTCCGACGCCGTGCCGGCGGCGCTGGTGCATCTGGTGCGGCGCACCGGCGAGACGCTGGTGCTGGCCGACGCAGCGGTCGACGAGTCGCACGGCGAGGACCCGTACCTGGTGGCACACCGGCCGCGCTCGCTGCTGGTCCAGCCGGTGCAGCAGCAGGGCCGCCTGCTCGGCGTGCTGGTGCTGGAGAACCGCCACGTGGCCGGCGCATTCGGCGCGGCACGGCAGCGCCTGCTGACGCTGCTGGCCACGCAGGCCGCGGTGTCGCTCGAGAACGCGCGCCTGCTCGCGGCGGTGGAGGCGGAGAACTCCGCGCTGCGCCGCGACCTGATCGCCAACGTCTCGCACGACCTGCGCACGCCGCTGGTGTCGCTGCGCGGCTACCTCGAGCTGCTGTGCACCCGCGGCGCGCAGCTCGATGCGGCGCAGCAGGCCGAGTACCTCGGCATCGCGCTGCGCCAGAGCGAGCGCCTGGGCACGCTGATCGACGAGCTGTTCGAACTCGCCAAGCTCGACTTCAAGGGCACCACGCCGCAATGCGAGCGCTTCGTGCTGGCCGAGCTGGCGGCCGACGTGGTGCAGAAGTTCGCGCTGGAGGCGCAGTCACGCGGCGTGAGGCTGCAGCTCGACTCGCCCGATCGGCACGCCTTCGTCGCGGCCGACCTCGGCCTGCTCGAGCGCGTGTTCGAGAACCTGGTCGGCAACGCGCTGCGCCACACGCCGGCCGGCGGCACGGTCAGCGTGCAGCTCGAGCGTCGCGGCGACACGCTCGAGGTGACGGTGGCCGACACCGGGCGCGGCATCCCGCCCGGCGAGCTGCCCTTCCTGTTCGACCGCTACTGGCGCGGTCGTGCCTCGGCCGGCGGCGACGGCGCCGGCCTCGGGCTGGCGATCACGCGCCGCATCCTCGAACTGCACGGCAGCTCGATCCGCGCCGAAAGCGACGGCGCGAGCGGCAGCCGCTTCCGCTTCGCGCTGCCGCTGGCCTGATCAGGCCGCCATCCAGCGCGCCGCCAGCGCCGCGTCGTCCCAGGGCCGGTCGGTGGCCAGGCTCAGCGTGTGCGGGCGCTCGTCGTCGGCGAGCGGCTCGACGAACTCCTGCTGCGCCGCCAGCACGGCGAGGTCGGCCTCGGACGGGTCGTCGCCGCGCCGGTCGCGGCCGGCCACGCGCTCGCGCAGCAGCGCCCCGGGCGCGCTGCAGGCCAGCACGTGGAACGGCACGCGCAGGTCGAAGGCGAGGGCATGGAAGCGATCGCGCTCGCAGCGGCGCAGGAAGGCGGCGTCGACGATCACCGGCCAGCCGGCCTGCAGCGCGGTGCGCGCGCGCTGCAGCAGCTCGTCGTAGGTGCGTGCGGTGGCCGCCGGCGTGTAGATGCCGCCGGGCACCTGCGCGGCCGAGCGCGCCAGCGGCGCGAGCCCGAACAGGCGCTTGCGCTCGACGTCCGAGCGCAGCCGCACCGCGCCGGCCTGCGCCGCGAGCAGCGCCGCCGCGTGGCTCTTGCCGCTGCCCGACAGGCCGTGGGTCAGCAGCAGGCGCGGCGTTGCCGCGCTGCTCAGGCGCTGTGCGAGCGCCAGGTAGTCCGGCCCTTGTTCGGCCGCCGGCCGCAAACGTGACACCAGGGCCCGCACCAGCGCACGGTGCACGAGGTAGAAGCGCAGCAGCGTCAGGCCGGCATGGTCGCCGGTGGCGGCCAGCCAGCCGTCGAGGAAGCGCCAGGCCAGCGCCGGTCGTTCGTGCGCCAGCAGGTCCATCATCAGGAAGCCGGCGTCGTCGATCACGTCGATCCAGCGCAGCGCCGGGTCGAACTCGATGCCGTCGAAGGCGGTCACCTCGCCGTCGGGCAGGCGCAGGGTGTTGGCCAGGTGCAGGTCGCCGTGCACCTCGCGCACGCGTCCGGCACGCAGGCGCTGGCGCAGCGTGCCGGCCAGGCGCGCCAGCTCGGCGTCGGCCCAGCGCGCCAGTGCCGGCTGCGCCGCACCGTGCGCGGCCAGGCGCTCCAGCACGCCGTGCGTGGCGGCGGCCACGGCGGCCGGCGTGCCCCAGGGGCCCTCGGCCGGCGCGGCCGGCGCCGCCTCGTGGAAGGCGGCGATGCGCTCGGCCAGGCGGTCGATCTCCTCGGCCTGCAGCGTGCCGGCTGCGAGCCGCTCGGACAGCAGCGCGCCGGCCGGGAAGCGCCGCATGTGCAGCACGTGGTCGAGCACCGCACCGCGGCCGCCAAGCCGTGGCGCCGCCGGCGTGCCGGTGACCGGCACGACCTCCAGGTACAGCGCCGGCGCGAGGCGCCGGTTCAGGCGCAACTCCTCCTCGCAGGCGTGGCGGCGTGCCGCCACGCTGGAGAAGTCCAGGAAACCGAGCGCCACCGGCTTCTTCAGCTTCCAGGCATCGTCGCCGGCCAGCAGCACCCAGGAGATGTGGGTCTCGATCAACTCGACCGGCCTGCCGCCGGCGGACAGGGCGCGGCGCAGCCCCTCGAGCAGCGTGTGGTCCGGTGCGGGGGTCTCCATGCGCTTCACTTTAGGCGCTCGGGGGCGCGCCCGATTGAGGGCGCGCAATCGGCAAGGTGTGGTCAGGCGAGCGAGCGGTGTAGCTCGACCAGGCCGGAGCGCGACGGCGCGAGCGTGAAGCCGGCGCGCCGGGCCAGCGCGGCCATGCCCGGGTTCTCGGGCAGGCACTCGCCGTAGACCTCGCGCACGCCGCGCTGGCGCAGGTAGGCCAGCAGCTTGTCGAGCAGCGCGCGGCCCAGGCCACGGCGTTGCCAGCCGGTGCGCACCTGCACCGCGAACTCGGCATGCCGGCCGTCCGGATCGCACACCGCGCGCGCCTCGCCGAGCAGCGCGTCGTCGCCGTCGCCGGGCAGCAGCGCGACGAAGGTCATCTCGCGGTCGTAGTCGATCTGGCTGTAGCGTGCCAGCTCGGAGTGCGGCACCTCGCGGCGCGTGAAGAAGAAGCGCAGCCGCATGTCGGCCGGCGTGGCGTGGGCGTAGAAGGACTGCAGGCGCGCCTCGTCCTCGGGCCGGATCGGGCGCAGTTGCACGCTGCGGCCGTCGACCTCGATCGACTGCTCGTGCTCGCCCGGGTAGGGCAGGATGGCCAGGCGTTCGCCGGGCCGCGCGGTGGTGGCGTGCACCTTCACGCGCGCGTCCAGCGCGATCACCCCGCGCTCGTCGGCGAGCAGCGGGTTGATGTCGAGCTCGAGCAGCTCGGGCAGGTCGCACACCATCTGCGAGACGCGCAGCAGGCTGTCGGCCAGTGCCTCGCGGTCGACAGCCGCGCGGTCGCGGTAGCCGGCCAGCAATGCGGCGATGCGGGTGCGCCCGATCAGGTCGTGCGCCAGCACGCTGTTCAGCGGCGGCAGGGCCATCGCGCGGTCCTTCAGCACCTCGACTGCGGTGCCGCCCTGGCCGAACAGCAGCACCGGGCCGAACACCGGGTCGCTGGCGACGCCGACGATCAGCTCGTGCGCATGCGACCGGCGCACCATCGCCTGCACCGTGAAGCCCTCGAGCCGGGCGTCCGGGCGCAGCGTGTGCACCCGCGCGGACATGGCGCGCGCCGCGCCGCGCACCGCGGCGGCATCGGGCAGGTCGAGCGCCACGCCGCCGACGTCGGACTTGTGCGAGATCTGCGGCGAGACGATCTTCAGCACCACCGGGAAGCCGATCGCCTCGGCCGCCGCGACGGCGGCCTCGGCGTCGGGCACGCGGCGCGTCTCGACCACCGGCACGCCATAGGCGGCCAGCAGCGCCTTGGCCTCGAACTCGTCGAGCATGTCGCGCCCGTCGGCCAGCACGTGCCGCAGCAGCGCACGTGCCTCGTCGGGGCGGTGCGCGAAGCCGGGCGCGGCGCGCGGCGTCTGCAGCAGCGCCTCGCGGTTGCGCCGGTACTGCACCATGTGCACGAAGGCGGCCACCGCGCGCTCGGGCGTGGCGTAGGTCGGCACGCCGGCGCGCGCGGTGAGATCCGCGGCCTCGTGCACCACGTCGGCGCCCATCCAGCAGGCCAGCACCGGCTTGCCCGGCGCGGCCAGCAGCGGCACCACCGCCTGCGCGATCTCGCGGCTGGGCACCACCGCCGTCGGCGCGTGCATGAACAGCACCGCGTCGACCTCCGGCGCGGCCAGCAGCACCTGCAACGCGGCGGTGTAGCGGCCGGTCGGTGCGTCGCCGATCAGGTCGACCGGGTTGCCGCGCGACCAGGTGGCCGGCAGCGCCGCGTCGAGCGCGGCCAGCGTGGCCTCGGAGAGCGTGGCGAGCCGCCCGCCGGCCAGCGCCAGCGCATCGGCCGCCAGCACGCCGGCGCCGCCGCCGTTGGTGACGATCGCGAGCCGGTCGCCCTGCAGGCGGCGCGCACGCGCCAGCGTCTCGGCGGCGTCGAACAGGTTGTCGAGCGTCGCCACGCGCAGCATGCCGGCGCGGCGCACCGCGGCGTCGAACACGTCGTCCGAGCCGGCCAGCGCGCCGGTGTGCGAGGCGGCCGCCTTGGCGCCCTCCGGCGCGCGGCCCGACTTGACCACGATGACCGGCTTGTTGCGCGAGGCCGCGCGCGCCGCCGACATGAACTTGCGCGCCTGCTTCACCGACTCGAGGTAGAGCAGCAGCGCGCCGGTGTCGGGGTCGCAGGCGAGGTAGTCGAGCAGGTCGCCGACGTCGACGTCGGCGCTGTCGCCCAGCGAGACGAAATGCGAGAAGCCGATGGTGTTGGAGTTGGCCCAGTCGAGCAGCGCGGTGGCCAGCGCGCCCGACTGCGACACGAAGGCGAGCCGCCCCGGCATCGCGTTGGTGTGGGCGAAGCTCGCGTTCAGCTTCGCGCCCGGCACCAGCGTGCCCAGGCAGTTGGGGCCGAGCAGTCGCAGCAGGTGCGGCCGCGCCGCATCGAGCATGGCCTGCTCGAGGCTGCGGCCGTCGCCGTGCGGCGCCTTCAGGCCGGCGGTGAGCACGATCGCGGCCCGGTTGCCCTTGCGGCCGAGCTGATCGACCAGGCCCGGCACCGTGGCGGCCGGCGTGCACAGCACCGCCAGGTCGGGGGCCTCGGGCAGCGCCGCCACGTCGGCGTAGGCCGGCCGCCCGGCCACCTCCGCGTGGCGCGGATTGACGGGCCAGACCGGGCCGTCGAAGCCGGCGTCCAGCAGGTTGCGCATCACCAGCGCGCCGAGGCTGAGGGGCCGGTCGGAGGCGCCGATGACGGCGATCGATCGCGGGCGGAACAGCTGTTCGAGGTTGCGTACGCTCATGCACTCAAGTCTGCATGACGTAGCGACCGGGGGCGTCGTCCAGCGGCGTCAGCACGCCGCCGCCGGGCGTCGGCGGCTTGACCGGCCGGCCGGAGCGACCGGCCAGCCAGCCCTGCCAGGCCGTCCACCACGAGCCGGCATGGCGCGGCGCGGTGTCGAGCCAGTCCTGCGGGTCCTGGTAGGCATCGCCGCGGCGGCGCAGCACGCGCCGGTAGCTCGCACCGGCATAGGCGCCCGGCCCCTCGGGCGGGTTGACGATGCCCACGTTGTGGCCGCCGCTGGTCAGCACGAAGTCGATCTCGGTGTCGCTCAGCAGGTGGATCTTGTAGACCGAACGCCAGGGCGACACGTGGTCGCGCTCGGTGGCGACGCAGAACACCGGCAGGCGGATGTCCTGCACCGCCACCGGCCGGTCGCGCACGCGCCAGCGGCCCTCGGCCAGGTCGTTGTGCAGGTACAGGCCGCGCAGGTACTCGCCGTGCATGCGTGCGGGCATGCGCGTGGCATCGGCGTTCCAGGCGCGCAACTCGGTCAGCGGCGTCTGCGCGCCCATCAGGTACTCGTGCACGAGCTTGGACCAGACCAGGTCCTTGGAGTTGATCAGCGCGAACGCGCCGGCCATCTGGCGACCGTCCAGCCCGCCGTGCTCGGCCATCACGTCCTCGAGGAAGGCGACCTGGCTCTCGTCGATGAACAGGCCGAGCTCGCCGGGCTCCTCGAAGTCGATCTGCGCGGCCAGCAGCGAGAGCGACTTCAGCGCCGTGCCGTCGTCGCGCGCCAGCGCGGCGGCGGCGATTGCCAGCAGCGTGCCGCCGAGGCAGTAGCCGGCGGCGTGGATGCCGCGCCCGGGCAAGGCGCGCTGCACCGCGTCGAGTGCGGCCAGCACGCCGAGCTCGACATAGTCCTCCATCGACAGGTCGCGGTCCTGCGGGCCCGGGTTGAGCCAGGAGATCATGAACACCGTGTGGCCCTGCGCGACCAGCCAGCGCACCAGCGAGTTGTGCGGCGCGAGGTCGAGGATGTAGTACTTCATGATCCACGACGGCACGATCAGCAGCGGCTCGGGGTGCACCCTGGCCGTGGCCGGCGCGTACTGGATCAGCTCGATCAGCCGGTTGCGGAACACCACCTTGCCGGGCGTCAGCGCGACCGTCTGGCCGGGCAGGAACTTCTCCGCGTCCTTGGGCTTGCCGTCGGACCAGACCGCGGCGGCGTCGCGCCACCAGTTGGCCGCGCCCTGCGCCAGGTTCATGCCGCCGGTGCGCCAGGTCTCCTGCAGCACCTCGGGATTGAGCGCCACGGCGTTGGACGGCGAGACCATGTCCAGCGCCTGGCGCGCGACGAACGCGGCCACCTGCTCGTGATGCGGCGACACGCCGCGCACGCCGTGCGTGGCCTGCTGCCACCAGTCCTCGCACAGCAGGAAGCCCTGTGCCAGCGCCTGCCAGGGCAGGGGCTGCCAGGCCGGGTGGGCGAAACGCGGGTCGCGCGGGGCCGGTGCCGAACCGTCCTCGCCCTGGCCCACGGCGGCGGCCTGCCACCACAGCCACCAGCGCATCGCCTGGCGCAGCGCGCTCTCGCCGAGCTCGAGCTGCTTGCCCGGTGACAGCGCCAGGTGCGCGGCCCAGTCGAACAGCGCGCTGCCCACCGCGATCGGCGAGATGCCGTGCGTGGCACGGCCGAGCGCGGACTTCAGCGGGAGGTCGAAGGCCGGCGACGCGGCGCTGGGATGGGACGGCTCGGGCATGAATGGTGGGCAGGCAGGACCAACCGTTGATGCTGGCCGCGGGCCGCGGATGCCGGTTTGCGCGTTGTCAATGCGCGACGGCCGTAGCGATTGAACACATCTGAATCACTTGCCGCCGGGCTGGCGCGGCCAGTCACGATTTCTTGTGCGACCGCGTGTAACGATTTCGCCGTTTGCCAAGTTTTGACGCATTTTCCGAGCATCAAAGCTTGAAGATGCGCCGCCAATGAGCTTCGGGCTTGACGCGGTTGCGATCCACCCCGGGGCCATGAAGTTCCGCTCCGTGCTCAGGGAAACAGGGTCGTCCATGCTCTTCGGTCTGTCCAGCGCCTTGCGTCGCAGCCCGCCGCGCCCCGCGGCGGTGGTCGAGCCTGTCCGCGAATCCGCCGGCTGGCTGGCGCGCGACGAGGCCATCATGGGCACCGCGATCCGCGTCGAGCTGTGGTGCGACGAGCGCCGCGCCGGCGAGGCCGCGATCGACGCGGTCATGCAGGAGATGCACCGCATCGACTGGGCGATGAGCCCGCACAAGCCGCAGTCGGAGCTCTCGCGCATCAACCGCGACGCGGCCGACGCGCCGGTGCGCCTGTCCGACGAGATGTGGGCCCTGCTGCAGCATGCGATCGCCTTCTCGCGCCTGTCCGGCGGCGCCTTCGACATCACCTACGCCTCGGTCGGCGCGCTGTACGACTACCGCAGCGGCGCGGCGCCGAGCGAGGCGCAGCGCGAGCAGGCGCGCGCGCTGATCGGCTGGCAGCACCTGCACCTGGACGAGCGCACGCGCAGCCTGCGCTTCGGGCGGCGCGGCATGCGCATCGACCTGGGCGGCTTCGCCAAGGGCCACGCGGTGGACAACGGCGTGGCGATCCTGCGCCGCCACGGCATCCGCCACGCGATGGTCTCGGCCGGCGGCGACAGCCACGTGCTGGGCGACCGGCGCGGCCGGCCCTGGACGGTGGCGATCCGCGACCCGCGCGACGCCGCCGGCATCGTGGCCGTGCTGCCGCTCGAGGACGTGGCGATCTCCACCTCGGGCGACTACGAGCGCTACTTCGAGCGCGACGGCGTGCGCCACCACCACCTGATCGACCCGCGCAGCGGCCGCAGCCCGGACCGCGTGCGCAGCGTCACCATCCTGGCCGCCGACGGGCTGACCAGCGAAGGGCTGTCCAAGAGTGTGTTCGTGCTCGGCGTCGAGGACGGATTGCGACTGGTCGAGTCGCAGCCCGGCGTCGATGCCGTGATCGTGGATGCGGCGGGAGCGCTGCACTACTCGTCGGGTCTGCTGGGCGCGCAGGCGCAGCGGCAGTGAGCCGTAACGGTACAGAGGAGGCGAAGATGAAGAACCTGAACCTGAGGATCCGATCGCCGCTGCCCGCGGCGCTCGTCGTGCTGGCGCTGGCGGTGCTCGCCGGCTGCTCGGGCGGCAGCGACTCGGACGGCGTGACCGTCAACGGCGACGTGCCGCTGGCCTACGTGAAGCGCTCGACGGCGCTGTCGATGAACCCGACCGACGGCACGCCCAGCGCGCCGGGCGGCGACCTGATGATCCGCGAGAAGTCCTCGCCGTCGGCCACCGAGCACAACATCACCGCGTCGATCACCCAGGGGCGCGGCGACGCGTCCGACCCCGAGGTGTCGTACGACGGCAAGAAGGTCGTCTTCGCGCTCAAGTGCCCGAGCGACAACACCTCGACGATCGACGGCGCGGCCGCGTGCACGGGGCGCTGGAACATCTGGGAATACGACATGACCACCGGCGGCTTCGCCGGCGGCAAGCTGCGTCGCATCACCAACTCGAACCAGTTCGACGACGTCGACCCGGCCTACCTGCCCGGCGGGGGCTACGTGTTCTCGTCGAACCGCCAGACCAAGACCCGCACCGTGCAGGGCGGCCGCACCATCCTCGCGCTGGACGAGTACGAGCGCGAGGCGGTGATCAACCTGCACACGATGGACGACGACGGCGGCAACATCACGCAGATCTCGTCGAACCAGAGCCACGACCGCAACCCGGTGGTGCGCCCGAACGGCGACATCATGTTCTCGCGCTGGGAACACGTGGGCATGCGCAACCGCTTCGCGATCTTCCGCGTCAAGCCCGACGGCACCGACATGTTCGTGCTGTACGGCGCGCACAGCCCGGGCAACAGCTTCCTGCACCCGCGCGACATGGACCCGAAGGGCAAGTACGCCGGCCAGGTGTCGTCCTCGCTGATGGCGTTGTCGCGCACCCAGGAGGGCGGCTCGCTGATGTTCATCGACGCCAAGAACTTCTCCGAGAACAACACGCCGGCGACCAAGAATCCCGCCGCGGCGGCCGGCCAGGTCGAGGTGACTCCGGAGCCGCTGAGCCAGAACCGCGGGCTGTCGCAGTTCGGCCGCATCACCTCGCCGTTCCCGCTGTGGGACGGCACCGACCGCGTGCTGGTCGCGTACCGGCCCTGCCAGGTCACGCGTGATGGCCAGGTGATCCCCTGCGCCAACCTGACCGACGAGGAACGGGCGCGCCTGGAGGACGGCGAGCGCACCCGCGAGGAAGTCGCCGCCGACCCGGTGCAGGACAACGCGCCGGCCGCCTACGCGATCTACATGTACGACCCGGCCAAGCAGACCTGGCTGAACGTGGCCAGCCCGCCGTCCGGCTTCATGTACACCGACCCGATCGCGCTGCAGAAGCGTGACCGGCCGAACGTGGTCGAGCCCACCAGCGTCGACCCCGCGCTCGCCGCGCAGGACCTCGGCCTGCTCGAGGTGCGCAGCATCTACGACACCGACGGCCTGCAGCGCATGGGCGAAGCGGTGATCGCGCCGGCCGACCTGCCCGCCGGCTGCGACGCCGGCATCGCGACCCGCTCGACCTCGGGCGAGACCGACCCGACCGAGACCCGCGCCCGCATCGCCGACCTGGTGCGCATGAAGACCCCGACCGATGCCGCCTGGCATTGCTCGCCGGCGCGCTTCGTGCGGGCCATCCGTGCCGTCGCGCCGCAGGCCGGCATGAGCGGCATGCGCGAGGCGATCGGCGAGACCGACTTCGAGCCGCAGCAGATCCTCGGCTACGCGCCGATCGAGCCGGACGGTTCGTTCCGCATGAAGGTGCCGGCCGACACGCCGCTCGCGCTGGTGATCACCGACGCGCAGGGCCGCGGCCTGCAGACGCACCTGAACTGGATCCAGGTCCGCCCGGGCGAGCGCCGCACCTGCGACGGCTGCCACAGCCCGCGCCGCGGCGCCTCGATCAACACCGGTGCCACCGCCGATGCGCTGCCGGCCGGCCTGAACCCCGCGCTGGTGGCCCAGCACACGCCGGGCCAGACCATGGCCAACCTGCGCACCAACGACCCGGCCACGCCGGACCTGCTGGACCTCAAGCCCGACATGATCTTCACCGACGTGTGGGCCGACACCAGCCATCCGGGCGTGACGGCGCGTCCGTCGATCGAGATCAAGTACACCGGCAACGCCAACCCGGCGGACGACCTGGCCACCACGGTGCCCACGCGCGGGCTGATCAACTACCCGACGCACATCCAGCCGATCTGGAGCCGCGTGCGCGGCACCAACGGCAGCCAGACCTGCACCACCTGCCACGCCGACACCCAGGCGCTGAGCCTGCAGGGCACCACCGCCGGGACCGGCCGGCTGGTCTCCTACGAGGAACTGGTGCTCGGCGACCCGGTGATCGACGAGGCCACCGGCCTGCCGGTGACGCAGATCCGCGAGGGCGTGCCGGAGATCGTGCGCGGCGCGGCGCTGGTGGAGACCGACGCCGGCAATGCGCAGGGCCTGGCCCGTTCCAGCCGGCTGATCGAGATCCTGTTCGGCCAGACGCTGAAGTCGAGCGCCGAGGCGCGCACCGCGCACCCGACGCCGACGACGGTGGACCACTCGACCATGCTGAACAAGGCCGAGAAGCGGCTCGTCACCGAATGGGTCGACCTGGGCGGGCAGTACTACAACGACCTGAACGCCGACGGCAGCCCGGTGCAGCTGTCCACGCTCAGCGAGGAGGCCTTCGTCGCCAGCGTGCTGCCGATCCTGCAGGCCGACTGCGCGAGCTGCCACCAGCCGGTGGGCAGTTCGGGCGCGGCGCAGACGGCGACGCAGTTCCGCAACAACCGCTTCGTGCTGACCGGCAGCGAGGAGGGCGACTTCAACGTCACCCTGTCGATGATCTCCAACACCTGTGCCCCGGAGAGCAACGCGCTGCTGGCGCGGCCGTCGACGGCGCCGCACCCGGCCGGGGCGGCCAGCGCGCCGGTGCCGCTGCCGGCCAACGGCACGAAGTACAACACCATCCGGACCTGGATCTCCGGCGGATGCCCATGACCCTTCCCCCGCGTCTTTCCCATGCGCGGCAAGCCGCGGCGGCCTCGGCCGCCGCGCTTTTGCTCGCGGCCTGCGGCGGCGGCAGCCCGCTGTCCAACCCGCCCGACATCCAGAACCCGCCGGGCCAGTCGGGGCAGAAGCTCTCGTTCGCCTACTTCCAGCGCTGCATCAACCCGATCCTGCTGGCGCAGCTGACGATCCGCCAGAACGGCCAGGAGTCGATCGCCACCTGCGCCAACAACGGCTGCCACGACAACACCACCGGCACCGGCGGTGCGCTGCGCCTGATCGGCAGTGCGCCGGACATCGCCAACCTGACCGCCGACCTGACGTCCCGCGCCGACGAGATCCGCGCCGCGCCGATCTACGTCAGCTTCTACTCCTCGCAGGCCTCCACCGTGATCGGCGTCCCCACCGAGAGCCGCATGCTCAACAAGCCGATGGTGCGCGGCACGCTGCATGGCGGCGGGCTGATCTTCGAGAGCGCCGACGACCCGAACGCCAAGGTCTTCGAGTACTGGATCAGCCACGCGATGCCGGTCGGGCAGGACGAATTCGGTGCCGCCGCAGCCAACCTCTTCGAGGGGGGCGACGTCGCCAACGGCAACTGCCTGACCCAATGAGCGGCCCGAGACCGAGCCGGGTGTCCGGGCTGCTCGCCGCAGGCGCACTGGCCGTCGGCCTGCTGGCCGCCGCGCCCGTCCGGGCCGAGGACGAGGCCCCGCGCATCGAGCGCGTGCGCATCACCGAGCCCTACATCGAGATGCGCACCGGTCCCGGGCGCGGCTACCCGATCCACCATGTCGCCGCACGCGACGAATGGATCGTGATCCAGCTGCGCTTCACCGACTGGTTCAAGGTGCGCACCGAGAACGGCCGCGAGGGCTGGGTGCAGCGCCGCCAGCTCGAGAGCACGATGACCGAGGCCGGCGTGGCCAAGAGCTTCCGCGACGTGCTGCTGGACGACTACCTGCGCCGCAAGGTCGAGCTCGGCGCGGGCTGGGGCAGGTTCGAGTCCGAGCCGATGCTCAAGGTCTGGCTGGGCTACCGCTTCGCCGACACGCTGGGCGCGGAGCTGACCGTCGGCCAGGTGCAGGGCAAGTTCTCCGGCTCGGACTTCTGGCACCTGAACCTGCAGGCCGAGCCCTGGTCGGACCAGCGCATCTCGCCGTTCTTCGCGATCGGCTTCGGCAAGTTCAAGAACATCCCGAACGCCAGCCTGGTGGACGCGACGCCGACCGATGCAAAGCTCGCCAATGCGTCCCTCGGCGTGCGCTATTACCTCACCGAGCGCTTCATGCTGAGGGCAGACTACTCGATCTATACCGCGTTCGTCTCCGACACGCGCTCGACGGAATACCGCGCCATCGCGGCCGGACTGTCCTTCTTCTTCTGACGCCATGCGACAACAACAATCACGCACTGTCCTGGCCGCCGCGCTGCTCGCGCTGGCGGGTCCGGCCGTCCTGGCCCAGACGGCGCCGCAGCAGCCGGCCAACGAGCAGGTGATCCAGCCGGAGGTCGAGCGGCGGGAACTGCGCCTGCCCAAGTTCCCGTCCAAGGACTTCGAGGTCGGCCTCTACGGGGGCCTGTACGCGACCGAGAACTTCGGCTCCAGCGCGGTGGGCGGGCTGCGCCTGGGCTACCACATCACCGAGGACTTCTTCGTGCAGGGCACCTACGGGCGCACCAAGATCAGCGACGAGGCCTTCCGCAACATCTTCCCGGACAGCGGCCCGCTGCCCAGCCGCAACGAGCCGCTGACCTACTACAACCTGTCGGCCGGCTGGAACGTGCTGCCGGGCGAGGTGTTCGTCGGCCGCAACCGTGCCTTCGCCTCGCAGGTCTACCTGATGGCCGGCGTCGGCAGCACCAAGTTCAACACCGGGCGCGGCGACCTGAAGCGCCAGACCATCAACGTCGGCCTGGGCATGCGGGTCATGTTCCACGACCGCTTCGGTGTGCAGGTCGACCTGCGCGACCACATCCTCAACCTCGACATCCTCGGCGACGACGCCCGCCGCAACCACCTCGAGCTGACCACGGGCGTCTCCTTCTTCTTCTGAACCATCCAGGGATCCACCACATGACGACGACGGGCCTGTCACGCGTTCGCCGCCTCCTTGCCTTCCTCGCGCTGGCCTGCGGCGCCAACCTCGCCGCCACCGCGGCCCTGCCGAGCAGCCAGGCGCCGGACTTCACGCTGCGCACCGCCGACGGCCGCCACCTGCGCCTGCAGGAGATGCGCGGCCAGGTCGTGATGGTCAACTTCTGGGCCACCTGGTGCGGGCCGTGCAAGGTGGAGATGCCGCACCTGAACGCGCTGTACGACAAGTACAAGTCGGCCGGCTTCACGCTGCTGGGCGTCAACGTCGACGAGGATCAGCGCGCCGCGATCGGCCTGGCCCAGCGCATGGGACTGCACTTCCCGGTGCTGCTGGATGCCGACAAGAAGGTCAGCCGCCAGTACGACCTGAGCACCATGCCCTCGACCGTGCTGATCGACCGCGACGGCAAGGTGCGCTACGTGCACCGCGGCTACCGCGACGGCTACGAGCGCACCTACGACCAGCAGATCCGCGACCTGCTGAAGGAATGACCGTGCTTCGACCCGTTGCCACCGTTGCCCTGTCCGCTGCCGCGGCGCTGCTGGCCGGCTGTGCCGCGCCGCAGCCCTGGGTCAAGCCCTACGAGCGCGAGCGGCTGGCCGACCCCGTCATGAAGTTCTCGCGCGCTGCGCTGCCCGACAAGCACCGCGAGCACGTGTTCGTGGTGCGCGAGGGTTCGCGCGGCGCCACCGGCACGCAGGGAGGCGGCTGTGGCTGCAACTAGCCGCCCCTGGTGGCAGCGCCTGCTGGGCCTGCTGGGCAGCCTGCTGGCGACGCACGGCGCCAAGGCCGTCGACCTGCCGGAAGACCGCGGCGAGGCGCTCTACCACGTCTACACCGGCGGCGGCGTGACCGCGCATGGCCCGGCGCTGCTGGTGCGCAAGAGCATGGCCGACCGCGTCTCGCTGTCGGCCGGCTACTACGTCGACGCGGTCAGCAACGCCTCGATCGACGTGGTCACCACGGCCAGCAAGTTCAGCGAGACGCGCCAGGCCTTCGACCTCGGCGTGGACTACGTGGTGCGCGACTCGACCATCTCGCTGTCCACCTACCAGAGCAAGGAGCCCGACTACAAGGCGCGCTCGGTGAGCCTGGACGTGACGCAGGAGGTGTTCGGCAACATGACGACGGTCGCGCTCGGCTTCACGCGCGGCTCCGACGACGTGGGGCAGAAGGGCGTGGGCTTCTTCGACACCGCGCGCCACTGGCAGTACCGCTTCGGCCTGACGCAGATCCTCAGCCCGACCTGGCTGGCCAGCGCCAACCTCGAGGTGGTCTCCGACGACGGCTACCTCGGCAATCCGTACCGCGCGGCACGCGTGTTCGGCGCCACGGTGCCGGAGCGCCACCCGCGCACGCGCTCGAGCCGGGCGATCAAGCTGCGCTCGCTCAAGGAGATCGGCGAGCGGCAGTCGCTGCGCGGCGAATACCGCTACTTCTGGGACAACTGGGCCATCAAGGCGCACACGCTGGAAGCCGGCTACGCACGCTATTTCGGCGACAAGTGGCTGGCCGAGGGCTTCGGGCGCTACTACAAGCAGAGCAAGGCCAACTTCTACAGCGACAACGCGCAGAGCGAGACCACCTACGTGTCGCGCAACCGCCAGCTCGGCACCTTCGACAGCATCGGCCTGGGGGCCAAGCTCACCTACTCGGCCGGCCGCTACAAGGGCGAGTACGACATCAAGGTGAACGGCGCGCTGGAGGCCTACCGCTTCAACTACAAGGACTTCACCGACGTCCGGGACGGCAGCAAGTACTCCTTCATCGGCTCGCTGTTCCAGGTCTACGTGACCGCCACCTACTGAGGTTCACGATGTTCCGCACATGGCTTACCCGTGCGACGGCGGCGCTGGCGCTGGCCGCCGCGCTCGTCCCCGTCGCGGCGCAGACCGCCGCGCCGGCCGCGACTGCGCCGGCCGCGTCTGCCGCGGCTGCGGCCCCTGCCGCGGCCGCCTCCGCCGCCACCCTCGACGGCCGCATCCAGGACGTCAAGGGCGACGTGATCCGCCTGAATCGCGACCTGCTGGTGCTCGAGGAGGAACTGCTGTTCCCGGCCAACACCCAGGTGGCGCTGTTCGTCTCGATGGACGTGGGCAAGCTGTTCCAGCTCGAGTCGGTGCAGATCAAGCTGGACGACAAGCTGATCACCAACTACCTCTACACCCCGCTGGAGGTGCAGGCGCTGCACCGCGGCGGCGTGCAGCGCGTGCACGTGGGCAACCTGCGCACCGGCACGCACGAGATCGTGGCCTTCTTCACCGGCCAGGGTCCGCACGAGCGCGACTACAAGCGCGGCGCGACGGTTCGGTTCGACAAGGGCACCGAGCCGAAGTACATCGAACTGCGCATCAAGGATTCCACCGGCAAGCTGCAGCCGGAGTTCGACGTCAAGGTCTGGTAGTGGGTCGTCTCGTAAGTCGTCGTTCCCGTCGCTCGAGCTGGCGGCGCGCCGCGGGCGCGCTCGCGCTGGCCTGCGCCTGCGCGGCCGCGCAGGCGGCCGAGGCCCCGAAGAAGCCCGGCCCGGTGCAGGCCCCGCACTACGGCGACACGCTGTTCCACTTCTTCCAGGACAAGTACTTCACCGCCATCACCACGCTGATGGCCTCGCAGGAGTTCGGCCGCATCGCGCCGCACGACGACGAGGCCGAGATCCTGCGCGGCGGCATGCTGCTGTCCTACGGCCTGCACCGCGAGGCCGGCGAGATCTTCGCCCAGCTGATCGAGCGCGGCGCCTCGCCCGCGACGCAGGATCGCGCCTGGTACTACCTGGCCAAGATCCGCTACCAGCGCGGGCTGGTCGATTCGGCCGAGCAGGCCGTGACGAAGATCGGCAAGAACCTGCCGCCCGCGCTCGAGGAGGAGCGCGTGCTGCTGCACGCCAACCTGCTGATGGCCAAGGGCGACTACGCCGGCGCCGCGGAGATCCTCGGCACGCTGCCGGCCAAGAGCAACGCCAGCCTGTACGCGCGCTTCAACCTGGGCGTGGCGCTGGTGCGCGGCGGCGAGGGCGAGCGCGGCGAGAAGCTGCTCGACGAGGTGGGTCAGGCCAAGGAATTGCCCGGCGAGGAGCTGCGCAGCCTGCGCGACAAGGCCAACGTCGCGCTCGGCTACAGCGCGCTGCAGTCGAGCCGGCCCGAGGCGGCGCGCCTGGCGCTCGAGCGCGTGCGCCTGGCGAGCCTGCATTCGAACAAGGCGCTGCTCGGCTTCGGCTGGGCCGCCGCCGAGCTGAAGGAGCCGCGCAAGGCGCTGGTGCCCTGGACGGAGCTGGTGCAGCGCGACATCAGCGATTCCGCGGTGCTCGAGGCCCACATCGCCGTGCCCTACGCGTACGCGGAACTGGGCGCCTTCGGCCAGGCGCTGGAGCGCTACGAGCAGGCCATCGCCACCTTCGACCAGGAGGCGAAGAACCTGGACGAGTCGATCGCCGCGATCCGCTCCGGCACGCTGGTCAACGGCCTGCTCGAGCGCAACCCGGGTGAGCAGATGGGCTGGTTCTGGGCCATCGACGCGCTGCCGGAGATGCCGCATGCCAGTCACCTGGCGCAGGTGCTCGCGCAGCACGAGTTCCAGGAGGCCTTCAAGAACTTCCGCGACCTGCGCTTCCTGGCCGACAACCTGAAGGGCTGGCAGGAGAACCTGGTCGCCTTCGAAGACATGCTGGCGAACCGCCGGCAGGCCTACGCGGAGCGGCTGCCCAAGGTGCGCGAGCGCACCAGCAAGGCCGACATCGCCGCGCTGGCCGCGCGCAGCGATGCCGTTACCGCCGAGGTGCAGGCCGCCGAGTCGGCGGCCGACGGCGTGGCCTTCGCCGACGAGCGACAGCAGGCGCTGATGGCGCGCATCGAGGAGGTGCGCGCCAACCTGCAGGCGCTCGGCGCCGATGCCGAGCCGGCCGCGCGCGAGCGCGCCCGCCTGGCCGGCGGCGCGCTGATCTGGCAGCTGGCGCAGGAGTACCCGGCGCGGCTGTGGGAGGCGAAGAAAGGCTTGCAGACGATCGATGCCGGCCTGGCCGATGCGCAGCGGCTCGACGCGGCGCTGGAGCAGGCGCAGCGCGACGAGCCGGCGCGCTTCGAGCGCTTCGCCGAGCGCATCAAGACGCTCGGCGGCCGCATCCAGGGCCTGGTGCCGCGCGTGGCCGCGCTGTCGAACGAGCAGCAGGGCCAGGTGCAGGAACTGGCGGTGGCCGAACTCGAGCGCCAGAAGGAGCGCCTGGCGGTGTACGCCACGCAGGCACGTTTTGCCGTGGCGCAGCTCTACGACCGCGCGACCGCGCAGCGAAAGGACGACCGTGCGCCGTCCCAGTAAGCCCCGGCTGCTGCCGCTCGCGCTGGCCGCGATGACGCTCGGCCTGCTGGCCGGCTGCGGCAGCAAGAAGCTGGCGAAGCCCGACAACGAGCCCACGCTCAAGACCCTGGCCGGCCGCGAACTGCCGGTCCAGGCCGACGGCGGCATCGAGGTGACGCCGGAGAAGTCGATCGCGGCCTACCGCAAGTTCCTCGAGGTGGCGCCCAAGGCGCCGCAGCGTGCCGAGGCGATGCGCCGCATCGGCGACCTGGAGATGGACATCGCCGACGACCGCCTCGCCGCCGGCCAGGCCGGCCCGAGCGGCGCGGCCGACTACCGCGCCGCGATCGCGCGCTACCAGGAGTACCTGAAGACCTACCCGAACGACCCGGGCAACGACCGCGTGCTCTACCAGCTCGCGCGCGCCCAGGAGCAGAACGGCGAGCTCGAGGTGTCGCTGAAGACGCTCGACCGGCTGGTGGCCGCGCACCCGAACACCGCCTTCCGCGACGAGGCCGAGTTCCGCCGCGGCGAGCTGCTGTTCAGCACGCGCGAGTACGCCAAGGCCGAGCAGGCCTATGCCACCGTGCTGGCCGGCGGCGACGCCAACCCGTTCCGCGAGCGCGCGCTCTACATGCAGGGCTGGTCGCAGTTCAAGCAATCGCGCCTGGAGGAATCGCTGCGCTCGTTCTTCGGCGTGCTCGACCTCAAGGTCGCCGGCCGCGCCGGCGAGGGCGGGCTCGACGCGCTCGAAGGCCTGTCGCGCGCCGACCGCGAACTGGTGGAGGACACCTTCCGTGTCACCAGCCTGGCGCTGAACAACCTGCAGGGGGCCGAGAGCATCCCGCCCTACATCACGAGCGAGGAGCGGCGCAGCTACGAGTACCTCGTGTACGAGCAGCTCGGCGAGCTCTACCTGAAGCAGGAGCGTGTGAAGGATGCGGCCGACACGTGGAGCGCCTTCGCGCGCCGCCAGCCGCTGCATGCGCAGGCGCCGCAGCTGCAGGCGCGCGTGATCGAGATCTACCAGCGCAACGGCTTCGCCACCCTGGCGCTGGATGCGAAGAAGGACTACGTCTCGCGCTACGGCATCGACTCCGAGTTCCGGCGCGCCAACCCGGCCGGCTGGGAGAAGGCCCAGCCGCTGGTCAAGACGCACCTGACCGAGCTCGCGCGGCACTACCACGCGAGCGCGCAGAAGAGCAAGGCGAGCAGCGACTACCAGGAGGCGGTGCGCTGGTACCGCGCCTACATCGCCTCGTTCCCGGACGATCCGGAAACGGCGCAGAACAACTTCCTGCTCGCCGAGCTGCTGTACGAAGACAAGCGCCTTGCCGAGGCGGCAGTGGAGTACGAGAAGGTGGCCTACGGCTACCCGAACCACGCCAAGGCGGCCGATGCCGGCTACTCCGCGCTGCTCGCCTATGCCGGCCAGGAGAAGGCCGCCGCGCCGGCCGAACTGCCGGCGCTGCAGAAGCAGGCGGTGGAGAGCTCCTTGCGCTTTGCCCAGGCCTTCCCGAGCGACCCGCGCACCGGCGCCGTGCTGACCAACACCGCCGAGAAGCTGTTCGCGCTGAAGGACGGCGAGCGCGCCAGCCAGGTCGCGCAGCAGGTGCTCGATCTGCAGCCGGCGGCCAAGCCCGAGCAGCGCCGCGTCGCCTGGACCGTGATCGCGCACACCGCCTTCGACAAGGGCGACTTCCTGCGTGCCGAGAAGGGCTACGGCGAGGTGCTGGCGCTGGTGCCCGAGAAGGATCCGGCCCGCAACGAGCTGACCGAGCGGCTCGCCGCCTCGGTCTACAAGCAGGGCGAGCAGGCGCGTGCGGCCGGCGACGGCAAGGCCGCGGTCGAGGCCTTCTCGCGCGTGGCGGTGGTGGCCCCGGGCTCGAGCATCCGTGCCAACGCGCAGTACGACGCGGCGGCCGCGCAGATCGCGCTGAAGGACTGGGACGGCGCGGCACGCACGCTCGAGGACTTCCGCCAGCGCTACCCGAACCACCCGCTGGCCGGCGAGGTGGGCGGCAAGCTGGCGGTGGCCTACCTCGAGAAGCAGCAATGGGACAAGGCGGCCGGCGAGTTCGAGCGCCTGGCCAGCACGAGCAAGGATCCGCAGGTGGCGCGCAACGCGCTGTGGCAATCCGCCGAGCTGTACGAGAAGGGCAATGCCAGGCCGCTCGCCGCGAAGAGCTGGGAGCGCTACGTCAAGCAGTACCCGCAGCCGCTCGAGCCGGCGGTGGAGGCGCGCGCCAAGCTGCTCGCGCTCGCCAAGGCCGAGGGCAACAAGGCGCGCGAACTGGCGCTGACCAGGGAGATCTACGAAGCCGACCGCAGCGGCGGCGCCGCGCGCACGCCGCGCACGAAGATGCACGGCGGCCTGGCCGCGCTGGCGCTCACCGAGCCGACGCTCGAGGCCTACCGCAAGGTGCCGCTGGTCGAACCGCTCGCGAGGCAGCTGAAGCTGAAGAAGGCCAAGATGGAAGAGGTGCTGAAGGCCTACGGCGTGGCGGCCGACTACGGCGTGGCCGAGGTCACCACCGCAGCCACCTTCCGCACCGCCAACCTGTACCAGGACTTCGGCCAGGCGCTGATGAACTCGCAGCGCCCGAAGAAGCTCTCCAAGGCGGAACTCGAGCAGTACAACGTGATGCTCGAGGAGCAGGCCTTCCCGTTCGAGGAGAAGGCGATCGAGCTGCACGAGGTCAACGCGCGCCGCACCACGGCGGGCGTGTACGACGAGTGGGTCAAGGGCAGCTTCGCCGCGCTGGCCAAGCTGCGGCCGGCGCGTTACGGCAAGGCCGAGCGCAGCGAGGGGGTCGTCGATGCGATCCGCTGAACGACTGCTCGCGACCGCCGCGCTGCTCCTCGCGGGCGGCTGCTCGACGCTGTCGAACACCGTGCAGGCGGTCAAGGACACGGTGGTCACCCCGGTGGCCCAGGCGCTGACGCCGGCCCCCGCCGCCTCGGCACCGGCGGCGCCCGCCGCGGCCGCGGCTGCCGCCTCGGCGCCGGCGAAGCCGGCCGAACCGGCGGTGGTGCTGCCCCCGCTCGACCCGGCCGTGCAACGCGCCTACGACAACGCCGTGCGTGCGCTGCGCGCCGGCCGCGCCGACGAGGCCGAGAAGGGCTTCAAGGCGCTGGCCCAGGTGCACCCGGAACTCGGCGGCCCGCACGCCAACCTGGGCCTGCTGTACCGCCAGGCCGGCAAGACCACCGAGTCGGTGGCCGCGCTCGAGAAGGCCGTGGCGGCCAGCCCGCAGCAGGCGCAGTTCCACCACCAGCTCGGCCTGAGCTACCGCGCGGCCGGCCAGTTCCAGAAGGCGAAGGCCGCCTACGAGCGCGCGCTCGAGCTCGAGCCGGACTACGCCGCCGCCGTGCTCAACCTCGGCATCCTGAACGACCTCTACCTCAACGAGCCGGCGCGTGCGCTGGAGCTGTACGAGCGCTACCAGGCGCTGACCGGCGGGCGCGACCAGGCGGTGGCCAAGTGGGCCATCGAGGTGAAGAACCGCAAGGACAAGCTGGCCACGAAGAAGGAGCCCTCATGACGCGCATTGCACTCACCGGCCTCGCGCTGGCGCTCGCCGCGCCGCTCGCCTTCGCGCAGGACAAGGCCGACATCGACCGCACCCAGATCATCGGCAACCGCGAGCTGCCCAAGGTGCTGTACATCGTGCCGTGGAAGAAGCCGCTGCCCGGCGACCTGGCCGGCCGCCCGGTGGCCAGCGTGCTCGACGAGGCGCTCGCGCCGGTCGACCGCGACGTCTTCCGCCGCCAGGTGCAGTACGACGCCCAGATCCAGTCCAAGAGCGCGGCGGCGGCCCCACCGGCCGCCCGCTGAACGCCGCTAGCAGAACCCATCGCCTCGTCCTTCAAGGAGTCCGTCCATGTCCATCGTCGATTTCGCCGTCAAGTTCTTCCAGGACAGCGGCGTTGCCATCTACTTCTCCATCGCCATCATGGCCGTCGGCCTGGCCATCGCCATCGAGCGCTTCGTCTTCCTGAACCGCGCGCGGGCGCAGAACCGCCAGCTCTGGGCGCAGGTGCTGCCGATGCTGCAGAACGGCCGCTTCAAGGAGGTGATGGGCCTGGCCGCCAAGTCCGACGCCGCGATCGGCAAGATCGTCACGCACGGCCTGGAGCGCATGCAGAGCCCGGCGCGCCGCGAGGACATCGACAACGCGATGGAGGAGGGCATGATGGAGATCGTGCCGCGCCTGGAGAAGCGCACCCACTACATCGCCACGCTGGCCAACGTGATCACGCTGGTCGGCCTGCTGGGCACCATCATCGGCCTGATCAAGGGCTTCACCGCGGTGGCCGCGGTCAACCCGGCCGAGAAGGCCGAGATGCTGTCGGCCTCGATCTCGATCGCGATGAACAACACCGCGTTCGCCCTCTCGGTGGCGATCCCGTTCCTGCTGATCCACGCCTTCCTGCAGGCGCGCACCAGCGAGATCGTCGACGGCCTGGAAGCCGCCAAGATCAGCTTCCTGAACCTGGTGCAGCGCCTGAAGGCCGAGTCGGCCCCGGCGCGCTGATCCGACGCCGAGCCGATCATGCGAGTCAGACGACTGCGCAAGCGCACGGCCGAGCTCGAGGTCACGGCGTTCATCAACGTGATCGTCGTGCTGGTGCCGTTCCTGCTGTCGACCGCGGTGTTCACGCGGCTGTCGGTGGTGGAGCTGTCGCTGCCGGCGCAATCCGCCGGCGTCGAGCAGCTCAAGGTCGACGACCTGAAGCTCGAGGTCGTGATCCGCCCCGACGCGCTGGACGTCGGCGACCGCATCGGCGGGCTGATCCAGCGCATCCCCGCCAAGAGCGCGACCGAGCACGACCTGGGCACGCTGTCGACGCTGATGCAGGCGATCAAGACCAAGTTCCCGGACACCACCACGGCGACCGTGCTGGCCCAGCCCGACACGCCCTACGAGATGCTCGTGCAGGTGATGGACGCGGTGCGCGAGACGCTGCCGCCGCCGCACGTCAAGGGCCAGCCGGCGCCGCCCGAGGTGGCGCGCTCGGTGCTGTTCCCCGACATCTCGATCGGCGACGCGCCGATCAGCGTCGCGGCGAAGAAGTAGGGGAGGCCATGAAACTCACCCCGATCCAGAAGCGCGCCGAACGCCATGCGCGCAATCAGCACGGCCTGGACATGAACCTGGTCGCGCTGATCGACATCTTCACGATCCTGATCTTCTTCCTGATGTCCTCCACCGGCATCGAGGTGCTGACCACCGCGCGCGCCGTCAAGCTGCCCGAGTCGACGGCGCAGAAGGACCCGAAGGAGACCATCGTGATCACGGTCAGCAGCACCGAGATCGTGGTCGACGGGCGCAAGGTGGCCAACGTCGCCGAGGCGATGGCCTCCACCGACGACCTGATCGCGCCGCTGAAGGCCGAGCTCGACGTGCTGTCCTCGCGCCAGGTGATCCGCAAGGAGAACGAGGCGCAGAACAAGCAGGTCACGATCATGGGCGACAAGGGCATCCCCTACACGCTGCTGCGCAAGGTGATGTACACGGCCGCGCGGGCCAACTACAGCGACGTTGCCTTCGCGGTGACGAAAAAAGCCACATGAGCGGCGCCGCGATCACCTTCCGCCCGCAGGTGCTGCCCTGGGCGCTCGTGCTCGAGGACGAGGCACGCTTCAAGCGCATCCTGCGCATCGTGCTGGGCATCTGCGCGCTGCTCTGCATCGTGCTGCTGCTGCTGCCACGGCCGGTGGAGAACCGCGCCGCGCCGCCCGAGCTGCCGCCGCGGCTGGCCAAGCTGGTGCTCGAGCGCGAGCCCGTGCCCGCGCCCAAGCCGCCGCCGCCCAAGCCGGAGCAACTCGCCAAGGCGGCCGAGAACGCGCCGCCCAAGCCCGAGGCCGCGCGGCCCGAGCCGAAGCGGCCCGAGCCGCCCAAGGCCTCGGCCGTGCCCGAGGCGCGCAACCCCGTGAAGGGCAAGCCGCCCGGCGAGAACCTGGAGGCCGCCAAGCGCAAGGCCGCCGGCGTGGGCCTGATGGCGATGAAGCAGGAGCTGGCGCAGCTCGCGCTCGCGCCGACAGCCGTGCAGCTGAACAAGGACATCAAGCCGGGGCCGGGCATCGGCGCGGGCACGGGGGTCGGCGTCGGCGCAGGCACCGACCCGGGCATCCCGACACGCGCGCTGATCACCTCCAACGCCACCAACGGCAGCGGCGGCATCAACACCGCCGGCTACAGCCGCAACACCGGCGGCGGCGGCCTGGCGGGCCGCGGCACGACGCTGGTGGAAGGCACGATCGGCGGCGGCGGCGGCGGCGGCCCGGGCGGTGGCCTGGGCGTCGGCGGCAAGGGCGACGGCTCGGGCAACGGTTCGGGCGTGGGCGGCGGCGGTGCCGGCGGCAAGCTGACCAAGGGCGGCAGCGGCAAGGCCTCGCGCTCGCTGGAGGACATCAAGCTCGTCTTCGAGCGCAACAAGGGCGCGATCTACGCCATCTACAACCGCGCGCTGCGCGACGATCCGTCGCTGCAGGGCAAGGTGGTGGTGAAGCTGACCATCGCGCCGGCCGGCCACGTGGTGGACGTGAAGGTCGAGTCCAGCGAACTGCACGCCAGCGAGCTGGAGCAGAAGCTGCTGGCGCGCATCCGCAGCTTCGACTTCGGTGCCAAGGACGTCGACCAGATGGTGGTGACCTGGCCGGTCGACTTCCTGCCCTCGTAAACCCGGCATAAAGACTGCATGGGCGGGTGACGACAACCAAATTCGTCACCCGCACGTTTCAGTCCTCATGTGCCAGTTGTTTGCGCTGAACAGCCTCGCCCCGGCGGCGGTCACGTTCGCGTTCACCGGCTTCTCGGCCCGCGGCGGCGCCACCGGGGAGCATGCCGACGGTTTCGGCCTCGCCTTCCACGACGGCCAGGCCTGCCGGCGCTTCGTCGACCCGGCGCCGGCCTGCGATTCGGTGCTCGCCCAGTTCCTGCGCACCCACCCGATCCACGCGCGCACCGTGCTCGCGCACATCCGCAAGGCCACGCAGGGCCCGGTGCAGCTGGCCAACTGCCACCCCTTCGTGCGCGAGTGGCAGGGTCGCGAATGGTCGTTCGCGCACAACGGCGACCTGAAGGACTTCCACCCCCGCCTGGATGGCAGCTACCGCCCGGTCGGCCAGACCGACAGCGAGCGCGCCTTCTGCTGGATGCTGCAGAGGCTGCGCCGCCGCTTCCGCCGCGCGCTGCCCGACTGGACCCGGCTCGCGCCGGCGATCGCCGAGCTGGCCGAGGCGATCGCGCCGCACGGCAGGTTCAATTTCCTGCTGTCCGACGGCCGGGCGCTGTATGCCTACGGGGCGACGCGGCTGTACTGGCTGCAGCGCCGCCACCCGTTCGGCACCGCGCACCTGGTCGACCACGACCTGACGCTCGACCTGGCCACCACCAACGGCCCGGACGACCGCATGGTGCTGGTGGCCACCGAGCCGCTGACGCGCAACGAGGCCTGGCAGCCGTTTGCGCCCGGCGAGCTGCGCGTGTTCGTGGACGGCGAGGAGGCCTGGCGCCACGTGCCCGCCGCGGCGACGGACCGGCTGCGTCCCGGCTTGGTGATGCAGCCGGCCTGAGCCGGCCCGCCTGCGCTCAGACGCAGGTGACCGTCACCAGGTGGGTGTGCCCGAGCGTGTTCGACGAGGTCACGCTCACCGGCCGCCCAAACTTCAGTTCGCCCAACTGGTCGACCGTGAGGATAACCGTATGGTTGTGCCCGGCGCTGCCTTCGATGTTGTAGGACTTCGGAGTCGTCGAATTGAGGTCCGCCACGGCGACGGTGAGCGTGTGGCCGTGATTGCCGACGATCTCCGTGGCACTGCAACTGGTCAGGACGGGCGGCAGCCCGCCGTTGCCGTTGCCGGCATCGTCACCCCCGCCGCCGCAGCCCTGCAGCCACAGCAGCACCATGCCGCCGGCGCCGGCGGCGAGGAATTGTTTGCGTTTCATCGCACCGATTACACCATCAGGAGGCCAGCAACTCGCGCTGGAAATCGACCACGTCGCCCTCGGCGACGCTGTCTTTGACAGCCTGCCACTTCGCCGGGTCGGCGTCGATGACATCGATCAGCTGGCGCGGCACCTTCAGTGCCGGCAGGGCCTCGCCCTCGCTGCCGCCGCCCAGCCAGGCGAGCACCGGGTCGCCGCCCTCGGCCGCGATCAGCCGCAGCTCGAGCCGCCCGGGCAGCGGCGATTCGCCCTGCGTGCGCATCACCGCCAGCTTGGCCGCCTCGAGGGTGCGGTCGTCGATGCCGGCGTCGCGGGCCAGCAGCTTCTCCACCAGTGCCGGCCAGCCGAACACCGTGCGCACGTCGAGCTTCTCGCCCAGCGCACGCGCCTCGCGCGGCGCGTTGACGCCCAGGCTGTGGTCGAAGGTCTCGCGTGTCCTGGCGGCGCAGGCCTGCCACTCGTGGCGGCGCGAGGCCGGCCAGACGCCGATGTACTGGCCGCGCTTCTGGTCCAGGTAGGTGAACTCGGGCTCGCAGCGGAACGTCGTGCCGCAGCCCGGGCACTGCTGCAGCTGGAAGCTGCCGTCCAGGATCGCGTCGCGCAGGTCGGGGCGCCGGTCGGCGTTGACGCTGTGCACCAGTTCGTAGTCCACCGGCGCGCCGCAGCTCGGGCAGGCCAGGGTGTGGGTGCGGAAGATCGACATGCCGGGCTCTCCTTCCGGTTCAGAGCTTCTTCAGCCAATCCATCGCGGGGTGGCTGTCCTTCAGCTTGTTGGAGCGGTAGCCGGCGTACAGCTCGGCGAACCATTCGCCCGGGGCGCGGAACTGGTAGCCGGTCAGCGCCTTCTTGCGCGCCGAGGCGAGGTAGCGCACCCAGACCCGCGCATAGGCCTCGTGGTAGACGTAGTCGCCGATCTGCAGCGTGCTGCAGTCGCCCTGCCGGCGGTAGACGTCGGAGGCGGTGGCGGTCGCCAGCCAGTTGTGGAAGGCGGCCAGCGCGTTCGCCTCGTCGCCGGGCTTCGCGGCCGGTGGCTGCACCGGCTTGTTGAGCAGCCGGTCGGCGATGTAGCGCTTCTGCTCGGCGGTCTTGTAGAACGCGGCGAAGCGCGCGTCGCCGCCGATCGCGTCGGCGATCGGCTGCACGCTCGCGCCGAAGGTGGTCCAGCCGCCGTACTTCTCGAGGTGGCCGTTGCGCGCCATGAAACCCTGCGCGTCGTCGACCGCATGGCCCACCTCGTGCGCCGCGGCGAAACCGAGGTACTCCACGGCGGCGGCGTTCTTGGGCTGGCAGTCCGCCTCCACGTCGGGCGGCAGCTCCGAGGCGATCGCCGCGCCGAAACCCTGCGGAATGCCGGGCCGGCCGTTCATGCGGATCTTGACGTCGTCGTAGCTGTGCGAGCCGCCGGCCGAGCCGACCGCGTCCTTCCACTCGACGCCGGACACGCTCGGGCTGTCGACGATGTCCTGCGGGATCTTCGAGAACATGTCGCAGACCACCTTCATGGTCTTCACCGGGTCGCCGGCCGGCACCGCCGGCGCAGTGACGGTGGCGGCCTTGGCCGGGAACGGTGCGGCGTTGGTGAACTTGACCCCGTAGCGCCCCTCGGCCAGCGCATTGAGCAGCTTGATGTCGCCACCGTTGGGGATGGCCTGGATCATCTGGTCGACCTCGGACGCGCCGCCCTGGCCGACCATCTTCTTGGCCAGCGTGGTGATCTTCGCGGCGTCCGGCGCGCCGGCGCTCATCAGCCCCTTCATGGCCGACTTGTCCAGGCGCAGCTCGATCTGGTCCTGCTGCTTGGCGGCCGCGGCGAAATCGAGCGCGTCGGCCTTGGCCTTGGCCTGCGTCTCCAGCCCGGTCAGCGCGTTCTTCTCGCCGGCGTCGGTCAGCGCGGTGATGCGCGGCGCGAGTTCGGTGGCGCGCCGGTCGAAGGCCTCGCGGGCCTTGTCGGCCGCCTGGGCCTCGGCCACCGCGTCGCTGCCGCGCCGCAGCGCCGCGATGGCCTCGACGCCGTCGTGCTTCGCGTCGGCCGCCTTGGCGTCGGCCAGGCCCTTGGCCACCGCGTCGATGCGTGGCTTGATCTGCGCCGCGCGCGGCGAGGCCTGCAGCGCCTTGAGCCGGGCCTCGAGCGCCGGAAGGTCGGCAGCGAACTGGGCGTGGGCGGTCTGGATGCGCTTGGCCTCGGTCAGCGCCGCGGCGGCCTGGGCGGTGGCCTTGGCCGCGGCCTCGCCGTCGTTCTTTGCCAGCGCCTCCTTCGCGGCCTTGACGGCGTCGTCGAAGCGCTTGAAGGCCTCCTTCGCCGCGTCGGCATGCTTGGCGCCCTGCGCGGCGGCGCCATCGGCGGCAAGCTGGTCCAGCGCCGTCTTCAGCGCCGCCTTGTTGCCCGGCTTGGCGGCCGCCGCCTCGGCCGCGGCAGCCGCGCCGAGGCCGTCGACCAGCGATTTCGCCGCGGCCAGGTCGGCCCGCGCGCGTTTCACCTCGGCCAGCACGCCGGCCCAGCCGGCCGCCGGGTCGGGCGCGCCGTCGATCACGACGGTCAGGTTCTTCGCGCCCGCCAGCCGGGTGCGGATTGCCTCGCGCTGCGCCGTGACCTTGGCCGCGGCCGGGTGCTTGTCGAGTTCGGCCAGTTCGCGGTCGGCGGCGGCGCGCTCCTTCGCGTGCTCGGCAATGGTCGGTCCGACGGCGGCCCAGGTGGTCGCCTGCTGCTCGGCGCGCACCAGCTCCGCCAGCCCCTGCTCGATCTTCAGCGAGCCGATGGCGGCCAAGGCATCGGCCTGCACCACCCGCTTGTCGAGCGCCTCGGCACGCGCCTTCAGCGGCAGCTGTGCGCGCACAGTGGCCACGGCGGCGACGGTCTTGCCGCGTTGCGCCTCGTACTTGTCGCGCCGCTCGCAGATGCGCGCGGCCGGCCCGAGCAGGCGCAGCGCGGCGGCGGCGCGCTGCAGGCAGGCGCTCCATTCGCCGGCGGCGAAATGCTTGTCGGCCGCCGCCAGGTGCTGGCGGCCGGGATCGACCTGCGCCTTGGCGTAGCCGCGCGACTCCTTGCTCGTCGCATCGATCGCGGTCTGCTTGGCCTTGCACTTGTCGAGCAGGTCCTTCAGCAGCGGCTTGAGCTGGCCGGGGATCAGGGCGATCTTGGCCAGCGCCGCCGCGAAGTTGAGCGGCGGTCCCTTGGCGATGTTGTCGGCCGCCACCAGCTTGGGCCGCACCCAGGCGTCGGCGTCGAAATCGGCATTGCCGAAGGCGTACGCCAGCGCCTCGGCATCGGCGCGCTGGCGCAGGTAGTCGACCCAGTCGTCGCCGGCCTTCTTCGCCGTGGCCGCCAGCGTCTTGGCCTCCGCGAGCGCCTGCTTGGCCTGGGTCCAGGCCTTTGCGGCGGCCTGCGTGTCGGCCTCGCCGAGCTTGGCGCTGGCGGCCGCGATCTCGGCGACGATGCGCGACTGCTGCGGGTGCTTGCCGAGCGCGTCGATGTCGCGCTTGACCGCGGCGCGCGCGACGGCAAAGGCCTTGGCCTCCGGGTCGGCCGCGCCGGTCGCGGAACCGGTGGGCGCACCCGCGGTCGGCCCGGACGCGGGCTTGGCCGGGGGCGTGCCGCCCGACGGCGGTGTCGTCCCGCCGCCACTGGCCGTGCTGCCGACGGTGGCCGAGGCGGGGTCCTTCTTGTCGTTGGCGGTGCCGAGCACCGCCTCGAGATCGGGACCGTCCGGCGACTTGTTCTTCAGCGGCGGCAGCCCGAGCGTGGCGAGCAGGCCCATGCGAGTCTCTCCTTGGCGTGGTGCAGGTTCACCGACGGGTGAGTGGCGCGTCGCAGTCTAGCGCCGGCGGAGTATGCTCAGGGCCCCCGACCACCCCCGGATGCGCGGATGCAACCCTGCCCCGACACCTCGCCGCGATGCCGCACCCGAGCCGGGGTCGCCGCCCTGGCCGTGCTGCTGCTCGGCGCGGCGGCCTGCACGGGGCAGGCCGGCGAATCCGGCGACAAGAGGCCGCAGACGATGTCATCCTCACCGAAGGCCGGCGCGGCCGGCGCCAAGATCTCCGCCGCCACGCTGGCCGAACTCTTCCCGGCCGGGCTCGGGCCCTGGACGCTGAAGCAACTGCAGGAGCCGCCGCAGCACGCCGGTGCGCCCACGCCCGGGCCGGCCATGCAGGCCTCCTACACCCAGGGGGCGCAGGAGGCGCAGATCACCGCGACGGCCGGCCCGCCCGGCGGCGCGGCCAAGGGCAGCCGCGAGGTCTACCGCGAGGCGCGTGCCCAGCAGGGCGACACGCTGGTCGTGATCACTCTGCCCAACGGGCTGGCGTTTGCCGCCACGAGCCGCAGCGCCGACGCCGCCACGCTCGAGGCGATGTTGCGCAGCATCGACCTGGACAAGGCCGAGACGCTCGCACCGTAGCCGCGCGTCAGAACAGCGCGGCGAGAAAGCCCAGGCTGCGCCCGAGCGCGAGCGCCGCGCTGGCCGGGTGGTAGGTCGCGCGCGACCAGCAGTTGAAGCCGTGCTGTGCGCCGGGGTAGTCGTGGAACTGCGCCGGTGCGTGGGCCATCGCGGCACGCACCGCCGCCACCGCCTCGGGCGGGATGCTCGCATCCTGCTGCGCATGGTGGAACAGGATCGGGCAGCGGATCTGCGGCGCCAGCTCGAGCTGGCCGGCGATGCCGCCGCCGTAGTAGCACACCGCGGCGTCCACGTTGCACAGCGCCGCGGCGGTGAAGGCCAGCCGGCCGCCCATGCAGTAGCCGATCGCACCGACCCGCGCGCCGCACTCGGGCCGTGCGCGCAGCGCGGCCAGGCTGGCCTGCAGGTCGGCCACCACGTCGTCGCGCGCGACGGTGCGCATCAGCGCCAGCGCACGCTCGCGCTCCTCGCCGACGTAGCCGAGCTCGATGCGCCGCCCCTGGCGCCAGAACAGGTCGGGCGCGATCACGCTGAAGCCGGCCAGCGCGTACTGCTGCGCCACGCCGCGGATGTGCGGGTTGATGCCGAAGATCTCCTGCAGCAGCAGCAGCCCCGGGCCGTGGCCGGCCGGCGGCAGCGCGAGGTAGGCGTCCATCGTGCCGCCGGGCACGGCGAGCTCGATCCATTCGGTGCGGACGGGCTGCTCGGTCGTCATGGCGTGTTCCGGGGCGGTTTCGGGGTCACGATCGTACGGCTCCCGCGCGCCGCGGCGCGGCCCCGGGCACGCGCCGGCGGGCCGGCCGCAGCCGACTCGCGCAGCGCCGCGTCGATCAGCGCATCGGCCATCCACAGCGCGACACGCTCGACCTCGCGGTCGGGCAGGCGCCAGATGTCCTTCAGGATCATGTAGGGCTCGATGCCGTAGACCACCGACAGCGCGTGGTGCAGCCGGTCGCGCGAGGCGGGCGTGAGCGCCGGCGCGAGCGGCGCGATGGCGTGCTCGAGGATGCGCACGCGGTGGCCGCGCCGGTAGGGCTCCTCCTCGAGCAGCCCGGCGCGCTCGAGCGCCCACTGCTCGAGCGTGAGCTGCGCGGCGGCGCGCAGCTGCGCCTCGAACTCCTTGAAGCGCGGGAAGGTCTTGGCGAACAGCTCGTGCACACGCGCGCGGCCGTCGGGCGAATCGCTCGCGAAGCTGCGCACCGGGCCGAGCGAGGTGTCGATCACCGCGGTGACCAGCGCGCTGCGGCTCGGGAAGTACCGGTAGGCGGTGGCGCGCGAGACGTTCGAGCGCACCGCCACCTCGGCCACCGAGGGAATGTGGCCGCGTTCCTGGATCAGGCGCATGCCGGTTTCGAGCAGCAGGTTCCAGGTGGCCGCCTTGACGCCGCGTGCCGGCGGCTGCGGGGGCTCGGTGACACGCGGCTTGGGTCGGGCCATGCGGGTTAGTCCGGGGCTGGGGCGATGGGGTCTTGGCTTGCGGCCGGTCAAACGCGGCCCGTATGATGCAGCCATCCCGATCTGAGACACAAGTCTCAAATCGATCCAGAGCGTCTCACGGGTCGCGCCGCGCGGCCGCCGGACGGGCGCCACCAGGAGACAAGACGATGCGGCTGGCCTGCTGGAGCTGGGGCGGGCGCCACCATGCCGGCACGGTGTCGGCGGACGGGCGCGAGCTGACCCCGCTGTCGGTGCCCACCCCGGAGCTCGGCGCGCTGCCGCTGATCCAGGCGCTGGCACGCGGCGAGGGGCTGCCGCGGCCTGCCGGTCCGCGCCTGCCGGTGGCCGCGGCCACGCTGCACGCGCCGCTGCCGCGCCCGCTGCGCGGGCTGTTCTGCGTCGGCCGCAACTACCACGACCACGCGGCCGAACTCTCGGCCAGCGTGTTCCGCGACAGCCTGCCGGCCGAGCACCGCTGGCCCATCGTGTTCACCAAGTTCGCCGAGTGCGTGGTCGGCCCGCACGACGACGTGCGGCTGCCGCCGGCCTCGCTGTCGAGCCAGATCGACTACGAATCCGAGCTGGCGGTGGTGATCGGCCGCGGCGGGCGCGACATCCCGGCCGCGCGCGCGGTGGAGCATGTGTTCGGCTGGACCATCGTCAACGACGTGACCGCGCGCGACGTGCAGGTGCGCCACCAGCAGTGGGACCTGGGCAAGAGCTTCGACACCTTCTGTCCGATGGGGCCGTGGATCGTCGGCCTCGACGAACTCGACGCGCGCGACACGCGCCTGCGCGGCACCCTGATCCGCCGCGACGGCACGCAGGAGCTGCGCCAGGACGGCCACACGCGCGACATGATCTTCGGCGTGCCCGCGCTGATCGAGACCTGCTCGCGCGGCATCACGCTGCACCCGGGCGACGTGATCGCCACCGGCACCTGCGCCGGCGTCGGCATGGGCTTCCAGCCGCCGAAGTGGCTCGCCGCGGGCGACCGCTTCCGCATCGAGATCGACGGCATCGGCGCGATCGAGAACCGCTTCGTCGCCGCCTGAGGATCACACGATGGCGCTGCACCTGATCGACAAGCTGGCCGTCGAGGACGAAGGCGAGGGCGATGCGGTGGTCTGCGTGCACGGCCTGGGCGGCAGCAGCAACACCTGGACGCCGCTGATGGGTGCGCTGGCCGGCCACCGCGTGCTGCGGCTCGACATGCCGGGCAGCGCGCGCTCGGCCGGCGTGTCGGGCCCGATCACGATCGAGCGGCTCGCCGAGGCCGTGCTCTCGGTGTGCGGCCGGCTCGGCATCACGCGCGCGCACCTGCTCGGCCATTCGATGGGCACCATCGTCTGCCAGCATGTCGCGGCGGCGCAGCCGAAGCTGGTGCGCAGCCTGGCGCTGTTCGGCCCGCTGATCGCCCCGGCCGAGGCGGCGCGTGCCACGATGCGCACGCGGGCCGCCAAGGCGCGTGGCGAGGGCCTGGGCGGCATGCAAGAGATCGCGCAGGCGCTGATGCACGCGGCCACCGCGGCCGAGACGCGCCAGCGCCAGCCGGCCGCGGCGGCCTTCGTGCGCGAGAGCCTGATGCGCCAGGACCCCGAGGCCTACGCGCGCAGCTGCGAATGTCTGGCCGCGGCCCAGCCCGCGGAGCTGGCGCGCATCGCGGCGCCGGTGCTGCTGGTCACCGGCGACGAGGACAGCGTGGCGCCGCCGCAGAACGTGCGCGCGATGGCGGAGAAGCTGGTCCACGCGAAGGGCGGCGTGCGCGTCGTGGTGCTGGGCCGCTGCGGCCACTGGACGCCGGTCGAGCGGCCCGAGGATTGCGCGCGCGAGCTGCGCGCCTTCCTGAGTTCGCAACGCTGAGGAGCACCCGATGGCAGACGTCCTGTTCACCAACGTGCGCATCTTCGACGGCGGCGGCGAGACGCCGTTCATGGGCGAGGTCCTGGTGCAGGGCAACCGCATCACGCGCGTCGCGCGCAGCGGGCCGGGCGCCTGGTCGGCCCCGGGCCCCCGCGCGCCGATCGGTGGCGCCACGGTGGTCGACGGTGCGGGCGCCTTCCTGATGCCGGGCATGGTGGAGGCGCACACGCACTTCTCGTGGAACGACCAGCCGAGCCTGGACGCCATCCAGCGCATGCCGCCGGAGGAGCACATCCTGTGGTGCGCCGAGGTGGCCAGGCGCTATCTCGACATGGGCTGGACGTCGTGCGTCGGCGCGGCCACCGCCAAGCCGCGCCTGGACGTGGTGATCCGCAACGCGATCGAGGACGGCACCATCGTCGGCCCGCGCTACCTGGCCGCGAGCCAGGAGATCACCGTGCCCGGCGGCCTGGGCGACACCACGCAGCCGCACCTGCCGCAGCCCGAGTTCGCCTTCGGTGCGGTGGTCAGCGGCCCGCACGAGATGCGCCGCTGCGTGCGCATGTTCGCCAAGTACGGCGTGGACACGCTGAAGATCAACCTCTCGGGCGAATCGATCACCGGCTTCTCGAGCGAGAAGAGCCAGTTCACCGAGGAGGAGATCGCCGTCTGCGTCGAGGAGGCCAAGGCCTGGGGCAAGCGTGTCGCCGCGCATGCGCGCTCGACCTGGTCGATCAAGCAGTGCATCAAGCACGGCATCGAGGTCATCTACCACGCCAGCTTCGCCGACGAGGAGGCGCTCGACCTGCTCGAGGCGCACAAGTTCGAGCACTTCGTCGCCCCGGGCCTGGCCTGGCTGGTCAACACCTGCCACCACGCCTCGAAGTGGGGCCTGACGCCCGAGGTCACGCGCAGGATGGGCTACCACCACGAGCTCGAGTGCGCGATCGAGAGCATGAAGGCGATGCGCCGGCGCGGCATCCGCATCCTGCCCGGTGGCGACTACGGCTTCGCCTGGACGCCGCACGGCACGAACGCGAAGGACCTGGAGTACTTCGTCAAGCTGGTCGGCATGAGCCCGATGGAGGCGCTGCTGTCGGCCACCGCCTGGGGCGGCCCGATGATGAAGATGGGCAAGCAGCTCGGCTACATCCGCGAGGGCTGCCTGGCCGACATCCTGCTCGTCGACGGCGACCCGCTGGCCGACATCACGATCCTGCAGGACAAGGCGCGCATCCTGGCGGTGATGAAGGACGGCGAGTTCCACCGCGCGCCGCCGCTGCGCGCCGCGCGCACGGCCACGCGCTGGGCCGCCTGAGGAGACGACGATGGCCGACGTGCTCTTCACCAACGTGCGCATCCTCGACGGCACGCTCGCCCACCCGTACGCCGGCAGCGTGCTGGTGCAGGGCAACCGCATCCGCGCCGTGGGCCGCTCGACGGCGCCGATCTCCTCCGCCGGCGCGACCGTGATCGACGGCGCCGGTGCGACGCTGATGCCGGGCATGTGCGAGGCCCACACGCATTTCTCGTGGAACGACGCCGCCACGCTGGCGCAGATCCAGACCATGCCGCTGGAGGAGCATGTGCTGTGGTGCGCCAAGGTGGCGCGGCGCTACCTCGAGGCCGGCTTCACCTCCTGCGTCGGCGCGGCCTGCGCCAAGCCGCGCCTGGACGTGGTGATCCGCAACGCCATCAACGCCGGGCAGATTCCCGGCCCGCGCTACCTCGCCGCGAGCCAGGAGATCACCGTGTTCGGCGCGCTCGGCGACGAGACCCTGCCGCACCTGCCGTTCCCCGAGTTCAGCTTCGGCGTCAACGTCACCGGCGCGCAGGAAATGCGCAAGGCGGTGCGCATGTTCCTGAAATACGGCGTCGACTCGATCAAGCTGAATCTCTCGGGCGACAACTTCACGCCGCAGTCGCCCGCCGACACGAGCTGGATGACCGACGAGGAGGTCGCCGCCGCGATGCAGGAGGTGCGCATGCGCGGCAAGCGCGCCGCGGCGCACGCGCGCTCGGCCGAGTCGGTGAAGCAGGCGCTGCGCCACGGCATCGAGATCATCTACCACGCGAGCTTCACCGACGAGGAGACGCTCGACCTGCTGGAGGAACAGAAGGAGCGCATCTTCGTCGCCCCCGGCATCGCCATCCTGTACGCGATGCTCAACGAGGCCGAGCCCTGGGGCATCACCCGCGCGATGGCCACCGACATGGGCTACCAGGTCGAGTGGGACGCGGCGCTCGAGTCGCTGCGTGCGATGCACAGGCGCGGCATCCGCATCCTGCCCGGCGGCGACTACGGCTTCGCCTTCACGCCGCACTGCCAGAACGCGCGCGACCTGGAGTTCTTCGTCAAGTACCTCGGCTTCACGCCGGCCGAGGCGATCCGCTGCGCCACGCAGTACGGCGGCCAGATCATGATGCGTCCGCACGAGCTCGGCCAGGTGAAGGAGGGTTACCTCGCCGACCTGCTGCTCGTGGACGGCGACCCGCTCGCCAACCTGTCGATCCTGCGCGACCCGAAACGCCTCCTCGCGGTGATGAAGGACGGGCAGTGGGCCAAGGCGCCGGAGATCGCCGCCGAGCGCTTCTGGGGGCGTGCGGCATGAGGATGTCCCGGGCGCAGCTCGCGGCCTGGCTGCTGGTGGGCGGCCCGATCCTCGTGTTCTCGGTCTGGGCGCTGGTGGACAACCCGCGCCTGTACCTCGTCACGCTGCTCAACGGGCTGACGCTGGCCTCGCTCTACTTCATCGTCGCCAGCGGTTTCACGCTCGTGTTCGGGCTGATGCGCAACGTCAACCTCGCGCACGGCAGCCTGTACCTGCTGGGCGGCTACGTCGGCTACGTGGTGGCGGGGCACACCGGCTGGTGGATCCTCGCGCTGGCCGCCGGCTTCGCCGCGGCGGCGCTCGGCGGGCTGCTGCTGCAGGGCCTGATCCTGCGCCACATGCAGGGGCAGGACCTGCGCCAGACCATGGTCACGATCGGCCTGTCGATCGTGATCGCCGACATCCTGCTGTGGATCTTCACCGGGCAGGTCTACCAGATGGAGGCGCCCGAGTGGCTGCAGGGGCCGATCCGCGACATTCCGCTGATCCGCGCCTACTCGGCCTACCGGCTCAGCCTGCTCGGCTTCGGCATCGCCATCGGCGTGTTCCTGTGGTGGCTGCTCGCGAAGACCCGCGTCGGCGCGATGATCCGCGCCGGCGTCGACGACCGCGGCATGCTCGCCGCCTCCGGCATCAACGTGAACCTGGTGTTCGCGGTCACCTTCGCGCTCGGCGCCGGGCTGGCCGGCTTCGGCGGGGTGATCGGCGCCGTCGAGCTCTCGATGGTGCCGGGCGAGGACACCCGGCTGCTGCTCGCCTCGCTGATCGTCGTGATCGTCGGCGGCATGGGCAGCGTGCCGGGTGCGGCCATCGGCGCGGCCATCCTCGGCCTGGCCGAGACCTACGGCCTGGCCTACGCGCCGACCTACAGCGTGGTGTTCACCTTCGTGATCCTGATCGGCGTGCTCGCGTTCCGGCCGCGCGGGATCATGGGGCGCGCGGCATGAGTGCAGCACAGTGGCGCAGGGCGATGAACTCCCGCGGTGCGGCGCAGGTGCCTCCGCGGCCGAGCATTGCGCCGCCCGCGCCCGCCCCGGCCGACCCCTACGAACACAGCGACGCCCCGCGCTGGCTCAAGTTCCTCTGGCGCACGCTCGCGCCGCGCCATGTGTTCGGCGGGCTGGCGCTGCTGCTGTTTCCCTTCGTCGCCACGCCCTTCTTCACCTTCCAGGTGGCCGCGCAGGCGCTGGTGCTCGGGCTGATCGCGCTCTCGCTCGGCTTCCTGGCCGGCTACGGCGGCATGGTCTCGCTGGCGCAGATGACGGTGGCGGGCATCGCCGGCTACGCGATGGCGGTGCTGGGCACCAGCAGCAGCCCCGAGATCAGCCTCGGCTGGCCCTGGTGGGTGGCGGTGCCCGCGGCGGTGCTGGTGGCCACCTTGTGCGCCACGCTGATCGGCTGGCTCTCGGTGCGCACCGAGGGCATCTACACCATCATGATCACGCTGGCCATCGGCGTGGCCTTCTACTACCTGGTGCTGCAGAACTACAGCGTGTTCAACGGCTTCCAGGGGCTGCGCGAACTCAAGCCGCCCACCGTGTTCGGCGTGCACTGGCGCGACCCGCTGCCGTTCTACTTCCTCAGCCTGTTCTGGGCGCTGGCCGGCTACGCGCTGGTGCGTTACGTGGTGCGTGCGCCCTTCGGCATCGCGCTGCAGGGCATCCGCGACAACCCGCGCCGCATGGCCGCGCTCGGCTTCCACGTCGTCGCGCACCGCGTCGCGGCCTATGCGCTGGCCGGGCTGATCGCCGCGGTCGGCGGCATCCTGCTGGCCTGGTACAACGCGCTGATGACGCCGGGCTCGGTGGGCACCGGATGGCTCATCAACCTGCTCGTCATCGCCGTGCTCGGCGGCGTGAAGCACCCGATCGGCGCCTTCCTCGGCGCGCTGGTGTTCGTGCTGCTGCAGACCTTCGCGATCGACGTGATCGACCGCGAGCGCTTCAACCTCGTGATCGGCGGCATGTTCCTGCTGATCGTGCTGTTTTCCCCCGACGGCCTGCTCGGACTCTGGGCGAAGCTCCGCTCGCGCTTCGGACCGCCGCAGACCCTGACTTCCACCCCAAGGAGACAAGCGTGAAAGTGACGAAGAGACTCTGGGTCCGTTCGATGCTGGGAGCCGCCGCGCTGTCCGCGCTGATGGGCAGCGCCTGGGCGCAAGGGCAGCCGGTCAAGATCGGCCTGCTGGCCACGCTGGAAGGCCCGTTCGCCGCCGGTGGCGCCGACGGCATGCGCGGCGCCGAACTGGCCGTCAAGCAGCGCGGCGGCGTGGTCGCCGGCCGCAAGATCGAGATCATCAAGGCCAGCTCCGACGCCAAGCCCGACGTGGCCGTCAACGCCACGCGCAAGCTGGTCGAGCAGGACAAGGTCGACATCATGGTCGGCCCGCTGTCCGGCGGCGAGGGCATCGCGGTCAAGGACTACTCGAAGACCCAGCCGCAGGTCACCTTCATCAACGGCGCCTCCGGGGCGCAGGCGACCACGCTGGTCAACCCGAGCCCGAACTTCTTCCGCTTCAACACCGAGGGTGCGCAGTGGATGGTGGGCCTGGGCAAGGCCGCGCTGGACAAGGGCTACAAGCGCGTGATGGTGATCGCCGAGGACTATGCCTTCCCGTACTCGCAGGTGCAGGGCTTCATGGCCGAGTACTGCCGGCTCGGCGGCAAGGTGCCCGAGAAGGCCTGGGTGCCGCTGGGCGGCAAGGACTACAGCTCGGTGATCGCCAAGATCCCGAAGGACGTCGATGCGCTGCTGGTGGTGCTCGGCGGCGCCGACGCGGTGAACTTCCTGACCCAGTATGAAAACGCCGGCGGCGACAAGCCGATGCTCGGCGGCTCGATCACGGTCAGCCAGGACGTGCTGAACTACAAGGGCAAGCGGCGCGAGTCGCTGGTGGGCACGCTCTCGGCCGGCCCGGTGGCCGACAGCTACGACGGTGCCGACTGGAAGGCCTTCGTGGCCGACTACCAGAAGAACTACCCGGTCTCGGCCGGCGGCTTCCCGAGCCCGAGCCTGTTCGCCTACGTGTACTACATGAACATGAAGGCGGCGCTGGACGGGCTGGACGCCGTCAAGGGCGACCTCTCCGGCGGCCAGGCCAAGTACCGCGAGGCGCTGTCCAAGCTGGTGCTGAAGACGCCCACCGGCGACGTGCGCCTGGACGCCAACCGCCAGGCCATCGGCACGACCTTCGTCACCGAGGTGGTGAAGGACGCCAAGGGCGAGCTGACGACCAAGGTCGCGCGCAAGGTCGACAACGTCGAGCAGACGCTCGGCATGAAGCCCGACGAGTTCAAGATCGGCTCGCGCGACGTGCCTTCCTGCCCCTGAGGACGAGGGCCGCGGTGGCGTCGATCACGCAGATCCGGGGCGAGCCGGCCGCCGCGCGCGCGGCGGCCGCGCAGGCCCATTCGCCGCTCGCCTCCAACGACGCGCTGGTGCTCGAGGGCGTGACGCGTGCCTTCGGCGCGCTGCGTGCGGTCGACGGCGTGTCGCTGGCGGTCGCGGCGGGGCAGAAGTACGCCATCCTCGGCTCCAACGGGGCGGGCAAGACGACGCTGTTCAATGCCATCACCGGCGACTTCCCCGCCACCGCGGGGCGCATCCTGTTCTTCGGCGAGGACATCACCACGCTGCCGCCGCACGAGCGCATCCGCAAGGGGCTGCGGCGCACCTACCAGTCCTCGCTGCTGTTCCGCGAGCTGACGGTGCGCGACAACCTGTTCCTCGCGGTGCGCGGCGTGGCCGGCGGGCGCTTCTCGCTGCGCCGCGCCGGCGCGCGGCACGGCAGCACGGGCGCCACCAACGAACTGCTCGAGCGGTCGCGCCTCGCGCACCTGGCCGACACGCGCGTGGCCGAGCTCTCGCACGGCCAGCAGCGCCAGCTCGAGATCGGCATGGCGCTGGCCGGCGCGCCGCGGCTGATCCTGTTCGACGAGCCGGCCGCCGGGCTCTCGCCGGCCGAGCGCCGCGAGCTGGTCGCGCTGCTGCGCTCGCTGCCGGCACACATGAGCTACGTGCTGATCGAACACGACCTGGACATCGCGCTGCGCGTGGTCGAGCGCGTGACGGTGATGCACAACGGCCGCGTGCTGTGCCACGGCACGCCGGCCGAGATCGAGGCCGATGCGCAGGTGCAGGCGATCTACATGGGGAGCCGCCACTGATGGCACGCTGGGCGCGCGCTCGTGAGCCAGCGCCGACGGGCGGCTCGCCGTTGTTCGTCGTGCAGGGCCTGGACGTCTACTACGGCCATGCCCATGCGCTGCAGGGCGTGGGCTTCACGCTCGAATCGGGTGTGTTCGGCATCGTCGGCCGCAACGGCATGGGCAAGACGACGCTGTGCAACGCCATCACCGGCCTGGTGCGCGCCTCGGGCAGCGTGAAGCTGGCCGGCGAGGAGATCCTCGGCCTGGCCCCGCACGAGATCACGCGGCGCGGCATCGCCTACGTGCCGCAGGGCCGGCGCGTCTGGCCCTCGCTCTCGGTCGACGAGACGCTGCGCCTGGTGGCGCGCCAGCGCCGCGAGGTCGAGCGCATCTACACCATGTTCCCGCGCCTGGCCGAGCGGCGCGCCAACGGCGGTGCGCAGCTGTCCGGCGGCGAGCAGCAGATGCTCGCGATCGGCCGCGCGCTGCTGCTCGAGCCGCGCCTGCTGGTGATGGACGAGCCCACCGAGGGCCTCGCGCCGGTGATCGTCGAGCAGGTGGTGCAGGCGCTGCGCGAGCTGTCGGGCGAGCGGCGCATCGCGGTGCTGCTGATCGAGCAGAACCTGGGCGTGGCCATCGACGTGGCCGACCGCATCGGCGTGATGGTCAACGGCCGCCTCGCGCAGGAGCTGCCGGCCGCGCAACTGGCCGCCGACCGCGCGCTGCAGGAGCGCCTGCTCGGCGTGCGTGCCGCCGCCGACGAGGTGCCGGCCGAGGTGCCCGAGACCGCCGCGCCCGCACCGCAGGCCACGGTGCAGGTGCTGACCGTGCGGCGGGCCCACGGCGAGGGCGCGCCCTCGCTGGACAGCGTGGCGCCGCGGGTCACGCCGGCCTTCAACCGCTGGAACGCCGGTGGGCTGGACGCGCCACCGCCGCTGCCGCCGCTGCCGGCCCTGGCGTCGGCGCCGCCGCCCGCCCCGGCGCCGCCGGCGGCCACCGCGGCCCCGCCGGCCCAGGTGTTCGACTTCCCGATCGCGGCGGGCGCGAACCGCGCCGCCTACGTGGCCGGCACCTTCGACACCAAGGGCCGCGAGCTGTCCTACCTGCGCCAGTGCCTGGAGAAGCTCGGCCTGCGCGTGGTGACCGTGGATCTCTCCACCGCCGGCAAGACCTCCACCGCCAGCGTGCACCCGCGCGAGGTGGCGCGCCACCACCCGGAGGGCGAACGCGCGGTGTTCAGCAACGACCGCGGCAGCGCCGTCACGGCGATGGCGCTGGCCTTCGAGCGCTTCATGCTGAGCCGGCGCGATGTCGGCGGCCTGGTCTCGGCCGGCGGCTCGGGCGGCACGACGCTCGCCACGCAGGCGATGCGTGCCCTGCCGGTGGGCCTGCCCAAGGTGATGGTCTCGACCATGGCCTCGGGCGACGTGCGGCCCTACGTGGGGCCGAGCGACATCTGCATGATGTACTCGATCACCGACGTGTCCGGCATCAACCGCATCAGCGAGAAGGTGCTGGCCAACGCGGCGCATGCGCTGGCCGGCATGATCGCGCACCCCGCGCCCTCGGCCGGCACCGTCAAGCCCGCGCTCGGGCTGACCATGTTCGGCGTGACCACGCCCTGCGTGCAGGCGGTCACGAAGCGCCTGGGCGAGGCCTACGACTGCCTGGTGTTCCACGCCACCGGCGTGGGCGGACAGTCGATGGAGAAGCTGGCCGACTCCGGGCTGCTCGAAGGCGTGATCGACGTCTCGACCACCGAGGTGGCCGACGAGGTCGTCGGCGGCGTGCTGTCGGCCGGGCCGCAGCGGCTGGACGTGTTCGCGCGCCGCGCGATCCCCTATGTCGGCTCCTGCGGCGCGCTCGACATGGTGAACTTCCACGCCTGGGACACGGTTCCCGAGCGCTTCCGCGGCCGCACGCTCTACCGCCACAACCCGAACGTGACGCTGATGCGCACCACGGCCGACGAGTGCCGCGCGATCGGCGAATTCATCGCGCGCAAGCTCAACGCGATGGCCGGACCGGTGCGCTTCCTGATCCCCGAGGGCGGGGTCTCGGCGATCGACCGACCGGACCAGCCCTTCCACGACCCCGAGGCCGACCGGGTGCTGTTCGAGACGATCGAGCGGCAGTTCCGCGCCGGCCCCGGCCGCAAGCTGATCCGCCTGCCGCTGCACGTCAACGACGAGGCCTTCGCCGACGCGCTGGTGGCCGCCTGGCACGAGGTCGCCGCGCCGGCCGCGGCGGCGCGCGCGGCCCGCTGAGAACGAGAGGAAGGACCCCATGCCCCGCATCGCCCGCGCCACCATCCTCGAGCGCCTGCGCGCCAAGATCGCCGCCGGCACGCCGATCATCGGCGGCGGCGCCGGCACCGGCCTGTCGGCCAAGTGCGAGGAGGCCGGCGGCATCGACCTGATCGTGATCTACAACTCCGGCCGCTACCGCATGGCCGGGCGCGGCTCGCTGGCCGGGCTGCTGGCCTACGGCAACGCGAACCAGATCGTCTGCGAGATGGCGCACGAGGTGCTGCCGGTGGTGCAGCGCACGCCGGTGCTGGCCGGCGTGAACGGCACCGATCCGTTCATGATCGCCGACGACTTCCTGCAGCGCCTGATCGCGCTCGGCTTCTCGGGCATCCAGAATTTCCCGACCGTTGGCCTGATCGACGGCACCTTCCGCGCGAACCTGGAGGAGACCGGCATGGGCTACGGCCTGGAGGTCGAGCTGGTCGCGCGGGCCCACGCGCTCGACCTGCTGACCACGCCCTACGTGTTCAGCGAGGCGAACGCGCGCGAGATGGCGCACGCCGGCGCCGACATCGTGGTGGCCCACCTCGGCCTGACCACCGGCGGCGCGATCGGCGCCGAGACCGCGCTGACGCTGGCCGACTGCGTGGCACCGATCGATGCCTATGCGGCCGCGGCGAAGGCCGTCAACCCGGAGGTGATCGTGCTGTGCCACGGCGGACCGATCGCCACCCCGGCCGACGCGCAATGGATCCTGCAGCGCTGCCGCGGCTGCCACGGTTTCTACGGCGCCAGCTCGATGGAGCGCCTGCCCACCGAGGTGGCGCTGACCGAGACCACCCGGCGCTTCACGCAGATGACACGCTAAGCCCACGGAGACCGCACCATGACCGGCGCCCAATTCGGAACCTTCCTGCTCGGCCTGATCGTCGCGGCGATCGTCGTGGCCATCGTCGTCTGGCTGCTGCACTGGCTGTACCTGCGCAGCAGCAAGGAGCGCGCCTTCGTGCGCACCGGCCTGGGCGGGCAGAAGGTGGTGCTCGACGGCGGCGCCTTCGTGCTGCCGATCGTGCACGAGGTCATCCCCGTCAACATGAACACCTTGCGGCTGGAGGTGGCGCGCGGGCGCGACAAGGCGCTGATCACCAAGGACCGCATGCGCGTGGACGTGATCGCCGAGTTCTACGTGCGTGTCGCCGCCGAGGCCTCGGCGGTGGCCGCTGCGGCGCAGACGCTCGGACTGCGCACGCTCGAGCCCGAGCAGCTCAAGGAGCTGGTGGAGGGCAAGTTCATCGACGCGCTGCGCACCGCCGCGGCCGAGATGACGATGGAGGAACTGCACGAGAAGCGCGGCCAGTACGTCAAGCGCGTGCGCGAGGCGGTGGCGGGCGACCTGACGAAGAACGGCCTGGAGCTCGAGTCGGCCTCGCTGACCCAGCTCGACCAGACCTCGATGGAGTTCTTCAACCCGAGCAACGCTTTCGACGCCGAGGGCCTGACGCGGCTGACCGAGCAGATCGAGCACCGCAAGAAGCAGCGCAACGACGTCGAGCAGGACACGCTGATCGCGATCCGCAACAAGAACCTGGAGGCCGAGAAGCTCTCGCTCGAGATCGACCGCGAGGCCGAGTACGCGCGCCTGAACCAGCAGCGCGAGGTGGAGGTGGCGCGGGCGCGCCAGCGCGCCGAGCTGGTGACCGAACGCGCGCGCCGCGAGCAGGACGGCGAGGGCGCGCAGATCGCCGCCAAGCAGGCCATCGAGGCGGCGCGCATCCGCTCGGAGCAGTCGGTCGAGCAGGAGCGCATCCACAAGGAGCGCGAAGTCCAGGCCGCCGAGATCGAGCGCCGCCAGGCCATCGAGCTGGCCGAGCAGCAGCGCGCCATCGCGGTGGCGCGCGAGAGCAAGGCGCAGAGCGAGGCGCAGGCCGCGGCCGACGAGGCTCGGGCCGCGGCCGTCGCGGCCGAGGAGCGCGTGTTCACCGCCCGCGAGGTCGAGATGGCGGAGAGGCGCAAGCAGATCGAGCTGATCGCCGCGGCCCAGGCCGCCGAGCGCGAGGCGCTGCGCCTGACCGTGGCGGCCCAGGCCGAGAAGGCGGCCAGTGCCGACCGCGGCGCGGCCATCCGCGCCCAGGCCGAGGCCGACGCCGAGGCGGAGAAGATCCGCGCGCTGGCCGTGCGCGTGCGTGCCGAGATCGAGGCCGAGGCCACGCGCCTGATGAACGAGGCGCAGAACGTGCTGTCGCCCGAGGCGCGTGCCTCGGCGCTGCGCCTGAAGCTGGTGGAGAAGGCCGAGGCCATCATCCGCGAGTCGGTGCGGCCGATGGAGCGCATCGAGGGCATCAAGATCCTGCAGGTCGACGGGCTGGGCGGCGGCGGTGCGCGCGCCAACGGCGACGGCGGCGGTGCCGGCATCGCCGACAGCGTGGTCAACTCGGCGCTGCGCTTCCGCGCCCAGGCCCCGATCGTCGACCAGCTGCTGCGCGAGATCGGCCTGGACACCAGCGACATCAACCGGCTCGCCGGCGGCGCCGCCGGCGGCCCGGCGGCGCTGCCGCCGGCCGCCGCGCCGAAGGAGTGACGCGCCGCCATGATCCGCGTCTACACCTCGAGCGTCATCGACGCCGGCGCCGACACCGTCTGGGCGCGCGTGCGCAACTTCAACGGCCTGCCGGACTGGCACCCGGGCATCGCCGACAGCCGCATCGAGAACAACGAGCCGGCCGACCGCATCGGCTGCATCCGCCACTTCCACACGCGCGACGGCGGCACGATCCGCGAGCGGCTGCTGGCGCTGTCGGACTACGACTACAGCTGCACCTACGAGATCATCGACAGCCCGATGGGCGTGGACAACTACGTCGCCACGCTCAAGCTGACGCCGGTCACCGACGGGCAGCGCTGCTTCGCCGAATGGAGCGCCGAGTTCGACTGCGACGAGGGGCGCGAGCGCGCGCTGACCGAGCTGATCGGGCAGGGCGTGTTCCAGGCCGGCTTCGACGCGCTGAAGCGCCACTTCGGCTCACGGCGCTGAACATGGGCCCCCACGCTCGCTGGCGCTCGCTGCCCCCCGAGGGGGCGCAGGCCCTGCTTGGGGCGGCCCGGCGCCGGGCCTGACGGCATGCTGCAGAAGGTCGTCCGCTCCACCATCATCGACGCGCCGATCGAGCGCGTCTGGGCCGTGCTGCGCGACTTCAACAGCCACGACCAGTGGCACGCCGTGGTCGAGGCGAGCCGCATCGAGGCCGGCCGGCGCAGCGACGAGGTGGGCTGCGTGCGCAGCTTCACGCTGAAGGACGGCAACCGCATCCGCGAGCAGCTGCTGACGCTGTCGGACACCGAGCACCGCTCGACCTACTGCATCGTCGAGGCGACGGTGCCGCTGCTGCGCTACGTCGCCACGGTGACGCTCAAGCCGGTGACCGACGGCAACCGCACCTTCTGGCACTGGGAGTCGAGTTTTGCCACGCCGCCCGGGCGCGAGCGCGAGCTGCGCGAGATGGTGGCGCGCGACGTCTACGAGGCCGGCTTCGAGAACCTGCGGCGCCACCTGGCCGGCGGCACGCGCAGCGCGGCGCTGGCCCCGGCGGCGAGCGGCGTGCCGATCGCCACGCGCGAGGTCCGGGTGCAGCGCTACGGCGGCGCCGAACAGCTCGAGCCGGCGGCCGGCGAGGCGCGCGCGCCGGGGCCGGGCGAGGTGCGCATCCGGCAGCGCGCGATCGGCGTCAACTTCATCGACGTCTACCTGCGCCGCGGCTGGATCCCGGCCATGCTGCCGCTGCCCGGCGTGCCGGGCATGGAGGCGGCGGGCAGCGTGATCGACGTCGGCCCGGGCGTGGCCGGCCTGTTGCCGGGCGACCGCGTCGCCTGCCTGTGGCACCAGCCGGGCGCCTACACCAGCGTGCGCACCGTGCCGGCCGACACACTGGTGCGCCTGCCTGCCGCGGTAGAGGACGTCACTGCCGCCGCGCTGCTGCTCAAGGGCGTCACGGCCGACTACCTGCTGCGCGACCTGGGCCGCATCGGCCCCGGCACGCGGCTGCTGGTGCATGCCGCGGCCGGCGGCGTCGGCCTGCTGCTGTGCGCCTGGGCGAGCCGGCTCGGCGCCACGGTGCTGGGCACGGTGTCGAGCGAGGAGAAGGCGCGCGTGGCGCGCGCGCATGGCTGCGCGCACCCGATCGTCACGCGCGAGGCGCGTTTCGCCGAGGTGGTGCAGCGCCTGGCCGGCGGCGCCGACGTGATCGTCGACGGCATCGGCGACGCCGCACGCGAGGAGAACCTCGCCGCGCTCGCGCCGCGCGGGCACTGGATCAGCCTCGGCCAGGCGAGCGGGCCGCTCGCGCCGATCGACCCCGACGCGCTGCTCGCCAAGTCGGCCAGCTTCTCGCGCCCGGTGGTGTTCCACTACGTCGCCACCGCCGCCGAACTGCAGGAACGCGCCGCGCGCGTGTGGGCGGCGCTGGCCGACGGCAGCTTGGCGCTGCCGCCGATCGAGCGCTTCACGCTCGACGCCGCCGCGCAGGCCCATGCGCGGCTCGAATCGCGCGGCTCGGTCGGGCCGCTGGTGCTGCTGGCCGGATGACCCGAAGGAGAGCGCCATGATCGAAGGCATGAACCACTTCACCGTGATCGCCGAGGACGAGCGCAAGACGCTCGACTACTACGTCGGCCTGCTCGGCCTCGAGCCGGGACCGCGGCCCGACCTCGGCTTCGCCGGCGCCTGGCTGTACGCCGGCGGCCGCGCGGTGCTGCACCTGTACTTCGACCGCCCGGTGCCGGCGCAGCGCGCCGGCGTGATCGACCACATGGCCTTCACGGCGCGCGACCTGAAGGCGGTGAAGGCGCGCTTCGACGCGGCCGGCGTCAAGTACGACCTGCGCCGCCAGGCCGGTGCCGGCACCTGGCAGCTGTTCTCGTTCGACCCGAACGGAGCGAAGGTCGAGCTGGACTTCGATGCGGCCGAGGAGCCTTGACGCGGCCTTGCGTTCAGGCGCTCCAACAACGTCGGTCTGCTCCCGACCCCAAACCCGCCCGTCAGCCATCTCCAAAGCTGCCCGACGCGCGGACCGCCCTCGTTCGGGTTCGGCGTCTACGAAGCAGCCGTTCGTGGCCACCGGGACTCGGCCACAAGCGGTCCTAGCCGACGCCCTCCAAATTCTTGCGCCGGCTCGCCGATGATCGACAGGTTTGCGGCGACGAAACTGAGCCTCCCTTCGGCTCGCTCTGTTAAGTGTTGTCGGACACCTGCCCGAGCACGGGACAAGGCGGCGATGAACATGGGCCTGAGGGCAGGTGTCCGACAACCCTTAACAAGTCCGCCCGGCCATGAACGACCGCTCTCGGGTGGCCCACGTTCAACGACCGCTGTGCGACGATGAACTCGGTAGGCGGTCAGTCGTGTGCCGACCCGAAGATGCATCCGCGGTTCTGATCTCGTTGCATGCAAAGCTGCCGCTCGAGCGCGAACACAGCCACCTGTAGGAGGCCCACTCCGCGCAGCGCAGCGTCAGGAACCCGTGCGCCAGGATGTCGCAGACCTCGGCCGCCGTCCCCCGAGGGACGAAACAGGGACGGCCGGTGCCTAGGCTCTCGTGGATCGATGCCGACGGGTTCGCCGCCGGCCGTGATGGAGATCGACGATGCCTTCCGCCCTTCAGGCGCTCGCCCCGACGCGCCGGCCCGGCGAGCCCGAACCAGCCGCCGCGGCGCCGACCGCACCGGCCGTGCTGCTCGTCCCCGCGATGGGTGTGCCGGTCGGCTTCTACCAACCCTTCCTGACCCGGCTGGGCAGCGACGGCGCCGCCGCCGAGGTCCACGCGCTCGAATTGCCCGGTCAGGGCACGAGCACACTGCGCGCGCGGCGCGGCGTCGACTATGGCTACCGCGAGATCGTCGAGGACATGCTGCCCGACGCGGTCGAGCGCATCGCCCGCGCGGCCCCGCAGCGGCCACTCGTGGTCATCGGCCACAGCCTCGGCGGCCAGTTGTCCGTGCTCGCGTGCGCGACGCTGCCGCGGCCCGTCGAGCGGCTCGTCCTGATCGCCGCGGGCACGGCGCACTGGCGCGCCTGGCCGCAGGGCCGCCGCCTGCGCGCCGCTCTCAGCGTGCACGGGATCGCTGCCGTGGCGGCGCTGCTGCCCTGGTACCCGGGCACGCGCCTGGGCTTCGGCGGCGACCAGGCGCGCCGCTTCATGCGCGACTGGTCGTACAACGCCCGCACCGGCCGGTATCGGCTCGAGGGCAGCGCCATCCCCGACGTCGAGTTCGCGCAGCGGCTCGCCGCGGCGCGGCCGCGCGTGCACCTGCTGTCCGTGGACGGCGATCCGGTCGCGCCGCCGGGCGCGGCGGACGAGCTGCTCGCCCTGCTTCCGTCAGCCGACGTGAGCCGTGCGACGGTCCGCGGCGTCTCCTCCGACAGCCCCTGGCGGCGGCACTTCTCCTGGGCGCGCCGCTTGAGCGACGTCGATGACGCGGTGGCGGCGCAACTCACGGCCGCGGGTCGCGCCGCACGCCCCCGACCGCTTGCGGACGCCCTGCGGGCTGCGGCCTGAAGGGCCGCGCCTGCCCTGCGCCGCCGGCACCGCACGGCGGCAGGCGACCACCGAACCCAACCCGTGCCTTCGCACGCCTTCAAGCCGACTGGTGACTCCCATGACACTCCACGACAGCCACGGCCTCCCGCTTTCGACCTCCAACGCCCGGTCGGCGCAGGCCTACGACCGCGCCGTCCAGCTCTTCGCCCGCTTCCAGCGCGATCCGCTCGCCGTGATCGGCAAGGCCCTCGACGAGGATCCCGGCTTCGTCGCCGGCCATCTGCTGCGCGCCGGCCTGCTGCTCGGGTCGTTCGACCCGCTGCTGGTCGGCATGGCCGGCACATGCCTCGCCGCCGCCGCGGCCGAGCCCGGCACGCCGAACGAGCGCGAGCGGTCGCTGCTCGGCGCCCTGGATGCGTGGGTGGGGCAGGGCATGGCCGTCGGCAACCGCCGGCTGGACCGCCACGTGGTCGATCACCCACGCGACCTGTTCGCGATCCAGCTCGCGCACCTGGGCGACCTGATGCTGGGCCGCACCGCGATGCTGCGCGACCGCATCGCACGGGTCATCGGGCGTTGGAGCGACGGCGACCCGGGACACCCCTTCCTGCTGGCGATGCAGGCCTTCGGCCTCGAAGAGAACGGCGCCTATGCCCAGGCCGAAGCGCTCGCCCTGCGGGCCCTCGAGCGGGACGCGGACAACAGCTGGGCCGTGCACGCCGTCGCGCATGTGCACGAGACGAGCGGTCGGCCCCATGCCGGTGCGCAGTGGCTGGAACACACCCGGCCCCGCTGGTGCAGCGACAACATCCTCTCGGTGCACCACCACTGGCATCTCGCGCTGTTCCGGCTCGAGCACGACGGGCCGCAGGCCGCGCTGGCGCTGTACGACGAGGCGATCGCACCGACGCCGGAATCGCTCGCGATGAACCTGTCGGACGCGACCGCGCTGCTGTGGCGGCTGACCCTGCAGGGTACCGACGCCGGCACGCGCTGGGACAACCTGGCGCAGCGCTGGCTGCAACGCGCCGCCTGGGGGCGAACCGCCTTCACCGACCTGCATGCCGCGCTCTGCCTGGCGGTGGCCGGCCGCGACGCGGACAACGAAGCCTTCGGCGCGGCGCTGCAGGACGTTCCCGGCGTGGACGGTGGGGCGGTGCCCTGGCAGCTCGTCGTGCGGCCGGCGCGGCAGGCCTTCGCGGACTATGTCGCCGGCGACTACCGCGCCTGTGCCGACCGTCTGCTCGCGCTGCTGCCGCGCGCGGATGCCGTCGGCGGCAGCCATGCTCAGCGTGAACTGCTGACGCTGACGGCGCGCCGTGCGGCCGAGCATGCGGGCGATGCCGCGCTCGCGGACGCCTTGCACGGCCAGCGGCAGGAAGCGCGCCGCATCGCCGCAAGCAGCCTGTGGCGGCTGCCCGGTGCCGGTGCGACGATCGCGACGCCGGCCTCGGCCGCCGTCGCCGCATGAGGCGCCGGCGCAGCGCCTGCCGATAATCCGCCCGAAGCAGCCCCCGAGGTCAGGCCGTGGTCATCGAAACCCCAGCGCCGCTGCAGCTCAGCCTGCTGGGCGTGCCCGAGGTCCGCGCGGACGGGGCACCGGTCGCGCTGTCGCTGACACGCGCCTACGCGCTGCTCGCCTACCTGGCCCTCGAGGGCCGCGGCGTTCCGCGCGAGCACCTCGCCGCGCTGCTGTGGCCCGAGGCCGGGCCGACGATCGGCCGGACGCGCCTGCGCCGGCTGATCTACCGCATCGAGGCGCTGTGCGGGCGGGCGATCTTCAGCGGCCAGGAGAGCGTGCTCGAGCTGCAGGCCGAGCGCATGGCCTGCGACGCGACGGACTTCCGCCGGCGCGCGCGGCTGCTGATCGCCGGCGGCGACGCCGACGACGGCGCGGCCGGCTTCGAGCCGCTCGCCGCCGCCGCCTGCCGGCCGCTGATGGACGGGCTGGAGTTCGGCTCGCTCGACTTCGACGACTGGCTGCGCGGCCAGCGCATCGAGCACGAGCAGTTGATCACGCGCGTGCTGATCCGCCTGGCGCAGACGCAGCGCGCGCAGGGCCGCCACGACGATGCGGTGCAGACGGCCGAGCGCCTGCTCCGCCTGCAGCCGTTCTCCGAGCCGGCCTTCGTGATGCGGATGGCGCTGGCCGCGCAGGAGGGCGATGCCGCCGGCGTCGACGCGGTGTTCATGCGCTGCGCCGATGCGCTGCGCGCCGAGTTCGGCGTCAAGCCGTCGGCGGCGACCGAGCAGGTCTACCTCGAGCAGCGCCGCCGCGCCGAGCGGCCGGACCGGCCGCCGATGGCGGCGCTGGCGCCGGAGCCCGCCGCGATCCAGGTGCGCTTCGCCCCGGGGGCGCACGGGCCGGTCGCGTACGCGACGCTGGGGCAGGGCCGCGATGCGCTGGTCGTCATGCCGGGTTTCGTCTCGCACATCGAGATCGGCTGGGAACACCCGGGCCTTCGCACGACCCTGCTGCAGCTCGCCCGGCGCTTCACCGTCGTCGTGTTCGACCGCCGCGGCGTCGGCCTGTCCGAGCGCATCGGCAAGGTCAGCACCGTGGAGTCGATGGCCGGCGACGTGCTCGCGATCCTCGACCACGCCGGCATCGAGCGCGCCTGGCTGTTCGGCTCGTCGGAAGGCGGTCCCGCGGCGATCCGGCTCGCGGCGCTGCACGCGCAGCGCATCGACGGGCTGATCCTGTTCGGCGCGATGGCGCGCGGCAGCCGGGACGACGACTACCCGTGGGCGCTGCGCCCGGAGGCCTTCGACACCTGGATGCGCGGGCTGGTCGCGCAATGGGGCGGGCCGGCCGACATCGGCACCTTCGCGCCGCCGCTGGCGCAGGATCCCTGGACCCGCTCCTGGTGGGCCCGCCTGCTGCGCCATGCGGCGTCGCCGGCCAGCCTGCGGGCCGTGCTCGGCGGGCTGCGCGATGCCGACGTGCGCGACCTGCTCGGGCGCGTGAACTGCCCGACGCTGGTGATGCACCGGCGCGGGGACCGGGCGGTGCGCTTCGAGGCTGGCGAGTACCTGGCTGCCCGGATCCGCGACGCGCGGTTCATGCCACTGGACGGCGACTGCCATTGGTGGTGGGTCGGCGACGGCGCGGCGGTGGCCGAGGCGATCCTCGACTTCGCGCCGGCGACCGAGATGGCACGCTGAGGGCTGCCCGGCTGCCCATGCGCTCGCCATGCGCGGCCATTGCGAGGTGCGGCAAGCACAAGTGCCTAGCTTGTTGCGCGTGAGAACGCCTCATCCTCGTCCCATGCCGCCCCTTCGGCAAGCAGCGCTTGGAGGGAATCGGTCGGCAACTCGAACCGGGACGATTCGATCACCCGTCAGCAACCTTGCTGTTCATCCGGCCACATCGAGCGGCCCGTCCTTTGGTACGTGTACGTGCGCCGCGCGCAACCGGTGAGTTGCACAGCCAAGCGATGGTTGCCGCGTGCAAAGGCGAGCAGCGGCAGGTAGGGCCGCAGCGAATAGGCCGTACCCACTGCCCGCACCAACGCATCGCGCCCTGCACGCAGCTCAGCGACAGCTTCATCGAGCCGACCCAGCTCGAGCAGCGCCGGCGCGAGGGTTGAGCAAACGTGTACCGCCGCCGACACGCGGCCGAGTTCGGCAGCACGCGGAAACGCTCGTCCAGGCGTTCTCGGGTGCCATCGAGACCGAGCAGCGGCAAGCGCGCAGCGGCCAGTTCGATCGCCAGCGGCAGGCCATCCAGACGGCGGCAGATGTTGCCGACGACAGCGAGGTTCTCCGCGGCCGGCGTGAACCCGCGCACCACCGCCCCGGCTCGCGCCGCGAAGAGCTGCGACGCGCCTGACCGGTTCGCGCATTCGACATCGCCATCCGCCACCGGCAGCACGCAGAGCCGATAGACTTGCTCGCCGGCGATGCGCAGGCTCTCTTGCGACGTCGCCAGCACGCGCTGCGCAGGGCTCGGCGTAGCAGCGCTTGGACCAGCGCGGCAACCGCCTCCGACAGGTGCTCGACAACCGCGAGCACCTGTCGAAGGCAGTCGCGACACTCGTCGCCCGTCCGACCAATCGCGGACTCGACATCGATGTAGATGCCCTGCGGCATGCTTCGCGTCGCCCTCTTAACCGGCCAGCTCGGCGGCCGCGGGACACCGCCGGGCGCCTCTCGAGGAAGGTGCCACGCCCTCGCGGCAGTCCCCGCTGTCTCGGATCGGCCGTCGCAGCCCCTGCGCGCGCTCGATGCCCTGAGGTGTCGTCGGTTGGGGGCGAGGTCGAGCGAGAAGTCCTCCGGCGCCGCTGCCGGTACCACGGGGTTGAGCAATCCCAGGCGCTCGGCGCGGTCGGCGTCGGCCGGCGCGCCGTGAACACCATCTCCTCGACGACGTGCAAGCCGGCGATGTGCAACGCGTACACGCCGCCGCGCGAGCTCCACTCAGCCCCCGCTGAGCGCCAGCACGACCGCCACGAAGTCCTCCGGCGCGAGCGGGAGCGCCAGGTCGCGCACGCCGCGGCCGTTGACGAACAGGCGCATGTTGGGGCGCAGCAGGCCCTGCTCGTCGACCACGCGGAAGCGCAGCCCGGGGTAGCGGCGGTCGAGGTCGGCGAACAGCGCGTCCAGCGTCGCGCCGTCGGCCTCGACCTGCGCGGCGCCGGTGTAGGAGCGCAGCGCGCCGGGCATCAGCACCTTCATCGGCCCGGCTCCGGTCAGCCCAGCAGCGCCGCCTCCACCGCGTAGATCTCCGGCAGGTGGCGCGCGATGTTGACCCAGCGTTGCCCCTCGTCGTGGCCGACCCACAGCTCGCCGCTGGTGGTGCCGAGGTAGAGCGCGGGCACCGGCAGGCTGTCCGCCGTCATCGCCTGGCGCTTGACGGTCCACCAGGCCTGGGCCTCGGGCAGGCCCTGGTCCAGGCGCTGCCAGGTGCGGCCGGCGTTGCGTGTCACGTAGGCGGCCGGGCGGCCGTCGGGGCTGGTGCGCGGCCAGACGGTGGTGCCGTCCATCGGGAACACCCAGGCGGTGTCGGCATCGTGCGGATGCACCACCATCGGAAAGCCGATGTCGCCCACCCGCTTGGGCATCTTGCGGCCGATGCGCTGCCAGGTGTCGCCCGGGCGGTCGAGCCGGTAGATGCCGCAGTGGTTCTGCTGGTAGAGCCGGTCGGGGTTGGAGGGGGCGAGGCGCACGCAGTGCGGGTCGTGGAAGGTGACGGTGCCGGGGTCGAAGCCCTCGACCACCTCCAGCCCGCCGATCAGCGTGGTCCAGCTGCGCCCGCCGTCGCGCGACTCGTGCACGCCGCCGCCGGACATCGCGAACAGCAGGTGCGCCGGGTCGCGCGGGTCGACGATGATCGAGTGCAGCTTCGGGCCGTCGGGCGTGCCGTCCTGCACCGTGCCCATCCACTCGCGCAGCTGCGGGTCGTCGTTCACCGCGGGCAGCGGGGTCCAGCGCACCCCGCCGTCCTCGGAGCGGAACAGGCCCTGCGGCGAGGTGCCGGCGTACCAGCTGTCACGCTCGGCGGCGTGGCCCGGGGTGAGCCAGAAGGTGTGGTCGACCGAGCGCGCCGGCAGGCCGCCCGGCGCCGGCTGCGCGAAGGCGGGCGGCTGCTGCGCCTCCTTCCAGCGCCGGCCGAGGTCGGTGGAGCGGAAGATCGTCGGCCCGAGGTGGCCGGTCTTGGCCGCCGCCAGCAGCGTGCGGCCGTCGCGCGGGTCGAGCACCAGGTGGCTGACGCTGTGGCCGAGGAAATGCGGGCCGTCGACCTGCCAGGTCTTGCGCCGCGCGTCGCCGTGGAACAGCCAGGCGCCCTTGCGCGTGGCCACCAGCAGGACGAGGCGCTGCGGCGGCGCGGCGCGGCGCGGCGGGCGGGCACGGGGGGAGCGGGCGGCAGTGGGGCTCATGGCGTTCCTCGGCGTCGGGTTGGAAGGGCTGGTCCCGCACGACGAACGGACCGGGGGGAATTCGACACGCGGCCCGGACCCGGGTCAAGCGCGGGCGCCGGCGGGATCAGGCATTTCACCTAGAACACAAACCGGCGCGCGGCGGTTACTGTGCCGGCACCGCCGTCGCCCGCCCGCCGCGAACCTCCCCGTGAAACTCCATTCGAACGCCCTGCCGCTGCCGCGCCTGTTCGACCGCGCGGCAGGCGTGCGCGACTGGCTGCTCTCCTCCATGCTCGACCCGCGGCGGCGGCCGGTGCCCGTCGCGGCGCAGGACGAGCCCGCCGCGGGCGATGGCGAGTGCCGCCGTTCGCTGCGCTCGGTGCTGGAGCAGCAGGTCATTCCGCGGCTCACGCTGGCGCATCGGGAGGGCATGGCGCCGGAGCGGCCGAGCGCCGTGCCGCGGCCGCAGGCCGACGACATCGCGGCCCTGGCCGCGAGCTGCGCGGCCGGCGACCGCGCCGGAGCCACCCGCCTGATCGAGGCGCTGCGCGCCGACGGGCTCGGGCCGGACAGCGTGCTGATCGACCTGATCGCCCCCGCCGCGCGCCTGCTCGGTCAGCAGTGGGAGGACGACCGCCTGAGCTTCAGCGACGTCACCCTGGGCCTGGTGCTGATGCACGAGCTGATCCATTCGATGGGCTACGAGTTCCTGGACGGGCCGCAGCATGCGGGCGGCGTGCAGCGCGTCATGCTGGCCTCGGCGCCGGGCTCGCAGCACGTGCTGGGCCTGTCGATCGTCTCCGAGTTCTTCCGCAAGGCCGGCTGGCAGGTGGTGCTGGAGGTCTCGGCCAGCAGCGCGGAGCTGTGCCGGGCGGTGCGCAACGAGTGGTTCGACCTGGTGGGCCTGTCCGTCGGGCTCGACGCCCAGCTGCCCGGCCTGCCTGCGCTGGTGGGCGCGCTGAGATCCGCATCGCGCAACCCGGCGACGCCGGTGCTGCTGGGCGGGCCGGTGTTCACGCCGAGCGCGCACCAGGCCGAGCGCTTCGGCGCCCAGGCCATCTGCCTCGATGCACGCGAGTCGGTCAGGGTCGCGAACGCGCTGCTGCGCGACGCCCGCTGAACACCGACGCGGCCGTCACTCGGCGACCGTGTCCACCTGCACGGCGCTGACCGGCCGATGCCGCTCGGCGGCCGCGCGCACGTTGAGCCACGCGCTGGCCGCGCCGCAGATGCCGATGATCGCCATCCCGAACCAGCTCCATCCGTCCGGGACCAGCCCGAACACCAGAAAGCCGGCGAGGGCGGCGACCGCGAGCTGCACGTACTGGAACGGCATCAGCGTCGAGGCGGGGGCCTTGCCGAGCGCCAGGATCAGCAGCAGGTGCCCGGCGGTGCCCAGTACCGCGATCGCGCCCAGGGCGCCGACCTGCACCGCCGGTGCCCCGAGCAGGGTGTCGATCGGGTCGGCGACGCTGGCCAGCAGCAAGGGCGTGGCGATCGTCACGCCGGTGGCGCCGGTGTAGAAGTTGGTCGTGAACGGGTCTTCGTGCGGCGCGTAGCGGCTCGTCATGATCTGGAAGGCCGCGTTCGAGAACGATGCCGCCAGCGGCAGCAACGCCGCCCAGCCGATGAGGCCGCTGCCCGGGCGGATCACGATCAGCGCACCGACGAAGCCGCCCACGACCAGCGCCCAGCGCAGCCGCGACACCCGCTCCTTCAGCCACAGCCGCGCCACCAGCGTGGCGACGACGGGCGTCAGCATCACGATCGCGGTGAACTCGGCGACCGGCATCCGGCGCAGCGCGGCGAAGGCCATCGCCGACGAGAACGCGAGCAGCGCGCCGCGTGCGATCTGGAACATCGGGTTGGCGCTGCGGAACGAGCGCTGCGGCGACAGCGCGATCCACAGCGTCATGATGATGGCGTGCACGCCGTAGCGGGCCCACAGCACCAGGGCCACGGTGAAGTACGCGCCGACGAAGCGGATCGTGGTGTCCATCGTCGCGAAGCAGGTGGCTGCGCCGATCACGAACGTGATGCCGAGCAGGGTCTGGCGGTGCGGTGCCGGTGTCATGGCGTCGAGGCGTCGGCCCACGGGGGCGGCCGAAGAAGACGGGCTCGGTGTTGGCCCGGCCCCGGGTTCCGCCGGGATTGTGCATGGCCAGGTGCCTCTCGCCGGATCGACACCGGTTCACCTGCAGAGCGCGGGTTCACGAGGGTCTGGGCGGACCCGTTCGGCTGTCCGCGCTCGATGTGCGCCCGTTCCGGCGTACCGCGACGCGCGGGCATCCACGGACCCCGACCTCTGCGACGACGGTGGCGTGGCCTCAGGCCGGCGCGGCGGCGGCCCGCGCGATGGCCTCGCTGAGCACGCGGCGGTCGCCGATGTGGTTGGCCAACAGCAGCACGAGCTTGGCGAGCATCTTCTGCGCGTCCTCGTCGCTCAGGCCGCGTTGGGCGTTCACCAGTTCGGCGAAGAAGTCGTCGGGGTCGGCGATCTGCGGGGTTCGGATGAGTGTCATGGCATCACCTGGCGTCGGGTTCAGAGGCAGAGGCAGGCGGTCATCGCCGCGCAGATGCGCGCCGCGTCGAACGAGCGCCAGCGGGCGGCGACATGCTGGTCGGGCCGCAGCAGGTAGGCCGTGCCGGGGCGGGCGTCGCAGCGTTCGGTCAAGAGGCCGCGCATGTCGCGCAGGTCCTGCCCGACGGTGATCACGCGTGCACTCACGCCGTTGTCGAGCCGGACCTCGGCTACCGGCGCCGGCCCGAAGCTCAGGACGACGAAGCCCTGGCTCAGCTGGTTGAGCAGCCAGCCGTCGCGGCCGCGGGCATCCTGCACCGGCGCGTCGGTGAAGTTCGTGCCGGGCGACATCGCGCCGGCAAAGTGCTCCTCGTCCGGCGTGTTCAGGCCGGATTTCACGTAGGGCGTCGGCCGCGAGAGCCGGCCGCTGTTGACCAACGGGCGCGCAAAGGCCTCGTCGTGCGCCAGTTCGAGCACGGCATCGCGCAGCAGGCGCGCGGTGTTGGTCTTGGGCGTGATGAAGTCGGTCGAGCGGGTGGAGTTCAGCAGGTTGTCGTCGGCCGCGAAGGCGCGTTCCTCGTGGTAGCTGTCGACCAGCGCCAGCGGCGCCTGGCCGTCGATCACCAGCTTGAGCTTCCAGATCAGGTTGTCGATGTCCTGCACGCCGGTGTTGGCGCCGCGCGCGCCGAAGGGCGAGACCTGGTGCGCCGCATCGCCGGCGAACAGCACGCGCCCGTAGCGGAACCGGTCCAGGCGCCGGCAGGCGAACTGGTAGACGGACACCCATTCGAGCTCGAAGTCCGCATCGGGCCCGAGCATGGCGCGGATGCGCGGGATGACGTTCTCCGGCTTCTTCGCCTCGTTCGGGTCGGCGTCCCAGCCGAGCTGGAAGTCGATGCGCCAGACGTCGTCGGCCTGCCTGTGCAGCAGCACGCTCGACGGGGCAGGGCGGCCGCCGGGGCCGGTTGCACCGGGGTGGAAGGGCGGTTCGAACCAGAACCAGCGTTCGGTGGGGAAGGCCGCCTTCATCACCACGTCGGCAATCAGGAATCGGTCCTGGAAGAACTGGCCGGTGAACTCGCCGCCGACCATGCGCCGCGTGTCGCTGTTGGCGCCGTCGCAGGCGATCACCCAGTCGGCCTCCAGCTTGAACACGCCGTCGGGCGTCTCGATGGTGAGCACCGCATGGTCGCTCTCCTGCTGCAGGCTGATGAGCTTGTGCTTCCAGCGCAGGTCCACCAGGTCGCTCTTGCCGCAGGCCTCGACCAGGTACTCCTCGAGGTAGTACTGCTGCAGGTTGATCATCGCCGGCATCTTGTGGCCGTCTTCGGGCAGCAGGTCGAAGGTGTAGACCAGGTCTTCCTTGAAGAACACCTTGCCCACCTTCCAGCTGACGCCCTTCTCGACCATGCGCTCGCCGACGCCGAGCCGGTCCCAGATCTCCAGCGGCCGCTTGGCGTAGCAGACCGCGCGCGAGCCGATGCTGACGGTGTTGTTGTCGTCCAGCACCACCGCGCGCAGGCCGCGGGCGGCGCATTCGAGTGCGGCGGTCAGGCCGATCGGGCCGGCGCCGACGATCACCACCGGGTGGCGCTGCATGCGGCCCTCGCGCTGCTCCGCGCTCTGGCGGTAGGCGAACTCCGGGTACTTGTAGGTCTCGAGCATGTCGTGTCGCCTTGCCGGTTCAGGCCTTGGAGGCCGGGCCGAACTCGCCTTCGTGCATCCAGGCCGCGTGGCGCGGCGCGCGCTTGGTGCGCGACCACTCGGCCAGCATGTCCCACTTCACGTCGTCCAGCCGCTTCATCTGCTCGGGCGTGGCGGTGTCGGCGGCCAGCTCGAGGCGATGCCCGTTGGGGTCGAAGAAGTAGATGGACTTGAAGATCGTGTGGTCGGTCGGGCCGACCACCTCGATGCCGGCGGCCTCCAGGCGCGCCTTGGTGGCGAGCATCTCGTCGACGCTTGCCACCTTCAGGGCGATGTGCTGCACCCACTCGGGCGTGTTCTCGTCGCGGCCCATGGCCGGCGAGTTGGGCAGCTCGAAGAAGGCCAGGATGTTGCCGCCGCCGGCGTCCAGGAACAGGTGCATGTACGGGTCGGGGGCGTGTGTGCTCGGCACCTTGTCTTCGGCAATGGCGAGCACGAAGTCCATGTTCAGGTGCTCGCCGTACCAGCGCACGGTCTGCTCGGCGTCCTTGCAGCGGTAGGCGACGTGGTGGATGCGTTGGATCTTCAAGTCGGTCTCCTCGGTGGAGCTCATATAGTAACTGCAGTTACTATGCGGGGCAATGGTCTTTCTGCGTCGGCAACATAAAAGTGCAGCCGCTCGCCGAGGCCTCCGACAAGATAACGAGAGATACCAAAGCGCGTGCCACCCGGGCGCGCTCGCGCGAGGCCTTCCTCGGGGAGCCGCTCAGCGCCTTCAGTCCGGAGCGGACGTCGGCGCGGCCGGATAGCCCCGGCAGAGCTCGCGCGCAGACTCGATGAAGCGCCGATTGCGTGCCTCGGAGCCGCCTTCCCCGATGCGCGGGACGATCCAGCCGACATAGGTCAGCGCCCGCAGCGCGATGAACAGCTCGAGCAGCTCGAGGTCGAGCGCGCGCACCTGCGTGTAGCCGGCCAGCAGCGCGGCCTTCAGGGAAGGGTAGCTCGGCTCGGCCAGGTTCTTCAGCAGCGTGGTCGCGAGGTCGAAGAGGCGGAAGCCGAATCCGGCGTCGTCGAAATCGAGCATGCCGATGCGCGTGGTGCCGTCGAGCATCACGTTCTCGCGCACCAGGTCGGCATGGATGAGCCCGTAGTCGAGTGTCTCGGCGTGCTGCAGCAGCGTGTGGGTCGCGGCGGCGCGGAAGTCTTCGAACAGGCGCCGCGTCGGCGCATCGAGCGCCGGGTTCTCCCAGAAGCGGCCCCACACCGGCGCCTCGCCGAGCAGCCCGTCGATGTCCCAGGCGCAGCGGGTGAAGTCGGCGGGGCGAACCCAGGCGTCGCAGGCGTCATGCAGCCGCGCGGTCTCGCGCCCGAGGCGATGGAACACCGCCTCGGGGTCGGCCAGGGCCAGCGGCTCGCGGCTCGCGCCCAGCGGCCGGCCCGGCAGCCAGCTCAGCAGATCGACCCGCTGCCCCGCGACGCTCTCCAGCAGCCGCCCCCGCTGCGAGGGCACGGGGCGCGGCACATGCAGGCCGGCGCGATGCATGGCTTCGAGCCACTGCAGCTCGGACAGCAGCTCGACATCGCTGCGGTAGCCGGGGCGCTTCAGGCGCAGTGCAAAGTCGCCTGCGGTCGATCGCACGCGGAACACCCGGTTCTCGCGCCCGGCCACGAAGCTGAGGCCCGCCGCCTGCAGTCCCCACGGCGCGAGCGCCGCGCCGAGCTCTGCGCCGGCTGCCGCACTCACTGCTGCCCCGTCATCTCGGCGAGCACAGAGTCGAGCGTGTCCATCAGAAGTTCCAGATGGACGGCTCCGAACGGCATCGGCGGGCGGATCTTCAGCGTGTTCTTGTGCCGCCCGAGCTTGGACAGCAGGATGCCGCGCTGGCGCATCGCATTGACCACCTGGTCCGCGAATTCGGACGCCGGGGTCTTGCGGGTGCGGTCGAGCACGAACTCGGCGCCGAACACCATGCCGCTCTGGCGCACGTCGCCGATCACCTCGTACTTGCGGGCCAGCTCGGACAGGCGCTCGTGCGCCAGGCGGCCGATGTGCGCGGCATTGGCCTGCAGGGCGCGATCCTGCAGCTCGTCGAGCACGGCCAGGGCCACGGCGCACGAGACCGGGTTGCCGCCGAAGGTGTTGAAGTAGCGGAACGAGCGGCGGAAGCGCGCCATGATCTCCGGCGTGGTCACCAGGCCGGCGACCGGGTGGCCGTTGCCCATCGGCTTGCCCATGGTCACCACGTCGGGCGTGACGCCCTGCTTCTGGTGCGCCCAGAAGTGGCTGCCGCAGCGGCCGAAGCCGGACTGCACCTCGTCGCAGATCAGCAGGCCGCCGGCGCGGCGCACGGCCTCGGCGGCGGGCTTGAGCCAGCCCGGGTTCTGCGCCGGAAAGCCTTCGTTGAGGAACAGCGGGCAGACGATCAGCGCGGCGAAGCCGATGCCCGCCGCGTCGAGCTCGGCGATGGCGCGTTCCACATGGCCGGCGAAGCGCTGGCCGTCGGGATCGGGGATGCGGTAGCTGTCCGGCGCCTCGACGTGGCGCAGGTACTGGCCCAGGCCGAAGCCCACCTCCGGCACGTTGCTCCTGGAGAGGTGGCTCACCAAGGTGGTGTTGCCGTGGTAGGTGGCATCGGTGGCGACGATGCCGCGCTTGCCGGTCATCGCCTCGGCCATGCGCAGCGCGATGTCGTTGGCCTCCGAGCCGGTGCAGGTCAGGATGGCGGTGGACAGCGGGTCGTCGAAGGTGGCGGTGAGGCGCTCGACGTAGTCGAGAATGCCCTCGTGCAGGTAGCGCGTGTGCGTGTTCAGTGTGCGCGCCTGGTTGCACAGCGCCTCCACGACACGCGGGTTGGCGTGCCCGACATGCGCCACGTTGTTGTAGCAGTCGAGGTAGCGGCGCCCGTCGGCGTCCCACAGCCAGACCCCTTCGCCGCGCACGATGTGCACCGGCTCGGCGTAGAAGGTGGAGACGTTCGGCCCGAGCAGTTGGCGGCGGCGTTCGATCAGGTCAGGCATGTGTGCCTCCGGTCCGGGCGTCTGGGCCTGCCGTGGGCAGCACGGTGGATTCGCAGGGGCCGAAGCCGATCGAGCGGAAGCCGGCGCGGCTGCAGCGCCCCGCGAGCGACAGGCGGTCGCCGTCCTCGAGGAAGGTGCGCTGCTCGCCGTTGGCCAGGCTGATGGGCTGCCTGCCGCCTTGCGTGAGTTCGAGCAGCGAGCCGGCCTGATCGGGCTGCGGACCCGAGAGCGTGCCCGTGCCGAACAGGTCGCCGCCGGCCAGCGCGCAGCCGTTCACCGTGTGGTGCGCCACCATCTGCGCCACGCTCCAGTACGCCGCGTCGGCGAAGTTGGAGCGGCTGATGCGCTGCGCCGGCAGCCCCGCCTCGCGCATGCGCGGCGTCTGCAGCAGCACCTCCAGCGTCACGTCGATCGCGCCGCCGGCGCGGTGGGCCGCACCGTCCAGGTAGGGCAGGGGGGCGGGGTCGCCCTCGGCGCGCACGAAGGGGCGGCGGAAGGGCGCCAGCGCCTCCATCGTCACGATCCAGGGCGACACGGTGGAGGCGAAGTTCTTCGACAGGAAGGGCCCCAGCGGCTGGTACTCCCAGGCCTGCACATCGCGTGCGCTCCAGTCGTTGAAGAGCGCGAGGCCGAAGACATGCGACTCCGCTTCCTCCAGCGCGATGGGGTGTCCGATCGGATTGCCGGTGCCGATGAAGACACCGAGCTCGAGTTCGAAGTCGAGCCGCCTGGTCGGCCCGAGCGTGGGCTGCGCAGCGCCCGGCGGCATGAGCTGGCCTTGCGGGCGCACGAAGGGCTGGCCGCTGGCGAGGATGGTCGACGCGCGGCCGTGGTAGCCGATCGGCACCCACTTGTAGTTGGGCAGCAGCGGGTTGTCGGGCCGGAACAGCCTGCCGACGGCCGTGGCGTGGTGGATGCCGACGTAGAAATCGGTGTAGTCGCCGATGCGGCAGGGCACGCCGAGCTCGATCTCCGCCTGCGGCACGAGGCAGGGCGCGAGTGCGGCTTGTGCTGCCGAGCCTTCGGCCAGCGCCTGCGACAGCGCGCGCCGCAGCGTCTGGCGCGCCGCCGCGCCGAGCGCCATGAAGGCATTCAGGTCGCCCTCGGCCAGCGGGGCGAGCAGAGGCCGCAGGTCGGCCGGCCAGACCGAGGTGCCGGCGGCGCGGTTCAGGTCCAGCACCTGGTCGCCGATGGCGATGCCGATGCGCCAGGCCTCGCTGCCGCGGCGAAACCGCCCGAACGGCAGGTTCTGGATCGGAAACTCGGTGTCGGCCGCGTTGGCCGAGGCGACCCAGCTGCGCAGCGCCGGATCGTGCGTGGCGTCGAGTTCACTCATGGCTTGAACGCATCCTTGAGCCCCGACCAGCAGTCGGCGTAGTTCCCATCCAGCGCGCCGCAGCCCAGCGCGAAGGCCGTGGGCCTGAAGCGCCAGCGGCTCTCGAACATGAAGGCCAGCGTGTCGTCGAGCTTGTGCGGCGCGAGGGCGGCAGCGCTGGCCTTCTCGAAGGCCTCCGCATCGGGCCCGTGCGGCACCATGCAGTTGTGCAGGCTCATGCCGCCGGGCTTGAAGCCCTCGGGCTTGGCGTCGTACTGGCCGTGCACCAGGCCCATGAACTCGCTCATCAGGTTGCGGTGGTACCAGGGCGGGCGGAAGGTGTCCTCGGCCACCATCCAGCGCGGGGGGAAGATCACGAAGTCGCAGTTCGCCGTGCCCCGCGTGTCGCTCGGGCTGGTGAGCACGGTGAAGATGCTGGGATCGGGATGGTCGAAGCTGATCGAACCGATGGTCATGAAGTGCGCCGTGTCGTACTTCAGTGGCGCGAGGTTGCCGTGCCAGGCCACCACGTCGAAGGGGGTGCGCGACTGCGTGGTGCGCCAGAGCTTGCCGCCGAACTTGCGCACGATCTCGTAGGGCCGGTCCTGCCGCTCCTCGAACGCCGCCACCGGCGCGACAAAGTCGCGCGGGTTGGCCAGGCCGTTGCTGCCGATCGGCCCCAGCTCGGGCAGGCGGAACGGCGCGCCGTAGTTCTCGCAGACATAGGCACGCGACGGGCCCTCGACCTCGACGCTGAAGGCGATGCCGCGCGGCAGCAGCACGATCTCGCCGGGTTTCACGTCGAGCACGCCGAGTTCGGTGACGATGCTCAGCGCGCCCTGCTGCGGCACGACGAGCATCTCGCCGTCGGCGTTGACGAAGGCGCGGCCGTCCATCGAGCGGTTCATCAGCACCAGGTGCGCGGCCATGCCAGCCTGTGCATCGGGGTCGCCGTTGACGACGATCGTGCGCAGGCCATCGACGAAGTCCAGCGGCGCCTCCGGCACCGGCACCGGATGCCAGCGCAGCGGATCGGGCGGCGCCGCCTCGCCCTCCGCGGCGCCGCTTTTCCAGTGCGGCTGCGCGTAGGGCGCGTAGGCGCCGCTGACCACCGACGGCTGGCGCCGGTAGACCCAGCTGCGCTGGTTCTGGTGACGCGGTGCGGTGAAGGCGCTGCCGGAGATCAGCTCGGCGTACAGGCCCAGCGGCGCACGCTGCGGGCTGTTGCGGCCCTGCGGCAGCGCGCCGGGTACGGCCTCGTTGACGAACTGGTTGCCGAAGCCGGCCTGGTAGCGGCGTCTCATGACCGCCCCTCGTCCGACGGGTACGTCGGACGATCCCCCAGGGGGATGCGGGCCGGCTTGGGAGCGGCCCGGCGCTCGGCCCGCAACGAAGAGGTTGCCACAGGAGGTCTCATGGCTGGCCCCCCGTCGTCGGCCGGCCGCCCGCGCGGGCGGCCTGCAAGGCTTCGAGCAGCACCTCGTGCCGGCCGACATGGTTGGCCAGCAACAGCACGAGGCGCGCGTTCAGCGCGTGGCTCTGCGCTTCGTCCAGGTCGCGATGGGTCTCGATCAGCGCCTCGTAGAACGGGTCCGGCGCTTCGAGGTTGGGTTCGGTGATCAGGGGCATGTCGGTGCTCCTCAGGTCCGCGCCAATGCGCGGGTGAGTGCGGCGGCCACGTCGGTCGCGCCGGGCGCGCGCCAGCGCGCGCAGACGTGCTGGTCCGGCCGCAGCAGGTAGACGGTGCCGGGTCGGGCGTCGTAGCGCTGGGCCACCACGCCCTCGGCCGGCAGGTGGACCGCCTGCACCGGCACCAGCCCGGCGCTGCCGGCCGTGACCGCGGCCGCATCGCCGCCGAACACCAGCGCGGAGAAGCCGTTGCCGGCCAGCCGGCGCAGCAGCCAGCCGCCGCCGGGCAGAGGCGCGTCGATGGCGGCCGCGCCGGGCACCATCGCGCCGGCGAAGCCGTCGCGGTCGGGTGTGTTCAGGCTCGAGTCGCGCAGCGTGGCCGGCACCGAGAGCCGCCCGCTGTTGACGATGCGCCGCGCGAAGCCGTGCGTGCGCGCCAGGTCGAGCGCGGCATCGCGGAACAGGCGCGAGATCGGACTCTTGGGCGTGATGAAGTCGGTGGCGCGCGTCGAGTTGAGGATGTTCTCGTCGGCCGCGTACTCGCGCTCGGGGCCGTAGCTGTCCAGCAGCGCGCGCGGCGCCGTGCCGCGCAGCACGAGATCGAGTTTCCAGGCCAGGTTGTCGGCGTCCTGCACGCCGGAGTTGGCCCCGCGTGCGCCGAACGGCGAGACGCCATGTGCCGAGTCGCCCGCGAAGATGACGCGGCCGTGCACGAAGCGGTCCATGCGCAGGCAGGCGAAGGTGTAGACGCTGGCCCATTCCAGCTCGAAGGGCACCTCGCGGCCGATGGCGGCGCGCATCATCGCGTCCACCCTCGGCTTGATGGCCTCGGGGCGCTTCTCGGCCTCCGGGTCGGCGTCCCAGCCGAGCTGGAAGTCGATGCGCCACACGCCGTCGGGCTGGCGATGCAGCAGCACGCTCTGGTTCGGGTGGAAGGGCGGATCGAACCAGAACCAGCGTTCGGCCGGGAAGTCGGCTGCCATCTTCACGTCGGCGATCAGGAAGCGGTCGCGGAAGACGCGCCCCTTGCTCTCCTGGCCGAGCAGCCCGCGCAGCGTCGAGCGCGAGCCGTCGCAGGCGGCCACGTAGTCGGCCTGCACGGTGCAGCGGCCGTCGGGCGTGTCGACCTCGAGGCTCACGCCATCGTCGGTCTGCGTGCAGCCGACCACGGCGTTCTTCCAGCGGATCTCGAGGTTCGGCAGCTCCGCGGCGCGCACCGCGAGGTAGGCCTCGGCGTAGTACTGCTGCAGGTTGATGAAGGCCGGCCGCTCGTGGCCGGGCTCGGGCAGCAGGTCGAAGCGGTAGAGCTGGTCGTTCCTGAAGAAGACCCTGCCGACGTTCCACTCCACGCCCTTGGCGCACATCGCGTCGCCCACGCCCAGCCGGTCCCAGATCTCGAGCGTGCGCTTGGCGAAGCAGATCGCACGCGAGCCGGTCGAGAGCTTGTCGTCGTTGTCCAGCAGCAGCACGCGCTGGCCGCGCTGGGCCAGGTCGATGGCCAGGCTCAGGCCCACCGGCCCGGCGCCGACCACCACCACGGGGTGGCGTGCCGGGCTCGCCGCCGCCTGCTGCGGGCTGCGCCGGGACTCGAACACATGGCGCTGGATCGTGGCGCCGTCGCTCTGGTAGGTCAGCGCCACGGCCTCAGCCCTCCAGCGTTTCCCACATCTGTCGGTCGCGCTCCGCGGTCCAGATGCGCGGGTGCGGGTGGGCGGTGGCCTCGTCGTAGCAGCGTGTCACGTCGAAGGGCATGCAGTGGTCGAAGATGACCCAGTGGCCGTAGGCGGGCTTCAGCGCCGCGTAGGTCTCCTTGTAGACCGTGTTCAGGTCCTTGCCGGCGTCGGCGCCGGCCTTCACGTGTTTCCACACGTCGGCGATGAAGGCGCCGGTCACCTGCAGGCCCTTTTGCACCTGCGCCTCGCCCTTGAGCGCCGGGCCGCGGCCGGGCACCAGCGCGAGCGGCTTCAGCGCGGCGAGGTTCTCCAGCGTCTTCGGCCAGTCCTGGAAGTAGGCGTCGCCGGCGTAGGGGGTGGCGTCGAACTCGACCAGGTCACCCGACAGCAGCGTCTTCTCGCCCGGCAGCCAGACGACGGTGTCGCCCTTGGTGTGGCCGCGGCCGAGCTGCAGCAGCTGCACCTCGAGCTTGCCCAGCCACAGCGTCATCTTCCCGGTGAAGGTCATCGTCGGCCAGGTCAGGCCCGCCGGCACCGTCTCGACGTTGCGGAACAGGCGCGGGAAGCGGCCGATCTCGCTCGCCTTGTCCTGCTCGCCGCGCTCGACGATCAGATCGTAGGTGTCCTGGCTGGCGAGGATCTGCTGCGGCTGGTAGGCACTCGCGCCGAGCACGCGCACCGCGTGGTAATGCGTCAGCACCACGTACCTGATCGGCTTGTCGGTCACCTCGCGGATGCGGCGGATCACGTCGGCCGCCATCGCCGGCGTGGCCTGCGTGTCGGCCACGAGCACGGCGTCGTCGCCGATCACGATGCCGGTGTTCGGGTCGCCCTCGGCCGTGTAGGCCCAGGCGTGCTCCGACAGTTGCTCGAACGTGACCTGCTTCTCGACCAGGTCGGCCTGGCTGGCGAACGCTTTTGCGGACATGCGGCCTCTTGATTTGGTAATGACGAACGAGTTTGCATTGTAAGCCGCGATTTGCCGATGTCAAACGAGTTTGCGAGAATGGGTCATGGACGACGCAGAGGACACGGTCAAGGAGCAGCGCGCGGTCCAGTCGGTGGAAGTCGGCGGACGTCTGCTGCTCGCGCTCGGCGCCCACACGGAGGCCATGACGCTGAAGGACCTGGCTGCCTACGCCGGCATGCCGCCGTCGCGCGCGCACCCCTATCTGGTGAGCTACGGCCGCCTCGGGCTCGTGCGGCAGGATGCCGCGAGCGGGCGTTACGCGCTGGGGCCGGCCGCGCTTCGCCTCGGGCTGACGGCGCTGCAGCAGTGCGATCCGATCCGCGTGGCCGAGCCGGTGGCCCAGGCGCTGGCGGACGAGACGGGCCTGGCGGTGGCGATCGCGGTGTGGGGCAACTTCGGCCCGACGGTGATTCGCATGATCGACGCGCGCCAGCCGCTGCACGTCGCGATGCGCTCCGGCACCGTCATGTCCATGTTCGGTACCGCCACCGGCCGCGCGTTTGCGGCGGTGCTGCAGGACGAGCACATCGCCGCCGCGCTGTCCGGCGCGGCCCTGGGTGGCGGACGCGCCGGCGCCCGGCAGCCGCTTCCCGAGGCGGAGCTCGCTGCGGCACGGGAGGACTATGCGCGCCACGGGTGCACCCGCGCGATCGGGCGGCCGATTCCCGGCGTCAACGCCTTCAGCTCGCCGGTGTTCGACCACGACCATGTGCCGGTGCTGGTGCTGACGCTGCTGGGCCACCAGGACCACGTGCCGGCGGCGTGGTCGTCGCCGGCGGCTTCGGCCGTGAAGCGCGCCGCCTCCGAGGTGTCGGCTCGCCTGGGCTGGTGCGGCTAGACCTCGGCGCTGCAGGCCTGGCGCCCGCTCACGCGGATCGCAACGTGACCGAAGGCGATTCGCCGAACTGGCGCCGGTAGTCGGCCGAAAACGCGCTCATGTGCCAGAAGCCCCAGCGGGCGGCCACGTCGTGCACCGTCGCGCCGCTGCCGGCGAGCCGCTTCAACTCGCGCCGAGCGCCGCACAGACGCACGGCGCGCAGGTACTTGTGCGGGCTGATGCCCAGCACGTCGCGGAAACACAGCTCCAGCCGGCGCGGGCTGGCACCCACCTCCTTGCAGAGCTCGAGCATGGTCAGCGGCCGGTCCTGCGCATCGAGCACCCGCTCGACGGCCCGATCGACGATGCGCCGACGCGCTTCGATGCGGCGCAGGTCGCGCACGTCCACGCTGCCCGGAATCGCCTCCAGCCACTCGACCAGCAAGGCGTCGCGCAACTGCGCCGCCGACTCGGGCACGGCCAGGAGCTCCGGTCGGCGCATCGCTGCCTCGAGGGTGCGGAGGTGGGCCTCGCGGACATGCTCGGTGGTTCCCGGGCGCGCCTGCACGGCGACCTGGCAATCGAGCCAGCTCGACCACGGCTTGTCGTAGAGCGATTGCCACAGGGTGCTCAGCTGCGCCGCCCGCACGACGACGGCAACGATGTGCGAGTCCTCGCGCATCGTCAGGTCGAGTTCCTCGCCCCGGCCGATCATGATGCTCTGGCCGTCGACCTCCTGGCCGTGAAAGTGGCCTGAGCCCGCAGGCGACAACGACATCGCGAATCCGATGTTGCCCGAACCGAGCTGCCCGCGCTGGCGTGTCGCGCGGTTGGCCGATTCGCACACCACCCGCAGATCGGGCAGTTGCACCACGCTGAAGCGCCCCTCGAACGTGCCGTGGGACAGCTGCTCGTATCGAAGCTTCCAGTCCCACTGGGCCGCGGCGAGGTCGTCGATGTCGTGCACCTCGCTGGCCTGGACCCAGGCCGTCCCGGGCGTGACGAGGGTGGTGCCTGATGCTGCGCTCTGCAGCGGGTTGGGAGTCGACATGGTGTTCGGGACCGGAGGGCGCCACGACGATGCATCGCAAGGCGCATGCCAATTGGGCAACACGCGCCCCGCGCCGTCAAACAGGGCAACCCCCTTGGCCCCGTGATTACCCGAACTCGGGCGTGCGCAGAACTGATAACGCCGCCACCCCATGTGCCCGCACATTGCGGTCCGTCGATGGCCCCGGCCGCGTCCAGGCCGGTCTTTCAGGAGAGCACCACATGACATCGGGCGTTTGCAACTCTGCGCGAATCGCGCTGGCGTGCGTGGCGTTGGCGACGGCGCAGATCGGCGTCGCGCAATCGCGAGATGCCGCGAGGCTGGGCAAGGATCTGACCGGCGTCGGTGCGGAGCCCGGTGCGGGCGCAGGCGGCGTCATCCCGGCCTTCGCGCCGGCCGGCGCCCTGGAGCCCGGGTGGGCGCCCGGCAAGCCCCGCGGCGACTTCTTCAAGTTCAAGGGCGACAAGCCCCTGTACACCATCGACGCGGGCAACGTCGACCAGCATGCCGCCAAGCTGTCGCCCGGGCAGGTCGCGCTGATCAAGCAGGTCAAGGGCTACCGCATGGACGTGTACCCGAGCCGCCGCACCTGCGCGAACCCCGACTTCGTGCTCGAGAACACGAAGAAGAACGTGGCCACCGCGAAGCTCGGCGCCGACGGCTGGAGCCTCAAGGACGCCGTGCTGCCCGGCATCCCCTTCCCGATGCCGGCCAACGGCGCGGAGGCGATGTGGAACGCCAAGCTCAAGTACGCCGGCGTCGGCTACGAGTGGCCGCTGAACTACATCGCGCTGTCGCCGCGCAAGGGCTCGAACGACTGGATCCGCGCCGGCGCGACCCAGACCTACTACTACCCGTGGGGCAAGAAGGGCAGCACGCCGCTGGCCCAGTTGCCGCCCGTCGAGTACTACACGTACTTCGCCTACGAGTCGCCCACCGCACTGGCCGGCCAGGCGCTGGCGATCGTGTTCTACACCGACAAGCCGGGCGACACCTTCTACTACTTCCCGGGCCAGCGCCGCGTGCGCCGCATGCCGACCTACGCCTACGACGCGCCCCAGATCGGCTTCGAGAACCAGTACACCATGGACGAGCCGCGCATGTTCAACGGCACCATGGACCGCTTCGACTGGACGCTGGTCGGCAAGAAGGAGCTGGTCGTCGGCTACAACAGCTTCGGCATGTACGACCCGGCGGTCAGGCTCGACTCGGTGCTGGGTGCCGACATGCCCGCGAGCGAGGCCCGTCGCTACGAGCTGCACCGGGTGTGGGTGGTCGAGGCCACGGTCAAGCAGGGCGTGCGGCACGTGGCGCCCAAGCGCACCTTCTACCTGGACGAGGACAGCTGGTCCATCGTCGTGGCCGAGGACTACGACGCGCAAGGCAAGCTCTGGAAGCTGCGCGAGAGTTTCGTGATCCCGGTGCACGAGACCGGCAGCTGCGACAACCCGGCCTTCGTGCAGCACAACCTGATCGACGGCCGCTACGTCTTCGACCAGAGCCCGCTGGGTGCGGGCAAGGACATGCGCTGGGTCGTGGAGTCCAAGGAGCCCAAGTTCAGCGAGGGCTTCTACACCGCCGACAACCTGCGTTCGATCAGCGAGCGCTGATTCAAGACCCCAACCCGGAGGGAAGACCCATGAAGCTGAGTGCCCTTGGGCAGGGTGCGGCGCTCGCCTGCGCCGCTGCCGGCCTGCTGCCCGGCCAGGCCGCCGCCTTCACGTTCGAGACCGAGTCGATGAAGGGCTCGTTCGATTCCACGCTCACGCTCGGGGCGGGCCAGCGCCTGGGCAACCAGAGCTGCAATCTGATCGGCACTCCCACGGCCCGCTGCAGCGAAGCCCAGGTGAACCCGTTGACCTGGGCCGGCGCCGACGACGGCAACCTGAACTACGACAAGGGCGACTTCTTCACCGCCTACGTCAAGGGTTCGCACGAGCTGCTGCTGACGATGCCCGGCGAGGGCCTGAAGTTCATGGGCCGCTTCAACTGGCTCAAGGACTTCAAGGCCGACGACACGCGCACCACGCCGCTGCAGCCCGATGCGAAGAAGGAGATCGTCAACGACGTGAACCTGCTGGACCTGTGGGTCAGCAAGGAGTTCAAGCTCGGCGAGCGGAACGGCCGGGTGAAGATCGGCAACCAGGTGGTCAGCTGGGGCGAGAGCCTGTTTGCGCTGGGCGGCATCAACGCGACCAACGCCGTGGACCTGGTGCGCCTGTCCAACCCGGGCGTGCAGTTGAAGGAGGTGTTCCTGCCGGCGCCGATGGTGAGTGTGGCCAGCTCGATCGCCCCGGGCCTCAACGTCGAGGCGTACTACCAGTTCAGGTGGAACCGCTACAAGTTCCCGCCGGCCGGTTCGTACTGGTCGCAGGGCGACATCTTCGACAAGGGGCGCGGTGACCTGCCGTTCCTGGATCGGGACAAGGAGCCCAAGGACAGCGGCCAGTTCGGCGTCTCGCTGCGCTGGCGGCCCACCGGCATGGACACCGACTTCGGCTTCTACGCGCTGCGCTACCACGACAAGACGCCCAACCTGGCCTACAGCACCGGCGCTGCCGAACTGCTGCAGTGGAACTTCGTGCCCGACCGCACGCTGCTGGGCGTGAGCGCGAACACTGCCTTGGGCGACTGGGCGGTCGGCGCGGAGCTCTCCTACCGGCCCAAGGACGCCGTGGCGTTGACCGCCTGCGCCGACGCGGGCACCGGCGGCACGGCGCAGGACTTCACGCCGACCGCGGCGCCGGCCACCGCCTGCCCCGGCTGGGTGGACAACAAGCGCTGGCAGCTGCACCTGACCGGCCTGTACAGCCTGATCCCGTCCAACGCAGGTGCGTTCCTGGACCTGATCGGTGCGCAGACCGGCACCTTCCTGGGCGAGTTCGTCGTCATCCACTACCCCGGCATCAGCCAGGACCAGCTGGTGCGCCGCACCATCGACGGCGTGGCGATCGAGCAGGCGGTGGCGGCCGGCCTGTGGTGGCTGCCGTCCTCCGGGTCCGGCGTGACGAAGGGCTTCGGCGACGCCACGTCGATGGGCTACATGGCCGACTTCAGCGTGGTCTACGACAGCTCGCTGATCAAGGGCTGGCAGGTCATCCCGGGCATGTTCGTGCAGCACGCGGTGAAGGGATCGACGCCGAACTTCATCGGCAACTGGCTCGAGGGCGCGAAGACGGTGAACCTGTACGTCAACTTCGTGCAGAACCCGGCGGCGTGGCAGGGCGGCGTCAACCTGGCCAGGTTCTTCGGCGGCAAGACGCCGACGCACCAGCCGCTGGGTGACCGCGACTTCGTCGGCTTCTATCTCTCGCGCAACCTCTGAGAGGCCCGGCATGTCGTCGCCCGCAATGCCCTCGGCGCCGGTGCGTGCGCTTGCGCGCGCCGAGGCGTTCTGCTTCACGCGCCGTGGCCTCATCCTGGGCGTGCTGCTCGTGCTGACGGCCGTGATGGGCTGGTTCGCGCTGCAGCTGCGCATGGATGCCGGCTTCGAGAAGCAGATGCCGCTCGGGCACGAGTACATCCAGACCTTCCAGACCTACCGCAACGACGTGCTGGGCGCGAACCGGCTCAACATCGTCGTGCGCGCCCGCGAGGGCCGGATCTGGACCCCGGCCGGGCTGAAGCGCCTCTACGAGGTGACGCAGGCGGTGACCTACCTGCCCAACGTCGACCGGCTGGGTGTGCAGTCCCTGTGGACGCCCAACACCTTCGTCAACGAGATCACCGAGGAAGGCTTCCGGGCCGACCCGCTGATCGCCGGCACGATCACGCCCGAGCAGATCACGCCGGAGCTGATCGCCGGCATCCGCCAGGCGGCCAGCCAGGGCGGCTTCATCGGCACCATGGTCTCGCGCGACGAAGCCGGCGCGATGGTGGTGGCCGAACTCGCCGAGACCGACCGCGACGGCCAGCGCCTCGACTACGTGGCCTACAACCGCATCCTCGAGGAACAGATCCGCGCCAGGTTCGAAGACAAGGACTTCGAGGTGCAGATCATCGGCTTTGCGAAGCAGATCGGCGACATCGCCGACGGCGCCGCCTCGGTGCTCGAGTTCTGCGCCATCGCGCTGCTGCTGACGGCGTTTGCCGTCTTCTGGTACTGCCGCTCGATCGCCTTCACGCTGCTGCCGATCGTCTGCTCGCTGGCCTCGCTGGTGTGGCAGTTCGGCACCTTGCGGCTGCTGGGCTACGGGCTGGACCCGCTGGCGGTGCTGGTGCCGTTCCTGGTGTTCGCCATCGGCGTCTCGCACGGCGTGCAGCAGATCAACTTCATCGTGCGCGAGCTGGCGCAGGGCAAGACCACCATGCAGGCCTGCCGCGCCAGCTTCAGCGGCCTGCTGATCCCCGGCATCCTGGCGCTGGTGACGGCGTTCGTCACCTTCATCACGCTGCTGCTGATCCCGATCCCGATGGTGCGCGAGCTGGCGGTGGCGGCCGCGCTCGGGGTGGCCTACAAGATCGTCACCAACCTGGTGATGCTGCCGGTGGCCGCGTCCTACGTGACCATGAAGCCGGGCTGGGCCCAGCGAGCGATGGCCATCAACCACCGGCGCGCCGCCTGGCTGCGCCCGGTGGCGCGCCTGGCCGAGCCGCGCCGGGCCGCCTGGACGCTGGCGGTGGTGGCCGTCGTGTTCGGCGTCTCGGTCTGGCAGAGCAGCGACCGCGTGGTGGGCACCCTGCAGCCCGGGGCGCCGGAACTGCGGCCCGAGGCGCGCTTCAACCGGGACGCGGTGTCCATCTCGACCAGCTTCGACACCGGCCTGGACTGGCTGACCGTGGTCTTCGAGTCGCCCCAGAACTCCTGCGAGAACCCGGCCATCGGCGCCTGGCAGGACGACTTCGTCTGGCAGGTCGGCAGCGTGGAGGGCGTGCTGTCGGCGCTGTCCTTCGCCGGCCAGATGCGGCTGTTCAACGAGGGCTACAACGAGGGCCACCCGAAGATGTCGGCGGTGCCGATCGATGGTGCCAACTACTCGGGCCTGGCGGCCGAGATCGGACGCACGCGCGGCATGTTGCGCGGCGACTGCAGCATGAGCGCGGTGCACCTGTTCCTGGCCGACCACCAGGCCACGACGATCAACCGGGTGATCGATGCGGTGAAGCGCTTCCGCGTCGCCGAGCCGCTGCCCGGCTCGAGCATCCGGCTGGCCTCGGGCAACGCCGGCGTGCTGGCGGCCATCAACGACGAGGTGCACAGGAGCGAGCTGCCGATGATGCTGTACGTGTACGGCGCCATCGTGCTGCTGGTGGCGCTGGTGTACCGCGACTTCCGCGCCGTGCTCGCCTGCTGCCTGCCGCTGACCGTGGGCACCTTCATCGGCTACTGGTTCATGAAGGAGCTGCAGATCGGGCTGACGGTGGCCACGCTGCCGGTGATGGTGCTGGCGGTGGGCATCGGCGTGGACTACGCGTTCTACATCTACAACCGCCTGCAGCTGCACCTGGCGCACGGGCAGCCGATCGTCAAGGCCATCGAACACTCGATCCTCGAGGTGGGCGCGGCGACGATCTTCACCGCCATCACGCTGGCCATCGGCGTGGCGACGTGGTCGTTCTCCGAGCTGAAGTTCCAGGCCGACATGGGCAAGCTGCTGGCCTTCATGTTCATGGTCAACATGGTGATGGCGATGACGGCGCTGCCGGCGTTTGCCGTGTGGCTCGAGAAGATCTTCCCGCGGCGCACGGCGGTGCGGGCGCCGGGCCTGCTGGCGCACTGAGGAGGCCCCGATGAACGCATGTTTCCTGGCCTGCGCGGCGCTGACGCTGGCCGCATGGGGTGGGCTGCCGGCGGCCGCGGCGCCCGACGCGACGGCGGCGCTGCAGGCGCGCCCGGCAGCCCGGGTGGCGCACGCGGCCACGGCGGCGCTGCTGGCCGCGGCACGCGCCGGCGCGCGCCTGGTGGCCGTGGGCGACCATGGCGTGGTGCTGCTGTCCGACGACGGCGGCGCGCGGTGGCGCCAGGCCCGAACGGTGCCGGTGCGCTCGGCGCTCACCGCCGTCAGCTTCGCCGACGAGCGGCGCGGCTGGGCGGTGGGCCACTGGGGTGCGGTGCTCGCCACGCAAGACGGCGGCGAGACCTGGACCCTGCTGCGAAGCGACACCGCCGAAGACCGGCCGCTCTTCGCGGTGCACGCCTTCGACGCCCAGCGCCTGGTGGCCGTCGGGCTGTGGAGCCTGGTGCTGACGAGTGCCGACGGCGGCAAGAGCTGGGCGCCGGTCGCACTGCCGCTGCCGCCGGCCGCCGACGGGGCGAAGGCGACGAAGGCGGACCTGAACCTGTTCGGCCTGTTCACCGATGCCCGCGGCCACCTCTACGCGGCCGCCGAGCGCGGCATGGTGCTGCGCTCCGAAGACCGGGGCGCGAGCTGGACCTACCTGCCCACCGGCTACAAGGGCTCGTTCTGGACCGGTGCGTCGCCGGCGCCGGGCGTGCTGGTGGCGGCCGGGCTGCGCGGGGCGATCTACCGCAGTGCCGACGACGGCCAGTCGTGGACGCGCGTCGACAGCGGCAGCAAGGCCTCGATCACGAGCCTGGTGGTGCAGGGCCAGGACCTGGTGGCGCTGGGGCTGGACGGCCTGTTGCTGCGCAGCGCCGATCAAGGGCAGCGGTTCACGGGCGCGCCGCGCGGCGACCGCGCCGCGCTGACCGCCGCCGTGCCGCGGCCCGACGGCGCGCTGGTGCTCTTCTCCCGGCGCGGCGTCGTCCGGGACTGATCCGCGCCCCGCTTCACCCACGTTGGCTTTCGAAGGATCCGACACCATGAAGTACCCGGCCTTGGCCTTGCACATCGGCGGCCAGTGGCTGCCGCGTGCCTCCGGCGGCGAGCGGTATGTGTTCAACCCGGCGGACGAGGCGCCGCTGGCCGCGCTGCCGCTGGCCGGCGAGTCCGAGCTGCAGGAGGCGGCCGAGTCCGCGCGGCGCGGCTTTCGCGTCTGGCGGACCCTCAGCGCACACGGGCGCTACGCCATCCTGCGCCGTGCCGGCGAGCTGATGCGCCAGCGCACCGACGAGATCGCCTGCGTGCTGACGCTGGAACAGGGCAAGCCCCTGGCCGAGGCAGTGCGCGAGGTCAAGCTCAGTGCCGACATCCTCGACTTCCAGGCCGAGGAGGGCAAGCGCCTGTACGGGCGCACGGTGGCGCCGCGGGTCGAGGGCATCCTGTCGCAGACGGTGCTGCGTCAGCCCGTGGGGCCGGTGGCCGCGTTCACGCCCTGGAACTTCCCGGCCAACCTGCCGGTGCGCAAGCTCGCCAGTGCGCTGGCGGCCGGCTGCAGCGTGGTGATCAAGCCGGACGAGGAGACCCCGGGCACCTGCATGCTGATCGTGCAGGCCTTCCTCGATGCCGGCGTGCCGGCCGATGCGATCAACATGGTCTGCGGCGATCCGGCGCAGGTGTCGTCCACGCTGATCGCGCATCCGGCCATCGCCAAGGTCTCCGTCACCGGCTCGGTGGCCGTCGGCAAGCTGCTGGGCGAGCAGGCGGCGCGCCACGTCAAGCGCTTCACCGGCGAACTGGGTGGCCATGCGCCGGTGATCGTGGCAGACGACATGTGCGAAGGTGCGGCACTGGCCTTCGTGCTCAGGAGCTCGCTCGCCGCGAAGTACCGCAACGCCGGCCAGGTGTGCGCCTCGCCGATCCGCTTCTACCTGCCGCGCCGCCACCTGGAGGCGTTCGCCGAGCAGTTTGCACTCGGCGCGCAGCGCCTGCGGCTCGGCCCCGGCAGCGATCCGCAGACGCAGATGGGACCGCTCGCGCACGCGCGCCGCATCGACGACATGGAACGCTTCGTCGACGATGCCGTCGCCCAGGGCGCGCGCCTGCTGACCGGCGGCCATCGGGTCGACCGGCGCGGCTGGTTCTTCGAGCCGACCGTGTTCGCCGACGCGCCGGCCAGCTCGCTGCTGATGCGCCAGGAGCCCTTCGGCCCGATCGCCGTGCTGCGGCCCTACGACACCCTGGAGGATGCGATCAGCGCCGCCAATGCGCTGCCCTACGGCCTGGGGGCCTACGCGTTCACCCGCGACCTGCACGTCGCGCACCGGCTCGCCGAGGAGCTCGAGGCCGGCATGGTCGGCATCAATCACTTCGGCGTGTCGCAGCCCGAGATGCCGTTCGGCGGCTGGAAGGAAAGCGGCATCGGCCAGGAGATGGGGGCCGAGGGCGTGCTGCACTACACCGAAGTGAAGACCATCACCGTGGGCGTGCCGGGCTGAGCCCGCGCAGGCCGATCGATACCTCATCCGAAGAGACCGCCATGCATCCGAGTCCCGACCAGCTCAAGCGCGACAACGCGCAGTTCATCTGGCATCCCATGGCCCACCCGGGCGCGATGAAGAAGGCCGCGCCCGACATGATCGCGCGCGGCGAAGGCTGCTGGATCTGGGACGTCGACGGGCACAAGATGCTCGACGGCGTCGGCGGCCTGTGGGCCGCCAACCTCGGCCACAGCAACCGGCGCGTGCGCGACGCGATCGTCGCGCAGCTCGACGAGCTGCCGTTCTACAACGTCTTCCGCGGCACCACCCACGTGCGCGCGGTCGAGCTCTCCGCGCGGCTCGTGAAGATGATGGCGCCCGACGAGGTCGGCGCCGTGCTGTTCTCCAGCGGCGGCAGCGATGCGGTGGAGGGCGCGCTGAAGATCGCGCGCCAGTACTGGAAGCTCAAGGGCCAGGCCGACCGCTTCAAGTTCATCAGCCTGCGCCAGGGTTACCACGGCGTGCACTTCGGCGGCATGAGCGTGAACGGCAACACCAACTTCCGCCGCGCCTACGAGCCGCTGCTGCCGGGCTGCTTCCACGTCGACACGCCCTGGCTCTACCACAACCCCTACACCGATGACCCGGTGCGTCTGGGCGAGATCTGCGCCGAGCTGCTGGAGCGCGAGATCGTGTTCCAGGGGCCGGACACGGTGGCCGCCTTCATCGCCGAGCCCATCCAGGGCGCGGGCGGCGTGATCGTGCCGCCGGACAACTACTGGCCGCTGGTGCGCAAGGTCTGCGACAAGCATGGCGTGCTGCTGATCGCCGACGAGGTGGTCACCGGTTTCGGCCGCGCCGGCGCGATGTTCGGCACGCGGCTGTGGGGCGTCAATGCCGACCTGTGGTGCCTGGCCAAGGGCATCAGCTCGGGCTACGTGCCGCTGGGTGCAACGGCCATCGGCAAGAAGGTGGCCGAGGTGTTCGATGCCGACGCCACCGGTGCCGCCTCGGTGTCGCACGGCTACACCTACAGCGCCCACCCGGTGGCCGCCGCCGCGGCGCTGGCGACGCTGGTCGTGATCGAGGAACTGGACATCCCCGCCAACGCGGCGCGCGAAGGCGCCCACCTGCACGAGCGGCTCGCCTCGTTCACCGAACGCTTCGGCTTCGTCGGCAACGTGCGCGGGCGCGGGTTGATGGCCGGCATCGAGATGGTGGCCGACAAGGCAGCGCGCATCCCGGTGCCGCGCACCAGCGACATCCCCGCGCGTGTGGCGCGCGAGGCCTACCGGCGCGGCCTGATGGTGCGCATCTCGGGCCCCAACATGATCCTGTCGCCCCCGCTGGTGATCAACCGGGCCGAGGTCGACCTGATGGTCGATGTGCTGGAGCAGAGCTTCCAGGCCGTGCAGGCCACGCTCTGATCCGAGCGGCCACCGTCTCAATCCAGGAGGAGTCCAACGTGTCCAACCCATCGCCCCCCCGTTCGGCCGGTCTCGGCTTCAAGGCGCTGTTCGCCGCCGCCATCGGCGTCATCGTGGCGCAGCTCGGGATGGTCAGCTCGGCACAGGGCATCGGCATCGGCGGCTGGGGCTTCGTCGTCGCGCTGGTCATCGCGTTCGCCATCTCGCTGGCCAATGCCTTCGCCTATGCCGAGATGTCGTTGATGCTGCCCAGCCAGGGCTCGCTGTCGAGCTTCGCCGAGGCGGCGATCGGCAACTTCCCGGCCATCATGCTGGTGTTCGCCGGCTACGTGACGCCGGCGATCTTCGGTCTGCCGGCCGAGCTGATCCTGGCCGACGCGATCCTGACCGACGCGCTGAAGCTGCCGCTGCCGACGTACTTCTGGCCGGTGGCCATCGTCGCGCTGTTCGCGCTGCTGAACATCCTCGGCACCGACGTGTTCGCCAGGGTGCAGACGCTGCTCAGCTTCGTCGTGCTGCTGTTCCTGGGCGTGCTGGGCGCGGTGGCACTGGCCGGCGGTTCATCGGCCGCGCCGGCCGAAGGGGCCGGGCTCGCGCAACTGTCGAAGGACACGGTGACGATCGGCCTGGTGGCGCTGGCGTTCTGGGTGTTCGCCGGGATCGAGTTCGTCACGCCGCTGGTGACGGAGGCGCGCAACCCCAGGCGCGACCTGCCGCGGGCCATGATCCTCGGCCTGGTGGCGCTGCTCGCGGTGCAGGTGCTGTTCGTGCTCGGTGCGGCCACGCTGCTGCCGCGCGAGAAGCTGGCCAGCGCACCGACGCCGCACCTGGATGTGGCCGCCGCCGTGCTGGGGCCGAACGCGGCCGTGATCATCGCCGTGCTGGCGCTGCTCGCCTCGGCCAGCCTGATCAACACCGTGCTGGCCGCGGTGCCGCGCATGCTGGCCGGCATGGCCGACAACGGGCAGGTCTTCCCGCTGCTGAAGTACCGCCATCCGCGGCTCGGTACGCCGGTGGCCGCGATCCTGTTTGTCTCCGCCTTGCCGCTCATCGGCGTCTTCTGGTCCGGCGGCAAGGTCGAGGCGATCCTGCCGCTGATGATCGCCGCCTCGGTGGCCTGGCTGATGGCCTACATCATGGCCCAGGTGTCGCTGATGGTGCTGCGTGCGCGCCACCCGGAGCTGCCGCGTCCGTTCAAGGTGCCGGGCTATCCCGTGGTGCCGGTGCTGGCGATCGCCGGCATGGTGTTCGTGATCGCCAACAGCTCGCCGGCGCCCGAGATGACGCGGGCCATCGCCACCTACACCGGCGTGGTGCTGGCGCTCTTCGCCGTCGTCGGCGCGGTGTGGGTGAAGGCGGTCATGAGGCGGGGGCTGTTCGAGCCCGTCAAACCCCATCTCGGCTGACGAGGACATGTGGCCATGAGCACCCGCCCACGCATCCTCATCATCGGCACGGTCGACACCAAGAGCGACGAGATCGCCTTCCTGCGGCGCAGCGTCGAGCAGTGCGGCGGACGCGCCACCATCATGGACGTGGGCGTGCTCGGCCAGGGCGGCTTCGTGCCCGACATCCCGAACACCGAGGTGGCCGCCGCGGCGGGCGTGACGCTGCAGCAGATCATCGACAGCGGCGACGAGAACAGCTCGATGACCCTGATGGCGCAAGGCGCCACCGCGCTGGCGCTGCGCCTGCACGCCGAAGGCCGCATCGACGGCATGCTGGCGCTGGGCGGCACGATGGGAACCGACCTCGCGCTGGACGTGGCCAACGCGCTGCCGCTGGGGGTGCCGAAGGTCGTGCTGTCGACCATCGCGTACTCGCACCTGATCCCGCCCGACCGCATTCCGCCGGATCTCATCATGCGGCTGTGGGCGGGTGGCCTGTACGGCCTGAACCGCCTGTGCAAGGCGGCGCTGGCGCAGGCTGCCGGCGCGGCGGTGGGTGCCTGCCTGGCGCGCGTGGAGGCGGGCGCGGACGAGCGCCGCCCGATGGTGGGCATGACTTCGCTGGGGTCGAGCGCGCTCAGGTACATGAAGCGCCTGAAGCCCGCGCTGGAGGCGCGCGGCTACGAGCTGGCCGTCTTCCACACCACCGGCATGGGCGGCCGCGCGTTCGAGGACCTCGCTTCGCGCGGGCGCTTCGTCGCGGTGATGGACTTCAGCCTGCAGGAACTGGTGAACCATCTCGCCGGCTCCTGCGTCACCGCCGGGGCCGACCGTCTGCGCGGCGCGGGCCGCGCCGGTGTCCCGCAGATCGTGGCGCCGGGCGCCTCCGACATGGTCGACTATGCGGCGTGGTCTCCGTGCCCGAGGGCCTTCGAAGGGCGCGCGCTGCACGCGCACAACCGGCTGATCGCCTCGGTGAGTGTCGATGCCGCGATGCGCCGTAGCGTGGCGCGCGAGATCGGACAGCGGCTGGCCGGGGCGAAGGCGCCGTCCTGCGTGTTGTTCCCGAGCCGCGGCATCGAGGAGTGGGACCGCCCCGGCGAGCCGCTGCACGACCCCGAAGGCCTGGCCGCGATGGCCGATGAACTGCCGCGCCACCTCGGGCCGGGCACGACGCTGGTCCGCATCGACGCCCACATCAACGATGCCGCCTTTGCCGACGCAGCGCTGACGGTGTTCGACGACTGGGTCGAGCGCGGCCTGATTCCGCGAGGCGTGCAATGAGCGGGGCACTGGTGCTGGACTTCGGCGGCGTGATCTCGCGCACGATGTTCGAGACGCATGCGCTCAGCGAGGCGGCGCTCGGCCTGGCGCCCGGAACGTTGACCTGGAAGGGCCCGTTCGATCCCGACGGTGACGCGCTCTGGCGCGACATGCAGGCCGACAGGATCAGCGAGCGCGACTACTGGATGACGCGCACGCGCGAGGTGGGCCGCCTGCTCGGGCAGGAGTGGGACCGGATGGAGACCTTCGTGCAGCGCGCCCGCGGCGCGGACGTGGAGGCGGTGATCCGGCCCGAGGCCGTGGCCGCGATCCGTGCGGCCAAGGCCGCCGGCTGCAAGCTCGGCATCCTCTCGAACGAACTGGACCTGTTCTACGGCGCCGACTTCCGGCAGCGGCTGCCCTTGCTCGCGCTCTTCGACGTCATCGTCGACGCCACCTACACGCAGGTGCTGAAGCCCGACGCGCGTGCGTATGCGAGCTGCCAGGAACAACTCGGCGTCGCCGCCGGCGACTGCGTGTTCGTCGACGACCAGCAGCGCAACATCGACGGTGCCTTGCGCGCGGGCTGGCGCACCGCGCACCTGGACGTGCGCCGGCCGGCTGCCGCCTTCGCGCGTGCGCTGGAACTGCTCGGCGTGGCGCTGCCCGCCGAACTGCTCGATCAGCCTGTTCGTGCCGCGCGATGAGCGCGCCACGGGCTCGAGGCGTCGAGCACCGACGGACGCGCGAGGCGGAAGGTGCGCGCCGTGATCAGCGCGACCAAGCCCAGCAGCTCGGGCCGCCCGGCCAGCACGGGCCCGAAGTCGAACGCTTCGTTCTTCGAGGCCCCGGCGGCTACCTGAGCGGCACGGTCAGTTCGGTGATCAGCGCCGCCGTCTCCGGCCGGACGCCGCGCCACCAGGCGAAGGCTTCCGCGGCCTGCTCGACCAGCATGCCCACGCCGTCGGCCAGGCGGGGCACACCTGCGTTCTGCGCCAGCCGCAGGAACGGCGTGAGCCCCTTGCCGTACGCGAGTTCGTAGGCCAGCGTGGTGCCGACCAGGACCTCGGCAGGCACCGGCGGCAGCTCGGCGCGCAGGCTGGCCGAGGTGGCGTTGACCACCAGGTCGAAGCGCTCGCCGGCCAGGTCGTGGTAGCCGCAGGCGGTGACCGGGCCCGCCGCACCGAACTCGCGCGCCAGCGCGACGGCCTTCTCGACCGTCCGGTTGACCACCACCAGCGCCGCAGGGCTCTGCGACAGGAAGGGCAGCAGCGCCCCGCGCGCCGCACCGCCGGCACCGAGCAGCAGGACACGCCGGCCCGAGAGCGCCACACCGAGGTTGCGCTGGATGTCGCTGACCAGCCCGACGCCGTCGAAGTTGTCCGCCAGGATGCGGTCTCCCTCGAACTTGAGCGCGTTGGTCGCGCCGGCCAGGCGGGCGCGCTCCAGGCGGTCCGTCGCCAGCTCGTAGGCGCGCAGCTTGAACGGGGCGGTCACGTTCATGCCCTTGCCGCCGCCCTGGCCGAAGGCGCGCACCTGGTCCTCGAAGCCGTCGATCGATCCTTCGATCGCGGTGTAGGCGAGGTCCTGCCGCGTCTGGCGGGCGAAGCTGCCGTGGATCAGCGGTGACTTGCTGTGGCCGATGGGGTTGCCGATGACGGCATAGCGGTCGGTCATCACGTTCTCCTTCACGCGCTGAACAGCACGCCGTCGGCCTGCATCGAGGCGATCTCGGCGGCCGTGAAGCCGAGCTTCTCGGCGACCTGCGCGTTGTGCTGGCCCAGGTCGGGCGCGACCTGGCGCACCGTGGTGTCGCAGTCCGAGAAGCGGAACGGGAGATTCGGCAGCCGCAGCGTGCCGAAACGCGGGTGCTGCTGCTCGACCACCATGCCGCGCGCCTGGATCTGCGGATCGGCCAGCACCTCGTCGATGCGCTGCACCTTGGCCGCGGGCACGTCCACGCCGTCGAGCAGCGCGAGCACCTCGGCGACCTGGCGCGCTGCCACCCACGGCTTGACGACGCCGAGGATCTCGAGCCGGTGCGCGTTGCGGCCGTTCAGGGTGTGGAAGCGCGTGTCGTCGGCGAAGCCGGCAGGGCCGCCGTGGGCCGCGACCAGCGCGGCAAAGCGCTTCCACGAATCGTCGACCTGGGCCGCGATCACCAGGTCGCCATCCGCGGCGCGGAACACGCCGTACAGCGTCGAGGTCGGCATGTCGTGGCCGGTCTGCTCGGGCACGACCTGGCCGCCCGACAAGGTGTAGCACTGCACCGCGTACTCGTGCATCGACACCAGCGTGTCGTACAGCGCCATGTCGATGTGCTGGCCGCGGCCACTCGCCACGCGGCCGAGCAGTGCCGCGTTGATGGCCGCCACCGCGTGGATGCCGGTGTACATGTCGCCCAGCGAGATGCGCAGCAGCGGCGGCGGCTCGCCCGGCGTGCCGACCATCTGCATGATGCCGCTCTTGGCCTCGGCGATGAGGCCGAAGCCGGCGCGGTGCGAGTCGGGCCCGGTGTGGCCGTAGGCGGAGATCGAGCAGTACACCAGCTTCGGGTTGCGCGCCGAGAGTTCGGCGTAGCCGAGGCCGAGCTTGTCCAGCGCGCCGGGTCGGTAGTTCTCGATGAAGACGTCGGCCGAGTCGCACAGGCGCTGCATGAAGTCCTTGCCTCGTGGGTCCTTCATATTCACGCTGACACCCTGCTTGCCCATGTTGAGCTGCAGGTAGTAGCCGCTCTGCTGGTCGTCGAGGATCCAGGCGTGCTGGCGGCCGGCATCGCCGCTGCCGGGGCGCTCCACCTTGATCACCTCGGCGCCGAGCGCGGCGAGGCAGCGGCCGACGTAGGGGCCGGCGAGGAAGTGGCTGTAGTCGACCACGCGGATGCCGGCCAGCGGCAGGGCCTGGGTCATGTGGCGCTCCCCGGACGGCGCGGGATCATCAGGCGGTGTTCGCCGCGCTGGACGATCTCGCCCTTCTGGTTGATCAACTCGGACGGCAGCACGACGATGCCCCAGCCCGGCTTGCTCTTGCTGGCACGCATGGCGCCGACCTTGAACTTCACGTGCAGCACGTCGTCGACGCGGATCGGCAGCAGGAAGTCCCAGGTCCAGCCGAGCGACATGCCGGGCAGGAAGCGGTAGTCGCTCTGCGTCTTCAGCCCGTCGGCGATCGACAGGCCGAACAGGCCGTGCGCGACGATGCAGCCGAAGTGGCTGGCGTTGGCGTAGGCCTCGTCGACATGCACCGGCGTGTGGTCGCCGGTCAGGTCGGCATAGGCGAGGATGCGTTCCTTGGTGACGGTGTAGGTCGGGCTGACGCATTCGTCACCCTCCTGCGCGTCGTCCCAGTACTTCTCCGGGCTCATTCGGTGTCCTTGGTGGGTGGCTGGTTCAGGCCGCGACGCGCGGGTTGACGGCGAGTGCTTCGGCCACGGCGCTCGCCGGACGGGCCTGGATCAGTTCGACGGCCAGGCCGTCGGGCAGGCGCAGCCAGTTGCGCCCCTGCGGCATCTCGGCGACGCCGAAGGCCTTGGCCGCCTCCAGCGCGGCCTCCATGTCCTCGCACATGACGCCGATGTGGCCCAGCCGCCCTTCGGGGCCGGCGAAGTCGGGCTTGGCGATGAACTGCATGCCACCCAGGGTCCAGTACTGCGCGGGGTCCTCGAGGCTGCCCTGGACCTCGCGCATCGTCATGCCGAGCACGTCGCGGAAGAACTTGATGTGCCAGTGGATGTCGCGCACCCAGATGGCGACGTGCTCGACGTAGGCCTTCGCGGTCATGCCGCCTCCTTGTGGTTGGAACGGGTCGCCAGGGACCGCTCGATGCCCTTGATGCAGGCCACGAGCGCGGCGTTGACCGGCGTGGCGACGCCGAGGCGACGACCCCAGCGCACGACGGCACCGTTGATGAAGTCGATCTCGGTGATCGACCCCTTTTCCAGGCTCTGCAGCATCGAGGCCTTGAATTCGGGCGGCAGGCCCTCGGCGGCCCGGTCCCACGCCTGCACCGGCTCGGTGAAGCTCAGGCTGATGCCGGCGGCGCGGGCCACCTCGAGCGCCTCGCGCACCGCGGCCACCGCGGTGGACTTCAGCTCGGGCACGGCATACAGCTCGCCGTAGGTCAGCCGCGTGATGCCGCTCAGCGCACCGGTGGAGACATTGACGAGGAGCTTGTCCCACATCGTGCCGACGATGTTGTCGCTGACGCTCGTGGCCAGGCCGGCGTCGTTGAACACGCGGGCGATCTGCCTGACACGCTCGGTGACGGATCCGTCGAGTTCGCCGATGAAGGTGTGCTTGCCTGCCGTGCCGGACACGATGCGCCCGGGCGCCTGGAGAACGCCGCCGACGTAGGTCTTTCCCGCCAGGACCCGGTGCCGTCCGACTGCCTCGGCGAGGATGTCCTCGTGCCCGAGCCCGTTCTGCAGCGACAGCACGACGGTGTGCTCGCCGATCAAGGCCCCGGCGCCTGCAATCGCGTCGCGGGTGTGGAAGGACTTCACCAGCACGATGACCAGGTCGACGGGGCCGACACTCTCGGCCTCGGTGGCGGCCTGGACCGGCACGCGCCGCTCGCTGCCGGCGGTGACGACGGTGAGGCCGCCGGCTTTCATCGCATCCACGTGCGCCTTCGAGCGGTTGAGCAGCCAGACATCGGAACCGGCTTCGGCCAGGGCGGCGCCGATGGCACAACCCAGCGCGCCGGCACCGAGCACACAGATCTTCAAGGGTTCTCCCTCCGGGTGCCGCAAGGCGCGGCGTCGGGAAGAACGATAGGCAGCGACCCCGATACTGTCCATGGAATGGCTGACATAGACTTCATTGCGAAACGCAATGATGCTCCAACGTCTCCCGATGGAGGGGCACTGGGAGGTGCGCGATGCCGTCTCGAAAGCTGTCGAAGGCCGCTTCCGATGCCGAGCTGCTCGATCTGAAACTGCTGCGGCTGTTCGACCTGCTCTACAGCACCGGCAGCGTCACCCGTGCGGCCGAGCAGCTTGGCCAGAGCCAGCCCACGGTGAGCATCTGGCTCGGGCGCCTGCGCCGGACGCTGAACGATCCGCTCTTCGTGCGCACGCCGGCCGGCATGCAGCCGACGCCGCGCGCCGATGCGCTGATCGGCACGGCGCGTGAAGCACTCGATTCGCTGCGCCGCCTGTCCGAGACCCAGGTCGAATTCGACCCGTCCGCGGCCCGGCGGCGCTTTCGCATCTGCATGACCGACGCGAGCCACATCACGCTGCTGCCGCAGCTGCTGGCGCATGTCCGCGCCGCGGCGCCAGGGGTGGGCATCGTCGCCGCGCGCATCGACGCGGACACGGCGCGGGCCTTGCAGGCCGGTGACGTCGACCTGGCCCTGGGCCTGATCCCCGAACTGGAAGCGGGCTTCTACCAGCAGACGCTGTTCGAGCAGGACTGGGTCTGCCTGGCGAACGCGCGGCATCCGCGGATCGGCAACACGCTGAGCCTGAAGGCCTACAAGTCCGAGGCCCACATCGGCATCATCTACGGCACGGGCCATCGCCTGCTCGATGCGGCGCTGCAGGCCCATGGGATCGAGCGCCGCGTGCTGCTGGAGCTGCCCGGGTTCCTCGGGTTGCCCGCGATCGTCTCGACGACCGACCTGATCGCCTCCCTGCCACGGCAGATCGGTGAGACGCTGGCGCGGCTGGGCGGACTGAGCGTGTACGACTGCCCCGTGCCGATCCCGACCTTCACCGTCAAGCAGCACTGGCACGCGCGCTACCACCACGATGCGGCCAACAGGTGGCTCAGGGGCGTGTGCGCCGCGCTGTTCATCCAGCACGCTCCCCGTGCACGCACCCGGCGCTGAACCCCATTGCGCCGGGCCATGCACGGCCTGAGCATCCCGGCCAAGGCCGACCCCGGCGTGCTCTTCGACATGCGCTACGACGACAAGGGCGACCTCGACCGCGAGAGCTTCTTCGTCAAGGCGGTCAGCGGGCGCGCAGGTGATCGTGACGCTCGAGCCGGTGCCATGGGCTACCGCTTCTGTCAAGGCTTGTCCGACACCTGCCCTCAGGTCGATGTTCATCGCCGCCTTGTCGCGTGCTCGGGCAGGTGTCCGACAACCCTTGGCAATCTGGCGCGTTCGATCCTGGCGAATCCGATGCCGCGGGCATCCTGACGTGCGCGGCGCCCACGCCCTGCGGCGGTTGGCGCCTGTCGGGCCCGAAACATGTCATCAGCGACGGCGCGGTGTCGGACTTCTACATCGTCTCGGCGATGACGGGCGCGCCCGATGCAGCGAAGAAGGGGATCTCGCGCTTGCTCGTCGACAAGGGCCTGCCGGGCTTCGCGCTCGGCAAGGACCAGCGCAGGTGGATGCGCCGGATCGGCCAGCCGATCGAGGACTTCCAGATGGTCCAGCAGATGCTGGCCGACAGCGTCATTGAGGTCGACGCGGCACGCCTGACGGTGCTGCATCCCGCCTGGCTGATCGACCAGGCCGCCGAGACGCTGGGCCGCGTCGTCGACCGCGCGGTGCAGGTGTTCGACGGCATGGGCTTCGCCAAGGACCTGCTGATCGAGCGCCGCTGCCGCGACGCGCGCATCCACCGCATCGTCGACGGCACGTCGGAGCTCCACCGCGGCATCATCGCGCGTGGCCCGCGCCGGCGTGACGCCGCGCTGTTCGACGTCGATCGCTGAACCCACGACCTCGCGACCAAATTCGCCCGTGAGGAGGTATCGCGCCTCGAGGCGGACGTTCAACTTCGCCGGACGGCCGTCAATGGTCGTCGATGAACGGTGGCCTCCCGGCATGACGACCCGGGGGACAAGCGCACCACAGCCCGGCAGCGGCACACCAGGCCATCGCTGCGCCGAACGCCGTCCACCCCAGTTGCGACAGAGGCGACGCATAGGCCTGGCCGAAGACCAGCGCGCTCGACGAGATGCTGGCGTGCATCAGCACGGCGAGCAACAGGTTGCCCTGGGTGTGCTCGTAGACCACCGTCAGCACCAGCGACCACGCCGTCAGCAGCACCGGGCCCAGCAGCAGTATGAGCAGCCAGAACACCCAGCCCTCCCACGGAACGCCGAAGTAGTCGGCGTAGCCGTGCCACAGCCCGCCCCAGACCAGGCCTACGTACAGCGACGCCCGCAGGGCCGTGTGGCGCTGGCGCAGGCGGGGCAGCAGGAAGCCGCGCCAGCCGAATTCCTCCATCAGGCCGGCCGCGAGCCCCAGGGCGAGGCCCGGCGCGAGCAGCGCGCGCATGGCCCCGACATCCACCGGGGCGCCTGCCCACGCACGCAGCAGCGGCGTCAGCGCAGTGACCGCCGGAATCAGCAGCAAGGCCAGCCACCAGCGGCCTGCCGAGGGCGGCCGGCAGCGCGCGCGAAGCGCCGCCAGCCCAGGCCGGCCGTCGAGCAGCGCGGTCAAGATCAGCGCGGCCAGCGACGGCCCCAGGCCCCCGATCGCGGCGATGCCAAAGGCGATGCCCGGTGGATCGCGCAGCAATCCGCCGCGCCCGACGAGTACGAACAGCAGCGACCAGACGGACCACGACCACGCCAACGTCAGGCCGACGAAGGCGATGGCCGGGTGGGCGCGCAGCCACCGCATCGCGTCCCGCATCGCCGGGGTCGTCCGCGAGCCCATGGTCGGTCAATGGGCCGGCGGCAGCACGATGGGCTGCAGCAGGGCGCTGCGCCCCGGCACGACGGCATGGCGCGATCGATGCAGGGGCCGCCCGACGCTGTCGATCGTCAGCTCGTACTCGCCCTCCGGCAGATCGACGAACACGAAGGCCGAGCCCCAGGCCCGGTCGCGGCCATCGAGCAGCCGCATGACGTCTTCGGCACCATCCGTCTCCGGCTCGGGCACCAGCGAGCGCTCGATGCCCGCGCCGCGCAAGGTGATCGCCCGGATGCGGGGCGTCGCATGGGCATCCACCCGGCTGCCGGCGGGGCGTGCCCGTTCTTCGCGCACATACCCACTCAGACCGCCGCGGGGCCGCAGCGTGAACGCCAGTCGGGCCACGGCCTGCTCGTCGATGTGCACCCCCTGCCGCCGCGGCTCGGCGGCGAAACCATCGGCCAGCAGGCCCGCCTCGTAGTGCCCGGGCACCAGCGCGCTGACGGTGGCGCCCCCCTCGCCGGTCGACAGCGTCACGGTGATCGGCGACCCGGCGGGGGCGATGGGCCGCAGCACCAGCAGCGGCAGGCCTTGCGCCGGCGTGCCGGCAGAGTCCAGTCGGATGTCGAGGCGTCCGCGCGGCCCGGATGCCACCGCGCGCGCCAGCAGCGCGTGCAGCTGCGCCGTGACCTGCGGCGAGACGAGGATGCTGGTGTGGTCCTCGTCGTAGCCGAAGACCAGGCGGGCTTCTTCCTGCGCGGCGCGGCGCAGCTGGCTTGCAACCGTGACCGTGCCGTCATTGTTCGGGCGCCACAGGCCTGGCGCGCCGCGATGCCCGAAGAGCAGCGCGTACTCGACCTGCGGCGGCAGCCTGCGGTCGAACAGCGAGCGCATGAACGGGCCGTCGGGCTGCATGTCGCGCCACGAGGGCACGACGGCCGGCGACAGCTTCACACCGGTGTCGGCGGAGGCTTCGCCGGCCCACGGGGTCGACAGGGTGACGAAGAGCCGCACCTGGGGCAGGTTGGCGCCGTTGTCCAGCAGGAAGCGGCGCACGACCAGGCCGCCCATGCTGTGGGCCACGATCAGCAGCCGCTCGTAGCGGTAGCGCAGCTGCAGGTTCAGCAGCTTCCAGAACAGCAGGTTGGACATCGACTCGACCGCTGCGCCCGACGGATAGAAGAAGACCCAGGCCTGGTAGCGGCTGCGGTCGAGCTGGGCGATCTGGTGGCGCCAGTCCTGCGGCGAGCCGACGGCACCGTGCACGAACAGCACCGGCGTGCGCCGCGGGTCGTAGGGCTCGGTGAAGTAGACGTTCCCGCCCTGCGCGCGGAAGAAGTCCATCGGCTGCCAGTAGCCCTGGCGGCCGCGCTCGGCCGAGAACGCGGCGGCGTCGAGGTCGAGCAGCGCTCCGGCCTGGGTGCTCTGGCGGGACGCCGCCACGAGGCGCGGCACCTCCACGGCCTCCTGGCCCAGCACCATGTCCAGGCCGCCCACCATCCCGTCCTGGGTCACCGCCACGGTGCGACCGCCGTCGTAGCGCGCCGAGGGCTCACCGGCATCGAAGAGGCCGTTGCCGTTCCGGTCGGCAAAGGCGAACAGCGCGTGGTCGCCACGGGGCACGATCAGCTCATAGGCGCCATGCTCGTGCAGCAGGGTCTGGTGGGCGATCTGCCAGCGTCCGCCGACCCGGGTGTAGGCGCCGACGACGATGGCGCCATCGACCTGCGAGCCGGTCTCGACGCGCCCGACCAGCACGGTGGACGCCTCGTAGGCACGCGTCTGCGTGTTCAGTGTCGTGAGCGTGCATGCGCCCAGCGGCGCCAGCGCAGCGATCACGACAGCGAGATTCCGGGTCAGCATCGGGGCGGCCGGCAACACGCGAGCCGGGAGCTACCTTGGCACTCTGGCGCAGCGCGGTCGGCCAGCGATTGTTTTTGATCAAGCGGGCGGCACGGCTCCGCATCTGGAGGCGGACGAGCAGCGCCCGCCCGAGCGCAGCGCGACATCCATGTCGCCCTGGCGCGAGGCGAGCCCGGAAGCGGTCATTCAGGCGGCGCGAGCCGGCCAAAGAAAAAGGGCTTGGCGGTCGGCCAAGCCCTTGATCTTGCTGAGATTCTCGATGGTGGAGAGGAGGAGGATCGAACTCCCGACCTTCGCATTGCGAACGCGACGCTCTCCCAGCTGAGCTACCCCCCCACGAAGAAGCGGAAGTATAACAACTCCGGGAGGCCTTTCTGCCGGGTTAAAACGGCGGCCTCGAGATGCCGGAGACCGCCCGATGAGCGCACCCGACCCTGCCTGGCTGGACGTGCAATACAACAACCGCGCCCGCATCCCGGAGCATCCGCAGATCTTCGAGCGCTGGAACAGCGCGTCGGAGCTGGCCCGGGCTCGCTCGCTGTGCCTGCTCGACCTGCGCTACGGCGACGCGCCGACCGATACGCTCGACGTCTTTCCCGCGGCGCGCAACGGCGCGCCGGTGCTGGTGTTCATCCACGGCGGCTACTGGCGTGCCCTGGACAAGCGCGACGTGTCGTTCGTCGCTCCCGCCTTCCAGCAGGCCGGTGCGATGGTGGTGCTGCCGAACTACGCGCTGTGCCCGGCCGTGACCATCGATCAGATCGCCCTGCAGCTCACGCGCGCGCTGGCCTGGACCTGGCGCCACGCGGCCGATCACGGCGGCGACGCGTCGCGCATCGTGGTCGCGGGCCACTCGGCCGGCGGGCACCTGGCGGCCATGCTGCTGGCGTGCGACTGGACCCAGGTCGGGCCCGACCTGCCGCCGGGGCTGGTCGCGTCGGCCTTGTCGGTCTCCGGATTGTTCGACCTCGAGCCGCTGCGCCACACGCCCTTCCTCGCGCCGGACCTGCGCCTGACCGAGGCCTCGGTGCCGCGCCTGAGCCCGGCCGCGTGGCCTGCGCCGCGTGGCCCGCTGGTGGCGGTGGTCGGTGGCGACGAGAGCGAGGAGTTCCATCGCCAGAACACGCTGATCCGTCAGGCCTGGGGCGAGGCGGCGGTGCCGGTGTGCGAGGCGATCCCCGGCACCAACCACCTGAGCGTGATGCACGACCTGGCCGATGCCGGCACGCGGCTGCACCGCCTGGCCCTCGGCCTGCTCGGCCTGCCCGGCGGCGAACGCCGATGAGAATCGTTCTCATCTATTGTGTTGATTGCGGCGATTGACCGAATCAATGCATCGCATTGACCATTTGAATTGGCACCACCGTCGCCGCGGCGTTAGCGTTGGCGGGTGCCGCACCAGCCGCTGCGCAAGACCGGCGGTGCGGCCGCAGAGAGTCCCCCTACACCACAGGAGAGCGACATGGGCTTGAAAGGATCGAAGACCGAGCAGAACCTGAAGGACGCTTTCGCGGGCGAATCCCAGGCCAACCGCCGGTACCTGTACTTCGCAAACAAGGCCGACGTGGAAGGCCAGAACGACGTCGCCGCGCTGTTCCGCTCCACCGCCGAGGGCGAGACCGGTCACGCACACGGCCACCTCGAGTTCCTCGAGGCGGTGGGCGACCCGGCCACCGGCCTGCCGATCGGCACCAGCCGGCAGAACCTGGCCGCGGCCGTGGCCGGCGAGACGCACGAGTACACCGACATGTACCCGGGCATGGCCAAGACGGCGCGCGACGAAGGCTTCGACGAGATCGCGGACTGGTTCGAGACGCTGGCCAAGGCCGAGCGCTCGCACGCCAACCGCTACCAGAAGGCGCTGGACGCGCTCGTGGACTGAGCCACCGCCACGCTCGCACGGACAAGGGGCTTCGTGCCCCTTGTTTCTTGGTGGAACGAGGAGACGCACGACATGACGATCCGCGAAGGCAATCTCGAGGCCCCGACCCGCCACCCGGTCGACTGGAAGAACCCGGACTTCTACGACGAGGCCAAGGCGTTCGCCGAACTCGAGCGCATCTTCGACATCTGCCACGGCTGCCGGCGCTGCGTGAGCCTGTGCCAGTCGTTCCCCAACCTGTTCGACCTGGTGGACGCCACCGAGGACGGCGAGGTGCACGGCGTCAAGAAGGAGGACTACTGGAAGGTCGTCGACCAGTGCTACCTGTGCGACCTGTGCTACATGACCAAGTGCCCGTACGTGCCGCCGCACCCGTGGAACCTGGACTTCCCGCACACCATGCTGCGCGCCAAGGCGATCAAGTTCAGGAACGGCGGCGTCAAGGGCAGCGAGAAGTTCCTCGCCTCGACCGACGTGCACGGCTCGTTCGCCGGCATCCCGATCGTCGTGCAGACCATCAACGCGGTGAACCGCACCAAGGCCGCGCGCGGCGTGATGGAAAGCGTGCTCGACGTCCACAAGGACGCCTGGATGCCCGAGCTCGCGGCGAGCCGCTTTCGCTGGAGCGCGAAGAAGCAGGGCAGCGCCACCCAGGTGAAGGACGGCAAGGCGAGCCCCGGCAAGGTGGCGATCTTCTCGACCTGCTACGTCAACTACAACGAGCCGGGCATCGGGCACGACCTGGTCGCCTCGCTGGAGCACAACGAGGTCCCGTACGTGATCGTCGAGAAGGAGTCGTGCTGCGGCATGCCCAAGCTCGAGCTCGGGGATCTCGAGGGCGTCGCGAAGCACAAGGAGAAGAACATCCCGGTGCTGGCGAAGTACGCCAGGGACGGCTACGCGATCGTCACGCCGGTGCCCTCGTGCACGCTGATGTTCAAGCAGGAGCTGCCGCTGCTGTTCCCCGACGATGCCGACGTGAAGGCGGTGCAGGCGGCGATGTTCGACCCCTTCGAGTACTTCATGGCCCGCCACCGGGACGGGCTGCTGAAGACCGACTTCAAGAACCCGCTCGGCAAGGTCAGCTACCACGTGCCCTGCCACGGCCGCGTGCAGAAGATCGGCCGCAAGACCGAGGAGCTGCTCAAGCTGATCGGGCAGACGGTGACGCTGCAGCTCAACACCGTCGAGCGCTGCTCGGGCCACGCCGGCACCTACGGCGTGAAGAAGCCCTACCACGAGACGGCCCTGAAGATCGGCAAGCCGGTGTTCAAGTCCATGGCCAAGGACACGCCGGACTGGATCGGCTCCGACTGCCCGATGGCCGGCCACCACATCGCGCAGGGCCTGCAGGTCAACGGCCTGCCGGCGGCGAAGATCGCCCACCCGCTGACCCTGCTGCGCCACGCCTACGGCGTGTGAATCCCGCGAAGGAGAAGCCCATGACCATCACCCGCGACAGCCTCCTGACGCTGGAGGCCTATGCCAAGGTCCGCAAGACGAAGCGGGCCGAGACCATCGCCCACCGGCGCCTGCGCAGCGTGCGCCTGGGCGAGCACATCACGGTGCAATTCGAGGACGAGCAGACCATCCGGCGCCAGATCCAGGAGATGCTGCACATCGAGAAGATCTTCGAGGAGGAGGGCATCCAGGCCGAGATCGACGCCTATGCGCCGCTGGTGCCGGATGGCACGAACTGGAAGGCCACCATGCTGCTCGAGTATCCCGACGTGCACGAGCGCCGGCGCGAGCTGTCCCGGCTGATCGGCGTGGAGGACCGCATGTTCGTCGAGGTCGAGGGCCATCCGCGCCTCTACGCGATCGCCGACGAGGACCTGGACCGCGAGAACGCCGAGAAGACCTCGTCGGTGCACTTCCTGCGCTTCGAGTTCCCGAGCGCGGCGCGCGAGGCGGTGCGGGCCGGCGCGGCCGTCAAGCTCGGCTGCGACCACACCAACTACCCGGCGCACGTGACGATCGCGCCGGAGACGCTGGCCAGCCTGGCCGGCGACCTGAAGTAGCCCGGCCTCAGGCGGCGGCGCGTCGCGCGACGCGCCAGCCGTCGGCGCTGTAGAGCAGCAGCGCGGCCCAGATCAGCACGAAGCCGGCCAGCCGGCTGCCGCCGAAGGGCTCGCCGAACAGCCACACGCCCAGCACGAACTGGATCGACGGGCCGATGTACTGCAGCAGGCCGAGCGTCGTCATCGGGATGCGGCGCGCGCCGGCGGCAAACAGCAGCAGCGGCACCGCCGTCAGCGGGCCGACGCCGAGCAGCCAGAGGTTGGTGGCGAGGTCGGGCGCCGGGAAGCTGGCCGGCCCGCGCCCCCACCACAGCACCAGCAGCACCAGCGCCGGCGGCGCGAGCAGCAGGGTCTCCAGCGCCAGGCCCTCGAGCGCACCGAGCACCGCGATCTTGCGCAGCAGCCCGTAGGCGCCGAAGCTCGCCGCCAGCACCAGCGCGATCCACGGCACCTGCCCGGTCTGCACGGTGAGCCACAGCACGCCGAGGGTGGCCAGCGCGAGCGCGGCCCACTGCGCCGCGCGCGGCCGCTCGTGCAGCACCCAGTAGCCGAGCGCCACGTTGACCAGCGGGGTGATGAAATAGCCCAGGCTCGCGTCCAGCACATGGCCGTTGGTGACGGCCCAGATGTAGGTCAGCCAGTTGCACGACAGCAGCAGCGCGCTGGCGGCGAAGGCGCCCAGCACCCTGGGCCGGCGCAGCACGTCCGGCAGCCAGGCCCAGCGCTGCCGCCAGGCCAGCAGTGCCAGCACGAAGGCGAGCGACCAGACGATGCGGTGCACCAGCACCTCGCTGGCGGCCACGTGCTGCAGGCGGGTGAAGTAGAGCGGGAACAGGCCCCACAGCGTGTAGGCGAGGGCGGCGTAGGCGATTCCGGGCGGCATGGGGGGCGCATTGTCGCTGCGCCGCGCTTGACGCAGGCCAAGCCGGGCGATCGCCCCGTACCGACAATGGCCGCTCTGGAGGGAAGCGCATGTTCCAGGTTCGCATCCACGGCCGTGGCGGGCAGGGCGTCGTGACCGGCGCCGAGATGCTCTCGATCGCCGCCTTCGCGCAGGGCCGCCACGCGCAGGCCTTCCCGAGCTTCGGCTCGGAGCGCACCGGCGCGCCGGTGGTTGCGTTCTGCCGCATCGCCGAGCGCGAGATCCGGCTGCGCGAGCCGGTGATGGCCCCCGACGCGGTGATCATCCAGGACCCGACGCTGCTGCACCAGGTGGACCTGTTCCAGGGCCTGGGCGCGGACGGCTACGTGCTGGTCAACTCGCGCCGCAACGCCGACGAACTCGGCATCGGCGAACTGCGCCAGCGCCTGCGCCGCGAACGGCTGCTGAACGTGCCGGCCAGCGAGATCGCGAAGCAGCACCTCGGCCGGCCGCTGCCGAACGCGGCGCTGCTGGGCGGCTTCGCGGCGATGTCCGGGCTGATCGCGCTCGAGGCGGTGGTGCACGCTATCCGCGACAAGTTCAGCGGCCCGGTGGCCGAGGGCAACATCGCCGCGGCGCGCGAGGCCTTCGACTACGTGCTGCGCGAGATGAAGGAGATGGCCGATGCTGCAGCAGATTGAAGGCTCGCGTGCGGTGGCCGAGGCCGTCGCGCTGGCGCGGCCCGAGGTCGTGTGCGCCTACCCGATCTCGCCGCAGACGCACATCGTCGAGGGCCTGAGCGAGCTGGTGAAGACCGGCCGGCTCACGCCGTGCGAGTTCATCAACGTCGAGAGCGAGTTCGCGGCGCTGTCGGTGGCCATCGGCGCCTCGGCGGCTGGTGCGCGCGCCTACACCGCCACCGCCAGCCAGGGCCTGCTGTTCATGGCCGAGGCGGTCTACAACGCCGCCGGGCTCGGGCTGCCGATCGTGATGACGGTGGCCAATCGCGCCATCGGCGCGCCGATCAACATCTGGAACGACCACAGCGACGCGATGAGCCAGCGCGACTGCGGCTGGATCCAGCTGTTCGCCGAGACCAACCAGGAGGCGGTGGACCTGCACCTGCAGGCCTTCCGCCTGGCCGAGGAGGTGAGCCTGCCGGTGATGGTGTGCATGGACGGCTTCATCCTGACGCATGCCTACGAGCGCGTCGACCTGCCGACGCCGCCGCAGGTCGATGCCTTCCTGCCGCCCTTCGTGCCGCGCCAGGTGCTCGACCCGGCCGAGCCGGTGACCATCGGGGCGATGGTCGGGCCCGAGGCCTTCGCCGAGGTGCGCTACCTGGCGCATGCGCGGCAGATGCGTGCGCTCGAGCGCATCCCGGCGATCGCGGCCGAGTTCGAGGCGCGTTTCGGGCGCGCCAGCGGCGGCCTGGTGCGGCCCTACCGCTGCGAGGATGCCCAGACCATCGTCGTCGCGCTCGGCTCGGTGCTCGGCACGCTGAAGGACACGGTGGATGTGCTGCGCGATGCGGGCATGCCGATCGGCGTGCTCGGCATCACCTCGTTCCGGCCGTTCCCGCTCGCCGCGGTGCGCGAGGCGCTGCAGCACGCGCAGCGGGTGGTGGTGCTCGAGAAGAGCTTCTCGGTCGGGCTCGGCGGCATCGTCGCCAACGACGTGCGCAGTGCGCTCTCGGGCCTGAAGCTCGCCGGCTACACGGTGATCGCCGGGCTGGGCGGGCGGGCCATCACCCAGGCCTCGCTCGAGCGGCTGCTGCGCGACGCGGTGGCCGACCGGCTCGAGCCGCTGACCTTCCTCGACATGGACTGGGCGGTGGTGGCGCGCCAGCTCGAGCGCGAGCGTGCCGACGCCCGCAGCGGCCCGGCGGCCGAGGCCATGCTGCGCGACGTCGGCGGCGTGGCAACGAAAGTGCGTTGACATGGAACACATCCGCTTCTACCAGACCGGCACCTTCACGGTCGGCAACCGGCTGCTCGACCCGGCGCTGCGCAGCGTGCAGGCGAGTGCCGGGCGCAGCAACGCGATCGATTCCGGGCACCGCGCCTGCCAGGGCTGCGGCGAGGCGCTGGGCGCGCGCTATGCGGTCGATGCCGCGCTGCGCGCCGCACAGGGCCGGCTGATCGCCGCCAACGCCACCGGCTGCCTGGAGGTGTTCTCGACGCCGTACCCGGAGAGTTCCTGGCGCCTGCCGTGGATCCACTCGCTGTTCGGCAACACCGCGGCGGTGGCCACCGGCATCGCCGCGGCGCTCAAGGTCAAGGGGCGCGAGGACGTGCGCGTGCTGGCCCAGGGCGGCGACGGCGGCACCACCGACATCGGCTTCGGATGCCTGTCCGGCATGTTCGAGCGCAACGACGACGTGCTGTACGTCTGCTACGACAACGAGGCCTACATGAACACCGGCGTGCAGCGCAGCTCGGCCACGCCCGCGGCGGCGCGCACCGCCACCACGCCGGCCATCGGCGGCGCGCCCGGCAATGCCTTCGGCCAGGGCAAGGACCTGCCGCGCATCGCGATGGCGCACGGCATCCCCTACGTCGCCACCGCCACCGTGGCCGACCTGCACGACCTGGAGGCCAAGGTCGAGCGGGCGATGGGCCTGCGCGGGGCACGCTACCTGCACGTGCTGGTGCCGTGCCCGCTCGGCTGGGGCGCGGCCTCGCACGACACCATCCGGCTCGCGCGGCTGGCGCAGGAGTCGGGCCTGTTCCCGGTGTTCGAGGCGATCGACGGCGAGGTGGTCGGCGTGCGCCGCATCCGCCAGCGCGTGCCGGTGGAGGAGTACCTGAAGCCGCAGAAGCGCTTCGCCCACCTGTTCGCGCCGACGCGGCGCGACGCGGTGATCGAGGCGCTGCAGGCGCGCGCCGACCGCAACATCCGGCGCTACGGGCTGCTGGAAGGAGGCGCGTGATGACGATGCGCAAGCCGTTCGCGATCACGCTCGACCCGGGCTCCTCGCGCGCCAACCACACGGGTTCGTGGCGTTCGATGCGCCCGGTCTACGTCGACCGGCTGCCGCCGTGCAATGCGCAGTGCCCCGCCGGCGAGGACATCCAGGGCTGGCTGTTCCACGCCGAGGGTGGCGACTACGAACGCGCCTGGCGCCACCTGGTGCGCGACAACCCGTTCCCCGCCGTGATGGGCCGGGTCTGCTACCACTCCTGCCAGAGCGCCTGCAACCGCGGCAAGCTGGACGAGCCGGTGGGCATCAATGCCGTCGAGCGTTTCCTCGGCGACGCGGCGATCGAGCACGGCTGGGCCTTCGATGCGCCGGCCGCGGACAGCGGGAAGCACGTGCTGGTGGTCGGCGCCGGGCCGTCCGGCCTGTCGGCCGCCTACCACCTGCGCCGGCTGGGGCACCGCGTCACGGTGCTCGAGGCCGGCCCCTGGGCCGGCGGCATGATGCGCTTCGGCATCCCGCGCTACCGCCTGCCGCGCGACGTGCTCGATGCCGAGGTGGCGCGCATCGCCGCACTCGGCGTGACGATCCGCTGCAACAGCAAGGTCGAGGACCTGGCCGCCACGCTGCGCGCCGAGGGCGCCGACGCGGCCTTCCTGGCGGTCGGCGCGCACATCGCCAAGCGGGCCTTCATCCCCGCCGGCGACTCGGCGCGCGTGCTCGACGCGGTCTCGCTGCTGCGCGGCATGGAAGGCGGCGAGCGGCCGCTGCTCGGCCGCCGCGTGGTGGTCTACGGCGGTGGCAACACCGCGATCGACGTGGCCCGCACGGCCAAGCGGCTCGGCGCCACCGAGGCGCTGATCGTCTACCGCCGCACCCGCGAGCGCATGCCGGCGCACGAGGCCGAGGTGCAGGAGGCGCTGGAGGAGGGCGTGCTGATCCGCTGGCTCACCACCATCCGCCGCGCCGACGAGGGCGAGCTGCTGGTCGAGAAGATGGTGCTGGACGCGCAGGGCCAGCCGCAGCCCACCGGCGAGCTCGAGCGTCTGGAGGCGGATTCGCTGGTGCTCGCGCTCGGGCAGGACGTGGACCTGTCCTTCCTGCAGCGCCTGCCCGGCGTGGTGGTGGAGGACGGCGTCGTCAAGGTCGACGAGCGCATGATGACCGGCCAGCCGGGGGTGTTCGCCGGCGGCGACATGGTGCCGGCCGAGCGCAACGTGACGGTGGCCATCGGCCACGGCAAGAAGGCGGCGCGCCACATCGACGCCTGGCTGCGCGGCACGCGCCACGAGCCGCCGCCCAAGCACGAGCCGGCCGCCTTCGAGAACCTGAACCCCTGGTACTACAGCGACGCGCCGGCCACGGTGCGGCCGGTGCTCGATCTGGCGCGGCGCAGCAGCAGCTTCGACGAGGTGCAAGGCGGGCTCGACGAGGGCAACGCGCAGTTCGAGGCGCGCCGCTGCCTGTCGTGCGGCAACTGCTTCGAGTGCGACAACTGCTATGGCATGTGCCCCGACAACGCGGTGATCAAGCTCGGCCCGGGGCAGCGCTTCGCGTTCGACTACGACTACTGCAAGGGCTGCGGACTGTGCGCCGCGGAATGCCCCTGCGGTGCGATCCGCATGGATCCGGAAGTGGTCTGAGGAAGGCGGGGTGGGCGGCCCGAGGGTGAACCCGTGTGGCGCGGACCGCACGGCGCCATCCCGCGGTCACGGGGGGAGGCTGGAGCCGAGGGATGGTCGCCCGCGGCGTGCTCCGTAGCATCGTCAGGCATCCGATCGGACCTGATGTCCGCCCGGAACCGCGATGCCGCAGACCTTCAACGTCGGAGCCCGTTCCCTCTTCGTCACGCTGACCGCCTGGGTCTTCATCGTCCTGGCGGCGCTGGCCAGTGCCACGGCGCTGGTGCAGAACGCGATGGTCGCGTCGCTGCTGCCGGGCTGGCAGCTCTCCGGCGGCCAGCAGCCGCTGCCGCTGCTGACCGGGCTGCTGATCGCCTACCTGCCCTGGTTCGTCGGCGCCGGGCTGGTGCTCTCGCTGGCCACGCTGGCCTCGGCCATCGGCCTGCTGCTGCGCCTGGAATGGGCGCGGCGCGTGTTCATCGGCCTGCTGGTGCTGGCCATCGTGGCCAACCTGCTCGGTCTGTGGTTCCAGCACGAGGTGGTGCAGTCGGTGGTCGATTCCACGCTCAGCCGCACGCCGCTGCCGGCGCCCGTGCTGGGGGTGTTCGGCGGCTTCGTCACCGCCGCGCGGGCCATGGCCGTCGTGATGACGCTGGCCGCCTGCGGCATGCTGGTGTGGATCATCCGCCGGCTGATGTCCTCGGCGATCCGGCAGGAATTCGCCTGAGCGCGCCGGGCCGCTCCCAAGCGCTCATCCCGGAGCACGCAGTGCGAAGGGTAGTCCGTTGAGCCGGGTTTACGCGACGTCGCCGTCGAGGTAGTACCAGCGGCCGTCCTCGCGCACGAAGCGGCTGGTTTCCTCGAGCCGGTGCGCCCGCCCACCGAGCTTGCTGCGTGCGACGAAGCGCACCGTCGCATGGTCGGCATCCTGGATGCGGTGCTCCTTCACCGCCAGGCCGAGCCACGTCAGCCCGGGCGGATCGGGTTCGAGCGTTGGCGGCCGGCGGCTCGGGTGCCAGGTGGCGAGCAGGTAGTCGCGCAGGCCGAACACGTAGGCGCTGTAGCGCGAGCGCATGAGCGACTCCGCATCCGGTGCCTGCCCGTGCAGCGGCCCGGCGTGCCAGCGGCCGCAGCACGCGCCGTAGGCCGGCCCGCGGCCGCAGGGGCAGGGCGCCGTGGCGGAGGGCGTCATGCCAGCAGCTTTTCCCAGGTCTCGCCGACCAGGTCGTGCCCGAAGCTGTGGTGCGGCTCGCTGGCGATCAGCCGGTAGCCGGCTTTCTCGTAGATCGCACGCGCCGCGTCGAGGTTGCGGTTGGTCCACAGCAGGATGCGGCGGTAGCGCTGCGCGCGGGCGAAGCGCTCGCATTCGTCCACCAGGCGCCGGCCCAGCCCCTGGCCGCGCGCCGCCGGCTCGACCAGCAGCATGCGCAGCTGTGCCGCGGCGGGGATGACCTGCTGGCGTGCCTCGTCGCGCGCCTGCACGAGAAACACGCAGCCCAGGCGCCGGCCGTCGCGTTCGGCAATCCAGGCGGCCTCGTGCGCCGGGTCGAAGCGGTCGACGAAATCGGCCGCGATGCGTGCCACCAGTGCCTCGAAGGCCTCGCTCCAGCCGTACTCCTGCGCGTAGAGCGCGCCGTGGCGGCCGATCACCCAGCCCAGGTCGCCCGGCTGCAGCGCGCGCAGCGCGATCGGGGCGGGCGGGCGCGGCGTGTCGGAGAGGGCGTCTTCGATCAGCGTCATCGCGTCGAGCAGGGCCTGCTGGCGCGGTTCGTCCAGCGTGCCGAGCAGGGTGCCGACCTGCTCGCGCGAGCGGGCGTCCAGCGGGGCGAAGGCGCGCTGCCCGGCCGGGCTGAGGCTGAGCCAGAGCACCCGCGCGTCCTCCTTCGAGCGGCTGGTGCGCACCAGGCCCTGGTCCTTCAGGCGGCGCAGCAGGCGGCTCAGGTAGCCGGGGTCGAGGTCGAGCTCCCTGGCCAGGCGGCTGGCGGTCAGGCGCGCGTCGGCATGGGCCAGTTCCCACAGCAGCCGGGCCTCGGCCAGCGAGAAGGGAGAGTCGAGCAGGCCGTCGTCCAGCACGCCGATGCGGCGTGTGTAGAAGCGGTTGAAGCGCCGGACGGCCTCGATGCGGGCGGGGTCGGGTGCGGCGGCCATGCTGGGATTGTCGGCCAGATAGTTGCCTCTGGCAATGGAATGGCTGCCCCGTGAATTTGGCCGCTTGCACCAAAGTACTGTATGGACATACAGTATTCAAATGGACCGCCTGCCCCCTGCCGTTGCCGAACTACCGCCGCTGGCGCCCGAGGCGCTGCACCCGGCGCTGTGGTTTGGCCATCAGCTCGGCCGCCTGCAGGACGACGCGCTGGCCAGCGGCTTCCCCGCGCTGGATGCCGAGCTGCCCGGCGGCGGCTGGCCGCGCCGCGTGCTGACCGAGCTGCTGTTGCCGCACCCGGGTGTGGGCGAGATCCGCCTGCTCGCGCCCACGCTGGCCGGGGCCCAGGCGCGCGGCCGGCTGGTGATGCTGTTCGACCCGCCGGCCGCGCTCTCGGCCTGGGCGCTGCTGCAGCTCGGGTTCGACCTCGACCAGCTGCTCGTCGTGCAGACCCGCGCCCGCACGCTGCCGGGCAGCGACAGCCTGTGGGCCTGCGAGCAGGCGCTGCGCAGCGGCCATGTGGGCGCACTGGTCGCCTGGCTGCCGACGCGGCTGCGCGCCGAGCGGCTGCGCCGGCTGCAGATCGCCGCCCAGGGCCACGACGGCCCGGCCTTCGTGATGCGCGAGCTGGCCGAGGCGCCGCGCCCGAGCGCCGCGCCGCTGCGCCTGGCGCTGCGGCCGGACGGGGCCGACAGGCTCTCGCTGCGCCTGCTCAAGCGCCGCGGCCCGCCGCTGGAGCGGGCGCTGCGGCTCGAGTTGCCGCCGGCGCTGTCCGAGATCGCGCAGCAGCGCGCGCGGGCCGGGCAGGCGAAGGCGCTGCCGGCCGCCACCTTCGTCGACCTGGGCTGAGTTCGTGCGCCGTCGATGCTCTGGATCGCGCTGCACCTGCCGTGGCTCTCGCTCGAGGCCTTCGTCGCCACGCTCGACGCGGCGCGCAGCGCCGAGCCGATCGCGCTGATCGACGCCCACCAGCTCAGCGCCGCCAACGCGGCGGCGCGCGCGCTCGGCGTCGCGTCGGGCCAGAAGCGCGCCACCGCGCTGGCGCTGGCGCCGCGGCTGCTGCTCGGCCAGGCCGATGCGGCGCGTGATGCGCTCGCGCTGCAGGCCGTCGCGCACGCGGCGCTGGCCTTCACGCCGATGGTCTGCCTCGAGCCGGCCGCGCGCCGTGGCGAGGCACCGCACACCGTGCTGCTCGAGGTGCGCTCCACCCTGCGCTACTTCGGCGGCCTGGCGCGGCTGCTGAAGCGCCTGCGCGAGGTGCTGGCGCCGCTCGGCCACCGCCTGCGCGTGGCCAGCGCGCCCACGCCGCTGGGCGCCGCGCTGCTGGCGCGCGGCGCGCCGCAGCACTGCGCCGACCGCACGGCGCTGCAGTGCGCGCTCGACGCGCTGCCGGTGCAGCTGCTCACGCCCGACCCGGCGCACCACGACGCCTTCCAGGCCATGGGCCTGGCGACGCTGGCCGAGCTGCGCCGCCAGCCGCGCGCCGGGCTGGCGCGGCGTTTCGGCCAGCCCCTGCTGGAGGCGCTGGACCGCGCCTGCGGCGCGCGGCCCGACCCGCGCGTGCCGATCACCCTGCCGCCGGGCTTCGAGAGCCGCCTCGAGCTGTTCACCCGCGCCGACAACGCCGAGCAGCTGCTGCATGCCGCCGCGCTGCTGCTCGCCCGGCTGGCCGCCTGGCTGGCGGCGCAGCATGCCTTCGTGCGCGGGTTCACGCTCGTGATGCAGCACGAGCCGCGCTGGCGCCGCGAGCGCGCGATCCCGCAGCAGACCCTGCTCGAGATCGCGCTGGCCGAACCCTCGCGTGACCCGGCCCACCTGCAGGCGCTGCTGCGCGAGCGCCTCGGCCGGCTGCAGCTGGCCGCGCCGACGCTCGAGCTGGGCCTGGTCGCCGGCGAGCTGGTGCCGCAGGCGCCGCCCAACGGCGAGCTGTTCCCGAGCGCGGCGAGCGAGCGCGAGGGCCTGCTGCGGCTGATCGAGCGGCTGCAGGCGCGGCTCGGTGTCGAGCAGGTGCAGCAGCTGCAGGCGGTGCACGACCCGCGGCCGGAGAAGGCGAGCCTCGTGCGCCCGGCCGATCCGGCGCGGCTCGGCAGCCGCCGCCACGCGCCCGAGTTGCCGGCGGGCTGGCCGCTGCGCCCGGTCTGGCTGCTCGCGCCGCCCGAGCCGCTGCCCGAGCGCGGCCTGCTGCCGCTGCTGGACGGCCGCGCGCTGCAGCTTCTCAGCGGGCCCGAGCGCGTCGAGGCCGGCTGGTGGGACCACGATCTCGCCGAGCGCGACTACTTCATCGCGCAGGACGGCGAGGGCGCCTTGCTGTGGCTCTACCGCGCCCGCCGGCCCACGGCCGAGGGCAGCGGCTGGTACCTGCAGGGCCGCTTCGCCTGATCAACGCGCCAGCAACACCGGCAGCGAGGACACCAGCAGCGCGATGCCCGACAAGGTCAGCAGCACCAGCACGATGCGCCGGAAGGCCTGCTCGCTCAGCCCGATGTAGACGCGCGCGCCGAGCAGCACCGGCACCAGCACCGCCACCGCCACCAGGCCCAGCAGCGGCGCCATCGCCAGCGTGACGAAGCCGCTGGCCAGGTAGCCGATGAAGGCCACCGACAGCATCGCCAGGTTGAAGTTCTGCACCACGGCGCGCGCCGTGTCGCGCTCGAATCCGCGCAGCAGGCACCACAGCGTGGGCACCGCGCCGGCGAAGCCGCCCACGCCGCCCATCACGCCGCCGGCGGTGCCGGCCAGCACGTCGCCGACCCGGCCGCCGGCCGTCACGCGCGGCAGCCGCGCCGCGGCCAGCATCGCCGGGCACCACACCACCAGCAGCGTGCCGAGGAAGGCCTTGAACAGCGGCACGTCCAGCCGCGGCAGCAGCCACAGCCCGATCGGCACGCCGACCAGCCCGCCGGCCAGGAAGGGCGTGAGGCGGCCCCAGTCGAAGCCGCGCCGCACCGTGACGGCGGCGATCACCTGCCCGGTCAGCGCGCCGAACACCGCCAGCGAGGCGGCCAGCCGGGGCTCGACGCTCCAGGCCCAGATCGACATCGCCACCAGCCCGAACGCAAAGCCCGACAGGCCCTGCACGAAACCGGCGACGACGGCGCCCACGGCGATCACGGTGACGGTGGAGTCCATGGATGGCGTCCCTACAATGCCGCGATTTTCACGTCCGCCCCCGTCCATGCACGTCGACCCCAGCATCTTCAAGGCCTACGACATCCGCGGCATCGTCGGCAAGACCATCGACGAGGCCTTCGCCGAGCACCTCGGCCGCGCCTTCGGCAGCGAGGCCGTCGCGGCGGGCGAAAAGGCCGTGGCGGTCGGCCGGGACGGGCGGCTTTCCGGCCCGGGGCTGGCCGCCGCGCTGATCCGCGGCCTGGCGTCGACCGGGCTGGACGTGGTCGACCTCGGTGCCGTCACCACGCCGATGCTCTACTACGTGGCCGCCACGCGCGGCCGCCACGGCTGCAACAGCGGCATCCAGGTCACCGGCAGCCACAACCCGAAGGACTACAACGGCTTCAAGATGGTGCTGGCCGGCCGCGCGATCTACGGCGACGCGATCCAGGCGCTGCGCCGGCGCATCGAGGCCGAAGATTACGTGCGGCGGCGCGGCCGCAGCGCGGCAATGGACATCGTGCCCGAGTACACGGCACGCATCGCCGGCGACTGCAGGCTCGCGCGGCCGATGAAGATCGTGGTCGATTCCGGCAACGGCATCCCGGGCGCCTCGGCGCCGGGCGTGCTGCGCGCGCTGGGCTGCGAGGTGGTCGAGCTGTACTCCGAGGTGGACGGCGACTTCCCGAACCACCACCCGGACCCGAGCCGGCCCGAGAACCTCGCCGACCTGATCCGCGCGGTGAAGGAGAGCGGCGCCGAACTCGGACTGGCCTTCGACGGCGACGGCGACCGGCTCGGCGTGGTCACGGTCGACGGCCACATCGTCTACCCCGACCGCCAGCTGATGCTGCTGGCCACCGACGTGCTCGCGCGCAACCCGGGCGGCACGGTGATCTTCGACGTGAAGTGCACCCAGCGCCTGGCGCCGGCCATCCGCGCCGCCGGCGGCGTGCCGCTGATGTGGAAGACCGGCCACTCGCTGGTGAAGGCCAAGATGAAGGAGACCGGCGCGCCGATCGCCGGCGAGATGAGCGGCCACATCTTCTTCGGCGAGCGCTGGTACGGCTTCGACGACGCCACCTACACCGCGGCGCGCATGCTGGAGATCCTCTCGCGCAGCACCGACCCGAGCGCGGTGCTCGACGCGCTGCCCACCAGCCACAGCACGCCCGAGCTGAACGTGCCCTGCGCCGAGGGCGAGCCCCGGCGCGTGGTCGAGCAGCTGCTGGCGCAGGCGGACTTCCCCGGCGCGCTGGAGGTCGTCACCACCGACGGCCTGCGCGTGGAGTACGCCGACGGCTTCGGCCTGATCCGCAGCTCCAACACCACGCCGGTGCTGGTGCTGCGCTTCGAGGGCCACACGCCCGAGGCGCTGGCGCGCATCGAGGCCGACCTGATGGCCGCGCTGCGGGCCGTCAAGCCCGACGCCCGGTTCGCCGCGGCTGCCCATTGAACGACGCCGCCACGTGCGTGTCCTGATCGTCAAGCTCTCGTCGCTCGGCGACGTCGTGCACGCCATGCCGGTGGTGCACGACATCCGCGCGGCCTTTCCCGATGCGGCGATCGACTGGGTGGTCGAGCCGGCCTTCGCGCCGCTGGTGCGGCGCGTCGAGGGCGTGCGCACGGTGATCGAATGCGCGATGCGGCGCTGGCGCCGCACCTGGTGGAGCGGCACGACCCGCGCCGAGTGGCAGGCCTTCCGCGCACGCCTGCAGCAGCAGGAGTACGACGCCGTCATCGATCTGCAGGGGCTGACCAAGTCGGCCATCGTCGCGCGGCTGGCGCGTGGCATGCGCTTCGGTCTGGCCAACGCCACCGAGGGCTCGAGCTACGAGGCGCCGGCGCGCTGGCTGGTCGACCAGGCGATCCGCATCGAGCCGCGCATCCACGCGATGGACCGCTCGCGTGCGCTGGTGGCCGCGGTGATCGGCCGCACGCCCGAAGGCCCGCCGGTGTACGGGCTGAAGCCGAGCAAACGCGTGTTCCGCACTGCCCAGCCCACGGTGGCGCTGGTGCACGGCAGCTCGCGCGGCGACAAGCTCTGGCCGGTGGAGCACTGGGTCGCGCTGGGCAAGCGCCTGATCGGCGCCGACTGGCGCATCGGCCTGCCGCAAGGCAACGACGAGGAGCAGACACGCGCCGAGCTGATCGCCGCCGGGCTGCAGTACGAGAAGGCCTTCCACGTCGAGGTCTGGCCCAGCCTGTCGCTCGACGCGGTGCTGGACCGCCTGGCGCTGACCCAGGGCGTGATCGGCGTGGACAGCGGGCTCAGCCACATCGCCGTGGCGCTCGACCTGCCGCACGTGCAGCTCTACAACCACCCGACCGCCTGGCGCACCGGGCCGCGGCCCGAACATGGCCACCTGCACCAGGTGGCCCTCGAAGGCCGGCCGGTGCCCACGCTCGAGGCGGTGTGGACGGCGTGGAACAACGTCGTGCGCGCGGCGCATTCATGACGCCCTGGGCGGCGCGCCTGGCCCGCGCGGCCTACTCGACGCTGCTGCGCGTCGGCACGCCGGCCTATCTGGCGCGGCTCTGGTGGCGCGGGCGCGCCGAGCCGCCTTACCGGCACGCGCTGGCCGAGCGCCTGGCGCACTACGCGGAGCGACCGAGCTCGGGCTGGCTCTGGCTGCATGCGGTGTCGCTCGGCGAGACCCGCGCCGCCGCGGCGCTGGTGGAGGCGCTGCGCGCGCGCCAGCCGGGCCTGCGCCTGCTGCTGACACATGGCACCGCCACCGGTCGCGAGGCCGGCGCGGCGCTGCTGCGCGAGGGCGACCGCCAGGCCTGGCTGCCCTTCGACACCCCCGGCGGCGCGCGGCGCTTCCTGGCCCAGTTCCGCCCGTCGCTGGGCGTGCTGATGGAGACCGAGGTCTGGCCCAACCTGCTGCGCGAGGCGCAGGCGGCCGGCGTGCCGATGGTGCTGGCCAATGCGCGGCTGTCCGAGCGCAGCGCGCGCAAGGGCGAGCGCCTGGCCGCGCTGATGCAGCCGGCGGCGGCCTCGCTGGCGCTGGTGCTGGCCCAGACCGAGGACGACGCGCGCCGCCTGCGTGCGGCCGGCGCGCCGCACGTGCAGGTGTGCGGCAACCTGAAGTTCGACCTGACGCCCGACGCGGCCCTGGTCGAGCGCGGCCGGGCCTGGCGTGCGGCGCTGGGCCGCCCGGTACTGCTGTTCGCCGTCTCGCGCGAGGGCGAGGAGGCGCCGCTGCTGGCCGCGTGGAGCCGTGCGACGCGGGGCGCCGCGCCGCGGCCGTTGCTGGTGGTCGTGCCGCGCCACCCGCAGCGCTTCGACGAGGTGGCCGTGCTGCTGCAGTCGGCCGGGCTGCGCATGGCGCGCCGCAGCAGCTGGGCCGACACGCCGCCGCCCGAGGCACTCGCCGCCGACGCCTGGCTGGGCGACTCGATGCGCGAGATGCCGCTGTACTACGGCCTCGGCCAGGTGGCGCTGCTGGGCGGCAGCTTCGCGCCGCTGGGCGGGCAGAACCTGATCGAGGCGGCGGCCTGCGGCTGCCCGGTGGTGATGGGGCCGCACACCTTCAACTTCGCCGAGGCCGCCGAGCTCGCCGCGGCGGCGGGCGCGGCGCAGCGTGTGCCCGACCTCGAGGCCGGCTTGGCCGCCGCCATGCGCCTGCTGGCCGAGCCGGCGGCGCTGCAGCAGGCCGCCGAGCGCAGCCGCGGCTTCGCGGCCGCGCACCGCGGCGCCGCGGCGCGTATCGCCGAGGCGATCGTCGCCTTGCTGCCCGGCCGCCTCACAGCACCTGCCTGAGCGACTGCACCGCCTCCTGCAGTGGCGGCAGCAGGCGAGCCACCATCGACTCGGTGCTCTCGGTCAGCGGCAGCGTGGTGCCGATCGCACCGACACACTGGCCCTTGCGGTTCTTGACCGGCAGCGCGATGCCGCGCAGCCCGGCGTCGAGCTGCTGCTCCGCGATGCCGTAGCCGAGCGACCGCGCCACGAGCACCGCCTTGCGGAAGCGCGTGCCGCTGGTGATGCCCTGGGCGGTGAAGCTGGTGAACTCGTGCGCGGCGAGCCACTCGTCCAGCGCCGCGTCGTCGAAGCTGGAGAGGATCGCGAGCCCGGGGGTCACCACGTGCGCAGGCACGCGGGCGCCGGGCTGGAAGCCGATCGTCACCAGGCGCGGGCTGCCGCTGCGTGCGACGTAGACGATCTCGTGCCCGTCCAGCACGCTCAGGTTGACGGTCTCGCCGGTGGCGAAGGCGGCGCGCTGGATGAAGGGCTGTGCCAGGCGCGGCAGGCGCGCCGCCTCGAGGTAGCTCTGCCCGAGGCGCAGCACCCGCGGCATGAGCCAGAACAGCTTGCCGTCGCTGGCCGCGTAGCCGAAGTGGCACAGGCTGAGCAGGTAACGCCGCGCCGCGGTGCGTGTGATGCCGGCCCGCTTGGCCGCCTCGGCCGGGGTGAGGCGGGCATGCTCCTCGTCGAAGGCCTCGATCACGCGCAGGCCCTTGCCCAGGCCTTCGATCAGGTCTTTGCGGTCGATCGGGAACACGGTGGAGGCCATGCCAGGGGAAACCCGCGATGCGAGCGATCATCGTGCAATGTGCGCGATCATCGCGCAGCACGGGTGAGTCCGCCTTGAGGGGCAACCCGCGCCTGACTATCGTTGCGCCCGTGCCCCGCGGGGCCTTCCCACACCAACAGGAGACCAGCCCATGACCATGCCGACCCTGCGCGCCCTCGCGGTCGCCGCCAGCCTCGCCGCCGCCGGTGCCGCGCAGGCGCAGATCAAGATTGCCGTGCTGCAGGAGCTCTCCGGCGCCGGCGCGACCGCCGGCACGAACGCGAAGAACGGCGCGCTGCTGGCCATCAAGGAGATCAACGACGCCGGCGGCATTCTCGGCAAGAAGATCGAGGTGACGGTGTCGGACACGCAGTCCAACCCCGGCGTGGCCAAGGGCCTGGCGCAGAAGGCGGTGGACGACGACGTGTTCGCGGTGATCGGGCCGACCTTCTCCGGCTCCATCATGGTCAGCATGGCCGAGACGCGGCGTGCCGAGATCCCCAACTTCACCGGCGGCGAGGCGGCGTCCATCACCCAGCAGGGCAACCCGTACATCTTCCGCACCAGCTTCACGCAGACCACCGCGATGCCCAAGGTGGCGCGCTACATCGCCAGCAACCTGAAGGCCAAGTCGGTGGCGGTGCTGTACGTCAACAACGACTTCGGCAAGGGCGGGCGCGACTCCTTTGCCAAGGCCGCGGCGCAGTTCGGGCTCAACGTTGTGGCCGACATCTCCACCGAATCCGGCCAGGTCGACTGGTCGGCGCCGGTGCTCAAGGCCAAGCAGAGCAATGCCGACGTGATCTTCGTCTACACCAACGAGGAGGAGTCGGCGCGCGCGCTGCGCGAGCTGCGCAAGCAGGGCGTGACCAAGCCGATCGTCGGCGAGACCACGCTGACGGGCCAGAAGGTGATCGAGCTGGCTGGCGACGCGGCCAACGGCGCCGTCGCCCACGTCGGCCTGACGGTGGACGCGCCGAACCCGAACATGCTCAAGTTCAAGGCCAAGTTCTACGAGGCCTACAAGTACATCTCGGACCACAACGGCATCAAGGGCTACACCGGCGTCTACGTCCTGAAGGCCGGCATCGAGAAGGTCGGCAAGCTCGACCGCAAGGCCGTCGCGCAGGCGCTGCACGGCCTGAGCATCTCCGCGGCCAAGCACCCCGGCGTGCTGATGGACGTGAGCGTCGACGCCAACGGCGACCTGGACCGCGAGAGCTACATCGTCGAGGTCAAGGACGGCCGCCAGGTGGTCAAGGAAGTGCTGCCCGCGCTGGGCAAGAAGTGACGGACCGGTCGTGACCGACTTCCTGCAGCTGTTCGTCTCCGGCATGGCCACCGGGGCGATCTACGGCCTGGCCGCGCTCGGCTTCACGCTGCTGTGGCAAGCCTCGGGCACGATCAACTTCGCGCAGGGCGAATTCGTCATGCTGCCGGCGTTCATGATGCTCGCCTTCGCGAGCTTCGGCGCGCCGCTGCCGCTGGCCTTCGTGCTGACCTGCGTCGTCGCGGTGGCCGTGCTCGGCTGGGCCTTCAAGCGCGGCATCGCCGACCCGCTGCTGAAGTTCGGCATGATGCCCATCGTCGTGGCCACCATCGGCCTGGCGATCGCGCTGCGCAACGGCGTGCGCGCCGGCTACAGCGCCGAGGCGCACCCGTTCCCGAGCCTGTTCGCCGATCAGCTGTTCAACGTGGCAGGCGTCACCGTGACGCTGGCCGACGTCGGCACGCTGGTGTTCGCGCTGCTGCTGGTGTTCGGCACCCAGGCCTTCCTGCAGAAGACCGTGACCGGCCGCGCGATGCAGGCCGTGGCGCAGAACACCGACAGCGCCACGGTGCTCGGCATCGACGTGCCGCGCATGATCTTCTACACCTTCGCGATCAACGCGGTGCTGGCCTGCGCCGCGGCCCTGCTGGTCACGCCCACCTACCTGGCCAAGTTCGACATGGGCGAGCCGCTGGGCACCAAGGCCTTCTTCGCCGCGATCATCGGCGGCTTCAACAACTCGCGCGGTGCGCTGCTGGGCGGGCTGGTGGTCGGCGTCAGCGAGAACCTGGCCGCGGCCTACATCTCGCCGGCCTACAAGGACGCGGTGGCGCTGGTCGTCTTCATGCTCGTGATCCTCTTCAAGCCGCAGGGCCTCCTGGGCAAGAAGGTCGAACGCAAGGTCTGAGGCGGGCACGATGAACAAGATCTCCCTGCTCGTCGGCCTCGTGCTCGCCGCGGTGCTGCTCGCCGTGCCGCCGTTCCTCAAGAGCTACGGCATCTACCTGTTCAGCTACTGGCTGGTGTTCGTGATCGCCACCATGGGACTGAACCTGACGGTCGGCTACGCCGGCCAGAAGAGCCTGGGCCACGCGGCCTTCTTCGGCATCGGCGCCTACACGGTGGCGATCCTGCTGAAAGCCGGCATCAGCTTCTGGATCGGGCTGCCGGTGGCGATGCTCGGCTGCTTCGTCGTCGGGCTGGCGCTGGGCTTCCCGGCGCTGCGCGTTCAGACCATCTACCTCGCGTTCGCCACGCTCGGCTTCAACACCGCGGTGTGGCTGGTGCTGCGCAACGAGGAGTGGCTCACGGGCGGCACCTTCGGCATCAACAACATCGCGCGCCCGTCGCTGTTCGGCCTGAGCCTGGACGGCAACCTGGCCTACTACTACTTCGTGCTCGGCACCACGGTGGTCGTCGGCGCGCTGCAGTGGGGCCTGCTGCGCTCGCCCTGGGGCAAGGCCTTCACCGCGCTGCGCGACAACCCGATCCGGGCCGAGAGCCTGGGCGTGAACGTGCAGGCCTACACGCTGCTGTCGTTCGCGATCGGTGCGGTCTATGCCGGCGTGGCCGGCGCGCTGTTCGCGCCGCTGGTGCAGTTCATCGAGCCGGCACCGTTCACGGTGGGGGCGTCGATCATGATGTACCTGATGGTGGTGGTCGGCGGGCCGGGTTACTTCTTCGGGCCGGTGCTGGGCTCGGCGGTGGGCGTGCTGCTGCCCGAGTGGCTGCGCTTCGCGCAGGCCTGGTACCTGGCGATCTTCGGCGTGGCGGTGATCCTGCTGATGCTTTGGCTGCCGGACGGGCTGCTGTCCATCCCCGACAAGTTGCGCGCCAGGCGCCTGGCGCGCGAGGCCTCGGCGGCGCGCGCCGCGGCGGCCGCGCGCGTGGGAGCGGCCTCGTGACGGCCGAGCGCTGGGCCGCTCCCAAGCCGGCCGGCATCCCCTTGGGGGATCGGCCGATGTACTCATCGGACGAGGGGCTGGCATGAATGCCCTGCTGAAGGTCACGGACCTGAGGAAGTCGTACGGCGCCATCCGTGCCGTCGATGGCGTCTCGTTCGAGGTGATGCCGGGCGAGATCTTCGGCGTCATCGGGCCCAACGGCTCGGGCAAGACGACCATGTTCAATTCGGTGCTCGGCCAGATCACGCCCGAGTCCGGCCGCATCGAACTCAACGGCACCGACATCACCGGCCAGTCGCCGATGGAGCTGAACCGGCTGGGCGTCGGCCGCACCTTCCAGACCCTGCAGGTGTTCGGCAAGATGAGCGTGCGCGACAACCTGCTCGTCGCCGCGCAGGAGCACCAGGGCTCGATGTGGAGCCGCATGTTCGCGCCGCCGGATTCCGGGCTCGGCGCCAAGGCCGACGCGCTGATCGACCAGTTCCGCATCCGCCACGTGGCCGACAAGAAGGCCGGCGAGCTGAGCTACGGCCAGCAGAAGCTGGTGGACATCGCGATGGCCTTCATGAGCGAGCCCGACCTGGTGCTGCTCGACGAGCCCTGCGCCGGCGTCAACCCGAGCCTCGTGGGCGGCATCAGCAGCCTGCTGAAGGAGCTGAACCGCGGCCGCAAGGGCTCGTTCATCGTGATCGAGCACAACATGGACTTCGTGATGGACCTGTGCCACCGCATCATGGTGATGGTCGAAGGCACGGTGATGGCGATCGGCACGCCGGCGGAGATCCGCGCCAACAAGCAGGTGCTGGACGCCTACCTGGGCAACTGAACCATGAGCGACGTCTGCATCGAGTTCGAGGATGTTCTGGCCGGCTACGGCGAGTTCATGATCCTCAACAACCTCAGCTTCCAGGCCAAGCGCGGCAAGATCACCCTCCTGCTGGGCCCGAACGGCGCCGGCAAGTCCACCGTGCTGAAGACGCTCTTCGGCCTGCTCAAGGTGCGGCAGGGCCGCATCAAGCTGGACGGCCAGGAGATCACCGGCGCCGGCGCGAAGGAACTGCTGGTGCGGCACGGCATCGCCTTCGTGCCGCAGGGCCGCAACCTGTTCGGTGCACTGACGGCCTACGAGAACCTCGAGCTCGGCGGCATCACCTTGGGCATGAAGACCACGCACGAGCGCATCCCCGAGGTGCTCGAGCTCTTTCCGCGCGTCAAGGAGCGGCTGCACTCGGCGGCGGCCTCGCTCTCGGGCGGCGAGCAGAAGCAGCTCGAGGTGGGCCGCGCGCTGCTGCTGCGGCCCAAGGTGCTGCTGATCGACGAGCCCTCGATCGGCCTCTCGCCGCTGGTCGTGCAGGACGTGTTCCGGCTCCTGCGCCGCCTGGCGGACGAGCAGGGCGTGACCGTGCTCATGGTCGAGCAGAACGTCAAGAGTGCACTGAAGATGGCCGACGAGGCGATCGCGCTCGAGTCCGGCCGCCTGGTGCTGCACAAGCCGGCCGACGAACTGCTGTCCGACCCGCAGCTCGAGCGGCTCTTTCTGGGGGGTGCCCATGCGGCCCCGGTGCCGACCTGAGCCGGGGCACGGCGGCGGCCTTGCCGCAGGCCGTCGGCATCCCCTAGACTGGCGTCATGAACCAGTCAGTACATTCGGCCCCGGCCAAGGCCGCGCGCGCGGCGCGGCGTGGCGATGCGGTGCGCATCAACGACCCCGAGCGCACCCGCGCCGAGATCCTGGAGGCCGCGACCCAGGAGTTCGCCGAGAAAGGCCTGGCCGGTGCGCGGGTGGACCTGATCGCCGAGGCGACGCGCACCAGCAAGCGCATGATCTATTACTACTTCGGCAGCAAGGAAGGCCTGTACATCGCCGTGCTGGAGCAGGAGTACCGGCGCATCCGCGAGACCGAGGCACGCCTGCACCTCGACGACCTGCCGCCCGAGGACGCGCTGCGCAAGCTGGTCGGCTCGACGGTGGACTATCACCTCGGTCACCCCGCCTTCACGCGCCTGGTGATGACCGAGAACATCCACCGCGGCGAGTACCTCGCGCAGAGCCAGGTGATCCAGTCGCTCAACGTGCCGGCCATCGATGCGGTGCGTGCCGTCTACGAGCGCGGCCTGGCGGCCGGGGTGTTCCGCAGCGGCATCGACCCGGTGGACCTGCACATGTCTATCTCCGCGCTGGCGCTGTTCAACGTGGCCAACAAGCACACCTTCTCGCTGATCTTCAAGCGCAACCTGGACAGCCCCGCGGTGATGATCGCGCGCCGCGACAGCATCGTGGAGATGGTGGTCAGATTCGTCCGGAAGTGAGCTGACCGGCGGCGTGTGCAACCGATGAGTGCGGGTTTACCCCATGTCAAATACTAACTAGTTCGTACATTATCTCGGCATCGCCGGGGCGGCAGGCTGGATCACGCCGCCGCAACCCGGCAGGAGACGAGGAGACAAGGCATGAATCGCTTGATCGATGGCTACTGCAGGCTGCTCGACCGTGCCATCGCGCTGCTGCTGGCGGTGATGGTGGTGCTGGTGTTCGGCAACGTCGTGCTGCGCTACGCCTTCAATTCGGGCATCACCGTCAGCGAGGAGCTGTCGCGCTGGCTGTTCGTGTGGATGACCTTCCTCGGCGCGATCGTCGCGCTAAAGGAGCATGGCCATCTCGGCACCGACATGCTGGTCTCGCGCCTGCCGCGCTGGGGCAAGCGGGCCTGCCTGGTCGCCGGCCAGCTGCTGATGCTGTGGGTGACCTGGCTGCTGTTCTCCGGCGCGCTGACGCAGGCGCGCATCAACGCCGACGTCGAGGCACCGGTGACGGGCGCCTCGATGGGCATCTTCTACGCCTCGGGCATCGTGTTCGCAGTGTCGGCCGGCGTGCTGCTGCTGCGCGAGCTGTGGCGCGCCGTGTCGGGGCAGGTGAGCGACCGCGACCTGGTGATGGTGCAGGAGTCCGAGGACCTCGCCGCCGTCGAGGAACTGCACATCGGCGAGCAGCCGCCGATCGGCCAGGGGCCGAACTCGATGCCGTTCCGCCGCTGAACCCGCCGCCAGGAGACCGCCATGACCATCTTCGTCTTCCTCGGCTCGCTGCTCGGCGCGATGGCGCTGGGCATCCCGATCGCCTATGCGCTGCTGCTCTCGGGTGCCGCGCTGATGGTGCACCTGGACATGTTCGACGCGCAGATCCTGGCGCAGAACGTGATCGAGGGCGCCAACAGCTTCCCGCTGCTGGCGGTGCCGTTCTTCATGCTGGCCGGCGAGATCATGAACGTCGGCGGGCTGTCGCGCCGCATCGTCAAGCTCGCGCTGTCGCTGGTCGGCCACGTGCGCGGCGGGCTCGGCTTCGTCGCCATCCTCGCCGCCTGCCTGCTCGCGGCGCTGTCGGGCTCGGCCGTGGCCGACACCGCGGCGCTGGCCGCGCTGCTGCTGCCGATGATGGTCAAGGCCGGCCACGACAAGGCCAGGGCGGGCGGCCTGATCGCCTGCGCCGGCATCATCGCCCCGGTGATCCCGCCCTCGATCGCCTTCGTGATCTTCGGCGTCGCCGCCAACGTCTCGATCGGCAAGCTGTTCCTGGCCGGCATCGTGCCGGGGCTGCTGATGGGCCTGTCGATCGCCATCGCCTGGTGGTGGGTGGTCAAGCGCGAGGCCATCGTGCCGCCGCCCAAGGCGAGCCGCGCCGAGCGGCTGCACGCGCTGAAGGATTCGTTCTGGGCCCTGCTGCTGCCGGTGATCGTGCTCGTGGGCCTGAAGCTCGGCGTGTTCACGCCCACCGAGGCGGCCGTCGTGGCCGCGGTCTACGCGCTGCTGGTCTCGACGCTGGTCTACCGCGAGCTGAAGTGGCACCAGCTCACCGAGGTGTTCGTCAGCGCCGCCAAGACCACCGCGGTGATCATGTTCCTGGTCGCCGCCGCGATGGTCAGCGCCTGGCTGATCACGGTGGCCGACATCCCGAGCAAGATGATCGGCCTGCTCGAGCCCTTCATGGACAACCAGACGCTGCTGCTGATCGCCATCATGCTGCTGGTGATCGCGGTGGGCACCGCGATGGACATGACACCGACCATCCTGATCCTGACGCCGGTGCTGATGCCGGTGGTCAAGGCGGCTGGCATCGACCCGGTCTACTTCGGCGTGCTGTTCGTGATGAACAACGCCATCGGCCTGGTGACGCCGCCGGTGGGCACGGTGCTCAACGTCGTGGCCGGCGTCGGAAAGATGAAGATGGACGACGTGACGCGCGGCGTGCTGCCGTTCATGGCCGCGCAGTTCATCGTGCTGTTCCTGCTCGTGCTGTTCCCCTCGATCGTGACCGTGCCGGCACGCTGGTTCTACGGCTGAGCGCCGGCCGACTTTCCCTCCCACCCCACCCGACCCGGAGACAACCCATGAAGCGCCTGTTCCTCAAGACCGTCCTGGCCGCCGTCGCGGCCGCTGCGTTCGGCCATGCCGCCGCGCAGGAGCGCACCATCAAGTTCGCGACCCAGAACCCCAAGGGCCACCCGATCGTGATCGGCATGGAGAAGTTCGCCGAGCTCGTCGCCGCCAAGAGCGGCGGCAAGATCAAGGTGCAGATGTTCCCCGGCGGCGTGCTCGGCGGCGACCAGCAGAACGTCTCGGCGCTGCAGGGCGGCACGCTGGACATGGTGTCGCTGAACGCCGGCATCCTGGCCTCGCAGGTGAAGGACTTCGAGGTGTTCGACTTCCCGTTCATGTTCGCCAACGAGAAGGAGGCCGACGCGGTGGTCGACGGCCCGTTCGGCCGCGGCCTGCTCGACAAGCTCGAGCCCAAGGGCATCAAGGGCCTGGCCTACTGGGAGCTGGGCTTCCGCAACATCACCAACAGCAAGCGGCCGATCCTCAAGGTCGAGGACATCGCCGGGCTCAAGCTGCGCGTGATCCCGAACGCGATCAACGTCGACTGGGTCAAGGCGCTGGACGCCAACCCGACGCCGATGGCCTTTCCCGAGGTCTACGCCGGCCTCGAGCAGAAGGCGATCGACGGCCAGGAGAACCCGGTCACGGTGATCAGCGCCAACAAGTTGTACGAGGTGCAGAAGCACCTGGCGCTGACCAACCACCAGTACAACCCGCAGGCGGTGATCGTCAGCAAGAAGCTGTGGGACGCGCTGTCCGAGGGTGAGCGCAAGATCCTTCAGGACGCCGCGCTCGAAGCCGCCGCGGTGCAGCGCAAGGCCGCGCGCGAGCAGGCCGGCAGCGCGCTGGACAACCTGAAGAAGAACGGCATGCAGGTCACCGAGCTGTCGGCGGCCGAGCAGGCCAAGCTGCGCGAGAAGCTCAAGCCGGTGATCGACAAGCACGGCGCGGCGCTCGCCGACACGGTCAAGGCGCTGCAGGCCGAGCTGGAAAAGGTGCGCAAGTGATGGCGACCACGACGAAGGTGCTGGTGCTCAATGGCATCAACCTGAACATGTTCGGCAAGCGCGACCCGGCCACCTACGGCACGGCGACCCTGGCCGAGATCGACGCGAAGCTGCACGCGCTGGGCGCGGAGCTGGGCGTGCAGGTCGAGTGCTACCAGACCAACCACGAAGGCGAGATGGCCGAGCGCATCCACGCGGCGCACGCCGACGGCACCGCCGCGGTGCTGATCAACGCCGGCGCCTGGACGCACTACAGCTACGGCCTCCGCGACGCGCTGGCGATCCTGAAGTGCCCGATCGTCGAGGTGCACATGTCCAACATCCATGCGCGCGAGGAGTTCCGCCACCACTCGGTGATCGCGCCGATCGCGCGCGGCCAGATCGCCGGCTTCGGTGTGGACAGCTACCTGCTCGCGCTGCGCGCCGCCGTCGCCGCGGTGCGGCCGGGCTGAAGAGAGGCCCGACCATGGTCATCAGCGGCAAGACCTCGCTCATCGCGCACATCGGCTGGCCCACGCACAGCTTCAAGGCGCCGATGATCTACAACCCCTACTTCGAGCGCGCCGGCGTGGACTGCGTCGTCGTGCCGATGGGCTGTAGGCCGGAGCACTTCGCCACCTTCGTGCGTGCCCTGTTCACGCTCGAGAACGTGGCCGGCGCGCTGATCACGATGCCGCACAAGGTGGCGGTGGTCGAGCTGCTCGACGCGGTGTCGCCGGCGGTGAACATCGCCGGCAGCTGCAATGCGGTCAAGCGCGACGCCGCCGGCCGGCTGGTCGGCGACATGTTCGACGGCGAGGGCTTCGTGCGCGGCCTCAAGCGCAAGGGCGTCCGGCTCGACGGCGCGACGGTGCTGGTGGTCGGCTCGGGCGGCGTGGGCTCGGCGATCGCCGCGTCGCTGGCGGCCGCGGGCGTCGGCACGATGGGCCTGTACGACGCGCGCGCCGAGTCGGCGCAGGCGCTCGGCGAGCGCCTGAAGACGCACTACCCGAGGCTCGAGGTGCGCACCGGCAGCAACGACCCGGCCGGCTGGGACGTGGTGGTCAACGCCACGCCGCTGGGCATGAACCCGGGCGACCCGCTGCCCATAGACATGGCGCGCCTGTCCAAGGACACCTTCGTCGGCGAGGTGGTGATGAAGCAGGAGATGACCGCCTTCCTGTCCGCGGCGCAGGCACGCGGCTGCCGCTTCCAGGTCGGCACCGACATGCTGTTCGAGCAGATCCCGGCCTACCTCGAGTTCTTCGGCCTGCCCAGCACCACCGCCGAGGTGCTGCGCGAGGTGGCCACGCTGGCGTATTGAACCGAAGGAGACCGCGCATGACCGCGACCCCCGACCGCGAGCCGCTGACCGACGCCGCCAACCCGCTCGGCCTGGACGGCATCGAGTTCATCGAGTTCGCCACCAGCCGCCCGCAGGCACTCGGCCAGGTACTGGAGATGATGGGCTTCCGGCCGGTCGCGCGGCACCGCTCGCGCGAGGTGCTGCTGTACCGCCAGGGCACGATGAACATCGTCATCAACGCGCATGTCAGCCACCACCCGCGCGCGGTGCAGCCGACCGAGACGCCGGTGATCGCGGCCATCGCGCTGCGCGTGCGCGACGCCGCGGCCGCCTACCGCCGCGCGCTGGAGCGCGGCGCCTGGGCCGTGCCGACGCACGTGGAGGTGATGGAGCTCAACATCCCGGCCATCCACGGCGTGGGCGCGAGCCGCATCTACTTCGTCGACCGCTACCGCGAGTTCTCGATCTACGACGTCGACTTCACCCGCATCCCGACGGTCGATGCGAACCCGCCGGCACTCGCCGGGCTGCACTGGTTCGGCGTGGTGCAGTACATCGGCACCGACCGCATGGCCGACTGGTGCGAGTTCTACGCCGAGCTGTTCGGCTTCGCCGAGCTGAGCGACGACGAACGCTTCGGCATCCTGCCCAAGGGCAAGGTGCTGAAGAGCCCGTGCGGCAGCTTCTTCCTGCAGCTGATCGAGCCCGAGCCGGGCATCCTCGACGTGGAGGGCGAGGAATCGCTGCAGCGCGTCGGCCTGGGCGCGCCCGACGTGCCGGCCGCGGTGCAGGCGCTGCGCGCGCGCGGCATGGGCTTCGTCGAGTCCAGCGGGGTGCACACCAGCGAGCGCGGCGCGCTGACGCAGACCCACCTGGGCACGGTCATGTTCGAGCTGGTGCACCACCAGGCCTGAGGAGGCGGCGATGAGTCAGCTCCAGGGGAATTTCGACGACTTCGGCATGGACACCATCACGCTCGCGGGGCCGCTGGCGGCCAAGCTGCGGACGATCCGCGAGGCCGGCTTCTCGCAGGTGATGCTGTCGGCGCGCGACCTGGTTGGCCACGAGCGCGGCTGGCGTGCCGCGGTCTACGAGGTCAAGGCCAGCGGCCTGCGTGTCACCGGCTTCCAGGTGCTGCGCGACTTCGAAGGCCTGTCGGGCCGGCTGCACGACTACAAGGTCGACATCGCCAAGCACATGCTCGAGATGTGCGCGGCGCTGGACTGCCACGTGATGCTGGTCTGCTCGTCGACCTCCACCCACGCCAGCGCCGACCTTGACACCATGGCGCGCGACCTGCGCAAGCTCGCCATGCTCGCGGTGCCGCTGAACGTGAAGGTGGCGTTTGAGGGCCTGTCCTGGGGCCGCTCGGTCAACGAGTTCACGACGGCCTGGGAGGTGGTGTGCCGCGCCGACGCGCCCAACCTCGGCCTCGGCCTCGACTCGTTCCATGCGGTGGCCAGCCAGACGCCGCTGGACGACCTGGACATCATCGACCCCTCCAAGCTCTTCCTCGTGCAGCTGGCCGACTTCATGTGGACCGAGGTGCGCTCCTTCGAGGAGCGCATCGCCACGGCGCGGCATTTCCGCGTCTTCCCCGGCGAGGGCGTGCACAGCGACGCGCTGGCCGACCTGGTGCTGCGCCTGGACAAGCTCGGCTACCGCGGCGACTACAGCTTCGAGGTGTTCAACGACGACTACCAGCAGATCCCGCTGGAGGCGGTGGCCGAGCGCGCGCGCCGCTCGGCCGTCTGGCTCGGCGAGGAGGTGCTGCGCCGCTCGGTGCCGCTGCCCAACCGCATGCGGCTGCGCGGGCGCGAGGTGATGCGCGGTTAGCCCGCCGGCGCAGGCCGGGTGCGCCGCCGCTCCCAGGCCCGGTCGAAGAAGTAGTGCAGCACGGTGTTGACGGCCGGCTCGACGAAGGTGATCGCGCCGGCGATGGTCACGCTGCCGGTCAGTGCGTAGCCGACGCCGAACGAGGTGCCCAGGTGCCTCACGCCGAAGGTCGCGGTCTTGGCCATCGTGAACTCCAGATGAGAATCATTCTTGTCTGGAATGGTGCAGGCCCGGCGGCGCGCCGTCCAATCGCGGCGCTGCATGGCGGCGATAGCCCGCGGCGGGGCGTCAATGCCGCAGGTGCGGGTGGTCAGGAAAGGATTCCCCCCGCATGGTCGCCGACTGCCGACAGGCGGGCCGGAACGTGGCACGATGTCCGGCAAGGAGGCCTGCATCATGGGTGACGGCGTGTGGATGCTGGTGGCGGGGCTGGGGCTGGCCTGTGCGGTGCTCGTGGTGTTGCTGCTGCGGCGCAAACGCCCCGCAGAGGCCGCGCCCGAGGCGGCCGAGCCACCCGTGGCGCCGGCCGAACCGGTGGCCGCGCGCAGCGCCGAGACGCCCAAGCCGGCCGCCGCCACTCCCCCCGGGCTGGCCGGGGGCAGCACGCCGGCGCTACCGCCGCGCGTCCCCGTGGCCACCACGCCGTCGGCCGTGGTCGCCGCACCGGCAACGCGTCCGCCACGCAGCGTGGTTCCCCCGGCACCGGTGGTGGCCCGGGCGCCGCGCTTCGTGCTGCGCGATGCCCTGCCGATCGGCCCGGTGATGCTGCTCGAGCGTGCCGACCCGGCCGCCTGGGCCCTGGCCACGCCGGTGGAACCGACGCCGATGCAGCGCGACGCCTTGGGTGCGCTGCTGGTGCAGGCCGGGCGGCTCGAGGCCCCGGCCGGCGCCGAGGCCGGCCCGGCGCACTACCTGGTGCGGCTGCGCGGCGGCACGGCGTTGCCGCTGGCGCGCGGTGAACTCGCCGGAGCGCCGGGCGGCGACCTGCAGTGCGAGCCGCCGGACGCCATCGATCCGACCCAGGCCGCGGGCGTGGCGGCGATCATGCTGGCGCTGCATTGCGGCCCGGCCTACCTGAGCGGGCTGCGGGCCCGGGTCAGCGAGACCAAGTCGCTCGCGGCGGCGCTGCATCCCAAGCTGCTGGCGCAGGGCGAGGGCCGGCTCAAGGCGCTGCTGCAGGACCTGACGCGCTACCTGCGCGAGGCCGAGGAGAACTACGCCGGTGCGATCCGCAAGCCGGTGTTCATCGCCCGCGTCGGCGAGACCACGGCGCAGGCCGAGCAGGCCTGGCATCAGGCGCTGCAGGCACTGGCGGCGCCGCGCGCCCAGATCGAGGCCCAGCTCGGCGCGACCCGTTTCGGCGAGGTGCAGCTCGAGCGCTCGCTGGCCGCGCTGCGCGAGCTGCAGGGGCAGCACCGCCTGCTGGACGTGGCCGCGCGTGTGCTGGCCGGCTGGCACCAGCTGCGTCTGGCGCTCGGCGAGGCCGCCAGCGGCGCGGCCGCCACGCTGCGCGCCGCGCGTGAGAGCCTGGAGGCCGGCGCTGCGCTCGACCATGCGCTGCTGCAGCGCCTGGACCAGGGCATCGAGGCTGCCAAGGCGCCCGACTACGTCGGCAAGGCCGAGTTCCTGGCCAACCGCACGGCGGCGCGCGAGTTGCTGGGCAAGCTCGACGACAGTGCCCTCCTGGCCGGCAGTGCCTTCGTCGACCAGGTGCACGAGGCGGTCGAGGCCGGCTTCGCCGGCCGCGCCCCGCTGACCCTGCTGCTGCAGCTGGACGAGCAGGGCCGCGTGGCCGAGGTGCGGACGGCGTCGGCGCCCTGACGGGGCCGCAGGGGCCCCGCGTCAGCGCTGCAGCAGCTGGTTGACGCTGGACACGTCGTCGGGCTTGAGCACGCCGGCCGCCTGGCGCAGGCGCAGGCCGCCGACCAGCAGGTCGTAGCGTGCCTTGGCGAGTTCGCGGCGGGTCTGGTAGAGCTGGGTCTGGGCGTTCAGCACGTCGAGGTTGACGCGCACGCCGACCTTGTAGCCGAGCTGGGTGGCCTCGAGCGCGAGCTGGCTGGACGACTCGGCCGCTTCCAGCGCCTTCACCTGCGCCTGGCCGGACTGCACCGCGAAGTACACCTGGCGCGTGCCCTGCGCGACGGACCGGCGCACGGCCTCGAGGTCGTTGCGCGACTTCTCCTCCAGCGCCAGGGTCTCCTTGATGCGGTTCTGGATCTGGCCGCCGGCGTACAGCGGCAGGTTCAGCGTGACGCCGATCGCGCTGCTGGTTCCGTTGCCCGAGTCCTGGAACCACGATTGCGGAAAGAGGCCGGCGCGCGACAGGCTCGACACCGAGGCGTGGTTGCGCGCGTAGCTGCCATCCAGGCGCACCGTCGGCAGGTTGCCCGCGCGGGCCTTCTCGGTCTCGAGCTGGGCGATCTCCAGCCCCAGCTGGGCCTTGCGGATGGTGGGATGCTCGCTGTCGGCGCGCAGCACCCACTCGTCGGGGGAGCCAGGGGTCGTCGGCAGCACCACCGGCGTGGCCAGGCCCTTGGGGGCGATGCCGTTGCGGCCCACCAGCTGGTCCAGCGCGATGCTCTTGGTGCGCAGGTCGTTCTCGGCGGCGATCTCCTGCGCCGTGGCCAGGTCGAAGCGGGCCTGCGCCTCGCGCGTGTCGGTGATCGTGGCGGTGCCGACCTCGAAGTTGCGCTTGGCCGACGCCAGCTGTTCGGCGATGGCCGCCTTGCTGGCGCGCGTGGTGGTCAGCGTGTCCTGCGCCGCCAGCACGTCGAAGTAGGCCAGGGCGACACGCACGATCAGGTCCTGCTCGGCCGACGCCAGGTCGGAGCTGGCGGCGTCGTAGGCCTTCTGCGCCTGGTCGATGGTGACCGAGTTCGCCTTGTTGTAGAGCGGCTGGGTCGCGTTCAGTCCGACGGTCTGGGTCGTCGTGCCCGAGCGCAGCTGCGAGGAATAGGGTGTCTCGCTGTTGTTGCGCACCGCCTGCGCCTGCAGTCCGACGCTCGGGCGGTTCAGCCCGCGTGCCTGCTCGACGCGGTACTGCGCCGAGTCGTACTGCGCGCGCGCCGACTGGTAGGCCGCGTCGTAGCCGCGCGCCGCGTCGTACAGCTCCTGCAGGCTCTGCGCCTGCGCCGGTGCGGCGAACGCGCCGGCCAGCGCGAGCAGCAGGGGGGAGAGGCGCAACGGGAGGGCAGGCATGAGCGGGTCCTTGGTGGAGTCGGGTTCGGTTCAGTAGCGCGGCACGGACGGATCGACCTGCTGCGACCAGGCGTCGATGCCGCCGGCCAGGTTGTAGACCGACTCGAAGCCGGCGCGCTCCAGGAATGCGACGACCTGCGCCGAACGCACCCCGTGATGGCAGATGCAGAGGATGGGCTGCGCCGGGTCGAGCTCCGCGATCCGGCCCGGCACCTCGTTCATCGGCATGTGCAGCGTCTGCGCGCCGTCCAGGCGGATCGCCGCATGGCGGAACTCGAAGGTCTCGCGCACGTCCAGCAGCAGCCACGGCACCGGCTGCGCCTGGGCCACGAGCTCGGGAACCTCGGACGGCCGGACCTGCTGCATCGTGCTCAGAAGCTGAACCGGGCCGGTTCGTCGAAGCCGGCAAGGCGCGGCGCGACGGTGTCGAAAAGCTCGACGCTGGCGAAGCCGTGCTCGCTGCTGCGCGTCACCAGCGTGGCGCGCATCACCGGCTGCTGGCCGACGATGGCGATCAGGCGGCCGCCCACCTTGAGCTGGCCGAGCAGGCCCGGCGGCACCTCGGCCACCGAGCCGGACAGCATGATCGCGTCGAACGGCGCTTCGGCCGGCAGCCCGCGCGAGCCGTCGCCCTGGCGCACCACGGCGTTGGCGATCGCGGCGCGCTTCAGGTTGGCGGCGGCGAACTGGGCCAGCTCGGGCACGATCTCCAGCGAGATCACCTGCTGCGCGCGGTGCGCCAGCAGCGCGGCCACATAGCCGGAACCGGCGCCGACCTCGAGCACGCGCTCGTGCTTGTGCGGGTTGAGCTCCTGCAGCATGCGCGCCTCGACACGCGGTGCCAGCATGCACTGGCCGGCCGGCAGCGGCACCTCGGTGTCGACGAAGGCGAGCGAGCGGTAGGCGGCGGGCACGAAGTCCTCGCGCTTGACGACGGTCAGCAGCGAGAGCACGGCCGGATCGAGCACGTCCCACGGACGGATCTGCTGCTCGATCATGTTGAAGCGGGCTTGTTCGATGTTCATGGCGGGGTCCTCCGGACAGCCTTCGATTCTATTTGGCCGGGTTGACGGAAGCTGACGGCCCCGTGACCGGGCGCCGGGGAGCGAGTCGCTTCTTGATCCAGATCGACAGGTCGTCCAGGTAGCAGTAGATCACCGGCACCACCACCAGCGTCAGCAGCGAGGAGGTGATCACGCCGCCGATCACCGCCTGGCCCATCGGCGCGCGCTGCTCCGAGCCCTCGGACAGCGCGAAGGCCAGCGGCACCATGCCGAACACCATGGCCAGCGTGGTCATCAGGATCGGGCGCAGGCGCACGCGGGCGGCGTGCAGCAGCGCCTCTTCGCGGCCCATCGGCGCGACGTCCGCGGTCAGGCCGTGCTCGCCGGCATGTTCGCCGCGCCGCGAGCGGATCGCGAAGTCGATCAACAGGATCGCGTTCTTCGTCACCAGGCCCATCAGCATCACCACGCCGATGATCGAGAACATGTTCAGCGTCGAGCCGAACAGCAGCAGCGCCAGCACCACGCCGATCAGCGTCAGCGGCAGCGAGCTCATCAGCGCCAGCGGCTGCAGGAAGCTGCGGAACTGGCTGGCCAGGATCATGTAGATGAACACCACCGCGAGGCCGAGCGCACCCACCGCGTAGGCGAAGCTCTCGTTCATGTTCTTGGTCGAGCCGCCGAACACGTAGCGGTAGCCGGGCGGCCAGGCGATACCGTCGAGCACCTTCTTGACGTCGGCCGACACCTCGCCCGAGCTGCGGCCGAGCGCGTTGGCGTCGATGTTGATCTCGCGGTTCAGGTCGCGCCGGTTGATCTGGTTCGGTCCGGTGCCGCTGCGCACCTCGGCCACCTGCGACAGGCGCACGACACGCGCCGAGCCGTCGGCCGCCGGGGCGATGGAGATCGGCAGGCGCTCCAGGTCGGCCAGCGCGTCGCGGCTGGCCGGCGTGAGGCGCACGTTGACGTCGTAGTTCTCGCCGTCGGGGGCGCGCCAGTTCCCGACCGTCTGGCCGGCGATCAGCGTGCGCAGCGTGCCGGCCAGCGCGTTGACGTTCAGGCCGGCGTCGGCCGCCGCGTCGCGCTTGACCTCGATGGCCACGGTGGGTTTGTCGGGCTTGAGCGTGCTGTCGAGGTCGACCAGGCCGGGGATCTCGCGCAGCCGCGCCATGATCTGCTGCGACAGCCGCGCCAGCTCGTTCAGGTCGGTGCCCTGGATCGAGAACTGCAGCGCCTTGCCGCCGCCCAGGTCCACCTGCCCGATGTTGGTGACGGTGATGCCCGGGATGCGCGCCAGCCGTTCGCGGATCGGCACGGTCAGCTGGGCCACGCTGCGCTGGCGCAGGTGGCGGTCGACCAGGCGCACGTAGGTCGAGCCGTAGATCTTGCCGGCCGCGAAGCCGGCGTTGATGGTGGTGACCGTGTGGCGCACCTCGGGCAGTTCGCGCAGCGCGGCGTCGATCTGCTTCGCCCGCATCTCGGTCACTTCCAGCGAGGAGCCGACCGGGGTGTAGAAGTTGACCAGCGTCTCGGAGAAGTCGGCCTTGGGCAGGAACTCGGCGCCCAGCAGCGGGATGATGGCGAAGCTGCCGCCGAAGGTGGCCGCGGCCAGCCCCAGCGTCGCGAGCTTGTGCTTCAGCGACCAGCCCAGCAGGTGCTGGTAGACGTCGCCCAGCCACTCGGTGAAGCGGTCGAACAGCAGCGTCACGCGGCCGAGCGTGCGGTCGTACAGCGTGATGGGCGCGCCGCGGTGCGTGCCGTGCGCCGCGGGGTCGTGCCAGACCGACGAGAGCATCGGGTCGAGCGTGAAGCTGACGAACATCGAGATCAGCACCGCCGCGACGATGGTGATGCCGAACTCGTGGAAGAACTTGCCGACGATGCCGCCCATGAATCCGATGGGCAGGAACACCGCGACGATCGACAGCGTCGTGGCCAGCACCGCCAGGCCGATCTCGTTGGTGCCGTCCAGCGCCGCGTCGTGCGCGCTCTTGCCCATCTGCACGTGGCGCACGATGTTCTCGCGCACCACGATCGCGTCGTCGATCAGCAGGCCCACGCACAGGCTCAGCGCCATCATCGTGATGCCGTTGATCGTGAAGCCGAACACGTACATGAAGAGGAAGGTGCCGATCAGCGCGATCGGCAGCGTCAGCCCGGTGATGACGGTCGAGCGCCAGCTGTTCAGGAACAGGAACACGATCAGCACCGTCAGCGCCGCGCCTTCCAGCAGCGTGCGCTGCAGGTTGGCCACCGAGACGCGGATCGAGCGCGAGTTGTCGCGGTTGACCTCGAGCCGGACGCCCGGCGGCACCAGCGACTTCGCCTCGTCGAGCGCCTTGTAGAGCCCGTCGACCACCGCGATGGTGTTCTCGCCCTGGCTCTTCTGCACCGACAGCAGCACGGTGCGCTGACCGTTGTAGAGCGCCAGGCTCTCCAGCTCCTGCGGGCCGTCCACCACGTCGGCCACCTGCCAGAGCCTGACCGCGACGCCGTTCCTGCGCGCGACGACGATGTCGCGGAAGTCCTCGGGGCGCTTGAGCCGCGCGTTGATCTGCACCACGCGCTCCTGCTCGGACGAGCGGATCGCGCCCATCGGCAGCTCCTGGTTCTCGCTGCGCACCGCGGCGACGATCTGGTCGGTGCCGAGGCCGAACTCCTCCAGCGCCGCGGGCCGCACGTAGAGGTTGATCTGGCGTGCCAGCCCGCCGATCAGGCTCACCGAGCCGACGCCGCGCACGTTCTCCAGGCGCTTCTGCAGCACCTGGCCGGCCCAGGTGGTGAGCTCCTGGGGCGTCTTCTTCCCGTCGCTGGCCAGCACCGCGACGTTGAACACCGGCTGGCTGGCCGGGTCGAAGCGCGAGATGCGCGGCTCCTTGACCTCGTCGCGCAGGTTGGGGCGGATCAGCGCGACCTTCTCGCGCACGTCCTCGGCGGCCTTGCGGCCGTCGATGTCGAGGTTGAACTCGATGATCACGACCGAGCTGCCCTCGTATGAACGCGAGTACAGCGAGCTGATGCCGGCGACGGTGTTGACCGCCTCCTCGACCTTCTTCGTCACCTCGCTCTCGACGATCTCCGGCGAGGCGCCGGGGTAGTCCATCTGCACCACGACGGTCGGGAAGTCGACGTTCGGGAACTGGTCCACCGCCAGGCGCTGGTAGCTGAACAGGCCGAGCACCACGAAGGCCAGCATGACCATCACGGCCATCACCGGGTTGGCGATCGACACGCGGGTGAACCACATGCCGCGACTACCTCGACGACGCGGCGGACGCGGGGCCGACCAGGCGCACCGCAGTGCCGTCGCGCACCGCGCCGGCACTGCCGCCGAGCACCAGCGCGCCCTCGGCCAGGCCGCCGGTCACGGCCACCCAGGGCTGTCCGTCGACCTCGCCGCGCGCGCCGAGCTGCACCGGGCGCATCACCGTGCGGTGGTCGGCGATCTGCAGCACGTAGGGCTGGGCCAGGTCGGTGCGCACCGCCGCCAGCGGCACGGCCAGTGCCGGCTGCTGCGTGGTGGCGATGCGCCCGCGCGCGAACAGCCCCTGGCGCAGCGCCGGCTGGCGCTCGAGCGCGAGGTAGACCAGGATCGCGCGGCTGCCGGCCTGCGCGCTCGGGTTGATGCGTGCCACCGTGGCCGCGACCGGCACGGTCAGCCCGTCGACCTGCAGGGTCGCCGCCTGCCCGACCTGCAGCACCGCGGCCTGCTCGGGCGCGACGCTCGCCTCCAGCTCGATGCGCGACAGGTCGACGATCTCGACGATGCGCGCATCCACCGGCACCCGCTCGCCCGGCTGCACCAGCCGCGCGGCCACCTGGCCGCCGATCGGCGCCACCAGCGTGGCGTCGGCGCGTGCCTTGCGCGCCAGCTCCACCGCGGCCATCGCCGCCTGGTGGTTGGCCTGCGCCGCGGCCTCGTTGGAGACCGAGGTCTCCAGGCCGGTCGGCGAGATGAAGCCCTGCGCCACCAGCGCGCGGTTGTTCTCCAGCGCGCGGCGCGCGATGTCGAGCTGGGCGCGTGCCGACGAGGCGTTCTGCTCGGCCTGGCGCAGCCGCCAGTCGAGCTCGGTGGTGTCGAGCTGGCCGATCACCTGGCCGGGCCTGACGCTGTCGCCCTCGCGCACGGACAGCGACTTCAGCTCCGCCGCCACCTTGGCCTTCACCACCGCGCTGTTCACTGCCTTGAGCCCGCCGGAGACCTCGATCGTGCGGGCCAGCGGCAGCACGCGGGCGCTGACCACGTCGCCGGGCGCCAGGTCCAGCGCCGGCGCCTCGCGCGCGATGCCGCCCAGCAGCGCGGCGCGCTCGGCCTTGCGCGCCAGCAGCGTGCGCGTGGCCAGGCCGGCCAGCAGCAGCAGCACCAGCAGCGGCAGCAGCCAGCGCAGGTGGCGCCGCATCACGTGAGCAGCCCCTTGAGCACCAGCTCCACGTGCCGGCGGATGAACACATGCGGGTCGACCTCGGTGCTCGAGGGCACGCAGGCGCCGAGCGAGTGCTTGTGCAGGCACAGCATGATCATCGGCAGGATGATCGACAGCACCGCCGAGGGCACGTCCACCGGCCGGAACTCGCCGCGCTCGATGCCGCGCTGCACGATGCGCCCGACCAGCTGCTTGCCCGGCTCGACCACCTCGCGCACGTAGTACTCGGCGATCTCCGGGAAGTTGCGCACCTCGGTGATGACCAGCTTGAACACCGCCGAGGTCGGGCTGTCGACCACCCGGATCCACCAGGCGGTGAGCACCTCGGTGAGCAGGTTGGCGGTGCTGTCCTGGCGCTGTTCGATGTGCTCGGCCACCGCCGCGATCTCGTTGGACAGGCGCTGCTTGATCACCGCCTTGAGCAGCTCTTCCTTGCTCGGGTAGTAGAGGTAGAGCGTGCCCTTGGCCACGCCGGCGCGTGCCGCCACTTCCTCCGAGCGGGTGGCGGCGAAGCCCTTCTCGGCGAACAGCTCGAGCGCGGCGTCGAGAAGCTCCTGCGGGCGGGCTTCCTTGCGCCGCTGGCGGGGCGGGGAGATGGTGGACAAGATGGTGAAACTGATACTGACTGACCGGTCAGTAATGTAGGGCCCCGATCCAGGGCGGTCAAGCGGCCCGGCTTGCGGCAGCGCAGACTCCTAGAATCCGCCGCCCATGAAGCGACGATTCCTGCTCCCGGCGGCGGCCGCCGTCCTGCTGGCCGGCTGCGCCGGCGTCGGCGGGCCGACGGTGCTCACGCTGGACGAGGCGGAGCTGGCGCGCCTGATGGCGAAGAACTTTCCGCTCGAGCGCCGCGCGCTGGAGCTGTTCGACCTGACGCTGGACGCGCCGCGCACCACGCTGCTGCCGCAGAGCAACCGGCTCGCCACCGAGCTGGACCTGCAGGCCGTGGAGCGGCTCTCGTCGCGCCGCTACCAGGGCCGCATGGCACTCGACTACCGGCTGCGCTACGACGAGGCGGCGCAGGCCGTGCGCCTGGCCGACGTGCGCGTGCAGCGCCTGCAGTTCGACGAGACGGCGCAGCGCCTGCAGCCGGTCGTCGAGCGCCTCGGCGCGCTGCTGGCCGAGCAGCTGCTGCGCGACGCGGTGATCTACCGCTTCAAGCCGGAAGACCTGGAGAAGGCGGGCCGGCGCGGCGTGCAGCCCGGCGCCGTGACCGTGACCGCGCGTGGCGTGGAGATCACGCTCGTGCCGCGCCCCTGAAGGAGCCCGCTTGGAGCCCGACACCTGGATCCTGCTCGCCAAGGCCGCCGTGATGGGCGTGGTGGAGGGACTGACCGAGTTCCTGCCGATCTCGAGCACCGGCCACCTGATCCTGGCCGGATCGCTGCTCGGCTTCACCGACGACAAGAGCAAGGTGTTCGACATCGCGATCCAGACCGGCGCGATCCTGGCGGTGGTGATCGTCTACTGGGCCAAGCTCTGGGGCACCGCCACCAGCCTGGGCAGCAGCGCGGCGGCACGGCGCTTCGTGCTCAACGTGGTGATCGCCTTCTTGCCGGCCGTCGTGCTCGGGCTGCTGTTCGGCAAGGCGATCAAGGCGCACCTGTTCACGCCCACGGTGGTGGCGGCGGCCTTCATCGCCGGCGCGCTGGTCATCCTGTGGGCCGAGCGGCGCGAGTCGTCGGCGCGCATCCACTCGGTGGACGACATGACGCCCTGGGACGCGCTCAAGGTCGGCCTGGTGCAATGCCTGGCGATGATTCCCGGGACCAGCCGCTCGGGCGCCACCATCATCGGCGGCATGCTGCTCGGGCTGTCGCGCCGCTGCGCCACCGACTTCAGCTTCTACCTCGCGATCCCGACGCTGGTCGGCGCGGGGGCCTACAGCCTGTACAAGGAGCGCGCGCTGCTGTCGCTGGCCGACCTGCCGCTGTTCGCCACCGGGCTGGTGTTCTCGTTCCTCTCGGCCTGGCTGTGCGTGCGCTGGCTGCTGCGCTACATCTCCAGCCACACCTTCGTGCCGTTCGCCTGGTACCGCATCGTCTTCGGCGTGATCGTGCTGGTCACCGCCTGGACCGGCCTGGTGGTCTGGGCGGAGTGAACGCGAAACGACTCAGCGCCGCGTGAACACCAGGTCCCACACCCCGTGGCCGAGCTTCACGCCACGCTGCTCGAACTTGGTCGGCGGTCGGTAGGCGGGGCGCTCGGCATAGCCCGCCGCGGTGTTGACCAGCCGCGGCTCGGCGCCGAGCACCTCCAGCATCTGCTCCGCGTAGGGCTGCCAGTCGGTCGCACAGTGCAGGGTGCCGCCGGGGGCGAGCCGGCTCGCCAGCAGGGCGACGAAGGGCGGCTGGACCAGCCGGCGCTTGTGGTGGCGCTTCTTGTGCCAGGGGTCGGGGAAGAATACGTGCACGCCGGCCAGCGAGGCCGGGGCGATCATGCGTTCGAGCACCTCGACGGCGTCGTGCTGCACGATGCGCAGGTTGGTCAGCGCCTGCGCCTCGATGCGCTGCAGCAGCGCGCCGACCCCGGGCGGGTGCACCTCGACGCCGAGGAAGTCCGTGTCCGGCCGCGCCCGCGCGATGGCTGCGGTGGCATCGCCCATGCCGAAGCCGATCTCCAGCACCACCGGCGCCGCCCGCCCGAAGGCCGCGGCCAGGTCGGCCGGGCGGTCCTGCAAGGGCAGCACCCAGCGCGGGGCGAGTTCCTCGAGCGCGCGTTTCTGGCCGCTGCCCATGCGCCCGGCGCGCACGACGTAGCTGCGGATCGCGCGGCGCGGCGCGCTGTCGGGGGAAGGGGAATCCGTCATCGGTGCGGGGGCGCCGTCCCCTCGAGATGGGGGATGCGGTCGGGCGCCACGTGCCTAAGCTTCGAGCGCGCGAATTGTGCCCGACCCCGATGCGAACCCTGCGCTCCCTGCTGGCCCTGATCACCGCCTGGCTGCTGTCCGGCGGCGCTGCCGCCTACCCGGGCGCGGACGCCGGCCCCAAGCCCTTCCAGCCGGCGCGTGGCCGTCCGGCGCCGCTGGCCGGGCTGAAGCTGCTGCCACCCACCGCGGTGTTCGACCGCCTGCGCGAGGCCGGCGTGCCGAGCAGCCAGTTCGCCTTCCACGTTCGGCGTGTCGATGCGCCGCGTGCCGTGGCCGCGCTGAACGACGAGCAGCCCATCGTGCTGGCCTCCACGGCCAAGATCGTCACCACGCTGGCCGCCCTGGACCTGCTCGGCCCGGAGCACCGCTGGACCACGCGAGCGCTGGCGCGCGGCGAGGTCGTCGACGGCCGGCTCGAGGGCGACCTGCTGATCGTCGGCGGCGGCGACGCCTCGCTCACGTCGGACGCGCTGCGGCGCTGGTTCGCCCGCCTGCAGGCCGACGGCCTGCGCGAGATCCATGGCGACATCGTGCTGGACCGGCTCGCCTTCCGGCTCAGCCCGGACGACCTGGCGCGCACGCCGCAGCCCGACCCGGAGCGCCCGCACCATGCCTGGCCCGACGCGCTGCCGCTGGACGCCGGCGTGCTGCGCGTGGTGGTCTCGCCGCAGGGCCAGGGCAAGGTGGCGCTGCGCATGCAGCCGGTGCTCGACGGCGTGCAGCTCGTGTCCGCCGTGGCCAGCGGGCCGGGCTGCCAGGCGCAGGCCGAGCTGGCCGGGCCGCTGACGCTCAAGGTGAGTGGCATGTTGGCGCCGGAGTGCGGCGAGCGGCGGGTCGAGCTGATGCCGCTGTCGCATGCCGAGTTCGGCGCCCGGGCGATCGCCGCGCTGTGGGTCGAGGCCGGCGGCACGCTGACCGGCCAGGTGGTCGAGCGCGGCGCGGCCGACGAGACCGCGGCGGATGCCACGCCGCTGGCCGTTCTCGAGTCCGAGCCGCTGCCGGCGCGTGTGCGCGAGATCAACAAGCTCAGCCACAACCTGCTGGCGCGCAACCTCTGGCTCACGCTCTCGCCCGAGTTCCCGCGGCGCAGCGCCACCAGCGCGGCGGCGCGCGAGCGGGTGCAGGCCTGGCTGCAGACGCAGGGGCTGAAGGCCGACGACATGGAGCTTGACACCGGCTCGGGGCTATCGCGCGGCGAACGCGCCCGCCCGCGTGCGCTGGCGCAGCTGCTGGCGCGGGCCTGGCGCGGGCCGCATGCGCAGGCCTTCGTCGCCTCGCTGCCGGTTGCCGGGGTGGACGGCACGCTGGCGCGGCGATTCCTCACCGGTCCGGCAACCGGCCATGCCTGGCTCAAGACCGGCAGCCTGCTCGACGCGCGGGCGCTGGCCGGCTACGTCAAGGGCCGCAGCGGCAAGGTCTACGCGCTGGCCGCGATGATCCACCACCCGGATGCGGCGGCCGCCGCGCCGGCGCTCGACACCCTGGTCGAGTGGATCGCCGAGAACGGCTGATTACTCCAGCAGGAAGCTGCGCGAGGCGGCGCCGAGCGCCGGCACCGGGCTGCTCTCGTCCTTCAGGGCCACGCCGCTGAGCCCGCGTGTGCGCGCCGCCTCCAGCAGCCAGGCGAGCCGGCGGGCGGCCTCGGGAACGGGGAGGCCCTCGGGCCGCACGTTCGAGATGCAGTTGCGCTCGGCGTCGCTGCGGCCGGGGCACGGCTCCCAGGTCAGGTAGATGCCCAGGCTGTCGGGCGAGCTGAGCCCGGGCCGCTCGCCGATCAGCACCGCCACCAGGCGGGCGCCGAGCGCCGCGCCGATCGGATCGCCGATCGCGACGCGGCCCTGCTCGACCAGCGCCACCGGTGCGAGCTGCCAGCCGGCGCCGAGCACCGGCAGCAACGCCGCCACCAGCGGCACGGCATGCCGTTCGACGGCCAGGGCGGAGAGGCCGTCGGCGATCACCAGCGCGAGGTCGGGCGGCGCGCCGCGCGGCAGCGCCGCCAGACGTTGCCGGGACGGCTCGTCGAGCCGGCGGCCCAGGTCCGGCCGCTGCAGGTAGATCGGTCGGTCGGCCGCGGCACTGTGCAGGCGCAGCGTGGGCAGGCCGAGCGCCGCCAGGCCTTGCTCGAGCGGGCCGAGTTCGAGCCGCCGGTGGACCGCATCGCGCGCCTGCGCATGCGCGAGCTGGAAGTCGAGCTGCGCGGCGGTCGGCTGGCTGACGCCGCTGCGCCCGAGCCCGATGCGCGCCGGCGTGTGCCGGCGCAGCGAGCACCAGGGCTGGGGAATCACGACCGGCTTGTCCATCGTGGCAGCCGGTTCAGCCGGCACGCTCGAGCAGCCCCGCCAGGCGGGCCGGCAGCGCGTCGGCCAGCCGGTCCGGCGCACCGGGCAGGGTGATCTGCATCGCCTCGAGCCAGCGCTCGAACTCCGGTGCCGGCCGAAGGCCGAGCACGCGGCGTGCATACAGCGCGTCGTGGAACGAGGTGCTCTGGTAGTTCAGCATCACGTCGTCGGCGCCGGGCACGCCCATCACGAAGCTGACCCCGGCCGCACCCAGCAGGGTGAGCAGGGTGTCGAGGTCGTTCTGGTCGGCCTCGGCGTGGTTGGTGTAGCAGATGTCGCAGCCCATCGTCAGGCCGAGCAGCTTGGCGCAGAAATGGTCCTCCAGCCCGGCGCGGATGATCTGCCGGCCGTCGTACAGGTACTCCGGGCCGATGAAGCCGACCACGCTGTTGACCAGCAGCGGCCCGAAGTGCCGCGCCACGCCGTAGGCGCGCGCCTCGATGGTCTGCTGGTCGCAGTCGTGGTGCGCCTGGGCCGAGAGGGCGCTGCCCTGGCCGGTCTCGAAGTACATGACGTTCGTGCCGCGCGTGCCGTCGTCGAAGCGCGCGCCGCGCTGCAGCGAGAGCGCGGCGGCCCGCGCTTCGCCGAGCAAGGCGAGGTCGATGCCGAAGCTGCGGTTGGTGCCCTCGGTGCCGCCGATCGACTGGAACACCAGGTCCACCGGCGCGCCGCGTTCGATGCACTGCAGGGTGTTGGTGACATGCGTGAGCACGCAGCTCTGGGTCGGGATGTCCCAGCGCCGGATCACCCCGTCGAGCATCTGCAGCAGGGCCGTGACCTGGGCGACGTTGTCGCCCGCCGGGTTGATGCCGATCACCGCGTCGCCGCTGCCGTGCAGCAGCCCGTCGAGCAGGCTGGCGGCGATGCCGGCGGGATCGTCGGTCGGGTGGTTGGGCTGCAGCCGGGTCGAGAGCCGGCCGGGCAGGCCGATGGTGCCGCGAAAGCGCGTCTGCACGCGGCACTTTCGTGCGACGAGGATCAGGTCCTGGTGGCGCATGATCTTGCTGACCGCCGCCGTCATCTCCGGGGTCAGGCCGGGCGCCAGCTCGGCGAGCATGGTGCCGTCCACCGCGTCGGACAGCAGCCAGTCGCGAAAGCTCCCGACGCTCAGGTGCGCCACCGGCGCGAACGCGGCGGCGTCGTGCGTGTCGATGATCAGCCGCGTGACCTCGTCGATCTCGTAGGGCACCACCGCCTCGTTCAGGAAGGTGGCCAGCGGCAGATCGGCCAGCACCTTCTGAGCGGCCACACGCTCCTCGGCGCTGCGCGCCGCGATGCCGGCCAGTTCGTCGCCCGAGCGCAGCGGCGTGGCGCGCGCCATCAGCGTGCGCAGGTCGTCGAAGACGTGGCGCGTGGCGCCGACGGTGTGCGCGTAGGCCATCGTGGTCGGTGAGGCTCAGGCCGTGGCCGCCAGCGACTCGCGGCGCCGGCGCGTGGCAAGTACGTAAGCGTAGCCCAGCACGCCGAGCACGACGAACAGCAGGGCGATGAGCGGGTTGTAGACGACCATCGTCGCCAGGCACACCAGCGCCGCGGCCAGTGCGAAGGCCGGGAACCAGGGGTACAGCGGCGCGCGGAACGGCCGGGCCAGTCCGGGCTCGCTGCGGCGCAGCTTGAACAGGCTGGCCATGCTGACGATGTACATCACGATGGCGCCGAACACGCTCATCGTCACGATGTTGGCGGTGAGGGTCTGGCCGCCGAAGCTGAACAGTTCGTCGCTGAAGATCGCCGCGATGCCGACCACGCCGCCGGCCAGCACCGCCAGGTGCGGCGTGTGGAAGCGCGGGTGCACGCGGCCGAAGGCGCCGGGCAGGAAGCCCGCGCGCGCGAGCGCGAAGATCTGGCGCGAGTAGCCAAGGATGATGCCGTGGAACGAGGCGATCAGCCCGAACAGGCCGAGCCACACCAGCATGTGCAGCCAGCCGCTGGATTCGCCGACGATCAGCTTCATCGCCTGTGGCAGCGGGTCGTTGATGTTGGAGAGCTTGGTCCAGTCGCCCGCGCCACCGGCGAACACCATCACGCCCACGGCCAGCGCCAGCAGGGTCAGGATGCCGGCGATGTAGGCGATCGGGATGGAGCGCTTCGGGTCCTTGGCTTCCTCGGCGGCCATCGCCACGCCCTCGATCGCGAGGAAGAACCAGATCGCGAACGGGATCGCCGCGAACATGCCCGGGATGGCCGCGGCACTGAAGCTGTCCTGCCCTGCCCAGCCGCCCTTGACGAAGTTGGCCACCGAGAATCCCGGCGACACGACGCCCATGAACACCAGCAGCTCGAAGATGGCGATCAGCGTGACCACCAGCTCGAAGGTGGCGGCGATCTGCACGCCGAGGATGTTCAGCGTCATGAACACCAGGTAGGCGCCGACGGCGACGAGTTTCGGGTCCAGCGCCGGGAACTGCACGTTCAGGTAGGAGCCGATCGCCAGCGCGATGGCCGGCGGCGCGAACACGAACTCCACCAGGGTGGCATAGCCGGCGATGTAGCCGCCGGTCGGCCCGAAGGCCCGCCGGCTGTATTCGAACGGGCCGCCGGCATGCGGGATCGAGGTGGTCAGCTCGGTGAAGCTGAAGATGAAGGTGGTGTACATCAGCGCGACGAAGCCCGCGGTGACGAGAAAGCCGAGCGTGCCGGCGCCGGCCCAGCCGTAGCTCCAGCCGAAGTACTCGCCCGAGATGACGAGGCCGACGGCGATGCCCCACAGCTGCCAGGTCGACAGCGACTTGTCCAGGCCCGGTGACGGGTTCGTGCTGCTCATGTTCATCCCTCCAAGGATCGAGGCAGCGCAAGAGGCAAGGCCCGTGCCGGCGGAATGCCGTCGCTCGGCACGCCGCCGGTGCCGGCGTGCACTGCGAACGATCAGCCCGACCCGGCGGCGAGCGCTTCCGTGCGGGCGAGACTGGGCATGGCGCTGATCGCGCCGGCCCCGGTGACGGAGAGTGCCGCGGCTGCGTTGGCCAGCAGCGCGGCGGTGTCCAGGTCCAGCCCGCGCGCGAGGGCCGCGGCCAGCGCGCCGGTGCAGGTGTCGCCGGCGCCGACGGTGTCGGCCACCGTCACGCGGTGGCCGGGGATGCGCCGCGGCGCCGTGCCCGGCCGCACCAGGCAGGCGCCGTGTTCGCCGAGCGTGACCAGCACCGTGCCGGTGCCGCGTGCGTGCAGGGCCTGGGCGGCGTCCTCCACCGGCACCGAGTCATCCATGCCGACGAGACCACGCAGCTCACCCTCGTTGGGGGTCAGCAGGTCGGTCAGCGCGAGCAGTTCGTTGGGCAGCGGCCGGGCGGGCGCCGGGTTCAGCACGGTCGTGACCCCGTGCGCGCGCGCGATGCGGAAGGCCGCCAGCGTGGCCTCGATCGGCACCTCGTTGGGGGCCATCACCACGCGCGCGGCGGCGATGGTGGCCTCGGCAGCCTGGGCATGTGACGGTCCGAGCCGGCCGCCGGCGCCGAGGTAGACGGCAATGCTGTTGTCGCCGCCCTCGTAGACGAGGATCTGCGCGACGCCGCTGCGCTCGCCGGCCGCCACCTCGACGTGGTTCGTGTCGATGCCTTCGCGGTGCCACAGGGCGAGCGCCATGCGGCCGAAGTCGTCGTCGCCGATGCGGGCGATCACCGCGACCTGCGCGCCTTGCCGCGCCGCCGCCACTGCCGCATTCGAGCCCTTGCCGCCCGGGCCGATCTCGAACTGCGAGGCGAGCAGGGTTTCGCCGCGGGCGATCGGCCGCGGCACCCTGGAGATGAGATCCGCGTTCCAGCTCGCCAGGCAGACGACGTCCATCACTTCGCTCCGTAGCCCATGGTCTGCGGCAGCCACAGCACGATCTGCGGGAAGCAGGTCATCGCCAGCAGCAGGGCCAGCAGCAGCACCAGGAACAGCCAGCCTTCTTTCATCATCGCGCCGATCGGGATGCCGGTCAGCGCCTTGGTGACGAACAGCAGCATGCCGAAGGGTGGGTGGATCAGGCCGATCATCATGTTCAGCACCACCAGCACGCCGAAGTGCACCAGGTCGATGCCGAGCGCCTTCACCGCCGGCAGCAGCATCGGCACGAAGACCAGCAGCAGCACCGAGACATCGAGGAAGCAGCCGAGCACCAGGAACAGCAGGTTCACGAGCAGCAGGAAGGCCAGCGGCGAGAGCTGCAGTGCATCGACCCAGCCGGCCAGCGCCTGCGGCACGCCTTCGGCCGTGAAGGCGTAGTTCAGCATGAACGAGCCGGCGAGGATCAGGGTGATCACCGCGCTGCCGCGCGCCGACTCGAGCACCACGCCGTAGAGCGTGCGCCAGGACAAGGCCCGGTAGACGACGCCAGCCAGGATCAGCGCATGCGCCGCGGCCACCGCGGCGGCCTCCGTCGGCGTGAAGGCGCCCGAGTAGATGCCGCCCAGCAGCACGATCGGCATCGACAGCGGCAGCGCGCCACGGAAGAGCACGACTGGCCACTCCGACAGCGGCACCGGCGCCTCGCGCGGCATGTGGCGCTTGGTGGCGATGTACTGCACCACGCCCATCATCAGCAGGGCCATCAGCACGCCGGGCAGCACGCCGCCGAGGAACAGCGCGCCCACCGAGGCGCCCGAGACCAGCGCGTAGATCACCATCGGGATCGACGGCGGGATGATGGGCCCGAGCGTCGCACTCGCCACCACCACCGCGCCGGCGAAGCCGGGCGAGTATTCGGGCTTCTTCAGCATCTGGCGGATCGTCACCAGGCCGGGGCCGGCCGCATCGGCGATCGCGCTGCCGCTCATGCCGGAGAAGATCACGCTGACCAGGATGTCCACCTGCGCCAGCCCGCCGCGCAGGCGGCCCACGAGGATGCGGCAGAAGTCGAAGATGCGCTCGCTCACCGTGCCGGCATTCATGATGTTCGCGGCGAACACGAACAGCGGCACCGCCAGCAGCACGTAGCTGTTGTACAGGCCGTTGCCGATCTGCTCGGCGGCGAGCCCGAGGTCCTGCCGCTTGACGGCGAGGTAGGCGATGCCCGAGGCGATCATCGCGAAGCCGATCGGCACGCGCATCAGCATGCCGCCGGAGAGCACGCCCACGAGGGCGAGGAGGGCGATGTTCATGCGGCGGGCACTCCCGCGTCTTCGAGCCCGCGGCCGCGCAGGGCCTCGAGCACGTTCCAGGCGCAGCGCAACGCGAGCGCGGCCAGCAGCGCGACGAAGGGAAGGAACACGAGGCTGAACGGCACGTTCAGCACTGGCGTGCCCTCGCGGGACATGAAGGTCACGTAGTCCCAGGTGGCGGGCAGCGCCCAGGCCGAGAGCCCGCCCACCATCAGGTTGCTCACGACCCGCATCACGCGGCGTGTTCGTCGCCCGGCGGCGTTCCACAGCAGGTCGAACATCACGTGTTCGCGTTCGGGCACGACGAAGGCCGCCGACCAGAGGATCACCCAGACGTAGAGCACCACGGCCATCTCGTCCGTCCAGGGCAGCGGCTTGCCGAAGCCGAAGCGCGCCACGATCTGCACCACGAAGACGAGGAACAGCGCAGCGAACAGCAGCGCGCCGAGCGCGCCGGCGCCGCGGCGGAGCAGGGCGAGCATGCCAGGCTACCGGGTCGCGTTGATGCGGTCGAGCAGGCCCTTGGGCCAGGCCTTGGCCATGTCGGAGCCCGCGTAGGCCGCCTGCACCGCCTTGCGGAAGGCCTCGACGTCCGGCGTCGAGACCTGCAGGCCCTGCTGCCTGAAGAAGTCGACGATCTGCGCCTCCTCCTTCAGTCGGTTCTCGTTGTTGAACGCGGCGGCGGCCTGCGCCGCTGCCCTGACCTTGCCCTGTTGCGCGGCCGACAGCGCGTTCCAGCTCTTGTTGGAGATCGAGATGAAGATGCCGTCCACCAGGTGGTTGGTCAGCACGATCTGCCTGGTGACCTCGTAGAACTTGGCTGCGCGCACCGAGGGCAGCGGGTTGTCCTGCCCGTCGATGGTGCCGGTCTTCAGGCCCAGGTAGACCTCGCCGAAGGCCAGCGGCGTGGCGGTGGCGCCGAGCGCCTCGCCGAGGAACAGCCACTCCTTGCTGCCGGGCATGCGCAGCTTCACGCCCTTGAGATCCGCCGGTGTCTTCACGTTGCGCGGCTCGCGCAGGTTGACCTGGCGGGTGCCGAGGTAGACGGTGGCCAGCGGCGTGACCTCCATCTTCTCGGCCACGAGCCTGAACAGCTCCTCGCCGATCGGCCCGTTGAACACCTTCTGCTGGTGCTCGGGGTCGCGGATGATGTAGCCGGCGGTGAAGATCGAGAACTCGGGCACCAGCTTGGCGATGTCGAAGGCCGAGATCGACGCCAGCTCGAGGTTGCCGCGCGCCATCGCGGCCGGCTCGGCGCCCTGCTTGAAGAGCGAGGCGTTCAGGTTGATCTGCACGTCGAACTCGCCCGGCGCGCTCTTCTCGAGCGAGTCCTTGAACACGGTCCACATCTTGGCGTGCCAGTCGTCCGGCACGGCCGGCGTTGAGATGCGCAGCGGGATCTTGCCCTGCGCCTGGGCCAGCGGCGTGAACGCGGCCAGCGAGAGCGCCAGGGCGGCCAGCAGGTGGCGGCGGGTCGGTCGGGTCATGGTTGTCTCCTTCGAGTTCGTCTCGGGGTCAGTCGATGGCCGGGTCGAGTGCGAGCGGCGCGAGTGCGGTCCGCAGGGCGGCGAGCCCCGCCGCATCCAGCCCCACCAGCGGCGCACGCACGCGCAGCCAGGCCGCGTCGTCGTGCAACGCGGCCATCACGCCCTTGAGCGCCGGGATCAGGGCATAACCGCCCAGCACGCGCAGCAGTCGTTCGATGCGTGCCAGCGCCGCCGGCGTCTGCGCGTCATCGGGCTGCAGCACCAGGCGGCGCACGGTGCGCGGCATGAAGTTGGCGAGGCCGCTGACGGCACCGGTGCTGCCGCGCCGGCCGAGCGCGGGCAGGTCCGGCTCGTGGCCGACATGCACCGTGAGACCGGGCATGAAGGCATCGGCCAGCGCCAGCGCGTGGGCGCGGTCGCCGGCGCTGTCCTTGATGCCGACGATGCTGCCCGGGTAGTGGCGCAGCAGTTCGGCGATCACCGCGTGCGAGAGGCCGAGGCCGGCCACCTGGGGGATGTGGTAGAGCATCACGCGCAGGCGCGGATCCACGCCTGCATCGCCGCTGCGATCCAGCACCCAGGCGTAGGCATCGACGATGCCCTGGTCCGTCACGCCCTTGAGGAAGAACGGCGGGAGCATCAGCACGCCCCAGGCGCCGACGGCGAGCGCGTGGCGGGTCAGCGCCAGGGTGTCGGGCAGCGCGGCGCAGCTCGTCGACACGAGGATGTTCGCGCCGGGCACGCCGCCGGCGACCAGCGCGTCCACCGCGGCGATGCGCTCGGCCACGCTGAACGACGGCCCCTCGCCGGTGGTGCCGAAGGGCGTGACGCCGCCGCAGCCGGCAGCCAGCAGGGCGCGGGCATGCGCGGCGAAGCGCAGGGGGTCGATCGAGAGATCGTCCTGCAGCGGGGTCAGCAGGGCCGGCCAGATGCCGGGCAGGGATGTGAGGGTCATGGTCAGCGGTCCGTGCGCGGCAGCGGCGGCCGCGGCAAGCCGAGCACGCGGCGCCGCGCACTCTCGATGTGATGGCCGAGGCGGCGCGCCACCTCGTCGGCATCGCGCGCGCGCAGCGCCTCGATGAACCAGAGGTGCTCTTCCATCGCCGGCAGCAGGGCGTCGTCCGACAGCGCCGAGCCTTCCAGTCGGATCAGCCGCACGCGCAGGCTGTTGATGCGGTAGGCCTCGGAGATCAGCTCGTTGCCGAGCGTGTCGATCATCAGGTCGTGCAGGCCCCAGTCGACCGTAGTGGCGTCGGTCAGCAGCGCATCGTCCACCGGGCCGCGCCGGGCGCGCTCGACGATGCGGCGGTGCGCATCCTCGATGGCTGCCAGGTCGGCCTCGGAGACCGCGCTGCAGAAATGGGTCGCCGCCTCGCGCTCGAGCAGGGCGCGGAACTGGAAGGCGTTGTTGATCAGCTTGAGGTCCACGTGCGCGATCTGCAGGCCGCGCTGCGGCACCGTGCGCAGCAGGCCCTCGGCCTCGAGCCGCGGGATCAGCTCGCGCACCGCGCCCAGCGGCATGCCCAGCAACTGCATCAGCTCGCGCTGCGAGACGAACTGCCCCGGCCGGATGTTGGCCTGCACGATCTGCTGCTGGAAGCTTTCGTAGGCGCGGGCGCGCAGGGAGCTGGCCATGCCGGGGCGTGTCGACAACGTGCTGACATGTTAGTTCGCATGTCAGTGGGTCGGATCAGGGCTAACCCGCGTCCGCGCCGGGTGCCGGCCGGCACGGCGGATTCGCGTAAACTCGCGCCCGCTGCGGGTGTAGTTCAATGGCAGAACGGCAGCTTCCCAAGCGTGCGACCTGAGAGTCGCGTCCGGCCAGCTGGGCCGGCCACACCGCTGATGCGATGAGCATCGTTCAAGTGTGGAAGAGCAGCCCTACGAGTGACCGTAAGGGGTCACATGGTCAGGTGAAAGCCTGATCGAAGCCGGCCGAAAGGCCGAAAGCCTCGGGAAACCGGGGTTGGGTTGTAAACGCGGCGCAAGCCGTGTGATGAGTTGTTGCTCAGGCGCGAGCCTGCATGCAACCGGGCGTTCAGCCGCCCGTAGCCTAGGTGCAGTGCGGGGTTGGTAACGACCCCGTGCCGAGCGCACCGACAACGTAGCCGCCCCTCTGGGGTACGCGGTAGCCGTGAGGTTTGCCGTGGGATTCTGGAAGTCGAAATCCGGATGAGGCGCAAGGCTGGGCCAAAGGGCCAACATCTGTGAATCGCTGATAAATGCCGTCAAGCTTGAACGAGCCAAAACGACTGACAGGCTCGAACCAAAACGGTACGTGACCGGTTGCCTCCCTGCTTGGTGGAGGCACGCTGACATGACGGTCACCGGCAGAAAGGCGAGGCCCTCCTGGCCCGTGCTCACCGCACGGAACAGGGTAAGCCCATAGCGGTGTCGCGCCGCAAGGCGCGACAAGCGGCGGTGTAAACTGCCGCGCATCTGTTGTGGGTAGAGGATCGCGGAAAAAGCGAAGGCCGGGCTGTAATGGTCCGGATAGGGGATGCAACGATTGCCCCGGCCCGAAAGGGCGCTGACTTCCGCTTGGTGGTCTGTCGCGAGACAGGTCTGAGTCCTACCGCCCGAAGGGTTGTCTGCCCTTCGGGGCAGACGTCCATCCTTCGGGACCGGGCGGGCGTAGCTCAATGGCAGAGCTGCTGCTTCCCAAGCAGCTGACGAGGGTTCGATTCCCTTCGCCCGCTCCATTTCAACGGAGGTTGATATGGACGCAAGCGATTGTGATGTCGCCTCCACCAACTGGTCGCACTGGCACGGGATACCGTGGCAGGACGCGCATCAGGTGGTCGGCAGGTTGCAGGCACGCATCGCGAACGCAGCAAAGGCAGGCGACTGGCGCAAGGCCAGGCGTTTGCAGAAGCTCCTGACCCGCTCCATCAGTGCGAAAGCGCTGGCGGTCAAACGGGTCACCGAGAACCAGGGTCGCAAGACCCCGGGCATCGACCGGCAGACTTGGAGTACTCCGGACGAGAAGTGGCAGGCCGTGCAGTCCTTGCAACACAAGGGCTACCAACCACGGCCGATGAGACGGGTCTACATCCCGAAAGCGAACGGTGATCGGCGCCCCCTGGGCATCCCCACCATGCGCGACCGGGCCATGCAGGCGCTGCACTTGCTGGCGCTCGACCCCACCGCCGAGACAACCGGCGACATCCACTCCTATGGTTTCCGCCGTGGGCGCTCAACGGCAGACGCGATCGAACAGGTGCGCAACGCACTTGGTCGAAAGCACTCGCCGAAGTGGGTGCTGGAGGCGGACATCAAAGGTTGTTTTGACAACATCAGTCACGACTGGCTGATCGCCCACGTCCCCACGGACAAGGGCGTATTGCGCAAGTGGCTGAAAGCCGGGTACTTCGAGGGGAACAACCTCTTCCCGACAGAGAGCGGGACACCGCAGGGCGGGATCATCTCGCCCGTGCTCGCGAATCTGGCATTGGACGGCCTGCAAGACGTGCTGGCGGGGCTCTTCCGCACGGTGCGCGAAGCACGGTCGGCCAAGGTCAACTTCGTTCGCTACGCCGACGACTTCATCATCACGGGCAGTTCACGCGAACTGCTGGAGGACCGGGTCAAACCGCTGGTGCAGGAATTCCTGCGAGAGCGCGGCCTGGAGCTTTCGGAGAAGAAGACGCTGGTCACGCATGTGACCGATGGCTTCGACTTCCTGGGGTGGACGGTCCGCTGGCAAGGCGGCATGCTGTTGACGAAGCCGTCCAGGAAGAACGCCAAGAACTTCCTGGCGAAGGTCCGCGGGACACTGCGGGACATGCGCACGAGCCGGCAGGCTGACGTGATCGACAAGCTCAACCCGGTGATACGGGGATGGGCTGGGTATCACCGAAGCCAGATGGCGACGCGCACGTTTGCGAAAGCCGACCACGCGATCTGGCAGGCGCTGTGGCGCTGGGCACGACGCCGGCATCCGAACAAGGGTGAACGGTGGATCAAGGCCCGGTACTTCCGGTGCATACAGGGTCGCGACTGGCGATTCGCGGAGAAGGACAAGGCGCTGCTGACCTTGGCGAGCTTCCACAAGAAGCCGCACATCAAGGTGGATGGCAGCCGGAATCCCTACAGCCCCGATGACGAGGACTACTTCGACGCGCGCCTCGCGCGCAAGATGGAGTCGGACTTGAAGGGGCGCCGGAAACTGGCATGGTTGTGGTACTGGCAGGACGGGCTCTGTCCGAAGTGCGGCCAGAAGATCACGAAGGAGACGGGGTGGCACATCCACCACGTCATCAAGCGGTCGGCTGGCGGGTCGGATCAGATGGGCAACCTTGAGTTGCTGCACCCGAACTGCCACCGGCAGCACCATGTCAACGAGTGAGCTTCACAAACACGAGGAGAGCGATGGCCAGTGAAGAAGAAGCCCGGGCAGTCCGACGTGACCTGCAACCCGTCGTCATCGACGGCGAGCGGGAAGCGCTGGAACGGCGGATGATGTGGGCGATCCTGTTCGATCATCCGGAGAAGGAAAGGCTCGCACGGCAACTGACGCCTGCGGCCAACTCGACGCTGGTTCTGAAGGATCCGAGTGAGTAAACTTTGCGGCGGCCGTCGTACCCGGGAGTGGGTGGACGGTTCAGGCTGCTTGAGCCGGATGCGGGGAAACCTGCACGTCCGGTTCTTAGGGGGGAGGGGTGCCGCGAGGCACCCCTCCTACCCGACTTCATACGAGGGTTCGATTCCCTTCACCCGCTCCAACATTCCCGGGCCGCTGATGCGGCCCTTTTTGCGGGCGCACGAACCGCGGAGCAGGGCGTGAACGGGCAGACGCTGCGGGTGCTGGTGGTGGAGCAGGGCGTGTCGGCCGGCCTGCCGGCGCGCGACGCGCTCGGGCCGCTGGAACTGCGGCGGGTGGCCGGCCTCGACGCTGCCGTGCAGGGGCTGGACGCCGGGCCGGTCGACGCACTGCTGCTCACCCTGCCGTGCGACGCGCTGGCATCACTGCCGGCCTGGCCGGCCTTCTCGCGCGCGGTGGCCGAAGCGGCGGTGCTGGTGGCCTGCGACGGCGAACCCGGGCTCGAGGCGGCGCTGCACCTGGTGCAGCTCGGCGTGCAGGATGTGCTGGCGCTCGACGCGTCCGCCCTGCCGCGCACGCTGCGCCTGGCCGTCGAGCGGCGCCGCCTGCAGGAGCTCAGCCGCAAGGCGCTCGGCACCGACCTGTTGACCGGCCTGCCCGACCAGGCCCAGCTCGCCGAGCAGCTCACGCAGTTGCTGGCGATGCGCGAGCGCCAGCCTGCCCCGATGGCCCTGCTGGCGGTCCGTCTGGACGGGCTGGCCGCCGCCGAGGCCCGGCTCGGGCGCGAATCGGCCAATGCGCTGCGGCGCAAGATCGCGGTGCGACTGCGCGTCGGCCTGCGCGCCGGCGACGTGGTGGCCGCACTCGGTGCCGACCTGCTGGCGGTGCTGCTGCCGCAGCTGCAGGACGTGCAGGATGCCGCCCGCGTGGCCGACAAGCTGCAAGAGGCGCTGCGTGCGCCGTTCGCAGTGGCCGGCGAGCAGGTGGCGATTGCCGCGGCCATCGGCGCGGCGCGGTACCCGCAGGACGGACGCGACGCCGCCACGCTGCTGCGCCTGGCCACCGGCCTGGCCGCCGCCGCCCCGACGCAGGGTCGCGGGGGCAGTGCTGCGCCGGCCGCTGCCAACGACGGCGCCTGACGCGCGGGGCTGACGCACGGGCCTCACGCAATCCGGCGCCCGATCCGGACAACCCGTCCGAGGGTTGTGGGGCCTGCGGCCGCGGCCGATCATGCGCCCGCCTCGTCACCACCGGAGACCGCCCATGGCACCCACCATCAGCCGCGAAACCGCGCAGACCCTGGCCGAGACCGTTGCCAAGGTCCGGCTGATCGACCAGCAGGACAAGAAGCTTCAGCCGCGCTACAAGCGCTTCTACGACGGGCTCAAGGCCGGCATCGCCGACCAGAGCACCGAGGAGATCGAGCTGTACCGGCCGCAGCTGGCGGCCGTGAACGACGAGATCGACGAGTGCCTGGCCACCGTGAAGGAGGCGCTCGACCTGATCGCGAAGCTGCGCAAGGACAAGGACCTGATGGAGACCAAGTTCGACCAGGTCGAACAGCTCGTCAAGGTGGTGGCCAAGACGCGCAAGAAGCTCACCGACCAGGCCAGCGACGCACGCGAGCTCGACAAGCAGGTGGACAAGGCGCTCGGCGACATCCGCAAGGGTGACGTCGCGATCGAGGGTGATCTCGGTGCGCTGCAGGCGCAGGTGAAGAACCTGATGGACAAGATCGTGGTCGTCAACACCGACACGCCCAAGCTCGAGCAGGCGGCGCGCAAGGCCTGGGAGCAGAAGAACCAGAAGGCGCTGACCGACGCGCGCGAGAAGCTGATCGCCTTCCTGAAGAACGGCACGACGGAGATCGGCCTGCGCGGCAAGCTGGAGAAGTTCAGGAAGCAGTACCCCGACCTCGACCGCGCCCGCAAGGCCGAGCTGCAGTGGATGTTCGACGACCTCGAGCGCGCGCGCGACAGCGTCGACCGCGTCGAGCGGCTCGTGAAGGAGCTGATCGCGCTCGGCCAGGTGCCCAAGGAGGAGAAGAAGGCGCCGCCGCCGCCGCCGAAGACCTTCAGCGTGGCGGAGGTGACCAAGATCGTCGCCGAGTTCGGGCTCGACACCGACAGCGTCGACCTGCGCGCCAAGGCGATGAAGATCATCAACTCCTGCCCCTTCGACGAATGGCCGAAGGAACTCGCCAAGCTCTACAAGGCCAAGGAGTCCGACCTGAAGGCCAGGCTCGGCAAGGTGCGCAACCTGTCGTTCGTGAAGCCGACGACGCTGATCGACATCTGAGCGGCTACTTCAGGATGTCGCCGAGGCAGAGGTACTTGATCTCGACATAGTCGTCGATGCCGTGGTGCGAGCCTTCGCGGCCCAGGCCCGACTGCTTGACGCCGCCGAACGGCACCTCGGTGGTCGAGATCAGGCCGGTGTTGATGCCGACCATGCCGTACTCGAGTGCCTCGCCGACGCGGAAGATGCGGCCCACGTCGCGGCTGTAGAAGTAGCTCGCGAGGCCGAACTCGGTGGCGTTGGCGGCCGCGATCACTTCGTCCTCGGTCTTGAAGCGGAACACCGGCGCCACCGGGCCGAAGGTCTCCTCCTTCGCGCACAGCATGTCGCCGGTGACGTTGGCCAGCACGGTGGGGGTGTAGAAGCGGTCGCCGATCTTCGAGCCGCCCACCACCACCCTGGCACCCTTGGCGAGCGCGTCGGCGACGTGGCGCTCGACCTTCTCGATGGCCTGCGCGTCGATCAGCGGACCCTGACTGACGCCGGCCTCGAAGCCGTTGCCGACCTTGATCCCCTTGGTCCTCTCGGCCAGCCTGGCGACGAAGGTGTCGTACACGCCGTCCTGCACGTAGAGCCGGTTGGCGCAGACGCAGGTCTGCCCGGCGTTGCGGTACTTGCTGATCATCGCGCCCTCGACGGCGCTGTCCAGGTCGGCGTCGTCGAACACGATGAAGGGCGCGTTGCCGCCGAGCTCGAGGCTGAGCTTCTTGATCGTCGGCGCGCATTGCGCGGCGAGGATGCGGCCCACCTCGGTGGAGCCGGTGAAGGACAGGTGGCGCACGATGTCGCTCGCGCACAGCACCTTGCCGACGGCGATCGAGTTGGGCCCGTCGGCGGTGATCACGTTCAGCACGCCGGCCGGCATGCCGGCACGCTGTGCCAGCTCGGCCACGGCCAGCGCCGACAGCGGCGTCTGCTCGGCCGGCTTGATGACCACCGGGCAGCCGGCCGCCAGTGCCGGCGCGACCTTGCGCGTGATCATCGCGATCGGGAAGTTCCACGGCGTGATCGCCGCGCACACGCCCATCGGCTGCCTGATGACGAGATACCGCTTGTTGTTGTCGGTGGTCGGGATGGTCTCGCCGTAGACGCGGCGGGCTTCCTCCGCAAACCACTCGATGAAGCTCGCGCCATAGCTGACCTCGCCCTTGGCCTCGGCCAGCGGCTTGCCCTGCTCGGCGGTCATGATGCGGGCCAGATCGTCGGCGTGCTGGTGCAGCAGGTGGAACCACTTCATCAGGATCGCGCCGCGCTCCTTGGCGGTCTTGGCGCGCCAGGCCGGCCAGGCCTTCTCGGCGGCCTTGAGCGCGGCCTCGGTCTCGGCGGCGCCGAGGTTGGCCACGTCGACGAGCTTCTGGCCGGTGGCCGGGTCGGTCACGGCGAAGCGGGCCGCCCCACCCACCCATTCGCCGTTGACCAGTGCGTTGTTCTTCAGCAGCGAGGCATCGGCCAGCGTGGCCAGCGGCGTGGTCTTCATGTCCATCTGAGTTCTCCGGGGGAATCAGCGAAAGCGTACACCGGGCAGCACGCAGAGCATCTCGTAGAGCAGATTGGCCCCGAGCAGCGCGGTGTTGCCGGTGGGGTCGTAGGGCGGGCTGACTTCGACCAGGTCGGCACCCACCACGTTCAGCCCGCGGCAGCCGCGGATCACCTCGAGCGCCTGCGGCACCGTGAGGCCGCCGATCTCCGGCGTGCCGGTGCCGCCGGCGTACGACGGGTCGATGCCGTCGATGTCGAAGCTCAGGTACACCGGGTGGGTCGGGCCGATGCGCTCGCGCACACCGGCCATCAGCGGGGCCAGCGACTGCCACCAGACCTCGTGTGCCGGCACGACGGTGAAGCCCTGGGCGCGCGGCCAGTCGAAGTCGTCGGCCGCGTAGCCGGTGCCGCGCAGGCCGATCTGCCAGACCTTGTCGCCCGCGAGCAGGCCTTCCTCGACCGCGCGGCGAAACGGCGTGCCGTGCGCGATGCGCTCGCCGAACATCTCGTCGTTGACGTCGGCGTGCGCGTCCACGTGCACCAGCGCCACCGGGCCATGCCGCTTGGCCACCGCGCGCAGGATGGGCAGCGCGATGGTGTGGTCGCCGCCGAGCGTGAGCGGCTTGCAGTTCGCCGCCAGCACGCGCTCGTAGAAGGCCGTGATGATGGCCAGCGACTTGTCGAGCGAGTAGGTGTTGATCGGCACGTCGCCGAGGTCGGCCACCTGCAGGGTGTCGAAGGGCGCGGCGCCGGTGGCCATGTTGTAGGGCCGCAGCAGCGCGGACTCGGCGCGGATCTGGCGCGGGCCGAAGCGCGCGCCCGGGCGGTGGCTGGTGCCGATGTCCAGCGGCACGCCGATGAAGGCGGCGTCCAGGCCCGCGGGCGACTCGGCCGCGGGCAGGCGCATCATCGTCGCGGGCCCGCCGAAACGCGGCATCGCATTGCCCGACAGGGGCTGGTTCTTCTCGCTCATGTCAGCGCCGGCGGCCGCGCAGCCATTCGAGCGCCAGCAGCAGCGCGGTGGTGAAGATGATGAGCAGCGTCGCGACCGCCGCGATGGTCGGTGTGATGTTCTCGCGGATGCCGGTGAACATCTGACGCGGCAGGGTCACCTGGTCGGGGCCGGCGAGGAAGAGCGTGACCACCACCTCGTCGAACGAGGTCGCGAAGGCGAACAGCGCGCCGGAGACGACGCCGGGGGCGATCACCGGCAGCGTCACGCGGAAGAAGGTGTTCAGCGGGCTCTCGCCGCAGGAGAGGCTCGCGCGCACCAGGTTGTGGTTGAAGCCCTGCAAGGTGGCCAGCACGGTGGTCAGCACGAAGGGCGCGCCGAGCGCGGCGTGCACGATCACGAGGCCGAGGTAGCTGTCCGCCAGGCCGAGCGGCGCGAAGAACAGGTAGGTGCTGACGCCCACCACGATGATCGGCACGACCATCGGCGCGATCAGCAGGCTCATCAGCGTGCCCTTGAACGGGAAGTCGGTGCGTGCGAGGCCCACGGCCGCCATCGTGCCGAGCGCGGTGGCAATCAGCGTGGCCGCCGGCGCGACGATGAAGCTGTTCTTCGCCGCGCGAATCCACTCCGGCGAGCCGAACAGGTTCTCGTACCAGCGCAGCGACCAGCCGGGGATCGGGTAGGCCAGGAAGGAGGAGTTGCTGAACGACAGCGGGATGATCACGAGGATCGGCAGCAGCAGGAACAGCAGCACACCGATGCAGGCCAGGCGCAGGGCCCACCAGCCCAGCTTGTCCAGCGGCGTCGCGTAGGCCGGGAACTCCGGCAGCCAGCGTTGCAGGGTGTTCATCCCAGGCTCAGCTCCGATTTGACGACGCGGCGGTACAGGCCGTAGAGGATCAGCGTGGCCACCAGCAGGATCGCGCCGAGCGCCGCCGCCATGCCCCAGTTGACCGTGACGTTGGCGTACTGCGCCACGTAGTAGCTCAGCATCTGGTCGTCGGCGCCGCCGAGCAGGGCAGGGGTCACGTAGTAGCCGATGCTCAGGATGAAGACCAGCAGCGCACCGGCGCCGATGCCCGGGTAGGTCTGCGGCACGTAGACGCGGAAGAACGCGATCAACGGCGGCGAGCCCAGCGAAATCGCTGCGCGCAGGTAGGTCGGCGGCACGCTCTTCATCACGCTGTACAGCGGCAGGATCATGAAGGGCAGCAGGATGTGCGTCATCGCGATCACGACGCCGGTGCGGTTGAACAGCAGCTGCAGCGGCTCGGCGATCACGCCCAGCCCCATCAGCGCGCCGTTGACCAGGCCGCCGTTCTGCAGCAGCACGATCCAGGCCGCGACGCGCACGAGGATCGAGGTCCAGAACGGCACCAGCACCAGGATCATCAGCACGTTGGCCTGGCGCGCCGGCAGGATGCTCAGCCAGTAGGCGAGCGGGTAGCCGAGCAACAGGCACCACAGCGTGACGATGGCGCTGATGCCGAATGTGCGCGCCAGGATGCGGCCGAACACCTGCTGGTCTTCGGGCATGCGCTCGATGCGCCCCGTGGCGTCGCGCCGGAAATCGAGCGAGGCGAGCAGGTAGTCGCCGGTCCAGCGTGCGCCGTTCTTGGCGATGGCCTGCCAGTACTTCGGCTCGGCCCAGCGTTCGTCGAGCGCGAGCAGCCTGGCCTTGGCGTCGGCCGCGTTGGCGGCCTCCACCGGCAGCGCGCGGTGCAGGCCCATCACCAGCGAACGCGCGCCGGCGACTTCGGAGTTGAGGCGCCGCGCCAGCGCGCCGGCATCGGCGGCATCGGGCAGCGCGGAAAGGTCCTGGATCACCGCGGCGTAGGCCGCATCGGGGGGCGTGCCCTCGCGGTTCCAGGGGTCGAGCGCCACCACGGTGCGTGGCAGCGCGTTGGCCACCTCCGGGTTCTCGATCGCACGCTTGAGCAGCACCGCGATCGGCACCAGGAAGGTGGCCAGCAGGAACACGAGCAGCGGCAAGGTCAGCGCGAAGGCGCGCAGCTTGCGGCGCCGCTCGGCCCGCGCGAGCGAGCGCTGCAGCGCCCGAGGGTCGGGGAGGCCCGCCAGGGGCGCCGCCATGCTCGTCATCGCGCGTTCCTCGCTGCGCTTACTGCGCCGCCCAGGCCGCGAAGCGCTTCTCCAGCTCCTCGCCCTGGTCGGCCCAGAACTTGATGCTGAACTGCAGCGCGTCCTTCGAGTTGGCCGGCGAGGTGGGCAGGTTCTCCAGCACCTTGGCGTCGAGCTTGGCCAGCGCCTTGGTGTTGGTCGGGCCGTAGGCGATGTTCTTCGCGTATTCGGCCTGGGCTTCCGGCGTGCTGGCGAAGGCGATGAACTTCATCGCCGCGTCCTTGTTCGGCGTGCCCTTGGGGATGACCCAGTAGTCGAGGTCGTAGATGCCGCCGGTCCAGGTGATCTTCAGGTTCTTGCCTTCGCGGTTGGCGGCGTCGATGCGGCCGTTGTAGACCGTGCTGAGCACCACGTCGCCGGCGACGAGGAACTGCGGCGGCTGCGCCCCGGCTTCCCACCATTGGATGTTCGGCTTGAGCTCGGTGAGCTTCTTGAACGCGCGGTCGGCGCCTTCCTTCGTGCCCAGCACCTTGTAGACGTCGGCGGACTTGACGCCATCGGCCATCAGCGCGAACTCGAGGTTGTAGCGCGCGCCCTTGCGCAGGCCGCGCTTGCCGGGGATCTTCTTGGTGTCCCAGAAGTCGGCCCAGGTGACGGGCGCGGTCTTCAGCTTGTCGCCGTTGTAGGCCATCACGGTGGACCAGACGAAGATGCCGACGCCGCAGTCGCTCACGGCCGCGGGCAGGAAGTCGCTCTTGGGCGCGATCTTCGAGTAGTCGAGCTTCTCGAACAGGCCTTCGTCGCAGCCGCGCGCCACGTCGGGCGACTCGACCTCGACCACGTCCCAGGTGACCTTCTTGGTCTCGACCATGGCCTTCACCTTGGCCTGCTCGCCGTTGTACTCGACCGGCACGATCTTCGTGCCCGTCTTCTCGAAGGGCTCGTAGAAGGCCTTCTTCTGCGCGTTGCCGTTGGCGCCGCCGAAGTTGACGACGGTCAACTGCTGGCCGACGGCCGGCAGCGCGAAGCTGGCGGCGATCACGGCGGTGGCGAGGATGCTCTTGTTCATCGTGGTGAGTCTCCGGAAGTGGAGGGTGAGAGAAATGGTCAGCGGTAGATGCGGGTGAACTCGGGCGGGAACTCCAGCCAGACGGCATCGCCGGGGCGCGGCACGCTGCCTTGCTGCAGCGGCAGCTTCACCGTGGCCTCCGCCTGGCCGTCGCCCACCGCGCACAGCAGGCGCAGGTGGTCGCCGAAGTAGATCACGTCGGCCACCTGCGCCTGCAGCACGTTGGCGCGCTCGCTCGGGGCGGCGGCATGCAGCACGATGCGCTCGGGCCGCACGCTGGCCTGCACCTTGTCGCCCACCTGCGCGTCGTTCACGTTCAGGCCGGTGATCACGCGGCCGTCGGGCAGCACGATGCCGCAGTGGTCGTTGGCGCCGTTCACGCCGCTGGCGCGCACCGTGCCCTCGAGCACCGTGCTGTCGCCGATGAAGCCGGCCACGAAGCGGTTGCGCGGCTGCTCGTAGATGCGCTCGACGGCCTCGATCTGCTGGATCTCGCCGTCGTTGAACACCGCGACGCGGTCGCTCATGGTCAGCGCCTCGTCCTGGTCGTGCGTCACGTAGACGAAGGTCACGCCGAGCTGGCGATGCAGTTCCTTCAGCTCGATCTGCATGTGCTCGCGCAACTGCTTGTCGAGCGCGCCCAGCGGCTCGTCCATCAGCACCAGCTGCGGGTTGAAGACGAGCGCGCGGGCCAGCGCCACGCGCTGCTGCTGGCCGCCGGAGAGCTGCCCGGGCAGGCGGTCGGCCTTGCCGTCGAGCCGCACCATCGCGAGCGCCTTCTCGACGCGTTGCGCCTGCTCCGCCTTCGGCACCTTGCGCACCGTCAGCGGGTAGGCCACGTTCTGCCCGACCGTCAGGTGCGGGAACAGCGCGTAGTTCTGGAACACCATGCCGAAGTGGCGCTTGTGCGGCGGCGTGCGCGTGATCGGCTTGCCGTCGAGCAGGATCTCGCCGGCGGTGGGCGATTCGAAGCCCGCCAGCATCATCAGCGTGGTCGTCTTGCCCGAGCCCGAGGGCCCCAGCAGCGTCAGGAACTCGCCGCGCCGGATGTCCAGGTCGAGCGAGCGCACGACGAGCTGCACGCCGTCGTAGGTCTTCTGCACGCCGCGGAAGCGGACCAGCGGTTCGGCAGCCGATGCCGCCGCATCAAGCGGTCGCCGCGGAGCCGGCTCCGCCGGTCCGCTGGCGGCGCCCCCCTGGGGGGGAGCGCCGGAGGCGCTACGGGGGGGATTCATGGCCATCAGCGGACGGCCGCGAAGCTGTCGGCGATGATGCGCAGGCCTTCGTCCAGCAGCGCATCGGAGGCCGTCAGCGGCACCAGCACGCGGATCACGTTGCCGTAGGTGCCGCAGGACAGCAGCACGAGGCCGCGGCGTGCCGCTTCGGCGACGACCTGGCGGGTCAGCTCGGCATCGGGGGTCCTGGTGCCCGGCTCGAACAGTTCGACCGCCACCATCGCGCCCAGGCCGCGCACGTCGCCGATCGCCTTGTGGTCGCGGGCGATCTGCTGCAGCGCCGCGACCAGCCGGGCACCGACCGCCCGGCTGCGCGCGAGCAGCTGCTCGTCCTCGAAGGCCTTCAGCACGGCAATGGCCGCGGCGCAGCCGATCGGCGAGCCCGCGTAGGTGCCGCCCAGGCCGCCGGGCGCCGGCGCGTCCATCACCTCGGCGCGCCCGACCACACCGGAGATCGGAAAGCCGCCGGCCAGCGACTTGGCGGTGGTGATCAGGTCCGGGGCCACGCTCCACTGCTCGCAGGCGAACCAGGTGCCGGTGCGGCCGGCGCCGGTCTGCACCTCGTCGGCGATGAGCAGGATGCCGTGTTTATCGGCGAGCTTCTTCAGGCCGACGACGAACTCGTCCGGCGCGACGTAGAAGCCGCCTTCGCCCTGCACCGGCTCGAGGATGAAGGCGGCGACGCGGCTGGCCTCGATGTCGTTCTTGAAGATCGTCTCGACCGACTCGAGCGCGCGCTCGACGCTCACGCCGTGCAGCGGGTTCGGGAACAGGGCGTGGAACACTTCGCCGGGGAAGGGGCCGAAGCCGGTCTTGTACGGCGCGACCTTGCCGGTCATGCCGAGCGTCATCAAGGTGCGGCCGTGGTAGCCCCCGGTGAAGGCGACGATGCCGGGCCGGCCGGTGTGCGCGCGGGCGATCTTGACGGCGTTCTCCACCGCCTCGGCGCCGGTGGTCAGGAACAGCGTCTTCTTCGGGAACTGCCCCGGGGCCAGCGCGTTCAGCCGCTCGGCCAGTTCGACGTAGGGCTCGTAGGCGACCACCTGGAAGCAGGTGTGGGTGTAGAGGTCGAGCTGGGCCTTGACCGCATCGATCACGCCCGGGTGCAGGTGGCCGGTGTTCAGCACCGCGATGCCGCCGGCGAAATCGATGTAGCGCTTGCCCTCCACGTCCCAGAACTCGGCGTTCTTCGCGCGGGCGATGAAGATCTGGTGCGCCTGGCCCACGCCGCGCGGCACGGCGGCATGGCGGCGCGCCATCAGGGCGGCGTTGGTCGATGTCGTGGGCTGGGGGTCGCGCTGCAAGGTTCTCTCCGGGCTGGGGACGGGCGCAACTCTAGGCGCCGGGCCCGGGCGCTACCATGTACACAGATCATCGCGCCGCATCGCACTGTGCAGGCGGCGCCCCCTGTACAGGAAAGCCCTAGGTTGGGGCGCCGCAGCCGGCTCGGCACCGGGCTCGTGCGTGCTCCCCCAAGACGATGCTGATCCTCAAGCCCGAATCGACCATCCCGCTGGTCAGCCAGATCGTGGACGGCCTGCGCCGCATGATCGCCGACCAGTCGCTCAAGCCGGACGCGAAACTGCCCTCGATCCGCGCCTTCGCAGCGGCCCATGGCGTCAGCGTGTTCACGGTGGTGGAGGCCTACGACCGGCTGGTGGCGCAGGGCTGGCTGGTGTCGCGCGCGCACGCGGGCTTCTTCGTCAAGCGCCGGCCGGGCGACGCCCCGGCACCGGGCGAACCGCCGGCCGCCGACCTGAACTTCGATGCGCGCTGGTACCTGAAGCAGATCTTCGAGAGCCGCAACCTGCCGATCAAGGCCGGCTGCGGCTGGCTGCCGCACGACTGGCTGTTCGAGGACGGCGTGCGCCGCAGCCTGCGCCAGCTCGCCACCGACGGTGCCGAACTCGGCGGCTACGGTTCGCCGCACGGCCACATGGCCTTGCGCGCGCTGATCGCCGAGACGCTCTCGGAGCAGCAGATCGCCGTCACCGCCGAGCAGGTGCTCTTGACGCAGGGCAGCAGCCAGGCGCTCGACCTGGCCGCGCGCCACCTCGTCAAGCCCGGCGACGCGGTGCTGGTGGACGACCCCGGCTACCCGAACCTGATGTTCATGCTGCGCCACCTGGGCGCGCGCCTGGTCGGCGTGCCGCGCACGCCGCAGGGCTACGACGTCGCGGCCCTGGAGGCGCTGATCGTCGAGCACCGGCCGAGCGTGTTCTTCACCCAGCCGCGCCTGCAGAGCCCGACCGGCTCGGTGGCGCCGATCGCGCAGCTCTACCGCGTGCTGCAGCTGGCCGAGGCGCACGGCCTGACGCTGGTGGAGAACGACCTGTACGCAGACATGGACCCGCTGCAGCGCCCGTCGCTCGCGAGCCTGGACCAGCTCCGGCGGGTCATCCACGTCGGCAGCTTCTCCAAGACCATCTCGCCCAACCTGCGGGTCGGCTTCCTGGCCACGGCACCGGCCACGCTGGAGGCCCTGACGCAGCTCAAGATGGTGTCCGGGCTGACCAGCTCCGACATCACCGAGCGCATCGCCTTCGGCGCGCTGACCGAGGGACGATGGCGCAAGCACCTGAAGTCGCTGCGCGACCGATTGGCCGAGTCGCATGGGCGCGTTGCGCAGCGGCTCACCGGCCTGGGCTTCGAGCTGTTCGGCGAGCCCAAGGCCGGCATGTACCTGTGGGCCCGGCACCCGGACCTGACCGACGCGGCCGAGCTCTCGCGCCAGGTGGCCGGCGAAGGCGTGATGCTGGGCCCGGGCCACCTGTTCCTGGCCCAGCCGCGCACCACCGGCTGGCTGCGCTTCAACGTCGCCTTCAGCGAGGACGAGCGGCTGTGGAACGTGCTGGCCGCGCAGATTGCCAGCCATGCCCAGCAGGCGCAGGGCTGACACGGAGCCCCCACGCTCACTGCATTCGCTGCCCCCCCGAGGGGCGCAAGCCTTCCGTGGGACGGCCCGGCGGGAGGCTTGGGAGGCCCCGCCTTTCTATAATCGAAAGTTCCGCCGATTCAAGCACTTAGAAGGCACTGGATGAAAGCCGCCGAGATCCGTCACGCGTTCCTGAAGTTCTTCGAATCGAAGGGCCATGCCATCGTGGCCTCCAGCCCCGTGATCCCGGGCGACGACCCGACGCTGCTGTTCACCAACGCCGGGATGAACCAGTTCAAGGACGTGTTCCTCGGCTTCGACAAGCGGCCCTACAACCGCGCGACGACCAGCCAGAAGTGCATCCGCGCCGGCGGCAAGCACAACGACCTCGAGAACGTGGGCTACACGGCGCGGCACCACACCTTCTTCGAGATGCTGGGCAACTTCAGCTTCGGCGACTACTTCAAGAAGGACGCGATCAGCTACGCCTGGGAACTGCTCACCGAGGTGTTCAAGCTGCCCAAGGAGAAGCTCTGGGTCACCGTCTATGCCGAGGACGACGAGGCCTATCAGATCTGGAATGAAACCGTCGGGGTGCCGGCCGAGCGCATCGTGCGCATCGGCGACAACAAGGGCGCGCGCTACGCCTCGGACAACTTCTGGATGATGGGCGACACCGGCCCCTGCGGCCCGTGCACCGAGATCTTCTACGACCACGGCCCGGGGATCCCCGGCGGCCCGCCGGGCTCGCCCGAGGAAGACGGCGACCGCTACATCGAGATCTGGAACAACGTGTTCATGCAGTTCAACCGCGACGAGGCGGGGGTGATGCACAAGCTGCCCAAGCCGAGCGTGGACACCGGCATGGGCCTCGAGCGCATCGCCGCGGTGCTGCAGCACGTGCACTCGAACTACGAGATCGACCTGTTCGTCAACCTGCTGGCCGCGGCCAAGCAGGCCGTCGATGCGGCCGGCGCGAAAGACTGCGACAAGGACAGCCCGAGCCTGAAGGTCATTGCCGACCACATCCGCGCCTGCACCTTCACCGTGACCGACGGCGTGATCCCGGGCAACGAGGGCCGCGGCTACGTGCTGCGCCGCATCGCCCGCCGCGCCATCCGCCACGGCTACAAGCTCGGTGCGCGCAAGCCCTTCTTCCACCAGCTGGTGGCACCGCTCGTGGAGGAGATGGGCGAGGCCTACCCCGAACTGAAGCGCGAGAAGCTGCGCGTGACCGACGTGCTGAAGCAGGAGGAGGAGCGCTTCTTCCAGACCATCGCCAACGGCATGGAGATCCTGGAGGCCGCGCTCGCCGGTGGTGCGACGACCATCGACGGCGAGACCGCCTTCAAGCTGCACGACACCTACGGCTTCCCGCTCGACCTGACCGCCGACGTCTGCCGCGAGCGCGGCGTGACGGTCGATTCGGCCGGGTTCGAGGCCGCGATGAACCGCCAGCGCGAGCAGGCCCGCGCGGCGGCCAAGTTCAAGATGGCGGCGGGCTTGGAGTACGAGGGCGCGGCCACGGCCTTCCACGGCTACGAGCACCTGGTGTGCGAGCACAGCAAGGTGACGGCCCTGTACGTCGACGGCACGCCCGTGCAGAAGGCGCGCGCGGGCGACGACGTGGTGATCGTGCTCGACCACACGCCGTTCTACGCCGAGAGCGGCGGCCAGGTGGGCGACACCGGCGAGCTGCGCAACACCCGCGCCCGCGTGATCGTCGAGGACACGATCAAGGTGCAGGCGGCGGTGCACGGCCACGCCGGGCGCATCGTCGAGGGCGAGGTCGAGCTGGGCGACCCGTTCGTCGCGCGCGTGGACGGCGAGAAGCGCGCGAAGACCATGCGCAACCACAGCGTCACGCACCTGATGCACAAGGCGCTGCGCGAGGTGCTGGGCGGCCATGTGCAGCAGAAGGGCTCGCTGGTCAACGCCGAGCGCACGCGCTTCGACTTCGCGCACAACGCGCCGATGACCGAGGCGCAGATCGCCCAGGTCGAGGCGCTGGTCAATGCCGAGATCCTGGCCAACGCGGCGACGCAGGCGCGCGTGATGGGCATCGACGAGGCGCAGAAGTCCGGCGCGATGATGCTGTTCGGCGAGAAGTACGGCGACGAGGTGCGCGTGCTGGACATCGGCAGCAGCCGCGAGCTGTGCGGCGGCACGCATGTGCAGCGCACCGGCGACATCGGCCTGTTCAAGATCGTCGCCGAGAGCGGCGTGGCCGCCGGCGTGCGGCGTGTCGAGGCCGTGACGGGCGACAACGCGCTGGCCTACCTGCAATCGCTCGAGGGCACCGTCAACCGCCTTGCCGGCACGCTGAAGTCGGCGCCGGCCGAGCTGCCGGCGCGCCTGGCGCAGGTGCTCGAGCAGGTGCGCTCGCTCGAGAAGGAACTTGCCGCGGTGAAGGGCAAGCTCGCCTCGGCGCAGGGCGACGAGCTGGTGGCCCGGGCGGTGGACGTCAAGGGCCTGAAGGTGCTCGCCGCCCAGCTCGACGGCGCCGACGCGAAGACGCTGCGCGAGACGCTCGACAAGCTCAAGGACAAGCTCAAGACCGCCGCGATCGTGCTCGCCACCATCGAGGGCGGCAAGGTGCAGCTCGCCGCCGGCGTGACGAGCGACTCCACCGCCAAGGTCAAGGCCGGCGAGCTGGTCAACTTCGTCGCCCAGCAGGTGGGCGGCAAGGGCGGCGGCAAGCCGGACATGGCGATGGCCGGCGGCACCGAGCCGAGCAAGCTGGCCGTGGCGCTCGATTCGGTGCGCGGCTGGGTGGCCGAACGGCTCTGAGCGCGGGGCGCGATGACGATCCATGTGCGTCGCGCCAGCCCCAGGGACGCGGCCGCATTCGCCCGCATCATGGCCGACCCGGCGGTGTTCGCCGGGCTGATGCAGCTGCCGATGCCCAGCGAGGAGCTGTGGGCGGCGCGGCTGGCCGAGGTGGCCAAGCCCGACCGCCAGGACCTGCAGCTCGTGGCCGAGCTGCACGGCGAGGTGGTCGGCTCGGCCGGCCTGCACCCGACCGGCCCGGCCCTGCGGCGCCGGCATGCGATGGTGCTGGGCATCTCGGTGGCGCGCGAGTTCCAGCGCCGCGGTGTCGGCAGCGCGCTGATGGCGGCGATGTGCGACTACGCCGACCACTGGGCCGGCGTGCTGCGCCTCGAGCTGACCGTCTACACCGACAACGAACCGGCGATCGCGCTGTACCGCCGCTTCGGCTTCGAGATCGAGGGCACGCACCGAGCCTATGCGCTGCGGCACGGCGAGTACGCCGACGTCTACGCGATGGCGCGGCTGCACCCGCGGCCGCCGGCCTGGGCGCAGCCACCGCAAAGCTAGGGCTGTCGCGGCGCGCCGGCCCGGAGTGATACTGCGCGCCATTTCCCGACAGGAACCCGGAGCACTCCTCGATGGCCAACGTCGCGCTGCACACGAGCTTCAACATGCTGTCGCCCCAGGACTGGGACTGGGTGGTCGACGACGCGACGGCGAGCTTCATGTCGATCACCGACGGTGTGCACACGCAGACCTTCAACGGCAGCTTCAGCTACGGCCCGGGGGGGGCGGTGTCGGGCACGGTCAGCTCGACGCGCTACTACGAAGGCGGCGTGCTGACCTACACCGTCACCGGCATGACGGCCGGCGCGAACAGCGCCGCGGTGCTGCAGGCCCATGCGGCAACCTTCGGCGACACGCAGCAGACCTATGCCTACGTGCTGAGCGGCAACGACTCGATCCGCGGCAGCAGCGGCAACGACACGCTGCTCGGCTACACCGGCAACGACACGCTGAACGGCGCCGGCGGGGCCGATGCCATGCTGGGCGGGGCCGGCAACGACACCTATGTGGTCAACCTGGCCGGCGACCGGGTCTACGAGACCACCACGCTGAGCAGCAGCGCCAACGCCGGCGGCATCGACACGGTGCAGAGCGCCGTCACCTTCAGCCTGTCGGCCACGACCGGCGTGAGCTTCGTCGAGCGCCTGGTGCTCACCGGCTCGGCGGCCATCAACGGCACCGGCAACGCGCTGGCCAACACGCTGGCGGGCAACGGCGCGGCCAACGTGCTGCGCGCCGGCGGCGGCGACGACCTGCTGCGCGGCGGGCTCGGCAACGACACGCTCTACGGCGGGTCGGGCGCGGACCTGTTCCGATTCGACACCGCGCCGAACACCGCGTCCAACCGCGACCGGCTGATGGACTTCAACGTCGCCGCGGACACGATCCAGCTCGAGAACGGCGTGTTCACGAAGTTCGGCAGCGCCACCGGCGCGCTGGCCGCGGGTCAGTTCAAGTCGATCGTCACCGGCGGAGCGACCGACGCGAACGACTACATCGTCTACAACTCGAGCACCGGCGTGCTCTACTACGACGCCACGGGCAGCGCCAACGGCCTGTCCGACGCGGTGCAGGTGGCGCTGCTGAACGCCGGCCTGGCGCTGACCAGCACCGACTTCACGCTGGTCTGACTCAGAGCCTGAGAGGCATTCCAACGCACCCGCGCCGGGGTGACCAAGGGCCCTGGGCGAGGCGCGGCGCGCCGCCCAGACTAGCCGTCTGGGCCAGCGGCGCAACGCGGCCCAGGGCCCTTGGGTACCCCGGCCCTTCGGGTTGCCGCCGGGAACGCGCCCACTCGTCGTTGCAAATGCTCGACGTGTCACCCGACACGTCTGTGCTTTGCGCCTCGATTGGGCGCGTTCTCGGGGGCAACGCGGGTGCGTTGGAATGCCTCTCAGGCTCTCAGGCCTTCGGGGCGGCTTCGGTGCCCATCCAGCGCCGCGCCGCCGCCTCCACCACCGCCGACAGCGGCTCGCCACGCGCCTGCAGGCCGCGCAGCCAGCCGGCATCGTTGCCGGCGAACAGGCTCTCGCGCACCAGGTTGCTCGCGTCCAGCGCCTGCAGGTCGAGCGCGTGTTCGTCCACCCGCGCCAAGGTGCGCAGGATGTCGTCGCGCAGCCGGGTGCGCTCCTTGGTCTTCGGGTCGACGATCTCGCCGTCCAGGCCGAAGCGGCAGGCCTGGAAGCGGTTGAAGGTGTAGACGAGGTAGTCGTCCTCGGCCGGCTCGAGCGGCTTCTGCTCGCGCAGGTAGCGGCAGATGCACTGCAGGTAGCAGGCCAGCGCGGCGGCCTTCTCCACCGTCAGCGGCGTGTCGCACACACGCAGCTCGATGGTGCCGTACTCGGGCTTGGGGCGGATGTCCCAGTAGAAGTCCTTCATCGAGTTGACCACGCCGGTGCTGGTCATCTTGTCGAAGAACTTCTCGAACTCCTGCCACGAGAGGCAGAACGGCGCACGGCCCGAGAGCGGGAAGGCGAACACCGAGTTCAGGCGCGCCGAGTCGAAGCCGGTGTCCACGCCCTGCACGAAGGGCGAGGAGGCCGACAGCGCGATGAAATGCGGCACGTAGCGCGACAGCGCGTGCAGCAGCCAGAGCGCGGAATCGCCGTCCTCGCAGCCCACGTGCACGTGCTGGCCGAACACGGTGAACTGCTTGGCCAGGTAGCCGTACAGCTCGCTGATGTAGTGGAAGCGCTCGCCGGGGAAGATCTTCTGCTGGCTCCAGTGCTGGTAGGCGTGCGTGCCGCCGCCGGCGATGCCGATGTTGAGCTTGCGCGCGGCGCGCGAGAGCTGGTCGCGCAGGTCGCGCAGCTCCGCCAGCAGGCTGCCGTGCTGGCGCTGGATCGAGGTGCCGATCTCGATCATGCTGCGCGTGATCTCGGGCTTCACGTCCCACGCGCCGGTGTGGTTCTTCAGCACGCGCAGCAGGTCCTCGGCCTGCGGCGCGAGGTCGAAGTCGTGCGTGCTGACGAGCTGCAGCTCGAGCTCGACGCCGAGCGTCAGCGGTTGCGAGTGGCTGAAGGCCTGCAGTGCCATGGCGGAATCAGTTGGTTTCCCGCGCCACGTGGCGCAGCGACAGCTGCGTCCACACCGGCCCGGTGAGCTGCATCAGCGTGACGGCCAGCAGCAGCGCCTGGATGGTGGGCGTGTGCGCGCCGGGCAGCTGGGTGCTCCAGGAGAAGGTGTCCGCGGCCAGCAGCACCGCCAGGCTGCTCATCGGCTGCAGCGCCAGCGCCAGCGCGCCGGCCTGGCGCCAGCCCAGGCCGCTGACCCGCGCCAGGGCGCCGATCGCCAGAGCGGAACCCACCAGCCGCGCGGCGATGATCGCCAGCACCCAGGGCCACAGCGTGGCCAGGCCCTCGAGCGTGAACAGCAGCCCCAGGCTGATGAACAGCACGACGCTCAGCACCGCGCCGGCCGACCCCAGGTGCGGCTCGACCGTCAGCCCGTGCTTCATGCGCGCGCGCGCAGTCATGCCGGCCACCAGCAGGGCCAGCAGCGGCGAGAGCGTCCACTGCGCGGCCAGCATGCTGGCGATGATCACCAGCGCGATCTGCAGCACCGGCATCGCCGGCGTGCCGCGCACCAGCGGGCTGAGCCGGTCGAGCGCGAAGCCGCAGGCCACGCCGAGCAGGAACGAGCCGCTGATGACCCGCAGGGCACTGACCAGCGCGCGCAGGAACTCGTCGCCCGCGGTGGCGCTGTCGCTGGCCATCAGGATGCGCAGCACCTTCAGGCCGATCACCGCGAGCACGGCATTGACCACCGTCATCATCAGCAGCCGCTCGGTGACCTGGCCGCGGGCACGGGTCTCGTGGGCCACGGCGAGCACGATGACCGGCGAGCTGGCCAGCGCCACCGTGCCGGCCACCGCCGCGGTGAGCCAGGGCGCGCCGAGCAGCACGAGCGCGCCGGCCACCAGCGTGCCCGCCAGCAGCGACTGCAGCACGCAGCTCGCGGCGAGCCAGGGGTTGTCGATCAGCCAGCGCGGACGGATGCGCGCGCCGAGCTCGAACAGCAACGCGCCGATGGCCAGGTCGATGAGCGGCTTCCACGGGTCGAGCTCCAGCCCGTCGAGCACGCGCAGCATCACCGGGCCGGCAATCGCGCCGGTCAGCATGTGGCCGCAGATGCGCGGCAGGCGCCACAGGCGATGCAGTGTCTCGGCCAGCAGGATCGCGATCAGCATCAGCAGCGCGATGCCGAGCACGGGATCGGCGGCACGCAGGCCGTCCAGGGTCCACAGCGGAGCCGACGCGGCGGTGGCCGCAGAGGCGGCGGAGGCGGCAATCGTCATCAGGGCGCCGACTGTAGCCCAGGTCGTGCACCGCCTCGGTGAAAGCCCGCACAAACGGCAGCGACCTAGCCGGTGGGGCCCGTCATCGATAATCCCGCGCATCATGAGCCTGTCCATCGACCCTTCGCAGCCGTTGGCGCAGCGCCGGCTGGTGCTCGGCCTCTCGGGCGGCATCGCCTGCTACAAGTCCGCCGAACTGACCCGGTTGCTGGTCAAGGCCGGCGCCTCGGTGCAGGTGGTCATGACCGAAGCGGCCGAACATTTCATCACCGCGGTAACGATGCAGGCGCTGTCGAACCGCCCGGTGGTCACGAGCCAGTGGGACGTGCGCGAGCCCAACGCGATGGCGCACATCAACCTGACGCGCGAGGCCGACGCGGTGCTGATCGCACCGGCCAGCGCGGACATGATCGCCAGGCTCGCACAGGGCCGTGCCGACGAACTGCTGAGCCTGCTGTGCCTGGCGCGGCCGATCGAGCGCTGCGGCCTGCTCGTGGCGCCGGCGATGAACCGCGAGATGTGGGCGCACCCGGCGACGCAGCGCAACCTGGCGCAGCTGCGCGCCGACGGCACGCTCGTGCTCGGCCCGGGCAGCGGCGACCAGGCCTGCGGCGAGGTCGGCGACGGCCGCATGCTGGAGCCGGCCGAGCTGCTCGACGAGGTGGTTGCCTTCTTCCAGCCCAAGGCGCTGCTCGGCAAGCGCGTGCTGATCACCGCCGGGCCGACCTTCGAGCCGATCGACCCGGTGCGCGGCATCACCAATCTGTCCAGCGGCAAGATGGGCTTCGCGATCGCACGCGCCGCGGCCGAGGCCGGCGCGCAGGTGACGCTGGTCGCCGGGCCGGTGCATCTGCCCACACCGCGCGGCGTGACGCGCATCGACGTGCGCACGGCGCAGCAGATGCACGACGCGGTGCTGCCCGCGGCGCCGCGGCACGATGTGTTCGTCGCCACCGCCGCGGTGGCCGACTGGCGCCCGGCCACGCTCTCGGAGCACAAGATCAAGAAGGGCGGCCACAAGGTGGCGCCGAGCTTCGAGCTGACCGAGAACCCGGACATCCTGGCCGCGGTGGCCAAGCTGCCGCAGCGGCCCTATTGCGTCGGCTTCGCGGCCGAGAGCCACGACCTGCTCAGGCACGCGCGCGAGAAGCTCGAGCGCAAGAACGTGCCGCTGGTGGTGGGCAATCTCGGCCCCGCCACCTTCGGCCAGGACGACAACGCGCTGACGCTGGTGGACCGCTCCGGCCACCGCGAGCTGCCGCGTGCCGACAAGCTCAGCCTCGCGCGCGCCCTGGTGCGCGAGATCGCCGCCCGAATCGCCCTCGCTGCCACATGACCATCATCGACGTGAAGGTGCTCGACCCGCGCATGGCCGAGCAGTTGCCCGCCTACGCCACGCCCGGCAGCGCCGGCCTGGACCTGCGTGCCTGCCTCGACGTGCCGCTGCTGCTCGAGCCCGGCCAGGCGCAACTCATTCCCACCGGCCTCGCCATCCACATCGCCGATCCCGGCCTGGCCGCGATGATCCTGCCGCGCTCGGGCCTGGGCCACAAACACGGCATCGTGCTCGGCAACCTGGTCGGCCTGATCGACTCGGACTACCAGGGCCCGCTGATGGTGAGCTGCTGGAACCGCGGCAGCGCGGCGTTCACGGTGCAGCCGATGGAGCGCATTGCGCAGCTCGTCATCGTGCCGGTGGTGCAGGCGGGCTTCCGGCGGGTCGACGAGTTCGGCGCGTCCACGCGCGGCGAGGGCGGCTTCGGCTCCACCGGCAAGCACTGAGCGGGTTCAGGCCGTCTCAGTGCAGCGGCTCGCCGGGCGGCGCGCTGTTCAGCACCGAGAAGACCGGCGCGCCGACGCTGCCGGCCTCGATCTCCTCCTCAGTGGCGGCGCGCACGTCGCGCACCACCAGCGCGAGGCGCAGCGCGATGCCGGCCAGCGGGTGGTTGCCGTCCAGCACCACATGCTCGGGGTAGACCTCGGTGACGGTGTAGATCGCGTCCTTGGGCAGGTCCGGCGTCTGCGCGCCCTCGGGCGGGCCGTCGAACTGCATGCCGGGCTCGACGCCCTCGGGGAAGATCGAACGCGGCTCGAAGAACACCAGCGACGCGTCGTACTCGCCGAACGCGTGTTCGGGCTCGAGATGCAGTTCGGCGCTGAAGCCGGTGTCCTGGTCGAGCAGGGCCTCCTCGACCTTGGCGAGCAGGTCGTCGCCGCCGTAGAAGAACTCGACCGGCTCGGCCAGTTCGTCGATCAGGTGGCCCTGCGTGTCGCTCAGCTTCCAGGTGAGGCTGACGACACAGGGTGCGGTGATGAGCATCGCGGGATGATCGCACAATCGGGTGCATGCCCCGGACCGCCATCGACGCTCCTACGCCCCTGCTCGGCGGGCTCAGCCCCGCCGCCTTCATGCGCCGGCACTGGCAGAAGAAGCCGCTGCTGGTGCGCCAGGCGCTGCCGCCGCCCTGCGGCGTGGTGGATCGGCCGACGCTGTTCGAGATCGCCGCGCGCGAAGGCGTCGAGTCGCGCCTGATCCGGCACGACGAACGCGGCTGGACGCTGTGCCACGGGCCGTTCACGCGGCGCGCGCTGCCGCCGCTGGCGCGGCCCCGCTGGACACTGCTGGTGCAGGGCCTGGACCTGCACCATGCGCCGGCGCATGCGCTGATGCAGCGCTTCCGATTCGTGCCCGACGCGCGCCTGGACGACGTGATGGTCTCCTACGCCAGCGACGGCGGCGGCGTGGGCCCGCACCTCGACTCCTACGACGTGTTCCTGCTGCAGCTGCACGGTCGCCGGCGCTGGCGCATCGGGCGGGTTGCCGAACCGCGGCTGCAGCCCGGCGTGCCGCTGAAGATCCTGACCAACTTCGTGCCCGACGAGGAATGGCTGCTGGAGCCCGGCGACATGCTCTACCTGCCGCCGCGCTGGGCCCACGACGGCATCGCCGAGGGCGAGTGCATGACCTGTTCGATCGGCTTTCGCGTGCCGGCACGCGACGAGCTGGCTCGCGGGCTGCTGCAGCAGCTGCTCGATGCGGACGAGGCGGGCGGAGACGATCCGCTCTACCGCGACCCGCACCAGCTGGCCACCGACACGCCGGCGCGGGTGCCCGCGGCGCTGCGCGACTTTGCACTGGCCGGGCTGCAGCGCTGGCTGCAGCGCCATGGCTCGATCGACGCCGCGCTCGGCGAGTGGCTCAGCGAGCCGAAGCCAGGTATCTGGTTCGACGCCGGCGCGCCGCTGCGTGCCGGGCAGGGGCTGCGCCTGGACGCGCGCACGCGCATGCTGTACGACCAGCGGCATGTGTTCATCAACGGCGAGTCGTTCCGCGCCGGCGGACACGACGCCACGCTGATGCGGCGCCTGGCCGACCGGCGCCGCCTCGCGCCGCACGAGGCGGCCGGTCTCGGCCGCGAGGCGCTCGAACTGGTCGGTGACTGGGCACAGGCCGGCTGGCTGCATGCAGACGACGGAGGCAAGGCATGACCGACATCCAACCCACCCGCGTGCTGCTGGAGTCCCGCAGCGGCTTTCACGACGCGCTGCGGGCCGCGTTCGCCGAGGCGGCCCGCGTGGGCTGCCGCGAGCTGTTCATCGTCGACGACGACTTCGCCGACTGGCCGCTCAACGAGCGCACCATCGTGGAGCAGCTGACGCAATGGGCGTCGTCGCATCGCCGCTTCACCGCCATCGCACGCCACTTCGACGAGGTGGCGCGCCGCCATGCGCGCTGGGTCGAATGGCGGCGCACCTGGGCCCATGTGGTTCATTGCCGCACCAACAACGAGCTCGAGGCGGGGCAGATGCCGACCTTGCTGCTGGCACCCGGATTGACCTCGGTGCGGCTGTTCGACACCGAGCGCTACCGCGGCGTGGCGACCAACGACCCGGCCGATGCCCTGCGCTGGCGCGAGGACCTTGATGCGGTTTTGCAACGATCCGAAGAGGCCTTTCCCGCGACGACCCTCGGACTCTAGGGATGACCCTAGGTCGGGATATACTTGAAGGCTGGGCGCCATGGGGCGGTCTCACGACCATCTACCCTCGGGAGCCTTCGGGGTTGGGCCTCTGTGAACTCGGAGGGTTCCCACAATTGCAACGATTGTTCGACTCTTTGATCTGAGGACACAAGCATGAAGAAGACTGTTTTGCTCGCTTCTCTGGTGGCCGCTGCTGCGCTGGTCGCTTGCGGCAAGAAGGAAGAAGCTCCGGCCGCCGCGCCGGCTGCCGCCCCGGCCGCCGTCGCCGACGCCGCGTCGGGCGCTGCTGCCGCCGTCGCCGGCGCCGCCTCGGGTGCTGCCGCCGCCGTCGCCGGCGCCGCTTCGGAAGCCGCCGCCGCCGTGGCCGGTGCCGCCTCGGCTGCTGCCGACGCAGCCTCGAAGTGATCGCGGCACGGTCTTCCGTGCACCGATGAAAGCCGCCCTCCGGGGCGGCTTTCCCTTTTTGGGGACTGCTCAGCGCAGCGAGAGCCAGCCGAAGCCGAGGAGCGGATCGGCCACCACGATGTCCTGCGGCGCGCCGCCGCAGGCCGCGGCCAGCGCGGCCCGGGCGAGTTCGGGCCGGTTGTTCTGCTCGCTCAGGTGCGCGGCAACGACATGGCGCAGCCCGTCGTGCAGCGTGTCGGCCAGGATCTGCGCCGCCGTGTCGTTGGACAGGTGGCCGAGGCGGCCCCCGATGCGCGCCTTCAGCGAGGCCGGGTAGCGGGAGGCTGCCAGCATCGCCAGGTCGTGGTTGCACTCCAGCAGCAGCGCCGTGCAGCCCTGCAGCTGCTCGAGCAGGTGCGCTGTGGCGGAGCCCGCATCGGTGAGCAGGCCGAGCCGGCGGGCACCGTCGCTGCAGCACAGCTGCAGCGGCTCGCCGGCATCGTGGGGCACGGTGTAGGGGAGCAACTGCAGGTCGCCGATGCCGATCGGCTCGCCGTCGCGCGCGAACTGCAGCAGCCCCGGCAGCTCGGGCGCGCCGATCGCGCGCCAGGTGCCGCGGCTGGTCCACAGCGGCAGGCCTTCGCGGCGCGCCAGCGACAGCGCGCAGCCGACATGGTCGCCATGTTCGTGGGTCACGAACACGGCGTCGAGCTGGTGCGCCTGCAGGCCGATGCGGTCCAGGCGGGCGTCGAGCTCGCGCAGCGAGAAGCCGCAGTCGATCAGCACCCTGCTGCGGCCGGCCTCGACGACGGTGGCGTTGCCGCCGCTGCCGCTGCCGAGGCTGCAGAAGCGCATGCGCCGCGGCGCGTTACTTCAGGTCCTCGACCAGCAGCGAGACGATGCGTCGGCCGGTCTCGCTGGTCTCCGGCGCGCCCTGGGCCGTCAGCACCGAGACGGTGCTGCGCTCGCCGTCCGCCTTCACGGCGATGCGGTAGCGCGCCAGCGTCGACACGTTGTCGCTCTTGCCGAAGCTGAACAGCTTCGAGAAGAAGCCTTCGTCGGCCTTCTGCGGCCGGCTCGGATCGATGTAGCGCACGAAGTACAGGCCCTGCGCGCGGTCACGGTCCTCGACGGTGAAACCGCTGCGGTCCAGCGCGACGCCGACGCGCCGCCAGGCACGGTCGAAGCCGTCGTCGACCTGCAGGGCGGCCCCGGGCTGGCCCTGGAGCACGCGCGCACGGGCGCTGACCGGCGCCGGCGCGGCGACGGCGGCCTTGGCCGTCTCCTCCTTGACGCCCAGGCGCATCATCAGGCGCGCCAGGAACTCCGCCTCCAGCTGCGGATCGGCCGGGCGCGGCTGCCACACGGTGGTCTCCTTCTGCTGGCTGGAGTAGACCTCCTCCATGCCGCGGTGGGTGACGTAGATCTCGCTGGTGCCGCCGGCCCCGCGCTCGATGCGGGTGCGGAACTTGTCGCGCTCGCTGGTGGAGTAGAGGAAGTCGATCACCCGGCCCAGCGCGGCGCGCAGCGGGTCCTTGGGCAGCTTGGCCCGGTTCTCGTTCCACTCGGTCTCCATCACGCCGGCGGCCGGGTCGTCCACCACCAGCGTGAAGCCGCTGTCCTTCCAGAAGGCCTGCAGGCGCGGCCAGAGCTGCTCGGGCGGCGTCGCGGTGACGAGCCAGCGCTCGTTGCCCTGGCGCTCGAGCCTCACGTCGCCCACCTGCGAGGGCGCCACGTCGCCGTTGCTCTGCACCACCACCGGGGCCGACGCGCCGGCCTGGTAGGCCGCCGCGCTGATGGCGCCGCCGGACTGCGTGTAGCGCGAGTCGCGCGAGAGCTGGGTCAGGTCCGGCGGCACGTCCAGGGCCGGGCCCTTGGCGGCGGCGCTGCGGTAGTCGACCTTCTCGCCCGACAGCAGGTTCTCGACCGAGGAGCAGGCGCCCAGCGAGACGGCGGCGGCGAGCAGGAGCAGGGTGGCAGGACGGGTCACGAAGGGCGTCTCCGGGGCGCGCGGGCGTTCCGCGCGTGCAGCAGGTTCGGGGGTGCGGCGCGCGGCGCCGTTCACAGCAGGCCGGCGTCGCGCAGCGCGCGCTCGACCTTTTCCTGGCCGGCGGGCGTCAGCGGCACGAGCGGCAGGCGCAACGCCCCGCCGATCATGCCCAGCCGCGCCATGGCCCACTTGGTCGGCGCCGGGCTGGACTCGACGAACAGGCTCTGGTGCAGCGGCAGCAGCTTGAGCTGGATCGCCGCGGCCTCGCGCGCCTGGCCGGCGATGGCGGCCTTGCACAACTCGTGCATCGCGCGCGGCGCGAGGTTGGCGGTCACGCTGACGTTGCCGTGGCCGCCGAGCAGCATCAGCGCGACCGCGGTGCCGTCGTCGCCCGAGTAGATGGCGAAGCCCTTGGGCGCCTGCTTGATGAGCCACTGCGCGCGCTCGATGTCGCCGGTGGCTTCCTTGATGCCGACGATGCCCGGCACCTGCGCCAGGCGCAGCACGGTCTCGTGCTGCATGTCTGCAACCGTGCGGCCGGGCACGTTGTAGAGCACCGTCGGGATGTCCACCGCCTCGGCGATCGCCTTGAAGTGGCGGTAGATGCCTTCCTGGCTCGGCTTGTTGTAGTAGGGCACGACCGAGAGCGTGCAGTCGGCGCCGACCTTCTTCGCGTAGCGCGTCAGCTCGATGGCCTCGGCGGTGGAGTTGCCGCCGGTGCCGGCCATGATCGGCACGCGGCCCTTCGCATGCTCGACCGACACGCGGATGATCTCGCAATGCTCCTCGACCGTGACGGTGGGCGATTCGCCGGTGGTGCCGACGACGCCGACGCAGTCGGTGCCTTCGGCGATGTGCCAGTCGATCAGCTTGCGCAGGCCGTCGTAGTCGACGGAGCCGTCGTCGTGCATCGGGGTCACCAGCGCGACGATGCTGCCAGCAATGGGTCTCATGGGGTCGTCCTTCGGAATCCGCGGATTTTAGCCGGCCGGCCCGGCGCGCCCGGACCGCTCAGAGCGGGCGGCGCACCGGGCCCGCATCGGGGCCCTCGCGCACGGCGGCGATGCGCTGCACGAAGCGCGGCGGCGCGTCGAGAAAGCCGTCTTCGTAGGCCACGATGCGCAGACCCGCGCAGGCCTGCAGCAGTTCCCCCGGGCGCAGCAGGAACGCCGGATTGGACGGCTTGCCGACCGTCTCGTTGCCGACGGCAAAGGTCTCGTAGACCAGCACGCCGCCCTCGGCCACGCTCGCCACCACCGTGGGCAGCAGCGCGCGCCAGAGGTAGTTGGTGACGATCACCGCGTCGAAGCGCCGGCCGGGCAGGGGCCACGGGCCGCTCTCGACATCCGCCGTGATCATCTCGCCCAGTCCTTCGCTCGCGGCCAGGGCCGCGGCGTCGCGGTCCACGCCCGTGACGCGGCAGCCGCGCTGCGCGAACCAGCGCAGGTGGCGGCCGTGACCGCAGGCCAGGTCGAGCACCGTCGCGCCCGCGGGCACCAGGGCAGACCAGCGCTGCACCCAGGGCGAGGGCGCCAGGGCGGCGTGCGGCGTGCTCACTGGAAGCAGGCCCACAACTGGTTGGCGAGCGTCAAGGCCATGTCGGGCTTCAGGTAGGCCGCGAACACCGCCGCCAGCACCAGCGCGGCGGCGCCGTAGGCGACGAGGCGGCGCGGCGTCATCCTCAGGCGGCGGCCGGGGCGAGCGAGGGCCGCTCGATGGCGCGTTCCTTGACCGGCAGGTTCACCAGCGCGGCGAAGACGCCCAGCGCCACGGCGATCCACCACACGAGGTCGTAGCTGCCGGTGCTGTCGTACAGCTTGCCGCCCAGCCACACCCCGAGGAAGCTGCCGACCTGGTGGCTCAGGAACACGAAGCCGCCGAGCATCGACAGGTACTGCACGCCGAAGATCTGCGCGATCACCGCGTTGGTCGGCGGCACGGTGGAGAGCCACAGCACGCCCATCACGGCCGAGAACACGTAGATGCTCGCCGGCGTGAGCGGCGCCATCAGGAAGGCGACGATGGCCACCGAGCGCAGGAAGTAGATGGTCGAGAGGATGTGGCGCTTCGGGTAGCGTGCGCCCAGCGTGCCGGCCGCGTAGGTGCCGATCACGTTGAACAGGCCGATCAGCGCCAGCGCCGTGGTGGCGACGTTGGGCGACAGGCCGTGGTCCTTCAGGTAGCTCGGCATGTGCACGCCGATGAACACCACCTGGAAGCCACACACGAAGTAACTCGCCATCAGCAGCTGGAAGCTGCGGTAGCCGAAGGCCTCGCGCAGCGCGGCGCCGATGCTCTGGTGATGCGTTGCGGCGTGCGCGGCCTGGGCCGGTTCCTTCAGCCCGTAGGCGAGCGGCACGATCGCCAGCGCCAGCGCGCCGAGCAGGAACAGCGCCTGCTGCCAGCCGACCCCGCCGATCAGCCAGTTCTCCACCGGCACCATCAGGAACTGGCCGAAGGTGCCGGCCGCCGCGGCCACGCCCATCGCCCAGCTGCGCTTCTCGGGCGCCACGTTGCGGCCGATCACGCCGTACACCACCGCGTAGGTGGTGCCCGACTGCGCCATGCCCAGCAGCAGGCCGGCGCTGCCGGTGAAGGCCAGGCCCGAGGTCGAGACGGCCATCAGCACCAGGCCGAGCGCATAGAGCAGGCTGCCGGCCACCAGCACCTTGAAGGCGCCGAATCGATCGGCCAGCGCCCCCGCGAACGGACCGGCCGCGCCCCAGGCGAGGTTCTGCACGGCGATGGCGAAGGCGAAGGTCTCGCGCGTCCAGCCGCGGTCCATCGTGATCGGCTGCAGCCACAGGCCGAAGCCGTGGCGGATGCCCATCGAGAGCGTGACGATCATGGCGCCGCACAGCAGCACCTGGGTCATGGAAAGCTTGGGCGCAGAGGCGGGGGACGCGGGCATCCCGGCACTCTAGCCGAAGCCCCGCGGCCCTGCAGGAGGCCGCTCCTACAATCCGCCGCCATGGCAACCAAGCAGAGCAGCTACGGCGAAGCCTCGATCCGCGTGCTCAAGGGCCTCGAGCCCGTCAAGCAGCGGCCGGGCATGTACACGCGCACCGACAACCCGCTGCACATCATCCAGGAGGTGATCGACAACGCGGCGGACGAGGCCCTGGCCGGCCATGGCAGGCGCATCGACGTCACCCTGCACGCGGACGGCTCGGTCAGCGTCGAGGACGACGGCCGCGGCATCCCGGTCGGCCTGCACCCCGAGGAGAAGGTGCCGGTGGTCGAGATCGTCTACACGCGGCTTCACGCGGGCGGCAAGTTCGACAAGGGCGCGGGCGGGGCCTACAGCTTCTCCGGTGGCCTGCACGGCGTGGGCGTCAGCGTGACCAACGCGCTCGCGAAGCGGCTCGAGGTGACGGTCTACCGCGAAGGCCAGGTCGCGACGATCGCCTTCTCCGGCGGCGACGTGGTCGAGCCGCTCAAGCTGCGCAAGGCCGGCGGCGCCGATCGCAAGCAGGGCACCACCGTGCGCGCCTGGCCCGACGCGAAGTACTTCGAGAGCGCCGAGCTGCCGAAGCACGAGCTGACGCACCTGCTGCGCAGCAAGGCCGTGCTGATGCCCGGCGTCACCGTCACGCTGCTGCAGGAGAAGAGCGGCGAGAAGACGCAGTGGCTCTACAAGGGCGGCCTGCGCGACTACCTGATGCAGGCGCTGACCGCCGACCCGGTGATCCCGCTGTTCGAGGGCGAGCACTACGCCGAGGCCGCCGAGACCGAGAACTTCGCCGAAGGCGAGGGCGCGGCCTGGTGCGTGGCCTTCACCGAAGAGGGCAACCTGCTGCGCGAGAGCTACGTCAACCTGATCCCGACGGTGGCCGGCGGCACGCACGAGTCCGGCCTGAAGGACGGGCTGTTCGGCGCGATCAAGGGCTTCATCGAGATGCACTCGCTGCTGCCCAAGGGCGTGAAGCTGATGCCCGAGGACGTGTTCTCGCGCGCGAGCTTCGTGCTCAGCGCCAAGGTGCTCGACCCGCAGTTCCAGGGCCAGATCAAGGAGCGGCTGAACTCGCGCGACGCGCTGCGGCTCGTCGCCACCTACGTGAAGCCGGCGCTCGAGCTGTGGCTGAACCAGCATGTCGACCACGGCAGGAAGCTCGCCGACCTCGTCATCAAGCAGGCGCAGACACGTCAGCGCGCCAGCCAGAAGGTCGAGAAGCGCAAGGGCTCGGGCGTGGCCGTGCTGCCCGGCAAGCTGACCGACTGCGAGAGCCGCGACCTGCTGTTCAACGAGCTGTTCCTGGTCGAGGGCGACTCGGCCGGCGGCAGCGCCAAGATGGGCCGCGACAAGGAGACCCAGGCCATCCTGCCGCTGCGCGGCAAGGTGCTCAACGCCTGGGAGGTGGAGCGCGACCGCCTGTTCGCCAACAACGAGATCCACGACATCGCGGTGGCGATCGGCGTCGACCCGCATGGCCCGGACGACGCGCCCGATCTCTCCGGCCTGCGCTACGGCAAGATCTGCATCCTCAGCGACGCGGACGTGGACGGCTCGCACATCCAGGTGCTGCTGCTGACGCTGTTCTTCCGCCACTTCCCGAAGCTGATCGAAGCCGGGCACATCCACGTCGCGCGGCCGCCGCTGTTCCGCGTCGACGCGCCGGCGCGCGGCAAGAAGCCGGCCGCCAAGCTGTATGCGCTGGACGAGGGTGAACTGCAGGCCGCGCTCGACAAGCTGCGCAAGGAAGGCGCGCGCGAGGGCTCGTGGAGCATCAGCCGCTTCAAGGGCCTGGGCGAGATGAACGCCGAGCAGCTCTGGGACACGACCTTGAACCCGGCCACGCGCCGCCTGCTGCAGGTGAGCTACGCGAGCAATGGCTTCGCGGCCACCGCCGAGGCCATCGGCAAGCTGATGGGCAAGGGCGAGGCGCAGTCGCGGCGCGAGCTGATGGAGCTGCGTGGCGACGAGGTCGAGGTGGACATCTGAACGCGCCGGCCGTGCGCATCCGTCCGACCATGCTGTCGGACCTGGACTACGTGCTCTCCGTCGAGCGCGACAGCGCCAACCTGCCGTTCATCACGCCCTGGGAGCGGCCGCAGCACGAGGGCGCGGTGCGCTTCCCGGACTTCCGTCACTTCATCGTCGAGGCCGGCGCGGCGCTCGCGCCCAGCGGCTTCGTGATCCTGCAAGGCTGCCGCAACCCGAACCGCTCGGTCGAGCTCAAGCGCCTCGTGCTGCACCCGACGGCGCAGGGCCAGGGCGTCGGGCGGGCCTGCGTGCGCATGCTGGCGCGCATCGCCTTCCGCGACCTCGGCGCGCACCGATTCTGGCTCGACGTGCGCGGGCGCAACGAGCGCGCCCATGCGCTCTACGCGAGCGAAGGTTTCGTCGAGGAAGGCCGGCTGCGCGAGGCGGTGCGCACCGCCGAGGGCTACGACACGCTGATCGTGATGTCGCTGCTGGACCGCGAGCACGCGGCGCTGCCGGCCGGCTGACCTGCCGCGTCCCTCAGCGCAGCCGTGGCAGCCAGCGACTGTTGGTCAGTGCGCCGTCCACGAGGCGCGCCGCGAGCCGGTCGCACGCGGCCCCGAACTCGGCGCGCAGGCGATCGCCGCCGTCCGAGGTCCACGCACTCAGCGCCAGCGCTTCGCCGGCATCCTCCAGCACCCGCTGGTCGGCCTCGTCGGCCGGCCCCGGGGCAGCGCCGGCGCGGGTCTTCTGCAGCCGCACGCCGACGCGCATCTGCACCCGGGGGTCGTCCACCGGTTCGCTCGTGCCGGCGCTGGCGACATGGAACTCGATCGAGGTCACCTGCAACTGCCACACCGCAGCGAATCCGTCCTCGGCCAGGGCCGCGCGAGCCGAGGCCGGATCCGGCGCGCCGGTCTCGGCTTCATCCACCGCGACCAGCAGGATGCTGCTGCGGTCGTCTGTGCCGCCCGCCTCGACGGGGGCGATGCGGGTGGCCAGCGACTCGAGCAGCATCCGCTGCGCGAACGTGCCCGTCTCGGTCGCGGGCAGGCCGGCACGCCGCACGGCCTCCAGGCGCGCGCGCGCCGCGCGGGCCTGCGCGTCGGAGAGTTCCTGCACGGTCCCCCGCACGGCACCGGCCAGGCTGCCAGCCGCCTGGGTGACGAGCGCCGCCAGGCCGAACGACAGGCCGGCCGGCGGCGACAAGGTGCCGATGCCTTCGCCCGCCCCGAGCAGTTCCTTGGCCACAGCACCCGTGCCCGCCACGGCCCCCTTGTCGGCCGAGCCCGGGGGTGGCGCCACGGTCACCCTCGGCACGGCGCGGGGCGTGAGCAGCGCGACGACCCGTGCCGCGTCCTGCGCCGGCGTGTCCGGGCGCCAGCGCGAGGCGGCCGGCCGGACCCGCGCCCGCAGCTGCTGCGCCAGATCCTGCGCCAGCCCCGGGCTCGGCTGGTCGAGGAACTGGTCCGCCAGCCATGGATCGGTGCGGAGCACTCGAAGGTAGTCTCGACGCTCTCCACCGTTGCGCCGCTTCAGCACCACGATGCCTCGGTCGAGCAGCGTGACCCGCTCGATCTCGTCCAGTCCGATGCGCTGCAGCACGCGGTAGCTGACGCTGAAGCTCCCTGAGCGCGCGATCACCAGCGCATCGCGGGTGAGCACGGCGGTGCTGGTCTCCTCGCCGAAGAACATGCCGATCGTGCCGCGCCACATGTCCCCCGCCAGGTTCGGCTGCCACCAGCCGTCGTGCCGGGACCAGTGCACCGCGGCGACCCAGAGGAACTCGGACGGGGCCACGCCGAGCGTGCGCGACAGCTCGGCCGGCAGGCGCGGATCGTTCTTGATCGGCACGGACGAGCAAGCCGCGAGCCCCAGGCCTGCCAGCCCCAGAAGCAGGGGCAGGAGAACGCGCCGGCCCAGCCCGAGGGCATGGCCACCCCAACGGAAGATCGTACGGCTCGTGATCGCTGCTCCCTGAGACGGCGGGCTCGGGGATTCGAGCATGGCCCTGCGCCGGGCCGATTGCGATCGCTCAAGGCGGCCCGGCGCGTCGGTCGGCGCCGGGGCGCCTGCCCGCATGGGCCAGAATGGCAGGTTTCCCGTTTCACGCCGCGCCATGAACGACCTGTTCGACCCGCCGCCCGCCGACCCGGCCGACGCCATCGCGCTCGCGCAGTACGCGGAGCAGGCCTACCTCGAGTACGCGCTGTCGGTCGTCAAGGGCCGCGCGCTGCCGGACGTCTGCGACGGGCAGAAGCCGGTGCAGCGCCGCATCCTCTACGCGATGGAGCGCATGGGCCTGGCCTTCACCACGGCCTCGGGCCCCAAGGCGGTGAAGAGCGCCCGCGTGGTCGGCGACGTGCTGGGCAAATACCACCCGCACGGCGACACCGCGGCCTACGACGCGATGGTGCGCATGGCGCAGGAGTTCAGCCAGCGCTATCCGCTCGTGGACGGCCAGGGCAACTTCGGCAGCCGCGACGGCGACGGCGCCGCGGCGATGCGCTACACCGAGGCGCGCCTGGCGCCGATCGCGCGGCTGCTGCTGGACGAAATCGACGAAGGCACGGTCGACTTCGTCCCCAACTACGACGGCTCCGAGCGCGAGCCGAAGCAACTGCCCGCGCGCCTGCCCTTCGTGCTGCTCAACGGCGCGAGCGGCATCGCCGTGGGTCTCGCCACCGAGGTGCCGAGCCACAACCTGCGCGAGGTGGCGGCGGCGGCCGTCGCGCTGATCCGCGACGACAAGCTCGGCGACGAGGCACTCGCCGCGCTGCTGCCCGGCCCGGACTTCCCCGGCGGCGGCCAGATCATCAGCAGCGCCGCCGAGATCCAGGCCGCGTATGCGACGGGCCGCGGCAGCCTGAAGGTGCGGGCGCGCTGGAAGATCGAGGACCTGGCCCGCGGACAGTGGCAGCTGGTCGTCACCGAACTGCCGCCGGGCACCAGCGCGCAGAAGGTGCTGGAGGAGATCGAGGAGCTGAGCAACCCGAAGGTCAAGCTCGGCAAGAAGTCGCTCTCCACCGAGCAGACGCAGCTGAAGGCGACGGTGCTCGCCGTGCTCGATGCGGTGCGCGACGAATCGAGCAAGGACGCGCCGGTGCGCATCGTGTTCGAGCCCAAGACCCGCACCGTCGAGCAGCAGGAGCTGATCAACGTGCTGCTGGCACACACCAGCCTCGAGACCAGCGCGCCGGTCAACCTGACCATGGTCGGCGCCGACGGCCGGCCGACGCAGAAGGGCCTGCGCACCATTCTCGCCGAGTGGATCGCCTTCCGCATGACGACGGTGCAGCGCCGCACGCGCCACCGGCTCGACAAGGTGCTGGACCGCATCCACCTGCTCGAGGGCCGGCAGCTCGTGCTGCTGCACATCGACGAGGTGATCCGCATCATCCGCCAGTCCGACGAGCCCAAGGCCGCGCTGATCGAACGATTCAGGCTCAGCGACCGCCAGGCCGAGGACATCCTCGAGATCCGGCTGCGCCAGCTGGCGCGGCTCGAGGCGATCAAGATCGAGCAGGAGCTCAAGGAGCTGCGCGGCGAGCAGGCCAAGCTGGAGGACATCCTCGGCAGCCCGGCCAGCCTGAAGCGCACGGTGATCAAGGAGATCGAGGCCGACGCGAAGCAGTACGGCGACGAGCGCCGCACCCTGATCCAGGAAGACAAGCGCGCGGTGGCCGAGGTGAAGGTGGTGGACGAGCCGGTCACCGTGGTCGTCAGCCTCAAGGGCTGGGTGCGGGCGCTCAAGGGCCACGAGGTCGACCCGGCGAGCCTGGGCTTCAAGGCGGGGGATGCGCTGTACGGCTGCTTCCCCTGCCGCAGCGTGGATGCGCTGCTGGTGTTCGGCAGCAACGGGCGGGTGTACTCGACGGCGGTGGCCGGCCTGCCCGGCGGCCGGGGTGACGGCGCGCCGATCACGACCCTGATCGACCTCGAGAGCGGCACGCAGCCGGCGCACTACTTCGCCGGGTCGCCCGCGACCACCTTGCTGCTCGCGCACACCGGCGGCTTCGGCCTGCTGGCCCGTGCGGGCGACCTGCTGGCCAGGCAGCGCGGCGGTAAGAGCTTCCTGAGCCTGGAGGAGGGCGAGAAGCCGTTACCGCCGGCGGTGGCCGATGCGGCCTCGCAGGTGGCCTGCCTGTCGCTCGCCGGCCGCCTGCTGACCTTCGGCCTGGACGAACTGAAGCTGCAGCCCAACGGCGGGCGCGGCCTCACGCTGATGGACCTGGACGCCAAAGACGCGCTGGTCAGCGTGGCCGTGTTCGCGCAGGGCCTGCAGGTGCTGGGCAAGGCCTTGCGTGGCGACAAGCCGCGCGAGGAGACGCTACGCGGCGCGGCACTCGCCGGTTACGCCGGCAAGCGGGCCCGCAAGGGCAAGGCCGTCGAGGGCATGAAGGCGATGCGCGTGATCGCCGCGGCCTGACGCAGGCCCGGTGCCAGTGCGCGGCCGGCTCAGCGCCGGCGCAGCGCGACCAGCAGGCCCTCGACCGGCCGTTCGTCGTCCTGGCGCAGCACGGCGTCGGTGATCGACAGCTGCTCGAAGCCGTGTTCGGCGGCGAGCCGCTCGAGGTAGCCGCGCGAGTGGGCGTAGCGCCGGGTCAGGCGCAGCAGGATCTCCTCGCTGTCCGAGCGCTCGACCGAGAAGGCGAAGATGCCGCCGGGCTTCAGCGCCGCCTGCACCGCCGCGAACAGGGGTGCCAGGTCGCCGAGGTAGATCAGCACGTCGCAGCTCAGCGCCGCATCGAAGCGTTCGCCGCAGCCACGCAGCCAGGCCACCAGCTCGGCCTCGTCCAGCTGGTCGTAGTGGCCGGTGGCGCGGGCGCGCTCCAGCATGCCGCCGGACAGGTCGACGCCGACCAGCCGGCCCGCCAGCGGGCGCAGCAGCGGACCGCACAGGCCCGTACCGCAACCGAGGTCGGCGATGTCGGCCGGCCGCACCGTCAGTGCCGCCTGCAGCACCTCGACGAGCAGCGCCGGCGTGCGGTAGCCGAGCACTTCGACCAGGTGCTTGTCGAACTTGGCGGCGTACTGGTCGAACAGGCCGCGCACATAGTCGACCGGGGCCTGGTCCGGCAGGCCGCCGGCGCCCAGCGACGCGAGCACGAAGTTCAGCGTCTCCACGTCCTTGCCGCCGGCCAGCGCCGCCCGGAAGCAGTCGATGGCCTCCTCGCGGCGGCCCAGCGCGATCATCAGCTCGCCCCGGTCGACCAGCGCCTCGGCCGAGCCGGGCACCAGCTCGAGCACGCGGTCGATGTCGCGCAGTGCCTCGTCGAGCCGCTGCAGCTTGCGCAGCGCGTTGCCGCGGTTGCGCAGCGCCTTCGGGTTGTCCGGCTTGAGCTGCAGCGAACGTTCGAAGCAGACCAGCGCCTGGCTGTGGCGCTGCAGCTGGGCCAGCGCATTGCCGAGATTGTTGTGGGCGGTGGCGTTGCCGGGCGCGCTCTCGACCGCGCGGCTCAGCAGTTCGATGGCCTGCTCGTGGTGCCCGCGCTGGCCCTCGACCGCGCCCAGCAGCTGCAGCGCATCGGCCTGGTCGGGCACGGCCTGCAGGATCTTGCGGTAGATCGCCGCGGCGTCGTCGAGCCGGCCGGCGCGGTGCAGGTGCAGCGCCCGGTCCATGTCGGCGCGCAGCTGGCGTCCGCGCATCCCGGCCTCACAGCATGTCAGCGCGGGGCACCCCGCACGAGCACCACCGCGCCGGCGGCCAGCAGCACGAACAGCGCCAGGCTCCAGAACTCGAACGGCACGCCGAACAGGTCGACCGCCGCGTCGGCGCAACTGCCGCGCACCTCGAACACCGCCGGCAGCAGGCTGTCCAGGCGCAGGCCGCGGATCAGCCGGTCGGCAAAGGTCAGGTCGCAGGAGGTGGACTTCGCGGCGACGAAGTGCTGGTACAGCGCCGCCGCCGCACCGGCCAGCGCGAGCGGCACGATCAGCAGGCCGAGCAGCCGCCGCAGCAGGCCCCCGCCCAGCGCGGCGAGCAGCGCGACCAGGCCGACCAGCAGGAACACGATGCGCTGCAGGATGCACCAGGGGCAGGGCTGCATGCCGAAGCCATGCTGCGCCACCAGCGCAGCGACCACCGAGGCGAAGCTGGCGGCGGCGATGAGCCACGCCGCGGCGCGCGGCGACATTCAGGCGACCTGCGCGATCAGCTCGATCTCGACGCAGGCCCCCAGCGGGATCTGCGCCACGCCGAAGGCGCTGCGGGCATGCGCTCCCTTGTCGCCGAACACCGCGCCGAGCAGCTCGGAGCAGCCGTTGGTGACGAGGTGCTGCTCGGTGAAGGCCGGCGTGCTGTTGACCAGGCTCATCACCTTGACGATGCGCTCCACCTTGTCCAGGTCGCCCACTGCGGCGTGCAAGGTGCCCAGCAGGTCGATCGCGACGGCGCGTGCGGCCTCCCGGCCGGTGGCCGTGTCGGTGTCGCGGCCGAGCTGGCCGACCCAGGGCTTGCCGTCGCGCTTGGCGATGTGGCCGGACAGGAAGACCAGGTTGCCGCTGCGCACGAAGGGCACGTAGGCCGCGGCCGGCACGGCCACCGGCGGCAGCGTGATGCCGAGTTCGCGGAGGCGCTCGTAGACGGAGGGGGAGCTCATGGTGCGAGGGGGGTTCTCGAGGGAGCCGCGATCCTACACTGCACCCATGGGAGGAGGCGTGCCGTCGCTTGCGGCCTGGCTCGCGGCGATGCTCGCCTGGCTGGCCGGCGTGGCGCTGCAACTGCAGCAGCGCGAGCTCGGGCCGCCCGCGCTGGCCGTCGGCGCCGCGGGCGCGGGGCTGGTGCTGCTGCTGGCCGGCGTGCGCGGGCGGCGCCTGCAGTGGCTGGCGCTGGCGGGCCTGCTGCTGCTGGGCTTCGGCAGCACCGCCGGGCGGGCCGGCCTGCGCCTGGCCGAGGCGCTCGACCCGGCGCTCGAAGGGCGCGACCTGCAGCTCACCGGGGTGGTGGCCGCGCTGCCCCAGCGGGCGGCCGACGGGGTGCGCTTCCGCTTCGCCGTGGAGGAGGCGCGCGACGGCGCGGCCCGGGTGCCGGTGCCGCGCCTGGTCGCGCTCGGCTGGTACCAGGGCGCCCACCCGGACGCGGCCCGGCAGCCGCCGCAAGATGCGCTGCGCGCCGGCGAGCGCTGGCGCTTCGTGGTGCGCCTGCGCCAGCCGCACGGCAACCTGAATCCGCAGGGTTTCGACGTCGAGCTCGCGCTGTTCGAGCAGGGCGTGCGCGCGGTCGGCTACGTGCGCGACGACCCGCCGCAGCGCCTGGCCGAGGCGGCCGGCCACCCGGTCGAGCGGCTGCGCCAGCGTCTGCGTGATGCCGTCTTCGCGCAGGTGGGCGATGCGCGCGCGGCCGGCGTGCTGGCCGCGCTGACCGTGGGCGACCAGGGGGCGATCGCACGCGAGGACTGGGAGCTGTTCCGTGCCACCGGCCTCGGTCACCTGATGTCGATCAGCGGGCTGCACGTCACCATGTTCGCGTGGCTGGCCGGGGGGCTGATCGGCGCGTTGTGGCGGCGCAGCGCACGCGCCGTGCATGCCGTGCCGGCACCGCAGGCGGCGCGCTGGGGCGGGCTGGCGGCGGCCGCGGCCTACGCGGTGCTCGCCGGCTGGGGCGTGCCGGCGCAGCGCACCGTGCTGATGCTGGCCAGCGCCGTGCTGCTGCGCTCCCTGGGCCGCCGCTGGCCCTGGCCGCTGGTGTTGCTGGCGGCGGCGACCGTGGTGACGCTGGCCGACCCCTGGGCGCTGCTGCAGGCGGGCTTCTGGCTGTCGTTCGCGGCGGTCGGCCTGCTGATGGCCTCCGAGCCGGCGCAGGCTGCCGCAGCGCCGGCGGCCGGGCAGCCCTGGACCAGTCGCGCACGGGCGCTGCTGAGCGGCGCGGGGCGCACCCAGCTGGTCGCGAGCGTCGGCCTCGCACCGCTGACCCTGCTGTTCTTCCAGCAGGTGTCGGTGGTCGGTTTCCTGGCCAACCTGGTGGCCATTCCGCTGATCACGCTGGTGGTGACGCCGCTGGCGCTGGCCGGGGCCCTGCTGCCGTGGCTGTGGGGCATGGCGGCGGCGCTGTTGCAGGGGTTGACGCTGGTGCTCGACGGCTTGGCGTCCTGGCCCTGGGCGGTGTGGACGGTGCCGGCCGCCGCGCCCTGGGCGCAGGGCGCGGCGCTGCTGGCCGGCGCGCTGCTGGTGATGCCGCTGCCCTGGCGACTGCGGGCGCTCGCGTTGCCGCTGGCGCTGCCGATGCTGCTCGGCATGCCGGCCCGGCCCGAGCCGGGGCGTTTCGAGTTGCTGGCGGCGGATGTCGGGCAGGGCAGCGCGGTGCTGGTGCGCACCGCGCGGCACCTGCTGGTGTACGACGCCGGGCCGCTGTACGGGCGCGACAGCGACGCCGGCGAGCGCGTGTTGCTGCCGCTGCTGCGCGCGCGCGGCGAGCCGCGCATCGACACGCTGGTGCTGAGCCACCGCGACAGCGATCATGTCGGCGGCGCGCGCGCCCTGCTGAGCGCGCTGCCGGTGGGCGAACTGCTCAGCTCGCTGGAAGACGGCCACCCGCTGCGCGCGCTGGCCGCGCGAGAGCGCCCCTGCCTGGCCGGGCAGGCGTGGACCTGGGACGGCGTGCGCTTCGAGCTTCTGCACCCGCGGCCCGCCGAGCTGGCGCTGGCCGCCAGGCCGAACGCCGCCTCCTGCGTGCTGCGCATCGTCGACGCCGCCGGGCGCAGCGCGCTGCTGACCGGCGACATCGAGCGCGAGCAGGAGCTGGCGCTGGTCGAGCGCGTCGGCGCGACGCTGAAGAGCGAGCTGCTGCTCGCCCCGCACCACGGCAGCCGGAGTTCCTCGTCCGAGGAGTTCCTGGCCCGGGTGCAGCCGCAGGTGGTGGTCGTGCAGGCCGGCTACCGCAACCGATTCGGCCACCCGGCGCCGGAGGTGCTGGCGCGCTACCGGGGTGCCGGTGCCACGGTGGTGGCCAGCCCGTCCTGCGGGGCCTGGCAGTGGCGGGCCGAGGGCGCGCACTGCGAGCGTGACGCGGCCCGCCGCTACTGGCACCATCGGGCTGCCGACGTCCCGGAGTGATCGCAGCGCCAGGGTGTCGTGGCCTGCTTTTTGCTACCCCGCCTCGTCGAGGAGACGCGACTGATGAGACCGAGTTTCGACGAGATGCATGCCACCAGCGCCGTGGTGCGCGAGCATTACCGCGGCTACGACCGCTGGCTGGCGCAGCAGCCGCGCGACGTGATGAAGTCGCGCCGCGAAGAGGCGGAGATGATCTTCCGCCGCGTCGGCATCACCTTCGCGGTCTACGGCGCCAAGGACGAGGACGGCTCCGGCACCGAGCGCCTGATCCCGTTCGACCTGATCCCGCGCGTGATCCCGGCGCACGAGTGGGTCGAGATGGAGAAGGGCCTCGCGCAGCGCGTGACGGCGCTGAACCGCTTCATCCACGACGTCTACCACGACCAGGAGATCATCCGCGCCGGGCTGGTGCCGGCCGACCAGATCTTCAAGAACGCCCAGTTCCGCCCCGAGATGATGGGCGTGGACGTGCCCGGCGGCGTCTACTCGCACATCTCGGGCATCGACATCGTGCGCGCCGCCAACGCCGACGGCAGCGGCAGCTACTACGTGCTGGAGGACAACCTGCGCGTACCCAGCGGCGTGAGCTACATGCTCGAGAACCGCAAGATGATGATGCGGCTGTTCCCCGAGCTGTTCAGCCAGCACCGCGTCGAGCCGGTGGCGCATTACCCCGACATGCTGCTCGAGACGCTGCGCGCGGTGGCGCCGGCGGCGGTCAACGAGCCGACGGTCGTGGTGCTGACCCCGGGCATGTACAACAGCGCCTACTTCGAGCATGCCTTCCTCGCGCAGCAGATGGGCGTCGAGCTGGTCGAGGGCCAGGACCTGTTCGTCAAGGACAACTTCGTCTACATGCGCACCACGCAGGGCCCCAAGCGCGTGGACGTGATCTACCGCCGCGTCGACGACGACTTCCTCGACCCGCTCGCCTTCCGGCCCGATTCGACGCTCGGCTGCGCCGGGCTGCTGTCGGTCTACCGCGCCGGCAACGTGGCGCTGTGCAATGCCATCGGCACCGGCGTCGCGGACGACAAGTCGATCTACCCCTACGTGCCGAAGATGGTCGAGTTCTACCTCGGCGAGAAGCCGATCCTGAACAACGTGCCCACCTACCTGTGCCGCGAGGCCGACGACCTCAAGTACGTGCTGGATCATCTGGGCGAGCTGGTCGTCAAGGAGGTGCACGGCGCGGGCGGCTACGGCATGCTGGTCGGCCCGGCGGCCACCAAGGCCGAGATCGCCGACTTCCGCAAGGCGCTGGAGGCCAACCCGGCCGGCTACATCGCGCAGCCCACGCTCAGCCTGTCGACCTGCCCGACCTTCGTCGAGAGCGGCATCGCGCCGCGCCACATCGACCTGCGGCCCTTCGTGCTGTCGGGCAAGGAGGTGCAGATGGTGCCCGGCGGGCTGACGCGCGTGGCGCTGAAGGAGGGCTCGCTGGTCGTGAACTCGTCGCAGGGCGGGGGCACGAAGGACACCTGGGTGCTGGAAGCCTGAAGGAGACGACCATGCTTTCACGCACCGCCGACCACCTGTTCTGGATGTCGCGCTACATGGAGCGCGCGGAGAACACCGCGCGCATGCTCGACGTCAACTACCAGACCTCGCTGCTGCCGCAGTCGGCCGACGCGGCCGAGAAAGGCTGGAAGGGCCTGCTGGGCATCTCCGAGCTGAGCGGCGACTTCGCCACGCGCCACGGCGGCGAGGTGACCGCGCGCAACGTCATGCAGTACATGGTGGCCGACGACAAGAACCCGTCGAGCATCCGCTCCTGCCTGATGGCCGCGCGCGAGAACGCGCGCGCCGTGCGCGGCACGCTCACCACGGAGGTCTGGGAGACGCAGAACCAGACCTGGCTGGAGTTCCAGCGCATGGTCGCGGCCAGCGACTTCCACAAGGACCCGAGCGCGCTGTTCGAGTGGGTCAAGTTCCGCTCGCACCTCTCGCGCGGCGTCACCGTGGGCACCATGTTGCAGGACGAGGCCTTCCACTTCCTGCGCATCGGCAGCTTCCTGGAGCGCGCCGACAACACCGCGCGGCTGCTGGACGTGAAGTTCCACGCCGTCGAGAGCGAGTTCTTCGGCGCCGCGCAGGCGCAGTCGCAGGGCGCGGGCAACGGCCGCGACGTCGAGTACGACTTCTACCACTGGTCGGCGATCCTGCGCTCGGTCTCCGGCTTCGAGGTCTACCGCAAGGCCTACCGCAACGTGATCCGGCCCGAGAAGGTGGCCGAGCTGCTGATCCTGCGCGCCGACATGCCGCGCTCGCTGGCGGCGTGCATGAACGAGGTCGTGACCAACCTCGAGTTCGTCGCCAACGAGCAGTCCGGCGAGACGCTGCGCCGCGCCGGGCGGCTGCGCGCCGACCTGCAGTACGGCCGCATCGACGAGATCCTGTCGACCGGCCTGCACGCCTTCCTCACGCAGTTCCTGGAGCGCGTCAACACGATCGGCGCGGGCATCAGCTGCGACTTCCTGGTCCCGGTGCAGTGATCCCGTGTCGGCCGATGAAGCTGCACATCGAGCACGAGACGCACTACGAGTACAGCGCGCCGCTGCAGTACGCGCTGCAGCACCTGTGCCTCACGCCGCAGGGCAGCGCGCACCAGGAGGTGCTGGCGTGGAGCCTGCGGGCCCCGGCGCCGCTGTATGCGCAGCGTGACGGCTACGGCAACCTCGCGCACAGCTGGAGCCTGGCGCGACAGCGCCACGGCCGCAACCTGTACCGCGGCAGCGTGTGCGCGACCGGGCTGGTGGCCACGCACGGCTCGCCCTGGCTGGAGGATGCCCCGGGCGACCCGCACCCGGCGCTGTACCTGCGCCCGACCGCGCTGACGGTGGCCGACGAGCGGCTGGGCGCGCTCGGCCGCGCGCACCTGGCCGGCACGCCCGACGCGGCCGCCGTGTTGCGCCTGGCCGCCGCGGTGCGCGCGGCGGTTCGCTACGAGGCCGGCGTCACCCATGTGCGCACCAGCGCGCGCGAGGCGCTGGACCAGGGCGCCGGTGTCTGCCAGGACCAGGCGCACGTGTTCATCGCCGCCTGCCGAGCCGCCGGCGTGCCGGCGCGCTACGTGAGCGGCTATTTCCACTCCCCGCGCGCCGCCGAACTGGCCAGCCACGCCTGGGCCGACGTCTGCATGGACACCACCGCGCGCCGCTGGCTGAGCGTGGACATCACGCACGACGCGCTGATGGACGAGCGCCACGTGCGCCTGGCGGTCGGGCCCGACTACAGCGCCTGCGCGCCGGTGCGCGGCGTGCGCGAAGGCGGCGGCGAGGAATCGATGCGCGTGCGCGTGCTCGTCCGCGAGGCCGAAGAACAGATCACCCTGGAGCCCTGAATGTCCATCCACGTCGCGCTGAACCACGTGACCCACTACCGGTACGACCGGCCGATCAACCTCGGCCCGCAGGTCGTCCGGCTGCGCCCCGCGCCGCACTCGCGCACCCGTGTGCTGAGCTACTCGATGCGCATCGAGCCCGGCACGCACTTCATCAACTGGCAGCAGGATCCGCAGTCCAACTACCTCGCGCGGCTGGTCTTCCCGGACAAGACGACGAGCTTCCGCATCGAGGTCGACCTGGTCGCCGAGATGTCGGTGCTGAACCCGTTCGACTTCTTCCTCGAGCCCTCGGCCGAGCACTTTCCGTTCGAGTACGACCCGAGCCTCGCGCACGAGCTGGCGCCCTACCGCCTCAAGGGCGAGCTGACCCCGCTGCTGAAGAAGTACCTCGACGCCATCCCGCGCACGAAGAAGCAGACCACCAACTTCCTGGTCGAGCTGAACCAGCAGCTGCAGAAGGACATCGGCTACCTGATCCGCATGGAGCCGGGCGTGCAGACGCCCGAGGAGACGCTCGCCAACGCGAGCGGCTCCTGCCGCGACACCGGCTGGCTGCTGGTGCAGCTGCTGCGTCACCTCGGCTTCGCGGCGCGTTTCGTCTCGGGCTACCTGATCCAGCTGAAGCCGGACGTGAAATCGCTCGACGGGCCGAGCGGCACCGAGGTCGACTTCACCGACCTGCACGCCTGGTGCGAGGTCTACCTGCCCGGCGCCGGCTGGATCGGGCTCGATCCGACCTCCGGCCTGCTGGCCGGCGAGGGCCACATCCCGCTCGCCTGCTCGCCCGACCCCGGTTCGGCCGCGCCGGTGACCGGCGTGCTCGACGAGTGCGAGACCGAGTTCGAGCACCACATGAAGGTCACGCGCGTCTGGGAAGCCCCGCGCGTGACCTTGCCCTACACCGATGCGCAGTGGGCCGAGATCGAGTCGCTCGGCCACCAGGTCGACGACGACCTGCGCAAGCACGACGTGCGCCTCACGCAGGGCGGCGAGCCCACCTTCGTGTCCGTCGACGACCGCGACGGCGCCGAGTGGAACACCGACGCGCTCGGCCCCACCAAGCGCCTGCTGGCGGCCGACCTGCTCGAGAAGCTGCGCCTGAAGTACGGCGAAGGCGGCCTGCTGCACTACGGCCAGGGCAAGTGGTACCCGGGCGAGCAGCTGCCGCGCTGGAGCCTGAACCTCATCTGGCGCAAGGACCGCGAGCCGGTCTGGACGCACCCCGAGCTGTTCGCCGACGAGCACCAGGACCATGGCGTCACCGACGTGCAGGCGCGCCAGTTCCTCAAGGGCGTGGCCAAGCGACTGGCGCTGGACCCGAAGTACGTCTTCCCGGCCTACGAGGACGTCTGGTACTACCTGTGGCGCGAGCGCAAGCTGCCGACCAATGTCGACCCGTTCGACGCGCGCCTGGCCGACCCGCTGGAGCGCGAGCGCCTCTGCAAGGTGTTCACGCAGGGCCTGGAGAAGGTGGTCGGCCATGTGCTGCCGGTGGCGCGGCGCCACAACGGCCCGGCACGCTGGCAGACCGGCCCGTGGTTCCTGCGCAGCGAGCGTTGTTACCTGATCCCGGGCGATTCGCCGCTGGGCTACCGCCTGCCGCTGGACTCGCAGCCCTGGGCCACGGGCAGCGACTACCCCTGGATCCACCAGCCCGACCCGACGCAGACCTTCCCGCCGCTGCCGCCGTACCAGCGCTATCGATTCTTCAACCCGCTCGCCGACGGCGAGACCGGGCGCGCCGACACCGAATCCGCGCGCGCGCCGGGCGGCTTTGCCGAACGCTCGCGCGCCGCCCTGCGCGGCGAGACCGGCGAGGGGCGGCCGGCCGCCTCGACGGTGGACGGGCGCCAGCCGCAGCCCTTCGAATCGGCCGGCTGGATCACCCGCACCGCGATCTGCGCCGAGCCGCGCAACGGCCGGCTCTACGTCTTCATGCCGCCCACCTCGGCGCTGGAGGACTACCTCGAGATCGTCGCCGCGGTCGAGGACACCGCCGTCGAGATGAAGCTGCCGCTGATCCTCGAGGGCTACGAGCCGCCGCGCGACCCGCGCCTGTCGCACCTGCGCGTCACGCCCGACCCGGGCGTCATCGAGGTCAACATCCACCCGGCGCATTCGTGGAAGGAACTGGTCGACCAGACCACGCACCTCTACCAGGCCGCGCACGAGACGCGCCTGTCGACCGAGAAGTTCATGCTCGACGGCCGCCACACCGGCACCGGCGGCGGCAACCACTTCGTGCTCGGCGGTGCGACGGTGGCCGACTCGCCCTTCCTGCGCCGGCCCGACCTGCTGGCCAGCATGATCGCCTACTGGCACAACCATCCGGCGCTCTCGTACCTGTTCTCGGGCCTGTTCATCGGGCCCACCAGCCAGGCGCCGCGCATCGACGAGGCGCGCAACGACTCGGTCTACGAGATCGAGATCGCGTTCGCGGAACTGCAGCGCCAGGCCGCGCTCGGACCACAGGCCTGCCCGCCCTGGCTGATCGACCGGCTGCTGCGCAACCTGCTGATCGACGTCTCCGGCAACACGCACCGCGCCGAGTTCTGCATCGACAAGCTGTACTCGCCCGACGGCCCGACCGGCCGGCTCGGCCTGCTCGAGATGCGCGCCTTCGAGATGCCGCCGCATGCGCGCATGAGCCTGACGCATCAGCTGCTGATGCGCTCGCTGGTGGCGCGGTTCTGGCAGCACCCGTACCGGCCGGCGCGCCTGAAGCGCTGGAACACCGAGCTGCACGACCGCTTCATGCTGCCGCACTTCGTGTGGGAGGACCTGGCCGACGTCGTCGAGGAGCTGAACGACTTCGGCTATCCGATGAAGCTGGAGTGGTTCGCGCCGCACCTGAACTTCCGCTTCCCGCGCCTGGGCGACTTCGCCGCCAAGGGCGTGGACGTGGAGCTGCGCCTGGCGCTCGAGCCCTGGCACGTGATGGGCGAGGAGGGCGCGCCCGGCGGCACGGTGCGCTTCGTCGACTCCTCGGTCGAGCGGCTGCAGCTGCATGTCACCGGCCTGGTGGGGGATCGCCACGTGCTCACCTGCAACGGCCGCGTCGTGCCGCTGCAGCCCACCGGCAAGGTGGGCGAGTTCGTCGGCGCGGTGCGCTACCGCGCCTGGAACCCGCCCTCGGCGCTGCACCCGACGATCGGCGTGCACGCGCCGCTGACCTTCGACCTCGTCGACACCTGGATGAGCCGCTCGCTGGGCGGCTGCCAGTACCACGTGGCCCATCCGGGCGGGCGCAACTACAGCACCTTCCCGGTCAACGCCTACGAGGCCGAGGCGCGGCGCCTGGCGCGTTTCTTCCGGCTCGGCCACACGCCGGGCGAGATGAGCGTGCCGAAGGACGAACGCAACCCGAACTTCCCATTCACGCTCGACCTGCGTCGCGCCACGGTGTAAACCCCGCCCCGCGTTTCCGGCAGGGCGGGGCCCACTTCCACCGCGGACAATCGGCCGATGCTCAAGAGACTGCTCGCCGCCTACGCCGCCCAGCCGGGCCGCTACGACGAGATGCTCGCCGGCGCGCAGCAGCCGCGCCCGCACTGGGAGGCCTTCCTGCGCGGCCTGGAGCGGCGCGGCGGCGGCGCGATCGGCGACACGCTCGCGCTGATGGAGCGCGAGATCCACGAGAACGGCATCACCTACAACGTGTATGCCGATCCGAAGGGGCGCGACCGGCCCTGGGAGGTGGATCCGCTGCCGCTGCTGATCTCGGCCGACGAATGGCGCGAGATCGAGGCCGGCATCGTGCAGCGCGCCGAACTGCTGAACCGCGTGCTGGCCGACGTGTACGGCGAGCAGCAGCTGCTCAAGAGCGGCGCCGTGCCCGGCTCGGTGATCTTCGGCCATGGCGGCTTCCTGCACCCGGCGCAGGGCATCCGGCCGAACGGCGACGTGCACCTGTTCCACTACGCGGCCGACCTGGCGCGCTCGCCCGACGGCCGCTGGTGGGTGGCGAGCGACCGCACGCAGGCCCCTTCCGGCGCGGGTTATGCGCTGGAGAACCGGCTGATCGTCGCACGGGTGTTCCCCGAGCTGTTCCGCGACCTGCGCGTGCAGCACCTCGCGTCGTTCTTCGCGGCGATGCGCGAGTCGCTGCTGCACTGGGCGCCACGCCACGGCCCGGGCGACGGCGTGCCGCAGGTCGCGCTGCTGACCCCGGGACCGTTCAACGAAACCTACTTCGAGCATGCGCTGCTGGCGCGTTACCTCGGCTTCGCGCTGGTCGAGGGCAGCGACCTGACGGTGCGCGACGGCTGCGTCTGGATGAAGACGGTCGAGGGCCTGCAGCGTGTGCACGCCATCCTGCGCCGGCAGGACGACGACTACTGCGATCCGCTCGAACTGCGCTCCGACTCCGCGCTCGGCGTGCCCGGGCTGACCGAGTGCGCCCGGCGCGGCAGCGTGCTGATCGCCAACGCGCTCGGCTCGGGCGTGATCGAGTCCGGCGCGCTGCTGGGCTACCTGCCGCGGCTGTGCGAGCAGCTGCTGCGCGAGCCGCTCAAGCTGCCCTCGGTGGCCACCTGGTGGCTGGGTGAGCCGGCCGCGTTCGACGACGCCTGGGCCCGGCTCGACCAGGTGCTGATCAAGCCGGTCGAGCGTTCGGCGCGTGAGCCGGCGGTGTTCGGCGTGGACCTCGACGCCCGCCAGCGCGCCGAGCTGAAGGCGCGCGTGGCGGCGCACCCGCAGCGCTACGTGGCGCAGGAGTGGGTGCACGTGTCGCAGGCGCCGGTGCTCGAGCGTGCCGGGCACGGCCGGCCGCGCGAATCGCTGGCCGCACGCACCGTCGGCCTGCGCGTGTTCGCCGTCGCCACGCCGGACGGCTACCGCGTGATGCCCGGCGGGCTGACGCGCGTGGCCGGCGAGGAGACTCCGCGCGTGATCGCGATGCAGCGCGGCGGGCGCTCGAAGGACACCTGGGTGCTGTCCGACGCGCCGGTCAACGCCTCGTTCTCGCTGCTGTCGTCCACGGTCACGGCGGCCGACCTGGTCAGCTCGCGTGCCAACCTGCCCTCGCGCACCGCCGAGAACCTGTACTGGTTCGGCCGCTACGGCGAGCGCTGCGACGCCGCGATGCGCCTGCTGCGCGTGGCCATCGATGCGCTGCTGGAGGAGGGCGCCGACGCGGCCGGCGGCGTGTCGCCGGCCTTCGTGCTGGCGCTGCGGCTCGGCCTGGTCGACGAGGGCGAAAGCCCGTCGCTGGCGCTGCTGCGCGCCGCCACGCACCCCGAGGGCGCGCTGGCGCAGCGCCTGCGGCAGCTCTCGCAGGTGGCCTTCAACCTGCGCGACCGGCTGTCGGCCGACCACTGGCGCACGCTCAACCAGCTGATCGGCGACCCGGTGTTCCAGCGCAGCGTCCCCTCGGCGACGATGCGCCTGCCGCTGGCGCTGGCCTGGCTGGACCGAGCGGTCGCCGCGATGGTCACGCTGTCGGGCTTCGTGCTCGACGGCATGACGCGCGGCACGGGCTGGCGCTTCCTGTCCATCGGCCGGCGCGTCGAGCGGCTCTGGCAGCTGTGCGCCGCGCTGCAGGTGGCCACCGACGAGGGCCGTGCGCAGGGTCTGGAGTGGCTGCTCGACTGGGCCGATTCGTCGGTCACCTACCGGGCCCGCTACCTGGTCGCGCCCGAGTGGCTGCCGGTGCTCGACCTGCTGGTGCGCGACGACGCGGTGCCACGCGCGCTGGCCTTCCAGGTCAAGGGCCTGGCCGAGTACATCGCCAAGCTCGAGGCGCGCCACGGGCGCTTCGCCGGCGCGGTGATCGGCCCGGCCCAGGCGGCGCTGGCGGCGCTGACGCCGGCCGACCTGCATCCCGAGAGCGAGGCCCTGGCGGCGGTGCTGGAGCAGCTGCAGCGTGTCGCCAACCAGGTGTCCGACGAGCTGACGCTCAAGTTCTTCTCGCACGCCAGTTCGCGCAGCGTGCTCTCGCTCGTCGCATGAGTCGGCCCCCCAGCTCGCTGCGCTCGCAGCCCCCAGGGACCACGAAGGGGCCCTGCGGTGCCCCTGGGGCGCGGGCCCCTCTTGGGGCGGCCCGGCGAGGGGCCCGATGAAGGGCCAGCGCTACCAGGTCGAGCACGAGACGCGCTACGCCTACGACGCGCCGGTCTCGCAGTCGTGGCAGCTGGCGCGCCTGACCCCGCGCGAGCTGCCCTGGCAGAAGGTGCTGGTGCACCGCCTGACGATCGATCCGCGCCCGGACGAGTGCCACGACGCACCGGACAGCTTCGGCAACAGCGTCACCCACTTCGGCCTGCATGTGGCACACCGCCGCCTGCGCGTGACCATGCAGTGCGAGGTGGAGGTCGGCGCCCGGGCGCAGCTGCAGCCGCAGCCCGCCGAGCCCTGGGAGGCGGTGCGGCAGGCGGTGCGACTGCCGGCCGCGCCGGTCGACCTGGACGTGCTGCGCATGGTCGAGCGCACGCCGCTGCTGCCGCTGTCCGACGCCGCGCTGGCCTATGCGCGGCCCTCGTTCGCCGCCGGACGCGACTGGCTCGAGGCGGTGACCGACCTGATGCACCGCATCCACGCCGAGTTCGAGTTCGAGTCCGGCGCCACCACCGTCAGCACCTCGGTCGACGAAGTGCTGAAGGAGCGCCGCGGCGTGTGCCAGGACTTCGCCCACCTGATGCTCGCCTGCCTGCGCGGCCTGGGCCTGCCGGCGCGCTACGTCTCCGGCTACCTGCTGACCGAGCCGCCGGCCGGCCAGCCCCGCCTGATGGGGGTGGACGCCTCGCACGCCTGGGTGGCCGCCCACTCGCCGCAGCACGGCTGGGTCGAGTTCGACCCGACCAACGACCAGCTGGCCGACCAGCGCTACATCACGCTCGCCTGGGGGGCGGACTTCGCCGATGTCGTGCCGCTGCGCGGCGTGATCCTCGGCGGCGGCACGCAGACCATGGACGTGGCGGTCAGCGTCATTCCGGTGGCCTGACGCGCCTGTCAGGCTCTCCCCCGCCGGAGGGCCCTCCGGCCAGGGGCCGACCGCGGCGGGATTGGCCGCGCCGCGCCCGACCGGAACACTGGCTCCATCGAGATCACGAGGAGCCGCCGATGGCCCGCTTCATCACCCGCATTGCCACGCTGTGCCGCCCGCGCGCCGGCGACGAGGCGCTGCTGCGCCGCTTCCGCATGATGCGCCTGGCGGCCGACGACGCGGACGACGCCGGCCCCGGCTGGTTCGAGTCCAGCCGCGACCTGCAGCGCGGGCTGCAGGTCAGCGAAGGCGATGCGCTGGACGACTGGCTGGAGGCGATGCACCAGCCGCCGCCGGCGGCGGCAGCGGCCGGCGCGTGAATCAGGCCGGCGCCGTGCCCAGCGTCTCGAAGGCGAGCATGCGGCGGGCCAGTTCGGCGTCCCAGCGCCGGTGCGCGAAGCTGGCCGCCTCGGGCAGCTCGTGCGCCGCGAACCAGCGCCACTCGCGCACGTTGGGGCCGGGCACCGGGTCGGCCTCGACGTCCATCACGTAGTGCACGATCACCTGCCACAACCCGTCGCCGAGCATGAAGCTCTCGACGTCCATCAGGCGCGGCGTGTCGCCCGCGAAGCCGAGGCGGACGGCCTCGGCCAGTGCCTGCTCGTAGGGGTCACGGCCCCAGGCCAGTTCCGGTGCGGGGATCCACCAGCCCGGCTTGTCGGCGCTCGGCGGCACCTCGTACTGCACCAGCAGCAGCCGACGATGCCGGCGCGCCCCGAGCGTCACGAACAGCTTCAGCGTGCCTTCGTCGGTCTCCAGCGACATCCCGCGCTCCGTGCGACAACCCGGGCGCCAACTTAACCAGCCCGGTGCCCCGGGTCATCTGTCAGGTCTTGCAGGGGCCCCTAGGGCGAGGGATGGGCGGCGGGGTGCACCGGCGCCGGCGCGTGCGTGCCGGACCGGGCCGCGGCCAGCACCTCGCGCAGCATCGCCGCGGCCAGTTCCTGTTCGGCCACGAAGGCGCGCGCGGCACCGCCGGCTTCCAGCAGGCGCGCCTCCTCCTCGCCAGGGGCCCGCACCAGCACCCGGATGGCCGGGTTCAGCGTGCGGGCCGTCTCGATCATCTGCGTCACGCCGATCGTCTCGGGCAGCGCGATCACCAGCAGCGCCGCCTGGGCGATGTGGGCCTGGATCAGCACCGCCGGATCGGCCGCATCGCCCGAGACGGCCGGCAGGCCCTGCGCACGCAGTTCCTCGACGCGCTCGCGGTTGAGCTCGGCCACCACCACCGGCACACCGGCGCCGCGCAGCGCCCCGGCGATGTGCCGCCCGACCCGGCCATGCCCCACCAGCACCACCTGGCGGGCGAGGTACTTCTCCTCCGTGTGCAGCGGCAGCTCGGCCAGCGGATCGTCACGCTCGTCGAGGCGACGGGCCAGGGGCGAGCGCGCGCGCATCCAGCGTGCCGCCGGTTCGACGAGGGAGAACACCAGCGGGTTCAGGGCGATCGAGAACAGCGCCCCGGCGACGATCAGGCTCTGGCCCTGCGGCGGCAGCAGCTGCAGCGACAGGCCCAGCGCGGCCAGGATGAAGGAGAACTCGCCGATCTGCGCCAGGCTGGCCGAGACGGTCAGCGCGGTGTTCAGCGGGTAGCGGAACAGCAGCACCAGGCCGAAGGCGGCCAGCGACTTGCCGACGATCACGATGGCCACCACCGCCAGCACCTGCAGCGGCTGCTCGAGCAGCACGGCCGGGTCGAACAGCATGCCCACCGAGACGAAGAACAGCACCGCGAAGGCGTCGCGCAGCGGCAGCGACTCCTCGGCGGCGCGGTGGCTGAACTCCGACTCGCGCAGCACCATGCCGGCGAAGAAGGCGCCGAGCGCGAACGAGACGCCGAACAGCGCCGCCGAGCCGTACGCGATGGTCACCGCCGCGGCCACCACGCACAGCGTGAACAGCTCGCGCGAACCGGTGCGGTTGACCTGCCACAGCAGCCAGGGGAACAGGCGCCGGCCCACCACCAGCATCAGCGCGACGAACAGCGTCACCTCGAGCAGCGTGCGGCCGAGCGCCAGCCAGAGGTCGCCGCCTGCGGCGGTGCCTCCCGCGCCGGTGCTGCCGCCGAGCATCGGCGCCAGCGCCGGCAGCAGCACCAGCACCAGCACCATGGCGAGGTCCTCGACCACCAGCCAGCCGACCGCGATGCGGCCGTTCATCGAATCGAGCACGCCGCGCTGCTCGAGCGCCTTGAGCAGCACCACCGTGCTGGCCACCGAGAGCGCGAGGCCGAACACCAGCGCCGCACCGAGGCTCCAGCCCCACCAGGCGGCCAGCGCCGCGCCCAGCGCGGTGGCCGCGGCCATCTGCACCACCGCACCGGGCACCGCGATGCGCTTCACGGCCATGAGGTCGTCGAGCGAGAAGTGCAGCCCGACGCCGAACATCAGCAGCATCACGCCGATCTCGGCCAGCTGCGCGGCGATGTCCATGTCGGCCACGAAGCCGGGCGTGCCCGGGCCGATCAGGATGCCGGCGGCCAGGTAGCCCACCAGCGCCGGCAGCTTCAGCCGCGCCGCAAGGAAGCCCAGCACCAGCGCCAGGCCGAGGCCGACGGCCACGGTGGTGATGAGGCCGATCTCGTGGTGCATCGGCGCTGGTCCTCAGCGCTGGCGGCGCACCGCCTCGCCCAGCTCGATCACGGCCATCGCGTAGTAGCTCGACCAGTTGTAGCGCGTGATGGCGTAGAAGTTGGTGGTGCCGGCCACGTAGCTCGGCGCGTCGTCGCCGTTCTGCAGCTCGATCAGCGCCAGCTTGCCGGGCCAGGCGGCGCCGGCCGCGTCGAGCGTCGCGCCGCGTTCGGCGAAGCCGGCGGCATCGAAGCTCGGCAGGATGTCGGGCACCAGCAGCAGCGCGCGGTCGCGCACCTCCACCGGCGCGGCCACCGCGAAATGGGTCGGCGCGCCGCGCTGCCAGCCGAACTCGGCCAGGTAGTGGGCCACGCTGCCGATCGCGTCGGCCGGGCTGCCGAGCAGGTCGATGCGGCCGTCGGCGTCGAAGTCGAGCGCGTGCTTCAGGATGCTCGAGGGCATGAACTGCGGCAGGCCGATCGCGCCGGCGTAGCTGCCCTTGGGCTCGAGCGCGTCGAGGCCCTCGCGCCGCGCCAGCCGCAGGAAGGCCTCCAGCTCGCTGCGGAAGAACTCGCTGCGGTCGCGCCGCCCGCTCGGGAAGTCGAACGACAGCGTGGCCAGTGCGTCGAGCACGCGGAAATTGCCGGTGTGCTGGCCGTAGAGCGTTTCCACGCCGACGATGCCGACCACGATCGCCGGCGGCACGCCCCAGCGCTCCTCGGCGAGGTCGAGCCAGCGCTCGTTGTCGCGCCAGAAGGCCAGGCCCGCGGCGATGCGCCTGGGTTCGACGAAACGGGCGCGGTAGGCCGCCCAGTCCTTGGCCGTGCCGGGCGGCGGCGGCATGATCAGCCGGGCCACCGTGGGCACCAGGCGCGCCTGCGCGAGCACGCCGCGCACCCACTGCGGATCGGCCTCGAGGCGCTGCGCGGCGGCGTCGGCGAAGCGCATCACGTCCGCGCGCTCGCCGTAGGGCTGGAGTTCCGGCGCGCGGGGCGCGGCGACGGCGAGGCTGCAGGCGGCCAGCAGCAGGACGGACAGGAAGCGTTGGGCAAGCGTTCGGGGCATCGCGGGTTCAGGAGGACTGCGCCGCCAGCGCACGCAAGGCAGCACCGAAGGCTCGGGTGAGTGCGGGGTCGGGGCGGCGCAGCGCCTCGCGGCCGTAGCGCTGCCGCTCGAGCGTGGCGAGCAGTTCGGCCAGCGCTTGCGCCTGCGTCCCGTAACGTTCGTGCAGGCGGCGTGCCAGCGTGGCCGGTGCGTCCTGCGCCGTGGCAGGGATGCCGAGCCGGGCCAGCCCGGCCAGCAGCGCCTCGCGCTGGCGCACCCAGGGGTCGACGCGCCGGCGGTCCCACCAGGCCCAGCCGGCGCCGATCAGCGCCAGCGTGCTGAGCGTGCCGGTGAGCAGCAGGGCGAGGTCGGCCCAGTCGGGGGTGGAGAAGCCGATGTCCTTGAGCAGCGCGAACTGCTGGCCGCGCGAGTAGCTCAGCACCCACTGGTTCCAGCGGTTGTCCAGCGCCTCCCAGGCCTGGCGCAGGCGCTCCACCAGGGCCGGGCTGACCGCGCCGATCGCACCGCTCACCAGGCCGGGCGCGGGCGCCAGGCGTCGGCTGCGCTCGATGCGGTCCGGTGCCACGGCGGCGGTCGGGTCGGCGCGCACCCAGCCGAGGCCGTCCTGCCAGTACTCGGCCCAGGCATGCGCCGCGCTCTGGCGCACGATCAGGAAGCCGTCCACCGGCGCCGGGTCGGCGCCCTGGTAGCCGGTGACGATGCGTGCCGGCACGTCCAGCGCGCGCATCACCACCACGAAGGCGGCGGCGAAGTGCTCGCAGAAGCCCTCCTTGCGGTCGAGCCAGAACTCGTCGATGCCGTCGCGGCCGTAGGTGCCGGGCGCCAGCGTGTAGCTGTAGCCGCCGCTGCGGATGTGGGCCAGCACCGCCTGCGCCAGCACACCCGGCGCGGCAGCGGCGTAGCGCGGGTCGCGCCGCAGGTCGGCGGCCCATTGCAGCGTGCGCGGGTTGAAGCCGGGCGGCAGCTGCAGGTACTCGCGCAGGCGCAGCGGCCCGGGGGTGGCGGCAATCCGGTAGCGCACATGCGCCTGGGCGCCGAAGCGCAGCCGCTCCGCGACCGGGCGCTCGGTGATCCACAACAGCTCGTCGGTGCGGCGCACGCGGTGCCCCTCGATCTCGTCGACCTGTGTGCTCATCTCGAGCAGCGGCAGCAGGGCCAGGCGGTTCGGCTCGAGCGTGACCTCGTAGCGCAGCGCCGGGCCGAGCGGCTGCAGCGGGTCGGCGCTTGCGGAGCGCCGCGCCACCAGCGGCTCCATCGGGCGCCATTCCTGGCCGTCGAAACGTGACAGCACCGGGCCGCGCAGGTACAGCGTCTCGGGCGGCGGGGCCGGACCGTCGAAGCGCAGGCGCAGCGCGATGCGGTCGTCCAGCACCGCTTCGGCGATGCTGCCCAGGCGCATGCGCTCGGACAGCCCGGTGCCGGCCTGGCCGTCCTGCGGCACGCCCCAGAGCGGCCCGATGCGCGGGAAGAGCAGGAACAGCAGCACCATCACCGGCGCGCCGAGCAGCGCGGTGCGGCCGGCCAGCAGCGCCGCCTGGCGCAGGCTGGGCTGGCCCACCGGCATGTGCGCCAGCACCAGCGCCGTCAGCAGCCCCCAGACCGACACCAGCATCGCCAGCGCGACCGGCAGCGACTGCGAATACAGGAAGTGCGTCAGCACCAGGAAGAAGCCGAGGAAGAAGATCACGAAGGCATCGCGCCGCGCGCGCAGCTCGAGCGTCTTCAGGCCCATCAGCACGACCGCCATCGTGACCCCCGGCTCCTTGCCGAACAGGGTGCGGAAGCTGAACAGCGTCAGCCCGCCGGCCACCGCGAGCACGCCCACCAGCAGCCAGCGGCTCGGCAGCGGGCCGTTGCTGACGGCCAGCTGCGCGCGCCAGGCCAGCACCAGCGCGGTCAGCGCGATGCACCAGCCCGGCAGGTGCGGCACGTGCGGCAGGATGGTCCAGGCGATCACGCCGAGCAGGAACAGCGTGTCGCGCCCCTCGCGCGGCAGGCGGGTCCAGAACTGGGGCGTCATTGCCACAGCGCGAGTGCCTCCAGGCAGCGGCGCCGTTGCGCATCACCTTCGGCCGGCTCGATGGCCGCCACGCCCGGCAGGCGCAGGCCGTACTCGAAGCCGGCGCGCTGCGCCGCCAGCACCCAGGCGCTAAGGCGCTCGAGCCGGTGCTCCGGCGCCAGCGGGCCGCAGGCCTGCCACTCGAGCCAGAGCTGCTGCTGCACCGTGCCGGCCGTGTCGCGGCTGACCAGCTCGCCGCCGCTGGCCAGCGACTTGGCGGCCTTCTTCCAGTAGACGAGCTTGAGCGCGTCGCCGCGCCGGTAGCTGCGCACGCCCTCGACCTCGCCGCCGTCGGTGCGCCGGCCGTGCTGCGGGCCGCCCGGGTGCGGCAGCGGGGCCGGCAGCGGCGCAGCGGGCTTCTCGGGCGCCGGGTAGGCCAGCAAGGTGGCGGCCGGGCGCCAGATCGCCCAGGCGCGGAACAGCCCGAGCGGGAAGCGCGTCTCGACGCTCAGCGCGGGCAGCTCGTGCACGCCGCGCTGCGCCGGCACGAAGCCGACCCGCGCGCTGGCCTGGCCCATCGCCGGCACGTCGGTCCAGGACAGCGTGTCCCAGGCTGCGCCGAGCACGCGCAGGCCGATGCCGAAGCGCGCATGCGTCGGGCTGCTCAGCACCACCTCCAGCAGCGCCGCCTCGCCGGCGAACACCGGCGCGGGCGGGCGCAGGCGCAGCGTCAGCGTGCGCAAGGTGTTGTGCGTGACGTGCATCGCCACCACCGCGCTGCCGGCCAGCAGGAAGGTCAGCACGTAGCCGAGGTTGAGCTGGTAGTTGATCGAGGCCAGCAGCAGCACCAGCAGCGTGATCGCGAAGGCGATGCCGGCGCGTGTGGGCAGGATGTAGACGTTGCGCTGCGTCAGCAGCAGCGTGTCGGTGCGCGGCAGGCGCGCCTGCCACCAGCGGTGCCACAGCGCGCGCAGCGAGGCCACCGGCGCCAGCGCGGCACGGGGCAGGACAGCGCTCACGGACCGACCCCGATCACGGCACCGGCACCGCCGCGATCATCGCGCGCACCTGCTCGATGCGGCCGCGGCCGGCGCCGGCGCTGGGCACCAGGCGGTGCGCGATGGTCTGCGGCAGCACCGCCTGCAGGTCGTCCGGGGCCACGTAGTCGCGCTGGTTCAGCAGCGCGCGCGCCTTGGCGGCGCGCAGCACCGCGATGCCGGCGCGCGGCGACAGGCCGTCGACGAACCAGCGCCCGGAGCGCGTCGCCGCGATCAGCGCCTGCAGGTAGTCGAGCAGCGCGTCGCTGGCGTGCACCGCGAGCACCGCCTTCTGCGCGGCGATCAGCTCGGGCGGCGTCATGACGGGGCGCAGCGCCTGGATCGCCTCGCGCCGGTCCTGCCCGGCGAGCAGGGCGCGTTCGCTCTTCGCGTCGGGGTAGCCGAGCGTGATGCACATCAGGAAGCGGTCGAGCTGCGACTCCGGGAGCGGGTAGGTGCCGAGCTGGTCGGTCGGGTTCTGCGTCGCGATCACGAAGAAGGGCTCGGGCAGGCGGCGCGTCTCGCCCTCGACGCTGACCTGGTGCTCCTCCATCGCCTCGAGCAGCGCGCTCTGCGTCTTCGGCCCGGCACGGTTGATCTCGTCGGCCAGCAGCACCTGGGTGAAGACCGGCCCTTGATGGAAGACAAAGGCCTCCTTGCTGCGCTCGTAGACACTGACCCCGATCAGGTCGGAAGGCATCAGGTCGGCGGTGAACTGGCTGCGCGCGAAGCGCAGCCCGAGCGAGACGGCCAGGGTGTGGGCGAGCGTGGTCTTGCCGACGCCGGGCACGTCCTCGATGAGCAGGTGGCCGCCGGCCAGCAGGCAGGCGAGGCCGTCCTCGATCTGCGAGCGCTTGCCGACGATGATCGTGCTAATCTGGTCCGTCAGCTGTTGGAGTCGGGCGGCCAGTGATGGATTCATGCGCCCGACCATAACCGAATTAGAAGGTCACCGAGACATGACCACCGCGTTCTTCAGCCATCCGGACTGCCGTCGCCACGACATGGGCGCGGGCCACCCGGAATGCCCGCAACGGCTCGACGCGATCGACGACCACCTGCTCGCCACCGGCCTGGACATCGCACTCGAACGCCACGACGCGCCGCTCGTGGACCTGAAGGACGTCGAGCTTGCCCACACGCATCACTACGTGGCCGAGCTTAAGGACCTGCTCGAGCAGATCGAGGCCAGCGGCGAGCGCCGCGCGCTCGACCCCGACACCGCCGCCTGCCCGGGCACCTGGAGGGCGGCGCTGCGCGCGGCCGGCGCCGCGGTGGCGGCCACCGACGCGGTGCTCGACGGCCGGGCGGAGAACGCCTTCTGCGCCGTGCGGCCGCCCGGACACCATGCCACGCGCGACGAGGCGATGGGCTTCTGCTTCTTCAACAACGTCGCGGTCGCGGCGCGCCACGCGCTGGACGTGCGTGGTCTGAAGCGCGTCGCGGTGATCGACTTCGACGTGCACCACGGCAACGGCACCGAGGACATCCTCGCCGGCGACGAGCGGGTGCTGATGGTCAGCTTCTTCCAGCACCCGCTGTACCCGTACAGCGGCGCGGTGCCCAAGGGCACCAACATGGTCAACCTGCCGATCCCGCCGTACACACGCGGCGGCGAGTTGCGCGAGCTGATCGAGGCCAACTGGTTGCCGGCGCTGGAGGCCTTCCGGCCCGAGATGATCTTCATCTCGGCCGGCTTCGACGCGCACCGCGAGGACGATCTCGGGCAGCTCGGCCTGGTCGAGGCCGACTACGAGTGGATCACGCTGCGCATCAAGGGCGTGGCGGAGCGGCATGCCCGGGGGCGCATCGTCTCCTGCCTCGAGGGCGGCTACAACCTGAGCGCGCTGGCGCGCAGCGTGGCGGCGCACCTGAGGGTCCTGACCGGGGTGTAACGGGCGCGTTGCAGGTGCCGGGCACAATGCGCGCCCGTGCGCCCGCCGGGCCGCCCCCAGGGCGAACACCGGAGTGCGCAGCACGAAGGTTGACCAATGACCGCTGCCGCCCCACCCGCGATCGCCGACGACCTGCAGCTGCTGCTGCGCGAGCTGACCCAGCCCGCCGCCATGGCGGAGCTCGGCGTGCTCGTCGGCTGCCTGGTGCTGGCCTGGGCGCTCGTGCGGCTGCTGCGCGGCCGCCAGCCGACCGCCGGCTCGATCTGGTTCGGCGAACGCATCATCGACGGCGTGCTGTTCCCGGTCGCCGCGCTGGCGCTGGCCTTCGGTGCGCGCGCGCTGCTGGCCGGTCTGCTGCCGATCGCGGTGCTGCGGCTGGCGGTGCCGATCCTGCTGTCGCTGGTGGTGATCCGCATCGCGGTGCGGGTGCTGCAGGTGACCTTCCCGCACTCGGGCTGGGTGCGCATCGTCGAGCGCAGCATCTCGTGGCTGGCCTGGCTCGCGGTGGTGCTGTGGATCACCGGTGTGCTGCCGCTGCTGCTCGAGGCGGCCGACGAGATCAGCTGGAAGGTCGGCGCCACGCGGCTGACCCTGCGCAACGCGATCGAGGGCGCGGTGACCGCCGGGCTGGTGCTGGTGGTCGCGTTGTGGATCTCCGCGGCGATCGAGAAGCAGCTGCTGCGCGGCACCGGCGACGACCTGTCGATCCGCAAGATCGCCGCCAACCTGGTGCGCGCGGTGCTGCTGTTCGTCGGCCTGCTGCTGGCGATGTCGGCGGTGGGCATCGATCTGACCGCGCTGTCGGTGCTCGGCGGCGCGCTCGGCGTGGGCCTGGGTTTCGGCCTGCAGAAGATCGCGGCCAACTACGTCAGCGGCTTCGTGATCCTGGCCGAGCGCTCGCTGCGCATCGGCGACATGGTGCGGGTCGACAACTTCGACGGCCGCATCACCGACATCCGCACCCGCTACACCGTGATCCGTGCGCTCAACGGCCGCGAGGCCATCGTGCCCAACGAGCTGCTGATCACGCAGCGCGTCGAGAACCTCTCGCTGGCCGACATGAAGGTGCTGCTGACCACCACCGTGCAGGTCGCCTACGGCACACCGATCCGCGAACTGCAGCCCAAGGTGGTGGCGGCGGTGGCCGGCGTGCCGCGTGTGGTGGCGGACCCGGCGCCGTCGTGCCAGCTGGCCGAGTTCGCCGCCGACGGCATGAACCTGAACATCAACTTCTGGATCGCCGACCCGGAGAACGGGCAGGGCAACGTGCGCTCCGACGTCAACCTCGCGGTGCTCGACCTGTTCGAGCGCGAAGGCGTCGAGATCCCGTTCCCGCAGCGTGTGATGCACCATCGGGCCGTGCCGGGGGCGGGTGCGGCGCCGGCTTCGCCGCCGGGCTCAGTGCCGGGCTGAGAGCATCAGGTCCTGCACCCACAGCGCGGAGCTCGACGGCATCTCGTGGTGCCGCTGCGGCTCGTGGCGCAGGCCGATCGCGACGCGGCCGGTCCACCAGATCAGCCGCCCGCTGCCGGGCAACACCACCGGGCCGACGTGGCCCGGGGGGATCTCCACCGGCGGCACCGCCTCGCGCAGGCGGATGCCGGAGTTCAGGGGGGCGAGGCGGGCGGCGTCTTGCATGGTCGGCTCCCGAAGCGGATGGCCGCATGATTGCGGCCACCGCCGGGGCCGGCACTGCCCCAGCCGCGGGGGGCGGCCACACCACAACGAGGGATGCCGCCTCAGGCGCCGGCGCGCAGGCAGCCGCCGATGGACAGCGGCAGGGAGCCCACGCGCACGACCAACGCCGCCTCCGAGTCCGAGTCGACGGCCAGGCGGACGTCCTGGCCGCCCGGCACGCTGAGCCGGAACATGCCGGACGCGTCCGCCGGCGCGCTGCCCAGCAGGCGGCCGTCGCGGGCGGTGGCCTGCACGACGGCCATGGGCGCCGCTGGGGCATCGATGCAGCCTTCGATGCGGACGCCGTCCGCCGCGGCCGCCGCTGCCCCGGGCGCCGGCAGCACGGCCGCCTGGGCCGCCGGAAGCGCGTCGCCGCCGCCGCAGGCGGCCAGCACGATCGCGGCGGCCAGCGCGGCGCCGGCCTGGATCACCCAGTCCATGGCCGGCCCCTCAGCGGAAGTCGACCAGCCCGGGCTGCTGTGCGATGCCCACGGCACGCGCCAGCTGGCCCCAGGCCGTGTCGTCCAGGTGCGGGCGGAACGCGTCGACGATCTGGTCGAAGACCGGTGCCGGCGCACCCGCCTTCATGCCGCCGACGATCGCGGCCCGCTCGGCCGGCGTGCAGGCGGGGATCATCCAGCGCGCCACCAGCAGGGTCTCCTCCAGCGGCAGGCTGGCGATGATCTGCTGGTGCAGCGCGAACAGCTCGGCGTCGCTGTAGCAGGCCCACAGCACCGCGTTGTTGTGCGTCTCCTCGAAGTGCATGTGCTGCAGGTTCTCGGCCACGAACAGCGCCAGGTGGCGGTACAGGCGCAGCGCCAGCAGGGCGCGATCGGCCTGCGGCGCCACGCCGAGCGCGCGGCCTTCGGCGCGCAGGGTCTCGATGCTCTCCAGGTGCTCGACATGGTCCTCCGTGGTGCGGCCGGCGCCGCCGGGCTGGCGCGCCTCGATCGCGGTGTGCACGAAGCGGTTCTCGTTGTGCACGTGGTCCACGCACAGCGTCAGCAGGGCGTCGAGCTGGCCGAGCACGCGGCCGGTCTGCTCAGCGTCGGCGACGTCCAGCCGGCCGACGCGGTGCAGCGTGTCGGTCATGAAGTGGCGCAGCGCCTTGTGGATGGCCGCGTACATGTCGAAGCGCGGGGCAGTCTGGGCGGCGTTCGGGCGGGCCGCGGCGGCGGTGGGGTTCATGGCATGTCCTCGGTCGGGTGGTTCGGGTGCGGTGCCGCGTCGTCTGCGGCATGGTTCCCAGTGTTCCCGCCGGCGCGCGTGCCGGCATCGGCCGAAGGAGCCATGGCCCGCGCCGCGGCGGGCCAGTGGCAGCACTGGTGGACAATGCCGCCCCCATGGACCATGGCTTCGTTTCCGCGCTGATCCTGCTGCTGCTGGTGCTCGACCCGCTGGGCAGCCTGCCGATCTTCATCCCGGTGATGGCCACGGTGCCGCCCGAGCGGCGCCGCTGGGTCGCGCTGCGCGAGGTGGCGATCGCCTTCGTGGTGCTGGTGGCCTTCATGCTGCTGGGCGAGCAGTTCCTGGCCGTGATGCGCCTGTCCGAGCGCTCGCTGGAGGTGGCCGGCGGCGTGATCCTGCTGATGGTGGCGATCCGCATGATCTTCAGCCACGAGGGCGGCGTCTACGGCACGCCGGAGGGGCGCGAGCCGCTGATCTTTCCGCTGGCGGTGCCGCTCTTGGCCGGGCCGTCGGCGCTGGCCACCGTGCTGCTGCTGGCCTCGCGCCAGCCGGAGAAGGTGATGACCTGGCTGGCCGCGCTGACCTGCGCGATGGCCGTCTCGGGCGCGGTGCTGCTGCTGTGCGAGCGCATTCGGCGCTGGCTCGGCGATTCGGTGGTCGCCGCGACCGAGAAGCTAATGGGCCTGGTGCTGACCGCGATCGCGGTCGAGATGATCCTCGCCGGGCTGAAGCGCTACTTTCTTGGCTGAGCGGCAAGGAAAAAGGGGCCGGTCTCTCGACCGACCCCTCCTCTGCGAGGCGGACCTCGATCAGAAGTTGTGGCGCATGCCGACGGCGAATGAATTCTTGAAACCGGCCGGGCCGACGTTTGTTGAGTAGAGTTCGCGGCCATCGCCACTCAGCGCCGTGTAGAAGGCATACACCTTGGTGCGCTTGCTCAGAATGTAGTTGTAGCCCAGCGTTGCCTGCGTTGCGTCCGGCTCCTCGCCGGTGAGAGCGCCGCTGTATTTGATTTTGCCCGCCTTGCCGACGTTGACGTGAAACTCGCTCGATCCCAGCGTGTACATCGCGGCAAGGCGGTACGAGTTGCGCTTCGCCGTCGCGCCGGTCCCGTCCGCCTTGTTGTTAATGAAGTAGGCGCCGAACGTCACCGGGCCGAACTCGTACACACCGCGCAGGCCGAATTCTTTGATGTCGCCGCTCACGCTGCCCATGCCGCCATTCGCGTTCACGTACGTGGCCCCCAGGTGCAGCGAACCGGCGTCGTAGTTGCCCGCGAGCACCACGCTGTTCTTTGAACCGGCGGCGGTGGTCTCCTTCAGGCCCACTTGCAGTTCAGCCTCGAAGCCCCCGATCGAAGGCGTCGTGTACGAAATCATGTTCCGCAGCGGACCGGCGGGGTACAGGTAGAACGCATCCGCCGACGTACCGGTGTCGTGGTTGTGCATGCTGACCCAGTCAGTGGTGGCGAAGTAGGCGGCCGTGCCGAAGCCGACGTTGCCAAGGCGTACCTTTCCGAACGCGCCCGACAGGCCGACCGTGCTCTCGCGATTCCAGAACGTGCTGCTCGACTGCGCCCCCGTATCCACGTTGAAGCCGTGCTCCAGCACGAAGAAGGCCTTCATGCCGCCGCCGAGGTCCTCGGTACCCTTGAACCCGATGCGCGAGGAACTGTTCTGGAGCGCCCAGATGCTACTGCCGGTCTTCAGCCCGGTTTCGCCGTCGGTGGTCTCGAACTTCTGCCGCTCGACCGAGGCATTCAGTCGGCCATAGATGGTGATGCTGCTTTGGGCCAGTGCTGCACCGCTGGCAAGGGTGGCCACCGCGGCCAGAATGAGAGAGCGCTTCATTTGTTCAGATCCTTGTGGGTCTTGGCTCAGAAAACCGGTTGACGTGAATCACCGGAGCGAGTGCGCCATCTTAGAGGCTCCGTCGTGGAAAACCCGCAGAGCGTTGCGTCCGTGCGACAGCTTTCCTTCCGAATGTCAGCGGCCGCGCAGGTGCGAGGGCGACTCCAGGCGCCTGGCCAGCGTCGACAGCAGCAGGGTCAGCACGAGGTAGACCGCCGAGATCGCCAGATAGGGCTCCCAGTAGCGCGAGTACGCCCCGGCGACGGTGCGGGCGGCCAGCGCGAGCTCGGCCAGGCCGATCGCCGAGACGAGGGACGAGTCCTTGATCAGCGTGACCCCCTCGTTGACCAGCGCCGGCACCATGCGGCGAAAGGCCTGCGGCAGCACGATGAAGCGCATCGCCTGCACGTGGGTCAGGCCCAGGCTGTAGGCGGCCTGGGTCTGGCCCAGGTGGATGCTCTGGATGCCGGCGCGGAAGATCTCCGAGATGTAGGCCCCGGCGTTCAGCGTCATCGCGAGTGCGCCGGAGAAGAACGCGCCGTGCGTCTGGCGGAACTCCCGCGCGGCCTCGCCGGCCAGCAGCAGGCCGCTGTCCGGGTGCACCAGCGTGGGCATCAGCGCGAAGTGCACCAGCAGGATCTGCACGAACAGCGGCGTGCCGCGGAAAAAGGCCACGTAGGCGCGTGTCAGCACGCGGGCCGCCGCCAGGCCCCAGGCGAGCGGCGCGGTCTTCGGCGCCGGCGCATCGCGCGAACTGCTGACCAGCCCGAGCACGACGCCGAGCACCAGCCCGGCGCCGATCGACACGATGGTCAGCTGGATGGTCATCCACAGGCCGCTGGCGAACAGCGGCCCGTAGCCGGCCAGGATCTCCCAGCGCAGGTCCATGCCGACCGCCCGCGCGGCTTACTTCGAGGCCGCCGACGCCGGCGCCGCGGCGGCTGCCGCGCCGAAGTACTTGGCGTAGATCTGGTCGTAGGTGCCGTCGGCCTTGATGTCGGCGAGGCCCTTGTTCAGCTTCTCGAGCAGCTCGGTGTTGCCCTTCTTGACCGCGAAGCCGTACTGCTCCGGCACGAAGGCCTTGTCGCTGACGGTCTTGAACTTGGCGCCCGGGTTGTTGGTCACGTAGTTGACCACCACGCCGTTGTCGGCCACGACCGCATCCACGCCGCCCGCCTCGAGCTCCTTGAGCGCCAGCGGGGTGGACTCGAAGCGCTTGATCGCCGTGCTGTTCTTGCCCAGCAGCTTGGTGACGGCCTCGTCGCCGGTGGTGCCGGTCTGCACGCCGACCTTGAGCTTCTTCAGGTCGTCGAACTTGGCGACCTTGGAGCTGGCCTTCACCGCGATCAGCTGGTAGGCGTCGAAGTACGGATTGGTGAAGTCCATGGTCTGCTTGCGCTCGTCGGTGATCGTGATCGACGAGGCCAGCATGTCGCGGTCGCCCTGCTGCAGCGCGTTGAAGATGCCTTCCCACGGGGTGTTGACGAACTTGACCTCGATGCCGGCCTTCTGCGCCACGGCGGTGACGACGTCGATGGTCAGGCCGACGATCTCGCCCTTCTCGTTCTGCGACTCGAAGGGCGCGTAGGCCGCGTCGGTGCCGACCACGACGACCTTGGGTGCGGGCGCCGGCGGCGGTGCCGCGGAGGCGGCGGCGACCGGCGCGGGCGCCGAGGCGGCGGCCGGGGCCTCGGCCTCCTTCTTGCCGCAGGCCGCGAGCAGCGTGCCCACGGCCAGCAGGCCGAGCGATTGCAGGAAACGACGGGTGGTGAAGGTGGTCATGGATTCCTCGGTGGGGATGTTCTCGTGCGCCCCGGCGCGGTGGCGCCATCGGGCGTGCCCGCGAGTGTAAGCGCGCGTGCGCGGGGCTCCTGCAAGCCGCGGGCCCGGGCTTTCACGGGCGGGGTGCCGTACCCGGGTCGAGCCGGGTCCAGGGCAGTTCCCCCGGGTCGGCGGCCATCGGGCCGGGTGCCTTGGCGACGAGGATCGCCCCGGCCAGCGGCGCGAAGGCGGCGCGGAAGTGCACCGAGCTCTTCAGCACCAGCAGCTTCATCCGCGCCGGCTCCACGCCGAGGAAGCGGAACAGGTCGGCATCGAGCATCTGCATCTTCGCGCTGGAAAGCAGCACCTGCACGCCGTCGATCTCGACGCGCGCGCAGGGGCCGAGCCGGGCCTGCAGGCCGTCGGTCATCGGGCCGCGCAGGCGCAGCTCGCCGTCGTGCACCGCGCGCACGGTCAGCTCGGCGTGCACCGGCGGCTCGCTGGGCGCGCCGCTCCAGGTGCGCACGGCGCGGCCGATCGGCAGGGTGAGCCGCGCGCCGACGCCGGCCGCGCAGGCGGCGCGTGCGGCCTCGGGGTCGAACAGCAGCCCGAGCGCCACGGCGCCCGCGAGGCGTTCACCGGCCCGCGCTGCGAGCAGCGCGTGCAGAAGCCCGGTGGTGTTGGCGTCGCCGCCGGCGCCGGGGTTGTCCTGGGTGTCGGCAATCAGCACCGGCCGCTCGCTGCCCGCGGCCAGCCCGAGCGCGTGATCGACCGCCTCTTCGGGGCCGAGCAGCGGCGTGGCCCACTCGCGCCGGCGTGCCGTCACCTCGGCGTGCAGCTCGTCGAGGGCGGCTCGAAGGGCCGCCGCGTTGCGGCCGTGGCCGAACAGCACCGGCCCGCAGTCCGGAATGTCGGCGGCCGAGAAGCCCATCGCGAAGCTGAGGTCGAGGTCGTGGCGGGTCTCGAGCGCCTCGAGCCGCCCGATCACCGAGGCGGCCGGCTCGGTCAGCGTGCACTGCGCGTTCAGCGGCAGCAGGAAGGGCACGCGGCGCGCGGCCGTGTGCCAGTGCGCCGGGCCGACGGCGAGGCGCCGTGCGAGCAGCGCCGCGGCGCGCGCGCCGGTCTCGCGCATGTCCACGTGCGGATAGGTGCGGTACGCGGTCAGCGCGCCGGCGTGGCGCAGCATCGAGGCGCTGACGTTGGCGTGCAGGTCCAGCGTCGCGACGATGGGCAGCGTCGGCCCCGTCAGCGCCCGGACGCGCGCGAGCAGTTCACCCTCGGCGTCGTCGATGCCTTCGGCCACCGCGGCGCCGTGTAGGTCGAGGAACACGGCGTCCAGGCCGTCGCGCCGTGCCGCGCGCAGATCGTCGGTGATCGCCCCGGCGATGCGCTCGAAGGCGTCGCGCGAGACCCGGTTGCTCGGCATCGCGCCGGCCCAGGCCGAGGGTACGAGGTGCCAGCCGCGCCGATCCGCCTCGGCCGCGAAGCCCGCCAGTGCCAGCGGGCCGTGGCGATGCACCTCGAGCATCGCCGCGCCGCGCAGGAAGGGCGGGTAGCCCGAGCCGGCCTCGAAGGCGGTCCAGTCCGCCATCGACGGCGCGAAGGTGTTGGTTTCGTGATGGAAGCCGGCGACGAAGACGCGGGTCATGGGTGCGTCAGCCAGTCGATCTCGGCCTGGCTGAAGCCGGCCGCGCGGCGCGCCGCCTCGTTGAACGGCGGGCGCAGCCGCGGCGCCGCGTAGCGCTCGACGAGCGACGGGTACAGCGCGACCGGGTCCAGTCCGGCCCGCTCGCAGGCGTAGCGGTACCAGCGGTTGCCGATCTCGACGTGGCCGATCTCGTCGCCCAGGATCACGTCGAGGATCGCGACCGCGCGCGCATCGCCGGCCTTCGCCAGCTTGGCCTGCAGCGGCGGCGTGGCATCCAGCCCGCGCGCCTCGAGCGTGCGCGGCACGAGCGCGAGGCGGGCGATGGGGTCGTGCGCGGTGCGCGCCGTCATCAGCCACAGGCCGTCGTGGGCGTCGAAGTCGCCGTAGTCGGTGCCGAGCGTCCGCAGGTGCCCGCGCAGCATCGTGAAGTGCAGCGCCTCCTCGGCGGCGACGCGGAACCAGTCGGCGTAGTACGCCGGCGGGAAGCCGGCGAAACGCCAGCAGGCGTCCAGCGCCAGGTTGATCGCGTTGAACTCGATGTGCGCGATCGCGTGCAGCAGCGCGGCGCGGCCTTCGCGCGTGAAGGGCGAGCGCGTCGGCACGTCCTTCGGCGGCACGAGGCGCGGGCGCGCGGGGCGGCCGGGCAGGCCGGGCGGCTCGGCGAGCACGAGCGCGGGATCGGCGGCCGGCAGCGCCTCGAATCGTGCCCGCACCGCCGCGGCCTTGGCGGCCGGATCGGCCAGGCCCAGCAGGCGCAGGGCCTCGGTACGCAGTTCCATGGCGCGGATTATCGTGGCGGGCCCTTGTTAAGCTCGCGCACCTTCGAGACGCTCCCCGCCCATGCCGCGACCGCACAGCCACGTCCTGCTCGTCCTCGCCGATGCCACCCTGCGCCGCGGCCTCCTCAAGGGCCTGACCGGCGCGGCGAAGAGCCTCGACAACCCGTACGGCATCGCCTTCAGCGGCGTCGCCAGCGCGGCCGAGGCGCTGGAGGCCGCGCGCAGCGACGGCGACCTGCAGAGCGTGCTGATCGACGGACTGGGGGGCGCCGGCCCGGGCGGCGAGGACTGGCGCGCCGACGAGCTGGTGAGCGCGCTGCACGCGCTGCGCCCCGAGCTCGATCTCTACGTGCTGGTGGACAGCGCGCGCGACGAGGAGACCGTCGGCGAGCTGATCCGCGAGTCGATCGACGGCTTCTTCATCCGCGACGAGGCGGATCCGCGCGGCTGGTTCCGCATCGTCCAGGCCGAGATCCAGGAGAAGTCGCGCACGCCCTTCTTCGACGCGCTGCGCGAGTACGTGCTGATGGCCAAGGACGCCTGGCACACGCCGGGCCACTCCTCGGGCGACAGCCTGCGCGCGAGCCCGTGGTCGCACGGCTTCCACGAGTTCGTCGGCGAGAACCTGCTGCGCGCCGACCTCTCGGTCTCGGTGGACATGCTCGATTCGCTGCTCGACCCGAAGGGCGTGATCGCGCAGGCGCAGGAGATGGCCGCGCGTGCCTTCGGCGCGCAGCGCACCTTCTTCGCGACCAATGGCACCTCGACGGCGAACAAGGTCATCTTCCAGACCCTGCTCGCCCCGGGCGACAAGCTGCTGCTGGACCGCAACTGCCACAAGTCGGTGCACCACGGCGTGGTGCTGTCGGGCGCGCGGCCGGTCTACCTGAACAGCTCGGTGAACCGCACCTACGGCCTGTTCGGCCCGGTGCCGAAGAAGACACTCTTCGAGGCCATCGAGGCGCACCCGGACGCCAAGGCGCTGATCCTCACCTCCTGCACCTACGACGGACTGCGCTACGACCTGCCGCCGATCATCGCCGCGGCGCATGCGAAGGGCATCAAGGTGATCATCGACGAGGCCTGGTACGCGCATGCGCGCTTCCACCCGGCCTTTCGGCCCACCGCCATGGAGGCCGGGGCCGACTACGCGACCCAGTCGACCCACAAGGTGCTCTCGGCGCTCAGCCAGGCGAGCATGATCCACGTGAACGACCCGGACTTCGACGCGCACCTGTTCCGCGAGAACTTCAACATGCACGCGTCGACGAGCCCGCAGTACGGAATCATCGCCAGCCTGGACGTCGGCCGGCAGCAGGCCATGATGGAAGGCTACAAGCTGCTGCAGCGCACGCTCGAGCTGGCCGCCGAGCTGCGCGAGGCGATCGACGCGACCAACGCCTTCCAGGCACTCACGCTGACCGACCTGCTGCCGGCGGAGGTGCAGGCAGACGGCATCCGGCTCGACCCGACCAAGATCACCGTCGACATCTCGAAATCCGGCTTCACGGTCGCCGAGTTCCAGCAGGTGCTGTTCGAGCGCTTCAACATCCAGGTCGAGAAATCGACCTTCAACACCGTGACCCTGCTGCTGACCATCGGCACCACGCGCAGCAAGGTTTCGCGCCTGCACGATGCGCTGCTGCGCCTGGCGCGCGAGGCGAGGGCGCCGCGCAAGCTGGTGCGCGCGCCCGAGATCGCCGGCTTCACCGCGCTGCACTACCTGCCGCGCGACGCCTTCTACTGCGAAGGCGAGCTGGTGCCGCTGATCGACGACGACGACCATGCCAACCCGGCGCTCGAGGGCCGCATCTGCGCCGACCAGATCGTGCCCTACCCGCCGGGCATCCCGGCGCTCGTGCCGGGGCAGGTGATCACGCGCGAGATCGTGCAGTTCCTGCTCTCGCTGATGCGCTCGCACAAGCGCACCGACCTGCACGGCGTGGTGCACGACGGCTACACGCCCTGCCTGCGCGTCATGACGCGCGCCGACGAGGCGGCGAACCGGCGCCTCTGACTACACTCGCGCGATGGCAATCTACTCACTCGACGGCGAGATCCCGCGCATCGCCGCCACGGCCTGGGTGGCCGACAGCGCGCAGGTGATCGGCCGCGTGGAGATGCAGGAGGGCGCGAGCGCCTGGTTCGGCGCCATCCTGCGCGGCGACAACGAATGGATCACCGTCGGCCGCGGCTCCAACGTGCAGGACGGCAGCGTGCTGCACACCGACGTCGGCTTCCCGCTCGTGATCGGCGCGGACGTGACGATCGGCCACCAGGTGATGCTGCACGGCTGCACGATCGGCGACGGCTCGCTGGTCGGCATCCAGGCGGTGGTGCTGAACGGCGCGCGCATCGGCAGGAACTGCCTGGTGGGCGCCGGGGCGCTCGTCACCGAGGGCAAGGAGTTCCCGGACGGCTCGCTGATCATGGGCACGCCGGCCAAGGTGGTGCGCCAGCTCGGCCCGGAGCAGTTCGAGCGCATCCGGGAAGGCGCGGTGCACTACGCGGAGAAGGTGCAGCGCTACCGGCGCGCTCTGACGAAGATCGGTTGATGTCGGAGTTGCACAAGTTCCTGTTCGAGGGCCTGCCGGTGCGCGGCATGCTGGTGCGGCTGGACGATGCCTGGCAGGAGGTTCTGGCGCGCCGCGCGAAGGCGAACGACGCCTTCGCGCCGCCGGTGCAGCAGCTGCTCGGCGAGATGGCCGCGGCCGCCGCGCTGATGCAGGCCAACATCAAGTTCAACGGCGCGCTGGTGCTGCAGGTGTTCGGCGACGGGCCGGTCAAGCTCGCGGTGGCCGAGGTGCAGCCGGACCTGGCGTTCCGCGTCACCGCCAAGGTGGTGGGCGAGGTGCCGGCCGGGGCGAAGCTCGAGGCCATGCTCAACCTGCACGGCCAGGGCCGCTGCGCGATCACGCTCGACCCGAAGGACAAGAAGCCCGGCCAGCAGCCCTATCAGGGCATCGTGCCGCTGCATGGGGACCGTCGCGAGCCGCTCCAGCAGCTCGCGCAGGTGCTCGAGCACTACATGCTGCAGTCCGAGCAGCTCGACACGCGCCTGGTGCTCGCCGCCGACGAGCGCGTCGCCGCCGGGCTGCTGATCCAGCGCCTGCCGGTCGAGGGCGCGGGCAACCTGGCAGGCGCGGCGCGCAACGAGGACGAGATCGGGCTGAACGAGCACTTCAACCGCATCGCCCACCTGGCCGCCACACTGACGCGCGAGGAGCTGCTGGGCCTGGACGCCGACACGCTGCTGCGCCGGCTGTTCTGGGAGGAGGACGTGCGCCGCTTCGAGCCGCTCGTGCCGCGGTTTGCCTGCACCTGCTCGCGCGAGCGCGTGGCCGGCATGCTGCGCGGGCTCGGGCGCGAGGAGGTCGACGGCATCGTCGCCGAGCAGGGCCGCGCCGAGGTCGGCTGCGACTTCTGCGGCCAGAAGTACCACTTCGACGCGATCGACGTCGGCGGGCTGTTCGCCCCGGCCGGCCAGCGGCCGCCCGGTTCGGACGCGGTGAACTAGCGCCGCGACGCCGGCCCGGCCTCAGGGCTGGTTGAAGAGCCGCCGCTGCTCGCGGTCCTTGAGCTTGATGCAGGTCGCGTCGTCTGCGGTGCCCGGCTTGCCGCACTCGCGCTGTTCGCAGGCGCCGCGCAGCAGCAGGTTGGTGGCGCTGCAGATCTCGGCCACGGTCTGCCGCGGCGCGGGCGCCGGGGTCGGGGGCGGCGGTGGTGGTGGTGGCGCCGGTGCCGGCGCCGGCTTGGCCGCAGCCGCCGCCTGCTCGGCGCGCAGCCGCGCCGCTTCGAGTTCGCGCTGCTCGGCGGCCGCCTTGGCCTTGGCCTCGCGTTCCGCCTTGGCGCGGGCCGCCTTCTCACGCGCGGCCTGTTGCGCGGCCAGTTGCGCAGCCGGGTCGGGGCTGGGTGCCGCGGTCACGGGCGGCGCTGCCGGCGGGGGAGCGGGTTCGGGCGGCGGCGGAGGAGGCGGGGGCGGGGGTGGCGGTGCGGCTGCTTCCACCGGAGCGGGCGGGGGCGGCGGCGCGGCCGGGGCCGCCACCGGCGCCGGCGCGGGGGCCGGTTCCACCGGCGCGGCCACGGCGGGGGCCTCGGCCGCGGGGCGCGTGAACCACCAGGCCGCCGCACCACCCAGCACCAGCACGGCGATGACGATGGCGATCAGCGCGCCCTTGCCGCCGCCGGCGCCCGGCGGTGGGGGGGCGGCCGCGGCCGTGCCGGCGGCCGCCATCGCGCTGAAGCGACCCGGCGCCGTCTCCGCGCCCATCACCTGCGTCGGGGCGTGCAGCGGGTCGAAGGTGTCCTCGTCCGGGGTGGGCACGCGCCCCCTGGGGGCCGGCGCGGCCGGCGGCGTCACCGGCGCGGCGGCGACCGGCGGCATGTGCAGATCCTTGCGCGACACGATCACCGTGCCCACCAGGCTGTAGCCGCACTTGGCGCAGTAGCGCGTGCCGGGGGCGTTGAGGTGGCCGCAGTCGTCGCAGGCGACGCTGTCGAAGGCGGAACTCTCCAGCGGGGTGGCCTGGCCTTGCCCGGCCAGCGCCGTGCCGCAGGCGTGGCAGAAACGTGCTCCGTCGGCGTTCTGGGTCCCGCATTGTGTGCAGGCGATCGGCATGGCTCCCTCCGCAATCGGGCCGGAACGATATCAGAGCCGCAGGCGCGGATGGCGTTCGCAGTCTGCGTCACCGCAACGTTCGCACACCCAGCGCCAGCGCGTGGCGTCGCTGGGCGCCTGCCGGGCACGTTCCAGCGCCGCCAGCGCGTTGGCCAGGCGCTGCGGGCCGTGGCCGAACACCACCGAGCAGGCCAGCCCGGCGCCTGCCAGCGCGCGCCGCACCCGCGCATCGACCGGCTCGCGAACGTGCGGGCCGTCGCGCTGCAGGCCGTCGGCCTGCCAGGGCAGGTCGAGCGCGGTCAGCAGGGTCAGGTCGCAGCGGGCATGGTCGCGCAGCGCCTCGGCGTACAGGGAGGCGTCGCCGAACACCTGCTCGCTGTAGACGGCGATCATCAGCGCGGTGGTGTCGGCGATCACCAGGTCGTGCTCCTGGGTGGCGGCGTCGATGCGGTGGGTCTGCTCGGCGGCGATGGCGCGCTGCTCGTGGATCTGCGGCGTGCGGCCATGCCGGTCGCAGAACTCGCGCAGGAACTCGTGCACCACCGCCACGCGGCAGCCGGGCCCGCGCAGCGCGGCGCCGAGCTCGACGGCCAGCGTCGTCTTGCCGGTGCTCTCGGCCCCCAGCAGCCCGATGACGAAGGCGCGCCTCATCGTGCCGCCGCCCGCTTCAGCCAGGCCCGCCAGCCGACCGCCGAGAGCACGACGAACACCGCGTACAGCATCACCGTCAGCCACAGTCCCTTGTAGGCGAACAATCCGACCGAGACGATGTTGACCACGATCCAGGCCGGCCAGTTCTCGACGTACTTGCGCCCGAGCAGCCATTGCCCGATCAGGCTGGCGGCGGTGGGGAAGGCATCCCACCAGGGCACGTCGGTGTCGGTGAAGTGCCGCAGGAACAGGCCGAGCGCCGGCCAGGCCAGTGCCAGCGCGAGCAGGCAGACGAGCCGCCCCCTCGTGCCGAGGAAGCGCACCCGCAGCGCCGCGCCGTCCGCGCCGGTGCCGCGCAGCCACTGCCACCAGCCCCACAGCGCCACCACGGCGAAGAAGACCTGCAGGCTCGCCTCGGCGTAGAGCCGGCTGTCCCAGAACAGGAAGAAGTACAGCAGCGAGCTGACGATGGCCAGCGGCCAGCCGAGCGGGTTGACGCGGATGTTGAAGCCGACCATCGCCAGCGCCAGCACGACGGCGATGACCTCGAGCCGCGTGACCGGCGCACCCCAGAGCGTGAAGGCGGGCGCGAACAGTGGCTGCAGCGCGTGCAGCAGGGCGTCCATGGCCGAGGCTCAGCGCTTCGGCGCGGTGATCTGCACCAGGATCTCGTCCGGCTTGACCATGCCCAGTTCGGAGCGCGCCTTCTCCTCGACCATCTCGAGGCCTTCCTTCAGGTCGCTCACCTCGGCCAGCAGCTGCGCGTTGCGCGCGCGCGCGGCCTCGTTGGCGGCCTGCTGCTCGCGCAGCTTGCCCGACAGCTCCACGACGCGCGGCACGCCGCCCTTGCCGAACCAGAGTTCGGCGTGCACCAGCGCCAGCAGCACCAGCAGGGCGAGCGTGAGCAGGCGCACGGGGCCGGCGTCAGCGCAGGTTGTAGAACGCCGCGCGGCCGGGGTAGCTGGCCACGTCGCCGAGGTCCTCCTCGATGCGCAGCAGCTGGTTGTACTTGGCGATGCGGTCGCTGCGGCTCATCGAGCCGGTCTTGATCTGGCCGGCGTTGGTGCCCACCGCGATGTCGGCGATCGTGCTGTCCTCGGTCTCGCCCGAGCGGTGCGAGATCACGGCGGTCCAGCCGGCGCGCTTGGCCATCTCGACCGCGGCGAAGGTCTCGGTCAGCGTGCCGATCTGGTTGATCTTGATGAGGATCGAGTTGGCCACGCCCTTCTCGATGCCTTCCTTCAGGATGCGGGTGTTGGTGACGAACAGGTCGTCACCGACCAGCTGCACCTTCTTGCCCAGGGCGTTGTTGAGGTGCTTCCAGCCCTCCCAGTCGCCCTCGTGCATGCCGTCCTCGATCGAGATGATCGGGTACTTGTCGACCCAGGTGGCGAGGATGTCGGTCCAGGCCGCGGCGCTGAGCTTCAGGCCGCCTTCGCCTTCCAGCACGTACTGCCCGTCCTTGTAGAACTCGCTGGCGGCGCAATCGAGGCCGATGGCGATCTGGCGCCCGGCCTCGTAGCCCGCCTTGTCGATCGCCTCGAGGATCAGCTGGATGGCCGCCTCGTGGCTCTGCACGTTGGGCGCGAAGCCGCCTTCGTCGCCGACGGCGGTGGTCATGCCCTTGCCGTCGATGATCTTCTTGAGGGCGTGAAACACCTCGGCCCCATAGCGCACCGCCTCGCGGAAGCTCGGCGCGCCCACCGGGATGATCATCAGCTCCTGCAGGTCGAGGTTGTTGTTGGCGTGTGCGCCGCCGTTGATCACGTTCATCATCGGCACCGGCATCTGCATGCCGCCCGAGCCGCCAAAGTAGCGGTACAGCGGCAGGCCGGACTCTTCCGCCGCGGCGCGCGCGACGGCCATGGAGACCGCCAGCGTCGCGTTGGCGCCCAGGCGGCTCTTGTTCTCGGTGCCGTCCAGGTCGATCAGCGTGCGGTCGAGGAAGGCCTGCTCCGAGGCGTCGAGCCCCAGCACCGCCTCGCTGATCTCGGTGTTGATGTGCTCGACGGCCTTCAGCACGCCCTTGCCGAGGTAGCGGCTCTTGTCGCCGTCGCGCAGCTCGATCGCCTCGCGCGAGCCGGTGGAGGCGCCCGAGGGCACCGCGGCCCGGCCCATGGTGCCGGACTCCAGCAGCACGTCGCACTCGACGGTGGGGTTGCCGCGGCTGTCGAGGATCTCTCGGCCGACGATGTCGACGATCGCGCTCATGTCTGTCTTCTCCTGTCTGGGGCTGTCGGGGGGCGGGCCGCGGGCGGCCGCCTCCGGGATTGTGTGGTCGTTTCGATTACCGGCCGGGTACTTCCTGCACCTCGGCTCAGCAGCTGAAATCGTTCTCGAGCAGCGGCTGCGCCTTGACCACGCGGTCGAGTGCGACGAGCTGTTCGAGCAGGGCCTTCATGTGCTTCAGCGGCACGGCGTTCGGGCCGTCCGAGAGGGCCTTGGCCGGATCGGGGTGCGTTTCCATGAACACGCCGGCGACGCCCACCGCGATGGCCGCGCGCGCGAGCACCGGCACGAACTCGCGCTGGCCGCCGCTGCTGGTGCCCTGGCCGCCGGGCAGCTGCACCGAGTGCGTGGCGTCGAACACCACCGGCGCGCCGGTCTCGCGCATGATCGCCAGGCTGCGCATGTCGGACACGAGGTTGTTGTAGCCGAAGCTCGCGCCGCGCTCGCAGGCGAGGAAGTTGTCCTCGGGGAGGCCCTTCTCCCGGGCCGCCGCGCGCGCCTTGTCGATCACGTTCTTCATGTCGTGCGGCGCGAGGAACTGGCCCTTCTTGACGTTCACCGGCCTGCCGCTCTGCGCCACGGCGCGGATGAAATCGGTCTGGCGGCACAGGAACGCCGGTGTCTGCAGCACGTCGACCACCGCCGCGACGGCCGGGATCTCGGCCTCGGAGTGCACGTCGGTGAGGATCGGCAGCTTCAGCTCGCGCTTCACCTTGGCCAGGATCTCGAGGCCCTTGTCCATGCCCGGGCCGCGGAACGAGCTGCCGCTGGAGCGGTTCGCCTTGTCGTAGCTGGACTTGAAGATGAACGGGATGCCCAGCGCGCCGGTGATCTCCTTCAGGCGCCCGGCCACGTCCATCTGCAGCTGCTCGCTCTCGACCACGCAGGGCCCGGCGATCAGGAAGAAGGGCCGGTCGAGGCCGACATCGAACCCGCAGAGCTTCATGCGACGACCTTCTCGTTGCCGGTGCCCAGGCGCGCGGCCTTGTGCTGCAGCGCCGCCGCCACGTAGGAGGTGAACAGCGGGTGCCCGCCCCAGGGCGTGGACTTGAACTCGGGGTGGAACTGCACGCCCATGAACCACGGGTGCGCGGCCTTGGGCAGCTCGACGATCTCGGTCAGCTTCTCGCGCTGCGTGATCGCCGAGATCACGAGGCCGGCCTCCTGCAGCCGGTCGAGGTAGTGCACGTTGGCTTCGTAGCGGTGGCGATGCCGCTCGGTGACCACGTCGCCGTAGATCTCGTGCGCCAGCGTGCCGGCCTTGACGTCCGAACTCTGCGCGCCCAGGCGCATCGTGCCACCGAGGTCGGAACTCGCGCTGCGCTTCTGGATCGAGCCGTCGCGGTCCTGCCATTCCTCGATCAGCGCGATCACCGGGTGCGGCGTGGCCGGATCGAACTCGGTGCTGTTGGCGTTGGCCAGCCCGGCCTTGTGGCGCGCGAACTCGATCGTCGCCACCTGCATGCCCAGGCAGATGCCGAGGTAGGGGATCTTCTTCTCGCGCGCGAACCGGGCCGCGCAGACCTTGCCCTCGATGCCGCGCTTGCCGAAGCCGCCGGGCACCAGGATGGCGTCGAACTCGCCGAGCCGGGCGACGTTGTCCGGCGAGATGGTCTCCGAGTCGACGTACTCGATGTTGACCCGCGCGTGGTTGTGGATGCCGGCGTGGCGCAGCGCCTCGTTGAGCGACTTGTAGGAGTCGGACAGGTCGGTGTACTTGCCCACCATCGCGATCTTGACCTGCGCCTGCGGGTGTTCGACCTCGTGCACTAGCGCGTCCCAGCGCTTCAGGTTGGCAGGCGGCGTGGCCAGGCGCAGCTTGTCGCAGATGAGGCCATCGAGCCCCTGCTCGTGCAGCATGCGCGGCACCTTGTAGATGGTGTCCACGTCCCACATCGAGATCACGCCCCAGGACGGGACGTTGGTGAACAGCGAGATCTTCTCGCGCTCCTCGTCAGGCACCGGGCGGTCGGCACGGCACAGCAGCGCATCGGGCTGCACGCCGATCTCGCGCAGCTTCTGCACGGTGTGCTGCGTGGGCTTGGTCTTGAGCTCGCCGGCCGCGGCGATCCAGGGCACGTAGGTGAGGTGCACGAACGCGCTCTGGTTCGGCCCCAGCTTCAGGCTCATCTGGCGCGCCGCCTCGAGGAAGGGCAGCGACTCGATGTCGCCCACCGTGCCGCCGATCTCGACGATCGCCACGTCCACCGCATGGTCGGTGCCGATGCCGGCGCCGCGCTTGACGAACTCCTGGATCTCGTTGGTGACGTGCGGGATCACCTGCACCGTCTTGCCGAGATAGTCGCCGCGGCGCTCCTTCTCGAGCACGCTCTTGTAGATCTGGCCGGTGGTGAAGTTGTTGGCCCGGCGCATCTTCGTGGTGATGAAGCGCTCGTAGTGGCCGAGGTCGAGGTCGGTCTCGGCACCGTCGTCGGTGACGAACACCTCGCCGTGCTGGAACGGCGACATGGTGCCCGGATCCACGTTCAGGTACGGGTCGAGCTTGATCAGGGTGACTTTGAGGCCGCGCGATTCGAGGATCGCGGCGAGGCTTGCAGAAGCGATGCCCTTGCCCAGCGAGGACACCACGCCGCCGGTGACGAAGACGAACTTGGTCATGGGGGGCGGCAACCGCTGTCACACGATTGCCGAGGTGGTAAAGCGCGATTATAGGCGCGCCCACCCCCGGCTCCTTCCCCCCAAGGCCCTCAGACGGCGAGGTGCGCCTCCTTCGCGTCGAGCACCACTTCGGGCCCGGCCGCCAGCAGTTTCATCGACTCGCCCTGCGACGGCGCGAAGTGCCCGAGCGCGGCGCCGATCACGATCGCCGTGATGACCTGGAAGCAGAGCGACCGGTAGAACGCGCGCGGTGCGGTGGTGGCGGCATCCATGCGGGTCTCCTCGCCGGTTCGGAGGAGGGCGCGGCGCGGCACGGCGCCCGTCGCCCGAGCCAGCGCGGTCGTGGCACCCGCCGTCAGCCTGCGGCGGCCCGCTCGATCTCGTCGATCAGCGCCAGCACGTCGGCCGCGGTCTCGGCCGGTCGCTCCATCGGGAACAGGTGGCTGCCCTCGACCCAGCGGAAGCGCGGCCCGGCCAGCGCCCGGGTCGCCGCCACGCCGGCCTGGCGCAGCTCGGCCGACTGCCGGCCGCCGATGAAGCCCACCGGGCAGTGCAGCGGGTGGCGCTTCAGCAGCCCGCCCACGTGATGCGGCAGGCTGTCGTAGATGCGCGTCTCGATCTCGCGCCGGAAGCCGAGCACGACGCGGCCGTCGTGGTCGTCGAAGCCGCAGCGGACGTAGTCGGCCAGCACGGCCGGATCCCAGCGCGCGAAGGCCGCCTTGGCGGCGAAATGCGCCTGCACCGCGGCGCGGTCGGGCCATTCGTGGCGGCGCCGGCTCGACACGCGCCCGGGCGAGACACGCTTCATCAGCCCGGTGGCCTTCATCACCTGCAGGCTGTGCGCGCGCCAGCCGGCGATCACCGGCGCGTCGAGCAGCACGATGCCGCGCACGAGATCGGGCCGGCGGCTGGCGACGATCAGGCTCAGCATGCCGCCCAGCGAATGGCCGACCAGGAAGGCCGGTCCGCCCACCTCGCGCTCGATGAAGCCGATCAGCTGCTCGCGCAGCTTCGGCCAGTTGCTCGTCACCGGAAAGGCCGGGTCGTGGCCCAGGCGCTCGATCGCCTTCACCTCGTATCCTGCGGCACGCCAGGCCTCGAACAGCACGCGGTAGGTGCCGGCCGGGAAGCCGTTGGCGTGCGAGAAGACGATCGTGTTCAAGAGGCACGGCCCGCCGCCGGGCCGCCCCAAGGCGGGCCGCCGCCCCAAGGGCCACGAAGGGGCCCCTGCTTGGCCCCTGGGGCAGCGAGCGAAGCGAGCGTGGGGGCGGTCATCAGATGATGCGTTCGCCCGGGTTGGTGATCTTGCGCATCGGCTCGTAGCGCGCCGAGCGCACCACCAGCGGATGGTGCGTCGCGCCGTCGCCCCACTGCGGGTCGTCGAGCGACTCGAACACCTGGCGCAGCTTCTGGCCCCAGCTCGAGCGGATCATGTGGAAGTACGGGTTGTGCTCGTCGATGCACACCAGCTGGTCGCTCTGGAGCCGGTGCGCCTCGTAGACCAGCAGGTCCAGCGGCAGGCCGACCGAGAGGTTGGACTTCAGCGTCGAGTCCATCGACACCAGCGCACACTTGGCCGCTTCGTCGAGCGGGGTGGCCGGGGTGATCATGCGGTCGAGCACCGGCTTGCCGTACTTGCTCTCGCCGATCTGGAAGTAGCAGGTCTCGCGCGTCGCCTCGATGAAGTTGCCGGCCGAGTACACCAGGAACAGCCGCATCGCCTCGCCCTTGATCTGGCCGCCGAAGATCATCGAGGCGTTGAAGTCGACGCCGCTTTGCTTCAGCGAGGGGCCGTCCTGGTCGTAGACGCGGCGCACGGCGCTGCCGAGCACGCGCACCGCCTCGAACATGCTGGTGGCGTTCCAGATCGTGATCGGCTCGCCGCCCGGGTTCTCGATCTTCTCGACCTGCAGGATCTCGCGCACCGACTGGCTGATCGAGAGGTTGCCGGCCGACAGCATCACCATGAAGCGGTCGCCCGGCTTCTCGTAGACCATCATCTTGCGGAAGGTGCTGATCTGGTCGAGGCCCGCGTTGGTGCGCGAGTCGGACAGGAACACGAGGCCGGCATCGAGCTTGATGCCTACGCAATACGTCATGGGCTTTCCTTGTGCAGAGCCTTGAGCCGGTACAGCGCGTCGAGCGCCTCCTTCGGTGAGAGCGCGTCGGGGTCGAGCGCGGCCAGTGCCGACTCGACCGGCGAGGGCAGCCGCTCCGGCGGCGCCGGCGGCGGGGCAAACAGGTCGATCTGCGCATCGCCCTCGCGCGCCTTCGACTCCAGCGCCTCGAGCGTCGCACGGGCCTGGCGGATCACCGCCGCGGGCATGCCGGCCAGGCGCGCCACCTGCACGCCGTAGCTGCGGCTGGCCGGGCCGGGCTGGATGTCGTGCAGGAACACGATGTGGTCCTCGCCGCCGCGGTTCGACTCCACCGCCGAGACGTGCACGTTCTGCGCCCGCTCGTGCTTGACCGGGAACTCGGTCAGCTCGAAGTAGTGCGTGGCGAACAGCGTGAAGGACTTGTTGCGGTCGTGCAGGTGGCTGGCGATGGCGCCGGCCAGCGCCAGGCCGTCGAAGGTGGAGGTGCCGCGGCCGATCTCGTCCATCAGCACCAGGCTGTGGTCGCCCGCGCCGTGGACGATCGCCGCCGCCTCGGTCATCTCGAGCATGAAGGTCGACTGCGCGTTGGCCAGGTCGTCGGCCGCGCCGATGCGGGTGTGGATCGCGTCGACCGGCCCGAGCCGGCAGGCCCGGGCCGGCACGAACGACCCCATCGCCGCCAGCAGCACGATCAGCGCCACCTGGCGCATGAAGGTGCTCTTGCCGCCCATGTTCGGGCCGGTGATCACCAGCATGCGGCGGTTGGCGTCGAGCCGGCAGTCGTTGGCCATGAAGGCGCCCGCGCCGGTCTCGGCCAGGCGCGCCTCGACCACCGGGTGGCGCCCGGCCTCGATCTCGATGCAGGGTTCCTTGACGAAGGCCGGCCGGCACCAGTTCAGCGTGCGCGCGCGCTCGGCCAGCGCGGCCAGCACGTCCAGGCCAGCCAGCCCGCGTGCCAGTGCGGTGAGCGGCTCGAGGTGCACCTGCAGCTGGTCGAGCAGCTGCTCGTACAGCAGCTTCTCGCGCGCCAGCGAACGTTCCTGCGCCGACAAGGCCTTGTCCTCGAAGGCCTTCAGCTCGGGCGTGATGAAGCGCTCGGCGTTCTTCAGCGTCTGGCGGCGCAGGTAGTCACCCGGCACGCGGTCGAGGCCGCTGGTCGTCACCTCGATGTAGAAGCCGTGCACCTTGTTGTACTGCACGCGCAGGTTGGCGATGCCGGTGCGCTCGCGCTCGCGCGCCTCCAGGTCGAGCAGGAAGGCGTCGCAGTTGGCACCGATGCCGCGCAGCTCGTCGAGCGCCTCGTCGAAGCCGGGTGCGATCACGCCGCCGTCGCGCAGCAGCACGGCCGGCTCGTCGGCGATCGCCGCGACCAGCAGCTCCTCGATCTCGCGCGGCGGGTGCAGCGCCTCCCACAGCCTGTCCAGCAGCGTGGTGGCGCCGTGCGGCACGTGGCGCAGCAGTGCCGGCAGCGCCTGCAGCGTGGCGCGCAGCCCGGCCAGCTCGCGCGGGCGCACCTGGCGCAGCGCGACGCGCGCGGTGGTGCGCTCGACGTCGGACAGGCCGCGCAACGCGTCGCGCAGGCCGTCCAGGTCGATCAGCAGCAGCGCCTCGAGCGCGTCGTGCCGCTGCGCGGCCACGCGGCGGTCGCGCAGCGGGCGCGTCAGCCACTGGCGCAGCGCGCGGCTGCCCATGCCGGTGCGGCAGCTGTCCAGCAGCGAGAACAGCGTCGGGCTGTCCTCGCCGCGCAGTGTCTGCGTCAGCTCCAGGTTGCGGTGCGTGGCCGGCGGCAGCTCGAGCAGCTCGCCGCCGCGCTGCACCTGCAGGCGCCGCACATGCGCCAGCGCCTGGCCCTGGGTGTGCTCGGCGAACGCCAGCAATGCGGCGGCGGCGGCCTGCGCGGCCGGCAGCTCCTGCGCGTTGAAGCCGGCCAGGCTCGCCACGCGCAGCTGCTCGCACAGCTTGCGCTGGCCGAGCGCGGTGTCGAACTGCCAGGCCGGACGGTGCGTCAGCGGCGCGCGCGCCTGCTGCAGCGCCGGCACGACCGACTCGCGCTCGACCAGCAGCTCGCTGGGGGCGAGGCGCGTCAGCCAGGCCGGCAGCTCGCGCTCGCTGCATTCGGTCAGGCCCAGCTCGCCGGCGGTCAGCGCCAGCCAGGCCAGGCCCCAGGTCTGGCCGCGGCGCGCGGCGGCCAGCAGCAAGGCGTCGCTCTTGTCGGCCAGCAGCTCGGTGTCGGTCACCGTGCCGGGCGTGACGACACGCACCACCTTGCGCTCCACCGGCCCCTTGGCGCTGGCGACGTCGCCCACCTGCTCGCAGATCGCCACCGCTTCGCCGAGCCTGATCAGCTTGGCCAGGTAGCTCTCCATCGAGTGCACCGGCACGCCGGCCATCACCACCGGCTCGCCGGCGCTCTGGCCGCGTGTGGTCAGCGTGATGTCGAGCAGGCGGTTGGCGCGCCGCGCGTCGTCGAAGAACAGCTCGTAGAAATCGCCCATCCGGTAGAAGACGAGCGTGTCCGGGTGCTCGGCCTTGATGCGCAGGTACTGCTGCATCATCGGCGTGTGGGCGGCGAGGGCGGCCTCCTCCGCGGGGTCCGCGGGTTGGGGCGGAACGGTCGGGGGTACGTCGGTCGGCGTCTCGAACATCGGCGAATTGTCGCCGACGTCGGCTGCGCGCTTCGTGCGAGCCGATGGCGCGCGGGAGGGAGCCCCGCGCGCCGACGGGACTCCTCGCTACTTCATCCCGACCTCAGTAGGCCGCCGCCTTCACGCTCGTGAGCGTCAAGAGCTGGTTGCTTCCGCCCGGCCGAAATGGCACCACAGCTTGTTGCTGTCCGAGCCGCCGCGCAGCCAGAGCCCGATCTCGTGTGTCGGACCGACGGTTCAGGAGTTCACCTGCACCACCGCCCCGATGGACTGGTTCGGCCCCCAGTTGCCGGTCAGGAATGGCGCCGAATCGTCGCAGGTGTTCGTGACGCCGTTAGTGCTGTAGACCGTCCCGTTCTCGACCCGCACAGGGGTCCACGGACTGGAGTCCTTGAACCAGTGGCCGCGTTCGCCCAGCGGGTACCGCGGGGTGTCGGAGCCGCAGCTGTCGCTCGTCGTGGCGCCGGTGGCCTGTCCGGTGCGCGTTGCGCCGGTGCCGCACCGCGTCAACCACCGCCCTGGCTCGCGGTGCGCGGGAGTAGATCAACACGCGGCCGGTGCGAGGCAACACGGGGTTCGGACTGGCGGTCCTCTGCGGCCAATGTTGCGCCGGCGCCCGCGCCCGACGTCGTTCACAGCCTGTCAGGCCGCCAGCCGCTGCGCGCCGCCACCGGAGGACTGCGAGAACGCGGCCAGCCCGTCGGCGAGGTGGTCGATCAGGCGGCGCAGGCGTGCGGGCATCAGCGTGCGGTGCGGGAACACCACCGAGACGACGTACTCGCCCAGCGGCACGTCGGCCAGCACGCGGACCAGCCGGCCCAGTGAGAGTTCGTCGGCCACCACGAAGGCGGGCGCCTGGATCAGCCCCAGCCCCGCGACCGCGAAGCCCTTCAGCGCCTCCGCGCTGTTGGCCCGGATGACCTCGGTCGCCTCGGGCGCGCCCGTGACGAGGCGCAGCCCGCCGGCCGGGCCGCGCTCGGACGGGACCTGCAGCACCGGGTGGGCCCGCAGGTCCTCCACCGTGGCCGGCACGCCGTGGCGTTCGAGGTACGCGGGCGCCGCCGCCAGCACCGCCGGGCTGGCGGCGATGCGGCGTGCGCTGAGCGATGAATCCGCCAGGCGCGTCGACACGCGCACCGCGGCGTCGAAGCCGCGGCTCACCGGATCGACGGGGTGGTCGCAGAAATCCAGGTCCAGCTTCAGGCGCGGATGGCGCGCGCGGAACTGCGCCAGCAGTGGCACGAGGTGGCGCGTGCCCAGCGTCACCGGCATGGTCAGGCGCAAGGTGCCGCTGACCTCGCCGCTGGACTCGCCGCGCAACGCGGCTTCGAGCTCCTCGAGCTCGGCGAGCGAGCGCCCGGCGGCCTGCAGGTAGCGCTCGCCGGCCTCGGTCAGGCGCACCTGGCGCGTGGTGCGGTGGAGCAGGCGGGTGCCGATGCGGGCCTCCAGCGCCTTGACCGCGCGGGTCACCTGCGGCGGCGCCACGTCGAGCCGGCGTGCGGCCTCGGCGAAGCCGCCAGCCTCGGCGACCTGGATGAAGGTCTTCATCGCTTGCAGGGTGTCCATGGGCACGTTGGGGGTGGTGGCAGGGCGGTGATGGCACTGTCGGGCTTCCCATGGCCGGAAGGTCAAGTCCGGTGCGCGGGAAACCCGCAACGCGCGGCGGGTCGGGGCGGGCGCGGGCTTGACCTGGCCACGTGGCCGCGTGCGAAGCTGCGCGCAGCGGGGCCCGTGCGGCGGCCCCGGCAGGAGTGCCCGAATGCCATTCGTTCTCGTGAGTTCGTGCCTGCTGGGCAACCCGGTGCGCTACGACGGTGCGCACAAGCGCTCCGGCAGCGCGGTGCTGCAGCGCTGGCTCGCGCAGGGCCAGGTCGTGCCGGTCTGCCCGGAGCTGGCCGGCGGGCTGCCGGTGCCGCGCCCGCCGGCGGAGATCGCCGGCGGCGCCGGTGGCGCGGCTGTGCTCGCCGGCCTGGCGCGGGTGGTCGATCCGCAGGCGAACGACCTGACCGGGGCCTTCGTCGCCGGCGCGCACGAGGCCTTGCGCCTGGTGCGGAAGCACGGCATACGCGTGGCGGTGCTGAAGGAGAACAGCCCGTCGTGCGGCTCGAGCCACATTCACGACGGCTACTTCGGCGGCACGCTGGTGCCCGGGTCCGGCGTTGCCGCGGCACTGCTCGCGCGCGAGGGCGTGCACGTGTTCGGCGAGCAGGAGTTCGATGCCGCCGACGCGCTCCTGCGCAGCCTGGGCGACGCGCAATCGCCTTGACCGGGGCCACCCGCCTGCGCATTCCTGCAGACCCGATCCGCGCATCCGGCCAATGGCGCCGGCGCGTCGCCGTTCCTAGATTCCCGTCACGACCGCCGGCAGCCCGCCGCGCGGCGCCGATGAAAGGAATCTGCCATGTCCACCCTCGTGATGCCCGCGCCGCGGGCCGTCTCCCTCGCTGCCTTCGGGCCCACCGTGCTGCGCCTGGCGCTCGGCGCCATGTGGCTGAGCCACGGGCTCGTGCTCAAGCTGATGACCTTCGGCATCGCCGGCCTGGCCGGCTGGCTGGCCTCGGTCGGCCTGCCCCCGGCGCTGGCCTGGCCCTTGACGCTGGCCGAGATCGCCGGCGGCGTGCTGATCCTGCTGGGCTGGCACGGGCGCTGGGTGTCGCTCGTGCTGCTGCCGATCCTGCTCGGTGCCACGGCCATCCACGCCGGCAACGGCTGGGTGTTCACCAGCGCCAACGGCGGCTGGGAGTACCCGCTGTTCCTGCTGGCCGCCTCGCTGGCCCACGTGCTGATGGGCGACGGCGCCTTCGCGCTGCGCGGCGTCGGGAGCCGCTGATGGAGCGCCTCGAACTGGTCAGCCACGCGCTGTGCCCCTACGTGCAGCGTGCCGCCATCGCGCTGGCCGAGAAGGGCGTGCCCTTCACCCGCACGGTGATCGACCTGGCCGCGAAACCGGACTGGTTCGTGCGCCTCTCGCCGCTCGGCAAGGTGCCGCTGCTGCGGGTGGACGGCGAAGTGCTGTTCGAGTCGGCCGCGATCCTCGAGTACCTGGAGGACACCCAGGCCCCCGCGCTGCACCCGGCCGATGCGCTGGCGCGGGCGCGCCACCGCGCCTGGATCGAGTTCGGCTCGGCCGTGCTGAACGACCTCTGGCTCTTCTACACCGCGCCCGCGGCGGGCTTCGAGGCGCGCCGCCTGGCGCTGCGCGACATGCTGGTGCGCCTCGAGGCGGCCCTCGGCGCCGGGCCCTGGTTCGCCGGCGCGCGCTTCTCGCTGGTCGACGCGGTGTTCGGCCCGGTGTTCCGCTACTGGGAGGCCTTTGACGCGATCGACACCATGGGCGCCTTCGGCCTGCTCGACGGCCTGCCTCGCGTCGCAGCCTGGCGCGCCGCGCTGGCGGCGCGGCCCTCGGTGCGCGCGGCCGTCGCGCCGGACTACGCGGCACGCCTGCGCGACTACATCGAGGCCCAGGGCGGACATCTCGCCGACTTGTCGCGTGCCGCCCGGCGCGCGCACACTGCCGGGCATGCCGAGCCTGCCCGACTGGGATGACCTGCGCCACTTCCTCGCCGTGGTCGAGCGCGGCTCGATCTCCGGCGCGGCGGCGCTGCTGCAGGTCAACCACTCGACCGTGCTGCGCCGCATCGCCGCGCTGGAGGAGGGTCTGGGCCAGCGCCTGTTCGACCGCCTGCCCGGCGGTTATGTGCTGACCGCGCAGGGCCATGCGCTGGCCGAAGGCCTGGCCGGCGTGCAGGAGCGCATCGAGGCGGCGCAGCGCAGCGTGCAGGGCGGCGACGAACGCCTGCACGGCAGCCTGCGCCTGACCACCACCGACACCCTGCTGCAGGGCCTGCTGCTGCCGGTGCTGGCCGGCTTCCGCGCGCGCCATCCCCAGGTGCAGCTCGAGCTGACGGTCGGCAACAGCCTGCTCAGCCTGACGCAGCGCGAGGCCGACGTCGCGGTGCGCGGCACCAACCAGCCGCCGGAGAACCTGGTCGGCCGCCAGGCCGGGGTGATCCGCACGGCGCTGTATGCGTCGCCCGCCTACCTCGCCACGCTGCCGCCCGAGGCGACGCGCGACCACTGGCACTGGGTTGCGCTGGACGCCTCGCTGGCCCACCTGGCGCAGGCACGGCGGGTGCGCGACGAGGTCGACCCGGCGCGCATTGCGGTGCGGCTGGACACGCTGGTCGGCATGGCCGACGCGGTGGCCGCGGGCCTGGGGGTGGGCTGGCTGCTGTGCCCGCTGGCGGCGCAGCGGCCCGGCCTCGTGGAACTCGCGCCGCCCGACCCGGCGATGGACACCGGCGTCTGGGTGCTGACGCACCCGGACCTGCGCCAGGTGGCGCGGGTGCGCGCGTTGACCGGCTTCCTGCACGAGGCGCTCGCGGCCGATCCGCGCCTGCGGCGCTGAGCGTCGGGCCGCCGGCTGGCACGCCTCCTGCGTACGGGCGTTGTATACAGCCCTGGCATGCAGGGCTGGCGTCCCGCTCGCACCAGCCCCGCGCATGAGCCGCCCCGTTTCGAGCCCCGAGAGCACCGCCGTGCGCCATCCGGATGCGATCGCCGATCGCATCCTGGAGGCCATCCGCGCCGGCCGCATCGTGGCGGGGCAGAAGCTCGGTGAGCAGGCGCTGGCGGCGCTGTTCGGCGTCAGCCGCACCCTGGTGCGCGAGGCGCTCGGCCGGCTGTCGGCGCGCGGCATGGTGCAGGTGCTGCCCGGCCGCGGCTGGCAGGTGGTGCAGCCCTCGGCCGCCGAGGCGCGCGATGCCTTCGCGGCGCGCACGGCCATCGAGGCGGGCCTGCTGCACACCCTGCCCGGGCCGCTGCCCGCGCCGGCGCTGCGCCGGCTGAAGAAGCACGTCGCGCAGGAGCGAGCCGCGCTGCGCTCGGGTGATGCGGCCCAACGCAGCTACCTGCTGGGCGACTTCCACGTCTGCCTGGCCGAATGTGCCGGCAGTCCCTTGCTGGCGGAGATCCTGCGCAACCTCACCGCGCGCACCACGCTGATCGCGGCGCTGTACCAGAGCAACGCCGACGCGCGGCGCTCCTGTGCGGACCATGCCGAGATCGTGGCCGCGCTGGAGCAGGGCGACCACGCCGCCGCCACTCAACTGCTGCGTCAGCACATCGAACAAGTCGCCCAGGGGCTGCGCAGCCCCGGGGACGCCGACGACGCGCTCGCCTCCCTGCGTGCGGCCCTGCTGCCGACACGCGGCCTCTTCACGTCCCTCCAGGAGAACTGACCCATGCAACGCCGATCGATCCTTCTCGCCCCGCTGCTTGCTGCGCTGCTCGCGCTGCCGCTGGCCGCCGGTGCCCAGACCGCGCTGGACGACATCCTCGCGCGCAAGCAGATCAACATCGCGATCCCGACCGACTTCCCGCCCTACGGCTTCGTCGCCACCGACCTCAAGCCGCAGGGCCTGGACGTCGACATGGCGAACCTGATCGCCGGCAAACTGGGTGTCAAGGCCGAGCTGATCCCGGTGACCAGTGCCAACCGCATCCCCTACCTGCAGACGCGCAAGGCCGACCTGGTGATCTCGACCCTCGGAAAGAACGCCGAACGCGAGAAGGTGATCGACTTCACCGCCGCCTACTCGCCGTTCTTCCAGGCCGTGTTCGCGGCCAAGAGCCTGCCGCTGAAGAGCTGGGCCGAGCTGGACGGCAAGACCGTCGGCGTGACCCGCGGTGCGATGGAAGACATGGAGCTGAGCAAGGTGGCCCCTGCCGGTGCGGACATCAAGCGCTTCGAGGACAACAACGCCACCGTCTCGGCCTTCGTCTCCGGCCAGGTGCAGGTGATCGCCACCGGCGCCTCGGTGGCCGGTGCGATGATGTTCAGGAACCCGCAGCTGGGCACCGAGTTCAAGCTGCTGATCAAGGACTCGCCCAACTTCATCGGCGTGGCCAAGGGCGAGGACAAGCTGCGCCTGAAGGTCAACGAGATCATCGCCGCTGCCAAGGCCAGCGGCGAGCTCGATGCCCTGGCCAAGCGGTGGCTCGGCCGCCCGGCCGGCGAGCTGCCGCAGTAAGGCCCGGATGATCGCCCTCGACTTCGGCGCGGTGCTGGTCGACTGGCCGCTGCTCGCGCGCGGCACGGCCATGACCGTGGGCCTCACGGCGGTGAGCGCGCTGCTCGGCGTGGCGCTCGGCACCGCCTGCGCCTGGGCGCGCACCTGGGGCCCGCGGCCGCTGGCGCTGCTCGTGGGCGCCTACGTGGAGCTGATCCGCAACACGCCGTTCATCGTGCAGCTGTTCTTCGTGTTCTTCGGCCTGCCGGGGCTGGGCGTGAAGCTGACGCCCGAACTCGCCTCGGTGATCGCGATGGTGGTGAACCTGGGCGCCTACGCGGCGGAGATCGTGCGGGCCGGCGTCGCGGCCACGCCGCGCGGCCAGATCGAGGCAGCGCAAAGCCTGGCGATGACCCCCGCCCAGGTGTTCACCCGCGTGGTGCTGCCGCCGGCGCTGGCGCGGGTGTGGCCGGCACTGGTGAGCCAGATCGTGATCGTCATGCTGGGCTCGGCGGTGTGCGGCCAGATCGCGACGCAGGAGCTCTCGTACTACGCCAACCTGATCCACAGCCGCAACTTTCGCTCGTTCGAGGCGACCTTGATCGCGGCCGCGATCTACCTCGGGCTCGCGATCGGTCTGCGCCAGTTGCTCGCCTGGGCCGGCCCGCGCTTCATTTTCAGAAGGGCGTGACATGGTCGACTTCACCCTCTGGGACATCCTCCGCAACCTGCTGCTCGCCGCGCGCTGGACCATCGCGCTCTCGCTGATCGCCTTCGTCGGCGGCGGGCTCGTGGGGGCCGCGCTGCTGGCCGCGCGCCTGGCGCGCTGGCCCGGCGCGGAGCGCGGCGTGGCGCTGTATGTGCAGCTGTTCCAGGGCACGCCGCTGCTGATGCAGCTGTTCCTGGCCTACTTCGGCCTCGCGCTGCTGGGACTGAACGTCTCGGCCTGGTGGGCCGCCGGCCTGGCGCTCACGCTCTACAGCAGCGCCTTCCTCACCGAGATCTGGCGCGGCTGCGTGAACGCCATTCCCAAGGGCCAGTGGGAGGCCTCGGCCAGCCTCGCGCTGAGCCTGCCGGAGCAGCTGCGCCACGTGATCTTCCCGCAGGCATTGCGCATCGCCGTGGCGCCGACGGTGGGCTTTCTCGTGCAGGTGATCAAGGGCACGGCGCTGGCTTCGGTGATCGGCTTCATCGAGCTCACCAAGGCCGGCACGATGATCACCAACGCCACCTTCCGGCCCTTCATGGTGTACGGCTGCGTGGCGCTCGTCTACTTCGCGCTGTGCTACCCGGTGTCGCTGGCCAGCCGCTCGCTCGAAAGGAAACTCCAAGGTGCCCGCTGATCCCGCCATCGTCACCATCCAGGGCCTGCGCAAGCGCTACGGAGCCAACGAGGTGCTCAAGGGCATCGATCTCGCGGTGCCGCGCGGCGAGGTGGTCGCCATCATCGGCAAGAGCGGTTCGGGCAAGAGCACGCTGCTGCGCTGCATCAACGGGCTGGAGGAGTTCCAGGACGGCGCACTGCAGGTCGACGGCCAGGCCCTGCGCCATGGCGATGCCCGCGCGATGCGTGCGCTGCGCCAGCACGTGGGCATGATCTTCCAGAGCTTCAACCTGTTCCCGCACCTCAGCGTGGGCCGCAACGTGATGCTCGCGCCGGGGCTCGTCAAGAAGCGCGCTGCGGCCGAAGGCGAGGCGAGGGCGCGCCAGCTGCTCGAGCGCGTGGGCCTGGCGGATAAGTTCGACGCCTTCCCCGACCAGCTCTCCGGCGGCCAGCAGCAGCGTGTGGCGATCGCCCGCGCGCTGGCCATGGACCCGGCGGTGCTGCTGTGCGACGAGATCACCTCCGCGCTCGACCCCGAGCTGGTGGGCGAGGTGCTCAAGGTGGTGGAGGCGCTGGCCGAGGAGGGCATGACGCTGCTGATGGTCACGCACGAGATGAACTTCGCCCGCAAGGTGGCCGACCGCGTGGTGTTCATGCACGCCGGCCGCATCCACGAGATGGGGCCGCCGGCCGAGCTGTTCGCCCACCCGCAGACGGCCGAGTTGCGGCAGTTCCTGGCGGCGTTGCACTGATCAGTCGCCGCGCAGCCCGGCGATGTAGGCGTCGATCGTGCGCTGGCCGACGCGGACCAGATCGAAACTCTCCGGCGCCAGCAGCCAGTTCTGCATCAGGCCGAGCACCAGGGCGTCGATGCCCAGCGCCGCGCTGCGCGCGGGCACCGTGACGGCGCACAGCCCCAGCCGGGCAGCGCGGCGCAGGCCGCGCTCCACCTGCTGCACCCGCTCCTGCAGCACGCGCACGCGCCTCGCCCGCACGCCGCGCATGGCCGGGCCGTGTTCCACCTTGAACAGCGCGATCTCGAACACGCGCCGCGCCTGTGGGTCGTCCACGGTCGCACGCAGCGCCGCGAGGTAGCTGCTGCGGATCTGCTGCAGCGGGTCGTCGAGCGCCTTGGCGCCGCTGCGCAGGATCTCGTCCTGCAGCGGCAGCGTGACGCGCTGGAGCATTGCATTGAACAGGTCGGTCTTGTCGCGGAAGTGCCAGTAGACGGCCCCTCGCGTCACGCCGGCGGCGCGGGCCACCTGCTCGAGCGAGGTCTGCGACACGCCGCGGCGAAGAAATTCGCGCTCGGCCCCGTCGAGCAGGCGCTCGCGCGTCTGCAGGGCCTCGGCCTTGGTGCGCCGCGCCATCCGCCGTTACCCCGCACGCCGCATACATGCAACCATGTATGTATAGTACCCGGGCAGCCCTGCAGGCCGGGAGGCCGTGTGCGGGGCAGCCCAGAACAAGGAGAACCCATGCCGGTGTGGCGCGCCCTCGCTTCCCGCCTGTCGATCGTCCCGCTCGTTGCGCTGCCGGTGCTGGCCGGTTGCGGCAAGAGCGCCGCCCCGGCGGCGCCGGCCGCGCCGGCGCCCGCCGAGGTGGGCGTGGTGGTGGCCCGCGCCGGCGAGGTCGGCGTGCTGACCGAACTGCCCGGCCGCACCGAGGCCTCGCGCGTGGCCCAGGTGCGTGCCCGCGTGGCCGGCATCCTGCAGAAGCAGCTGTTCCGCGAGGGCAGCGACGTGAAGCCGGGCCAGCCGCTGTTCCGCATCGACGATGCGCCCTACCGCGCCGCGCTGGCCAGCGCGCAGGCGGCGCTGGCGCGGGCCGAGGCCAACCTGCTGCAGACCCGCGCGCAGGCCGAGCGCTACAAGCCGCTGGCCGAGGCGAAGGCGGTGAGCGAGCAGGACTACATCGCCGCGCAGGCGGCCTTCAAGCAGTCCGAGGCGGACGTGGCCGCCGGCAAGGCGGCGCTGCAGACCGCGCAGATCAACCTCGGTTATGCCGCAGTGAACGCGCCGATCGGCGGGCGCATCGGCCGCGCGCTCGTCACCGAAGGTGCGCTGGTCGGGCAGGGCGAGGCCACGCAGCTCGCGGTGATCCAGCAGATCGATCCGCTGTACGTCAACTTCACCCAGTCGGCCGCCGAGGTGCTGCGCCTGCGCGCGGCGATCGCGGCCGGCCGCTTCAAGCGCGCGGGCGATACCGGCGCGGCTCCGGTGCGGGTGCTGCTGGAAGACGGCAGCACCTACCCGCTGCCGGGCAAGCTGTTGTTCTCGGACCTGACGGTCGACGCCGGCACCGGACAGATCACGCTGCGTGCCGAGCTGCCCAACCCCAAGGGCGCCTTGCTGCCGGGCCTGTACGTGCGCGTGCAGCTCGAACAGGCGCAGGCGAGCAACGCCATCGTGCTGCCGCAGCAGGCGGTGCAGCGCAGCAGCGACGGCGACCGGGTGTTCGTCGTCGCACCCGACGGCAAGGTCGCGCCGCGCCCGGTCAAGGTCAGCCTCGGGCAGGAGCGGCAATGGGTCGTGCTCGAGGGCCTGCAGGGCGGCGAGCAGGTGGTGGTGGACGGCTTCCAGAAGATCCGCCCGAACGCCACCGTGAAGCCGGTGCCCTGGGGCGCCGCCGCGTCGGCCGCGCCCGCGGCCTCGGCGGCCTCGCGCTGAGGAGCCGGCCGCATGGCGCAGTTCTTCATCGACCGGCCGATCTTCGCCTGGGTCATCGCGCTGTTCATCATGGTGGTGGGCAGCGTGGCGATCACGCAGCTGCCGGTGGCGCAGTACCCGCCGGTGGCGCCGCCGTCGATCGTCGTCAACGTGGCCTACCCGGGCGCCTCGGCGCGCACGCTGGAGGAGAGCGTCATCGCGGTGATCGAGCGCGAGATGAACGGCTCGCCCGGCCTGGCCTACTTCGAATCGGTGGCCCAGGCCGACGGCACCGGCAGCATCACGCTCAGCTTCGAGCCCGGCACCAACCCCGACCTGGCGCAGGTGGACGTGCAGAACCGCCTGTCGCGCGCCACGCCGCGCCTGCCCCAGGCGGTGACGCAGCAGGGCGTGCGGGTCGACAAGGCGAACCCGAACTTCCTGCTCTTCGTCATCCTCTCCAGCGACAAGGGCGTGCTCGACCCGGTGGCGCTGGGCGACTACGCCGCGCGCAACGTGCTGCCGGAGATGCAGCGCGTGCCGGGTGTCGGCCAGGCGCAGCTGTTCGGCACCGAGCGCGCGATGCGCATCTGGATCGACCCGGCCAAGCTGGTGGGCTACAAGCTCTCCACCGCCGACGTCAATGCGGCGATCGCGGCGCAGAACGCGCAGGTGTCCTCGGGCACCATCGGCGACCTGCCGAACACGCGCGACCAGGGCATCTTCGCGACCGTGGTCGTCAAGGGCCAGCGCGAGACGGCGCAGCAGTTCGGCGAGATCGTGCTGCGCGCCAATGCCGACGGCTCGAGCGTGCGGCTGCGCGACGTGGCCCGCATCGAGCTCGGCGCGCAGAGCTACAGCATCCGCACCCGGCTGAACGGCGAACCCTCCACCGGCATCGGCATCCAGCTCTCGCCCACCGCCAACGCGCTGGCCACCGCCAAGGCGGTGAAGGCCCGGCTCGAGGAGCTGCGGCCCTACTTCCCGGCCGGCGTGAAGGCGACCATCCCCTACGACAGCTCCACCTTCATCGGCATCTCGATCCGTCAGGTGGTCGAGACGCTGGTGGAGGCGGTGGTGCTGGTGTTCCTGGTGATGTATCTCTTCCTGCAGAACATCCGCTACACCATCATCCCGACGCTGGTGGTGCCGATCGCGCTGCTGGGCAGCTTCGCCGCGCTGCTGGCGATGGGCTTCTCGATCAACGTGCTGACGATGTTCGGCATGGTCCTCGTGATCGGCATCGTGGTCGACGACGCGATCGTGGTGGTCGAGAACGTCGAGCGCATCATGAGCACCGAGGGCCTGCCGCCGCTGCAGGCCACGCGCAAGGCGATGGGCCAGATCTCCGGCGCGATCGTCGGCGTCACCGTGGTGCTGGTGTCGGTGTTCGTGCCGCTGGCCTTCTTCAGCGGCGCGGTGGGCAACATCTACCGCCAGTTCGCCGCGGTGATGGTGACCTCGGTGGCCTTCTCGGCCTTCCTCGCGCTCTCGTTCACGCCGGCGCTGTGCGCCACGCTGCTCAAGCCCGTGGAGGCCGGCCACCACCACGCCAAGGGCGGCTTCTTCGGCTGGTTCAACCGCGGCTTCAGCCGCACGGCCAAGGGCTACGAGGCCCTGGTGGCGCGCATCCTGAAGCGCGCGGCGCGCTGGATGCTGCTGTACGCCGCCATCGTCGCCGCGGCGGTGCTGATGTTCAACCGGCTGCCGACCTCGTTCATCCCGAACGAGGACCAGGGCAACATCCTGGTCAACGTGCAGCTGCCGCCGGGCGCCACGCAGAACCGCACGCTGGCGGTGATGCAGCAGGTCGAGCAGTACATGCTGGCGCAGCCCGAGGTCTCGAACATGGTTTCGGTGATGGGCTTCAGCTTCTCGGGCAGCGGCCAGAACGCCGGCCTGGCCTTCGTGACGCTGAAGGACTGGAAGGAGCGCGAGGGCTTCGACAGCTCGGCGCAGGGCCTGGTGGCGCGTGCCTTCGGCGCGCTCGGGAAGATCCGCGACGCGATCATCTTCCCGGTCAGCCCGCCGGCGATCCGCGACCTGGGGCGTGCCAACGGCTTCGCGATGCGCCTGCAGGACCGCGGCGGCAACGGCCACGCCGCGCTGCTGGCGGCGCGCAACCAGCTGCTCGCGGCGGCATCGCAGAGCCCGCTGCTGGTGGCGGTGCGTCCCGACGGCCTGGAGGACGCCTCGCAGCTGCAGCTCGACATCGACCGCGACAAGGCCGCCGCGCTGGGCGTCGGCTTCGCGGCGATCAACTCGGCGCTGTCCACCGCGCTCGGATCGAGCTACGTGAACGACTTCCCGAATGCGGGCCGGCTGCAGCGCGTGGTGGTGCAGGCCGACGCGCCGGCGCGCATGCAGCCGGAGGACCTGCTGCGCGTCAACGCACTCAACGCGGCCGGCAACCCGGTGCCGCTGGCGGCCTTCGCCACCACGCGCTGGATCACCGGGCCGATCCAGACCGTGCGCTACAACGGCTACCCGACCATGCGCATCGCCGGCGAACCGGCGCGCGGCGTCAGCAGCGGCGCGGCCATCGCCGAGATGGAACGGCTCGCCGCCACGCTGCCGCCGGGCTTCGCCTACGAGTGGACCGGCCTGTCGCGCGAGGAGAAGCTGTCCGGCGCGACCGCGCTGATCCTGTTCGGCTTCTCGCTGCTGTCGGTGTTCCTATGCCTGGCGGCGCTGTACGAGAGCTGGTCGATCCCGTTCGCGGTGATCCTGGTGGTGCCGCTGGGCGTGCTGGGTGTCATCCTCGGTGCGAACGTGCGCGGGCTCGAGAACGACGTGTTCTTCAAGGTCGGCCTGATCACCATCATCGGCCTGTCGGCCAAGAACGCGGTGCTGATCATCGAGTTCGCCAAGGACCTGGCGGCCCAGGGCAAGAGCCTGGTCGACGCGGTGCTCGAGGCGGCGCACCTGCGCTTCCGGCCCATCCTCATGACCTCGATGGCCTTCATGCTCGGCGTGCTGCCGCTGGTGCTGGCCAGCGGCGCCGGCTCGGCCAGCCAGCACAGCATCGGCACCGGCGTGCTGGGCGGCATGATCAGCGCGACCATGCTCGCGGTGTTCTTCGTGCCGGTGTTCTTCGTCGTGGTGCGCAGCATCTTCAAGGGCAGCGAGCGGCAACGGCGCTTCTACGCGCACGAAAAGGTGCCGGGCGCCGACGCCGCCGGCACGAAGGAGGAGGCATGACGCGCCGCCTGCTCCCCGCGCTGGCCGCCGCGCTGCTGGCCGGCTGCGGCGCGCTCGCGCCCACCTACGAGCGGCCGGCGCCGCCGGTGGCCGCCGCGTTCCCGGACGCCGCCGCCGCGGCGAGCGCCGGCCCGGCCGCGGCCGAGCTCGACTGGCACCGCTTCTTCGCCGATGCGCGCACGCAGCGCCTGATCGAGCTGGCGCTGGCGAACAACCGCGACCTGCGCATCGCGGTGCTGAACATCGAGTCGGCGCGCGCGCTGGTGACCGTGCGCGATGCCGACCGGCTGCCGACGCTGAACGCCGGAATCACCGGCTCGCGCCAGCCCACCGCCAGCGGTGGCATCAACACGCTCTACACCGCCGGGCTGCAGGTGCCGGCCTGGGAGCTGGACCTGTTCGGCCGGGTGAAGTCCCTCTCCGACGCCGCCGCCGCGCAGGCGCTGGGCAGCGAGGAAGCGCGCAAGGCGGTGCAGATCAGCCTGGTGGCCGCGGTGGCGAACGCGCAGCTCGCGCTGGCGGCCGACGACGAGCTGCTGCGCATGACGCAGCAGACGCTGGCCACGCGCGAGGAGTCGTTCAAGCTCACGCAGCTGCGCTTCGACCGCGGGGCCAGCTCGGCGCTGGACCTGCGCCAGGCCGAATCGCTGCTCGAGACCGCGCGGGCCAGCCTGGCCCAGGCCACGCGCCAGCGTGCGCTGGACGAGAACGCGCTGGTGCTGCTGATCGGCCAGCCGCTGCCGCCCGAGCTGCCGCCGGCCGCGACGATCGGCGCGGTGCAGCTGCCGGACCTGCCCGCCGGCCTGCCTGCCGAGGTGCTGGTGCGCCGGCCCGACGTGCGCCAGGCCGAGCAGGCGCTGATCGCCGCGAACGCGAACATCGGCGCCGCGCGTGCCGCCTTCTTCCCGCGCATCACGCTGACCGGCAGCGCGGGCAGTGCGAGCGGCGAGCTGAGCGGCCTGTTCAAGTCCGGCTCGTTCGCCTGGAGCTTCGCGCCGCAGCTGGTGCAGCCGATCTTCGACGCCGGCCGCAACCGCGCCAACCTGAACATCGCCGAGCTGAACCGCGACGTCGCCCTGGCGCAGTACGAGCGCGCCATCCAGTCGGCCTTTCGCGAGGTGGCCGATGCGCTGGCCGGCCGCGCCACGCTGGCCGACCAGCTGCGCGCGCAGCAGCGCCTGCTCGAGGCCGAGCGTGCGCGCAGCGAGCTGGTCGAGCTGCGCTGGCGCAACGGCGCCTCGAGCACCCTGGAGCTGCTGGATGCCCAGCGCTCGCTGTTCGCGGCGCAGCAGGCGCTGGTGCAGCTGCAGGCGGTCACGGCGCAGAACGCGGTGACGCTCTACAAGGTGCTGGGCGGCGGCTGGAGCGAGCCGGCCGCGCGTTGATTCGGGTCAAGGCCGGGACGGCCCGGGCTGCCAGCATCGCGGGGTGGAGAAGAAGCACACCTGGAACCTCGGCTACTGGCTGACCGCGCTGCTCGCGCTGCTGTTCCTGCAGGACGTCTGGCGCGGGATCTCGCAGGTCGAGACGGTGCCGTACAGCGAGTTCGAGCAGGCGCTCGCCGACGGGCGCATCGTCGAGGTCACCGTCTCCGACCGCACGCTCACCGGCCGCCTGAAGAACCCGGAGAGCGGCAAGACGGTGCTGCTGGCCACGCGTGTCGAGCCCGACCTGGCGGCGCGCCTGGCGCCGTTCAAGGTGCCCTACCGGCGCGTGGTCGAGAGCACCTTGCTGCGCGACCTGCTCTCCTGGATCGTGCCGGCGCTGGTGTTCTTCGGGCTGTGGTTCTTCCTGTTCCGGCGCCTGGCCGACAAGCAGGGCGGCATGGGCGGTCTGGGCGGCTTCATGTCGATCGGCAAGAGCCGCGCCAAGGTCTACGTCGAGACCGACACCGGTGTGAGCTTCGCCGACGTGGCCGGCGTCGACGAGGCGCGCGCCGAGCTCGCCGAGGTGGTGGACTTCCTCAAGCACCCGCAGGAGTACGGCCGGCTCGGCGCGCACGTGCCCAAGGGCGTGCTGCTGGTCGGCCCGCCGGGCACCGGCAAGACCCTGCTGGCGCGCGCGGTGGCCGGCGAGGCCGGCGTGCCCTTCTTCAGCATCAGCGGCAGCGAGTTCGTCGAGATGTTCGTCGGCGTCGGCGCGGCGCGTGTGCGCGACCTGTTCGAGCAGGCGCGCGAGAAGGCGCCGGCCATCATCTTCATCGACGAGCTGGATGCGCTCGGCCGCGCGCGTGGCGCCTTCCCGGGCCTCGGCGGGCACGACGAGAAGGAGCAGACGCTGAACCAGCTGCTGGTCGAGATGGACGGCTTCGACGCCTCGGTCGGCCTGATCATCCTGGCCGCGACCAACCGGCCCGAGATCCTCGATCCGGCGCTGCTGCGTGCCGGCCGTTTCGACCGCCAGGTGCTGGTGGACCGGCCGGATCGGCGTGGCCGCGTGCAGATCCTGCAGGTGCACGCGAAGAAGGTGAAGCTCGACCCCGCCACCTCGCTCGACGAGGTGGCCGGCCTGACGCCGGGCTTCAGCGGGGCGGACCTGGCCAACCTCGTCAACGAGGCGGCGCTCGCCGCCACGCGGCGCAAGGCCGATCTCGTGACGCTGGCCGACTTCACCACCGCGGTCGAGCGCATCGTCGCCGGGCTGGAGAAACGCAACCGGCTGCTGAATCCGAAGGAGCGCGAGACCGTGGCCTTCCACGAGATGGGCCATGCGCTCGTCGCGCTCGCGCAGCCGGACGGCGACGCGGTGCACAAGGTGTCGATCATCCCGCGCGGCATCGGCGCCCTCGGCTACACGCTGCAGCGGCCGACCGAGGACCGCTACCTGATGACCCGCCACGAGCTGGAGCGCAAGATCGCCGTGCTGCTGGGCGGGCGGGCGGCGGAAATGCTGGTCTACGACGAACCCTCCACCGGCGCCGCCGACGACCTGGCGCGTGCCACCGACATCGCGCGCGAGATGGTCACGCGCTACGGCATGGACCCGGACCTGGGCGCGGTGGCCTACGAACCGCCGCGCAACCCGATGCTGGAGGCGGCGGCCGCCTTCCAGAGCGCCGGCCCGGCGCTCTCGGAAGACACGCAGCGGCGCATCGACACCGCGATCCAGGCGATCGTCGCGGCCGGGCTGGAGCGTGCCGGCGGCATCCTGCGCAGCCACCGCGCGCTGCTCGAGCGCAGCGCCCGCGAGCTGCTGGCGCACGAGACGCTCGACGAGGCCGCCCTGCGCACGATCGCCGCCGAGCTGCAGCTGCGCTGAGGCGGATCAATCCGCGCCGCGGTGCCGGCCGCGAGCATCGGCGCAGGGGCCACGCGTGCGGCCCGACAAGGAGATCACCATGCCCGCCACCGTCGGTTCCGTCGCCAGCCCGATCGTCGTCACCGCCGCCCCCGAGACCACCGCGGCCGAGGCCGCGCGGCTGATGCGCCAGCACCATGTGGGCTCGCTGGTGGTGGTCGACAGCAACGCCAGCAGCGGCAAGCCGCTGGGCATCGTCACCGACCGCGACCTGGTGCTCGCGGTGATGGCCGAGGGGCTGGATGCGGCGCTCTTCACGGTCGGCGACGTCATGTCGCGCGACCTCGCCACCGTGTCGGCCGACGCCACCGTGATGGTCGGCATCGAGCGCCTGCGCGAACGCCAGCTGCGCCGCCTGGTGGTGCTCGACGGTGTCGGCCGGGTTGTCGGCGTGGCCGCGTTCGAGGACCTGCTGGAGGCCGTGGTCGGCCAGCTCGGCACGCTGGCGCAGGCGCTGCGCGCCGCGCGCGACCGGGAGCGGCGCGAGCGGGGCTGAGGGTTCAGGCGCTCAGACCGGGGCGTCGTCCCCGGCCGCCTCGGCCTTGCGGATGCGCACCGGCCCCTTCTTCTTCGCCGGCGCGGCGGGCGGCTCGGTGGCGGCCAGGGCCTGCTCCGGCGTGAGGGCCGGCGCGTCGCCCTCGGCCGGCGGCGCCGCTTCGTCGGCCGTGATCACCCGCGTGTAGGGCGCCAGCAGCTTGACGAGCTGCGCGTAGATCTTCGGCGTGCCGGCCACGACCTCGCGCTGGTACAGGTAGTCGGCCTCGCCGGTGAAGTTGCCGATCAGGCCGCCGGCCTCGGTGATGATCAGCGAGCCGGCCGCGATGTCCCAGGGGCTCAGGCCGGTCTCGAAGAAGCCGTCGTACCAGCCGGCGGCCACGTAGCACAGGTCCAGCGCCGCGGCGCCCGGGCGGCGCAGGCCGGCGCAGTGCTGCATGACCTCCTCGAACATCTGCACGTAGCGCTTGAAGTTGTCGCCGCGGCGGAACGGGAAGCCGGTGCCGATCAGCGAGTCCTGGATGCGGGTGCGCTTGGAGCAGCGCAGGCGCTTGTCGTTCAGGTAGGCGCCGCGCCCCTTGGAGGCGTAGAACAGGTCGTTGCGCGTCGGGTCGTACACCACCGCCTGCTGCACCTGGCCGCGGTGCGCCAGCGCGATCGACACCGCGTAGACCGGGAAGCCGTGCAGGAAGTTGGTGGTGCCGTCCAGCGGGTCGATGATCCAGACGTACTCGCTGTCCTTCGCGCCGTGCGCGCGGCCGGACTCCTCGGCCAGGATGCCGTGGCCCGGGTAGGCGGTCAGCAGCGTTTCGATGATGGCCTGCTCGGCCGCCTGGTCGACCTCGCTGACGAAATCGTTCGGGCCCTTGGTGTTGACCTTCAGCAGGTCCAGGTCGAGCGAGGCCCGGTTGATGATGGCCCCGGCCGCACGTGCCGCCTTCACGGCGATGTTGAGCATGGGGTGGAGCGCTTGCGACATGGGTCAGCCTGCAGGGTGGGAGGAGGGCGTGGCGGCGGGAAAGAGCGGCAGCGGAGAATCGCGCTGCGAGAAGCCCGTGATTTTAGCCGCCCGACCATGTCCGACCCGACCCGCTTCATCCTCATCGGCACCAGCCACCCAGGCAACGTGGGCGCGGCCGCGCGCGCGATGAAGGTGATGGGCTTCGGCGACCTCGTGCTGGTCGCACCGCGCCTGGCCGACATCGCCCGGCAGCCCGAGGCGCTGGCGATGGCCAGCGGCGCCACCGACGTGCTCGAGCGCGCCCGCACCGTGGGCACGCTGGCCGAGGCGCTGGACGGCGTGACCTGGCTGGGTGCGACCGCGATGACGCCGCGCGATTTCGGCCCGCCGACGCAGGCGCCGCGCGCGCTGTTCCCGGCGCTGGCCGAGAGCCGCCAGCGGGTCGCCTTCCTGTTCGGCACCGAGCGCGTGGGGCTCAGCAACGACGACGTCTACCGCTGCCATGCCTGCCTGAGCATCCCCACCGATCCGGCCTACGGCTCGCTCAACCTGGCGCAGGCGGTGCAGCTGATCGCCTACGACTGGCGCCAGGCGCTGGGCGGCTTCCCGGTGCAGCCGCGCACGCCCGACCCGACGCTGGCCGACGCCGCCGCGGTGCAGGGACTGCTGGCGCACTGGGAGCGCACGCTGGTGGAGATCGGCTTCCTCGACCCGGCCGCGCCGAAGAAGCTGATGCCGCGCCTGAACCAGCTGCTGGCCCGGGTACAGCCCACGCGCGAGGAGGTCGACATCCTGCGCGGCATGGCCCGCGCCATCGGCCGGCGGCGCGGCTGAGCAAGCCTTTGGCCTCGCGGCTACACTGCCATGACCAGCCCGAGAGAAGATCATGTTCCAGCGTCTGCGCGAAGACATCGACTGCATCCTCGAGCGCGACCCCGCGGCGCGCTCGCGCTGGGAGGTGCTGACCTGTTACCCCGGCCTGCACGCGCTGGTGATGCACCGCTGGGCCAAGGCCTGCTGGCGGCTCGGCTGGCGCTGGGCGGCGCGTTTCATCTCGCACCTGGCCCGCTTCCTCACCGGCATCGAGATCCACCCCGGCGCGACGATCGGCCGGCGAGTCTTCATCGACCACGGCATGGGCGTGGTGATCGGCGAGACGGCCGAGGTCGGCGACGAGTGCACCATCTACCAGGGCGTGACGCTCGGCGGCACCTCGCTCGGCCGCGGCACCAAGCGCCACCCGACGCTCGAGCGCGGCGTGATCGTCGGCGCCAATGCCCAGGTGCTGGGCGGCTTCACGGTCGGCGAGGGCGCGCGGGTCGGCTCGAACGCGGTGGTGGTCAAGCCGGTGCCGGCGGGCGCCACGGCGGTCGGCAACCCGGCGCGCATCATCAACGCCGAGGGCGACGCGAAGCGCGAGGCCGCGGCCGCGAAGATGGGCTTCTCGGCCTACGGCGTGACGCAGGGGGACGACCCGGTATCGCAGGCCATGAAGGGCCTGATCGACAACGCGTCGGGCCACGAGCACCAGATCGCCCTGCTGTGGCAGGCGATCGAGAAGCTCTCGGCCCGCTCGCGCGAGCTGCCCGGCGTGCAATGCGTGCCGGAAGACGCGCATGTCACCGAGCAGTTCGACGCCGAGCGGCTGAACCGCCTGGTGAAATAACGCCCCCCAGTCGCTTCGCTCCTGCCCCCGAGGGGCGCCGGCCGGCTTGGGGCGGCCCGGCGCCGGCCCAGCCCCGTCACAGCAGCAGCAGCAGCGGCGAGAGCATCAGCAGGTAGGTCGTCCAGTCGCGCGGCACCTCGATGACCAGCGGCGTGCTGTAGGGCCCGACGAAGCCGTCGGGCTCGATGCTGCGGTAACGGAAGTAGTAGGTGCCGCCGGGGCGCGGCAGCGGCAGGTTCCACTCGGGCTGGTCGAGATCGGCCTGCGTCACGATCTCCTTGAAGGCCGGGTCGCGCGCCAGTTCGACGTGCTGCGTGTCGCCGGGCCGGCCGCCCCAGGCGATCGCCAGCGTCCGGCCGTCGGCCGCCACGCCGCCCTTGGGCGGCTCGGGCAGCGGGCGCAGTTCGAAGCGCTGCGGGTCGCCGAACGGACCACGGTCGCCATCGGCGCGGGTGCTGGCCAGGCGCCACCAGTAGCTGCCGGCCTCGGGCAGCTCGATGCGTTCGCGGTTGCCCGCCAGGCCCTCGCGCTGCAGCACGATGGCCTGGAACTGCTCGTCGCGCGCCACCTGCAGGCGCACGCTCGCGGCCTCGAGGTTGGGCGACCACTGCAGCTCCAGCGGCCCGAGCGACTGCTTGCCGCCGGGCCGCGGCGCGTTGATCGCCGGCGGCTCCGGGCGCGCCTTCAGCACGAACGGGCGCACCGCGTCGTAGCCCTCGATGCCCTGTGCGTCGAGCCGGCGTGCGCGCAGGTACCAGCGCGCGTCCGGCAGGCCGGTGATGCGCACGTCGCTGCCGGCCACCACGCGCTGGTCGTCGACGATCTTGTCGAACGCGGGGTCGACGGCCACCTGCACCCGCACCGTCGACTGCTCGGTCGGCAGCGCGAAGCGCACCAGCGGCCGCTCGAACAGCTCGGGCATCGCGGCGAGGTCGGGCGCAGGCAGCAGCGGCGTGGGTTTCGCCGCCGGCCCCGCGGCGGCCTGCGTGCCGCCGAAGCCGGCCGGCAGATCGGTGCCGGCCTTGCGGTCGGCGCTGTCGAGCCGGACCTTGCCTTCGAGCACCTCGCTGCGCGTGATCGGCGCCTCGTCGTCGAAGCGGATGCGGTAGTGCGTGCCGCGCACGCCGACCACCGCCGTCGGCGTCGTGACCTCGAGCGGCGCCTGGCGGCGGACCTTGGTCGCCAGCACCTCGACCGAGCCGCGCACCATGCGCAGCACACCGGTGAACCAGCCTTCGTTCGCGGTGCGCTGCGCGAGTTCGGGGTTCGGGCCGGCACTGCGGCTGGCCACGATCTCGGCCAGCGTGGCCGGCGGCACACGCACCCGGGAACCGTCGGCCAGCTCGAGCACGGCGGAGGACTTCGGCGCGGTCTCCAGCGCCTGGCCCTCGGCCAGCACCGCGCCCGCCTCGACCGCGGCACCGCCGCTGCGCACCTCGCCGATGGTGCTGGCGATGCGCACCGGCAGCGCCGTGCTGCGCATCAGCCGTGCCGGCACGCGCAGCACCTGGCCGGGATAGATGCGGTTCGGGTCCGGCAGGCGGTTGATGCGGGCGATCTCGCGCCAGGCACGCGGGCTGGTGAACACCTGTTCCGACAGCCCGATCAGCGTGTCGCGCGGGCTGACCCGGTACTCGAGCATCGTCTCGGCCGCCATCAGCGGGGCGGCGATGCTGCCGGCGGCCAGCAGGGCGGCGGTGCGTGTGTACGACCTGCGCATCGCCAGGGCGGCCTCAGCGCGCGGGCCGCACGGCGTTCTTCGGCCGCCAGGCCTTGATCACCGCCTCGTCGGTCTCGAGGTAGGGGCCGCCGATCAGGTCGATGCAGTACGGCACCGCGGCGAAGATGCCGTGCACGCCGCGCTCGGGCAGGCCCTGCAGCGTCTCGGCGATCGACTTGGGCTGGCCCGGCAGGTTGATGACCAGCGCGTTGCCGCGGATCACCGCCACCTGGCGCGACAGGATCGCGGTGGGCACGAAGTTCAGGCTGATCTGGCGCATCTGCTCGCCGAAGCCGGGCATGACCTTGTCTGCCACGGCCAGCGTGGCCTCCGGCGTGACGTCGCGCTTGGTCGGGCCGGTGCCGCCGGTGGTCAGCACCAGGTCGCAGCGCGCCTCGTCGACCAGGCCGCGCAGCGCGGCCTCGATCTGCGGCTGCTCGTCGGGGATCAGCCGGGTCTCCCAGGCGATCGGGTTGCGCAACGCGCGCTGCAGCCACTCCTGCAGCGCCGGGATGCCCTTGTCCTCGTAGACGCCGCTGGAGGCGCGGTCGCTCACCGACACCAGGCCGATGCGGACCGCGTCGAAGGAAGGTTCACTCATGGAGGCTGGCCTGCTTGATGAACTGGAACAACTCGCGGAAGGCGCGCCCGCTGCGCTGCTCGGGCGCGGCCGCGGCATCCTTGCGCGCATTGCGCACCAGCGTGCGCAGCTGCTGGGCGTCGGCGGCCGGGTGCTCGCGCAGGAAGCCGGTCAGCGCGTCGTCGCTGGCGATCAGCTCGGCGCGCCAGCGTTCGGCCTGGTGCAGCGCGAGCGAGTCCTTCGCGCGGCCGAGCTGCATGTCGAGCACGGCCTGGCGGATCGGTGTGGTGTCGGTGCCGCGCATCAGCCGGCCGATGTACTGCATCTGGCGCCGCCGGCCTTCGTGCGAGCGGGTGCGGCGGTACTCGCGCACGGCGTCGGCCAGGGGCTCGGGCAGCGGCAGCGCGTCCACGCGGTCCTCCGGCAGCGCGACCAGGGCCTCGCCCAGGTCCTGCAGCTCGTGCGAGGCCTTCTTGCGCTGCGTCTTGCTGGGCCGTTCGGCGGCGTCCTCGCCAGGGGCGTCGACGGGAGACATGGGCGGGGTGGGGGTGAGGGCTGGGTATCATAGCCGCGGGCCTTTCGCCCTCCATCCCATGCTCACCACCACCACGCCCCGCACCGGTTTCGCCCTGACCCGCGCCCAGTTCGAGCAGCTCGCCGAGGACGCGCTGGCCGCCGCGAAGCAGCTCGGCGCGAGCGACGCCGGGGTCGAGGTGTCCGAAGGCGTGGGCCTGTCGGTCAGCGTGCGCAAGGGCGAGATCGAGAACGTCGAGCGCAACCGCGACAAGTCGCTCGGCGTGACCGTCTATGTCGGCCAGCGGCGCGGCAACGCGAGCACCTCCGACTTCTCGCGCACCGCGCTGGAGCAGACCGTGCGCGCGGCACACGACATCGCGCGCTTCACCGCCGAGGACCCGGCCGCCGGCCTGCCCGAGGTGGAGGACCTGGCCTTCGGCCCGGCCGCGGCGCTCGACCTGGACCTGTTCCACCCCTGGGACATCGACGCCGAGCAGGCGGTCGAGATCGCGCAGCGCTGCGAGGCCGCCGCGCTGGCCGTGGACCGCCGCATCACCAACTCCGACGGCGCCGGCGTGTCGGCGCAGCAGTCGCACTTCTTCGCCGCCAACAGCCGCGGCTTCCGCGGCGGCTATGCCAGCTCGCGCCACTCGCTCTCGGTGGCGCCGATCGCCTCGCTGCCCGGCAAGAACGGCGACGACATGCAGCGCGACGCCTGGTACAGCTCGATGCGCATGCCGCAGGCGCTGGCCGAGCCCGAGGCGGTGGGGCGCTACGCGGCCGAGCGGGCGCTGTCGCGCCTGGGCAGCCGCAAGATCCGCACCTGCGAGGTGCCGGTGCTGTTCGAGTCCACGGTCGCCGCCGGGCTGCTCGGCGCGCTGGTGCAGGCCACCAGCGGCGGCGCGTTGTACCGCAAGTCCAGCTTCCTGGTCGACAGCCTCGGCAAGCATGTGCTGGCCGCGCACCTCGACCTGCACGAGGACCCGCACATCCCGCGCGGCAAGGGCAGCGCCCCGTTCGACGACGAGGGCGTGGTCACGCGCGCACGCGACGTGGTCAAGGGCGGCGTGCTGCAGGGCTACTTCCTCTCGAGCTACTCGGCGCGCAAGCTCGGCATGCGCACCACCGGCCACGCCGGCGGCTCGCAGAACCTGACGCTGACCAGCCGCCACACCCAGCCCGGCGACGACCTCGACGCGATGCTGCGCAAGCTGCACCGCGGGCTGTTCGTCATCGAACTGATGGGGCAGGGCGTCAACTACGTGACGGGCGACTACTCGCGCGGCGCGGCCGGCTTCTGGGTCGAGAACGGGCGCATCGCGCACCCGGTGCACGAGATCACGATCGCCGGCAACCTGCGCGACATGCTGCGTCACATCGTCGCCGTCGGCGCCGACGCCTACACGGTGGGCAGCAAGACCACCGGCTCGGTGCTGCTCGAGCGCATGAAGATCGCCGGCTCCTGACCCCGCTCCCGCAGCCGCGGGATACGTTGTTTTTCGCAGGGGTAAACACCGGGCGGAGGCGTTTGGACCCCCGGCCTAGAATGCCCGCGCCTTTCTATCCCTCACAGGAGATTCACGCATGGAACGTCGTTCCTTCATGCAGCATGCCGGCCTCGCCGGCGTGCTGGCCGCGGGTGCCGCCCCGGCCATCGTGCATGCACAGGCCAACATCCGCTGGCGCCTGGCCTCGAGCTTCCCGAAGTCGCTGGACACCATCTTCGGCGCGGCCGAGGTGTTCTCCAAGCTGGTCGGCGAGATGTCCGGCGGCAAGTTCCAGATCTCCGTGCATGCCGGCGGCGAACTGATGCCTCCGTTCGGCGTGGTCGACGGCGTGCAGGCCGCCACCGTCGAGATGGCGCACACCGCGCCGTACTACTTCTTCGGCAAGGACCCGGTGTTCGCGCTCGGCTGCGCGATCCCGTTCGGCCTGAACTCGCGCCAGATGACGGCCTGGATGGTCGAAGGCAACGGCCTGAAGCTGATGCGCGAGTTCTACCGCGGCTACAACATCGTCAACTTCGTCGGCGGCAACACCGGCGCCCAGATGGGCGGCTGGTGGCGCAAGGAGATCAAGTCGCTGGCCGACGTGAAGGGTGCCAAGTTCCGCATCGGTGGCTTCGGCGGCAAGGTGTTCGAGCGCATCGGCGGCGTGCCGCAGAACATTCCCGGCGGTGAGATCTACCAGTCGCTCGAGAAGGGCACCATCGACGCGGCCGAGTGGGTGGGACCGTACGACGACTTCAAGCTCGGCTTCTACAAGATCGCCCCGAACTACGCCTACCCGGGCTGGTGGGAAGGCGGCCCGCAGCTGGACTTCTACGTCAACACCAAGGCCTACGACGGCCTGTCGGCCGAGTACAAGGCCATCATCGAGGCGGCCACGGCCGCGGCGCACGTCGACATGCAGGCCAAGTACGACGCGCGCAACCCGGCGGCGCTGAAGCAGCTGGTGGCCGGCGGCACCAAGCTGTTCCGCTTCCCGCGCGACATGATGGAAGCCGCGTTCAAGGAGGCGCTGGCGCTGTACAGCGAACTCAGCGGCAGCAACCCGGCCTGGAAGAAGATCTACGAGGACTTCTCGGCCTTCCGCCGCGACCAGAACCTGTGGTTCCGCTTCACCGAGTCGGGCTTCGACGACTTCATGCAGGCGCAGAAGCTCTGAGCGCATCGCGCTGAAACGACAAACCCCGCCGGTGCGAACCGGCGGGGTTTTTCATTGGCGGGTCCGGTTCCGCGGCCCCGGCAGGCCGCGGGGCCGCCTCGCTACTTCTTCTTGTCCTGCTCGAGCGCGCGCTTGATGGCCTCCATCGGATCCTCCTCGGCCGGGGCCGAGGCGCCCGGGGCGCCGGCGGCGGCACCGCTGGCGCCCGCATCGGGGGCGAACAGCTTGTTGGCGTCGTCGTCCTTGTTGCCGTAGTCGGGCTTGTCGACCTCGAGCTGGATGTTGGTGGTGTCCATCTCGGCCTTCTTGCCCAGGCCGCCCGACACCATGTTCGGGAAGGCGATGATCAGGCCGACCATGATGATCTGGATCACCACGAAGGGCACCGCGCCCCAGTAGATCTGGCCGGTGGTCACCTTGGCGATCGTCTTGCCCGTCAGGCGGTCCTTGTAGTCGTCGTGCGGCGCCACGCTGCGCAGGTAGAACAGCGCGAAGCCGAACGGCGGGTGCATGAACGAGGTCTGCATGTTCACGGCCAGGAGCACGCCGAACCAGACCAGGTCGATGCCCAGCTTCTCGGCCACCGGCCCGAGCAGCGGGATCACGATGAACGAGAGTTCGAAGAAGTCGAGGAAGAAGGCCAGCAGGAACACCAGGATGTTGACGACGATGAGGAAGCCGAGCTGGCCGCCGGGCAGGCTGGTCAGCAGGTGCTCGACCCACTTCGGTCCGTCCACGCCCTGGAACGACAGGCTGAACACCGTCGAGCCGAGCAGGATGAAGACGACGAAGCACGACAGCTTCATCGTGCTGTCCATCGCCTGGCGCATCAGCTTCATGCTCAGTCGCCGGCGCGCGAGTGCCATCGCCAGCGCACCGACCGCGCCCATCGCGCCGCCTTCGGTGGGCGTGGCGATGCCCAGGAAGATGGTGCCCAGCACCAGGAAGATCAGCGCCAGCGGCGGGATCAGCACGAAGGTCACCCGCTCGGCCATGCGCGACAGCAGCTTCAGGCGCAGCAGCCGGTTCAGCACCGACAGCGCGAAGGCCACGCCGACGCCGACGCACATCGACACGACGATGGTTTCGTCTGTCGGTGCGTTCGCCGGACGGCTGTATGCAAACGCCACCGCCGCACCCACCGACAGCACGAACAGCACCCCCAGCGAACGCAGGCCCGGCGTGCCGTCGTCCTCCTTGATGGAGCGGGCCTCGGGCGGCAGCGCCGGCGCCCACTGCGGCCGCCACAGCGTGACGAGCAGGATGAAGCCGATGTACAGGCCGGTCAGCACGAAGCCGGGGATGAAGGCGCCCTTGTACAGATCGCCGACGCTGCGGCCGAGCTGGTCGGCCAGGATGATCAGCACCAGCGAGGGCGGGATGATCTGCGCCAGCGTGCCGGAGGCGGCGATGGTGCCCGACGCGATGCGCCGGTCGTAGCCGTAGCGCAGCATGATGGGCAGCGAGATCAGGCCCATCGAGATCACCGAGGCAGCCACCACGCCGGTGGTGGCCGCGAGCATCGCGCCGACCAGGATCACCGCGTAGGCCAGGCCGCCGCGGATCGGGCCGAACAGCTGGCCGATGGTGTCCAGCAGATCCTCGGCCATGCCGGAGCGCTCGAGGATCAGGCCCATGAAGGTGAAGAACGGGATCGCCAGCAGCGTCTCGTTGGCCATGATGCCGAACACGCGCAGCGGCAGCGCCTGCATCAGCGTGGCCGGCAGCAGGCCGATCTCCACGCCCAGGTAGCCGAAGAACAAGCCGCAGGCGGCCAGCGAGAACGCGACCGAGAAGCCCATCAGCAGGAAGACGATCAGCCCCAGGAACATGATCGGGGCCATGTAGGCGTGCAGGAACTCGATCACTTCTTTGCTCCTTCGGCCCGCAGGATCGCTTCAGCCAGTTCTTCCTCGGCGGTCTTCTCCTGCTTCTTCTTGCCGGGGTCGTCTCCCAGTCCCTTCAGGAAGGCGATGCGCTTGACGAGTTCGGAGATGCCCTGCAACCCGAGCAGCGTGAAGCCGATCGGCACCAGCGCATAGACCGGCCAGCGGATCAGCCCGCCGGCGTTGGACGACATCTCGCCCGAGGTGTAGGCCCGGATCACCAGCGGCAGCACCAGGTCGACCACCGCGAAGACGAACGGGAACAGGAAGACGACGATGCCGAAGATCTCGACCTTCACCTGCGTGCGCCGGCTGAAGCGGTGCAGGATCACGTCGATCTTCACGTGCTCCTGGCGCAGCATGGTGTAGCCGGCGGCACACAGGAACACGGCCGAGAACAGGTACCACTGGATCTCGAGGAAGGCGTTCGAGCTGGTGTCGAAGGTCTTGCGCACGATGGCGTTGGTGGCGCTGATCAGCACCGCGGCAAGCACCAGCCACGACAGCCAGCGTCCGATGAACTCGGACAGCGCGTCGATGCGGCGCGAAAGGGACAGGAGGAAGGACAAAGGTGGTCTCCGAAAGTGGTCGGAAGCGGCGGGCAGGCGCCCACCGGCGGCCGCGTCGCAATACCCCCGATGAGACTGCGAGCGGGGACACCGGCGCAACGGGTGAAACCGCTAAGTGGTACTACGCAACGTCAGCCGGTGCCGCGCCGGCGCTCGACCGCGTAGCGGATCAGCTCGGCCTGGCCGGCCAGGCGCAGCTTGCGGCGGATGTTGTGGCGGTGCGTCTCGACGGTGCGCACGCTCATGCCCAGCCGGGTGGCGATCTGCTTGCTGGGCAGTCCGTCGGCCAGGCAATCGAGGATCTCGCCTTCGCGCGGCGACAGCGGCGTGTGCTCGGGCGCACCGGGCTCGACGAGACCGCTGCCGATGAAGCGCCCGCCGGCCGCGACCGACTCGATGGCCTGCACGATCTCCTCGGCCGGGGCCTCCTTCAGCACATAGCCACTGGCGCCGGCGGCCATGGCACGGCCGACGGTCTCGGGACTGTCGTACATGCTCAGCATGAGCACCCGCAGGCCGGGTTGCAGGCCGAGCAGCTGGGCCGTCAGCGCGATGCCGCTGGTCTGCTTCATGCCCACGTCCATCAGCACCAGATCGGGGCGCTCGCGCTCGACCGCCTCGAGTGCCGACACCGCGTCGCCGGCTTCGCCGACCACCTGCAGGCCGGGCACCACGCCCAGGCGTGCCCGCAGCCCTTCGCGGACCAGCGGATGGTCGTCCACCAGCAGGATGCGGACCCGCGTCATGCGGCCTCCTGCCGCGGCGGCGCGAAGCGCGCCAGCGCCTCGGCGGGCAGGTCGGCACGCAGCTCGGTGCGGCCGGGGCGCGACAGCACGCTGAAGCTGCCGCCGATGGTCTCGACCCGCTCGCGCAGGTTGCGCAGCCCGATGCCGCGCCGCGGATCGGCGCGGATCGCCGGCACGTCGAAGCCGACACCGTCGTCGACGATGGTCAGGCGCACGCCGCGCGGGTGGCGGATCAGCCGCACCTGCACCTGGCTCGCCTGCGCATGTTTGTGGATGTTGGTCAGCGACTCCTGGGTGACGCGGAACAGCACCGTGTTGACCTCCTCCGGCAGCTCGTCGGCCGGGCCGCGCACACGCAGCGAGAAACGCGCCCGGCCGAGGCGGTGGAACTCCTGGCCCAGGTCGTCGAGCGCGGCGGGCAGGCCCAGCACGTCGAGCTCGGCGGGGCGCAGCCGGTGCGAGATCACGCGCACCTCGTGCAGCGCGCCGGCCAGGCGCTGCAGGGCGCGCTGCAGGGCCGGGGGGGTGCGCTCGGGGCCGAGCTGCGCGGCGGCGCTCTCGAGAAGCAGCTTCACCGAGACCAGGTTCTGGCTGGTGCCGTCGTGCAGCTCGCGCGAGAGGTGGGCGCGCTCGTCCTCCTGCGACTTGACGACCTGGCGCGCCAGCAGGCGCAGCTTGGACTCGGCCACGCGTGCATCGCTCAGGTTCAGCGCCAGCCCGCTGGCGCCGATCAGCAGCACGCCGATCGCGGCGATGGCGGCGATCCAGCGCAGCGTGAGGTCCACGTTCTCGTCGACCTGGCGGTCGACCTCGGCCAGCGTGGAGGCGATGTCGTCCAGGTACAGCCCGGTGCCGACCACCCAGTTCCAGCGCTGCAGCGAGATCGCGTAGGCGAGCTTGGGCGTCTCGGCGGCGGTGGAGGGCTTGGGCCAGTGGTAGCGCACGAAGCCGCCACCCTCGTGGGCACGAGCGATCAGCTCGCGGATCACCGGCACGCCGCGGCTGTCCTTCAGGTCCCACAGGTCGCGCCCGGCGAGTTCGGGCTGGCGCGGGTGCAGCAGGTTCCGGCCGGAGGTGTCGAAGACGAAGAAGTAGCCGTCGATGCCGTAGTCCATCGCGGCCAGCAGGTGCAGCGCCTGGGTGCGGATGGCGTCGTCCTCGCGCCGCGTGTCGTACAGCGGGGCGAGGCTGCTGCGTGCCAGCGCCATCAGGTTCAGCAACTCGGTGCGCTTGGCCGCCATGTAGGTGGATTCGACCAGCGCGCGCTCGCGCTCGGAGAGTTCGCGCTGCTGCTGGCGCACCCCCCAGGCGATCAGCGCCAGCGAGACCAGCAGCGGCACCAGCGCCAGCAGCAGGAGCTTGGCGCGCAGCCGCATCGCGGAGCCCGGGTCGCGCCGGCGGCCGCGCTCAGCGCGCCGCGCTGGCGGCCTGGTACAGCTTGGTGGAACGCGCGCCGCTGCGGCAGAACGCCACCAGCGGCCGCGGCAGCGCGGCCAGCAGCTCGGCCATGCGCGCGATCTCCTGCGGCGACTGGAACGCCGGCTGCACCGGCAGCCAGGCGTACTCGAGCCCGGCGGCACGCGCGGCGGCCTCGATCTGCGCGCTCGTGGGCTGCTGCGGGCCTTCCTCGAAGTCGGGCCGGTTGTTGATGACGGCCTTGAAGCCGAGCGCGGCCAGCTCGGCCATCGCCTCGGGCGTCATCTGCGGTGCGACGCAGACCTCGGGCGTCAGTGCGCGCAGCAGTTGGCGGGTATCGACCATGGACAACTCCTTCAACGGGAAAGGGCCTGCTTGACCGCGGCCGAGGCCAGGGCCATGTCGGCCTTGCCGGCCAGCTTCGCCTTGACGGCGGCCATCACCTTGCCCATGTCGCCCGGGCCGGTGGCGCCGAGCTCGGCCACGATCGCGGCCACCGCCGCGGCGACCTCCTCGGCCGACAGGCGCTGCGGCAGGTAGCCCTCGAGCACCTTCAGTTCGGCGCTCTCCTTGTCGACCAGGTCGGTGCGGCCGGCGGCGGAGAACTGGGCGATCGAGTCCTTGCGCTGCTTGATCAGCTTGTCGACGATGCCGACGATGGCAACGTCGTCGAGCTCGATACGCTCGTCGACCTCCTTCTGCTTCATCGCCGCCATCAGGCCGCGGATGGTCAGCAGGCGCGCCGCATCCTTGGCGCGCATCGCGGTCTTCATGTCTTCGGTGATCTGCTCTTTGAGGCTCATCGGCATCTCCACAAACGACGAAGCCCGCGCGGTGCTCCGTGCGGGCTTCAACGATACGTCGCCGGCTCAGTACAGCTTCTTGGGCAACTGCATGCTGCGAACGCGCTTGAAATGGCGCTTGACGGCCGCGGCCTTCTTGCGCTTGCGCTCCGCCGTGGGCTTCTCGTAGAACTCGCGGGCACGCAGGTCGGTCAGCAGCCCGAGTTTCTCGATGGTGCGCTTGAAGCGGCGCAGTGCCACATCGAACGGCTCGTTTTCCTTGACGCGAATCGTAGTCATGTACAGAAGGTGAGGTTGAGATGCGCTCGGTGTTGCGACGGCCGAGGGTCAGGAGGGTCCGGAGTTCCTGGTCTCGGCGCTGTCGCAATCGCGGCGCGGGTTTGCCGGCAAAGACCGCGATTATATGCCGGATCGCCGGCGCCGCAAGCGCCGGTCAGTGGGCACTCTCGGCGGGGCGCTCGCCCAGCGCCCGCGCGCAGGCGGCGGCGCTCGCCCAGGCCCATTGGAAGTTGTAACCGCCGAGCCAGCCGGTCACGTCGACCACCTCGCCGATGAAGTGCAGGCCGGGGACGCGCCTGCTCTCCAGCGTCTGCGAACTCAGCTCGCGCGTGTCGACGCCGCCCAGCGTCACCTCGGCCTTGCGGTAGCCCTCGTCGCCGTCGGGTTGCAGTTCCCAGTGCTGCAGGCGCCGGGCCAGCTCGCGCAGCTCCTGGTCGCGTGTCTCGGGCAGCGGGCGGCAGGCGAGCTCCGGCGTGGTGGCCAGCCAGGTCTCGGCCAGGCGGCGCGGCAGCAGCGCCGCCAGCTCGGTGCCGAGCTGGCGCTTCGAGCCCGCCTTGGCGTGCAGCAGGGTGGTGGCCAGATCCTGCCCCGGCGCCAGGTCGATGCGCAGGGCCTGGCCGGGGCGCCAGTAGCTCGAGGCCTGCAGCACCGCCGGGCCGCTCAAGCCGCGGTGGGTGAACAGCAGGTCTTCGCGGAAGCGAGCACGCGACTTGCCGGCGCCGGTTTCGATGTCGACCTCGAGCGACAGGCCCGACAGCGCCGCGAACGGGGCCCAGGCGGCCGAGTCGAAGGTCAGCGGCACGAGGCCGGGGCGTGTCTCGACGATCGTGTGGCCGAACTGCCGCGCCAGCCGGTAACCCCAGTCGCTGGCGCCGATCTTCGGGATCGAGAGCCCGCCGGTGGCGACCACCAGGCGGGCCGCCTGCACGGGGCCGCCGTCGGTGTCGAGTTCGAAGCCGCCGCCGGCACGCGGACGCACCGCGTGCACCGCGCAGGGCTGGCGCCGCACCACACCGCCGGCCTCGCATTCGCGCAGCAGCAGCGTGATGACGTCCTCGGCCGAACGATCGCAGAACAGCTGGCCGCGGTGCTTCTCGTGCCAGGGAACGGCGTGGCGCCGCAGCAGTTCGAGGAAGTCGGCCGGCGTGTAGCGCGCCAGCGCCGAGCGGCAGAAGTGCGGATTGGCGGAGAGGAAGTTCGCCGGGCCGGCGTCGCGGTTCGTGAAGTTGCAGCGCCCGCCGCCCGAGATGCGGATCTTCTCAGCCACCTTGGCCGAGTGGTCGAGCAGCAGCACCTTCGCGCCGAGCTGCCCGGCGATGCCGGCGCAGTGAAGGCCGGCGGCGCCGCCGCCGACGATCACTGCATCGAAGGGTGTCGGGTTCAGGGTTGGAATTTCCAGGCGCCGTTCTGGATCTTCACCATCACGTAGGCACGCTGGTCCAGGCCCAGATGGTCGTTGGGCGACATCGTGAAGATGCCGTGTGCCCCGGCCACGTCCTTGAGCTGCTCGAGCGCGTCGCGCAGCGCGACGCGGAACTCGGCCGTGCCGGGCTTGGCCTTCTTCAGCGCGTTGGGCACCGCGGCGGCCATCAGCAGGCCGGCATCCCAGGCATGCGCGCCGAAGGTCGAGACCGAGCCCTTGCCGTGCGCCGCCTCGTAGGCCGCCACGTAGGCCTGGGCCGACTTGCGCACCGGGTGGCTGGCCGGCAGCTGGTCGGCCACCAGCACCGGGCCGGCGGGCAGGAAGGTGTCGTCCACGTCCTTGCCGCCCACGCGCAGGAAGTCGGCATTGGCGACGCCGTGCGTCTGGTAGTACTTGCCGGTGTAGCCGCGCTCCTTGAGCGTCTTCTGCGGCAGCGCGGCCGGCGTGCCGGAGCCGGCGATCAGCACCGCGTCGGGCTTGGCGCCCATGATCTTCAGCACCTGGCCGGTGACGGCCGTGTCGGTGCGGGCATAACGCTCGTTGGCGACGATCTGCAGCCCCTTGAGCGCCGCCACCTTGCTGAACTCGCCGTACCAGCCCTCGCCGTAGGCGTCGGCGAAGCCGATGAAGCCGACCGTCTTGACGCCGTTGTTGGCCATGTGCCCGGCGATGGCCAGCGACATCATGATGTCGTTCTGCGGGGTCTTGAACACCCAGCGCTTCTTGGCGTCGACCGGCTCGACGATGCGCGCCGAGGCGGCCATGGAGATCATCGGCGTCTGGTTCTCGGCCACCACGTCGATCATCGCCAGCGAGTTGGGCGTGGTGGTCGAGCCGAGCACGATGTCGACCTTGTCCTCGGTGATCAGCTTGCGCGTGTTGGCCACCGCCTTGGTGGTGTCGGAGCCGTCGTCGAGCACGATGTAGTTGACCTTCTGCCCGGCGATGGTCTTGGGCATCAGGTCGATCGTGTTCTTCTCGGGGATGCCCAGCGAGGCCGCCGGGCCGGTGGCCGAGACGGTGACGCCGACGGTGATGTCGGCCTGCGCGGCGCCGGTGGCACCGAGCAGCGCCAGCGCCAGCGGCACGAGCTTGCGGGTGAGGGTCATGGTCTTGTCTCCAGGGGCGTGAGGGGGGCGGGGAATTATCGACTGCTCGGTCGACGAATCAGTTGCGGGCTTCCACCGACGCCGGCGGCGTGACCGCGCCGAGCCCGCCGAGGAACAGGTCGGCGACGATCGGTGCCATGTCGTCGTGGCTGAGCGGTCCCTCGGGCTGCAGCCAGGTGAACATCCAGTTGATCATGCCGAACAGCAGCATGGTCAGCGGCTTGTCGAGCGCGGCGCGCGCCAGTTCCGGGCGCGCCTCGGCGATGGTCGCGGCGAAGGCGGCCACGACGGCGCGCTCCTTGTCGAGCACGCGGCGCCGGTCGCGCGGCTCGAGGAACTTGACGTCCTGCGTCAGCACGCCGTGGTCGTGGCGCGCCAGCGCGTACTCGTGCACGAAACGGCGGATCAGCTCGCGCAGCCGCGCCGGCGGCGCCAGGCGCAGCGCCTCGACCTCGGCCACCAGCGCCGCCAGCCGCGTGACATGGCCCTCGGCGATCTCGCGCAGCAGCTCGTACTTGTCGCTGACGTAGTGGTAGAGCAGCGGCTTGCTGATGCCGCACGCGCGCGCCAGGTCGCTCATCGAGGTGCCCGGGTAGCCCTGGGCCGAGAACAGCCGCGCCGCGGTGCGGACGATGGCCTCGCGGTTGACATCCCAGTCGGGCGACCTGGACCGTGCCATCAGCGTTGGTCGAGCGTGATGGTCACCTTCTGCGTCAGCGGGTGCGCCTGGCAGCACAGCACGAAACCGGAGGCGACCTCGGCCTCGGTGAGCGCATGGTTGCGGTCCATGCGCACCTCGCCCTCCAGCACGCGGCCCTTGCAGGTGGAGCACACGCCGGCCTTGCAGGAGTAGGGCACGTCCAGCCCGGTGCGGCGCGCCGCATCGAGGATCGACGGGTCGCTGAGGCGGAACTCGACCGCACGCTCGAGGCCGTCCATCACCAGCGTGACTTCGGCATGGTCGGCGTCGCGCTCCTCGACATGGTGCGCCGCCGCCGCGGTGACGTCGCCGAAGCGCTCGACGTGGATGTGCCCGCCGCCCACGCCGGCGCGCTCGAGCGCGGTGACCGCCGCGTCGATCATGCCGGCCGGCCCGCAGACGAAGGCCTCGTCGACCGACTCGGCCGGCACCAGCGTGCGCAGGAACTCGCCCAGGCGCTGCTCGTCGAGCCGGCCGTTGAACAGCGGCGCATCCTGCGCCTCGCGCGAGAACACGAAGTGCAGCGACAGGCGGTTCAGGTAGCGGTCCTTCAGCGCCGCGAGCTCCTCGCGCAGCATGGTGGAGGCGAGCTTGCGGTTGCCGTAGATCAGCGAGACGCGCGTGTGCGGCTCCCGCGCCAGCAGCGTCTTGATCAGCGAGAGCATCGGCGTGATGCCGCTGCCCGCGGCGATCATCAGCACGTGGCGCCGCGCCTGCGGCTCGATCGGCAGCGTGAAGCGGCCCTGCGGCGGCAGCACCTGCAGCGCATCGCCCGGCTTGAGCGCCTGCTCGGCCCAGCCCGAGAACTTGCCGCCCGGCAGCAGGCGCACGCCGATGCGCAGGTCGCCGTCGTCCACGCCGCTGCAGATCGAGTAGCTGCGGCGCACGTCCTCGCCGTCGATCTCGGTGCGCAGCGTCAGGTACTGGCCGTGCGTGAAGGCGAAGGTGTCGCGCAGCGTCTGCGGCACGTCGAAGCCGACCAGCAGCGCATCCGCGTCGCGCACGACGCTGGCGACGCTCAGGGGATGGAATTGCAGGCTCATGGTGTCGGTCCGCTCAGATCGGCTTGAAGAGTTCGAAGGGCTCGAGGCAGTCCAGGCAGCGGTACAGCGCCTTGCAGGCGGTGGCGCCGAAGGCCGAGAGCTGCTGCGTGTTCGTGCCGGCGCAGCGCGGGCACGCGATGCTGCGCGGGTGGAAGCGCAGCGGCTGCGCGTCGGCCGCCTGCAGGTGCGGCGGCGCGATGCCGTAGGCGCGCAGCTTCTCGGCGGCGGCCGGGCTGATCCAGTCGGTGGTCCAGGGCGGGTCGAGCCGGTGCTGCACGGCGACCTCGCGCGCGCCGGCCTGGCGCAGCGCGTCGACCACGGCCTGCTCGATCACCTCGGTGGCGGGGCAGCCGGAGTAGGTGGGCGTCAGCGTGACGGCGACACGGTCGTCCGCATCGACGGCCACCGAGCGCACGATGCCGAGGTCGACCACCGAGAGCACCGGCACCTCGGGATCGAGCACCTCGGCCAGCGCGCCCCAGGCCGCCGCCTCGTTCACCACACCGCTCCGGGAAAGGCGCGCGGCAGCGCCTGCATGTGCGCCAGCAGGTAGCCCATGTGCTCGCTGTGTACGCCGCGCTTGCCGGTGGAGCGAAACGGCGTGTCCGCCGGCAGCGCGAGCGTGGCCTCGGCGAGCACGGGATCGATCGAGGCGTGCCAGGCGGGCTGCAGCGTGCTCCAGGCCGGCCCCAGGCCGCTGGCCTGCGCGGCGCGGTCGATCTCGTCGTCGTCGAACCACTCGGCCGTGTAGGGCCACAGCTGCAGCAGCGCGGCCTGCAGGCGGCGCTGCGACTCCTCGGTGCCGTCGCCCAGCCGCACCACCCAGTCGGCACTGTGCTGCCAGTGGTAGCGCACCTCCTTCAGGCTCTTGGCGGCGATGGCGGCGAGCTGAGCGTTCGACGAGCCGGCCAGCGCGCTGCACAGCACCTTCATGAACGACGACCACAGGAAGCTGCGCAGCACCGTCACCGCGAAGTCGCCCACCGGCAGCTCGAGCATGGTCGGGTTGCGGTAGTCGCGCTCGTCGCGCAGGAAGGCGAGCATGTCCTCGTCGCGGCCGCGGCCCTCGAGCAGGCCGGCCAGCGTCAGCAGCGCGCGCGCCTGGCCGATGTGGTCGAGCGCGACGTTGGTCAGCGCGATGTCCTCCTCGAGCACCGGCGCGTGGCCGCACCATTCGGCCAGGCGCTGCCCGTGGATCAGGCAGGCGTCGGCCATGCGCAGGACGTAGAGCGTCGAGTTGTCCATCACATCTGGTCCACGTCGGCCGGCAGCTTGTAGAAGGTCGGGTGGCGGTAGACCTTGTCCTCGGCCGGCTCGAAGAACATGTCGCGCGTGTCCGGGTCGGAGGCGACGATCTGGTCGGACTTCACCACCCAGATGCTCGCGCCCTCCTGGCGGCGGGTGTAGACGTCGCGTGCCATCTGGATCGCCATCGCCGCGTCGCTCGCGTGCAGGCTGCCGCAGTGCTTGTGGTCCAGCCCGCTGCGGCTGCGCACGAACACTTCCCACAGGGGCCATTCGTTCCGGCTCATCTCATGCCACCTTGCTCTTGAGTTGCTTCTTGCGCTCGTGCGCCAGCGCGGCCTCGCGTACCCAGGCGCCGTCGTCCCAGGCCTTGACGCGGGCGGCCAGGCGCTCGCGGTTGCAGGGCCCGTGGCCGTTGACCACGTTCCAGAACTCGGCCCAGTCGATGGCGCCGAAGTCCCAGGACTTGCGTTCCTCGTTCCAGGTCAGGTCCGGGTCGGGCAGGCTGACACCCAGCACCTGGGCCTGCTGCACCGTCGCATCGACGAAGCGCTGGCGCAGCTCGTCGTTGCTCACGCGCTTGATGCCCCAGCGCATCGACTGCGTGCCGTGCGTCGACTCGGCGTCGGGCGGGCCGAACATCATCAGGCTCGGCCACCACCAGCGGTTCACCGCGTCCTGCACCATCGCGCGCTGCTCGGGCGTGCCCCGGCTCATCATCGTGTAGAGCGCGTCGAAGCCCTGGCGCTGGTGGAAGGATTCCTCCTTGCACACCCGCACCATCGCACGTGCGTACGGGCCGTAGGAGCAGCGGCACAGCGGCACCTGGTTCATGATCGCCGCGCCGTCGACCAGCCAGCCGATCACGCCGACGTCGGCCCAGGTCAGCGTCGGGTAGTTGAAGATCGAGCTGTACTTGGCGCGGCCGCTGTGCAGCGCGTCGAGCAGTTCGTCGCGCGAGACGCCCAGCGTCTCGGCGGCGGCGTACAGGTACAGGCCGTGGCCGCCCTCGTCCTGGATCTTGGCCAGCAGGATGGCCTTGCGCTTGAGCGTGGGCGCGCGCGTGACCCAGTTGCCCTCGGGCAGCATGCCGACGATCTCCGAGTGCGCATGCTGGCTGATCTGCCGCACCAGCGTCTTGCGGTAGTGCTCCGGCATCCAGTCCTTGGCCTCGATGAACTCGCCGGCGTCGATGCGTGCCTCGAACGCCGCCTCGCGCGCCTGCTCCTCGGGCGACTTGACCACCTGCACCTTGGCCTCGCGCGCCTCGCGGGCCATCGTGTCCATGGCTTGGGTGTACATCGTGCTGCTCCTTATCCCTTGGGGCGCTTGTCGACGACGCGGCGCGCCTTGCCGACCAGCGTGCGTTCGATCGAATCCGGCAGGCCGACGTCCACCTCGGCGCTCACCCCCACCAGCGTCTTGATGCGGTGCTGCAGCCACTCGCCGATCTCGCGCCGCGAGGCGGTGTCGGCGGCCGCGGCGTCGGGCCGCACCTCGCAGCGCACCGAGAGCTGGTCGAGCAGGCCGTTGCGCGTGACGACCAGCTGGTACTGGCCCGACAGCTTGGCGTGCTGCAGGATCAGCTCCTCGATCTGGGTCGGGAACACGTTCACGCCGCGGATGATCAGCATGTCGTCGCTGCGCCCGACGATCTTGCCCATGCGCCGCATGCTGCGCGCGGTGGGCGGCAGCAGGCGTGTCAGGTCGCGCGTGCGGTAGCGCACCACCGGCAGCGCCTCCTTCGTGAGCGTGGTGAAGACGAGCTCGCCTTCCGCGCCGTCGGGCAGCACCGCGCCGGTCTCGGGGTCGATGATCTCGGGGTAGAAATGGTCTTCCCAGATCACCGGGCCGTCCTTGGCCTCGATGCATTCGTTGGCCACGCCCGGGCCCATCACTTCCGAGAGGCCGTAGATGTCGACCGCGTCGATGCCGGCGCTGGCCTCGATGTCGCGCCGCATCGCCTCGGTCCAGGGCTCGGCGCCGAAGATGCCGACCGAAACGGACATCTTCCGCGGGTCCAGCCCCAGGCGGCGGAACTCCTCGATGATCACCTGCATGTAGCTCGGCGTGACCATGATGATGTCGGGCCGGAAGTCCTGGATCAGCTGCACCTGCTTCTCGGTCTGCCCGCCGGACATGGGAATCACCGTGCAGCCGAGCTTCTCGGCGCCGTAGTGCGCGCCCAGCCCGCCGGTGAACAGGCCGTAGCCGTAGGCCACGTGCACGATGTCGCCGGCGCGGCCGCCGGCGGCACGGATCGAACGCGCCACCAGGCCGGCCCAGCGGTCGATGTCGCCCTGCGTGTAGCCCACCACCGTCGGCTTGCCGGTGGTGCCGGAGGAGGCATGCACACGCACCACCTGCTCGCGCGGCACGGCGAACATGCCGAAGGGGTAGTTCTCGCGCAAGTCCTTCTTGGTGGTGAAGGGGAACTTCGCCAGGTCGGCCAGCGTGCGCAGCTCGTCCGGGTGCACACCCTGAGCCTCGAAGGCGCGGCGGTAGTGCGGCACGTTCTCGTAGGCGTGCCTGAGGCTCCAGCGCAGGCGCTCGAGCTGCAGGGCCTGCAACTCGTCGCGGCTGGCGGTCTCGATCGGCTCCAGGTCGCCGGGGGCGGGGCGCTTGACGGGCATGGGCAGTTCTCCGGATCAGGCCGCCACCACGGGCTTGCCCTTGAGGCGGTACGAACGGCCGCGGAACAGCGCGACGCGCTCGCCGCGCTGGTTGGTGACGTGGATGTCGTAGACGCCCAGCCGCGCCCCCTGCGAGACCGCCTCGCCGCGCGCGACGAGCCGGTCGCCGGCACGTGCCGGTCCGAGCAGTTCGATCTCGAAGCCGGAGGCCACGGTCATCTCGTTCCACGAGTTGCAGGCGTAGGCAAAGGCCATGTCGGCGAGCGTCGCGATCAGGCCGCCCTGGCAGGAGCCGAAGCCGTTGAGCATCTCCTCGCGCACCGTCATGGCCACGCTCGCCGTGCCGGGGCCGACGGCCACCACCTCCATGCCCAGGGCATGGGCGGCGCGGTCGGTGGCGTACATGGTGTCGCGCACGCGCTCGGCGAGCGCCTGGGCGGCGGCATCGTCGCGGGCGTTCATCACCGGTCCTTGAACTGCGGTGCGCGCTTGGCGAAGAACGCCGTCACGCCTTCCTGGTAGTCGTGGGCGAAGCCGAGCTTGCGCTGCACGTCGGCCTCGCGGCTGAGCGCCTCGGCCAGCGACAGGTGGTCGGCCGCGGCGAAGGCGCGGCGCGTCTCGGCCAGGGCGTGGCTCGGCATCGCCGCGAGCCGCGCGGCGACCGCCTGGGCCTCGGCGGCGAGCGCCGCGTCGTCGACCACGCGCCAGATCAGGCCGATGCGCTGCGCCTCCTCGGCCGGCAGCTTGTCGCCCAGCAGCGCCAGCGCGAGGGCGTTGGCGCGGCCCACCAGCCGCGGCAGCAGCCAGGTGCCGCCGCAGTCCGGGATCAGGCCGATCTTCGCGAAGGCCTGGATGAACGAGGCCGAACGTGCCGCGAGCACCAGGTCGCAGTTCAGCGCCAGGTTCGCGCCGGCGCCGGCGGCGACGCCGTTGACCGCCGCGACCAGCGGCACCGGGAAGTCGGCCAGCAGCAGCGCCAGCGGCTTGTAGCGTGATTCGATCAGTGCGCCGATGTCGCGCGGCTGCGGCCCGGGGGCGACGGCCGGGTCGGACAGGTCCTGCCCGGCGCAGAAGCCGCGGCCGGCGCCGGTGAGCACCACGCAGCGCACCGTCGCATCGGCGGCGGCGTCCTTGAGGGCCGCCATCAAGGCGTCGTGCAGCGCACCGTCGAAGCTGTTCAGCGCCTGCGGGCGGTTCAGCGTCAGCGTCAGCACGGCGCCATCGCGGCGGGTCAGCAGCACGGGATCGTCGGTCGGCATCGGTGGGGCTTGATGGTTATTCGTTGACCGATCGGTCAATGAAAGTTAATGTAGGTCAACCCGTGTTCCGCGGCAAGCCGGCCGGAATGCGGGAAAGCCCCAACCACCACCCAGCGAGACCCCCATGCCCTGTTACCGACTCGACGGCTGGACGCCCGTCGTCGACCCGAGCGCGCACGTCCATCCCAGCGCGGTGCTGATCGGCGACGTGATCGTCGGCCCCGGCTGCTACATCGGCCCCTGCGCCAGCCTGCGCGGCGACTTCGGCCGCATCGTGCTGCACGAGGGCGCCAACCTGCAGGACACCTGCGTGATGCACGGCTTCCCTGGCGCCGACACGCTGATCGAGGCCGACGGCCATGTCGGCCACGGCGCAGTGCTGCACGGCTGCATCGTGCGGCGCGGCGCGCTGGTGGGCATGAATGCGGTAGTGATGGACGAGGCCGAGGTGGGCGAGGGCGCCTTCGTCGCGGCGAGCGCGTTCGTGCGCGCGGGCTTCAAGATCCCGCCGCGCACGCTGGCCGCCGGTGTGCCGGCCAAGGTGCTGCGCGAACTGACCGAGCAGGAACTGGCCTGGAAGGCCGAGGGCACCGGGCTCTACCAGGCGCTGACGCGGCGCTGCCTGGCCTCGCTGGAGGAGGTGGCGCCGCTGAGCGCCGTGCAGCCCGACCGGCCGCGCATGACGGTCAGCGAGCTGAAGCCGCTGGTGGCGACCAAGCGGGCCTGAGGGCCACGCCCGGACGGGCAAGTTCCCGCGCCGCCGGGCCCGTCACTCGACGGTGGCGGCCGGCCGCTCGCCGCCGAGCGCCTGGAGCAGGTTGTTCGTCGCCAGCACCGCCATCGCGTGGCGCGTCTCGTGCGTGGCCGAGCCGATGTGCGGCAAGGCCGTGACCTGCGGGTGGGTGCGCAGCGGCGAGTCGGGCGGCAGCGGCTCGACCGCGAACACGTCGAGCCCGGCGGCGCGCAGGTGCCCGCTGTCCAGCGCCGCCAGCAGGTCGGCCTCGTTCACGATGCCGCCGCGCGAACCGTTGACGAAGATCGCGCCGGGCTTCATGGCCGCGAAGCGCCGTGCGTCCATCAGCCCGCGCGTTTCGTCGGTCAGCGGCAGCGTCGAGACCACGATGTCGGCCGCGCCGAGCAGCGCCTCGAGCGGGGCCAGGCGCGCCCGGCCGCCGAGCTCGGGCAGGTCGACCGCAAACGGGTTGTGGTAGAGCACCGGCATGCCGAAGCCGAGCGCCGCGCGCCGCGCCACGGCCTGGCCGATGCGGCCGAAGCCGAGGATGCCGAGTGTCTTGCCGTGCACGTCCCAGCCGAACAGCGTCTCGTCGATGTTGCGCGTCCAGCGGCCTTCGCGCACGTGCAGCGCCAGCTCGACGAGGCGCCGGCTGGTGGCCATGACCAGCGCGAAGATCGTGTCGGCGGTGGTCTCGGTCAGCACCCCCGGGGTGTTGCACAGCACGATGCCGCGCTGCTTCAGCGCCGCCAGGTCGTAGTTGTCGACGCCGACCGAGATGCTCGACACCACCTCGAGGCGTGGCGCGTGGGCGAGCACCGCCTCGTCGATGCGGAAGCTCGAGCCGATCAGGCCCTGCGCCTGCGGCAGGGCGGCGAAGAACGCATCACGCTGCGCCGGCACCCGCGGGTTGGCGACCGTCACGTCGTGGGCCGCCTGCAGGCGCGCCAGCTGGTCGGCGGGCAGCTCGCGGAAGACGAGCACGTTCTTGCGGGTCATGGTCCGGATTCCTCGAGTTGGGCCCGCGTGGGCAGTCCTTCGGTGTCGCCGAGCACCTGCACGGCGCGGGCGCCGATCCAGGCCCCGCGCCGCACCGCGTCGGTGACCGCGCGGCCTTCGAGCAGGGCGCTGATCACGCCCACCGCGAAGCCGTCTCCCGCCCCGACGGTGTCGACGACCTGCGCCACCGGGAAGCCGGCGACTCGGCCGCTGCCGGCCGCGCCGTCGTAGTACGCGCCTTCGGGGCCGAGCTTGACGACGACCAGCCGCGCGCCGCGGTCGCGGTAGAAGCGGGCGATGCCTTCGGGCGTGTCGGCGCCGGTCAGGAAGCGGCCCTCCTCGATGCCCGGCAGCACCCAGTCGGCCTGCGCCGCGAGCTCGTTGATCACCTCGCGCATGCGCTCCGGCGAGGGCCAGAGGGCGGGCCGCAGGTTGGGGTCGAACGAGATCGTCCGGCCGGCCGCCCGCATCAGGGCCAGGCTGCGCCGCGCCGTGGCCAGGCAGCTGTCCGACAGCGCCGCGAACACGCCGGTGGCGTGCAGATGGCGCGCCGAGGCCAGCCAGGGCACGTCGATCTGCTCGGGCTGGAACAGGCTCGCCGCCGAGCCTTTGCGGTGGTACTCCACTGGCGGGTCGCCGCCGCCGGCCACGCGGCCCTTGAACTGCAGGCCGGTGCGCTGCGCCGGATCGCCCACGACATGCGAGCAGTCGATGCCCTCGCGCTGCATCGTGCCGAGCAGGTAGCGCGCCATCGAGTCGGTGCCGAGCCGGCTGACCCAGCCGACCTTCAGCCCGAGCCGCGCCAGGCCGATCGCCACGTTGGTCTCGGCGCCGGCGCTGCGCCTGGCGAAGCACTCGGCCTCCTCGATCGGCCCGGGCCGGTCGGCGACCAGCATCAGCATCGCCTCGCCGAAGGTGACGACGTCCAGGCTCATGCCAGGCTCCTCGCCACCGCACGCAGCTGCTCGACCTCGCGCCGCGTCAGCGCCAGCAGGTCCTCGCCCGCGAGCGGGTATTCGATCGCCCAGGGCCGCCCGCCGGGCAGGCCGCGCAGCACCGCGCGCCACGGCGCGGCGGATTCGCCCAGCGGCACCGCGATCCAGCGCTGCGGCTGGCGCTGCACGCCCTTGCAGTGCACGTAGGCCACACGCGGCGCGAGCGTGGCCGCGGCCTGCAGCGGGCATTCGCCCGTCCAGTGCCAGTTGCCCATGTCGAAGGTCATGCCGAGCTGCAACCCGTGGGCTTGTGCCGCGTCGAAGAAGCGCGCCAGCGCCGTGAGCGTGCCGGCCCCGGCGGTCTGGTCGTTCTCGATCAGCAGCTCGACGCCGGCATCGGCCAGGCGATCGCCCAGCCGCGGCAGCGAGCCCGAGGAGGCCGCCGTCCAGCCGCCGATCGACATCTTCAGGCGCGCGGCGCCGAGCCGGCCCGCCGCACGCAGCGCGCGTTCGAGTGCGTCGCGATCCAGGCTGCCGGCCTCGGACCACAGCCCCTCGGGGCTGGAGTAGACAAGCTGCAGCGGCCCGGCCGCGTCGGCGATGGCCGGCAACTCGGCCTCGCCGTCGACCAGCAGTTCGCCGCGCACCTCGATGCCGTCGGCGCCGGCCTGGGCGGCCAGGCGCGTGAACCAGGGCTGCCCGTGGCGCCGCACCTCGGCGGCTCCGAACGAGGACAGCGAGATCAGGATGCTGCTCATCTCAGGCATGCGCCGGCTGGCCGTGGTGCGAGCTGAGGATCTGGCCGAGGAAGGCCTGCAGCTTCGGGTGCTCGGGCTGCGCGAAGAAGCGCTGCGGCGGCCCCTGCTCGAGGATGCGACCGTCGGCCATGAAGATCACCCGGTCGGCGACGCTGCGCGCGAAGCCCATCTCGTGGGTGACGCACAGCATGGTCATGCCGTCCTCGGCCAGCGAGATCATCGTGTCGAGCACCTCCTTGACCATCTCCGGGTCGAGCGCCGAGGTCGGCTCGTCGAACAGCATGATCTTCGGGCTCATGCACAGCGCACGCGCGATCGCGACGCGCTGCTGCTGGCCGCCGGAGAGCTGGCTCGGGTACTTGTGGGCCTGGTCGGGGATGCGCACCCGCCGCAGGTACTTCATCGCCGTCTCCTCGGCCTCGGCCTGGCTCGTGCCGCGGGTGTGCATCGGCGCGAGCGTGCAGTTCTGCAGCACGGTCAGGTGCGGGAACAGGTTGAACTGCTGGAACACCATGCCGACCTCGCGCCGCACCGCGTCGACGTTCCTGCGGTGGTGGCCGGTGAGCTCGATGCCGTCGACGACGATGCGGCCCTGCTGCACCTTCTCGAGGTGGTTGATGCAGCGGATCAGCGTCGACTTGCCCGAGCCCGAGGGCCCGCAGATGACGATGCGCTCGCCCTGGCGCACGTCGAGGTCGACGTCGGTCAGGACCTGGAAGTGGCCGTACCACTTGCTGACCTTCTCGATGCGGATGATGGGATCTTGGGTGCTCATCGCGGTGTCCGGTGAGAGTGAAGGGGCAGCTTCAGTTGGCTGCCGGCAGCGCCGGCAGGTCGGACTGCAGCCACTTCTTGTAGAGCTTGCCGAGCTCGCCGTTGGCGGTGTTCTTCGCCACGAAGGCGTCGACCGTCTTCAGCAGGTCGGGCTGGCCCTGGCGCATCGCCACGGCCATGAACTGCTGCTTGAGCACCAGCTTGTTCTCGAAGGCGTCGCCGGCGCGCCGGGCGATCTGCGCGGCCACCGTCGTCGAGCAGCCGATCGCGTCGACCTGGCCGGACAGCAGCGCCTGCATCGCCGAGGCGTCGTCGTCGAAGCGGCGGATCTCGGTGCCTTCGGGTGCGATGGCGGTCAGCGCGGTGTCCTGCGTGCTGGCGCGGGCCACGGCGACGCGCACGCCCTTCAGGTCGGCCGGCGTCTTGATGGCCTTGGCCTTCGCGCCGTAGAGCACGATGGTCGCCGCGGAGTAGGGGCGCGAGAACTGCACCTGCCTGGCACGCTCGGGCGTGACCGCGAGCGAGGCCACCAGCAGGTCGACCTTGTTGGTCAGCAGGAACGGGATGCGGTTCGGGCCCGTCACCGGCACGAGGTTGAGCTTGACGCCCAGGTCCCTGGCGAGCAGCCTGGCGACGTCGGCGTCGTAGCCGTCGGGGTTGTTCGACGCGTCGACCGTGCCGTAGGGCGGGAAGTCGACCAGCATGCCGATCGTGATCGAGCCCTTCTTCCTGATCTCCTCGGCGGTCTGGGCCGAGGCGAACAGCGGAACGAGCGCGAGGGCCAGCGCGGCGGCGGCGAATTGGCGGCGGATCATGGACGAGTCTCCTGGGAGCATGGGGGGAGGTGAGGAGGTCAGCGCGCCAGCACGGCAGCGCGGCGTTTCTCGATGCGGCCGGCCCACAGCGAGAGCGGCCAGCACAGCGCGAAATAGATCGCCCCGACCACGCTGAACACGATCAGCGGCTGGAAGGTGGCGTTGTTGATGATCTGCCCGGCGCGGGTGATCTCGGTGAAGCCGATGATCGCGGCCAGCGAGGTGCCCTTGATCACCTGCACCATGTAGCCGACCGTCGGCGGCAGCGCGATCTTCCAGGCCTGCGGCAGCACGACGAGGCGCATGCGTGCGGCGTAGTGCAGGCCGAGCGCATCGGCCGCCTCCCATTGCCCGCGCGGGATGGCCTGGATCGAGCCGCGCCAGATCTCGCCCAGGAAGGCGCTGGTGTTCAGGATCAGCGCGACGCTCGCCGCGATCCACGGGCTGATCTCGATGCCCAGCACCGGGGCGCCGAAGAACACCAGGAACAGCTGCATCAGCAGAGGTGTGCCCTGGAACACCTGGATGAAGGCGGTGGCCAGGCGTTGGGCGACGAGGTTCTCCGCGGTGCGGGCGAGTGCCACGGCGAGCCCGCCGATCGCACCGCCGACGAAGGCGATCAGCGACAGCAGCACCGTCCACTGGGCGGCCTGCAGGATGAACCAGAAGTCTTGGAAGCCGAAGGTGCGCATGGGGGGCCTCGTTCAGCGGCGGTCGGGGTAGGACAGCGCGTGGCGCTGGATCAGGCGGAACAGCGCCGAGAAGGCAAGCGCCAGCGCCAGGTAGATGGCGGTGACGACGATGTAGATCTCGAAGCTGCGGAAGGTCTGCGACTGCAGGTTGGCGGCCACCGAGGTCAGGTCGTCGGCCGAGATCACCGAGACCACCGCCGAGCTCAGCATCAGCAGGATGAACTGGCTGGTCAGCGCCGGGAAGATCGCGCGCAGCGCCGGCTTCAGGATGATCAGCCGGAAGATCTGGTGCGCCTTCAGGTTGAGCGCCATCCCGGCCTCGATCTGCCCCTTCGGGATCGACTCGATGCCGGCGCGGATGATCTCGGTCGCGTAGGCGCCGAGGTTGACGACCATCGCCGTCAGCGCCGCGGTGTACGGCGACCAGCGCAGCCCGATCGCCGGCAGCGCGAAGAAGAAGAAGAACAGCTGGACCAGGAAGGGCGTGTTGCGGATCAGCTCGATGTAGGCCTGCACGACCCAGCGCAGCGGCCGCGGGCCGGAGGTCTTGGCCCAGGCGCACGCGATGGCGACCAGCAGACCGAGCAGCGTCGCCATCAGCGAGAGCTGCACCGTGATCCACGTGCCCTTGAGCAACAGCGGCCAGGCGGCCAGCACGTCGCCGAACTGAAAGTCGTAGTCCACCTGAATCGCCCTTTCGTCTGAAACCGGTTTCTAGTTTAGGAAACCGGTTTCAGAATGCGATCAGTGCAAACCCTAGGGTGTGGATCGGGGTGGTCAGGCGGCCGCGCCGGCCGGGCGCGACGAGGCCCGTTGCACGAGTCGCCCGGCCAGCAGGATCTGGCGCGGCGGCAGGTCGCGACCCTGCAGGCGTTCGAGCAGGCAGCTCGTTGCCACGCGCCCGATGTCGTCGGTCGGCTGCTCGATCGTGCTCAGGCCCGCACCGACCAGGGGGGCCCACTCGGTCTCGTCGAAGCCGACGAAGCCGAGCTCGCGGCCGAACTGCCAGCCCAGCCGCGCCACCGCGGCGGCGACGCGCAGCGTGACCAGCGCGTTGCTCGACAGCACCGCGGCCGGCCGCGCCCCGGCGCGCCGCTTCAGGTCGCGCAGCGCGCGGTCGAGTGCGGCGTCGTCGGCGTCGGCCAGCTCGATCGCGCGTCCGGCGCGACCGTCGTCGCGGGCGGCGATGCAGGCGCGGAACGCCGCTTCGCGTTCGATGCGCGAACTGACGCCGCTGACCGCCTCGGTCACGTACAGCAGTTCGCGGTAGCCGTTGCCGACGAGGTGCTCGACCGCCTGCCCGACGGCGTCGGCGTTGTCGAGCGAGACGAAGTCGGCCTTCATGCCGGGGTGCCGGCGATCGACCAGCACGGCCGGCTTGCCATGGCGTGCCACCTCGCTGGCGGCGCTCTCGTCGGCGCCCAGCGTGTTGAGGATGAAGCCCTCGACCTGGTAGGCCGCCAGCGCCTCGATGCCCTCGCGCTCGCGCTCGCTCGCGTTGCCGAGGTTGAACAGCATCACCAGATAGCCGGCCTGCTGCGCGGCCTTCTCGGCGCCGCGCAGCATTGCCACCGAGTACGGGTTGGCGATGTCGGCCACGACCAGGCCGATCAGGCGCGAGCGCCCGCGCTTGAGCGCCTGTGCCATCGGGCTCGGGACGTAGCCCAGGGCGGCAATCGCCTTCTCCACCTTGCTCGCGATCTCGGGCGTCAGCAGGGTGTCGCGGTGGTTGAGGAAGCGCGAGACGGTCGCCTTGGAGACGCCCGCGGCACGTGCGACGTCGGCGATCGTGGCCCGGCCCTCGGGCTTCGCATCGGCGGGAGTTCCGGGGTTCATCGGCGCGGAGTGTGAAACCAGTTTCACGACCAATGCTACCCAAAACGGACCGCCGGTCAAGGCGATCGTCGCCGGGCACGGCGCCCGGCGCCGTGCCTCAGCCCTTCCAGGTGAACGGGAAGGCGAGCTGGCGGAAGAACCCGTCGGGCACGTAGTCGCCCTGCACGCCGTAGCGCTCGGGCCAGTCGCGCCCGGACTGCACCGCGGTGCCGAACAGGTGGTCGAGGAAGGCGAAGTGTGCCGCGTAATTGCGGTCGATCGCGTCGTCGTCCTGCGAGTGGTGCCAGTGGTGGAAGTTGGGCGTGACGATCAGGTAGCGCAAGGGCCCGAGCCGCACGCTCACGTTGGCGTGGTTGAACACCGCCTGGAAGCCGACGATCACGATGTAGGCGTCGATCACGTCCTTGCTGAAGCCGAGCACGACGATCGGTGCCAGCACCAGCGTGCGCGTGATCAGCAGCTCGACGATGTGCTGGCGCGAGCCGGCCAGCCAGTCCATGCTCTTCACGCTGTGGTGCACGGCGTGCAGGCGCCAGAGCAGCGGGATCTCGTGGTACGCGCGGTGCGTCCAGTACTGCACCAGGTCGGCCACCAGCACGATCAGGAACAGCGCGACGAAGAAGTTCAGCCCCTGCACCCAGCCCCGCACGCCGTCGTGTGCGGCCCAGCCGAACAGCTGGTGCACCGCCAGGTTGGTGGCCAGCAGCACGAAGCCGACCACCATGTGGTTGACGATGAAGTGGTGGAAGTCGGTCTGCCACTCGGCGCGGAACACCGGCTGCTCGCGGCGCAGCGCGAACAGCTTCTCGACGAAGATGAAGATCAGCGAGGAGCCCAGCAGGTCGAGGATGAACCAGTCCAGGCCGATGTAGGGCGTGTGGTCGGCGAAGTCGGCCACCGGCACCTTGTGGCCGCCCAGCAGCGCGGACAGCACCACGAGCGCGAAGGCCGCCAGCGCCAGCCAGCGTGTGCGCCACAGCACGATGTTCAGCAGCGCCAGGCCGCCGGCCACGACCATCGACCAGTACAGCAGCGTGCGCATCGCCTCCACGCTGTAGCTCTTGCGCAGCTGGGGCGTGGTCAGGTACTCGGGAAAGTGGAAGGCCAGCACGCCGAGGAAGCACAGGATGGCGAGCACCAGCGCGATCACGCCGGTGATCATCCCGCTGCCCGGGCGCAGCGCGCCGTGCGAGGCGCTCAGGCGGTTCAGCTTGTCGAGTTCTTCCATGCGCAAACTCCTCCGCCGCGCATGGTAGGGGCCTGTCGTGCCGTCAGGCGGCCTGCTCGTGTTGCATTGGTTGTGGCTGCGTTGCGCCGGCGTGAACCAGGCCACGCAGCACGTCGCCGACGATCACCACCGCCGGGCTGCCGAGCCCGGCGGCCGCCACGTCCGCGGCCAGCGTGCCCAGCGTCGTGACGAGCTGGCGCTGCTGCGGCAGGCTGGCGTGCTGCACCACGGCCGCGGGCGTCGCGGCCGGCAGCGCCGCCAGCAGGCCACGCTGCAGCTCGGGCAGCGTCGCCACGCCCATGTAGACCACCAGCGTCAGCCCCTGCGCCGCCGCGGCGGCGAGCGTGGGCCAGTGCAGCGCCGCGTCGGCGCCGCGTGCGTGGCCGGTGACCAGCATCACGCCGTGTGCATGGTCGCGGTGCGTCAGCGGCGCGCCCAGCGAGGTCGCAGCCGCGAGGCCGGCCGTGATGCCGTTCACCACCGCGACCCGGATGCCCTGCGCACGCAGGTGCTCGGCCTCCTCGCCCCCGCGGCCGAACACGAAGGGGTCGCCGCCCTTCAGGCGCACCACACGCTCGCCCTTCAGGGCCTCGGCGGCCATCAGCTTCTCGATGAAGGCCTGCGGCGTGCTCGCACAACCGCCGCGCTTGCCGACCTGCACGATGCGCGCCGAGCGCCGCGCGTAGCGCAGCACGCCGGGGCCGACCAGGTCGTCCACCAGCAGCACGGTCGCCGAGCGGATGGCGCGCACCGCCTTGATCGTCAGCAGCTCGGGATCGCCGGGGCCGGCGCCGACCAGGGTGACCTGTCCGGTCATGCGGATTTCTCCTGGGTCTGCAGGTGCGCGACGGCGATCAGCGCGCGCGCCAGGCAGTCCACCTGCTGGGTGATGGGTGTCGGCGCCGGCTTCTCACCGCTGACGACCGACTGGATGTACAGCGCCGTGGTGGCCGCGTCGCACTCGCGCGGCAGCACCGGCAGCTCGGTCAGCACGCCCTCCTGCGCCGGGCGCGAGAGCTCGGGGCGCAGCTGGCCGGCCACGTAGACGTCGAGCCGCGGCGCGCGCCGCGGGTCGGCCACCGGCTCACCTTCGGTGCCGCGCATCAGCACCGCATGCGCGGCGGTGTGGGCCAGGAACTGCGCCAGCGTGGTGCCGTATTCCGGGTGCGTGTAGTTGACGACCCGCAGCGTCGCGCCGCTGCGGCAGGGCGAGAGCAGCTTGGCCACGGTGTGCCCGGGGTTGCGCAATCCGATCACCCAGCGTGCATCGAGCAGGTGCGCCAGCGGCGGGCACAGGGCCTCGGTGCGGATGAACACCGGCTCGTGCCGCGACCAGGCATGTTCGATGTCGGCCACGTCGTCCGCGCAGGGCAGGCCGAGGTCGTGGAACACCTCGGCGGTGGTGACGCGCCCCGGGTCGTGCTGCGGGCCGTGCACCAGCACCTGCACGCCTTCCTGCGCCAGCAGCAGCGCGAGCAGCGCCGTCAGGTTGGGCAGCTTGCGCGCGCCGTTGTAGGACGGCAGCACGATGGTCGGCCGGCTGGGGCGGACCGGGAGGCAGCGCTCCTGCACGGCCTCGAGGAAGCCGGCCAGCTCGTCGATCGACTCGCCCTTGATGCGCATGGCCACCGCGAACGCGCCGATCTCCAGCTCGGTGACGCGCCGGTCCAGCACCTGGCTCATCAGGTCGTAGGCCTGGGCCTGGGTCAGCGCCCGCGCGCCTTCCTTGCCACGGCCGATCTCCTTGATGTACGGGGCGATGCTCATGTCGGTCTCCGGGCGGCGATTCCGCAAACTCTATGCCGCCTGCTGGCGCAGCCGCACGATCCGTTTCAATTCCGGGATGCAGGATCCGCAATTGGTGCCGCAGCGCAGCGTGTCCTGCAGCGCGGCGAGCTGCGCCTCGGGCGAGCCGGTGCAGCGCGCCAGCGCCTCGCCGATGCGCGCCTCGGAGACGTCGAAGCAGCTGCAGACCTGGCGGCCGGCGGGCGCGACGGCCACCGGCGCCTTCGCCCCGGGCTGCAGCAGCGCGCGCCCGAACGCCTGCGCCGGCCGGCGCTCCTGCAGCAGCGGGCGGATCCAGGCCTCGGCGCTGATGTCGCCGGCCAGCAGGCAGGCCTCGAGCCGCGCCTGCGCGCCGTCGGGCACCAGCTTCATGCTGCGGCGCTGGCCGCGCCGCCGGTCGGCGTAGTGCAGCACGCCGGCGCGGTCGAGCCCGAGCAGCGCCTCGATCTGCAGCAGCAGTTCGTCGGGCGGTGGCTCGTAGGCGGCGGCGCGCAGCAGCACGCCGCAGGCCTCGCGCCCGAACGGCACGGCCGCCGCGTAGGCCAGCGAGCCGGCCAGCGCGAGCAGGCGGCGCTGCACCTGGGGTGCGGCGTCGGCCGGCAGCCAGGCCAGCGCGAGCAGCTTCCACGGCAGCTCGGCCTTGAGCACCTTGACGGCGGCATGCTTGAGCTCGGGCTGCTTCGAGCTCGGGCAGAAGGCCGGCACGGTCAGCGCGTTGATGCCGGTCAGGCGCTGGCCGGTGGCGCTGCAGCCGGTGACGAACTCCTCGCCCCAGTGCATCGGCGCGAACAGCTGCGCCGGGCGCAGCTGTTCGCTGGCGCGCACCGGCAGCACGATGCTGCCGCGCCGCGAGGTGACATGCGCCAGGTCGCCCTCGGCGAGCTTCAGGCGCGCCATGTCCTGCGCATGCATCTCGAGCGCCGGCTCGGCCACGTGGCCGAACAGCCGGCCGACCGTGCCGGTGCGGCTCATGCCGTGCCACTGGTCGCGCAGCCGGCCGGTGTTGAGCGAGAACGGAAAACGTGCATCGCGCGGCTCGGCCGGTGCGGCCCAGGGCGTGTCGACGAAGCGGGCGCGGCCGTCGGGCGTGGGGAACACGCCGTCCTCGTACAGCCGCGCACGGCCCTGCGTCGCGTCCGCGGGGAAGGGCCACTGCTGCGGTGCCGCCTCGAGCTGCGCCCAGCTCAGGCCGGTGATGTCGAGGTCGCGGCCGCGGGTCGATTCGCGGTGCTCGTTCCACACCGCCTCCGGCGCGCCGTAGGGGAACAGGCTGGGCCGGCCGGGCCGCAGCCGCGCCTCCAGCCGGCGTGCCACGTCCACCGCGATGGCCCAGTCGTGTCGCGCCTCGCCGGCCGGCCACACGGCCGGGCGAACGCGGCTGATGCGGCGCTCGCTGTTGGTGACGGTGCCGTCCTTCTCGCCCCAGGTGGTGGCGGGCAGCAGCAGGTCGGCATAGGCCGCGGTGGCGGTGGTGGCGAAAGCCTCCTGCACGATCACGAACTCGGCCCGCTCGAGCGCGCGCCGCACGGTGGCCTGGTCGGGCAGCGACTGGGCCGGATTGGTGCAGGCGATCCACAGCGCCTTCACCGCGCCGTCCGCCGCCGCCTCGAACATCTCCACGGCGGTCTTGCCCGGCGCGGCCGGCACGCTGTCCACGCCCCACAGCCGGGCGACCTCGGCGCGGTGTTCGGCGTTGCCGAGATCGCGGTGGGCCGAGAGCAGATTGGCCAGCCCGCCGACCTCGCGCCCGCCCATCGCGTTGGGCTGGCCGGTCAGCGAGAAGGGTCCCGCGCCCGGCTTGCCGATCTGCCCGGTGGCCAGGTGCAGGTTGATCAACGCGGCGTTCTTCGCGGTGCCGCTGGCGCTCTGGTTCAGGCCCTGGCAGTAGAGCGAGAGCGTCGGGCGGCGCGCGGCGCGGCCTTGCTCCAGGCCGGCGAACCAGCGCGCCGCCTGCACCAGGTCGGCCTCGGGGATGCCGCAGGTGGCGGCCACGTCCTTCGGCGCGAAGGCGCGCACGCGCTCGCGCAGGGCCTCGAAGCCGCTGGTGTGGGCGTCGATCCAGGCCGCATCGACCAGCCCCTCCCACAGCATCAGGTGCAGCATGCCGTGGAACAGCGCCACGTCGGTGCCCGGCAGGATGGGCAGGAACAGGTCGGCCATGTCGGCCGTCTCGGTGCGCCGCGGGTCGACCACGATCAGCCGCAGCGCCGGGTTGGCGCGCTTGGCGTCCTCGATGCGGCGGAACAGGATCGGGTGCGCGAACGCGGTGTTCGAGCCGGCGATGAACAGCGTGTCGGCGTGCTGCAGGTCGTCGTAGCAGGCCGGCGGGGCGTCTGCCCCCAGCGTGGCCTTGTAGCCGGCCACCGCGCTGCTCATGCACAGGCGCGAGTTGGTGTCGATGTTGTTGGTGCCCAGCAGCCCCTTGGCGAGCTTGTTGAAGACGTAGTAGTCCTCGGTCAGCAGCTGGCCGGAGACATACAGGCCGACCGCGTCGGGGCCGTGGTCGGCGGCGATGTCGCCCAGGCGTTGCGCGGCGAGGTCGAGCGCCGCGTCCCAGGCGATGCGCTGCGGCGCCGCCCCCCGTTCGAGCCGCTGCATCGGGTGCAGCAGGCGCGCCTGGCGCGTGATCTCCACCGTGGCCGTGTGGTGCAGCGTGCTGCCCTTGGTGCAGAGACGGCCGGCGTTGGCCGGGTGGTCCGGGTCGCCGCGCACGCCGGTGATCCGGTGCCCGTCGGACTCGATGATCACCCCGCAGCCGACGCCGCAGTACGGGCAGGTGGAGCGGGTCTCGGCCACGTCAGGCTTCGGTCGTCACGGCCAGGGTGGCGAGTTCTTGCGCGTCGAGCGACACCGTGCCGTTCTCGACCTTGACGGCGAACCTCGTCGTGCAGCCCTCGTCCGGCGCCTTGGCGCAGCCGTCGGCCAGCCCGATGGTCCAGTTGTGCAGCGGGCAGGCCACGCTCTCGCCGAACACGATGCCCTGGCTGAGCGGGCCGCCCTTGTGCGGGCAGCGGTCGAGCAGGGCGAACACCTTGTCCTCGGCGTTGCGGAACACCGCCACCTCGCCGCCGGCCGGCCGCGCCACGCGCCGCGCGCCGAGCTTCGGAATCTCGTCGACCCGGCAGATCACCTTCCATTCGCTCATCACAGCGCTCCCACCGGCGTGAACTGCCGCGTGTCGACCGCGGCCTTGTCGAACTCGAACCACGGATCGGGCTCGCCGTCGAGGCTGAACTGCAGCCGCTCCCAGAGCGCCTTGCGGCCCGCGTGGTCGTCGAGGATCTTCTTCTTCACGTAGTCGAGCCCGACGCGGCCGACGTAGTGGCAGGTGCGCTCGAGGTACCAGCCTTCCTCGCGGTAGAGCTGCAGGAAGGCGCCGCTGTACTCCAGCACTTCGGCCGCCGTCTTCAGCTTGACGAGGAACTGCGCCACCTCGGTCTTGATGCCGCCGTTGCCGGCGACGTAGATCTCCCAGCCGGAGTCGACGCCGATCACGCCGACGTCCTTGATGCCGGCCTCGGCGCAGTTGCGCGGGCAGCCCGAGACGGCCAGCTTGACCTTGTGCGGCGCGTACATGCGCCAGAGCGCGCGCTCCAGGTCCTTGCCCATCTGCGTGCTGTCCTGCGTGCCGAAGCGGCACCACTCCGAGCCGACGCAGGTCTTCACCGTGCGCAGCGCCTTGGCGTAGGCATGGCCGGAAGGCATGCCGATGTCCTTCCAGACGTTGACGAGGTCTTCCTTCTTCACGCCCAGCAGGTCGATGCGCTGGCCGCCGGTCACCTTGACCGTCGGGATTTTGTACTTGTCCACCGCGTCGGCGATGCGGCGCAGCTCGTCGGCGGTGGTCTCGCCGCCCCACATGCGCGGGATCACCGAGTACGTGCCGTCCTTCTGGATGTTGGCGTGGCTGCGCTCGTTGATGAAGCGGCTCTGCGGGTCGTCCTTCGCCTCCTTGGGCCAGGTGCTGATCAGGTAGTAGTTGACGGCCGGGCGGCAGGACGAGCATCCGTTGGGCGTGCGCCAGCCGAGCGTGTGGTAGACCGAATCGATGGTCAGCAGCTTCTCGGCGCGGATCGCCTCGCGCACCTCCTGGTGGCTGGCGTCGGTGCAGCCGCACATCGCCTTCTTGGTGGGCGCCTTGGAGTAGTCGCCGCCGGCGGTGAACATGAGCAGCTGCTCCACCAGGCCGGTGCAGGAGCCGCAGCTCGCGCTCGCCTTGGTGTGCTTGCGCACCTCGTCGAGCGTGAACAGGCCCTTGTCTTTGATGGCCTTGCAGATGGTGCCCTTGTTGACGCCGTTGCAGCCGCACACCTCGTCGCTGTCGGCCATCGCGGCGGCCCGCGTATTGCCCTCGTGGCCGGTGTCGCCGATGTTGCTCTCGCCGAACATCAGCTTGTCGCGGATGTCGTTGATCGTTCGGCCCTCGCGCAGCAGCTTGAAGTACCAGCTGCCGTCGACCGTGTCGCCGTACAGGCAGGCGCCGACCAGCTTGTCGTCCTTGATGACGAGCTTCTTGTAGACGCCGCCGTAGGGATCGCTCATCACGATCTCCTCGCAGTCCTTGCCGCCCATGAAGTTGCCGGCGGAGAAGAGATCGATGCCGGTCACCTTCAGCTTGGTGCTGGTCTGGCTGCCGGTGTAGCGGCCGATGCCGAACTCGGCCAGGTGCGTGGCGCAGACCTTGCCCTGCTCGAAGAGCGGCGCCACCAGGCCGTACGCGATGCCGCGGTGCGCCGCGCATTCGCCCACCGCGTAGATGCGCGGGTCGGTCACGGTCTGCATCGTGTCGCTGACGACGATGCCGCGGTTGCAGTGCAGGCCGATCTTCTCGGCGAGTTCGGTGTTGGGGCGGATGCCCGCGGCCATCACCACCAGGTCGGCCGGGATCTCGCTGCCGTCCTTGAACTGCACCGCCATCACGCGGCCGTTCCTGTCGCCGACCAGTGCCTGCGTCTGTGCGCCGATCATGAACTTCAGGCCGCGGTTCTCGAGCGATTGCTGCAGCAGCTTGCCCGCGGTGTCGTCGAGCTGGCGCTCCATAAGCCAGGGCATGATGTGCACCACGGTCACCTGCATGCCGCGCAGCATCAGGCCGTTGGCCGCCTCGAGCCCGAGCAGGCCGCCACCGATCACGACCGCATGCTTGTAGGTCTTGGCGGCCTCGATCATCGTGTTGGTGTCTGCGATGTCGCGGTAGGCGATCACGCCGTCGAGCTCCTTGCCCGGCACCGGCAGGATGAAGGGGTTGGAGCCGGTGGCGATCAGCAGGCGGTCGTACTCCTCCTCGGTGCCGTCGGCGGCGCGCACGATGCGGCGCCGCCGGTCGACCTCCACCACCTTCTTGCCCAGGTGCAGGCGGATGCGGTTCTCCTCGTACCAGGACAGCGGGTTGAGGATGATCTCGTCGACGGTCTGCTCCCCGGCCAGCACCGGGCTGAGCAGGATGCGGTTGTAGTTCGGGTGCGGCTCGGCACCGAAGACGGCGATGTCGTACAGGTCCGGCGCGATCTTCAGCAGCTCTTCGAGCGTGCGCACGCCGGCCATGCCGTTGCCCACCATCACCAGTTTCATCTTCTTCATGCAAGCCTCCGGACAGCGTCGATAGCAAGAGGGGTGCCACGAGACACAATGTCTGCATGACATTCGAGATCGAGGTCGGCCACGCGAGCCGCAACGGCCCGCGCGAGACGAACGAGGATTTCGCCGGCGCCACGCGCTCCGCGCCGGGCGACGCGGTGCCGGGGCTGATCGCGGCGATCGCCGACGGCGTGAGCAGCGGCGGCCGCGGCCGCGAGGCCGCGCAGACCAGCGTGATGGGCCTGCTGGCGGATTTCTTCGCGACGCCGGCCACCTGGGAGACCAGCGTCGCGCTGGATCGGCTGATCGGCGCGCAGAACGCCTGGCTCGTCGCGCAGAACCGGCAGCGCGGCGGACGTGGCGGCGAGCTCGCGCTGACCACGCTGTCTGCGCTGGTGCTGCAGGGCCAGCGCTGGACGCTCGCCCATGTGGGCGACACGCGCATCTGGCGCGTGGCCGGCGGCGAGATCCAGCAGCTCACGCTGGACCACGCCTTCAGCCAGCCCGACCTGCGCAACCGCCTGACGCGTGCGGTCGGCCTGGACGAGCTGCTGCACGTCGATTCCTTGCACGGCGAGCTGCAGCTGGGCGACTGCTTCGTGCTCAGCAGCGACGGCGTGCACGGCGTGCTCAAGCCACGCCAGATTGGCACGCTGGCCGGGCAGGGCAGTGCCGCGCAGGCGGCCGAGGCGATCGTCGAGGCGGCGCTGGCGGCCGGCACGCGCGACAACGCCAGCGCGCTGGTGGTGCGCGTGCGCGGGCTGGATGCGGCGCGCCTGGAGGACGAGGCCGCGCGCCTGCGTCACCTCGCGCCGCTGCCCCCCCTGCGCGTGGGTGACGCGGTGGACGGCTACACCATCACCGCGCTGGTGGCCGACACCGGCGTGCACCGGCTCTACCAGGCGCGCGACGCGCGCACGCAGCAGCTCGTCGCGCTGAAGACGCTGCACGAATCGCGCGCCGCCGACGCCGAGGAGCGCGCGATGCTGGCGCACGAGGCCTGGCTGTCGCAGCGCGTCACCGAGCGCGATGCGCGCGGCTTCGTGCGCAGCCACCCGGTTCACGAGGCGAGCGCGCTCTACACCGTGTTCGACTGGCATGGCGGCCAGACGCTCGAGCAGCGGTTGGCCCGGCAGCCGCGCGGCGAGCCGGCCGAGGTGGTGGCCGCGGCGATCGCGATCGTGCGCGCGCTCGGCCGGCTGCACCGCCAGGGCGTGATCCACCGCGACGTCAAGCCCGGCAACCTGCACCTGGGCGACGACGGCCAGTGGCGGGTGCTGGACCTCGGCGTCGCGCTGTCCGGCCGCGAGGGGGGGGCGCAGCGCGAGCTGCACGCCGGCACGCCGAGCTACATCAACCCGGAGCAGTGGGCCGGCGCACCGGCGGACGCCGGCTCCGACCTGTTCGCGCTCGGCGTCACGCTGTACCGATGGCTGGCCGGCCGGCTCCCGTACGGCGAGATCGAGCCCTACCAGGGCGCGCGCTACCGGCGCGACCCGGTGCCGCTGTCGCGCATCAGGCCGGACGTGCCGATCTGGCTCGATCATCTGGTGCTCCGCGCCATCGCGATCGACCCGAAGCAGCGCTTCGAGACGGCCGAGGAGATGCTGCTCGCGCTCGAGCGCGGCGCGGCGCGCCCGGTGTCGGCCCCCGCCGCCACGCCGCTGGCCGCTCGCGACCCGACGGCCTTGTGGAAGATCGCGCTCGGCATCTCGCTGCTCTTCAACGCGCTGCTGGTGTTCTGGCTGGTGTTCCTGCCGCACTGAGCCGGGAGGCATGCGGCTCAGGCGTCGAGCCGGTAGCTCGCGCCGCCGGCCTCGCCGGTGGTCGCCTGGCGCGCCCGGCCGCCCTTCTCGGCCCAGGTGCGCGTCCAGCGGATCTGCACCACGCGCAGCATCACCAGCATCAGCACGGCCAGCGCGGCGAAGGAGACGAAGCCCCACAGGTAGGTGCCGAAGTACTGCTTGGACAGGCCCATCGCGTTCGGGATGAAGCCGCCGCCGAGCGCGCCGATCTCGCCGATCATCGAGCCGGCCACCGCGGTGGTCAGCGGCCAGCGCAGCGGCACGAGCTGGAACAGCGCGCCGTTGCCGGCGCCGAGGCAGGCGAAGCAGAGCATGAACAGCAGCGTCGTCGCCGCCACCGAGCCGCTGCTCATGCCGCACAGCACCAGCGTCGCCGCCACCGCCAGCAGCACGCCGGTGAGCGTGTGGATGCCGCCCACGCGGTCGGAGATGTAGCCGCCGACCACGCGCACCGCCGAGCCCATCAGCGTGGCCAGCATCGTGAGCTGGCCGGCCTCGACCTTGGTGACCTTGAACTGGTCGTAGAAGTAGGTCGGCAGGAAGCTCGCCAGGCCGATGAAGCCGCCGAAGGTGACGATGTAGATCAGGCTGAAGGCCCAGCCGTCCTTCTCGAACAGGCAGGCGACGTGCTGGCGGAAGGTCTGGTGCTCGCGGTCCGGCGGCTCCTTGGCGGCGAACCACATCACGAGCATCGGCACCAGCATGGTCAGCGCGGCCAGGCCGTAGACCGCCTGCCAGCCGAACTTGGTGGCCAGCGGCGGGGCGAACAGCACCGCCAGCACCGTGCCCGAGTTGCCGGCGCCGGCCAGGCCCATCGCCAGACCCTTGTACTTCGGCGGGAACCAGCCGCTGCCCAGGCTCAGCGCGACGCCGAAGCTCGCGCCGGCGATGCCCAGCAGCACGCCCATCAGGATCACCTCGTCGTAGGTGTCGACCGCGAGGTAGCCGAACACCAGGGCGGCGACGATCAGCGCCATCTCCACCAGCGCGGCATTCTTGCGCCCGATGTACTGCGACAGCACGCCGAGCGGGAAGCGCATCAGCGCGCCGGCCAGGATCGGCACCGAGATCATGGAGCCCTTCTGCGCCGCGCTGAGTTGGAAGGTCTCGCTGATGAACGGCCCCATCGCGCCGTTCAGCACCCAAATCGCGAAGCAGAAGTCGAAGTACAGGAACGACGCGAGCAGCGTCGGCCAATGGCCCGACTGCAGGAAGGCGCGGGCGCCGGAGGCGGAGGAACTCGAGCGCGAGGGCACGGCGTGGACGGCGGGCATGGTGACTCCGAACGAGGCCGGCCGGCACGGGCCGGTCGGCAGGAGATACATCACCACGCACGTCGCTGTGCGCGCGGCCCGGCGTATCGTCACGGGCCGGGTGCGGCAGCGCACCCGGCCGGTCCATTGCAAGAGGTGGGCCAGGTGCCAGCTTGCCCCGGCCGACCGGGCGCCAACCCGCGCCGGTGCTCGCGCTGCGCCCGGCGTGCCCGGCCCGGGCGGGGCCGGCGCGACGCGCTACGGTGCAGCCGGTTCACCGCGTTGGTGCGGTGCAGCATCGCAGGCTGGTGCAGGCCGCGCACGTCGTATGCTTGCAATCGTCCGTGCTGCCTCCCGCCTGCCTGCCCATGCCCAGAGTCCTGCTGATCGCCCCTGCCGGCGCACCGCCGATCGAGCAGGACCTGGCCGCGCAGGGCGTGCCGGTGATCGCGCACAGCGAGCCGTCCCGGCTGGTGGCCGACGCGGTGCGCGGCGAGGCGGGCGTGGTGGTGGCCTGGGAGCCGTATCCGGCCGCCGGCCTGCTGCAGGCCTTCGAGTCGCTGCAGCAGCACGCGCCGCTGCCGGTGCTGCTGTTCACCGACGATGCCGATGTGGCGACGCTCGAGCGCGCGCTGCGCAGCGGCGTGCATGCCTATGTGGTGAAGGGCTACGACCCGGTGCGGCTGCGCCCGCTGCTGCAGCTCGCACGCGCCCGCTTCGAGCGCGACGAGGCACAGCGTGCGGCCCACGCGGACCTGGCCGACCGCTTCGAGGAGCGCAAGCTGGTCGAGCGCGCCAAGGGCATCCTGATGCGCGAGCATCAGATCTCGGAGGACGAGGCCTTCCGCCAGCTGCGCCAGGTCTCGATGCTCGGGCAGCAGCGCGTGGGCACCGTGTCGCGCCGGGTGATCGACGCTGCACGCGATGCGGATGCGGTGAACCGCGCCGGGCAGTTGCGCATGCTGTCGCAGCGGCTGGTCAAGCTGTACGCGCTGCGCTGTGCGCGCGCCGATGCCGAGCAGGCCGGGCGACTGCAGGTGGAGGCGGCGCGCCGCGTCTCGGAAATCGTCGCCGGGCTCGGGCAGAGCCTGTCGCAAGCCACCTTTGGCGACCTGCTCGAGGGTGTGGACCAGGCGTGGTCGGCGCTGCAGCCGGCGTTGCAGGGCAGGCCGCAGGTCGACCGGCTGCCGGCCGCCGACGCGGCGGCCGAGCGGCTGCTGGTGGCCGCCGACGCGCTCACGACCGCTCTGGAGTCGGCCAGCCCGCTGCGCACGCTGGCGGTGGTCAACCGGGCCGGGCGGCAGCGCATGCTGTCGCAGCGGCTGGCCAAGCAGGCCCTGCTCGGCGCGTTGTGCGACGGGCCGGTGGCGCAGTCCGCGGCGGCGGACGCGGTGCGCAGCGTCGAATCCTTCGAGCAGGCGCTGCGGGCGTTGCAGCAGGCCCCGCTCAGCTCGCCCGAGATCCGCGCCCAGCTCGAGGTGGCCGAGCAGGCGTGGCGCGAACTGCTCACCGGCCTGGGCGATGCGTTCGCGGCGGACGGGCGCAGTCGCATCGCGGTGGCCAGCGAACACCTGCTGGACCGCTTCGAGCGCCTGACCGCGCTCTACGCACGCGCCGCGCAGTCGCTGTTGGAACGCGGCTGAACGCCCCCCTGTTCGAGCGGTGCCCGGCGGACGCCGCCAGATATGATCGACTGGCAAGTTAGGGGGGTGGGCGGCGGCGCTCTGGTGTCTTCTTGTCAAGCTCGACGCTCGAGAACACCATAGCCGTCCCGTGGCCCGCGCCCTCGGGCCCACGCACCATGTCCATGACCGAGTCCTCGCCAATTGCCACGGGCACGCTAGCCGCGCGTGGCCTGGCGTTGCTGTCCGGTCTCGGCCTGGCGGAGGGCACGCTGCTCGGCGGCCTGCTCGAGTTGCTCGACCGCCTCGACCTGGCGGTGGCCGTGAAGGACCTGTCGAGCGGGCAGTACCGGTACGTCACGGCGCGCATGGCGGGCCTGTTCGGCGCGAGCCCGCAGCAGCTCCTGGGCAGTACCGATGCGCAGTGGCTCGAGCCGGCGCAATGGCCGCCGCTGCGCACCGCGGAGCAGGCGGCCGCGGCGATGCCCAGCGGTGCGCTGACCGAGCACCGGCTCGACCTGGCTGGCCAGCGCCGCGAGTTCAGCGTCGCGCGCATCGTGCTGCCGTCGGCCGACGCAGGCGCGCCCCGACTGGTGGTCTGCCTGTGGCACGAACTGACCGAGCTGCGTGCGCGCGATGCGCGGCTGCAGCAGGCGCTGGCGCAGATCGAGCAGCAGCAGCAGGCCGCCGAGCAGCTGCGCCGGGAGGCCTACGACCAGGCGCTGCGCGACGGCGTGACCGGCCTGTACCAGCCAGCCCATTTCGACGATCAGCTGCGCCGCGAGGTCGACCTGTCCTCGCGCGAGCACCGCGAGTTCGCGCTGGTGTCGATCGCGCTCGATCCTCCCGGCGAGCAGGTCGCGGCGCTCGGCCCCGCCGCGCACACCCGGATCCTGGAGGCGCTCGGCCGGCTGCTGCGCGGCAACACCCGGGCGATGGACGCCTCCTGCCGCATCGACGACAGCCGCTTCGCCGTGCTGCTGTCCGGTGTCGGCCTGGCCACGGCACATTCACGCATGGAGGGCCTGCGGCGCCAGTGCGCCACGCAGATCGTCGTGCTCGACGGCCAGAACATCGGCTTCACCGTCTCGATGGGCGTGGCGAGCTTCCCGCACACCGCGCACTCGCAGGAGGCCTTGCTGCAGGCCGCCGACGCCGCGCTGGCCGAGGCGCGCAAGCGCGGCGGCAACCACGTCACGCTGGCCAGCATCCGCTTCGAATCCTGAGCCGCCGGCCGCCTCGGGTTCTCTCACACCTTCTCAGGCCAGGCCCTTGTAGAGCATGTAGCTCGCCAGGCCGTAGAGCAGCAGCGCGAACACGCGCTTGAGCTGGCGCACGTCCAGGCGGTGCGCGGCCCGCGCGCCCAGCGGCGCGGTCAGCACGCTGGCGCTGGCGATGCACAAGAGCGCCGGCAGGTACAGGTAGCCGAAGGCGCCGGGCAGGGCCGGCGGCAGGCCCCAGCCGCCGATCACGTAGCCGGCGGTGCTGGCCAGGGCGATCGGGAAGCCGAGCGCGGCGCTGGTGGCCACCGCCTGGTGGATCGGCACGTTGCACCAGGTCATGAACGGCACCGAGACGAAGGCACCGCCGGCGCCGACCAGCCCCGACAGGAAGCCGATGCCGGCCCCGGCGCCGGCCAGACCGAGCGGGCCGGGCAGCGTCCGGCTCGGCGCCGGGCGCTTGTCCAGCAGCATCTGCGTGGCCGAGAAGCCGACGAACAGCGCGAAGCCGATCGCCAGTGCCGCGCCCTTGAGCAGCGCGAATGCGCCGGCCCCGGCCAGCAGCGAGCCGGCCAGGATGCCCGGCGCGAACCGGCGCACCAGTGGCCACTGCACCGCGCCGCGCCGGTGGTGGGCGCGCAGGCTCGACAGCGAGGTGAACAGGATCGTGGCCATCGAGGTGGCGATGGCCATCTTGACCGCCAGGCCCGGCGCGACGCCGCGCGAGGAAAGCACCCAGGTGACGAAGGGCACCATCAGCATGCCCCCGCCCACGCCCAGCAGCCCGGCGAGGAAGCCGGCCAAGGCGCCCAGGGCGAGCAGTTCGGCGACGAGAGGCAGTGGCGGCAGCGGCATCGGGGCAGGAGGGTGTCCCGCGCGACGCCGGACAGCAGGCAGGGAGATTATTGGTTGTCGAGCCCGAACCGTCGGGTTATAAGGTGAACATTGCGGTCAGGGCCAGCATCGTGGCCCGCGTGCTCACCGGCCACCAGCCGCGCCTCCCGCCGCAAGCTTCCACGTTCCCATCTGCCTGTCGGCACGCCTGCCGACATGAGCATCCGTTTTCCGCGCACGAGGGCCCCGATGCCGACCTTGAAGGACCTGCTAGCCCATGGAACCGACGCCGACGCGGCGATTTCCGCGCCGGGCCGCCCGCCGCTCACGCACGGCGGACTGCGTGCGCAGATCGGCGCCACGCTGGAGCGCCTGAACGCGCTGGGGCTGGGCCGCAACGACCGCGTCGCGATCGTGCTCGACAACGGCCCCGAGATGGCGAGCTGCTTCATCGCCTGCGCCAGCGGCGTGGCCAGCGCGCCGCTGAACCCGGCCTACCGCGCCGACGAGTTCGAGTTCTATCTCTCCGACCTGAACGCCAGGGCGCTGATCGTCGCGCGCGGCAGCAGTTCGCCGGCCATCGAGGTGGCGGCCAAGCTGGGCGTGCCGGTGCTCGACCTGGTGGTGGCCGAGGGCGCGCCGGCCGGTGCCTTCACGCTCGAACCGCGCACGGCGATCGCGGCCGCCGCCGCGGCCGCACCGGGCTATGCGCAGGAAGGCGACGTGTCGATGGTGCTGCACACCTCCGGCACCACCTCGCGCCCGAAGATCGTGCCGCTGTCGCAGGGCAACCTGGCCGCGTCGGCACGCCACATCGCCGCGACGCTGCAGTTCACGGCCCGGGACTGCGGCCTGAACATCATGCCGCTGTTCCACATCCACGGCCTGATCGCCGGGGTGCTGGCGCCGCTGACCGCGGGCTCGCAGGTGTTCTGCACGCCCGGCTTCAACGCGCTGAAGTTCTTCGGCTGGATGGACGAGGCCCGGCCCACCTGGTACACCGCCGTGCCGACCATGCACCAGACCATCCTGGCGCGCGCGGCGAAGAACGCCGACGTGATCGCGCGCCACCCGCTGCGCTTCATCCGCTCGTCCTCCTCGTCGATCCCGCCGCAGGTGATCCGCGAGCTCGAGGAGGTGTTCAAGGCGCCGCTGATCGAGGCCTACGGCATGACCGAGGCGACGCACCAGATGTGCTCCAACCCGTTGCCGCCGGCCGCGCGCAAGCCCGGCACGGTGGGGCGCGCAGCCGGGCCGGAGGTGGCCATCATGGCCGAGGACGGCAGCCTGTTGCCGGCCGGCGAGACCGGCGAGATCGTGATCCGCGGGCCCAACGTCACCGCCGGCTACGAGAGCAACCCCAAGGCCAATGCCGAGGCCTTCACCAACGGCTGGTTCCGCACCGGCGACCAGGGCGTGATGGACGCCGAGGGCTACGTCTCGATCACCGGCCGGCTCAAGGAGATCATCAACCGCGGCGGCGAGAAGATCAGCCCGCGCGAGGTCGACGAGATCCTGATGGACCACCCGGCCGTGGCGCAGGTGGTGTGCTTCGGCATGCCGCATCCGAAGCTCGGCGAGGAGGTGGCCGCCTGCGTGGTGCTGCGCGAGGGCGCGCAGGCCACCGAGCGCGAGCTGCAGGAGTTCGTCGGCCAGCGCGCGGCGGACTTCAAGGTGCCGAAGAAGATCCTGTTCATGCCCGAGATCCCCAAGGGCGCCACCGGCAAGCTGCAGCGCATCGGCCTGGCGGCCAAGCTGGGGCTGACCTGATTCCTCATCCACTGTTCATCGAGTCGACGAAAGGAGTTCGCATGTCGTTGGGTCACCTCGCGCCGCGTCTGGCGGCGGCGCTGATCGCCTGTGCGTCCACGGCCGCCTTCGCCTGGGAGCCGGCCAAGCCGATCGAGTTCGTCGTGCCGGCCGGCACCGGCGGCGGTGCCGACCAGATGGCGCGCTTCATCCAGGGCGTGGTCGCGAAGAACAACCTCGCCAAGCAGCCCATCGTCGTGGTCAACAAGTCCGGCGGCGCGGGGGCCGAGGGCTTCCTCGACGTCAAGGGCGACAGCGGCAACCCGCACAAGATCATCATCACGCTGTCCAACCTGTTCACCACGCCGCTGGCCACCGGGGTGCCGTTCAACTGGCGCGACCTGACGCCGGTGCAGATGCTGGCGCTCGACCAGTTCGTGCTGTGGGTCAACGAGGAATCGCCGCACAAGACGGGCAAGGCCTGGTTCGAGGCGCTCAAGGCGGGCGCGCCCAGCAGCGTCAAGGTCGGCGGCACCGGCTCCAAGCAGGAAGACCAGATCATCACCGTGATGATCGAGAAGGCGGCCGGCAAGAAGATCACCTACATCCCGTTCAAGGGCGGCGGCGACGTGGCCGTGCAGCTGGTGGGCAAGCACATCGATGCCACCGTCAACAACCCGATCGAGGCCGAATCGCACTGGCGCGCCGGCAAGCTGCGCGCGTTGTGCGTGATGGACAAGCAGGCCATGCCCTACAAGGAGAAGGTCACCGCGACCCAGGCCTGGGCCGACCTGCCGACCTGCACCAGCGCCGGCGTGCCGGTGGAGTACCAGATGCTGCGCGGCGTCTTCATGCCGCCGGGGGTCACGCCGGACCAGGTGCAGTACTACCTCGACCTGTTCGCCAAGGTGCGCGCGCTGCCGGAGTGGAAGGACTTCATGGCCAAGGGCGCCTTCAACCAGACCGCGCTCACCGGGCAGGCCTACTTCGACTGGCTCGGCAAGGCCGAGCAGCAGCACCGCGTGCTGATGAAGGACGCCGGCTTCCTGGCGAACTGAGGTCATGGACGCCGACCAGAAACCCGCCGGCCCCGGCCAGCGCGGGCCGGAGGCGGGCGTGGCCCTGTTCCTGGTGCTGCTGGGCGCGCTGGTGATCAAGGACAGCCTGCGCGTGGGCACCGGCTGGGCCGACGACGGCCCGCGCTCGGGCTACTTCCCCTTCTACATCGGGCTGCTGCTGATCGCCTCGTCGGGCTGGGTGCTGCTGCGCCAGCTCTGGCGCTGGAAGGCGCCGGACAAGCTGTTCGCCGAGCGCGCGCAGCTGTCCGGCGTGTTCGCGGTGCTGGTGCCGATGCTGGTGTACGTGGCGCTGATCGCCGGCATCGGCATCTACGTCTCGTCGGCGCTGCTGATCGGCTACTTCATGCGCCGCCACGGCCGCTACGCCTGGGCCGCCACGCTCGCGGTGGCCATCGGCGTGCCGCTGTTCTTCTGGGCGGTGTTCGAGCGCTGGTTCCTGGTGCTGCTGCCCAAGGGCCCGCTCGAGCGCCTGCTCGGGCTGTGAGGGGGCGACGATGGAAGAGATCGGCAACCTCCTGCACGGCTTCCAGGTCGCGCTGACGCTGCCCAACCTGGGCTTCATGCTCGTGGGCCTGCTGCTGGGCGTGCTGATCGGCGTGCTGCCGGGGCTGGGCGGCGCCAACGGCGTGGCCATCCTGCTGCCGCTGACCTTCAGCATGAACCCGACGTCGGCCATCATCATGCTGTCGTGCATCTACTGGGGCGCGCTGTTCGGCGGGGCGATCACCTCGATCCTGTTCAACATCCCCGGGGAGCCCTGGTCGGTGGCGACCACCTTCGACGGCTACCCGATGGCCCAGCAGGGCAAGGCGGCGCAGGCGCTGACGGCCGCGTTCACCTCGTCCTTCGTCGGCGCGTTCTTCGCCGTCGTGCTGATCACCTTCCTGGCGCCCTGGCTGGCGAAGTTCGCCCTCAAGTTCGGGCCGGCCGAGTTCTTCGCGGTGCAGCTGCTGACCTTCTGCAGCTTCGTGGGCATGAGCAAGGAGCCGCCGGCCAAGACCATCGCGGCCATGATGCTCGGCTTCGCGCTCGCGGCCGTCGGGCTCGACTCGGTCACCGGCACGCTGCGCATGACCTTCGACGTGCCGCAGCTGCTCAAGGGCTTCGACTTCCTGATCGCGGTGATCGGCCTGTTCGGCATCGGCGAGATCCTGCTGACGATGGAGGAGGGCCTGGCCTTCAAGGGCAAGAGCGCGCGCATCAGCCCGAGGGTGGTGCTGCAGACCTGGGGCGAGCTGCTGCAGTACTGGAAGGTGTTCCTGCGCTCCACCGCGATCGGCTGCTGGATGGGCATCACCCCCGGCGGTGCGACGCCGGCCTCGTTCATGGGCTACGGCACGGCGCAGCGCTTCTCGAAGAACCCTCAAGCGTTCGGCAAGGGCGCGATCGAGGGCGTGGTCGCGCCCGAGACGGCGGCCCACGCGGCCGGCACCTCGGCGCTGCTGCCGATGCTGACGCTGGGCATTCCCGGCTCGCCGACCGCCGCGGTGCTGCTCGGTGGCCTGCTGATCTGGGGCCTGCAGCCCGGGCCGATGCTGTTCGTCGAGCAGAAGGACTTCGTCTGGGGCCTGATCGCCTCGATGTACCTGGGCAACCTGGTCGGCCTGCTGGTGGTGCTGACCACCGTGCCGTGGTGGGCGGCGCTGCTGCGCATCCCGTTCGCCGTCATCGCCCCGGTGATCATCATGATCTGCGCGATCGGCGCCTACACGGTGCACAGCTCGATGTTCGACGTGGTGCTGATGATGGTGTTCGGCGTGCTCGGCTACCTGTTCAAGAAGCTCAAGTACCCGCTCGCGCCGCTGGTGCTGGCGCTGGTGCTGGGCGACATGGCCGAGGCCAGCTTCCGCCAGGCGATGCTGCTGTCGCAGGGCAGCCTGGCGATCTTCTGGTCCAACGCGCTGGTCGGCACGATCACCGCGCTGGCGCTGGTGATGCTGGTGTCGCCGCTGTGGGGCATCGCCAAGAAGGTGGCCCGGCGGCGCGAGTACTCGGAGGCCAAGTCATGAGGTTCGCGGTGGTGGGCGCCGGGGCGATCGGCGGCTATCTGGGCGCGCGGCTCGCGCTGGCGGGCGAGGACGTCACCTTCATCGCGCGCAACCGCAACCTCGAGGCGATCAACGCGCGCGGCTTCCGCCTGATCGAGGAAGACGGCAGCGAGCGCCACGCGAGCACGGTGCGCGCGGTGCAGCGCATGACCGAGGCCGGGCCGCAGGACGCCGTGCTGCTGACGCTCAAGGCGCACCAGGTGCGCGACGTGCTGCCCGACCTGCGCGCGCTGTTCGGCCCGCAGACCATGGTGGTGACGATGATCAACGGCATCCCGTGGTGGTACTTCCACAAGCTCGCCGGTCCTTACGAGGGGAGGCAGCTCGAGAGCGTGGACCCGGGCGGCGTCATCGCGCAGCACATCGAGCCCGAACGCATCGTCGGCAGCATCGTCTACCCGGCCAGCGAACTGCTCGAGCCCGGCGTGGTGAAGGTGATCGAGGGCAACCGCTTCTCGGTCGGCGAACTCGACGGGGCACGCAGCGAGCGCGTCGAGGCGCTCTCGCAGGCACTGATGAAGGCCGGCTTCAAGGCGCCGGTGGCGCGCGACATCCGCTCCGAGCTGTGGGTCAAGCTGTGGGGCAACCTGAGCTTCAACCCGATCTCGGCGCTGACGCATGCGACGCTGGAGCAGATCTGCCGCTTCGGCCCGACCCGCGAGCTGGCCGCCGCGATGATGCGCGAGGCCCAGGCGGTGGCCGAGAAGCTCGGCGTGCGCTTCAAGATCACGCTCGAGCAGCGCATCGCCGGGGCCGAGGCCGTGGGCTCGCACAAGACCTCGATGCTGCAGGACGTGGAGCACGGCCGCGCGCTCGAGCTCGAGGCGCTGGTCGGCTCGGTGGTCGAGCTCGGCCGCATCTCCGAGACGCCGACCCCCACGATCCAGGCGATCTACGCAGCCACCAGCCTTCTGGCGCGCACCCTCGCCGAGCAGCGCGGGCGCCTCGCGGTGCAGGCTCAGCCGTAGGTGTTGGCGAGCCGGCCGATGCCGTCGATTTCGACCTCGACGCTCGTGCCCGGCTTCATCGGCAGCACGCCCAGCGAGGTGCCGCACAGGATCACGTCGCCCGGCTCGAGCGTCATGTCCTGAGAGAGCCGCGAGACGAGTTCGTGCGGCCCGAAGATCATGTCGGAGAGCGTGTAGTTCTGGCGTTCGCGGCCGCCGATGAGCGTCTTCACGCTGGCGGTCACCGGGTCGAAGTCGGTCTCGATCACCGGGCCGAGCGGGGCGAAGCCGTCGAAGCCCTTGGCGCGGGTCCATTGGGCGAACGCGGGGTCGCGGTTCAGCAGTTCGAGCGCCGTCAGGTCGTTGGCGCAGGTGTAGCCGAAGATGTGGACCGCCGCCTGCTCGCGGGAAACGCCTTGGGTGCGCCGGCCGATCACGATCGCGAGCTCCCCCTCGTAGGCCACGCGTCCCACCTCGGGCGCCACCGCGGCGATGGCCTGGCCGTGGGCGGCCAGTGCGTTGGGGGTCTTCAGGAAGTACAGCGGTTCGGCCGGCACCGCCCAGCCGTTCTTCTGTGCCGCGGCGTGGAAGTTGTTCCACAGCGCCAGCATCTTGCCGGGCCGGCAGGGCGGCAGCCATTGCGCGCCCTCGAGCGACACCGTCTCGCCGGTGGGGCGGGGTGCGTCGAACAGGTCACCCTCGTGCACGACGAGCCGGCCGTCCTCGAGCACGCCGAACCACTCGCGGCCGCCGACGCGGCAACGCATCCACTTCATCGGATCAGTCCTTCAGCAAGGCATTGACGGCGCGCCATTCGGCGTCGGTCACTGGCGTGATCGACAGGCGGTTGCCGGGGCGCAGCAGCAGCATCGCGGCGAGCTGCGGCAGCTCGCGCATGTGTTTGAGGTGCAGCAGCGGGGTCTTGCGGCGCAGCTTCACGTCGACGAGCAGCCAGCGCGGAGCCTCGCGGTTCGACTTCGCGTCGAAGTACGGGCTCTTCGGGTCGAACTGCGTCTCGTCGGGGTAGGGCGTGCTGGCCACCTCGGCCAGCCCGGCCACGCCGGGCTCGGGGCAGGACGAGTGGTAGAACAGCACGCCATCGCCGACGCGCATCTGGTCGCGCATGTAGTTGCGCGCCTGGTAGTTGCGCACGCCGAGCCAGGGCACCGTCTGCTTCGGTGCGGCCACGAGGTCGTCGATCGAGCACTCGGAGGGCTCGCTCTTCATCAGCCAGTAGGCCATCGCGCGGGGAAGGGCGGACGAACGGAAGAAGGTGTCCGCCACGAACCGGGAGCCGCATTCCTGAACCCAGGGGATTCAGGTGGGCGAGGTCAGCGGGGCTTCGGGTTCATCTGACGCGAGACGATCACACCTGCCGGGCGATGTTCCAAGCCCTTGCTCGTACGAGCATCGGTTCCAGGAAATATAAGACTCACGCGAACGCGACGGACGAAACCATTCTACGCGCCGGTCCGCGGCGCGCTAGAGCAATTGACCGTCGTTTGCCAAGGATTGGTCGATGCGGCGGATCAGCGACTCGACGTCGACCGCCTCGTCGGCGCCGGCCGCTGCGGTCGACGCCGGTACCGCTGCCGGGGACGCCGGTCGCTCGGCCAGCGCGAAAGCCAGGTTCAGCGCCGCCAGCACCGCGATGCGTTCGCGCGCCTTGACCTTGCCCGCGTCGCGGATCGCGCTCATCTCGCGATCGACATTGCCGACCGCCTCGAGCAGCGACTGCTCGCCGCCTTCGGGGCAGCCGAGGATGTAGCTCTGCCCCATGATCGTGACTTCGATCTGCTTCACGCCCGGCCTCCGTCGCCCGCATCGCGTGTCTCGGCCGGCAGGCGTTCGAGCAGCGTGTCGATGCGCTGGCGTGCGGTGTTCAGGCGGCTGCGCAGCTGGTCGCGCTCCTGCGTGACCGCGGCGAGCTGCTGCTGCAGCAGGGCATGGGTGCGCTGCTGTTCCTGGTGGCGCAGCAGCAGGCGTTCGACCCGGTCCGCGAGTTCCTGGAGCTTGGACATGACGCGCAAGTGGAGGGCGTAGCGGTCATTGTAGGCGGCGGCCCCCCATCGGCCGATCCGTCGCAGCGGCGGGCCGTGCAGCGTGTCACGCGGCTGTCGCGCACCGGTCGGGCGCGGCCCGTGGCGGGAGGGGCCGCTCATGGCTTGTCGTCCGGCAGCGGCAAGGGCAGCGGCTGGGTCAGCAGGCGGTTCGGCGAACTCGGCTCCCACAGCGCCGCCGGTTCGGTGTCGATGGTGGCCGTGGCTGCGTGGAGCAGCGCCAGGCTGGCGCGGGAGCCGATCTGGCGCACCAGCTGCAGCTGGCGCTGCGTCCAGGTGACCGGCGCGCCGGTCTGCTCGCAGCTGAAGGTGCCGAACAGCACCCCGTTGATCGAGAAGCAGACGTCCAGCACCGAGTGGATGTCCTGCGGCTCGAGGTAGTCCTCCAGGAAGATGCGCGTGGTGGCGTGGTTGCGCGCGTCGGAGGCGATCACGCAGCCGTCGGCCAGCAGGGCGTCGAAGTACGGCCCGACGGCGGCGTTGAGCATGTCGGTGGCGGTCACCATGCCGCTGTAGCGCCGGTCGTACATCGCCAGGCAGCGCAGCGCCCGGCCCTCGGCGGTGTCGATGAAGATCCAGACGCCGGCGCGGGTGCAGCCGATCTGCGCCGCCAGCGCCTCGGTGAACTGTTCGAGGAAGCGTACCCGGTCGATCTCGCCGCGGTCGAGGCGGCCGCAGATTTCCTGGATGTCGTGCAAGTCGGGCATCGGCCGATTCTCTGGACCTGTCCCCGCGGCCGACACTGCAAGACCTTGCAGGTGTCCCGCGAACGAGGGGGGGTCAGACGGCGGGTCGGGTTCGGAACCAGTCGCACCAGCGGGCGACCGCACAGTCGCCGCAGCGCGGCGAACGCGCCGTGCAGACGTAGCGGCCGTGCAGGATCAGCCAGTGGTGCGCGTCTGCCAGGTAGGCCGCCGGCACACGCGCCAACAGGCGCTGCTCGACTTCCAGCGGATTGCGCCCCGGCGCCAGGCCGGTGCGGTTGGCGACCCGGAACACATGGGTGTCGACCGCCAGCGTCGGCTCGCCGAAGGCCACGTTGAGCACCACGTTGGCGGTCTTGCGGCCGACGCCGGGCAGTGCCTCCAGCGCCGCGCGGTCGCGCGGCACCTCGCCGCCGTGGCGCTCGATCAGCAGGCGGCAGGTCTCGTGCAGGTTCTTCGCCTTGTTGCGGTACAGGCCGATCGTGCGGATCGCCTCGGTCAGGGCCGGCAGGCCGAGCGCGAGCATCTTCTGCGGCGAGTTGGCACGCGGAAACAGCCGGCGGGTCGCCTTGTTGACCCCGGCATCGGTGGCCTGGGCCGACAGCAGCACGGCGGCCAGCAGCTCGAACACGTTGGTGTATTCGAGCTCGCTGGCGGGCTGCGGGTTGGCGGCCTTGAGCGTGGCGAAGAAGGGTTCGATGGATTCAGGCTTCATGGCTCCTTCGCCGCAGCGCGCCGGGCGCGCGCCCGGGCCAGCGCCTCTTCGATGACCCGGCGCTTGTGTTCGATGGCCGCCGGGTCGCTCAGGCGGGTCTGGTTCGGCAGGTCGGCCAGCTTGGCCTCGGCCTTGGCAGCCAGCCGAGCCTCGTTCTCACGCGCGTCGCGCGCCACGCGCAAACGGTGGAAGGCGTAGCGCTCGCGCGCCCGGTCGGCCTGCACGGGCGACCAGGCATCCCAGCCGGTGCGCCCGTCGCCGGTCTCGCGCATCGCGATGCAGTCCACCGGACAGGCCGGCACGCACAGCTCGCAGCCGGTGCACTGGCTCGCGATCACGGTGTGCATCACCTTGGCGGCACCGACGATGCAGTCCACCGGGCAGGCCTTGATGCACAGGGTGCAGCCGATGCACCAGCTTTCGTCGATCACCGCCAGGCGCAACGGCCCTTCGGCGCCGTGCGCCGGATCGAGCGGCAACGGTGCCCGGCCGGTCAGCGCCGCGAGCCGGGCGATGCCCTCGGCGCCGCCTGGTGGGCACTGGTTGATGCCGGCCTCGCCCGCGGTCACCGCGCGCGCGTACGAAGCGCAGTCCGGGTAGCCGCAGCGGGTGCACTGCGTCTGCGGCAGCGCGGCGTCGATGGCGTCGGCCAGGGCCTCGGGAGTCACCCGGGGATTATCGGCTGCGGCGTGGCGCCTTCCGGGCCGGGGCCTTGCCGTTGCCGGCCGGCGTCTGGTGGCCGGCGATGAAGTCGCGCACCACCGGGTAGACGGTCTCGCGCCAGCGCCGGCCCGAGAAGATGCCGTAGTGGCCGGCACCTTCCACGTCGTAGTGGAACTGTCGCTGCTTCGGGATGCCGGTGCACAGGCCATGCGCGGCCCGTGTCTGGCCGGCGCCGGAGATGTCGTCGAGCTCGCCCTCGATCGTCAGCAGCGCGCTGGTGGTGATGTCCTGCGGGCGCACCAGCTGCCCGTCGACGCGCCAGGTGCCGTTGACCAGGGCGAAGTCCTGGAACACCGTCTTGATCGTGTCGAGGTAGTACTCGGCAGGCATGTCCAGCACCGCGTTGTACTCGTCGTAGAAGGCGCGGTGCGAGTCGGCGCTGTCGTCGTCGCCGCGCACCAGGTCGAGGAAGTAGTCGTAGTGCGAGCTGAGGTGGCGGTCCGGGTTCATCGCCACGAAGCCGCTGTGCTGCAGGAAGCCGGGGTAGACGCGCCGGCCGGCGCCCGGGTAGTTGACCGGCACGCGGTAGATGACGTTGTGCTCGAACCAGTTGTGGCTCTTGTTCATCGCCAGGTTGTTGACCGCGGTCGGGCTCTTGCGGGCATCGATCGGGCCGCCCATCATGGTCATGGTGCGCGGCGTCGGTTCGCCCGCGCTGGCCATCAGCGAGACCGCGGCCAGCACCGGCACCGTGGGCTGGCACACCGAGATCACGTTCACCTCGGGGCCGATCAGGCGGATGAACTCCTGCACGTAGGCGACGTAGTCGTCCAGATGGAACGGGCCCTGCTCGACGGGCACCATGCGCGCGTCGGTCCAGTCGGTGATGAACACCTTGTGGTCGCGCAGCAGCGCGCGCACGGTGTCGCGCAGCAGGGTCGAGTGGTGCCCCGACAGCGGCGCGACCACCAGCACCTTGGGCTGGTCCTTCATCTTCGCCAGGGCGGTCAGGTCGTCGCTGAAGCGCTTGAAGCGCAGCAGCCGGCAGAACGGCTTCTGCAGCGCCACCTGCTGCTGCACGGCCACGTCGATGCCGCCGACGTTGACCGAGGTGATCTCGAACTCCGGCTTCTCGTACTCCTTCGAGAGCCGGTGCATCAGGTCCAGGCCGGCGGACACCCGGTCGGCCATCGGCGTGTGCGCGAAGGGCGACAGCGGGTGGCTGTAGAGCTTGGACGAGGCCGCTGCGAACTCGGCGAAGGGGCTCAGCAGCGCGCGCTGGGTTTCGTACAGCTGATACAGCATCGGTTCGCTTTCGTGGTGCGATGCAGCATTCTAGGAACAATGCTTGCAGGTTGCTGTCGTTGCGTGCGGGGGAAACCCGCAAGGCGCATGAAAAAGGGGCGCTCGGCGCCCCCCATGCACAGTCGCCGAGGTGACACGGACCTCAGGACACCTTGACGATGGCCGAGACGACGTAGTCGATGTTCTTGCTGTTCAGCGCCGCCACGCAGATGCGGCCCGAATCGACGCCATACACGCCGAACTCGCTGCGCAGGCGCTGCATCTGCTCCTTGCCGAGGCCGGAGTAGCTGAACATGCCCTTCTGGCGGGTGATGAAGCTCAGGTCCTGCTTCAGGCCGGCAGCGGCCAGCTTCTCCTGCAGCGCCTGGCGCATCTGCTTGATGCGCACGCGCATCTCGGCCAGTTCCTGCTCCCACATCGCGCGCAGCGCCGGGGTGGTGAGCACCAGGGCGACCACCTGCGCGCCGTGCGTCGGCGGGTTGGAGTAGTTGGTGCGGATCACGCGCTTGAGCTGGCTGAGCACGCGGTCGGCCTCGTCCTTCGACTCGCACACCACGCTCAGCGCACCGACCCGCTCGCCGTACAGCGAGAAGCTCTTCGAGAAGCTGGTGGCGACGAAGAAGTCGACCCCCGACTCGACGAACTGGCCGATCACCGCGCCGTCCTCGGCGATGCCCTCGCCGAAGCCCTGGTAGGCCATGTCGAGGAAGGCCACGAGGCCGCGCGCCTTGACGGCCGCCACCACCCGCGCCCATTGCTCGGGCGTGATGTCGTAGCCGGTCGGGTTGTGGCAGCAGGCGTGCAGCACGACGATCGTGCCCGGCGCGGCGGCGTTCAGCGCGGCCAGCATGCCGTCGAAGTCGACCCCGCGCCGGGTGGCGTCGTAGTAGGGGTAGCTCTTGACCGGGAAGCCGGCGCTCTCGAACAGCGCGCGGTGGTTCTCCCAGCTCGGGTCGCTGATCAGCACGGTGGCGTTCGGGGCGAGGCGCTTGAGGAAGTCGGCGCCGAGCTTCAGCCCGCCGGTGCCGCCGAGCGCCTGCACGGTGGCCACGCGGCCGGCCTTCAGGATCGCGCTGTCGGCGCCGAACACCAGGCCCTGCACCGCCTTGTCGTAGGCCGCGATGCCGTCGATCGGCAGGTAGCCGCGCGCCTTGGGCGCCTCCATCATCAGCTTCTCGGCCTCCTGCACGCACTTGAGCAGCGGCAGCTTGCCGTTGTCGTCGTAGTAGACGCCGACGCCGAGGTTGACCTTCGCCGGGTTCGGGTCCGCGGCGAACTGCTCGTTCAGGCCGAGGATCGGGTCGCGGGGGGCCAGTTCGACGGCGGCGAACAGCGACGTGGCGGGCGAAGACATGCGTCAGTCCTTGTCAGTGGAGCAGGGAGGCGATTTCCGTTAACCTGAACGATTGCCTTGCCCGATGGCGAGGCGGGTTAACCCGGAGATTTTAGCCGCCATGGCCGAGTTGTCAGAAGCCGTGCCCGCGAACGCGCCCGAGGCGACCGCGGGCGAGTTCGTCAGCTTTCCCGATTCGCCCTTCCAGCTGTTCCAGCCCTACCCGCCGGCAGGCGACCAGCCGACCGCGATCGCGCAGCTCGTCGAGGGCATCCAGGACGGCCTGAGCTACCAGACCCTGCTGGGCGTCACCGGCTCGGGCAAGACCTTCACGATGGCCAACGTGATCGCGCGGCTTGGCCGGCCGGCGATCGTGTTCGCGCCCAACAAGACGCTGGCCGCGCAGCTCTACAGCGAGTTCCGCGAGTTCTTCCCGAAGAACGCGGTCGAGTACTTCGTCAGCTACTACGACTACTACCAGCCCGAGGCCTACGTGCCGCAGCGCGACCTGTTCATCGAGAAGGACAGCTCGATCAACGAGCACATCGAGCAGATGCGGCTGTCGGCCACCAAGAGCCTGCTGGAGCGGCGCGACGTGATCATCGTGGCCAGCGTCAGCGCGATCTACGGCATCGGCAACCCGAGCGACTACCACCAGATGGTGCTGACGCTGCGGGTGGGCGACAAGCTCGGCCAGCGCGACGTGATCGCGCACCTGATCCGCATGCAGTACCAGCGCAACGAGACCGACTTCTCGCGCGGCACCTTCCGCGTGCGCGGCGACACGATCGACGTGTTCCCGGCCGAGCACTCGGAGCTGGCGATCCGCATCGAGCTGTTCGACGACGAGGTCGAGACGCTGCAGCTGTTCGACCCGCTGACCGGGCGCATCCGGCAGAAGATCCCGCGCTTCACGGTCTACCCGTCGAGCCACTACGTGACGCCGCGCGAGCGCGTGCTGGCGGCCATCGAGTCGATCAAGGCCGAGCTGCGCGAGCGGCTCGACGAGCTGGTCAATGCCGGCAAGCTGGTCGAGGCCCAGCGGCTCGAGCAGCGCACCCGCTTCGACCTGGAGATGCTGCAGGAGGTGGGCCACTGCAAGGGCATCGAGAACTACACGCGCCACCTCTCCGGCGCGGCGCCGGGCGAGCCGCCGCCCACGCTGGTGGACTACCTGCCGGCCGACGCGCTGATGTTCCTCGACGAGAGCCACGTGCTGATCGGCCAGCTCGGCGGCATGTTCAACGGCGACCGGGCGCGCAAGACGGTGCTGGTGGAATACGGCTTCCGCCTGCCCAGCGCGCTGGACAACCGCCCGCTGAAGTTCGAGGAGTTCGAGAAGAAGATGCGCCAGGCGGTGTTCGTCTCGGCCACGCCGGCCGACTACGAGAAGACGCATGCCGGCCAGGTGGTCGAGCAGCTGGTGCGCCCCACCGGCCTGGTCGACCCGGAGGTCGAGGTGCGGCCGGCCGGCCACCAGGTCGACGACGTGCTGCAGGAGATCCGCGAGCGCGTGAAGATCAACGAGCGCGTGCTGATCACCACGCTGACCAAGCGCATGGCCGAGCAGCTGACCGACTACCTGAGCGACAACGGCGTCAAGGTGCGCTACCTGCACAGCGACGTCGACAACCTCGAGCGCGTCGAGATCCTGCGCGACCTGCGGCTGGGCACCTTCGACGTGCTGGTGGGCATCAACCTGCTGCGCGAGGGGCTGGACATCCCGGAGGTGTCGCTGGTGGCCATCCTCGACGCCGACAAGGAAGGCTTCCTGCGCGCCGAGCGCAGCCTGATCCAGACCATCGGCCGCGCCGCGCGCAACCTGAACGGGCGCGCCATCCTCTACGCCGACAAGGTCACCGACTCGATGCGCAAGGCGCTCGACGAGACGGCCCGCCGGCGCGCCAAGCAGCTGGCCTTCAACGCCGAACACGGCATCGTCGCGCGCAGCATCAGCAAGAAGGTGAAGGAGCTGATCGACGGCGTGTACAGCGAGAAGGGCGCCAAGGACGACCTGAAGGCGGCCACCGAGGCGGCCGCGATCGAGGCCCTGTCCGAGAAGGACCTGGGCAAGCGCATCAAGCAGCTCGAGAAGCAGATGCTCGACCATGCCCGCAACCTCGAGTTCGAGAAGGCCGCACGCATCCGCGACCAGCTGGCGCAGCTGCGCGAGCAGGCCTTCGGTGCGGCCACGCACGACAACGTGGTGCCGATCGGCGGCACGAAGGGCGCGGCATGACGATCCGCAGCGTGCTGATGGTCTGCATGGGCAACATCTGCCGTTCGCCGACCGCCGAGGGCGTGCTGCGCCACAAGCTGCGCGAGGCCGGGCTGGACGGCCAGATCACGGTCGATTCCGCGGGCACGCACGGGCACTGGCATGCCGGCGAGGCCCCCGACCCACGCTCGCAGGCGCATGCCCGCCAGCGCGGCTACGAGCTCTCGGCGCTGCGCGCGCGCCAGGTGGTCGAGGCCGACTTCGAGCAGTTCGACCTGATCCTGGCGATGGACTGGGACAACCTCGCGCTGCTCGAGGACATGAGCCCGCCGACCGCGCGCCACAAGCTGCGCCGGCTCTCCGAGCACTGCCGGCACCACGACGAGCCGGTCGTCCCGGACCCGTACTACGGCGGGCGCGACGGCTTCGACCGGGTGCTCGACCTGGTCGAGGACGCCTGCGACGGCCTGGTGGAACTGCTGCAGCGGCAAACTCGCGCCGGCTGAAGGGGAACTTCCGCGCGCAATGCCGACCAAATCAGTCGGCTTCCGCTATACTCGACAAAACCAGTCGGGGAATCCCTAGGTCGTCGTCCACGGGCGGCGGTCGGGGAAGTGGGGCCGGCTTCCGCCAGACCCTTCCGACCGATTCAGCGCCGTTCCGAGGCGACAGGAGATTGAGATGCGATTGACCACCAAGGGCCGTTTTGCCGTGACCGCGATGATCGACCTGGCGCTGCGCGAGCACCAGGGCCCGGTGGCGCTGGCCGCCATCAGCGCCCGCCAGCAGATCTCGCTGTCCTACCTCGAGCAGCTGTTCGGCAAGCTGCGCCGCCACGAGCTGGTGGAGAGCACCCGCGGCCCCGGCGGCGGGTACTCGCTGGGCCGCAAGGCCGAGGAGATCACCGTGGCCGACATCATCGTCGCGGTGGACGAGCCGATCGACGCCACCGGCTGCTCCGGCAAGGAGAACTGCATGGGCGACGACAGCGGCCGCTGCATGACGCACGACCTGTGGGCCAGCCTGAACGCCAAGATGATCGAGTTCCTCGACTCGGTGTCGCTGAAGAAGCTGGTCGACGAGCAGATCGCCAAGGGCGTGTCGATCGAGGAGCAGCCGGTCAAGCGGGCGATCTCCTCGCAGCCGGTCGTCAAGCCGATCAAGGTGACCGCGCCGAACTCGGTGTTCGCCCTGGGCAGCGCACTGTCGAAGTAACTCCGCCAGACCTTCCGATCCAGCAATGGACATGACCCCGCACTTCCCGATCTACCTCGACTACGGCGCCACGACGCCCGTGGACCAGCGCGTCGTCGACGCGATGATCCCCTGGCTGCGCGAGCACTTCGGCAACCCGGCCTCGCGCAGCCATGCGTGGGGCTGGGAGGCCGAGGAGGCGGTCGAGAAGGCGCGCGCCCAGGTGGCGGAGCTGGTCGGGGCCGATCCGCGCGAGATCGTCTGGACCTCGGGCGCCACCGAGTCGAACAACCTCGCACTCAAGGGCGCGGCGCAGTTCTACAAGGGGCGCGGCAAGCACATCGTCACGGTCAAGACCGAGCACAAGGCGGTGCTGGACACGGTGCGCGAGCTGGAGCGCCAGGGCTTCGAGGCGACCTACCTGGACGTGCAGGAAGACGGCCTGCTCGACCTCGATCGCTTCAAGGACGCGCTGCGGCCCGACACCATCCTCGCCTCGGTGATGCTGGTCAACAACGAGATCGGCGTGATCCAGGACATCTCTGCGATCGGCGCGATCTGCCGCGAGCGCGGCATCGTCTTCCACGTCGATGCGGCGCAGGCTACCGGCAAGGTGACGATCGACCTGAAGACGCTGCCGGTCGACCTGATGAGCCTCGCCTCGCACAAGACCTACGGGCCCAAGGGCATCGGGGCGCTGTACGTGCGGCGCAAGCCGCGCGTGCGCATCGAGGCGCAGATGCACGGCGGCGGTCACGAGCGCGGCATGCGCTCGGGCACCTTGCCGACGCACCAGATCGTCGGCATGGGCGAGGCCTTCCGCATCGCGCGCGAGGAGATGGGCACCGAGATCGAGCGCATCCGCATGCTGCACCGCCGGCTGCGCGACGGGCTGTCGGCGATCGACCAGACCTTCGTCAACGGCCACGCCGAGAGGCGCGTGCCGCACAACCTGAACATGAGCTTCAACTTCGTCGAGGGCGAGTCGCTGATCATGGGCATCAAGGGCATCGCGGTGTCCTCGGGCTCGGCCTGCACCTCGGCGAGCCTGGAGCCGAGCTACGTGCTGCGCGCGCTCGGCCGCAGCGACGAGCTGGCGCACTCCAGCCTGCGCATGACGATCGGCCGCTTCACGACCGAGGACGAGATCGACTACGTGGTCAGCACCCTGAAAGACCGCGTGGCCAAACTGCGCGAGCTGTCGCCGCTGTGGGAGATGTACCAGGACGGCGTCGACCTGAGCACCATCCAGTGGACCGCGCACTGAACACGACGTTGGAGAGATAGCGATGGCATACAGCGACAAGGTCGTCGAGCACTACGAGAACCCGCGCAACGTGGGTTCGTTCGCCAAGGGCGACGAGACGGTGGGTACCGGCATGGTCGGCGCGCCGGCCTGCGGCGACGTGATGAAGCTGCAGATCAAGGTCAACCCGGCCACCGGCCTGATCGAGGACGCCAAGTTCAAGACCTACGGCTGCGGCTCGGCGATCGCCTCGAGCTCGCTGGTCACCGAGTGGGTCAAGGGCAAGTCGCTCGACGAGGCGCTGACGATCAAGAACACCCAGATCGCCGAGGAACTGGCGCTGCCGCCGGTGAAGATCCACTGCTCGATCCTGGCCGAGGACGCGATCAAGGCCGCCGTCAACGACTACAAGGCGAAGACGGGCCAATCTACCGGCCAGGCGCAGTGAACGACACCATGGCCGTCACGCTGACCGAACGCGCCGCGCGGCACGTTTCGCGCTACCTTGCCAAACGTGGCAAGGGCGTGGGCGTGCGCCTGGGCGTCAAGACCACCGGCTGCTCGGGGCTGGCCTACAAGCTCGAGTACGCCGACGAGTTCGCCCCGGAGGACCATGTCTTCGAGGGCCACGGCGTCAAGGTGCTGGTCGACCCGAAGAGCCTGCCCTACATCGACGGCACCGAGCTGGACTTCGTCCGTGAGGGGCTCAACGAGGGCTTCAAGTTCCACAACCCGCGCGAGAAAGACCGCTGCGGCTGCGGAGAATCCTTCCGCGTCTGAGCACGCGGCGTGCTTGGCGAACGGGCGCGGCATCGACCGCGCCCTTTTGTTGGACCCATGAACCTGACCAGCGACGACTTCGAACTGTTCGGCCTGCCGCGGCTCTTCGCGCAGGACCGCGCGGCGCTGGACGCCCGCTGGCGCGCGCTGCAGGCCGAGGTGCACCCCGACCGCTTCGCGTCCGAGGGCGCCGCGGCGCAGCGCGTCGCGGTGCAGTACGCGGTGCGTGTCAACGAGGCCTACCAGCGCCTGAAGGATCCGCTCAAGCGCGCCGCCTACCTGTGCGCCCTGGCCGGCCAGTCGGTGGACGCCGAGAACAACACCGCGATGCCGCCGGCCTTCCTGATGCAGCAGATGGAATGGCGCGAGGCCCTGGACGAGGCCGACGGCTCCGAAGCCGTGCAGGCGCTGGCCGACGAGGTGGAGCGCGCGCGCCGCGACGCGCTCGCGGCGATCGAGCAGGTGCTCGACGTGCGCGGCGACGCCGCCGCAGCCGCGCAGCAGGTGCGAGCCCTGATGTTCGTCGAGCGCTTCGCCGCCGACATCGAGCGCCGCCTCGAGGCGCTGGAAGGCTGATTCCGTGGCGCTGCTCCAGATCTCCGAGCCCGGCGGTACGCCCGACCCGCACCAGCGGCGCATCGCGGTGGGCATCGACCTGGGCACCACGCACTCGCTGGTGGCGGCGGTGCGCCACGGCGTGGCGGAATGCCTGCCGGACGAACACGGCCGCGTGATCCTGCCTTCGGCGGTGCGCTATCTGCCCGGCGGCCGGCGCCAGATCGGTGCGGCCGCGCTGGCCGAGGCGGCGCTCGACCCGCGCAACACCATCGTCTCGGTCAAGCGCTTCATGGGCCGCGGCGTCGCCGACATCGCCCAGCGCGCCAAGCTGCCCTACGAGTTCGTCGACGCGCCGGGCATGCTCAAGCTGCGCACGCTGGAGGGCGACAAGTCGCCGGTGGAGGTGTCGGCCGAGATCCTCGCGGCACTGCGCCAGCGCGCCGAGGACAGCTTCGACGACGAGCTGTTCGGCGCGGTCATCACCGTGCCGGCCTATTTCGACGACGCCCAGCGCCAGGCCACCAAGGACGCCGCGCAGCTGGCCGGCCTCAACGTGCTGCGCCTGATCAGCGAGCCGACCGCCGCGGCCATCGCCTATGGCCTGGAGCATGGGTCGGAAGGGCTGTACGCCGTCTACGATCTGGGCGGAGGCACCTTCGACATCTCGCTGCTGCGCCTGTCCGCCGGGGTCTTCGAGGTGATCGCCACGGGGGGTGATTCGGCGCTCGGCGGCGACGACTTCGACGCGCTGCTGGCCGACTGGGCGCTGCAGCGCGGCGGCCTGACCGCCGACACGCCGCAGGACAAGCGCGCCGTGCTGGCCGCCGCCCGGGCGGCGAAGGAGAAGCTCTCGTCGGCCGACCATGCCACGCTGGCCTGCCCGCTGGGCGGCGGGGAGCTGCAGGTGCGCGTGACGCGCGACGAGTTCGTGGCGCTGACCGAGCCGCTGGTCGCCCGCACGCTGGCCGCGGTGCGCAAGGTGCTGCGCGACGCCCGGGTCGGCGCGGCCGAGGTGCAGGGCGTGGTGATGGTGGGTGGCTCGACGCGCATGCCGCGCGTGCAGGCGGCGGTCGGCGAGCTGTTCGGCCGCGCGCCGCTGACCAACCTGAACCCGGACGAGGTGGTGGCGTTGGGGGCGGCCATCCAGGCGCACGCTCTGGCCGGCAACGCCGGTGCCGAGGAGCTGCTGCTGCTCGACGTGATCCCGCTCTCGCTGGGCATCGAGACCATGGGCGGGCTGGTGGAGCGCATCATCCCGCGCAACAGCACCATCCCGACCGCCCGCGCGCAGGACTTCACCACCTTCAAGGACGGCCAGACGGCGATGGCCATCCACGTCGTGCAGGGCGAACGCGAGCTGGTGGCGGACTGCCGTTCGCTGGCGCGTTTCGAACTGCGCGGCATCCCGCCGATGGCCGCCGGCGCCGCGCGCATCCGCGTCAGCTTCCAGGTCGATGCCGACGGGCTGCTGGCGGTCAGCGCGCGGGAGGAGGGCTCCGGCGTGCAGGCCTCGATCAGCGTCAAGCCGAGCTACGGCCTGGCCGACGAGGACATCGCTCGCATGCTCAAGGAAGGCTTCGCGACGGCGGAGCAGGACATGCGCGAGCGCAGCCTGCGCGAGGCACGCGTCGAGGCCGAACGCATGCTCCTGGCCACGCAGGCGGCGCTGCAGGCCGACGGCGACCTGCTCGAGGCCGCCGAGCGCGCGGCGATCGGCAAGCTGGTGTCCGATCTGCAGCGCTTGCGCGAAGGCAGCGACCACCATGCCATCGACGCTGCCGTCGAGGCACTGGCGCGTGGCACCGAGGCCTTCGCTGCCCAACGCATGAACCGCGGCATCCGCCAGGCGCTGGCCGGGCGCCGCGTCGACGACGTCTGACCATGCCTGTCATCAAGATCCTGCCGCACCCCGAGTACTGCCCGAACGGTGCCGAGGTGAGGGCACCCTCCGGCACCTCGATCTGCGAGGCGCTGCTGGACAACGACATCGAGATCGAGCACGCGTGCGAGATGAGCTGTGCGTGCACCACCTGCCACGTGGTGGTGCGCGAGGGCTTCGCTTCGCTCGGCGAGATGGACGAGAGCGAGGAAGACCTGCTCGACCGCGCCTGGGGCCTGGAGCCGACTTCGCGCCTGTCGTGCCAGGCCATCCTGTCGAACCAGGACGTGACGATCGAGATCCCGAAGTACTCGATCAACCACGCGAAGGAAGGTCGCTGAAGGCCCCCGAAGAAAGACGCCTCCCGGGCGTCGCGACCGGGAGGCGTATGCAAAGGGACGAGCCCTGCTGAGGAGACAGCAGCGGGTGCTCTGCCACCCGCTGCAGATCCGTTAGCAAGTCGTGTGCCGGTGCCGGTGCCGGTGCCGGTGCCAGGGCTCAGGCGGCTTCGCGCTCCACATGCCCGTGGCGGGTATAGAGGAAGTCCAGCACCTCGCGGCGGTAGTGCACGTAGCGCGTGTCCTCGGCCAGTTCCACGCGGTCGCGCGGGCGCGGCAGCTCGACGGCGAGGATCTCGCCGATCGTCGCGGCCGGGCCGTTGGTCATCATCACGATGCGGTCCGACAGCAGCACCGCCTCGTCGACGTCGTGCGTGACCATCACCACCGTGCTGTGCGTGCGGCCCACGATCTTCAGCAACTCGTCCTGCAGCTTGGCGCGGGTCAACGCGTCGAGCGCGCCGAAGGGCTCGTCCAGCAGCAGCACCTTGGGCTCCATCGCCAGCGCACGGGCGATGCCCACGCGCTGCTTCATGCCGCCGGAGATCTCGTGCGGCCGCTTGCCGCTCGCATGCCCCATGCCGACGAGGGCGAGCGCCGCCTCGGTGCGCGCCTTCAGCGCGGTCTTCGCCTCCTTCGCACCGAACACGCGCTCGACGGCGAGGAACACGTTCTCGAAGCAGGTCAGCCAGGGCAGCAGCGAATGGTTCTGGAACACCACCGCCCGCTCCGGCCCGGGGGCGGCGATCTCCCGGTTGTCGCACAGCAGCACACCGCTGCTGGGCCGCAGCAGACCGGCAATCAGGTTCAGCAGGGTCGACTTGCCGCAGCCCGAGTGGCCGATCAGCGTGACGAACTCGCCCTTGGCGACGCTCAGGTCGATCTCGCGCAGCGCGTGGAAGCGCCCCTTCTTGGTCTGGAACACCATCTCGGCGTTCTGCACCTGGATGAAGTTGTGCATGGCTCGAGGCTCCGTTTCAGTGTTCGTCGTAGCTGAAGCGCTTGGCGATGTTGACCAGCAGCAGTTCCAGCAGCAGGCCGACCACGCCGATCACGACGATGGCGATCAGGATGTGCTTGACGTTCAGGTTGTTCCACTCGTCCCAGACCCAGAAGCCGATGCCCACGCCGCCGGTCAGCATCTCGGCAGCGACGATCACCAGCCAGGCCGTGCCCACCGACAGGCGCACGCCGGTCAGCATGTAGGGCAGCACGGCGGGCAGCAGGATCTTCGTGATGACCTTCCACTCGCTCAGGTTCAGCACCTTCGCGACGTTCAGGTAGTCCTGCGGCACGCGTTGCACGCCGACGGCGGTGTTGATGATCATCGGCCAGATAGAGCAGATGAAGATGGTCCAGATCGCTGCCGGGTTGGCGGCCTTGAAGACGAGCAGCCCGATCGGCAGCCAGGCCAGCGGCGAGACCGGGCGCAGCAGGCTGATCAGCGGCGAGACCATGCGGTTGAGCACCTCGAAGCGGCCGATCATGAAGCCCATCGGGATGCCCACCAGCGCCGCCATGCCGAAGCCGACCGCGACACGCTCGAGCGAGAACAGGATGTTCCAGCCGATGCCCTGGTCGTTCGGGCCGTTGCGGTAGAACGGGTCCGAGAACACCTTCACTGCCTCGACGAAGGTCTCCGCCGGCGTCGGGAAGGTGCCGCCGTTGATGGTGAACAGCGCCCACACGCCCACCAGCAGGCCGAGGCCGGCCAGCGGCGCGAGCAGGCGCAGCGCGAGCGCCGACCAGTCGATCGGCGTGCGCGGGGCGGGCGCCTCGCGGGCCGGCGCCGCGGCGGGCTCGGCCTTCACGGCTGCGGCGCGCGGCGCGCGCGCTTCATCGGCGGCACGCTGCGGGGAATGGAACACGGCACTGACCATGGTGGACTCCTGGGCGACGCGGGTTCAGAGCTGGACCTTGAAGCCGTCGGCGTACTTGGCCGGGTCCTTGCCGTCCCAGACCACGCCGTCGACGAGTTTGCTGCTGCGCAGCGGGCTGGCCGGGATGCTGACCTTCAGCGCGCCGGCCGCCTGCTTGTACAGATCGATCTGGTTGATCTGCTTGGCCACGCCGAGGTAGTCGGGGTGCTCCTTCAGCAGGCCCCAGCGCTTGTGCTGCGTCAGGAACCACATGCCGTCGGAGAGGTAGGGGAAGTTGACCAGCCCGTCGTTGAAGAACTTCATGTGGTTCGGGTCGTCCCAGGTCTTGCCCAGGCCGTTCTGGTAGCGGCCGAGGATGCGCTGGTTGATCACGTCCACGCTGGTGTTGACGTAGGCCTTGTCGGCCACCGTCTCGGCCATCTTGTTCTTGTTCTGCAGGCCGGCATCGATCCACTTGCTCGCCTTGAGCACGGCCATGATCACCGCGCGGCAGGTGTTGGGGTGCTTCTTGACGAACTCGGCCGTGGTGCCCAGCGCCTTTTCCGGGTGGTCCTTCCAGATGTCCTGCGTCGTGGTGGCGGTGATGCCGATGCCGTCGGCGATCGCGCGGTGGCCCCAGGGCTCGCCGACGCAGTAGCCGTCCATGTTGCCCACGCGCATGTTGGCCACCATCTGCGGCGGCGGCACGGTGATGACCTTGGCGTCCTTCATCGGGTTGACGCCCACGCTGGCGAGCCAGTAGTACAGCCACATCGCGTGCGTGCCGGTGGGGAAGGTCTGCGCGAAGGTGTAGTCGCGCTTCTCGGCCGCCATCAGCTTGGCGAGGCTCGCGCCGTCGACCGCGCCCTTGTCCGCGAGCTTCTTCGACAGCGTGATGGCCTGTCCGTTGTGGTTCAGGTTCATCAGCACGGCCATGTCCTTCTTCGGACCGCCCACGCCCAGGTGCACGCCGTACACCAGGCCCCACAGCACGTGGGCCATGTCGAGCTCGCCGTTGACCAGCTTGTCGCGCACGCCGGCCCACGAGGCCTCCTTGGTGGGCACGATCTTCACGCCGTACTTCTTGTCGAAGCCCAGCACCGAGGCCATCACGACCGAGGCGCAATCGGTCAGCGGGATGAAGCCGATCCGCACCTCCTCCTTCTCGGGCTTGTCGGATCCCTGGGCATGGACGGCACTCTGCAATCCGGGCACGAGGCCGGCGGCGCTGGTGGCTGCGGCGGCCTTGATCAGGGTTCTGCGGCTCATGGTGGTCTTTCGCATCGTCTGGCTGCTCATGGCGAGTGGAAAACGCAGTCGAAAAAAAACGTCCACACGTCGTCGGCCCGTCGGGCCAAGTTCGTGAGGACGTCGTCGTCCCACCGGATCCGCGCCAGCCGTGGCGCGAAACGGTGCTCTGGCGGATCGCCGTTGACCCGCCTGCAGAGCATGAGCAAGCCGCGTGCCCGGTGAGATCGGGTCCCTTGTCGCCCCCGCGTGCTGCAGTGCACCACAAGAGGCGCGCTACCGTCGCACGCCGCACCCCGAGGGTGCGGCGCCGCTCAGAGCAGGTCGGACACGTCGAGGATGCGCTGGGCCACGTCGACGAGCTTCATGCCGCGATCCATCGCCGTGCGACGCAGGCGCGAGTAGGCCTCTTCCTCGTCCAGCTGATGACGCCGCATCAGGATGCCCTTGGCGCGGTCGATGGTCTTGCGTTCGGACAACTGCGTGCGCGCATCGGCCAGCTCGCGCCGCAGCGTCTCCTCGTGGCGGAAGCGGGCCAGGGCGATCTCCAGCACCGGGCGCACGCGCTCGGGCGCCAGCCCGGCCACGACGTAGGCCGACACGCCTGCGGCAATCGCCGCGCCCACCTGGCTGGTGTCGTTGTCGTTGGTGAACAGCACGATCGGCCGGCGCTCGTCGCGCGTGGCCATCACGACATGCTCGAGCGTGTCGCGTGCCTGGCTCTCGGCGTCGACGATGATCATGTCGGGCGAGATCTGCGCCAGCCGCTCGGGCAGGAAGGGATCGGCCGGCAGCACGGCGACGATGTTGTAGCCGCTCTGCAGCAACCCGATGCGCAGGCTGCGCGAGCGTTCCGCCTCGGCCGCCTCGTCGGCGGACAGCGCCATTCCGGCCGGACCGGCCAGTTCGGGCGCGACGATGACGATGCGGATGGCCGACGGAACGGACATGCCCGTTCCGGCAGCAACATTCAAGCCAGTGTGGGGCCGGTGCGGCGGCTCAGCGTGCCTGCAGGGACTGAACCGCCCGGCGCAGCCAGCGCGCCAGGGGCTGACCGGTGGCGGCGCCCGGGCCGAACTCCCGGCAGCTGACCAGGCCACGGGCGACCAGATCGTCGAGCAGCCGTGTCACCTCCTGCCGTCCCAGCCCGCTGCGCGCCATCAGGTGATCGAGCGGCACGTGACGCTGCGACATCTCCGTCAGCAGGCGACGGTACGCGGTGCGGTTACGGGCCGGATCGAGCTCGGGCCACCCTACGAGGCGATACTCTTTCATGGTTCCAACGACTGAGCTGGGCAACCGGCAATACTTTGTTGCCGGTATGATTGAAAGAGTAACCGCGCGTGCTGTTGTCGGGGGGTGTATTGGGTCAAGGTTCCGGGAAAGTCCGGATTCCAACACGTAACTGAATGCAGCGGCCGTCAGTCGTTCAGGTGGTGTATCGCGCGCTGGACCTCGGTCTGCCAGGGCAGGGAATGAACCAGACCGTTCAGATGAACTGCGACCTGGAAGTCGCTCAGCGCCACACCGCGGACGTCGAGCAGCTTCAGGTTGGTGACGACGCCCAGCGGGTCGGCCATCGCCACGACGCCGTCCTGAACCTCGACCCAGTCCCACGCCACGCCGGCCACGGGCTCGGCGCTCGTTTCGCCCCACAGCGTCTGTCCGATGAGCGGTCCCTCGTCGTTGCCGAAACGAAGCACGCGTGTGCCGAGATGCACGAGGTGCAGGGGAGCGGTTTCGTCCACCTGCCACAATACCGGCGGCCAGGCGCATACGATCCAAGCGGGTGTCATGAGCATCTCGAACCGGACGTCGGTCCTCCGATGGTGATCGATGGTCGGCAGTGTCGCGATGCGTCGGCCCGATGACATCTGTAAGACCTTGCAGGGACCGCGCATGCGCGGGGTGACTCTGCACGGGATGCACGGGAACGTGTAGGAAGCGCATGCTGCAGGACGGCTACCTGTCGGTGCTGGAAGCCAAGGATCCGGATGAGTTCCTCGGCCATGTCGTGCGCTTCGCCAAGCAGCTCGGCTTCGACACCGTCAGCGCGACGACGGTGATCGACCATTTCCTCGGCGAGTCGGAGTTCATCAGCGTCGACAACGCCCCGGCCAACTTCCGCGAGGTCTACGAGGACGTCGGCTCCGGGCGCACCGACCCGGTGATGCAGCACTGCAAGCGGCAGAGCGTGCCCATCATCTGGAACCGCGAAACCTACCTCGGTGCAGGCAAGCTCGACCTGTGGGACGAGCAGGCCCGCTTCGGGTACCACACCGGCATCGCGATGGCGCTGCACCTGCCCGAAGGCCGGCACTTCGTGCTCGGTGTGGACCGCGACCAGTCCCTGCCCAGCGACAAGTCCGAACTGACCCGCATGGTGGCCGACCTGCAACTGTTCGCCGTGCACGCACAGGAGGCTGCGCTGCGCATCCTGATGCCGGCCACGCCCGAGCACGGCACGCCGAACCTGACGCCGCGCGAGATCGAGAGCCTGCGCTGGACGATGGATGGCAAGACCGCGTGGGAGGTCGGCAACATCCTCGGCATCAGCGAGCGCACGGCGGTGCTGCACGTCAACAATGCGATGCACAAGCTCGGCTGCGTCAACAAGCACCAGGCGGTGCTGAAGGCGCTGCGCCTCGGCTTGATCCGCTGAAGCTCCGGTCTGTGTCCGGCTGTATCGCGGCGTGTGCGCGACGACGCTCCATTCACCTGTAAGAGCTGACAGTTACGCCGCATCGCGGCCCCTGATGAAATGAGTTCACGCGCAACGGTGCGCGATCTCAGACAGCCCAGGAGCCTCAGATGCAATCGCAACAACGCACCCCGACGTCGTTTGTCCCGGCCGCCAAGCAGTCGACGCCTGCCCGCCAGCAGCGCGTGGATGCACGCCCCGCGCCGATCGAACTCGACATGCGCGCCCTGCGTCAGGTGGCCGGCGGTACCGACCTGCCCAAGAAGGTCTGGTGAGATCATCCGGGCGTCGCAGCGCGGCGCTCTTGCATGCCGATGCGGCCGGGCGGGTGAGCGCCTCGGCCGCTTCGTCGTCTTCAGAGTCTCCATGACCACCCTGTTCCGTCCCGAGTCCCTCGAAAGCCGTCAGAGGCAGTGGCTGGGCGGCATCCGCCTGATGCAGCCGCTGTCGCTGCAGCTGCTGACGCTGTGCGCGCTGGGCGCGGCCGCCGCGGTGCTGGCCTTCCTGGTGTTCGGCGAGTACACGCGCAAGGCGCGCCTCGAGGGACAGCTCGTGCCGGAGCGTGGTGTGGTGCGGCTGATGGCGCCGCAGATCGCCACGGTGCTGGAGAGCCATGTGGTCGAAGGCCGCAGCGTGCGCGCCGGCGAGCTGCTCTACGTGCTCTCGGTCGATGCCGCCAACCAGCGCGGCAGCGTGCGCGAGTCGCTCGACGTGCGCCAGCGCAGCCTGCGCGACGCCGCACGCCAGCAGGACGACCTGGAGCGCGAGCGCGTCGCCGCGCTGTCGCGCCAGCTCGAGGGCCTGCGTGCCGAACTGGCGCAGATCGACGCCGAGGCCAAGCTGCAGGCGCAGCGCCTGCTGCTGGCCGAACAGGCCCTGCAGCGCCTCGAGGCGCTGCGCGCGGACAACTTCGTCTCGCCGACCCAGGTGCAGAACAAGGCCGAAGAGGTGCTCGGCGTGCGGGCCCAGGCGCAGTCGCTGCAGCGCCTGCGCGCGGCCCATCTGCGCGAGATCGAGCAGATGCAGGCACGCCTGCGCGAGCTGCCGATGCAGGGCGAGGCACGCCGTGGCGAGATCGACCGGGACATCGCCGAACTCGCCCAGGAAGCGGCCGAGAACGAGGCGCAGCGGCGCATCGAGCTGCGCGCCCCGCACGCTGGCGTGCTGACCGCCGTCGTCGCGCAGCCCGGCCAGTCGGTCGGCCCGACCGTTGCGCTGGCCAGCCTGCTGCCGGAAGGCGCAAGGCTGCAGGCACAGCTGCTCGCGCCCTCCAGCGCGATTGGCCTGGTGCAGGCGCACCAGCGCGTGCAGCTGCGCTACCAGGCCTTCCCGTACCAGAAATTCGGCGTGCACGGCGGCGAGATCGTGCAGGTGTCGCGTGCACCGATGCAGGCGGCCGAGCTCGCCGAGCTCGCGTCGCCGGGCGCGCCCGCCGGCGAACCGCTGTACCGCATCACCGTCGCCCTCGACCGTCAGGCCGTGCCCGCCGCCGGCCACGAGCAGGCGCTGGCGCCCGGCATGCGCCTGGAGGCCGACGTGATGCTCGAGCGGCGCCGGCTGATCGAGTGGATCTTCGAGCCGCTGCTCGGGCTCGCGCGGCGCGTCTGACCATGCTCCAGGGCCTGCGCACCGGCTTCGGCGCCCAGCGCCTGCCCATGCTGCTGCAGACCGAAGCGGCCGAGTGCGGCCTGGCCTGCCTGGCGATGGTGGCGTCGTACCACGGCCTGCGCAGCGACCTGCAGACCCTGCGCCGGCGCTTCACGCTCTCGCTGCGCGGCGCCACGATGGTCGACATGGTGCGCATGGCCGATGGGCTGCAGCTCAACGCCCGCGCGCTGCGGGTCGAGCTGGACCAGCTCGACCAGCTGGTGCTGCCCTGCGTGCTGCACTGGGACCTGAATCACTTCGTCGTGCTCAAGGAGGTGCGGCGCGGCCACGTGGTGCTGCACGACCCGGCGCGCGGCGTGCGGCGGGTGCCGATGGCCGAGGTGTCGCGCCGCTTCACCGGCGTCGCGCTCGAGCTGACGCCGCGTGCCGACTTCCGCCCGCGCATCGAGCGCCAGGCGCTCAGCCTGCGCGCGTTGCTGGGCCACGTGTCGGGGCTGAAGCGCTCGCTGCTGCAGATCTTCGCGCTCGCGCTGGCGCTCGAGGTGTTCGTGCTGCTGTCGCCGTTCTTCATGCAGTGGGTGGTCGACGGCGTGGTCGTCAGCGCCGACCGCGACCTGCTGCTCACGCTCGGCCTGGGCTTCGGCCTGCTGGTGCTGCTGCAGGTGGGCACCGGGGCACTGCGCTCCTGGGCCGTGTTGCACCTGTCGAGCACGCTGAACCTGCAATGGCTGGGCAACGTGTTCGCGCACATGATGCGCCTGCCGGTCGAATGGTTCGAGAAGCGCCAGACCGGCGACGTGCTGTCGCGCTTCGGCGCCGTGCAGCACATCCAGCAGACCCTGACCACCAGCTTCATCGAGGCGGTGCTCGACGGGCTGCTGGTGCTGGTCACGCTCACGATGATGGCGATCTACAGCCCCCTGCTCTCGGCCGTGGCGGTGGGCGGCGTGGCGCTGTACGCGCTGCTGCGCTGGAGTTTCTTCCGCCCGCTGCGCGACGCCAGCGAGGAAGCCATCGTGCACGAGGCGCGCCAGTCGACCCACTTCCTCGAGTCGCTGCGCGGCGTCGCGGCGATCAAGCTGTTCAATCGGCAGGAGGACCGCCAGGCCCGCTTCATGAACCTGGTGGTCGACGCGATGAACGCCGACATCGTGAAGCGCAAGCTCGAGCTGCTGTTCGGCGTGCTGCACAAGCTGGTGTTCGGCCTCGAGCGCGTGGCGGTGATCTGGATCGGCGCGCTGCTGGTGCTGGACCAGCGCTTCACGGTGGGCATGCTGTTCGCGTTCTTCGCCTACAAGGAGCAGTTCGCGCTGCGCTTCTCGGCGCTGATCGACAAGGCCGTCGAGCTGAAGATGCTGCGCCTGCAGGCCGAGCGCCTGGCCGACATCGTGCTCTCCGAGCCCGAGCAGCGCGACGCGCCGCAGCTGCGGCGCGAGCTGCCGGCGCGCATCGAGCTCGCCGGGCTGCGCTTCGCCTACTCCGACGGCGAGCCGCCGGTCATCGACGGCCTCGACCTGAGCATCGAGCCGGGCGAGTCGGTGGCCATCGTCGGTCCCTCGGGCTGCGGCAAGACGACGCTGCTGAAGCTGATGCTGGGCATCCTCGCGCCGCAGGGTGGCGAGGTGCGCGTGGGCGGCGTGCCGCTGCGCCAGCTCGGCCTGCCGGCGTGGCGCGACATGATCGGCACCGTGATGCAGGACGACCAGCTGTTCGCCGGCTCGATCGCCGACAACATCAGCTTCTTCGACGCCCAGCCCGACCTCGACCGCATCGAGCAGTGCGCGCGACTGGCCGCGGTGCACGACGAGATCGAGGCCATGCCGATGGGCTACCACACCCTGATCGGCGACATGGCGGTCAGCATCTCGGGCGGGCAGAAGCAGCGCATCCTGCTGGCCCGGGCGCTCTACAAGCGGCCGCGATTCCTGTTCCTCGACGAGGCCACGAGCGCGCTGGACGTCGACCGCGAGCGCGAGGTCAACCAGGCGATCCGGGCACTCGACATCACGCGCGTGGTGATCGCGCACCGGCCCGAGACCATCGCCGCTGCCTCGCGCGTGGTGGTGCTGGGCGAGGGCCGGGTCGCGCAGGACCTGCGCAGCGTGGCGGGAACGGCCGCCCAGCGCTAACGCGCCGCGGCGGGCCGTAGACTCGCCGCATGATCGTCCTCGGCATCGAATCGTCCTGCGACGAAACCGGCGTCGCGCTGGTGCGCAGCGACGGACCCGGCACGCCGCGCCTGCTGGCACATGCGCTGCACACGCAGATCGACATGCACCGCGCCTACGGCGGCGTGGTGCCTGAACTGGCCTCGCGCGACCACATCCGGCGCGTGCTGCCGCTGACGCGCCAGGTGGTCGCGGAGGCCGGCATCGGGCTCGGCCACGTCGACCTGGTGGCCTACACGCAGGGTCCGGGCCTGGCGGGAGCGCTGCTGGTCGGCGCCGGTGTGGCCTGCGCGCTGGCCGCGGCGCTGGAGCGGCCGGTGGTCGGCATCCACCACCTCGAGGGGCACCTGCTGTCGCCGTTTCTCTCGGCCGACCCGCCGGTGTTCCCGTTCGTCGCGCTGCTCGTCTCCGGCGGCCACACGCAGCTGATGCGCGTCGACGACGTGGCCCGCTACAGCCTGCTCGGCGAGACCATCGACGATGCGGCCGGCGAGGCGTTCGACAAGTCGGCCAAGCTGATGGGCCTGGGTTACCCGGGCGGGCCGGCGCTGGCCCGGCTGGCAGAGTTCGGTGACCCGTCCGCCTTCGAGCTGCCGCGCCCGCTGCTGCACAGCGGCGACCTGGACTTCTCGTTCGCCGGCCTCAAGACCGCGGTGCGCACCCGGCTGGGCAAGCTCGGGACCAACGTGTGCCAGCAGGACCTGGCCAACCTGGCCGCGGCCACCCAGCAGGCCATCGTCGACGTGCTGGTGCGCAAGGCACTGCAGGCGCTGCGGCAGGAAGGCCTGACGCGGCTGGTCGTGGCCGGCGGGGTGGGCGCGAACCGGCTGCTGCGCACCCGGCTCGACGCCGAGGCCGCGAAGCGCGGCCTGCGCGTGCACTACCCCGAGCTGGCACTGTGCACCGACAACGGCGCGATGATCGCGCTGGCTGCCGCGCTGCGGGCCCAGCGCGGTCTGACCGTCCCGCAGGCCGACCACGCCTTCGGCGTGCGGCCACGCTGGCCGCTGACCGAGGTGTCGGTGGCGGCCTGAGCGTCCGGGCGGCCTTACTGGACCTGGACGTTTCGCGTGCCGCCGCGCGGCTTCTTCGGCAGCGTGAGCGTGAGCACGCCGTCGGCGAAGCGGGCCTGCGCGGCCTCGGCGTCGATCTCCAGCGGCAGCTCGATGCGCCGCGCGAAGCGCGGCACGCGCCGTTCGCGGTGCAGCACGCGCGAGCCGTCGGCCGCGTTCGCCTCGCTGGCGGCGGCCTCCACGCTGACCAGCTGGCCGGTAACGGTGACATTGACCTGCTCCCGCGTCAGGCCGGGCAGGTCGAAGGTCAGCGTGTAGGCGGTGTCGGTCTCGCTCGCGTCCATGGCCGGGCGCAGCGGCGCGCTCTCGGCAGTGCGGCGTGCCCAGGCCGGGTGGAAGGCGCGGCGGGGCAGGGGATAGGCCAAGGGCAGGACGTACATGCGGTGCTCCTAGAATCGATCGGCTCGGCCGCGACTGCGGCAGCCCGTGCCGTCGAGTTGGGAGCGGCGCGGATTCTTTCAAGAGCCGATGACCACACTTCGACGACTCGCCGCCGGCCTGCTCGGCGCCAGCCTCCCGTTCATCCAGGCCCTGCCGGCCCGCGCCGACGAGACCATTCCGATCGCGCTGATCGAAGGCCTGTCCGGCAGCTTCGCCAACGCGGGCGAGGCGGTCTACCGCAACCTGCTGTTCGCGGTCGAGCGCGTCAACCAGCGCGGCGGCGTCAAGCTGCCCGGCGGGGCGAAGCGCTTCGAGCTGCAGCGCTTCGACAGCAAGGGCGGCACCGAGGAGGCGCAGGCGATGCTGCGTGCCGCGCTCGACCGCCAGGTCGGCTTCGTGCTCCAGGGCAACAGCTCGGCGGTGGCCGCCGCGCTGGTGGACGCGCTGAACAAGCACAACCAGCGCGAGCCGCAGCGCCGCGCGCTGTTCCTCAACTACTCGGCCGTCGACCCGGTGCTGACCAACCAGAAGTGCAGCTTCTGGCACTTCCGCTTCGATGCGCATGCCGACATGCGCCTGGCCGCGCTGATCGACGTGCTGGCGCAGGACCCGGGCGTGCGGAAGATCTACCTGATCGGACAGGACTACAGCTTCGGCCAGCATGTGCTGAAGGCGGCGCGCGAGGCGGTGGCCACCCGCCGCCCGGACATCGACATCGTCGGCGAGGAACTCCACCCGGTCGGTCGCGTGAAGGACTTCCTGCCCTACGCGCTGAAGATCAAGGCCAGCGGTGCGCAGGCCGTGCTGACCGGCAACTGGGGCAACGACCTGACGCTGCTGGTGAAGGCGGCGCGCGAGGCCGGCGTCGACGCGCGCTTCTACACCTTCTACGGCAACGCACTCGGCGCCCCGGCGGCGATCGGCGAGGCCGGCGTGGGCAAGGTGCTGGCGGTGGCGGAGTGGCACCCGAATGCCGGCACGCCCGGCTCGGAGCGCTTCTACGCGGACTTCCGCGCACGGTTCCCGAAGCCCGAGGACGACTACGTGCACGCACGCATGCAGGTGCTGGTGGAGATGCTCGCCGCAGCCATCGAGCGCGCCGGCAGCACCGAGGCGGCCGCGGTGGCGCGCGCGCTCGAGGGCATGAGCTACGACGGCGCCAGCCTCGGTGGCCTGCACCAGGGCACGATGCGTGCCGCGGACCACCAGTTCCAGCAGCCGCTGGTTGTCAGCGTGATGGACAAGGCCGGCGCGCCGGGCGTGCGATTCGACAACGAGGGTTCGGGCTACGGCTTCCGCACGCTGCGCCGCCTGGAGGCGAAGCAGACCGAGCAGGCCCACCAGTGCGCCATGGAGCGCCCATGAGGAGCGTGATCGCCGGCCTGCCCGGCTCGAAGATCCGCGAGGTGGCCAACGCCGGGCTCGGCCGGCCCGACGTGCTCGCGTTCTGGTTCGGCGAGAGCGACGAGGTCACGCCCGAGCCGGTGCGCGCCGCGGCGGCGGCATCGCTGGCGGCCGGCGAGACCTTCTACGCCCACAACCTCGGCCTGCCCGAATTGCGCGAGGCGATCGCCGCCTACACCGCGAGCCTGCACCCGGCCGTCGGCGCCGGGCGCATCGCCGTCACCTCCTCGGGGGTCAGCGCGCTGATGCTGGCGATGCAGGCCCTGGCCGGAGCCGGTGACGAGGTCGTCGCGGTCGTGCCGGTGTGGCCCAACCTGACCGCGCAGCCGGAGATCCTCGGCGCGCGGGTCGTGCGCGTGCCGCTGGTGCCGCGCGCGGGCGCCTGGCGACTCGATCTCGAGGCCCTGCTGGCCGCGGTGACGGACCGCACCCGCGTGTTGCTCGTCAACGCGCCGAACAACCCGACGGGCTGGACACTCACCCGGCCCGAGCAGCAGGCGCTGCTCGACCATTGCCGCCGCACCGGCACCTGGATCGTCGCCGACGAGGTGTACGAGCGGCTGTACTACGTGCCCGGGGCGGCCTGCGCGCCGAGCTTCCTGGACCTCGCCACGTCCGAGGACCGGGTGGTCGCGGTGCACAGCTTCTCGAAGAGCTTCCTGATGACCGGCTGGCGGCTCGGCTGGATGGTCGCGCCGGCGCCGCTGGTGGAGGCGCTGGGCAAGCTGATCGAGTTCAACACCTCCTGCGCGCCGGTGTTCGTGCAGCGCGCCGGCCTGGCCGCGCTGGCCGGCGCGGCAGCGTCGGTGCCCGCGCTGGTGCATCGCCTGCGGGCCTGCCGCGACACCCTGCTGCCGGCGCTCGCCGCCCTGCCCGGCGTCGAGACGGCCGTGCCGGACGGCGGCATGTACGCCTTCTTCCGTGTGGCCGGGCAGGGCGACTCGCTCGCCTTCGCCAAGCGCCTGGTAACCGAACATGGCCTCGGCCTGGCGCCCGGCGCCGCCTTCGGGCCGGAGGCCGAAAGCTGGCTGCGCTGGTGCTTTGCGTCACGCGACCCGCAGCGGCTGCTGGCGGGGGTGCAGCGGCTGGCCGGCGCCTTGCCGCTATAATCCCCAGGTTCTGCGCCTCGACGGGCGTAGGCAGGCACGGCGCCGGTCGGTTTCACCGGCGACCGCAAGTGAAACCGGAAACCGCGGCAGGTGCGCTCGCAGGCGAGCCCCGGCTCGGTTTCTCCGACCAGGAAACGAGCGACATGCCGAACATCGACAAGGCCGAGATCGTCAAGGCCAATGCCCGCAGCGCGAACGACACGGGCTCCCCGGAAGTGCAGGTGGCCCTGCTGACCGCCCGCATCAACGAGCTGACGCCGCACTTCAAGACCCACCTGAAGGATCACCACGGCCGCCGTGGTCTCCTGAAGCTGGTCAACCAGCGCAAGAGCCTGTTGTCCTACCTGAAGGCCAAGGACGCCGAGCGCTACAGCGCGCTGATCCACAAGCTCGGCCTGCGCAAGTAAGCCACGCATGATCACGAAGAGCCTGTCTGGACCCGCCAGCACAGGCTCTTTGGGTTAGGAGTACGGCTGCCACCGCTGACGATGTGTCATTCCAGCGACGCTCACCCGACGAGCGCCCCTGGAATGGCATCGCGCCAGGGGCCGCAACTCCGGGAACCGGACGACGCCCGACAAGTCGTCCGCCTGAAGCAACGGAGACTGCCATGAGCATGTTCAACAAGGTCACCAAGACCTTCCAGTGGGGCCAGAACACCGTCACCCTCGAGACCGGCGAGATCGCGCGCCAGGCCAGCGGCGCGGTGCTGGTCAACGTCGACGACACCGTGGTGCTGGCCACCGTGGTGGCGGCCAAGAACGCCAAGCCCGGCCAGGACTTCTTCCCCTTGACCGTCGACTACATCGAGAAGACCTACGCCGCCGGCAAGATCCCCGGCAGCTTCTTCAAGCGCGAAGGCCGCCCGAGCGAACTCGAGACGCTGACCTCGCGCCTGATCGACCGCCCGCTGCGCCCGCTGTTCCCGGACGGCTTCTTCAACGAGGTGCAGGTCGTCATCCACGTGCTCTCGCTGAACCCCGAGGTGCCGGCCGACATCCCGGCACTGATCGGCGCGAGCGCCGCGCTGGCGATCTCAGGCATTCCGTTCAACGGCCCGATCGGCGCGGCGCGCGTGGGCTACATCGACGGCCAGTACGTGCTGAACCCGGGCAAGACGCAGCTGCTCGACTCTAAGATGGACCTGGTGGTCGCCGGCACCGAGGCCGCCGTGCTGATGGTCGAGAGCGAGGCGCTGCAGCTGTCCGAGGAAGTGATGCTCGGCGGCGTGGTGTTCGGCCACGAGCAGGGCAACATCGCGATCAACGCGATCCACGAGCTGGTGCGCGACGCCGGCAAGCCGGCCTGGGACTGGAAGGCGCCGGGCAAGGACGAGGCCTTCATCGCCAAGGTCGTGGCGCTCGGCGAGGACAAGCTGCGCGCGGCCTACCAGATCCGCTCCAAGCAGGCCCGCACGCAGGCCTGCCGCGAAGCCTACGCCTTCGTGATCGGTGCGCTGACGGAAGAGGGCGTCGCGTTCGACACCGTCAAGGTCGAAGGCCTGCTGTTCGACATCGAGGCGCGCATCGTGCGCGGCCAGATCCTGGCCGGCGAGCCGCGCATCGACGGCCGCGACACCCGCACCGTGCGTCCGATCGAGATCCGCAATGGCGTGCTGCCGCGTGTGCACGGCTCGGCGCTGTTCACCCGCGGCGAGACGCAGGCGCTGGTGGCCGCGACGCTCGGCACCGAGCGCGACAGCCAGAAGATCGACGCGCTGGCCGGCGAGTTCAGCGAGCACTTCATGCTCCACTACAACATGCCGCCGTTTGCCACCGGCGAGACCGGCCGCGTCGGTTCGCCGAAGCGGCGCGAGATCGGCCATGGCCGCCTGGCCAAGCGCGCGCTGGTGGCGGTGCTGCCGGGCCGCGACGAGTTTCCGTACTCGATGCGCGTCGTCTCGGAAATCACCGAGTCGAACGGCTCGTCGTCGATGGCCTCGGTGTGCGGCGGCTGCCTCGCCTTGATGGACGCCGGCGTGCCGCTGAAGGCCCACGTGGCGGGCATCGCGATGGGCCTGATCAAGGAAGGCAACCGCTTCGCCGTGCTGACCGACATCCTCGGCGATGAAGATCATCTGGGCGACATGGACTTCAAGGTCGCCGGCACCACCACCGGTGTGACCGCCCTGCAGATGGACATCAAGATCCAGGGCATCACCAAGGAGATCATGCAGGTCGCGCTGGCCCAGGCCAAGGAAGCCCGCATGCACATCCTCGGCAAGATGGTCGAGGCGATGGGCGGCGCGAAGACCGAGGTGTCGCAGTTCGCGCCGCGCCTGTACACGATGAAGATCAACCCGGAGAAGATCCGCGACGTGATCGGCAAGGGCGGCGCGACGATCCGAGCGCTGACCGAGGAGACCGGCACGACGATCGACATCGCCGAGGACGGCACCATCACGATCGCCTCGACCGACGCCGACAAGGCCGCGCACGCGAAGAAGCGCATCGAGGAGATCACCGCCGAGGTCGAGGTGGGCAAGGTCTACGAGGGCCCGGTCACCAAGATCCTGGACTTCGGGGCGCTGATCAACCTGCTGCCGGGCAAGGACGGCCTGCTGCACATCAGCCAGATCGCGCACCAGCGCGTCGAGAAGGTCACCGACTTCCTGAAGGAAGGCCAGATCGTCAAGGTCAAGGTGCTCGAGACCGACGAGAAGGGCCGCGTCAAGCTGTCGATGAAGGCGCTGATCGACCGCGACCAGCAGCCGGCGCCGGCGGCGCAGGAGTGACGCGGCCGCGCGCATGAAGGCGATCGAGATCGCGTCCTACGGCGCGCCCGAGGTGCTGCGTGCGGTGCAGCGGCCGGACCCGGTGGCCGGGCCCGGCGAGCTGCTGATCCGCGTCGCGGCCTCCGGCGTGAACCGGCCGGACGTGCTGCAGCGCAAGGGCCAGTACCCGGTGCCGCCGGGCGCGTCCGACCTGCCGGGCCTGGAAGTGGCCGGGACCGTGGTGGCCGGCGATGCGGCGGCCCTGGCCGTGGCCGGCCTGGCGGTCGGCGACCGCGTGTGTGCGCTGGTGGCCGGCGGGGGGTACGCCGAGCTGTGTGTCGCGCCGGTCGGCCAGTGCCTGCCGGTGCCGGCCGGCCTGACGGACATCGAGGCCGCGAGCCTGCCCGAGACCTTCTTCACCGTCTGGTCGAACGTGTTCGAGCGTGGCCGCCTGCAGTCCGGCGAGACGCTGCTCGTGCAAGGCGGCACCAGCGGCATCGGCGTCACCGCGATCCAGCTGGCCAAGGCGGCCGGTGCGGTGGTGATTGCCACCGCCGGCAGCGACGACAAGTGCGCCGCCTGCACCGCGCTCGGCGCGGACCATGCGATCAACTACCGCAGCGCCGACTTCGCCGCCGAGGTGAAGCGGCTCACCGGCGGGCGCGGCGCCGACGTGATCCTCGACATGGTCGCGGGCGACTACGTCGCGCGCGAGTTGTCGTGCCTGGCCGACGACGGACGGCTCGTGATCATCGCGGTGCAGGGTGGCACGAAGGCGGAGATCGACGCGGGCCAGGTGCTGCGCCGGCGCCTGACGATCACCGGCTCGACGCTGCGGCCGCGGCCGGTGGCATTCAAGGCCGCGATCGCACAGGCGCTGAAGAAGAACGTCTGGCCCTGGCTCGAAGCGGGTCGCGTGAAGCCGGTGATCTTCAAGGTGTTCCCGGCCGCCGAGGCGGCCGCGGCGCACACGCTGATGGAATCGAACCAGCATGTCGGCAAGCTGGTGCTGCAGTGGTGAGCAAGACAGGATGCCTTCGATGAATCGTCGCAAGCTGGTGGTCGGCAACTGGAAGATGAACGGCACGCGGGTCGGCAACGTCGACCTGCTCGGCGCACTGCGCGAGGCTGGGCCGTACGTCGCCGAGGTCGCGGTGTGCGCGCCGTTCCCGTACCTGGCCGACGTGGCGCTGTCGCTGCAGGGCGCGGACGTCGCGTGGGGCGCGCAGGACTGCTCGGCGCACGAGAGCGGCGCCTACACCGGCGAAGTCAGCGCGCCGATGCTGGCCGAGTACGGCTGCCGCTACGTGATCGTCGGGCACTCGGAACGCCGCGCCTACCACGCCGAAAGCGACCAGCTTGTTGCCGACAAGGCCAAGGTCGCGCTGGCGCACAAGCTCACGCCGATCGTCTGCGTCGGCGAGACGCTCGCCGAGCGCGAGGCCGGGCAGACCGATGCGGTGGTCAAGCGCCAGATGTCTGCGGTGATCCACACGCTCGGCCATTGCATCTCGCAGGTGGTCGTGGCCTACGAGCCGGTGTGGGCCATCGGCACCGGCAAGACCGCCACGCCCGAGCAGGCCCAGGCGGTGCACGCGCTGCTGCGTGCGCAGCTCAAGGCCGCCAGCGAGAAGGCCGGCGAGATGAAGATCCTCTACGGCGGCAGCGTCAAGCCCGACAACGCGGCCACGCTGTTCGCGCAGGCGGACATCGATGGCGGCCTGATCGGCGGCGCGTCCTTGAAGGCGGCCGACTTCATCGCCATCTGCCGCGCCGGCGCCTGAGGCCGCGCGAGTTTCCCTTCCGGAGTCCAGAAGAATGAACCTGTTGATGAATGTGGTGGTGGCGGTGCAGATCATCACCGCCCTGGTGATGATCGGCCTGGTGCTGATCCAGCACGGCAAGGGCGCGGACATGGGCGCGTCCTTCGGCAGCGGCGCCTCGGGCAGCCTGTTCGGCGCCACCGGCAGCGCGAACTTCCTGTCGCGCTCGACGGCGGTGTGCGCGGCGATCTTCTTCGCCTGCACGCTGGCGCTGGCGTTCCACTCGGATGGCCGTGCCACGCGCAGCGAAGGTGGTGGCAGCGTGCTCGACAAGCCCGCGGTCGGCGCGCCGGCCAGTGCCCCGGCCACCGGCGCGGCGCTGATCCCCGGCGCGGCGAGTGCCACGGCGCCGGCCGCAGTGCCGGCGCCGGCGCCTGCACCCGCGGCGTCCTCCGGCGCGGGCGCGGTGCCCGCGAAATGAGCCTCCTGCGGGCCGTGCGCGCCCGCCTTGCTGGGCGCTGACGCAGTTGCTGCGGTGCAGCGAATCCCTCGGGAAGCCGAGGGTTTGTGGTTAGAATCTCGGGCTGTCCGGTGAGCCAATCCTCACGCGATCCGGGCCAAGTGGTACACACCGCCGACGTGGTGAAATTGGTAGACACGCTATCTTGAGGGGGTAGTGGCGAAAGCTGTGCGAGTTCGAGTCTCGCCGTCGGCACCAGAACCGCGCCCTCCATGACTCTGGAACCCTACCTCCCCGTCATCCTGTTCATCCTGGTCGGCGTCGGAGTGGGGGTGGCACCGCAGGTGCTGGGCTTCCTGCTCGGCCCGCGCCGGCCGGACACCGCGAAGAACTCCCCCTACGAATGCGGCTTCGAGGCCTTCGAGGACGCGCGCATGAAGTTCGACGTGCGCTACTACCTCGTCGCGATCCTCTTCATCCTGTTCGACCTCGAGATCGCGTTCCTCTTCCCCTGGGCCGTGTCGCTGAATGAAATCGGCGCGTCAGGCTTCTGGGCCATGATGATCTTCCTGGGCATCCTCGTCGTGGGCTTCGTCTACGAGTGGAAAAAGGGCGCCCTGGACTGGGAATAAGACGCGAGCACCGAGATGGGCATCGAAGGCGTTCTGAAGGAAGGCTTCGTCACGACGAGCCTGGACACGCTGATCAACTGGTCCAAGACGGGCTCGCTGTGGCCGATGACCTTCGGCCTCGCCTGCTGCGCGGTGGAGATGATGCATGCCGGCGCGGCGCGCTACGACATCGACCGCTTCGGCATGCTGTTCCGCCCGAGCCCGCGGCAGAGCGACCTGATGATCGTGGCCGGCACGCTGTGCAACAAGATGGCGCCGGCGCTGCGCAAGGTCTACGACCAGATGGCCGAGCCGCGCTGGGTGCTGAGCATGGGCTCCTGCGCCAACGGCGGCGGCTACTACCACTACAGCTACTCGGTGGTGCGCGGCTGCGACCGCATCGTGCCGGTGGACGTCTACGTACCCGGCTGCCCGCCCACCGCCGAGGCGCTGCTCTACGGCGTGCTGCAGCTGCAGGCGAAGATCCGGCGCGAGAACACCATCGCTCGCTAAGCACAAGAACATGAGCAGACTCGACACGCTCCAGGCGGCCCTGGAATCCGCGCTCGGCGCGCGGCTGGACAAGCTGGTGCGCGACCGCGGCGAGATCACCGTCACCGTCAGCGCGCTCAACTACCCCGAGGCCGCCCGCACGCTGCGCGACCACCCGGAGCTGCAGTTCGAGCAGCTGATCGACCTGTGCGGCATGGACTACTCGAGCTGGAAGGACCAGCCCTGGGAAGGCCCGCGCTTCTGCGTCGTCACGCACCTGCTGTCGGTGGCGAAGAACTGGCGCGTGCGGCTGAAGGTGTTCTGCCCCGACGACGAGCTGCCGCTGGTGAAGTCGCTCACCGAGGTGTGGAGCGCGGCGAACTGGTTCGAGCGCGAGGCCTTCGATCTCTACGGCATCGTCTTCGAAGGCCACCTCGACCTGCGCCGCATCCTGACGGACTACGGCTTCATCGGCCACCCGTTCCGCAAGGACTTCCCGACCTCGGGCCATGTCGAGATGCGCTACGACCCCGAGCAGCAGCGCGTGATCTATCAGCCGGTGACGATCGAGCCGCGCGAGATCACGCCGCGTGTCGTCCGCGAAGACAACTACGGCGGGTTGCACTGATGAACAGCCCCCAAGCTCACATTCGTTCGCTACCCCCCGAGGGGGCGCAGGCCTCCCTTGGGGCGGCCCGGCGGGAAGCCTAGCCATGGCCGAGATCAAGAACTACACCCTGAACTTCGGCCCGCAGCACCCGGCCGCGCACGGCGTGCTGCGCCTCGTGCTCGAGCTCGACGGCGAGGTCATCCAGCGCGCCGACCCGCACATCGGCCTGCTGCACCGCGCCACCGAGAAGCTGGCCGAGAGCAAGACCTTCATCCAGTCGCTGCCCTACATGGACCGTCTCGACTACGTGTCCATGATGTGCAACGAGCACGCCTACTGCCTGGCCATCGAGAAGCTGCTGGGCATCGAGGTGCCGCAGCGCGCGCAGTACATCCGCGTGATGTTCAGCGAGATCACCCGGCTGCTCAACCACCTGCTCTGGCTCGGCTGCCACGGCCTGGACTGCGGTGCGATGAACATCTTCATCTACTGCTTCCGCGAGCGCGAGGACCTGTTCGACATGTACGAGGCGGCGTCGGGCGCGCGCATGCACGCCGCCTACTTCCGCCCGGGCGGTGTCTACCGCGACCTGCCGGACGAGATGCCGCAGTACCAGGCGAGCAGGATCCGCAACGCCAAGGCGATCGCCCGGCTGAACGAGAACCGCCAGGGTTCGCTGCTCGACTTCATCGACGACTTCACCAAGCGCTTCCCGACCTACGTCGACGAGTACGAGACCCTGCTGACCGACAACCGCATCTGGAAGCAGCGCACCGTGGGCATCGGGGTGGTCTCGCCGGAGCGCGCGCTGAACCTCGGCTTCACCGGGGCCATGCTGCGCGGCTCGGGCATCGAGTGGGACCTGCGCAAGAACCAGCCCTACGACGTCTACGCGGCGATGGATTTCGACGTGCCGGTCGGCGTCAACGGCGACACGTACGACCGCTACCTCGTGCGTGTCGAGGAGATGCGCCAGTCCAACCGCATCATCAAGCAGTGCGTCGACTGGCTGCGTGCCAACCCCGGCCCGGTGATCACCGACAACCACAAGGTGGCGCCGCCCTCGCGCCTGGGCATGAAGTCCAGCATGGAAGAGCTGATCCACCACTTCAAGCTCTTCACCGAGGGCTTCCACGTGCCCGAAGGCGAGGCCTACGCGGCGGTGGAGCACCCGAAGGGCGAGTTCGGCATCTACCTGGTGAGCGACGGTGCCAACAAGCCCTACCGGTTGAAGATCCGCGCCCCCGGCTTCGTCCACCTGGCGGCGCTCGACGAGATGGCGCGCGGCCACATGATCGCCGACGCCGTGGCGGTGATCGGCACCATGGACATCGTGTTCGGCGAAATCGACAGGTGAACGATCGATGAGCTTGAGTGACGCCACGCTGGCCCGCTTCGCGAAGGAAGTGGCCAAGTACCCCGCGGACCAGAAGCAGTCCGCCGTGATGGCCTGCCTGGCCATCGTGCAGCAGGAGCAGGGCTGGGTCTCCACCGAGAGCGAGCAGAAGGTGGCCGACTACCTCGGCATGCCGGCGATCGCGGTGCACGAGGTCACCACCTTCTACAACATGTACAACCAGCAGCCGGTCGGCAAGTTCAAGCTGAACGTCTGCACCAACCTGCCGTGCCAGCTGCGCGACGGCCAGACCGCGCTCGAGCACCTGTGCAAGCGTCTCGGCGTGGAGGAGGGCGGCACCACGGCCGACGGCCTGTTCACCCTGCAGAAGAGCGAGTGCCTGGGCGCCTGCGCCGACTCGCCGGTGCTGCTGGTCAACGACCGCCAGATGTGCAGCTTCATGGACGAGAAGCGGCTCGACGATCTGGTCGACACCCTGAAGAAGGCCTGAGCATGCTCGACCTGTCGAAATTCCAGTCCACCGGCGCCGAGACCTGCTTCCACGGCCGCCACCTCGGCGCGCAGATCTATGCCGACCTGAACGGCCGCAACTGGTCGCTGAAGGACTACGAGGCGCGCGGCGGCTACCAGGCGCTGCGCAAGATCCTCGGCCAGGACGGCGGCGCGGGAATGACGCCCGAGCAGGTGATCGCCGAGGTCAAGCTCTCCGGCCTGCGCGGCCGTGGCGGCGCGGGTTTCCCCACCGGCCTGAAGTGGAGCTTCATGCCGCGTGCCTTCCCGGGCCCGAAGTACCTCGTCTGCAATTCCGACGAAGGCGAGCCGGGCACCTGCAAGGACCGCGACATCCTGATGTTCAACCCGCACATCGTCATCGAAGGCATGGCGATCGCGGCGTACGCGATGGGCATCGCGACCGGCTACAACTACATCCACGGCGAGATCTTCGAGGTCTACGATCGCTTCGAGGCCGCGCTCGAAGAGGCGCGTGCCGCGGGTTACCTCGGCAACAACATCCTCGGCTCGGCCTTCAGCTTCCAGCTGCACGCCTCGCACGGCTTCGGCGCCTACATCTGCGGCGAGGAGACGGCGCTGCTCGAGTCGCTCGAGGGCAAGAAGGGCCAGCCGCGCTTCAAGCCGCCGTTCCCGGCGAGCTTCGGCCTGTACGGCAAGCCGACCACGATCAACAACACCGAGACCTTCGCTGCGGTGCCGTGGATCATCCGCCACGGCGGCCAACCCTATCTCGAGATCGGCAAGCCGAACAACGGCGGCACCAAGATCTTCTCGGTCTCGGGCGACGTCAACCGCCCGGGCAACTACGAGGTCCCGCTCGGCACGCCGTTCTCGAAGCTGCTCGAGCTCGCCGGCGGCGTGCGCACCGGCCGCACGCTGAAGGCGGTGATCCCGGGCGGATCGTCCGCCCCCGTGCTGCCTGCCTCCATCATGATGGACTGCACGATGGACTACGACAGCATCGCCAAGGCCGGCTCGATGCTCGGCTCCGGCGCGGTGATCGTGATGGACGATTCGCGCTGCATGGTCAAGTCGCTGCTGCGCCTGTCGTACTTCTACGCACACGAGAGCTGCGGCCAGTGCACGCCGTGCCGCGAAGGCACCGGCTGGATGCACCGCGTGATCGAGCGCATCGCCAACGGCCAGGGGCGCAAGGAAGACCTGGACCTGCTGAACTCGGTGGCCGACAACATCCAGGGTCGCACCATCTGCGCGCTCGGCGACGCCGCCGCGATGCCGGTGCGCGCCATGATCAAGCACTTCCGCGACGAGTTCGTGCACCTGATCGAACACAAGACGCCGAAGGTCGGCGCGCCGGCCGCGAAGGTCGCCGTCGCAGCCTGAACACCATGATCGAACTCGAACTCGACGGCAAGAAGGTCAGCGTGCCCGAAGGCAGCATGGTGATGCATGCGGCCGACGCGGCGGGCACCTACATCCCGCACTTCTGCTACCACAAGAAGCTCTCGATCGCGGCCAACTGCCGCATGTGCCTGGTCGACGTCGAGAAGGCGCCCAAGCCCATGCCCGCCTGCGCCACGCCGGTGACGCAGGGAATGATCGTCCGCACCAAGAGCGACAAGGCGATCAAGGCCCAGCAGTCGGTGATGGAGTTCCTGCTCATCAACCACCCGCTGGACTGCCCGATCTGCGACCAGGGCGGCGAGTGCCAGCTGCAGGACCTGGCCGTCGGCTACGGCGGCTCCGCCTCGCGCTACCAGGAAGAGAAGCGCGTCGTCTTCCACAAGGACGTCGGCCCGCTGATCTCGATGGAGGAGATGAGCCGCTGCATCCACTGCACCCGCTGCGTGCGCTTCGGCCAGGAGGTGGCCGGCGTGATGGAGCTGGGCATGATCAACCGCGGCGAGCACTCCGAGATCACCACGGTGGTCGGCGAGACGGTCGACTCCGAGCTCTCCGGCAACATGATCGACCTGTGCCCGGTCGGTGCGCTCACCAGCAAGCCGTTCCGCTACAGCGCGCGCACCTGGGAGCTCTCGCGCCGCAAGAGCGTCAGCCCGCACGACAGCACCGGCGCCAACCTGATCGTGCAGGTCAAGGCGAACCAGGTGATGCGCGTGCTGCCGCTCGAGAACGAGGAGGTCAACGAGTGCTGGATCGCCGACCGCGACCGCTTCTCGTACACCGCGCTCGATTCGGACGACCGCCTCACCGCGCCGATGCTCAAGCAGGGCGGGCAGTGGAAGACGGTCGAATGGACCACCGCGCTCGAATACGTGGCGCGCGGCCTCACGCAGATCAAGGTCGACCATGGCGCCAAGGCCATCGGCGGCCTGGCCTCGCCGCACAGCACGGCCGAGGAACTGCACCTGCTCGCCAAGCTGGTGCGCGGCCTGGGCAGCGAGAACATCGACCACCGCCTGCGCCACGCCGACTTCTCCCAGCCCGCGCCGGCCGGCAAGGCGCGCGGGCTCGGGCTGCCGGTCGCCGCGCTGTCGACCCTGCAGCGTGTGCTGGTGGTCGGCTCCTTCCTGCGCAAGGACCACCCGCTGTTCGCGCAGCGCATCCGCCAGGCGGTGCGCAAGGGCGCGCAGGTGCACAGCGTGCATGCGTTGCAGCCCGACTGGGCGATGCCGGTCGCCTCCTCGCTGGTGGCCGCACCCTCTGCCTGGGTGCAGGCGCTGGCGGACATCGCCACGGCCATCGCTGCGTCCACCGGCGCCGCGGCGCCGGCCGCCGGCACGGCGACGGATGCCGCCAAGACCATCGCCGCCGCGCTGCTGTCCGGCGAACGCAAGGCCGTGCTGCTGGGCAACGCGGCCGTGCAGCACCCGCAGGCCGGCGTGCTGCTCGGCCTGGCGAACTGGATCGCCGCGCAGACCGGTGCCAGCGTGGGCGTGCTCGGCGAGGCGGCCAACAGTGTCGGCGCACAGCTGGTCAATGCGCTGCCGGGCGCGGGTGGGCTGGATGCCGGCCGGATGCTGTCGCCGCAAGGCGGGCTGAAGGCGGCGCTGCTGCTGAACGTGGAACCGCTGGCCGATGCGGCCGATGCGGCCGCCGCGAAGGCGGCGCTCGAGGGCGCCGAGATGGTCGTTGCGCTGAGTGCGTTCAAGGGCGGCGTGATCGACCTGGCCGACGTGCTGCTGCCGATCGCCCCGTTCAGCGAGACCTCGGGAACCTTCGTCAACGCCGAGGGCCGCGCGCAGAGCTTCTTCGGTGTCGTCAAGCCGCGCGGCGAGACGCGTCCGGGCTGGAAGGTGCTGCGCGTGCTGGGCAACCTGCTCGGGCTGAAGGGCTTCGATTACGAGACCTCCGAAGCGGTGCGCGCCGAAGCGCTGGGTGATCTCGCCGCGCTGGGCGCGCGCATCGACAACACGGCCCGGCCGGGTTCCCCCGCGCTGCCGACGGGCGGCCTCGAGCGCATCGCCGACGTGCCGATCTACTGCACCGACGCGCTGGTGCGGCGCGCCGGCCCGCTGCAGGCCACCGCCGACGCGCGGCCGCCGGTCGCCGGCCTGCCGGCGGCGCTGTGGGCGCAACTCGGCCTGGGCGAGGGCGGCCGGGTGCGCGTCTCCCAGGGTGGCGCGAGCGCCGTGCTGGGCGCGCGGCTCGACCCGACGCTGGCCGCCAACACCATCCACGTCAGCGCCGGACACCCGCTGACGGCCACGCTCGGCGCGATGTTCGGCGCCGTCAGCGTCGAGAAGGCCTGAGGGAGGCGCCACGATGCTCGACACCGTCACCTCCTTCGGCAGCGCCGTGCTCGGCCCGGCCTGGCCGGTGGTCTGGACGCTGGTCAAGATCGTCGCGGTCGTGCTGCCGCTGATGATCTGCGTCGCCTACCTGACGCTGTGGGAGCGCAAGGCGATCGGCTGGAGCCAGATCCGCCCCGGCCCGAACCGCGTCGGCCCCAAGGGCCTGCTGCAGCCCATCGCCGATGCCGTCAAGCTGATCTTCAAGGAGATCATCCTGCCGACGGCGGCCAACAAGAACCTGTTCCTGCTCGGCCCGGTGATGACCATCATGCCGGCGCTCGCCGCCTGGGCGGTGATCCCCTTCGGCCCCGAGGTGGCGCTGGCCAACATCAACGCCGGCCTGCTGTTCCTGATGGCGATCACCTCGATGGAGGTGTACGGCGTGATCATCGCCGGCTGGGGCTCGAACTCGAAGTACGCCTTCCTCGGCGCGCTGCGCGCCTCGGCGCAGATGGTGAGCTACGAGATCGCAATGGGCTTCGCGCTGGTCGTGGTGCTGATGGTGTCGGCCTCGCTGAACATGACCGACATCGTGATGGGCCAGTCGCGCGGCATGTTCGCCCACATGGGGCTGAACTTCCTGTCGTGGAACTGGCTGCCGCTGCTGCCGATCTTCGGCGTCTACATCATCGCCGGCATCGCCGAGACGAACCGCCATCCGTTCGACGTGGTGGAGGGCGAGTCGGAGATCGTCGCCGGGCACATGGTCGAGTACTCGGGCATGTCCTTCGCGATGTTCTTCCTGGCCGAGTACGCCAACATCATCCTGGTCTCGACGCTGGCTGCGATCATGTTCCTGGGCGGCTGGCTCCCGCCGATCGACAGCGCGCTGTTCAACTGGATCCCGGGCTGGATCTGGCTCGGCTTCAAGACCTTCTGCCTGTGCACCCTGTTCCTGTGGGTGCGGGCCAGCTTCCCGCGCTACCGCTACGACCAGATCATGCGCCTGGGCTGGAAGATCTTCATCCCGGTGACGCTGGTGTGGCTGGTGGTCGTGGGCCTGTGGATCCAGTCGCCCTGGAACATCTGGAAGTAAGGCACCCACCATGGCTTCCGCAAGCACCCTCAAGGACTTCGTCTCCAGCTTCTTCCTGCTGGAGCTGCTCAAGGGCTTCAAGCTCACCGGGCGGCACTTCTTCCAGCGCAAGATCACCATCCAGTTCCCGGAAGAGAAGACGCCGCTCAGCCCCCGCTTCCGCGGCCTGCACGCGCTGCGCCGCTACGAGAACGGCGAGGAGCGCTGCATCGCCTGCAAGCTGTGCGAGGCGGTCTGCCCGGCGATGGCCATCACGATCGAGAGCGACGTGCGCGCCGACGGCTCGCGCCGCACGACGCGCTACGACATCGACCTGACCAAGTGCATCTTCTGCGGCTTCTGCGAGGAGAGCTGCCCGGTCGACTCGATCGTCGAGACGCACATCTTCGAGTACCACGGCGAGAAGCGGGGCGACCTGTACTTCACCAAGGACATGCTGCTGGCGGTGGGGGACCGCTACGAAGCCGAGATCGCGGCCCGCAAGGCCGCGGACGCGCGCTACCGCTGAGAGCAGCCGGCGCGCGTTCCCCGCGCCCGGCAGGAAAAATACGATGCAAACCGCGCTCTTCTACATCTTCTCGGCCGTGCTGCTGTTCGCGGCCTTCCGCGTGATCACCGCGCGCAGCCCGGTCTATGCCGCGCTGTACCTGGTGCTCGCGTTCTTCAACGCCGCCTGCGTCTGGATGCTGCTGCGCGCCGAGTTCCTGGCGATCTCGCTGGTGCTCGTCTACGTCGGCGCGGTGATGGTGCTGTTCCTGTTCGTCGTGATGATGCTCGACATCAACGTCGACTCGATGCGCGCCGGCTTCTGGAAGCACTTCCCGCTCGCCGCGGCGATCGGCGTCGTCATCGCGCTCGAGATGGCGCTGGTGCTGATCCCCGGCTTCGACGTGCGCCAGGCGCCGGTGCCCGATGCGGCGGCCGCCAAGCTCGGCAACACCAAGCTGCTGGGCATCGAGATCTACACCCAGTACCTGTACCCGCTGCAGATCGCGGCGGTGCTGCTGCTGGTGGCGATCATCGCGGCGATCGCGCTGACGCTGCGCAAGCGCAAGGATTCCAAGTACATCGACCCGGCCGAACAGGTCAAGGCGAAGAAGGCCGGTCGTGTGCGCCTCGTGCCTATGAAACCCACGGTCGAGGCGCCGGCGGCCGCCAGCGCGGCGGGAGAGCAGAAATGACCCTCGGAGCCGTCACGCTCGGCCATTACCTGTCGCTCGGCGCGATCCTGTTCGCGCTGTCGGTGATCGGCATCTTCCTGAATCGAAAGAACCTGATTGTGCTGCTGATGGCCATCGAGCTGATGCTGCTGGCGGTCAACCTGAACTTCGTCGCGTTCTCGCACTACCTCGGCGACATGGCCGGCCAGGTGTTCGTGTTCTTCATCCTGACCGTGGCCGCCGCCGAATCGGCGATCGGCCTGGCCATCCTGGTGGTGCTGTTCCGCAACCGTTCCACGATCAACGTCGACGAGCTCGACACGCTGAAGGGCTGAGCACCCCATGGCAGCAACCCTTTCCCCCAACCTGCTCGTCGCGGTGCCGCTGGCGCCGCTGGCCGGCGCGGTGCTGGCCGGCTTCTTCGGCAAGTGGATCGGCCGGCGCGGCGCGCACCTGGCCACCATCCTCGGCGTGGCGATCGCGTTCGTCATCTCGGCGATGGTGCTCAAGAGCGTCGCCGTCGACGGCGCGCGCTTCAACGCCACCATCTACGAGTGGATGGTCGTCGGCGGGCTGAAGATGGAGATCGGCTTCCTGGTCGACGGCCTGACCGCGATGATGATGTGCGTGGTGACCTTCGTGTCGCTGATGGTGCACATCTACACCATCGGCTACATGGAGGAGGACCCGGGCTACCAGCGCTTCTTCTCCTACATCTCGCTGTTCACCTTCTCGATGTTGATGCTCGTGATGAGCAACAACTTCCTGCAGCTGTTCTTCGGCTGGGAGGCGGTGGGCCTGGTCTCCTACCTGCTGATCGGCTTCTGGTACACCAAGCCGACCGCGATCTTCGCCAACCTGAAGGCCTTCCTCGTCAACCGGGTCGGCGACTTCGGCTTCATCCTCGGCATCGGCCTGATCGTCACCTACGCCGGCACGCTGAACTACGCCGAGACCTTCGCCAAGGCGAACGAACTGGCCGCGATCACGATGCCCGGCACCGGCTGGGCGCTGATCACCGCCACCTGCATCTGCCTGTTCATCGGCGCCATGGGCAAGAGCGCGCAGTTCCCGCTGCACGTCTGGCTGCCCGACTCGATGGAAGGCCCGACGCCGATCTCCGCGCTGATCCACGCCGCGACGATGGTGACCGCGGGCATCTTCATGGTGGCGCGCATGTCGCCGCTGTTCGAGCTGTCCGACACGGCGCTGTCGTTCGTGATGACCATCGGCGCGATCACGGCGCTGTTCATGGGCTTCCTCGGCATCATCCAGAACGACATCAAGCGCGTGGTGGCGTACTCGACGCTCTCGCAGCTCGGCTACATGACGGTGGCGCTGGGCGTCTCGGCCTACTCGGTGGCGGTGTTCCACCTGATGACGCATGCCTTCTTCAAGGCACTGCTGTTCCTGGCGGCCGGCTCGGTGATCATCGGCATGCACCACGACCAGGACATCCGCAACATGGGCGGACTGCGCAAGTACATGCCCATCACCTGGATCACCTCGCTGCTGGGCTCGCTGGCGCTGATCGGCACGCCGCTGTTCGCCGGCTTCTACAGCAAGGACAGCATCATCGAGGCGGTGCACGCCTCGCACCTGCCGGGCTCGGGCTTCGCCTACTTCGCGGTGGTGGCCGGCGTGTTCGTCACCGCGTTCTACTCCTTCCGGATGTACTTCCTCGTCTTCCACGGCAAGGAGCGCTTCCACGACAAGCCCTTCCCGGGCGAGCACGACCACCACGACGACCACGGGCACGGCGAGCACCACGATCCGCACGAGTCGCCCTGGGTCGTCACCGCGCCGCTGCTGCTGCTGGCGATCCCGTCGGTGGTGATCGGCTACCTGACCATCGGCCCGATGCTCTACGGCGAGTTCTTCAAGGACTCGATCTTCGTCAACGCGCAGGCCCACCCCGCGATGGCCGAACTCGCCGAGGGCTTCCACGGCGCGGCGGCGATGGCGCTGCATGGCCTGAGCACGCTGCCGTTCTGGCTGGCGCTGGCGGGGGTCGTCGTCGCCTATGTGTTCTACCTGGTCAAGCCGGAGATCCCGGCGGCGATCGCGCGCACCTTCAAGCCGGTCGTCACGGTCCTCGAGAACAAGTACTACATGGACTGGATCAACGAGAACCTGATCGCCCCCGCGGCGCGCGCGCTCGGCCGAGGTCTGTGGAAGGGCGGCGACGTCGGCCTGATCGACGGCGTCGTGATCGACGGCTCGGCCAAGGCGGTGGGCGGCATCGCCTCGCTGACCCGCCTGCTCCAGACCGGCTACCTGTACTGGTACGCCCTCGTGATGATCGTCGGCGTGATCGCGCTGATGACCTGGCAGCTGTGGCCCTACCTCGGCCACCTGATCGTTCGCTAACCACACAACAACCATGGGTCTCCTGAGCCTCGCCATCTGGCTGCCGATCGCCTGCGGCGTCCTGCTGCTCGCGCTGGGACGCGATCGGAACGCCACCGCGGTGCGCTGGATGGCGCTGGTGGGCGCGTTCGCGAGCTTCCTCGTCACGCTGCCGCTGATCACCGGCTTCGACACCTCCACCGCAGCGATGCAGTTCGAGGAGTCGCTGCCCTGGATCGAGCGCTTCAACGTCAAGTACCACCTCGGCGTCGACGGGCTGTCGATGTGGTTCGTGCCGCTCACGGCGTTCATCACGGTGATCGTCGTGATCTCGGCCTGGGAGGTGATCGAGGAGCGCGTCAACCAGTACATGGGCGCGTTCCTGATCCTCTCGGGCATCATGGTCGGCGTGTTCAGCGCGCTCGACGGGCTGCTGTTCTACGTGTTCTTCGAGGCGACGCTGATCCCGATGTACATCATCATCGGCATCTGGGGCGGCCCGCGGCGCGTCTACGCGGCCTTCAAGTTCTTCCTCTACACGCTGGCCGGCTCGCTGCTGATGCTGGTGGCGCTGGCCTACCTCTACTTCAAGTCCGGCGGCAGCTTCGACATCCAGGCCTGGCACCGGCTGCCTCTGCCGGCCACCGCGCAGACGCTGCTGTTCTTCGCCTTCTTCCTCGCCTTCGCGGTGAAGGTGCCGATGTGGCCGGTGCACACCTGGCTGCCCGACGCCCACGTCGAGGCGCCCACCGGCGGCTCGGTGGTGCTGGCGGCGATCATGCTGAAGCTCGGCGCCTACGGCTTCCTGCGCTTCTCGCTGCCGATCGCGCCGGACGCGAGCCGCGAGTGGGCCTGGTTCATCATCGCGCTGTCGCTCATCGCGGTGATCTACATCGGCCTCGTGGCGATGGTCCAGCAGGACATGAAGAAGCTGGTCGCCTACTCGTCGATCGCCCACATGGGCTTCTGCACGCTGGGCTTCTTCATCTTCAGCGAGCTCGGCGTGGCCGGCGGCATCGTGCAGATGATCTCGCACGGCTTCATCTCCGGCGCGATGTTCCTGTGCATCGGCGTGCTGTACGACCGGGTGCACTCGCGCGAGATCGCGAGCTACGGCGGCGTGGTCAACACCATGCCCACCTTCGCCGCCTTCGCCGTGTTCTTCGCGATGGCCAACAGTGGCCTGCCGGGCACCAGCGGCTTCATCGGCGAGTGGATGGTGATCCTCGCCACGGTGAAGGCCGGCTTCTGGCTCGCCTTCCTGGCCGCCACCGCGCTGATCCTCGGGGCCGCGTACAACCTGTGGATGGTCAAGCGGGTCTACTTCGGTGCGGTGGCCAACGAGCACGTCAAGGCGCTGACCGACCTGAACGCGCGCGAGTTCGTGATGATGGCGATCCTCGCGGTGGCCGTGCTGTGGATGGGCGTCTACCCGAAGCCGTTCACCGACGTGATGCAGGTCTCGGTGACCCAGCTGCTCGAGCACGTCAAGCAGCCCAAGCTGGCGCCCTGAGAGAGACGAGACATGGATGCAATGAACTGGCACGCCGTCGCCCCCGAGATCGTGCTGCTGTGCGCGGCGCTGGTCGTCGCGATGGTCGACCTGTGGGTGACGCACCCGCGCCGCCTGCCCACCTACCTGCTGGCACAGGCCTCGCTGGCGGTGGTGGCGTGGCTGCACCTGCAGCGCTTCGACGCCGGCGAGACGGTCTACGCGATGCAGCGCATGGTGGTGGCGGATCCGATGGGTCATTTGCTCGCCTTCTTCGCCACGCTGGCGGCGATGGTCTCGCTCGCCTACGCGCGTCCCTATGCCGAGCAGCGCGACATGCTCAAGGGCGAGCTGATCACCCTGAACATGCTGTCGCTGCTGGGCATCCAGGTGATGGTCTCGGCCAACAACTTCCTGGTGGTCTACCTCGGCCTGGAGCTGATGTCGCTGTCGCTGTACGCGCTGGTCGCGCTGCGCCGCGACCACGCCCCGGCCACCGAGGCGGCGATGAAGTACTTCGTGCTCGGCGCGCTGGCCAGCGGCTTCCTGCTCTACGGGCTGTCGATGATGTACGGCGCGACCCAGTCGCTCGACATCGGCGAGGTCTTCAAGGCCATCGCCACCGGCCAGATCAACAAGGCCGTGCTGGTGCTGGGCGTGGTGTTCGTGGTCTCCGGGCTGGCCTTCAAGCTCGGTGCGGTGCCGTTCCACATGTGGATCCCGGACGTCTACCAGGGCGCGCCGACGGCGGTCACGCTGCTGGTGGCCGGCGCGCCCAAGCTGGCGGCCTTCGGCATCACCATCCGGCTGCTGGTGGAGGGCATGTCCGGCGTGGCCGAGGACTGGCAGCAGATGCTGATCGTGCTGGCGGTCTGCTCGCTGGTGATCGGCAACCTGGCCGCCATCGCGCAGAGCAACCTCAAGCGCATGCTGGCCTACTCCACGATCGGCCAGATGGGCTTCATGCTGCTGGGCCTCACGCCCACGGTCGTCTCGGGCAACACGCTGTCGGCCGCCAACGGCTACAGCTCGGCGATGTTCTACGTGCTCGCCTACGTGTTCACCACGCTGGGCACCTTCGGCGTGGTGATGCTGCTGGCGCGCAGCGGCTTCGAGTCCGAGCAGATCGACGACCTGAAGGGCCTCGCCAAGCGCAGCCCCTGGTACGCCGCGGTGATGGCGATCTTCATGTTCTCGCTGGCCGGCATCCCGCCGACGGTGGGCTTCTACGCCAAGCTCGCGGTGCTGCAGGCGCTGGTGTCGACCAACCTCGCGTCCTACATCTGGCTCGCGGTGATCGCGGTGCTGCTGTCGCTGGTGGCGGCCTTCTACTACCTGCGCGTGGTGAAGGTGATGTACTTCGACGAGCCGACCGATATGACGCCCATCGGCAGCACCGGCGAGGTGCGCACGCTGCTGTCGCTCAACGGCGTGGCGATCCTCGCCTTCGGACTGCTGCCCGGCGGCCTGATGACGCTGTGCGCGCAGGCCATCGTCAAGGCGCTGGGCACCTGACTCCCGGCGATTGCATGGGCGCGCCGGAGGACGACGACATCGACGCCCACCTGCGCGAGGTCGGCGTCGGCTTCGAGCAGGTGTTCCGCGGACGCCTGCTCGACGTGCGGCGCGACACCGTGCGCCTGCCCGACGGCTCGCAGGCCACGCGCGAGTACATCAAGCACGACGGTGCGGTGATGGTGGTGCCGATCCTCGACGATGGTCGCTTGGTGATGGAACGCCAGTGGCGTTATCCGGTCGGCCAGGTGATGCTCGAGTTTCCGGCCGGCAAGATCGACCCGGGCGAATCGCCGTTCTTCTGCGCGCAGCGCGAGCTGCTCGAGGAAACCGGCTACCGCGCCGCGCAGTGGGCACGCATCGGGGTGATCCGCAACGCGATCGCATACTCGAGCGAGGTGATCGAGGTCTGGTTCGCCCGCGGCCTGCGACACGACGGCGCCAGGCTCGACGACGGCGAGTTCCTCGAGGTCACCCTACTGAGCGTCGACGAGCTCGACGCGCTGTGCGCCGCCGGCCGCGTCAGCGATACCAAGACCCTGTTCGGGCTGCTGTGGTTGCAGAATTGGCGCGCCGGGCGCTGGGCCATCGACTGGCAAAGCGCGCCGTAAGGCACGCCGCCCCATAATGCGGGGCATGAAGGTGCTGAACCTGCGCTGTGCTCACGATCACCGCTTCGAGGGCTGGTTCGCCTCCGGCGAGGAGTTCGAGTCCCAGCGCGAGCGCTCGCTGGTCGAGTGCCCGGTCTGCGGCGACCGCGCCATCGACCGGCTGCCGAGCGCGCCGCACCTGAACGTCTCCACGCCGCGCGAGCCCGCGCCGGCGTCCCCCGAGAAGACTCCCGCGATGCAGGCGGCCTGGCTGAAGGCGCTGCGTCACATGGTCGAGCACAGCGAGGACGTCGGCGAGCGCTTCCCCGAGGAAGCGCGCCGCATCCACTACGGCGAGGTCGAGGAGCGTGCCATCCGCGGCCGTGCGTCGCCCGAAGACGCCCAGTCGCTGCGCGACGAGGGCATCGAGGTGATGGCCTTCCCGTCGCTGCCGGCGCTCAAGGGCACACTGCAGTAACGCCGGCTCAGAGCAGCCGGCCGGGGTTCATGCGGCCGTGCGGATCGAGCGCCTGCTTGATCGCGCGCATCAGCTTCAGGGCCACCGGCGACTTGCGCTGCGCCAGTTCCTCGCGCTTGAGCGCGCCGATGCCGTGCTCGGCGGAGATCGAGCCGCCATGCGCGCTCACCGCGTCGTAGACGATGCGGTTGACCTCGTGTTCACGCTCGCGCAGGAAGGCCTCGGGCGCCAGCCCGACCGGCGCCTGCACGTTGTAGTGCAGGTTGCCGTCGCCCAGGTGGCCGAAGTCCACCAGCCGCACGCCGGGCACGGCACGCGCCAGCGCGGCGTCGGTCGCCGCCACGAAGGCCGGGATGTGCGACACCGGCACCGAGATGTCGTGCTTGATGTTCAGCCCCTCCTGGCTCTGCGCCAGCGGGATCGATTCGCGCAGGTGCCACATCGCGTGCGCCTGCTCGAGGTTGCTGGCCAGCGCCGCATCGTCGATCATTCCCTGCTCGAAGGCGGACTCCAGCAGCGCCTCGAAACGCAGCGTCGCGTGCGACTCGCTCTCCTCGTCGGACTGCTCCAGCAGCACCGTCCAGGGCGCCGGCGCGAGCGGCTGGGCGAGCTGCGGGAAATGCGTGCGCACCAGCTCGAGCGAGAAGCGGTTCATCACCTCGAAGCCGGTCAGCGCGGCGCCGAGGCGCTGCTGCGCCAGGCCGAGCAGGGCCACGGCCTGCTCGAGCGTCGCGAGCGTGGCCAGCGCGGTGGTGCGGGCCGCGGGCAGCGGGTGCAGCTTCAGCGTGGCGGCGGTGATGATGCCCAGCGTGCCTTCGCTGCCGATGAACAGGTCGCGCAGGTCGTAGCCGGTGTTGTCCTTGCGCAGGCCCGACAGGCCGTCCCAGACCTCGCCCTCGGCCGTCACCACCTCCAGGCCCAGGCACAGCTCGCGCGCATTGCCGTAGCGCAGCACCTGGGTGCCGCCGGCGTTGGTGGCCAGGTTGCCGCCGATGGTGCAGCTGCCCTCGGCGGCCAGGCTGAGCGGGAACAGCAGGCCGGCCTCGCGCGCGGACTGCTGCACCAGCTGCAGGATGCAGCCGGCCTCTGCCGTCAGCGTCAGGTTGGCGCGGTCGATGCCGCGCACCCGGTTCAGGCGCTGCAGGCTCAGCAGCACCTGCGTGCCGCTGGCGTCCGGCACCGAGGCGCCCACCAGGCCGGTGTTGCCGCCCTGCGGCACGAGCGCCGCGCCGGCCTCGGCGCAGGCGAGCACCACGGCGGCCACCTCGGCCGTCGAGCCCGGCCGCACCACGGCGCGGGCGCGGCCGCGAAAGCGACGCCGCCAGTCCTGCTCGTAGGCGCTCAGGTCGCCTTCGGTGAGCACGTGGGCCGCGCCGACCAGCCCGCGCAGGCGTTCCTCCAGGCTCACGGCGCCGCCCCCGGCGCGGCATGCCGCTTCGCCTGCGTCAGGCGCCAGTGCACGTGCATCGCGCTGGCCGCGAACAGCAGCAGGCACAGCGCGATCTCCACCAGTGCGAGCTGCGCGGACAGGCCGCGGTCGCCGCTGGCCCGCACCACGCCCTCGATGAAGTAGAGCCAGACGAACAGGCTGACCCAGCGGTAGGTGTAGAGCTTGTTCTTCAGCAGGCCGGCCAGCGGGACGGTCAGCGGCAGCACCTTCAGCGCCAGCGTGCGGTTGCCGGTGGGTGCGAGCCACAGCTCCCAGGCCAGGCCGAGCACGATCAGGCCGAGCAGACCGGTCACCGCGAGCGCGCGGGTCCACACGACGGGGGTGGGCAGGGCGGCGGGCGGGGGCGTGGTCATGTCGCTGGCTATCATGCCATCGATGAATCTCCCGACCCCGCTGAAGGCCCGCCTGGCCCAGCGCTGGCAGGACCGTCTGGCCGAGCTGCTGCAGACGCTGCAGCACTGGCCCTGGCTCGACACGCTGGCCACGCTGCGGCAGCGCTTCCGCGAAGACCGCCTCGGCCTGACCGCCAGCAGCCTGACCTTCACCACGCTGATCTCGCTGGTACCGCTGGTCACGGTGATGCTGGCGCTGTTCTCCGCCTTCCCGATGTTCTCGTCCTTCGAGGACGCGCTGCAGAAGTACTTCCTGCAGAACCTGGTGCCGGAGAACATCGCGCGGCCAGTGCTGCAGGCGCTGACGCAGTTCGCCTCCAAGGCGAACCGGCTCGGCACCGTGGGCCTGGTGTTTCTGGTGCTGGCCGCGCTGGCGCTGATGCTGACCATCGACCGGGCGCTCAACGCCATCTGGCGCGTGCGCACCGCGCGGCCGATCGCGCAGCGCGTGCTGGTCTACTGGGCCGCGGCCACGCTCGGCCCGCTGGCGCTGGGCGTCAGCCTGAGCCTGACCTCGGTGGCTATCACCGCCTCGCGCGGGCTGATCGGCGCGCTGCCGGGCGGCGTGAGCCTGCTGCTGAACCTGATCGAGTTCGTGCTGTTCGCCGCCGCGATGGCCGGGCTGTTCCACTACGTGCCCAACACCCACGTGCGCTGGCGCCACGCGATCGCCGGCGGGGTGTTCGTCTCGGCCGGCTTCGAGGTGGCGAAGAAGCTGCTGGCCTGGTACATCGGTCAGGTGCCGACCTTCTCGGTGGTCTACGGCGCCTTTGCCACGGTGCCGATCTTCCTGGTCTGGATCTACCTCGGCTGGGTGATCGTGCTGCTCGGCGCGGTGGTGGCGGCCTACGCGCCGAGCCTGCAGATGGGCGTCAAGCGCTGGCCCGACAGCCCCGGCGCGCGCCTGGCGCTGGCGGTGCAGGTGCTGCGCGCGCTGCAGTCGGCGCGCAGTCACGAGGGCCGCGGCCTGGCGCTGGAGGCGGTCGCCGAGTCGCTGCGCATCGATCCGCTGCAGGTGGAGACGGTGGTCGACACGCTGGTGGCGCTGGACTGGGTCGGCCGGCTCGACGAAGGCGGCGCGGCGCGCTTCGTGCTGCTGTGCGAGCCGGCCGCGACCGCCGCCGAGCCGCTGCTGGCGCGGCTGCTGATCGAGCCGCTGCCGGCGCTGGCCGGCCTGCGCCAGCGCACCGGGCTGGACCGCATGACGCTCGCCGAGTTGCTGCTGCCCTGATCAGCCAGCCGGCGAATCGCTGCGCTGGGCCGGCAGCGCGCCGTGCTGGACCCGGTCCTTGCCCAGGCGCTTGGCGGCGTACATCGCGTCGTCGGCCGCCTGCAGCAGCTTCATCGGGTGCTGCGCGTCCAGCGGCGCGATCGCGTAGCCGATGCTCGCGGTGACGCCGCCGCCCTCCTGCGCCGCCACCTGGCGCAGCGCGGTCAGCATGTGCAGCGCCAGTGCACGCGCCCCGGCCGGGCTGCGCACGCTGGCCAGCACCAGGAACTCGTCGCCGCCGAAGCGGCCGACCGCGTCGTCGGCGCGGACGCTCCCCTGCAGCGCCTGCGCCACGCGCACCAGCAGTGCGTCGCCCTCGCGGTGGCCGAGCCGGTCGTTGACCGCCTTGAAGCCGTCCAGGTCGATGAAGAACAGCGCCACCGGCACCTGCACCGCGTCGACCAGCGCGGCCTCGATGCGGTCCATCATCGTGCGGCGGCTCAGCACGTCGGTCAGCGCGTCGCGCTCCACGCTGCGGCGCAGCTGCTCCTGCGCGACCGTCAGGTCGTGCACGTCGATGGTCACGGTATAGAGCCCGACCACGCGGCCCTCGGCATCGCGGTCGGGCACGTAGCTGGTGCGCATCCAGCGCGGGCCCTGCGGCAGCTCGGCGACGAGTCGGGTGTACTGCACCGTCTTGCCCTCCAGCGCGCGCCGGAAGTGCGGCTCGTGCTCGGACCAGCGGCGCATGCCGCGCACCGCGCCGATGTGGCGCCCGACCAGCTGCTCGGGCGTCATGTGGGTGGCCTCGCAGTAGGCCTTGTTGACGAAGCGGATCACGCAGCCGGCGTCGAGGTAGGTCAGCGGGTACGGGATGTTCTCGGTGAAGCGGTCCAGGCGCTGGCGCGCGGCGATCAGCGCCTCGCGCGCGGTGACGTCCTCGTGGATGTCGGTGGCGATCGTGAAGATGCTGTCCACGCTGCCGCTCGCGTCGACGTCGGGGAACACCTGGATGCGTGCCCAGCGGCCGCCATGCGCGCCGTGGTTCAGGCGGCGCTCGTAGTGGGTGGTCTGGCCGGCGAAGGCGAGCTCGAAGGCCGGGCGCGCACGTTCCCAGGCCTCGGCCCCGAACAGCTCGGCGAGCGTGCGGCCAAGCAGTGCCTCGCGCGGCCGCGCCGCCCACCCCTGGTAGGGCGGGTTGCAGAACACCAGCCGGGCGTCGCGGTCCCAGCGGCCGATCGGCAGCGCGACGACGTCGACGAGGCGCTCGATCGCACTGACCGGCGCCGGCGCGGGTTGCTCGCTCATCAGAAGGGGATGCGGCCGGTCCAGATGTCCTTGTACATCACCCAGTCGCCGAGAAAGCTGTACAGCGGGCGCTTGAACGAGGCGGGCCGGTTCTTCTCGAACACGAAGTGGCCGATCCAGGCGCAGCCGTAGCCGGCCACCAGGCCCAGCAGCAGGTACAGCGGGCGGCCGGTGACCACCAGCAGCGCCAGGCACACCAGGGCCAGCGTCGAGCCGAGGAAATGCAGCCGCCGGCAGCTGCGGTTGGCATGCTCGCCCAGGTAGAAGGGATAGAACTCGGCGAAGCTCGTGAAGCTCTTCGGATCGATGGCGCTGCCGGTGGCGTTCATCGCGGACCCTCCGTCAGGCAAGGGCCTGGCGCAGCACATTCAACACGCCGTCCGGCGACTCGGCCATCAGTGAATGCCCGGCCGGCAACTCGTGCAGCGTGGCCTTCAGCGCCGTCGCCAGCGCACGGCCCGAGCGCGGGCTGGTCATCTGGTCGCGCTCGCCCAGCACGCAGTGCACCGGGCAGCGCACCTGCGCGGCGGCCTGCAGGCCGTTGCCGTAGGCGTCGCAGATCCGGAAGTCGCGCTCGAACAGGTTCAGGTCGGTCAGCCCAGCCTGGATGCGTCGCATCAATGCGCGGTTGCTGCCGTGCAGCCACATGCCCGGGCCGGGGAACGAGGGCTTGGCGGCGAGGCCGGAGAACGAGAACGCGTTGACCATGTCGATCGCCCGCAGCGGCTGCTCGCGCGCGGCATCCAGCAGCGCGTCCGAGACCTTCATCGGGAACGCGGTGCCGATCATCACCAGCCGCGTGATGCGCTGCGGCGCGCGGGCGGCGGCCTCCAGGCCGATCAGCGATCCGAGGCTGTGCCCGACCAGCGTGGCGCCGGCCACGCCGGCGGCGTCGAGCAGCGCGAGTGTCCAGTCGGCCAGCGCCTCGACGCTGGCGAGCGGCGGCCCGGCGCTGCGGCCGTGGCCGGGTTCGTCGACCGCCAGCACCGCGTGGCCATGGTGCGCGCACCAGCGCGCCAGCAGGTTCCACACGCTGTGGTCGTGCAGCGCGCCGTGCAGGAACACGACGCAGGGCAGGGCGGCATCGAAGGGCTTGCCGCCGGTGTACGCATAGGCGCGCCGGCCGTCGACCTGCAGTTCCATCAGGCCCCCGCCTTCTCGGCCGCCTTCAGCGCCCGCTTCAGGTCGTCGAGCAAGTCGTCCGCATCCTCCAGGCCGATCGACAGCCGGATCGTGCCCGGGCCGATGCCCGCCTGTGCCAGCGCCGCGTCGTCCATGCGGAAGTGGGTGGTCGATGCCGGGTGGATCACCAGCGAGCGGCAGTCGCCCACGTTGGCCAGGTGCGAGAAAATCCTCAGCGCCTCGATGAAGGCGCGGCCCTGGGCGCGAGAGCCCTTCAGGTCGAAGCTGAACACCGAGCCGCAGCCGCGCGGCAGCAGCGACTTCGCCAGCGCGTGGTCCGGATGCGACTCGAGTTCCGGGTAGGCCACCGACGCGACGAACGGATGCGCGGCCAGGAAGCCCACCACCTTGCGCGTGTTCTCCACGTGTCGTGCCATGCGCAGCGGCAGCGTCTCGAGCCCCTGCAGGATCAGCCAGGCCGTGTGCGGGCTCATGCAGGCGCCGAAGTCGCGCAGGCCCTCGCGGCGCGCGCGCAGCAGGAAGGCGCCGACCGTGCTCTCCTCGCTGAACACCATGCCGTGGAAGCCGTCGTAGGGCTGCGTCAGCTCGGGGAATCGCCCGGAGGCATCCCAGTCGAAGCGGCCCGAGTCGACCAGTACGCCGCCGATCACCGTGCCGTGGCCGGAGAGGAACTTGGTGGCCGAGTGGAACAGCAGGTCCGCACCGTGTTCGAAGGGCTGCATCAGCCAGGGCGTGGTGAAGGTCGAGTCCACCAGCAGCGGCAGGCCGTGCTCGTGCGCGAGCGCCGCCACGGCCGGCACGTCGAGCACGTCCAGGCCCGGGTTGCCGAGCGTCTCGCCGAACAGCAGCCGCGTGTTCGGCCGGATCGCGGCGCGCCAGGCGTCGAGGCTGCGCGGCTTGACGAATGTCGTCTCGATGCCGAAGCGCGCCAGCGTGTAGTGCAGCAGGTTGTGCGAGCCGCCGTACAGCGCGCTCGAGGCCACCACGTGGGCGCCGGCACCGGCCAGCGTGGCGATCGCCAGGTGCAGTGCGGCCTGGCCGCTGGCCGTGGCGATCGCGCCCACGCCGCCCTCGAGTGCCGCCACGCGCTCCTCGAGCACCGCGTTGGTCGGGTTCGAGATGCGGCTGTAGACATGCCCGGCGCGCTCGAGGTTGAACAGCGAGGCGGCTTGCTCGCTGGACTCGAACACGAACGAGGTGCTGAGGTGGATCGGCACCGCGCGTGCGCCGGTGGCCGGGTCGGGTGCGGCACCGGCGTGCAGCGCGAGGGTGTCGAAGCCGGGGTCGTTGATGCCGGGCATGTTGCGTCGGGGCTGGCCGGGGAAGCCCGGGGGTGGTCTTGCCACATCATTGTGGGCTATATTGGTTTGGACGCACCCTGGGAGACGAGCATGAAGGTCAGCGACATCCTCCGTGTCAAGGGCGGGACGCTGTTCACGGTCACCCCCAACGAGCCGCTTGCCCAGGCGGTCAACACCATGGCCGAGCGCGACATCGGCTCGCTGGTGGTGATGGATCACGGCGAACTGGCCGGCATGCTGACCTTCCGCGAGGTGATCCTGGCCGTGGTGCGCAACGGCGGCTCGGTCGGCTCGACCACCGTGCGCAGCGTGATGGACGACCACCCGCTGACCTGCACGCCCGAGACCGAGATCGACGAGGTGCGCCGCATGATGCTCGAGCGCCACGCGCGCTACATGCCGGTGATGGACCAGCGCACCCTGATGGGCGTGATCTCCTTCTACGACGTGGCCAAGGCGGTGGTCGACAGCCAGGATTTCGAGAACCGCATGCTCAAGGCCTACATCCGCGACTGGCCGGTCGACGAGAGCCCGGCGCAGCCGGCTGCGAACTGATGCTGCCCCCCAGTCGCTTCGCTCCTGCCCCCGAGGGGCGCGGTCCGGCTTGGGACGGCCCGGCGCCGAACTAGCCGCCAACTAGAATCGCCTGCATGGCAGGCAGCACCTTCGGAGAACTCTTCCGCGTCACCAACTTCGGCGAGTCGCACGGCCCCGCCATCGGCTGCGTGATCGACGGCTGCCCGCCCGGGCTCGAGCTGAGCGAAGCCGACATCCAGCCCGAGCTCGACCGGCGCCGCCCCGGCACCAGCCGGCACGTGACCCAGCGCAACGAGCCCGACGCGGTGGAGATCCTCTCCGGCGTGTTCGAGGGTCGCACCACCGGCACGCCGATCTGCCTGCTGATCCGCAACACCGACCAGCGCAGCAAGGACTACGGCAACCTGCTGGCCACGTTCCGCCCCGGCCACGCCGACTACACCTACCACCAGAAATACGGCCTGCGCGATCCGCGCGGCGGCGGGCGCTCGTCGGCGCGGCTGACGGCACCGATGGTCGGCGCCGGCGCGGTGGCGAGGAAGTGGCTGAAGCAGGCCTACGGCACGCGCTTCACCGGCTGGATGACGCAGATCGGCGACATCGAGATCCCGTTCGAGGGCGAAGAGCACATCGGCGCGAACCCGTTCTTCGCCGCCAACGCCAGCGACATCTCGCGCCTGGAGAGCTACATGGACGAGCTGCGCAAGGCCGGCGACAGCTGCGGCGCGCGCATCCGTGTCGAGGCGCGCGGCGTGCCGGTGGGCCTGGGCGAGCCGCTGTTCGACAAGCTCGATGCCGACATCGCCTACGCGATGATGGGCATCAACGCCGTCAAGGGCGTGGAGATCGGCGCCGGCTTCGCCAGCGTGGCGCAGCGCGGCACGACACACGGCGACGAACTGACGCCGCAGGGCTTCGCCGGCAACAACGCCGGCGGCGTGCTCGGCGGCATCTCGACCGGGCAGGACATCGTCGTCTCCATCGCGATCAAGCCGACCAGCTCGATCCGCAGCCCGCGCCGCTCGGTGGGCCTCGACGGCCAGCCGACCACGGTGGAGACCTTCGGCCGCCACGACCCCTGCGTCGGCATCCGCGCCACGCCGATCGCCGAGGCCATGCTGGCCCTGGTGCTGATGGACCATGCCCTGCGCCACCGGGCGCAATGCGGTGATGTCCGCGTCGGCATGACACCGATCGTCGGGCGCCGCGCCTGAACGGCTCGCGGATTGATCTCCGTCACGATAAGTGACGGGGATTGGGCTCATTTCTCCTCAATTCCGGGGCGAGGTCGGCCGATAAGCTGGCCATCCCAGTCTTCGGGACCGGCCGATCTGTGCCGGTCGAGAACCGCCGATGAGCTCACATCCCTTGCCTATCGCTGCCGGCGCGCCCGACCGTGCCGCGCCGGCCTCGCCGCTGATCGAATTCTTCCGGCATCACGGCATCTGGGCGCCGGGCGTGCGCTTGTTCCGACGCCTGCAGTTCCGCGCCAAGGCCTTGATCATCGCGCTGGTGCTGCTGCTGCCGTCGGTGGTGCTGGGCTGGAGCTACTTCCACGACAAGGCGGCCGACATCGACTTCACGGCGCGGGAACGGGTCGGCGTCGAGTACTCCCGCGTCGCTCTGGGGATCGTCGAGGCATCCCAGCAGCTGCGCGGCAACCCGGGTGACGCTGCGGCCGCCAGCGCCTACGAGTCCCGGCTGCGGGCACTCGAGGAGGTCGATCGCCGCCTCGGCGAGCAGCTGCAGACCAGCGCGGAGGTTCAGGCGCTGCGGGCGCTGAAACCGGCTGTCGGGTCGGACTGGAGCGAGTCCTACGAAGCCGGTGGCGAACGGGTCGCGTCCACGATGACGCTGCTGACCCACGTGGCCGACAACTCCAACCTGACGCTGGACCCCGACCTCGACACCTACTACCTGATGGATGCGGCGTTCGGCTCGCTGCCGCAGCTGATCGAATCCACCGTGCGCCTGCGCGACATCGCGGTGGCGCAGGCCCAGGGCAAGACGGGCGGGCCGCTGGCGGAGGTGAGCATGGCCCGCTCCGAGGCGTTGGGCGACCACAACGACGAGCGCTTCCAGGCCGGCATGGCCAAGGTGTACTCGCTGCATCCGGCCCTGAAGGAGCAATTGAGCGGGGACGACGTGCGCCGCCGCATGCATGCGCTGCATGAGTTCGCCACCGCGGGCAACGGCCAGGCCGCCGAGCTGCAACGCGCAGGTGATGCCGCCGTGGCGGAACTGCGCCGGCTGCAGCAAGCGGTGCTGGACGAGCTCGACAAGCTGCTGGCCGCGCGCGCCGACCAGCTCGCGACGCACCGCAACCTCACACTCGTGGTGGTGCTGCTGTCGGTGCTGGCAGGCGCCTACCTGTTCCACAGCTTCTTCCTCGTCACGCAGGGAGGCCTGCGCGAGGTGCAGAAGCATCTGGAGGCGATGACCGCGGGCGACCTGAGGACACAACCCCGCCCCTGGGGCCGCGATGACGCGGCCCGCCTGATGGGCTCGCTGTCGGACATGCAGGCGTCGCTGCGGGCGATCGTGACGCAGGTGCGCGGCGCGTCGGACAACATCGTGCATTCCAGCACCGAGATCTCCGAAGGATCGATGGACCTGTCGGCGCGCACCGAGCTGACCGCGGCGAACCTGGAGGAGTCCGCCTCCTCGATGGAGCAGATCACCGCGACCGTCAAGACCACGGCCGAGAGCGCCGGCGAGGCAGCCCGGATCGCCGCGGCCAACGCGTCGCTGGCCGAGCGCGGCGGGCAGATCATCGGAAGCGTGGTGGCCACCATGCAGGACATCCACGGCTCGTCGAGCCGCATCGGCGACATCATCGGCGTGATCGACGGCATCGCCTTCCAGACCAACATCCTGGCGCTCAACGCGGCCGTCGAGGCGGCGCGTGCCGGCGAGGCCGGGCGCGGCTTCGCGGTGGTGGCCTCGGAGGTGCGCGCGCTGGCGCAGCGCTCGTCGGCCGCGGCACGCGAAATCAAGGACCTGATCACCGCCAGCGTCGGCCAGGTCGACACCGGTACGCGGGTCGTCGGGGACGCCGGGGCGACGATCGCCGAGATCGTCTCCAGCGCGCAGAAGGTCAACGGCCTGCTGGCGGCGATCTCCACCGGCACCAACGAGCAGTCGCTCGGCGTGTCGCAGACCACCGCGGCCGTGCACGAGCTCGACGCGATGACGCAGCAGAACGCCGCGCTGGTGGAGCAGACGGCGGCGGCGGCCGCGTCGCTGCGCGATCAGGCCGTCCGGCTGGCCGGCGAAGTGGCGCGCTTCCAGCTGCCCGCCGACAGCCTCGCGCCGTCCCGGTCGCAGGTCTCGTCGAGACGTCCCTGATCCAGGCCGGGCGCGGCTGCTGACCCGGCCGCAGCCGGTCGGCCCGCGCCGCCGTCTGTCGCCCCTGCCCGCAGGTTGTCGCCCCTGCCCGCAGGTTGTCGCATCCGGGCTGCGCCTTCCTGCGCCGCTGCCTAGAGTGGCGCCGCTCCACGAGAGCGGCAACCACGAGGAGAGGGCGGCATGCACAAGGCAGCACGGCTGGGGGGCTGGGCAGTGGGCGTGGCGGCGGCGGCCGTCGCCGTGGCACGGGTGGCCGGGTTCGGCGCCGGCACCGAGGCGCCGCCCGTGCCCGAACCCGCGCTCGAGTTCACCACGCTCGAGGTGGTGGAGCCGGTGACCGCCGCGCTGCCGCTGCGCCTGGCCTTTTCCGGACCGCTGGTCGCGCCGTCGAGCGCGGTCGTCAAGGCGCGGGCACCCGGCACCCTGTTGAGCCTGGCGGTCGCCGAGGGCCACCGGGTTCGCGCCGGCCAGGCGCTCGCCCGACTCGACCTGGCCGAACTCGACGGCCGCGTGGCCGAACGCCAGGCCAGCGTCGCGGCGGCACGCGCCAACTGGCTGCAGGCCGAGCGCAGCCACGCCTCGAATCGGCGCCTGGCCGACCAGAACTTCATCTCGCCCAATGCGCTGGACGCGTCGCGCGCCGCGCTCGACGCCGCCCGCGCCGCACTCGACGCCGCCCAGGCGCAGCTGGACACCGCCCGTGTCGGGCTGCGCGATGCCTCGCCGGTGGCGCCGATCGCAGGTGTCGTGGCGCGCCGGCATGTCGTGCCCGGCGAGAAGCTGGCGGCCGAGCAGCCGGTGCTGACCATCGTCGACCTGGCCACGCTGGAGCTGGCCGGCAGCGTCGGTACGCACGAGGTCGGACTGCTCGAGCCCGGCCTGGCCGTCCAGGTGCAGGTCGAGGGGCGAGCCGAGCCGGTGGCCGGGCGCATCGACCGCATCGCCCCGGCCGCCGAGCCGGGCACGCGCGCCATCGGCGTCACCGTGGCGGTGCCCAACCCGGGCGAGAAGCTGCGCGCCGGCCAGTACGCGGTGGCCCGCGTCAGCCTGGGCGACCCGGTGGCGCGCCTGACGGTGCCGGCCGGCGCCGTGACCAGCGAGGCCGGCCAGGCGCAGGTGTGGGTGATCGAGCAGGGCGTGCTGCGGCGCCGCGCCGTCACGCTGGGCCGGCAGGACGAGGCGTCCGGTCGTGTCGAGGTGCTCGCCGGCCTGGCGCCCGGCGTGCAGCTGCTGGCCTTGCGCTTCGACGGGCTGCGCGAGGGCCGCCGGGCGGTTGTCGTGTCGCGCGGGGCGGCGCTGGCCGCGGCGGCGGCGTCGGCCGCGGTCCGTTGAGGAGCCGACCATGTGGATGACCCGCGTGGCGATCGCCAACCCGGTGTTCGCGACCATGCTCATGGTGGCACTGTGCGTGCTGGGCCTGTTCTCGTACGCGCGCCTGGGCGTGGAGCAGATGCCCGACGTGGCACCGCCGGTGGCCTTCGTCGAGGTCGCCTGGCCCGGGGCCTCGCCGGAGGCCGTCGAGCGCGAGCTGACGCGCAAGATCGAGGAGTCGGTGAACAGCATCGCCGGCGTCAAGCGCATCAGCTCGCGCAGCTTCGAGGGGCGCAGCCAGACCAATGTCGAGTTCACGCTCGACGCCGACATGGGCCGCGCGATGCAGGAGGTGCGCGACCGCATCGCGGTGGTGCAGGCCGCCTTCCCGACCGACGTGCGGCCGCCGCGTGTGGCGCGCTACGACAACGACAACAGCCAGCCGGTGGTGGTCAGCGCGCTGCTCTCGCCGACCCGCAGCGCACGCGAACTGTCGATCCTGGCCGAGCAGGTGGTGGCGCGGCGGCTGCAGCGCGTGCAGGGCGTGGCCAGCGTGGAAGTCACCGGCCTGGCCCGGCGCGAGCTGCGCATCGACCTCGAGCCCGAGCGCCTGCGCGCCTACGCCATCACGCCGGCGCAGCTCGCCGCGGCGCTGCGCGAGGCGCATGCCGACCAGCCGGTCGGCCTGCTGTCGGACGCGGCGCAGGACACGCTGCTGCGGGTCGAGGGCCGCCTGGCCGACCCGCGCGGCTTCGCCGAGCTGGTGGTGGCGCAGCGCAACGGCCTGCCGCTGCGGCTCGGCGACCTGGGCACGCTGGTCGAGCGCGAACGCGAGCCCGACAGCCTGGCGCGCCTGAACGGCCAGCGCGCGGTGAACTTCAACGTCTTCAAGCAGCAGGACGCCAACGCCGTGGCCACCGGCGAGGCGGTCAAGGAGGCGCTCGACGAGCTGCGCCAGGGCCTGCCGCCCGACGTCGAGCTGCACCTCGTGCAGGCCAACAGCGACTTCGTGAAGGCCTCGCTGACCGGCCTGCAGCACACGCTGATCGAGGGCGCGCTGCTGACGGTCGCGATCGTGTTCCTGTTCCTGCATTCCTGGCGCAGCACGGTGATCACCGGGCTGACCCTGCCGATCTCGGTGATCGCCAGCTTCATCGCCGTGCAGGCCTTCGGCTACACGCTCAACTTCATGACGATGATGGCGCTGTCGCTGTGCATCGGGCTGCTGATCGACGATGCGATCGTGGTGCGCGAGAACATCGTGCGCCACCTCGGCCTGGGCAAGAGCCACCGCCAGGCGGCGCAGGACGGCACCGACGAGATCGGCCTGGCGGTGCTCGCCACCACCTTCGCGATCTGCGCGGTGTTCGTGCCGGTGGCCTTCATGGGCGGCATCGTGGGGCGTTTCTTCCAGCCCTTCGGCATCACCGTGGCGGTGGCGGTGCTGGTGTCGCTCGTCGTCAGCTTCACGCTCGACCCGATGCTCTCGAGCGTCTGGCGCGATCCGCCCGGCGCCGCATGGCGCACGCGGCCGTGGCTCGGCGCGCCGCTGCGTGCCGTCGACCGCGCCATGGACGCGCTGCACGCCGGCTACGCGCGGCTGATCCGCTGGGTGTTCGCCACGCGCCACCGCAACCGGCTGCTCGTGCTCGGCGGCGGGCTTGCCAGCTTCGTCGGCGCGCTGGCGCTCGCGCCGCTGGTGGGCACCGAGTTCATCCCGCAGGCCGACCAGGGCTTCACGCAGCTGGCGATCCGCATGACGGTGGGCTCGAGCCTGGCGCGCAGCGACGCCAAGGTGCGCCAGGTGGAGCAGATCGTCGCCGGCTTCCCCGAGGTGAAGAGCGTCTCCACCAACGTGGGCGGCAGCGGCACCGGGCTGGCGGTCGGGCGCAGCCAGGCGACGCTGAACATCGCCCTGGTGCCGCGGCGCGAGCGGCAGCGCTCGCAGAAGGAGGTGGAGGATGCGATCCGCGCGGCGATCGCCGGCATCCCGGGCATCGAGGTGTCGGTCGGCTTCGACCGGCCGATCTACGTGGCGATCCTCGGCAGCGACCCGGACGGGCTGGCCCGCATCGCCAGCGAGTTCGCCGAGAAGGTGAAGCAGATTCCCGGCATCGCCGACGTGGAGCTTTCGGTCAAACCCGGCCTGCCGGCCTACGCGGTGCGATTGAAGCCCGACGCGGTGCGCGAGCTCGGCCTGACTGCCCCGCAGCTGGCGGCGAGCCTGCGCACCTACGTGAACGGCGAGGCGGCCACCACCTGGACCACGCCCGACGGCGAGCAGGTCGAGGTGATGCTGCGCCTGCCCGAGGCGCAGCGCGAGCGCGTCGCGCAGATGGGCAAGCTGCCGGTGGCCTTCGCGCGCGACGGCAGCGCGATCCCGCTCGACGCGGTGGCCGACATCGTGCCGGTGCGCAACCCGGAGGTGATCCGGCGCCAGGACCTGCAGCGCCGCGAGGCGATCTTCGCCGGCGCGCAGGGACGGCCGGCCGGCGACGTCGGCGCCGACGTGCAGAAGCTGGTGAAGGCGACGACCCTGCCGCCCGGGTACCGCTTCGACGTGGGCGGCGCCACGCGCGAGCAGCAGGAGGCCTTCGGCGCGATGCTCGGCGCGATGCTGCTGGCGGTGATCTTCATCTACATCGTGCTGGCCAGCCAGTTCGCCAGCTTCGTGCAGCCGCTGGCCATCATGGCCTCGCTGCCGCTGGCGCTGATCGGCGTGATGCTCGCGCTGCTGGCCTGGCGCAGCACGCTGAACGTGTTCTCGATGATCGGCCTGGTGATGCTGATGGGCCTGGTGACGAAGAACGCGATCCTGCTGGTCGACTTCGCCAACCGCGCGCTGCGTGCCGGCGCGAGCGTGCCCGAGGCGCTGCTGCAGGCCGGCCAGACCCGACTGCGCCCGATCGTGATGACCACCGCGGCGATGGTCTTCGGCATGCTGCCGCTCGCGCTGGCGCTGAACGACGGCGGCGAGCTGCAGGCGCCGATGGGCCGCGCCATCATCGGCGGCGTGCTGACCTCGACGCTGCTGACGCTGCTGGTGGTGCCGGTGGCCTGGAGCTACCTGGCTGGCCGGCCGCACCGCACTGCGGCAGCTGCGCACGCCATCCCCCAGATCGCTCCCTAAGTCGGCTGCCGGCCTGGGGAGCCGGCGCTGGAGTCCGATTCCTAACCTCTCGTCCGAGTGCTTCGACGTTTCCGGCATCGCAAGGCGGCCGGGCGGGGCGCCTCGGGACCGCGTGACGGCCCGGATCGTCAACCTGGAAAGAGGACCACACCATGGGCATCGGAATCAAGTCTCTCGTCGTCGCTTCGGCGATCTCGCTCTTCGCGCCGCTGGCCAGCGCCGGCTCGGCCGTGCTGACGCTGACGCGCACCACGCTGACCAACGTGTCGGACGCGGCGGGCCTGTGGCAGCACCAGGCCGGCGACATCTTCAAGGGCGGCGTCAAGGTCGGGCAGTACGCGCTGCACCGGCGCGTCACCACCGGCGGCACCACGGCGCCGCTGAACACCGCGATGACCACCCTGACGCTGTTCTTCGCCACCGCGGCGGGCAGCGCGCCGCAGAACATCACGCTGCAAGGCGCGCACGACTTCGGCCCGGGCAACTTCCGCGGCAGCGTGAGCGGCGCGTCGAACCGCTTCAGCTGGATCCAGGGCGCCGACGCCACCTACGCGTCGCTCTCGGGCGGCAACCTGAGCCTGGCGATCTCCTGGACCGGCGCGTCGCAGCTGACCCTGCCCTGAGCGAGGCCCGCCGGTGCGCTGCGCCCATCGCCCCGTGGTGGCCCTTGCACTCGCCGGCGCGTTGCTGGCGGGCCTGTGGCTGGCCCGCGCGCCGGAGGCCGAACCGGTGCCGGCGCAAGCCGCTGCGCCGATGCAGCCGGCGCTGCCGAACCTGCGCCTCGCGGTCGAGGAACTGGCGCGGCGCCAAGGCGTGCAGCTCGTGATGGCCGATGCGGTGGCGGCGGACCTGCTCGCGATGCCGGCGCCGGCCGGCAGCCCGGACGCGGCGTCGCCCGAGGCCAGTCTGCGGCGCTGGCTGAACGGCTTCGAGCTGGTGCTGCACTACGGCGGCGACGACGGCACCGGTCGTGCACGCCTGAAGGCGGCCTGGGTGTTCCCGCTCGGCAAGGCCGGGGTGCTGCAGGCGGTCGCCGAGCCGCTCCGGCGCCCGGCACCGACAGCCGCCGACCGCCAGGCCCCGACCATCGCTGCTGCGCCCGCCGCGGTGTTGGCGGCTGCCGCAGCGAGTGGCCTGCACGACGCCGACGAGGCCGGCCGCCTGCAGGCGCTGCAGCGCGTGCGGCAGGGCGAGCTGGCGGCGAGCCTGCACGAACTGGGTGGCCTGGTGACCGGCGATGCCTCCGAGGCGGTCCGCATCGACGCGCTGGATGCCTACGTCATGCATCCGGAGGCCGGCGACGCCGACGTTCAAACCCTGCTCGAGCAGGCGAGCCGGGCCGGCGCCGGCCTGCTCGCCGAACACGCCCGGGCGCTGCGCGAATCGCGTGCTGCGCCCGCCGCGCCGCTGGCCGTGCCCGACCCGATCGAGCCCGGTCTCTGATCGGCCGCGGCGTTCAGGTGCTGGCGCGCGGCACCAGCTCGTAGCCCAGGTCGACGACCGGCGCCGGCACCGGCTCGCCGCGCATCAGCGCGAGCAGCATGCGCGCCGCGGCCGCACCGACCTCGGCGCGCGGCGTGCGCACGGTGGTCAGCGGCGGCAGCATCTGGTCGCTGCCGGTCAGGTCGTTGAAGCCGGCCACCGCGATGCGCTCGGGCACCCGGATGCCCAGCCGCAGCGCCGCCAGCAGCGCGCCCTGGGCCAGGTCGTCGTTGCAGAAGAACACCGCGTCCACCGCCGGCGTCTGCCCGGCGATCTGCTCGAGCATGGTGCCGCCGAGTGCAAGCGAGGAGGGCGCCGGGTTGAGCCACTCGAGCGTCGGCGCATACAGCCCGGCCTCGCGCATCACCCGGCGCCAGCCCTCCAGGCGCTGCATGGTGCGCGGGTCGAGCTGTGCGGCGGCGAAGGCGATGCGGCGCCGGCCCCGCGCGAGCAGGTGGCGCGTCATCGCCGCGCCGGCGTCGGCCTGCGAGAAGCCGACGCTGTAGACGCCCGCGGCCGAGGAGGTCTCCATCAGGTGCACGCAGGGCACGCCGCTGCCGGCGATCAGCGCGCGGGTGGCGTCGCTGCGGTCGAAGCCCGTCACCAGCAGGCCGGCCGGGCGGTGCTGCAGCTGCTCGCGCAGCAGCTGTTCCTCCTCGGCGGCGTCGTAGTGGGTCACGCCGATCAGGGTCTGGTAGCCGGCCGGGCGCAGCGTGTGCTGCACCGCCTCCATCAGGTCGACGAACAACGCGTTGGACAGCATCGGGATCAGCAGTGCCACATGCGTGCTGTGGCGCGAGGCGAGGGCGCGGGCGGCCGGGTCGGGCACGTAGCCGAGCCGCTGGGCCGCGGCCTGTACACGCGCCACCAGCTCCGGGTCGACCGCGCGTTCGCCACGCAGCGCGCGCGACACGGTGATCGGGCTGACGCCGGCGGCCTGGGCCACGTCGGCCAGGGTGACGCGGCCGGTGGCGCGATGACGGGGTGGCGGTGGCATAGGGTAAGTACGGATCAGGTTCGGCGGGCTGTCGACTAGGATAGCGCTATCCAAAGACGGACAACAACTCGACTGTAGCGCAGACGCACCGCGAGGTGCACAGGTGCGGTGGGCGGGCGGTTCTCCGTCAATTCTTTACCTCAACCGGATAGCGCTGTCCAATGAAACAGGCGATCGTGATCATGGGCGTGGCGGGCTGCGGCAAGTCCAGCCTCGGCGCCGCGCTGGCCCGGGCCCTGGGCCTGCCGCTGGTGGAGGGTGACGACTTCCACAGCCCGGCCAGCCGCGACAAGATGAGCCGCGGCATCGCACTGACCGATGCCGACCGTGCCGGCTGGCTCGACACGCTGGGCGGCCAGCTGCGCGCCCACCCGGCCGGCCTGGTGCTGACTTGCTCGGCGCTCAAGCGCGCCTACCGGGACCGACTGCGCAGCGCCGAGCCCGGACTGCGCTTCGCCTTCCTCGAGCTCGACCGCGCGGCCGCGCTGCAGCGCGTGGCGGCGCGCGCGGCCTCGCACTTCTTCTCCGCGAGCCTGGTGGACAGCCAGTTCGCGACGCTCGAATCGCCGGTCGGCGAGCCCGGCGTGCTGCGCCTGGACGCGCTGCAGCCGCTCGACGTGCTGTGCGCGGCCACGGCCGCCTGGCTGCAACAGGAGGACGCGCGATGAACCTGCCCCTGGCCTCCGGCCGCTTCCAGCGCTTCACCCATGCCGCCATGGCCGCCTGCCTGGGCGTGATGGCGCTGGCGGTGTTCGTCAACGTGGTGCTGCGCTACGGCTTCGGCAGCGGCATCCCGGCCAGCGAGGAGCTGTCGCGCCTGCTGTTCGTCTGGATGGTGTTCCTCGGCGCCACCGCCGCCTACCCGGCCGGCGAGCACATGGCCTTCACCAGCCTGGTCGGGCTGCTGAAGACCCGCCCCGCGGCGCTGGCGGCGATGACCGCGCTGATCCGGCTGCTGGTCATCCTGGCCTGCGTGCTGGTGGGCTGGGGCGCCTGGCAGCAGGTGATCGTGGGCCTCGGCAGCCACTCGGTGGTGCTCGGCTACCCGACCGCCTTGCTGCCGCTGCCGGCGCTGCTGGCCTGTTCCGCGATCGGCGTGATGGCGCTGGTCGAACTCATCCGGCGCGAACCGCTCGACCTCGGGCACGCGCATGACGTGGAGTGACCGACATGTCTCCTGAAGGACTCGCGTTCGTCGTCTTCTCCGCCGGCATGCTGGTGCTCATGGGCATCGGCATGAACATGGCGCTCGCCCTCGTGCTCACCGGTGCCGGCATGGCCTACGTGCTCGGCTTCTGGGACACCCAGCTGCTGGCGCAGAACCTGGTGGCCGGTGTGGACAGCTTCCCGCTGCTCGCGGTGCCGTTCTTCATCCTGGCCGGCGAGCTGATGAACTCGGGCGGCATCAGCCGCCGCATCATCGACATGGCGCAGGCCTGGGTCGGCCACATCCGCGGCGGGCTCGGCTTCGTGGCCATCGGCGCGGCGGTGCTGATGGCCAGCATGAGCGGCTCGGCGCTGGCCGACACCGCGGCGCTGGCCACCATCCTGCTGCCGATGATGCGCCAGCAGGGCTACCCGATGGCCACCTCGGCCGGCCTGCTCGCCTCGGGCGGCATCATCGCGCCGATCATCCCGCCGTCGATGCCCTTCGTGATCTACGGCGTCACGACCAACACCTCGATCTCGGCGCTGTTCGTCTCCGGCATCGTGCCCGGGCTGATCATGGGTGCCGGGCTGATCATCGCCTGGAAGCTGGTGCTGCGCCGCATCGATCTGCCCGAGGGCGAACCGGTGCCGCTGGCGGCCCGACTGCGCGCCACGGCCAAGGCCTTCTGGGCGCTGCTGATGCCCGTCATCATCATCGGCGGCATGAAGACCGGCGTCTTCACGCCGACCGAGGCGGCGGTGGTGGCGGCCTTCTACGCGCTGACCATCGCGCTGTTCGTGCACCGCGAGATGAAGTTCGCCGAGCTCGGCCCGGTGCTGGTGCGCGCGGCCAAGACCACCGCGATCGTGATGTTCCTGTGCGCCGGCGCGGCCGTGGCGAGCTACATGATCACGCTGGCCGACCTGCCGGCCACGCTGACCGGCTGGCTCGGCCCCCTGGTGGAGCACCCGCGCCTGCTGATGGCGGTGATGATGGTGGTGCTGGTGCTGATCGGCACGGCGCTGGACCTGACGCCGACCATCCTGATCTTCGCGCCGGTGATGCTGCCCATCGCCGTCAAGGCCGGCATCGACCCGGTGTACTTCGGCCTGATGTTCGTGCTCAACGGCGCCATCGGCCTGATCACGCCGCCGGTGGGCACGGTGCTGAACGTCGTCGCCGGCGTCGGCCGCCTGTCGCTGGCGCAGGTGATCCGCGGCGTGAACCCCTTCCTCGTCACCTACACGCTGATCCTGGTGCTGTTCGTGATCTTCCCGCAGCTCGTCACCGCGCCGGTCGCGTGGATGCGCTGAACCTTCATCCCTCGGAGACAACCATGACCTTCGTTCGTCGCTCCCTCGTCGCCGCCGCGGCCGCTGCCGCGCTGCTGGCCCCCTTTGCCGCCTTCGCGCAGGACATCAAGCCGCGCCTGATCCGCTTCGGCTACGGCCTGAACGAGCAGAGCAACCAGGGCCGCGCCGTCAAGTTCTTCGCCGAGCAGGTGGAGAAGGCCTCGGGCGGCAAGATGCGCGTGCGTGCCATCGGCGCCGCCGCGCTCGGCCCGGACGTGCAGATGCAGCAGGCGCTGATCGGCGGGGCGCAGGAGATGATGGTCGGCTCGACCGCCACGCTGGTGGGCATCACCAAGGAGATGGCGCTGTGGGACACACCGTTCCTGTTCAACAACGCGAAGGAGGCCGACACCATCCTCGACGGCCCGATCGGCCAGAAGGTGATGGACAAGCTGCCGGAGAAGGGCCTCGTGGGCCTGGTCTACTGGGAGAACGGCTTCCGCAACCTCACCAACAGCAAGCGCCCGGTGAACAAGCTGGAAGACCTGGACGGCATCAAGCTGCGCGTGATGCAGAACAACGTCTACCTCGACAGCTTCAAGACCCTGGGCGCGAACGCCGTGCCGCTGCCGTTCTCCGAGCTCTTCAGCGCGCTCGAGACCAAGACCGTGGACGGCCAGGAGAACCCGTACAACACCATCCTCTCGAGCAAGTTCTTCGAGGTGCAGAAGTACCTGAGCGTGACCAACCACGTCTACAGCCCGTGGATCGTGATGGTCAGCAAGAAGTGGTGGGACGGCCTGTCGAAGGACGAGCAGAAGATCCTGCTGGATGCCGCCAAGGCGAGCCGCGACTTCGAGCGCAAGGACACGCGCGAGGAAGCGGCCAAGGCGCTGGCCGAGCTGAAGGGCAAGGGCATGCAGATCAACGAACTGCCGGCCTCCGAAGCTGCGCGCATGCGCGACAAGCTGACCAAGGTGAACGCCTCGATCGGCGCGAGCGTGGGCATGGACCTGTGGAACGAGACCCAGGCCGCGCTGGCCAAGCTGCGCGGGGCGAAGTGACTTACTGGCTGAGCTGGATCACGTTGCGGATCAGCGGGTAGATCTGGTTCTGCCAGCGCCGCCCGCTGAACACGCCGTAGTGGCCCACGCCGGGCTGAACGTAGTGGGTGCGCAGGTAGGGGCGCAGTGAGGTGCACAGGTCCTGCGCGGCGAGGGTCTGGCCGGTCGAGCAGATGTCGTCGCGCTCGCCCTCGATGGTGACGAGTGCGGTGCGGCGGATCGCCGCCGGGTCGACGCGCCGGCCGGCCAGCACCAGTTCGCCGCGCGGCAGCCGGTACTCCTGGAACACCTGCTGCACGGTCTCGAGGTAGAACTCGGCCGGGAGGTCGGCCACCGCCATGTACTCCTCGTAGAAGTCGCGGGTCACCTGCGCCTTCTCGTGGTCCTGCTCGACCAGGTGGACGTAGTAGTCGCGGAAGGCATGGAGGTGCCGTTCCCGGTTCATGCTCATGAACGCGGTGAGCTGCACGAAGCCCGGGTAGACGCGCCGTCCGGCACCGCGGAAGCGCCACGGCACGCGGCTGACCAGGTGGCGCTCGAACCACTCGATCGGCTTGCTGGTGGCGAGCTGGTTGACGGCCGTCGGGCCGATGCGGCAGTCGATCGGGCCGGCCATCAGCGTCAGGCTGGCCGGCGCGGCAGGGTGGTCGTCCTCGGCCATCAGCGCCGTGGCCGCCAGCGCCGCCACGCAGGGCTGGCAGATCGCCATCAGGTGGGCGCCCGGGCCGAGCGCGGCCAGGAAGTCGATCAGGTGCTGCGTGTATTCGGCCAGCCCGAAGCGCCCGTCCGACAGCGGCACGTCGCGCGCGTTGTGCCAGTCGGTGACGTACACGTCGTGTTCGGGCAGCAGCGTGCGCACGGTGTCGCGCAGCAGCGTCGCGAAATGCCCCGACATCGGTGCGGCCACCAGTACCCGGGGCTGCGCCGCCACGCCCGGCTTGGCGAAGCGCAGCAGGGTGGCGAAGGGCGTGCGCTGCACCACCTGCTCGACCACCGGCACCGGCGCACCGCCGACGCTCACCTCGCGGAGGCCCCAGTCCGGCCGCGTGTGGGTGATCTCGGCCAGGCGCAGCACCTCGCAGGCCGCCGCCAGCTGGCGCTGCGGCGGATGGCCGCCCAGGCCGAGCGTCGGGTCCAGCAGCATCGGTACCGCGCTGCGGGCCAGCGTGCGCACCGGCCACATCCAGTCGCTGTGGGCCTGGTACGCGTGGTACATGAAGCGGTCTCCGGGCATGGTGGCAGGCGGGCGTCAGCAACTTGCGCGCCAAGCCGGCGTGGCATGTGGATTGCAGCGCTGCAGGCCGGACATCCCGGAGACCGACATGCCTGCCACTACCGCCCCCAGCCGAGCCAGGGCCCCGGCCCGCAAGAAGGCGGTGGCCGCCCCCGCGGCGCGGGCGACGTTGACGCTGTCGAGCAAGAACTACTCGTCCTGGTCGCTGCGCGGCTGGCTGATGGCGAAGTTCGCCGGCCTCGAGTTCGACGAGGTGATGGTGCCGCCCGACGACGCCGACGCGCGCAGGGAACTGCTGCTGCTCGCGCCGTCGATCCGCGTGCCCTGCCTGACGCACGAGGGCGCGAAGGTGTGGAACACGCTGGCCATCGCCCAGTACCTGAACGAGATCTGCCCCGACGCCGGGCTGATGCCGGCCGACCGCATCGCGCGCGCGCATTGCCGCTCGATCAGCGGCGAGATGAACTCCGGCTTCGCCAACCTGCGTTCGGCACTGCCGATGAACCTCAAGGCGCACCGGCCCGGCTTTCGCATCTGGGCCGGCGCCCGTCCCGACATCGACCGCATCCTCGAGATCTGGAGCGACTGCCTGGCCCGCTACGGCGGGCCCTACCTGTTCGGCGCCCAGCGCACCATGGCCGACGCGATGTACGCGCCGGTCGTCACCCGCTTCCTCACCTACGACGTCAAGCTGCCTGCCGACTGCGCCGAGTACTGCCGCACCATCATGGCGATGCCGGAGATGAAGGAGTGGATCGCCGCCGCCAAGGCCGAGCCCGACGAGATCGAAGAGCTCGACATGGAATTCTGACGCGGCGGCCGGTGCGGCCCCGCCTCGTGGCGGTGCCCGCCGGTGCCCCGTTCGGGTGCCGCGGTGGCGCGGGCGCGCTTGACCGGCGCTAAGGGAAGGCCAAGGCGCATGCCGTAAGCTTGCGCCTTTGCACCGTTTTCGCCCTCCACCCGTGCCGCTCGCCCCGACCGACCTCGCCGCGCGCGATCTCGCCTGCCGCCGCGGCGACCGGCTGCTGTTCCGCGGCCTGAACTTCACGCTGGCCAGCGGGCGGATCGTCTGGCTGCGTGGCCCGAACGGCAGCGGCAAGACCAGCCTGCTGCGCCTCTTGGCCGGCCTGTCCACGCCGGCCGGGGGCGAGCTCCACTGGCAGGGCCGCCCGGTGCGCGAGCAGCGCGCCGCCTACGCCCGCGCCACCTGCTACCTGGCGCATGCCAACGCGCTGAAGGAAGACTTGTCGTCGCTCGAATCCCTGCAGTTCCTCGCCCGGCTGCACGGCCACGCCGGCGACGCGTCGTCCTGCACCGAGGCGCTGCGCGCGGTGGGCATGCACAGCCGGCGCCATGCGGCGGTGCGCACCCTGTCGCAGGGACAGCGCCGGCGCATCGCGCTCGCGCGTTTGCACCTGGAACCGTCAGCGCCGCTGTGGATCCTCGACGAACCGTATGACGCGCTGGATGCCGACGGCAGCCGCATGCTCGACCGCACGCTCGCGGCGCATGCCCTGGCCGGCGGCGCCGCGGTGCTGACCAGCCACATCGACCTGTCCGTGAATGAACCTGCGCCCGAGATCCTGCAACTCGATGCCGTCGCCGCCCGATGAGCCCGGTGTTCCTGGCCATCGTCGCGCGCGACCTGCGGCTGGCCGCGCGGCGGCGCGTCGAGGCGCTGCTGCCGATCGCGTTCTTCCTGGTCGCGGTCAGCCTGTTCCCGCTGGGCATCGGCCCGGAGCCGCAGACGCTCAAGCTGATCGCCCCGGGCGTGGTGTGGGTCTGCGCGCTGCTGGCGGCCATGCTCTCGCTGACCTCGCTGTACGGCGCCGACCATGCCGACGGTTCGCTCGAGCAGATGCTGCTGTCGGGCGAATCGGGCTGGGCTATCGCCGCGGCCAAGGCGCTCGCGCACTGGGTCGTCACCGGGCTGCCGCTGGTGGCGGCGGCGCCGCTGTTCGGGCTGATGTTCGACCTGTCGGCGCCGGCCAACCTGTCGCTCGTGCTGACGCTGCTGCTGGGCACGCCCATCCTCAGCCTGCTCGGCGGGCTGGGGGCGGCGCTGACGCTCGGCCTGCGCAGCGGCAGCGTGCTGCTGATCCTGCTGATCCTGCCGCTGTGCATCCCGGCGCTGATCTTCGGCACCGGCGCCGTGGCGGCGGCCGAGGCCGGCCTGTCGGCGCGCGGCCAGTTCTCGCTGCTGGGCGCACTGCTGATCGGCAGCATCCTGCTCGCCCCGCTGGCCACCGGCGCGGCACTGCGCATCGCCACGGAGTGAGGGCCTGATGGAATCGCGCCTGCGCCTGTTCACCTTCGCCTCGCCGGTGCGCTTCTACGGCCTCACCGGGGCGCTCTTGCCATGGCTCTGGCTGGCCTGCATCGGCCTGTCGATCGCCGGGCTCTACATCGGCTTCTTCGTCGCGCCGACCGACGCGACCCAGGGCGACTCGTACCGGATCATCTTCATCCACGTGCCGGCGGCCTGGATGTCGATGCTGCTGTACCTCGTGATGGCCTTCTGGGCCGCCATCGGCTGGGCCTTCAACGCCCGGCTGGCCTCGATGGTGGCGCGCGCGATCGCGCCGACCGGCGCGCTGTTCACCTTCCTGGCGCTGTGGACCGGCGCGCTGTGGGGCAAGCCGACCTGGGGCACCTGGTGGGTGTGGGATGCACGCCTGACCTCGGAACTCATCCTGCTGTTCCTGTATCTGGGCTTCATGGCCCTGGTCAACGCGATCGACGACACGCGCCGGGCCGACCAGGCCGGTGCCCTGCTGGCCATCGTCGGCGCGGTGAACGTGCCCATCATCTACTTCTCGGTGAAGTGGTGGAACACGCTGCACCAGGGGGCGACGATCAGCATGACCGCCGCACCGAAGATGGCGCACACCATGCTGACGGCGATGCTGCTGATGACCTTCGCGTTCTGGGCCTATGCCTTCGCGGTGGTGTTCATGCGCACCCGGGCCATCGTGCTGGAACGCGAACGCCACACGGAATGGGTCGGTGACCTGGTGCGTAGACAGGAAGCGACCGCATGAACTGGGGCAGTGCGAGCGAGTTCTTCGCAATGGGTGGTTACGGGCTCTATGTCTGGGGCTCGTACGCTGTATGTGCCGCGCTGATGCTGGCCGAGCCGCTTCTGGCGCGCCGGCGTCACGCACAGGCCCGCCGCGAGGCGGCTGAATCCGAAGAGGAATGACCGAATGAAACCCCGTCACAAGCGCCTGGCCATTGCCGGTGGTGTCGTCGTCGCCGTCGCGGCCATCGCCACGCTGGTGCTCAACGCCTTCCAGAGCAACCTGGTGTTCTTCTTCTCGCCCTCGCAGATCGCCTCCAACGAGGCGCCGGTCGGGCGCACCTTCCGCCTCGGCGGCATGGTGGAGGAGGGCAGCGTCAAGCGCGACGGCGTGAAGGTGAGCTTCGTCGTCACCGACACCGCCAAGACCGTGCCGGTGGTCTACGAAGGCATCCTGCCGGACCTGTTCAAGGAGGGCAAGGGCGTGGTCGCCCAGGGCCAGCTGCAGGGCGGGGTGTTCGTCGCCCGCGAGGTGCTCGCCAAGCACGACGAGAACTACATGCCGCCGGAGGCCGCCGAGGCCGTCAAGCGCGCCCAGCAGACCAACGAGAAGGTCGGCAAGAGCGTGGTCGGAGCGCAGCCATGATCCCCGAGCTGGGCCACCTCGCGCTCTGGCTGGCGCTGGGTGTCGCCCTGCTGCAGGGCACGCTGCCGCTGGCCGGCGCGCAGAAGGGACGCGCCGACTGGATGGTCCTGTCGCGCCCGCTCACGCTGGTGCTGTTCCTGCTCATCGCCGCCGCGTTCGCGGCGCTCACCGCCGCGTTCGTCAACAACGACTTCTCGGTGCTCTACGTGGCCCAGAACTCCAACTCGGCGCTGCCGCTGGCCTACCGCATCGCCGCGGTGTGGGGCGGCCACGAGGGCTCGCTGCTGCTGTGGGTGGCGATGCTGGCGGTCTGGCAGCTCGCGGTGGCGCGCTTCTCGCGCCACCTGCCGCTGCCGGTGATCGCGCGCATCCTCTCGGTGATGGGGCTGGTCAGCGCGGGCTTCCTGCTCTTCATGCTGCTCACCTCGAACCCGTTCGACCGGCTCTTCCCCGCCGCACCCGACGGGCGCGACCTGAACCCGCTGCTGCAGGACCCGGGCATGGTGATCCACCCGCCGATGCTCTACATGGGCTACGTCGGCTTCTCGGTGGCGTTCGCGTTTGCGGTGGCCGCGCTGATCGGCGGCAACCTCGACGCCACCTGGGCGCGCTGGAGCCGCCCCTGGACCACCTCGGCCTGGATCTTCCTGACCATCGGCATCGCGCTGGGCAGCTGGTGGGCCTATTACGAACTCGGCTGGGGCGGCTGGTGGTTCTGGGATCCGGTCGAGAACGCCTCCTTCATGCCCTGGCTGGTGGGCACCGCGCTGATCCACTCGCTGGCCGTCACCGAGAAACGCGGCAGCTTCAAGAACTGGACGGTGCTGCTGGCCATCATGGCCTTCTCGCTCTCGCTGCTGGGCACCTTCCTGGTCCGCTCGGGCGTGCTGAGCTCGGTGCACGCCTTCGCCACCGACCCGAAGCGCGGCCTGTTCATCCTCGGCTTCCTCGTCATCGTGATCGGCAGCTCGCTGGCGCTGTACGCCTGGCGGGCGCCCAAGGTCGGCCTGGGCGCGCGCTTCGCGCTGCTCTCGCGCGAGACCATGCTGCTGGTCAACAACGTGCTGCTGGTCGCCGCGATGGGCGCGGTGCTGCTGGGCACGCTCTACCCGCTGGTGCTCGACGCGCTCGGGCTGGGCAAGATCTCGGTCGGCCCGCCGTACTTCGACACCGTGTTCGTGCCGCTGATGGCGCCGCTGGTGTTCATGATGGGCGTGGGCCCGCTGGCGCGCTGGAAGCAGGCTGAGCTGCCCGACCTGTGGACACGCCTGCGCTGGGCGCTCGGCGTGGCCATCGTCGCGGCCATCGGCGTCGAGTGGGCCACCGGCGAGATCGGCCTGCTGGCCACGCTCGGCCTGGCGCTGGCGTTCTGGATCATCGCCTCGGTGGCCACCGACCTGCTGGAGCGCCTGCGCGGCGGCCACCCGCTCGAGCGCCTGAAGCTGCTGCCGCGCGCGCTGCTGGGCATGATGGTGGCGCACCTGGGCGTGGCGGCCTTCATCATCGGCGTGACCATGGTGCGCGGCCACGAGGTCGAGCGCGACGTGAAGATGGACAACGGCGACACCACCGAGGTGCGCGGCTACACCTTCACCTTCCGCGGCGTGCGCGAGGTCGAGGGGCCGAACTACGTTGCCGCGCAGGGCCTGGTGGAGGTCAGCCGCAACGGCCGCAAGCTGCTCGACATGAAGCCGGAGAAGCGTGTCTACCGCGTGCAGCAGAACCCGATGACCGAGGCCGACATCGACGCCGGCCTGACGCGCGACCTGTACGTCTCGCTCGGCGAGGCGGTGGGCAACGCCGGCGCCTGGATCGTGCGCATCTACGTCAAGCCCTTCGTCGACTGGATCTGGGGCGGCTGTTTCCTGATGGCGCTCGGCGGCCTGCTGGCGGCCAGCGACCGGCGCTACCGCGCCAAGGTGAAGGCGGGGCAGGGCGTGGCGGCCTCCGCGGGGGCGCAGGCTTGAAGGTCCTGAAGTTCCTGATCCCGCTCGGCATCTTCGTCGTGCTGGTGGGTTTCCTCGGCGTCGGCCTGAAGCTCGACCCGCGCGAGGTGCCCTCGCCGCTGATCGGCAAGCCCGCGCCGGCCTTCGAGCTGACGCGGCTCGACCAGCCCGAGCAGAAGATCCGCCGCGACGACCTGCTCGGCAAGGTCTGGGTGCTCAATGTCTGGGCCTCGTGGTGCGCGCCGTGCCGCGAGGAGCATCCGCTGGTGGTGGCCTTCGCGAAGAAGAAGCTCGCGCCGGTCTACGGCCTGAACTACAAGGACCAGCGCAACGCCGGCCTGGGCTTCCTGCGCCAGCTCGGCGACCCGTACGAGGCCTCGCTGTTCGACGCCGACGGGCGCGTGGGCATCGACTACGGCGTCTACGGCGTGCCGGAGACCTTCGTGGTCGACAAGCAGGGCATCATCCGCTTCAAGCACATCGGGCCGCTCAACCCGGACGTGCTGCGCGACAAGATCGAACCGCTGGTGAAGGAACTCAATGCGTAGCTGGAAGGGGCTTGCGGCGCTGGTGCTGCTGTGGCTGCTGCCGCTCGCGGCGCTGTCCAAGGAGGCCGCGCCGGCGGCCGAGGACCCCGTGCTCGAGGCGCGCGTGCTGCGCATCTCGGCCGAGCTGCGCTGCCTGGTCTGCCAGAACCAGACGATCGCCGACTCGCATGCCGACCTGGCCCAGGACCTGCGCCAGCAGGTGCGCGAGATGATCCGCCAGGGCAAGACCGACCCGCAGATCATCGCCTTCATGACCGAGCGCTACGGCGACTTCGTGCTCTACCGCCCACCGATGAAGTCGACCACCTGGCTGCTCTGGTTCGGCCCGGCGCTGCTGCTGGTCGGGGGCCTCGCGGTGCTGATCCTCGTGCTGCGCCGTCGCAGCAAGCTGCCGCCGGAGGCCTTCGAGCCCGACCTGGACGAGGCTGACGCCGAGCCCCAGGTCAAAGGGTGAGGCGCCAGCCCTCGACCAGGGCGCCGGGGGTGCTGATCGACATCAGCTGGCGTTCGTTGTAGGTGCCGCTTTCGGGAATCAGCTCGGCCTGGTCACCCAGCCCGAGCAGGCCCTCGCCGAACATGCGCAGGAACGAGTCGTCGAAGCGCATCACCGTCACCGGCGCCACCGGCCGGCCGTCTTCCACCCACAGGCAGGCGAAGCGTGTCAGGCCGGTCATGCGGCAGGCGAGGCGGTCCGAGTAGTTCAGGTACCAGAGGTTGCTCACGTACAGGCCGGTGCCGAGCGTGGCCAGCGGGTCTGACACGTTCAGCCGGCCCGGCGCCAGCGCCAGCGCCTCGGGCGTCTCGTTGGCATTCGCGCCGTTGGCCGGCAGGCCGTACTCCTGCGCCGAGCGGGCGCTGTTCAGCGTGTCCGTCGCCAGGCCGCGTTCGACCAGGCTGACCCGCGGCGGCCGCACGAAGCCCTCCGCGGTGAAGGCCGGCGCCAGCCCCTCGGCCAGGTTCTCGTCGAGCGAGAACTCCGGGCTCAGCACCGCGTCGCGGTGCGCCAGCCGCATCAGGCTGGAGGTGCCGGTGCGGCGCCCCCGTGCGCCCAGGCCGGCCCAGGCGACCGTGCCCAGCAGCTCGGCCATCGCGGCCGGTGCGAACCAGCTGCGGTAGGCGCCGGGCTCCAGGCGGCGCGGCGGCAGCGCGAGCAGCGGCAGCTGCGCCGCGCCGGCCGCGACGCGGCGGGCGAACTCGTCGCCGTCCCAGCGCGTGCCGGCGTAGAAGCTCTTGACCGCCTTGTCGGCCGACTGCACCAGGCACCAGTCGAAGTGGAAGGACTCGACCTGGTGCCAGTGGCGCGAGCCCAGGCTGTCGGCAAAGGCGCGCAGCATCGGCCCGCCGGCGTAGAAGCCGACGAAGTCCAGCCCGGCGGCGGCTTCGACGACGCGCCGCACCACCTCGCCGGCCTCCGGCAGGCGGCCAGGGTCGATGCGCTCGCTGCGCGCCGGCGCGTCGGGCAGCAGCAGGTGCGGGTCGTCGGCCACGTCGTCGAGCGCCGCCACGGCCAGCGCGCGCTCGCGCTGCAGCAGCGCGAGGTCGTGTGCCGGCCGGCCCGACAGCGTCACCCGCGCCTCGACGCGGCGCCGTCCGCGTACGACGGTCACGGTGGCGTGCGCCTGCTCGACGCCGGTGGCCTGGCGCACCTGGGCACCGTTGAAACGGATGAAGCTGGAGGCCTCGGCGTGCAGCAGCAGCAGGCAGCGGTCGAGGCCGCCGGTGGTGTGGCACACCGCATCGGCGAGCGCCTCGAACTCGGCTCGCCCGATCATTCCTCGCCTCCGAACACGGCGACGCCGGAGAACTTGCAGGCCGGCGCCGCGTGGCCCACGCGCAGCGTCTGCGAGGGTTCGCCCTTGCCGCAGAACGGCGTGCCCATCACCTCGAAGGTGGATTCGTCGCCCACCATCGCGAGCGAGCGCCAGAAGGTCGCGCTGATGCCGCGGTAGTTCGGGTTGCGCACCACCTCGGCGAGCCGGCCGTCGCGGATCACGCGGCCCCATTCGCAGCCGAACTGGAACTTGTTGCGCGAGTCGTCGATGCTCCACGAGAGGTTGGTGCGCATCATCACGCCCAGCTCGATGCTCGCGATCATCTCGTCGAGCGAGGAGCGGCCCGGCTCGATGTTCAGGTTGCTCATGCGGTCGATCGGCGCGCGGTTCCAGCCGCTCGAGCGCGCGGTGGCCACGCCCTGCAGATCCGGCCGGATGCGCCGCGCGCGCGCCAGCGAGACCGCGCCGCCCAGCGGCCGCTTCAGGATGCCGCGTTCGATCAGCAGCTCGCGGCGTGCCGGCTCGCCCTCGTCGTCGAAGCCGAAGCTGGCCAGCTGCTCGGGCCGCGACGGGTCGTAGCTCACGTTCAGCAGCTCGCTGCCGTAGGCGTAGTGGCCGAACATGTCGAGCGTGACGAAGCTGGTGCCGGCGAAGTTGCGCTCGTCGCCGAGGATGCGGTCGAGCTCGAGCGGGTGGCCGATCGACTCGTGGATCTGCAGCATCATCTGGTCGGGCATCAGCAGCACGTCCATCGTGCCGCTCGGGCATTGCGGCGCCATCGCCAGCGCCAGCGCGTCGGCGGCCACGCGCGGGCCGTCGCTGGCGAAGGCGGCGCGCTCGAGCACCTCCAGCCCGCCCTGCTGGCACCAGCCGTTGTACTGGCCGGCCGACGAGCGGGTCTGGGTCACGCCGTCGACATGCGCGGTGGCCTGGAGGTGCGGGATGGTCTGGCTCCAGCGCTGCTCGTTGCGCGCGCCGTCGCTGGTGATCAGCAGCTGCTCGGTCTCGCCCGAGCCGAGCGTGGCCTCCCAGTCGACGATGCGGGAGTCGGTGCGGATCGCCGCGCAGGCCGCGCGCACGACCTCCAGCCGCTCGCGCAGCGGCAGCGAAGCGACCGGGCGCTCGACGCGGCCGGCATAGCCGCCGCGCGAACGCACCGCGGGCAGCTCGGCCGGGTCGAACACCATGTGCCCGGCCGCCGCCTGCGCCAGCCGCCGCGCCCGCTCGAAGGCCTGCGCCAGGCCGGCCTCGCTCAGGTCGGCGGTGGCCGCGTGGCCGAGGCCGCCGGCATGCGCCACGCTGACCATCACGCCTTCGTCCAGGCCGCGCTGCGGCGCCTCGGGCACGTCCTGGCGGACGATCAGTTGTTCGGTCCGCTCCCGCACCGCGCGCAGCGACCAGCGCTCGACGTCGGGGGCCACGCGGGCGGTGAGGGTCTCGAGCTGGTCGAACATCGTCCGGGGCGCGTACTGCTTCGATGCGCCCCAGTGTAAGCGCGACGCCGCTCAGGCCACGATGCGGCGCTCGGTCCTCGCGTCGAAGACGTGGGCATCCCGCGCCTGCCACTGCAGGTGCACCGTCTCGCCCACCTGCTGGTGCACCTTGCCGGGCACGCGCGCCATCATCTTGCCCATCGGCGTGTCCACCAGCACGTAGGTCTCCGGGCCCGTGGGCTCGACCAGGCTGATGGTGCCGGGCAGGCCCTGGTCGGCGAAGGACACCGCCTCGGGCCGCAGTCCGTAGAGGATGCCGTCCGCGTGAGCGCTGCCGACGATGCCGCGCTGCTCGTCGGTCAGCGCGAGCTCGATGCCGTGCGAGGCGAAGCCGTTGGCCGCGCGCTGGCCGGTCACGATGTTCATCGCCGGGGAGCCGATGAACTCGGCCACGAAGCGGGTCGCCGGGCGGCTGTAGATGTCGTCGGGCGAGCCGAGCTGCTCGATCACGCCGCCCTTCATCACCGCGATGTGGTCGCCCAGCGTCATGGCCTCGATCTGGTCGTGCGTCACGTAGACCGTGGTCACCTGCGCCTTGTTGTGCAGGTGCTTGATCTCGGCGCGCATCTCGACGCGCAGCTTGGCGTCGAGGTTGGACAGCGGTTCGTCGAACAGGAACAGCGTCGGGTCGCGCGCCAGCGCCCGGCCCATCGCGACGCGCTGGCGCTGGCCGCCGGAGAGCTGCCCCGGCTTGCGGTCCAGCAGGTGCTCGATCTGCAGCATCTTCGAGACCCGCGCGATGGCCGCCTCGCGCTCGGCCTTGGGCACATTGCGCATCTCCAGGCCGAAGGCGATGTTCTGCGCCACGTTCATGTTCGGGTAGAGCGCGTAGCTCTGGAACACCATCGCGATGTCGCGGTCCTTGGGCAGCGCGTGCGTGACGTCACGCCCGCCGATGTGCACCTGGCCGGAGGTCGGCTTGTCGAGCCCGGCGATGATGTTCAGCAAGGTGCTCTTGCCGCAGCCCGAGGGGCCGACCAGGATCAGGAAGTCGCCCGCCTCGACCTCGATGTCGATGCCCTTGAGGATGTCGACGCTGCCGAAGCTGCGCCGCACGTTGCGGATGGAAAGTGCGCCCATGATGTTCAGCCTTTCACGGCGCCGGCAGTCAGCCCGCGCACGAAGTACTTGCCTGCGACGATGTAGACGATCAGGGTCGGCAGGCCGGCGATCATCGCGGCGGCCATGTCGACGTTGTATTCCTTCACCGAGCTCGTGGTGTTGGCCAGGTTGTTCAGGCCGACGGTCACCGGCTTGCTGCCGGCGCCCGAGAACACGATGCCGTAGAGGAAGTCGTTCCAGATGTTGGTGAACTGCCAGATCAGCGTGACCACCGTGATCGGCGTCGAGAGCGGCAGGATGATGCGCCAGAAGATGCGCCAGAAGCCCGCGCCGTCGAGCATCGCCGCCTTCACGAGTTCGTCCGGCAGGCCGACGTAGTAGTTGCGGAAGAACAGCGTCGTCGACGCGAGGCCCGCGATCACGTGCACCAGCACCAGGCCCCACACCGAGCTGGCGATGCCCAGCCAGCCGAGCACCTGGCTCATCGGCAGCAGCACCACCTGCATCGGCATGAAGACGCCGAACAGCATCAGCGCGAAGATCACCTCGCTGCCGGTGAAGCGCCACTTCGACAGCACGTAGCCGTTCAGCGCGCCCAGCAGCGTGGAGATCAGCACCGCCGGGATCACCATGATCACCGAGTTCATGAAGAAGGGCTTCAGGCCGCCGCAGTCCACGCCGGTGCAGGCGTGGCTCCAGGCCTTGGACCAGGCGTCGAAGCTCGGCGCGGTGGGCAGCGAGAGCAGGTTGCCGTTGCGGATCTGCTCCATGTCCTTCAGCGAGGTCGTGAGCATCACGTACATCGGCAGCAGGTAGAACACCGCGAACAGCAGCAGCACCGACCACATGGCGATGCGGCCCCAGTCGATGGCGGGCGGGCGGGAGACGGCGATGCTGCTCATTTCCTGGTCCTCAGTTCGGAGTAGAGGTAGGGCACGACGATCGCCGCGACGGTGGCCAGCATGATCGTGGCCGAGGCCGCGCCCAGGCCGATCTGGCCGCGCGAGAACGACATCGTGTACATGAAGGTGGCGGGCAGATCGGTCGCGAAGCCCGGGCCGCCGGCGGTCAGCGCCATCACCAGGTCGAAGCTCTTGATCGCCAGGTGCGCCAGCACCATCAGCGTCGAGAAGAACACCGGGCGCAGGCTGGGGATGATGATGCGCCAGTAGATGCGCGGCAGGCTCGCGCCGTCGATCTGCGCGGCCTTGAGGATCGAGTCGTCGATGCCGCGCAGGCCCGCGAGGAACAGCGCCATCACGAAGCCCGAGCTCTGCCACACGCCGGCGATCACGATGGTGTAGATCGCGCGGTCGGGGTTGATCAGCCAGTCGAAGCCGAAGCTCGTCCAGCCCCAGTCGTGCATCACCTTCTCCAGGCCGAGGCCGGGGTTGAGGATCCACTTCCAGGCCGTGCCGGTGACGATGAAGCTCAGCGCCATCGGGTACAGGTAGACGGTGCGCAGCGCGCCCTCGGCCCGGATCTTCTGGTCCAGCAGGATGGCCAGCAGCAGGCCGATGGCCATGCCGAGGAAGATGAACAGCCCGCCGAAGATGGCCAGGTTCTTCAGCGCCACCCACCAGCGCTCGCTCTCGAACAGCGTGACGTACTGGTCGAAGCCGACGAACTCGTAGTTGGGCAGCAGGCGCGAGGCGGACAGCGACAGGTAGCCGTTCCAGGCCATCAGCCCGTAGATGAACAGGAACGAGATCACGAAGGAGGGTGCCAGCACGAGCCTGGGCATCCACTCCGAGAGGCGGGCGGCGGCGGACACGGACGAGGCCGTGCGTCCACCGCCCGCGGCGGCAGCGGGAGCGTTCATGGTCGAACCCCGGTGAAGAGAGGGACAGGGCGGGGCGGCGGAGCGCCCCGCCCGGGGCGCGCACAGGTGGTGCGCGGGACGCGGCTTACTTGTTCTTCGCCGCGGCGACGAGCTTGTCCATGGCCGCAGCCGCGGTCATCTTGTCGTCGTTCCAGAACTGCGAGACCACGTCCTTCATCGCGCCTTCGGCGGCGGAGGGCACCGCCATGCCGTGGGCGATCGAGGGCACCAGCGCGCCGGCCTTGTCGCTGGCCACGAAGTCGGCCGCCGAGGTCTTGGCGCAGTCGTCGAACTTGTCCAGCTTCATGCCCAGGCGCACCGGGATCGAGCCCTTGTTCAGGTTGAACACCTCCTGGAACTCGGGCGACATGATGGCCGCGGCCAGGTCCTGCTGGGCCTTCTGGTTGCCGGCGTCCTTGAGCTGGAACAGCGCGAAGCTGTCGACGTTGTAGGTGAAGGCCTTGGCCGTGCCCGGCGCGGCGACGCAGGCGAAGTCCTTGCCCGGCGCCTTGCCCGCGGCGATGAACTCGCCCTTGGCCCAGTCGCCCATCAGCTGCATGCCGGCCTCGCCCTTGATCACCATCGCGGTGGCCAGGTTCCAGTCGCGGCCGGGGGCGTTCTTGTCGGTGTAGCCCTTCACCTTCTTGAAGGTCTCGAGCACCTTCTGCATGGTCGGGCTCTTCAGCGTGCCCGCGTCGAGCTGCACCAGCGCCTTCTTGTAGAAGTCCGCCCCGCCCACGCCGAGCGCGACGCTCTCGAAGGTGGTGAAGTCCTGCCAGTTCTGCCCGCCATGCGCGACCGGGATCACGCCGGCCTTCTTCAGCGCTTCCGCGGCGACGAAGAACTCGTCCCAGGTGGTCGGCAGCTTGGCGCCGGCCTTCTGGAACACCGCCGGGTTGGCCCACAGCCAGTTGACGCGGTGCACGTTCACCGGCGCGGCGACGTAGTTGCCCTTGTACTTCAGGCCGTCGGCGACGACCTTGGGCAGCAGCTCGTCCCACTTCTCGGCCTTGGCGACGCTGTCCATGTTGGCCAGCACGCCTTCGCGCGCCCACTCCTGGATCGACGGGCCCTTGATCTGCGCCGCGGCCGGGGCGTTGCCCGAGACCACGCGCGACTTCAGCACCGTCATGGCCGCGTCACCGCCGCCGCCGGCCACCGCGAAGTCCTTCCACGAGTGGCCCTTCTTCTGCATCGTGGCCTTCAGCTCGGCGGCGGCCTTGGCCTCGCCGCCGGACGTCCACCAGTGCAGCACCTCCACTTCGCCCGCGTGGGCCAGCGTCGCGCCGAGCAGGCCGGCCGCAGCCAGCGAGAGGGAAATGCGCTTCATTGCCATGCGTGTCTCCTAGGGAACCAGGGTTGATTTAGAAAACGTTCAGCTTGTTGAATCAAGCCGGGGCGAATGTTAAGAAGGCGTTAAAGTTACGGCAAGGTTTCATGCCCAGGGACTTTCCCTAGGCAGTGACAAACCCTCCGCGGCGCACCGGCCCGGGCCATGCTGCGCGAGCCCGGCGTGCGTGGCGTTGCGGCTGCTCAGTTGGAGGACGAACCCGCCAGCGGCAGGCGCAGCAGCACGCGCAGCCCGCGCGGTGCATTGCCTTCGAGGGTCACGCTGCCGGCGTGGCGCTCGGCGATCTCGCGCACGATGGCCAGGCCGAGGCCGCAACCGTCGCCGGCATTGGTGGCGCGGGCGAAGCGCTGGAACACCCGCTCGCGATCGGCCGGCGCGATGCCGGGGCCGTCGTCCTCGACCTCGACCTGCGCCTGGCCGGCGAGCGCGCGCACGCGCACCGTGACGTTGGCGCCGCGGCCGGCGTAGCGCAGCGCGTTGTCGATCAGGTTCACCAGCGCCTCGCGCAGCAGCAGGGCATTGCCGAGCACGAACAACGGGGCACCGACCTGATCCTCGAAACCGAGGTCGATGCCGGCCTGGCGCGCACGCGGCACCAGCTCGGCGGCAGGCTCGGCTGCCAGCTTCACCAGGTCGACGCGGGCATGCCCCTGGGCGAGCCCCGATTCGGGCTCGGCGCGCGCCAGCGTCAGCAGCTGGTTGACCAGGTGGGCGCTGCGCGTGGCGCTGTCGTGCACCCGCTGCAGCCGGGCCTTGAGCGCCGGGTCGCTGGCCTCGGCCAGCGCCAGCTCGGTCTGGCTCTTCAGGCCGGCCAGCGGGGTGCGCAGCTGGTGTGCCGCGTCGCTGACGAAGCGGCGCTGGCTGCTGACGCTCTGGTGCACGGTGCCCAGCAGCGTGTTGATCGCCTTGGCCAGCGCGTGGACCTCGCGCGGCGCGGCCTCCAGCTCGAGCGGCGCGAGGTCGTTCGGCGCGCGGTCCTCCACCAGCGCGCGCATGCGCGCCAGCGGCGCCAGGCCGGCGCGGATGCCGGCCCAGACGATCATCGACATCAGCGCCACCAGCACCGACAGCGGCAGCGCGGTGTCCAGCAGGATGCGCCGGGCGAGCTGCTCGCGGCTGGCCCGGCCGCGTGCGATCTGCACCAGCATCAGCTGCGGCTGGTCCACCTCGCCGTAGCGAAGGTACTGGGCCGCCACGCGCACCGGCATCTCCTGGCCGGCCTCGGTCATGGTGCCGTTGTAGAAGTAGGGCTGGCCCAGGCGCGGCGAGGCGATCTCCGGCGGGGGCGGCAGCTTGCGGTTGCCGAGGATGAACTGGCCCGGCGGCGTGCTGACGGTGTAGTAGATGCGGTCGTCGGGGTCGGCCTCGAGGATGTCCTGCGCGGCGCGCGGGAAGTCGATCAGCAGCCCGTTGCCGATCGGCTTGATCTGGCGTGCGAGCGCCTTGGAGGCGGTGTACTGCGCCGCATCGATCACCTGATCGGCATAGCGCTGCGCGAGGTTGTAGGTGACGAAGGCGGCCGCGGCCCACAGCACCAGCTGCGGCAGCAGCAGCCACAGCAGCAGGTGGCGGTGCAGCGAGCGGCTGCCCGGGTGCAGGCCGGGCACGCGCCCCCACCACGAGCGTGTCATTCCGCCTCGAGCAGGTAACCGAGGCCGCGCACGGTGCGGATCGCCAGCCCGGAGCCTTCCAGCTTGCGGCGCACGCGGTGGATGTAGACCTCGAGCGAGCCGCCGCCGGACTCGCTGCGGTCCACCGCCCAGGCCTGGTGGACCTGGTCCTTGGTGACCACCTTGTCGCGCTGGGCGAGCAGCAGGTCCAGCAGCATCCACTCGCGCGGCGAGAGCTCGACCGGCGTGCCGCCGACCGTGACGCGGCGCGCCTCGCGGTCGAACACCAGCCGGCCGGCTTGCAGCGCCGCCGGTGCCGCGCCGCGCGTGCGGCGCAGCAGGGCGCGGATGCGGGCCTCGAGCTCGGGAAAGTCGAAGGGCTTGGTCAGGTAGTCGTCGGCACCGGCGTTCAGCCCGGCGACGCGGTGCTCCAGGCCGTCGAGCGCGGTCAGCACCAGCATGGGCAGGTCGGGCTTGGCGGCGCGCACCCGCTTGAGCACGGTCAGGCCGTCGACCATCGGCAGGCCGAGGTCGAGCACGCCGAGGTCGAAGGGCTGGCGCAGCAGCAGGTACTCGGCCACCGCGCCGTTGTCGGCCACCTCGACCTCGAAGCCAGCCTGGCGCAATTGGGCCCCCAGCGCGTCGGCCAGCGTGGCGTCGTCTTCGGCGAGCAGCAGCTTCATCCCGAGAAGCTTAACGGATTAACGCCGTGTTAACACCGGGGCATGCCGCGATCGGCCGGTGCGACACTCGCGGCATGCATCCCCACGCCGCCCTGATCGAGCGCTTCTATGCCGCCTTCGCCCGCCGCGACGCCGAGGGCATGGCCGCCTGCTACCACCCGGAGGTCCGCTTCAGCGACGAGGTGTTCGACCTGCAGGGGCGCGCCGCCGGCGACATGTGGCGCATGCTGTGCGCCAACGGCCGTGACCTGCGCATCGAGGCCAGCGCCGTCGCCGCCGACGAGCGCGAAGGCCGGGCCCACTGGGATGCGCACTACACCTTCAGCGCCACCGGGCGCAAGGTGCTCAACCGCATCGACGCGCGCTTCGAGTTCCGCGACGGCCTGATCGTGCGGCACGTGGACCGTTTCGATTTCTGGGCCTGGTCGCGCCAGGCGCTGGGCGCCCCGGGCTGGCTGCTCGGCTGGACGCCGCTGCTGCGCGGCAAGGTGCGCGCGCGCGCCGCGCGCAGCCTGGCAGCCTTCCAGGCGGCCGCTGCCAGCCGCGCCTGAGTGCGGGCCACGCGCCCGCTCAGCACTCGACGATGTTGACCGCGAGACCGCCGCGCGCGGTCTCCTTGTACTTGGTCATCATGTCCGCGCCGGTCTCGCGCATGGTCTTGATGACCTTGTCGAGGCTCACGTGGTGGCTGCCGTCGCCGCGCAGCGCCATGCGCGCCGCGTTGATCGCCTTGACCGCGGCGATCGCGTTGCGCTCGATGCACGGGATCTGCACCAGCCCGCCGACCGGGTCGCAGGTCAGGCCGAGGTGGTGCTCCATGCCGATCTCGGCCGCGTTCTCGGCCTGCGCCGGCGTGCCGCCGAGCACGGCGCACAGCGCGCCGGCGGCCATCGAGCAGGCCACGCCCACCTCGCCCTGGCAGCCGACCTCGGCGCCGCTGATGCTGGCGTTCTCCTTGTAGAGGATGCCGATGGCCGCGGCGGTGAGCAGGAAGTCGATCACGCCGCGGTCAGAGGCCCCGGGCACGAAGCGGGCGTAGTAGTGCAGCACGGCCGGCACGATGCCGGCGGCGCCGTTGGTCGGCGCGGTGACCACCCGGCCGCCGGCGGCGTTCTCCTCGTTGACGGCCAGCGCGTACAAGTTGACCCAGTCGAGCACCTGCAGCGGGTCACGCAGTGCGGCCTCCGGGTTGCTGCACAGCTGCCGGTGCAGGTCGGCCGCACGCCGGCGCACCTTGAAGCCGCCGGGCAGCGTGCCGCCCGTGCGGCAGCCGCGCTGCACGCAGGCCTGCATCACCGACCAGATGTTGAGCAGGCCGGCGTCGATCTCGGCGTCGCTGCGCCAGTGTCGCTCGTTGCGGCGCATCAGCTCGGCGATCGAGCAGCCCTCGCGTGCCGTCAGCGCGAGCAGTTCCTCGCCGGTGCGGAACGGGAACGGCAGCACCGTCGCATCCGGCGCGACGGCCTTCTGGCGCGTGCCGTCGGCCGCCACCTCGTCGCTGACGACGAAGCCGCCGCCCACCGAGTAGTAGGTGCGGTCGGCCAGCGGCGTGCCCGCGGCGTCGAAGGCCTCGAAGCGCAGTCCGTTGGCGTGGAAGGGCAGGGTCTCGCGGCGCAGGAACAGCAGGTCGGTCTTCTCGCGCAGCGCGATGCGGTGCGTGCCCAGCAGCGCGACGGACGCCTCGGTGCGGATGGCCTGGAGCAGCGCGGGAATGGCCTCCACGTCGACCGTGTCCGGTTCGTGGCCGGCCAGGCCGAGCAGCACCGCCTTGTCGCTGCCATGCCCCTTGCCGGTGGCGCCCAGCGAGCCGTACAAGCGCGCGACGACGCGTGCCGTGCGCGCCAGCTGGCCCTCGTGCTGCAGGCGCAGCGCGAACAGCCGCGCCGCACGCATCGGCCCGACCGTGTGCGAGCTCGACGGACCGATCCCGATCTTGAACAGGTCGAAGACCGAGACGGCCATACAACGGGGCTTAAGCGAAGTCGGAGATCGGCGGGCAGGAGCAGAACAGGTTGCGGTCGCCCCAGACGTTGTCGACCCGGCCCACCGGCGACCAGTACTTCGCCTTCTTCAGGCTCGCCACCGGATACGCGGCCTGCTCACGCGTGTAGGCGTGCGACCAGTCCGCCGCCAGCAGCGCGGCCGCGGTGTGCGGCGCGTTGACCAGCGGGTTGTCGTCCTTCGGCCAGGCGCCGGACTCCACCTGCGCGATCTCGCCGCGGATCGCGATCATCGCGTCGCAGAAGCGGTCGAGCTCGGCGCGCGACTCGCTCTCGGTCGGCTCGACCATCAGCGTGCCGGCCACCGGGAAGCTCAGCGTCGGCGCGTGGAAGCCGTAGTCGATCAGGCGCTTGGCCACGTCCTCGGCGCTGACGCCGCTGCTGTCCTTCAGCGGGCGCAGGTCGAGAATGCACTCGTGCGCCACGCCGCCGCCCTTGATGCCGGCGATCTCGCCGCTGAAGTGGATGTCGTAGTGGTCTGCCAGGCGCGCGGCCACGTAGTTGGCGTTCAGGATCGCGGTCTCGGTGGCCAGGCGCAGGCCGGGTTCGCCCATCATGCGGATGTACATCCACGAGATCGGCAGCACTGCGGCGTTGCCCAGCGGCGCGGCCGAGACGGCGCCGACCGCTGACTCGGGCCGCAGCCCGGCGCTTGCATGGCCGGGCAGGAAGGGCACCAGGTCCTCCACGACGCACACCGGACCGACGCCCGGACCGCCGCCGCCGTGCGGGATGCAGAAGGTCTTGTGCAGGTTCAGGTGACTCACGTCGCCGCCGAACTCGCCCGGCGCCGCGATGCCGACCAGCGCGTTCATGTTCGCGCCGTCCACGTAGACTCGCCCGCCGAACGAATGCACCAGCGCGCACAGCTCCTTCACGCGCGCCTCGAACACGCCGTAGGTGGAGGGGTAGGTGATCATCACGCAGGCGAGCTGATCGCGGTGCTGCTCGCACCTGGCGCGCAGGTCGTCGAGGTCGACGTTGCCGAGCGCATCGCACTTCACCACCACCACCTTCAGGCCGACCATCTGCGCGCTGGCCGGGTTGGTGCCGTGCGCCGATTCCGGGATCAGGCAGATGTCGCGCTGCGCCTGCCCGCGCGACGCGTGCCAGGCGCGGATCGCGAGCAGCCCCGCGTACTCGCCCTGCGAGCCGGCGTTGGGCTGCAGGCTGATGCCGGCGTAGCCGGTGGCCTGCGTGAGCCAGCCGCGCAGCTGCGCGTCGAGTTCGGCATAACCGGCGAGCTGCTCGGCCGGCGCGAACGGGTGCAGGTTCGCGAACTCGGGCCAGGTGACGGGAATCATCTCGCTCGTGGCATTCAGCTTCATCGTGCACGAGCCGAGCGGGATCATGCTGCGGTCCAGCGCCAGGTCCTTGTCGGACAGGCTGCGCAGGTAGCGCAGCATCTCGGTCTCGCTGCGGTAGCGCTGGAACACGGGGTGCGTCAGGAAGCGGCTGCTGCGCGCCAGCGCGGCCGGCAGGCGCGAGGCCAGTCCCTTCTCGAAGGGCGCGAACTCGGGCAGCGGCCGGCCCTCGGCGCCCGCCGCGAACAGCGACCAGAGCAGGCGCAGGTCGTCGCGCGTCGTGGTCTCGTCCAGCGTGATGCCGACGCTCGTGGCCGAGGCGCGGCGCAGGTTGCAGCCGGCCGCGCGGGCGGCCTGCAGCAGCGCCTCGGTGGCGGCGCCGGTGGCCACCGTCACGGTGTCGAAGGTCGCCGCATCCACGACCGCCGCGCCGAGCTGCTTCAGCCCGGCGGCCAGGATCGCGGTGTAGCTCGCCACCCGGCGCGCGATGCGCGTCAGCCCCTCGGGCCCGTGGTAGACGGCGTACATGCTCGCCACCACCGCCGGCAGCACCTGCGCCGTGCAGATGTTGGAAGTGGCCTTCTCGCGCCGGATGTGCTGCTCGCGGGTCTGCAGCGCCAGGCGGTAGGCCGGCGCGCCGTGGCTGTCGACGCTGACGCCGACCAGCCGGCCGGGCATCTGGCGCTTGAACTCGTCGCGCGTGGCCAGGTAGGCCGCATGCGGGCCGCCGTTGCACATCGGCATGCCGAAGCGCTGCGTGCTGCCGCAGACGATGTCGGCGCCGCATTCGCCGGGCGGCACCAGCAGGGTGAGCGCCAGCAGGTCGGCCGCGACGATGGCCAGCGCGCCGCGTGCGTGCACCGCGTCGATGACGGGCTTGAGGTCGCGCACCACGCCGTCCACGCCGGGGTACTGCAGCAGCACCGCGAAGGCGTCGGCGCGGCCGGCGGCCTCGGCCGGGCCGGTGGCCACGTCGATGCCCAGCGGCCGCGCACGCGTGCGCAGCACCTCCAGCGTCTGCGGCAGCACGTCGTCGGCCACGTAGAGCGTGGTGGACCTGCTCTTGCCCACGCGCAGCGCCAGCGTCATCGCCTCGGCGGCGGCGGTGGCCTCGTCGAGCATCGACGAGCCGGCGATGGCCATGCCGGTCAGGTCGCACACCATGGTCTGGAAGTTGACCAGCGCCTCCATGCGGCCCTGCGAGATCTCGGCCTGGTAGGGCGTGTAGGCGGTGTACCAGGCCGGGTTCTCGAGCACGTTGCGCAGGATGACGCCCGGCGTGTGCGTGCCGTGGTACCCCTGGCCGATGAAGCTCTTCAGCACCCGGTTCTTCGCCGCGATCGCACGCAGCTCGGCCAGCGCCTGCGCCTCGCCGACCGGCGCGGGCAGCGCCATCGGCGCCGGGCGGGCGATCGCCGCCGGCACGATGGCCTCGATCAGCGCGGCGCGCGAGGCGGCGCCGATCGCGGACAACATCGGCGCCTCGTCGTCGGCGGCGATGCCGACATGGCGCGCGGCGAACTCCGCCGGGTTCTCGAGTTCGTGCAGCGGCACGTGCGTGGACATCAGCATGGACCTTCCCTGGTGTGCGTTGGCGGCGCCCTTCAGGCGCTCTTGAGCAGCTTGTCGTAGGCCGGGCCGTCCATCAGCTGGTCGAACTCGGCCATGCCGGCCTCGGAGATGTGGACCTTGAAGAACCAGCCGTTGCCCAGCGGGTCGCTGTTGGCCAGCGACGGGTCGGCACGCAGCGCCTCGTTGACCTCGACGATCTCGCCGGTGACCGGCATGAACAGGTCGGCCGCGGCCTTGACCGACTCGACGACGCCGGCCACCTCGCCCTTCTTGAAGGTGCGCCCGACTTCCGGCAGGTCGACGAAGACCACGTCGCCCAGCGCGTCCTGCGCGTGGTGCGTGATGCCGACGGTGGCGGCTTCGTGGTCCTCGATGTTGATCCACTCGTGGTCGGGCGTGTACATCGTCGTCATCGGCGTTCTCCTTGTTCGTGGATGGTGGGGCGGCTCAGCCGCGGAAGTAGCGGTGGGGCGCGAACGGCATCGCCGTCACGCGCATCGGTTGCGGCTTGCCGCGCACGTCGGCGTAGACCTCGTGGCTGGCCAGGGCATGGTTGGCGGCCAGGTAGGCCATCGCGATCGGCTTGCCGACGGTGGGGCCGATGGTGCCGCTGGTGACGTGGCCGAGCTTGTGGCCGTGGGCATCGTGGATCAGCGCGCCTTCGCGCACCGGCATCCTCTCCAGGCCGACCAGGCCGACGCGCTTGATCGTCGGGCCCGTGGCGAGCTGGCCGTCGATCACCGCGGCGCCGGGGTAGCCGCCGGCGCGCTCCCCGCCGGCGCGGCGCACCTTCTGGATCGCCCAGGTCAGGCCGGCCTCGACCGGGGTGGTCTTTGCGTCGATGTCGTGGCCGTACAGGCACAGGCCGGCCTCCAGGCGCAGCGTGTCGCGTGCGCCCAGGCCGGCGGGCTTGACCTCGGGCTGGGCGAGCAGCGCCTTGGCCACCGCCACCGCACCCTCGGCCGGCATCGAGATCTCGTAGCCGTCCTCGCCGGTGTAGCCGGAACGCGTGGCGAAGCACGGTACGCCCGCGATGCTGGCCTCGCCGCCGGTCATGAAGACGAGCCGGCCGAGCTCCGGCGCCAGGCGCGCCAGCACCGCCGCGGCCTGCGGGCCCTGCAGCGCGAGCAGCGCGCGCTCGGGCAGGGGCTGCACCGTGCAGCGGTGGCCGATGTTCGTCTGCAGCAGCGCGATGTCGGCGGCCTTGCAGGCCGCGTTGACGATCAGCAGCCAGTCGCTCGCGCGCCGCGTGATCATCAGGTCGTCGAGGATGCCGCCGGCGGAGTTGGTGAAGAAGGCATAACGCTGACGTCCGGGGGCCAGCCCGATCACGTCGACTGGCACGAGCGACTCGAGCGCGGCCGCCGCGCCGTCGCCGGCCAGGCGCACCTGGCCCATGTGGGAGACGTCGAACAGCGCTGCCGCCTCGCGGCCCTGGCGGTGCTCGGCGAGCACGCCGGTCGGGTAGCTCACCGGCATCTCGTAGCCGGCGAAGGGCACCATCTTGGCGCCGAGCTCGCGGTGCAGGGCGTGCAGCGGGGTCTGGAGCAGGGTCGTGTCGGACATATTCGCCTCCTTCGGGCGCATGCTGCGAGGGCCTCGGGCCGCCGAGGCAGCATGAAGCTGCATCGACGGTGGCCCTCCCTGTCCGCTTTACCTGAGAGATTGGCGGCGTCCGGATCCCGGCGCACCGCTTGCCCCTTCGGTGGGTCCGCTCGCAGGCGGACCTCTCTCCAGTGAGGAACGGCGCGTGTCGCCACGTGCCGCGTGCCAGTCCTTTTGCCTGAGCGTTCGGCCCACCCTCGCGGACGGACACTGCGCCTTCGGCGGCTCCACGTGGAAGCTCTCTCCTGGCCGCGGCAGTGTAGCAGCCGCGGGCCGGGATAATCCGCGCCATGACGGCAGAGGACGAGTGGTTGCAGGTCGAGTCGCTCGACCTGGAAGGGCAGGGCGTGGCGCACGACACGCAGGGCAAGGTGGTGTTCGTCGACGGCGCGCTGCCGGGCGAGCAGGTGCGGGTGCGCGTCACCAAGCGCAAGAACAGCTGGGAGCGCGCCGAGGTTGTTGAGCGCCGGCACGAGAGCTCGCAGCGCGTGGTGCCGCGCTGCGCCTGGTTCGGCCACTGCGGCGGCTGCCGCATGCAGCACCTGCACGTGTCCGCGCAGGTGGCGGTGAAGCAGCGCGCGCTGGAGGATGCCTTGTGGCACCTCGGCAAGGTCCGGCCCGAGCGGGTGCTGCGGCCGATCGAGGGGCCGGCCTGGGGCTACCGCTACCGCGCCCGGCTGTCGGTGCGCTGGGTGGCGAAGAAGGGCACGGTGCTGGTGGGCTTCCACGAGCGCCAGTCGAGCTACGTGGCCGACATGCGCAGCTGCGAGGTGCTGCCGCCGCACCTGAGCGCGCTGCTGCTGCCGCTGCGCGAGCTGATCGGCGCGATGGCGCAGCGCGACCGGCTGCCGCAGATCGAGGTGGCCGTCGGCGACACGGTCACGGCCCTGGTGCTGCGCCACCTCGAGCCGCTCGGCGCCGACGACCTGGCGCGCCTGCGTGCCTTCGCGGCGGCGCATCGCGTGCAGTGGTGGCTGCAGCCCAAGGGGCCGGACTCGGTCCATCCGCTGGACGACGACGGCCCGGCACTCGCCTACACGCTGCCCGAGTACGGCATCGCCATGCCGTTTCGGCCGACCGACTTCACTCAGGTCAATCACCAGGTCAACACCACGCTGGTGTCGCGTGCGCTGCGCCTGCTCGAACCGGGCCCGGGCGAGCGGGTGATCGACTGGTTCTGCGGCCTGGGCAACTTCACGCTGCCGCTGGCCACGCGCTGCCGCGAGGTGCTGGGCCTGGAGGGCAGCGAGTCGCTGGTCCAGCGCTCGCGCGAGAACGCGGCGCGCAACGGCCTGGACGCGAAGACCTCGTTCGCGGCCCGCAACCTGTTCGAGCTGACGCCGGACGACCTGAGCGCCTTCGGCTCGGCCGACCGCTGGCTGGTCGACCCGCCGCGCGAGGGGGCGTTCGCGCTGGCCAAGGCGCTGGCCGACCTGCACGGTGCGCCGCGCGCGGGCTGGGCGCCGCCGCAGCGCATCGTCTACGTCAGCTGCAACCCGGCCACGCTGGCGCGCGACGCGGGGCTGCTGGTGCACCAGGCGGGTTACCGCTGCACGGCCGCCGGGGCGGTGAACATGTTCCCGCACACCGCGCACGTCGAAAGCATTGCGGTCTTCGACCGCGCCTAGGGCGGCCATGACGCAGCCAGTGACCCTCCCGCTCTGGCTGTTCGTCCTGCTCGTCGTGCTCGCCGCGCTCGCGGCGCTGCAGTGGCTGCTGCTGCCCGGGCTGCGCTGGGTGGTGCGGCGCAGCGTGCGGCGGGTGCTGGACGAGATCCAGCTGCGCCTGGCGATCGAGCTGCCGCCGTTCAAGCTGACGCGCCGCCGCGCGCTGATCGACCGGCTCGAGAGCGACCCGCGCGTGCTGGCGGCCGCCGAGCAGCACGCCCAGTCCAGCGGCGAGACGACCGACCGGGTGGCGCGCCGTGTGCACGAGTACGCGCAGGAAATCGTGCCGGCCTTCAACGCCTACGTGTACTTCCGGGTCGGCTACTGGCTGGCCAAGACATTCGCCCGCTCGATCTACCGCGTGCGCCTCGGCCATGCGGACCAGCAGGCGCTGGCGGCGATCAACCCGAAGTCCACCGTGGTGTTCGTGATGAACCACCGCAGCAACATGGACTACGTGCTGGTCTCCTTCCTCGCGGCCGAGAAGGTGGCGCTGAGCTACGCGGTGGGGGAATGGGCGCGCGTCTGGCCGCTGCAGGGACTGATCCGGGCGATGGGCGCGTACTTCGTGCGGCGCAACTCGGGCGACGCGCTGTACCGCATGGTTCTCCAGCGCTACGTTCAGATGGCCACCGAGGGCGGCGTGCCGCAGGCCATGTACCCGGAAGGCGGATTGAGCGTCGACGGCCGGCTGCGCGAGCCGCGTCTGGGCCTGCTCGACTACATGCTCAAGGGCTTCTCGCCCGACGCCGAGCGCGACCTGGTCTTCATTCCGGTGGGCATCAACTACGACCGCGTGATCGAGGACCGCTCGCTGCTGCGCAAGCTCGACGCCACGCCGGCGCCGGCCAGCCTGTGGCACACGCTGGGGGTGACGACCCGCTTCGTCGCGCGCCAGGCGCTGGGCATGCTGACCGGGCAGCGCTACCGCTTCGGTTATGCCTGCGTCAACTTCGGCCGGCCGATCTCGATGCGCGACTGGGCACGGGACGAGCGGATCGACTTCCGCACGCTGCCCGACGAGGCCCGCCGCGCCGCCGTCGCGCAGGTCGGCCGGCGGCTCATGGACGCCATCGGATCGGTGGTGCCGGTGCTGCCGGTGCCGCTGGTCGCGCAGGTGCTGCTGCGCGAGCCGCGGCGCAGCCTGTCGCCGCTGGAGCTGAAGGCGGCGGTGCATGCGGCGATGCTGGCGGTCGAGCGCGCCGGCGGGCATGTCTACGTGCCGCGCGGCGACCGCGACTACGCCATCGACGTCGGCCTGCGCATGCTGGCGCTGCGCCGGCTCGTGCTCGAGGAGGACGGCCTGCTGAGGCCGAATCCGGGCGAGACGCGGGTGCTGGCCTACTACGCGAACTCCATCTCCCACCTGTCGGCGGTGGACGGGGTGTTATCTAGCTGATGACCCAAACCGCCTTCCCGGGGCGGTCTGAGCCCAGGATTTTGGGCTTTGGAGCTGGAATCAGTGCCTACGCGAGGGTACCCGTCCGTGGTTGGCTCCGACAAGTCGAGCGGCCCTGACGACCCTATGGCCGCGGCACTGGCCGTGCTCTCGGTCCGCGAGAAGGGGCTGGACCGCTTCTTGGGCGCTACCCTGGCCTTTGCGTCGCCCGCTGAGCGGGCCGGGTATCGGCAGGTGCTCCAATCGGGGTTCAACGAGCTTGAGGCCCTGCTACAGGCAGATGGGCTGCTGTGATGGACTTCCACTGCCACCTGGACCTCTACCCTGGGGCAAGGGAGGTCTATCGCGAAGCGGCCAAGCGCAATGAGTTCACTTGGTTGGTGACCACAAGCCCAAAGGCGTTCGCAGCCACGTCGCGTGCGCTGGAGCCTTCGCCGACGGTGCTCATCACGCCGGGGCTGCATCCGGAAATTGCACACGAGCGCGCAGCAGAGCTGAACTTGCTGTTGGAGCAGATTGCCGGGGCGAAGGCAGTTGGTGAGGTTGGTCTGGATGGGTCCCCGCGGTTCAAGGCTCACTACGACGTCCAGCGTCGCATCTTCAGCGCGGTCATCCAGCGCTGTTCCGAGTTGGGCGGCCGCACGCTCAGCATTCACTCCAGACGTGCGGTCAGGGATGTACTGGCCGAGTTGGAAGAGCGCCCGAACTTTGGGACGGCGGTCTTGCATTGGTTCTCGGGTACCACAGCTGAGTTGAAGGCGGCTGCGGCTCTCGGGTGCTGGTTCAGCATCGGGCCTGCGATGTTCGACTCCGCAAATGGCAGAGCGTTAGCCGCCGCAATGCCCCGCGACCGAGTCGTGCCGGAGAGCGACGGCCCCTTTGCGAAGATTGCAGGCAAGCCAGTGATGCCTTGGAGCGGGAGGCAGACCGCCGAGCGGCTGGCGCCTCTGTGGCGTCTATCAACCGAGGAGGCAGCTGGTGCGCTCGCTCAAAACGGGCGCGCGCTTCTCAACCTCATGGGGCGATAGCGGCAGGGCGTTTGAAGCGCTTGCCGAAGTCGCGCCTAATTCCTCAGACGCGGACATCCCCAGTCGACCTAAGTCCTTGATTTCAAAGGCTTTGGGTCATCAGCTCGATAACACCCGGTGGACGCAAAAACGGGGCCCGAAGGCCCCGTCTGAATGCGTCGGCCGACGACTTACTCGCTGCTGCCGCCGATGCCGAACAGGGCCAGCAGGGCCTGGAACACGTTGTAGATGCTCAGGTAGACGCCCAGCGTGGCGCTGATGTAGTTCGTCTCGTAGCCGTCGCGCACGCGCTTCAGGTCGTACAGGATGAACGCCGAGAAGATGCCGGTCACCAGCACCGACAGCGTGATCATCAGCGCGCCCGACTGGATGAAGAAGTTCGCGATGCCGGCCACCAGCACCATCAGGGCGCCGACGAACAGCCACTTGCCCATCGCCGACAGGTCGCGCTTGATCACCGTGGACAGCGCCGCCATGCCGAGGAAGATCACCCCGGTGCTGGCGAACGCCATCATGATCAGCGTGGCGCCGTTGGCCAGGCCGAGCACGGCGCCGACCAGGCGGGCGAGCATCAGGCCCATGAAGAAGGTGAAGGCCAGCAGCACCGGCACGCCGGCGGCCGAGTTCTTGGTCTTCTCGATCGCGAACATGAAGCCGAACGCGCCGACCAGGAACACGACCAGCCCGATGCCCGGCGACATGGCGCGGGCCAGGCCCGTCGAGACGCCGATCCAGGCGCCCAGCACCGTCGGAACCATCGACAGGGCGAGCAGCCAGTAGGTGTTGCGCAACACACGATTGCGCTGTTCCACCGAGACGCCGGCACCGGCGTAACCGGTGTAGGCAGCTTGCAGGCTCTGGGACATGAAACCTCCGTTGGGATTGATACGGCCTGTGACCGACGAACAAAATTCTAGTTCCCTCGCACAGGCGACCGCCGGCCAAAGCCCTGCGGTCCGTGGCAATTTGGGACCTCGGGGCCGAAATGCAAGCCGGCAGTGCGGCTTCTGCGGCGGTAGAGTTCCGGCATGAACAGCAAACCCGTGCTCGCGCTCGACGATGTCAAGCGCATTGCCGCCGCGGCCGAGGCCGAGGCGCTGAAGAATCAGTGGGCGGTCAGCATCGCCATCGTCGACGACGGTGGCCACCTCTTGTGGCTGCAGCGCCTGGACGGCGCCGCGCCGGTGTCGGCGCACATCGCCCCCGGCAAGGCGCGCACCTCGGCGCTGGGCCGGCGCGAGAGCCGCGTCTACGAGGAGATGATCAACCAGGGCCGCACCTCCTTCCTCAGCGCGCCGGGCCTGGAGGCGCTGCTGGAAGGCGGCGTGCCGATCCTGGTCGACGGGCACTGCATCGGCGCGGTGGGGGTCAGCGGGGTGAAGTCGAGCGAGGACGCGCAGATCGCCAAGGCGGGCATCGCCGCCCTCGGCTGAACATCCGGGTTGTCCCCGGCCGGTCGATGGCCGCGGGCTATAATTCCGCGGTTTACCTTCACCCACGCCGCCCAGCGCTTTCCCGCTGCAATCCGACGGATCTTCCTCGGCACTCAACGCCGGTCGACGAGCCGACCTGGGCGCGCACACAGACAGGGAGTCCCCGGTGCCGCCGCCATTGCTGTCCCCCCACGCCCCGGCGATCCTGGCTCTCGCGGACGGCACGATCTTCCAGGGCGTCTCGATCGGCGCCCCCGGTTGCACGGTTGGCGAAGTGGTGTTCAACACCGCGCTGACGGGCTACCAGGAAATCCTCACCGACCCGAGCTACTGCCGCCAGATCGTCACGCTGACCTACCCGCACATCGGCAACGTCGGCGTCAACGCGGAGGACGTGGAGGCGTCGAAGGTTCACGCTGCCGGCCTGATCATCAAGGACCTGCCGGTGCGCGAATCCAACTTCCGCATGAGCGAGACGCTGCCGGCCTACCTGCGGCGCGAAGGCACCGTGGCCATTGCCGGCATCGACACCCGCCGCCTGACGCGCGTGCTGCGCACCCAGGGGGCCCAGAACGGCTGCATCCTGACCCTGCCCGAAAGCGCGGTGGTGACGGACGCCCACCGTGCCGACGCCATCGCCCGGGCCAAGGCCGCGCCGAGCATGGCCGGGCAGGACCTGGCCAAGGTCGTGAGCGCGAGCGAGGTGCAGCCCTGGACCGAATCCGAGTGGACGCTCGGCCGCGGCTTCGGGCAGGCGAAGGGCGGGCGCTTCCACGTTGTCGCCTATGACTTCGGCGTCAAGCGCAACATCCTGCGCATGCTGGCGCAACGGGGCTGCCGGGTCACCGTCGTGCCGGCCCAGACGCCGGCGGCCAGGGCGCTCGAACTCCAGCCCGACGGCATCTTCCTGAGCAATGGCCCGGGCGACCCGGAGCCCTGCGACTACGCGATCGCCGCGGCGCGGGAACTGATCGAGCGCGGCATTCCGACCTTCGGCATCTGCCTGGGTCACCAGATCCTCGCGCTCGCCTCCGGCGCGAAGACCTTCAAGATGAAGTTCGGCCACCACGGCGCCAACCACCCGGTGAAGGACCTGGACAGCGGCCGGGTCAGCATCACCAGCCAGAACCACGGCTTCGCGGTGGACGAGAAGACGCTGCCGGCCACGCTGCGCCCGACGCATGTGTCGCTGTTCGACGGCACGCTGCAGGGCCTGGCCCGCACCGATCGCCCCGCCTTCTGCTTCCAGGGCCACCCCGAAGCCTCGCCCGGCCCGCACGACATCGGTTACCTGTTCGATCGCTTCGTGAACCTCATGGAGAAACGCTGAGATGCCGAAGCGCACCGACCTCGAAAGCATCCTCATCATCGGCGCCGGCCCGATCGTCATCGGCCAGGCCTGCGAGTTCGACTACTCCGGCGCCCAGGCCTGCAAGGCGCTGCGCGAGGAGGGCTACCGCGTCATCCTCGTCAACAGCAACCCGGCGACGATCATGACCGACCCCGGCATGGCCGACGCCACGTACATCGAGCCCATCACCTGGCAGGTGGTCGAGAAGATCATCGCCAAGGAGCGCCCCGATGCCGTGCTGCCCACCATGGGCGGCCAGACCGCGCTGAACTGCGCGCTCGACCTGCACCGCCACGGCGTGCTGGCCAAGTACGGCGTCGAGATGATCGGCGCCAACGAACACGCCATCGAGAAGGCCGAGGACCGGCTCAAGTTCAAGGACGCGATGACCGGCATCGGCCTGCACTCGGCCAAGAGCGGCATCGCGCACTCGATGGAGGAGGCGCTGGCGGTGCAGCGGCGCATCACGCAGGAGCTCGGCGGTGAATCCGTGCATTCGGGCTTCCCGATGGTCATCCGCCCCAGCTTCACGCTCGGCGGCACCGGCGGCGGCATCGCCTACAACCCCGAGGAGTTCGAGGAGATCTGCAAGCGCGGCCTCGACCTCTCGCCCACGAACGAGCTGCTGATCGAGGAATCGCTGATCGGCTGGAAGGAATTCGAGATGGAGGTGGTCCGCGACAAGGCGGACAACTGCATCATCGTCTGCTCGATCGAGAACCTCGACCCGATGGGCATCCACACCGGCGACTCGATCACCGTCGCGCCGGCGCAGACGCTGACCGACAAGGAATACCAGCTGATGCGCAACGCGTCGATCGCGATCCTGCGCGAGATCGGCGTGGACACCGGCGGCAGCAACGTGCAGTTCGCGATCAACCCGCGCAACGGGCGCATGGTCGTGATCGAGATGAACCCGCGTGTCTCGCGCAGCTCGGCGCTGGCCTCCAAGGCAACCGGCTTCCCGATCGCCAAGGTGGCCGCCAAGCTGGCGGTGGGCTACACGCTCGACGAACTGCGCAACGACATCACCGGCGGCGCCACGCCGGCCTCGTTCGAGCCGTCGATCGACTACGTCGTCACCAAGATCCCGCGTTTCGCGTTCGAGAAGTTCCCGGCCGCGGATTCGCGCCTGACCACGCAGATGAAGTCCGTCGGCGAGGTGATGGCGATGGGCCGCACCTTCCAGGAGAGCTTCCAGAAGGCGCTGCGCGGCCTGGAGACCGGCATCGACGGGCTGACCGAGCGCAGCGACGACCGCGAGGAGATCGTGCAGGAGATCGGCGAGGCCGGCCCGGAGCGCATCCTGTACGTGGCCGACGCCTTCCGCATCGGCATGAGCCTGCAGGAGATCTTCGAGGAGACCGCGATCGACCCGTGGTTCCTGGCGCAGATCGAGCAGATCGTGGCCACCGAAAAGCTGCTCGCCGGCCGCACGCTCGAAAGCCTGTCGGCCGAGGAACTGCGCTTCCTCAAGCGCAAGGGCTTCTCGGACAAGCGCCTGGCCAAGCTGCTGACAACGAACCAGCATGCCGTGCGCGCTGCGCGCCACGCGCTGAACGTGCGCCCGGTCTTCAAGCGGGTGGACACCTGCGCGGCCGAGTTCGCGACGCAGACCGCCTACATGTACTCCACCTACGACGAGGAGTGCGAGGCCGAGCCCACCGACCGCAAGAAGATCATGGTGCTCGGCGGCGGGCCGAACCGCATCGGCCAGGGCATCGAGTTCGACTACTGCTGCGTGCATGCGGCGCTGGCGATGCGCGAGGACGGGTACGAGACCATCATGGTCAACTGCAACCCGGAGACGGTCTCGACCGACTACGACACCTCGGACCGCCTCTACTTCGAGCCGGTCACGCTCGAAGACGTGCTCGAGATCGTCGACAAGGAGAAGCCGGCCGGCGTGATCGTGCAGTACGGCGGCCAGACGCCGCTCAAGCTCGCGCTCGACCTGGAGCGCGCCGGCGTGCCCATCGTCGGCACCAGCCCGGACAGCATCGACGTGGCCGAGGACCGCGAGCGCTTCCAGAAGCTGCTGCACGAGCTCGGGCTGAAGCAGCCGCCCAACCGCACCGCGCGCACCGAGGAGGCCGCGCTGGCGATGGCGCACGAGATCGGCTACCCGCTGGTGGTGCGCCCGAGCTACGTGCTGGGCGGCCGGGCGATGGAGATCGTGCACGGCGACAAGGACCTCGAGCGCTACATGCGCGAGGCGGTGCGCGTCTCGGAGAAGTCGCCGGTGCTGCTCGACCGCTTCCTCGACGACGCGATCGAGGTCGACGTCGACTGCATCGCCGACGGCGAGCGGGTCGTCATCGGCGGCATCATGGAACACGTCGAGCAGGCCGGCATCCACAGCGGCGACTCGGCCTGCTCGCTGCCGCCCTACACGCTCTCGGCCGCGCTGCAGGACGAGCTGCGCCGCCAGACCGTGGCGATGGCCCAGGCGCTGAAGGTGGTCGGCCTGATGAACGTGCAGTTCGCCATCCAGGGCGAAGGCGACAGCGCCGTCGTCTACGTGCTGGAGGTCAACCCGCGCGCCTCGCGCACCGTGCCCTTCGTCAGCAAGGCCAACGGCCAGCCGCTGGCCAAGATCGCCGCGCGCTGCATGGTCGGCCGCACGCTGGCGCAGCAGGGCGTGCCGGGCGAGGTGGTGCCGCCGTACTTCAGCGTCAAGGAGGCGGTGTTCCCCTTCAACAAGTTCCCGGGCGTGGACCCGATCCTCGGGCCCGAGATGCGCTCGACCGGCGAGGTGATGGGCACCGGCCGCAGCTTCGGCGAGGCGATGGTCAAGAGCCAGCTCGGTGCCGGCTCGCGCCTGCCGAGCAAGGGCACGGTGTGCATCACGGTGAAGAACAGCGACAAGGCGCGTGCCGTCGCGGTGGCGCGCGACCTGCACGCGCTCGGCTTCCAGCTGGTGGCCACCAAGGGCACGGCCGCGGCCATCGCCGCAGCCGGCGTGCCGGTCAAGGCGGTCAACAAGGTGAAGGATGGCCGCCCGCACATCGTCGACATGGTCAAGGCCGGCGAGATCCAGCTCGTCTTCACCACCGTGGACGAGACCCGCACCGCGATCGCCGACTCGCGCCACATCCGCCAGGCCGCGCTGGCCAACCGGGTGACCTACTACACCTCGATGGCCGGCTGCGAAGCCGCGGTCGAGGGCATGAAGCACCAGGCCGACGTGGTGGTGAGGTCGTTGCAGGAACTGCACGCCGAACTGCACTAAACTCCGGCGCAACTCTCCACGGCCGCCGCCGGATCCTCTGGGCGGCGGCTTCGTTTTTTCCGGCTCGAGGATTCTTTCGCATGGCCACCATCCCCCTCACCAAGCGCGGCGCCGAGAAGCTCAAGGACGAGCTGACGCGGCTGAAGTCCGTCGAGCGGCATGCGGTCATCCAGGCCATCGCCGAGGCGCGCGCGCAAGGCGACCTGTCCGAGAACGCCGAGTACGAGGCGGCCAAGGACAAGCAGGGCTTCATCGAGGGCCGCATCCTCGAGATCGAGGGCAAGCTCGCGGCCGCGCAGATCATCGACCCGGCCGCGCTGGACGCCGGCGGCAAGGTGGTGTTCGGCTCGACCGTCGACCTCGAGGACGTGGACAGCGGCGCGCAGGTCACCTACCAGATCGTCGGCGAGGACGAGGCCGACCTGAAGCAGGGCCTGATCTCGATCGGCTCGCCGATTGCCCGCGCACTGATCGGCAAGGAGGCCGGCGACGTGGCCGAGGTGCAGGCGCCGGGTGGGCTGCGCCACTACGAGATCGTCGGCGTCCGCTACATCTGATGAGCCGCCTCGCGGGGCTGCTGGCGGCGCTGTGGGCCGGCGTGCTGGCCTGCGTCGCCGGCATTGCCACGCCGAGCGCCTTCGCCCTGTTGCCGCGCGCCGAGGCCGGCCGGGTGGCGGGGCGCATCCTGGCGATCGAGGCGCACCTGAGCCTCGCGCTCGGCCTGCTGGTCCTGATGATGACCTGGCGACTGGCGCGCGACGCGGCCGAGGCCGGACGCGGCTCGCGCATGAGCGCCGAGCTGCTGCTGGCCGCCGGCACCTTGTTCTGCACCGTGGCGGGCTACTTCGCCGTGCAGCCGATGATGGAGGCGGCGCGGGCCGGGCAGGGGCCCTGGAGCTTCGGCGCGCTGCACGCGGTCTCCAGCGTCTTCTTCGCGCTCAAGGGCCTGCTGGTGCTGGCCCTGGCCTGGCGACTCAGCCGCCCTGCGCAGACTTCTTGAGGCTCGCCTGCCGCTTGCGGGCGCGCTTGACCTCGCCGCCGGCCGTGAGCCGCTGGTTGCCCATCACCTTGATCTTCTTCACCTGCGGGCGATGGTTGCCGCTCTTCGAGAACTTCAGGATCTTGACCACCTTGGGGCCGGGCATCCGGTCCTCGCGCTCGGCCTTGGGCTTCACCGGGATCGGGCGCCACAGCACCAGCAGCTTGCCGATGTGCTGGATCGGGGCGGCATTGAGCTCCTCGGCCAGGATCAGCAGCATCTGCTCGCGCACCGCGCGGTCGTCGGAGAACACGCGGATCTTGATCAGCCCGTGGGCGTTCAAGGCGGCGTCGGCCTCCTTGCGGATGGCTTCGGTCAGGCCCTCGGCGCCGATCAGCACGACCGGATCGAGGTGGTGGGCCGCGGCGCGGTGTTCCTTGCGCTGCGCCGGGGTCAGGGTGAGGACGGGCATCTGCGTATTATCCCCGTCCGATGAGCGTCCGATCCAAGAGCAAGAAGGTCAATCGCGCGTGGCTGCACGACCACCTGACCGATCCCTACGTCAAGCTGGCGCAGAAGGAGGGCTACCGGGCCCGCGCGGCCTACAAGCTCAAGGAGATCGACGAGACCCTGCACCTGGTGCGGCCCGGGCAGCTGGTGGTCGACCTGGGCGCCACGCCCGGCGCCTGGAGCCAGTACCTGCGCCGCAGGTTCGCCGGCCCGGGAGGCGCCCTGAACGGCACCATCATCGCGCTGGACATCCTGGACTTCGAGCCGATCGAGGGGGTCGAGTTCATCCAGGGCGATTTCCGCGAGGACGCGGTGCTGGCCCGGCTGAGCGCCAGGGTGGGTGGCCGGCCGGTCGACCTGGTGGTCTCGGACATGGCGCCCAACCTCTCGGGCATCGAAAGCGCCGATTCCGCCCGGATCGCGCACCTGGTCGAACTGGCGGTGGAGTTCGCCCAGAACCACCTCAAGCCCACCGGTGCCCTGGTGTGCAAGGTGTTCCACGGCAGCGGCTACAGCCAGCTCGTGGAACTGTTCAAGCAGCGCTTCCGCACCGTCAAGGCGCTCAAGCCGAAGGCTTCGCGCGACAAGTCGGCGGAAACCTTCCTGATCGGCATCGGTCTCAAGGCCCGTGCCGAAGTCGCCGAAAACCGGGTCGTACCAGGGTGAAACGCCCCGGGCCCGCGGGCTTGACTGCACTAAAATCGACACCACATGCCGTGGCAATGGGCGGAAACCCTTCCGCCGCGTTGTCTGAATCTCGGAAAAGGAGCCGCGGTGAACAATCAATGGTTCTCTAAGGTCGCTGTCTGGCTGGTGATCGCACTCGTGCTGTTCACCGTGTTCAAGCAGTTCGACCGCGGAGCGTCGACGGCGGGCCAGATCGGCTACTCCGAGTTCCTCGAGGAGGTGCGCGCCAAGCGCATCAAGAGCGTGGTGCTGCAGGAAGGCGGCGGCGGCTCGACCGAGATCCGCGCCCGCACCACCGACGACAAGGAAGTCCGCACCACCGCGACCTATCTCGATCGCGGCCTGGTCGGCGACCTGATCAACAACAACGTCAAGTTCGACGTCAAGCCGCGCGAGGAGCCGTCGTTCCTGCTGAGCCTGCTGGCCAGCTGGGGCCCGATCCTGCTGCTGATCGGCGTGTGGATCTACTTCATGCGCCAGATGCAGGGCGGCGGCAAGGGCGGTGCCTTCAGCTTCGGCAAGAGCAAGGCGCGCATGCTCGACGAGGCCAACAACACCACCACCTTCGCCGACGTCGCCGGTTGCGACGAGGCCAAGGAGGAGGTCAAGGAGCTCGTCGACTTCCTGAAGGACCCGCAGAAGTTCCAGAAGCTCGGCGGCCGCATCCCGCGTGGCGTGCTGCTGGTCGGCCCGCCGGGCACCGGCAAGACGCTGCTGGCCAAGGCGATCGCCGGCGAGGCCAAGGTGCCGTTCTTCAGCATCTCCGGCTCCGACTTCGTCGAGATGTTCGTCGGCGTCGGTGCGGCGCGCGTGCGCGACATGTTCGAGCAGGCCAAGAAGAGCGCGCCCTGCATCATCTTCATCGACGAGATCGACGCGGTGGGTCGCCACCGCGGCGCGGGCCTGGGCGGCGGCAACGACGAGCGCGAGCAGACGCTGAACCAGATGCTCGTCGAGATGGACGGCTTCGAGACCAACCTCGGCGTGATCGTGATGGCGGCCACCAACCGGCCCGACATCCTCGACCCGGCGCTGCTGCGTCCGGGCCGCTTCGACCGCCAGGTCTACGTGACACTGCCCGACGTGCGCGGCCGCGAGCAGATCCTGAACGTGCACATGCGCAAGGTGCCCGTGGGCCAGGACATCCGGGCCGACATCCTCGCGCGCGGCACGCCGGGATTCTCTGGCGCCGATCTGGCGAACCTGGTCAACGAGGCGGCGCTCTTCGCCGCGCGGCGCAACGCCCGCGTGGTGGAGATGGTCGACTTCGAGAAGGCCAAGGACAAGATCATGATGGGCCCCGAGCGCAAGTCCATGGTCATGCCCGAGGAGGAGCGCCGCAACACCGCCTACCACGAGGCCGGCCATGCGCTGGTGGCGCGCCTGATGCCCAAGACCGACCCGGTTCACAAGGTCACCGTGATCCCGCGCGGTCGGGCGCTGGGCGTGACGATGCAGCTGCCCGAGAACGACCGCTACAGCATGGACAAGGAGCGCATGCTCTCGACCATCTCGGTGCTGTTCGGCGGCCGCATCGCGGAAGAGGTGTTCATGAACCAGATGACCACCGGCGCCAGCAACGACTTCGAGCGGGCCACCCAGCTGGCGCGTGACATGGTGATGCGCTACGGCATGAGCGACGAGCTTGGCCCGATGGTCTACGCGGAGAACGAGGGCGAGGTGTTCCTCGGTCGCTCGATCACCAAGCAGGTCAACATGTCCGAGGCCACGATGCAGAAGGTCGACCGCGAGGTGCGCCGCATCATCGACGAGCAGTACGCCACCGCGCGCAAGCTCATCGAGGAGAACCAGGACAAGATGCACATCATGGCCAAGGCGCTGCTCGAGTGGGAGACCATCGACAGCGACCAGATCGAGGACATCATGTCCGGCAAGCCGCCGCGCCCGCCCAAGGACTGGACGCCCTCGGCCAGCAAGCCCGGCTCCAGCGTACCCCCGGTCAGCCCGGGCAGCGCCACCGCGACGGCCTGATCCGGCCGCCGCTCCTGAACTCGACGGGGCTTCGGCCCCGTTTTCTTTGCAGGCTCCCATGTTCTGGCAGACCACGCGCTTCCGCATCGACCTCGCGCGCCCGCGCGTGATGGGCATCGTCAACGTGACGCCGGATTCGTTCTCCGACGGCGGCCGCCTGGGCGACGCGGCGGCGGCACTGCGTCACTGCGAGCAGCTGCTGGCCGAGGGGGCCGACATCCTCGACATCGGCGGCGAATCCAGCCGCCCCGGCGCCGCGCCGGTGCCGCTCGCGGAGGAGCTGGCGCGTGTGCTGCCGGTGGTGCAGGGCGCGCTGGGTTTCGGGGTGCCGCTCTCCGTGGACACGGTCAAGCCGGAGGTGATGCGCCGTGCGCTCGAGCTCGGCGCGGATATCGTCAACGACATCGGCGCGCTGCTGGCGCCGGGCGCGCTGGAGGCGGTGGCCGCCTTCCCTTGCGCCGGCGTCTGCCTGATGCACATGCGCGGCGACCCGGCGACCATGCAGCAGCGCCCGGCCTACGACGACGTGGTCGCCGAAGTCGCCGACTTCCTGGCGGGCCGGCTGCAGGTGCTGCGTGCCGCGGGCGTCGACGACGAACGCATCGTGCTCGACCCGGGCATCGGTTTCGGCAAGACGGTCGAGCACAACCTCGAGCTGCTGCGGCGTCAGCCGGAGCTGCTGGCGCTCGGCCGGCCGCTGCTGCTGGGCTGGTCGCGCAAGTCCACCCTCGGGGCGGTGACGGGCCGCGCGGTCGGTGAACGCCTGGCCGGCAGCATCGCCGCCGCGCTGGCGGCGGCCCGGCAGGGGGCGGCGATCCTGCGTGTGCACGATGTCGCAGCCACCGTCGACGCCCTGAAGGTGTGGGGGGCGGCCGGACTGCTGCCGGTGCCAGAATCCCCCGCGACACGAGGAGCGATCCGATGAGCAGAACCTACTTCGGCACCGACGGGATCCGCGGCACGGTCGGCCAGTACCCGATCACCCCGGACTTCATGCTGCGCATCGGCCATGCCGTCGGACGGGTGCTGAAGGAGAGCGAGGCCCGGCCGACCGTGCTGATCGGCAAGGACACCCGCATCTCCGGCTACATGATCGAATCCGCGCTCGAGGCCGGCTTCGCCTCGGCCGGGGTGAACGTGCTGATGACCGGGCCGCTGCCCACGCCCGGCGTCGCCTACCTCACCCGGGCGCTGCGCCTGAGCCTGGGCGTGGTGATCAGCGCCTCGCACAACCCCTACGAGGACAACGGCATCAAGTTCTTCTCGGCGCGCGGCGAGAAGCTGCCCGACGCCTGGGAGGCCGAGGTCGAGCGCCTGCTCGAGCAGCCGGCGCGCTGGGTCGACTCGGTCGAGCTCGGCAAGGTGCGCAAGCTCGACGACGCGCGCGGCCGCTACATCGAGTTCTGCAAGAGCACGATCGGCGGCGAGCTGTCGCTGCGCGGACTGAAGGTGGTGGTCGATGCGGCGCACGGCGCGGCCTCGCGCGTGGTGCCCGAGGTGTTCCACGAACTCGGTGCCGAGGTGGTGGCGATCGGCTGCAGCCCGGACGGCATGAACATCAACCACGGCTTCGGCGCCACCGCACCGGCCGCGCTGGTAGCCGCCGTCAAGGAACATGGCGCGGACTACGGCATCGCGCTCGACGGCGACGCCGACCGGCTGCAGATGGTCGACGGTTCCGGCCGGCTCTTCAACGGCGACGAACTGCTGTTCGTGATGGTGGCCGACCGCATCGCGCAGGACCAGCCGGTTCCCGGCGCGGTCGGCACGCTGATGACCAACATGGCGGTCGAGCTGGCGCTCAAGGAGCGCGGCGTGCCCTTCGTGCGCGCCAAGGTCGGCGACCGCTACATCCTGGAGGAGCTGTCGGCGCGCGGCTGGCAGCTCGGCGGCGAGGGCTCGGGCCACCTGCTGGCGCTGGACAAGCACACCACCGGCGACGGCATCGTCAGCGCGCTGCAGATCCTGCAGGCGGTGCGGCGCAGCGGCCGCACGCTGGCGCAGCTGCTGGAGGGCGTCGCGCTGTTCCCGCAGACGCTGATCAACGTGCGCCTGGCCGAGGGCAGCGACTGGAAGAAAAACGCCGCACTGGCGGCCGAGCAGGAGCGCGTGACGCGTGAGCTCGGCAGCCAGGGGCGCATCCTGATCCGTGCCTCCGGCACCGAGCCGGTGCTTCGGGTGATGGTCGAGGCGCGCGACGCGGCACGCGCCAAGCGCAGCGCCGAACTGCTCGCCGACGCGGCGCGGGCCTGACCGGGACGCCGCCTACTTCTTCGGCGGCATCAGCACCCGGTCGATCACGTGCACGACGCCGTTGGCGGCGCCCAGGTCGGCCTGGGTCACCATCGCGTCCTCCACCGTCACGTAGCTGCCGGCCTTGCCGAGCGACAGGTTGGCGCCCTGCACGGTCTTGGCGGTGCCGTTCTTGACATCGGCGGCGCCGACCTTGCCCGGCAGCACGTGGTAGCTCAGCAGCTCCTTGAGCCGGGCCTTGTCGGCGCTCAAGTCGGCCAGCGTCTTGGCCGGCACGGCCTTGAAGGCCTCGTCGCTAGGCGCGAACACGGTATAGGGCCCCGGGCCCTTGAGCGTGTCGGCCAGGCCGGCATCGGCGATCAGCTTGTTCAGCTTGCTCAGCTGGGGCGCGCGCGCCGTGGTGTCGACCACGGTCGCGGGGGTGCCGGTGGTGGCGCACCCGGCCAGCAGGGCCAGCGCCGCGGCGCCGGCCGCCAGGGATAGGCGGATCATCGTGAGTCCTCGTGTCAAAGTCACGGTGGCGCAGTCTGCGGGGGCCCCGTGACGGAGGGATGACAGCGGTGTGACGCTGCAGCCGCCTGCGAGAGGGTTGTCATGCGGCTGTCACGAGGCGTCCCTAGAGTCCCGGCCATGTCACGCACCACCACGAAAGGCGCAACCATGTCCGTCTCCACCGTCCGCCGTGCCGCCCTGGCCATCGCCCTTGCCGTTTCCGGCGGCGCCGCGCTGGCGCAGGACGTCACCGGCGCCGGCGCCACCTTCCCGGCGCCGATCTACGCCAAGTGGGCCGACGCCTACAACAAGGCGACCGGCGCGCGCATCAACTACCAGTCGGTCGGCTCGGGCGCCGGCATCCGCCAGATCAAGGCCAAGACGGTCGACTTCGGCGCCAGCGACATGCCGCTGAAGGACGACGAGCTCGCCAAGGACGGCCTGCTGCAGTTCCCCACCGTGATCGGCGGCGTGGTGCCGGTGGTCAACATCAAGGGCATCGCGCCCGGGCAGATCAAGCTGACCGGCCAGGCGCTGGGCGACATCTACCTCGGCAAGATCACCAAGTGGAACGACCCGGCGCTGACCGCGCTGAACCCCGGTGTCGCGCTGCCGGACGCGGCGATCGCCGTGGTGCGCCGTGCCGACGGCTCGGGCACGAGCTTCATCTTCACGAACTACCTGAGCAAGGTCAACGAGGAGTGGAAGGCCAAGGTCGGCGAGGGCACGGCCGTCAACTGGCCGACCGGCGCGGGCGGCAAGGGCAACGAGGGCGTGGCGGCGTTCGTGCAGCGCCTGCCCAACTCGATCGGCTACGTCGAGTACGCGTACGTGAAGCAGAACAAGATGACCTACACGCTACTGAAGAACCAGGCCGGCAGCTTCGTGGCGCCGGACGACGTGAACTTCAAGGCCGCGGCCGCCGGGGCCGACTGGTCCAAGACCTTCTACCAGATCCTGACCGAGCAGCCGGGCAAGGACGCCTGGCCGCTGACCGGCGCGACGTTCATCCTGATGTACAAGTCGACCGACAAGCCGGCCAACGCCGCCGCCGCGCTGAAGTTCTTCGACTGGGCCTACAAGAGCGGTGACGCGATGGCGGCCGAACTGGAGTACGTGTCGCTGCCGGCCAACGTCAAGGACCTGGTGCGCAAGCAGTGGGGCGAGATCAAGGACACGGCCGGCAAGCCGGTCGCGGCAGTCCAGTAAGCGCGCTCTCGGACCCGCACATCGCCAGCACCGGACGGGAGGCCCATGACCGCTACACTGCCCGCGACTCCGAGCCTGGATCGCGATGCCATGGACCGTTCCGACCCGGCCGGCGCGCCGCCTCCGATGCGCCGGGCCTCCCCCTGGGCCGACACTGTCTTCTCCCTGCTGGCCCACGGCGCGGCCTGGCTGACGCTCGCCCTGCTGGCGGGCATCATCGCCTCGCTGGTGATCGGTGCCGCCCCGGCGATCCGCGAGTACGGCCTGGGTTTCCTCTGGAGCAGCGAGTGGGACCCGGTGCAGAACCGCTACGGCGGGCTGGTGATGATCTACGGCACGCTGATGACCTCGTTCATCGCGCTGCTGATCGCGGTGCCGGTGAGCTTCGGCATCGCGCTGTTCCTGACCGAGCTGTCGCCGAACTGGCTCAAGCGCCCCCTGGGGACGGCGATCGAACTGCTCGCCGCGGTGCCCTCGATCGTCTACGGCATGTGGGGCCTGCTGGTGTTCGGCCCGATCCTCGCCACCTACGTGCAGCAGCCGCTGCAGGCGGCCTTCACCGGCGTGCCCGGGCTGGGCGCGCTGGTCTCGGGTCCGCCGGTGGGCATCGGCATCCTGTCGGCCGGCATCATCCTGGCGATCATGATCATCCCCTTCATCGCCGCGGTGATGCGCGACGTGTTCGAGGTCACGCCGCCGCTGCTCAAGGAGTCGGCCTACGGGCTGGGTTCCACCACCTGGGAGGTGGTCTACAAGGTCGTGCTGCCCTACACGAAGACCGGGGTCATCGGCGGCATCATGCTCGGGCTCGGTCGGGCGCTGGGCGAGACCATGGCCGTGACCTTCGTGATCGGCAACATGAACCAGCTCGACTCGCTGTCGCTGTTCGAGGCCGCCAACAGCATCACCTCGGCGCTGGCCAACGAGTTCGCCGAGGCCGGCGAGGGCTTGCACCAGGCCTCGCTGATCTACCTCGGGCTGATCCTGTTCTTCATCACCTTCGTCGTGCTGTCGCTGTCCAAGCTGCTGCTGGCGCAGCTCAAGAAGGGTGAAGGGAGCCGCACATGAGCACGGCGCTGAGCTTCGACGCCGGCAAGCTGGCCAGGCACCGCGCGCGCAAGCGCGTCAACCGCATCGCGCTGGCGCTCGCGCTGGGCGCGATGGCCTTCGGCGTGTTCTGGCTGGTCTGGATCCTGATCGAGACCGTGCGCCTGGGGCTGGGCGGCATCGCACTGGCGACCTTCACCGAGATGACGCCGCCGCCGCAGGCCGAGACCGGCGGCCTGGCCAACGCGATCTTCGGCTCGCTGCTGATGGTCTCGCTGGCCACGCTGCTGGGCACGCCGATCGGCATCCTGGCAGGCATCTACCTGGCCGAGTACGGGCAGAAGACCTGGCTCGGCTCGGCGACGCGCTTCATCAACGACATCCTGCTGTCCGCGCCGTCGATCGTGATCGGCCTGTTCATCTACGCCGCGGTGGTGGCGCGCGTGAAGTCCTTCTCGGGCGGCGCCGGCGTGCTGGCGCTGGCCCTGATCGTCATCCCGGTGGTGATCCGCACCACCGAGAACATGCTCACCCTGATCCCGAACGCGCTGCGCGAGGCCGCCTATGCGCTGGGCACGCCGAAGTGGAAGGTGATCACGATGATCACGCTGAAGGCGGCGCGCGCCGGCGTGGTCACCGGCGTGCTGCTGGCGTTGGCGCGCATCGCCGGCGAGACGGCGCCGCTGCTCTTCACGGCCCTGTCCAACCAGTTCTGGACCAGCAGCCTCGCCGAACCGATGGCCAGCCTGCCGGTGACCATCTTCAAGTTCGCGATGAGCCCGTACGAGAACTGGCAGAAGCTGGCCTGGGCCGGCGTGTTCCTGATCACGCTGGGCGTGCTCGCGCTGAACATCCTGGCGCGCGTGCTGTTCCGCAACAAGCATTGAGGGGGGACGATGGACGTCCGAGTCGAACTGCCGGTCACCGAGAAGGTCAAGATCTCGGTGCGCGACCTGAACTTCTACTACGGCGGTTTCCACGCCCTGAAGCGCATCAACCTCGACATCCCGGCCGGCAAGGTGACCGCCTTCATCGGCCCCTCGGGCTGCGGCAAGAGCACGCTGCTGCGCACCTTCAACCGCATGTTCGAGCTCTACCCGGAGCAGCGCGCCGAAGGGCAGATCCTGCTGGACGGGCAGAACATCCTCGAGAAGCGGCTCGACGTGAGCCTGATCCGCGCGAAGATCGGCATGGTGTTCCAGAAGCCGACGCCGTTCCCGATGTCGATCTACGACAACATCGCCTTCGGCGTGCGGCTGTTCGAGAGCCTGCCGCGGGTGGAGATGGACGAGCGGGTCGAATGGGCGCTCAAGAAGGCCGCGCTGTGGAACGAGGTCAAGGACAAGCTCGGCCAGAGCGGCTCGGGCCTGTCCGGCGGCCAGCAGCAGCGCCTGTGCATCGCACGCGGCATCGCGATCAAGCCCGAGGTGCTGCTGCTCGACGAACCCTGTTCCGCGCTCGACCCGATCTCCACCGGCAAGATCGAGGAGCTGATCACCGAGCTGAAGCACGACTACACGGTGGCCATCGTCACGCACAACATGCAGCAGGCGGCGCGGGTGTCCGACTACACCGCCTACATGTACCTCGGCGACCTGATCGAGTTCGGGCCGACGGCCGAGCTGTTCATGAAGCCGAAGAAGAAGGACACGGAAGACTACATCACGGGCCGCTTCGGCTGACCGAGAGGACTGCGAGATGACCGACAAACACCTGTCCACCCAGTTCGATGCCGAGCTGTCCGCGATCTCCACCCGCGTGCTCGAGATGGGCGGGCTGGCGGAGTCGCAGGTCGCCCAGGCGATCTACTCGCTGGTCAACGTCAGCGGCGAGACGGCCACCCAGGTGCTGGCCGGCGAGGAACGTGTGAACCAGATGGAGGTGGAGATCGACCGCGATCTCTCCACCATCATCGCGCGGCGCCAGCCGACCGCGCGCGACCTGCGCCTGCTGATCGCGATCTCCAAGACCATCGGCAACCTCGAGCGCGTCGGCGACGAGGCGGCGCGCATCGCACGCACGGTGCAGCGGCTGATCAACTCCGGCATGTCCAGCCGCATGCGGCTGCCGGTGGGCGACGTCTCCTTCGAGGCCAGTCTCGCCACCGCCTCGCTGCGCAAGGCGCTGGACGCGTTCGCGCGGCTGGATGCGGTCAAGGCGCTCGAGGTCATCAAGGACGACAACCAGATCGACATCGAGTTCGACGGGCTGATGCGCAAGCTGATCACCTACATGATGGAAGACCCGCGCACCATCTCCTCGTCGATCGACCTGGTGTTCGTGGCCAAGGCGATCGAGCGCATCGGCGACCACGCGAAGAACCTCGCCGAGCAGACCATCTACATCGTCAAGGGCACCGACGTGCGGCACCATCCGCTGGCCAACGTCGAGTCGGTGGTGCGTTGAGGAGGCGTCGATGAGCCAGGTGCTGGTGGTCGAGGACGAAGCGGCGATTGCCGAGCTGATCGCGCTGAACCTGCGCCATGCCGGCTACGAGGTGACGGTGGCCGCCACCGCCGAGCAGGCGCAGGCGGCGATCGACGGCGTGCTGCCCGACCTGGTGCTGCTGGACTGGATGCTGCCGGGCCAGTCGGGCCTCGCGCTGGCGCGGCGCTGGCGCGCCGAGTCGCGCACGCGCGAACTGCCCATCATCATGCTGACGGCACGCGCGGCCGAGGCCGACAAGATTTCCGGGCTGGACGCCGGGGCGGACGACTACCTGACCAAGCCGTTCTCCACCAACGAGCTGATGGCGCGCATTCGCGCCGTGCTGCGCCGCAAGGCGCCGGAGGCGCTGGATGCGGCGGTGCAGGTCGGCAAGCTGCGGCTCGACCCGGCCACGCGGCGCGTCGCCGGCGGCGACGTCGAACTCAAGCTCGGCCCGACCGAGTTCCGCCTGCTGCACTTCCTGATGGTGCACCCGGAGCGGGTGCACAGCCGCGCGCAGCTGCTCGACCGGGTCTGGGGCGACCATGTGTTCATCGAGGAGCGCACGGTCGACGTGCACGTCAAGCGCCTGCGCGAGGCGCTCGCGCCGGCCCAGTGCCAGACCATGGTCGAGACCGTGCGTGGCGCCGGCTACCGCCTGACGCAGCAGGTGCCGGAGACGCAGGCTTGAGCTGGCTGCTGACCCGCCTGCTCGCCGGCGTGCTGGCGATGGCGGCGGGCGGCATCCTGGGGTACCTGCTCGGCCGGCCGACCTCGTCGCCGGTGTTCAGCGCCTTGCTGGGCGGGGCCGCAGGCGTGGCCCTGGCGGCACTGATCGACGCACTGCGCGGCGCGCGCCTGATGGCCTGGCTGCGTGGCACGCAGGAGGGCCAGGCGCCGCGCGACACCGGCTTCTGGGGCGAACTCGGCTACCGGGTCGAGCGCTCGATCCGGCAGCGCGAGCAGGGGCTGGCGCAGGAGCGCTTGCGGCTCGAGCAGTTCCTCTCGGCCATCGAGGCCTCGCCCAACGGCGTGCTGCTGCTCGACGCGGCCGGCCAGATCGTCTGGTGCAACTCGGTGGCGGCGGACCATTTCGGCCTCGACCCGCAACGCGACCGGCGCCAGCCGGTGACCAATCTCGTGCGTGCGCCGGCCTTCGTCGCCTGCCTGCAGCAGGGCCGCTTCGACGAGGCGGTGAGCTTCCCCAAGCCGCGCCACGACGGCACCCTGTCCGTGCTGGTGCGGCCCTATGGCGAGGGCATGAAGCTGGTGCTGTCGCAGGACGTGACCGACCGCGAGCGCAACGAGGCGATGCGGCGCGACTTCGTCGCCAACGTCTCGCACGAGATCCGCACGCCGCTGACGGTGCTGGCCGGCTTCCTCGAGACCATGGCCAACCTGCCGCTGACCGAGGCCGAGCGCAAGCGTGTGCTCGGGCTGATGCAGCAGCAGACGCAGCGCATGCAGACGCTGGTCAGCGACCTGCTCACGCTGGCCCAGCTCGAGGGCAGTCCGCGTCCGACCGTGGACCGCTGGGTCGCGCTCGAGCCGCTGTTCCTGCAGGTCGAGGCCGATGCGCGGGCGCTGTCCGGCGGCCGCCACGCACTGCAGGTCGACCACCCCACGGGCGTGCAGATTGCCGGGGCCCAGGCCGAGCTGTTCAGCGCCGTGATGAATCTGCTCAACAACGCGGTGCGCTACACACCCGAAGGCGGCAGCATCGAGCTGCGCTGGCGCCTGCTGCCCGACGGCGGCGGCGAGATCCTCGTGCGCGACACCGGCCCGGGCATCGCGCGCGAGCACCTGCCGCGCCTGACCGAGCGCTTCTACCGCGTCGACGGCAGCCGCTCGCGGGAAACCGGCGGCACCGGGCTCGGGCTGTCGATCGTCAAGCACGTGGTGCAGCGCCATGGCGGCGAACTCGACATCCAGAGCGAGCCGGGCAAGGGATCGCGTTTCCGCCTGCTGCTGCCGGCGGCGAGGGTGCGCCTCGTCCAGGTGGCCGACACGCCGGCCGAGGCAGCCTGACCCGCCGTGACCGTCAGCGCGCCGCGCGGCGGTACATCAGCGTCACGTCGTCGCGCGAGGTCGGCCGGGGCAGGCGGGCCACCAGGGCCCAGCCTGGCACGGTGTCGTCCGAGCCGCCGCGCGCGGTGCGCAGCAGCACCTCGCAGGCGGTGACGTCCGGCGGCGTGATCGCGTCGACCCGGTACCCGCCGATGTACTCCAGCGAGGCGATCAACGAGGTCGGGATCTGCGGCGCGGCGATGCAGGCGTCGGCCGGCGTCTGCTCGGCGATGCGTGCCACCACCGGGCGGTAGCTGCGGGCGTAGTCCAGCAGCGGCAACCACAACGTCATCAGCAGCAGCCAGCACAGCGCCACGCCGCCGGCCGGCAGCACCAGGCTCTTCCACAGCGGGTGGCGGTTGCGTCCGGTGCGCCACTTCACCAGCCACAGCCAGGCCAGCGTGCCCAGCACCGCCGCCACCAGCGCGACGGCGGAGAACACGGGCACGAAGCCCGGTGCAAGCTTGGCGACGTTGGCCGCCGGCTTGGCCGGCACGCCGGTCTGCATGGCCACGTAGATGACCCAGATCACCAGGGCGCAGGCGCTGAAGAAGAACACCGAGAACCAGTCGATCGCCGCGGCGGCGCTGCGCTGCAGGGTCGGCAGTGCGAACGCGGCCAGCGCGGCCAGCGGCGGCACGGCCAGCATCAGCGCACGGTCCGAGCCGCCCATCACGATGCTGGCCAGCAGCGCCACCCCGGCGCAGCCCAACGGCACCGAGATGTGCCGGTGCAGCCAGTGGCTGCGCCAGCGCCACAGCGTCCACAGCGCCAGCGGCCAGGCCGGCCAGGTGAACCAGACCAGCAGCCGGCCGACACTCAGCCACTGGGCCGCGCTGTCGGCGCCGCCGACCCGCCAAGCCCAGGCGCGCAGCAGCGTGCCGAGCCCGGCCGCCAGCAGGCCGGCAGCGGCGACCCAGGGCACGCTGCGGCGCACCTGCGGATAGGTCGAGCGGGCGAAGATGGCCAGGCCGACCAGCGCGAAGGCGACCGCCAGGGCCGGCGCGCCGCTGGCCGCCATCACCGGCAGCGCCAGCAGCAGTGCGGCGCGTGAGGCGCGCAGGCGAAACGGCGCGGCCGCCAGGGCGTAGAGGTACAGCGCCGCGCCTGCCAGCTGCACCAGCTCCGGCGTGGTCTCGTGGCCGAGCTGCAGCAGGCCGAGCGTGGCCATCACGGCCAGCACGGCGCCGTCGGCGATCGCGCGGGCATAGTCGACCGGGTGCGCCTCGCCGCCGAAGGCGAAGGGCAGCGGCTGGGCGGCGTCGGTGCGCGCCAGGTGGTAGGTGGCGTACCAGGTCAGCCACAACACCAGCGCCAGCAGCAGCGCGAACGGCAGGCGCGCGGCCAGCGCCGGGTCGGCCCAGGGCAGCAGCTTGATGGCCGCCGCGCCGAGCCAGTAGGGCACCAGCGCGACGTCGGCCGGAAGACCGCCGACCGAGGGCGACAGCCAGCCCGAGCGGCCTTCGGCGATGCTGAACATGTGGCCGAAGGCGGCCGCATCCGCGTTCTTCCACGGATCGCGCCCGACCAGCCCGGGCAGCAGGTAGGCCGCGCAGAACAGCAGCAGGGCCACGCGCGGAAGGCGCTGCGCGGCGCGCTGGGTGACGAGGGCGGGGTTGGGCGAGTTCAAGCGGTGGTGTCGCGGCGCGGCCCGCAATGATGCCGCATCACCGGCAACAAAAAGGGCAGCCGAGGCTGCCCTTGCTGCTGCGTCCGCGCGGGGTTCACTTCTTGAGGTGAGCGAACTTGTTGCGGAACTTCTCGACCCGGCCGCCGAGCGAGTCGACGCTCTTCTGCGTGCCGGTGTAGAACGGGTGCGATTCGCTCGTGCTCTCGAGCTTGTACAGCGGCAGTTCGCGGCCGTCGTCCATCGTGATCTTCTCCTTCGTCTCGGCGCACGAGCGCGTCACGAACTTGAAGCCGTTGGACAGGTCCACGAAGCAGACTTCGCGGTAGTTGGGGTGGATGCCTTCTTTCATGCCTTGCCTCTGCGCTGGTGTCTCGGGAGCCACGCCGACCAGTTCGACGCACTTTCCGACGCCGGAAAACCGCGAAGTATAACTTAGCCCCCGCGCCGCATCATGTCGAAGAAGTCGAGGTTGTTCTTGGTGGACTTCATCTTGTCGAGGATGAACTCCATCGCCTCGATCTCGTCCATCGGGTAGAGCAGCTTGCGCAGGATCCAGCTCTTCTGGAGGATCTCCGGCTTGAGCAGCAGTTCCTCGCGGCGCGTGCCCGACTTGTTGATCAGGATCGACGGGTAGACGCGCTTCTCGGCCATGCGGCGGTCGAGGTGGATCTCGCAGTTGCCGGTGCCCTTGAACTCCTCGTAGATCACCTCGTCCATGCGGCTGCCGGTGTCGATCAGCGCGGTGCCGATGATGGTCAGCGAGCCGCCTTCCTCGACGTTGCGCGCCGCGCCGAAGAAACGCTTCGGGCGCTGCAGCGCGTTGGCGTCCACGCCGCCGGTCAGCACCTTGCCGGAGGAGGGCAGCACGTTGTTGTAGGCGCGCGCGAGCCGGGTGATGGAGTCCAGCAGGATCACCACGTCCTTCTTCAGCTCGACCAGGCGCTTGGCGCGCTCGATCACCATCTCGGCCACCTGCACGTGGCGGGCGGCGGGCTCGTCGAAGGTCGAGGAGATCACCTCGCCGCGCACCGTGCGCACCATCTCGGTCACTTCCTCGGGCCGCTCGTCGACCAGCAGCACGATCAGGTAGACATCGGGGTGGTTGGCGACGATGGCGTGCGCGATGTGCTGCATCATGACCGTCTTGCCGGTCTTGGGCTGTGCGACGAGCAGCGCGCGCTGGCCTTTGCCGATCGGCGCGATCAGGTCGATGATGCGGCCGGTGATGTTCTCGTCGGACTTGATCTCGCGCTCGAGCTTGAACTGCTCCTTCGGGAAGAGCGGCGTCAAGTTCTCGAACATGATCTTGTGCTTGCTCTCCTCGGGCGTGAGGCCGTTGACGCGGTCGACCTTCACCAGCGCGAAGTAGCGCTCGCCGTCCTTGGGCACCCGCACCTCGCCCTCGACGGCGTCGCCGGTGTGCAGGTTGAAGCGGCGGATCTGGCTCGGGCTGAGGTAGATGTCGTCGGTCGACGCCATGTAGCTCGTGTCCGGCGAGCGCAGGAAGCCGAAGCCGTCGGGCAGCACCTCCAGCACGCCGTCGCCGAACACCTGCTCGCCGCCCTTGGCGCGCTTCTTCATGATCGCGAACATCAGCTCCTGCTTGCGCATGCGAGCGACGTTGTCGATCTCCAGGCTCTCGCCCATCTTGATGAGCTCGGAGACGTGCAGGGCCTTCAGTTCGGAGAGATGCATGGGGCTGCCCTAGGCGGGTGGTGCGATGCGGCCGCGGGCTGCGCGGCTGCGCCTTGGCGACGTGGGACTACGCTGGATGTGGGGGCCGGAGCCACGCGCTGCCGGATCGGCTTTGGCCGCCAGCCCCGTTATCGGAGCAGGGCGGCCGGGCGTGGAGGCAATCTGTTCGCCGCAGGCTCCGGTGCTCGTGGGACCGGCGCCTGCGACGATTGGGCGGGATTATAGATGGCGGTCGAGGAAGGCGGTCAACTGCGCCTTGGGCAGCGCACCGACCTTGGTGTCCACGAGCTCGCCGCCCTTGAACAGCATCAGCGTCGGGATGCCGCGAATGCCGTACTTGGCGGGCACCGCCTGGTTCTCGTCGACGTTCATCTTCGCGATCTGCAGGCGGCCGCCGTAGTCCTTCGAGATGTCGTCGAGGATGGGCGCGATCATCTTGCACGGTCCGCACCACTCGGCCCAGTAGTCGACCAGCACCGGCTTGTCGGACTGCAGAACGTCGACGTCGAACGACGCATCGGAGATGTGCTTGATGTTTTCGCTGCTCATGGGTGGATCCTCGGGCGGGGCCACGCGACCATCGGTGGCCGAGGCACAATGATTCTGACACAAAGGCCCTGCGGCCGTGGCGCGTGGCGCCGTGGTCCTTTTCGATGGCAGCGATAGCGCGCCACCCCCTTGAAATCGCCGGCGACCGCCCCCACGGCGGTGCGCCGTGGACGGCCTTCGCGGCGCAGTGCCGGCGCTGGGCGCACGACCGTGGCCTGGCCCTGCGCGACTGCATCGTGCTGCTGCCCTTCGCGCAGCTGCTGCCGCTTGCACAGCAGGCCATCGCGGCGGGCGGCGGCTGGCAGCCGCGCATCGAGACCACGCAGTCGCTGGCGCGCTCGCTCGGCCCGCCAGCAGCCGCGCAGCCCTGGCAGCTGAGCGGCGATGCCGCCCTGGACCGTCTCACGGCGGCGCGCCTGCTGCGCGGCCAGCCGCAGGGCGCCGAGTGGGCACGCCTCGATCCGCGTGGTTTCGAACGCGGCGTGGCGCTGCTGGTGCAGACGGCCCAGGAACTCGCCCGTGCCGCAGCGGCGCTGCCGCCGTCGCGCCGGCCGGCGCATTGGGCGGCGGGGCGCCGCACGCTGGCGCCGCTGCCCGGACCGGGCGTGCGCGAGCGCTGGCTGGCCCGGGTCGCCCTCGAATGGGCGGCCCAGGCGCCGGCGCCGGCCAGCGACCGGCTGTGGGACCTCCGCCCGGCCGCCTGGATGGTGCTGCAGGCCGGTGGACCCGATCCGCTCGCCGAGGCGCTGCTCGACGCGGCCGATGCCGCAGTGGCGGCACTGGTGGTCGACGCCGACGCGGCGCTGCCCGCGTGGAGCCTGCCCGAGCTGCCCGCGCTGGCGCGCTGCCCGGGCTTCGAGCAGGAGGCGCGCCGGGCTGCGGCGCTGGTGCTGCAGCATTGCGCGGCCGGGCAGACGCCGGTGGCGCTGGTCGGTCAGGACCGCCTGGTGGTGCGCCGCGTGCGCGCGCTGCTCGAGCGCGCCGGCCTGCAGCCGGTCGACGAAACCGGCTGGTCGCTGCCGACCACGCGTGCCGCGGCGCTGCTGATGGGGCTGCTGCGTGCGGCATCGCCGTCGGCCCGCAGCGACGACCTGTTCGACTGGCTCAAGACCCTGCCGCCGGGGGCGCTCGGCGCGCCGGCGCAGCTCGAACGCCTCGAGCAGGCCTGCCGCCGGCTCGGCCTGGCCCGCGCCGTCGACCTGGCACGCCTCGCCCCGGACAGTGCCGAGGCGCAGACCGCTGCGCTCGTGCGGATCATGCTGGCACCCCTGGCCGATCGCCGCCGGCTGCTGGCCGAGTGGCTGCGCGCCGTGCGTGCCGTGCTCGAGGACTGCGGCGCCTGGGCGGCCCTGCAGACAGACGCAGCCGGCCAGGCGTTGCTGCGGGCGCTGCGCCTGGCCGGCGCCGGCGACGCCGAACCGGCCTGGCGCGATGCCGCCGACGCGACCATGCTGGACCTGGACGAGTTCGCGGCCTGGGTCGATGCGAGCCTGGACGCGGCGACCTTCCAGCCCGCCGCCAGCCATCCGGACGTGGTCATCGCGCCGATGGCCCGGCTGCTGCTGCGGCCGTTCGCGGCGGTGGTCTGGCCCGGTGCCGACGATCGCCAGCTCGGCGCGCCACCGGCGCCGCACGCACTGTTCGACGACACCACGCGGCGCGAACTCGGCCTGCCGGACGCAGCGGCGCTGCGCGCGCGCGAGCGCCTGCTGTTCGAGCATGCTCTGCGCCTGCCGCGGCTGAGCTTCCTGCGCCGCCAGGGCGAGGGCGGCGAACCACTGGTCGACAGCCCGCTGCTGCAGCGTCTGGCGCTCGACCTGGCGCTGCAGGGGCGTGAGCTCGCGCCGGCCGCCGACCCAGGCCAGGTGCTCGAGGTCACGCTGACGCCGCGGCAGCGCCCCGCACCCGCGGCGCCGGGGCGGCTGCCGGCCGCGCTCTCCGCCAGCGCGGCCGAGGCCTTGCGCGAGTGCCCGTATCGCTTCCTGGCGCGCCACCTGCTGCGCCTGCGCGAGGACGAGGAGCTCGACGACGCCGTCGAGAAACGCGACTACGGCAACTGGCTGCATGCCGTGCTGCTGCGTTTTCACGCCGAACGCGAGGCGCCGGCGCCGGCGGCGCAGGAGGTCGCCCGGCTGCTCGCGCTGGCCGAGCAGGAGCGCCATGCGCAGGGCCTTGCCGAGGAGGTGGCGCTGCCCTTCGGCGCCTCGCTGGCCAGCCTCGCGCCGCGTTACGTCGAATGGCTGCAGCGGCGCGATGCCGAGGGCGCACGCTGGCAGGCCGGCGAGCAGGAGCGCCGCGTGCCGCTGAGCGTCGTGCCCGGTGTCGAGCTGCAGGGCGTGATCGACCGCATCGACCGCTGGCCCGACGGCACGCTCGAACTGCTCGACTACAAGACCGGCTCGGCCGACGCGCTCAGGCGCAAGCTGCGCGATCCGCAGGAGGACACCCAGCTCGCCTTCTACGCCGCCTTGCTCGACCCGGCCGGCAGCGCGCCGCTGGCCGCGGCCTACCTGCCGCTGGACAGCAGCGGGCCGCTCAAGCCGCTGCCGCACCCGCAGGTCGGGCACAGTGCGCAGCGCCTGCTGCGCGAACTCGGCGACGAGCTGGCGCGGGTGCAGGCCGGGGCGCCGCTGCCCGCACTCGGCGAGGGCAGCGTGTGCGACCACTGCGAAGCGCGCGGCCTGTGCCGCCGCGACGACTGGAGCGCGCCGTGAGCCCCGCAGCCCCCGCCTACCGGGCCGGCGGCACGCCGGTGGCGCGCGAACAGTTCTACGCCATCGCCTGCGACCCGCGCCGCAGCGTGGTGGTCGAGGCCTGCGCCGGCGCCGGCAAGACCTGGATGCTGGTGTCGCGCATCCTGCGGGCGCTGCTGGACGGCGCGCAGCCGCAGGAGATCCTCGCGATCACCTTCACGCGCAAGGCGGCCGGCGAGATGCGCGAGCGCCTCGCGCAGTGGCTGGCCGAGTTCGGCGTGCCGGCCGGCAGCACGGCACAGCGCCTCGAGGCGCTGCAGCAGCGCGGGCTGCCGCCGGCGCAGGCGGCGTTGCTCGAGCCGCGCCTGGCGGCGCTGCAGCGCGAGCTGCTCGACGGCGGCCGTCCGGTGCAGATCCACACCTTCCACGGCTGGTTCGCACAGCTGCTGCGCGCCGCACCGCTGGAGCTGACGCAGGAGCTCGGCCTGGAGCGCGAGGCCGAGCTGATCGAGGAGATCGACGACCACCTGCCCGAGCTGATGCGTCGTTTCCATGCGGCGCTGCTGCGTGATCCGGCGGCGCATGCGGACTACCGCGCCCAGGTGCTGCGGCGCGGCCGCGCGGCGGTCGGGCGCTGGCTCGAGGCGCTGCTGGCGCGGCGCGTGGAGTTCGAGCTGGCCGACCGGGCCGGCACGCTGGAGGCCAGCGTCGCGGCGGCCGTGCCGCCCGGCGCCGCGGCGCCGCAGGCCGAGCTGCTGCGGCCCGACGGGGTGACCGCGCTGCGCGCGCTGGCGGACCGGCTGGTGCAAGGCAACAAGACGCAGGCCAGGCAGGGCGAGCTGCTGCGCCTCGCGCTCGAGAGGGATGCGGCCGAGGCGCGCTTCGACGCCGTGCGCGCCGCGCTGCTCACCGCCGACGGCGCGCCGCGCAAGCTCGGCTCGCTCGAGGGGCTGGCCGAGGCGCAGGCGCTGGTCGAGCGCATCGCCGCGGTGCTTCTGCAGCAGCAGGCCCACGAGGAGCATGCGGCGATGGTGCGGCTGTCGCGCTGCCTGCTGGCCGAGTACACGCGCTACAAGCGCGGCCGCGGCCTGCTCGACATGAACGACCTCGAACGCGCCGCGCTCGCGCTGCTGCGCGACGCGACCCTCTCCGGCTGGGTGCAGGAGCGGCTGGACGCACGCCTCCGCCACGTGCTGATCGACGAGTTCCAGGACACCAGCCCGCTGCAGTGGCACGCGCTGCACGCCTGGCTGTCGGGATACGCCGGGGCCGGCGGCGGGCTGCCGGCGCCTGCGCTGTTCGTCGTCGGCGACCCGAAGCAGAGCATCTACCGCTTCCGCCGCGCCGAGCCGCGGGTGTTCGCCGCGGTGCGCTCCTTCGTCGTCGACACGCTGGGCGGCGCGGTGCTGGAGTGCGACCACACGCGGCGCAACGCACCGGGCGTGCTGGCGGCGGTCAACGCGGTGTTCGAGGCGGCGCAGCAGGAGGGGGCGGTCGACGGCTTCCGCGCCCACACCACCGAGGTCGGGCCGGAGGACGCGCCCGCGCTGCAGTCCCTGCCGCCGGTGCCGGCCACGCCGGCCGCGCGGCGCGGCGCGGCCGAGGAGCTGCCACCCTGGCGCGACAGCCTGACCGTGCCGCGCCACGAGCCCGAGGAGGCCCGTCTGGCCGAGGAGGCACGCCGTGTGGCCGCGGCCATCGCCGGGCTGCTCGCCGAGGGGCGGCATGCGCCCGGCGAGTTGCTCGTGCTGGCGCGCCGGCGCCGGCCCCTGCGGCTGGTGGGGGAGGCGCTGGCGGCGCTCGGCATCCGGCATGCGGCGGTCGACGACGGCCTGCTCGGCGATTCGCCCGAGGCGCAGGACCTGCTCGCGCTGCTGGACGTGCTGGTGTCGCCGCGCCACCGGCTGTCTCTGGCGCGGGCCCTGCGCGCGCCGTTGTTCGGCGCGAGTGACGCGGAGCTGCTCGCGCTGGCCGATGCCGCAGCAGTGCGCGGCGGCGACTGGTGGGCCGCCCTGGTCGAGGCGCCGCCGCCCGGCGCAGCACTGCAACGTGCCGCCCTGCTGCTGCCCCGCTGGCGCGAGCTGGCAGGCCGGCTGCCGCCGCACGACCTGCTGGACCGCATCGCCGCCGAGGGCGAGCTGCACGCCCGCGTGGCCGCCAGCGTGCCGCCGGCGCGCCGCGCGCTGGCGCTGGAGGACATCGACGCCATGCTGGGTGCGGCGCTGCGCCTGGACGGCGGGCGCTATGCCACGCCCTACGCCTTCGTGCGTGCGCTGCGCCGCCGCCGCGTGGTGCCCGAGCGCAGCACGCACGACGACGCGGTGCGGCTGCTGACGGTGCACGGCGCCAAGGGCCTGGAGGCGGAGGTGGTGTTCGTCGTCGACGCCGACGCGGCCCCCGCGCGCGCCGACACCGGCACGCTGCTGGTCGACTGGCCGGTCGAGGCGCCGGCACCGCGCCGCTGCGCCTTCCTCTACGCCGAATCGGCCTGTCCGCCCGAGCTGCAGCCGCTGCTCGACGCCGAGCGCGTGGCGCGGCGGCGCGAGGAGCTCAACGGCCTGTACGTGGCGATGACCCGGGCGCGCAGCCGCCTGGTGCTCAGCGCGACCGAGCCGGCGAACCGCAGCGAGTCGGCCAGGAGCTGGTGGCAGCGTGTCGAGCCGCAGGCGCAGCGGGTCGGGCTGCCGGTCGCTCCGGCGCGCACCGCGGACGAGACGCGCTGCACGCTCGGCGCCTTGCCGGCCTGGCGCGCCCCGGCGCCGCCCGCCGCGCCCGAGGATGCCGACACCCCGGCGCGGCGCCTGGGCCGCGCGGTGCACCGCACGCTGGAATGGTGGGCCGGCAGCGGCGAACGCGAGCTCGCACCGCTGGCCGCCGCTGCGGCGGCCGAGTTCGGTGCCGATCCGGGGGAGGTGGCCGCGCTGGCCGGCCGCATCGTCGCCAACCCGGACTGCGCGCGTTTCTTCGACCGGGCAGGGCTGCGCTGGGCCGGCAACGAGGTGCCGGTGGTGCACGAGGGCGCGACCTTGCGCATCGACCGGCTGGTGCTGCTCGACGAACCCACCGGGCCGTGCTGGTGGGTGCTGGACTACAAGCTGCGCCGGCGCCCCGAGGAACTGCCGGCCTACCGCGCCCAGCTGGCCGGCTACCGCGCCGCGGTGCAGGCCGCGCAGGCGGATGCGCCGGTGCGCGCCGCCTTCGTCGCCGGCGACGGCGAACTGGTCGAGCTCGACTGAGCATGCGCCGCCGCGCCGAATAGCGTGCGTTTGGCCACGCTGTTCGGGGCTTGGGGCGGACCGTGGCGGGCGTCCAATCGGGGACACGTCGCCTGCCTGCCTCGATGGTCGCTCCTGCCACGCCCGCCGCTGCCCGACCCCACCCGATCCGCGCGTTCGGGCGCTACGAGCTGCGCCAGCTGCTGGGCAAGAGCGCCGGCACGACGGCCTGGCTGGCCTTCGACCCACGCCTGGGCCAGGACGTGATGCTGACGATCCCGCGCGTGCAGCCCGCGGACGCCGGCGCCCTCGAGCTGCGCCTGCGCGAGATGAAGCAGGCCGCACGGCTGAACCACCCGAACCTGGCCCATGTGATCGAGGTCGGCGTGCAGGACCACTGGCCCTTCCTGGCGGTCGACCGCGCGCTCGGCGTGACGCTGCCCGAATGGCTGGCGAGCCACCCGCGTCCGGCACCGATGGAGCTGGCCGGCCTGCTCTGCCAGGTGCTGGCCGGGCTCGCATTCGCGCACGAGGCCGGCACGCCGCACCGCGACATCCAGCCGTACCAGGTGCTGATCAACGAGCAGGGCCAGGTGCGCCTGACCGGCCTGGCGGCCGCCGAGCCGGGGCGGCCGGCCGGGCCCGCCGACACCCCGGCCGAGACAGGCACGCTGCGCGCGCAGCGCGACGCCGCCCAGCGCGACCTGCTCGCATGCGGACTGCTGCTGCACCAGCTGCTGGCCGGTGCCCCGGTGCTCGACGAACCCGACCTCGGCGCCGTGATCGCCCGCATGGCACCGCAGGGTCGCGACCTGGTCCGCCTGCCGTGGAGCACGCCCCAGCCGGTGCCCGAGGGCCTGCGCGCGATCGCCAACCGCTGCACCGCCAGCCAGGAGCGCCAGCGCTACCACAGCGCGCGCACCCTGCTGCGGGCGCTGGAAGGCTGGCGCGAGGTCGAAGGGCAGGGCAACGGCGACCCGCTCGCGCTGCTGCTGGACCGGCTGCGCAGCGTCGGCCACCTGCCGGCGCTGCCGGGCATCGGCCAGCGCGTCGGCAAGCTCTCGTCCAGCGACAGCCAGCGCACCGACGAGATCGCCGAGCTGCTGCTGCAGGACATCGCGCTCTCGTTCGAACTGCTGCGCACGGTCAACTCGGCCCAGGTGCGCGGAACCCAGATCGGCGGCAACGGCCCGGTGCTGACGCTGCGCCGTGCCGTGTCGCTGATCGGCGTGGACGGCGTGCGCAGCGCCGCCAACGCGCTGCGCCCCTGGCCCGGGCCGCTCGGCGAGGCCGGCGCCGCGGCGCTGAACCGCAGCATGGCCTGCGTGCGCCTGGCCGGCCACGTGGCGCAGGCGCTGCGCCCGCCGGGTTACGACGGCGAGGTGGTCTACCTGGTCGCGCTGATGCAGAACCTCGGCCGCCTGCTGGTGCAGTACCACTTCCCCGAGGAGGCCGAGCAGATCCGCCAGCTGATGCAGCCGGCGCCGGCACCCTCGGGCGGTGCCGACCTGCCCGGCATGAGCGAGGAGGCGGCGTCCTTCGCCGTGCTCGGCGCCGACACCGAGGCCCTCGGCGCTGCGGTGGCGCGCCACTGGGGCCTGGGCGAGGAGGTGCAGCACATGATCCGCCGGCTCTCGGTCGGCAAGCCGGTTCGCATGCCCGACAGCGATGCCGACGTGCTGCGCGTGGCCGCCAGCGCCGCCAACGAGGCGGTCGACGCGATGACGCGGCTGCCCGCGCCGAAGATCGGCCCGGCCATCGTGCAGGTGGCGCAGCGTTATGCACGCGTGCTGCACCTCAGCCCGAAGGACCTGCAGGAGGCGCTGCAGGGCGCCCGCGCCTCGCTGCAGACCGGCGCGCCGCTGGCCGCCGCGCCGCGCACCCTGTCGCCCGACGCCGCCACCACCGCCGACTGACCGATCCGATGGCTGCCGTACCCGCCGACACTGCCCGCCGCCTCGGCCGCTTCGAACTGCGCCGCGAGCTGGGCAAGGGTGCGCAGGCCACCGTCTGGCTCGCGCTCGACACCCGGCTCGAGCGCGAGGTCGCGATCAAGGTGCTGGCCGCCGGCGTGAACGTGGCCGGCGACGACCTGACGCACTGGCTGCAGGAGGCGCGCAGCGTCAGCCGCCTCGCGCACCCGAACATCGTGCCGGTGTTCGAGGCCGACGTGCACGACGGCCGCGCCTGCCTGGTGTTCGAGTACGTGCCGGGCCGCACGCTGGCCGAACATGCACGCGCCCGCGGCGCGCTGCCGCCGCACGAGGCCGTCGGCCTGATGCTCGGCGTGCTCGATGCGCTGCAGGCCGCGCACGAGGCCGGGGTGGTGCATCGCGACCTCAAGCCCAGCAACGTGCTGGTCGACGGCCATGGCCGCGCGCGGGTGATGGACTTCGGCATCGCGGCGCGGCTGAAGGAGGGCGCCAACCGCACCGCCGCCGCGCTGATCGTCGGCACGCCCGGCTACATGTCGCCCGAGGCGACCCGCGGCGCGCCGGCCACGCCGGCGATGGACGTGTTCGCCGCCGGCGTGATGCTGGTCGAGCTGATCAGCGGCCGGCCGCTGGTGGCCGAGCGCGACCCGTACCGGGCCATGAAACGTGTCGCCGACGAGGACCTCGCGCTGCCGCCGGACCTGCCGCCCGACGCCGACGACACGCTGCGCGGCGTGCTGCGGCGCGCGATCGCACGCGACCCCGCCCAGCGCTGGGGCAGTGCCGCCGCCCTGGCCGAGGCGCTGCGCCAGTGGATGGCGCCGCAACCGGCCGCGCCGGGCGGCAACAGCGGCACGCTGGACTTCCTGCTGCGGCGCATGCGCCACAAGAGCGACTTCCCGGCGCTGTCGGATTCGGTGGCACGCATCCAGCGCATCGCCAGCTCCGAGCACGAGAGCCTGACCAGCCTGTCCAGCGAGATCCTCAAGGATGTCGCACTGACCAACAAGCTGCTGCGCCTGGTCAACACCGCGCACTACTCGCATGCCGGCGGCGGCTCGATCAGCACCGTGTCGCGCGCGGTGGCGCTGGTCGGCTTCGCGGGCATCCGCAACATGGCACTCAGCCTGGTGCTGCTCGAGCACATGAGCGACAAGCAGCAGGCCGGGCAGCTCAAGGAGGAGTTTCTGCGCGCGCTGATGTCCGGCTCGCTGGCCGGCGAGCTGTGCCGCGTGCCGCGCGAGGGCGAGGAGGCCTTCATCGGCGCGATGTTCCAGAACCTCGGCCGGCTGCTGACCGAGTACTACTTTCCGGAGGAGGCGCGCCAGATCCGCGGCATCGCGCTGGCGAGCCGGCGCGACGCCCCGGCCAGCGCCGCGGCGCTGCTGCAGGCCGAGACGGCTGCGTCCGTGAGCGTGCTGGGCCTGAGCTTCGAGGACCTGGGGCTGGGCATCGCCCGGAGCTGGGGCCTGCCCGAGACGCTGCAGCGCTGCATGCGCAAGCCCGACGGCGAGCCGCCGGCCCGGGTGCCGGACAAGCCGGCCGACCGGCTGCGCTGCCTGGCCGTGGCCGCCAACGAGCTGACCGACACGCTGCTGCGCACCGAGGGCGACCCGACCGCCGCGCTGGCGGCGACCGCCGAGCGCCATGCCCGTGCGCTGGGCCTGAGCGCGCGCGAGATCGCCGGCGCCACCGACCAGGCGCGCCAGCGCCTGGCGCAGATGGCGCAGGCGATGAACCTGCAGGTGGCCCCGGGCTCGCCGTCGCGCCGGCTGCTCGCCACCGTCGTGATCGAGCCCGCGCCCAAGCCCGACGACTCGCTCTCGCCGCACCAGCTGCAGGCCACCGTGGCCGCCTACGCGCCGACGCTGGTCGAGGCGCCGGTGGCCGCGGAGGCGCCGGCGGTCAACGCCGCCGAGGTGCTGGCCGCGGGCATCGCCGACATCACCAACTCGATGGTCGAGAGCTTCAAGCTCAACGAGGTGCTGCGCATGATCCTCGAGACCATGTTCCGCGCGCTGGGCTTCCGCCGCATCGTGTTCTGCCTGCGCGACCCGAAGACCGAGACGCTGACCGGCCGCTTCGGCCTGGGCGAGGGGGCGGAGCGTGTGGCACAGCAGTTCAAGGTGCCGCTGAAGGGCGGCACGGACCTGTTCGCGGCCGTCTGCGCCAAGGGGGCCGACACGCTGATCAGCGACGCCACCGCCGGGCAGATCGCCGCGCGGCTGCCGGGCTGGTACCGCAGCGGCGTCGACGCGCCCGCCTTCCTGCTGCTGCCGCTGCTGCTCAAGGGGGCGCCGTTCGCGCTGATCTATGCCGACAAGGCCGAGCCCGGCGGCATCGCGCTGGGCGAGAAGGAACTCGCGCTTCTGCGCACCCTGCGCAACCAGGCGGTGATGGCGTTCCGGCAGGCCGGCTGAGGGTCGCGGGGGAGGGTGACGAGCCTTACCCCCGGCACTGGTTGCCACGGTTAGGGCTGCTTCGTTCCCGACCTGACCCGGTTGGCCGCGCTCCCATGCGGGGAGGCCCGTCAACGAACGATTCTACGGGACGGCCCGGGACGCGCCGAATTGCACGACCGCGTCCGCTGTGCGGAGCACAAATGATAAAAACGACAATATTGATGATCCAATGCGGGAATGAACGCTCCCGCCCCGGTCGATGCGCTGCTGGACCGGCTCTCGCGCCAACCCGACTTCCCCTCGCTGCCCGGCTTCATGCCCGAGGTGCGCCGGCTCGCCCGCTGCGACCGTGCCCGCGTGCAGAGCCTGTCGTCGGCACTGCTGAAGGACATCGGACTGAGCCAGCGGCTGCTGCGCCTGGTCAATGCGGCCTACTACCGGGCCGCCGGGGCCGGGCACATCGTCACCGTGACACGTGCGATCGCCGTGCTGGGATTCGAGGCGGTCGGGCGGCTGGCGGTGGCGGCGCGCATGGTCGAGTCGGTCGCACGGCGCAGCGGCAACGTGCTGCTGCGCGAGGAGTGCCTGCGGGCGATGCTGGCCGGCCAGATCGCCGAGATGCTGGCCGAGGGCCGGCGCGACGCCGAGGACGCCTACCTCGCGGCGTTGTTCCGCAACCTCGGCCGGCTGCTGCTGGCGTTGCACCTGCCCGAGCAGGCGCAGGCGCTGCGCGCCGCGGTGGCGCCGGCGCTCTGGCCGCGCGGCGATGCGGAGGAGGCGGCCGCGCGCAGACAGCTTGGCCTGGGCTGCAGCGAGATCGCCCAGCAGGTGGCGGGCCCCTGGGGCTGGCCGGCCGAGCTGCTGCGGGCGATGTGGCGCGACCCGGCCGGACTGCCGCCGGCGCCGGGGGCCCGGTTCGGGCCGGTGGAGATCGCGATCCTCGCCGACGACCTCGCCGACCTGATGCTGCACGTCGCGCCCGAGCGCTGGGCCGGATCGCACCCGCGCCTGTTGCGCCACCCGGACGGCCCCGACGCGCGCCGGCTCGACAGCCTGCTGCAGCGCGCCCGCCTGCGACTGCCGGAACTGGCGGCCGCACTCGACCTCACGCTGGAGCGCTTTCCGGCCTGGGGCGGGAGGGCGGCCGGTGGCGTGGCGCCGGAGGCGACGGCGCCGCTGCCCGATCCGCTGGCCCTGCCGCCGGCCACGCCCGGGCCGGCCGTGGCGCCGCGCGGCGCCGAGCTGCTCGGCATCGCGATCCAGGACCTCAGCGCCGCGCTGGTGGCGGGCGGCGACGCGCTGGCCGGCGCGCCGGCGCTGGCGCTGGAGTCGCTCTGGCGCGGGCTCGAGGCACGTGCCGCGATGCTGTTTCTGGCGCCGAGCGGCCGCGGTCCGATGCATGGTCTGGTCACGCTCTCGCGCGACGGCGCGGCGCAGTGGCACGCGGGCAGCCGCATCGACCCGGACGAACCGCGCGAGCTGTTCGCGATGCTGTGCCGGCGCGGGGCCGACACGCTGATCGAGGACGCAGCCGAACCACGCATCGCGCAGCGCCTGCCGGACTGGTTCCGCGCCGGGCCGGCGGCGCGGCGCTTCATGGTGCTGCCGCTGCAGGTGCGCGGCCGGCCGCTGGGCATGATCTACCTCGATGCCGGCCCGGATGCGCCGCTGCGGCCCGACGAGGCCTGCCTGCGCCTGGCCCGCAGCCTGCGCAACCAGCTGGTGCTGGCGCTGCCGGCGCCGTGATCAGCGCAGCTGCAGCTCGTCGCTGCCGTACTCGAGCCCGAGCGGCCCGATGATCAGCCGCTTCGGCCCGGCCTCGACACGCCCGGCCACCAGCGCCTCGACGCCCTGCGCCCGCGCGATCTCGACGCAGGCCGGCGCCTGTTCCGCCGCGACGAACAGCGCGAAGCCGGCACCCATGTTGAGCGTGCCGTAGGCCTCGTGGTCGTCCTGACGGGCGTGCTGCTGGATGAAGCGCAGCACCGGCGGCACGGGCGGGATCGCGTCGATGCGGTAGGTCAGTGCCGCGGGATGGCGCAGCAGCTTGCGCCAGCCGTGGCCGGTGATGTTGGCGCAGTAGTGCGGCACGATGCCGGCCTGCGCCAGTGCCTCGGTGACCGGCGAGTACAGCACGGTGGGCGCGAGCAGCGCCTCGCCGTAGCTCAGCCCCGGCGCGATCTCGGTGAGGTAGCCCTGCGGCAGGCGTTCGACCAGCTTGCGCGCCAGGCTCAGCCCGTTGGCGTGGATGCCGCTGGAGCCGAGCAGCACGATCGCGTCGCCGGCGCCCAGCCGGTCGCCCAGCGACAGCCGGCTCTTCGGGTTGACGATGCCGGTGCAGCTGGCCGCGAGGTCGATGCGGCCGTCGGCCACGATGCCCGCCAGCGCCGGCGTCTCGCCGCCGCCCCAGGCCACGCCGCAGCGGTCGCAGGCGGCCTTCCAGCCCGCCACCAGCGCCTGCGCGCGCTGGCTGTCGCCGAACCAGTCCGAGCCGCCGGCAGCCCAGTAGGCCTGCACCACCAGCGGCGTGGCACCGACGGTGATCAGGTCGTTGATCGCCATCGCGATGGTGTCCTGCGCGATCGCGTCGTACCAGCTGCGCCCGGTCAGCTCGTGCATCGCGTCGGCCACCAGCGCCTTGGATCCCAGGCATTCGACGATGCTGGCGAGGTGGAACGGCCCGACGTCGACCACGTAGGCCGATTCGCCGCGCGAGGCGGCGATCTCGGCGAAGCCGCGTGCGGCCAGGTTGGCGCCGGTGGCGGCGGCGGCGCGCTGCGCGGCGACCTTGAGCGGATCGATCAGGTCGTAGACGACGCCGGATAGTTCGTAGCTCAGCGTGCTGTGGGAATCGGGGGAGGCGGCATCGGTCATGGGGCGGGATTATCGGCGAGGCCCTGCCCGCGGACAGCGCGGGGGCGGCCCGTAGAATGCCCCGCATGAGCTACCTCGTGCTCGCGCGCAAGTACCGGCCCCGCGGCTTCGACGCGATGGTCGGGCAGGAGCACGTCGTGCAGGCGCTGGCCAATGCGCTCACCCAGCAGCGCCTGCACCATGCCTACCTGTTCACCGGCACGCGCGGGGTGGGCAAGACCACGGTCTCGCGCATCCTCGCCAAGTCGCTCAACTGCACCGGGCCGGACGGCTCGGGCGGCATCACCGCCAGTCCCTGCGGCGTGTGCGATGCCTGCCGCGACATCGATGCCGGCCGCTTCGTCGACTATGTCGAGCTCGACGCCGCCAGCAACCGCGGCGTCGACGAGATCTCGCAGCTGCTCGACCAGGCGGTCTACAAGCCGGTGCTCGGGCGCTTCAAGGTCTACATGATCGACGAAGTGCACATGCTCTCGACCACCGCATTCAACGCGATGCTCAAGACGCTCGAGGAGCCGCCCGAGTACCTCAAGTTCGTGCTGGCGACCACCGACCCGCAGAAGGTGCCGCCGACCGTGCTGTCGCGCTGCCTGCAGTTCAACCTGCGGCCGATGGCCCCGCAGACCGTGCAGGAGCACCTGGCGCGGGTGCTCGGCGAGGAGGGCATCGCCAGCGAGCCCGGCGCGCTGCGCCTGCTGGCGCGGGCCGCCCGCGGCTCGATGCGGGATGCGCTCTCGCTCACCGACCAGGCCATCGCCTTCGGCGGCGGCGCGCTGGCCGAGGCCGGCGTGCGCCAGATGCTCGGCGCGGTGGACCGCAGCCACGCGGTGCGCATCCTCGAGGCGCTGGCCGCGGGCGACGGTGCCGGGCTGGTCGCTGCGGTCGACGCCCTGCGCGGGCTCGGGCTCTCGGCCGCCGGCACGCTGGAGGAACTGGCCACGCTGCTGCAGCAGATGGCCGTGCTGCAGGCGGTGCCGGAGGCCGGCGACACCGACGACCCGGACGCACCGACGGTGGCGCGCCTGGCGGGACTGCTGCCGGCCGACGAGACGCAGCTCGTCTACAGCATCGCACTGCACGGCCGTGCCGAACTGGCGCTGGCCCCGGACGAGTACAGCGGCCTGATGATGGTGCTGCTGCGCGCGCTGGCCTTCCGCCCGGCCGGCGGCCCCGCGGCGCGTGCGCCCGACACGGCGGCAACGGCCGCGGCCCGACCACGCCCGGCGCCGAGCACGGTCGCCTCCGCGCCGTCCCGGCCGACGCTGGCCGCTGCGGCCGCCGCAGCGCCGGCCCCCGCAGCGTTGCGGGTGGAGGCCCCCGAGCCGCCGCCCTGGCTGGACGCACCCGACGAACTGGCCCCAGCCGACGAGGCCGCGGCCATCGCCGCGCCGCCGGCCGTGCCCGCGCCGCTCGCGGCGCCGACCGTCAACGCCACGCCGCTGGGCGACCGCTGGAACGCGCTGGTGCGCCGCATGGTCGAGGCCAACACGATCGGCGCACTGGTGCGCGAACTGGCGCTCCAGGCCCAGTGCATCGGTGTCGAGCAGTCGGTCTGGACCCTGCGCGTCGAACGCGAGACGCTGCGCAGTGCCGCCAATGTCGACAAGCTGCAGGAGGCGCTCGGCGCCGCGCTCGGCGCGCCGGTGCGGCTGGTGGTGGAGGCCGGCGCGGTGGACGATTCGCCGGCGCGGCGCGAGGCCGCCGAGCGCGCGCGCCGCCAGGCCGAGGCCGAGCAGATCATCCACGACGACCCGCTGGTGCGCGCGCTGCTCGCCCAGTACAAGACCGCCCGCATCGTGCCGGGTTCGGTCAAGCCCCATTGAATCCCCAGGAGCACCCGCGATGATGAAGAACCAGCTGGCCGGCCTGATGAAGCAGGCCCAGGCGATGCAGGACAACCTGAAGAAGGCGCAGGAGGAACTCGCCCTGATCGAGGTCGAGGGCCAGTCCGGCGCCGGCCTGGTGAAGGTCACGATGACCTGCAAGCACGACGTCAAGCGCGTGCAGATCGACCCGAGCCTGCTGGCCGACGACAAGGACATGCTCGAGGACCTGGTGGCTGCCGCCTTCAACGACGGCGTGCGCCGCGCCGAGCAGGTCAGCCAGGAGAAGATGGGCAAGCTGACGGCGGGGATGCCCATGCCACCGGGGATGAAGTTCCCCTTCTGAGTCCCGCCGCGTGACCGAGCCGACCCTTGCCGCGCTGATCGAGGCGCTGCGCCGCCAGCCGGGCATCGGCCAGAAGTCGGCCCAGCGCATCGCCTACCACCTGCTGCAGCACGACCGAGCCGGCATGCAGCAGCTGGCGCGGGCGCTGGAGGCCGCGGCGACGCAGGTGCGCCACTGCGAGCGCTGCCACACCTTCAGCGAGGCGACGCTGTGCGACATCTGCCGCGACACGACGCGTGATGCGCGCCAGCTCTGCGTGGTCGAGACGCCGGCCGACCAGGGGGCGCTCGAGCGCACCGGCAGCTACCGCGGGCTGTACTTCGTGCTGCTCGGGCGCCTGAGCCCGCTGGACGGCGTCGGCGCGCGCGAGATCGGCGCGGCCGAGCTGCTGCAGCGTGCCGCCGACGGCGTGACCGAGGAGGTGATCCTCGCCACCAGCTTCACCGCCGAGGGCGAGGCCACCGCCCACGTGCTGGCCGAGGCCCTGAAGGCGCGCGGGCTGAAGGTGACGCGCATCGCGCGCGGCGTGCCGATCGGCAGCGAACTGGAGTACGTCGACCTCGGCACCATCGCCCACGCGCTGGTGGACCGGCACTGAGCTCGCGTGCCGGTCAGCGCGCCGAGGCGGCCACCCGCGTGTTGCTGCCGCGCGCCGTGCGCTTGACGCTGGCGGTCTTGCGCGCCGCCGGCCGGCCCGCGGCGACCTTCTTGGCCGGCTTCGCGGCGACCCACACCACCACCTGCTCGCCCGCCCGGAACCGGCTGCCGACGGCCACGTCGTTCCACTGCGCCACCTGCGCCGGGGCGACCCGGTAGCGCCGCGCGACGCTGGCGACGCTGTCGCGCTTGCCGGCCTTGAGCACCAGCCGGCGCTTCGCCGGCTCGGCCGGTGCGAACGCGATCTGCGCATGTTCGGCCAGGTGCTCGGGCACGTCGGCATGGCGCTGTTCGCTGCGCGGCACCAGCAGCGCCGAGCCGGCACGCACCAGCATGCGCGGCGGAATGCGGTTGACCTCGCGCAGCGTCGCCTCGTCCATGCCCACCAGCTTGGCGGCCGCGGCGGTGCTGAGCGTCCGGGGTGCGACCCAGGCCGTCCAGCTCGCCAGCGGGCCGCGGTGCTGCGGCAGCCGGCGCACGAAGGTGTTGGCGTTGTCGTAGGGCAGCAGCACCTGCGGCGTGCCGGCGGCCAGGATCACCGGCTTGTTCATCTGCGGGTTGAGTGCCTTGAACTCGTCCAGCGGCAGCTCGGCCAGCGTGGCGGCCAGCGCGACGTCGATGTCGCGTTCGATCGGCACGGCCAGGAAGTAGGGGTGGTTGGCCAGTTCCGGCAGCTCGAGGCCGTAGTCGGCCGGCGCGAGAACGATGTTCTTGATCGCCTGCAGCTTGGGCACGTAGTTGCGCGTCTCGGCCGGCATGCGCAGGCTGTCGTAGTCGGTCGGCAGGCCGGCGCGGCGGTTGCGCTCGATGGCGCGGCCGACGTTGCCCTCGCCCCAGTTGTAGGCCGCCAGCGCGAGCTGCCAGTCGTCGAACATGCCGTGCAGCTTCTGCAGGTAGTCGAGCGCGGCGCGCGTGGAGGCCAGCACGTCGCGCCGGTCGTCGCGGAACATGTTCTGGCGCAGCTCGAAGCTGCGGCCGGTGGCGGGCATGAACTGCCACATGCCCGAGGCGCGTGCCGAGGACATCGCCTGAGGATTGAAGGCGCTCTCGACGAAGGGCAGCAGCGCCAGGTCGGCGGGCATGCCGCGCTTGTCGAGTTCCTCGACGATGTGGAACAGGTAGCGCCCGCCGCGCTCGGTCATGCGCTGCACGTAGTCGGGCCGGTCGGCGTACCAACGCTCCCATTGGCGCACCAGCTCGTTGTCGAGGGTCGGGATGCGCAGGCCGCCGCGCACGCGCTCCCACAGGTCGACGCGGGCGCTGCGGTCGTCGAGGTCGAGCGGCACCTCCGGGCGCAGCGGGTCGACCGGCGCCGGTGCCCTGGCGCTTTCCGCGGCCGGCTCGGCAAGCGGTACCGGTGCTGCCGGCGGGTCCGGGACGACGGGCACGGCCTCCGCGGCAACCGGCCCGACTGGCGTGTCGCCCGTCGTCGGCGCCGTTGCGCAGCCTGCCAGGAAGATTGCCAGCGCGGCCAGGCACGCTCGGACACGGACGGCGGTCGGTCGGGTCATCGGAATTCGTTCTTCCACTGGCGCAGCGCTGCGAACACGTCGCTGCCGCCGCGGCTGGGCGCGCCATGCGCCACCGCGGCCGCGACGACGGCCGGCTCGTCGCAGCGCAGGAACGGGTTGACGGCGCGCTCGCGGGCGATGGTCGAGGGCAGGGTGGGGCGCTGTTGCGCACGTTCGGCCTCGCACCAGGCGGCGTAGCGCGCCAACGCTTCGTTGCCGGGCTCCACCGCATGCGCGAAGCGCAGGTTGGACAGGGTGTACTCGTGGGCGCAGCAGACCCGCGTGTCGCCCGGCAGCGCGGCCAGGCGTGCGAGCGAGGCGTGCATCTGCGGCGGCGTGCCCTCGAACAGGCGACCGCAGCCGCCGGAGAACAGCGTGTCGCCGCAGAACAGCAGCGGCACGGGCTCGCCGCCCTGGTGGAAGTAGGCGATGTGGCCCGCCGTGTGCCCGGGCACCTCGATCACGTCGAAGCGCAGGCCGAGCACGTCGACCACGTCGCCGTCGTCGAGCGGCTCGTAGGGTGCCGGGATGTCCTCGCGCCGCGGGCCGTGCACCGTGCCGCGCAGGCGCGGGCGGAGGGCATCGACGCCGCCGACATGATCGCCATGGTGATGGGTCACTAGAATGCCCGCCAGAGTCAGGCGGTGTGCATCGAGCGCGGCTTCGACCGGTCCCGCTTCGCCTGGATCCACGACCACGGCGCGGTCACCGTCGTGCAGCATCCAGATGTAGTTGTCGGCGAAGGCAGGCAGGGCGATCAGGTTCATGGCGGATAACCCGCGGATTATAGGTTTGACCCGCTGGCTGCAGAGCCCGGCGGGCCGTTACCTGCTCGAGTGGGAACAGCAGCACCTGGACAGCGCGGTGGCCGACCTGTTCGGCTTCCACGCCGTGCAGCTCGGCCTGCCCGAGCTCGACGCGCTGCGCGCCAACCGCATGCCGCACCGCTGGGTGGCCGAGCAGGCCGGAGCGCCAGCCGCCGCCGAGGAGGCCGCACTGCCGCGCGCCGCGCTGGCGCTGCGCGTCGACTACGACGCGCTGCCCTTCGACAGCGCCAGCCTCGACCTGGTGGTGCTGCCGCACACGCTGGAGCTGGCACACGACCCGCACCAGACGCTGCGCGAGGTCGAGCGGGTGCTGGTGCCGGAGGGCCGCGTGGTGATCGTCGGCTTCAACCCGGCCAGCCTGTGGGGCCTGCGGCAGCGCTTCGGGCGCATCCGGCGCGGCCTGGGGCTGGCGCGGCGCCAGGGCCTGTTCCTGCCCGATGCGGGCGAGTTCCTGGCCTACCGGCGGCTGCGCGACTGGCTGCGCCTGCTCAGTTTCGAGGTCGAGGCCGGACGCTTCGGCTGCTACCGGCTGCCGGTGGCTTCGGAGCGCTGGCTGCAGCGCAGCGCGTGGATGGACCATTCCGGCGAGCGCTGGTGGCCGGTGTTCGGCGCGGCCTATTTCGTCACCGCGGTCAAGCGCGTGCGCGGCATGCGGCTGGTGGGCCTGGCGCGCGAGCCGGTGCGGCGCGTCAAGGCCGGTGCCGTGATCGCCACGCAGAAGCAGCGCCGCACCGAGGAGGAACCGGCTTGAGGACAAGGGCATGAGCGGCGCGACGATTTCGCGCCCGCAGGTCGAGGTCTGGACCGACGGCGCCTGCAAGGGCAACCCCGGGCCGGGTGGCTGGGGCGTCTGGCTGCGCAGCGGCACGCACGAGAAGGAGCTGTTCGGCGGCGAGAAGCAGACCACCAACAACCGCATGGAACTCACGGCGGTCATCGAGGCTCTGTCTTCGCTCAAGCGCACCTGCGACGTCACGGTGCACACCGACAGCGAGTACGTGCGCAAGGGCATCACCGAATGGATCCACGGCTGGGAGCGGCGCGGCTGGAAGACGGCCGACGGCAAGCCGGTCAAGAACGCCGAGCTCTGGCGGCGCCTGGACGCGCTGCGCAAGCTGCACCACGTGCAGTGGCGCTGGGTCAAGGGACACGCCGGCGACGTCGGCAACGAGCGGGCCGACGCCCTGGCCAACCGCGGTGCCGCGTCGGTGACTGCCTGACGAAACCCCGCGCTGCGCCGGGCCATCCGGCACGCTACATTGCGTTGCGACTCGAAGGACGCCTGACGTGAAGACCCTGCACACCGTCGTCGCCGTGCTCGGCATCGGCGCGGCCGGCACGCTCGCCTGGTGGTGGCAGCAGCGTGCGCCGGTCGGCGGCGCGCCCGTGCTGGCGGCCAGCGCCGCCGTGCCTGCGGCGCAGCCGGTCGCGGCCGCCCCGGTGGAGATCGGTCGCGTCGAGCTGGCGCGCATCGAGGACGACGCCCAGGCCGTGGGTTCGCTGCGTGCGCGCCAGAGCGTGATGCTGCGGCCCGAGGTCAGCGGCCGCATCGCGAAGTTCGGCTTCGAGAACGGTGCACGCGTGCGGCGCGGCCAGTTGCTGGTGCAGCTCGACGACACGCTGCAGCGCGCCCAGCTGCAGCAGGCGCAGGCGCAGGCCTCGATCGCGCGCACCACGCTCGAGCGCAATCGCGAGCTGCTGGCGCAGAGCTTCGTCAGCGCCAGCGCCGTCGACCAGAGCGCCGCGGCGCTGGAGGTGGCGCAGGCCCAGGTCGCGCTCGCGCAGGCGCAGCTGGCGCGCATGCGCATCGAGGCGCCGTTCGACGGCGTGGCCGGCATCCGCACGGTCGACCTGGGCGACTACGTGAAGGACGGCACCGACCTGGTCAGCCTCGAGGACCGCTCGGCGATGTGGGTCGACTTCCGCCTTGCCGAGCGTTACCTCGCGCGGCTGAAGACGGGGCAGGGCGTCGAGGTGCAGATCGACGCGCTGCCCGGCCGCGGCTTCAAGGGCACGGTGGAGGCGGTGGATGCCCTGCTCGACGCCAACGGCCGCTCGCTGCTGGTGCGCGCGCGCCTGTCCGATCCGCAGGGTGAGCTGCGCTCGGGCATGTTCGCGCGTGCGCGGACGGTGTTCGCGGTGCGCGAGCAGGCCACGCTCGTGCCCGAGGAGGCGCTGGTGCCGCAAGGCGGCAAGCAGTTCCTGATCAAGGTGGTGGACGGGCCGAACGGCCAGGTCTCGCAGCGGCTGGAGGCGCGCATCGGCGTGCGCCTGCCGGGCAAGGTGGAGATCCTCGAGGGCCTGAGCGGCGGCGACCAGGTCGTCACCGCCGGCCATGCGCGCCTGCTGCGCGGCGAGGCGGTGCCGCTGCGCGCGGTCGACATCGACGCGCCGGCCGCACCGAAGCGTCCGCCCCGCGCCGCCTCGTCCGCGGCATGAAGCTGTCGGAAACCTCGATCCGCCGTCCGGTCTTCGCGACCGTGATGTCGCTGATGCTGATCCTGGTCGGCGCGGTGTCCTTCCAGCTGCTGCAGGTGCGCGAGTACCCGCGCATCGACGAGCCGGTGGTCAACGTGACCACCCGCCTGACCGGCGCCTCGTCCGAGGTGATCGAGTCGCAGGTCACCAAGCCGCTGGAGGACTCGATCGCCGGCATCGAGGGCGTGGACATCATCACCTCGGTGTCGCGCTCGGAGCAGAGCCAGATCACGGTGCGCTTCAAGCTCAGCAAGAGCCCGGAGGACGCGGCGGCCGACGTGCGCGACCGCGTCTCGCGCGTGCGTGCCCGGCTGCCCGACGCGATCGACGAGCCGGTGATCGCCAAGGTCGAGGCCGACGCGACGCCGACCATCTGGCTCGCCTTCCAGAGCGACACGCTGTCGCCGCTGGAGATCACCGACGTGATCAACCGGGTCGTCAAGCCGCGCCTGCAGACCGTGCCGGGCGTGGCCGACGTGCAGATCAACGGCGACCGCAAGTTCTCGATGCGCATCTGGCTCGACCCGGACAAGCTCGCCGCCTACCGGCTGACGGTGCAGGACGTCGAGGACGCGCTGCGGCGCCAGAACCTCGAGGTGCCGGCCGGGCGCATCGAGAGCCGGCAGCGCGAGTTCAGCGTCACCGCGCAGACCGATCTGGCCACGCCGGCACAGTTCGGCCAGATCGCGCTCAAGACCGCCGCCGGCTACACGGTGCGGCTGGCCGAGGTGGCGCGCATCGAGCAGGCCGCGGCCAGCGAGCGCACCAGCGTGCGGCTGAACGGCGTGCCGGCCGTCTCCACCGGCGTGATCCGCCAGGCCACCGCCAATCCGCTCGAGGTCTCGGCCGGGGTGCGGGCGGTGATGCCGCAGATCCAGCAGGAACTGCCGGCGGGCCTGCGCGTGGCCCAGGCGAACGACAACTCGGTGTTCATCGACCGCTCGATCCAGTCGGTCTACCGCACCATCGCCGAGGCGGTGGTGCTGGTGGCGCTGGTGGTGTTCGTGTTCCTGCGCCACCTGCGCGCCGCGGTGATCCCGCTGGTCACGATTCCCGTCAGCCTGATCGGGGTGTTCTCGGTGATGGCGCTGGCCGGCTTCACGGTCAACACGCTCACGCTGCTGGCGCTGGTGCTGGCCATCGGCCTGGTGGTGGACGATGCGATCGTGGTGCTGGAGAACATCTTCCGCCACATCGAGGAGGGCCTCAGCCCGTTCCAGGCCGCGCTGCGCGGCGTGCGCGAGGTCGGCTTCGCGGTGGTGGCGATGACGCTCACGCTGGCCGCGGTGTTCGCGCCGCTGGCGTTCACCCCCGGGCGCACCGGGCGGCTGTTCGTGGAGTTCGCGCTGACGCTGGCCGGCGCGGTGATCGTCTCCGGCTTCGTCGCACTGACGCTGACGCCGATGATGTGCAGCAAGCTGCTGCGCCACGAGCCGGCACCCAACCGCTTCGACCGCGGCATGGAGGCGCTGCTGGCCGGCCTGGGCCGTGCCTACGAGGGCGCGCTGCGCTTCGTGCTGGGGCAGCGCTGGATCGTCGGCCTGGTGATGGCGGTCTGTGCCGGCGCGAGCTGGTGGCTGTTCAGCCAGGCCAAGAGCGAGCTGGCGCCGCTGGAGGACCGCGGCGTGATCCTGGCCACCGTCAACGCCCCGGACGGCTCGACGCTCGAGTACACCCAGCGCTACATGCAGGCGATCGAGCGCATCGGCATGGGCTACGAGGAGTTCGACCGGGTGTTCGTGGTGACCGGCAACCCGACGGTCTCGCAGGGTGTCTCGTTCCTGCGCACGGTGGACTGGTCGCAGCGCGAGCGCAGCACGCTGCTGCTCGCGCGCGAGCTGCTGCCCAGGTTTGCGGCGCTGCCCGGGGTGTCGGCCTTCCCGGTCACGCCGCCCTCGCTCGGTCAGGGCTTCCGCGAGCGCTCGATCAACGTGGTGATCGTCAGCTCCGATTCGTACGAGCGCATGGCCGGCGTGGCGCAGGCCTTTCTGGCCGAGATGGCGAAGAACCCGGGCATCGTGCAGCCCGACAGCGACCTGCGCCTGAACAAGCCCGAGCTGTTCCTGCAGGTCGACCGCGACCGTGCCGCCGATGCCGGCGTCAGCGTCGAGCAGGTGGCGCGCACCGTCGAGACCATGCTGGGCGGACGCAACGTGACGCGCTACAAGCGCGACGCCGAGCAGTACGACGTGATCGTGCAGACCGAGGGCCGCGGCCGCACCACGCCGGAGGACATCGACCGGCTGTTCGTGCGCGGTCGCAACGACGCGATGATCCCGCTCAGCTCCCTGGTGACGGTGCGCGAGTCGGTCAGCCCGCGCGAGCTGAACCACTTCAACCAGCGCCGCTCGGTCACGCTGACCGCCAACCTCGCGCCCGGCTACGCGCTCGGCGAGGCGCTGCAGTTCATGGACGCCACCGCGGCCAAGGTGCTGCAGCCGGGCTACGCCCTCGAGCTGAACGGCGTCTCGCGCGAGTTCCGCGCCAGCAGCGGCGCGCTCGGGCTGGTGTTCGTGCTGGCGCTGCTGTTCATCTTCCTGGTGCTCGCGGCGCAGTTCGAGAGCTTCGTCGATCCGTTCGTCATCCTGCTGTCGGTGCCGCTGTCGATGGTCGGCGCGCTGCTGGCGCTGCGCCTGTCGGGCGGCACGCTGAACGTTTACTCCCAGATCGGGCTGATCACGCTGGTCGGGCTGATCACCAAGCACGGCATCCTGATCGTCGAGTTCAGCAACCAGCTGCGCCAGCAGGGCCGCGACGTGATGCAGGCGGTGCAGGAGGCCGCGGCACTGCGCCTGCGGCCCATCCTGATGACCACCGCGGCGATGGTGCTGGGGGCGCTGCCGTTGGCGCTGGCCAGCGGCGCCGGCGCCGAGAGCCGGCGCCAGATCGGCTGGGTGATCGTCGGCGGCATGTCGCTGGGCACGCTGCTGACCGTGTTCGTCGTGCCGACGGTGTACACGCTGTTCGCGCGCCGGCGCGTGCCGGGCGAGATCACCGAGGCGGCCGAGCCGGCGGTCCCGGCCTCGGCGGCGCACTGATCAGACGCGCGCGCGCATCGCCTTGCGGGCCTGCACGAACTCGAACGCGAAGTTGACCGCCTCGGCGATCGCGCGGTCGTTGTCGCGCCGCTCCTTGTCGGTCAGGTAGAAGGCGAAATCCACCTCGTGGCGGATGTAGCGCGGCGGCAGCCGGTTCAGCGCCACGCAGGCGATGTCGGCCAGCAGCTCGGGCGTGGCCAGGTGCGCGAAGCGCGGCGCGGACGCGCGCACCGCTTCGAACACCGCACGCTCGTGGTGGTTGAAGATCGAATCGAAATCGCCGCTCATGCCAGGGCCCCCGACGACAGGTCGTCCGGGGGCTATCGGCAGCCGGCGGCGCGGCTGTAGGGTCAGAGGCGCTCGATCACGCGCATCGAGAGATCGATCGCACGCACATGCTTGGTCAGCGCGCCGATCGAGATGCGGTCCACGCCCGTGGCGGCGATCTCGCGCAGCTGCTCGAGCTGAACCCCGCCGGAGACCTCCAGCTCGGCGCGGCCGGCGTTCAGCGCCACGGCCTCGCGCATGCGCGCCAGGTCGAAATTGTCCAGCAGCACGCTGGTGGCGCCCTCGGCCAGGGCCTCGGCCAGCTGCTCGAGCGACTCGACCTCGATCTGGATCTCGACCCCGGCGTCCAGCGCGCGCGCCTGGCGCAGCACCGCGGCGACGCCGCCCGCCGCCGCGATGTGGTTCTCCTTGATCAGGATGCCGTGCCACAGCGCCAGGCGCTGGTTGCGCCCGCCACCCACGCGCACGGCGTACTTCTGCGCCTGACGCAGTCCGGGAATCGTCTTGCGGGTGTCCAGGATGGCGCAGCCGCGCGGATTGGGCGAGGCGCCGGCGATCGCGTCCACATGCGCTCGCGTCACGGTGGCCGTGGCCGAGAGCAGCTGCAGGAAGTTCAGTGCCGGCCGCTCGGCCGAGAGCAGGGCGCGGGCATTCGCCTCGATGCCGCACAGCACCGCGCCGGCCGCGACACGCTCGCCATCGGCGGCGTGCCAGTCGATGCGCGCTGCCGCGTCGAGCGCGTGCAGGCAGCCGTCGAACCAGTCGCGCCCGGCCAGCACCGCGTCCTCGCGCACGATCACACGGGCCCGCACGCGCTGCGCGGCCGGCACGAGCAGGGCGGTCCAGTCGCCGCGGCCGATGTCCTCGGCCAGCGCGTCGCGGATGTTGCGCTCGCGCGCCTGCTCGAGGGTCTCGTTCGTCTCGACCATCAGGCCGCCCCGAGGTTCTTCACCACGCCGGGCGTCTGCACGCTGGCCGGGTGCTGCGCCACGAAATCGAGCATGCGCTCGATGCAGCCGAGCGCCTGCGCGCGGGTCGGTTCGGGCACGACGATCTCGCCCTGGCCGGTCTCCAGGCAGTGCACCACGCCCTGCAGCGCGTTCATCGCCATCCACGGGCAGTGCGTGCAGGCCTTGCAGGTGGCGCTCTCGCCGGCGGTGGGAGCCTCCAGCAGCGTCTTGCCCGGGGCGAGCTGGCGCATGCGGTGCAGGATGCCGCGGTCGGTGGCGACGATGTAGGCCGGCGCGTCGTGCTTCAGCACGGCGTTCAGGATCTGGGTCGTCGAGCCCACCACGTCGGCCTGGTCGACCACGCTCTTCGGCGACTCCGGGTGCACCAGCACCAGCGCGCCGGGGTGCTGCTTCTTCAGCAGGCCGAGCTCCAGCCCCTTGAACTCGTCGTGCACGATGCACTCGCCGTTCCACAGCAGCATGTCGGCGCCGGTCTGCTCGCGGATGTAGCGGCCGAGGTGGCGGTCCGGCGCCCAGAGGACCTTGTGGCCCTGGTCCTTCAGGTGCTTGACGATCGCCAGCGCGCAGGAGCTGGTCACCATCCAGTCGGCGCGCGCCTTCACGGCCGCGCTGGTGTTGGCGTAGACGACCACCTGACGGTCCGGGTGGGCGTCGCAGAAGGCGGCGAACTGGTCGGGCGGGCAGCCCAGGTCGAGCGAGCAGGTCGCGTCGAGATCCGGCATCAGCACGCGCTTGTCGGGCGACAGGATCTTGGCGGACTCGCCCATGAAGCGCACGCCGGCGACCACCAGCGTCTTCGCGGCATGGTCGCGGCCGAAACGCGCCATCTCGAGCGAATCGGCCACGCAGCCGCCGGTCTCGAGCGCCAGGTCCTGCAGGTCGCCGTCGACGTAGTAGTGCGCCACCAGCACGGCGCCGTGGCGCTGCAGCAGCTCGGCGGCGCGCGCCTTCCATTGCTGCCGCTGCGTGGGCGTGAGCGGCTCGGGCACCTTGGCCCAGGCCTGCGCGGTGCAGCTCGCGCCGGCGCTGTCCTGGCGGGTGTAGTCGAAGAGAACCTGGCTGGTCATCGCACAATCCGGGCGGGCCCCTCGGCCCGCGGGACAGCGATGTTAGCCCTGCGGCTGCCGTGCGGCCGGCAGGCTAGAGCAAGCCCTTGTCGAGCTCCATCAGCTTGTAGCGGGCCAGCGGCAGGTTGGTGCGCTGGCGGTCCAGCAGCACGACCACGAACACCTCCGGGTAGCGCGCCAGCACGCGCATGACCTGCTGGCGCTGCGCGGTGCTGGTCATGATCTCCTCGACCGGCCCGCCCAGGCCCATGCCGGCGGCGGCGTGCCGGTGGTCGCGCAGCACCTGGGCACAGGCGGAGCCGACCACGTCCATGTCGACCGGGTGGTCTTCGCGCAGTTCGCGTGCGAGCACGAGGCCGGTGGTGGCGTCGACCGCGGCGCAGGCGAGCATGCCTTCGAGCGGCAGCATGTCGGCCAGCGCCTGGCGGGCGCGCGCCGGGTCGAGCACGGCGCGGCCGGCGCGCGCGAGCGGCACGGTCGTCTGGGCCGGCCGCGCCTGCGGCGCGTTCAGCTCTGCCACCTTGATCAGGTACTCCGGCGCGGCGGGCTTGGGCGCGTGGTCCCAGTCGGGCTGCAGCTTGACCAGGTTCCACACGCCGAGCATCGCATTCCACACCGACGAGGCGCTGATCAGCGGCTCGTCGATCACGTGCAGGTGCAGCCGGGCCGGCCACTGCACCGCGCTGATCTTGTTGGCCACCCACACCGCGTTGGGCGGCAGCATGAAGAGCAGGTTCGGGCAGCGCCAGTTGGGCAGGTCCACCGCGTGCCGCAGCGACTGCAGCAGCGCGTCGATGGCGTGCGGCTGCATCGAGCCGACGATCACCGTCGTCATGTGGCTACGTTCCATCAGTGCCACCGGGATCTCGGCGTTCTCGGCGCCGGGCGCACGCACGTCGGCGTGGTAGATGTTGAGCTTGTCCTCGTGGCGGCGGATCAGGCTGGTGCGCTCGATCATCGCGAGGGTGCGCAGCGTGCCCTGCTCGCGCAGGTGCAGACGCTCGATCGGCTGACCGCCGGCATCCGACAGCGCCTTGACGACCGAGGAAGCCCAGACGCCGGTCGGGTCGAGCAGGGTGATCTGGCGCGTGGCGGTGCCGAGGTCGGCCCGCGTGGTGGCGAAATGCTCGCGGATGGCGGCGGCGGGCGAACCGCTGACGACCAGGTCCTTCAGGTGGCGGTCCACCATCTGGCCGCGTTCGTTCACCTCGGTGGCCACGCTCTCGAGGATGGCGGTGGCGGCAAAACCGCCGTCGGCCTCGGCGGCCGCCTGCCGGCGGCGCGGGTCTTCAGCCGGGCCGAGTTCGCCGAACAGGGACTTCAACATGCGTGGCTCCTACGGGATCGCCCGGGTGGAAGCCTGCATTCTGTTACGGGGTGCACCGGCGCGGCCAGGGGCAGTTGCAAGCCCTGTCGCAAAACGTCAGCAGGCCCCGCATTCGCGGGTGGGCCCGGCCGCGGACCGTCAGGCGAAGAAGTGCGACGGCGGCGCGCCGAGCGTGCGGCGCACCATGGCCGAGAAGGCGCTGGCACTGGCGTAACCGAGCTCGGCCGCGATATTTGCCATCGGCAACTTTCGGGCCGAGAGGCCGAGTGCGTGGGCCAGCAGCACCTGCTGGCGCCATTGCTGGAAAGTGGTGCCGAGTTCGCTGCGGAACAGCCGTGCCACGGTGCGCGGGCTGGCGCCGGCCTGGGCGGCCCACTGGTCGAGCGTCGACCAGCGCGTCGGCTGCTCGAGCACCGCCTCGCAGAGCTGGCGCAGGCGCTTGTCACGCGGCAGGTCGACGCCCAGCCGTACCGGCGCGGCGCGGCGCAGTTCGTCGAGGATCAGCGCGACCAGGCATTGCTCGCGTTCGCTCGCGGCGCCCGGGCCGGGCGCGGTGTCCAGGTGCACCACCAGTTCGCGCAGCAGGGGCGACACCTCGAGCACGCGGCAGGCCGTCCAGAGCGAAAACGGCGTCGCGCCGGCGTCCGCGGCGTCCGGGAAACGTGCCGACCGGTGCACGTAGAGGGTGCGGATCTCGGCATCCTCCACCGCCGCCACGGCATGTTCGACCCCCGGTGGAATCCACAGCGCCCGGGTCGGCGGCACGAGGTAGGTGCTGTGCGCCGCGCTCATGCGGATCACGCCGGTGCTGGAGAAGGCGACCTGGGCCCAGTCGTGGTGGTGCGGCACGATCCGGGCCGAGGCATTCATGCGGCGCAGCTTGGCGCGCAGCGGGCGCTCGGGCGTGGGCGCGTAGGCCTGGGGGTCGGCTGGTGGCAGCAGCGTTGGGCTTGGCATGATCTCGACAGAACTTGACCCGCTATCGTAACTGCGCCGCGGGCCGTCGTCCTACAGTGCGGCCATGTCCTCCACGACCCTGTCCCCCGCGCCGCTTCGAGACGACGCCCGCACCATCACCCTGGTCGGTGTCGCCCATGGCACCTCGCACTTCTTCCACATGCTGCTGCCGCCGCTGTTCCCGCTGTTCATCCGGGACTTCGGTCTGAGCTATTCCGAACTCGGCCTGCTGGTCAGCCTGTTCTTCGTGATCTCGGGCATCGGGCAGGCACTGTCGGGCTTCCTGGTCGACCGGGTCGGGGCGCGGCCGGTGCTGTTCGCGGCGCTGTCCTGCTTCGTGCTCGCCGGGGTGGCCACGGCACTGGCGGACGGCTACGTCGGCCTGGCGCTGGCGGCGGCACTGTCGGGGCTGGGCAATTCGCCGTTCCATCCGGTGGACTTCACCATCCTGAACAAGCGCGTTTCGACGGCCCGCCTCGGCCACGCGTTCTCGGTGCACGGCATCTCCGGCAACCTGGGCTGGGCGGCGGCGCCGGTGTTCATGACGGCGGTGACCGCCGCCACCGGCTCGTGGCGCTGGGCGGCCGCCGGCGCGGCGCTGTGGGCCCTGCTGGTGCTGGTGCTGATGGTGCTGCAGCGCCGGGCGTTGGACGACCGCGCCGGCGCAGCGCTGCTGCGTGGCGCATCAGGCACCGCCGCGGTCACGGCCGAACACCCACTGGCCTTCCTGCGCCTGCCCTCGGTGTGGCTGTGCTTCTCCTTCTTCTTCTGGTCGACCTGCGCCTTGTCGGCGGTGCAGAGCTTCGCCGGCCCGGCGCTGCAGGCGCTGCATGGCCTGCCGTTGTCGATCACGTCCTTTGTCGTCACCGGCTACATGCTGTGCGGCGCGGCGGGAATGATCGCCGGCGGCTTCCTGGCCGCGCGCAGCGAGCGGCTCGAACGCGTGATCGGCGCGAGCCTGGTCGGCGGCGCGGTGCTGCTGCTGCTGGCCGGCTGGTCGGCGCTGCCGGGCATGCTGGCTGCGGTGCTGGCGGCGCTGGCGGGTTTCGGCACCGGCCTGGCCGGGCCCTCGCGCGACATGCTGATCAAGCGCGCCGCGCCGCCGGGCGCCACCGGCCGTGTCTACGGCACGGTGTACTCGGGCCTGGACCTGGGCTTCGCCACGGCCGCGCCGGTGTTCGGCGCACTGCTCGACCACGGCTCGCCCTCGAGCGTGTTCGTCGGCGCGGCCTTGACCCTGCTGGCAGGTGTCGCCTCGGCGGCGCTGGTGGGTGCGCGCGTGGCGCCGTCGCCCGCGACGGCGAAAATGGCGGCATGACCGCCGACGCCGCGACGTCTCCATCCACCCCTCCGGATCGCCTCGCCGGCCACGTGCTGGTCGAGGCGCTCGTCGCGCAGGGCGTCGACACCGTGTTCGGCGTGCCGGGCGAGAGCTTCCTCGCGGTGCTCGACGGCTTCCATGCGCACCGCGAGCGCATCCGCTTCATCGCCTGCCGGCAGGAGGGTGGGGCGGCCTTCATGGCCGAGGCGGCGGGCAAGCTGAGCGGCCGCCCGGGCGTGTGCATCGTCACGCGCGGTCCCGGGGCCACCAACGCCAGCATCGGCGTGCACACCGCGTTCCAGGACAGCACGCCGCTGCTGCTGCTGGTCGGTCAGGTGGCTGCCGACCAGCGCGACCGCGAGGCGTTCCAGGAACTCGACTACCGCCAGTTCTTCGGCCCCGGCACCTTGGGCATGGCGAAATGGGTCGCCGAGGTCGATCGGGCCGACCGGCTGCCCGAGTACGTGGCGCGGACCTTCCACGTGGCGCTGCAGGGCCGGCCCGGCCCGGTGGTGCTGGCGCTGCCCGAGGACATGCTGACCACACGCACCGCCGCGCCGGTGCTGCCCCGGGTCGAGCCGGCGCAGGCCTGGCCCGCACCCGGGCCGCTGCGCGACCTGCGTGCGCTGCTGGTCGCGGCGCAGCGGCCATTCGTGATCGCCGGCGGCAGCGGCTGGGACGCCGAGGCTGCACGTGCCCTGCAACGCTTCGCCGAGAACTGGCAGCTGCCGGTGGGCTGCGGCTTCCGATTCCAGGACTGCTTCGACAACCGGCACCCGCTGTATGCCGGCGACGTCGGCATCGGCATCAACCCGGCGCTGGCCCAGCGCATCCGCGCGGCCGACCTGGTGATCGCGCTGGGCGTGCGCCTGGGCGAGATGACCACCGGCGGCTACACGCTGCTGGCGGCACCGTGCCCGGCGCAGAAGCTCGTGCACCTGCATGCCGGGGCCGAGGAGCTGGGTCGGGTCTACGCGGCCGACCTGTTGCTGCAAGCCTCGGTGGGCAACGCGGCGAAGGCGCTGGAGTCGCTCACCGCGCCACCGCAACTGCCCTGGGGCGGCTGGACCGCTTCGGCCGGGGCCGACTACGCCGCCAACCGCGTGCCCCAAGCCGTCGAGCCGCTCGACATGGCGCAGGTGATGCTGACGCTGCAGCGCCTGGTGCCCGAGGACACGGTGTACACCAACGGCGCCGGCAACTTCAGCGGCTGGCTGCACCGCTATGTGCAGTACCCGGGCCTGCAGCACCACGGCCGTACGCAGCTCGCGCCCACCGCCGGGGCCATGGGCTACGGCGTGCCGGCGGCCATCGCCGCGGCGCTGCTGTACCCGGATCGCACGGTGGTGAACATCGCCGGCGACGGCGATTTCCTGATGACCGGCCAGGAGCTCGCCACCGGCACGGCCTACGGCGCCGGCCGCGGCCGTGGGCGCCTGATCAGCCTGGTGGTCGACAACGGCGGCTACGGCACGATCCGCATGCACCAGGAGCGCGAGTACCCCGGGCGTGTCAGCGGCAGCACGCTGGTCAACCCCGATTTCGCGATGCTGGCGCGCGCCTACGGCTGGCACGCGGCCCGCGTCGAGACCACCGCGCAGTTCGAGCCGGCACTGCGCGAGGCGCTGGCGCAGGAACGCCCGGTCCTGCTGCACCTGAGGCTCGACGCCGAGATCAGCACCTCGCGCACCACGCTCTCGGCGATCCGCGACGCGGCGCTCAGGCGCGCGACCTGAGCGCCGTGCCGCGCAGCATCAGCACCACGCCGACCAGCACCACGCCGGCGGCGAGCCACTCGAAGCGCGTCACCACCTCGCCGAGCACCGCCACGCCCAGCAGCATCGCGATCACCGGGTTGACGAAGGTGTAGCTCGAGGCCAGCCCGGCGCTCGCATGCGCGAGCAGGTGCATGTAGGCGTTGAAGGCAATCAGCGAACCGAACACCACCAGGTAGCCCCAGGCCGCGGCGGCCTGGGGCTGCGGCGGCCAGTGCGGGCGCTCGCCGGTGATCAGCGCCAGCCCCATCAGCACCACACCGCCGCACAGCATCTCGCTGGCGAAGCCCATCGCGCCGGGCGCCAGCGGCAGGCGCCGCTGGCTCAGCACGCTGCCGAGCGACCAGCTGGCGCAGGCCACCATGATGGCGGCCAGACCGGCCGGCGAGGCCTGGAAGCCGGCGCCCTGGGTCAGCATCAGCACGCCGGCCAGGCCGACCACGATGCCGGCCAGTTCCAGGCGGCCGGGCACGATGCCCCAGAGCCGGTTCAGCGCCGCGATCATCAGCGGCACCACCGCGATGAAGGCCACCACCAGGCCCGAGCCCACGGTCTGCTCGGCCATCGCCGTGCCGCCCATGCCGCCGCCCAGCATCAACGTGCCGACCACCAGCGCGTGCGCCCATTGGCGGCGGCTCGGCCAGGCGGCACCGCGCCAGCGCATCCAGGCCGCGAGCAGGGCCCCGGCGGCGAGGAAACGCGTGCCCATCTGGAAGAAGGGCGGGAAACTGAGCAGGGCGAACTTGATGGCCAGGTAGGTCGAGCCCCAGACGATCCAGGTGGCGGCCAGGCAGAGCCACAGCAGCGGCGTCAGGGTGGGTGCAGCGGGGCGCACGGCGGGCAGGGCATGGGTCGTCATGGGCAGCATCGTATGAAGGTGGCGCTCGTCGATCCATAGGAAAACAAAGTTCCCCAGGGCACAATGACCACGCATTTCAAGGAGATTCGCGGACATGGCCTTGAACACCGAACTCGACGCCCACGACACCCGCATCCTCGCCGAGCTGCAGGGCGACGCCCGGCTGACCATGGCCGAGCTGGGCCGGCGCGTGCACCTGAGCCAGCCGGCCGTCACCGAGCGGGTGCGCAAGCTCGAGGCGGCCGGCGTGATCACCGGCTATCGCGCGACGGTGGACCTCACCAAGCTCGGTTACGGCATCCGCGCGCTGATCCGGGTCGGCCGCGCCGAGTACGCGCGCGTGGTCAAGCTGATCCAGCAGACGCCCGAGTGCATCAATGCCTACAACGTGACCGGCGAGGACAGCTGGATCCTCGAGATCGCCGTGATCGACGTGGCGCACCTCGACGCGGTGGTCACCAAGTTCTGCATCCTCACCGAGACGGCCACCTCCATCATCCTCAACCCCGCGCGCGAGCACCAGCCCATGCTGCCGCCACAGCGCGACAGCGTCCGCCCGCCGATCAGGAAAGTGATCAACGCATGAGCACGACCCCCGCGTTCTCCACCTGCGACCTGTGCGATGCGCACAAGGGCGACACCGACGGCGCCTTCCGCGTGCTGCCGCCGGTGTTCCAGCGCTACGGCGGGCGCAGCACGTTCTGCGGCCCGGTCGTCACCGTGAAGTGCTTCGAGGACAACACGCCGGTGAAGGCGGCGCTCGAGTCGCCCGGCGCGGGCCGCGTGCTGGTGGTCGACGGCGCCGGCTCGCTGCGCCGCGCGCTGGTCGGCGGCAACATCGCCGCGGCCGCGGCGAAGAACGGCTGGGCCGGCGTGCTGGTCGACGGCGCGGTGCGCGACAAGGCCGAGCTCGCCGCGGCCGACGTCGGCCTCGTCGCGCTGGCGCTGATGCCGCTGCCCACCGAGCGCAAGGCGCCGGGGCAGACCGGCATCGCGGTGCAGGTGCAGGGCGTCTGGGTGCGCCCGGGCGACTGGCTCTATGCCGACGAGGACGGCATCGTCGTGATGCCGCAGCCGGCCTAGGCCGGCACCGAGGGCAGCCCGGCCAGCGCCATCGCCAGCTCCTTCTCGTCGTAGGGCTGGTCGACCAGCTTGCCGGCCATGTAGTTGCTGTAGGCCGACATGTCGAAGTGGCCGTGGCCGCACAGGTTGAAGAGGATCACCTCCGAGCGGCCCTCGCGCTTGCAGCGCAGCGCCTCCTCGATCGCGCCCTTCACGGCGTGGTTGGCCTCGGGCGCCGGCACGATGCCCTCGCTGCGGGCGAACAGCACGCCGGCCTCGAAGCAGGCGTTCTGGTGGTAGGCCACCGCCTCGATCAGGCCGAGTTCCTTGAGGTGCGAGACCAGCGGCGCCATGCCGTGGTAGCGCAGGCCGCCGGCGTGGAAGCCCGGCGGCGTGAAGGTCGAGCCCAGCGTGTGCATCTTGGTCAGCGGGGTCAGGTGGGCGGTGTCGCCGAAGTCGTAGGCGTACTTGCCGCGCGTCAGGCTCGGGCAGGCGGCCGGCTCCACCGCGACGATGCGGCGCTTGCGTCCGCCGCGCAGCTGCAGGCCCAGGAACGGGAAGCTGATGCCGGCGAAGTTGGAGCCGCCGCCGGTGCAGCCGACCACCACGTCCGGGTCGTCGCCGGCCATCTCCAGCTGTGCGATCGCCTCCTGTCCGATGATGGTCTGGTGCATCAGCACGTGGTTCAGTACCGAGCCGAGGGCGTACTTGGTGTCGTCGTGCGTGGCCGCCACCTCCACCGCCTCGGAGATGGCGATGCCCAGCGAGCCCGGGTGCTCCGGGTTCTGCGCCAGGATGGCGCGGCCGGCGTTGGTCTCCATCGACGGGCTGGCCACGCAGCGCGCGCCGTAGGTCTCCATCAGCGCGCGGCGGTAGGGCTTCTGGTCGTACGACACGCGCACCTGGTAGACGGTGACCTGCAGGCCGAACAGCGCGCCGGCGAAGGCCAGCGAAGAGCCCCATTGCCCGGCGCCCGTCTCGGTGGCGATCTTGCGGATGCCGGCCTGCTGGTTGTACCAGGCCTGCGGTACCGCGGTGTTCGGCTTGTGCGAGCCGGCCGGCGACACGCCCTCGTACTTGTAGTAGATCTTCGCCGGCGTGCCGAGTGCCTTCTCGAGCCGGTGCGCCCGCACCAGCGGGGCCGGGCGCCAGAGCCGGAACACCTCGCGCACCGGTTCGGGAATCTCGATCTCGCGCTCGGTGCTGACCTCCTGCGCGATCAGTTCCATCGGGAACAGCGGTGCCAGGTCGTCCGGGCCGACCGGCTGCAAGGTGCCCGGGTGCAGCACGGCCGGGGCAGGCACGGGCAGGTCGGCCTGGATGTTGTACCAGTGGGTCGGCATCCGGCTTTCGTCGAGCAGGTACTTGGTGGGCGCGCTCACGCAGGGCTCCTCGTCAGGTTGATGGTCCATGCTAGGCACTGTGGCGTGTGTCACGGCCTCAGGTTTTCCCCCGCCGCGGCGCCGCACGAATGGAGCTTGCGCTGGAACAATGTCCGTCATGTCCCGCCTGTTGATCGCCGCCGCCGCGCTGGCCCTGCCGGCGCTCGCGCAGCCTGCGCCGGAGCCGGGCGAGCGCACGCAGCGCGCCGCCGACAACCCGTTCCGCATGATCATCGAGGCGGCCAAGATCAAGTCGCGCAAGGCCGGCGGTGACAAGCCGGCCGCGAAGGCGGCGCCCGCCATCCCGGCTGCGCCGCCGGCGCCGGCGGTGGTGGCCAGGCCGCCGCTGCCGCCTGCCGAACCCGCGCCCGAGGCCGCGGATGATGCGCCGCCGGTGCCGCTGGTGGTGGTGGCGCCGCCGCCGCGCGAACAACCCGAGTCGACCGTGGTGACGGTGGAGGCTGCACCGGTTCCGCTGCCACCCGTGGCCGGGCCGGACGGCGAACCCGAGGCACCGCCGCCTGCGCCGGCACTGCCGCCGCTGCGCCTGCTCGAGGTGGTGGAGCCGGTCACGCCGCGGGCGCTGATCGGCCAGCTGCGCGGCGAGGTGCGCGCTCAGGTCAGCTTCACCGTGGCGCCCGACGGACTGGTGCGCGAGCCGCGCGTGGACAGCATCAGCCATCCGCTCATGACATCGTCGGTGCTGCAGGCGGTGCGCCAGTGGCGCTACCAGGCGATCCCCGAGCCGCGCGCGCACGGCGTCGAGATCGTGCTGCGTCAGGACTGAGCCGGCGGCGGGCGCAGCACCTCGAGCGCGCGGTCGAGCCCGCCGGACTGGATCGCGATCATCGCCTTCTCGGCCACCGCTGGCTTCGGGTGGTAGGCGATCGAGAGGCCGGCCACGCCCATCATCGGCAGGTCGTTCGCGCCGTCGCCGACGGCGATCGCCTGGGCCGGCTCGATGCCCATCAGCTCGCACACCTCGAGCACCACGCGGCGCTTCTCGGCGCCATCGCAGATGTCGCCCCAGGGCCGCTCGAGCAGCGTGCCGGTGAGCCGGCCGTGGGCGACGCCGAGCGTGTTGGCACGGGCGAAATCCAGCCCGAGCCGGCGCCGCACGCGTTCGCTGAAGAAGGTGAAGCCGCCGGAGACCAGCAGCGTCTTCAGCCCGGCCGCCTGGCAGGCGCGCACCAGCGCCTCGGCGCCCGGGTTGAGCTGCAGCTTGTGGTCGTAGACCCGCTGCAGCGCCGCCTCGGGGGCCCCGGCCAGCAGCGCGACGCGCCGGCGCAGGCTTTCCTTGTAGTCGGCGATCTCGCCGCGCATCGCGGCCTCGGTGATCTCGGCCACCTCGGCCTTGCGCCCGACCTCGGCGGCGATCTCGTCCACGCACTCGATGTTGATCAGCGTGGAGTCCATGTCGAAGGCGATCAGCCGGAAGTCGGCCAGCCGCAGCGGCGGGGTGAAGCCGCGGATGAAGAGGCCGTGGGCAAACTCGACGCTGGCGGTGCTCGACATGGGGCGGCGATGTTAACCGCCGGCCGGCTTCAGCACGCTGCTGAGCAGGCGCATCTGGTCGCCGAAATTGCTGCCGGCCAGGGTCCTTGCGGTGTCGGCGTCGCTCGCGGGCGCATGCCCGGCGGCGCTCAGGCGCTCGCGCATCACCTCGGGCGTCGTGCGTGCCACCTGGGCCAGCACCGGCACCGGCGCGTCGACCAGCGCACGCATCGCGCCCATGAACGGCGGGCCGTCGCCCTGGGCGCCCAGCGGCAGGAAGCTCGCCGCCAGCAGCAGCGCGGCCACGCCCAGCGCGGTGCGGCCGCGCCAGCCGGCCAGATGCCGCCTGAGCCCGGGCCAGTTCACCGCCGCGTGCCCGGCCACGCCGGCCACCAGCACCCAGCTGAGCCACTCGTGCGCCGTCTTGTTCAGGCCGCTGTCGAGGTGGAAGAACATCAGCACGCCCGTCACCGCGAGCAGCCCGAAGGCGCCCATCGTGAGTGGCGTGATCCAGTCGCGTTGCAGTCTCATGGGACCCTCCTGGTGTCGATGTTCACCATGCTGCCGCCCGCGCTTGTCGCGCCTGTGCGCGCGATGTTGCGAGACGGTAAACGCGTTTGGTCTGGATCAAGCTTTCGGCGCGGCACGCATGGCGCCACCGCGCAGCACGCCCGAGACCAGGAAGCTCAGCAGCACCAACGGCAGCCCGACGCCGAAGGACCAGCGGATGCCGGCATGCTCGGCCACCAGGCCCAGCAGCGGGGGCGCGAGCATGAACGACACGAACGCGGTCTGTGCCAGCGCGGCCACGTTCACCGCCGCCGGCCGGTCGCGGCGCTGCGCCGCGGCCGACATCGCCAGCGGGAACAGCACGCTGGTGCCCATGCCCATCAGCGCGAAGCCGAGCAGCGCGAGGGCGGCGTTCGGCGCGAAGAAGACGATCAGGTTGCCCGCGCCCAGCACACCCAGCAGCACGCGCGCCACGACCACCGGGCTGTGGCGCTCCACATGGCGGTCGGCCAGGTAACGGGTCACCGCCTGCGCGAAGGCACCGGTGGCCACGGCCAGCGCGCCGAGGTAAGCCGGCGCCCCCTGGGCGTCGCGCATGTAGATGGCCGACCAGTCGAAGCCCGCGCCCTCGAGCACCAGGCCCGACAGCGAGAGCGCCACCAGCGCCATGATGCCCAGCGTCGGCGCCGCGAAATGGGGTGTTTCGCCACCATGGTCGTCGCTGCGCGCCGGCGCAGCCTCGAAGCGGCCGAGCAGCAGCACCGTCAGCACGAGGGTGAGCGGCACCATCAGCGCGAGCTGCCATTGCGGGCTCATGCCCAGCCGTGCGCACACCGTGCCCAGCGCGCCGGCGCCGAAGAAGCCGAAGCTCCAGAACGCATGGGCGCGGTTCATGATGCGCCGCCCCTCGCGGTGCTCGACCCGGTCGGCCTCGAGGTTGACCACCACCTCGATCGCGCCGATCAGCAGGCCGGCCGGCAGCAGGATCAGGAACAGCGCCAGCGGCCCCTGCGCGTGAGCCGCCAGCGCATACCAGACCGGGATCGCCGGCGGCACCACCAGCAGCATGCGGCGGTGCCCGATGCGCTCGATCAGCCGGCCGCCAAAGCTCAGCGAGACCAGCGTGCCGACCGCCGCGCCGATCAGGCCGAGGCCGAGCTGGCCTTCGCTGACGTCCATCGTGCGCTGCAGTTCGGCCAGGCGCGGGAAGAAGCCGCCGAAGCCGAAGGCGTAGAGGAAGAAGCCGGCGAACACACGGCGGTGCGCGGACATCTCCAGGCCGACGGAGCGGATCATGCGGCTTCCGCGGCGCGCGGCACGCCCAGCGACCTGAGCACGTCGCGCACCAGCTGCGCGCGGGCCTGCGGGTCGGGCGTGTCGCGCTCGATGCGCAGCTTGTCGTTGCCGGCCAGCTTGATGTGGCGGTTCTTCTGCACCAGCTCGATGATCTTCTGCGCGTCCACCGGCGGATTCGGGCGGAAGCTGATCACCATCAGCCTGGGCGCCGCGTCGACCTTCACCACGCCGTAGGGCCGGGCCAGCACGCGCAGGCGGTGCACGTCGAACAGCGTCCTGCCCTGCGGCGGCAGCTTGCCGAAGCGGTCGGTGATCTCCTCCAGCAGCGCGTCGATCTGCTCGGTCTTCTCGGCCGTGGCCAGGCGCTTGTAGAGCGACAGCCGGGTGTGCACGTCGCCGCAGTAGGCATCGGGCAGCAGCGCCGGCGCGTGCAGGTTGATCTCGGTCGCGGCATTCAGCGGCGAGAGCAGGTCCGGCTCGCGGCCCGCCTTCAGCGAGCGCACCGCCTCGGCCAGCATGTCGTTGTAGAGCTGGAAACCGACCTCCATCATGTTGCCGCTCTGGTTCTCGCCCAGCACCTCGCCGGCGCCACGGATCTCCAGGTCGTGCATCGCGAGGTAGAAGCCGGAGCCCAGCTCTTCCATCGCCTGGATGGCCTCCAGGCGCTGCGCGGCCTGCTTGGTGAGACCCTCGACATCCGGCACCAGCAGGTAGGCATAGGCCTGGTGGTGCGAGCGGCCGACCCGGCCGCGCAGCTGGTGCAGCTGGGCGAGGCCGAACTTGTCGGCCCGGCTGATCACGATGGTGTTGGCGCTCGGCACGTCGATGCCGGTCTCGATGATGGTCGAGCACAGCAGCAGGTTGAAGCGCTGGGCGACGAAGTCGCGCATCACGCGCTCGAGCTCGCGCTCGGGCATCTGGCCGTGGGCCACGCCGATGCGCGCCTCGGGCAGCAGCTCGGCCAGCTTGTCGCGGCGGGAGAGGATGGTCTCGACCTCGTTGTGCAGGAAGTAGACCTGCCCGCCGCGCTTGAGCTCGCGCAGCACCGCCTCGCGAATGGTGCCGCTGCTCTCGTTGCGCACGAAGGTCTTGATCGCCAGGCGCCGTTGCGGCGCGGTGGCGATCACCGAGAGGTCGCGCAGCCCCTCGAGCGCCATGCCCAGCGTGCGCGGGATCGGCGTGGCGGTGAGCGTCAGCACGTCGACCTCGGCGCGCATGGCCTTGATGGCTTCCTTGTGGCGCACGCCGAAACGGTGCTCCTCGTCGATCACCAGCAGGCCCAGGCGCTTGAACTTGACGTCCGGCGAGAGCAGCTTGTGGGTGCCGACGACGATGTCGATCGAGCCGTCCGCCAGGCCCTCGAGCGCGACCTTCACTTCCTTGGCGGAGCGGAAGCGCGACAGCTCGGCCACCTTGACCGGCCACTTGCCGAAGCGGTCGGCGATGGTCTGGTAGTGCTGCTCGGCCAGCAACGTGGTCGGCGCGAGGATGGCCACCTGCTTGCCGCCCGTCACCGCGACGAAGGCGGCGCGCAACGCCACCTCGGTCTTGCCGAAGCCGACGTCGCCGCACACCAGCCGGTCCATCGGCTTGGGGCTGACCAGGTCCTGGATCACCGCATGGATCGCGGCCTGCTGGTCGGGTGTCTCCTCGAAGCCGAAGCTGGCCGCGAACGCCTCGTAGTCGTGCGGCGTGAAGCGGAACGCATGGCCCTCGCGCGCGGCGCGACGGGCGTACAGGTTGAGCAGCTCGGCCGCCGTGTCGCGCACCTGCTCGGCCGCCTTGCGGCGCGCCTTCTCCCACTGCCCCGAGCCGAGCTTGTGCAGCGGCGCTTCCTCCGGGCTGACGCCGGTGTAGCGCGCGATCAGGTGCAGCTGCGCGACCGGCACGTAGAGCGTCGCCTTGTCGGCGTACTCGAGGTGCAGGAACTCGCTGGGCCCGTCGCCGAGATCGATGGTCATCAGCCCGACGTAGCGGCCGATGCCATGGTTGACATGCACCACCGGGTCGCCCGGCTTGAGCTCGGAGAGATCCTTGATCAGCGCGTTGACGTCGCTGACCTGCTCCTGCTTGCGGCGCCGCCGCGCGGTGGGCGTGCTGGCGAAGAGCTCGGTCTCGGTGACGAACTGGATCGCGCGCTGCTCGGCCGGCTCGTGCCAGAAGAAGCCCTCGGCCAGCGGCGCGGCGGTGATCGCGAAGTGCTCGTCACCGGCCTCGAACTCGGCCAGCGAGGCCACGGTCGGCGGCTCGAGCTTGTTGTCGCGCAGCAGTTCGAGCAGGCTCTCGCGCCGGCCGTCGCTCTCGGCCACGATCAGCACGCGGTGCGGCGTGCTGGCCAGGTGCCGCTGCAGGCGCTGCAGCGGCTCGGGTGCGCCGCGCTCGGCGCTCAGGTCGGGCAAGGGCCGCGCCCAGTCGAGCGGCTCGCTGCCGCGCAGCGCGAGCGTCGCGAACCCGCCGGCCAGCGTGAAGAACTCCTCCTGGCGCAGGAACAGTTCCTCCGGCGGCAGGATCGGCCGCTCCTTGTCGTGCTGCAGGAAGCGGTGCCGCTCGCGCGTGTCGGTCCAGAAGCGGTTCAGCGCCTCGTCCACCGTGCCGTGCAGCGCGAGCATCGTGTCGGCGCCGAGGTACTCGAAGACGGTCGCGGTCTGGTCGAAGAACAGCGGCAGGTAGTACTCGATGCCGGCGGTGGCGATGCCGGTGCCGATGTCCTTGTATAGGCGCACCTTGGTCGGGTCGCCTTCCATCTTCTCGCGCCAGCGCGCACGGAACGCGGTGCGCGCCGCCTCGTCCATCGGGAACTCGCGGCCGGGCAGCAGGCGCACCTCGGGCACGGGGTAGAGGCTGCGCTGCGAATCGGGGTCGAAGGTGCGGATCGAGTCGACCTCGTCGCCGAACAGGTCCACCCGGTAGGGCACCGGCGAACCCATCGGGAACAGGTCGATCAGCCCGCCGCGCACCGCGTACTCGCCCGGCGAGACGACCTGGCTGACGTGGCTGTAGCCGGCCAGCGTGAGCTGCGCCTTCAGCGCTGCCTCGTCGAGCCGCTGCTTCTGCTTGAAGTGGAAGGTGGTGCCGGCCAGGAAGCTCGGCGGTGCGAGCCGCACCAGCGCCGTGGCGGCCGGCAGCAGCACCACGTCCACGTCCTTCTGCAGCATGCGCCAGAGCGTGGCCAGGCGCTCGGAGATCAGGTCCTGGTGCGGCGAGAAGGTGTCGTAGGGCAGGGTCTCCCAGTCGGGGAACACGGCCACGCGCAGCCCCGGCGCGAAGAACGCGAGTTCGCCCTCGAGCCGCTGCGTGTCGGCCGGCTCGGCGGTCACGATCGCCAGGCGTTGCTTCTGCGCCGCCTGCGCCTGTGCGACGCGGGCGAGCAGCAGCGCATCGGCGGAGCCGAGCGGGCGGGGCAAGGTGTAGCGCTTGCCGGCGGCGATGACCGGGATCAGCATCGGTGCGAGGACAGGCAAAGCAAAACGCCCCGCGAGGCTGGTCCCACGGGGCGATGCGAGTGGCGAATTATAGAATTCGAGTCTCTTTCGCCCCGATGACCGACGCCGATTCCCCCCGCTGTTATGCGCTGCTGCCCTGTGCCGGCACGGGCAGCCGTTCCGGGGCCGCTCAACCGAAGCAGTACGTGTCCATCGCGGGCCGGCCGATGGTCGCGCACACGCTCGCGGCGCTGGCCGCGGTGCCGCGCCTGGACGCCACGCTGGTGGTGCTGTCGCCCGACGATGAACGGTTCGAGGGGGCCATCCCAGGCTTCGAAGGCCAGCGCGGCTGGGTCGCGCGCTGCGGCGGCGCGACCCGTGCGGAGACCGTGGCCAACGGCCTGGCCGTTCTGGCCGAACGCGGCGTGCGCGAGCACGACTGGGTGCTGGTGCACGACGCCGCGCGCTGCCTGGTCGAGCCGGCCTGGGTGGACCGCCTGATCGATGCCTGCCGGGACGACGCGGTCGGCGGCCTGCTCGCGCTGCCGCTGGCCGACACGCTCAAGCAGGAGGAGGGCGGACGTGTCGCCGCCACCTTGCCGCGCGCGCACAAGTGGGGCGCGCAGACGCCGCAGATGTTCCGCCTCGGGCTGCTGCGGCGCGCGCTGGCGCATGCCGGCGCGGCGGTGACCGACGAAGCGAGCGCGGTCGAGGCGCTCGGCCTGCGCCCGCTGCTGGTCGAAGGCGACGCCGCCAACCTGAAGATCACCTGGCCCTCGGACTTCCGTCTCGCCGAGGCCCTGAAAGGATCGCGATGACTGCCCCGAATCTGCCGAACCTGCGCATGGGCGAAGGCTGGGACGTGCACGTGCTGGTGCCCGACCGCGCGCTGGTGCTCGGCGGCGTGACCATCCCGCACAGCCACGGGCTGCTCGGCCACTCCGACGCGGACGCGCTGTGCCACGCCATCACCGACGCGCTGTTCGGCGCCGCCGCGATGGGCGACATCGGGCACCACTTTCCGGACACCGACGAACGCTTCCGGGGCGCCGATTCGCTGGCGCTGCTGGCCGAGGCGGGGCGGCGCATCGCGCAGGCCGGCTGGCAGGTGGTCAACATCGACAGCACCATCGTCGCCCAGGCGCCCAAGATGGCGCCGCACCTGCTGGCGATGCGTCAGCGCATCGCCACCGCCCTGGGCATCAAGACCGAGCAGGTCAACGTGAAGGCGAAAACGGCCGAGAAACTCGGTCCGGTCGGGCAGGGCGAGGCGATCGAGGCGCGCGCGGTGGCGCTGCTGTTCTCGCGCCGGCCACCCGCCTGACCCGCCGCGCTCAGCGCCCGAGCGATGCCACCGTGCCGCCGGGGGTCGACAGCGCCTGCTTGACCTGCTGCGTGATCGTGTCGGCCAGCACCTCCGGCAGCCCGGCCTCGAGCCCGTCGAGCGCGCGTGCGACCACCTGCGCCGGCGTGCTCTTGGGCACCTCGAGGCCGGCCGTCAGCTCGGTGTCGACGAAACCCATGTGCAGCGCCGTCACCTGCGTGTGCTGGGCCGCCAGTTCGTGGCGCAGCGCATTGGTCAGCGACCAGGCGGCGGCCTTGCTCATGGCGTAGCTCGCGAGCGCGCCGCCGTTCACCCACGACGCGACCGACAGTACGTTCAGCAGCGCCCCGCCACCCTGGGCGGCCAGCACCGGCGCGAAGGCGCGGCTCAGGCGCAGCATGCCGAAGAGGTTGGTCTCGAGATGCCAGCGCGCGGTCTGCTCGGCGTCTTCGGCGAGGAAGGCGCCCAGGCGGGCGATTCCGGCGTTGTTGACCAGCAGCGTCAGGTCGCGCGCCTGGGCAGCTGCGGCGGCCACTTGCTCGGGGCTCGTCACGTCCAGCGCGAGCGGCACGACCCCGGGAAGGTCGAGGCGCGACGGGTCGCGCACCGCGGCGTAGACCTTGCGCGCGCCGCGCTCCAGCAAGGCCTGGGCAAAGGCGCGGCCGATGCCGCGGTTGGCACCGGTGACGAGGGCGACGGAATCACGGATCTGCATGTGGGGCTCCAGTAGAAAAGATGACAGACGTCATATAAAGGGACGAAGAAACCGACCGGTGCGGTAGGCGCCGGCCTCAGCGGGACGGGGAGGCCGAGTCGAACGACTCGAGCAGCGATTGGCGGGCGGCGGTCAGCGCGGCACGGCCTTCGGGGTTGTCGCCCAGCGCACGCGCCAGCTGCAGTGCGCCCACCAGGGTGGACGCAACCGCGAACGCCTGTGGCTGCAGCGTGGGTGTCAGCGTGCTCCGCACGGTGTCGATCAGGTGCCGCACGCGGTCGCTCGAGGCGGCGCGAACCGACTCGGGCTGGCGTGGCATGTCGGCGGCGAGGGCGGCCACCGGGCAGCCGGCATCCAGCGCCGCGAGGTGCTGGTCGGACAGGTAGCTTTCAACCAGTGCCCGGAAGCTGCTCAGGCCATGTGCGCTGCAGGCACGCACCGCCTCGGCGACCACCGCGCCGCTGTCGCGCGCGGCGCGCTCGAGCGCTTCGACGATCAAGGCCTCGCGGTTGGCGAAATGGGCATAGAAGCCGCCGTGGGTCAGCCCGGCCTCGCGCATCACGTCGGCCACACCGACGCCGGCATAACCCTGGCGCCGCAGCGCACGGGCCGCGACCGCGAGGATGCGGTCATGGGTCTCTTCCTTGCGGCTGTTCGGGATGCGGGCCATGGCGTCGACTGAATGTGATGACAATCATATTCATGATCGGCCCGCACGTCAACCGGGTCGCCGCACGGCTCAGGGCGCCTTCTTCAACCGGATATGGCAGACCAGTCCGCCGTCGTGGGCGTTGGTCACCTCGAAGGTGCCGCCCATGCGCTGCACCGCCTTGTCGACGATCGCCAGGCCCAGCCCGGCGCCGGTGGCGGCGGTGCGGGCCGCGTCACCGCGGAAGAACGGCGTCGTCAGCTGCGACAGCTTCTTCGGGTCCACGCCGGGGCCGTGGTCGCGCACGCTGACGATCACCCACGGGCCGGTGCGCGCGTAGGTCACGTCCACGTGGGCGATGCCGGTGTTGGTGCTGCGCCCGTAGCGCCGCGCGTTCTCGAACAGGTTCTGCAGCACGCGGCCGAGTTCGGTCTCGTCGGCCATCACCTTGGTATCGATCGCCACGCGCGAGGTGATGCGGATCTGGCTGGTGTCGCGGAACGCCGCCATCTCGCGGTCGACCAGGCCGGACAGGTGCACCGGCGTGAGCTTGACCTCGCCGGGGCGCGCGTAGTCCATGAACTTGTCGATGATGGCGTCGAGCTGGTCGATGTCCTGCGCCATGTTGCGCTTGGCCTCGTCGTCCTGCACGCTCATCTCGGCTTCCAGCCGCAGGCGCGCCAGCGGCGTGCGCAGGTCGTGGCTGATGCCGGCCAGCATCACCGCGCGGTCCTCCTCGACCTTGGCGAGCTCGCGCGCCATGCGGTTGAAGCCCATGTTGACCTGGCGGATCTCGCTGGTCAGCGTGGTTTCGTCCAGGTGCGAATCGAACTCGCCCTCGCGGATGCGGCTGGCGGCGAACGAGAGCTCCTGCAGCGGCCGGTTGATCGCGCGCGCGATCGCCGCCGAGCCGAACACCGTGGCCAGCAGCGCGATGCTGCTCCACAGCAGCAGCGTGCTCCAGGAGATCGCGGTGACGCGGGTCGGGTCGGCCTGCAGCCAGTACGGGTCCTTGTCGATCGTGAAGCCGACCCACAGCCCCGGCGCCTTGTTCACCGAGCTGGCCACCAGCGTGTCCGGGCCGAGCTGGGCGCGCAGCTCGGCGGCGATCGCGCGCGAGAAGCGGTCCACTTCGAAGGGCTCCCACTGGTCGCCCGGCTCGCGCGGCGCCAGGCGCACCGACTCCTGCTTGGACATGCTCTTGATCAGCGCGACCCGGTTGATCGTGTCGCTCGCGTTCAGTGCGGTGCGCGCGAGGTTCACGAGGCCGGCGATCTGCTGCGCCGCCTGCACCGCACGCGGCTCGAACTCGAGCGCGCGGAAGGTCTGCGTCCAGGCCAGCACGCCGCCGGCCAGCAGCAGCGCCAGCAGGAAGAAGGTGCGCCAGAACAGGCTCAGGGCGACGGTGTTGCGGGCCATTCAGGAATGGGCGGCCGGGGGGACGAAAAAAACGGCCCCGGGGTCGGGGCCGCGGTCGGGTCTGTGGATGCTGCCTCAGGACGTGCCGTCCGGCACGAACACATACCCTACGCCCCACACGGTCTGGATGTAGCGCGGCTGGGCCGGATCGGGCTCGATCATCTTGCGCAGGCGTGAGATCTGCACGTCCAGGCTGCGGTCGAAGGGCTCGAACTCGCGCCCGCGCGCCAGCTGCGCCAGCTTGTCGCGCGAGAGCGGCTGGCGCGGGTGGCGCACCAGCGCCTTGAGCATCGAGAACTCGCCGGTGGTCAGCGCGATCTGCTCGCCGTCCTTGCTGAGGCGGCGCAGCGCCAGGTCGAACTCGAACGGCCCGAAGGTGACCGTCTGCGCCTCCTTGGCGGGCGCGCCGGGCGCCTCCAGCGTCGGGCGCCGGCGCAGCACGGCGTGGATGCGCGCGAGCAGCTCGCGCGGGTTGAAGGGCTTGGGCAGGTAGTCGTCCGCGCCGACCTCGAGCCCGACGATCCGGTCCACGTCCTCCACCTTGGCCGTCAGCATGATGATCGGCGTCACGTCGTTGGCCGCGCGCAGGCGGCGGCAGATCGACAGCCCGTCCTCGCCGGGCAGCATCAGGTCGAGCACGATCAGGTCGACCGTCTCGCGAGTCAGCACGCGGTTCAGCGCCTTGGCGTCCTCGGCGAGCAGGACCTCGAAGCCCTCCTGCGTGAGGTAGCGGCGCAGCAGGTCGCGGATGCGGGCGTCGTCGTCGACCACCACGATGCGGTCGGGACGCTGATTGGGATTGGTTGCCATGGCGACCTCCGAACTTGTAACAGCCGGGATTCTGCGCAGGTTTGCAGGGCATTCCGGGGCACCTGACCACCTGTTACAAACTTTGCCCAGGGTCTGCCGCGGGCTGTTTCACCCCAGGCGGACAGGCCTCACGTATAAGCCCGCATCGCATTGTCAGATCGGAGAAACCGAGCCATGAAGAAGTCCCTGCTGCGTTCATCGCTGCTGCTGGCCGCCATCGCCGGGCCGGCCTTTGCCCAGGCCGACACGCCGCCGCCGCAGGGCGTGGTGGCGCTGTCCGCCAGCGCCAGTGTCGACGTGACGAAGGACTTGCTCAATGTCACGTTCTCGACGACACGGGAAGGGGCCGATGCGGCGGCCGTGCAGTCGCAGCTGAAGCAGGCGCTGGATGCGGCGCTGGCCGAGGCGAAGAAGGTCGCCAAGCCGGGCCAGCTCGAGGTGCAGACGGGCAATTTCTCGCTCTACCCGCGCTACGCGCCCAAGGGCGGCATCAGTGGCTGGCAGGGCAGCGCGGAGCTGATCGTCGACGGGCGCGACATGCCCGCCATCGGCGCGCTCACCGGGCGCATCACCACGCTGTCGATCGCGCGGGTGGGCTACGGCCTGTCGCGCGAGCTGCGCGAGAAGGTCGAGGGCGACGTCGCCGCGCAGGCCATCGCGCGCTTTCGCGCCAAGGCGGCCGACTACACCAAGCAGTTCGGCTACGGCAGCTACACCGTGCGCGAGGTCAACGTGAACGCCGATTCGCCGGTGATGCTGGCCACGGCGCCGACGCTGCGGGCCAAGGCGATGTCGGCGCCGTCCGACGAATCCTTGCCCGTGGAAGCGGGCAAGGGCACGGTCACCGTGAACGTCAACGGCACGGTGCAGATGAAGTGATGCTCACTGGGCCGTCCAGCCCCCATCGACGGCCCAGGCCACGCCCTTGACGTTGTCGCCCGCCGACGAGCACAGGAACACGGCCAGCTCGCCGAGCTGCCGAGGCGTGGTGAACTGCAGCGAGGGCTGCTTCTCGCCCAGCAGCTGACGCTTGGCCTCGTCGACGGGCAGCCCGCCCGCCGCAGCGCGGGCGTCGATCTGCTTCTGCACCAGCGGCGTGAGTACCCAGCCGGGGCAGATCGCGTTGACCGTGACGCCGGTGGTGGCCGTCTCCAGCGCGGTGGCCTTGGTCAGGCCGACGATGCCGTGCTTGGCCGCCACGTAGGCCGACTTCTGCGCCGAGGCCACCAGCCCGTGCGCCGAGGCGATGTTGATGACGCGGCCCCAGTTCTTCGCGCGCATCGCGGGGATCGCCAGGCGCATGGTGTGGAAGGCCGAGCTGAGGTTGATCGCGATGATCGCGTCCCACTTCTCGACCGGGAAGTCCTCGACGTTGGCCACGTGCTGGATGCCGGCGTTGTTGACGAGGATGTCGACGCCGCCGAACTCCTTCGCGGCGTAGGCCATCATCGCCTCGATCTCGGCGGGTTTGCTCATGTCCGCGCCGTGGTAGCCCACGCGGATGCCGTGGGCCTTGCCGGCCGCAGCCACCTGGGCCTTCGGGCCTTCGGCATCGCCGAAGCCGTTGAGCACGATGTTGGCGCCCAGTGCGGCCAGGCATTCGGCCACACCGAGGCCGATGCCGCTGGTCGAGCCGGTGACGAGGGCGGTCTTTCCTTTCAGCATGAGCTTCTCCGATGGGTGTTGCTACAGTCGATTATCGAAGAGGAGCTGACTGCGCCATGACCGCCCCCGCCGCCGAACCCCGCCTGGCCCACGTGCAGTGCCTGGACGCCCGCGGCCTGCACCGCATGGCCTACTGGGAATGGGGCGCGCGCGACAACCCGCGCGTGCTGCTGTGCGTGCATGGCCTGGCCCGGCAGGGGCGCGACTTCGACGTGCTGGCGCGCGCCCTGAGCACCGAGTACCGCGTGGTCTGCCCGGACGTGGTCGGGCGCGGGCGGTCCGACTGGCTGGCCGACCCGGCCGGCTACGTGATCCCGACCTACGTGGCCGACATGGTGACGCTGATCGCGCGGCTCGACGCGGCCGAGCTGCACTGGGTCGGCACCTCGATGGGGGGGCTGATCGGCATCGGCCTGGCGTCGCTGAAGGACTCGCCGATCCGCCGGCTCGTGATCAACGACGTCGGGCCGGCGATCCGCGCGGAAGCGCTGCAGCGCATCGCCGGCTACCTCGGTCAGCCGCTGCGCTGGTCGAGCGTCGACGAGGCGACCGACTACCTGGTCGGCATCTCCGCGCCGTTCGGCCCGCACACCCGCGAGCAGTGGCTGGCGCTGTCGCGGCCCATGCTGCGCCCCGACGGCGACGGCTACAAGCTGCACTACGACCCGGCCATTGCCGTGCCCTTTCGCGCCGTCACGCCCGAGATGGCGGCAGCCGGCGAGGCGATGTTGTGGCGGTCCTGGGACGCGATCACCTGCCCGACGCTGCTGCTGCGCGGCGCGACCAGCGATCTGCTGGCGCAGGAGACGGCGATCGCGATGACGCAGCGCGGGCCGCGCGCGCGGCTGCACGAGTTCGAGGGCGTCGGCCATGCGCCGATGTTCCAGCAGCCCGATCAGGTCGAGGTGGTGCGGGCGTTCCTGCTCGGGCCATGAAGACGGCGCTCGCGGACGCCCCGGTCGACGCGGCGCCCATCGTTCAGCTGGCCGATGTGCCGGCGCAGCGCACGCCCGGCGAGGCGGATGCCGCGCAGGTCGGGCGTGCGCGTGCCTTCGCCGAGCCGCTGCTGGCCGGCCGCGCGCTCGACACCGGCGAGGACGCGCTCGAGCATGCCGACGGCGTGGCCGCGATCCTGCAGGCCATCGGCGCCTCGCCGGCGATGCAGGCAGCGGCCTACCTCGTCTACGCCGGCGACTGGCTCACCCGGCCGGAGGAGGTGGTCGAGAAGGCCTTCGGCGCGTCGTACGCCAGCCTGGTGACGCACACCCGGCGCCTGGTGCAGATCCAGCGCGCCGCACGCGAGGCCCAGGTCGGCCCGGCCCAGCGCGCCGAGCAGACCGAGCGGGTGCGCAAGATGCTGCTCGCCTTCTCGCGCGACCTGCGCGTGGTGCTGCTGCGCCTGGCCTCGCGGCTGCAGACGCTGCGCTGGTTCGCGGCCAGCAAGCAGCCCTGCCCGGGGCCGCTGGCGGGCGAGTCGATGCAGGTCTTCGCGCCGCTGGCCAACCGGCTCGGCATCTGGCAGATCAAGTGGGAGATCGAGGACCTGGCGTTCCGCTTCCTCGAGCCGGCGCAGTACCGCCAGGTGGCCCGGCTGCTGGACGAGAAGCGGGTCGAGCGCGAGCAGCGCGTCGAGGCCTTCCGGCGCCAGCTCGAGGCCGACCTGGCCGCCCACGGCATCCGCGCCGAGGTGCAGGGCCGGCCCAAGCACCTCTACAGCATCTGGAAGAAGATGCGCGGCAAGGGGCTGGACTTCGCGCGGGTGTTCGACGTGCGCGCGATGCGCGTGATCGTCGCCGACGTGCCGGCCTGCTATGCGGTGCTGGCGCGTGTGCACGAGCTGTACCGGGTGGTGCCGGGCGAGTTCGACGACTACATCGCGCGGCCCAAGCCGAACGGCTACCAGTCGCTGCACACGGTGGTGCTGGACGACGACGGCCGGGCCGTCGAGGTGCAGATCCGCACGCGGGCGATGCACGAGCATGCCGAGCACGGCGTGGCCGCACACTGGGCCTACAAGGAGGCCGGTGCCAAGGGTTATGCCGGCGTCAGCGCGGGCAGCGACTTCGATGCCCAGGTGGCCGAGGCGCGCAAGGCGGTGCTGCGCCAGCTGCTCGCCTGGGAGCGAGATTTCGTCGAGCGCGGTGCCGAGCCGGGCGTGTTCGACGACCGGATCTACGTCTTCACGCCGCAGGCCGCGGTGGTGGAACTGCCGGCCGGTGCCACGCCGATCGACTTCGCCTACGCGCTGCACACCGACCTCGGCCATCGCTGTCGCGGGGCCAGGGTCGACGGCGCGATGGTGCCGCTGAACACGCAGCTGCTCAACGGCCAGACCGTCGAGGTCATCGCGATCAAGGAAGGCGGCCCGTCGCTCGACTGGCTCAACGGCGAGCTCGGCTACCTGCAGAGCTCGCGTGCCAAGGCCAAGGTGCGGGCCTGGTTCAACGCGCTGGCGCAGCGCGACACCATCGCACGCGGCCGCGAGGCGGTCGAGAAGCTGCTGCAGCGCGAGGGCCGCACGGCGATGAAGCTGGACGACCTCGCCGCCCAGCTCGGCTTCCGCAACGCCGACGCCTTGTTCGAGGTGGTGGGCAAGGACGAGTACTCGCTGCGCAACATCGAGAGCCTGCTGCGCCCGGCCGAGCCGCCGCGCCCGCCGGACGAGGAGCTCTTCGCGAAGAAGCCGCGCGGCGAGGGCGGCGGCGCGCGTGGCGGGGTGCTGGTGGTGGGCGTGGAGTCGCTGCTGACCAGCCTGGCGCGCTGCTGCCGCCCGGCGCCGCCGGACCCGATCGCCGGCTACGTGACACGCGGCAAGGGCGTGGCGATCCATCGTGCCGACTGCAGCAACTTCCGCCAGATGGCGCAGCGTTCGGCCGAGCGCGTGATCGCGGTCGAGTGGGGCACGCCCCGCGGCGACCGCACGGCGCTGTACCCGATCGACGTGGTCGTCGAGGCGGCCGACCGCCAGGGACTGCTGCGCGACATCTCCGAGGTGTTCGCCAAGGAGAAGATGAACGTGATCGGCGTGAAGACACAGACGCTGAAGGATTCGCGCGGCGGCACGGCGTGGATGACCTTCACCGTCGAGCTGAGCGACGCCGCACGCCTGGCGCAGGTGCTGGGCCAGGTGGCGCGGGTCCCGGGGGTGCGGGGTGCACGCCGCAAGTGAGCCGCGGGATCGCTGCTATACTGCTGGGCTCTTAGGCGCGTAGCTCAGCTGGTTAGAGCACCACCTTGACATGGTGGGGGTCGTTGGTTCGAGTCCAATCGCGCCTACCAGATCTGGTAGAGAGACCCGCAGAGTCTTTGCGACATGTTGGCAGAGGGCCCGGCAGCGATGTCGGGCCCTCTTGTTTTGCCAAGCGCACGGAGCCCGCCGCGATGAACGCCCCCGACAAGTCCGCCGAACCGCGCCTGACCACGCTCTCGCACGGCGGCGGCTGCGGCTGCAAGATCGCGCCGGGGCTGCTCTCGGAGATCCTGCGCGGCAGCGCCGCGCTGCCGGTGCCCGAGGAACTGCTGGTGGGCATCGAGACGTCGGACGACGCCGCGGTCTACAGGCTCAACGACGAGCAGGCGCTGGTCGCAACCACCGATTTCTTCATGCCGATCGTCGACGACCCGTTCGACTTCGGCCGCATCGCCGCCACCAATGCGATCAGCGATGTCTATGCGATGGGCGGCCGGCCCATCCTGGCGCTGGCGCTGGTCGGCATGCCGATCAACGTGCTGTCCACGCGCACCATCGGCCGCGTGCTCGAGGGCGGCGCATCGGTGTGCCGGGCCGCGGGCATCCCGATCGCCGGCGGCCACACGATCGATTCGGTGGAGGCGATCTACGGCCTCGTCGCGCTCGGGCTGGTGCATCCGCAACGTGTCAAGCGCAATGCCGACGCACGTCCGGGCGACCGGCTCGTGCTCGGCAAGCCGCTCGGCGTGGGCGTGATGTCGGCCGCGCTGAAGAAGGACAAGCTCGACGCCGACGGCTACGCGCAGATGCTGGCCACCACCACGCAGCTCAACACGCCGGGCCCGGACCTGGCCGCGCTGCCGGGCGTGCACGCGCTGACCGACGTCACGGGCTTCGGTCTGGCCGGGCATGGCCTCGAGCTGGCGCGCGGCGCGCGCTGCGAATTGCGCATCGACTGGGCCGAGGTGCCGCAGCTGCCGGGCGTGCGCAGCCTGGCGATGCAGGGCTTCGTCACCGGGGCCTCGGGGCGCAACTGGGCCGGTTATGGCCACGAGGTGGTCCTGCCCGAGGGCTTCGCCCCCGAAGACCGGGCGCTGCTGACCGACCCGCAGACCAGCGGGGGCCTGCTCGTGTCCTGCGACCCCGCCGCGGTCGACGCGGTGCTGGCCACGTTCCGCCGTCACGGCTTCGCGCAGGCCACGGTGATCGGTGAGGTTGCGGCAGCCGCCGCGCCACGCCTCGTGCTGCGCTGAGCGGCGGGGGGAAACCCGGCCAGGGTGCTCAGGCGGGGCTCACTAGAATGCCCGCTGGCCGGCCGGGTGCCGGCCGCAAGGAGTCTTCTGCATGGTTGCTTCCCGTCGTCCCGCCAAGGTCCCCACGGACGCGGCTGCCGCCGCGCCGGCGGCCGACGACGCGAACACCCGCGTGCTGAAGAAGTATCCGAACCGGCGCCTCTACGACACGCGCAACAGCAGCTACATCACCTTGGCCGACGTCAAGCAGATGGTGCTCGACGGCCAGAGCTTCGTGGTGCGCGACGCCAAGTCGGGCGAGGACCTGACGCGCAGCATCCTGCTGCAGATCATCCTCGAGGAGGAGACCGGCGGTGTGCCGATCTTCTCGACCCAGATGCTCTCGCAGATCATCCGTTTCTACGGCCACGCGATGCAGGGCATGATGGGCTCGTACCTCGAGAAGAACCTGCAGACCTTCACCGAGATCCAGCACCGCCTGGCCGAGCAGTCCAAGACCCTGTACGACCCGAAGGCCATGTCGCCCGAGATGTGGACGCAGTTCCTGCAGGGACAGGCGCCGGTGGTGCAGGGGCTGATGGGCAACTACCTGGAACAGTCGAAGAACATGTTCCTGCAGATGCAGGAGCAGATGGCCAAGCAGGCCGAGACGCTGTTCCCGGGCATGGGGCCGCTGTCGGGCAAGCGCTGAGCCGTTCGGCGAAAATCGCCGGATGAGCAACCCCACCACCGGCGGCGCGCCGAAGATCGGCTTCGTCTCGCTGGGCTGCCCCAAGGCGCTGACCGATTCCGAACTGATCCTCACGCAGCTGCGCGCCGAGGGCTACGACACCTCCAAGACCTTCGCCGGCGCCGACCTGGTGATCGTAAACACCTGCGGCTTCATCGACGATGCGGTGAAGGAAAGCCTGGACACGATCGGCGAGGCGCTGGCCGAGAACGGCAAGGTGGTCGTCACCGGCTGTCTGGGCGCCAAGGCGGGCGAGGGTGGGGCCAACCTGGTGCGGCAGATGCACCCCAGCGTGCTGGCCGTCACCGGACCGCATGCCACGCAGGAGGTGATGGATGCGGTGCATGCGCACGTGCCCAAGCCGCACGACCCGTTCGTCGACCTGGTGCCGCCGCAGGGCGTGAAGCTCACGCCGAAGCACTACGCCTACCTGAAGATCAGCGAGGGCTGCAACCACCGCTGCACCTTCTGCATCATCCCCAGCATGCGTGGCGACCTGGTCTCGCGCCCGGTCGGCGAGGTGCTGGCCGAGGCGCAGCGGCTGTTCGAATCGGGTGTGAAGGAGTTGCTCGTCATCTCGCAGGACACCAGCGCCTACGGGGTCGACGTCAAGTACCGCACCGGCTTCTGGGACGGCAAACCGGTGAAGACGCGCATGACCGAGCTGTGCGAGCAGCTCGCCACGCTGGCTGAGCGGCACGGCGCCTGGGTGCGGCTGCACTACGTGTACCCGTACCCGCATGTGGACGAGATCCTGTCGCTGATGGCGCGCGGCGGCATCCTGCCCTACCTGGACGTGCCGTTCCAGCATTCGCACCCGGACGTGCTCAGGCGCATGAAGCGCCCGGCCAGCGGCGAGAAGAACCTCGAACGCCTGCAGCGATGGCGCGTGGCCTGCCCCGAGCTCGTGGTGCGCAGCACCTTCATCGCCGGCTTCCCGGGCGAGACCGAGGCCGAGTTCGAGCACCTGCTCGAGTTCCTGCGCGTGGCGCAGATCGACCGCGCCGGCTGCTTCGCCTATTCGCCCGTGCAGGGCGCCGCGGCGAACGAGCTGCCGGGCATGCTGCCGGCCGAACTGCGCGAGGAGCGCCGGGCGCGCTTCATGGCCGTGGCCGAGCAGGTGTCGGCCGACAAGCTGCGCCGGCGCGTGGGCGCGACGATGCAGGTGCTGGTGGACTCGGCGCCCGCGCTCGGCCGCCAGGGCGGGGTGGGGCGCAGCTACGCCGACGCGCCGGAGATCGACGGCCGGGTGCGCCTGCTGCCGCCGCAGAAGGCGTCGAAGACGCTGAAGGTGGGCGAGTTCACCCGTGCACAGGTGGTCGCGGCCGAGGGCCATGACCTGGTCGCCCAGCCGATCTGAGCCGCGCCCGATGGACGAGATCAAGCCCGATACGGCCACCGCGCTGATCCACCACCCGTACCAGCCGCCGGGCGGTTTCGTCGCGCCGCAGGTGCCGGTGCACAAGGCCTCGACGGTGATCTTCCCGAACGTCGCGGCACTGCGCGCACGCGACTGGAAGAGCAAGGCCGGCTACACCTACGGCCTGCACGGCACACCCACCGCCTACGTGCTCGAGGAGCGCATCGCCACGCTCGAAGGCGGCCTGCAGTCGCAGCTGGTGCCCAGCGGGCTGGCGGCGATCGCGCTGGTCGACCTGGCCCTGCTGAAGAGCGGCGACGAACTGCTGATCCCGGAGAACGCGTACGGCCCGAACCGCGAGCTGGCGCGCCAGGAGCTGGCGCGTTTCGGCATCGCGCACCGCGTCTACGACCCGATGGACCTCGCCTCCTTCGAGGCGGCGCTCGGACCGGCCACCCGGCTCGTGTGGCTGGAAGCACCCGGCTCGGTGACGATGGAGTTCCCGGACCTGCGTGCGCTCGCCGCCCGGGCGCGTGCCCATGGCGCGCTGGTGGCGCTGGACAACACCTGGGGCGCCGGCATCGCCTTCGATGCCTTTGCGGTCGGTGCCGACATCAGCGTGCATGCGCTGACCAAGTACCCCTCGGGCGGCGGCGACGTGCTGATGGGCGCGGTGACCACGCGCGACGATGCACTGCACCTGCGCCTCAAGGGCTCTCACATGCGCATGGGCTGGGGCGTCGGCGCGAACGATGTCGAGACGGTGCTGCGCTCGCTGGCCACGCTGCCGTTGCGCTACGCGGCGCAGGACGCTGCGGGCCGCGCGCTGGCACGCTGGTGGCAGGCGCAAGCCTGCATCGCGCAGGTGCTGCACCCCGCGTTGCCCGGCTCCCCCGGACACGAGCACTGGAAGGCGCTGTGCACCCGCGCCGCCGGGCTGTTCTCGGTGGTGTTCGACGAACGCGTGCCGCACGAGCGGGCGATTGCCTTCGTCGACGCGCTGCGCCTGTTCAAGCTCGGGTACTCGTGGGCCGGGCCGGTCAGCCTCGCGGTGCCGTACGACCTGTCCCTGATGCGGCCCCGGCCGGCCTGGAAGGGCCTGCTGGTGCGCTTCTCGATCGGACTCGAGGCGGTCGACGACCTGATCGCCGACTGCGCGCAGGCCCTGCGCGCCGCCGGCCTCGACTCAGGCCTTGCTTGAGACCTTCTGTCTCATCAGGCGACCCTTTTCGCGCTCCCAGTCCTTCTTTTTCTCGCTCTCGCGCTTGTCGTGCTGCGCCTTGCCCTTGGCCAGCGCGATCTCGGCCTTCACGCGCCCGCCCTTGTAGTGCAGGTTCAGCGGCACCAGTGTGAAACCCTTCTGCTCGACCTTGCCGATCAGGCGCCGGATCTCGTCCTTGTGCATCAGCAGCTTCTTGGTGCGGTCGGCCTCGGGGTGCACGTGCGTCGAGGCGCTGCGCAGTGCGTTGATGCGGCAGCCGATCAGGTAGAGCTCGCCGTCGCGGATCATCACGTAGCCGTCGGTCAGCTGCACCTGGCCGGCGCGGATTGCCTTGATCTCCCAGCCCTCGAGCACCACGCCGGCCTCGAAACGTTCTTCGATGTGGTAGTCGTGGAAGGCGCGGCGGTTTTCGGCGATCGACATGGAGAGCAAGTGGGGCCGGAAGCCGCCCATACAATTTCCTCATTGTATGAAGCACGTGAAGAAGTCCGTCCTGCTGTGGTACTCGCCACGCGAGATGTACACGCTGGTGACCGCCGTGCACGACTACCCGAAGTTCCTGCCCTGGTGCGAGCGCGCCGAGGTGCTGGAGCACACCGAGCAGGGCATGACCGCCCGGCTGCACCTGCACTACGCCGGCGTGCGCCACGCCTTCACCACGCGCAACCGGCACGAGACCGATGCGCTGGTCGAGGTCGACCTGGTCGACGGTCCGTTCTCGCTGCTCGAGGGCCACTGGCGCTTCGTGCCGCTGGCGGTGCCGGGCGACCCGGACGCGCAGGCCTGTCGCATCGAGTTCGAGCTGCGCTACGCCTTCAGCAGCCGCGCGCTGGAGGCGGTGGTGAGCCCGGTGTTCGACCGTGTGGCCAACACCTTTGTCGACTCCTTCGTGCGGCGTGCGGAGCAGGTCCATGGCGCCCGCTGAGCCCTTCGGCGTCAGCGTGGCCTACAGCCCGTGCGGCGGCGAAGTCGACGAAGTGTCGCTGACCATGCCGCATGGGGCCACGCTGATCGATGCCATCCGCGCCAGTGGGCTGCTGGCGCGCCATCCGGAGATCGACCTGGCGGTGCTGCGCACCGGCGTCTGGGGCCGCGTGAAGCCGCACGACACGCCGCTGCGCGAGCGCGACCGCGTGGAGATCTACCGGCCGCTGACGGTGGACCCGAAGGAGGCGCGGCGACTGCGGTACCGCAAGGACCGGCACCGCCCGGCGCGCTGAGGGGCGCGCGCTTGCCTACTCAGGGCTTGCAGTCGGAGGCGATCGCTTCCTGCGCGCGCTTGACCTCGGCGGCGCGGGTCGTGTCGTCGATGATCTCGCGCTCGCCCTTCTCGTTGATGCGCGCCATGCGCTGACCGCTCTCGAGCGAGCGCACATGCGCCTTGGCGCGCAGGCAGTTCTCGGCCTTGGCGGCGGCGAGCTTCTGCTCCTCGGCCCGGGCCTTGTCGGCCTGTTCCTTCTCGGCCGCCTTGCGCTTGGCCTCGAGCTCGGGCTCCTTGCCCGCCGGTGCGGGCGGCACCGCCGACGCGGCCGAGGCCGCGGGCGCGACGAAGGCGGGCGCCTGGCGCGCCACGGCCGCGGCCGGGCGCTGCAGGATGTCCTTCTCGGGCACCCCGTTGGGCGGCGGCAGGTCGCTGTACTGGATGCGGCCCGCGTTGTCGCGCCACTTCCACTGGGCGGTTGCCGGCAAGGCGACCAGGCTGCCGAGCAGCAGGGCGAGGAGAACGGGCGGAATGCGGCGCATGGGGACGGTGCGGAATGCTCTCTCGCGCGAGTGTAGCGGCCCGTCCCTGTGTGCAGGGGCGCACAGCCGTGCCAAAGCGTGCCGTGCTGCACGCTCCCTATAATCCGCTTTTGCGTCTGGAGCCTGCCTCATGCGCCTTCTCGGCAAAGCGCTCACCTTCGACGACGTGTTGTTGGTGCCCGCCTTCTCCCAGGTGTTGCCGCGCGACACCAGCCTCGCCACCCGACTTTCCCGCCGCATCAAGCTGAACCTGCCGCTGGTCTCGGCGGCGATGGACACCGTCACCGAAGCGCGCCTGGCGATCACCATCGCCCAGGAAGGCGGCATCGGCATCGTGCACAAGAACCTGCCGCCCAAGCAACAGGCGGCCGAGGTGGCCCGCGTCAAGCGTTACGAGTCCGGTCTGCTGAAGGACCCGATCACCATCTCGCCGGGCGTGCCGGTGCGCCATGTGATCGAGCTGTCGAAGCAGCACGGCATCTCCGGCTTCCCGGTGGTCGACGAGGGCCGCGTGGTCGGCATCGTCACCAACCGCGACCTGCGCTTCGAGACCCGGCTCGACGTGCCGGTGCGCGAGATCATGACCCCGCGCGAGCGCCTGATCACGGTGCGCGAGGGTGTCTCGGTCGAGGAGGGCAAGGCGCTGATGCACAAGCACAAGCTCGAGCGCGTGCTGGTCGTCAACGACGCCTTCGAGCTGCGCGGCCTGATGACGGTGAAGGACATCACCAAGCAGACCAGCTTCCCGAACGCCGCGCGCGACGACTCCGGCAAGCTGCGTGTCGGCGCCGCGGTCGGCGTGGGCGAGGGCACCGAGGAACGTGTCGAGCTGCTGGCCAAGGCCGGTGTCGACGTGCTGGTGGTCGACACCGCGCACGGTCACAGCCACGGCGTGATCGAGCGCGTGCGCTGGGTGAAGAAGAACTTCCCGCAGGTCGACGTGATCGGCGGCAACATCGCCACCGGCGCCGCCGCGCTGGCGCTGGCCGAGGCCGGCGCCGACGGCGTGAAGGTCGGCATCGGCCCGGGCTCGATCTGCACCACCCGCATCGTCGCCGGCGTCGGCGTGCCGCAGATCACCGCGATCGACAACGTCGCGAAGGCGCTTCAGGGCAGCGACGTGCCGCTGATCGCCGACGGCGGCATCCGCTACTCGGGCGACATCGCCAAGGCCATCGCCGCGGGCGCGCACGCGGTGATGATGGGCGGCATGTTCGCCGGCACGGAGGAGGCGCCGGGCGAGGTGATCCTCTACCAGGGCCGCAGCTACAAGAGCTACCGCGGCATGGGCTCGATCGGCGCGATGAAGGCCGGCTCGGCGGACCGCTACTTCCAGGAGAACGACGAGTCCGCCAACCCGAACGCCGACAAGCTGGTGCCCGAGGGCATCGAGGGCCGCGTGCCGTACAAGGGCTCGATGGTCTCGATCGTGTTCCAGATGGCCGGCGGCATCCGCGCCTCGATGGGCTACTGCGGCTGCTCGACCATCGAGGAGATGCGCAGCAAGGCCGAGTTCGTCGAGATCACGTCGGCCGGCATCCGCGAGAGCCACGTGCACGACGTGCAGATCACCAAGGAAGCGCCGAACTACCGGCTGGAGTGAACGTGGCCGAGGCGACCGGCACGGCGCGCCGCCAGGCGTCCATGCCCTTCATCCTGTTGACGGTGCTGCTGGACATGGTGGCGATCGGCCTGATCGTGCCGGTGCTGCCGCTGATCGTCGGCACCTTCACCGCGTCGCCGGCCGAACAGACCTTTTGGTTCGGCGTGGTCACCTTCTCGTTCGGGGTGGCCAACTTCTTCGCCGCACCGGTGCTCGGGGCGCTGTCCGACCGGTACGGGCGGCGCCCGGTGCTGCTGCTGGGCTTCTGCGGCCTGGCGCTGAGCTTCATCGTCACCGGCATGGCCACGGCGCTGTGGATGCTGATCGTGGTGCGCCTGTTCAGCGGCGCGATGCAGGCCAACGCCGCGGTGGCCAACGCCTACGTGGCCGACATCACGCCGCCGGCCGAGCGGGCGCGCCGCTTCGGCCTGCTGGGCGCGATGTTCGGGCTCGGCTTCATCCTCGGACCGGCACTGGGCGGCGTGCTGGGGGCGATCGACATCCACCTGCCGTTTTTCGTGGCCGGCGCGCTGGCGATCGCGAACTGGCTGTACGGCTACTTCGTGCTGCCCGAGTCGCTGCCGGCCGAGCGGCGCCGGCCCTTCGATGCGCGCAAGGCGAATCCGTTCTCGGCCCTGAAGCAGCTCGGCGCGCTGCAGGGCGTCGGCCCGCTGGTGGTGGTGATTGCGCTGGCCAACCTGGCGCAGTTCACGCTGCATTCGAGCTGGGTGCTGCACAACCACTTCAAGTTTGGCTGGGGTCCGGCGGAAAACGGCTGGTCGCTGTTCGTCGTCGGCCTGGTGTCGTTCTTCGTGCAGGGCGTGCTGTTGCGCCACCTGCTCAAGCGCTTCTCGCCGCAGCGACTGGCCGGCATCGGGCTGATCGCCTCGGCGCTCACCTACCTCGGCTTCGGCCTGGCCACGCAGGGCTGGATGATGTACGTCGTGATCGTCGTCGGCACCATCGCCGGCGGCGGTGCACAGGCCTCGATCCAGAGCCTGGTCTCGAACGCGGCGGATCCGCAGAACCAGGGCCAGACGGCCGGCTCGGTGGCCTCGCTCACCAGCCTGATGGCCGTGCTCGCGCCCACGGTCGCGGCGCCGCTGCTCGGCCTCGTCTCGCACCTGCCGCGCGGCGACGTCTGGATCGGGTTGCCGTTCTTCTGTTGCGCGCTGCTGCAGGCCGTCGGCGCGACCGTCGCGATCTCCCACTTCCGCCGCCAGCGGGCGCTGCACCCGGCGCCTGCCCTCTGACCCCATGCACGACAAGATCCTGATCCTCGATTTCGGCTCCCAGGTCACGCAGCTGATCGCGCGGCGCATCCGCGAGGCGCATGTCTACTGCGAGATCCATCCGAACGACGTCTCGGACGACTTCATCCGTGCCTTCGCGCCCAGGGGCATCATCCTGTCGGGCAGCCACGCCAGCACCTACGAGGACCAGGACCTGCGCGCGCCGCAGGCCGTGTGGGAGCTCGGCGTGCCCGTGCTGGGCATCTGCTACGGCATGTTCACGATGACGGTGCAGCAGGGCGGCCAGGTCGAGGCGAGCAGCCACCGCGAGTTCGGCTACGCCGAGGTGCGCGCGCACGGCCACACCCGGTTGCTCGACGGCATCGAGGACTTCCGCACGCCTGAGGGCCACGGCATGCTGAAGGTGTGGATGAGCCACGGCGACAAGGTCACCGCGCTGCCGCCGGGCTTCAAGCTGATGGCCTCCACGCCGAGCTGCCCGATCGCCGGCATGGCCGACGAGTCGCGTGGCTACTACGGCGTGCAGTTCCACCCCGAGGTGACGCACACCGTGCAGGGCCGTGCGCTGCTCGAGCGCTTCGTGCTGCAGATCGCGAAGGCGAAGCCCGACTGGATCATGCGCGACCACATCGAGGAGGCCGTCGCGAAGATCCGCGAGCAGGTCGGCCGCGAGGAGGTGATCCTCGGCCTGTCGGGCGGTGTCGATTCGAGCGTGGCCGCGGCGCTGATCCACCGCGCGATCGGCGAGCAGCTGACCTGCGTGTTCGTCGACCACGGCCTGCTGCGCCTGGACGAGGGCAAGGCGGTGATGGAGATGTTCGAAGGCCGCCTGCACGCGAAAGTGGTGCACGTCGACGCGAGCCCGCAGTTCCTCGGCCACCTCAAGGGCGTGAGCGACCCGGAGATGAAGCGCAAGATCATCGGGCGCGAGTTCGTCGAGGTGTTCCAGGCCGAGGCCCGCAAGCTCGCCGGCGCGAAGTGGCTGGCGCAGGGCACGATCTACCCCGACGTGATCGAGTCCGGCGGCGCCAAGACCAAGAAGGCCACAACGATCAAGAGCCACCACAACGTCGGCGGCCTGCCCGAGACGCTCGGCCTGAAGCTGCTCGAGCCGCTGCGCGACCTGTTCAAGGACGAGGTGCGCGAGCTCGGCGTGGCGCTCGGCCTGCCGCCGGAGATGGTGTATCGCCACCCGTTCCCCGGCCCGGGCCTGGGCGTGCGCATCCTCGGCGAGGTGACGCGCGAGCACGCCGACCTGCTGCGCCGCGCCGACGCGATCTTCATCGACGAACTGCGCGCCTTCACCGACCCGGCCACAGGCAAGAGCTGGTACGACCTGACCAGCCAGGCCTTCGCCGTGTTCCTGCCGGTGAAGAGCGTCGGCGTGATGGGCGACGGCCGCACCTACGAGCACGTGGTGGCGCTGCGCGCGGTGCAGACCAGCGACTTCATGACCGCCGACTGGGCCGAGCTGCCCTATGCGCTGCTGAAGAAGGTCAGCAGCCGCATCATCAACGAGGTGCGCGGCATCAACCGCGTGACCTACGACGTCTCGAGCAAGCCGCCGGCGACGATCGAGTGGGAATGATCTAACCTCGTTTCAGGTCGTTCCATGCAGTCCCACTTCCCCCTGAAAATCCAATCAGGGCAGTGACTTAGCGTCTCACCCGGTTTCAACTCGCCTCAGCAAAGCACCGTGATTCTGGCGGTGTTGCTGGCGGTATCGAAGAGCCGGCCCTTGGACGACCCCATCCGGTACCGTCAAATGTCCTGACGGTATCGGTTGTCGGATCCGCCAGGGGAACACGATGCTCACTGACATGAGGTTGAGGGCGCTCAAGCCCACAGGAACGATCTACAAGGTTGCCGATCAGCAGGGGCTGTACGTCGCCGTCACGCGCACCGGCGTGGTGAGCTTCCGGTTCGACTACCGGATCAACGGTCGCCGGGAAACCTTGGTGCTGGGCCAGTACGACTCGACGCTCGGCGCCAAGAAGCCACGAGATCCTGATGAGCTGGACTACGGCATGTCCTTGACCTTGGCCGAGGCACGACTGCTGATGACGCGGGCGCGTCGATCCGTGGAACGCGGCGAGAGCCCGTCGCGCGACAAGGCGGAGAAGCGTGTCGAGGCTGCGGAAGCCTTGACATTCGGCAGATGGGCGGAGAAGTACTTTGCCGAGACCAAGCTGGCCGAGTCCACCCGGGCGATGCGCAAGTCCATCTACGACCGGAACCTGGCGGCAGAGTTCGGCCGATTGAAGCTGGAGGAGATCACTCCAACGCGCCTGATGACACGGTGCGAAAGAATCAAGGAACGGGGTGCTGCTGCTCCCGCCGTTCACACCCGAGAGATCGTTCTTCAGGTCTTCCGATTCGTCCAGGCGCGCGGCTTGAAGATCGACAACCCAGCGGAGGCGATCAGGCCCAGCGCGATCGCTACGTTCAAGGCGCGGGACAGGGCCCTTTCACCGTCCGAGATCCATGTGTTCTTCGCTGCACTCGAGCAGACGGCGACCCTGCCCACGCTGCGTCTGGCCATCAAGTTCATGCTGCTGACGCTGGTGCGCAAGTCGGAGTTCATCGAGGCGACGTGGGGCGAGGTGAACTTCGATACGGCCACGTGGACGATTCCGAAGGAGCGCATGAAGGCCGGGCGGCATCACAACGTCTATCTCAGTCAACAGGCCCTGGACATCCTCGTCGCCTTCAAGACCTGCTTTGGCGCGAGCTCGTATCTGCACCCCGGACGTTACGAGACCACCCTGCCCATCAGTGCGGCCACGTTGAATCGAGTCATCGACGTGACGGTCGGACTCATCCGTGATCGGGGCGAAGACTTCGAACCCTTCACGGTGCATGACCTGCGCCGGACGGCCAGTACCTTGTTGCACGAGGCTGGCTTCAACAGCGACTGGATCGAGAAGTGCCTTGCTCATGAGCAGCGGGGTGTGCGTGCGGTCTACAACAAGGCGGAGTACGCGGAGCAACGACGCACGATGATGCAAAGCTGGGCCGACATGCTGGATGAGTGGATCCGGAACGGCGGCAACGTAGTTCCCATTCGACGCCAAGCGACTGCGCTCGCGTGAGCGCCCCCATCTCTCTCGGCTGCCCTGTGTCATCGCGGCCAGCGGGCAGCCAAGGCGCTTCGCACCCCGCTCCGATGGACCATGCGCATAGGCAGGGGCCGTGGTTGGCCAGTGAACCTCAAACGGGCAAGACGAAGACTTGGTACCTGGTGAGAAACGACGGCCAGTCGGCGTGGTCGCGCAGCGCGATGTCGTCGACGAGCGAGAGCTTCGCGGCTGCACGGTCGAACAGGGCGGCGCACGCGGCCGGGTGGTTGTTGCGGGAAGGGTAGAGAACGCCGTCGAATCGAGGCGCGCCATCCCGCTCGGCGAGCGCGTGTACCAGCGAAGCGATGCGCTGCGTATGAACGTAGCGACGGCTGGCCAGCTGGGACAGGTTCAATCCGAACTGCGATGCCATCACGCCGGGCGCGGTGAGATCGGCAAGCGACAGCGGCTCGAGGACGCCGATCGCCCTGACCATGCGCGCGTACACCTCGGTTCGCGTGATCACGCGCTTGGCGCGGCGGCTCCAACGGTGCTGGCGGAAGACCGACTCCATGAGCGCGGTTGCCAGGTCGAAGCCGACGTAGAGCGTGCCAAACCGGAGAGTCCGGTCGTCGTAGCGATTGCCGCCCGAGCGGCCGAAGTGAAGGGCCGTGCCGCGATACGCTGACCTGCTGATGTGCTGGAGAAGTTCTCCCGCAGGAATGATTCGGGACGGAACATCAGGCGTCGGCACGGCCGTGCTCCGCCGGCTGCACGCCGAGCGAAGCAAGCACGACGCGCGTAACAGCGTCGACGTTGCCTCGATTCGCGCTCGCCGCCGGAGATTTGCCGCCAAGGGCTTCACAGGGCTCCGCCAGGGCGCGGTACACCGTCCAGGCGTCGACATCTTCCGCAGCCTGGAGCACGGTGCGCGTCAACTGCAGGCCTGGTGCCTCCAACTGCCAATCGGGAATGCGCTGGCCTCGACGGCCGACGTCCAGCGCAAGCAACCTGCGTGCGGTGATGTCCTTGTAGATCTGCTGGCGGGACTTGTGGGCCAGGCGCACGAAGTCGGACAGAGGCAGGTTGTGCGGTTGCTCGAACTCGCGCAGCAGTTCAGCGCGGCCTCGCTGGATGTCGGCGGCCGTCGGCGACCAGGAGGTGCCCGCGCGCAGCGACGCGGCCTTCCGGCCCAGCGTTTCGGTCAGGGGTGTCGCCTCGGCGACCACGTTCGTGGCAGCCGCCACCTTCTCTCGAACAAGGCGGTCGAGTTCGAAGAGGAATGCGCCACGGTCGCGAATCGTGACCGCCTTGTCGAAGCGGCGAACTTCCGTCGGGGTGACAAGTGGTTGGTTCAAAGCTGATGCCGCTTGTGCCTTGCGCATGGCGAACTCCGCGTACGCACTGAGATGCGGCAGAGTAGTCTCGTTTGTCTCGTATGTCAACTTTGACAATCTATCCGGTGGTGCGGTGCAGTGGCGAATCTCTGCGCACCGGTACGTGGCCGCCCCCGGGCATTGCAACGGCGGGCCATCGGCGCTACCTTGCGAACCAGAGGCATGGAATGCTGCGGAAGGCTATCTTTCTCACTCTCGTCGGGGTTGGCACCCTGGTTGGCGTTGTCGCTGCGATCAACGGGGACTGGGGTCTTCGCGTGGTCATGGCAGGGCTTGGCGCGCTTGTCGGGGCTGCATTGGGTGGCGCCGCGATCAGGCTTGGGCGACGAGCCACGGAGCGCCGAGAGATTCCAGGCATGGGCACGACGACGGCAGACATCGCGGCCAACTTCTGGCGCGACAAGGGCCGTCCACCCATGTAGGCCAACGAGAGCCCAGGCTCGGCGCAAATGGTTCGTCAACCCCTGCCGCTTTCTACTTCTTCCTGAGCACTCCTTTCACCGCGTCCTTGGCCTCGTCCAGAGTGGCCCCGGCATCGGCCGCAACCTGGCGCCCGGACTGGAGAAGCAGCGACTTCTTGGTAGAGACGGTGCCGTCTGCTGACCGCCTCACTTCTGTCTCGGCGTCGAATCCTCGGCGCGACCGGTCCGTTTGCTCGCGGATGGCTGCCCCACCCAGGCCGACCTCCGGTCTGATGCTGGGTCCCGCCTGCTCGGAGATGGTTGGGGGGGCGCTTCCGAGTCCGCGCGAAACGGCGCCGCGGTTCTGGGCATTGCGCGCGGCCAAGTCGGGATTCAAGGCGGGATCGGACGCCGACGCGGCCCACTGATCGCGCAGATCCTGGAAGGATGCGGGTAGTGCGGCTCCGTCGGAGAAACTGCGCGACGGACGAAGCCCCTGCCGCGCCAACTCCGCGTCGAGCAATGTGGCAGCCGCCGCGCTGTCGCCGCCGTAGCGCTCGGCGTAGCGCAGGAACATCGCGAGGTTGTAGGGATCCTGAGCGATGTCGACGGCGATGGACTCGCCTCGCTCGCGCGCCACGGAGACGCGCTCAGCCAATGCGCTGCGCTCGCCGTACGAGGCCTGAGCCTGCTGGGCTCGCGACGCGGTCGTCGCGAGGCGGCTCCCCAGTTCCCGTGCCTGGCGCGCATCGTCGGACATCGCGCTGACCAAGGTGGCGTCACGCGAGACGCGATCTCCAAACTGCTTGAACTCGGCGATCTGGTCGCTTGTCATGGATCCAAGCACCTTCCTCTGCTCCGCGGAGAGGCCGCTCATGTAGGCCTTGTCCGCGCTGGCATCGACCTGCGCTCCCGCCACACCCGCGTTGAAGCCGAGGCGGCCGGAAGCGCCGAACGCGATACGCGCGACCTGCGACTGGGTGAGCCCCGTGTCGTCGGCGACGCTCTTGGTGATCTGGTCCAGCCGCGTCAGCGTCTCGCCCAGTTGCTCGAAGCTGCTCGTCGACGTGCCCGACGAACTGCGCGAGGACTTGAGCTTTGCCAGTCCCTTGGTGAAAGCCTCGGTCAAGACGGTGGACCGCTCATTGCTCGCGGACACCATCTCGCCCCGCGCTGCGTCGGCTTGACGGCTCGCCTCGGTCACGTCCTGCTCGCTGACCCGCATCGACACCACGCGCGACGCGAAGCCCTGGTTGCGCAGCAGGTTTGCGGCCGTGCGTCCGGTCAGCGCGCTCGACGTGAAGGTGTTGCCGCTCAGATCGCTTTGCCAGGAACTCATGAACGCCGACGTGCGATTCGCTGCCAGCTGCAACTGGTCCATCGCGACGTTGCCCATCGAGACGTTGCCGACGGCGGCTCCCGCCGTGCTGCCGGCCAGCATGCCCTGCAGCCCGGACAAGCCGCCGACGAGGGCGGTGCCGAAGTTCTCCATGCGCTTCAGCGCGGCCCAGGCGATGAAGGGGATGCTGATGGCCAGGTAGCCGACCACGGCCTCGCCGGAGATCGCCCGCGAGTAGATCGTCGACGCGGTCTGCAGTGCCAGGGCCTTGGTACCCGTGCCCAGGTCCGACGCGGCAGCCAGGTCGTAGGCGGCGTACACCGAAGCCATGTAGTTGAGAACCGCGTACAGCGGCGGCCACAACTGGATCCAGATCAGGATGGCCGCGTAGCCCTTGAATGCGATCATCGATTCGCGTCCGCTGGTCAGCAGGAGCAGCAGCACGAAGAGCGGGAACAGGGCGTAGGTGAGCGCCTCGATGACATTGCGGAACACTGGCAGCGACTGTTCTGCCACCTTGCCGTAGTTCATCCAGGTCGCGTTCTGCTGCGCCACCGCCTGCGCCCGGCCGACCGCGAGCACCATCGCCGCCGGGTCGTTCACCTTCTGTCCGATGATGTTGCTGGTGTCGCTGATGGCATTGAGCACGGCGTTCTGCCGGATCAGGTCCGTTGCCGTCGCGGCCGCATTCGCGATGCTGTTGCGGATGTAGGCCTGCTGGATCTGGCCGGCGATCGCGGCGGTCGCCGCCGCGCTCGGCAGCGTGGGGTTCAGCTGGAAGGCCAGTCGGCCCTCTATGCGCGTGACCTGCGCCGGCAGGCGGCCGTTCAGGTTGCCGTAGATGTTGGGGCAGGTATCGACCGTCACTGCGGCGCCAGAGCCAGTCACCGTGCTGAAGCGGGCCGGGTTGGGCGTGGCCATCAGCGCCCAAACGTCGTCGGAGGTGGAGAACGCGGCGGGATCGACGGTGCCGTCGATCAGGTCGTACATCGTGCAGTTGTGGATGAAGTTGATCAGGTCGGTGCGGAAGGTGGGGTCCTGGAACACCACGTTGCCGGTCTCGCGGATCAGACGGTTGCCGAACATCAGGCCGTTGCGTTCGTAGCTCAGTTCCGCCGGCATCGCGCCCGCGCCGGGGATGACCTGGAACGCGGTCTCGAAGAGGCCCGTCAGCGTGTGGCCGATGGTGCTGGTGATGCTGCCGAGCATGGCCACGCCGAAGGGCACGTTGGCGACGACCTTCACCGCCGAGCCACCGGTCTTGTCCACGATGCCCACCGTCACGCGGGGCACGATCAGCACCGAGAACACCAGCAGCACGGTCGCGAGCCACTTCCAGCCCTGCAGCTTGTCCGGGGCGAAGGCATAGGCGAGCAGGGCGGCGATGAAGCCGCAGAAGGCCACTGCCGCGACGGCGGCCATGTAGTCGCTCGACGCATGGATGGCGGCCGCGGCATTGAAGATGCCGAACAGGCTGTCCGCGTTCTGGTAGGCAAAGATCTCCCACATGGCCGCCTCGAGGATCGGAGCAGGCTACCGCGCCACGTAGGCCGCGCGCTGCCCCAGCATGTCCATCACATGCTGCGGCATGCTCGAGCGCAGTTGCCGTTCGAGTTGTTCCAGGTGGCTGGAGACGGCGCGGAACGACCCGACCTTCTGGTATAGCAGGTTCTTCTCCTGCGACAACTGCAGCAGCATGGCCTGGGCACGCTGGCGCACCTGGTTGGCGAGTTCACGCTGGCTCTGCTGCAGCGTGTAGTCCTTGTCGAGCGCGGCCATCCCGAGCCGCAGGTTCCGCTCGAGGAAGACGTAGGCATAGTCGGCCGCGATCACATCGCGGTACTGGCCGATCAGGCTGTCGGCCAGCCCCGAGCCGGGAATCGTCGCACCGATCGACAGCATCCGGTACACCGGCTCGGTGGTCTGATTGACGAAGCCCACCTCGGCGGAGTTGTTGGGGATCGCGGTGCGCGTCGCGATCTTGTCGGCGATCGACCGCATCATGGTCTCGACCCGGGCCGTGAAGGGCGTGTGCGTGTAGCCCGTGTTCAACGTGACGACGTCGCAGTTCGTGTAGTCGTTGCAGCGCAGCAGGTGCTGGGTGACGCTGGTGCCGGTCGCGGCCGCCTGGCCGTAGAGCAACTGGCTGATCGAGGTGATTGTCGGCGGCACGGGCTCCGGGTCGCGGTTCGCGCTCTCCGGATGGAAGATGACGGTGCCGACGATGCTCATGATCAACTCGCGCTCGGCATCGTCCAGAGCCGTGCCGGTGCGCTGCAGTGCCTTCCAGGTGAGGTTGCCGACGAAGGGTGCTTTGTTGCGCACATTGGGATCGGTGGAGCCGCGCGCCGAGGCCAGGATCCCCGGCCGGTCGCTGGCACAGCGGCGCCGGGCCGCATCGCGGTCGCTCTCCAGCCCCATCTCGATGGCCAGGTCGGCGCAGGCCTCTTGCGAGCTGTAGCCCGTGGCCTCGGCCGCCGTGCTGACGATGGCCTTGGCGGTCTCGCAGGAGTTGATTCGCGCGTTGTTGATCCAGGTCTCCAGGCCCTTCGCCCACTTGGTCAGGCCACCCAGCAGCGGCGAGACCGACTCCAGCGCGAGCTGGAAGGCAATGCCGGGCAGCGCTGCCGTGATGTTGCGCAGCATGTTCTTGAACTCCTCGGCGGAGATGTGCGAGAACGAGCCGCCGAAGACGTCGATGCCGCCGCAGCCGGCCTTGGCGCTGGGGAACTGGATCGCGGCGAGCTGATAGACCTTGTTCGGCGAGCGCATGAACAGGCTGCCGCCGGTGTAGGTGTTGAAGGTCTGACCGCGAAACGCGCCCGGCGCGGTGTAGTTCCCGATCGTGCCGAGGTTGCTGAACATCGTGTTCACCTCGGCATTGAGGTCGCCACTCCGTGCGGATCCGGCGTGCAACACGGTGGCCAGGGCGACGATGACAGCGCAGGTGCGCTGGGACGGGCGGTTGGACATGACGATCCTCCTGGGAACAGATCAGGGCATCCCGAGCTGCCGCACGGCACTGGGCACCATGGCCTCGAAGGCCGGCGCCGCAGCGGCGGAGATGCGCTCGAGCAATTGCGACTCGGACAGCACACCGAAGCCGATGGGCACGATGCGGCCGGTGAAGGGCTGCGCCAGGTAGACGGCGGGCACCTGGGCCACGCGCAGCGCGCTGGCCGCGCCGTTGTCGCGGCGCGCGGATGCGAAGCCCGGCAGCACGCCGCCGTCGAGGCTGACGGCTTCAACACGGATACCGTGACGACCCTGAAACGCTTCGAGCGTTGGCGCGAAGGCGTGGCAGTAGGGGCAGTCGCCGCGGAAGAAGAACAGCAGCACATGGTCGCGACCCAGCTCGGCAATCGAGCGCGAGCGATCACCCATTTGCTGGGCCTCGAAGACTTCCAGCGCCTTGGCGTTGACCGGGCGACCCTGCAGCGTGGGATCGAGCTCCGGCGTGGTCCAGGCGACCCGCTGCGCCACGTCCGCGAAGGTCGAGGCCTGGGCGACGACCTTGGCCTCGAGCTCCATGTAGCGCCGCACGTTGGCCTCGGTCGGCCGCATGACAGCGATGCCGCGCAGATCCTCGACCTGCTGGCGCAGGCGCTCAAGGTCTATGAGCTCAGGCGGCCGGGCGGCTCGACGTGGATCGCGGGCCGTGGCAGGCGGTGCCGCGGGCTTGGGCGGCACGGGCCGAGGTAGCTCGGCTTCGGGCACCGGGTCTTCGTAGAAGTGCCATCCGCGCCACGTGTCGCCCCAGAAACGGGGCGACTCGTTCCCGGCACCGCTCGCTGTCGGTGAAGACAGTACAACCAGCGCGAGCAAGATCAAGCGGCGGATGCCGTGCATCGCACACCTCAGGAAAGCGAGCGCGGCGGCAGCCCGTCGCGGCAGTAGTCGATGCCGAAGTCGATAGTCCGCCGGCGCGGGCCCGGCTCTCCGGGAAGCTGCACACCGTCCTGCCAGAAGCTGACCTTGAGACGACGGCATCCTGGCTGCGCATAGCGGCGCTCCGTGCTCACGTCAATGTTGATCGGCGAGGTGGCCTTGAAACGCGCCTTGATGGCGTCCGCCATCGGTCCCGACAGCACGCCGTGCGCACGCCCATCCGGCGCATCGATGGCCGCCAGCAGCAGCGGGCGTGCGTCGGGTACCGCGAGGCGTTCCTCGGCGGTCGCCATTGACGAAGCCAGGACCATCGCAAGGCCCAGCGGGAGTGCACAACGAGCGTGCTGGCAGCTCACTGACATCTCCCCTGGCCGTAGTAGCAGGTCGGGATGCGCCCGCCACTCTGGCCTTGCAGCGTGGCCACGTTGGGCAGGGTCGGCACCAGCGAGGCATAGAACTCGCTCAAGTCCATCGTTGCAAAGTCGAGCGACTGCAACTGGGCGACCGTGAAGCCAGAGCAGTCCGGGTTCTCCGCGCTGCCCCAGCCCTTGCCGACCTGCGTTCGCCCCTGCTCGTTGACGATGCGGGCCAGCATGCTGTTGAAGCAGCATTTGCGCGTGGTGTGCGTGATGCACGAGACGCAGGAGCCGAAGACGCGGATGCAGGAGGAGCAGTAGGTGCCGACGGCGTGGCACAAGCCGGCACCTTCCTTCATCGCGAGCTTGCCTTCCTCCTCGTCGCAGGAGGATGCCGACATCACGACGTAGATGATCACGGCGATGACCAGCGACCAGGGATCGAAAGCCACGACCAGGCTCTGGCCGGAGTACACCGCCACAGACCCCGCGGGCAATGCAGCGCCGTTGACGGCCACCGTGACGCCGTAGGTGGTGAACGTGCCGCTGAAGCCGCCGCCCATGAGCAGGGCCGACATGCCCTGGTAGATGAACTGGCGGTTCTCCGCGTTCATCAGCACGTCGTAGACCAGCCGCGAGCCGGTGCCGAAGAGGCTCTGGTTGGTCATGCCGGCGCCGGCGTTGTCGGCGTAGCAGCAGTTCTTCAGCAGCCGGTCGCGGCAGCGGTTGTCCTCGCCCTTGAAGACCTGCATGCGGTCGGTGTCGAGGTAGACGCCGGCTTCGCGCGCAGCCTCGAGCATCGACATGCTGCGCGCGAAGTCGGGGTCGTTCGCGTGGCTGATGTCGTAGCAGTTGCCCTGCAGGCAGAAGACGTTCGACGGACAGTTGCTGGCGCTGGTCACCGTCTGCGCCGGCACCGGGCAGCTGTAGCTGTCCTCGTACACCTCGCAGGCACCGGTGACGGGGTTGCTGCGCCGGCAGACCGAACCCGATGGCGAGCAGCCGGCGGCGACCAGCGGCCCGCACTGGCTGCCCGGCGCGGTGCCGCTGCAGTTCATCGTGCTCTCGTACTGCCAGCAGTCGCGGGTCACCGATGAGCCGTCGATCACCTTCGTCGCCGGGCCATCGGTGCACACGTCCGCGGTCTGCACCGTGCAGCGGCTGCCGTCGGCGACGGCGGGGCACTGGTCGTCCCAGCGGTCGGTTTCGGTGATGGTGGTGCGGGGGCGGGTGTACGACAGCCGCATCGTCGGGATCGGACCGTAGGCCAGGTTCGGATCCCAGCCGGCGACGCTGCGCTCGCCGTCGAGGTTCCAGTAGTAGCCGGGCAGGCTGCCCGTCACGTCGTAACCGACAAGTGCCGTGGCGCCACCGGCCGGCGCATAGCAGCGCGTGCCGTCGAGCGCCGTCGTCGTGCAGCCGCTGTCGCCCTGGCAGGCGGTGTCCTGGATCAGGTCGCCGCTTTGCGTGCCGGCCGGGCAGGCCGCATAGCGTTTCAGGAAGGGCGCGATGGTGCTGCAGCTGTCGCTGGAGTCGCCGCTGCCGGTGCAGATCGCGGCTCGCTCGGCGGCGATCATGGCCGTCAGGGTGCAGGTATCGCCGGCGCAGGCCTTGTCGGCAACCCAGACGCCTGAGCGCGCCGCGCCGAAGTTCCAGGCGTAGCGGGTCCCCAGCACCGCGACCCTCTGCGGGAACACCACCGGTGTCGTCATGTCGACTTCGAAGAAGGCCAGCGGCGCTGCGTCCTGCGTGACGCGGAAGTGCTGTGCCGTCTCCGGGCGGTCGGGCAGGCACTGCACGTCCAGACCGGTGCGGCCCACGTCGGCGCGGGCGAACCAGTCACCGGGCGTGCAGTTGGTGTTGCGTTCGATGCCGACGGTGAGACTGCGCGTGCAGCCGTAGCTGCCGATGCCTTCGTAGCGCAGGCAACTGCGTGTCTGTGTGCCAGCGGGGACCGCCGTCGTCGTGGTCGCGCAGCCGCTGTAGTACGACGCCAGGTTCTCGAGCACGCTGGACGGCGAGCGGGCAATGCCGTGGGCCGCGGACACGGAGGGATCGCCGGGATCGATGGCCGGCCGTGGCAGGTTCGCCGACCCCATCGCGCCACGCTGCGCTTGGCACACCGTGTCGTTCGGCAAGGTCGCGCAGAGCGACAGCCGCGCGCTGCCTTGGGACGACAGGTTGGGCTGCCGGTAGTACGCGGACTCGGGCGGTGCTGCGGTGTAACCCGGCACGACGCTGGTGGCGCTGGGCGCATTGACGGTGGCGCGGGCGGTCTGGTTGGCGGCCTGGCCTGCCGCGACACCTTCCTCGTGCGGGCCGGCTGGCGCCGTCACCGGGGTCACAGCCACGCAGAACGCGGTGAAGCAGGCGATCAGCTTGCGCATGGCGTCACTTCCGGCGGCCGAGGCGGGCCAGAAAGCGGCCGGCGTCCTTCGCGAAGGCCGGCGCTGAACGTTGGAAGTGATCCAGCGCGTAGTCGAGGCTGACATCGCCCGCCGCTAAGACGTGGTCGTCGGACCGCGTACATTGCTCGCCGCTGCAGGCGGCGTCCTGCCCGCCCGCCCGGGCGAGCACGAACGCCGGCACGCGCTGGATCGCATAGCGGTCGAAGGCCCGCGGATCGATCTGGACGGCCACTGGACGTGTGCCGATCAGTTGCTGGATGCGCGCCGCGGTGCGTGGCAGCGAGCCTTCGGACAGTCCGCGCAGCAGCAACTGCGCGCGAGCGCGTGTTGCTTGATCCACCAACCGCGCCAGCGTGGCCTCGGGCATGGACAGGCTGATGAAGACGATCAGGCGCGGCTCGTCGGCGCCTGGTAGCGTGGACGCGCCTGTCGCGGTAGCGAATCCCCGCGCCAGTGCGTCCAGATCCACCGAGGTCTGCGTGGCCGGCGTCGGCAAGGCGTCGATCCGCGGCATCACCTTGGCGGGAGGAAGGCCGACGGGGGCTTGCGCGCGCACCGCCGCAGCGGTGCACAAGAGGCCGACTGCGGCGCCAAGTCCAGCGAGGCAACGGAGTTCAGTAGCCCACACAGCAGTTCCTCTTGCGGAACAACATGAAGGCGAAGTCCTCGCCGCGCACCGGGTACTCCTTGCCGGCGCCCCAGACGATGGTGCTGCGGCCGAAGGGCTGGCAGCAGCGTCCGCCGTCCTTCGCCGTGTTGGTCACCGGGTAGGTCAGCTGGGTCTTGTAGGCGGTCTTGTCCATCGCCGGTAGGAAGTAGGGGCCGCAGAGGCCCGCCCTGCCATGCCAGCCCCAGGCCAGCAGTTCGCGGTGCATCTTGGCGGTCAGGCGCTGGGCGATCAGCGCCGCCGTGCGCACGCCGCCGAGGTGGTAGGGCACGTGGCCGTCGAGCGGGTAGAGGCCGCCCTGGCAGCCTGCACACCAGAACATCTCGGCGATGCCGAAGCCTGCGGTCGCCGCGACGCAGTCGGCCGCGCAGGCCGCCACGGCCACCGGGTTGGCGAACAGCACCGCCTCGGGGTTGAGGATCAGCGTCAGTTCGTCGTCGTTCCACAGCGGGTCGACTTCGGTGAGGTAGGCGAGGTCGAACGAGCCACGTTCCAGGCACGGAAAGTCCGTCACGACCTCCAGCCAGTACAGCACCGGGTTCATGTAGAAGTGCGCCTGGTAGAAGCTGCCACCGTCACCGTCGCCCTCCGGCCGCGTGAAGCGCGCGGCAGTCGGCGCATCGATGCCGGGGTCCAGGTCGACGCCGCCGAGCGACGCCAGACAGAAGGGCTTGCGGACTGCCTCGACATGGCGTGCCGGCTCCCAGAAACCGATCGACAGGCCGACGGTCGGGTTCACGCCGCAACTGCAGACGGGGCTGGACGGATTGGCGATGTCTTCCTGCCCGTCGAGATTGGCCAGCGTGGTGCCGCCCAGTGTGATCGGCAGGATGCAGCTCCAGCAGATGTCGGTGATGGGGTTCGGGAACCGACCCGTGCAGGTCAGGCTGTCGCCGGCCAGCGCGGTGCCGGTCGCGAGCGTGGCGGCCAGTACCGCGGCCCATGCGCGCAGGTATCGGCCGATACTCATGGCAGCCCCAGTTCGTCGATGCGCAGGCGCAGTCCGTCCTGCGACACCAGCGCCGGCACCTGGCGGATGCCGAAGCGGCGGGTCAGGGTGCCGGCCTGGTCGTAGTACACGGGCACGCGCCAGGCCTTCATCAGGTCGAGGTAGGAGCCTCCCGTCAGGATCGGCTTGATGCGGCCCGCGTAGCGTCCGCTCAGCTCGCGGGCGTGTTTCACCTGCCGCGGGTCGCGGGCGTCGAAGAACAGCAGGTGGCGCGACAGCGACACCACCTCCAGCGGGTTCTTGCGTGTGCCCGCCGCGAACATCAGGCGGCCCTGCGAGTCGGTGATGTTGCGGTCGAGCGTGAAACTCGGGTCGACGTAGAAGGTGCGCGGGCGCTCGGTGGTGCGCAGGCCTTCGACGGGCGGCGGCTGGCGCACGGTGTCGATGCCGCGGGCCCGTGCCGCCTCCGCGAGCCGCTGCAACTCGCCGCTGCGCTCCTTCTCGCGCAGCCGCTGCTCGATGAAGGCCAGCAAGTGCGGCTCGGCGATCTCATAGGTCGGCCCGAGGGTGCCGAGATCGACTGCGCTGGCCCTGCCGCCGACGGCCAGCAAGGCCGCGACCAACAACGGCGCGGCGGCCCGGCTCATCGGGTACCCCGCGTGCAATCGATCAGGGCCGCGAGGCTGGCGAGCGCCGCGGCGTCGCGCAGATGGCTCGCCCGGATCATGCCCATCAGCACCGGGTTGCCGTCCCCCACCGCCATCGCCACGCGCAGCTCCGCGGTCGTCAACGAACGGCCGCAGCGCTGCAACCAGGCCTGCCGGTATGCACGGGCACCGTCGTGGGCGGCCGGCGCGATGCGCGCAAGCAGTGCCAGATAGTCCTCGATCGGCATCTCGCTGGTGCCGGGAGCACCCGGCTGCGCCGGCGAGGTCTGCGCGCGCACAGGGCCGGGACCAGCCGCGGCAAGAACAAGCAGGGCCAACAGGGTGCCGGCAAGGTGTCGAGCGTGTTGCATCGCCGTGCCTCGTCAGAACAGCGGGATCACGGTGCCGAGCACCTGGTCCGCGCGCACGAGGCCGCTGGCCCGGTAGCGCGAGTCGAAGGAGTCGGGGCTGGTGCCCTGCACGTAGTAGTGGCCGGCTGGAATCACGGCGGCCAGGATCGGCTCGAGCGCTTGCCGGTCGTGGGTATGGGTCTTGGCCTGGCCGACGACCTCGCCGTTGATCGCGACCACGCGCCCTTCGACGGTGATGTGATCGCCGGGCAGGCCGCGCACGATCTTGAAGAAGGGCTGGCCGCGCAGCCCCGGATAACGCGCCTGGGCTTCGCCGTCGAAGGCGAACACCACGTAGTCGCCGCGCTTGAGCGCGTTCGTCCCGTACTGCAGCAGCGCCACTCGGCAGGGCAGGCTCGGTGTCCAGTTGAAGAGCACCGGCAGGCGCGGCGTGGGGTCGATGAACAGGCGCGTGTAGGCGAAGCCCCAGATCGCGAAGACCGGCAGGTACAGGTACCAGCGCTGGCGCAGGTGGGCGCCGAAATCGCGGGTGCTGGCTCGGAGGCGGTCAATGCGGTGGGTCATGGCGCCTCCACCTTGCGGCGCAGATGCGCCGTCAAGTCCACGGTCCGCGGTGCAGGCGCCGCGACGGCGGTCTTCAGAACCACCAGGCAGCCGCAGTCACGCGGCAGTTCCTCCAGCGCAAGCGGCAGGCGCTGCGCAAAGCTGCGCGCCATGCGCATTGCCTGCTCGCGCTCGCCCTCGCTTGCGGCGCGCGTCAGGATCAGCGTGAACTCGGCTTCCTTCTGACGGTAGACCTCGGCCACATCGACCACGCCGATCAGCTGCGACGGTCGGACCACGACGCGGTCGTAGGCGGCCAGCGTGCCGAGCACGATTGCGCAGGCCATGCCCGCGTTCAGCAGCGCAGACTTCAGGCCCGGGCTCATGACACATGACCCCGGCGACGCACCAGCTCCGCGATCGCCTCGTCGATCGACAGGCCCTGGGCACGCAGTTCGTCGATCGGTGCGTTGTCTTCGAGCTTGTTGGAGAAGAGCAGGTGGGTCGCCGGATCGAGGATGTTGCGCGCCACGCCTTCGCCAACGGGCGACGAGATGTAGACCTCGGAGAACACGCCCGGCTCGGTGCGCAGCGAGTTCAGCAGCCGCTTCTTCGGCTCGTCCATCGACAGCCGGCCCTGGCGGTCGAGCATCTCGATCGACTCGGGCTTCTGGCGCAGCAGGAAGACCCAGTCGGAGCAGTTGAAGGCCGCTTCCATCTGCGCCGAGCCGTAGTAGTCGTCGGCGCTCTGCGTGGCGGTGCCGAGCGAACCGCCGTACTTGCGGGCGCGGCGCGCGGCCTCCTCGACGACAGCGGCCTTGACCGGATCGTCGGCGCCGATGTCGCCCAGTTGCTGCTTCAACTCGTCGATGAACAGCACCTTGCGCCGGTTGCGCGTCAGGTACATCTCGCCGGTGATCTGGTGCAGCAGCAGGATGTTGACCACCGCATGCAGGTCGGGCCGGCGCTTGAGTTCCTCATTCTCGATGACGACGAAGTCGTTCTCGAAGTCGATGCTGTTGCGGCCCTCGAAGAAGCGCTCGTACTGGCCGCCCCGTGCATAGGGGTTCAGCATGATCGCCAGGTCCTTGATGCGCGGGTCCTCGCGCACGCCCAGCTCCTCGATCGTGCCGGCCTTGAAGGCGTCGCGCAGTGCGGTGACGGTCAGATCGTTGCCGTGCGCGCGGAAGAGCTTGAGCACCATCGCCGAGATGGCCTTGTACTGAACCTCGTCCAGCGGCCGCGACATCGAGGCCATCTTCGAGATGGCCGGCACCAGCATGTCGATGTCCTCGTTGATGTCGACGATGTGAGTGAAAGGGTTCAGGCAGATGGCGACATCGGGCTTGAACTCGATGTAGGTGCCCTTGGCCTTGCGGCACAGTTTCTCGAACGAGCGGCCCAGGTCCAGCATCCAGACCTTGGCGTCTATGGCGCGGTAGGACCAGGCCATCTCGTTCATCAGCACCGACTTGCCCGAGCCCGGCGCGCCGATGATCGCGAAGTTGTAGTTGCCGAGGTCGTTGTCGAAGATGTCAAGCGTCATCAGCTGGCCGCGCCGGCCGCCAAACACGAGCGCCGGCGTGCGCGTGCCGCGCCACTCGGCGATCAGCGGCGCGAGGTGGATGGCATTGGCCATCGTTTTGCGCGAGACGCGGCGCATCTTGGCCAGGTCGCGGTGGAAGCGCTCGGACAGCGTCATCGGCAGGCTGGCCAGCAGCGCCTGCCGGTGCATGTAGACATCCGCGTTGAGCTGGAACCCACGGCCGCGCCAGATCGCGTTCGCCGTCTCCTGCGCGGCGACCGACTTGCCCGGTGGCGAGAAGATCGCGAGCTGGTGGTACAGGCTCACCAAGTTGCTGCCGACGTCGATCGCGTTGGCCGCGGCAGTCCAGTCCTGCAGCTTCTTGCCCACGTCGGGCATCACCTCGGCCATCTTGCTGCGTGCGTTCTGCGTCGCACGCACATGGTTTGCGGTGACCACCGACTTGGTGACGTTCGGATCGAGCACGTGCACGCCCATCGTCAGCAGGAAGGGCGCGCTGTACTGCAGCGCCGGCTGCATCAGGTCGCCGATCAGCGAGCCCATCTGCCAGAGCGCGAAGCGTTCGGGGAAGGACTTGATCGAGTAGAAGCGCGCTTCGAGGCGGTGTTCGCTGCCTTCCTTCCACAAGGTCAGGCCGCCGGGCTGCGGGTCCTGGATGGTGTCGAAGTCGACGATCTGGTCGCGGATCTCGCGGCCGTCGTCGTAGTGCAGGTTCGGGGCGTCAGCCTGCGAGATGCGATCGGGGTTCGTGAACAGCGCGCACCAGTTGATCAGGTCGGCGGCGTCGCACACGCGGTTCGGCAGCGAGGCCGAGCGCAGTGTCGAAGCCATCGACTCGCGCAGCGCCACCAGTTCGTCGCGGCGGTTCAGCTGGCCGGCATCGCCCGGCAGCGCGACGCTCATCATCAGCCGGAAGTCGCGGATCGTGTAGTGGAAGCCCGACGTCAGCGACCGCTGGGCGCCGCCGAGCAGATGGCCGACACGCTGGCGCGCCAGACGGTGGAAGAGGTTGTCGTTGCGCGCGGGCCGGCCCCAGTGTTTGGCCTTCTCGGCCTGGTCGCTGTCCTCGACGCGCAGATTGGCGTAGCGACATAGCTGCTCGCGAATGTGCGGCGAGGCGAACAGGTGAAACTGAACCCCGGTACCCGGCGGGCAGGTCGCGTAGAGCGACACCAGCACCTCGGCCATGCGTTCGTCGGCGCCGGACTGCGGCATCAGCTCCAGCAGGAAGCCGAGGCCGTCGCGGTTGACGAACAGCTTCTCGTCGGTCAGATAGGCCGAGTAGGGCAGCCAGGCGGCGAACTGTTCGGCGGGCGAGTCGGCTTCGGCACCGAAGGGCAGCCAGTTCGCGAGGCCAGCGCGTTCGACATGGGGGAGGCGGGCGTTCATCGTGGCCTCAGTCGGGGTTGTCGCCACTGGCCGGTGCGGCGGGCCGCGTTGGCAGACCAGGGATCAACTGGTCGAGACCGGGCGGACGCTGGACACCCGCGGCGGGTGCTCGGGGTGCGGGGTCCGCGGCTGCGCGTCCGGCGGGTGCACGCACGGGTGCGTAGGCTTCGCGGATCGCTCGCTGGGCGGGGTCGACGAGCCAACGGCCGCCATCGACCTGCACGTACACATAGCCCTGGTCGTAGAGATCGCGGTCGGCGTCCTCCCAGGGCTTGAACCACAGCCGCAGGATGCGCGGTGCGGAGCGCAACGGGAGCACCTGCGCGGCGTCGGCCGGTGCGTTGCGCGCGGTCGGTGTGCTTGCTGCCGACGCAGGGGGTGCCAAGTCGGGCGCAGCGGCCGGCGTCGCGCGAGCCCGCTGCGCCGGCAGGTTGTTCGCCACCGCGTTGGCATAGGTCCCGGACACGGACTGGCAGGTCACGCCGTCCGGTGCCTTGCAGGCGTAGCTGGAGTTGCCGCTCAGGCCGGACAGGCTCATGCAGCCTGCGAGCGACACCACGCCGCCGAGCAGGGCCACCAGGCGACTCATGTGGTGGGCATTCATGGCCTGGCCTCGGGCGCCGTGCGGGCCAGCCGGTCCTCGATCACCGGCCGGGTGACGAAGCCTTCGGTGCGCGTCCCGTCGGCCCAGAACAGGGTCGGCGTTCCATTGACGCCCAACTGGCGGGCGAGTGCGAGGTTGCGGTCGATCGGGTGCTCGCAGGAGGACGCTGTTGTCGCAGTTGGCGCAACGCCGTCGTGCATCGCCTGTCGCCATGCCTGTGCACGGTCCGCCGCGCACCAGATCGAGACCGGTCGCGCCATGCCCTGGAAGGGCAGAAGGAAGGTGTGGATCGTGACGTCGTCGAGGCCATCGAGTTCGGGTTCGAGCCGGCGGCAGAAGCTGCAGCCGGGGTCGCTGAAGACTGCGAGCTGGCGGCGGCCGTTGCCGCGCACCGTCGTGATCGCGTCCGCGACGGGCAGCGAACCGAATGCGATGGTTGCCGCCGATGGGATCGCGGCCGTCGCCGGCTCGGCACGCGCGGCGGCCAGCAGGCGCGGCCCGGTCAGGTCGGTCATCGTGCGCGTGTCGAAGAGGCGACCGAAGATGAAGTAGCGCGGGTCGCGCGCGGCCACGAAGGCGACGTTGCCGTTCATCCAGACCTCGTAGACGCCGGGCACGGGCGAACGCGCGACCTCGGTGAAGCGCGTGCCGGGATGGGCCTTGCGCAGCACGCCGAGCAGTCGGGACTCGTCGGCATTCGGGCCGGCCGCTACCGCCGCGGCCAGCGGCGACAGCAGCGCGATGCACAGCGTGGCGAGTGCCGCGGGCCGCGTCAGCGGCCTGCAGCGGAGCGGATCAGTAGGAGCCATCGTCGTCGGCCTCCGTGCTGCGAGTGGTTGAAGAAGGGTTCGCGCTGGCGCGCTGCTCGGAGCCGGGCGGCGGCAGGTCGATGCGCACGCCCTTGGTGATGACGACGTCGATCTCGCGGCCGGCATCGACCTCGATCACCGGAAACGTGTTCTCGGCGAGCTTGATGTAGTACTGCGCCAGCCGGTCGAGCGCGCGCCCGACGCCAGTGCCCAGGCCGGCGCGGTAGGCGTCGGCGCCCGAGGCGGTGGCGATCGTGCCCAGCGCCGAGGTGCTGTAGCTGGTCGACGAGGTGGCCAGCCCCTGGCCGATGCCGCTGACCACACCGGCCAGCAGCGCGTTGGCCAGCATCTGCCCCTGCTTGGTGACCAGGCGGCCACGCATGCCGACCTTGCCGTCTTCGCCGTACACGCTGCCCTGGATGCGTACTTCCAGCGCCGCGCCGTCGGCGCGCACGCAGGAGAGGTTCTCGGTGCGCAGGTAGGCGCGTTCGGAACTGATGTCGCCATAGCCCGCCGCGATCACGAAGCAGTCGCGGTACTCGCCGCGGAAGCGATTCGGCAGCACCGAGTTGTCCGAGAGGCGGATCAGCACCGGATGCGGGTTGGATTGCGACTGGCCGCCGGTGGGCGCGTCCAGACCGCCGAGCAGCGTGCCACGCGTGAAGCTCACGGGCAGGAAAGTCGACAGCGTGCGGGCGTCCGAGGCTGCGAGCGTCGGCGCGCTGGTGGCAGCGCGGTCGGCCACCGCGATGCGCATCAGGACTGGTGCGGCTGGCGCCTGAAGCGGCAGCGCCGTAGACAGCGGCGCCGGCGGCACGCCGGGTGGCATCGCTGGTACCGCCCCTGCAGCCCCGCGTGGTGCGGGCGGCGGTGGTGGCAGCGCCGAGGGCGGCGGGAGAGTCGGCACGGGTGCCGGATTTGGAGCGGGCACCGGCCCGGGCGCCTGGACCGCCTGCGTGGTCGCAGTCAGCCGCTGCTCGAGTTCGGCGAAGCGCTGCATCGTGCGCGCCTCGAAGGCCTGGCGGTCCTTGTTCAGCCGGCCTTGTTCTTCGCGCTCGCTCTCGTACTGCGCGAGCTTGCTGCCGGCCGTACCGACCCACTGGTCCACCGGGTTGACCTGCTGACCCGGCGGCATCACGCCGATGTTGGTGACCGCGCCCGGCGTGCCGCCGCTGGCCTTGCCGGCCTGGCTCGAGGGCGCGCTCTCGGCGAAGGCGAAGACCAGCCACAGCAGGCCCACGCCGCCCAGCAGGATGGCGCCGAGCATGGCGTACTGACGCTGCCGCGGCGTCAGGCGCTCAACCAGCGAGCGCATCGGTACGGGCAGGTTCATCGCTCGCCTCCACGGCGGATCACGTAGACGCTGGTGCTCTCGCCGGGCCGCAGCTGGTGGTGCTCGACCGCGACGCCGAGCACCTGGCCGCCGGCCTTGCTGTCGGGGCGGTCGAACTCCTGTTCGGCGAGCACCATCACGACCCCGCTGACGTTCTGCAGCAGGTACTTCTCGCCGGTCAGGCCGCGGCCTTCGTAGCGGCGCATCAGCGCAAAGCGCGCCTCGGCCCACAGTTGCACCGGCCGGTTGAGTTCGTCCACGCGCACGTCCGGTGGCACGCGGTCCGACGCCATCGCGACCAGCAACGCCTTCATGGCGCGCACGTGCTGGGCCGAGGGGCTGGACGGGCCGGACGATGCGCGGCCATCGACCGGCACGGGCGGGACGCTGCGGTCGCGGATCAGGATGGTGTCGGCCGGCGTGTCGGCCCGGCGCAGGATCAGCGTGAAGGTCGCGTGGGCCGACGAGATGAACAGGTTCACCGGCTTCCCCGCGGCGGCGCCATCGCCGGCAGTGGCGACTGGCCGCACGTAGATCTCACCCTTGTCGCGGTCGCACTCGACGACGATCTCGCCGGCAGGGTTGACCGCCGGTGAAAGAGGCGCCACCGGCGAGCCGGGCGACCCGGATGCACCAGCCGCCGCACCGCCGCAGGAACTGGAGTGGATGTTGCCGAAGACATCGGTGATCGGCGCACCCTCGATGCGGATGCGCGTCGGCTCCTTGACCGACAGGATGGCTTCCACCGCCACGCCGTCGCGCGCATCGACGATCTGCAGCGCGTGGCTTGCCGAAGTGCAAGCCAACGCGATCAGCACGGCCGCAACGGGTCGAGGCGCGCCTGTGAGGCTACGAGGCCGCATGGGGAAGCTCCTTGAAGGTCTTGAGATGCACGCGGCCGCCGGCGTAGCTGAACTCCACCAGGTAGGCCTTCAGGTCGTTCGCGGTCTCGACGCCGTTGACGAGCGTGCGCAGCCGGCCGCGCACCACCACCGACTGGCCTTCCTCGCTGGGCACGAGCTGCTGCGGGGCGAACGAGGTGCTCGCGTTGATGCGCTTGAGGCGCCCCGCCTCGAGTTCCTGCCGGGTCTTCAGGCCGCCGTGCTGCTCGGGTTCGACGTAGCCGAGCAGGATGTCCTTCTTCCAGTCGATGGAGGCCGGTGTCACGTCGAGCACCAGCCAGGCGACGAAGCTGCCCATCTGTTCCAGGTACTCGCCGCTGGCCTTGTCGCGCGTGACCCAGAAGGACTTGTTGATCGACGGCGGCACGACCACCGTGCGCACGGCACCGATCAGGTTCAGCACCACGGCCAGCGCGAGCACATGGCCGGCTGCCAGCAGGCCGACGGCCGCGCCGAGCGTGCGGTTGCGGCGCCGCAGCTCCTTCAGGTCGCCACTGAGCCGTTCGAAGTCCATGGTGGGCGCGCTCCGGGTCTCAGCCGACCATGCGGCGGATGTGCGAAGGCGGCGTGGCGCGCATCGCGGTCAGCGGGCTGGTCGGCAGGTGCCAGTAGAGCCAATGGATCGCGAAGGCCGGGTGCTTGTCGGCCTTGATGCGGGCGATCCAGCGCGAGGTGAACAGCCCCGCGGCGAAGCACAGCGCGAACGAGAGCTTCGAGCCCGACATGTAGCCCATGAACAGGCCCAGCAGCGCGGGCGCGGCGACGTCGACGTCCCAGAAGCCGATCTTCCACTGGTCGTCGAGACGCCGTGGGATGTAGGTGTCGGCGTGCATGGAGCCTCCGGGCGGTGCGTGCAGCAGGCTTCGCGGCGGCTCAGACAACCGCGCCCATGATGGCGCCGGCGATGACCAAGCCGACGGCGGCGAAGATGGCCAGGCCGACGTAGAACAGCACCGGCCCGAAGTTGCGCAGCGCCGCCAGCGAGATCAGCGCGACGACGAAGCCCACGAAGCCGACCAGCGCCTTGATGCCGGGGCCGAGGCTCGCGATGGCGGTAAGCGCGGAAGTCAGCGGGCCGGTGATGCCGGTGAAGGCGACCAGGTCGAGCGCGTGGCCGGGGAATGCGATGCCCAGGCCGAGTGCGATCAGGCACAACAGGACGGCGATGGTCCACGGCCGGCGTGGGGCGCGGCGGGTGAGCGTGGGAGCGGCAAGAGTGGTGGTGGTCATGGAAACCTCATTGGTTGAGCGTGGAGAGATGAACTCGGGTTGGGGGGTTGTCGTGACGGCACGTGGGTGCGTCCACTGCGGGGGCGGTGCACGGCAGTTGGACCAGCGCCATGCGGGCCTGACCGCGCCGGAGGAACTGGCCCTCCGGCTCACAACTCACCTCCGTCGCGCTCGAGGGTGACCTCGACACGCCGGTTGGCTGCCCGACCCGAAGCGTTGCCGTTGGTGGCGGCGTAGCAGCACGCACCTTGGGACTGCACGCGCACTTCGGCGCCGGCAAGCAGGCGCGAGTGGCGCGCCGTCAGGTAGCGCTGCACCGCCTCGGCGCGGGCTTGTGCGAGAGCCTGGTTTGATGCAGGGGGCCCGATGCTGTCGGTACGCCCTGCGATCAACACACGGCGAATCGGCAGCGGCTGTGTGGCCGCGAGATCGAGGGCGTCACGCCCCGCGGTGTCGAGGTCCGATCGACCGAAGCCGAAGTGCACGACGACCTTCAGCGGCGACGGGTCTTCGATCGCCTCGGACGCCGAAGCTTGCGGTGGCCTGTGCGAGACCGTCGGCGTCAGCGTCAACGCGTCCTGCGCGCGCTGCGCAGGCGAAGGCGACGGTTCCACGGCGACGGGGGTCGATGCGGGCGCAGGGAGCGACTTGGCGCTGGGCCGCGGGCAGGCTGGCGGCTGGCACAGCGCGAAGCGGGCGTCGCCCCCGAAGCCGGACTGCGCGATGCGTGCTGCGCCCAAGCCAGGCGCCGCAGGTGCCGGTGACATCGACGGGTTTGGCCCAGCCAGTTCAATCGAACTGCAGGCGGCCGCGCCGAACGCAATCCACGCCAGCAGCGTGCGAATGGCAGGGCGCTTCATGGCCTGACCCCCTCGGCCACCGGCAGCTTGCGGAAGACCTGCCAGGCATAGCGCGACCGAGCTTCGGTGCACCGTGCGCCCTTCAGCTGCGAGCAGGCGGCGTTGTAGGCTCCAACCCCGTTCCACGTCGCGCCATGGCGCGAGAACGTGTCCGCGAGCAGCCAGGCGCCGACCTGAATGTTGGTGCAGGGGTCGAACAGGTGCGCTTCTGCGATGCCGTGGCGGGCCAGCCGCGGCAGGTGCGAGCTGTTGATCTGCATGAGGCCAATGTCGTAGGAGCCGGTGCGCGCGACGTGGGACCGATTGACCGCGCGCGGATTCAAGTTCGACTCGACGCGGGCAATCGCATAGAGCAGTTCGGCAGCGACGCCGTACCGCTGCGCCGCCTGCTCCCAGCACGCCTGCGCCGGCTGGACCCCGAGCGCCATGAGCCAAAGCGCAGCCCACCGCACGACGCCCGCCACAGCCGACCGCGAGGCGGACGAGGCGCAAGGCAGCGGGGTGGGCAGAGTGGCGAACATCACAGCTCCGAAGACGGGTCGGCACGCTCGCTGGCCAGCAGGCCGCGAGGCAAGGCTGGCGATGCCAGCGAGGGTCGGGTTCGGGTGGGCCGGCTTCGGGGCCGGCAGGGTGCTCAGCGCTTCGGCGCATTCGCGCGCGAGGCGCGCATCACCCGGGGCGTGGCAGTCGCCATCGGGACGAGCGATCGGCCATGTTCAGCCGGGCCTGGCGCAGCACGCGCGTGTCGGCGTCGTCGATTTGCCGTGCGAGGGCGACGCAGGCGGTGGTCAGCTGGTCGAGCTGGAACTTGGGGTTCGGGTGCCGGTTGGCCGGCGAGCGCTGCACGGCCTGCAGCAGTTCGTACTGCGGGCGCCACATCGACTCGCGGCGGCGCGGCGTTTTCGGCGCGCGCAGCACGAGTTGGGTGCCGAGGAAGCCGAAGATGCGACCGGGTGCATCGTCCGCCTCGAAGACCAGCGACACGCAGGCGCTGATCAGGTCCGGGAAGCGGAAGGTGGGCGAGGTGTTGTCGTCGCTGCGCAGCAGGCCGTACAGCCACTCGTGCTCGTCGAGGAAGAGCCGCGTCTCGACCGTATCCGGGTGCTCGCCGGGCGAGCTGCCGAGGGCACTGGGGTCGGGGGCGTTGTGCGAAGCGGTGATCATGGGCGCATCCCTGGGTCATCGACTGCGGGCGGTGCTCTTTGGAGCGGGTGACCGGAAGGGTAGGCAGGGTGCAGTGCCAGCGCCGGGCTGAATGCAGCGAATGAGAGGGGGGTTTCGAGGTCAACGGCGGGGCCGCCAATGCGTGCGATGGATGACCACCAAACCGAACTCCCAATTCAGTTCGGTAGAGTTCCTGCAAGATCGACCAAGCTGGCCGGCGCATGACAAAGCCCGCTCGTCAGCGCCTCGCGCGGAGCCCCACGATCGGCGTGGCGGGCTGCACCACGGATGAAGAGCGACACAGGGAGGCTGGCTCGTGCAGGAACATCAGGAGGCCGTTAGCTTCCAGCAGCGGTTCGCGCGATCGGACGACATCGCGGCGGTGCTCGCCGGTCAGTTCGATCAGTCGGTGAGGGTCGACGCGTCAGGTATCGCTCTTGGAGCCTTGCTCGAACTGCTGATGTTGAAGCGAAGCTCGCGCCGCGCGGTCACGGTTGCCGACGCCTCTAGCCGAGGCCGATTGTTGCGCCGGCTGCTGAGGTCGTCGCAGCCTTGCCTCAGCGAGGCCTCAAGGGGCGTGCTGCATATGCATTCGGGGCATGACTCCGACGCTGCAACAAATGACTTTGCCGACACCTTCCGTGCGCAATTGGTGTCAGCAGGTGTGGTGACCACGGCTGCACTGCGCTTGTCGGGGGCGCTGCACGAACTGTTGACCAACGTGGAAGAGCATGCGGGCGATGGTGTCGACGGACTCGGTGCCTTCGAGATACTTGGCCGCGAGGCCTGGATGGTGGTGGCCGACAGCGGCCGGGGCGTGCTCGGTGGCTACCAGGCATCGCAGCTCGCCGACAAGCCTGCCGACGCGGAGCAGGCGCTGAAGTGGGCGGTGATCGACCATCGATCGCGCACCGGTGACGCTGCCCGAGGGACAGGATTTCAGACTGTGATCCAGTCGGTGCGCTCGCTGGATGGCTGCGTACGCGTGCGCAGCGACGACGCTAGCCTCGAGCTGGAGCAGGAGGCCGACCGATCGCGCTTACTACTGCGTGAACAAGGCAAGCTGCGGGGATTCGTCGTCAGCGTCTTGCTGCGGTGGTAGGGAGTTGAAGTCCAGTCGCGCCTGCGGATCCGGTACTGCCGGAGCACGAGGCTCGGTGGCGGCCAGGCGCAGCGTGTGGATGTTGTGGCGCAGCAGGGCTCTGGCCTCCCGGCTGGTACTGGTGTGCACGGGAAGGTATGCGATCTTGCCGTTCTCGTTCAGGTAAGCACGTCGGCGTTTCGTCGACCGCATATAGGCGGTCGAATCGATGAAGACGACCTGCTTGTAGGCTGAGCGCAGCGCGCGCGCTGCCTCCGCGTTCCCACGAACCACGAGCGTCAGGTCCCGTCCGACCGCCGCGGCGAGGCCAGCCAGGCGCTCGCAGTATTGGTCGATGCTCTGCTTGGTGGCCGTGCCAGTCAGGAATTCGAATGCGATGGCCTTCACGGCGGGCTGCAGTCGAATGAACTCCGCCCACCGAACAAAGTCGTGATCGGTGCGGCCGTTGACATGCAGCGCCGTGCACAGCCCGCCTTGGGTCATGTGGTACCAGACCCATGCGATGCGTTTCATCGCGTGCAGGTTGTCGTGTCGCGGGCTGTCGAGAATCGTGCTGAAGTCCGGCGACGTGGCAAAGATGGCGCCGGCGTGAACGAGTTGGCGGGCAATGCGGCTGATGTCGGGCAGAGGCCAGATGCGCTCGACGGCGGGATCTTCCTGCACGCCGGACAGCACCCATCCGTGGCGGGGCCGGACGCCATAACTCTCCCCCAGTTCCTGGCGAGTGCGTCCGCGCGTCGCATGGCCTCGGCCCTTGAGAGCGTAGGTGAGCGGCAGGGCCAGGCAATCGTCCAGCGCCGCGGCACGCCGGCCGAGCAGGTTGCCTTGCAGCAGCGGAATCCAGTCCGGCAAGCGCGGAAGCTCGACTGTGCGGGCGGTCGGAATCGTGTTCAGGCCCCAGCCATCGACTTCGCGATGCCGCGCGACGTAGTCCTCCGGCTTGCGCGGGCAGACGATGTCGCACTGGCTGGTGTCTTCGCACGTGCAGTACGACATGCAGGAGACCAGCAGCGACCCTGTATTGCGAAGGTGAAGACCACCGCAGACCTTGCGGTCGATGCAGCTGCCACACCCCAGCAACGGCTGGCCCGGCCCGACGTCCTTGAACGTCGGTGCGAATCGGATGGCGTCGGCGGCCAGCAAGTCAGCGCTCCACGACGAGGTCGACGCAGCTGGCTGCTTCCAGCTGTGACCGAACCTGAGCCACGGCCAGGCCCGCACCGCGCTGCAAGTCCTGCAGCAGCTCGGGTTTCGGGTGATTCACTTGGCCAATGCACTCGTTCTGATCTCGGACCATGACGGTGCCGTTGAGGAGTTGCAGCATCAGCTTGCTTCCCACTGCCGGCATGCCCCCGCGCACCGAGGCGCGGCAACCCATTTCCTGACCCGGCGCGAGCGCGACGAGCATGTCCTGTTCACCGGCCCGCAATTGGCGGTTCCAACCTTTGGCGCGGCCTTCGCGCTGTTTGCGCAAGAACTCATTTCCCATACGACATGCCCTTCACGACAGCGGAGTAGTACTTGGTCTTTCCGAGCTTGCGCTCGGTGAGCAGGCCCATGCGGGTCAACGCCACGAGCCGGTTGTTCCAGGCGGTCGTGACGGTGTCCTCGCCGGAGGCGTCGCTCACCGCTTTGGCATCCGCCTCGCCGAGCTTGAGTACCAAGCCGAAGGTGGTTTCCAACTTGGCGTCTAACGGGCCGCGGGCCACGACGTTGGAGATCGTCAAACCCTCGAGCTTGCAGAAGAGCAGCACGCTGCCCGCTTGGGCCGCCGCGATCAGCCCTTCTTCGCAGGTCACCTCGTTGACGTTGGCGAGCAGGCAGGCTCGGCCGTCGTCGGCCGCCCAGCGGACAATCGACAAGACGGCCTCGCGGAAGGCGCTCGCCGTGATCAGCTCAATGCCGTCGAAGGCCAGGACCCACGGGATTTCCAACGTTGCGGTCGCGGTCTGGAGCTTGGCAGCCGCCGCGCGACCCGCCGCCGCTCCGGCCAGCGTCTTGGCTCCGACAGTGGCGCGGAGCGACAGGATGTTTCGTTCACTCACTTGCATGAGTGAGAATGTACGAGCAAACCAGCTGGTGCGCAAGCCCCCCGACTTCAGTCGGCCTCGTTCCGAGGCATGCGAGGGCAGAGTCGACTGTCGGGATCGGGCGCGAGACGGGGCCCTACCGTCGCAGGTCGGCCATCACGGCGAGGTGAAGCGGCAAAGACAGTCCCCGGCTATTGCTGGCCGGGCGATCAGGCTCGCAGATGGAAGCTGGCCAGCGCCCAGCTGAGCAGCAAGACAACAACGAGCGGTGCGACTGCCCAGGCAACGATCGGCAGCTCGATCGGAGCCAGCAGCGCAACGGCGGTCGCGCAGGCGACGGCAATGGCGGCCGCCAGAGCCAAGGCGAAGACCTCCGGGTCGTGCTGCCGAAACTCGCGGGCCTTCAGCAGCCGCGATACGTGGCCGTCGGCAAACGCGGCCGCGAAGAAGGGAAGGAGCCACGGGAGGGCGTGACTCATCATGCCGAGCCTGAACATTGCCAAGAGGAACAGGGCTTCAACGGATCGGAAGTAGGCGTTGCCAAACAGCCGAGCGCTGACGGACGACATCTCGTGCGCAACCGCGGTATCGAGCGGGCCGCCAGGCGCACTTGCAGCGGCATGCGGCGAAGGAGCGACTCGCCGAGCCGAGTCTTGCAGCCCGAGTGCGAAGTCGAGCATGTGTGAAGCGGCCTGCTGATTCCATAGCTGAGCGGCGGCGGCGTGCTCTTTGCGTAGCTGCGCGAAGAACTCTTCAGGCGGGTACGCGGAAGGCAGGTACAGCGCCATCGCCAGTAGGGCGACCAGGCAAGCGATCGCAGCAGCACGGATCATCGCGACGCACCGGATGCGATAGCTGCGTTGCCAGCGGCATCCGGATCCAGGATCGGAAACCGCCCCTTGATGATCCGCCCGCCCGACACGGACGCGAAGTACTGCAGGTTCGGCAACTTGCCCAGCACGTCGGCCGGTACCATCTCCTCGAAGCTCTCTGTGAGCTGCGTGGAGTAGCTCGACGAGAAGTCGCCCAAGTGCGCGTCGGCGCCGCTGCTAAGGCCTACACGCACGGTGTGGATGGCGGTCTTGCCGAAGGTCTCAACCACGAAGTCCTGCGTCGGCCGGTCTTTCGAGCGCAGCGCGATCAGGTTGTTGAGGTTGCCCAGCGCCATACGTGCCGCATCCTCGCTGCCCAGGCGCTTGGCCAAGTCGGCCAGCGTCTGCATGGCGCAGGTAGTGAAGATGCCGCCCTCGGCGCCCTTGTTGAGGATCTCGATCAAGGGCTGGTTGATCACGTTCGAGACCTCGTCGACGAACAGCGAGATGCGCCGGTAGCCGCCGAGGTTGTAGCGCATGCCGGCACGCGCGGCGAGGTCGGCCAGGGCCAGCGCACCGATGGCCGTGGCCACCGAAGGATCGGGCAGCGAATCCAGGCACATGTAGAGCACGTGGCCGGCGCGCTCGATCTTCTCGAAGTTCATGATCGGGCGCGTGTCGTCGGCGTCGAACGGGTCCGGCGACAGGCTCGGGCCGAGGTCGCCCGAGGTGAGCATGGACAGCACGGGCAGCAGGTTGGCGGTGATCTTCTGGTAGTGCTCGCGGTTGTGGCGGAAGGTGCGCACCTGCGCATCCAGCACCTTGTTGCGCTGCAACTGCGCGACGTGGTGCTCGTAGTAGGCGACGAAGGCCAGCAGGTCGGCGCTGGCCGCTTCGGACGGGCGCTTGAGGTTGCCGCGGTGCGCGTCGTGCAGCAGTTTCTTCATCTCCGGCAGTTCGCGCCAGTTGGCGCCCAGGGTGCGCTCGTAGTGGCGGCGCAGCGTGCCTTCGAGCACCGGCTCGATGCCGCCCTCGATGTACTTGGTCAGCTTCACCAGGTTGGGCCGCTCCTCGAGTTCGATCAGGCCCTGCACGACGACGTTGACCGCGTCCCAGCCGAAGGCCGAGAAAGCGCCAGCCGTGTCGGGCGGCATGATCGACTGGATGCGCGAAGCGATCTCGGTCGGCTTCTGCCAGTTGAAGGTGAAGTCCAGCCGCACGCCGGTCTCGGGGAAGGCGGGGTGGAACTCCAGGAAGGTGTCGGGCGCACGCCAGTCTTCGCAGGCGCGCTGCGTCACGCGCTTCAACCGACGGCTGTTCTTCGGGTCGATGACGATCACCACGTCACCCCGCCGCACCGCCTGTGTGATGAGGTTGGCCAGCGCCACGCCTTTGCCGGACTGCGTGGTGCCGACGAGCAGCGTGCCGCCCTCGAAGTTCTGCAGCGGCCGGTGCAGCGGCACTTCCTTCGGTTCGACGCCATGGATGTAGGGCAGGCCGATCTCTGCGTCGGGCTGCGGGTGGCTGTCATAGCCCAGCCAGGCCAGCAGGCGCGGTGAGACGGTGAACTGCCGGTAGTCCACCTTCGCCAGCTCGTACAGGCGCTGGGCGTGGACAGGGCGCCAGTCGAAGCCGAAGCCGAGGAACACCTGGTCGGGCTGTTTGCACCACCGTGCCAGCTCGGCCGTGGTGATGGTCTGCACGCCGCGCCCGCCGAGCGAGGCGCGCAGCACCAGTGTGCGCAGGGCTTGAGCACCACGGAAGACGCCCCAGACGAAGCAGCAGAGCGCCAGCGGCAGCGCCAGGCGGCGTGGCAAATACCCGAGGACACCGACCGTTGCAAAAAATGCTGTTGCTAGCAGCCAGGTTGCCGCGGCGTAGGCTTCGTAGGCCGGCCGCCAGGGCATTTCGTACTGGCGGACCAGCATGCTCATGCCTGCGGCGATTTCGGGATCGCAAAGGTGGCCAGGTCGAGGCCGGTAACGAAACGCGGATCGACGATCAGGCCTACGGTGATGGCGCCGCCGAAGTCCCGCGATGTGGTCGGTGGCCGATTAGCATCGGCGTGGACCAGCATGCGCAGATCGCCCAACGCGCGCATCGCGAGTGCAGGCTGCAGGCCGCGGCGTTCCAACTCGGCGAGTGGCACGAAGATGCCGGTCGCTACCGTGCACGCGGCCGCGGTGCGCGCGTCGCCGTTCAGCGTGGCCACGATGGAGCCCAGCGCGTCGCGCACGGCGGGGTTCAAGCGCATGGGAGCCTTCAGCGCGATCGGGGCGGCGGCGGCTTCTTCGACTGCGGGCGGGGCTCTCGTCGGTGCGTTCGACGGCGGCGATACGGCTGCTGCAATGTCTGGGGCGACGGCTTCGAGCAGCGACAACTGGCCCCGCGGTGATGGCGGCGGTGCCGGCGCAGCCGCGGCGGCCACCGCTCTTGTCGGCTCGAGACTCGTCACCAGCGTGCCGTCGAGCGCATGCGGGCTGGCCTCCGGGCCGGACCAGAGGATTGCCGCAGAGGTCAGCTTGATGGCGTCCAACGGGGCCTTGGCGCCGGGCGGCTGGATCAGCCACATGTTGTGAGAGCCGTCGCGGGGCTCGGCGACACCCGCAGCGAGTAGCAGATCGAGGACGGTATCGGCTGATTTCGGTATGCCGGGCAACTGATCCGCCTCTAGCAAGGCCTGTGCGTCGGCAGCGCATTGCGGCCAGAGCAGGAACAGGCCGTCGCTGCCGTACCAGACGCGCGACTTCTCGCGGTTGGGTACCCAGGCCGACTCGGCCGAGGCCAGACGACGCAGCGCATCCACCAGATAGCGTTCAAGGTGCGAGCCGAACTGCGGCAATCCGTAGCGGTCGGCGCTGGCCTTGAGGTTACGGTCAATGACCAGGGCGAGCGAGCGGCGAACCAGGCTATCGAGCACATTGGGCTCGCGATACACCGGCAGGCCGCCGACGCTGGCAAGCAGGTGCGGAACGATGACCGTGTTGCCGGCGCTGAGGTTCTGAAGCACGGCGGGCTGCACGACGTGAGGCAGCGCGAATAGCCCAAGGCCGCGGGCCTCCGGTGCTTGAGCGCGCCAACGCACGAAGTAGCGCTCGACACGGTGCTCCGCGAGCCAGGTGGCCAAGGGCGTGAGGTAGGCGGGCCATTCATTGCCGTCGGTATCGACGACGATCAACGACGCCAAGGCCCGATGCAGTTCACAGCACAAGCCGCCGATGAAGGTGGCGTGCCGCCAGCGCGGCTCGAGCTGACGGCGCGTGGTGATGGTGGATTGGCCGGAAAAGATGTGCGCGTCCGTGCCCTGGAGGGCATAGAAAGCCACTTCCAGCCCCAGTTGCAGAAGGCCGCCAGGCCGACGGAAGTAGTTGTCGGGCGTGGCGGGGAGCAGGTGAACGTAGCCAGCGTAGGCTTCGATCAGCGCCAACGCGTCCCGCGCGAAGGTCTCTTGGTCCACGCCGAAGCACAGGCGGATGCGGGCGAGCAGGTTGTCGTGGTCGGCGAGGATGTCGCTCACGGCTGCACAGACGAACCCCGGATCCGCCGATGGATAGGGTTGTCCAGATGACTCGGCGCGTGGCGATGGGGCGAGGCCATGCATGGCCGCACTTTCCAGGGTGAAACCAAGCAACGCGACCTTGAAAAGTCAGCAGGATCGAGGGGTTTCGGCGTTGTCTCGATGGATCAACTCGTAGGGTGGCACCGCTGCGACGGCATGGTGTGCTCAGCGCGGCTTACTGGCGCCGCGAACCTGAGTGCCAGGTCAAGACTGATAGCAAGCATTCGTTGTTGGATCTGCGAACGACGGCTGCAACCGAGAGCGGACTCTCGTGAGCGCGACAGACAGGAGGCCCTTGCGCCGAGGTGTCGAACTCACGGAGTCGATGGCTGACGGCTGCGCTCGCGGACGGCAAGAAGATCGAGGACTTTGCGATCGACCGCCGTGACGGACTCCTGCCCGGTCGGCGGGACGGGCCGGGAACGACCCGGGCGCTACCCTCGAGACGGGTGACAGAATGCGGCGACGAGCGAGCAGCGCACGCTCGCAAGTTGCCGGGAACGCGGCGCCTAGGGGGTGGCATGAAAACCAAAGCGCAGGCCTTGGAGCTGGTGCGGGCGGCCTTTGTACAGGCGCAGCAGAAATACGGGCCACAAACCAACACGATGACCTTGGCCGTGCTCAACAACCGGCTGCTTCAGATCACCGATCGCCGGTTCCAACCACGCGACTTCGGCGCAAACGACTTGAAGGCGTTTATCGCCCTGCTAGCGCCCGACTTCCGGCTGACCGGCGCACCGCCGAAGGTATCGGTGGAACTCGTTGCGCCGGCTGGGCGTGTCCCCGCGAAGGCGCCGGTGTACAACATCGTCCCCGAAGGCAAGGCGCAACTCGCTGAACTAGCCTCTGCGCAGCCGTCGGCAGGTCGCATTCGGCAGGACCTCTGGATGTCCATCGTCGACTACGCGAGCGGGCAGACGTATGTCTGGGACGCCAGCCTGGGTCATGCGCGTGCCGCCGAGCCGGGCGATTCGGAATTCCGCATGCCGACGCTGACACCGGTGGAACTCGCCGAGTGGCGACTGACGTTCCTGGATGCGCACAAGCAGTCGCTTGAGGGAGTCGCATTGGTGAACGCGCAGCGATGGCAGGAGCTGGGCCTGTCCACCAGCTACCTGCCCGTAGACCTGCAACAGCCGTGGAACAGGGAGTTGACGCTGCGCGTCCGGCTGCGCCTGCAGGACTTCTTCGCCCGCATCAAGCAGACGGCCGCGCCGACCGAGGAGGCACCGTCGGCTGGAACCGGGGAGCCTGTCAAGGAAACGGTCGAGGACGAATTGGCGGCCGCTCGAGATCGCGGCGACGCCTTCAGTGTCGGCGAGCTAACCGCGCGCCGCCTGCCTGAAGCCACCGAAGAGGAGGTGGGCGGCCTGCTCGCTAAGGTCACCGCTGCATGGGTGAGCCCGCGTGAAGCCGTCTTGGATGTCGAATCGCTGGATGAACTGGCCGATCGGATCGGCTCGTTCTCCGCCCAGAACCTGGCCAGCGCCTTCGTGAACGCATTGGGTCGGCTCGACGACCTGGCGGAAGAGTTCCCCGACTCCGCCCGGGACTTCGCGTACCGGCTTCGCGAAGACATCGGTGGGGTGTACGGCGTCGACAAGCGATCACCGCCGGACACCTGTCGCGCGGCCGTGGTCAGGCTGAGCGACACGGTGTCGGAGGCGACGTCCTCCGTCGGCCGCTTCTTGCGGACCACACCAGGCACGGCCAAAGCGGCCTCGATCGATGTGCTGCGGTACGCGCATCGGCTGCAGCCTCTCGTGGTGCCGGCGGACCGTCAGTTCCTGCGGGACCTCGAAATGCTGGTTGGCCCTGCGTTCCGCAAGTTCTGCGAGGCGTACGAGCGCGACGACGATGTCGAGGTGATCCGGCGCGCTCCGGAGATGCTCGAGAACGTACGAATGCAGCGCCCGGGCACGCTGGACCCGCGCAGGAGAAGCCGCCTGTGGATCTCGCTCGTGCAGCCGGTGCTGGATCACGTCGGTTCACTGGTCGAGGATGCCACCTCGCGCGGCGAGGTGGCGCTGGCCCCTGCGCTGGCGCTGCGCAACCACAGCACGAAAGCCGACTTGCGCAGTGCAGGCAACGAGCTGAACCTGTCCTTTTCGCTCGTCAACCGCGGGCGCGGACATGCACACGATGTGTCTCTTCGGCGCACCGGCGCGCCTGACGGCATTCGGCTGGCCGTCACGGAGCCGACTGGACCTTTCGACGTGCCGCCGAACGGCGAGCAGCTCGTCCGTCTGCGGCTTGTCCTCGACGCCGCACGCGAGACCCTGGATCTGCCGATCGAGTGGGTGTGCCTCACGAGCGCCGGCAAACCATCGACCGTCGCCGATCGCCTGGAGGTCTCTCAGCAGGTGACGGAGCCCGACTGGCAGGCCTTGCTGACCAATCCGCCGTACAGCCTAAACCCGATCCGGCGGCCCGACCGCCTCTACGGTCGTGAGCCCTCCCTAAGCAAGCTGCGACTGGCCGCAATGGCCGGGGCCTCGACGTTCGTGTGGGGTCAAAAGCGCATCGGCAAGACGTCGCTGCTGCAGGTCCTGGCTGCAGAACTCGACGCGAGGTCGGACTTCACCTGCGTGCTGCTGCGAATGGGCGAGCTGGTGTCGCTGCACGAAGGACAGATCGCCCATCTCATTGCGCAGCGCCTGGTGCAGAAGGCTGCTTCGAAGGTGCCGGTGCCGGGCGAGGCGGAGTTCGGTGCGGGGCTGAGCAGGCTGATACCGTTCACGGAAACACTCGTCGCGGCAAGTTCCGGGCACAAGTTCCTGGTGATCATCGACGAGTTCGACGACCTGGATCCGGCTTTCTACACCGGCGAGCGCGGCAAGCAGTTCGTCAAGGCCCTCCGCTCCGTCTCGGAGGTGGGATTGACCTTCTTCTTCGTCGGCAGTGAGCGCATGGACGCCATCTACGGCCGCCATCAGGCGGACCTGAACAAGTGGACCAACATCCGCCTGGACAGGATCGACAACCGGGCCGATTGCCGGGCACTGATCGCCGAGCCCGTCGCCAGCGTCATCGAGTTCGCGCCCGAGGCCATCGACTTCATCACCGACTTCACTGCCGGCAATCCCTTCTACATCCACAACTTCTGCTACCAGGTCTTCGAGCGCTGCCTGCAGGAGCACAGGACGTTCATCGACGACAACGACACGCATGCCGTTCGCGAACAGCTGCTGCGCGCGCTGGGGCCGACCAACTTCGCTCACCTCTGGGAGGACAACCCGGTCCTCGACGCCACGGAGAAGCGGCGTGAAAGCGCGGAGAACTGCATCGCGCTCGCTAGCGTCGCCGTCCTGGGCGGCCGCTACGAAGCGATCGAAGAGGTCCAGGAGATCCAGGAGTCGCTGCCGATCGCGGTCGACGATCGCGCCAGCGGCTCCAAATTGCGCCGCGCTTGCGACCGCCTCGTCCGGCGGAGTGTCCTGATCGCTCAGAAGAGCGGCACCGGCTTTGTCATCGCCTTGCCGATCTTCCGGGAGTGGCTGGGCGAGAACGCCGTATCCAAGCTGCTGCCGCTGTGGACCGATCATCTCGCCAGCGTGCGGCGCGAGCAGGCCGGCGTGCAGGACGCTGGCACGCCGGCCGAGCCGCCGGACTCCGGCACCTTCCCGATCTCCGAGGACGATCTGCTCGCCGTGGCGCAGCGACTTATGTACTGCGGCAAGCAAAAGGACGTCGCGGACATTCGCTTGTGGCTGCGGCAGTTCGACGACGACGGGCGCATCGAGATCGCGTTCCAGCTCCTGCGCAGGGTCGCCGAACGCGGATTTATCAACGAAGGTATGCGAGCCCTCGGCCTGCAGCGACTGGAGGAGATGATCAACGCGAGGCGTCTGGACGTGGGAAGCCGCATCTGGCAGATCGTGCGCAACCGCCGTGACAACCTCGCCCTGGGCTACCTCGATTCCGACCACAAGAGTGGGGCCACGACCACCCGTGAACTGCAGAAGAGCCTGCGACCCGGCAAGTGTGCTGCTGCCACGGAGCTGGATGCATGGATGCGCAGCCATCTCGACTCGGATGCCATGGTCGTGATCGCGGATGACTTCGCCGGAACCGGCCAGACGCTGGTCGAGGGCCTGATGAAGTTCAAGGCCCGCGTCGCCGATGCCACCTGGAAGCGCTATGTCGACGAGCGCCGGCTCTCGGTCTACGTCATGTTCGCCTTCCCGGAGGCGATGGAGGCCGCGCGCGCGGCCTTCCCCGGCATCGAGGTCGTCGCCTCGACCTTGCTGGGGGATGATCTGCGAGCCTGCGACGAGGCCGCTGAGATCTTTGCCGAAGACAGCGAGCGCCGGTTCGCCAAGGAAATCCTCCAGCAGCTGGGGCGCGACCTCACCCCTCGGGCCCCGCTCGGCTATGGCGACATGGGTGCACTCGTGGTGTTCCACAACACCACCCCCAACAACACCTTGCCGATCTTCTGGTGCAGCGGCGTGGTCGGCGAACGCCCCTGGCGAGCACTGTTTCCGCGGGCGTAGTCAGTGGGCGCCAGGCGGGATGCATGGATCGGTCTTGAGATAAGCACGGCCTAGTGCAACAGCACCAGCAAGGCCCGGTCGCAACAATCCTCTCGGCGTCGAAGCGTCTCCGCGGTCTCCAGTGTTCAGGTCACTGCGGTTGCGTAGCCAAGAAACTCACGGTGCGGCGGGCTGGCCTCGTCCCACCGATTGCGGCAACCGGCCGGCCTGGGCCGTACCTGCATGTGGGTCATAGCAGGTGCTACCTGGCCCGCGAGATCGCAACGATGAACGTTGAACTCTGCTCGCCCGTCTTCCCAAGCTACGGCATTGAACCGAGTCGCTCGGCCGACGATCGACACGAGTCAGGTTCACGACACGGCCTAAGCGATCGGAAGCGCAATCGAGGGCCCGTAGCCGCCGCCGTTCTGTCCTTCGAAGTCGAACTCGTACATCGTGACCGAGCCTATGCTCGGTTGGCGCTGACCCAGGAAGAATGTGAAAGTGTTGGGGGCCGCGATGAACAGGTGGACTCGGCCGCCCGGCTGTCGCTCGGCGTTGATGCGCTGCGCCAGCGACTCGGCCAGGTCGAAGGCATGCTGGCCACTTGCCACGGCGCGGCTGTTGGCGCCGCCTTGCGGGCTGGCAAGCAGCAGGCGGCCCACACTTGGCAACGCGGCTGCCAGATGGCGCTTGACCGCAGGCCCGACATCGTGCGTCAGGCAGACGCCGACGGCCACGTCGGCGCTCGGCGTGTCGATCTGATCGAGCGCGAAGTCCCAGCCGGGCCAGGCGGGGTCGCGCGAGGTGTCGCCGGCGCGCCAGATCACGCGGTGCAGCACGCGCTGCTCCAGCTCGACGTGGCGGCCCGACTTGATGTTGAGCACCGCGCCTGCCGCAAACGCCAGCGTGGCATGCGTGTCCAGGATCAGGCGCAGGTGCTCGTGGGCGCCGGCGGCCGCGAGCAGGAACGACCTGAGGTCCGGGTAGAGCGAGGCCACCCAGTCCGCCTGGTTCCTGATCGGTCGGTCATCGAAGTAGTGGACCAGGTCGAGCACCGCGACGCAGCGGTCTTCTAGGCTGTCAACAGGGTGCTCGAACGACTTGACGCCGAAGACGACGTGCGTCCTGGGCGCGGCCTCGAACAGTTTCTGCTGCTGGCAGGCATCGCGAAACGAATCGCGGTCGAACTCGATGCGGCCCGCGGCCAGCCACTGGTAGGTCAGGTCGTCGTACCAGCAGGTGTCCTCGTTGTCGGGCACGCGCCGCAGGCCGCGCAGTTCGAGCAGCAGATCGAGGTTGTCGCGCAGATCGAGCAGTGACTGCGTGTCGGTGCTGAGCCCCAGCGTGTGGGCCAGGGTGCGCAGCTGGGCGTCGTCGACACCGAGGTGGTCGCGCCAGATCTTGCGCACCTTGCCGGCGGCGCTGCCGTCGCCGGTGCCATCGAACAGGCGGTCCGGCCGCAGGAAGCCGTGGCGCTGGTGCACCATCGTGCGCAGCGGATCGCCGCGCCGCAGGTGCCAGTTCGTCACCAGCCGGAAGCGCGAACCGGCACCGGCCGGCGCATGCGTGCGCTGAGCATCCAGGGCCCGCTGGAGCAGGGAGACCGAGCTGGCGTTGATAAAGTCAGGGCTGGTCAGGTCCTCGTACCCGAAGTCGCCGCTCGCGACATGCCACTTGCACTGCATGTGTTCGCGCAGCAGCGGCGCGCCGTGGTGGTCGTTGCGGCCCTTGCCGGGTGCGTACTCGACCCAGACGTCGTCGAATCCCTTGGGGCCGCACTCGAACCCGACTTTGACGATCGAGCCGGCCGGGTCGAGCAGGCGCAGCGCCTTCAACCAGAACTGGCGCGCCTGGTATGCATGCCCGTCTCTGACGGTGGCAACGGCTTGGGTCATCGGGAGTCTCCGGGCGGCGCCAGCCTACGCGTTGCTGAAGGGCGGTGTCGGCTCGATGCCGCGCGCCAGCGCGATCGCCTGCGCGGCCTTGATCGGACCTGCGGGATAGGCGTCCAGGATGATCGTCGGCAGCAGCCTCTGCGCCAGGTCGGAGAACGTGAACCCGTAGGCCCGTCCTGCCTGGGGCCCGGTGGCCGTGACCAGGGCGTCGATGTCGGCCTTCTTGAACCCAACGTCACCGAGCCAGCGCTCGAGCACGTCGCGCCGCTGGTCATCGGTCGGGCGGGAGAAGGTGAGCACGTCGGCCGCGCGACGGCGTACTGCGGGGTCCAGGGCGCTCAGCCGGTTGGTGCACATAATCACGGCCGCCGGCAGCCTGCCGCTGGCCATTCGGTCGATGCCGCGGATGAACGCGTTCACGCCCGCCCGGTCTTCGTGGTGCATCTGCTCGGTCTCGCGCGACTGCGCCAGCGCGTCAGCCTCGTCGACCAGCAGGATCACGCCGCCGCGTGCCGAACCCTTGGTCGACTTCAACTTGCTGGCTTCGGCGTAGGCGTGTTCGAAGGCGGCGGTGACGAGTTGCGTCATCTCGCCTACGCGGCCCTGGCCGCGCGAGGACAGGCTCATCGGCAGCAGCGTGATGTCGATGTCTTCTTGGCGCGCGACCGGGTCACCGATGGTCTCGGCCAACTCGGTCTTGCCCGAGCCCACGTCGCCGCTGAGGACCACCAGGGGCGGGCGCCGCAGCACCGCATCCGTCAGCCGCGCCGCGTCGGGGTGGTGGTCCTTCTGCCACTTCTGCAGGCCGTGGGGGTTGATCAGCACGCTCAGGATGTTGGTCAGGCGCTTGATCTTGTCTTCCATGCCGACCAGCCGGGCCAGCCGGTCGCGCGCGTCGGAGTCGGGCAGCGTGATCGAGCGCTCGAACAGGGCGTTGGTGTTCGGCTGGCTCATGCGTAGCTCCTGACGCTGGCGCGGGCGAGCGAGCGGCCGCCGGCCGAGTAGGTCTTGTCGTCGGCGAAGTAGCCGTTGTGCACCGCGGGCAGCGCTGCCCCGACGCGCTGAATGGGCAGTGCCTGCTCGATCTGCACCCGCTCGGCCAGGCTCAGGCGATCCCACGCGCTGCTGTGGGTGAGGTAGCTGTAGAAGCTGGCCCCGGCGACATCCTGGCCCGGTCGGACGCGGCCCGGATCGTCGTTGACCTCCCCGGCGGCGAGCTCGTGTGCCGTGTAGCGCAGGGTGGGCTCGATCCACTTGCCGTCGCGCCGGAAGCCGTAGAAGGCGATGCCGAGGTAGCCGCGCCGAAGCAACTCGACAACCTCGGTCTCGTAGGCCGCGATGGTGGCGTCGGAAGGCAGGCCATACAGGCGCTGCATGCGCTTGAGGTCGGTCGACACCTTGGCCGCCATGTCGCGCGCATGCACCACCGTGAAGGTGTTGGCGGTGCTGGTGGTGTAGCTGGTGCTCATGTTCTTGTTCAACCCTGGAATGCGTTGCCGAAGACCTTCTGCCAGTAGTAGACGGTCAGCTGCTTGGTGGGCGCGGCGAGCGCCGCATCGATGGCGTCACCGGCATCGAGCGCGGCCTCGACGATGGCGTCGGCCTGCGCCTCGGTGTACAGGCGCGCCACGTTGTTGGTGCAGTTGATCGGGTCGAAGATCTGGACCGGGTCCTTGACCTTCACCGCGTCGGAAGCGGGGTAGTGATCCGCAAAGACGATGCGCTCGCGCAGGTTGCTGCGCCCGATGTAGGTGAAGAACGACTGCAGCGCCTCGGGGTAGTCGGAGAAGTCGACGCCGTCGTCGCACAGCTTGGCCAGGATCATCTCGATCATGAAGGACTTGAAGCGGAAGCCGTCGCGCTCCTGCTTCATGCGCCGGGCCCAGAACTTCACCAGGCGCACGACCTGCGCGAAGTGCGTCTCCTGCTTGCGCTTGCGCTTGCGCGTGAACTCCAGGTGCAGCGGGATGCTGGTCTCGAGGAACGAGCCGTCTTCCTGGCTCACCAGGTTGCCGCGCCACTCGGGGTCACCCGCGTACAGCACCGGCACCACGTCGACGTCCAGGCCACTGCCCTGGAAGGACACGGTCACGGAGTAGGTCTGGGGCTTGACCTGGTCGGGGCGGAAGTTGGGGTACGCCTTGCGCAGCCGCTCGGCGAGGTAGTCCAGCAGGCCGCGCAGGTCGTGGGGCGCATCGGAGCCGGTGATGTACACCGCCACGTCGATGTCGTTGAGCGAGCGCAGCGCGGTGCCCTTGGCGAGGCTGCCGGACAGGAGCATCTTGCGCAGGGCGAAGTCGGGGTGCTCGCCCAGGTAGCCCTCGAGCTTCTCGCGCAGGCGCCGGACCTGCGCGCGGTACTCGTCGGCCTTGTCCTTGGGGAGGTTGACCTTTTCTTCCGCGAATCGGACGATGTCGCGGTGATCGACGTGGGTTCTCGACATGGGGCTCCGATCGGGGAGGCGGGGTTGACAGGCCGGTGGACTACCGTGTAGCGGTACTTCCGGATGAAAAGTTCGGAATCGTGGACAAGCGAAGTGTTGCACGACCTCATGCTTCTGTCAAAGGAGAAGTTCGGAACCGTGGTAGTGTCGGGTACCCGTCGTACCCCCAGAAGGTCTGCCTATGCCCACGCGCCTTGGTGAGAAGCTGCGCGACCTGCGCAAGGAACGAAAACTCACCCTGGAGAAGCTCGCCGAGCGCGCGGGTCTAAGCAAAAGCTACCTCTGGGAGCTCGAGAACCGGGAGTCCCAACGGCCGTCGGCCGAGAAGCTGACCGCGCTGGGCGATGCACTGGGCGTGTCGGCCAGCTATTTCCTGGAAGAGGACACCCGTGCGCCGGAGGAACGGCATCTGGACGAGGCGTTCTTCCGCGGCTACCAGAAGCTGGATGCAGACGCCAAGGAGCAACTGCGCAAGATCCTCAACACGTTTAAGAAACCGTCGTGAAGCCCGAGGTCTGGACGCCGCAGCGCGCCGCCACGCGGCTCGTCCGCATCGCCGAGGCGTTCAGCAGCGCGCACGGGCTGCGGCGGTTTCCGGTCGACGTCAAGCAGCTGGCGCTCGGGGCGGCAGACATCTTCGGCTGGAAGGACCCGATCACCGAGGTCCAGGCCGCCTCGATCAAGAAGTTCGAGGGCGCGCTGTTCCCCGGTGAAGATCGATCGAAGTGGCTCCTGCTCTACAACCAGACGCTCACTTCGCCGGGCCGCATCCGCTTCACGATGGCCCACGAGCTCGGGCACTACATCCTGCACCGCCTGCAGCGCGACTCGTTCGAGTGCAGCCCGGCGGACATGCTGAACTGGAGCCAGGACGAAAAAGACATGGAGGGGCAGGCCGACCTGTTCGCCTCCTATCTGCTGATGCCGCTGGACGACTACCGCGCGCAGGTGGGCGCGACGGTCGACCTGGACGCGCTCGGGCAATGCGCCGAGCGTTACGGCGTCTCGCTGACCGCAGCCATCCTCAAGTGGCTGAGCTACACCGACGAGAAGGCCGTCCTCGTCATGTGCAAGGACGGCTTCATCGACTGGGCCTGGTCGAGCGAGCCGGCGCTGAAGGCCGGTGCGTTCTTCAAGACGCGCACGGCGACGATCGAGGTGCCCAGCGGTTCCCTGGCGGCCGACGCCGACGTGCGCCACGAACGCGCCGGCGCGACGATCCAGGCTTCGGTCTGGTTCCGGTTCGCCGAGCCGCAGGTTCAGCTGCGCGAGATGAAAATCAGTGCTGATCAGTACGACAGCGTGCTGACGCTGCTGTGCCTCCCGCGTGCCGCTGACTTCTGGCCGCCCCGTCGCGCTGAGGACTGATGACCGACTCAATTGCTACTACTGCAGAGCGTATGGTCACGCTTGAGTCGCCCGTGTCTGAGTGACCGCAACGCGCCTGAGACCGTGAATGCGGTTCATGGCGTTGGTCGACCGCAACTCGCTGCGTTGCTGACCTCGCGTTGGCTCGTTGGGGCGCCGAAGGACAGTCGAAAGTTTGGGGGCCGACTCTATGATGAAGGTGAGTGTGACGGCGTGGGCGAGGATCCAGTTCGGATTTCGGACCCTCGTCAGCTTTCCTGCAGCCGGTTCAGTAACCGATGCGCGCCGAGTTCGACTTCCGATAGATCCGGCAGCGGCCGCACCGGAAACGACGCTTGCACCCGCTGGTCCGTGCCATAGCGCTGCACCAGCTTGCAGAACGGGCACTCGTCGTTGGACCGCGGTGCTGAGCCGTAGGCCGCCAGATACTCGCTGTGGCAAGTCGGGCAGGCAACGAGTGAGAAGCTCTGCACGCTGGTCAGCCAAAGCCCGTCGGTGTGCGCGGCGAGGTCGAAGGCGCGGTCGAAGCTGATGCGCCGCGGCGGTTCGCAGATGCTGCCGTAGTGGCGGTAGGCGGCAACAAGCGCTTCGGCCGCAGCGAAGCCGCCGTCGCGCAAGCGCCGGTACAGCGACACGACGATGGAGGCCTCCGCGCGGTAGAGCAGGTTCGCGCCGTGGTACCACTCGGGCGAGTCGGGCGGCCGGCCGCGCGGCACATGCTCGCGGTCGGGGAACAGCAGGCGCAGCAGCTCGCGCGGCGGCAGGCCGGTGAGGTGGCCGATCGTGCGCACGCGTGCGCCGAGGGCGGCGCAGTCCTTGGCCAGTTGCAGCGCGCGCAACTGCCGGTCGACCCGCAGCGGGGGACGGGGCTCGCTCATGGCGTTCGCCGGAGGCGGCGTTCAGGCGGAAAGGTGCTGGGCGGCGTGCACCGCGGCGAGCGGCCGGGCCAGCGGCAGCGGCGCTTCGAGCAGCGCCAGCAGGTCGCGGCGCGCCGGGAAGAGCGTGGCGTCGCCGACGTTGGCGACGATGGCCATGATCTGCTGGACGCCCAGGCCGGCGATGCGGTCTGCCTGCGCGGCATCGAGCGCGAACTTGCAGCAGGTGGCGGGGCGGTCCTGCAGGACGCCGTCGCGAATGGTGAGCAGCAAGGTCAGGTTGGTGAGCTGAACGTCGGAGAGCTGCGCCTGGTTCATGGTGCTGTCCTCGGGTGGGCCCTGGCCGGGCACGGTGGATGGGTGGGATTGAGATGTGTCGGGTGGCGGTCGGGTGTTGATCGGTGTGCGCCACAGGATAGGGTTCGGCACTGCGCTTGCGATGGCCCGCGACCCCGTCGGGGTCGCATTGCCATGCACAACCGCCCGGACTCCCGGGTGAATCCGTGCAGCCCGGACCCGCGATGGGTCCGGGCCGCAGCGGCAAGTGCCGCGCTCAGGCGGCTTCGGCGAGGCTCTTCCACTCGCTCTGCGGCAGCTCGATGAGCCGGCCGCCGAGGGCCTCGAACTCGGTCGCACGGTCGTAGTCATCGACGTCCTGCGAGTAGTGCGTCACCGCGTTGACCAAGCCGTAGCCGGTCAGGTCGGCGTCGGTGATCAGGTGCCGCAGCACGCCGGCACGCTCCTGCTCGTTGAGGGCATAGCGGTTGGCCAGCACCTCGACGGTCTTCACCGGGTCGCCGGTCAGCGGGATGCGCAGCGTCTTTTGCAGCTTCTGCGCGGCCTGCAGGAAGGTCGCCTCGGACACCGCCGCCTCGACCACGTCGCGGACCTTCAGGAAGAAGGCCTTGTCGTCCGCCTGCAGCGTGTCGTCCTTGAACACCGTGATGGTGTCAGCGACGTTGCCGATGCTGCGGCCGACGTGGGTCTTGTGCAGCGAGAAGTCGGGCACGATCAGGCCGTTGAGGCACCTCAGCCGGTAGATCAGCGGTTGCACCGAGAGCGTGCCGTGGCCGACCTCGGAGTTGCTCACCACCACGCCGGCTTGCACGACATCGCCGGGCGACATCTCGTGCTTCAACTGCGGCGTGACCACCTTGAGGTACATGCGCGTCTCGGTCAGTTCGACCGACTCGAAGCGCACCTCGGGCAGGCGCTGCAGGATCGGCAGCACGCTTTCGGCGAGGTCGTAGTTGTCGAGCCGGCGGTAGCGATCCGACAGCACGGCACGCACGTTGCCGTCCAGCGTGCGCAGCATGCGGCGGTCGTCGTCGCTCTGCAGCCAGGTGTTGACGTTGCGGTCCAGCAGCACGGGCTGCTCGCTGCGCATGCGTTCGAAGTACGCATATGGAATCTTCAACTTGTCCGCGAGCTGGCGGCGCGCGAGCGGCGTCACGCCGTAGCGCGCCGGGCCGCCGGTCTCTTCGACGACGAGCCGCGTCTGGCCCGTGTCATCGGTGTCGTGGCGCATCAGCGCCGACGGGACCACTAGGTCCTTCTTCGAGTTCAGCTGGCGTTCGAGTTCCTGCGCCAGGCTTACGAGGGTACGTCCGTTCTTCATCACAAGCTCCGATCGGAATGCGGGGCGCCGTGCCCCCTCGGGGCTGGGCCCCGCGGGGTGGGTGATGGATCCGGCACGGGGCCGGATCCGCGATGGCGCGGGTTTATCCGCGCCGACTGCATGCGGTTCAAGGGCTGCCTTCGCCCGGCGTCGTCGACGCAGGGCCCGGTGTGGCAGCGACCGGTGGGGTTCATGTCGTCGGTCCTATGCGGCCTGGGCTTCGGCGGCTGTACTGCGCATGCGCCACACGTCGGCCCAGTCGTGGCCGGGCTGGCGCGGCAGGAACACGCGCACCTGCCGAGCCTCGTTGCCCGGTGCGCTGCGGGTCAGCCGGCGCGCCAGCGCGAAGGCGCAAGCCTGGCCTTCGAAGCCGCCATCGGCGTCGTTGTCGGCATAGATGCAGACCTGCCGTACGCCCTCGGGCAGCCATAGCTTCTCGAGGTTGCCGGCGCTGATCGCGGCCCACGCCGGCTTGCCGGTCGCGAGGTGCACCGCCAGCGCGGTCTCGATGCCTTCGGCCACGGCGAGCTCATGCGCTGGTTCGCAAAGCCGCACGGCGGCGCCGTTGATGCCGGCCGAGAGCACCTTGCGTGCGTCAGGCACAGGGGCCTTCTCGCCGTCCTTCAGGTAGGTCCGGTGCAGCGTCACCGCGTGGCCGTCCGGGCCCTGGATGCAGGCCAGCATGGCCGGGTAGTCGGCCACCTTGCAGGAGCGGCCCGCGGCATTCTTCTCGTAGTAGCCAAGCGCCGGGTGATGGCGCAGTACACCGGGCGGATGGCGCAGGTGCAGGCCGCGGCGGCGCAGGTAGCAATCGACCTCGTCGCCTGGCTGAACCGGCAGGGCTTCGTCCCACAGGCGTTGCGCGAGGCGGCGCATGCGCTGCGCGGACGGTTCGGCCGCCGCCTGCGGGGCACTCGGCGCAGGGGACGGCGCACCGACGCAGGACTCCACCTGCCGCAGCGCGGTCGCGAAGTCGAGGCCGAGCGCGGCCTGCAGCAGCTTGAAGCCGCCGCCCGCGCCGCAGTGGCGGCAGTGGTAGTTGCCTTCGCCGAACTTGTCGGTGTACTGGAAGCGGTCGGTGCCGCCGCACGACGGGCAGGGGCCGTTGCGCTTGCCCAGGATGCGTTCGTCGACGCCCAGGCTGCGCAGGATCTCGGACCAGCGGCCGTGTGCGCGGCGCTTGGCTTCGTCGATGCGATGCTCGAAGACCGTGTCATTCATGGCAGCCTCCGCGGCCGCCGCGGCGACCTTCGGAAACGGGCATGGCTTGTTGTCGCTTCATGATTGCTCCTTGACGGGTGAACCCGCCACGCCGGGCCAGCGCCCGGTTGAGGGCACGGCTCCGCGGCGATGGCGGGCGGGCCGGCGCTGAGCGCCGGAGGGACTTCGGGGCCGGCTTTGGAGCGATGCGCTCCAGGTGTGCCTGCGACCTGCGGGAAAACCTCTCCGCAGCGCGCACGCGAGGTGCTGCGCTGGGGAGAGGAGGCCCGAAGGCCTCCCACCCAAGTACTCAATCAGCCAGTTCGACGGCATGGCCGTTCGATCCGGTGCCGACGCTCAGGCGGAATTGCCTGCCGTGCAGCACCGGGTAGCGCTCGAGCTTCAGCTCGCGCAGCAGCGAGTCGAGCGTGTCCTTCGGATCGACGGAGCGAAGCCGACGGATGAGGTCGGCAAGTGCTTCGCGGTCCGCGTCCAGATCGGACTCCAGGAACTGCTCGTTCTCGTCGGTGAAATTCGAGACCTGGCGCACCGGCTCGCCCGACGATTCGCCGTCCGGGACGTAGAGCACCCCGTCGTGGTGAACGCCGGCATCGGTGATGTCCACGCTGTCGCTGCCCACGCCGACGCGCACGGCGGTACACAGCACGACGTCCGGCCAGATCCAGCGGCCTTCCAGCGTGCCGCGAACACGCTCGCCGAGCGGTTCGACGGTGACCGGCTCGTCGTCCAGCCAGCGAACATGGGCTTGCACCCAATGCTCGTGATGCAGGCCGCCCAGGTTGAAGAGCAGGCACCCCGTGGCACGGGCGAACATCCAGCGGCCTGCGTTGCCCTCGTCAAGCGAGTCGATCGAACACAACTTGACCGAGCCGGCCTCGATGGCCACCCGTGCCGGTGCGACGGCCACCGTCCGCAGGTAGTCCCGGTCACCCGAGCCCTCCTGGTAGGGGTAGCCGCAGATCTCGTCGAAAACTGCGGCGGGCAGGGCGTCGATGTCGTTGAGCAGGTCCAGGTGGCCCCAGCCGCGCAGGGCCGGATAGAACCGGGCGACGAACACATCGGCGGGCAGGGTGCGCTTGGCGTCCTCGAGCACGCGGCGCCATTCGGCGCGCAGCGCGGTGTCGATGCGCTTGCGCTGCCGGTCTTCGTCGATCAGCTTATCGCGATCGGGCAGCCGTGCCATGAACTGGCGCGCATCGAGGTGCAGCACGTTCGCGCGCTCCGGCCGGTGGTAGATCGGGCGCAGCACGCAGAAGCCCTGCAGGTAGACCAGGGTGTCGTGGCTGTGCTCGCCATCGCGCGTGCCGCACAGGTGCAGGCCGCCGACGGGTGTCGCGGTGAGCGCCAGGTGCTCGGGCGCGTGCGGGCGTTCGAGCGCCTTGCCGTTGAAGCACACCGGCACGGGTAAGCCCGCGCACAGGGTGGCGATGCGCGACGCCAGGTCGGGCAGGTCAACGCCGTGCAGCTCGATCTGCGTGCCTTCGGAAGGCGCCTCGACCAGTTCGATGACGTCGATCGGCGTTCGGGCGAGCGCCACTTCGGTGTCGAAGTCAGCGCACTGACCGCGTGAGCGCACGATGCAGCGCGACGCGGCGTAGAGGCACTTCGAGAATCCGATGCCGAACGGGTTCTCGGCGTCGCAGGTGGTTTCATCCCAGCCGGACTCGTTGAAGGTCAGCAGCTTCTGGAAGTCGTCGATGCCGCGGCCGTTGTCGCGGATGGTCAGCGTCCCGGCCTCGGCGTCGTGGTCGATCGCGATGGATGTGGCGCCAGCGCGCCGGGCGTTCTGGAGCAGTTCCGACACGAGGGCGAATCGGTCGGTGAAGGCGAAGCGCTGGTTACGCAGCGCGCCTTCCTCGTTGATGCGGACTTGAATCTGCATGGTGGTTCTCCGGTACGGCGGGTGCCCCCGAAGGGACGCCCGCCTTTGGGGTAGATGAGTCAACCGCGCGGCGAGTCGAACTCGATCGGCGCGGTGAAGAGCTGGCCGGCATGCAAGGCCTCCAGCAGCGGGTGGTCGAGGAACTCGAACAGCAGCAGTTGCTGCACGTGCAGCGCGCGGCCGCGGCTGTCGAGCCGCTCGACCTGGAAGCCGAGCGCATGCCACTGCAGCCGGTAGGCAAGGCGGTCGGCGCCGGCGATCACGAAGGTGCGGCCGGGCCGGCCGGTGACGATCTCGCTCTCCTTGACGAGGTACTCGAGATCCTCCGGCGCGCGCACGGGCAGCAGCAGCGCCGCGACACGCCCGGTCTGGGAAACGATGTGCATGGCGGCTCCTCAGCGGACCGGCGTGGCGCCGGGCAGGCGATGGCCTTCGGCGCGCGAGGGCGGCGAAGGCGAATCGGTGGCGTCCAGGTGGGCGCCGAGTACGTGCAATGCGAGAACGGCCAGCACGCCGGCCGCGCGATAGAAGCGGGACATGGTGTGTTCCTTGAGGTGGTGGTCGCCGCGGTGTGGCGGCGGCCGTTGATGGCTCAGGCGAACAGGTCGCCTTGCAGGGCGACCGCGCGGACCTGCTGGTTGATCCACTGCGGATTGCGGGCGAGTTGCAGCTCGACCCACTCCGGGTTGCGCGCAACGGCCTCGCGCACCCACTCGGGGTAGCGCGTCAGCGTGGCTTCCAGCCACTGCTTCACGCCATGCCGGATGCGGCTGCGAATCTCTTCGGCGTCGACGAGGCCGCAGTAGGCAATCGGCGACAGCGGGCTGCAGCCGACGACGCGCAGGCAGTTCACGAACGAGAACGGCCGCGAGTCCTTCTCGCGCTCGGTGAACACCCAGCGCAGCGTGTCGAGCTTGGCTTCGAGCGGTGTCTCGGGGTCCGACAGCGCCTCGACTTCCTGCAGCAGGCGCCAGTGCAGGAACACCACGTCCTGCTCGGTCCAGTCGATGGCCTCTGCGCCACCTTGGGCGGTGTCGTCGTCCTCGGTCGGGACGTCGTCAAACGAATCACGGTAGGTGCCCGCCGTGAAGAGGGGTGCGCGGGAACGTTCGAGCGATGCTCGGGGGTGTGGCATGTTGGCCTCCATGGAGAACGCGGAGGCCATGACCGCGCGTGGGGCGATGGCCCCACGGGGTGACGAATGCCGGCTGAGAGCCGGCGGCTGACTTCAAGGGCTGGCTGGACGCGACGCATGCCGCGTGATCGGGATGCCAGCGACCGATCGAAGCGCGCGTTGCAGCCGTTGGCCACACGAGGCCCGTGCAATCAACGGCTCGAAAGCGCGCTCAGGGTGCGAAGCGGTCGAGACGCCCGCATGCGCACGAGGATCAACAGGGCTTGCCAAGGTGGACGCAGGGCCAGCTGCTGCGTGTGCGAAAGGTAGCGACGCGAGCCTCGGTGGTCAACGGGGTTGTGGCCGTGTGGCGCGGGCTGATGGCGAAACCACCGCCGCCGCGCGGCCGTTTCGCGTGGCGGTGGGCGCCGACCGCGGCGAACACTGTTGCCAGCGCGTCCTTTGCGGGAGAGGCCCATGCACAACGATGTCCTGCCGACGACCACCAGCCTGCAGATCGTGCGGGTGGACCAGGGTGGCGTGAACGAGCGCATCCTCGCGCGCGAGGCCAAGGTCGACTACCGGCGTGTCGAGGCGGCGAGCGTGAAGATGCCGGCCTGCTTCACCAGCGCCGAGGGCAAGCGCCTGTTCGTGCGCATGTTCGCGACGCTGCAGCTCAACGCGCACTTCATCTCGGTGATCGCACGCACGCGCCTGGACCCCGAGGACGTTGCGCGCGTCGAGACCGCGCTGCGCGAGCGCCTGGATGCCGTTTCCGCAGCGCTCGACCGCGCCATCGACGGCGCCGAAGCGCTCTTCAAGGCGCACGGGATCACGCGGGTGGCAACCTACGACACCCGAGCGCTGGAGATCGAGGTGGGCGTGCTGTCGTCGAGCGGCCGGCGCTACCTGGAACTGCTCGGCAAACTCGACCAGCTGATGCCCTTGCTGCAGACGCTGGAGATCCACGAGGTCATCACGACGCGCGAGGTCGACAAGCAGCGCGCGCTGGTGAAGCGCCAGGTGCGCGGCGTCGCCACCGCGGCGCGCAACTTCGCGTCGGGCCTGCGGCGGCGCATGAACGCACCGGAGGTCGAGATCGAGGGGCAGGGTGATTCGGTCGAAGAGACGACACCCGATGGCGCGAGTGTCTTGACCGGCGAGGACGCGACGATCTCCGCCTTGCCGCCCGCCGAGCCGGTGGCCGAGGCTGGCGCATCTGGCGACGGCGAGAACGATGAAACCCCGGCGCCGCGAGTCGCCACCGCGTAGCGCCCGCGCAAGGCCGCCGTTTCGCAGGTGCGTGCTTCGCTCGACGTGCGTTCACTGATCGCCGGCGCTACGGTCTCACACAGGCGTATGGCGGCTCCACGGGTCGCAGCGCTTCTCCCATCGAAGGTCGATGGCGTCGCAGTCGACACCTGCCTTGATTCCGCTTGAGGCGACCAGCGGCAACGCTGGCATCCCGCCATCAGCAACCACCCCTTTCAGGGCCGGGTATCAGCGCCGGTCCGCACGAACCGCCAGTTGGGAACGCACCGGCGGTTGACCTGGAGTCTTCGCGTTCCTTTCCGCAGCGATCCGACCGTGACCCTTCGCTGCCGCAACGAGCTGGTCATGCCTTCCGGCGGAGCCGTCCGCCGCGGAGACCGAACTTGCCCATGCGAACAACCTTGCCCGGCAGCGCCGCCGCTGCCACGCCCTTGCGCGCGACCGAGTCCGGCGCGGCCAGCAACCCCTCACCCTGCTTGCCCGACACGGGTTTCCTGCGCCAACGTCAGGTGCTCGCGTTCGTGCCGATCTCGAAGTCCACGCTGTGGCGTCAGGTCCGTGCGCGCTCGTTTCCGAGCCCGGTGAAGCTGTCGGCAGGGGTCACTGCCTGGCGTGCCGAGGATGTGCGGCGCTGGATCACCGAGCAGGGCGGCAACTAGGCGGCGGGCCCCGCAGGGGACCGCGGCGGCGCCGAAATCGACGCCAGCACCTTCAGTGCCTGCTGCGAGTGACGCGTCGGCACGAACAGGTGATCGTGGTGGTAGCCCGCGACGACGTTGCAGGGGATGTCGGCGTCGGCCAGCCGGCCGGCCAGCGTCGCGATGAAACCCACGGCGTCGAGTGCCGAGTGCACCGTGAGGGTGATCAGGTGCGACTCGAAGACATAGGGCACGGCCGAGTCGTCCGCCTGGGCTTTCTCGACGATCGCGGTCACCCCCTCGGCTTCACGAAAAGTGCATATCGGCTCCAGGCCGGGTGGAATGCAGAAGTCCGGAAAACTGCAGTAGACGAAGGTCTCGGGGTGCAACTGCGGGGCCATCTCGCGCCGCAGGGTATCGAGGTCGCGTTCGCCACTCATCCGAGGCTCTCCTTGCGTGTGTGGGAAGGCTGGTTTCTGTAACTGATTATGAGGACTCGGCGAGGTATCTCGCGGCTCGACGTTGCGGTTTAGCGAAGCTCACCGAGCGCCAAAGTTGCTAAACGCCCTCCGCGTGGCGCGGTGCGCTGCTAGCGTCGATACCCGGGCCGTTGCAGAAGCGTTTTGGCTGGCGCGAAGCTGGTGAGACGCATCGATGCGATGCCGCTCGGGGAAGGAGTTTCCGGACATGTTGACGCATTCGGAAGTCCTCGGGGACCAGTCGGCGTTGCGCGCGCAGCTGCATGGCGACGGCGACGCGCACCGCGAGCTGCTGCGGCTGAACTGGGCGCGGCCGCTCGGCGACATTGCCTTCGATTGGGTCGCCATCCTGGCCGCGACGGCGGCGGTGGCCTGGATCGGGTTGGAGACACTGCCGTTGGCGCTGATCGTCGTCGCCAATCGGCAGCGCGCCTTGGGAAACATCCTGCATGACGCGGGGCATCGCAATCTCTGCCGAACGCTGCGCGTGAACGATGCCGTCGCGGGTCTGCTCGTCGCGCCGCTTGTGTTCGCATCGCTGGAAAGCTATCGAGCGGACCACTTCAAGCACCACATGCAACTTGGTTCGACAGGCGGCGATCCCGACCTGATCGATCCGCCGGGGACACCGCCGCGCTATTGGCTGGCGAGCTACCTGCGGCAGGTCTTCTCGCTGCGTGCTTGGTGGGGGAACTTCCTCGGGCACCTTGGGGCCGCGGGCGTGTCGTGGACGGGTCGATGCGGCATCGTGGCCTGGTGGCTCGGGGCGCTGGTACTGCTGCTCGAGTTCACCAGCGCGGATTTCACGCTGACGTTCATCGGGCTGTGGCTGCTGGCGCGGGCGACAGTCTTTCATCTGATCACGACACTGCGCGAGATGTGCGACCACTTCGGGCTGCGGCCGGGCGGCATCCTCAGCTTCACACGCGACATGGCCGTGCGCGGCCCGGCTCGCTGGCTGATCCACCCGCGCAACAACGGCTACCACCTGACCCATCACCTGCTGCCGGCGGTCCCCTACTACCGTCTGCCACAAGCGCATGCACTCTTCCGGCGCCTGCCTGCGTACCGGAAGCATGGAACGGTCTGCGACGCGTACTTCGCTGGTTCCGCCGCGGTCGTGCGGGCCTGGGAGCGGGAGGCCAGATCATGACGACGCGGGTGCTTGGCGTGCTGCAACTGGCGGCCCTTCTGGTCTCGGCCAGCTACGGCATCGGCTTCTTGTTCGGGTCGGGCGAGATGGCGCTGTCACACGGCATGGCGGGCGGTCTGTACGGTGTGGCGACCGCGCTGGGCATGCTTGCGCTTGCGACTTTCGCGGGCAGGTTGTGGAAGCTCGGCGTACCGGTCTGGGAACTGTTCGGGCAGGCCTTCGGCCAGCCGATCCAGCGCGCCGTCGCGTTACTGTCCCTGGTCTGGATGAGCGGTGTCCTGGCGGCCCAGATCGCGGGTGGCGTCGCCATTGCGCGAGTGATCGGCCTGCCGGGGTACTTGTCCCAGGCGCTGGTGCTGGCGCTGATCCTCGGCGCATCCAGGCTCGACCTGCGTGTCGCATCGCGCCTCTTCGTCGCCTGCCTGCTGGCGAGCGCGCTGGTGCTGCTGTACGCGCTGGCTGACGCGGGCGGCCTGACGCTGTACGCGCAGGCGGCACCACGGTTCGTGAGCGACCTCGGCGGGTTCGGCACGTCGCGGCTGGTGTCCATCGTGATGGCGGTCGGGCTGCTCGTGTGCCTGGGCGCGGACTACCACCAGTTCGTGCTGGCCGCGCGCCGTCCGCTGGTCGCTGCCGCAGGCTGCACGCTCGCCGGCGTCATCCTGATCGCCGTCGCCTTCCTGCCGCCGGCCCTGGTGCTGGCGCTGCGGGGCTCGGGCGAACTGGACGGGCTGACGGACGCGAAACAGGTGATCCCGTTTGCGCTGGGACGCGCGGCGGATGGGCTGTGGCCGGGATCGCAAGCATTGCTGCTTGCCGCGCTGTCGACGGCGGCGCTGGGTTCGGGCGCGGCGATCGTGCGTGCCATGGCCAGCGCGATGGCGGCTGCGGTGCCCGGCGCGCGCGATACGAACCACGTGGGCTGGTCAATGGCCGCGCTCGCCGCGGGCGGCCTGCTGGCCGCGCGCGGGCAGGGCATTGTCGAGACCATGGTGTCGGTGAACGTGGTCTACCTCGCCAGCGTCGGTTGGCTCTTCGTGCTGCTGTTGCGCGGAGCGACCCTTCCAGCGGGCCATGCAGGCCTCGTGATGGGATCTGGATTGGCCGCGTCGGGGGCTGTCTACCTGGCAGGATGGACGGGCTGGATCAAGGGCGACGCCGACACCGTGTCGCTGATCGGAGGACTCGGTGTGTCAGCCGTCGTGGGCCTGATCTGCGTGATGGGTGGGCCCAGGTCAATCGGCGTCGGTGGCCTTCGGCGCTGACGCTGCCGCCTCAGTCGGCCCCTGCGCCGCGCGCGGCAGCAGTTGGGCGTGCGCATGGCCGACGACGAGGTTCGTGATCTCGCGCGACAGAGGCGGCTCCAGTTCCCAGTGATGCCAGTGAAGGTTGACGAGCACCGGTTCATCGGGTGCGAGGTCGACGAGTTCGCCGCGCCCGGCTGCCGCGGCGGCCTGCAGGCTCGGCACCAACCCATAGCCGATCCCGGCGGCAACACCCTCCATCAGGATCATCGGCGAGGGCAGGTAGTGGCGCGGGTAACGCTCCACGGCGAAGCCGAAGCGCCGCTTCAGGAAGTCGTCGTGCAGTGAATCCTTCCGGTTGAACAGGATCGCCGGCGCGACGAGCACCGCCTGCACGTTCAGGCCATTCGGAAAGTACTCCGCTGCAAAGGCCGGCGTGGCGTAACAGCGGTACTCCATCGCGCCGAGGCATTCGGCCAGAAAGCCGCCCGCGGGTTTGTCGTCGGTCGAGACGCAGCCGATGACCTCGCCACGTGCAAGGCGCCCCGACGTGTGGTCCTGGTCGTCGGTGACGATCTCCAGCGCCACCTGCCTTCGCAGCAGCAACTCCCACAAGGCGCGCGGAAACCAGGTCGCGAGCGAGTCGGCATTGACCGCGATGGCTAGCGGCACGGGCAGATGCGGGCCGGCCTGGGGCTTGAGTTCGTTCAACGTCGCGCCCTCGAGCAGGCGCAGTGCCTTGACGTGGCGCAGCAGGACCTCGCCCGCAGCGGTCGGCACGACGGGCTTCTCGCGAACCAGCAGCACCGTCGTCAACGACTCCTCGAGGGCCTTGATGCGCTGTGACACCGCGCCGCGCGTGATGTTCAGCAATGCCGCGGCGCGTTCGAAGCTGTGTGCCTCGGCCACCGTCGCGAAGGTTTCCAGCTGATCGCGATCGAGCATTCTTCTTGCCCCCTGTTCAGCGTTTCTGCGTGCCGACGAAACTCCCTAAACGCCGATCGGCCGCGACGCGTTCAACCTAGCATTTCGATACCGACGTTCCCATGGAGTGGCTCGTTGATATTGGCGCAGGAAACGGCGCGATGTGCGCGCTCGGGTTGCACCCGGTAACTAAACCGCTAATTGCTTGCCATTGGAGATTGATGGACAGCGGTCGCCGTTGAATGAGCCAGTGCCGATACCTCTGGCCGGGCCGCGTGGTTTTGGCTGTCCGCGGAGGGATCTCTTGGGAACGATGGACATGTTCGACAGCAGTCGGAGGGCATGCCATGGAAGACGATGAACCAGGTTCCACGGGGGCCGCCGCGATACAGGCGGTGGCCATGCTGCGTGCGGTGATCGACGGCCGCACCTACGAATCAGTGGCCGCGGATTTCGGTATCACGCGCACCGCCGTGGAGCGGCGCGTCAAGGCGGTGGCGATCCGCCTGTGCAGGGAGGTGGGCATCGAGGGCATGAACGACGGTGCCACCGCTTTCGTGCGGCGCCTGCGCGAGCGGCGCGACGCCATCCTGCATGCCCTGGAGCGGTTCGAGCCTGCCGCGGGCCACGCTCCGAAAGGGGACCGGGTCGTGAGCGCGGACGAGATCGCCCGGGCGGTGTTGCGCATCCGCGGCCGCAGCGCCCAGCCCGCGCGCGACGTGGCCTTGTTCTACACGCTGTTCGTCACCGGCGCGCGCCCGCTGGAGATCGTGCGGCTGCGCGTGCGTGACTACCTGCAGGCCGGTGGTGAGGTACGCCGAGAGTCGGAACTGCCGGCGAGCGCCAGCATTTCCGGGAAGTCAAGACCGCTCTACTTCGCCAGCCGGAAGTTGGACGACGCGCTGGACGCCTACCTCGCGGAACGAGTGGCTCGGGGTCATGGCATCGCGGACGGCAACGCCTACCGCAGTCTTGATCCGGACAGCCCCTTGTTCCTGAGTGCGACGGGCGAGGGCTTTCGCATCACGCAGTACGGCGCCGAGGGTCGGCGGCGCTGCCTGTGCCGCCCCATCCTCGAGACGTACCGCAAGCTGTTCCGCTACGCGGAACTGGAGTGGGCGACACCGCTGTCGATACGCCGCACGGTGGTGGCGCGCCTGTACGACCGCGGCGCCGACGAGGAGCAGGTCGGCCTGGTGCTGGGCATCAGCGAACGCAGCGCGGTGCGCGAGCAGTTTCCGCGTGCCCGACCCACCATGGCAAGCCTGGTGCAGGAACTGGTCTGAGCGTTGCGTAGCGCTGCTTATCGGCGATTCGACGGGTTGCGGCCGACGTACACGACCACGGGCTTCCCGGCAAAGCCTGCCGGCGCGATCTGGTTCACATCGACGGACCTGCGGTCGAGCCCGTCGAAGGTCCACGAGAACTGCTTGGTGCCGCTGCGGAAGGTCACGCTCTCGCCATAGGCGACGTTGAGCCGGTCGGTGGACGCCAGGTCGACAACGCGGACCGGCGCACCCTGCGCCGCCGGCTGCCCATAGATCGACTGGCCGTTCATGAACGTGTTGCCGCTGGCGGCGAAGCCCGCGAGGGGAAGCACGCTCAAGGCGGCAAGAGCGGCGGAGCGGAGTCGATGGGTCGATTGCATGTTCAGTCCTTTCGATGTGGGAGGGGTGCCGGCGGCGCGCGATCACGCGCTGGGCTGGCATCGAAAGGGACTGTAGAAACCGCTTTCCAACAGCCGCTGAACGGGAACATGACAGCTTCGTCATGTTCGACGCGGCAGGGGCTCAGTGCGTACCGCGGATGTGGCGATGCGGCGACGCGGAAGTCGACTGAGCGGCGGCGGTGTCGAGCTCGTTCAGGATGCCGCACTGCTCGATCGCATGCGGCGAGCCGCACCTCGCGCGCAGCGCCTTCAGATCCTTCTGCAGCGTCCGAAGTTCGCGGATGCGGTGGGTGACGTGCCCGATGTGCTCGTCGAGCAGTGCGTTGACCTCGCCGCAGTCCTGCGAGGGCGCATCGCGCAGCCGCAACAGCGTCCGGATCTCGTCCAGCGTCATGTCCAGGTTGCGGCAATGGCGGATGAACGCCAGCCGCTCGGCGTGGGCGGCCGTGTACACGCGGTAGTTGTTGTCGGCGCGCTGCGCCGCGGGGATCAGGCCCTCGCGCTCGTAGAAGCGGATGGTCTCGACCGCCGTGCCGGTCGATTCGGCCAGGTCGCCGATGCGCATCGTCTTTTTCCGTGGTGGATCGAGGGTCTTGACTCTACACCGACTTCAGGGTTTTCAATGGAAGCCATGAGTCAAGGAACGCACCCGTGAGCACCACCCATACCCACGCAAATTCCGCTGCGGCCAGCGAGCCCGCCGACGCCTGCGGCGCCTGTCACGGGTCCTCCTGCGCCGCGCCGATACCGCTGGGCGCCGCCGCACCTGCCGGCTGGGCCCGGTTCCGCGTGCCGACGATGGACTGCGCCAGCGAGGAGTCGGAGATCCGGCGCGCGGTCGAGCACATCGCCGGCATTCGCGCGATGACTTTTCAGCTCGGGCAGCGCACGCTGGCCATCGACGCGCCGCTTGCGTCCGTTGAACAGGCCGTGGCTGCGATCCGCAAGGCCGGCTTCGATCCGCAGCCGGTGTCGGAGAAGGGCGCTGGCTCGACCAGCGAAGCGGGAACCGAATCGGAGGACCATGACCACGGCGCCGGATCGGGAGGGGCGTGGCGGCTCGGTGGTGCCCTGCTGCTGGCCCTGGGTGCGGAGGTGCTCGGCTTCTTCGCCCCGGACACGCAGGTCTGGAAAGCCGCGGGTCTCGCCGTGGCGGCCGCGGCCATCTGGCTGGCCGGATTCGACGTCTACAAGAAGGGCCTGACCGCGCTGCGCCATGGGCGGTTGAACATCAACGCCCTGATGACCGTGGCTGTCACGGGCGCGTTCGCCATTGGGCAGTGGCCAGAGGCCGCCATGGTGATGGCGCTCTACGCCATTGCGGAGGCGATCGAGGCGCGTGCTGTCGATCGCGCCCGCAACGCGATCAAGGGCTTGCTGGCCATGGCGCCCGAGGAAGCCTCGGTGCGGCAGGCCGACGGCAGCTGGGCGACCGTGCCGGTTGCATCCGTGGCGCTTGGCGCCGTCGCGCGGGTGCGGCCCGGCGAGCGCGTGCCGATGGACGGCGTGGTATCCGCGGGAAGTTCCAGCATCAACCAGGCGCCAGTCACCGGTGAGAGCATCCCGGTGGACAAGGCGGTCGGCGATCCGGTGTTCGCTGGCACGATCAACGAAACCGGCACCTTCGAGTTCGAGGTCAACGCGCTGGCGTCGAACTCGACACTCGCGCGCATCATCCACGCCGTGGAGGAAGCGCAGGGCACGCGCGCGCCCACGCAGGGCTTCGTCGACCGCTTCGCTGCCGTGTACACGCCAGCGGTCTTCGTGATCGCGCTGGCCGTGGCGCTGCTCGGCCCCTGGCTGCTCGGCTGGACCTGGATGCAGGCGGTCTACAAGGCGCTGGTGCTGCTGGTCATCGCCTGCCCCTGCGCGCTGGTGATCTCGACCCCGGTGACGATCGTCAGCGGTCTGGCGGCCGCGGCGCGGCGCGGCATTCTGATCAAGGGCGGGATCTACCTGGAGGAAGCACGCAAGCTCAAGGCCATCGCGCTGGACAAAACCGGCACGATCACCGAGGGCAAACCCAAGCTGGTGGCCTGGGAGGTGCTCGGTCCGGGGACCGATGCTGCCGCCGCCGAGCACATCGCCGCGGCGCTGGCAGGCCACTCCGACCATCCGGTCTCGCGTGCCATCGCTGCGGGCCTGCGGCCCAACAGCGTCGAAGCGAAGGACTTCAAGGCCATCGCCGGTCGCGGTGTCCAAGCCGACATCGGCGGCGCCGTCTATGTGCTGGGCAACCATCGGCTGATCGAGGAGCGTGGCCAATGCTCCCCGGCGCTCGAGGCCACCTTGCGCACGCACGAGGAAGCGGGCCGTACGGTCAGCCTGCTTGCCTCCGAGGCGGGCCCAGTCGCCTTGTTCGCCGTCGCCGATACGATCAAGTCGTCGTCGCGCGAAGCGGTGGTATCGCTCAAGGCACTCGGCATCACGCCGGTGATGCTGACCGGAGACAACCAGGCCACGGCCACAGCCATCGCGCACGAGGCTGGCATCGATGAGGCGCAGGGGAACCTGCTGCCCGAGGACAAGCTCGAAGCGATCAAGGCGCTGCAGGCAAAACATGGTCTGACCGCGATGACCGGCGATGGGATCAATGACGCGCCGGCGCTGGCTCAGGCCGACATCGGCGTGGCGATGGGCGCGGCCGGCACCGACACCGCGATGGAAGCGGCGGACGTGGTGGTGATGAACGACGATCTGCGCCGCATCGCCGAAACCGTGCGGCTGTCGCGGTCCACGCATGCGGTGCTGTGGCAGAACATCACGCTGGCGCTGGGCATCAAGGCGGTGTTCCTGGTCATGGCGGTGTTCGGCAACGCCTCGATGTGGATGGCGGTATTCGCCGACATGGGGGCGAGCCTGCTGGTCGTGGTGAACGGCCTGCGGCTGTTGAGAAAAGGGGAGGGCAAGTGACGACAGCGACAGGATCACGGCGCATCGAGGCCTTCGAGGCCGCAATGACCGAGGCTGCCCGGCACCGGTCCGTCGGCGACCCCAGGAGCGCGTTCGCGGCCCTCGAGCGCGCGCATGTGCTTGGGCAAATCGACTTCGTGCCGCATGTGCGGGTGCACTGGCAGATGCTTCGGGCCGGCTGGGCGGCGGGCGACCGGCGCGAAGTGACGGGCCAGTTGATGCGCATCGCGTTGGTGCCGGTGGGCCATCTGGTCGGCCGCCTGCCGGTCGGCAACACCGGCGGTTCGAACGTCAGTGCGTTCAAGCCGATGGCAATCCCGCCCGATCTCGAGCGGCTGATCGCGGACCGCGACCGATGACGCCCGCATCCGTCGGCCTTGTCGAACCACGCGCGGCGGCCGCGGCGTCGCGGGGCCGCTGGTGGCTGCTGATGGGCGTCGCCGCCTTGCTCCTCGTGCTGGATCAGGGCATCAAGTGGGTGGTCGCCGCGAATCTGCCTCTGGGCGAAGGCATCACCGTCACCGCCTGGTTCAATCTTGTCCATGTCCTCAACCCCGGCGCGTCGTTCTCGTTCCTCGCCGACGCGGGCGGCTGGCAGCGCCACGCGCTCACCGCGGTCGGCCTGGCCGTCAGTGTTGCGCTCGCCGTGCTGCTGTGGCGCGGCGTTGGCAGCCGACTCGAAACGGCTGCCTATGTTGGTTTGATCGGTGGCGCGCTCGGCAATGTCGTCGACCGGCTGCGCATCGGCGCCGTGGTCGACTACCTCGACCTGCATTGGCGCGGCATGCACTGGCCCGCCTTCAATCTGGCGGACATCTTCATCGTCGGCAGCGCGGTGCTGCTCGTGCTGGCCTCGTTCCGGCCAAGGGCCGATTCGCGCGAAGCCGGCCGAGGAGGTGCGACGTGAGTCCGCAAGCGCCAGCAACCGATCCCGGGGCGAGAATGTCGAGATGAGCCTTCTTCTTCCAAAGCGTGTGTTGTCCCGCTGTCTCGCCGCGCTGCTGGCCGTGGGCGCGGCGTCGGTGGTGCATGCGCAGGTGACCGTCGATGGCGCCTGGGCGCGCGCCACCGTGCCGAACCAGTCGGCCACCGGCGCCTTCATGCGGTTGACCGCCCAGAAGGACGTCGTGCTGACGGGCGCCAGTTCGCCGGCCGCCGACATCGTCGAAGTGCACGAGATGTGGCTGGACAAGGACATCATGCGGATGCGGCCCGCCGACCGCGTGCCTTTGAAGGCCGGCCAGACCATCGAGCTGAAGTCGGGTGGCCTGCACGTCATGATGATGGACCTGAAGAAGCAGCTCAAGGCGGGCGAGCGCGTGCCCCTGACGCTCTCGTTCACCGCGGCCGACGGCAGCGTGTCGAAGGTCGAGGTGAACGCGACGGCTGGCTTCGCGCCACCGGCACGATGAGCGAAGAACAGCCGGTTGCCCGGCATGGCAACAGCCGAAACGCCACGTTCTGGACGCCGCTGTTCCTGGCCTGGCTGCTGGCGCTTCTGGCCACGGCCGGCGCGTTGTTCCTGGGCGAGGTGATGGGCAAGACGCCGTGCGTGCTGTGCTGGTACCAGCGCATCGCGATGTTCCCGCTGGTGCTGGTGCTCGGCATGGGCCTGTTCGCGTCGGATGCGCGCAGCGTTCGCTACGCGCTGCCGCTGGCCGGCGTGGGATGGGGGATCGCCGCCTACCACCTGCTGGTCTTCTGGGGCGTGGTGTCCGAGGGGCTGGTGCCGTGCGGCAAGGGATCGTCCTGCGCCGACGCCGACGTCCAGGTGGCCGGCGTGGTCCCGATTCCTTTGCTTTCGCTCGCGGCGTTCACGGGAATCGGGGTTGCGTTGTGGGTGGCAAGAAGAAGGGCAAGAACATGAGCAGGAAGTGGATCGTGCTGGGCACCGTCGCGGCGGTGGTTCTGGCTTTCGTGGCCGGCGTCGTGGTCTTCACGAACCGCTCGAACCAAGAAGTGAAGCAGGCGGCGCAGGCGAACAGCGATGCGCTGGTCAGGCCGCACTCGCCGATCTTCGGCAATCCGGCGGCGAAGGTGACGATCGTCGAGTTCTTCGATCCGTCCTGCGAGACCTGCCGGGCCCTCTATCCGATCGTCAAGCAGATGGTCAACGCGAGCTTCGGCCAGGTCAGGCTGGTGGTGCGCTATGCGCCGCTGCACCACGGGTCGGACACGGCAGTCAAGATCCTCGAAGCGGCGCGGCAGCAGGGCAAGTACTGGGAGGCGCTCGAGCGCGCCCTGGCTGCACAGCCGCAGTGGGCTGCGCACGATCGCCCGCAGCCGCAGATGATCTGGAACCTCATCGGTGACATCGGGCTCGACATCGTGAAGGCGAGGGCGGATGCCGACGGCCCGGCCGTCGCCCAGGTGCTGCGGCAGGACATTGCCGACATGCAGGCCCTGAAGGTCGACCGGACGCCAGGCTTCTTCGTCAACGGCACACCGCTGCGTGAGTTCGGCGAGGCGCAGTTGAAGGCGCTCGTCGAGCAGGAGCTCAAGAAGGCTGGTACGCCCTGAACAACCGGCGGTTCAAGGGGTGAGCCGCACCCGGATGTTCACGGGCTCGCCACCGGGGTTGGACCACAACCAGCAGTAGTCATGGCTTGCGCTCGGCGCGAGGCGGCCCCTTGCCGCCATGATCGCCGAGAGGCTTTCCGGGTACTTCACCGCGCCGCCCTCGTGGAAGTGGGTGTTGAATGCGACGGGTGCTTCGGATTCGAAGGCCCAGTCGAGCGCTCGTCCGGGCTGCAGCCTGGTGCACAGTTCGACGAACTCGCCCGGTGGCGCCGTCAACTGGCGGACCAGAGGGCGGTCGTTCGGCAGTGTCACTTCCACGAGCTGGCGCTGCGCCGGACTGGCCTCCGCCATGCACGCAAGAATGGCGACGGAGAGCAGGCGCGCTGAGCACGGCATTGCAGACTCCTCAACTCCGGCCCGTCCGATTTGGCGGCCGCGCATCGGCACTTGGATGCCGGATCGGGCCGCAGCGTTCAATGCCCCGGAAAGACGGTTCTTGCTGTGGAGGAGGTGGCCGGCGCCGACAAGCCGGTCTCGTCGGTCGCCGCGCCCCGCAAGCTCATGCCGATCGCCGAAATCCCGCCCGACGACTTTGCCAAGGGCCGCCCTCCGTGCATGCGCGCGATGGCCGCAACGATGGACAGTCCGAGCCCGTGGTTGCGATCGGCGTCGCTGCGCGAGGCATCGCCGCGGTAGAAGCGGTCGAACAGGCGCGGAAGATCGTCGGGCCCGATGGTGACGCCGCGATTCACCACCTTCAACCGCACCTCGCCGGCCGCTTCAGCAGTGATCTCCACGCGCACGGTCGACCCGCGCTGCGCATATCGCGTGGCATTGCCGATCAGATTGGACAGGGCGCGCTGCAGCAGCGGGGTGTCGAAGCTGCCCTCGGCATCGCCGACGATCTCCAGCGCCAGGCCGGCATCGACAAGTGCCGCCTCATGGTAGTTGCACACCTGCCGCGCCAACGCGGCGAGGCTCGGAGTCGGGACGCGTCGCGCTGAGGCGCCGCGATCGGCCTGCGACAGGAACAGCATGTCGTGCACGATGCTGGCGACGCGCTGCAGTTCCTCCAGGTTCGAGCCGAGCACCTCGCGCAGTTCGTCAGCGTCACGGGCTTTGCGCAATGCGAGCTCGGTGCTGCCGATCAGCGTCGCCAGCGGCGTGCACAGTTCGTGGGCCACGTCTGCGTTGAAGCCTTCCAGCTGAGCGTAGGCCAGCTCCAGCCGGCCGAGCAACTCGTTGAACTGCGCGATCAGCGGCTCGAGTTCCTCCGGCTGCGCGGAGCCGTCCAGCCGGCGATGCAGGGTATCGGCCGCGAGTTGCCGGGTCTGGTTCACCAGATCGCGCAGCGGGCGCAGGCCAAGGCGCACGAGCACGAAGCCGCCGGCCGACACGAGCAGCGCGCCGGCGAGCGCGGCCACCGCGAGCGTGAGTCCGATGCGGCGCAGCAGCGCGGCATCTTCCCGGATGTCCAGTGCCAGGACGGCATCGAGCGAGCCTTGCTCGGGCGCCGGCGCAGGCAGTGCGAACCGTGCGACGCGCACGTCGCCCGTCGGTGTTGGCGAGGAGCGCCGATAGAACTCCGATCCGTCGGCGGCGCGCGTCAGCGCCAAAGCCATGTCGGGATGGCCGATGAAGAAGTCGTCGAGCTTGTGCTTCAGCGTCGCCACGTCACCGTCGTGCGACGACTCCGCGAGCAGGTGGCGAAGCTGCACCTGCTTCTGCACCAGTTCCTCCGACTGGCGGGCCTGGAAGCCCAGATGCGTGGCGCCGTAGACCGCCGCACACACCACGACAAGGCCGGCCAGGCTCTGCAGAGCCAGCCAGTACGACAGCCGGCGGCCGAGCGACCCGATGCGGCTGCGGCTCATTCGTCGCGCGACTCCAGCACGTAGCCCATGCCGCGCACGGTGTGCAGCAAGGTGCGCTCGAAGGGCGCATCGAGCTTGTTGCGCAGGCGGCGAATGGCGACGTCGATGACGTTCGTCGCGCTGTCGAAGTTCATGTCCCACACCTGCTCGGCGATCTCGGTGCGTGACAGCACCTCGCCTTGCCGGCGCACGAAAAGCGCGAGTAGTCCGAACTCTTGCGCGGTGAGCTCGAGTCGGCGGCCGGCGCGAACCGCCTTGCGGCGGATCAGGTCGATCTCGAGATCTGCCAGCCCGAGCACGGTCGCGCCGTCGTTGGCGCGGGCAGGGCGTGCGCGGCGCAGCAGCACCTGGATGCGCGCCAGCAGTTCGGAGAAGGCGAAGGGCTTGACCAGGTAGTCGTCGGCGCCGCTCTGCAGCCCGCGCACCCGGTCTTCGACACGCACACGGGCGGTCAGCATCAGCACAGGCGTCTGCTTGCTCTGGCGCAACGCCGCGAGCAGGCCCAGGCCATCGATGCCCGGCAGCATGCCGTCGAGCACGATCAGTTCGTAGTCGGACTCCATCGCGAGGTGCAGGCCATCGACACCGTTGTGGGCGAGGTCCACCACGAAGCCTTCCTCGGTCAGTCCCTTGCGCAGGTACTCGGCCAGCTTGACCTCGTCGTCGATCACCAGCAGCTTCATGCGCGCAGGACCGTGATGCGGCTATGTGGCCAGCCTGTCCAAACTGTCATCGCTTCGACCCGTTTCTGTTGGTGCGCGGTTTCTAGATTGGCGGTCATGCCGTCAGGCATCCCGCGGCAGGTTGCTTGCGGGAACCCCCAGCCAAGGAATAGACACCATGCGCTTCGACAAGTTCGCCCTCGCCACCGTCGCCGCCATCTCCACCCTCTCGTTGCCCGGTCTGTCGCAGGCCGCGTCGATCTATCACGCCGCCGGCGGCGAGGCGGGGTTCACGTACCACCCGGATCACGCCACGAACGGCAAGGCACGCGCCGAGGTGCTGGCCGAACTCGAGGCCGCGCGCAAGGACGGCACGCTGGCGCTGATCCAGCGCGGTGCGCCCCTGCCGATCAAGAATGCCGGCCCGGCCAAGACGCGCCAACAGGTCATCGACGAGATGCGCAACGAGTCGCCCGAACAGCGTCGGGCGCGCATGGAGCTGACGGCCGGCGGCTGAGCATCGGGCCTCATTCGTGGCGGCGTGGAGGGCTCTTGGCGGAGCCGCCTCGCCGCTTGCGCTTCGCGGCGCTCTGGTTCTTCGCGAGTCGCCGTTCCAGGCGCTGGCTGTAGCTGCGCTCGGGCTCGGGGACCGGGGGCGGATGGCGCTTGCGCCAGTACCGGTAGGCAAACCACGCAACGACACCGGCGACGAGAAAACCCAGCCACAGCCAGGCGATCGTCTGGGCCAGATCGGTGTCGAGATACTTTCGGCCCATGCCAAGTCCTCGAACGGGAATCGAAGGGATTGCGGGAACGCAACCGACAGCCGCCCGACGCGCCGTTCCTCATCCGATATCGGCCACGAGCCGCAGCGGCGTCGCGCGTTGGCGGGACTCCGCGGCATCGCCGCGTTCAAGTCGATAGTCGCTGCCCCACACCCAGACGCTGCCGATCACCTCGACAAAGACCACTTCCCCCGCGGCGCCGGCGATGTCCAGAGTGGCAGAACCCTCCGGCCACGTGACGGCGAGGCGGTGACTGCCCGCAGACAGGCGCCAGCGCGCGAAGGACTCCGGCACCGTATCGACGGACGAAGCGCCATCGCTGCTGACCCGCACGACGTTCTTGGAATCGCCCCAGCGTTTGCGAACCAGGTAGACCGTCAGCTTGCCGGGTGCGGGTTCAAAGCGTTTCGCATCGGCCTCGATCGATTCCGAAGGGATAGCCGATGGTGTGCAGGTGAGCGTCGGGCGGTAACTCTTGCCGATGCGGAAGCAGTAGGTGCCGTCGGCGTTCGCGGGCCGCACCGGCTTGGTCATGCAGCCTGCCGTCAGCAACGCGGAGCCGCCCACGGCGAAGAGCAGGGCGCGTCTGCGTACGAGATTCATGGTCATATCCCATTCGGTTCAGTTGAGTCCGGTCGCCGTGTCATCGCGGTGCAGAGGTGGTCCACTGCGCGTCCGCGATCAGCCTTGTCGTGCGCGCGCGCAGCTTCGCTCCTGCGGGATCGGCGTCTGACCAGTGGTAGGGACGATCCAGTGGCACCGACGATCCCGCAAGTTCGACGATGCGCAGCTCCCCAGCCTCTCCTCTGACATCGAAGCCGTGGACCCGCTCGTTCCACTCGAACGCGAGTTGATGCGCACCCGGCGCCAAGCGAAGTCGGATCAATGAACGCGGCAGCGTCCCGATCTGCGAGTCTCCATCGACGCTGACGGTCAGCGGCCGAACCGCGTCCACCCAGGCTGATCGCACCACGTACACCGTGAGTACGCCGGGCGTCGCCTCGAAACGCTTGGCGTCGGCCTCTATCGCGGCGCTGGGTACGGGCTCGGGCGTGCAGACCGTGCGCTTCGTGCGTGGCGTCGACATGCAGTAGGTCCGGCTGTCGCCTGTGCTCTGCTCAGGGGCAGTGGCACAGCCTGCCAAGACTCCAGACGAGGCAAGGGCGCCCAGCAAAAGTTGTCTGCGCGAGACCATTCGGTTCTCGTGATCAGTTCATGTCTTGGCCTGCAGCGCCGCCAGGGCGGCTCGGTGGGGCCGTAGCGCCAATGCTCGGGAACGCCGCCTACTTCAGCGTGAACCGCGCGGCCACGGCTGGCTTCCCGTTCAATGCCACATCCGCCAGCACCTTGGTGCCGGCGCCGACCTTGAAGCTGCCCTTGGCTTCGAGCTTGTCGCCAGCCAGCGCCAGCGGCGCCTCGGTCTTGTCGTTGCCGTTGAACACCGTGACCTTGCCGGTGGCGCTGGTCAGCTTCATCGGCTTGCCGTGGTCGCTGACGTGGATGACGATCAGGTCCGCCTTGGCGACGAGTTCCATGTCGCCGGCCTTGGTTTCGACGACGACGCCGCCATGCTTTGGCGCGTGGTCCTCGGCGGCGAACGCGGGCGCTGCCGCGGCGGCGGCGGAGATCAGGAGGGTCGTGAGAAGGTGCTTCATCGTGAATCCTTGGTGGGTTGGAAGAAAAAGGGGGCGTCAGTGGATGGGCGTCGCGCTGACCACATCGATGACGGTGATCCATCCGGCGATCGCCTGGCCAGTGCGGGCGGCGTCGGTGAGCGCTGCCGAGAGGGCCTCGACCTCGCTGTCCTCGCACAGCAACTCCAGCTTGTATTCGTTGACGACTTCGTCGCCGAGGTCCATCGCATAGTGCTTCTCGTCGCTGTCCAGAGGCAGCAGCGAGCCCTTGACGATGTAGACGGCGAGGTTGTGGCGGCGGCCACCGCGGGCGCCGCCCCAGGCCGGGCTGTCCTTCAGTGCCGCGATCACGTCGGCGATGCGGCTGCGATGCACGTAGGCCTTGATTTCCTTCATGGCGTCTCCTGGGTGGGTTGCGGTAGCGCGACGGCTTGCGGTTGTTCGGCGTCTTCTTCGGCCGCGTCACGCGCGCGCTGCTTGGCTTCGGCGCGCGACTCCGACCATTCGTAGATCAGCGGCAGCAGCAGCAACGTCAGCAGCGTCGAGGTGATCAAGCCGCCGATCACCACGGTGGCCAGCGGGCGCTGGGTCTCGGCGCCGACGCCGGTGGAAATCAGCATCGGCACGAGCCCGAGGATCGCCACCGAGGCCGTCATCAGCACCGGCCGCAGGCGCAGCGCGGCGCCCTGGCGCACGGCATCGCGGATCGACAGGCCGTGCTTGCGCTGGTCGTTGAGGAACGAGACCAGCACGATGCCGTTCAGCATCGCGACCCCGAACACGGCGATGAAGCCGATGGCCGACGGCACCGACAGGTACTGGCCGGTGATGAACAGCCCGACGATGCCTCCGATGATCGCGAACGGGACGTTTGCAATGATCAGCGTGGCATGGCGCACCGAGTTGAACGCCGTGTACAGCAGGATGAAGATCAGGCCGATGGTCAGCGGGACGATGATGCCCAGGCGTTCCATCGCACGCTGCTGGTTCTCGAAGGCGCCGCCCCATTCCACCCAGTAGCCGGTGGGCATCTTCACCTTCGCCTGGATCGCGGCGTTCGCGTCCTTGACGAAGCTGTCAACGTCGCGGCCCTGCACGTCCATCTGCAGTACGGCGTAGCGCTGCAGCGCTTCGCGCCGCACGAAGGTGTAGCCCTCGGCGAGCTCGATCTTCGCCACCTGGGCGAAGGGCACGATCGCGCCTTCGGAAGTGCGGATGGGAATGGCGGCGATGGCCGATGGGCTGTTGCGGAACTCCTCCGGCAGCCGTACGGAAATGTCGAAGCGGCGTGTGCCTTCGATCAGCGTCGAGACGGTCTCGCCGCCGATGCCGGCCTGGACGATGGCCAGGATGTCGTCGGCGTTCAGGCCATAACGTGCCGCCGCCTGGCGGTCCACCTTGATGACCATCTGCGGCTTGCCCTTGTTGGCTTCCGCGGACAAGTCGGCCACGCCGGGCACACCACCGACCACGCCCTTGAGCTGCGCGGACAACTCTTCGAGCTTGTCCAACTCCTCGCCGTACACCTTCAGCGCCAGCGTCGCGCGCACGCCGGAGATCAGCTCTTCGACGCGCATCTGGATCGGCTGAGTGGCGCCGAAGACAGCGGTCTGCACCGCACCTTCGAGGAACTCCTGCATCTCCCGGCCGAGAGCGGCATACGACTGTTTCGTCGGCCACTCGTCCTTGGGCTTCATGTCGAGCAGGACTTCCATGTAGTTCACATCGGCCGTCTCGCCTTTCTCGGCGCGGCCGATGGTGGCCAGCACCGAGTTCACCTGCGGGTACTTCTTGCGCAGGGCGGCGTCCATCACGTTGGCCACGCGGACCGATTCCTCGAGCGATGTCGAGGGAATGCCGACGACGCGGAACATGATCGCGTCCTCCTGCAGCGTCGGCATGAACTCCTTGCCGAGCAGCGGGAAGAGGGCGAGGGCGCCGACGAGCAGCGCGACCGCCGCGCCGATGACGGTCTTCTTGCGGTCGAGCGCCCAGTCCAGCATCGGCAGGTAGAGCTTCTTCGCGCCGCGCACCAGCCAGGTGTCCTTCTCCTCCTTGGGCTTGAGGATCAGCGCCGCCAGCACCGGCACCAGCGTGAGCGACAGCAGCAGCGAGCCGGCCATCGCGAACGTGATGGTCAGTGCCATCGGCTTGAACAGCTTGCCTTCCAGCCCCGTCAGCGAGAACAGCGGCAGGAACACGACGATGATGATCATGATCGCGAAGGCGATCGGGTTCGCCACTTCGCGCGCCGCTTCGAGCACCACGTGGGTCCGGTTGATCGGCCGGCCCGACTCGCGTGCATGCGCCAGCAGGCGGAAGGCGTTCTCCACCATCACAACCGCGCCGTCGACCATCATCCCGATGCCGATCGCCAGCCCGGCCAACGACATCAAGTTGGCCGACATGCCGAAGCGCTGCATGCAGATGAACGCGAACAGCATCGCCAGCGGCAGCGTGACGATCACGACGATCGCGGAACGGAACTCGCCGAGGAACAGGAACAGGATCACCGCGACCAGGATCGAGCCTTCGATGAGGGCGTTGGTCGAGGTCGCCAGCGCCTTGTCGACGATCTCGGTGCGGTCGTAGGCTGCCTTCAGCTCGATGCCCTTGGGCAGCGCGGCCTGCGCGATGGCGAGCTTCTCCTTGACCGCCTTCACCACGGAGGCTGAGTTCTCGTGGATGCGCGCCAGCGCGATGCCGAGCACCGTCTCCTGGCCGTTGCGTGTGACTGCGCCGAAGCGCACGGCCGGGGCCTCCTTCACGTCGGCCACGTCGCGCACGTAGACCGGCGAGCCGTTGCGCTCGGCCACGACGATGGTGCCGATGTCGGCGGCGTTGCTGACGAGCCCCAGACCGCGCACCAGGTACTGCTCGACACCGATGTTCAGGAACTGCCCGCCGACCTGCTTGTTGTTGGCCGCGAGCCGCTCCATCACTTCCTTGAACGACAGCCCGTACTTGACCAGTCGCCGCGGGTCAATCTGCACCTGGTACTGCTTTTCGTGGCCGCCCCAGGTCGTCACGTCATCGACACCCGCGGCCGTGCGCAGGATGAGCCGCACCGTCCAGTCCTGCAGCGTGCGCAGGTCCATTGCACTGAGCTTCTTGTCGGCGTCCTCGATCGTGTACCAGAACACCTGGCCCAGGCCCGAGCTGTTGGGGCCGAGTTCGGGTTCGCCGTAGCCTGCGGGCAAGCGGCCTTTCACCTCCTGCAGCTTCTCGCCCACGAGACGGCGCGCGAAGTAGATGTCGACGCTGTCCTTGAAGTACACGCCGACGTAGGACAGGCCGAACAGCGAGACCGAGCGGACGACTTCCACGTCCGCCAGGCCCGCCATCGCGGCTTCGATCGGAACGGTGAGCAGCTTTTCGATGTCTTCGGCGGCGACGCCGGGGGACTCGGTATAGATGTTCACCTGCGCCGGCGTCACGTCGGGGAAGGCGTCCACCGGCACCTGCCGGTAGGCCATGGCCCCGAGGCCGATGAGCACGGCGAAGGCCACCAGCACCAGCACTTTGTAGCGCAGGCTGGCATCAACGATTGCATTGAGCATGGTCCGTGGTCCTTCTCAATGCCCGTGGCCGAGCTGGGATTTCAGCTTGCGTGCCTTGAGCGCATAGGCCCCGGAAGTGACCACCTGGTCGCCAGCCTTGATGCCCGACTTGAGCAGCGTGCGGCCGCCCACCCGTTCACCCGGCTCGACCTGGCGCGCTTCGTACGCACCCTGGTCGTAGACGAAGACGGTCGGCTGGCCCTCGAGCAGCACGATGGCCGCGTCGGGCAAGCTGATGACATCACGCTTGTCGCCGCCCGCCTCGATGGTCGCGGTGGCGAACATCTCGGGCTTCAGGCGGCCGTCCGCGTTGGCGACCTCGATGCGGGCCGCGATCGTGCGGGTGTCCTTGTCGAGCATCGCGCCGATGTGGCCGACACGCCCGCTGAAGGTTTCTCCAGGATAGGCCGGGACCGTCACCTTGGCGTTGGCGCCCATCCGGACCTTGGCCAGCGCGGCTTCGGGCAGATCAGCCTGGATCCAGACGCGGCTGAGGTCGGCGATCGTGAACATCGCCTCGCTCGGGCTGCCCAGTTCGCCCAGCGTCACCTTCTTCTCGATCACGGTGCCTGCAAACGGCGCCGTGACGGCAAAGCCGGCAACGCCGCTGCCGCTGGCCGCCTGTGCGCCACCGAGCAGCCGCAGCCGATCGGCGGCGTTGCGCACGGCGGCGGTCGCCTTGTCGCGGTCGGCCTGGGCGCGCAGGAAGTCCTTGCGCGGGATGATTTCCTCCGCGTTCAGCGACTCGGCGCGCTTGAAGTCGGCATCGGCGATCCGCAGTTCGGCCTGGGCCTGGGTCCAGGTGGCATGAGCTTCAGCAACATCGACGCTGTCGAGCGTGGCCAGCGTCTGCCCGGCGCGCACGCGGTCACCCAGCTTCGCCGGGGCCGAAGTGATGCGGCCTTCGATTCGGGGTGCGACACGGGCCAGACGGTCCTGGTCGGGCCGGATCGTTGCGGTGACCTGAAGCGTCTCGCCAAGTGCTTCCGCCTTGATCGCTTCGACCTTCACGCCGGCGCGTTCCGCCTCCTCGGCGGTGAGGGTCAGTTCCTCTGAGCCTTCCTTGTGCTCGTCCTTCTTTTCGCCGGCATGCTCGGCATGTTTGTCGCCTTCAGCGGCATGCTCGTCCTTGGCTCCGCCCTTGCCGCAGGCGGCGAGCGAGACAGCGACGGCCAGTGCCAGGGCGACTTTGGTCGCCAGCCCGGCCAGGCGCTTCGGACGCCCTGTGTCGTCTTGCAGCGTGATCATTGCGAGGTTCCTTCCCGCGACCAGCCGGCCGCGTTTTCGAGTTCGATTCGGGTGGTGTGGAATTCGGCCAGCGCGTCGTTCAGATCGCGTTCGGCGTCCAGGGCCTGGCGATTCACGAGCAGTTGATCGAGCAGGCCGATCTGGCCGGCCTGCCGCGACTTCGCGGCGAGTTGCTGGTTGTCGGCCGAGGCGGCGACCATCGCGCGCTGCAGGCGCGCCACGCGCTCGCGCTGGCTGTCGAGCCGGCTCCAGAGGCGCCGCACCTGGGCCTGGCCGTCGCGCGTCGCGGCGGCACGTTCGATTTCAGCCTGCGTTGCATCGCTCATGGCCTGGCCGATGGCCGCGTCGTTGCGCTTGAAGAGCGGCAGCGGCACGGAAAGGGTCAGCGTGGTGACGCGCTCGCGACCGTCGGCCGGACCCTCGCGGCCGACGTTCAGCCCGACCGTCACGTCCGGGTAGCGGCTGGCCCGCTCGACGCCGACCCGTGCGCGGGCGGCGTCTTCGCGTGCAGCCAGCGCGCGCTGCCTGGGCAAGGCCTGCGCCGATGCGAGCAGTTGATCGAGGCCATAGGGCAGTGGCGCGCCATTCGGCACGCCGAGGTCGCCGATCACCTCCGGCACGGCGGACGGCGGCAACTGCAGGGCTGTGGCGAGGTCGGCCTTGGTGTCCTGCAGATGCTCTTGCGACACCGCCAGCGCATTGCGGGCGCGTTCGGCCTCGATCAGGGCGACGTTGGCATCCAGGCGGGTGTCCTCGCCCGCGCTGCGCCGCCTGGCGACGGCCTGCGCAGTGCCGTCGAACAGCTCGACCGAACGCTGTTCGAGCCGCACCCGCCGCTGCGCGGCAAGCACGGCATGGAATCGCAGCGACGCTTCGGCGCGTGCCTGGCGCCGCGCATCTTCGATCTCGGCGCGCAAGGCCTCCAGCGATGCGGACGCGGCCTCGCGGCGGCGCGCCTGCTGGCCACCAATCTCGATCGGCTGCGCGATGCCCAGGCCCCACTCGCGGGCGTTGCCATCTGGAGTCGCGGCGCTGCGTCGCGTCCGCTCCACGCTGAGCTCGGGGTTGTTGAAGAGCAGTGACGCGGCTTCGCGGCGGGAGCCTTCGGCGGCCACCAACTGGGCCTCGCGCGCACGCACGGCGGGGCTGGCGGCTTCTGCCAGCCGCAGCGCCTCCGTAAGCGTCAGCGGGCCCGAGCCCGCGGTCTGCGCACTCGCGGGAACGGTCGAGGCAGCCAGCACGAAGGCCAGCGCCAGGAGTGGGAATCGCATCGAATCATCCTTCTGGTCTCACGACAGAAGCGATTCGCCGGCGATGTGGAGATGTTGTCAGTCAGTCCGCGAGCGAGACCATCACCACGTCGCCGCCGGATCGCGCGGCAGGGGTGGAGTGGGCTCGATCCGGGCGCAGGGGGCTGGCCGGAATGTGGGAGTCGTAACGAGGTTCTGGCTGCCTCATGGCGTCGCCATGCGGCAGAGCGTCGACAGCGGAGGTTGCCGCAGGCATGAACGCGGAACAGCCCAGATGGCAGGTTTCGCAGTCGGTGTGATATGCGCCCGCATTGTCGTCAGCATCTTGGGCGGCCGAGGCGATCTCGCCATCGGCCTGATGCTTGTGTTCATGGTGGCCGAAGTGCTTCTTGGTCGAGACACCGGTTTCGTGCGCGCAGTACGGTGCCGCCGCGCCCCAGACCAACTGGAACGGCACGACGAACAACAGAAAAGCGAACACCCAACGACGCATTCTCTGATTCTAGACTGGCTCCAACTGCACCGTGCAACGGCGAGCCCGATCGGCACAACGATTTGGCACCCTCGACTGGCGGCGCTCAACGCGTGCCGTCGATGCCAACGCCAGTCCCGTCTGTGCGTCATGCAGCGCGAATGTGGACGACTGCATCGCGCGACTGGAGGTTCCGCGTGCTGCAAGAGCGGGGCCTGCAGGCCTCCGCTCACTTGGCCAAAACGCTCAGTGGCAGCCGCCGCAGCATGATCCTGCTGACTTGGCAGGAGCGGCCGGACTGGCCTGCGCGGGCACCGGCGTGTAGCCCGCGTCCTTGATGGCGTCGGCCAGTTCCTCGGCGTCGGCCGAGGCCGGCTCCACCTGCACACGGTGCGAGGCCAGGTCGATCGCGACCTTGGCATCCTTGTCCGTGGCCTTCAACGCCTTGGTGATGGTGCTGACGCAGTGGCCGCAGGTCATGTCGTTGACTTCGAAGGTGATCATCGCTATCTCCAGTGGGGTCGGGTTGCTGACGGGCATACTGTCGACCTTTCCATCGTTGTAAGGTCAAGCGATGATGTGGAGAGACCCCTTTAGCTGCAGGCAGAAGCCAACGATACTCTTGACATTTCCATTGTTGGAACCTTGACGATGCGCAGACACTGAACGGCATATCGAGGCACTCATGAGCACCGCTGCACTGTCCAATCCACTCGGAATCAAGCTCCAGGTCACCGGGATGACCTGCGCCTCGTGCGTCACGCGCGTCGAGAAGACGCTCAAGGCGGTTCCGGGCGTCAAGGAGGCGAGCGTCAACCTGGCGACGGAGGAGGCGTCTGTCAACGCCGATGCTTCCGTGACGGCGGATTCGCTGGCGGCGGCCGTCCGCAAGGCCGGCTACGACGTGGCGACCACCGAGACAACGCTGCTGGTGGAAGGCATGACTTGCGCGTCCTGCGTCACGCGTGTGGAGAAAGCGCTCCGCAAGGTACCCGGCGTCTCCGGCGCCACCGTCAACCTGGCGACCGAGAAGGCAACCATCCAGGCGCTATCGACCGTGCCGGTTTCGGCGTTGAAGGCGGCCATCGAGAAGGCCGGTTACGCGGCGAAGGACCTTCAGGACGAGAAGCCCAAGCCAGCCAATCGACTGCCGGTCTGGTGGCCAGTGGCGGCTAGCGCTGTGCTGACCCTGCCGCTCGTCGCCCCGATGCTGCTGTCGCTCTTCGGCATCGAATGGATGCTGGGCGGCTGGGTACAACTGGCGCTGGCCACGCCGGTTCAGTTCTGGCTGGGTTGGCGCTTCTACCGAGCCGGCTGGAAGGCCGTGCTCGCCAAGACCGGGAACATGGACCTGCTGGTGGCGCTCGGCACCTCCGCCGCCTACGGACTGTCCGTCTACCTGCTCTTCAAGCACGCCGGGCACGGCATGCCGCACCTCTACTTCGAGGCTTCGGCGGCCGTCATCACGCTGGTCCTGCTGGGAAAGTGGCTGGAGCACCGGGCCAAGCGGCAAACCGCCGACGCCATCCGCGCGCTGAACGCGTTGCGACCGACCACTGCGCGGGTCCGCCGGGATGGCGAGGAAGTCGACATTCCGGTGGAGCAAGTTATCGTGGGCGACATCGTCGTCATCCGGCCGGGTGACCGCGTCGCCGTCGACGGCGAGATCGTCGAAGGGCGCAGCCACATCGACGAGTCGCTCATCACCGGCGAGAGCCTGCCGGTGCCCAAGGCCCCCGGAGACAAGGTCACCGGCGGCGCCATCAACGCCGAAGGCGCGCTGACCGTTCGCACGACGGCCATCGGTGCGGAGACGACGCTGGCTCGCATCATCCGGATGGTTGAGTCGGCCCAGGCGGCGAAGGCACCCATCCAGCGCATCGTGGACCGCGTGAGCGCGGTGTTCGTCCCGGTCGTCCTCGTCATCGCGCTGGCCACCTTCGTCGGTTGGGCGGTCTACACGGGAGACTGGGAACACGCGCTCATCAACGCGGTGGCCGTGCTGGTCATCGCGTGCCCCTGTGCGCTGGGTCTGGCGACGCCGACAGCCATCATGGCCGGCACCGGGGTTGCCGCGCGACACGGCATCCTCATCAAGGACGCCGAAGCGCTGGAGGTCGCGCATGCGGTCACCGTGGTCGCCTTCGACAAGACTGGCACGCTCACCGAAGGCAAGCCTTCGCTCGCGGCGGTGGCGGCGGCCGACGGTTCGAGTCGTGACGAGGTGCTTCGCCTTGCGGCCGCGCTCCAGAAGTCGAGCAGCCATCCGCTGGCGATGGCGGTGATGGACAAGGTGCGCGAGGAGCGACTGCCGGTCCCGGAGGCCCACGATGCGAGGGCGCTTCCCGGTCGCGGTGTCGAAGGCACTGTTCGAGGCCAGAAACTGGCCCTCGGCAGCACGCGGATGCTGCGCGAGTTCCAGCTGACCGAGGGCAATCTGCTGGTCGACGCCCAGCGGCTCGAAGGGCAGGGCAGGACGGTCTCATGGCTGGTCGGGTCGGATGGCAACCAATGGCGCCTGTTGGGTCTGCTGGCGTTCGGAGACACCATCAAGCACACCGCCGCTGCCGCGGTGGCGCGGCTCCACCAGTTGGGCATCAAAACGGTCATGCTGACCGGTGACAACCGAGGCGCGGCCGAGGCCGTCGCGAAAGAGCTTGGCATCGACGAGGTTCGTGCCGAAGTTCTGCCTGGTGACAAGGCGGCCATCGTGAAGGAACTGCGCGATGCCGGCGCCGTGGTCGCGTTCGTCGGCGATGGCCTGAACGACGGCCCCGCACTCGCCGCAGCTTCGGTGTCGTATGCGATGGCAGGTGGCGCGGACGTGGCGACCGAGACCGCCGGCATCACGCTCATGCGTGGCGACCCGCGGCTCGTGGCGGACTCGCTGGACATTTCGCGCCGCACCTACTCCAAGATCAAGCAGGGCTTGTTCTGGGCCTTCGGCTACAACGTGCTGGGTATCCCGCTGGCCGCGCTGGGCATGCTGAATCCCGTCATCGCGGGAGCGGCGATGGCCTTCAGCAGCGTGAGCGTCGTGGTCAATGCATTGACGTTGCGGCGCTGGCACGGTGCCGCTGACGCGCCGACCGCGCAGCGCCCGGAGCAATCGCAATCCGTGGCCGTGTCAGGGAGCACCAGATGAGCATGAACATCGGCGAAGCAGCGAAGGCCTCGGGCGTCTCGGCGAAGATGATTCGCCACTACGAGAGCGTCGGGTTGTTTCCGGAAGCGGCGCGAACCGAGTCCGGCTACCGCCAATACACGGACAAGGAGGTCAGCACGCTGCGCTTCGTCCGGCAGTCACGAGACCTGGGCTTCTCCATCGAGCAGATCCGCGAGTTGCTCGGGCTGTGGCAGGACCGCAAGCGTCCGAGCCGCCAGGTGCGCGCGCTGGCGCTGGCCCACATCGAAGAGCTGGACGAGAAGCTCGAGGAACTCCAGTCCATGAAAGCGACGCTCGAGCACCTCGTGCATTGCTGCCATGGTGACGACCGGCCCGATTGCCCGATCATCGACTCGCTGGCGCAGGAACGAAGCGAACGGGAGAGGCGTCCTGTGGGAGCGACTGGGAAAAGCCGCCGCGGTACGACCGGGCTGCGGGCGGGACGACGCGGGCGCGCGACCGCTTGACTGCGGGTGCCGGCATTGGGCAAGAGGACCGAGTCATCGTTGGACCCCAATGCCATGGCTACAGAATCCGCAGATCGCCGACGAGTCTCGTTCGGCGTGCGCGCCGCTTCGTGATCTCTTCGTCCTCCCGCGACCAACCAAAGGAACCACCCCAGACCCAGAAGTCCCCTGCAAGCCGGATGAAGCTGACCTGGCCGAGGTCGCCGGTGACCTCGATGGCGCCATGATCCCGCTCGAAGTCAAAGACGATGCGATGAGCGCCAGCTCGGAGTCGCATCCGGACCATGGATTGGGGCACGGTCTCGATGGGGCGCGAGTCATCTACCGACACTGTAACGAGGTGGCGTGTGTCTCCCCAACCGCTGCGTACCACGTAGATGGTCAACGCATCGGGGTCCGCCTCGAAGCGTTTGGCCTCGGCTTCGACTTCGAGGCCGGGGGTCGAGTCCGACGTGCAGACGATCGGACGTTTCCGGGCGTTTCGGTAGCAGTAGGAGCCGCCGCGCCGGCTGACATCTGGCTCCGTACTGGCGCAACCCAGGAGCGCCAGCGACGTCGCCGATGCGGCGAGCACCAGGACGTGCCGGCGTGTAGTCACGCTGCAGCCCCTGCCGTGCTTACGGGCGCTTGTCTGCGTCGGGCTTGGCGGTCGCCACGGGTTCGTTCGAGCACCAGCCGCGACTGCTGGTCCGGCAGCGCCACGTGCCGTCCCGCATCGCCTTCTCGACCTCCGCGCGGACCTGCTCTCGCGTGAGAGCCGCGGGCCGGGCCGGCTCGGTCGTGCTGGCGCCAGCGGGCGCGCCTTGCGCCATCTGGTGTTGAGCCGCTGCGAAGATCGGGGAACCGACCATGACGGCGGCGGCCGCAAGCGCGCGAGTGACGGTGAAGATGGAGTATCTGTGCATGGTGAACCTCGTCAGTTTGTTGATGAATGCGAGGCTTCACTCTAGGGGCCGCGTGCTGACCAAATGCGGACCGAAAGATGACCAACTCGTAATCCAGGTGACGTAGCGGCTGGTGGAGAATCTGCCTATGAAAATTCTCGTGGTCGAGGACGAGGTCCGCTTGGCGGAATACCTGAAGAAGGGCTTGTCGGAGAGTGGCTATGTCGTCGACCTGGCCCACGACGGAATTGACGGACTTCATCTCGCTGTCGAGGGCACCTACGACCTGATCGTCCTTGATGTGATGCTGCCGGGACGGGACGGCTTCGAGGTACTCGCGGAACTGCGCAAGCTGCGCAGGACGCCCGTCCTGATGCTGACGGCCCGGGACGCGGTCGAAGACAAGGTCAAGGGACTGACCGGCGGCGCAGACGACTACCTCGTCAAGCCGTTCTCGTTCTCCGAACTGTCTGCGCGTGTCCAGGCCCTGCTGCGTCGCGGCGGGGGAGACCGCGATGGACAGATGCCCACCAGCCTCCGGTTGGCGGACCTGGAGGTCGATCTGGCACGTCGTAAGGCGACACGAGCCGGCAAGCGGCTCGAACTCACACCCAAGGAGTTCAATCTGCTGGTGCTGCTGCTGCGTCGGCGTGGGGAAGTCCTGTCGCGCACCGTGATGGCGGAACAGGTGTGGGACATCAATTTCGACAGCGACACGAACGTTGTCGAGGTGGCGGTACGCCGGCTGCGTGCGAAGCTGGATGAACCTTTCGAGGTCAAGCTGATCCACACGGTCCGCGGCATGGGATACGTGATGGAGGAGCGCCAGGAGTGAGGTGGCGCCCCCTCGTTGCCGACGGCCCATCGCTCGGGACGCGCCTGTCCCGGTGGTTGGCGCTGCAAGGATTGATCGCTGCGTTTGCCGTCTCCGGAGCGGTCTATGCCGTCAACCTGTGGGTTCTGCAGAGCCGCCAGCACGAGGAACTCGCGTTGAAGAGCGCGGTTGTCCGCCATGCGCTCGCGGAGACGGCTGGAAGCTCGGCGGCTGAAGAGTTGCAGCACAAGCTCAAGGACTTTCTCGCCGGGCATGAGGACATGACGCTGTCCATCACGTCCAGCGATGGGGCAGTTCTCTTCAGCGCTCCGCAGGCGCCCGAGGGGGGCGATGCCGCTTCGGCCGGCCGGTTCATGCAGGTGGCGTGGGAAGGCACATGGCCTGCGGGTGCTCCCGGTCGCATCCGGGTGGTCCTGGGGCTCGATGTGAGCCGTGACCAGGATCTGCTCCAGCGGCTCGGCTGGATCTTGTTGGCGGCATCACTGGTCGGTGCGGGCGTCGTCAGCGTGACCGGGTTCGTGCTGGTCCGCAGAGGCCTGCTGCCGGTGCAGGCATTGGCCGCACAAGTGGACGCGGTCGCGCTGGGAAGATCGGGGTTGCGGCTGGACGGAGCGGGGCAGCCGCTCGAACTCCGGCCGCTGGTCGATCGATTCAACGCGCTGCTGACGCGTGTCGAACGCGCCTACGCGCAACTTGAGGGCTTCAACGCCGACGTTGCGCACGAACTTCGAACACCGCTGACCACCTTGATCGGTTCGAGCGAACTGGCCTTGCAGCGCGAGCGACCCGCCGTCGAACTGCAAGACGTGATCGCGGGAAACCTGGAGGATCTGAGGCGCCTCGCGATCATCGTCAACGACATGCTCTTCCTTTCGCAAGCGGACCGCGGTGCAACCGCGCGCCGTTCGCCGGTGACGAGCCTCGCTGCCGAACTCGACGAGATCATTGAGTACCACGACGCAGCGCTTCAAGACCGGGGTCTGTCAGCGGTATGCGATGGCGACGCGACGGGTGCCTTTGACATATCTCTTCTGCGCCGCGCGTTGTCCAACTTGTTGAGCAACGCAACCCGCTACGCGACGCCGGGCTCGACGATACGGGTTCGGATCGAGTCGGAAGATGGCCGGTCACGGATCTGGGTGGAGAACAAGGGCAGTCCGATCGAGCAGGAACATTTGCCGCGCTTGTTCGACCGCTTCTACAGGGCAGAGCGCTCTCGTCGGCAGGTTGGCGCCTCGAACCACGGGTTGGGTCTGGCCATCGTCGCCGCCATTGCCCGAATGCACCAAGGCGAGCCGTTTGCACGATCGGCTGACGGCATCACCGCGATCGGGCTGGACGTACCGTCGAGTTCAGCGGCTGCGTAGCGGGCGCAGTCTCCACCGCGGCGAGGGTCTTAACCGGAGCAACGGTCGTTTGGCTGTCCCTTGCCGGCAGCGTCAGTCCGACGCGATTGGCCTTGCCGATGCGTTCGACAAACACAGTGCCGCCATGCATCCGTGCGACGGCCGCGACGATGGCCAATCCCAGCCCGTGACCCGCTTGCCTTCGCGAGCGGGAGGTGTCTGCACGATAGAAGCGGTCGAACATCTGGGCTCGGACCGGCGCCGGTATTTCGAGCCCCGGGTTGAGGACACTCAGAGCGATGAGTCCATGATCCGGCTCGATGAGAACCCGAATCGTGTCGCCGGCGCGGGTGTGGCGGATGGCATTGGTGAGGAGGTTCACGAGGGCGCGCAGCACGAGGGGAGGGTTGCAGACCGCCGCGGCGTCGCCGGACCGTTCCGCGACCACGCCAGCTTCCTGCAGCAAGGCGTCGCAGTAGCGGATGGCCTTGTCCGCCTCGGCCCCGAGCGCGACCTCTTCCAGTCCCTCCGCTCGGTCGCCACGATCTGCGCGAGAGAGAAACAACATGTCGTTGACGAGAGCATTCAGGAGTTGCAGTTCCTCGAGGTTCGAGATCAGAACCTCACGCAGGTCGTCACGAGACCTTGGCGATGAGAGCGTGACCTGCGTGCCCGTGATCAACGATGCGAGGGGCGTCCGCAGCTCGTGAGCCACGTTGGCGTTGAAGGCCTGCAACTGCGCATAGGCGTCCTCGAGCCGGTCGAGAGCATGGTTGAAGGCGCGCACCAGCCCTGTCAGCTCGGTGCCTTCGGGGGTCATGGTCAAACGCCGCCCCATGGAACTGGGCGTGATGTCGCTTGCTTCTGCCGAGAGGCGCGACACCGGCCTGAGGCAGCGACCAATGGCGAACCAGCTCAGCAGCACGGTCGAGCCGACGCCCAAGGCACAGATGAGGACCAGCGTCGCGAGATGCGAACGAAGGAGTTCGTCGCGAGGGCCTGACTCGATGGCTATGCCCAGACGGCCGGCCGGCCACAACGACGCCGATGGCAGGGCAGTCTCCGTCACATCCACGCGGACGCCGGGCGCAAGCCCCGGCGGGACCTTCGTTCCGTTGGTGCTCGACGCGCCGTAGACCGTGTCACCCGCTTCTGTGACCAGCCAAACGTGAAGGCCATCGTGACCGATACGCAGGTCGTCGAGGTGATGGAACAGCGCTGCACGATCGCCGGAGCGATAGGCCTCATCGACGAAATGAAGGACGACGCTGATCTTCCCCGCCAGCTTCAGTCGATCCGCCTCGACCAACTCGGACTCCAGGGCCCGTTGCAGCAGCCAACCTGCAGTCGAGAAGACGACGAGCGCCACCACACCAAGGCCGGCAGTCAGCCGGGCCGCTATCGATGGATGGCGCCAGGTCATCGCGCATCCGCCTCGTCGCCGCGGTCCAGCTCGAGGACGTAGCCCATGCCTCGGACCGTGTGAAGCAGCTTGCTCGGGAACGGCTCGTCGAGCTTGGAGCGCAGACGCCGTATCGCGACTTCCACCACGTTCGAGTCGCCGTCGAAGTTCATGTCCCAGACGAGTTCGGTGAGCACCGTGCGCGACATGACTTCACCGCGGTGGCGCAGCAGCACGGACAGCAGCGTGTACTCCTGCGCCGTGAGATCCAGTCGCGTGCCGGCGCGAAACGCTCGTCGACGTATGGTGTCCAGTTCCAGATCTCCGAGCGCCATGCGGTCGGGTTCGTGGTGCGCACCCGCGGCACCGCGTCGCAGCACGGCCTGGATGCGTGCCAGCAGTTCGGTAAAGACGAAGGGTTTGACCAGATAGTCGTCGGCGCCCGCGCGCAGACCGCGTACCCGGTCTTCCACGCTGTCCGCCGCGGTCAGCATGATCACCGGCGTGTCCTTGTGCTGCCTGAGAGTCTCGAGCAACGTGAAGCCGTCCGCGCCAGGCAACATCACGTCCAGGAGAACGAGGTCGTAGTTGCCCTCGATCGCCATGTGGCGCCCGTCGATGCCATCGGCTGCGACATCGACGATGTAGCCGCTCTCCGCGAGCCCCCGCCGAAGATGGCCCGCGAGCTTGGCGTTGTCTTCGACGACGAGGATTCGCATGGGACGCTGCAGCGAATCGCTTGAAGGGGTGCGATGCCGACCGCCGTCCCTAGGCGGCCAGTGCCATACGCAAAGGCTGCTGCGCATGGAACGCCCACTTGGGTCCCTGTCGCAGGGAGTTGAGCACCGTCGACCTGACTTTCGCGAAGAACAGGGATTCGTCGATGCCGGATCGCTCGAGGCAGTAGCGCAGACGGTGGGTGCGTTTGCGCCGGTCACCCTCGATCGGAGACCCGTCCTGTCGCGACTGCTCGAGGAACGCGACGGATCGCCGCAGGTTCTCGAAGACCTGGGGCCGAAGTGCCGGAATGGCGCGAGGCGCCGCCAGCTTTGCCTGCGCAATGGACGGGTTGGGACCGACGACCAGCCCCCAGGGCCTGACCCCTGCGACGATGTCGACGCTCATCGCCTCGAGCTTGGTCAGACCAAAATCCCTTGCCGTGCGCAGGCGGCAGGCCAGCCACGGGTCCTCGCGGCGTACGGCATCGATGGCCGCGTCGGCTTCGGTGTCCGATCCTGCAACCGGGAGCACCAGCGAGCCGAGCAACTGGGCCGCCAGCGCGTCCTGGCGGCGCGCGGCCTGGTGGAGCCAATGGATGCCTTGCTCGGATTCGTGCACGGTGGTTGCCGACCGCAGGATCAGCGCGCCGAGGCGCCGCTGGGCGCAGAGCTCGCCCGCGAGTGCGGCCTTCTCGAGGAAGAACCGCGCCATCTGCGGATTGGAGACCGACGAGCGGTTGTCTGCGTGGATGCGGTAAAGGACCATCCATGCCGCGCTCAAGCCTGCATCGGCCGCGCGGAGCAGAAGCGCGGCACCTCGACGCAGATTCTGTCCCGTCGTCAGCAGTGATGCCGGCAGCCCCCGTGTGTCGACCCCGCTCAGCGCGCGACCGAGAAGCAGCTCCGCCGTCGTGTTGCCGCGGCGGATGCAGTCTTCGAGAAGAGATTCGAGCGCGCCGTTCTCGCACGAGAGTCGAGGCTCTGTTTCGTTTTCGAGGCGGGCGAGGGCCGTGCACACGGCATCTGCCAGCTCCGGTGTTGGCGAGGTCGCCGTCAGTGCGCCGCTCAGCACACGAGCGATCTCGGCGGGATCGTTGGACCGGATCGCAGCGTTCAAGGCTTGCGGCACCAGGCGAGCGAGATCGATCCCTGGCGCTGCTTTCAAGGCACCCAGTACGGCGGCGGCGACATTCGAGGGGCGGCTTCGCAGCGCACGTACTGCTGCGCACGCCCCGGTGTCGCCGGCGGCGGCGGCCGCATCGAGCCATCGCATCGGCTCAGCGGGATCGGCGCTCGTGAGCGCGCGCCACGTACCGAGTTTCAATTGCGCCGCAGTCGACCCCGCGCGAGCCGTCTTCACGAGCGCAGGCAGTAGGTCGCGACGCACCAGTTCGTGCAGGGGAAGAGCATCGGCGATGGTGCGAGCGGCTCGCTCCAACGGGGCGAGCGATGCGTGCGTCAGGTACTCCAGTCCCGTATCGGTGTGCTGCGGGAAACCCTCGACGCCGAGCAGATAGCGTCTGCCGACTTCGTACCGGGCCTCGAGGTCACCTTGCCGGGCGCTGGCGAGCAGCTGAATGTCTTGTCTCCGCATGTCGTTGTCCTTTGTAGGCCCGCATGCGACGGCCGGAGCGACAACTCGTGAGAGTTGCTAGCAGCGCACGTCGCTTTGCAGTCCGAAAACGATAGGAACAAACGACTGACCAAACGCTTGCCGGCAGATTACCGGCCGGTCATCTTGATGCGTGTGCGACCTCTGCTTCATGTGACTGCGTCGGGTTCCTTCGACTGGCCGCATCTGCGGCGTTCGCTGTGCAACTCGCTGTGGAAACGAGGCGACGGAAGCCCGCAGAACTGTCCAGGGTCTGCTAGCCACGCCCGCAATCCTTCTCGCGAGCATATCGCCTCGGCGGCGTCTCGTCCCTAGCCTGCTCGACAGCGCCTTCACGTCTCGCGCCGCAGCGCGCCTCGCACTTCAATCCGAGTCAGAGGACGCATTCGACGCGTGGAAGGTGTTGCCCTGTCCCACAACGGAGATTGCTCTCATGAAGAAGTCCATGTTCATCTTGGCCGCGTTGTCTGCCCTGGCGGCGGGCGCGAACGCGCAGTCGTCGGTCACGATCTACGGATTGGTCGATGCGGGCGTGCAGAAAGGAAACGGCGGCAGCGCCACGAATCCAGGGGCGCCCTCCACGAAGGCCTGGAACGTCGCCCCAGCCTACGCGAATCGCCTGGGCCTCCGCGGCAACGAAGACCTTGGCGGCGGCATGTCGGCCCAGTTCCAGCTCGAACACCGGTTCGACATTGACACGGGCGCGATCACCAACGCCGCGTCGTTCTGGCAAGGCGCGTCGACGGTGCAACTGACCAGCGCCGGTCTCGGCTCCGTCTACCTTGGCCGCGACTACACGCCCATCTTCTGGTTGACGCTGCGCGCTGATCCGTTCGACTGGAGTGGCGTCGGGAGAATGGATACGGCGACCTGGGCCGGCTTCCGCGCGCCGAACTACGGCCAGGGGGCGGGCATCCGCACTTCCAATACCGTGGGCTACAAGTCGCCCAATCTCGGCGGGCTGACACTGCAGGCTGCGGTCGGTCTGAGCGAAAGCACGGGCGCTGGCCGGGACAACGGATTCAATGTCGAATACAAAGGAGGGCCGATCTACGGCGGCGTCGGCTACGAGAAGGTGTCGAGCGGTACCACCGACGGCGACTCGCTGGTGGCGGTGACGGGGGCCTACGACTTCGGCTACGTGCGCCCGATCGTGCTGTTCTCCCGGGCGAAGGTCGGCACGGCCACGAACAAGTTCATGTCGATCGCCGCGACTGCTCCCCTGGGCTCCGGCCAGCTGAAGGTCGCCTACTATCGACTCGACCCGGAGGGGAGCAACAACACCCAGTCGAAGCTGGGCCTCGGCTACAACTACTTCCTGAGCAAGCGAACGACCATCTATGCCGACCTGGGGGCGGCCCGCGAGGACACGAAGACGAACAACAACGCTTACTCCATTGGTCTTCGGCACACGTTCTGACTTCCGGCCGCCGAAGCGAGATTCGGATGCGTGAGCGTTGTGCTCGCGCAGTCCGGCATTCGAGGTCGGCCCGGCGCCGAGCCGGGCCGCGACGGCAGATGACGAAAACTTAATCCGAAGGCAAGCAGCCCGTCCGGCATGGGCTCCTAGAGTGAAGAAACGGTGCGGCCTGGCACCGCAATTCGCGAGCACCCACGAGGTACCGCGCAACTCGCAAGGAGTCCATCATGAAGTTCCGTTTCAGTCTGATCGCGCTGCTGAGTGCCGTGTCTCTGCCCGCGCTGGCAACCTCCGGCATCACACCGGTTGGGGGTGAAGCCGGCTTCACGACCCATGCGATGCCGTCGGCGAAGACACGTGCTGATGTCATCAAGGAGCTCGAGGCGTGGAGGCGCAATCCCGTGTCTGCCGATGGCTGGCTCGACCTCGGTGGCGAAGCCGGTGCGGTCTTCGTCGGCATTCCGGGCAACACGCGCAACGCGGCCAACACCGGCAGGCCTTCCCGGGCAGACGTCGGCAACGTCCCCGGTGGGCTGAGTCGCAGCGGTCACCAGAGCAGCACGATCAACACCCCGCACGGGCATCGCTGACGCGTCGGTGCCGACCGGACCGCAGGGATACCGCCAGGATGTGTCTGTGCAACGAGTTCAGTCCACGACGGGACGCCGAGCCGCATTGATCGTACTCGGCTCAAGCACGCTGCTTCTCGCTGCGTGTGCGTCCAAGCCCATTCGGCCGCTCAATGCCGATGGCACCTGGTGCCATCGCGTCGGCAAGGCGCCACGCTACAAGCGAACCTGCACCAGTGCGCCCGTGCCGCCGCCCACCGTGGAGGCCGATGCCAAACGGTTTGCGGCATCTGCGGACAAGTTCACGGTGTACGTGGTGCGCAAGCGGTGGGCCGACGCCGCCAACGTCGTCAAGCTGACCGTCGACGGTGGTGCGCAGGCCGAAACGGTGCCTGAGTCCTTCGTGCGCCTGAGGCTGCCGCCCGGTGAACATGTCCTGCGGGCGAACTGGTCAGACGGAGAGGCCCAAACGATGGTTCGGGGCGCTGCGGGCGAGATCCGCGTCGTTGAACTCGCCGGCTCGGCTTGGGCCTGGGGGAGCACGTACGGGTTCGAACCGGGTGACGAGGCGAGCCGGCATCGTGTGCTGCTGGCTCGCATGGTGGCGGACATCGAATGACATCCACCGCCGATGGCTGAGTGGCCCGAGAACATTACGAATCGGTAAGCATTCTGAGCGCATCTCGTCGGCCAGCCTTCCATAGACTGCCGAGCAGGCTGATGCTTCTCAATGCACTAAGGTAAAGTTCCGGGTATGTCGGGTGTGGTTCGCCTCTTTCTCATCTGGTTCATCGCTGCTGCCGTCCCTCTGAAGGGGTTGGCCGCGGTGACCATGAGCGGATGCGGGCCGGGGCACCATTCTTCCCGCGAGGCGAATGAGATCGTTCAGCTCGAGACGCATGGCGACTTTCACGAAGTCCGTGAGGACGTTCGGTCTGGCAACACGGGGGCCGGGAGTCAAGGTGTCGAGACTGTGCCCGACTCGTCGACAGGGCATTCTGCGCAACTGAAGATGAAGTGCAGCAGTTGCGCGCCATGTTGCAGCGTTGCCGCGCCCGCGTTCGAGCGGACAAGCATTTCGCAGGCAGACTCGGCATCGACCGCTGTCGCCTTCCTGGAAATCCGCTTTCCAGCAGTCTTTGCGGACGTACCGCATCGACCTCCCCGCCTGATCCTCGCCTGATCACCATCCTGGTCGATCGCCCTCGCGGCGGCGCGACCAGCATCGTAGACCGGTCCGCCCTGCGCAGCAGGCGTCGTGACCCGGTCCGACTCAAGCGAGGATGTCATGAAGATTGCCATGTTCCGCTGGCTTGCGCCGGCATTCCTGGTCGCGATCAGTTCTGCGACCCTTGCCCAAACCGCGCCCAGCAAGAGAGCCGATCCACTCGATTCCTCGGCCGCCGTTCCGCCTCTGGTCTTCCAGTCGACCCTTGGGGGTTACCAGCGTCACGCTGAACAGTCCGTGGGTTCCTGGCGCGAAGCCAACGACACCGTCAACCGCATCGGAGGCTGGCGGGCCTATGCGCGCGAGGCTCGGCAGCCGGACCCGCCCACCACGAACAACGCGCCCCCGAAGCCGGCAACGCCGGCGCCGGCAAGCGCACCCGCCGGCCACGGCGGGCACAAGATGAACTGAGGTCAATCGGATGAATTCACCTTCCTACCTCGGGCGCGTCGCGCCCGACCTCCCGAGCGCGCGACGTTCGGGACTCCTCGTCGTCGTCCTGGCCTCCGCCGTGCTGGCCGGCTGTGCCAGCTTCTCGCCCGACGCTGGGTTCTCTTCGATCGAGTCTGCGGCCAAGGACAAGCTTGGCAAGGACGTGCGCTGGGCGCGCAGTGATGCCGACGTCGACACCATCGATCGCCGCGTGCGCGAGTTGCTCGCGAAGCCGCTGACCGTCGACGACGCCGTTCAGGTGGCCTTGCTCAACAACCGCGGCCTGCAGGCTCGATTCCAGGATCTCGGTGTCACCGAGGCCGAAGTCGTGCAGGCCGGGCGCCTGCCGAACCCGGGCTTCACGTTCGGGCGCCTTCGGCAAGGCGACGAGGTCGAACTGGAGCGCGGGCTGCACATCAACCTCGCGCGGCTGTTGACCCTGCCCATGGTCTCGCAGCTGGAAGCTCGCCGCTTCGAGCAGGTCAAGCGCGAGGTCACGATGGATGTGTTGTCGCTCGCCGCTGACGCGCGCAAGGCCTTCTTCCAGGCAGTGGCGGCGGAGGAGACGGTGCGATACATGCGACAGGTGAAGCAGACGGCGGAAGCGAGCGCCGAGCTGGCTCGACGCATGGAGCAGGTCGGCAACTTCAGCAAGCTGGCGCGAGCGCGCGAGCAGGCTTTCTACGCCGACGCCACCCTGGGCCTCGCACGTGCCGACCAGGCACAGCGTGCATCGCGCGAGCGACTGGCGCGCCTCCTGGGCGTCTGGGGCGATCAGACCCAGTTTCAGTTGCCGGAGCGCCTTCCGGACCTGCCAGCCGAGGCGCGCAACCAGCCGGACATCGAAGCCGTCGCGATGTCACAACGACTCGACGTGCAAGCCGCCAAGCTTGGCGCAGAGCAGACCGCGAAGAATCTGGGGCTGACGCGCACGACGCGCTTCATCAACGTGCTGGAACTCGGGCTCGTGCGCAACACCTCCAACGAAGCTCCGCGACAGACGGGCTGGGAGATTGGTCTGGAGTTGCCCCTCTTCGACTGGGGCGGCGCGCGAGTGGCGCGCGCCGAGGCGATCTACATGCAGGTACTGCATCGCGCCGCGCAGACGGCGATCAACGCCCGCTCGGAAGTGCGCGAAGCCTATGGCAACTACCGCTCCGCCTACGACATCGCGCGCCATCAGCGAGACGAGATCGTGCCGCTTAAGAAGCGCATTTCGGAAGAACAGGTGCTGCGCTACAACGGCATGATCATCGGGGTGTTCGAGCTCCTGGCCGACGCGCGCTCCCAGATCACGAGCGTCAATGCATACATCGAGTCGCTGCGCGACTTCTGGCTGGCCCAGTCGGATCTCGACATGGCGCTCATCGGCAAAGCGGCGATGGCCGCGCCCGCCGGCCCCGCCGCCGCGGCGATGGATGGTGGCGGCGCCGGCCACTGACACATTCAATCAAGGAACTCGAACATGGTTTCCCGACGCAACTTTATCGGTGGCGCTGGCGCGGTGACCGCTGCGGTGAGTGCCGCAGCAGTCAGCAAGGTCGCCATGGCCGCGCTGCCCGAGCCGGTCATTCAAACCAAACCCGACACGATGCCGCCGCTGGTGCCTAACACCGGCAGGCCCTACAACCCGGTCGTCACGCTCAACGGCTGGACGCTGCCCTGGCGCATGAACAACGGCGTCAAGGAGTTCCACCTCGTGGCCGAGCCCGTGGTGCGCGAGATGGCGCCCGGCTTCAAGGCCCATCTTTGGGGCTACAACGGCCAGAGCCCGGGGCCGACAATCGAGGTCGTCGAAGGCGACCGCGTGCGCATCTTCGTCACCAACAAGCTCGGTGAGCTGCACAGCGTGCACTGGCACGGGCAGCGCCTGCCCAGCGGCATGGATGGCGTCACCGGGCTGACACAGCCCGGCATTCCACCCGGCAAGACCTTCGTGTACGAGTTCGTCGCACGGCGTCCCGGAACCTTCATGTACCACCCTCACGCCGACGAGATGGTGCAGATGGCGATGGGGATGATGGGCTTCTGGATCACGCATCCGAAGGGCAAGCACCCGCTCATCGACGAGGTGGATCGCGACTTCTGCTTCCTGCTCAACGCCTACGACATCGATCCCGGTGCCTACACGCCGAAGATCATGACGATGCTCGACTTCAATCTGTGGAGCTGGAACAGCCGCATCTTCCCGGGCATCGATCCGCTCGTGGTGAGCCACATGGACAAGGTGCGCATCCGGATCGGCAACCTGACAATGACGAACCATCCGATCCACCTGCACGGGCACGAGTTCCTGGTCACGGGAACGGATGGCGGGCCGACGCCGAAGAGCACCCGCCGGTATGAAGTGACCGAAGACATCGCGGTCGGGCAGATGCGGCAGGTCGAGTTTCTCGCTGACGAAGAGGGCGACTGGGCCTTCCACTGCCACAAGAGCCACCACACGATGAACGCGATGGGCCATGACGTGCCGACGATGATCGGTGTGGATCATCGCGGCGTGGCGAAGCAGATCACCAAGCTCGTGCCCGACTACATGGTGATGGGTGAGCGCGGCATGAAGGACATGACCGAGATGGAGATGCCGCTGCCCGACAACACCGCAGCCATGATGACGGGGCAGGGTCCGTTCGGCTCAGTCGGCATGGGCGGCATGTTCAGCGTCGTCAAGGTCCGCAAGGGACAGAAGCGCGGCGACTACAGCGACCCGGGTTGGTACAAGCACCCACCCGGCACGGTTGCCTACGAGTTCACCGGCGAACTGCCGGACCCGGCGCGCTTCAAGGCGGAAGGGACCGGCTCGATGCCCCCGGTCGCGAAACCGGCCCAAGCGGTCGAAGTCAAGGTGCGCAAACCCGGTGGCGGGCACGCGGGCCACAACTGAGCGGCGCGAGCCGACTCACCATCTTTCCAATCCGCAACAAGAAGGAAACCTGATGAAGCAGTTCAAGCAAATTCTCGCGGCTGCGTTCGTGGCCATCTCCGCCTCCGCAATGGCGCACGGTGACGAGGCTCATGCCAAGAAGGCCGGCCCGGTCAAGAAGGAACAGAAGGACTGGGGCATCGCCGGCGACGCCAAGTCTGCCAAGCGAACCATCGAAATCGGCATGGCCGACAACATGCGTTTCACTCCGGACAGCATCGAGGTGCGACAGGGAGAAACGGTGAAGTTTGTCGTGCGCAACACCGGCAAGACCATGCATGAGTTCGTGATCGGAACGAAGGCCGAGAACGACAAGCATGCCGAACTGATGATCAAGTTCCCGACCATGGAACACGACGAACCATACATGGCCCACGTCGGGCCGGGCAAGACGGGCGAGATTGTCTGGACCTTCAACCGGCCCGGAGATTTCGACTTCGCTTGCTTGATCGCCGGCCACTACCAGGCCGGCATGGTCGGCAAGATCAAGGTCGCCGCGTCGAGCGCCAAGGGTGACGGGCATGCGCACAAGCATTGATGTGACGCGGCGGGGAAAGACTCGTCGGGCACTGCTGGCGGCTTCTGGAGCCGTCGCATTGCTGGGGCCGAGCCTGCTGCGCGCACAGACGCAGCCCCTCCACATGGAGGTGTGGAAGAGCCCGTCCTGCGGCTGCTGCAAAGAGTGGATCAAGCACGTCGAGTCGCGCGGCTTCCGCGTGTCGGTGCACGACGTTGGCAACACGGCGGCGCGCGCGCACATGAAGCTGCCGATGAAACTCGGCTCCTGCCATACCGCGGTGGTCGGCCGCTACGCCGTCGAAGGTCATGTGCCCGCGGCCGATGTGCTGCGCCTGATCAAGGAGGCGCCCGACGCCGTGGGCTTGGCGGTCCCCGGCATGCCCGTCGGCTCTCCCGGCATGGACGGCCCGGACTACGGCGACCAGCGGGATCCCTTCGACGTGCTGCTTGTCGCCAAGGACGGCAGCACGCGCGTCTTCAGTTCTTATCGTTGACCCATGAAAGGATCGTCATGAAGTTTGCACTCCCCGCCCTGATGGCTTCCATCGCCCTGAGTACACCCGTCTGGGCACAGCAGAAGGCCGACGAGCACGCGGGTCACCATGCCGCGAGCAGTCCGGCGGCAGCGGCCGACGAGATGACCGATGCAGAAGTCCGGAAGGTCGATACCGACGCGGCCAAGATCACGTTGAAGCATGGCGACATCAAGAGCCTCGAGATGCCGGCCATGACCATGGTGTTCAACGTGCGCGACAAGGCCATGCTCGGCCAGGTCAAGGCCGGGGACAAAGTGAAGTTCAAGGCCGTCAACGAGGCGGGCAAGTTCACGGTCACGGACCTCAAGGTGGTTCGCTGAGACTGCGAGGCGGCGCGATGCGCTCCTCGGTCGCCAAGGCGCTCAGCGTCGGCATCGTTGCCACGCTGAGTGCCGCGGGGACCTGGGCGACTGGGACAGTTCGCGCCACGGAGGCGCCAGTCGACGAGATCGCACCATTTCTCACAAAGGCCTGAGAATCTCGGGGGCTTGGCCGGCGCCTGCCAACCTCATCTGTGGTGCAATCGTGGGCAATGCACCGCCCATTCTTTCTCGCTGTTTCGGCACTCGGCGCTGCCACGTCTCAGGCCGGTGACCTCACGGCGGCGGAGATGCAATGGCTACGAAACAGCATGCCCGTGCTGACCTTTGCAAGGGAACAGCGCCTTCCGCTGGATGTTGATTTTGAGTTGCACGCCAAGCCGGGCGACCCGCCGCTGTCCATGGGCTTCGCCGGCCAGCGCTGCAAGCTCGTGTTCGCGATACGCGGCAATCCGGATGCCGACGCGACGCTGGCGCAGATCGAGTCGGACTTGCTGAGCCCCGTCATCGAGGCGATGGTCGCCCACGAGATCGGCCACTGCTGGCGTTTCGTGCAGGGTGCGTGGCGCACGCTCCCGGCTGGCTTCGTCGACGCGACCGACCCCGGGGCCATCCGCGACATGGACCTTGCACACGTGCGGCGCGAGATGCGCGAAGCACGGCGCGAGGAGGGCTACGCCGACCTGGTGGGTCTCGCGTGGACGCTCACCCACCATCCGGCGCACTACGAGCACGTGCATTCCTGGTTCTGCCGCGTCCGCGACGATCAACCCGTTCCGGGTGCGCACCACGACACCCGCGCGTGGCTGCGTTTGGTCAAGGACCCGCAAACCTACCCGCTCGACTCGAACCTCTTCGAGCAGGTTCGGGATCTGTGGCAGCACGGACTGCGCAGTCCACCCTGAGCAGGGCCCCGGACCGCCGGAGCCGCGTCGCTCGCACGACGGGACGGCGCGGGCGACACGGCTCAGACCTCTAGGAGGACTCTGCCGGCTCGTTTCCGATATTCGCACCAGCCGGTGGACGATAGGGCAGCGGGCCGGTCAATCCGGCCATGGGCCAGAAGTCGACGGGCTACGAATTCGGGCTTCGCCATCGCTTCTGATCGAACGATCGCGGTGCCCGGCACCGAGGAAGCCGCCGCAGCGGCCTTCTTCCCAACCTGACGACTTCGTAATGACGCCGTCATGATTCGGTCGGGTTGCGATTCCTAAAGTGGACGCGTGACATGTCGGCTGCGACGCCAGGCGTTCAAGGAGGCACCGCAGCCGAGCACTCACGCCAATGTTCGTCGATCAAGGAGTCTCACCATGTCAAGTCGCACTTTCTATTGCGGCATTGCCGTCGCCGCCGCGTTCGCCGCCCCGCTCGCCCATGCCGCCTCTGATGGTTTCAAGTGGATCGGCGGGGAGGCAGGCGTCGTTTTCGAGCCGGTGCCCAATACCCTCACCCGCAGCGACGTGAAGCGGGAACTGGAGGTCGCTCGGCGCGACGGAACGTTGCTCCTGCAGCAGCGCGAACGGAATTACACACCGCCGACGACGCCGGTGGCCGGCTTCACATCCAGCCGCGAGGAGGCCAGACAGGCCGCGCGGCTGATCGAGCAACGTCAGAACGACGGCTGGCGCTACATTGAAGGCGAACCCGGCTGGACATACGTCGGCCGCTGAAGTCGTTCAACCGGCTTGCCATCGTGCGTTTCGGGCTGCGTCGGGGCGCCGGACGTCGACCGAGGCGTTGACGATGGAGCGCTTCGGGGCCGGACAAAGCACCGGCCCCGATCCTGCGTGCTCTCGTCGCACGCTTGATGGCGTTCGGATTGGCGAGTCTCGGACCTGCGTTCATGAGGGCTCCTCGTGATGCCGCGTTGATCGACATTGCGCAAGCACCATCACCAAGGCGGTGAAGGCGACGGACAAGGACCGGGCCACTACGACGCCGGCATGAAGGGCCTCGTCAACGTCGCGCAGAAGGCCGGTGCCACCAAGATCGACGGCCACGGCAGCCACAAGCGCTGAGTGACGATCGTCACGGCATGGCGGTGGCGCACGGCATCTTTCGGTGCTCCGCGCCCCCGGCATAATTTTGTTTCACACCCCTGCGCAGCATTCGAAATGAAGACCGTCAAGCCCTTCCTTGTCGCCCTGACCTTTGCCGCCTCGGCGCCGTTCGCGATCAGCGCCCACGCCCAGGCGATGGATCACAGCAAGATGGACCGCATGCCCGCCTCGATGAGCGAAGGCGAAGTGCGCAAGATCGACAAGGAAGCCAAGAAGATCACCCTGAAGCATGGCGACATCAAGAACCTGGACATGCCGGCCATGACCATGGTGTTCAACGTGCGCGACAAGGCCATGCTCGGCCAGGTCAAGGCGGGGGACACGGTGAAGTTCAAGGCCGTCAACGAGGCGGGCAAGTTCACGGTCACGGACCTCGAGGTCGTTCGCTAAGTCATGCGAGGACGGCGCGATGCGCTCCTCGGCCGCGAAGGCACTCAGCGTCGGCATCGTTGCCACGCTGGGTGCTGCGGGTCTGGCGTGGCACGAGTGCGTGTTGCTCGCGGCCGCCGCCGCCGCGGCGCATCGGCTGTTCCTTTGGCGCATGGACGACGGCGCTCCATGGGATGCATGGCGTGCTGGTGTGCGATGTCTCTTCGCAGGCCTGTTTGGGCTGCTGGCCGCCGTTGCGCTGTTCGCCATCATCGCGGCCGGCTTGGCGGGCTACTGGCAGATGGGGCATCACCATGCGCGCGCCACGCTCGCGTTGGTCGCCGCCGCTGCCGCCCTTGTGGTCCTTGTCCAGGTGGACTGGCAGGCCCGTTGGGCCGAAACGCGCTTCTGGGCCATTGTTGCTGGCGGCATCGCGGTGACGTTCGCGGCATTGCGGCCCGACCAGGAGTTGCTCCCATGCCTGGTCTCTGCAGGCATCGGGACGTGGCTGGCCCTTGCAAGCTGGCGGATGGTCCGAACGCAAGCGCGCGATCTGCTTCGATCAGACGCGAGGATGTGATGCCTATCAGGACGAGCGCATGAAGCGAAGCCGGTTGCTCCTGGCTGTCGCTGTGATCGGTGCGGTGGTTCTGCTCGTTGCCATCTCGCGCCTGGCGCCAAAGCTGGCAAGCACCGGGCTGCTCAAACCTGACGATGTCGAGGTGACGGCGCGGGGGCGGCAGGTCTACGGAACGCACTGTGCCGCCTGTCACGGGGCGAAGCTCGAGGGCCAGCCCAACTGGCGCCAGAGAGACGCGCAAGGCCGCCTGCCGGCACCGCCACACGACGCCACCGGGCACACGTGGCACCACCCCGACGAGACGCTGTTCCGAATCACGAAGTTCGGCGTCGCCAAGGCCGCCAACCTGGCGTTGTACGAATCCTCGATGCCTGCGTACGAAGGCGTGCTGACCGATTCAGAGATCGTGGCCGCGCTCTCCTGGATCAAGGCTCAGTGGCCCGTCGGCATCCGGGCCAAGCACGACGAGATGAACCGCAGTTCGTCGCAGCAACGCTGAGCCGATGCCGCACGAGTTCAGGAACCTCTCGAGTCTTTCGCACGGCGAGTTGGGGCTCATGCTGGTCGGCGGCTTGGCGAGCGCTGCGGTCATCATCGGCCTGGCGCTGGTCCTCGCCTGGAAGAACCGTCGCAGGAGTGCCGACGGGAGCCGGCCGCCGCAGCCGAAGCCTCGGAAGGCGAAGCGCCGAAAGCGACGATGAGGACGGGTGGGGAAACGTGTCGCGCGTCAAGGCAGCACCGTGCGACGTCGAAGATGATGCTGACCCAACAAGGACCAAAGTTCATGCAGACCGCCAGAATCGCCATGGCCGCCATTGCGTTGGTGACGGCAAGCCAAGCCTTCGCGGCCTCCCACATCGTCGAGATCGCCTGGAGCCGCGACGGCGCGTTCGCTCATGGCGCCAGCGTCGAGCCGGGAAAATTCGTCGAGCTTTGCGGCAAGCTCGCGCCGGGGGACGCTATCCACTGGGAGTTCGCCGCGTCCGTACCTGTCGACTTCAATATTCACTATCACGTGGGCAAGGAGGCCGAGTTTCCGGCCAAGCAGGCTCAGGTGAGTTCCGGACAGGACACCTTGCGGGTCGCGGTTCGCGAGGACTACTGCTGGATGTGGAGCAACAAGTCGCCGAGCCGGGCGCGGATCGACGTTCGGCTTCAGCGCCAGAACTGAGGCCGTGGCAGCCGATGCGCATGGGGACCGAAACACTGCCGCTGAAGCGCTTCGACGCGGGGCACGGTCGGCATTGCGCAGTCTTGCTGCACGGACTGGGCGGGACCCATCGCTACTGGACCTGCGGGCCGGTGCCGTTCGCACTGTCGGGGCACCGCACCGTCCTGATCGACCTGCTCGGCTTCGGTGAGTCGCCGAAGCCCTGGATGCGCTACAGCGTCGAGCGCCACGTCGCCGCTCTGCATGCGAGCCTGGCCGGGGAGCGCTCCTTGACGCTGGTCGGGCACTCCCTCGGGGCCGCGCTGGCGCTTGCCTATGCCGCCCGCTATCCGTCGGTCGTCAGGCGGCTCGTGCTGATCAGTCTTCCCAACTTCGGCGGCGCCGAAGGAGCCGTCGCCTGGTTTGCGCGGCAACGTGGCGGCTGGATCTACACGAACATGTGGGCAACCGCACTCGCGTGCATCCTGACGCGGCGCGTCATCGGACGCCTGTTGCCGCGTCTTCTTCGCGACATCCCGCGCGAAGTCGCCGAAGACCTCGTTGCGCACAACATGGTGTCGTCGACCTCGTCGTTGTGGGAAGCACTGTACCGCCATGACCTGCGCGCCGAGGCCGCGGCGACGGCGCAGATCCTGCCGGTGCTGATGTTGCACGGCGGTGCGGACCTGACCGCGCCTTTGTCTGGGGCGCAGGAACTGGCGGCCTCGCGCTCGACGTGGGAGGTGCGCGTTCTCGGCGGCGTGGACCACCATCCCTGGTTGCGAGTGCCGCACGAATGCATGCAACACATCGAGCAATGGCTGTCGCGACTCCGGGAGCAGGTGCCGGTGAACCCCGCCGAGCAGTCTGCTCGCGCCGCAGATCCCGGCGTGAGGGGGCACCCATGAGCGGCGTGTCCCTGTCGGACCTGACGGGCGTCGGGATTGCGCTGGCGGCGGGCCTGCTCATCGGCTTGGAACGCGGCTGGCATCAGCGTGATCTGCCCGACGGCCACCGCGTTGCCGGATTGCGCACGTTTGCGCTGATCGGCTTGCTCGGCGGCCTGAGCGGTCTGCTGGCGCAACGATGGGGGGCAATCATTCTGGTCGTCGTGCTGGCCGTGGTGGCGCTGCTGATCCTCGCCGGATACATCGTGACGGCCCGCATGCACAGCGTCATGGGCCTGACCACGGCGATGGCCGCCATCACCACGTTCCTGGTCGGCGTGCTGGCGGCGGGTGGCAGCACACTGCTGGCCGCTGCCGTCGCGGTGGTGACGGTCGCGCTGCTGCAACTCAAGCGGCCGATGCACAGCGGCATCGGCAAGCTCTCCGAAGGCGAGTTGACCAGCGGCATCCAGTTGCTGCTGATCAGCGTCGTCATCCTTCCGGTCCTCCCCGATCGCGGGTTCGGCCCCTTCGAGGCGCTGAATCCCTACAAGCTCTGGTGGGCGGTCGTGCTGCTTGCCTTGCTCTCGTTCCTCGGATTCGTCCTGATGCGCTGGTTCGGCGCACGGCGCGGTCTGACACTGACGGCACTGCTCGGCGGACTGGTGTCCAGCACCGCCACCACCGCGACGCTGGCACGTTGGGCCAAGGAGGCCCCGCAGTGGCGGCCCCTGGCTGCCGGAGGGGCAACGCTCGCGTGCGCGGCCATGTTCGGCCGCATGGCGGTGCTCGTCGGCGTCGCCGCGCCGGCGCTCGGCACCGCGACCGTCGCGACCCTGGCTGCCATGGCCGTCGCCGGGGCCGCGTTCGGTGCGTACCTGACCACTCGCGAACATGCGCAGGATCTGCCCGATCTGTCTACACAGAACCCACTGAAGCTGACCGCGGCCGTTCAGTTCGCGCTGTTCCTTGCCGCGGTGCTGCTCGCCGGGCGATTCCTCGCCGACCGGTTCGGCGACGCCGGGTTGCTGGTCACGGCGGCGATCTCGGGCCTGGTCGACGTCGATGCCATCACGCTGTCGGTGGGCCGCATGGTCGGCGATGGGGTCGTGGGCGGCTCGGTCGCTGGCCTGGCGGTCTTTCTCGCGGCCGGCGTCAACCAGGTCACCAAGCTCGGGCTGTTGTGGGTGCTCGACAGTCGATCGCTGGCGCTGAAGGTGCTGCCGGCTTATGCGCTGATGGCGCTCGTCGGTGTCGGAGCAGCGCTGGCACTGCGCTGAGCTGCGTTGACGTTCCAGTTGTGGCACCTGTTCCTGCTGGCCAGCGCGTCACTGCTTGGCCTGCTGTTCGTGCTTGTGCTGGCCGAACCCGGTCTGCCTTACGACATCGATGACCGCCTCCCATTGCCGGAGGATCACGAGTTCATGGGCCTGCTCGCGGCGCTGGTCGATGCTCCCGTCGCGAACGCAGCCTCCATCGAGGTGCTGACGAACGGGGTCGCCTTCTATCCCGAGGAGTTCGCCACCATCGCCCGCGCCCGTCGCAGCGTGCACCTAGAGGCCTACGTGTTCCACGTGAGCGCCGTGACGGACCAACTCGTTGACCTGCTGACCGAGCGCGCGCGCACCGGCGTCCGCGTGCGCCTGGTCATCGACGCGATCGGCAGCTGGCGAACACCTTCTGCGTACTTCGACGGGTTGCGCGCAGCCGGCGGCGAGGTTGCCTGGTATCAGCCGGTGCGGTGGCACACGCTGAAGCGGTTCAACAACCGCACGCACCGCGAACTGATCGTCGTCGATGGCGAGGTTGCATTCGTCGGCGGCGCCGGCTTTGCGAGCTGGTGGGACACCGGGCCGCCCGGTCAGCCGCCGTGGCGCGACACCATGGTGCGGCTCGAAGGAACCATCGTCACGTCGGTGCAGGCCGCCTTTGCCGAGAACTGGCTCGAAAGCACCGGCCAGCTGCTCACCGATCCCGGATCCTTTGCCCACTGCCGCGCCCTCGGCAGCCAGCCGGCCGTGGGCACCGATGCGATTGTCGTGACAGGTACGCCGTCGGCGGGCCGGGCCACGCGGGCACGCATGTTGTTCCAGTTGCTGATCGCCGGCGCGCGCCGGTCGATCCGCATCACCTCACCGTACTTTCTGCCGGACCGCAGCATGCGGGCCGAACTGCTGAAGGCGGTACGGCGCGGCGTGCGTGTGCAGGTCGTCGTGCCCGGCGCTTTCAACAACCACCCGATCGCCCGGCGGGCAAGCCGGCGCCGCTATGGGGACCTTCTCAGCGCCGGCGTGGAAGTGCTGGAGTACGAACCCGGCATGAATCACTGCAAGGTGCTGCTCGTCGACGAGCTGTGGGTCGTCGTCGGGTCCAGCAATTTCGACAACCGGTCGTTCGGCCTGAACGACGAACTCAATCTTGCCTTGCCCGATCGCGCGCTGGCAGCACGCCTGCGCGAGGACTTCGAGCGCGATGCCGCGCTCAGCAGGTCCGTTGACCTGCGCGACTGGCGCCGGCGGCCGATGTCCGAGCGGCTGCTGGCGCTGCTCGGGGCGCTGGTGGAGCGGCAGCAGTAGGGCGATAGGGCGGTACCGCGACTCGTTGGCGTCAGCGGTCGCCCAGGACCGGAGTCCGTAGTCGACTACGGAAGCATTGTTGATGCCGATCAAACGGCGTTGGCGAGTCCGCGCCTATTCTCGATTCAACGAATCTGCCTTGTTTCGCCCCGCGTCATCATGTTCAGCGATCGCCGACGTCTCCGCCGATGGGCAGCCCAGGTGCTGCTCGTGTGGCTGTTCGGCCTCGCGATGGGTGTGGCCAACGCCTGCGCTCTGGGCGAGCCGGCGCATCACCGCTCCGACGTGGTGACGACGCCTGCCGCCGACGCTGTTCAGCAGCACCAACACGGCAACGAGCAGGGTGACCTTGCCAAGGTCAACTGCCTGGACTTCTGCGAGAAGTCGTCGGTCGGCGTTCCGCAGTTGAAGGTTGCCGGCGACGACCTGGCCGCGCTCGGTTTCGCACTGCCGGTGTTGCACACGCTTTCAGTGTCCGGCCAGGCCGAGCCCGCGGTGAGTCGGCTGGTGGTCGACTCGCCACACCTGCCCGACGGGCCTCCGCCTCGCATCGCGTTCCAGCGCCTCGCGCTTTGACACGCCCGGACGCCGCGCGGATCTGATCCGCGCCGCGTCCTTCCTTCCGTTCGCCCTCGCGCCCGCAGCGGCGCTGTCAGGCGGCGGCATTCCTCGTTCGGCTTTTCGTTCAGTGTTCTTCCTCTCACTTGGAGCCTTGCCATGCGTACCCCCCTCGTTCTGCTGTCGTCCTTGGTCGCCCTTGCGCTCGGTGCTGGCGCCGCGGTGGCGCAGGAGCGCCCTGCGGCCGCCCCGGCTGCCGCTCCCGCGGCATCCATGCCGATGCCCATGGACTGCAATGCCGGCGCGATGAAGCGCCATGACCATGGCGCTGAGCGCAATGCGCCATCGGCCAGGTCCATGCCCTGTGCGCCAGCCGAAGCGGCGTCCGGAGCCAAGGCCAAGACGAGAAACAAGCCCGTGCACGACCACGCGAAGTTCCACAAGAACCAGTGACCGACGCATCAAGGCAGCCAGGAGATCCTCCATGAACCACTCCCATGAACACGGCAACGGCAGCCCGTCCGGCCCGAACTGGTCCCGCATCAACCAATGGGTGCTGTGGATCGGTCTGGCCGCTGCGGTGGCCTGGATGTTCTTCCGTCACAACGCGCACCTCGGGCAACTGCTGCCGTTCCTGATCCTGCTGGCCTGCCCGCTGATGCACCTGTTCGGGCATGGCGGGCACGGTGGGCACGGTGGGCATGGCGGCGGGTCGGACACGAAGGCCAAGGACGACGCGCGCCAGCTTCCCCCCGGTGGCCAGGGCGGCCACCAGCACTGAAACCCAAGGAGTCCCGATATGCAAACCACTGAACTCAAAGTCGACGGCATGACCTGCGGGTCCTGCGTAGCGTCGGTCACCAAGGCGCTCAAGCGCGTCCCGGGCGTGCAGGACGTCGAGGTCGATCTCGGCAGCGGCATCGCGCGTGTCCGCGGCGAGCATGCCGAGCACCAAGTGCCGGAACTGGTCGCCGCCCTGGGCGAGGCCGGCTATCAAGCCGACGCTGCGACCGGCGCGCAAGCCGCGCATCAGCATCCGACCGGCGGCTGTGGCAGTGGTGCCGGTGCGGCCACCAAGGGTCGCGGCGGTTGCTGCTGCGGTTGAGACGTCATGCCGACACCGAACACCGCCGTTGCGGTCGATTCTGCGGGCCTTGCGCCCGGTCGCCTGGCCTTCCGCTACTGGCTGGACGCCCTGTGGCGCGCCACCGCGGCGGCGGACACGCTGCGCGAACGTGCAGCCAACATGAGCGCGCACGAGGCCGCGGGCATGCCGCCCCTGCTGCACTTCGAGTCCGAGCCGGTGGCGGACGGGCGGGATCTCGATCCGCCGTCGAACTACCGGCTGCTGCGCGTCACGCGCTGCGGCAGCGACGCGCTCGAGAAGCACGTGCGCAAGGGCGCCGCACCGGTGATCGTGGTCGACCCGCGCGCCGGGCATGGCCCCGGCATCGGCGGCTTCAAGCGCGATTCGGAAGTCGGCATGGCGCTGCTCGAAGGCCACCCGGTCTACTTCGTCGTCTTCGACCCGGAGCCGGTCGAGGGGCAGACGATGGGGGCCGTCGTGCAGACGCTGGCGGCCTTCATCGACATCGTCGCCAAGCGCCATCGCGGCAAGGCGCCGATCGTCTACGGCAACTGCCAGGGCGGCTGGGCGATCACGCTGGCGCTGTCGCATTGCGAGCACCGCGCGGCGCTGGCGGTGCTGAACGGCTCGCCGCTGTCGTACTGGGCCGGCGAGCGCGGCATCAACCCGATGCGCCTGCTCGGTGGTTTCACCGGCGGCGTCTGGCCGGCGCACTGGATGTCGGACCTGGGCAACGGCCGCTTCGATGGCGCCTGGCTGGTGCAGAACTTCGAGGCGTTGCGGCCCGAGGGCGTGTTCCGGAAGTACGACACGCTCTTTGCGCAGCCGGAGGCCGAGCGCGATCGCTTCCTGGAGTTCGAGCGCTGGTGGAACGGCTTCTACCAGCTGGCGCGCGAGGAGATGCTGGCCATCGCCGGTGACCTGTTCGTCGGCAACCGTCTCGAGGACGGAGAGGTCGTGGTCGACGGCCATTGCCGTGCCGATCTCAAGCGCATCGGGGCGCCGCTGGTGATCTTCAGCTCCTACGGCGACAACATCACGCCGCCGCACCAGGCGCTGGGCTGGCTCAAGGAGGTGTTTGCCACGACCGAGGATCTGGTGGCTGCCGGCCAGCGCGTCGTCTACCTGCTGCACAAGCAGGTGGGCCACCTCGGCATCTTCGTGTCGGCGGGCGTGGCGCGGCGCGAGCACCGCGCCATCCTGCACCACGCCGGAACGATCCAGGACCTGGCGCCCGGCCTCTACGAGATGGTTCTCGACGATGCCGCCACGGGCGATGCCGCCACCGGTGCCCGTTTCGAACCACGCCGACTGGAGGACCTGCCATTCGACGCCAACCCGGCTGGATTCGACCAGGTGCAGGCGCTGTCCGAGGCCGCCGAGCGTGCCTACGCGCAATGGGTCTCGCCGTGGGTCCGCATGGCGGCCACGCCCGAATCAGCGCGCCTGCTGCGCGAACTGCATCCGATGCGGATCAGCCGGCAGATCTGGTCCGAGAAGGCGATGCCGGTCCTGGCCTGGCTGCCGTGGACGCAGCAGTGGCTCGAACAGGCGGGCGCACACGACCCGGATCGCACGGCCAACCCCTGGTACCAGCTCGAGCGCGTCGGCGCGGACGCGTGTGCCCAGGCCTGGGAGTCCTGGCGCACGAGCCGCGACCTGTGGGCCGAGGTGGCGTTCCAGCAGCTCTATGCCAGTTGACCGGCCGACCCACGAGGAGCCCGCCATGAGAGTCATCCTACTTCCGGCGCCATGCCGGCGTTTCGCGGCCACCACGTGGCTGTTGCTGCTGCTGGCCACGATGCTGAGCCCGGCGCTGGCCCAGAGCCGACTTGAGCGCTCTGGCGTCACCCTTTACTGGGGACTCGTGCCGGCCGCCGTCGTGGCGGACAAGCACGCGCTGGCCGAACTGCACGGCGGTCCGCCCAAAGGTGGCGGCCAGGTGCACCACCTCGTCGTGGCGCTCTACGACAGCGCAAGTGGTCGTCGCATCGAGGACGCGGTCGTGCGCGCGCAGCTCAGCGAGATCGGCATCGCCGACGAGCCCGCGAAGTACCTCCTGCCGATGAAGGTCAACGACCAGGCCAGCTACGGGCAGGTCTTCGGCGTCGCCAAGGACGGTCCGTACCGTTTCCGGCTCTGGGTGCGGCCGCCGTCGCGGACCGACGAGGTCGAGTTCAGGTTCGACGCGTGGTCGCCGCACCGCTCCGAGCGCTGAGGGGGAAGGGGCCATGACCTCACCGACGAAGCCCTCGGACACCGAATCGGGTCGCGCCTGGCCCAGGTGGATCCTCTGGACGTTCGCAGCGATTGCGCTGCTGCTGCTGGTGCTGGAGCACCGGGCACATGCGCTCGGCTGGTGGCTGCACGGGCTGCTCGGGCTGTGCATCGTGCTGCTGTATCTCCTCGTGCGGTTCGACAACGACAGCGAAGGCGCCCGAAAGAGCGGCCCGCGCTGATCGCTGGTCAGCCGACTTACGCAACAACCCAGGAAGCTTGTTCATTGGAAACCATCGATCTCTCCGGCCGCAGGGGCCTCGTGGTCGGCGTGGCAAACGCCGACAGCCTGGCCTGGTCTGCCGCGCGCCACTTCCGCAACGCCGGCGCCGAGCTGGCCATGACCTACTACAACGAGAAGGCCCGGTCCTTCGTCGCGCCGCTCGCGGAGGAGGTGCAGGCGCAGCTGCTGCCGTGCAACGTGCTGCAGGAGGGGCAATTGGAAGCGGTCTTCGACGCGCTGCGCGACCGCTGGGGGAAGCTCGACTTCGTCTTCCACTCGATCGCGTCGGCGCGCAAGGAAGACCTGCAGGGCCGCCTCACCGACTGCTCGGGCGCCGGGTTCGCCGAGGCGATGCTGGTGTGCTGCCACTCGTTGATCCGCATGGCGCGCCTGGCCGAGCCGCTCATGCGCGACGGCGGCAGCCTCACCACGGTGAGCTACTACGGCGCCGAGAAGGTGGTCGAGCACTACAACGTAATGGGACCGGTGAAGGCCGCCTTGGAGGCCTCGGTGCGCTATCTCGCGCACGAACTCGGGCCCGCCGGTATCCGCGTCAACGCCATCTCTGCGGGCCCGGTGCGCACGCGCGCGGCCTCCGGCATCACCCACTTCGACGAGCTGCTCGACGAGGCCGCGCGCCGCTCGCCGCAGCGGCGCACCGTGGACGGCTGCGAGGTCGGCCGCGTGGCCCTGCTGCTCGCCAGTCCCTACGCGTCGGCCATCACCGGCGAAATCGTGCACGTCGATGCCGGCTTCCATGTCGAAGGCATGGTGTTCCATTGAAGCCATCGGGCAGGGCCATGCACATCCTCTCGCTCAACGCCGGCAGCGCGACGCTCAAGTTCGGCGTCTTCGACCCGGTGTCGGCCACGCCGCTGATGGAGGCGACGATCGAACGCCCCGCGGTCGATGCGGCGGCGTTCGACGAGATCGAGCGCCGACTGCGGGATGCCGGCATGCCGGCGATCGACGCCGTCGGCCATCGTGTCGCGCACGGCGGACTCCGCCTGAGTGAGGCCGTGCTCGTCGACGCGGACACCGAGCGCGAGATCGAACAGGCCGCCCCGCTGGCGCCCCAGCACAACCCGGTCGCGCTGGCCGGCATCCGCCTGGCGCGCGAGCGCTGGCCGGGCCTGCCGCAGGTGGCGGTGTTCGACACCGCGTTCCATGCCGGCATGCCCGAGCAGGCGTCGCTCTATGCGGTGCCGCAGGCCTGGCGCGACGCCGGCGTGCGCCGCTACGGCTTTCATGGCCTTTCGCATCGGCACGTGCTCGAAGCGGTGAGCGGTGCGCTGGAACGGGCTCCTGAGGATCTGCGCATCGTCAGCTGCCACCTCGGCAACGGTGCGAGCGTCTGCGCGATCGACCGCGGCCGGTCCATCGACACCTCGATGGGAATGACGGCGCTGGAGGGGCTCGTGATGGGCACGCGCAGCGGCGATCTGGACCCCGGCGTGCCGGCGTTCGTCGCGCGGACGCTCGGACTCGACCCGGCGCAGATCGAAGCGGCGCTGTACCACGACAGTGGATTGATGGCGCTGTCTGGCATCGGCCCGGACCTGCGCGAGATCGAGGCCCGGGCGCACCAGGGGCATGCCGGCGCCCGGACGGCGCTGCAGGTTCACTCCTACCGGGTTCGCAAGTACATCGGGGCCTACGCCGCGGCGATGGGCGGCTGCGACGCCGTCGCCTTCACCGGCGGAGCAGGGGAGAACTCTGCCGCGCTGCGACGGCGCATCCTGGAGGGCCTGGAGTTCCTCGGCGTGCGTCTCGACGAAGACCGCAACGAGTCCTTCGGCGCGTCCGGTGCGGCGGTCGCCGAACTGCAGGCACCGCGCTCGCAGGTGGCGGTGCTGGCGGTGCGGGCGCGCGAGCAGTGGGTCATCGCCCGCGAGACCGCGGCGGTGCTGCGCCACGCCGAGCGCCCCGCGTCGCGGCAGGACTTCTCGATGCCGGTGGCGATCTCGGCTCACCACGTGCACCTCACGCAGGCCGCCGTCGAGACCCTGTTCGGCGCCGGCCACGCGCTGCGCGTGCTGCAACCGCTCAGCCAGCCCGGCTTCTTCGCCGCCGAGGAAACGGTTTCCGTGATCGGCGAGCGCGGCCGGATCGAGCGCGTGCGCGTCGTCGGGCCCTGCCGAGCGGCCAACCAGATCGAGGTCAGCCGCACCGAGGCCATCCGGCTCGGCATCGAGGCGCCGCTGCGCCTGTCCGGCGATCTCGCGGGCAGCGCCGAGGTCACGCTGGCGGGGCCGGCCGGGACCTTGCGCAGCACGGGTTTGATCGTCGCGCGCCGCCACCTGCACCTGACGAGCGCCGATGCCCGGTGGCTCGGCGTCGGAGACCGTGGCGAGATCGAGGTCGCGCTCGACACGCCGCGCGGCACGGTGCTGCGCCATGTCGCCCTGCGTGTCGACGACGGCGCGGTGCTCGAACTGCACCTCGATACCGACGAGGCCAACGCGGCCGGGCTGCAATCCGTCGGCGAGGGCGTGCTGCAGCGAAGCGAGTGCACGGCCCGCGTCTGCGCCCAGGCCGACCACCAGAACCATGCGCCATTGCACGCGCATTGATCCACGAAAGGAGAGATCCATGGCTACCCACGAAGTCGTCCTCTGCGGCGCCGTCCGCACCCCCATCGGCACCTACGGCGGCGCGCTCAAGGATGTACCCGCCAGCGAGCTCGGCGCCGCCGTGATCCGCGAGACGCTGCTGCGCAACGGCCTCGCCGGGTCCAAGGTGCAGTCGCTCGTGATGGGCAACGTCATCCAAGCCGGCAACCGGATGAACCCAGCACGCCAGGCGGGTCTCGCGGCGGGGCTGCCCGTCGAAGTGCCCGCGCTGACGGTCAACCGCGTCTGCGGATCCGGGGCGCAAGCCGTTGTCAGCGCAGCGCTCGAGGTGGCCGCCGGCATGATCGACTGCGCGGTGGCCGGCGGCATGGAGAACATGGACCGCGCGCCCTACCTGCTGCCGCAGGGGCGCTGGGGCGCGCGCATGGGCGACGTGACGCTGTTCGACAGCATGCTGCTGGACGGACTGCACGACGCTGTCAGCGGGCAGCATGCCGGCTGGCACACCGAGGACCTGGTGATCCGTTGCGGCATTTCCCGGGAGGACCAGGACCGCTGGGCGCTGCGCTCCCAGCATGCGTTCTCGGCCGCGCAAGCTGCCGGCCGGTTCGACGCCGAGATCGTCACCCTGCAGGTGCCCGGTCGCAAGGGGCCGGTGCCGTTTGCGCGCGACGAGCACAACCGGCCCGACACCACGGTGGAGTCGCTGGCGCGGCTCAAGCCCGCCTTCCGCAAGGAGGGCACGATCACCGCGGGCAATGCGCCAGGGCTCAACAGTGGCGCGGCCGCGATGGTGGTGGCCGAGCGCGGCTGGGCCGAGCGCCAGGGGATGCAGCCGCAGGCGCGCCTGGCGGCTTTCGGCATCGGCGCCGTGGACCCGAACTTCTTCGGGCTCGGGCCGCTGCCGGCCGTGCGCCAGGCGCTCGAGCGTGCCGGCTGGACGATCGGGGATGTCGACCGGGTCGAGATCAACGAGGCCTTCGCGGCCATCGCGCTGGCCTGCCAGCGCGAACTCGGTTTCGCCGAGGACGTAGTCAATGTCGAGGGCGGCGCCATCGCGCACGGGCATCCGATCGGAGCGACCGGAGCGGTCCTCGCCACCCGGCTGCTGTACGCGATGCAGCGCGACGGCCTGCGCCGCGGCATCGTGACGCTGTGCATCGGCGGCGGCCAGGCCGTTGCGCTGGCGCTCGAGCGGATCTGAGCAATGCAAGCCGGCCCGGTCACGCAGGGACTTGACCCATGTGCAGCACCCGGGTCGAGACTCGCTGCCCGGGAGTTGACGCGGCCCTGCGGCGACGGAGAAATGCGATGCGATTAATCGAGTGCGCGCGGCAGGCCGGCGTGACCACCGACACGCTGCGCCACTATCTGCGGGTCGGCCTGGTGGAAGCGGACGGCCGGACCGAGAACGGCTACCGCACGTTCTCGGAGCGCAGTGTCGCGCGCGTGCGCTTCATCCGCGGCGCGCTGGCGCTGGGTTTCACGCTCAGGGACGCTGGCGAACTCGTCGAGATGGGGCAACGCGGCGAACTGCCGTGTCCGCGTGCGCGCACCTTGCTCGACCATCGCCTCGCGGAGCAGGGTCGTCAGCTGGACGCCGCCCTGCGCCTGCATCGGCGCATGCAGCGGGCGGTGGCCGACTGGAAGCGGCGTCCCGATGGCGTGCCCGACGGCCACTCGGTGTGTGGCCTCATCGAGGGGTTCGCGCAGGACCCGGCTTCGGCCGCGCGACGCGACCGCGGAGCCTCCGCGCGGCGAAGGAGCGAGGGATGAACCAAGCCGCCGGCCCGACCCACGAGCTCTGGACTTCGGAGCCGTACAGCGACCCGGCGGTCCGGCAGGCCATCGCCCTCGCGCGCGCCTGGACGGCCGAAGCGAGTCGGGCACTTGTCTGGGAGTCGACCCGAATCGTTGATCGGCACGGCCTGGACCGGATCCCCGGGCACCGGACGACGCCGATCGTTGCAGCGATCGTGGCTGCAGCGGGCGCGACGATGCCGCACTTCTCGCTGCGGTCCGGCACGGGGGCTTGGAGCAGCGCCGACGCGATGGCGACGCTGACCGGGGTGGAACTCGATCGTGCGACTGCGGCCAGCATCACCTCGCGCGTGGGCGTGTGCGTCGCCCGCGCGGACGCCGCGGGTGTGGCAACGAACGTGCCGTGGAGTCCCACGGCGGATGACGCCCGCCTCGTGGCGTCGGCACTGTCGCGCCGGGTGGCTGCCGGCGTGGGGAGCCTGCTCGTCAACGTGGCGGTCGGACGAGGTACCGGCGTGCCCGACGACGATCGCTTCCATCGCCTGCAAGCACTGTTCAGGGCCGTGGGCGCAACGGTCGGCGTGCAGGTTCGCGTCGCCCGTTTGGCCGGCACGCAGCCGGTGGGTCTGGGCATCGGTCCGGCACCCGAGGCGCTGGACGTGTTGGCCGTGCTGCGCGGCGCCGCGGCGGCGCCGGTCGACCTGCGCATGCACGCGCTGGCCGAAGCCGGCCAGTTGCTCGAGATGTGCGGCGCGAGCCGACCCGGACATGGCGAGCTCGACGCCTGGCGACTGCTCGACAGCGGCGCTGCATGGGCGCGCTTCCAGGCCCTGTGCGAGGCCCAGGGTGGAATGCATGAGCCGACGCTGGCGCCGATCGCCGAAACCATCACGGCCGAACACGCTGGCCACGTGAGATCCCTGGACGGCGCGCATGTGCGGCTCCTTGCGGTGCTGGCTGGCGCACCGCAAGGAGCCGGCGCCGGCGTCGTGCTGCATGCCCGGATCGGCGATCGGGTGCACCGGGGCCAGTCGCTGTTCACCGTCCACGCAGCGAGCCGGCAGTGCCTCACGGCCGTGACGGACGAGCTGCGGCGCGCACCGATGATTTCCGTCGACGACGTGTCTACCGCGACCCTGACCGAACCACAAGACATGCACTGAAGGGACCTGCCGATGGACCACTCGACCACGCTCGCTCGGCCCCTGCCGCCGGACCTGCACGCTCCGGCGCTGCGCATCCTGCGCCGCTTGCTGGCGGGCATCGAACGGCCACCGGCGCTGAGGCTGGGCGATGCGATCCTGCACGAGCTCGAGACCCACCCCGAGTACACGCTCGTGATCCGCGACCCCGGGCTGCTGCGCCGCCTCGTGCTGCGGCCCGATCCGCTGTTGCTGGCCGACGCCTACTTCCGCGGTGTGATCGATGTCGAAGGCGATCTGTACAGCGCACTGGCATTGAAGGACCACTTCGAGGCAGTCTCGCTGACCTGGCGCGACAAGCTGGCGCTGTGGCGTGACGCGTTGATGCTGCGGGTGTCCGAGCAGGACGCCCTGAAGCCGGTCGGGGGACTGGCCTCGCGCATGGCCCGGCGGTTCGCGCATCGCCATTCACGCCAGACCGACCGGGCGGCGAACTCCTTCCACTACGACGTGTCCAACGCGTTCTACGGCTTGTGGCTGGATGCCGAGCGGGTCTATTCCTGTGCCTACTTCGAGGCCGCCGACGACTCGCTCGAGCAGGCCCAGCGCAACAAGCTGGAGCACATCTGCCGCAAGCTGCGCCTGCAGCCCGGCGAGCGCCTGCTCGACATCGGCTGCGGCTGGGGCGCGCTCGTGTGCTGGGCGGCGCGCCACCACGGCGTGCGCGCGCACGGCATCACGCTCAGCCAGCGGCAGCTCGAATACGCACGCGAGCGCATCCGGGCCGAAGGGCTGCAGGATCTCGTCACGGTCGAGCTCCGCGACTACCGCGACCTCGACGGCGTTGCGGTCTACGACAAGGTGTCCAGCGTCGGCATGTTCGAGCATGTCGGCCTGGCGAACCTGCCGGCCTACTACGCCGCGGTCCAGCACGTGCTGCGGCCGGGCGGGCTGTTCCTCAACCATGGGATCACCCATGACGAGGAGGGCTGGAACCGGACCGTCGCGACCGAGTTCATCAATCGCTACGTGTTTCCGGACGGCGAGCTCGACTGCGTCAGCAACATCCAGCTCGGGATGGAGCGGGCCGGCTTCGAGATCCACGATGTCGAAGGTCTGCGGCCGCACTACGCGCTGACGCTGCGGCACTGGGTGCAGCGGCTGGAGGCACGCCGCGACGAGGCGCTGCGGGAAGTCGACGAGCCGACCTACCGCGTCTGGCGGCTCTACATGGCGGCTTGTGCGCTCGAGTTCGAGTCAGGAGGCACGGGCATCTACCAGATCGTCGCCTCGAAGCGCGCTGGCGGAGCGTGGCCGGTCCCGCTGACCCGCCGCGATGTCTACCGTGGGTGAGCGGTCATGGTCGTCGCCTTCCCTGTCGTTGGCGGCTGGCCCGCGAGGGGAACTGGCAGCCGGCGCCTTCGCGGCGCTGCTCGCAGCCGGGATGGCGGTGTCGATGGCCTACGGCGTGACACTGCCGCTGCTGCCAGGGCTGGTGGAGCGCGCAGGGGTCGGCTCGGCGGCCGACGTGGACAGCCACACGGGCTGGATCACCGGCGTGTACACGCTCGCGCTGTTCCTGTTCGCGCCCGCCTGGGGAGCGCTCGCGGATCGGATCGACCGCCGCTGGGTGCTCGCTGCCGGGCTGGCCGGGTCGAGCACGGCACTGTGGGCCTTGACCTTGCCCCTCTCGATGCGCGGGCTCTATGCGGCGCGTGCGATCGCCGGCCTGACGTCGGCGGCGGTGCTCCCCGCGGTGTTCGCCTACATCGTCACCGCGTCCGCGCCGCCCCGCTTGCAGCGCCGCTTCGCCTGGATCGCCTCGGCCACCGCGCTGGGCTTCCTGCTCGGGCCGGCACTCGGCGACGGGCTGGCTGCTCCGATACGCGCAGTCGGTGGCAATGGCGCGTTCGCCACGCTGCCGCTGGACGTGGTCGCTGTCGTTGGGGTGCTGGCGGCCGCAGGCGTGCTCAAGCTGCCACCCAACCAGGCCATGCTGCCTGCGCCGGGCGGTGCGGTGTCCGGCGACGAGCGGCGCATCGCCCGCTCGCTGCTGTTGACGGCCGTCGTCGTGCTGGCGATCACGGTCGCCGAGGTCGGCGTGACCTTGGCGGCGCGCCGCGCGCCTGCGGCAGGCACGTTGCCGGTGTCGGCGTACTTCGCGCTGTGCAGCGGCGTGATGATCGCCGTGCAGTTCTGGGCCCTGCCGCGCCTGGAACGCAGGCTGGGCGAACCGCGGCTCGTCGTCGCCGCGCTCCTGGTGCTGTCGACCGGTCTCGGTCTGCTGGCCGTCCCGAACGGGGGCTTCGTGACCGCCGTGGCGTTTGTGCTGGCGGCGGCAGGCATCGGCGTGCTCATCCCCTCGCTGGCCGTGCGCATCTCGAGTGCGGCCGGCGCGCGCCAGGGCTGGGCGATGGGCCGGCAGGCCGCGGCGGCCAACCTCGGGCAGGCGGTCGGTGCCGCAGCCACGGGAAGCCTGTTCGCGCTGGCACCGCCGCTGCCGTTCCTCATCGCAGGCGGGCTGACCGCTCTCGCGGCCGGCGCGGCGGCATGGAAGGGCGCCGCGCGCCGCACCCCATGACGCCCACCGCATACCCCCTCCACGCATCGATCAGGAGAAGGACATGACTCAGGCAGTGCTTCACGACGGACGCGCGGCGTCGGCCACCGCTTCGGTCGACCCAGTGTGCGGAATGACCGTGGATCCGGCCAAGGCGGCGGGGCGCGCCGAACACGGCGGGCGCACCTACCTGTTCTGCTCTGGGCACTGTCTGGGTGAGTTCCAGCGCGATCCGCCGCGCTACGTCGGCACTCCCGCGCGGGCATCCGAAGCCGCGCCTGCGGCTAATCCGACCGCCGTCGCCGAGGACATGCATGCAGCAGGCCGCCCTCTGCAGACCGTGCTGCGACGCGACGAGTCCGGCCAGGCGAAGGACCCGGTGTGCGGCATGGTGGTCGACAATGCGACCGCGCTGCGCACCGACCGTGGCGGGCGCAGCTACTACTTCTGCAGCGCCGGCTGCCAGCGCATCTTCGAGTCGCCCGAGGCCGAGCTCAAGTCGATGCGCACGCGGGTCACCATCGCGCTGACCGGCGTGCTGGCGCTGGCGATCATGCGCGCCGGCGCCTTCATCGCGCTGGCCACCGGCGCGACGCTGCTGACCTGGGTGCCGATCCCGGCGCTGCCCTGGTTCACCTGGGGCGTGTGGCTGTTCCTGCTGGTGACGCCGGTGCAGTTCGTCGGCGGCTGGGGCTTCTATGTCGGCGCCTTCAATGCGCTGCGCAACCGGTCCATCAACATGGACCTGCTGATCGCGCTCGGCACCTCGGTGGCCTACTTCTACAGCGTCGCGGTGCTGTTCTTCCCGTCCGTGCTGCCGGTGAAGGTCGAGGAGCGCGACGTCTACTTCGAGGTCTCGGCGGTGATCATCGCCTTCGTGCTGCTGGGCAAGTACATGGAGGAGATCATCAAGAAGCACTCCTCGGCGGCGGTGCGCAAGCTCCTCGACCTCAAGCCCGCGACCGCCCACGTGCTGCGCGGCGGTGAGGAGATCGAGATCCCGGCCGAGCAGGTGATGGTGGGCGAGACGATCGTCGTGCGGCCGGGCCAACGCATCGCGACCGACGGCGTGGTGCTCGAGGGCGCCTCGTCGGTGGACGAGTCGATGCTCACCGGCGAGTCGATGCCGGTCGACAAGCAGGCCGGTGCGGCGGTGATCGGCGGCACGCTGAACCGCACCGGCAGCTTCCGCTTCCAGGCCACGCGCATCGGCGCCGAGACGGCACTCGCACAGATCGTCAAGATGGTCGAGGACGCCCAGACCAGCAGTGCGCCGATCCAGCGCATCGCCGACCAGGTGACGCGCTACTTCGTGCCGGCGGTGGTGGGCACGGCGATCCTCGCGTTCGCGCTCTGGTGGCTGGCCGGCAACTTCCCGCAGGGCCTGCTCGCGTTCATCGCGGTCCTCATCATCGCCTGTCCCTGCGCGCTCGGCATTGCCACCCCGGCGGCGCTGATGGTGGGCGTGGGCCGCGGCGCGCAGGCCGGCATCCTGATTCGCGGTGGCGAGATCCTCGAGAAGGCCGAGCGGCTCACCACCGTCGTGTTCGACAAGACCGGGACGCTGACCCGCGGCGAGCCGGCGCTGACCGATCTGCAGCCCTGCGGGCACTGCGACCACGACCAGGCGCTGCGCCTCGCAGCCAGCCTGGAGGCCGGCTCCGAGCATCCGCTGGCCGAGGCCATCCTCCGCAGCGCCAGGGAGACCGGCATCGCGCCTTGTTCGGTGCAGGGCTTCGAGGCCGTGCCGGGCCACGGTGTGCGCGGCCAGGTCGAGGGGCGCGCCGTGCTGTTCGGCAACCGCCGGCTGATGGAACGCGAGGGCGTCGACGTGACCCAGGTCGGTGCGGACATGGAGCGCTTCCAGGCGGACGGCAAGACGGCGATGCTGCTCGCCTGCGACCGAGAACTCGCCGCAGTCATCGCGGTCGCCGACACGATCAAGCCGGAGGCGCGCGAGGCGGTGCGGTCGCTGCGCGCCGAAGGCGTCGAGGTCGTGATGCTGACCGGGGACAACGCCCGCACCGCGGCGGCGATTGGCCGCGCGCTGGAGATCGACCGGGTGATCGCCGACGTGCTGCCCTCCGAAAAGGCGCGCGTGATCAAGGAACTGCAGCAGGCCGGCAAGGTGGTCGCGATGGTCGGCGACGGCGTCAACGACGCCCCGGCGCTGGCGACCGCGGACATCGGCATCGCGATCGGGTCGGGCTCGGATGTGGCCAAGGAGACCGGCGGCATCATTCTCGTGCGCAGCGACGTGCGCGACGTGGTGACCGGCATCCGGCTCTCGCGGGCGACCATGCGCACGATCAAGCGCAACCTTTTCTGGGCCTTCATCTACAACGCGGTCGGCGTGCCGATCGCCGCCTTCGGGCTGCTCAACCCGATCATCGCTGCCGCGGCGATGGCGTTGTCCTCGGTGTCGGTGATTGTCAACTCGGCGCTGCTCAAGCGGGCACGCCTGCAATGACGACGGAGGTTGCCATGAGACTCGTCAAGTGGCCCGAGTTCGCCAATCGCTGGATGTGGTTGTGTCCGATCCTCGCCGTGGTGCTCGCCGCGGCGGTGCTGTGGTCCTTCGGCTTCAGCTGGTGGAGTGCGCTGCTGGCCGCCGTCATGCTCGTGTGTCCGGTGCTGATCCTGTGGGGTGCCATCCAGGTCGCCCTCGACGAGCGACGATCACGCAGGCGTCCCGGCACCTGACCCCGATTCCCTGGAGGAGTGTTGTTGATGGACAAGAAACAGACGTTCTCGCTCTGGTACGTGCTGGCCGCCCTGGTGGGCCTGATCCTGATGCAGGAGTTCTTCACCCCACGGCACACGCAGACCCTGACGTACAGCGAGTTCAAGCAGGCGCTCGTGGCCGGCAAGCTCGACAACGTGGTGATCGCTGACGGCATTGCGACCGGCAAGCTGCGTGCCGAAGGGCTGGAGCAGATCCTGCCGAAGGAGAAGCTCGAGGCGCTCAAGCGCGCCGGCGGCGAGCACGGCTTCGCGACGGTACTGGTCAACGACCCGGGCCTGGTGGCCCAGCTCGACGCGGCGAAGGTGCGCTATGGCAGCGTGCGCGAGAGCAAGTGGCTCGGCGCGCTGATCTCGTGGGTCGCGCCGGCGCTGGTGTTCTTCGGCATCTGGTGGTTCTTGATGAAGCGCATGGGCGGCGGCGGCATGGGGCACGGCATGCTGGAGATCGGCAAGAGCAAGGCCAAGGTCTACATGCAGACCGAGACCGGCGTCACGTTCAAGGACGTCGCGGGTATCGACGAGGCGCGCGAGGAACTCATGGAGGTCGTCGAGTTCCTCAAGAACCCGGATCGGTACAAGCGCCTGGGCGGCAAGATCCCCAAGGGCGTGCTGATCGTCGGTGCACCCGGCACCGGCAAGACGCTGCTGGCCAAGGCGGTGGCCGGCGAGGCCGGCGTGCCCTTCCTGTCGCTCAGCGGCTCGGAGTTCGTCGAGATGTTCGTCGGCGTCGGCGCGGCGCGCGTGCGCGACCTGTTCGAGCAGGCGGCGGCCAAGGCGCCATGCATCGTCTTCATCGACGAGATCGACGCGCTCGGCAAGGCGCGCGGCGTCGGCCTGTCCGGCGGCCACGAGGAGCACGAGCAGACGCTGAACCAGCTGCTCGCCGAGATGGACGGCTTCGACACCAACCGCGGCGTGATCATCCTCGCCGCGACGAACCGGCCCGAGGTGCTCGATCCTGCGCTGCTGCGGCCAGGGCGCTTCGACAGGCACGTCGCAATCGACCGGCCCGACCTGATCGGACGGCGGCAGATCCTGGAAGTGCACGTGAAGAACGTCAAGCTGGCGCCGGCTGTCGACCTTGCCGTGCTCGCGGCGCGCACGCCCGGCTTCGCTGGTGCCGACCTGGCCAACCTGGTCAACGAGGCGACGCTGCGGGCCGCCAAGCGCGGCAAGGACGCGGTGGACATGCAGGACTTCGAGGAAGCGCTGGACCGCATCGTCGCCGGCCTCGAGAAGAAGAACCGGGTGATGAACCCGACCGAGCGCAGGTTCGTCGCCTACCACGAGGCCGGCCACGCCCTGGTCGCCGAGATGCGCAAGAACGCCGACCGCGTGACCAAGGTGTCGATCATCCCGCGTGGCATCGCGGCGCTGGGCTACACCCAGCAGTCGCCGACCGAGGACCGCTACCTGATGCGTCGCAGCGAGCTGCTCGATCGGCTCGACGTGCTGCTGGCTGGGCGCGTGGCCGAGCAGCTGGTGTTCGAGGACGTATCGACCGGCGCGGAGAACGACCTGCAGCGCGCCACCGACCTGGCGCGCCACATGGTCACGCACTACGGCATGAGCGAGGCGCTTGGCCTGGCGACCTATGACGCGCGGCCCAGGCCGCTGTACCTGAACGGCCCGATGTTGCCCGAGCCACGCACCTTCAGCGAGCGCACCGCCGAGGCGATCGACGGCGAGGTGCGCCGGCTGCTCGACGAGGCGCGCGAACGTGTGGCGCAAACGCTGGGGACGCACCGCGCGACGCTCGAAGCGCTGGCCGCGTTGCTGCTCGAAAAGGAGGTGGTGGACCGGGCGATGCTGGACGGCCTGATGGCGTCGACCGCCGCTCCGGCTCAGCTGCGCGTGGCCGCCGTGGCGCTGCCGCCGGTGGACGGTGCCTCGTGAATACGCGTCGCGTTCTGCTTCGTCTCGCCGCCGCGGTCCCGCTCGCCGCGCTCGCCACCCCGGGCGTTCGTGCCCAGCCGCCGGAGGGGCGCGAGATCCTCGACAAGGTCGAGAAGCTGCTGTGGGGCCGGACGGTGCAGGGGGAGTACGAGATGACGATCGCCACGCCGCGCTGGCAGCGCACGCTCGGCCTGCGCCTGTGGATGGACCGGCCGCGGCGCTCGTTCGTGCGCATCCTGTCGCCTGCCAAGGAGGCCGGGATCGGCTCGCTGCGCATCGGCACCGAGATGTGGAACTACCTGCCCAACGTCGAGCGCATCGTCAAGATTCCACCGTCGATGATGCTGCAGCCGTGGATGGGCTCGGATTTCACGAACGACGACCTCGTCAAGGAGAGCAGCATCCTCGACGACTACACGCACAAGGTGCTCGCCACGGTGCAGCTCGATAGCGAGGCGGTCGTGCAGGTCGAGGCTGTGCCGAAACCCGACGCGGCGGTGGTCTGGGGGCGCATCGTCTACTGGGTGCGGCGCGCCGACACGATGCCGCTGAAGCAGGAGTTCTTCAGCGAGCGCGGCGAGCGCGTGCGCGTGCTGGCGTTCTCCGATGTGCGCAAGGTCGGCGGGCGGGACCTGCCGACGCGCTGGGAGATGCGGCCCGACGCCAAGCCCGGCAACTCGACCACGGTGGTGCTGAAAGACGCCGTGTTCGACCGGCCGTTGGACGACGAGATCTTCAGCCAGCGCAACCTGCAGAAGCGATGAAACCATGAACCACAAGCTTCCCTGGGTCGCCGAGCGCGTGCGGCTGTTCCGCGAGTCCGATGCCGACTTCGCGCGCTGGGCGCGCGGGTTCGGACCCATCGTGCACAACGACCTCACTCAATTGCGCGTGCACGACCTCGCACAGGTTCTGGTCGCCGGCGGCAAGGCGAGCGACACGGCGAGCGTCTACCGCACGCTGTGGGCCGCGGACCGGCTCGCCGCGGCCGGCATGTGGCTGACCGTGCACATGACGTACGCCGACCGGGTCTACCCCGACGGGCGCGAGATGGTGGCCGAGGACTTCAAGGAGACGCCCGAAGGCCACACCGGCGGCTCGCTGAACATCGTGCCGGCCTACGTCGGCTATCTTGCCGCGAACGCGCTCGGCGGCCTGACGCGCGGCTGGCTGATGGGGCAGGGGCATTGCGTGGCGGGCATCGACGCCTGCAACCTGCTGGCGGGCAACATGACGCCGCGCCACGTCGAACGCTACGACCGCAGCGAGGCGGGCCTGACGCGCTTCGCGCGCGACTTCTACAGCTACGCGATCGACGCGGAGGGTCGGCCGGCGTCGCCGCTGGGCAGCCACGTGGGCCCCAACACCGCCGGCGGCCTGTCCGAGGGCGGCTACCTCGGTTTCGCGGAACTGCAGTACGTGCACATGCCGCTGCCGGGCGAGCGCCTGGTCGTGTTCCTCAGCGACGGCGCCTTCGAGGAGCAGCGCGGCAGCGACTGGGCACCGCGCTGGTGGCGCGCCGAGGACTGCGGTTTCGTGGCCCCGTTCATGATCCTCAACGGACGTCGCATCGAGCAGCGCAGCACGATGCAGCAGCAGGGCGGCCAGGAGTGGTTCCAGCAGCACCTGCGCCTGAACGGCTTCGACCCGATGGAGATCGACGGCACCGACCCGGCCGCCTTCGCGTGGGCGGTGCACGCCATGGAGGAGCGGCTCGCGGCCTGCGCGGCGGCGGTCGCCAGCGGGACTATCCAGTATCCGGTGCCGCTGCACTACACCATCGCCGAGGCGCCAAAGGGCTTCGGCTTTCCCGGAGCGGGGACCAATGCGGCTCACAACCTGCCGCTGGCGGGCAACCCGCACGCCGAGCCGTTCGCGCGGCAGCAGTTCAACGAAGGCGCCCGCGCGCTGTTCGTGCCGCCCGCTGAACTCGACGAGGCGCTTGCCGCGCTCTGCCATCACCATGACCAGCGGCGCCCGCTCGAGCGGGACCACCCTCTGGCGCACCGACAGGTCGACGCACCCACGTTGCCGGCAGCAAAATGGCACTCTGTCGGCGCGGGCCAGGTGTCCCCGATGGGCGCGCTGGACGCCGCCTTCGCCGCCATCGTGCAGGCGAACCCCCAGTTGCGGCCGCGTGTCGGCAACCCCGACGAACTGCGCAGCAACCGGATGGGGGAGACCCTGGACCTGCTGAAGCACCGCGTCTTCGTGCCCGAGCCCGACCTGGCGGAGGCAGTGGACGGCGCGGTGATCACCGCGCTCAACGAGGAGGCGGTGGTCAGCGCGGCGCTCGGCAACAAGGGTGGCATCAATCTCGTCGTCTCGTACGAAGCCTTCGCCGTCAAGATGCTCGGCGCGCTGCGCCAGGAGATCCTGTTCGCCCGCCACCAGGCGGAGGCGGGCACTCCGCCGGGCTGGCTCTCTGTCGTCACGGTGGCCACCTCGCACACCTGGGAGAACGGCAAGAACGAGCAGTCGCACCAGGACCCGACGCTGGTGGAGGCGCTGCTGGGCGAGATGTCCGACACCGCGCGCGTGCTGTTCCCGCTCGATGCGAACAGCGCCGCTGCCGCGCTGCGTGCCGCCTACGGCACCCACGGCCAGTTCTGGACGCTTGTCGTGCCGAAGCGGCCGATGGCGAACCGACTGACTGGCGAGCAGGCGCAGCGCCTGGTCGAAGAAGGCGCATGCGTGGTGAAAGCCTGCGAGGCACCGACGGTGCTGCTGATCGCGATCGGCGCGTACCAGCTGCAGCAAGCGCTGCTGGCAGCCGAACGCCTCGATGCCGCCGGGCATCGCACCGCGGTGACCTGCCTTGTCGAGCCCGGCCGTTTCCGGACGCCACGCGACGAGCGCGAGCGCGCCTTCGTGGCGGGCGATGCAACGTTGCAGCAACTGTTCCCAGCGGCGGCCGCGGTGCGCGTCCTCGTTTCTCACATGCGACCGGAACCGACGCTCGGCGTGCTTCGCCGGATCGACACCGGGCCGCAGCGGACCCGCGCGCTGGGCTATGTCGCCCGCGGCGGTACGCTGGATGTCGCTGGCATGCTGTTCGCGAACCGCTGCACGTGGGCGCACGTGGCGGCCGAGGCGTCGGACGCCCTGGGCATTGATCCGGCGGGCGTGCTCGGCGCCGACGAGTTGGCCGCTGTTCGCGGGCTCGGCGATCCGCAAACCGTGATGACGGCGGCATGAAACCCATGCCGACGCCCCCCGCCATCGTCCGCGCCGAGCACGTGACCAAGGTCTACCAGCGCGACAGCATCCCGGTGCTGGCGCTGCACATGACCAGCGTCGAAATCCTGGAGGGCGACTTCGTCGCTCTGGTTGGCCCCTCGGGCTCCGGCAAGACGACGCTGCTGAACCTCATCGGCGGGCTCGACCGTCCGACGAGTGGTCGCATCTGGGTCGGCGATCAGGAGATCACCTCGCTGGGCCGCAAGGCGCTCGCGGAGGTGCGCCTGCGGCACATCGGTTTCGTGTTCCAAGAATACAACCTGGTGCCGGTGCTCTCCGCGCTCGAGAACGTCGAGTACGTGATGCTGCTGCAGGGCGTCGACGAGACGCGGCGCCGCGCGGAGGCGCTGCGCCTGCTGCACGCGCTCGGGCTTGAGGGCATGGAGCACCGCCGGCCGAACGAGCTGTCGGGCGGGCAGCAGCAGCGCGTCGCGGTGGCTCGCGCGATAGCGGCGCGGCCGGTGATCGTGCTGCCCGACGAACCCACCGCCAACCTCGATTCGCAGTCGGGCTCGACGCTGATGGACCTGATGCGTCGCCTCAACGAGGAGCAGGGCACGACGTTCGTATTCTCGACGCACGACCCGATGGTGGTCGAGCGTGCGCGCCGCGTGATCCGGCTGTGCGACGGTCGCATCGAAGCCGACGAACGGAGGCCGGCGTGATGATCTGGACGCTGGCGGTGCGCAACGTGATGCGCAACCGCCGCCGCTCCGTCATCACGGTGCTGTCGATCGCGGTCGGCCTGGCGGCGCTGACCTTCCTGTGGGGCTTCATCGACGGCATGAACCGGCAGATGATCAACAACACCACGCGCTACTTCGCCGCCGACGCGCAGGTGCACCTGAAGGGCTACCACGACGACCCAAGTCTGGACCGCGCGATCGAGGCCGGCGCGCGCGTGCTCGAGACGGTGCGTGCCGAACCGTCGGTGGCCGCAGCGACGGTCCGCCTCGAGACCACCGTGCTCGCGAGTCGCGCCGATCGCTCGCGCGGCATCCTGGCTTTTGGTGTCGACCCGGCGCAGGAGGCGCGCGTCACGGATCTGTTCAAGGCGGTGGTCGATGGCCGCGGTTTCAGCGGCGCCGACGACACCGGGGTGTTGATCGGCGAGGGCATGGCCGAGGCGCTTGCGCTGCGGGCCGGCGACGATCTGGTGTTGGTGGGCCAGGCCTACGATGGCTCGGTCGCCAGCGCGCGTGTGCCGGTGCGTGGCGTGTTCCGCACCAAGATCGACGACCTGGACGGTTATGTCGCAGTGATGCCGATGGCGGCGATGCGCGACTTCCTCGCCGCGCCCGAGGCTGTCACCGCAGTGGCGCTGCGGCTGCGCGACCGCGGCGCGCTGGGCGACGCAGTCCAGACCCTGTCCGCGCGCGTGGGCGCCGACCACGAAGTGTTGGGCTGGCCGGTGCTGCTGCCGATGGTGGCGATCAGTATCCGCTTCCACGAGGTGATGGGCTTCGTGGTGCTGACGATCTTCTTCGTGATGGTCGCCGCCGGCGTGGCCAATCCGGTGCTGATGGCGGTGCTCGAGCGCACCCGCGAATTCGGCATCATGCTGGCGCTGGGCACCGGCCAATCGATGCTGTTCCGGCTCGTTGTCGCCGAGGCTGCGTTGCTCGGCGCGGTCGGGCTGCTGCTGGGCAACGCGGTCGGGCTCGGCGCGACGGCGTCGTTCGGCCGCACGGGCATCGACCTCGGCGCCTTCGAAGCCGGGCTGCGGGCGATGCCGGGCCTGGCCGACATGATCTACCCGGTCGTGCGCGCCGAGCGCAGCCTGGCCATCTCGGTGCTGGTGTTCCTGATCGCGCTGGCGATGGCGTTGTACCCCGCGTTCCGCACGGCAACCCTCGAACCGGTCGCGGCGATCCGCGGCATCGGCGAGAAGTCCTCTGGCGGCCGGCGCGGTTCGCGTGGCGCGACGCGCACGCCGTTGCCGGTCTTCGCCATCATCGCGACGCGCAACCTGCTGCGCAACCGCAAGCGCAGCGCGATCACGGTGTTCGGCGCCGCCTTCGCGATCGTCGCCTACGTGTTCCTCTACGGCTTCTTCGACGGCTTCGGCGAGCAGCTCGTCGACAACTCGACGCGCTACGTCACCGGGCACCTGCAGATCGAACGCGAGGGGCTGCGGCGCGACCTCGCGCCGGAACTGGCCTTCGATGCCAGCGCCGCACTCGCCGCGGTGCGCAGCCAGCCCCGCATCGCGGCTGCCGCGCCGCGCGTGCAGGCGCAGGCACTGGTGAGCAGCGCCACGAAGTCGGTGGGCGTCGTGCTGTACGGCGTCGACCCCGCACTCGAACGCGGACTCACGATCCTGCACCGGACCCTCGTCGAGGGATCGGCGCTGGAGGCCGGTGCGGACCGCGACGTCGTGATCGGGCGGCGGCTGGCCGAGAAGCTCGGCATCCGCCTGGGCGAGAAGCTGGTGGTGATGGCCCCCGGCGTGGCCGGCGAACTCGGCACCGCGGCGTTTCGGGTCCGGGGCATCTTCGCGACCGAGAGCAGTTCGTTCGACGGTGCGATGGTCTTCGTCACGCTGCCGGCGTCGCAGCGCATGCTGGGCCTCGGCCAGCGTGTCTCGTCGATCAACCTGCGCCTGGCGGACCGCGCCGAGGTCGACAGGGCCGCCGCGCAACTGACGCCCCTGCTGGGGAAGGACGGTCTGGTCGCGTCGCCCTGGCCGCGCCTGCTTCCGCGGGTGGCGGACATGCTGGGCCTGGTGCGCGCCATCCGCACGGTCATCGTCGCGGTCTTCTTTCTCGTCGTTGCCCTGGCGGTGATGAACACCGTGTTCATGGCGGTGGCCGAGCGCACGCGCGAGTTCGGCGTGATGATGGCGCTGGGCACGCCGCCCGACGCGGTCGTGCGCATGGTGGTCTACGAAACCATCGCGCTGATGCTCGTCGCGTCTGTCGTCGGCTATGCGGTCGGTGCCGCGGTCGTCTCGCTCTTCGGCAACGTCGGACTGGACCTGTCGGGTTTCTACCGCGACTACAGCGCGATCCCCGGGTTGACCGGCATCGTCTACCCGAAGCTGGTTGCCGGCAATCTCGTTGGCCCAGGCATTGGCTTGTTCCTCGCCAGCGTGGTCGTGTCGTTGTACCCGGCAGCGCGCGCTGCAAGGCTGGAGCCGACCGCGGCAATTCGGCACACATGACGATGCGTCGACATCGTGGCGTTGGCTGGGGCGCGGCCGTGATGGCGGCGGGCCATGTGTTCGCTGCCGCGCCGTCGGTGGCGCAGACGCGGCCGCTGGAACTGTCCGGGAGCCTGAAGAGCGTGTTCCTGCGTTCGCAGGCCTCGTCCGGCGAGGACTACGTGCTCAGCCTGAACCGGCTGCGCGTCGAGGCGAAGGGCGACCTGGCGTCGGGGCTCGCCCTCGACCTGCAGTACGACAACGAACTGCTGCTGGGCAGCTACCTGGACACCGAGGAGTTTCGTGCGCTCAAGGACCGCGTGCCGCCGCAGTACTGGCGGGCCGATGCGAACTACTTCGAGCGTGGCGCTGTGTACGGGCGCCATCGTCTGTATCGGGCGGCGGTGACGCTGACCCGCGGCAACGTCGATCTGAAGCTCGGCCGCCAGCGCATCGCCTGGGGGACTGGCCGCTTCTGGAGCCCGTTGGACATTCTGAACCCCGTGAACCCGCTGGCGCTGGAGCGCGAGGAGCGTGTCGGGGTCGATGCCGCACTGCTCGAGGCCAAGCTCGGACCGCTGTCGCGCGCGTCGCTCGTGTATGCCCCAGCGCCGGACCGCGGCTCGCCCAGCCGCGCAGTGCAGTGGCACGGCAATGCGGCGGGCGTGGACACGTCGCTGGTCGTCGGCCGGCTGCTGGGTCTGGACATCGTCGGCATGGACGTGGCCAGTCAGATCGGCGACGCCGGCATCCGCGGCGAAGCGGCCCGCTTTCGCCCCAGCGCCGGCCCCGCCTTCAACCGGCTTATGGTCGGTGCGGACTATGCCTTCGCGAACGGGCTCACGATGAGCGCGGAGCTGTACTACAACGGGGCCGGCTCACCGGCCCCAGCCGGCTGCTACGACATCGCAGGTCTGCGTACGGGACGTGCGGCAAGCCTCGCGACGCGCTGCGCGGGGCTGTACGCGTCGTACGAGATCACGCCGCTGCTGAAATGGGTGAGCTATGCGGTGCGCAATAGCGACGACCGAAGTCACGCCATCGACAGCCGCCTCGTGTGGTCGATCGCACCTGCGGCGGATCTGACCGTCGGCTTGCAGCACTTCAACGGGACGGGAGGCAGCGAGTTCGCGAGTTTGCCTACCGCGTTTCAGCTGCAACTGCAATGGTTCTTCATGTGATCCTTCGGCTGTCGGAGCGCACGTGAACACCTGATGTTCGACCGCGAGCCGCGCCATCAGGGCCGCGGACGGCGAGGTCGGACACTTGAGCGCGGGTCAGCTCACTTGTGCTTGGCCAGCCACTGATCGAACTGCGCAATCTCCTTTTTCTGCGCAGCGAGGATCCTCTTGGCCATCGCCTTCATCTCCGCAGACTTGCCGTGCGCAATCTCCATCTCCGCCATGTTCAAGGCCTGCTGGTGATGCATCTTCATCATCATCGCGAAGTCCTTGTCGATGTCGCCGGACGCCTGCATCTTCTGCATGTCGCCCATACCCATCATCATGGACGCCTTCATGTCCTGCGGACCGGTTGCACCCTTGTGCATTTGCCCCATGGGCATGCTCGCGGACGGGGCCATGGCGGGAGCGGTCTGCGCCTGCGCCGGTGCAGATGCAAGCCACAGTGCCGTCAGCGGCACTAGGTAGATGGCCTTGAAGCAGTCGAGCGTCTTGAAGTTCATCGATGTCTCCTGGGGTGAATGTCCGAGATCAGTGCGCCATGGCGATGCAGGTTTCGGCACAGCGCTTGCAGGCCTCGGCGCAACGCTTGCAGTGATCCATGTCGTGTATGCCGCACTCTGCGGCGCAGCGGCTGCATACCCGCGCGCAGAGCGCGCAGATGCCTTGCATATGCTCATCGCCTCTCGCAATCGACGCGACCGCATGCTGGCAGATGTCGGCACATTCCGTATCCAACGCGATGCAACGCGCCATCGGTTTGGGATCCGCCTCCTGCAGGCAGGCGGTGGCGCACTGCAGGCATGCCACGGCGCATTCGTGGCACGCTCGCAGGCAGGCTTCCTCGTTTGGGTTGGGCATAGTGGTTCTCCAAGTGTGTGTGACGGAACCAAACGATCGTCCTCCCTGTGCCGCCCAGCAGTCGTAGGACGGCGGCGGCGACGGGCGTAGAAGAGATTCGTGGCTGGTTGAGGGGCAAGGGGCGTTCCAGGCCTCGCCAGCCTCAGCGCAGGAAATCGCGCATCAGGCCCCCAGCGACGCGTCGGTCTTCTCGATGGATCTCGCCGAATCCGACTTTATGCCGGGGAGAGCCCGGATCACGATCGCCTGGTTGAAGACCTGCTGGAGCCACCTCCCACATGTCACCACGTGGGCGGCCAAGATCGGCCATCAAATCGACCGTGCCTGTTCATCGCCACGATTCCGTCCAACGAGAGCACGAACGCGATTCGCGGTGCCGCCCGGAGCGCGGCGAGCACCTCGTCGCGCGTCGCCGGCCGGGTGAGTTTGGCCCAGAGTTGTGCGCCGCATTCACCCGCGATCGTCACCACGTCGAGGCGGCAACGACGGTGCGGGCGTCCGAACTCCGACCCTTGGGGTAAGGCCTCTGTACTCAGAACATGAACCACCCCATCAGGAACCAGTTGTTGTTGTCGGCGGCGTTGCGGCCGAAGCCGTCGTAATCCGTGCTGCCGCCGTTGAACTTGCGATAGGCAGTGCGTCGCAGGGCCAGCTTGACGTTCTCGACGGGAAGGTAGTCCAACTCGGTAACCCAACCGGCGGTGTCCGGCCTGCCGTTGGCGCTGCCCATGACCGGACCCATACCGTAGCGCCTCGAGTCGGCGCTGCCGCGCGTCGAGAACACCTGAACCCCGCCACCAAGCGTGCGGCGGTAGGCGTAGTGGGCTCCGATGCGGGCAGTCTTGAGGGAGTTGCTCTCGTTGGATGCCATCCCTTGCGCGAAGCCGGCCGTCAGACGCTGCCGTTCACGCATGTACAGCGCCTGGTTCGAGAAGGCATGCGCACCGTCGATGTACTGGTACTGGGCATCGAACGCGATGTCACGAAACCGATCGCTGGACATCGAGGGGTCATTCCGATCGAGCCAGACCTTGGTGTTCAGACCGAGCAGGCCGGCGGCGACGCTGTGCGATCCGAACTCGCGCTGGAGCGCGAGGCGCCAGTAGGGAGCGTATCCATCGACGACGCGTGCTTTCTCGACGCCCCAGCCCAGCGGCCTCATCACGCCGGTCTTCGCGGACCGATAGAAGCCGGCCTCGGCGTACACGAGGTTGTCGAAGAGGGCATAGGCCGTAACCCCGCCGACCTGAGAGTTCAACTGCATGTCGAGCATCGTGCTCGCGGCCGGCATCACGCCGGCGGAGTCGACGTGCGGAAACATCGGCATGCTGTTCCACACATTCGTGAGCGTCGGCGCGTTGTTCAGGGTGACGCCGAACAGCAGGTCGCGCCCCCCGGCGATCGTCGTGGAGTCGGCAAACCGCATGTCGGCCATCTCCACGCCCCACCGGCGCTCGATGCCGTCATGGCTGTACTGGACCATCGCACCCGTGCGCTCGGTGATTCGTCCTGCGTAGTAGACGCCCGCCGTCTGCGCGATGGTCTGCCGATCGCGCGGCAGCACCTCCGCGTCGACGCCGGACGCGCTCGCGGTCGAGGTGCGCGTGATCTGAAGAATGGCGGACACCGGGAGGTTCGCAGGGAACGCGGCATCGGCGTTCGCATTGCCAAGCGTGTAGGCCTGCAGCTTGAACCGACGCCCGAAGCTGTTCAGCTACGGGAACACGGTGTGGCAGCCGGAGCACTGCGTGCCGGTCCGGCGCGCGAAGCTCGGCACGGCATGAGCGGTCCGCGGCATGAGGGTGAACAGGAACAGCGAGAACAAGAACCAGAGATGCAGCGCGTGCCGAGACGGGCTCGGCTGTAAACGTGACGAGGCCATGGGAGTCTCCGTGGGCATGAAGTGAAGGCGTGCGTGCGCCCGTGGCGAGCACGTTGCACGAGCCGATGCAATGGGCGCCTCAGAGCGAGGCTGAAGCGCGCGTGGGGGCGCGAGCGACCCGTCCCGGGTCTAAATGGTCAAGCGCATGAATCGCATGGTGAGCGGCGCCTCCGGAGGAGGCGCAGCGCCCAGGCGGGCTTGCAGGACCAAGGCCGCAGAGGGCGGCGAGCTCCAGATCACTGCCGTGGTCGAGCTTGCCATGGGCGCGACCTCGAGGGCCTTGTCGTGCTTGACTACCGTCGTGGCTTCGTCGTCGCAGAACTTCTGGCACGCCGGCTTGAGCGTGCGTGACCCGTCGGCACCGCGGGCCTGTTCGGTGCCGGTCGACGCACCAGCGCCGTGATCATGCCCGGCCATGGTCGCCTGGTGCTCGCCGCTGGCATGCGACGAGTCAGGCCTACCGGACGCGCACGCGTTGGCAATGCCGACCAGCAACGCCAACACCCACACGCCGAGCATCACGATGGCGGTGCGTCGGCGGGTGCGGGTGTACGCGAAGAGGGGCATGGGCTGCACGAACATCGATCCGCTCAATGTCATTGCTTCGGCGTGGCCGGTCCTTGAACTGGATCAACGTTCTCAGAGGCGAGACCCGACGCCTCACGCGCGCGCGAGGAACGCCACAGCCACAGGCCCGCAACGCCGAGCACCGCGTAGTTCAGCGCCATGAACCAGGGCGTGGGCCAGGCGATGCCGTCGAATCCTCGATCGGTGATCGGATAGAGCACCGGCGAAGGGTAGTACTCGCTCGAATGCGTGAAGACGTCGATCACGATGTGCGACCACCAGCCGGCCAGCGGAACCAGCAGCCATCGCCACCGAAACCAGGCGAGCATCGTGACGACGGAGGCGACGACGGCGCTGTGCATCACACAGTGCAAGGTGTGCGACCAGGCCTGCACTGCGGCCGGCAACCAGGGCTCGGCGCCCGGCGTCGCGAACGCATAGCCCTGGAGTGCCTGCCAGGAGCCGCCGCCCAGCAGTCCCCAGAGGGCGATGGGGATCAGGTGTCCGATGTCGGGCAGTGCCGCGAGCGCGACGGCTGTGCGCGCCTGGCTGGTGCTGACCGGCCAACGGCGCGCCACCGCCGCGACGCCCAAGCCGGCCCACAAGGAGTGTGCAACGATGTCCATCGCGTGCGACAGCTCACATCATGGGGCGGCTCAGCCCGAACTGCCGGCGTCGCGGTCGAGCAAGGCCTTTCGCTGCTCGTACTCCTGCGCGTCGATCTCGCCGCTGGCAAGGCGTCGCCGCAGCACGTCGTGCGGTGTCTCTCTTGAACCGCGCCGGCGCCCAGACGGACGACCCCATGCCGCGTGGGCCAATGCGCCGATCAGCACGATCCAGAAGAGCCACCACAGCCCGTGCATGCCGCCCATGTAGAAACCATTGCCGAAGTACATCAGTGCTCCTCGGTCCGCGTTGCGTCAGTCGGTCGTTGTGCCGTCGAGCGCCGATCGCACGCGCTGCAACTTGCCTCTCACTTCCTGGGCCACTGCAGCGACCTCCGGATGCGCCGTCAACTGCAAGACGGCCTCGGGGTCCATGAAGCCGACCACCAGCCGACCGTCACTCTCCTGGCGAACAACGACATTGCAGGGCAGCAGCAAGCCGATGTCCGGCTCCGCTGTCAGCGCACGGTGTGCGAGGGGCGGGTTGCAGGCGCCCAGAATCCGGTAGGGCGGTACGTCGATCCCGAGTTTGGCCTTCATCGTGGCCTGAACGTCGATCTCGGTCAGGACACCGAAGCCCTCGGACTTGAGGGCGGCCGTGACCTGCTCGACAGCTCGGCCGAAGTCGCGCTCCCGCAGCACGCCATGGAAGCCGTAGGCCGACGGCGCGGCGGCGCGGGTGGGGTTGTTGGAGTTCGTCACGATGCGGCTCCCGTCACTTGGCCGCCGGCGCAGGCGCCGTGCGGTCCATCATCATCTGCATCATGGACTGCATCATCTCCATGCGCTTTTCCATCATCTGCTGGCGCGTGGTCATGTCCATCGGTGCACTCGCGGCCCCCATCGGTCCCACCCCTCGCATGCCTCCCATGCCCATGCCGCCCATCATGTCCATGCCGCCTTGCATCAGCTTCATTTGCTCGGCCATGAGCTTGCTGCGCTCTTCTGGCGTGCGTGCCGCGAGCAGTTTGTTGCGCATCTCCTGCATGGACTGCATCTGCTTGTCCATGTTCTGGCCCCAGGCTGACGGCGTTGCCGGTGCCTGAGTCGCGGTTGATTGCGCCCATGCCGGCACAGCGGCTGCCAACATGGCGAGGACCGTGAACGTACGAATGGATTTCATGAAGACTCCTGAGTGATGTGATGAGAAGCCCGCGCCCGACGGGTGTCGGTGCGGGGATACATACCGGACACAAGCCGCCGGAAAAAAACCATGACCATGCTTACGTTGGTGCGAAAAAAGCTGCCCTGGTTTCAGCATCTTGAGCAGACGGCACCACGTCGTGTTGATGCAGCTCAGCGCGATTGGCTCGGGTCGTCGCCGAGCAAGCGAAGGCGCCGCTCGTAGTCCTCCCGCGAGATCTCGCCATCCTCCAGGCGCCGCAAGAGCTCCTCCTGAGCCGTGCCGCGCCGACTGCCGGTCTTCCAGAACGAGCCTTGGCCCAGGAAGATGACCCAGCCGGCAACGGCAACCCAGAACAGCCACCAGGCACCGGCTGTGCTGCCGAGGAAATTCAGGTCAAGGGACACTGGGAACCTTCCAGACCCTGCTGCGTCAGCGCAGGAAGTCGCGCCGCATTCCCAGCGAGGCGTCGGTCTTCGCGATGGACCTCGCCGGGTCCGTCTCGATGCCGGTCAGAGCCCGGATCGCGTCGATGGTTTCCGGGATCACGATCGCCTGGTTGAAGACTTGGTAGGTGTAGTACGCCTGGTCGCCATCGACGGCCAGCACGTCCTCCCACAGCGCCACCTCCCACATGTCGCCGCGCGGGCGGCCAAGGTCGGACATCAGCTCGACCGTGCTGTTCAGTGCCACGATCCCGTCCGACGAACGCACGAACGCGATCCGCGGCGCTGCCTGGAATGCCGCGAGAACCTCATCGCGCGTCGCCGGCCGGGTGAGTTCAACCCACCAGGTGTGCAGGTGGCTGGAGTTGTGTGCGGCCTTCACGGCGATCGTCACGACATCGAGATCGGGGATGACGGTGCGGGCGTCCGGACCCTGATGGCTGGGAATGACTTTCTCGGGGACCACCGTGTTGACGATGCCGTCGGCATGCGCCTCCCAGGGGTCGGAGGCGCGACGGATCAGCGTGCCGCGCGCACGCTTGAGCAGGCCCGCCGCCTTGAGCGCCCCGAGCGTGCGAACGATCGATGTCGTGTTGCACGACACGACGCGCGTCGACGAGCGCCCCAGGGCCGATGCATAGTTCGCCTGCGCGACGAAGGAATGTCCGGTGAGCGCATGCGATTCGCCGCCGTGGAAGATGGCCTTCACGCCAGCCGCCTCGTACACGCCCTTGTTGATCGTGGCCACCTTCTTCGGCGTGCAGTCGACGACGACATCGGATTGCGCGAGCAGTTCGGCAAGGCCGCCTGTAACCGCGATGCCGGCTGCGCGCATCGGTGCCTCGGCCTGCGGCGTCGCCGCATGGACGGGCAGCCTGGCGCCGGCCGCGACCTGCAGCCGGTAGTCGTCGACGATGTCGGCCACGCCGGCGAGCGTCATGTCGTCCTGCAGGCGAACCGCGTCGGCGACGCGCTTGCCGATGACTCCGTAGCCGTTGACGGCAACCCTGATCCTGTCCATGTCCACTCCTTTGACGGCGAATTCCCCGGTCAGCGCAGCGCGCGCCCGCGGGCGATGGAAAACGTGAACCGGATGGCGAGCGCATAACCCGCCAGCGCGAGCAGCGGCATGCCGCCCCATTGCGGGCCCACGGCGTGCTGCATCAGCAGGCTCGAGGCGATGTACAGCCCGAGCGTCACCAGCGCGAGCGCAATGCGCCGGCTGGCGCGGTCGACACCTTCCTGCAGGCGCGCGTCGGGCACGATCGCGATCTCGAACAGGCGCCCGCGGGCGAGTGCGCCGTGCAGCCGCTGCGCCAGCAGCGCGGGCAGGGCGCTCGCCGCGCTGCTCATCTCGAAGGCCAGGCGCTTCGATGCTTCCGGCTGCGGCGCCTGCCGGAGCGGGCCGGCCGCGGCATGGCGCGACAGCGTCTCGAAGATCGAGAACGCCGGCGCCAGTGCGCGGACCGTTCCCTCGAGCAGCAGCATCGTGCGGGTCAGGACGAGCAGGTCCGTGGGCAGGCGTACCGCCTGTGAGCGGCCGGCGGCGACCAGCCGTCCCAGCGCAGCCGGCAGCGACCAGTCGCGCAGCGGCCGCTCCGCACAATCGGCCAGCAGCGACTGCACCACCGGCAGGAAGGCGCGGCGCTCCACCTGCGCCCCCATCAGGCCCATGTCGAGCCAGGCATCGACCACCCAGTCGGCGTCCTGCTCGACGAACGCGAGCGCGAACGCCGTCAGCGCGCCGCGCAGGCGGCGGTCCAGGCGGCCGACGATGCCGAAGTCGTGGAAGCAGATCCGCCCGTCGGCCATCATGAACAGGTTGCCCGGATGGGGATCGCCATGGAACAAGCCGTGCTCGAAGAGCTGCGTCACGTAGCTGTCTACGAGGCGGCGCGCGCAGGCCTCGCGTTCGGGCGCGGCGGCGGCGTCGATACGCACGCCGCTGCTGAAGCGCTGCACCATGACGGAAGATGCACACAGGCCGTCGACCACGTCCGGGATGTCGACATCGGGCGAGCCGCGCCACGCATCGGCAAAACGCCGCACGAAGCGAGCCTCGCGCGCGAGGTCCATCTCGAGCCGCAGGTTGCCGGCGATCTCGTCGACGATCGCCATGAGGCCCCAGCGCCGCAGCGGTGGGAGCAAGGCCTGCGCCACAGTGGTGACCGCGTGCAGGATGCGCATGTCGGATTCGACGGCCTCGGCGGCGCCTGGCCGGCGGATCTTGACGATGACCTCGGTGCCGTCGGGAAGCGCGGCACGGTGGATTTGCGCCACCGACGCCGCGGCCAGCGGTGCCAGGTCGAAGCGTGTGAAGAGCTGCGAGCAGGGGCGGCCAAACGCGGATTCGACGGCCAATTGCGCCTGCTCCGATGGAAACGCACCCACATGATCCTGCAGCCGCGCCAGGGTTTGCTGTGCCGTGTCAGGCAACAGGTCGGCGCGCAGGCTCAGATGCTGGCCAAGCTTGACGAAGGTGGTGCCCAGCCCTTGCAGGAGGGCCGCGAAGCGTTCGGCCACGGGATGGTCGTCGCAACGCATCACGCCGCGGTGCCAGGCCCACCACAGCACGAAGCCGGCAAAGGCCAGACCGATCCGGAGCGCGCGCCCCACCGGGGATCGGCGTTGCGACGGCGTGGAAGGAGCCTGTGCCGTGTCAAACATCTCAAGCCACACGGTGTCGAGGCCGGCCAGCCTTCCAGGCCGCGATGTTCTCGACCGTCTCGTGCAGGATGCGCGCGACCGCCTCACGGGTGTTGAAGCCGACATGGGGTGTCGCGAGCACGCGCGGGTGGCGCAACAGCGGGTGCGACGCCACCCAACCGCGGTCGCAGCCCAGGCCGCCGCAGCCCATGGGGGCCTCGGGTGCGGCTCCGCCCTCGTGCTCGAGCACGTCGAGACCGGCTGCGGCGACCGTGCCGCGGTCGAGCACGCGCAGCAGCGCTTCCTCGTCGATCAACGCGCCGCGCGCGGTGTTGAGCAGCAAGACGCCAGGCTTGACGCGGGCGAAAGCCGCGTCGTCAAGAAGGTGGTGCGTCTCCGGGCTCAGCGGCACGTGGAGACTCAGGACGTCGCTGCGCTCGAGCAACTCGGACCATCCGACAAACTCGATGCCAAGGGCAATCGTGGCTTCCGGCCGCGGTCGTGGGTCGAACGTCACGACTTTCATCCCGAAACCGTGCGCGATACGCGCGACATGCGTTCCGATGCGTCCACAGCCGACGACACCCATCACCTTGCCTTCCAGCTCAAAGCCGGTGAGGCCACGGTACGAGAAGCTGCCCTGGAGTGCCCGGGCGCGGGCCTCGCACAGGTGGCGGGCAAGCCCCAGCAGCAGCGTGAAGGTGTGTTCGGCGACGGTAGCGGCCCCATAGTCGGGCACGTGACTGACCATGATGTTGCGTTCCCGGCAAGCCGCGAGGTCGATGTGGTCGACGCCGGCGGAGCGTGTTGCCACCAGGCGCAGGGCGGGCATGCGCTGCAGCAACTCGCGCGACACCGGCGTGCGGACGAACACGCACAGCACCTGCGCCAGCGCGGCCGCCCCGTCGTCGGTGTCGAGTTGCGCGTCGGGCAGGAAGCGTGGCCACCACGACCGTTGGCACAGCGGTTCGAGCGTGGCCCGGTCATCGGGTCCGACGTCGACGAACAAGACTCGCAGGGCCCCAGGGGCGCCTTCCGCGGGCGCTCCTGGGGGCGGCTTGTGCTGGCTGGGTGAGGTGTTCATGCCGTGCTTCCAGCCGGGTGCTGTTCCGACGAAGCCCCGCCCTTCACGGCCCGATACAGCGAGACAACGCCGAAGACCGTGGGTATGCGGCGCGTCTCTTCGACATGGCGGAAGCCCGCCGACGCGAACACGACCGGCAGCAGTCCGGCAACGTTGTCGCTTGTGGTGTCGAAGCCGTCCAGGAGCTGGATCGCCAGAAAGGCGGTCCGGCTCGCCAGGCCGCCTGCGCGGCCCCAATCGGCGACGTGCAGTTCCCCGGCGGGGCGCAGTACGCGGTGCATCTGGCGCGCCGTCAGCAGCTTGTCACCCCAGGACAGGTGGTGGAAGAAGAGGCTCGACAGCACACGGTCGAAGCGCGCGTCGGAGTAGGGCAGAGCGGACGAGCGCCCCAGGTCGAAGGCGATGTCGACGCCCGCCTCGCGTGCTTTGCGCGTCGCAATGGCGAGAACCGTGGGGTCGGCGTCGAGCCCCGCCACGCGCACCCCCTGCTTTCGACGCTGTGCCGCTATCGCCAGCGTGCCGGTGCCGCATCCGACATCCAGTACTTGCTGGCCCGGCTCGATGACTGCCTGATCGAGCAGTGCACCCTTGAAGGTCCGCTCGCGCGTGGTCACCGCCACCACGCGGTCGTACAACGGCGTCAACAGGTGAAAGCCGAGCGCGGGCGTGAACCCCCTCGTCTCATCCATCACTGCACCTCCGGTTCCGGTGGAGCGCCGGGGACCGGCACGGTGCGACGCGGCCCCTTGAAGTACAGGAACACGATGACGCTGAGCACGCCGGCGAAGAAACACCACACCGAGATGAACCATGTGGCGTAGAAGGCATAGGCCGCCACCGCGGATGCGAACGAGGCCACTCCGAAGGCAACGACCCGGGCGTGGCTGGAGAACATCAGGCTTGCGCACGTGCCCAGCAGGTAGAGCGACATCGCGGCCAGTGCATAGAAGTGCGGCGACTCGTAGGCGATGTGCTGGCCCTTCACCGTGGCCACGATCGGCAGCGTGAACAAGGTTGCCAGCAAGTACAGCCCTACGGCGCTGCCTGCGATGGCGATGACGGCAAGGATCCGCCGCCGCCAGGGCACGGTCTCCAGCGCCAGTGCGGCCAGCGGCACGTAGATCGGCCACAGCACGTGCGAGAAGAACGAATAGGCGTGCGTTAGCACCGTGTTCAGCAGCGGCGCGCGGTCCGGGAAGGTCAGCCAGAGCGCGCCCTCGAGCAACTGCTGGATGCCGAAGAGGACCGGGATCCAGGCGTACGGCAGCTCCGCGCGAACGCGCGCGCGCCGCACGGTGGCTGCACCGACGAGAAGCAACACGGTGCCGGCGGTAAAGCTCGCTTGCGCGGAGAAGCACATCAGGCGCTCCTTTCGCGTCCGGCCGTCGGGACGACTTCGGTTCCTGCACGGCCCTGCACCATGGCCTCGATGTGGTCCAGAGAGCCGATGACGGCGCGGCGCCCGGTCGCCGCCACAAATGCACGGGCGGCCTCGACTTTCGGTCCCATGGAGCCGGCCGGAAACTTCATGCCCGACAGCGCATCGACGTCCACCTGGCGAAGCGCACGTTGGCCCGGCGTGCCGAAGTCCAGGTAGACCGCATCGACGTCGGTCGCGATCACGAGACAGTCCGCCTGCAGTTGGCGCGCCAGCAGGCTGCTGCACAGATCCTTGTCGATCACGGCTTCGATCCCCTGCAGCGACCCGTCGGGCGGGATCGCCGCGACGGGAATTCCGCCGCCCCCGGCCGCGATCACCAGAGCTCCGTGCGAAAGCAGCCACTGGATCGGTTGCAGGCCGAGCACGCGCTGCGGCGACGGAGACGCGACGACGCGGCGGATGCCCTTGCCGTCTGGCGCCATGGACCAGCCTCGCTGAAGGCCGATGCGCTCAGCCTCGGCCGCTGTGTAGACCGGACCGATGGGCTTGGTTGGAGATGCGAATGCCGGATCCGAGGGATCCACCTGAACGCGGGTCATGAGGGTCGCCACCACGCGCGAGGGCAGGATGTTTCCCAACTCCTGCTCGAGCAGGTAGCCGATCATCCCGTCGGTCTGCGCACCCAGCACATCCAGCGGAAACCCTTCGCCCGCCGCATGTTCGGCAGCCTGGAGGGCGAGCAGGCCCACCTGTGGTCCGTTCCCATGGGTGAGCACGACCTCGTTGCCGTCCACGATGCGCGCCAGCTGACTGGCTGCGCGGCGGATGTTGGCGAGCTGATTCGCAGAAGTCAGCGCTTCGCCCCGGCGAAGCAGCGCGTTTCCGCCCAGGGCGACAACGATTCTCATTGGGGGTTCTCTCTGCAGTTCAACCGAGGCTCGCGACGAGCACGGCCTTGATGGTATGCATGCGGTTTTCGGCCTGGGTGAATACGATCGAGGCCTCGGACTCGAAGACCTCGTCCGTCACCTCGAGCTCCTTGAGACCGAACTGCTCGTGGACCCAGCGGCCGACTTCGGTGTCCAGGTTGTGCAACGCCGGCAGGCAGTGCATGAAGCGCGTCCGCGGGTTGCCGGTGGCGGCCATCAAGGCGCTGTTGACTTGGTACGGCAGCAATTGGTCGATGCGGTCCTTCCAGACTTCCTGCGGCTCTCCCATGGAAACCCACACGTCGGTGTAGAGGAAGTCGACGCCTGACACTGCACGCACCGGGTCGGACTCGATCGTGATCCGAGCACCGGTCCGCTTGGCGAGCGCCCGCATCCGAGCTACCAACTCTTCCGGGGGGCGCAGGCTCTCCGGTGCGGCGATTCGAACATCCATGCCCATCTGAACACCGCCGACAAGCAGGGAGCAGCCCATGTTGAAGCGGGCATCGCCCAGGTAGCAGAAGGACAGCCGGTGAAGTGGCTCTTGGCCAAACTCCTCCATCGTCAGCAGGTCGGCGAGGATCTGCGTCGGATGCGCTTCGTCGGTCAGCCCGTTCCACACCGGAACGTGGGAGTAGCGCGCGAGCTCCTCGACAACGCTCTGGTGGAAGCCGCGATACTCGATCCCGTCGTACATGCGCCCGAGGACGCGGGCTGTGTCCTTCAAAGACTCCTTGTGGCCCAGCTGCGAGCCCGTTGGGTCGATATAGGTGACGTGTCCGCCCTGGTCGTGAACTGCGACCTCGAACGCGCAGCGCGTTCGCGTCGAAGCCTTCTCGAACACCAACGCGATGTTCTTGCCCTTCAGGCGCTGGTGTTCGTTGCCGACGTACTTCGTGCGCTTGAGCTCTGCCGACAGGTCGAGCAGGTAGCGGATGTCCCGGGGCTCGAAGTCCGCGAGATCAAGCAGGCTGCGATTGCGCAGGTTGAAACTCATGATGGGTTCCTGATGTTCGTGGGTAACGGACGGATCAGACGGGGTCGCGCTCGATCGGGCAGGACATGCAGTGGCTGCCGCCACGGCCGCGGCCAAGCTCCGCGCTGGGGATCGTGATGACCTCGATCCCCGCCTTGCGGAGCAGCGTGTTGGTGTAGACGTTTCGGTTGTACGCAACCACGACTCCGGGCGAGAGGGCGAGCAGGTTGTTGCCGTCGTCCCACTGTTCCCGCTCGGCCTCGTACGTGTCTCCCCCGGTCATGACCGTGCGCAGGCGCTTCAGACCCAGAGCACGGCTGATCACGTCGAGCAGCGGTCCTGACTCAGGTCGGACGTCCAGCGTCCCCTCCTTGTTCCCGGGACGAAGGCTGTGCGCACGAATCTCGGCCACGACGTCGGGGAATGCGGTCACCAGGTCGACGTCGCAGAAGGTCAGTACCGTGTCCAGGTGCATGGCTCCTCGCGACTTCGGCATGCGAGCGGCGATGACCTGCGCTGCCGCGCTGCGCTCGAAGAGGCGGCGCGCGAGCTGGCTGACCGCCTGAGGCGACGTGCGTTCCCCCATGCCGACCAGCACGACGCCGTTGCCCAGCGGAACGACGTCGCCTCCTTCCAGCGAGGCCATGCCGTGGTCGCGATCCGGATCACCCCACCACTCGACCGCCTGGCCGCGAAACGTCGGGTGGAAGCGGTAGACGGCAGTAAGCAGCAGCGTCTCCTGGCGCCGCGCCGGCCAGAACATCGGACTCAGCACGACCCCACCGTAGACCCAGCAACTGGAATCGCGGGTAAACAGCGTGTTCGGCAGCGGCGCGAGCAGGAAGTCGGAGGGCGACAGACAATGAGCCGCGAGTCCTTCCAGATCGACGGGGACCTCGCCGCGCAGGAGCCCGCCAATCAGATGCTCAGCGAGGCGATTGGCCTGGAGGGCTTCCAGCCAGGGGCGCAAGCGTGCCGCCGCCTCGGGATCGATGAAGTCCTCGCCGAGTTTGCGATCGAGCAGCCAAGCCCGCGCGTCCTGCTGCGCAACGACGTCGGCCAGCAGGTCGTGCAACTCGAGCACTTCAACGCCTCGCTCGGTCATCACATTCGTGAAGGCGTGGTGGTCGTTCTTGGCCTGGGAGACCCACAGCACGTCGTCGAAAAGCAGCTCGCGGCAGTTGGCCGGCGTCAGCCGGGCCTGGGCAAGTCCCGGTCTGCAGACCAGTACCTTGCGCAGTCGGCCGACCTCTGAAAATACTCCGAGCGTCATGTGAGTACTCCTGTTGAATCAAAGGTGACGGACGAGGTCGCGGTCACAGGCTGAGTCCGCCGGTGGCCAGCAGGTAGGCAGCTAGCACTGCCAGCAGCAGCAGGACCGCGGCAAGGCCGATCTCGAAGCCCTTGAACGGGCGCGCGCCCTGTTCGCGCCTGGCCCACATGAACAGCAGGGCGCCCGGCACATACAGCAAAGAACTCAACAGCAGGTACTTCGGACCCGCGGCGTAGAGCAGCCAGACGCAGTAGAGCGTGGCCCCCGCTGAGACGGCCAGGTCCGAAGGATGAACGCTGGCGGCAGATCCTTCGCGCCGGGCCGCGAGCGTCAAGCCGTAGATCGCGCTGAACAGATACGGCAGCAGAATCATCGCCGTGGACAGCGAGATCAATGCCAGGTAGGAGGCCTTGGAAAACAGTGCCACCAGCAGGAAGACCTGCACCATCGCGCTGGTGAGCCACAGCGCGTTGGCAGGCACGCCGCGGGCGTTCTGGCGCGCGAGACCGCTGGGCATCACGCCGTCGCTGGCGGGCGAGAACAACGATTCGGCGGCCAGCAGCGTCCACGCGAGGAAGCCCCCGCCGACGGAGACGATCAGCCCGCCATAGATGAGCACGGCGCCCCATGTGCCGACAGCTCTTTCGAGCACACCGGCCATCGACGGATTCTTCAGCCCGGCCAGCTCGGGCTGCTGGAGCACCCCCAGGGAGAGGATCGAGACGGCCATCAGCAGGAGCAGCGTTGCGCCGAAACCGATGACGGTTGCGCGTCCCACGTCTTCGCGCTGGCGCGCGCGAGCGGAATAGACGCTTGCACCTTCGATGCCGATGAAGACCCAGACCGTGACCAGCATCGTGCTCTTGACCTGATCGAGGACGCTGCCCAACTTCGCGTTGCCCCAGAAGTCCAGGCTGAAGGTCTCGACGCGAAAGGCGGTCGCCACAAGCACGATGAACAGCAGGAGCGGGAGCACCTTTGCCAACGTCACCACCGCGTTGAGGACCGCGGCGCCGCGAATGCCGCGAAGCACCATGAAGTGCACGAGCCAGAGCACTGCCGACGCGCCAGCCACGGCGGGTGCCGTGTTTCCGTCGCCGAACGCCGGGAAGAAGTAGCCGAGCGCTCCGAAGGCAGCGACGAGATAGCCCACGTTGCCGATCCAGGCACTGACCCAGTAGCCCCACGCCGAGTTGAAACCGACGTAGTGGCCCGCAGACTCCCGTGCGTAGGCATAGATGCCGTTGTTCAGTTGCGGCTTGCGCAACGCAAGCATCTGGTAGACCCGAGCGAGTGCGAGCATGCCGATGCCGGTGATGAGCCACCCGATGAGGATCGCTCCTGCGGACGCACCCGCGGCCATGTTCTGCGGGAGACCGAAGATGCCGCTGCCAATGATCGATCCAACGACGAGGGCGATCAGCAATCCGAGGCCGAGACGGTCGTCGGTGCGAGTGGTTGGCCGAGACGGGGATGCCGCGCCGGCTGCTCCCGGGATGTAGGTGCTCATGGTGGTGTCTCTCGTGGGTTGCGGTTGATGGAACAAGTCGGACAGCGCGGCGAGACTGCCCGGGTCGGACTAGGCTTCATGGAACTCCCGATCGCACTTGCTCCTGTCCTGCGCGCCCGAGCACGGCATTCAGGGTCGTCAGGCGGCCACGGGCGCGCGCGATCCAGAGGCTCGGGAATGCCGATGCCAACGCCGCGTAGACGAGGTACTTGGCCAACTTGCCGACCCAAAGAGCCAGAACCACTTCGGCGACGGGAAGCCGGGAGATCGCGGCGAACATCAGCGCGGGGGTGAGCGGCAGGGGCAGTGCGGCAATGACGAGGAGCGAGGCCACCCCGTACATGCTCAACCAGCGCGTGGCGTCCTGCCACGCCACCGAACGAACCACATCGGGGTAGGCCGCGAAGAGCCGGGCCCAGCCGAGGTGGTGGAAGACGAGATAGAGAATGCTCCCGCCGAGGGCCGCGCCGAGGCTCGACCAGAGCGCGATGGCGACCCACCGGCGAGGCGCCATCAGTACCGCGGCCACCAGCAGGCCGGCGAAGGGCACGGACATCGACAGCGTCGCCACAACGGCGACCGAGGCGACCACCATCGGGAACGCGCGTGTGTCGGCACGGCGCACAAGCGTGCGCACCAAACCGGATTCGAGTGCGTTGCGCAACACGATGCCTCGGCATCACGGTTTGCGGGTGATGGGGCGCTGCCCCAGTTCGACCGCCAGCGAAAGCGCCTCACGGCCACGCATGACCTTGAACTGTGCTTTCGTCCCCGGATTCAGCGCAGCGGTTTCGTTGATCAGCGCAGCCGTGTCGCCGATCTCTTTGCCGTTGATCGAGACGACGGCGTCACCGGCCCGCAGTCCGGCGCGGTCCGCCGGGCCGCCGCGCTGCACAGCGACCAGCGCGGCGCCGACCGCGGCACCCGTGGTTTCGTGGATGACGTCGCGTGCACTCACGCCGAGCCAGCCGCGGCTGACGCGGCCGGTGGCGATGATCTGCTCCATCACCTGCCGAGCGAGACTCACCGGGATCGCGAAGCCGATGCCTTGCGATCCGCCGCTGCGCGAGTAGATCGCCGTGTTGATGCCCACCAGGTGGCCGGACGTGTCCACCAGCGCGCCGCCCGAGTTGCCGGGGTTGATCGCCGCATCGGTCTGGATGAAGTTCTCGAAGGTGTTGATGCCGAGTCGATTGCGGCCCGTGGCGCTGACGATGCCCTGCGTCACCGTCTGGCCGACGCCGAACGGATCGCCGACGGCCAGCACGATGTCGCCGACCTGCACCGAGGCAGGATCGGCGAAGGTGATCGGCTGCAGGCCCTTGGCGTCCACACGCAGCACGGCGAGATCGGTCTCGGGATCGGTGCCGACGACGCGCGCCTCGGCCACCTTCCCGCCGGGCAGCATCACGGCGATCTCGTCGGCGCCCTCGACGACATGGTTGTTGGTCAGGATGAAACCCTGGGCGGCGACGATGACGCCGGAGCCCAGGCTGGATTGCCCCTGCGCCGCCTCTTCGTCGGAGCCGCCATAGGGTCGCAGCCAGCCAGGCAACTGGCGTGGGGGTGTCTTGCGTGTGTAGATGTTGACGACCGAGGCCGACGCCTTGGCCGACGCAGCACGGAAGCCCGCTTCGAGGCGGGTCGAGACGGCCTTGCCGGCCGGTGCCGACGCCGATGCATCGGCATGGGGCGCCTCACGCAGCGCCACGACATCGGTGCGGGCCGGCGCCACGGGTTCTGGCCCGAAAGCCTTCCAGGCGATCAGCAGGCCGGCCGACACCGCGATCACCTGCGCGACGAGCAGCCACAGCCGCCGGACAAGGGTCGGTTGATTGTTGTTCACGACGTGGTTCCCTCCATCAACTCTTCAAGCGCGCGCGCCATCGGTTCGACGACGCTGATTTCGTTGGATGCGTGCGGCACCGTGTCGCAGGTGAGCACGCGGGCCGGCCGGCTGGCCAGCAGTTCCTCGTAGGCGCCCGGCGCGAACAGCGCGTGCACGCCGATGCACAGCGGCGCCGGCAGGCCGACGCGACGCAGGCTGGCCACGGCCTGGATCATGGTGCGTGCGCTCGAGACGATGTCGTCGACCAGCACCGGCTGGCGGTCGCGCCACGCCGAGATGTCCGGCAGGCTGACCTCGACATCGCGGTCGCCGCGGCGGATCTTCTGCAGCACGGTCCACGGCGCGCCGGCGGCGGCGGCGACCTCCGAGACCCATTGCTCGCTCTCCGAGTCGGGGCCGATCAGCAGCGGACGTACGACCTGTGCCGCGACCCAGCGGGCGATCAGCGGCGCCGTGTGCACGACCCGTGCCGGAATGCGGTAGATCTCCTCGAGCGCGTGGTAGCGGTGCAGATGCGGATCGGCCGTCACGAGCGCATCGAAGGCGGTCGACAGCAGCGCCGCGTAGGAGCGCGACGTCACGGCCTCGCCGGCATGAAAGCGCCGGTCCTGCCGCAAGTAGGCGAGGTAGGGGGCCGCCAGCAGGACCTTCGCCGCGCCGAGGTCGCGTGCGGCGTCGGCCGCGAACAGCAGCGGCAGGGTCTTCTCGTCGGGCCGCGCGAGGCTGCAGGTGAGCACCACGGTTCGGCCCGTCACGTCGGCGTCCAGGCGGACCAGCGATTCACCGTCCGGAAAGCGGTGCAGTTCCAATGCGGCACGCTCGGCCTGCAGCGCACGCACCAGCCGATCAGCGAAGCCCTCGTCGCCGGGCAGATGAAAGACGATCGGTCTCAAGACGCCTCCGAGATCTGGAAGATGGGTGGACGGCCTTCGACGTACTGCCGCGCGTAGGCCAGTTCGCCTGGCGCCTGCGCATGGAGCGTGAAGAGCGGCTGCCCGGCTCGTACGATGTCGCCGAGGCGGACGTGCACGTCGATGCCCGCCGTCGGCGCGTTCGGGGCGCCTGCGAGCTTGGCGGCCCGTGACAGCACCCGGTTGTCGATCACCGTGACGCGGCCGGCCGAGGGTGCTTCGACGACCTGGCGGTGCGACGCGACCGGTACGTCGCGCGGGCCGCCCTGGGCTTCGCAGATGGCGGCGAACTTGACCCAGGCCCGTCCGTCGGCGAGGACCTCGGTCGCCAGGCGCAGTCCAGAACCCGCCGCGGCGGCGCCGCCCAGTTCGAGGATGTCGCCGGCCAGGCGCAGCGCACGCTGCCGCAGATCGTCCGGCGCGTCGGCCTGTCGGCGCAGCACGGCCAGCACGTCGCGCGCCTCCAGGCCCGGGCCGATGCCGCGCCCGACCGGCTGCAGGCCGTCGGTGATGCGCAGTGCCACCTGCAACCCGATGGCCCGGCCGACCTCGACGAGGCGGCGTCCGAGCGTCTGCGCAGCCTCGGCGCTGCGGACCTTGGCCGTCGGCCCCACCGGCAAGTCGATCAGCACATGCGTCGAGCCGGCCGCTGCCTTCTTGGACAGCACGGAGGCGACCAACTGTCCCTCGCTGTCGAGATCGAGCGGACGCTCGACGCGGATCAGGATGTCGTCGGCCGGGCTCAGCCGCACCGATCCGCCCCAGACGATGCAGGCGCCAGTGCGCTCCACCGTGCGCCGCATCGCGGCGATGTCGAGGTCGACCGGGGCCAGCACCTCCATCGTGTCGGCCGTGCCGGCGGGAGAGGTGATCGCCCGCGACGAGGTCTTGGGCATCGTCAGCCCGCAGGCCGCGACGATGGGCACGACGAGCAGCGTCGTGCGGTTGCCCGGCAGGCCGCCGACGCAGTGCTTGTCGACGACCACGTCGCGGCCCCAGTCCAGCCGCTCGCCCACGTCGATCATCGCCCGCGTCAGCGAGACGGTTTCGTCGAGGTCGAGGTGGTCGCCTGCGCACGCGGTGATGAATGTGGCCAAGTGCAAGTCGGAGTAGCGGCCGGCCGCGATGTCGCCGATGACGGCGCGGAATGCGCCGGCATCAAGACGGCGGCCGTAGACCTTCGCGCGCACATGGCTGAGCGAGTCGAGCACCGGCGCGTGGCTGACGGTGATCCACTGGCCCGGCTGGGGATGCAGCGCCCTCCAGGCCGCCTCGGACAGACCCGCGATGCCGTGCCCGAGCCAAGGCCCATCCACGACACTGAGCGTGGCCACGATGCTGCCGGAGCCGGCATCGAGCTGGACGCGCGCCTGGGTCGTGAAGCCCTCGGAGCGGCAGACGGCGCAATCGCGCCGCATGTAGACGACCGGCTCCTGGTAAGTGTCGATGCCGGTGCGCCAGGCGCGCAGCGTGTTGTCGGTACCGTCACCGTGGGCGGAGGTCGGATCCGCGCTCATGACAGGTCCACCGTCTCCAGGTAGTCGGGCACGCGGCACGGCCAGCCCAGTTCGTGCTCGATGCGCGATCGCATCGCATCGGCCGCCGCCGGTTCGCCGTGCGTGATGAAGGTCTGCGTGGGTGGCGCGTCGAAGTCGCGCAGCCACTGCAGGATCTCACCGGCGTCGGCATGCGCCGACAGGCTGTCCAGCGACGCCACCTCGGCGTGGATCGGCACGTCCTCGCCATGAATGCGCACCGAGGTGGCGCCCTGCAGGATGGCCGCGCCGCGCGTGCCGCCGGCCTGGTAGCCCGCGAACAGGATCGTGTTGCGGCGGTCGGGCGCGAAGGCCTTGAGGTGGTGGACGACCCGCCCGCCCGTGGCCATGCCGCTGGCTGAGATGATGACCATCGGCCCGCGCCGCGCGCTCAGCGCACGCGAGTCATCGGGCTTGTTGACGATCGTCGCCGCATGGCACATCGCCTCGCACTGTTCGGGGCTCAGCCGGTGCTCGCTGCGGTGCGTGTGATAGATGCGCGTCGCGTCGGTGGCCATCGGGCTGTCGAGGTAGACCGGCAGGTGATGGATGACGCCGCGCTCCTTGAGCAGATGGATGCAGTACATCAGGTTCTGCGCGCGGCCCACGGCAAAGGCCGGGATCACCACGACACCGCCGCGAGCGGCCGTCCGGTTGATCACCTCACCGAGCTTGAGCAGCGGGTCGCTGGCCTCGTGCTGGCGGTCGCCGTAGGTCGACTCGACCACGGCGTAGTCGGCACCCGGGACGCGTGCCGGCGCGACCAGCACCAGGTCGTTCGGACGACCGATGTCGCCGGAGAACAGGATCGACCGCCGACCGTCGTCGATCCTCACGAAGGCGGAGCCCAGCATGTGCCCCGACGGATCCATGCGCGCCTGCAGTCCGGGAGCGGGGCTCCACGGGCTGCCGTAGGGCCGGGGGACGAACTGCTTCAGGCAGCGCTCGGCGTCCTCGCGGGTGTACAGCGGCAGCGCCGGCTTGTGCTTGGAGTAGCCGCGCCGGTTGGCGTACTCGGCTTCCTCCTCCTGCAGGTGGCCGCTGTCGGGCAGCAGGATGCGACAGAGCTCGTAGGTCGCTTCCGAGCAGTAGACCTTGCCCTTGAAGCCCTGGCGCGCAAGCAGCGGGACGTAGCCGCTGTGGTCGATGTGGGCGTGCGTCAGCACGATCGCGTCGATGCCGGCGGCCGGCACGGGCATCGGTGCCCAGTTGCGCAACCGCAGTTGCTTGTAGCCCTGGAACAGGCCGCAGTCGACGAGCAGCGTCGCGCCCTCGTGGCGCAGCAGGTACTTCGAGCCGGTGACGGTGCCGGTGGCCCCGAGGAATTGCAGTTGCATGGGAGTCCTCTTGTGGTGTGTGTTCAGAGCAGGAGCGGCGCATCGGGCAACTCGTTGCGGTCGCCGGACGCAAGAGGGAAATGGCGCGTCACCAGCTGCGTGACGGCTTCGATGCCCTGGACGGCGCCGCGGCCGAAGTCGCCGGCACCGAAGTCCGCTTCCATGCCGCGGCAGATGGCAGACCAGGCCTCGGCACCGGCCCTGGCATGGATGCCCCGGTCGGCGACGATCTCGACGCGCCGGTCCGCCAGCAGCACATAGATCAGCACACCGGTGTTGTGTTCGGTGTCCCAGACATGCAGTCGCGCGAAGAGCTCGATGGCGCGTTCGCGCGCCGTCTGGCCACGCAGCAGCGGCAGGCCGTCGAGCGCGCCTTCGACGACGAATCGAAGCTCGCCCGCATGGGTGGCCTCGCTCGCGGCGATCGCCTGCTCGATCGACCGCAGCGCGGACGCGGGAAACGCGCGACGCACACGCGCCGAGGTCGTCGCGAGGTGATGCAGGAGTCGTGCGAGATCCATGCTCACCACCTGCCGGAGGCACCGCCCCCGCCAAAACCGCCGCCGCCGCCTCCGAACCCGCCGCCTCCGCCGAAGCCACCGCCGCGGTGCCCGCCATGACCGTGCATGCCACCGTGGCCGCCCATGCCGATACCCAGCAGCGTGACGAAGAAGCCGGTCAGGCCCGCGGTGGCTGCGATGGCCAGGGTGCCGAGCGCGAACCAGGCGACGACGCCAAGCACGCCGCCGACAGCCAGGGCGCCGGGCACCCGACCCAGCACCTGCCGCAACACGCCGCCGAGCACCAGCGCGACGATGAACAGCACCGGCCAGCTTTGCCCCAGGCCGTTGTCAGCGGCTGCCGAGCCGCGCCGCGTTGGCGGTGGCAGGGCCTCGCCATCTAGGACGCGCACGATCTGATCCAGCCCTGCAGTGAGGCCCCCATAGAAGTCGCCCTGCCGGAAGCGCGGCGTGATGACCTCCGCGATGACCCGCGCAGCTGTCGCGTCGTTCAGTGCGCCTTCGATCCCGTAGCCGACCTCGATCCGTACGGCGCGGTCGTCCTTCGCAACGAGCAGCAACGCGCCGTCGTCGACCTTGCGGCGGCCCAGCTTCCATTGCTCGACCACCCGCAGCGCGAAGGGTTCGATCGCCTCCGGCCGCGTCGTCGGCACGATCAGCACCGCGATCTGCGTGCCCTTGCGCTCCTCGAACGCGCGCAGCGATTGCTCGAGCGCGGCGCTCTGCTGTGCCGTCAGCGTGCCGGTCAGGTCGGTCACCCGACCTTGCAGAGGCGGTACCGGGACCAGGTCCTGGGCGGCTGCGCCGAGTGCGGCCGAGCACAGGAGCCAGAAGACGGCGAGCCAGCGCAGGAAGCGTCCAACCGGGACGCGGGCTGCTGTCATTTCTTGGCACCCGAGGCGCCGATGCCGCCGAGATCGACCTTCGGCGGCACCGCGAGCGCCGCCTCGTCGGTGACGCTGAAATTAGCTTTGACGCCGTAGCCGAACACCATCGCCGTCAAGTTGCTCGGGAAGGTGCGGACTGCGACGTTGTAGTCCTGCACGGCCTTCACATAACGGCCGCGCGCCACGGTGATGCGGTTCTCGGTGCCTTCGAGCTGCCCGCGCAGATCCTGGAAGCCCTGGTTGGCCTTCAGGCTGGGGTAGTTCTCGGTGACCACCAGCAGGCGCGACAGCGCGCTCGACAGTTCACCCTGCGCGGCCTGGAACTTGTTGAACGCCTCGGGATTGTTGACCAGCTCCGGCGTGGCCTGGATCGAGGTGGCCTTGGCGCGCGCCTCGACCACCTTGGTGAGAGTCTCCTGCTCGAAGTTGGCCTCGCCCTTGACGGTGGCGACGATGTTCGGGATCAGGTCGGCGCGGCGCTGGTACTGGTTGAGCACCTCCGACCAGCTGGCCTTGATCTGCTCGTCGGTGGACTGGAAGGTGTTGTAGCCGCACCCGGACAGCGCGAGCGTCAGCACGGCGAGAAGGGTGACGAGGAAGTGGCGCATGGTCAGGGCTCCTGGGGGTGTCGTTGGGGAAGGGGGTCGGAAGGAACACGCGGCGACCGGGGCAGAGGGTCCTCGAGAGACCACCACGCGGGCCGCACGATCAGGGTGCCCAGCGTGGCGAGCAGAGGCAACGCAAGCCACGCGAAGCTGAGCTGGGCCACCGCGCCGAAGAGCCAGCCGGCGGCCGCCGAACCGAGCGTCTGCCCGAAGCCCGCTGCCGCAGCCAGCCCGCCCATCGTCGCGCCGAGCCGCCGCCGGGACGCTCCGGCCGCGAGGTAGGAGATGGTCGGCAGCACGAGGCCGGTGCCCGCGGCGGTGAAGCTGACGCCGACGTACATCCAGGCGTCGCTGCGGTGCTGCGCCAGCATCGCCAACCCGGCGATCGCCAGCACGAGCCCGGCCGCCATCACGCCGCGGCCGGCGGCGCGCTCGAGCAGCCCGGTGAAGAACAGCAGCGCGTTGACGCCGAGCATCACGAGGCTGCACTCGGCGAACATCAGCGAGATCTCGCGCGACGACAGCGTCGGGTGCTGTTGACCCTGCAAAACGATGCCGAGTTCGAAGCCGGCCAGCACGAACATGACCGTGCCGTTCAGTCCCCACAGCGCCATCGCGCGCTTGCGATCGGCAGACGCCGGCAGCGTGTCGTCTTCGGGGGCGGCTGGTGCGACGCGCGGCAGGGTGGCGGCCAGTCCCAGCATCATCAGCCCGCCCAGCGCCGCCGACATGACGATCACCAGATCCGTCGGATCGAAGGCGCCGGCGCCGGCGCTGGCGAGCGCGGTGGACACCTGCACGGCGCCGGCATTGAGCCCCGGTCCGAACAGGAAGCCCAGCAACGACATGGCGCCGAGCCACGCGAACCGGCGGGCGCGCTGGGCCTGCGGCGTGTGCTCGGCGACGAGCGCGGGCACAACAGGTACGACGGCAGCGACGAAGAAGCCGGTGGCCCCGCGCGACGCGTAGATGCCGGCGAGCCCGATCCAGTCAGGCCGCAACATGGGCAGCAGGCTGGCGACATAGCCGACCAGGCCAATCACCAGGATGCGGCTCCGGCCCCAACGATCGGAGACCAGGCCCCATAGTGGCGCACCGACCAGCACCCCCGCGGCGTACAGGCCGCTGAGCAGGCCGACGTGGCGCGAGACCTCAGCCTGGCCGTCGGCCGCCATCAGCGGCGCCAGCCAGGCCGGCAACAACGGCATCAACGCGCCATAGCCGGCGGAGACAACGAAGACGGCAGCCGCCAGCCACGTCAGTTGCCACGCCCCCAGCCCCGACGCCGCCGGCGATCGCTGTGGTCCGATGTGGAGTGGGCGGTTCATCGCGTCGACCCGGCGGATGGATCAGAGCACCAGCCGCAGTCCGGCCCGCACCGAGTTCACGCTCGCGCCGCCGTCGGCGCCGCGCTGCCATTGGCGGCTGACCTCCAAGTACGGGGCGACGGCGCGCGCGATTTCGTAGCGCACGTTGAGTCCCCACTCCGACGACCTCACCCCGGCCTTGATGCCGTCCGAAGGGATCGATCGGGCCGCCCAGTCGATACCGACGAAGGGCCTGGCGATGAGGCGGTTCGTGAACAACATGTCGTACTCGGCGCGGGTGCGGGCGAACAGGCGCCCGTCGCTGCGTACGAACGCGGCCACGTCGACATCGAAGGCGTAGGGTGCCAAGCCGCGCACGCCGATCACACCGAAGTTCCGTGCCTCGGGTTTGAGTTCGCGGCGCAGGCCGAGCTGCAGGTCCCAGAAGGGCGCGACATAGCGGCTGTACAGCGCCTGCACCTCGGCGTCCTCGAGACGGCCGTCGCGGCGCGAGCCCTCGGTGCGCCAAGCGAAACGGTTGTAGTCGGTACCGATCCAGCCATCGGCGCGCCAGGCCGCGACGCTCTTCGAGTCGCTGCGGCCGGCATCGACCTCGATGCGGGTGGCCTGGAAGATCGCGTCGTCCTCCATGGCGCGGGCGGGGCCGGCCAAGCGGGCCAGTGCCGCGGCGAGCGCGAGCGCCAAAGAGCCGGCCCGGTGGTTCTTCTTCGTGTTCATGCGTGCGTGTTCCATGAGCGAACGGTTCACTTGACGACGATGGCCTGCACCATGCCGGCGGCCGCGTGATAGAAGAGGTGGCAGTGGAAGACCCAGGGCCCCGGTTCGTCGAAGCTGGTGTGCACCGTGATGGTCTCGCCCGGCTTGACGATCACGGTGTGCTTGAGCGGAGCGCGCTCGCCCTTGCCGTTGTCGACCACGAAGAACGCGCCGTGCATGTGCATCGGGTGTTCCATCATGGTTTCGTTGATCAGGCGGATCTCCAGACGCTCGCCGACGCGCGCCTCGAAGAAGGTGGCCTGCGACAGCTTCTTGTCGTTGATCGACCAGATGTAGCGGTTCATGTCGCCGGTCAGACGCATGTCGATCTTCTTCGCCGGGCCCGCGGGCAGCCGCAACGGCGTCAGCGCCTCGAGATCGGCGTAGGCGAGGCGGTCGTTCAGTCCGTCGCCGAGCGAGTCGGTCGCCTTCGCGTCTCCCATCGGCATGCCTTCCATGCCTTTCATGCCACCGTGCATCGCGTGCGGGTCCGCGGTCAGGGCGGCCTGGGACGCCGGCGCGGCACCGTGGTCACCCCCATGCGCGCCGGCCATCTCGGCCATGCTGCGCACGGGCCGAGGGCCCATGGGCGGGATCTCGCCCTCCATGCCGAGTTCGGGCGCGAGCGTGCCGCGCGCGAAGCCGATGCGCCCCGAGGTCGCGGCGAACAGCGTGTAGGCCTTGCGCTCGGTGGGCTTCACGATCACGTCATAGGTCTCGCCGTTGCCCATGCGCAGCTCGCGGACCTTGACCGGCCGCACGTTCTGCCCGTCCGCCTGCACGACGGTCAGGTCCAGGCCGGGGATGGACACATCGAAAAAGTTCATCGCCGACGCGTTGATCAGGCGCAGGCGGATTCGCTCGCCGGGCTTGAACAGCGCGGTCCAGTTGTCCTCGACGCGCTGGCCGTGCACGAGGAACCGCCACTGGCTCCCGCCGTCGGTGGCATCGGTGGGATCCATGCGCATGCGCGCCCAGGCCACGCGCTCGTTCCAGATCGCCTCGCGCTCTTGCGGACTGCGCGCCGCCTTCAGTTCGGCATAGAGGTCGGGCAGGGTCTGGCGGCGGTCGTTGTAGTAGCCCTCGACCTTCTTCAGGTTCGCCAGCACCTTCTCCGGCGGCGTGTCGACCCACTCGGACAGCATCACGACGTACTCGCGGTCGTAGCCGAAGGGCTCGCGGCCCTGCGGGTCGATGATCAGCGGGGCGTAGAAGCCGGCGGGTTCCTGCAGGATCGCGTGGCTGTGGTACCAGTAGGTGCCGCTCTGCCGCAGATCGAAGCGGTACTGGAAAGTCTCGCCTGGCTTGATGCCGGGGAAGGTCACGCCGGGCACGCCGTCCATGTTGTTCGGGACCTTCAGCCCGTGCCAGTGCGCCGCGGTCACCTCGTCGAGACGATTGGTCAGGGCAATCGTGACCTCACGACCTTCGTGCATGCGCAGCAGCGGGCCCGGAACCGTGCCGTTGAGGGTGATGGCCGACGCCGCCGTGCCGGTGAAGTTGACCTGGGTGCGCGCCAGCGTCAGTTCGAACTTGGTGTCGACCCGCGAGGACGACAGCGGCAGGGCGAGGTGCGATTCCTTCACGACGGCATTGGCGCCGAGCGGCCAGGCCAGCATAGCGGCCATGCCGGCCGTGCCCTGCAGGAAGCGGCGCCTCGGCAGGGCGTGGCCTGCGGCGGCCCTCCGGCCGGCGTTGTGGGGGTTCATCGAAAGGACTCCTGTGGGTTCGACGATGGGGTCGGGGATGTGTGGGTCGGCCGGTTGCAGCTCGGCTTCAGGCCGACGCGCCCTGCGCCACCGGCGACGGCGCGGCCGGCGAGGGGTGGGGGCTGCGGATGCCGGCGAGCTTGGTGCGCTTGAGCATCAGCGCGTTGATCGCGACGATGGCCGAGCTGCCCGACATCGACAGCGCCGCGACCTCGGGCGAGAGCGTGAACGGATAGAACACGCCCGCCGCGAGCGGGAAGGCGATCACGTTGTAGCCCACCGCCCACCACAGGTTCTGGTGCATCTTGCGCAGCGTCGCGCGCGACAACTCGATCGCGCCGACGACGTCGTAGGGGTCGCTTTTCATCAGCACCACCTGCGCGCTTTCCATGGCCACGTCGGTGCCCGCGCCGATGGCGAAGCCGACATCGGCCTGCGTGAGGGCCGGGGCATCGTTGATGCCGTCGCCGACCATGGCGACCTTGTGGCCCTGGGCCTGCAGTTCCTTGATCTTCGAGGCCTTCTGACCCGGCAGCACATCGGCCAGCACGATGTCGATGCCGAGTTCCTTGCCGATGCGCTCGGCGGTGGCTTGGTTGTCGCCGGTGATCATGGCGACCTTGACACCGCGTTCCTGCAGCTTGGCGATCGTGGCCTTGGACGTCGGGCGCACCGCATCGGCGATCGCGATCAGGCCGATCAGGCGGCCGCCGCGCGCCACGTGGACGACCGTACGGCCGCCGCCTTGGAGCCGTGCCGCCTCGGCCGCCAGTCCTGCCAGGCTGACCTGCTCGGCTTCCATCAGCTTGCGGTTGCCGAGCAGCACGACGTCGTCACCGATGGTCGCGCGTGCGCCCTGACCGTCGATGTTGGTGAAGGCGGTTGCCGTCTCCGGCGTGTCCGGGCCGGCTCTCTTGAGCACCGCCAGCGCAAGCGGGTGCTCCGAGAACTTCTCCACCGCAGCCGCGGCGGACAGCAGCTGCGCCTCGGTCGTGCCGGGCGCCGGGACCATCTCGACGACGTCCGGCTGGCCCAGCGTCAGGGTGCCAGTCTTGTCGAAGACAACCACCGTCAGCTTGGTGGCGTTCTCCAGCGCCGCGGCGTTCTTGAACAGGATGCCGTTCATCGCGCCCAGGCCGGTGCCGACCATGATCGCCATCGGCGTGGCCAGGCCGAGCGCGTCCGGGCAGGCGATCACGAAGACGGTGATGGTGAGCGTGAGGGCGAACAGCAGCGGCTGGCCGAGGACCCAGAACCACACCGCGAAGGTCGTCAGGCCGACGAGGATGGCGATCAGGACCAACCACTGCGACGCCTGGTCGGCCAGCAACTGACCCGGCGCCTTCGAGTTCTGCGCCTCCTGGACCAGCTTGACGATCTGCGCGAGCGCCGTGTCGGCGCCGACCTTGGTGGCCTGGTAGCGGAAGCTGCCGCTCTTGTTGATGGTTGCGCCGATCACGGCGTTGCCGACCACCTTCTTCACCGGCATCGACTCACCGGTGAGCATCGATTCGTCGACTTGCGATGCGCCCTCGGTGATCTTGCCGTCCACCGGGATCTTGTCGCCCGGCTTGATGACCACCGTCTCGCCGACCAGCACCTCGGAAGTCGGCACCTTGGTCTCGACGCCGTTGCGCAGCACGGTGGCCATCGGCGGCGCCAGATCCATCAGCGCGCGGATCGCGTCGGAAGCGCCGGCGCGCGCACGCATTTCCAGCCAGTGGCCGAGCAGGATGAACACCAGCAGCACGGAGGCCGCCTCGTAGAACACCTCACCTTCGTAGAAGAAGGTGGCGCCGAGGCTGAACACGTAGCCGGTACCGACGGACAGCACGACCAGCGTCGCCATGTTCGCCACCTTGTTGCGCGCCGCGCGCCAGCCGGCGAGGAAGAACGGCCAGCCGGGATAGGCAATGGCGCCGGTCGCGACGATGAACAGGAAGAGGTTGCGATCCATCCCGAACGGCGTCGCGAAGTCGCCGAACATCTTGCCCATCGGCGAGTAGAGGAACACCGGAATCGCGAACAGCAGCGCGACCAGGAAGCGATTGCGCATGTCGTTGGCCATGTCCTGCATCGACATGCCGGGCGCGTGGCCCATGTCGTGCATCATGTCGCTCATCTGGTGGGCGGCCTCGCCGCCGTGGCCGGCGTGTCCCGCATGTGGCGTGGGGGGTAAGGCCTTCGTGGTGACAGAGGTCGAGGCGGAGGCCGTCGCGGCGGCATGCCCACCGTGACCGTGAGCAGCATGCCCGGCGTGGGCGCCATGCGCGGCATGGTCTTCGTGGCCAGCGTGCGCTGCGTGCCCGTGGGCCTCGGAATGCCCCTCGGGTGGGCAGACGTGCGCGGGCAGCATCTCGCCGCGGCAGTGGTAGCCGCACTCGATGACGCGCCGTCGGATGTCCTCCAGCGAGGTCTTCGTCTCGTCGTAGTGAACGGTGGCGCTCCCGGCGACGTAGTTCACGTCGACGTGGTGAACGCCCGGCAGCGCGGCGATCTGGCGCTGCACGCCGGCGGCGCTCAGGCTCGAGACCAGTTCGCCGACTTCTACGGTGCTTGTCTTCATGGGGAGGATCCTTTGGATGGGATGTCAGCGGGCCAGGCGGCCGGCCTCGAGGCAATCGGGGGAGAACACGAACACGATGTCGGGGTCGGGTCGCACGAGCTTGTCCTTCCGGCCCGCGTAGTGGAGCCGCGAAAGGATGTCGCGCATCAGGTTGAGCCGGGCCAGGCGCTTGTTGTCGGCACGCACGATTCGCCACGGCGCCGTCGCCGTATGCGTGCGCATCAGCATGGCGTCACGCGCGGCGGAGTACGCCTTCCAGTGCTTGACCGCCACCGCGTCGATCGGGCTCGACTTCCACTGCTTGAGCGGGTCGCGGCGGCGTTCCTCGAGGCGCTTGACCTGTTCGTCCTTGCTGACGTCGAGGTAGTACTTCAACAGCTTGATGCCCGATCCGACCAGCATCTCTTCGAACTTCGGCACCGAGTGCATGAACTCTTCGTGCTGCTCCTTGGTGCAGAAGCCCATGACGTGCTCGACGCCGGCACGGTTGTACCAACTGCGGTTGAACAGCACGAGTTCCTCGGCCACGGGCAGGTGCGGCACATAGCGCTGGAAGTACCAGCCGCTGCGTTCGCGGTCTGAAGGCTTTCCCAGCGCCACGACGCGGGTCTCGCGCGGACTGAGGTACTCGACGATGCGCTTGATGCTGCCGTCCTTGCCGGCGGCGTCGCGGCCTTCGAGCACCACGAGGATCCGGTCCTGGCAGCGGATGAAGTGGCGTTGCAGCTTGACCAACTCGACCTGCAGCACGTGCAGTTGCGCCTCGTACTCTTCCCTCGACAGGGATCGGTCCGAGGGCGTTGCGCCGTCCGACCTCGGTGTGGCCGCTCCGCCTGCGCTGTCCGCGCCGGAGCCGACCTTGTCGTGCTTGTCTTGCTTCTTGTGCTTCTTAGTCATGGCGGGCCTTCAGGCGCTTGGGTCCGCGCCGATCAGCAGCACGGCCTCGGAGAGGAAGCGGTGCGGCGGCACGGTCAGGTTGGTCGGTGCCGGCACGTTCTTGAACACGCGGCCGGCGAGGTCGAACTTCGACCCGTGGCAGGGGCAGTAGAAGCCGCCCGGCCACTGCGCGCCGATGTCCGGGCTCCCGGGCGTGGGTCGGAAGCTGGGAACGCAGCCCAGGTGGGTGCACACCGCCTCGATCACCGCCAGGTCGGGCCGGCTCGAGCGCAGCGCATTGCGCACGGCTTCGGGCTGCTCCGACCGGCGCGACTGCGGGTCGGCGAGCAGCGCGTCGTGCCGCGTCAGCGCATCGACCATCTCGGGCGTGCGGCGCAGCACGAACACCGGCTTGCCGCGCCACTCCACGGTGCGCAGTTCGCCGGGGCGCAGGCTGGCCAGGTCGACGTCGACCGGTGCGCCCAGTGCACGCGCCTTCTCGCTGGGCGCGAGCGAGGCCACGAAGGGCGCCGCAGTGGCGACCAATCCCGCGCCGCCGGCGGCCGTTGCCGCGCCGAGCCAGAGCCGGCGGTCCGCATCGTCTGGCGAATCGGCAGGGAGGACATAGTTCGTCACGGTAGTCTCCCGCAAGGCTGTACTACGTTGTGGACCACGGTGCAGCTCCGGTTGTCTTTCGCATGCGCTCGCTGGCCTCAGGCAGCCGAGGCGCGGTTGCCCAGTGCGGGGACGAAGCGTGGGGTACGCGCGGCGTAGGCGTCGAACTCGGCGCCGAAGCGCTCGCGCATCTCGCGTTCTTCCGTGACGGCAAGACGCCCGTACATGGCCACCAGGATCGGGAACATCACCAGCGTCAGCAGCGTGGGCCACTGGAGCAAGAAGCCCAGCAGGATCATCACGAAGGCGACGTACTGCGGGTGGCGGATGCGCGCATAGGGACCGGTGGTCGCCAGCCGCTTGGCGCGCTGGGCGTGGTACAGCACGTTCCAGGCCGCGGACAGCAGGTAGAAGCCCAGCCCTAGGAAGACGTAGCTGGCGATGTGCAGCACCCCGAAGTGCGGGTCGCCCTTCTCACCGAGCAGCGTCGACCAGAGGTGCCCGCTGTTGTGCGACATCAGGTCCAGGGAGGGGTACTTCGTCTGCAGCCAGCCCGACATCAGATAGATCGTCAGCGGGAAGCCGTACATCTCGACGAAGAGTGCGACCACGAAGGCCGCGAAGGCCCCGAAGGTGCGCCAGTCGCGGCCGGTCTGCGGCTTGAAGAAGCTGAAGGCGAACATCAGGAAGATGGCCGAATTGAGGATGACCAGCATCCACAGTCCGTAGCCGGGTTGGTCGTGATTCATCTGCAGATCCCCTCAGTGGTGGTGGTGCGTCTTCCGGGAACGCCCGTCGGACGCTCCTGGACCTGCAGCGCGGTCGTCCGAAGGCCCCTTGTCATCGTGCGCATCACCGTGGCTGTGGCCGCGGTGCATGAAGATGTGCAGGAACGGTGACGCAGCCAGCAGCAGGTAGGGCAAGGCGCCCAGGGTGTGCGCGCGGTGTTCGGTCAGCAGGAAGAACAGGGCAATCGCTGCGAACACCAGCAGTCCGATGGCATATCGGCTGCGCCAGAAGCCGCGGGCTCGGCGGTTTGGCTCGTCGTGGTCATGATCCATGGAAGGACTCCTGTGCTGCTCTCGGTTCGGCCCGGCGAATCGAAGGGTTCGACCGGTGCTTTCGGGCGCGTACGAGGATCACTTGGCCGGTGCGGCCGGAGACATGGGCATGCGGTCCATCATCATCTGCATCATCGACTGCATCATGTCCATGCGCTTCTCCATCATCTGCTGGCGCGCGGCGGCGTTGGGTGCCTTCCCGGGCACCGTGCCTCCCATCATCGACATGCCTTCCTGCATGAGCTTCATGTGCTCGGCCATCAGGGCCTCGCGCTCCGCCGGCGTCTTCGCGCTGGCCATCTTCTCGTGCATCGCCTGCATGGCCTTCATGTGCTTGTCCATCATGGCCATGTCGGGCATGCCCGCGGGCTTGCCGGTGGCCGGTGCAGGCATCGCCGCGGAAGCTGCGCCGGCAGGGTGATGGGCCTTGTGCTGGTCGTCCTGCGCGAACGAAGCCACGGACACAGCGGCGAGGGTCGCAACAACGGCGAGGGTGCGGAAACGGAACATGGAAGCCTCCTGGAAGCGAGAGAACGATCGGTCGGCGGTTGGTCGGCCCGGTGGCCGGTCGAGGGTGTGATGCCGCGACTTGCGGTCCGACTGTGCGATCCGTAGTCGGCTACGGAGTCAACAGGTCGGCGCTGCGCGGCGGGCCGCCAGCAAGGGACGCGCTGGATCGTCCGTCGCTGCGACCCGGGGGTGGCGCGCTACAGCGCGAGCCGGGAGAACTGCACCCGCGGAGGGGGTGAGGGCGGTGGAACCGCTGCAAGAGCGGCGCGGACCAGGGCGGCCGGCGCCATGTGCAGGTCGCTGGCCTGCCTGTGAGGCGCAGGAACCAGGACCAACTGATCAGGCGTGTCGAACTTGGGAAGTTGCTTCAGCAGCGTCTGCGACGACGCGTCGCAGGACTTCTGGCACGGCGCCTTGTCGGGGTGCTCGCCGTGCTGCGCTTGATCCGCCGCGTGGGGTTGCACAGCGGCTGGCGCCGGATGGTCTGCCTGCAAAACCTGCGTGCCGGCATACGCCAGTTCGCCGCGCGGTTCCGTCAGACAAGCATTCGCCACTCCCGACAGCAGCGCAAACACCCACACGAGCAACATCGTGAGGGCGATGCTGCGCTTGTGGTGGCGGCTGGCGGTCAGGGTCATGTTCAAGCAGTTGCGTGCGCAGATTCGCAGAATCTACCGTGGAAGTTTCGCCGGATATTGCATCGGAAAGGTTGATCGTCGTCAAACCAGCTCTGGGGTCAACTACGGAATCCGGACATACCATTCCGCCATGAAAAAAAGGGTGGTCGCAGGCCCCCCGTCACTGGAGACACCCTCTCCCTTGACCATTGGACGCCTTGCCAAGGCAGCCGGGGTGGGCGTGGAGACGGTGCGCTACTACCAGTCTCGCGGACTGCTGCGTGTGCCGGCGGCGAACGGCGGCTTTCGCGTCTATCCCGCTGCGACGATCGACCGAATCGCGTTCATCAAGCGCGCGCAGACGCTCGGTTTCACGCTGGACGAGGTGCGTACCCTGCTGGACCTGGAAGACGGCCGCAACCGCCGGGCCATCCAGTCGGTCAGCCAGGCGCGGCTGGGCCAGATCGAGGACAAGCTTGCGGACCTGCATCGAATGCGCGGGGCGCTGTCCGAGTTGCTGCATCGCTGCAAGCAGACCGGGCCAATGCAGGCCTGCCCGATCATCGAAACTCTGGCCGGCGCGAGGTCTCCCACCTGATGGGGCGTGACCGGGACGGACGGCCCATCCGTCAAAGTCGCTTGGCGCGCGCCAAAGGGACGCCCGACACATTCACCGCCGACGCCACGGGCGTCGCCGCAGTCAGTCGCTGTGCGCCCAAGCCGACCGTCGCTTGACGCATCGGAACGCCCGACAGCCCCACCTCGGCAAGGGCGGTCGACGGCGCGTTTCCGCCGAGGCGCTTGGCGGCCACCTGCGGGACGCCGGTGCCGGCACCTTCCGTTCCGGCGGATGCCGCCGACGCCAAGCCGACTGCCAGACCGGCGAGCGCCAGCTAGACTGCGATAGTCCTCATGTCCATCTCCTTTTTCAAAGTGCGCGCTTCCCGGGATTGGCAGCGACGTGTTCCCTGGCTTGCTGCAGGGCAGGAGATCACGGTACGCGGCCTTGGCCGACCAGAACCTGACCGATTGATGACGATGTCGTCAGGATCGACCGACAGACGCTGCCGGGAGTGGACATGCCCTGCTCGCACCGCACGCGGCCGCGGTGGCGCCACTGGCGATGGCGCTAAGCTTGCAGGCCATGGAACAAGCTGTTTTGCCGATGACCCCTGCCGCACAGCGGGACGCCCTGATCGACCGTTGGAAGGCCGATCCGCATGCGACGTACCGCACCTGGTTCCTGTGGGAAGAGCGCCTGAAGAACTTCCGCTCGATCCGGCGCGGCATCGGGCAGATCGTGCGCGAAATCGAGGGTGGAAGTTTCGGCAACGTCTATCGGGGCTCGACGCTGGAGACCGTCGTGTCGTCGATCGCCGAGCAGCGGCAGATCTTCAAGGGTGCGGACCACGCCTTCCTGTGGAAGCCCAAGCTGCGCATCCCGGACATCTACGAGAGCGAGGACAACCAGCGTGCCTTCGGGCGACTGCTGCACGCCTGTGACTGCTGTGACACGGCCGAGGCAGTGATCGATGCGATCCGCCGGCTTGACGCCCAGCAGGTCAAGGGCCTGGGGCCGGCCGTGGCCAACCTGCTGTACTTCATCCACCCGACACTTGTCGTCCCGTTCAACACCGCGATCGTGCGGGGCTACAACGCGCTGACCGGCAGCAACGTCAAGCTGGGGCGCTGGGACCACTACCTTTCGATGCGCGAAGGGGTCATGCGCCTGAACGCCGACCATCGCTCGCGCCTGTCCAACGACCTTGGCGCGGTCGCGGGCCTGCTGTTCGACATCGGCTCCGGTCGCTACGACGCGCCGCCGCGCGAGCACGACCCGGCGGCGGCGCGGTCGTGGCAGGCGGACCTCGCGCGCGTGCGGGAGGACACGGCCGCGCAGCACCGGCAGTGGTCGCTCGAGCGCGAGAGCGACACCACGCATACGGAGATCCAGGGTTGGCTACGTGATCTCGGCCTCGGCCTGGGCTTCCAGGTGTGGATCGCGTCGAACGATCGCTCGCGCGACTACCTGGACGGACGACTCGGCGACGGCTGCCTCGAGTGTCTGCCCGTCGAGCTCGACGGCGCCGCGGAGTCGGTACGCCTGATCGACGTGGTCTGGCTCGAGGCTGCGGGCGGGCGCGTCGCGGCCGCCTTCGAGGTCGAGCATTCGACCTCCATCTACTCAGGCATCGTGCGCATGCTGGACTTGGCGCTTGGCAGCGCGGTGGCGGCGGGCACCACGATGTTCCTGGTCGCGCCCGACGACCGGCGCGACGAGGTGGCGCAGCAACTGCGGCGCCCGGCATTCTCTCGCGTGTCCGAACTCGGCATCCGCTACCTGCCGTACGGTGAGCTGCGCACGCACCGCGCAGCCATCGGCCGCTTCGGCGCGGGGCTCAGGCCCCTCCTGGAAATCTCCGAGGCCTTGTGACCGGCGCAAAACCGCGCCTGCCCCTGCACCACCCATGACAGACTTCCGCGGCACGACTCCGCACGGCGAAGGCACGTCGCCGACGGCGCCACCCCCTGTGCGCTTCGATGCGCACATGCTGCCCGCCGACGAGGTTGCACGCCATCTCGGCGTCGAGGTCGACGCCGGGCTCGCGGCCGACGAGGTCGTCGTGCGCCGTCGGCGCCACGGCCCGAACCGACTGCCCGAGCCGCCACCGCGCCCGGCGTGGAAACGGCTGCTCGACCAGTTCAGCGACTTCATGATCCTCGTGCTGCTGGCCGCGGCGTTGCTGTCGGGCGTTATCGGCGACCTGACCGACACGCTGGTCATCCTGTTGATCGTCGCGCTCAACGCGGCGATCGGCTTCTGGCAGGAGTGGCGCGCCGACCAGGCCCTGCAGGCCCTGCAGCGGCTGGCGACCCCCCACGCGACGGTGCGGCGCGAGGGCGGGCAGGTGCGGGTGATCGAGACCGAGCAGCTCGTGCCTGGCGACGTCGTGCTGCTCGAGGCCGGCAACTTCGTGCCGGCCGACCTGCGGCTGCACGACGTCGCGCGGCTGCGGATCGACGAGTCGGCGCTGACCGGCGAGTCGGTCACTGTCGAGAAGTCGCACGGACACCTTTCCGCCGAGGCCGAGGCACTCGGCGACCGGGTCAACATGGCGTTCAAGGGCACCCTGGTCACGCACGGCCGCGCGGCAGGGGTGGTGGTGAGCACGGGGGAGCAGACCGAGCTCGGCCGCGTTGCGACGCTGCTCGGTGCCACCGAGAGCCGGGCGACGCCGCTGCAGCGCCGCCTGGCCGCGTTCGGCAAGCGGCTGTCGATCGTCGTGCTCGCGATCTGCGCGCTGGTGTTCGCGATCGGCGTGTTGCGCGGCGAGCCCCTGCTGCTGATGGCGCTGACGGCGGTCAGCCTGGCGGTGGCGGCGATCCCCGAGGCGCTGCCGGCGGTGGTCACGGTGCTGCTCGCGCTGGGTGCACGCCGGCTCGTCGCCGTGAACGCGCTGGTCCGGCGCCTGCCGAGCGTCGAGACACTCGGTTCGGTCAGCGTGATCTGCTCCGACAAGACCGGCACGCTGACGCTCAACCGCATGCAGCTGCGCCAGCACCGCGCCTGGGGCGTTCCCGACGACGCGCTCTGGACTGCGCTGGTGCTGTGCAACGACGCGGTGGCGGGCGCCGACGGCTGGATCGGCGACCCGACCGAAACGGCACTGCTGCAGGCTGCGCAGGGCGCTGGCCTGGACGTCACCGCGCTGCAGCGTGAGCGGCCGCGCCGCCACGAGTGGCCGTTCGATTCTGACCGCAAGCGCATGACGACGCTGCACGCGCACGACGGCGGCTGGCGTGCCTACGTGAAGGGCGCGCCGGAGGCGGTGCTGCCGCGCTGTGGCGGCGCCGGCGACGAGCCGGCGGCGATCGCGCAGGACTGGGCGGCGCAGGGCATGCGCGTGCTCGCGGTGGCGCAGCGCGACGGTCACGCCGACGTGGTCGCGGTCGATGCCGACCAGTTCGAGCGGGGACTGACGCTGGTCGGGCTGGTGGGCCTGATCGACCCACCCCGGCCCGAGGCGCGCGCCGCGGTGGCCGAATGTCTGGCCGCTGGTATCCGCCCGGTGATGATCACCGGCGACCATCCGGCGACCGCGCTGGCAATCGCACGCGACCTCGGCATCGCTACGGAGGGCGCCGACAGCGTCCTCAGTGGCCCCGGGCTGGCGAAGCTCGATGATGCGGCGTTGCGGGACGCTGCGCCCAAGGTGTCGGTCTACGCCCGCATGGACCCGGCGCAGAAGATCCGTGTCGTGCAGGCCCTGCAGGCGCACGGCCTGTTCGTCGCGATGACCGGCGACGGGGTCAACGACGCACCGGCGCTGCAGCAGGCCGACATCGGCGTGGCGATGGGCAAGGGCGGCACCGACGTCGCACGCGAGGCCTCGAGCCTGGTGCTGCTCGACGACAACTTCGCGACTATCGTCGGCGCGGTGCGCGAGGGCCGGCGCATCTTCGACAACATCCGCAAGTTCATCCGCTATGCACTGACCGGCAACTCCGGCGAGATCTGGGTGCTCTTCCTCGCGCCGCTGCTGGGCCTGCCGATCCCGCTGCTGCCGATCCACATCCTGTGGGTGAACCTGGTGACCGACGGCCTGCCGGGCCTCGCGCTGGCCTCCGAGCCGGCCGAGCGCGGCGTGATGCGGCGCCCGCCCCGTCCGCCGCAGGAGAGTGTGTTCGCGCACGGCCTGTGGCAGCACGCGCTGTGGGTGGGCCTGCTGATCGGTGGGCTGTGCCTGGGCGTGCAGGCCTGGGCGCTGGGGCAAGAGGATGGAACGGGGCCGAAGTCACACTGGCAGACGCTTGTCTTCACGGTGCTGACGCTCGCCCAGATGGCGCACCTGCTGGCGATCCGCTCCGAACGCGACTCGCTGTTCACGATCGGCCTGGCGAGCAACCGGCCGCTGCTCGGCGCCGTTGCGCTGACGATCGCGCTGCAGCTTGCGACCATCTACGTTCCGTGGCTGCAGCCGGTCTTCCGGACGCAGCCGCTGTCCGCCGGCGAACTCGCCCTCTGCTTCGGACTGGCCGCCATCGTGTTCGTCGCGGTGGAGCTGGAGAAGGCTTGGCGCCGTGCTTGATCCGTACCGCGTGGGGCGTCTCGCCGTCCGTCGATCGACAATCAACGAGGTTGTGCCGGAGAGCACGTGAACGTCGGAACAGTCCCGTTGCGCCTGTACCTGTGGCCGCATCGCTTGTTGTATGTCGGCCCCGGCCTCGATGCGCGCATGCACCGTCACCACGCCGCACAGGTCTGCTGGGGACTTGGCGGCCGGCTCCGATTGAAAACCGGGCCGCAGCGCGAATGGGAGGAACTGAATGGGTTCCTTGTCGCGCCGGACCGACCGCATGCGTTTGACGCCTCAGGGTCGACGGTGGCGATGCTGTACCTGGAGTCCGAATGCGTCGAGTTCGCGTCCATTCAAACTCGTATCGACTCTTGCGATGGCAGCGCAGCGTTTGAACCGCCACCAGTCGTGGCGGAGAGCCTGAGGGCTCTGGTGGCGGACGGCGGGTCGATCGACGTGGCGAACTCGACCTGCGTGTTGTGGCTCGGGCTGGACGGCGCCGATCCGGGCGCCCGTGACCGCGACCCGCGCATCGCACAAGCCCTGGCCCTGCTCAGTGCCCAGATTGATCGGCCGGTGCGCCTGCAAACGTTGGCGGGCGCACTGAACGTCTCGAGCAGTTGGCTGAGCCACCGCTTCGCCGAGGACACCGGGGTTCCGCTGCGCCGCTATGTGGTGTGGTTGCGCCTGCGGCGCGCGGTGGAGTCGGTGCTTCAGGGGGCGTCCTGGACCGAAGCTGCACACGCGGTCGGCTTCAGCGATTCGGCACACCTGTCGCGATCGTTCCGAGACACGTTCGGCATCACGCCGTCGTCGTTGTTCAGGCGCGGAGATCAGCTTTCGATTAGCTTTGCCAACTGAACTGGTGGGCGGGAGAGACGGTCGGCATGACCCGATCGGCGATGAACCGCCTGATCGCCGTTGCCACGGCCCGTGGCTGATCCTCGGTCACGAAAGGCCCGGAGTCCTCGATGATCTCCACCGCGGCGTCAGGAAAGACGGCCGCGAGTCGATGCGCGTGCTCCAGCGGAAAGAAGCGTCGCCGTTCCCGCGCCCAGACCAGCAACACGGGACGCCCAAAGCCAGCCAGTCTCTCGGCGATTGCCAAGGTGTACCGCGGGTGGATGTTTCGGACCAGCGCCGCGAAGTCGCGGCGCGTGCCCGCGTGTTCGCGCAGGGGAGCGGTGTAGGACCGCATGATATCGGCAGGGATGGCCCGCTCGGTCAGCCGGCCGAAGGCGATGGGCAGCCGTTGCACCCAGCGCCAGCGCAAGGTCTGCGCCAGCGCCCAGAGCCCCCACGACGTCCGTCCGAACAGGCGCAGGTGTCGGATCGGCAGGGGCACGAAGTTGTCGAATGCGTCGCAGGGTGTCAGCACGAGTGCTGCGATCCGCGCGGGGCGGTCGACGACAACGTACTGTGCCACGGCACCTCCGGTGTCGTTGGCGACCAGCACCACCTGGTCGAGACCCGCGGCGGCCAGAAACTCGTCGAACATCGCGGCGATGCCAGGCAACGAGAAGTCGGTGCCTGCCCTCATGGTCAGTCGGTGCGCGCCGAGCGGCCAGTCCGGCACGATGCAGCAGTGATCGCGCGAGAGATCTGCCACCACGCCGCGCCAGACATCGCCGTTGGCAATGATGCCGTGCAAGAACACGACCGTCGGGCCCCGTCCCGTGACCCGGTACTCGATCGGGCCTTCGGCAATTTGCAGGATGTGACGCTCTCCGAGTTCAAGCGACGTGGACATGTGACGGGACCTGTTGTGGGCGGGATTCAAGAGCGGGGCGGGGCAACGCTACTGGCGGCTGTGCTGGCGCCACGCGATCACGCCGGACCAGGCCAATCGCCATCTTTCGCGTCCCTGCGCCAGGAGCCACCAGCCCAGCTGGCGAGGCCGTGGAGTGCACCCCGACCTGACGTCGACCGCCACGCAGTGGTAGCCGCGTGCTCCATCGGGATACGGGGCGGCGGGCGCTTCGCTCTGCGCGCCGTCTCGACCCCAGGCCCGAACCTCCAGCGTATGGCGGCCGGGAGTGGCTTCCCACTGAGCTTCCCAGAGGACCCAGGCGTTGGGACCAAGCGCGGTCACCAGCGAGCAGGCCTGCCAATCCCCGCCATCGACACGCAACTCGACTTTCACGACGCCATGCGGCGGGCTCCAGGCGACGCCGGCCACGATCTGTCCGCCCGGCACAAGCAGAGCCGAGACGCATGGAACGTCGATCCTGGCGTTCGGTGCCATGCGCGATGGCACCCGGGGCCAGCCCTTTCGCTCGGCGTAGTCGATGGCCTCGCTGTACCGTGTGACCTCGATCGAGGCGAGCCACTTGATGTTTGCGTCGTATCCATGAATGCCCGGGACAAGCATCCGAACCGGGGCGCCGTGTTCGCGGGTGAGCGGAGCGCCGTTCATGGCGTAGACCAGCAGCGGCTCGAAGCCTTGCTCGAGCAGTGACAGGTTGACTCCGGCCGAGAATCCGTCGACGGCATGCAGGCGGACGTGATCCGCTCGCCGCGACGCGCCGGCACGGTCGAGCAGGTCGGTCAACCGCACCCCCTGCCATCGTGCATTGCCGACAAAGGGGCCGCCCACCGGGTTGTGCACGCACATGAGGACCGAGTCCACTTCAACGGATGGCATTGCCAGCAGTTCGGCGAACGTCAGGGACAACGGCTGCTCGACAAGGCCCCGCACCGTGAGCTGCCAGCGTTGCGTGTCCACGGTCGGTGCCGGAAACGTCACGTCGGTGACGAAGAATCGGTCGACCGGGGTAAAGAGCTCGGATAGCCCTGGGATTTGCGGGGCGGCCGACCGGGGCGGCGGTGGCACAGACATCGGAAGGATCGCGGGCTCTTTGCTTCTATGCCGGCGCCGGAGCCGGCGGATCGCCAGCGCGAGGACTGCCAGCACGAGTCCGAGAGTCAGGGAAGCGACAACGCCGAGCCAGACACCCAGCAATCCGGCACCCATTGCCAGCGATCCGAGAGGGAATGCGATCGTGCGGGGAAGTTCGACGCGGCGCCACAACGCATAGAGCCCGATGGATCCCTGCACAAGAATCGCTGCCACGAGTGCGGTTGTACCCGCCAGCGACGTCAGCGCTGGAAGGCCGATGCCGAGCAAGACCAGTGTTGCGCTAATCGCGGGTTTGTCGCCGCGACGAAGGAGTGCGATGCCCACGTCTATCAAGGGCGTTGGCAGTGCGTCGATCAGCCACTTGCCGACGGCTCGCAGGGGCGAGGTGTGCGTCCCATGGACCGCCGCGGCAAACTCGCCAGCTGCCAACTGCACGAAGGCTGCGCCCATACCCAGAAGCAACGCGTCGGACCAAGATGGCAGCATCTTTTGCTTGTGCATTGATGATGTCCGTAGCGTGCATCGGGATTGCGCATCCAGGCTTGAAGAAACTGGCAAATCCGCGAGTGACCGGGGCTAGCGGCGCAATCGCCAGGGATCGACACCCTTGCTGGAAAAGCTACTCCGCGGATCCTTGCGCCGCCAAGGGCACGAGACAAGCTTACGAACCTGTAATGTGCTCGTCGGCCGTTCGTCGGTTGCGGCTCCCTAGAGTGCACGGCATGCCAAGTGGCATGACGTTGGGGGAGCGAATCCCTCACTGCATCACGAAAGGTTCGACATGAAAGCAACTCTGTTCACCCTCGTCATCGCGTTTGCGGCCGCCGGTGTCTACGTGCCCGTCTTTGCGCGCGACGCGCTGCCGCAGGCCACGCAGCAGGCCCTGGCTCTGAAGGACGGTTCGACCCTGTACGTCTTCAAGGACGGCAAGATGGCCAAGGAGGATCGCTATGGCCGTGCCGCCTACCTCAAGCAAGGTGAGGTCCTCGAACTGGCCGACGGGCGCAAGGTCACGGCGGTCGGCAACGAGGTGGCTCGTTTGAGTGGCCTGCTTAACGACGGGCATCAGAACTGAATACGCGCCCCAGGCGCACTCACAGGGCTCCATCAAAAACCCCATGAACACAATTCGCAAGGCCGGCGTCGTGTCGGTACTCGTGCTCGCCGCGTCCGCGGTGATGGCAGGCCCCGGCCACGGCAGCAACCCCGTGGGCGAGCCCGGCAACGCCGCGCAGGCCGTGCGCACGGTGGAAGTCGACATGACCGACAACATGCGCTTCACGCCGGGCGAGATCTCGGTGCGACAGGGCGAGACGGTTCGCTTGCTCGTGAAGAACTCCGGCGCGGTCAAGCACGAACTGGTACTGGGCACGCCTGAGGAGTTGAGGGCGCACTACGCGATGATGTTGAAGATGCCGGGCATGGAACATGCCGACGACAACATGGTCAGCGTGGCGCCTGGCGCGACCGGAGAAGTCGTGTGGCGCTTCACCAAGGCAGGCAACGTGCACTTCGCCTGCCTACAACCCGGCCACTACGACGCCGGCATGAAGGGCCTCGTGAAGGTCGCGCAGACAGCCGGCGCCTCCAAGTCTGACGGCCATGGCGCCCATAAACACTGAGTGACGGCTGTCACGGCATGGCGGTGGCGCCTGGCACTGGCCGGCGGCCGGCGCCGTGAGCAGAATTGCTTTCTCACCCTTTTTGGATCGAAACACATGAAGACCTTCAAACTCCTCCTCGTTTCCCTGGCCTTCGCTACCTCGGCACCGTTCGCGATCAGCGCGCACGCCCAGGCAATGGATCACAGCAAGATGGGCGGCATGAACATGCCCGGCATGAAGATGGACACCACGCCCGCCTCGATGACCGAAGGTGAAGTGCGCAAGATCGACAAGGAAGCCAAGAAGATCACCCTCAAGCACGGCGACATCAAGAACCTGGACATGCCCGGCATGACCATGGTCTTCCAGGTCAAGGAAGCTGCGCTGCTGGACAAAGTCAAGGCGGGCGACAAGGTGATGTTCACCGCCGAAAAGGCGGACGGCGCGATCGTGGTTACCGCCATTGAGGCGGCGAAGTAACCCGAGAAGATGAGGCTCCCGCGGATGGACTCGTCCAGACGCCGAACCCTGCGGACCCGGAGAGCGACGAGGTGGTGTCTGCGTCACGAACCGGCTGCGTGACGCTTCCACTCACTGCGCATCTGTATCCAGGCCCGCAGGTGGATGAGCCGATGACGAGTCCGTCATCTGGTAGTCACCCATCTGTACTGTGCGCGCCGGCAGGATGCACGCCTTTTGCTTGTGCCGGGCCGGCGGCGCAGGCTACCGCGATTCAGCATGATTGAGGCGACCGACCTTCTCAGCGCTTCGGTCATCGGCGGGGACACTTTCGACGGGGTGGTGATTGGTGGAGGACCTGCCGGCCTGGCTGCAGCCATTCATCTCCGACGGCATGGTCGCAGCGTGCGCTTGGTGGATTCGGGCGCCAGCCGGGCGCAGCGCATCGCGCGTGCCCTCAACGTTGCCGGATATCCCGATGGCGTGGTCGGTGGACATCTGCTCGAGCGGATGCGACAACATCTGCGCGCAGCGGACGGACACGTCACCTACGATTCGGTCGAAGACATACGACGTTGCCCGGACGGCAGGCTCTTGCTCCGGCTAAGGCATGGAACACTCCTGGCGCGCAACATCATCCTGTGCACCGGAGCCACGGACCCGCCGATCAACCTGCCCGGGATCGACGACGTGGCGTCGGCAGGCCTGCTGCGGACCTGTTCTTGGCAAGGAGTCGGCGATCTCTTCGGCAAGCGTGTCGGGGTGCTGGGCGATTCGCGCCTCAGCGTGCCCGGCACGGCCGATCTGGGGAAGGCGTGTGCGGAGGCGAGGTTCATCGAGATCGACTGCGCGGCCGGGACGGCTAAATACTCTTCATTCCATGCCGGACTCGAGCGTGTGCCAGGCGTCGCATCCCATGTCGCGTTGGCTCGCAACAGCACCATCCTCGTGACCTGCGACGATGGTCGCACCCATGAGTTCGACGTGCTGCTGGCAGCATTCGGCGCGCGGCCGCGAACGTACCTGGCGAATCAACTGGCAGTTCGGCTCGACGTTCACGGCGCAATCGCGATCGGTCCGACCGGACTCACGAGCGCAGACAATGTGTACGCTGCGGGCGACGTCGCGGGAGTGCCGTGCCAGATTGACGTTGCGATCGGCCGGGCAGCGGTAGCCGCTGCAGCCGTGCACGACAGCTTGTAGGGTCCGGTTCGCGTCTTATTGCCGCCCCTGCGGAGACCGCAAGAGGCCGCCGAGCTTGCGCGCTCGCCGGGATGACCATCTGATTGATCTGTCGGAAGGCGGTGAGGGGATCGCGTTTCTGCGGCTGGCGTGTGATGACGAAAGTGTCATCGCGGCGTCGGTCGGCGGTTGGTGATGGCTTTCTAGAGTGTTCCTCGTGCGCGCCGTCGCGCACGCCATAGAACCCCGTAAGGAGCCTCCATGAACACCTACTTGAATCGCGCAGCGCTCGCGCTGAAGAGCCCGATTCTTGCGGCAACGATCGCCGGCCTCGGGCTGTTCCCGGTGCAGGGTCACGCCAAGGACTCGCCTCTGGCGACGTATCGCTGCGTGGTTTCGGGGCAAGCAGATCAGTGCCATGCGTTCGAATCGATGTCCGATGTTCGGATCGAGAAGCAACTCGTGCTCGGGCCCTATGCGCGCTACCTCGTCTACCGTGGCGAGAGCACGCGCGCCGCGGCTGCCAGAGCCCAAGCCCTTGGCGAGCAAATCGTTGAGCGAACGGTGAGGATCACGAAGAGAGAACTCGGTGCCTTCCAGCGATACCAGCGTGCCATCGGGGGGAGCGCCGAGTCGGACTACATCCTCCAGACGGTTTCTGAGGTGGCCATCGACGCCAGCGCCATCGGTTCTGACTGACCGCGGTTTCGTCCAGTACTCGTGAAGTCGGAGTCGATGAACGCACGGATCCCGGATGCACGGGCCAGCCCGGCGCGCGCCTTGACGATCCTCAAACCGACGCCCTGCCGCAAGATGCATACTTGATTCAACTTCTGGACTCGACCGCTCATGTTCCGCCGCCCTCAACAGCTCCGCCGCTGGGCCCTCCGGGTCCTGTTGGTGTGGCTGTTCGGTCTCGGTCTGGGCGTCGCCAATGCTTGCCTGGCCGCCCAGCAGTTCGCCGGGGGCGGTGACACGTTCCACGGGAAAGCCGAAGTGCAGGCCGCCGACTTTGCGGCGGCGCCCGCGGGGTGCGAGCATCACTCGGTCGCGGCGCCGGATCAGTCCCGACATGATCCGGGTGACTCTTCGCCCAAGTCGAACTGCGAGAGTTTCTGCGAGCGGGCCGGCGTGACGATCCCGCCGCAGAAGTCCGTTCTCGACAACTACCAGTTCCATGTCCTGCCGCTCCCGATGGCGGCGGCCTTGATCGTGCCGGCGTCCGTCGACGTGTCGGCAGATGTGGGGGCACCGCGCCGGGATGGCGCAAAGCCCCTGCCGATTCCAATCGCCTTCTTGCGCCTAGCGCTATAGGGGTCACGCGCAAGCAGCCGGCCTGCCTGGCCGCGCTGCCTGCGTGCATCTCGCGCTCTTTCGCAGGCCGTCTTCAACGGCGGCGCCTCGGAAGACTGACCGTATCGCCGCCGTGATCGGACTCCGGATCGCCCCTGTGTCCGGCCCTCCGAGCGGCACCCAAGGAGAAGACGAAATGACGACCGTACGGGGTCAATCGAATACCGCATGGCCAGGCCTGCCGCGCTGGGCTGGCTCGCTGGTGGTGGGGCTGGTTCTCGGTGCTGCCGGGCCCGTTGCCGCCGTCGCTCAGGAGGCGCCGTTGGGGCGCGACCTCCGGGGGTTGCTGGCCTACGCCCGTGCCCAGAGCCCGGAGATCCGGGCCATGCACGAGGAGGCAGAAGCCGCCGCGCAGCGTGTGGGACCGGCAGGGGCCCTCCCCGATCCGGTGCTGCGCGTGGAGCTCATGAACATCAACAACTACGGCAGCGACGCTTCGCCCAGCCTGCTGCCGTGGAAGGTCGGTGAAACCAAGTACACCTTGATGCAGGCACTGCCCCTCTGGGGCAAGCGGGAGCTCAAGCGGGACGCCGCTGCCGCAGATGTGCGGCAGGCCGAGGCCCGCGCGAGTGCGACCTGGGCTGAACTGGCGGCTCGAATCAAGGCGGCTTATGCGGAGTACTACCGTGCCGCAGGCAACGAGCGGCTGACCACGGAGGTGCTTGGACTGATGACCCGCCTCGAGCAGGTTGCCCAGGCGCGCTATGCGGGCGGACTGGCCGCCCAGGCGGACGCGATCCGCGCGCAGCTGGAGCAGACGGCGATGCGCTCGGAGCTGATCATGATCGACAGCGAGAAGCGCCAGATTCGCGCCCGGCTGAATGCGCTGCTGGCTCGCGAAAGCGGCGCACCACTGGCCGACGCCCAGGAACTGCGCGCTGTACCGACGCTGAACACCGCCGATGCCTCGTCGTTGGCGGAGCGGGCGCGGTCGGGCAATCCGCAGATCCAGGCCGAGCTGGCCCGCGTGGCCCTCGCACAGAAGAGTCGTGACCTCACCCAGCGCAATCGCTATCCCGACCTCACGGTCGGCGTGTCGCCGTCGCAGATGGGCTCGCGCATCACCACCTGGGGCGTGATGCTCGAGATGAACATCCCGCTGCAGCAGGAAGCCCGCCGTGGTCAGGAGCGAGAAGCCGAGGCGATGGTCGCCGCGTCGCGATCGAGAGCCGAAGCACTGCAGCAGCAGCTGGTGGGTGACCTGGCCGTGAACCTGGCCGGGCTCGATGCTGCACGGCGCAACGAGACGCTGCTGAAGACGCAGTTGCTGCCGCAGTCGGAACTCGGCCTCCAGTCGGCGCTGGCTGCCTACGAGAACGGAAAGGCGGAGTTCGCGATGCTGCTCGAGGCGCAGCGCCAGATTCGCAAGGCCCGCCTGGACATCCTGAAGACGCAGGCCGAGGCGCAGATGCGCCTGGCCGAGATCGAACGCATTGTGGGAGAAGACCTGTGAAGACCACCACGACCGTGCTCGTGATCGCCCTGATCGGCGCCGTCGGCGCCGGCCGCTACTGGCTGGGCTCGCAGTCGCGCAGCGCCGCACATTCGTCCGCCGAAGCCAGCCAGGAGTCGCCCTCCGCCGCTGCGCCGAAGCAGCGCAAGCTGCTGTACTACCGCAATCCCATGGGGCTGGCCGACACCTCACCGGTGCCGAAGAAGGACCCGATGGGCATGGACTACATCCCGGTCTACGAAGGCGAGGACGAGGCAACACCCGACGCCGGCCCAGGGGCTGCGGCCCAGGTGCGCATCAGTACCGAGAAGATCCAGAAGCTGGGTGTGCGCACCGAGCCGGCAGGCATGCGCTTGCTCGGCAAGAACATCCGGGCGGCAGGTCGCATCGAACCGGACGAGCGACGGACCTTTGCGGTGACCGCAAAGTTCGAAGGTTACGTCGAGCGGCTGCACGTCAGCGCGACCGGCCAACCTGTGGCCAAGGGCCAGCCGCTGTTCGAGGCGTACAGCCCGGAACTGGTCTCGGCGCAGCGCGAGTACGCGATCGCCATGCAAGGTCTCGAGGCGATGAAAGAGGCCGGCACGGAGGCGCAAGCGGGCATGCGCCAGTTGGCCGATTCGAGCCTCGCGCGTCTGCGCAACTGGGATCTGTCGGCGCCGCAGGTGGCGGCCTTGATGAAGTCCGGCCAGCCGCAGCGGACGATCTCGTTCCCTTCGCCGGTGACGGGCATCGTCACCGAGAAAAAGGCATTGCAGGGCATGCGCTTCATGCCTGGCGAGATGCTCTACCAGGTGACCGACCTGTCGGCCGTCTGGGTGATCGCCGATGTGGCCGAGCAGGACATCGCCCTCATCAAGACCGGTGCCAGGGCGCGCGTCATGACCACGGCGTATCCGACCGAAAGTTTCGAAGGACGCGTCACGTACGTCTACCCCACGATGAAGGCCGAGACGCGCAGCATCCCGGTGCGGGTCGAACTGCCCAATCCCGGCCAGCGTCTCAAGCCGGCGATGTTTGCCCAGGTGGAACTGGGTGTCGGCGGCAAATCGCCGGTGCTGGCGGTTCCGGATTCCGCCGTGATCGATTCAGGCACGCGGCGGATCGTTCTGGTCCAGGTCGGGGAAGGGCGTTTCGAGCCGCGCGAGGTCGAACTCGGCGCGCGGGCGGAGAACTACGTCGAGGTGCTGAAGGGCGTGCGTGACGGCGAACCGGTCGTCGTGGCCGCGAACTTCCTGATCGATGCCGAGAGCAACCTCAAGGCCGCGGTGGGAGGCCTCGGTGGGCACGCAGGACACGGCAGCCCGGCGTCTGGCGGCGCCGCGTCAGCGGTACCAGCGAAGTCGGAAAAGCCGATGCCGCCGGCGGCGGTCGGCCACAAGGCCGAAGGCACGGTCGACAGCATCGACGCCAAGAACGGTACGCTGAGCCTCAACCACGGGCCGGTCGCCGCGCTGAAATGGCCGGCCATGACGATGGAGTTCAAGGCCGCCAACGCGTCGCTGCTCGGCGGCCTCAAGCCCGGCCAGGCCGTGCGCTTCGAGTTCGTCGAAAGGCAGCCGGGTGACTTCGTGGTGACGTCCATCGCCCCGACCGGAGCAGTCCCTCAGGTGGCGCCGCAGGCCAAGCCAGCCGCACCGGCGGCAAGCGCGGGCCGATCCATCCACTCCGGCCACTGAGCAGAGGGCGCCATGCTGTCCAAGATCATCCAGTGGTCCGGAAGGAATCCCTTCCTGGTCCTGCTCGCGACACTGTTCATCGTCATCGGCGGCATTCTTGCGGTGCTGAAGACGCCGCTGGACGCCTTGCCCGACCTGTCCGACGTGCAGGTCATCGTCTACACCGAGTACCCCGGCCAGGCGCCACAGGTGGTCGAGGACCAGGTGACCTACCCGCTGACCACCGCGATGCTGGCAGTGCCGAAGTCGAAGGTCGTGCGCGGCTTCTCGTTCTTCGGGGCCTCGTTCGTCTACGTCATCTTCGAGGACGGGACCGACATCTACTGGGCGCGCAGCCGGGTGCTGGAGTACCTGAACTTCGCGTCCGGGCGACTGCCCAAGGGGGTGTCGCCTTCGCTCGGGCCCGATGCCACCGGCGTCGGCTGGGTGTACCAGTACGTGCTGCTGGCCAAGGACCGCACGCTCGCCGAACTTCGCACCATCCAGGACTGGTACGTACGCTACCAGCTCACCAAGGCGCCTGGCGTCGCCGAGGTCGCTTCGCTCGGCGGCTTCGTGCAGACCTACCAGGTCACGGTCGATCCGCTCAAGCTGCGCAGCTACGGCATCCCGCTGATGAAGCTGTCTCAGGTCATCCGCGACTCCAACCGCGACGTGGGCGGCCGCGTGGTCGAGATGGCCGAGACCGAGTTCATGGTCCGCGGCAAGGGCTATCTGCGCGGCAAGAACGACATCGAGACCCTGGTGCTCAAGAGCGAGGGCGGCACGCCGGTGCTGATCCGGGACGTCGCACGTGTCGAGATGGCGCCCGACGAGCGGCGCGGGCTGTCGGAGCTGAACGGCGAAGGCGAGGTCGTCTCCGGCATCGCGATGTCGCGTTTCGGTCAGAACGCGCTGGAGGTGATCCACAACCTGAAGGCCAAGGTGACGGAGATCTCCGCGGGCCTGCCGGATGGCGTGTCGATCCAGGCCGTCTACGACCGGTCGGACCTGATCCATCGGGCCATCGACACGCTCAAGCGGACGCTGATCGAGGAGAGCCTGATCGTCGCCGTGGTCTGCGTCGTGTTCCTGATGCACGTACGCTCGGCGCTGGTCGCCATCCTCATGCTGCCGGTGGGTGTGCTCATCTCGTTCATCGCGATGAAGCTGTTGGGCATGAACTCCAACCTCATGAGCCTGGGTGGCATCGCGATCGCCATCGGGGCAATGGTCGACGCGGCGATCGTGATGATCGAGAACGCGCACAAGCACCTCGAGCGGCTGCCGGCTGTCCACACCGTCAAGCAGCGTGCCGACGCGATGCTGGACGCCTGCAAGGAGGTCGGGCCGGCGCTCTTCTTCTCGCTGTTGATCATCACCGTCTCGTTCCTGCCGGTCTTCACGCTCGAGTCGCAGGAAGGGCGGCTCTTCGCACCGCTGGCCTACACCAAGACGTTCTCGATGGCCGGTGCGGCGCTGCTGTCGGTGACGCTGGTGCCCGTGCTGATGATGTTGTTCATCCGCGGCAAGATCATGCCGGAAGCGAAGAATCCGCTGAACCGTTTCATGATCTGGGTCTACCGCCCGATCATTGCCGGCGTGATGCGCTGGAAGAAGGTGACGATTGCGCTGGCCGTCATCGCCATGGCTTTGACGTACTTCCCTGCCTCCAAGCTCGGCAGCGAGTTCATGCCGACGCTCAACGAGGGCACGCTGCTGTACATGCCGGCGTCGCTCCCTGGCATGTCGATCACCAAAGCAGCCGAGGTGTTGCAGACCCAGGACAAGATCATCAAGAGCTTCCCGGAGGTCAGTTCGGTATACGGCAAGGCGGGCCGTGCGAACACCGCGACCGACCCCGCCCCCATCGAGATGTTCGAGACGGTGATCAATCTGAAGCCGCAGGAAGAGTGGCGGCCGGGAATGACCACCGACAAGCTGATCTCCGAGATGGACAAGGCGCTGCAGTTCCCGGGCGTGTCGAATGCCTGGACGATGCCGATCAAGGCACGCATCGACATGCTCTCCACCGGCATTCGCACGCCGATCGGCATCAAGGTCTTCGGCAAGGATCTCGGCGAGATGGAAAAACTCGCCAAGGAGATCGAAGCGGTGGTCAAGGCAGTGCCCGGCACGACTTCGGCCTTCGCGGAACGCCTGACGGGTGGCAGCTACCTGAACATCGAACCCAACCGCGAGGCACTGGCCCGCTACGGCCTGTCGGTCGGTGAACTGCAGGACATCATCGGGACTGCGCTCGGTGGCGAGATGGTCACGACGACGGTCGAGGGGCGTGAACGCTTCGGCGTGACGGTGCGATACCCGCGCGAGTTGCGCACCCACCCGGAACAGATCGAGCGCGAAGTGCTGGTGCCCACGATGGGCGGTGCGATGGTGCCGCTGGGGCAGGTCGCCAGAGTCAGCGTGGCGCGCGGCACGCCGGGCATCCGCACCGAGAACGCGTTGCTGTCCGCGTACATCTTCGTGGACATTCGTGACCGCGACATCGGTTCGTACGTCGCGGACGCCCGCAAGGCGGTGGCCGATCAGGTGAAGTTCCCGCCGGGCTACTACATCACCTGGAGCGGCCAGTTCGAGTACATGGAGCGTGCCGTCGAAAAGATGAAGGTCGTCATCCCGGTGACCTTGCTGACGATCTTCCTGCTGCTCTACCTGAACTTCAGGCGGTTGACGGAGACGTTGATCGTGATGCTGTCGGTGCCCTTCGCCCTGGTCGGTGGCGTGTGGCTGATGTGGTGGCTGGGCTACAACCTGTCGGTGGCCGTTGCCGTCGGCTTCATCGCATTGGCCGGGGTCGCGGCGGAAACCGGCGTCGTGATGTTGATCTACCTCGACCACGCCTGGGCCGAGGCCCGGGAGCGCTGCCGCGCCGAAGGGCGCTTGCCGGGCCCGGCCGACCTGTACGGCGCGGTGATGGAGGGGGCGGTCGAGCGCGTCCGTCCGAAGATGATGACGGTGGTGGCCATCATGGCCGGCCTGCTGCCGATCATGTGGGGCACCGGCACCGGCTCGGAGGTCATGAGCCGCATCGCCGCGCCGATGGTCGGCGGCATGATCTCATCGACCGTACTGACGCTCGGGGTGATCCCGGCGCTCTACGCGCTGGTCAAGCAATGGCAGCTCAGGAGGGAAGCGCGTTCTGCGCAGGCCCCTTCCACACAGGAAGCCTTGGGCCCTTCGGCGGCCGCGTGAGGACGGTGCCATGAGACGCAGAGCACTTCTGGAGAGGCTGGTAGCGATCGGCGTGTCATTGCCAGGCCTGGCGCGGGCGGCGACCCCGAAGGCCGAAGTACAGGTGTTCAAGAGCCGCACCTGCGGTTGTTGCGCGGTATGGGTGGGACACCTTCGCGAGGCCGGATTCAAGGTCACCGTGCTGGACGTGCACAACGCGTCGGCCGAACGCCGGCGCCTGGGCATGCCCGACCGTTTTGGCAGCTGCCATACGGCGCTCGTCGGCGGCTACGTGATCGAAGGACATGTGCCAGCCGCAGAGATGGAGCGACTGCTGGCAACCAGGCCGAAGGCCTTGGGGCTGTCGGTACCCGGCATGCCCGTGTCAGCGCCCGGCATGGCGGTTCCGGGCCGCTCCCAGCCCTATCAGGTACTCCTGATCGACCTTGCCGGGCAGGCTTCGACGTTTGCCAGCTATCCTGGCTGACTGCTTCCGGGCTCCTGGGTGGCGCGTGAGCGCGCGTCCGTGTGCGTCCGTTCAGGCCAGTCGTGAACTCGCGCCCTCGGGCTGCCCAGAAGGCGACGTCGATCGTCGCGTGCGCTATCCGCGGTGGTCCAGGTCCAGCAGTTGGCTCAGCCTGGCGACCTCATTGCTGGTCATGGTGATCTTGCGCCCGTCCTTCGTTTCGATCAGCGTCCCGACTTTCACGCTGGTCGCTCGTCCATAGCGGTCCTCCTTCGCCATGAGGCCGTCGTCGAACAGGTAGAGCGCCCCACCATCGGCAAGAGCGATCACCTGCTTGGCCGCCTCCCGGGCAGCATGGCCGGCGTGAGCGGGCGAAGTTGCGACTGCTGAAATGACTGCGATTGCAGCGACTTGGGCGACGCTCAGCTTCATGGCTACCTCCGTATGGTGGTGCATGGTGGGGCCCATGCACGTCGGAGAATCTAGCCCTCGCGTACTGACAGTTCGCAGACGCTGGCATGACGGCCCAGTCATCTTCTCCAGGAAGAACTCACCGCGGCCGCGCAATGCGCGGCATCCGTCTCACGACGTCACACTGCCTGGCTTCACGGTATCGCCGCCGTTCAGGCCACGACCCCGTTCTTGCTAAGCCGAATGACGGCTGATCGCGATTGACCCCCCAATCGCGTTGCGTTTCGGGCTGGTGCACTGGGAGCAGGGGCCTGAACCATCGGGCCTCATGGACACCCAGCGATTGTCGATCCGAGGCCGCATCCTGGAGCCCGACGACCCAGCGATTCAGGATGCGCTGTCTGCTGTCTACGAAACACTGGAGCGCCCGCGCTGCCTGTGCGTGCCCGGCGGCGTCGAGATGTACGTGGCCTTTCACCGCCGCTACCAGGCCAAGCGCATGCCCGACACCGGCAGCCAGCACCATCCTTCCTGCGCGTCGTTCGAGCCGTCACCGCAGCAATCGGGTCTGGGCGAACTGGTGGGGGACGCGGTGCTGGAGTCCGAGGGCGCGGTGGAACTGCGGGTCGACTTCGCGTGGAGCCGTCAGGCTGGTGGCCGCGCGCCGGGCGGGCGCGCGGACGATGACCCGGGCGAGATCGAGGCGCCGCGGCGCCGCATGAGCCTGCGCGCGCTGACGCATTTCCTGTTCGAGCGCGCGGGCTTCAACCGCTGGTCGCCGGCGATGGCCGGCAAACGATCGCAGGGCGTACTGCACAAGTACCTGCAGCGCGCCGCCGAGCAGGTGAGGGCGAAGGGCATCGTCCTCGGCGAGCGCCTGTACGTGCCCGAGCAGTTCAACGAAGCGACGCATGCGGAAGCGGCGCAGCGCCGCCGAGAACGCCTGGGGGTGTTGCGGCCGCACGATGGCGTGGCGCCGCTGGCGGTGGCGGTGGCGGAGTTCAAGGCGGCCGAGGCCTGCCCGGGCGGCTACCGGATCTGGTTGAAACACATGCCCGACGCGCCGCTGCTGGCGTCGGCGAAGACCTGGGAACGGATCGCGAAGACCTATGCGGCGGTACTTGAAGCTCGTGACGCCGATCATGGCCAGCGTGTGCGCGCGGTGATCACGGCCCTGATACGCGCGCGGCGCGAACACACCTACGAGATCGACACCGCGACCCTGCTGCTGGCCAGCGATCAGTGGATCCCGGTCGAAGGCGTGCATGAACTGCCGCTGCTGCAGGCGCTCATCGATGCGGGGCGGTACTTCGTGAAGCCGCTGCGTTACGACGCGCGCTGCGCAGCCGCGTTCGCCAACGCGCTGCTGCTGGACACGGGCGCCGTGCCGCTGCCGCTGCATGTCCTCAGCCCCTTCATGACCCGACGCGAGCGTGAGGCCAAGGCCGCCACGCTGCGCGCAGCGGGCGGCGGCTGGGTGTGGTCCACCGACGAGCCGATGCCGGCGCTGCCGCCGGCCGCACCGCGGCGAACTTGAACGCGGTGCACCTGAACCGGCACACTTAAAGCGTGAGCGTCCGGTCAATCCACCTTCAAAAGTCGCACCCCGCGACATAGCAGAGGAACTGTGTGCCTGCAGGTCCACAGAGGCTCCCATAGCAGCCACCTGCACGATGGAGTGAGAAAACCCTCGCGCTGGCTGAAGCCCTACGACGCAATGCAGGAAAATCGCCCGCATGAAAGCCGCCCCCGAGACCAGCGAAGTACTGACCGCACCATACGAACTCTCGAATGCCAGCTGGCGCGGCGATCTCGGCGGCGCGCTGGGCGACCTGGGCACCCTGCTGCCCTTCCTGGTCGGCTTCATCGTGGTGACGGGCGTGCACCCGACATCCATCCTGCTGGCGTTTGGGCTGAGCATGATCGTCGTTGGCTGGCGCTTCGGCATTCCATTCCCGGTGCAACCCATGAAGGCTGTGGGCGCAGCGGCGCTGGCCAGCGCTGTGGTGTCAGGGCAGAACATGCCCGCGGTACTTGCGCTTGCCGCGCTGATTACCGGGGTGTTCTGGTTGATCGCCGCCTGGAGTGGCCTAGCGCACTGGCTGTCCCGCTACGTCTCGCGCGACGTGACCCACGGCGTGGTGCTCGGCCTGGGTATCGCTCTCATCATCGCTGGACTGCGCCGCATCGAGGGCGACGCGGTGTTGGGTGCGGCGTCGGTGGTGCTTGCGCTGATTTTGCTCGGCCGTGGCGGCTGGCTCACCATGCCGGCGCTCATGGCTGTCGGGTGGTCGGTCGGCGCATGGCGCCAGCCCGATCTTGTACAGACGCTGGCCGACACACCCTGGGCGCTGCACCTGCCCGAGCCACAGTGGCCAGCGTTCAACCAATCCGGTGTCTGGTTCGCTGCCATCAGCTTGGCCGCGGCACAAATACCGCTGACCTTCGGCAATGCGATTCTCGGCATCGTGGCCGAAACGCGCCGCCTGTTCCCCGCCGTCGCGGTTGACGAAAGCCGAGCCGCTCGCGGCACCGGCCTGATGAACCTGCTGGCCGGCGGGTTGGGCGCGCCACCCATGTGCTTCGGCGCGGGCGGCATGGCCGCGCAAGTAGCCTGCGGCGCAAGAACCGGTCGCGCGCCCATCTTCCTCGGCAGCGTGTTGCTGCTTGCGGGCTTGTACGCCAGCGGCCAACTCACCGCGCTGCTGAGCCTGCTGCCCGCCGGTACCCTGGGCGCCATGCTCTTCGTCGCTGGCTTCTCACTCACCATTGGCACGGCCGGGAGCGCCCGCGACAAGGAAGCGCGCGCCGTGCTGCTCACCACCGCCGCCGTCTCGGTTTGGAACGCCGGGGTTGGGGTGATCGTGGGAGTCGTATTGGAGGCAGGCTTGAGGTCGAAGGTGATGCGGATCTGAGGCTGTGTCAGGGCTTCTTCATCTCGCCATGTCCTGAATGGCCTGCTGTCCAGCATGACCCGCCATCCCATCGTTGCTGGGATGTGTGGGCGTCCACCAAGTTCAGGTGGCCACTATCGTCAGGACGTCGTCAGGGCAAGTTGGGATAGCCAGACGCTCGCCTTGAAGTGGCACGTTTCCGCGAGAGCATTAATTGCCGGGATGTCCCGGTGCACGCCTCGCCAAGGAGCGCCGCCATGACCGCCGCATCCGCACTGCCCACCGTCACCTTGCACGGCGGCCCTTCGACCCCGGCCACCTTGCTCGGACAGGGCACCGCCCGCATCCCCACCGCCGGGAAGATCCGCGCCGGCATCAAGGTGCTGACCAAGCGCGCCGCGGCCGAGCCGCGCGCCTGCGAAATCTACGAGCGCGGACTGCGCGACGGCCACTCGTTCGACCGCATCGAGCAGGCGCTCGCCGAGGCCTTGCCGCAGCTGAAGAATCCGCTGGTCCCGCGCAACGTGCCGTGGTTCACCGTGCGCGCGCAGGACTTCGGCAACCCGGCGCTGGCACGTGAGCTGATCGAGGCCTACGGCGAGGATCGCGGCGAGGGGCTGCACCTGTACCGCTTCCCGGTGGTGTTCCCGTCCGACCAGTGGCAGACCGTGATGCCGCACGAACTGGCGGCCTGGGGAACGCACGACAAGCGCTACTGGTCGGAGTACGCGCCCAATGGCCGCGTGCGGCACTGCATGTGCCTCGCGCCGGTGCCGGTGGACGCGCAGGGGCGGCGCGCGGTGCGCCTGTTCGGCGGGCGCAAGACGGTGATGCGCGAGGCCAACGGCGGCGTGTGCGAGCCCGAGGCTTGCCGCGAATACCAGCAGCGCGAATGCAACCTGACGGGCCGCTTCCTGTTCTTCGTGCCGGGCATCCGCTCGCTGAGCGCGTTCGAACTGCACACCACCAGCTTCTACGCGATGAACGCGGCGATCCAGAAGTTCGAGACCGTGGCCTTCCTGCGCGGCGGGCGCATTTCGGGCTTTCTCGACCGCCAGCGCACGCCGTTCTACCTGTCCAAGCGGCTGATGGAGGTCAGCCACATCGACGAGCAGGGCCGGGCGGTGCGGGTGCCGCAGTGGATCATCGACCTCGAGGCACCGGTGGACGTGAGCGCGCTGTTGCGCGACCGCGAGGACGACGAGGCCGTCGTCGTGCAGGCGCATGCGTCTTGCGGCGTGCTCGAAGGCGAACCCGCCGGCGCTACCGCGGCAACCGCCGAGGTCGCGGACGCCGATGGGGTTCCGTCTCGCGGCGAGCCGACGCTGGACAAGGTGCTGGCGCTTGCCGGCGATCATGGTGTCTCTGCCGCCGACTTCGAGGCCTATGCGGCGCGGCGCTGGGGGCCGGGCTGGAAACTCAACCCGCAGGGCCGGCGCCGGGCCTGGGACGAACTGGACCGCCACCGCAACGATGCGCCGGGCTATGTCGACAAGGTCGCCGCCGCGCTGCGGGAGGCGTCATGACTACGCGCTCGGCCCTCCGCGTGGCGCACTTCTCCGACCTGCACTACGGGCCGCGCAATCTGGTCGAAGCGGATCGGTGCTTTGGCGCTGCAATCGAGCGTGCCGTGGACGTCGGCGTCGACGTGGCCGTGATCTCCGGCGACAGCACCGACCATGCGCTCGATCTGCACTCGCCGTCGGCGGTGGCGCTCGTGTCGCGGGTTCGGGGGCTGGCGGACCACTGCCCCGTCCTGATGCTCCAAGGCACCTGGTCGCACGAACCGCCGGGAACCCTGTCCGTGTTCAGGGAACTGGGCGGACGCCATGCCGTGCACGTGGCTGATCGGATCGGGCAGGTGGGCCTGACCGCCGGGGGCGATTGGGTCGTGTCGCCAGGATGGAGTTTCGACGCGCTGCCGGACGGCCTGGTCGGGCTCTTTTCCTGCTTGCCATCGGTGAACCGCGCCGTGGTCGCCGCGGCCCTCGGGGCCGCCCACGCTGCCGGCGCGACCGGGGAACACGTCGCGGCGCTGCTGCGTGGGCTCGCATCGAACCACACGATGGCGCGCCAGCTTGGCTTGCCGACCTTGCTCGTGTCTCACGGCACAGTGTTCGGCTGCATCACCGAGCACGGTGTTCCGATGGCCGGCTTCGATCACGAGTTCACCACCGGCAGCCTGTTCGAAGCGGGCGCGCAGGCGGTGCTGCTGGGTCACATCCACCGCCACCAATGCTGGGAACGCGACGATGGCGGCGGACGGCGCTGCATCGCCTACGCCGGGTCGATCGGCAGGTTCCACCACGGCGAGGCAGGCGACAAGGGCTTCCTGCTCTGGCAGGTCGGGCCGGACTCCGCCACATGCCGCCTGGAAGCGACGCCAGCGCGCCGCACGGTCGACATCTGCTTCGACGGCAAGCCGGACCTCGCCACACTGCGTGCCGCGTTGGTGGCGCAGCCGGTCGCGGGGGCCTGGGTGCGCCTGCGCTGGAGCGTTCCCGAAGAGGAGCGCAACGACGTCGACCGCGCCGCGATGCGCGAACTGCTGGCCGTCGCCGCAGGCGTGCAGTTCGAAGGGCGCATCTTGCCGGTGGTGCGCGTGCGCTCCGGCGGCATCGGCCAGGCCGGCGCGATGCGGGACAAGGTGGCGGCCTGGGCCGGCGCGGTCGGCGCGCGACCCGAGCCGCTGTGGTCGTGTCTCGACGAGCTCGCGGTGCACGAGACGCAACACATCGTGGACGCTGCACTGGCCGAGCCGGGCGCGGCAACCGCCGCAGGTGCACAGCATCCCGGCGCCGAAGCGGAAGGCGACTTGAAGGTGTTGGAACTCGCGGGAGACTGCCTCGAGGTTTCATCGGGAGCACACGCATGAGAGTCCATTCGCTGACGCTCAAGGGCTTTCGCGGCATACGCGACGGCATGGGGCGGGACGTGCTGGAGCTGGACTTCGAACGCCTGGCCCCCGGCGCTGCGCTGGTGGCCATCGCGGGCGCCAATGGGCGCGGCAAGACCACCGTGATGGACAACCTGCACCCCTTATGTTGAATTCGCTGCGTCAACAATCGTCCAACACGCGGCGTTTCACTTGTTTCACTGCCTCTGCAGGGTGGTTATCAACGGGCACGACAACTTGCCCCGCATCGAGCAGCAGTCGCGGACGAGGACGGCCAGCGCCGACTCGATCCGGCGCAGGTCTTTCAGCTTCTTGCGCACATCGCCGAGCTTTGCTTCGGCGAGCTGTCTCGCCTCGTCACAGTGCGTGCCGTCGTCCAGTTTCAGCAAGCCCGCAACCTCGTCGAGGCTGAAGCCAAGGCGCTGTGCGGCCTTCACGAACCGCACCCGCGCCACGTCCTTCGCCTCATAGCGCCGAATGCGGCCGTAGGGCTTGTCCGGCTCGGGTAGCAGCGCGCGGCGCTGGTAGAAGCGCACGGTCTCCACGTTGACCCCGGCCGCCTTGGCGACGGCCCCGATCGTCAGTCCCTGCTGATCGCTGTCCATCCCGCTTGACTCCGTACATGAGTACGGAAATAAGCTTACGCCATCGTGTCCCCGACACACCGAGGAAAGTGCATGACGGAATCGCAGACCGGGCGTGGTGCGCTCTTCGCCGGCGGACTGGCCGCGTTCCTCGCGTCAACCTGCTGCCTGGGCCCGCTCGTGCTGGTGGCCCTGGGCTTCAGCGGCGCGTGGATCGGCAACCTAACGGCGCTGGAGCCCTATCGCCCGTTCTTCATCGGCGCTGCGCTTGTCGCCATGTATTTCGCGTGGCGTCGCATCTATCGACCGGTGCAGCAGTGCAAGCCGGGCGAGGTGTGCGCGATCCCCCAGGTGCGGTCCACCTACAAGGCCGTCTTCTGGTTCGTGGCCGTGCTGGTGCTGATCGCGCTGGCCTTCCCCTATGTCCTTCCGCTGTTCTACTGACCAGGAGTGCTCCATGAAGAAGCTGATCTTGATCGCGGCCCTCGCCATGTCCGGCGCGGCCGGTGTCCAGGCAGCGCCGCAGACCGTGACGCTGGACGTGCCGGGCATGACCTGCGCGGCGTGTCCGATCACGGTGAAGAAGGCGATCTCGAAGGTCGACGGCGTGAGCAAGGTCGACGTGAGCTACGAGAAGCGCCAGGCCATCGTGACCTTCGACGATGCCAAGGCCAACGTGCAGAAGCTGACCGCGGCGACCGAGAACGCGGGCTATCCGTCCACCGTCAAGCGCTGAAGCCGCAGCGATCGAGGAGGACAATATGAGCGTCATGACGCGGGTCGCGGACAAGGCCGGAGCGCTGGGCAGCATCGTCTCGGCGATGGGTTGCGGGGCTTGCTTCCCGGCCCTGGCCAGCCTTGGCGCAGCACTCGGGCTCGGCTTCTTGAGCCAGTTCGAGGCCGTGTTCGTCACCGTGCTGCTGCCGCTGTTCGCGGCGCTGGCGCTGCTGGCCAACGCGCTGGGCTGGTTCAACCACCGCCAGTGGCACCGCAGCGTGCTGGGCATGGTCGGCCCCGCCATCGTGCTGGTCGCCAGCTTCACCGTGGCCGAGAAGCTTCTCTACGTGGGCCTCGCGACGATGGTCGCGGTGTCGGTGTGGGACTTCGTCTCGCCGGCGAACCGGCGCTGCGGTCCGGATGGCTGCGCAGTCCCGCCCAAGCACGCCTGAAGCCTTCACGCTGCGACTCCACCAGAAAGGCATTCCGATGACCGAACTCGCGATCAGCGGCATGACCTGCGAGTCGTGCGCCGCGCACGTTCGCCAGGCCCTGGAGAAGGTGCCTGGTGTGCGTTCGGCGCAAGTGTCCTACCCCAACGGAACGGCGCGCCTCACCCTTGCGACTGACACACCCGTGGCGGAGCTCGTGTCGGCCGTGGCCGCCGCCGGATATCGCGCTCGCGTGCCCGAGGCTGCCTCCGGTCCGTCGCGCGACGGATTCCTCGATAGGGCACGCAGTTGGCTTGGCAGTGGCCAGAAGGAGCGCAGCGGCGGCGATGCGTCGCACGTTGCCGTCATCGGCAGCGGCGGCGCCGCAATGGCCGCGGCGCTCAAGGCGGTCGAACGCGGTGCGCGGGTCACGCTCATCGAACGCGGCACGATCGGCGGCACCTGCGTCAACGTCGGCTGCGTGCCGTCCAAGATCTTGATCCGCGCCGCGCACGTCGCGCACCTGCGGCGACGCAGCCCGTTCGACGCTGGCGTCTCCGCTGCCGAGCCGATCATCCTGCGCGACCGGCTGCTCGCGCAGCAGCAGGCGCGGGTGGACGAACTGCGCCACGGTAAGTACGAGAGCATCCTGCAGGGCACACCGGCCATCACGGTCGTGCACGGCACGGCGCGCTTCACGGATGCCCACTCGTTGACGGTGACCCTACGCGACGGCGGCGAGCGGGTCGTGCCGTTCGACCGCTGTCTGGTGGCTACCGGTGCCAGCGCGGCGGTGCCGGCGATCCCTGGCCTCGCAGACACGCCGTTCTGGACCTCGACCGAGGCGCTGGCCAGCAGCGAGACGTCGCCGCGGCTGGTTGTGATCGGTTCGTCCGTCGTCGCAGTGGAACTCGCTCAGGCCTTCGCGCGCCTGGGCAGCCAGGTCACGATCCTCGCGCGCAACAAGCTGTTCTTCCGCGAGGACCCAGCCATCGGCGAGGTACTCACCGCCGCGTTCCGCGAGGAAGGCATCGAGGTGCTCGAGCAGACGCAAGCCAGCCGCGTCGCTCATGCTGGCGGCGAATTCGTGGTGATGACGAACCACGGGGTACTGCGCGCCGACCGGCTGCTGGTGGCCACGGGACGCACGCCGAACACGGGCGCGCTCAACCTCGAAGGCGCCGGCGTGAAGGTGGACGGTCGGGGCGCCATCGTGGTCGACGGCCACATGCGCACCAGCGCACCGAACATCTATGCCGCAGGCGACTGCACCGATCAGCCCCAGTTCGTGTACGTCGCGGCCGCCGCAGGCACGCGGGCGGCGATCAACATGGCTGGCGGCAATGCAGCACTGGACCTGCGCGCGATGCCGGCTGTCGTGTTCACCGATCCGCAGATCGCGACGGTTGGTCTCAGCGAGGCCGAAGCGCACCAGGGGCGGATCGAGACCGACAGCCGCACGTTGACGCTCGACAACGTGCCGCGCGCGCTGGTCAACTTCGACACGCGCGGCTTCATCAAGCTCGTGGCCGAAGCGGGCACCGGCCGGCTGCTGGGCGTGCAGGCGGTCGCCGCCGAAGCCGGCGAGGTCATCCAGACCGCCGCCATTGCCATCCGTGCCGGCATGAGCGTGCACGACCTCGCCAACCAGTTGTTCCCGTACCTGACGATGGTCGAAGCCCTGAAGCTCGCGGCGCAGACCTTCACCAAGGACGTGAAGCAACTGTCGTGCTGCGCCGGCTGAGCTCAGCGGGACTTGAACAAGGAACGTCGCGGAGCATCGCCACCTGCGGCAAAGCTCGTGAACGGTCGTCCCTGACAACCGTTGAAGGCGCCGTCGGCCATGAGAGCCTGATCGGAGATCAACTCCGAGGCATCCCATGCAGCCGCTCCGACTCACCCTCAAAGGCTTCCGCGGCATCCGCGACGGCCTGGGCCGCGACGAAATCACCCTCGACCTCGAGCGCCTGGCGGACGGCGCCAACCTGATCGCCATCGTCGGCGCCAACGGCAGCGGCAAGTCGACGATCATGGACTGCCTCACGCCCTTCATGGGACTGCCAAGCCGGGTCGCGTTGGCCGGTGCGGGCGGCTTCTCCTACTACGACCACGTCTACCTGCCCGAGAGCGTGAAGGACCTGACCTGGGCGCACGAGGGCCGATGCTATCGGTCGCAGATCGTCATCCGCCTCAACGGCCGCCGCCGCACCGAGGCGTTCCTGCACACGCTCGACGATGCCGGATGCTGGCGGCCGGTGCAACTCGATGACGGTATGCAGTCCGACGGCCGGGTGGAGACGTACACGCGCTGCGTCGAGAGCCTCTGCGGCAGTGCCGAGACGTTCTTCACCTCGGTGTTCGCCGCACAAGGCAAACGGCAGCTCAGCACCTATCGCAACGCTGAAATCAAGACGCTGCTGGCCGACCTGCTCGGGCAGGAGGAGATCCAGGAACTGGGCCAGAAGGCCGCAGAAATCGTCCGCCTGCTGAAAGCGGGACTGGCAACCCAGCGTCAGGAACTGGCCGGGCTCGACGCGGAGGATCAGCGCCTCGACGCGGTGCGCCGAAAACTCGACGGCGCCGACGATCGTGTGTCGGCGGCCGAGCGCGCGAAGACGGCGGCACAGGCCGCCCTGGAGGCCGCCCAGGCGCGGCACGCCCGCGTGGTGGTCGAACGCGAGCAGTCGCAGGCTACCGATGCCCGGCGGGCACAGCTCGTGGCCGAACGGCAAGCCGCGCTGGCAAGCGCGACTCAGGCGCTGCGCGCGCTCGATGCTCAGGAACAGGCCGAGCAGCAGCGGCTGGAACGCCTCGATCAGCGGGTCGCCAGCCGATTGCAGCAGGAACGACAGCGGCGGCGGGCCTTGGGCCAGTCCCGGCAGCGATGCCTGGTGGTGCTTGCCGAGGCCGGCGCGGTGCGGCACGCCGAAAGGCGCCTGCCGCTGGCGCAACGCGTGCAGACGCAGCGCAGTGCACGCACGCAGGCGTGCCGCGAGCAGGTTCATCAGCTGACGCAGTGCCAGGGGGCGGTACGTCTTGCAGAGCAGCGCGTCGCCGGCATCGAACGGGACGCGGGTCGGGCCGTGCTGAAGGCCGAGGAACTGGCGCGCCGGTTCGGATTGACCGGCGAGGTGCCTTGCGCCGGCACGGACCTGCAGGGGCGTTGCAAGCTGCTGGGTGATGCGCGCGAGGCGCAGGCGCTGATCCCGAACGCCCAGGCGCAGGTCGCTCGGCTGGCCGGCGAGAAGTCCGAGGCGAAACGGGAGCTCACCGACGCACGCCAGCGCTACGAGGCACTGGCCGGCGCGCCGCAGGCCCTGGCGCAGGCCGAGTTCCACGAGACCGTCGCACGCGAGCGGGTGAACCGCTTGTCCGTGATGTGCTCGAAGGCCCAGGCGTGCGCGCAGGCGCAGGCGACCTTGGTCGAGGTCGAGCGGGAGCTGCAGGCGCTGGGGCCCGAGGTGGGTGACGGTGCCGCCGCCGAGACCGCCGACGAGCGCGCGGAGCGCCAACAGATCGCCGCAGCGCGAGCGGCGATCGGGCAACAACGGGATCTTCAGACCACGCACTCCGGCGCGGCGCTGGCGCGCCTGGATCAAGCGCTCGGGTCGCTGCCTCCCGCCTTCGACGAGCAGCAGGTCGCGCAGGCTGCGCGGGCACTGGGCGCCGCGCGGGAAGCGCTCGCCGCAGCCGAGCAGTCGATGCTCACGGCGGTGCGCGAGGCGCAGACGCTCGACGAGGTCGCCAAGCAAGAGGGCGTGCTGGATGAACGTCGCGAACGCCTGCGCGCGCATTGCGCCCGCGTCGAGGATGAACTGGGCAACTGGAGCCTCTTCGCGCGCTGCATGAGCAACGACGGGCTGATCGCGCTGGCGATCGACGACGCGGGGCCTGCGCTGTCGGCACTGGGGAACGACCTGCTGCTGGCCTGCTACGGACCGCGCTTCACGGTGTCCATCCACACCTTGCTGGAAACGTCCAAGGGCGAGCAGAAGGAGGGCTTCGACATCGTCGTGCACGACGGCGACACCGGCGACAGCAAGAGCGTCAGCATGATGAGCGGCGGCGAGCGGACCTTGGTGGAGCTGTGCCTGACCCGGGCGATCGCGTTGTACCTTGCCCGCAACACCGGGCGCCGCTACACGACGCTGTTCACCGACGAAGCAGACGGCGCACTGGATCCGCAGCGCAAACGCATGTTCATGGCGATGAAGCGGGAAGTGCTGCGCCTGGGCGGCTACGAGCGCGAGTTCTTCATCTCGCAGACCCCCGAGCTGACGGCGATGGCGGACGCCGTGATCGACATCGACGCGCTGAGGGCGGACGGGTGCGATGCGGATCGGTGCGTGTCGCTGGCGTAGCCGATGGCGTCGCAGCGGCATCGATCACTGCGGCCCGGGCCCTGGCGTGCGCAGACGCGCTGCGCCGGCGTGCCCACCGACGCTCCACAGGTAGGCATGATCGAGAATCGGTTCGCATCCCGGATCGCTTCGGGCGAGTCGTTCCAGGGCACACAGCAGTTGGTCGGCTACGCCACGGTGCCCATCGATCACGGCCAGCTTGAAGAGCCGCAACAGTCCTCGCGCGAGCACGAGGTTCGATCCGAGGTCGCAGTTCATCGCAGACCTCCATACGGGACACCACTGCCCCATTGCTTGCAGCGTAGACCTTGTCCCCGTGTCAAGGTCAACTCCGGTTCCCGGGTGAGCGCTGCAATGGGATCACCTGGGGCCTGTGGATCCGGCGCAGGTCGGCCAACTCCCGATCGCGCCGCTCGAGCTGCAGCCGCGTCTCTTGCCAAGCCGCGAAGTAGTGGTCGACCAGCGCGGCCAGCTTGGCGAGGTGTTCGCGCAGTTCGCGATTCTCCCGGCGCAACTGGGCGGCGACGCGCTTCGCAGCCTCGGGCCGATCGCGGTGGCGGCTCTGGGCGTCGTGCAGCGCCAGCAGCACGTCGCGGTGGTACCGGTAAAGCGCGTTGCGCGAGATGCCGGCCGACTCACAAAGCGCCTTGGCGGTCAGCTCGCGCGGCGACAGGCCGGCGCCGTGCTGGCGAACCATCTCCGCCAGGGCGTCATGCAGGCGCTGGGCAGCAGGCGGTTCTGCGGAGCTGACGGGCGTCTTCCTAGGCATGATCAGTCTCCTCGGCTGTGTCCGAGCCGAGCGCGCGCAGCAGGCCACGGGCCTCGTTCATGCGCGCGCGGACGATGCGCAACGTCTGCAGCGGCAGGGCGGGTTCGTTGAGAAGCCTCTCGCTGCGTCGCACCTGTTCGAGCCAGTACGGCCGGTGCTGCGCCGAGACGACGAAGTTCTGGCAGCGCGCGCAGGTCGAGGGCTCGCGCCGGGCTGGATTGGGCCCGGTCGCGTTGCCGAGGCAGGCGCTGTGTTCCTCGCGGTAGACGCAGTAGCCCCAGTCGCACACGCCGAGCACCAAGCCGGCGTCGACGAGCAAGCGGGCGTAGCTCCTGAGGTCCTGCTTCATGCGGCTGCCCCGAAAGCGCGGGCGCTTGGCGACGATCTCGGCGCCCGCGCGCCCGCCGAGCCCGGGCGCCGCCAGCATGTGCTCCCACGCGGCGACGGACTGGTTGAGGATCTCGGCGTCGATCTCCTGGTTGAGCCGATAGTCGCTGCCGACGTAACCGTGGTCGGTCTGCGCGCGCTCGCGGTGGCCAAGATGCTGAGCCAGCGCGAAGAGGCAGCTGCGGTCGCGCAGCGCGGCAAACCTGGCGAAGGTCTTGCGCCCCTGATGCGTCGTCAGCCTCCAGGGCTTGTCGAGGTGCGACAGGCCGAGCGCGGCGCCGAAGCGCCGCAGCAGATGGCTGACGCGCGGGGCCGACGCGATCTCCAGCAGTTCGGGCTGCACCTCGTGCCACTCCCACGCGCCGTTGCCACGGCGCCGGCGCAGCCACAGTTCCGGGCGAGCCGTGAGGGCGCGATGCGGCTCGGACAGCGCCTCGAGCACCGAGATCGCCTGGACGGCCACGGGCGGTGCGACCCATTCATGGGGACAGCCATCGTAGCCGGGCTGGCGCTTGAAGATGCTGCCGACGATCACGCTCACGGGTGCGCCGGCCGCATCGCCGACCAGCCGCCGCACGCAGCCGGCATGAAGGTGGAGGATCTCGCTGACACGCGGACCGACCATGTAGGAGAGGACCACGAAGCACGCCGCGTAGAGCATGTCGATGCGCCGCACGAGTTCGGACACCGACGTCACCGGCCGCTCGACGCCCGACGTACCCTCGCGTGCCCGACGCAGCGCCCTCGTTGCCCGGCCGACAGGTGCTGAGCTGTGGGGCGGCGCGGCTGCGCTCGCCATCACGCGCCGATAGGTCTCTCGGGCTTGCAGGACATGCGCCGCGTCGTGCGTCACGATCTTGACGGCGGCCTGCAGCAACACCACCGAGACAGTGTCCGGCGTGTACGGCCACGGCCGGCGCAGTCCTTCCCGGGCGCCAGCGGCTTCGTGATGGTTGCTCCCCGGGAACGGGTCGAACGAAAGACCGTCGCCGAGTTCGGCGCGACAGCGGTAGAGGTAGTTGAACAAGGCGAGGTGCCGCTGCACCGTTGAGGCGGCGCGTGTCGAGTGCCTGGACGTCGGAGACACCGACAGCCGGTGCTGGAACTGCAGCAGCGCCGGCCGATCGAGGTCGGCAAAGCGCCTGAGGCCTTCCAGGTCCATCCAGCGCACCAGCAGGCGCAGCGTGTGGAAGAAGTTCAGGACGGAACTCGGCCGCAGCGGCAGTCCCGTGTACAGCGAGCGGCCGCGTATGAGGGCGATCAGCCGCTTGCTGGTTTGCAGCAGCGGGGCATGGCGCGCGTCGGTGAAACTGCAGCCATCCTCGACCGAAAAGTCCCAGTGCAGGCGCACGGGCAGCCTCTCTTCGAGCGCATTGGTGGGCGCAAGGATCCAGGTCGAATCCTCCCAGCGCGAGTTCTTCAGGAACCATGGGCGATCGTCAGAGGTGCCGAGCGTAGTGCCGGCCGAAGTTCTCAGCGCGCTGGATCGCCGTGGTTGCATGGCGCGACCTCACCGCAGGTCAGGCAGCGGGGGAAGCTGCGCCTGCAGCCTCTGGCCGGCGTCGAGCTCGCGGGAGCCGAAGCGCGGGAGGATGTCTTCCTCCAGGATCCTCAGCTGCGGGGCATAGAGTACTTCCCAACGAGCCGGGTACAGGGTCGCCGCAGCGGCGCGCAGGTGATCGCGCGCCTGAAGCAAGCGCGCCAGCGACATCGGGTCGGGCGTGATGACGGCGTTCGGGCAGGTGAAGCAGCCCATGAAGTTCACGCAGAGGTCGCCCTGCCGAGTACCGGGTGCGATGCCCGCGAATGGATCCTTGCAGTCGAAGCCGAACAGCGTGACACCGCGGCCGCGTGGGGGAGGCGATGGTTCAGGCGCAGCGTCGCACCGCGTCTGGCTCGGACCCGACCGCCCTTCGATGTGCTCGATGAATGCACCCTGAAGATCCGCGATGCGCGAGCGGTTCTGTGCTTCGACCAGGGGCGTTTGCACGTAACGAACCGTCGTGGCGACGCTGGCGTGGTTCGCAACGGCCTTGGTGCGCAGCAGGTCACCGCTGGCGCGGTAGAAGCAGCTCAGCACGCTCGGCCGGATGTTCGCCGGAGCGAAGTGCGGCAAGCCATGGCGATCGCAGAACGCGCCGAGCTGATGGTGGACCGTGATGATCGACATCGCGTTGACCGTGAATTGCCCCTTGAACACGAAGAGCCGGTTGCGCTGCGGGGGAGGGGTCAGCGGGATCAGCCGTTCGTTCCAGGCCAGGATGTCCCGTACCAGGGCCGGCGGCCCGAATGCGTCGGCGCGGTCAAAGGTCCGGCGCTGGATGCGCGACGCGCGAGCCTTGAACCACACCAGCAACTCGCGGTCATCGAGCAAGGGCAGGGGCTGCAGGCAGTCGCGAGTGAGGTCGGCGATGGCTTCGGGGTTGCCGGCCGTGTGGATCAGGATCGCCAGGTAGTACGGCAGCAGCGAAACCGCGCGCGGGTACAGGAGGGGAGCCAGTTGCTTGGCGCCGCCGTAGCGGCGAACGGCCTTCTGCAGCCAGAAATTGCCGCTGGCCTGGGTCGTGCGCCAGTCCGGAATGATTCCTCCGTGGCGTTGATCGATCTGTTCGAGGATCCAGCCGAGAGTGCCGGGCTTGTCTGCGTCGGCGGCGCGTTGACGGGCAGCCGATTCGCGGGCCGTGCGCATCTGGGCGATCTCATCCTCACAGGCCTGGAGGATGGCGCGCAGCTGCCGACCGGAAAGCGTCGAGCGCGATGCCCGCGCGGCGGCCTTGTTGGGGAACGGCGAGAAGGGGTAATCGATGCTGGTGATCAAGTCGGGCCGACACCGCTCAAGCCATCGCAGCAGCTGGCGCAATGCCCCATAGACGGCGGCCTGCGTGGTGAGGGCCCAGATCCTGCCGTCGGCACAGCGTTGCGCGTTGAGCCACTCGATGTAGCGAACCAGCATCGCGCGGTCCAGGTCGGCGACCGATCTGAGGGACTGCGATTCGGCGGCGAACCGGGCGAAGGGCAGTATCGACTTCCAGTACGAGGCGATGCTGCGATCCGAATGGCCCCCGATATGGCCCCAGAAGGCCTGGGCGAGCGCCAGGCGCACGTCGGCTGGCAGCGGCAACGACGAGAAGTCGATGAGCGTGTGGCGAACCAGGCGAGCCGCGTCGTGGCGCGCCGGCTGTGGCGCGTGCCCCGTTCCGGCCTGCGGTCTGGTGGCCAGGGTCCGCGGAATCGGCGGGCGCCGTGAACTCACGGCTCTGCGCTGCCCGCGAGCAGCGTGTCCAGCACGTCCTTGAGGACGCAGGCGTCGACGGCGACGGCACGCAGGTACCGGTCGGTGGTCTCGATGTGCTCGTGCCCGAGCAGGATCTTCACCACGAGCAGTGGATTGACCTTGGCGCCCTCGCTGGCCAAGTACTCGAGCCGGGCCAGCAGCATGCATGCGAAGGTCGCGCGAAGCAGATGCGTCGTCACCTTGAAGCCGCAGGCCAGGCCGGCCCGGCTGACGGCGCGCTGGTAGGCGTTCTTGCTCACCGGTGCGCCGCGGGCGTTGACGAACAACGCCGGGTGGTGGGCGGCGCGTCCCCTGCGTCGCGCGCGCTTGAGCCACGCGAAGCGAAGCCCCGAGATGTAGCCATCGGTCTCGTCGAGCAGGCTGGCCGGTGCAATCACGTAGCCCGGCTTGCGGCCCTTGCGCGTGATCTCGATGGTGTGATGCGCCGTGAGCGGGGTGGGGCGGCCGTTGATGTCGTCGACGCCGAGCCGCAGGAGTTCGCTGATCCGCAGCCCGGTGTACAGCTGCCAGCGGGCCATCAGATCGTACGGCGGGGCGAGATAGGCGAGCAGTTCGCGAGCCTGCCCGGAGACCAGCGGGCGGGGCAGCGGTTCGTATTGCCGCAGTACGAAGATGCTGCGCTCGGTGTCCGCAGCGTAGCGCGTCCGGATCGGCGAGTACCGCCTCGACACAGCGAAGTCGCGGGTCTTGTCCGCGAGCGCCGATTCGCTCAGCCAATGCGCGCGGACCGCCCAAGCATAGAACCGCAGCACGCCGCGAACCCGGTGGTTGATGGTCGTCGTCCGGTACGCACGTCCGGTGTGCGGACTGGGCTGCGACATCATGCGGTTGCGATAGGCAACCAGGTCGACAGCATCCGCCTTGTGCCAAGGGATGTCGTTCTGCTCGAGCGTGTCGAACCAGTCGTAGAGGATCTCGGTATAGGTTCTGAGCGTGTCGGCGGTGTGCGCGCGCTGGATCGCGTGCTCATGCAGGAAGGCGACCGCGGGCTCGATCAACTGCCACTGCTTCGTGAAAAGAAGCGGGAAACCGGCAGGACGCGGCTCGCGAAGCGAAGTCGCCAAAGCCTGTGCTGCAAGCTGCGCCAAGGGTTCCGGCAGGTCTGCCGGACTCGGCAGCGAAGCCTTGCGGACTATCTGGACCACGGCGCTCTTACCTCGCGGTAAAGCGCTTCACAGCGTCGACGAACGACACGCCGAGCAAGTGCATCGCCAGGTCGATGGCTCCGCCGCCACCGGCGTGCGCGCGTGTGTCGTACCACTTGACGCCCGTGGTCAGGATCTCGAACTCGCCGCGTGCCGTGCTGGCGTGCCAGCGGCGGCTGTGCTCATCCTTGAGGGGCTGATAGGTCGAATCGGGCTTGACGTGGGTGGCTAGCAGCGCGAGCGCGTCGCTGGCCGGCATCTGACGAAGCCGTGTCAACGTCGAGGCACTGAACGACCTGCGAGATCGGCGCGCAACCATCATGTCGAACCCCCGCTGAAGCTGCTGAAAACGCGGGACGCACCGGGCTACTCGCCTCTGAAAGAGGCTTGGGCTCCTCGGGCATGAACAACTGTAGGTCGTGGCGTCGAGCGAGCCAACTCTGTTGACACTCGCGAATGCAACCTAACACCCCTACCTGCTGATGCCGTCGCGCGCGTCGACAGGCGCACCCGGCGGCTTCTCGTACTACGACCACGTCGTGCTGACGGAAAGCGAGAAGACGCTGGTGTGGGAGATGGACGGGCGGCGCTACCGCTCGCAGCTTGTGATTCGGTCCGGCGGTCGGCGCCGGACCGAGGCGTATCTGCTCGCCTGGGACGGCGGGGCGTGGCGGCCCGCCGAGATCGCCGACGGCACCGTGTCGGACGGCCGCTGCGACAGCTACTCGCGCTGCGTGGAGTCGATCTGCGGCAGCGCCGAAACCTTCTTCACTTCGGCGTTCGCCGCGCAGGGACGGCGCCACCTGAGCCAGTACCGCAACGCCGAGTTCAAAGGGCTGCTCGCCGACCTGCTTGGCCTGGACGAGATCGGGCGACTCGGCAGCCGTGCGCAGGAGGTCGTTCGCGGACTGAAGGCGGGCTTGAGCGCGCTGCGGATGCGGCAGTCCGAACTGGCCGTCGACGAGGCGAGGTTGAAGGCCGACCTCACTCGGCTGCACGGCGCGGAACAGGCCGTGATCGTGGCGGTGAAGGCCCGCGACGCGGCACGGAGCGAATGCGATGTGGCCCGGGTGGCCCACGCTCGCCTGCTGGCCGAGCAGTCGCAGTCGACCGCCATCGGTGAGCAGCGTACGCGGCTCGAAGACCGCCTGCGCCTGGCCGCGGCGACCCTGCAGCGTTCCGAAGCCGAGTGGCAACGACTGCAGGACGACCTGCGCGAGCGCACCGAACGGCTGAATCGGCGGGTCGCTGAGCGCATCGCAAGCGCCAAGACGCGGCGCGAGGCGGCGGGGGTCCGGCTGCGTCGCTGCGCCGCGCTTGTGGCCGATGCTGCGCGTGTCGCCCGCGCGGAGCGTCGACTGCCACTCGCTCGGCGGGTCCTCGCCGCATGGCAAGCGCGCTTGGCGCAGGCGCGAGTCGGAGTCGAGCAGGCGACACGGGCGCGCGATGCGTGCAGCCATGCAAGGCAGCGACTCGGCGCGATCGAGCAGGCGGCGGGAAAGGCTGCATTGCGAGCGCAGGAACTCGCGCGTCGGTTCGGCCTTGTCGAGTCGGTGCCCTGCAGTGGTCTGCCGTTGCAAGGCCGCTGCCAGCTGCTGGGTGACGCCCGCGAGGCCGCCGCCTTGATGCCATCGGCGCGCGGCGAGATCGAACGTCTTGCGCAAGAACGCGCGCAGGTGCTGCGCGATATCGAGCCGATCGAGCGGCAGGCGGCGCAGTGGCAGGGCGCCGCGGATGCGCTCCGAGACGCCGAGCGGCGTGTCGCCGCCGCAGCGAGCAGGGCGACCGCCCTGAGCGCGCTGGCCGGGCGCAAAGCCGATCTGGGGCGCGCCCAGGAGGACCACGCGGCACTTCTGGGGGAAGTGAAGGCCTTGCAGTTGGTCGAGTCGGCCCGCGAATCGGACGATGAGCGGACCGAGCGGCAGGCCATCGCTGGCGGACTGCAAGCATCCGCGCAGCAGAGGCAAAGTCGGCGCGAGGCACATCGCGCCGAAACCGTCGCCATCGAACAGATGATGGCGTCGCTGCCGCCACGCTTCGACGTGCAACGGCTGATGGAAGCGGCGGCGCAAGTCACATCGGCCCAGCGCAGCCTCGACGCAGCGGAGCGCGCCCACTCCGCGGCGCTCGCGGATGTACACAAACGCCAGGCCACCGACGCCGAGCGTTCGCGCCACGAGGCTCGGCGTTCTGCGCTCGGCGCGCACATCGACCGCGTGCAGAACCGCCTGGCCGACTGGTTGCTGTTCGCGCGCTGCATGAGCCACGACGGGCTCATCGCACTGGCCATCGAGGATGCAGGCCCCGCGCTGTCGGGACTGGCCAACGACCTGCTGCTGGCCTGCTACGGCGCGCGTTTCACGGTGGCCATTCGCACCCAGGTCGAAACAGCGAAGGGCGAGGCACGCGAGGGGTTCGACATCGAAGTGCACGACGGCGAGTCAGGCAACACCAAGAGCGTCGCGCTGATGAGCGGCGGCGAACGGGTGTGGATCTCATGCCGTGATCGGCATGAGATCCACTATGCCGAGAACCTGGACATGCCGAGTTCGCAGTCTGGCCAGCG
>NZ_RCHJ01000004.1 GCF_004011805.1 Piscinibacter defluvii
CCCGCGCCGCCGCGCCGGCCGAGCCGGCCGCGGCACCGCCGCCGGCCGCCGCCGCCGCGCCGCGCGACTACGTGCTCGGCGCCGGCGACGTGGTGCGCATCGGCGTCTACCAGAACCCGGACCTTTCGCTCGAGGCGCGCATCAGCGAGGGCGGCAGCATCAGCTACCCGCTGCTGGGCAGCGTGGCGCTGGGCGGGCTGACCGCGCAGCAGGCCGAGGAGGCCATCGCCACCGGCCTGAAGCAGGGCCGCTACGTGCGCGAGCCGCAGGTCAGCCTGCTGGTGCTGCAGGTGCGCGGCAACCAGGTCTCGGTGCTCGGCTACGTCAACCGCCCCGGGCGTTACCCGATCGACGTCAACGGCATGCGCCTGAGCGACCTGCTGGCGCTGGCCGGCGGCATCGCGCCGAACGGGGCCGACCTCGTCACGCTGACCGGCACGCGCAACGGCCAGCCGCTGCGCGAGACGATCGACGTGCCGGCCCTGCTCGGCGGCCGGGGCGCCAGCGCCGACCCGGTGCTGCAGCACGGCGACGTGCTGTTCGTCGACCGCATGCCGACCGTCTACGTCTACGGCGAGGTGCAGCGCCCCGGCGCGCTGCGCCTGGAGCGCGGCATGACCGTCATGCAGGGCCTGGCCGCCGCCGGCGGGCTGAACCAGCGCGGCACGGTGCGCGGCATGCGGCTGCACCGCCGCGGCCCCGACGGCAAGGTCAAGGAGTACGAGCCGGCGCTGGACAACACCCTGCGCGACGGCGACGTCGTCTACGTGCGCGAGAGCCTGTTCTGAGCAAGGAGTGCGATGAAGCACGTTCAATGCAACGAAGCGACGCGGGCCGGGCGCCGGGCCGCTCCCAAGCCGGCCCGCATCCCCACGGGGGATCGGCCGGCGTACCCGTCGGCCGAGGGGCAGACATGACCCTGGGGCAATTCCTCTCCATCCTGCGTGCGCGCACGCCCGGCGCCTTGCTGGTGCTGCTGCTGTGCATCGCCGCGGCGCTCGGCACCAGCCTGCTGCTGCCGAAGAAGTACACCGCGCGCGCCGCGGTGATCGTCGACGTCAAGTCGCCCGACCCGATCGCCGGCATCGTGCTGACCGGGATGATGTCGCCCGGCTACATGGCCACGCAGGTCGACGTGATCACGAGCGAGCGCGTGGCGCGCCGCGTGGTCGGCCTGCTGCGGCTCGGCGAGAGCCGCGACTGGCGCGCCGCCTGGCAGGCGGCCGGCGTCGGCGGCGACTTCGAGACCTGGGCCATCGAGACGCTTCAGCGCGAGCTCGACGTGCGGCCCTCGCGCGAGAGCAACGTGCTGAACATCGAGTTCAGCGCGGCCGACCCGGACACCGCGGCGCGCGTGGCCAACGCCTTCGTGCAGGCCTTCATCGACACCAGCGTGGACCTGCGCGTCGAGCCGGCGCGCCGCTACAGCAGCTTCTTCGACGAGCGGGCGCGCCAGCAGCGCGACGCGCTGGAGGCGGCGCAGGCCAAGCTGAGCGCCTACCATCAGTCGCGCGGCATCACCGCCAGCGACGAGCGCCTGGACGTCGAGAACGCGCGCCTGGCCGAGCTGAGCAGCCAGCTGGTCGCGCTGCAGGCGCTCTCGGCCGAGACCGGCAGCCGCGACGCGCAGGCGCGCAGCGCCGGCGACCAGCTCAGCGACGTGCTCGCCAACCCGCTGGTCGCGGGCCTGAAGGCCGACCTGGCGCGCCAGGAGGCACGCCTGCAGGAGATCGGCGCGCGGCTCGGCGAGCGCCACCCGCAGGTGCTCGAGGCGCAGGCCAGCATCGACGAGCTGCGCCGCCGCCTGGCCGCCGAGACACGCCGCGTGACCGGCAGCCTGGGCATCAACCACAGCATCGCGCGCGCCCGCGAGGCCGAGGTGCGCAGCGCGCTGGAGGCGCAGCGCAGCCGCGTGCTGGCGCTGAAGAAGCAGCGCGACGAGCTGGCGGTGCTGCAGCGCGACGTCGAGCAGGCCCAGCGCGCCTACGACACGATCAGCGCACGCGGCATGCAGACCAGCCTGGAGAGCCAGTCCAGCCAGACCAACATCGCGCCGCTCAGCCCGGCCAGCCCGCCGACCCAGCCGAGCTCGCCGCGCCTCGTGCTCAACACCGTGCTGGGCGCGTTCGTCGGCCTGCTGCTGGGCATCGCGACCGCGCTGCTGCGCGAGCTGCTCGACCGCCGCGTGCGCAGCGCGCAGGACCTGGTGCAGGCGCTCGACCTGCCGGTGCTGGGCGTGATGCTGCGGCCCGCCGGCGGGGCGCTGACGGCGCGCCGCCAGCGCCTGGCGCTGCAGCGCCGCCTGCTCGGGCCGGCGGCCCGGGCGCGAGGAGCCTGAGATGCGACCCCCACGCTCACTTCGTTCGCTGCCCCCCGAGGGGGCACAGGCCTCCCTTGGGACGGCCCGGCAGGAGGCCTGAGATGCTGAGACCGGTGCACGCCGCCCTGCCGCGCGACAGCGAGCCCGAGCTGGTGGCCGAATCGCTGGTGCCCGACGACGCCGATGCCGTGCCCGGCAGCACGCGCCCGATCGGCGCCATCCTGGCCGAGCTGCGCGGGCTCGACGCGGCGCAGATCGACCGCATCGTCGCGCTGCAGCGCAAGCGCGGCATGCGCTTCGGCGAGGCCGCGGTGGCGCTCGGGCTGGCACGCGGCGACGAGGTGCTGTGGGCGCTCAGCCAGCAGTTCGGCTACCCCTATGCGCCGGCCTCGCGCCAGGGCCTGAACCCGGAGCTGGTGACCGCGATCGAGCCCTTCGGCGCACGCGCCGAGGCCTTCCGCGCGGTGCGCAGCCAGCTCACGATGCGGCTGGACCGCCCCGGCGCGGCGCGCCGCGCGCTGGCCGTGGTGAGCCCGGACAGCGGCGACGGCAAGACCTACTTCGCCGCCAACATCGCCATCGCGCTGAGCCAGATCGGCGGGCGCACGCTGCTGGTCGACGGCGACCTGCGCCACCCGCGCCAGCACCAGGTGTTCGGGGTCGACAACAGCCGCGGGCTGAGCACCGTGCTGTCGGGCCGCAGCGCCGAGCATGCGCTGCACCCGGTGCCGCAGCTGCCCAGCCTGTTCGTGCTGCCGGTCGGCCCGACCCCGCCCAACCCGCTCGAGCTGCTCGAGCGGCCGGGCTGCGCGATCCTGCTGCGCGAGCTGCTCGAGCGCTTCGACCACGTGGTGGTCGACACCACTGCCGCGGTGCGCGGCAGCGACGCGGTGGTGCTGGCCGCCAAATGCGGCGCCGCGCTCGCGCTGGCGCGGCGCGGCCGCAGCCGCATCGACGCGCTGCAGACCCTGGTCGGGCTGCTCGGCCAGACGCGCGCCGAGGTGGCCGGCGTGGTGATGAACGAGTACTGAGTGCCCGGCCTCGGTCGCGCCGATGTCCGCCCTGCCGAACGACCCGCGTGCCTGGCCCGTGCCCGAGCGCGGCCCGTGGCTGATCGTCGCCGCCGGGCTGGCGCTGCTGGCCGGGCCGACGCTGCTCGGCCTGGCGCAGCAGGTCTGGGGCGACGAGCGCCAGTCGCACGGGCCGATCGTGCTGGCGGTCGCCCTCTGGCTGCTGGCGCGGCGCTGGCCGCAGGTGCGCGACATGCCGGCACGGCCCGATGCGGCGCTCGGCGTGCCGCTGCTCGCGGCCGGGCTGCTGCTGTACGTGCTCGGGCGCTCGCAGGGCATCCTGGTCGCCGAGGTCGGCGCGCTGATCCCGGTGCTGGCGGCCTGCGTGCTGCTGCTGCGCGGCCGCGCGGCGCTGCGGCCCTGGGCCTTCGGGTTGTTCTTCCTGTGCTTCCTGGTGCCGCTGCCCGGGCTGGTGGTGGACACGCTGACCCAGCCGATGAAGCTGGCCGCCTCGGGCCTGGCCGAACAACTGCTGTATGCCGCCGGCTACCCGATCTCGCGCACCGGCGTCGTGCTGCAGATCGGCCAGTACCAGCTGCTCGTGGCCGACGCCTGCGCCGGGCTGCACACGCTATTCGCGCTCGAGGCCATGGGCCTGCTCTACCTGAACCTGGTGCGCCACCCCTCGGCGGCGCGCAACGTCGCCCTGGCGCTGCTGATCGTCCCGATCTCCTTCCTCGCCAACGTGCTGCGGGTGGTGGTGCTGTGCCTGGTCACCTACCACCTGGGAGACGCCGCCGGCCAGGGCTTCCTGCACGGCCTGGCCGGGCTGCTGCTGTTCCTCGCCGCGCTGCTGCTGACGATGGCGGCGGACGGGCTGCTGCGGCTGGTGCTGCCGCGTCCGCGGGAGTCCGCCGCATGAACCCGACGCGCCGCGCCTGGCTCGCCTGCGGTGCGATGGCGCTGGCCGCCGGCAGTGCGGCCGCGCTGACGCCGCGGCGCCGGCTCGCCACCCTGCTGGAGCGCCCCGAGCTCGAGCGGGCCGTGCCGCGCCGCTTCGCCGGCTGGCAGCTCGACGCCGCCGCCGGCGCCGCGCTGGTCAACCCGCGCCAGCAGGCGGCGCTCGAGCGGCTCTACCAGCAGATGCTGGCGCGCACCTACCGCAACGAGGCCGGCGAGCGCGTGATGCTCGCGCTGACCTACGGCGCCGACCAGCGCAGCGACATGGCGCTGCACTACCCCGAGGTCTGCTACCCGGCGCAGGGCTTCGCGGTGCGCTCCAACCGCGCCGGCGTGCTGAGCGTGCCGGGCGGCCACCTCGCGGTGCGCCGGCTCGAGACCGCGCTGGGCACGCAGCGCCCCGAGCCGGTCACCTACTGGACCACGATCGGCGAGTACCACAGCCTGGGCAGCGTCGAGCGCCGGCTGATCGAGCTGCGCTACGGCCTGCGCGGCCTGATCCCGGACGGCTACCTGGTGCGCGTCTCCTCGATCGGCATCGACAGCGCGGGCGAGTTCGCGCGCCAGGACCGCTTCGTCGCCGCGCTGCTGCAGGCGCTGGCACCGGCCACCCGGCTCGCGCTGACGGGCCGCACCGATGCCTGAGCCGCTGCGCATGACGGCCGCCGCACCGCCGCCCCCGCTCAAGCAGCGCGCCGTGCGTGCCTTCGCCTGGTCGGCACTGCAGAGCTGGACGGTCAAGGCGTTCACGCTGGGGGTGTTCCTGCTGCTGGCCCGCCAGCTCGGGCCGGCCGACCTGGGGCTGGCGCAGGGCGTGCTGGTGCTGCTGGCCTTCGTCGCGGTGCTGGCCACGCAGGGTTATCCGCCCGCGCTGGTGCAGCAGCCGGACCTGCAGCCCGAGGACGTCGAGCTGCCCTTCGCGCTCTCGCTGGCCACCGCGCTCGCCGGCAGCGCCGTGCTGCTGCTCGCGGCCGAGCCGATCGCCCGTGCGCTCGGCGCCCCGGGCGCGGCGCCGCTGCTGCGCGCGGCCGCGCCGATCCCGCCGCTCGCGGCGGCCAGCGGCGTGCTGGTGGCGCTGCACCGGCGCCGGCTCGAGTTCGGCGCGGTGGCGCGTGCCACGCTGCTGGCGCACCTGGCGGGCGGCCTGGCTGCGCTCGGGCTCGCCTGGCGCGGCTTCGGCGCCGGCTGCCTGGTCGGGCAGGCGCTCGCCACCGCGGCCACGCTCGCGCTGCTGCTGTGGCGCCGCCCGGTCTGGCAGCCGCGCGGGCGGTTCGCGCGCGCGCGCTTCGGCCGCCTGTCGGCCTACGCCGGGCCGGCGTTCGCGGGGCAGCTGCTCGACTTCTTCGCCGGCCGCACCATCGAGCTGGTGATCCTGTCGCGCCACGGGCTGGCGGTGCTGGGCACCTACGCGGTCGGCGCCAAGCTGTACCTGACGCTGCTCGAGCTGCTCGCCGCGGCGCTGGTGGAGCCGGCGCTCGCCGCGCTGTCGCGCCTGGCCGGCGAGCGCGAGCGCCTGCAGCGGGCCTACGCGCGGCTGGTGTTCCTGGCCGCCTGCACGACGGCGCCGCTGTTCGTCGGCGTGGCCGCGCTGGCGCCCGAGCTGTGCACGCTGCTGTTCGGCCCGCGCTGGGCCGGGGCCGAGACCGTCGCCCGCTGGCTCGCGCTGCTCGGCGCGGTGCAGGCCGTGCAGTACGTCAACAGCGCGACGCTGGGCGCGGCCGGGCGCTCGGCCACGCTGCTGGGCATCAACGCCGCCAAGCTCGCGCTGGGCCTGGCGGCGCTGGCCGTGACCGACGCCGCCGACGCCGGCGGCATCACGCTGGCCTTCGTGCTGGGCCAGCTCGCCGTCGCGCCGCTCAGCTTCGGCCTGGCCTTGCGCAGCACCGGCCTGCGCCTGGCCGCGCTGCTGCGCCAGCTCGCGCCAGGCCTGCTGGCCGCGGCCGCCGCGTTCGCGCTCGTCGCGCTGCTGCGCCCGCTGCTCGAGCCCGGGCTCGCGGCCGCCACGCGCCTGCTGCTGCTCGGCGCCACCTATGCCGGCGCCGTCGCGCTGCTGCTCGCGCAGACCTGCGGCACGCGCCTGCGCACCGAATGGGCCGACCTCGCCGCGGCCGCACGCCCGAAGGAGCGCCTCGCATGACCCCGTCCCGCCTGCGCCGCGCCGCCGGCGCCGTCCACCAGGCGCTGCTGCTGCTGCAGTGGCAGCTGGTGCGCCGCCTGCCCGCGCCGCGCCGCGCGCCGCGGGCCGAGGCCGTGCTGGTGATCCCGGCCGATGCCGAGGTGCTGACCGGCTCCAAGGGCGACGAGGCGATGCTGCTGGCCGCGCGCGCCATGGCACGCAGCGCCTTCGGTCCCGAGGTGCGCCTGCTGGTGGCCTGCAGCACGCCCGCGGCCGACGCACGCGCGCACGCCGCCGGCTTCGAGCCCTGGCGCGTCTGGGGCGGGCTGGCGATGCCGCTGGCGTTCCGCCGCCTGCTCGCCGCGGCGCGCCCGACGCGCGGCTGGGTGATGGGTGCCGACCTGCTCGACGGCCACTACTCGCCGGTGACCGCGCTGCGCATGATCATCGCCGCCGACCTGATGGCACGCGCCGGCCTGGCGACACGCTTCCTCGGCTTCAGCCTGAACGAGCAGCCGGCACGCAGCGTCTGCCTGGCCTTCCGCGCGCTCGACCCGCGCGCGGCCGTGCAGCTGCGCGACCCGGTCTCGTGCGAGCGCTTCGGCCGCGTCACCGGCCGGCCCGCGCGCCTGGTGGCCGACACCGCCTTCCTGCTGCCGCCCGCGCCGCTGGAGGAGCCGGCCGCGGCGGCCCGCCGCTGGGTGCGGGCGCAGCGTGCGCAGGGCCGCCGGGTGCTGGCGCTGAACGCGCACCCGATGCTGTTCCCCGCCGCCGAGGCGGCCGCCGGTGCCGCCGCACTGGCCGACGCGCTGCAGGCGGCGATGCACGACGTGGCGGCGCGCCGCCCGGTCAGCTGGCTGCTGCTGCCGCACGACGAGCGTGCCGGCGCCGGCGACCTGGCCTGGCTGGACCTGCTGCACGCACGCCTCGACGACGGCCAGCGCGCGTTCTGCCACCGGCTGCTCGCGCCGCCCGCGGCCGACCAGATCAAGGCCCTGGCCGGCGAGGTGGACGGCGCGCTGACCGGCCGCATGCACCTGGCGATCGCCCTGCTCGGCCAGGGCCGCCCGGTGCTGGCGCTGGCCTACCAGGGCAAGTTCGCCGGCCTGCTGCGCCACTTCGCGCTGCCCGACTGGCTGCTGCTCGAGCCGGCGCAGGCCGTCGACGCCGCGGTGCTGACCGGCCGCCTGGTGCGCTTCGTCGACGAACTGCCCACGCTGACCGAACAGGTCGGCCTGCGGCTGCCGGCGGTGCTCGCCCGGGCGCGGCTGACCTTCGCGGAGGCCCTGCCGTGAGCGCGCATGGCCGCTCCAAAGCGCTCACACCGGAGCGCGACGAGCGCGGAGCTTGCCTCATGAGCGCGACCGTGTGGCTCGTCACCGACCAGCTGCCGGATCCGCCGCGCAACGGCATCACGCTGCCGGTCTACCACCTCGGGCTGCGGCTGGCGCGACAGCAGCCGCTGCGCCTGGTGCTGCTGGAGGACGAGTCCGCCCCGCCGACACCCGACGCGCTGGCGCGCAACGAGGCCCTGTTCGGGCCGCTGCGGCGCATCGTGCTGCGGCGCCGCGGCCGTGCCGCGCGGGCGCTGGCCGAGCTGCGCGGGCGCGAGATGTACCAGCACGGCTGGCGCCTCGCCGGGGCGGCCGCCGCGCCGCCGATCGGCCCGCAGGACCGCCTGCTGGTCGCACCGATGAGCGCGGTCGCGGCCTGGGATGCCAGCGGGCTGGCCGCGCAGGTGCATCCGTGCGTGCGCGTGGCCGCGGTGAACGACTGCACCACCGCCGAGTACCACCTGCGCGGGCTGCAGCAGCCCGACGGGGCAGCGCCGAAGGCGGCGCTGGACCGCTGGCGCTGCCGCTTCATCGCACCGATCGAGGCGCGCCTGCTGGCGCCCTACGACCACGTGCTGCTGCAGACCGAGGCCGACCGTGCCTGGCTCGCGCAGCTGGTCGGCGCCGCCCTGGCGCAGCGCGTCGCGGTGGTTTCCAACGGCGTGCTCGACGAGTTCTTCGCGCTGCGGCGCAGCGGCCGCCCGACGGTGCTGTTCGTCGCCGACCTGGGCGGCGAATACGCCGGCACCGCGCGCTGGCTGGCGCAGGAGGTGTGGCCGGCGGTCGCGGCGCGCCACCCGCAGGCCGAGCTGCGCGTGATCGGCCGGCGCGCCTCGCCCGCGCTGCGCAGCGTGTTCGCGGCCACGCCGCAGCTGCGCCACCTCGACTTCGCCGACGACCTGGGCGCCGTCTACGCCGACGCGGCGATCGCGCTCAGCCCGGTGTTCAAGGGCTTCGGGCTGATCAACAAGACCCTCGAGGCGATGGCCGCGGGCCTGCCGGTGGTCGGCGGGGCGGCCGCGTTCAACGGCATCGCCGGCTTTCGCGCCGGCGTGCACGGCTGGGTCTGCGACACGCCCGCGGCAGCCCCGTTCGTCGCGGCGCTCGACACGCTGCTGTGCGACGCGGCGCGCCGCGAGGCGATCGGCCAGGCGGCGCGGCGCCTGGTCGACGGCGCGTTCCGCTGGGACGACGCGGCGCGGCGCGTCGGCGCCCTGCTCGACGCCCCGGCAGGCTGATCGATGGCCTCGTTGCGCTACCCGCTGACGCGCCGGCTCCCGGAGCCGAACCCGAGCGGGCTGTTCTTCGCCGTCACGGTGGTCTACGTGCTGGTGCTGGCGCTGGCCGCCGCCAGCGGCTCGGGCCTGCTGAAGGCGCTGGCGCACGGCACCGCGGTGGCGGGCTTCGCGCTGCTGGCGGTGCACTGGCTGTTCCTGCCGCGCACGGCCGGCGCGCCGCCCGGGGTCGTGCCTGCGCTGGGGCTGTACTACGCCGGGCTGGGCGCCGCGCTGATCGTCGGACTGCAGGCGCACGACCTGGTCGACCTGCTGAAGCTCGTGCTGGCGCCGGCCTTCGTCGTGTTCGGCGCCGACTTCGAGCGGCAGCGTCCGCACTGGCAGATGGACGAGCGCCGGCGTCCGCGCTGGCAGATGGACGAGCGCCAGCGCCCGCGCTGGCTGTGGGACGAGCTGCCGGTGCGGCTCGGCTTCGCCGCGCTGGTGCTGCTGCCGCTTCTGGCCTGGGCGGCGCAGCTCGCCGCCGGCCACACGGCGCTGGGCGGCGGGCGCGAGGTGGGACTGTTCGCCAACCGCAACAACGCGGCGCTGTACGCGGTGACGCTGATCGCGCTGCACGCGGTGCTGTCGGGCCGGCCGCTGCAGCGCGTGACGGTCTACCTGCTTGTCGGCGCGGCCTTCGGCACGCTCGGCGTGCTGCTCGCGGTGCTGCTGGCGCTGGTGCTCGCGGTCGGGCGGCCGCGCACGCTGGTGGCGCTGCTGGCGGCGCTGGCGCTGTTCGCGCTGGTGGCCTGGCTGCTGCCCGAGGTCGGCGTGTTCGCCCGCCTGGGCCCGCTGCGCGACAGCCTGCGCCTGCTCGCCGACGGCCGCGTCGACCTGGCCACCGTCAGCTACGCCGACCTGGTGCGCCAGCTGCGCAGCACCGACCTGTCGTTCCTGTTCCGCCTCAAGCACTGGCTCGAGCTGATCACGCTGTATGCACAGGGCTCGCCCTACGAGTGGCTGTTCGGCTTCGGCATCGGCGCCTCGGTGCGGCTGTCCGAGATCCACCTGGTGCCGCACAACGACTACCTGCGCCTGCTGTTCGAGTGCGGCGCGCTCACGCTGCTGGGCTTCGTCGCACTGCTGGGCGTGCTGCTGTGGCACGTCGGGCGGCGCTGGGAGGGCGTGCCGCTGGCGGTGGTGGCGATCTACTTCGCCAGCGAGAACCTGGTCAACAACTACCTCGCGATGTCGGTGTTCTGGTTCAGCGCCGGCGCGCTGGCGGCCCGCAGCAGGAGCACGACCCATGCGCCGGGCTGAGTTCATCGTCACGCTGGCCGCGCTGCTGGCCGGCTGCGGCAGCGGGGCCGACGCCGGCGGCGCGAGCCTGCCCGAGGAGATCGACCTGGCCGCGATCCAGCGCGACGGCTCGCTGCCGCACGAGCGCGCGCCGCGCGGCGTGCCGCGCGGATTCGACTGGGCGCGCGGGCCGCGTGTCGGCGCCGGCAACACGCCCGGCGCCTTCCGCGCGGCGACCGGCTGGGGCCAGGCCTTCTCCAGCGGCGACGCGGACGGCCGCGTCGTGCTGCAGCTGCGCGCCCTGCAGGTGCTGGTGTGCGCCGGGCCGCAGCGGCAGTGGCAGCTGGTGCAGCGCGGGCCGATCGAGGGACGCCAGTTCCGGGCCGACTTCGCCGGCAACGCCTCCGCCGCGGCAGAGCACTTCGAGCTGCAGGGCGAGGTCGCGACGGTCGCCTTCGCGGCCGGCAGCGCGTTCCACTTCTGGCCCGCGGCGGGCCGCTTCGAGCTGCCTGCGGGCCCGCTGTGCGGCGTGCTGGTGCTGGTGCAGGCGCGGCTGGACCCGGACAGCGCCGCAGGTGCCGGCGCGCTGGTCGGCCTGGGTGCCGACTACTGGCTCGACCGCGGTGCGCACTGGGACCAGTACCGCACCAACCGCGACATCGCGATCGGCCGGCTGCGCGTGGTGACACCCGAGTGGCGCTGGATCGGCCTGAGCACCGCCGGCGACGCCGACCTGCAGCGCCTGCGCCTGCAGGGCTACGACCCCGGCGCCTGCCGCGCCGCCGCCTGCTGACCCCGATGCCCCGACTGCTCTCGATCAACTCCTACCACTACCGCCGCGGCGGCTCCGACGTGGTCTACCTCGACCACGCCGCGCTGCTCGAGGAGCTCGGCTGGGACAACGCGTTCTACGCGATGCACCACCCGCAGAACCAGCCCTCGCCCTGGTCGCGCTTCTTCATCGACGAACTCGAGTTCGACCACCGCTACCCGCCCTGGCGCAAGCTGGCGATGGCCGGCAAGGTGGTCTGGTCGTTCGAGGCGCAGCGCCGGCTGCGCGCGCTGCTGGCCGAGTACCCGGCCGACATCGCGCACCTGCACTGCATCTACCACCACCACTCGCCGGCCATCCTGCCCACGCTGCAGGAGGCCGGCGTGCCGGCGGTGCTGACCGCGCACGACCTGAAGATCGCCTGCCCGGCCTACAAGATGCTCAACGACGGCGGCGTCTGCGAGCGCTGCCGCGAGGGCTCGGTGCTCAACGTGCTGCGGCACCGCTGCGTGCGCGGCTCGCTGGCGGCCAGCGCGGTGGTGGCGGCCGAGAGCGCGCTGCACCGCCGGCTCGACACCTGGCGGCGCCACCTCGCGAAGGTGGTGTCGCCGAGCCGCTTCTTCATCGAGAAGTTCGTCGAGTGGGGCTGGCCGCGCGAACGCTTCGCCTACATCCCGAACTGGGTCGACGCGGCCCGCTTCGAGCCGCAGGCCGCGCCGGGCGACTACTTCCTCTACTTCGGCCGGCTCGCGCCCGAGAAGGGCGTGGCGACGCTGCTGCGCGCCGCGCGCGACGCCGGCGTGGCGCTGAAGATCGCCGGCACCGGCCCGCTGCAGGGCGAGCTGCAGGCGCTGCACGCGGGCCTGGGCGGCGACGCCGAGTTCCTCGGCTTCCGGCACGGCGCCGAACTGCACGCGCTGGTGCGCGGCGCGCGCGCCGTGGTGCTGCCCTCGCAGTGGTACGAGAACGCGCCGATGAGCGTGCTCGAGAGCATGGCGCTGGCCAAGCCGGTGATCGGCGCGCGCATCGGCGGCATCCCCGAGCTGATCGTCGAGGGCGAGACCGGCTGGACCTTCGAGAGCGGCTCGGTGGCGCAGCTGGCCGAGCGGCTGCGCAGCGTCGCGGGGCTGGGCACGGCGGCGCTGGAGCGCATCGGCCGCGCGGCGCGCGCGCACGTGGAGCGCGAGTTCCACCGGCAGCGGTATGCCGACGCGATGCTCGACCTGTACGCGTCGCTGGGGGTGCGGGCATGAACTCGGACGATCAGCGACCCGCGTTGAGGATCCTCGGCATCCGCGGCGTGCCCGCCGCGCACGGCGGCTTCGAGACCTTCGCCGAGCGGCTCGCGCTGCACCTGGTCGCACGCGGCTGGCGCGTCGTGGTGTACTGCCAGCGCGACGGGCGCGGCCCGCTGGCGCACGACCACTGGCAGGGCGTCGAGCGTGTGCACGTCCCCGTCGCGCAGCGCGGCGCGCTCGGCACGATGGTGTTCGACGCGCGCGCCATCCGCCATGCCGCGCGCAGCCGCGAGCTGTGCCTCACGCTCGGCTACAACACCGCCCTGTTCTGCGCCTGGCTGCGCCTGCGCGGCGTGCCGAACCTGATCAACATGGACGGCATCGAGTGGTCGCGCGCCAAGTGGAGCGCGCCGGCGCGCGCCTGGCTGTGGCTGAACGAGCGCGCCGGCTGCCGGCTCGGCGACCACCTGGTGGCCGACCATCCCGAGATCGCGCGCCACCTCGGCACCCGCACGGCGGCCACGCGCATCACCACCATCGCCTATGGCGCCGACCGCGTGCTCGACGCCCCGACCGCACCGGTGCGCGCCCTCGGGCTCGAGCCCGGCGGCTACCTGATGCTGGTGGCGCGCCCCGAGCCGGAGAACTCGATCCTCGAGGTGGTCGAGGGCTTCTCGCGCCGGCCGCGCGGCCTGCCGCTGGTGGTGCTGGGGCGCTACGACCCGGCCGACCCCTATCACCGGCGGGTGCAGCAGCGCGCCGGCACCGAGGTGCGCTTCGTCGGCGCGATCTACGAGCGTGCCACGCTGCAGGCGCTGCGCCGCCACGCGCTCGCCTACGTGCACGGGCACCGCGTGGGCGGCACCAACCCCTCGCTGGTCGAGGCGCTGGGCGCGGGCAACGCGGTGCTGGCGCACGACAACCGCTTCAACCGCTGGGTGGCCGGCGCGGCGGGCGCCTGGTTCACCGATGCCGACGGCTTCGACACGCAGCTCACCGCGCTGCTGGCCGACCCCGGGCGCCTGGCCGCCCTGCGGCATGCGGCGCGCGCGCGCTTCGAGCAGGCCTTCACCTGGCCCGCCATCCTGGCCGAGTACGAGACCTTGCTGCGCGCCTGGCTGCCCGAGCCGCCGCTGCGCCCGGTGGACGCGGGGCGCGGCACCGCCTGAGCGGCGCCGCGCCCGCGCCCCGTCAGGACAGGCGGCGTCGACGCACCACGTAACCCACGGCCAGCAGGCCCGCGAGCATCAGCGCGTAGGTCTGCGGCTCGGGAATCGCCGGCGTGACCGCAAAGCCGCCGGCGTAGTACCCGAAGGCCTGGCCGAACAGTTGCGGGCCGCCCTTGACCCGGCCGTCGATCTTCACCACGTAGTCGCCGGCGGCGACGTCGTCGAAGCTGATGCCGTCCGACAGCTTGCCGTCCGCGGCGGCCTCCGTGCCGCCGCTCCACAGGCTGACTTCCGTCAGCTTGAGCTTGGGCGTCAGGAAGAAGCCGACCACGTCGGACACCGCGTCCAGCGTCAGGCTGCCGATCGACCAGTCGGCGAACTGGCGCTGCTGCACCGGCGCGTTGACCGCGCCGACGTAGCAGTTGCTCAGCCCGGCGACGTCGAAGCAGGTCGCGTCGGCGGCCTGGGCCGCCGGCGGGCCGGCGATCAGGACCGCTGTGCCGGCCGCCGCCAGCGTTCTCTTCAAGGCGAACTTCATTGCATGACTCCTTTTCTCGATGGATGTGGCAGTCGGGCGGGGGACCCCGCATGCTGCCTTCTGGCCAGGAAACTCCCCCACCCCTCCATTCGTCCGGCACGACGGCGAGCGCAGGCCGTCACTGCCATGTCAGCTGCCCGAAGCACACGCCGCTGCTGGCGCGGTACGGGAAGGTCAGCTCGGTGTCGTCGGTGCCGCGCTGCTCGCGCGCCAGCGTGCAGCCGAACAGCAGGCCGCGGCTGGGCTGGTACTGCAGGCCCAGGCTGACCGTGGTGAGCCGGTCGCGCGCGGTGGTGCCCTGCGCGAGCGGCACACCGCCGTCGAGCACCGGCGTCAGCACGAAGCTGTCGTCGAGCGTGCGGCGCTGGTGCGCGAGGCCGAGCTGGGCACGGATCTTGGACGTCGCGTCCCAGCGCAGGCGCAGCTCGGCACGCGTGGTGCGGCGCGCGTCGGCGTTGTCGGTGACGATCAGCGTGTCGTCGAAGCTGCTCGCGCCGGCGGTGTTGTCGCGCGCGGCGATCAGCGTCAGCACCGTCTTGCCGCTGAGGCGGCGCTCGTAGGCCAGCTCGCCGGTCCAGCCCTCGCCGTCGCGCGCGCCCTGCAGTTCGTGGCGCTCGCGCGTGCGGCTCAGGCGCGCGCGCAGGTCGCTCAGGTCGCTCGGCGTCCAGCGCAGCGAGAGCTCGAGGTCGTCACGCGTGAAGTCGTCCGCCAGCACGGCGCCGGCATCGTCGACGGCGTAGTGCGGGAAGCGCCCGTCGGTGCGGCGCAGCGCGACACGCGCCGAGCCCAGGTCGCTGGGCCGCCAGCGCAGGCCGAGCGTCGCGGCGGTCTGGCGCAGGTCGCGGTACTGGAACTCGAGGCGCGAGTAGCGCTCGTCGCTGGCCGCCAGGCCGGCCTCGAGCGTCCAGTCGGTCACCACGCCGAGCTGCGCCTGCAGCGCACCGCCGCGCGAGCGCTGCACGGTGCGGCCGGTGAAGTCCTGCTGGCGGTCGAGGTCGTAGCGGAACAGGCTGCTGCGCTGGTACAGGCTCGCCTGGCCCGACAGGCGGTTCACCGTGGCCCAGTCCAGGCGGGCCGACGCGGCGTAGGTGCTGCCGTCGAGCTGGGTGTTGTTCTTGTAGCGGTTCGCGCCGGCCTGCAGGTCGAGCACCAGGCGCTGCCGGCCGATCGGCTGGTCCAGCCCGAGCAGCAGCGAGGTGGTCGAGACGATGTCGCGCCGCGCCTTCTGCCCGTCGGGCGCGCGGAACAGGTTGGTCTCGCCGGCCACGTCCTGCCGCACGCCGATGCGCCAGGGGTTGGGGTCGTCCGGGCCTTGCGGCGCGGGGTCGGGGGCGGAGGCCGCAGCCTCCGGCGGCAAGGGCGCCGGCTCCTCGGCGCGCGCGGCGCCGGCCGCGAACAGGGCCGAGGCCAGGCAGGCCGCGCGCAGGCGGACGCGGGGTCGCTCAGTACGCATGGCGGTCGAACAGCACGAGCTTGAGCGTGCGGGCGATGATGCGCAGGTCGAAGCCGATCGACCAGTTGCGCAGGTACTCGAGGTCGTACTCGACGCGCGCACGCATCTTGTCGAGCGTGTCGGTCTCGCCGCGCAGGCCGTTGATCTGGGCCCAGCCGGTGATGCCCGGGCGCACCTTGTGGCGCAGCATGTAGGCCTGCACCAGGCGCCGGTACTGCTCGTTGTGCGCCACCGCGTGCGGGCGCGGGCCGACGATGCTCATGCGCCCCTGCAGCACGTTGACGAACTGCGGCAGCTCGTCGAGCGAGCTGCGGCGCAGGAAGGCGCCGAAGCGCGTGACGCGCGGGTCGCCGCGGCGCGCCTGCGCGATCTGCGCGCCGTCGTCGCGCGTGCTCATGGAGCGGAACTTCCAGACCACGATCTCCTCGCCGTTCAGGCCGTTGCGGCGCTGGCGGAAGATCACCGGCCCGGGCGAGTCCAGCTTGATGCCGATCGCGATGAGCAGCATCAGCGGCGCAATCAGCAGCAGGATCAGGCTGGACAGCACGATGTCGCTGAGGCGCTTGGCCAGCTCGTTGACGCCGGTGAACGGCGTCTCGAGCATGCCCACCACGGGCACGCCGCCCAGGTCCTGCAGGCGGCCCTGGATGATGCTGATGCCGAACACGTCGGGCGCGAGGTAGACCGAGGCGGTGCTGTCCTGCAGGCTCGCCAGCAGCGTGCCGATGCGCGGCTGCGAACTCAGCGGCAGCGCGATATAGACCTCGTGCACGCGCTGCTCGGCGAGGAAGCCGCGCACCTGGGCCAGCGAGCCGAGGCGGCGCCCGGCCGCGGCCGGATCGAGGCGCGTGCTCTGGCGGTCATCGAAGAAGCCGAGAAAGGTGTGCCCGCGGTCGCGCTCCTGCTCGAGCGCGCGTGCCAGCCGCACGCCCAGCGGGCCGGCGCCGATCACCACTGCCGCACGGCGCGCGTCCGGCCGTGCGGCCTGCCGGCGCAGCCAGGCCCGGCCCGCGAAGGCCGCGAGCCAGTGCAGCACCGGCGTCACAAATGCCCACTGGACCAGCACCGTGGTCGAGAACAGCCTGAAACTGTCCGTTGCGAATGCGCAAAGCCCGAGGATGATGAGCAGCGTGCCCCAGGCCACCACCACGTCCACCAGTGCGTTCAGCGGGCGGTCGCGAAAGCGGTTCACACCGGGGAAGCCGAGTGCAAACACGAGCAGGCACAGCACCGTGCCGGGGCGGTCGATGCCCTCGTCGTGCAGCGCCGCGAGCCCCAGGTAGCAGACGATGGTCAGCAGCGGCTCGAGCAGCGCCGCGACGAAGCTGCTCGCCGAGGGCGGTGCGCTGTCGAAGGTGCGGGTGCTGGTGCGTGTCTGGAGCATCGTTGGTGCGCGCGCCCGGCCGCGCAGCGTCGGTGCACGGGCTGCGCCGGCACCATCGCGCCGACGCCGGTCCCGCATCCGTCCGGGGTCAGGGTTGACCATAGCCCCGCACCCCTGCGCAGCCGCGCAAGCGGGTGGCTCAAACTGTCAACACATGTAGGGCCCGCACCGCCGCGCGCGGCCGGCCGGCGCGTCACTTGTGCCCTCGCCCGGGTAGTAGACTCGGCGCCCTTTAGCGGAACTTTCGACTGGCCTCCATGCAGCACGGGTTACCCGACCCGGGCGTCGCCGGTTCGGAGCTCACCCGCTTCCTGGCCCGCCTCGCGGAGGCGCCGGCGGCATCGGCCCGGCCGGCGTTCTCCGAGCGTCTGGGCCAGTGGCTCAGCTGGACCGGCGCGATCTCGCTGTCCGCAGCGCTGAACGCCGGGGCGGCCTCGCCGACACCCCGCGTGACGCGCCCCCTGGGCCACGAGGAAGCGGACTTCCAGCGCGTGCGCGCGGCCCTGCAGGCGTCCATCGATGCCGGGCCGGACGAACCCGCGTCGAGCCCGACCGACTTCGGCCCGCACCGCCGCCACTGCGCCGCGCGCCAGCACGCCATGCAGGAGGCCGTCGGCGCGCTGCGCCAGCGCCTGCGCGAGGCACTGGCGCAGCGTTCGGCCGGCGGCGCACGCCTGGCCGCGATCGACGCCGTGCTGGACGGCGCCCTGGCCGCGCAGGAGCGCAGCCTGCTCGGCCTGGTGCCGCTGCGCCTGCAGGCGCATTTCGAGCGCCTGCGGCGCGGCGCGGACCCGCACTGGGCCGACCGCTTCCGCGCCGACCGCGACCATCTTCTGCGCGCCGAGCTGGCGCACCGCCTGCTGCCGGTGCAGGGCCTGCTCGACGCGCTGCGCACCCTCGACACCCCATGAACCGACTGTTCCACCACGCCGCCTTCGCGGCCGGCCTGCTCGCCCTCGCCTGGGTCGCCGCCGGCTACCTGCCCGGCAACCTGCCGGCCTTCTCGCTCGTGCTGCTGATCGGCGCGTTCTACCTGGCCGGCGCGGCCGAGCTGCAGCGCTTCCAGCGCGACACCAGCGGCCTGGCGCAGGCCCTGGCAGCCACCCGCGAACCCCCGGCCGCGCTCGACGCCTGGCTCGCCGCGCTGCCCGCCGGCCTGCGCGACACGGTGCGCCTGCGCCTCGAGGGCGAGCGTGCCGCGCTGCCGGGCCCGGCGCTGACGCCCTACCTCGCCGGGCTGCTGGTGCTGCTGGGCATGCTCGGCACCTTCCTCGGCATGGTGGCCACGCTGCGCGGCACCGGGCTGGCGCTGGAGCAGGCCAGCGACGTGGCGGCGATCCGCGCCTCGCTGGCCGCGCCGGTGCAGGGCCTGGGGCTGGCCTTCGGCACCTCGGTGGCCGGGGTGGCGGCCTCGGCCATGCTCGGCCTGATGTCCGCGCTGGCCCGGCGCGAGCGCCGGCGCGCCGGCCAGCAGCTCGACGCGCGGCTTGCCGGGCCGTTGCGCGGCTTCTCGCGCGCCCGGCAGCGCGAGCAGGCGCTGCAGCTGCTGCAGGCCCAGGCCGAGACGCTGCCGGCGCTGGTGGCGCAGCTCCAGTCGCTGGCCACGCAGCTGGGCTGCCAGGGCGAGCAGCTGCACGAGCGCCTGCTGGCCGGCCAGGCGCAGTTCCAGGGGGAGGCGCAGCGCGCCTACACGGGCCTGGCCGAGTCGGTGGACCGCTCGCTGCAGACCAGCCTGGCGCAGAGCGCGCGCCTGGCCAGCGCGGCGATCGAACCCGCGGTTCAGGCCACGCTGGCCGGGCTGGCGCGCGAGAACGCCGCGCTGCAGGCCACGCTGGCCGCGGCCGTGCAGCGGCAGCTCGACGGCAGCGCGGCCCAGTTCGGCGCCGGGCTGGAGCGATTTGCGCAGGCCTTCGACCAGCGTGCCGAGGTCCTGCTGCGCGGCGTGGCCGAGGCACACGAGGCACTCGAGGCCCGCGCCGCCGCACGCGAGCGCGACCACGCCGCCGCGCTGCGCGAGGCCCTCGCGGCGCAGCAGCGCGACCTCGGCGCGGCGTTCGCGCAGACCGCGCAGTCGGTCGCCACGCAGGCGCAGGCGCAGGCCCGTGCCCTGCTCGACGAGGTGGCCCGGCTGGTGCAGGCCGCCGCCGAGGCGCCGCGTGCCGCGGCCGCGGTGATCGGCGAGCTGCGCAGCGCGCTGAGCGATGCCCTGGTGCGCGACAACGCCGCCCTCGAGGAACGCCATCGCCTGCTGGCCACGCTGGGCCAGCTGCTCGACGCGGTGGGCCAGGCCGGCACGCAGCAGCGCGCGGCCATCGACGCGCTGGTGCAGGCGGCCACGGCGATGCTGGACGGTGCCGCGACCCGCTTCGCGGCCACGGTCGACGCCCAGGCGCAGGTGCTGCAGGCCACCGCCGCGCAAGCCGACGCCGGGGCCGCCGGGCTGGCCGGTCTGGCCGAGGGCTTCGGCGCCGCGGTGCAGCAGTTCGACCGCACCGGCGAGCAGCTCGCGGCGCAGCTGCGGCAGATCGAGGCCGCGCTCGGCCAGTCGCTCGCGCGCAGCGACGAGCAGCTCGCCTACTACGTGGCGCAGGCGCGCGAGATCGTCGACCTGACGCTCGGCTCGCAGAAGCAGATCGTCGAGGACCTGCAGCAGGTGGCGCGTGTGGCCGCACGCGCCGAGGCGGACGCAGCATGAGCGCGCCGGGCCGCTCCCAAGCGCGAATCCCGGAGCACGGCGTGCGGAGGGTCCCACGATGACGCTCGACGACGATTTCGACGGCGCGGACGCCGGCACCCCGATCTGGGCCGTGTTCGGCGACCTGATGGCCGGGCTGCTGGGGGCCTTCGTGCTGATCCTGGTCTTTGCGCTCGGGCTGCAGCTCGACCTCGCGGCGCGGCTCGAGCAGGAGGTGCAGCAGCGCCAGGCCGAGGCACAACGCCGCGAGGCGCTCGAACGCGCGCTGGCCGGCCCGCTGGCGGCCGGCCGCGTGACCCTGGCCGACGGCCGCATCGGCATCAGCGGCAGCGTGCTGTTCGCGTTCAACTCCGCCGAGCTGCAGGCCGACGGCCGCCAGCTCCTGAAGAGCCTGGCCGGCCCGCTGGCGGCCTACCTGGCCACGCGCGACGAGGTGCTGATGGTCAGCGGCTTCACCGACGACCGCCAGGTGCGCGAAGGCACCCGCGCCCGCTTCGCCGACAACTGGGAGCTTTCGGCGCAACGGGCACTGACCGTGACGCGTGCGCTGATCGAGGACGGCGTGCCGTCCTCGGCGGTGTTCGCGGCCGCCTTCGGCGCCGAGCAGCCGGTGGCCTCGAACGCCGACGCCGCCGGCCGGGCGCTGAACCGGCGTGTCGAGATGGCCCCGACGCCGCGCCGCCGGCCGGCCGAGGCAGCCCCGCGATGAGCACGCGGCCCGAGCTGCCGCACGCCGGCCTGGACGCACTGCGCGCGCTGGTCGACCGGCTCGGGCGCGCACCGGCCCGCGCCGCGGGCACCGCGGCCGCGCCGGCGCCCTTGCCGCTGAAGGCCGTGAGCGCCTTCGGCCCGACCTGGACGCGCCTGCGTGCCGAGCGGCGCCTGCGCGAGGCGCTCGACCAGGTGCCGGCGCAGGCCGGGCCGCTCAACTCCTCGCAGGTGGTGCACCGGGCGCTGAGGGAACTGCACGCGCTCTCGCCGGCCTACCTCGACGCCTTCCTGCGCCATGTCGACACGCTGCTGTGGCTCGAGCAGTCGGCCGGACTGGGCGAAACGAAGCCCGGCCCGGCGGCGCGCAACCGCCCGGGCAGCCGGCGCACGCCGGTTGCGCGCGCTCAACCCGGCGGCGACGCCACGCGTGGAGACTCGTCCGCATGAAGCAACGAATTCTTGCCCTCGCCCTGCTGGTTCCCCTGGTGCTGCTCGAAGGCTGCGCGACCAGCCGCAGCGAAGTCCGGCTGGCCTCGCCGCCCCCGGCTGCCGCGCGCGCGCCGGACGCCAAGGCCCCCGCGGTGCTGATCCGCTCGGTGAAGGACGAGCGCGTGTTCGAGCAGGCGCCGGACGAACCGAGCACCCCTTCGCTCGGCTTCGAAGGTGCGGCGCAGGCCACCGCCGACATCAAGGCGCGCGCCATCGGCCGCAAGCGCAACAGCTTCGGCAAGGCACTCGGCGACGTGCTGCTGCAGGAAGGCCAGACCGTCGCCGGCGTGGTGCGCGAGAACCTGGCCGCGGCGCTCACCGCAGCGGGCTACCGGGTGGCCGACGAGAAGACGGCGGACCCGAACGCGCTGGTCGTGGACGTGCGCATCCGGAAGTTCTGGTCCTGGATCCAGCCCGGCTTCTGGGCCATCACGGTGGCGGCCGACATCGCCACCGACGTGGACGTCACGGGCGCGAGCGGCCCCACCTCCATCAGCGCGCATGTCGAGGACGGGCGCCAGATCGTCACCGAGGGGGCCTGGCTGGAGACCCTCGGCAAGGCCTTGCAGGCCTGGCGCCAGGACGCCGAGAAGAAGCTGCCGGCGCCGCCTCACTGAGCACGTTCAGCGGGCGCCGAGTTCCTCCCAGCGCTCCAGGGCCGCGAGCAGTTCGTCGTCGATCTGCGCGTGGCGCTGCTGCGCGGCGATCGCGGCCTTGGGATCCTTCACGTAGGCCTGCGGGTCGGCCAGCATCTCGAGCAGTCGCTTCTGCTCCGCCTCCAGCGCCTCGATGCGCCCGGGCAGTTCGTCGAGTTCGCGCTGTTCCTTGTAGCTGAGCTTGCGCGGCTTGTTCGCCGGCGGGGGCGGCGCGGCGGGGGCGGCCCGGGGCTTCTCGGGCGCCGCCGGCGGCGGGGCCGCGGCGGCGCGCAGCGCGAGCATGCGCTCGTGCTGCACGCGCCAGTCCTCGTAGCCCCCTTCGTACTCGCGCCACAGGCCGGGTGACTCGTCGCCGGCCCAGGCGATCGTGCTGGTGACCACGTCGTCGAGGAAGCGCCGGTCGTGGCTGACCAGGAACACCGTGCCGGCGTAGTCCTGCAGCAGTTCCTCGAGCAGTTCGAGCGTGTCGATGTCGAGGTCGTTGGTCGGCTCGTCGAGCACCAGCACGTTGGCCGGCAGCGCGAACAGGCGCGCCAGCAGCAGCCGGTTGCGCTCGCCGCCGGAGAGCGTGCGCACCGGCGCGTTGGCACGCTCGGGCGCGAACAGGAAGTCGCCCAGGTAGCTCATCACGTGCTTGCGCTTGCCGCCGATCTCGACCCACTCGCTGCCCGGGCTGATGGTGTCGGCGAGCGTGGCCTCGAGGTCCAGCCCCGAGCGCATCTGGTCGAAGTAGGCGACGGCAAGGCGCGCGCCCTGGCGCACCGTGCCCGAGGTCGGCGCGAGCTCGCCGAGGATCAGCTTCAGCAACGTGGTCTTGCCCGCGCCGTTCGGGCCGATCAGGCCGACCTTGTCGCCGCGCAGGAGGGTGGCGCTGAAGCGCTCGACGATGAGCTTGTCGCCGAAGCGCAGCGTCACGTCCGTCAACTCGGCGACGATCTTCCCGCTCGGCACGCCGGCATCGAGTTCGAGCCGCACCTGGCCGAGCGACTCGCGCCGCGCGGCGCGCTGCGCGCGCAGCGCCTGCAGCCGCGCCACGCGCGCCACGCTGCGCGTGCGGCGCGCCTCCACGCCCTGCCGCACCCACACCTCCTCCTGCGCGAGCAGCTTGTCGGCACGCGCGCTGGCCAGTGCCTCGGCGGCGAGCTGATCCTCCTTCGTGCGCTCGTAGGCGGCGAAGTTGCCGGGGTAGCTGCGGATCTGCCCGCGGTCGAGCTCGATGATGCGGGTGACCACGTTGTCGAGGAAGGCGCGGTCGTGGCTGATCAGCATCACGCTGCCGCGGAAGTCGCGCAGCAGCGCCTCGAGCCAGGCGATCGCGTCCAGGTCGAGGTGGTTGGTCGGCTCGTCGAGCAGCAGCACGTCGGGCACCGCCACCAGCGCCTGCGCCAGCGCGACACGCTTGCGGGTGCCGCCGCTGAGCTCGCCGACGGTGCGCGCGCCGTCCAGGCTGAGCCGGTGCAGCGTGGTCTCGACGCGCTGCTCCCAGTTCCACGCGTCCAGCGCCTCGATGCGCGTCTGCAGCGCGTCCAGGTCGGTGCCGGCCTCGTGCGCCTCGTAGGCGGCGCGCACGGCGCGCGCCTCGGCCACGCCCTCGCTGACCACGTCGAACACCGTGGCCGAGGCGTCGAACTGCGGCTCCTGCGGCACGTAGCGGATGCGCAGGCCCTGGGTCATCTGCAGCAGCCCATCGTCGGGCTTCTCCAGCCCGGCGACGATCTTCAGCAGCGAGGACTTGCCCGCGCCGTTGCGGCCGATCAGGCCCAGGCGCTCGCCGGCCTCGAGCGAGAAGCCGGTGTGGTCGAGCAGCGCGACGTGCCCGTAGGCGAGCTGCGCATCGGAAAGCGAGAGGACGGCCATGCGGCCGATTGTCCCCCGGCACAATGAACCCTCGCCCACGAACCGAGCCGCCGATGCTGCAACGCCGCCCCTGGGTCCCGCGTGCCTGCGAGGACCTCGTGCAATCCGTCGCCGCCGAGACCGCCGCGAGCGATGCCGACACGCTGGCCGAGCGCCTCTTCTCGCTGGCGGCCGAGAACCGCCGCATCCACGACCAGCACGGCATCAACCTCAACCCGGCCAGCAACGTGATGAACCCGCGCGCCGAGGCCTTGATGGCGGCGGGCCTGGGCACACGCGCCTCGCTCGGCTACCCGGGCGACAAGTATGAGACGGGGCTGGAGGCGATCGAGCGCATCGAGGTGATCGCCGCCGAACTGGCGGCCGAGGTGTTCGACGCCGCCTACGCCGAGGTGCGCGTGGCCTCCGGGGCGCTGGCCAACCTGTACGTGTTCATGGCCACCTGCACGAGCGGCGACACCATCATCGCGCCGCCGCCGGAGATCGGCGGCCATGTCACGCACCATGCCGCCGGCGCGGCCGGCCTGTACGGGCTCAGGACGATTCCCGCGCCGGTGCTGGCCGACGGCTACACGGTCGACGTGCCGGCGCTGCGGGCGCTGGCGCTGCAGCATCGGCCGAAGCTCATCACCGCCGGCGGCAGCCTGAACCTGTTCGAGCACCCGGTGGCGGCGCTGCGTGCGGTGGCCGACGAGGTGGGCGCGAAGCTGCTGTTCGACGCGGCGCACCTGTCGGGCATGATCGCCGGCCGCGCCTGGCAGAACCCGCTCAAGCTCGGTGCGCACGCGCTGACGATGAGTACCTACAAGAGCCTGGGCGGACCGCCCGGCGGGCTGATCGTCACCGACGACACGGCGCTCGCGCAGCGCCTGGACGCGATCGCCTACCCCGGCCTGACGGCCAACTTCGACGCCGGCCGCGTGGCGGCGCTGGCGGTCGGGCTGATCGACTGGCGCCGCCACGGCGGCGCCTACGCACACGCCATGCAGGAGACCGCGCGTGCGCTCGCCGTCGCATTACATGCGCGCGGCCTGCCGGTGCATGCGATGGCACGCGGCGCGACCACCTCGCACCAGTTCGCCGTCGAGGCGGCGCGCTGGGGCGGCGGCCAGGCCGCGGCAAGGCGCCTCGGCCGCGCCGGCCTGCTGGCCTGCGGCATCGGCCTGCCGATCGCGCCGGTGGCGGGCGACGTCAACGGCCTGCGCCTGGGCGTGCCGGAGATCGTGCGGCTGGGCATGGGGCCCGCGCACATGGACGAACTCGGCGCGCTGATCGCCGACGCGCTGGAAGGCGACCCGCTGGCGGTGGCACCGCGTGTGCAGGCCATCCGCCAGCGCTTCCGCGCGCTTCACTTCATCAACTGACGCATCAACTGACGAACAGGTAGTCGCCCAGCGCGGTCGACGGCGTGGAGGTCAGCGTGCCCAGCAGCGTCAGCTCGGCCGCCGAGACGTCGGCATTGGCGTCGGCCGCGGTGAACAGGAACACGCCGGTCGCGCTGCCGTTGTCGACCGCGAAGATCGCGGTGCGGCCGACCGCATAGGCCGCGGTCGCGTCGCCGATCTTGGCCGCCGCGCTGGCGGTGGTGATGGCGCCGGCGATGTTGGACTGCACGATCACCAGCTCGGCCGTGGCCGAGAAGCCGCCCGAGGCGGCACGCACCACACCGCCCTCGACCACCGTGTCGCCATCGCCCACACGCAGCAGGGCCTGCGAGACGGCGATGTCGTCGCTGCCGCTGCGGAAGTCGTAGACCAGGTCGGTGCCGACCCGGCTGTTGAACACGAAGTCGTCGGCGCCCACACCGCCGATCAGGCTGTCGTTGCCGGAGCCGCCGATCAGGGTGTCGTTGCCCGCGCCGGCGGCGATGCGGTCGTTGCCGGCATTGCCGTCGAGCCGCACCGCGCCCTGCGTCTGGCCGCCGAAGGCCACGTTGAGCACCGAGATCTTGTTGTTCAGCGCGTTGCCGTTGCCCGTGATCACCGGCGGCGTCGGGTTCGTGATCGACGGGAACGGCGTGTAGACCGACAGGTTCTCGACGTTGGCGGCCAGCGTGTAGCTCGTGAAGCCGCTGCCGCCGAACATGATCACCCGGTCGTTGCTGCCCTCGCCTGCCACCTCGACCACGCGGTCGGCGGCGCGGTCGACCCAGTAGGTGTCGTTGCCGGCCCCGCCGAGCATCGAGTCGGCGCCGGCCGAGCCCGGCTGGCCTGCGATCGCCGGGAAGGAGAGATCGCCGTAGAGCTGGTCGTTGCCGGCCCCGCCGACCAGCGTGTCGGCACCGTCCTCACCCCACAGCACGTCGTTGCCGTTGCCGCCGACCAGGCTGTCGTTGCCATCGCCGGTCTCGAAATCGCCGAAGCCGCCGAACAGGATGTCGTCGCCGTCGCCGCCGTTCATCGTGTCGGCACCGCCGCCGCCGAACATCTGGTCGGAAGCGGCGGAGCCGGTCTGGTTGTCCGCGGCAGCGAAGATCAGGTCGATGGAGCCCACCGGATCCTCGGCGAAGGCGTCCAGGAAGGTCGCGAACGACACGTTGATGCCGGTGCCGCTGAACACCTCGACCCGGCCGCCCGCCACCGAGAGGTCGACGAGGTAGAACTTCGCGCCGGTGATGGTGCCCGCCGGCGCCGCGCCGGCCGCGAGCCCCGTGCCGGTGTACTCGATGACGAAGTCGCCGGCATCCAGCACGGCCTTGGTGGGCGTCACCGAGCTGAGCGCGATGCTCTGCTCGATGCCGTACAGCAGGCCCCAGAAATCGCTGGTGGCGGCGGGCTTGTAGGTGAAGGTGGCCATGCGGGTCCTCTCGCGGTGGGTGGATGGGTGGATGGGTGCGCGGGCGCAGTCGCGCCGATCCTAGGGGCGCCCGGCTGGCCGCCGGCGCCACCGGTCCCCAGAACGAGGGAGCGGGAAAGCGAGCGCCCCGCGGCGCGGACCATTCCGGGACCACAACGTGGCCGCATGAGCATCGCTGCGTGAGACCGGCGTGACCGCCGACGCCGAGGCTTGATTCGCCCACCCGGCCGGCAGCGCCGTCCGCGGCGGGCGTTCAACCCGACAGATGGAGGTCTCCCGATGAGGAACACGACACCCGACCCGCTGGGTCGAAGGACGCGGCCGCTGGCCGCCACGCTGCTGGCGCTGGCGCTGGCCGGCAGCGGCCTGGCTGCCACGTACGCGCAGGCCCACGAGGGCGCGAGCCCGGTGCAGCTGCGCGAGCACATCGCCCGCCAGGTGGGCGGGCTGCAGACGCTGAAGGTGCCGGCCGAGGCCGACCTGCCGCAGCCGCGGCTGGCCGACGGCCGCCCCGACCCGTACTTCCAGACCACCGAGGCCAAGCGCTACCTCGGCAAGCTGATGTTCCACGACCCGGTGCGCACCGCGCGCATCCGGCCCGAGTTCGGCGGCTCGCCCGCGACGGCGCAGACCGCCTCCTGCGGCAGCTGCCACTTCGGCGAGGCGGCCTCCAAGGCCGGCACGCTGCTGAACTTCGCCGTCGGCGGCGAGGGCCGCGGCTACACCGACGAGGACGGCCGCTTCATCCCGCGCCGCCGCCCGCGCACCGACATCCTGCCGGCACTGCGCCAGGCCCCGCTGTTCCCGGGCGACGCGCGGGTCGACGCGCTGCCGACGCTGACCGACATCTACCAGACCCCCGGCGGCGTGATCGCCGGCAGCCCGGCGCTGGGCCGCAAGCTGCCGCCGCCCTTCCAGCTGCTGGCCACCGGCCGGCTCGACGGGCTGGACAGCGTGGGCCGCAACGCCCCCGGCGTGATCGGCTTCGCGTTCAACAACCGGCTGCTGATGGGAGGCTTTGCCGGCGAGCCGGATGCCTCGCCCGGCGGCCTGAACCCGTTCGGCCACCCGGCGCAGGAGAACGTCGCGCTGCTGCTGCTCGACGCGCACCGCATGCTCGAGGCGCAGTCGGGCGCGCTGGAGAAGATCGCCGTCTACCGGGCGCTGTTCCGCGAGGCCTTCCCCGAGGAGGCCGCGCAGGCCCCGGGCTGCCGGCCCGAGACCGCGCCGGCGCCCGGCGCCTGCGACGCGCTGATCAACGACGTGACCGCCTTCCGCGCCACGGCGAGCTTCATGCGCACGGTGGTGACGCGCAACACGCCCTGGGACCGCTTCCTCGCCGGTGCGAACGGCGCGCTGACGGAGAAGCAGCGACGCGGCGCACGGCTGTTCTTCACACGCGCCGAGCAGGGCGGCGCCGGCTGCTTCACCTGCCACAGCGGGCCGATGCTGAACAAGCAGGTCAACGACCCGGACGTGGCCGGCGTGGGCGCCTTCGTGGAGGAGAACTTCCACAACCTCGGCCTGGCCGACCACCCGCTGCAGGCGCTGAACCGCGCGGCGCGCAACGACCCGGCCTTCCGCGACGACGGGCGGCGCGAGATCACCGGGCGCGACAGCGACGCGTTCAAGTTCCGCACGCTGACGCTGCGCCAGCTGAAGGATGCCCGGCTGTTCTTCCACAACGGCGCGTTCACGCGCGTCAAGGACGTGGTGCAGTACTTCAACGCCGGCGTGCCGCAGGACGCCGTGGCCGGCAGCGCGCCCACGCTCTCGCCGCGCTTCGCCTTCCCGCGCGGTGCGGGCGCGCCGCGCGGCCTGGGGCTCTCGGAGCGCGAGGTCGAGGAACTGACCGACTTCCTCGAGAACGCGCTCTACGACCCGGCCTTCGCGACGCACGACCCGGCCTCGAGCACACGCAGCTTCCAGCTCAACGAGCGCGACCTGACCTACTCGAAGTACCGCCCCGACCTGGCCGCGCTCGGCGCACGCGACGGCTTCCCGCCCAGCGGCCGGGCCCAGGACAACGACGACCCGCTGTCGCGCCGCGACCAGGGGCTGGAGTTCCTGGACGTCACGCCGCAGGCCCATGTGGCGCTGCGCAGCGACGCGCGCCACGGCGGCCGCGGCCAGCACGACGTGCTGCGCATCACCAACAACAGCACGGCGGTGATCGACACCCACCTGCTGGTGGTGCTGCAGGGCCTGCCGCGCGACGCGCGCCTGCTCAACGCGAGCGGCACGACGAGGGCCGGCGAGCCCTACCTGCGCGTGTTCCTGCCCGAGGGCGAACTCGCCCCCGGCCGCAGCGTGGTGCGCGAGCTGCGCCTCGCCCGCGGCGGGCGGGACGGGCGCGACTGGCGCGACGAGCGCGACGGGCGCGACGACCGGCCGCTGCGCTACACGCTGCGGCTGCTCTCGGGCCAGGGCGAACCGTGAGCCGGCCGGCGGTCTAGCCGAGCCACGCCATCGCGCGCTTCGCCGCGGCGAGCACACGATGGTCCTCCCCCTTCCGGCCGACCAGCTGCAAGCCGACCGGCAGGCCGTTCGCGCCCCGGGCGAAGGGCAGGTGCACGCAGGGCAGGCCGAGCAGGCTCCAGGGCCGGCAGTACAGCGGGTCGCCGGTGAAGGCCAGGCCCGCGGGCGCCGTGTCGCGCGTGCTCGGGGCGAGCAGCACGTCGAAGCGCTCGAACAGCGTGTCGACGTCGCTGCGCCAGCGCGCGGCGCGCGCACGCAGCGCCTCGACCTGAACGGCGTCGAGCGCGGCGCCGCGGTCCAGCAGCTCGAGCAGCGCCGGGCTCAGGCGCTCGCGATGCACGCGGTGTTCATGGGCCAGCGAGAGCGCGGTCTCGTGGGCCTGCAGCGCGCCCTGCAGCGCCGCGATGTCGGCGACATCCGCCGGCAGCGCGGCGTCCTCGCAGCGCGCGAGCCTGGGCGCGAGCACGCGCACGGCCTGCTGCCAGCATGCGATCACGTCGTCTGCCGCGTGGTCCCGGTCGGGGCCGGGGGCGAGGCCGAGGCGGAAGGTCTCCGGCACCGGCTCGTCGAGCGCGCGCCGGTCGCCGAGCAGCACCGCCGCGAGCAGCGCCGCATCCTCCACCGTGCGGCCGAAGCCACCCACCACGTCCATCGACTCCGCGTTCGGCTTCACGCCGGCGCGCGGCGCGCGGCCGAAGCTCGGCTTGAAGCCGACCACGCCGCAGTAGGCCGCCGGCCGGACGATCGAGCCGGCGGTCTGCGTGCCGAGCGCGAGCGGCAGCATGAAGTCGGCCACCGCGGCGGCCGACCCGCTCGACGAGCCGCCGGGCGAATGCGCCGGGTTCAGCGGGTGGCGGGTGACGCCGGCCGTCATGTTGGCGAGCTCGGTCGTGACGGTCTTGCCGGCGATCACCGCGCCGGCGCCACGCGCCAGCGCCACCGGCGCCGCGTCGGCGGGCGGGCGGTGGCCGGCGTAGATCGGCGTACCGCAGGCCGTCGGCTGGTCGGCGGTGTCGAGGATGTCCTTCACGCCCAGCGGCAGGCCGTGCAGCAGGCCGCGCAGCGGGCCGGCGTCGAGCGCACGCGCCTGCGCGAGCGCGGCGTCGGCATCGAGGTGGGCGAAGGCCCGCACCTCGGGCTCGCGAGCGGCGATGCGCTCCAGACAGGAACGCAGCAGCGCCTCGGCGCTCAGCTCGCGGCGCGCGAGCCGACGCGCAGCCTCGACGGCCGTCAGCCGATGCCACTCGTTCACGACGCCAGCGCCTTCTCGAGCGCCGTGACGAACATGTCGGCCACGTCGAACCCGGTCTGGTTCGTGATCTCCTGGAAGCCGGTCGGCGAGGTCACGTTGATCTCGGTGAGGCAGTCGCCGATCACGTCCAGCCCCACCAGCAGCAGGCCGCGCGCTGCGAGCACGGGGCCGAGCGCTTCGGCGATCTCGCGGTCGCGCGCCGACAGCGGCTGCGCCACGCCCTTGCCGCCCACCGCCATGTTGCCGCGGATCTCGCTGCCCTGCGGGATGCGCGCCAGCGCGTGCGGCACCGGCTCGCCGCCGATCAGCAGGATGCGCTTGTCGCCCTTCACGATCTCGGTCAGGTAGCGCTGCGCCATCACCGTGGTGGTGCCGCCCTTGTTGAGCGTCTCGACGATGCTGCCGAGGTTCAGCGCGTCCGGGCCGACGCGGAAGATGCCCATGCCGCCCATGCCGTCGAGCGGCTTGAGGATGATGTCGCGCTGCTCGGCGTGGAAGGCGCGGATCGCAGCCTCGTCGCGCGTGACGATGGTCGGCGAGATGTACTGCGGGAACTCGAGGATCGCGAGCTTCTCCGGGTGGTCGCGCAGCGCCGCGGGCCGGTTGAACACCCGCGCGCCCTCGCGCTCGGCTTGCTGCAACAGGTGGGTGGCGTAGAAGTACTCGCTGTCGAAGGGCGGGTCCTTGCGCATCACCACCGCGTCGAGCTCGGCCAGCGCGAGCGTCGGCGTGGCCAGTTCGGCGAACCACTGCGGGTGGTCGCCGGTGAGCGCGATCTGGCGCAGCGCGGCGACGACACGGCCGTCGCGGCGCCACACCAGGTCCTTCGGCTCGCAGGCGAAGAGCTGGTGGCCGCGCGCCGCGGCGGCCCGCATCATCGCGAAGCTCGTGTCCTTGTGGGTCTTGAAGTACTCGAGCGTGTCGGCGACGAAGAGGATGCGCATGGCCGGCACTGTGGCACAAACGCAAAGGGCCCGCAGTGCGGGCCCTCCGAGGCGTGCCGCGGGTTCAGGCGGTCGCCAGCGCCGGCTCGCGGCGGGCGTCCAGGCTCAGCGCCCCGGCGCCCAGCGCCGCGACCATGAACAGGCCGCCGGCCACCGACAGGTTCTTCGTGAACATCAGCTGCTGCACGAAGGCCTGGTCCGCGGGCACGGCCCAGAACTTGTGGAACAGCACGCTCGCGGCCAGCGTGAACAGGCCCAGCGCCAGCGCGGCCCAGCGCGCCTGGAAGCCCACGACGATGAAGACGCCGCCGACCAGCTCGAGCAGCCCGGTGGCTACCGCCAGCACGGTCGGGAACGGCAGGCCGGCGCTGGCGATGTAGCCGGCGGTGCCTTCGATGCCGGTGAGCTTGCCCCAGCCGGCCAGGATGAACATCAGCGCCAGCAGCACGCGGCCGGCCAGCAACAAGGGGGTCTTCAGGGTGTTCAGGGTGTTCAACATTTTCAATGCTCCGTGGATCGGGTTGCCAAGTCCGCAGTCGCCTGCGGTTCTGTCGTGCACGGAGCGAAGATTAGGCGTAGCTGCCGGACTCGGGGCGGGGCCGGCTTGACGCCATCGTTCGAAAATTTAGTCCGACAGGGCCACCTCGGACAGCGGCACGCCGGCGAGCGGCGCCAGCACCTCGACGATCAGCGCATGGTCGTCGCGCTGCGGCAGGCCGGAGACCGTGACCGTGCCGACCACGCCCATGCCACGCACCGTGATCGGGAAGGCGCCGCCGTGGCTGGCGTAGTCGCGCGTGGCCAGTCCCATCTTCGATTCGAGCGTGCCGCCACCTTGTTCCAGCTCGCGGCCGACACGGTAGGAGCTGCGCCCGAGCAGCTCGCAGGTGTTGCGCTTGCGGCGCGCCCAGTCGGCATTGCTCGGCGCGGTGCCCGGCATCGCGTGGAAGAACACCAGCTCGCGGGCGAGCCGGATCTCGATCGTCACCGCCTGGCCGCGCGACTCGGCGAGCGAACGCAGCGCGCAGCCGAGCGACCAGGCGTCGGCCGGGCCGAAGCGCTCGAACTGCAGGCGCTGCTCCTGCTCGGCGAGCTTGTTCAGATCGTGTTCCAGCGTCATGCGCCCAGCCCCCTCAGCACGTCGTAACACGCGCCCATCGTGTGGTAGTCGGTCTTGCCGGCCGGGCTCTTCTCGTCGCTCAGCTTGCGGTTGTCCGGCCCGAGGATGCGGTACCAGGCGCCGTGCCGGTGGTCGACGAAATGCTGCCAGGCGTACGACCAGATCCGGTCGTACCAGCCCCAGTACGAGGCATCGCCGCTGCGCAGCGCGAGCAGCGCCGCGGCGGCGAAGCTCTCGGCCTGCACCCAGAAGTACTTGTCGCCGTCGCAGACGCGGCCGTCCGGCCCGAAGCCGTAGACCAGGCCGCCGTGCTGCGCATCCCAGCCGCGCGCCATCGCGGTGTCGAAGAAATGGCGCGCGCGCGGCAGCAGCCAGCCGGGCCGTTCGCCTTCGGGCAGCGCGCGCTCGAGCTGCATCAGCAGCTTGGCCCATTCGGTGAGGTGGCCGGTCTGGTAGCCCCAGGGTCGGAAGATGTTGGTCCGGTCGTCGCGGTTGTAGTCCCAGTCGACCGACCAGGCACCGTCTGCCCCCACGCCGTAATGCTCCCAGACCAGCCCATCGGCCAGCGCCGCCAGCCGGCCGGTGACCGAATCGGCGAGCGTCAGCGCCCGCTGCAGATAACGCCGGTCCTGCGTGGCGTCCCAGGCCGCGAGGTTCGCCTCGCAGGCGTGCATGTTGGCGTTCTGGCCGCGGTAGGGCTTGAGCTGCCAGTCGGGCGTGGCCTCGTCGGCATACAGCCCTTGGGCCGGCTCCCAGAAGCGCTGCTCCATCAGCGCCCAGGCGGCCTCCAGTCCCGCGCGCGCCTCCGCCACGCCGGCCAGCAGCGCATGGGCGTGGGCCAGCAGCACGAAGGCGAGGCCGTAGCAGTGGTTGGTGCCGTCGCGCACCGTCGCACGCCCGGCATGCCAGTCGATCTCCCACGCGTAGCCGCCCTGCGGCTGCGCATGCGCGTCGCGCAGGAAGGCGAGGCCGTGGCGAACGCGCTCCTGGTAACCCGGCGTGCCGAAGCGCCGCCAGGCCATCGCGTGGTTGAACACGAAGCGCGTGCTGCTGACGAGGTGGCGCGTGCGCCGGTCGTAGACGCTGCCGTCGTCCTTGTAGAACTGGAAGAAGCCGCCCGACGGATCGACGCAGCGCGCGTCGTAGAACGCGAGCGTGTGCCGGACGTGGTCGAGCAGGAAGGCGGGGCTGCGGAAGTCGGCCGTCACCACGCCTCCAGACCCATCTGTCGACGCCCCAGCGGCGACAGGTCGGCCGCCTGAGCGCGCTGGTCGAACCCGACCTCGTAGTCCTCCGGCGCGAAGTCCGGGCTGCTGCGCCCCTCGAGGAAGGCCGCGGCCTGCTTCTTCGCGAAGGCCTCGTTCTTCTCGCACCAGGGTGCCGCGCCGATGTAGATCACGTTGCTGTAGCCGCTGCCGCCGTGTTTGTCCTCCACCGCGTGGATCACGTCGGAGTGCCACCAGATCGTGTCGCCCGGCTCCATCTGCGGGATCGAGACCAGGCCCTCCAGCAGCGCGGCGTGCCACTGCGGCGAGGCGCCGAGCGCGCGGCCGGGCTGGGCGCCGCACAGGTCGCCCTCGGGCACGTCGGCCTGCAGCGCGCGCAGCAGCATCCACGGCGTGGTGCGGGCCAGCGGCACCAGGCGCAAGGTGCCGTCGCCCGGGCCCTGGCGCGTCAGCGCGGTCCAGCCCTGGAAGGTGCGGAACGCGGAGCAGACGGCCGGCGAGGGGATCTCCTTCGTCGCGATGCGGCCCTCGGCGTCGAACGGGTCGAAGGCCAGCGGGTCGCCCTCGAACACCGGGCGGTACATGGCGCGGAACGTCGCCTCGCACCAGCGCTCGACCGAGCCGCCGTCGGAGTGCGGCGAGAGGCCGAGCGAGGCATCGCCCGGCTCGCGCCGGCGGATGCGGTCGGCGTAGTTGAACTGGCGGTCCGGGTCGAAGAAGCGCACGCCGTTCTTCTCGAAAGTCCAGAGGCGATTGAGCCAGGCGCGTGTGACGGCCATGTGTTCGTGCTGGCGCGCGAACATCTGCGGCTTGGACCAGTACAGGCTGTAGATCTGCGGCCGGCTCGAGGCGAGCGTGCTGAAGTACTTGTCCAGCCCCGCCTTCTCCTTCATGCGCTCGAGGTAGCGCACCGCGTCGATGTAGCGCACCACCTCGTCGTTCCAGGCCTCCACCTGCGCCCGGTCGTAGACGCCGCGGATCACCACGCAGCCGCGCCGCTTGATGCGCGCCACCTGCTGCGGCGAGACGCGGCCGGCGGCGACATCGGCATAGGCCAGCTCGGGCACCGCGCCGCCGCCCACCTGCTCGGCACGGATCGCGCTCACCTCGTCGGCCAGGGCCTGCGACAGGCGCAGGAAGCGGCCCGCGACGTCGTGCACCTCGCGGCGCAGCAGGCGCTGGGTCTCCGTGACCGCCCGGGGCACGTCGTTCATCCAGGCTTCCATGGTTCGTTCTCCTAGAAGGTGATGGCTTCGGCGCGGCCGCTCGCCGCCGAGGCCAGGCCGGCCAGCGCGACGGCCATCGAGCGCAGGCCGTCGGCGCCGGTCGCCAGCGGCGCACCCTGCCCCGCGCAGGCGGCGGCGAAGGCGCGGAAGCCGGTTTCGTACAGGTCCACCGGCGGCACCTCGAGTTCGCGCTCGCCCTGTGCGTCGCGTTGCCAGAGCCGCGCAGTGCCGGCCTGCGAGAGCGAGCCGACCGCGTACAGCGAGCCCTCGGTGCCCAGCAGGTGCAGCCGCGTCGCCGCATGCTGGGCGACGAAGGACTCGTGCGTCTGCGCCAGCACGCCGCCCTCGAACTCGATCACGCTCATCGCGCCGTCCTCGAGCGCGCCGCGCGCCAGGCCGTTGTGCTGCACATGCGTGCTGATGCGCCGCGGCTCGGCACCGGCGAGGTAACGCAGCAGGTCGGCGTCGTGCACCAGGATGTCGAGCACCACGCCGCCGCCGGCGCCGGGCGCGTCGAGCCGCCAGCCCTGCAGGTGCGGCGGCAGGAAGACCGCATGCGACACCTGCACGCCGTGCAGCCGGCCGATGCCGCCCGCGGCGACGATCTCGCGCATCAGGCGGTGCGCCGCCTGCGCGCGCAGGTGGTGGTTGGTGCCGAGCACCCGCCCCGCGCGCTGCGCCGCCTCGACCATGCGGCGCGCGTCGGGCAGGTTCATCGCGATCGGCTTCTCGCACATCACGTGGCAGCCGGCCTCGAGCGCCGCGAGCGTCTGTGCGCAGTGCTGCTCGTTGGTGGAGCTGACGTAGACCGCGTCGAAGCGCCCTTCCTTCAGGAAGGCGGCGAGGTCGGTGTACGAGGCCTGCAGGCCCAGCGCGGTGGCGAACTCGCGCGCACGCACGGCGCTGCGCGAGCACACCGCCACCGGCTCCTGCCCGGGCACCTTGCGCAGCGCCGGGATCACCCGCTCGGCGATGTGGCTGGCGCCGACGAAGCCCCAGCGCATCGGCTTGACCATGAACTTCTCCGACATCAGTTGAGACGCTTTCCGCTGGCCGGATCGAACAGGTGCAGCGCGCCGGGCGGCACGTGCACACGCACCGCCTGGCCGGGTTCGACGCTGGGCAGGCCGCCCATGCGTACCGTGGCCTCGCCGACGCCCAGATCCACCAGCGCGTAGGTCTCGGGGCCGGTGGGCTCGACCAGCGACACCGTGCCCTTGAGCAGCGCATTCTCGTCGTTGGCCGGGCGCATCGACAGGTCTTCCGGGCGCACGCCGACGATCAGCTTGTCGCCCGTGGCGCCGGCGGCACTGCCGATCACCTGCCCGTCGGCCAGGCGCAGCGTGCCCGAGGCCTCGCGCACCGCCTCGAAGCAGTTGATCGACGGCGAGCCGATGAACTCGGCGACGAAGCGGTTCGCCGGCCGCGAGTACAGCTCCAGCGGCGTGGCGAGCTGCTGGATCAGGCCGTCCTTCAGCACCGCGATGCGGGTGCCCAGCGTCATCGCCTCGACCTGGTCGTGCGTGACGTAGATCGTCGTGACGCCGGTGCGCATGTGCAGGCGCTTGATCTCGGCGCGCATGTCCACGCGCAGCTTGGCGTCGAGATTGGACAGCGGCTCGTCGAACAGGAACAGCTGCGGGTGGCGCGCCAGCGCGCGACCGATCGCGACGCGCTGGCGCTGGCCGCCGGAGAGCTGGCGCGGCTTGCGCTCGAGCAGGTGCTCGATCTGCAGCATCGAAGAGACTTCCTTGACGGTCTTCTGGCGATCCGCTTCCGGCACGCCGCGCATCTCGAGCGGGAAGGCGATGTTCTGCGCCACCGTCATGTTCGGGTACAGCGCGTAGGACTGGAACACCATCGAGATGTTGCGGTCCGCGGGCTCGACGTCGGTGATGTCGCGCCCGCCCAGCACGATGCGCCCGCCGCTGGGCTCCTCGAGCCCCGCGACCAGGTTCATCAGCGTGCTCTTGCCGCAGCCCGAGGGGCCGACCAGCACGAGGAACTCGCCGTCGGGCAGCGCGATGTCGATCTCGTGCAGCACACGCACGCCGCCGAACGCCTTGTGGATGCCCTGGAGCTTCAGATCGGCCATGTCGCGGGCTCCTCAACCTTTCACCGAACCGGCCATCAGGCCACGCACGAAGTACTTGCCCGACAGCACGTAGACGATCAGCGTCGGCAGCGCGGCGATGAAGGCGCCGGCGAAGTGCACGTTGTATTCCTTCACGCCGGTGCTGCTGTTGACGAGGTTGTTCAGCGCCACCGTGATGGGGAAGGACTTGTAGTCGGAGAACGAGGCGCCGAACAGGAAGTCGTTCCAGATGTTGGTGAACTGCCAGATCACCGCCACCACCATGATCGGCGCGCTGTTGGGCAGCAGCAGGCGGAAGAACAGGCGGAAGAAGCCCGCGCCGTCCATGCGCGCCGAGCGCACCAGCTCGCCCGGGAAGGCCGAGTAGTAGTTGCGGAAGAACAGCGTCGTGAAGCCGATGCCGTAGATGGTGTGCACGAACACCAGCCCCGCCACCGTGCCGGCCAGGCCCATCAGCCCGAGCGTGCGCGCCATCGGGATCAGCACGATCTGGAACGGGATGAACATCGAGAACAGCAGCAGTGCGAAGATCGTCTGCGCGCCGCGCATGCGGAACTGCGTGAGGATGTAGCCGTTGAACGCGCCGATCACCGCCGAGATCAGCACCGCCGGCACCACCATCAGCAGCGAGTTCAGGAAGTAGGGCGCGAGGCCGGTGGGCTGCACGCCGATCTGCGCCAGGCTCCAGGCCTGGCGCCAGGGCTCGACGGTGGGGGCGACCGGCAGGGCCATCAGGTCGCCGGCGCGGATCTCGTCCAGCGGCTTGATGGAGTTGGCCAGCATCACGTAGATCGGCAGCAGGAACAGCAGCGCCAGGAACACCAGCACCGCGTACAGCAGCCAGCGGGGCGCGTGCTGGGCGAGGGTCTTCTTCCTAGCCATGGCCGCCCGCCAGCTTGCGCGTCTCGCGGATGATGTGCGGCATCACGACGATCGCGATGGCGATCAGCATCAGCACCGCGCTGGCCGCGCCCACCGCCATCTCGTTGCGCGTGAAGGTGTACTGGTACATGAACACCGAGGGAAGCCAGGTCGAGCGGCCGGGGCCGCCGCCGGTCAGCGCGATCACCAGGTCGTAGCTCTTGATCGCCATGTGGGCCAGGATCACCAGCGCCGAGATGAAGCTCGCGCCGAGCTGCGGGAAGATCACGCGCTGGTAGATGCGCCAGGTGCGCGCGCCGTCCAGCCGCGCCGCGTTGATCACCTCGTGGTCCACGCCGCGCAGGCCGGCCAGGAACAGCGCCATCACGAAGCCCGAGGTCTGCCAGACCGCGGCGATGACGATGCAGTAGATCGCGAGGTCAGAGTCCTTCACCCAGCCGAAGCTGAAGCTCTCCCAGCCCAGCGTGCGCAGCGAGCGCTCCAGGCCGATGCCGGGGTCCATCACCCACTTCCAGGCCGTGCCGGTGACGATGAAGGACAGCGCCATCGGGTACAGGAAGATCGAGCGGAACGTGCCCTCGGCGCGGATCTTCTGGTCGATCAGCACCGCGAGTGCCAGCCCGAGCACCGCGCACAGCACGATGTACAGCGTCGCGAAGATGCCGAGGTTGCGGACCGACACCTCCCAGTTGCCGAGTTCGAACAGGCGCTGGTAGGCGTCCGGCCCGGCCCAGGTGGTCACCGGCATCAGCGTGGATGCGGTGAACGACAGGTAGATCGTGAAGGCGATGTAGCCGTACACGCACGCGCCGATCAGCAGCACGCTCGGGCTGAGCACGAGCTTGGCGATCGGCGGTGCGCGCACGGCGGTCCTCCTTCAGCCGATCAGTTCGACGCCGCGGCGACCATCTCCTTCACCGCCGCCTTGCTGTCGATCTGGCCGTTGAAGTGGCGCGTGATCACGTCGTAGAACGCGTTCTTGATCGACGCGGGCACCGCGTGGCCGTGCGCCATCGAGCCGACCAGCGTGTTCTTCGTGTTCGCCTCGGCCAGGTCCTTCATGCCCTTCTTGCCGCAGTCGTCGAAGGCGGTGTCGGGCACGTCGGTGCGCGCCGGCACCGAGCCCTTGACCACGTTGAAGGCCGACTGGAAGCCCGGGTCCATGATCGCGCTGGCCAGCTTGACCTGCGCGGCCGCCTTGTCGCCGCCGACCTTGAACATCGCGAACTGGTCGGAGTTGAAGCTGACCATGCCCTGCGTGCCCGGGAAGCGGAAGCAGACGAAGTCCTTGCCCGGCACCTTCTTGGCGTTCAGGAACTCGCCCTTGGCCCAGTCGCCCATGATCTGGAAGCCGGCCTTGCCGTTGATGACCATCGCCGCGGCGAGGTTCCAGTCACGGTTGCTGAAGTCCTTGTCGACGAGCTTGCGGATCTGCGCCATGCGCTCGAAGGACTTGAGCATGGTGTCCGAGCCGAGCGCCGCCTTGTCCTTGCTGATGAAGGCCTTGCGGTAGAAGTCGATGCCGCCGGTGGACAGCACGACGCCGTCGAAGATGGTCGCTTCCTGCCAGGGCTGGCCGCCGTGCGCGAGCGCGATGAAGCCGGCCTTCTGCACCTTGGCGGCGGCGTCCATGAACTCGTCGAAGCTGGCGGGCAACTTGGTGACGCCGGCCTTGTCGAGCACCTCCTTGTTGGCCCACACCCAGTTGGTCGAGTGCACGTTGACCGGCGCGGCGATCCACTTGCCGTCGTGCTTCGAGAAGGCCTGCAGCGCCTTCGGCACGGTCTTGTCCCAGCCTTCCTTGGCGGCCACCGCGTTCAGGTCGGCCAGCACGCCCTGCTTGGCCCAGTCGGTGATGTCGAAGCCGAGCATCTGCACCGCGGTGGGCGGGTTGCCGGCCGTCACGCGGGCCCGCAGCGCGGTCATCGCCTGCTCGCCGCCGCCGCCGGCCACCGGCATGTCGTTCCACTTGACGCCCTGCTTCTCGAGGTTGCCCTTCAGCACGTTCAGCGCCGCGGCCTCGCCGCCGGAGGTCCACCAGTGCAGCACTTCCACGCTCTGCGCGAAGCTGGCGCCGCTGACCAGCAGCGCCGCGGCCGCCGCGATGATCTTCTTCATGCCTGTCTCCTGTGGTGTCGAGGGGCAGGCCAGTCCTCCGGCCTGCGGGAGCGCAGTGTCGCGCCGGCCTTGACCGATGTTCAGCGGAGTTTCCCGGGCGGGAGTCAACGCTGGGAACGAAACAAGCCCCGGGGCGGGTCAGCCCGCGCTCGACCCCCGCACCACCAGCTCCACCGGCAGCACCATCTGCTGCGGCATCTCGTGGCCGCGCATGATCAGGTCGACGCCGGCGCGGCCGAGCGCCTCCTTGTCGACCCGCAGCGTCGACAGCGCCGGCTGCGCGCCGGCCGCTGCGGGGATGTCGTCGAAGCCGACGATGGCGATGTCCTGCGGCACGCGCAGGCCGGCCTCCTGGCAGACCTGCAGCGCCGCCAGCGCCACCATGTCATTGCAGGCGAACACCGCGTCGGGGCGCTGGCGCAGCTTGAGCAGCTGGCGCATCGCATGCGCCGCGCCGTCGGCCGGCTCGACGCCGGGCGGGGCGACGATCTCCAGGTCCGGGTCCGCCAGCACGCCGGCCTCGAACAGCGCGCGCCGGTAACCATGGGCCCGCTCGCGCAGGCTGTAGTGCGCCAGCGAGCCGGCGATGTAGGCGATGCGCTTGCGGCCGGTCTCGAGCAGGTGCCGGGTCGCGAGGAAGCCGCCCTCCACGTTGTCGGGGTTCACCGAGGGCTGGCCGGGCATCCAGAAGTCCACCAGCGCCATCGGCAGCTCGAGCCCGGCCACCAGGTTCAGCACCTCGGCCTCGAAGTAACCGGCCGCGAGCACCGCGTCGGGCTCGTGCAGGCGCAGCTGGTCGCGCACCGGGTCGGCCGGCCCGGTGGCCAGCAGCGTGGGAGCGATGCCGTAGTCGCGGCAGGCCTCCTCGACGCCGTGCAGCACGTACGAGAAGAACGGGTTGGTGGCGAAGCTGCTGTGCTGGCGGTGCAGCAGGAAGACCAGCCGCTGCGCGCGCGTGCTGCGCAGCCGTGCCGCGTCGTAGCCGAGCTCGCGCGCGACGCGCCGCACCAGCCGGCGCGTCTCGTCCGACAGGCCGCGCTGGTTCTTCAGCGCCCGCGAGACGGTGCCGATCGAGACGCCGGCGGCCTCGGCGATGTCGCGGATGGTGACGCTCATGTTGCGGGCCGCGCGCTGGGCCGCTCCCGAGCCGGCCCGCATCCCCTCGGGGGATCGGCCGGCGTACTCGCCGGACGAGGGGTCGACATCATGCCGGATGGGCGCTGAGGCGGTGGCGCAGGATGAACGGCTCGTCGGGGTGCAGCATCAGGCCGCGACGGTCGGCCAGCGGGTGGTCCGACGGCGGCACGGCGATCCGTCCGAGGTCGAACACGCCGCGCACCGGCTCGACGCCGAGCGCGAGATGCCGGCCGCTCCAGGGCGGGTAGGCGCGGCCGCGGTGGCTGACCCACAGCATCAGGTCGGGCAGCACGCGGTGGTCCCAGTCGAGCAGCAGGGTCCAGCCGGCGTCGACGTAGTGCAGCGCGACGGGGCCGTCGACCTCGCGCAGTTGCAGCAGTTCCTCGGTGTCGATCGCGAGCGGGTAGCGCGTCAGGTCCTGCGTGCCGCCGGCGGCGAGCGGCACCTGGTCGAGCCGCTCGAAGCGCGCGTCGGGCGCCAGAAGCGAGACGCCCGGCTCGGCCGGCACCGGGTAGACCACACCCCCTTCGTACGCAGGCAGCGCGAGGCGCACCGAGCCGAGGTCCAGGCGCAGCGTCGGGTGCAGCGCGATCGGCAGGGTGCAGGGCTCGCGCGCCTCGATCACCAGCGTCATGCGCAGGGCGCGCGTGTACGGCTCGACCTCGACCACGCGTGTCATGCGCCGCACCGGCCCGGGCGGCTCGATGGCCAGCGCGAGGGCGTGCGGGTCGTCGGTCTCGAGCCAGTCCCAGGGGTGGTTGGACGCGTAGCCGTGCCCCCAGGCATCACCCGGGTCGCGCGCCGGCCAGTCGTCGCCCAGGCCGGCGGGCCGGTCGGTGCGGCCGAAGGGCACGCAGGGCCAGTCGCCGCGCAGCCGGCGCAGGATGCCGGGCAGCGCCGCCGCGCCCGGCTCGGCATGCCAGGGCGCCACCTGCAGCGGCGCGAAGTCGGGGTGGCCGTCGGCACTGAACCAGACCGGGCCGAGCATCGCGCCGAGCCGCTGCAGCTCGGCGCGCCCGCTGTCCCATTCCAGCGTGCGGGTCGGGTCGTCGCTCATGCGCTGCAGTCTACGGTCGGCGCACGCCCTGCACGATCAGGGCCAACGTGCCCGCCACCACGCCCCAGAACGCCGAGCCGATGCCCCAGAGGCTGAGTCCGGACAGCGTGACGAGGAAGGTGATCAGCGCGGCCTCGCGGTGGTGTTCGTCCTTCAGCGCCGCGGCCAGCCCGCCGCCGATGCTCCCGAGCAGCGCCAGCCCGGCGATGGCCACCACCAGTTCGCGCGGGAAGGCGGTCAGCACGCCGGCCACCGCGGCGCCGAACAGGCCGATCACGACGTAGATGGCGCCGCAGCTCACCGCCGCGGTGTAGCGGCGCGCCGGGTCCTCGTGCGCCTCGCGGCCCATGCAGATCGCCGCCGTGATGGCCGAGAGATTCAGCGCGAAGGCGCCGAAGGGCGCGAGCAGCAGCGTGGCCGCGCCGGTGAGCGTGATGATCCTGGAGATCGGCATCGTGTAGCCGGCGGCGCGGATCGCCGCCACGCCCGGCAGGTTCTGCGAGGCCATGGTGACGACGAACAGCGGCAGCGCCAGGCTGACCGCGGCGCCGAGGGTGAACTCGGGCGTCACCCACTGCGGCACGGTCAACGCCAGGCTCACGCCCTGCAGCTGCAGCCGGCCCTGCAGCGTCGCGAACAGCGTTCCGGCGGCCAGCACCACCGGCACCGCGTAACGCGGCCAGGCGCGCCGGCCGACCAGGTAGACCAGCAGCATGGTCAGCACCAGGCCGAAGTCCGACCGCAGCGCGACGAAGGCGTCCAGCCCGAAGCGCGCCAGCACGCCGGCCAGCAGCGCGCTGGCGATCGGCATCGGGATGCGGTCCATCACGCGCTCGAACGCGCCGGTGGCGCCGGCCAGCGTGATCAGCAGCGCGCACAGCACGAAGGCGCCGACCGCCTGTTCCATCGTGAAGCCGCCGCTCGCCGCCGCGGTGGCCAGGACCGCGGCGCCGGGCGTGCTCCAGGCCACCATCACCGGCTTCTTCAGCCACAGGGAGGGCAGCGCCGAGCACAGCCCCATGCCCAGGCCGAGCGCCCACATCCAGGAGGCGGTCTGCGCCGGCGTGGCGCCCAGCGCCGTGGCGGCGGAGAAGACGATCGCCACCGAGCTCGTGAAGCCGACGAGCACGGCGACGAAGCCGGCCGTCGCTGCCGAGAGCGACAGGTCGCGCAGGAACGAGCTCAAATCTCGACCTTCGCGCCGAGCTCGACGACCCGGTTCGTCGGCAGGTTCAGGAAGTCGGCCGCCGCGGCGGCGTTGCGGTGCATGCTGGCGAACAGCTTCTCGCGCCAGGCGGACATGCCGGCGCCGATGGTCGGGATGACGATGTCGCGCGAGAGGAAGTAGCTCGTCTCCATGTCCTCGAGCTGCACGCCGCGGCCCTTGAGCAGCTCGAGCGCCTCGGGCACGTCGGGGTCGTTCTTGAAGCCGAAGTGCAGCGTCACCTGCCAGCAGTCGTGGCCGAGCGGCTCGATCTCGCAACGCTTGTCGAAGCCGATCCACGGCACCTCGTGGTGGCGCACGGTGACGAACAGGTTGGTCTCGTGCAGCACCTTGTTGTGCTTCAGGTTGTGCAGCAGCGCGTTGGGTGTCATGCCCTGGTCGGCCACCAGGAACACCGCGGTGCCCTGCACACGCGCCGGCGGGCTGACGAACACCGCCTCGAGGAAGCTCTTCAGGTCGATCGCGTCCTCGCGCAGCCGCACCGTCATCAGCCTGCGGCCCTGCTTCCAGGTCATCAGCAGCACGAACATCGCCGCGCCGATGACGATCGGGAACCAGCCGCCGTCGACCACCTTCACGACATTGGCGGCGAAGTAGGTGAAGTCGACCAGGAAGAAGAAGCCGGTCGCGCCGACGCACAGCCACCAGGGGTACTTCCAGCCGTAGCGGATCACGAAGAAGGTCATCGTGGTCGTGATCAGCATGTCGATGGTCACCGCGATGCCGTAGGCCGCGGCCAGGTTGCTGGACGAGCGGAACAGCACCACCGCCAGCACGATGCAGACGTACAGCCCCCAGTTGACCGACGGCAGGTAGATCTGGCCGGTGTCCTTCACCGAGGTGTGCAGCACGCGCATGCGCGGCAGGTAGCCGAGCTGCGTGGCCTGCTTGGTGACCGAGAAGGCCGCGGTGATGAGCGCCTGCGAGGCGATCACCGTGGCGGCGGTGGCCAGCGCGATCAGCGGGTACAGCGCCCAGGTCGGCGCCATCTCGTAGAACGGGTTCTTCGCGTTCTCCGGGTGGGCGAGCAGCATCGCGCCCTGGCCGAAGTAGTTGATCACCAGGGCCGGCATCACCAGGCTGAACCAGGCCAGCCGGATCGGGCGCTTGCCGAAGTGGCCCATGTCGGCGTAGAGCGCCTCGGCACCGGTGACACACAGCACCACCGAACCGAGCGCGACGAAGGCGATCTTCGGGTGCGCGGTGAGGAACTCGATCGCGTACTGCGGGCCGAGCGCCGCCAGGATGGCCGGGTTGCGCACGATGTGCACCGCGCCGAGCACCGCCAGCACGAGGAACCAGATCGCCGTCACCGGCCCGAAGAAGCGCCCGACGCTCGCCGTGCCGTGGCGCTGCACCATGAACAGCAGCGTCAGCACCACCAGCGTGACCGGCACGACGTAGGCGTGCAGGCCCGGCGCCGCCACCTCCAGGCCCTCGACCGCCGAGAGCACCGAGATGGCCGGCGTGATGACGCCGTCGCCGAAGAAGATCGCGGTGCCGAAGATGCCCAGCAGCATCAGCCGGCCGTGCAGCACCGGCTTGTCGCGCACCGCCTGCGAGGCCAGCGCGAGCATCGCGATCAGGCCGCCCTCGCCGTTGTTGTCGGCACGCAGGATCAGCACCACGTACTTGAGCGAGACGACGACGGTCAGCGTCCAGAACATCAGCGACAGCACGCCGAAGATGTTCTCCGCCGACAGCGGCACGTGGCCGTGCGCGAACACTTCCTTGAACGCATACAGCGGGCTGGTGCCGATGTCGCCGTAGACGACACCGATGGCTGCGAGCGTCAGGGCCGCGAGGCTGGACTGGTGGCGGGGTGAACTCACGAGCGACCGGTAGCGGGCCGCAGGGCCCGATCCGGCGGTTTCTTCGGAGCGCCTATCCTACGTCAGCCGCAGCGGGGCTATTCGTAGATCTCGGCGTCCGGGTCGGTCGCTTCCAGCTCGTAGCTCGCCGCCACCATCGCCAGGCGCGCGATCACGCCGTACATGTAGAAGCGGTTCGGCGCGCTCGCCCCGGGCTTGACCCCCGGGCGCGGCAGGTGGCCCGATTCGGCGAAGGCCAGCGGCACGAAGCTGGCCCCGGGCGAATTGAGGTTCTCGTCGATGCCGCGTTCGGCGTTGACGCGGTAGAAGCCGCCGACCACGTAGCGGTCGATCATGTAGACCACCGGCTCGGCCACCGCGTCGTTGACGCGCTCGTAGGTCGGCACGCCTTCCTGCAGGATGACCTCGCTGACCTCCTGACCGTCCTTGATGACGCTCATCTTGTTGCGCGTCTTGCGGTTCAGCTCGGCCAGGTCCTTCGGGTCGCGCACGGTCATGATGCCCATGCCGTAGGTGCCGGCGTCGGCCTTGACGATGATGAACGGCTTCTCGTTGATGCCGTATTCCTTGTACTTGCGGCGGATCTTGGCCAGCAGCGCCTCGGCGTTGCTCATCAGGCATTCGGCGCCGGTGCCGTCGCTGAAGTTGACCTCGCCACAGCGCGCGAACAGCGGGTTGATCAGCCACGGGTCCATGCCCAGCAGCTTGGCGAACTTCTTGGCCACTTCCTCGTAGGCCTGGAAGTGGTTGGTCTTGCGCCGGATCGCCCAGCCGGCATGCAGCGGCGGCAGCAGGTACTGCTCGTGCAGGCCCTCGAGCACCTTGGGGATGCCGGCCGAGAGGTCGTTGTTGAGCAGGATGGTGCAGGGGTCGAAGTCCTTCAGCCCGAGGCGGCCGCGCGTGCGCACCAGCGGCTCGACCTTCAGCGCCGAGCCGTCGGGCAGGGCGATCTCGGTGGGCTCCTTGATGGCCTCGTCCAGCGTGCCCAGGCGCACGTTCAGCCCGGCCTGGGTGAAGATCTGCATCAGCCGCTGCACGTTGGTCAGGTAGAACGTGTTGCGGGTGTGCTTCTCCGGGATCAGCAGCAGGTTCTTGGCCTCGGGGCAGATCTTCTCGATCGCCGCCATCGCCGCCTGCACCGCCAGCGGCAGCATCTCCTCGGTGAGGTTGTTGAAGCCGCCCGGGAACAGGTTGGTGTCCACCGGCGCCAGCTTGAAGCCGGCATTGCGCACGTCCACCGAGGTGTAGAACGGCGGCGTGTGTTCCATCCACTCGAGCCGGAACCAGCGTTCGATGGCCGGCAGCGATTCGAGGATGCGCTGCTCGAGTTCGTTGATCGGGCCGGTCAGGGCGGTGATGAGGTGAGGAACCATGGCGGGGCCCGACGGGTTGGAAGCGCACGACGGCGCGGGCGAGATCCGGATTCTATGAAGTTGGGGTGGCGGGCCGCTTCGCAAGGGGGTGCACGGCGGCCCGCCGCGGTGGTAGTTTCGCCGCCTCCCCGCAGCCCGGAGCCCGCCGATGAGCCTCCTGCAAGTTCTCAAGCTGCCCCCGCGCCCGGCCGGGCCCGCGGTGCAGGCCATGCCCGTGCTGGACGTGACGGCCAGCCAGGGGGTCGAGGTCAAGGACGGCCAGGCGCGCGCCGTCCCGGTGCGCGATGCCGACCCCAAGGCCGTGGCCAACGAGCTGCGCGGACCGATGCAGCTGCGCGAGCGCAGCGTGCGCGACCAGCTGCGGACGGCCAGCGAGTCGCTCGCCCGGCTGGAGGAGAAGATCGCCGCCGCGCCGGCCGACCGGAAGTCCGAACTCGAGGCCAAGAAGAAGCAGCTCGGCCAGCACATCGGCGGCTTCGAGCGCGAGCTCAAGCAGCTCGACGCGGACCTGAAGGCGCTGGACGATCCAGCCACCTCGCGCGACCGCTTCACGCAGATCCTGGCGCGCCAGAAGTCCGCGGCGGGCGTGGCCAGGGCGGTGGAGGTCGACCGGCACGATGGCGAGTTCGAGAAGAAGCGCACCGAGAACAAGACCACCCGCACCGAGACGAGTTATGCCGACGGCAAGGCGACCACGAAGGTGCAGAGCTCGAGCACCCGCGTCGGCGCGGGCAGCCTGACGCAGGACAACAAGACCACCCGCACGACCGTCACGGCCGACGGCCGCACGACCGGCACGAAGAGCGCCACCAGCACCGTCTCGACGGACGGCCTCGCCTTCGACCGCAGCGCCAAGCACGAGACCGAGAAGGACGGCCAGACACGCAGCACCGAGGTCAAGCGCAGTGTCAAGGCCGGGCCGGGCGGCGCGAGCATCGTCGACAGCAAGACCGTCACCGCGGCCGACGGCTCGCAGACCACGCACACCCGTGGCGCGTCGGTCGAACGCGGCGACGGCAAGGCCGGCGTCACGCGCAGCGCCAGCGTCACGAGCAAGGACGCCGCCGGCAACCAGACCACCGACAGCCGCACCCACAAGGGCGGCATCGTCGCCGGCAAGGACGGCCTCGGCGCCTACACCGATCACGAGGGCCGGACCGAGACGCGCGGCGCCAACGGCCTGAAGACGGGCGCCGTGGCCGGCCTGAGCGCGAACATCCTGTGCAACGTGGTGCCCGTGCCCGACAGCGACCCGGCGCTGTACGACGTGGTGCTGAAGGTCGACCTCGGCGTGCGCGTCGGCCGGTCGGCCGGCTACGACAAGGAACCGGCCAAGGGCGACGAGGAACGCACGCGCGGCACGGTGGGCGCCAGCGTCAGCGCGGGCGAACGTGTCTTCCTCAACACCAGCCACCGTCTCGATGCCACGCAGGCGCAGGCCTATGTCGCCGCGCTGAAGACCGGCGGCGGCACGCAGAAGGAGTTCGCGATCATCCGCTGCGGCCTGGCCAAGGGCTGGGACGCGGCGCGCGCGCTCTACCTCGGCGCCTCGGGCAAGGCGCTCGCGCCCGGGGAGGCCGACAAGCTGAAGGAAGGCGAATCGGTCGAGGTGGGCCGTCAGACGCAGGCCGGGGGCAAGGTCAGCGCCGGCGTCAAGGGCGGCGGCATCGGCGTGGGCGTCGAACTCGGCCGCGAGCACGGCCACGACGAGTCGCTCAAGGTCACCAAGGAGAAGGACGGCGCGCTGAGCTACGACGCGAAGCACGGCGACACGCGCAAGGGTTCGATCGGCGGCACGGTCAGCGCCGGCGCCGTGGAGGGCAGTTTCGGCCACTCGAGCACCCACAGCACATCGACCGGCTACCGGATCCGCATCGACCCGAAGGCGAAGGACGCCGCGGCGCTGCAGGCTGCGCTGGCGGCCTGCCGCAGCCAGGCCGAGCTGGATGCCTTTGCCAAGGCGCACCCGGAGACGGTGCAGGAGAAGACCCGATCGGTGCAGGACGATCAGAAGCAGAGCGTCGGGGTGGGCCTCGGCGGCGCCAAGGTCAGCATGGGCTTCGGCCATGGCGTGGGCCAGACCGAGGTGACCGACAAGGACGGCAAGCTGAAGCAGAAGACCGTCACCGGCGGCAGCGAGGGTGGCATGGAGGTGGGCGTCGGGAAGTACAAGGTCGGCGCCTCGTCCAAGGAGCAGGCCACCGCCCGGCTCGACGGCGACGGCAATGCCGCGCTGGACGTGAACCGCACCGACAAGTCCACCGACACGGTCAAGTGGCTGGAGGCCAACGTGCCCTTCGCCGGCGGCGGGAAGAAGGACGCCGGCGCGCTCGCCAAGGCCACCGGCGGCCAGGAGGCCGAGGACACCGACCGCACCGACGTGAGCGGCATCGCGCTGCAGGGCGGCGACCTGGAGTACCTGGGCCACCTCGCCTGCACCAGCTGGAACAAGTGGATGGCGGCCTGCCGCAGCCCGCGCGAGCTGGAGGACTGGGCCAAGGCCGGCCGCAAGATCAAGGCGGCCGGCGGCGCGAAGGCGGTCGTGGCCGAGCAGCTCGCGCGCTTCGTCGGCGCCGACAGCAGCGGCCGCGGCCATGTGATCGACTCGGCACTGCGGCCGACCGCGGGCGACATGTCCGGTGGCGCCCGCTACGAGTTTCCCGGCGGCCTGGCGGCACGCAAGGCGAGCTACGAGGCGACCGTGATCGCCGCCTCGGAGGCCGCCGTCGCCGAGCTGGCCAAGGGCGACGCGGCCAAGGCGGCGGCCAAGGGGCAAGAGCTGCTGCGCGAGCTCGACTCGCTGTATGCGGCGGTCTCCAGCACCGAGTTCACCAACGCGCGCACCAAGGCCGAGATGCTGTCGTCGATCAACACGCGCAAGGACAAGGTGCAGGCCGCGCTGCGCGTGGCCGGCGGCGGCAAGGCCGACGAGCTGTCGGTGAAGGAGAAGGTCGACAAGTACAACGGCCTGCTGTCGAACTGCCAGCGCTACCAGCACAGCGAGCACGAGATCTTCGCGAAGATCGAGAAGACCTTCGAGGCCGGCTTCCTGAAGAGCGGCAAGCCGAACCTGTCGGAGACCATCGACAACACCACGCTGATCAACGAGCTGCGTGGCATCTACACGCTGTGGGACAAGGACTACGACGAGATGGCCGCGCTCGCCCAGGAGAACGGCTTCGGCAAGGACATCTACTGGAAGTACAAGCCCGACCGGGCGCGCTTCGAGCGGGCCTACAAGGGCCAGGCGCCCGGAGCGGCGAGCGCCGCACAGCCCGAGACCGCCGACAAGCGCAGGAAGCCTGCGCCGCCCGCGCCGCCGCCCGCCGTGGCGGATCCGCTCGGCGAGGCCCACAAGGAACTGCAGAAGAAGCGCGAGGCCGGCGCGCAGGGCATCGCCGGGCGCCTGCCGGCGGCCAAGAACCGGGCGCACGGCGCGGGCAACCGGCTCTACGCCTGGATCCGGCACGAGCGCAAGGCGGCGGCCGTCGACGCACACAACCGCGGCACCGCCAAGCTGAAGAGCGCGGACGGCTTCGAGAAGAAGGTCAAGCCCGGCAACGTGGAGGACCTGGAGGCCTACGGCCACGTCGCCATCGAGGACTACGAGGCGGCTGCCAAGGCCTACGCGGAAGGCCTCGCCCTGTACCCGAAGGGCATGCCGCCGAAGGCCTGAGCCGGGTTCAGGCGGGCGAGGCGCCCGCGGGAGCCGCCTCGACCTGGATCGTCAGGCGCACCGCGTCGCCGACGAAGGGCAGGCCGAAGGTGATGCCGTGGTCGCTGCGGCGGAACTCGGCCTCGAAGTCGCCACCGCAGACCTCGCGGCCGGCGTCCTCGCGGCAGGCGAAGCGCAGCGCGCGCAGGTGCAGCGGCCGCGAGACGCCGCGCAGCGTGAACTCGCCGCGCGCACCAACCAGCCGGTCGCCGTCGAACTCCAGGCTGCTGGCCACGAACCAGGCCTGCGGATGCTGCTCGGCAGCCAGGAAGGAGGCGCCGCGCAGCATGCTGTCGAGCGCCGGCACGCCGCTGTCGACCACCCGGGTGTCGATCGTCACCGAGAGCTCGCCACGGCGCTGCGCGCGGTCCAGCACGATGCGGGCGTCCACCGCGGCGAAGCGGCCACGCTGCGTGGAGGTGCCGAAGTGCTTCACCTCCCAGTGCACCCGCGTGTGGGCCGGGTCGACGGTGTAGGCGAGCGCCTGGGCGGGCGCGGCGGGGGCGGCGGCCGCGCCGATCAGCGCGATGGCCAGGGTCAGCAGGGTTCGCATGGCGCACTCCTCGGGGTGTTCTTGCCCGGACCTACGAGGCGGCCACGGCGGCGGACGCGCCCGACAAGAAAAAGGGCCGCCTCGCGGCAGCCCTTCCCCTGGCACAAGCAGCGTATCAGTTGTGGTACGCCGTCTCGCCGTGCGAGGTGATGTCCAGACCCTCGCGTTCCTCGTCTTCCGGCACCCGCAGGCCGATGACCAGGTCGACGATCTTGTAGGCCACCAGCGAGACCACACCCGACCAGACGATGGTCAGCAGCACGGCCTTGAGCTGGATCCACACCTGCGCGCCGATGGCGTTGGAGCCGACCGTGGCGGTGACCCAGTCGGTCACCAGGCCCGGGCCGCCGAGCGACTGGGTGTTGAACACGCCGGTCAGCAGGGCGCCGACGATGCCGCCCACGCCGTGCACGCCGAACACGTCCAGCGAGTCGTCCGCACCGAGCATCTTCTTCAGGCCGTTGACGCCCCACAGGCAGGCGAAGCCGGCGGCGAAGCCGATCACGATCGCGCCCATCAGGCCGACGTTGCCGGCCGCCGGGGTGATCGCCACCAGGCCGGCCACCGCGCCCGAGGCGGCACCCAGCATCGAGGCCTTGCCCTTCATCAGCGTCTCGCCGATGCACCAGGCCAGCACCGCGCCGGCCGTGGCCGAGAAGGTGTTGGCGAAGGCGAGCACGGCGCTGTTGCTGGCTTCGAGCGCCGAGCCGGCGTTGAAGCCGAACCAGCCCACCCACAGCAGCGAGGCACCGACCATGGTCAGCGTCAGCGAGTGCGGCGTGAACGCCTCCTTGCCGTAGCCGACCCGCTTGCCGATCATGTACGCACCGACCAGGCCCGCGACGGCGGCGTTGATGTGCACCACGGTGCCGCCGGCGAAGTCGAGCGCGCCCCATTGCCAGATCAGGCCGGCCTTGCCGTTCATCTCGTCGACGACGCCTGCCGCGCTGTAGGCATCCGGGCCCATCCAGTACCAGACCATGTGCGCGATCGGCGCATAGCTGAAGGTGAACCACAGCACCATGAACAGCAGCACGGCCGAGAACTTGATGCGCTCGGCGAAGGCGCCGACGATCAGGCAGCAGGTGATGCCGGCGAAGGTGGCCTGGAAGGCCGCGAACAGCAGCTCGGGGATGTAGACACCCTTGCTGAACGTGGCGCCCATCGCGAAGGTGCCCGCGGCCGGATCGAACAGGCCCTTCATGAACAGCCGGTCGAAGCCGCCGATGTAGGCGTTGCCCTCGGTGAACGCGAGGCTGTAGCCGTAGATGAACCACAGCACGACGATCAGCGAGAACGTGACCATCACCTGCATCAGCACGGACAGCATGTTCTTGCTGCGCACCAGGCCGCCGTAGAACAGGGCGAGGCCGGGCACCGTCATCATGATCACGAGCAGCGTGGCCACCACCATCCAGGCCACGTCGCCCTTGTTGGCCACCGGCGCGGCGGCGGCCGGGGCGGCTTCGGCGGCGGAGGCCGCCTCGGCGGGTGCCGCGGCGGCGGAGGCCGCCACCTCGGGCGCCGACGCGGCCTGCGCCCAGGTACTCCCGGAGAAGCCCAGGGCCGCGAGGCCCAGGGCGAGGCATGCAAGTAGTTTCTTCATGGTTGTCTCTTGAGTCCCTCTGCGCTCAGAGCGCGTCCTTGCCGGTCTCGCCCGTGCGGATGCGGACGACCTGTTCCAGCGACGACACGAATACCTTGCCGTCGCCGATCTTGCCGGTGCGTGCCGCGCCCTCGATGGCCTCGATGACACGGTCCACGATCGCGTCGTCCACCGCTGCCTCGATCTTCACCTTCGGCAGGAAGTCGACGACGTACTCCGCCCCCCGGTACAGCTCGGTGTGGCCCTTCTGGCGACCGAAGCCTTTCACTTCGGTCACCGTGATGCCCTGCACGCCAATGGCGCTGAGGGCTTCGCGCACTTCGTCGAGCTTGAACGGCTTGACGATCGCGGTCACCATCTTCATGGAGTTCCCCTAACGGAAGTTGCGGGTGGTGGCGATCACATCGCCTTGCTGAGCGACACGATGAGGCGCGCCTTGTTGGCGTCGCCCCAGGCGTCCTTCTTGGTGGCGCCGACCACCGCGCCGGCCACCGAGAGGCCCTTGCCGAGGTCGTAGGTCGCGCCGAGCTTGTAGTCGGTGTAGTTCACGTAGACACCGGGGTTGGCATCCTTCAGGTCGCCGTTCAGGCGCGTGAAGCCGACATGCGCGTTCAGCGTCAGGCCCTCGACGATCGGGTAGTTGGCCGACAGGTCGAGGTAGCCGGTGTTGCGGCCCTTGACGTCGGTGCCGGTCGCGTCGCCGAGGCCGAAGTAGTCCTTCGAGACCACGTGGTAGTACTTGGCGCTCAGGAAGCTCCAGCTGATGCCGCCGTACAGCTCGGTGGTGTTGGCCGCCGACGAGCCGCTGCCCGGGTAGTAGTACTGCAGCAGGCCGACGTCGTAGCCGAGGTCCTTGGCGATCTCGCCCTTGTAGCCGCCGTAGAAGTCCATCTCGGTGCCGTTGGCGAAGCCGATCGAGGAGTTCCAGTTCCCGAGGTAGAAGCCGCCCAGCGTGTAGTCGAAGCCGCCCTGGATGGCGGGCACGGCCTGCTTGGTGGTGTCGCTCTGGTCCTGGCCGCGGTACTTGTACTTGGTGACCAGCGACACGTTGGCGGTCAGACCATCGTCGGCGAACGCGGGGGAGATGCCGAATGCGAGCGCAGACAGGGCAAGGAGAAGCCGTTTCATCGTGGGTGACTCCGGTTGATGGGATGGGTGTCTTGCCCCACCTTCTGCAGCTTCTGTGCCACAGCCCGCCACGGTGTCTGCGCATCTGGGACGCGTGTGCACGGCCTGGCGGCCCCGCGGCGACGCCCCGTTTCGGTGCATCGATCGGCAGATCACCGGCATGGTGCGCCCGGGCGGGCGCGTGCCGGGTTCAGGCGGTCTGGAGAGGGTCGGCCAGCCAGCGTGCCAGCGCGGCCGTCACCGCCGCCGGCTGCTCCATCGTGCTCATGTGGCCGCAGCGCTCGAGCACGACCAGGCGCGCCCCCGCGATGTGCGCCTGCATGAATTCGTGGCGCGCCGGCGGGCTCCAGCCGTCCTCGCGGCCGCACAGCAGCAGGGTGGGCACGCGGATCTGGCCGAGCAGCGCCGTGGCGTCCGGGCGGGACAGCAGCGCCTCGATCTGGGCCGCGAACTGCACCGGCGTGCGGCGCTCGAACATGTCCAGCACCGCCTCGAACAGCGGCGTGCCGAGCCGGCTCGGGTGCAGCATGCCCTGGGCCCATTCACGCGCCATCGCCCGCATACCCTGCTCGCGTGCGATGGCCAGCAGCGCCAGGCGGCCGGCGCGCTCGCGCTCGCCGGCATCGCCCTCGGGCAGCGGGTGGTACGAGGTGTCGAGCAGCGCGAGCCGCGCCACGCGTTCGGGGGCGCGGCGCAGGATCTCGAAGGCCACACGTCCACCCATCGAATGGCCGGCGACCGCCAGCCGGCCGGGTGGCACGAGGGTGAGCACGTGCTCCGCCATCGCGCCCAGCGAATCGAGCTCGCCGTAGGTCGGCACGACGACCGTGCGCGCCGCGCCGAGCGCGGCCACCTGGTCGGCCCAGACGGCGCCGTCGCACATCAGGCCCGGCAGCAGCACCAGGGTCTCGACGGCGCTCAGAACTCCTCCGTGTCGACACCGGCCTGTGCGGCAGCGTCGTAGCGGCCGCCGACCACGGTGCGGGCGTTGATCAGCGCGTCGAGTTCGGCGAGGGTGGCCGCGTCGAGGGCGACGTCGGCCGCACCGAGGTTGTCCTCCAGGTGGGCGAGTTGCGTCGTGCCGGGGATCGGGATCACGTGCTCGCCGCGCGCGAGCAGCCAGGCCAGCGCCAGCTGCGCGTCGCTGCAGCCCAGGCGCCGCGCGACGGCCTCGAAGCCGTCGAGCAGCCTCAGGTTGGCGGCGTAGTTCGCCGGCTCGAAGCGCGGCATGGTGCAGCGGATGTCACCCGCCACGAAGCCGGCGACCTCGCGCAGCGCGCCGCCGAAGAAGCCGCGGCCGAGCGGGCTGAAGGCGACGAACGCGGCCCCGATCTCGCGACAGGCCGCCAGCACCGCAATCTCCGGGTTGCGTGTCCAGAGCGAATACTCGGTCTGCAGCGCGGCGATCGGGTGCACCGCGTGCGCGCGCCGCAGCGTCGCGGCCGAGACCTCCGAGAGCCCGATCGCACGCACCTTGCCTTCGCGCACGAGCCCGGCCAGCGCGCCGACGCTGTCCTCGATCGGCACCTTCTTGTCCCAGCGGTGCAGGTAGAAGAGATCGATGTGGTCGGTGCGCAGCCGCTTCAGGCTCAGCTCGCAGCTCCACCGGAGCGTCTCGGGCCGGCCGTCGACGACACGCTTGCCCTCGACGCCGTGCAGCCCGCACTTGCTGGCCAGCACGAACTCGCGTCGGTGCGGCGCGAGGGTGCGGCCGACCAACTCCTCGTTGGCGCCGAAGCCGTACAGCGCCGCGGTGTCGAACAGCGTGACACCCCGGTCGAGCGCATGCCGCAGCAGCGCCTGGGCCGCCTCCTCCGGCGGCGGCGCGCCGTAGGCGTGGCTCAGGTTCATGCAGCCGAGGCCGATCTCGGCGACCTCGAAGGGGCCGAGCGTCCGATTCTTCACTGCTGCGCGAGCTGCCGCTCGAGGTCGTGCAGCACCTCGTAGCAGGGCAGCACCTGCGCCGCGCTCGCGTTCGGCTCGCGGCCCTCGCGGATGGCCGCGAAGAACTCGCGGTCCTGCAGCTCGATGCCGTTCATCGACACGGCCACCTTGGAGACGTCGATCTTCTCCTCCTTGCCGTTGACGAGGTCGTCGTAGCGCGCGATGTAGGTGCCGCTGTCGCCGATGTAGCGGAAGAAGGTGCCCAGGGGGCCGTCGTTGTTGAACGACAGGCTCAGGGTGCAGATCGCCCCGTTTGCGGCCTTGAGCTGGATGCTCATGTCCATCGCGATGCCGAGGTTCGGATGGATCGGCCCCTGGATCGCGTTCGCCTTCACGATCGGCGAGCGCGCCTGGTAGGCGAACAGGTCCACCGTGTGCGCGGCGTGGTGCCAGAGCAGGTGGTCGGTCCAGCTGCGCGGCTGGCCGAGCGCGTTCATGTTCGTGCGGCGGAAGAAGTAGGTCTGCACGTCCATCTGCTGGATGTTGAACTCGCCGGCGGCGATCTTCCTGTGCACCCACTGGTGGCTGGGGTTGAAGCGGCGCGTGTGGCCGCACATCGCCACCAGCCCGGTGCGCCGCTGCTCGGCCACGACGGCGTAGGCGTCGCGCAGCGAATCGGCCAGCGGAATCTCCGCCTGCACGTGCTTGCCGGCCTTCATGCAGGCGATCGCCTGCGAGGCGTGCATCTGCGTCGGCGTGCACAGGATCACCGCATCGACGTCGCCGCGCGCGAGGCTCTCGTCGAGCTCGGTGCTGCAGTGGCCGATGCCGTACTTGGCGGCCACTTCCTTCGTCTTCTCCAGCTCGCGGCTGATCAGCGAGGTGACCTGGACGCCGTCGATGTTCTTGATGGCATCCAGGTGCTTGATGCCGAAGGCGCCGGCACCGGCCAGCGCGACGCGGATGGTGGAACTCATGCGTTCTCCAGGATGAGGTGACCGACGGCCGTGTTGCTCGCGGGCACGTGGTAGAAGCGGTGCGCCACGGTCGGCGCCGGGCCGCCGGCGACGTCGCTCATCGCGCCGCGCGCGATCAGCCACATCACCAGCTCGATGCCCTCGGAGCCGGCCTCCTCGACGTACTCGAGGTGCGGCACCTGCGCGAGCGCGGCCGGCTCGGCGATCAGCCGGTCGAGGAAGCGGTTGTCCCATTCCCGGTTGATCAGCCCGGCGCGCGGGCCCTGCAGCTGGTGGCTCATGCCGCCGGTGCCCCAGATCTGCACGTTCAGCGGCTCGTCGTAGCTCTCCACCGCGCGGCGGATCGCCTGGCCGAGCTGGAAGCAGCGCCGGCCCGAAGGCACCGGGTACTGCACCACGTTGACGGCGAAGGGGATCACCGGGCAGGGCCAGGCCCCCGTGTCCTTGTCCAGCTGGCCGCACATCAGCGAGAGCGGCACCGTGAGGCCGTGGTCCACGTCCATCTTGTTCACGATGGTCAGGTCGAAGTCGTCCTGGATCACGCTCTGCGCGATGTGCGAGGCAAGCTCCGGGTGGCCGATCACCTTGGGCACCGGGCGCGCGCCGTAGCCCTCGTCGGCCGGCTGGTACTCGGCCGCGCAGCCGATCGCGAAGGTCGGGATCAGCTCCAGGCTGAACGCCGTTGCATGGTCGTTGTAGACGAGGAAGATCACGTCGGGCTTGTTCTCCTTCATCCACTGCTTGGAGAACTCGTAGCCCTTGAACAGCGGCTGCCAGTACGGCTCGTGCGTCTTGCCGAGGTCCAGCGCGACGCCGATGGCCGGCACGTGGCTGGTGTAGACGGAGGCGGTGATGCGCGCCATCTCAGCTCCTGCCCCAGCGCGGATCACGCCCGCCGTTGATCATCATGTTGCGGTATTCCTCTTCGCTCATGCCGGTCATGCTGCCGGCCATCTGCTGGAAACTCCTGCCGTCGGTGGCGCCGATCTTGGCCAGGAAGTAGATGTTGCCGCCCAGTGCGATGCAGCGGTTCAGGTCGCGCGCCAGCACGGCCTGCTTCTGGTCTTCGCTCATCGGCCACTCGTCGAGGTAGGCGCGTTCATCCGCCTTGAAGCGCGTGCGGTTTTCGGCCTTCATCAGCGACATGCAGAACTGGTTCAGCCAGTAGCCCTTGCGGGACTGCTCGGCATCGAAGATCGTCGTGCCGGGGATGTTCTTGTAGGGTTTGTTCAGCGCCATCTCAGACCTCCTCCGGCCAGTACAGACGCATCGGATTGTCGACCAGCAGCTTCTTCTGCAAGGCCGGCGTGGGGGCGATGTGCGGGATGAAGTCGACCAGCAGGCCGTCGTCGGGCATGTGGTTCTTCAGGTTCGGGTGCGGCCAGTCGGTGCCCCAGAGCACGCGGTCCGAAAAGGTCTCGACGATGCGGCGCGCGAACGGGATCACGTCGCGGTAGGCATGGCGCTCGCCGTTCAATGCGGGCGGACCAGCGACAGAGAGTCGCTCAGGGCAGCTGACCTTGCTCCACACGTTCGGATGCTCGCGCATGAACTTGACGAACAGCTCGAACTCGGGGCCGTCGATGGGCTTGCTCACGTCGGGTCGGCCCATGTGGTCGACCACCACGGTGGTGGGCAGCGCGGTGAAGAAGTCCCACAGCTCGGGCAGGTCCACCGCCTCGAAGTAGATCACCACGTGCCAGCCGAGCTTCGCGATGCGGCCGGCGATCTCCATCAGCTCGTCCTTGGGCGTGAAGTCCACCAGCCGCTTGACGAAGTTGAAGCGCACGCCGCGCACGCCGGCGGCGTGCAACTGCTGCAGCTCGTCGTCGCTGATGCTGCGCCTGACGGTGGCCACGCCGCGCGCCTTGCCCTGGCTGGCCAGGCAGGCGTCGACCATCGCCCGGTTGTCGGCGCCGTGGCAGGTGGCCTGCACGATCACGTTGCGCGCGAAGCCGAGGTGGTCGCGCAGGGCGAACAGCTGCTGCTTGCTCGCATCACACGGCGTGTACTTGCGCTCCGGCGCATAGGGGAACTCGGCTCCAGGGCCGAACACATGGCAGTGCGCGTCGACGCTGCCGGGCGGCAGCACGAACTGCGGCTTGCTCGGGCCGGCGTACCAGTCCAGCCAGCCAGGGGTCTTGGTGAATTCCATCAGTCGGCTTTCTTCAGATGCGTGAGGATTCGGTCGGCCTCGGTGCGCCAGTCGGGGCTGCGCGCGAAGTCCCTGGTGCCCTTGGCGCCGAACAGTCCGGCGTCGGCCAGATCGGCCACCCAGGCCTGGCGCTCGGCGGTACCGGCGGCGCTCCAGGGTTCGAGGCCGGCCTCGCGCACGGTTTCCGCCACTTCGCGCACTTCCTCGCTGCGGCGCCGGCCATGTTCGATGACGCGCTGGAAGAAGTAGGCGGCCTGCTTCTCCCAGTCGATGCCCGGGAAGGTTTCCTTCAGCGAGGCGATCACCGCATCCTCCACGCCGTAGTGGCGCGCCGCGGTGAAGCTCTCGATGACCATCGCCTCCAGGCCCTTGATCATCACGCTGCGGCACATCTTGGTGGCGCTGGCCACGCCGAGCGTTTCGCTGGCGACCTTCGGCGCGAAGCCCAGGCCCGCGAGCACCGGCTCGAGCGCGGCGGCCTGCGGCCCGCCGAGCAGCAGCGGTACCTTGATGCGGTAGGGCGGCACCGAGGTCATCACCGCGCCCTCGACGTAACGGCCGCCGGCGGCGTTCACGGTCTGCGCGGCGCGCGTCTTGGCGCCGGGCGAGGCGGAGTTGAAGTCGAGGAAGAAGGCGGCCGGGGCGAGGCCCGCGGCGCAGGCCTCGGCCACCGCCACCGCCTGGCTCGCGGTGACGGCCGAGACGACCAGTTCCGCGCCGCGCACCGCGTCCACGTGCGAGGTGCCGAGCCGCACGCCGATACCGGCCGCGTGTTCGCGCAACGCATTGCCACGTTCGTCACCGAGCTTCAGATCGAAGGCCACGAGCTCGTGGCCCTTCAGGTCCTCCGCGAGGATCCGGCCGACTTCGCCATAGCCGATCAGCGCGATCTTCATGTCAGTCGATGTACCTGAGCCCGGCCTTGGCCAGCGGCTCGCGCATCTTGTACATGTCCAGCCCGAGCACGCCGCTGGCGAGCTTCGCGCGCTTTTCGCCCTCGTTGGCCTCGCGGGCCGCGGCGGCTTCCAGCGTCCTGGCGGCCATCGCACGCGGCACGCAGACCACGCCGTCGTCGTCGGCCACGATCACGTCGCCCGGGGTCACGTACGCCCCGGCGCAGACCACCGGGATGTTCACCGAGCCGAGCGTGGCCTTGATGGTGCCCTTGCTGCTGATGGCCTTGCTCCAGACCGGGAAGCCCATCTCGGTCAGCGTCTTCACGTCGCGCACGCCGGCATCGATGACCAGCGCACGGGCGCCACGGGCCTGGAAACTCGTCGCCAGCAGGTCGCCGAAATAACCGTCGGTGCACTCGGCGGTGATGGCCGCGACCACGATGTCGCCCGGCTGGATCTGCTCCGCCACGACATGCATCATCCAGTTGTCGCCCGGGTGCAGCAGCACCGTCACGGCGGTACCGGAGACCTGCGCGCCGGCGTAGATCGGGCGCATGTAGGGCTTGAGCAGGCCGACACGGCCCATCGCCTCGTGCACCGTGGCGCTGCCGAACGTCGCCAGGCCGTCGCGCACGGCCGCGTCCGTGCGCTGGATGTTGCGGTAGACGACACCGAGTTCGTAGGACATGGCTTACTTCCCCTTCTTCTTGAGCGCGGCGTCGAGGCGCGAGTAGACACGCCGTGCATTGCCCTCGTAGATCTGCTGCTTCTGCGCCGCCGTCAGCTGCGTGCTGGCCTCGATGTAGCGCTTGGTGTCGTCGTAGTTGAAGCCGGTCTCCGGGTCCACGCCGCGCACCGCGCCGATCATCTCGCTGGCGAACAGGATGTTCTCCACCGGGATCACGCGCGTCAGCAGGTCGATGCCGGGCTGGTGGTAGACGCAGGTGTCGAAGTAGATGTTCTTCAGCAGGTGGTCCTTCAGCAGCGGCTTCTTCAGCTCCTGCGCCAGGCCGCGGTAGCGCCCCCAGTGGTAGGGCGCCGCGCCGCCGCCGTGCGGGATGACGAACTTCAGGGTCGGGAAGTCCTTGAACAGGTCACCCTGGATCAGCTGCATCACGGCCGTGGTGTCGGCGTTGATGTAGTGCGCGCCGGTGGTGTGGAAACACGCGTTGCACGAGGTGCTCACGTGGATCATCGCCGGGATGTCGTACTCGACCATCTTCTCGTAGATCGGGTACCAGGCGCGGTCGGTCAGCGGCGGGCTGGTCCAGTGGCCGCCGGACGGGTCCGGGTTCAGGTTCAGCGCCACGTTGCCGTACTGCTCGACGCACTTCACCAGCTCGGGAATGCAGGTGGCCGGGTCCACGCCCGGGCTCTGCGGCAGCATCGCGGCAGGGATGAAGTGGTCCGGGAACAGCTGCGCGACGCGGAAGCAGAGCTCGTTGCAGATCGCCGCCCAGGTGCTCGACACCTCGAAGTCGCCGATGTGGTGCGCCATGAAGCTGGCGCGCGGGCTGAAGATCGTCAGGTCGCTGCCGCGCTCGCGCATCTTGGCGAGCTGGTTGGTCTCGATGGTCTCGCGGATCTCGTCGTCGGAGATCTTCAGGTCGCTCGCCTTCGGCTTGGCCGACGGGTCCTTGATGCCGGCGATCTGCTGGTTGCGCCAGTTCTCCAGCGCCTTCGGGGCGGTGGTGTAGTGGCCGTGGATGTCGATGATCATGGGCGGGTGTCTCCTCGGGTCCTCGTGTTTCGCGCTCAGGCCGGTTCCATGCCGTGGCGCCGCTTGGTCGCCGCGGTCTCGGGGGCGGCCAGGAAAGCCAGCAGCGCGCGTGCCGCATCGACCTGGGTCGAGCTGCGGCAGACGGCGGCGGCGAAGATGGTCTCGATCTGGATCGCCTCGGGCAGCGGCCCGAGGATCTCGATGCCCGGCACGTTCAGCAGCTCGCTGAGCTGCTGCACGCCCAGCTCGGCCTCGCCGCTGGCCACCAGCGAGGCCACCGGCACGCCGGGGCGGGCCTGCACCAGGCGGGCCTTCACGGCCTCGGCAATGCCCCAGCGCTCGAAGAGCTTGATGAGCGCCGTGCCGCTCGGGCCGGTGGAGTAGCCGATGCTGCGCGCGGCGAGCACCGCCTGCCTGACGGCGGCTTCGCTGGCGATGTCCGGCCGCGGCGCCCCTTCGCGCACGGCCACGGCCACGCCCGATCGCACCACGTCGACCCGGCTGCCCGGCAACGCATGGCCGGCCTCGACCAGCTTGTCGATCGCGTCCGAGGCCAGCACCACCACGTCGAAGGCCTCGCCGGCCGCGACGCGCTTCGCGGCATCGACGCCGCCGACCGATTCGAAGCTCACGCCACCGCCGCGCTGCGCCCAGGCGGCCGCAAGCTCGGCCAGCAGGGCGCGCGTCGCCATCGAGGAAATGCCGGTCAGGGAAGAACTCATGGCGGCGATTCTGGGCGCCGCCCCTCCCCCTCACAAGAAAGGGGTGCCGCTAACAGTTATCGCAGCTTGTTATGGCCGGGGCGCTCGCTGGCCAGCACCTGCTCGCGCAGCAGGCGCATCGCCTGGCGCAGCACCGGCGTGGCCGGCTTGTGCGCCGAGACGGCCAGGCACAGCCGGCTGGTCATGGCCTCGCCGGCCAGCGGCTGCACGCGCAGCGCGCTCGCCTGGCCGGAGGCGAGCACGGCGCTGCGCGCCAGCACCGCATGGCCGTGCCCGTGGCGCACCAGCTCGAGGATGGAGGCCACGCTGGACACCTCGTAGGCGATGTTCAGCTTCAGCCCGGCGAGCGCCGCCTGCGTCTCGAGCAGCTTGCGGATCGCGTGGCTGTGCTCGGGCACGACGAGCGGCAGCTTCGCCAGTTCGGCGAACGACAGGGGTGTGGCCTTGCGCCCTTCGCGCGCACCGGTGCGGGCGGCGCTCACGAGGCACAGCGGCTCGTCGAGCACCGGCAGCGTCTCGATCGCCGGGTTGGCCTCGGGGTTGTGGATCAGCCCGAGGTCGACGCGCCCGGTCGAGATCCACTCGACGATGTGCGTCGACAGGCCCTCGACGATCGCCAGCCGCGCCTTGGGCAGCTCGCGCTCGAAGGCATCGACCAGCGGCAGCGTCAGCAGCCGGCCCATGCTGGGCGGCAGGCCGAGCACGATGCGGCCGGCAGCCTCGTCGCGGCTCGCGCTGACGTCCTCGCGGGCGCGCGCCACCAGTTGCAGGATGGCCACCGCATGGTCGAACAGCCGCTTGCCCGGCTCGGTGAGCAGCACGCCGCGGCCGGTGCGCTGCAGCAGGTTGACGTGCAGGTCGGTCTCGAGCAGGCGCACCTGGCGGCTCAGCGCGGGCTGTGCGACGTCCAGCTCGATGGCGGCCTTGCTGAAGCTGCCCATCTCGGCAACGCGGACGAAGTAGCGCAGCTGGGTGAGGTTCATGGGGGCGTGGCGGCCAATGTAGCAGGCACAATGCCCCGCCAAGGGAGGGGAAGGACCGATGTCGCTGGCCGTCGTCCACAGCCGCGCGCTCGACGGGCTGCGCGCCCCGGCGGTGACGGTCGAGGTGCACCTCGCCAACGGCCTGCCGAGCTTCACGCTGGTGGGCCTCGCGGAAACCGAGGTCAAGGAGTCGCGCGAGCGCGTGCGGGCCGCGCTGCAGACCAGCGGGCTCGAGTTCCCGGCCAACAAGCGCATCACGGTCAACCTGGCTCCGGCCGAGCTGCCGAAGGAATCCGGCCGCTTCGACCTGCCGATCGCGCTCGGCCTGCTGGCCGCGAGCGGGCAGCTCGACGCGGCCCGGCTGGCGGATTTCGAGTTCGCCGGCGAGCTCTCGCTGGCCGGAGAGCTGCGCCCGGTGCGGGGTGCGCTGGCGATGGCGCTGGCGCTGCGGCGCGACGACAGCGCGGCCCCGCGCGCGCTGGTGCTGCCGGCCGAGAGCGCGGCCCAGGCGGCGCAGGTGGGCGGGCGCCGCGTGCTGGCGGCCACGCACCTGCTGGACGTGGTGCGCGCGCTGCTGCCCGGGGACGCGGCCACCGCGCTGCCGGCAGCAGACGCCGCGGCACCGGCACCCGCCGCCCCGCTGCCGGACCTGCGCGACGTGAAGGGCCAGGCCGCCGCCAAGCGCGCGCTCGAACTGGCCGCGGTCGGCGGCCACAGCCTGCTGATGGTCGGGCCGCCGGGTTCGGGCAAGTCGATGCTGGCGCAGCGATTCGCCGGGCTGCTGCCGCCGCTCACGCACGAGGAGGCGCTCGAGTCGGCCGCGGTGCTGGGCCTGGCCGGCGCCTTCGCGCCGCTGGACTGGGGCCGTCGCGTGCTGCGGGCGCCGCACCACAGTGCCTCGCCAGCCGCGCTGGTGGGCGGCGGCTCGCCGCCGCGCCCGGGCGAGATCTCGCTCGCGCACCACGGCGTGCTCTTCCTGGATGAACTGCCCGAGTTCGCCCGCGCCAGCCTCGAGGCGCTGCGCGAGCCGCTGGAGACCGGCCGCATCACGATCTCGCGTGCGGCGCGGCAGGCCGAGTTCCCGGCCCGCTTCCAGCTGCTGGCGGCCATGAACCCCTGCCCCTGCGGCCACCTCGGCAGCCCGCTGCGCGCCTGCCGTTGCACGCCCGACGTGGTGGCGCGTTACCAGGGCCGGCTCAGCGGCCCGCTGCTGGACCGCATCGACCTGCAGGTGGACGTGCCGGCGGTGCCGCCCGAGGCACTGGCCGCCGCGCCCGACGGCGCGCCCAGCGCGCAGGTCGCGGCGCGCGTGGCGTCCGCGCGCGAGCGGGCGCTGCAGCGCCAGGGCATGCTCAACGCGGCGCTGGCCGGCGAGGCGCTGGAGCGCCACGCCGCGCTCGACGCCGCCGGCAGCGCCTTCCTGCGCAACGCGTCGGCGCGGCTCGGCTGGTCGGCGCGCAGCTGGCACCGCGTGCAACGCATCGCCCGCAGCATCGCCGACCTGGCCGGCAGCGACACGATCGCGCTGCCGCATCTGGCCGAGGCGATCCAGTACCGGCGCGTGCTCGCGGTGCAGTGAGGCTCAGCCGGGCAGGCCGTCGAGCACACCCTTGCCGATCGCCTGGCCGCTCTCGATCCAGGCGTGCGCCTGGCGCAGCGTGGCCGCGCCCAGCGTGCCGAAGTGGCGCGTGCGCGTGCCCACCAGGCGGCGGTCGTCGATCGCCTGCGCCACGCGCTCGAGCAGCCGGCCCTGCTCGGCGATGTCGTCGGTCTGGTACATCGGGCGGGTGAACATCAACTCCCAGTGCAGCGACAGGCTCTTGCCCTTCAGCGCGCGGATGTCCAGCGGCTGCTTCGGGTCGTCGATCAGCGCGAGCCGGCCCTGCGGACGCAGCGCGGCCACCAGTGCGGGGAAATGCTGCTCGGTCTGCGTCAGGCTCGCCACCAGGTGCACGCCGTCGGCACCGATGCGCGCCAGCTCCTCGGCCAGCGGGCGGCGGTGGTCGACCACGTGGTGCGCACCGAGCCGCGTGACCCACTCGACCGTCTCCGGCCGCGAGGCCGTGGCGATCACCGTCAGTGCGGTGAAGCGCCGCGCGATCTGCACCAGCATCGAGCCGACGCCGCCGGCCCCGCCCACGACGAGCAGGCGCTGGCCCGCACCGCCGCCGGGAGCGACGCCGAGGCGGTCGAACAACAGTTCCCAGGCGGTGATGCTGGTCAGCGGCAGCGCGGCCGCATCGGCGAACGAGAGTGACGCCGGCTTGTGCCCGACGATGCGGGCATCGACCGCCTGGCGCTGCGCGTTCGAGCCCGGGCGGTCGATCGCGCCGGCGTAGAACACCTCGTCGCCGGGCGCGAAGCCCTGCACCCTGGCGCCGACCGACAGCACGACGCCGGCCGCATCCCAGCCCGCGATGCGCGGTGCGCCGGGCGGCACGGTGCCCCCCATCCGCACCTTGGTGTCGACCGGGTTGACCGACACCGCACGCACCTCGACCAGCAGGTCGTCCGGCCCGGGCTCGGGCTCCGCGACCTCGACGTCGACGAGCGCCTCCGGGTGGCTGAGGGGATGGTTCTGGAAGAAGCCGACGGCTTTCACGGCAGGCCTTTCGGGGTGGATGGGATGCCCGCACTGTGCGCCGCCGCGGCCCGGCGATCCAGGCGTGCCACACTGCGCCACCCACAAACGCCATTTGTCGATGGCCGCTGCCTCGCCCCTGTCCGTCGAGCTGCCGGCGCTGCGCCTGGCGCTGCGCGTGGCCGAGCTCGGCAGCGTGGCGGCGGCGGCCCGCGAGGGCTCGCTGCTGCCCGCCACCGCCACCGCGGCGGTGCGGCGCCTCGAGGCGGCGCTCGGCGTGCGGCTGTTCGCCCGCAGCAGCCGCGCGCTGCGCGTCACGGCCGAGGGCGAGGCCTACCTGCAGCGCGTGCGCGAGGCGCTCGCGCTGCTGGACCTCGGCGCCGGCGAGCTGCAGTCGCCGCTGCAGCAGGTACGCGGCACGCTGCGCCTGGCGGTCTCCACCGACCTGGGCACGCAGGTCATGCGGCCGCTGCTGGACGAGTTCCTGCGCCTGCACCCGCAGCTGACGCTGGAGCTGTCGATCGGCGACCGGCTGGCCGACATCGGCCGCGAGCCGGTCGATGCGGCGATCCGCTATGGCGAGCCGCGCAACGCCGGCCAGATCCTGCGCCCCCTCCTGCCGGGCAACCGGCGCATCCTGGTCGCCTCGCCGGCCTACCTGGCCCGGGCCGGCGTGCCGGCGAGCGCCGCGGACCTGCGCCGCCACGAGGGCATCGCGCTGCGCCTGGCCGGGCCGCGCCACCGCGTGTGGACGGTGCACGACGGCCACGCCGAGATCACGCTCGAGCCGCGTGTGCGGCGCCTGGTCGACAACGGGCTGATGGCGCGCCTGTGGGCGCTCGACGGCCTGGGCATCGCGTTCAAGAGCGAGCTGGACGTGGCCGAGGACCTGGCCGCCGGCCGGCTGCGGCGCGTGCTGCCGTCGCTTGCGATGCCCTACCCGCTGGTGCTGGCGCTGGCGCCCGGCACCCACCTGACGGCGCGCATGCGTGCGCTCGGCGACTTCCTCGCCGCGCGGCTGGCGCGCCCGGTGCGAGCCGGCTGACCCGCCGCGTGTGCGGGCCTCAGCTGGCGCCGGCGATGGCGCGCAGTGTCTTGCCCTGCAGTTGCACCCGCTGGCCGACGGCCGGCGCGCTGGACTGTTCGATGGTGCGCACGCTGCCGTCGTCCATGCGCACGGTGACCTGGTGGACCACGGTGCTCTTGACCTGCTTCTCGACCTCGTGCCCGGCCACGCCGCCGCCGACGGCGCCGAGCACCGTCATCGCGGTGCGGCCATCGCCCTTGCCGAACTGGTTGCCGACCGCCGCGCCGAGCACGCCGCCGGCCACGGCGCCGACGCCGCTGGCCTCGCCCTTGCGCTTGACCGCACGCACCGATTCGACCACGCCGCAGTCGGTGCAGGCCGGCGCCGCGGCCACCTTGGCCCCCGGCTGAGCCGCCGGAACGCGTCGTTCGGCGGTCCGTGGCGCAGGCGGGGCCGCGGCCTCGAGCGCGGCGGTGCCGCCGCCGCCGGCGGGCTCGACCGGTGGGGGCATCGCCCCGCGCATCAGCATGCCGGCGCCGGCCGCCAGCGCGGCAGCGGCGAGCACCCCGCCGATCAGCCAGGGAGTACGCGACGACGAGGCGGGCGCGGCGCCCGCAGCGGTGTCGGTGGTCATGGGTTCCTCAACGTTCTTCGAATGACGACCGCGGATTGGACCGCAGACGAGCCGGCCGGCTCCGCGGCATCCCCGCATCAGTCGTAACGGTCTGTGCGTATCAGAACGACAGTGAGCGAACGCTTACAGAAGAGACGAGAGCGAGCGGCGCACCTGCGCCACGTCCTGGCCGCCACGGGCCGCCCAGTCGGCCAGCTGGTCCTCGCCGACCTTGCCGACGTTGAAGTAGGTCGCCTGCGGATGCGCCAGGTAGAAGCCGCTGACGCTGGCCGCCGGTGTCATCGCCAGGCTCTCGGTCAGCCCCATGCCGATGTCGGCGCAACCGAGCACGCGGAACATCTCGCGCTTGACCGTGTGGTCCGGGCAGGCCGGGTAACCCGGCGCGGGGCGGATGCCGCGGTACTTCTCGGCGATCAGCTCCGGGTTGGCGAGCGCCTCGTCCGGCGCGTAGCCCCAGAACTCGGTGCGCACGCGCTGGTGCAGCCGCTCGGCGAAGGCCTCGGCCAGACGGTCGGCCAGCGCCTTGAGCATGATGGCGCTGTAGTCGTCGTGGTCGTCGAGGAACTGCTTCTCCTTGCGGTCCACGCCGATGCCGGCGGTCACGGCGAACAGGCCGATGTGGTCGGCCACGCCGGACCCCTTGGGCGCGACGAAGTCGGCCAGGCAGCGGTTCGGCCGCTTCACCCCGTCGACCACCGGCCTCGCTGTCTGCATGCGCAGCCCGCGCCAGGTCATCAGCACCTCGGTGCGCGACTCGTCGGTGTAGATCTCGATGTCGTCGTCGTTCACCGTGTTGGCCGGGTACAGGCCGACCACGCCATGCGCCGTCAGCCAGCGGCCCTCGACCAGCCGGCGCAGCATGCGCTGGCCGTCGGAGAGCACGCGGCGCGCCGACTCGCCGACGATCTCGTCGGTCAGGATCGCCGGGTAGGGGCCGGCCAGGTCCCAGGTCTGGAAGAACGGGCCCCAGTCGATGTACTGCGCGAGCTCGGCCAGGTCCTGGTTGCGCAGCAGGCGCCGGCCGGTGAACTTCGGCGGCGGCGCCTGGTAGCCCGACCAGTCGATCGGCGTCTTGTTGGCACGCGCCTCGGCCAGCGAGACCAGCGGCGTGGCCTTCTTGTTCGCATGCTGGTCGCGCACGCGCACGTAGTCGGCCTTCAGCTCGGCGATGAAGGCGGCTGCCCTGCCGTCGGACAGCAGGTCGGAGCACACGCCCACCGAGCGGCTCGCGTCGGGCACGTAGACCACCGGGCCGTCGTAGTGCGGCGCGATCTTCACCGCGGTGTGCACGCGGCTGGTGGTGGCGCCGCCGATCAGCAGCGGGATCTTCTTCACGCGGAAGAACTCGTCGCGCTGCATCTCGGCCGCGACATGCTGCATCTCCTCGAGGCTGGGCGTGATCAGGCCCGACAGGCCGATGATGTCGGCGCCCTCCACCTTGGCGCGCGCCAGGATGTCCTGGCACGGCACCATCACGCCCATGTTCACCACCTCGAAGTTGTTGCACTGGAGCACGACGGTGACGATGTTCTTGCCGATGTCGTGCACGTCGCCCTTGACGGTGGCGATGACGATCTTGCCCTTGGCCTTGACGTCGCCGCCGGCATCGGCCATGGCCTTCTTCTCGGCCTCGATGTAGGGCAGCAGGTGGGCCACCGCCTGCTTCATCACGCGCGCGCTCTTCACCACCTGCGGCAGGAACATCTTGCCGGCGCCGAACAGGTCGCCGACGATGTTCATGCCGTCCATCAGCGGGCCTTCGATCACGTGCAGCGGCCGGCCGCCGGTGGCCTCGATGGCGCGCCAGCATTCCTCGGTGTCGGCGACGATGAACTCGGTGATGCCGTGCACCAGCGCGTGGCTCAGGCGCTGCTCGACGCTGCCGCTGCGCCAGGCCAGGCGCGCCGAGTCGTCCTTGGCCGCGCCCTTGGCGCGCTCGGCGATCTCGACCAGGCGCTCGCCGGCGTCCTTGCGCCGGTTCAGCACCACGTCCTCGACCCGCTCGCGCAGCTCCGCATCGAGCTCGTCGTAGACGCCGATCATCCCGGCGTTGACGATGCCCATGTCCATGCCGGCCCGGATGGCGTGGTAGAGGAACACGGTGTGGATGGCTTCGCGCACCGGGTCGTTGCCGCGGAAGCTGAAGCTCACGTTGCTGACCCCGCCGCTCACCTTGGCGCCGGGCAGGTTCGCCTTGATCCAGCGCGTGGCCTCGATGAAGTCGACCGCGTAGTTGTCGTGTTCCTCGATGCCCGTCGCGATGGCGAAGATGTTCGGGTCGAAGATGATGTCCTCGGGCGGGAAGCCGACCTCGTCGACCAGGATGCGGTAGGCACGTTGGCAGATCTCGATCTTGCGCTGGTAGGTGTCGGCCTGGCCCTGCTCGTCGAAGGCCATCACGACGGTGGCCGCGCCGTAGCGGCGCACCAGCGTGGCCTGGCGCTTGAAGGCCTCCACGCCCTCCTTCAGCGAGATCGAGTTGACGATGCCCTTGCCCTGGATGCACTGCAGGCCGGCCTCGATCACCTCCCACTTGGAGCTGTCGATCATGATCGGCACGCGCGCGATCTCGGGCTCGCCGGCGATGAGGTTCAGAAAACGCACCATCGCGGCCTTGCTGTCGAGCATGGCCTCGTCCATGTTGATGTCGATGACCTGTGCGCCGTTCTCGACCTGTTGGCGCGCCACCGACAGCGCCTCCTCGAACTGTCCGGCGAGGATCATCCGGGCGAAGGCCTTCGAGCCGGTGACGTTGGTGCGCTCGCCGATGTTGACGAACAGCGTGCCCGCGCCGATCTCCACCGGCTCGAGGCCGGAGAGCTTCATCGGGGGGACGGTGACGGTGGAGGCATTCATCGCGGCAACCAGGTGGTGGGCCGCGGCTCACCGCGACCTGCTGTCGGGTGAGCGCCGTTGACTGCGGACCCGGCGGCCCGCCCCGCCCGAGCCTGGCGACCTGGTGGTCGTCGCAACGCTCCTCGGGCAGGCGGGAATTGTACGGTTACCGTTTCGCCCGCAGGGATCTTGTGGGCGGCAGGACCTTCGGCTGCAATCGTGTCATGCGTCACGCCCTGCGACTCCCCTCCCTGCACGCCCCCGCCGCCCTGCTCGCCGCCGCCCTGCTGGCCGCCTGCGCCACGCCGGTGGCGCCGCCGCCCAACGTGCCGCCGCCGGTGGCGCCGGCCCAGCCGAGCAGCACCGCGCCCGCGCCTCAGCCGGTGGCGCCGACCGGTGCCTGGACCTGGTCGCCCGAACTGGACGAGGCCGCGTCACGGCTGCGCGGCTCGCTGCGTGGCAGCAGCGTCGACGTGGTGCAGACCACCGACCAGCGCCTGTGGCTCAGCCTGCCGGCCGAGGACACCTTCGCGCTCGGCCGCTCGGCCATCAAGCCGGGCGCCGGGGCCTGGCTCGACGAGGTGGCGCGTTCGCTGAAGGGCCTGCCGCGCGCCGAGGTGCAGATCGTCGCGGCGCCGGACGCCAAGGGCGCCGGCGGCTCCGCGCTGGCGCTGGACCGCGCCTCGAGCGCACGCGACTGGATGGTGATGCGCGGCGTGCCGGCGCGCCGCGTGACCGTCTCGGCCCAGCTGCCCAAGTCGGCCAAGGCGCCGGTGTCGAACCGGCTCGAGATCCTGATCGGCGAGCGCAGCGGCGCGCCGGCCACCCGCTGATCAGGCCGCCGCGGCCAGGCGCGCGGGGCCGCAGCAGCGCGGCCGGTAGCGGCCCACGCGCTGGGCGATCTGCGCGATGTGCGCCGGCGTCGTGCCGCAGCAGCCGCCGGCGATGTTCAGAAAACCGGACTTCGCGAACTCCTCCAGCAGCCCGGCGGTGATCTCCGGCGTCTCGTCGAAGCCGGTCTCGCTCATCGGGTTGGGCAGGCCGGCGTTCGGGTAGCAGCTGACGTAGGTGTCGCCGGCGATGCGCGCCAGCTCCTCGATGTAGGGCCGCATCAGTGCCGCGCCGAGCGCGCAGTTCAGGCCCACGGCGAGTGGCCGCGCATGTCGCACGCTGTGCCAGAAGGCACCCACCGTCTGGCCCGAGAGGATGCGCCCGGAGGCGTCGGTCACCGTGCCGGAGACGATCACCGGCAGGCGCTCGCCGGTCTCCTCCATCAGCTCGTCGAGCGCGAAGATCGCCGCCTTGGCGTTCAGCGTGTCGAAGACGGTCTCGACCAGGAACAGGTCGGCCCCGCCCTCGAGCAGCCCGCTGGCCTGCTCGCGGTAGGCCGCGCGCAGCTCGTCGAAGCTGACGTTGCGCGCCGCCGGGTCGTTGACGTCCGGGCTGATGCTGGCGGTGCGCGGCGTCGGCCCGAGCGCGCCGGCCACGAAACGCGGCTTGTCCGGCGTGGAATAGCGGTCGCAGGCGGCGCGCGCGAGCCGCGCGGCCTCGACGTTCATCTCGTGCGCCAGGTGGCCGAGGCCGTAGTCGTCCTGCGCGATGCGCGTGGCGCCGAAGGTGTTGGTCTCGACGATGTCGGCGCCCGCCTCGAGGTACTGCGCGTGGATCTGCGCGATCACGTCGGGCCGCGTGAACTGCAGCAGCTCGTTGTTGCCCTTCAGGTCCTTGGGGTGGTCCTTGAAGCGCTCGCCGCGGTAGTCGGCCTCGCCCAGCTTGTGGCGCTGGATCATCGTGCCCATCGCGCCGTCGAGCACGACGATGCGTTCGGCGAGGATGCGCGGCAGCGCCGCGGCGCGGGTGTAGTTGGGCTGGCTCATGCCCGGATTATCCGCGCCGCGTCAATGCAGCGTGGCCGGCTTGGTTTCCTCGAACAGCGAGGCGCGGAATTCCATCGCGCGCGGGCCGTCGTCGTTCATGGCCCACAGCGCCAGTGCCTTGGCCGACATCGGCTTGGCGAACAGGTAGCCCTGCAGCTCGTCGCAGCCCAGCGAGCGCAGGATCTGCGCCTGCGCCTCGGTCTCCACGCCCTCGGCCACCACCTTGCGGCCGAGCGCCTGCGCCAGCTTGACCACCGCGTCGACCACCGCGCGCGCGTCGGCGCTGGTCTCCAGGTCGAGCACGAAGCTGCGGTCGATCTTAAGTTCCTCGGCCGGCAGCTTGCGCAGCATCGCGAAGTTGCAGTAGCCGGTGCCGAAGTCGTCGATCGAGATGTGCACGCCGACCTTGGACAGCTTCTCGAAGATCTGGCGCGTGCCGTCGGCATCCTCCATCGCCACCGACTCGGTCACCTCGCAGGTGATCAGCTGCGGGTTCACCTGGTGGCGCTGCAGCGCCGCGGCGATGCGCTCGGGCAGGTCGCGCTGGCGCAGCTGGTGCACCGAGAGGTTCATCGCCACGCGCATGCGCAGGCCCTGGTCGCGCCAGTCGCGCGCCTGGCGGCAGGCCTCGTCGATGACCCACTGGCCGATCGTGCCGATCAGGCCGTGGCGCTCGGCGATCGGAATGAACACTGCCGGGCTGACCATGCCGCGCTTCGGGTGGTGCCAGCGCAGCAGCGCCTCGGCGCCGGTGATCGCGCCGCTGGGCGCATGCACCTTGGGCTGGAACACCAGCTCGAACTGGCGCGCCGCCACCGCCGCGCGCAGGTCGCGCAGCAGCTCGACCTGCTCGCGCGGGTCGCCCAGCATCGCGGGCTCGAAGAACGCGAAGGTGGCGCCGCCGTGGCGCTTGGCGTAGCGCGCCGCCGCCTCGGCGTGGCCCATCGCGTCGCCGGTGGCCGCGCCGCGCGGGCACATCGCGATGCCGATCGAGCAGCTGCTCGGGATCGGCCGGCCCTCGATCTCGCAGGGCTCGGCCACCGCCGCGAGCAGCTGCTGGGCCGCCGCTGCGGCCGCGTCGCGGTCGATGTCCGGCCACAGCAGCACGACGAACTCGTCGCCGCCCACGCGCGCCACCTCGCCGCGCGTGTCGACCACCTCGCGCACGCGCTCGGCCTGGCGCTGCAGCAGCAGATCGCCGACGCGGCGCCCGAACGAATCGTTGACCGGCTTGAAGTTGTCCAGCCCGAGGAACAGCACCGCCATGGTCTGGCGCTCGCGCTCGGCGCGGCGCCCGGCCGCGTCGAGCCGGCGGTCGAAATCGACACGGTTCGGCAGCTGTGTCAGTGCGTCGGTGCGCGCGGCCGCATCGAGCCGTGCGATGGCCGCCTGCAGCGCGCCGCGCATGCGCGTTTCCATCACCGACAGCAGCAGCAGCACGGCCAGCAGCGAAGCGCCCGCCACCCCGGCCAGCAGGGCCAGCGTGCCGGCGCTGGCATGGTGTTCGTTCAGCGAGACGCTGCCCAGCGGCACCTCGATGGACTGCAGCAGCAGCCGGTGGCCGCCCAGCAGCGCCAGCCCGCCCAGCAGCGCCGAAGCTCCCCGGCGCAGCATGGAGGGCAGGCGGCCGGTGCGGGCGAGCAGGCCGCCGGCGCAGGCGGCCGACGCCACCGTGCCGAAGGCGAGCAGCACACCGAGCGGCGCCCATCGCGGCGCCGGTGCCAGCTGCAGGTCGGCGACGTAGAGGACCTGGCTGCCGGTCCAGGCAGCCGCCCAGAGCAGGGCCGCCAGCACGCCGCCGGCCACGCGTGTGCCGGTCGCCCAGGCCACGCGCAGCGCGACGGCCGAACCGGCCACGCCGAGCAGCACGCCCAGCGCGCTCAGGGCGCCGCCCGATCCCAGCGGCACCGGCAGCGCCGGCCCGGCCAGCGTGATGAAGTGCAGCGCCGCGGCGCCGGTGCCCATCGACAGCGCCGCCGCGGCCAGCCACAGGCCGGCGACGCGCCCCGAGGTGTGCGGCACGCGGCGCACCAGGTCCACCGTCACCCACACGGCCAGCACGGCCAGCGCGGCCGCGGTCGCGTCGAGCAGGGGACGGAATTGCCAGGGAACGATGTGGTCAGGCGTCACGGGGTCGCGCAATCGGGCTGCACCGGCCTATCGGCCCGGGGCTGCCGCGCTTGAGCGAGCCGGGCGGCGCACCGTGCGCTTGGTCACGCGTCGCGCAGGAACCCGATGCCGCGACGCTGCCGCACCTCGGGCTTGACGCGATGCTCGGCCTCGAGCTGGGCGAGGAACTCGTCCGGCCCGAACCGCTCGCCCAGCACGTCGACCTGGCGCCGCACCGCGGCGAAGTCGCCCGGCGCGAGCTGGTCCAGCGCCAGCAGCCGGGCGCGCTGCTCGGCGCTCAGCGCCGAGGCGTCGCCGTCCAGCGCCTCGGCGACGAACATGCGCTCGCGCTGCGCCGGCTCGAGCGGTTTGAACGCGATCTTGAACGTGAAGCGGCGCAGCGCCGCCTCGTCCAGCTCGTGGAACAGGTTGGTGGTGCAGATGAACACGCCGGCGAAGCGCTCCATGCCCTGCAGCATCTCGTTGACCTCGCTGACCTCGTAGTGGCGCTCGGCCATGCGGCGGCTGCGCAGGAAGCTGTCGGCCTCGTCGAGCAGCAGTACCGCCTGCTCGGCCTCGGCGGCCTCGAACATGCGCGCCATGTTCTGCTCGGTCTCGCCGACGAACTTGCTGGCGATGTCGCTCGCCTGGCGGATCATCAGCGGCCGTTGCAGCTCGGCGGCGATGTGCTCGGCCAGCGCCGTCTTGCCGGTGCCCGGCGGGCCGTGGAAGCACAGCGTGCCGAAGCCCTTGCGGCGCAGCGCCTCGACGATGCGCGGCAGCGGGAAGCGCGACTCGGTGTTGACCAGCGACAGGTCGTACTGCGTCACCACGCGGCGCGCGCCGCGCTCCTCGCGGGCCTGGCCGAGCGCCTTGTCGGCATTGCCGAGCTGGCGCTCGATCAGCGCCTCGGCGCCGAGCGCGCCGCCGGCGGCCAGGCGCGCGAACTTGACCGCGGTGCGCACCTGCGCCGGCGTCAGCCCGCGGCGCTCGGCGAGCCGCGCGGCGAAGCGCTCGCCGACCTGCACGCCGCCCAGCGCGCGCCGCACCAGCGCCTCGCGCGCGCCCGGCGGCGGGCTCTTCAGCTCGAGGTGGTACTGGAAGCGGCGCCGGAACGCCAGGTCGATCTGCTCGATGCGGTTGGTGACCCAGATCACCGGCACCGGATTGGTCTCGAGGATCTGGTTCACCCAGGCCTTGCCGGACACGCTGCCCGAGGGCTGGCCCTCGCCGAGGTCGAGCCGCGCCATCAGCTGCGCGGTGTCGGTGGAGATCGGCGGGAAGACGTCCTCCACCTCGTCGAACAGCAGTGCGACGTCGGCGCTGCCCTTCAGGAACACCTGGCTGATCTGCAGCGAGCGGTAGCGGTCGCGGCCGGACAGCGAGTTGCCGTCGCGGTCGGCGTACTCCACCTCGTAGAGCTGCAGGCCGCCGGCGCGTGCGGCCACCTTGGCCAGCTCGGTCTTGCCGGTGCCCGGCGGCCCGTAGAGCAGGATGTTGACGCCCGGCTCGCGGCACGCCACCGCGTTGCGCAGCAGCGCGCTCATCATGCGCAGGTCGTCGGCGATGTAGTCGAAGTCGCCCTCGACCAGCTCGCTCGGCGCGGCCGGGCGGGTGAACACCGCCATCAGGTCCGAGGGGCCGCGGTACTCCCGCATCAGCACCGGCGGCAGCTGCTCGCTGACCTTCATCAGGTCGGCCAGGTCGGTGATGTTGTGCTCGGAGATCAGGTTCTCGACCATGCCGGTGCGCTCGAGCCGCGAGCCGGCGCGCAGCGCCTCGGCCACCTCGGCCTCGTCGACGCCGGCCACGCGGGCGATCGCCGCGTAGGCCTCCTGCGCGTTGCTGACCTTGAACTCGACCAGCAGGCCGCGCAGGTCACGCTGGTAGCGCGCCAGCGTGCCGTACAGCAGCAGCGCGCGCTCGGCCGGGTTGAGCTGCAGCAGCCCGGCCAGCGCGTCGATGTTCTTCTCGACCAGCGTGGATTCCTTCTTCAGGCTGCGCTCCAGCCAGTCGGCGGTGGCGCCGAGCACGGCCAGCAGGTCCTTCGGCGCGTCCTTGACGTACTCGTCGAGGTAGAAGAACAGCGAACCTTCCTCGTACGGCCCGCGCCAGGGGCCGTGGCGGGCCATGAAGGCCGTGTCGTCGAGCGCCTCGTGGCCGCGCCAGTGCTCGTTGCCGCGGCAGCGGTTGGCCAGGAAGGCACGCAGCCGCGCCAGCACGGTGGCCGGCCAGACCAGGTGCTTGCCGGTCAGCGCGAGCAGGCTGTTCCAGTCGCGCCGGGGGTTGAAGCGCGCGACGTTGCGCATCGTCAGCGCCAGCACGAAGTGCGAGCACATGCGGTCGAGCACCGGCGCCTCCAGCAGGCCGGGCGACAGAACGGGCCGGCTCTCGCCGGCCGGGCGGCTGCGCGTCTTCCCCATCGCTTGGGCACCCCCATCGGGTCGGGGGCATCTTGGCCCAGCGCGCCGCACCGGACAAGCCCCCGCGGACGGCGGGGACTGGGCGCGTTTTCCCTCAGCCGCGCATCACGGCGGGGTCAATGCAGGACGAGCGGTTGCGCCATCACCCCGGCGAAGCCGGCGATCAGCGCGTCCATCTCTTCCTCGCTCGGGTCGCGCTCGACCAGCGCCTGCACCTCGTTCTTGAAGCGCTCGGCCAGCGCGCCCTGGATGAAGATCTCCTTGCGCGCGAACTTGTCGACGATCTCGTAGCCGCCGCGCGAGAGCGCCGGCGCGACCGCCTCCTCGATGTCGATCCGGACCACCGCGAAACTGTCGGAGTTGTAGAGCATCTGCATCGTGTACCTCGCTGATCCCCACCTGCGGCCGCCCTTGCAGGATTCAAGCCGGGTCGTCCCGCAGACGCGGCCTCAGCGCAGGCGCAGCTCGAACATCTCCTCGTCGCCGCTTTGCTGGGTCGCCCGCAGCGGAAGGTAGTGCCGCTGCGGGTCGAGCCAGACCTCGACGCGGGTGTCGTAGGGTCCGCGCGGCTCGCGCCGCAGGTGCAGCGCGGGCACCGCGCCGGCGCGGGTGGGCACCGGCTCCATGCCCAGCACCTCGACGCTCCAGGCGGCGCCGTCGCCGCGCGCGCCCACCACCTGCAGCACGATGCGCTGCCCGGCGGCGCGCCGCGCCGGGTCGGCGGCGACGATGCCCGGCAGCTGCACCATCCAGCTCAGCCGGTCCTGCACACCCGGGTACAGCGGCAACTCGTGGGTCGGGCCGGAGAAGCTGATGCGGCCGACGTCGCGGCGGAAGTTGGCCGCCTGCATCGCTCGCCGCGCCCGCTGGTCGGTGAATCGCTCGGGCGCCAGGCCGCGGGCATCGAGCCGGCCCCGGCTGGCCTGCGTCAGGACGCGCAGGCCGAGCACGGTGCCGTCGAGCTGCAGCTCGTAGCGTGCGCCGTCGGGGCGCCAGGCGAGCGTGCCGGTGCCGGTCAGCATGCCGCGGCGCAACTCGTACTCCAGCGTCAGCGGCGGCGGCAGCACGACCTTGTAGAGCGGCGGCGGCTCGCCGCCCGGCGGCTGGGCCGGGGCGGCGGAGGCCGCGGCCAGGGCCATCGGCGCCATCGGTAGCGGCCCGCTCGCCGCCGTTGCCTCGGCCGGGGCCGCGGCGGGCAAGTCGTGTTCGGCCCCCGCGTCGGTCTCCGGGGCGGCCTCGGCCACGGGCTGCGTCACCGCCGGCTCCGGCGCCGCGGCCACCGGCCCGGCGGCCTCGGGCGCTTCGGCGGACGCGGGCTCCGGTGCGGCCGGCAGGCGGCGCGCCGGCACGGGCGCCCCCGGCTCCGGCCGCTGGGGGGCCGGCGCCGCGACGGGGGCCGGAGCCGGTGTCGTCGGGGCAGGATCGGGCGCGGGCGGCGCCGGCCAGCTCACGCTGCGCACCTGCACCGGGGCGGGCCCGGGCGGCGCAGGAGGCCCGGCAGTCCCGAGCGGCACGCCGCCGAGCAGGAGCGCGTGCAGCAGCAGCGCCAGCAGCACGGCCACGCCCAGGCCCGCCGGGCGCAGCGCCTCAGGCCGCGCCGGTGCCATCGGCCCCTCCGCTTCCTGCCCCGACAATGGCGCTCCTCGTCATCCGCAGATCCTGCTTCCCCGCATGAAACTCGCCAGCTACCACGACGGCTCGCGCGACGGCCAGCTCGTCGTCGTCTCGCGCGACCTTTCCACCGCCCACTATGCCAGCGGCATCGCCGGCCGGCTGCAGCAGGTGCTGGACGACTGGAACTTCCTGTCGCCGCAGCTCGAGGACCTGTACCAGACGCTGAACCACGGCAAGGCGCGCCATGCCTTCCCGTTCGAGCCGAAACGCTGCCTGGCGCCGCTGCCGCGCGCCTACCAGTGGGCCGACGGCTCGGCCTACCTGAACCACGTGGAGCTGGTGCGCAAGGCGCGCGGCGCCGAGATGCCCGAGAGCTTCCGCACCGACCCGCTGATGTACCAGGGCGGCAGCGACGACCTGCTCGGCCCTTGCGCCGACATCCTCTGCGTCGACCCGGCCTGGGGCGTGGACTTCGAGGCCGAACTCGCCGTGGTCACCGGCGACCTGCCGCTCGGCAGCACGCCCGAGGCGGCGCTCGAAGGTGTGCGCCTGCTGATGCTGGTCAACGACGTCTCGCTGCGCCATCTGATCCCCGCGGAGCTGGCCAAGGGCTTCGGCTTCCTGCAGAGCAAGCCGGCCACCGCCTTCGGCCCGGTGGCGGTGACCCCCGACGAACTCGGCAACGCCTGGCAGGGCGGGCGCGTGCACCTGAACCTCGAGACCCTGTGGAACGGCCGGCGCGTCGGCCTGGTCGACGCCGGGCCGGAGATGCACTTCCACTTCGGCGAGCTGATCGCGCACCTCGCGAAGACGCGCCGGGTGCGCGCCGGCAGCATCGTCGGCGGCGGCACGGTCAGCAACCGCGATGCGACACGGGGCTACGCCTGCATCGCCGAGAAGCGCGCGCTCGAGACCATCGAGCATGGCGAGCCGCGCACCGGCTTCCTGCAGCCCGGCGACACGGTGCGCATCGAGGTCCGGGGCGGCGACGGGCAGAGCGTGTTCGGCGCGATCGAGCAGACCGTCGTCGTGCCTCAGGCGGCGTAGACCGTCCCCAGCGAGCGGAAGCCCTTGACCTCGATCGGGTTGCCGGAAGGGTCGCGGAAGAACATGGTCCATTGCTCGCCCGGCTGGCCGGCAAAGCGCTGCTGCGGCTCGAGCACGAAGCGTGTGCCGGCGGCGCGCAGCCGCTCGGCCAGCGCCTGCCAGTCCGGCAGCTCGAGCACCAGGCCCAGGTGCGGCATCGGCACCCGGTGCTCGCCCACCAGGCCGGTGTCGGTGGTGGGGAACGGCGTGCCGAGGTGCAGCGAGAGCTGGTGGCCGAAGAAGTCGAAGTCCACCCAGGTCGCCGTGCTGCGCCCCTCGCGGCAGCCGAGCACGCCGCCGTAGAAGGCGCGTGCCGCGTCCAGGTCGTGCACGTGGTAGGCGAGGTGGAACAGGCTCTTCATGGTCGCTGCCGGGCGGGGTCGGTCGTTCCATGGCATCGTAAGCGCATGTCCGCCGAATTGCCGCGCACGCTCAAGGTCGTCACCGTCTGGCTGCTGGTCGGCCTGGGGCTCTTCCTGGGCGTGCAGTGGTGGCTGCACCAGGCGGCGCAGACCCGCTTCACCGCGGGCACCGACGTGATCGAGATCCGGCGCGGCCCGGACGGCCACTACCACTGGCCCGGTCGCATCAACGACCTGGACGTCGAGTTCCTGGTCGACACCGGCGCCACCGGCACGGCGATCCCCACCCGGCTGGCGCGCGAGCTGGGCCTCGAGAGCCTCGGGCAGGTCAGCTCCAGCACTGCCGGCGGCGTGGTCACCGGCGACATCGTGCGCGCCGACATCGCGCTGCGCGGCGGCGTGACGGCGCAGCGCCTGCGCGTGATTGCGCTGCCGGGCCTGGACGATCGTCCCTTGCTCGGCATGGACGTGCTCGGGCGCCTGCACTGGCAGCAGCGCGACGGCGTGCTGCGCATCGAGCTGGGCAAGCTGCGCCACTGAGGGCCGACGACGATGACGCTGCTGCGCCGCTGCCTGCTCGTGCTGCTCGCCGGGCTGCCCGGCATCCTGCGCGCCCAGGCCCCCGACTGCCCGCCGCCGGTGGCCCCGCCCAGCCTCGAGATGGCCGCCGAAGGCCTGCGCCAGGCGCGCGACCGCGGCTTCCTGTGGCGCATCGAGAAGGACGGGCATGTCTCGCACCTCTACGGCACGCTGCACGTGGCGCGGCGCGACTGGATGTTCCCCGGTCCGCGCGTGCGCGAGGCGCTCGGCGCCAGCGACACGCTGGCGCTCGAGCTCGACCTGCTCGACCCGCAGACCGCGCAGCACATGGCCGAAGGCATGGAGGGCGGCGGCGGCGCGCCGCTGCCGGCCGCGCTGCAGCGCCGCCTCGAGCGCCGCGCGCAGGACGAGTGCGCCGACCCGGCGCTGTTCGGCCGCCTCGGGCCGGAGATGAAGATCGCCGCGCTGACCATGCTGGCCGCGCGCCGCCAGGGGCTGGAGGCGATCTACGGCGTCGACCTGTTCCTGGCCGGATGGGCGCGCAGCCAGGGCCAGCGCGTGGTCGGGCTGGAGACGCCGCGCGAGCAGCTGCAGGCGATCGGCGGCGGCCCGCCGGGCGACCTGGTCGCGCTGCTGGACAGCGGCCTGCGCGAACTCGACTCGGGCCGTTCGCAGGCGATGCTCGCGCGCCTGGCCCAGCTGTGGGCCGACGGCGACCTGGCCACGCTCAGCGCCTACCCCGAGTGGTGCCAGTGCCTGGGCACGCCGGCCGAGGTGGCCGCGATGCGCCGCCTGCTCGACGAGCGCAACCCGGTGCTGGCGCAGCGCGTCGACGCGCTGCATGCGGGCGGCGCGCGGGTGTTCGCCGCGGTCGGCAGCCTGCACATGATCGGCGTGCACGGCCTGCCCGCGCTGATGGCGCAGCGCGGCTACCGGGTCGAGCGCGTCGTGTTCGAGCCCGCCGCGCTGGACCTGCGCGCGTTGTGGGACTTCGCCGACCCGGCGCGCTCGGAGGAGCGTTTCCGCGCCGCGCTGCAGCGTGCCGGCGGCGACGCGGCGCTGGTGCTGCAGACCCAGATCGCGCGCACGTTCGGCCTGCGGCGGCGCTTCGACGAGGGCCATGCGCTGCTCGACGGCCTGGCCGGCGCGCTGCCCGGCGCCGGCGCCGAGCCGCGCGTGCGCGCGCTGCTCGAGCGCGGCCGCCTGTGGCGCTCGGCCGGTGCGCCGGAACGTGCCCGGCCGCTGTTCGAGCACGCCCTCGCGCAGGCCGACGGGGCCCGCCTGCCGGAGCTCGCGATCGACGCGATGCACATGGTCGCGCTGGTCGAGCCCGACCCGGCGCTGCAGATCGAGGGGGGCCGGCGCGCGCTGGAGCGCGCCCGCGGCAGCACCGACCCGCGTGCGCGGCGCTGGGAGGCCTCGCTGGCGCACAACCTCGGCATGGCGTTGATGGACGCCGGCCGGCCGGGCGAGGCGCTGGAGAGCTTCCGCCAGGCGCTGGCGGCGCGCGAGCGCGCGGGCGAGCGCCCCGAGATCCGCGTGGCGCGCTGGGCGGTGGCCTGGGCGCTGCGCCGGCTCGGCCGGCATGCCGAGGCGCTCGAGATCCTGCAGCCGCTGGCGCGCGAGCTGGCGGCCGACGGCGCGCACGACGGCTGGGTCTGCGAGGAGCTGGGCGAGAACCTGCTCGCCCTCGGCCGCCCGGCCGAGGCGCGGCCCTGGTTCGCGCAGGCGCACGCGCTGCTGTCCGGGCAGCCGCCGCCGCAGCGGCCGGACGACACGCGGCTGGCGCGGCTGCTCGAACTGTCGCGCTGAGGCGCGCCCGGGCGCACAATGCCTGCGCACCCCAGAACCACACCCAGAGGAGACACCATGGCCGACGCCGCCAACTTCACCAAGCTCGTCCCCGGCTTCGACTTCCTGCAGGGCCTGGTCAAGAACGCCGGGGCCGCGCTGCCCAACATCGGCCAGTGGGTCGCGCCGACGCTCAACCCCGAGGAGCTGGAAAAGCGCATCGAGGAGCTGCGCACGGTGCAGTTCTGGCTCGAGCAGAACGCCCGCATGCTCGGCGCCACCATCCAGGCGCTCGAGGTGCAGCGCATGACGCTGTCGACGCTGAAGACGATGAACGTGCAGATGGAGGACCTGCGCGAATCGCTGCAGATCCGCATGCCCGCGCCGGCCGAGACGGCGCCCAGGTCGGCCGAGCCGGCGCCGGCGCCGGCGACGACGGCCAGGCGCAAGCCGGCACCGGCGCGCAAGACGGCCGCCGCCAAGGCGGAGCCGCCGGGCGTGGTCGACCCGATGCAGTGGTGGGGCGCGCTGACCAAGCAGTTCACCCAGCTCGCCACCAGCGCGATGAAGGACAGCGCTAGCGACGCCGCCAAGAACCTGGCTGGCGCGATGGTCAAGCAGAGCGTCGACGCCGCCGGCCAGACGCTCAAGAAGGCCGCCGGCATGCCGGCCGCCGTGGCGCGCAAGGCGGCCGGCAAGGCCGCTTCGCGCAAGCGCGCCACGGCCGCGGGGAGCTGAAGGGCGCGCGATGCAACCGTTCCTGCAGGCCCACGCGACGCACCCCGACTGGCGCCTCGCGCTGGCGATGGTGCAGCCGCAGCTCGAGGCGCAGCAGCGCGCGCGCGAGGCGGGCTGGACGCCGACGCTGGGCTGGGTCTACCTGACCGACCACTACGCCACCCAGGCCGAGGCGCTGCTGGCCGAGTTGCGCAAGCGCTGGCCGGGCGTGGCCTGGGTCGGCAGCGTCGGCATCGGGGTGGCGGCCAGCGGCGTCGAGTATGTCGACGAGCCGGCCCTGTCGCTGATGCTGGCCGACCTGCCGGTGTCGGACTTCCGCCTCTTCTCCGGCACCCGGCCGCTGGGCGGTTTCGCGGCCCATGCCGCGCTCGTGCACGCCGACCCCGGCACGCCGGACCTGCCCGAGCTGCTGGCCGACCTGAGCGGCAAGACCGACAGCGGCTACCTGTTCGGCGGGCTGGCCTCCTCGCGCGGCCGCACCGTGACCATCGCCGACGCGGTGCTGCAGGGCGGCCTGTCGGGCGTCGCCTTCGGCCCCGAGGTGGCGCTGGTCTCGCGCGTCACCCAGGGCTGCCAGCCGATCGGCCCGCGCCGCACCATCACCGCGGTGCAGCAGAACGTGGTGACGCGGCTCGACGGCACGCCGGCGCTGGACTGCCTGCTGGCCGACCTCGGCCTGCCCGGGCGCGACCCGCGCGAGGCGCTGCCGCAGATCCGCCGCACGCTGGTGGGCCTGTCCGATCCGGCCGACGGCGCCGACGGCCTGGCGCGGCCGGGCGCGTTCGGCCCCGACACTCGGGTGCGCCACCTGATCGGGCTGGACCCGGCGCAGCGCGGCATCGCCGTGGCCGACCAGCCCGAGGCAGGCCAGCAGCTGGCCTTCTGCCAGCGCCACACCGAGGCGGCGCGGCGCGACCTGGTGCGCATCTGCGCCGAGATCCGCGAGGAGCTCGCCCCCGCGCACGAGCCGGCGCTGCTGCAGGGCGGCGCGGCCGAGCCGGCCGCCGCCACGGTGCGCGGCGCCGTCTACGTGAGCTGCTCGGGCCGCGGCGGGCCGCATTTCGGCGCGCCCTCGGCCGAGCTGCAGATCGTGCGCCGCGCGCTCGGCGACGTGCCACTGGTCGGTTTCTTCGCCAACGGCGAGATCGCGCGCCACCACCTGTACGGCTACACCGGGGTGCTGACGGTCTTCACGTCGGCCGGCTGAGGCCATGGCGGCCGGCCGCATCCCGCCGATCCATTGCCTGCAGAGCTTCGAGGCGCTGGCGCGGCTGCGCAGCGTCACCCTGGCGGCCGACGAACTGAGCGTGACACCCAGCGCGGTGAGCCACCGCATGCGCCAGCTCGAGTCGCAGCTCGGCGTGCGGCTGTTCGCGCGCGGCGACTTCAGCCTGAGCGCCGACGGCGCGGCCTACCTGGCGCGGGTGCGCGAGGGCCTGCAGGCGCTGCAGCAGCTGCCCGGCCAGGGGCACGCCGCCGGACCGGTGCGGCTGCGCCTGGCGGTGACGCCGACCTTCTCGCGCCAGATCCTGCTGCCCAGGCTGGCGCTGTTCCGCCATGCCTACCCGGACGTCGAGCTGATCCTGCAGGTGGCGATCCCGCTGCTGGACGTGAAGGCCGAGGAGGCCGACCTGGAGGTGCGCTACGGCACCGGCCCCTACGCCGGCGTGGAGCAGCTGCGCATCCTCAGCGACGAGGTGGTGCCGGCGTGCAGCCCGGAATACCTGCACGAGGCCGGGCCCTTCGACGGCTTCGACACCCTCGAGCAGGTGAGCCGCGCGCGTCTGATCCGCAGCCCGCTCGAATCCTGGAACACCTGGTTCCGCGCCTGCAGCATCGCGCTGCCCGAGCCGCGCGAGGGCGCGCAGTTCAACGACGTCGGCCTGATGCTCGACGCCGCCGCGGCCGGCTTCGGTGTCACGCTGATGCGCCTGAAGCTCGGGCGCGACTGGCTGGCCAACGGGCGGCTGGTGCGGCTCTCGCCGCGTTCGGTGCCGTCGCCCAACCACCACTTCCTGTGCTGGAAGCCGGGCGCGCTGGAGCGCTGGGAGTGCGCCGCCTTCGTCGACTGGCTGAAGCAGGCGCTGAGCTGACGCCCTGAAGAATCCTCACGCGCGGCGCCAACAGACTTCACGCGCAGCGCCCGCCGCCGGCCCTACAGTCGCGTCCCGATCGACGGGCGGCGCGCAGCGGGCGCGTTACAGTCGGCCACGCGATCCGAAGGACGTCCGATGAACGCACCGACCACGATGCCCGCCGAACTCGGCCTCGCCGGCGGCGTCGCGACGAACGGCCGCGCGGCGCGCCGCGCCGAGGTCGTGGCCGAGCTCGCGCCGCTGCTGCCGCCGCACGCGCTGCTGTGGCACAGCGAGGACACCATCCCCTACGAATGCGACGGGCTGACGGCCTACCGCCAGCAGCCGCTGGTGGTGGCGCTGCCCGAGACCGAGGAGCAGGTCGCCGCCGTGCTGCGCACCTGCCACCGGCTCGGCGTGCCGGTGGTGGCGCGCGGCGCCGGCACCGGGCTGTCGGGCGGCGCGCTGCCGCACAAGCTGGGCGTGACGCTCAGCCTGGCGAAGTTCAACCGCATCCTCAAGCTCGACGCGCTGGCCCGCACGGCGCGTGTGCAGTGCGGCGTGCGCAACCTCGCGATCAGCGAGGCCGCGGCGCCGCACGGCCTGTACTACGCACCCGACCCCTCGAGCCAGATCGCCTGCACGATCGGCGGCAACGTGGCCGAGAACTCCGGCGGCGTGCACTGCCTGAAGTACGGCCTGACGATCCACAACGTGCTGCGCGTGCGCGGCTTCACGATCGAGGGCGAGGCGATCGAGTTCGGCTCCGAGGCGCTCGACGCCGCCGGGCTCGACCTGATGAGCGTGCTGGTGGGCAGCGAGGGCATGCTGGCGGTGATCACCGAGGTCACCGTCAAGCTGGTGCCCAAGCCCCGGCTGGCGCGCTGCATCATGGCCAGCTTCGACGACATCCGCAAGGCCGGCGCGGCGGTGGCCGACGTGATCGGCGCCGGCATCATCCCGGCCGGCCTGGAGATGATGGACAAGCCGATGACGGCCGCGGTCGAGGACTTCGTGCATGCCGGCTACGACCTCACGGCCGAGGCCATCCTGCTGTGCGAGAGCGACGGCACGCCCGAAGAGGTGGAGGAAGAGATCGCCCGCATGGTCGAGGTGCTGAAGGCCAGCGGCGCGACCGGCATCGCGGTCAGCGAGAACGAGGCGCAGCGCCTGAAGTTCTGGAGCGGGCGCAAGAACGCCTTCCCGGCCTCGGGCCGCATCAGCCCCGACTACATGTGCATGGACTCGACCATCCCGCGCAAGCGCCTGGCCGACATCCTGCTCGCCATCGCCGAGATGGAGAAGAAGTACGAGCTGAAGTGCTGCAACGTGTTCCACGCCGGCGACGGCAACCTGCACCCGCTGATCCTGTTCGACGCCAACGACCCCGACCAGCTGCACCGCTGCGAGCTGTTCGGCGCCGACATCCTCGAGACCAGCGTGCGCCTGGGCGGCACGGTGACCGGCGAGCACGGCGTGGGCGTCGAGAAGCTCAGCTCGATGTGCGTGCAGTTCGCGCCGGCCGAGCGCGAGCAGATGCTCGCGCTCAAGCGTGCCTTCGACCCGCAGGAGCTGCTCAACCCGGGCAAGGTGATCCCGACGCTGCACCGCTGCGCCGAGTACGGGAAGATGCATGTCTCGCGCGGCCTGCTGCCGTTCGCGGACATTCCGCGCTTCTGACATGAAAGACCCCGCGCTGCAGATCCTGATCGACCGCGTGCTCAGCGCCCAGGCCGCCGGCGCGCAACTCGACATCCGCGGCGGCGGCACCAAGGCCTTCTACGGCGAGGTGCCGGTCGGCGAGCCGCTGGACACGCGCGTCCTCGAGGGCATCTCGAGCTACGAACCGACCGAGCTGGTCGTCACCGCGCGCTGCGGCACCTCGCTGGCCAAGCTGGAGGCGACGCTGGCCGAGCAGGGTCAGTGCCTGCCCTTCGAGCCGCCCCATTTCGCGCCCGGCGCGACGGTCGGCGGAATGGTCGCCGCGGGGCTGGCCGGCCCGGCGCGTGCGGCGGTCGGCTCGGTGCGCGACTACGTGCTCGGCGCCACGCTGCTCAATGGCCGCGCCGAGGTGCTCAGCTTCGGCGGCCAGGTGATGAAGAACGTGGCCGGCTACGACGTGGCGCGCCTGCTGGCCGGCTCGCTGGGCACGCTGGGCGTGATCCTCGAGGTCTCGCTGAAGGTGCTGCCGGTGGCCCCGGCCACGGCGACGCTGCGCTTCTCGATGGACCAGGCGCAGGCGCTCGACCGGCTCAACCGCTGGGGCGGCCAGCCACTGCCGATCAACGCCAGCGCCTGGTGGGACGGCACCCTGCTCGTGCGCCTGCGCGGCGCCTTCGCGGCGGTGCAGTCGGCCATCGCGACGCTCGGCGGCGAGCTGATCGAGCCGGCCCACGCCGCGCCGTTCTGGGACGGCCTGCGCGACCACGGTGACGAGTTCTTCGCCAAGGCGGCCGCCGCGGTGGAGGCCGGCGCCGCGCTGTGGCGCCTGTCGGTGCCGCAGACCGCACCGGTGCTGGCGCTGCCCGGCGAGCAGCTGGTCGAGTGGGGCGGCGCGCAGCGCTGGCTGTGCAGCGGCGTCGGTGCCGCCGCGGTGCGCGACGCGGCCGCCAGGGCGGGCGGCCACGCGACGCTGTTCCGCGCGCGGGACAAGTCCGCCGGCGCGTTCGCGCCGCTGAAGGCGCCGCTGGACCGCATCCACCGCGAGCTGAAGAAGGCCTTCGACCCCTCGGGCGTGTTCAACGCCGGCCGGCTCTACCCGGGGCTCTGAGCAGATGCTCGTGCTGCGGGGCCTTGCCTGGCTGCTGCTGGCCCAGTCGCTCGGCGAGGCGCTGGCGCGCCTGCTCGAGCTGAAGCTGCCCGGCCCGGTGCTCGGGCTGCTGCTGATGCTCGCGGCGCTATCCTTCGAGGCGGTGCGCACGCCGGTGGCCGCGGCGGCGGACACCCTGCTGGCCCACCTCTCGCTGCTGTTCGTGCCGGTCGGCGTGGGCGTGATGACGCACCTCGGGCTGCTCGCGCAGTACGGGCTGCGCATGCTGCTGGTGATCGTGGCCTCCACCTTCGTCGGCCTGGCCGTCACGGCGCTGGTGCTGCGCGCGGCGCTGCGGAGGCGTGCCTGATGCACGAGGTCGTCGAGCTGTGGGTCTACCTCTCTGCCACGCCGCTGTTCGGGCTGACCGCGACGCTGGTCACCTACGTGCTGGCGCAGGCGCTGTACCAGCGCGCCGGGCAGGCCCCCTGGGCCAACCCGGTGCTGTGGACGGTGCTGATGCTGGCCACCCTGCTGACGCTGACGAACACGCCCTACCCGAGCTACTTCTCGGGCGCGCAGTTCATCCACTTCCTGCTCGGGCCCGCGGTGGTGGCGCTCGCCTGGCCGCTGTGGCAGCGCCGGCACGAGCTGCGCGCACGCGCGGTCGCGCTGCTGGGCGCCGCACTGGCGGGCGGCGCGGCGGCTGCCGGCAGCGCGGTGGCGCTCGGCTGGGCGCTCGGCCTGCCCGGCGAGGTGCTGCGCTCGCTCGCGCCCAAGTCGGTGACGGCGCCGGTGGCCATGGGCATCGCCGAATCGCTCGGCGGCATCCCGGCGCTGGCCGCGGTGTTCGCGGTGCTGACCGGCCTGGCCGGCGCGATCGGCGCCAAGTACCTGTTCGACGCGCTGCGCATCGGCGCACCCGAGCAGCGCGGCTTCGCGCTCGGCACCGCCTCGCACGGCATCGGCGCCGCGCGGGCGATGCAGGTCCACCCGGACGCCGGCGCCTATGCCGGCCTCGCGCTCGGCCTGCAGGCGGTGCTTGCCGCGCTGCTGATGCCGCTGCTGGCCCATTTCCTCTGAGCCCCACCCACCATGCAGACCACGCTCGCGCCCGAGTTCCAGAACACGCCCGAAGGCCGCGAGGCCGAGGCGATCCTGCGCAAGTGCGTGCATTGCGGCTTCTGCACCGCCACCTGCCCCACCTACCAGCTGCTCGGCGACGAGCTGGACGGCCCGCGTGGCCGCATCTACCTGATGAAGCAGGTGCTCGAGGGCAAGCCGGTCACGCGTGCCACCCAGCAGCACCTGGACCGCTGCCTGACCTGCCGCAACTGCGAGACCACCTGCCCGAGCGGCGTGCAGTACGGTCGCCTGGTGGACATCGGGCGCCACATCGTCGAGCAGCGCGTCGAGCGCCCGGCGCAGGAGAAGGCGGTGCGCTGGATGCTCAAAGAGGGCCTCACGTCGCCGGCCTTCAAGCCCGCGCTGGCGCTCGGCCGGCTGGCCCGGCCCTTCCTGCCCGCGGCGCTGAAGTCCAAGGTCCCGGCCGCGGCGGGCGACCGCGCGCACCGCTGGCCGACGCGCACGCACCCGCGCAAGGTGCTGATGCTGCTGGGTTGCGTGCAGCCGGCGATGATGCCCAACGTCAACAGCGCCACCGCGCGCGTGCTCGACGCCGCAGGCATCCAGACCCTGGTGGCCGACGGCGCCGGCTGCTGCGGCGCGCTGCGCGCCCACCTGGCCGACCACGACGGCGGCCTGGCCGACATGCGGCGCAACGTCGACGCCTGGTGGCCGCTGGTCTCGGCCGGCACGGTGGAGGCGATCGTGATGAACGCGTCGGCCTGCGGCGCGACGGTGAAGGACTACGGCCACGCGCTGCGCGACGATCCGGCCTACGCCGAGCGCGCCGCGCGCATCTCGGCGCTGACGCGCGACCTCTCCGAACTGCTGCCCGAGATCGTGCCCAGGCTCAAGCCGCGCCTGCAGCGCCGCGGCCTGTCGCAGATCGCCTTCCATCCGCCGTGCACGCTGCAGCACGGCCAGCAGCTGCGCGGCGGCGTCGAGGCCGGCCTGGCCGAGCTGGGCTTCGACGTCAGGCTGGCCGCCAGCGAGGCGCACCTGTGCTGCGGCTCGGCCGGCACCTACTCGGTGCTGCAGCCCGAGCTCTCGACCCAGCTGCGCGACCGCAAGCTCGCCAACCTGTCGCCGCTGCAGCCGCAGGTGATCGCCTCGGCCAACATCGGCTGCATCCAGCACCTGCAGTCGGGCACGCAGACACCGGTGAAGCACTGGGTCGAGATCGTGGACGAATGCCTGGCCTGAACACCTGCTCACGATCGGCCGCCGGCGCTTAAGGCAGGGCTAACCCGCCCTGCCGAGCATGCCTGCATCGAACACGGCGCCACCGCGGCGCCTGCGGGAGCATGCATGGCGATGGCCTGTCGAGACGAGGAACCCCGGTCCGTGCCGGCGCCGGGCACGCTGCGCCTGCACGGGCGCGACGACGCGCAGCGCGCCGAGGTCGAGCAGTTCATCCGCACCGTCTATGCCGAGCGCTTCGGCGCCGTGCTGCGCCGCTTCGCGCCGCAGCTGGTGAGCCTGCGCGATGCCGACGGGCACATCACCGCGGCCGCCGGCTACCGCAGCGCGGCAACCGACACGCTGTTCCTGGAGCGCTACCTGGACGAGCCGGTGCAGGTCGCGCTGGCCCGCCATGCCGGCGAGGCGCCGGCGCGTGCCGGCATCGTCGAGGTCGGCCACCTCGCCGCGGCGCGCGCCGGCGAAGGCCGGCGCCTGATCCTGCTGCTCGGCCCGCACCTGGCGGCGCAGGGCTGCCAGTGGGTGGTCAGCACGCTGACCGAGGAGTTGCGCGCGCTGTTCGTGCGCATCGGCGTGACGCCGCTGGCCCTCGGCCGCGCCGACGCGGCCATGCTCGGCGCCGAGGCGGCCGACTGGGGCGACTACTACGAGCACCAGCTGGTGGTGCTGGCCGGCCACCTGCCGCTCGCCCTGCGCCGCCTGGCGCGCCGCATCGCGCAGGAGCAGGGCGCATGACGCTGCCGGTGCTGGAAGCGCTGCGGCGCCATGCCGGGTGCGTGGTGCTGGAGGACGGCACGCGCGGCTGGCACGCCGAAGAGCTGCTCGCCGAGGTCGAAGCCCTGGCCACGCGCCTCCACGAAGGCCGCGTGCGTGTGCTGGCCACGCTGCTGGACAACGGCGTGCCCTGGATCGTCGCCGAGCTCGCCGCGGCGCAGGCCGGCTGCGTGCACCTGCCGCTGCCGGGTTTCTTCACACCCGCCCAGCTGCGCCATGCGCTGCAGTCCGCCGGGGCCGATGCATTGCTGCTCGCCCCCGCCCATGCCGCCGCCTTCGCATCGCTGCCGGCGGCCGACCTCGGCCTGGCCGGCACCCCGCTCGCCTGGCTGCGCCTGCCGGCCGCGCCCGTGGCCCTGCCGCCGGGCACGACCAAGCTCACCTTCACCTCCGGCACGACCGGCACGCCCAAGGGCGTCTGCCTCGGGGCCGCGGCGCAGCAGGCGGTGGCCGACGGCCTGGCCCAGGCCACCGCAGCGCTGGCCATCACGCGCCACCTGAGCGCGCTGCCCTATGCGCTGCTGCTGGAGAACATCGCCGGCGTGCTGGCGCCGCTGACGCAGGGCGCGACGACCATCGCGCTGCCGCTGGCCGAGATCGGCCTGGCCGGCGCGTCGTCGTTCGATCCGGCGCGCCTGCACGCCGTGGTCGAGCGCACCCGGCCGCACAGCCTGATCCTGCTGCCGCAGATGCTGCGCGCCTGGGTCGGCTGGCTGCGCGGCAACACGCGCCGCGCGCCGGAATCGCTGCGCCTCGTCGCCGTCGGCGGCGCGGCCGTCGGCGCACCGCTGATCGAGGCCGCGCAGTCCCTCGGCATCCCGGCCTGCGAGGGCTACGGCCTGTCCGAGGCCGCCTCGGTGCAGACGCTCAACCTGCCGGGCGCGCAGCGGCCCGGCTCGGCCGGCCGCGTGCTGCCGCACGCGCGCCTGCGCATCGCCGCCGACGGCGAGATCGAGATCGCCGGCAGCCTGTTCCTCGGCTACCTGGGCGAGTCCGCACCGGTGCCGGCCTGGTGGGGCAGCGGCGACCTCGGCCACGTCGACGCCGACGGCTTCGTGCACGTGCACGGGCGCAAGAAGCAGGTGCTGATCACCGCCTACGGCCGCAACGTCAGCCCGGAGTGGGTCGAGACCACGCTGCGCGGCGACGACGCGGTGGCCCAGGCGGTGGTGTTCGGCGACGGCGAGCCCGCCCTGAGCGCCGTGCTCTGGCCGACCCGCGAGGCCTTGCCCGACGCGGCGCTGCAGGCCGCGGTGGCGCGCGCCAATGCGCAGCTGCCCGACTACGCGCGGGTGCAGCGCTGGTGCCGCGGCGCGCGCCCCTTCGACGCCAGCGGCGGCATGGCCACGCCGAACGGCCGGCCGCGCCGCGCGGCCATTCTTTCCCTGCACGCGGCCGCGCTCGGCCTCGCCGCGCCGGCCCTGGAGACCCCATGAGCAACATCCCGTTCTTCCAGCGCCTGCTGCGCGACACCGAGGCGGCCCGGGCCGGCCTGGTGGCGGCCCCAATCATCCAGGGCTGCCTGGCCGGGCGCGTGTCGCTGCCGAGCTACGTGGCCTTCCTGACCGAGGCGTACCACCACGTGCGCCACACCGTGCCGCTGCTGCGCGCCTGCCGGGCCGCGCTGCCGGCACGGCATGCGCCCTGGCTGGGCCCGGCGCTGGACGAGTACGTCGAGGAGGAGCAGGGCCACGACGAGTGGATCCTGGACGACATCGCGGCCTGCGGCGCCGACGCGCAGGCGGTGCGCCACGGCCGGCCCGGCCACGCCACCGAGGTGATGGTGGCCTACGCCTACGACACCATCGCGCGCGGCAACCCGCTCGGCTTCCTCGGCATGGTGCACGTGCTCGAGGGCACCAGCGTGGCGCTCGCGCTGCAGGCGGCCGACCAGATCCAGGCCCACCTGCGCCTCCCCGACCGCGCCTTCAGTTACCTGCGCTCGCACGGCACGCTGGACCGCGAACACACCGCGCATTTCGCGCTGCTGATGGACCGCATCGAGGACCCGGCCGACCAGGCCGCGATCGTGCATGCGGCGCGCGCCTTCTACCGCCTCTACGGCGACGTGTTCCGCAGCCTGCCGCTGCCCGAACCCGTGGAGGCCCTGGCATGAAGGCCGCCGACGCCCGGGTGCTGCTGACCGGCGCGACCGGCGGCATCGGCCAGGCCGTGGCGGCCGAACTGCTCGCGCGCGGCGCCGCCGTGATGCTGACCGGGCGCTCGCCGGGCCGGCTGGCCGCGCTGGCGCGCAGCCTGGGCGACAGCGCGGCGCGGCGCGCACGCCTGCACTGGCACCCGGCCGACCTGGACGACCCGGCCGCGCTGGCCGGGCTGTGCGAGGCCGCGGTGCAGTGGCAGGCCAACGTGCTGGTGAACAACGCCGGCGTGCCGAGCTTCGGCCGGCTCGAGGCGCTCGGCGCCGCGCACCTGGAGCAGGTGCTGCACACCAACCTGGTGGTGCCGATGCGGCTGACGCAGGCGCTGCTGCCCTGGCTGCGCAGCCGCCCGGCGGCGCAGGTGATCCAGGTCGGCTCGGTGCTGGGCCGGCTCGGCCTGCCCGGCTACAGCGTCTACAGCGCCAGCAAGTTCGGCCTGCGCGGCTTCGCCGAGGCGCTGCGCCGCGAGCTGCGCGGCAGCACCGTGCGTGTGCAGTACCTCGGCCCGCGCAGCACGCGCACCGGCTTCAACGACGGCCGCGTCGACGCCTACAACCGCGCCACCGGCACCGCGGTGGACGACCCGCAGCGCGTGGCCGCCGCGCTGGCCGAGCTGCTCGAGAGCGGCGCGGCGGAACGCTTTCTCGGCTGGCCCGAGCAGCTGGCAGTGCGCGTCGGCTCGCTCGTGCCCACCTTGCTGGACGGTGCCTTCGACAAGCACCGCGCCAGCCTGCCCCCTTCGATGGAGACCTCGTCATGATCCGCCGCCTCGCCCTGCTCCTACTGCTGCTCGCCCCGACCGTCGGCCGCGCCGGCCCGCTCGAGGACGGCATCGTCATGCTGCAGCACGACTGGGAACTGATTCGCTACCAGACCCCCGCCGCCGAGCGCGAGAAGCGCTTCGAGGCGCTGGCCGCGAAGGCGCACGAGTTCAGCGAGGCGAATCCGCAGCGCAGCGAGCCGCTGGTGTGGGAAGGCATCATCGTCAGCTCCTGGGCCGGCGAGAAGGGCGGGCTGGGCGCGCTCTCGCTGGTCAAGAAGGCCAAGGCGCTGTACGAGAACGCGATCCGCATCGACGCCAGTGCGCTGGAGGGCTCGGCACTGAACAGCCTCGGGGTGCTGTACTACAAGGTGCCGGGCTGGCCGATCGGCTTCGGCGACAAGGACAAGGCGCGCGAGCTGATCGGCAAGGCCCTGCAGATCAACCCGAACGGCATCGACCCGAACTACTTCTACGGCGAGTTCCTGCTCGAGACCGGCCACGCGGCCGAGGCCGCCACCTACCTCGAGCGCGCCCTCGCGGCGCCGCCGCGTCCGGGCCGCCAGGTGGCCGACACCGGCCGGCGCGAGGAGGCCCGCGCCCTGCTCGAGAAAGCGCGCGCCGCACGCTGATCCGGGCCCGGCGCTCCCCCGGGCCGATGCTGAGGGGTCTGCGGCGTTTCGGGACTAGCATGACCGGGCGGACATGGACCTCACCCATCATCTCGACGCGCCGGCAGGCGGTACCGCGGAGTTCACGCTGCATCGCGCGACCCACCTGCCGGACGGGGCGCCCGTGCTGGTGAAGCTGAGCCGGGGCGACGCGGCCGACACGCAGCGGCGCCGCACCGAGTTCGCGCTGCTGCGGGGCCTGGAGTCCCCCGGCATCGCAGCACCGCGCGCGCTGGCCGACACGCCCGCCGGGCTGCTGCAGGTGTTCGACCCGCTGCCCGGCCTCCTGCTCGAGACCCTGCTCGACCAGGGCCCGCTGGCGCCGCCGCTGTTCCTGCGCCTGGCGCAGCAGATGGCGCAGGTGCTGGCCGCGCTGCATGCCAGGGGCTTGATCGCCTGGGACCTGCGTCCGGCCCACTGGCTGGTGGACCCGGCGCAGCAGCGCATCCGGCTGATCGACGCGAGCCGCGCCGTGCCCGAGACGGCCGGCCTGGTTGCGCCGCCGCCGGATGCCGATGCCGACTGGCCCGGCCTGTCGCCGGAGCAGACCGGCCGGCTCGCCGGAACGGTCGATGCGCGCAGCGACCTCTACGCGCTCGGCGTCGTGTTCTACCGCATGCTGTGCGGCGCGCCGCCGTTCGTCGCCCACGATCCGCTCGAGTGGGCCCACTGCCATACGGCCCGCCAGCCGGCGGCGCCGGCCGAGCGCAGGCCCGGGGTGCCGCCCGCGCTGTCGGCCCTGGTGATGAAGCTGCTCGCCAAGTCGCCCGAGGCGCGCTACCGCAGTGCCCGGGGCCTGCTGGCCGACCTGGCGCAGGCCGAGGCGGACTGGCAGGCGCACGGCCGCATCGAGCCGTTCGTGCTCGACGCACACGACGCCGGCGGCCGCCTGCAGTGGCCGCGCCGGCTCTACGGGCGCGAGGCGGAGACGGCGGCGCTGCGGCACGCGCTCGATGCCGCGGCCAGCGGGCGCCGGCCCGGGCTGGCGACTATCCGCGGGCCGGCCGGGACGGGCAAGTCGGCGCTCGCGGGCAGCTTGCGCGAGGCCGTCGCGCAGCTCGGCGGCGTGATGATCGCGGCCCGCTTCGACCGGTCCGGCCGGGAGCTCCCGCAGGCCGCCTGGCGCGACGCCCTGCAGCAGCTCGTTCCACCGCTGCTGGCCGGCAGCGACGCGACGCTGGCGGCGACGCGCGCGCGCCTGACCGGCGCGCTCGGCAGCGCGGCCGCCGCGTTGCTCGAGCTGGCGCCCGAACTCGCGCCGCTGCTCGGCACCGGCGCCGGCGCGCCGACCCGGGGCGGCCAAGCGCAGCAGCTCCGGCTCGCGTTGCGCCGGCTGCTGCACGCCAGCGCCCGCTGCATCGGGCCGCTGGTGCTGTTCCTGGACGACCTGCACCACGCCGACGAGGCCAGCCTGCCGCTGCTGGCCACGCTGCTGCACGACGACCCGGCCGAGGAAGGCGCGGCGCTGCTGCTGGTGCTGGCCTGGTGCGACGATGGGCCGGCCCCCGCCGGCGATGCCGCACTCGGCGCCGCGCTCGACGAACTGCGCGGCAGCGTGGCGGCGCCGGTGGAGATCCGGCTCGGGGCGCTCGCGCCCGACGCACTCGCCGCGCTGCTGGCCGACACGCTCGGCATCCCATCGCCGCAGGCGGCCCCGCTCGCGCAACTGCTCGGGCCACGCTGCGGCGGCAATCCGCTCCTCTTCGTCCAGTGCGTCGAGGCGCTGCGGCATGCCGGCCTGCTGGGCTGGGACCCTGGCGCCGGCGCCTGGCACTGGGACCTGGCCGGGATCGAGGCCACGCCGGTGCCGGACGGCGCGGTCGGCCTGGCCGCACAAGGCCTCGACCGGCTCGCGCCGCCGGCGCGCGCGGCGGCGCAGCTCGCCGCCGCGCTGGGCGAACGCTTCGATCTGGCGACGCTGGCCCGCGCCGGCGCGCAGAGCCCGGAGGTTCTGCGCGAGCACCTTCAGGCGGCCGCGGATGCCGGCCTGCTGGTGCTGGCCGGCGACGGCGGACACTTCCTGCACGACGGTCTGCGCGTGGCCGCCTACGAATCCATCCCCGCGCCGCAGCGGGCGGCGCTGCACCTGCAGCTGGCGCGCGCGCTGGACGCCGATGCCGCGTCACGCACCGGGCGGCTGTTCGAGATCGCGGCGCAGTACCGGCATGCCAGGCCGGACGCGCTCGCCGGCCCCGAGCGGGCGCTCGCCGCCGATCGCCTGGAACGCGCCGCGCGCCGCGCCCGCGCGGCCGGCGCGCATGCCCTGGCGGCCGAGCTGTACGCGGACACGCTGGCGCTGTGCGGCGAGGCACCCGCGGCGCGGCGCCTGGCGCTGCTGCTCGGGCGCGCGGACTGCGCGCTGGCCACCGGCGACCTCGACGGCGCGCAGGCCCTGGTGCAGCAGGCCCGGCCGCTGGCCGCGTCGCCGCTCGACGCGGCGACGCTGCAGCGTCGGCAGCTCCAGCTGCACGTGCTGCGCTCGGAGAATGCCAGCGCGGTCGAGAGCACGCTGGCCTGCCTGCGCAGCCTGGGCATCGCGCTGGAGGCGCACCCGGACGACGCGCAGGTGCAGGCCGAGTTCGAGGCCGTCCGGCGCCGGCTCGACACTCGTGCCCCCGAGACGCTGGCCGAACTGCCGCTGTCGACCGACGCCGAGCTGCGGCAGGCCACGCAGCTGCTCTCGGTGCTGCTCGGGCCGGCCTACTTCACCGACTTCCGCGCCTACTGCCTGATCCTGTGCCGCATGGTCCGGCTCATGCTCGAGCGCGGCCGCACCGAGGCCAGCGCCCATGCCTGCGCCTTCTTCGGCGTCGTGCTCGGGCCGGTGTTCCACCGCTACCACGAGGGCGAGCGCTTCGTTCAGCTCGCCGGCCGGCTGGCCGAGCGCGGCGAGGCCGGGGCGAGCCGGGCCGCGATCCACTATGCGCGCGCCCTGGTGGCCGGCTGGACGCGCCCGCTGGACGAGGCCGTCGCGGCGATGCGCCGCGCCGCCACCCTGGCGGAGGAGGACGGCGACACGGCCTTCGCCTGTTATGCACGCTCGCAGGTGGTCGGCTTCCTGCTGCTGCGCCACGACCCGCTGGACGCGGTGGCCCGCGAGGCCGAGCAGCACCTCGCCCGGGTGCGCGCGGCCCGTTTCGACGACGTGGCCGGCATGATCGTCGCGCAGCTGCGCTTCATCGCCGCGCTGCAGGGCCGCACCGCCGCACCGGACCGCTTCGACGGCCCGGACTTCGACGCGGCGGCCTTCGAGGCCGGGCTCGGCGACCGGCGCACCGCGACGATGGCCTGCTTCCACTGGATCCTGCGGCTCGAGGCCAGCCTGCTGGCCGGCGACCCGGCGGCCGCCCTGGCGCATGCCGAACGCGCGCAGCCGCTGCTCTGGTCGGCCACCGCGCACCTGCAGCTGCTCACCTACCACTGCTGCAGCGCGCTCGCGCTGGCAGCGCAGGGCGAGCCGGCCGACAGGGCAGCAGGTGCCCCCTGGCGCGCCCGGCTGCAGGCGCATCTGGCGCAGCTGGCGGAATGGGCCGAGGTGAACCCCGCCACGTTCTCCGACAAGCACCGGCTGGTGGCGGCCGAGATCGCCCGCCTGGACGGCCGCGACGCCGAGGCGACCGACCTGTACGAGCAGTCGCTCGCCGCCGCACGCGCCGGCGGCTTCGTGCACACCGAGGCGCTGGCCAGCGAGCTGGCGGCGCAGTTCCACCGCGCACGCGGCCACGCGGTGATCGCCGAGGCCTACCTGCGCGACGCCTGGCGCCACTACGAACGCCGGGGCGCCGCCGCCAAGCTGCGCCAGCTCGAGGCGCGCCATCCGCAGCTGCGCCCGGCGGTGCCCGCGGCGCCGGCCGCGGCGCTCGACCAGCTGGCCATCGCCAAGGCGGCGCAGGCGATCTCCGGCCGGCTGGTGCTCAGCGAGCTGGTCGACACGCTGCTGCGCGTGGTGCTCGAGCAGTCGGGCGCGCAGCGCGGCGCGCTGCTGCTGGCGCGCGGCGGCACCGGGCTGGCACTGGCCGCACTCGCGCAGGTGCGCGACCAGGCCATCCACGTGCAGGCGGATCCGGCCGGGCCGGACGCCGCGTTGCCCGGCACCCTGCTGCACTTCGTCGAGCGCAGCCGCACGCCGGTGCTGCTGGGCGACGCACACGCCGCGCACGCGTTCGAGGCCGACCCCTACTTCGCGGCCGCCGCGCCGCGCGCGCTGCTGTGCCTGCCGCTGCTGCACCGCGGCGCGGTGGTCGGCGCGCTGTACCTCGAGCACCGCGAGCTGCCCGGCGTGTTCACCGCGCCGCGCCAGGGCGTGCTGGAGCTGCTCGCCGGCCAGGCCGCCATCGCGCTGGAGAACGCCGCCCTGTACGCCGAGCGCGACCGGGAGATCCAGGAACGGCGCCGCGCCGAACAGGCGCTGCGCAGCAGCGAGGCGCGCTTCCGCCGGCTGGTCGAGTCCGACATCATCGGCGTGTTCTTCTGGTCGCTCGACGGCCGCATCAGCGAGGCCAACAGCGCCTTCCTGCAGATGATCGGCTGCAGCCGGGAGGACCTGCTCGCCGGCCGCATCGACTGGGCCGCGATGACCCCGCCCGAGCACCGCGAGCGCGACCGCCAGGCCGGCGAGGAGCTGCGCCGGCGCGGCACCTGCGCCGCCTACGAGAAGGAGTACCTGCTGCGCGACGGCACGCGCCTGCCGGTGCTGATCGGCGCCGCGCTGCTGGAGGGCTCGAGTGACCACGGCGTCGCCTTCGTGCTCGACCTGAGCGAGCGCCGCCGCGCCGAGGCCGAGCAGCGCGCCCGCGCCGCCGCCGAGGCGGCCAACCAGGCCAAGAGCGAGTTCCTCGCCAACATGAGCCACGAGATCCGCACGCCGATGAACGCGATCATCGGCATGTCGTGGCTCGCGCTGCAGGGCCCGCTGGCGGCGCAGCAGCGCAACTACGTCGAGAAGGTGCACCGCTCGGCCGAATCGCTGCTCGGCGTGATCAACGACATCCTCGACTTCTCCAAGATCGAGGCCGGGCACCTCGAGATGGAGGACATCGCGTTCTCGCTCGGCGACGTGTTCGACCATGTCGCCGGGCTGCTCGTGCTGAAGGCCGAGGAGAAGGGCCTCGAGCTGCTGCTCGACCTGCCGCAGCACGTGCCCGTGCAGCTGCGCGGCGATCCCTCCCGGCTCGGCCAGGTGCTGCTGAACCTGGGCAGCAACGCGGTCAAGTTCACCGAGCGCGGCAGCGTCGTGATCAGCGTGCGCGAGCTGGAGCGCCCGGCCGATGCGGTGCGGCTGCGCTTCGAGGTGCGCGACAGCGGCATCGGCATCGCCCCCGCGCAGCGCGCGCGGCTGTTCCAGCCCTTCTCCCAGGCCGACGCGTCGACCAGCCGGCGTTTCGGCGGCACCGGGCTCGGGCTCGTCATCAGCCGCCACCTGGTGCAGCGCATGGGCGGCGAGCTCGACGTGGACAGCACGCCCGGCCAGGGCAGCTGCTTCCACTTCGACGCGCGCTTCGGGCTCGCCGGGCCCGGGCCCGCGGCGCAGCCCGAGGCGGCGCTGCCGCACGAACTGCGCGGGGCGCGGGTGCTGGTGGTCGACGACAACGAGATGGCGCGCGAGCTGCTGCAGCGCATGTGCCGCTCGCTCGGCCTGGACACCGATGCGGCCGACGACGGCGCGCCGGCGGTGCAGGCGGTGGCGGCCGCCGACGCGGCCGACCGGCCCTACCGGCTGGTGCTGCTGGACTGGCGCATGCCGGGCCTGGACGGCATCGGCTGCGCCGGGCGCATCGCCGTGCTGCCGCTGCGCCATCCGCCGCCCACGGTGCTGATGCTGACCGCGTTTGCGCGCGAGGAGGTGCAGCGCCGCCTGGCGGCCGAGCGCGTGCGGGTGGCCGCCACGCTGGTCAAGCCGGTCACGGCCTCGACGCTGCTGGACGCCTGCCTGGCCGCGCTGCACGTGCCCGGCCGCGTGCCCTCGCGCGATGCGCGGCGCGAGGAGGCGCTGGCCGCGCACGCCGCGCGCCTGGCCGGCACCCGGGTGCTGCTGGTCGAGGACAACCCGATCAACCAGGAGCTGGCGCGCGACATGCTGGGCCGCGCCGGGCTGCAGGTGCAGGTGGCCGGCGACGGGGAACAGGCGCTCGCCCGCCTGGCGCAGGGGCCGTTCGACGTGGTGCTGATGGACTGCCAGATGCCGGTGATGGACGGCTATGCCGCGACCCGCGCGCTGCGGCAGGACCCGCGCTGGCGCGAGCTGCCGGTGATCGCGATGACGGCCAACGCGATGGCCGGCGACCGCGAGGCGGTGCTGGCCGCGGGCATGAACGACCATGTGGCCAAGCCGATCCGGGTCGACGAGCTGTTCGGCGCCCTGGCCCGATGGGTCCCGGCGCGCGGCGCTGCGCCGGCCGGACGCTGGCCCGGCATCGACAGCGCCGGCGCGCTGGACCTGCTCGGCGGCAACGAGGCGCTGCACCGGCGGCTGCTGGGCATGTTCGCGCTGCGCGAGGCGGACTTCGTGGCGCGCTTTCGTGCCGCGCACGGCGGCCCCGATGCCTCGGACGCCGTCCGGCTGGCGCACGACCTGCGCGGCGTGGCCGCCACGCTGGGCGCGGCCGAGCTGGCCGAGGCGGCCGGCGCGCTCGAGCAGGCCAGCCTGCACGACGCGACGCCGGCCGAGATCGACGCTCGGCTGGCGCTGGTGTCGCGCCGGCTCGATCCGCTGGTCGCGGCCCTGCGGGCCGACCCGGAGGTGATGGCCGCGGCCGCCACGGCGCGACGCTGACGCGCTCGTCAGCCCGCCGGCTCGAAACCCACCGTCACCTTCAAGCCGCGCCCGTCGGCGCGCGGCGCGAAGCGCACCGCGAGCCCGTGCAGCGCCGCGACACGCCGCACGATCGACAGGCCGAGCCCGCTGCCCGACTCGTCCTGCCCTTCGGCGCGGTGGAAGCGTTCGCCGAGCCGCTCGAACTGCGCCGGCGCGATCGGCTCCGCGTCGTTCTCGACCTCGAGCGCATGTTCGCGGAAACGCAGCACGACGGTGGATCCGGGGGTCGCGTAGCGCACCGCGTTGTCCAGCAGGTTGCGCAGCAGCACGGTGAGCAGGTCGGGGTCGCCGAGCAACGCGAGCGGCGCTCGCGCGCCGCCCTCCAGGCCCTCGCAGGACAGCTCGACGCGGCGCCGCTCGGCCAGCGCGAGGCAGTCGCCCATCGCCTGGGCCACGATCTCCGGCCAGGCGATGTCGCGCTGCGCCACGGCGGAGCTGCCCGACTCCAGTCGCGCCAGCGCCAGCATCTGCGTCACCAGCCGGTCCAGCCGCGCCAGTCCGCGGTCGAGCTGCGCCTCGGCGCGCTCGCGCTCGGCGCCCGGCGCGGCGCGGCGCAGCACGTCCCACTGCGCGCGCAGCACGGCCAGCGGCGTGCGCAGTTCGTGTGCCGCATCGGCGGTGAAGCGGCGCTCGTGCGCGAGCACCGCCTCGATGCGGCGGAACAGGCCGTTCATCGCGTCCAGCAGCGGGCGCAGCTCGATCGGCGCGGTCTCGACACGCACCGGCTGCAGCTCGTCGGCGCCGCGCGCGCGCAGCTCCGCGCTGAGCTGCTCGACCGGCGCGAGCGAGCGCCGCACCGCCCAGGCCATCGCGACCAGCAGGATCGGCAGCATCGCCAGCCAGGGCAGCAGCTGCGAGAGCGTCAGGTCGTAGCTCAGTTCGTCGCGCTCGTAGACACGCTGGCCGGCGGCGACCAGCCGGCTGCCGTCGAAGGACTGCAGGTAGTAGACACGCCAGGCCTCGCCCTCGATCTGCAGGTCGACGAAGCCGGCCGCCTCGCTCCGGTAGGGCAGCAGCACGCCCTCGCGGTCGGCCACGCCGAGCCGGCCCTGCGCGTCCCACACCGCGATCGCCAGGTCGCGCATGTCGGCCTCGCCGCTGGAGCCGGCGTCCGCCGGCAGCGGCGCGGTGCTGCCTACCGGCATCGCCACCGCCACCTGAACCTGGCGCGCCAGGCGGATCATCTCGGTGTCGAACAGCTCGTCCACCTCGTGGCGCGCGGCCCGCAGCGACAGCAGCATCGCGACGCCCCAGACCAGCGGCGCGCTGATCAGCAGGTACAGCAGCAGGCGGCGTCGCAGGCTCACGCTTCGTCGCCGCCCTGCGCCGCGCCGAGCGCATAGCCCACGCCGCGCACCGTGCGCACCACGTCGCGCGCGAGCTTGCGGCGCAGGTGGTGCACGTGCACCTCGAGCGTGTTGCTCTCGAGCGTCTCGCCCCAGTCGTACAGCTTCTCCTGCAGCTGCGCCTTGGAGAGGATGCGCCCGGGGTTGGCCATCAGGGCCTCCAGCAGCGCGAGTTCGCGTGCCGTCAGCTCGACCGGCCTACCCTGCCAGACGACGCTGCGCGCGGCCGGGTCGAAGCTGAGCGCCCCATGCTCCCAGACCGACTTGCTGCGCCCGCTGCGCCGGCGCGCCAGCGCGCGCAGGCGCGCCGCGAGCTCGTCGACGGTGATCGGCTTGACGAGGTAGTCGTCGGCGCCCGCGTCCAGCCCGGCGATGCGGTCCTCGACGCCGTCGCGCGCGGTCAGGATCAGCACCGGCACCTCGTGGCGCGCGCTGCCCCGCCAGCGCGCCAGCCAGTGCATGCCGTCGCCGCCGGGCAGGCCGAGGTCGAGCACGACGGCGTCGTACTCGGCACCGGCCAGCGCGGCGTCGGCGCGCTGGCCGTCTCGGAACCAGTCGACCGCATGGCCGAGCTGGCGCAGCCCGGCCGCCAGCGCGTCGCCCAGCAACGGGTCGTCCTCGACGATCAGCACGCGCATGGGGACTCGCTCAGGCGAAAGCGCGCAGTCCGGCGATCTGGCGCAGCGCCCGCTCGAACACCTCGGGCGGCTGCCCGCCCTGGATCAGGTGCTGCCCGTTCACCACCACCGAGGGCACCGCGGTGATGCCGAGCTGCTGCCAGTGGCGCTCGCGCTCGCGCACCTCGGCGACGAAGGCGCCGCTGTCGACCACCCGTGCCGCCGCGTCGGCGTCGAGCCCGGCCTCGGCCGCGCAGCGCAGCAGCACCTCGCGCGCGCCGGGGTTCTCGCCACGGCCGTGGTAGGCCCGCAGCAGCGCGTGCTTGAGGGCCCGCTGCGCGGCCGGGTCGGTCGTGCCGGCCCAGTGCAGCAGGCGGTGCGCGTCGAAACTGTTCCAGGTGCGCGAGCGGGCCTGCAGGTCGAACGCGAAGCCGACCGCCGCGCCGCGTTCGCGCAACGCGTCGCCGTTGCGCCGCACCTGCTCCGGCGTGATGCCGTACTTGCGTGTCAGGTGCTCGACGATGTCCTCGCCCTCCGGCGGCATCTGCGGGTTCAGCTCGAAGGGCTGGAAGTGCAGCTGCACGTCGATCTCGCCGGCCAGGCGCTGCAGGGCGATCTCCAGCGCGCTCAGCCCGACGGCGCACCAGGGGCAGACGACGTCGGAGACGAAGTCCAGGGTCAGGGCGGGACGACTCATGCCGGGAGTCTAGGGCGGCGGAGCCGGCCACGCGCCGTGCGGGATCGCGTTCGCTGCGAAATCACAAGAGCTTGTGCCCACTTACGTCAACCGGTGACGCTCGGCTCGACACATGCGTACACATCCGAGGGGCGCAGGGCCGAAAGATTTGGGATAATTTTCCCAATCATGGACATCGCGACCCACACCCACCAGGTCCTGACGGCCGCCCTGCGCAAGCTGCTGCGCCCGCTGTTCCGGGTGCTGCTGCGGCAGTCGATGTCCTTCGTCGCCTTCGAGGAGCTGGCCAAGCGGGTCTACGTCGAGGTGGCGATGAACGAGTTCGCGATCGAGGGCAAGAAGCCCTCGATCTCGCGCGCCTCCATCCTCTCCGGCCTGACGCGCAAGGAGGTGCAGCGCCTGCTGGCCGAGGCGCCCGGCTACGAGGGCGACAGCGGCGAGCGCTACAACCGCGCCGCGCGCGTGCTGACCGGCTGGACACGCGACACCGAGTTCCTGGGCGAGGACGGCGAGCCGCGCGCCCTGCCCTTCGATGGCGACACCGGCTTCGCGGCACTGGTGCGGCGCTACAGCGGCGACATGCCGGCGCGGGCCGTGCTGGACGAGCTGGTGCGGGTCGGCGCGGTGCGGCGACGCGAGGACGGTCAGCACGAACTGGTGACACGCGCCTACGTGCCGCAGCGCAGCGCGGCCGACAAGCTGGCCATCCTGGGCGTCGACGTGGCCGACCTGGTGGCCACCATCGGCCACAACATGGAGCACGGCGAGGCCGACCCGCGCTTCCAGCGCAAGGTGATGTACCACAGCATTCCGGTCACGGCGCTGCCGGCCTTCCGCAAGCTCGCGGCGGCGCAGGGCCAGGCCCTGCTCGAGCGGCTCGACCGCTGGCTGCTGGCCCACGACAGCGACATCCCGGCCGACGGCTCGGGCCCCGAGCGGCGGCGGGTCGGCGTCGGCATCCATTACTTCGAGGGGCCGGCCAGCGGCTCGACCCCGGACTCCCAAGGAGAACTGCCATGAACATGCGTCGTTGGCTGACCGGCCTGGCCGGTGCAATCGCCATGCTGGCCGCGGGCTGCGGCGGCGGCGGCGGGATCGGCGGCACGGGCGCGCCGATGGGCACGATGCGCGTGTCGGTGACCGACGCCCCGGCCTGCGGCTACGACGAGGTCAACATCACGGTCGAGAAGGTGCGCGTGCACCGCAGCGCCAGCGCCAGCCCGGACGAGCCGACCGGCTGGTCCGAGATCGTGCTGAACCCGGCGCGCCGCATCGACCTGCTGACCCTGACCAACGGGGCGCTCGAGGAGCTCGGCGAGATCGAGCTGCCCGCGGGCACCTACCAGCAGATCCGCCTGGTGCTGGCCGACAACGCCGGCACCAGCCCGCCGGCCAACTCGGTGGTGCTCTCTGGCAGCGGCGACGAGATCGCCCTGACCACGCCCAGCGCCCAGCAAAGCGGCCTGAAGCTCAACGCCGACGTCGAGGTGCCGGCGGGCAAGGTGCTCGACGTGGTGCTCGACTTCGACGCCTGCCGGTCGGTCGTCAAGCGCGGCAACTCGGGCCGGTACAACCTGAAGCCGGTGATCAGCGTGATCCCGGTGCTGTCGGACGCCGGCCTGCGCGTGGTCGGTTATGTCGACCCGGCGCTGGTCGGGCCGGACACCGCGGTCTCGGTGCAGACCGCCGCCAGCGGCGTGCCGCCGACGCTGGTCAAGGCCACCATCCCGGACAGCACGGGCCGTTTCGTGCTGCGCCCGGTGCCCGAGGGCAACTACACCCTGGTGCTGACCTCGCCGACCCATGCCACCGCGGTGATGACCGGGGTGCCGGTGACGGCGGCCGCGCCGACCACGGTCAGCACGCAGCAGTTCCCGCTGGCCCCGGCCGCGGCCGCCTCGGCCCCGGTGACGGTGTCGGGCAGCGTGCAGCCGGTCGATGCCACGGTGCGCGTGCTGCAGTCGCTGACCGGCGGCCCGACGGTCGAGATCGGCTTCGTGCCGGTGGACGGCGACACCGGCGGCTTCGTCACCGCGCTGGGCCTCGCGGCACCGCTGCGCACCGCCTACCCGGCACCGGCGAACGCGCCCATCACCTTCACCGCCGATCCGGGCGCGGCGGGCCTCTACACCCTCGAGGCCGTGTCGGGCGGCGTGGCGCAGGCGGCCGAGGTGGACGTCAACGTGGCGCCGGTACCTCCGGTTACCTTCGTCTTCCCCTGATGGCGACAATTTCAGGAGAACCCGCATGATGAAGACACGCGTCCTGTCCGCCGCCCGCGAGATCAGCCACTGGCGGCACTTCTTCCGCACACGCGACGCGGCGCTGCGGCGCGCCGGCACGTCGAGCCTGCCGTTCGAACGGGACGACACCCACCCGGACACTCTGTACCCGCCCACCGAGTGGGCCGAGACCGAGTGGCCCGACACCAACATCGAAGCGCCGGCGCGCTGACCCGCACCGGCCTCTCCTGGAGCCTCCCCGCATGAAGACCCTTGCCACCCTGGCCCTGGCCCTCGCGGCCGCGCCCGCCCTCGCGCAGACCAGCGTCGGCGTCTCGATCGGCATCCACCAACCCGGCGTCTACGGCCGCATCGACATCGGCAACTTCCCGCCGCCGCCGGTGATCTACCCGCAGCCGGTGGTCATCGCGCCGACGCCGGTGGCGGTCTACCAGCGCCCGGTCTACCTCTACGTGCCGCCGGGCCACCAGAAGGACTGGCGCAAGCACTGCCGCCGCTACGCCGCCTGCGGCCAGCCGGTGTACTTCGTGCAGGAGCAGTGGGTCGTCGAGCGCTGGGACGAGCGGCGCGGCCGCGGGCGTGGCGACGACCATCCCGGCCGCGGCCACGGCAAGGGCAAGGGCAAGCACCGCGACGACTGATCGTCCCGGCCCCGCGGGCCCGCCTCAGTAGCCCACGCTCGCGCGCAGGCCGAAGACGCGCAGCGCGGGCGCCCGGCCGTCGCCGCCCGGGCGGCGGATCCACTGCAGATCGGGCGAGAGCTCGATGTGCTCGTTGAGCGTCCAGCGGTAGTACAGCTCGGCCAGCGTCTCGCTGCCGCCGGCCGCGTAGCCGACCAGCGTCCCATCCGCCGTCGCGGCGCGCCAGGCGCCGTCCGTGCCGATCCGTCCGAGCGCGAGGCCGACCGCATCGTGGCCGCGTCCCCAGGCGCGCCCGCCATGCTCGAACCCGAGCGTGAGCGCGCGGTCGAAGTGGCCGTCGCCGCGCAGGCGCCGGCCCCAGCGCCCGAACAGGTTCCACTCGCGGCCGACGCGCTGGTCGACGGACACGCCGACGCCGGTGTGGCGCTGGCGCTGCTCGTCCAGCCCGAGCGTGCGGCCGTTGCTCCAGGCGTAGAGCCGGTAGCTGGCGCGCGGCTCGCCGTTGATCTGCAGCGGCGCCAGCTCGAACTGGCCGATCACCAGCGGGCGCCCGGGCGAACCGCTGAAGTTCGCCCCCGCCCCGGCGCCGAACACGCCGACCGAGGCGCCCCAGGCCCATGAACCGTCGGTGTCGAAGTAGCCGGCCCGCAGGCCCGGCGCGAAGCCGTACGCATCGGCGCCGATGTCGCCGCCGGAGTCGAGCAGCGGGTTGTGCACGAAGGCGTTGTTGAGGAACTGGGTGGCCTCGTCGCCGGCCGCCGCGTTCTGGTCGAAGAAGCCGAACAGGTCCATCTTGCCGGCGGTCAGTTCGACGCGCCGGCCCTTCTGGTCGTTGAAGCCGCCGGCATCCAGCGTCCACTCCAGCTGCACCCAGGCCTGGGCGAGGATCGCGAACGAGTCGTCCGGGCCGGCGGCCGTCTCGAAACCGACCGAGTTGACCGTGCTGGTGTGGGTCGGGCGCAGCGCGACGCCGGGGCCCTGGCCGAAGCGCAGGTGCGCGAACGCGGTCGCCTGGGCGTCGCCCACGGCACCGGCGGGCAGCTCGACCGTCAGATCGCCGCGGTAGCCCAGGCGCGTGGCATCGCGGCCGTCGGCACTGCCGCCGGCGTTCACGCGCTGGCCGACGGCGACGACGCTCGCCCCGATCGTCGGCCCGTCCGCCGGCGCCTCCTCGACCGGTTCGGCACTGCGCGTCAGCGCATCGACGCGCTGCTCGAGCTGCTGCACACGCGCGGTGCCCCAGCCGCCGGGCGCCGCCGAGGCGGCCGCCGCCGGCGCCTGCAGCGCGCGCAGCTGGCGCTCCAGCTCGGCGTTGCGCTGCTCGAGCTGGGTCAACCGCTCCAGCACCTGGCGCAGCTGCGCGGCCACCGCGTCGTCGGCCGCCCGGGCCGACAGGCCCAGGGTCAGGCCGAGCAGCAGCACGCCCATGTTCCTCGCGCGACGCGCGGTCGCTCCGACCGGCTAGGTCATCGCTCCCTCCTTGTGGGCCTAGAATGACTACAAACACAAATCGTTCTCATTTATCATAACCCCAATCCGATCCAGGATACGACGCCGTCAGCCGAGGAGAGACATCGATGCACAAACGCGACTTCATGCGCAGCGCCGTGGCGCTGGCCGCCGTCCTGGGCAGCGGCGCGCTGCGGGCCGAGGGCGTGGACGCCGCCGCGGTGGCGCAGCACCATGCGGCGCTGGTCGAAGCCAGCTACCGCGATGCGCTGGACGCCGCGCTCGAGCTGCAGAAGGCCGTGCAGGCTTTCGTGGCCGCGCCGACCGCCGACGGGCTGGCGCAGACGCGGCGGGCCTGGCTGGCGGCCCGCGAGTGGTACGGCCTGACCGAGGCGTTCCGCTTCTACGGCGGCCCGATCGACGACGACAAGGGACCCGAGGGCCGGCTCAACGCCTGGCCGCTGGACGAGGCCTATGTCGACTACGTCAGGGGCAAGCCTGCCGCGGGCCTGGTCAACGACCGGCGTGTCGCGCTGTCGAAGGCGGTGCTGTCGCGCTACAACGAGCGCGGCGGCGAGGAGAACATCTCCTGCGGCTGGCACGCCATCGAGTTCCTGCTCTGGGGCCAGGACCAGGACGAGGCGGGCCCGGGCAAGCGCCCGTTCGCGGACTATGTCGACGGCCAGGCCGCCAACGCCGACCGGCGCCGCCAGTACCTGCTGCTGGTCACCGAGCTGCTGATCGACGACCTGCGCTACCTGGCGGCGGCCTGGGCGCCCAACACGCGCAACTACCGCGCCGGCTTCGAGCGCGGCGGGCTCGAGTCGATCCGCAAGATCATCGTCGGGCTCGGCTCGCTGTCGCGCGGCGAGCTGGCCGGCGAGCGCATGGAGGTGGCGCTGAACACGCAGGACCAGGAGGACGAGCACTCCTGCTTCTCGGACAACACGCATCGCGACATCGTGGCCAATGCCAGCGGCATCCGCAATGTCTGGGAGGGCCGCTTCAAGCGCCGCGACGGCAGCCTGCTCGAGGGCCCGTCGCCGGCCGCGCTGGTGGCGACGCGCGACGCCGCGCTGGCCGAGCGCGTGAGCCGGCAGATCGCCGCCTCGGTGAGCGCCGCCGAGGCGATCCAGGCGCCGTTCGACCGCGAGATCATCGGCGGCCGGGACGCCCCCGGGCGGCAGCGCATCCAGAAGACCATCGACAGCCTGGTGCAGCAGTCCAAGGACCTGGTCGAGGCCGCCGCGGCGATCGGCATCACGCGCCTCACGCTGGTCAAGCCGACGTGATGCGGCTGCTGACGCCGCTGCTGCTGGCCGCCGGCCTGGCCGCGCCGGCCTGGGGCGACGAGGCGCCGCCGGAGCGCACCGCGGGCGAAGCCACGGTGTTCGCCACCGGGCGCAACGCCTTCTCGTTCCCGCTTGCCACGCTGGACGACGCCGAGCGCGCCCGCTTCGCCGTGGGCAACAGCTTTTTCCGCCGCAACTGGGTCGAGGCGCCGGCCTCGACCCGCGCGCGCGACGGGCTCGGGCCGCACTTCATCGCCCGCTCCTGCGGTGGCTGCCACGTGCAGGACGGCCGCGGCGCACCGCCGGCGCGCGGCGAGCCGCCGGTGGCGCTGCTGCTGCGCCTGTCGGTGCCGGGGGTCGGGCGCCAGGGCGGCGTACAGCCGGAGCCGACCTATGGCGACCAGCTCAACAACAACGCGGTCCAGGGCGTGCGGCCCGAAGGCCGGGTGCGCATCACGCAGCGCACGATCCGCGGTCGCTTCGCCGACGGCACGCCGTACCGGCTGCAGCAGCCGATCTACCGCATCGACCGGCTCGCCTACGGGCCGCTGGCGCGCGGCACGCTGGTCTCGCCGCGCATCGCGCCGCAACTGGCCGGCGTCGGCCTGCTGGAGGCGATCCCGGAGGCCGAGATCCTCGCCAATGCCGCCGCGCAGGCGGCCGCCCCCGGCCCGGTGAAGGGACGGCCGAACCATGTGTGGGACGACTTCAGCCAGTCGCAGCGCATCGGCCGCTTCGGCTGGAAGGCCAACGTCGCCACGCTCGCGCACCAGACCGCCGGCGCGTTCCACGGCGACATCGGCATCACCTCCGAGCAGCACCCGCAGGAGGCCTGCACGCCCGCCCAGGCCGACTGCCTGGCCGCGCCGCGCGGCGGCCACGACGGCGCGCCGGAGATCGATGCGCGCACGCTGTCCGACGTGGTCTTCTACCAGGCCACGCTGGCGCCGGCCGCGCGGCGCGGGGCCGCCGACCCCCAGCTGCGCCAGGGCCAGGCGCAGTTCGAGCGTGCCGGCTGCGGCACCTGCCATCGGCCCAGCTACCTGACCGGCAGCAGCCCGCTGCCCGCCATGGCCAGCCCACGCCTGGCCGGCCTGACGATCTGGCCCTACACCGACCTGCTGCTGCACGACATGGGCGAGGCGCTGGCCGACGGCCGGCCCGACGGCGAGGCGAACGGACGCCAGTGGAAGACGCCGGCGCTGTGGGGCATCGGCCTGATCCCCGAGGTCAACGGCCACCGCCGCCTGCTGCACGACGGCCGCGCCGACGGCGTGCTGGAGGCCATCCTGTGGCATGGCGGCGAGGCCGAGGCGAGCCGCAACATCGTGCTGCAGATGCGGCGTGCCGAGCGCGAGGCGCTGGTGCGTTTCGTGGAGTCGCTGTGAGGCGGCGCGAGGCGGCAGCCGCCGTGCTGCTGCTGGCCGGCGCACCACGCGCCTCGGCCCAGGGCGACTGGCGGCGCGTCGCGGTGCCGGTGTACTCGCCGGCGGCGGTGGTGCGCGGCCTGCTGCACGATGCCACCCTGCCGCGCGCACGCGCCTTCGCGCAGGCCGCCGGCGCGCTCGTCACGACGCTGCGCGACCGCTGCGGACCGGCCGCGCGTGCCGCCTGGCGCGAGGCACTGGTGGCGTGGAGCGAGCTCAACGCGATCGCCTTCGGTCCGCTGCTGCAGCGCCGCTCGGCGCGCCGCATCGACTTCCAGCCGGTGCGCCCGGCGCTGCTGGCGCGTGCCGTCGAATCGGCCCCGCAGGACGAGGCGGCGATGGAGCGCATCGGCAGCGCGGCCAAGGGCTTCGCGGCGCTGGAGGCGCTGCTGTGGTCGCCGCGCCCTGCGCCGGCCGACTGCGCCTACGCGCTGCAGGCGGCGCTGGACCTGCAGCGCGAGGCCGATGCGCTGGCGCAGGACTTCGGTGGGCTGGAACATGCCGACGACACGACGCTCGCCGGCCTGTTCGGCGAACTGCTGAACCAGTGGATCGGCGGCCTCGAGCAGCTGCGCCTGCAGGCCATCGAGCGACCGCTGCGCGAAAGCCTCACGCGCGGCGCGCAGGCCTTTGCGCGCCACCGCAGCGGCAGCGACGCGGCCGAGCGCGCAGCACGCTGGCGCGCGCTGCGCGGGCTGGCGCTGTTCGCCGGTGCGGCCGCGCCGCCGCCGGGCGCGGGGCTGGCGCCGTGGGAGACGGTGCTGCGCGGCCAGGGCCTCAACCCGCTGGCCGACCGCCTGCGCCAGGCCGCGCTGCGGGTGGACGCTCCGCTGCGCGACGGTGGCCGCAGCCCGGCCGCGCTGCGCCGGGCGGCGCGCCAGCTCGCTGCGCTGAAGGCCCTCGCCGAAGCCGAGCTGGCCCCGGCGCTGGACGTGCGGGTCGGCTTCTCCGACGCCGACGGCGATTGAGCATGCACCGGCGCGACTGGCTCGCCGGCAGCGCTGCACTGCTGCTGGCCGCGGCGCCGACCCGGGCCGCGAGCATGCCGCGCCTGGCCGCCGCCTGGGACGATGCCGAGGGCCGCCACCATGCCGGCTGGCTGCAGCCGCAGCGCGGCCGCCTGCAGGTGCTGCGCTCGATCGAGCTGCCCACGCGTGCCCACGGCCTGTGGATCGAGCCCGATGGTGCGCTGCTCGTGGTCGCGCGCCGCCCGGGCGAATGGCTGCTGCGCTGGCGCGCCGGCGCGCCCGCGCAATGGTGCTGGAGCGAACCCGAGCGGCGCTTCTGCGGCCACGTGATCGCCGCGCACGGCGCGCTCTACACGACCGAGGCCGAGCTCGACAGCGGGGCCGGCCGCGTGGTGCGCCGCGATGCACGCAGCCTCGCGCCGCTGGCCGACGGGCCCAGCCACGGCATCGACCCGCACCAGCTGCTGTCCGATGCCGACGGCAGCCTGCTGGTGGCCAACGGCGGCGTGCCGACGCGGCCGGAAAGCGGGCGCCTGAAGCTCGACCTCGATCGCATGGACCCGTCGCTGGTGCGCCTGGACGCACACCGCGGCACGCTGCTCGGGCAGTGGCGACTGCCCGACCCGCGCCTGTCGATCCGCCACCTCGCGCGGCATGCCGACGGCACCGTCGGCATCGCGCTGCAGTCCGAGCACGACGACGTGGCGCGGCGGGCCGCGGCACCGCTGCTGGCCTTGTTCGATGGCCACGCGCTGCGTGGGGTCGAACCACCGCGTCCGCTGGCGGGTTATGCGGGCGACATCGCGGCCACCCGCGCGGGCTTCGTGCTCGCCGCCACACGCGCCGGCGGGCTCGCGCACTGGCGCAGCGACGGCACCTGGGGCGGCTTCGACGCCTTGCCCGAGGCCTGTGCGCTGGCCGCGCGTCCGCGCGATGCTTGGTGGGCCGGCGGGCACGGGCAGGTGCTTCAGGCCACCGACACCGGCTCCACCCACCGCGTGACCAGCGCGCTGCGCCTGGACAACCACTGGCTGTCGCGCGATTGAGCGGGATGGTTCACATCAGCGTGCCTATCAGTGTCATTGGCCCGCTTGCATTGAGACTGCCGCACCCGGCTCCTAGACTGGCTTGGCCTTTCCCACACCACAGCCGAAGGAGTTCAGCATGTCGAACGAAGCGAAGTGCCCGTTCCCGCACGCCGCACCGAGCAACGCGAAGGCCGGGGGCCGCAGCAACCGCGACTGGTGGCCCGAGCAGCTCAACCTCGCCATCCTGCACCAGCACTCGCCCAAGTCCGACCCGATGGGGGCGGGCTTCGACTACGCGAAGGAGTTCAAGACCCTCGACCTCGATGCGGTGGTGAATGACCTGCGCGCGCTGATGACCGATTCGCAGGACTGGTGGCCGGCCGACTGGGGCCACTACGGCGGCCTGTTCATCCGCATGGCCTGGCACAGCGCCGGCACCTACCGCATCGCCGACGGACGCGGTGGCGCGGGCCACGGCAACCAGCGCTTCGCGCCGCTGAACAGCTGGCCCGACAACGGCAACCTCGACAAGGCGCGCCGGCTGCTGTGGCCGATCAAGCAGAAGTACGGCCGCAAGCTCTCCTGGGCCGACCTGATGATCCTGGCCGGCAACGTCGCGCTCGAGTCGATGGGCTTCAAGACCTTCGGCTTCGCCGGCGGCCGGCCGGACATCTGGGAACCCGAGGAAGACATTAACTGGGGCACCGAGATGAAGTGGCTCGCCACCAGCCAGGAGGCGAACAGCCGCTACTCGGGCGACCGCCAGCTCGCCGACCCGCTCGGCGCGGTGCAGATGGGCCTGATCTACGTGAACCCGCAGGGGCCCGACGGCCACCCCGACCCGGTGGCCTCAGGTCGCGACGTGCGCGAGACCTTCGCCCGCATGGCGATGAACGACGAGGAGACGGTGGCCCTGGTGGCCGGCGGCCACACCTTCGGCAAGGCGCATGGCGCCGGGCCCGAGAGCCATGTCGGCCCCGAACCCGAAGGTGCCCCCATCGAGGAGATGGGCCTGGGCTGGAAGAACAGCCTCGGCACGGGCCGCGGTGTGCACACGATCACCAGCGGCATCGAAGGCGCGTGGAAGCCCAACCCGACGAAATGGGACATGGGCTACTTCGACATGCTGTTCGGCTACGAGTGGGAGCTGACGAAGAGCCCGGCCGGCGCGCACCAGTGGACGCCGAAGAACTGCAGGCCGGAACACCTGATTCCCGACGCGCACGACCCGTCGAAGAAGCACCCGCCGATGATGACCACGGCCGACCTGTCGCTGCGCTTCGACCCGGCCTACGAGAAGATCTCGCGCCGCTTCCACCAGGACCCGGCGGCCTTCGCCGACGCCTTCGCGCGGGCCTGGTTCAAGCTGACGCACCGCGACATGGGCCCGCGTGCCCGCTACCTCGGCAAGCTGGTGCCCGAGGAGGTGCTGGTGTGGCAGGACCCGGTGCCCGCCGTTGACCATCCGCTGGTCGACGCGCAGGACATCGCGGCGCTGAAGGCCAAGGTGCTCGCCTCGGGCCTGTCGATCGGCCAGCTGGTGCGCACGGCCTGGGCCAGCGCCTCGACCTTCCGCGGCAGCGACAAGCGCGGCGGCGCCAACGGCGCGCGCATCCGCCTCGCGCCGCAGAAGGAATGGGCCGCCAACGACCCGGCCGAGCTGGGCCGGGTGCTCGCGAAGCTGGAAGGCCTCCAGAAGGAGTTCAACGCCTCGGCCGCGGGCGGCAGGAAGGTCTCGCTGGCCGACCTGATCGTGCTGGCCGGCGGCGCCGCCATCGAGGCGGCGGCGCAGAAGGCCGGGCACACGGTCAGCGTGCCCTTTGCGCCCGGCCGCACCGATGCGTCGCAGGACCAGACCGACGTCGGGTCCTTCGCGGTGCTCGAGCCGCGCGCCGATGGCTTCCGCAACTACGTGCGCAAGGGGCTGGAGGCCGCGGTGCCGGAGCTGCTGGTCGACAAGGCGCAACTGCTGCGCCTGACCGCGCCCGAGATGACCGTGCTGGTCGGCGGCCTGCGCGTGCTGGGCGCCAACGCCGGCGGGTCGAAGCACGGCGTGTTCACCACGCGGCCCGAGACGCTGTCGAACGACTTCTTCGTCAACCTGCTCGACATGGGCACGCAGTGGCAGAAGTCAGCGACGGAGGGTGTGCTCGAGGGCCGCGATCGCAAGAGCGGCGCGCTGAAGTGGACCGCCACGACGGCCGACCTGGTGTTCGGCTCGAACTCGCAGCTGCGCGCGCTGGCCGAGGTCTACGGCTGCGCCGACGGCGAGGCGAAGTTCGTGCGGGACTTCGTGGCCGCCTGGGCCAAGGTGATGAACCTGGACCGCTTCGACCTGGGCTGAGCCGCACGGCTCAGGACGCCGCCGCGCCCTTTATCTGCAGACCCTTGCAGGGGTCGTCGCGGGGCGCGGCCGGCGTCACCCAGACCAGGTCGTACTCGCTCGCCGTGGTGGCCTGGCCCGGCTCGACGAAGCCGACGGCAAGCAGGCGCCGGCCCGGCAGCTGCGGCGCCAGCAGCTGCGGCACGCCGTAGTCGCGCCGCACATGGCCGTTGCCGGCGATCAGCAGCACCGGTCCGCGTGGCTGGGCGACCAGGGCCTCGCGCAGGGCCTGTGCCATCGCGGCGTCGCGCCCGCGCTGCGCCCACACCATGCCCGGCATGCGCGCGGCCGGCAGCTGGCCGCAATGGCCTTGCTGCAGGTCGTCCTCGAGTGCACGGCGCGCCTGCGGCGCCAGCGGCGCGGCGTCGACCGGCGCACGCAGCTCGGCCGGCAGCGCCTCGCCCCCCTCGCGGGCCAGGCGGCGGGCCAGTTCGCGCGGCAGGTTGCCGCCGCGCACGCCATGACCGGCTCGCGCCGCCGCGGCGAACACCGGCTCGTGCGCGGGCCAGGCCCAGCCCTCGGCATCGAAGCCGGCGCGCACCAGAGCGTCCCGCAGGGCGGCCCGGTCGGCGTCCGGCGGCAGCGCCGGCGCCGCGCCGCGCGGCAGCTGCTCCACCACCACCGTCGTCGGCGCGCCCAGCGCGGTCAGCAGTTCGGCGCGTATCGCGTGGTGGTGGGGGTTGTCGTGCAGCTCGCCGAGCAGCACCACGTCGCTGGCACGCAGGCGCTCCATCAGCTCGGCGCGCGTGAGGCTGCGGCCGCTGGTGGTCTCGACGATGCGCTGCGCGGGCGCGTGCAGCCCCGCGCAGCCGCCCAGCAGCGCAAGCACCAGCACCCCACGCAGCGACCGGATCAGCACGCACCGATTCTGACGCAGGCGCGCCCCGCGCCCGCGGACTACCAGCGGTAGGTCAGCGACGCCACCGCATTGCGCCGCGCGCCCCACCAGCAGTCGCCACGTGCGAGGCAGTTCGAGACGTAGACCTTGTCGGTCGCGTTGTTGACGTTCAGCGCGGCGCGCCAGTGGGCGGACTCCCAGGCGAACATCAGGTCGAGCAGGTTCACCGCCGGCACCTCGGGGGCGGCACCGTCGGCGTAGGCGCTCAGGAAGCGCCAGCCGGCGCCGGCCGAGAAGCCCGGCAGCCCGGCCAGCGTGAAGCGCCACTTGGCCCACACCGAGGCCTGGTGGCGCGGCGTGTTCTCGAGCTGCGGGTCGAGCTCGGTGTACTGGTAGCTCGCGAGCAGGTCGATGGCCGCGCCCAGGCGGCCGCTGGTCTCGAGCTCGACGCCGCGCGCCCAGGTTTCGCCGAGCTGCGCGTAGACGTTGGGCGTGACCTCGACCACGCCGTTCTTCTCCTTCAGGTCGTAGACCAGCGCGCTGAAGGCCAGGGCATCGCCACCCGGCGGTTCGTACTTGACGCCGGCCTCCCACTGCCGCCCGCGCAGCGGGTCGAAGGACCGCGCCCCGATGTTGGCCACCGGCGTGAACGACTCGCTGTAGCTCAGGTAGGGCGCCCAGCCGTTGCCCCATCGGTGCATCAGGCCCAGGCGCTTGCTGGTCGCGCTGGTCTTCTCCTGCGTGCCGGGCGCGGGCTCGCTGGTCGCGCGGTCGTGGCGCAGGCCGGCGACCACGATCCAGCGCTCGCCGAGCGTCATCTGGTCCTGCAGGTAGAGGCCGACATGGCGCTGGCCCGACTCGCCCTTGTCGAACATCTCGGGCGGCGTGAAGCCGCCGTAGACCGGGTCGTAGGCGTCGATCAGCGGTACGGTGCCGCCGGCGTAGACCGGTGCGTCGAAACCGGTGCGGCCGTTCTGCGTGAAGCGCACGGCGTCCAGCCCGGCCAGCAAGGTGTGGCGCACCGCGCCGGTGACGAGCCGGCCTTCGACATGCTGGTCGGTCGCGAGCAGGCGCACCTTGTTCAGGTCGGCATAGGCGTAGCGGCCGAACAGGCGCTTGCCGACGGGGTCGCCGGCCCAGCTGCCGGGCAGCGAGAACGAATCGCCGTAGAGCGAGCGGTAGTCGACCTCGTTGCGGCTCCACCTCAGGTTCTGGCGCAGCGTCCAGGCCTCGTCGAGGCGGTGCTCGAACAGCCAGCCGAAGCTCTCGCGGTCGGTGTCGTAGCGGTCCCAGCCCGGCTCGCCGATGAAGCGGTTCGTCGGCAAGGTGCCGTTCGGGTTCGGCGAGACCATGCCCTCCCAGGGGAAGAACTGCGAGGTCGAGCCGGTGCGGTCACGCTGCACCAGGCCCTGCAGCGTGAGCGAGGTGGCCGCGCTCGGGCGCCAGGTCAGCGAGGGGGCGAACACACGCCGGTCGTCGGGAACGAAGTCGACCTGCGTGTCGGCCTGGCGCGCCACCGCCACGAGGCGGTAGAGCCACTGGCCGTCGGCCGTCAGCGGGCCGGTCAGGTCGGCCTGCAGCTGGCGGCGTTGCCAGCTGCCGAGCTGCAGCCCGACCTCGCCGGCGGCTTCCGCCTGCGGGCGCTTGCTGACCATGTTGAGCACGCCGCCGGTGCTGCCCTGGCCGTACAGCAGCGCCGAGGGGCCGCGCAGCACCTCGATGCGCTCGAGCGTGAAGGGCTCGGTGCGGCCGTTGCTCGTGTACCAGTTGAACAGCTTGCGCAGGCCGTCGAGGTACTCGTCGGGATAACCGCCGCGGATGCGCACCGAGTCGGTCCGCGAGTCCAGCCCGTAGGCGTCGGAGCGCACGCCGGCGGCGTAGTTCAGCGCGTCCTGCAGGTTGGTGGCGCCCTGATCGATCATCTGGTCGCGTGTGATCACGGTCACCGCCGCCGGGGTCTCCGCGATCGGCGTGTCCGTCTTGTTCGCGCCGAGGTTGCGCGTGGCACGGTAACCGCTCACCGGGCCGGTGGGGCTCTCGCGTTCGGCGCTGGCGCGCACGCGCACGGCGGGCAGCGTGGCCTCGGGGGCCGAGGCGGCCGCGGCCGGCGCCGGCGTGGCCTGCGCCAGCGCCGGGTCGGCCAGCAAGGGCACGAGCGCCAGCAGCCAGCGGCCGGCGCAGCGGGAGGGTGGAGTCATCGAAGCGTTCCTTGCGGTTCGGAAAGGGAGCGAGTCGTCGCGCCGGCGGGGCCGGGCGCGGCGCGCGCCTCGTCGGGCAGCGGGCGCGGCTGCCGGCGCTGGAGCCACAGGTAGAGGCCGCTGCCCAGCACGACGATGGTCACGAGGTCGAGCAGTGCCCAGAGGATCTTCATCGGCAGGCCGCCGTAGTCGCCGAAGTGCAGCGGCTGGGACACCAGCAGCGCGGTCAGGTACCAGGGCAGCGTCGGGGCGGCGGTGGCCTCGCCGCTGCGGGCATCCACCAGCACCGGCTGCAGCAGCTTCGAGCTCAGGGGCGTCTGGCCGCGCAGGAACACGGTGTGGTGGTGCGGGCTCGAGAACGCCGTGCCCGGGAAGGCGATGAACGACAGCCGCTTGTGAGGCTGCTGCGCCAGCGCGACGTCGAGCGCGCGCTGCACCGGGCCGCGCCGGGCCTGCGGCACGACGGGCTGGCCGCGGTAGGGCGCGAGCAGCGTGTTCATGGTCTCCACCTGCCAGGCCTTGACCAGCAGGTCGGCCCAGGTGTTGATCACGCCGGTCGCGCCGACCACCAGCGCCCACACCAGCGTGACGATGCCCAGCAGGTTGTGCAGATCCAGCCAGCGGACCCGCGGCGAGCGGTCGCGCCGCACCGTGCCGAACTCGAGCTTGCGCATGAAGGGCGCGTACAGCACGACGCCGGAGACGATCGCGATCACCAGCAGCAGCCCCATCGCGCCGAGGAAAAGCTTGCCCGGCAGGCCGGCGAACAGGTCCACGTGCAGCTTGAACATCACCCACATGAAGCCTTCGTCGAAGCGCGGCTCGGCCAGCACCTGCGCCGTGCGTGCATCGACGGCCACGGAGCGGAAGTCGTCGGTCGGCTCCGGCGTCGGCGTCAGCGTGACGAACCAGATGCGGTCGTCGTCCTCGTCCTGCGAGACGAACTGCACCACACGCTCCGGGTGGCGCGCGCGGGCCGCCTGCAGCACCGCGTCGAGGCTGGCGCGCGGGCCGCGGTGGTCGATGTCCGGGGCCTCGACCTCGGTGCCGGTCAGGTGGCCGATCTCGTGGTGGAAGATCAGCGGCAGGCCGGTCAGGCACAGCAGCAGCATGAAGACGGTACACACCAGGCTGCTCCAGGTGTGCAGCCAGGTCCAGGTGCGCAGGGCGCGGGCGCTTGCCATGGTGGTCGGCCCTCAGAAATCGACCGAGCCGGACAGCACGAACGTGCGCGGCGTGCCCAGCACCAGGTAACCCGCCCCCGGGTAGCCGCCGGCCGAGGCCCAGTAGCTGCGGTCCGCGACGTTGTCGATGCGCGCGCGCAGCGCCACCTGCTGCGCGCCGAGCGCGAGCAGGTAGCGGGCCCCGATGTCCAGGCGCGTCCAGGCCGGCACGCCCTGGGTGTTGGCCGCGTCGGCGAACTGCGCTGCGGTATGCAGCACGCGTGCGTTCAGCGCCAGGTCGGGCCAGGCCGGCAGGTCCCACTCGGTGCCGAGGTTGAACTGGGTCTTCGGCGCGCCGATCGCCTGCTTGCCGCCCACGTCGGTGTCGAGCCGGCTGGCGCCGCCGAGCAGGCGCCACCCGGCGGCGGGCTCGCCGTAGACCGAGAGCTCCAGGCCGCGGTTGCGCTGGCGGTCGGTCTCGGTGAAGCGGTTCTGCGCGTCCACGCCGTAGATCGGCTTGCGCGCCTGGAACACGCTCAGCGTGGCACCCACGCGGCCCGCGTCGAGCTTCACGCCGACCTCGGTCTGCCGGGTCCGGTAGGGCGCGAACACCTCGCCCGCGTTGACGACCGGCGCACCGCCGGCCTGCGCGGGGGCGGTGTCGCCCTTCACCAGGCCCTCGACGTAGGTGGCGTACAGCGACAGCGACCTGCCCGCCCTGACCACCGCCCCCAGCACCGGCGTGACACGGCTCCTGTCGTAGGCCCCGTCCTCGATGCGCTGGTGGCGCGCACCCAGTGTCAGGCGCAGCGTGTCGTCGAGCAGTGCCAGCGTGTCGGCCGCCGCCAGGCTCGCGGTCTTCGTGTCGCTGATCGTCTCGCCCGGGAAGGCGCCCAGCGCCGGCGGGTCGAACGCGACCGGTGCATGGAGCGTGCCGGCGCTGACGCCGGCGAAGTCGGAGAAGTCGAACGGCGCGTTGGTCTTCGCGCGGTAGCGCGCCGCGGACAGCACCAGCGCGTGGCCGACGGCGCCGGTCTTCAGCGTGCCGCGCACGCCGAGTTCGCCGGTGGCGATGCGGTCGCGCCGGGTCCCGGCGAAACGCAGGAAGTTCAGCGTGCCGGCGGCGTCGACCACGGTCGGGTTCGCGAGATCGTTGCTCTCGTCGCCGCGGCGCTGCCCGTAGGCAGCCCACAGCGTCCAGTCGGGCGCGAGGTCGAGCTCGGCACGCAGCGTGCCGAAGGTGTCGCGCTCGGTCGACGCGGTCCAGGCCTGGCCGACGTTGCGCCGCGCCTCGGGTGCCGCGAGGATGGGCACGCCGGCCCCGAAGGTCACGCTCGGCTGCGCGCCGTGCAGGCGCAAGTCCTGCCAGCCCAGGTCGGCCGACACGCGCACGAGCGCGCCGCGGTAGTCCAGGCCGAGCGCGACGAGGCTCAGCGCGTGTGTCTCGTTCTCGACCTCGGTCCTGCCGTCGCGCCGCACCGCGTTCAGCCGCAGGCCGACGCTGCGGTCCGGGCCGAAGCGGCGCGCGATGTCGGCCGCCGCCTGGCCCTGGCCGCCACTGTCGGCGCCGAGCGTGAGCGTGGTCAGCGCCTCGTTGGGCGCGCGCTTGGGCACCACGTTGATCGAGCCGCCCAGCCCGCTGCCGCCCGGCGCCGCGCCGTTGAGGAAGGCGCTCGCCCCGCGCAGCACCTCGACCCGCTCGACCAGCTCGGCCGCCAGGACCTGGCGCGGCAGCAGGCCGTACAGGCCGTTGTAGGCCACGTCGTCGGAGAACACCGGCAGCCCGCGCACGAGGTAGACCTGCTGGTAGTTGCCGAAGCCGCGTGCGATGCGCACGCCCGGGTCGTTGCGCAGCACGTCGCCGATGCTGGTGGCCTGCTGGTCCTGGATCAGCGTCTGGGTGTAGCTGGTGGTGTGGAAGGGTGTGTCCATCAGGTCCTGGCTGCCCAGTACGCCGACCCGCCCGCCGCGCGCCACCTGGCCCCCGGCATACGGCGCCGTCAGGCCCCCGGCCGAGGCGTCGGCGCTGGCGCTGACGGTGACCGCCGGCAGCGTGGTCTCGGGCGCGCTGGCCGCCGCGGCAGGCGCGGCGGGCGCTGCGGTCTGGGCCTGGACGAGCAGGCTCGCGGCGGCCAGGGCGACGGCTGTGACCGGCAGGTGGTACGTCATAGGGGCTCGTGGGGGGTGTCGGATGTTTCGAGGGGGTCGCTCGCGCGCGGCGGGGCAACGAGGAGGTGGCGCGCGATCACGGCCAGCGGCAGGCCCAGCGCCAGCCAGGCCCAGGCATCGCCCCAGCCGTCCGAGACCAGGGCGCTGAGCAGCCCGCTGGCACACAGCAGGCCGAGGGCGACCGGCCAGCCCCACAGGCGCGTGTTCATGCCGCCTCCCCGGCCTGCGCCAGCGAGCGCAGCGCCCGCTGCAGCCCGCTGCGGCTCGGGTTGTCGACGAACACTCAGCGCTTGCCGGTGCGCTTGCAGTGGTCCTTCACGCGCCAGTAGGCGTCGTGGCTGATGCAGCCGGTCTGGCAGATCACCAGGTCGGCGCTGGCCAGCGTGTGGTCCAGCAGGCCGGGGTGGTCGTGTTCGCCGCCGTCGTGGTGCAGGAAGCGGCCGCCGAGGCGCTCGACCAGGCGCCGGTAGACCGGCACGCTGGCGACGCGCCCGCCGACGCACAGCACCGCGCGCTCGCCGAGCGCCGGCGCCACCTCGTCGGCGGGCTGCGCCGGCGCGGTGCGCACGGCCGCGGCACGCGCCAGCGCCTCTTCGGCCGTGGCGGCGCGGCGGCGTTCGGCCTCCAGCGCCGCGCGGGCCTGCGCCAGCTCGCGCTCGAGCACGCGGTTGCGCCCGAGCTGGCGCTCCAGCGCCTCGGTCAGCTCGGCGCGCCGGTCGCGTGCGCTGCCCGCATCCTCGTGCTGGCGCAGCTGGTCCCACACCGACGCGATCACCGTGTCCCGGCCGATCAGCTCGGCGCGGCGCGACAGCAGTTCGCCCTGCAGCTGCTCGATCTTGCGCGCCTGCTCGGCGGCGGCACGGGCGGAACGCTGCTGCAGCTGGGCCAGCTCGGCGGCCAGCGCGGCCTGCGCCTGCTGCAGCTGCGCGAGGCGGCGCCGCTCCTCGCCCTGGCGTTCGCCGAGCTGGTGCTGGCGCAGGTGGATGTCGTGCAGCACCTGCTCCTCGAAGGCCTCGTCGCAGCGCGCATGGGTCAGCGTGGCCCACAGCGCGCCGGCCAGGTCGTCGCCCTGCTGGGCGTCCTGCCACCAGGCGCGCAGCGCGTCGGTGGTCTTGAGCGCGGCCACGCGGCGCAGCGCGAGCGCGTGACGCCGGTCCAGCTCGCGCTGCAGCGCCTCGGCCAGGGGGCTGCGCTGCAGGCAGTCCTGCACCGCGCCGCTGTGCAGCGCGTAGTCGTCGGCCAGCACCTCGCCGCCGAAGGTCTTGCCGGCCAGGCGGCGCAGCGCGGCCAGGCTCAGGCACACGCCCACCACCGGGCAGTGGGCGCGCGGCGAGAGCTCCCACAGCCGGCGCCGCCGGCTCCCGGCCGCGGTCGCCGGCGGGCAAATCAGGGCCGGCGGGCAGCAGGCCTGCGCGGCGGGATGGGGTGCGTCCGACATGGCCGGTGCGTGTCCTCGAAAGGGGGCACGGGCTGGCGTCGGCTGGCTGGTGCGCGAAAGCGCGGCCACCTGGCCGCGGGCAGAGCGAAGGAACTACTTGGTCAGGATGAGCTTGCCGGCGGCCGTCAGCCGCAGGCGGTAGTGCTCTCCCCGGTGCTCGATCACCGCCTCGCGCTGCGCACCGAGCAGCGTCTGGCTGTCCCAGCGCGGCAAGGGCAGGTCCGGGCGCGCCCCGGGCAGCGGGGCAAGCGGCGCGGGGGCGGGTGGTGTCGACATGCGAAAGATTCTAAATAAGAACCAGTCGCATTTGCAACACCAGCAGGTCAGCCGGGGCTGGTGCGCCCCCGGTGCAACAGCTCCATCACCCGCTGCAGCACGCAGAACAGCCCGAGCAGCGCGCCGATCGCGATGCGCGTCCACCACGAGCTGAGCGAGCCGTCGAACATGATCAGCGTCTGGATCACGCCGAGCATCAGCACGCCGGTCAGGGTGCCGAGCACGTAGCCGACGCCGCCCGACAGCAGTGCCCCGCCGATCACGGTGGCGGCGATCGCGTCGAGCTCCAGCCCCTGCGCATGCAGGCCGTAGCCCGACAGCGTGTAGATGCCGAACAGCACGCCGCCGAGCGAGGCGCAGCCGCCGCTGACGGCGTAGACCGCGATGCGCGTGCGCGCCACCGGCAGGCCCATCAGCAGCGCCGAGCGCTCGTTGCCGCCGAGCGCGTACACGCTGCGGCCGAAGCCGGTGCCGTGCGCCAGCCAGACCGCCAGCAGCAGCACCGCGAGCGCGACCAGCACGCCGGGCGACACCTCGCCCAGCCCCGGCACCGGCAGGCGCGCCTGCGACCAGGCGGTGAGGCGCTCGTCCGAGATGGCGATCGAGTCGATGCTGATCAGGTAGCACAGGCCGCGCGCCAGGAACATGCCGGCCAGCGTGACGATGAAGGCCGGGATCTGGAAGCGCTGGATCACCCAGCCCATGCCGGCGCCGAACAGCGTGCCCGCGGCCAGCAGCAGCGGGACCAGCACGAACGGCGACCAGTGCGCCCGCTCCACGCCCCAGGCCAGGCCCATGGTGGTGAGCGCCACCACCGAGCCGACCGACAGGTCGATGCCGCCGGACAGGATCACGAAGGTCATGCCGATCGCCACCACCAGCAGGAAGGCGTTGTCGATCAGCAGGTTGAGGAACACCTGGCCGGAGAAGAAGCCGGTGTAGGCGAGCGAGCCGGCCAGGTACATCACGCCGAACAGCACCACGGCGACCCAGCTCGGCAGGGTCTGTGCGTTGAGCCTCATGCCGGTGCCCGCCTCCAGAGGCCGCGCACGAAGGCCCGCGCCTCGGCCGATTGCAGCAGGCACACCGCGAACACCACCAGCGCCTTGACCACCAGGTTCACCTCCGGCGGCACACCGAGCGAGTAGATGCTGGTGGTCAGGGTCTGGATGATCAGCGCGCCCAGCACGCTGCCGCGCAGGCTGAAGCGTCCGCCGAGCAGCGAGGTGCCGCCCAGCGTCACGGCGAGGATGGCGTCGAGTTCGAGCAGCAGGCCGGCGTTGTTGCCGTCCGCGCTCTTCACGTTCGAGCTGATCATCAGCCCGGCCAGGCCGGCGGTCAGGCCGCAGAAGGCGTACACGCCGACCAGCAGTCCGCGCGCGTTGATGCCGGCCAGGCGCGCCGCCGCCGGGTTGCCGCCGCTGGCCTGGATGAACAGGCCGAGCGCGGTGCGGTGCTTGAGCCAGGCCATCACCGCCAGCAGCCCGGCCACCAGCCAGAGCGAGAACGGCAGGCCCAGGAACCAGCCGCCGCCGATGAAGAAGTAGGGCTTGTAGTAGATGGTGATGATCTGGCCGTTGGTGATCAGCTGCGCGATGCCGCGCCCGGCCACCATCAGGATCAGCGTGGCGATGATGGGCTGGATGCCCACCGCGGCCACCAGCACGCCGTTGAACAGCCCGCACAGCATCGCCACGCCGAGCGCCGCGGCCAGCGCCAGCGGCAGCGAGGTGCGGGTCACGTAGGTCTGCTGGCCGTCGACGATCACCAGGTGCCCGCCGATCAGCGCGGCGGCCACCGCGGCGGCGATGGCCACCGTCGCACCCACCGAGATGTCGATGCCGCGCGTGGCGATCACCACCGTCATGCCCAGCGCCACCGCCATCAGCGGCGCGGCGCGGTTCAGGATGTCGACCAGCGCGCCGTAGAGGTGGCCATCGCGCCAGGTCAGCGTGAAGAACGACGGATTCAGCACGCCGTTGATGGCCAGCAGCAGCAGCAGCACGACGACCGGCCAGAACTGCGGATGTTCGCTCCAGCGCCTGGCGTTCATGCGGTCGCCTCCTCGTGCCCGGCGACGATGGCCATCACCGCGGCCTCGTCGAGCTCGGCCGCGGGCCGCTCGGCCACCTTGCGGCGCTCGCGCAGCACCGCCACGCGGTGGCTGGTGGCCAGCACCTCGGTCAGCTCGGCCGAGATGAAGACGATCGCCATGCCGTCGCCGCACAGCGCCAGCACACGCTGCATGATCTCCTGCTTGGCCGCGACGTCGATGCCGCGGGTCGGTTCGTCCAGGATCAGCACGCGCGGCCCGGTGGCCAGCCAGCGCGCCAGGATGGCCTTCTGCTGGTTGCCGCCGGAAAGCTGGCCGATCGGCGTCTCCGCGTCCGCAGTGACGATGCCGAGCTGCTCGATCAGGCGCTGCGCCAGCGCGCGCTGCTCGCGCGGCGCGAGGTGGCGGAACACGCCGCGGCGCGCCTGCAGCGCCAGCACGATGTTCTCGCGCACGCTCAGCTCGGCGACGATGCCTTCGGTCTTGCGCTCCTCGGGGCAGAAGGCCAGGCCGGCATGCAGCGCATCGCGCGGCGAATGCAGGGCCAGCGGCCGGCCGTCGAGCGTGAGACTGCCGCTGTCGGCCCGGTCGGCGCCGAACAGCAGCCGTGCGGTCTCGGTGCGGCCCGAGCCGAGCAGGCCCGCGAGGCCGAGCACCGCACCGGAGCGCACGTCCAGGTCCAGCGGCAGCACGCTGCCGCGCCGGCCCAGTCCGCGCGCCTCCAGCAGCGGGCGGCTCTCGCCCTGCGCGGGGCGCTGCGCCGCGAGGTCGCCCTCCTGCAGGCTGCGCCCGACCATCGCGCTGACGAGGGCGAGGCGCGGCAGGTCGCGCGCGAGGTGCTCGCCGACCACGCGGCCGTTGCGCATCACCGTGATGCGGTCGGCCATTGCGTAGGTCTGGGCGAGGAAGTGGGTGACGAACAGGATCGCGACACCACGCGCCTTCAGCCGCCGCATCACGGCGAACAGGCGCTCGGTCTCCGCCTCGTCGAGGCTGGAGGTCGGTTCGTCGAGGATCAGGATGCGTGCCTGCTGGCTCACCGCGCGCGCGATGGCCACCATCTGCTGCACCGCGACCGGGTACTCGCCGAGCAGGCGGTCCGGGTCGACCTCGATCTGCAGCGCCTCGAGCGCGGCACGGGCCTCGCGCCGCACGGCGCGCCAGTCGATCAGCCCGAAGCGGCGCGGCATGCGGCCGGCCAGGATGTTCTCCGCCACCGACAGGTTGGCGCAGAGGTTGACCTCCTGGTAGACGGTGGCGATGCCCAGCGCCTGCGCCTCGTGCGGCGAAGCCGGACGCACCTCCCGCCCGGCCAGCGTGATGCGGCCCGCGTCGGGCGGGAACACGCCGGTCAGCACCTTGATCAGCGTCGACTTGCCCGCGCCGTTCTGGCCCATCAGCGCGTGCACCTCGCCCGGGAACAGGCGGAAGTCGGCCTGCTGCAAGGCCTGCACGCCCACGAAGGAGCGGCTCACGCCCTTCAGCTCGAGGATCGGATCGATGGCGCAACCCTCACGAAAAAGGGCCTGCGCGCACCCTCACGCACGCGCAGGCCAACCCTGGTCGGTGGAGACACCGCCAACCAAACTGTCGTCGAAGCTCAGTACTTTCGCTTCGGGAATTCCTTGGCCGCCACCTCCATCGGGAAGATGCCTTCCTCGGTGACGATGCGACGCGGCAGCGTCTTGCCGGCCTTCAGGTCCTTGACCGCCTGCATCAGCTGGGGCCCGAGCAGCGGGCTGCACTCGACGCTGACGTTCAGCTTGCCGGCCATCATCGCCTCGAACGCGCCCTTCACGGCGTCGATCGAGATGATGATGATGTCCTTGGCCGGCTTGAGGCCCGCTTCCTCGATGGCCTGGATCGCGCCGATCGCCATGTCGTCGTTGTGCGCGTACAGCACGTTGATCTTCTTGCCCTCGGCCTTCAGGAAGGCTTCCATCACCTCCTTGCCCTTGGCGCGGGTGAAGTCGCCGGTCTGCGAGCGGATGATCTTGAAGCGCGGCTGCGCCTTGATGATCTCCTCGAAGCCCTTCTTGCGGTCGATCGCCGGCGCCGAGCCCACGGTGCCCTGCAGCTCGACGATGTTCACGTCGCCCTGGCCCTTGTAGTTCTCGAGCAGCCAGCGGCCGGACTTGCGGCCTTCCTCGACGAAGTCCGAGCCCATGAAGGTGACCCAGAGCGAATCGTCCTTCTCGTTGACCGCGCGGTCGGTCAGGATCACCGGGATCTTCGCCGCCTTGGCCTCGCGCAGCACCGTGCCCCAGCCCGACTCGACCACCGGCGAGAAGGCGATCACGTCCACCTTCTGCGCGATGAAGGAGCGGATCGCCTTGATCTGGTTCTCCTGCTTCTGCTGCGCGTCGGAGAACTTCAGCTCGATGCCGTGCTCCTTGGCCGCGGCCTTGATCGACTCGGTGTTGGCGGTGCGCCATTCCGACTCGGCGCCGATCTGCGAGAAGCCGAGCACGATCTTGCCCTGCGCACGGGCGAGCGTCGGGAAGGCCAGCGCGGCCGGGACCGCGGCGAGCGCCGCGAGGGTGTGTCGACGGGTGTTGTTCATCTTGTCTCCTGGTGGGTGGACGGCGTGTCGTCGAGGGTGGGCCGTGCCGGCAGGCCGTCGTGCGGCCGGTCGCAGCCCGGGGAGGAAACTCAGCCGCTGGCGGTGTAGGCGGTCTTCACGGTGGTGTAGAACTCGGCCGCGTACGAGCCCTGCTCGCGCGGCCCGTGGCTCGAGGCCTTGCGGCCGCCGAAGGGCACGTGCGGGTCGACGCCGGCGGTGGGCAGGTTGACCATCACCATGCCGGCCTGCGCATGGCGCTTGAAGTGCGTGGCCTTGGCGAGCGACTCGGTGCAGACCCCGGCGCACAGGCCGAAGGGCGTGTCGTTGGCCAGCGCCAGCGCGTGGTCGTAGTCGTCGGCGCGGATCAGGCAGGCCACCGGCCCGAAGATCTCCTCGCGCGCGATGCGGTGGCGCGGCTGCGCGATGAAGAGCGCCGGGCTCAGGTAGTGGCCGCGCGTGGGCCGCTCGAGGGCCTCGCCGCCGCACAGCCACTCGGCGCCTTCGTCGCGGCCGATGGCGACGTAGGCCAGGTCCTGCTCGAGCTGCTCGCGGCTGACGGCCGGGCCGATCTGCGTGCCGCGCTCCAGCGCGTGGCCGACCACCAGTGCGCGGGTGCGCTGGCGCATCGCCTCGGCGAAGCGGTCGAACACCGCCGACTCGACGATGATGCGGCTCGACGCCGTGCAGCGCTGCCCGGTCGAGTAGTAGGCACCCTGGATCGCGTGCTCGACCGCACGGTCGAGCTGCGCGTCGGCCAGCACGACGAGCGGGTTCTTGCCGCCCATCTCGAGCTGCACCTTGGCGCGCCGCGCGGTGGCCGCGGCCAGGATGGATTCGCCCACCCCCACCGAGCCGGTGAAGCTGATCGCGTCCACCAGCGGGCTCTCGACGATCGTCTGGCCGACGCGCCGCCCGCTGCCCAGCACCAGGTTGAAGGCGCCCGCCGGCAGACCGGCGCGGCTGAGGATCTCGGCCAGCGCCCAGGCACAGCCCGGCACCAGCTCGGCCGGCTTGAACACCACGGTGTTGCCGTAGGCCAGCGCGGGCGCGATCTTCCAGGCCGGAATCGCGAGCGGGAAGTTCCACGGCGCGATCAGGCCCACCACTCCCACGGGCTCGCGCGTGATCTCGACGTCCACGCCGGGTCGCACCGAGGCGAGCTTCTGCCCCGGAATGCGCAGCGCCTCGCCGGCGAAGAACTTGAAGATCTGCCCGGCGCGCGCGGTTTCGCCGATGGCCTCGGGCAGCGTCTTGCCCTCCTCGCGGGCGAGCAGCGTGCCGAGTTCGTCCTTGCGGGCCAGCAGTTCGCTGCCGACCGCGTCGAGCACCTCGAAGCGGCGCTGCGGCGTGCTCGCGGCCCAGGCGTCGCGCGCGTCGGCAGCGGCGCGGATCGCGCTCTCGGTCTGCGCCGCGTCGGCCCGCGCGAACTCGCCCACCACGTCGGCCAGGTCCGACGGGTTCTCGCTCACGCCGAGCGTGACCCCGGTCTCCCAGCGCCCGTTGATGTAGTGCTTGAAGGCGACGGCCATGGGCTCAGAGGACTCGAACGCCGCCGGCGGCAAACGAGCTGCCGTCGATCACCACCGGGTTGACCAGCGCCGCGCCCAGCGCCGGCTGCTCGATCTCGAAGCGGTCGCCCGGCTCGACCTTCACGCCGTCGGCGAAGCTCAGCGTGGCGGTGCCGAAGAAGTGCAGGTGCACGTCGCCCGGCCGGCGGTGCTGCGGGTACTTGAAGTGGTGGTACTCCAGGTTCTCCAGCGAGTGGCACATGTTGGCCTCGCCGGTGGCGAAGGGCTTCTCCCAGATCACCTCGCCGCCACGGCGGATGCGGCTCGTGCCCTGCAGGTCGGCCGGAATCGGCCCGGCCACGAGCTCGGGGCCGACCGCGCAGGCGCGCAGCTTCGAATGCGCGAGGTAGAGGTAGTTCTGGCGCTCGGTGACATGGTCGGAGAACTCGTTGCCGACCGCGAAGCCGAGCCTGCAGGGCATGCCGTCCGGCGCCACCCAATACAGCCCGACCAGCTCGGGCTCCTCGCCCGCGTCGAGCGCGAACGAGGGCGAGGGCAGCGGCGCGCCGGGAGCGACCACGATGCGGCCATCGCCCTTGTAGAACCACTCGGGCGCGACGCCGGGCTGGCCCGCGGGCGGGCGGCCGCCCTCCAGGCCCCACTTGAACATGCGCATCGAGTCCGACAGCGCCGACTCGGGCTGCGCGCCCACCTTGGCGTGCATCGCGTCGCGCGTGGCGGCGCTGCCCAGGTGCGTGAGCCCGGTGCCGCTGACCAGGCAGTGCGCCGGGTCGTCGTGCATCAGCGGCGTCAGCACGCGCAGGCCGTCGAGCAGCCGGGCCAGCGGCGTCGCCTCGAGCGCGCCGAGGCGCGTCTCGGCCAGCTGCGTCAGGCTGCGGCCAAGCTCCCAGGCCGACTGCGCCAGTGCCAGCAGGCTGGCCGTGCCGTCGAGGCGCCGCACCCGGCCGGCGTCGGTGCTGGTGCAGCCGACCCGCTGGTTGCCGTCGTCGTCGAGGTATTGGATGAATCGCATGGCCGTCGGTCCTGTGTCAGGCGACGCATGCTAAGAATCCGATCGATAACTGGCCAATAGATTTTCGGCGCCCTGACATATACGATTCGAGATACCGATGGCGAACAACTACACCCACTGGTTCATCCGCGCCCGCCTGAAGACCCGCCAGCTGCTGCTGCTGATGGCGCTGGAGGAGGAAGGCAACATCCACCGCGCGGCGCAGGTGCTGAACATGACGCAGCCGGCGGCCTCCAAGCTGCTCAAGGAGTTGGAGGACATGCTGGGCGTGCAGCTGTTCGAGCGGCTGCCGCGCGGCATGCGCGCCACCTGGTACGGCGAGACCATGATCCGCCACGCCCGCATGGCGCTGGCCAGCCTCTCGCAGGCGCACGACGAGATCGAGGCGCTGAAGTCGGGCCGCTACGGCCAGGTGAGCGTCGGCGCGATCACCACGCCGGGACTGAACCTGATGCCGGCGGCGGTGGCGCGCGTCAAGCAGCAGCACCCGAGCCTGCGCATCCAGCTCGCCATCGAGACCAGCGACGTGCTGATGGAGCGCCTCGCCCAGGGCAAGCTCGACATGGCGATCGGCCGGCTGTTCGAACGCCACGACAAGACCGACCTGCGCTACGAGGCGCTCGTCGAGGAGCCGGTCAGCGCGATCGCGCGGCCCGGCCACCCGCTGCTCGCGCAGCCGCGCCTGAGCCTGCGCGACGTGGTCGGCCAGGCCTGGATCGTGCCGCCGCCGGGCAGCGTGCTGCGGCACCGCTTCGAGCTGATGTTCCAGGAGGAAGGCCTGGAGGCGCCGGCCGACCTGATCGAGACCACCGCGCTGCTGTTCGTCACCAAGATGCTGCAGGGCAGCGAGGCGATCGCGGTGCTCGCCACCGACGTCGCGCGCTACTACGCGCAGCACGGCATGGCGGCGATCCTGCCGATCAACCTGCCCTGCAAGATGGACGCCTTCGGCCTGATCACCCGCACCGACCGGCTGCTCTCGCCGGCGGCCAAGGTGATGCTGAAGGCGATCAAGTCGGCGGCGTTGACGGTCTACGGCACCGAGCTCGATCTGACCGGGCTGGAGTGACTATCTCCAGCCCGCATCCACGATGAACTCCTGCGCCGTGCACATCTTGGCGTCGTCCGACGCGAGGAACAGCACCATCGCGGCGATGTCCTCCGGCTGCAGCCGGTCCGGCAGGCACTGGTTGCGCTCGATCTCCTTGGCACTCTCGGGCGTGACCCACAGCTTGAGCTGGCGCTCGGTCATCACCCATCCGGGCGAGACGGTGTTGACGCGGATGCGGTCGCGCCCGAGCAGCCCGGCCATGCCGCGCGTGAGGCCGTTCACCGCGCTCTTGGCCACGGTGTAGCAGGGCAGGTCCGGCTGCTTGATCTGCCAGCTGATCGAGCCGAGGTTGACGATCGAGCCACCCCCCAGCCGCTGCATGCCCGGCACCACCGCCTGCAGCGCGAACAGCGCGGCGCGCTGGTTGATGGCGATGCGGTCGTCGTAGAACTCGGGCGTGATCTCGGCCAGCGTGTGGCGGGTGTCGCTGGCGACGTTGTTCACCAGCACGTGGAAGTCGCCCAGCGCCGCGGCCGCATCCGCGATGGCCGCCTGCAGTGCCGGCACGTCGCGCACGTCGCAGGCGCGCCACCACGGCGCCGGGTGGCCCGCCGCGGCGAGCGACTCGGCCAGTGCCTGGCCGGCGTCTGCCGCCACGTCGATGAAGGCCACCTGGGCGCCCTGGGTCACGAAGGCTTCGACCATGGTCGCGCCGATGCCCGAGCCGCCCCCGGTGATGAAGACGCGCCGACCGCGCAGGCTGGGATATATCGCTTTTGACATCAATATGATCTCATTCGTTATTTTTCAGGCATCAGTGTGCGGGGCTAGCATGCGCCGCGTCAAGCATTCCCGGAGCGTCCCGTCGTGAGCGAGAAGAAACCCGTGCGCCGCAGCCAGGCCTGGTTCGGCCGCAACGACCGCGACGGCTTCGTGCACCGCAGCTGGATCAAGAACCAGGGCTACCCGCACGACCTGCTCGACGGCCGCCCGGTCATCGGCATCTGCAACACCTGGAGCGAGCTGACGCCCTGCAACGGCCACTTCCGCGAGCTGGCGGAGTTCGTCAAGCGCGGCGTGTACGAGGCTGGCGGCTTCCCGCTCGAGTTCCCGGTGATGAGCCTGGGCGAGACGCAGCTGCGGCCGACCGCGATGCTGTTCCGCAACCTCGCGTCGATGGACGTCGAGGAGAGCATCCGCGGCAACCCGATCGACGGCGTCGTGCTGCTGATGGGCTGCGACAAGACCACGCCCGCGCTGATGATGGGCGCGGCCAGCTGCGACCTGCCGACCATCGGCCTCTCGGGCGGGCCGATGCTCAACGGCAAGTTCCGCGGCAAGGACATCGGCTCGGGCACCGGCGTCTGGCAGATGAGCGAGATGGTGCGTGCCGGCGAGATGACGATGGACGAATTCACGCAGGCCGAAAGCTGCATGCACCGCAGCAAGGGCAGCTGCATGACCATGGGCACCGCCTCGACCATGGCCTCGATGGTGGAAGCGCTCGGCATGGCGCTGCCCGAGAACGCCGCCATTCCCGCCGCCGACACGCGCCGCAACCGGCTCGCGCAGCTGACCGGCCGGCGCATCGTCGAGATGGTCAAGGACGACCTGCGCATGTCGAAGATCCTGACGCGCCGGGCCTTCGAGAACGCGATCCGCACCAACGCCGCGATCGGCGGCTCGACCAATGCGGTGATCCACCTGCTGGCCATCGCCGGCCGCATGGGCGTGGATCTCAAGCTGGAAGACTGGGACAAGCTGGGCTCCGAGATCCCCTGCCTCGTCGACCTGCAGCCCTCGGGCCGCTTCCTGATGGAGGACTTCTACTACGCCGGCGGACTGCCGGCGGTGATGAAGGAGATCCGCCACCTGCTGCACCTGGACGCGCCCACCGTCAACGGCCGCACGATCGGCGAGAACATCGCCGAGGCACCCTGCTGGAACCGCGAGGTGATCCGCCCGCTGGACCAGCCCTTCAAGCCCGCGGCCGGCATCGCGGTGCTGCGCGGCAACCTCGCCCCGAACGGTGCGGTGATCAAGCCCAGCGCCGCCAGCGAACACCTGCTGAAGCACCGCGGCCGGGCGGTGGTATTCGAGACCATCGAGGACTTCCACGCCCGCATCGACGACGAGGCCCTCGACGTGGACGAGACCTGCATCCTGGTGCTGAAGAACTGCGGCCCCAAGGGCTATCCCGGCATGGCCGAGGTCGGCAACATGCCGCTGCCGCCCAAGGTGCTGCGCAAGGGCATCACGGACATGGTGCGCATCAGCGACGCGCGCATGAGCGGCACGGCCTACGGCACCGTGGTGCTGCACACCTCGCCCGAAGCGGCGGCCGGCGGACCGCTGGCGCTGGTGCAGAGCGGCGACGTCATCGAGCTCGACGTCCCGGCGCGCCGCCTGCACCTGGAGGTGAGCGACGCGGAGCTCGCGCGCCGCCGCGCGCAGTGGCAGGCGCCGGAGGCGCCCAAGCGCGGCTGGTACAAGCTCTACGTCGACCATGTGCAGCAGGCGCACCTGGGCGCGGACCTCGATTTCCTGGTCGGCGGCAGCGGCGCGCCGATCCCGCGGGATTCGCACTGATGCGCCTCGGCGCGCCCCGCCCCGTCTGGGAAGCCGGCGCCACGCTCGGCGAGGGCCTGTGCTGGTCGGCGCGCGACGCGGCGCTGTGGTGGGTGGACATCCTCGAGCGCAAGCTGTTCCGCTACCGCCCGCATGACGGCGAGCGGCGCATCTGGTCCCTGCCCGACACCGTCTCGGCCGTGGCCGAGCGCCGGCGCGGCACCGGCCTGGTGCTGACGCTGCGTCGCGGCTACGCCTTCTTCGACCCGAAGAGCGGCGCCCTGGAAACCATCGCCGAGCCCGAACCCGAACGCAGCGGCAACCGCTTCAACGACGGCAAGTGCGACGCCCAGGGACGCTTCTGGGGCGGCACGATGGACTTCGGCTGCGAGGCCCCCACCGGCGCCTGGTACCGGCTCGGCGCGGACGGCCGCTGCGTGCGCGCGCTCGATGCGCGATGGCCGGTGACCAACGGGCCGACCTGGTCGCTCGACGGCCGCACGATGTTCGCCAACGACACCGCGCGGCGCGTGGTCTACGCCTTCCCGTTCGAGCCCGACACGGGAGCGCTCGGCGCAGCGCGCGAGTTCCTGCGCTTCACCGAGGCCGACGGCTACCCCGACGGCATGACCACCGACGCCGAAGGCCGGCTCTGGATCGCGCACTGGGGCGGCGCCTGCGTGAGCTGCCACGACGCGGGCAGCGGTGCCGAGCTGGCGCGCCTGCCGCTGCCGACCGACCACATCACCAACGTCGCCTTCGGCGGGCCGCACCTGACGACGCTGTTCGTCAGCAGCGCGCGCTCCGGCCTCTCCGACGCGCAGCTCGCGCTGCAGCCGCTGGCGGGTGCGCTGTTCGCCCTCGAGACCGACGTGCGAGGCCTGCCGGCCGCGCCCTTCGCCGGTTGACCTCGATGAAGCATGACATCGCCTGGATCGAAGGCCACGGCCAGCGCCTCGGCCTGGTGCCCACGCTCGGCGGCGGCGTGGCCGAATGGACCGTGCGGCATGGCGGCGTCGACACGCACCTCTGGCGCCCGTGGAACCGGGTCAGCGACGACCGCTACACGCTGGCCTCGTTCGCGATGCTGCCCTGGTCCAACCGCATCAGCGGCGGCGGCTTCGAGCAGGGCGGGCGCTTCATCCCGATGGCCGTGAACCGCCTCGGCGAGCCCTACCCGATCCATGGCGACGGCTGGCTGCAGGCCTGGGACTGGCAGCGCCCGCAGATCCACGTGGCCGAGATGCGGCTGCAGTCGCGCCACCATGGCGGCAACCCGTACGCCTACGACGCGCTGCAGCGCTTCGAACTGGTCGCGGACGGGCTGGTGCAGACGGTCGCCGTCACCCACCGCGGCGATGCGCCGATGCCCCATGGCCTCGGCCTGCACCCGTGGTTCCCGCGCACGCCGCGCGGCACGGTCACGGCGCGGGTGGACGGCACCTGGCTGAGCGGCGCCGACCCCATCCCGACCGGCCACACGCACGAGCTGCCGGCGGACTGGAACCTGACCCGCGCTGCGCCGATGCACGGCAGCTTCATCGACAACGGCTTCAGCGGCTGGGACGGCTGCGCCACGATCGCCTGGCCCGAGCGCGGCCTGTCGCTGCAGCTGACGATGGACCCGCTCACCACGCCGCGCGGCCCGCTCGCGCCGGCCTACTGCCTGGTCTACCGCCCCGCGCAGGGCGAGGCCTTCTGCTTCGAGCCGATCACCCAGCCCATCGATGCCTTCCACCTGCCCGGCCGGCCCGGCCTGGTGGAACTGCACCACGGCGAAACCCTGATGTGTCGCGTGCATTGGCGCATCGACACTGGCACCCCTTCCTGACCCGCAGCCGCCTGGACGGCACCATTCCCACAAGGAGACAGCCCATGAGAAGAACCTTCATCAAGACCTCGCTGGCCACGATCGGCCTGGCCGCCGCGTTCACCCTGCCCGCCTTCGCGCAGGACAAGGGCACCGTCGGCATCTCGATGCCGACCAAGAGCTCGGCGCGCTGGATCGCCGACGGCGACAACATGGTCAAGGTGTTCAAGGAGAAGGGCTACAAGACCGACCTGCAGTACGCCGAGGACGACATCCCGAACCAGCTGGCGCAGGTCGAGAACATGATCACCAAGGGGGTGAAGGTTCTCGTCATTGCCGCCATCGACGGCACCACGCTCTCCGGCGCGCTGCAGAAGGCGGCCGACAAGGGCATCAAGGTCATCGCCTACGACCGGCTGATCCGCGGCTCGAAGAACGTCGACTACTACACCACCTTCGACAACTTCCAGGTCGGCGTGCTGCAGGCCAACTCGATCGTCGACAAGCTCGGGCTGAAGCAGGGCAAGGGCCCGTTCAACATCGAGCTGTTCGGCGGCTCGCCGGACGACAACAACGCCTTCTTCTTCTACGACGGTGCGATGTCGGTGCTCAAGCCCTACATCGACAGCGGCAAGCTGGTCGTGCGCAGCAAGCAGATGGGCATGGACAAGGTCGGCACGCTGCGCTGGGACGGCGCCGTCGCCCAGGCCCGCATGGACAACCTGCTGTCGGCCTTCTACGGCAAGGAGAAGGTGCACGCCGTGCTGAGCCCGTACGACGGCCTGTCGATCGGCATCCTGTCGTCGCTCAAGGGCGTGGGCTACTGCACCGCGCAGCAGCCGTGCCCGATCGTCTCCGGCCAGGACGCCGAGATCCCGTCGATGAAGTCCATCCTGAAGGGCGAGCAGTACTCGACCATCTTCAAGGACACGCGCGACCTGGCCCGCGTCACGGCCAACCTGGTGGACGCCGTGCTCGCCGGCAAGCAGCCGGAGATCAACGACACCAAGACCTACAACAACGGCGTCAAGGTCGTGCCGAGCTACCTGCTCAAGCCGGTGCCGGTGGACGCGAGCAACTGGAAGCAGGTGCTGGTGGACAGCGGCTACTACAAGGAAAGCCAGATCAAGTAAGGCGACTCCGCAACCCAGGAAGGTCCCGCTGCGGCGGGACCTTTTTGCGTGCACGATCCCGGCCGGAGAAGGAGACACGGTGGACGACGCGATCCTCGACATGCGCGGCATCACGAAGGATTTCCACGGCGTGAGCGCGCTGTCGAACGTGAACCTGACGGTGCGCCGCGGCGAGATCCATGCCGTGGTGGGCGAGAACGGCGCCGGCAAGTCCACGCTGATGAAGGTGCTCTCGGGCGTCTACCCGCACCCGGAGTACGGCGGCGAGATCCGCTACCTCGGCCAGGAGCGGCGCTTCCGCGGCATCGCCGACAGCGAGAAGCTCGGCATCATCATCATCCACCAGGAGCTGGCGCTGGTGCCGCTGCTGTCGATCGCCGAGAACATCTTCCTCGGCCACGAGACGGCCACGCGCGGCGTGATCGACTGGGCGCTGGCGCACCGCAAGACACGCGAGCTGCTCGCCAAGGTCGGCCTGAAGGAATCCCCCGCCACGCTGGTCGACGACATCGGCGTTGGCAAGCAGCAGCTGGTCGAGATCGCCAAGGCGCTGGCCAAGGAGGTCAAGCTGCTGATCCTCGACGAGCCCACCGCGAGCCTGAACGAGAGCGACTCCGACGCGCTGCTCAACCTGCTGCTCGAGCTGAAGGCGCAGGGCATCTCCTGCATCCTGATCTCGCACAAGCTCAACGAGATCGCCAAGGTGGCCGACGCGATCACCGTGCTGCGCGACGGCGCGACCATCACCACGCTCGACTGCCGCGAGGGCCCGGCCAGCGAGGACCTGATCATCCGCGCCATGGTCGGCCGCGAGATGGCCGACCGCTACCCGAGGCGCGAGCACCGTGTCGGCGAGACGCTGTTCGAGCTGCGCGACTGGCGCGTGCGCCACCCGCTGCACACCGAGCGCGAGGTGGTCAAGGGTGTGAACCTCAGCGTGCGGCGCGGCGAGATCGTCGGCATCGCCGGGCTGATGGGCGCCGGCCGCACCGAGCTCGCGATGAGCGTGTTCGGCCGCAGCTGGGGGCGCCAGATCACCGGCAGCGCGCTGATGGAAGGCCGCGCGCTCGACCTGTCGACGGTGCAGAAGGCGGTGGACGCGGGCATCGCCTACGTCACCGAGGACCGCAAGTCGCTCGGCCTGGTGCTGGGCGAGTCGATCGCGGTCAACACCACGCTGGCCAACCTGCCGGGCGTGAGCCGCGCCGGCGTGATCGACGAGGGCCGCGAGTTCGCCGTCGCCACCGACTACCGCACCAAGCTCGCCACGCGCTGCGCCGGCGTGCACCAGCCGGTGGTCAACCTCTCGGGCGGCAACCAGCAGAAGGTGGTGCTGGCCAAGTGGCTGTTCGCCAACCCCAAGCTGCTGATCCTCGACGAGCCGACGCGCGGCATCGACGTCGGCGCCAAGTTCGAGATCTACACCCTGATCGCCCGGCTGGCCGAGGAGGGCCGCGCGATCCTGCTGATCTCCTCCGAGATGCCCGAGCTGCTGGGCATGTGCGACCGGATCTACGTGATGAACGAGGGCGAGCTGATCGCCGAGATGAATGCCGCCGAGGCGACGCAGGAGAAGATCATGCGCGCCATCGTGAGCGCAGGAGCCTGACCGATGGACCACACCCTCACGCAAACCTCGACGCCGGCCGGCGGGCCGAGCGCCGGCCACTTCCTGAAACAGAACCTGCGCGAGTACGGGATGCTGATCTCGCTCGTGGCGATCATGGTCTTCTTCCAGATCATGACCGACGGCACGCTGCTGCAGCCGCTGAACCTGACCAACCTGGTGCTGCAGAACAGCTACATCGTCATCATGGCGCTGGGCATGCTGCTGGTGATCGTGGCCGGGCACATCGACCTCTCGGTCGGCTCGGTGTGCGGCTTCGTCGGCGCGCTGGCGGCGGTGCTGATGGTGCAGTACGAGTGGCACTTCGTGCCGGCCACGCTGGTGTGCCTGGTGGTGGGCGCGCTGATCGGCGCGGCCCAGGGCTGGTTCGTCGCCTACTTCCACATCCCCTCGTTCATCGTCACGCTGGCCGGCATGCTGGTGTTCAAGGGACTGGCGCTGGCGCTGCTCAACGGCCAGTCGGTCGGCCCGTTCCCGGACACCTTCCAGGCCCTCAGCTCGGGCTTCATCCCCGACCCGCTGGCCGGCGCCGAGCTGCGGCTGACCTCGCTGCTGCTCGGCGCCGCGGTGGCGCTGACCATGGTGGCGCTGGGCTGGCGCGCGCGCAGCCACCAGCAGATGCACGGCATGGAGACCGAGCCGGCGCTGCTGTTCGCGGTGCGCAACACGGTGTTCGCCGCGATCATCCTGGCGCTCGCCTGGCTGATGGCCTCGTACAAGGGCCTGCCCAACGTGCTGGTGATCATGTTCGTGCTGATGGTGGCCTACGACTTCGTCACCACCCGCACCACCGTCGGCCGGCGCATCTACGCGCTGGGCGGCAACGAGAAGGCGGCCCGGCTGTCGGGCATCCGCACCGAGCGCCTGGCCTTCCTCACCTTCGTCAACATGGGCGTGCTGGCGGCGCTCGCCGGGCTGGTGTTCGCGGCGCGGCTGAACACGGCCACGCCGAAGGCGGGCCTGGGCTTCGAGCTCGACGTGATCGCGGCCTGCTTCATCGGCGGCGCCTCGGCCTCGGGTGGCGTCGGCAAGGTGATGGGCGCGGTGATCGGCGCCTTCGTGATGGGCGTGATGAACAACGGCATGTCCATCCTCGGCATCGGCATCGACTACCAGCAGGTCATCAAGGGCCTGGTGCTGCTGGCGGCGGTGTGCGTGGACGTCTACAACAAGAAGAAGGCCTGAGGCTCAGCCCACCATCGCCGCCACGATGCTCTGGATCGAGACGCCCTCGTTGGCCGCATAGCTGCCGGGCTGGCCGTTCAGCCGCGGCATGCCGAGCTTGCCGCCGGCGTGGTGCAGCGCGATCACCTCCCACAGGTTGGCGTTGAACACCGGGCTGCCCGAGCTGCCGCCCTCGGTGGGCGCGCGGTAGTGCACGCGGCACACGCCTTCGATCGGCGGCCTGCCCTCGGGCGGGCCTTCGTGGTCGATCAGCGCGTTGTCCTGCAGCGAGAACGCCAGGCCGCGCCCGCCCGGGTAGCCGATCACGTACACATGCGCGCTCGGCTCGAGCAGCGGCAGGCCGCGCGCCAGCGCCAGCGGCTCGATGCCCGCGGGCGGCTCGGCCAGGCGCAGCAGCGTGCAGTCGTGCCGCTCCGGCGGTGACGACCAGAGGATCTCCTTGACGGCGAACGCCTTCTGTCCGTCGACCGCCTCGAACACCAGCTCGGCCGCGTCGGGGCGGATGCCGTTGTGGGCCCCCTGCGCGTTGACGACATGGAAGTTCGTCATCGCCAGCAGCTCGTCGCCGGGCGTGCGGCCGAGGTCGGCGGCACGCACCAGCCAGGCGGTGCCGATGCGCTCGCCCAGGCGCGTGCGCACCACGGCCACCGCGGCGGCGCAGTCGAGCCCGGCGCGCCACCATTGCCAGGTCTTGACGCCGACCGCGCCGAGCACCGCCTCGAGCTGGGCCGTGGGCGCGGGCGCGGCGGCGCGCTCGCGGGCGCGCTGCAGCGCCTGCGGCGCCAGGTTCAGCTCGCTGCCGCCGACCTGCAGCAGCCGGGCGCGCAGGATGTCGGCCAGCGAGCGGCCGCGCGCGTCCACCGACTCGATGTCCCACACCTGCGTGAACTGGCGCAGCGTGCTGGCGATCTGGAAGGCCTGCGCCTTGTCGTCGGCCACGTAGTCCTTCAGCGCGGCCTCGACCACGGCCCAGTCGCCCAGCCCGAGCGCCGCCTCGGCGCGGGTGGGCAGGAACCATTCGTCGCGCTGCCCGGCCGGCACCGCGTCGAGCGCCGCGAGCACGCGCCGCGCCACCGCCTCGGGCTTCAGCCCGGGCGCGTTGCGCAGGCCGAGCCGGCGCGAGCGCGTCAGCAGCGCGACCAGGTTGACCCCATGCCAGGTGTTGCGGGCCGGATCGGCCTCGAAGGGCGCGCGGTAGACCTCGATGGCCCGCTTCAGCGCCGTGGTGGCCGAGGCGGTGGTCTTGTCGCCGGCGTCGAAGAAGATCTGCTTCCAGGCGCGCCCGAGCAGGCCGGTGGCCTCGGCACGCTCGGGGTCGTCCTTGGGCAGGCGCGTGGCGAGCGGCCGCAGCACGTCGATCGCCGCGGTGGCGTAACCCTGCTCGATCAGCGCCTGGCCGTACAGGCGCCGGGTGCGCGCGTCGTCGGGCGCGCGCCGCCCCAGCGCCTCGGCCAGCGCCGCCATCTGCGGGTACAGCCGCGCGTTGCGCAGGCCGAGCACCAGCTCGCGCGCCGCCGCGACGTCCTCGTCGCTCGGGCCGCGCAGGCGCTGCAGCAGCTGCTCGGTGCGCTCGCGCAGCAGGTCGGGGTCGGCCGTCATCGCTTCAGCAGGCTGCGCAGCGCCTGCACGAAGGCCGGCTGGCGCAGGTACTTGGTGGCCGAGTGGCGCCAGGCGCCGTTGTTCATGACGGCCTGGTCGAGCACCGTGTCCTGCCCGCCGCGCCGGTAGTCGTTGGCGAGCTCGGGGTCGAAGCCGCACACCGGGTCGAGCCGGTCGAACAGGTTGAACCAGCGATCCGCCACGCGTTCGTGCGGAAAGCCGTCGGCGCGGCTCCAGCCCGGTTGCAGCTGGTCCTGGATCTCGTCGAGGCCGAGCGGGCTGCCGATCGTGATCAGGCCGTCCACGCGGGCACAGCCCTCCAGGCGCTTCAGGCAGTCGTACGCGATCACCGTGCCCATGCTGTGCGAGACGACCACGTGCGGCCCGTTCGCGCCCACGGCGGCCAGTGCGGTCCTGAAGCGCTCGCGGATGGTCGCGCGGATCGGCACCACCGGGCGGCCGGGCGGGCCGAACGGCGTGTCGAACAGGTAGTGGTGCACGTCGCGCAGCAGCACCTCCATCAGCGGCTTCTTCAGGAACCAGGGCAGCGGCACCCGCTCCAGCGCGCCCTGGCCGCCGGCCGTCGCGCTGGCGCCCGCCGCGGCGGCGGCCTCGACCTCGGCGTCGCCGGCGCTCGTCAGGCGCGCACGCAGCGCCGCCAGGAAGGCCGCCTCCTCGGGCGTGGCCGGCACCGGGGCGGTGGCGCCGCCGCTGGCGTCGATGGCCTGCGGCGTGTTCTCGAGCACGCCTTCGTGCGCGGTCAGGTCGGTGTCGGGGCTGGCGTACATCAGGTCGGCCCAGTAGACGATCGAGCTGGTCACGCCCAGGTCCGACAGCGGTGCACCCGCCTCGGCCAGGGCGCGGCACCAGATCGCCAGCAGGTCCTCGGCCGGCGGCTTGTTGGCGATGCCGTGGATGAAGGTGACGTGCGGCATGGTGTGCTCCGTCAGTCGTAGCTCGGGTCTTCGCCGATGTCCGGCACGCGCGCGATGTAGGGCGCGTCGCCGAAATCGAGCAGGTCGCGCGCCGACTCGAAGCCCGGCAGGCCGGCCTCCTTGCGCAGCGAGTTGAGCCGGTTCATCCAGCCCTTCAGGAACACCGCCTGGCTCGGCTTGCGCTCGACGATGCCGCGGTAGAAGGCCTCGCGCTTGTTGCAGTAGTCGGCCACCAGGGCGCCATGATCGCAGGCGGCCACCGCCTTCTCGGTGCCGGGGCCGAAGTCGCCGTCGACCGCGCAGCCCGCGCAGGCCTGCAGGAAGCGCACCGCGCGGCCCACGCCCATGTTGACCGCGGTGTCGAACTGCACCAGGTCCAGCGGCGTGACGAGCATGTCGCAGCGCGGCGGCAGCCAGTAGTCGCTGGCGTAGATGGCATGCACCTCGGCGTCGCTGATCTGCTTGACGTCCTGCGCGGCCTGGCCCTGGCGCCTGCGCCAACCGTCGTAGACCTTCTGCGTGACGCCCTTGTTGGTGCGCCCGCCGGGATCGGCCGGGTGGTCGACGAAGCCGCCTTCCCAGCGCAGCACGAACTTCAGGGCGGCGTTCAGGGCCGGGTTGTCCATGGTCTTCTCCTTGGGGTTTCAGCCGAGCAGCGCCCGGCTGTCGATGGTCTTCACGACAAAACTCCCGACCTCGCGCGCCAGCCGCACCATCTGGGCGGTGCCGCCGTCGCGCCCGGTGTCCACGCCGTCGTACAGCGCCAGCACGGTGACGCGGTCGGCGCCCCAGGTGTGGGCGATCTGCAGCACCCAGCGGTTGCCGCGGCTCCAGACGTCGATGCCGCGTGCGCGCACCCAGCGCGGCGGCTCGGCATGGTCGGCCAGCTGCAGCGTGCGGCCCTTCATCTCGTCGACGATGGCCAGGAAACGCGCGCGCCAGTCGTCCAGCGTGCGGAACACCAGGCGCGACACGTCCTCGGCCGGCATCGGCAGGCACAGCCGGCGCGCCAGGCCCAGCTCGCGTGCCACCTCGTGCGCCAGGATGTCGGCACCGGGCGCGCCGGAGGCCAGCAGGGTGAGCTCCTCGTCGGCCGCGGCGGCCGCCTGCAGCGCGGCCAGCTGCGTGCGGATCAGGTCGCGCGCCTTGCCTTCGGCCATGGCCGGGAAGCGCGGCGGCGCGCCCGGCGCGTCGATGCCGTGGCCGGTGAACACCACCAGGTGCTGCCGCTTCTTCGGCCGGGGCGCCTGTGCGAAGGCGGCGAACACCGCCTGCGCCGCCGGCGCCCGGAAGCCCAGCGCGGCGAACAGCTCGAGCTGGCCGCCCGCCGCATCGAAGGCCCAGGCCTTGTTGGGCGGGATCGCGTCGGTGTAGGCCTGCACGATGGCCGAGGCGTCGGCCTGCCACTCCTCGTCGGGCTGGGTCAGGAACAGCAGGTCGGCCGCGGCGATGTCGGCCCACATCTTGTCGTCGCCCTGTTCCTGCGCCACCGCGCGATTGACCGCCGCGTCGACCACATGGGTCAGCGCCGGCAGCTCGGCATCGAGGTCCTCGCGGGCCCGGTCGGCGTCCTTCTTCTTGCCCTTGAACAGGTTCGGCCAGCCCGGCAGCTCGGCCAGCTCACGCAGGATGCGGCCCATCTGCAACGCCGCCAGCCCGGGGTAGAACTTGTTCAGGTCGCACTCGAAGGCCGCGCGGTAGGCCTGCCAGGCGTCCAGCGCCTTGCCGTCGAGCGCCCGCTTGCGCGCCTCGGCCGGATCGGCCACGCCTTCGAAGCGGCCGCGCCAGAGTGTCTTCGCGTTGCGCGCCTGCAGCGCGAGCGCCTCGGCACGGTCGCGCGTGGACAGGCGCGGCGCGTTCAGCACCTTCTCGATGGCCTGGTCCGAGGAGGCGAGCAGCGCGTCGCGCTTGTCGACCCGGTACATGCGCTCGTAGACGTTGGCCAGCGCCAGGTGCGCCTCCAGGTCGCCGTCGTCGCCCTCGCGCAGGCGCTCCCAGTTCTCGCGCGCGGCGCCCAGGTCCTTCAGGCTCCACTGCGCGCGCGCGACGCGCCGCAGCGCATCGGGTTCGTAGCGCTGGCCGGCCACGTCGTCGGCGATCACGCGCAGCCAGGCCTTGTCCTTGGCGCGCTCGGCGCGCTCGACCTCGTCGATCAGGTCCAGCGGCACGACGATCACCTCGGACGGGTCGGCCTCGCTCAGCGAGGGCAGCAGCAGGAAGATCGGGCTGTCGGTCGGGCGGTCGCTCAGCAGCGTCTTCTTCAGCGCCGAGGTGAGCCGGTCCACCGAGCCGCCCGGGTTGCCGATGTCGTAGGCGAGGTAGCGGTCGGTCGACAGGTCGAACGGCGTCTTGTCGGCCGAGCCTTCGCCGCGGATAAGCACGGTGTGCTTCCGGCGCAGCGCGTGGCGGATGCCGAGCTCGTAGAACACGTTCGCGTTGTGCACCGTGATGTCGCAGATCACCACGTCGGCCTCGATGATCAGCGCGAACATGTCCTCGCGGATGTTGCCCGAGTCCTCCTCGGTGGCGGTGGTGCCGCCCGAGAGGCCGCAGGCCCGCATGGCCGGCTCGATCAGCTCGGCCTGCACCTTGTCGAAGTCGACCTCCACGCCGCTGGAGTCCTTCTTCTTGCCGAAGCCGCGGATGATGAAGGCGCGTGTCATGGGGTGCTCCGTGGCGGCCGGTGGCCGCAGGAGTCACTTGTAAGGGAAAGCGCGCGGCGCGTACAGCCGGTACCGGGGCCGGGCGGTCCCTAGTTCGAACGATTCGCCCGGACGCCGGCCCGGCCTAAGGTCACGCCGTCAGCAGCGGAGACCACCATGTGCAGTCCCTTCTTCGGCCAGCGCTTCACCTTCACCCAGCCCGACGGCAGCACGCTCGAGGTGATCGGCTGGGGCGACCAGCAGCACGCGCGCTTCGAGACGCCCGAGGGCTGGACCGTGGCGCGCAACCCCGCCACCGGCTGGTGGGAGGTGGCGCAGGCCTCGCCCGACGGCATGAACCTGGAGGCGCTGCCGGGCGTGCGCAGCGCCGCCGCGGCCTCGGCGGCCGGCGTGCCGCGCGGGCTGCGCCTGCGCCCCGAGCGCACCCGCGCGCAGGCGCGCGAGGCCGCGCTGGTGCTGGGCGGACGGCGCTGCGAGACACGCCGGCGCGAGCGCCAGCAGCTCGAGCAGGCGATGCGCACGCTGGCCGCGCGCGGCGCCGTGATGCGCGCGCCGCCGCAGCGCGGCACCGTGGGCCAGTACGTCGGCCTGTGCCTGCTGATCGACTTCCCCGACGCGCCCGGCACCATCGCCCGCGAGGAGGTCGAGCGCTTCTGCAACCAGGCCGGCTACGCCGGCTTCGGCAACCGCGGCTCGGTGCACGACTACTTCCTCGACAACTCGCTGGGCCGCTGCCGCTACACCAACCTCGTCACGCCGTACTTCCGCGCCGCGCGCAACAAGAGCTACTACACCGACGAGGCCATCGAGCAGCCGATCCGCGCCCGCGAGCTGATCAACGAGGCGCTGGCGCACTTCAAGGCGCAGGGCTTCGACTTCTCCACGCTGACCGCCGACGCCGAGAACTACGTCTACGCGATGAACGTGTACTACGCCGGCGGCGTGATGAACAACTGGTCCAAGGGCCTGTGGCCGCACGCCTTCCACATGGGCACGCCGGTGCCGCTGGGCACCGGCCGGCGCGCGATGGACTACCAGGTCACGGCGATGGGCGACGCGCTGACCCTGGGCACCTTCTGCCACGAGAACGGCCACATGCTGTGCGACTACCCCGACCTGTACGACTACGGCGGCGAGTCCGGCGGCGTGGGGGCCTACTGCCTGATGTGCGCCGGCGCCAACATCGACCCGCGCAACCCGCCGCAGATCGGCGCCTACCTGAAGCGGCTGTCGGGCTGGGCCGCGCGCGTGGAGCCGCTCGAACACGGCCGCAGCTACACGCTGCAAGCCGGCGCCAACGAGTTCGCGATGCTGTCGCGCGACGGGCGCGAGTACTTCCTGGTCGAGCCGCGCCGGCGCAGCGGGCGCGATGCGGCGCTGCCCGGCGAAGGCCTGGCGATCTGGCACGTCGACGAGAGCGGCAGCAACAACCACGAGCAGATGAGCCCGACGCGCCACTACGAATGCTCGCTCGAACAGGCCGACGGGCTGTTCCAGCTCGAACGCGGCGCCTCGAGCTACGGCGACGCGGGCGACCTGTTCGTCGGGCCCGGCGCCCGCTTCGCCGACACCACCACGCCCTCGAGCCGCTGGTGGGACGGCAGCGCCTCGCAGCTGGCCATCGACTCGATCTCGGCGGCGGGTGCGCAGATGCAGTTCCGCTGCCTGCTCGGCGACGTGGCGCCGCCGCCGGCGGCGCTGTTCCTGGAGGCCACGCCGAACCGTTCGATCCCGGACAACCGGCCGGCCGGCATCGGCTCGGTGCTGACGGTCGATCGCAGCCTCGTCATCGCCGCGGTGGAGGTCGACCTCGAGATCACCCACACCTGGCCGGCCGACCTGGTGATCAGCCTGCAGCCGCCGGCGGGCGCGGCCATCGTGCTGCACGACCGCGCCGCGGGCAACGTGGCCGGCGGCCTGAAGCTGACGCTGGACGCCACCCGCCTGGGCGCGCTGGCCGCGCTGCGCGGCGCCGAGGCGCGCGGCCGCTGGCAGCTGCGCGTGCAGGACGTTGCGCCGGCCGACCGCGGCCGGCTGGTGCGCTGGGCCCTGCGCATCGTGCCGCAGGCCGCCGTGGACAGCGGCCCGCAGCACCTGGAGGAGAGCCCCGGCACGCCGATCCCGGACGACGCCCCGGCCGGCATCACCCGCACGCTGCAGGCCGCCGGCGCCGGCACGCTGGGTGGCGTGTCCGTGGAGATCGACATCAACCATCCCTACATCGGCGACCTGCGCGTCGCGCTGGTGTCGCCGGCCGGCACCGAGGTGCCGCTGCACGACCGCGCCGGCGGCAACGCCGACAACCTGGTGGCCAGCTACACCGCCGCGAGCGTTCCCGGGCTGGCCGCACTGGCCGGTCAGGCACTCGGCGGGACGTGGACGCTGCGCGTGGCCGACCTGGCCGGCCAGGACGTCGGCAAGCTGGTGCGCTGGGCGCTGACGCTGCAGCCGGCCTGAGCCGGCGCGGCAGGGCCGCGGCGGAAGGCGGCGACAATGCGGAGCGCCCGACGCGGGCGCGTTGGCCGTCTTCGATGCCCTGGTTCCGGATCCTGCCCTTCCTGCTCGGCGCGGCCATGCCGGCCCCGGCCTGGGCCGCCGGCGAGCAGCTCGTCTGCGCAGTCACCTACGGCGGCCAGACGCAGACGCTGCGCGCCGCGCCGGTGGCCTCGCCGTATGGCGTGCAAGCCACGGCGATCGGCTCGTACTTCCTGTTCCGGCCGGTGTTCGAGCGGCCGCCCGGCGGCGCCGCGACGCTGAAGATCTACATCTATGCCGACGCCGAGGGCGGGCCGGTGCCGCTGCACGTGGCCGAGTTCGCCTACCCCGTGAAGGCCCAGGGGCGGCACGGCTTCACCGGGCTGCAGCGGGTCTACGAGCCGATGCGCGACGGCGAGCTCGAGTACTGGTGCGCGCTGCGTCGCGCCGGGCCGGCGCGGTGAGGCGGCGCGTGCTGCTGCCGGCCGCCGTGCTGGCGCTGGCGCTGGCACTGCCGGCCCGGGCCGCCGAGCCGGTGAGCCTGGTGTTCGTGGGCGACATCATGCTCGACGACGGCCCGGGCCGCAGCATCGCCGCCGGCGCCGACCCGCTGGCGGGCGTCGACACGCTGCTGCGCGGTGCCGACCTGCGCATCGGCAACCTCGAATGCCCGGTCGCCCGCGGCGGCACGCCGCTCGAGAACAAGATCTACACCTTCCGCGCCGACCCGGCCGCGCTGCGCGTGCTGGCCGGCCGCTTCGAGGCGCTCTCGGTGGCCAACAACCACTCGGGCGACTACGGCCAGGCGGCCTTCCTCGAGACGCTCGCGCACCTGCGCGACGCCGGCATCCAGCCCTTCGGCGGCGGCGCCGACCTGGCGCAGGCGCATGAGCCGCTCTGGATCGAGCGCCGCGGCGTGCGCATCGCCGTGCTCGGCTACAACGAGTTCAAGCCGCGCCGCTTCGAGGCCGGGGCCACCTGGCCGGGCATCGCCTGGAGCGAGGACAGCCACGTCCTCGCCGACATCCGCGCCGCGCGCGCGGCCGGCGCGCACGTGGTGATCCCGTTCATGCACTGGGGCTGGGAGCGCGAGACGCAGCCGAGCGACCGTCAGCGCGCACTCGCGCGGCTGATGATCGATGCCGGCGCCGACGCGGTGGTCGGCGCGCACCCGCACGTGACGCAGGGCGCCGACACCTGGCGCGGCCGGCCGATCGTCTGGAGCCTGGGCAACTTCGTGTTCGACAGCTTCACGACCCCGGAAACCACCACCGGCTGGCTGCTGCGCCTCGAGGTCGATCGGCGTGGCGTGGTGCAGGTGCAGACCCACGCGGTGCGGCAGGACGCGGCCGGCACGCCGCACCCGGCGCCCCAGTTGGCCACGCCGTGCTGGCGGCGCGGGGCGGCGGGCTTCACGGACTGCCCGGGCAACGGGCGCTGAGGGGCGGGTCGACCGGACGCTGCGGTTCGGCCGGCAGCGCTCCTCGGCGAAGGGCAGCCGTGCTGCCTGGACGCCGAGACTCGTCGACTCCTGTCCGGAGTCGGACGTGCCGCCGCGCTCAGCGCGCGCCGGCAGCCTCGAGCAGGCGCACCATCGCCGTGTAGCCGCGCGACCGCGCGAGTTGCAGCGGCGTGCTGCCGCTGCGGTCGGCCAGCTTCGGATCGGCACCGGCGTCGAGCAGCGCCTTGAGCGTGGCCTGGTGGCGCGGGCCGCCGTCGCCGAGCACGACGGCCTCGATCACCGCGGTCCAGTGCAGGTTGTTGACATGGTCCAGCGGCGCGCCGGCGGCAATGAGCTGGCGCACGACGCCGTCGTGGCCCAGGTGCGCCGCGGCGATCAGCGCCGTGCCGTCGTAGCGGCTGGTCACCAGCCTGGCACTCGCGCCGAGCTCGAGCAGCAGCGCCAGCGTCGCCTCGTCGTCGGCCACCGCGGCGATCGTCACCGCGTCGTAGCGGTCGGCGTCGAACGCGCCGAGGTCGGCCCCGCCGCGCACCAGCGCACGGAGGGCGTCGAGCCGGCGCGCGTGTGCCGCCACGTGCAGCGGCGTGCGGCCGCGCCCGTCGCGCCCGTTCGGGTCGGCGCCGCCGGCCAGCAGCGCACGCACCGCGGCGGCGTCGCCGCGCCAGGCCGCGGCGTGCAGCCCGCGGTAGGCCTGCACCTCGGCCGCGCCGGGCGGCACCTGCGCCGACGCCGGGGCCGCGGCGAACAGGCCGGCGGCGAGGGCGAGGCCGACGGCCCCGAGCGCGCGCCGGCGCCCGGCGCACGCGGGCCGCGCCGCACCGGTCGCGCTCATTGCAGCAGGTCCTTCGCCTGCTCGAGCGCGGCGACGGCGCACTGCTCGTCGAGGTGGCCTCCCGGTGCGCCACCGACGCCGATCGCGCCGATCACCTCGTTGCCCGCGCGCACCGGCACGCCGCCGCCGAGCAGCAGGTAGCCGGGGATGTGCACGAGGTTGGCCGCGGCGGGGTTCTTCTGCGAGGCGTCCATCATGGCCAGCGTCGTGTTGCGCGCCGAGGCCGACGTGAATGCCTTCTGCAAGCTGGCGCCCAGCGTGTGCGGGCCGGCGTTGTCGGCGCGCTGCACGACGCGCACGTTGCCGGCGCGGTCGACCACGGTGGCGGTCACGGCGTGGCCGTTGGCCTGGCACGCGGCGACGCTGGCGGCGGCCAGCCGCGTCGCCAGTTCGAGCGACATGTTCTTCTCGGTGCGCACGGCCTGGGCGTGCGCGGCGCCGGTGGCGACGGCGGCCGTCAGGAGCGTCGCGGTGATCAGGCGGGCGGGGGTCTTCATCGGGGGTCTCCGGCTTCGTCTTGGGGTATCGGGCGGCCGCGGCGCGACCGTGCCGGCACTGTAGGCAGCGCGCCGTCGCGCGCCCATCCGGCCGGCTACGCGCGCCACTGCGTAGAACTACGCGGTGGCGCTAGCCCGTGCCTTCGGCGTCGGCCTCGACGAGTGCCGCGTACCTGCGGATCAGCGCCGCCAGCGACTCGGCCTGCAGCTTGACGAACAGGTTGGCGCGATGCGCCTCGACGGTGCGCGGCGACAGGGACAGCGCACGGCCGATCTCCTTGTTCGTCAGCCCCGCGACGATCAGCAACAGCACCTCGCGCTCGCGCGGCGACAGCTGCGCATAGCGCTCGCGCGCGCCGGCGTCGGCCTGGCGGCGCTCGCGCGAGCGCACATGGCTGCGGATCGCCTGCTGCAGCGTGTCGAGCAGCAGGTCGTCGTCGACCGGCTTCTCGAGGAACTCGGCCGCGCCGCCCTTGAACGCGCGCCGGCACAGCTCGACCGTGCCGTGGCCGGTGAGCATCACCACCGGCTGGTCGGCGCCCTCGGCACGCAGGCGGTCGAGCACCGTCAGTCCGCTCAGCCCCGGCATGCGCACGTCGAGCACGACGGCTCCGATCGCGGCACGGTCGAAGCGGTCGAGGAACGCCTGCGGGTCGTCCCAGGGCTGCACGCGCAGGCCCACGCTGGCGATCAGCCGCGCCAGTGCATCGCGCACGCCGGCATCGTCGTCCACCAGGTGCACCAGCGGCGACTGCTGCGCGGCGTTCATGCCGTGCCCCTCGCCGCCGCGAGCGGCAGCACGAGGCGGAACTCGGCGCCGCCGCCGTCGCGGTTGCCGCCGGCGAGGCTGCCGCCCATGCCCGCGGCCAGCGTCTCGCTCAGGCTCAAGCCCAGCCCGAGCCCGCCCTGGCGCGCCGTCGCGAAGGGCTGGAACAGCCGCGGCAGCAGCTCGGGCGGGATGCCAGGGCCGCGGTCGGCCACGGTCAGCGCGCCGCCGGCGCCCGCCATCGCGGTGCGCACCTCGAGCCGGCGCCGCGCCGCGGGTGTGTCCTCGAGCGCCTGCAGCGCGTTGAGCAGCAGGTTGTGCACGATCTGCTCGAGCGCCACCGGGTCGGCCGTCACCGTCACGGCGTCCAGGGCCCGGGTGAGCTCGATGCGGTCGCGGCGCAGCCGCGGGTCGAGCAGGTGCAGCGCGTCGCGCACGGTGGCGTCGAGCGCCACCGGCTGCAGCGCCGCCGGCGCGCCGCGCGCTTCGACGCTGCGGCGCAGGCGCTGCACGACGTCGCTGGCACGCCGGGCCTGCGCAACGACCTGCTCGATCGCCTCGCGCGCCTGCGCGAGGTCGTCGTCGTCGTCGCCGGGGTCTGCGGTGTCGCGCGGCGACGCCAGCGACGCGCCGGCGAGCCGCCGCCGCGCCGCCTGCGCGTTGGCCAGCACGGCGGCCAGCGGCTGGTTGAGCTCGTGCGCCAGGCCGGCGGCCATCTCGCCGAGCGTGTTCAGCCGCGCCACCTGGCCCAGCCGCAGCAGGTCTTCCGCGCGCCGGCGGGCCGTGCGCTGGCGCTGCACTGCCGCGGCCGCGCCGACCAGCGTGGCGCTGATCAGCACCCAGGCGACCAGCGCGGCCCACGGCCACTGCGCCGGGCCGGTCGCGCGCTGCAGGTGCAGCTCGAACGGCTGGCCCGGCGCGTCGAGCGTCTTGGCCGCGACGAAGCCGGGCGTCAGCCCGAGCGGCCGCTCGGTGCGGTCGGCGCCGGGTTGCAGCACGAGCACCGCCGCGCCATGGCGCAGCTCGACCCGCACCGGGCCGTCGCGCGCCAGCGGCCAGGTATCGGCGTCGACCAGCCGCGCGGCGTCGACGACCAGCGCGTGCGACAGGCCGGCCGCACCGGCGAGCACCAGCACGTAGTGGCCGCGGGCCGCGTCGATGGCGGCGAGCATGGCGCGGCGCTCCCGGCGCGACATCGGCTCGGCGCCGCGAAGCGCAGCCTCGAGGCCGGCCTCGGGCCAGGCGGCGTCGCCGGCGCGCCGCAGCACCCGCAGCACCGTCGGGTGCAGCGCGGGCAGGCGCTGGGCCGCGTCGGCGGCGCCGGCCGTCGTGTCGAGCAGCGACAGCGTTGCCAGCGTCGCGTCGATCTCGACGGCGCGCTGGCTCAGCAGGCGGTGCACGATGCGTGCGTCGGTGGCGAAGGCGTCGCGCCGCTGCGCGATGTCCCAGCGCACGAGCGCGGCGCCGCCGGCCAGCGCCAGCACGGCCCAGCCCAGGATCCACGGGGCGGTGTGTCGCCAGCGGAGCTGCATGTGCCGATTCTGTCAGTCGCCGCTTGCACATCGGCAAAGGGGCATCGCACGAGTCCGGACGCCCTCCATCGGATCCACGCGTGTCGCTTCAGGGTCGATGCACGGAGCCTTCGCCCTCACCGCGCCGCGCCCCGCCTCACCCGTGCCGGAACGCCACCGGACTGATGAGGATGGGATTGAGGCCCCTCAAGCCGCTGCGGCGCATTGCGCCTAGGCTGCACCCGATCGACCGGAGGTCACGACGATGAACACGCTGACCAAGCTGGCCCTGGGCCTGATGGGCCACAACCCGCCGCGGCCGCCGGTGGGCGACGCGAAGAAGACGCTCGCCTTGCCGCCGCCGCACCGCGAAGGCGGGCTGCCGCTGATGGAGGCGCTGGCGCGCCGCCAGTCCTTGCGCGAGTTCGCGCCCACGGCGCTGGACGAGCAGACCTTGTCCGACCTGCTGTGGGCCGCTGCGGGCATCAACCGCCCGGCGCTGGGTGGGCGCACCGCGCCGAGCGCGATGAACGCGCAGGAAGTGCTGCTCTACGCCGCGATGCCGCAAGGCCTGTACCGCTACGAGCCGGAGGCGCACGAGCTGCAACTCGCCGAGACCAGCGACGTGCGGCGTGTCACCGGCTACCAGGACTTCGTCGACGACGCGGCGCTGGACCTCGTCTACGTCGGCGATCATGGACGCATGGGCAGGGTGCCGGCGGCGCAGCGCACCGCGTACGCCTGCGCGGCGGCGGGCGCCATGGCGCAGAACGTCTACCTGTTCTGCGCCTCGGCCGGGTTGGCGACGGTGGTGCGCGCCTGGTTCGACCGTGATGCGCTGGCCAGGGCCATGGGACTGGGCAACGACCAACAACTCCTGCTGGCGCAGACCGTGGGCCGCACGAAGGTCTGAGCGTCACGCCCTGGAGCGCGGCGTAGCGAAGTCCGAAGGCGGCGGCCGGGCGTCGCTGGCGATGAACGCTCAGTTTCTGCAGTGGGTCGATGCACGACCTCCGCCCCCACCGCGCCGCGCGCCGGCTCACCCGTGCCGGAACGCCACCGTCTTGAGCGTCGAGAAGCCGTACAGCGCCTCGAAGCCCTTCTCGCGCCCGTGGCCGGACTGGCCCACGCCGCCGAAGGGCAGCTCGATGCCGCCGCCGGCGCCGTAGTTGTTGACGAACACCTGGCCGCAGCGCAGGCCGCGCGCCATGCGCCACTGGCGGTCGCCGTCGCGCGTCCACACGCCGGCCACCAGGCCGAAGGGCGTGCCGTTGGCGATGCGCAGGGCCTCGGCCTCGCCGTCGAACGGGATCAGCACCTGCAGCGGCCCGAACACCTCCTCCTGCGACAGCGCATGCGCGGGCCCAGCGCCTTCCACCAGCGTCGGCGGCACGTACCAGCCGCCGGCCGGCGCCTCCTCGACGACGCGGCCCTGCGCCACGATGCGCAGCCCCGCACCTCGCGCCATCTCGAGGTAGCGCGACACGATGGCGTGCTGGCGCGCCGAGATCAGCGGGCCGAGGTCGAGGTCGGCCAGCGCCGGGCCGACACGCAGCGCGCGGTAGCGCTCGGCCAGGCGCTCGCGCAGCGCGTCGTAGACCGGCTGCTCGACCAGCAGGCGCGAGGCCGCCGAACAGGTCTGCCCGGCGTTCTGGATGCCGCCGTTGATCAGATGCGGCAACGCCGCGTCCAGGTCGGCATCGGCGAACACGATCTGCGGGCTCTTGCCGCCCAGCTCGAGCGTGACGGGAATCGTGTTGCGCGCTGCCGCGGCCTGCACCAGCCGCCCGGTGGCCACCGAGCCGGTGAACGAGAGGTGCTGCACGCCCGGGTGCGCGGCGAGCGCGGCGCCGGCCTCCTCGCCCAGGCCGGTGACGAGGTTCAGCGCGCCGTCGGGCAGGCCGGCCTGCTGCGCGAGGCGGGCAAAGGCCAGTGCGCTCAGGCAGGCCTCCTCGGCCGGCTTGAGCACGCAGGCGTTGCCCATCGCCAGCGCCGCGCCCACGCTGCGGCCGATGATCTGCATCGGGTAGTTCCAGGGCACGATGTGCCCGGTCACGCCGTGCGGCTCGCGCAGCGTCAGTGCGCTGTAGCCGGCGAGATAGGGGATGGTCTGGCCGTGCAGCTTGTCGGCCGCGCCGCCGTAGAACTCGAGGTAGCGCGCCAGCGCCAGCGCGTCGGCACGGCCCTGGCGCAGCGGCTTGCCGACGTCCAGCGCCTCGAGCCGGGCCAGCAGGTCGGCGTGTTCGATCACCAGGCGGCCGAGCGCGCCGAGCAGCCGGCCGCGTTCGGCGGCCGTGAGGCGGCCCCAGTCGCCCGCGCGCGCGGCCTGCGCGGCGGCCACCGCGGCGTCGACGTCGGCCGCGCGGCCGCGCGCGATGCGGGCCAGCTCGCTGCCGTCCGAGGGGTTGGCCAGCGGCAGCGTGGCACCGCCCTCGGCCGCGCGCCAGCGGCCGGCGACGAACAGCTCGGTGGTGTCGAAGGGCAGGGTCTCGGCCATGGTGGTTCTCCGCGACGTTGGGCCATCATAGAAGTGCTGATCAACGGCCGGACACCACCATCGCGCGCTTCCTGCTCCATCGCCTGGGCCTCTTCGCCGCCACGCTGCTGCTGGCCTCGGCGGTGGTGTTCGCGCTGCTCGACCTGCTGCCCGGCAACGCCGCGCAGGTGATGCTGGGCGAAAGCGCCACGCCCGAGGCGGTGCGTGCGCTCGAGCAGAAGATGGGGCTGGACCGGCCTGCCCCCGAACGCTATGCGCGCTGGGCGCTCGGCTTCGTGACCGGCGAGCTCGGCACCAGCGCCTCGTACGACGCACCGATCGGCGAGCTGATCGCCGAGCGCCTGGCCGTCACGCTGCCGCTGGCGCTGCTGGCCATGGTGCTGACCACGCTGGTCGCGCTGGCGGCCGGCGTCTACGCCGCGGCGCACCACGGCCGCCCGGGCGACCTCGTCGTGATGGCGGCCAGCCAGCTCGGCCTGGCGGTGCCGGGCTTCTGGTTCGGCATCCTGCTGGTGCTGCTGTTCTCGGTCACGCTCGGCTGGTTCCCGGCCGGCGGCTTTCCCGGCTGGACCGAGGACGAGGGTGGCGGCCTGTGGGACGGTCTGCAGGCGCTGCTGCTGCCGGCGCTCGCGCTGGCCGCGGTGCAGGCGGCGATCCTGGCGCGCTTCACGCGCTCGGCGGTGCTGGAGGTGCTGCGCGAGGACTTCGTGCGCACCGCGCGCGCCAAGGGCCTCGCGCCGCGCGCCGTGCTGTGGCGCCACGTGCTGCGCAACGCGCTGGTGCCGATCGTCACGGTGATGGGGCTGCAGTTCGCCAACCTCGTGACCGGCACCGTCGTGATCGAGAACGTGTTCGCGCTGCCCGGCCTGGGCCGGCTGGTGTTCCAGGCGATCGGCAACCGCGACCTGCCGCTGGTGCAGGCGCTGGTGATGCTGCTGGTGGCCGCGGTGATCGGCATCAACCTGGTGGTGGACCTGCTGTACGGCGCGATCGATCCGCGCCTGCGGAGGGCCGCGACATGAGGTTCGCGCAGCGCGCGCTGCGGCACGGCAGCTTCGTCGCCGGGGCGCTGCTGGTGGCGCTGCTGGTCGGCCTGGCGCTGCTGTCCTTCGTCTGGACGCCGCACCCGGCCGCCGAGATCGACGTGGCCGCCAAGCTGCGCCCGCCCTCGGCCACGCACTGGCTCGGCACCGACAGCCTGGGGCGCGACATCGCCTCGCTGCTGATCGTGGGCGCGCGCGCCTCGATCGCCGCCGGGCTGATCGCGGTGGGCCTGGGCATGGCCGTGGGCGTGGCGCTCGGCCTGCTGGCGGCGGCGCGGCGCGGCTGGGTCGAGGAGCTGGTGATGCGGCTGGCCGACTTCGGCCTCGCCTTCCCGGCGCTGCTGACGGCCATCATGCTCAGCGCGATCCACGGCCCCGGTCTCGCGACCGCGGTGATCGCGATCGGCCTGTACAACATCCCCGAGTTCGCGCGGCTCACGCGCGCTGCCGCCAACACCGTGTGGGCGCGCGAGTACGTGCTGGCCGCGCAGGCGCTGGGCAAGGGCGCCTGGCGCATCAGCGCGCAGCACGTGCTGCCCAACATCGCCGCGCTGCTGATCGTGCAGGCCACGCTGCGCTTCGCGATCGCCATCCTGGCCGAGGCGGCGCTGTCCTACCTCGGCCTGGGCACCCAGCCGCCCATGCCGAGCTGGGGCCGCATGCTCAACGAGGGCCAGAGCATGATGTTCCAGGCGCCGCTGCTGGCCGTCTGGCCCGGCCTGGCGATCGTGCTCAGCGTGCTCGGGCTGAACCTGCTGGGCGACGGCCTGCGCGACCTGCTCGACCCCAGGCTCGCACGGCGCTGATGCGGGCGCCATGCCGGCGGACTTCAACTTTGGGTCTCGCGCGGCGGGCGATGGATATGGATGATTCACCGGCAGGGCAGGGCCGTGGACGAAGGCCTGACCGCTTCGGCGTCCACTTGTTCGAATCCATCAAACATGTACCGAGGGAAGGTCCTCATGACTGCCACCGCATCGAAAGGGGTTCTCCACTGCATTGCCCTCTCAATGGGTCTGGTGATCGCGGGATGCGGCGGCGCGGAATCCCCCCCGTCGGTCGGAACGACGGACGCCACGATTGCCCAATCGAGTCCTCCAGGCAATTCGGAGCCAGTCAGTCCGCCGGCGCTCGAAGCGCAAGCGGAAGCATCCCTGTCCACCGGCACATCGGCTGCGGGGACGATCTCCGCTTCCACGCCCAGTGTCTCCTTCGCCCTCACCGCAAAGACCGGCCAAACCATTCGCTTGGCGGCCGGTGGCGAAGGCACCGTTGCGTTGCCGTTTCCGCGCATTCAGTTGTTCGACCCCAACGGCAGCGTCGTCACTGCGGCGGGCAGCGCCGGCACGCCGGTGGCCTCATTGACGCACGTGACCACTTCTGAAGGCAGTTATCGCGCCGTGGTTTCGAGCGCCCAAGCCGGGGGGATGGGCGGGTTCCGGATTCATGCGGTGATCGCTGGCGCGATAGGTAGCGAACTCGGGCCCATCAACAGCGGGTCGTCCCGTCAGCGGACCTTGGGACTAGGCGACCTGGACTCCTTCACAGTCGTGGCCAGTGGCGGCGACACGATCCGCCTTTCTGCCGCCGGCAGTGGCTCTGCGCCGCTGGCCTTTCCACGGATCCATGTTTACGGACCGTCGGGTGCGCTCGTCGCCACGGATGGTGCGGCGGGTCGTTCTGTCGCGTCGCTCGCCTACAACCCCGATTCCGCAGGAACGTTCACAGTCGTCGTGTCCTCGGCTCAGTTGGCGTCGCCCAACCGGGGTACCTATTCGATCCATCATGTCCGTGCGAACGGTGCGAGCGAGTGGGGCCGTCTGATTCCCGGCGGCTTTCGGACCGCCACCCTGATTCGAGGAGACCTGGACTCGTACAAGGTATCGGCCTTGGCTGGGGAAGCCATCCGCCTGACCGTTACCGGCAGCGGGGCGCAAGCCCTCCCGTTTCCCCGAGTGGAGCTCTACAGCCCGGCAGGCTCCCTGATCGCGTCCGCAGGCGCACCGGGCGCCTCGATGGCGACCATGAATCGCTCGGCACCGATCGACGGAACCTACACCGTGGTGGTATCGAGCGCGCAGGCTGGGGAAGCGGGCACCTATGACGCCGCGCTCACCCTCAGCGGAACGCGCATCTCGTACGCAGCTCTCGGTGACTCCTACTCGTCCGGAGAGGGGCTTCCTCCCTATCTCAACCCGAATGACTGGTGGTGGGAAGGATGCCATCGGTCGGAATCGGCGTACGCCAACTACGTGCGCCTGCCGGGCTCCAACGTGCCGTTGTCCAGGCGACCCGATGCGCAGTTCGACTTCCTGGCGTGCTCTGGCGCCACGACCGACAGCATTCGCGCCGACGGCACAGGCCAGAACGGCGAGCCGCCCCAAATGGCAGCCGGGAATGTGATCGACGATCGCCGGGACCTGATCACTATCAGCATCGGCGGCAACGACGCCCATTTCATCAAGGTGTTCATCTACTGCGTGCTGATCGCTGACTGCCGCAGCCACCAGCCCTTTCAACCACATTCCGAGCTGACCCTGCTCGACGTCGCACCGCTGCTGGTGGAATACGCGGGTCAGCAGGTGTCGACGGTCCATCAGCGGCTTCGCGCTGCCGCCCCGAACAGCACGATTGTCGTGCTCGGCTACCCGATACTGCTCAGCGGAAACGAATGCCCTGCCGCGCGCCTACCTCATCCAGGCGAAACCGTGCTCCAGTTGTCGGCGGCCGAACAGGTGTTCTTGCGCGGCATCAATGCCAGACTGAACTTCCTCATCGAACAGTCAGCGCGTGCCGCTGGGCTGCATTTCGTCTCGGTGTCCGATCGGTTCGCCGGGCATGAGATCTGCGGCCCACTTGAACCGTGGGTCAACGGCATCGTACTGGCGAACCCGACGTGGAACCCGAAGGCGAGCGTGCATCCGACCACCCGCGGTCAGTTGGCGTATGCCTACGCGGTCAACGAATACCTTGACGCCGTGGCGGCAGTGGCCTCTTCCGGCGCGCGTCAACTGCGCCTCGCGGGTCCGCTGGACTCCGACTCGATGACCGCGAGGTCGCCGGCAACGGCTGCCGCAGTTGTCGGGCCTCTGCCGACGCTCGGCGAACTTCGCGTTTCGCTCGCCAACGCACCCGCCGGCTGCGAAAGGATGGGCGGGGTGGTGCTTCCTGGGCAATCCGTGCGGTTGCAAGGCGCCGGATTCGCTGCAGACGAAGTCGTGCAGTTCACGCTCCTTTCCGGCGGCGAGCCCACTGCGTTCGGCACTGCCACAGCCGACGTCTACGGCCAGCTCGACGCCATCGCGATCCTGCCGACGGGGCTGACTGTGGGAACGTATGTTGGCGTCCAAGCGCTGGGGGCCGGGGTCACGGGTGTGGGGAATGCTCTCGTCGCAGTGGCGCGCGTTGACGACCCCGAAGTCGTTGACAGTGATCGCGACGGCTTCCCGGACATATGCGACAACTGCTCCGCCAAGGCCAACCCCGGCCAGGAGGATGCCGATCGGGATGGCTTCGGCGATGCCTGCGACGGGCGCTTCGATTCCGGCGACCTGGTGAGCCCTTTGACCCGACCCGCTTGGAAGGGCTGGCTGGACATGCAGGGGAAGCCGGATGGACCGTCGTATCGCAAGCCATGACCGTGCCCATGGCCGCACGACCTGTCGATCGCCGCGCGGCCCGTTCGTCGTACGGGTGGTGCCGCCACGAACGGCGCCAGGAGAGCCCCGACGTGCCCAGACTCAGCCCGTACCTGTTCCACGGCCGCGTGACACCGCGTCCCACCCCGAAGGAGAACCCCGCCATGAGCACCCCAGCGATCCCCGCCGGCATGACCGGCATCCTGCCCCACCTCGTCTGTGCCGGCGCGGCCGACGCGATCGGCTTCTACCAGCGTGCCTTCGGTGCCGTGGAGATGATGCGCCTGCCCGCGCCGGACGGCCGCCTGATGCACGCCTCGGTGCGCATCGGCGAGGCGGTGGTGATGCTGGTCGACGAGATGCCCGAGTACGGCGCGCTCGGGCCCAAGCAGCTCAAGGGCAGCCCGGTCACGCTGCACCGCTTCGTGCCGGACGTGGACGCGGCCATGGCGAAGGCCGTGGCGGCCGGCGCGACCGTCGTGATGCCGGCGGCCGACCAGTTCTGGGGCGACCGCTACGGCATCGTCGAGGATCCGTTCGGCCACCGCTGGTCGCTCGCGACGCACCTGCGCGACCTGACGCCCGAGCAGATCCTGCAGGCGGCGGCCAGCGCGGCGCCCTGCTGAGTAGCATCGCGGCGATGACACCCATCGCCGCCCGCAACATCGAGATCAAGGCGCGCATCGAGAGCATCGACGCGCTGCTGCCGCGCGCCCGCGCACTGGCCGGCGGCGCCGAGCCGGTGCTGATCGTGCAGGACGACAGCTTCTTCGCCTGCCCGCACGGCCGGCTGAAGCTGCGCGACTTCGGCGACGGCAGCGGCGAGCTGATCCAGTACGAGCGCGCCGACGCGAGCGGCCCCAAGACCTCGACCTACGTGCGCTCGCCCACCGCCTCGCCGGCCACGCTGCGCGAGGCGCTGGCGCGGGCACTCGGCCCGGCCGGCCGGGTGCGCAAGCGGCGCTGGCTGCTGCTGGCCGGCCGCACCCGCATCCACCTCGACCGGGTCGAGGGCCTGGGCGACTTCCTCGAGCTCGAGGTGGTGCTGGCCGAGGGCGATGACGAGGCGGGCGGCCACGCCGAGGCGCAGGCGCTGCTGCGCTCGCTCGGCATCCCCGCCGAGGCGCTGCTGAGCGGCGCCTATGTCGACTTGCTCGCGCGCGCCTGAGCCTCGACCTGCTCGCGCAGCCGGTCTTCCTGCGCACGCAGTTCGGGGGTGAACTCGGCGCCGAAGTCCTCGGCCTCGAAGACCGGACGGATCTCGATCTCGGAATCGCCCTCCATCGGGTTCGGGCAGCGCCGGACCCATTCGACCGCCTCGTCCATGGACCTGACGTTCCAGAGCCAGAAGCCGGCCACCAGCTCCTTGGTCTCGGCGAACGGGCCGTCGACCACGCTGCGCTGCGCTCCGCTGAAGCGCACGCGCTTGCCGCGCACGCTCGGGTGCAAGCCCTCGCCGGCCAGCATCACGCCGGCCTTGACCAGCTCCTCGTTGAACGCGCCCATCGCCGCCAGCAGCTCCGTGCCGGGCATGCGGCCGGCCTCGGAATCGGCCGTCGCCTTCACCATCACCATCACACGCATCGTGTCTGCTCCTTCGAGTCCGGCCCCGGCGCCGGCATGGCGCCAGGAGGCTACTCTGACACCACGACGAAGCGGCCGGGCCGAACTCGACACGCCGGCGCGGTCCCGGATTGATCCGGCGCCGCGCGCGCGCCGCCCGGCCAGGACTACGATGCGCCGATGACCCGCCCCGACAACGCCGACGACGGCTTCGCGGCCGAACGCGAGCGCATGGTCGTGCATCAGATCGAGGCGCGCGGCATCGCCGACGCGCGCGTGCTGGCCGCGCTGCGCGCCGTGCCGCGCGAGGCCTTCGTGCCCACCGTCGAGCGGGCCTTCGCGTACGAGGACCACCCGCTGCCCATCGGTGCCGGGCAGACCATCTCGCAGCCCTACATCGTCGCCCTGACCACCGCCGGGCTGGGGCTGCGCGGCGGCGAGCGCGTGCTCGAGATCGGCACGGGCTGCGGTTACGCCGCCGCGGTGCTGGGGCAGATCGCGGCCGAGGTGCACAGCGTCGAGCGCATCGAATCGCTGGCCGCGCAGGCGCGCGAGCACCTGGCCGGGCTCGGCATCGCCAACGTGCACGTGCACTGCGCCGACGGCAGCCTGGGCTGGCCGGCGGCCGCGCCCTACGACGCGATCGCGGTGACGGCCGCCGGGCCGGAGATCCCCGCCGCCCTGAAGGCCCAGCTCGCGCCCGGCGGCGTGATCGTCATGCCGGTGGGGGACCGCCACGGCCACCAGGAGTTGTTGCGCTGGTCGCGCGGGGCGGATGGCCGCGAACGGGCCGAACCGCTGTGCGACGTGCGTTTCGTCCCGCTGCTGGGAGCGCAGGGCTTTACGCCTTGACGTCGCGGGCCCGCGAGGTCGCGGGGCCGGCTTGACGGGCAGCAACTTTCGGGGTGGGCGGCAAGGGCATGCTGCCGCGCGCCGCGATCCCTCACCGTGCCCATGCCAGACCGTCCGACCGCCGCCAGCCCGCCGACGCTTTCGCGTTTCCTGCGGCGCCTGATCTGGCTGTCGAACCTGCCACTGCTGCTGCTCGCGGTGCTGCTGGCCGGCGCGAGCGTGTGGCACCAGCGCAGCGACGACGCGCAGCGCGCGCAGCAGCTGGCCCGGCAGATCGCCAGCGGGGTGGACGACATGCTGGCCGACCGCAGCGCGGCGCTCGCGTTGCTGGCCGCCTCGCCGCTGCTCGACGAACAGCGCCTGGGCGACTTCCACCGCCGCGCGCAGGTGTTCCGGCAGCACTTCGGCAGCGAGGTGCTGATCGGCGACGACCGCGGCCGCATGCTGCTGCACACCGGCGTGGCCTTCGGCACCGCGCTGCCGCCGCTGCCGCGGCCGGCCGGGCGGGCGGCGGTGCCGCTCGCGCTGGACACCGGCCGGCCGGCGGTGGGCGACCTGTTCACCGGCCCGGTCGTCAAGCGCACGCTGGTCGCGCTCGCGGTGCCGGTGCTGCGCGCCGGTCGTGCCGAGCGCGCGCTGCTCACCTCGATCGAGGCAGCCCGGTTCGAGGCCCCCCTGGTCGCGGCGGGCCGCCCGGTCGGGTGGTCGGTGGCGCTGCTGGACAGCACCGGACGGCCGATCGCCGGCGCCCTCGGACGGGGCGCCACGGCCCAGGCCGCGGCGGACGACGCCAACCGCGTCGCCGTGCCGCTGGCCCATGCCCCCTGGCAGCTGGTGGTCGACATCGACCAGCGCAGCCAGCTCGGGCCGCTCGCCGAGGCCGGCGCGGCGCTGCTGGCCGCGATCGCCGCCGCGACGCTGGCCGGGCAGGTCGCCGGGCGCCTGGGCGCGCGCCGCATCGCAGGCGCGGTGGCGGCCCTGGCGGGGCCCGGAGCCCGGTCCACGCGGGCCGGCATCGCCGAGGTCGATGCAGCGCGCGCCGCGCTCGACCATGCTGCGCTGGCGCGCCAGCAGGCCGGCCTGGCCCTGCAGCGCAGCGAGGCCACGCTGCGCACGCTGTTCGAGCAGTTGCCGGAGGCGCTGGTGACGGCCGACCTGGAGCGCCGCATCACCTTCGTCAACCCGGCCTTCACGCGGCTGTTCGGCTACTCCGCCGAGGAGGTGTTCGGCCGCACCACCGAGTTCCTGTACGCCGACCCGGCCGATTTCGCCGCCACCGGCCGGCGCTTCGTGCCCGACGCACCGGCCGGCGAGCAGCACTACGAACTGCGCTACCGCCGCCGCGACGGCAGCCTGTTCTGGGGCGAGTCGTCTGCATTGCGCATCGTCACCGCCGACGGCGCAGCAGTCGCCCTGCTCGGCGTGCACCGCGACGTGACGGCACGCCGCCAGGCCGAGGAGGCCTTGCGCCGTTCGCGCGCCCAACTCGCCAGCTTCGTGCGGCAGGCGCCGCTGCGCATCGCGATGCTCGACCGGGACATGAACTACCTGGCCACCAGCCAGCTGTGGATCCAGCGCTTCGGCCAGGGCCATGCCGACCTGTGCGGCCTGAACCACTACACGCTGGTGCCGGACCAGCCCGAGCACTGGAAGGCGGCACACCGGCGCGCGCTGGCCGGCGAGACGGTGCGCAACGAGAACGACGCCTGGCGGGACGCCGCCGGCAACGAACACTGGCTGCGCTGGGTGGTGCAGCCCTGGACCGACGAGGCCGGCGCGGTCGGCGGGGTCATCATCGCCAGCGAGGACAGCTCGGACGAGCAGCGCGCGCTGCGCGACCTGCGCGAGGCGCACGAGCGCTTCGCGGCGGTGTTCGCCCGGGCCCCGGTGGCGATGGTGGTGGGCGACCTGGAGACCGGCCGCTTCGGCGATGTGAACGCGGCGTTCGAGTCGCTCGCCGGCTGGCCGCGCGACGAGGTGGTCGGCCGCGCCAGCAGCGAGTTCGGCCTCTGGCCCGACCTCGCCTGGCGCGCCGCGATGCACGAGCAGCTGCTTCGCACCGGGAGCATCGCCGGCGTGGAGACGTCACTGCGCCGCCGCTCCGGCGAGACGGTCGACGTCGCGTTCTCCGCCTGCCGCGTCGAGGTGGCCGGCCGGGCGCAATTCGTCGCGATGATGCTGGACATCACGCCGCAGCAGCAGGCCCGCCGAGCGCTGGAGCGGCAGCAGGACGTGCTGGAGGCGCAGGTGGCGCAGCGCACCGCCGAGCTGGCCGCAGCCAACGCGACCCTCGAGGAGCGCGCCGCCGCGATCGCCGACCTGTACGACAGCGCGCCCTGCGGCTACCACTCGGTGGCGCCGGACGGCACCATCCTCGCCGTCAACGCCACCGAGCTCGCGATGCTGGGCTACACGCGCGAGGAGTTCGTCGGCCAGCCGATCGTGCGCTTCTTCACCCCGGCGAGCCAGGCGCTGTTCCGCATGCGCTTCGCCGAGTTCGCGCGCACCGGCAGCGTGCGCGACCTGGAGTACGAGGTGCTGCGCAAGGACGGCACGGTGCTGCCGGTGCTGGTCAGCGCGGCGATGGTGCGCGACGCGCAGGGCCGCCACGTGGGCAACCGCGCGACCATGGTCGACAACAGCGAACGCAAGGCGCGCGAGCGCCAGATCGCCGCCATGCAGCAGGAGCTGGTGCGGCGCGCCGACCAGGCCGAGGCCGCCACACGCGCCAAGAGCGCCTTCCTGGCCAACATGAGCCACGAGATCCGCACGCCGATGAACGCGATCATCGGCCTGAACCACCTGCTCGCGCGCGACGCCACCGACGCGCTGCAGCGCACCCGGCTGGCCAAGGTGGACGGCGCCGCCAAGCACCTGCTGCAGGTGATCAACGACATCCTCGACCTGTCCAAGATCGAGGCCGGACGCATGGCGCTCGAGCAGACCGACTTCTCGCTCGACGAGGTGCTGGCACGCGCCTTCGAGCTGGTCGGTGCGCGGGCGCGCGAGAAGGGGCTGGAGCTGATCGTCGACCCGGACCATGTGCCCGACCGCCTGCGCGGCGACCCGACCCGGCTCGCGCAGGCGCTGATCAACCTGCTGTCCAACGCCGTCAAGTTCACCGCCCAGGGCTGGGTGCGCCTGGGCGCCGAGCTGCTGCGCCGCGACGGCGACATGCTGTGGCTGCGCTTCGAGGTGAGCGACACCGGCGAGGGCATCGCACCCGCGGCGCTGCCGCTGCTGTTCGACGCCTTCGAGCAGGCCGACAGCTCGACCACCCGCCGCCACGGCGGCACCGGGCTGGGCCTGGCGCTGACGCGCCACATCGCGCACCTGATGGGCGGCGAGGTCGGCGTGGACAGCCAGCTCGGCGTCGGCAGTCGATTCTGGTTCACCGCGCGCCTGCAGGCGGACCCCGGCGTGCCCGAGACTGCCGCCGCACCGGTGCTGCTGGCGGGGCGACGCGTCCTGCTCGTCGACGACCTGGCGGAGTCGCTGCAGGCACTGTCCGACCGGCTGCAGCTGCTCGGGCTGCGGGTCGACGCCTTCGACGCGCCGGAGGCCGCGCTGGCGCATGCCGCCGCCGAGCTGGCCGCCGGCCGGGCGTACGACCTCGTCGTGCTCGACTGGCGCATGCACCCGCTGGACGGCGTGCAGACGCTCGAGCGGCTGCGCACGCTGTACGGCGAAGCGCTGCCGCCGGCGCTGCTGGTCAGCGCGCACGACGACGACCGCATGTGGCGGCAGTCGCGTGCCGCCGGCTTCGGCGCCGTGCTGCTCAAGCCGGCCAGCAGCTCGTCGCTGCACGACACGCTGCTGAGCCTTCTGCGCGCGCCGGCCGTCGCCGCGGTCGAGCCGCTCGCGCCGGGCCGCTCGGAGAGGCTGCTGCGCGAGCGCCATGCCGGTGCCCGCGTGCTGCTCGCCGAGGACAACCCGATCAACCGCGAGGTGGCCGTGGAGCTGCTGGGCGCCGCCGGCCTGCGCGTGGACACCGCGCAGGACGGCGCCGAGGCGCTGCACAAGGCACTCGCCGGGGGCATCGACCTGGTGCTGATGGACATGCAGATGCCGGAGCTGGACGGGCTCGAGGCCACGCGGCGACTGCGCGCCGCCGGCCTGGCCACGCTGCCCGTCGTGGCGATGACGGCCAACGCCTTCGGCGAGGACCGCGCGGCCTGCCTGGCGGCCGGCATGAACGACCATGTGGCCAAGCCGGTCGACCCCGAGAAGCTCTACGCCACCTTGCTGCACTGGCTGCCGGCACCGGCCACGGCCGCTGCGCCGGCGGCGCCCGAACCGGCAGCGCCCGTGCCGGTGCCGGCCCCGCTGCAGGACCGGCTCGCGGCGCTCGACGGGTTCGACGTCGGACAGGCAATGCGCAGCGTGGGCGGCCAGCCCGCGTTGCTGGCCCGGGTGCTGACCCATTTCGCCGCGGCCTATCGCCAGGGCTGCGGTGCGCTGGACCGCCACGGCGTGCACTCGCTGCGCGGGGCCTGCGCCGCGGTCGGCGCGACGCAGCTGCACGACACGCTGCTGGCGCTCGAGCGGCGCCTGCCGTCCGACGCGGCGCCAGTGGAGGCCGGCGAGGCCGCGGCGATCGACGCCGCCCTGCGCACCCTGGTCGCCCGGCTGGAGGCCGAGCTGGCGCGCTGAACAGCGCCGGTAGGGAGACCGGCGCGGCGCGCCCCGGCGTACGCTCGCGGCGTGGCCACCGACGCCCCGCGTGTTTTCGTCTCCTACGCCCGCCGCGACGGCGAGGCCTTCGCACGCGGGCTGCGCGAGCGGCTCGCCGGCGAGCGCATCGCGCTGTGGCGCGACCGCGAGGGCCTGGAGGGCGGGCGCGACTGGTGGCTGCAGATCACCGAGGCGCTGGACCGCGTCGTGTTCCTGGTGCTGGTGATGACGCCGGCCGCGCTGGCCTCCGAGCTGGTGCGGCGCGAGTGGCGCTACGCGCGCCAGCGCGGCGTGGCGGTCTACCCGGTGATGGCCGCGCCGGGGCTGGACTTCGCGGCCATGCCGCGCTGGATGCGCAGCGCGCATTTCTACGACCTGGACCAGGAATGGCCCAAGTTCCTGGCCGACCTGCAGGGCACGCCGCGGCCGCGCCGCGTGCCCTTCATGGTCGAGGATCTGCCGGCCGACCACGTGCCGCGCCGCTCGCTGATCGAGCGCCTGGTGCCGCTGCTGGTGGACCGCGCGCGCGGCGAGCCGGTGGCGCGCATCACCGCGCTGCGCGGCGCCGGCGGCTACGGCAAGACCGCGCTGGCACGCGCCGCCTGCCACCACGAGGAGGTGCAGGCCGCCTTCGACGACGGCATCCTGTGGGTCACGCTGGGCGAGAACCCGGGCGAGCTGACCGGCCGCGTCGAGGACCTGATCCAGGTGCTGTGCGGCCAGCGCCCCGGCTACGCGGGGCTGGAGGCCGCTGCGGCGGCACTGGCCGACCTGCTGGCCGAGCGCGAGCTGCTGATCGTGATCGACGACCTGTGGGACGCGGCCCATGCCGCGCCCTTCCTGCGCGGCGGGCCGCGCTGCGCGCGCCTGGTCACCACGCGCAACGTCGACACCCTGCCGGCCGGCACGCAGCGCATCGACGTGGCGCAGATGCAGCGCGACGAGGCCGCGGCGCTGCTGGCCCACGGCCTGCCCCCGGGGCAGGAGGCGGCGCTCGCCGCGCTGGCCGGCCGGCTCGGCGAATGGCCGCTGCTGATCAAGCTCGTCAACGGTGCGCTGCGCGAGCGGCTGCAGCAGGGCCAGGCGCCGGCCGCGGCGCTCGCCTGGGTCGGCACCGCGCTGGACAAACGCGGGCTGACCTTCTTCGACGCGCGCGACGCCGCGCACCGCGACCGCGCCGTGGCGCAGACGCTCGGCCTGAGCCTGGCGCAGCTCGACGCCGACGAACGCGCGCGCCTGGACGACCTGGCCATCTTCCCCGAGGACCAGGTGATCCCGCTGGCCACGCTGGCACGCTACTGGCACCGCACCGGCGCGCTCGACGAGTTCGACGCCGAGGCGCTGGCCGAGCGGCTGCACCGGCTCTCGCTGCTGCTGGACTTCGACCCGGCGCGGCGCCACATCCGGCTGCACGACGTGATCCGGCGCTTCCTGCTCGAGCGCCTCGGCGACCAGATGCCGATCCGGCACGGCGCGCTGCTCGAGGCGTTGCGCCCGGCGACCGGCGACTGGGCCGACCTGCCGCCCGACGAACCCTATTTGTGGGACACGCTGGCGCTGCACCTGGTGGCCGCCGGGCGCGCCGACGAGCTGCGCCGCACCGTGCGCGACCTGCACTACCTCGCCGCCAAGACCCGCGCGCGCCATGCCTTTGCCACCGAGGCCGACCTGCAGGCCGCCGAGCAGGCCGGGCCGGACGACCTCGCGCTGCGCGCCTGGCGCGTCGCCTTCGTGCAGTGCCAGCACCTGCTGGCGCGCTGCGACAGCCACGCCGCGCTGCACGCCACGCTGTACGGCCACCTGCCGGTGCCGGGCGACGCGCCGGCGCCGCCGCTGGTGCCGGCGCAGCCGCTGCCCGACCTGCCGCCGGCCGCGCTGATCCGCAGCCTCGCCTTGCCGCGCGGCGCCCTGCTCGCCTGTGCGATCAGCCCCGACGGCACGCGCGTGGCCGGCGCCGGCGACGACGGCCGTATCCGGCTGTGGGACGCCGCGAGCGGCCGCGAGCTGGCGGTGCTGGTGGGCCACACCGGCTGGGTGCGCCGGCTGGTGTTCCTGCCCGACGGGCGGCGCCTCGCCTCGGCCGGGCTGGACCGCCGGCTGCGCCTGTGGGACACGGCGGCCGGCAGCGAACTGGCCGCGTTCACCGGCCACACCGACGGGCTGAGCGATTGCGCCGCCTCGGCCGACGGCCGGCTGCTCGCCAGCGCCTCGCTGGACGGCTCGCTGCGGCTGTGGAGCGTGGACGACGGCGCCTGCCTCGCGGTGCTGGCGCGCGCCTGGGACGAGGAGCGCGGCGGCTGGTACGTCAGCCGCGCCGGCGACGGCCACTGGGCCGCGGTGAACGGCTGCGCGCTGAGCGCCGACGGACGCTGGCTGGCCTCGGCCTCGTCGGACCAGAGCGTGGTGCTGTGGTCGCTGGCCGAACGCGGCGTGCGCCAGGTGCTCGAAGGCCATGCCGCGGCGGTCAACGGCTGCGCCTTCTCGCCCGACGGCACCCTGCTCGCCAGCGCCGGCGCCGACGGCACGCTGCGCCTGTGGCGCACCGACGACGGCCAGGCGCTGCAGGTGCTGCAGGCGCAGCGCGGCACGGCGTGGAGCCGCTGCGCCTTCACGCCCGACGGGCGTGGCCTGATCGGCGCCGCGGCGGACGGCCGGCTGCTGCGCTGGTCGGTCGACGGCGGTGCGCCGACGCACGGCTACGTCGGCCACACCGGCGCGGTGAACGACCTGGCGGTGTCCGCGGACGGCGCCCGGCTCGCCTCGGCGGCCGACGACGGCAGCCTGCGCCTGTGGCGGCTCGACGGCCCGCCGGAGGGGGCCCCGGCCGCGCCGCGGCGGGCCCCCAGCAGCGCCTTCGCCGCCGCGGCCGGCCTGCTGGTCGTCGCACGCAGCGACGGTGCGCTCGCCTTGTGCGACGGCCGCGGCCAGGCGCTGCGCGAACTGCCGCCCGGCGCCGCCGGGCTGGCGCTGGCCTGTGCGTTGGCGCCCGACGCCGGCATGCTCGCGGTGGGCGGCGCCGATGGCAGCGTCGCGCTCTGGGGCACGCTGCAGACGCGCCTGGTGGCGCGTCTGCCGACACACCGCGGCGCGGTCACCGCCTGCGCCTTCGACGCCACGGTGAGCCTGCTGGCCAGCGCGTCGGCCGACCGCACGCTGCGCCTGGCCGACCTGCGCGATCGCACGCGCCGGCTCGGCTTCGTGGCCCATCGCGACACGGTGACCGCCTGCGCCTTCGCCCCCGACGGCCAGCATGTGGTCAGCGGCGGCATCGACGGCACGCTGCGCCGCTGGCGCGTGCCGGCCGAAGGGGATGCGCTGTGGGAAGCCTGGTTCGCCGGCACCGAGCGCCTGGCCGCCGACGCGGCGGCGCGCCGGCTCGCTCTGCTCGAGTTCGGCGAACACGCCCGCGCCGTCAACGCACTCGCCTTCGCGCCGGACGGCGGCTTCCTCGCCAGCGCCTCGGACGACGGCAGCCTGCGCCTGTGGCACTGGCCCGACGGTCGCGAGCGCCAGGTGCTGCTCGGCCACCATGCACGCGTGACCGGCTGCGCCGTGCACCCGGGCGGCCGGCTGATCGCCTCGGTGGCCGAGGACGGCGCCATCCGCATCTGGCAGGCCGGCGGCGGCACGCTCGCCGCGCTGGTGGTCGACGGCGCACTGGCGCATTGCGCCTGGCTCGACGACAGCCACCTCGCGGTGGCCGGCGCCTGCGGGCTGGTGCTGCTGCGCTGGCAGGGCTGACGAGCCGCGCCCCCCGCGAGCCGGGGGGGCGGCCGTGGCGTACCCCCGAAGTCCCGTGGCCCGGATAACGCCGGCGTAACGCCGCGCCCCGGATCATCCCGGCACGCGTCACGGCGCCGTGACGGCGCAGGCGCAAACGGGAGCATCACATGGCCATCATCAACGGCGACGACACCGCGAACAACCTTTCCGGCACGTCCGGCGACGACACCATCGCCGGCGCGCTCGGCAACGACACGCTCGCCGGCGGCGACGGCCAGGACTTCGTCGACGGCGGCGGCGACAACGATTCGCTCGACGGCGGCAGCGGCAACGACACCCTGGACGGCGGCAGCGGCAACGACACCGTGATCGGCGGCGCCGGCAACGACCTGATGTACGGCTGGACCGGCAACGACCTGCTGGTGGGCGGCAGCGGCCAGGACAGCCTGTACGGCGAGGCGGGCGACGACGGCTTCGACCTCAACACGGTGACCGACCTGACCGGCTGCATCATCAGCGGCGGCGCCGGCAGCGACAGCGCCGACCTGATCCAGGGCGTGCTGCAGCTCGGCACGACGCTGCCCTTCGTCGAGGTGGAACTGCTCGACACCTACCTGACCGACTTCCGCGGCACGGCGGGCAACGACAGCTACGACTTCCGGCCCTTCAACACCTGGTCGCCCGGCTTCGGCCTGCCGGCCGAGATCACCCTGTCAGCCGGGGCCGGCGACGACGTGGTGTACGCCAGCAACACCCCCCTCGGCTCGTTCTTCAACACCCTCAACGGCGAGGGCGGCAACGACAGCCTGACCGGCGGCCCGAGCGGCGACCGGCTGAACGGCGGCGACCAGAACGACACCCTGATCGGCGGCGGCGGCTCCGACACGCTGACCGGCGGCGCTGCCAACGACCGGCTCGAGGGCGGCGACGGCAACGACACGCTCAACGGCAGCGGCGGCAACGACACCGCGCTGGGCGGCAACGGCAACGACCTGGTCTACGCCGTGCTCGGCACCGACGTGGCGGCCGGCGGCGACGGCGTCGACACCCTGGACACCACCTCGTACGGCGGCAACTACCTCGTCAACCTCGTCACCGGCGCGACCAACTTCGCCGGCGAGAGCTTCACCGAGTTCGAGCACCTCGTCGCCGGCGCCGGCAACGACACGCTGATCGGCACCGCGGCCGGCAACGACATCACCGGCGGCACCGGCAACGACTCGCTCGACGGCGGCGCGGGGGTCGACACGCTGCGCGGCGGCAGCGGCGACGACCTGTACATCGTCGATGCGGCCGGCGATCTGGTGCTCGAAGCCGGGAACGACACCGCCGCCGGCGCGGACACGGTGCGCAGCGCGGTCTCGCAGGTGCTGTCCGACATCGCCGGGCAGTCGGGCTACGGCATCGAGCGTGTCGAGCTGCAGGGCAGCGCCAACCTGAACGCGACCGGCAACGGACTGAACAACGTGCTGGTCGGCAACGGCGGCGCCAACCTGCTGGACGGCGGCGAAGGCAGCGACCGGCTCGAGGGCGGCGCCGGCAACGACACGCTGCGCGGCGTGATCGGCAACGACAGCGCCCTCGGCGGCGACGGCGACGACCTGGTCTACGCCTCCTACGGCACCGACACCGCCGTCGGCGGCGCCGGCATCGACACGCTGGACACCAGCTCGTACGGCGGCAACTACCTCGTCAACCTGGCCACCGGCACGACCAACTTCGCCGGCGAGAGCTACACCGAGTTCGAGAACCTGGTCGCCGCGGGCGGCAACGACACGCTGATCGGCACCGCCGCCGCCAACGCGATCAGCGGCGCGGGCGGGCACGACGGCATCACCGGCGGCGCCGGCGACGACACGCTCGCCGGCGGCCTGGGCAACGACACGCTGGATGGCGGCAGCGGGGCCGACCGGCTCGAGGGCGCCGACGGCGACGACCTCTACCTGGTCGACGACGTCGGCGACGTGGTGATCGACGCCCTGGCCGGCGCACCGGGCGGCGTGGACACCGTGCGCTCGAGTGTCTCCATCACGCTCGGTGCCACGGCCGGACAGGACAGCTTCGGCATCGAGCGCGTCGAGCTGCTCGGCAGCGCCAACCTGGTGGCCACCGGCAACGTCAACGCCAACACGCTGGTGGGCAACGACGGCGCCAACCTGCTGATCGGCGGCGGCGGCACCGACAGCGTCTACGGCGGCCTGGGCGACGACACCGTCGTCGCCTCCCTGTCCGGCGTCTACGAAGGCAACGGCGGCACCGACCTGCTCGACCTGTCCGGCGCCGCTGCCGCCGCCGACGGCACGCTCTTCGACCTCACGGCCGACGCGATGCTGGTGGCCGGCGGCGGGCAGTTCGCCGGCTTCGAGCACCTGATCGCCACCGCCGGGGCGGAGGTGGTGCACGGCTCGGCGCTGGCCAACCGCGTGGAGGGCCGCGATGGCGACGACACCCTGCTCGGCGCCGGCGGCGCCGACACGCTGGCCGGCGGCAACGGCGAAGACCTGCTCGACGGCGGCAGCGGCAACGACACGCTGGACGGCGGCGCCGGGCTGGACCTGCTCGTCGGCGGGCGCGGCAGCGACGTCTACTTCGTCGATGCCGCGGGCGACATGGTGTTCGAGGCCAGCAGCCTGGCCACCGACATCGACACGGTGAACAGCAGCGTCACCTGGACGCTCGGCGCCAACCTGGAGCGCCTGGTGCTCGGCGGCAACGCCGCGATCAACGGCACCGGCAACACGCTGGCCAACCAGCTGACCGGCAACGCCGCGGCCAACGTGCTGAACGGCGGCACCGGGGCCGACACGCTGATCGGCGGCGCGGGCGGCGACACCTACGTGGTCGACCACAGCGGCGACGTGACCACCGAGACCGGCCCGGCCGGCGAGATCGACACCGTGCGCGCGAGCGTCACCCGCACGCTCGGCGCCAACCTCGAGAACCTGGTGCTGACCGGCAGCGCCGCGCTGAACGGCACCGGCAATGCGCTGGCCAACACGCTGACCGGCAACGGCGGCGCCAACGAGCTGCGCGGCGGCAGCGGCAACGACACGCTCAGCGGTGGCGCGGGCGACGACGTGCTGGACGGCGGGCTCGGCAACGACCTGCTGGCCGGCGGCAGCGGCGCCGACCTGTTCCGCTTCGGCACCGCGCTGAACGCCACGAGCAACGTCGACCAGGTGCAGGGCTTCGTCGCCGCCGACGACAGCTTCGTGCTCGCCCGCACGGTGTTCTCGGCGATCGGCGTCGGCACGCTGGCGGCGGGCGCCTTCCGCGCCGGCACCGCCGCCGGCGACACGAACGACCGCATCGTCTACGACAGCGCGAGCGGACAACTCTTCTACGACGCCGACGGCTCGGGCGCCGGCGCGCAGGTGCTGTTCGCCACCGTGACGGCGGGCACCGCGCTGACGGCGTCGGACTTCGTGATCGTGTAGGGCGTTCGGCTCCCCGGGGCAGAATGGCGGCCCCGGGAAGCACAGACGCCGCGACGGCGCGTTGCCGGGGAGGGAGGCAGCGCATGGAGATCGTCGGCGACGAGGACAACGACACCCTGGACGGCACCGCCGGCAGCGACGTCATCCGGGGCCTGGGCGGGGCCGACCTGCTGCGCGGCGGGGACGGCGACGACCTGCTGATCGGCGGCGCCGGAGCCGACATCCTCGGCGGAGGCAACGGCAACGACACGCTGGTGGCCGACCAGGGCGAGTTGCTCGACGGCGGCGCCGGCAACGACCTGCTGATCGGCGCCGGCCAGGCCGGGGTGATGTACGGCTACGACGGCGACGACCGCTTCGACCTGAACGCCGTGACCAGCCTGGTGGCCTCGGACATCGAAGGCGGCGACGGCTTCGACAGCGTGGACCTGGTCAACGGCGACCTTCAGCTCGCGACCAGCCTGCCCCTGCGGGCGATCGAGCGGATCGACTCCACGGGAACCCACTTCCGTGGAACCCCGGGCGTGGACGTCTACGACTTCTTCTTTCTCGAGCCGTACTCGGGCACCCTCGGCCGGCCGACGGCGCTGCTCGTGTCGGCCGGTGCCGGCAACGATGTCGTCGTCGCCCCGATGGCCGATCCGGGCAGTGTCATCCACGTCTTCAACGGCGAGGCCGGCAACGATGCGCTCGACGGCGGCCCGGGCGGCGACCGCCTCAACGGCGGCGCCGACAACGATTCGCTGACCGGGTTCGACGGGGCCGATACCCTCGACGGCAGCGCCGGCATCGACAGCCTCGCGGGCTACGACGGCAACGACGTCTACGTGGTCGACCACCCGCTGGACATCGTCTTCGAGGCCGGCGATACCGCCTTCGAGCTCGATACCGTGCGCGCCAGCGTGAGCTGGACGCTCGGCCCCGGGCTCGAGCGCCTGGTGCTGACCAGCGCCGCCGCGATCAACGGCACCGGCAATGCGCTGGCCAACCGGCTCACCGGCAACGCCGCGGCCAACGTGCTGAACGGCGGCACCGGGGCCGACACGCTGGTCGGCGGCGCGGGCAACGACACCTATGTGGTGGACAACCCGGGCGACATCGTCAGCGAGACCGGCAGCGCCTCGAACGAGATCGACACCGTGCGCAGCAGCGTCGGCCGCACGCTCGGCGCCAACCTCGAGAAGCTGGTGCTGACCGGCAGCGCGGCGATCAACGGCACGGGCAACGTTCTGGCGAACACGCTCACCGGCAACAGCGCGGCCAACCTGCTGCGCGGCGGTGCCGGCCAGGACACGCTCACCGGCGGCGCCGGCAACGACACCCTGGAGGGCGGGCTCGGCAACGACCGGCTGGTCGGCGGCACCGGGCAGGACCTGTTCCGCTTTGCCAACACACCGGGCACCGACAACGCCGACCAGCTGCAGGGTTTCGTCGCCGCCGACGACAGCTTCCAGCTCGCCCGCACGGTGTTCAGCGCGATCGGCGTCGGCACGCTGGCGGCCGGCGCCTTCCGCGCCGGCACCGCCGCCGGCGACACGAACGACCGCATCGTCTACGACAGCGCGAGCGGACAGCTCTTCTACGACGCCGACGGCTCGGGCGCCGGCGCGCAGGTGCTGTTCGCCACCGTGACGGCGGGCACCGCGCTGACGGCGTCGGACTTCGTGATCGTGTAGCGGCCGGGTCGGGCCGGCGGGCGGGCTATGCTCCCCCGGCCATGCCCGCCCTGTTCCTCTCCTACCGCCGCGCCGACAGTGCCGCCTGGTGCACCCGGCTGGGCCAGCACCTGAACCTGCGCTTCGGCGAGGACCTGGTGTTCCGCGACGTGGACGACCTCGCGCCCGGCGTGCGCTGGCAGCGCGAGATCGAGGCGGCACTGCGCGGCACGCAGGTGGTGCTGGTGCTGATCGGGCCGAAGTGGTTCGCGCCGCGCCAGCGCCGGCGGCTGGCCGACCCGCGCGACGTGCTGCGGCGCGAGATCGCCGCCGCGCTGGCCGGCCCGCGGCGCAAGGTGATCCCGGTGCTGGTGGGCGGCGCAAGGCTGCCGGCGCCCGAGGCGCTGCCGAGGCCGCTGCGCCGCCTGCTCGAATGGCAGGCCTGCCCGCTGCGCGATGCACACTGGCGGCACGACGTGGCCGCGCTGGTGGAGCGGCTGCGCGAACTGGTGCCGGCGCTGCGCCGCGGCACGCTGGGCGAGATCCATGCCGAGCTGTGGCAGCAGCAGGAGCGCTACTTCGCGCTGCTCGACGCCACGCCGGCCCGCGCCCTCGCGCAGGCGCGGCGCACGCTGCGCCTGCTCGACCGCGTCTGCCCGCGCCACCCGCAGGACGGCGACCTGCAGCTCACGCGCGGCTACGGCCACAAGAACGTCGCCCAGGCGCTGCAGCGGCTGGGCCGCGGCGACGAGGCCGGCGCCGCGCTCGACGCCGCCGAGCGCACCTTCCGCACGGCGCTGGCCGAACGCCCGGCCGATGCCGGCGCGTGGAACGGCCTGGGCAGCGTGCTGGCCCTGCGCGGCCGGCTGCGCGAGGCACTGCGCTGCGTCGACAAGGCGCTGAAGCTGCTGCCCGACTACCCGGCCGCCCGGGAGGACCGGGCCGGGCTGCTGGCGGCGCTCGGGCGCGGCTGACAAGCCGTGACCGGGCGCGGCGTATCCTCGCCCTCCCCGCCGACCGCGCCGCCGATGACCGACCCCGCCCTGACCGCCCCGACCCTCGTCACCACGCTGCCCGACGGCGTGCGCCTGGTCGCCGTGCCGCTGCCGCTGCCCACGGTCAGCGTCAGCGTGTTCGTGCGCGCCGGCAGCCTGCACGAGACGCGCCTCGCCAGCGGCATCGGCCACGTGATCGAGCACATGGCCTTCAAGGGCACGGCCACGCGCGACGCGGCACGCATCAACCTCGACGCCGAGCGGCTCGGCGCCGAGGTCAACGCGCACACCGACAAGGACCACACCGCCTTCCACATGCACGGCCTGGCGCGCGACGCGGCCGCGTTCGTCGCGATGCTGGGCGACATCGTGCGCCACGCCGCCTTTCCGGCCGACGAGCTGGAGCGCGAGCGCCAGGTGCTGCTGCACGAGTTCACCGACGACGAGGACGACCCGCTGGCCAGCGCCTTCCGCCTGTTCGACAAGGCCTGCTTCGGCACACACCCGGCGGCCCAGCCGGTGATCGGCACGCGGCGCAACATCGAGCGCTTCACCCGCGCCGACCTGGTGGCGCATGTGCAGCGCCTGTACAGCGGCGCCAACCTGATCGTCGGCGTGGCCGGCGGCATCGCGCCCGACGCGCTGCTCAAGGCCACCGAGGCCGCCTTCGGCGACATGCCTCGCGGCACACCCAACCGCGTCGAGCCGCCGGCCTACGAGGGCGGCATCCGCACGCTGCGCCTGGCCGGCAGCAGCCAGACCCACGCGGTGCTCGGCTTCCCGCTGCCCGGACTGGCGGCCGAGGACATGGCCGGCAGCGTGGCGGCGGGCGTGCTGGGCGACGGCATGAGTTCCCCGCTGCTGGCCGAGCTGCGCGAGCGGCGCGGCCTGGCCTACTACACCGCCTGCTCGGCCGATGTGTACGACGGCTTCGGCCAGTTCGTCATCGAGGCCTCGACGGCGCCGGAGCAGCTCGACGAGCTGCTGACCCAGACCATGCGGCTGCTGCGCACGCATGCCCGGCAGGTGGCGCCGCTGGACCTGGAGCGGGCCCAGAACCAGATCACCGTGCGCCGCCTGCGCGCGCTCGAGCGGCCCTACCGCCGGCTGGAGGACGCCGCGCTCGACCTGTTCGCGCTCGGCCGCGTGCGCAGCGAGGCCGAGCGGCTGGCCCAGCTGCGCGCCGTCGGCACGCGCGAGGTGCGCGCCGCCTTCGAGGGCATGCTGGCGGCCGGCGTGTCGCTCGCGCTGTCGGGCCAGGTGGGCCGTGCGGCGAGCGAAAGGGCGAGGGCTTTGCTCGACCAGGCTTGACCGCGCCCGCTGAGCGATGTCAAGGTCGGGCCTCCGACCGCAAGGTCCAATCGCCTCGCCATGACCGCCACGCAGGACGAGATCGTCGAGCAGGTGCTCAACCGCCGCGGCCGGCGCCGCGACCAGCTGGTGCAGATCCTGCGCGAGGTGCAGGCGCACACGCACTGGTTGCCGCGCGAGCTGCTCGCGCGCATCGGCGCGGGGGTCGGGCTGAGCGCGGCGGTCGTCGAGGGCGTGGCCGGCTTCTACCGCTTCTTCCACCTGCGGCCGGTGGGGCGCTACCACCTGCTGTTCAGCGACAACGTGATCGAGCGCCAGGCCGGCAGCCGCGTGCTCGCGCGCGACCTGTGCCGGCGGCTGTGGATCGAGCCCGGCAAGGTCAGCGAGGACGGCCTCGTCAGCGTCGGCTTCTGTTCCGACATCGGCCTGGGCGACCAGGGCCCGGCGCTGCTGGTCAACCAGCACCAGGTGCTGACGCGGCTGGACAGCCAGCGCATCTACGAGATCGCCGACCTGGTGCGCGCGCAGGTGCCGCCCGCGCAGTGGCCGGCCGACTGGCAGCGCATCGACGACCAGGTGCGCCGCGCCGACGTGCTGCTCGCCGCGCCGCCCGCGCAGGGCGAGGCGATCCGCGCCGCGCTGGCGCGCGGAGCCGACGCGACGCTGCAGGAACTGCGTCAGTCCGGCCTGCGCGGCCGCGGCGGGGCCGGCTTCGACACCGCCCTGAAGTGGACGCTGTGCCGCCAGGCGCCGGTGCCCGAGGGCGGCACGCGCGTGGTGGTGTGCAACGCCGACGAGGGCGAGCCCGGCACCTTCAAGGACCGCGTGCTGCTGCGGCGCCACTTCGACGCCGTGCTCGAGGGCATGACGGTCGGCGCCTTCGTGCTCGGCGCGCGCCAGGGCTTCGTCTACCTGCGCGGCGAGTACCGCTGGATGCTCGAGTCGCTCGAGGCCGTGCTGGCCGCACGCCGCGCCGCCGGGCTGCTGGGCCTGCGCATCGCCGGCCAGGCCGGCTTCGACTTCGACGTCGCGATCCACCTCGGCGCCGGCGCCTACGTGTGCGGCGAGGAGAGCTCGCTGATCGAGTCGCTCGAGGGCAAGCGCGGCACGCCGCGCATCCGCCCGCCCTTCCCGGTCGAAAGCGGCTACCTGGGCCAGCCGACCGTGGTCAACAACGTCGAGACCTGGTGCGCCGCGGCGCAAATCGCGCAGCGCGGCGGCGCCTGGTGGGCCGCGCTCGGCGTGCCGGGCAGCAGCGGCACCAAGATCCACTCGGTCAGCGGCGACTGCGAGCGCCCCGGGCTGTACGAGTACCCGTTCGGGGTCAGCGTCGAGCAGATCCTGGCCGACTGCGGCGCGAGCGAGGTGCAGGCGGTGCAGGTCGGCGGCCCCTCGGGGCAGACCCTGGCGGCGCACGAGTTCGGCCGCCGCATCGCCTTCGACGACGTGCCGACCGCCGGCGCCTTCATGGTGTTCGACGCGCGGCGCGACCTGTTCGAGGTGGCGCGCGGCTTCGCCCAGTTCTTCGCCCACGAGAGCTGCGGCTTCTGCACGCCCTGCCGCGTCGGCACCGAGCTGATCGTGCGGCGCATGGACAAGCTCGCCGAAGGCCACGGCTCGCTGTTCGACGAGGCCGAGCTGCGCGACCTCGACCGTCTGCTGCACGGCAGCACCCACTGCGGCCTGGGCGCGACCGCGGCCAACCCGCTGCGCCACACGATCGACCGCTTCCGCCCGGCCTACCTGCGCCGCCTGCAGTCGCCCGACTTCGTGCCCGGCTTCGACCCGGACGCCGAGCTGGCCAGCGCGCGGCGGGTCACGCGGCGCCACGACCCCGGCGACGAACTCGCCCACGCCCCCCGCATCGCACCATGAGCAACAGCTTCCAGCTCGACGGCGCCGAGGTGCCGTTCGAACCCGGCGACACGCTGATGCAGGCCGCGCGGCGCGCCGGCCACTACGTGCCGCACCTGTGCTGGCATGAGCGGCTCGGTCAGAGCGGTGCCTGCCGGGTGTGCACCGTGGAGGTGACCGACGCGAAGGGCCATGTGCGCAAGGCGGCGGCCTGCACCACGCGCGCCGCGCCGGGCGACCGCGTCGCCAACCGCACACCCGAGCGCGACGCCGACCGCCGCCTGCTGCTGCAGATGCTGTTCGTCGAGGGCAACCACTTCTGCCCCTCGTGCGAGAAGAGCGGCAACTGCCTGCTGCAGGCCACCGCCTACGAGATGGGCATGCTCGGGCCGCAGTTCGAGGAGTTCTATCCGCACCGGCCGGTGGACGCGAGCCACCCGACGATGTGGCTGGACCTGAACCGCTGCATCCTCTGCAAGCTGTGCGTGCGCGCCAGCCACGAGGTGGACGGCAAGGACGTGTTCGCGATCGGCGGGCACGGCATCGGCGCGCACCTGATCGTCAACTCGCCGACCGGCAAGCTGGGCGACAGCAGCTTCGCCGAGGGCGACTTCGCGGCCAGCGTCTGCCCGGTGGGCGCGATCCTGCCCAAGCGGCGCGGCTTCGTGGTGCCGATCGGGCAGCGGCGTTTCGACAAGGCGCCGGTGTCGGAGGAATAGGGCATGGGCAAACCCCGCATCGCGACGGTGTCGCTGGCCGGCTGCTTCGGCTGCCACATGTCCTTCCTCGACATCGACGAACGCCTGTTCACGCTGGCCGAGATCGTCGAGTTCGACCGCAGCCCGCTCACCGACATCAAGCACTGCGGGCCCTGCGACATCGGCCTGATCGAGGGCGGGCTGTGCAATGCCGAGAACGTGCACGTGCTGCGCGAGTTCCGCGCGGCGTGCAAGACCCTCGTGGCGGTCGGCGCCTGCGCGATCAACGGCGGGCTGCCGGCGCAGCGCAACGCGCTGGACATCGGGCGCATCCTGACCGAGGTCTACGACTCGCGGCCCGGCCTCGCCGCCGACAGCGCGGTGCCCGACGACCCCGAGCTGCCGCTGCCGCTGGCCAAGGTGCACCCGATCCACGAGGTGGTGCATGTCGACCATTTCCTGCCCGGCTGCCCGCCCGGCGCGGACGCGATCTGGGCCTGCGTCACCGCACTGCTCGAGGGCCGGCGGCCGGCGCTCGGCCATGGGCTGATCCACTATGACTGACGCGCGCTCACCGGCACTCCGAAGGGTCGCGATCGACCCGGTCTCGCGGGTCGAGGGCCATGGCAAGGTCACCCTGCTGCTGGACGAGCACAACCGCGTGCAGCAGGCGCGGCTGCACATCGTCGAGTTCCGCGGCTTCGAGAGCTTCATCGTCGGCCGGCCCTACTGGGAAGTGCCGGTCATGGTGCAGCGCCTGTGCGGCATCTGCCCGGTGTCGCACCACCTGGCGGCGAGCAAGGCGATCGACCACGCACTCGGCATCCGGCAGCTGCCGCCCACCGCCGAGACGATGCGCCGGCTGATGCACTACGGCCAGATCATGCAGTCGCACGCGCTGCACTTCTTCCACCTCAGCTCGCCGGACCTGCTGTTCGGCTTCGACAGCGCCGTCGCCAGGCGCAACATCGTCGGCGTGGCGGCCGCCCACCCGGACATCGCGCGCCAGGGCGTGCTGCTGCGCAAGTACGGGCAGGAGGTGATCCGCCTGACTGCCGGCAAGCGCGTGCACGGCAGCGGCTCGGTGCCCGGCGGCGTGAATCGTCACCTGACGCGCGAGGAGCGCGACGGCCTGGCGGCGCAGGCACCGCAGATGCTCGACTGGTGCGAGCAGGCGGTCGACCTGGTGGCGACGCTGCATGCGCAGAATCCGGCGCTGTACGACGGCTTCGGGCGGCTGCGCAGCTCGTTCCTGTCGCTGGTGCGGCCGCGCGACGGCGCGATGGAACTCTACGACGGCGTGCTGCGCGCGCGTGATGCCGACGGCGCCACCTTCCTCGACGGCGCCGACGTGCAGGGCTACCTCGACCTGATCGAGGAGGAGACGCGGCCCTGGAGCTACATGAAGTTCCCGCACCTGCGCGCGCTCGGGCGCGAGGCCGGCTGGTACCGCGTCGGCCCGCTGGCGCGGCTGCAGACCTGCGACCTGATCGACACGCCGCGTGCCGAGGCGCAGCGGCAACGGTTTCTCGCCCGCGGGCCGGTGCATGCCACGCTCGCCTACCACTGGGCGCGCATGATCGAGATGCTGCACGCGATGGAGGTGATCGCGCGCCTGCTCGACGAGCCGGCGCTGCTCGAGGGGGAACTGACCGCGCCGCTGCCGGCCGAGCGCCCCGCCAAGCGCGAGGGCGTCGGCGTGATCGAGGCGCCGCGCGGCACGCTGATCCACCACTACACGATCGGCGACGACGACCTGATCACCTGGTGCAACCTGATCGTCAGCACCACCCACAACAACCAGGCGATGAACGAATCGGTGCGCGCGGTGGCGGCGCAGTACTTCGACGGCCGCGAGGTCAGCGAAGGCCTGCTGAACCACCTCGAGGTGGCGATCCGCGCCTACGACCCCTGCCTGAGCTGCGCCACGCACGCGCTCGGGCAGATGCCGCTGGAGGTGAACCTGGTCGACGCGGACGAGCGGCTCGTCGATGCCGTCGTGCGGCATGGCGACGGCCGCTTCGAACGCCTGGACCCGGCCTGCGCGTGACCGCCCCCCTGCTGGTGATCGCCGTCGGCAACCGCAGCCGCGGCGACGACGCGCTCGGGCCGCTGCTGCTCGACGCGCTGCGCGCCGGCGCGCCGGACGGTGTCGAGCTGCTCGAGGAGTTCCAGTTGCAGGTGGAGCACGCGCTCGACCTGGTCGGCCGGCGCGCGGTGCTGTTCGTCGATGCCTCGCGCGCGCCGGTGCCCGGCGGCGCGCAGCTCGCCGCGCTGGCGCCGCAACACGGCCACCCGCCGGCCAGCCACGCGCTCGCACCGGCCGCGGTGCTCGGGGTGTTCGAGCAGGTGCAGGGCCAGAGGCCGCCCCCGGCCTGGCTGCTGGCCGTCCAGGGCGAGGCCTTCGGGCTGGGAGAGGGCCTCGGCGACGCGGCTCGCCAGCACCTGGCCCGCGCGATCGAACTCACCCGGGCCTGGCTGGAGGAGCGTCGCTGAACAGGGCATAAGAGTCTGCGCGGCAGAAACCCAGGCCCGCGTTGAGCCCGCCAAGGGGCGCAGGCCAGGCGCAGCCCGCCGGCCGGGCTGGCCGCCCGGGCCAGGGGTGCAACGACGCATGCGCCCCTCGGCGGGCTCAACCCTGCGGGCCGGGGCACCCAAGGCCGCTGGCGTGCGTTGCGCCGCTTGCGCGGGCGGCCAGCCCGCGCCGCGCGCCGCGCCTTCGCCAGCGGCCTTGGCCGCCCGGCGCGGGCCTGGGTTTCTGCCGCGCAGACTCTTAGACTGGGGCGCATGGGTTCGTTGAACCTGCTCGCGGCGCGATGGAGCGAGATCAGCGCCTTGCTCGACCAGGCGCTGGCCCTGCCGCGCGAGCAGCGTGCGGCTTGGCTCGCCGCGCAGGTCGGGGTGGACGAGGCGCTGCGCCGCACCGTGCACATGCTGCTCGAGGCCTGTCCGGCCGACACCGGGGCGGGCGACGACTTCCTCGCCGGGTTGCCGGCCCGGCTCCTGCCGGCCACGCTGGAGCCGGTTCGAGCGGCCGGGCTCGAACCGGGCGGGCGGGTCGGCCCCTACGAACTGGTCGAGGAGATCGGCCGCGGCGGCATGGGCGCGGTCTGGCTGGCCCGGCGCATCGATGGCGCGTTCGAACGCGAGGTGGCGCTGAAGCTGCCGCTGCTGAACCGCCTGCGGCCCGACCTGGCACCACGCTTCCGGCGCGAACGCGACATCCTGGCGCGGCTGGAGCACCCGAACATCGCGCGGCTGTACGACGCCGGCGTCAGCGCCGACGGGCTGCCGTACCTGGCGATGGAGCGCGTGGTCGGCCAGCCGATCAACCGCTGGTGCGACGAGCGCCGGCTCGGCATCGCCGCGCGGCTGCGGCTGTTCGAGCAGGTGCTCGACGCGGTGCAGTACGCGCATGCACACCTGGTGATCCACCGCGACCTGAAGCCGGCCAACATCCTCGTCACCACCGAGGGCCAGGTGCGACTGCTCGACTTCGGCATCGCCAAGCTGCTGGCCGACGAGGACGGCGGCGCGGAGACCGCCCTGACGCAGATGGCCGGCCGCGCGCTGACGCCGGACTACGCCAGCCCCGAGCAGGTGACGGGCGATGCGCTGACCATCGCCAGCGACGTCTACGCGCTCGGCGTCGTGCTGTTCGAGCTGCTGACCGGGCAACGGCCCTACCGGCTGGCCATGGTGTCGGCGGCGCAGATGGAGCAGGCCATCGTGGCGGCCGACGTGCTGAAGCCCAGCGCCGCCCTGTCCGCCGCCGGCGCCGCGGCCCTGGGCGGCGGTCTGCGCCACCTGCGCGCGGCCCTGGCGGGCGACCTGGACACGATCGTGCTGAAGGCGCTGGCCAAGCTGCCGGCACAGCGTTATGCGACAGCGGCCGAGTTCGCCGACGACCTGCGCCGGCACCAGCGCGGCGAACCGGTGCTGGCGCAGCCGATGTCGTGGCAGTACCGGACGCGGCGCTTCGTCGAGCGCCATCGGGTCGCGGTGGGAGCGGCCGCGGCGATCTTCGCCGCACTCGTCGGCGCGACCGGCATCTCCTGGTGGCAGGCGCAGCTCGCCGCCCGGCAGGCCGCGCGCGCCGAGGCGGTGAAGGAGTTCGTGCTGTCGTTCTTCGCCGCGGCCGACGTGGAGCTGGGCGCCACCCGCCACATGAGCTCGGCCGACCTGCTGAAGCAGGCCCGCGAGCGCCTCGACACGGCGGCGATCGGCGACGACGCGATCCGGGTCGAGCTGCTGACGACGGTCGGCAAGGGCCTGCTGGGCCTGGGCGAGCTGGACGGCTCGCTGGCGGTGCTCGACGAGGCCCTGCAGATCGCCCGGCGCAGCCTGGGCGACGCGCACCGGGCCACGGCCACCGCCGCGCTCGAGCGGGGGTTCGCGCTGCAGCTGAGCGCGAAATGTGTCGCGGCGGCGGCCTCGTTCGCTGTTGCCGAGCGCTTCGCGCGCACCGCCGGCGACCTGCGCATGCTGTCCGCCGCGCTGCGCGGCAAGGCCTGCGCGCACATGCAGCAGGGCGAGCCGGAGCGGGCGATCGAGGCGGCCCGCGAATCGGTGAACGCGGCCGAGCGGCAGGCGGCGCCGGTCGACCGGCGCGAGCTGCTGCAGGCCTACGTGCAGGCCGCGATCACGCTCGAGGGCGCCCAGCGTGCCGGCGCCATCGACCCGGCCCGACGGGCCTACGCGCTGGCGCGCGAGCTGTACGGCCAGCGCCCGACCAAGGCGCTGCTCGACGCGCGCAGCGTGCACGCCATGGCCCTGGCCGGCGAGGGCCAGATGGCGGCGGCCGCGGCCGAACAGGAAGCCGTGCTCGCCCAGCAGCTCCAGCTGCTGGGTGCCGAGCACCAGGAGGTGGTGTTCACCCGCAACCAGCTGGGACTGCTGTACCGCCGCTGGGGTGACATGGCGGCTTCGCTGCGGCACTACGACGAGGCCCTGCGGGTGGCCACGGTCCAGAGCGGCGGCCGGCCGACCTGGGACGTGGCGACGGTGCGCATGAGCCGCGCCAACACGCTCACCGCCGCACGCCGGTTCACCGAGGCGCTGGACCAGTGGCAGCAGGCCGAGCGCGAGGTCACGGCCCTGCTCGGCGCCGCGAGCGGCGCGGCGCGGACCGCGCGTGCCGGCGCGGCGTTCGTGCTCACGCGGCTGGGCCGGCTCGACGACGCGGAGGCGGCGTTCCGCACGCTGCCCGCCGCCGCACCGGCCGCCGCGGGCACGCCGCAGGAAGCGGCGATCCGGCTGCGCCTGGGCGCCTTGCGCAGCGCCCAGGGCCGGCATGACGAGGCGCTGTCGCTGATCCGCGGCGCCAAGGTCTGGGACGAGCGCGCCCCGCCCGCCGTGCGCGACCGCGAACGCGCGTTGTGGTCGGTCGCGCTGGGCCAGGCGCAGCTGGCCGGCGGGCAGCCCGCCGAGGCGCTGGCGGCCTTCGCCGACGCGCAGGCGCTGCTGGCCCCGCTGCAGCCGCAAGGCTCGCAAGAGCTCGCCGACTGCGCGGCCGGCATCGAGCGCGCCCGCCGCGCGCTCGGCCTCAGCCCGCCAGCACCTGCTGCAGCCACTGCCCCGCCGGGCCGAGCGGGCGCTGGCGTGCGCTGAGCAGGTCGAGCGCCACGCGCCGCGGCCAGCCGTTGGCGCGCAGCTCCTTCAGCCGCCCGCCGCCGTAGCGCTGCACCAGCCAGCGCGGCAGCGCGGCCCAGCCGAAGCCGAGCTGCGCCAGCTCCATCAGCATCAGGTAGCTCGGCGCCGACCAGCCCGGCGCCGGCGCGTCGCCCGCGGCCGGCCGGACGATGGTCGTCAGGCGCAGCGCACGGTGCCGGGCAAGTGCCTCGGCGTCGATCCGGCGCGCGCGGGCGAGTGCATGTCCCGGCGCCACGTACAGGCCGAGCTCCATCGGCGCGGCCAGCGTCTGCGCCAGCAGCTCGGCCGGGTAACGCGGCTGGGCCTCGACCACGCCGAGCTGCACGCGCCCGCTGCGCACCAGCGCGACCACGTCGTCGCATTCGGCGATCAGGCATTCGAGCTGCAGGTCCGGGAAACGCTCGTCGAGCTGGCCGAGCGCGGCCTCGAAAGGGTCGGAGGCGTAGGTGTCCGACAGTGCCACCGTCAGGCGCACCTCGGTGCCGGCGGCCAGCGCGCGCGCCGCGCGGTCGAGGCGCCGCGCCGCGTCGATCACCTCCTGGCTGCGTGCGAGCAGGGCCCGGCCGGGCTCGGTCAGCGTGGGCTTGCGCGTCGAGCGGTCGAACAGCGCGACGCCCAGGTCCACCTCCAGGTTGGCGATGGTCGTGCTGACGGTCGACTGGCTGCGCCCGAGCGCACGCGCCGCGGCCGAGAACGAGCCGGCCACGGCGGCTTCGGCAAACACCAGCAGGGCGTCGACGGAGGGGCTGTTCATCCATCGGGATTGTCGATGGTTATCGACTTTGTTCCATCGCAACCCGCCTGCATCATCGCGCCATGTCCCCGCCCCTGTCCCCGCCCAAGTCCCTGCCCGAACGGGTCGCCCAGGCGCTCGCCTTCGAGGCCCTGGCGATCCTGATCTGCACCCCGCTGTTCGGCTGGCTGTTTCACACCGGCTGGGCCGCGATGGGCGTGGTGACGCTGGCCAACTGCCTGATCGCGCTGGCCTGGAACGTCGCCTTCAACGCCGGCTTCGACCGTGCGCTGGCCGCGCTCGGGCGCCGCGCGAGCGCGTCGACCCGCGTCGTGCACGCGCTGCTGTTCGAAGGCGGCCTGGTGCTGCTGTGCGTGCCCTTCGCGGTCTGGTGGCTGCGCATCTCCTGGGTCGAGGCGCTGCTGCTGGACGCCGGGATGCTGGCCTTCTTCCTGCCCTACACCTACCTGTTCCACTGGGGCTGGGACCACCTGCGCCCGACGACAATCCGGCATGGTCAGCCTGCGCCCTAGGCTGCCGGCGGCCGTCTGGGCGCTGGGTGGCGTCAGCCTGCTGATGGACATCTCGTCCGAGATGATCCACAGCCTGCTGCCGCTGTTCCTGGTGGGCACGCTCGGGGTGAGCGTGCTGGCGGTCGGGCTGATCGAGGGCGTGGCCGAGGCGACCGCGCTGATCGTCAAGGTGTTCTCCGGCGCGCTGAGCGACTGGCTGGGCCGACGCAAAGGCCTGGCGCTGCTCGGCTACGGGCTCGGTGCCGCGAGCAAGCCGGCGTTTGCGCTCGCGCAGGGCCTCGGCATGGTGATGGCGGCGCGCTTCGTCGACCGCGTCGGCAAGGGCATCCGCGGCGCGCCGCGCGACGCGCTGCTGGCCGACCTGGTGCCGCGCGACGTGCGTGGCGCCGCCTTCGGCCTGCGCCAGTCGCTCGACACGGTCGGGGCCCTTGCCGGGCCGCTGCTGGCGAGCGCGCTGATGGTCTGGTGGGCCAACGACTTCCGCGCCGTGTTCTGGGTCGCCGTGGTGCCCGCGGTGCTCAGCGTGCTGCTGCTGGCCGTCGGCGTGCACGAACCGCCGCGGCCGGCACACGCCGTGCCGGTCAACCCGATCCGGCGTGCCGCGCTGGCACGGCTCGGCGCGGCCTACTGGCAGGTGGTGGCGGTCGGCGCGGTGTTCACCCTGGCCCGGTTCAGCGAGGCCTTCCTGGTGCTGCGCGCACAGCAGCTCGGCGCCGACGCGGCCGCGGTGCCGCTGGTGATGGTGGCGATGAACCTGGTCTACGCCGCCAGCGCCTACCCCTTCGGCCGGCTGGCCGACCGCCACGATCACCGGACGCTGCTCGCCCTCGGGCTGCTGCCGCTGATCGCGGCCGACCTGGTACTCGCGCAGGCCGGCGGCTGGTCCGGCCTGCTCGCCGGCGTCGCGCTGTGGGGCCTGCACATGGGCATGACGCAGGGCCTGCTCGCCGCGATGGTGGCCGACACCGCGCCCGACGACCTGCGCGGCACCGCCTACGGCGTGTTCAACCTGATGGCCGGCCTGGCGCTGCTGGCCGCCAGCGCGATCGCCGGCGGGCTGTGGGACAGCGTCGGCGCCGCCGCCACCTTCCACGCCGGCGCCGCGTTCGCCGCGCTCGCGCTGCTGGCGCTCGGCACGCTGCGCCTCGTCAGGCGCGCGTGATCGGCGGCAGGCGCCGCGCGCCCGCGCCGGCGGCGCCGCACTCGTCGCCCGGGTTGTAGAGCGCACAGGCGCGCAGCGACAGGCAGCCGCAGCCGATGCAGCCGTCGAGCCGGTCGCGCAGCGCCTGCAGCGCGGCGATGCGCTCGTCCAGGCGCGCGCGCCAGTGCGTCGACAGCCGGGCCCAGTCGGCCTTGGTCGGCGTGCGGCCCTCGGGCAGCTCGGCGAGTGCCTGCGCGACCTCGGCCAGCCCGATGCCGAGCTGCTGCGCGGCGCGGATGAAGGCCACGCGGCGCAGCGCCGCGCGCGGGTAGCGGCGCTGGTTGCCGGCGCTGCGCTGCGCGGCCAGCAGCCCGCGCGACTCGTAGTAGTGCAGCGCGGTCACCGCCACGCCGCTGCGTGCGGCCAGTTCGCGGACGCTCAGGAACTCCTGCGCCATCGCTTGACCTCGAGTGGACTCGAGGTCCTATTCTGCCGCGATGGACTCCTGCTTCACCGTTCCGCCGCCGCCCGCGCCGGGCCTGTTCTCGCGCGGCCTGGTCGCCGCCAGCCTGGGCGCGGTCGCGCTGGTCTCGCTGATCGCCTTCGAGGCGATGGCGCTGGCCGCGGCGATGCCGGCCATCGCCGCCGCGCTCGACGGGCTGGGCCTGTACGCGCTCGCCTTCGGCGGCATGGTCGCCACCTCGGTGATCGGCATGGTGGCGGCCGGGCGCTGGTGCGACCGGCATGGCGCGCGCCGCGCCACCGCGCTCGGGCTCGTCGTGTTCGGCGCCGGGCTGCTGATCGCCGGCGCCGCCTCGGGCATGGGCTGGGTGGTGGCCGGGCGCGTGGTGCAGGGCTTCGGCGCCGGCATGCTGGGCGTGGCGCTGTACGTCGGCATGGGGCAGCTGGTGCCGGCCGCGCTGCACCCGCGCCTGTTCGCGCTGCTGGCCGCGGCCTGGGTGGTGCCCGGGCTGGTCGGCCCGCCGCTGGCCGCCGGGCTGGTGCACTGGCTCGGCTGGCGCTCGGTGTTCTTCGTCGCCGCCGCGCTGGTGCCGCTCACCGCGCTGCTGCTGCTGCCCTCGTTCGGCCGCCTGCCGCGCCCGGCACGCGCGGCTGCACCGCAGGTCGACCAGCGCCTGGCCTGGGCCGCGCTCGCCGCCCTCGGTGCGCTGCTGCTGCATGCCGCGGGGCAGGCGCTGCCCGCGGCCTGGCGCGGCCCGGCGCTGCTCGCCGGCCTGGCCGCCGCCGGGCTGGCTGCGGCCCGGCTGCTGCCACGCGGCAGCCTGGCGGCGGCACCGGGGCTCCCCGCGGTGGTGGCGCTGCGCGGCCTGCTGGCCAGCGCGTTCGGCTGCGCCGAGGTGTTCCTGCCGCTCGCCCTCACCCGCGCGGCCGGCTGGAGCCTGGCCCAGGCCGGCATCGCCCTGAGCACCGGCGCGGTGATGTGGAGCCTGGGCAGCGCCGTGCAGGCGCGGCTTCAGGACGCGCAGCACCGGCGCCGCGGCCTCCAGGCCGGCCTGGCCGGCGTGGCCGTGGGCCTGGCGATCGTGGCCGCACCGCTGGCGGCCGGCACCTCCTCGACCATCGCCACCTTCACCGGCTGGGCGCTGGCCGGTTTCGGAATCGGGCTGGGCTTCCCGATGCTCTCGGTGCTCACGCTCGCGCTCTCGCGCCCCGAGGAGCAGGGCCGCCACGCCTCGGCGCTGCAGCTCGCCGACGCACTGACCACCAGCGCCGCGCTGGCGCTGGCCGGCGGGCTGTTCACGCTGGGCGGCCTCGACGGCCCGCGTGCGTTCGCACTGGTGCTCGCGCTGCCGATCGGGCTGGCGCTGCTCGGGGCGGGGCTGGCGCGACGGGCCTTCGGCTGACGCTGCGTCCGCCGCGCGGCCGGCGCCGTAGGTCGGCCGCATGTCGCCTTCGAATCCGCTGCCCGGCCGCGCGTCCGCGCCGGCCGACCACCTCGTCTGGCACAACCTTGCCGGCCACCATGCCGCCTTCGCCGTCGGCGATGCGCGGGTGCGCCGCTACCGCCCCGGTTTCCTCGGCTTCGCCGCCTGCGCCGATCCGCACGCACCCGACCCCGCGGCGCTGGCGCGCTGGTTCGCGCCGGGTGAAAGCGCCTTGCTGATGCTCGACGCGCCGCTGCCCGAGCGCGCCCGGGCCGGCTGGCAGACCCTGGTGTCCAAGCGCGCGCTGCGCATGCACTGGCACGGCGTGGCGCCGCCCATCGTTCCGGCCCCGCCGGCCGTGCCTCTCGGCCCGCGCGACCTGCCGGCCATGGCCGCGCTGGCCCGGGAGGCCGGGGCGGCGGGCATGTTCGCGCCGCGCTGCCTCGAACTCGGGCGCTTCCGGGGCGTGTTCGACGCCGGCCGGCTGGTCGCGATGGCCGGCACGCGGATGGGCGCCGGCGGCCTGCGCGAGATCGCCTCGGTCTGCACACATCCCGCGCAGCGCGGGCGCGGCCACGCCAGCGCGCTGGTGCAGCAGCTGGTGGCCGACATCGTCGCCGGGGGCGAACGGCCGATGCTGTGGGTGGCCGAAGGCAGCCCGGCGCAGCGCATCTACGAGACGCTCGGCTTTCGCGTGCAGCGGCCGCAGTTCTTCGTCATGCTGCAGCGTCGCCCGGCCGAGGGGCCGGGCCGCGCGGCGTTCAGGCCGTCAGCTCGCGCGCGCTGATCGTGTAGCGGAAGCTGTCCGGCGACAGCTCGTCGAAGCGGCCTTCGGCGTTCTCGCCGTTCGGGTACATCAGGAACGGCAGCGTGCCCTTGGCAGACTGGTTCGGCAGCGTGATGTCGTGCGCCGTGTTGAAGCCGACCCAGTTGCCCTCCCAGCGCCCGAACAGGCCGGCCTTGACCGGCGCGACCACCGGGTGCGCCGGATCCCTGATCCATTCGGCGGTCTCCTGGCGCATCACCTTCAGCACGTCGGCGGGGTCCATCGCCACCCAGCCCAGCCCGGCCAGGTAGGCCTCGGCGCGGCAGTGCTGCGCGCCCTTCAGGTTGGCCGGGTTCGCGCCCAGTTCCTTGTAGCCGAAGGCCGAGGGCGCCAGGCGCAGGCCGTAGACGTCGCGCGCCGGGATGCCCGCGGCGCGACACAGGCCGACGAAGATGGCGTTCAGGTCGGCGCACTTGCCGCCCAGGTTGCCGGTCTCGAGCATGGTGCGGATGTCGCCGTTGCCGCAGCCGCGCACCTTGGGCTCGCGGTGCGCGTTGGCCACCACCCACTCGTAGATGCCGCGCACCTTGTCGAGCTCGGTCCGCGCGCCCTTGGTGGCCTCGAGCGCGGTCTTCTTCACGATGCCGTCGGTGGGCAGCAGCTCGGTGGGCGCGAGCTGGGCGCGCAGCAGCGCCGGATCCTCGGCCGGGGCCGCGCGCCGGTTCCAGTCGACCGCGCGGTCGCGCGTCTGCAGGCGGCTGGTCAGCACCAGCGACGGCGCCGGGCCGCCGGCCGCAAACTCGGCATGGAGCATGCGCACGCCGCGTGCCGGGTCGGCCACGACGCGTGCGCTGCTCGCATTGCCGCTCCAGCTGTTGTCCAGCGGGCGCTGCCAGTCGGTCTCGAGGTCGGGCAGCGGCAGCCACAGGCGCGTCGTACCGCGGGCCTCGGGCACGTCGACGCGGGTGGTCAGCTCGAAGCTGCGCCAGGCGCCGGGCTGCGGGTCGAAACGGCGTTCCTGGGCGAGCGCCAGCCGCGGCAGCACGGCCGCCGGCCAGGCGGCGGCAGCGGCCTTCAGCAGGCGGCGGCGCAGGGGCGACGAGGTCATCGGGTTCTCCACTCGGTTGCGATCGGGGGCGAAGGCTACAGCAAGGCCTGCACCCAGCCGCGCGCCGGCTCGCCGGTCCAGTCGGCCGCGCCGACGATGGTCAGCACCGCCTGGCCGTCGCGCCGGATGAACACCGTGCTCGGGAACGCCCGCACGCCGAAGGCCTTGGCGACCAGCCCGTCGGCATCGCGCAGCACCGGCAGGTCCATCGCGGTGGTCTCCATGAAGCGGCGGATCGTGCCGGCGCCCTCGCGGTAGTTGACGGCCACCACCAGCAGCCCGTCGCGCTCGTGGCGCTGCGCCATGAGCTGCAGCGCCGGCATCTCCTCGCGGCAGGGCTGGCACCAGCTGGCCCAGAAGTTCAGCGCGACGACCTGCCCGCGCTGGTCGGCAAGGCGCCAGTGGCGGCCGTCCAGGTCGGGCAGCTCGAGCGCCGGCGTCGGCGTGCCGCGCGGCCAGGGGCGGCGCTGGGCCTGGGCCCGGGCCGGGCCCGGCGCCGCGGCCCAGGCGATCAGCGCACCGAGGGCTCGGCGGCGCGGCAGGGTCGTGTACGGCTTGTCCACGGCCCGGATTGTGGTGCCGGGCATCGGCCAGAATGGCGCCCGACCGCGACAGCGCCGAGGAGCCTCGATGAAGACCCTTGCCCATGCCCTGGCCGCCCTGCTGCTGGCGGCGACCGTCGTCGCCGCGCCCGCCCAGGTCCGCAAGGACAGCGTCGTGCTCGGCATGATCCTCGAGCCCGCGCCGGGGCTGGACCCGACCGCCGCCTCGGCCGCCTCGATCGCCGAGGTGGTGCACCTGAACGTGCTGGAGGGGCTGACGCGCATCCACCGCGACGGCAGCGTCGGCCCGCTGCTGGCCGAAAGCTGGAGCGCCGACCCGGACGGCAAGGTCTACACCTTCCGGCTGCGCCGCGGCGTGAAGTTCCACGACGGCGAGGCCTTCGACGCCAGCGACGTGAAGTTCAGCTTCGAGCGCGCCAAGGCCGAGGGCTCCACCAACAAGGCCAAGAAGGCGGTGTTCGACAACATCAGCCGCATCGACACGCCCGACGCGCACACGGTGATCCTGGTGCTGAACAACGCCGACGGGAACTTCCCGTTCCGCATGGGCGAGGCGACCGCGGTGATCCTCGACCCGAAGAGCGCCGCCGGCACCGCGAGCCGGCCGGTGGGCACCGGCCCGTACCGGTTCGAGGACTGGAAGAAGGGCAGCGCGATCTCGCTGGTGAAGAACGAGGAGTGGCGCGGTGCCGCGACGGTGAAGATGAAGAAGGTGACCTTCCGCTTCATCAGCGACCCGGCCGCGCAGGTGGCCGCGCTGCTGGCCGGCGACATCGACGGCATGCCGCGCTTCGGCGCGCCGCAGAACCTGCCACAGTTCCAGGCCGACAAGCGCTTCACGGTGGAGATCGGCGGCACCGGGGGCAAGACCATCGTCTCGATCAACCACCGGAAGAAGCCGTTCGACGACCTGCGCGTGCGCCGCGCGCTGGCCGCGGCGATCGACCGCAAGGCGATCATCGCCGGCGCGATGGAAGGCTACGGCGCGCCGATCGGCAGCCACATGGTGCCCAGCGATGCCGGCTACATCGACCTGACCGGCGCCAACCCCTACGACCCCGAGCGCGCCAAGGTGCTGCTCAAGGAGGCCGGCGTCGCGCTGCCGCTGAACGTGACGCTGACGCTGCCGCCGCCGGTCTATGCCCGCAAGGGCGGCGAGATCGTGGCGGCGCAACTGGCCAAGGTGGGCATCGTCGCGAAGATCGAGAACGTGGAATGGGCGCAGTGGCTGGCCGGCCCGTTCAAGGGCAACTTCGACCTGACCATCATCAGCCACGTCGAGCCGCTGGACTTCGACCGCTACGCCGACCCGTCGTACTACTGGGGCTACGACTCCAGGGCCTTCCGCGAGCTGCTGGCGGCCTACAACACCACGCTCGAGCCCAAGGCGCGCATGAAGCTGCTGGCCGACATGCAGAAGAAGCTGGCCGACGACGCCGCCAACGTCTACCTGTTCCAGCTGCCGCAGTTCGCGGTGGCGCGCAAGCCGCTCAAGGGGCTGTGGAGCAGTTCGCCGATCTTCGCCAACGACCTGGCGGCACTGAGCTGGTAGGCCGGGCCTTGCGAGGTCTCGCCGCCGCGCTGTTGCCGCTCGCCTTCGCCGGTGCGGCAAGCGCGCAGGGCGCCGCGCCGCCGCCCGCGCCGGCAGCACCGGCCTCGGCGCCCGAGGCCAGCCTGCCGCCGGTGGAGATCCGCGCGCGGCGCGACGATCCCATCGAGCAGCGGCGCCAGTCGACCGCGGCGAAGATCGTGGTCGGCCGCGAGGAGATCGAGCAGTACGGCGACACCTCGCTCGGCGAGGTGCTGCGGCGCCTGCCCGGCGTCACGCTGGGCGGCCGGCCCGGGCGCGGCGGCGAGGTGCGGCTGCGCGGCATGGGCAGCGGCTACACGCAGATCCTGGTGGACGGCGAGCGCACGCCGCCGGGCTTCTCGCTCGAGCAGCTCTCGCCGGACCTGGTGGAACGCATCGAGATCCTGCGCGCGCCGACCGCCGAGACCGGCACACGCGCCATCGCCGGCACCATCAACATCGTGCTGCGCGAGCCGCTGCGGCGCGAACGCGACCAGCTGCGCAGCACCCTCACCGTGGAGGACGGCCTGCCCTCGCCGCACGCCTCGTGGACCCGCGAGCGCAGCTTCGGCGCGGGCCACGGCATCAGCACCACGCTGAACGCGAGCCGCACGCAGCAGCGCAACGACTCGAGCGCGCGGCGCGTCTTCAGCGATCCGGGCCAAGCGGAGCCGGCACTCGACCTGGCGGGCGAGGACCACGCCACCAGCCTGCGCCACAACCTCAACCTGGCCACGCGGCTGCAGTGGCGGCTCGGCCCGGGCGAACAGGCCGGGCTGCAGCCCTTCCTGCTGGCCAGCCGCTCGAGCAACCACGGCGACGGCACGCTGCAGGCGCTGGCCGGCGACGCGCCCTATGCCACGCGCAGCAGCGAGGGTTCGTCGTCCTACCGCGTCGCGCGGCTGTCGGGCAACCTCACGAAACGCATCTTCCCGCAGACGCGGCTCGAGCTGCGCGGCCAGGTCGGCGGCTTCGGCTACGACAGCCGCTCCACCCTGCGCCAGGCCAACGCCGACGGCAGCCCGCGCCTGGCGCAGGCGAGCGACCTGACCCTGCGCGACCGCTCCGGCTCGCTGACCGGCAAGCTGCTGGTGGAGCTGGGCCAGGGGCACGTGCTGGTCGGCGGCGCCGAGCTGGAAACGGTGCACCGCACCGAGAACACCGTGACGCTGGTCGACGGCGTGCCGCAGGAGGGCGACTTCGGCATCGACGTGCTGGCGCGCACGCGGCGCCATGCGGTCTATCTGCAGGACGAATGGGACCCGGCACCCGACTGGTCGGCCTACCTCGGCCTGCGCGCCGAGACGCTGGCCACGCGCAGCGACAACGGCGTGCGCCCGGTCGACAACCGGCACACCGTGGTCTCGCCGCTGGCGCACCTGGTGTGGCGCTACGCGGCGCCCCGGCGCGACCAGCTGCGCGCCTCGCTGACGCAGAGCTGGCGCGCGCCCTCGCTGGCCAACCTGCTGACGGTGCCGTCGCTGGACACGCTGTACCCGGTGCCCGGCGGCAACGTCGCCTCCTCGCCCGACCGCATCGGCAACCCGGCGCTCAAGCCGGAGATCGCCCACGGACTGGACATCGCCTGGGAGCGCTACCTGTCCGGCGGCGGCGTGGTCTCGGTGAACCTGTTCCACCGCCGCATCCGCGACGTGATCCGCAACGTCACCACGCTGGAGACGGTGGAATGGGCCGGCGAGCCGCGCTGGGTCTCGAGCCCGCGCAACCTCGGCCACGCCACCGCGCAGGGCATCGAGTTCGACGGCAAGTTCCGGCTCGACGAATGGCAGCGCGAGTGGCCCGGCGTGGCGCTGCGCCTGAACCTGAGCCTGTACCGCTCGCGCGTCGACTCGGTGCCCGGCCCCGACAACCGGCTCGACCAGCAGCCGCCGGCCAGCGGCAACCTGGGCGCCGACTGGCGCATTCCCGGCAGCGGCTGGACGCTCGGCGGCACGCTCGGATGGACACCCGCCTACCGCACCCAGCTCACCGAACTGGCCGCGCAGGAGCTCGGCCGCAAGCGCGTGATCGACGGCTACGCGCTCTGGCAGGCCAGCCCGTCGACACGCTGGCGACTGAGCCTGTCCAACCTGCTGCCCGAGGACAGCCTGAGTACCGGCAGCGTGCTGCAGGACGAGCAGCTGCAGACCGTGCGCAGCGCCGGGCGCAACCAGCTGGCCGCGAGCCTGCAGCTCGAGGTGAAGCTCTGAGGCGCTCAAGGCACGAATTCGCAGCCGAGCGCGGTGACCGTGCCGCGCCAGTAGACCCGGCGCCCCTGCGGCGTCAGCCAGGCCACCTCGCCGCGCATCGGCACCGTCATCCCGCCCTGCTCGGCAGGGTCCGACCAGCGCCCCTCCCACGGTGTCATCACCACGTCCTTGCCGATCGTGCGCCCGCGCGCCGCGGCACGCACCGACTCGATCAGGCCGGTGCGCGGATCGAAGCGCATCAGCAGCGAGACGCCGACGGCGTCGTCGGCGAGCGTCACCGTCGCAGAATGCTCGTCGACGGCCGACCACCGGGCACCCTGGCTCGGCAGCAGCGCGGTCGGGTACCAGGCGGCCTCGGCCACGAAGCGCATGAACTCGCCGTGCGCCACGCCGCCGGGCTCGGGGCTCGATCCGCGCAGGTCGGCCAGCGACACGAGCCCCAGCGCGGCCGCGTGCAGCAGGCCTTCGCCCGCGACATAGGCGTCGTGCACCCGCACCACGGCGCCCGGCGCCAGCGCCATGCGCGCATCCCAGACGAAGCCCGGCCGTCGTGTCGTCACGCGCTGCGTCGACGTGAAGGGAATCCACCGGTCCGGCCCCTCGGCCGCCAGGTTGAACGTGCCGCGATGCGTCAGGCGCAGCGCCGCGACGATGGGCGCCCCGTCGGCGAGCGCGGCCCGGAAGAAGCGCTGCACCGGTGGCGGGAGGCCTTCGAGATCGCGTCCGGCGTCGAAGCGTGGCGCTGCGGCGGGCCGGCGGGCCGCCTCGAGCCGCTCGATCAGGGCACGGGTGCGGGCATGCCAGCGCCAGGCCCCGACGGCCGACAGCAGCAGGACGAGCGCCAGCAGCGCGCCGGCGGCCGCAACCGTCCACATGAGCCCGCTCACCATGCCATGCGCCTCATCGCGGGTTCACCTCGTGCAGCCAGCCGACGATCGCGTCGTGCACCGCGTCGCCGCGTCCCACCAGCAGGTGGCCGCCGTCGGCATAGCCGATGAACCGCGCCCCGGGGATGCGGCCGGCGCTGTACTCGGCGCCGGCGTAGGTGCCGAAGCCGTCGTCGCGGGCGCTGATGGTCAGCGTCGGCACGCGGATCGTCTCCAGTGCCAGCGGCCGCAGGCCCTTGCCCAGGCGCGTGTCGTCGCGCAGGCCCGTGGCGCGCTGCGACACCGGCAGCACGCGCTCGGCCAGGTCGTGGACACGCGCCTGCTCCTGCGCACTCGCGGCATGGATCAGCTCGGGCGGTGTCGCCAGCACGTGACGGAACACCTGATCGCGTGCGATCCGCAAGCCGACCCAGTACAGGAGGTCGGAGCCGAGCAGGCGCAACAGCCAGGCGTCCTTCGTGTCGGACACGGGCGGTGCCGAGTCGGCCACGCTGCCCGGCTTCCAGACGATCGGCACCACCAGCACCAGCGCCCCGACCCGGTCCGGATGGCGCAGCGCCATCTGCAGCGCGGAGGCCGCGCCCGCGGAGACACCGATCACCGCCGCCCGGTCGACCCCCAGCGCATCGAGCAGGCACCGATGCGCATCGGCCTGCGCCTCGGGCGAGGCGTCGGCCGGGCGCGGCGTGCGCAGGTAGCCGAAGCGCGACATCGCGATCACGCGAAATCCTTGCCGCGACATCGGGCGCGCCCAGTCCATGCCCTGGTCGTGGCCGCCGCCGCTGCCGTGCACCATCAGCAGCGGGGCGCCGTCGCCGGCCTGCTGCACCTCGATCGGCCCGCAGCGCGTCGCGAGCACGCTGCTGCCCTGCGCCGCGTGTGCTGCGGCAGCGTCGAGGTCGCGCCGCAAGCGCGTGTGCACCGCCGCGGCGCCGACCACCGCCACGGCGACGATCCCCAGCAGCACGCGGCGCGAACCCGACGTCACGGCCTAGGCCAGCACCGCCTGCAGCGGGCGCCGCAGCGACGGCGGCAGCGTCGGCCCCCGGCCGAAGCGCAGCACCAGGTCCGGCCGGCGCCCGGGCAGGCCGAGGAAGCCCGCGAAGGCCGGCCGCAGCGCGGCCACCTCGACCGGCTGGTTCAGGTGCGCGGTGCGCACCCCCAGGGCCGTGGCCTGCAGCGCGAAGCGCTCGTAGGCGCGGCCGGCCGCGATCCGTCCGGCCGGGTCGTCGGACGGCCCGACGAAGACCGCGATCCCCGCCGAGCTGCGCACCTGCCTGGCGTACTTGTCGTTCTCGCCCTTCTCGGTGAAGAAGAACCCGAACATCAGCCGGCCGAGCCACGCGGGCACCGACGGGTTGCCTGACGATGCGCTGTACAGGCCGTCGCCGAGCCGCACCGCGTCGCCGGCGGAGAAGCGGATCCAGGCCCGCAGCTCGTCGACGAACGCCGGGTCGTTCATCTGCGCGCTGTTGCCCTGCACGACGAACGCCAGGACCTCCTCGAGCGCCGGCTTGCCGGTGAGCAGGACCAGCTGCACGCCGTCGCCGGCGGCGGCCCGTTCGAGCGCCCGCAGCTCGTCGGCCGACAGGGGCCGGCCGTCGTACTCCGCGCGCGTGGACTGGCGCCGCGGGATCGCCTGGAACAGCGGCGAGTCCTGCGCCGCCGTCGGCTCGAGCGCCAGGCGCAGCAGCTTGTTGGCACCGTCGAAACGCGCCGACGCCTCGAGCCCGTGCGCGCGCGCGGCCTGCACCAGGTTCTCGGCCGCGCAGCCCAGCGAGACGAACAGGTGGTGGTCGTCGGGATCGACGGCCGGGCAGCGGCGAGTCAGGTCGGGCAGGATCGTGATCGCCTGCGGTTCGATGCCGAAGCGCCAGCACTGCGTGTTGTGGCTCGATGGCGCGAGCGTCGCGCAGCGCACCAGCTCGCGCCTGACGGCGGCCGCGTCGCCGCGATCGACCGCGCCGTGGCGCCACAGCGCCCGCACGGCCTCCTCGTAGGGCATCACGCCGGCCGGCGGCGCACAGCCGGGCAGCAGCGCCGGTGCGCCCGCCGCCAGCGATGCGGTTGCGAACCGGCGCCGTGTGACCCTGAACGAACGCTGCACGCTGCCGACCTCCCTGCGCCAGAAGCAGGCATCGTAGGGCGGCGGTGCGACGCCACCTTGATGCCGCTCAGCCGGCCGCCTGGCGGCGGAAGTCGCTCGGCGTGAGGCCGAGGTGGGTGCGGAACACGCGGCTGAAGTGCGCCATGTTCTGGAAGCCGAGACCGAGCGCGACGTCGGTCAGGCTGCGGTGCTGCTGGGCACGGTCGGCCAGCACCCGGCGGCAGGCCTCGAGCCGGCGCGCGAGGATGTAGCCGGCCACGCCGTCGGGCTCCTCCGCGAAGGCGTTGTAGAGCTGGCGGCGGCTGCAGTTGAGCGCGCGCGCGATCTGGTCCACCGTCAGGGCGGGGTCGGCCAGGTGCTGCGCCACATGCTGCTTGATGCGCTCGCGCAGCGCCTCGCGCTGGGTCTGCGCGGTGGCCTGGCCGGCGAGGTCGAGCAGGCTCAGCTGCACCAGCTGCAGGATCGCCTCGCCGGTGCCGCGCGCCGCACCCTCGTTCATGCTGGGCAGTTCGGCGAAGGCGTTGCGCATGGTCTGCAGCGCCAGCGTGCCGACCCCGCCGCTGCCGCCCAGGCGGCGCGCCATCAGGGCGTCCAGCGGCAGGCCGCGCTCGGCGACCATCGACTTGGGCAGCATGACGATCAGGTGCTCCACCCGCTCGGGGTTGGCCACGGCGTAGCTGTCGGTGGTGTCGTAGATGCTCCACTGGCCCGGCGTGACCCAGGTCTCGCGCCCCTTCTGCTCCACGCCGGCGCAGCCCTTCCAGGGCGCGACGATCTTCAGGTAGGGCAGCTCGGTCCGGCGCGCGATCGACGGCGAGCGCATCACGCGGTGGCGCGTGGCCTCCAGGCGGGTGAGCACCACCTCGCCGGCACGCAGCGTGCGCGCCCGGCCGTCGAAGTCGGCATCGCCGTAGGTGTCGTTCCTGAGCCCCTGGAACAGTCGCGCCAGCCAGTCGCCGAAGAAGCCGGCGCGCTCGCCGGCCGGCACGTGGTCGGTGTCCATGGTCTCGGACCGGGCGGTGGCGGGGGTGCTCACGGCGCCAGATTAGCCCCGCCCGGGCGCCCGCGCGCGGCGCAGGGACATCGGATCGGGAAAGTCCCGAGCCGGCGTGCACGGATGGGCAAGCGCCGTGCACACGCGGCAAAGCCGCCGGCGGACCGGTCTCGAACAATCCCGGCGCAGCCACCACGGAGACAAGCCCATGACACTGACCCGCCGCACCGCCGTGCAAGCCATGGCGGCCTCGACCGCCTTCCCGGCCCTGGCCCAGTCCGCCGCGCCCGTGCGCGTGGGTTACGCGATCGCCCGCACCGGCCCCTGGAGCGTGGGCGCGCAGACCAGCCAGGAGCCCAACTTCCTGCTCTGGGCCGAGATGCAGAACGCCGCCGGCGGGCTGGACGTGAAGGGCACCCGGCGCCCGATCGAGCTGATCAGCAGCGACGACCAGAGCAACGTCGAGACCTGCGTGCGCACCTACGAGAAGCTGATGGGCAGCGACAAGGTCGACCTGATCCTGCCGCCCTGGGGCAGCAACGCCAACTTCGCCGTGGCGCCGCTGGCCAACCGCTACGGCTACCCCTTCCTCGCGCCCACCGCGCTGAGCCGCCGGCTGGTGGAGATGAAGCTGCCCTACTTCTTCCTGCTGCTGCAGCAGCCCAAGCCGATGATGGACGCGCTGGTGGACATGCTGAAGGCGAGCGGCGCGAAGACGGTGGCCGTGATCTACGTCGACGACCTGTTCGGCCTGGAGAACTACGCCGCGCTCAAGGTGGCGCTGGCCGGCAGCGGCATCTCCATCGTCGAGGACAAGAGCTACCCGCTGGGCGTGAAGGACCTGGGGCCGGTGCTGCGCAGCATGAAGGACAAGAACCCGGACGCCTTCGTCGGCCTGACCTACCCGCCCGACACCATCCTGGCCAGCCGCCAGGCCAAGGAGATCGGCTTCAACCCGAAGTTCTTCTACGCCAGCGTGGGCACCGCGTTCCAGCTCTACCGCAACGTGATGAAGGAGGGCGCCGAAGGCGTGCTCGGCATGGGCAGCTGGAACCCGAAGACCAGCCCGGGCGCCAAGGCCTACTTCGACGCCCACGTGCAGAAGTTCGGCGCCGCCAAGGAGCCCGACCGCTGGGCCAGCGGCCATGCCTGGGCCGGCCTGGAGATCCTGAGCGCGGCCGTGGCCAAAGTGGGCCTGGACCGCAAGGCGATCCGCGACTACGTGGCCGGCAACACGCACAAGACCATCGTCGGCGACATCCGCTTCGCCGGCAGCGAGAACGTCGGGGTGCCGGGCACGGTGAGCCAGTGGCAGAAGGGCGAGTTCGAGGTGGTGTGGCCGAAGAACCGCGCCACCGCGCCGCTCGTGGCCAGCAAGCCGGCCTGGGTCTGAACGCCGCATGACGCCCGGCGCCTGGATCGAGCTGATCGCCTCCGGTCTGATCACCGGAGGCGTGTACGCGCTCGTGGCGCTGGGGCTGAACCTGCAGTACGGGCTGATGCGCATCCTGAACATCGCGCACGGCGAGTTCCTGATGGTGGGCGCCTTCCTCACCTACACGGTGCACGTGGCCACCGGGCTGTCGCCGCTGCTGATGCTGCCGCTGGCCTTTGCGCTGATGATGGCCATCGGCATCGGCGTGCACCGGCTCACCTTCCGCAAGCTGGCGCGCACCTCGCCGAACCTGGACGTGTTCGAGGCCCGCGGCCTGATGGTGTCCTTCGGCCTGATGTTCATCGCGCAGAACGCGGCGCAGATGATCTGGGGCGCCGACCTGCGCGGCTACGACTACCTGACCGAGCCCGTGCACCTGGCCGGCGCGCAGTTCGCCGGCAACAAGCTGCTGCTGTTTGCGCTCTCGCTGGCGTTCAGCGCGGCGCTGATCGTGCTGCTCAAGCAGACGCTGCTGGGCAAGGGCGTGCGCGCGCTGATGCAGTCGCCCACCGGGGCGCAGCTGGTGGGCATCGACACGCAGCGGCTGCACCCGCTGATGTTCGGCGTCGGCCTCGGCCTGTCCGGCGTGGCCGGGGTGCTGCTGTCCACCACCTACACCATCACGCCGGCGATGGGCGAACCCTACACCGTGACGGCGCTGATCGTGATCACGCTCGGCGGCTTCGGCTCGATGCCCGGCGCGCTGGTCGGCGGCCTGGCGCTCGGGGTGGTCGAGGCGCTCGGCATGCACTGGACCAGCCCCTCGCTGAAGAGCCTGCTGAGCTACGCGATCTTCATCGCCGTGCTGCTGTGGCGGCCCAACGGGCTGTTCAACAAGAAGACCTGAGAAGGTGTGAGAGAACCCGGCATGCTGCTGAACACCAGGCTCCTCGGCCGCGACCTGCTCGTGCTCGTCGCCCTCGTGGGCTGGGCACTGGCGCTGCCGCACTACGGCAGCGAGTTCGCCGTCTCGATGCTGCTGACCTGCCTGATGTACGTGGCGCTGTCCTCCAGCTGGAGCCTGTTCTGCGGCAGCACGCGCTACCTCAGCCTCGCCACCGCGGCGTTCTTCGGCATCGGCGCCTACACCAGCGCGCTCACGCTCGAGCAGCTGCCCTGGCTGCTGGTCATCGCGCTCGGCGCGCTGCTCGCCGCCGCGGTGGCGCTGGTGATCGGGGCGGCCGTGCTGCACCTGCGCGGCACCTACTTCGCGGTGCTGACCTTCGGCATGACCGAGCTGATCCGCCACGCGGTGACCACCTTCGAGAAGACGGTCACCGGCACCGTCGGCCGGGTCCTGACGGTCGCGCCCGAGCGCGACACGGTCTACCTCAGCGTGCTCGCGCTGGCGGCGCTGGCGGTGCTCACCAGCATCCTGGTGCGCCGCAGCCGCTTCGGCCTGGCGATGGCCGGCATCGGCAGCGACGAGCAGCGCGCCCAGACGCTGGGCGTGCCGACCAAGCTCGTGAAGATGGGCGGCTTCGCGCTCACCGCCGCCTTCGCCGGGGCGGTGGGCGCGGCCATGGCCACGCGCTGGACCTACATCGACCCGGCCACCGTGTTCAATCCGTTCATCGGCTTCCAGACCGTGCTGATCGCGCTGATCGGCGGCGCCGCCACGCTGTGGGGGCCGCTGCTGGCCGCGGTGGTGTTCAGCCTGCTGGCCGAGACGCTGCGGCTGCAGGTGCCGCAGGCCTACATGATCGGCCTCGGGCTGCTGCTGATCCTGTGCGTGCTCTACCTGCCCGGCGGCCTGGCCAGCCTGCGCTGGGGCACCCTGGTGCAGTGGCGCGACGACACCCGCGCCTGGTGGAAGGCGCTGCGCGCGCCGCAGAAGGAGTCCGCCGCATGAACGGCCACGCGATGCTCGAGGCGCGCGGCGTCACGGTGCGCTTCGGCGGGCTGACCGCGGTCGACGGCGTGAGCGCCGCCTTCGCCGCCGGCGAGCTGGTGGGCATCATCGGCCCCAACGGCGCCGGCAAGACCACCTTCTTCAACACGCTGTCGGGCGTGCAGCGGCCCAGCAGCGGCGACCTGTACGCCCATGGACAGCGCCTGACCGGCGCCGGGCCGCACCGCTACGCCGCGCAGGGCATCGCCCGCACCTTCCAGACGCCGCGCGTGTTCGCCGAGCTCTCGGTGCTCGAGAACATCGAGTTCGGGCTGGAGTTCGCCGGCCGCGGGCGCCAGGCCAGCTGGCTGCTGAAGGACGCGCAGAGCATCCTGCACCTGATCGGCCTGGCGGCACAGGCCGAGCTGCCGGCCGCGACGATCACGCCCTCGCAGCAGCGCCTGCTCGAGATCGGCATGGCGCTGGCCACGCGCCCGCGCCTGCTGCTGCTCGACGAGGTGGCCGCCGGGCTGACCGAGTCCGAGGTCGACGCGATGGCCCAGCTGATCCGCCGTCTGCGCGACGAGCTCGACCTCACGGTGATCTGGATCGAACATGCCGTCACCACGCTGCTGCGCTGCGTGGAGCGCGTGATCGTGCTGCACCAGGGCCGCAAGATCGCCGACGGCACCCCGGCCGAGGTGGTGCGCCATGCCGAGGTGATCGAGGCCTACCTCGGCGACGAGATGGTCGGGACGGCATGAAGAACGACATCGAACACGCGCTCGACACCCGGCTGGCGCACCTGCGGGTCGAGGCGCTGAGCGCCGGCTACGGCCCCTTCCTCGTGCTGCGCGAGCTCACGCTCGAGGCCCGGCCGGGGCTCACCGTGATCCTCGGCCCCAACGGTGCCGGCAAGACCACGCTGCTGAAGGCGATCAACGGCCTGATCCCGCGCGGCGGGCGGATGACGCTCGACGGCGAGCTGCTGCCGCGCGACACCAAGACCAGCGAGCTGGTGCGCCGCGGCATGGCGCTGGTGCCCGAGGGCCGTCAGCTGTTCCCGCAGATGACGGTGCGCGAGAACCTCGAGCTCGGCGGCTGGCTCGTGCCCCAGGCCGGGCGCGGGGCGCGGCTGCAGGCCGTGCTGCGCGACTTTCCCAAGCTGGCCGAGCGCATCGGCCAGCTGGCCGGCACGATGAGTGGCGGCGAACAGCAGATGGTGGCCGTGGCGCGCGCCATGATGAGCGCGCCGCGCCTGTTGATGCTCGACGAGCCTTCGCTCGGCCTGTCGCCGAAGATGGTCGACGAGCTGCTGGCCATCGTGCGCCGCATCGCCGACCAGGGCACCACGGTGCTGATGGTCGAGCAGAACGTGCGCAAGGCGCTCGCCGTGGCCGACCGCGGCATCGTGCTCGAGCGCGGCCGCATCGTCGCCAGCGGGCCGGCCGGCCTGCTGGCCCGCAGCACCGTGGTGCGCGAGGCCTACCTCGGCAGGAACACCCCCCGCACCGCTTCCACCCCCTCCCAGGAGAACACCATGTCCGACCTGTCCATGCTCATCAACGGCCTGGCCGTGGGCGCCGAGAAGGGCGCCACCTTCGAGCGCCGCAACCCGCTGGACGGCAGCGTGGCCACGCGCGCGCCGGCGGCCAGCGCGGCCGACGCCGTGGCCGCGGTGGAGGCCGCCGCCGAGGCCTTCAAGACCTGGCGCGAGACCGGCCCCGGCACGCGCCGTGCGCTGCTGCTGAAGGCGGCCGACGCGCTGGAGGCCAAGACGCCGAAGTTCGTCGAGGCCGTGCCGGCCGAGACCGGCGCCACCGGCATGTGGGCCGGCTTCAACGTGATGCTGGCCGCCGGCATGATCCGCGAGGCCGCGTCGCTGACCACGCAGATCGGCGGCGAGGTGATTCCCTCCGACGTGCCCGGCTCGCTGGCGATGGGCGTGCGCCAGCCGGCCGGCGTGGTGCTCGGCATCGCGCCCTGGAACGCCCCGGTCATCCTCGGCGTGCGTGCCATCGCCACGCCGCTGGCCTGCGGCAACACGGTGATCCTCAAGGGCAGCGAGAACTGCCCGCGCACGCACCAGCTGATCGTCGAGGCGTTCCAGGACGCGGGCTTCCCGCCCGGCGTCGTCAACTACATCACCAACGCCCCGGCCGATGCGGCCACGGTGGTGGAGGCGATGGTGGCGCACCCGGCGGTGCGGCGCGTCAACTTCACCGGCAGCACGCGGGTGGGCCGGCTGATCGCGATGACCTGCGCCAAGTACCTCAAGCCGGTGGTGCTGGAGCTCGGCGGCAAGGCGCCGATGGTGGTGCTCGACGACGCCGACCTCGACGCCGCCGTCAACGGCGCGGCCTTCGGCGCCTTCGCCAACAGCGGCCAGATCTGCATGAGCACCGAGCGCATCGTCGTCGACCGCAAGATCGCCGACGACTTCGTCTCGATGTTCGCGAAGAAGGCCCGCGGGCTGCCGCTGGGCGACCCGCGCAAGCCCGAGCCGGTGGTGCTGGGCTCGGTGATCGGCATGGGCACGGTCGAGCACTGCAACGCGCTGATCGACGACGCGCTGGCCAAGGGCGCCAAGCTGGTGTGCGGCGGCAAGGCCGAGAACACGCTGATGCCCGCGACCATCCTCGACCACGTGACGCCGAATATGCGCATCTACCACGAGGAGACCTTCGGCCCGGTGAAGTGCGTGGTGCGCGTGAGCGGCGTCGACGAGGCCATCGCCTGCGCGAACGACAACGAGTACGGCCTGTCGGCCGCGGTGTTCGGCCGCGACACGGCGCGGGCGATCACCGTGGCGCAGCGCATCGACAGCGGCATCTGCCACGTCAACGGCCCGACCGTGCACGACGAGGCACAGATGCCCTTCGGCGGCGTCAAGGGCAGCGGCATGGGCCGCTTCGGCGGCAAGGCCGGCATCGCCGAGTTCACCGAGCTGCGCTGGATCACGGTGCAGACGGGCGAGCGCCACTACCCGTTCTGAGTGCTCCCAGGGCCGGGGCCGGCGCGGCGGCTTGCGCTACAGTGCCCCGGCCATGACCCGCGTGCATGACCTGAGCGCCCTGGAGCTCGCCGACGGCTACCGCCGCGACACGCTCGGCCCGGTGGAGGTGCTGCGCGAGCTGCTGCGCCACATCGGCCGCTGGGAGCCGCACCTGCAGGCGCTCTACGCCTACGACCCGGAGGCCGCGCTGGCGCAGGCCGAGGCCGCGCAGGGTCGCTGGCGGCGCGGTGCGCCGCTCTCGCCGCTGGACGGCGTGCCGGTCACGATCAAGGAGAACATCGCCACGCGCGGCGTGCCGGTGCCGCTGGGCACCGCGGCCACCGAGCTGGTGCCCGCCGCGGCCGACGCACCGCCGGCCGCGCGGCTGCGCGAGGCCGGTGCGGTGATCGTCGCCAAGACCACCATGCCGGACTACGGCATGCTGTCCTCCGGCCTGTCGAGCTTCCACCCGTTGACGCGCAACCCCTGGAACCTGGCCAAGAACCCGGGCGGCAGCAGCGCCGGCGCCGGCGCCGCCGCCGCGGCGGGCTACGCGCCGCTGCACGTCGGCACCGACATCGGCGGCTCGGTGCGCCTGCCGGGGGCCTGGTGCGGCATTGCTGCGCTCAAGCCGAGTGCCGGCCGCGTGCCGATCCACCCGCCCTATGCCGGCCGCGTGGCCGGGCCGATGACGCGCAGCGTCGCCGACGCGGCGCTGATGATGACCGTGCTGAGCCGGCCCGACGACCGCGACACCACCCGCCTGCCGTTCCAGGCGATCGACTGGCTCGCGCTCGAGCGCGACGTGAAGGGCCTGCGCCTGGGCCTGCAGCTCGACGCTGGCTGGGGCCTGCCGGTGGCGCCGCCGGTGCGCGCGGCCATCGAGGCCGCGGCGCGTGTCTTCGAGGTGGCCGGCGCCCTCGTCGAGCCGGTGGCGCCGTTCATGACCCGCGCGATGATCGACGGCATGGACGCCTTCTGGCGCTGCCGTTCCTGGCTCGACATCCAGGCCCTGCCCGAGGCGCGCCGCGCGCGGGTGCTGCCCTACATCCTCGAATGGGCGCGCGGCGGCGCGGCGCTCAGCGGCGAGCAGGTGTTCCGCGGCTTCAGCCAGATGGCGGCGATGCGCGAGGCCGCCTGCGCGGCCTGCGCGCCGTTCGACTTCGTGCTCACGCCCACCGCGCCGGTGGTCGCCTTCGCGGCCGAGCTGCCCGGCCCGACCGGCGACCCGGCGCAGCCCTTCGAGCACATCGCCTTCACGCTGCCGTTCAACATGAGCGAGCAGCCGGCGCTCTCGGTCAATGCCGGCTTCACCGACGACGGCCTGCCGATCGGCCTGCAGATCGTCGGCCATCGGCACGACGACCTCGGCGTGCTGCAGCTCGGCCGCGCCTGGGAGCGCCTGCGGCCGGCGCCGCGGCCCTGGCCGGAGCCGCCAGGAACCTGAGGCATGAACGACACGCGCGGCAATCCTGTCGGGACCACATCGCCAACCGCGCTGTCGCACGCCGAGATCGCGCTGTGGCGCCTGGTGTCGTTCTACGACGTGCCGCTGGCCGACCTCGACGCCGCCGCCGCCGAAGACCCGGCCTGGTGCTGGCCGCACCTGATGCGCGCCGGCTTCCTGCTCTCGCTGACCGAGCCCGCGCTGCTGCCCGACGCCCGCGCCGCGCTCGAGCAGGCCGAGCTGCGCGCGGCCGGCGGCGCGCCGCGCGAACGGGCCCACCATGCCGCGCTGAGCCGCTGCGCGGCGGGCGACTGGCTCGGCGCCTGCGCGGCCTGGGAGCAGGTGCTGCTGGACCACCCGCGTGACCTGGCCGCGCTGCAATGGGCGCATTTCTTCGACCTGCACCGCGGCGACGCGCGCAACCTGCGCGGCCGCGTCGCGCGCGTGCTGCCCGAGTGGCCGCACGACGACGCGCTGCGGCCCTACGTGCTGGGCCTGCTCGCCTTCGGCCTGGAGGAATGCGGGCACTACGCGCAGGCCGAGGCGGTGGGACGCGAGGTCTGCGCCGGCACGGCCAAGGTGCCGGCCGCCACGCATGCGGTGGCGCATGTGCTCGAGATGCAGGGCCGGCATGAGGAGGGCCGGCAGTGGCTGGCGCAGATGCGCCCGGTCTGGGCCGAGGGCAACGGCTTCGCGGTGCACCACGCCTGGCACCTGGCGCTGTTCCACCTCGAGGCGATGGACCTGCCCGGCGCGCTGGCGCTCTACGACGCCGAGGTCGGCGGCGCCAACCCGGTGCTGACGCTGCAGCGCCTGGACGGGGCCTCCCTGCTGTGGCGCCTGCAGCTGGTCGGCGCGGAGGTCGGTGCGCGCTGGTCCGACATCGCGCTGGGCTGGGACCTGGGCGTGCGCGACGTCGGCCACAGCGCCTTCAACGACCTGCACGCCTTCGTCGTGCTGCTGGGCCTGCGCGACCGGGTGCGCGCCCAGGCACTGCTGGCGGCGGCGCAGCGCCGCGCCGAGCGCGGCCCGGAGGCGCCGCTGCAGGCCGCGCGCGAGGTCGGCGTGCCGCTGATGCGCGGCCTGCTGGCCTTCCACGAGGGCGAGCTGGCCGAGGCGATTCGCCTGCTGCTGCCGCTGCGCGAGCGCGCGGCGCCGCTGGGGGGCAGCCACGCGCAGCGCGAGCTGATCGACTGGACGCTGCTGGCCGCGTGCACCGCCCCGGGCGGCGAACGCCGGCTCGGCCGCGCGCTGCTCAACGAGCGCCGCGTGGCCCGCGGCAACACGCCGCTGGCGGCGCACTGGCGCGCCCGGCTGACGCGCTGAAGCCGAGAGAAGCCGTGAGACGGGAGGCTGCGATGGCGATCCACTTCATCCCCAACGACCCGCGCGCCGGCCGCGCCGCACCGCCGCTGCGCCGCCAGGCGAAGCGGCCCGAGCCGGCCGAGGGCCACGCCGGCTTCAGCTACCAGCGGCCGCCGCCCGAGGGCGTGGCCGCGCCCGGCACGCCGCAGTTCCTGTTCTGGCAGGTGCGCGACGCCGCGCTGGCCGCGCTGCGCGCCTGGGAGGCCTGCGCCGGGCCGCACACCCGCTGGCAGGGCCGCCGCACGCGGCTGCCGCTGCGGCCCGACGAGGGCGAGGACCTGAACGCGTTCTACGATCGCGCGACGGTCTCGTTCTTCCACCAGGAGGTGGCGCCGGGCCGGGTGGTCTACGCCGGCGCCAGCACCGACGTGGTGGCGCACGAAGTCGGCCACGGGCTGCTCGATTCCGTGCGCGCCGACCTGTGGGACATCACCTTCCTCGAGGTCGGCGCCTTCCACGAGGCCTTCGGCGACTGCCTGGGCATCCTCACCGCGCTGGAGGACCGCGCCACGCGCGTAGCGCTGCTGGCCCAGGCACCGACGCTGCGCAAGCGCAACTTCGTCGAGAGCTTCGCCGAGGAGCTGGCCTGGGGCATCGGCCGCGCGATCCCGGGCCACAACGCGGCCGAGCCGCGCCATGCGCACAACCGCTTCCGCTTCCAGATCCCCAGCAGCCTGCCGGCCGACGGCCCGCCGGGCGCGCTGATCAACGAGGTGCACAGCTTCGCGATGCTGTTCACCGGCTGCTTCTGGGACCTGATCGCCGGGCTGTACGCCCGCGCCGCCACGCCCGGCCCGGCCGCGTTGCGCACGGCGGCGCGGCGCGCCGGCAAGCTGCTGATCGCCGGGGCGCGCGCGGCGGTCGTCACCCCGCGCTTCTTCCTCTCGGTCGGCCGCGCGATGGCGCAGGCCGACCTGGCGCTGCACCGCGGCCGCCACCTCGAGACCCTCGCCGCCGCGTTCGCCGGCCACGGGCTGGTGCTCGGCCCGGTGGCCGCGGGCGGCGGCCGGGCGCGCGGCGCCGCCCTGCCCGCGGCCGCGCCGGGCCCGCTGCAGCCGGTGCCGCTCAGCGGGCTGCACCCGCAGCTCGAGGGTGTGGTGGTCCTCGCACCGACCGTGCGCGCGGCCGGCCCGGCCGGGGCGCGCGGCGCGCCGCCGGGGTCGGACGAGGACACCGCGGCCGAGGTGCAGGCCTTCGTCGCCGGGCTGCTGGCGCGCCGGCGCATCGCGCTCGCCCCGCCCGGCGCGCGTGGCGCGGCCCTCGCCCCGCGCCACGACCACACCACCCACGAGGTGCGCGAGCTGCGCGGCCAGCGGCGCCTGGTGCGCAAGCGCTTCCTGTGCGCCTGCCACGCCGGGCCCGGGCTGTTCAGCGCGCGTTGAAGCCGCGCCGCATCAGCTTCTCGCGGCCCTGCGCGTCGACCACGATCTCGTGGCTGGCCGTACCGCGTGCGCCCGGCGCGGCGATCTGGCCATGCGCCGCCAGGCTGGCGGCGAAGGCACGCGCCTCGTCGATCTCCTCGGCCGTGGGCGCCGGCAGCGCGGCCTCGTAGCGGCCGTGCGCACCGCGCCGCACCTCGCCGGCCACCGGCAGCGCCACGTGCAGCGGTGCGGCCCGGCCGCCCAGCGTGACGGCGACCCAGCGCCGCCCGCGCACCTGCCAGCAACCCGCGGCCGGGGCCGGCTCGGCGCTCAGCAGCTCGACCTGCTCGCGCGCCAGCAGCGCACGCAGCGCGGCGGGAATGCGGCCGGGGCCCATCGCGGCCGGGCAGCCGTCAGAACGGCTGCTCCATGCCCTCGCGTGCATAGACACGCTGCACCGCCGGGCGCGCATGCACACGCTGCAGGTAGGGCAGCAGGCCGGGCAGGCTGCGCGCGGGGCGCGCCATGCCGCGCGTCCAGCGGCACAGCATCAGCACGTAGGGGTCGAGCACGGTGTAGCGCGCGCCGAGGAACCAGGGCCCGCCGGAGCGCGCCAGCTGCGCCTCGAGCTGGTCGACCATGCCGGCCACCCGCGCCTCGGCGCAGCCCTTCAGCTCGGCGGCGGCGGACGGCGTGCGGGTCCAGCGCTCGGGATAGAAGTACAGCATCAGCTCGGCCTGCAGCGTGTTGGTGAGCCAGCACAGCCACTTGTAGAACTCGCCGCGCTCGGGCGTGCCCAGCGGCGGGGCCAGGCCGGCCGCGGGGTGGGTGTCGGCCAGGTGCAGCGCGACGGCAGCGGTTTCGTACAGCACCAGGTCGCCGTCCACCAGCACCGGGATGCGGCCGTTCGGGTTGAGCTTCAGGTAGGCCGGCGAATGCTGCGCGTCGCGCGAGCGGTCGACCAGCGCCAGTTCGAAGGGCACGCCGAGTTCCTCCAGCACCATGTGCGGGGTCATGCTGGCGTCGGTGGGGGAATAGTGCAGGGTGAGCATGCGCGCATCGTAGTGCCCGCGCGTGCCCGGCGTGACCGAAATGTCATCGGCGCGTGCGGGGGGCGTGAGGCCCGGTTCCTAGAGTGAACGCATGTCGATCCCGACATGCCCTCCACCCCAGCAGGACACGACCATGACCGCACGCTCTCTTCTCGCCCTCACCGTCGCCATCGCGCTGTCCGGCGCCGCCGCCGCGACCTTCGCGATGGAAGGCACGCAGGACTTCCCGAACGCCGACCAGCTCTCCTCGCGCAGCCGCGCCGAGGTGATCGCCGAACTCGAGGCCGCGCGCCGCGACGGCACGCTGGAGGCCCTGCGCTGGGGCGAGGCCTCGCCGGCGCCGCAGCCCGTGTCGATGCTGTCGCGCGCCCAGGTGGTCGCCGAGGCCCGCGAGGCGCTGCGCCTGGGCCTGATCGGCGCCGACGAGGAAGGACTGCGCGTGCCGACGCCGGCGCAGGCCGAGCTGATCCGCGCCGCCGGCCTGCGCGCGCTCGAGCGGCAGATGGCGCAGGCGGCGAACTGACAGCCCCTCGGGTCGGCCCGCGCGGGTGCAGCCCTCGACCGGGCGGCCCTCGCAGGGCGCGCGCCGGCCGGTGTGCTGGGCCCGGTGTCGGGTTCGCCGCCGCCGCACGGCCCGTGCGAAAAGCGCCGTGGCGATCCGGACGCCCCGCTCGAGGAACTCGCATGGCACCATCGCCGCATCGGGAGCGCTCCATGCCGCCATGACGGTCGCCCAACTGTTCCTGTCCGGGGTCAGTGCCGAGTTCGGCAACCTCCGCGAGCCCTTGCGGCGCGACCTGTCCCGCGCCGACGTGTCGGTGGCGGTGCAGGAAGACTTCGCTGCCGGGGGCGCCACCACGCTGGAAAAGCTCGACGACTACCTGAGCATCTGCGACGGGGTGGTCCATCTCGTCGGTGACATGACCGGCGCCTTCGCCCAGCCGCCCTCGGTGGCTGCGATCCGGAAGCGGTACCCGGACCTGGGCGATCGTTTCCCGGCGCTCGCTCCCTTTCTCGCCGACCACGGGCCCGGCTTGCCCTACACCCAGTGGGAGGCCTGGCTGGCCCTGTACCACGGGCGGCGCGTGATCGTGTGTGCGCCGGCGGCCGATGCTCCACGCGACCCGCGCTACGCGCCCGACGACACGCAGCGCCGCCTGCAGCGGGATCACCTGGCGCGGCTGGCCGCGATCGAGCGTCATGTCGAGATCCGCTTCGCCGACGCCGCCCGCCTGGCCATCGAGGTGCTGCGGTCGCCGCTGGGCGACCTGGTGCGCCATGGCGGCGCGACGCGGGGCAACCTGCCGCTGCGCCCGAACCTGTACTTCAGCGGTCGGGATGCCCTGATGCGCGCGCTCGCGGCCACGCTCGGCCCGCCGCCGCCGGCCGGCAGGGCGGCCGCGGTGTGCGTGCTCAGCGGCCTGGGCGGGGTCGGCAAGTCACGTCTGGCGCTGGAGTTCGCCTGGGCGCAGGCGCGCGAGCACTCGGCGCTGCTGTTCGCCGCCGCCGCCGATGCCGATGCGCTCGATCGCTCGCTGGCCGCGCTGGCCTCGCCCGGCGTGCTGGACCTGCCCGAGCACCAGTCGCGCGAGCAGGACGAGCGCATCGGCGCCGTGCTGCGCTGGCTGGCTACCCACCCGGGCTGGCTGCTGATCGCCGACAACGTCGACAGCGAGGAGGCCGCCGCCGCGGTGGAGTCGCGCCTCGCGCCGCTGAGCGGCGGCCAGGTGCTGGTCACCAGCCGGCTCGGGCCTGAGCGCTGGGGGGGTTCCGCAGCGCTGCTGCGCGTCGACGAACTGGATCCGGCCGACGCCGCCGCCTTCCTGCTCGAGCGCACCGCGGGGCGGCGGCGCCCGCGCGACGACGACGACGACATCGCCCTGCAGCTCGCCGGCGAACTCGGCGGACTGCCGCTCGCGCTGGAGCAGGCCGGGGCGCATGTCGGCCTGCTGCGCCTGACGCTGCACGACTACCTGCAGCAATGGAACCACAGCCGCGACAGGCTGCTCGGCTGGTTCGACGGCCGCGTGATGGGTTATCCGCGCAGCGTGGCCGCCACCTGGCAGACCTCGGTGGCCCGGCTCTCGGCACCCGCCCTGCGGCTGCTGCAGCGCTTGAGCTGGCTCGCGCCGGCTGCGGTGCCGGAGTCGCTGCTGGCGGTGCGCGGGATCGAGCCGGATCCCGTGGCCGACGCGGGCCTGGCCGCGCTCGCCGAGCTGGCCGCGCTGTCGCTCGTGCGCCGGGACGACCTGCAGCCGCGCTTCGGCGTGCATCGCCTGGTCCAGGAGGTGACGCGCTCCGGGCTGGCCGAGCCCTTGCGTATCGAGCTGCTGGCCGAATCGCTGCTCTGGATCGATGCCGCCTTCCAGGGCGATCCGTGGGACGTGCGCAGCTGGCCGGTGCTCGACCCGCTCCTGCCCCATGCCGAGGCGGTGGCCGGCGCGGCGGACCGGGAGGGCCTCGGCCCGGCGGCCGCACCGCTGATCGACCAGGCGGGTAGGCTGGTGCACGCCAAGGCGCTGCATGAGCGCGCCGAACCGCTGCTGCGCCGGGCCCTGACCCTCGACGAGGACTACCGCGGCGCGGACGACCCGGAAGTCGCGACGCGGCTCAACAATCTGGCCGAGCTGCTGAAGGACACCAACCGGCCGGCCGAGGCCGAACCGCTGCTGCGGCGTGCCCTGGCCATCGGCGAGGCCCGCCTCGGTGCCGGCCATCCGAAGGTCGCCACCCTGCTCAGCAACCTCGCCGGGCTGCTGCTGGCGGCGAACCGGCTGGCCGAGGCCGAGCCGCTGCTGCGCCGCGCGCTGTCCGTCAGCGAGGCGGCGCTCGGGGCGCAGCATGCGGACGTGGCGATCCGGCTCACCAACCTGGCCCAGCTGCTGAAGCGGCGGAGCCGCCTGGCCGACGCCGAACCGCTGATGCGCCGGGCATTGGCCATCGGCGAGGCGCAGGCCGGACCGGACCACCCGGTGGTCGCCACGCGCCTGAGCAACCTCGCGCAGCTGCTGCAGGTCTCGCAGCGCCCGAACGAGGCCGAACCCTTGATGCGGCGGGCGCTGGCCATCGACGAAGCGAGCTTCGGCGCCCAGCACCCGACGGTGGCCATCGACCTCAGCAACCTGGGCGCGCTGCTGCTGGCGGCCGATCGTCCCGCCGAGGCGGAGCCCCTGATGCGCCGGGCGCTGGCCATCGACGAGGCGTGTTTCGGGACCGGGCATCCGAGCGTCGGCCGGGACCTCGGCAACCTGGGCGAGCTGCTGCGCCTGACGGCCCGTGCGGGCGAAGCCGAGCCGCTGGCCCGGCGCGCCTTGCAGATTGCCGAGTCCAGCCACGGGCCGGACCACCCTGAGGTCGCCACGAGCCTGAACAACCTCGCGCTTCTTCTGCTGGACACGGGCCGCGCCGCCGAGGCGGTGCCGTTGCTGCAGCGTGCCCATCGAGTGGCACTCGCGGCGCTCGGGCCGGACCACCCCGACACCCGTGCGATCGGCGCGCACCTGGCCGGGCTGCGGCCCGGGGAAGCCTGACGGCGGACGGGTCAGCCGCTCACGCCGCCGTCGCCTGCCGCACCGCGCGTTCCCACGCGGCCATGCGCTCGGCGGCCTGCTCGCGCGGCAGGGTCGGCAGGAAGCGCCGCTCGACCTGCCACTGCGCGGCCAGTTCGTCGAGGCTGCGGTACACGCCGGCCGACAGCCCGGCGAGGTAGGCCGCGCCGAGCGCGGTGGTCTCGATCACCTTAGGCCGCACCACCGGGATGCCGAGCAGGTCGGCCTGGAACTGCATCAGCAGGTCGTTCACGCAGGCGCCGCCGTCCACGCGCAGCTCGGCCACCGGGGCGGCGCCGGCAGCGACCGCGTCGCGGCTCATCGCGGCCAGCAGCGCGGCACTCTGGAAGGCGATGCTCTCGAGTGCCGCACGCGCGATGTGCGCCACCGTGCTGCCGCGCGAGAGCCCCACGATCGCGCCGCGTGCCTCGGGCTGCCAGTAGGGCGCGCCGAGCCCGGTGAAGGCCGGCACGAACATCACGCCGCCGGCATCGGGCACGCTCTGAGCGAGCTGCTGCACCTCGCCGCTGGCCTTGATCGCGTGCAGGCCGTCGCGCAGCCACTGCACCACCGCGCCGCCGATGAACACGCTGCCCTCGAGCGCGAACTCGGGCGTCGTCGACGGCTGCGCGGCGCTCGTCGTGATCAGCCCGTTGGCGCTGGTCTGGAACGCGGTGCCGGTGTGCATCAGCATGAAGCAGCCGGTGCCGTAGGTGTTCTTCGCCAGGCCGGCCTTGAAGCAGGCCTGGCCGAACAGCGCGCTCTGCTGGTCGCCCGCGACGCCGCCGATCGGCAGTGCGGCGCCGAGCAGCGCCGCCTTCGTCGTGCCGTACACGTGGCTCGAGGGGCACACCCGCGGCAGCACCTCGCGCGGCACGCGCAGCGCGGCGAGCAGCGCGTCGTCCCAGCGGTTCGTGTGCACGTCCAGCATCAGCGTGCGCGCGGCGTTGCTGACGTCGGTGGCGTGCACCGCCCCCCCCGTGAGCTGCCACATCAGCCAGCTGTCCACGGTGCCGAAGGCGAGTTCGCCGCGCGCGGCCGCGGCGCGGGCGCCGTCGACATGGTCGAGGATCCACGCGAGCTTGGTGCCGGAGAAGTACGGGTCGAGCACCAGGCCCGTCTTGCGCCGGAACAGATCGCCGTGGCCCGCCTCGCGCAGCGCAGCGCAGGCGTCGGCGGTGCGGCGGTCCTGCCAGACGATCGCGTTGTGCAGCGGCGCGCCGGTCGCGCGGTTCCACACCACCGTCGTCTCGCGCTGGTTGGTGATGCCGATCGAGGCGATGTCGCCTGCGCTCAGGCCGGCCTTGGCGATCGCCTCCTGCGCGGTGGCCAGCTGGGTCTGCCAGATCTCCAGCGGATCGTGCTCCACCCAGCCCGGCTGCGGGAAGATCTGGCGGAACTCGCGCTGCGCCATCGCGACGATGTGGCCGTCGCGGTGGAACACGATGCTGCGCGAGCTGGAGGTGCCCTGGTCCAGGGCCAGCAGATGGCTCTTCATGGTTCGGTCACATGCAATTGCACGCCGGCCTCGGCCAGCAGCGCGGGAAACGGCGGCGGCGGTTGCACGTCGGTGAACAGCGCGTCGATCTGGTCCAGCCGCGCCAGCTGCACCATCGCCGGCCGGTTGAACTTGCTGTGGTCGGCGGCCAGCCAGACCTCGCGCGAATGCTCGATGATGGCCTTGGCCACCTTCACCTCGCGGTAGTCGAAGTCGCGCAGCGTGCCGTCGGACTCGATGGCCGAGATGCCGATCAGGCCGATGTCGACCTTGAACTGGGTGATGAAGTCCACCGTCGCCTCGCCGACGATGCCGCGGTCGCGCGAGCGCACCACGCCGCCGGCGACGATCACCTCGCAGTCGGGGTTGTCGGAGAGTATCGCCGCCACGTTCAGGTTGTTGGTGATCACGCGCAGGCCCTTGTGGCGCAGCAGCTCGCGCGCCACCGCCTCGGTGGTGGTGCCGATGTTCAGGATCAGCGAGCAGCCCTCGGGCACCGCCTTGGCCACCGCACGCGCGATGCGCTGCTTGGCGCTGGCGTTGAGCTGCTGGCGCTGCCGGTAGGCGATGTTCTCGGTGGTGGAGGCCGGCACGCGCACGCCGCCGTGGAAGCGCGCCAGCAGGCCCTCGTCGGCGAGCAGCTTGACGTCGCGCCGCACCGTCTGCAGCGTGACGCCGAACTGCTCGGCGAGCGACTCCACCGTCATCGAGCCCTGGGTGCGCACCGCCTCCAGCAGCTCGGCCTGGCGCGGATTGGGAACGAGAGCAGGCATGGCGCGAGGCTGTCATGGGCTTCCGCAGACGCCAATAGGGTTTTCCTTTTATGTTCGCTTTCGTTCGGGTTTGCTCGAATGACATTCGTTTTGGCGCGAACCATCATCCGCGCCACGGTCCGAACCCCAGGGCCGGAGAACCCTTCGAACGAGGAGACCACCATGACCATGTCGAGGCCGCTGCCGACGGCGATCGCCTGCGCGGCGCTGGCGCTGTTCACCGGATCCACCCAGGCCGACCCGGCCGCCGCCAAGCGCTGGATCGACAACGAGTTCCAGCCCTCCGCGCTGAGCAAGGCCGACCAGCAGAAGGAGATGGAGTGGTTCATCAACGCGGCCAAGCCGTTCAAGGGCCTCGAGATCAACGTCCTGTCGGAGACCATCCCGACGCATGAGTACGAATCGAAGACGCTGGCCAAGGCCTTCGAGGAGATCACCGGCATCAAGGTCAACCACCAGTTGCTCGGCGAGGGCGAGGTCGTGCAGGCGGTGCAGACCCAGATGCAGACCAACCGCAACCTGTACGACGCCTACATCAACGACTCCGACCTGATCGGCACGCACTCGCGCCTGCAGTCGGCGGTGAACCTCTCCGACTGGATGGCCGGCGAGGGCAAGGACGTCACCAACCCGATGCTGGACGTGAAGGACTTCATCGGCGCCAGCTTCACCACCGGCCCGGACGGCAAGCTCTGGCAGCTGCCCGACCAGCAGTTCGCCAACCTGTACTGGTTCCGCAAGGACTGGTTCGACCGCGCCGACCTGAAGGCCAAGTTCAAGGAGAAGTACGGCTACGACCTGGGCGTGCCGGTGAACTGGAGCGCCTACGAGGACATCGCCAAGTTCTTCTCCGAGGACGTGAAGGAGATCGACGGCAAGCGCATCTACGGCCACATGGACTACGGCAAGCGCGCGCCCGACCTGGGCTGGCGCATGACCGACGCCTGGCTGTCGATGGCCGGCGCCTCCAGCCAGGGCCTGCCGAACGGCCGCCCGATCGACGAGTGGGGCATCCGCATGGAGAAGGGTTCGTGCAACCCGGCCGGCGCGAGCGTCAGCCGTGGCGGCGAGACCAACGGCCCGGCCTCGGTCTACGCGATCGCCAAGTGGGACGAGTGGCTGCGCAAGTACGCCCCGCCGGGTGCGGCCGACTACGACTTCTACCAGTCGCTGCCGGCGCTGGCGCAGGGCAACGTGGCGCAGCAGGTGTTCTGGTACACCGCCTTCACCGCCTCGATGGTGGCGCCCAAGAAGGACGGCAACAACACGGTGGACGACAAGGGCATGCCGCTGTGGCGCATGGCCCCCTCGCCCAAGGGCAGCTACTGGCAGGACGGCATGAAGCTCGGCTACCAGGACGCCGGCTCGTGGACGCTGTTCAAGAGCACCCCGGTGAACCGCCGCAAGGCCGCCTGGCTGTACGCGCAGTTCGTCGTCAGCAAGACCGTCGACACGAAGAAGAGCCATGTCGGGCTGACCTTCATCCGCGACAGCACGGTGCGCCATGCCTCGTTCACCGAGCGCGCACCCAAGCTCGGCGGCCTGGTGGAGTTCTACCGCTCGCCCGACCGCGTGATGTGGTCGCCCACCGGCGTCAACGTGCCCGACTATCCGAAGCTCGCGCAGCTGTGGTGGCAGCAGATCGGCGACGTGAACTCCGGCGCGTTCACGCCGCAGCAGGCGATGGACCGCCTGGCCGGCGAGATGGACCAGGTGATGGCGCGCATGCAGGAGGCCGACGAGAAGGCCAAGGTCTACGGCGGCTGCGGCCCGCGGCTGAACAAGCCGGTGGACCCCAAGGAATGGCTCGGCAAGCCCGACGGCCCCAAGGCCAAGCTGGCCAACGAGAAGCCCAAGGGCGTGACGATGCCGTACGAGGAGATCGTCAAGCGCTGGACCGCCGCCAAGTGAGGGCCTGAGCCGCCCTGGCCTGCCCTGCCGCGGCGGCACAACGCCGCCGCGGCCCCTCCTTCCGACCGACGCCCGACGGACCGTGACCCTCGAACTCCAGGACGTCTGCCTGCGCGTCGGCGGGCAGACCCACATCCACCCCACCACGCTCGCCCTCGAGGCGGGCGGATTCAACACGCTGCTGGGCGAGACGCTGGCCGGCAAGACCACGCTGCTGCGCCTGATGGCCGGCCTGGTGAAGCCCAGCGAAGGCCGGCTGCGCGTCGACGGGCGCGACGTCACCGGCGTGCCGGTGCAGCAGCGCGGCGTGTCGATGGTCTACCAGCAGTTCATCAACTACCCGAACCTGAGCGTGTTCGAGAACATCGCCTCGCCGCTGCGCGTGACGCACACCCCGGCCGCGCAGGTGAAGGAGCGGGTCGGCCGCATCGCCGAGCTGCTGCGCCTCGCGCCGCTGCTGGACCGCAAGCCGGCCGAGCTGTCCGGCGGCCAGCAGCAGCGCACCGCGCTGGCCCGCGCGCTGGTCAAGGATGCCACGCTGGTGCTGCTCGACGAACCGCTCGCCAACCTCGACTACAAGCTGCGCGAGTCGCTGCGCGACGAACTGCCGCGCCTGTTCGCCGACCGCGGCTGCACCGTGGTCTACGCCACCACCGAGCCGGCCGAGGCGCTGCTGCTGGGCGGCCACGTGGCCACGCTGCACCAGGGCCGCGTCACCCAGTTCGGCCGCTGCACCGAGGTCTACCGCGTGCCGGCGGACCTGACCAGCGCCAAGGTGTTCTCCGATCCGCCGATCAACGTCGCCGCCGCGCACCTGCGCGACGGCCAGGTGGTGCTCGACGAGCAGGTGCGCTGGCCCGCGCCCGCGGCCTTGCGCGGCCACGCCGGCGCGGCGCTGAGCGTGGCCTTGCGGCCGCACCATGTGCGCCCCGGCGCGGCGGCCGGCGTCACGGTGCAGGGCAAGGTGCTGATCTGCGAGATCAGCGGCTCGGAGAGCGTCACCCACTTCCAGCTTGCCGGCACGACCTGGGTCTCGCAGGCGCACGGCGTGCAACTCCACCCGGTGGGCGAGCAAGCGCGCTTCGCGCTCGACATCGACCACTGCCTGTACTTCGACGAAGCCGGCCGGCGCATCGCCGCCTGAACACCGTGAAACAGCCCCCACGCTCACTTCGTTCGCTGCCCCCCGCGGGGGCGCGTCAGCGCCTTCGGGCGGCCGGGCGGCGCTGACAAGATGGCACGCATCCACCTCGACCACCTGCGCCACAGCTACCGGGCCGACCCCCGCCCGGCCGTGGACGCCGACTGGGCGCTGCGCGGCCTGGACCTGGAATGGTCCGACGGCGGCGCCTATGCGCTGCTCGGCCCCTCCGGCTGCGGCAAAACCACGCTGCTGAACCTGATCTCCGGGCTGCTGCAGCCGACCCAGGGCCGCATCCTGTTCGGCGAGCGCGACGTGACCCGCCTCGAGCCCGGCCAGCGCAACATCGCCCAGGTGTTCCAGTTCCCGGTGGTCTACGACACGATGAGCGTGTTCGACAACCTGGCCTTCCCGCTGCGCAACCGCGGCGTGCCGGAGGCCGAGGTGAAGCAGCGTGTCACCGAGATCGCCGCGATGCTGGACCTGTCCGCGACGCTGCACGACCGGGCCGCCGGGCTGACCGCCGACGGCAAGCAGAAGATCTCGCTCGGCCGCGGGCTGGTGCGCTCGGACGTCGCGGCGATCCTGTTCGACGAGCCGCTGACGGTGATCGACCCGCACCTGAAGTGGCGCCTGCGCAGCAAGCTCAAGGAGCTGCACCAGCGTGTCGGGCGCACGATGATCTACGTCACGCACGACCAGACCGAGGCGCTGACCTTCGCCGACCAGGTGGTGGTGATGTTCGACGGCCAGGTGGTGCAGTCCGGCACGCCGGTCGAGCTGTTCGAGCGCCCGGCACATACCTTCGTCGGCCACTTCATCGGCTCGCCGGGCATGAACCTGCTGCCCTGCGAGCTCGACGCCGCCGGGCTGCCGCGCTTTGCCGGCCAGGCGGTGGAGACCGCCTCGCACGACACGGCCGGCGCACGCGGCAAGACGCTCGAGATCGGCGTGCGGCCGGAGTTCGTGCGCTTCGCCGACGCCGGCATCCCGGTGCGCGTGGAGCGTTCGGCCGACGTCGGGCGCTTCCGCATCGTCGACGCGCGCGCCGGCGAGCAGCTGATCAAGGTGATCGTCGCGGAGGGCGCGCCGGTGCCCGAGGGCGAGGCGCACCTCGCGTTCGACGCGAATCGCACGCGCGTCTACGCCGACGGCTGGGCGGTGCAATGAGCACGCGGACCGTCAACCACAAGGCCTGGTGGCTGGTGCTGCCGGTGGTGCTGCTGGTGGCCTTCAACGCCGTGATCCCGCTGATGGCGGTGGTCAACTACTCGGTGCAGGAGACCTTCGGCAACAACGAGTTCTTCTTCGAGGGCGTGCGCTGGTTCGAGCAGGTGATGCAGTCGCCGCGCTTCCGCGAGGCGCTCACGCGCCAGATCGCCTTCACCGCGATCGTGCTGGCGATCCAGGTGCCGCTGGGCGTGGCCATCGCACTGGCGATGCCGCACAAGGGCTGGGGCGTGTCGGTGTGCCTGGTGCTGATGGCGATGCCGCTGCTGATTCCCTACAACGTGGTCGGCGCGATGTGGAACATCTTCGCGCTGCCCGACATCGGCCTGATGGGCCGCGGCCTGAACGCGCTCGGCTTCGACTTCAACTACACCCGCCAGCCGACCTCGGCCTGGATCACGCTGGTGGCGATGGACGTCTGGCACTGGACCTCGCTGGTGGTGCTGCTGGCCTACGCCGGGCTCTCGGCCATTCCCGACGCCTACTACCAGGCCGCGCGCATCGACGGCGCCTCGCGCTGGGCGATCTTCCGCCATATCCAGCTGCCCAAGCTCAAGCACGTGCTGCTGATCGCGGTGCTGCTGCGCTTCATGGACAGCTTCATGATCTACACCGAGGCGGTGGTGCTGACCGGCGGCGGCCCGGGCAACGCGACCACGCTGCTGTCGATCGACCTGGTGAAGATCGCGCTCGGCCAGTTCGACCTCGGCCCGGCCGCGGCCATGTCGCTGATCTACTTCCTGATCATCCTGCTGCTGTCCTGGCTGTTCTACACGGTCATGACCAAGGACGAAGAACGATGAGACGCCTCAGCTGGCTCGTCCCGACGATCTACATCGTGTTCCTGATGCTGCCGATCTACTGGCTGCTGAACATGTCGTTCAAGAACACCAACGAGATCCTCGGCGGCTTCACGCTCTGGCCGCAGCAGTTCACGCTGGAGAACTACACCAAGATCCTGACCGACCGCACCTGGTACATGGGCTACGTCAACTCGATCACCTACGTGCTGATCAACACGGTGATCTCGGTGACGGTGGCGCTGCCGGCGGCCTATGCGTTCTCGCGCTACCGCTTCCTGGGCGACAAGCACCTGTTCTTCTGGCTGCTGACCAACCGCATGGCGCCGCCGGCGGTGTTCGCACTGCCGTTCTTCCAGCTGTACTCCTCGATCGGCCTGTTCGACACCCACCTCGCGGTGGCGCTGGCGCACTGCCTGTTCAACATCCCGCTGGCGGTGTGGATCCTGGAGGGCTTCATGTCCGGCGTGCCGCGCGAGCTCGACGAGACGGCCTTCGTCGACGGTTATCCGTTCTGGCGCTTCTTCGTGAAGATCTTCATGCCCACCATCGCCGCGGGCATCGGCGTGGCGTGTTTCTTCTGCTTCATGTTCAGCTGGGTCGAGCTGCTGCTGGCCAAGACGCTGACCTCGGTGGAGGCCAAGCCGATCGCCGCGACCATGACCCGCACGGCCAGCACCTCGGGCTACGAGCTCGGCCTGCTGGCGGCCGCCGGCGCGCTGACCATCGTGCCCGGCGCGGTGGTGATCTGGTTCGTGCGCAACTACATCGCCAAGGGCTTCGCCCTCGGGCGCGTCTGAGCGGGGTCGCGTATGCAACCGAACGTCGAAGCCGGCCTCGGGTGGATGGCCTGGACCTGGCAGACCGGGCTGTTCTGGGGCGTCATCGTGCTGCTGCTGGTGCTGATGGGCCTGTGGGAGTGGCGCGTGCCGGGCGGCGGCCCGCGCCGCGGCATGCTCGGCCTGACCACCACACGCGGCGACCGGCTGTTCATCTCGCTGCTGTCGGCCGGCTACATCCACCTGCTGTGGCTGGCCTTCTTCGGCGCGCCGCTGTGGGGCGCGAGCGCGCTGGCGCTGGCGCTGGCGTTCGTGCTGTTCCGCTATGCCTGAGACCGCCGGGGCGCTCGACTGCGACGTGCTGGTCGTCGGCGGCGGCATCAACGGCGCCGGCATCGCACGCGACCTGGCCGGCCGCGGCCTGCGCGTGGTGCTCGTCGAGAAGGACGACCTCGCTTCGCACACCTCCTCGTCGTCGACCAAGCTGATCCACGGCGGGCTGCGCTACCTCGAGTACTACGAATTCTCGCTGGTGCGCAAGGCGCTGGCCGAACGCGAGGTGCTGCTCAAGAGCGCGCCGCACATCATGTGGCCGCTGCGCTTCGTGATGCCGCACGATCCCGGCATGCGGCCGGTGTGGATGATCCGCGCCGGGCTGTTCCTGTACGACCACCTGGCGCGCCGCGAGGTGCTGCCCGGCTCGGCCACGGTGAACCTGCACCGACACCCGGCCGGTGCGCCGCTGAAGAAGGTGTTCACCAAGGGCTTCGTCTATTCCGACGGCTGGGTCGACGACGCGCGCCTGGTGCTGCTCAACGCGCTCGACGCGCGCGCGCGCGGCGCCACGGTGCTGACCCGCACCGCCTGCGTCGACGCCCAGCGCGGCCCGGCGCAGTGGCGCTGCACGCTGCGCGGCACCGACGGCGGCGAGCAGGCGCTGACGGCGCGTGCGCTGGTCAACGCCGCCGGCCCGTGGGCGGCGCAGTTCCTGGCCGAGCATGCGCATGCAGCGCAGCCGAAGACGCTGCGCCTGGTCAAGGGCAGCCACATCGTCGTGCCGCGCATGTTCGAGCACGACCATGCCTACATCTTCCAGAACCCCGACAAGCGCATCATCTTCGCCATCCCCTACGAGAGCGACTTCACGCTGATCGGCACCACCGACGTCGAGCACCGCGGCGCGATCGGCGCGGCGCGCATCGACGCCGACGAGATCGCCTACCTGTGCGCGCAGGCGAGCCGCTACTTCGAGCGCGCCGTGGCGCCGTCCGACGTGGCCTGGAGCTACTCCGGGGTGCGCCCGCTGCTCGACGACGAGTCCGGCGACCCGTCCGCGGTGACACGCGACTACTCGCTCGAGCTCGACACCGCGATGGCGCCCTTGCTCAACGTTTGGGGCGGCAAGATCACCACCTTCCGCAAGCTCGCGGAGGAGGCGGCCGACCTGCTCGCCGCGCCGCTGCGGCCGCCACGCGGCGCCTGGACCGAGGGCGCCTTCCTGCCCGGCGGCGACCTGAGCGCCGTGATCGGGCGTGCCCAGCGCCCCGACACCGACTTCAGCCGCTTCGTGCAGGCGGTCTCGCTGGCCCACCCGGCGCTGGCACCGGCGCTGGTGCGCCGGCTCTGCCGCGCCTACGGCGCGCGCGTCGACGAGTTGCTGCGCGCGCCGCTGGGCGCCGAGATCGCGCCCGGGCTGCACGAGGGCGAGCTGCAGTTCCTGCACCGCACCGAATGGGCCCGCTGCGCCGACGACGTGCTGTGGCGGCGCAGCAAGCTGGGCCTGCACTACGACGCAGCTCAGCGCGCCGCGGTGCAGGACTGGTGCCGCGCCCATTGGCGCGAGGACGTGGCGAGCCGGCTCGAAACCACGGCCTGACCTCGGCCGGGACGCTCCCGGCGCCGGCCGCGTCCCGGCGGCACGGCATGGCCGGTTCCATTGCAGCTGCAAACAAGCGCTGCCCCGCCGCAAGCGCGCGGCAACCCAGCGCCGGTGCAATGGCTCCGCGGGGCGCAAGCCTCGTCCAGCAAGCTCATGGAGCCATTCGCATGACGCACCGAACGTCCCTTCCCGGCCCTGGCGGCGCCATGAAGGTGGACCCTGCGCCGAACGACCATGCCCGGTCGCTGCGGCTGCGCGACGGCCGCCAGCTCGCCTACCGGATCTACGGCGTATCGCAGGGCCGGCCGATCTATTTCTTCCACGGCTTCCCGGGCACCCGGCTGCAGGCCGCGCTGGTGCAGGCGCAGGCAGCGGCGCTCGGCATCGCGCTGGTGGGTTTCGACCGCGCCGGCTTCGGCGACTCCACGCCGGCGCGGCAAGGCACGCTCGACAGCGTCGTCGGCGACGTGGCGGACCTGGCAGACCATCTCGGCCACCGCCGCTTCGGCCTGGTCGGCGTGTCCTGCGGCGGCGCGCACGCACTCGCCTGCGCGCGACGCCTGCCGGAGCGGGTGTCGGCCGTCGGCCTGCTCGCCGGGGCCGGCCCGATGCACCGGCCCGAGGCGCGCGCCGGCCAGCTGCCGCTGTTGCGCGTGATGTTCGCGCTCGCGCGCCTGCATCCCTGGTTCGTGAGCCCGCTGCTGGCGCTCGACCGACTGATGTTCCGCGCGAACGTCGAGCGCGCCGTCGACGCCCTGTCGTCGATGCTCACCGCTCCCGACCGCGAGCTGCTGTCCCGCGATGCCGCGGTGCGCTCGATCTTCGGTGCCAGCCTCGCCGCGGCCTACCGGCAGGGCATCGGCGGTGCGATGTACGAGGCCCGGCGCATCGCCCTGTTCAGCGAGCGCGAGCTGCACGGCATCGACGCCCCCGTGCATGTGTTCCAGGGCGGCCATGACCGCCACGTGACACCGGCCATGGGCCGCTTCATCGCGCAGGCGCTGCCCCGCGGTCGGTTGCACTGGTGTGCGGACGAGGGGCACCTGTCGATCGTCGTCAACCGCTTCGACGCGTGCGCGCGGCTCGTCCTGCAGGCGTCCTGAGCGGCGCTTTCAGCTGTCATCGAGCGCCGCGGCGGCGCAACCGTGCCGCAATCACCGCCGCGCCCAATGCCCTCGCGGCGCGCCGCCGACTCGACCTCGTACACATCCTCCACACGCGGTTCGAGGCGGCACGAGCCCTCCCTCCGGCAGACCCAGGACTTCATCCGATGCAATCCACCCCCACCCGCCGCAACGTCGGCATCGCCACGATCTTGCTGCTCGCGTTCGCTGCGGGCTGCACCACCCGGCCCGCCATTCATGCCGACCCGGAATCCGGCGCCGGCACGACGACCGACCGGCCCGTCGCCGTGCAGGCCGCCGCAGACCCCTGCCGGCGCATCGCCGCCGAACGGGAACATGTCCAGGAGGCGCGCCGACAGGCGGTCGAGAAGGGCGACGAGGCCTGGAAGACCGTGCTGCCGTTCATCGTCGTCGCACGCAAGGCGAGCAGCCGGGCCGCGGTCGATGAAGCCGACCGGCAACTCGCCGCGTTGCGCCGCCAGGCCGAAACCGAGGGATGCATCGCAGGCTGAGGCATCTGCCCCGCGCCAGCATGTCGAGCGCCTCACCCCGAGGCGCGCCAACGAACCGAATTCACAGCCATGAACACCAAGATCTCCCTCCTTGCCGCCTGTGCGGCGTTGGCCTGCCTGGCGGCGCACGCCGATCCGGTGCTCGACCGCAATGCCCGCGTCAGCGGCAACGGCAGCGCCGACGGCAGCACGGCTTCCGCCACGCGCAACACGACGGCGACGAACGCCAACACCGGCGTCAGCTACGACGGCAGCGCCACCTGGACCAGGGGCTCGGGCTTCTCGCGCAGCGGTTCGTGCACCGACAGCGGCGGCAACACCGTCACCTGCGGGACGCCGCGATGAAGCGGCACCACTACCTCCTGTTTCCCGCGCTCGCGCTGGTCGCCGGCGCGCTGCACGCGCAATCCAGCGGCCGTGGACCGACCGGGCAGATGCTCTATCCCGCCAGGGGCCAGGGTGTGCAGCAGGCCGAGCGCGACAAGTTCGAATGCCACGAGTGGGCCAAGCAGCAGTCGGGCTTCGATCCGGCCGCCTTGCAGGCACAGCCGGCGCCGCAGCAGGCCCAGGCCGGCCCCTCCACCGGCGGCATGGTCGCCGGGGCGGCCGGCGGCGCCGCGGTGGCCGAACTGGCCGACAGGGACGCCAGCAAGGGGGCGGCCGTGGGGCTGCTCGGCGCGGGTCTGCGCCAGCAGATGCAGCAGAACCGGCAGCTCAGCGCGCAACAGCAGCAGGCGCTGCAGCAGCAGGCCGCCGTTGCGCAGAAGCGCGGCACCTACGACCGCGGCTTTGCCGCGTGCATGGAAGCGCGCGGCTACGTCGTCAAGTAGCGGCCTTGACTTCAGTTGTCATCTGCCGCGCGGCGCTGAAACGGTGCCGCAACCCCGCCAGCCCACAGTGCGCAGCACCCCATCCGGAGGCCCTGCAAACACCATGAACTCCATCCGATCGTTCGGCGCGCTGCTCGCGCTGTCGGCACTGGCCGCCGCGTGCGGCTCCAAGAAGGAACCCGCGCACGAAGACATCCGCCCGGTGCAGAGCCAGGTCGTCGGCGCGAGCGACGGCTCGGTCGGCGCCAGCTACTCCGGCGTGGTGCAGGCGCGCTACGAGAGCAAGCTCGGCTTCCAGACCTCGGGCCGCATCGTCGCGCGCCTGGTCGAGGTGGGCAGCCCGGTCAAGCGCGGCCAGCCGCTGGCGCGGCTCGACCCCGAGCAGCAGGCGCTGCAGGTGGTGGCCGCGGTGGCCGACGTCGAAGGCGCGCGCGCCCGCGTCGCGCAGGACCGCACCGACCTCGAGCGCACCGAGGCCCTGCAGAAGCGCCAGTTCGCCTCGCAGGCCGAGGTGGACCAGGCGCGCCTGGCGCTCGCGCAGTCGGAATCTCACCTGAAGGCGGCGCTGGCGCAGCAGGCGATCAAGGTCAACCAGCGTGGCTACACCGAGTTGGTGGCCGACCGCGACGGCGTGGTCAGCGCGATCGGCGCCGAGTCGGGCCAGGTGGTCTCGGCCGGGCAGGTGGTCGTGACGCTCGCCGCCGCCGGCGAGCGCGAGGTGCTGGTCAGCATCCCCGAGTCGCGCGTCGACGAACTGCGCGAGGCCCGGTCGCTGCGCGTCTCGGTCTGGGCGCAGCCGGGCAAGGCCTACCAGGGCGCGCTGCGCGAGCTCGCGCCCGACACCGACAGCGTGACACGCACCTACTCGGCGCGCATCAGCATCAAGGACGCCGACGCGGCGCTGCGGCTGGGCATGACGGCCAGCGTGTTCGCGCCCGACGTCGAAGGCCGGCATGCGATCCGCCTGCCGCTGACCGCCGTGCTGCACAAGGACCAGCAGGCGCAGGTGTGGATCGTCGACGGCGCGACCGCGCAGGTCGCCGCGCGGCCGGTGCAGCTCGGCGGCGTCCAGGGCGACAGCGTGATCGTCACCTCGGGCCTGCAAGGCGGCGAGACGGTGGTCACCGCCGGCGTGCACATGCTGTACGCCGGGCAGAAGGTCAAGGTCGTGCCGACGGCGCAGACGGTCGCCCGGGTGAAGTGAAGCGAGGCCGAGATGCTCAAGCTCAACCTCTCCGAATGGGCCCTGAAACATCGCCAGATGGTGGTGTTCCTGCTGATCCTGCTGTCGGTGGCCGGCGTGCTGGCCTATACGCAGCTGGGCCAGAAGGAGGATCCCGAGTTCACCGTCAAGGCGATGTTGGTGCAGGCGCACTGGCCGGGCAGTTCGGCCCAGCAGATGGCCGAGCAGGTGACCGACAAGCTCGAGAAGAAGCTGCAGGAAGTGGCCGAGATCGACTACATGACCAGCTACGCCAAGCCCGGCGTCACGCAGATCACGATCTCCCTGCGCGAGGACACCGCGCCCGAGGCCGTGCCGCAGGTCTGGTACCAGGTGCGCAAGAAGCTCGGCGACATCCAGCACACGCTGCCGCAGGGCGTCAAGGGCCCGTTCTTCAACGACGAGTTCGGCGACACCTTCGGCAACCTGTACGCGCTCACCGGCGACGGCTTCTCGTACGCCCAGCTGCGCGACTTCGCCGACGCCGCGCGCAACGAGTTCCTGCGCGTGGCCGACGTCAACAAGGTCGAGTTCACCGGCGCGCAGGACGAGAAGATCTACATCGAGGCGAGCAACGCCAAGCTGGCGTCGCTGGGGCTGGACCCGCAGATCATCACCAGCACGCTGGCTGCGACCAACCACGTCGGCGCCGCCGGCACCGTGCTGACCTCGACCGAGCAGGTGCGCCTGGCCGTCAGCGGCGAGTTCGATTCGGTCGAGTCCATCCGCAACATCGGCATCCGCGCCGGCGAGCGCAGCTTCCGGCTCGGCGACATCGCCGAGGTGAAGCGCGGCGTGGTCGAGCCGGCGACGATGAAGATGCGCTTCAACGGCGAGCCCGCCATCGGCCTGGCGGTCAGCATGCGCAAGGGCGGCGACGTGATCCGCCTGGGCGAGCAGCTCACCGCCACGGTGGCGCGCGTGCAGGCCAGCCTGCCGGTGGGCGTGCAGATCCACGCGGTGTCGGACCAGCCCAAGGTCGTCAAGGCCTCGGTCAACGAGTTCAAGAAGAGCCTGGCCGAGGCGGTGGTCATCGTGCTGGCCGTCAGCTTCCTGTCGCTCGGGCTGCGCACCGGCCTGGTGGTCGCGCTGTGCATCCCGCTGGTGCTGGCGCTGACCTTCCTGACGATGTACTTCCTCGGCATCGAGCTGCAGCGCATCTCGCTGGGGGCGCTGATCATCGCGCTCGGCCTGCTGGTGGACGACGCGATCATCGCCGTCGAGATGATGGCGCTCAAGCTCGAGCAGGGCTGGGACAAGTTCCGCGCCGCCACCTACGCGTACACGGCGACGGCCTTCCCGATGCTGACCGGCACGCTGATCACCGCAGCGGGTTTCCTGCCCGTGGGCTTCGCCAAGTCGGGCTCGGGCGAGTACGTGTTCTCGCTGTTCCAGGTGGTCGGCATCTCGCTGATCCTGAGCTGGATCGTGGCCGTGGTCTTCACGCCCTACATCGGCTTCAAGCTGCTGAAGGAGGACGCGCACGCCCACCATGACGAGGACGCCGTGTACGCGCGCGGCTTCTACGCGCGCTTCCGCGGCTTCATGCACCGGTGCCTGGCGCACCGCAGGACGGTGATCGGCATCACCGTGGCGGCCTTCGTGGCGTCGGTGGCGCTGTTCAAGGCGGCCGTGCCGCAGCAGTTCTTCCCCGCCTCCGACCGGCCGGAGCTGATGGTCGACCTGTGGATGCCGCAGGCAGCCACCTTCGAGGCCAGCCACCGCGAGGTGATGGCGCTCGAGGCGAAGCTGAAGGGCGACCCCGACGTCGTGGCCGTCACCAGCTACGTCGGCAGCGGCAGCCCGCGCTTCTACCTGCCGCTGGACGTGCAGACGCCCAACCTGAACCTGGGCGAGATGATGGCGATGACGAAGGGCGGCGAGGCGCGCGAGCGTGTGCTGGCGAAGATCACCACGCTGTTTGCGAACGAGTTCCCGCTCGTGCGCGGCCGCGTCAACCGCCTCGAGAACGGCCCGCCGGTGGGCTATCCGGTGCAGTTTCGCGTGTTCGGCAACGACAACGCCCAGGTGCAGGCCGCGGCCGACCAGGTGGCGGAGATCCTGCGCACCCACCCGAACGTGCGCCGCGTCAACCAGGACTGGGGCGAACGCCTGAAGCGGCTGAAGGTCGACGTCGACCAGGACAAGGCGCGCGCGCTGGGCATCACCTCGCGCGAGATCCAGGACGCGCTGCAGACCTCGCTGTCCGGTCGCACGGTGACGCAGTACCGCGAAGGCGACGACGGCATCGACGTGGTGGCACGCCTGGTCGAGCCCGAGCGCAGCGACCTCAACAACCTGAAGGACGCCAAGATCTACCTGCGCAACGGCCAGTTCGTGCCGGTCTCGCAGGTGGCCCGCCTGTCGCTCGACAGCGAGGACAGCGTGCTGTGGCGGCGCAACCGCGTGCCCACGCTGACGGTGCGCGCCGACGTCGAAGGCGCCGAGGCGCCCGACGTGACGCGTGCGCTGAAGCCCCGGATCGACGCGCTGGCCGCCGCCCTGCCGCTGGGCTACGGCATCGAGCTCGGTGGCGCGCAGGAGTCGAGCGCCAAGGCGCAGGCCTCGATCATGGCGGTGATGCCGCTGGCCATCGTCGCGATCCTGCTGCTGCTGATGGTGCAGCTGCAGGACATGAAGAAGATGGCGCTGGTGCTGGCCACCGCGCCGCTCGGGCTGATCGGCGTCGCGGCGATCCTGGCGGCCTTCCGCATCCCGTTCGGCTTCGTCGCGATGCTGGGCGTGATCGCGCTGGCCGGCATGATCATCCGCAACTCGGTGATCCTGGTGGTGCAGATCGACCACGACGTGGCGACCGGCAAGCCGCTGTGGGACGCGATCGTCGAGTCGGCGGTGCGGCGCCTGCGCCCGATCGTGCTGACCGCGCTGGCCGCCATCCTGGCGATGATCCCGCTCACCCACTCGGTGTTCTGGGGCCCGATGGCCTGGGCCATCATGGGCGGGCTGTTCGTCGCGACCCTGCTCACGCTGATCTTCCTGCCCGCGCTGTACGCCGCCGCGTACGGCGCCCGGCGCCCCGCCTGATCCGAGGAACCACGATGAACCAGCCCGTGCTCAGAGCACTGGCGGCGGCTGCCTTCGCCGCCGCCGCCGCCCCGGCCCTCGCGCTCGACCTGATGGGCGCCTACGAGAAGGCGCAGTCGCACGACCCGACGCTCGCCGCGGCGCGCTCCGAGGTGCTCGCCGGCCGCGAGAAGGCGATCCAGGGCCGCGCGCTGCTGCTGCCGCAGGTGCAGCTGACGGCGGGTGCGACCTACCTGAAGGACCACTCCTCGTCGAGCAGCCTGCCGCCGCAGCTGCAGGACGTGGTCAAGCCGAACGGCTCGGGCACGCTGCACGAGGTGGCCCTCGAGGCCAAGCAGCCCCTCTGGGCCCCCAAGTCGCGTGCCGACAAGCAGCAGCTCGAGCAGCAGACCGCGCTGGCCGAAGTGAAGCACCGCGACGCGCAGCAGCAGCTGATCCAGCGCGTCGCGCAGGCCTACTTCAACGTGCTGCTGGCCGAGGAGAACCTGCGTGTGGCACGGGCCGAGAAGGCCGCCGTGACGCTGCAGCGCGACCGCGCGCAGGCACGCTTCGACGTCGGCCGCGGCCGCATCACCGAGGTGCAGGAGTCCCAGGCGCGCCTGGACAGCGTGGTCACGCGCGAACTGCAGGCCGACAGCACGCTCGAGCTGCGGCGCGCGCAGTTCGAGGAGCTGACCGGCGACCAGGCGCTGGGCCTGGCCGCGCTGCGCCCCGGCTTCGTGCCGCAGCCGCCGCAGCCCGACAGCGCCGCCGCGTGGCAGCAGCAGGCGGTGGCGCAGAACACGCGCGTGCTCTTCAGGCAGGGCGAACTCGCGATCGCCGGCTTCGAGATCGAGAAGTACAAGCTGGCCGCGCGGCCGACGCTCGACCTGGTGGCGAGCACCTCCTACAAGGGTCAGTCCGGCGGCCTGTCGGAGCTGACCGCGCCCGACGGCAAGCGCAGCACGATGATCGGGCTGCAGTTCAGCGTGCCGCTGTATGCCGGCGGCGCCATCACGTCCAAGGAGCGCGAGTCGGTGGCCCGGCGCAGCCAGGCCGAGCAGGAGGTGGCCGCCGCGATGCGCGACGCGCGCCTGCAGGCGCAGGACGCGTACCTCGCGGTGCGGACCGGCGTGTCGCGCATCGGCTCGCTCGAGCAGTCGGTGCGCTCGGACACCACGGCGCTCGAAGCCACCATGCTCGGCCGCGACCTCGGCACGCGCACCGAGCTGGACGTGCTCGACGCGCAGCAGCGCCTGTACGCGTCGCAGCGCGACCTGGCGCAGGCGCGCAACGACTACCTGATCGGACGCATCCAGCTCGCCGCCGCGGCGGGCGCTCTGAACGAGGGCGACCTGGCGGCGCTCAACCAGTTCCTCGCCCACTGAACGCCATGAACCCCCGCACCCTGCTCCTGCGCGGCAACGCGCTGTTCCTCACCGTCGCCGCCGCCGGCGGCCTGCACGCGGACCTGCGCGCCGCCTTCTTCGGCACCGGCCCGTTCGCGCCGGTGGTCGGCATGGCGCCCGACACCGCGATCGGCTTCGTCGAGGCCCACGGCCTGGCGCTGATCTTCGCCGCGCTGCTGTGGTGCGCACAGCCGTCGCGACAGTGGCACGCCGTGGGCGCGGCCATCCACGCCCTGCTCGGCGGCTCGAACCTCGTGTTCTGGCCGCTCTTCGCGGCCAGCGGCACGCTCGCCGTCGGCGTGGTGACGACGGTCCTGCACGGCAGCCTCCTCACGCTGCACACCGTCGCCCTTCTGAGCTTCCGGCCCGCCGCGGAAGCGCTGAGGGCCTGACCCTTCCCCGCCTCGACACCGAGAACCTTCCGACATGGACATCGACGTCTTCCCGCCCCACCAGCTCCCGCTCGTGCTGCGCACGCTGCGCACCGCACTACGCCCCGAAGGCACGCTCGACGCGCGCGAGCGCCTCTTCCTCGACACCTATGCGCGCATCTGCGGCTTCGAGCGCGCTGCCGCCGACCCGCTGCCGGTGCCGCCCGGCGAGGTGAACATCGCCGACGCACACCAGCGCAAGCGGCTGCTGCAGCTGGCCGCCGTCGCGGTGCTGCACGCGCAGCCGATCCGCCCGGACGCGTATGCGTTCCTGCAGGCGCTGGCGCGCCAGCTCGGCACGCACGACAGCGTGATCGACGTCATCGGCGCGGTGCTGCGGGGCCGCCACGGCAAGGCGCGGTTCCTCTCGATGCGCCGCGGCCTGCGCGTGATGCTCAAGGAGGCCTACGCCGCCGAGGGCACGATGGGCGTGCTGCGCTTCGTCGCCGCGCTGGCGCTGCGCACCACGGTCAACAAGGACAAGTTCTGGAACTACAAGCGCCTGGGCCTGCTGCCCGAGGGCACGCTCGGCCGCACCTACTGGAGCCACATGACGCGCGTGGGCTTCGGCTTTCCGGGCGAGCCGGCGGGCATTCCCGACACGGTGGCCTACCACGACGTGCTGCACGTGCTGGCCGACAACGAGACCACGCCGCACGGCGAGATCCAGCAAGGCGCCTTCCAGGCCGGCAACCGGCGCGAGGACGGCTTCTTCTTCCTGCAGATGGTGCTGCTGCAGTTCCACCAGGGCGTGCAGGTGACGCCGGCCACCGGCGGCTTCACCGGCAACTTCGACCCTGACCTGGTGCTGTGGGCGATCCACCGCGGCGCGCAGTGCAACGTGGACATGACGCACCAGTGGGACTTCTGGCCGCTGATGGGCTTGCCGATGGACGAGGCGCGCCGGCAGGTGGCCTTGCTGCCCAAGCTCAGCGCGGCGGAGGCCGCATGATCGACCATGCACTCTTCCGCGCCTGGCCGCTCGCGGGCGAGGTGCGCCTGTCCACCGGCATGGCGCCGACGCCGCACCACGTCGACGACGGGCATGGCCTCTTCATCGCCGGCAGCGCCGACCTCGAGGCGTGTGGGTGTTCGACTTCGAGGACGCGAGCCCGGGTGCGCACCACGAACTGCAGGTCTCGCTGTTCGTCTCGCGTGGGCCGCTGGCGCCGCTCCCGGCGCACCGCCTGACCGTGATCGAGCAGATGGTCGTGCGCGACGACGTCCACATGCTCTGCCACGGCCTGTGGAACAGCACGCCGCGCGTGGTGGCCTACAACCGCGAACTGCTCGCGCTCGACGCGCGCCTGTCGGAAAGCCGCATCGAATTCGACCGCCGCCCCGGCACGATCGACTTCGCGGTGCACGACGCGGCGACTCGCACCCCGGTGGTCGAGGGCCACCTCGAGCGTGTGCAGCGTCCCTCGCTGCGCGCCAACCTGGCGCTCGTCGCCCGCCTCGGGCTGTGGCGCCTGGCCGCGATCGCGCGCCAACCGTGGCTGCGCGTGCCGGTGCTCAACCCGGTCGGCGAGCGCCTGCCGCGCAATGCCGCGGCGGACTCCTTCACGAAGGCCGACCGGAGCGTGCTGCGCCTGTTCGACCCGGAGCGCGACCGCCTGGCGTTCGGCGACCGGCGCTACCGCGCGCTCGACTTCCGGCCGCAGCTCGTGCAGTTCATGGAGGGGTTCAAGTTCGTCTACCTGGCCCCCGCGTGAGCGGCCGGCGTGCGTTGCGGCGGCAGCCCCGCTTCAGCCACCGCTTCCTTGGCTGAAGCCGGAGGGCCCGTTCAGTCCGTCCGCCCCATCGGCAGCGAGTCGCACAGCCGCGTCAGCGCCGCGGCCTCGTCGGGCGGCAGCTCGCCGGCGCGCAGCAGCACGGCGCGCTGCACGCCGCGCAGGCGGAAGTAGAGCTCGTCCTCCATCGCCTCGACCTCGCCGGCATCGGCGCCGGTGGCGGCCTCGTCGCTCCACAGGCCGGATTCGTTCCAGCCCGCGCGCAGGCGGCCGATCAGGAACAGCGCGAGCTCCAGCGCGGCCCGCATAGCCGGCGACGCCTGTTCGTCCACCAGCGCGCCGGCGTTCTCCTCGGCGGCGTGCAGCACCGCGCCGAGCGCGACGCGGCGCTCGCGCACCTCGTCGGCGGCCAGCACCGGCTGCAGCGCCGGCTGGCTGCGTGCGGCCTGGGTCAGGCGCCCGACCCAGGTCAGGTCGAACTCGCCGGGCACCGCACGCAGCGCGATGCTGGCGTGCAGCAGCTCGTGCGAGGGACGGCGCAGCGCGGCCAGTACGGCCTCGGTGACGGCCAGCAGCCGGCCGAGCGGCGACATCGCGTCGGCCTGGCGCGCGTGCGGGTAGCCGGTGCCGTCGAGCCGCTCATGGTGCTCGACCACCGCGCGGGCGATCGATCCCGGGTAGTTGGTCAGCTGCGCGATCAGCAGCAGGCCCACGTGCGGATGCACCACCAGCTGCCGGTAGGCCAGCGCGTCGAGCTCGCGGTCGGCCTCGGCCTCGCCATGCTCGGGCGCGATGTACATCTCGCCCAGGTCGTGCAGCAGGCCGGCCAGCATCGCCAGGCGCACCTCGGGCGTCTGGCCGCCGTGCTGCACCATCAGTGCACCGGCCAGGCCCATCGCGGCCACGGCGTGCCGGAAGGCCTCCGGCCGGGCGCTCTGCGAGGCGCTGAGCAGCAGCTGCGCCACCGGGTGCAGGTGCAGGTGCGACACCTCGCGCATCAGCTTGCTCGCCTGCGGGCGCAGCAGCGGCGCGAGGCGCTGGTCGGTCTCGATCACCTGCTCGAGCGCGCCGCCGAGCGTGACCGGCGTCACGCCGTCCTCGGCCACCAGGCAGGCCTCGAGCGGCTCGCGCAGCTTGCGGTCCATCAGCTTGCGCTGCAGCTCCACCGAGACCGGCTGGTGGCGCGCCCACAGCTTGGTGCCGGCCAGGTCGAAGATGTCGGTGGCGGCGATGATGCGGCGCGTCTCGCTGGCCTCGAGGATGGTGGCCAGGGCATGCGGGTTGGCCGTGCGGAAGGTCTGCAGGGCCTGCGGCGTGCTGCTGTTCATGGTCGACTCCTGGACGTGTCGACCGGGTTGTCGGCCGCGCCGCGCCGAACCTGAGCACGCAAGCGTGACCGGCGGTATCAGCCGTCGAGGTAGTCCGGGTGCAGGCGGCGGATCTCCTCGACGCGGCCGAGCGTGCCGGAGAGGTGCTCGCGCACCGCGGCCTGGGCGGCCTCGGGGTCGCCGGCGGCGATCGCCTCCACGATGCGGCGGTGGTCCTTCAGGATCTGGCGCAGCTTGCCCGCGGTGGGCAGGTGCAGCCGGCGCAGCCGGTCGACATGGCCGCTGCGCCGCCGCACCAGTTCGGCCAGTTCGGGCACGCCGGCGGCCGCGTACATCAGCGCATGGAACTCCCGGTCGGCCGCCATGAAGGCCGGGTAGCTCTCCTCGCCGGTCAGCGCGCCCTGCAGCTCGAGCTGCGCCTTCAGGCGCGCGATCAGCGCCGAGTCGGGCCGGGCAGCCAACACGCGGGCGATCTCGCATTCGATCGAGCGGCGCAGGAAATGCGCCTGCTGCGCCGCCGCCACGTCGATGCGGCTGACCACCGTGGCGTGCTGCGGGAAGATGTCCACCAGCCCCTCCTCGCCCAGGCGCAGCAGCGCGTCACGGATCGGCGTCTGGCTCAGGCCGTAGGCCTGCGCCAGCTCGGCGCGCGAAAGCACGCTGCCGGGCGCCAGCTCGAGCGAGAGGATGCGCTCGCGCAGGTGGTCGAGCACCTGTGGCGCGGCCTGGCGGGAGCGGTCACGGCGCAGCAGCGGAGCACGGGCGGGCATGGCGGGATCTTAATTGACACACTAATACATTAGTGCTTTACTGCCGGCCTCGCCGAGATTCCGGAGCCGCTCGTGATGCACCGCCTAGCCGCCGGCCTGCTGGCCGCCACCCTTGCCGCCGGCGTGGCGGCACAGACACCCGAGTGGCCGCAGGCCCGGCCGATCAGCTACGTCGTGCCCTTCACCGCCGGGGGCTCGACCGACGTGGTCGGCCGCACGCTGGCCGAGAAGCTGCAGGCCGCGCTGAAGCAGAGCGTGGTGGTGGACAACAAGCCCGGCCAGGGCGGCGGCATCGGCGCGGCCTTCGTGGCCAAGGCCGCGCCCGACGGCTACACGCTGTTCGGCGGCACGATCAGCACGCATGCGATCAACGCCAGCCTGTACCGGAACCTGCCCTACGACCCGGTGAAGGATTTCGAACCGGTCGCGCTGGTCGCCACCCTGCCCAACGTGCTGCTGGTCGACCCGAACCTGGGCGTCAACAGCGTGGCCGAGCTGATCGCGCTGCTGAAGAAGGACGAGAAGAAGCGCAGCTTCGCCTCGTCGGGCGCCGGCACCTCCACGCACCTGGCCGGCGAGCTGTTCGCCGACCTGATCGGCGTGCCGCTGCAGCACATCCCATACAAGGGCACGCCGCCGGCGATGGTGGACGTGTCCTCCGGCCAGGTCACGTTCATGTTCGACCAGATGACCGCCGCGGTGCCGCTGCTGCAGGCTGGCAAGCTCAAGCTGCTTGCCGTGACCACGCCGAAGCGCATCGCGCTCGCGCCGAACACGCCGACGATGGTCGAGGCCGGCGTACCGGGCTTCGAGATGGCCTCCTGGCAGGCGGTCTACGCCCCCAAGGGCACGCCCAGGCCGATCGTCGAGCGCCTGCACGCCGAGATCGCCCGGGCGCTGCAGCAGCCGGACGTGCAGGCCAAGCTGCACGGCCAACTCGGCATGGACCTGGTGGGGGGCTCGCCGCAGGAGCTGGCCGCGCTGATGGCACGCGAGATCCCGCGCTGGGCGGCACTCGTCAAGAAATCCGGCGCGAGCGCGGACTGAGGCGCGCATGGGCCGCGACCTGAAGATCAGCGCCGTGCGCGTCACGCCGATCGCCTTCCGCGACGGCCCGCTGCTGAACGCCGCCGGCATCCACGAGCCCTGGGCCCTGCGCGCGATCGTCGAGCTCGAAAGCAGCGACGGCCGCGTCGGCCTGAGCGAGACCTACGGCGACGCGCCGATGCTCGCGGTGCTGGCGCAGGCGAAGGACGTGGTGCTGGGCCTGTCGCCGTTCGACCTCAACGCGATGGAGCAGCGCGTGCGGGCCGCGGTGCGCCCGGTGGCCGGCGCGGTCGAGTTCGAGCTCGCCCCCGGCTCGCACGCCGCGAAGAACGTGCCCAAGCTGATCAGCGCGCTCGAGGTGGCGATGCTCGACCTGCAGGGCCAGGTCGTCGGTGCGCCGGTGGTCGACCTGCTGGGCGGCAAGGTGCGCGACGCGGTGCCCTACAGCGCCTACCTGTTCTTCAAGTACGCCGAGCACATCGACCGGCCCTACGCGCCCGACGCCTGGGGCGAAGGGCTCTCGCCCGAGCAGATCGTCGCGCAGGCGAAGCGCATGATCGACCTGTACGGCTTTCGCAGCATCAAGCTCAAGGGCGGCGTGTTCGCTCCGGCGCACGAGATCGCCTGCATGCAGGCACTGCATGCGGCGCTGCCCGGGCTGCCGCTGCGGCTGGACCCGAACGCCAACTGGTCGCTGCCCACCGCGATCGCCGCCGCGCCCGAGCTCGACACGCTGCTCGAGTACTACGAGGACCCGACACCCGGGCTGGCCGGCATGGCCGAGCTGGCGAAGCACACGGCGCTGCCGCTGGCCACCAACATGGTGATCACCACGCTGGACGAGTTCCGCCGCGGCGCGGCCAGCGGGGCGGTGAAGGTGCTGCTGTCGGACCACCACTACTGGGGCGGGCTGCGCGTCACGCAGACGCTGGCCCGCATGTGCGCGCTGTGGGACCTGGGCCTGTCGATGCACTCGAACTCGCACCTGGGCATCAGCCTGATCGCGATGACGCACATCGCCGCGAGCATCCCCAACCTCACCTATGCCTGCGACACCCACTACCCCTGGCAGGAGGAGGAGGTGATCGAGGGCGGCCGCGTGCGCTTCGAGGACGGCGCGGTGCGCGTGCCCGAGACACCCGGCCTGGGCGTGACGCTGGACCGCCGCCGCCTGGCCGAACTGCACGCGCAGTACCTCGACTGCGGCGTGCGCCAGCGCGACGACCTGGCGCAGATGAAGAAGTACGACCCGACGTTCACGGGCAGCACGCCCCGTTTCTAGGAGGAGACCCATGCATCAGGCCATTCGCCGCCGCGCCCTGCTGACGGCCGCAGCCGGGAGCACCGTCGCCGCGCTCGGCGCGCCGGCGCTCGCGCAGTCCTTCGCCTTCCAGCCGAACCAGCGCTACCCCGATCCGGCGGTGCAGATCCTCGACCCGGGTTTCGCGCGCTACCGCATCTACAGCAGCACGCTCGAGCAGGTGGCCACGGGCATGCGCTGGGCCGAGGGGCCGGTGTGGTTCCCGGAGGACGGCGGCCACGTGGTGGTCAGCGACATCCCGAACAACCGGCTGATGAAGTACAGCGAGCGCGACGGCAGCTTCTCGGTGCTGCGCAGCCCGGCCAACTACGCCAACGGCAACACGCGCGACCGCCAGGGCCGGCTGGTCAGCTGCGAGCATTCGGTGACACGCCGCATCGTGCGCACCGAGCGCGACGGCAAGCTCACCGTGCTGGCCGACAGCTTCGAGGGCAGGAAGCTGAACGCACCGAACGACATCGTCTGCAAGTCCGACGACAGCCTGTGGTTCACCGACCCGCTGTTCGGCATCAACGGCGAGTGGGAGGGCTCGAAGGCCAGACCCGAGCAGGCCACCACCAACGTCTACCGGCTCGGCGCCGACGGCAGGCTGAGCGCGGTGATCACCGACCTGGTCAACCCGAACGGCCTGGCCTTCAGCCCGGACGAGAAGAAGCTCTACGTGGTGGAGTGGAAGGGCACGCCGAACCGCAGCATCTGGGCCTACGACGTGGGCGCCGACGGCAGCCTGGCCAACAAGACCAAGCTGATCGACGCGGCCGACCACGGCGCGCTGGACGGCTTCAAGGTCGACCGCGACGGCAACCTGTGGTGCGGCTGGGGCAGCAACGGCGCGCTGCAGGCCGAGCCGGTCGACGTCGGCGGGCGCAAGGTGTACCCGCTCAAGGGCCGCCCGGAGGACCTGGACGGCGTGATGGTGTTCAACCCGCAGGGCAAGCCGATCGGCTTCATCCGCCTGCCCGAGCGCTGCGCCAACCTGTGCTTCGGCGGGCCCAAGCGCAACCGGTTGTACATGGCAAGCTGCCACTCGCTGTACGCGCTGTACGTGGAGTCGCACGCGGCGGTCTGACAGGCGCTGAGCATGCCGGCGCCGGTTGCAGTCGCTTGCAAAGCCGGCTGCAACCCGGCCGCAGGCGGGCGCATCTCACGCTGTCGCGCCGATCGACGTGGCCAAGCGGCCCCGCGCGGCGCGCGCCGGTGTCCACTGCGCCCATGCCCATGCCGCCCCGCCGCCTGCCGGCCGCCGCCGCCTTGCTGGCGGCGCTGCTGCTGGCCGGCTGCGGCGCGCTGAAGCCGCCGTCCGGCCGCCCAGGCACAGTGGCGGCGCCGGCCACGCCGCACGACCTGCCGGCGGCCGTGGGCCGGGTCGAGCCACCCGGCCCGGGCGTCGCGGCCCTGCCCGGCGCGGAGCCGCGCGTGCCCGAGGCCGCCGCGCCGGCGCCCGCCGAGACCGGCATCGCCTCCTGGTACGGGCGCGCCTTCCACGGCCGGCGCACCGCCAACGGCGAGCGTTTCGACATGCGCGCGATGACGGCCGCGCACCCTCGCCTGCCGTTCCACTCGCTGGTGCGGGTGCGCAACCCGGCCAACGGCCGCGAGGTGGTGGTGCGCATCAACGACCGCGGCCCGTTCAAGCGCGGCCGCATCGTCGACCTGAGCTGGGCCGCGGCGCAGCGGCTCGGCATCCGGGGGCTGGCGACGGTGGAGCTGTGGCCGCTGGCGGTCGGCGGGGCCGAGGCGGCGGCGGACCAGGCGCGCTGACCCGGCGCGGCACGCCGCGCCGGTGCCATCATCGCGGCGTGGACGCCGTGCCCCATCGTTTCGAGCATCCGCTGGACGCGGCCGAGTTCCGCCGCCCGGCGCACCGGCCCGGGGTCGAGCTGTACCGCGCGCACATCGTGCGCCATGCGTTTGCGCCGCACACCCATGCCGCGTTCGGGCTGGGCGCGATCGAGGCCGGCGTCGAGCGCTTCCGCTACCGCGGCGCCGAGCACCTGGCGCCGCCGGACACGCTGGTGCTGATGAACCCGGACGAGCTGCACACCGGCCAGGCCGAGACCCGCGGCGGCTGGCGCTACCGCATGGTCTACCTCGATGCGGACGTGCTGGAGCAGCTCACCGGCGAGCGCGGCTGGTGGTTCGCCGAGGCGGTGGGGCGCGACGCACCGCGCGCCCGGCGCGTCAGCCGGCTGCTGCGCGCGCTGTGGCACACGCAGGAGCCGCTGGCCTTCGACGGCCTGCTGCTGCGCCTGCTCGACGAGCTGCGCCCGACTGCCCGCGTGGCCCAGCCGGCGCGCGACGAGGCGCTGGTGCGCTTCGCGCCGGTGGTCGAGCACCTGCACGCCCACCTGGCCGAGACGGTGCGCCTGGAGGACCTGGCCGCCGTCGCCGGGTTGAGCCCGTTCCACTTCCTGCGCCAGTTCCAGCGCGCCCACCACGCCACGCCGCAGCAGATGCTGATGGCGCTGCGCCTGTTCGAGGCCAAGCGCCGGCTGGCCGCCGGCGAGGCCCCGGCGCAGGTGGCCGCCGCCGTGGGCCTGGCCGACCAGGCGCACCTGACCCGCGCCTTCGCGGCCCGCTACGGCGTGACGCCGGCGCGCTACCAGCAGCAACTCGGTACAAGACCGCGCCCGGGCGCCTGAGCCATAGTCGCGGCACCATGTTCGCCGCACCGCTCTTCTCCGGAACCCTGTTCGCCCTGGCCGCCGGCCTGATGTGGGGCCTCGTGTTCGTCGGCCCGCTGCTGCTGCCGGAGTACCCGGCCACGCTGCAGTCGTTCGGGCGTTACCTCGCCTTCGGGCTGATCGCGCTGCCGCTGGCCTGGTTCGACCGCGCCACGCTGCGCCAGCTCACCCGCGCCGACTGGCGCGAGGCGCTGCGCCTGGCCCTCGTGGGCAATGTCGTCTACTACCTGTTCCTGGCCAGCGCGATCCAGCGCGCCGGCGGGCCGCTGCCGACCATGATCATCGGCACGCTGCCGGTGGTCATCGCCATCACCGCCAACCTGCGCCGGGCCCGCGCCGGCACACGCGCCGAGGCCCCGCTGCCCTGGGGCCGGCTGCTGCCCTCGCTGGGCTTGATCGGTGCCGGCATCGCGCTCGTCAACCAGGTCGAGATCGAGCACCTGCGCGCCGAACCGGCCGCGGACCTGGGCCGCTACCTGCTCGGCGCGCTGCTGGCCGTCGGCGCGGTGGCCTGCTGGACCTGGTACCCGATCCGCAACGCCGAATGGCTGCGCGCCCACCCCGACCGCAGCCCGCGCGGCTGGGCCACCGCGCAGGGGCTGGCCACGCTGCCGCTGGCGGCGATCGGCTACGCGCTCACCTGGGCCTGGTTCGGCGCCGCCGGGAGCGAGTTCCCGATGCCCTTCGGCCCGCGGCCCGGTGCCTTCCTGGCGCTGATGTTCGCGATCGGGCTGTTCGCCTCCTGGCTCGGCACGCTGTGCTGGAACGAAGCGAGCCAGCGCCTGCCGCCCAGCCTGGCCGGGCAGCTGATCGTGTTCGAGACGCTGTCGGCGCTGGCCTATGCCTTCGTGCTGCGCGGCCAGGCGCCGCAGCCGCTGACGCTGGCCGGCATCGCATTGCTGGTGGCCGGCGTGCTGTGGGCGCTGCGCGCCAAGGCCGAGCCGGTGGCGGCCGCGGCGCATCCGAACTGAGCCCCCGGCCGCGTGCGCGCATACAAGCGCTCACGATTCGACTCGAACGCGGGCCGCGCACGGAGGATCATCCCTGGGGACGAGGAGGCTCCCCATGGACAAGCGCATCCTGATCGGCGGCGTGCTGCTGCTGGCCCTGGCCGGCGGCGGCGGCTGGTACGCCTGGCGCCACCAGGCCCCGCCGCCGCGCGTGGCCGCGCCGGCGCCGGCCGAGCCCCCGGCCGAGGTGCCGGCCGCGCCCGCCAGCGCGGCGCCGGCGGTGCGCTACCCGGTGGCCACCCTGCCCGAGTTGCCCGCTCCGGACGCGCCCGCCCCCAGCGACGTCCCGGCCGCGGCGACGGACTTCGCCGGCCTGCTGCGCGCGCTGCTCGGCGCCCGCGCGGCCGGTGCGCTGCTGCAGGGCGAGGGCTTGATCGAGCGCATCGTCGTGACGGTGGACAACCTCGGCCGCGAGCACGCCACGCCGCGGCTGTGGCCGGTGCAGCCCACCGGCGGGCGCTTCAGCACCCAGCGCGAGGCCGCCGGCGAACGCATCGCGCCGTCCAACGCGGCGCGCTACCAGGCCTTCGTGCGCCTGGCCGAGGGCATCGACACGCCGGCCGCGGTGGCGCTGTACGTGCGCTTCTACCCGCAGTTCCAGCAGGCGTACGCGGCCCTGGGCTACCCGCGGGTGTACTTCAACGACCGCCTGGTCGACGTGATCGACCTGCTGCTCGCCACCCCGGTGCCGGACGGCCCGATCGCGGTGCGGCTGCCCGAGCGCACCCCGGGCGACCAGTCCCCGCCGTGGACCCGCTACGAGTTCGTCGACCCCGCCTACCAGGGGCTCGCCGCCGGGCAGAAGATGCTGCTGCGCATGGGCAGCGACAACGCGCTGCGCCTGAAGGCCAAGCTGGCGGAAATGCGACGCGCGCTCGTGACGCCTGCCACGCCGCGCTGAGCCTCGTTCCTGTCCCCGGTTGATGTGTCACGGGCCGCCCGTTAGCCTGCGCGCCGGGCGCTGCGACAGCGCCGCCACAACAATCCTCCGGGGGGAATTACTCAGATGGCCACCTTCAACGGCACGGCCGGGAACAACACGTTCACCGGCACGGCGGCAGACGACATCTTCAACTACGGCAGCGTCACCTACAGCGGCGCCACCATCACGGCCGCGCGCGGCTTCGACACCATCAGCAGCGGCGGCGGGTTCGACACGCTGCGCTTCGCCAACGTCGGCCTCGACCATGTGTACGGCGAGCGCGTCGGCAACGACTTCCAGTTCTACCTCCAGCCGACCACGGACTGGACCGACGAGTCGGCCGTGACCACGCTGGGCGGCGTCCGGGTCAGCAACTTCTTCGCTGCCGACGGCAGCGGCGTGATCGACCGCGTCGACCTCAGCGATGCGTACGCCCTCTTCAGCTACGCCGGCGGCGTGATGAAGATCGGCATCTACGACCTGTCCGGCGTGTTGATGGAAGGCAATGCCGAGGGCTGGGATGCGAACGATGCGATCACCGGCCACGCCGTCGGCGACTGGATGCAGGGCCGCGGCGGCAACGACACGCTCTCGGGCCTGGCCGGCGACGACGAGATGGCGGGCGGCGACGGCAACGACCTGCTCAACGGCGGCGAAGGCAACGACACCCTGGACGGCGGCGCCGGCAGCGACACCGCCACCTACGCGAATGCCAACGGCGGCGTGAACATCGACCTGCTGGTCGGCACCGGCGTCGGCGCGGGCGCCAGCAACGTCGGCAACGACGTGCTGATCTCCATCGAGCGCGTGGTGGGAGGCAGCTACAACGACACGCTGCTCGGCAGCAACGGCGCCAACGTGCTGAACGGCGGCGCGGGCATCGACACGCTGGTCGGCCGCGGCGGCAACGACAACCTGCTCGGTGGCGCGGGCGCCGACTACTTCGACGCCAGCGCCACCGCCGGCACGGGCGCGGGCGCCGGCAACGACACGATGGACGGCGGCACGGTCACCGATCCCGTCAACCTCCTCGACGGCAATACGGTCGGCTACAACGACTCGGGCGCGGCCGTCAGCGTCAACCTGGCCACCGGCACGGCCAGCGACGGCGGCGGCGGCACCGACACGCTGATCAACATCAGCTTCGTGCGCGGCTCGGCATTCAACGACACGCTGGTCGGCAAGAGCGGCATCGGCAGCGGCTTCGAGCAGTTCTGGGGCAACGCCGGCAACGACACCATCGACGGCGGCGCGATCGTCGACACGCTGAACGGCACCGACACCAACCGCGCCTCGTACGACCAGCTGAATCTCGCCGTCAACGTCGACCTTGCCGCGGGCACCGCCACCGGCCAGGGCAACGACACGCTGATCAACATCAACCAGGTGCGCGGAAGCAACCTGGCCGACACGCTGCGCGGCTCGAACAGCAGCACGATCGTGGAGCAACTCGAGGGGCGCGGCGGCAACGACGTGCTGGACGGCCGCGGCGGGCTCGACCAGGTGCGTTACCACTATGCCGCCAACGGCGTGAACGTGAACCTGGCCACCGGGGTGGGCAACGCCGGCGCCGGCGACGTGGACACGCTCGCCAACTTCGAGGGCATCCGCGGCTCAAACCATGGCGACACGCTGACCGGCGGCCACGCTTCCAACGCCGCGCTCGAGTTCTTCCGCGGCATGGGCGGCAACGACACCATTGACGGCGGCGCGGGTTACGACCGGGTGGACTATGTCGACTCCGTCAAGGGCGTGTCCGTCACGCTCGGCGGCGCGGCCGCCGGCACCGCGCAGGACGGCCAGGCGGTGCTGAACGGCCTGATCGTCGCCGCCGGCACGGCCGGTGCGACCTACGGCGTCGACACCTTGCTCAACATCGAGGCCGTGCGTGGCTCGGACTACAACGACACGCTCGCCGGCAGCAACATCGCCACGCTCGAGGTGTTCGAGGGACGCAAAGGCAACGACCTGATCGACGGCAACGGCGGACTGGACCGCGCCGGCTACTACCAGGCCACCTCGGGCGTCACGGTCACGCTCGGCCTGAACGGCGCCGACGGCAGCGCCAGCGACGGCTACGGCACGACCGACACGCTGCGCGACATCGAGCACGTGCAGGGCTCGCGCGACTTCGCCGACAAGCTCACCGGCAACCAGCTCGCCAACCTGCTGGACGGCCAGGGCGGCAACGACACGCTCTCCGGCGGCAGCGGCAACGACACGCTGCTCGGCGGCGGCGGTGCCGACCTGCTGATCGGCGGCAACGGCAACGACGTGCTGACCGGGAATGCCGGGCTGGACCTGTTCCGCTTCACCGGCGTGCCCAATGCGAGCAGCAACAGCGACCGCATCACCGACTTCGTCGCCGCCGACGACACGATCCAGCTCGACGATGCGGGCTTCGTGGGCGTCGGTGCGCTCGGCGCGCTGGCCGCCGGTGCGTACCGCGCCGGCACCGCCGCGGCGGATGCGAGCGACCGCGTGATCTACGACAGCGCCACCGGCCGCCTGTACTTCGACGCCGACGGCAACGGCGCCGGTGCGCAGGTGCTGTTTGCCACCCTCACCGCCGGCACGGCGCTGAGCGCGGCGGACTTCGTGATCGTCTGAGCGCGTGCGCTCCTTCCCCCGCGCCGGCCTGTCGCGGCGCGGGGAAGTGCGCCCCTTACACTGGCCGGTTCAAGGGGAGAAACGATGGCCACGTTCAACGGCACCGCCGGAAACAACAACTTCGCCGGCACGGCTGCCGACGACATCTTCAACTACGGCAACGTCACCTTCAGCGCCGGCACCGTCACGGCCGGCCGCGGGCTCGACACCATCAGCGGCGGGGGCGGCTTCGACCGCTTGAGCTTCGCCAACCTCCCCATCGACTACATCGACGGGGAGCGGGTCGGCAACGACCTCTTCCTCTACATCCAGCCGAACGTCAACGGCGACACGACCATCACCACGATCGGCGGCGTGAAGGTCAGCAACTTCTTCGCCGCCGACGGCAACGGCGTGATCGACCGCATCGACTTCACCGACACCTACGCACTGTCCACCTATGCTGGCGGCATCTGGCGCGTGAACGTGCACGACCATGCCGACGTGCTGCAGTGGACCACCGTCGACGGTTCCGCGGCCGGCGACTCGATCGTCGGTACGGCCGTCGACGACGAGATCAGCGGGCTGGGCGGCAATGACTCGCTGATCGGCGGCCTCGGCAACGACGAACTGCGTGGCGACGAGGGCAACGACACGCTCAACGGCGGTGCCAGCGACGACACCCTGGACGGCGGCGCCGGCATCGACACGATCACCTACAGCGGCGCCAACGGCAGCCTGCGGGTCGACCTGGCCGGCGGCGTGACCCTCCAGTTCGGCGCCACCAACATCGGCACCGACACGTTCACGGGCATCGAGCGCGTGGTGGGCGGCAGCTACAACGACACGCTGCAGGGCAACGTCGAGCACAACGTGCTCAACGGCGGCGCCGGCAACGACGCGCTGTACGGCTACGCCGGCAACGACAGCCTGCTCGGTGGTGCCGGTGAAGACTTCGCCGACGGCAGCGCCGGCGCCTTGAACACGCCCGGCGAGGGCAACGACACCATCGACGGCGGCACCGTCACCGACAAGGTCAACTACTTCGACGGCAACATGGTGGGCTACGTGCTCTCCGGTGCCGGCGTGGTGGTCGACCTGCAGACCGGCACGGCCAGCGATGGCGGCGGCGGCACCGACACGCTGCGCAACATCAACTTCGTGCGCGCCTCGGCCTTCGACGACTCGATCGCCGGCAGCACCCGCGGCGGCTTCGAGCAGTTCTGGGGCAACGGCGGCAACGACACCATCGACGGCGGCGTCGTCTCCGACACGCTGAACGGCACCGACAACAACCGGGTGGCGTTCGACCAGATCGCCGTCTCGGTGATCGTCGACCTGCAGGCCGGCACCGCCACCGGCCAGGGCAACGACACGCTGATCAACATCAACCAGGTGCGGGGCAGCAACGCGGCCGACACGATCCGCGGGTCCAACAGCACCACGCTCGTCGAGCAGATCGAAGGCCGCCTCGGCAACGACGTGCTCGACGGCCGCGGCGGCACGGACTTCGTGCGCTACCAGTACGCCACCAACGCGGTGAACGTCAACCTGTCCACCGGCGTGGGCAACGCCGGCAGCCTCGACGTGGACACCCTCGCCAACTTCGAGGGCATCCGCGGCTCGAACTTCGGCGACACGCTGACCGGCGGGAACGCGGCCAACGCCGCGCTCGAGTTCTTCCGCGGCATGGGCGGCAACGACACCATCGACGGCGGCGCGGGTTACGACCGGGTCGAGTACGTCGACTCCGTCAAGGCGGTCTCCGTCACGCTCGGCGGCGCGGCCGCCGGCACGGCGCAGGACGGCCAGGCGGTGCTGAACGGCGTGGTCGTCCGGGCCGGCACCGCCGGTGCGACCTACGGCACCGACACGCTGCTGAACATCGAGGGCGTGCGCGGCTCGGACTACAACGACACACTCACCGGCAGCAACATCGCGACGCTGGAGGTGTTCGAGGGCCGCAAGGGCAACGACCTGATCGACGGCAACGGCGGACTGGACCGCGCCGGCTACTTCCAGGCCACCTCGGGCGTGGTGGCCACGCTGGGCCTGAACGGCGCCGACGGCGCCGCGGCCGACGGCTACGGCAGCACCGACACGCTGCGCGACATCGAGAACCTGCAGGGCTCGCGCGACTTCGCCGACAGGCTGACCGGCAACCAGCTCGCCAACCTGCTCGACGGCCAAGGGGGCAACGACACGCTGTCCGGCGGCAGCGGCAACGACACGCTGCTCGGCGGCGGCGGTGCCGACCTGCTGATCGGCGGCAACGGCAACGACGTGCTGACCGGCCACGCCGGGGGGGACCTGTTCCGCTTCACCGGCGTGCCCAACGCGGGCAGCAACAGCGATCGCATCACCGACTTCGTCGCCGCCGACGACACGATCCAGCTCGACGACGCGGGCTTCGTGGGCGTCGGTGCGCTCGGCGCGCTGGCCGCCGGTGCGTACCGCGCCGGCACCGCCGCGGCGGATGCGAGCGACCGCGTGATCTACGACAGCGCCACCGGCAAGCTGTACTTCGACGCCGACGGCAACGGCGCCGGTGCGCAGGTGCTGTTTGCCACCCTCACCGCCGGCACGGCGCTGAGCGTGGCGGACTTCGTGATCGTGTGACATGGAGCCCCCACGCTCGCATTCGCTCGCTTCCCCCCGAGGGGGTGCTCAGCGGCTTCGAGCGGCCGGGCGCCACTGACCGCGGGTTCCTCCTCCCCTGCGCCGGCTTGCCGCGTTGCGGGGACCGGTCTACCTTGAGCAGAGGGGACCGGACGAGGAGGAAGCCATGGCCATCTTCAACGGCACGTTGGCGAACAACACGTTCGCCGGTACGGCGGCGGACGACGTCTTCAACTACGGCAACGTCACCTACAGCGCCGGAGTGGTAACGGCCGGCCGCGGGCTGGACACCATCAGCAGCGGCGGCGGCTTCGACCGCCTGACCTTCGCCAACCTCGGCGTCGGCTTCGTCGACGTGCGGCGTGTCGGCGACGACCTGTTCATCTACATCCAGCCGACGGACGACTGGGACACGGCCATCACCACGCTGGGCGGCGTGCAGGTGAGCAACTTCTTCGCCGCCGACGGCAACGGGGTGATCGACCGCATCGAGTTCGCCGACGGCTATGCGCTGTCGACCTACAGCGCCGGCATCTGGCGGGCGGCGCTGTATGACGCGGGGGGTGTGCTGCAGAAGATGGCGGTGGACGGCACGGTGGGGAACGACTCGCTGGTCGGCGTCGCGGTGTCCGACGATCTGAACGGCCTGGGCGGCAACGACACGCTCGTCGGCGCGGGCGGCGACGACGAACTGATGGGAGGCAGTGGCAACGACAGCCTCTCGGGCGGTGCCGGCAACGACCAACTCGACGGCGGCAGCGGCAACGACCGGCTGGTCGCCGGCTCGGGGAACGACTACCTCGACGGGGGCATCGGCATCGACACGGCGGACTACTCGTTCGCCAACGGCGCGATGGTCGCCGCCCTGGACGATTCGGCGAGCAACTGGGGCTCTCGCCCGGACGCCAGCACCAACGTCGGCACCGACGCGCTGCGCAACATCGAGAACCTGGTCGGCGGTGCGTATGTCGACATGCTGTCCGGCAACGCCGCCGCCAACCTCATCGATGGCGGCGCGGGTGATGACTTCCTGTCGGGCAACGCCGGCAACGACACCTTGCGCGGCGGCGCCGGCGCCGACCGCTTCCTCGCCGAGGCCGGCGGGATCGACGAACGCGGGCTCGGTGACGACACCTACGACGGCGGCGCCATCACCGACACGCGCAACCACCTCGACGACAACCGGATCGACTACGGGGGCGACGTCACCTCCGTGAACGTGAATCTCCAATCCGGGACGGCCGTGCATGCGATCGCCGGGACGGACACGCTGGTGAACATCAACGTCGTGCACGGCTCGCAGGTCAACGACACCCTGACGGGCAGCAACCGCCTGGTGCGCGAAACCTTCATCGGCGCGAACGGCAACGACCTGATCAATGGCGGCGCCATCACCGACACGCTGAACGAACTCAATGCCAACTGCGCCGGCTTCACCTCGGGGGTGATCATCACGTCGGTGACCGTCGACCTGCTGGCCGGCACGGCCACCGGCCACGGCAACGACACGCTGATCGGGATCAACGACGTGATCGGCGACTTCTTCGGCGACACCTTGCGCGGCTCGAACCGCACCGACGTCTCCGAGCGCTTCACCGGCATGACCGGCAACGACCTGATCGACGGGCGCGGCGGGCTGGACATCGCCCGCTACGACTACGCCGGCAACGCCGTGAGCGCGAACCTGGCGACCGGCCTTGTCGTCGTCACGGCGACGGACCAGGACACGCTGGCCAACGTCGAGGGGCTGCATGGCTCGCACTTCAACGACAGCCTGCGCGGCGGCAACGCCGCCAGCACGGCGCTGGAGGTCTTCGTCGGCAACGGCGGCAACGACACCATCGACGGCGTCGGCGGCTACGACCGGGTCGACTACGTCAACGCCCTGCAGGGTGTGGTGGTGACGCTCGGCGGCACGGCCGACGGCAGCGCCACCGACGGCCTGCCGATCCTCGCGGGCCAGATCCGCCCGGCCGGCACGCCGGGGGCGACGATCGGCACCGACACGCTGCGCCGCATCGAGGGCGTGCGCGGCTCGGACTACAACGACACGCTGACCGGCAGCAACATCGCCACGCTCGAGGTGTTCGAGGGCCGCAAGGGCAACGACCTGATCGACGGCAACGGCGGGCTGGACCGCGCCGGCTACTTCCAGGCCACCTCGGGCGTGGTGGCCACGCTGGGCCTGAACGGCGCCGACGGCAGCGCCAGCGACGGCTACGGCACGACCGACACGCTGCGCGACATCGAGAACCTGCAGGGCTCGCGCGACTTCGCCGACAGGCTCACCGGCAACCAGCTCGCCAACCTGCTCGACGGCCAAGGGGGCAACGACACGCTGTCCGGCGGCAGCGGCAACGACACGCTGCTCGGCGGCGGCGGTGCCGACCTGCTGATCGGCGGCAACGGCAACGACGTGCTGACCGGCAACGCCGGGCTGGACCTGTTCCGCTTCACCGGCGTGCCCAACGCGGGCAGCAACAGCGACCGCATCACCGACTTCGTCGCCGACGACGACACGATCCAGCTCGACGACGCGGGCTTCGTGGGCGTCGGTGCGCTCGGCGCGCTGGCCGCCGGTGCGTACCGCGCCGGCACCGCCGCGGCGGATGCGAGCGACCGCGTGATCTACGACAGCGCCACCGGACGCCTGTACTTCGACGCCGACGGCAACGGCGCCGGCGCCCGGGTGCTGTTTGCCACCCTCACCGCCGGCACGGCGCTGAGCGTGGCGGACTTCGTGATCGTCTGAGAACGCGCCCGGCTCACAACCCCACGAGTTGGGCCAGGCCGTTGGTGTCCACCGCGCCGGCGTGCTGGCCGGCCTGGCCGGTGCGGGCGTTCTTGTAGACGATCAGCGGCACGCTGTTGGCGCCGAGCTGGTTGAAGATCTCGGTGTTGGCCTTGACCTTGGCCATCACCTCGTCGGGAATGTTCTGGCTGGCGCTGATGCCGCCGCCACGCGCCAGCACGCTGATCTCGTTCTCGTTCATCGCGGCCACCGGGTCCTTGGCCATCAGGATGGTCGCGCCCTGCGGGCCCGATTGCGGGCGCAGCAGGCCGAGCGGCATCCAGACGATCTTCAGCCGGTTCAGCAGCGGCTGGGACGACTTCCACAGCTCGGCGCAATGCGGGCAGGTGGTGTCGAAGAACACGTAGACGGTGTTGGCCGCCATCATCGAGCCGACCGTGAAGCCGTGGCCGGTGGCGGCCAGCGCATAGGCGTCGGCCGCGGTGGCGGGCTTGGCCGCAGGCGCCGCGGCGGCAGGCGACGCGGCGTCGTTCTTCGAGCAGGCGGCCAGCAGCGCGGCCAGGCAGAGAAGGTGTCGGCGGTTCATCATGCGGCGATTGTCGCTCCGGAATCAAACCTGGGTGCGCCACCAGGCCGCAGCCTGGCCGCGCGAGGCGAGCGCGAGCTTGTCGAGGATGTTGGCCACATGGCGCTTGACGGTGTGCGGGCTGATGTCGAGCGCCCGGGCGATCAGCTTGTTGCTGTCGCCGGCGGCGATGCGCTCGAGCACCTCGCGCTCGCGTTCGCTGAGCAGTTCGGTCTCCGCCGCCGGTGCCGCGGCGCGGGCCGGCGCGGCCGGGGCGTCGCCGCCGCGCAGCCGCCGCGCCAGTGCGGCCGCCTCGGCCAGCGCGGCGCGGCCGCCGGACTCCACCGCTGTGCCCCAGTCGGCCGCAGCCAGCTCGCCGAGCACGCCCGGGCCGGCCATCAGCGCATGGCCCAGCTCGCCCTCGCGCGTCATGCGCTCGAGCGCGGGTTGCAGCGCCGCGGCGGCCTCGGCCCGCCGGCCGGCGCGCCACAGCGCGTGCGCGGCGCGCAGGTGCAGTTCGACCGCCTGGCCCATCTGGTCGAGCCGCGGCGCGTTGGGCAGCGCGGCGGCAAAGCGCTGCGCAGCCTCCTCCCAGCGGCCCTCGGCCGCCGCCAGGCGAGCTGGCGCCAGCGACGGGCTGCCGCCGCCCTCGGGCGCCCGTTCGGGCGCGTGCGCGGCCATCAGCGCGGTCCAGTGGCGCAGGCCGTCAGGGTCGGGGCCGAGCAGATCGGTCAGGCGCAGTCCGAAGATCGCCACCTGGTAGGTCCAGACGCGGCGCCGCTCGGCGCTGCCCTGCTCGCCGCGCAGCAGCTCGTCGAGCCCGGCGCGCACCGCCCCGGCATGGCCCTGCATGCCCTCGACCAGCAGGCGCAGCACACGCACGTTGGCCTGCACGTCGGCGGCCGCGGCGAGCCAGCGCGCATCGGCCTCGGCGCGCTGCACCGCCTCCAGCGCGGCGTCGACCTGCCCGCCCCACAGCAGCACGTAGGCCCGCTGGCTGTGCAGCAGCGCGCGCAGCGGCAGCTCGCGCTCGCCGAGCCGGTGCAGCAGGCCGGCGCAGTAGCGCTCGATCAGCGGCCGCATGCCGCGCAGCGTGCTCCAGGACATGGGCGGGGCGTTCTCCCACCAGGTCTGCAGCGACTCGACCGGCTCGAGCCGCTCCACCACCTCGGCAAACAGCCCCGGCAACGCGGCCAGGTCGCCGGCCAGGAAGCGGCGCGAGCACTCGCCGATCACGAACAGCAGGCGCGCCTCGGTGGGCAGCTCGCGGCCGCGCAGCTCGGCGGCGATGGCCGCCTCCTCCTCGTGCCGGCCGAGCTCGGGCAGCACGGTCGCGAGGCAGGCCTGGGCGATGCGCAGCTCGGTCTCGTCGCCGTGGATGCGGGCGGCGCGCACTGCGTCGCGCAGGTCGTCCGCGGCGGCGTCCCACTCCCAGCGCTGCACGCGCGCCAGCGCGCGCATGCGGAGCACGCGCGGCGAGGCGGCGCGCCAGTCGTCCGGGAACTGCCCGGCCAGGCGCAGCAGCTCCGCGCCGTGGCCGCTGATCAGCAGTTCGGGCGCGAGCGCGGCCAGCGCCGCTTCGGCGCCGCGCCAGTCGCGTGCACGCAGCAGGTAGCCGATGCGGCGCACCGGGTCGGGCTCGCTGGCCGCGGCGCGCTGCAGCAGGCGCGGCAGCTCCTCGGGCAGGCGCTGGCGCAGCCGGTCGTCGAGCGCGTCGCGGAACAGATCGTGCAGCACCAGCGTGCGCTCGACGCCGCGCTCGTGGTCCTCCACCGCGCTGACGAACAGGCCGCGGCGCTCGATCTCGTCGAGCCAGGCGGCGGCGCGCGCGTCACCGCTGACCGCCGCGGCACGCGCCGGCGTGAGCGCCGGCAGCACCGAGCAGCGCAGCAGGAAGTCGTGCAGGCCGATCGGCATGTCGTCCAGCACCTCGGCGGCGAGGTAGTCGAACAGCGGCCGGTCGACCAGCGGCGCCCGGCCGTGTTCCGACAGCGTGGCCGCCAGCGCCGGGCGCTGGCGCAGCGCCGCCAGGCACAGGCGCAGCCCGGCCGGCCAGCCGCGCGTGCGCTCGATCAGCGCGGCCGCGCCGGGCCCGGCAGCGACGGCCGGCTCGCTGGCCACCAGCGCAGCGGACTCGGACTCGGAAAAGCGCAGCGCCGCCTCGCCGAACTCGGCCAGCTCGTCGGCGACGCGCCAGCGTGCCAGCGCGAGCGGCGGCTCGACGCGGCTGGCCAGCACCAGCGTCCAGTGCGGCGGCAGGCGCTCGAGCAGCGCGTCGAGAAAGGCGCAGACCGACGGCGACTGCACGCGGTGCAGGTCGTCGAGCACCAGCACGCCATGCGGCGCGTCACTGCCGGCCAGCGCGTTGACGAGTTCTGCGAGCGCGCGGCGCGTGCCGTCGCGCTCGTCGCCCACCTGCGCGGCCAGTGCGTCGGGCGCGGTGCGCCAGGGCAGGTCGGCCGGCTCGAGCGCGGCGGCGAGCGACTCGAACAGGCGCGGCAGGTCGTCGTCCTCGTCCAGCGCCACCCAGGCGCTGGCGGTGCCCGGCGGCAGCTGCTCGAGCGCGCCGACCAGCGCGGCCGTCTTGCCGAAGCCGGCCGGCGCCACCAGCAGCACCAGGCGCCGCTGCAGCAGCGCCGTGCCCAGCGCCGCCTGCAGCGCCGGCCGCGCGATGCGGGTGCTGCGCAGGCGCGGCGGCTGGGTCTTCGTGGTGGGAAGCCGGACGGCGCTCATGGGCCGCATTCTGGGTTCAGCGCAGGTCCGGCGCGTCGGGCAGCTCGTTCGGGTTGGCCTCGCCCGGGCGCAGCGGGAAGTGCTGCGCCAGCAGCGCGTCGACCGCATCGATCGCGTCGTTCAGGCCGGCCTCGAACTCATGGCGCCGGAACGCCGCGCGCATGGTGTCCATCACCGACTGCCACTGGGCGCGGCCGACATGCCGGTTCAGCCCGCGGTCGGCCACGATCTCGATGCGGTGCTCGGCCAGCAGCAGGTAGATCAGCACGCCGTTGTTGTACTCGGTGTCCCAGACGCGCAGCTTGCCGAACATCGTGACCGCGCGCTCGCGAGCGCTCGCGCCGCGCCACAGGTAGGACAGCGGCAGCCCGGCCTCGACGCAGACACGGATCTCGCCGCTGTGGCGCTTCTCGCTCGCGGCCACGCGCTGCTGCACACGCGCCAGTGCCTCGGGCGGCAGGGCGCGCGCGACGTCGCGCTCGTCGAGCCAGCGGTGCTTGAGGATGCGCATCAACCTGTTCATCGCCCTCGCCTACCAGTCGCCCGAGGCGCCGCCGCCGCCGAAGTCGCCGCCGCCGCCCGAGCTGAATCCGCCGCCGTCGCTGCTGCCGCCACTCCAGCCGCCACCCCCGCCCCCGCCGCCGCCCCAGATCACCGGCCCGCCGCCGTGGCGCCGCCCGCCGATGCCCGAGCCCATCAGGCCCACCAGCACCAGCGCCACCAGCGCCGCCCCGGCCGCGGCCAGCAGGCTGGCGGTGAGCCACCAGCCCATGCCGCCGGCCACCACGCCGGTGCCCAGCGCGCCGAGCTTGCGGCCCAGCGCACTGGTCAGCACCGTGCCGATGATGGGCACGGCGATGAACAGGAACATCGGCAGGTCCTGCAGGTCGAGCCCGCGCTCGCCGCGGTTCGCCCCGTCGTGCGCGGCCGGCTCGGGCAGGCCCTCTCCGGCGATCAGCCCATCGATCCGGTCGACCGCGGCGTTCAGCCCGCCGGCAAAGTCGCCGGCGCGGAAGGCCGGCGTGATCACCTCGCTGATGATGCGACGGGCCGCCAGGTCCGGTACCGCGCCCTCGAGCGCCTTGGCGACCTCGATGCGCACCTTGCGGTCGTTCTTCGCGACGACGATCAGCAGCCCGTCGCCCACCGCGAGCCGGCCGATCTTCCAGCTGTCGGCCACGCGCTGCGCATAACTCGCGATGTCCTCGGGCTGGGTGCTCGGCACCAGCAGCACGACGAGCTGCGAGCCGCGCTTCGTCTCGATCGCGGCCAGCTTGTCGGACAGCGCCTGCTGCTGCGCGGCCGAGAGCGTGCCGGTCTGGTCGATCACCCGGCCGGCCAGCGCCGGCACGGGCAGCACGTCCTGTGCATGCCCCGGCCCGGCGGCGACGAACAGCAGCGCCGCGGCGAACCACGCCGCGAGGAGGCGCATCACTTCGATGCCGGCTTGTCGAAGCTGACCGTCGGCGGCGCGGAGATCTGCGCCTCGTTCTGCACCGTGAAGTTCGGCTTGACCTGGTAGCTGAACAGCATCGCCGTCAGGTTGGTCGGGAAGCTGCGCGCGAGCACGTTGTAGTCCTGCACCGCCTTGACGTAGCGGCCGCGCGCGACGGTGATGCGGTTCTCGGTGCCCTCGAGCTGGGTGCGCAGGTCCTGGAAGCCCTGGTTGGCCTTCAGGTTCGGGTAGTTCTCCGAGACCACCAGCAGGCGCGACAGCGCGCCCGAGAGCTCGCCCTGCGCGGCCTGGAACTTCTGGAACGCCTCGGGGTTGTTGACCAGCTCCGGCGTGGCCTGGATCGAGGTGGCCTTGGCACGCGCCTCCACCACCTTGGTGAGCGTCTCCTGCTCGAAGTTGGCCTCGCCCTTGACGGTGGCCACGATGTTCGGAATCAGGTCGGCGCGCCGCTGGTACTGGTTGAGCACCTCGGACCAGGCGGACTTGGTCTGCTCGTCCAGGCGCTGGAAATCGTTGTAGCCGCAGCCCGACAGGGCGGCAGCGGCGAGCACGGCGACGGCGGCGGAACGGGCGAGGGAACGCGGCATGGCAGGGGTCTCCATCGGAATCGCGGGCGATCGTACCCCGCGGGGCGGGATATGGCCCTGCCGCGGCTCAATTCAAGGCCGCTCGCGCACCGCACGGGCACGCCGGCCGAACCACTCGGGCGCGTAGCGCAGCAGCTGCTTGACGATGTCGTCGTAGGTGGTCCACTCGGTCTGGTCCATGATCGACACGTTGGTGAACACCTCGGGCAGCTTGCGCAGCAGGAAGGGCAGGCGCAGGTCCTTCCGGCCCTGGTCGCGCACGAAGAAGCGGCAGGGCATGCCGCGCGCCAGCGCGTAGCCGGCCTCGAACAGCGCGCTGGTGGCCACGCTCCTCGGATACAGCAGCACGAAGTTGGCGCTGTTCTCGAGCGCGTCGATGTCCTGCTGGGCGCCGTCGCTGGCGGTGCTGACGCGCGCCAGCGACTCGACCCGGTCCATGGCGCAGTACACCGACAGCCCGGCCTGCTCGCGCAGCGCGGTGACCACCTTCATCGCCTCGGTGCGGAAGGGCTGGTACACCTCGTCGGTCTCGAAGGCCGCCATCGGCACCGACACGAACACGTCGTGCCGCGGGCGATCGAGCCGCAGCGCCTGCTGCACCTGCTTCTCCAGGCGCGGCCAGACCTGCGTCGTGAACACGGCGTCGAGCGCCGCCTTGGTCATGGGCACGTCCAGCGTCTTGTTGATGGCACGGAACAGGTTGAGCATGCCGGCCTGATCGAACACCGCACCGTTGAAGCGTGCCATCGGGTCGGCCAGCTGCTTGATGTCGCCTTCGAGCACCAGCGGCACCAGGTTGAGCCGGCCGAAGTGCGCCGACACCGCACCCGACTCGAACATGACCCACGGCGCCGACAGGTTCGAGCGCGTCAGGCAGGCGATCGCGAAGCGGGTGTCCTTGAGCGTGGCCATCAGCTCGCCGAACCATTCCTGGCCGGGCCCGATGTCCTCGGCCGACACCCACGGCTCGACGCCGTTGAACACCTCGCGGATCGCCTCGTGCAACGCCAGCGCCGCCGCCTTGCTGGCCTCGCCGGACCAGCTGATGAACACCTTCATGCTGCCTGCCGCCCTTCACAATGAGCCCATGAACCTGCTGCAGCATGCCTTGCGCGCCGGGCACGGCAATCCCCAATCGCCCGGACGCCCGCGCCGCGCGGTGGTGGCCGGCGGCGGCGGCACGCTCGGCTCGGCGGTGGTGGAGCGGCTGCTCGCGCTGGGCCGCTTCCGGCCGCTGCACGTGCTGGTCACGCAGGACTTTCATGCCGCGCCGGCCGGGCTGGTGCCGCTGCCCGCCGTGCCGGGCCAGCCGCTGCCGCGCGGCGCCGGCGAGCTGGCGGTGATCGTGTTCGACCGCGAGCGCCACGCCAACGGACGCGATGCTGCCTTCCTGCGCCCCGAGCCGGCGCAGCTGCCCGCGCTCGCCGCCGCGCTGCACGCGGCCGGCGCGCGCGACCTGCTGGTGATGCAGCCGCATGCCGCGGCCAGCCTGCCGCAGGCGCTGCGCGCCGGGCTGGCGAGCCTGGACGAACAGGCGGTTGCCGGCCTCGGCTTCGAGCATGTGGTGCTGTTGCGCGCCGCCCAGCCGCCCGGCGCGTCGACCGGCCGCGGCCTGCAGCGCGTGGCCGACCTGGTGCTCGCGCAGCTGCGCCTGATGACGCCGCAGGCGCAGCAGCCGGTGCGCGCGCGCAAGCTCGCCCAGCTGGCCGCCGCGCTGGCCGCGGCGCTGCCCGAGGCCCCGCCCGGCACGCGCGTGATGGCGCCGGAGATCGTCTGGCAGGCCGCGCAGCTCGACGACCCGGCGCCGCTGGTGCGCAGCTTCCTGCACGGCCAGGCGCTGCCCGAGGCGCAGCTCAGGGTGCCGCGGATGTGAGCTTCGCCGGGGTCGTGGCGAGCAGGCTGCGCCCGACCGGCGGCTGCCACTGCGCCAGCGCGTCGAGCTCGGCCTCGCGGCGCTCGCGCGGGAGCCGGCGGATGCCCTTGAGCACCGCCGCCGCACGCGCGCGGCCAGCGGCCTCGTCGCTCGACCAGCGGCGCAGCTGCTCGTCGGGGTTGACCAGCAGGCTGGCCAGCCAGGCCGCCTCGCGCGGCTTGAGCTGGTTCGCCGGCTTGCCGAGGTGGTGGCGCGCCGCGGCCTCGGCGCCGCAGATGCCGTCGCCCCAGGGCAGCACCGCCAGGTAGAGCTGCAGGATGCGGCCCTTGCCGAGCGTGCGCTCCATCTCCAGCGCGTAGAGGAACTCGCGCAGCTTGCGCGCCGCGCTGCGCTCGTCGCCGGTGTAGAGCAGCTTGGCGAGCTGCTGCGTGATGGTGCTGGCGCCCTGCAGCGCCTCGGGCCGCGACTGGTTGGCCTTGCCCGCCGCGACCCACTGCTCCAGCTCGTAGCCGGGGTGCTCGAAGAAACGCGCGTCCTCGGCGGCGATCACCGCGTTCTGGATCCAGCCCTCGATGCGGCCGCCGGCCGGCTGCGGGCGGCAGCGTGCGCCGGCGTCGGCGTCGCGCAGCCGCTCGGTGCCCAGGCCGTCGACGCGCAGGCCCTCGAAGGCCGGCTTCAGCGCCGTCAGCTGCAGGCCCTGTGCGCCGAGCCGGGCGTCGAGCGCGAGCCCGACGCGGCCCTCGATGCGCGCGGTGCTCGCCTCCGGTACCGCGTCGCCGAACAGCGCGACCAGGTCGACCAGCGGCGTGGGCGCCAGCTCGGCGTGCAGGCGCAGGCCCGCGGCGCCCATCTCGCCGCGCCAGGGGATGTCGATCGAACGCGCCGGCGCGCCCAGGCGCAGCAGGCCGTCGTAGCGGTCGGCGCCGCGCGCGTGCAGCACCAGCGTAGCCTGCGGCAACTCCACCGCCGCCTGGCCGAGCGCGGCAAGGCGGAACCGGCAGGGCGCGCAATGCGCCTCCAGGCCGCCGTCGGGGCGGGCGTGCAGCGTCCAGCCGCGCAGGCGCCGGCCGTCCAGGCGCGGCTGCGCCAGCGGGTGGGTGGCCCAGCGCAGCAGCGTCGGCACGCTGGCCGGCTGGGCCCAGCGGCCGCTGCCGAGCCGCACCTGCCATTCGTCGGGCTGCGGCGCGAGCGCGGCGCGCGCCACCAGCAGCAGGCCGATGCCACTCAGGATCACGGCCAGCGCCAACGCGGCCAGCCCACGGATCACGGTCTTCACAGAGCCTCCACCACGGTGACGGCCTGCCACGGCCCGGACGACTGCCCGAGCGCGGCGGCCCAGAACCAGGACGACGGGTCGATGAACGACGTGCCGTCATCCGCCTCGATGCGTTCGCACACGCGCAGGCGCTGCCCGTCGGGCGCGGTGCTCTCGAAGCAGCGCCACAGGCGCGCCCGCGCATCGCGTTCGAGCGCCACGGCGCCGAGCCGGTGGCCGAGGCCGCGGAAGCAGTCGGCCGCCGGGTGCAGCATGCGCGTGGGCGTGTTCACGCGGCGCAGCACGATCACGCGCTGCCCGTCGGTGAAGCGGCCGATCGCGCCGGGAAATCGCGCCGCGAAGCGCTGCTCCACCGCGCTCTGCGCAAGCGGGCGCAGCGCCCGGCCATCCCATTGCTGCGGCCACTCGACATGCCGGGCGCGCGGCGCCGGCGCGGCCGGAACGAACCACGGAAGCAGTGCCGCCAGCACGAAGGCGAGCGCGGCCAGCGCGGGCCAGTGCCTATGCCACATGGCGGCCTCCGCGCATCAGCAGCGCGACGGCGGCGACCACGCCGGCGAGCAGCGCCAGGCCGATCGCCTCGTGCAGCGCCGGATCCAGCCCCTGCGGGCGCGCCTCGAGCGCGACCAGCAGGCTGTTGCGCAGCACGTTGCCGAGCAGCACCAGCGCGCCGACGGCCGGCAGGCGGCGCAGGAAGCTGGCATCGCGCCGGCCGGTCAGTGCCGCCGCGGCGCAGGCGGCGAAGTAGGCCATCCAGGCCATCTGCACGCCCGAGCAGGGCGCGTCGACGATCACCTGGCGGCCGTCCACCAGCAGGGTGGCGCCGAGCCGCTCGGCGGTGAGGCCACCGAGCTGCAGCAGCCCCACGCTCGCCTGCGCCGTCAGCACGCGCAGCGGAAAGCCGGCGTAGTACTGCAGCGAAGCGATCAGCGGCAGCGCCAGCACCACCAGGCCGGCCAGCGGCGCGCGCGGCGCGTGGACCGGCAGCCAGGCGGCCAGGCTGCAGCCGAGCGCCAGCGCCGCGAGCAGCGCGCCCACCAGCGGCGGCGCCACGAACAGCGCCACGCCCGCCAGCAGCGTGAGCGCCACCGCGCCGGCCAGCCAGCCGGTGTGCGGCGCCACCCGCAGCCTTGGCGCCCAGAGCGCGAGCAGACCGGCCAGCAGCGCCAGCGCGGCCAGGCCGAGCGGCTCGTCGGAGCCGTCCAGCACCCGGCGCGCGAGCCAGGCACCGTGCGGCCACAGCGCCAGCGCCTGCAGGCCGAGCCAGGCCAGCGGCGAGAGGTAGGCCGGCCGGCAGGCCAGCGCCGGCGGCCAGGCGGAAGCGGGCAGAGCCAGTCTCATCGCCGCCTCCTCACCACGTGCCACGGCGGAACAGCGCCGTGCCGACGAGACCGATCACCACCAGCAGCGACAACCAGGCCGCCGGCTCCGGCGTGCTCGGCACAGCGGCGCCGACCGCGCTTTCGCTCACACCCTGCGGCAGCGGCAGCGGCTGGTCCACCGGCACGGCCGGCTGGTCGCTGCGCACCACCTGGTCGATGGCGATGAAGCTGGTGTACTGGGTCAGCAGGCTGTAGCGCAGGCCGAGCGTGGTGATCGCCTCGCGCTGCCCGCTGCCGCCCTCGAGCGCCTCCTGGTCGGAGAGCTGCTGGATGCGGGTGCGCGCCCACAGCTGGCGCAGCGCGCTCGCGGTCGGGTCGGGCGCGCTCACCGGCACCACCTCGCTGTGGTGGCCGTTGGCGGCCTCGCCCTCGAGCACCAGCTGGCCGCGCGGCTCGCCGCGCCACTTGCCGTGGATCAGCACCGGCCGGCCGCCCAGCACGTCGGGCAGCGCGGCGAGCGACGCCGGCTCGACGTCGTACACCTCCAGGCCCTCGAAGCGCGCGCGCAGCTGGGTCAGCACCGGGGCCTCGATCATGCGGCGCAGGCGCTCGGCCTGGGCCGCCGCCAGCTCGGGCTTGGTGACGATGAAGGGCTCGCCCTGGCCGGCCCGCGCGATGCCCTCGATCAGGTGGCGGTTCACCGACGAGCCGATGCCGAAGGCGAACACGTTGCTGTTGCCGAGGTTCTTGCGCACCTGCTCGAACACCTGGTTCTCGACCGTCACGTAGCCGTCGGTCACGACGATCACGCTGCGCGCCACGTCGGCGTTCTTGGGCAGTGCGGCGATGCGGCGCAGGGCCGGCACGATCTCGGTGCTGCCGCCGCCGCGCGACTGGTCGATCACCGCGATGGCCCGTTCGATGTTGGCGCGCGTGGCCGGCACCGGGCGCTCGTTCAGCATCTGGCTGCTGCCGGAGAACAGCATCACGTTGAAGCTGTCGCTCGGGCGCAGGCCGCCGATCAGGTTGCGCAGAAGCGTCTTGGCGGTGGCCAGCGGCTGGCCGTGCATCGAGCCGGAGATGTCGACCACGAACACGTATTCGCGCGGGTTGATCTGCGCCGGCGCGATGGCCTTCGGCGGCTCCACCAGCGCGAGGAAGAAGTTCTCGCCCGAACCCCCGTCGGCGCCGTCGTCGCCCGGCGCCTGGTACAGCATCAGCCCGGTGGCGGTGCGCTCGCCGGCCAGGCGGTACTCGAGGATGAAGTCGCGGTCGTTGCGCGGCGTGGCCTCGCCGATGGCCACCTGCGCGGCCGGCGTGCCTTCGCCCTGCACCTCGATGCCGTGGCTGGGCGACCGCAGCTCGCTGACCGGCAGCGGCGCGGCGAACCGCACCGTCAGGTCGAAGGCGCTCGGGCTCGCCTCGCCCTCGCGCAGCTGCGGCGTGGCGGGGAAGTGCGTGGCGCCGCCCTGCACGGCCGGCACGTGGTAGCGCGGGCCGACCACGGTCGGGAACACGAAGCTGTAGCGCCCGCCGTCCGGCGGCACCAGCTCGGTGTAGCGCAGCTCCACCGCCACGTCGTCGCCCGGCAGGATGTTGGCGACGTTCATCTCGAACACGTTGGGCCGGTGCTGCTCGAGCAGCGCGCTGGTCTTGCCCTCGCGCTTCGCGCTCTCGTGGCGGATGCGGGCGCGCTGCTTCTCGTCGATCTGCGCGACGATCGTGCGGCCGGCCAGGCGCACCTGCATCGCGTGCACCGCGGCACGGGTCGAGCCCGGGAACACGTAGCGCGCGTCGATCGCGCGCTGGCCCTCGTTGCGGTACTGCTGAGTCACCGTGACGTCGGCGATCACGCCGGCGATGCGCACCTCGACGCGGGTCGACTTCAGCGGCAGCCGGTCCACCCCGGGCTCGCTGCTGCCGAGCTGGAAGTACGGCCCCTCGGCCGGCCGCGCCTGCGCGTCGTCCGCGAAGGCGGGTGACCAGGCCACCGTCAGGCAGAAGGCCCAGACGGCGAGCGCCGCCAGCAGCAGCACCCGACCGGTGCGGGTGAGGGGGGGCAGGGGATGGCGGAACAGCGGGAACAGCGGACCACGGACGCGGCGCATGACAGTCTCTCCTGATGGCGTGCCGCATTCGGAGGCGGCACGGGCGTCAGGATCGAAGGTGCGTGCGAACGGGGTGCGAAGCGTGCGGGGCTTGTGTGAAGTCGGCGTGAAGTGCCCCCGGCGGGCGGCGCCACCCGCCGGGTGCGGGGCGGCACCGGATCAAGGCGCCTCGTCGACCCGGTAGTTGATGATGTAGGACTGCAGGTTGGTCGCCGGGTCGCGTCCGGGCAGGCTGCAGCGGATCACATAGCTGCCCCAGGCGGGCGCGTTCATCGCCGGGAAGTTCAGGTCGTGCTCGCCGAACGGCGCCACCCGGGTGACGGTGCCGACCTTGTTGCCCGCCTGGTTGTGCACGCTGAACTCGCAGCTCGCGCTGGCCGTGGCATGGCGGTTGCGCATCCGCACCACGGCCGCCAGCACGCGCGGGCTGCCGCTCGCCTCGACGTCGCGCACCACCGGGCAGAACACGCTGATCGTGCTGGTGCCCGCATTGGCCAGCGCGGCATCGGACGTGGCGCTGCGCCGCACCGAATCGTTGCTGTTGCCGGGCAGGCAGTTCACGCCGGCATAACCCTTCCACTCGCCGGCGGCGAGCGCCCCGGCGTGCGGCAGGATGCCGGCCACGGCGACGGCGAGCAGGGCCCGCAACGGCCGGCGGGCGTTGCGGATGGAACGATGGTTCGTGGATCGCATGATGGTTTCCTCCGGAGGCGGGTTGGGTGTGCCGCCGGCACGCCGCCTCCTGTGCGCGCCGCCGGGTTCCGGGCCACGCCGCGACGCGACCGCGTGGCCTGCGCGGCCGCGCGCCCGGGACGCCGTGGCGCGGCGGGGGATCAGGGATCGGCGAGAGCCGGCAGGGCCGCGAGCCGCTGCGCCTCGTGCCACTGCTCGAGGCGGGCCTCGGCTTCCTGGCGCACGGCCGGGCTGGCGGCGTGGCGTGCCGATTCGAGCGCGGCGCGCAGCGCCGCCGGCTCGGCGGCCTGCAGCGCCAGCCAGGCCTCGAAGGCCAGCACACGCACCCGCTCGGAGGGGCCCTGCTCGAGCAGGAAGCGCAGCGTCGGCTCGGGCACGTCGATGCCGTCCTGGCGCGCCTGCTGCAGGCCCTCGAAGCGCTGCAGTTCGCTGCCGGCGTCGATGGCCTGCAGCACGCGCGCCGGATCGGCCGGCCGCACGAGCGGCTCGGGGCAGGACGGCGGCAGCACCTCGGACGGCGCGCTCGCGGCGGCCTGGGGCGCGCGTGCAGGCACACCCGCCCAGCCGCTCTGCTGGGCGATCTGCTCGAGCACCCATTCCAGCGGCTGCTGGTCGACGTGCAGCGTGGCGCGGCCGTCGTGCGCCACCGCGATCAGCGGCGCGGGCGCGGGCGCGGGTACCGGCGCGGGCGCGGCTGCATGGGGCGGCGCCGGCGCCTGCGGCGGCAGGTCCGGGTGCGCCCACCATCCGGCGCAGGCGGCGGCGGCGAGCGCCGCGGCGGCGCCGGGCCGGGACCAGGGGCGCATGGTCGTGGGCGGGGCGGGTGTGCGCATGGGCGTCTCCGGGTTCAGGCGGTGCGCAGCACCACCATCAGCGCCTTCGGCGTCAGGGTCGTGCCGTCGACCTCGATCTGGACGAAGTAGCCGCAGTTCTTGAAGTTCAGCGGCGCGGGCAGGCGCACCGAGCGCGTCGTCACGGTCGGGCTGTGGACGCTGCGCACCGTGGCGACGGTGCTGACCACGCCGGTGCTGCGGCGCATGCACTTGAGCGTCGCGACGACGCCGCCGCCGTTCGGGGTCGGGTCCTTGAACAGCAGCTGGAGCGTGTTCCAGCTCGGCACGGCGGCGAAGTCGTCCGGGCTCCAGACGCCGCAGTGGTGCATCCTCAGCGCGGACGACGGATCGCGCCCTCCCACCGGGCAGGTGTCGACGACGGCGGTCAGGTCGGTGGTGGCCGCGGCGGGCAGGTGCACGGCGGCCAGGGCGATGCCGGCGGCGGCCAGGGCGTTGCGCAGGATCGGGCGACGGGCGATGACGGGCATGGGCTACTCCGGGAGTGGTCGGGTGCGGGCTGCGTGCGCCGCGATTCGATGGTCGTCCACCCCGTCCTACCGCGGCCCTACCGATCGCGGCGGAACGCTCCCTAACACGCCCCCCTAGACAGCCTGGTCGCCGGGCAGGCCCAGCTCCGCGGCCAGCGCACGCGTCTCGCGTGCCGGCCCCGGCCCGCCGGCCGCGCGCAGCATCGTGCAGCAGGTGCGCCAGCTGCGCAGCGCCTCGGCATAGTCGCCGCGCGCGGCGTGCAGCCGGATCAGGCGCCGGCTCAGGCTCTCGGCGAGCGGCTCGATGTCCAGGGCGCGCTGGTACAGCAGCGCGGCCGCGTCGGCGTCGATCGGCTCCAGGCGCGCGGCGAGCTGGGCCACGGCGACGACGAAGCGCTGCCGGTAGCGCTCGCGCGCCGCCTGCGCCCAGTCGGCGTCCTCGGCGCTCAGGAACGGGCCGCGCATCAGGTCGAGCAGGCGGCCGGCCCAGTCCTGCAGCTGCGCTCCGGTCGCCGACGGCGCGGCACCGATGCGCTGCAGCAGCGCGTGCAGCGCGCCCACGTCGCTCCAGCAGCGCTGCTCGTCCAGTCACAGGCGGCCGTTCTCGAGGTGCAGCAGCCCGGGCTCGCCGAGCAGACGACGCAGCCGCAGCAGCGCGGCGTCGAAGGCCTTGCGCTGCGCGGCCGGTTCGGCCTCGGGCCACAGCCACTGCGTCGCGGCGGCCACCGGCAGCGGCGCCGCGCCCTGCGCCAGCAGTGCGCGCAGCAGGTCGAGCGGGCGCTGCGCGGTCTTGCCGGCGCCGTGCGTCACGCAGCGCTCGTGCAGCCACAGCTCGAACTCGCCGAAGGAGCGCAGCACGAGCGGCCAGGGCCATTGCGCGAGCGCCGGGTCCGGCCCGGGCAGGCGGTGCAGGCGCGCCAGGCGGCGCGCATAGGCCAGCTCGATGCCCTGCTCGATCGCCGTGCGCAGCAGCTCGCCCATCACCTCGGGCAGCCACCACACCGCGGTGACCTTGAAGTCGCGCCGGGCGCCTTCGCGCAGGGCGCTGCGCAGCGCCTGCGTCGCCTCGGCGTCACGGCCCAACCGGCGCAGGCAGGCGCTGCGCATCAGGCCGGCGGTGAACAGCATCAGCGCCGCATCGATACGCGACGCCAGGCCGAGCGCGGCCTCCACGTTCTCCAGCGCGGCCATCGGGTCGCCGCTGCACAGCAGCGCCTGGCCGAGGCTCAGCCGGTGGGTCGCCAGGCGCGTCGGGCCGCCGATCTCGCCGGAGTTCTGCAGCGCGGTGCGCGCCAGCTCGACGGCGCGCGGCGCGTCCCCGCGCAGCAGGGTCAGTCCGGCCAGGTAGTGCCAGTAGTGCGTCTGGTCGGCCTGCACGCCGCTGTCGAGCACCTCGCGCATGGCCTGAACGTGGCGCTGCGCGGCGCCCAGCTCGTGCGCGGCGAGGGCCAGCGAGGCCCCGTAGGCATGCAGCGCGTAGCGGCGCTGGCGCAGGCCCAGGCGCTGCACCAGCTGCAGGCTGGCCTCGATGGCCGCACGCCCGAGCTCGAAGCGCGCGCAGTAGCGGCCGTAGTTGGCCACGGTGTCGAACCACACCAGCGCCTCGGCCGGCAGCAGGCCCTGCACCGACAGGCCGGGCACGGCGTCGACGATCAGGCCGGTGCGTTCGAACTCGCCGCGCCAGAGGTGGTACTGGGCCAGGAAGGTGGCCAGGCGCAGCCGGCCGGCACCGGGTTCGAGCCGGCGCAGCAGCTCGTCGCCGCGTTCGGCCCAGCCGGCCAGCAGCGGGTGCGAGGGCGCGCGCAGCCGGATGGCGATGCCGCACGCCATCACCCGCGCCTCGAGCTCGGCCGAGGGCCACTGCCCCGCCGGCGGCAGGCGTTCGACGAGCAGCTCGATCCAGTGGTCGAGCGGCTCCAGCGGCCCCTCGTCGACGTAGTAGTCCTCGATCAGCGCCGCCAGGCAGAGCAGCTCGCCGACCCGGTCGCCACGCGCGCCGAACACCGGCAGCGCCGCGGCCAGGCAGGCGCGGGCGTCACGCACGTCCAGCTGCGGGTCGAGCCGGGTCGCCCAGTAGGCCGTCCAGGGCTGCGCGGCGGCGAGCGCCGGCGTCGCCGGCGGGCAGTGCCAGGCCGGCCACCGCCCGGGCTGCGCCAGCAGCTCGAGCGCGCCGGCGGCCAGGCTCGACTCGGGCGGCAACCCCTGCGGGTCGCCGGCCGGTGCGGTGGAATCGCGGCTCACCGGCGCAGTGTCGAAACGGGCGCGGGCAGTGTCAACGCGCCGCCCTTGTCCGGATCCGCCCGGTGGGCTCGTACTCGTGAGGAAGGCGCCCTGTCGGCGCCGTCCCGAGGGAGTTCCGCCATGCCCGCCTTCCGCTGCTGCGCCGTCGTCATCGTCTGCCTGGCCTGCTCCGCCAGCCTGTCCGCCTGCGGCGGCGGCAGCAGCGGCGACGAGCCGCCGATCGCCGTCACCGCCGCCAGCGGCGCCAGCGCCGAGCCCGAACTGTTCGACGCCCAGGGCCGCGCCCTGCCCGCCCCGCCGGAACGGGTGCCGGCGGACACACGCGCCCGCACGCGCAACGGCCTGTACGCCACGCGGGCGCAGCTCGCCTGGCAGGAACTGGTCGCGATGCCGTCGACCATCCTGATCGATGTCGACGCCAACGGCTCGGTGGAGAACGCCGTGCGGCTGGCCGAGCAGGTGCGCGGCTGGCGCGGCACGCAGGGACTGGCGTTCTACGTGCGGGGGCGCGACGCGGTCGCGGTGGCCGAGGTGGTGAACCGGCTGACGGACGCCGGCTTCGGCACCGTGTTCGCCGTGGTCTGACACCGTGGACCCGCTGGCCCGGGCCCTGCTCACCGCCGCCTGCGTGGCCGCGCTGCTCGCGCTCGCCCGCCGCTTCGGACAGCGCCTGGCCGGCTGGCTGACCGGTCTGCCGATCGTCACGCTGCCGGCCCTGGGCTGGCTGGCGCTGGACCGGGGCGCCGGTTTCGCGGCCACGGCGGCCGCCGGCTGCGTGGCAGCCGGGGCGGGCTGTGCGCTGTTCGGCATCGGCTATGCCTGGGCCAGCCGGCAGCGGGCGCCCGCGGCCGCATTGGCCACCGGGGCCCTGGCGGCCGCCCTGCCGCTGCCCTGGTGGAGCCAGGTCGCCATGCCGCTGCCGGTCGCGCTGCCGTTCGCGCTGCTGTCCTCGCTGCTGGCCTGCGCCTGCGGCATCGCGGCCCTGCGCGTGCCCGGCGCCGCGGCCACGCGCCCGCGCACCGTGCCCGGCAGCCTGGTGCTGAGCGCCGGCACCGCCGGGCTGGTCAGCGGCGCGGTGTCGTGGGCGGCGGGCGAGCTGGGCGCGTTCTGGTCCGGCGTGTGCGCCTCCGCCCCGCTGGTGGCCGCGGTGCTCGCCGTGCGCCTGCACCGCGAGGGCGGCAGCCCCGCGGCCACGCTGTTCCTGCGCGGCTACCTGGACGGCATCGCCGGGCGCAGCTGCCTGGTCGCCCTGTTCGCGCTGCTGGCCGCACGCGCCGCGGTGCATCCATGAGCGGAGGGAGGAGCGGCCCTCGCGTCGCCCGGGGCTTGCGTCTACCATGGCTGCACGGCCATGGGAGACATCACGCAGCTCATCGCGCAGGCCCGCAGCGGCGACCGCTCGGCCTTCGACAGCCTGTTCCAGCTGCTCTACCCGGAGCTGCGGCGCATCGCCCACGGGCGCCTGGCGCGCAACGTGCGCGACACGCTGATGAGCACGACCGCGCTGGTGCACGAGTGTTACCTCAAGCTGCTGCAGTCCGAGCGCCTGAAGCCGGAGGACCGCGCCCACTTCCTCGCCTACGCGGCCTCGGCGATGCGCTCGATCGTGGTCGACACCGCGCGTGCCAGCCTGGCCGAGCGGCGCGGCGGCGCGGCCGAGCACCTGCCGCTGGACACCGGCGTGGCCGAGTCGGTCGGCGCGGCCGAGGAGCAGATCCTCGACGTCGATGTGGCGCTCGGGGAGCTCGCGCAGCTCGACCCGCGGCTCGCACGTGTCGTCGAGATGCGCTACTTCGGCGGCATGAAGGACACCGAGATCGCCGAGGCCCTCGGCCTGACCGACCGGACCGTGCGGCGCGACTGGGAGAAGGCGCGCCTGCTGCTCGCGCACGCACTGCGCGACTGAGCGGTGCACCTTGAACCGGCTGGACCTGCTCGCCCCCCGCTGGGCCGAGCTCAGCGCGCTGCTCGACGAGGCGCTCGCCCTGCCGGCCGCGCAGCGCGAGGCCTGGCTGCAGGCGCTGCCGGAAACCGGCGCCGGGCTGCGTGACACGCTGCGCGAGCTGCTCGCGGCGCAGGCCGGCATCGAGACCGGCGACTTCCTGCACACGCTGCCGCGGCTCGACGCCCCTGCCGCGCCGCCGGACATCGACGAGCCGGCGCCGGGCCGGCAGGTCGGCCCGTACCGGCTGGTGCAGGCACTGGGCCAGGGCGGCATGGGTTCGGTGTGGCTGGCCGAGCGTGCCGACGGGCAGCTCAAGCGGCGTGTCGCGCTCAAGCTGCCGCGCCTGGCCTGGGGCGCCGGCCTGGCGCAGCGGCTGGCACGCGAACGCGACATCCTCGCGTCGCTCGAGCACCCGCACATCGCGCGGCTGTACGACGCCGGTGTCGACGAGCACGGCCGGCCCTTCTTCGCGATGGAATGGGTCGACGGCCGGCCGCTGGACGCCTGGTGCGCCGCGCGCGGCGCGGACCTGCCGACCCGTGTGGCCCTGCTGCTGCAGGTGTGCGACGCGGTCGCGCATGCCCACGCCCGGCTGGTGGTGCACCGCGACCTGAAGCCCGGCAACATCCTCGTCACCGAGCAGGGCGAGGTGCGCCTGCTGGACTTCGGCATCGCCAAGCTGCTCGAAGACGATGCCGGCGGCACGGGTGCGCTGACCGCGCTGGTGGGTGCCGCGCTGACGCCCGACTACGCCAGCCCGGAGCAGATCGCCGGTGCGCCGCTGACCACCGCCAGCGACGTCTACAGCCTCGGCGTGGTGGCCTACGAGCTGCTCGCCGGCGCGCGGCCCTACCGGCTGCGGCGCGGCAGTGCGGCCGAGCTGGAGGAGGCGATCGCCGCGGCCGACCCGCCACGCGCCAGCAGCGTGGCGCCGAGCCCGGCGCTGCGGCGCGCGCTGCGCGGCGACCTCGACGCCATCCTGGAGAAGGCGCTGGCCAAGTCACCGGCGCAGCGTTATGCGTCGGTCACGGCCTTCGCCGACGACCTGCGCCGCCACGCGCGCGGCGAACCGGTGCAGGCACGGCCCGCCGGCCGACTGCTGCGTGCGCGCAAGTTCGTCGTGCGCCACCGGCTCGGCGTGGGCGCGGCGGTGGCGGTGCTGCTGGCGCTGCTCGCCGGCACCGGCGTCTCGTTGTGGCAGGCCGGCATGGCGCAGCGCGAGGCCCGCCGCGCGCAGGCGGTGCAGGCCTTCGTGACCGACATCTTCCGCGCCAACACCGACGCCCAGCCCGACCCCGAGACGGCGCGCCGCACCACCGCGCGCGAGCTGCTGGACATCGGCGCGCAGCGCCTGCAGGGGCACCTGCGCAGCGACCCCGAAGGCCGCGCCGAGGTGCTGGGCCTGCTCGGCGGGCTCTACTACGACCTCGGCCTGGACGAGCAGTCCGCTGCGCTGTACGGCCAGCGCGCGGCGGCGCTGCAGGAGGCGCTGGGCCCGCGCGATGCCCGGGTGGCGCGGGCGCTGGTGGAACACGCGCGCCAGCTCGACCAGCTCGGCCGCGACGACGAGCAGCAGCGGGCGCTCGACGAGGCGCAGGCCATCCTCGACGGGCTGCGCGACCACGACTCCGCCACCCGCGCCGCGCTGCTGGACACGCAGGGCCTGGCGGCCCTGCACGACGGCCCGCGCGCGACGGCGCTGGCCAGTGCGGCGGTGGACCTGTACCGGCGCCACCACCCCGACGACCCGAACTTCCCGTTCGCGCTGAACCGGCTCGGCAACGTGCTGTGGAACAGCGACCGCCTGGCAGAGGCCGAGGCGGCCTTCGTCGAATCGCTCGACCGGCTCGACCGGCAGCCCAATCCCGGCGTGAGTGCCCGGCTCAGCGCGCTGCTGACACTCGCCCACATCCAGTGGCTGCAGAGCCGCCTCGACGCCAGCGAGGCCACCTACCGGCGCGCCCTTGCGCTGACGCTGGAGCGCAACGGCAGCGCCCATGTGGACACGCTGCACACCCAGTCGCGTTTCGCCTGGCTGCTGCACCGCACCGGCCGGCGCGACGAGGCCTGGCAGCTGATGGACGCGGCCACCGCGACACTCGCCGCCGGCCGCTACACGCCGCACCCGACCCGCTCGGTGCGCACGCACCACCTGCAGATGCTGCTGGCCGAGGGCCGGTTCGAGGAGGCCGCCACGCTGGCGGACTGGGTGGTGGCCGAGTACCGCACGGTGGCCGGCGGGCGCAACGCGCTGCTGGTGGCCTGCCTGCGCCTGCAGGCGGAGCAACGCCTCGGGCTGGGGCGGCTGGCCGAGGCCGAGGCGGCGCTCGCAGAGGCGCAGGCACTGATGCGTGAGCTCGACCCGGGGCAGCTCGGACCGGTGGCCAACCCGGTGCACATGGTCGCCGCGCGCCTGGCCCTGCGGCGGCAGCAGCCCGAGGCGGCGCTGCAGGCCCTCGCGCGCATCGAACCACGCGCCGGCCTGCCGGCGCAGGCGCTGCAGCCCGAGCTGCTGCGCGCGCAGGCGGTGCGCGCCGAGGCGCTGCTGGCGCAGGGCCAGCCGGCCGCCGCGCGTGCGGCCGCGCAGCAGGTGCTGGAGCGCTTCGCCGCATTCGCGCAGCGCGAGCGCCTGGGCGCGCTCGAGGCCGAGGCGCTGCTGCCGCTCGGCCAGGCGCTGCGGCGCGAGGGGCGGTCCGTCGAGGCCTGCGCCCTGTTCGACGCGGCGCGGCGCCTGCGCCTGGCCGCGTTCGGCGAACGCAGCCCGCTGCTGGGCGAGGTCGACACCGCCCGGGCCGGCTGCGCCGAGGCAACCGCGCCCTCGCGCTGAACGACACGCCCCCTGTCCGGATCCGCGGCGCGTCCCCGTACTCCGATCGAGGCCGCATGGATGCGGCCGCCCGGAGGACAGCCGCGATGTTCGCGACCCCCACGCCACGCGCGCCGTCGGCCGCCCCGGCCGCCGTGCTGGTGAGCCTGGTCTTCGCCCTCGCCTACGCGGCGAGCAACCACCTGACCGCGCTGCGCGCCGACGTCGGCACGGGGGTGTTCGACTGGGAGCACACCATCCCCTTCGTTCCCTGGACCATCGTGCCCTACCTGTCGATCGTGCCGCTGTTCGTCGCCTCGTTCTTTGTCGGCCGCAGCCACGGCGCGCTGCGCCGGCACACCCGCCGCCTTCTCCTGCTGCTCGCGCTGGCGCTGGCCGGCTGGGCGTTGTGCCCGCTGCGCTTCGCCTTCGAACGCCCACCGGTCGAGGGCTGGGCCGGCGCGCTGTTCGAGCTGCTCGCGCTGCTGGACCGCCCCTACAACCGCGCGCCCTCGCTGCACATCGGCGTGCTGGTGCTGCTGTGGCTGCACCTGGGTCCGCGCCTGGCCGGCTGGTGGCGCGCCGCGTTGGGGGGATGGCTGCTGCTGATCGGGGTGTCGGTGCTGACCACCTGGCAGCACCACGTGATCGACATCCCCGCCGGCGCCGCGGCGGCGCTGCTGTGCGTGCTGCTGACGCGGCGCCCTACTTCACCTTGTCCGGCGCCGGCAGGAACACCCCTTCCTTCTCGCCGTGCATCGTGGCGTCGTCGTACTTGTCCTGCGCGGCCTTGATGTCCTTGGGGAACTGCGCGAACAGCTCGCCGAGCCGCTTCAGCGTCAGGTCCTTCTCGGCGGCGATCTTCTCGCCGAAGATCGCGCACTGCTCGAGCAGGATCAGGCGATGGTTGTCCTCGTGCTTCTCGAGCGCCTTCATCATCTTGTCCCAGGCCTCCTTGCCGGCCTTGCTCGCCGAGGAGGCGCCGCCCCAGCTGGGCAGCGTGATCGTGTAGCCGATGTCCAGCACCACCTCGGTCAGCGGCTCGCCCTTGGCGGGCTTGAACGAGAGCTTCGGCCGCTCGGTCGAGAACTTGCCCCATTCCTGCCTGGCGGCGTTCTTCTTCTGGAAGAACTTGAACATGTCCTCGTAGGACTTGCCCGGCACCGTCTCGCTGGCCTTGCCCTTCTTCGTCCAGTTGATCTTGAAGCTCGCCTGCACCGGCATGGCATCTCCTCGTCCGAGGTGGTGGAGGCGCCACTGTGCGGCGCCCCGGTTTCAGCGCGGCATCGCACCGGCCCCGGCGTGTTTCGTTGGTTGCGCCTGCACGGCTTGTCAGCGGCCGATCGCCCGGTCCAGGTGGGTGTAGCCGCCGTCGACGAACAGCCACTGCCCGGTGGTGTGGCTGGCGCGCGCCGAGAGCAGGAACACCACCGTGTCGGCGATCTCCTGCGGCGTGGTCATGCGTTGTCCGAGCGGGATGCGGCGCGTGATCTCGTCGATCTTGCCCTGCGGGTCGGGGAAGGTGGAGACGTATTCGCGGTACATCGGCGTCATCACCTCGGCCGGCAGCACGGCGTTGACGCGGATGCCGTCGGGGAGCAGCTCGACCGCCCATTCGCGCGTCAGCCCCAGCAGCCCGCCCTTGGCGGCCACGTAGCCGCTGGTGCCGCCCTGCCCCGTCACCGAGGTCTTGGAGCCGATGTTGACGATCGCCCCCCGGCTCGCGCGCAGCGACGGCAGGCACAGGTGCGCCATCACGTAGCACTGCACCAGGTTGCGCTCGAGCGAGGCGACGAAGGCCTCGCGGCCCGCCGTCAGCCCCGCCTTGTCGTTGATGCCTGCGTTGTTGACCAGTCCATCGATGCGGCCGAGGCGCGCCACCGTCTCGTCCACCGCGGCGCGGCAGGCCGCCTCGTCGGTGAGCTCGAGGCGGATGAAGTGCGCCTTCGGCTGCAGCGCATGCAGCTCGCGCTCGAACTCGGGCCCGAGCGGGTCGCGCCCGAGGACCACCGGCAGCGCGCCCTCGCCCGCCAGCGCGAGCGAGATCGCCGCCCCGATGCCGGAGCCGCCGCCGGTGACGATCACGACCTTGTCGGCGAGCTGCAGGTCCATCAGTCGTACAGGACCGCGGCGATCTTCGGGTCGGCCATGTTGCTTTTGTCGTACCAGTAGAAGCCGGTGTCGATCACCTTGGGCAGCTTCTCGCCCTTGAGCGCCTTGACCGCGGCCTCCACCGTCTTGAAGCCGATGCCCACCGGGTTCTGCGTGATCGCCCCGGCCATCTCGCCGCTGGCGATGGCGGCCTTCTGCTGCTTGCCCGAGTCGTAGCCGATCACGACGATCTTGCGCTTGAGCTCCTTGGCGCCGTTGAGCACGCCGATCGCCGAGCCTTCGTTGGCGCCGAAGATGCCCTTGACGTTCGGGTTGCCCTGCAGGATGGACTTGGTGATCTCGGTGGACTTCAGGTGGTCGCCGCCGCCGTACTGCACGCTCACCACCTTGATGTTCGGGTAGGCCGCCTTGATGCGCCCGGTGAAGCCCTCGACGCGGTCGATGCCGGTGCGGCTGGTCTGGTCGTGCGCCACCACGGCCACCTCGCCGGCCTTGCCGATCAGCTCGGCCATCTTGTCGGCGGCCAGCGCCGCGGCGGCCTTGTTGTCGGTGGTGGCGGTGGTCACCGGCACGTCGCTGTCCACGCCCGAGTCGAAGGCCACCACCGGGATCTTCGCGGCCTGCGCCTTCTTCAGCAGCGGGATCGCGGCCTTGCTGTCCAGCGCCGCGAAGCCGAGCGCCTTGGGGTTCTTGGCCAGCGCGGCCGAGAGCATGTCGATCTGCTTGTCGACCATCGCCTCGGTCTCCGGGCCCTCGAAGGTGACCTTGACCTTGTACTGCGTGGCCGCCTGCTCGGCGCCCTGCTTCACCGCCTGCCAGAACTGGTGCTGGAAGCCCTTGGACACCAGCGGGATGTAGGTCTCCTGGGCGATGGCACTGCCCGTCGTCGCGAAGGCGAAGGCCGCGGCCAGCGCGAGGGTACGTCTCTTCAGCATCTGTCTGTCTCCTTGTGTGTTCCGCGGGGTGGTGGATCAGGCCCTGCCGCGGCGCAGGATGTCGGTGTAGACGGCGGCGATGATGATGATCCCGGTGATCACCGTCTGCCACTCCTGCGCCACCGACATGATGCGCAGGCCGTTGGTGAGAACGCTCATGATGAACGCGCCGATGATGGTGCCGAGCACGGTGCCCGTGCCGCCGGCCAGCGAGGTGCCGCCGATCACCACCGCCGCGATCGCATCGAGCTCGTAGCCCTGGCCGAGCGCCGGCTGCGCCGAGTTCAGGCGCGAGGCGATCAGCAGGCCGGCGATGCCGCAGATCGCACCGTTGACGGCGTACACGACGATCTTCCAGAAGTCGACGTTCACGCCCGACAGGCGCACCGCCTCCTCGTTGCTGCCGAGCGCGAAGGTGTAGCGGCCGAGCATGGTCTTGTTCAGCACCAGGCTCGCCAGCACGGCGACGATGAACAGGATCAGCACCGCGTTGGGGATCGGCAGCGCGGGGAAGAACCAGCCGATCAGCGACTCCTGGCTGATGACCGGGAAGTCCGGCGTGTCGTTGAAGTAGATCGGCTTGGTGCCCGAGATCACCAGCGACAGCCCCTTGAGCAGCATCATCATGCCCAGCGTGGCGATGAAGGGCGGGATCTTCAGCTTGGCGATCAGCACGCCCGAGACGAACCCGCACAGCGCGCCCGACAGGATGGCCGCCACGATGCCCAGCGGCAGCGGCAGGCCCCAGTAGGTGAGCACCACGCCGGCCATCACGGCGCAGAAGGTCATCAGCGTGCCCACCGAGAGATCGATGCCGCCGCTGATGATCACGAAGGTGCAGGCGATCGCCAGCACGCCGTTGACCGCGGTGGCCTGCAGGATGGCCACCAGATTGTCGGCCTGCATGAAGTTCGGCGAGGCGACGCTGAAGAAGATCATCAGCACGAGCAGGCTCGCGAAGGCCAGCAGCTTCTGCCGCGTGGCCGGATTGAACAACCTTTCCTTCAAGCTCATGCGGCGGCCTTTTCGGTCATCGATTCGCGCAGCGTGGCCAGGTGCATGATCCGCTCCTGGTCCGCATCGCGCGCGTCGAGCTCGCCGGTGATGCGCCCCTCGCACATCACCAGGATGCGGTGGCTCATGCGCAGCACCTCGGGCAGCTCGGAGGAGATCATCACGATCGCCTTGCCCGCTTCGGCCAGCGCGGCCAGCAGCTTGTAGATCTCGGCCTTGGCGCCGACGTCGATGCCGCGCGTGGGCTCGTCGAAGAACAGGATGTCGCAGTCGCGCAGCAGCCACTTGGCGATCACGATCTTCTGCTGGTTGCCGCCCGAGAGCAGGCGCACGGTCTGCTCGACCGAGGGGGTCTTGATCGCGAGCTGCTGCACGTAGCGCTGCGCCGACTCGCGCATCGCGCCGCCGTCGAGCCAGCTGGCCGCACGCGCGAAGCGGCGCAGGCTGGGCAGCGCGACGTTGGTGGTGACGTCCAGCCCGGTGGCCAGGCCGAAGCGCTTGCGGTCTTCCGACAGGTAGCCGATGCCGTGGCGCACCGCATCGCGCGGGCTGCGGATCGTCACCGGCCTGCCGTGCACGCGGATCTCGCCGGCCTCGAGCGGGTCGGCGCCGAAGATCGCACGCGCCACCTCGGTGCGGCCGGCGCCCATCAGCCCGGCGAAGCCGAGGATCTCGCCGCGGTGCAGGCGAAAGCCCACGTCGCGCACCACACGCCCGCGTCGAAGGCCGGTCACCTCGAGCACCACCTCGCGCCGCTCGGTGGCCGGCGCGTGGCTGGTGGACTCCTCGATCTCGCGCCCGACCATCATCGAGATGATCTGCGCCACCGGCGTGCCGGCCATCGGCACGGTGGCGATGGTGCGGCCGTCGCGCATCACCGTCACCCGGTCGGCGATGCGCTGCAGCTCGTCCATCTTGTGCGAGATGTAGACGATGCCCACGCCCTGCGCGCGCAGCTGGCCGACGATGCGGAACAGCTCGGTCACCTCGGCGTCGTTCAGCGCGGCGGTCGGCTCGTCCATGATCAGCACGCGCGAATCGAAGGAGAGTGCCTTGGCGATCTCCACCATCTGCTGCCTGGCCACCGTCAGCTCGCCCACCGGCGTGCGCGGATCGAGCGTCAGGTGCAGGCGCTCGAAGATGCGCGCCGCGTTTGCGTTCAGCGTCGCCTCGTCGAGGAACAGGCCGAAGCGCCCGCGCGGCTCGCGGCCGATGAAGATGTTCTGCGCCGCGCTCAGGTGGTTCATCAGGTTGAGTTCCTGATGCACGATGCCGATGCCCAGCGCCTGCGCGGCGCGCGGGCTGGCGACCTCGATCAGTGCGCCGTCGAGCAGGATCTCGCCGTCGTCCTTGGTGTAGACGCCGGCCAGCACCTTCATCAGCGTGGACTTGCCGGCGCCGTTCTCGCCCATCAGCGCATGCACCTCGCCGGCGCGCAGGTCGAACGAGACGTCCTGCAGCGCGCGCACGCCGGCGAAGGCCTTGCTGACGCGGCGCACCTCGATCAGCGCGTGCCCGTTCATCGCGTGATGCCGTAGAAGCGCGCCGCGCTGTCGCGCCACACGGCCTGCTGCTCCGCCGGCGAGAGCTCGCCGATCAGCGCCTCGCTCACCGCCACCCAGCGATCGTACGGTGCCGCGAGCGTCAGCACCGGCCAGTCGCTGCCCCACATCAGGCGCTGCGGGCCGAAGCACTCGAGCAGCGTGTCCCACACCGGCCGCACCGTGGCGATGCCCTCGGCGACCGTCGCCAGGGGCGCGGCCTCGGTGAGCAGGCCGGAGAACTTGCAGCTCACCTGCGGGTGCGCGGCAAGTGCGGCCATGTCGCGCTGCCAGGCCTCGGCCCAGCCCACGGGCCAGCCCTGCGCGAGCAGCGGCTTGGCCGCGTGGTCGATCACCACCGGCAGCGCCGGGTGGCGCTCGACGAAGCGGCGCAGCGACGCCAGGTGCCAGGGCTTGACCAGCGCATCGAAGCACAGCCCGAGGCGCGGCAATGCGGCGAGCACGGCCGGGTGCGGCCCGTGTTCGATCCAGTCGCGTGCCGGCAGGTCCTGCAGCATCGGGCGCACGCCGCGGAACACGCGCCGGGCGGCCCAGCGCTCCAGCGTCCCGATGCTGCGCTTCCGACTCAGTTCGACCCAGCCGACGACGCCGGCCACGCTCGGCTCCCCGGCCGCGAGGTCGAGCAGGAACTCGGTTTCCTCGGCGCTGTCCGCCGCCTGCACCAGCACGGTGGCGTCGATGCCGTGCCGCGCGCGCAGCGGCGCCAGGTCCGCTGGCGCGAAGTCGCGGTGGATCGGCGCGAGCGCCGCATCGTCGGCACGCAGCCAGCGGTAGTCGCCCCGCGCCACGCGCCAGTAGTGCTGGTGCGCATCGAGGCGATGCGCCGGGCCGCGGGGCGCGGGTTTGTTCATATACGAACATGCTATCCATGAGTGAACAATCGCCGCAATCTGTCCGAGGCCCGATCCGACGGGGACTTACCCTGAGCCGCGCACCGATCCGCACCGCCACCGACTCGTCGGCCGACGAGCGCTACCGCGCGCCCGCGCTCGACAAGGGGCTGGACATCCTCGAGCTGCTCGCCGAGCAGGCGCAGGGCCTGACACGTGCCGAGATCGTCAAGGCCATGGGCCGCAGCCCGAGCGAGATCTACCGCATGCTCGAGCGGCTGGTCGCGCGCCAGTACGTGGTGCGCTCGGCCGAGGGCGACCGCTACTCGCTGAGCCTGAAGCTGTTCGTGCTGTCGCAGCGCCACCCGCCGCAGGCGCGCCTGGTGTCGCAGGCCACGCCGGTGATGGACGCGTTCACCAAGGCGGCCGAGCAGTCCTGCCACCTCGGCGTGTACGACCGCGGCAACGTGACCATCGTCGTGCAGGTGGCCAGCCCGGTGTACTGGGGCCTGTCGATCCGCGCCGGTGCACGTGTCAGCCTGCTGGACAGCGGCTCGGGGCTCACGCTGCTGGCCTTCCAGACACCGCAGCGGCGCGCCGAGATGCTGGCCGAGCACGAGCCGCTGGACGGCCAGGCGCGCCGGCCCGCGGCGCGCGCGCTGCAGGCCACGCTCGAGCAGTTGCGCGCCCGGGGCCACTGGCAGGCCGACAGCCGGCAGACCCATGGCGTGACCGACATCTCGCTGCCGCTGCTCGGCCCGGACGGCAGTGCGCTGGGCGCGCTGACCTGCCCCTACGTGCGACGCATCGACCGCCACGCCGCGCCCGACCTGGAAGCGACCCGCGCGCTGCTGGCGCGCGCGGCGGCCGCGCTGACGCTGCGCTGAGGCGCTGTCACACTGGGGGCCTGCCGCCCGTCTTGCGGGTCATGGACACGCACACCGACGCCTTCGAACGACTGCGCCCGCGCCTGCAGGGCCTGGCCTACCGCATGCTCGGCACCCGCGCCGAGGCCGAGGAGGTGGTGCAGGACACCTGGCTGCGCTGGCGCGAGGCCGCCGCCGGCCCGATCGACAGGCCCGAGGCCTGGCTGGTGTCGGTGGCCACGCGCCTGGCCATCGACCGGCTGCGCCACGCGCGGGTCGAGCGCGCCCACTACGTCGGCACCTGGCTGCCCGAGCCGCTGCTGGAGGAGTCGCCGCCCTCGCCGGAGCAGCTGGTCGAGCGCGCCGACAGCCTGTCGGTCGCCTTCCTCGCGGTGCTCGAGCGGCTCGCGCCCGAGGCACGTGCGGCCTGGCTGCTGCGCGAGGTGTTCGAGGCCGAGTACGCCGAGGTGGCCGAGGCGCTCGGCAAGAGCGAGGCGGCCTGCCGGCAGATCGTGCACCGCGCGCGCGAGCAACTGCGCGACGCCCGGCCGCGCCACGTGGTGCCGGCGCCGGCGCAGGAGCGCCTGCTGCGCAGCTTCGCGCAGGCCGCGACGCGGGGCGACTTCGGCGCGCTGAAGGCCCTGCTCGCCGAGGACGCGCAGCTGCTTGGCGACGGCGGCGGCAAGGTGCCGAGCTTCGGCCGGCCGCTCGAGGGCGGCACGCGCATCGCGCAGCTCTACCTGGCGGCCTGCCTGCGCCACCCGGGCGCGGTGCGCATCGAGCTGGCCTGGGTCAACGGCCAGCGGGGGCTGCTGCGCTTCATCGACGGCACGCTCGAATCGGTGCAGGCGCTGGAGACCGACGGGCACCGCATCCTGCGCATCCACGCGCAGCGCAACCCGGACAAGCTGGCGCGCATCGCCGCCACGCGGACTGTCACACCGCCGCGGGATGCCACGTCTTGAGGGCAGGGGCGCCGCACGGGGCGGCGGCCCGGCACTCTCAAGGACGCTTCATGAACATCGTGATCCTCGGCGGCACCGGCCTGATCGGCACCCGCCTGGCCGCCCTGCTGCGCCGCGCCGGCCACCAGGTGGCCGCCGTTTCGCCCTCCACCGGCGTGGACAGCGTCACCGGCCGCGGGCTGGACGCCGCGCTGGCCGGCGCGCAGGTGGTGGTCGACGTGACCAACTCGCCGTCGTTCGCACCGGAGGACGTGCTGGCCTTCTTCCAGGCCTCGACGCGCCACCTGCTGGCGGCGGCGCGTGCGGCGGGCGTGCAGCACCTGGTCGCGCTGTCGGTGGTGGGTGCCGAGCGCCTGCCCGACAGCGGCTACCTGCGCGCCAAGCTGGCCCAGGAAGCGCTGATCGCACACGGCGGCGTGCCGTTCACCGTGCTGCGTGCCACGCAGTTCATCGAGTTCCTCGGCGCCATCGCCGACTCGCTGACCGACGCGGGGGTGGTGCACGCGCCGGCCGCGCCGCTGCAGCCGGTGGCGGCGGACGACGTGGCCGCCACGCTCGCCGAGGTGGCGCTCGCCGCGCCGCTGAACGGCCGCCTCGAGCTCGGCGGGCCGCAGCGTGCACCGCTGGACGCGCTGCTGCGCCGCTGGCTGCCGGCCCGGGGCGATCGCCGCAGCGTGCTCACCGACCCGACGGCCACCTACTTCGGCGCGCGGCTCGAGGGCGACGCACTGTGCACGGCAGCGGATGCGCGGCTCGGCCGGACCGGGCTCGACGACTGGCTGGCGCGCGCGCCGCTGGCGGCCTGATCAGCGCGCGGTGTAGCCGCGCCCGTCCATGCAGGCCAGCACGGCGCGGTGGAACACGCTGGCGTCGGCCATCGCGTCGCGCTGCGTGGTGGCCCAGCGGTTGCACGCCTGGCGGTCGGCCTCGGCCTGCGCCGCGTTCTGGCCTTTGCGCGGGTAGAAGATCGGTTCCGGCGCGGCCGGGGCGGGTGCCGGCGGCACCGGCTGATAGGCCGGGGCAGGCGGCAGCGTCGACACCACGTAGCCCGGGTACGTTGTATAGGCCGGATAGACCGGGGCGTAGCCATAGGCATACGGCGCCGGATAGGCATAGGTGCCGTAGTACAGCGGCACGCCGATGCCGATCGACACGCCGCCCCACCAGCGGTGGCGGCGACCATGCGCGTCGGCCGGATCGGGCAACACGGCCAGCACGGTCGTGGCCAGGGCGAGCAGGCAGACGGTGCGTTTCATGGGCGGCCTCCGGCGCGACGGGTGATGGCTGCATTCTGGATCAATCGATCACCTCCGGCCAGCGGGTGTGGAAGACCTCCCCCGCCGGCCGGTCGACGCGTTCGTAGCCGTGCGCGCCGAAGAAGTCGCGCTGTGCCTGCAGCAGGTTGGCCGGCAGGCGCGCGCTGCGCAGGCTGTCGTAGTAGGCGAGCGACGCACCGAAGGCCGGCACCGGAATGCCGTGCGTCACGGCCAGCGCCACCACCGCGCGCCAATGCGCCTGGATGCGGTTCAGCAGTTCGCGGAAGAAGGGCGCGGCGGTCAGGTGCGGCAGCGCCGGATCGGCCGCCCAGGCCTCGGTGATGCGGTTCAGGAAACGCGCCCGGATGATGCAGCCGCCGCGCCAGATCGAGGCGATGCCGCCCAGGTCCAGCGCCCAGCCCTTCTTCTCGCTCATCGTGCGCATCAGGTCCAGGCCCTGCGCATAGCTGATCACCTTGGAGGCGTACAGCGCGTCGTGCACCTGCGCCACCAGCGCGGCGCGGTCGACGCGCAGCGGCCCCTGCGGGCCCTGCAGCACGCGGCTGGCAGCCACACGCTGCGCCTTCTGCGACGACAGCACGCGCGCCTCGACCGCCGCGTTGATGGTGCTGACCACCACCGCGTTCTCGGCCGCGTTGACCAGGGTCCACTGGCCGGTGCCCTTCTGGCCGGCCTTGTCGAGGATCAGCTCGACCAGCGGCACGCCGGTCGCCTCGTCCTTCTGCGCCAGCGCCTTGGCGGTGATCTGGATCAGGTAGCTCTGCAGCTCGCCGCGGTTCCACTCGTCGAATACCGCGGCCATCTCGTCGGCGCTGAAGCCGGCAGCCTGCAGCAGCGCGTAGGCCTCGCAGATCAGCTGCATGTCGCCGTACTCGATGCCGTTATGCACCATCTTCACGTAGTGCCCGGCGCCGCCCGGCCCGATGTGCATCACGCAGGGCTGGCCGTCGACCCGGGCGGCGATGCTCTCGAACACCGGCCGCAACAGTTCCCAGCTCGAGGCCGGGCCGCCGGGCATGATGGACGGCCCCTTGCGCGCGCCCTCCTCGCCGCCGGAGATGCCGGCGCCGACGAAGCGCAGCCCGCGCGCGGCGAGCGCGGCATCGCGCCGCTCCGTGTCGCTGTACAGGCTGTTGCCGCCGTCGATGACGATGTCACCCGGCTCGAGCAGCGGCACCAGCTGCTCGAGCACCGCGTCGACCGGCGCGCCGGCCTTGACCATCAGCTGGATCCTGCGCGGCCGCGCCAGGCTGGCGACGAACTCGGGCAGGCTGTGCGTGCCGACCAGGCGCTTGCCGGGATGGGCGGCGACGAAGGCGTCGGTCACCTCCGCGGTGCGGTTGTAGACGCTGACCCGGAAGCCGCGGCTCTCGATGTTCAGCACCAGGTTCTGGCCCATCACCGCCAGGCCGATCAGGCCGTAGTCGCTGCCTTCGCTCATCGCCGCCTCCGTGGGGTGGAGCGCCGCATTCTGACGGGAAGGAAATCGCCCTGTCGTGCGTACACGCTCGGTCACCACCACGACAAGGACCCTCGATGAAAGCCTTCGCCCCCCTCGCCTCGCTCACCCTGGCCGCGCTGCTGTCGGCCTGCGCCTCGATGGGCGGCAGCGCCCCGGCCGGCGTGACCGACGGCGTGCTGACCGGCAAGAACGGCATGACGCTCTACACCTTCGACCGCGACACGGCCGGCTCGGGCAAGAGCGTCTGCAACGGCCCCTGCGCCACCAACTGGCCGCCGCTGTTCGCCGACGACGGTGCCAGCGCCAGCGGCGACTGGAGCATCGTCACCCGCGACGACGGCAAGAAGCAGTACGCCTACAAGGGCAAGCCGCTGTACTACTGGGTGAAGGACGCCAAGCCGGGCGACCGCACCGGCGACGGCTTCAACAACGTCTGGCGCCTGGCCAAGCCCTGAGCGTCAGTCCCCCGATTCGGCGAGGGTCACGGTCAGCCGGCGCGTCTGCCCGGCACGCCACACGCTCAGCGTGACCCGCTCGCCCGGGCGGTGGCGCTCGAGCGCCGTGAGCATGTCGTCGAGATCGGCGACCGGCTCGTCGTCGACCGCGGTGATCACGTCGCCGGGTTCGATCTCGCCGCCGCGCCCGCGCCGGAACGGCTGCAGCCCGGCGCGCGCCGCCGGCCCGCCGGGCTGCACCGCCACCAGCGGCACGCCCTTGGGCAGGTTCAGCGCACGGCTCAGCGAGGCCGCGCCCGAGGTGACGCCGAGGGCCGGCCGCACCAGCCGGCCGTCGCGGATCAGCCGCGGCACGATGCGGTTCACCTCGTCGATCGGGATCGCGAAGCCGATGCCGGCGCTCGCGCCGGACGGGCTGTAGATCGCGGTGTTCACGCCGATCACGCGGCCGGCCGAATCGAGCAGCGGTCCGCCCGAGTTGCCCGGGTTGATGGCCGCATCGGTCTGGATCACCCCGCGGATGGTGCGGCGCGTGACCGAGTCGATCTCGCGGTTCAGCGCGCTGACGATGCCGGTGGTCAGCGTCTGGTCCAGCCCGAAGGGGTTGCCGATCGCGTAGACCTTCTGGCCCACCTGCAGCTCGCGGCTCGAGCCCAGCGGCAGGGCTTTCAGCCGGCCGGCCGGCGCGGCGATGCGCAGCACGGCGAGGTCACGGTCCGGGAAGGCGCCCACCAGCTCGGCGCGGAAGGCGGTCTGGTCCGACAGCGTGACCTGCGCTGCGTTGGCCTCCTGGATGACGTGGAAGTTGGTCACCACGTGGCCACGCTCGTCCCACACGAAGCCGGTGCCGGTGCCGCGCGGCACCTGCTGGACGTTGGCCGAGAACAGCTCGCGCTCGAAGCCGATCGCGGTGATGTTGACCACCGACGGCGAGGCGGCCTTGAACACCGCGATGTTGGTCAGCTCGTCGGCGGCCAGCGAGCCGCGCGGCGCCACCGGGCGCGGCGCGGCGTCGGCCTGCGCCCGGGCCGCCAGAGCCGGCGCGGCAAGCGAGGCGAGGATCAGCGAGCGGCGGTACAGGGGCATGGCGGTCGGGCGGGTGCGGCCTGGTGTGGCCGATGGCCGCGATTGTCGGCCAGCCCCGCCGCCCGCGGACCGTCAGTCCTCGCCGTGCACCTTCTTCGCGTTCAGCACCTCGCCCTCGAACACCCCTTCGACCTCGACGCGGCGGCCATCCAGGGTCGGCACCGTCACGTCGTCGAACAGCGTGTTGTCGCCCCAGGCCACGCTGATGGTGCTGCCGCCGCTGGTGGTCAGCACGAAGCGGCGCGCCGCGGTGTCGACGCTGCCGGCCGTGCCCTGGCGCCCGACCGTGCTGCCGCTGGGCTCGTTCTCGCACTTGACCTCGCGCGCCAGCACGCCGGTCGGCCCGAGCCGGCCCTCGACCTCGACGAACAGCCCCTCGGCGAGCACCCCGCCGGCGCAATCCTCGAGCTGCGCGGTGCCGGCGTCGACGGGCACGCCGCGCACGGTGAAGCGCCGCGTGGCGGCATCGAAGCCGACGATGCTGCCCTTCAGCTCGGACTCGGGCTCGTTGCGCCCGTCGCGCAGCGCGATCGCATCGGCCTGCAGGCTGCCGTCGGCGCGCAGCACGCCGCTGACGCGCAGGTACTGGCCCTCGGCCAGGGCGAGCATGGGCGGCGACAGCGTCGCGCCGGCGTAATGCACCGTCAGCGCGCCGAGCCTGAAGCGCTCGGTCACCGTGTCGAGCGCGGCGACGTTGCCGCCCAGGGTGAGCCGCGTGCCGACGCCGCCGGCCTCGCGGATGCGCACCGCATCGGCCTGCAGCACCGGGGCGGCGGCGCTGCCGGAGCGGCCGGTGGGCCGCGCGAACACCGTCACCAGCTGGCCGGCCTGCAGCGTGCGGCCGGCTGGTTCGATCACCGCATTGGCGGTGTGCACCGCGAGTGCGCCGAGCTGGAAGCCGGCCGCGTCCAGCGCCGACACCAGGCCGCTGGCCTTCAGGTGGGCCGGCAGCGCGGCCAGGCGTTCGATGCGTGTGGCGCGCACCCGGCTGCCGCTGCCCTCGGGCACGATCACGCCGTGCACCTCCACCGCATCGCCGGCGGCCAGGTCGGCCGCGCCGGTGTAGCCGCCGCCGAACTGCGTCACCGGGCCGGTGGCCGCGTCGGCATTCACCTGCACCTCCTGGCCGAGCACGACGAAGCGGTCGGGCGCCACCAGGGTGTCGAGCGCGCCGGCCAGCGTGGCGTGCACGTGCAGCCCGGTGGGCAGGCCCTGGTCGTCGACCTCGACCTCGACCTGGTCGCCCAGGCGCACGTCGCTCAGGCGCTCGACACCGGGTTCGTCCTCGCGGTGCGCGGCGATGCCGCGGTCGTCGTAGCGCCGGCCGTCGACGATCACGCTGCCGAAGCCGCTGACCGTGCCCTGCGCGACCTGCGCGGCGGACCCGGTGCCGCCCGAGCCCACCCCGCCGCCGCAGGCGGCCGTCAACACTGCCGCGACCAGCGCCGCCAGCGCCGCTGCGGAACCCCAACTCATCCTCATTCTTTCCTCCTGCGCGGCGCGCGCTTCGTCGGAGCGCTCGCCGTGGCCGTGCCGGGTGCCTCTTGCACCGGCTCGGCGTAGAAATACACGCCGAACCTTATGCGTTGCTGGTCTGGCGGCTCGACCGCGGCATCGGCCTGCACGGCGGCTTGCGCTTCGTCAACCATGGCACGAAACGCCTGGGCCCAGGCCTCGCGCGCCAGCGTGTGCAGGCGCTCGACCGAGTCCGCCCCCAGACCATCGGCGAACACGCTCTGCTCCAGGTAACGGGGTGCGTCGACGGTGAGGTTGTGCACCGCGGCGGCCAGGTGGTCGCGGGCGTTGGCGGCGAACAGCGCGGTCAGCTCGTCCAGGCGCCGGCTGGGAATGAAGGCGCTGCCGGTCGGGCGGACCTGCTCGTCGGCCAGCTCCACCAGGCCGAGGCGCAGCAGTTCCTCGAGCACGGTGCGCGGATGCACGTCCTGCGACACCTCGCGCGCCAGTGCCTCGAAGCTCGGCGCCGGACCGCTGCGCGCCAGCGCACGCGGCCGCCCGTCGCGACCGCGCAGGCGCTTGTCGGCCATCCAGCGCGTGAACACCTGCGAGGCCAGCGGCACGCCCTTGCCCGCCACCACCGCCTCGGCGGTGCGCGGGCGCTGCTCGAGCGCCTTCACGTCCTTGCGGTGCACGCCCGACAGCACGCTGAGCGCCGAGACGGTGGGCGCGCGGCCGTCGCGCTGCAGCTCGGCGCGCGCCGCGTCGACGAACACCTGCTTCAGCGCGTCGGCCACGGCCCCGTAGGCCGCGCCGTTGCGCAGCAGCCAACGCGCGAGCGGCGCCATCAGCGCGGGCAGCTCGCGCAGCGCCAGCGCCGCGTGCTCGACGGTCGGCCGCGCGGACAGGGGCACCTCCGCGGAGGACGGGGGCGGTTCGGGCTTGCGTGTCATGGGCGCAAGGGTCGCACGTTCGGTGCGGGGTTTGTCACGGGTCCATCACCCAGTGATTCACTCTTGGTTGCATGTGCATGGGATATTTTCCCATACTATGGCCGCAGGCTTCCCCTGTTGTCAAACCGGACTTCGAGCATGAGCAGCAACACCGTCGAGGGCGTGCAGGCGCCGACCGCCGAGGCCCCGGCCGACACGCCGCGCCGCCGGCGCGAGCACGGCGACCTGTGGATCTATGCGCTGCTGGCGGCGCTGACGCTGGGCGCCTGGCAGGTCAGCCGGCTCGGGCTGTTCGCCGCGCACGACCGCATCGGCTACTGGTTGGGCGTGGCCGGCGGGGTGGCGATGCTGCTGCTGTTCAGCTACCCGCTGCGCAAGTACGTGCGCTCGCTGCACCGCCTGGGCAAGGTCAAGTGGTGGTTCGTGGCGCACATGGTGCTGGGCGTGGGCGGGCCGGTCCTGATCCTGCTGCACTCGACCTTCCGCATCGGCTCGGTCAACGCCGGCGTCGCGCTGTGGAGCATGCTGATCGTCGCGGCCAGTGGCGTGGTCGGCCGCTTCATCTACCTGCGCGTTCACCGCGGGCTGTCGGGCGAGAAGGCGAGCTTCGACGCGCTGCGCAGCCGCGCCGGCTTCGACCGTTCCGAGGCGCGCTCCAAGCTGCACTTCGCGCCCGCCGTCGAGCAGCGCCTGCAGGACTTCGCCGACTCGACGCTGGCCGATGCGCCGGGCCGGCTGAGCGCGTTCAAGCAGGTCACCGTGCTGCCGGCGCGCATGTGGCTCACCTACTGGCGCTGCGCCTTCGAGCTGCACCGTGTGCTGCGCGGCATCGCGCGCCAGCGCGACTGGACCGGCGCCGAGACCCGGCGCCGCCAGCGCCTGGCGCGCAAGCTGGTGCGGCGCTACCTCGGCAGCGTGGTCAAGGTGGCGCAGTTCAGCGCCTGGGTGCGGCTGTTCGCGCTCTGGCACGTGGCCCACGTGCCGTTCGTGTACCTGATGGTGATCAGTGCCGTGGTGCACGTGATCGCCGTGCACGTCTACTGACATCGTGGCGCGATGGCTGCGCGAGCTGCTCGCCGTCGCCGCCGTGCTGGTGCCGGCGCTGGTGCACGCGCAGTCGCTCGAGTCGGTGCTGTCGCCCGGCCGGCTGACGGCCTCGCACGCGAAGTGGGAGGACGAGTGCCGCAGCTGCCACGTGCCGTTCGACCGCGCGGCGCAGGACCGTCTGTGCACCGACTGCCACAAGGACATCGGGCGCGACATGCGTGAGCGCACCGGCTTCCACGGGCGCGCGAAGCCGCAGCCCTGTCGTACCTGCCACACCGACCACAAGGGGCGCGAGGCACGCATCGTCGCCTTCGAGCCGAAGCAGTTCGAGCATGCGCAGGCCGACTTCGCGCTGCGCGGCAAGCACCGCCAGACCGACTGCGCCAAGTGCCACGAGACGGGCAAGAAGTACAGCGCGGCACCCTCCGACTGCAACGCCTGCCACCGCAAGGACGACGTGCACAAGGGCTCGCTCGGCGCCAAGTGCGCCAGCTGCCACGGCGAGTCGAGCTGGAAGGAAACGACCTTCGACCACGGGAGCACCCGCTTCGCGCTGACCGGCAAGCATGCCGATGCGCGCTGCGACGCCTGCCACAAGACCGGCGCCTACAAGGAGACGCCGCGCGCCTGCTACGGCTGCCACAAGGGCGACGACCAGGCGGCCAAGGGCCACCAGGGCCGCTTCGGCGAGAAGTGCGACAGCTGCCACGGCGACCGCGGCTGGAAGCCGAGCAGCTTCAACCACGACACCGACACCAAGTACGCGCTGCGCGGCCAGCATCGCCAGGCGCGCTGCAACGACTGCCACACCGGCCCGGTGGCGCGCGTCAAGCTCGGCACCGACTGCTGGGCCTGCCACCAGAAGGACGACAAGCACAAGGAGACGCTGGGGCGCGACTGCGGCAGCTGCCACACCGAGCGCGACTGGAAGGAAAAGGCGAAATTCGACCACGACAAGACCGAGTTCCCGCTGCTCGGCGCGCATGCCAGCACGCGCTGCGATGCCTGCCACACCTCCAAGGTGTTCAACGAGGCGCCCAAGGCCTGCATCGGCTGCCACCGCAAGGACGACAGGCACGAGGGCACGCTCGGCACCGACTGCGCCGCCTGTCACGGCGAGCGCGACTGGAAGAGCACGGCCGGCCGCTTCGACCACGCCCGCACGCGCTTCCCGCTGCGCAACGCGCACGCGGCGGCCAAGGTGGCCTGCAAGGACTGCCACCGCGACGCGAAGAGCTACCGGCCGGCGCCGCTGGACTGCCTGTCCTGCCACCGCAAGGACGACAAGCACGAGGGCCAGCTCGGCGCGAAGTGCGAGAGCTGCCACAGCGATGCGAGCTGGAAGAGCGCACGCTTCGACCACGCGGCGACACGCTTCGTGCTGCTGGGTCGGCACGCCGCGGTGGAGTGCAAGGCCTGCCACAAGAGCGCGCGCTACACCGACGCGCCGCGCGAGTGCATCGGCTGCCACCGCAAGGACGACAAGCACAGGCAGGTGTTCGGCGAGAAGTGCGAGAGCTGCCACAACGCGCGCGCCTGGACGCTGTGGGACTTCGACCACACGAAGCGCACGCGCTGGCCCCTGGACGGCGGGCACCGCCGCGTGGCCTGTGCCGACTGCCACGTGCGGCCGGCGCCGGGCGGCAAGCTGGCCGCGCCGCTGGCCGACACCTGCGTGGCCTGCCACCGCAAGGACGACGTGCACGACGGCGGCTTCGGCACGCGCTGCGAGCAGTGCCACGGCGTGGAGAAGTGGAAGAAGGTCTCGAACCGGGTGATGAGGAGCGGAGCCACGCCATGAGCGCGCCGGGTCGTTCCCCAGCGCGAATCCCGGAGCACACCGTGCGGAGGGGATTCCAATGAAGGCCGTCGACATCCTGAAGCGGCTCGCGGCCGTGCTGCTGCTGGCGCTGGCCGCGCCGGCGGCGTTCGCCCAGGCCGCGCTGCGCGACTTCGACCACGTCAAGACCGGCTTCGCGCTGACCGGCCAGCATGCCAAGGCGCGCTGCGAGAGCTGCCACATCGGCGGCGTGTTCAAGGGCACGCCGCGCGACTGCGCGAGCTGCCACACGGCCGGCACGACCTGGTCGCGCGCCAACGTGGTGAAGCCGCAGAACCACCTGGCCACGACGATCCAGCAGGACTGCGACGCCTGCCACACCACCCAGGGCTACGGCGGCGCCCGCTTCAACCACCAGGGCATCACCGGCCAGGGCTGCGCGAGCTGCCACAACGGCAGCGTGCTCGGCGCGACGGCCCGGCCCAACACCGCGGTGCACGCCGGCCAGACGGTGTGCGAGAAGTGCCACAAGTCGACCAGCAGCTGGGGCGGCGCCAAGCCCGACCACTCGAGCTTCGGCTCGGCCACCAACTGCGCCAGCTGCCACAACGGCAGCAGCGCCAGCGGCAAGAGCGCGACGCACATCCCCGCCGGCACGGCCAACTGCTCCACCTGCCACTCGACCAACGGCTGGAAACCCTCGAGCTTCAATCACACGCAGGGCACGGTGACCGGCCAGTGCGCGAGCTGCCACAACGGCGCCTTCCCGCCAGCCGACGGACGCGGCCCGACCCACATTCCCTACCAGACGCTCGCCGGTGTCTCGATTTCCAACTGCGACAGCTGCCACAAGGCGGGCTACAAGTCCTGGACGCCGGCCAAGTTCCACGCCTCGGCGTCGGTGACCGGCCAGTGCGCGAGCTGCCACACCGGCGGCTTCGCGCCGGCCGTGGGCAAGCCCAACACCTCGATCCACGCCGGCGCGACCACCTGCGAGGCCTGCCACAAGTCGACCAGCGACTGGTCGGCCGCGAAGATCGACCACGCCACCTTCACCAGCGCGACCAACTGCGCGAGCTGCCACAACGGCGGCGCGGCCACCGGCAAGAACGCGACGCACATCCCCTCGGGCGCGAGCAACTGCATCAACTGCCACACCACCAAGACCTGGAAGCCGAGCAGCTTCAACCACAGCCAGGGCACGATGGCGGGGCAGTGCGCGAGCTGCCACAGCGGCGCCTTCCCGCCGGCCGACGGACGCAACCCGACCCACATCCCCTACCAGACGCTCGCCGGCGTCGCGATCACCAACTGCGACAGCTGCCACAAGGCCGGCACCACGGCCTGGACACCGGCCAGGTTCCACACCTCCGTGTCCGTCAGCAACCAGTGCGCGAGCTGCCACACCGGCAACTACGCGCCCGCGGTGGGCAAGCCCAACACGACGATCCACGCCGGCGTGACGAACTGCGAGAGCTGCCACAAGTCGACCAGCGACTGGGGCGGCGCCAAGGTCGACCACGCCACCTTCACCAGCGCGACCAACTGCGCGAGCTGCCACAACGGCAGTGCCGCCACCGGCAAGGGTGCGACGCACATCCCCTCGGGCGCGAGCAACTGCATCAACTGCCACACCACCAAGACCTGGAAGCCGAGCAGCTTCAATCACAGCCAGGGCACGGTGGCCGGGCAGTGCGCGAGCTGCCACAGCGGCGCCTTCCCGCCGGCCGACGGGCGCAACCCGACCCACATCCCGTACCAGACGCTGGCCGGCGTCGTGATCACCAACTGCGACAGCTGCCACAAGGCCGGCTACGCGGCCTGGACACCGGCGCGCTTCCACGGCTCGGTGTCGGTGAGCAACCAGTGCGCCGGCTGCCACACCGGCAGCTACCCGCCCGCGGTGGGCAAGCCCAACACGACGATCCACGCCGGCGTGACGAACTGCGAGAGCTGCCACAAGTCGACCAGCGACTGGGGCGGCGCCAAGGTCGACCACGCGACCTTCACCAGCGCCACCAACTGCAGCAGCTGCCACAACGGCAGCGCCGCGACGGGCAAGAACGCCAGCCACGTGCCGGTGGGGGCGGTCAACTGCATCAACTGCCACACCACTCGGGCCTGGAAGCCGAGCAGCTTCAACCACACCCAGGTGGTGGTGGCGAGCCAGTGCGCCAGCTGCCACAGCGGCGCCTACCCGCCGGCCGACGGGCGCAACCCGACGCACATCCCCTACCAGACGCTGACCGGCGTCGCGATCGTCAACTGCGACAGCTGCCACAAGTCGGGCTACACGGCCTGGACGCCGGCCCGCTTCCACGCCTCGGTGTCGGTCAGCACGCAGTGCGCCGCCTGCCACACCGGCAGCTACCCGCCCGCGGTGGGCAAGCCGGCCACCGCGGTGCACACCGGCGTGACGGTCTGCGAGAGCTGCCACAAGTCGGCCAGCAGCTGGAGCAACGTGGTGTTCGCCCACTCGGCGGCCAACGCGGTGGGCACCGGCACCTGCGACAACTGCCACAACGGCACCGCGGCCAGGGGCAAGCAGGCCGGTCACATCCCGGTGACGACCGGCCCGACCAAGTGCGACAACTGCCACCGCTCGCAGTCGAGCTGGAGCACCTCGGTGACGATGAACCACACCGTGGTGAGCGCGTCGACCTGCAAGTCCTGCCACAACGGCAGCTACGTGTCGCAGGGCAACCAGGGGGCGCTGGCCAAGCCGGCCAACCACATTCCCGAGACGCAGCTGCTCAACGGCGGCGCGATGGACTGCAAGGCCTGCCACACCGGCACCAGCTCGTGGACCTCGATCACGATGAACCACAACAACAGCCTGGGCGGCGGCGCCGGCTGGTGCAAGGGCTGCCATCTCAGCGGCACCGCCTACGCCGGCGGCCTGGAGCGCAAGTCACTCACGCACGAGCGCAAGACGCCGCCGGCGATCGACTGCTCCGAGTCCGGCTGCCACCGGCCGCTCGGCAACAAGGGCGTGACCTACAGGGAATGGGACTGACCGTGAAGAAGACTCCGGGGGGATGGGCGGCGGCGGCGCTGCTGGCGCTGGCGGCCGGCGCCGCACAGGCGCAGCTGATCGACGACGTGGACCTGCGCCGCGAGGGCGCCGATGCGGTGCTGCAGATCCGCTTCGTGACGCCGGTGCAGTACCGGCGCGTCAACGTGCCGCGCGCCGGCGACACGGCGCAGATCCACTACGACCTCGTCACGCTGGCCGAAGGCCTGCAGGACGTGCCCTCGGAGCGCCGCGTCGCCGCCGGCGGCGCGCTGCCCGACCTGACGGTCTACGACGAGGCGGCGCCCAAGCGCCTGCGCGACCGGCGTCTGCTGCTGCGCCTGTCGCGCGCGGTGCCGTTCAAGGTGCGCGCCGGACGCGGCGACCGGCAGATCGAGGTGGTGTTCAGCGGCCTCGGCGAGGCGGTGCCCGCCACCACGACGGCCACGCCGGCCGCGCCGGCGAGCGGCTTCCAGATCGTGCTGCAGCGCTCGGACGCGCCGAACCTGCAGCTCGCCGCGCCGATACCGTCCGCGCTGCAGCGCTACCAGGTGTTCACTGGCCGGCGCCAGGTCGACGGCCGCACGGTGCACGAGATCGCGCTGGGTTACTTCGAGACGCGCACCGAGGCGGAGGCGGCGCGTGCGCAGCTGCTGAACCGCTTCCCCGACGCGAGCATCGTCGCGCTGGCGCCGGCCGCCGCGCCCGCCGCGGTTGCTCCGGTGCCTGCCGCGCCGCCAGCGGCCCTCGCGACACCGGTGCCGCCCGCCCCGCCGGTCACCCCGGGGGCTGCCGCGCCGGCGGCCGCCGCCGTCGAGCAGCAGGCCGCCACGCTGCTGGCCGCCGCCAAGGCCGCCGAGGCGAAGCAGGACCATGCCGGCGCGCTCGACAAGCTCAACGAGCTGCTCAACCTGCCGGCCAACGCATCGACGCGCGAAGGCCAGGCGCTCGCCGGCCTGGTGCGCGAGCGCAGCGGCGACCCGCTGCGCGCGCGCGCCGAGTACGAGACCTTCCTGCAGCTGTTCCCCACCGGCCCCGACGCCGACCAGGTGCGCGCCGCGCTGGCGCGCCTGCCGGCCGCGCCGGCGGCGGCCGCGCCGTCCGGCCCGATCGTCGAGCAGCAGGTGCGCCCCAAGGTCGAGGCGACCTCGACAATGTCGGGCTCGATGGCGGCGTTCTACTACGGCGGCCAGTCCAAGGTGCGCACGCAGGAGTTCCAGGATTCGCCGATCAGCGGCCTGCCCGAGCTGGTGAGCGACGACACCCTGTCGGGCAACGACCAGAAGCAGTGGCAGGGCAGCGTCGACCTGAACTGGCGCTTCCGCGACGCGGACACCGACATGCGCTTCGTGTTCCGCGATGCCTACACGCTCGACCAGCTGCGCAGCGACAAGAGCAAGAACCGGCTGTCGGCGCTGTACTTCGAGCATCGCTCGCTGGCGCTGGGCACGAGCGTGAAGCTGGGCCGCCAGTCGCCTGCCGGCCTGGGCGTGCTGGGCCGCTTCGACGGCGCGCAGGCCAGCTACACATTCGTGCCGAAATGGCGCCTCACCGCGGTGGCCGGCGTGCCGGCCGACAAGCTGCTGGACGCAAAGCGCCACTTCTACGGCGGGGCCATCGAGGCCGATGCGCTGCTGCCCAACCTCTCCGGCAACGTCTACGTGAACCGGCAGATGATCGACGGCGAGCTCGACCGCAACGCCGTGGGCACCGAGCTGCGCTACTTCAACGGCGGCGCCTCGGCCACCGGCATCCTCGACTGGGACCGCTCGATCCGCGGGCTGAACATCGCCTCGCTGCAGGGCACCTGGCAGCTCGAAAACAACGCGGTGGTCAACTTCCTGTACGACAAGCGCAAGACGCCGCTGCTGATGCTCGGCAACGCGCTGTTCTTCCAGAACCCGAACCTGCCGCTGGCCACGCGCATCTCCGACCTGCTGGCCCAGGGCGAGACGCTCGGCTCGCTGCGGCGCACGGTCAAGAACACCACGTCCGACACCACCCAGGGCCTGCTCGGCGCGACGGTGCCGATCAACGCCACCTGGCAGGTCGGTGCAGACCTGCGCCTGACCGACGTCGGCGAGATCCAGCCGGTGCCCGACATCCTGCCTGCCGGCCAGGGCCGCAGCCGCAACAACGCGGTGGGTGCGCAGCTGATCGGCAGCAACCTGTACTCGACGCACGACACCCACGTCGTCGCGCTGTCGGTGCTGCGCGGCACCAACTTCAGCGGGCCGACGGTGACACCGGCGACGCAGTCCGACTTCAACGCGCTGCTCGTGAGCTACAACAACTCCTCGCAGGTCAGCGCGAAGTTGCTGCTCGAGCCCTCGCTGCGCTGGTACCGGCAGACCGACAACGCCGGCGGCCACCTGACCCGCTGGACGCCGGGCCTGCGCGTCACCTACCGCATGCTGCAGCAGTTCGCGATCGAATCCGAGATCAACGGCGAGCTGACCCGCTCGACCAGCCCCACCCGCAACGAGAACTCGCACCGCTACTACTACTACCTCGGCGGACGCTACGACTTCTGATCGGCATGGAATGGCTCCTGTACGGCGCGGTCCTGTTCTCCGCGCTCGGCTTCTACCTCTGGCGGCACCGCCGTGCGCAGGCCGCGCACGCGCAGGACCTGCGCGAGGCGGTCGAGGCCGGGCTCGTCGAGCCGCCCTCACTGCACCCGGTGATCGACACGGCGCGCTGCATCGGCTCGGGCTCCTGCGTGCAGGCCTGCCCGGAGGAGGCGCTGGGCGTCGTCAACGGCAAGGCGGTGCTGAAGAACGCCTCGGCCTGCATCGGCCACGGCGCCTGCTTCGCGGCCTGCCCCGTGGACGGCATCAGCCTCGTGTTCGGCACCGAGAAACGCGGCGTCGACATCCCGCACCTGTCGGCGCAGTTCGAGACCAACGTGCCGGGTGTGTTCATCGCCGGCGAGCTCGGCGGCATGGGCCTGGTGCGCAAGGCCGCCGAGCAGGGCCGCCAGGCGATGGACGCGATCCACCAGCGGCTCGGCCACGCGGCCACGCCCGCCGGCGTGCTGGACGTGCTGATCGTCGGCTGCGGCCCGGCCGGGCTGTCCGCCGGGCTGGCCGCGCTGGCGCACAAGCGCCGCTACCGCATCATCGAGCAGGAGGATTCGCTCGGCGGCGCGGTCTACCACTACCCGCGCAACAAGATCACGATGACGGCGCCGGTGCAGCTCGCGCTCGTCGGCAAGGTGAAGTTCGGCGAGGTCAGCAAGGAGGAGCTGCTGGCGTTCTGGGCCGACGTGGTGAAGAAGACCGGCCTGAAGATCAGCTACAAGGAACGCCTGCTCGGGCTGGAGAAGCGCGCCGACCACTACGTGGTGCAGACCGACCGCGGCGAGATCGCCACCCGCACCGTGCTGCTGGCGATGGGCCGGCGCGGCACGCCGCGCAAGCTCGGCGTGCCGGGCGAGGAATCCCCCAAGGTCGTGTACCGGCTGATCGACGCCGAGCAGTACCGCGGGCAGAAGGTGCTCGTGGTCGGCGGCGGCGACAGCGCGCTGGAGGCCGCCATCGCGCTGGCCGAGCAGCCCGGCACCACGGTCGCGCTGTCGTACCGCAGCGCCGCCTTCGCGCGGGTGAAGGCGAAGAACCGCGAGCGGCTCGACGCGCTGCGCGCCGAGGGCCGGCTGCAGGTGCTGCTGCAGTCGCAGGTGCGGCAGATCGAGCCGGCGGCCGTCGTGATCGAGGCCGACGGCACGCCACGCACCTTGCCGAACGACGCGGTGATCGTCTGCGCCGGCGGCGAGCTGCCCACGCCGCTGCTGCAGAAGATCGGCATCCGCTTCGAGACCAAGTTCGGCACCCGCTGACGAGTGCCCCCAGTCGCTTGGCTCCTGCCCCCCGAGGGGCGCCGCCCGGCTTGGGGCGGCCCGGCGCCGAGCCGCCGGCTCTACGATGCACGCTCCCGAAAAACGGAGCGTGACATGCAGAAGATCGGCTTCATCGGCGCCAGCGGCCTCATGGGCCATGGCATGGCGAAGAACCTGCTCGCCAAGGGCCACCCGCTGGCGCTGACGGTGCACCGCAACCGCGAGCGCGTGGCCGACCTGCTGGCCGCCGGCGCGACGCTGGCCGACAGCCCGACCGAACTGGCGCGCGGCGCGCAGATCGTGTTCCTGTGCGTCACCGGCACGCCGCAGGTCGAGGCGGCGGTCACCGGGCCGGCCGGGCTGCTCGAGGGCGCCGCGCCCGGGCTGCTGATCGTCGACTGCTCGACCAGCGAGCCGGAGTCGACCAACCGCCTGCGCGAGCGCTGCGCGGCGCAGGGCGTGAGCTTCGTCGACGCGCCGCTGGCGCGCACGCCGGTCGAGGCCGAGGCCGGGCGCCTGAACGTGATGATCGGCGCCGACGCCGCGACGCTGGCCGCGCTGACGCCGGTGCTGAAGTGCTTCGCCGAGAACGTGATCCACGTCGGCGGGCCGGGCGCCGGCCACGTGATCAAGCTGCTCAACAACTTCATCGCCCAGGCCATCTGCACCGCCACGGCCGAAGCCTTCGCGGTGGCGCAGCGCGCCGGCTGCGAACCGCGCAAGCTGGTCGAGCTGGTGTCGGCCGGCATGGTGAACTCCGGCATCTTCCAGGCGATGGCGAAGTCGCTGGACGGCGACCTCGCCGGCCTGAAGTTCGAGCTCGACTATGCGCGCAAGGACATCCGCTACTACACCCACCTGGCCGAGTCGCTGAACGTGCCGACCGTGGTGGGCGAGGCGGTGCACCAGTCGCTCGCGCTGGCCAGCGCGCTCGGCCACGGGCACAAGTACGTGCCCTCGCTGGTGGAGGCGCAGGAGCAGCTCACCGGGGCACGGCTGGTGCCGCGCTGAGGCGGCGGCAGCCGCCCGGCCACGGGCGGCGCCGCACGCTCACAGCCCGAGCAGCTCGGGCGTGGGCAGCAGGTCGAAGTCGGTGGCCTCGCGCAGGTAGCGGCGCGCACGGGCGCGACCGATCACGCGCACGACACACAGCACCTGGGCCGGCAGGTCCTCGTCCGGGCCGGGCCAGGGCTCGTGGGTGCGCCGTGCATGCACGGCCAAGCGTGCCACCACCTCGGCCACCGCGCGGCGCGCCTCCTCCTCGCCCAGGCTCGCCGTCAGCATGTGCGACAGCGCGTGGGCCAGCGCCGCGTCGCTGCAGACCGCGTCGAGCTGCTGCGCGACGAGCGCCAGGTGCTGGCCGTCCACGCCCCGCTCGCGCAGCGTCGAGAGTGCGCCGTTCAGTCCGGCGAAGCCGCGTTCGGGATCCGGCGCGTGGCGCAGCAGTTCGGCCGTCACGCGCACGAAGCGCGCGCGCGCCTCGGCGCCCAGCGTGCGCGGCAAGGCCGCGCAGGGGCCCGAATGGCTGTCGGCGATCAGGCCCTGCGCGTCGAGCAGCAGCAGGTCGAGGTAGAGGTGACGCTCGTCGACGACCGGCAGGTCGGCCAGCTTGGCGACGATCTGTCCGGCGCGGTAGCCGGGTTCGTCGTGCGTGCCGAGCCAGCCGTCGGGCGAGGGCTCGACGCCCGGCTCGGCGACCAGCGGGCGCACGCCCGCCGCGCCGCGTGACGACTGGGGGTGAAGCCCCATGGCCAGCTCCGGCAATCTGCGTGTCCGGCCGGCGGGTGGACCGCCGGCCGAGTCCTCACGCTCAGGCAGCGCGCTTGGCGCGGCCGTTGCCGCTCTTGACCGGCACGACGACGCTGTTGCTCAGCGTGGCGAAGTTCGCCTCGGCAGCGCCGACGGCCTGCTTGGCGGCCTTCTGCACGTTCTCGAGCGTGTCGTTCGCGGCGGCGACGGCGGCCTTCATCAGCGTGACGGCGTTCTCGCTGCCGGCCGGGGCGTTCTTCACCGCGGTGTCGACCAGCGCGGCCAGCTTGGCCTGCGCGTCGGCGACGCCGGCTTCGGTGACCTTGGACAGCTCGGCCTGCACGGCGGCAGCGATGTCGTACACCTTGCGGGCGTAGGCGGCGCTCTTCTCGGCGGCCGGCTGCAGCACGTCGCCTTGCAGCGCGAACAGCTCCTGCACGTCCTTGACGGACAGCGCGGCCTGGGCCTTGGCCGAGGCTTCGCCGAGCGCGGCGCGGGCGGTCTCGATGTTCAGCGCGGCCAGCTTCTCGACGGCGTCGAGGCCGGTGGCCGACAGGTTCAGGAAGGTCTCGACGTTCGCCTTGTGGGCGGCGAGCAGTTGTTCGTTGGTCAGCATGAGGTGCTCCAGGTTGGGTGGTTTGGTGAACCGGAATTGCTGCACTGCAGCATGACTCCAGTTTAGTGGCTCCCCACCGGATTGCAAGCCCAAAATGCTGCAATGCAACAAAATAGAGGAAAGCCCCGGTTCGCCGCCGCTCAGGCGGCGCTGACGAGCCGGTTGCGGCCGCCGGCCTTGGCCGCCAGCAGCATCGCGCTGGCGCGCTCGACCAGCGCGACGGGGTCGCCGGCGCCCTCGCCGAGCGCGGCGACGCCGATGCTCGCGGTCAGCGGCACCGGACGCTGGTCGATGCTCGAGAAGGCGGTCGCCTCGACCTGCCGGCGCAGCCGCTCGGCCACCATCGCGGCGGTCGCGAGTTCGGTGTCGGGCATCACGAGGCAGAACTCCTCGCCGCCATAACGCGCCACCCAGTCGGTCAGCCGCACGCTGGCCCGCGCGACGTCGGCGAAGCGGCGCAGCACCAGGTCGCCGGTCGGGTAGCCGAATCCGGCGTTGACGTCGTGGAAGTGGTCCAGGTCGATCAGCGCCACCGACAGCGCCCGGCCGTGGCGGCGTGCGGCCTCGATCTCGCGCAGCAGCCGGGCGTCGAAGTAGCGCCGGTTCGGCAACTGCGTCAGCGCGTCCTGGTTCGCCTCGCGGCGCGCCGCCTCCACCAGGTTGCGGCCCATGTTGGTGACGAGCGTCGTGACGCGCTCCGTCATCACGCGCGTGACATTCTCGAAGTGGCGCAGGTACGGGTCGCGCTCCTCGCCGCCCGGGCCCTGCTGCAGCGACTCGTACAGCACGAGGCGCTGACGGCCGCGGCTCTTGGCCTCGTAGAGTGCGACGTCGGCCTGCTGCAGCAGTTCGTCGACCGACGCCTGTCCGTCGACGAAGGCGAGGCCCGCGCTGGCGGTGACGCCCATGCGCTGCGGCTGGCCGTCGATCGGCGCCGGCGCCGTGAGGCCCCAGCCGGGCGCCGCATCCGCCTCGGCCGGGGCGAGCACCACGCCGCGCGCCAGCCGTTCGAGCATGCGCTGCACGTCGGCCTCGACCGTGGCGCGGTCGTAGCGCGCGATCAGGGCGACGAACTGGTCGCCGCCCAGGCGGGCGAGGCGGTCGCCCGGCGCCGTCTCGGCCAGCAGGGCGGCGGCGACACCGCGCAGCACCTGGTCGCCCACCGCGTGGCCGTGGCGGTCGTTGAGCGACTTGAAGCGGTCCAGGTTGATCACGACGACGGCCCGCGCCTCGCCGGGCAGGTGCGGCGTGATCGCCTGCGCCGCCTGGGCGAGCCAGCGGCGCCGGTTCCCCAGCCCGGTGAGCGCGTCGGTCACCTCGACCAGCGGCGCGGCCGGCAGCTCGCCGCCGCCGTGCATGCGCGCGAGGCGCAGCAGGCGCAGCACGAGCAGCTCGGCAGGCTGGGTGCCGCGCACCACGTCGTCGCCCGGCTTGATGAACTCGAGCACGTCGACCTCCTGCTCGGCCGAGCCGACCACCACCAGCGTCGGCCGCGGGTCCAGCACGTACTCGCGGCGCAGCCGGCGAGCGTCGGCGAACAGCTCGGCCTGCAGCACGCGCAGGTCGGACCCGAGCGCGCCGCTCGCGCCGGGCAGGCAGGTGACGACGCGGTAGCCCTGGGCGCGCAGCGGCGCGAGCAGGGCCTCGTCGTCGTAGCCCTCGTGGGGCAGCACCCAGGCGATGGTCTTGGCGTCGTCCACGCGCGTCCCGCGGCGGCGAAAAGCTCAGAGCATAGCCGGCGGCTCGATGCGCGGCAGCGAGAGCGTGGCCAGCGCGCCACCCCCTTCGGCATTGCGCAACGCGATCCGGCCGTGGTGCAGCTCGGCGATCTCCTTCACGAAGGGCAGGCCCAGCCCGGTGCTGCGCTTGCCGCCCTGGGGCCGCGCCAGCGAATAGAACTTCTCGAACACCTTGGCGCTGGCGTAGTCCGGGATGCCGGGGCCGTGGTCGCGCACGGTGATGTCGACGCTGCGCCCATGCGGCGCGAGCGCGAGCTGGACGCGGCCGCCCTCGGGCGAGAAGTCGAGCGCGTTGGCCAGCAGGTTGCCGAGCGCGCGGCGCAGCAGGAAGGCCTCGCCCTCGACCCAGGCCGGCTCGAGCACCGCCAGCTCCACCTGCACGCCGCGCGCGGCGCCCGCGGCGCGGGCGCTGGCCACGCAGTCCTCCAGCAGCGGCACCAGCGCCACCGGCTCCACGCGGGGCAGGCGGCGCTGCGTCTCGAGCGCCGCCAGCTCCATCATGCGATCCACCAGCTCCTGGATGCGCTGCGTCTCGCGGCCGATGTTGGCGGCGAAGCGAGCGCGGTCTGGCGCCGCCATCGCCGGCTCCTGCAGCAGCTCGGCCGCGCCGCGGATCGCCGACAGCGGGCTCTTCAGCTCGTGCGTCAGCGTCTGCACGTAATCGGCTACGTAGTTGCGGCCGGCCAGCGCGTCGCGCATCTCGTCGTAGGCCGCGCCGAGCGTGCCGAGTGCGCGCCGGCCCAGGCGCGGCAGGCTGAACGAGCGCTGCGCGCGCACGTAGCGCACGTAGTCGGCCGCCAGCCCGAAGGGCCGCACCGCCCACACCAGCAGGATCGCGATCAGCACCAGGAACGCGGCCACCGAGGTGGCGCCCACCAGCAGCGTCTTGCGGCGCGCCGCGGCGACGAATTGGTTCAGGCTCTGTACCGGCTTGCCGACGCTGACCACGGCGGCGATGCGCCCGTCCGCGTGCACCGGCGCCGAGACGTACATCACCGAGCTCTGCTCGTCGCCCGGGATGCGCGGCGTGGTGCGCGCGCGGTACTGGCCGCGCAGCGCGGCGCTGACGTCGCGCCAGCCCGACCAGTCCTCGCCCTCGCGCTGGCCGATCGAGTCGAACAGCACACGTCCGGAGGCGTCGATCACCAGCGCCTGCAGCTCGACGCCGGTCTTCTCGAAGTCGAAGATGCGGGCCGAGAAGCCGCGCGCGTAGAGGTTGCGGAACACCGGGCGCAGCTGCTCGGCGTCGACGACGCCGTCGTGCGTGTGCTGCTCGACCAGCGCGGCCAGCAGGTGCGCCGTCTCGACCAGCGACTCCTCGGCCGACTCGCGGTAACGCGGGTCGATGTCGGCGAGCAGCCGGTACATCAGCAGCCCGACGCCCACCGCGTAGGCGAGCAGGATCGCGACGAACAGCCCCGAGCGCCTGGTCACGGCGACGCCGGCAGGTCCTCGGCCAGCGCGTAGCCGCTGCCGCGGTGGGTGCGGATCGGCTCGAGCTGCGGCGCCACCGCCTTCAGCTTGGCGCGCAGCATCTTGACATGCGCGTCGACGGTGCGGTCCAGGCTCTCGCTGCGCTCGTCCCAGACCTTGTCGAGCAGCACCTCGCGGCTGTAGACATGGCCGGGGCGCTCGACCAGGGTCTTGAGCAGGCCGTACTCGTAGCGCGAGAGCTCGAGCACGCGCCCGTAGAAGCGGATCTGGCGCCGGCCCTCGTCGACGACGAAGGGCTGCGCGGGCGACGGCGCCGTCGCCGGCGCCCGCGCGCTGCGGCGCAGGATGACGCGGATGCGCGCCACCAGCTCGCGCGGCGAGAAGGGCTTGGCGACATAGTCGTCGGCGCCGAGCTCGAGGCCGACCACGCGGTCGATCTCGTCGGCGCGCGCGGTCAGGAACAGCACCGGCACGTCGCCGATCTCGCGCAGGCGGCGGAACACCTCGAAGCCGTTCAGGTCGGGCAGGCCGACGTCGAGGATCACCAGGTCGGCCGGCGCCTCGCGCTGGCGCTGCAGCGCCGCCGCGCCCGTGGCCACCCAGTGCGGCTCGAAGCCGTCGGTGGCCAGCGCGTACTGCAGCGTGTCGGCGATGCCGGGCTCGTCCTCGACGATCAGGACTTGGGGCTTCACTCGGTGGGGAGGAAACCTTCGATCGACAGGTAGCGCTCGCCGGTGTCGTAGTTGAAGCCGAGCACGCGGGCGCCGGCCGGCAGCTCGGGCAGCTTCTGCGCGATCGCCGCCAGCGTCGCGCCGGAGGAGATGCCCACCAGCGTGCCCTCCTCGCGTGCCGAGCGGCGCGCCATCTCGCGCGCGGCCTCGGCCTCGACCTGGATCACGCCGTCGAGCAGCTGCGTGTGCAGGTTGGCCGGGATGAAGCCCGCGCCGATGCCCTGGATCGGGTGCGGGCTGGGCTTGCCGCCACTGATCACCGGCGAGGCCGCGGGCTCGACGGCGAACACCTTGAGCTGCGGCCAGCGGGCCTTCAGCACCTTCGCGCAGCCGGTGATGTGGCCGCCGGTGCCCACGCCGGTGATCAGTGCGTCCAGGCCTTCGGGGAAGTCGGCGGCGATCTCGGCGGCGGTGCTGCGCACGTGCACCTCGATGTTGGCGGGGTTCTCGAACTGCTGCGGCATCCACGAGTTCGGCGTGCGCTCGAGCAGCTCCTTGGCACGCGCGATCGAGCCGTTCATGCCCTTCTCGCGCGGGGTCAGCTCGAAGGTCGCGCCGTAGGCCAGCATCAGGCGGCGCCGCTCGACGCTCATGCTGTCGGGCATCACCAGGATCAGCTTGTAGCCCTTGACCGCCGCCACCATCGCCAGCCCGACGCCGGTGTTGCCCGAGGTCGGCTCGATGATCGTCGCGCCGGGCTTGAGCGCGCCCGAGGCCTCGGCAGCCTCGACCATCGACAGCGCGATGCGGTCCTTGATCGAGCCACCCGGGTTGGCCCGTTCGCTCTTGATCCACACCTGGTGCGTGGCGCCGAACAGGCGGTTGATGCGGATGTGCGGCGTGTTGCCGATGGTCTGCAGGATGGTGTCGGCGCGCATGGCGGGGCTCTCCGGACGAGGGGGGCGATGCATTATGGGCGTGATAATCCCGGCATGGATTCGCCGCTTCGCAACGACACCTTCCTGCGCGCGTGCCTGCGCGAGCCGACCGAGTACACCCCGGTGTGGCTGATGCGCCAGGCCGGGCGCTACCTGCCGGAGTACCGCGAGACCCGCGGCCGGGCCGGCAGCTTCATGGGCCTGGCGACGAACACCCAGTACGCCACCGACGTGACGCTGCAGCCCCTGGAGCGCTACCCGCTGGATGCGGCGATCCTGTTCAGCGACATCCTGACCGTGCCCGACGCGATGGGCCTGGGCCTGAGCTTCGCGCTCGGCGAGGGCCCGCGCTTCGCCCACCCGGTGCGCGACGAGGCCGGCGTCGCCCGGCTCGCCGTGCCGGACATGGACAAGCTGCGCTACGTATTCGACGCGGTGGCCTCGATCCGCAAGGCGCTGGCGGGCCGGGTGCCGCTGATCGGCTTCTCCGGCAGCCCGTGGACGCTGGCCTGCTACATGGTCGAAGGCGCCGGATCGGACGACTACCGCCTCGTCAAGTCGATGCTCTATGGCCGGCCGGACCTGATGCACCGCATCCTCGCGATCAACGCCGACGCGGTGGCGCTGTACCTGAACACGCAGATCGACTGCGGCGCGCAGGCGGTGATGGTGTTCGACAGCTGGGGCGGCGTGCTGGCCGACGGCGCGTTCCAGGAGTTCAGCCTGGCCTACACGCGCCGCGTGCTCGCGCAGTTGCGGCGCGAACATGCCGGGCGGCGCATCCCGCACATCGTGTTCACCAAGGGCGGCGGCCTGTGGCTGGAGGAGATCGCCGCCTGCGTCGACGGCGTCGGCCCCGACGTGGTGGGACTGGACTGGACCGTCAACCTCGGCGCGGCGCGGCGGCGCGTCGACGATCGGGTCGCCTTCCAGGGCAACCTCGACCCGGCGGTGCTGTTCGCGCCGGAAGCGCAGATCCGCGCCGAGGCCAGCCGGGTGCTGGACAGCTTCGGCGCGCCGCAGCGCCCGGACGGCCGCTGGGGTGGCCATGTGTTCAACCTCGGACATGGCATCAGCCAGCACACGCCGCCGGAGGCGGTGTCGGCCCTGGTCGACCAGGTGCACCGCCATTCGCGCCGCCTGCGCGGCACGGCGTGACGAAGAACACGTTCGGGCCGGCCGTTCCCCGGTGAGTGAGCACTAAGGACTTGACTTATCCCCAAAACGGGTCCCGTGCGTTTTTCCGGTTTCTCTTGCTGCAATGCAGCATGAGGAAATCGCATGACCTTCCTAAGTCCTTGATTTGATTGACTTCCTGCGCATGCTGAGAAAGTGGGCAGGGAACCCGGGGGCCAAGCGCATCAACGATTTAGCCGCGCTTTGGGCAGCTTGCCCACAAAGTTATCCACAGCAGCCGTGGAAACCGTCGAAAGCCGCGTGAAATCAGGGACTTGGCGCGAATCTCGAAGCCAGACATGAAGTTTGACCGCTAAGTGACAACCGCTCCCGATCCCGACGCCCAGACCCGTGTGGCGGTGGCCGTGGAGACACCGCAGCACAGCGGCGTGAACGCGACGCTCGACTACCTGAGTGAGCAGCCGCTTGCACCAGGCACCATGGTGCGCGTACCGCTCGGCAAGCGCACGGTGCTGGGCATCGTCTGGCCGGCGGCCGCCGGCGAGGCTCCGGAGGCCAGCCTGCGGCCAGTTACCGAGGTCCTCGACGGGCTGCCGGCCTTGCCCGAGGCGTGGTGCCGACTGGTCACGTTTGCATCCGGTTACTACCAGCGCAGCATCGGTGAGCTGGCGCTGGCGGTGTTGCCGCCGGAACTGCACAAGCTCGACCGGGCCGGCTTCGCGCAGCGCCTGGCACGCCTGCGCAAGGCGCTGGACAGCGCCCGGCCCGCGGCCGCTGCCGACACGCCGCCGCCGCCGAGCGAGGCCCAGGCGACGCTGCTCGGCCAGCTGGCCGCGCTCGAGCCCGGCCGCACCGTGCTGCTGCACGGTGTCACCGGCAGCGGCAAGACCGAGGTCTACCTGCGTGCCGCCGAGGCGACGCTCGCCGCCGGGCGCCAGGTGCTGGTGCTGGTGCCGGAGATCAACCTCACGCCGCAGCTCGAGGCGCGCTTCGCGGCGCGCTTCGCCGGCCGGCGCCTGGTCACGTTGCACAGCGCCCTGACGCCGGTGCAGCGCCTGCGCCATTGGCTGACCGCGCAGCTGGGTGAGGCCGACCTGGTGCTGGGCACGCGCATGGCGGTGTTCGCCCCGCTGCCGCGCCTCGGCCTGGTGGTGGTCGACGAGGAGCACGACCCCTCGTACAAGCAGCAGGAAGGCGCGCGCTACTCGGCCCGCGACCTGGCCGTCTACCGCGGCCGGCTCGAGCAGGCCACGGTGCTGCTCGGCTCGGCCACGCCCTCGCTGGAGAGCTGGCAGCGCGCCCAGGACGGCCGTTACCTGAAGCTCGCGCTGCCGCAGCGCATCGGCGGCGGCAGCCTGCCGCGGGTGCGCTTGGTCGACATGAGCCAGCAACCGCGCCAGACCACGATCGCCGCGCCGCTGGTGGAGGCGATCCGCGAACGCATCGCCCGCGGCGAGCAGAGCCTGGTGTTCCTGAACCGGCGCGGTTACGCACCGGTCCTGCACTGCACCGACTGCGGCTGGAAGAGCGGCTGCCCGCACTGCAGCGCCTGGCGGGTGTTCCACAAGCTCGACCGCAGCCTGCGCTGCCATCACTGCGGCCTCGCCGAGCGCGTGCCGCGCGCCTGCCCCGAGTGCGGCAACCTCGACATCGCCCCGATCGGCCGCGGCACGGAGCGCCTCGAGGAACAACTCGCCGGGCTGCTGGCCGGGCCCGACGGCCGGGCGGTGCGCATCGCCCGCATCGACGCCGACAGCACGCGCGGCAAGGGCGCGCTCGAGGCGCGGCTCGATTCGGTACATGCCGGGGACGTGGACGTGCTGGTGGGCACCCAGATGGTCACCAAGGGGCACGACTTCCGCCGCATCACGCTGGTGGCCGCGGTCGCGCCCGACGCGGCGCTGTTCAGCAGCGACTTCCGGGCCGCCGAGCGGCTGTTCGCGCTGCTGATGCAGGCCGCGGGGCGTGCCGGCCGTGACGCGGACCAGGCCGCCGCCAGCGAGATGTGGGTGCAGACCTGGCATCCGCGCCACCCGCTGTACGAGGCGCTGCGCCGGCACGATTTCGAGGCCTTCGCGGCGAGCCAGCTGCGCGAGCGCGAATCGGCCGGGCTGCCGCCGTTCAGCCACCTCGCGATGCTGCGGGCCGACGCGAAAACCGCCGCGGCCGCGCGCGAGTTCCTGGAGGCCGCGGCGGCGACGGCGGAGCCGCTGGACAGCGCGGCCGCGGTGACGCTCTACCCGCCGGTGCCGCTCACGGTGGCGCGTGTGGCCGACGTCGAGCGCCTGCAGATGCTGGTCGAATGCGCTGCCCGTCCGGCGCTGCAGCGTTTCCTCGCCGAGTGGCTGCCGCAGCTCATCGCGCTGCGCCGCCGCAGCGGCCATGCCATCCTGCGCTGGGCGGTCGACGTCGACCCGCTGTCGATCTGAGCGCTCAGCGCCGCGGCGCCGTGCTGCGCGGACGCGACACGTCGGCCAGCAGCAGCGTCGCGCGCACCAGCTCTTCGACCGCTTCGGCCAGCGTGCGGGGCGGCTCGATCGACTCGATCTCCTCGAGCAGCTCGTCCGCGTCCTCCAGGTCCTCGGGGTCGAGGTGGCGATAGATCAGCGCGAGCGGCTCCGTCAGGCGTGCCGCATCCAGCCGCTGCAGCGCCGGGAAGAGCGACAACGCGGTGGCGAATCCCGCCACCCAGCCGTAGACGGCATCGGACGGCGTGGCCTGCGGATCGTCGAGCTCGAACACCCAGGGATCGAACCACTGGCGCTGCGCGATCGCCCGGTCCAGTTCGGCGTGCCGGCGCAGCACCAGCGTGCGCAGCCGGACCACGTCGACGCCACGCGGCACCGGACGGGCATCGGCGTCCGGCACATGCGGCCACCAGCGCTCGACCGGCACCGGCTCGGGCTGCAGCAGCACGCCGCACAGGTAGCCGTCGATCATGTCGGGCTCGAGCGGCTCGAGCGGCGCGGGCAGCCGGTCGATGGCCGCCTGCAGTGCCTGCAGGTCGGCCTCGCCCAGCGGTGCTGCAGCCGCGGGGACGGGCCTCGTCGTCGTCGGTGGCATGGGCACCATTGTGGCGCGGAGCGCATCGATGCCCGAGTGTCCCTCGTATTGGGGATGGCCTCCCCATAGCCCGACCCATAGAGTGCCTGCATTGCTGTCACACGGGATCTCATCCAGATCACGCGCTCAAAGGTCCGCAACGCCCGCCGATGCCTACCCGGCACCACGACAGGGCGAGAGACCGACACCTGTCCCAACGACGTCCTTTCTTGAGGACTTGACACAGCCCACCTGCTCACCCAGGTGGGCTCTTTTTTGGCGGGTCCGTCGGCGGCGCTATCGTCGGCGGTCGTCGTCACGCGCCGAACCCGCTCATGCCCCTGTCCCGCCTGACCTCGCACCGCCTGCCGTTCTGGCTGATCGGCGGCAACTCGGTGGTGATGCTGCTCGTGGTGGCGATGTCGTGGATCGCCTTGACGACCAGCCTGCGCTCGTTCCAGCAGCGCGCGCAGGACTCGACCGACAACATCGCCCGCGGCATGAGCCAGGCCATCGATGCGCAGCTCGACCGTGTCGACATGGCCCTGCGAACGATGGCCCTCGAGCATGATCGCCTGGGGGCTGCCTCGCGCCCGATGGCGGCCCGCCTGCGCCGCCAGGCGGCCCTGGTCGACGGCCTGGCGGACCTGTACGTGACCGATGCGGACGGCCGCGTGGAGCCGGGGGCCGGCCCGGCACGCGACACCGACGTCGCCGCTCAGGACTTCTTTGCACGTGCCCGCGACGGCGGCGACACGGCCGTGCTCGGCGGGTTGCGCCAGGCCGAGGCCGGGCACTGGGAGATCGTGCTGGCACGCCGGCTCAAGCGCCCCGACGGCGACTTCGACGGCATCCTGTTCGCCCGCCTGCCGGTGTCGAACTTCCAGCAGCTGTTCGCCAGCGTCAACCTCGGGCGCGACGGCGCGATCAGCCTGCGCCTGCTGCCTTCGCTGGCGCTGATCGCGCGCCACACGCCGCTGGGCAGCTCGCCCGCCAACTACGGCACCACGCGGGTGTCGGAAGAGCTCTCGCTCGCGCTGCAGCGGCAGCCCCTGGCCGGCAGCTACATCGCCCGCACGGCGATGGACCAGATCGAGCGGGCCAACGCCTACCGGCGGCTGGAGGGTTATCCGCTGCTGGTGCTGGTCGGGCTCGGCACGGCCGACTTCCTCGCCCCGTGGCGCACCGAAGTGCTGGTGGTCGGCGTGCTGTGCGCCCTCACGATGGCGCTGCTGCTGGGCTCGACCACGCTGGTGCTGCGGGCACGGCGGCGCGAGACGGCCAGCCGGGCCGCCCTGCAGGCCAGCGAGGCCTTCCTCGACCGCACCGGGCGCATCGCGGCGGTCGGCGGCTGGGAGCTCGACCTGGCCACCGGCCTCGTCACCTGGTCGGCGCAGACCTGCCGGCTGCTCGACGTGGCCCCCGGGCACCGGCCGCACATCGACGACGCGCTTCAGTTCGTCGCGCCGGAGGCGCGCGAGGCGGTGCGCACGCAGCTCGCGGCCGACGTTCCCGGCACCTCGTGGATGCTCGACATTCCGCTGGTCACCGCGACCGGGCGGCCGATCTGGGGCCGTGTCGTGGCCGAGGTCGAGGGGCGCGACGGGCGCGCCGTGCGGGTGGTCGGCGCGGTGCAGGACATCACCGAGCAGCGCCGCAACAAGGCCGAGCTGGCGCGCGAGCAGTCGCTGCGCGCGCAGATCGAGGCCCATGCGCACGAGCTCGATGCACTGGTGAGCGAGCGCGGCGAGATGCTCGACGTGCTGGCGCACGAGGTGCGCCAGCCGCTGAACAACGCCTCGGCGGCGCTGCAGAGCGCGGCCACGGTGCTGGCCGAGGTCGACGAGCCGGCCGCGTCGCTGCGCCTGTCACGCGCGCAGTCGGTGATGAACCAGGTGCTCGGCCGGCTCGACAACACGCTGGCCGTGGCCAGCCTGCTGGCGCGGCCGGACCCGATCGCACGCGAGGACTGCGACATCGACACCGTGGTCGCCGTCGCGGTGGCCGACATGCCGCCCGGGCAGCGCGCGCGGGTGCAGGTCGAGCGCGCCACGTCCACCCGCACGGCCTCCATGGACATGAGCCTGATGCGCCTGGCGCTGCGCAACCTGCTGTCCAACGCGCTGAAGCACGGACCGGCCGGCACACCGGTGCGGGTGCGGCTGTCCGATTCCGACCATCCGCTGGCGCTGGTGATCGAGGTCACCGACGCCGGACCGGGCGTTCCGCGGTCGCTCGTGCCACGCCTGTTCGAGCGCGGCGCACGCGGCTCGCGCAGCGGCCATGGTCTGGGTCTCTACATCGTGCGTCGCGTGATGGAGCTGCACGACGGCCGCGTCGAGCTCTCCAGCAACGAACCCGGCCAGGTCACCATGCGCCTGGTGGTGGTGCAGGAACCGGCGGAGTGAGCCCGCGCGGCGCCGTGATCAGACGGCCAGCAGCTCCGACTTGAACACGTAGCCGACGCGCGAGCGCGACTGCAGCGGCACGATGGCCGGCGTGGCGCGCTCGATGCGGCGGCGCAGGCGGTAGATGGTCGCGTTCAGGCCGTCGGCCGCATCGCGTTCGGTGTCGCGGCCGAGCTTCATGCGCAGGTGCTCGCGGCTGACCACGTCGCCGGCCGCTTCCACGAAGCACTCGAGCACGGCGATGTCGGTCTCGCTCAGGTCCACGCGCGCGCCGTCGGGCGCGATCAGCTGGCCGGCGCGGCGGTCGAGCTTCCACGGGGCATTGGCCAGCCCGGTCTTGGCGGCCCGGCGCTGCACGGCCTCGATCGCGATGGCCACCTGCTCGAACTGCACCGGCTTGGCGAGGTACATGTCGGCCCCGGCCTGCACCACCTCCTTGAACACGTCGGGCGAGAGCCGGCCGGACACCACCAGCAGGCCCGCGTCGCTGCGCCGGCGCAGCACCTTGATCATGTCCAGGCCGTCGATGCCGGGCAGCATCAGGTCGACCACGTAGAAGTCGTAGGCGTAGGGATCGGAGTCCGCCAGTAGGTCGTTGCTGTCGTCGAACACGTCGACCTGCATGCCTCGCGCACGCAGATACTGGGCGAGGAACTCGGTGTACTCCTTGTCGTCGTCGATGAGTGCGAGTCGGGTGGGGAACATGGTGCTCGGAGAGTCCGCGGTACACGGCAGAGCAGGGATTCAAGCATAGATGCCGCGCGGAGAAGTGCCGAACTGCACCCGCTTCTCCGGATTGATCCAGCTCATGGCGATATCTGCGTCAGACGCGGATTTGTGCGCCCCCCCCCCCCCCGCGTGACGGTCATGTACCGACGATGCCCCCGTCACGGCGTCGGATGACCACCGTCGCCGAACGGGGTCGATCACCCGGCTGGCCACCCGGCCAGCGCGAGTAGCGGTCCGGCTGGGCCGGGTCGCTGCGGTCGCTCGGCGTCTCGCCCGGGTGCTGCACGTTGATGAACAGCGTGCGCAGGTCGGGCGTCATCGTCGCGCCGGTGATCTCGCAGTTCACGGGGCCGGTGAGGAAGCGCCGGATCTCCCCGCTGGCGCGGTCGCAGGCCAGCATCTGGTTGCTGCCGATGCGCTCGAACTCGCCCTTGTACATCTGGGTCGCGTGCGCATCGGTCTGGATCCACAGCACGCCGCGTGCATCGAGCACCAGGCCGTCCGGGCAGGCGAAGATGTCGCCCTTGATGTTGCCCTGCGCCTCGGGCCGTGCATTGGCCGGGTCGCCGGCGAGCACCAGGTGGCTCCAGCGGAAGCCGGTGGCGTCGAAGTCGCCGTCCTCCTTCCAGCGGATGATCTGGCCCATCACGTTGTTGGCGCGCGGGTTGGCGGCATCCGGCCCCGGCATGCCGGGTGCGCCGCGGGCGCTGTTGTTGGTCAGCGTGCAGTAGACCTCGCGCGCCGCCTGGTCGATGGCCAGCCACTCGGGCCGGTCCATCTTGGTGGCACCGAGCCGGTCGCTGGCCTGGCGCGACTTGATCACCACCTCGCCCTGGTCGGCGAAGCCGTTGGCCGGCGTCAGCGGCCCCTGGCCCTGCACCAGCGGCAACCAGCGGCCGGTGCCGTCGGCGTCGAATCGGGCCACGTACAAGGTGCCGTGGTCGAGCAGCTCGCGGTTGGCGCGTCCGCCGCCGGGCGCGATGCGGTCGCGGCTGACGAACTTGTAGATGTACTCGAAGCGTGCGTCCTCGCCGGAGTAGACCACCGCACGGCCGTCCTTCGTGACGCCGACCCACGCACCCTCGTGCGCGGCGCGACCGAGCGCGGTGCGCTTGACCGGCAGGCTGGTCGGGTCGTACGGATCGATCTCGACCACCCAGCCGAAGCGGTGGAACTCGTTCGGGTTCCTCTTCGCGTCGAAGCGCTCGTCGTGCGCGGCCCAGCGGTAGCCGCTGGCCTTCGGCAGGCCCCAGCGCTTCTGGTCGGCGTCGACGTTCTCGCCGCCGTCGAAGTAGAAGGCCCAGTTCTCCTCGCCGGACAGGTAGGTGCCCCACGGCGTCATGCCGCTGGCGCAGTTGTTCAGCGTGCCGAGCACGGTGCGGCCGTCGGGGTCGGCCGCGGTCCGCATCAGCGCATGGCCGGCCGCAGGGCCCTGCAGCGCGAACGGCGCGAAGGCGGTGAAGCGGCGTGCCCAGCGCGAGGGCCGCACCATCTCCCAGCGCCCGTCCTTCAGCGCGACCTCGATCACCGAGACGCCATGCGCCGCCTGCGCCTTGCGCACCTTGTCGGCCGACCAGGTCTTCATGCCGTCGGGATGCAGCAGGCCGTCGTCGGTGTACTCGTGGTTCATCACCAGCAGGCCGTGCGTGCTGCTGCCCTCGAGCGGGTAGAAGTGGATGCCGTCGTGGTGCATGCCCATCTGCACCGCCTGCTCGGCCGCGCTGTTGCTCGCGTCGGGGCGCCAGGCCGGCATCTGCCCCGGGATGCCGACCGGCTCGCCCCAGGGCGCCAGCACCTCGGCGACGTAGCCCTGGGGCACCACCAGCGCGTCGGCATCGGCGGGCGGGATGCCCTTGAAGCCGAGCAGCGGCCCGCCGCCGCCCGGCGCGCTGGCGCACGAGGCCAGCCAGGGGGCCAGCACGCTGCCGGCCAGCGCCGCCAGCCCGCCGTGCACCCAGACCCGGCGCGCCGGGTCCGACACCTCGTGGATGCTCGGGTTGGCGCTGCGGTTGCTGTCTTCCATCGTGCCGAAGTCCTTGGCCATGCGCTGCTCCTTCGCGTCAGAGTTTCTCGGTCTCGCCGGTTCGGGGCTGCCACTTCATCAGCCGGCGCTCGATGCGCCCGACCAGCGCGTCGAGCACCAGCGCGAACGCCGTCAGCACCAGGATGCCGGCCATCACGGTGTTGATGTCGAACGCGCCCTCGGCCTGCAGGATCAGGTAGCCGACGCCGCGCGAGGAGCCCAGGTACTCGCCCACCACCGCGCCGACGAAGGCCAGCCCGACGCTGGTGTGCAGCGAGCTGAACACCCAGCTCGTTGCGCTCGGCAGGTACACATGGCGCAGCAGCGCCCGCGCATCCGCGCCGAGCATGCGCGCGTTGGCCAGCACCACCGGGCTGACCTCCTTCACGCCCTGGTAGACGTTGAAGAACACGATGAAGAACACCAGCGTGACGCCGAGCGCCACCTTGCTCGCGATGCCGAGGCCGAACCAGACCGCGAAGATCGGCGCCAGGATCACGCGCGGCATGCTGTTCAGTGCCTTGATGTACGGGTCGAGGATGCGCGCGGCCATCGGGCTGAGCGCGAGCCACAGGCCGCAGGCCAGGCCCAGCAGCGTGCCGATGGCGAAGGCCAGCACCGTCTCGACCAGCGTCACCCACAGGTGCTGGTAGATGTCGGCATTGACCACGAACCAGGCCCAGATGCGGCCGAAGATCAGCACCGGCTCGCCGAAGAAGAAGGCCGCCTGGCGCTCGTTGTCGAACACGATCGGCGGCACCAGCCCGGGCTTCGTGAGCACGTGCCAGAGCCCGAACACCGCTGCCAGCAGCCCGAGCTGCCAGACGCGCAGGTTGCGCTCGCTCGGCCGGATCGCGTTCCAGAGCTTCATGCGGCGAGCTGCTGCCGGTAGCCCTCGAGCACCTGTTCGCGCAGCACCGCCCAGATGGCCTCGTGCAGCTCGATGAAGCGCGGCGTGACGCGCACCTCGGCCACGTCGCGCGGGCGCGCGAGGTCGATGCGGAACTCGCCGATCGGCCGCGAGGCCGGGCCGGCGGAGAGCACGATCACGCGGTCGCTCAGCGCGATCGCCTCGTCCAGGTCGTGGGTGATGAAGAGCACGGCTTTCTTCTTCGCCGCCCACAGCGCCAGCAGCTCGTTTTCCATCAGCTGGCGGGTCTGGACGTCGAGCGCGGAGAAGGGCTCGTCCATCAGGATGATGTCCGGGTCGAGCACCAGGGTCTGTGCCAGGCTGACGCGCTTGCGCATGCCGCCGGAGAGCTGGTGCGGATAGCGGTCGCCGAAGCCGCCCAGGCCGACGCGGCGCAGCCAGTCCTCGGCCGCGCCGCGCGCGTCGGCCACGCCGCGGAATTCCAGCCCGGCCATCACGTTGCCGAGCGCGGTGCGCCAGGGCATCAGGCTCTCGGCCTGGAACATGTAGCCGGCGCGCCGGTTCAGCCCGACGAGCGGCGCGCCGAACACCTCCACCGTGCCGGCGCTGGGCGCCAGCAGCCCGGCGCCGACGTTCAGCAACGTGCTCTTGCCGCAGCCGGTGGGGCCGACCACCGAGACGAACTCGCCCTCGCCCACGCGCAGCGACACCTCGCGCACGGCCGTGTAGCGCTGGCCCGGCTCGCTGCGGCTGACGAAGGTGCAGGTCACGCCCGCCAGCGCCAGCGCCGGGGCGGCGTCGTTCATGCCCGGCCTCCACCATGGGAGGGACGAGGGCGCGCCGCTCCACCGCATTGCCGAGGCGCGCCGGCGTGGCCCCGCCTACCGTGAAGCCATGAGCCGCCGGGCAGTCCCGCCCGGGGCCATAGATCGACGGAGGTTTCCATGTCTCGCTTCATCGCTCGTCTCGCCGCCGGCGCGCTCGCCGCCGCCTTCGTGCTCGCCACCACCGCCTGCGCCGTCATGCCCTCGGGCCATGCGCCGATCGCGCAGGACACGCACGACTTCGTCGGCGGCCAGGACTGAACCCGGACCGGCGGGTGTCCCTGCGGGCACCCGCCCGCCCGGCACGGCCCGGTCATGCCTTCGGGTACTTGGCGTTGGCCTTGCGCACGAACTCGTTGGTCCAGGCCGCGGCCAGGTCGAACTTGTAGCCCTTGATCGTGTCGTCGATGCTCTGCAGCGCACGCACCGCGGTGGCCGCGCCGGCCTCCGGGAAGCTGCCGTCCGGCGAGAGCGCGCCCTTGGCGGCGAGGAAGGCGTCGATGTAGACGGCGCGGTCGCCGAGCAGGTAGCTCTCCGGCACCGCCTTGATGATCTCGCCCGGGCCGGCCGCCTGGATCCACTTGTCGGCGCGCACGATCGCATTGGCCAGCGCCTGCGCGGTGGCCGGATGCTTCTCGACGAAGGACAGCGGCGCGTACAGGCAGCCCGCGGGCATGGGCCCGCCGAACACCTTGTCGGCCTCGGCGACGATGCGCGTGTCCGAGAGGACCTTCAGGTCGCCCGAGCGCTGCAGCAGCGTGATCACCGGATCGAGGTTGCTGATCGCGTCGATCTGCCCGGCGCGCATCGCCGCCACCGCGCCGTTGCCCGCCCCCACGCCGACGATCGACACCTCGTTCGGCTTGATGCCCGCCTTGGCGAGCACGAAGTTCGCCATCACGTTGGTCGACGAGCCCGGCGCGGTGACGCCGATCTTCTTCCCCTTCAGGTCGGCCAGACTCTTGTAGGCCGGCAATGTCTTCGGGTTCACGCCCAGCACGATCTGCGGCGCGCGGCCCTGCAGCACGAAGGCGCGCATCGGCTGGCCCTTGGCCTGCATGTTCAGCGTGTGCTCGAAGGCTCCCGACACCACGTCGGCGCTGCCGCCCACCACCGCGCGCAGCGCCTGCGAACCGCCGGCGAAGTCGGCCACCGTCACGTCCAGCCCCTCGGCCTTGAAGAAGCCCAGGCTCTCGGCGATGGTCAGCGGCAGGTAGTACAGCAGGTTCTTGCCACCCACCGCGATGGTCAGCTTGGGCTTCTCCAGGGCCTGGGCCCGCACCAGGGCGGGCGCGGCAAGGCCGGCGGTGGCGGCGGAGGCGGCGATCAGCAGGGTGCGGCGTTGCATCGTCGGGGCAGGGTCGATGGCGGGGAGGCCGATTGAACCATGCTCGACGCTTAGAATGAATTCGATGAACCCCCTGCGCCTTCGCGGCCGCTCGCCGGGCCGCCTCGCGCGGGGCCTGTGGCTTGCGGCCGCCGTGGCGCTGGGCGTGCCGGCGGCCGGCGCGGCGGCCGATGCCGAGCTCGTCGCACCGCCGTCGCTCTCGGCGCGCAAGGTCTACGAACAGGCCCGGTCGCAGCTGGTGCAGATCCGCACCGTGCTCAAGGGCCGTGCCAGCCAGACCTCGGTCGGCTCGGGCTTCTTCGTCAGCGCCGACGGCCACATCGTCACCAACTTCCACGTCGTCAGCCAGGCGGCGCTCAAGCCCGAGCGGCACGACCTGGTCTACGTGACGGCCGACGGGCGCGAGGCGCCGGTCACGATCCTGCAGATCGACGTGCTGCACGACCTGGCCCTGCTGAAGGCGGCCGACGCCGATGGCCGCCGCTTCGACGCGCTGAGCTTCCGCCCCGAGGCGCAGACGCTTGCGCAGGGCGAGCGCATCTACTCGCTGGGCAATCCGCTGGACGTGGGTTTCGCGGTGATGGAGGGCAACTACAACGGCCTGGTCAAGCGCAGCTTCTACCCGCAGATCTTCTTCGGCGGCGCGCTCTCGGGCGGCATGAGCGGCGGGCCGGCGCTCGACCAGGAAGGCCGCGTGATCGGCGTGAACGTGGCCCGGCGCGTGGACGGCGAGCAGGTCAGCTTCCTGGTGCCGGCGGCCTTCGCCGCCGCGCTGCTGGCGCGCGGGCGCGAGTCGGCGCCGCTGCCGGTGCCGGCCTACCCGAGCGTGACCGCGCAGCTGATGGCGCACCAGACCGAGCTGACCGAACGCTTCATCCGCCAGGGCTGGAAAAGCGCGACCCACCCGCGCTACCGCGTGCCGGTGCCGGCCGACGAGTTCATGCGCTGCTGGGGCAGCAGCGAGGTCTCGCGCACCGGCGGGCTGGACCTGGAGCGCTCCGACTGCGTGATGGACACGCAGATCTTCGCCGGCGAGTTCAACACCGGCTGGATCGTGGTGCGCCACGAGAGCTACGACGGCAGCAAGCTCGGTGCCCTGCGTTTTGCGGCGCGCCATTCGGCCAGCTTCCGCAACGAGGGCTTCAGCCGCCTGCGCGGCGAGCTGCAGACGCAGCCGCAGTGCCACGAGGACTACGTCGACCGCAAGGGCCTGGTGCTGCGCGCCGTCACCTGCCTGCGCGCCTACAAGAAGCTGCCCCAGCTGTACGACGTGTCGGTGCTGGTGGCCACGCTCGACCAGCCCGAGGCCGGCGTGCAGGGCCGCTTCGACGCCCAGGGCGTGAGCTTCGCCAACGCGCAGCGCCTGGCGCGGCACTACCTCGAGGCCTACGAATGGGCGCCGAAGTGAGCGGCGCCGTGAAGGCCGTCGTCGAGTGGCTCGACCGCGACGGCAGCGCGCGCGCGCTGCACCCGGTGCACGACTGGCCGCTGACGATCGGCCGCGCGCTCGACAACGACCTGCTGCTGAGCGACCCGCACGTGGCGCCGCACCACGCCCGCCTCGCGCCGGGCGAGGCCGGCCTCGAGCTCGAGGTGCTCGACACCGACAACGGCGTGCGCTGCGGCCGCCGGCTGCTGCGCCGCGGCGAACGCGCGCCGCTGTCCGACACCGGCGAGCCGGTCGAGCTCGGCCTCGGCCGCACGCGGCTGCGCCTGCGCCTGCCCGGCCACGCGCTCGCGCCCGAGCGGCCGCTCGAGCGCGAGAGCACGCGCGCCCGGCGCTACGGCACCACGCTGGTGGTCGGCCTGCTGCTGCTGGCCGCGCTGAGCTTCAACACCTGGCTCGACAGCGACCCCGACACCTTCGGCCGCAGCTGGGGCGCGATGCTGCTGACGACCGTGGTCGGCGCCGCGGTGTGGTGCGGGCTGTGGTCGCTGCTGTCCAAGACCTTCACGCGCTCGCTGCACTTCGGCTGGCACCTCAAGGTGTTCCTGAGCGCGAGCCTGGCCTGGATCGTGGCCAGCGTGGTGCCGGAGCTGCTGGCCTACGCGCTGTCCTGGCCGTGGATCTCCGATTTCGGCTGGATCGTGGCCTACGCGATCGGCGCGACGGCGCTGTACTTCCACCTGCTGGCCGTCGAGCCGGCGCGGCCACGGCTGCTGCGCGGCGTGGCGCTGCTGGCGCTGGTGGTCGGCGTGAGCCTGTCGCTGTGGTTCAACCAGCAACGCAGCGACCGGCTCGGTGCCGAGCTCTACATGAGCCACCTGTTCCCCCCGGCCCTGCGGCTGGCGCGGCCGGTGCCGACCGAGCAGTTCGTCGACGGCCTGGCCACGCTGCAGCCGCTCTTGGACCGAAAGGCGAAGGAGAAGACGAATGGCGAGCCCGGCGACGACGAAGAAGAGTGAGCAGGCGCGCGACGCCACGGTGATCGTGACCGGCGGCAGCCGCGGCATCGGTGCCGCGGCGGCGCTGCAGTCGGCGCGCCACGGCTGGGCGGTGGCGGTCAACTACACCCGTGATCAGCGCGCCGCCGACGCCGTGGTGGCCGCGATCCGCCAGGCTGGCGGCCGGGCGCTGGCGGTGCAGGCCGACGTGGCCGAGCCTGACCAGGTGGTGGCGCTGTTCGAGCGCATCGACCGCGAGCTGCCGCCGCTGTGGGGCCTGGTCAACAACGCCGGCGTGGTGGACCAGGCCGCACGTGTGGACCAGATGGACGCGGTGCGCCTGCAGCGCATGTTCGCCGTCAACGTGTACGGCAGCTTCCACTGCGCGCGCGAGGCGGTGCGGCGCCTGTCGACGCGCTACGGCGGGCGCGGCGGTGCGATCGTCAACCTCACGTCCGCGGCGGCACGCCTGGGCGCGCCGGGCCAGTACGTCGACTACGCCGCCGCCAAGGGCGCGATCGACACCTTCACCGTCGGCCTGGCCAAGGAGGTGGCGGCCGAGGGCATCCGCGTCAACGCGGTGCGGCCGGGCATCATCGAGACCGACATCCACGCCTCCGGCGGCGTGCCCGACCGCGCGAAGCAGATGGCGCCGCTGGTGCCGATGCAGCGCAGCGGCAGCGCCGACGAGGTGGCGCGCGCGATCGTCTGGCTGCTGTCGGAGGAGAGCAGCTACACGACGGGTTCCGTGGTCGATGTGACGGGTGGGCGATGAATGCTCAGTAGCCGGAACAGTACTGGAAGTGCATCGGGTCCTTGTTGTTGCCGGACCAGCGCCCGCCCCAGGTGAACCCGTAACCCTCGAGCAGTTCGACCAGCTTCGGGTCCATGTCGCCCGCGGTGCCCATCGCGTTGGTCTTGTCGTTCAGGTCGAAGGCGATGCCCCAGGTGTGCGTCGAGGGCTTGGCCTGGCCGCGCTTCATGCGCCAGTTGTAGCCGCCGCCGGTGCTCTTGATCGAGCCCCACAGGCCCTTGGCCATGATGTCGGCGAACACCGCCTCGTACAGCGGCACCAGCAGCTTGTGGCAGCGCAGGCTGCGCGCCGAGACGGCCATGTTGAAGGTCAGCGGGATCGGCTGCGGCAGCTTCGCCGGGGCGAGGAACTGCGCCTCCCACTTTGCATTGGCCTCGTTGTTCGGCCCCGGCGGGAACTGCGTCAGGTCGCCGAAGGTGGCCTGGATCGCGGCCAGGCCATGCGGCGCGGCCGGCCACGGCATCACCCCGGCGCGCGCGCCCGCCGGGCCCTTCTTCTTCGGCGGCGCCAGCTCGGATCGGGCCGGGATGTGGATGGCCTGGCCGACGACGATGCTCTTCGCATCGGCCAGGCCGTTGTAGCCCGCCAGTGCGGCGGCGAGCTTGCGGTCGCCGAGCAGGGCCTCGGCGATCTTCGGCAGGGTGTCGCCCTTGCGGACGATGTGGGGCTTGGGCATGTCGAGTTCCTCCTCGTCGTCAGGCGGGCGGCTGCCGTTCGGGCGGCACGCCGAGCCGGGATTGAAGCTGGCTGAGCTGGTTAGAAAGATCATGCAGGCGAAGCCAGAGCTGGGCATCACCCGCGCTGCTGGCCTGCAGCAAGGTGCTGGGCGCCTGCGCGGCGGCATGCATGCGCTGCAGCGTCAGGTTGTCCAGGGCCGCCATGACCTGCGTCTTGAGCTGCTCGGGCGAGGCAAACCGGCCGCGCAGGCGTCCGGCACTGGCGCGATCCTTGAACTTCTGCAAGCGCCGCTGCGCCAGCTTGCTGGTCTCGACCATCGAGATCGTCAGCGGATGCAGTTCGTCCATCAGGAACACCAGGATGGGAATCTTGCGCTCCAGTGCACGTTCGAACTCCATCTCGGTGATCGAGCGTTCCTTGCCCTTGGGCTGGCCCTTGGGCACGGTGCCGTAGGAGCGCCCCAGCACGCAGACGTAGACGTCGGCCCGGTCGACCATCTCGAGTGACTTGGTCACGGCATCGACATCCTCGGCCCTCAGGCTCTCCATCATGTCCGGGAAATACCCGGTGGCCAGGCACGCGTCGCGCACCATCGCCCTGTGCTCGGGCAGGTCCCGCCCCGTGCTGCTGACGATGACGGTCTGCCGGTCGGCCATGGGCGAGGATGTTCCGATCCCGCGGCGCGGCCTCAGCGCCGACGTGCCGGCGTCGTGCCGCTGCGCTTGCGCGCCGCCTTGCGCCCGGGCTCGTCGCGCGCGGCGGTCGGCAGCGCTGGCCGGTCCATGCGCCTCGCATGCCCCGGCTGCACACGCTGCGCCAGCTGCTGCAGCCGGTCGGCCGTGCGGCGCAGCGCCCCGTCCGCCGGGCCGCCATCGAGCGACAGCGCATCGCAGAAGCGCGACAGCAGGTCCATCTGCGCGGTGACCGAATCCACCTGGGCCGGACGCGCATGGATCCCGGCCAGCGCCTGCACGTAGCCCGTTGCGACCTGCTCGAGCGCAGCGTCGCCCTCGCCCCCCTCGGCACCCAGGGTGCCGTCGAGCAGGTGCTCGACCAACCCGGCCTCGGCCTGCATCACGGCGTTCCAGAAGTCGGGCGACACCGCGAAGCGCTCCGCCGCGCGGCGCCCGCACTCGCGAGCCTCCGCGATGGCGGCCGGCCGGTCGCCTTCGCGACCGTCCCAGGGCGTCAGGGCCTCGAGCGCGAGCCGGTTCAGCACCAGGTAGGGGTCGGCCGCCGCGTCCGCGGCCGTGCCGCGGTAGGCGTCGCGGCTGCGCTCGAGCGCCTGGCGCAGCGCGGCCGAGATCTGCGCGGCCTCGTCGCGCGACGGGCTCGCCCCCAGCAGCAGGCGCGCGTGCACGCCGGCCAGGCGCTTGTAGGCGCTGCCGTACAGGGCGCTGCGCTCCGGGCTGCGGCTCGTCGCGGTGCCGGCCGCGCCGCCGAAGTCCGGCGCGGTGAGGCGGTCGAGCGTCTCGAGGCGGTACAGCGCGAGATGGATCAGGTCGGCGCGGTTGCTCTGGTCGCCCAGGCGCGCCTCCACGTTGGCGAGTTGCTCGATGTCGCGGATCGGCACGCGGCCGCGCCTGTCGTCGGACTGGAGGGCCGCCAGGAAGGCGGCGCGCGACTTGGCGAAGTCGCCCAGGTCGCGCCAGGTCGCGCCGAGCGCGGACTGCAGGTCGCCGCGCGTCAGCCAGCCGGGCGGGCAACGCTCGCGCAGCAGCGCCTCGAGCTGCGTGCGCTGGCTGCGCAGCACACGCGCGTCGCCGCCGGCGCGCCGCGCCACGTCGGCGCGCACGCCGGCCAGCGCGTCCAGCAGTTCCTCGGGCGACACGAAGCGCTGCCCGGCGCCACCGCCCGTGACGCTGCCCGCACGCGGCTCGGCGACCCAGCCCGGATCGCCGTAGGCCTGGAACGCGCCCCAGGTGATCTCGTCCGGGTTCGCCTCCCAGGCGCGCTGGCGCGCCGTGAACACCGCCTCGCCGAACGGACGGCCCTGCTGCAGCAGCTGCGCGTAGAAGTGCTGGCCGAACACCTGCGCGCTGCGGTCGTCGACCGCCCAGCCGGCCACGATGACGCAGCGCACGCCGATCTCGATCAGCTCGCGTGCCACGCTGGCGGCGAGCTTGTTGCCGTCGCGCAGCAGCGCGCTGTCGATCTTGCCGAGGTGGCAGCAGTTGAGGAACACCAGCTCGGGCACCGCCTCCATCGCGTCGATCTCGGCGGCGGAGATCAGCAGCCCGTCGGACAGCAGCACGCCGCTGCGCCGGCGTCCATCCGCATGCAGCAGGTCGAACACACCGTGGGCCGAGATGTGCAGCAGCCGCCAGGGCTGGCGGTACAGCAGCGCCAGCACGTCCTTGGCCGTCTGCTCGGCACCGATCACCGACCGCACCTCGTACCCCGCGCCGCCCAGCAGCGCGGCGATCGCCTGCGCCTCGGCCTCGGCCCCCTGCAGCGGCGGCGGCGCCTTGCCAGGCCGCTCGGGGGTGCCCGGGAAGGCCTGCTCGAAACCTTCCACCGACGGGTTGCCGACCACCAGCGCGGTGCGCGCCAGGCTCTGCCGCACCTGGCGGCGGTAGTCGGCCGACGCCAGCTGGCGCACGACCGCGGTGCGCAGCGCGAGCGGCCGCCGGTCGGACGGCGCCCCGGTGGCGTCGTCGGCCAGCATCAGCTCCCAGGGCAGGTTGGCGGTGTAGCTGTCGACCACCAGCACGACCCGGTCGAGCTGGCGCGCGGCGTCCTTGAAGTCGTGCGGCACCAGCAGCTGGAACAGCATGCGGCCGAAGTCCTCCTGCCACACCGGGTTCATGATCTGGCCGCGCACCAGCTTCTCGACCAGCCCGGGCTGACGCTGCAGCACCACCGACTCGGCCCGCGCGCGCTGCCCGACGAACAGGAAGCGCAGCCGGTCCGGCACCAGCGCGCGTCGCGCCAGCGCGAACCCTCGCTCGCCGGTCGGATCCGGTGCCACCGTCTCCTCGGGCCGGTCGGCGTCGATCACCATCAGGCGCGGCCAGTAGCTGCCGCCGCCGGCGTCGAACAGGCGCTGGCGCGCGCCCTCGCCCTCGACCAGCTCGCCGCGGCACACCAGCTGCGTGCCGCGCTGCCGCGTCTCCTCGGCCAGGCGCGGCTCGAGCTGGCGCAGCGCATAGACGGCCGTGATCGCGGTGTCGGTGTAGAGCTCGACGATGTCCAGCCGGGCGATGCGGATCGCCAGGCGCGTCGACTCGTGGAAGCGCACGTTGGCCTGGTGCACGCCGCGCACCAGCGCCTCGACCGAGGCGCCCACCGTCAGGTTGGCCGACGAGTTGTAGCCGACCAGCAGCGCGGCCAGCGGCAGCTCGCGCTCCTCGCGGCCGAGCACATCGGCCGCATGCAGCAGGTAGCGCAGCGCCCCGGTGCGCACCGCCTCGGTCAGGCTGTCCAGGGTCAGCGCCCGGTCGTAGCTGCCCAGGCCGGTGACGACGGCGCCCACCAGGCTGCCGCGCTCGGCCTCGAGCCGGTTGGGCACGCGCAGCACCGCCGTGGCCGAACCCAGCGGTCCGGGGTACAGGCCGAGCCGGTAGCGTTCGCCGAGTTCGTTGCCGAGCAGCTCGCGGTCGATCAGGGCCTGCGGGCCGGCGATCGGGTCCTGGTCGTAGTGGCCCACCAGGATCGGCTGGGTCACGAAGCGCAGGTCCTGCGCATGCACCGTCACCTCGAGCCGACGCGGGGGCCTGGACGGCCTGCCGGCGCGCCGCTGCGGCGCTGCACCGATGGCGCGCCGCTGCACCGACTCGGCATCCTCGACCTGCGGCGGGCCGGCGTCGTAGGCCACCGGCACGGGCTGCTCGAGCTCGCGGGTGACGCCCGGCTGCTGCGGCAGCGCATCGGTGCGGCCGTTGTGCAGCAGCTCGACCAGGGCCGGGAAGTACTCGGGGGTGTCGGCCAGGTCGCCGTGCGCGGCCGGCATGTAGTACCAGCTGCCCACGCCGGCGATGCGGCCGGACTCCCAGCTCACCGTGCCGTCGCCGCGGGCGGTGCCGATCATCTTCAGACGGCCGTCGACCTCGCGCAGGCCGCAGGGCGTGCTGGCCGCCTGGCCGAAGACGTAGACGCTGCCGCCTTCGTAGCCTGAGGGCAGCGCCGGGCGCTGCGCGCCGTCCTGGGCCCACAGCCAGCCGCCGGCGTCCAGCGCCTGCTGCGCCGGGCGGCCGCAGCGGCCATCGCCGAACCACAGGTCGCGCACCTTCGTGCCGAGCCGCGCCCAGGTGTCGGCGCGCTGGAAGTCCCACTCGCCGCCGCCGTCGCTCTGGCCCTGGAACTGGTCCTGGAAGCCCGGCTTGGGCAGCAGCGCGAGGGCGCCGCGGAAGCCGGCGACAATGTCCAGCAGCTGCTGCAGGTCGTGCTTCAGGTCCAGGCGCGCCAGCGCGCGCACGGCGCCGCCCTTGCCGAGCAGGGTCTCGACCATCGAGTAGGCGCCCTGGTTCGGCGTGCCCAGCATGACGAAGCGCGCGCCGGGGCGGGCCATCAGCGCGTCCATCAGCGCTCGGTGCCGGTGGATGCAGGCCCGCACCACCAGGCCGCCCATGCTGTGGGCGAGCAGACGGATCGGCTGCGCGCTGCGCGCCATCAGCGCCTGCAGCCGCTCGGCGAGGCGATCGGCCAGCACGTCGAGCGGCTGGCGCCAGTCGTAGCCGAAGCGCTCGACCTGGTGGCTGGCGGCGAGGTGGGCGCACAGGCGGCCATAGGCCAGCGCGAACAGCTCCTGCGGCGCGACGTCGTCGCTGCCCCAGGCGATCTGCGCCAGGCCGCCGGCGATCAGGTCGGACGGGTCGAACCATATGCGGTCGCCGCCGCGCGCCAGGTGCGTGCCCATCACGCCGGGCAGCAGCACCACCACCGGCCGCTCGGCGGTGTCGACCGCGCGGCTGGCGGCCTGCAGCGCCGCCTCGAGATCGGCAGGGTCCGGCAGGGCCGCGAAGGCCGCCACGGACGCCGGGTCGTCGGCCGTCAGCCAGTCGCCCAGCGCGTCGCGCGTGTCGGCGTTCTCGAAGTAGCGGAAGTGGGAGACGTCCTCGCCGCGGTCGAACTTGACGCGCGCGCCGGCACGCGGCGCGATGCCGGCCAGCATGGCCGGCGTGTCGACCACCAGGTCGTTGTCGACCGCCGAGAACAGCAGCTGGTCGGTCAGCAGCACGCCCAGGCGCTGCAGCAGGTTGCCGCCCTCGATGTCGCCGGCGATCACGCCCAGGCGCAGCCCGTCGCGCAGCGGCGCGTCGCGCAGCAGGCGCGCCAGCGGCGCGTCCGGCAGCATCGCCTCGATGCCGGGCACCAGGCGCGGGTTGGTCCGGTTCCTGGCGATCTCGATCACGACGCGCTTGAAGGCGGCGTAGTACGGGCTGCCGAAGAAGCCGGGCACGCGCCCGATCAGCGTCAGCAGGCCGGACAGGAACAGGTCGAAGTTGCCGCTGGCCAGCAGCGTGCCGGCGGCCGGGCAGGCCACGCGCACGTAGCGCTGCAGCTGCGGCTGCTTGGCCTGCAGCTGGGCGTTCAGGCGCTGCAGCAGCTCGCGCTGCGCGGCATGCGCGTCGCGCAGCTCGGCGATCACGCGCGCCGCCTCGGCCGGGTCGGCGTCGCCGGTGCCGGGCAGGTCGTGGCGGTAGGCGGGGATCAGCGCCGACAGGTCGCCGGTGCACAGCAGGTCGCCGACCAGGCCGCCGCGCGAATGCGACACCAGGTCGACTCGCGCGCGTGCCGGCAGCACGTCGAGCAGCGCGAGCGCGTTCTCGATCGGGCTCTCCGACAGCGTGCGGTGCTCGTAGCCGTAGACCCCGCCGGGGTAGCGCTGCTCCAGGGCGGCCCAGAACTCGCGCCCGGCGCCGCGCAGGTCGCCGAAGCTGCCCAGCGTGTGCGAGCCGGTGCCGTGCAGGAACACCAGCATCGGATAGCGCTGCGGCTCGGCCAGCACCCGGGCATCGAGCTGGGTCACCGGCTGGGCACCGAGCTCGCCACCGCTCCAGGCATACAGGCCGGGCCCGCGCGGCAGGCGCTTCTCGACGGCCCACATCAGGGCCTTGGTGCCGGCCCAGCTCACCCCCAGCAGCGCCAGGTCCAGCCCGGTCTCGCGCAACGCGTCGGCGACGATGTCGTCGGGCCGCGCGCCGACGCCGATGCTGAACACCTTGGCGATCAGCCCGCCGAGCGCCTCGCCGAACGAACCGCGCGCCTGCGCGCCGCTCGCGCGCAGCTGCTCGAGCAGCAGCGTGCCGTCGGGCGCGATCAGCTCCGGGTGCGCGCGCTGCAGCGACGCCGCCAGGCGCGCGGCGCTCGTGACCAGGGTGCTGCCGTCGGCCAGCTCGAGCACCAGCACCTCGTCGTCGCCGGCGCGGTGCCGCAGCGTCGCCGCGGCCGCCGAGTCGCGCGTGCGCGCCCCGACATCCCAGGTGCCGCGCGGCACCAGGAAGCCCTCGGGCAGGAAGACGCTGCGCGCCGGATCGACGTCGCGCGAGACGCCGGCGAACAGGTCGGGCAGGCGCGCCTGCGGGGCCGGCTGGCCGAGCAGCTCGATCGCGACGGGCATCGCGGTTCTCCTCGCGTCGTGGATCGGATGGCGCTCAGCTGAAGATCTTGCGGTGGCGCGCGTCCTGGCTGCCGACGATCTGCGGGATCTGCGGGTAGCTCGCCGAGGGCAGGAAGGCCGGCGTGATGGCCTCGTGCCACTGGCCGTAGGTGGCGTTCTCCGGCAGCGCCTTGAGCGCCTTCAGCGCGTAGTAGGTGAAGGCCCCGGTCGGCTTGCCGGCGATGCGCGCGTCGTAGCTGAAGTTGTTCGGCCCTTCCTTGCAGCCGGCCAGCAGCAGGTCGCCGAAGCGGCGCGACATCGCCTTGCCCAGCGGCGAGGTGCCGCTGGGCGCCTGCACGCTGGCCAGCGGCTTGCCGCTCGCGCCGCGCGGCAGCTGGTCGGCCGGCAGCCAGTTGCCCATCGGCAGGAAACGCGGCCGCGGCACGTCGTCGGCGTCCGGGTCGGGTGCCGCGGCCCGGGTCACGGTGCCGGAGTGGCAGCTGTCGGAGATCAGCACCAGCCGCACGCCGCCCTTGCGCGCGGCGAAGATGCGGTGGATCTCGTCGTCCAGCAGCGCGCCGCCGCCGGTCTGGATGTCGTAGGGGCACAGGCCCTCGTCGAGGCCGTCGACCTCGTCGCCGCTGATGTCGGGCACGTAGGTGCCGTGGCCGGAGAAGGTGATCACCACCACGTCGCCGCTGGCCGCTCCGCCGACCACCGCCTGCAGCGCCTGCTCCATCGCCGCCTTGGTGGCCTGCGCGTCGAGCAGCTTGGTCACCTCGAAGCCGCGCGCCTTCAGCTCGGCCTCCCAGGCGTTGGCGTCGTTGACGCAGCCGGCCAGGTCCATGTGCGTGCCGGGGTAGTTGTTGATGCCGATGCACAACGCTCGCTTGGCCATGGGCGACTCCTTTGCAGTGGGCGGCCAGTCTAGGCCGCGCCCGCGCGGCACGGAAGGTCCACGACCCCCAAACTGCCGGGCGATTGATCAGGCGCGGAACAGCGTGCGCGTGTCCAGCCAGGTGACCTGGCCGGTGCGCTGCTCGACCGCCTCCTTCATGTGGCGCGTGCCGCCCGGGCCGTCGCCGCCGCCGCCGTCCCACAGCAGGATGCAGCGCAGCCGGTCGAAGCCCTGCGCCAGCGCGGTGTAGAGCAGCCAGAGGTTGCCGCGCTCCCACACGTCCACGCCCGTCGGCGGCGCACCCAGTTCCTGCGGGGCGTGGCGCGGCGCGTCGGCCAGGCCCGCCTTGAGCGCGAGGTAGCGCATGCGCCACTGCTCGCCGCCGCTGCTGCGCAGCACCGACTCGGCGATGAACTGCGGCTCGGGCAGCGGCTGCAGCAGCTGCACGCGCACGCCGCGTGCCGCGCAGGCCTCGGCGAACAGCAGGTCGCCGCCGGCCGCGCCCTGGGTCAGTGCCAGGTCGCCGGCGCCGGCGCCGAGCGCGTCGAGCGCCTGCTCGATCGCCGCCTGCGCGCGCGGCACCTGCTCGGCCGGGAAGCGCGGCACCTTGCGATCGGGGGCGTCGACCATGTGGCCCGAGAACAGCAGCACCTGGCGCGGCACGAAGGGCGGCGCGAGCCGCGCCAGCTCGCGCTCGACGATGGCCAGCGCGGCGGCCGTCTCGGTCGGGCGGAAACCGAGGTCGCGCAGCATCACGAGCGTCTGGCGCGTGGAGTCGAGCGCGAACCAGTCCTGGTCGGCCGCGGCCACGGCGCTGCCGTACTCGCGCTGCACCGCCTCGAGCGGGTTCACCAGCAGGCACAGTTCGGCAAAGCTGGCACGCGCCCAGTAGTCCTGCCGGTCGCGCTTCTGCGCCGACAGCGCGGCCCACAGCACGCCGCCGGTCAGGTTGTCGAGCACGACCTGCGGCACCTCGCCGCCGAGCTGGCGCAGCAGCAGGTGCAGCGTGAGCGAGTTGATGCCCGAGTAGTGGTGCGAGGGGTCGGCGACGAAGGCCTGGTGGTAGGGCTCGATCGCGTCCTCCAGCAGCGCCCGGCCGGCCGCGGCCGCGGCGCGCCAGGCCGATGCGTCCTCACCCGCCGCGCGCCAGCGCCGGACCCAGTCCTCCTTGGCGATGCGTCCGGCCAGCGACCAGCATTCGGCGTCGCGCGGGTGGTCCTGCGTCAGCCGGCGCGCGGCCTGGCGCGCCTCCTCCACCTGCCCGGCGCGGCCCAGCGCCACCACGCGTTTCTGGCGGCACGCCAGGTGCGCCGGGTCGAGCGCGAGCGCGGCGTCGTACTGCTCGAGCGCGAAGCGCGGCTGGCCGAGCTTGAGCAGGGCGTCGCCGGCGGTCTTGCGCGCCTCGACACGCAGCGCCTGGGTCGGCGTCTCGTCGGCCAGCACCAGCAGGTCACCCGGCCGGCCCTGGCGCCGCGCGATCTCGACGCGGTCCTGCCAGCGCTCCTGGCGCTCGCTGAACTCGTTGCGCTGCGCCAGCAGCAGCTCGCGCCAGGCCGGCTCGCGCAGGTGGTCCAGCAGCTCGTAGACCGGGCTGACCACCCGCGCCGAGGAGGCATCGCGCGTCGCCTCCAGCATCGCCACCAGGTCCTTCAGGTCCTCGGCCAGGAAGGCCGGGTCGGGTGCGCCGTCCTTCAGGTGGTAGACCAGCTTGCGATCGCTGTAGACATCGAACGGATTCGCCGGCCGCGGCCCCTGCACCAGCACCGCGCCGCGCGCACGCAGCGCATGGCGCACGCCCAGCTCGTACCAGACGTTCGGGTTGTCGATCGTCAGGTCGACCACCACCAGGTCGGCCACCAGCAGCTGCTGGAACATGTCGACCCGGATGTCGCCGGCACGCCGCTCCTCGTCGGCACGGAAGTCGCGGTAGCCGGCCGCCTCGAGCGCCGGGCCGAGCAGCTGCGCGCGGATCGCGTCGAAGTCGATCGCGCGGCCGTCCGGCCCGGGCTTGGTGCCGAAGGGCATGGCGATGAAGGCGAGGGGTTTCATGCGAGGTCCTTCAGGGCCTGGTCGAACCAGGCGGTCCAGTCCTGGTTGGGGGGCAGGCGGCCGGCGAGGCGAAGCGCCGCAAGGATCCGGGCGCCTCGTTCGAGGTGATCGCGGCGTTGCCCGGGCGGCAGAAGATCGAGCCCGCCCAGCTTGCCACACGACACGGCCACATCGAGTTGCCACTGCACGCTGCCGAGATCGCGCCCGGCCAGCGCCTCGGCAATGTCCAGGCTCTTTCGATAGGCCTGCAGCGCGCCGGGCAGGTCCCCCTGCGCCACCAGCACGTCGCCGATCTTGTCGTGGCTCACCGACAGGTCACGCTGCCACTGGGTGTTGCCGAAATCGCGCCCGGCCAGTTCCTCGGCAATGGCCAGATCCTTTCGATAGGCCTGAAGCGCGCCGGGCAGGTCTCCCAGCTCCACCAGCACATCTCCGATCTTGTTGTGGCTCACCGACAGGTCACGCTGCCACTGGGTGTTGCCGGCATCGCGCCCGGCCAGCGTCTCGGCAATGTCCAGGCTCTTTCGATAGGCCTGCAGCGCACCGGGCAGGTCCCCCTGCGCCACCAGCATGTCGCCGATCCTCTCGTGGCTCACCGACAGGTCACGCTGCCACTCCGGGTTGCCGGCATTGCGCCCGGCCAGCGCCTCGCGAATGTCCAGGCTCTTTCGATAGGCCTGCAGCGCGCCGGGCAGGTCCCCTTGCGCCACCAGCACGTCGCCGATCTTGTTGTGGCTTACCGACAGGTTACGCTGCCACTCCGCGTTGCCGGCATCGCGCCCGGCCAGCGCCTCGCGGATGTCCAGGCTCTTTCGATAGGCCTGCAGCGCGACTGGCAGTTCCCCCTGCGCTACCAGCATGTCGCCGATCCTGTCGTGGCTCACCGACAGGTCACGCTGCCACTGGATGTTGCCGGCATCGCGCCCGGCCAGCGTCTCGCGAATGTCCAGGCTCTTTCGATAGGCCTGCAGCGCGCCGAGCAGATCCCCCTGCGCCACCAGCACGTTGCCGATCCTCTCGTGGCTCACCGACAGGTTGCGCTGCCACTGGGTGTCTGCCGGGTCCTGCGCCGTTTGCGCGGAGGCCGTCTCGAACGCCAACCAGTACGCCGCCAGCGCCTCGTCGAGCGTACCGCGCAGTCGCTGCAGGTCGCCGATCCGGATCGAGGTCCAGAAGTCACCCGGGTCGTGTTCGTCGGCGCGCCGGTAGGCCGCGAGCGACGCGCGCACGTCCACGGCAAAGGCGAGCGCCCCCTGTTCACGGGCCAGTTCCGCGGCGCGGCGACGGTCGGCCAGCTCCTCGTACCGGCTCCCCGTGGCCGCCCCGGCGGCCGACGCCTCGCGCTCCTGCTCGCGCAACAAGGCCAGGGCAGGCGCCGCGTCGCCCTGCTGCAGCGCCTGCGCCGCGTCGCGCGCGGCCGGCGAGGCGCCAGGGGCCTGCGCGGTCGCCACCGTGCGTGCGATGGCCTCTGCGGTGAGTTGCTCGTTCAGCGCCGCGATCTGGCGCCGCAGTTCGGCGTTTTCCTCCTCGAGTCCGAGCTTGTCGGTGGTGAGCCGGGCGATGATGCGCTGCACCTGCGGGTCGTCCAGCGGCGGCGGGGCCAGGCGCGCCACGGCCTCCTGCACGCCTGCACTCAAGCCCTTGATGAGGCTGCCTTCGTCGTCGAACAGCGCGACGCGCCGATCGGCCTCGACTTCCTGCTGGAAGCGCAGCACCAGCGCCTGGCGCGCGGCATCCAGCAGGTCCGTGACCGCCAGGTCGCGCACGCCCCTGGCTTTCAGCGCGACACAGGGCTTGCGCCCGTCGCGCGCGCGCCGGTATTCCATGTGCGTGATCGACAGCCGCTCCGGGTTGCCGTCCGGCGGCTGGAAGCCGTAGCGGTGCCCGAGCAGCACGACATAGACGTCGCAGCCGTCCACGTCGGCCAGGCAGCTGTCGCGCACGGTGTCGCTGTCGGGCAGGTAGCTGTGCACCGGCTGATGACGCGCCTGCACGAGCCACTCGATCACCGCGCGGCGTTCGGGTTCGAGGTCGGCGACGGTGGACGAGACGTAGACCTTGGCCATGCGCGGGGCGAGTCCGGGGCTGCGCCGCATACTGGGGGCCCCGCCACATCGGCGTCAAGACGCCGATCCGCCCGCGAGGCCGTGCGCCAGCGGCGCTGCAACTCTTGGGGGTTGCACGCAACAGGCGCCCTGCCGAGACTGCGGCCTCCGCTCGAGTCCCCTCGAGCGCCCCATCCACGAGGAGTTCCGGATGCTGCGCACCTCCCCTGCCCTGCTGCTGTCGGCCGCGGCCCTGCTCGCCGGCGGCTGCGCCACGCGGCCGATCAACGACGGCGAGCTCGCCGTGCCGGCCGACTACAAGAGCTGGCCCAAGTTCCTCTCCGCGGTGCAGCGCCCGGATGCGAAGCAGGTGCGCGAGATCTACATGAACCCCGCCGCCACGCAGGCCAAGGCCGGCGGTCCCTTCCCCGACGGCACGCTGTTCGTGATGGAGAACTACGCCGCGCTCGAATCGACCGACGGCAAGCTCGCCACCGGCGCGGACGGCAAGCTGGTCAAGGCCGACCTGCTGCGGGTGTTCGTGATGGGCAAGAACCCCGGCTGGGGCCAGGGCGCGCCGGAGGCGCTGCGCAACGGCAGCTGGGTCTATGCGAGCTACCTCCCGAGCGGCGAGAAGGGCCCGGACGACCTCGCCACCTGCCGTGCCTGCCACCTGCCGCAGGCGGGCAAGGACTTCGTGCACCGCTACGACGAGTACTTCGCGCAGAAGAAGTAGGCGCCGCTAGCGCCGCTCCACCACCAGCGGCACCAGCTGCAGCGCCTCGCGCACCCGCTCGGCGCCGGCGCGCGCCTCGTCGCGGCTGGCATAGGGGCCGGCCTGCAGGCGGAACAGCGCCGCGTCGCTGAACACGCCGAGCAGCGGCGCGAGCCAGTCGACCTCGGCGATCACACGCCGGTGGAAGCTCTCCGCGCCTTCGCGCTGACGGAACGCACCGAGCTGGATCCACCAGCCGCGCTCGGCGCCGGCCAGCGGCCGGGTTGCCGGCGCCTCGGGCAGGGCCTCGGCCGGTGCCGGGTCGTCCGGCGGCAACCCGGCCGGCAGCACCTCGGCGGCCGGCGGCGGCGCGGCCGGCGGCGGGCTCGGTGCCGGCAGCGGAGTCGCCAGCGCCAAGGTGGAGTCGTCGCGCCGCCAGGCGCCGCTGCGGATCTCCTCGAAGGTGAGCCGTTCCAGCTCGACCGGCGCCACGCCGCGCAGCAGTTCGAGCTTGAGCGCCGCGGTGTAGCTCAGGTCGACGATGCGGCCGGCGTGGAACGGCCCGCGGTCGTTGACACGAACGATCACCTCGCGCCCGTTGGCCGGGTTGCGGATGCGCGCGTAGCTCGGCAGCGGCAGCGTCGGGTGCGCCGCGCTCATCGCGTACATGTCGTAGACCTCGCCGTTGGCGGTGCGCCGGCCGTGGAACTTGCGCCCGTACCAGGACGCCAGGCCGCGCTCGCGGAACGGCCGGTCGGCGGTCATCGGCACGTAGTTGCGGCCGAGCACCTCGTAGGGCTTGTTCGGGCCGCCGTTGCGGATCGGCTCGATGCGCGGCGTGGCATCGGGCACGCTGGCCAGGCCGGGCGGCGGGTTGGCGCCGGGGCCGTCGCGTCCCCTGGGCGCCGAACCGCAGCCGGCCAGCAGGGCGGCCAGCACCATCGGCAGCAGCAGTGCGAGCGGGGCACGAACGCGGACCACGGCGCGAGTGTAGGGGCGCCCCGGCGCCGCCCCACGCCGTGAATCCTTCACGCCGGGGGGTCGGTGCGCCGCCGACGCTTGCCGCGCGTCATGGACGCGACCAGGGTTCTCCCTAGACTGGCCGGTGTCGCGGCACGTATCGTGCTGCGCCAGCGCGATGGACAAACACTACCTCACTCCCCTCTTCTCGCCCGAATCGATCGTCGTGTTCGCCGGCCGCCCGGACGATGCGACGCAGCCCGGCTCGCACGCCGCGGCGCTGCACCAGGCGCTGCGCGCGCAGCGCTTCAGCGGCACCATCACCTTCCTCGACACCAGCACCAGCGGCACGCTGGCCGACCTGGCGCAGTCGCGCGCCGACCTGGCGATCATCGCGCTGCCGCCCTCCGAGATCCCCGCCGCGCTCGAGATCGCCGGCCGCGTCACCTGCCGTGCCGCGCTGGTGATGAGCAGCGGCGTCGACGCCGAGCAGGCGCGCGAGCTGTCGCGCATCGCGCGGCGCGCCGGCATGCACCTGCTCGGGCCGAACTCGCTGGGCATCCAGCGCCCGCTGCTCGGCCTGAACGCGAGCGCCGCGGGGCCGCTGGCCAAGCCGGGCTCGCTGGCGCTGGTGTCGCAGTCCGGCGCGCTGATCACCTCGATGCTCGACTGGGCGCGCGGCAACGCGGTCGGCTTCTCGGCCGTGGTCTCGCTCGGCCAGCATGCCGCGGTGGACATCGCGCAGGTGCTGGACTTCCTGGCCAACGACCCGCGCACGCAGAGCATCCTGCTCTACCTCGAGGGCATCGCCAGCGCACGCGGCTTCATGAGCGCGCTGCGCTCGGCCGCCACCGCCAAGCCGGTGGTGGTGCTGAAGGCCGGGCGGCGCCCCGCCGGCAACGCCGCGGCGCAGACGCACAGCGGCGCGATCGTCGGCAGCGACGACGTGTTCGACGCCGCGTTGCGCCGCGCCGGCGCGGTGCGGGTGCGCAGCTTCGTCGAGCTGTTCTCGGCCGCCAAGTGCCTGGCCTCGCGCTACCGCCCGGTGGGCACCCGCCTGGCGGTCGTCACCAACGGCGGCGGCCCGGGCGTGCTGGCGGCCGACTGGATCAACGAGATCGGCCTGCAGCTGGGAAGGCTCGCGCCCGAGCGCGCCGCGGCGCTCGCGCCGCAGCTGCCGCCCGGGGCCTCGCTCACCGACCTGATCGACCTCTCCGAGTTCGCCGGACCGGCGCATTTCCGCGCCGCGGTGGAGGCGGCCAACCAGGACAAGGGCCTGGACGGCGTGCTCGCGATCCTCTCGCCCAAGCTCGGCATCGATGCCGTCGAGGTGGCCCAGGCGGTGGCCGCGATGCGCCCGCAGATGGGCAAGCCGCTGCTGGCCTGCTGGATGGGCGACGCCACGGTCGAGGCGGCGCGCGACGCGCTCGGCGAGGCCGACGTGCCCTGCTTCCGCTCGCCCGAGGCGGCGGTGGGCGCGTTCTCCAACATCGCGAGCTTCTACCGCAACCAGCAGCTGCTGCAGCAGACGCCGCCGCCGCTCACCGCGCTGGCCAAGCCCGACATCGAGGGCGCGCGCCTGGTCATCGAGAGCGTGCTGGCGGAACGCCGCAAGATCCTCACCGAGATGGAGAGCAAGACGCTGCTGTCGGCCTTCCACATCCCGGTGACCGAGACCATCCTCGCACGCAGCCCGAACGAGGCGATGATGATCGCCACGCAGCTCGGCTTCCCGGTGGCGCTGAAGATCGATTCGCCCGACATCGCGCACAAGTCCGACGTGCAGGGCGTGGCGCTGAACATCATGAACGGCACCGGCGCGCGCGACACGTATCAAGACCTGGTTGAGCGCGTCGCCCGGGCGCAGCCCGGCGCGCGCATCAACGGCGTGACGATCCAGAAGATGGCGCCGGCGCGGCGCGGCCGCGAGATCCACGTCGGCGTGGTCACCGACGACCCCTTCGGCCCGGTGATCGTGTTCGGTGCCGGCGGCACGATGATCGAGCTGATCGGCGACCGCGCGATGGAGCTGCCGCCGCTGAACCAGTTCCTCGCACGCCGGCTGATCGAGCGCTCGCGCGTCGCGCAGACGCTGGGCGAGTGGCGCGGCGCGCAGGCCATCGACATGGAGGCGCTGGAGCAGATCCTGCTGCGCGTCTCGGAGATGGTGTGCGAGCTGTCGCAGCTGCGCGAGATGGACATCAACCCGATCATCGTCGACGAGCACGGTGCGCTGGCGGTGGACGCACGCATCGTGATCGACCATCCGGCCGCAGGCGTCGGCGGCCGGGTGAACGGCTACAACCACCTCGCGATCCTGCCCTACCCGGCGCGCTACGAGCAGGTCTGGCCGATGCGCGGCGGCGGCGAGTACCGCGTGCGGCCGATCCACCCCGACGACGCGCAGATGCTGCAGGCGCTGGTGCACGGCCTGTCGCCGCAGAGCCGCTACTTCCGCTTCGTCTCGTCGATGGCCGAGCTGCCGCCGGCGATGCTGGCGCGCTTCACGCTGATCGACTACGACCGCGAGATGGCGCTCGTGGCGGTGGTCGACGAGAAGGTGCCCGGCCCGGACGGCGAACCGGTCGAGAAGGAACGCATCATCGGCGTGTCGCGCTACGTGACCAACCCCGACCGCTCGAGCTGCGAGTTCTCGCTGGTGGTGGCCGACGACTACAACGGCAAGGGCCTGGGCGCGCGGCTGATGGAGTCCATCATGCAGGTGGCGCGCGACAAGGGCCTGGCCGAGATCGAGGGCCTGGTGTTGGCCAACAACGCGAGCATGCTGAAGCTGATGCGCGCGCTCGGTTTCACCGTGAAGCCCTTCGTCGAGGACCGCGACTTCGTGCTCTGCAGCCACGCGCTGTAGCGCGCCGCCGGCGGCCGTGCCGGTTCAGCCCAGGCGCGCGAACAGCACGCCGTACGGATCGAACTCGATCGAGGGCTCGCCGCCTTGTGCGCCGGCGAGCCTCGCGCCGTCGGCGCCGCTCGCGGCCAGCACATCGACCGTGCAGTCGTGGCCGGGCAGCGGCAGCGTCGCGGCCTGGTCGGAGAGGTTGAAGGCGCACAGCACGCGTTCGCCCTCCCAGGCGCGGACGAAGGCCAGCACCTGCGGATGCGCGGGCAGCAACTCGATCGCCCCGCGCACCAGCGCCGGCTGCGTGCGGCGCCAGTGCAGCAGGCGGCGGACATGCTGCAGTTGCGAGCCCGCGTCGGCCTCCTGCCGGTCGACCGCCAGCGGCCGATGGGCCTCGACGATGGGCAGCCACGGTGGTGTGGCGCCGCTGCCGAAGCCGAGGTCGGGCGCGCCCGATTCCCAGGGCATCGGCGTGCGGCAGCCGTCGCGCCCCTTGAACTCGGGCCACATCGCGATGCCGTAGGGGTCGCGCAGCTGGTCGCGCTCCAGCTCGGCTTCGGGCAGGCCGAGCTCTTCGCCCTGGTAGAGGCACACGCTGCCGCGCAGGCTGAGCTGCAGCGCGGCCCCCAGGCGCAAGAGCGCCGCCGGCGCGGCGGCCCCGCCCCAGCGCGTGGCCCAGCGCATGCAGTCATGGTTGGACAGGGCCCAGCAGGGCCAGCCCCCGCCCGGCATGCCCTCGAAGCGCTCGATCACGCCGCGCACGTAGGCCGCACCGTGCTCGGCCGACAGCAGATCGAAGCAGTAGCCCATGTGCAGCCTGTCGGTGCCGGCGGTGTATTCGGCCACCATCGCCATGCCGAGCTCGTCGCCGATCTCGCCCAGCAAGGCCGCGTCGCCGCGCGCGTCGACCAGCGCGCGCACCCGCGCCAGGAACTGCAACGCCTCGGGCTGGCTCTTGTCGTGCAGGTGGAGCTGCCAGCTGTACGGGTTGGCGGCCGGCGCGGTCGGGTCGTCGCCGGCGGGCATGCCGCGGCCCGGGTTGTTGCGCAGCTGCCGGTCGTGGAAGCAGAAGTTGATCGCGTCGAGGCGGAAGCCGTCGACGCCGCGGTCCAGCCAGCGGCCCAGCATCTCGAGCAGCGCGTCCTGCACCGCCGGGCAGTGGAAGTTCAGGTCCGGCTGCGCGGCGAGGAAGTTGTGCAGGTAGTACTGGCGCCGCCGCGTGTCCCATTGCCAGGCGCTGCCCCCGAACACGCTGAGCCAGTTGTTCGGCGGCGTGCCGTCGGGCAGGGCGTCGGCCCACACGTACCAATCGGCCTTCGGGTTGTCGCGGCTCGCGCGGCTCTCGACGAACCAGGGGTGCTCGTCGGAGGTGTGCGAGAGCACCTGGTCGATGATCACCTTCAGGCCGAGCGAGTGCGCGCGCGCCGCCAGCGCGACGAAGTCGTCGAGCCGGCCGAACATCGGGTCGACGTCGTCGTGGTCCGCGACGTCGTAGCCGAAGTCCTTCATCGGACTCCTGAAGAAGGGCGAGAGCCAGAGCGCATCGACCCCGAGCGCGGCGATGTGGGGCAGGCGCTCGGTGATGCCCGGCAGGTCGCCGATGCCGTCGCCGTTGCTGTCGGCAAAGCTGCGCGGATAGACCTGGTAGATCACGCTGCCGCGCCACCAGTCGCGCGTCGAGGGTGAAGTCGGCATGGAGGTCTCCTTCACCACTGGCTGCGCTTGATCTGCCGGAGCTTGCCGTCGAGCCGGCGCACCGCGTCGGCGCCGCTGCTCTTCTTCGAGAGCACGTCGTGCGCCGCGTCCCAGAAGGCGCGGCTGACCTCGGGGTACTTCAGGCTCGTGGCACCGGCCGGCCGGGCGACCGCGTGGGTGAAGACCGGCAGCAGTTCGGCCATGAACGGATTGGCCTTGACGATCTCCGGATCCTTGTAGAGGTCGACGATGGTCGGGTTGTACGAGCCGCCGATGGCGCGATGCTTCTGCACCTCGGCGCTGGTCATGTGCATCACGAGGGCCGCCGCCGCCGCGACGTTCTTCGAGTACTTCGAGACGCCGAGCTGCGCGCCGCCGAGGGTCGCGGCCGGCCTGCCGCCGGGGCCGGCGGGCAGCGGCGCGATGCCGACCTTGCCGCGGACCGGGCTGTCGGCCGCCTGCGCGAGGGCCCATGCATAGGGCCAGTTGCGCATGAACAGCGCGCCGCCGGTCTGGAACACGCCGCGCGTGTCCTCCTCGGCGTAGTTCAGCACGCCGCTCGGCGCGATCGTGCCGATCCACGCGGCGGCGCTGGCCAGTGCACGGGCGGCCGCCGGGTTGTCGATCGTGACGGCCCCGGACGGATCGACCACCGTGCCGCCGCCCGCGCTCGCCACCCACTCGAGCGCGTTGCAGCTCAGTCCTTCGTAGGCCTTGGCCTGGAACACGAAACCCTGGAAGTCCTTCGCGCCGGCCGCCCGCTCGCCCTCCATCACCCGCTTCGCCGTGGCGGCCAGCTCGTCCCAGGTCGCGGGCGGCTTGAGCTGGTACTTCGCCAGCAGGTCGCGGCGGTAGTAGAGCAGGCCGGCATCGGTGTACCAGGGCATGCCGACCAGCTTGCCGTCGACGGTGTTGTTCGCGACGATGGCCGGGAAGTGGGCCTTCTCGGCCCCCTGGCTGTAGGGCTTCAGGTCGACGAGATGGTCCTTGATGACCCCGGGCCAGACGACGTCGATCAGGATCACGTCGATGTCCGACGACTTGGCGGCGAACTGCTGGCGCAGCAGCGCGAGGTTGTCGGTGGCGCTGGCCGGGGCCGTGTACATCTTCACCGTGTGGCCGTTGCGGCGGCCCCATTCCTGGGCGAACCGGCCGCAGTGGTCGGCGTCGGCGGCATTCGAGCCGCAGGCGATGGTGAGCTGGGCGGCCGGGGCGGCGCCGGCCAGGCCGAAGGCGAGCACGGTGGCGGCTGCGTGGCGCGCGAAAGCGGTGCGCATGGGAGATCTCCGTTGGTCGGTGGGATGGGGGGGCGGGCTCAGAACCAGCCCTCGACCTGCATGCCGTAGCTCACGCCGCTGCGCTTGTCGCCGAAAGCGTCCACCGGCGTGTTGCAGTCGCGCCCGGTGCAGGTGACGGTGCCGGCCCGGGCGGCGGCGTTGTTCCACTTCGCGTAGGTCACGAAGAAGCGGATCGCCGGTCGCGCCCAGAGGCTGCGGCCCATGGAGAACTGGGTGCCGACGGTCGCCTTGGCGAGCTTGCGCGTGCCGAGGGTGTCGCCATCGGATCGCGCCTGCTGGTAGCCGAGTTCGGACATCAGGCTCCAGACGTTGTTCAGGTGGTACTGCGGCCGCGCTCCGATCCAGTACTCCTTGTTGGTGACGCCCTCGACCTTCGCCTGGCGTGTGCCGGCGGTGAACGATGCGGTGACCGGCATGCCCTTGGGTTCGATCACCCAGTGGTCGAACAGCAGCCACTCGGTGCGCTTCTCGTTGCTGCCGGCGATGCCCCAGCCGCGCAGCGTCATCGCGTTCTTCGCGACCTTCAGCACGACCTGATTGAAGCCGCCCAGGCCGAACAGGTCGTCCTGGGTGTGCTGGAGGTGCAGGCCCAGGCCGTTGCGGCCTGCCTGGTTGTCGATGCTGCGCGTCTCGCGCACGACCACGTTGACCGGCGGCGTGGCCGGGTCGTTGTCGATGTCGATCGGCTGCACGGTGTCGACCGTGTAGGTGCTCCGGCCGTCGCGGTTGTTCTTGAGCGACAGGTCCAGGCCCAGCGACACCTTGCCGCCCGGATTGGTCTCGATGCCTTCGAGCCGGAAGTCGTGCACGCTGACCGTGCGCGAGCCGCCGCCGATGAGGTCCGGGTTGAAGCCGCCCAGCGACGGGTTGATGCCGTAGCCCGTGAAGTCGCCGATGCGCATCAGCGCGTAGGAGAACTTGCCGATGCCGGCGTCGACGTTCTCGAGGCCGAAGCCGACACCCTGGTTCGGCTCCCAGAAGCCGTAGTCGAGCATGTGGATGTCGCGGTTGCCGTAGAAGCGCTTGCCGGCCCACAGCGACGCGCCCTTGAGTGCCGGCAGGCCCATGCCGGCGCCGATGTCCTGCGCCTCGACGAACACCTCGCGGAACGATGGCGCGGTCTGCTCCCAGTTGGCGATGCCCTGCGTGCCGTAGGAGAAGCGGAAGGTGGACTTGAACGTGGTGCCGTCGACTTGGCCGAGCGTCGAGCGGAACACCAGGTCGGCGTAGGTGTCGCATTCGTTGCCGAGCCGGAACCACAGCACCGAGCCCGGCAGCCGGTAGCAGACCTCCTTGCCGCCCTCGCTGCTGCTGCCGGCGCCGCTGCGGAAGTAGCCGCCGAAGTCGACCGGCACCGCAGCCGCGGTGCCGGCCAGCAGCACGCCCAGCGCGACGGCAGCCACTTGGGGAAGGGATCGGGTTCTCATCGGTTGTCTCCTCGACGGCGGGTGGGCACGCACCAGCCAAAGCGGTTTGGATTTCGGGCGAAACAAGGCCCCGCGAGGCGGTGTGCTGCGCCGCCCCGGTCTCGGGGAACCGCCGCCCAAGGTTGCGGCAGCGGGTCCACAGGTCTTCATTCTGGCTTGTGCGCAAACGTTTGCACCCAAGGAAAACCCGTAGCCCTGCTGACTGAATTCTTGGGGTCCGCCCTTCGCACCGACGAGTATGTGCAACTGTTTGCACTATCATCGCCCGATGGATCCCAAACCGCCGAAGCCGTCGCGCCTGCAGATGGCCGACATCGCCCGGCTGGCGAACGTGTCGATCTCGACCGTCTCGCGGGCGCTGAGCAACCACCCGCGCCTGTCCGAGGAGACCCGGCAGCGCATCCACGAGCTGGCGCGGTCGCTGCACTACTCGGTGGATGCCGGCGCGCAGATGATGCGCGGCAAGCAGCCGCCGACGGTCGCGGTGGCCTTCCCGTACCACCCCACCGAGCGCCAGCACTTCAAGGACCCGTTTTTCCTCGCGCTGATCGGCGCGATCGGCGATGCGCTGATCGACAGCGGCCACAACATGCTGATCGAGGCCGTGCAGGCGGACGACTTCGAGCGTGTCGCCAAGCCGTACGAGACGCGCCAGTGCATCGGCACCATCCTGCTCGGCCAGGAGCATTACCACGACCGCATCAATGCGCTCGCGGTGCGCGGCATCCCGTTCGTCGTCTGGGGCGCGCGCCTGAAGGACCAGCTCTACTGCAGCGTCGGCAGCGACAACACGCTCGGTGGCCGCCAGGCCACCGAGCACCTGCTGGCGCACGGGGCGCGGCGCATCCTGTTCCTGGGCGACCCGAGCCTGCCCGAGATCGCCCAGCGCCACGAAGGCTGGCTGGCCGCGCAGCGCGCCCACGGTATCGAACCGGAAGCGGGCCTGACCCGACCGGTGCCGTTCGTGCCGCAGGCGGCACGCGCCGAAATCGAGCGGGTGCTGGCCGACGGCCCGGCGTTCGATGCCGTCTTCGCCGCCAGCGACCGCCTGGCCCTGGCCGCGATGGCGGCCCTGCAGGCTCGGCAACGGCGCGTCCCGCAGGACGTGCAGGTGGTCGGCTTCGACGACATCGCGTTGTCGGCGGAGGCGAATCCGCCGCTGACCACGGTGCGCCAGGATCTGGAGACGGCCGGCAAGACCCTGGTCGAGCGCCTGCTGGCGAAGCTGGCCGGCCAGGCCGTCGAGCCCGTCCTGCTGCCGACCACGCTGGTCGTGCGCGGATCCACGCACGGCGAGCCGGAGTCCGGGCGGCCGCCGCCGGCCTGAACCCGGCGCCAGCGCCGCGGCGCCGGGCCGCGCTCAGCCCGCGTCCGGCTGCCGCGCCGGCGCGGCGCGCGCGAACGCCTCGATGTCTGCGCAGGCCGCGTCGACCGCGACGATTCGCGGCCAGCGGGCCAGGTCCACGCCGAAGCGGCGTGCGCTTTCCACCTGCGGCACGAGGTGCACGTCGGCCAGCGTCGGCGCAGTGCCGAAGCAGAAGCGAGCTCGCGTGGTGTCGGCGGCGAGCAGCGCCTCGATCGCGTCGAAGCCGGCGGCGATCCAGCTGCCGCACCAGGCGTTGACGGCCGCCTCGTCGGCGCCGAAGCGCTGGCGCAGCGCCTGCAGGATGCGGCGGTTGTTCACCGGGTGGATGTCGCTGGCGACGATCGCCGCCAGGGCCCGCACCCGCTGCCGCGCGAACGCATCGGCCGGCAGCAGCGGCGGGCTCGGGTAACGCTCCTCGAGCCACTCGATGATCGCGCCGGACTGGATCAGCACGTGGCCGTCGTCGAGCTCGAGCGCGGGCACCAGCTGCTGCGGGTTCACTGCCCGGTAGGCGTCCGCGAGATGCGCCTCGGTGCGCAGGTCCACCGCGACCTGCTCGACCGCCAGGCCCTTCAGGTTCAGCGCGATGCGCAGCCGGTGCGAAGTGCCGCTGCGGAAGAAGCCGTACAGCTTCATCACGCCACCCTCGATGCGGCCGGCACCTGCGGGGGCTCGGTCCGCCGGGCGACCGGCACCAGCAGCGTCAGGCACACGCCCAGCACCGCCAGGCCCGCGAGGATCTGGAACACCGCGTCCAGCGCCAGCCCGCCGCCCACCAGCAGCCCGCCGAGCATCGGCCCGGCCACGCCGCCGAGGCGTCCGAAGCCGGCGCACCAGGCCACGCCGGCGGCGCGCACGTTGGTGCGGTAGTAGTTCGCGACAAAGCCGTAGATCAGCGTCTGCGTGCCGCTGGTGCCCAGGCCCACCAGCGCCACCACCGCGAGCAGCACCGCCAGCGGCAGGTGCAGCGTGAGCGTGACGATGGCCAGGGCACCGAGCGTGAACGAGGCCGCCACCACCGGCTTGGGGCCGAAGCGGTCGGCCACGCGCGAGGCGAGCAGGCCGCCGAACAGCGAGCCGCCGTTGAGCACCAGCAGGAACGACAGCGAGCCCTTGGCGTTGAAGCCGGCGCGAAGCATCAGCTCCGGCAGCCAGGTGTTGAGCGAGTACACGAGCAGCAGGCCCATCGCGCTCATGCCGCCGAGCAGCAGGGTCGGCACCCGGTAGCCCGCGCCGAACAGGCCGGCGTAGCCCGGCTTGCCCGCGGCCGCCGGCGCCGCCGCCGGCGCGACCGGCGCGGCCGGATCGAGACCGAACTTCGCCGCCACGCGCGCCGCCTCCTCGTGCCGGCCACGCGACTTCAGCCACAGCACCGACTCCGGCATCTTGAAGAAGGCCAGCGGCAGCAGCGTGACCAGCGGCAGCGCGCCGATCCAGAACATGCCGCGCCAGCCGATGTGCTCGAGCAGCGCGATCGCCAGCGCCGCGGCGAGCACGCTGCCGAGCGGGATGCCGGAGTAGGTCAGCGCGTTGTAGAGGTTCTTCCTGCCCGGCGGCGCGTACTCGGAGATCAGCGCCGCGGTGGTGGCCAGCAGCGCACCGATGCCGAGTCCGGTGGCGAAGCGCATCCAGCCGAACAGGCTCGCGCTGTCGGCCAGCGCACAGGCCGCCATGCCGAGCGAGAACCAGGCGTAGGAGGCCAGCATCACCCTGCGCCGGCCGATCAGGTCGCCCACGCTGCCGGCCAGCAGCGCGCCGACCAGCACGCCGATCAGCGCATAGCTGCCCAGCGCGCCGGCGATGGCCGGCGTCACCGGCCCGAGCTGTGACGGGTCGCGCAGGAAGGTCGAGACCACGGTGCCGTAGACCACCAGGTCGTAGCCGTCGAACACCAGGCCGGTCATCGCCAGGCCCACGATCCAGGCCAAGGCGCGGCCTGGGCGCGCCGCGCGGGCGCCCTGATTCGTCGTCATCGCAGTCCCCTCAGGCGGCCGGGCCGACGGTCAGCGAGATCTCGCCGACGCCGTCGATGTGGCCGCTGATGCGGTCGCCGGGCACGACGGCGCCGACACCTTCGGGCGTGCCGGTGAAGATCAGGTCGCCGGGTTGCAGGTGGTAGAACAGGCTCAGGTCGGCGATCAGCTCGCGGATGTTCCAGATCAGCTTCGAGAGATCCGACTGCTGGCGCGGCTGGCCGTTGACGGCGAGCGCGAGTGCGCCCTGCTCCAGCACGACGCCGGGCATGGCGATGACCTCGGAGACGACCGACGACTGCTCGACGTCCTTGCCCAGGTCCCAGGGCCGACCCTTGTCGCGCGCGGCGAGCTGCAGGTCGCGGCGCGTCATGTCCAGGCCGCAGGCGTAGCCGTAGACCAGCTCGTGCGCACGCTCCTGCGGCACGCGGAAGCCGGCCTGCCCGATCACGAGCACCAGCTCCATCTCGTGGTGGAAGTTCGTCGTCTCGCTCGGGTAGGCGACGGTCGCGCCGGATTCCACCAGCGTCTGCGGCGACTTGGTGAAGTAGAACGGCCGCTCGGCCGACTTGTCGACCGGCTTGCCCATCTCGACGGCATGCGCGTGGTAGTTGCGGCCGACGAAGAACAGGCGATTCACGGGCAGGCGCGCGGCCTGGCCGCGCACCGGCAGCGACAGCGGTGCCGGCGGGTTCCAGAGGTATTTGGTCATGAAGGTCTTTCGGTTCGGAGGATTCGGGGCTCAGCCGCGCACTTCGTAGACGCCCAGCTTCGTGTGCAGCGGCGCCTCGTCGGCCAGGAAGAGGAAGGACGGTTCGGTGTCCGAGCGGTTGGCGAGCACGATCTCGCTCCAGCCCGGCGCGCAGCAGGTGTCGGCCTCGGCGAGGGCGAAGGCGCTGCCTTCGATCGTGACCGTCGTGCCGCCCTCGATCTGGTGGAACACCGTGGCGGGCGAGCGCACGGGCAGGCGCAGGGTCTGGCCCGGGCGCAGCATCTGCGCGTAGAAGCCGAGGATGTTCTCGGCGTGGCCGCCGGTCTCGGGATTCGTGTAGGTCACCTGCACCGAGGCGAGCTGCGGCTGGTCGGCGGCGAGCGCCTGCAGCGCGGCCTTCGCTTCGGACCAGGGATAACGCAGCATCGGGTAGGGCGTGTTCGTGCGCTCGAACACCGGCGTCGGCACGATGCCGCCGCGGGCGTAGCGGCGCTCGCCCTGGCCGGGCTGCACCGCCTGGCGCGGGCCGTCGATGTGGTAGCTCGCCTCCATGTAGTAGACGAGCGGGAGGTCCAGCACGTCGAGCCAGACCACCGGCACGCTGCCGTCGTGGCCGTGTTCGTGCCACAGGCCGGTGGGCGTGAGGATCAGGTCGCCGCGGCTCATCGGGCACTTCTGGCCGTCCACCGTCGTGTAAGCGCCCTCGCCCTCGACGATCATGCGCACGGCGTTGGGCGTGTGGCGGTGGGCCGGCGCCCATTCGCCCGGCAGCAGCAGCTGCATGCCGAGGTACATCGCGCTGCTGGCCTTCATGTTCTCCAGGCCGTGGCCGGGGTTGGCGAGCACCAGCACGCGGCGCTCGGCCTTCTCGATCGGCGTCAGCTCGCCGGCCTTCAGCAGCAGCGGGCGCAGCGCCTCGTAGCTCCAGAAGGTCGGCTGCGTCAGCGGCCGCGGCCGGCCCGGCGGCAGCACCGCGCGCAGGCTGGGCCACAGCGGCACGAGGTTCTGCTTCTTCAGCGCCTCGACGTAGTCGGCCGGCAGGTCATCGAGTCGTCCCAGTTCGTTCATCGTCTTCTCCTTACTGGGCGAGGCAGTTGCCCACGTTCCAGCCGTACAGCCATTCCATCGCATCGTAGAAGCGCTCGGGCGAACGGCCGCGCCAGAGGTCGTTGCGCACCAGGCGCTCGACGCCCTTGGCGTGGTAGAGCCGCCCCATCTCGCGCGAGCTCAGCACGATGCGCGCGGTGCGGGCGATGCGCGAGCGCTGGTACAGATCGAAGGCCGGCTCGAACTCGTTGCCGTTGACGCGCAACGACTCGCCCAGCGTGACCGCGTCTTCCAGCGCCATGCAGGCGCCCTGGGCCATGTACTGCGTGGTCGGGTGCGCGGCGTCGCCGAGTAGCGTGGCGCGGCCGTAGGTCCAGCGCGCGATCGGCTCGCGGTCGGCGGTGGCCCAGCGCTTCCAGCTCCGGGGCAGATCGATCAGCTGGCGCGCTTTCGGGCAGATGCCCTGGAAGTAGCTCTGCACCTCCTCCTTGCTGCCCTCGCGCACGCCCCACTCCTCCTGCTCGCGGCTGTGGAAGGTGACGACCACGTTGTACTGCTCGCCGCCGCGCAGCGGGTAATGCACCAGGTGGCAGTTCGGGCCGACCCAGATGCTCGCGGCGTTCCACTGCAGGTCGGCCGGGAAGTCCTTCTTGTCCACCACCGCGCGGTAGACCACGTGGCCGGTCACGCGGGCCGGGTCACCGACGTACTTCTGCCGCACCACCGACTTGACCCCGTCCGCGCCGATCAGCGCGATGCCGCTGTGGGTGCGGCCCTGCTGGTCGACCACCATCACGCGGTCGGGTGACTGCTCGATGTGCTCGACCCGGGTGGAGGTGAGGAACTCGACCCGGCCGGTCTCCTGCGCGCCCTCGAGCAGCGACAGGTGCACGTCGACCCGGTGGATCACGGCGTAGGGGTTGCCGAAGCGGGCGCGGAAGGCCTCGCCGGTCGGGATCTTGCCGACCTGGTACTCGTCGAGCGCGTCATGCATCACCATGTAGTCGGTGTAGACGGCGCGGCCACGCGCCTTCTCGCCGACACCGAGCGCGTCGAAGGCGTGGAAGGCATTCGGCCCGAGCTGGATGCCCGCGCCGATCTCGCCGATCTCCGGCGCCTGCTCCAGCACCTTCACGCGGAAGCCCCGGCGCACCAGCGCCAGCGCTGCCGCCAGGCCACCGATGCCACCGCCGGCGACCAGCACCGGCTCGTTCATGTTCACGTCGCTCATCGTCCGTCTCCTGGCAGCAGTTTGCTGATGATCAGTACGCTGATGATCAGTCTAGGCGAAGATCAACGCGACTCGATACGGGTTTACCCTAGGTCAGGTGCTTGTAGAAGAAGGTCGTGCCGCAGGGCGCGCCGTCGGGCATCAGCGCGTAGCGCGGCACCTCGCCCACGCGCTGCCAGCCGGCGCGGGCGTACAGACGCTCGGCATCGCCACCGGTCACGGTATCCAGCACCAGGACGCTGCGGCCCTCGGCGCGCGCCACCCCGTCCAGCGCCGCCATCAGCCGCGCCGCGATGCCGAGCCGGCGGGCACGGCGGTGCACCAGCATCTTGGCCACGTCGGCGCGGTGCGGCTGGTTCTCCGGCAGGCCGAGGATCAACTGCACGGTGCCGACCAGCGCGCCGTCGGACTCCTCGGCCACCAGCAGCGCGCGCTCGCCGGCCGCCACGCCCGCGGCCACGCCGCGCCAGAAGGCCTCGGCCCTGGCGCGTGTCATCGGCATCATGAAGCTGACCGAGGCGCCGCCCTCGACGCAGTCGATCAGCACCTCGGCCAGCGCCGGCACCAGCGCCGCCGCGTCCTCGCCCGCCACGCGGCGGATGCGCACCCCGTCGTTCATCGGTTCCTCCACGGCAGGCTGACGAGCGCGACGAGGTATCGCGCGGCCCGCCTGGTCGGGTTGTGCCAGACGATCGGGGCGTCCAGCTGCATCGCCAGGCAGTCGCCGGCCTCGAGACGCCAGGTCTCGCGGCCCACGCTCAGGTCCATCGCGCCCTCGATCATCCAGACCTGCTGGTGCACCTCGGTCTCGCGCGCCGCCTGCTCGTAGGCCACGCGCTGGCCGGGCGGGAAGCGCACGTCGACCAGCTGGATCGGCGAGGGCCAGGCCGGCGACACGTTGCGCCGCACGTAGCCGGAGGCCGGGTCGGTCCAGACCGGCTGCTCGGCCACCCGCGCCAGCGGCGCGGGCGCCGCCGTCCGCGCCGCCGCGTCGGCCTCGAACAGCGAGGCGAGTGTGACGCCCAGCGCGGCGGCCAGCCGGTCCAGCACCACGGCGGTCGGGCTGCTCTGGCCGCGTTCGATCAGCGAGATCGCCGAGCGGCTGACGCCGCTGCGCTCGGCCAGCGCGTCGAGCGAGAGGCCGTTGGCCTCGCGCAGCGCGTGCACGCGCCGGGCCAGGCGGGGGGTGATGTCGTCCATGTCTCCAGTTTACTGGAAACAGCATCCACTTTTCTAGATGCCGGATCAGCCGGGCTGGAACGAGGCGAGCCGGCGCGCGTCGAGGATCTGGATGTCGCGCTTGTCGATGCGGATCAGCCCGGCCGCTTCCAGCTCGTGCAGCACGCGCGAGAAGTACTCCGGCGTGAGCGACAGGCGCGAGGCGATGGTGGCCTTGCTGACCGGCAGCGAGACGGTGATCACCTCGCCGGTGGCGCAGTCCTCCACCACCTGGTCGCGCAGCAGGTAGCCGATCACGCGCTGCATGCCGCTGTGCAGCGCGTAGGCCTGCACGTCGTGCACCAGGCCGTGCAGGCGGCGCGAGATGCCTGCGAGCATGCGCAAGGCGAACTTCGGGTCCTGCGCGATCTCGGCCAGCACCGCCGGCTTGCCGACCGACAGCAGCAGGCTGTCGGTGAGCGCCTGGGCGTTGATGATGTAGGGCTTGCCGGTGAACATCAGCGCCTCGGCGAAGCTCGCACCGGGGCCGATCAGCTCGATCACCTTCTCCTGCCCGGCCGGCGAGAGCGCGAACAGCTTCACCTGCCCCATCACCGTGACGTGGAACTCCTCGCAGGGCTGGCCGACGTGGAACACCATGTCGCCACGCCCGAAGCGGCGCAGCTGGCAGCCCTGCGCCAGGCGCGCGAGCTCGGGGGGCTGCATGTCGCTGAACAGCGGCAACACCGAGAGGTAGCGCGGCAGGTCGAACTGCTTCAGGTCCATCGCGGCAAGGGCGTCGAGGTGGGCGGATTCTCGGCCGCGCACCCCGGCGGGGCTTGAGGCGCGTCAACCGCGCGACAGCGTCGCGACGATCTGCGCCAGCCGGCGGGCCAATTGCGCGGGCCGGTGCACCAGGGCGTACGAGCGCGCGCCGAACAGATGCGGCAGCCAGTCGTGCCCGGCCTCGTCGACCGTCACCGCAAACGGCACCAGCCCGGCGGCGCGGGCCTCCTGCACGGCATGGCGCGTGTCCTCCAGGCCGTAGCGGCCTTCGTAGACGTCCAGGTCGTTCGGCTTGCCGTCGGTCAGCAGCAGCAGCAGGCGCTGCCGCTCGGGGCGCTGCGCGAGCTGCGCGGTGGCGTGGCGCAGCGCCGCGCCCATGCGCGTGTAGAAGCCGGGACGGACGGCGCCGACACGCGCCATCGCCGCGCCGTCCCAGGCGTCGCCGAAGTCCTTCAGGCGCTGGATGCGCACATGCTCGCGCTTCACCGAGCTGAAGCCGAGCATCGCGAACGGGTCGCCGCTGGCCTCGAGCGCCTCGCCGAACACGTAGAGCGCCTCGCGGATCACGTCGATCACACGCTGCTCGGTGCCCGGCACATGCGCCTCGGTGGAGAGCGACAGGTCGGCCAGCAGCAGGGTCGCCAGGCTGCGCTCGTCGTCCACGCGCCGCGCCAGCACCGGCGGGCTTTCGTCCGGCGCCTCGGCCGCGTGGCGCACCCAGGCGTCGAGGTCGAGCTCGTCGCCGTCGGTGCAGCCACGCTGCCACCGCGGCGCGGCGCGCAGCGTCTCCATGCGCCGGCGCACGCGGCGCGCCAGCCGGCGCAGGCCGGGCGGCGGCCCGTAGGGCGCCGGCGCGGCGGCCTCGAACACCTGCAGCGCGCAATGCTCGGGCCGCAGCGTGCGCGCCTTCCAGTCCCACTCGGGCAGGCGGATGCCCTCACCGAGCGGCCGGTCGTCGGCGCTGGCGCTCGGCAGGTCGAGGTCGAAGCGCACCCGCGCGGCGCAGGTGGCACCGCCGTCAGCCACGGCCAGCGTCTCCATGTCGTCCGCCGCAGCCGAGGGGTCGTCGCCCGGCTCGTCGTCGCTGCCGCGGTTGACCTTGACGAACTCGCTCCAGGTCATGATCGACTCGGCGCGGAAGAACATCAGCATCGCGTTGCGGTCGGCCGCCTCGGTGACACGCTGGGCGCGGCGCCGCCGGGCGTCGCGCGGGGCGCTGCGGGCGCCATCCTCGCGCGGGGCCGGCTCGCGACCGGGCGCGGCCGCGTCGGCGCCCGGGGCGACGGACCACAGCCACGGCCACACCGGCGCCACCTCGGCCGGCACGATGCCCGCGGCCACGTCGAGGACGACGCCGTCGCGCAGCGCCAGCAGCGCCGCCTGCACGGCGGCCTCGGCGGCGCGGGCCCGTCCGTGCAGGCGCTGCAGGCCGGGGCGCTGCTGCAGCGTCGCCTCGACCAGCGCGCGGCGCCGCGCCGCGAGACCCGGGAACCGCTCGACCACCGCGGCGCCGGCGCGCAGGTTGTCGGCCACCCAGTCGCCACGCGGCTCGAACACCGCCGCCGCGGCCGCGAGCCACAGGTAGAGGTCGCGGTTCAGCGCCGCGTCGGGGAACACGGCGATGCGCTCGGGCAGCGCGAGGGCCTGTGCATCCAGCGTCGCGGTGGCCGCCCGCTGGCCGCTGCCGGCGATGCGCTCGAGCCAGCGGCGCGCACCGCCGTGGCGCTGCAGCGTCGCCTCGGCCACGCGCAGCGACGGATCGCCGCCGGCCGCGCGGAACAGCAGGCGGATCGCGCGCTGCACCTGCGCCTGCGTGACGGCCGCCTCGGGAAACGAGCGTTCCGCCGCGCGGCTGATCGCGCGGTGCCACCACTGGCCGACCCACTCTTCCATCAGTCGCGCCTCGCCGCGTCGAGCTCGGCGCGGCGCTGGCGCAGCGTCTCGCGCACCGCATCGGCCCCGACGGCCCATTGCAGCAGCGGCTCGCGCTGCTGCGTCGTCTGCGAGTGCTCGCAGGCTTGCAGGCACTGGCCGCACTGCACGCAGGAGAACATCATCCGCTTGATGTTGCGCGGGTGCAGGCGCATCGGGCAGGCGTGGTCGCAGGCGCTGCCTTCGGGCGGCTCGCAGGTGCGGCAATCGCGCGCCCGCTCGCGCGCGAACGCGACCACCATGCCCTTCGGGTTGGCCATCCAGGCGAGCGACTGGAACAGCCCGACCGCGCAGCCGAAACGGCAGAACAGGTGGCGCGCGAACGCGAACTCGAGCGTGAACACCGCCGTGCCGATGGCGATGAACCGCGCCTGGTTGGGTGTCAGCGTGCCGTGCACCAGGTTGCCCCAGATGACGGCCGGCGGCAGCAGGTAGGTCAGCGCGGTGATGGCCCAGGCGAAGCCGAGAAGAAGGCAGCTCAGGCCGAACACCGGCCACCAGCGCCGCTGCGGCGTGCGGCCGGCGCGCGGCGTGCGCGTGCGGTCCCACAGGCTCAGTTTGCCGATGGCGCGGTGCAGCAGGTCGTTGAGCAGTTCCACCGACGAGAAATGCGGGCACAGCCAGCCGCAGTAGAGCCGGCCCCAGCGGTAGGCGACGCCGAGGAAGACGACGATCAGCACGATCGCCGGCAGGAAGCCGCGCCACAGGATGTTCAGCGCCGCCTCCGAGGCGCCGATCTGCCCGGCGCGGAAGGCGTCGATGCCGAGCGACCAGCGCTGGCCGAGGAACCATAGCTGCGCCTCGGTCAGGTCGAAGCGCAGCAGGTCGAACGCGGGCGCGAGCAGGAACAGCGCGAAGAACGCGGCCTGCGCCAGCCGCCGCCGGCGCTGCAGCGTGTCGCTCCCGGCGTGCGTGGCAGCCAAGGCGACGAAGGCCGGTGCGGGCTCAGCGTCCATCGCCGAAGACGGCCACGACGATCTCGCCGAGTGCCGCGGCGGTGTCCGCGTCATCGGTCAGCGCGTCGACGATCGCGGCACGGCAGGCCTCGTGCGGCGCGAGGCCGGCTGCCATCAGCCGCGCGGCCATCACCAGCGCGCGCGTGCTGACCGTCTCCTCCAGGTCGTGGTCGGTCAGGCGGCGCAGGGCATCGGCCAGCTGCACCAGGCGGGCGGCCAGCGCCTCGTCCACGCTACCCTCGGTGCGCACGATGCGGCGCTCGAGCGCCGGCTCCGGATAACCGAGCGTCAGCGCGACGAAACGCTGGCGCGTGCTCGGCTTCAGGTTCTTCAGCGCGTTCTGGTAGCCCGGGTTGTAGCTGACCACGAGCATGAACTCCGGCGGCGCGAGCAGCGTCTCGCCGGTGCGCTCGATCGGCAGCGCGCGCCGGTCGTCGGCCAGCGGGTGCAGCACGACCGTGGTGTCCTTGCGCGCCTCGACCACCTCGTCGAGGTAGAGAAGCGCGCCCTGGCGCACCGCGCGGGTGAGCGGCCCGTCCTGCCAGCGGGTCGCGCCGTCGCCCAGCAGGTGGCGGCCGACCAGGTCGGCCGCGCTCAGGTCGTCGTGGCAGGCCACCGTCACCAGCGGCCGGCCGAGGCGCTGCGCCATGTGCTCCACGAGGCGCGTCTTGCCGCAACCCGTCGGGCCCTTGATCAGCAGCGGCAGGCGCTGCCGCCAGGCGCGCTCGAACAGCGCGCACTCGTCGTGCTGCTCGGCGTACCAGGGCAGCAGCTGCGGCGCGGCTTGCATCAGCATGGCAGCGCTCCGCTCAGGCCCGCTGCGCCGGGTTCGGCATCGAGCCCGCGCCGACGGCCGCGCGTTCCTCGGCGCTCGCGCCGACGAAGAAGCTCGCCAGGTAGGCGATCAGGCCGACCAGGAAGCCGACGCCGCCGCCCAGGCGCAGCCAGTAGAAGAAGCGCAGCTGCTCCTGCGTGGCCATGAAGCCCATCGGGTTCTCGGTCGGCAGGCGCTGCAGCCAGACCTGCAGGATGCCTGCGCCGGTGAGCGCCAGCACCATCACGCCCATGCCGATGGTCATGATCCAGAAGCTCCACATCTCGAGCGCCTGGGCGCGCTTCGGGTTCGCCTCGCGGCCGCGCAGGATCGGCATCGCGTAGCTGATCATCGTGATGACCACCAGCACGTAGGCGCCGTAGAAGGCCAGGTGGCCGTGCGCCGCGGTGACCTGCGTGCCGTGGGTGTAGTAGTTCACCGGGCTCAGCGTGTGGATGAAGCCCCACAGGCCGGCGCCGAGGAAGCCCATCACCGAGGTGCCCACCGCCCACAGCACGGCGGCCTGGTTCGGGTGCTCGCGGCGGCGCCGCTGCACCATGTTGAAGGCGAACACCGTCATCATGAAGAAGGGCACGGGCTCGAGCGCGGAGAACACGCTGCCGATCCACAGCCAGTACTCGGGCAGGCCGATGAAGTAGTAGTGGTGGCCGGTGCCGAGGATGCCGGTGATCAGCGCCATCGCGATGATCACGTACAGCCATTTGTCGATCACCTCGCGGTCCACGCCGGTGGTCTTGATCAGCACGAAGGCCAGCAGCGCGCCGAGGATCAGCTCCCACACGCCTTCCACCCACAGGTGCACCACCCACCACCAGGCCATCTTGTCCTTGACCAGGTTGCTCGGGTTGTAGAAGCTGAACAGGAACAGCAGCGCCAGCCCCGCCAGGCCCATCCACAGCACCAGCGTGATGCTGGTCTTGCGGCCCTTGAGCATGGTCATCGTGATGTTCAGCAGAAAGCCGAGCGCGACGATCACGATGCCCACCTTCGTGGGCAAGGGCTGCTCGAGGAACTCGCGGCCCATGGTCTGCAGCAGCTCGTTGCCGGTCAGCTCGGCCAGCTTGGCGTAGGGCACGGCGAGGTAGCCGACGATGGTCAGCGCGCCGGCAAGCAGGAAGATCCAGAACAGCGCGATCGCGAGCTTCGGGCTCCACAGCTCGGTCTCGGACTCCTCCGGCACCAGGTAGTAGGCCGCGCCCATGAAGCCGAACAGCAGCCAGACGATCAGCAGGTTGGTGTGCACCATGCGCGCCTGGTTGAACGGGATGTAGGGAAAGGCGAAGTCGCCGATCAGGTACTGCAGCCCGAGCGCCAGGCCGAACACGATCTGCCCGACGAACAGGGCCAGTGCGCCGACGAAGTAGTACTTGGCGACGGCCTGGGACTTGTATTTGACGGTTGCCGCTTGCATGGCCCTCTCCTCACCCTTCGACATTCGGCGGCCACTTGTTCGTGTCCACCTGGTTGGTCCACTTCAGGAACTCGACGAGGTCGTCGAGCTGCTGCTCGCTGAGGTTGAACTGCGGCATCTGGCGACGGCCGGGCGCGCCGGTGGGCTGCGCCTTCATCCAGGCCTTGATGAACTCGCCGCCGCCGCGGCGCTGGTACACGTTGCCGAGCTCGGGCGCGTAGTACGCGCCTTCGCCCAGCAGGGTGTGGCAGCCGATGCAGTTGCGCGTTTCCCAGATCGCCTTGCCGCGTTCGACCGCCGGCGTCAGCGCCGCCTGGTTCGAGCGTTTCGGGATGTGGCCCGTGCTGTCGGTGACCAGCACGATGAACAGCAGCACGAAGAACACCGTGCCGCCGTAGAAGATGTTGCGGGCCGCCTGCTTGGTGAACCCGCCCGATGTGCTGGCACCCATGGCCTGCCTCCTCGTCGTAGCGATGGGCAATAGCCTAGGGATTCGGTCGGGATGATTCCTTGAAGCGGTTCAAGAACGCCGGGCCTGCCAACAGCGCACGCGGACCGCTTGACGGACCGCAAGCAAGGCGGCCCAGCCCGGCCGGGCGACTGGCCCCGGCAACCCCCTGCTAGGATGGTTGGACACGACGGAGGGGATCGTCATGGCCGCAGGCATCTTCGTGAGCTACCGGCGTTCCGACACGCGCCACGTCGCGGGCCGCCTGGCCGGCGACTTGGCCGACCGCTTCGGCCAGGACGCGATCTTCCGCGACGTCGAGAGCATCGCCGGCGGCGACGAGTTCCCGGCCCAGCTGGAGCGTGCGCTGGACCAGTGCGCCGTGATGCTGGTGCTCATCGGCCCGGGTTGGCTCGATGCGAGCGACGACCAGCAGCGCCGCCGCCTGGATCAGCCCGACGACTGGGTGCGCCTGGAGATCGCTGCCGCGCTGCGGCGCAAGGTGCGCGTGATCCCGGTGCTGGTGGAAGACGCGGCGCTGCCTGCGCCATCGCAGCTCCCCGAGGAGCTGCGGCTGCTGACCAACCGCCAGGCCCAGCTGCTGTCGGACGCCCGCTGGCGCGGCGACCTGCTGGCCCTGGTCGAGACCTTGTCCAAGGTGCCGGGTCTGCCGCCGTTGCGCGGCGCGGCGCCGACCACCACGCCACCGGCCCGGACCGGCAAGCCGCTCGTGCTGTGGGGCGCCGCCGCGGCCGTGCTCGTGCTGGTGCTGGGCTACGGCCTGGGCTGGTTCGACCCACCGGCCGAAGCGGCGACCGCGGACCCCACGGCCGCCATGGAGGCCCCGGGCGGCGCACCGGCCGCCGGACCCGCCGCACCCGACCTCAGCGGCATGTGGATCTCCGATGCGGAGGAGCGTTACCAGCTCGCGGCCGAGGGCAACGAGTACCGGGTGGACGTGCTACTCAACGGCAAACGCGTGGGTACCGGCACCGCACGCCTGACGGGCCGCAAACTCACCGTCGTGACCACCGAGCAGGAGCAGAAGTCCGACGCACCGGACACCTACATCTGCGAACTCACGATGGCCGAGGAACAAACGCGGTTCAGTGGTGAATGCCTCTCGGACGGGACGAAGATCCCTTTCACCTTGAAGCGCTGACCACGCCCTGGGCGCGCGCCTTCAGTGCGACGTCCCCTCCGAGCGCGTGATCTTGTTCCACACGTTGTACTTGCCCACCGGCTTGCTCATCGGCAGGCGCTTGACCTCCTTGAAGGTCGCGGCGTCGTAGACCACCAGCGCGCCGTCCGTCTCCCACACGCTGGCCAGCGCGTAGCGGCCGTCCTTGGTGAATTCGATGTGCGCCAGCGTGCGGCCGGGCTCGCGCACCTGCGCCACCGGCTCGAGCGTGCGCTTGTCGACGATGGTCAGCGTGTCCTTGGCCGTCGGGCTCATCATCGAGTCGGTCCAGGCGTAGGGCGTCTTCTCGTGGCTGCGCAGGAAGAAGCCGGGGCCGGGGGTGGGGATGGTCTTCACGCTCTTCCAGGTGCGGGTGTCGATCACGTCGAGCGCACCGTCCTTCAGGTTCGGGCTCGCGAGCACCGTCGTGCCGTTCCACGCGAAGGTGATGCCCGAGCCGAGGTGCGGCATGCCGGCGATCGGCAGTTCGGCGATCTTGCGCCGGATGTCGAGGTTGACCACCTGGGCCCTCGGGCCCACGCCGTCCCTCGGGCGCGTTGCGCCGAGCGCGTGGCGGTAGGCGGCGTCGAAGAAGAAGTCGTCCAGCGGCTCGTCGAGCAATGTGCGGCGCACGCCGAGGTAGCCCGGCGCGGCGATGCCCTCGCCCATCTTGTAGTCGTGCACGTAGCCGTCGAAGATCGGCTCGGCCTTCGGGTCGTAGGAGATCTCCCAGAGCTCGGGCAGGTCCTTGAGCGCGACGACGAAGCTGCGCCGCGGCGCCGCGTCGTACACCGCCGAGACACGCGAACTGGCCTTGCCGTCGCGCGTGGCCGCGGCGTAGGTCTTCACCAGGTTCAGCTCGGCATCGAACAGCACCACGCTGTGCGGCAGGTAGTTGGCCGCCATCACCCAGCGGCCGTCGCCGCTGACCGCCACGTTGCGCATGTTCAGCCCGGCGCGCACCTCGGCCACCACCGCCAGGTTCCACAGGTCGACCTTCGTGATCCAGCCGTCGCGCGAACCGAAGAAGACGTGCCGGCCGTCGGGCGTGAACTTCGGCCCGCCGTGCAGCGCGAAGCGGCTCGCGAAGCGGTGGATGCGCTCGAAGCGGTCGCCGTCGACCAGCGACACATGGTGGTCGCCGCCCTCGACGACGACGAACAGGTTCATCGGGTCGGCGTTCCACACCGGCTTCGCGGGCAGGTTTGCGGCAGCCGGGTCGGCCGTGCGCGAGGCGCGGATGTCGGCCTCGCTCCAGGTCGGCGCGGGCACGACCGGCGTGGTGATCCACTGCGCCAGCGCGGCGATCTCGTCCTTCGAGAGCTTGTCGCCATAGCCGGCCATCTGCGTCGCGACGCGACCCGCGGTGATCACCTGGATCGCCTCGGCGCGGCGCAGCCGCTCCAGGCTCTCGGGCAGCAGCGCCGGCCCCATGCCGCCGGTGCGCTGCACGCCGTGGCAACTGGCGCAATGGTCCTGGTAGAGCGCCGCCGGTTCCGCGGCGCGGGCCAGGTCCAGGCCCATCAGCAGCAGCGCGAGCGCGAGCGCCGCGCGCCAGGCCAGGTCGAACAGCGGCTTCATGCGACGGCCTCCTCCGGCACGAGGCCGATCTCGTCGTCGCCCAGGTAACAGCCCGGGTCCTCGGCCCAGGGGTTGCCCGTGACCTGCTGGGCGCGCACGCGGGTGTTGCCGCCGCAGATATCGAGGTGCCTGCAACCGGCGCAGCGGCCCTGCACCGGGCGGCGCGCAGCCTTCAGCCCCTTCATCAGCGGATCGCTGGTGTCCTGCCAGATCACCGAGAACGGCCGCTCGCGCACGCTGCCGAGGTCGTGGTGCCACCACATGGTGTCGGGGTGCACGTGGCCGAGGTTGTCGATGTTCGCGACGTTCACGCCGCTGGCGTTGCCGCCCCAGGCGACGAGGTGCCCGCGCAGCGCGTCGTGCCAGCGCGGCAGGCGACGGTCGGCCCAGTGCAGCAGCCACGGGCCGTCGGCATCGTTGTTGCCGCTGACGAACTCCTCGTCGCGCCCATCGCAGGCGGCCTGCCAGGCGCGCTCGAACAACAGGTCCATCGCCTCGCGGGTGGCGGCGAACTGCGCGTCACGCTGGCGGTGGACATTGCCGCGGCCGGCGTAGTTCAGGTGCGAGAAGTAGAACTTCTGGATGCCCTCGTCGCGCATCAGCGCGAGCAGCGGCGCCAGGTCGTGCGCGTTCAGCGCCGTCATCGTGTAGCGCAGGCCCAGGCGCACGCCGCGCGCGCGCAGGTGGCGCAGCGCCGCGAGGCTGCGGTCGAAGGCGCCCTCGAGGCGGCGGAACCGGTCGTGCGTCGCGCGCAGGCCGTCCAGGCTGATGCCGACGTAGTCGAAGCCGGCCGCCGCCACGCGGTCGGCCATCGGTTCGTCGATCAGCGTGCCGTTGGTCGACAGGCCGACGTAGAAGCCCATCGCCCTGGCGCGCGCGGCGATCTCGAACAGGTCGGGCCGCAGCAGCGGCTCGCCGCCGGAGAGGATCAGCACCGGCACCTTGAAGGCCTTCAGGTCGTCCATCACCGTGAACACCTCGCCGGTGTTCAGCTCGCCGGCGTACTCGTGGTCGGCCGAGAAGGCGTAGCAGTGCTTGCAGGTCAGGTTGCAGCGGCGGATGAGGTTCCAGATGACGACGGGGCCGCCGGGGCGCCCGCGCCGCGGCGCGGGCATCGAACCGGTGGTCTCTGCCTCGGCCAGCAGGCGCATGAAGTGGGAGATGCGGAACATGGTTCAGTCCTCGCGCAGGCGCAGTCCCGTCTTCTTCAGGATCGCGCTGGAGTACAGGATCTCGTGGCTGCGGCAGGCCTCGCCGAGCAGCGCGGCGACGGCGCGGGCCTGCGCCTCCACCTCCTCGCGCGAGCGGCCGTGCAGCATCACGAACAGGTTGTAGGGCCAGCGCGGCAGGGCACGCGGGCGGCGGTAGCAGTGGCTCACGCCGGGCACGGCAGCCAGGCGCTCGCCGAGTTCGTCGACGCGCTCGTCGGCCACATCCCACACGCTCATGCCGTTGGCCGTCCAGCCGAGCCGGTAGTGGTTGGGCACCGCGCCGATGCGTCGCACCAGGCCGCTGGCCAGCATCGCCGCGAGCCGCTCGCGCACCACCTCGCCGCCCACGCCGAGCATCGCACCCACCGCCTCGTAGGGCCGGGCGACGAGCGGCAGGCCGCCCTGCGTGGCGGCGATCAGCGCGCGGTCGAATTCATTTAGCATCGCGCGCCGCCGGCAGCCTGAGTTCGACGCGGTACTCGCGCTCCTTCGGGAACGCGGCCACCGGCAGCCCGGTCTCGGCCTCGATCGCGGCCAGCACCTCGGCGGCGCGCGCCGGCGTCTCGGCCGCGACGACGAACCACATGTTGAAGGCATGCTCGCGGCGGTAGTTGTGCGCCACCTCGGGGTGGGCGTTGACCTGCGCGGCCACCGCCTCGAAACGTTCCTGCGGCACCTCCAACGCGGCCAGCACGAACTGCCCGCCGGCACGCTCGATCTGGAACAGTGGGCCGAAGCGCGTCAGCAGCCCGCCGGCCAGCAGCACACGCAGCCGCTCGAGCACCTCGTCCTCGCTCAGGCCGAGCTCCGCGCCGACCGCGGCGAACGGCCGGTCCACGAGCGGGAAGCCGCCATGCAGGCGGTCGATCAGGCGCGCATCGGTGCCGGCGATCCAGGCAGGCGTGTCAGAGCGCATCGGCCATCGCCCGGAAGCGGCGGGCGCCGGTCTGCTTGAAGCGGCGCACGGAGAACAGCAGTTCGTGCGGCGCGTTCGACAACCCGCTGCGTTCGATCACCTCGGCGGCCAGCGCGCGCACGCTCGTGCGGTCGCGGCCGTGCAGCATCGCGTAGAGCGTGTAGGGCCAGCCGGGCGCGCATTCGCGCCGGTAGGCGAGCGTGACGCCGCTCTCGCGCGCCAGCGCCGCGCCGCAGGCATCGATGCACTCCTCGGGCGGCGCGAACACCGCCATCGCGTTGGCGTCGAAGCCGAGTTCGTGGTGGCGCACCACCAGGCCGAAGCGGCGCAGCGTGCCGTCCAGCAGCCAGAAGCGCAGCCTGCCCAGCACCGCGGCGGGCGGCTGCCCGAGCTCCGCGGCCCAGGTGTCGAACGGCCGCGGCACCAGTGGCAGCCCGGCCTCGACGCGCGCCGCGAGTGGCCAGTCGGCCTCGGCGAGCGGCGCGGGCGCCTCGCCGCGGGTCGTGGTGACGGCGTTGGCGACCGCGCCGCGCCGGTCGAAGCCGAGGTCGATGCGGTAGGCGCGGCGCATCGGCAGGCGCAGCATCGGCAGCGCGGCCTCGTGCCCGATCGCGTCGAGCGTGCGCGCGAGCGCCTCGGCATCGGCCGCATGCACGACGAACCACAGGTTCCAGCGGTGCTCGCGCTCGTAGTTGTGGTTCACGCCCGGCCGCGCGGACACGCGCGCGGCCACCTCGGCCAGGCGCTCGCGCGGCACGGCGAGCGCGGCCAGCGCGCCGGCCCCGCCCGCGCCGGCGCCGAACAGCCCGCCGATGCGGCCGAGCACGCCGTCCTCGTGCAGCCGCGTGCAGGCACGCAACACGTCGACCTCGCGCGCGCCGAGCCGGTCGGCGATCGCCGCGAAGGGCTCGCGCACGAGCGGAAAGCCGCGCTGCCAGCCGTCGATCAGCGCGTCGCGCAGGTCCATCACATCCCCATCCGGCCCGCGCGGGCGGTGAAGAAGATGCCCGAGGGGGCATCCACCGGCAGCGAGGCGAGCGTGGCGAAGCTCGTGGTGTCGACCACGCGCACCACATGGTCGTCGCGGCAGCTGATCCAGACCGCGTCGCCGCGCGGCGTGAACTCCAGGTGCAGCACGGCCTTGCCCGGCTCGAGCGTCCGGACGACCTGCTGCGCGAGCGTGTCGATCACCTGCACGCGGCCGTAGTCGGGCACCGCGAAGTTGACCCACACCTGGCGCCCGTCGGGCCGCGCCATCACGAACACCGGCTGGCCGGCCACCGGAATGCGCGCCACCTCCTGCCAGCTCGCGGTGTCCACCACCAGCACCTCGTGGCGGCCGATCGCCGGCAGGTAGGCGTGGCGGCCTGCGACGGCCCAGCCGCGCAGGTGCGGCATCTTGTAGACCGGCAGCGGCGCCTCGCCGCGCCCGTAACCCGCCAGGATGCGGCGCGGCGCGGGGCTCGGCTGCCAGAGGTCGAGCAGCGCGAGGCCGTCCTCACCGAACAGGCCGGCGATGTAGTGCCGGCCGTCGGGCGTGACCAGCGCGTCGTAGGGCTGGCGGCCGATGGCGGGGTACTTCGTGATGCGCGGCGCGGCGCGGTCGGCCAGGTCCGCGACCCAGATCGCATCGGCATCGAACAGGCTGTACGCGAAGCGCGCGCCGGGCAGGTCCACGAGACCGACCACGCGCGAGCGCTGGCCGGGTGCGTACTCCGCGGGGAGGTCGGCCACCAGCTCGAGCGTGCGTGCATCGAACACCTTCACGCCGCCGGGCTGGTAGTTCTGCGCGGCGACCAGCGTGCCGTCCTGCGAGATCGCGCCGCCGATCGAGTTGCCGGCCTGCATCACGCGCCGCACGATGCGCCGGCCCGGCAGGTCGACCATCGTCAGAGCGCCGTCGCGGCCGAACACGTAGGCCAGCGCGCCGTCGCGCGAGAACACCACCGAGGCGTGCGACAGGTCGCCCAGGCCCTCGACGCGGCCGAGCGCCGCGCGCTGCTGCGTGTCGACGATGGTCAGCGCGCCACGCGCGCGTTCGACGATCACGCCGAGCGTGCCGGTGCCGCGCGACGGTGGCGGCACGCTGGCGCAGCCGGACAAGGCCAGCGCGGCGCCGCCTGCCAGCAGGGCCGAAAGAACGTCGCGACGACGGCTCACCGCGCCCCCCTCGCTTCGTCCGGAAAGCCGCGCAGCAGTTGCGCGGCGATCCATTGCGCGTCCGCCTCGCCGAGCATCGCGCGCCACGGCGGCATCGGCGTGCCGGGCCGGCCGTGCAGGATGGTGGCGACGAGCGAGTCCACCGGCCGCTCGGCCAGCGCCTCGCGCGTGAGCGCCGGGCCGAGCCCGCCGGTGAGAAGCATGCCGTGGCAGGACCCGCAGTCCTGCCGCACGATGCGCACCAGCTCGGCCGTGCGGCTGGCATCCGGCACCTGCGCGAACGCAGGCGCGGCAGCGAGCAGCAGCAGGCCGAGGGGCTTCATGCTCAGGACGCCAGGATGAATTTCACGGCCTCGGTCAGGTCCGCGTCGTTGATCTTGTCGGGCCCGGTGGGCGCCATCGGCACCGGGCCGAAGCTGCCGGCGCCGCCCTTGCGCACCTTCTCCATCAGCCTGGCCACCACGTCCTGGCCCTTGTACTTGGCCGCGATGTCCTTGAACGACGGGCCGACCAGTTTCTTGTCCTTGGTGTGGCAGGCCATGCAGCCGGCCTTGTTCATCGCGTCCTCGGGCCCCGCCCACGCACCGGCTGCAGCCAGTGCGAGCGACAGGCCCATCAGCATCTTCATGTGTCTCATCGGAAGTCTCCTGCTCGGTGTCTCGATCCAGCGGCCGCCGCGGGACCGGCTCCGCCGGCCCGCCAGCGGCGCCCCCTCGAGGGGGAGCGCCGTCAGGCGCTCCGGGGGTGGGTCTCAGTAGATGTCGTGCTGGGTGTTGTGGATGTTGAAGTGGCCCGTCGGCGTGATCAGCCTCGGGTCCTTGATCACCGACTTGAGCTTCAGCGTCTTGTCGTCGACGACGACGATCGCGCTCTGCTTGTCCTTGGCCGACCAGACCGCGAACCACACCTCGTCGCCGGCCTTGTTGAACTCGGGCTGCACGACACGCATCGCGCCGCCGTCCTTCAGGCCCGACCACTGCGCGATCGGCAGCACGGTGTAGCCCTTGTCGAGCGCCTTGATGTCGAACACCACCACCGACTGCGAGACCGCCGGGTCGGGGTTCAGCGGCGCGTCGGAGTACAGGTGCTGCGACTTCGGGTGGCTCTTGATGAACAGCGCCCCGCCGCCCGGCCCCTTGAGCTTGGCCACCTCCTTGAAGGCGTGCTGCTTGTGCTTCTTCGGGTCGGTGCCGATCAGCGAGATGGTCTCGTCGCCGAGGTGGCCGGTGGCCCACACCGGCCCGAAGGTCGGGTGCACGAAGTTCGCGCCGCGCCCCGGGTGCGGGATCTTGCCGACCTCGGTGATGGCGGCGAGCTTGCCGTCCTTGGCGTCGATCACGGCGATCTTGTTGCTGTTGTTGGCCGCCACCATGAAGTAGCGCTTGCTCGAGTCCCAGCCGCCGTCGTGCAGGAAGGGCGCGGAGCCGATCTCGGTGACCTTCAGCGCCTCGATGTTGGAGTAGTCCACCATCAGCGTCTTGCCGGTCTCCTTGACGTTGACCACGAACTCGGGCTTGAAGTGCGAGGCCACGATCGAGGCCACGCGCGGCTCGGGGTGGTACTCCTGCGTGCCGACGACCATGCCGCGCGTGGCGACGATCTTCAGCGGCTCGAGCGTGTCGCCCTTCATGATCACGTACTGCGGCGGCCAGTAGCTGCCGGCGATGGCGAACCTGTCCTCGAAGCCCTTGTACTTGCTCGTGTCGACCGAGCGTGCCTCCAGGCCGACGCGGATCTCGGCCACGTTGTCGGGCGTCTCCATCCACAGGTCGATCATGTTGACCTTGGCGTCGCGCCCGATCACGTAGAGGAAGCGCCCGGAGGCCGACACGCGCGAGATGTGCACCGCGTAGCCGGTCTTGACGATGTTGATGATCTTCTTGGTGTCGCCGTCGATCAGCGCCACCTCGCCGCTGTCGCGCAGCGTGGTCGAGAAGATGTTGTCGATGTTGTACGAGTTCATCTTCTTCTTCGGGCGCTGCTCGGGCGGGATCAGCACCTTCCAGGTCGCCTTCATCTGCGCCAGGCCGAACTCGGGCGGCACGGGCGGGTCCTGCTGGATGTAGCGCGCCATCAGGTCGACTTCCTTCTCGCTCATCTCGCCCGAGGTGAGCCAGTTCGGCATGCCGGCGGCCGAGCCGTAGGCGATGAAGACCTTCAGGTAGTCGGTGCCCTTGCCGAGCGTGATGTCGGGGGTCAGCGGCTTGCCGGTGGCGCCCTTGCGCAGCACGCCGTGGCAGCCGGCGCAGCGCTCGAAGTAGATCTTGCGTCCCTGCTCGAACTCGGCCTGCGTCATCGCCGGGGCCTTGGGGTTCGTGCTCTGGTACATCGGCTCCGCGGCCAGCGGCGAGCCGCCGGCCTGGTAGTTCATCTCGGCCGGCGTGACCGGCTTCTTGTCCTGCGCGTGAGCGCCGAAGGCCGCGGCCGCGAGCAGCGCGGCAACGGCGAGGCGAGTGGGTCGTTGGTGCATGCGTCCCTCCAGGGTCGTGGTGTGCGGACGCATGGTCGTCGTCGGCCCGGCATGCCGTCCTTGAACTGGTTCAAGGACCGGATCGGCCGCCGCTCGAAGAATGACCTGGCACAAACCGAGGGAGTTGCCGTGAGCCTCTTGCATGACCCGCTGCACTTCGACGCCGCCACGCTGCATGCGGCGCGGCCCGGCAGAGTGACGCTCGTGGGCGCGGGCCCGGGCGACCCCGAGCTGCTGACCGTGAAGGCGGCGCGCCTGATCGGCGGCGCCAAGGTGGTGCTGCACGACGCGCTGGTCGGCCGCGGCGTGCTCGAACTGATCCCGCGCACGGCGCACCGCATCGACGTGGGCAAGCGCAGCGGCCACCACAAGCTGAGCCAGGACGGCATCATCGAACTGATGATCCGTCTGGCGCGCAGCGGCCACGAGTTGCTGCGCCTGAAGGGCGGCGACCCCTACGTGTTCGGCCGCGGCGGCGAGGAGGCGCAGGCGCTGGCCGAGGCCGGCATCCCGTTCGAGGTGGTGCCCGGCGTCAGCGCGGCGCAGGGCGCCGGCGCCTGTGCCGGCATCCCGCTGACGCACCGCGACCACGCCACCGAGGTCGTCTGCGTCACGGGGCACCTGCGCGATGGTCCGGATGGCACGCGCACGCTCGATCTCGACTGGCCGCGCCTCGCGCGGCCGCAGCAGACCGTGGTGGTCTACATGGGCGTGGCCGCGCTGCCGCTGATCTGCGAACGCCTGATCGCACACGGTCTGAGCGCGGACACGCCGGCCGCACTGGTCGAACGCGCGACGCTGCCGGAGCAGCGCTGCGTGGCCGGCACGCTCGAGACCCTGCCGGCGCTCGCGCTGGTGCAGGCCGTCAAGCCGCCGGCGCTGCTGGTGGTGGGCACGGTGGTGAGCCTGCAGCCGGTGCTGGCGCGGGCGATGGCGCTGGCTGCCTGAGCACAGGGCGTCGGCACCCCGGCGGTGCGCCGACCGCGCCGGTGTGCGCACCGCGACGGGGTTCGAAAGCGCTGTCGAGGCGCCGGAGCGCATGGCACGGCGCTTGCAGGTGCAGCACCGCAAGAGAGCCGGTGGCGACACCTGCGCTTCTTCGAAGGATGGCTAGGGTTCCGGTCCGGCGGCGCTGAGCAGTGCCGGGCGCTGGTCCGAGAGCCATCGGCCCCAAGGCGGTTCACGACCCGCCTCGGGCTCCACGGCGGGACAAAAGCCCGGGAGGTCCACTTCGCTGGAAGTGCCTCTCGATGCATTGGTCCCACGACTCAAGGAGCCCGCCTCATGTCTGCACCGCACACCGCTTCCTGGCGCCGCACGCTCGCCGCTCTCGGCCTGGCCGCCACCTTCGTCGCCGGCGCGGCGCTGCCGCGCGCCGCCGCGGCCGAGGTGAAGGTCGGCGTCTCCGACTGGCCGGGATGGGTGGCCTGGTACGTGGCCGAGCAGAAGGGCTTCTTCAAGAAGCACGGCGCCGACGTGAAGCTGGTCTGGTTCGCCAACTACACGGACTCGATCGCCGCGCTCTCGGCCGGGCAGCTCGACGCGAACTCGCAGACCTGGTCCGACACCATGGGCCCGCTCGCCAAGGGCCTGCCGCTGAAGACCATCCTGGTGAACGACAACTCGGCCGGCAACGACGCGCTGCTGGTGGGCCCAAAGATCAGGAGCTTCGCGGATCTCAAGGGCAAGACGGTCGCGCTGGAGGAGTTCAGCGTCTCGCACTTCGTGCTCGCCACCGCGCTGGCGCGCAACGGCATGAAGCCGGCGGACGTGAAGATCACCAACCTCGCCGCGGGCGATGCGGCGGCCGCCTTCATCGCCGGGCGCGTGGACGCCGCGGTGGTGTGGAACCCCTGGATCGACAACATCGTCAAGAGCGGCAAGGGCCGGCCGCTGTTCACCAGCAAGGACATGCCGGGCCTGATCCCGGACCTGCTGGTGGCGCAGGAGAAATCCATCGCCGCCAAGCGGAAAGACTTCGTCGGCATGGTCAAGGCCTGGTTCGAGACCGAGAAGTTCATCCGCGAGAAGCCTGCCGAGGCCACCGAGATCATGGCCAAGGTGGTGAGCATGAAGCCGGCCGACTACCAGGTGTTCCTGCCCGGCACCAAGTTCTTCGACGCGGCAGCCAACAAGGCGGCCATGGACCCGGCCAACAAGGGCTCGCTGCAGGCGGTGGCCCCGACGATCGCGGCCTTCCTGCTCGAGCACAAGCTGATCGAGGGCAAGCCCGATCCCGCCAAGGGCGTGGACGCCTCGCTGCTGGCCGACGCCCTGAAGTGAAGAACCCGCCGGTCAGCGCCGTGCCGGCGCCGCCCGCCGAGCGCCCCGAGCCGCGCCCCTGGTGGGGCGTGCGCAGCGCGATCCCCGCGCGCCGTGCCGCCGTGCTGATCGCCGCCGGGCTGCTGCTGCCGCTCGCGGGCTGGCTGCTGCTCGTGCTCGCCGGCGGGGTGGACCCGGTGTTCCTGCCCGGCCCGGGCAAGGTGCTCGAGCGCCTCGGTGCCTGGTATGGCGACGGCCTGTGGGGCGACATCGGCATCAGCACGATGCGCGTGGTGGCCGGCTGGGCGCTCTCGGCGCTGATCGCGCTGCCGCTCGGGCTGCTGGTGGGCAGCTTCCGCACCATGCAGGCGCTGCTGGAGCCGCTGACCGACTTCATCCGCTACATGCCGGCGGTGGCCTTCGTGCCGCTGGTGATGGTGTGGATCGGCATCGACGAGGGCGCCAAGGTCGCGGTGATCTTCATCGGCACCTTCTTCCAGATGGTGCTGATGGTGGCCGAGGACGTGCGCCGCGTGCCGATGGCGCAGATCGAGGCGGCGCAGACGATGGGCGCGACGCGACGCGAGCTGATCGAGCAGGTGATCATCCCCTCGGCCAAGCCGGCCCTGCTGGACACCCTGCGCGTGACCATGGGCTGGGCCTGGACCTACCTGGTCGTGGCCGAACTGGTGGCCGCCAACTCGGGCCTCGGCTACGCCATCCTCAAGGCACAGCGCTTCCTGCAGACCGACAAGATCTTCGCCGGCATCCTGCTGATCGGCCTGCTCGGGCTGCTGATCGACCAGGGCCTGCGCGCGCTGCACCGCGTCGCCTTCCCCTACCTCTACGTGCGCCAATGAAGATCTCCGCACGGCAGTTGTGGAAGCGCTTCGGCGGCGTGGTCGCGCTGCAGGACGTGAACCTCGACGTGGCCGAGAACGAGTTCGTCACGCTGGTCGGCGCCTCGGGCTGCGGCAAGTCGACGCTGCTGCGCACCATCGCCGGGCTGGAGTCCTACGGCGCGGGCTCGCTCACGTGCGACGGGAAGGAGATCGCCGGCCCCGGCCCGGAGCGGGCGATGGTGTTCCAGCACTACAGCCTCTACCCCTGGCTGAACGTGGTGGAGAACATCCGCTTCTCGCGCCGGCTCGCGGTGCACACGCGCGAGCGCACCCAGGCCGACGTGGAGGCCGCCTCCGGCCGCGCCGACGCGCTGCTGCGCCTGATGGGCCTGGCCCATGTGGCGAAGCACTACCCGGCGCAGCTCTCCGGCGGCATGCAGCAGCGCGTGGCGATCGCGCGCGCGCTGATGAGCCGGCCCTCGGTGCTGCTGATGGACGAGCCCTTCGGCGCCCTCGACGCGCAGACCCGCGAGGTGATGCACGACCTGATCCTGCACGTGCAGCGGCTGGAGCGCAGCACCATCGTGTTCGTCACGCACGACGTGGAAGAGGCGCTCTACCTCGGCCAGCGGGTCGTGCTGATGGCGCCGCGCCCGGGCCGCATCGACACCATCTACCGCGTGCCGCTGCCGGCGCAGCGCACCCAGGCGATGAAGCTGGAGCCGGCCTTCGTCGCCCTCAAGCGCGAGGTGCTGGAACGCATCCGCGCCACCTCCGGCATGCAGACGGACTTCGAGCTGCTCGAGAAGCTGTCGCAGGCCGCCCCCACCTGACGAGACCCCCATGGAGCATCCGCACACCCTCGACAACCCGCCGGCCGCGCAGCCGGTGGACGCGCTGCCGCTGTGGCAGCGTTTCGCGCCCGAGCTGCCGGCCGACAAGGTGGTGTGGAGCGAGATCCTGCCCGGCGGCGCGCACTGGGGCTGGCGGCTCTCGCGCGGCACGGCGCTGCGCTTCGCGGCGCTCGACGAACGCGCCAACTGCGCCGTGGTGCTCTATGCCGCGCACGACCCGCTCGAGCGCTACAACATGCCCGACAGCCTGAAGGCGCAGCACACCGCGCACTACCGCGCCGGCCATGTGCTGATGAGCGACATGGGCCGCGCGCTGGCCTCGTTCACGCACGACACCCTGGGCTGGCACGACCCGCTCGGCGCCGTGCTCGACACGCCGGCGATGGAGGCCAAGTACGGCGTGCAGCGCTACGAGCAGCACCGCAACGCGATGTACCGCAGCGGCCGCGACGGCCTGCTGATCGAGACCGGCAAGCACGGCCTGACGCTGCGCGACCAGATCGCGCCGGTGAATCTGTTCACCCGCATCGTGGTCGACGACGAGGGTCGCTTCGCCTTCGACGCGACCCGCCCGGTGAAGGGCGCCCAGGTCGAGCTGCGCATGGACATGGACGTGATCGTCTGCGTCTCCACCGCGCCGCACCCGCTGGACCCGCGGCCGGGCTACGCACCCGGCAAGGTCGGCGTCGCCGCCTGGAAGCGCGGGCCTGCGCCGGCCAACGACCCGTGCCGCGCGTTCCGCCCGGAATGTGCCCGCGCGCTGCACAACAGCGACATGTTCGCGCTGAGCTGAGGGAAAGACACATGACTGCGCTGCGACTGCAGGAAAGTGCCTTGAAGCCCGAGGCCGCGACGATCCGCCACCGCCAGCCCGCCGGCGAACCCTGGTTCACCGCGATCGCGCAGGGCCAGACCCTGCGCATCGTCGATCTCGAAGGCAACCAGGCCGTCGACATCATCTTCTACGCCCGCCACGACCTGGCCGAGCACTACGACGCCAGCGCGACCATGCTGCGCCAGGGCGGCATCTACCTGACCACCGACTCGGTGCTGATGAGCAACCTCGGCCGCCCGCTGCTCACCATCGTGGCCGACACCTGCGGCCGGCACGACACGCTCGGCGGCGCCTGCGCGGCCGAGAGCAATACGGTGCGCTACGCGCTGCAGAAGAAGTTCATGCACAGCTGCCGCGACAACTACGTGCTCGCGCTGCAGCAGGCCGACGTGGGCCTGGGCAAGCGCGACCTGGTGCCCAACATCAACTTCTTCATGAACGTGCCGGTCACGCCCGAGGGCCAGCTCACCTTCGCCGACGGCGTGTCGGCGCCGGGCAAGTACGTCGAGCTGCGCGCCGAGACCGACCTGTGGATGCTGGTCTCCAACTGCCCGCAGCTGAACAACCCCTGCAACGCCTACAACCCCACGCCGGTCGAGTTCCTGCTGTGGGACGCGCCGGCCGCCTGATGTTCGACACCGTCCTCATCGCCAACCGCGGCGCGATCGCCTGCCGGATCATCCGCACCCTGCGCCGCATGGGCCTGCGCTCGGTGGCCGTGTACTCCGAGGCCGATGCCGATTCGGCGCATGTCGCGCTGGCCGATGCCGCGGTCTGCATCGGCCCGCCGCGCGCGGCGCAGAGTTACCTCGACGTCGAGCGCCTCCTGCAGGCCGCGCGCGACAGCGGGGCCGGCGCCATCCACCCGGGCTACGGCTTCCTGTCGGAGAACCCGGCCTTCGCCGAGGCCTGCGAGGCCGCCGGCCTGCGATTCATCGGCCCGACCCCGGCGCAGATGCGCGCCTTCGGCCTGAAGCACACGGCGCGTGCGCTGGCCGAGCAGCATGCGGTGCCGCTGCTGCCCGGCAGCGGCCTGCTGGCCGACCTGGCGCAGGCGCGTGCCGAGGCGGCGCGCATCGGCTACCCGGTGATGCTCAAGAGCACCGCCGGCGGCGGCGGCATCGGCATGCGCCTGGTGCGCAGCGAGGCCGAGCTGGAGGCGGCCTGGGACGCGGTGGCCCGGCTCGCCCAGGCCAACTTCAAGGACGCGGGGCTGTTCCTCGAGAAGTTCGTCGAGCATGCACGGCACATCGAGGTGCAGCTGTTCGGCGACGGCCGCGGCCGCGTGGTGGCGCTGGGCGAGCGCGACTGCTCGGCGCAGCGCCGCAACCAGAAGGTGATCGAGGAGACGCCCGCGCCGCACCTCGCCCCCGAGACGCGCCGCGCGCTGCTCGACTCGGCCGTGCGGCTCGCGCAGGCGGTGCAGTACCGCTCGGCCGGCACGGTGGAGTACGTGCTGGACGCGCAGACCGGCACGTTCTACTTCCTGGAGGTCAACACGCGGCTGCAGGTGGAGCATGGCGTCACCGAGCAGGTGACCCGCGTCGATCTGGTCGAATGGATGGTCGGCCTGGCGCGCGGCGACACGCTCTCGCTCGAGGTGCCCGCGCCGCGCGGCGCCTCGATCCAGGTGCGGCTCTATGCCGAAGACCCGGCGCGCCAGTTCCAGCCCTGTGCCGGCCTGCTGACCGACGTGCGCTTCCCGGACGACGTGCGCATCGAGACCTGGGTGGTGCGCGGCAGCGAGGTGCCGCCGCACTACGACCCGATGGTCGCCAAGCTGATCGTCACCGGCAGCGACCGCGCGGAGGCGGTCGACAAGCTGCGCGCCGCGCTGGCGCAGACGCGCCTCGCCGGCATCGAGACCAACCTGCGCTACCTGCGCGCCATCGCCGCCACCGAGGTGTTCGCGCAGGGGCGCGTCGTCACCCGCACGCTCGGCGAACTGGCCTGGGCGCCGCAGGCGCTGGAGGTGCTCGAGCCCGGCGTGCAGACCACGGTGCAGGACTGGCCCGGCCGCCTGGGCCACTGGGACGTGGGCGTGCCGCCCTCCGGCCCGATGGACGCGCTCGCGCACCGCCTCGCCAACCGGCTGGTGGGCAATGCGGGCGATGCAGCCACGCTCGAATGCACGCTCTCCGGCCCGACCCTGAAGCTGCATGCCGACTGCACCGTGGCCGTCTGCGGCGCCACGCTGCCGGTGACGGCCGACGGCCGGCCACTTGCGCTCTGGCACGCGCATGCGCTGCCGGCCGGCACGGTGCTCGCGCTCGGCGCGGTGCAGGACAGCGGTGCCCGCGCCTACCTCGCGGTGCGCGGCGGGGTCGACGTGCCGCCCTACCTCGGCAGCCGCAGCACCTTCACGCTCGGCCAGTTCGGCGGGCATGGCGGGCGCACCTTGCGCGCGGGCGACCTGCTGCACGTCGGCGAGGCGATCGAGGTCGCGCCCGCCGCGCTCGAGACGCCGCCCACCTACGGCCACCACTGGGACATCGCCGTGCTCTACGGCCCGCATGGCGCGCCGGACTTCTTCACGCCCGCGGACATCGAGACCTTCTTCGACACCGACTGGCAGATCCACTACAACTCCAGCCGCACCGGCGTGCGCCTGATCGGCCCCAAGCCGCAATGGGCGCGGCCCGACGGCGGCGAGGCCGGGCTGCACCCCTCGAACATCCACGACAACGCCTACGCGATCGGTGCGATCGATTTCACCGGCGACATGCCGGTGATCCTCGGCCCGGACGGCCCGAGCCTGGGCGGTTTCGTCTGCCCGGCGGTGATCGTCTCGGCCGAGCGCTGGAAGCTGGGCCAGCTGCGGCCCGGCGACACGGTGCGCTTCCACGCGGTGAGCGCCGACACGGCGGCGGCGCTGCTGGCGGCCCAGGAGGAGTTCGTCCGCACGCTGCGCGCCGCGGCAGCGCCGACGCTCGTGGTCGAGCGCGGCTCGACCATCGTCGCCGAGCGCGCCGGCAGCGACGAGCGCCCCGCCCTCGTGATGCGCCAGGCGGGCGACGACTACCTGCTCGTGGAAGTCGGAGCGCTGCAGCTCGACATCGCCTTGCGCCTGCGCGTGCAGGTGCTGATGGAGGCGCTGCGCGCGCAGGGGCTGCCAGGCATCGTCGACCTGACGCCGGGCATCCGCTCGCTGCAGGTGCACTACGACCCGGCCGCGCTGCCGCGCGCGCGCCTCGTCGAGGCGGTGCTGGCCGCCGACGCGCTGCTCGCCGGCACCGACGACCTGGTCGTGCCCTCGCGCACCATCCACCTGCCGCTCAGCTGGGACGATCCGAGCACGCGCCTCGCGATCGAGAAGTACATGCAGTCGGTGCGACCGGACGCGCCCTGGTGCCCGAGCAACATCGAGTTCATCCGCCGCATCAACGGGCTCGAGTCGATCGAGGACGTGCAGCGCATCGTCTTCGAGGCCGAGTACCTGGTGCTGGGCCTGGGCGACGTCTACCTCGGCGCGCCGGTGGCCACGCCGGTGGACCCGCGGCACCGGCTGGTGACCACCAAGTACAACCCGGCGCGCACCTGGACGCCGGAGAACGCGGTGGGCATCGGCGGCGCCTACCTGTGCGTGTACGGCATGGAAGGCCCGGGCGGCTACCAGTTCGTCGGCCGCACGCTGCAGATGTGGAACCGCTGGCGCGATGCCGCGAGCGGCGCGGCCGACTTCGAGCCCGGCAAGCCCTGGCTGCTGCGCTTCTTCGACCGCATCCGCTTCTACCCGGTGAGCCAGGAGGAGCTGCAGCGCATCCGGCGCGACTTTCCGGCCGGGCGCTACCCGCTCAAGGTGGAGCCCGGCAGCTTCAGCCTGCGCGACTACCGGCACTTCCTCGACCGGCATGCCGGCGAGATCGGCGCCTTCGAGGCGCGCCGCCGGGCGGCCTTCGAGGCGGAGCGCGAGCGCTGGCGTGCGGCCGGGCAGACCGAGGCCCCGCTCGACACCGAGGCTCCGGCCGCTGCCGACGACGGCGCCTTGCCCGAGGGCGCGCGCGCCGTGGCCTCGCAGGTGCCGGGCAGCGTGTGGACCTGCACGGTCGAGCCCGGCGCCGAGGTGGCGGCTGGGGACACGCTGCTGGTCGTCGAGTCGATGAAGATGGAGTTCGCCGTCACCGCGCCCTGTGCCGGACGGGTGCTGAAGCTGCTGGTGCGCGAGGGCGCGGCGGTGGCGCCGGGGCAGGCGGTGGCGGTGCTCCAGCCGGCCTGAACGGCCGGGCGGCAGCCGCCCGGACCTTGACGCTGCGCAGAGACCGCGGGTTTCTCCGCGTTTGCCCGCAGTCCGGGCCGCGGGCACCTGCCTAGACTGGCGCGACGGCACGCTGGCGCCCATCGGGCCGCGCTGCCCAGGAGACGCGCGTGCAACTCACCGACCGTGCCGGTCCGGCCTACTTCCACAAGGTCGTCGACTGCCAGTGGGCGTGCCCGGCCCACACCCCCGTGCCGGAGTACATCCGGCTGATCGCCCAGGGCCGCTACACCGACGCCTACATGATCAACTGGGTGTCGAACGTGTTCCCGGGCATTCTCGGCCGCACCTGCGACCGGCCCTGCGAGCCCGCCTGCCGGCGCGGGCGGGTCGAGGAGAACAACGCCGACGCCAAGCCCGAGCCGGTGGCGATCTGCCGGCTCAAGCGCGTGGCCGCCGACCACAAGGGCGACCTCGCCGGCCGCCTGCCGTCGCGCGCCGCCCCGAACGGCCGCCGCGTCGCCTGCATCGGCGCAGGGCCCGCGTCGCTGACCGTCGCGCGTGACCTGGCGCCGCTCGGCTACGAGGTCGTCGTCTTCGACGGCGAGGCCAAGGCCGGCGGCTTCATGCGCTCGCAGATCCCGAAGTTCCGCCTGCCCGAATCGGTGATCGACGAGGAGACGCAGCGCGTGCTCGACCTCGGCGTCAGCTTCCGCAGCGGCCAGCGCGTGGACTCGATGCGCGCCGTGCTGCACGAGGGCTTCGACGCGGTGTTCGTCGGCTGCGGCGCACCGCGCGGCCGCGAGCTCGAGGTGCCGGGCCGCGCCGAGGCGGCGGCCCACATCCACATCGGCATCGACTGGCTGGCCTCGGTGTCGTTCGGGCACATCACGAGCGTCGGCGAGCGGGTGATCGTGCTCGGCGGCGGCAACACCGCGATGGACTGCTGCCGCTCGGCCAAGCGCCTGGGCGGCAAGGACGTCAAGGTGATCGTGCGCAGCGGCTTCGAGGAGATGAAGGCCTCGCCCTGGGAGAAGGAGGACGCGCTGCACGAAGGCATCGAGATCCACAACTACCTGGTGCCCAGGCGCGTGCTGCACGAGGCCGGCAAGCTCACCGGCATGGACTTCGAGCGCGTGAAGGCCGAGTACGACGCCAAGGGGCGCCGCAGCCTGGTGCCGACGGGCGAACCCGACCTGTTCGTCGCCGCCGACACCGTGCTGGTGGCGATCGGCCAGGAGAACGCCTTCCCGTGGATCGAGCGCGACTGCGGCATCTCGTTCGACCGGCACGGGCTGCCGGTGCTGGACGCCACCACCTTCCAGTCCACGCTGCCGAACGTCTTCTTCGGCGGCGACGCGGCCTTCGGGCCGAAGAACATCATCACCGCCGTCGCCCACGGCCACGAGGCGGCGGTCTCGATCGACCGGCTGCTCAACGGCGAGGACCCGGCGCAGCGCCCGGCACCGCAGGCCAACCTGATGTCGCAGAAGATGGGCATCCACGAGTGGAGCTACGACAACGACATCTCGATCGCTACGCGCAACAAGGTGCCCTGGGCGGCGGCCGAGCGGGCGCTGCAGAGCATCAGGATCGAGGTGGAGCTCGGCTTCGACGAGGCCACCGCCTGGGGCGAGGCGCAGCGCTGCCTCAACTGCGACGTGCAGACGGTGTTCAACCGCGACACCTGCATCGAGTGCGACGGCTGCGTCGACATCTGCCCGATGGACTGCATCACCTTCACCGCGCCGGGCGAGGAGGCCGAGCTGCGCACGCGGCTGAAGGCGCCGGCCACCAACCTGACGCAGGACCTGTACGTCTCGACCGCCCTGAAGAGCGGCCGCGTGATGGTGAAGGACGAGGACGTCTGCCTGCACTGCGGCCTGTGCGCCGAACGCTGCCCGACCGGCGCCTGGGACATGCAGAAGATGCTGCTGCACACCACGCAGGCGGGGCCGCGCTGCCGGGACGCCGCCGAGACGCCGCACAAGCCGAAGGTGATCGCATGAAGCGCATCGAGGCGGTCAACGACTTCGTCATCAAGTTCGCCAACGTCAACGGCTCCGGCTCGGCCTCGGCCAACGAGCTGTTCGCCAAGGCGGTGATCCGCATGGGCGTGCCGGTGGCGCCGCGCAACATCTTCCCGAGCAACATCCAGGGCCTGCCCACCTGGTACGAGGCGCGGGTGTGCGAGCGCGGCTGGTCGGGCCGGCGCGGCGGCGTGGACATGATGGTCGCGATGAACCCGCAGACCTGGGACGCCGACATGGCCGAGATCGAGTCCGGCGGCTACCTGCTCTACGACAGCACCCGTGCGCTGCCGCCCGCGGCCTTCCGCGACGACGTGCAGGTCATCGGCGTGCCGCTGACGGCGATCGCCAACGACGCGTACACCGACCCGCGCCAGCGCCAGCTGTTCAAGAACATCATCTACGTCGGCGTGCTGTCGGTGCTGCTCGACATGGACGTGCGCGTGTTCGAGAAGCTGTTCGCCGAACAGTACCGCGGCAAGGAACGGCTGCTCGGCGCGAACGTGCAGGCGCTGAACCTCGGGCGCGACTGGGCCACGAAGAGCGGCACGAGCATCGGCCTGAGCGTGCGCCACGCCGACAAGGTGGGAGAGCGCATCTTCGTCGACGGCAACGCCGCCGCGGCGCTGGGCTGCGTGTACGGCGGGGCGACGGTCGCGGCCTGGTACCCGATCACGCCGTCGTCGTCGGTGGCCGAGTCGTTCCAGAAGTACTGCGAGAAGTACCGCGTCGACCCGGCCACCGGCCAGAACCGCTTCGCGATCGTGCAGGCCGAGGACGAGATCGCCTCGATCGGCATGGTGGTCGGCGCCGGCTGGAACGGCGCGCGCGCCTTCACCGCCACCTCGGGGCCGGGCGTCTCGCTGATGACCGAGTTCATCGGCCTGGCCTACTTCGCCGAGATCCCGGTGACCATCATCGACGTGCAGCGCGGCGGCCCGTCCACCGGCATGCCCACGCGCACCCAGCAGGCCGACCTGCTGTCCTGCGCCTACGCCTCGCACGGCGACACCAAGCATGTGCTGCTGCTGCCGGAGGATCCGCACGAATGCTTCGAGCATGCCGCCGCGGCGCTCGACCTGGCCGACCGCCTGCAGACGCCGGTGTTCGTGATGACCGACCTCGACATCGGCATGAACCAGCGCCTGTGCGAGCCGTTCGAATGGGACGATGCACGGTCCTACGACCGCGGCAAGGTGATGACGGCCGAGGAGCTCGAGGCCGGCCGCGACTTCGGCCGCTACAAGGACGTGGACGGCGACGGCATCCCCTGGCGCACGCTGCCCGGCACGCACCCGAGCAAGGGGGCGTACTTCACCCGCGGCACCACGCGCGACGCCTACGCGCGCTACTCCGAGCGCGGCCCCGACTACATCTACAACATGGAGCGGCTGCTGCGCAAGTTCGGCACTGCCGCCACGCTGGTGCCGCCGCCGGTGGTGAAGAAGGCGGGCAAGCCGACCCGCTTCGGCGTCATCTACTTCGGCTCCACCAGCCCGGCGATGCACGAGGCGCTGGAGGTGCTGGCGCACGAGGGCGTGTTGCTCGACGCGATGAGGCTGCGCGCCTTCCCCTTCCCCGCCGTGGTGCCGGAGTTCATCGCCGCGCACGAGAAGGTGTTCGTCGTCGAGCAGAACCGCGACGGGCAGATGCAGACGCTGCTCGTCAACGAGCTCGGCATCGATCCGGCCAGGCTGGTGCGCGTGCTGCACTTCGACGGCACGCCGATCACCGCACGCTTCATCGCCGGCGCGATCCGCAAGGCGACGGTGTGGAAGAAGGAATTCGCCTGAAGGCCCCCGCATGACCTACATCGCCAAGCCCCGGCTGCACCACCCGACGCTGACCCGCAACAAGGTCGGCTACACCCGGCGCGACTACGAAGGCCGCATCTCCACGCTGTGTGCCGGCTGCGGCCACGACTCGATCTCGGCGGCCATCGTGCAGGCCTGCTGGGAGCTCGACATCGAGCCGCACCGCGTCGCCAAGCTGAGCGGCATCGGCTGCAGCAGCAAGACACCCGACTACTTCCTCGGCGCCTCGCACGGCTTCAACACCGTGCACGGCCGCATGCCCTCGGTGCTGACCGGCGCGAACCTCGCCAACCGCAGCCTGCTGTACCTGGGCGTCTCGGGCGACGGCGACTCGGCCTCGATCGGCCTGGGCCAGTTCGCCCACGCGATGCGGCGCGGCGTGCGCATGGCCTACATCGTGGAGAACAACGGCGTCTACGGCCTCACCAAGGGCCAGTTCTCCGCCACCGCCGACCTCGGCAGCAAGAGCAAGAAGGGCGTGGTGAACCACGACAGCCCGGTCGACTTGGTCGGCATGGCGCTGCAGCTCGGCGCCACCTACGTGGCGCGCAGCTTCAGCGGCGACAAGGAACAGCTGGTGCCGCTGATCAAGGGCGCGATGGCCCATGGCGGCGCCGCCTTCATCGACGTCATCAGCCCCTGCGTCACCTTCAACAACCACGGCGGCAGCACCAAGAGCTACGACTACGTGCGCCAGCACAACGAGGCGGTGAGCCGGATCGACTTCATCACCCCGGGCCAGGAGATCACCGCGAGCTATGCGCCCGGCGAGGCCATCGAGGTGACCAATCACGACGGCTCGCTGCTGCGGCTGCGCAAGCTCGCCGCCGACTACGACCCGACCGACCGGCTCGCGGCGCTGGACCAGATGCAGCGCAAGGCCGCGCATGGCGAGATGCTGACCGGGCTGCTCTACATCGACCCGCTGGCCACCGACCTGCACACCGCGCTGAACACCACCGCGACGCCGCTGAACGCACTCGGGCCGGACAAGCTCTGCCCGGGCGGCGCCACGCTCGCGAAGATCAACGCCGCCCTGCGCTGAAACCGCGCCGCGAAGGAGCCGTCATGACCGAACGCACGGTTTACCAGTCGATGCCGCGCCGGCTGCTCGTCAGCCTGCCGCCCACCGCCAGCGTGCACGAGGCCGCCTGCGTGATGACACGCGCCAACTGCGGCAGCGTGCTGGTGGTCGGCGCGGGCACGCAACTGCTGGGCATCGTCACCGAGCGCGACCTGATGACCCGCGTGCTGGCCAAGGCGGTCGACCCCTCGACGACCACGCTGGCGAGCGTGATGACGCCCAACCCGCGCTGCATCGGCCCCAACACCAAGGTGGAGGACGCCGTGCTGATCATGCTCGAGCGCGGTTTCCGCCACCTGCCGGTGGTCGGCGAGGGCAACACCATCCTCGGCGTGTTCTCGGCGCGCGACGCGCTGCCGCGCGAGATCGGCGCGGCGGTGAGCCTGGCCGAGTTCAACGAGCAGGTGAACGACTCGCTGGGCTGAGCGGCGGCGAGGGGGCGGCGCGTCGCACCCCGGGGGTGTGACACCTGTCTCAGCGTGACACCCGGGCGACCCCGGGCCAACCCGCAGTCCACGAGGGAAACCGCCTGCGGCCCACCGCCGGGCACGCCGGTTGCGCTGATGAGGGGCGTGTCACAACCCCCCATCACCATCGGCGTGGTCGCCAACCCGGTCTCGGCCCGCGACATCCGGCGCGTGGTTGCGCATGCCGGCAACCTGCAGATCACCGACCGGGTCAACATCGTGCTGCGGCTGCTGCAGGCGGCGCGGGCCGCCGGCGTGCAGCGCGCGCTGCTGATGCCCGACCGCGGCGGCATCCGCGCGCTGCTGGAGCGCCACCTCAAGCGCGGCGATCCGTCGCTGCCGGCTATCGAGTTCCTCGACATGGAACCCGAGTCCACCGTCGAGGACAGCTTCGCCGCCACGCGGCTGCTGCAGCGCGCCGGCGTCGCCGCGATCGTCGTGCTCGGCGGCGACGGCACGCACCGCGCGGTGGTGCGCGAGCTGATCGAGGGCGGATCGGGCCTGCCGATCGCCGGGCTGTCGACCGGCACCAACAACGCCTTCCCCGAAATGCGCGAGCCCACCATCACCGGGCTGGCGGTCGGCCTCTATGCCTCGGGCCGCATCGCGGCCGACGAGGCGCTGACGACCAACAAGCTGATCGAGGTGCAGATCGCTGGCCGGGCCGGGCCCGGTGGCACGCGGCGCGATGTCGCGATCGTCGACGCCGTCGTCACGCACGACCGCAGCGTCGGCGCCCGCGCGCTGTGGAAGCCGCAGTCGCTCGCGGCGTGCTACCTCGCGTTCGCCGAGGCGCAGGCGATCGGCCTGTCGGCCATCGGCGGACTGCTGCAGCCGGTGGGCCGGCGCGAGCGCGGCGGCCTCGCGGTGCAGCTCGCCCACGATGCCGAACACGCGCTGCTCGACCTGCACGTGCCGATCGCGCCCGGTCTCGTGCGCCCGGTGCCGATCGCCGCCTGGCAGCGCATGGTGGCCGACGAGCCGCTGGTCGTCGCACACGACGCCGGCACCGTGGCGCTGGACGGCGAGCGCGAGCTCGCCTTCGAGCCCGGCGAGCGCGTGACCATGACCCTGCGCGAGGACGCGTTCCGCACGCTGGACGTCACGCGCTGCATGAGCGTCGCGGCCCGGGACGGGCTGTTCCGTTCTTCGATTTCCCCCCGCTGACCCAAAGGAGACCAACCATGGCAGGACAAGCGTTCCCGCAATCCAAGGAGCAGTTGCTCCAGGCCTACCGCACGATGCGCACGATCCGCGAGTTCGAGGAGCGGCTGCACGTCGACTTCGGCCGCGGCGACATCCCCGGCTTCGTGCACCTGTACGCCGGCGAGGAGGCCGCGGGCACCGGGATCATGATGCACCTGGGCGACGGCGACCGCATCGCCAGCACGCACCGCGGCCATGGCCACTGCATCGCCAAGGGCGTGGACGTGGTCTCGATGATGAAGGAGATCTACGGCAAGAAGGGCGGCGCCTGCGAAGGCAAGGGCGGCTCGATGCACATCGCCGACCTCGACAAGGGCATGATGGGCGCCAACGGCATCCTCGGTGCCGGCGCGCCGCTGGTGTGCGGCGCGGCGCTCGCGGCCCGGTTCCGCGGCAAGGGCGAAGTCGCCATCAGCTTCGTCGGCGACGGCGCCAGCAACCAGGGCACCTTCCTCGAGAGCCTGAACCTCGCGGCGGTGTGGAACCTGCCGGCGATCTTCGTCGTCGAGAACAACGGCTACGCCGAGAGCACCAGCCGCGACTACGGCGTGGCCGTGGACAGCTACGTCGACCGCGCCGCGGGCTTCGGCCTGCCCGGCGTCACGGTCGACGGCACCGACTTCTTCGCCGTGCACGAGGCGGCCGGCGAGATCATCAATCGCGCGCGCCAGGGCGGCGGCCCGGCCTTGCTCGAATGCAAGATGGTGCGCTTCTACGGCCACTTCGAGGGCGACGCGCAGACCTACCGCGGCGCCGGCGAGCTCGAGCGCATCCGCAGCGAGCAGGACTGCCTGAAGAAGTTCGCCGCGGCCGTCACCGCGGCCGGCGTGATCAGCGCGGCCGAACTGCAGGCGATCGACCACGAGGTGCTGGGCCTGATCGAGCAGGCGGTGCTCGCCGCCAAGGCCGCGCCGCTGCCCACCGCCGCCGACCTGACCACCGACGTCTACGTCAAGTACTGAACCCTGGGAGAACGCACATGGCACGCAAGATCAGCATGAAGCAGGCGATCAACGAGGCGCTCGACCAGGAGATGGCGCGCGACCCGTCGGTCATCGTGATGGGCGAGGACATCGTCGGCGGCGCCGGCGGCGACGGCGAGCGCGACGCCTGGGGCGGGGTGCTCGGCGTCACCAAGGGCCTGTACGCCAAGCATGGCGACAGGCTGATGGACACGCCGCTGTCCGAGTCGGCCTACATCGGCGCGGCGATCGGCGCGGCCGCCTGCGGCATGCGCCCGGTGGCCGAGCTGATGTTCATCGACTTCATGGGCGTGTGCTTCGACCAGATCTTCAACCAGGCGGCGAAGTTCAAGTACATGTTCGGTGGCAAGGCGCAGACGCCGGTGGTGATCCGCGCGATGGTCGGCGCCGGCTTCCGCGCCGCGGCGCAGCACTCGCAGATGCTCACCCCGCTCTTCACCCACATCCCGGGCCTGAAGGTGGTGTGCCCGAGCACGCCGTACGACACCAAGGGCCTGCTGATCCAGAGCATCCGCGACAACGACCCGGTGATCTTCTGCGAGCACAAGAACCTCTACGGCTTCGAGGGCGAGGTGCCCGAGGCGAGCTACGCGATCCCGTTCGGCGAGGCCAACGTGGTGCGCGACGGCAAGCATGTCTCCATCGTCACCTACGGCCTGATGGTGCACCGCGCGCTCGACGCGGCGGCCGCGCTGGCGAAGGAGGGCGTCGAGGCCGAGGTGATCGACCTGCGCACGCTCAGCCCGCTGGACATCGACACCGTGCTCGAGTCGGTCGAGAAGACCGGGCGGCTGGTGTGCGTGGACGAGGCCAACCCGCGCTGCAGCATCGCCGCGGACGTGTCGGCCCAGGTGGCGCAGCAGGCCTTCTCGGCGCTCAAGGGGCCGATCGAGATGGTCACGCCGCCGCACGTGCCGGTGCCGTTCTCGCCGGTGCTGGAGGACCTCTACATCCCGAGCGCGGCGCATGTGGCCGCGGCCGTGAAGCGAACGATGGGCGGGAGCAAGCACTGATGAGCGATCGGATCACGCCCCTGGTGATGCCCAAGTGGGGGCTGGAAATGCGCGAAGGCACGGTGGCCGGCTGGCTGGTCGACGAGGGCACGCGCCTGGAAGTCGGCACGCCGGTGCTCGACGTCGAGACCGACAAGATCAGCAACGCCGTCGAGGCGCCGGACCCCGGCCTGCTGCGCCGCAAGGTGGCGCAGGAGGGCGAGACCCTGCCGGTCAAGGCCTTGCTCGGCGTGCTGGCCGAGCCCGAGGTGAGCGACGCGGAGATCGATGCGTTCATTGCCGCCTACGTGGTGCCGGCCGCCGGCGAGGACGAGGAGGAAGCCGGCGAGGCCTACGCCTTCGCCGACGTCGACGGCCTGCGCGTGCGCTACGCGCGCCGCGGGCCCGAGCGCGGCGTGCCGGTGCTGTTCCTGCACGGCTTCGGCGGCGACCTGGGCAACTGGCTGTTCAACATCGACGCGCTGGCCGAGGTGGCGCCGGTGATCGCGCTCGACCTGCCGGGCCACGGCCAGTCCGACGCCAGGCTGCCGGGTGCGAGCCTGGCGGAGCTGGCCGGCTTCGTGGCGCGTTTCCTCGACCAGCTCGACGTCGAGCGCGTGCATGCGGTCGGGCACTCGATGGGCGGGGCGATCGCGGCGCAGCTGGCGCGCGACCACGCACCGCGGGTCGAGTCGCTCGCGGTGTTCGGCAGCGCCGGGCTGGGCGACGAGGTCAATGCGGACTACACCCGCGGCTTCGTCGAGGCCGAGTCGCGGCGCGAGCTGAAGCCGGTGGTCGAGCTGCTGTTCGCCGACCCCTCGCTCGTCAGCCGCGCGCTGGTCGACGACCTGCTCCGATACAAGCGCCTCGACGGCGTGACCGAGCTGCTCGGCACCTTGCACGGCGCGCTGTTCGAGGGCGGGCGCCAGGCGGCGACGCCGCTGCGCGATCTCGCCGGCAAGCCGCTGCTGGTGGTGTGGGGCGCTCGGGACCAGGTGATTCCGGCCGAACATGCGAAGAACGCGCCGCCGCACGCGACGGTGCGTGTCTTCGACGACGCCGGCCACATGGTGATGATGGAGAAGGCCGGCGACGTCAACGCGCTGCTGCGGTCGCACATCGGGGCATGATCGCGGGGTGAGTCTCCCGCGATTCGGCTTCGTCACGATCCACGAGCAGCCGCTGCCCGACGGCATCGCCGCCGAAGCCGAGTGGCTGGCGCGCTGCGCGGAGCTGCGGCGCGCCAGCGCGCACCTGTGGCGCGGGGAGCCCTGCCTCGTCGTGCCGCGCCGCTACACCGCACTGCCCGGCTGGGCCGCGGCGGTGGCGGCCCGGCCCGCGGGCGCGGTGCAGGTGCGCGCCTCGGGCGGCGGGCTGGTGCCGCAGGGCGAGGGGCTGTGGAACCTCAGCCTCGCCTGGCCCGCGCCCGGTGCGACGCCGAGCGGCACCGATGCGGTCTACGAAGCGCTGTGCGAGGCGCTCGCCGCCGCCTTCGCGCGGCTCGGCATCGCGGCCAGCGCGCAGCCGGTGGAAGGCTCGTTCTGCGACGGGCGCTTCAACCTCGCGGTCGGCGGGCGCAAGCTGGTCGGCACGGCGCAGGCCTGGAAACGCGTGGCCGGCGTGCCGGTGGTGCTGGCGCACGCGGTGATCGTGGTCACGGCCGACCCGGAGGCGCTCACCGCGCGCGCCAACGCCTTCGAGCAGGCACTCGGCACCGCCACGCGCTACCGCGCCGACGCGCTGACCAGCGTGGCGCGCGAGGCGGCAGGCGGCGACATCGAACCCCGCTGCCTGCAGGTGATCGCCGAGCAGTTCGCCCGCATCGTCAGGCGCGGGGAGTAGAGTCGACGGCTTCACGCCGACTTCCACGGGCGCGCCAGACGCCCGCACCGGAGACAGACCATGGAAGCCCTGCAGCGCGAGCACATCCACGCGGTGATGCGCCTGGCCGGCGATGGCCTGCCGCTGGCCGACCCGGCGCAGCTGCCCGACGCGGTGATCCGCGAAAGCTGGTCGCGCTGCGTGCACGAGCACGGGCTGGACCCGACACGCATGCAGGAGGCCATCATCCTGCCCTCGCCGCGGGTGCGCGAGCACCGCGACCGGCTGGAGGAGTTCCTGCACATCGCGCGGCACGGGCTGGAGTCGCTCTACCAGCAGGTGGCCGGCATGGGCTACTGCGTGCTGCTGACCGATGCCCGCGGCGTGACGGTGGATTTCATCGGCGACCTGCAGCTCGACGCCACCTTGCGCCGCGCGGGCCTCTACCTCGGCAGCGACTGGAGCGAGCACCACGCCGGCACCTGCGGCGTGGGCACCGCGATCGCCACCGGCCAGGCGCTCACCGTGCACCAGGGCGACCATTTCGACGCCACCCACATCCCGCTGACCTGCACCGCCGCGCCGGTGTACGACCCGCTCGGCCGGCTCAACGCCATCCTCGACATCTCGGCGCTCACCTCGCCGCAGGCCAAGAGCAGCCAGCACCTCGCGCTGCAGCTCGTCAAGGTCTACGCGAACCGGGTCGAGAACGCGAACTTCCTGCGCTGGTTCCGGAAGGACTGGGTGCTGAAGCTGCACCCCTCGCCCGAGTTCGTCGAGATCAGCCCGGACTTCCTGGTCGCGCTCGACCTGGCCGGTCGCATCGTCGGCCACAACCGCGCCGCGCAGCTGCTGCTCGAGGCCGAGACCGGCAGCACGGTGCTCGGCCTGCCGTTCGAGCAGCTGTTCAACGCGCGGCTCGAGGACCTCGGCCGCTTCCTGCGTGCCATGCCGGGCGACCGGCGGGGCATCACGCTGGCCCGCAGCGGCCGGCTGCTGTTCCTGCATGCGGTGCCGCCGCCGGCCCGGTCGGCCACGTCGGCCGCGGTCGCGCCCGCGCCGGATGCGGCGGTGCCCGCGCCGCTGGCCGAGCTGTCGGGCGGCGACCCGGCGCTGGACCGGCAGATCCTGCGCGCCGCCAAGCTGGTCGACACCCCGGTCAGCGTGCTGATCACCGGCGAGACCGGCAGCGGCAAGGAGTACTTCGCCAAGGCGCTGCACCGCGCCAGCCAGCGGCGCGACAAGCCCTTCGTGGCGGTCAACTGCGCGGCCATCCCGGAGACGCTGATCGAGAGCGAGCTGTTCGGGCACCTGCCCGGCAGCTTCAGCGGCGCGTCGCCCAGGGGCAAGCGCGGGCTGATCCAGGAAGCCGACGGCGGCACGCTGTTCCTCGACGAGATCGGCGACATGCCGCTGGCGCTGCAGGCCCGGCTGCTGCGCGTGCTGGCCGAGCGCGAGGTGCTGCCCATCGGCGCGACGAAGGCAACCAAGGTCGAGGTACGCGTGATCGCCGCCACGCACGCCGACCTGCAGCAGCTGGTGCGGGAGCGGCGCTTCCGCGACGACCTGTACTACCGCCTCGCCGGCGCACACCTGGCGCTGCCGTCGCTGCGCGAGCGGCGCGACCTGCCGTGGCTGGTGCACAAGCTGCTGCGCGAGACGGGCCGCCCGGTCACGCTGGCGCCCGAGGCCGAGCAGTGGCTGCGCCACCATCCCTGGCCGGGCAACCTGCGGGAGCTGAAGAACGTGGTCGACTACGCCAGCGCGATGGCCGGCGAGGGCGGCACGATCGGCCTGGCCGAGCTGCCCGACAGCATCGTCGGTGCACCGGCCGGGGCGGCCGAGGCCGGGCCCGGCCCCGCGCCGGGCATGCTGCCACCCGAGGGCCAGCTGCTGCTGCAGTACCTGCGCGCCGCCGGCTGGAACGTCAGCGCGGTGGCGCACCAGCTCGGCGTGGCGCGCATGACGATCTACCGGCGCATGAAGCGCTGGGGCATCCGCGAGCCGTCGCACTGACGGCGCGATCCGGCATCGGACGCTCGGCGCCGCGCTGGGCAGCCCGATCCAGGGCCGCTGGACGCCGCATGGGCCGACGAGTTGTGCCCGATGGCCAGCACTCATGACGAGCCGGCCCGTGGCCGCCCGGCGATCGCGGTGCGCCGGAACGCGATCTATTGCGCAGATCGCGCGCGCGGCCGCGCCGCGACGCCCCTGCGCCGAGGGAAGATTCACCCTGGAGCCCGGCTCCCGACCTGCCGCGACGATGAAACGCGATCCCGCCCCCGCCCTCGACAGACGTTCCGGTCACGACCGGCGCCATCGCGACAACGGCCCGCCCGACGGCCACGACCGCCGCACCGGCCTGGAGCCGCGACAGCCCGAGGTGCACGAGATGGAGCTGACGCCGTCGCAATGGGCGCTCCTGTTCGGCGGCGACACGGTGCCGGCCGATCTCACGCGCGACACGGTCCCTGCGGACCTCGGACGCGACACGGTGCCCACCGGGCTCGGGTCCTGACACGGGGCCGCCCAGGAGCCGTTCGTCACACGACGCGAGGGCTCGCGTGACTCGACGAACAGGCCCTAGGGCGATGGCCGCCCCGGCCCCTGGGTGCCCTGCGCGCGAGCCGACAGCCAGGCGTACAGGTCGGCGATGTGCGCGTTGACCTCCGGCTCGGACTGCCAGGCCGGCATGATCAGCGCGCCGGTGCGGCGCTCCAGCACGCTCTCGACCAGCGCCTCGCGCGCCGCGCCCTCGGCGCGCAGCTCGCCGGCCGGCAGCGCCCAGTCGTAGCGGCGCAGCACCAGGGAGACGAAGCGCCTCGGCCCCATCTCCTGCACCCGCTCGAGCAGGTTCGGCGCGTTGGCGGTGCCGGTGGCGGCCGGGCCGTGGCAGCCGGCACAGCGGTCCTGGAACACGCGCCAGCCGGTGTAGACCGAGCCCGGCAGCCGCGCGGACTGCGCAATCTCCCGGGCCGGTTCGCGGTTCTGCCACTCGACCGCACAACCGGCGGCGAGCCCGGCCGCGATGGCGGCCGCAACGATCCCGAATCTGCGCATCGTGCCCTCTGCATGCCCGGCGGAAGGCCGGGCCTGCGCCGATTCTGCTCAGCGCGCCGGGGAATCGGATTGAAGAAGATCAGCCGCGACAGGTGAAGTGAGCGAGCGCAGGAAGGCGAGCAGCGCCGCGCGGTCCGCCGGCGGCAGCGCGAACGGACGGATGCGCGGGTCCTGCGCCGCGTCCTGCGGCCAGCCGCCGGCGGCGTAGTGGTCCAGCACCGCGTCGAGCGTGGCCAGCGAGCCGTCGTGCATGTAGGGCGCGGTCAGCGCGACATTGCGCAGGCTCGGGGTGCGGAAGGCGCGCCGGTCGCGTGCATCGCCGCTGACCTCCTCGCGCCCGCGGTCGGGCGCGTCGGGCACGCCGATGCGCGCCAGCTCGGCCGGCGTCATCTCGGTGGCCAGCCCGGGCGCCAGGGCCACCGCCACCGGCTGCGCCCGGGCGGCCTCGCTGCGCGCCTGCACGCCGACGTTGTGGAAGGCACCGTCGCTGAACAGCGCATCGCGCGCCCCCATCGGGTGGCACTGCAGGCAGCCGCGCTCGGCGAACAGCGTGAAGCCGCGCTGCGCCTGGGCATCCAGCGCCGTGGGTTGGCCGCCCCAGCGCCAGCGGTCGAAGGGCGAACCGGCCGCCACCAGCGTGCGCTGGTAGGCCGCCAGCGCACGCGCCAGGCGCGCCGGCGTGATGTTCGCGTCGCCGAAGGCGCGCCGCCAGGGCGCCCGGTACTCGGGCCAGCCGGCCAGTCGTGCGGTGACCGCGGCGAGGCTCGGGTTGGCCATCTCGTCCGGGTGCACCAGCGGCTGCAGCGCCTGCGCCTCGAGGCTGGCCGCACGGCCGTCGACGAACAGGCGCTCGACCCAGGCGACGTTCCACAGCGTCGGTGCGTTGCGGCGCAGGCTGACCCCCTCCATGCCGACCGAGGTGCGCAGCTCGTGGGCGGTGAAGCCCTGCGCCGGCACATGGCACATCGCGCAGGACAGGGTGCCGTTGACCGCCAGCCGGCGCTCGAAGAACAGCTTCTGGCCAAGCGCCGCCAGCGCCGCCGGCGGCGCCGGGCGGGGCGGCAGGCCGAGCGCCGGGTCGGCCGCCTGCGCCGCGGCGCCCAGCAGTGCCAGCAGGCCGGCCGCGACGCTCCGCCGGTTCACTGGACCACCCTCCGCCCTGCGGGCTCCGGGATTCGCGCTTGGGAGCGGCCCGGCGCGCTCATGGCCGGGCCGCCGCGGCCTCGCGCTGCAGCGTGCGCAGGTCGTTGAGCACCGCCTCGCTGGCCAGCGTGGCGACGCCGTAGACCTCGCGCACCTGCAGCGCCGCGTCGACCAGGAACAGCTTGAGCAGGTGGTTCAGGGTGCGGGTGGGCCGGCCGGCGGCATCGGTCTCGACGCTGACGTCCTGGCCGAAGCCCGCCAGGATCGGCAGCAGCGCGCGCACCGAGGGCGCGGTGAGGAACTGCCAGCGCACCTGCGCATCGCCCGCTCGCCCGGCGGCCAGCAGGCGCAGCTGCGCCGGCGTGTCGTGGGTCGGGTCGAAGCTGATGCTCAGGAGCTGCGCATCGCGCGCCAGCGCCGCGTCAGCCCGCAGCGCGGCCTGCACGGCCTCGAGCACGGCCCAGGCGCGCGGGCAGCCGTCCGGATCGCGGCAGTAGCTGTAGACGAACGACACCACCGAGAGCCGCCCGCGCAGCAGCCGGTGCAGCCGCACGCTGCGCGCGTCGGGGTCGAGCAGCGTGCCGTCGGGTGCGGCGAACAGGCGCGGCAGCGTGTACTGGCCCGGCGCAGGCAGGCGCGCCGGATCGGGCCGGCGCGCCGTCCCCGGCGCGTCGCCGGCCGCGCGCACCGCGGCCGGTGCCAGCGCCGCGGCCAGCAGTGCGCGCCGCCGCAGGCTCACCTCGCGGCGAGGCGCTGCGCCTGCGCCTGCGCCTGCGCGAGCGTCTGCCCCGAGGGTCGTGCGGTGAACTTCATGTGGTGCGCACGGCCGAGCTTGAGCCGGGTGAAGTCGACCTCGAACTTCTGCACCAGCTCCTTGCCGTCCCAGTCGTAGGCGCGCAGCACCTGCTCGTTGTCGTCGCCCTTCTTGTCCCAGTTGGCCAGCAGCGAGGAGGTGATGTAGACACGCTTGCCATCCCAGCTCTGCGAGACCATGTTGACCTGCTTGCCGGTCACCTTGGCGTAGGTCTGCTTCGGTGCCTCGGGGTTGCTGAGGTCGAAGTAGCGCGTCGTGCCGTCCATGAAGGTGTTGACCCACAGGCCCTTGCCGTCGGCGGTGATGCTGATGTCCACCGGCAGCGGGATCTTGGCCGGGTCGCCGATCGTCGCCACCTCCTTGGCCTGCCACTGGCCGCCGGCATCGGGCTTGATCAGCCAGATCTTGGAGGTCAGCGCGGTGGCCACGACGGCCCAGTCGTCGCCCTCCTTGAGCGACCAGCGGATCTCCAGCGGCGCGCCCGGCACGTTGAACACCTGCTGCGGGGTCATCGCCTTGGCGTCCCAGCGCACCATGGTGTTGCCGAAGCGCTTCATCGCCTCCGGGTCCTGGACCAGCTTGCCGAGGTCCATCATGTAGTTGTTCCAGCCGGTGAAGCTGGAGGTCAGCATCACGTTCTTGGCCGGGTTGATGCCGATGTCGTAGGCGTAGCCGTCGCCCTTCACGCCGCCGAGCTCGCCGGTGGGCATGGGGATCTTCTGCACCACCTGGCCGCGGTTGTTGAACAGCGCCATGCCGGTGACGCCGCCATGGTCCTTGGTGTTCGACAGCGCCTGCACCAGCATGCGCCCGGGCATCGCGTAGAAGGTGTGCGGGCCGACGAAGCCGGTCCTGGCCGGCAGGTCGGCGATGGTCTTCACGAGCTTGGGCCGGTCGGGCCGCAGCATGTCGAAGACGAAGATCTTGCTGTCGTCCAGCCGCCCGGCCCAGAGGTAGCGGCGGTCGTCGGTGAAGCCCATGTGGTGCGCCTCGCCGCGGCCCGGCACCGAGACCTGGTGGATCACCTGGCCGTACTTCTTCGAGGCCGGGTTGGCGTCGATCGTGACCAGCTTGTCGCGCCCGTCGCCCAGGCCCTTCACGCCCAGCGTCCAGACGTGCACGAAGTCCTCCTGGCCCTTGATCAGCTTGGCCATGTAGGGCGAGTTGCAGGTTTCGTCGGCGAGCGCCGGTGCCGCGATGGCGGCCGCGGCCAGCAGCGCGGCCCCTCGTGTGGTGATCTGCATGCGGTGTCTCCTCGTTGTCGTCGTGGCCCCGGGGGGCTCACGTGAAGAACTTTTTATCACCATGCCGCGGCCCGTGCCGAAAACATTTTGTGTTCGGACAAAACCACGCGCGATGGCAGCGGGCACAGTGGCCCGACGCCTCTCCCCTCGTCGGAGGATCCCCATGCTGCATACCCCCGTCGCCGATCACGCCCGCCCCATGCTGCGACCCGTCCGTGCCGTCGCCCCCGGTCCCTGGCCGGACGTGTCGGACGGTGCGCTGCTGCGCAGCGCCTTCGCGCCGGCCGTGGTGCCGGAGTCCGTGCTGCAGCGCCTGCTCGAGGCCACACGCCTGGTGCGCTGCGGCGCCGGCCCGCTGACGGTGGCCTCGCCGCGCCGGCCCGAGCCCTCGTGGTGGCTGCTGCGCAGCGGCCGCATCGGCCTGGGTCCGCGCAGTGCCGAGGGCGCCGTCACCGAGCAGCGCTGGATCGGCCCGGGCGAGTGGCTCGACGTGGCCGGGGCCCTGTCGGGCCATGGCGGCTGGCTCGAGCACGCGGTCTGCCACACGCCGGTCGAACTGCTGGCGGTGCCGCTGTCGGCGCTGTACGAGGCCTGCGCCGCCGACCCGGGCTTCGCGCAGGCGTTCGCCGGCGTGCTGGCGCAGCGCGTGCGCAGCCTGAACGACACGCTGCAGGAGCTGGCCGGGGCCGACGTGCCGGTGCGCTTCGCGCGCTGGCTGCTGCGCCAGCTCGCCGCGCAGGGCGAGGAGGGGCCGGCGCCGCAGCTCGTGCTGGGCGAGCGCAAGCAGGCCATCGCGCGCCAGCTGCGCACCACCTCGGAGACCTTGTCGCGCACGCTGTCGCGCCTGTCGCGCGACGGCATCCTCGAGGTCAAGGGCTACGCCCTGACCGTGCGCGACCCCGCCGCGCTGCGCGCCCTGGCCCGCTCGGCGCCGCAGTGAGGCCTGTTCCCGGCGCAGCGCGCCGGGAACAGGGCGCTTCAGGTTCGCTTCATCCGGGGCCGGCCCAATCGGCGCCATGGAGTCTTCGCGTCCCGCCCTCGGCGCACGCCTGTACCGCTGGGCCGTCGAACCGCTCGAGTTGAGCGTCGAGGCGCTGGTGCTCGTGGCCAGCCTGTTCTGGGCGGTGTCGGCCAACCGGCTGTTCTTCGCCGGCGCCCTGGCCGAGCGCAGCTGGAGCGATCCGTCCGCCTGGGGCTTCGGGGCGGCGCTGGTCGTGCTCGTGGTCGCCCTTCATGCGGCGCTGCTGGGCACGCTGGCGACGCGCTGGACCGTCAAGCCGCTGATCGCGCTGCTGAGCGTGGCCGCCGCGGCGGCGACCTTCTACGTCGAAGCCTTCGGCGTGGTGATGGACCCGTCGATGCTGCGCAACGTGCTGCGCACCAACCCGGCCGAGGCCGGCGAGCTGATGACGCCGGCGCTGTGGCTGCACCTGGCGCTGTATGCCGGCGTGCCGCTGCTGCTGCTGTGGCGCGTGCGGGTCGCGCCGCGGCCCTGGCTCGCCTCGGCGTGGCGGCGCGCGGCGCTGCTGCTGCTGGCACTGCTGGCCGCGCTGGGCGCGCTGATGACGGTGTTCCAGCCCTTCGCGTCGCTGATGCGCAACCAGAAGGAGCTGCGCTACCGCATCACCCCGGCCAGCCTGGTGTGGTCCACCGGCGCCGTGCTCGCGGCCGACGCCAAGGGCGCCTCCCGGCCGCGCCAGGCCATCGGCGAAGACGCGGCGGCCGGCAGCTCCTGGGCGCTGCGCCGCAAGCCGCTGGTGGTGGTGCTGGTGGTCGGCGAGACGGCGCGTGCGGCGAACTGGGGCCTGTCGGGCGCGCCGCGCCAGACCACGCCGCAGCTGGCCGCGCTGCCGGTGGTCAACTTCACCGACGTCAGCGCCTGCGGCACCAACACCGAGGTCTCGCTGCCCTGCATGTTCGCGCCGGTCGGACGGCGCGACTACGACGAGGACCGCATCCGCGGCCAGCAGTCCCTGATGCACGTGCTGGCGCGCGCCGGCGTCGCGGTGCAGTGGCGCGACAACCAGAGCGGCTGCAAGGGTGTCTGCGACGGCCTGCCGAGCGAGACGGTCGCGTCGCAGCAGCTGCCCGGCCTGTGCGCCGACGGCCACTGCCTCGACGAGGGCCTGGTGCAGGACCTGGACCAGCGCCTGAACAGCGCGCAGGGCACGCAGCTGTGGGTGCTGCACATGCTGGGCAACCACGGGCCGTCGTACTTCCGGCGCTACCCGGCGCGCTTCGCGCGGTTCCAGCCGGAATGCCGCGAGGACGACCTGCGCCGCTGCAGCATCGAACAGGTCGTCAACGCCTACGACAACGCGCTGCTGTACACCGACGAGGTGCTGGCCACGGCGATCCGGCGCCTGCAGGCGCACGCCGGCGAGGTCGATTCGGCGCTGCTGTTCGTCTCCGACCACGGCGAGTCGCTCGGCGAGCAGGGCCTGTTCCTGCATGGCCTGCCCTACCCCATCGCGCCCGAGGTGCAGAAGCGCGTGCCGATGGTGCTGTGGACGAGCGCCGGCCTCGAGCAGGCGGCCGGCATGAGGAGCGGCTGCCTCGGCCCCGAGCTGCAGCGCCGTGCCCGTACGCCGGTCGCGCACGACCACCTGTTCCACACCGTGCTCGGCCTGCTGGACGTGCGCACCGCGCTGTACCAGCCGGAGCTCGACCTCACCGGCACCTGCCGCACCCCCTCCGCACCGTGAGCCGGGCCGGATCGACGCTGCACCGCGCCGGCTGGGCCACGCTGTTCGCGCTGGCCGCGCTGGCCGCCTGGGAGGCGCTGGGCTGGGACCTGGCGCTCTCGCAGCACTTCGGCGGCACCACCGGCTTCGCCTGGCGCCACGTGTGGTGGAGCGAGCAGCTGCTGCACGACGGCGGGCGGCTGCTCGCCGGGGCGTTCCTCGCGCTGCTGGCCTGGGACGCCTGGCGGCCGATCGTGCGCGGCCCGACGCAGCGCGAGCGGGTCTACTGGCTGGTCGTGTCGGTGGCCGCGATGACGCTGGTGCCGGCGCTCAAGCACCTGAGCCACACCAGCTGCCCCTGGGACCTGGCGCCCTTCGGCGGCAAGGTGCCCTACGTGCCGCACTGGCTGCTCGGCGTCAGCGACGGCGGCGCCGGCCACTGCTTCCCCTCCGGCCACGCGGTCGCGGCCTTCGCCTTCGTCGGGCTGTACTTCCTCTGGCGCCGCCACCGGCCGCGGGCGGCCCGGGTGCTGCTCGCGCTGCTGCTGGCCTTCGGCGCGCTGTTCGGCGCGGCCCAGCTGGTGCGCGGCGCGCATTTCGCGAGCCACACGCTGTGGTCGGCCTGGCTGTGCTGGGCGCTGGCGCTAGTCGCCGCGTGGCTGGAACCCGGCGCGTACCGCCTGGAGTATGTCCAGACGCGGCCGCTGGTCGACTTCGAACCCGCCGTCGTGCCGCTGCTGGTGCGCGGCGACCGTCTCGAATAGCGGCGCTAGCGCCTCGGGCACGAAGCGCGTCAGCGCGGCATACAGGTGCCGGTCGCCCCCGGCGCGCTGCTGCGTGACGTGGAAGCGCAGCGGCACCATCAGCGCCAGGTGGTGCTGCGCACGCGTCATGGCCACGTGCAGCAGGCGGCGCTCCTCCTCGATCTCGGCGGCCCGGCCGGTGGCCAAGTCCGACGGGATGCAGCCGTCGACCGCGTTCAGCACGATCACCGCCGCCCATTCCTGGCCCTTGGCCGAATGCATGGTCGACAGGATCAGGTAGTCCTCGTCGTGCAGCGGCGCGCCGGCCTCGTCGCTGACCGCCTCGGGCGGGTCGAGCGTCAGCTCGGCGAGGAAACGCTCGCGGCTGCCGAAGCCGGCCGCCAGCCGCACCAGCTGCTCGCAGTCGGCCAGGCGCGATGCCGCGTCCTCGTGCAGGCGCTCGAGCTGCGGGCGGTACCAGCGCAGCGCCAGCGCCGCGGCCTCGGGCCAGGGCGCGGCCTCGATCGCCTCGGCCGCGTCGCACCAGGCCTGCCAGTCGGACCGCGCCGCAGCCGGTGCGCGGAAGGCGCGCCGCACGGCGGCGGGGTCGTCCGCCGGCCCCATCGCCTCCAGCAGCCGGCGCGCCGCGGCCGGGCCGAGGCCGGGCACCAGCTGCACGACCCGGAAGCCGGCCAGCCGGTGGCGCGGGTTCTGCACCCAGCGCAGCACCGAGAGCAGGTCTTTCACGTGCGCGGCCTCGAGGAAACGCAGCCCGCCGAACTTGACGAACGGGATGCCGCGGCGCGTCAGCTCGAGCTCGAGCGCGGCGCTGTGGTGGCCGGTGCGGAACAGCACGGCCTGGCGCTTGAGCGCCAGCCCCTCCTCGCGCCGCTGCAGCACGCGCTGCGCGACCCAGAGCGCCTGCGCCGCCTCGTCCTCGACGCTGACCAGCTCGGGCCGCGCGCCCGGCCGGTCGCTCCACAGCGTCTTCTGGTGCCGCTCGGCGGCCAGCGCGATCACCGCGTTGGCCGCGGCGAGCACGGGTTCGGTGGAGCGGTAGTTGCGCGTCAGCGCGATCACCGCGGCCGGCGGCGTGAATTGCGCCGGAAAGTCGAGGATGTTGCGCACCTCGGCGGCACGGAAGCCGTAGATCGCCTGCGCGTCGTCGCCCACCACGGTGAGGCCGCGGCCGTCGGGCTTCAGGCGCGCCAGGATCGCGGCCTGCAGCCGGTTGGTGTCCTGGTACTCGTCCACCAGCACGTGCGTGAAGCGCGCGCCCAGCGCGGCCGCGATCGAGGGCTCGCCGAGCATGTGCAGCCAGTACAGCAGCAGGTCGTCGTAGTCGAGCAGTTGCTGGCGCTGCTTGGCGTCGAGGTACGCGCCCAGCAGGCGGCCCAGCGGTTGCTCGAGCCCGCGGCACCAGGGGAAATGCTGGTCCACCACCTGCGCCAGCGGCGCCTGGCTGTTGACCACGCGCGAGGCGATCGCGAGGCAGGTGTCCTTGAGCGGGAAGCGCTTCGTGCCGGCCGCGAAGCCGCCTTCCTGGCGCACCCAGCCCATCAGGTCCTCGGCATCGCCGCGGTCGAGCACGGTGAACTGCGGCGCCAGGCCGATCGCGCCGGCGTGCTCGCGCAGCAGCCGCGCGCCGACGGCGTGGAAGGTGCCGGCCCAGGGCAGCTCGGGCGCGGCCTGGGTCAGCCCCCAGCCGAGCGCGCGGTGCAGCATGCGGCCGGCGCGGCGCGCCAGCTCCTGCGCGGCGCGGCGCGAGAAGCTCAGCAGGAGCAGCCGGTTCGGATCGGCCCCGTCGAGCACCAGGCGCGCCACCCGCGCGGCGAGCGTGCTGGTCTTGCCGGTGCCGGCGCCGGCGATGACCAGCAGCGGCGCGTCGCCGTGCGCAACGGCGGCGCGCTGCTCCGGGTTCAGCGTGGCGAAGGGGTCGGTGTCGTGGGCCATGGCATGCCGCTGCCCACACGATACTGGATCTTCATCCAGTGACTGGCCGCGCCGGGCCGGCGCCGCGGCGCTCAGCCCCGGCCGCGGGTCGACTGCAGGGCCTGGCGCGCCAGGCGAGCCGCGCCGGCCGCGGCCTCCTCGTGCGCCGGGTCGGCCAGCGGCACGCCCAGCGCGCGCGCGCGGATGCGTGCGAAGGCGCGGTTGCGCGCGCCGCCGCCGACGCTGTAGAGCCTGGTGAGCGCCGGCGCGCCGAGTTCGCGCAGGCGCGCATAGGCGAGCGCCTCGACCGCCGCCAGGCCTTCGAGCAGGCCCTGCAGGAACCGCAGGTCGTCGCCCGGGCGCGGTTCGATCCGGCCAGCGAACGAGGGGTCGGCGATCGGGAAGCGTTCGCCCGGCGCAGGCAGCGGGTAGTAGTCGAGCCCGGTCGGCTCGTCGGGCCGCAGCAGCGGCTCGAGCGCCGCCAGGCGCTCGGGGCTGAAGTGCTGCAGCAGCACCGCGCCGCCGGCGTTGCTGGCGCCGCCGGGCAGCCACAGCTCGCCGAGGCGGTGGCTGTACACGCCCCAGGCCGGCGCCGACAGGGGCGCGCGGGCGAGCTGCTTGACCACCAGCGTGCTGCCCAGCGAGGTGACGCCCTCGCCCGGCGTGCAGGCGCCGGTGGCGAGGAACGCGGCCACGCCGTCGGTCGTGCCGGCCGCGACGAGGCAGTCGCGCGGCCAGCCGGTGCGCGTGGCCGCCGCCTCGCACAAGCTGCCCAGCGGCGTGCCGGGCGGGTGCACGGCGGGCAGCAGCGCGTCGGGCAAGCCGGCCTCGGCGAGCAGCCGGCGCACCCAGGCCGGCCAGGCGCGCGCCTGCGGGTCGTAGCCGGTCTTCAGCGCGTTGTTCTCGTCGCTCAGGTCCCAGCGGCCGAGCAGCCGGCCGGCCAGCCAGTCGGCCTGGTGCAGCGCATGGGTCGCGCCGGGCGCCTGCGCGCCCAGGTGCAACAGGCGCGCCAGGCCGCTGGCCGCACCGCGCGCCACGTGGCCCGGCGGCGCGGCGGCGTTCACGCGTTCGCCTTCGGCCACGCAGCCGGCATCGTGGTAGAGCCGTGCATCGGCCTGCGGGATGCCGTCGTCGTCGCACACCAGCAGGGTGCCCGAGGTGCCGTCGAACGCGACCGCGCCGACCTGCGCCGGATCGAGCTGCGTGTTCAGCGCCGCGATGCAGGCGTCGACGGCCTCGGCCCAGGCCTGCGGGGCCTGCGTGACGCTCGCGCCCACGCGGCGTGCCGGCGCCAGGGGCACGGCGGCGCGCGCCTGCTCGCGGCCGTCCGGCCCGAGCGCCAGCGCACGCACGCCGGAGGTGCCGACGTCGATGCCGACGGCCAGGCGGCGCGCGGCGGCGGAGTGCATCGGGACAGGGGGTCAACCGCGGCGGGCGCCGCGGCGGAAGGCATTGGCGCGACCGGCAGGAATCGAACCTGCGACGTAGCCTTCGGAGGGCTGCATGATATCCACTTCACCACGGTCGCTCGTGGGGAGCCGGATTCTACCTGCGCCCCTCACATCACCGTGGCGTGCGGGTGCTGGGGGTGGTCCAGCGTGTCGGCGATCAGGCGCAGCGCGTGTTCGCAGTCGGCGCGCGAGAGCGGGCCGCCGAGGCAGATGCGCACCGCGTCGGGCGGGTCGGCGTCTGTCGCGAAGGCGGCGCTGGCGACCACCGCCACGCCCTGGGTGCGCAGGTAGGAGGCGAACTCCACCACGCTCCAGCTCGAGGCGAGCGGCAGCCAGAGGTGGAAGCCCTCGGGCTGCGCCCACACCGCGTGGCCGGCGAGATGCCGCGCGGCCAGCGCCTGGCGCGCCTCGCACTCGGCGCGGATGGTCTCCAGCATGGCCTGCGCGCTGCCGTCGCGCACCCAGCGGGTGGCCAGCGCGTTGGTGATCGGCGAGGCCATCACCGTGGTGGCGCGTAGCGCCCCGGCCAGGCGCTGCGCCAGGCGCTCGTTGGGCGCGCGCACGTAGGCGCTGCGCAGGCCGGCGCCCAGGCACTTGGAGAAGCCACTCAGGTAATAGGTCAGCTCCGGTGCCAGCTGCGCCAGCGGCAGCGGCACCTCGCGGGGCAGCATCGCGTAGGCGTCGTCCTCGATGATGGGGATGCTGTAGCGCAGCGCCACGTCAGCCAGCGCCTCGCGGCGCGCCCGGCTGACGGTGAGCGTGGTCGGGTTCTGCAGGGTCGGGTTGAGGTACAGGGCCTTGGGCGCCACGCTGCGGCAGGCCTGCTCGAAGGCGGCCGCGCTCGGGCCCTCGTCGTCCAGCGGCAGCGGGTGCAGGGTGACGCCGAGCTGCGTGGCGATGGCCTTCAGCCCCGGGTAGGTGAGCGCCTCGGCGCAGATCGCCTCGCCGGGCCGGGCGAGCTGCGAGACGAGTGCCGTCAGCGCGCTGTGGATGCCGGGGCACACCAGCACCTGCGCCGCCTGTGTGCCGGGCAGGCGCGCGCGCAGCCACTCGGCGCCGGTGTCGCGGTCTTCCGCGCTGCCGCCGAAATCCTGGTAGCGCAGCAAGGCGTACAGGTCGGCACGCGCCAGCAGCGCGGCGGCGGACTCGTGCAGGCGCGCCAGCAGCGCCGGATCGTCCGGCTCGGGCGGCAGGTTCATCGTCATCTCGGCGCCGCTGCCGCCGCGCAGCGGCAGCGCCGGCCGCAGCCCGCGCACATGCGTGCCCATGCCGGGGCGCGAGTCGATCAGCCCGCGCCGGCGTGCCTCGGCGTAGGCGCGCGCCACGGTGGTGTAGTTCAGCTGCAGTTCGCTGGCCAGCTCGCGCAGCGTCGGCAGGCGGTCGCGCGGTGCCAGGCGGCCGCTCTTCAGGTCCTCGTCGATCAGGTCGGCGATCGACAGATACGCCGGCTGGTCGCTCGCCGCGAGTCGGCGGCGCCAATGGGTGGTCTTGATCGCAGGCATTGATCGCGTTCCGGCGTGGGTCGCCCCGACCGGCTGCATGCATCGTGCCCGCTGGATGACGGCATGCCGCCCTCTGCCGGTGCGGGGCGCGCCGTTGATCGGAGGCATTGATCGCATGGGCACGCCTCCCTGCGGTGCGTGCCGCGCTTGCCCGAACCGGCCCGGGTTGTCCCTGATGCAGCGCAAACCGCGAGGAAACGCCGGCTTGATCGGCTCTTGATCGCAGCCGGGGCGCCACGCGGTGGCACGGCCGATGCAATGAACGGCGGGCGCGCAATCCGTCCACCCCATTCCACCCACGGAGTCGTCCATGCCGAAAGTCACCAAGCCCGCCAACCAGAAGGGCGAGTTCCTCGTCGACTACGAGGAGAAGGTCTTCGAGGACGTGAAGGCCTCGAAGCCCGGCGAGAAGGCGCTGGTCACCTTCCACACCGTCGCGTTCGAGGGCTCGATCGGTTTCGTCAACCTGCTGCAGGCGACCCGGCTGCAGCGCAAGGGCTTCGACACCTCCATCCTGCTGTACGGCCCGGGCGTCACCCTGGGCGTGAAGCGCGGCTTCCCGACGCTCGGCGACGAGGCCTTCCCCGGCCACCTGAACTTCAACAAGCAGATCGAGAAGTTCATCGCCGAAGGCGGCAAGGTCTACGCCTGCCGCTTCGCGCTGCAGGCGCTCTATGGCCACGGCGAGCCCTCGCTGATCGAGGGCGTGCGGCCGATCAACCCGCTGGACGTGCTGGACTGCATCCTGCTGCACCGCCGGGAAGGCGCGTTCATCATCAACACCTGGACCTTGTGACATGAGCAGGGTCGTACGGGCCGCCGCCGTCCAGATCAGCCCCGACCTGGACAGCGCCGAGGGCACCCTCGCCAAGGTGCTCGCGGCGCTGGCCGACGCGGCGGCGCAGGGTGCGCAGCTGGTGGTCTTTCCCGAGACCTTCGTGCCCTGGTACCCGTACTTCTCCTTCGTGCTGCCGCCGGTGCAGCAGGGTGCCGAGCACCTGCGGCTGGTGAAGGAAGCGGTGGTGGTGCCGGGGCCGGTGACGGAGGCCGTCGCCGCCGCCGCGCGCCGCCACGGCGTGGTGGTGGTGCTCGGCGTCAACGAGCGCGACCACGGCAGCCTCTACAACACCCAGCTGGTGTTCGACGCCGACGGCAGCCTGCTGCTCAAGCGCCGCAAGATCACGCCCACCTACCACGAGCGCATGGTGTGGGGGCAGGGGGATGCGAGCGGGCTGAAGGTGGTCGATTCCGCCGTCGGCCGGCTCGGCGCGCTGGCCTGCTGGGAGCACTACAACCCGCTGGCGCGCTACGCGCTGATGGCGCAGCACGAGGAGATCCACGCGGCGCAGTTCCCCGGCTCGATGGTGGGGCAGATCTTCGCCGACCAGATGGAGGTGACGATCCGCCACCACGCGCTGGAGGCCGGCTGCTTCGTGGTCAATGCGACCGGCTGGCTGACCGATGCGCAGATCACCCGCATCACGCCCGATGCCGGCCTGCAGAAGGCGCTGCGCGGTGGCTGCTGCACCGCCATCGTCTCACCCGAGGGCGTGCTGCTCGCCCCGCCGCTGCGCGAGGGCGAGGGCCTGGTGATCGCCGACCTCGACCTGGCGCTCGTGGCCAAGCGCAAACGGATGATGGATTCGGTCGGCCACTACGCCCGCCCGGAGCTGCTGAGCCTGCACATCGACGACCGGCCGGCCCTGCCGGTCACCCGCTGGAGCGACACCCATGGACACGCCGAACGCCTCGAACCGACAGCTGATGACGGAGCTGCAGTCCTACGGCTTGCGGCTGGCTGACCAGCGCCTGGCCGCCGGCGCCGGCGTCGCCAGCCGGCGCGGCGGCGCGGGCCCGTCGGACCACAAGGCCGTGACGATCGACGGCCACACGATCATGGTGCCGGTGCACACCGGCAGCGCGTTCAACTCGCCCTTCGTGGTCGAGGCGCCGGATGCGGCGGGCCGCAGCCGCGTGCTGCGCGACACGATCCCCATCGCGCAGATCGAGTTCCCGCGCGCGCCGCGTTTCTACGGCCTGCAGACGCTGGAGGGGGTGCCCTACTCGCACATCGCCACGCTGCACGGCGCCGACGTGCTCGCCACCACGGTGCTGCAGACCTGCATCCGCTACGAGAGCCGGCGCAAGGCGTGCAAGTTCTGCGCGATCGGCCAGAGCCTCGCGGCCGGCCGCACCATCGCGCACAAGACGCCGGAGCAGCTCGCCGAGGTGGCGCGCGCGGCCGTGCTGCTCGACGGCGTGAAGCACATGGTGCTGACCACCGGCACCCCGCCCGGCAGCGACCGGGGCGCGCAGGTGCTGGCCGAAAGCGCGTTTGCGATCAAGGCCGCGGTGCGGCCGCATGCCGAGCTGCCGATCCAGGGCCAGTGCGAGCCGCCGGACGACGACGCCTGGTTCCGCCGCCTGCACGACGCGGGCATCGACACCCTCGGCATGCACCTCGAGGTGGTGACCCCGTCCTTGCGCGAGCAGATCATGCCGGGCAAGGCCGCGGTGCCGGTGCAGCGTTACCTGGAGGCCTTCGCCGCCGCGGTGAAGGTGTTCGGCCGCGGGCAGGTCAGCACCTACATCCTGGCCGGGCTGGGCGACACGCGCGAGGCCATCCTCTCGATCAGCGAGAAGCTGCTCGCGCTCGGGGTCTACCCCTTCGTCGTGCCCTTCGTGCCGATCACCGGCACGCCGCTGGAAGACCACCCCGCGCCCAGCCCCGGGTTCATGAAGGACCTGCTGCAGCCGCTGGGCGAGATGGTCGCCGCCGCGGGCCTGCGCTCGGGCGACATCAAGGCGGGCTGCGGCAAGTGCGGCGCGTGTTCGTCCCTGTCGGTCTACGAGTCCTGAAGGAGCCGGCCATGCTGCGCACCGATGCGATCTGCGAGCTCGACTCCGCCTTCGTGCCCTGCGAGTTCCGCGTCAAGTGGGCCGATGGCGGCTGGGAGATCCACCAGGCGCGCGCGCTGCGTCGGCGCGTGTTCTGCGAGGAGCAGCAGGTGTTCGAGGGTGACGACCTGGACGCCATCGACGCGCAGGCGCAGACCCTCGTGGCCGTGTCCGCGCTCGGCGGCATGCCCGACGAGGTGGTGGGCACGGTGCGCATCCACGCGGCCGACGATGGCGACGGGCTGTGGTGGGGCTCGCGCCTCGCCGTGCACCCCGCCTACCGCAAACACGGCCACCTCGGCGCGACCCTGATCCGCCTCGCGGTCTGCAGCGCGCATGCGCGCGGCTGCCGGATCTTCCTCGCGCATGTGCAGAGCCAGAACGTGCCGCTGTTCGAGAAGCTGCACTGGACCGCGCTGCGCGCCGAGACCCTGCACGGCCGGCCGCACCACCTGATGCAGGCCGACCTGGCGCATTACCCGCCCTGCCACGACCCGATGACGGGCTTCGTGACGGGGCCGCGGCGCATCGCATGACCGCACTGGAGCAGCTGGCCGCCGCGCTGCGCGAGAGCCGGGGCTTCGCGCACAAGGCCGACATCGCCGACGTGGTGGCGCGGCTCGGCGCACCGGGCGCGATTGCCAACGGCGACGACTGCGCGGCCATTCCGGAGGGCGACGGCCACCTGCTGTTCGCCATCGAAGGATTCGTCGACGACTTCGTCGCGGCGCAGCCCTGGTTCGCCGGCTGGTGCGGCGTGATGGTCAACCTCGCCGACATCGCCGCCATGGGCGGCCGGCCGCTCGCGGTGGTCGACGCGCTCTGGAGCCCGGGTGCCGAGCCCGGCCTGCAGGTGCTCGACGGCCTGGCCGCGGCCGCGCGCGCCTATGGCGTGCCCATCGTCGGTGGCCACAGCAACTGCCGCGCGGCGCGCGCCGGGCTCGCGGTGGCGGTGCTCGGGCGCGCGACACGCCTCCTCACCAGCTTCGCCGCACGGCCGGGCGACACGCTGGTGATGGCCATCGACCTGCGCGGCGCCTACGACAGCGAGCAGCCGTTCTGGAACGCCGCGACACGCGCACCGGCCGGGCGTGCGCGGGCCGATTTCGAGCTGCTCGCCGAACTGGCCGAGAGCGGGCTGGCCGACGCGGCCAAGGACATCTCGATGGCCGGCGCCATCGGCACCACGCTGATGCTGGCGGACGGTTCCCAGGTCGGCGCGAGCATCGAGGTCGATGCCATCCCGCGCCCCGAGGGCGTGCCGCTCGCGCGCTGGCTGCAGACCTTCCCGAGCTTCGGCTTCGTGCTCTCGCTGCGTGAGTCGACGGTCGAGCCGGTCCTGCAGCGCTTTGCCGAGCGCGGCATCGCCGCCGCCGCGGTGGGCGAGGTGGATGCGAGCCGCCGCCTCACCTTGCGCCGCGGCGCCGAGCGCGTCGAACTGTGGAACCTGGCCGAACGCTCCTTCGTGATCGCGCCCGAGGCCGCGCATGGCTGACGCATTGCGCATCGGGCTGTTCACCCATTCGGTGAACCCGCGTGGCGGGGTCGTGCACACGCTCGAGCTGGCGCGGGCGCTGCACTTCCTCGGCCACCGCGTCACGGTGTTCGCCCCGGCCGCGCCCGGCGAGCGGCTGTTCCGTGAGGCGCCGCACGAGGTCGATCTCGTGCCCGTGCCGCCCGCGCCCAAGCGCCTGGCCGACCGCGTCGGCGAGCACATCGTCGCGCTGCGCGAGCACCTGGCACGGCGCCTGCAGCACGAAACCTTCGACATCCTGCATGCGCACGACGGCATCGGCGGCAATGCGCTGGCCGATCTGGCCGAGGCCGGCCGCATCGCCGGCTTCGTGCGCACGGTGCACCACCTCGACCCGTTCGAGGATTCGCGCCTGGCGGCCTGGCAGCGCCGCTCGGTGCAGCAGGCGGCGCGCGTGCTCTGCGTCAGCCCCGGCTGGTGCATGACAATCAAGCGCGAGTTCGGGCTGGACGCGGCGCTGGTGGCCAACGGCGTCGATTGCGCGCACTTCGGCCGCATGCCGAGCGCGCGCGACACGGCCCTGGCCGGCCACTTCGGCCTGCGCCGCGGCGCACCGCTGTTCCTCTCGGTGGGCGGCATCGAGGCGCGCAAGAACAGCGTGCGCCTGCTCGAGGCCTACATCCGGCTGCGCGAGGAGCTGCCGCAGGCCCAGCTGGTGGTGGCCGGCGGCGCCAGCCTGCTGGACCACAGCGACACCTGGCGCGCCTTCCACGCGCTGGCCGAGGAGGTCGGCCTGAAGACCGGCACCGACCTCGTGCTCACCGGCCCGCTGCTCGACGAGGACATGCCGCCGCTGCTGCGCCTGGCCGATGCGCTGGTGATGCCGTCGCTGCGCGAGGGCTTCGGCCTGGTCGTGCTGGAGGCGCTGGCCTGCGGCACGCCGGTGGTCGTCTCCGGCATCCCGCCCTTCACCGAGTACCTCGAAGACACCGTGATCGACGGCCACGCGCTCTACGCCGACCCGCAGGATCCGGCCTCGATCGCGCTGGCGATGCGTCGCGCCGTCGAGCCTTCGCGCCGGCGTGCGCTGGCCGCCGAGGTGCCGCCGGTGTGCCGGCGCTACAGCTGGCCGGCGAGTGCGGCGCGCCACGTCGAGCTGTACCGCGCCCTGCTGAACTGAGAGGACCACATGCCCGAGATGCACTTCCGCGTCCGCTGGCCGGACGGCAGCGAGGAGCGCTGCTATTCGCCCTCGCTCGTGATCCACGACTACTTCGAGCCCGGGTCGGCCTACCCGCTGCCGGAGTTCGTGCGGCGCAGCCGCGAGGCGCTGCAGATCGCCTCGGAGCGGGTGCGCGCGAAGTACGGCTTCGCCTGCTCGTCGGCGCTCGACCAGCTGGCGCGCATCGAGGCACGGGCCTCGGACTTTCCACCCGGGGACGACGCGGCCGTGCGCATCGTCGCCTTCGACTGAGGGAATCGCCCATGGATTGGACCACCGAAGAGCACGAGGTCGTCATCGTCGGCGCCGGCCAGGCCGGGCTGTCGCTGTCGTACTACCTGCAGCAGCGCGGCATCGGCCACCTGGTGCTGGAGAAGCACCGCCCGCTGCACGTCTGGCGCGAGCGGCGCTGGGACAGCTTCTGCCTCGTCACGCCCAACTGGCAATGCCGCCTGCCGGGCTGGGAGTACACCGGCGACGACCCGCACGGCTTCATGAAGAAGGAGCAGATCCTCGACTGGCTGGCCGGCTTCGAGCGCCACGTGGCCGCGCCGGTGCGCAGCGGCGTCAGCGTCACGCGGGTGCGGCCGGTGGACGACGGCTTCGAGCTGCAGACCTCGGCCGGCACGCTGCGCGCCGGCCAGGTGGTCGTCGCCTCGGGCGGCTACCACACCCCCATCGTGCCGCGCTGGGCCGAGCGGCTGCCGGCGGGCCTCGTGCAGATGCATTCGGAGCAGTACCGCAGCCCCGCGCAGCTGCCCGAGGGCGCGGTGCTGGTGGTGGGCTGCGGGCAGTCCGGCGCCCAGATCGCGGAAGACTTGCACCTGGCCGGCCGGCGCGTGGTGCTGGCCACCGGCAACGCACCACGCTGCGCGCGTTTCTACCGCGGCCGCGACGTGGTCGACTGGCTGGCCGACATGGGCTACTACGACATGCCGGTGCACGAGCACCCGCTGCGCGAGGGCGTGCGCGACAACACCAACCACTACGTGACCGGCCGCGACGGCGGGCGCGACATCGATCTGCGCCGCTTCGCGCTCGAGGGCATGCAGCTCTACGGCTCGCTGCTCGGGCTGGACGGCAGCACCCTGCAGTTCGCACCCGACCTGCGCGAGCACCTGGACAGCGCCGACCGCACCTACAACGGCATCAACGCCTCGATCGACGCCTTCATCGCCCAGCGCGGCCTCGTGGCGCCACCGCCCTCGGTCTACCAGCCGGTGTGGCAGCCGGAGGGCGAACGCACCACGCTCGAGCTGCAGGCCTCGGGCATCACGAGCGTGGTCTGGTGCATCGGCTTCGCGCCGGACTTCAGCTGGGTCGACGTGCCGGTGTTCAACGGCCGCGGCCAGCCGGCGCACCGGCGCGGCGTCAGCAGCCAGCCGGGCCTGTACTTCCTCGGCCTGCCCTGGCTGCACACCTGGGGCTCGGGGCGTTTCTCCGGGGTGGCGCGGGACGCGCTCTACCTGGCCGAGCGGATCGAGGGCGCGCGCAGCCGGCCCCCTATAATTCGAGGGTTTTTGCTCGCCGAGAGCGTTCCCCCACCGAGGATTTCATGAGCGACGCGCACGACCACGACGACGACGGCCCGCACGAGGGCCCCATCAAGACCCCGAAGCAGCTGATCGTCACGGTCGTCCTGTCGTTCCTGGTGCCGATCTTCGCGATCGTGCTGCTGGTGAAGTACGTCGGCGCCGATTCCAAGCCGGCCGCCGGCACCCGCAGCCTGGAGCCGGAAGCAGTGGCCCAGCGCATCCAGCCGATCGGCACCATCGTGCTGAAGGACGCCTCCGCCCCGGCCGTGCTGCGCACCGGCGAGCAGGTCTACACCGCGGTGTGTTCGGCCTGCCACGGCAGCGGTGCCGCCGGCGCGCCCAAGCTCGGCGACGAGGCCGCCTGGGGGCCGCGCATCAAGACCGGCTACGAGGCGCTGCTGACCTCGGCGCTGAAGGGCAAGGGCGCGATGGCCGCCCAGGGCGGCGGCGAGTACAGCGATTTCGAGATCGGCCGCGCGGTCGTCTTCCTGGCCAACAAGGCGGGCGGCAAGCTCGAGGAGCCCAAGGCGCCGGAAGCCGCGGCCTCCGCCGCCAACTGAGCCCGCGCGACGGGCGCGCCGAAGCCGGCCTGCGGGCCGGCTTTTTTGTGCCCGTTGCATCCGTCCCGGGCACGCGGGCGTATCGGGGGGGCCGGGGACCGGAGGTTCCCGCCCATCAACCCGCCCACGGAGTGCCCGATGAAGACCCTGCTCCCCCTCTGCGCCCTGGCCCTGCTGACGGCCTGTGCCTCGCCACCGATGACCCGTCCGGTGGACAACGCCGCGTTGCCCGAGGCCGTGCGCGTGCCGGTCGGCCTGAAGCAGACCATGGCCACCACCGGCGTCGGCGAGATCACCTACGAATGCCGCGAGAAGAAGGACATGGCCGGCGCGCACGAGTGGGTGTTCGTCGCGCCGATGGCCACGCTCTTCGCGGACGGCCGACGCAACGTCGGCACGTACTACGCCGGCCCGACCTGGGAAGCCGCGGACGGCTCCAAGGTCACCGGCAAGCAGGTGGCCGTGGCCCCGGGGGGCGCCGGCAACATCCCGCTGCAGCTGGTGAAGGCCGAGCCGGCCATGGGCGCCGGCGCGATGCAGGGCGTGGCCTACATCCAGCGCCTGAACACCAAGGGCGGCGTGGCGCCGGCCGCGACCTGCGACGCCGCCAGCAAGGGCCAGCGCCGCACCGTGGCCTACGAGGCCGACTACGTGTTCTACGGCAGCTGAGCGGCGTCGCCCGCCGGGCTGAGCCGGTAGCCGTGGCGCGCCGGCAGCTCGGCGAACACCACCTCGCGCGGCGCCCACAGGCCGCGCTCGACGGCATCGGCCGCGCTGTCCATGTCCAGCGTATGCACGAGGCCGAGGCCCAGGTCGGTGGCGAGGAACAGGCGGCCGCGCTCGTCCACCAGCGCCTCGGCCACCCGCGCCGGCGCGCCGGTGTGCGAGACGACCGCCGGCGCACCCTCGCCGGCGATCAGGCGCCAGACCCAGGGAGCCGCCTCGAGCTCGACGTAGACCCGCTGCGGGCCGTTCTGGAAGAACCAGGCGCCGTGCTCGTCCGCGAGGTAGTTGCGCTGGATGAACTCGCGCAGCTTGTCGTGCAGGATGCGGCTGCCCTTGACCTGCGGGAACGGGCCGGCGCGCTGCACCCGTTCGTCGCGCATGTACCAGTCGCCGCGCGCGTCGAGCGCCAGCCAGCCGCGGCAGGCCGGCACGTTGGGCCACTTCTTCAGCGCGGCCTTGACGATCTCGTCCATGCGGACATGCTGCGTCAAAGCGCCTGCGCGAGCCAGCGCGTCACCTGCTCGGGCAGGGTCATCACGTGGCCGGGCCAGCGCCCGCCGGGAAAGCCGACATGCCCGCCGTGCGCGGGCTGCCACAGCGTGACCCGCGCGCCCACCTCGTGCGGCTGCGGCAGGCTGGTCGCGGGCACGAAGGGGTCGTTCAAGGCATTGAGCACCAGCGCCGGGATGCGGATGCGCGCCAGGTACGGCTTGGCCGAGGCACGCGCCCAGTAGTCGTCGGTGTCGCGGAAGCCGTGCAGCGGCGCAGTGAACACGTTGTCGAAGTCGTACAGGTCGCGCGCCGCGAGCAGCTTCTCGCGGCTGAACAGGCCCGGGTGCTGGGCCAGCTTGGCCAGCGCCTTGGGCTTCATCGAGCGCAGGAACATGCGGGTATAGACCTGCCGGCTGAAACCGCGCCCGATGGCGTGGCCGCCGGCGGCCAGATCGATCGGCGAACACACCGCCGCGACCGCGCGCACCGTCTGGGCCGCGGTGTCGCCGGCCTCCTCGGCCCAGCGCAGCAGGGCGTTGCCGCCCAGCGAGACGCCGACCGCGACGATCGGCCCGGCATGCGCGCTGCGCACCCGGCCGAGCATCCAGCCGATCTCCTCGAAGTCGCCCGAGTGGTAGGCACGCGGCGCCCGGTTCAGCTCGCCCGAGCAGCCGCGGAAGTGCGGCACCACGCAGCGCCAGCCTAGGGCGCGGGCGCGGTCGGCGAAGGCGAGCGCGTACTGGCTGGCCGAGGATCCCTCCAGCCCGTGGAACAGCACGAGCAGCGGGGCCGTGGCGGGCGCCGGGGACTCGAGCCAGTCGAAGTCGACGAAGTCGCCATCGGGGGTGTCGGCCCGCTCGCGCCGGAACCGCGGCCGCGGGCCGTGGTGGCGGCGCGCATAGAGCGCCGCCCAGATCGTCTGGAGATGCCCGCCGGGCAGCCAGCGGGGGGACCGGTAGCGCTCCAACTCAGTGAAGGGTCGTCGATGCCTCGACAGGGTCGGCCGGTTCGCGCGCCGTGCCGGGGCTCGCGTGGTGCGCCGCGAGGCGCCAGCCCTGCGTGGTCTTCACGTAGACGTTGGTGGCCACCACCCAGGCGGTCTGCGCGCCCGGCTCGCCGCCCACCTCGATGCGCTCGAGCACGCTGTGCACGGCGCAGGTCAGCGTCTGCAGGCGGCGCACCTGCTCGGGCACGACCGGCACGCCGCCGTTGGCGAAGATCGCCTCGAAGCCGGCGCGGATCGCGCTGGCGCCGACCACCCGCGGGCCGCCCGGGTGCACGCAGACGATGTCGTCGTCGTCCGACCAGACCGCCATCAGCGTGTCCAGGTCGGCGCGCTGCAGCGCCTCGTAGAACTGCGCCTCGACCTCGTCGGGCGAGTTCGGCGGCGCGGGCGGGGGCTTGGCGCGCGACATGGCTACCGGAACACCACCGTCTTGCGCCCGTTCAGCAGCACCCGGTGCTCGACATGCCAGCGCACCGCGCGCGCGAGCACCACGCATTCCACGTCGCGCCCGACGGCGGTGAAGTCCTCCGGGCTGAGCGTGTGGTCGACGCGCTCGACGTCCTGCTCGATGATCGGGCCCTCGTCGAGCTCGGCGGTGACGTAGTGGGCGGTCGCGCCGATCAGCTTGACGCCGCGCTCGTGCGCCTGGAAGTACGGCTTGGCGCCCTTGAAGCTGGGCAGGAAGCTGTGGTGGATGTTGATGGCCCGGCCGCGCAGGGCCTCGCAGAACTCGCCCGAGAGGATCTGCATGTAGCGCGCCAGCACGACCAGGTCGACCTGCTCGCGCTCGATCAGCGCCTCGACCTCGCGCTCCTGCGCACGCTTGGCCTCGGCACCGGCGCCGGGCGCGAGCGGCAGGTGGTGGAAGGTGATGCCGTAGCTGGCCGCCAGCCCGGCGAAGTCGGGGTGGTTGGAGACGATGGCCGGGATGTCCACCTCCAGCTGGCCGCTCTTCCAGCGGAACAGCAGGTCGTTCAGGCAGTGGCCGTGCCGGCTGACCATCAGCATCAGGCGCGGCCGGCGCGCCAGCGCGTGCAGGCGCAGGTCCATGCCGAACTGCTGGCGCAGGTGGGTGAACAGCGGGTCGAGGGTGCGGATCTCGGCCAGGTGCTCCGGCGCCTCGAAGTGCACGCGCATGAAGAACAGCCCGGTCGCGTCGCTCGACAGCACGTCGCCGTACTGCTGCGAGTCGATGATGTTGCAGCCGGCCTGGAACAGCAGACCCGAGACGGCGTGCACGATGCCCTTGGTATCGCGGCAGGACAGGGTGAGGACGAATTCGCGGGCGCTGGGCATGGGGCGGCAGGAGGTGAGGGCGGGATTGTACGGAGGGCGTGCATCTGGAAGGCGCCCGGCTGCGTAGACCGGCGATTGCCCATGGCCCGCCCCAGCCCCACCCCCGACTGGTCCGACCGCAGCCGCGAGCTCGCGCAGCTGCTGGCGCGCTGCGGCCTGGGCGACCGTGCGGCATTCGGCACGCTCTACGAGCGCACCTGCGCGCATCTGTTTGCCGTCGTCCTGCGCATCCAGCGGGACCGGGCCCAGGCCGAGGACATCCTCCAGGAGGTGTATGTCAACGTCTGGCGCTCGGCGCAGGGGTTCGACGCGGCGCAGAGCCAGCCGCTGACCTGGCTGACCAGCATCGCCCGGCACCGGGCGATCGACAGCCTGCGCCGCGCCCAGACCCAGCCGCAGCTCCAGTCGGTGCACACCTCCGCCGACGAGGACCATGACGAGGGCAACATGCTCGACCAGGTGGCCGCGGACGATCCCGGCCCGCTCGACCTGCTTGGCCGCGCCAGCGACGCGCGCGAGCTGGCGCGCTGCATGGCGGTGCTGAGCGCCGCGCAGCGCCAGTGCCTGGCGCTGGCCTTCTTCGACGGGCTCAGCCACGCCGAGGTGGCGACCCGGCTGCGCGAGCCGCTGGGCACCGTCAAGTCCTGGGTGCGGCGTGCCCTGCTCTCGCTGCGCGCCTGCCTGGACACGGCGGTGCGGCGCGACGCCGGGGAGAAGGCCTGATGGACTATGGCCGCCCGCGCCTCGCCGACCGACTGGCCGCGGAGTACGTGGCCGGCACCCTGCGCGGGCCGGCGCGGCGCCGCTTCGTCGCGCTGCTGCCGGCGCATGCCGGCCTGCGCGCCGCGGTGCGCGCCTGGGAAACACGCCTGATGCCGTTGACCACCGTGCTGCCCGGCGAGACCCCGCCGGCGCGTGTCTGGCAGCGCATCCAGGCGCAGCTCGACGGTGCGCGGCCGGCCGCACCGCCCTGGTGGGCGCGGCTGGCGTTCTGGCGTGGCCTCAGCGCGCTGGCCGGCCTCGCGGCGCTCAGCCTGGCGGTGCTGCTCGCGAGCCCGGGGCCGGCGCAGCCTCCGCTCGTCGTGGTGCTCAATGCCACCGCGCCGGCCGCCGGCGCGGCGGTCGTGCCGGCGTCCTTCGTCGCCAGCATCAGCGGCGACGGGCGCGCGGTGGTCACCCGGCCGATCACGGCGGTGGCCCTGCAGGGTGACCGCGTGCTGGAGCTGTGGGCCGCGGCCGGCCGCAACCCGCCGCGCTCGCTCGGGCTGATCTCGGCGCAGGGCGTGACCGTGGTGCGCCGTGCGTCGCTGCCGGCGGGCACCGACCACCTGGCCGTGAGCCTGGAGCCGCCCGGCGGATCGCCCACCGGCGCGCCGACGGGGCCGGTGCTGGCGGTGGGCAACCTGTAGCGGTCGCCGGCGGCGCGTCAGGGCCGCACGCTCAGCGTGGTGCCGGTGCGGAAGGCGCCGAGCGACCCGTCCCAGCCCTGGCCGCGCGCGCTGTCCTCCGCATTGGCCGGCCGCACGCTGTAGCGCGGATCGGCACGCAGCCGCGGCGAGGCGTCGGGCAGCGCCAGCAGCACGTCGTAGCTGCCCGCCGGCGTGCCGGGAGGCAGCACGAAGCTCGCCTCCAGGCGCTGCTCGGTGTCGGGCCGCCAGTCGCGCGTGTCGATGCCCGGCAAGGGCAGCTCGAGACGCGTGCCGCCGCCGCGCGAAAGCAACCACAGCTCCGGCGCGCGCGCGTGCCAGGCGCGCGCCCAGCCGCTGTTGCGCACCGTCAGCACGAGCCGACCCGACGCGCCGGCGCCCAGCTCGGCGTCGTGCTGCAGCGCCACCCATTCGAAGCGGTAGCCCATGCGGCGGCGCAGCTCCGCCAGGCAGCCCTCGGACTGCCAGCGCGCATGGAACAGGGTGCGGTAGTAGTCGTCGTTGAGGTAGCTGAGCGCGAACTGGCGGCCCTCGGCGAGGATGTCCGCGCAGGACGAACGCGGCTGCGCACCGGGTTCGTCGGCCGGGTTGCAGGTCTCGCCGCCGAACGGCGCCACCTGCGCCAGCCCGGCCACGTAGGCCCGCTGCGCGCGCCGGGTGGCGGCATCGTCGCTGTAGGTGCCGACATCGGTCTCGGAGGCCAGGAAACAGTCGTTGTGCAGGCCGAGGCGCGAGGCCGGCGAGCCGTCCTGCCACGCCGGCACGGCGGCGGACCAGGCCATCAGGTGGCCCGGGTAGCGCAGCTGCAGGAACTGGCCGGGCGGCAACGCCGCCAGCAGCGCATCGCGCAGGCGCGTGCGGTTGGCGGCCGAGACCAGCATGTTGGACGAGGTATGCCATTCGCCCCAGGCACCGGCGAAGCCGGCCTGCAGGAAGGCAATCAGGTCCGCCTGGGCCGCCAGCAGCGGCTTGAGCTGCGCCAGGTGCGCCTGCACACGTTCCAGCGCCGCGTCCTGCGCCTGGCGGTACTCGGTCTCGCTGGCCGGGTAGTTGTAGACGAAGCGCAGCACCAGCTTCAGCCCGGCACGCCGCGCGATCGCGAAGCGGGCCTCGAGCTGGTCGAGCAGGCCGGCCGGCAACGCGGCATCGCGGTAGGCATCCAGCCGCACGATGGCGAAGACGAGCCGGTAGCCGCGTGCGGACTGCGCGTCCGCGTCGGCCTGGGTCCACTGCAGCAGGTCGTCGGCCGCCCAGGTGTAGAAGCCGCGCTCGGGATTGGCGATCTCTGCGCTGCTGGAGGCGAAGGCCGCCTGCGCCTGCGCCGGCGGCGTGGTCGGCGCGGTCCCGTCGCCACCGCCGCCGCACGCGGCCAGCAAGGCCGCCAGGGCGGCCGCCAGGAAAGGACGCAAGGGCATGGGTGACCGTCCTCGTGGGCGGGGGAAGACCCGAAGTGTCGGCGGCGCCGCGTGACGCCAGGCTGACGCAGCGCCCCCGAGTCGTAAACGTGCGTTACGCCGGCGGGGCGGCGTCGGCCAGCGGCAGCTCGACGCCGAAGGTCGAACCCTGGCCGGGCGTGCTGATCACGTCGATGCGCCCGCCCATCAGGTCGACCAGCGCGCGCGTGACCGCCAGGCCGATGCCGGTGCCCTCGATCGTGCTGTGGCGGTGCGCGCCGCGGTTGAAGGGCTCGAACAGGCCCGGCAGGTCGGCCGCGGCGATGCCCACACCGGTGTCGGCCACCTCGATGCGCACGCGGCCGGCCTCGCACATCGCCGCCAGCGTGACGTCGCCGCCGGTCCGGTTGTACTTGACCGCGTTGTTCAGCAGGTTCAGCAGCACCTGGCGCAGCCGGGTGGGGTCGGCATGCACCTGCGGGTCGCCCGGCGGCGCGGCGAACTGCAGGTGCACGCTGGCCGCGTCGGCCTGCGGGCGCACCATCTCGAGCGATTCGGCCAGCAGCGGCACGAGCGGCAGCAGCGCAGGCGTGACGCTGAGCTGGCCGGCTTCGATGCGCGTCAGGTCGAGCAGCTCGCCGATCATCTGCAGCAGGTGCGTGCCGGCCTCGCGGATCAGGCCGACGCGACGGCGCTGGATGTCGGTGAGCGGCTCGCGCTGGTCGAGCTCGAGCAGCTGCGCGAAGCCGAGCACCGCGTTCAGCGGCGTGCGCAGCTCGTGGCTCATGCGCGAGAGGAACTCGGTCTTGGCGCGGTTGGCGGCCTGCGCCGCCGCGGCGGCCTGGCGCGCCTGCTCCAGCTCGCGCAGTTCGGTGATGTCCTCGGCATAACCGTGCCACAGCGCGCTGCCGTCGGCCTCGCGCTGCGGCGTCGCGGCCGCGCGCACCCAGCGCGGCGCGCCGCCGCGCACGTGCAGGCGGAACTCGCAGTGCCAGGGGCGCATCGCGCGCTGCGCCCGCGCCACGCTGGCGAACACGCGCTCGCGGTCGGCCCGCTCGATGCGGCGCAGTGCCTGCGCGGCATCACCGGTCATGACTTCGGGGGTGATGCCGAGCAGGTCGATGCAGCTCTCGCTGACCCAGGGGAAATGGCCGCTGCCGTCGGCGAAGGCGCGGTACTGGAACACCACGCCGGGCACGTGGCGCGAGACCTTGGTCAGCCGCTCGGCCGCCTCCAGCGCCGCGCCCTGGGCCTGGCGGCGCGCGCTGATGTCGGTCAGCGTGCCCACCATGCGCGCCGGCCGCCCGAGCGCGTCCCACTCGACGATGCGGCCGCGTTCGGCCACCCAGCGCCACTGGCCGTGCACGTCGCGGGCGCGGTACTCGTGCTCGTAGATCGGCGTCTGCCCGCGCGCGTGGCGCAGGTAGGCCTCGTGGTTCTCGGCCCGGTCGTCGGGGTGGATGACCTCGTTCCAGGTGTCCTGCGTCGAGGCCATCAGGCCGGGCGGGTAGCCGAGCAGCGCCAGGCTGGTGTCGATGCTGCTCAGCCGGTCGGACAGGATGTGCCACTCCCACACCGAGGTGCCCGCGCCCAGCAGCGCGTCGCGCATCAGCGCGTCGGGGATGCCGGCGTCGAGGGGGGTCATGCCTGCCCCTGCGGCTGCGGCTGCAGTGCCACGGCAAGTGCCGCCTGCACGCGCGCGGCATCCACCGCCGCGAGGCAGCGGTAGTGGCCGAATCGGCAGGTGCGCTCGAAGCAGGGCATGCAGGGCAGGCCCAGCTCGTCCTTCAGCCACAGCACGCGGGCGCGCGGGTTCAGCGGCGGCGTGTGCTCGGGCGAGGTGGAGCCGAACACCGCGACCTGCGGCAGCCCGAAGGCCGCGGCCACGTGCATCAGCCCGGAGTCGTTGCTGACCATGCCGCGCGACGCGCCGATCAGCACCATCGCGTCCAGCAGCGAGGTCTGGCCGGCCAGCACGCGGCAGGCGCCGGGGGCGGCCGCGGCGATCTCGCCGCACAGCGCCGCCTCCTTGGCCGAGCCGAGCAGCAGCACCGGCTGGCCGTGCTCGGCGTGCAGCGCGCGCGCGAGCTCGGCGTAGTGCGCCGGCGGCCAGACCTTGGCCGGGCCGTACTCGGCGCCGGGCGCGAACACGAAGAAACCGCCGGGCGCCACGCCCGCCGCGGCGCAGGCCTGCGCCAGGCGCTCGGGCGCGAAGGCGAGGGCCGGGCGCTCGTCGCCGTGCGCCGGCGCGCCGGACAGGGCCAGGTAGAACGGCACCATCGGCGGCCGGCCGGGCGGGTTGGGGTGCTGCTCGGTCAGCAGCAGCCAGCGCCCCTCGCCGCGGTAGCCGATGCGCCGCGGCACACGTGCGAACCAGGGCAGCAGCGCCGCCTTGATGGAGTTGGGCAGCACGTAGGCCACGTCGAAGCGGCCGCGCCACGAGCGGCCGAGCGCGCGGCGCGCGGACCAGTCGAGCCGGCCGTGCGCGAACGGCAGGTCGATCACCTCGGCCACCGGCGGCATCGCGCGGTAGACCGGCGCCACCCAGGGCAGCGCGGCCACGCTGAGCCGCTCGCCGCGCGCCGCGAGCCGCGCCAGCAGCGGCTCGGACATCACCGCGTCGCCGATCCATTGCGGCGCGATGATCAGCGCGCGGGTCATGGCGCCCGAGTCAGTGCGCGTGGAGCGTTTCCCCGGCCTTCAGGCGGTACAGCGTGCCGCAGTACGGGCACTTGCCTTCGCCGGTGGTGGCCACGTCGATGAACACACGCGGGTGGCCGCTCCACAGCGTCATCTTCGGGTTCGGGCAGTACACCACCCCGTGGCCCTGCAGGTCCTTCGCGGTCACCTCGACCACGGCTTGCTTGTCGGCGCTCATCGCTTCAGACCTTGGTGAGCCACTCGGCGTACTTCGGATTGCGCCCGTTGACGATGTCGAAGAAGGCGCTCTGGATCTTCTCGGTCACCGGCCCGCGCGAGCCGCGGCCGATCTCGATGCGGTCGAGCTCGCGGATCGGCGTCACCTCGGCGGCGGTGCCGGTGAAGAAGGCCTCGTCGGCGATGTAGACCTCGTCGCGGGTGATGCGCTTCTCGACGATCGGGAGGCCGAGGTCCGCGCAGATCGCGAAGATGGTGTTGCGCGTGATGCCGTTGAGCGCGCCGGCCGAGAGGTCGGGCGTGAAGACCACGCCGTTCTTGATGACGAACAGGTTCTCGCCCGCGCCCTCGGAGACGAAGCCGGAGGCGTCGAGCAGCAGCGCCTCGTCGTAGCCGTCGTCGGTGGCCTCCATGTTGGCGAGGATGGAGTTGGTGTAGTTCGACACCGTCTTGGCCTGCGTCATCGTGATGTTGACGTGATGCCGGGTGTAGCTCGAGGTCTTCACGCGGATGCCGCGCTTGAGGCCCTCCTCGCCGAGGTAGGCGCCCCAGGCCCAGGCGGCGATCATCAGGTGGATGGTGTTGCCCTTGGGGCTGACGCCGAGCTTCTGGTCGCCGATCCAGGTGAGCGGGCGCAGGTAGCAGCTCTCCAGCTTGTTGACGCGCACCACCTCGCGCTGGGCTTCCACCACCTGCTCGAAGCTGTACGGGATCTTCATGCGCAGGATCTTGGCGCTGTTGAACAGCCGCTCGGTGTGCTCGCGCAGCCGGAAGATCGCGGTGCCGCCCACCGTGTTGTAGGCGCGCACGCCCTCGAAGGCGCCGCAGCCGTAGTGCAGCGTGTGGGTCAGCACGTGGACCTTGGCGTCGCGCCAGTCCACCAGCTGGCCATCCATCCAGATCTTTCCGTCGCGGTCGGCCATCGACATGGCGTTGCTCCTGGGTTTTCAGCGAACCGGCGATTTTATGCGTCGGGGGGTGGTGGCTCCGGCGGGTCCGGCCGCACGAGCGTGAAGCGCGTCAGCTTGCCGCCGACGAAGTGAAGCTCGACCCGGCTGCCGCTCTCGTCCTCCCAGGCCCAGGCCTCGCCGGCCGCGTCGAGCTTGCGGCCGAGGCTCTTGGTCAGGGTGATCACCTGCAGCAGCGTCATGCCGGGCCGCAGCCGCGCGTTCAGCATCACCGCGCTGCCCACATGCCCGACCGGTGCGTGGCTGGCGTTCTTCATCACCCGCACGCTGCGGTTGAACTGCAGCAGCAGCCAGAACACGATCGCGCTGAGCGCGAACAGCAGCCCCTGCCAGCCGTAGCCCTGCCAGGCCAGCGCGACGAACAGGGCGGCCAGCGCCCAACCGAGCCAGGGATTCATGCGGTGGTCTCCCAGCGGCCCACGCGGCCGCTGCGCAGCGCGTCGGCCCAGTCGCCGCGGCCGCCGTCTTCGGCGCGGCGCGCGGCCGCCTCGTGGTCGTAGGGCACGGCGCGCAGCTCGACCTGCCAGCCCGCGGCGCGCCGCCCCAGCAGCGCATAACGTGCATGCGGCGTGCCGTTCTCGACGATGTGCGGGTGCGGCCGGCCGTCGTCGTAGGCCTGCAGGCCGACGCTGCCGGGGTTGACGACCAGCCGGCCGTCCGCCAGGCCGACGGCGCGCGGCACATGCGAGTGGCCGCACAGCACGAGCCGGCAGGGCGCCGCGCCGAGGCGCTGCAGCACCTCCTCGGCCGTGGCGGCGCGGATGCCCGGGGCCGACGCTCCGGCGTAGCCGGGCACCACGGTCTCGAGCAGGTAGTCGAGGTCGCTGCCCGGCGTGCCGTGGCAGCACCAGACCTCGTCGTCGAGCGGCAGCGTCGCCGGCAGCGCGGCCAGCCAGGCGCGGGTGGCCGCGTCGAGGCGCCGCGCCGCAAAGGCGTCGCTCGCGCCCATGCGTGCCAGGTCCGGCGCCAGCACCTGGCGCTCGTGGTTGCCGCGGATCGTCGGCCAGCCGAGCGGCATCAGGCGTGCGGCCGTCTCGGCCGGCCAGAGCGGGCCGGAGACGATGTCGCCCAGGTTCACGGTCAGGTCCACGCGCGCCTGCGCGATGTCCTCCAGCACCGCTTCGAGCGCCGGCAGGTTGCCGTGGATGTCGGAGACGACGGCGAGCTTCATCTCACAACTCGCGCACGACGGCAATGGCCTGCTCGACCCGCTCCACCGCGTGGATGGTCAGGCCCTCGATCGGCTTCTTCGGCACGTTCGCGCTCGGCACCACGGCCACCGAGAAGCCGAGCTTGGCCGCCTCGCGCAGGCGCTCCTGGCCCCGCGGCGCCGGGCGCACCTCGCCGGCCAGGCCGATCTCGCCGAAGGCGAAGAAGCCGCGCGGCAGCGCCCGCGCGCGCAGCGACCCCTGGATCGCCAGCAGCACGGCCAGGTCGGCCGCCGGTTCGCTGATGCGCACGCCGCCGACCGCGTTGACGAACACGTCCTGGTCGAAGGCGGCGACGCCGGCGTGGCGGTGCAGCACGGCCAGCAGCATCGCCAGGCGGTCGCGGTCCAGGCCCACCGAGAGCCGGCGCGGGCTCGGGCCGCCGGAATCGACCAGCGCCTGGATCTCCACCAGCATCGGCCGCGTGCCCTCCAGCGTGACCAGCACGCAGGCGCCGGGCACCGGCTCGCCGTGGGTGGAGAGAAAGATCGCGCTCGGGTTGGCCACGCCCTTGAGGCCGCGTTCGGTCATCGCGAACACGCCGATCTCGTTGACCGCGCCGAAGCGGTTCTTGACCGCCCGCACGAGGCGGAAGCTGGAGTGCGTGTCGCCCTCGAAGTACAGCACCGTGTCGACGATGTGCTCGAGCACACGCGGGCCGGCCAGCGCGCCTTCCTTGGTGACATGGCCGACCAGGATCACCGTCGTGCCGCTGGCCTTGGCGGTGCGCGTGAGCTGCGCGGCGCATTCGCGCACCTGCGCCACCGAGCCCGGCGCGGAGGCGAGCTGCTCGGAGTAGAGCGTCTGGATCGAATCGATCACGCACACCGCCGGCGCCTCGGCCTCCAGCGCGGCGAGGATGCGCTCGAGCTGGATCTCCGCCAGCACGCGCACCTGCGAACCCTCGAGCCCGAGGCGGCGCGAGCGCAGCGCGACCTGGGCGCCGCTCTCTTCGCCGGTCACGTAGAGCGTCTTCACCGTGCGCGACAGCGCGTCCAGCGCCTGCAGCAGCAAGGTGCTCTTGCCGATGCCCGGGTCGCCGCCGATCAGCACCACGCCGCCCTCGACGATGCCGCCGCCCAGCGCGCGGTCGAGTTCGGCGATGCCGGTGCCCTGGTGGGCGATCTCGCTGGCCTCGATCTCCGACAGCGTGGCCACCGGCTGGCTGCGCGCGAGCGCCTGGAAGCGGTTCTTGCCCGGCGCCGCTTCGGCGACCGCCTCGACCAGCGTGTTCCACGCGCCGCAGCCCGGGCACTTGCCGAGCCACTTTGGGCTCGAGGCGCCGCACTCGCCGCAGACGTAGATCGATTTCTCCTTGGCCATGCGGCATTGTCGCCGCCGCGCGAGAATCGCCCGATGGACCTCTCGACCTGGATCACCTTCTTCGCCGCCGCCTGGGCCATCAGCCTGTCGCCCGGGGCCGGCGCGATCGCCGCGATGAGCGCCGGCCTGAACCACGGCCTCGCGCGCGGCTGGCCGATCGTCTTCGGTCTGGTGGCGGGCATCTGGACCCAGATCGTGGTGGTCGGCATCGGGCTGGGCGCACTGATCGCGGCCTCGAGCCTGGCCTTCCTGATCGTGAAGTGGGCCGGCGTGGCCTACCTGGTGTGGCTCGGCATCCAGCAGTGGCGCGCCCCGGCCGTGCCGGTGGTGGCCGAGACGGCCGACGCGCCGACGGTGTCGGGCCGCGCGCTGTTCCTGCGCGGCTGGCTGGTCAACGCGGTCAACCCGAAGGGCACCGTGTTCCTGCTCGCCGTGGTGCCGCAGTTCCTCGACCTGGCGAGCCCGCTCGCGCCGCAGTACGCGGTGATCGCCGGCACGCTGGCCTTCACCGACACCCTGGTGATGGCCGGCTACATGCTGCTGGCCGCGCGCGTGCTGCGCCTGCTGCGCGCGCCGGCGCACCTGAAGGCGATGAACCGCGTGTTCGGCGGCCTGTTCGTGCTGGCCGGCACGCTGCTGGCGAGCTTCAAGAGGGCGTGATGGGGGCGCCGCGTGTCGTGCCGTACCGCCCCGACCGGGCGGTCGACACGCGCCAGCGGCTGCCCTACTTCCTCGGCATCTCCGGCCAGACGGTCGGCGCGCAGGGCCTGGCGATGCACCTCGTGGTGATCCCGCCCGGCGCGCGCGCCGAGCCGCACCTGCACCGCGGCTACGAGACCGCGATCTACGTGATCGAGGGCCGGGTCGAGACGCGCTGGGGCGAGGGCCTCGTCCACAGCGTGGTCAGCGAGGCGGGCGACTTCCTCTTCATCCCGGCCGACGTGCCGCACGAGGCGATCAACCTCAGCGCCACCGAGCCGGCGCGGGCGATCGTGGCGCGCAACGATCCGGCCGAGCAGGACCGGGTCGAACCCTATGCGCCGCCGAACAGGCGCAGCGACTCCGAGGCGAGGTAGAAGCCGCCGCCGAGCAGCGCGAAGAAAAGCGTCTGGCTGACACGCAGCCGGCCGCCGAAAACCGTCGCAAGCCACCAGCAGGCGCAGGCGAGGGTGACGCCGCGGAAGGTGGTGTGGGTGCCGCGGATCATGTCATCGTCGAGCACCAGGCCGAGCACGAAGGCGATCAGGATCGCCAGGTTGCCCGACACGGTGCAGGCCGTCGCCAGCCGCGCGCGCCAGGGCGCGACCGGCTGCGGCTCGCGCGGCCGGCGCGATTCGAGTTCGCTGGCCAGGATCACGCCGCCGCCGAGCAGACCGAAGCCGCCGAAGGCGCCGAAGAAGCCGACCAGGCCGATCTGATCGCGCCCGGGCCCCGCGCCGCCGCCGCCCCACAGCAGCCACGCCAGCCAGCCTGCCATGCCCAGGCCGGTGAGGCCGAACAGCATCATCGCGGTGGCGACGCCGACCTGGAAGCCCTGGAAGCGGCCGACCAGCGCGCCGACCGCCGCCCACAGCAGCGCCCCGCCGAACAGCGCGACGATGCCTGTCGTGACGACGTCGTCGAAAGCCACGCGCAGCCCCTCCCGGAGCCGCGTTGTACCTCAGGCCGGCCGCTCCCAGGCCCCGCTGGCGGCCGAGCGCTCGCAGGCGTCCAGCAGCGCCTGCACCTGCGCACCGCGCGCGATGTCCGGCGCCTCCGCACGGCCGCGTTTGACGGCGCGAACGAAGCGCTCCCACACGTTCGGCGCCACCGGGAACTCGCGGCTCTTCCAGCGGCCCTTTTTCACGTCGCGGCCCAGGCAGGTGGAGAGGCGCTCGTAGCTCTCGTCCAGGTCGAAGCGCAGCGCGCCTTCGGTGCCGTGCACCTCCACCCTCAGGTGGTTGATGTGGCCGGTGGCCCAGCGCGTGGCCTGCACCACGCCGAGCGCGCGGCCGCCGTAGTCGAGCTGCACCACCGCGCTGTCGTTGGCGTCCAGCAGCTTGCCCTGCCAGCGGGTGTGCGTGCCCCCGTCGGGGGCGACCTTGGGGAAGGTCGCCAGCTCGCAGCGCAGGCGGGTCGGCAGCCCGGTGACCGCGGTGGTCAGGTCCAGGATGTGCACGCCCACGTCGCCCAGCACGCCGCCCGAGCCGGCCGCGGTCTGCAGGCGCCACAGGAAGGCCTCGCTGCTCCAGTGGCTCCACAGGTCGCTGACCAGCCAGCTCTGCAGGTAATGCGCGTTCACGTGGCGCAGCTCGCCGAGCTTGCCGGCCGCCACCAGCCTGGCGGCCTGCTCGGCCGCCGCCGAGCGCCGGTAGCTCAGGTTGACCATGCCGATCAGCTCGGGGTGCGCCGAGGCGGCGGCCTCGACCAGGCGCGCCTCCTCGAGCGTGACCGTCAGCGGCTTCTCGCACAGCACATGCTTGCCGGCCGCGAGCGCGGCGATGGTCGGCTCGGCGTGGAAGCGGTCCGGCGTGACGATGGACACCGCGTCGACCTGCGCGAAGAAGGCCTCGCGGTCCTCGGTGGCGAACGGAATCCGGTGCTTGCCCGCGAACTCGGCGGCGCGGCCGGGCACGATATCGAGACAGGCGGTCAGCGCGACGCCGGGGATCTTCTGGAAGGCATCGGCATGGGCGCGCGCCATCGCGCCGGTGCCGATGATGCCGATGCGGAGCTTTGCAGCCATCAGTGCACCGACCCGCCGTGTTCGACGATCGGCTCGAGCGACTTCGCCACCGGCCGCTCCGGCGCGCCCCAGGCGAACTGCCCGTCCGGCCGGGCCCACTTCACCGCGTTGCGCAGCACCTGCTGCACCTCGGCCTGGTGGTAGGTGGGGTAGGTCTCGTGGCCGGGGCGGAAGTAGAAGACCTTGCCGCCGCCGCGCTTGTAGGTGACGCCGCTGCGGAACGCCTCGCCGCCGGCGAACCAGGACAGGAACACCACCTCGTCCGGGTTCGGGATGCCGAAGGGCTCGCCGTACATCTCCTCGTGCTCGATGTCGATCCAGGCCGGCAGCCCCTGCGCGATCGGGTGCGCCGGATTGCAGACCCACAGCCGCTCCTTCTCGCCGGCCTCGCGCCAGACCAGGTCGCAGTTGTGGCCCATCAGGCGCTTGAAGATCTTCGAGTGGTGGCCGCTGTGCAGCACGATCAGGCCCATGCCCTGCAGCACACGCTGCTGCACGCGATCGACGATCCTGTCGTCGACCTGGCCGTGGGCGGCATGGCCCCACCAGGTCAGCACGTCGGTCTGCGCCAGCACGGCCTCGGTCAGGCCATGCTCGGGCTGGTCCAGCGTGGCGGTGGTGGCGCGGATGCCGGGGTCGGCGTTCAGGGCATCGGCGATGCAGCCATGCATGCCCTTGGGGTACAGCTCGGCGACCAGCTTGTGCTTCTTCTCGTGGACGTTTTCGCCCCAGACGGTGACGCGCAGGGTCATGGCGTGATGGCTCCTCGGTGGTGGAGCTGCGCATGGTAGCGATCCGCCGGGCGCTTTCCAAAGCGCTTTGAAAGACCCTGCGCTCCTCTACACCACTCGGGTCGGCACACGCGGTGCCAGCGCACACATCAGTTCGTAGCCGAGCGTGCCGGCACTGGCGGCGACCTCGTCGATCGGCAGCCGGCTGCCGCCCGGCCCCTGGCCCCACAGCGTGACCTCGCTGCCCAGGCGTGCGCCCGGCACCGGCGTCAGGTCGACCGTGATCATGTCCATCGACACGCGCCCGACGATGCGCGTGCGCACGCCGTCCACCAGCACCGGGGTGCCGGTGGGCGCGACACGCGGGTAGCCGTCGGCATAACCGCAGGCGACCACGCCGATGCGCATCGACGCCTCGGCACGGAACGCGGCGCCGTAGCCGACCGCGTCGCCCGGCTGCAGGTCCTGCAGCGCGATCAGCTGGGCGCGCAGCGTCATGGCCGGCTGCAGACCCCAGTGGGCGGCGTCGTGCAGCGGGTGGTCGGGCGAGGAGCCGTAGACCTCGATGCCCGGGCGCACCCAGTCGCCGCGCAGCGCCGGGTCGAGCGCGGCGGCACGCAGCGTGGCAGCACTGTTGGCCAGGCTGCGGTCGCCCGGCAGGCCCTCGGTGGCGCGCTCGAAGGTGGCCAGCGCGTCGGCGATGCCGCCGTCCGCGTCGGCACTGGCGAAGTGCGTCATCAGCACGATGTCGTCCACCTGCGTCAGGCCGGACAGGCGCTGCCAGGCGGCGCGGAAGGCGGCCGGCCGGAAGCCGAGCCGGTTCATGCCGCTGTTGAGCTTGAGGAACACGCGCATCGGGCGGCTGGTCTTGTGCGCGGCCAGCCAGTCGATCTGCGCCTCGTGGTGCACGGTGTGCCAGAGGTCCAGGCGCGAGCACAGCTCGAGGTCGCGCGGTTCGAAGCAGCCCTCCAGCAGCAGCACCGGAGCGCGCCAGCCGAGCGCGCGGATGCGCTCGGCCTCGGCCAGGTCGAGCAGCGCGAAACCGTCGGCGCCGGCCAGGCCCGCGTAGGCGCGCTCGATGCCGTGGCCGTAGGCGTTGGCCTTGACCACCGCCCAGACCTTGGCGTCCGGCGCGTGGGCCCGCGCGACGCGCAGGTTGTGCGCCAGCGCCTCGGTGTGGATGAGGGCTTCGATCGGCCGCGGCATGGTGCGTGGATTCTGCCAGCGCACCCGCGCCGGGCACGCCCGGCGACGCGCAAGGCGCGTGCTATAAACCGGCGCCGCAAGAAGACCCCCGCATCGTTGGGCGGCGCGCAGCAGCACCGGAGCGAATGAAGAAGGGCTTCTACACCATCATGTCGGCGCAGTTCTTCAGCTCGCTGGCCGACAACGCCTTGCTGGTGGCGGCCATCGAACTCCTGAAGACCTCCGGCGCGCCGGCCTGGCACGTGCCGGCGCTCTCGCCGATGTTCGCGCTGTTCTACGTCGTGCTGGCCCCCTTCGTCGGTGCCTTCGCCGACGCGGTGCCCAAGGGGCAGGTGATGTTCGTCTCCAACGCCATCAAGGTGGTGGGCTGCCTGCTGATGCTGTTCGGCGGCCACCCGCTGCTGGCCTACGCGATCGTCGGGCTCGGCGCCGCCGCCTACTCGCCGGCCAAGTACGGCATCCTCACCGAGCTGCTGCCGGCTTCGCAGCTGGTCAAGGCCAACGGCTGGATCGAGGGGCTGACGATCCTGTCGATCATCTTCGGCATCCTGCTGGGCGGCCAGCTGCTGGGCCGCACGGTCTCGGGCCAGCTGCTGCACCTGGACCTGCCGCTGCTGGACACCGGCATCGATACCCCGCCCGAGGCGGCGATCTCGCTGATCGTGTTCCTCTACGTCGCCGCCGCGCTGTTCAACCTGAAGATCCCGCGCACCGAGGCGCCGCTGCAGCCGCTGCCGGCCAGCCCGGTGGTGCTGGTGCGCGACTTCTCCGTCTGCAATGCGCGGCTGTGGAGCGACAAGCTGGGCCAGATCTCGCTGGCCACCACCACGCTGTTCTGGGGCGTCTCGGGCAACCTGCGAGTGATCGTGTTCGCCTGGGCCGCCGCCGCGCTGGGCTACGGCACCTCGCAGGCCTCGTCGCTCGTCGGCGTGGTGGCGATCGGCACCGCCGCCGGCGCGGTGGCCGCGTCGCTGCGCTGCCGGCTCGACCAGGCCACCGGCGTGATCCCGCTGGGCATCGGCATGGGCGTGCTGGTGATCGGGCTGAACTTCATCCACAACGTCTGGGCCGCCGCGCCGTTCCTGGTGCTGCTCGGGGCGATCGGCGGCTTCCTCGTGGTGCCGATGAACGCGCTGCTGCAGCACCGCGGCCACAACCTGATGGGCGCCGGACGGTCGATCGCGGTGCAGAACTTCAACGAGCAGGCCTGCATCCTCGGCCTCGGTGCGTTCTACACCGGCATGACGAAGTTCGGGCTGTCGGCCTTCGGCGCGATCACCGTGTTCGGCCTGGTCGTGGCCGGCACGATGGAGCTGATCCGGCGTTGGCACGCCAAGAACCTGGTGCAGCACAAGGCCGAGGTCGACCACCTGCTGGCGATCGCGCGGAGCGACAAGCACTGAGCGCGCCAGCGCCCGGTGCCTGAGGCGCCGGGCCCTGTGGCCGCAGGCCCCGTGAGCCGCAGCCCCAGGCGCCGCTCGAGCGAAGCACGCCGGCGCAGTGGCTCCGCGTCAGCCGATCAGCACCTTCTCGATCGCCGGCGCCCAGGCGGCCGCCAGCTTGCGGCAGCCGGCACGCGTCAGGTGGATCTCGTTGGCCCAGTCGCCGCTCTCCCCGCGGGTGTCGGGCTGCGCCGGCAAGATCGCCACCGCCGCGGTGTCGAAGAAGTGCAGGTTGGGGAAGCGCACCGTGTCGGCGGCGCAGGCGGCCAGCAACTCTCCGAGACGGCGGATCAGCAGCCTGGCGAGCGCCTCGTGGTCGCCCGGCGGAATGCCATAGGCGCGCAGCGGCGGCAGCAGCCAGGGCCCCAATCCCGGGCCGGCCGGTGCCGGGCGCGGCGTGGGCAGCGCGTAGCCGTGCAGGAAGATCGGCGCACCGCGCGATTGCCCGGCGTCGCGCAGGTCGACGATGCGCCGGAGGTTCTCCTGCAGGTAGCCGACGAAGGTCTGCCAGCCCGGCTCGCTCAGGTAGCGCGCCGCGCCCAGCGATGCGTCGCCCCATTCGTCGCGCGTGAGCAGCAGGCGCAGGGCCGGCGGGTGGCCGGTGGGGGGTACCTGCAGCGCGTCGATCAGGTCGTTGCCGCCGCAGGACAGCAGCAGGCCGTCCCAGGGACGTTGGATCCGGCCGGCGAGCAGCGCGGCGAACATCGGGTCGCGGCCGAAGTCGGCCATGTGCGTCAGCGTGTCGCCCGGCATCGCACAGCTGACCGCGATCGCGCTGCGCTCGAAGCGCAGCGCCAGCAGCAGGTTGGCGTTGTCCAGCGGGTTGAGCGCGCCGATCGTGAACCAGGAATCGCCCTCGGCGAGGAAGCGCCAGCCGACGTCGGACAGCGGCGGCATCATCGTGGGCGAGTTCATGCTGGACGCCGGAAAGACTTGCAGCGGGGTCATGGCGAGGTCCTCCTGGGGGTGCCCGACCGTAGCCCCGCGCCGGCCCGGGCGTCCATCCCGAGATGCCCCCGCGGGCCCGCACAATCGGCCCGATGCCCGTCTCCCGCCCTGAGCTGCAGCCCGCGCTTGCCCTGACCTTCAATGCCTTCGTCTGGGGCTGCTCGTGGTGGCCGTTCCGCCAGCTCGAGGCCCTCGGCCTGCATCCGCTATGGGCCACCGCGCTGATCTACGCCGTGGCGGTGGCGGTGATCCTGGCGCTGCGGCCACGCGCGCTGGGCCAGCTGCTGGGCACGCCGGTGCTGTGGCTGCTGGTGCTGGCCGCCGGCACCACCAATGCGGCGTTCAACTGGGCCGTGACGGTGGGCGACGTGGTGCGCGTGGTGCTGCTGTTCTACCTGATGCCGCTGTGGGCCGTGCTGCTGGCCCGGCTGCTGCTGCACGAGGCACTCACCCGGCTGGCCGCGCTGCGCGTGCTGCTCGCGCTGGCCGGCGCGGCGATCGTGCTGTGGCCGCCGGGCGGCGGCGCGCTGCCGCTGCCGCGCACGCTGCCGGATTGGCTCGGCCTGCTGGGTGGCTTCAGTTTCGCGCTCAACAACGTGCTGCTGCGGCGCGAGGCACACCGGCCGGAGGAAGGCCGCGCGCTGGCGATGTTTGGCGGCGGCATGCTGGTGGCCGGCGCGCTGGCGATCGCGCTCGGCGCGGCCGGCCGCGTCGCGCCGCTGCCGGCGCCCGCACCGGCCTGGCTGCTGGGCGCCGCGACGCTGGCGCTGCTGTTCCTGGCCGGCAACCTGGCCTTGCAGTACGGCGCCGCCCGCCTGCCGGCCAACGTGACGGCGGTGGTGATGCTGACCGAGATCCTGTTTGCCTCGGTGTCGGCGCTGCTGCTGGGCGGCGGCGCCCTGAGCCCGTCGCTGGTGGCCGGCGGCGCGCTGATCCTGCTGGCCGCGCTGCTCGCCGCGGCCGGGCCAGCCGCCTCAGGCTGAACTGGCGGCGGCCGGGGCCTCGGGCCAGTCGAACGCCGGGTCGAGCTGGCGAAGCGTCGTGACGAACGGTTCCTCGAGCAGCGGCTTGGTCAGGTAGGCGTCGCAGCCGGCCAGCGAACCGCGCACGCGGTCCGACGAGCCCTTCAGCGCCGTGACCAGCACGACCGGCGTGCGCAGCCCCCGGCGCGTGGCCTCCTGCTTCACCGCCTGGCAGACCTGCAGCCCGTCGACGCTGCCGGCCGGGCCGAGCACCACGTCGAGGAAGGCCAGCGCGTAGGCACGCTGCGCCAGCAGTTCGAGCGCCTCGGCGCCGCTGGCCGCCAGGTGCACGCGGTAGCCGAAGCGCTCGAGGCGTTGCTGCAGGAACTTGCGCGCGATCGCACTGTCGTCGACCACCATCACGTCGCGCCCGCCGCCGCCGCGCGGGGTGCGCGCGGCCGCCGCAGCGACGGCGCTCGGGCGGCGCCGCGCCTGCGGCATCGCGGCCGCCGGTGCCGCCTCGCCCGGCTCCTCGAAGCTCAGCGGCATCAGGCCGCTCTCGGCGTCGGACACGGCGTCGGGCACGGCCAGCCGCATCTCGAGCAGGCGGTCGAGTTCGCGCACGATCGCCAGCGGGTCGACCGGCCGATGCAGGCAGGCCAGCGCGCCGGCGGGCGCCCGGGCCCCGATGAAGACGGTGTCACGCTCGCGCCGGCCATGCGCCGCCGCCTCGACGGCGGCCGGCCGGTCGGCGTCGACGACCAGGAAGTCGGCCAGCCCGGCCTCGTCCACCGGCTCGTAGACCGGCGTGCGCTGCGCTGCCAGCCGGAAGAAGCTGGCCAGCGACTCGCGCTCGAAGGCGGAGAAACCTTCGAGGGCCACGCTGTAGCGGTCGGCGAATTCGGGGACGGACATGTCGGTCGATGGTCCGCGGCCGGGCTGCGCCGCGTCAAGGACCACGAGATCGGGATTGCCGGATCCGCACGGTGATTCCTCACGCGCAGGCGATACCATCGCGCACCACCCCAGCGGGAGCCCCCATGGCCGAGACCTCCGTGCATGATTTCGAGGCCCTGTCGATCGAAGGCAAGCCGGCCCATTTCTCCACGCAGCGCGGCAAGGTGCTGCTGATCGTCAACACTGCCAGCGCCTGCGGCTTCACGCCGCAGTTCGCCGGGCTGGAGGCGCTGTGGAAGGAGTACGGCGGGCGCGGCCTGGTGGTCGTCGGCTTCCCCTGCAACCAGTTCGGCGGGCAGGACCCGGACGGCAACGAGCAGATCGCAGCCTTCTGCCAGCTCAACTACGGCGTCAGCTTCCCGATGATGGCCAAGGTCGACGTCAACGGCGCGAACGCGCATCCGCTGTGGGCCTGGCTCAAGGCCGCCGCGCCGGGCGTGCTGGGCACCGAGGCGATCAAGTGGAACTTCACCAAGTTCCTGGTCGGCAAGGACGGCCGGGTGCTCAGGCGCTACGCCCCCAACGACACCCCCGAATCCCTGAAGAAGGACATCGAGGCGGCCCTGGCCGCATGATCGAGAACGCATGTTTGAACACGTCGAACCCTTTGCCGGCGACCCGATCCTCAGCCTGAACGAGGATTTCCAGAAGGACCCGCGGCCGAACAAGATCAACCTCAGCATCGGCATCTACTTCGACGACGCCGGGCGCATCCCGGTGCTCGAGTCGGTGCAGCGGGCCGAGGCCAAGGTGGTGGCGCGCGGCGGGCCCAAGCCCTACCTGCCGATCGAGGGTGCGGCCAACTTCCGCACTGCGGTACAGGGCCTGCTGTTCGGCCCCGCGCACGAGGCGGTGACGAGCGGGCGCATCGCCACCTTGCAGGCGGTGGGCAGCTCCGGCGGGCTGAAGGTCGGCGCGGACTTCATCAAGCGCTGGTTCCCCGACAGCGGCGTGTGGGTCAGCGACCCGACCTGGGACAACCACCGCTCGATGTTCGAGGGCGCCGGCATCGCGGTGCAGGCCTACCCGTACTACGACGCGGCCACCGGCGGCGTGCGCTTCGCCGACATGCTCGCCACGCTGCGCACGCTGCCGGCCCGCAGCATCGTGCTGCTGCACGCCTGCTGCCACAACCCGACCGGCGTGGACCTGACCCGCGCGCAGTGGGACGAGCTGATCCCCCTGCTGCGCGAACGCGGCGTGATCCCCTACCTCGACCTGGCCTACCAGGGCTTCGGCGATGGCATCGCGGAGGACGCCTACGCCGTGCGCGCGCTGGCCACGGCCGGGCTGAGCTTCTTCGTCGCCAACTCGTTCTCCAAGAGCATGAGCGTGTACGGCGAGCGCTGCGGCGCGCTCAGCGTCGTCTGCCCCGACGCGCGCCAGGCCGAGCTGGTGCTCGGCCAGCTCAAGTTCACGGTGCGGCGCAACTACTCGAGCCCGCCGATCCACGGCGGCCAGATCGTCGCCACCATCCTCGGCGACCCCGAACTGCGCCGCGCCTGGGAGGCCGAGCTCGGCGCGATGCGCGAGCGCATCCTGGCGATGCGCCAGGCGCTGCACCGCGTGCTCAGCGCCAAGGTGCCGGGGCGCAACTTCGACTACTTCCTGACGCAGCGCGGCATGTTCAGCTACACCGGCCTGAGCCCGGCGCAGGTGGACCGGCTGCGCGAGGAATTCGGTGTCTACCTGGTGCGCTCGGGCCGCATCTGCGTGGCCGGGCTGAACCGCGCCAACGTCGAGGCCACCGCCAACGCGATGGCCGCGGTGCTCGCCTGAGCGTCGACGGCGCCGCGGCGCCCGGCTAAGACTTCCTTAAACCCACGCGCCGACCATGGCAGCTCGAAAGGAGTTGCCATGCGTCGAACCCTCGCGATCATCCTCTGCGGCGCCGCCCTGAGCGCGGCGCAGGCCGCCACCCCGGCCGACCAGCTGGCCGGCTATGTCTCGGCCGCCGGCACCACCGCCCAGCCCGAGCGCGGCCGGCAGTTCTTCACCACCAAGGGCAGCCAGGACTGGAGCTGCTCGTCGTGCCACGGCGCCGTGCCGACCCAGGCCGGCAAGCACGCCAGCACCGGCAAGACCATCGAGCCGCTCGCCCCGGCCTTTAACCCGGCGCGCTTCAGCGACCCGGCCAAGACCGAGAAGTGGTTCCGCCGCAACTGCAACGACGTGCTCGGCCGCGCCTGCAGCGCCGGCGAGAAGGCCGACGTGCTGGCCTGGCTGATGACGCTCAAGCCCTGAGGAGCCCCCATGAAGATCGGACCCACCTGCCTGCTGCTGGCCGCCCTGGCCCAGCCCGCCTTCGCGGACGACGACGGCGGCCACCGCTACCAGCCGATGCCGGCGTCCTACGTGCAGGAATGCGGCAGCTGCCATGCGCCGTTCCCGCCACGCCTGCTGCCCAACGAGTCCTGGCGGCGCCTGATGGACAACCTGCCGCGCCACTACGGCACCGACGCCTCGCTGGACACGCCGACGCAGCGCGCGCTGGCGACCTGGCTGGCGGCCAACGCGTCCACGCGGCTGCGCAGCGCCCCGCCCGAGGACCGCATCACCCGCACGCGCTGGTTCGTGCGCGAGCACGACGAGGTGCCCGCCGCGGCCTGGAAGCGGCCGGCCATCAAGAGCGCCGCCAACTGCAGCGCCTGCCACGAGGGCGCGGCGCTGGGCGACTACAACGAACACGCGGTGCGCATCCCGCGCTGAGGAGCACCCATGAACATGAATGACCCGGATCGCGACGTGCTGGTGTGGGACCTGCCGGTGCGCCTGTTCCACTGGCTGCTCGCGGCCTGCTTCGCCGGCGCCTGGCTGACCGCGGAGAGCGAACACTGGCGGCTGCTGCACGTGACGCTGGGCTACACGATGGCGGGGCTGGTGGCCTTCCGCCTGCTGTGGGGCCTGGTCGGCACACGCCATGCACGCTTCGCGAGTTTCGTGCGCGGCCCGCGGGCGGCCTGGCGCTACCTGCGCTCACTAGTGTCGGCGCGGCCCGAGCACCATGCCGGCCACAACCCGGCCGGTGCGCTGGCGATCGTCGCGCTGCTCGGCTTGATCGCCGTCACCGCGGCGAGCGGCTGGGCCACCTACAGTGAACTCGGCGGCGAGTGGCTCGAGGAGGTGCACGAGGCCGCGGCCAACCTGCTGATGGCGGTGGTGGTGGTGCACCTGCTGGGCGTGCTGGTCGGCAGCCTGGTGCACCGCGAGAACCTGGTGCGCTCGATGGTGACCGGCCGCAAGCCGGTGCCGGCGGGCGAGGGCATCGAGCGCCGCTGGGGCGCGCTCGCGGCGCTGGTGCTGGCCGCCGTGCTGGGCTTCTGGTGGCTGCAGTGGCAGACGGCCCCGGCGCCGGACCTGGCGGCCGGCGCCGGCGAGTCGAGTGCACGCCTGTTGAAGCAAGACCGCCACCACGACGAGGACTGAACCGCCCATGCGCATCCTGCTCGCCGAAGACGACCCGCTGCTGGGCGACGGCCTGCGCGCCGGGCTGCGCCAGCTCGGCTTCCAGGTCGACTGGGTGCGCGACGGTGCGGCCGCCGAGCATGAGTTGCGCGCCGGAGAACATGCCGCGGCGGTGCTCGACCTCGGCCTGCCGCGCAAGGACGGCCTCGACGTGCTGCAGGCCGTGCGTGCCGCCGGCACGCGCATGCCGGTGCTGGTGCTGACCGCACGCGACGCGGTGCCCGAGCGCATCCGCGGGCTGGACCTCGGTGCCGACGACTACGTCGTCAAGCCGGTCGACCTGCACGAGCTGGCGGCCCGCCTGCGCGCGCTGGTGCGGCGCGCCAGCGGGCCGGTGCAGGAGCAGCTCGCCGCCCACGGCGTGGAGCTCGACCCGGCGCAGCGCCGCGTGCGCTGCGACGGCGCCGAGGTGGCGCTGTCGGCGCGCGAGTTCGACGTGCTGGAGGCGCTGCTGCGCGCCGACGGCCGGGTGCTCTCGCGCGAGCAGCTCGAGCAGTGCATCTACGGCTGGGGCCAGGAGGTCGAGAGCAACGCGGTCGAGGTGCACGTGCACCACTTGCGCCGCAAGCTCAAGCCCGCGCTGATCCAGACCGTGCGCGGCATCGGCTACGCGATCGCGAAGGCGCCCGCGTGACACGCCCTGCCTCGATCCAGGGCCGGCTGCTGGCACTGGTGATCGGCGCCGTGGCCGCGGTCTGGCTGGTCTCGGCGGTGCTGATCTGGCGCGATGCGGAGCACGAACTCGACGAGCTGCTCGACAGCCACCTGGCGCAGGCGGCGGCCCTGCTGGTGGCGCAGCAGGCCGGCGAACTGGAGGACGACGACCACGAGGTCGATGCCCCGCTGCTGCACCGCTACGCGAGCCGGGTCACCTTCCAGGTCTGGCACGAGGGGCGCCTGGCGATGCGCTCGGCCAACGCACCACGCGCGCCGCTGGCGCAGCACCTCGAGGGCTTCGCGACGATCGACCTCGACGGGGCGCCCTGGCGCGTGTTCGCCGCCCGCGGCGCGGAACGCGACGTGACGGTCTACGTCGCCGAGCGCCTGGGCTCGCGCGCGTCCATCCTGCGCGGCGTGCTGCGCGGCCTGCTCGGCCCGATGCTGCTGGCGCTGCCGCTGCTGGCGCTGCTGTCGTGGTGGGCGGTGCGGCGCGGCCTGGCGCCGCTGCGTGCCCTCGGCGCGGCCATCGCGCAGCGCGAACCGCAGGCCCTGCAGCCGCTCGCGGCCGAGCGCGCGCCTGCCGAGCTGGCGCCGCTGGTCGCCGAACTGAACCGCCTGTTCGAGCGCATCGGCGCCCTGCTCGTCGCCGAGCGGCGCTTCACTGCCGACGCCGCGCACGAGCTGCGCACGCCGATCGCGGCGATCCGCGCCCAGGCCCAGGTGGCACTGGGCGCCGCCGGCGACGAGGCGACGCGCAGCCATGCACTGCAGGCGACGCTGGCCGGCTGCGACCGCGCCGCGCACCTGGTCGAGCAGCTGCTGACGCTGTCGCGCCTGGAGGCCGATGGCCACGCACCGAGCGGCCGGGCCGACCTGGCTCTGATTGCGCGCGAGGTGCTGGCCACGCTCGCCCCGGCCGCCCTGGCGCGTGGCCAGCAGCTCGAGCTGGAGTCGCCAGACCACTGCCCGTTGCCGGGCAGCGCGCCGCTGCTGGCCGCGCTGCTGCGCAACCTGGCCGACAACGCGCTGCGCTACAGCCCGGACGGCGCGCGCGTGCAGGTGCAGCTCGAACCGGTGGCCACCGGCGTGCACCTGCGCATCGAGGACAGCGGGCCCGGCTTGGCCGACGCCGAGCGCGCGCGCCTGGGCGAACGCTTCTTCCGCGTGCTGGGCAGCGGCGCGAGCGGCTCCGGACTGGGCTGGTCGATCGTGCGCCGCATCGCCGAAGTGCACGGCGCGACGGTCACGACGGCCCGCTCGGAGCGCCTCGGCGGCCTGGCCGTCGAGCTGCGCTTTCCGGCCTGATCAGGCGCGGCCGTACCAGCGTTGCGCGAACACGCCCAGGCCGGTGGCCACGCTGGCGAAGCGGTCGCCGCGCACCACCTGCGCGCCCGGGAAGGCCGCCGCGATGCGCTGTGCCAGCACGCGCAGGCCGGTCGAGCCGCCGGTGAAGTAGAGCGCGTCGATGTCGCCCGGCGCGAGCCCGGCCTGGCGCGCCGTCTCCTGCGCCGCGCCGACGATGCGCGCCACGTCGGCCTCGAGCGCGTCGAGCGCCTGCGCCTCGTCGAGCCCGACCGCCAGGTCGCGCTCGACGTGCGACAGGTCGATACGCGTCGAGCCGCCCTCGGCCACCGCGATCTTGGCGGCCTCCGCACGCGCCGCCAGCTCGTGGCCGAGGCGCTCGGTCAGCACCGTCATCAGCCGGTCGTGCTGGCGCGTGTCGGCGTAGAAGCCGCGCATGCCGCGCAGCTCGGCCACGCGCTGCGGGCTGTAGACGGTGTTGATCAGGTGCCAGGTGGCGAGATCGAAGTACACCGCGCTGGGCACCTCGCGCGCCGGCGCACCGGCCACGCTCGGTCCGAAGGCACCGTAGCCGAACGCGGGCAGGATGGCGGCCAGCTCGATGCGGCGGTCGAAGTCGGTGCCGGCCACGTGCACGCCGTGGTTGGCCAGGATGTCGTCCTTGCGCTCGAGCCGCGCCATGCGCGCCGGGCCGACACGCACCAGCGAGAAGTCCGAGGTGCCGCCGCCGATGTCGGCCACCAGCACGCGCTGCTCGCGCTCGACGCCGCGTTCGTAGTCGAAGGCGGCGGCGATCGGCTCGTACTGGAAGTGCACGTCGCGGAAGCCGACCGCGCGCGCCGCGCGCTCCAGCGCGGCCTGCGCCTGGGCGTCGCGCGCCGGCTCGTCGTCGACGAAATACACCGGGCGGCCCAGCACCACGCGCTCGACCGGCGCGCCGCTGGCGGCCTCGGCGCGGCGCTTCAGGTGGCGCAGGTAGCCGGCCACGATGTCGAGGTAGCGCACGCCGCGGCCGCCGCCCACGTCGGTGGTCTGCTCGACCAGGCTGCTGCCGAGGATGCTCTTCATCGAGCGCATCAGCCGGCCGTCCAGCCCGTCGACATAGGCCGCCACCGCGGCGCGGCCGAAGGCGCGCGGCGGCCCGTCGTGCTCGGGCCCGTCGACGAAGTAGAAGACGGCCGTGGGCATGGTGGTGTACCCCGGCTCGAGCTCGACAAGCCGCATGCCCGCCGCAGCGTCGGGCACGGCCACCGCGGAATTGGAGGTGCCGAAGTCGATGGCGCAGTACATGCGGCGGCGGATCCCGGAAAAGGGCGCGGATTGTATCGAGTGCCACTACACTCGCGCTCGCCCATGGCTGCCACCACCAACGACGACCTCGCCCGCTGGCTCGCGCGTGTCGCATTGCGCGACCGGGTCGCCTTCGAGCAGGTCTATCGCGCCACCTCGGGGCATCTGTTGTCGGTCGCGTTCCGTATCTTGAACCAACGCGAGCGCGCGGAAGAGACCCTGCAGGAGGCTTTCATCAACGTGTGGCACAACGCCGGCAGCTTCAATGCGTCGGTAGCCAGCCCGATGACCTGGCTGATCAACATCGTCCGCAACAAGGCGATCGATGCGCTGCGCTCGGGCAAGACCGAGCGCAGCAGCACCGTCGAGCTCGACGACGAGGCGATGCAGATCGCCGCCGACGAGTCGCAGCAGCCGCTGCGCCTGCTCGACGAGAGCCTGCACAAGCTGAAGATCGACGCCTGCATGGCCGCGCTCAGCGCGCAGCAGCGCCAGGCGCTCGCGCTGGCCTATTACCGCGGCATGGTGCACACCGAGATCGCCGAGTCGATCGGCGCGCCGCTGGGCACCGTCAAGGCCTGGGTGCGGCGCGGGCTGGACAAGCTCAAGGGCTGCCTCGAGGCGGCCGGCGTGGTGGCCGCATGAGCGCGCTGGGCCGTTCCCCAGCGCGACTCCCGGAGCGCAAGGCGCGGAGGGTGGCCGAGTGAACCTGCTGCGGCCCGAACTGCTCGACCGCCTGGCGCGCGAGTACGCGCTCGGCACCTTGCATGGCGGCGCGCGGCGCCGCTTCGAGCGCGTGCTGCAGGGCAGCCCGGCGGCGCGCATGGCCCTGGGCACCTGGCAGGAGCGCCTCGGTCAGCTGGCCGCCAGCCTGCCCCCGCTGGAGCCGCGCGAACAGGTCTGGCAGGGGCTCGAGCAGCGGCTCTTCCCGGCCGCCGCGGCACCCGCGGCGGCGCGCCGCGGCGGCTGGCTGGCGGCACTGCTGTCCGGCCGAACGCTGGGCGGGGCATTGGCGGGCGTGCTGCTGTGCGTGCTGCTGCTGCGCACGCAGCCGGGCCTGATCGGCATGGAGCCGGCGAGCGACGGCCTGCCGGCGAGTTACGTCGGCCTGCTCACCGATGCCTCGGGCAAGCCGACCGTGCTGGCCAGCTCGCGACGGCATGGCCGCACGCTGACGGTGAAGATGCTGCAGCCCGTCGCGGTGCCGGCCGGCCGCGTGGCGCAGCTGTGGGCCCTGCCGAAGGAAGGCGCGCCGTTCCCGGTCGGCGTCGTTCCGGCCAGCGGCTCGGCGCGGGTCACGCTGGCCGACAGCTCCGAGAAGCTGTTCTTCACCGTGCCGCGCCTGGCGGTCAGCTTCGAGCCGGCGCCGGCCGCGCCGGGCAGCGCACCGTCCTCCGAGTTTGTGCTCACGGGCAACTGCGTCAAGCTCTGGTGAGGTTGCGGCGCTGCGTCCGCGGCGCCGGGTTCGCACGTATGTCGGGTCATGGCTTCGACGTGAGGCCAGCCCAACACCGAAAGGACCCGCCATGCCCCGTTCCGCTTCCCGCCTTCTGGCCTGCATCGCCATCGCTTTCGCCGCCCAGGCGCACGCGGCCGACACGACACCCTCCACGCCTGCCGCCGCCGACAAGCTGGCCGGCGCGCGCGCGCTGATCGCCGAGAACAAGTGGGTTGCCGCGATCGAGGAACTCAAGCGCGTCGACGACACGGGTAGCGCGGACTGGAACAACCTGATGGGCTACAGCCACCGCAAGGCCAGGACGCCCGACTACGCGGCTGCCGAGCGCTACTACGACGCCGCGCTGCGCATCGACCCGCAGCACCGCGGCGCGCTGGAATACTCCGGCGAGCTGTTCCTGATGACCGGCGACCTGGCGCGCGCCGAGCAGCGCCTGGCGGCCCTGGACAAGGCCTGCTTCCTGCCCTGCAGCGAATACAGCGACCTGAAGAAGGCGATCGCCGCCTACAAGGCCAACGGCCACCGCGTCGTCAGCGCCCCCTGAGCGCGGCGCGCCGGTAGGGCGCGGGCACAATGCCCTCGCCCATGCACCGCCGCCAGCTGCTCGACCTGCTGTCCCGCCGGGCCGCCGCACTGGCACTGGCCGCGCTGTTCGCGCCGCGCGCCGGCGCGCTGGGCGACGGCGAGGCACCGCCGCTGGTCGACGACCCGTTCACGCTCGGGGTCGCCAGCGGCCTGCCGCGGCCCGATTCGGTGCTGCTGTGGACCCGCCTGGCGCCCCGGCCGCACGAGCCCGGCGGCGGCCTGCCGCCGTTGCCCGTGACGGTGCGCTGGGAGCTGGCCGAGGACGAACGCTTCGCCACCGGGCGCCGGCAGGGCAGCGTCAGCGCACGGCCGGAGCACGCCCACAGCGTGCACGTGCCGGTCGACGGCCTGGCGAGCGGGCGCACCTACTTCTACCGCTTCTTCGCGGGCGGGGCGGCCAGCCCGGTCGGCCGCACGCGCACGGCGCCGGCCGCGGACGCAGCGGTCGAGCGGCTGCGCCTCGCGCTGGCCTCCTGCCAGCACTACGAGCAGGGCTGGTATGCCGCGCACCGCGAGATCGCTGCGCGCGAGCTGGACCTGGTGCTGTTCGTGGGCGACTACATCTACGAGACCAGCCGGCCGCGCGAGCGGGTGCGCGAGCACGAAGGCCCGGAGCCGGTCACGCTCGACGCCTACCGTGCCCGCCACGCGACCTACAAGCTCGACCCGGACCTGCGCGCCGCGCACGCCGCCCACCCGTGGCTGCTGATCTGGGACGACCACGAGGTCGCGAACGACTATGCAGGCGAGCTCGGGAGCGGGGAGCTCGATGCGGCCGCCTTCCTGCGCCGGCGCAGTGCGGCGTACAAGGCCTACTTCGAGCATCTGCCGGTGGCGCCGGTCCTGCCGACCGGCGCCGGGTCGTACCGGCTGCACGGCCGTGTTGCCTGGGGGCGGCTGGCCGAGTTCTGGCTGCTCGATGGCCGCCAGTTCCGCAGCCCACAGGCCTGCAACCCCACCGGCCGGGCCGGCGCTCGTGTGTTGTCGGCCGCGGCTTGCCCCGACCTCGCGGCGCCCGAGCGCAGCCTGTACGGCGCAGCGCAGGAACGCTGGCTCGAGGCCGGGCTGGGGACGAGCCGCGCCCAGTGGAAGATCCTGGCCCAGGGCACCCAGATCAGCAGCAGCGCCGTCGAGACGCCGCTCGGCCGGCGTGTCTACAGCGACGGCTGGGACGGGTACCCCGCCGCGCGCGAGCGCCTGCTCGGCGCCGTCGCCCAGCGGGAGCTGCAGGACGTGCTGTGCCTCGGCGGCGACGTGCACCGCCACGTGGCGGCCGATCTGCGGGTGAGGCCGAACGATCCGGCCTCGCCGGTGGTGGCCAGCGAGTTCGTCTGCAGTTCGGTGACGAGCCGGGGGCTGTCCGACTCGCTGATCGCGATGATCCGCTCGTCCAACCCCGACATCGCCCACGCCCGCAGCGACGAGCGCGGCTACGTGCTGCTCGAACTCACGCCCAGCGGCGCGCTGGCCGACTTCCGGGCCACGCCGCATCCCGTCGCGCCGCAGGCGCGACTGCACAGCCAGGCGCGTTTCGCCGTCGCCGCCGGGCGGGCCGGCGTGGTGCGCGACTGACAGCCGGACTGCGCCGCCGGAGCGGTGCGGACATATCGAGTCACAAATTGCACGGTCGCGGTGCTCTTGTTCGAAGCTTCACCCTCCCTCGCGCTGCACACACTGCGATCATGGTGGCGCCGCGATCGCGAGCGCAGGGGGTGGGAGATGACCAGACCGACGAACCGACCATGGTGGGCTTCACTGGGCTTCGGTCCAGCCGAACCGGAGCCCGACACGGACTATGCCGATATGGGGACAGCATTCGGCTTGGATGCGAGCATGTCCTCACTTCCCGCAGAAAGTGATGGCGCGGAGCCCGGCACCGCCGGAGGCCCCGCGCGTCGCCCTGAGAGCGGCCGGTCACGTTGATCCGGGCCGCCCTGCCGGCGCTCAGAGCGTCGGGATCAGCACCTTGTCGGTCACGTGGATCACGCCATTGCTGGCGCGCACGTCGGTCGCGACGATGCCGGCCGGCGAGTCGGTCGAGTCGGTGATCGTGGGCGGCGTGCCCGCGTTGATCGTGATGGTCTGACCGAGCACGGTGGCCACCGGCGTGCCGAAGGGGATGTCGGCCGCCAGCACCTGGCTGTCGAGCACATGGTAGACGAGCACGTCGGCGATCTGCTCCGGCGTCAGCGATTCCACCGTCGAGGCGATGGCCTCGAAGGCCGCGTTGGTCGGCGCGAAGACGGTGTACTCGGCCGTCGCGTCCGACAGCGTGCCGGCCAGGTCCGCGTCGACCACCGCCCCCACCAGCGTGCTGAAGGCGGGATTCAGCTGGGCCATCTGCACCACGTTCAGCACCCCGGGCGGCACGAGCACCTTGTCGATCACGTGGATCACGCCGTTGCTGGCGGGCACGTCGGCGGTGGTCACCGAGGCCTCGGTCAGCACCTCGTCGGTCAGCTTGACGCCGGCGGTGGTGTTCAGCGCCAGCGTCGCGGCGGCTCCGTCGAAGGTGTAGAGCGTGGCCTCGCTGCCGCCACCGGCCACCAGGTCGGCCGCGCTCTTGCGCGCCGGCAGCACGTGGTACTGGAGGATCTTGGCCAGCGTCGGGCCGTCGAGCGCGGTCACCATCGCCTCGGCGCTGGCGAATCCGAGCGTCGTGGCCAGCGACGTGAACGCGGCATCGGTGGGCGCGAACACGGTCAGCGTGGCCGAGGCATCGGACAGGGCCGGCACGAGCCCGGCCTTGTCGGCCGCCGCCACCAATGCGCTGAAGCCGGCCTCGGTGGCTTCCTGCGCCAGGGTGCCCGGCGGCGGATCATCGTCGCTACCGCCACAGGCGGCCAGGAAGGCCAGGGCGGACACGGCCGCCATCCTCTTGAACCAGTCGATCATGGGTACTGCTCCGGTCGATGTGGGGGAGGCGGATTGCGGCCGCCCTGACGCCGGTCAGAACCGGCAGGGCTAAATCTATACTGATAAGTCTTATTTCACAACTATATGGTTTTGTTTGGGACTGGTCCGAAACGAACCGGACTCCTGGGTCCATTGGGGAGCGCGCGCCGGTACAATGCCCGCATGGCCAAGCTGTCGTTCCGTCAACAGGTGCTGCAGGCGCGCGAAGAGGCGATCGTCGCGTCCGTCAACCGGCTGCTGGCGGAAAAGGGCTTCGATCTGATGACCGTCGACGAGGTCGCCGCCGACGTCGGCATCGCCAAGGCGAGCCTGTACAAGCACTTCACCTCGAAGGAGGAGCTGGCGGCCGCCGCCATGATCCGTGTGCTCGACCGTGCGCTGCAGTTCCTCGACGGCCTGCGCAACGACGTGCAGGCCAGCCCGCTCGACCAGCTGAGGGCTGTGGCGCGCTGGACCATGCAGGTGCAGCTGGCCGGCGAGATGCCCTCGCTGCCGGCGCAGAACTCGAGCCTGCGCGCCGCGCTGGTGACCAACAAGGTCTACCTCGACCGGCTGATGGAGGTCAGCGACCGTCTCGGCGCCTGGATCACCGCGGCCCAGCAGCGCGGCGAGATCGACCCGGCCCTGCCCGGCGAGGTGGTGCTCTACACGCTGTTCGCGCGGGCCTGCGATCCGGTGCTCGGCCTGCTCAAGGTCGGCGGACAATACAGCGACGAGCGCATCATCGAACTGCTGCTGTCGACCTGCTTCGACGGGCTGCGCGCCCGCGGCTGAAGGCGCGCGGGGCCGCTCAGCGGATCAGCAGCACCGGCGTGCGGCAACCGGCCAGCACCTTGTTCGAGACCGAGCCCAGCACCAGGCTGCCGATCGATCCGTGGCCGTGCGAGCCCATCACGAGCAGGTCGAAGCCCTGGTCGGCCATCTTGGCGATCACCTCGGCCGCGTGGCCGACCTTGCCGACATATTCCGCCTCCAGGCCCTGCTTCTTGAAGAAGGTCCGGATCGGCTTGAACACGGCGTCGCTGGTGTCGGCGTAGTAGCTCTTCAGGGTCTCGCGATCGATCACCGCGGCGGCACGCGCCGGCACCGGCGGCACAACGTTTAGCACCGTGTACGCATGCTGCGCGCCGAGCCATTCGTCGTGTGCGGCCAGATAGGCCAGCATGCGCTTGGTGTAGGGGCTGCCATCGGCTGCGATCAGGATCTTCATGCGGTCTCCGTGCGGGGTTCTGGTGATGCGCCAGTCTCGCACAGGCCGACGCCCGGCCCTTGACAGCCCTCAATCCGGGCCGGAAGCCGGTCGGCCGGGTGGTCAGAAGCGCCAGCGGACGCCGGCCGCCACCGAGGCTCCGCGTGTCTGCCCGCGCACCCGGTCGTCCATGCCGACGGCATAGATGTCGGTCACGCTGTCGTACGGGTACAGGTAGGCCGCGCTGACGCTGGTGTGGCGCCGGTCGACCGCCGGGCCCTTGGCGGTGGTGTGCGCGACCTGCAGGTGCACGTTGCCCGGGCCGAGCGGGGCGATCAGGCCGGCCGCGGCGATCTTGCTGTCCACCTCGAGGCCGGTGTCGTCGGTCTGGGTGTACTGCGCGAACACGCGCGCCCAGCCGAAGTTGTAGGTCGCGCCGAGCTGCACCGTGGTTTCCTTGATCGGGTCCTCGACCGGGTCGACGACCGAGACACGCTGGGCCGCCAGCGAGACCGACAGCAGCCCGCGCGAGACCACCAGGCTGGCGCCGCTGAGGTCGCCGCGCCGGTCGGTCTCGCCCTGGGAGTACATCACGTTCAGGGCGACGCCTTCCACCAGGCCCGGCGGCGTCTGGTAGCTCACCGCGCGGTCCCAGTAGAAGTCGCCCTGCACCCCTTCCAGCGTGCCGCTGGCGAACACATGGCGCACCGCCGGCGAGAACGCCACCGAGTTGCCCAGCGCATTGAAGCGGGTGGTGGCGTCGAACAGGAAGGTCTGCAGTCGGCCGATGCGCACCGTGCCGTAGTTGCTGCCCACCGAGAAGAAGGCATTGCGCGACAGGTTCGGGTCGTCGTCGTTGCGACCGCCCTTGAAGTCCTGGAAGCGGATGAAGGACTCGAGCGTGATGCCCGGCGTCCAGCCGCCCTCGAAGCCGTACTTCGCATTGACGCCCGCGAAGCTCGCGGTCATCGAGTTGCTGTTGAACCGATGCGTGCGCACCTGCCCGCTCGGCTCGAAGCGGCCGTACGAGAAGTCGAACACCCCGTAGACCGAGTAGTCGGCCTGCGCATGCGCCGCCAGCGCGGCGCCGCCGAGCAGCGCGGCCACGGCGGCACGGCGCAGGATCTTCTTCGAGTGGTTCATCGGTGCTTCCTAGCGCAGGACTCGGGGCAGCAGGTCCGCCGCGGCGGCGGCCAGCCAGAGGGCATTGAAGAACGCGTGCAGCAGCACGGCATCGCGCAGCCGGCGCGTGCGCTGGTACAGCGCGCCGACGAGCAGGGCCGGCAGCGCCACCAGCAGCGCCGCCGGGCTCCCGCGCGCGACGGCGTGCAGCAGGCCGAACGCCAGCGCGCAGGCCAGGTTGGCCAGCGCCGGCGCGACGGCGCGGCGCAGCAGCGCCTCGTGCAGGCCGGCGCGCAGCACCGCTTCCTCGGCCAGCGGCGCCACCACCAGCAGCACGGCCAGGCGCACGCCGGTCGCGCCGTCGACCCAGGCCACGCCGGCCAGCGCGGCCACCGCCAGCGCGGCCGCGGCGCGCCAGGCGCCGGGCCGCGCGACCGGCGACCGCCGCAGGGCGAGCGCCGCCACGTTCACCGCCCGCGCCGCGCGCGGCGGCGCGCCAGCAGCACGGCCGCGGCCAGCAGCACCAGCGCCCACAGCGTCGGATCGACCAGGGTGTCGCCACGCGCGAGCGAGCAGCCGCCGCCGGAGGACAGGTCGGCCTTCGCCTCGCCGCGGCCGCTGAGCGCCACCTCCACGCTGGCGGGGTCGGCGTCGGCATCGATGCGCAGGGTGCCGGTCCGCTCGCCCTCGCCGTCGGGCAGGAAGATCACCGACAGCGTGCATTCGCCGCCGGCCGGCAAGGTGAACGGCACGCCGGGGCAGGACTTCGGCGCCACACGGAACGGACCGCTGACCGCCATGCCGGTGATGCGCAGTGCACCCGAGCCGGTGCTGCGCAGCGTCAGCTCGCCCGGCAGCGACTCGTCGCCGACACGGGTGGCGTCGAAGGCCAGCGTGTCCAGCGACAGCGTCAGCGTCGGCGCCGGACCGCCGAGACCGGTGCCGCGCAGCGTCAGTGTCGGCGGGGCGCTGCCGCTGGAGGCGACCTGCACCGTCGCCGTGCGTGCACCGGCGCGGGCCGGCGCGAAGCTCACGTCGACGCGGCAGCTCTGGCCTTCGAACAGCGTCTGGCCGGCCTGGCAGGTGCCACCGGCCACCGAGAACGAGGCCGCGCCGGTGCCCACGGCATTCAGCAGCGTCAGCGTGACGCCGCCCGGCCCCTGGTTCTGCAGCGTAGCGGACTGCGCCGCGGAGACCGTGCCGGTGGTCACCTCGCCGAAGTCCAGCGTGCTCAAGGCCGGTTGCCACACCAGCACCGGCACCGCCGCGAGGCTGCCGCGGCCGCGCAGCGCCACGCTGTGCGGCGAACCGGCCGCGTTGCTGGTCACCTGCAGGGTGCCGGTGAGGTCGGTGCCGGCGCTGGTCGGCGCGAACGACACCGCCAGGTCACAGCCGGCGCCTGCAGCGATCGTGGCCGGACAGGCCGACGCGTCGACGCCGAAGGCGGTGCCCTGCACCGTGATCGCGCTGGTCACCAGGTCGGCGGTGCCGGTGTTGTCCAGGCGCACCGTGCGTGCCGGGAAGATGCCGCCGATCGTCTGGGTACCGAAGTCGACGCTCGCCGGGGTCAGGCTGACCTGCGGCGCCGGCACCGGCACGCCGGTGCCGGCCAGCGCGATCGTGGCCGGGCCGTTGCTGGCGTCGGACTGGATCGTCAGCGAGGCGCTGCGTGCGCCCAGCACCGTGGGCGCGAAGCTCACGATCAGGCTGCACTGCGCGTTGATGGCCAGCGCGGTGCCGACGCTGCAGGTGCCTGAACGCTGGAACTCCGCGGCCGCGGCGCCGGACAGCGCGAACGCGCTGAAGTTCAGCGCCAGGTTGCCGGTGTTGCGCACCGTGATCGTCTGCTGCGCCGTGGCGCCGAGCTGCGTGTCGGGGAAGGCCAGCGACAGCGCGCTCAGCGCGATCCGCCCCTGCGGCGCCGGCGTCGCCGTGCCGGTGATCGTGACGGTCTGCGGGCTGCCCGGCGCGCCGTGCGTCAGCGTCAGCACGGCATTGCGCGTGCCGGCAGCCGGCGGGTCGAAGCGGATCTCCAGCGTGCAGTTGCTGCCCGCGGCCAGCACGTTGCCGGCGCTGCAGCGCCCGGCGCCGGCCACCAGGGCGTAGTCGGACGCCTGCGCGCCACTGAAGGCCAGCGCACTGAGCGTCACCGCGCCGGCGCTGCGGTTGGTCACGATCACCGACGAGCTGGTCGGCGTACCGACCACCGCCGTGGCGGTGACCGTGCTGGCCGACAGGCTGATCGGCAGCAGCGCGCGGCCGCTCAGCTGACCGCTGGCATCACTGGGTGCCGGGTCGCCCGAGGTGCCGGCGAAGCTGACCGTGAGGGTCGCCTGGCGGTTGCCCTCGCCGCTGCCCAGCACGGGCTGGAAGCGCCAGGTGATGGTGCAGCTGCCCGCGCCGCCGCCGCTGTCGCCGGGCACGGTGCGCGTGGCGCAGCTCTCGGCGTCGATCTTGAAGTCGTCGGTCTCGGCGACGCTGTACGTGATGTCGCGCGTGCGGCTGTTGGAGATGGTCAGCTGGCGCGTCTGCGCACCGGTCTCGCCGATCACCGTGTCGGGGAAGGCGAGCGCCGGGAAGGTGACGACCGGCTCGGGCAGCGCGACGCCGGTGCCGGCCAGGGCAATCGCCTGGGCGCCGTTGGAGGCATCGGAGCTGATCGTCAGCGTGGCCGTGCGGCTGCCCTCGGCCGTGGGCTGGAACGTGCCGGTGAGGCTGCAGTTGGCCCCGGCCGCCAGCGTCGCGCCGCAGGTCGTGGAGAAAGAGAAGTCGCCGGCGGCCGCACCGCTGATCGACCCGGCTGCCCCGGGGACGGCGCTGAACACCAGTTCGGCAGCCCCGGTGTTGCTCAGCGTGATGGCCGGCAGCGCCTTGGGCACGCCGGTCTGCGAGTTGCCGAAGTCGAGCGCGTTGCCGCTGAGCGCGAGCGTCGGCACCGTGCCCGTGCCGGTGAGCGACACGGCCTGCGGCGAACCGCTGGCGTTGTGCGTGATCGACAGCGTGCCGTCGACCGCGCCGGCCGTCAGCGGCGCGAAGGTGATGGTCAGCACGCAGCTGCCCCCCGGCGCCAGCGAGTCGCCGGTGTTGCATCCGCTGGCGCGGCTGTAGCCGGTCGGGAAGCTCAGGCCGGTGATCTGCAGGTTGGCGGTGGCTGCGCCGGAGTTGCTGATCGTCAGCGCGTCGGTCGTGGTGGTCCCGACCTTGGTGCTGAAGCTCAGCGAGGTGGTCGAGATCTGGAAGATCGGGGTCGGCACGAACCCGGTGCCCTGGACCACGACGCTGCGGTCCGACGGCTGCGGATTCGACGGACTGACCGTGTTCACCGTGAAGGTGGTCGAGCGCAGGCCGGCGCCCAGCGGCGTGAAGGCCAGCGTGACGTTGACGGTGCAGGTGGCCGGCGCGGTGGTGGTGGCCGCCGGCACGTTGCCCGCCGAGCAGCCGGTGCCGGTGGCGGAGTGCGACTGGACCGCGAACTCCGCGGCGTTGCCCCCGGAGGTGCCGAGCGAGTAGGTGAGCGCGTCCTCGCGGTAGTTGGAGATGGTGAAGGAGAACGAGTCGGTGCTGGTGGTGCTGACCGCGGTGGACCCGAAGCTCGGCGAGAAAGCGCTCACGGCGCCATCGCGCAGCTGCAGGAAGTAGGCATAGACATCGTCGGCCTCGCCGACCGTGATGTTCTGCATCGCGGCGACGCCCTGCGAGGCGCCGGCGGCCTGCACCCGCGTGCGCAGTGCGCTGGCGCTGGACATCCAGGCCTCGCCCAGGCCCAGCACGAAGCTGCCGCTGTTGTCGGCCACGCTGGTGGCGATGCTGGGTGGCGTGCCGTGGCAGCCGGAGCAGGTGGCGGTGACCCAGGTCTGCGCCGACGCCGGCGCCCAGGCCAGCAGCGCGAGCACGGCCAGGAGGCCGGCACCGAGCCGCCGCGCGGCAGAAAGCAGCTTGCTGATCAAGACCGTTCCCTCCATCTCGTTGTCGCGCCGCCGCGGTCCTGCCGGCGGCGCCTTGGCGTGCTCGATCAGACGCAATCGACGACGCGGAACTCCACCCGCCGGTCGAGCGCATCGCGCTGGTCGTCGGTGCCCAGGCCGACCAGCGCCTCGCGCGAGCCGACGCCGGTGGCCGTCAGTCGCGTGGTGAGCGCCCGGTTGTTGCGTTCGAGCAGGCGTTGCACGGCCTCGGCGCGCTGGCGCGAGAGACGCTCGTTGACACTCGCGCTGCCGGTGCGGCTGGTATGGCCGACGATGCGCACGCAGGCGTCGGCCCTTCCGGTCTGCTGGGCCAGCGACTCGAGCCAGAGCTGGTACTGCTGCGGCAGGTCACCGACCTGGTTGAACGCGGTCTTGCCGGGCTGGAACAGGATCTTCACCGGCAGCCGCTTCAGTTCCAGGCCGGACTCGACCAGCTTGCCGAAGGCCTGCTTCGCCTCGTCCTTCTGGCCGAGCTGCCAGCTCGTCAGGTACAGGCCGTTGAGCACCCGCAGATCGCCCGGATCGGCCAGCACCGAGGCCTCGCGGTAGAGCTTGTTGGCCACCGGGATCTTGCCTTCGCCGTAGGCCATGATGGCCTCGTTGACCACCGCCGCGGCCGGCAGGCGCGCCAGGTATTCCGGGTCGGCCGGGTCGCCCGGCATGGTGTTGATCTGGCAGGAGTTGATGTAGCCCTGCACGGTCTTGTCCTTGTGCCAGGTCGGGCTGTCGGCGTAGTACTTCAACGGCTCGGGGTTGACCGAGTCGACGGTGGCGCGGTCGAGCTGCTTGGCCACCACCTTGCCGGTGCGCAGGTCGATCAGCGTCAGCCAGACGCGGAAGGCGTCCGGCTTGGTGTCGATCGAGCGCTCCACGTTCACCGGCGTCAGCGTGCCGATCAGCAGCAGCGGCTTGTCCGCCAGCGCCTGGCGCGTCAGCGGCTTGACCTGCCAGGGCTGGTAGCGCGACTTGATGGTCGACTCGAGCTGCTCGCCCATGCGCACCGTGCTGACGGTCTGCGCGCCGGTGTTGGCGTCGATCAGCGGGTCGACCACCACCGCACGCGCCTCGGCACCGAGCTGGGCACGTGCCTGCGCGAACAGCTGGTCGCCGGCCCGCGCGATCGAGTCCTCGAACCTGACCGGCGCCGGGGCGACGAATTCGCGCGCGGGTGCCACCGGCGCGGACGGGGCCGCGGCGTTCGGCGCAGCGGGCGCGGCCGGGGCCGCCGCAGCGACCCGCGGGGCGGGCGCGGCGGCCGGAGCCTGGACGACCGGGGTCGTGCCGGTGCTGGTGCAGCCGGCCAGCCAGGCGGCCAGCAGCAGGGTCGGTGGCCAACGACGGCGGGTGGTGGTCGGAATCATGGTGCGGTGTCCTTCGGTCGTGCGCGCACTGCGGCGCGCTCAGCGTTTCGGATAGGCCGGGTCGGGCAACGGCGCGCTGCAGCCGAGGAAGGTGGTCATCAGCGTCGCCAGCGCCGGATCGGCCGTCACGCGCTCGGCCACGCGGTCGCGCGAGACCAGCGCGTTGGGCATCGAGGCGTTGCTGTACAGGTCGGCGGTGCCGCCGCAGACATGCGCGGCCGCGCGGGTCGGGTTGAGCACGATCGAATCCCAGTCGAAGCGCGCGCCCATCGACACGTGGCAGGTGCGGCAGGAGGCGCCGACCACCTCGCGGTAGAAACGCGCCGCACCGGGGGTCTGCGCCTCGGCGGCAGACCAGGCCGGCGCGACGTAGTTCTTGTCGAGCGTGGTGCCGCCGCCGGCATACCAGCCCTGGATCAGCCGGCTGGTCGGCGTGTCGGCGCCCGCCTCGGTGGCCAGCACGAGCTGGTTCAGGTCGTGGATCGCCTTGCTCTGGCGCTCCTCGCCGAGCTTCGGGTCGGACGAGAACAGGTAGTTGCCGGTGTCGAAGGCCAGGAAGCCCGAGCCGAGGTAGGGCGAGGGGTTGCCCTTCTCCGGGAACTTGCCGTTGTACTGCGAGCCGCCGTGGCAGGCCACGCAGGTGCCGGGCATGTACTTCTCGCCGCGGCCGTCGAGATTGACCGAGGGCAGCAGCGAGCCGTCGGGCGCGAAGGTCAGGAACTTGGTGAACGGCCGACCGCCGTTGACGCCGGGCGTGGTGGACCACTCCATCGCCACGCAGGCCACCTCGCGCTCGCCGTTCAGCCCCTTGGCGATCGCGTCGTCGACCTCGGCCTGCGTGCCGTGCTCCGGGCCCGGGTGGTTGCAGACTACGAAGGCGATGTTGTCCGGCGCCGTGCGCGTGGCACGCATGAAGCGCACCAGGTTCAGGTCCATCTGGTTGATGTACTTGGCCGAGACCTCGCGGTTGCCCTCGTCGTAGGGCTTGAACTTGTGCTGGCGCTCCCAGTCGTCCAGCGAGATCGGGTCGATCATGTTGCCCTGCGCGTCACAGCCGCCCACCGCGCCGATGGCGCGGTAGTACATGCAGGCCGACAGCGGCGTGTCCTTGCCCTTGAAGGCGAGGAACTGGTCAGCGCCCGGCAGGACGTTGGACTGCACGTCCGGCAGCGGCACGATCATGCGGCCGCGCACGTTGCCGTCCGGCCCGGTGGCGACCATCTTGTCGATGCGCGGCCGGCTGTTGGGGACGAGGTGCGACAGTTCCACCGGTTCCGCCGCGGAGTAGCCGGCGGCGCCGGGCGCGGGCACGTCCAGCGTGGTGGCATAACCTTCGCACTCCACGCGCAGCTTCAGGCTCGCCTGCACCGGCACGGCGGCGTCGAGCGCGTAGTCGCCGAAGCGGTTGACCCGCTGCACGGCACTCAAGGCGCTGCCGTCGGCCTGCAGCAGCTGCACCGTGGCCGCGCGCTGCAGCGCGAAGTAGTCGTTCTGCGTGCCGCAGACACCACCGTCCTCGAGGCCCACATGGCCGAACAGGCGCAGGTTGCGCGCCGTGCTCAGCGTCGGCACCACGCGCCGCACACCGGCCTCGGTACCGCCCACCAGGGTGCCGCAGTCGGCAAGCGCCGCGTCCGGCGAGGTGGCGCAGCGGATCCGGTAGGTGTCGCCGGCGCGCAGCTTGGGCAGGCTGACCTCGCCGGTCAGGTCGCTCAGGCCGCTGAACACGGTGCTGCCGCCGGCCTCTTCGACCACCTGCACCACCACGTCGGGCTGGTACACCTGCCGCGCCACGGGGGTGCCGCCGCCCGGCGGCACGAAGCGGGTCTGGTTGCCGGCCGCGTCGCCGCTGATGAAACGCAGGCGCGCGGCGCTGCCGTCGAAATCGGCCACGGCCGGGGCCGTGTGGACCACCGGCGGGCGCACCGGGGCCGCCGTGCCGAGCGCATCGGTGGACACCGCGTACTGCTGCTCGACGTAGCCGCCGCGCCCGTCGGACACGGTGACATAGGCGAAGTGCAGGCCCGGCCCGTCGGGCAGGGTCCAGACCGTCTCGTTGGCGTTGCGGTTCTCGATCCGACCCGAGGTCACGCGCCACTGGTACTGCAGCGCGTCCGCTTCGCCGTCGCTGGCCTGCACGCGCAGATAGGTCTTGTTCGGCCCGCTGTCGCGGTCGTTGCCGGTGCCGCCACCGCAACTGGCCAGCAGCGCCGCCGCCGCGCCGACGCCCGCCAGGGCCACGAGGCGGCGAGCCCCCAGTGCGCGGGCGGCCTTCAGGTTCGAGAGATTCCCCATACGACGACCCGGATGCGCTGTCCTTGAGGTCGGTCATGGTAGTTGCGCGATCACCCTCGGACACCCCCAATGTTGGCGGTACGCGTCGCAGGGTTTCCCGGCATAAGCGCGGCCCCGCTGCGCCGACGCCTAACGACAGCCCAGGGCCTTGAAGCGGTCCGTCAGCGCGGCGCTGGTGTCGCCCAGCGACATCTGCTGGATCAGGCGGGCGCACTCGGCCGCGTTGCCGGCGGGTGCGGGCGGGCGGGCGACCGCCGGGGCCGGCGCCGGTGCGGGCGGCTTCGCGGCCGGGGCCGGGGCCGGGGCCGGTGCGGGGCGGACCTCGACGTCGATCGCCTGTGCACCGAAGCGGCCGTTGCAGGGCGTGACGGCGGCCAGGCAGTCGCCGCTGGCCGGGGCCGGGCCCTCGAACTCGCGCACCAGCACGCCGTTGCGCGCCGTCCACCCGGCGGCCGCCAGGTCCTGCGGCGACGCGCTCACCAGCGCGACCAGGCTCCAGCGGCCCGGCTCGGGTGGTCGCGCCGCCCAGATCGCCGGACTCAGCTCGAGCCGCGACTCGACTCGCGCCGCGCCGCCGGAGGCGGGATGCCACAGCACCAGCTGGCCGCTGCCCTCGCGGTGGCCGATCAGGTAGACCTGGCCGGGCTGGCTGCTGCTCAGCGCCAGGCGGGGGGCCTCCTTGCCGGCCACCAGCGGCGCCGCGGGTGGCTTGAGTTCCACCTGCCAGGCCGGATCGCGCCCCGCCAGCCATTGCGCCACCGCCTCGGCCGGCGAGCGCGCCGCCACCGGTGCCGGCGGCGGCGGTGGTGGCGCGGGTGCCGGTGGGATCGGCGCCGGCGCGGGCGCCTCGGCCACCGGCGGCGCGGGCGCGCTCGGCGTAGGGGCCGGGCGCGTCAGCCACCACGCACCGGCGGCCAGCAGCAGCAGCGCCGCCGCGCCGCCGCCCCAGACCGCTGCGCCGAGCCCGGAGCGCGCCGGGCCGGCGGCGTCGGCCACCGGCGCCCGCGGCGCGGCGGCCGGCGGCGCCGGCGCGCGGGTGGTGACGATGGTCGGCGACGACGGGGGAGGCGGCTCCGCCGGCGCGGCGCGGGTGGCGACGGTCGGCGCCGGGCGGGTGCGGATCACCGTCGTGTCCGGGTCGGGCGAGGGCAGGCTCACCGTCACGGGCGAGCCGCCGGCCAGGCCGATCTCGGCGCGCAGGGTCGCGATGTCCGGCGTGCGCGCCTCGGGTCGCACCGCCAGCGCGCGGTCGATCGCGGCCAGGAAGCCGGGGCTGTAGCGCCCCTCCGCGGCCTGCGACAGCGGCACCCAGGAGTCCGACAGCATGCGGCCGACCGAAGGTGGCGGCGTCTTGCCGGTGATGGTCCAGTAGACGACCGCGGCCAGCGCGTAGACGTCGGTCCACGGGCCCTGCTTCATGCCCGGCACCTCGGCGTACTGCTCGACCGGCGCATAGCCCGGCTTCAGGATCACCGTCAGTGCCTGCGTCATGTCGCCGATCACGCGGCGCGCGGCGCCGAAGTCGAGCAGCAGCGGGCGGCCGCCCTCCTTCAGCAGCATCACGTTGTCGGGCGCGATGTCGCGGTGGTAGCACTGCTCGCGGTGGATCACCGACAGCGCCTCGGTCAGCGCGGCCAGCAGCTCCATGATCCAGGCCTCGCCGGGCGGCTGGCTCATCGCGCGCACGGTGTCGCGCATGGTCGTGCCTTCGTAGAAGGGCATCACCATGTAGGCCGTGCCGTTGGCCTCCCAGAAGCGGAACACCTTGACCAGCGACGGGTGGTCGAAACGCGCCAGCAGCTTGGCCTCGTTGATGAAGCTCTTCAGCCCGGCCTCGAAGGTCTCGCGGTGCCGGTCGCTGCGGCAGCTGATGCGGGTGGCGCCGATGCGCGTGGCGATCGACGAGGGCAGGTACTCCTTCAGCGCCACCTCGCGCTCGAGCGAGTGGTCCCAGGCCCGGTAGACGATGCCGAAGCCGCCTTCGCCGATGCGGCTCGTGAGCTCGAACTCACCCAGGCGCGTGCCGATCGGCAGCGCCAGCGAGTCGTCGTGGGAACCGGGCGGTGCGGCCGCGGCCGCGGTCCTCGGCCGGATCACCGTCGGGTCGTCAGGGGGGTCCAGGCTCATGAAGGTGGAAGGCGATTCTGCCGGCGATTGAGCCCACGCACCATCGCGGCCCGACCGGACGCCGTCCGCGTGACGGAAGTCGCGAACACCCCGTGTGACAGGCGCCACGCCGGCGGGCCTTAGCATTGCGCCATGGATCAAACTGCCGGCCCGACCTCGGGCACCACGCCGCCCACGCCCTCGCCCGATACCCCGGCGGCCCGCCCGTCGCGCGGCCTGCTCGCGGCGCTGGCCGGCTTCGTGCTCGTGGTGGCGGGCGTCGGCTACGCCTGGTACGGCACGCCGGAGGCGCTGCGCGGCGACGTGCCGCAGGCCGCGGCCGCGCCGGGCGCGGGCCACGGCGGGCAGATGGAGCAGATCGCCGCGATGCTCGGCCGGCTCGAGGAGCGCCTGAAGGCCCAGCCGGACGACGCCGAGGGCTGGTCCATGCTCGGCCGCAGCTACAGCGTGCTGGGGCGCTACCCGGAGGCGGTGGAGGCCTTCAAGCGCGTCGTCGCGCTGGGCGCGGGCAACCCGCCGCTGCGCGCCCAGGCCCTGGCCGACCAGGCCGACGCCACCGCGATGGCGGCCGGCCGCAAGCTCGCCGGCGAACCCGAGAAGCTGATCGAGCAGGCACTGCAGGTCGACCCGAAGAACCTGAAGGCGCTGGCGCTGGCCGGCACCATCGCCTTCGACAACGGCGACTTCGCGCGGGCCGTCAAGCTCTGGCAGGACGCGGTGGCCGTGGCCGAACCCGGCAGCGAACTCGCGCGCAACCTGCAAGGCGGCATCGCCGAGGCGCAGGGGCGGCTCGGCCAGGCCGGCGGCCCGGGCGCGCCCCCCATGGCCGCGGCTCCGGCCACGCCGGCCACACCGGCTGGCGCGGCCGCCAGCGTCACCGGCCGGGTCACGCTCGCCGCGGCCCTGGCCGCCCAGGCCGCGCCCGAGGACACGGTGTTCGTGTTCGCCCGTGCTGCCGGCAGCGCATCCGGCCCGCGTGCCCCGCTGGCCATCCTGCGCAAGCAGGTCAAGGACCTGCCTCTGACCTTCACGCTCGACGACTCGCTGGCGATGAACCCGGCGCTGCGCCTGTCGTCGGTGCAGCAGGTGGTGGTGGGCGCGCGCATCAGCAAGTCGGGCAACGCGATCGCGCAGCCGGGCGACCTGCAGGGGCTCTCGCAACCGGTGGCGGTGGGTGCGCGCGACGTGGCGATCGAGATCGCCGAGGTCGTCAGGTAGCCCGGACTCAGACCTCGAGCACGAAGCAGCCGTCGTAGCCCTCGGCCTCGCCCTTGTGCGCATGGCCGCGCGCGTGGCAGACCACCCGGGTGCTGCCGCGCTCGTGCGCCACCCGGTAGTCGTGCCGGCAGTGCAGGTGCCCGTGCAGCCAGGTGCTGGCCCAGGGCAGCAGGTCGTCGTCGGCGTTGCAGAAGCTCGCCGTGCCGTTGGCGGCGCCGTAGCGCGGGTCGGCACTGCGCAGACTGGGGGCGAAATGGGTCAGTGCGACGGTGCGGTCCCAGTCGCCGCTGCGCGCCAGTTCGGCCGCCAGCCAGGCGCGGCACGCGAGCGCCTCGGCGCGCACCGCCTCGGCGTCGAACAGCACGCCGCCGCGCGTGCTCGCCATCACCTTCATGTAGTACGAGGCGGCCCGCGTGGCGGCCGCGCGGCGCGCCTCGCCGAACAGGTTGAAGTCGCACCAGCGCACCGTGCCGACGAAGCGGATGCGCGCCCCCTGCGCATCGGTCAGCACCAGGCTTTCGCGCTCCAGCAGCGTGATGCCCAGCGCATGGCAGCGCGCGCGCAGCGCCGGCCAGGTGGCGTCGATGTCGCGCCGGTCGAATTCGTGGTTGCCGGCCACCATCAGCACCGGCACCGGCCAGCCGGCGAAGCGCTCGAGCGCCTCCCAGCCGCTGTCGATGTCGCCCAGCAGCACCAGGTGCTCGGCGCCAGGGGCCGGGACGGGCTCGAACTCCTCGGTCTCGAGGTGCAGGTCGGACAGCAGCTGGAGGCGCATCCGGGCGGCTACTTGCCGTGGCAGGCCTTGTACTTCTTCCCGCTGCCGCAGGGGCAGGGGTCGTTGCGGCCCACCTTCGGCGCCTCGCGACGCACCGTCTCGACCTGGTAGCGGCGCTTCTCGGTCAGGTCCGACAGCTCCACCACCACCTGGATCAGATCGTCGATCGCGTCGTCCAGCGTGGCCAGCGGCAGGTCGCGGTCCATCGTGGCGATCAGCTCGCGGTCCTCGTCGCTCATCGGCGGCAGGTGGCGGTACAGGCGCGCCAGCGCCAGGTCGATGTCGGTGTCGGGCTGCTCGAGCAGGTCGGGAAAGGCGTCCAGGCCGAGCTGGAAGCCGGTCACCCAGGGGTACAGCGCCTGCGAGACCGGGTTCAGGCTGGCCGCCGGGTCGTCGGTGGCGGGCGGGTTCCAGTCGTCGGGCTCGAGCACGACGGGGTCGAACCAGCCGTCCTCGGCGATCTGGCGCCGCAGCGCGGCGTGGCGGCGCAGCACCAGCGCAACGGTGCGCTCGCGCCAGGCGGCGTCGACGTCGTCGGGCAGCGGCTGGGCGTCGAAGTCGAACACATGCGGCAGCCAGGCCTCGGGCGCGAGCAGCACCGGCTGCACGATCACCGCGGCCAGGAAGCCGTCGAGCATCACCACGTCCAGCGGCTCGAAGGGCTCGGGCGTGCGCGCCAGCAGCCCCTGAAGCTCCTCGAGCTCGGCGTCGCTCAGGTCCTGCGTGGAAGCGGTCATACGGAGAAGCGGCCGACCAGGCGGAAGCGGGCGCCGGGGTGGTAGAGCCGGGCGATCGAGGCCACCGCGCCCTGCGAGACGGTGCGGCGCGAGACCCGCAGCAGCGCGCTGCCGACCGGCACGTCGAGCATGAGCGCCTGCTCGGCGTCGGCCAGCACCGCCTCGACCACCTGCTCGGCCTCGGTCAGCGGGGCATGCTCGAACAGCACGTGCGAGGGCGTGACCCGGGTGAAGTCGCGCGCCAGGAAGTCCGGCACCAGCGCCGGGTTGACATGCCGGTCCTCGAGCTGGATGGGCACGCCGTTTTCCAGGTGCACCAGCAGCGCGTGGAACACCGAGGCCCCCTTGCGCAGGCGCATCGCCGCGGCCACCTCGGCGGAGGCCTTCTCGCGCTGCACCGACAGCACGCGCGTGGCATGGTCGTGGCCGCGCTCGGCGATCTCCTCGTGGATGTCGCGCACCTGCAGCAGGTTGGAGATCGGGTGCAGCTCGGCGACGTAGGAGCCCGAGCCCTGGCGGCGCTCGATCAGCCCCTCGTCCTCCAGCTCGCGCAGCGCGCGGTGCACCGTCATGCGGGCGCAGCCGAACTCCTGCACCAGCTCGCGCTCGGAGGGCAGCCGCATGCCGGGCTGCCAGCCTCCCTCGGCGATACGCCGGCGGATCGAGGCCTTGACCTCCTCGGAGGGCAGCACGCGGGCGCCGGCGGGGGATTTCATGGCTGCATTCTACCGCCCGGCGTGCTAAAGTTGTCTAGGCCACTTTGCCCCCCGCCCGACCGCCCGTACCGCCATGTCCACCCCCCTGATCGCCCCCGGCCGGCTCGAACGGCCCCTGCTCGACCGCGTCGCGTCCGGCCCGCTCGCGCTGGCCATAGCCCCCGACGCGCGCCCGCGCATCGAGGCCAGCGTCGCCGCGGTGCGCGCGCTGGTCGACCGCCATGCGCCGGTGTACGGCATCAACACCGGGTTCGGCAAGCTGGCGCAGACACGCATCGCCGACGACCAGCTGCTGCAGCTGCAGCGCAACCTGGTGCTCTCGCACAGCGCCGGCGTCGGCCAGCCGCTGGCCGCACCCGTGGTGCGCCTGATGCTGCTGCTGAAGGCGGCCAGCCTGACGCATGGCGTCTCGGGCGTGCGGGCGGAGGTGATCGAGGCGCTGCTCGCGCTGCTGGCGCACGACGTGCTGCCGGTGGTGCCGGAGAAGGGTTCGGTCGGCGCCTCGGGCGACCTGGCGCCGCTGGCGCACCTGAGCGGCGTGCTGATCGGCATCGGCGAGGCATTCGTCGACGGCGCGCGCGTCCCGGCCGCACAGGCGCTGGCGCGTGCCGGGCTGCAGCCGCTGGTGCTCGGCCCGAAGGAAGGCCTCGCGCTGCTGAACGGCACGCAGGCCTCCACCGCGCTGGCGCTGCATGCGGCGCTGCGCGCGCAGCGCGTGTTCGACGCCGCGCTGGCGGTCGGCGCGCTGACGGTCGATGCCGCCAAGGGATCGGACACCCCGTTCGACGACCGCATCCACGCCGTGCGCGGCCAGAAGGGCCAGCGCGAGGCGGCGGCGCGCTACCGCGCCTGGCTGCACGCGAGCCCGCTGCGCGAATCGCACCGCGGCTGCGACAAGGTGCAGGACCCGTACTGCCTGCGCTGCCAGCCGCAGGTGATGGGCGCCTGCCTGGACCAGATGGCGCATGCCTGGGACATCCTGCTGACCGAGGCCAACGGCGTGTCCGACAACCCGCTGGTGTTCGCCGACACGCTGGAGGCGCTGTCGGGCGGCAATTTCCACGCCGAGCCGGTGGCCTTCGCGGCCGACAACCTGGCGCTGGCCATCGCCGAGATCGGCGCGTTGTCCGAGCGACGCACCGCGATGCTGATGGACCCGGGGCTGTCCGGCCTGCCGGCCTTCCTGGTCGAGCACGGCGGGCTGAACTCCGGCTTCATGATCGCGCAGGTCACCGCCGCGGCGCTGGCCTCGGAGAACAAGTCGCTCGCGCACCCGGCCAGCGTCGACTCGCTGCCCACCTCGGCGAACCAGGAGGACCATGTCTCGATGGCCACCTACGCCGCGCGCCGCCTGCACCCGATGATCGACAACACCGCCGGCATCGTGGCGATCGAATGGCTGGCCGCGGCCCAGGCGCTCGAGTTCCACCGCCCGCTGCACAGCTCGCCGGCACTCGAGGCGCAGCTCGCACGCCTGCGCGCGCAGGTGCCGCGGCTGACCGAAGACCGCCTGATGGCACCGGACATCGCCGCAGCCACCACGCTGGTGCTCGAGGGCGCGGCGCTGCCGGGCTGAGCGCGGCCCTCCGGCGCGGACTCAGCGCTCCATCTGCGCCGTCTTGATGGATTCGGCGCGGATGTCCTCGGTGACGACGGCCTTCAGCTCGGAGAAACGCGGCGTCGTCTTCACCGTGTAGTGGCGCGGGTAGGGCAGGTCGATCGCCAGCTCGTTCTTGATGCGCCCGGGCCGCGCGCTGAAGACGATGCAGCGGTTGGCCATGAAGATCGCCTCGTCCACGTCGTGCGTGACGAACAGCACCGTCTTCCTGTGCTGCTCCCAGATCGACAGCAGCAGCTCCTGCATCAGCGCGCGGGTCTGGTTGTCGAGTGCGCCGAAGGGTTCGTCCAGCAGCAGGATCTTCGGGTCGTTGGCCAGCGCGCGCGCCAGCGCCACGCGCTGCTGCATGCCGCCGGAAAGTTGCTTCGGGTAGTGCGCCTCGAAGCCGGCCAGCCCCACCTCGGCGATGAAACGCGCCGCGATGTCGGCCTGCTGCGCCGCGGGCAGGCCCTTCTCGCGCAGGCCGAAGCAGATGTTCTCGCGCACCGTCAGCCACGGGAACAGGGTGTAGCTCTGGAACACCATGCCGCGCTCGGCCCCGGGGCCGCGCACCGGCGCGCCGTCGAGCAACACCTCGCCCTGCGTTGGCGTGTCCAGCCCGGCCACGATGCGCAGCAGCGTGGACTTGCCGCAGCCCGAGGGGCCGAGGATGGTGATGAAGTCGTTGTCGGCCACCTCGAGCCCGGTGGGCTGCAGCGCCACGGTGGGCGCACCGCGGTGCACGCCCGGGAAGGTGCGGCCGACGCCGCGGATCGAGAGGCGACTCACACGATCCTCACAAGGTGGCCCAGCGGAACAGCGCGCGGTTGGCGCGCTTGAAGGCGAGGTCGGAGACGAGGCCGATCACGCCGATGGTCAGGATGCCGAAGATGATCTGGTCGGTGGCCAGCAGCGCCTGGCTGTCGGTGATCATGTGGCCGATGCCGGCCGAGGCGCCGATCAGCTCGGCCACGATCACGTAGGTCCAGGCCCAGCCGAGCACCAGGCGCAGTGTTTCGGCCACCTGGGGGGCCGCGGCCGGGATCAGCACCCGCCGCACGATGCCCCAGTCGCTCGCGCCCAGCGTGTAGGCGGCTTCGACCAGGTCGCGCCGCGTCGCGCCCACCGTCACGGCGACCATCAGCACGAGCTGGAAGAACGAGCCGATGAAGATCACCGCCAGCTTCTGCGCCTCGCCGATGCCGGCCCACAGGATCAGCAGCGGGATGAAGGCCGAGGCCGGCAGGTAGCGTGCGAACGAGACGAAGGGCTCGAAGAAGGCCTCGACCGGCTTGTACGCCCCCATCGCCACCCCCAGCGGCACGGCGACCAGCGCGGCCAGCACGAAGCCGCCGACCACGCGCCAGACCGTGAAGCCGATGTCCTGGGCGAAGCCCTGCTCGGCCAGCAGCGTCCAGCCGGAGCGCAGCATCGTCAGCGGGTCGGCCAGGAAGGTCTTGGAGACGTAGCCGCCCAGCGTGGCCAACGCCCAGACGGCGAAGAAGCACACGAAGAACGCCACGCCGAGCGCGACGCGCGCGCCCGGGGCGACGTCGCGCAAGGGCTTCACTGGATGAACGAGGTGTCCGCGAGCGCCTTCAGGTCGGGGATCTGCTTGATGATGCCGATCTCCAGCAGCAGCTCGGCCGCCTCCTTGCTGAACTGGCCATGCTCGCCGGCGAAGAACTTCTGGTTCGCCGCGCGGTCCTGCCAGCGCAGGTAGGCCTGGCTCTTCTCGAAGGCCTCGCCGCTCTGCTTGACGTCGGCGCCCATGATCTCGAAGCTCTTCTTCGGCTCGGCCTTGATCATCTCCAGCGCGGCGAAGTAGCCGTCGGCCAGCGCCCTGGCGGCCTTCGGGTTCTCCTTCAGGAACTTGGGCGTGCAGCCGAAGGTGTCCATCACCATCGGGTAGTCCAGCGTCGTCGCGATGATCTTGCCGGCCTCGGGCTTGGCGCGCACGGCCGAGAGGTAGGGCTCGTAGGTCATGCCGGCATCGATGTCGGCATTGCCGGCGATCATCGCGTTGGCCGCGGGCTGCGGGCCCATGTTGACGACCTTCACGTCCTTCACCGACAGGCCGTTCTTCTTCAGGATCCAGGCCAGGCCGAAGTAGCCCGCCGTGCCCGGCGCGTCGGCGGCGACGGTCTTGCCCTTCAGGTCGGTGATCTTCGCGATCGACGGCTTGACCACCAGGCCGTCGGCGCCGTAGCTCTTGTCGAGCTGGAAGATCTGCGTGGTGGCCACGCCGTTGGCGTTCCACACCACCCAGGTCTCGACCGTGGTGGCGGCGCACTGGATGTCGCCCGAGGCGATCGCGAGGTGGCGGTCCTTCTGGGGAATCTTCTTGATCGTCACGTCCAGCCCGTTCTTCTTGAACAGGCCCGCCTCCTTGGCCAGCGTCAGGGGCGCGAAGCCGGTCCAGCCGGAGATGCCGATGGCCACGGGGGTTTCCTGGGCGGCGGCGCCGCCGCAGGCGAGAATGGCGGCGGCAAGGGTCGCGAGGTGTCGCTGGAAGCTCATGGGGTCTCCTGGGTGGCGAAGGTCGGCCCGGTCATGCAAGCCGCGTGCCGCGCAGTCTACACGGGGCGACCAACTTGTCTAGACCACTTTCCTTCGGGTTGTCACGCATGCCGAACGCCATCTTCGCACTGACCCGGGGCAGCCTGCCGCTGCTGGTGTCGATCCCCCACGCCGGCACCCTCATCCCGCCCGAGCTGGAGGCGCGCATGACCCCGGAGGCGCTCGAGCGGGCCGACGTCGACTGGCACCTGCCGCGGCTGTACGACTTCGCCGCCACGATGGGCGCGAGCGTGCTCGCCGCGACCCATGCGCGCCACGTGGTCGACCTGAACCGCCCGCCCGAGGACGAGAGCCTGTACCCGGGCCAGGACGTGACCGGCCTGCTGCCGGTGGACACCTTCCGCAAGGAGCCGCTGTACCGCCCGGGCGAGCGGCCCGACGGCAGCGAGACGGCGCACCGTCGCGAGCGCTACTGGCGCCCCTACCACGACGCGCTGCGCGGCGAACTCGACCGGCTGCTCGCGCTGCACGGCCGCGTGGCGCTGTGGGACGCGCACTCGATCTGCAGCGTGCTGCCGCGCTTCTTCGAGGGCAAGCTGCCGGACCTGAACCTCGGCACCGCCGACGGCCGCGCCTGCGCGGGCGCGGTGCAGGCGGCGGCCGAGGCGGTGATGGACTCGCAGACGGCCTACACCCACGTGGCCAACGGCCGCTTCAAGGGCGGCTGGATCACGCGCCACTACGGCGCGCCGGAGCGCGGCGTGCACGCGCTGCAGCTGGAGATCTGCCAGTGCACCTACATGGACGAGTCAGCGCCGTTCGGCTACCGGCCCGACCTCGCCTCAGCCCTGCAGCCGCTGCTGCGCGGGATGCTGGAGGCCGTGGTGCAGGCGCTGCCGTAGCCGGCTGGCGCCGATCGTGTAGGCCAGTTCGGCGGGATGCTCGGCGTCCCACAGGCACAGGTTGGCCACCTTGCCGAGTTCGATGCTGCCGTGCGTCTCCTGCATTCCGAGCGCGCGCGCGGCGTGGCGCGTGACGCCCAGCAGCGCCTCGGCCGGCGTGAGCCGGAACAGCGTGCAGGCCATGTTCATCATCAGCGGCAGGTGCGTGGTCGGGCTGGTGCCCGGATTGCAGTCGGTGGCCACCGCGATCGGCACATGGTGCTTGCGCAGCAGGTCCACCGGCGGCAGGTGCGTGTCGCGCAGGAAGTAGTAGGCGCCCGGCAGCAGCACCGCCACCGTGCCGGCGCGCGCCATCGCCACCACGCCGGCTTCGTCGAGGTGCTCGAGGTGGTCGGCCGAGAGCGCCTTGAACTCGGCCGCCAGTGCCGCCGCGCCAAGCGGCGAGAGCTGCTCCGCATGCACCTTGACGGGCAGGCCGTGCACCCAGGCCGCCTGCAGCACGCGGCGCGCCTGCATCGGGTCGAAGGCGATCACCTCGCAGAACACGTCCACCGCATCGGCCAGCTTGAGCCGCGCCGCCTCGGGCAGGATGTGCATCACGACGTGCTCGATGTAGTCGTCGGCGCGGCCGTCGAACTCGGGCGGCACGGCATGCGCCGCGAGCAGCGTGGTGCGCACGTCGATGGGGTGGCGCTGGCCGAGTTCGCGCGCCACACGCAGCTGCTTCAGCTCGTCCTTCAGCGACAGGCCGTAGCCCGACTTGATCTCGACCGTGGTCACGCCGTGCGCCATCAGCTCCTGGAGGCGGCGCGCCGACTGGTTGAACAGGTCGGCGGGCACCGCGTCGCGGGTCTGGCGCACGGTCGAGAGGATGCCGCCGCCGGCCCGCGCGATCTCTTCGTAGCTCGCCCCGGCCAGGCGCATCTCGAACTCGCGCGCCCGGTGGCCGGCGTGCACCAGGTGGGTGTGGCAGTCGATCAGACCGGGGGTGAGCAGCGCGCCCTCGCCGTCGAGCTCGTCGCGCACCGGCGCATGCGGGTCCAGGGCCGTCATCGGCCCGAGGCCGCCGATCAGCCCGTCCACGATGGCGATGAAGGCCGGCGGCGTGATGCTGCAGGCGTCGTCGGTGCCGGTGACGATGCGCACGTTGCGCAGCAGCAGATCGATGGTCGGCGTGGTCATCACAGCGCTCCGAGCAGGCTGCGGCGCGCCGCGAGGAATCGCGACAGCGCCGACGCAGCCGCATCGTGCCAGCCGGCACGCACCCGGCAATCCCCTGCTGTCCACACTTCACGCAGCAGTTCACGCCGGCGTGGCGCGAACACCAGGGTGGCGAGCTGCTGGGCCGGCGTCAGGCCGTCGAGCGAGGTATCGCCGAGCACGAGGAAGTCGGCCCGCTGGCCGACCGCGAGCCCGCCCACCGGCCGGCCGCTGGCCTGCGCCCCCCCGGCCAGCGCGGCGCGCCAGAGCGTCTCCGCCACCTGCGGCGTGGCCACCGAGGCCGCCACGTTGCGCTCGCCACGTGCGAGGCGCTGGCCGTACTCGAGCAGGCGCAGTTCCTCGGCCGGGTCGACGCTGGCGTGGCTGTCCGACCCGATGCCCCAGGCGCCGGCATAGGCCGGCAGGTCGAACAGGCCGTCGCCGAGGTTGGCCTCGGTCGTCGGGCACAGGCCGATCACCGCGCCGCGGGCGGCGACGCCGGCGCGCTCGGCCTCGTCGAGGTGGGTGGCGTGCACCAGGCACCAGCGCGCGTCGACCGGCGCATGGTCGAGCAGCCACTGCACCGGGCGTGCGCCGCTCCAGGCCAGGCAGTCCTCGACCTCGCGGCGCTGTTCGGCCACGTGGAGGTGCAGCGGCGCGTCGGCCGGCAGGCCGGCCAGCAGCGCGTGCAGGTCCTCCGGCGCGACGGCGCGCAGCGAATGCGGTGCGGCGCCCGTGCGCACGCCCGCGGCACGCACGCGCTCGACGATCTGCAGCAGAGCGTCGACCTCGTTCAGGAAGCGGCGCTGGTCGGCGCGCGCCGGCGCCGGACCGAAGCCGCCGTGGCGGTACAGCACCGGCAGCATCGTGAGCCCGATGCCGGCGCGTCGCGCCGCCGCGGCCAGGCGCAGTGCCAGCTCGGCGCGCTCGGCATATGGGCGACCCTGCGGGTCGTGGTGCAGGTAGTGGAACTCGCACACCGCGGTGTAGCCGGACGCCAGCATCTCGATGTAGAGCTGCGTCGCGATGTCTTCGAGCTGCTCGGGCGACACCGCCAGGGCCACGCGGTACATGCGGTCGCGCCAGGTCCAGAAGCTGTCGGCCGTGTCGCCGCGGAACTCGGTGAGCCCGGCGAAGACACGCTGGAAGGCATGCGAGTGCAGGTTCGGCAGGCCGGGCAGCAGCACGCCTGCGGCGCGCGGCGCGCCGCCCGGTTTGGCGCCCGGTTCGACCCGGGTGAGGCGGCCCTGCCCGTCCCAGGCGAGCCGCACGTCGCGGGCCCAGCCGTCGGGCAGCAGGGCGTGGTCGGCGAACAGGGTGTTCATGCGGTCGCTTGCCGCGTCAGGCGCGCGGCCAGCAGGCGGCCGCTGCCGCCGATGTCGAGGCCGGTGACCGGCGTGCGCCACACACGGCCCTCGCCCGGCCGCAGGCTGTCGCCCTCGACCTCCGGGGCACCGTCGACGGCCAGCACGAGCAGGGCGTCGGCTTCCGGCAAGCGCGCCGGCGCCACGACGCACACGACCTCGCCGCGCCAGGGGCCACGGCGCGTCATCAGGTTGAAATCCAGGCAGGGGCCGTCGATCAGGCACGCCTGCAGCGCCATGCCACCGTCGAAGGCAAGGGGTTCGAGCGGCCGGTCGAGACGGTACTCGGTGCCGCCGTCGTGCGAGCGCAGCATCATCCCGTTGCCCTGCAGCAGGCTGCTGCAGCGGTCCACGCCGGGGTAGGCAGAGAACGGCGCGTCGGCCGCAACCTCGGCCACGCTGATGCGCCAGCCGAAGTCATCCAGCCCGGCGCCGGGGGGTTCGACCGCGATCTCGCGGGTGCGGCCTGCGCCGTTCTTCCAGGCCTGCCAGGGCAGCGCATCGAGCGCGAAGCGGCCGCTCACGCGGGAAGCATCGGCAGCTTGAGGCCATGCGCGCGCGCCGTGCGGATGGCCAGCTCGTAGCCGGCGTCCGCATGCCGCATCACGCCGCTGGCGCAGTCGTTCACCAGCACGCGCGCGAGGCGCTTCTCGGCGGCCTCGCTGCCGTCGGCGACGATCACCATGCCCGAGTGCTGCGAGTAGCCCATGCCGACACCGCCGCCATGGTGCAGCGACACCCAGGTGGCGCCGCCGGCGGTGTTGAGCAGCGCATTCAGCAGCGGCCAGTCGGACACCGCATCGGTGCCGTCCTTCATGCCCTCGGTCTCGCGGTTCGGGCTCGCCACCGAGCCGGTGTCGAGGTGATCGCGGCCGATCACGATCGGCGCCTTCAGCTCGCCGCTCCTGACCATCTCGTTGAAGGCCAGGCCCGCCACGTGGCGCTCGCCCAGGCCGAGCCAGCAGATGCGCGCCGGCAGGCCCTGGAAGGCGATGCGCTCGCCGGCCAAGTCGAGCCAGCGGTGCACATGCGCGTTGGCGGGGAACAGCTCCTTGATCTTGCGGTCGGTCTTGCGGATGTCCTCCGGGTCGCCCGACAGCGCGACCCAGCGGAACGGCCCCTTGCCCTCGCAGAACAGCGGCCGGATGTAGGCCGGCACGAAGCCGGGGAAGTCGAAGGCGTTCTTGACGCCCTGGTCGAACGCGACCTGGCGGATGTTGTTGCCGTAGTCGACCACCGGGATGCCCATGGCATGGAAGTCGAGCATCGCACGCACGTGCACCGCGCAGGAACGCGCCGCTTCGTCCTTCAGCCGCGCATGCTGGCCGGCATCGGCCTGGGCGGCACGCCATTGCGCCACCGTCCAGCCGGCCGGCAGGTAGCCATTGATCAGGTCGTGGGCCGAGGTCTGGTCGGTCACCAGGTCGGGCTTCAGGCCGCCGTCACGCGCCCGCGCCACCAGCTCGGGCAGGATCTCGGCGGCGTTGCCGAGCAGGCCGATCGAGACCGCCTCGCCGCGCGCGGTGTGGTGGCGGATCAGCGCCAGCGCGTCGTCCAGGTCCCTGGCCTGCTTGTCGAGGTAGCGGGTGCGCAGGCGGAAGTCGATGCTGCTCTGCTGGCACTCGATGTTCAGCGACACCGCGCCGGCGAAGCTCGCCGCCAGCGGCTGCGCGCCGCCCATGCCGCCCAGGCCGGCGGTGAGGATCCAGCGCCCCGCCAGGTTGCCGCCGTAGTGCTGGCGCCCGGCCTCGGCGAAGGTCTCGTAGGTGCCCTGCACGATGCCCTGGGTGCCGATGTAGATCCACGAGCCCGCGGTCATCTGGCCGTACATGAACAGGCCCTGCCGGTCGAGCTCGTGGAAGTGCTCCCAGGTGGCCCACTTGGGCACCAGGTTCGAGTTGGCCAGCAGCACACGCGGCGCGTCCGGGTGGGTCTTGAACACGCCGACCGGCTTGCCCGACTGGATCAGCAGCGATTCGTCACCCTCCAGCGCCTGCAGGCATTCGAGGATGCGGTCGAAGGCGGCCCAGTCGCGCGCCGCGCGGCCGATGCCGCCGTAGACCACCAGCTCCTCGGGGCGCTCGGCCACCTCGGGGTCGAGGTTGTTCTGGATCATCCGGAACGCGGCCTCGGTCAGCCAGGACTTGCAGTGCAACGCGCTGCCGCGCGGCGCGCGCACCACGCGGCCGGGCGCGCTGCGCGCCGCCTGCGCGGCCGCATGGGCGACTCGGGTCGACTCGACGGGGGAGTTCATGGGGAGGTCTCCGGCTGGATCGCAAAGTGGTCTAGGCCACTTGATGAAGCATGCGGGATTTCGCGCCGCCCGTCAAGCCGCGGTCAGTCGCTCGCGGCCGATCTCGTCGAAGCGCTCGAGCAGCCAGCGGTGTGCCGCCGAACGGTCGTGGCGCACGTGCCAGAGGGCATCGACGCTGATCGAGCCGGGGTCGACCGGCAGTTCGGTGACGACGAGCCGGTCCTGCAGCCCGGTCAGCGGCAGGAAGTCCTCGGGCAACACGGTGAGCAGATCGCAGTCGCGCACCGCATGGGCGGCGGCGAAGAACTGGTTGACGGTCAGCACGATGCGCCGCGTGCGGCCCACCCGGGCCAGCGCCTGGTCGACGAAGCCATGCGCGCGGCCGCTGAAGCTGACCACCACGTGCTCGGCGGCGCAGAAACTGTCCAGGGTCAGCGGCTGGCCGGCCAGCGGGTGCTCGCGCCGCATCGCGCAGACGTAGCGGCCCTCGGCCAGGCGGCGGTGGCGCAGCGGCGCGCCGCTGCCCTGCGCGACCAGGCTGGCAACCACCTCGGGGAAGTAGCCGAGTGCGAAATCGACGTCGCCGCCGGCCAGTGCCGGGCGCGGATCGCGGTCGACCAGCGGCCGCACCTCGACCCGCGCGCGGGCGTGCAGGAACTGCAGGCGCGCCATCAGCGGCGGCAGCAGCACGATGGCGATCGCGTCGGGCAGGGTCAGGCGGAACACCCGCTCGTCCTCGGTCGGGTCGTAGTCGCCGGGCTCGAGGGCTTCGCGCAGCTGGGCCAGCGCCAGATTGATCGGCGGCCAGAGCGCTTCGCCGAAAGCCGTTGGCCTGACGCCGCGCGGTGCCCTTGTGAGCAAGTCCTCACCTACTGAATCGCGCAGGCGCTTCAGCGCATTGCTGACGGCAGGCTGCGTCATCGCCAGGCGCTCGGCGGCCCGGGTGATGTTGCCCTCCATCATGACCGCGTCATAGACACGAAGCAGGTTGAGGTCGAGCGTGCGAAAGTTCATGGCCGACTCGATAGCGGTTTGGTGAATGCCAGCTATTCACACTATTCACGACATCGCATTAGTGCTTACCCTATACTGCACTGCAGCATCGAATCAAAGGTGCTCTAGGAGAAACGCCATGACCAGCCACATCCTGCCTTCGCAGTCCTTCAAGCCGGCTCAGCCGCTGGGGTTCGGCAAGGCGCTGCGCCGTCTGGCAGACGCCACCACTCGCATGTCCGTGGCGCTGCTGAATGCGCTGCGGCGCCCCGTACACCAGAACCGTCGCCTCAGCCTCGTCGAGGAGGCGAACGAACTGCGCCAGTACGCCAACCAGTTCCTGCGCACCGATCCCGCCTTTGCGGCCGACCTGTATGCCGCCGCGGATCGCCACGAACTGGAACGCAAGGCCTGAGCAAGCGCTCACAACCGAATCGAGAAAGAGAGTCTCACCATGATGTACAGCACGACGTTCCGACAGCACAGCGTTACCAGCCGCACGCTGGAAGCCATGGCCGATGCGATCGCGCGTGGTTTCGTGCAACTGCAATCGCTGTTCAGCCTGGCGCCGGCCGCGCCGACGCCGGCCGAGGCCCGCGCCCAGCTGCTGCAGATGGCCGACGCCTACGAGTCGAGCCAGCCGAGCTACGCGGCGGATCTGCGCGCCGCCGCCAGCCGCCACTGAGCAAGCACTGACCCCGCATGACAAAGGCCGGCATCTGCCGGCCTTTTGTCTTGGGAAGCGAAACGCGCCTCAGCCGGCCGCCAGGCGCTGCTCGATGCGCGACTTGGTGGACAGCAACTCGGCCGGGAGGTGGTAGGCAAGCTGGCCGAACAGTTCGCCGTGCAGGCGCATTTCCGCCTGCCACTCCTGAGCGTCGATGCGGGTGACCTGGTCGAACTGCTCGCGGGTGAACTCGAGGCCGGTCCAGTCGAGATCCTCGAAGTTGGGCGTGACGCCGAACACATGCTCCTCGCCGCGGCCGATACCGTCCACGCGCTGCACGATCCACTTCAGCACACGCATGTTGTCGCCGTAGCCGGGCCAGACGAACTTGCCGTCCGGGCCCTTGCGGAACCAGTTGACGCAGAAGATCTTCGGCAGCGTTGCGCCGTCCGCCCGCAGCTTCGCGCCGAGGTCCAGCCAATGCTGGAAGTAGTCGCTCATGTTGTAGCCGGTGAAGGGCAGCATCGCGAACGGGTCGCGCCGCACCACGCCGGTGGCACCGGCCTGGGCCGCGGTGGTCTCGGAACCCATGGTGGCGGCCATGTAGACACCCTCGACCCAGTCGCGCGCCTCGGTGACCAGCGGCACGGTGGTCGAGCGCCGGCCGCCGAAGATGAAGGCATCGATCGGCACGCCCGACGGATCATCCCAGGCCGGGTCGAGCGCCGGGTTGTTGGTGGCCGCCACGGTGAAGCGCGCGTTCGGGTGCGCGGCCTTGGCGCCGGTCTCCTTGGCCAGCGCGGGGGTCCAGTCCTTGCCCTGCCAGTCGGTCAGGTGGGCGGGCGGGGTGTCGGTCATGCCTTCCCACCAGACGTCACCGTCGTCGGTCAGCGCGACGTTCGTGAAGATCACGTCGCGCTTGAGGCTGGCCATGCAGTTTTCGTTCGTCTTGTGGTTGGTGCCCGGCGCAACGCCGAAGTACCCCGCCTCCGGGTTGATGGCGTAGAGCCGGCCGTCGGCGTGCGGCTTGATCCAGGCGATGTCGTCGCCGATGGTGGTGATCTTCCAGCCGTTCAGACCGGCCGGCGGGATCAGCATGGCGAAGTTGGTCTTGCCGCAGGCGCTCGGGAAGGCCGCCGCCACATGGTGCTTGCGGCCCTCCGGCGAGGTGACGCCGAGGATCAGCATGTGCTCGGCCAGCCAGCCCTGGTCGCGCCCCATCGTCGAGGCGATGCGCAGCGCGAAGCACTTCTTGCCCAGCAGCGCGTTGCCGCCATAGCCCGAGCCGTAGCTCCAGATCTCCTGCGTCTCGGGGTAGTGAACGATGTACTTGGTCTTGTTGCACGGCCAGGCGACGTCCTTCTGGCCCGGCTCCAGCGGCGCGCCGACGGTGTGCACGGCCGGCACGAAGAAGCCGTCACTGCCCAGCGCATCGAGCACGGCGCGGCCCATGCGCGTCATGATCTTCATGTTGACCGCGACATACGGGCTGTCCGACAGCTCGACGCCGATGTGCGCGATCGGCGAGCCGATCGGCCCCATGCTGAACGGCACGACGTACATCGTGCGGCCGCGCATCGCCCCGCGGAACAGCGCGTTCGGCCCGGTCTGCAGCGTGGCGCGCATCTCGGCCGGGTCGACCCAGTTGTTGGTCGGGCCGGCGTCTTCCTTCCTCGCGCTGCAGATGTAGGTGCGGTCTTCGACCCGGGCGACGTCGCTCGGGTCGGACAGCGCGAGGTAGCTGTTCGGGCGCAGCTCGGGGTTGAGCTTCTTCATCGTGCCGGCGGCCACCAGCTGGGCGCAGAGCCGCTCGTACTCGGCGGGGCTGCCGTCACACCAGTACACGTCCCGGGCTTCGGTCAGCGCGGCCATCTCGGCGACCCAGGACAGCAGGCGCGCATGGCGGACGTAGGCGGGCGCGTTCAGGCGCACCCCTTCCAGCACGGGACGATTCATCGCAGATCCAATCTGACAAGTTTGGGGAATCGGGATTGGGCAAACCGGCCCTGCCGGGGGCCGGCGCGCACCGGCTTGCCCAATGCCGCGCTGTCCTGGCTGCCATCGCGCCGCCGTCGGGTTACGGCGGGTTACCCCGGGGGGCCGGATCGCGGCCCGCGTTCTCTCCTGCGAAGGCAGGTGAAGAGCATTGTGGTCTCAGTGTAATGGCCTGGTAACCACCGGAATCCCGGGGGTCATGCATATCCGGAATAGTTTGATGCGGCCCCGCATTGATGCGGCTCAGGCCGCAAGCGCCAGCGTGGCCGAAATCACGTCACCCAGCCGGCCGTGCCCGGCGTCCCGCGACCCGGCGCTACCATCGCGCCGTGCTGACCGCCCCGCTTCGCCGCCGCCACCTGCTGCTGTGCCCGGCCGCACTGGCCCTCGGGCCGGCGGGCGCGCAGCAGAAGCGTTCGATGAAGGATCCGCTGCGGGTCGGGGTCGATCCGGCGCTGCTCGAATCCGGCCTCGCCATCGCGCTGCAGAAGGCCTTTCTCGGCGACACGGGCGTCGTGTTTCGCTACGTGCCCGGCCCCTCACTGACGACGCTCGAGGCGCTCGAGCGCGGCGAACTCGACGTCGCCCTGACCAACGCTCCCGAGGCCGAGGCCAGACTGGAGAAGCAGGGCCTGGTGCACGACCGCCGCGCCGTCGCCGCCGGCGCATACGTGATCGTGGGCCCGGCGCCTACGCCCAAGAGCTTCGATCCGGCCGGCATCGCCCGCATGAGCGACGCGGCCGAGGCCCTCGCCAAGCTGCGCGAGGCCGCGCTCGGCGTGCCCGGCAGCGTGCAGTTCCTGACCCCCGGCGACGGCTCCGGCGCGCACGCGGCCGAGATGGCGCTGTGGCGCGCGGCCCGGGTGGCCCCGGCCGCGCCGTGGTACGTGCAGGCCCCGGCTGCCACGCTGCTGCAGCAGGCGCGCCAGCAGGGCGCCTACGCGCTGGTGGAGCGCGCCGTCTGGGCGCTGCAGGGCGGCAAGCCGCTGACCATCCTGGTCGAAGGCGACGCCGCATTGGCCGCCCCGGTTCACGCGATGCGCTCGTTCCGCGTCAACCACCCGGCCGGCAAGATGTTCGTGGCCTGGATCGCCGGGCCGCGCGGCCGCCAGGTGGTGGCGGCGCTGCGCCACTATCGCCCGCCCGCCTGACGCGCCGGGTTCGCGATGGGCGGCCGGCTGCTGAGCATCAACGTCGCGCGGGTGCAGATGCTCGAGATCGGCGGCCGGCCGGTGGCCAGTGCGATCGGGAAGCGGCCGGTCGACGGCCCGGTGGCGGTGCGTCCGCTCGGGCTCGACGGTGACGAACAGGCCGACCCCTCCGTGCACGGCGGCCTCGCCAAGGCGGTCTACGCCTACCCGCACGAGCACTACCCGTTCTGGCAGACGGTGCGGGCCCAGGCCCGCGTCGCCGGCTGGGATGAACCACCGTCCTTCGGCCTGCTCGGCGAGAACCTGACGATCGAGGGGCTGCTCGAGCCGCAGACCTGGGTGGGCGACGTGCTGCGCTTTGCGGACTGCGAGCTGGCGGTCAGCGAGCCGCGTTTCCCCTGCTTCAAGTTCGGCGCGGCGATGGGCTTCGCGCAGGCCGTCAAGCTGATGCAGGCCAACGCCTGGTGCGGCTTCTACCTGGCGGTGCGCACGCCGGGCACGCTGCGCGCGGGCGAGGCCTTCGAGGTCGTGCCCGGTCCGCGCGAGGTGGGCATCACGGAGCTGTTCCGTGCCCGCGCGGCCGGGCGCCCGGCCTGAGCGCGGCAGCGCCGCTCAGGCCGGCACGGTGTCGGGCAGCGCCGGGTAGTCGGTGTAGCCGGCCGCGTCGCCGCCGTACAGGGTCTCGCGCCTCAGCGCGTTCCACGGTGCGTTCTCGCGCAGGCGGCGCACCAGGTCCGGGTTGGCGATGAAGGGTCGACCGAAGGCGACCAGGTCGGCCTCGCCGCGCTCGACCACCGCGCGCGCCATCGCGGCGTCGTAGCCGTTGTTGACCATCCAGGCGCCGGCCGGGTGGGCGCGCTTGTAGACCGCGCGCAGCGCCGCGTAGTCGAACGGCGCGACGTTGCGGTCACCGCCGGTCGCTCCTTCGATCAGGTGCAGGTAGGCCAGCTTCAGCGGCGCGAGCCGCTCGACCACATGACCGTAAAGCGCCTGAGGGTCGCTGTCCTGCCCGGCATCGTTGGCCGGCGTGACGGGCGACAGGCGCAGCCCGGTGCGCGCCGCGCCGATCTCCTCGCACACCGCCTGCACCGCCTCGACCATCAGGCGCGCACGGTTGGCGATCGGGCCGCCGTAGGCGTCGCTGCGGTCGTTGACGCTGTCGCGCAGGAACTGCTCGAGCAGGTAGCCGTTCGCGCCGTGCACCTCCACGCCGTCGAAGCCGGCGGCCATCGCCTGGCGCGCTGCATGGCGGTAGTCGGCCACGATGCGCGGCAGCTCGTCGCTGCGCAGCGCGCGTGGCGCAGACACCGGCTCGAAGCCCTTCTTCGTGAAGGTCTTGGTGGCCGCGGCACGCGCGGTCGAGGACACCGGGCTCTGCCCGCCCGGCTGCAGCGAGACATGCGAGATGCGCCCGACATGCCAGAGCTGGATCACGATGCGCCCGCCGGCCGCGTGCACGGCCTCGGTGACGCGCCGCCAGCCAGCCACCTGCGCGTCGTTGTGGATGCCGGGGGTGTCGAGGTAGCCCTGGCCCTCGGGCGAGATCTGCGACGCCTCGGTGACGATCAGCCCGGCGCTGGCGCGCTGGCGGTAGTACTCCACCTGCAGCGGCCCGGGCAGCTGGCCCGGCAGCGCGCGGTTGCGCGTCAGCGGCGCCATCACGACACGGTTGGCCAGCGCGATGTCGCCGGCGCGGAAGGGGGTGAACAGCGGATGCATGGGGTACCGGGGAGGACGTCGAGGCGAGCACTCTAGCGGCCGGCGCCAAGGCCTGCGGTGCGGGCGGTCAAGGGTTCGGCGCGATACTGCGACCCTTTGCCGCCGGCCGACCCGATGCTTGCCTACCGCCACGCCTTCCACGCCGGCAACCATGCCGACGTGCTCAAGCACCTGGTGCTGGTCCAGGTGCTGCGCTACATGGCGCTGAAGGACAAGCCCTACCGCTTCGTCGACACCCACGCCGGCGCCGGCGGCTATTCGCTGGAGGGCCGCTACGCGCAGAAGAAGGGCGAGTACGCGCAGGGCATCGGGCGCCTGTGGGCGCGCAGCGACCTGCCGCCGGCGCTGGAAGACCTGGTCGCGCTGGTGCGCCAGTTCAACCCGGACGGCCGGCTCGGCCAGTACCCCGGCTCGCCGGCACTGGCGCACCTGCTGCGCCGGCCGGGCGACCAGCTGCGCCTGTTCGAGCTGCACGCGACCGATCACCGCATCCTCAACGCCTACCTCGGGCAGCAGAAGGGCGTCGAGGTGCGCCATGCGGACGGCTTCGACGGGCTGAAGGGCCAGCTGCCGCCCTCCTCGCGCCGCGGCGTGGTGCTGCTGGACCCGAGCTACGAGACCAACGGCGACTACCCGCGTGTGATCGCCACGCTGCGCGACGCGCTGCAGCGTTTTGCCGAGGGCGTGTACCTGGTGTGGTACCCGCAGGTGAGCAAGGTCGAGGCGGCGGAGCTGCCGCGCCGGCTCGAGGCGCTGGCCGGCAAGCGCTGGCTGCATGCCCGCCTGACGGTCGCGCGGCCCGACGCGAAGGGCTTCGGCCTGGCCGGCAGCGGCATGTTCGTGATCAACCCGCCGCACACGCTGCACGACACGCTCGCGCCCTGCCTGCCGTACCTGGCCGAGCAGCTCGGCCAGGTCGCCGGCGCCAGTTACCGGCTCGAACACAAAACGGCCTGAGCGGCCGCCCAGCGGCGCAAAACGTCAGTGCCGCGTCACTTCGGCGTGGCGGCCGAGGCGGGCGGCGGGCGCAACCGGGCGAGCCACTCGGTCCAGTCCATCGGCCCCTGCTCGAAGCGCTTGCGCAGGTTGCCGAGCACCGTGCCCCAGGCCCGCTCGAAGTAGGTGTAGGTGAGGTCCCACTCACCACCCTCACCCCAGCCGCTGTGATTGAGCGTGACCTGGGTGGACTCGGGCGCCAGCGCCTTCAGGCGCACGACGACGAAAGTGCGCTGCTGGCGCACCTGCGCCAGGTGCGGCGGCGCGTTCCAGTCGAAGCTCAGCATGGAGGGCGGCTGCAGCGCCATGTAGCGCATGTCGTCGGCGCCCTTCATGCCCGGCTCGCCGTAGGGGTTGAAGTGGATGTGGAAGGCGCCGCCGACCCGCGCGTCGATCTCGGCCGCCGGGGCCATGAACGAGACGATGCCCTCGCGGGTGGTCCAGGCCTTCCACACCGCCTCGATCGGCGCGGCCACCACCACCTGCTTGGCAATGGCCCGCTCCTGTGCGGCCAGCGCCGAAGCAAGCGCCCACAGAACGATTCCCAGCACGATGCGCATCCCGGCCTCCTGCTCGACGTACGGCGCGAAAGCCTAGGGCAGCCGGTCAGGCCGCGCCACCCCGCGATGCGCAACACCCGCTTACGAAGATCCGACCAGTCCTGTCAGTTTCGACCGGGGCATGGATCTTGATGCTGTCGCCAGCATGAAATCGCTGCCCCGTCTCGTCGCTGCGCTGGCCCTGGGCCTGACGACCGTGCTGGGCAGCGGCTGCACGACCACCCTGGTCGTGATGCACGTCTACGACAAGGTCACCGAGGGCGACCCGACCTCCTGCTTCAAGCTCAACAGTGTCGAGCGTGCACTGCAGCAACGCTGCGGCGCGTTCGTGGCCGGCAGCCTGAAGGCCGAGGACGTGCGCGCCAGCGGCCTGCCGGTCTGCCCGCTGACCGTGGCGACCCGCGAGCCGGCCTTCTGGCCGGTGCTGCCCGAGCTGATCGCCAAGGGCGCCGTGCCCGAGGCCTGCGCCACGCCGCCCTGGGTGGCCCTGGCCCAGGCGCATCCCTGCCCGGACTTCGCTCGTGCCACGCCGGCCGAGCTGCAGGCGCTGCGCTGGGTCGCCCAGGCCGACGCGCGGGCGCTGCACCACGACGTGGTTCGGGCGCTGAGCTGCCCGGCCGCACGCGCCGCCGGCCTCGACCGGGTGCTCGACGACTGGGTCGCACACGACCAGCTGCCGCCCGGCGTGCTGGCCTTCGGCGCACTGGGCGCGCTGCACCCGAGCCACCTGTACTCGCCGCTGGCGCGCACGCTCGAGGCGCGCGGCCACACCGCCGGCGCCGCCCTGGGCGCCTACGAGGGCCAGCTGCCCGGCGGCTTCGAGGAGGCCCTGCGAAGCGGCGACTTCGCCGCGCTCGACTGGTGGCTGCAGCGCGTGCCCAGCCTGGCCAACCGCGCGCCGCCGAGCGGCGGCAACCAGCTGCCCTGGGTGCCGCTGGCGCGCGTGCTGACACCGTCCTTCATGCCCGATCCGGCGTTGCAGCGCGAGACCGTCGCCTGGCTGCTGGCACATGGCGCCGACCCCGACCGCGCCCTGCCGCACGACCGCTCGCAGACCGTGCGCACGCTGGCCGCACGGCTGAACAGCCCGCTGCTGGCCGAATTGCGCGCGCCGGGGGCCTCGCCGGCGGCAATCGCCGCGGCCGCCGGCCCGGCCGCGGGCACGCTGCGGCGGCGCTGAGACCGCACGGCCCACCCCTCTTGAAGGCTGCGGCGGCGGCCCTACTTTCCCGAACGCGCGGCCCGGCCGCGCCTGCGAGAAAGGAGCGACCGCCATGTACCCGTCCCTGTGGAACCTGCCCGGCGACCTGTTCGCCGAGGTCGAATCGCTGCAGCGCCAGATGGACCGCCTGCTCGGCGCGCGCAGCCCCACCTCCAGCATCCGCGCCGTCGAACGCGGCAGCTTCCCGCCGGTCAACATCGGCAACACCCCCGAGGCGATCGAGATCTACGCCTTCGCCCCGGGCATCGACCCGGCCAAGGTCGAGCTGTCGGTCGAGAAGGGCCTGCTGACGATCGCCGGCGAGCGCCGCCTGCCGGCCCCCGAGCCCGGCGCCAAGCTGAACGTCTATGCGCGCGAGCGCCCGGAAGGCAGCTTCCGCCGCGTGATCGCATTGCCCGACGAGGCCGACCCCGACCGGGTCGACGCCAGCTACCGCGACGGCGTGCTGCGCGTGCGCGTGGCCAAGCGCGAGGCTTCGCGCCCGCGCCGCATCGAAGTGCGCGACGCCGCCTGACCCACTCACCGCCAGGAGACACGTCATGAGCACCCAGGACATCAGCTCGCGCGAGCCGACTGCGGCCGCCGAGATCCCGGCGCTGACGCCGCCGGTGAACATCGTCGAGGACGAGAGCGGCATCACGCTGACTGCCGACCTGCCCGGTGCGGCGCGCGACGCGCTGTCGGTTCGCGTGGACGGCGACACGCTGACGCTGGAGGCGCCGATCCGCCTCGGCGAACCGGCCGCGCTCGAGCCGCTGTACATGGAGCGCCGCGCCGGCCGCTACCTGCGCAGCTTCACGCTCAGCCGCGAGCTCGACAGCAGCAACATCGACGCCAGCCTGCGCGACGGCGTGCTGACGCTGCGCCTGCCCAAGCTCGAGCGCGCCCGGCCGCGGCGCATCGAGATCCGGGCGGAGTGACCCGGGCCGGCCGGGAACACCCTAGGGCCAGCCCGGCTCGCGCTTGAGGTCGCGGAACGCCGCGAACAGCCAGGAGCGCAGCCCCACCATCAGCGTGAAGGGCCGCTTCTGGCTGGCCGGCAGCTTCTGGTCGGCCAGGTGCTGCTGGGCGAAGTCCTGCCCGACGCGCTGCAGCCGCTCGACGAAGGTGTCGGCCAGGCTGCGGCCGATCTGGCCGTGCACCAGCATCAGCATCTCGCCCTCGCCGTCGAAGCCGCCGCTGAAGTAGTCGGGCGCCACGTGCTCGCGGAAGTAGCGCATCACCGGCCCGTCGGGCCGCCAGCGGAAACCCTTGGCCAGCTTGAGCCGGTAGCGGTTCAGCGGGCGCAGCTCGATCACGTCGAGCTTGTCCAGCACCAGCAGGTACTTCACGCACTCGGCCTCGGTCAGCGTGTAGGTCGCGACGATCTGCTCGTAGGTCCAGTGGCTGAGCGCGCAGATCGCCACCAGCAGCAGCTTGCGGTCGGCGATCACCGCGGCCTCCTGCTCGTGCGTCAGCTCGGTGCGCAGCGGGCGGGTGTCGGCCACGATGCGCGCCAGGTCGGCGAAGTCCATCTTCAGCACGCGCAGCACCTCGTCCACGCGCGACAGCGGCATGTCGCCGCGCGCGAAGATGCGCTTGATGCTCGATTCGGCCATGCCGAGCTGCTCGGCCAGCTGGGCGTAGGTGATGCCGGCGGCTTTCAGCTCGGCCTTCAGGGCGGTGACCAGGTCCTGGGTGGTGCTCATGCGGGAGGTGGCGGGGGCGGTACCGCGATGAGATACCGCCGGCGGCACCCGCTGCAACCCTCGCGGGAGGGGGTGGATACCGCATCCGCCACACCGGAACATGGGGGCCTGTCCACTTCGTCACGCCCCATGACCCTGACTCCGAACCGCCGCCTGCGCGGCCTGCTCGCCGGCCTCGTGCTGACCCTGAGCCTGAACGCCGCCCGCGCGGCCGATGCCTCCGAGGCCAGCGAGGCCTCGGTGCTGCCGGTGGCCCTGTCCGCCACGGCCACCTCGCTGCTGGTGGCCGGCGCCACCGAGCTGACCGTCGTCGGCGTGCAGGCCTCGGCCGACGGCACGACCTGGCTGCTCGAGCGCGCCGCCGACGGCTCGCGCGCCAGCGTGCGCCTCGCCGGCCAGGCCTCGGTGGCCACCGGCAGCACGCTGGTGGTGACAGCGGTCGCCGCCGGCTGGCTGCTGTCTCAGGCCGGCCGCGTGCTGGCCCTGGTGCCGAACGACCGCGGCCTGGCGCTGCTGGCGCACCAGCGGGTGCGCCCGTGAGGCGCGCCGCGATCGCGCTGCTGCTGGCCGCCGCGCTGGGCCATGCGCAGGCCGGGCGCTCCTGCGAGGCGCAGCCGCCGACGGTCGAGTCCGTGCAGCGCGGCCTGGCGCTGGCCGAGCGCACGGCACGCTCGCTCGAGGCCAGCGGTGCGCAGGTGGTGCTGCTGGCGCGTGCCGGCCAGGACCTGCGGCGCCACGGCCTGGCCTGGTCGCACCTCGGCTTCGCCTACCGCGACGGCGCGCACTGGCGCGTGGTGCACAAGCTCAACGAGTGCGGCAGCGCGCAGGCGGCGCTGTACCGCCAGGGCCTGGGCGAGTTCTTCCTCGACGACCCGTTCGAGTACCGCGCCGGCTGGGTGGTGCCCGAGCCTGCGCTGCAGGCCAAGCTGCTGCCGCTGCTGCTCGACGACGGCCGCGTGGCCCGCCTGCACCAGGGTGACTACAGCATGGTGGCCTACCCCTGGGCGCAGCGCTACCAGCAGTCCAACCAGTGGGCGCTGGAGACCCTCGCGCTGGCCGCCGAGCCCGGTGCGACCGACCGCACGCGTGCCCAGGCCTGGCTGCGCCTGCAGGGCTACGAGCCGAGCACGCTGCACCTCGGGCCGCTGACCCGCCTGGGCGCCCGCGTGGCGCGTGCCAACGTGACCTTCGACGACCATCCGAACGAGAAGCGCTTCGCGGACCGCATCGAGACCGTCACCGTCGACTCCGTGTTCGCGTGGTTGAATCGCAGCGGTCTCGGCAGCCCGGCCCAGGTGATCCAGTGAGCCAACCGCATCCCAACCAGTTCGCGCTGCTGGCGCAGCGCCGCTTCGCGCCGTTCTTCTGGACCCAGTTCCTCGGCGCCGGCAACGACAACCTGTTCAAGTTCGCCTTCACGGTGCTGGTCACCTACGGCACCGGCGCGGCCGGCGGGCTCGAGCCGGCGCTGGTGGTGCAGCTGATCGCGGCGCTCTTCATCCTGCCCTTCCTGCTGTTCTCGGCCACCAGCGGGCAGCTGGCCGACAAGTTCGACAAGGCGCGCCTGATCCGGCTCGTGAAGACGCTCGAGATCGTGATCATGGTCATCGCGCTGTACGGCTTCACGCAGCGCCACGTGCCGTCGCTGCTCGCCTGCACCTTCCTGCTCGGCCTGCACTCGACGCTGTTCGGCCCGGTCAAGTACGCCTACCTGCCGCAGCACCTGGCCGAGCGCGAGCTGACCGGCGGCAACGGCATGGTCGAGATGGGCACCTTCGTCGCGATCCTGCTGGGCAACGTGGCCGGCGGGCTGCTGATCGCGCTGCCGGGCACCGGGCCCACGGTGGTGGCCTGGAGCTGCCTGGGCGTGGCCGTGCTCGGGCGCGTGGCGGCGCAGTTCGTGCCGAGCGCGCCGGCCACCGACCCCACGCTCGCGATCAACTGGAACCCGTTCACCGAGACCTGGCGCAACCTGCGGCTCGCGCACGGCCAGCTCGTCGTGTTCCGCTCGCTGCTGGGCATCTCGTGGATGTGGTTCTTCGGCGCGGTGTTCCTGACCCAGTTCCCGGCCTTCGCGAAGGACGTGCTGGGCGGCAACGAGCAGGTCGCCTCGCTGCTGCTGGTGGTGTTCTCGGTGGGCATCGCGATCGGCTCGCTGCTGTGCGAGACGCTCTCGCGCCGGCATGTCGAGATCGGCCTGGTGCCGCTGGGCGCCCTCGGCATGAGCGTGTTCGCGATCGACCTGTACTTCGCCTCGCGCGGGCTCGCCCACGGGGGTGCGGCGCTCTCGCTGGCGCAGTTCGCCGGCGTCGGCGCGCACTGGCGCGTGCTGGCCGACCTGCTGCTGCTCGCGCTGTTCGCCGGGCTCTACAGCGTGCCGATGTACGCGCTGATCCAGCTGCGCGCGCCGGCCAGCCACCGCTCGCGCATCATCGCGGCCAACAACATCCTCAACGCGCTGTTCATGATCGCCAGCGCCGGCATGGCGGCGCTGCTGCTGAAGGCCGGCGTCACGGTGCCGCAGCTGTTCCTGATCACCGGGCTGCTGAACGTGCTCGTCGCGGGCTACATCTTCCTGCTCGTGCCTGAGTACCTGCTGCGCTTCGTCGCCTGGGTGGCCACGCACCTCGTGTACCGCTTCCGCGTGCGCGGCGACGAGCACATTCCCGCCGAGGGTGCGGCGATCCTGGTGTGCAACCACGTCAGCTTCGTCGACGCGGTGCTGCTGATGGCGGCCAGCCCGCGGCCGATCGCCTTCATCATGGACCACCGCATCTTCCGCATCCCGGTGCTGGGGGCGCTGTTCCGGCTCGCCAAGGCGATCCCGATCGCGCCGCAGAAGGAGGACCCGGCCACCTACGCACGCGCCTTCGAGCGCGCCCGCGCGGTGCTCGATGCGGGTGACCTGCTGTGCATCTTCCCCGAAGGGGCGATCACGCGCGACGGCAGCCTCGGCGAGTTCAAGGGCGGCGTGATGAAGCTGCTCGAGGCCAACCCGGTGCCGGTGGTGCCGCTGGCGCTACAGAACCTGTGGGGCTCGTTCTTCTCGCGCATCGAGGGCGACGCGATGAGCAAGCCGTTCCGGCGCGGCCTGTTCAGCCCGGTCGGCCTGGTGGCCGACACCCCGGTGCCGGCGGCGCAGGTCAGCCCGACGCTGCTGCGCGAGCGGGTCGCGGCGCTGCTGGCGGCGCCGCGCGACGAGGTTCTCAGGCCGACAGCGCCCGGCCTCGGTCCGTGAGCCGCCGGGTGATCGCGCTCTTCAGCGGGTTCAGGCGGTCCGCGACGCGGATCACCGCGCTGCGCAGCAGCTTCGCCGGCGCGCGGTCGTCGGTGAACAGGCCGACGACGGCGTTGGTGCCGAGGTAGATCGGCAGCGTCTCGCGCCGGTGGCGCGTCTCGTACGGCAGCAGCGTCTCGAGCCGGCCGAGGTCGCGCCCGGCACGCCGGGCCTGCACCAGCTGCTGCGCCAGCGCTTCCACGCCGTAGAGCGCGAAGTTGTAGCCATGCGCGGTGACCGGGTGCATGCCCACCGCCGCATCGCCGACCAGCGCGAAGCGCGGCGCGACGAAGCGCTGCGCATACACCGCCACCAGCGGATAGAGGTGGCGCGTGCCCTGCAGCGTCATCGCGCCGAGCCGCCCGCCCAGACGCGCCTGCACCCAGGCGACGAACTCGGCCTCCGGCCAGGCCATCATCGCCGCGGCGCGGTCGGCCGGCACGGTGACGACGATCGAGCTGCAGCCGCCGTTCATCGGCAGCACCGCCAGCGTGTGGCCCTCGTGGAAGCACTCCTGCGCCACGCCCTCGTTCGACCGCTCGTGCGCCATGCGGCAGACGATCACGCTGCGCCCGAAGTCGCGCATGGCCGCGCCGATGCCGGCCTGGCGGCGCGCGGCCGAGAAGCGGCTGTCGGCCGCCACCAGCAGCGGTGCGCGCCAGCAGCGCTCGCCGCCGTCGGCGCTGCGGGTGTGCACGCTGGCCGCGTCGGTCTCGAGTTGCAGCGCGGTGACCCGGGTCGCGGGCTGCAGCGCGATGCCCTCGTGCCAGCGCGCCGCGGCCCAACTGGCACGCCGGATCACGTGGTTGGCGACGAGGTGCCCGAGCTCGGACTCGCCCGAGCCGGCCGGGTCGAAGCGCAGCGGTGCCGGGTCGGCCGCGTTGTAGACCGCCGCGCGCACCAGCGGCGCCACCTCCCCGGGCGGGAACGCGTCCCACAGGCCGAGGCGGCGCAGGATGGCCTGGCCGCGGTGCGTCAGCGCGATGTCGCGCCCGTCGGGCGCCGGGTCGGCCAGCGCGGCCTCGTCCTGGCCGTCGAACACGACGCTGCGCAGGCCGGCATCTGCCAGCGCGAGCGCCAGGGCCAGCCCGCTCGGGCCGGCGCCGATCACGAGCACGTCGGCGTCGTGGGGAGCGGGGGAGTTGTCCATGGCGCGGCATCTTGGCCGCGCCGCCGCGGACGCACGCTGACCGGCGTCAACCGATGCCGCGTGCCCGGTCGGCCGCGAAGCGCTGCGCGAACGCCGCGAAGTTGCCGGCATCCAACTCCTCGCGCACCTCGCGCATCAGGTTCACGTAGTAGTGCAGGTTGTGGATGCTGGCCAGCATCGGACCGAGCATCTCGCCGCAGCGGTCCAGGTGGTGCAGGTAGGCGCGGCTGAAGTTCGCGCAGGTGTGGCAGGTGCAGCTCTCGTCCACCGGCAGCGGGTCGCTGCGGTAGCGTGCGTTGCGCAGGCGCAGGTCGCCGAAGCGGGTGAACAGGTGGCCGTTGCGCGCATTGCGGGTCGGCATCACGCAGTCGAACATGTCCACGCCGCAGGCCACGCCCTCGACCAGGTCCTCCGGCGTGCCCACGCCCATCAGGTAACGCGGCTTGGCGGCCGGCAGGCGATGCGGGGTGTGCGCGACGATGCGCCGCATGTCCTCCTTGGGCTCGCCCACGCTCACGCCGCCGATCGCGTAGCCGGGCAGGTCGAGCTCGACCAGCGCCGCCAGCGACTCCTCGCGCAGGTGCTCGAACATGCCGCCCTGCACGATGCCGAAGAGGGCGTTCGGGTTCTCCAGCCGCGCGAACTCGGCCTTCGATCGCCCCGCCCAGCGCAGGCTGAGCGCCATCGAGGCACGCGCCTCCTTCTCGGTGGTGACATGCCCGGCGGTCTCGTAGGGCGTGCACTCGTCGAACTGCATCACGATGTCGCTGTTCAGCACATGCTGGATCTGCATGCTGACCTCGGGTGTCAGGAACAGCTTGTCGCCATTGACCGGCGAGGCGAACTTCACGCCCTCCTCGCTGATCTTGCGCATCTCGCCGAGCGACCAGACCTGGAAGCCGCCGCTGTCCGTCAGGATCGGCCGGCTCCAGCCCTCGAAGCGGTGCAGCCCGCCGAACGATCGCAGCACCTCCAGCCCCGGGCGCAGCCACAGGTGGAAGGTGTTGCCGAGGATGATCTGCGCGCCCATCGCCTCGAGCGAGGCGGGCAGCACGCCCTTGACGGTGCCGTAGGTCCCCACCGGCATGAAGACCGGCGTCTCGACGACGCCGTGGGTCAGCGTCAGCCGCCCGCGGCGGGCCAGCCCTTCGGTGCGCAGCAGTTCGAACGTGAGCATGCGGCGATTGTCGCCGCGGCGCTCAGGGCAGCACGTGCAGCTCGCCGAAAAGCGAGGGCGGCGCCTCGGGCGCTCGGCGCGCATGCACGGTCCAGCGCGCCACGCTGGCCTCCAGGCTGGCGGCCAGCACCGGCTTGGTCAGGAAGTCGTTCATGCCCGCGGCCAGGCAGGCGGCGCGGTCCTCGACGAAGGCGTTGGCCGTGAGCGCGACGATCGGCACGGTCTTGCCGTGCCGGCCGGCCGCGCCGGCACGCAGGCGCCGGGTCACCTCCAGGCCGTCCATGTCGGGCATCTGCCAGTCCATCAGCACCAGGTCGTAGTCCTCGGCGGCCAGCAGGGCGAGGGCCTGGGCCCCGTCGTCGGCCGTGCTGGCCTGGAAGCCCGCGTGGCGCAGCATGGCGCAGACGATCGCCTGGTTGACCCGGTCGTCCTCGACCACCAGCACGTGCGGCGCATGCGCCGCGCCGGCGTCGGCGGCCCCGGCCGGCCCGGCCGGGGAGCGCACGGACGCCGCCGCGCCCAGGCGGCTGACCAGCGCCGAGCGCAGCACCGGCTTGACGATGCTGCGCGCGACGCCGAAGCGCTCGCGCAGCGCCTGCACCTCGGGCGATTCCCCGCCCGACAGGCCGATCACGCGCTGCGCGTCCAGCCGCGCAGCCGCCGCGGCCAGCAGGTCGCCGGCCCGCGCGTCGTCCAGCGCCACCAGCAACCAGGGCGCGCTCGCGGGATGCTCGGCGAGCGCCCGTTCGAGATCGTCCGGCGTGCGGCAGCGCTGCGCGCTGCAGCCCAGGCGCACCAGCTGGGCCTCCAGGGCGGCGGCACCGGCCTCGTGCGGCTCGCAGTACAGCACCGCCTGGCGCAGGGGCCCGGGCGGGGTCGGCAGCACGCGGGCGTCCGGCAGCTCGAGCTCGATGCCGAAGGTCGAGCCCGCGCCGAGCCGGCTGCGCACGCCGATGCGGCCGCCCATCGCCTCGACCAGCTGGCGCGAGATCGCCAGCCCCAGCCCGCTGCCGCCGAAGCGCCGGTTCGCACCGTCGTCGGCCTGGCGGAAGGGCTTGAAGACCTGCTCCAGCGAGCCCTCTCCGATGCCGATGCCGGTGTCGCTGACCACGATGCGCAGCGCGCCGGGCCGTGGGCCGGCCTCCACGCGCAGCACCACCTCGCCGCGCAGCGTGAACTTGACGGCGTTGCCTAGCAGGTTGAGCAGCACCTGGCGCAGGCGCAGCGGGTCGCCGTGGCGCCACAGCTGCAGCGCCGGGTCGACGATCACCGCCATCTGCAGCCCCTTCAGGCGCGCCGGCACCGCCGCGGTGGCCACCGCGGCCTCGGCGCAGTCGAGCAGGTTGAAGTCCTCCGGCGCGAGCTCGAGCGCACCGGTCTCGATGCGCGCCAGGTCGAGCACGTTCTCGATCAGGCCGAGCAGGTTCAGCCCGCTCTGGCGGATCACCTCCACCAGGTGCGCCTGGCCGGGCGGTTGCGCCTCCTGGCCCTGCATCAGCTGGGCCGCGCCGATCACCGCGTTCAGCGGCGTGCGCAGCTCGTGGCTCATGTTGGCGAGGAAGCGTGTCTTGGCCACCGAGGCGGCCTCGGCACGTTCCTTCTCGTGACGCAGCGCCTCGGTGCGCTCGGCCACGCGGCGCTCGAGCGCACGGTTGGCGTCGAGCAGGGCGCGGTCGCGCTTGGCGATCTCGTCGAGCATGCGGTTGAAGGCGTCGACCGCGGCGCCGACCTCCAGGCCGCCGCCGCGCGCCAGCGGCCGCGCACGCGCCGGGTCGGCCGCCATCTGCCCGGCCACCCGCGCCAGCTGCGCCACCGGGCGCGTGATGGCCCCGGCCAGCCGGCGCGCCACCAGCACCGTCGCGGCAAAGCCGAGCAGGCTGGCCGCGCCCATCGCGCCGACCGCCAGCAGCAGCGTCGCCCACAGGCGCGACAGCTCGTTGGTGATGGTCACGCGGCCGATCATCACGCCGTCGAGCAGCACGTCCTGGCTGGCCGTCAGGCGTCCGCTGGCCAGGCCGCCGGGCCGGTCGGGCGCCGGCGGCTCGCCGCTGCCGTAGCGGCCGACCACGCGGCCGCGCGCATCGTGCACCCAGGCACCCACGATCTCCGGCCGGGCACGCAGCATCGCCAGCGTGTCGGCCACGCCCTTGGCGTCGTCGAAGGCGAGCGAGGCCTGCAGCGCGTAGGCCAGCGTGAGCACCACCTCGTGCGAATCCTCGCGCGCGCGCTCCTGCTGCAGCCACCAGCCGGTGCAGGCCACCGCGACCATGCCGAGCGCCGCGGTCAGCCCGGCGCACAGCGCCACCAGCCAGGTGAGGCGCCGCTGCAGCGACAGCGTGGCCACGCGGCGTTGCAGCGCGGCCCTCATTCGCGCACCTGCCGTGCCAGCTTCAGCACCTGGCCCGACAGGCCGAGGTGGGCGGCGCGCAGCGCCTTGAGGTTGACGTCGAAGCGCAGCGCGTCGTTGACGTTGACCAGCTCGACCATGCCGCCGCGCGACAGGAAGCCGTCGAGCGCGCCGATGGTCAGCATCGGCGCCTCGCCCGCGGCGACGGCGTAGGAGCGTGCGGCGCTGCCGTCGACGAACAGCAGGTCGCAGGCGGTGGGCGCCCCCGGGCCCAGCAGGTGGACGGCCAGCGGCCGCCCGGCCACCGGCACGCCGCGCTGGCCGGCGAAGGCCGCCGCCACCGCCGGGCTGTCCTGCAGCACGCACAGGCGCAGCGGCGCGCTCTCGGAGGCGAAGGTGCCGGCCGGCCACTGGACGAAGCGGGCCAGCGTGACGGCGAACTTCGCCTTGGCCTCGGCCTCGCTGGCCGGTGCCTGGGCCTGCGCGGCGAACACGACGGCGGCCAGCGCGAGCAGCAGGTGGCGCGGCCGCGAGCCCATCTCAGAAGGTCCAGCCGAACTGCAGCCGCACGCTGCGCCCGTCCTGCGCCAGCGTGTCGTCGCGGTGCTCCGGGCCGGCCGGATCGGCGTAGTGCGTGTCCGCCAGGTTGTACAGGCCCAGTGCGACGGACCCGGGTTGCCCGGGCGGTGCCAGCGTGGCCTGCACGTTCAGGCGCAGGTAGGGCTCGAGCCGCGCGCCGGTCAGCGTGCGGCGCTCGCCGACGCGCAGCAGGTTCAGCCCGAACGTGCTGCCGGGCCAGGGGCCGGCCAGCGTGGCCATCAGCTTGGCGAGCGAGCGCGGCGCGTCGCTCAGCTCGGCGCCGGTGGTCAGGTCGCGCGTGTGCTGGCGAGCCCAGCTGCCGCGCAGGCGCAGCGCGCGGTCGACCTGCCAGGTGGCCTCCAGCTCCACGCCGCGCGCGCGGGCGCTGCCGGTGTTCGCGTAGCCCTGCTGGCCGCCGGGCAGGTCGACGAAGTTGATCGAGTCCCTCAGGTCGAGCCGGTACCAGGTCAGGCTGGCGTCCAGGGCGGCGGACGGGCGCCACAGCGCCGTCAGCTCGCTCGAGCGCAGCGCTTCGGCCCGCAACGTGGTGCCGAGCGCCTGGCCGCTGTCCTGGTAGCCGGTCTCCGAGGCGTTCGGCTCGCGGAAGGCGCTGCCGCGCTGCAGCTTGAGCGTCCACGCCGGCGCGGCCGACCAGAGCGCGGCGATCCGCGGCGAGGCGGTCGTGCGGCCATCGACCTGGCGGTCGGCGCGGGTGCCGAGGTTGAGGCGCCAGCGCGGCGCGAGCTGCCACTCGTCGTTGACGAACAGCGCGTAGCGCACCGAGCGCATCGTGATGTCGGTGTAGACCTGCGGCGCCGGTTCGAGATCGGCCGCGTGCAGGCGCTGCCGCGTGTTGTGCTGGAACTCCAGTCCGAGCAGCAGGCGGTGCCCGCGCCAGCCGCTCCAGACGTGGCGCAGCTCGCCGGCGATCCAGCGCGCGTCGGCATGGGTGACACCGGGCACCGGGGCCTCCGCGGGCGCGTACAGGCCGAAGCCGCGGTAGGCATAGACCCCGAGGCCGAGCCGCGCATGGACCTCCTGCGCATCGTTCAGCCGCTGCGCATAGGACAGATCGGCGAGGCCGTAGCGGTCCAGCGAGTCGCTGCGCTCGTTGAACAGCACGCCGTAGGCGCCGGTCGGGTCGTCCTTGAGCCGCTCGGACAGCACCGCCGTCAGGCTCCAGCCGCCCCAGCGCGCCTTGGCGAACAGCTTGTCGTGGCGCTCGCCGTCGCGGCCGATCGCCCAGCCGTGGTGGCTCGACGGGTCGTCGTAGCCGGGGAAGTACAGGCTGGCGTGGCCCCGGGCGCGCTCGGCCGCGATGCCGAGCAGCACCCGGGTCGGCCCGAGGTCGCCGCCCCAGGTGGCGCCGAACTTGCGCCGCGCGAGCGATCCCAGCTCGAACGTGGCGGCCGCGCCGGGCAGTTGCGAGGGCCCGCGCGTGACGATGTTGACCACGCCCAGCACCGCGTTCGTGCCGTACAGCGCCGAGCCGGGGCCGGGAATGAACTCGACCCGGTCGATCAGCCCGACGTCGAGCGGGAACTCGCGCCCGGCGGTGGCCGAGTCGTAGATCGCCTCGTTGACCCGCGCGCCGTCGATCAGCAGCAGCAGGCGCGACGAGTAGTCGCCCGGCCGCTCCACGCCGCGCACGCCGACGTAGGTGTAGGCGCGGTCCTGGCGCAGGTGCACTCCGGGCAGGCTCTCCAGCACCTCGGCCAGCGTGCGGTAGCCCTGGGCGCGGATCTCGCCGCCGGTGCGCACGTAGACCAGGCTGGGCGCCTCGGCGGCATCCTGGTCGACCTTGGCCGGCGCCGCCAGCCGCGACGAGCCCGCCACCGGCTGCGCCAGCACCGCGGCCAGTTCGTCGGCCGCCGGGTCCACCTCGGCCGCCGGCGCGGCCGGCGGCAGCAGCGCCGCCACCGACCCGGCCAGCACGGCACGGCGCGCCGCTGCGAGGAACGGGCGCACGAGGCCGGGCAGCGACACGGGCAGCATGCCGCGAGGCTACCGGCCGGGCCCCGCGGCCAAGCCCGGATAAGCGCCGCCGCGCCCGGCTACTTCTTGGCGGGGCCGAGCGCGAGGATCCAGCCGACCAGCTGCTTCGCGTCGGCCTCCTTGATCGCCACCGCATTGGGCGGCATGGCCAGGCCGCTGGCCTTGCCCTTCCAGTGGCTGTCGTAGGGGTTCGAACCGGTCATCACGATGTGGGTCAGCTGGTCCGCGGCGCCCTTCGTGCCGCGGTACTTGAGCGACACCTCGCGCCAGGACGGGCCCACCGGCGGCAGGCCGTCCGGCCCCTTGCCGCCGGGTTCGACCTGGTGGCAGGTCAGGCAGCCGCTGGTGGCGGCGAGCTTGAGCATCGCGTCGTCGTTGCCGGCGGCCATCGAGGCCACCGGCAGCGCGGCGAGCAGGGTGATCAATGCAGTCTTCATGGCAGCTCCTCGAGGGGTGGTTTCGAGGCCATGCTAGGAAGCGGGGTCGACCCACCGTTGACGGCCGTCAACCGCCATCGGCAAATTGCCAGCCTGGAGCAGCGCTGTGTCAGCCCGGAGCGGCGAGCGTGTCGTCGCGCGACAGCAGCATCGCGTCGCCGTAGCTGAAGAAGCGGTAGCGCTCGCGCACGGCATGCGCGTAGAGCGCACGCATGCGCGCGTGGCCGGCGAAGGCGCTGACCAGCATCAGCAGCGTGCTGCGGGGCAGGTGGAAGTTGGTGACCAGCCGATCGACGACACGGAAGCGGAAGCCCGGCGTGATGAAGATGTCGGTCTCGCGGCTGCCGGGTGCGAGCGTGCCGGACAGCGCAGCCGACTCGAGCGCACGCAGCGTCGTCGTGCCCACGGCCACGATGCGCCCCCCCGCGGCGCGCGTGCGTTCGATCGCCTCGACCGTGGCCGTGCCCACCTCGTACCACTCGCTGTGCATGCGGTGTTCGGCGATGGTCTCGCTGCGCACCGGCTGGAAGGTGCCGGCGCCGACATGCAGCGTGACGTTCGCGCGGCCGATGCCGCGCCCGGCCAGTGCCGCCAGCAAGGCTGCGTCGAAGTGCAGGGCCGCGGTCGGCGCAGCCACCGCGCCGGGCCGGGCGGCGAACACGGTCTGGTAGCGGCGCTCGTCCTCGGCGTCGTCGGCATGCGTGATGTAGGGCGGCAGCGGCACGTGGCCGTGGCGCTCGAGCAGCACGAACGGGTCCTCGGGCAGGCGCAGGCGGAACAGCGAATCCTCCGGGCCGCCGCGGCCGAGCACCTCGGCCTCGAACGCGTCGGCGAAGCGCAGCAGCGCGCCGGCCCGGGGCGACTTGCTGGCGCGCAGGTGGGCCAGCACCTCGCGGCCGGGCAGCACCCGCTCGACCAGCGCCTCCACCGCCCCGCCGCTGGCCTTGCGGCCGAGCAGGCGCGCCTTGATCACGCGCGTGTCGTTGAAGACCAGCAGGTCGCCGGGCTCGAGCAGGGCGGGCAGCTCCCTGAACACACGGTCGACTGGGGCCTCGGCGCGGCCGTCGAGCAGGCGCGAGGCGCTGCGCTCGGCGGCCGGGTGCTGGGCGATCAGCTCGGGGGGAAGCTCGAAATCGAAGTCCGCGAGCGTCCAGGCCCGGGCGGCGTGGGTCACGCCGGTCAGCGCTGGGCGCCGGGCAGCGCCGGCGCCTGCTGGGCCCGCACGTCCGACTTGTCCCAGGCCAGCGCGGCGAGCACGCTGAAGGCGATCACGGCGGCGAGGACGATGGCGACACGGGTGACGAAGCGCATGGCGGCGGCAGCAACGCAGGGAACGGGCGCGATTGTGGCGCCATCCGAAGCGCTTTCCCCGCGCCGGATGCAACCGGATGCGAATAGTCCGCCGGTTGCGTGCGGCGCGCCACGAAGCGCGGCAAGGCATCACGCCCGGGCCCGCGGCGAGAATCGCCCGCATGCCCGACGCCAGCGCCAAGACACCGAGCAAGTCCGGCCCGCAGAAGGCGCTGGAAAAGCTCGGCCTGGTGCGCGACATCGACCTCGCGCTGCACCTGCCGCTGCGCTACGAGGACGAGACGCGGCTGGTGCCGATGGCCACGCTGCGCGAGGGCACGACGGCGCAGGTGGAGGGCGTGGTCAGCGACAGCCGGGTGCTGCTGCGCCCGCGCCGCCAGCTCGTGGTGACCGTTGCCGACGGGCGCGACACCCTGGTGCTGCGCTTCCTGAACTTCTACCCGGCCCAGCAGAAGGCCTGGGCCCCGGGTGTGCGGCTGCGTGTGCGCGGCGAGGTGCGCGGCGGCTTCCTCGGCCAGGAGATGGTGCACCCGGCGGTGCGCGTGGTGCAGGAGGGCGAGCCGCTGCCCAGCGCGCTGACGCCGGTCTACCCGGCCAGCGCGCAGCTGCCGCAGGCCTACCTGCGCAAGGCGGTGGCCTCCGGCCTGGCGCGCGCCGACCTGGCGGAGCTGCTGCCGCCCGGCCTGGCGCCGGCCGGGCTGATGCCGCTGCGCGAGGCGCTGCAGTTCCTGCACCACCCGGCGCGCGAGGTCGGCGTCGAGACGCTCGAGGACCGCAGCCACCCGGCCTGGCAGCGCCTGAAGTTCGACGAGCTGCTCGCCCAGCAGCTCTCGCAGCTGCAGGCGCGCCGGGCGCGCGAGGCGCAGCGCGCGCCGTCCTTCCCGGTGCGGCCCGGCGGCCTGCAGGAGCGGCTGCTGGCCGCACTGCCGTTCGCGCTGACCGCGGCGCAGCGCCGCGTGGCCGAGGAGATCGCGGCCGACCTGACCCGGCCCCAGCCCATGCAGCGCCTGCTGCAGGGCGACGTCGGCTCGGGCAAGACGGTGGTGGCGGCGCTGGCCGCTGCCGTGGCGATCGAGGCCGGCTGGCAGTGCGCACTGATGGCGCCCACCGAGATCCTGGCCGAGCAGCACCTGCGCAAGCTGGTCGGCTGGCTCGAGCCCTTGGGCGTCCGCGTCGCCTGGCTGACCGGCAGCCGCCAGGGCCGGCAGCGGCGCGCCATGCTCGAGCAGGTCGCCTCGGGCGAGGCGGCGCTGGTGGTCGGCACCCATGCCGTGATCCAGGACCAGGTGGCGTTCCGGCGCCTGGGCCTGGCGATCATCGACGAGCAGCACCGCTTCGGCGTGCAGCAGCGCCTGGCGCTGCGGTCCAAGCTCGAGGACGGCCCGCTCGAACCGCACACGCTGATGATGAGCGCGACGCCGATCCCGCGCACGCTGGCGATGACGCTGTTCGCCGACCTGGACATCAGCACCATCGACGAGCTGCCGCCCGGCCGCACGCCGGTGGTGACCAAGCTGTTCGCCGACAGCCGGCGCGACGCGGTGGTCGCGCGCATCCGCGACGAGGTGGCTGCCGGCCGCCAGGTCTACTGGGTCTGCCCGCTGATCGAGGAGAGCGAGAAGCTCGACCTGCAGAACGCCACCGCGACGCACCAGCAGCTCTGCGCCGCATTGCCCGAGCGCATGGTCGGGCTGCTGCACGGCCGCATGCCGGCGGCCGAGAAGGCGGCCGTGATGTCGCTGTTCTCCGGCGGCCAGATGGCGGTGCTGGTCTCGACCACGGTGATCGAGGTCGGCGTGGACGTGCCCAACGCCTCGCTGATGGTGGTCGAGCATGCCGAGCGCTTCGGGCTGAGCCAGCTGCACCAGCTGCGCGGCCGGGTCGGGCGCGGCGCGCAGGCGAGCGTGTGCGTGCTGCTGTACGGCACGCCGCTGTCGGACACCGCCAAGGCGCGCCTGAAGGCCATGCTCGAGACGACCGACGGCTTCGAGATCGCCCGCCGCGACCTGGACATCCGCGGCCCGGGCGAGTTCCTCGGCGCGCGCCAGTCGGGCGCGCCCTTGCTGCGCTTCGCCGACCTGGCGCTGGACGAACCGCTGGTGCGCACCGCCCGGCGGGCCGCCGAACGCCTGCTGGTGCAGGACCCCGACGCCGCCGAGCGCCACGTGGCCCGCTGGCTGGGCCAGCGCTCGGAGTACTTGAAGGCGTGAAACCCGGGGGGTGCCCGTCAGCGCGCACCAAGCTAGGATGCGCGGCCGCTGCGCAGGCGCTCACGAGGCAGGTGGCGGCGCCCCCCCTTCACACCGAAACGAGGGCCACGCCCATGAACCTGATCCAGCGTGCGCAGGACATCCTGCTCAAACCCAAGGACACCTGGCCGGCGATCGCTGCCGAGCCCGCCACGGTCTCCTCGATCTACCAGCAGTGGCTGCTGATCGTCGCCGCCATCCCGCCGGTGGCCGCCTTCATCGGCCTGTCCATCATCGGCGTCGGCGGCTTCGGCTTCGGCTTCCGGGTGCCGCTGTTCGCCGGGATCGGCCACATGGTGCTGAGCTACGCGCTGTCGCTGGGCATGGTGTACGTGCTGGCGCTGATCGTCGACGCGCTGGCGCCGAGCTTCGGCGGCACCAAGAACCCGATCGCGGCGCTCAAGCTGGTCGCCTACGGCAGCACGGCCGGCTTCGTCGGCGGCGTGTTCAGCCTGCTGCCGATGCTCTCGGTGCTGGGCCTGCTGGCCTCGCTGTACTCGATCTACCTGATCTACCTCGGCCTGCCGGTGCTGATGCGCAACCCGCCGGAGAAGTCGGTCGCCTACACGGCGGTGGTGGTGGTGATCGGCTTCGTGGCGATGCTGGTGATCTCGGCGCTGACCGCGACGGCGCTGCCGGGGCGGCACATGGGCTTCGGCGGCTGGGGCGCCCAGCCCGACGTGGCGCTCAAGGTGCCCGGCGGCGAGGTGCGCATCGACGGCAGCAAGATGGAGGAGATGGCGCGTCGCATGGAGGAGGCCGGCAAGCGCATGGAGCAGGCGCAAAAGCGCGGCGACAGCGACGCCGCCGGCAAGGCGCTGGGCGAGATGATGGGCGCGGTCGGCGGCACCGGCGGCCAGCCGATCCCGGCCGCCGAGCTGAAGGCGCTGCTGCCCGAAACGCTCGGCGGGCTGGCGCGCGAGAGCTTCGAGGCGCAGAACAACGCGGCCATGGGCCTGGCCAGCTCGTCGGCGCGCGGGCGCTATGCCGGCGGCGACCGGCGCGTCGAGCTCAGCATCACCGACATGGGCAGCCTGGCCGGCCTGGCCGGGGTGGCCGGCTGGGCCAACATGACGGTGGACCGCGAGACCGACGGCCAGGTCGAGAAGGTCTACAAGCAGGGCACGCGCACGGTGCGCGAGCAGTACCGCAAGGACGGCTCGCACGGCGAGGTGACGGTGATCCTGCCCAACGGCGTGATCGTCGAGGCGCGCGGCAACGGGGTCGACCCGGCCTCGCTGAAGAAGTTCGTCGACGGCCTGGACCTGGCCCGTCTCGAGACCCTGCAGCGTCCGGCGAAGTCCTAGGAGCCTGCGCAGCCATGACGCTCACCGAACTGCGCTACATCGTCGCGGTGGCCCGCGAGAAGCACTTCGGCCGTGCCGCCGAGGCGTGTTTCGTCTCCCAGCCGACCCTGAGCGTGGCGATCAAGAAGCTCGAGGAGGAGCTGGACGTCAAGATCTTCGAGCGCGGCGCCAGCGAGGTCAGCGTCACGCCGCTCGGCCAGGAGATCGTGCGCCAGGCGCAGTCCGTCATCGAGCAGGCCCAGGCGATCAAGGAGATCGCCAAGCGCGGCAAGGACCCGGTGTCCGGCCCGCTGCGCCTGGGCGTGATCTACACCATCGGGCCCTACCTGCTGCCCGACCTGGTGAAGCAGGCGATCGAGCGCGTGCCGCAGATGCCGCTGATCATCCAGGAGAACTTCACCGCCAAGCTGCTGGAGATGCTGCGCACCGGCGAGCTCGACGCGGCCATCATGGCCGAGCCCTTCCCGGACGCCGGCCTGGCGGTGGCGCCGCTGTACGACGAGCCCTTCCTCGCCGCCGTGCCGAGCCAGCACCCGCTGGCCAGGCGCAAGAGCCTCACGGCCGAGGAGCTGAAGAACGAGACCATGCTGCTGCTGGGCACCGGGCACTGCTTCCGCGACCATGTGCTCGAGGTCTGCCCGGAGTACGCGCGCTTCTCCAGCGACGCCGAGGGCATCCGCAAGAGCTTCGAGGGGTCGTCGCTGGAGACCATCAAGTACATGGTCGCCTCGGGCATGGGCGTGACCGTGGTGCCGCAGCTCTCGGTGCCCAAGGAGCCGCAGCCGCACGTCAAGTACGTCAAGTTCAGCGCGCCGGTGCCCACCCGCCGCGTCGTGCTGGTGTGGCGCCGCACCTTCACGCGCTACGAGGCGATCGCCGCGCTGCGCAATGCGATCTACGCCTGCCCGCTGGCCGGCGTCAGGCGCCTGACCGACGGTGCAGGCGGCCGGCCGGCCGCCTGACGCCGCGAGAGAACCCACCCCGCCCGCCGGCGGCGACACTTCGCTACAGTGTCGGGTCGTCCCCACCTTCCGATCAGGAGCCTCGATGGCGAAGAAGAGCAAGAGCGCCGGCCCGGCGATCGACATCGGCATCGGCGACAAGGACCGCGCGGCGATCGCCGCCGGCCTGTCGCGCCTGCTGGCCGATACCTACACGCTGTACCTGACGACCCACAACTTCCACTGGAACGTCACCGGGCCGATGTTCAACACGCTGCATGCGATGTTCATGGGCCAGTACACCGAGCTGTGGAACGCGGTCGACCCGATCGCCGAGCGCATCCGCGCGCTCGGGCATGCGGCACCCGGTTCGTACGCGCAGTTCGGCGCGCTGGCCTCGATCAAGGACGCGCCGGCCAAGCCGCCCAAGGCGCTGGAGATGGTCAGGATCCTGGTCGACGGCCACGAGGCGGTGGCACGCACCGCGCGCAGCGTGTTCCCGCTGGCCGCGGCAGCCGACGATCAGCCGACCGCCGACCTGCTGACCCAGCGCCTCGACGTGCACGAAAAGACGGCCTGGATGCTCCGGTCGCTGCTTGAAGATTGATCCGGTGAAGGTCGCGATCCTGACCTTCGACGGTTTCAACGAGCTCGACTCGTTCATCGCGCTCGGGCTGCTGAACCGCCTGGGCGCGCAGGGCTGGAAGGCCGAGATCACCAGCCCGACCTCGCACGTCACCTCGATGAACGGGGTGACGGTGCAGGCGCAGCGCCCGCTCGAGTTCGCCAGCGAGGCCGACGCGGTGATCTTCGGCAGCGGCATCTACACCCGCGCGATCGCCCAGAACAGCGCGCTGCTCGACCGCCTGCAGCTCGACCCGCTGCGCCAGCTGATCGCCGGGCAGTGCTCCGGCGTGCTGCTGATGGCCCGGCTCGGCCTGCTGGCCGACCTGCCGGCCTGCACCGACCTGACCAGCAAGCCCTGGGTCGTGGAGGCCGGCGTGCGGGTCGTCGATGCGCCGTTCCACGCCCGCGGGCCGATCGCCACCGCGGGCGGCTGCCTGGCCGCGCAGTACCTGGCCGCCTGGATGATGCTGCGCAAGGCCGGCGAGGAGGCCGCCGCCGCGGCGCTGCACTACGCCGCGCCGGTGGGCGAGAAGGGTCCCTACGTCGAGCGGCTGCTGGCCGCGGTGCGCCCCTTCGTCGACGTGACTTGAACCACGCCCGCGCGGCCGGGCCGTCGCGGGGGCGCCACTACAATCGCGCGTCGTCGGGCAGCACTGCCCCAGCATTACAGGGAGAGCCCCGTGACCTCGCCGCAACCCGTTTCCGCCGCCGCCGTGGCCCCTGTCGCCGACGCGGGCGGGCTCGAGCGCGAGCTGGCGGAACTGTTCGTCCGGGCGCTGAACCTCGAGACGGCCGCGGCCGACATCGACCCGACCGCGCCGCTGTTCGGCGACGGGCTGGGCCTGGACTCGATCGACATCCTCGAAGTCGCCCTCGAGATCTCGCAGCGCTACGGCTTCCAGCTGCGCTCGGAAGACGAGAACAACGAGGTCATCTTCAGCTCGCTGCGCAGCCTGGCGGCCCACGTCGCGCAGCACCGGACGAAGTAGGGGCCGGATGCCGATCTGGCGCCTGGCGGCAGCGCTGGCGGCCCTGGCGGCCTATGCGCTGCTGTGCCACGGCCTGATGGCGCATGCACCCGGCCATCCGCTGACCGTGGTCGCGCTGTTCGCGCCGCTGCTGGGGATGCTGGCGCTGGCCGGGCTGCAGGCCGGGCGGCACCTGCTGCTGCTGGCCGCCGTGCTGCTGGCGGGACTGCTGGCCGCCCTCACGCTGGCCGGCCGCAGCGGCGACATGAACCGCCTCTACGTGCTGCAGCATGCCGGCATGCATGCGGCGCTCGCCTGGCTGTTCGGCAACACGCTGCGCGAGGGCCAGACGCCGCTGATCACCGCGCTGGCGCAGCGCATCCACCGCGAGTTCACGCCCGCGATGCGCGCCTACACGCGCCGGCTCACCGCGCTGTGGGCGGCCTACTTCGTGGCGATGATCCTGCTCTCGCTGGCCCTCTACGTGCTCGCGCCCTGGCCGTGGTGGTCGCTGTTCGGCAACCTGCTGACGCCGCTGGCCGCCGGCAGCTTCTTCGTCGGCGAGCACCTGCTGCGGCGCTGGCGCCACCCCGAATTCGAGCGCGCCTCGCTGGTGCAGGCGGTGCGGGCCTACCGCGAACTCGGCGCCACGCGCGCGCCCGGGGGCCGATGAGCGCCGCGCTGCCGCTGCTCGCACCGCGCGACCTGGACGCGCCGCTCGCCTGGTGCGCCGGCGTGCCGGTCAGCGCCGCGCAGTTCATCGCCGAGGCGCAATGGCTGGCCGAGCGCCTGCCGCCCGGTGCACGCCCGGTCAACCTGTGCCGCGACCGCTACCTGTTCGCCCTCGGCCTGGCCGCCGCGCTGCTGCGCGGGCAGACCAGCCTGATGCCGCCCAATGCGCTGCCCGAGACACTGCAGCAGCTCGGCAGCGACGGCCGGATCGTCGTGTTGCACGACGATCCGGCCGAGGACGCGGCCGGCCTGCCGGCACTCGCTGTCGCCCGGCCGGCCGGCCTGGCCCCGGCGCGCACGGTGCCGCTGCTGAGCGCGGACCTCGAGGCCGTCTGCCTGCTCACCTCGGGCTCGACCGGACCGCCGCAGCCGCATGTCAAGCGCTGGGGCCCGCTGGTGGCCAACATCGGCGCCGAGGCGCAGCGCCTGGCCGAGCTGCTCGGGCGCGACTCGATCGCCGGGCTGAACGTGCTGGCCACCGTGCCGGCGCAGCACAGCTACGGCTTCGAGTCGAGCGTGCTGCTGGCGCTGCTGGGCGGCGCCGCCTTCGACGCCGGGCGGCCGTTCTACCCGGCCGACATTGCCGCCGGGCTGGCGCGCCTGCCGGCGCCGCGAGCGCTGGTCACCACGCCGTTCCACCTGAAGGCGCTGCTGCTGGCCGGGGTGGCGCTGCCGCCGGCCGCGCTCGTGCTCTCGGCCACCGCGCCGCTGTCGCCGCAGCTGGCCGCGCAGGCCGAGCAGGCGCTCGACGCGCGCCTGGTGGAGATCTACGGCTGCACCGAGGCCGGCCAGGTGGCGGCGCGCCGCACCACCGACGGCCCGACCTGGACCACGCTGGGTGCGCTGCACCTGTGGCGCGAGGGCGAGGGCGAGGACGAGCGTTTCCTGGTGGCCGGCGGCCACGTCACCGAGCCGACCCCGCTGGCCGACGTGCTCGAGCTGCAGGACGAGCGGCACTTCCGCCTGCTCGGGCGCGCCAACGACCTGATCCACGTGGCCGGCAAGCGCAGCTCGCTGGCGCACCTGAACTTCCACCTCAACCGCATCGAGGGGGTGGACGACGGCGCGTTCTGGATGCCCCCCGAGCAGGCCGACGGCGTGACGCGGCCGGTGGCCTTCGTCGTCGCGCCCGCGCTGAGCGAGGCGCAGGTGATCCAGGCACTGCGCGAGCGGCTCGAACCGGCCTTCGTGCCGCGCCGCGTGATCCATGTCGACGCGCTGCCGCGCGAGGCCACCGGCAAGCTCGGCGCGCGCACGCTCGAGGAGTTCGCCCGCGCCCAGCTCGACGGCGAGACACGCTTCGAGGTGCCGGCCGACCACCCGGCATTCGAGGGCCACTTCCCGGGCCAGCCGGTGCTGCCCGGCGTGGCGCTGCTCGACCTGGTGCTGCAGGCGCTGGCCACGCGCCCGGCGCTGCAGGCGCGCGTGGGCGCCACGCCGAGCCTCGACGAGGTGAAGTTCCTCGCCCCGGTGGGCCCGGGCAGTGCGTTGCGGGTGCTGCTGCGCGAGCAGGGCGCGGCGCTCGCCTTCGAGGTGCGGCGCGGGCCGACCTGCGTGGCACGCGGCCGGCTGTCGGCGGGCACGGCGGCATGAAGCCGGCGGCAACCATGGCCGACGCGCCCGACTGGCACAGCGCCCCGGAGCGCAGCAACCAGGCCACGCTGCGCCTGATGGCCTGGATCGCGGTGCACCTGGGCCGCCGCGTGGCGCGATGGATCCTGCACCCGATCACGCTCTATTTCCTCTGCTTCGCCCCCGCCGCGCGGCGGCATTCGGCGCGTTACCTCGGCCGCGTGCTGGGCCGCCCGGCGCGCTGGCACGAGGTCTACCGGCACCTGCATGCCTTCGCCTCGGTGGTGCTGGACCGGGTCTGGTTCGTGCGCGGCCGCACCGACGTGTTCGACCTGCAGGTGCACGGCGGCGCGCTGGTCGATGCCACGCTGGCCGAGGGGCGCGGCGCCTTCCTGCTCGGCGCGCACCTGGGAAGCTTCGAGGCGCTGCACGCGGTCGGCGAATCCCGCCCGGGCATGCGCGTGGCGATGGTCATGTACCCCGACAACGCACGCCTGATCCAGGGCGTGCTGCAGGCGCTGGCGCCGCAGGCCCGGCTCGAGGTGATCGCCATCGGCCGGCCCGGATCGACGCTGGCGATCCGCGACTGGCTCGACGGCGGCGGCCTCGCCGGCCTGCTCGGCGACCGCTACCTCGACGCCCCGGGCGCCGCCGGCACGACCGCCGGACGCGACACCCTCGTGCGGCTGCCCTTCCTCGGCGTGCCCGCGCCCTTCGACGACGGCCCGTTGCGCCTGGCGCTGCTGCTGCGCCGGCGCGTCATCTTCATGGTCGCGCTGTACCGCGGCGGGCGTCGCTACGATGTGCGCTTCGAGACGCTGGCCGACTTCCGCGACCCGCCCGCCGACCCGGCCGCGCGCCAGCGCCTGGTGCACGAGGCGCAGCAGGCCTACGTCGCCCGGCTCGAGGCGCTGTGCCGCGAGGCGCCCACCAACTGGTTCAACTTCCATGACTTCTGGCGCGAGGACCATGCGGCCTGAGCGGCGCCGCCTGCTGGCCGCGCTGCTGCTGCTGCCCGCCGCGGCGCCGGCCGCGGCGTTCGACCTCGACGCCCTGATGGCGCTGCTGGCGCGGCGCAGCGGCGGCGAGGCGCGATTCACCGAGGAGCGTTTCGTCGCCGGGCTGGACGGCCCGCCGCTGCGCTCGCGCGGCACGCTCAGCTTCACCGCGCCGGACCGCTTCGCCCGCTACACCACCGAGCCGCGCGCCGAGTCGATGGAGGTGCAAGGCGACATCGCCGTGCTGCGGCGCGGCGGCCGCACGCGCCAGGTGGCGCTGGACGCGCTGCCCGAACTGGGCGCGCTGGCCGACGCGATGCGCGGCACGCTGACCGGCGACGCGCGCACGCTCCAGCGCCACTTCCAGCCCGGCGTCAGCGGCAGCGCGGACAAGTGGACGCTCGCGCTGCGCCCGCTCGACGCCGGGCTGGCCGCGCAGGTGCGTGTGCTCGAGATCGCCGGCAGCGGCGCGGACGTGCGCAGCGTCGAGATCCGGCTGGCCAACGGCGACCGCTCGCTGATGCTGGTCGACCCGCTGACGCCCGCGCCGCGATGACCGGCGCGCCGCTGAGCACGCGGCAGCGCGCCGCGCGCCTGCTGCTGTGGGCGGCGCTGGTGCTGGCCGCGCTGCTGCAGATCACCCGCACCAGCTTCACCGCCGACCTGAGCGCCTTCCTGCCGGAGGGCACCGAGCCGCGCCAGCGCGCGCTGATCGAGCAGCTGCGCAGCGGCGTGCCGGCGCGCACGCTGATGCTGGGCATCGAGGGCGGCGATGCGACGCAGCGCGCCGCCGCCTCGCGCCGGCTGGCCGCCGCGCTGCGCGCCAGCGGCCTGTTCGAGCAGGTGAGCAACGGCGAGAACGACGCCTGGTCCGAGGCCGGCCAGTGGCTGTTCGAGCGCCGTTACGCGCTCAGCCCGGCGGTCACGCCGGAGCGCTTCGGCGCCGCCGGCCTGCGCGACGCGATCGACGAGACGGTCTCGCTGCTCGGCACACCGGCCGGCGCGGCGGTGCGCCCGCTGCTCGACCGCGACCCCACCGGCGAGACGCTGCGCATCGCCGAGGGCCTGATCCCGGCGCGTGCGCCGCGCAGCGAGCAGGGCGTGTGGGTGGCGCGCCAGGGCGGGCGCGCGCTGCTGCTGGCGATCGTGCGCGCGCCCGGCGCGGACCTCGACGCCCAGGCGCTGGCGATCGAGCGCATCCGCCACGAGTTCGCGCCGCTGGCGCGCGAGGGGCTGACGCTGCTGCTCAGCGGCACGCCGCGCTTCGCGGTGGACAGCCGCGCCCAGATCGAGCGCGAGGTGCACTGGCTGGCCGCCGCCGGCACGCTGCTGATGGGCGCGCTGCTGGTGGTCGCCTTCGCCTCGCCGGCCGCGCTGCTGGTGGCGCTGATCCCGGTGGCCAGCGGCGTGCTGGCCGGGATCGCGGCGGTCAGCCTGGCCTTCGGGCAGGTGCACGGCGTGACGCTCGGCTTCGGCTCGACGCTGATCGGCGAGGCGGTCGACTACGCGATCTACTACCTGATCCAGACCCGCGGGCAGGGCGGCACCGGCTGGCGCCGCTGGCTCGCCAGCGGCTGGCCGACCGTGCGGCTCGGCCTGCTGACCTCCGTGTGCGGCTTCGCGGCGCTGCTGTTCTCCGGCTTCCCGGGCCTGGCCCAGCTCGGCGTGTTCTCGATCGCCGGGCTGCTCGGCGCGGCGCTGGCCACGCGGCTGGCGCTGCCCGCACTGATGCCCGACGGCGCGCGCGGCATGGGCGCACGCCGCCAGCTCGGCCGGGCGGCGCGTGCCGGCGTCGCCTGGCTGCCGCGCACGCGCTGGCTGTGGCCGGCGCTGGGGATGGCCGCGGCCGTGCTGCTGTGGCAGCGCCCCGGCCTGTGGGAGGCCGAACTGTCGTCGCTCAGCCCGATCCCGCCGCAGGAGCTGGCGCTCGAGGCCAGCCTGCGCGCCGAGCTGGCCAGCGGCGAGGGCGGTGGCCTGGTGGTGGTGCAGGGCGGCGACGCCGAAACGGTGCTGCAGCGCGCCGAGACCGCCGCCGCGCGCCTGGAAACGCTGGTCGACCGCCGCGTGCTGGCCGGCTTCGACAGCATCACGCGCGTGCTGCCCAGCGTCGCGACCCAGCGCGCCCGCCTGGCCAGCCTGCCCGAGCCGGCCGCGCTGCGCACCGCGCTGGCCGACGCCACGCGCGGCGGACCGCTGCGCGCCGAACGTCTCGAGCCCTTCGTCGCCGCCGTCGCCGCGGCGCGCCATGGCCTCCCGGAGACGCCGCAGAGCCTGCGCGGCACGCCGGTCGCGCCGCTGGTCGATGCGCTGCTGACCCAGGGCAGCGACGGCACCTGGACGGCGCTGCTGCCGCTGCAGCCGGTCGGCGCGGCACTCGACACCGCCGCGGTGCAGCAGGCACTCGCCGGCCTGCCGGACACGCAGCTGCTGGACATCGGCAGCGAATTGCGCCGCATGTACACGCTGTACCTGCACGAGGCCGGCGTGCAGGCGCTGCTCGGCGGGCTCGGCGTGCTGCTGCTGATCGCGGCGGCGCTGCGCGACCCGCGCCGCGTGCTGGCCACCTGCGAGCCGCTCGCGCTGGCGGTGCTGCTGACCGTCGGCGGCCTGGCCGCGCTCGGCCAGCCGCTGGGCATCCTGCACCTGGTCGGGCTGCTGCTGGTGGTGGCGGTGGGCTCCAACTACGCGCTGTTCTTCGACCTGCTGCGCGGCCGGCCGGCCGACGACGACACGCTCGCCTCGCTGGCACTGGCCAACCTGACCACGGTGCTGTCGTTCGCGCTGCTGGCGTTGTCGGACATCCCTGCGCTGTCGGCCATCGGCCGCGTGGTCGCGCCGGGCGCGCTGCTCGCGCTGCTGATCGCGGCGGCCTGCGCGCCGAAGCCGCCGGCGCGGCTGTGACAGAATTTTCCGCCGCCCCCCGTACCGCATGCCGACCACCGCCCCCGCCGCCCTGCCGCCGGCCCCGCACACGTGGCCCTGGCCGCCGCTGCTGCGCGGCAGCGCCTGGCTGCACGCCGCGGCCGCCGGCTCCACGCTGTGGGCGCCGGAGACGGGCCTGTGGGCGCTGGGGGGCCTGGCGGCCAACCACGCGCTGCTGACCGCCGCCGGGCTGTGGCCGCGCAGCAGCGTGCTGGGCCCGAACGTGACACGCCTGCCGGCGGCGGCCGGGCCGAGCGTGGCGCTGACCTTCGACGACGGGCCCGACCCGCACACCACGCCGGCGGTGCTGCGCTGGCTCGACGACGCCGGGGTGCGCGCCACCTTCTTCTGCATCGCCGAGCGGGCCCGCACGCAGGCCGCGCTGCTGCGCGAGATCGTCGCCGCCGGCCACAGCGTGCAGAACCACAGCCTGCGGCACCGGCACGACTTCTCGCTGCTCGGTCCGAAGGCCCTGGAGCGCGACATCGCCGCGGCGCAGGACCTGCTGGGCGAGCTCACCGGCGTGCGGCCGCACTGCTTCCGCGCGCCGGCCGGGCTGCGCAGCCCGCTGCTCGATCCGGTGCTGCACCGGCTCGGCCTGCACCTGGTGAGCTGGACGCGGCGTGGCTTCGACACCCGCGACCACGACCCGGCCCGGGTGCTGGCGCGGCTGGCGCGCCGGCTCGGCGCCGGCGACATCCTGCTGCTGCACGACGGCCACGCCAGGCGTGGTGCCGCCGGGCGGCCGGTGCTGCTGGACGTGCTGCCCGCCCTGCTGCAGCGCTGCCGCGACGCCGGACTGCGCCCCGCCACGCTGACCGAGGCGCTGCCACCGCGCCACGCGGCCGCATGAACGAAGGCACGCTCGCCGCCGGCACGCGCCCGGCCCGCGTGCCGGGCACCGACGCGGCCTGGCACGAACTGCTGCGCCGCGCCAGTGCGCCCTACCGCGGCGCCGGCCGCTTCGCCTGGCACTTCGCACGTGGCAAGCTCGGCCGCGACCCGGTGTTCCGCAGCCTGGTCGAACGCGGCGAGTGGGGACACGCGGCGCGGGTGGTCGACATCGGCTGCGGCCAGGGCCTGCTGGCCAGCCTGCTGCACGCCTGCGGCACCCTGCAGCAGGCCGGGCAATGGCCCGGCGGCTGGGCCGCACCGCCGGCGCTGCAGCAGTACACCGGCATCGAACTGATGCCGCGCGACGTGGCACGCGCCGAACGCGCGCTCGCGCCGCTGGCGCTGCCGGCGCGCTTCGTCGCCGCCGACATGCGCGCGGCCGCGCTGCCCGAATGCGACCTGGTGGTGATCCTGGACGTGCTGCACTACGTCGACCATGCCGACCAGGCGGCGTTGCTGGCCCGTGTGCGCGACGCACTGCAGCCGCACGGGCGGCTGCTGCTGCGCATCGGCGACCAGGCCCAGCGGCGCGGCTACACGATCAGCCAATGGGTCGACCACATCGTCACCGGCGTGCGCGGCCACCGCGTGCCGCCCACCTGGGGCCGCACGCGGGACGACTGGGTCGCGCTGCTCGGCTCACTCGGCTTCACCGTGCGCAGCGCGCCGATGAGCGCCGGCACGCCGTTCGCCAACGTGCTGCTGGTGGCCGACCTGCACGCCAGCCTGTCATGACCCCGCTGGGCGTCAGCGACTTCACGCTCGTCACCGCACTCGGCCACGGCCGCGCGGCGAACTGGGCCGCGCTGGCCGAGGGCCGCAGCGGGCTGGTGCGGGCCGAATTCGAGGGCACCACGCTGGGCAGCTGGCTCGGCGTGGTCGACGGCCTGGACACGCTCGACTGGCCGCAGGCGTTCGCCGCCTTCGACTGCCGCAACAACCGCCTCGCCGAACTCGGCCTGCGCAGCGACGGCTTCGCCGTACGGGCGACGCAGGCGGCGCAGCGCTGGGGCGCGGAGCGGGTCGGCGTGTTCCTCGGCACCAGCACCTCGGGCATCCTGCAGACCGAACGGGCCTACCGCCGGCGCGACCCGGCCAGCGGCGCGCTGCCGGCCGACCTGCACTACCCCGAGACGCACAACACCTACTCGGCGGCACGCTACCTGCGCACCCGGCTCGGCCTGCGCGGCCCGGCCTGGGTGGTGTCCACCGCCTGCTCGTCCAGCGCCAAGGTGTTTGCCGACGCGGCACGGTTGATCGGGCTGGGCGTCATCGACGCCGCGGTGGTCGGCGGCGTCGACAGCCTGTGCCTGACCACGCTGTGCGGCTTCCACTCGCTCGAACTCCTGTCCACCGACGTCTGCCGGCCCTGGGACGCGCAGCGTGCCGGGCTGTCGATCGGCGAGGCGGCCGCCTTCGCGCTGCTCGAGCGCGACGCCGCCGCGCCGCGGGCCCGGCTGCTGGGCGCCGGCGAGAGCAGCGACGGCCACCACATGAGCAGCCCGCACCCCGAGGGGGCCGGCGCCGTGCTCGCGATGCGTGCCGCGCTGGCCCAGGCCGGGCTCGCGCCCGAGGCCATCGACTACCTGAACCTGCACGGCACCGGCACGCCGAACAACGACGCCGCCGAGGACCGTGCGGTCGATGCCGTGTTCGGCCGCGCGCTGCCGTGCAGCAGCACCAAGGGCTACACCGGCCACACGCTCGGTGCGGCCGGTGGCGTCGAGGCGGCCGTCGCGATGCTGGCGCTCGAGCACGGCCTGGCGCCGGCCGGGCTGCACGTGCAAACGCCCGACCCGGCGCTGCACGTGAACTACCTGCGCGAGCCGCTGCGGCGCCCGCTCGCGACGGTGGCGAGCAACTCCTTCGGCTTCGGCGGCAGCAACGCCTGCCTGGTCTTCGGGGCAGTCCAGTGAGCCTGTCCTTCGGCCTGCTCGGCATCGGCCTGCTCGGACCGGGGCTGGACGACTGGGCCCAGGCGGCGCCGCTGCTGGCGCAACCTGCCGCCTGGGCCCCGCGGCCGACCGTCGTGCCGGCGCCGGCGCGGCTGCCGGCCACCGAGCGCCGGCGCGCCGGCCCGCTGGTCAAGGCCTCGGTCGCGCTGGCCGACCAGGCCTGCCAGGCCGCGGGGCGGGACCCGGCCGGCCTGCCCAGCGTGTTCACCTCGTCCACCGGCGAGCCGGGCAACTGCCATGCGCTGTGCGAGGCACTGGCCGCGCCCGAGCGGCTGGTGTCGCCGACCCGCTTCACCAACTCGGTCCACAACGCCGCGGGCGGCTACTGGCACATCGCCACCCGCTCGATGCAGGACTCCACCAGCCTGGGCGCCTTCGACGCCAGCTTCGCCGCCGGGCTGCTGGAGGCCGCCGCGATCTGCGCCGAACGCGGCACGCCGGTGCTGCTGGTGGCCTGCGACGTGCCCTACCCCGAGCCGCTGCACGCGGTGCGGCCGCTGCCCGACAGCTTCGGCGTGGCGCTGGTGCTCGGCCCGCCCCGCGCCGGCGCCGCACAGCTGACGCTCGGCGCCCTGTCGGACCAGCCGGCCACGCCCTGCGACACCGCGCCGCTCGAGGCGCTGCGCCGTGCGATTCCCGCGGCGCGTGCACTGCCGCTGCTGCAGGCGCTGGCGCGGCGCCATGCCGGGCTGCTGCAGCTCGACTGGCCGCCGGACCAGTCGATCGCCCTGGAGCTGGCCTTCCGATGAACGCGCCCGCCACGCTCGACCACGCCGGCATCGAGGCACGCGTCCCGCACCGCGGCCGGATGTGCCTGCTCGATGCGCTGGTCGCGTGGGACGCCGGCTCGATCCACTGCCTCGCACGCGGCCAGGGCGACCCGCGCCACCCGCTGCGCAGCCGGCTCGGCCTGGTGGCGCCCTGCGCCATCGAGTACGCCGCGCAGGCGATGGCGCTGCACGGGTCGCTCACCGCGCCGGCCGGCGGCGCGGCGCGGCCCGGCTTCCTGGCCAGCGCGCGCCAGGTGCGGCTGCACGTGGCGCGGCTGGACGACATCGCCGGCGCGCTGCACGTGCACGCCATGCTCGTGGCCGGCGACACGCGCCAGGCCCTGTACCGCTTCGAGCTGCGCAACGCGGACGGCCGGCCGCTGGTCGACGGCCGCGCCGCGGTGGTGTTCGACAGCCCCTTGCGCCCCTGACGCCCCTGATGCCATGAACGCACCCACTCCCAAGCGCGCGCTCGTCACCGGCGCCAGCGGCGCCCTCGGCAGCGCGATCGCGCGCCGGCTCGCCGCCGACGGCCTGCACGTGCTGCTGCACGCCCACTCGCGCCCGGCCGCGGTGCAGACGCTGGCCGGGGAGATCGCCGCGGCGGGCGGACGGGCCGAGTGCTGCGTGTTCGACCTCGGCAGCGACGCCGATACGCGCCGCGCCTGCGAGGCGATGCTGGCCGACGGGCCGGTGCAGGTGATCGTCAACAACGCCGGCATCCACGACGACGCGGTGTTCCCGGGCATGCGCGCCGAGCAGTGGTACCGTGTCATCGACCTGTCGCTGCACGGCTTCTTCCGCGTCACGCAGCCGCTGCTGCTGCCGATGCTGCGCACGCGCTGGGGGCGCATCGTCAACGTGTCCTCGGTGGCGGCGCTGGCGGGCAATCGCGGGCAGGTGAACTACGCCGCGGCCAAGGGCGCGCTGAACAGCGCCACCAAGGCGCTCTCGCTCGAGGTGGCCAGCCGCGGCGTGACCGTCAACGCGGTGGCGCCGGGCATCATCGCCTCGCCGATGGCGGATTCGGTGTTCGACGCCGAGGCCGTCAAGCGCCTCGTTCCGGTGCAGCGTGCCGGCACGCCGGAGGAAGTGGCCGCGCTGGTGGGCTTCCTGGCCAGCCCGGCCGCGGGCTACCTCACCGGCCAGGTGATCGCCATCGACGGCGGGATGTACTAACGCTCAGGTCGCGCGTTAGCATTCCCGTGCGGGCCATCCGCCCCGCGCCCCGACAACCCTGGGAGGGAACCATGCACCGAATCACCCGCCGGCTCGCCGCCGGCTGCGCCGCGGCCGGCACCTTCGCGCTGCTCGCCGGCTGCGTCACCATGCCGGGCCAGTCGTCGTCCGGCTCGGATGCCAAGCCGGCCGCCGCCCCCGCCCCTGCACCGGCCACGTCGAAGGTGCCGCCGGGCATGAACGAACGCGGCGAGGTGGTCGATTCGAGCAAGGTCGAATCCGGCTCGGGCCAGAAGGTCAAGGGCATCAACGACTGGGAAGGCGAGATCACCGGCAAGCCCGCGCCGGGCTCGAAGTTCCCGCGCCTGCAGATCGGCATGAGCATGAAGCAGGCGACCGACATCGCCGGCCAGCCCACCGACCAGGGCGCCTACATGACCGGCAAGGCCTGGATCCCGTTCTTCTTCGGCTCCGACCGCTACCGCCACGAGCTGGTGTACAAGGGCATGGGCCGCCTGATCTTCGCCGGGCCGGGCGGCATGGACGTCAACAGCGGCCACCTCATCTGGATCATCCACAACGCCAACGAACCGGGCTACCGCTGAGCCCGCCGCGACCGGCGCCGATCGCGCCGGTCGCGATCACCGCCTAGACGCTGCTCGGTGCCGCCGGTGCCGGCCAGGCGGCGTTGCGCGACGCCGTGGCGGCGCAGGCCAGCGGCCTGCGGCCCCACCGCGATGCCGCGCTGCCGCTGGAGTGCTGGACCGGCCGCCTCGACACGCTGGATGACGCGGCCCTGCCGGCCGCGCTGGCCGAGTGGGACTGCCGCGCCACGCGGCTGGCCTGGCAGGCGCTGCAGCTCGACGGCTTCATCGGCGCCGTGCAGGCCGCGGTGGCGCGCCACGGCGCCGCGCGGGTGGGGCTGGTGCTGGGCAGCGCGGCCTCGACCATCGGCGCCTCCGAGCAGGCCTACCGCACGCTCGCACCCGACGGCGGCTTCCCGGCACCGCTGCGCAGCCCGCGCCTGAACACGCCGCATGCGCTGGCGCTGTTCGTGCAGGCGCAGCTCGGGCTGGAGGGCCCCTGCCTGACGGTCTCGACGGCCTGCTCGTCCAGCGCCAAGGCCTTCGCCTGCGCCGAGCGCTGGCTGCGGCTCGAGCTCGCCGACGCGGTGGTGGTGGCCGGCGTCGACGCACTGTGCGGCAGCCTGCTGTACGGCTTCCGCGCGCTCGGGCTGGTGGCGAGCGAGCCGTGCCGGCCCTTCGACGCGCAGCGCCGGGGCATCAGCCTGGGCGAGGCGGCCGGCTTCGCGCTGCTGGCGCGCGGGCCGGGCGCGATGCAGCTGCTCGGCTACGGCGAATCGAACGACGCGCACCACATGTCCGGCCCGCACCCGCAGGGCCTGGGCGCCGAGGCCGCGCTGGACGACGCGCTGGCGCGGGCCGCGCTCGCGCCCGACGACATCGACTACCTGAACCTGCACGGCACCGCCACGCCGCAGAACGACGAGGTCGAGGCGGCGCTGGTGGCGCGGCGCTACCCGGCCACGGTGCACGCCAGCGCCACCAAGGGCCTGACCGGTCACACCATGGGCGCGGCCGGCCTGGTGGAGGCGGCGCTGTGCTGGACGGCGCTGGCGCACGGGCTGCGCTCGGGCAGCGCCTTCACGGCCGCGCCCGACCCGGCGCTCGGCGAACGCTTCGCGGCGCAGCTGCGGCTCGCGCCGGCCGAGGCGCCGACGCAGGTCGCGGCGAGCCATTCCTTCGGTTTCGGTGGCAGCAACGCGGTGCTGCTGTTCGGGCGCGGCGAGGCGGCATGAGCAGCCTCGCGCTCTACCTGGACGGCCTCGCGCTGTGGGCGCCGGCACTGCCGGGCTGGCAGGCGGCCCGCGAGGCGCTGCGCGGCGGCACGCTGCCGGCGCCTGCGGCACGACCGGCCGGTGCGCTGCTGGGCGCGAACGAACGGCGCCGCGCGCCCGAGTCGGTGCTGGTCGCGCTCGAGGTGGCGCAGGCCGCGGTGGCCGAGGCCGGCCTGGCGGCGGACGCGGTGCCCAGCGTGTTCAGCTCCACGCACGGCGACCTGGCAGTGGTCGACGCGCTGTGCCGCACGCTCGCCACGGACCCGCTGCTGCTCTCGCCGACGCGCTTCCACCACTCGGTGCACAACGCGGCCTCGGGTTACTGGGCGATCGCCAGCGGCTGCCGGCGCCCGAGCAGCGCCGTCGCCGAGTTCGGGCATGCGTTCGCGGCCGGCTGGCTGGAGGCCGCCACGCAATGCCTGGCCGACACGACACCGGTGCTGCTGGTGGGCGTGGACAGCGCGGCCTGCGGCCCGCTCGCCTCGGTCAACGGCAGCCGCGGCCTGCTCGGCGTGGCCCTGGTGCTCGCGCCGCAGCCCGGCCCGGCCTCGCGCTGGCGGGTCGAGGGCCGGCTGGTGCCCGAAGCGGCGCCCGCGCCGGCGCTGCGCTCGGCCGCCGCCGCGGCGCTGGCGGCCAACGCGATGGGCGACGCGCTGCCGCTGTTCGAGGCACTCGCGCGGGAACTGCCGGCGCGCCTCGCGCTGCCGCTCGGCCCGCGTCTGCACCTCGCGCTGGCGCTCGAACCTCGGGCCGCATCGGGGCTTTCGCCCGCTGGTGCATGATGCGGCCTCCCACGGATCCGGAAGGCCAGCAGTCATGACCGCCGAGAGCACGCACGACATCGTCATCATGGGGGGCGGCCTCGCGGGCCTGACGCTCGCGCTGCAGCTGCGCCGGCGCGACCCGGCGCTGGACGTGCTGGTGATCGAACGCCGCAGCCACCCGGTGCCGGTGGCCTGCCACAAGGTGGGCGAATCGAGCGTCGAGATCGGCGCGCATTACTTCGAGCAGGTGCTCGGCCTGAAGCAGCACCTCGACGACCAGCAGCTGCGCAAGTTCGGCTTCCGCTTCTTCTTCAGCGAGGGCGAGCGCGACATCGCGCGGGTCACCGAGCTGGGCGCGAGCCGGCCGCTGCCCACGCCGAGCTACCAGATCGACCGCGGCGTGTTCGAGAACTTCCTGGCCGAGGAATGCCGCCGCCAGGGCGTGGGCTTCGTCGACGGTGCGCTGATCCGCCAGCTCACGCTGGGCGAGGACGATGCGCCGCACGTGGTGGACTGGCAGCGCCCGGGCGCGCCGCTGCAGCGCAGCCGCGCCCGCTGGGTGATCGACGCCTGCGGCCGCGCCGGGCTGATCAAGCGCCAGCTCGGCCTGGCGCGCGAGAACGCCCACGGCTGCCATGCGGTGTGGTTCCGCATCCGCGAGCGCATCCGCATCGACGACTGGTCGGCCGATCCGGCCTGGCGCGCACGCTGCGTCACGCCCACGCGCTGGCTGTCGACCAACCACCTGGTCGGCGCGGGTTACTGGGTCTGGCTGATCCCGCTGTCCTCGGGCTCGCACTCGGTGGGCATCGTGGCCGACCCGCGCTTCCATCCGCTCGAGTCGATGAACACCTTCGACAAGGCGATGGACTGGCTGCGGCAGTACCAGCCGGCGCTGTACGCCGACCTGGAGGGCAAGCGCGACGCGCTGCAGGACTTCGCCTTCCTGCGCCGTTTCTCGTACGACTGCACGCAGGTGTTCTCGGCGCAGCGCTGGGCGCTGGCAGGCGAGGCGGGGCGCTTCCTCGACCCGTTCTACTCGCCGGGCAGCGACTTCATCGCGATCGGCAACACCTACATCACCGAACTCGTGATGCGCGACCGCGCGGGCCAGCCGCTGGCCGCGCACGTGCAGATCTACGAGCAGATCTTCCGCTCGTTCTACGACAGCACGCTGGCGCTCTACACCGACCAGTACGGCCTGTTCGGCGACCCCGAGGTGCTGCCGACCAAGGTGATCTGGGACTACACGTACTACTGGAGCGTGCTGGCGCCGCTGTTCTTCCAGCAGCGCCTGGGCGACCTGGCCACGCTGTCGCACCTGCGCGAGGTGCTGATGCAGTGCAAGCGCCTGAACGCCGCGGTGCAGGACTTCCTGCGCGCCTGGGGCGAGGCGAGCCCGCGGCGCAACCGGCCGGTGATGCTCGACCAGGCCTCCGCGCCCTGGTTCGTCGAGCTCAACCGCGGGCTGCGCGACCCGCTCGACGCCGAGGCCTTCCGCGCGCGCGTGCGCACGCTGGCCGGGCAGCTGCAGTCGCTGGCCGCGCAGATCGTGCAGCGCGCGACACGCGAGCACCCGCAGCTCGACGCGAGCGCGCTGCGCGCGCTGTTGCCGCCGCTCGCCGCCGACGGCCGCGCCGAGCCGCTGCTGTTCGCGCCGCCCGACGCCGCCGGCGCCACCGCGCCGGCCTGAGCCCTACTCCCGCGTCAGCACCGCCGGCGGCAGCCGCGCCAGGCGCGGCGTGGCCAGCGGGATGGTCAGCATGGTGCTGCCGATGGCCATCAGCAGCAGCGCGGTGAAGGTCGGGCTGGTGATCACCTGCCGGTCGAGCAGGATGTTGGCGAAGATGATCATGATCAGCGCCTTGGTCTGCAGCAGCCAGCCGATCAGGCTGGCCTCGCCCGGGGCCCAGCCGAGCAGCCGTCCCGCCAGGCGCAGCCCGATCAGCTTGCCCGCCACCGCCGCGAACAGCAGCAACCCGGCGACCAGGAACACCGCGGCCCCCCCGAGCGACCAGCTGGTGCGCAGCCCGGTGCTGAGGAAGAACACCGGCATCAGCGTCAGCAGCAGGAATTCGCGCAGCTGGTCCATGCGCGCCTGGTCGAACCAGTCGGCATCAAGCACCGCGCCGGCCAGGAAGGCGCCGACCATGAAGTGCAGCCCGGCCCAGTCGGCCGCGAGCGACACCAGCGCGAGCCAGATCAGGCCGACGAACCAGCGGTCGCGCTCGGGCAGGCGCGGCATCAGCGCACGGCAGGCGAGCGCCGCGAACGGGAAGCCGAGCATGAAGCCGGCCTGCCTGGACAGGCGCTCCCAGTCCATCAGGATCAGCGCCAGCACGCCCCAGATCGCGATGTCGTCCAGGCTCGCGTAGCGCAGGATGCGCTGGCCGATCGGGCGGCGCAGGATGGCCAGCTTCTCCATCAGCAGGATCAGGATCGGCAGCGCCGTCACCGCGCAGGACATGCCGACACCGAGCACGAACTGCCAGGGTCGCGCACCCGTGCCGATCCAGCCCGGCTGCGCGGCGAGCAGCAGCCCCGCGGCGGCCCCGAACAACAGCGGCACGCCCAGCGCCAGGCCGGCGGTGATGCCGCTCTCGACACGGTGCGCCCAGGCGCGTCGCAGATCGAGCTCGAGGCCGGCGACCCAGACGAACATCATCACCGCCCACCAGGCGATGCCGTTGAGCGCCTGGATCACGGCCGGCGTGAACACGGCGCGGTGCAGCTCCGGCCAGGCCGCGCCGGCCACGCCCGGCCCGAGCAGCACGCCGGCGATGATCTGCACCACCACCAGCGGCGCGACGTAGTCGGTGCGGCCGAGCCGCCACACCAGGTACGGCACGGCGAAGATGACGGTCATCGCGACAAGGAAGATCTCGGTGGTGTTCATCGGGCGTCGAAGGGCGGCTGTTTCGTCAGTCGGCGCCAGGCCAGCAGCGGCAGGCGCAGCACGAACTCGACCATCAGGCGGGTGTGCATCCAGGTGAGCAGCAGGTTGTCGCGCCCGTAGCGGAAGTGCGAGACGCCGCCTTCCGCGGCGCTGAGGTACTTCACCGGGGCGTCCAGGTTGATCGGGGCGATGCCGCGCCAGGCCAGGCGCACCGCGGCCTCGGGGTCGAAGTCGAAGCGGCGCATCCAGCGCTGGCCGCGCATCACCGCGGCCAGCGCCGCGATCGGGTAGACGCGGAAGCCGTACAGCGAATCGCCGATGCCGGCGCCGAGCGTCTCCAGGTTGGCCCACCAGTTCGAGACACGCCGGCCACGCACCCGCAGCAACGGCGCGCTGGCGTCGAACACCGGGCGGCCCAGCACCATCGCGCCGGGTCGCGCCGCCGAGGCCTGCATGAAGGCCGGGATCAGTGCCGCCGGGTGCTGGCCGTCGGCGTCCATCGTCAGCGCGTGGGTGAAGCCGGCGGCGGCCGCGAGTTCCAGCCCGTGCAGCACGGCCGCGCCCTTGCCCTGGTTGTGCGGCAGCACGTGCACCCGCAGGCCAGGGTCGGCCGCGGCCATCGCCTGCAGTCCGGCGGCCGTGCCGTCGTCGCTGCCGTCGACCACCACCCACACCGGCGTCCACTGCGCACGCGCTGCGCGCACCGTCTCGTAGACGGTCGCGCCGGTGTTGTAGCTCGGGATCAGCACGAGGTGCGTGGTCGAGGCGGCAGGAGCGATCACTGGACTACCCTCCGCACTGCGTGCTCCGGGATTCGCGCTTGGGAACGGCCCGGCGCGCTCATGGCGTCGGGTCGGCCGGCGGGCGCACGCCGGCAGCGAAGTGGGCCTCGAGTCGCGCCAGCAGCGCAGCGTAGTCGTCCTGCGGCGCGAAGCGCTCGCCCAGCCGCACCGAGAACACGATCGGCAGCGGCGGCAGCCGCCACAGCGGCCAGCCCTTGCCGAGGTAGGGCGAGTCGGTGTCGATGAACACGGCCTGGATCGGCGCGCGGGCGAGCTTGGCGATCAGCGTCACGCCCGGGCGGAACGGGTTGATCGGCGCGCGCGTGGTACGCGTGCCCTCGGGGAACATCACCAGCTGGCCGCCCTCGCGCAGGTCTTCCACCGCGGCGCGCACCATCGCGTGGCCGGTGTCGTTGCGGATGTAGCGCGCCAGGCGCGCGCCCGGGCCGAGCAGCGGGTTGCGCATCAGGCTGGCCTTCATCACGCAGGCGCTGCGCGGCAGCCGGCCGACCAGCATCAGCGCATCGAGCATGCTCGGGTGGTTGGCCACCACGATCAGGCCGGGCTCGTCGCGCAGCGGCTCCAGCGCCTGCGAGTGCAGCCGCATCATGCCGGCGCGTTCGGCGACGTTCCAGAACCACTGGTAGCCGCGCGCGATCGCCGCGCGCCCGAGGCGCCGCCCGCGCTCGCGCGACAGCAGCGGGTACAGCAGCAGCGCCACCAGGTTCCAGCCCAGCGAGGCCAGCCCGAGCAGCAGCAGCATGGCCTGCAGCGCGATCCAGCGGTAGGCGGTGCGAACCGCGCCGATCACCGACCGCGCTCCGGCGGCACGTCGACCGTGTCGCCGGAGGCCGCGAAGATCCACGAGACGGCCGCGCCGAAGGCCAGCTGGTGGCGGCTGCGCACCAGCGGGCTCGGCTCGAAGGCCGCGCCGGCGACGCTGTCGGCGCGCACGAACGCGCCGAGCCAGAACTGCCCGATGCGGCGCGAGGCGCCCAGGGTCAGCTGCCAGCCGGCCCGCCCGGCGCCGGCGCGATAGGCCGGACGCGCGGTGGTGGCGAACGCCGGCGCCACGTCGTAGTAGTAGGCATGCAGGCGCCGGTCGCCCCACAGCGGGCCGGCCTGCATGCCCAGGTCGACCAGCCGCGTGGCGAGGTCGAGGTTGAGCACCGGCGTGGCCGACCAGCCGATGTGGCGCGGCTTCGACTCGAGCGTCATCACCGCACGCACCGGCACGCGCAGGTCGACCTTCCAGTCGGCGCCGCGCGCCAGGTTCAGGTTCAGCTTGGGACCGAACTCGACGGTCGGCGCGAGGTCGGGCATGCCCTGGCGCGCCGTGTTGTCGCGGCTGCGGGTCGGCGCGCTGGCGCCGACGCTGAAGTCGAAGTCGAGGCGCTCGGTGTCGAGCAGCACGGCGCGTGCGCCGTCGCGGTCGGCGCGCAGGATGTTGCCGCGGTAGACCAGGTAGGGCACCGGCAGCAGCCAGTTGTCGGCCTGGTCCGAGCCGCGGTAGTGCGGCATGCGCAGCGCGGCCGCGCCCATGCCGAACTCCCACAACGGGCGCGTCTCGGCGGCCGCCGGGGCCGCGGCGGCGCCGAGTGCCGCGAGCAGCAGGCCGGCGCCTAGCCGCACAGCTCGCCCTCCGCCCGCGCATGCGCCTCGATCTCCAGCAGCAGCTCGCGGCGGCAGATGTCGGCCTGCACGTAGACCGCGTTCGCTGCGGCCCGCGAGGAGGCACCGAGCGCGGCAACGAGCCCGGCGCGCACCGGCTCGAGGTCCGCCGGGTCGCGCAGGTAGACGGTGCAGTCGAGCTGCTCGAGCGCGAAGCGCGCCGTGCTGCGCGCTCGCGCCGCGTCGACCACCGCGCGCAGGTTGGCGAGTGTCTCGGCCAGCTGGGCGCTCACGTCGCCGGGGTGGCACGAGGCCTCGCCGACGATGCTGGCGGTGCCGGAGACCAGCAGGTCGACCTGGCCGGTGCCGTCGGCCGCCAGCACGGCACGCGAGAAGGTCGGGCTGCGCGGCCCGAACCGTTCCGAGTAGCGCCAGGCCGGCACCTGGCGCGGGTTCTCGAGCGCCAGCGCCGGCTGCCGGCCGGCCAGGAAGCGGATCGACAGCGGCCCGCCGCGCGCGCCGAGCGCGCAGGCCGCCGGCGCGCCCTCGAACGCGGCATGGCCGGCCTCGAGGAAGGCGCGCTGCCGGCCGATGTTGAACTGGCGGTAGCGCTCCAGCCCGGCCTCGTCGTCGTTGATGCGCGGCACGAAGTTCCAGACGCGCTGCAGCGCCGGGTAGCCGGCCTCCTGCAGCGCGGCGAACAGCGCGCGGTAGGCGCGCCAGGTCGCCTGCTCCAGGCCGAGCCCGGCCTCGTCCACGTCGAGCCGGCCGAACAGGCGCTGCCCGTCCGCGCACCAGTGCAGGTCGCCGAGCCGGCCGCGGCGCAGCGCAGCGCGGGCCGGCCAGGCGTCGATGCGCCCGCCGGCCGGTGCGAGCAGCGGCAGGTCGACCGCGATCTCGGCCGGCGCGGACGCACCCCAGCCCAGGGCGCCCAGCGGCGGGGCGTCGGCGGCGACCCGGGCCGCCGTCATGGGTTCTGCGCCAGGACGTTCTCGCCCTTGACGGCGCCGACGTCGCGGATGTTGTGCCGGCGCGCCCGCCAGGCGAGCCAGGTGCGCGGCAGCGCGAGCAGCGAGCCGAGGTAGTAGATGCCCTTGAAGACCGCCAGCGAGGCCCAGATCGGCGTGCGGCCGAAGATGTCGCCGGCCAGCAGCGACAGCACGGCCTCCTTGGTGCGCAGCGGGTTGCGCGGGTGCATGAACAGCTCGCGCATCGCCGGGTTGGTCATGCGGTAGATGAACCACGAGAACTCGCGCGGCCCGCGCCGCATGTGCGCGTCGAAGCGCCGGCGCGCCGCCGCGGCCTCGGCCGGGCGGTCGAGGCAGGTGGCCACCACCTCGGCGCCGACGAAGGCGCTGGCCATCGCCAGGTACACGCCCGAGGAGAACACCGGGTCGACGAAGGCGTAGGCGTCGCCCAGCAGCAGGAAGCGCTCGCCGTGCGAGCGGCTGGCGCTGTAGGCGTAGTTGCCCGTGGCGTACACTGAGTTGCCGACCAGCGTCGCGCCCTCCAGGCGCGCGGCCAGCGCCGGGCACATCGCGATGGTGTCGGCGAAGAAGGCATCGAGCGGCTTCTCGCGCGACTTCAGGTAGTGCGGCCAGCACACGGCACCGACACTGGTGCTGCCGTCGGCCAGCGGAATGAACCAGAACCAGCCGTGCTCGAACCAGAAGATGCTGATGTTGCCTTCCAGCTTGCCCTCGAGCCGGCGGGCGCCGGTGAAGTGGCCGAACAGCGCGGCGCTGTTGTGCTTCGGGTTGCGGCGCTTCCAGTCGAACTGATTCGCGAGCAGCGTGTCGCGACCGCTGGCGTCGATCACGAAGCGGGCGCGCCAGCGCCGCGGCGTGCCGTCGTCGAGCTGCGCCTCGACGTCCGCGCCGTCGGCGTCGAAGGCCACGCGGCGCACCTTGCAGCCTTCGTGCAGCCTCGCGCCGCAGGCGCCGGCGTGGCGGAACAGGATCTCGTCGAACTCCGAGCGGCGCACCTGCCAGGCCATCGGCATGGACTTGTCCCAGGCGTCGGCGAACTCGACGAAGCTGTGGTGCCGGTGCTGCGGCGAGGCGAACTCGACGCCCCACTTCGGCATGCCGATCTTCTCGATCTGCGCGCGCACGCCGAGCCGCTCGAACAGCGGCAGGTTGGCCGGCAGCAGCGACTCGCCGATGTGAAAGCGCGGGTGGTGGTCCTTCTCGAGCAGGCGCACGTCGCGGCCCTGGCGCGCCAGCAACGCGGCGACCGTCGCGCCGGCCGGGCCGCCGCCGATGACCACGACGTCGCAGGCCTCGCACGCAGGGGTCGAAGAAGTCGCCGGGCTCATGGGTGCGGGATTCGGTGCGTTCGGGAGTCGGCCGCCGGGGGCGGGGCGGGTGTCCGCGCGGCGACGCGCGGAGCACCACACAGGGCTGGTGCGATTATCGCAAAGTCGTTTTCATGAATCCCTCCCTCGACTCGCTCGAACGCCTGCAGCCGTGGACGGCCGAGATCGGGCGGCGGCTGCGGCGCTGGCTGTGGCTCAAGGTGAGCGGCGTGAGCGCCTTCATGTGGCTGTTCTTCATCGGCTACTTCCACCTGCTGCGCCATCCGGCGTACCCGGTGACCGAGATGCCGCTGACGGCGCTGGACCGGCTGATCCCGTTCCAGCCCGAGGCGCTGGCGGCCTACCTGACGCTGTGGCTGTACGTCGGCGTCGCCCCGGGGCTGCTGCTGCGCCTGCGCGAGCTGGTGGTCTACGGGCTGTGGGCGGCGGCGATGTGCCTGGTCGGCCTGGCCTGCTTCTACTTCTGGCCCACGCGCGTGCCGCCGCTGACGATCGAAGTGCTGCAGTACCCGGGCTTCGCCCTGCTGCGCGGCGTGGACGCGGCCGGCAATGCCTGTCCGTCGCTGCACGTGGCCGGCGCGACCTTCAGCGCGGTGTGGATCGACCACCTGCTGCGCCACGCCCGCGCGCCGCTGGCGCTGCGGCTCGGCAACGCGGCCTGGTTCGCCGTGATCACCTGGTCGACCGTCGCGATCCGGCAGCACGTGGTGCTCGATGCCGCGGCCGGCGCGCTTCTGGGCGGCATCTTTTCACTCGCTTCGCTGCGCTGGCGTCCCTATCGCGACGCCTATCGCAGCGCGCCGCGCGAAGCGGCTATCATGATTCCCGTCCGCTAGCCACTGACGGACGGGAGGCCGGGCGCCGCGGAGGGTGTCCGGGGAGAACGACGGATAGACGCGATGAGTTCGATCGAGGAGCTGCAGCAGCTGATCCAGGCGAAGTACGGCATCGACCCGTCCACGCTGGATCCGAAGGCGTCGATGCGCGAACACGGCATCGATTCGCTGGCCCTGGTCGAGTTCCTGTTCGCGGTGGAAGACCATTTCGGCTTCGCCGTGCCCGACGAACATGCGCACATCGACACGCTGGCCGACCTGGCGGCGGTGATCGACAGGCTGCGCGCCGCGCGCACGGCCCAGGCCGCCTGACGCCGCCCCCGGCCGCCGCCGCGAAGGCCCGCCGACCTCCCGAGAAGGACCCGTTGAACCGCATTGCCGTCACCGGCCTGGGCGTGGTCTCGCCCCACGGCGATTGCCCCGACGGCCTGTTCGACGCGCTGCTGCAGGGCCGCTCGGCCATCGCGCCGGTGTTCCCGGAGCTGGCCCGGCCCGCCGCCGCGGCCAGCGTGGACTTCGATGCCAGCCGCTGGTTCACCAAGCTGCAGCTGGCCGGCGTGGACCGGGTCAGCCAGCTGGCCGTGGCCGCCGCCGGGCTGGCGATGCAGGCGGCCGGCGCGGCCGAGGCCGCCGCGCCCGAGCGGCGTGGCGTCTACATGGGCTGCGGCATGGGCGGCGCGGCGGCCCTGGAGGCGGCCTACCGCGGCGGCAGCCGCGTGCCGCCGCTGACCATCCCCGCCTTCATGCCCAACGCGCCGGCCGCACACATCGCGATGCGCCACCAGGCCCGCGGCCCGGTGCTGACCTATTCGGTGGCCTGTGCATCGTCGTCGGTAGCGATCGCCGAGGCGGCCAAGGCGCTGCGCAGCGGCGAGGTCGACCTGGCCATCGCGGGCGGCGCGGAGTCGCTGATCGTGCCCGGCGTGGTGCTCGCCTGGCAGGCGATGCAGACGCTGGCGGGCTTCGCGCCCGGCGAGGCCGCCTCGTGCTGCCGGCCGTTCGCGGCCGACCGCAGCGGCTTCGCCCTCGGCGAGGGTGCGGCCTGCCTGGTGCTCGAGCCGATGGACAAGGCACGCGCGCGCGGCGCCACCATCCATGCCGAGCTGGCCGGCTGGGGCCTGAGCTGCGACGCCAGCCACCTCACCAAGCCCGATGCCGAGGGCCAGCGCCGCGCGATCGCCGCGGCCCTCGCGCTGGCCGGCCTGGCGCCGGGCGACGTGGGCTACTGCAACGCGCACGGCACGGCCACGCGCGTGGGCGACCCGATCGAGCGCGAGGCCCTGGCCGCCGTCTGGGGCGAACACCTCGACGGTCTGCGCGTGAGTTCGACCAAGTCGATGCATGGCCACCTGCTGGGCGGCGCCGGCGCGCTCGAGGCGGTGATCACGGTGCTGGCGCTGCGCCGGCGCGAGCTGCCGCCCAACGCGTTCTGCCGCGAGGTCGACCCGGCCTGCCGGCTCAACCTGGTGACGCAGGGCGATGCCGATGCGCCGCGCCTGGAGGCGGCGATCAGCAATTCCTTCGCCTTCGGCGGGACCAACTCGGTGCTGCTGTTCCGGCGCGGCTAGTCCAGATCGTCGACGCGCCGCGGCCAGCTGTCCTTCAGCAGCCGCGACAGCACCCGGTCCGCGAGCAGCCGCCCGTCGGTCTGGCAGCGGGCGCAGTAGTTGGTCTCGTTGTCCGCATGCACGATGCGCTGCACCGGGCTGCCGCACACCGGGCAGGGCTGGCCGAAGCGGCCATGCACCGCCATCTCCGGGCGAAACGCGGTCACCTTGTCGGGCCAGCCACCCCGTGCGGCGGCCTCGGCGCGCAGCCGGTCGGTCCATTCGGCCAGCACCGCACGCACGGCCTCGTGCAGGCGGGCGACTGCCGCATCGTCCAGGGTGCGGGTCAGCGCCAGCGGCGAGAGCCGGGCGCGGTGCAGGATCTCGTCCGAGTAGGCATTGCCGATGCCGGAGAACAGCGCCGGGTTCGTCAGCGCACGCTTGAGGGTGTGGTTCGCGCTGCGCAGGCGCTCGGCGAAGGCCTGCGCTTGCGCTGCGAACACGTCGATGCCGCCCGGGTCGGCCGCGGCCAGTGCGCTGCGGCCGGCCAGGAGATGCAGCGCCGCGCGGCGCTGGGTGCCGGCCTCGGTGAGCACCAGGCTGCCGGCATCGAACTCGAACACCGCGAGTGTGCCCTTGCCGCCCGGCTTGGCGCCGGCCGGGCGCCAGTGCAACCGGCCGGCGATCATCAGGTGGACGACGAGGAACAGCTCGCCCTCGAGCGCGAGCACCACGCGCTTGCCGAGCCGCTCGACACCGAGCACGCGCCGCCCCTCCACCGTGGCGATCGGCGGCACGGCGGTACGCAGCAGGAAGGGGTTGAGCAGCCGCAAGCGCTGCAGCGTGGCGCCGCGCAGCCTGGTGGCCAGGTTCTCGACGTAGACGGTGATGTCCGGCAGCTCCGGCATCCGGCCAGTGTGCCAGCGGCGCGGATAATCCTGCGATGTCCGAACTGACCCCGCAGGTGCGCCGGCGCCGCACCTTCGCCATCATCTCGCACCCCGATGCGGGCAAGACCACGCTGACCGAGAAGCTGCTGCTGTTCTCCGGCGCGATCCAGATCGCCGGCAGCGTGAAGGCGCGCAAGGCCTCGCGCCACGCCACCTCGGACTGGATGGAGATCGAGAAGCAGCGCGGCATCTCGGTGGCCAGCTCGGTGATGCAGATGGAGTACCGCGACTGCGTCATCAACCTGCTCGACACGCCGGGCCACCAGGACTTCTCCGAGGACACCTACCGCGTGCTGACCGCGGTGGACGCGGCGCTGATGGTGATCGACGCGGCCAACGGCGTGGAGCCGCAGACGCGCCGGCTGCTGCAGGTCTGCCGCGCGCGCAACACGCCCATCCTCACCTTCGTCAACAAGATGGACCGCGAGGTGCAGGAGCCGCTCGCGCTGCTGGACGAGATCGAGCGCGAGCTGGGCATGTCGGTCGTGCCCTTCACCTGGCCCGTCGGCATGGGCAAGGTGTTCGGCGGCGTGCTCGACCTGCGCCGCGACCAGATGCGCGTGTTCTCGCCCGGCGAGGACCGGGTGAAGGAAGGCGGCGACGAGATCATCGACGGCCTCGCCAACCTGGCGCTGGCCGAGCGCTTCGGCAGCGCCTACACCCAGGCGGCCGGCGAGGTGGAGCTGGTGCGCGAGGCCGCGCCGGCCTTCGACGAGCGGCAGTTCCTCGACGGCCACCAGACGCCGATGTTCTTCGGCTCGGCGATCAACAACTTCGGCGTGCAGGAGGTGCTGGACGCGCTGGTCGAGCTGGCGCCGCCGCCCGGCGCGCGCCATGCCATCCAGCGCGAGGTGAAGCCCGACGAGCCGAAGTTCAGCGGCGTGGTCTTCAAGATCCAGGCCAACATGGACCCGGCGCACCGCGACCGCATCGCCTTCGTGCGCGTGGCCTCGGGCCGCTTCGAGCGCGGCATGAACCTGAAGGTGGTGCGCTCGGGCAAGACGCTGCGGCCCAACACCGTGGTGACCTTCATGAGCCAGAAGCGTGAGCTGCTCGACGAGGCCTTTGCCGGCGACATCATCGGCATCCCGAACCACGGCGTGCTGCAGCTCGGCGACACGCTCACCGAGGGCGAGGCGCTGCAGTTCACCGGGCTGCCGTTCTTCGCGCCGGAGATGTTCCGCACCGTCGAGGTGGCCGACCCGCTGAAGACCAAGCAGCTGCGCGCCGGGCTGACGCAGCTCGGCGAGGAGGGCGCCATCCAGGTGTTCCGCCCGGTCGGCGGCTCGATGCTGCTGCTCGGCGCCGTCGGCCAGCTGCAGTTCGAGGTGGTGGCGCACCGGCTCGAGCACGAGTACGGCTGCAAGGCGCGCATCACCCCGGCGCGCTACAACGTGGCGCGCTGGGTCACCTGCGACACCGGCGAGGGCGCTGCCGCGGACGAACGCGAGCTCAAGCGCTTCATCGACGGCAACGCGCACCGCGTGGCCCACGACGCGGTCGACGCGCCCTGCGTGCTGCTCGAATACGCCGGCGAGCTGCGCGCGATGCAGGAGAACTGGCCGAAGATCAGCTTCCACGCCCTGCGCGAGCACGCGGGGCTGGTGTTCCAGAAGCAGCTGGAGGCGTAGCGGGCTCGGGCTCGGGCTCGAAGGCCAGTTCGAGCCGCTCGTCGCCGTGGCGCATCAGCGCGCGCGTCGGGCCTACCTTGCAGACCCAGGTCTCCAGCGGCACCGGCTCGGCCAGGCGCAGGGCCAGCGGGTCCAGCACCGCGCCGTTGCGGCCGCCGCGCACGCGCGCCGAGGCGTAGCGGATCCACTGCACGCCCGCCTCGTGCGCCTGCGCTGCCAGCGCCTGGCAGGCGCTGTAGTCGCTCGGGTGCGTCCACTCGGCGGCACGCGCCGACCAGGGCACGCGGGTCAGGTCGATGCAGCGGCCGCGCACCTCGGCCGGGAACAGGCTGTGCTCGGTGACCAGCTCCTGCGTGCGCAGCCCGTCGCTGTCCATCAGGAAGCGCCAACGCCAGTGCGCCACCTCGGCGCAGGCGGTCAGCTTCTCCTCGGCGCCGTACCACAGGCCCGGGTCTTCCGCGCGGCGAAAGCGCGAGGCCTGCGGCGAGCGGTAGCGAAACGGCGTGGCGATCAGGTAGGGCAGCGTTGCCGCCGCGGGCGGCAGCGGCGGCTTGCTGCGCTCGAGGATCTGCTCCAGCACGTCCTGCTCGGCCAGGCTGTCGGCCAGTTTCATGGTCGCCACCAGGTGCTGCGCCTCGACGGCGCGCCACAGGCGCCGCGCCAGCGTGCGCACGCCGGCAGCCAGCGGCTGCGCAGCCGTCACAGCGGCGCGCGCATCGCGTCGAGGTAGGCCACCACCGCCACCAGCCCCTGCGCCGAGCGGATCAGCTCGGCCGGCACGCCGTGCAGGGCACGGTTGGAACTGCGCATCCAGTCGAGCCGGCGCTGCGCGTCGTGGCCGACCAGCGCGTCGAGCGAACGGAACAGCCGCACCAGCAGGGCCGCCAGCTCGCCGGCCTTGGATTCCGGCGCCAGCCCGCGCTCGCCGCGCAGGATGCGCGACACCGTGGCCTCGCTGGCGCCAATCACCGCTGCCAGCGCGCTGCCGTTGAGCCCCAGCAGCTCGGCGGCACGTGCCGTCGCCTTGGCCAGCACGGCGGACGGGTCGGGCGCCCCACGCGCCGACAGTGCGGCCGGCGGGTGGGCGGAGGGGCGTTGGGCGAGCATCGCAACGTTCTTTCTGCTGAAAGACTAGCAGACATATCGTTCTACCGCAACCATGCCCCGCCGGCGCGACAATCCGCCCATGGCCAGCCACACCCTGCCGCACCGCCTGTCGATCTACCTCGACCTGATCCGCTGGAACCGCCCCGCCGGCAGCTACCTGCTGCTGTGGCCCACGCTGTCGGCACTGTGGTTCGCCGCCGGGGGTTCCCCGGGCTGGCACCTGCTCGTGGTGTTCGTGCTCGGCACCTTCCTGATGCGCAGCGCCGGCTGCGCCGTCAACGACGTGGCCGACCGCGACTTCGACCGCCACGTCAAGCGCACCGCGCAGCGCCCGGTGACCAGCGGCCTGATCCGCGGCCGCGAGGCGCTCGGCGTCGGCGCCGTGCTGGCCTTCGCCGCCTTCCTGCTGGTGCTCAGCACCAACCTGGCGACCGTCGCCTGGAGCGTGGTGGCACTGGCGGTGTCGATCTTCTACCCGTTCACCAAGCGCTTCTTCTCGATGCCGCAGGCCGTGCTGGGCGTGGCCTTCAGCTTCGGCATCCCGATGGCGTTCGCCGCGGTGCAGGGGCAGGTGCCCGCCTTCGCCTGGTGGCTGCTGCTGGGCAACCTGTTCTGGGTGCTGGCCTACGACACCGAGTACGCGATGGTCGACCGCGACGACGACGTGAAGATCGGCATCCGCACCTCGGCGATCACGCTCGGCCGCTTCGACGTGGCCGGCGTGATGGCCTTCTACGCCATCTACCTCGGCTCCTGGGCGCTGCTGGGCCTGCAGGCCGGGCGCGGGCCGGCCTACCTCGCCGGCATCGCGCTGGCCGGCGGCATCGCGGCCTGGCACTTCACGCTGATCCGCACGCGCACGCGCGAAGGCTGCTTCCGCGCCTTCCGGCTCAACCACTGGGTCGGCTTCGTGGTGTTCGCCGGCCTGGTGGCCGACCTCGCGCTGACCTAGGCCGCCCCGCGCGGCGCCCCCGTTCGGCGCGCCGTCGCGCGCTGCTGGTGCGCCGGGCCGGGCGCACCGGCCGGCGTTCTCCTCGCATCGCCCGGTGAACGAGGCGCTGGCACGCTTGATGCTGGACACCTGCTTGTATACCAACAGGTGCACCAAAAGTGGCGTCCCCGCTCACCACCCTGGCCGACTGGCAGCAGGCCTACCGCGACGGCGCGTCGCCCGCGGCGCTGCTGCCGGCGCTGCGCGAACGCCTGGCGGCGCGCGGCGACGACCCGGCGGTGATCCACCTGCTCGGTGGCGCGCCGATGCAGGCGCGGCTCGAGGCGCTGCGGGCCCTGGAAGCCGCCTGCCCCGACCGCGCCGCGCTGCTGCGCGCCCATCCGCTGTGGGGCGTGCCCTTTGCGGTGAAGGACAACATCGACGTCGCCGGCGCCCCCACCAGCGCTGCCTGCCCGGCCTTCGTGCACACCGCCGAGCGCAGCGCCGAGGTGGTGCGCCGGCTCGAGGCGGCCGGCGCCGTGTGGATCGCCAAGACCAACCTCGACCAGTTCGCCACCGGGCTGGTGGGCACGCGCTCGCCCTATGGCCGGCCGGCCAGTGTCGCGGCGGCCGACCGCATCAGCGGCGGCTCGAGCTCCGGCTCGGCGGTGCTGGTGGCGCGCGGCGACGTGCCGTTCGCGCTCGGCACCGACACCGCCGGCTCCGGGCGCGTGCCCGCCGGCTTCAACGGTCTGGTCGGGTTCAAGCCCACGCCCGGGCGCGTCAGCACCGCCGGCGTGCTGCCGGCCTGCCGCAGCCTGGACTGCGTCTCGCTGTTCGCCCACGACGTCGACGCCGCCGCCGCGCTGCTGGCGCTGGTCGAAGGGCCGGACGGGGCCGACCCGTACAGCCGCTTCGCCACCGGCCCGGCGGCCTGGCCCGAGGCGCTGCGCGTGGGCGTGCCGGCGCATCCGTTCTTCTTCGGCGACGCCGGCTACGAGGCCGCCTGGCCTGCCGCGACCGCCCGGCTCGAGGCACTCGGCCACCGCGTGGTGCCGCTGGACTTCACCGTGCTGCACGAGGTGGCCGCGCTGCTCTACGAGGGCCCCTGGGTGGCCGAGCGGCATGCGGTCGTCAAGGCACTGCTGGCGCGCCAGCCGGAGGCGCTGGATGCGACGGTGCGGCGCGTGATCGAGCGTGCGCGCGACTTCGACGCCACCGCCACGTTCGAAGCGCAGTACCGCCTGCGCGATCTGGCCGTGCGCGCCGCAGCCCTGTGGCAGCAGGTCGACGTGCTGATGGTGCCCACCACCACCGGCCACCCGCGCTTCGCCGAGGTCGATGCCGACCCGGTGGGCGTCAACAGCTCGCTCGGGCGCTACACCAACTTCGTCAACCTGCTCGACTGGTGCGCGCTGGCCGTGCCGGCCGGGCACACGCCGGCGGGCCTGCCGTTCGGCGTCACCTTCGTGGCGCGCACGCACCACGACGCGGCGCTGGCGCGCTTCGCACGCCGCTGGCAGGGCCTCGCAGCGCCGCTGCCGCTGGCCTGGCCGCGCAGCGAACCGAGCCTGCCGATCGCGGTGGTCGGTGCGCACCTGTCCGGGCTGCCGCTGAACGGCCAGCTGCTCGAACGCGGCGCGACGCTGCTCGAGGCCACCACCACCGCGCCGCGCTACCGGTTGCATGCGCTGCCCGGCACGGTGCCGCCCAAGCCCGGACTGGTGCGCGACGAGGCGCGCGGCCGTGCCATCGCGCTCGAAGTCTGGGCGATGCCCGAGCGTGCGGTCGGCAGCTTTCTTGCATTGATCCCCGCGCCGCTCGGCCTGGGCTCGATCGAACTGGCCGACGGGCGCCGTGTGCACGGCTTCCTCTGCGAGGCACATGCCGTCGCCGAGGCCCCCGATGTCAGCGCGTTCGGCGGCTGGCGCGCCTACCTCGAATCCCGGCACTGATCACGGAGCGCGAACGCATGGACCGTCGTCGATTCCTCCAGACCGGCAGCGCCGCGGCGGCCCTCGCGGGCCTGCCGCATGCGGGCCATGCGCAGGCGCGCCCGAAGGACGTGCTGCTGGTGGCCAACGAGTTCGGTCCGAATTCGCTGGACATCCACACCGTGGGCGCCAACCGCCCGAGCTACGGCGTGAGCTGGCTTTGTTACGACCGGCTGATGACCTACGGGAAGAAGACCCTGCCCGACGGCCGCGTCGTCTACGACCGCAACAAGCTCGAGCCCGAGCTGGCCGAGAGCTGGCAGCTGGCGCCGGACGGCAACTCGGTGCTGTTCAAGCTGCGCAAGAACGCAACCTTCCACGACGGCACGCCGGTCACCGCGAAGGACGTCAAGTGGAGCTTCGACCGCGCGGTCACCGTGGGCGGCTTCCCGACCTTCCAGATGGCCGCCGGCTCGCTCGAGAAGCCCGAGCAGTTCGAGGTGGTCGACGAGCACAGCTTCCGCGTCAGGTTCCTGCGCCGCGACAAGCTGACGATGAACGACCTGGCGGTGCCGGTGCCGTGCATCTTCAACAGCGAACTGGTGAAGAAGAACGCCACCGCGGCCGACCCCTGGGGCCTGGCCTGGACGCGCAACAACACCGCCGGCGGCGGCGCCTTCAAGGTCGAGGCCTTCCGGCCGGGGCAGGAGATCGTCTACGTCCGCTTCGACGGCTGGAAGAGCGGCCCGGCCCCGAAACTGCGCCGCATCGTGCAGCGCGAAGTGCCCAACGCGGGCAACCGGCGCGCGCTGCTGCTCAAGGGCGACATCGACATCACCTACGACCTGCCGCCGAAGGATTTCTCCGAGCTCTCGAAGGAGGGCGGCAACGTCAAGGTGACCAGCACGCCGATCGAGAACGCGATGTTCTACCTCGGCATGAACGTGACGAAGCCGCCGTTCGACAACGTCAAGGTGCGCCAGGCCGTGGCGCTCGTGCTGCCCTACGACAAGCTGTACGACCACGCGCTCTACGGCCGCGCCATCAAGCTCTACGGCGCCCCCGGGCGCGAGGTGAAGAGCACCGCCTGGCCGCAGCCCACCGGCTACGCGACCGACCTCGCCAAGGCCCGCGCGCTGATGGCCGAGGCGGGCGCCGGCGCGGGCTTCGAGACCACGCTGAGCTTCGACCTCGGCAGCGGCACCGTCAGCGAGCCGATGGCGGTGCTGATCCAGGAGTCGCTGGCGCAGATCGGCATCAAGGCGCAGATCAACAAGATCCCCGGTGCCACCTGGCGCGCCGCGCTGCTGAAGAAGGACCTGCCGATGGTCATCAACCGCTTCGGCGGCTGGCTCGACTTCCCGGAGTACTTCTTCTTCTGGTGCTACCACGGCCAGAACGCCGTGTTCAACACGATGAGCTACCAGAACGCGAAGCTCGACAAGGTCATCACCAACGCGCGCTTCGCCGAGAGCAAGACGCTGTACGACTCCTTCGTCAAGGAGATGATCCAGATCGCCTACGACGAGGTGCCGCGCGTGCCCCTCTTCCAGCCGACCATGGACGTGGCCATGCAGAAGGACGTGCAGGGCTACATGTACTGGTTCCACCTGCAGCCGGACTACCGGCAGCTGTTCAAGGCCTGAGCCGTGTTGACGTCGCAGCAGGCCGAGGCCCTGATGACCGCGAGCGCCGCGGCGCTCGATCTGCATCTCTTCGCCGAGCACAAGCCGGGTGTCGTGCACTACCTGGTGCTGGCCTCGGGCATGGCCGACCTGGTGATGGGCCAGGCACTCGGCATCGAGGACGAATCCGGCGCGGTCTTCGAGCCGGTCGCGCCGCGGGGGCCGGCGGCATGAAGGCGGTCGAGATCGCGGCGCAGGTGCGCAGCGGCGCGCTCTCGGCCACCAGCGCGGTGAGCGCGAGCCTGGGCCTGATCCAGGCCGCCGAGCCGCGCGTCAACGCCTTCACCGCGGTGCTGGCCGAGCGCGCGCTCAAGCGCGCCGCGCAGATCGACAAGCACACCCGGCGCGCCGAGCTGTCGCTGGCCGGCGTGCCCTTCGCGGTGAAGAACCTGTTCGACCTCGCGGGCCTGCCCACGCTGGCCGGCTCGAAGATCGAGCGCGAGGCACCGCCCGCCGCGCGCGACGCGCTGCTGGTGCGCCGGCTCGAGGCGGCCGGCGCGATCTGCGTCGGCGCGCTCAACATGGACGAGTACGCCTACGGCTTCAGCACCGAGAACAGCCACTACGGTCCGACGCGCAACCCGCACGACCCGGCGCGCATCTCGGGCGGCTCCTCGGGCGGATCGGCCGCCGCGGTGGCCGCCGGCGAGGTGCCGCTGAGCCTGGGCTCGGACACCAACGGCTCGATCCGCGTGCCCTCGTCGCTGTGCGGCACCTTCGGCCTGAAGCCAACCTACGGCCGCCTGCCGCGCCTGGGCAGCTACCCGTTCGTTGCCAGCCTCGACCACCTCGGCCCGTTCGCGCGCAGCGTCGCCGACCTCGCCGTCGCCTACGACGCGATGCAGGGCCCGGCGCCCGACGACCCGCACTGCGCACGCCGCCCCCCCGAGCCCACCCGCACGCAGCTCGACGCGCGTGCCGAAGGCCTGCGCATCGCGGTGCTCGGCGGCTGGTTCCGCGAGATGGCGCTGCCCGAGGCGACCGGCGCGGTCGACGCGGTCGCGCAGGCGCTCGGCACCACCCGCCTCGTCGAACTGAAGGACGTGGACCGCGCGCGCGCCGCCGCCTTCCTGATCACCAACGCCGAAGGCGCGAACCTGCACCTGGCGGACCTGCGCAAGCGGCCGCAGGACTTCGAGCCGCTCTCGCGCGACCGTTTCCTCGCCGGCGCGCTGCTGCCGGCGGGCTGGGTCGTGCAGGCGCAGCGCGTGCGCCAGGCCTTCGCGCGCCAGCTCGCGCGGGTGTTCGAGACGGTCGACGTGCTGCTCGCGCCGGCCACGCCCTGCGTCGCGCCCGTCATCGGCACCGAGTGGATCGAACTGAACGGCCAGCGACTGCCGGCGCGCCCGAGCCTGGGCCTGCTGGCGCAACCGATCTCCTGCATCGGGTTGCCGGTGGTGACGGTGCCGCTGTGGGGCATGAACCCGCAGCTGCCGCACCTGCCGATCGGCGTGCAGGTCATCGCCGCGCCCTGGCGCGAGGACCATGCGCTGCGTGTCGCCGCCGAACTCGAGGCACTCGGCCTCGCGCACGCGCCGGTGGCCGCGCTGGACTGAAGGACGCGCCGTGGAGATCAACCTCCCCGAGGTGCACGCCGAGGTCAGCGCGATCTTCGCGCTGTACGAACGCGCCCTGACCGGCAACGACGTCGCGCTGCTCGACGAACTGTTCTGGGACTCGCCCCACACCGTGCGCTACGGCGTGGCCGAGAACCTCATCGGCATCGAGGCGATCCGCGCCTTTCGCGCCGCGCGCCCGAGCGCCGGGCTCGAGCGCAGCCTCGAGCGCACCGTGATCACCACCTACGGCCGCGACAGCGCGACCGCGATGACCGAGTTCGTGCGCGGCAATCGCCACGGCCGCCAGAGCCAGACCTGGGTGCGCTTCGCGCTGCCCGGGCACGGCGGCTGGCGCGTCGTCGCCGCGCACGTGAGCCTGCTGCCCGAACCCGTGACCGCCTGACGAGGAGAACCTCATGTCGAAGAAGACGCTCATCCATGCCGACACCGACGACCTGCGCCGCCGCCTGCTGGCCGGCAGCGCGCTGGCCGCCGGCTCGCTGCTGCTGCCCGGCGCGCTGCGCCGCGCCCAGGCGCAGACGCCGATCGTCGTCGGCGTGATCTACGTCGGCCCGCGTGGCGACTTCGGCTACAACCAGGCGCAGGCGGCGGCCGCCGCGGCGATCAAGAAGCTGCCCGGCGTGAAGGTGGTCGAGGAGGAGAACGTGCCCGAGACCACGGCCGTGCAGAAGACCATGGAGGCCATGATCAACCAGGACAAGGCCTCGCTGATCTTCCCCACCTCCTTCGGCTACTTCGACCCGCACATGCTGAAGATGGCCGAGAAGTACCCCAAGGTGCGCTTCGCCCATTGCGGCGGCCTGTGGACGCAGGGCAAGCACCCGGCCAACACCGGCAGCTACTTCGGCTACATCGACGAGTGCCAGTTCCTGGCCGGCGTGGTGGCGGGCTTCACGAGCAAGAGCAAGAAGCTCGGCTTCATCGCCGCCAAGCCGATCCCGCAGGTGCTGCGCAACATCAACGCCTTCACGCTCGGCGCGCGTTCGGTCGACCCGGCGTTCACGACGCGCGTGATCTTCACCGGCGAGTGGTCCATGCCGGTCAAGGAGGCCGAGGCCGCCACCAGCCTGATCGACCAGGGGGCCGACGTGCTGACCTGCCACGTCGACAGCCCGAAGGTGATCATGGAAACGGCCGAGAAGCGCGGCATCTTCTGCAGCGGCTACCACGCCAGCCAGGCCGCGCTCGCGCCCAAGGGTTACCTGACCGGCGCCGAGTGGGACTGGTCCACGCCCTACGGCGCGCAGATCAAGGCGGCGCAGGGCGGCGCGGCCATGCCCAACTTCCTGCGCGGCGGGCTGAAGGACGGCTACGTGAAGATGTCGCCCTACGGCGCCGCGGTGGGCGCACCGGCCAAGGCCAAGGCCGACGAGATCAAGGCCGCGATGATGAAGGGCGGCTACGTCATCTTCAAGGCCGGCATCAAGGACAACAAGGGCAACGTCGTCGTCGCGAAGAACCTCGACCAGTTCGACCCCGAGCTCGAGAAGATGAACTACCTCGTCGAAGGGGTGGTCGGCGCGATTCCCGGCTGAGCCTGCGGCGCCTGCGATGAGCAGCATCCCGATGCCGGCCGGCGCGCCGGTGGCCGCCCCCTCCGCAGCGCTGGCGAGGCTGCGCGCCACGCTCGACGCGCTGCTGCCGGCGCTGGCCGCGCTCGCGCTGACGGTGGGGCTGTTCTCGCTGGCCGTCGCGCTGGCGGGCTACAACCCGCTGGAGGTGTGGGGCCTGATCGTGCAGGGCGGCTTCGGCGACGCGTTCGCGTGGCAGAACACGCTGCAGCGCGCCGCGCCGCTGGTGCTGACCGGCCTGGCCGTGGCGCTGCCCGCGCAGGCCGGCCGCGTGATCATCGGCAACGAGGGTGCGCTGGTGCTGGGCGGCCTTGCGGCGGCGGCGCTCGGCAACCTGCTCGCCACGAGTTCGCCGCTGGTCGTCTGGCCGCTGATGGCCCTGGCCGGCATGGCCGCCGGCGGGTTGTGGATCGGCATCGTCGGCTGGCTGCGCGAGAGACGCGAGGTCAACGAGACGATCGCCAGCCTGCTCATGTCGTTCATCGCGATCGCGCTGTTCAACCAGTGCGTCGAGACCGTGCTGCGCGACCCGGCGAGCCTGAACAAGCCCTCGACCAAGCCGCTGCCCGACGCACTGATGCTGCCGCCGCTGCCGGGCCTGGACGTGCACTGGGGCCTGGTGCTGGGCGTGCTCGCCGCGCTGGCCGCCTGGGGCGTGATGCGCTTCACCCCGCTCGGCCTGGCGTTGCGCGTGGCCGGCGGCAACGCCCGCACCGCGCTCGGCGTCGGCCTGCCGGTGGGCGCCCTCACCATCGGCGCCTGCGCCGCCGGCGGCGCCTGCGCGGGCCTGGCCGGTGCGGTGGAGGTGGCCGCGGTGCACGGCGCGGCCAACGCCTCGCTGATCGCAGGTTATGGCTACAGCGGCATCCTGATCGCGTTCGCCGCACGCTTCTCGCCGGCCGGCGTGATCCCGGTGGCGATCCTGGTCGGCGGCATCGCCGCCAGCGGCAGCCTGCTGCAGCGCCGGCTCGGGCTGCCCGACGCCTCGGTCACCGTGCTGCTCGGCTTCGCCTTCGTCGCGCTGATCGGCTGCGAGACGCTGCGCGGGCGTTCGCTGTTCGGAGGAAGCGGAGGTCGCCGTGGGTGATGCCAACGCACTCGGCTGGTGGGGCGTGCCCCTGGCCATTCTCGGCGGCGCGATCCGCGTCGGCACGCCGCTGCTGTGGGTGAGCCTCGGCGAGACGGTCACCGAGAAGGCCGGCCGCATCAACCTCGGCCTCGAGGGCACGCTGCTGATGGGCGCGATGACGGCCTTCGGCGTCTCGCTCGCCTCGGGCCTGCCCTGGCTGGGCGTGCTCGCCGCGGCGTTCGTCGGCCTGCTGCTCGGCGCACTGCACGGCGCACTGTGCAGCCTGCCGCGCGTGAACGACACCGCGATGGGCATCGCGCTGATGCTGGCCGGCTCGGGGCTCGCGTTCTGGCTCGGCAAGCCGCTGATCCAGCCGAGCGCGCCGGGGCTCGCGCCGGTCGCGCTGGGCAACTGGTCCGACATCCCTGCGGTGAAGGCCGCGCTCGGCATCAACCCGCTGTTCGTGCTCGGCCTGGTGCTCGCGTTCGCCACCTGGTGGGCGCTCGGCCACACCCGCTTCGGCCTGCGCCTGCGTGTGGTGGGCGACAGCGAGAACGCGGCGCGTGCCTTCGGCCTCTCGCCGGCCGCCTACCGCGTGATCGCCACCGCCTTCGGCGGCGCCTGCGCCGGGGTCGGCGGGGCCTCGCTGTCGCTCGTCTACCCCGGCGCGTGGAGCGAGGCGCTGTCCAGCGGGCAGGGCGTGATGGCGGTGGCGCTGGTCATCTTCGCCCGCTGGGACCCGCGCCGCTGCGTGCTGGCCGGGCTGCTGTTCGGCGGCGCCAGCGCCATCAGCCCGGCGCTGCAGGCGCTCGGCTACAGCCAGGGCTACTACCTGCTCGCGGCGCTGCCCTATGTGCTGACGCTGGCGCTGCTGGTCGGCCTGGGCAAGCCCGGCCCGCGCCACGGCGCGCCGGGCGAACTCTCCCTCAACCGGTGATGGCCATGACGACGTTCAAGCCCGTCGACGCGAACCCCTACGCCTGGCCCTTCGACGGCCGGTGGTCCGCCGCGGACACCGCGCTGGTGGTGATCGACATGCAGACCGACTTCGTCGGCCTGGGCGGTTATGTCGACCGCATGGGCTACGACCTGTCGGCCGTGCGCGCGCCGATCGTCCCGATCTCGACGCTGCTGGAGCGCGCCCGCGCGCTCGGCCTGCACGTGATCCACACCCGCGAGGGCCACCGCCCGGACCTGACCGACCTGCCGGCCAACAAGCGCTGGCGCTCGCGCCAGATCGGCGCCGCCGGTGTCGGCATCGGCGACCCCGGCCCCTGCGGCCGCATCCTGGTGCGCGGCGAGCCGGGCTGGGAGATCATTCCCGAGCTCGCGCCGCGGCCCGGCGAGCCGATCATCGACAAGCCCGGCAAGGGCTCCTTCTGCGCGACGGATCTGGAGCTGCTGCTCACCCTGCGCGGCATCCGCAACCTGATCCTGACCGGCGTGACCACCGACGTGTGCGTGCACACGACGATGCGCGAGGCCAACGACCGCGGCTTCGAATGCCTGATCGTCAGCGACGCCACCGGCGCCACCGATGCCGGCAACCATGCCGCGGCGCTGAAGATGGTGACGATGCAAGGCGGCGTGTTCGGCGCGGTGGCCGCGTCGGCCGCGATCCTCGCGGCGCTGGGGTGACGGCATGAGCCAACTGATCCCGCCCCAGGTCGAGGCGACCGGCGCCGCCAAGGTCGAGATGCTGCACTTCAGCAAGCGCTTCGGCGCGCTGCAGGCGCTCGACGACGTGTCGCTCACCGTCGAGGCCGGCAGCTTCCATGCGCTGTTGGGCGAAAACGGCGCCGGCAAGTCCACGCTCGTCAAGTCGCTGATCGGCTTCTACCGCGCCGACAGCGGCACCGTGATGGTCGACGGCCGCGAGCGCGAGATCGCGAGCCCGCGCGACGCCGCGGCACTCGGCCTCGGCATGATCTTCCAGCACTTCACGGTCGTGCCCGGCATGACGGTGGCCGAGAACCTGGCGCTGGCGCAGCGCGAACTCGGCGCGGTGATCGACTGGCGCGCCGAGCGGGCGAGCCTGGCGGAATTCATGAAGGCCGCGCCCTTCCCGCTGGCGCTCGATGCGCGCGTGGCCGAACTCGCGGCCGGCGAGAAGCAGAAGCTCGAGATCCTGAAGGCCTTGTACGCGAAGCGGCGCTTCCTGGTGCTGGACGAACCGACCTCGGTGCTCACCCCGCAGGAGGCCGACGAGGTGCTCGGCCGCGTGCGGCAGATGTGCCGCGAGGGCCAGCTGAGCGTGCTGATCATCACCCACAAGTTCCGCGAGGTGTTCGGCTTCTGCGACGAGGTGACGGTGCTGCGGCGCGGCCAGCGCACCGGCGGCACCGCGGTGCAGCTGACCACGCGCGACGAGCTGGCCGGCTGGATGATGGGCGTGGCCACCGACGCGGCGGCCATTCCCGCCTCCGCGCCCGCACCGGCGCGCACCGTGCCGGCCGTGGCGGCCGGCACGGCGCCGCGGCTGGCGGTGGAGCAGCTCGTCGTGCCCGGCGCCGAGGGCCGGCGCGCGATCGACGGCCTGAGCCTCGCGGTGCAGCCGGGCGAGATCCTCGGCGTGGCCGGTGTCTCGGGCAACGGCCAGCGCGAGCTGGTGGCCGCCCTCACCGGCGCGCTGCCCTGGACGAGCGGCGAGGTGCGTGTCGACGGCCAGCCCTATCGCCCAGTGCGCGCCCAGATGCAGCGCTTCGGCGTGCGCAGCCTGCCGGAGGAGCCGCTGGCCAACGCCTGCGTCGGCAAGCTGGCGGTGGCCGAGAACCTGGCGCTGCGCAACTTCGACCGCCGCCCGCTGGCCCGCGGGCCGTGGCTCTCGCGCGCCGCGATGCACCGCCAGGCGCTGGCGCAGATCGAGGCCTACCGCGTCAAGACGCCTGGGCCGGACGCCCCGATCGAGACGCTCTCCGGCGGCAACGTGCAGCGTGCGGTGCTGGCGCGTGAACTCGCGGAAAGCCCGCGACTGCTGATCGTCGCCAACCCCTGCTTCGGGCTCGACTTCCAGGCCACCGCCGAGATCCACGCGCGGCTGCGCGCCGCGCGCGACGGCGGCGCCGGCGTGCTGCTGGTCAGCGAGGACCTGGACGAGCTGCTCGCGCTCGCCTCGCGGCTGGTGGTGCTGTCGCACGGCCACGTGGCGCTCGAATGCCCGACCGCGAATGCCGACATCGGCGCGATCGGCCGTGCGATGGCAGGTGACACCGCCCATGCCGAGGCCGCATGAAGACGATCGCCGCCCGCCCCTACGAGTACACCTTCGACCCGGCCCACACCGCGGTCGTGATGATCGACATGCAGCGCGACTTCCTCGAGCCCGGCGGCTTCGGCGCGATGCTGGGCAACGACGTCTCGCAGCTCGCCGGCATCGTGCCCGCGTGCGCGCGGCTGCTCGCCCTGGCCCGCGCGCAGGGCATGACGGTGATCCACACCCAGGAGGCGCACGACCCGCAGCTGGCCGACTGCCCGCCCGCCAAGCGCGCGCGCGGCCGGCTCGAGTGCGGCATCGGCGACCGCGGGCCGCTCGGCCGCGTGCTGGTCGAGGGCGAGCCGGGCGCCTGGTTCGTGAGCGAGCTGCTGCCACAGCCGGGTGACATCGTGCTGCGCAAGCCCGGCAAGGGCGCCTTCCACGCCACCGGGCTCGACGCCATCCTGCACGGCCGCGGCATCACCCACCTGCTGATCGGCGGCGTCACCACCGAGGTCTGCGTGCAGACCACCATGCGCGAGGCCAACGACCGCGGCTACGACTGCCTGCTCGTCACCGACTGCACGGCGAGCTACTTCCCCGCGTTCCACGCCGCGGTGGTGGAGATGGTGGTGGCGCAGGGCGGCATCGTCGGCTGGGCCGCGCCGCTCGCGGCGGTCGAGGCGGCCTTCGCATGATGCTCAAGGTCGCGGCCCGGCGCCTGCTCGGCGCGCTGCCCAACCTGGCCGGCGTGGTGGTGATCACCTTCCTGCTCACCCGCGCGCTGCCCGGCGACCCGGCGGCCTTCTTCGCCGGCGGCGCGGCGACGCCCGAGGCGATCGAGCAGGTGCGTGTGCAGCTCGGGCTGGACAAGCCGCTGCCCGAGCAGTTCTTCCGCTACATCGCCGACCTGGCGCGCGGCGAGCTCGGCACGTCCCTCACCACCGGGCAGCCCGTGCTGCAGGAGCTGCTGACGCGCCTGCCGGCCTCGCTCGAGATGGTGCTGCTCGCGCTCGCGCTGGCCTGCGCGGTGGCGCTGCCGCTGGGCGTGCTCGCGGCCACGCGCCCGGGCTCGTGGATCGACCAGCTGTGCCGGCTCGTCACCACCGCCGGCGTCTCGCTGCCGACCTTCTTCACCGGGCTGGTGCTGGCCTACGTCTTCTACTTCCTGCTCGGCTGGGCGCCGTCGCCGCTCGGGCGGCTCGACCCGATGTGGTCGCCCCCGCCCACCGTCACCGGGCTGTACCTGGTGGACGCGGCGCTGGCGGGCGACGCGGCGCTGTGGTGGGCCTGCTTCCGGCAGCTGATCCTGCCCACCGTGACGATGGCGATCTTCGTGCTCGCGCCGATCGCGCGCATGACCCGCGCCTCGATGCTCGCGGTGCTGGGCAGCGACTTCGTGCGCACCGCCCGCGCCGCCGGGCTGGCGCCGCGCACCGTGCTCGTCACCTACGCGCTGCGCAACGCGCTGCTGCCGGTGGTGACGACGCTGGGCATGGTGTTCGGCTTCATGCTCGGCTCGAGCGTGGTGATCGAGAAGGTGTTCGGCTGGCCGGGCGTGGGCAGCTACGCGATCGACGCGCTGACGGCCAGCGACTACGCGCCGATCCAGGGCTTCGTGCTGGCGATGGGCGTGCTGTTCGTGCTGCTGAACCTGGCGATCGACCTGCTCTACACGCTGATCGACCCGCGTGTGAGCCTGGAGGGCTGAGCCGTGCAGGAGACCTTGAAGCACATCCGCCACGTGCTCTCCGAGAACCCGGTGACGCTGCTCGCCGCGGCGCTGTTCGCCTTCTTCGTGCTGATCGCCTGCGTCGGCCCGGCGCTCGCGCCCTACGACCCGCTGGCCAGCGACGCCGCCGCGGCGCTGCAGCCGCCCTCGGCCGCGCACTGGTTCGGCACCGATGCGCTCGGGCGCGACATCCTCTCGCGCACGCTGGTCGCAACAAGGCTGGACCTCGGCATCGCAGTGGCCGCGGTGGCGCTCTCGTTCGCGCTGGGCATCACGCTCGGGCTGGCGGCCGGCTTCTTCGGCGGCTGGTGGGACACGATCATCACGCGCGGCGCCGACACCATCATGGCCTTCCCGCTCTTCGTGCTGGCGATGGGCATCGTCGCGGCACTCGGCAACACGGTGGGCAACATCGTGCTGGCCACGGCCATCATCAACCTGCCCTTCTACATCCGCGTCGCGCGCGCCGAGGCCAACGTGCGGCGCGGCGCCGGCTTCATCGAGGCGGCACGCCTGGCCGGCAACGGCGACGCGCGCATCCTGGCCGTGCACCTGTTCCCCAACATCCTGCCGCCGGCGATGGTGCAGGTCAGCCTGAACATGGGCTGGGCGATCCTGAACGCGGCGGGCCTCTCCTTCATCGGCCTGGGCGTGCGTCCGCCCACGCCCGAGTGGGGCATCCTGGTCGCCGAGGGCGCGCAGTTCATCGTCTCGGGCGAGTGGTGGGTCAGCTTCTTCCCCGGCGCGGTGCTGATGCTCGCCGTGTTCACCTTCAACCTGCTCGGCGACGCGCTGCGCGACATCTTCGATCCGAGGAGAAGGACGTGAGCGCCTTGCTGGAGGTGACCGGCTTCGGCCTCGAGTTCCGCACCCGCAGCGGCACGGTGCGGGCGCTCGAAGGCATCGACCTGCAGATCCGCAAGGGCGAGATCGTCGGCCTGGTGGGCGAGAGCGGCTCGGGCAAGTCGGTGCTGAGCTACGCGCTGCTGGGCATCTCCGACCGCGCCGCGCGGGTCACCGGCGGCAGCGCGCTGTTCGCCGGCATGGACCTGCTCGGGCTCGACGAGGCCGCGCTGGCCGACCTGCGCGGCCGCGAGATCTCGATGATCTTCCAGAGCCCGCGCACCGCGCTGAACCCGATCCGCACGATCGGCCGGCAGATCGAGGACGTGCTGCGCCGCCACGCCGTGGCGCGCGGCGCCGACCTCGGCCGCAGCCTGCGCGAACGCGCCGTGCAGGCGCTGCGCGAGGTGGCGATCGCCGACCCCGAGCGGCGCCACGGCGCCTACCCGTTCGAGCTGTCCGGCGGCATGTGCCAGCGCGTGCTGATCGCGCTGGCGCTGGCCTGCCGGCCGAGCCTGCTGATCGCCGACGAGCCGACCACCGGGCTGGACGTCACCACGCAGGCGGCGGTGATGGACCTGATCACCACGCTCGCGCACGAGCGCCAGATGGCCACGCTCTTCATCACCCACGACCTCGCGCTGGCCGCGGACCATTGCGACCGCATCGTCGTGATGCATGCCGGCCACGCGGTGGAGGCCGCGCCCTCGCGTGCGCTGTTCGAGGCGCCGCGCCACCCCTACACCGCGCGGCTGCTCAGCTCCACACCCGACGAGCGCACCCGCAGCGCGCAAGGCCTGCAGCCGGTGCCCGGCAACCTGCCCGACCTGCGCCGCACCGACCTGCCGGGCTGCCGCTTCGCCGAGCGCTGCGAACGCGCCGTCGCACGCTGCCGCGCCGAGCGCCCGGCGCTCGAGCCCGGCGCCGAACACGCGGTGGCCTGCTGGCACCCACTCGACGAGCCCGCGCCGCAGCCCGCCGCCCCGGAGGCCGCCCATGCCTGAGGCCGCGCCGCTGCTGCAGCTCGAGCGGGTGCACCGGCGCTTCGCGGTGGCCGGCGGGCGGCAGCTGCATGCCGTCGACGACCTGAGCTTCTCGATCGCGCCGGGCGAGAGCCTCGGCCTGGTGGGTGAATCCGGCTGCGGCAAGAGCACGCTGGTGCGCCTGATCGCGCGCCTGCTCGACACCAGCGACGGCCGCATCGTGTTCGACGGCGAGGACCTGGCCGCGCTGCCGGCCCGCCGCTTCGCGACGGCGGCGCAGCGGCGCGAGATCCAGATGGTGTTCCAGGACCCGACCGACAGCCTGAACCCGCGCTTCACCGCCCGCGAGGCGATCCGCGAGCCGCTCACGCTGCTGGCGAAGATGCCCCGCGCCGCGGCGGACGCGCGGGTCGACGAGGTGGCCGGGCAGGTCGGCCTGCCGGCCGCGCTCCTGTCGCGCTTCCCGCACCAGCTCTCGGGCGGGCAGAAGGCACGCGTGGGCATCGCACGCGCGCTGGCGGTCAAGCCGCGCCTGCTGATCCTCGACGAGCCGACCGCGGCGCTGGACGTCTCGGTGCAGGCCGTGGTGCTGCAGCTGCTCGAGCGGCTGCGCGAGGAGCTGGGCCTGGCGCTGCTGTTCGTCTCGCACGACCTGAACGTGGTGCGGCTGCTGACCGACCGGGTGGCCGTGATGTACCTCGGCAAGCTGGTCGAGATCGGCCCCTCGGAGCAGGTGTTCCGCGCGCCGCGCCACCCCTACACCCAGTCGCTGGTGTCGGCCATCCCGGGGCAGGGGCCGCGCATCCGTCTCGCGGGCGAGGTGGGCAGCCCGATCGACCCGCCGCCGCAGCTGTGCCGCTTCCACGGCCGCTGTCCGCGCGGCGAGGACCGCTGCGCGCGCGAGGCCCCGGCGCTGCGGCCGGTGGGCGCCGCGCTGGTGGCCTGCCACTTTGCCGACCCCACGACATAGACTGCCGAGCATGCCCCTGCGCAGCGTCGCCAGCCCCGCTCCCGAATCGACCCGCGCCAACCTGGCCGAGCAGGCCTATGCGCAGCTCAAGGAGATGATCCACGACTTCGCGCTGCTGCCGGGCGACCGCTTCTCCGAATCCGAGATGGGCGCGCGCCTCGGGGTCAGCCGCACGCCGGTGCGGGAAGCGCTGTTCCGGCTGCGCAACGAGGGTTTCCTGGAGGTCGAGAGCAAGAGCGGCTGGCACGTGCGGCCGATCGACTTCGACCGGCTCGACCAGCTCTACGACCTGCGCGTGCTGCTCGAGCTGGCCAGCGTGGCGCGGCTGTGCGCGCGCAGCAGCGACCCGCCGGAGCTCGAGGCCTTGAAGGCGGCCTGGCTGGTACCGGCCGGCGAACGCCTGGCCGACATGCGCGAGGTCGGCGCGCTCGACGAGCTGTTCCACGCGACGCTGGTGCGCGCCGCCGGCAACGCCGAGATCGCCAAGGTGCACTGGGACGTGACCGAGCGCATCCGCATCGTGCGCCGGCTCGACTTCACGCGCGAGGACCGCATCGACGCCACCTACGTCGAACACGCCAAGATCCTGCGCGCCATCCTGCAGCGCAAGCTCGACCAGGCCCAGCTGCTGCTGAAGAGCCACATCGAGCAGAGCAAGGCCGAGGTGCGCAAGATCACGCTGGGCACGCTGCACGAGGCGCGCTTGCGCTTGCGCGGCTGAGCCCGCACAGCCTGGTGCCCGGCCGCGCGCTTCGATAATCGTGCGATGGCCGCCGCACCCGCACCTTCCGCCCCCCTGCGCCGCGCCCGCCAGGCCTGGAACCTGCTGCACGTGGACTCGGGCCGGGCCCTGGCGCAGGCCGAGCAGGCGATCGCGGCGGCCCGCGCCGCGCAGGACGGGCCGGCCGAGGCCTGGGCCCGGCTGACCCGCGGCTTCCACCGTCTCTACTACGCCACCGTGCCCGAGGCCGCGGCCGAGCTGGAGCGGGCGCTGCGCCTGTTCCGGCGCTGCGGCGACCGCGCCGGCGCGGTGCTCGCGGAGGCCACCGCGGCGCGTGCGATGTGGCGCGCCGGGCGCGTCAACGATGCCCTGGCGCGTGTGCTGCCGCTGCGCGACGAAGGCGTGCGCGTGCTGCGCCACGACCAGCGCGGCGTGCTGCTGAACACCATCGCCGGCTGTTACTCGGCGCAGGGCGATTCGGCCCAGGCCTTCGCCTACATGTACGAGGCGCTGCGCGACGCCGGGCCGTCGCGCGGGCGCGGCTTCGACACCGTGCTCCACTGCAACATCGCACACGAGCTGATGCAGATCGGCGACTGCGCGCAGGCGCTGCGCCATGTCGATGCCGGCCTGGCGCGCTGCAGCGCGCTGAACAACGCGCGCCTGCGCAGCGTGCTGTGGATCAACCGCATCGCCTGCCTGACCGAGCTCGGCCGCGCCGAGGAGGGCATGGTCGACGTGGCGGCGGTGCTGGCGCTGCCGGCCGATGCGAGCGGGCGCGGGCCGACCGCCGCGGGCTTCGAGACGCTCGCACTGGCCGCGCTGCACGCCGGCCGACTGGCGCTGGGGGCCGAGCTGGTGGCGCGTGCCCAGGCGCATGGCCCGGCCGAGCTGCCCGACGACCAGCTCGAGCTCGGCTGCGCCGGCGCGCTGCTGGCGCTGCGGCGCGGCGACCCGGCCGGCGCCGTGACCCGCCTGCAGGCCCTGCACGCGCTGGCCGCGCGCGACGACGTGGAGGGGCTGAGCCTGCGCCTGCGGGTGCAGTACTTCGAGCTGCTCAGCCGAGCGCTGGAGGCCGCCGGCGACACCGCCGGCGCGCTGGCCGCGCTGCGCCGCTGGCAGGGCCTGCGCGAGGCCCAGTCGCGGCTCGCCTCGCAGGCCCGTTATGCGGCGGCCAACCTGCAGACCGAGCTGCTGAGCCTGCAGCACCGCCTCGACGAGAACGTCGCCACGCGCCGGCGCAGCGAGCGCGCGCGCGCCGAGCTGGCGGCCATCAACGAGCAGCTCTCGCACAAGGTGGCCGAGGTGCAGGCGCTGCAGGCGGCGCTGCGCCAGCAGGCCACGCAGGACCCGCTGACCGGCCTGTTCAACCGCCGCCACCTGAACGACACCCTGCCGACGCTGTTCGCGCTCGCGCAGCGCGAGGGCCAGACGATGGCGCTGGCGATCCTCGACCTGGACCACTTCAAGCAGGTCAACGACCGTCACGGCCATGCCGCGGGCGACCGCCTGCTGGCCGCCTTCGGCGAGCTGCTGGCCGGGCAGACACGCCGCAGCGACGTGGCCTGCCGCTACGGCGGCGAGGAGTTCTGCCTGCTGATGCCACGCACCGACGCGGCCGGCGCGCGGCGCAAGGTGGCGGCGCTGCTGCGGCGCTGGCGCTCGCAGCGCTTCGCGTTCGACGGCACGGCGGTGGAGGGCCTGAGCTTCTCGGCCGGCATCGCCGACACCGCGCTCGCGCCGGGCTCGCCGGACGCGCTGCTCAACGCCGCCGACACCCGGCTGCTGGCGGCCAAACGCGCCGGGCGGGGCCGGGTGGAGGTGGCGGCCGGCGCGCTCAGCCCGTCCTGACGGCCTCGCTGCCGTCAACACACGGACACGGAATCTGCGCCCGCCGGGTCTACAGTCGGCACTTCACCACCAGGAGGACCCCATGGGCATCATGAGCTTCATCAAGGAGGCCGGTGAGAAGCTGTTCGGCCACAAGGAGGCCGAGACCGCCGCGGCGCAGGCGCAGGCCGCGCCGGACAACAGCGCGGCGCTGGCGGCGGCGCAGGCTGCCAACCAGAAGGCGGCCGACGCGATCGGCAAGTACATCGCCGCCAACGGCCTGACGGCCGACGCGCTGGACATCTCGTTCGACGGCGCGAGCAGCACCGTCACCGTGGCCGGGCAGGCCGCGGACCAGGCCACCAAGGAGAAGATCCTGCTGTGCTGCGGCAACGTGGCCGGCGTGGCCGGCGTCAACGACCTGATGACCGTCGCCGCGCCGGCGGACGAGTCGAAGTGGCACACCGTGGTCAAGGGCGACACGCTGTCAGCGATCTCGAAGACGTACTACGGCAACGCCAACCAGTACATGAAGATCTTCGAGGCCAACAAGCCGATGCTCTCGCATCCGGACAAGATCTACCCGGGCCAGCTGCTGCGCATCCCGGCCTGAGCCGGGCGCGCCTGCGCCATGGACGCCGCCACCGCCGCCTGGCTGCAGCGCGTGCCGGTGTTCGGCGCGCTGCGCGAGGACAGCCTCGAGTTCCTGCTCGCCCAGGCCCGCGAACTCGAGGTGCCCGCGGGCGAGTGGTTCTTCCGCGAGGGCGATCCGGCCGAGGCGATGTTCGTGCTCGAGCGCGGCGCCGTGGTGGTGCTCAAGGGCTGGCGCGGGCAGGCGATGGAGCTGCGCCGCCTGGAAGCGGGCGACTGCTTCGGCGAGATGGCGCTGGTGGACCTGTACCCACGCAGCGCCTCGGTGCGCGCGCTGGCCGACTGCCGCGCGCTCGCGCTCACGCCGGCGGCGCTGCTCGGCCTGTTCGAGCGTGATGCCGAGCAGTTCGCGCTGTTCCAGATGAACATCGGCCGCGAGATCTGCCGCCGCCTGCGCCAGACCGACGAGATGCTGTTCCGGGCGCGCATGGGCGAGCGGCTGGAGCCGCTGCCGCCGCTCGGTTCGACCTAGGCGAACTCGTCCCCCAGTTCCTTCGCCCGCCGCTGCGCCGCCTTCAGCGCGTTGACGAACGCGGCCTTGACCCCGCTGGCCTCGAGCGAGGTGAGCGCCGCGTAGGTGGTGCCCCCCTTGGAGGTGACGCGCTCGCGCAGCAACTCGGGCGGCTCGCTCGACCCCTGGGCCAGCGCGGTCGCCCCGGCGAAGGTGCCCAGCGCGAGCTGCTTGCCCTGCTCGGCGCTGAGGCCCATCTCCTGCGCGGCCTGCATCATCGCCTCGACGAAGTAGAAGACGTAGGCCGGGCCGGAGCCCGACAGCGCGGTCACGGCGTCCAGGTCGGCCTCGCGCGCCACCCATAGCAGCGCGCCGGTGGGCGCGAGCAGGGCCTCGGCCAGCGCCTTCTGCGCCGGGCCGACCGCGGCGCGCGCATACAGGCCCGCCATGCCGCGGCCGATCAGCGCCGGCGTGTTGGGCATCGCGCGCACCACCACCTCGCTGCCGCTGGCCGCGGCGATCGCGTCGCTGCGGATGCCGGCCATCACCGACAGCTGCAGCGCCGAGGCGACGAACGGCCGGCAGGGCGCTGCCGCCGCGCGGAAGGCCTGCGGCTTGACGGCCCACACCACCGCGACGGCCCCGGCGAGCGAGGCATCGGCCGCCGCCAGCACCTGCACGCCGAAGCGCTCGCGCAGGCTGGCGCGCTGCACCTCGTTCGGCTCGACGACGCTGATGCTCCCGGCCGGCCGGCCGGCGGCGAGCAGGCCGCCGACGATCGCGGCGGCCATGTTGCCGCCGCCGACGAAGGCGATCGGATCGTGGCTCATGGATGAACTCCTGTCCTGCGGGCCTATTTCGCGGGGGCCGAGGCGCCGGGGTTGGACGGCAGCACGACGCCGGGCCCGAGCGGGATGTCCGGCGTCTCGATCACGCGGGTGACGAAGTGGCGCGTCTCGCCGAAGCAGCTGGTCGGCAGGCCGACCTTCTCCTCGTAGTGCAGGCTGACGCGCTTGCCCATGTGGCGCTCGACCTGCTGCGCGACCGCCTCGTCTTGCACCGTGAAGAGGAACTTCTCCACCGTGCTGCCGGGCAGTGACACCAGCGCCAGCTCGCCCTCCCAGGTCTTGCAGACCCAGCCCTTGTGCGAGAACTTCTGCACCCAGCCGGCGCGCTCGCCGCTCGAGTAGCTCCAGTTCAGCACGAAGGCGAAGTAGCCCGCCAGCAGGGCGACGAGCACGAGCACACCGATGACGAGCGACTTGACCATGGGCAGGGAGGGTGGCGACACGACGGGCGTGATCGTCGCACAGCCGTCCTTCAGTGCGTCGACAGGCCCGCGAGCAGCTCGGCGTTGCCGCCCGCCGCCGCGGTGTTGACGGTCAGCGTCCGCTCGGCACAGAAGCGGTAGAGGTAGTGCGGCCCGCCGGCCTTGGGCCCGGTGCCCGACAGGCCCTCGCCGCCGAAGGGCTGCACGCCGACCACCGCGCCGATCATGTTGCGGTTGACGTAGACGTTGCCCACGCGTGCCGCCTGCGCCAGGCGCAGCGCGCGGCCGTCGATGCGGGTCTGCAGGCCGAGCGTGAGGCCGTAGCCGAGCGCGTTGACCTGCGCGATCACGGCCTCGGGGTCGCCGCGCCAGCGCAGCACGTGCAGCACCGGGCCGAAGATCTCCTGGCGCAGCTCGTCGATGCGCGCCAGCTCGAAGGCCACCGGCGCGATGGCGCGCGGCGGCGCCGCGGTCACCGGCGTGGCGCCGATGAAGCGCGCCTCGCGCCGCAGCCGCTCGACCTGCGCGCCGAGGGCCGCATGCGCCTCGTCGTCGATCACCGGGCCGACATCGGTGGCGAGCTCGGCCGGGTCGCCCACGCGCAGCTCGGCCAGCGCGCCACGGATCATCTCGATCACCGCGTCGGCCACGCCCTCGTGCACCAGCAGCAGCCGCAACGCCGAGCAGCGCTGCCCGGCCGAGCGGAAGGCGCTCTGCACCACGGCATCGACCACCTGCTCGGGCAGCGCCGTGCTGTCCACCAGCATCGCGTTGATGCCGCCGGTCTCGGCGATCAGCGGCACGATGGGGCCGTCCTTGGCAGCAAGCGCCTGGTTGATGCGTCTGGCCACCGCGGTCGAGCCGGTGAAGCAGACGCCGGCGCAGCGCGCGTCGGCCACCAGCGAGGCGCCGACCGTCTCGCCCGGGCCGTTGAGCAGCACCAGCGCGTCGGCCGGCACGCCGGCCGCGTGCAGCAGCGCGACCATGCGCGCGGCCACCGCGGGTGTCTGCTCGGCCGGCTTGGCCGCCACCGTGTTGCCGGCCACCAGGGCCGCGACCACCTGGCCGGTGAAGATCGCGAGCGGGAAGTTCCACGGGCTGATGCAGACGAACACGCCGCGCCCGGCCAGGCGCAGCTCGTTGTGCTCGCCGGTCGGGCCGGGCAGCGGCTGCGCGGCGAGCTTCTCGCGCGCCTGCTGCGCGTAGTAGCGACAGAAGTCGACCGCCTCGCGCACCTCGGAGACGGCGTCGCCCCAGGTCTTGTGCGCCTCCCTGACGAGCAGCGCGCAGAAGCCGGCGAGCTGGGCCTCGAGCGCATCGGCGGCGCGCTCGAGCACGACCGCGCGCTCGGGCAGCGGCGTGGCGTCCCAGCGCGGGAAGGCCTGCTCGAGGCGCTGCATCGCCGCGCCGATGTCGGCCGGCGTGGCCAGCGGCACGGGCGCGACGACGGTGGTGGCGAGGGCCTCGAACAGCGGCGCGCGGTGGGCGGGGCAGGCGAGGTCCAGGCCGCGCGAGTTGCGGCGTGTGCCGTAGAGCTCGGCCGGCAGCGGCTGGCCGCTGGCGGGCGCGGGCCGCAGCGGCGAGGCGAGCAGCACGTCGACGTCCACCGCCGGGTCGGCCAGCTGGTGCACGAAGGACGAGTTGGCGCCGTTCTCGAGCAGCCGCCGCACCAGGTACGCGAGCAGGTCGCGGTGCTCGCCGACCGGCGCGTAGACCCGCACCGGCAGCGCCGGCCGGGCCGCCATCACCTCGCGGTACACACCTTCGCCCATGCCGTGCAGGCGCTGGAACTCGTAGCCGTCGACGCGCTCGCCGGCCATCTGCAGGATCGCGGCGATGGTGCCGGCGTTGTGGGTCGCGAACTGCGGGTAGATGCGCTCGGCGTGGCCGAGCAGCGCGGCGGCGCAGGCGAGGTAGGAGATGTCGGTGTGGTGCTTGTGCGTGAACACCGGGTAGCCGGGCAGGCCGAGTTCCTGCGCGCGCTTGATCTCACCGTCCCAGTAGGCGCCCTTGACCAGGCGCACCATGAAGCGCAGCGCGTGGCGCTGCGCGATCGCCGCGACGGCCTCGATCACGTCGAGCGCGCGCGTCTGGTAGGCCTGCACCGCGAGGCCGAAGCCGCGCCAGCCGGGCTGCGTGGCCGCCACATGCGCGGCCAGCGTCTCGAACACGTCGAGCGAGAGCTCGAGGCGGTCGCTCTCCTCGGCATCGATGGTCAGGTTCATGTCCGCGCGGGCGGCCGCGTCGAGCAGCGTGACGACCCGCGGCACCAGCTCGGCGAACACACGTTCGCGCTGCGCCTCCTCGTAGCGCGGGAAGAGCGCGCTGAGCTTGATGGAGATGCCGTCCGCCGCTTGCGGGCCGCCGACGCCGCGGGCCCCGCCGATGCGCTCGATCGCCTGCGCATAGGCGGCCAGGTAGCGCTGCGCGTCGGCCTCGGTGCGCGCACCTTCGCCCAGCATGTCGTAGCTGAAGCGCAGGTTCGGCTGGACCCGGCGCTGCGACTGCGCCGCCTGCATCGCCTCGCCGATCGAGCGGCCGAGCACGAACTGGCGGCCCAGCAGCTGGATCGCGCGCACCGTGGCGGCCACCACGGTCTGCGCGCCCAGGCGCTTGAGCAGCCCGCCCTCGCGCTCGGCCTCGGGCAGCAGCTTCTTCGACAGCGCGATCGCGCTGGCCGACAGGCTGGCGAGCAGCCGGTGCGGGCCTTCCGCGGCCTGGGCGTCGAAGTCGGCGCGGCCGAGCTGGTCGGCCGTCAGCGCGATCGCGGTCTCGGCGTCGGGCACCCGCAGCAGCGCCTCGGCCAGGCGCATCAGCGCCAGGCCCTCGGCGCTGGAGATCGGGTACTCGCGCAGCAGCGACTCCATGGCCCAGAACGGCGCCGGCGTGTCGCGCACGGCCTGCACCCAGGGTGCGGCCTCCTGCACGGCACGCGGCCAGTCGAGCCGGCCGTGCAGCGACTGCAGCGCCTGGGCGAGCACGGCCGGCTCGGGGCGGTACGGGTCGGGCAGGCGGGCAGGGGCAGAGGTCGGGGGGGTGGTCATGGCATCCTCCGGCACGGAGCGTGATCGAATTACTTGTTAGGTTAGTGGTCGGCGGCTAGGATTAATCTCCAAAGCAAGACCTCCAAACCTTCGAAACTTCGGAGGGTCTTCGATGACCGACGACGCCGCAGCGCGCCTGCACAACCTCGACAAGATCGACGTCCGCATCCTGCGCGTGCTGCAGAAGGATGGGCGCATCTCGAACCTGAAGCTTGCCGAGGAGGTGCACCTGTCGCCCACGGCGGTGCTGGAGCGCGTCAAGCGGCTGACGCGCGACGGTTTCATCCTCGGCTACGAGGCACGCCTGAACCCGGACAAGCTCGGCGCCGGCATGCTCGTCTTCATCGAGGTGGTGCTGGACCGCACCACGCACGACGCGATGAACGCCTTCAAGGCCGCGGTGCAGGTGCGCGCCGAGATCCAGGAGTGCCACCTGGTGGCCGGTGGCTTCGACTACCTGATCAAGACCCGCGTGGCCAACATGCAGGCCTACCGCGAGCTGGTGGGCTCGGTGATCTGGGCCCTGCCGGGCGTGCGCGAGACGCGCACCTACGCGGTGATGGAAGAGGTGAAGAACACCACGCTGCTGCCGATCTGATCAGCGTCTGCTGCCGAAGATCGCGGTGCCCACGCGCACGATGGTCGCGCCCTCGAGGATCGCGGCCTCGAGGTCGGCGCTCATGCCCATCGACAGCGTGTCCAGCGCCAGGCCCTGCGCGTTCAGGCCTTCGAGCAGCTCGCGCAGCGCGCGGTGCGGCCGGCGCTGGGCCTCGAGCTCGCCGGCCGGCTCGGGGATCGCCATCAGCCCGCGCAGCCGCAGGCGCGGCAGTCGGGCCACGGCCTGCGCCACCTCGGCCACCTCGTGCGGGGCGAGACCGCTCTTGCTCGCCTCGCCGCTGATGTTGACCTGCAGGCAGACCTGCAGCGGCGCGAGCATCGGCGGCCGCTGCTCGGACAGGCGCTGCGCGACCTTCAGCCGCTCCACCGAATGCACCCAGTCGAACTGCTCGGCGACCATGCGCGTCTTGTTGCTCTGCAGCGGCCCGATCAGGTGCCACTCGAGTGCGGCCCGAAGGTCGGCGAGCGCATCGATCTTGGCCAGCCCTTCCTGCACGTAGTTCTCGCCGAAGCAGCGTTCGCCGGCCGCATGGGCCTCGCGCACTGCATCACTGCCGAAGGTTTTGCTCACACACAGCAGCGTGACGCTTTGCACGGGGCGTTTGGCAGCGTCGCAGGCGCGCGCTATGCGAGCGCGCACTTGTTGTATGTTGGAAAGGATCGTCGACATAATGCGACGAGAGTATCCATGCGCCGGCCTTCGCCGCTGCGCAGCTCGCCACCCCCGCACTCCATGGACATCACCCAGCTGCTGGCGTTTTCGGTCAAGAACAAGGCCTCCGACCTGCACCTGTCTGCCGGGCTGCCGCCGATGATCCGCGTGCACGGGGACGTGCGCCGCATCAACGTCGACCCGCTCGAGCACAAGCAGGTGCACGACATGGTGTACGACATCATGAACGACGCCCAGCGCAAGGCCTACGAGGAGACGCTCGAGTGCGACTTCTCGTTCGAGATCCAGGGCCTGGCGCGCTTTCGCGTCAACGCGTTCAACCAGAACCGCGGCGCGGGCGCGGTGTTCCGGACGATTCCGTCCAAGATCCTCACGCTCGAGCAGCTCAACGCGCCCAAGGTGTTCGCCGAGCTGGCACTCAAGCCGCGCGGCCTGGTGCTGGTGACCGGGCCGACCGGCTCGGGCAAGTCGACCACGCTGGCGGCGATGGTCAACCACCTCAACGAAAACGAGTTCGGCCACGTGCTGACGGTGGAAGACCCGATCGAGTTCGTGCACGAGTCGAAGAAGTGCCTCGTGAACCAGCGCGAGGTCGGGCCGCACACGCTGAGCTTCTCCAACGCGCTGCGCTCGGCGCTGCGCGAGGACCCGGACGCCATCCTGGTGGGCGAAATGCGCGACCTGGAAACGATCCGCCTGGCGCTGACCGCGGCCGAGACCGGCCACCTGGTGTTCGGCACGCTGCACACCTCGAGCGCCGCGAAGACGGTCGACCGCGTGGTCGACGTGTTCCCCGCGGCCGAGAAGGAGATGGTGCGCGCGATGCTGTCCGAATCGCTGATCGGCGTGATCTCGCAGACGCTGTGCAAGCTGAAGGACGGCTCGGGCCGCGTCGCTGCGCACGAGATCATGCTCGGCACCGCGGCGATCCGGAACCTGATCCGCGAGAACAAGATCGCGCAGATGTACTCGTCGATCCAGACCGGCAACAGCGTGGGCATGCAGACGCTGGACCAGAACCTGGCCGACATGGTGCGGCGCAACGTGATCTCGCCGGCAGAAGCGCGCGGCAAGGCGAAATTCCCCGAGAACTTCCCCGGCTGAGCTGGAAGGACCGCTGAATCATGGAACGCGACCAGGCATCCAAGTTCGTCAACGACCTGCTGCGGCTGATGGTCAGCCGCAACGGCTCGGACCTGTTCCTCACGGCCGACTTTCCGCCCGCGATCAAGGTCGATGGCAAGGTCACCAAGGTCTCGCCTCAGCCGCTGACCGGCGCGCACACGCTGGCGCTGACACGCGCGGTGATGAACGACAAGCAGGCCGCCGAGTTCGAGAAGACCAAGGAGTGCAACTTCGCGATCTCGCCGCAGGGCATCGGGCGCTTCCGCGTCAATGCGTTCGTGCAGCAGGGCAACGTCGGCCTGGTGATGCGGACGATTCCGCAGACGCTGCCGACCATCGACACGCTGAACCTGCCGCAGGTGCTCAAGGACGTGGCGATGACCAAGCGCGGCCTGGTCATCTTCGTCGGCGCCACCGGCTCCGGCAAGAGCACGTCGCTGGCGGCGATGGTCGACTACCGCAACGAGAACTCCTTCGGCCACATCATCACGATCGAGGACCCGGTCGAGTTCGTGCACCCGCACAAGAACTGCATCATCACGCAGCGCGAGGTGGGCATCGACACCGACGGCTGGGAGCAGGCGCTGAAGAACACGCTGCGCCAGGCGCCCGACGTCATCCTGATGGGCGAGATCCGCGACCGCGAGACCATGGAGCACGCGGTGGCCTTCGCCGAGACCGGCCACCTGTGCATGGCCACGCTGCACGCCAACAGCGCCAACCAGGCGCTCGACCGCATCATCAACTTCTTCCCCGAGGAGCGCCGCGCCCAGCTGCTGATGGACCTGTCGCTCAACCTCAAGGGCCTCGTGTCGCAGCGCCTGCTGCCGCGCCAGGAGGGCAAGGGGCGCATCGCGGCGGTGGAGATCCTGCTGAACACGCCGCTGATCGCCGACATGATCTTCAAGGGCGAGGTGGCCGAGATCAAGGACCTGATGAAGCGCTCGCGCGAGCTCGGCATGCAGACCTTCGACCAGGCGCTGTTCGACCTGTACGAAAGCAACCTGGTCACTTTCGAGGACGCGCTGCGCAATGCCGACTCGGTGAACGACCTGCGCCTTCAGATCAAGCTGCACAGCACGCGCGCGCGCACCCAGGATCTTGCCGCCGGCACGGAGCACCTGACCATCGTGTAATCTCGCGCTCCGCTGCATCCACACGGCCTCTCTCGAGGCCGTGATCGTTTCCGGAGCCCGCATGAACACGAAGTCGTACGAGAGCCTTCCGCCGCGCCCCGCGGCCTTCCTCGGCCTGGGCGTGATGGGCCACCCGATGGCCGGGCACCTGGCGCGCGCCGGGCACCGCGTGACGGTCTACAACCGCACGGCCGCCAAGGCCGCCGCCTGGGCCGGCGAGTACGGTGGCGCCACGGCCGCCACGCCGCGCGAGGCGGCCCAGGGCGCGGACCTGGTGTGCGCCTGCGTCGGTAACGACGACGACCTGCGCTCCGTCGCGCTCGGCCCCGACGGCGCCTTCGCCGGCATGCCGCGCGGCGCGGTGTTCGTCGACCACACCACCGCCTCGGCCGAGGTGGCACGCGAGCTGTACGCGGCCGCGAAGGAGCGTGGCGTGCATTTCGTCGATGCGCCCGTCTCGGGCGGCCAGGCCGGGGCGGTGAACGGCGTGCTGACGGTGATGTGCGGTGGCGATGCCGAGCCCTTCGAGCGCGTCAAGCCGGTGCTCGGCGCCTATGCGCGCGCGGTGACGCTGGTGGGCACGAGCGGCGCCGGCCAGCTCGCCAAGATGGTCAACCAGACCGCCATCGCCGGGCTGCTGCAGGGCCTGGCCGAGGCGATCGCCTTCGGCCAGAAGGCCGGCCTGGACATGAAGCTGGTGCTGGAGGTGATCGGCAAGGGCGCCGCGCAGAGCTGGCAGATGGACAACCGCGGCGGCACGATGATCGAGAACCGCTTCGACTTCGGCTTCGCGGTCGACTGGATGCGCAAGGACCTCGGCCTGGTGCTCGAGGAGGGCCGCCGGCTCGGCGCGCGGCTGCCGGTCACGGCGCTGGTGGACCAGTTCTACGCCGACGTGCAGGCCGCCGGCGGCAACCGGCTCGACACCTCGAGCCTGATCAAGCGGCTGCGTTAGCCCGCCGGCCGTCAGGGCGCCTTCTGGACGGACTTGGGCACCATGTCCGCCAGCTCGGCCTCGCTGACCACCTCGAACACGCGCACCACCTTCTGCACGCCGCCGACGCCGCGCGCGATCTCGCTCGCGCGCGTGGCCTCGCGTTCGGTGACGCGGCCCATCAGGTAGACCACGCCCCGCTCGGTGACCACCTTGAAGGCGTTGGCCTGCAGGTCCTTCGCGTCGACGAAGCTCGCCTTGACCTTGCTGGTCAGGATGGTGTCGTTCGAGCGGCTGGTCAGCGAGGTCGCGCCCATCACGCCGAGCTCGTTGACGATCGAGCGCACGTTCTCGATGCGCGCGACGTTCTGCTCGACGGCGGCCTTGTCGGCCTCGCTGGCCACCTCGCCGGTCAGCAGCAGCATGCGGTTGTAGCTGGTCGCGTTCACGTGGCCGCGGTCGCCGATGGCCTCGCGCACGCGCGACAGCGTCTTCAGCTCGATGCCCTGGTCCTCGACCTGGGTGCCGGAGGTGCGGCGGTCGGCCACCACCAGGGTGGTGCCGACCACGGCGCCGCCCACGAGCAGCGGCGCACAGGCCGAGAACAGCGAACTGGCGGCCAGCGCCGCCAGCAGCGCGGAACGCCGCGCGATCGAGGAGCGGATCATGTGTTTTCCTGTTCTCCGAGCAGCTGCAGGTCGACCGCATCGCAGATGCAGTGCAGCGCGAGGATGTGGACTTCCTGGATGCGCGCGGTGCGCTCGTGCGGCACGCAGATGTGCACGTCGGTCTCGCCCAGGCGCTCACGCAGCTTGCCGCCGCCGCGCCCGGTCAGCGCGATCACGGTCATCTCCTTGGCGCGCGCCGCGTCGACCGCCGCCAGCACGTTGGCCGAGTTGCCGCTGGTCGTGATGGCCACCAGCACGTCGCCCGGCGCGCCGAGCGCCTGCACCTGCTTGGAGTAGATCGAGTTGAAGTCGTAATCGTTGCCGATCGCCGTCAGGATCGAGGTGTCGGTGGTCAGCGCGATGGCCGCGAGGCCGGGGCGCTCGCGTTCGAAGCGGCCGACGAACTCGGCGGCGAAATGCTGCGCATCGCTGGCCGAGCCGCCGTTGCCGCAGGCCAGCACCTTGCCGCCTGCCGTGATGCAGCCCACCACCGCGCCGACGGCGTCGGCGATCGGCTTGGCCAGGATCTCGGCGGCCGCGTACTTCAGGTCGGCGCTGTCGAAGAACTGCTGCTGGATGCGTTGTTCAAGCATGACGGGCGATCATAAGACAGGCGTCCGGCGGGCCGGTTCCGTCCCGGTTTCGTGCGGCAACGTGCTCAGGACGCGTCGAACGCGCCGCGCAGCCACTCGAGCCGGCCATCCTCGAGCGCGACCACGTCGAAGCGGCAGGGCGGCGGGCTGGCGAAGCGCAGCAGGTAGTGCCCGGCCGCGTACACGAGGCGCCGGCGCTTGGTCGCCACGACGCTCGCCGCGGCGCCGCCGAAGCGGTCGCTGGCGCGGGCGCGCACCTCGACGAACACCAGCGTGCCGTCGGGCTCGCGCATCACCAGGTCGATCTCGCCGCCGCGCCCGGTGGGCCCGCGCGCGACCCGATAATTGCGCTCGACCAGCACCAGGCCCTGCGCCTGCAGGTGAGCGAGCGCCGCCGACTCGGCGGCATCGCCGGTGGCCTTGGTGGTCACCCCGGTCGACGAGCCCCGCTTCGTGAACATCGATCCCGTCCCCTCCCTGCGCCAGGCCGCGGCTGCCGCGGCCGGCACCCAGCAGCACCCCGCCGGGGCACTGTACGTGGTGGCCACGCCGATCGGCAACCTGGCGGACCTGAGCCTGCGCGCCATCCACCTGCTCGGCCTGGCCGACACCATCGCCTGCGAGGACACGCGCCACACCGCGCCGCTGCTGCGCCACCTCGGCATCGACGGCAAGGCGCTGCTGCCGGTGCATGAGCACAACGAGCGGTCGGCGGCCGAGGTGGTGATCGCCCGGCTCGCGGCCGGCGAACGGGTGGCGCTGGTCAGCGACGCCGGCACGCCGGCCATCAGCGACCCGGGTGCGGCGCTGGTGGCGGCAGTGCGCGCGGCCGGATACCGCTGCATCCCGATACCGGGAGCGAGCAGCGCGCTGGCCGCGGTCAGCGTGGCCGGCGACCTGCGCGGCCAGGGGTTCCGGTTCGTCGGCTTCCTGCCGGCGCGCAGCGGCGAGCGCGCGCAAGCGCTGCAGGCCCTGGCCGCCTCGCGCGAGACCGGCGTGGTGTTCGAGGCGCCGCACCGCATCGAGGCCCTGGCCACCGCGCTGGCGGCGGCCTGCGGCGATCGCCCGCTCACGCTGTGCCGCGAGTTGACCAAGCAGTTCGAGACGGTGGTGACGCTGCCGGCACGCGAACTGCCGGACTGGCTGGCGGCCGACGCAAACCGGCTGCGCGGGGAGTTCGTGCTGGTGCTGCATGCGCTCGCAGAAGAGACCGCCGGCGCGGCCGGCGCGCACGACCGCACGCTGGCCACGCTGCTGGCGGAACTGCCGCTCAAGCAGGCCGTGGCCCTGGCCGCCAGCCTCACCGGCGCGCCCCGGAATGCGCTCTACGAGCGCGCGCTGGCACTCAAGAACGCCGACAACAGCTGAACGCGATCAGGGCGCGGTCAGGGCGCGTTCAGGTGCCGCTCTTCGGCGCGACCTGGGCGTCGTGCTTCTGGCGCTTGATGCTGCGGCTGGCGTGGTTCTGCATCTTGTGCAGCTGCCGGCGCTCGTGGCGCGTCACCGTGCCATCCGCCTTGGCCGTGTTCTCGGCCTTGTCGACGGCAGCCTGCTTGCGCTCGAGCCGGTGGGTCTCGCGCTTCGTCAGCGCGCCCGAGGCCACGCCCTGGTCGATGCGCCTTTCCTGGTTCGCCTGCCGCTGGTCGATGCCGGGCGTGGCGGCAGGTGAGGACGCGGCCTGGGCGAAGGCGGCGGCAGCGCTCAGGGCCAGGAGGGCAGCGGCAAGGGGCTTGATGACGTTCATGTCGATTCCTGTGGGCGACGGTTCAAGGGTTGCGGGGCGCGACGGCTCCGTGCCGTTCCAACGAAGCGTTCGCGACGGCCGTGCACCCGCCCTGTGTAAAGCCCGGTAAAGCTGCGCGCGGCGACGCCGCTCCTACAATGGTCCGGCACCTCGAAGGAGTGCCCATGATCTCGCGCGAACCGACCATCGAACGCCTGGCCATCGCCCGCTCGTTCCTGCTCGAACCCTTCGGCCTGACCGAGGCCACGCTGGCCAAGGCGCTGGCGTCGATCGCCACCCACCGCATCGACGACGCCGACCTGTACTTCCAGTACACCCGCAGCGAGGGCTGGAGCCTCGAGGAGGGCATCGTCAAGAGCGGCAGCTTCGGCATCGACCAGGGCGTGGGCGTGCGCGCGGTGGCGGGCGAGAAGACCGCCTTCGCCTATTCGGACGACATCTCCGAGGCCGCGCTGCTCGACGCCGCGGCCACGGTGCGCAGCATCGCCGCCGCGGGGCAGAGCCGGCGCGTCAAGACGGGCGGTGCGACGAAGGTCGCTGCCAGCCGCGTGCTCTACCCGCCGATGGACCCGATCGCCACGCTCGACAGCACGCAAAAGGTGGCGCTGCTCGAGAAGGTGGAGAAGCTCGCCCGCGCGAAGGACCCGCGCATCGTGCAGGTGATGGCGGGCCTGGCCGGCGAATATGACGTGGTGCTGGTGGCGCGTGCCGACGGCACGCTGGCGGCCGACGTGCGGCCGCTGGTGCGGCTGTCGGTCACCGTGATCGCCGAGCAGACGGTCGACGGCCAGGTGCGGCGCGAGGTCGGCACCGGCGGCGGCGGCGGGCGCTTCGGCTTCGGCTATTTCCACGACGCGGTGATCGAGGGCTATGTCGAGCAGGCGGTCAACGCGGCGCTGACCAACCTCGAGTCGCGCCCGGCCAAGGCCGGCGAGATGAACGTGGTGCTCGGTCCCGGCTGGCCCGGCGTGCTCCTGCACGAGGCGGTCGGCCACGGCCTGGAGGGCGACTTCAACCGCAAGGGCTCGAGCGCCTTCTCCGGCCGCATCGGCCAGCGCGTGGCGGCCAAGGGCGTGACGGTGCTCGACGACGGCACCCTGCCGGACCGGCGCGGCTCGCTGAACGTCGACGACGAGGGCCACCCCTCGCAGCGCAACGTGCTGATCGAGGACGGCATCCTGAAGGGCTACATCCAGGACGCGCTGAACGCCCGCCTGATGAAGGTGAAGCCCACCGGCAACGGCCGGCGCGAGAGTTATGCGGCGGTGCCGATGCCGCGCATGACCAACACCTACATGCTCGGCGGCGACAAGACCAGGGAAGAGATCATCGCCGGCCTCAAGCGCGGGCTGTACGCCACCAACTTCGGCGGCGGGCAGGTGGACATCACCAGCGGCAAGTTCGTGTTCTCGGCCAGCGAGGCCTTCTGGGTCGAGAACGGCCGCATCCAGTACCCGGTCAAGGGCGCGACCATCATCGGCAACGGCCCGGACGCGCTGACCCGCGTGACCGCGATCGGCAACGACATGAAGCTCGATACCGGCGTGGGCGTGTGCGGCAAGGACGGCCAGAGCGTGCCGGTCGGCGTCGGCCAGCCGACGCTTCGCATCGACGCGCTGACCGTGGGCGGCACCGCATGAGCCGTTTCGTGCGCGCCACGCCGGCGCTTGACGCAGTGCAGCACCCGCGTGCTACAGTCCCTGCCATGCGTTCGCGCCAGTATTTCTTTGCGTACTTTTGGTTCTCGCACCGCCCGGCGGATGGAGAGGCCCCTCTGTAAGCAAAGCAGAACGCGCCAAGATCCAGCAAACCGCCGGGCTCCAGCCCGGCGGTTTTTTTTCGTCCCCGCACCACTCGAACACCACCCGAAGGAGCCGCCGCCCATGTCTGCCAAGTCCACCAGCAGCCCGGAGGGTTGGTATGCGCACACCGAACGCACCAGCCAGACCGACGACCAACGCATCGAGGATGTCGTGCCGCTGCCGCCGCCCGAACACCTGATCCGCTTCTTCCCGATCGCCGGCACGGCGGTGGAGAAGCTGATCGGCCGCACCCGCGCGGCGATCCGCGACATCATGCAGCGCAAGGACGACCGGCTGCTGGTGATCATGGGCCCGTGTTCGATCCACGACCCGGCCGCCGCGCTCGACTACGCGCGCCGCCTGAAGGCGCAGCGCGACAAGTTCGCCGGCACGCTGGAGATCGTGATGCGGGTGTACTTCGAGAAACCGCGCACCACGGTGGGCTGGAAGGGCCTGATCAACGACCCCTACCTCGACGAGAGCTACCGCATCGACGAGGGCCTGCGCATCGCACGCCAGCTGCTCGTCGAGATCAACCGGCTCGGCATGCCGGCGGGCAGCGAGTTCCTCGACGTGATCTCGCCGCAGTACATCGGCGACCTGATCTCCTGGGGCGCGATCGGCGCACGCACCACCGAGAGCCAGGTGCACCGCGAGCTGGCCTCGGGCCTGTCGGCGCCGATCGGCTTCAAGAACGGCACCGACGGCAACATCAAGATCGCGATCGACGCGATCCAGGCCGCGGCACGGCCGCACCATTTCCTGTCCGTCCACAAGAACGGCCAGGTGGCGATCGTCGAGACCCGCGGCAACAAGGACTGCCACGTGATCCTGCGCGGCGGCAAGGCGCCGAACTACGACGCTGCCAGCGTGGCCACAGCCTGCAAGGAAATCGAGGCGGCCAAGCTCGACTGCACGCTGATGGTGGACTGCAGTCACGCCAACAGCAGCAAGCAGCACGAGCGCCAGCTCGAGGTGGCGCGCGACATCGGCACGCAGATCGCCGGCGGCAGCCGCTGCATCTTCGGCGTGATGGTCGAGAGCCACCTGAACGGCGGCGCGCAGAAGTTCAGCCCGGGCAAGGACGACCCGGAGAAGCTCGAGTACGGCAAGAGCATCACCGACGCCTGCATCGGCTGGGAGCCCTCGCTGCAGGTGCTTGAGACGCTGCACGACGCCGTGAAGGCGCGTCGCCGCTGACATGATTGGACATGTGAGCAAGCACTTGCAATAGCTGGTAAGCAGTCTGGGCGCGGCCGTAATCGAGGTGAAGCGGAGAAAGAAGGCTGGCCTGCGGGGCCCGGGAGCGCTGCAATGGCGCTTCCCTCAACCGACCCCGGAGGTCACACCATGAAGAAACTCCTCGCCCTCCTTGCCGCCTCGAGCCTCGCGCTCGGCGCCCTGGCGCAGACGGCGGCCGCCGACCCGGCCGCGGCGCAGGCCGCCTTCAAGAAGGCCGATGCCAACGGCGACGGCAAGCTGTCCAAGGACGAGGCGGCCAAGTTGCCGAAGATCGCCTCGATGTTCGACACCCTCGACCAGAACAAGGACGGCGCGCTCGACCTGGCCGAGTTCTCGGCCGGCTTCACCGCGGCCTGACGGCCGGCTCGCGCGCGGCCACTCCCGCACTCAAGTGCCGCGCGCGAGCTTCTCGCTCTTCCAGTAGACGTCGTCGCCGCCGCGGCCGTCGAGGTTGGCGCGATTCAGCACACGCGCCAGCACGAACAGCAGGTCAGACAGCCGGTTCAGGTACTGGCGCGGCGGATCGCGCAGCGGCTCGGCATGGTTGAGCGCCACCACCGCGCGCTCGGCCCGCCGCGCAACGGTGCGGCACACATGCGCCAGCGCGGCGCTGCGCGTGCCGGCCGGCAGGATGAACTCCTGCAGCTTGGGCAGCGTGGCGTTGTGCTGCGCCAGCGCCTCGTCGAGCCGCAGTACGGCCTCGTCCTTGAGCAGCTGGAAGCCGGGGATGGACAGTTCGCCGCCCAGGTTGAACAGCTCGTGCTGGATCACCACCAGCAGCTCGCGCACGTCGTCGGGCAGCGGCTCGGCCAGCAGCACGCCCAGGTTCGAGTTCAGCTCGTCGACATCGCCCATGGCCTGCACGCGCAGGTGGTCTTTCGCGACGCGCGTGCCGTCGCCCAGCCCGGTGGTGCCGTCGTCGCCGGTGCGGGTGGCGATCTGCGTGAGGCGTTGTCCCATGGGCCCGATGGTAGCCAATGCCTAGAATGATCCGCACCCACCAGCCGGAGCCCGTGATGAACGCACCGACCGATCTGCCCTGGCGCAGCAACGCCCGCGCGGTGCCCGGCGCGATGCTGGAGGCCCTGCGGGCACGTTTCGGCGAGCGGTTGTCCACGGCGGCTGCGGTGCGCGAGCAGCATGGCCGCGACGAGAGCCCTTTCCCGGTCACGCCCCCCGATGCGGTCGTGTTCTGCGAGAGCACCGACGAGGTGGCCGCGGTGGTACGGCTCGCGAACGACCATGCGGTGCCGGTGATTCCCTACGGCGTCGGCAGTTCGCTCGAGGGACACCTGCTGGCCATCGAGGGCGGCATCAGCGTCGACCTGTCGCGCATGACACGCATCGTGCGGCTGAACCCCGAGGACCTGACCGTCACGGTCGAGGCCGGCGTCACGCGCGAGCAGCTCAATCGCGAGATCCGCGACCAGGGCCTGTTCTTCCCGATCGACCCCGGTGCCAATGCCACCCTCGGCGGCATGGCCGCCACCCGGGCCAGCGGCACGAACGCGGTGCGCTACGGCACGATGCGCGAGAACGTGCTCGGGCTTACCGTGGTCACGGCCCGCGGCGAGGTGGTGCGCACCGGCACGCGCGCGAAGAAGTCCTCCGCCGGCTACGACATGACGCGCCTGTTCGTCGGCAGCGAAGGCACGCTCGGCGTGATGACCGAGGTCACGCTCAAGCTCTACCCGCTGCCCGAGGCGGTGAGCGCGGCGATCTGCCACTTCCGCGACATCGGCGACGCGGTGCGTGCGACGATCCAGACCATCCAGATGGGCGTGCCGATCGCCCGCTGCGAGCTGCTCGACGTGAACGCCGTGCGTGCGGTCAACGCGCACAGCAAGCTGGGCCTGCGCGAGGCGCCGATGCTGCTGATGGAGTTCCACGGCAGCGACGCGAGCGTCAAGGAGCAGGCCGAGACCGTGCAGGCCATCGCCAGCGAGCTCGGCGGCGAGAACTTCGAATGGGCCAGCACGCCCGAGGAGCGCACGCGGCTGTGGACCGCGCGGCACAAGGCCTATTTCGCCGGCATGGCGATGAACCCGGGCTGCCGCACCGTGACCACCGACACCTGCGTGCCGATCTCGCGCCTGGCCGAGATCATCGAGGCCTCGGTGCGCGAGGCGGACGAATCGCGCCTGCCGTACTACATCGTCGGCCATGTCGGTGACGGCAACTTCCACCTCGCCTACCTCGTCAAGGACGGCGACGCGCCGCAGCGCGCGCTGGCCGAGCAGCTCAGCCTGCAGATGGTGCAGCGGGCGATTGCGTTCGAAGGCACCTGCACCGGCGAACACGGCATCGGCCTGCACAAGATGGCCTTCCTGCCCCAGGAGGCCGGCGAAGGCACGGTCGAACTGATGCGTCAGGTCAAGCGCGCGCTCGACCCGAAGAACATCATGAACCCGGGAAAGATCTTCAGCCTGTAGATCCGGCCGTCAACGGTTGTGCGCCGGCGCCGGCACCGACCAGTGCTTGGTCACCGCGCCGGACGAATCCACGCTGTCGAGCTGCACGCCGAAGCCCCACAGCCGCGCCACGTGCTTGAGCACCTCCTGCGCGGTGTCGTGAAGCGGCCGGTTGTTGTGCTGCGTGTGACGCAGCGTGAGTGACCGGTCGCCGCGCAGGTTGACGCTCCACACCTGGATGTTCGGCTCGCGGCTGCCCAGGTCGTACTGGTGCGACAGCGCCTCGCGTACCGCGCGGTAGCCCGCCTCGTCGTGGATGGCCGAGACCTCCAGCTCCGACTCCTTCTCGTCGTCGACGATCGAGAACAGGCGGAACTCGCGCATCAGCTGCGGCGACAGGTACTGCCCGATGAAGCTCTCGTCCTTGAAGTTGCGCATCGCGTGGTCGAGCGTCTCGAGCCAGTCGCTGCCGGCGATCGCCGGGAACCAGTGCCGGTCCTCGTCGGTCGGCTTCTCGCAGATGCGCTTGATGTCGGTGTACATCGCGAAGCCGAGCGCATACGGGTTGATGCCGCTGTAGTGCGGATGCCCCACCGGTGGCTGGTAGACGACGTTGCTGTGCGACTTCAGCCACTCGATCATCATGCCGTCGCTCAGGTGGCCGTCGTCGTACAGCGTGTTCAGCAGCTTGTGGTGCCAGAAGGTGGCCCAGCCTTCGTTCATCACCTGGGTCTGGCGCTGCGGATAGAAGTACTGCGCCACCTTGCGCACGATGCGCACGATCTCGCGCTGCCAGGGCTCGAGCAGGGGCGCGTTCTTCTCGATGAAGTAGAGCAGGTTCTCCTGCGGCTCCTCCGGGAAGCGGCGCGACTCCTTCTCCTCGGCCGCCTTCTCGGCCCGCCGCGGCAGCGTGCGCCACAGGTCGTTGATCTGCTGCTGCGCGTAGGCCTCGCGGTCCTTCTGGCGCAGCTGCTCCTGCGCGAGGCTGAGCTTGCTCGGGCGGCGGTAGCGGTCCACGCCGTGGTTCATCAGCGCGTGACAGCTGTCGAGCAGCTCCTCGACGGCATCGAGCCCGTGGCGCTCCTCGCAGGCGGCGACGTAGTTCTTCGCGTAGACCAGGTAGTCGATGATCGACGCCGCGTCGGTCCACATGCGGAACAGGTAGTTGCCCTTGAAGAAGCTGTTGTGGCCGTAGGCGGCATGCGCGATCACCAGCGCCTGCATCGCCATCGTGTTCTCCTCCATCAGGTAGCTGATGCAGGGGTTGCTGTTGATGACGATCTCGTAGGCCAGGCCCATGTGGCCGCGCTTGTAGTTCTTCTCGGTGGCGATGAACTCCTTGCCGTAGCTCCAGTGCCGGTAGTTGACCGGCATGCCGACCGACGCGTAGGCATCCATCATCTGCTCGGCGGTGATGATCTCGAGCTGGTTCGGGTAGGTGTCCAGGCCGTAGCGCTCGGCCGTGTCGCGGATCACCGCGTGGTAGCGCTCGATCAGTTCGAACGACCAGTCGCTCGGCGCCGGCAGGTGCTCCTTGGCACGCGGCGGCGTGACGATCTCGGACGCGCGCCGCACCCGGCCCTTGAGCGGCTTGGAGAGCTCGGGTTCGAACAGGTCGGCCGTGCCGTCGGGCAGGAAGGTCGCCTTGCGCGTCATGCCGCTGCTCCCTCTTTCTTGAACAGGTCGCGGAACACGGGATAGATCTGGTTCGCCTCGGTCACCTTGCGGATCGCAAAGGTCTTGTTCTCCGCGGCCAGCGCCGCGTATTCGTCCCACAGGTTCTGCTCTTCCTCGGCCACCTGCACGTAGGCGAAGTAGCGGCACAGGGGCAGGATGCGGTCGGCCAGCAACTCGCGGCAGCGGCCGCTGTCGTGGTGCCAGTTGTCGCCGTCGCTCGCCTGCGCGCCGTAGATGTTCCACTCGCTGGTGGGGTAACGCGCCCGGGCGATCTCGTCCATCAGCACCAGCGCGCTCGAGACCACCGTGCCGCCGGTCTCGGTGGCGTGGAAGAAGTTGTGCTCGTCGACCTCCTGCGCCTGCGTGTGGTGGCGGATGAAGACGATGTCGATCTTCTCGTAGTGCCGAGTCAGGAACAGGTACAGCAGGATGAAGAAGCGCTTGGCCAGGTCCTTGCGGGCCTCGTCCATCGAGCCGGAGACGTCCATCAGGCAGAACATCACCGCCTTGCTGGTGGGCACCGGCACGCGCACGCGGCTGCGGTAGCGCAGGTCGATCGGGTCGAGGTAGGGAATGCGCTCGAGCCGCGCGCGCAGCTCGGCGATCTCCTGCTCGAGCGCGGGAATCTCGCGCGCGAACGGATTCGGCTCCGGATGGCGCTTCAGCGCCTCGAGCCGTTCCTCGAGCTGGCGCAGCTCGCGGCGCGATTCGCTGCCCAGCGCAATGCGCCGGCCGATCGCGCCACGCATCGAGCGCACCACGTGCAGGTTGTTCGGCGTGCCGTCGCTGCTGAAGCCGGCGCGGTGCGTCTTGAACTCGGGCGTCTCGGCCAGCGTGGTGCGTGCGAGGTTGGGCAGGGCCAGGTCGTCGAAGAAGACCTGCATGAACTCTTCCTTGCTGAGGTGGAAGACGAAATCGTCCTCGCCCTCGCCGGAATCGCTGGCCTGCGAGCCGCCGCCGCCCCCGCCACCGCCCTTGGGCCGGGCGATGCGGTCGCCGCGCATGTAGTCCTGGTTGCCCGGGTGCACCATCTCGCGCTTGCCGCCCTGGCCATGGCCGAACACGGGCTCGGAGATGTCGCGCCTGGGGATGCGGATGTCCTCGCCCTTCTCGATGTCGCGGATGCCGCGCCCGTCGACCGCGCGCTTGACCGCCTCGCGGATCTGCTCCTTGTGCCGGCGCAGGAACCGCTCGCGGTTGCCGATGGACTTGTTCTTGCCCGCCAGCCGCCGGTCGATGATCGATTGGATGGTCATGACACCTCTGGGCCGCAACTACCGCGTCATGAAGACTTGCGCACACGCAGGTACCACTCGCACAGCAGGCGCACCTGCTTCTGCGTGTAGCCCTTGGCCACCATGCGGGTCACGAAGTCCTCGTGCTTCTTGGCCTCGTCGGCGCTCGCCTTGGCGTTGAAGCTGATGACCGGCAGCAGCTCCTCGGTGTTGGAGAACATCTTCTTCTCGATCACCGTGCGCAGCTTCTCGTAGCTGGTCCACAGCGGGTTCTTGCCCGCGTTGTTGGCCCGCGCGCGCAGCACGAAGTTGACGATCTCGTTGCGGAAGTCCTTCGGGTTGGCGATGCCGGCCGGCTTCTCGATCTTCTCCAGCTCGGAGTTCAGGCTGGCACGGTCGAACACCTCGCCGGTGTCGGTGTCGCGGTACTCGTGGTCCTGGATCCAGTAGTCGGCGTAGGTGACGTAGCGGTCGAAGATGTTCTGCCCGTACTCGCTGTAGCTCTCCAGGTAGGCGGTCTGGATTTCCTTGCCGATGAACTCGGCATAGCGCGTGGACAGGTGCTCCTTGATGAAGGCGAGGTACTTCTGCTCGGTCTCGGCCGGGAACTGCTCGCGCTCGATCTGCTGCTCGAGCACGTACATCAGGTGCACCGGGTTGGCGGCCACCTCGGTCGAGTCGAAGTTGAACACCTTGGAGATGATCTTGAACGCGAAGCGCGTCGAGATCCCGCTCATGCCCTCGTCGACGCCGGCATAGTCGCGGTACTCCTGGATGGACTTGGCGCGCGGGTCGGTGTCCTTCAGGTTCTCGCCGTCGTACACCAGCATCTTGCTGAAGATGCTCGAGTTCTCCGGCTCCTTCAGGCGCGTGAGCACCGAGAACTGGGCCATCATCTTAAGCGTACCCGGCGCGCAGATCGCCTGCGCCAGCGAGGAGCCCTTGATAAGCTTCTCGTAGATCTTGATCTCTTCCGTCACGCGCAGGCAGTACGGCACCTTGACGATGTAGATGCGGTCGAGGAAGGCCTCGTTGTTCTTGTTGTTGCGGAACGCCTTCCACTCGCTCTCGTTGGAGTGCGCGAGCACCACGCCGTCGAACGGGATCGCGCCGAAGCCCTCGGTGCCCTTGAAGTTGCCTTCCTGCGTCGCCGTCAGCAGCGGGTGCAGCACCTTGATCGGCGCCTTGAACATCTCGACGAACTCGAGCAGGCCCTGGTTGGCCAGGCACAGGCCGCCGGAGAAGCTGTAGGCGTCCGGGTCGTCCTGCGCGTAGGTCTCGAGCTTGCGGATGTCGACCTTGCCGACGAGGCTGGAGATGTCCTGGTTGTTCTCGTCGCCCGGCTCGGTCTTGGCCACCGCGACCTGCTTGAGCACCGACGGGTAGCGCTTGACGATCCTGAACTTGCGGATGTCTCCGCCGAACTCCTCGAGACGTTTGACGGCCCAAGGTGACATGATCCGGTTCAGGTAGCGACGCGGAATGCCATATTCCTTCTCGAGGATGGGACCATCCTCGGCCGGATCGAACAGCCCGAGCGGAGACTCGTTCACCGGTGAGCCCTTGATCGCGTAGAAGGGCACCTGTTCCATCAGCTGCTTCAGGCGCTCGGCGATCGAACTCTTGCCACCGCCCACCGGGCCGAGCAGGTAGAGGATCTGCTTCTTCTCCTCCAGCCCCTGCGCGGCATGCCGGAAGTAGGAGACGACCTGCTCGATCGAGTCCTCCATGCCGTAGAACTCCGCGAAGGCCGGGTAGATCTTGATGATCTTGTTCGCGAAGATGCGCGACAGACGCGGGTCGTTGCGTGTGTCGACCGTCTGCGGCTCGCCGATCGCCTGGAGCATGCGCTCGGCCGCGGTCGCGTACGCCACCGGGTTGCGCTTGCACTCGGCGAGGTACTCCTCGAGCGTGAGCTCTTCCTCGCGGGTGCGCTCGTAGCGCGCAGCGAAACTGCTGATCACATCCATGCCGATCTCCTACTCAGGACCGCGGCACCCGGTGTGTGGCCGGCTGCCGCGAGGGGGGAAGTTCTGATGAAGTCCCCTGGGCTTCATCAGAGCTTTCCAGATCGATCGGCGTTTCGTCTGCTCAAGCTTCCTGCATCTTGCTCCTGCCGTCGCCCGGAGAACAAGGGGCATCACCCCTCAGTTCGTTCCCGGATTGCACGGCAGGGCAGTCAGCAAGTAACGTGCCTCGTGTCCGAACGGTTGATCGGATCATCGCGCAGGCGAGCCGGCTTCGTGCGAAGCGGCACGAAACACCTGCTCGCGGCAGGCGCACTCTGGCTGCGTGTCAGCGCGAGCCGATGCCGAGCTTGTCCAGCAGTCCGTTGAGTTCGTCCAGCGAGCCGAAGCCGATCGCGACCTCGCCCTGCTCGCCGCGCTTGGTGCGCTTCTTGATGCGGATCTCCACCGGCGCGGTCAACACGTCGGCGAGTTCCTCCTCGAGCCGCGCCAGGTCGCGCGGCTTGTCCTTGGGCACACGCAGCAGCGGCTGCTGGCGTGCATGGCCGATCTTGGTGGCGAGGCGCTCGGTCTCGCGCACGCTGAGCTTGCGCGCCACCACTTCGCCGGCGGCGAGGATCTGCTGCGCGCCCTCCAGCGGCAGCAGCGCGCGGGCATGGCCCATGTCGAGGTCGCCGGCCATCAGCATCTGCTGCACCGGCTCGGCCAGCTGCAGCAGGCGCAGCAGGTTGCTGGCGGCACTGCGCGAGCGGCCCACCGCCTGCGCGGCCTGCTCGTGCGTCAGGCCGAACTCGTCGGTCAGCCGCTTCAGGCCCTGTGCCTCCTCGAGCGGATTGAGGTCCTCGCGCTGGATGTTCTCGATCAGCGCCATCGCCGCGGCGGCCTCGTCGGGCACCGCCTTGACGAGCACCGGCACCTCGTCGAGCCCGGCCAGCCGCGCGGCGCGCATGCGGCGCTCGCCGGCGATGATCTCGTAGCGACCGGCCGCCAACGGCCGCACCAGGATCGGCTGCATCACGCCCTGCGCCTTGATGCTCTCGGCCAGCTCGTACAGCGAGCCCTCGTCCATGCGGGTGCGCGGCTGGTACTTGCCGGGCTGCAGCAGGTCCAGGCGCAGCGTCGACGGCGCGCTGGCGGCCGTCGCCGGCGGAGCGTCGGAAACCTTGGGCCCGAGCAGTGCCTCGAGCCCCATCCCCAGGCCCTTGGGTTTCTTCGTCACCATGGGCGGCGATTGTGCGCGATCAGGCGTGAGCGTCGATCAAGGCCTGCAGCAGGGCGCGCCCGGCCGGCCAGTCGCCCAGGCCCGACTCGGCATTGACATGGCCGCGGGCGCCGATGTCGTGCGGTGTCGCGCCCCAGTCGGCCACCATGCCGGCAGCGCGAGCCGGGTCGCAGTACGGGTCGTCGCGGCTGGTCACCGCCACGGCGGGGAAGGGCAGGCGCTGCCGCACGATCGCTCGCCATCCGGCGAGCGGCGGCGGGAAGTCCTCGCGCTCGCTGTCGGGGGGCGCCACGAGCAGCGCCGCACGCACCCGCGCCACGTTCGCCGAGTGCGCCGCCCAGGCCGCCACCAGGTGGCAGCCCAGGCTGTGGGCCACCAGCACGGCCGGCGCCTCGGCCTCCAGCACCACCTCCTCCAGCCGCGCCATCCAGTCGCCGCGGCGCGGCCAGTCCCAGTCGGACTGCTCGACGCGCCGGTCGCCGTACAGCGCCTCCCAGCGGCTCTGCCAGTGGCCGGCGCCGGAGTTCTGCCAGCCCGGCAGCAGCAGGATCCGAGGGTTGCTCCGGAGGGTGCGGGACATCGTGGCTTATCCTAGCGCCCTCACCGACCGGACACCGCCATGAGCACCCGCGTTTTCGTCGACGGCCAGGAGGGCACCACCGGCCTGCGCATCCACGAGTACCTCGCCCAGCGCAGCGACATCGAGGTGCTGCGCATCGACCCCGAGCGCCGCAAGGACCCGGCCGAACGCGCCCGCCTGCTCAACGCCGCCGACGTGGCCTTCCTCTGCCTGCCCGACGCGGCTGCGAAGGAAGCGGCCGCGCTGGTGACGAACCCGGCCACCTGCCTGATCGACGCGAGCACCGCGCACCGCACGGCGCCCGGCTGGGTGTTCGGCCTGCCCGAACTCGCGCCGGGCCAGCGCGCCGCACTGCGCGCCGGCAAGCGCATCGCCAACCCTGGCTGCCATGCCACCGCCTTCATCCTGCTGGTGCGGCCACTGGTCGACGCCGGGCTGCTGCCGACCGACCTGCCGCTGGCGGCCACCTCGCTGACCGGCTACTCCGGCGGTGGCAAGAAGATGATCGAGCAGTACCAGGCCGGCGGCGACGCCCGGCTGGAGTCGCCGCGCCCCTACGCGCTGAAGCTCGCGCACAAGCACCTGCCGGAGATGCAGGCCCATGGCGGGCTCCGGGTGAAGCCGATCTTCCTGCCGATCGTTGCCAGCTTCTACAAGGGTTTGGCGGTGAGTGTGCCCTTGCATCTTTCACAGCTGCCGGCGGGCACCACGGCCGAGAAGCTGCACCAGGCCTACGCGCAGCGCTACGCGGGCGAGCGTTTCGTGCGCGTGATGCCGCTGTCGGACCCGGCCACGCTGGAGGACGGCTTCTTCGACGTGCAGGCCTGCAACGACACCAACCGCGTCGACGTGTTCGTCTTCGCGGGCGAGGGCCAGGTGATGCTGATGGCGCGCCTGGACAATCTCGGCAAGGGCGCCAGCGGTGCCGCGGTGCAGTGCATGAACGTGCACCTGGGCGTGGACGAGGGCCTCGGGCTCTGACACCCGGCCCGGCCGCTCAGGCCGCGTCCGGATCGCGCGTGCGGTAGTGGTAGGCGTAGCCGTCGGCGAAACCGAGGCGGTGGTAGACGGTGCGGGCGGGCCGATTGTCGCGGTCGACCTGCAAGTAGGCATGCCGTGCACCGAGTTCGCGCGCCCGCGCGAGCAGCCCGGCACACAGCATCGAGGCCAGCCCGCGGCCGCGCGCCGGCTCCGCCGTGAACACGTCGTACACGCCGACCAGGTCGTCCTCGAGTGCGAACTGGCCACAGGCCAGCACCTCGCCGTCGACCTTCAGCTCGAACGCGCTGAACGGCACCGGCGACTGGGCCAGCCGCTGGGCATGCGCCTGGCGCTGCGCCAGCGGCGAGCCGCGCAACGCCCCGATCCGCTGACAGAAGGCTTCGAGCCCGACCTGCTGCAGTTCCATGGTGTCCGGCAGGCTCGGCGGAACGATGTCGTCCAGCGCTTCCAGCACCATCACCCGGGTGTCGTCGAAGCGGCACAGCCCGAGCGATTCCAGCTGCGTGTCCAGCCCGGCCGGCTGCGCGAACGGCGTGATGCGCACGATCAGCGGCAGGCCGGCGGCGTCGAACACCGCCTGGCAGGCGGCAAGCTTGTCCGGCACCGGCCGGCGCCCGGTGGCCACCGGGTTGATGCAGCGGGCCCGCTTGGCCTTGCCGGGCGAGAAGCGGAGCAGCCAGCCGTCGACCCAGCGCTGCTGGGGCGGGGCGCTGGCGTTCAGGCCAGCGTCCTCGACCCGCGCGAGCAGCCCCGTGTCGAAGCTGCGGGTCGTCACCGGGTTCATCTTCATCGGGATCAGCGCATCGCGTCGATGCGCCGCACCATCTCGGACGCGAACTCGACGAAGGCCTGAGCCCCGCGCGACGCCGGATCGAACACCACCCCAGGCAGGCCGTAGCTCGGCGCCTCGGCAAGGCGGACGTTGCGCGGGATCACCGTGTCGAACACCTTGTCGCCGAAGTGCGACTTGAGCTGCTCGCTGACCTGCTGCTGCAGCGTGATGCGCGGGTCGAACATCACGCGCAGCAGGCCGATGATCTGCAGGTCCGGGTTCAGGTTGGCATGCACCTGCTTGATGGTGTTGACCAGGTCCGACAGGCCCTCGAGCGCGAAGTACTCGCACTGCATCGGCACCACCACGCCATGCGCCGCGCACAGGCCGTTGAGGGTGAGCAGGCTGAGCGACGGCGGGCAGTCGATCAGCACGAAGTCGTACTCGGTGTCGACGGCCGCCAGGGCGCCTTTCATGCGCTTGTCGCGCCGCTCGAGTTCGACCAGCTCCACCTCGGCGCCGGCCAGCTCGCGGTTGGCGCCGAGCACGTCGTAGCCGGTCTTCTCGTTGCGCTGCCGCGCCTCGGCCACCGAGGCCGACTCGAGCAGCACGTCGTAGACGGACAGCGCCAGCGCCCGCTTGTCCACGCCCGAGCCCATCGTGGCGTTGCCCTGCGGATCCAGGTCGACCACCAGCACCCGCTGGCCGATCCGGGCCAGGCCGGCGGCGAGATTCACCGTCGTCGTCGTCTTGCCGACGCCGCCTTTCTGATTGGCGATGCAGAAGATTCGAGCCATGGGCAGGGGTTCTCGGGGGCGCCCGGGCCCGTGGCGAATGCCCCGGTGATCGGGTCGGGATCAGTCAGGAATGTACCAGCGCGCCCGGCGTGGGCCGGAGCCAGACCAGGCAGCGCTCCGCATCCAGGCCGGGAACCTGCAAGGGTTCCACGTGAAACACCGCGACGCCGGCGGGCAGCCCGGCCATCTCGTCGTCCGGGCGCTTGCCCTTCATCGCCATCCAGACACCTCCGGGCGCCAGCAAGTGCTCGGTCAGATGAACAAAATCGGACAGGCTGGCGAAGGCGCGTGACACGACCAGGTCCACCGGCGGAACCCGCAGCGATTCGACCCGGGCGTGTTCGGCGTGCAGGTTCGGCAGCCGCAGCTCGGCCGCCACCTGGCGAACGAACGCCACCTTCTTGCCGACGGTGTCGACGCAGGTGACCTGCAGGTCCGGCAGCATCACCGCCAGCACGACCCCCGGCAGTCCACCGCCGCTGCCCACGTCGATCACCCGCCGGCCGGCGGTCTCGCCGAGCTGGCGGCGCAAGGGGCCGACCACGGCCAGGCAGTCTGCCAGGTGCTGGCTCAGCATCTGGGCCGGGTCGCGCACGGCGGTCAGGTTGTAGGTGGCGTTCCAGCGCCGGAGCAGAGCGAGGTAGTCTTGCAGACGGTCGATCTGCTCCGGCCCGGCCGCCAGCCCGAGCGCGGCCACGATGGCCTCGAGCGCGGCGCGCGCGGCCGGGTCAGGCTGCGACATCGCCGGATGGCAGCTCGTTCGCGGCGAAGCCCTTGAAGCGCCCCTTGCGCAGATGCACCAGCAGCAGCGAGATCGCCGCGGGCGTGATGCCCGAGATTCGCGAGGCCTGGCCCAGCGTCTCCGGCCGGTGCCGGCTCAGCTTCTGCCGCACTTCGAACGACAGCGCGGTCACCTGGCCGTAATCCAGGTCGTCCGGCAGGCGCAGACCCTCGTAGGCCGCAGCGCGCTGCACCTCGTCGTTCTGCTTGTCGATGTAGCCGGCGTACTTGATGCCGATCTGCACCTGCTCGATCACCGCGTCGGCGAGGCGTTCGCCCAGCTCGGCGCGCAGGGTTTCACGTGAAACAGCCGATCCCGGATGGGCGATGGCATCGGCCTGGGCCACGGCATCGAAGTCGACGTCCGGGCGGCGCAGGAGGTCGGCCAGCCGGTACTCGTGCTCGATCGCCTTGCCGAGCAGGCGTGCGGCATCGGCCTCCGGCAGCAGGGTTGGGTTGACCCAGGTCGAGCGCAGCCGCTGTGCCTCCCATTCGATCGCGTCGCGCTTGCGGCAGAACTGCGCCCACCGCGCGTCATCCACGAGCCCCATGCGGCGCCCGGCCTCGGTCAGGCGCAGGTCGGCGTTGTCCTCGCGCAGCTGGAGCCGGAACTCGGCCCGGCTGGTGAACATGCGGTAGGGCTCGGTCACGCCCTTGGTGATCAGGTCGTCGACCAGCACGCCGAGGTAGGCCTGGTCGCGGCGCGGCAGCCAGGCCGGCTCGCCGCGCACCTGCAGCGCCGCGTTGATGCCGGCGAACAGCCCCTGAGCCGCCGCCTCCTCGTAACCCGTGGTGCCGTTGATCTGCCCGGCGAAGAACAGCCCACCGATCGCGCGCGTCTCGAAGCTCGGCTTCAGCGCGCGCGGGTCGAAGTAGTCGTACTCGATCGCGTAGCCCGGCCGCAGGATGTGCGCCTGCTCCAACCCGACCATCGAGCGCACCGCAGCGATCTGGATGTCGAAGGGCAAAGAGGTCGAAATGCCGTTCGGGTAGAACTCGTGCGTCGTCAGCCCCTCGGGCTCGAGGAAGATCTGGTGCGCGTCCTTGTCGGCGAACCGGTTCACCTTGTCCTCGATGCTCGGGCAGTAGCGCGGCCCGACACCGCCGATGATCCCGGTGAACATCGGGCTGCGGTCGAAGCCGGAGCGGATGATCTCGTGCGTGCGCGCATTGGTGTGGGTGATCCAGCACGGCCGCTGCGCCGGGTGCATGGTGACGTCGCCCATGAAGCTGAACACCGGCATCGGCGCGTTCGAGCCCGGCATGCCGTCGCCGGGTTGCTCGGCGAGCCTGGAGAAGTCGATGCTGCGGCCGTCGATGCGCGGCGGCGTGCCGGTCTTCAGCCGGCCCTGCGGCAGCTTCAACTCCTTCAGCCGGGCCGACAGCGCCACCGATGGCGGGTCGCCAGCGCGGCCGCCGGCGTGGTTCTGCAGCCCGACGTGGATGCGTCCGTCCAGGAAGGTACCGGCCGTCAGCACCACCGCCCGCGCCTTGAAGCGAACACCAACTTGCGTCACCGCGCCGGCAATGCGGTCGCCCTCGAGGATCAGGTCGTCGCAGGCGCCCTGGAACAGCCACAGGTTCGGCTGGTTCTCGATCCGGCGCCGGATCGCCGCCTTGTAGAGCACCCGGTCGGCCTGGGCCCGCGTGGCACGCACCGCCGGCCCCTTGGAGCCGTTCAGGATGCGGAACTGGATGCCGGCCTCGTCGGTGGCCAGCGCCATCGCACCGCCCAGCGCGTCGACCTCCTTCACGAGGTGGCCCTTGCCGATGCCGCCGATCGACGGGTTGCAGCTCATCTGGCCGAGGGTCTCGATGTTGTGCGTCAGCAGCAGCGTGGCCGCGCCCATGCGCGCGGCCGCCAGCGCCGCCTCGGTGCCGGCATGACCGCCGCCGACGACGATCACGTCGAACTCTTTCGGGAACAACATCGGGTTGCCTATTTTTTGAGCAGTCCGACATTGTAGAGAGCCGCCTTCCGCGCGTCAGCCGCAGGGTGGCCATGGCCGGCATCGGCTATCGTCGCGCCACCATGGACTGCCGCCCCGCCTGCGCCGCCTGCTGCATCGCCCCGTCGATCAGCAGTCCGATCCCCGGCATGCCGGACGGCAAGCCGGCCGGGGTGCGCTGCGTGCAGCTCGACGCGCAGGACCGCTGCCGCCTGTTCGGCGACCCGCAGCGCCCAGCCGTGTGCGGCTCGCTGCAGCCCTCTGCCGCGATGTGCGGCGACGCGCGCCCCCATGCGCTGGCCTGGCTGGCACGCCTCGAAACCCTGACCCGGCCCGCGGCATGAGCACCGTTCCGAGCGACGCCGACGTGCAGGCGCTGACCCGGCTCTACCCGGTGCTCGACGACCTGCCGGCTGCCGAGCGCGACCGCGCGCTGCGCGAGCAGGCCGCCTGGGTCGAGGCCCCGCCGGGCACGCCACTGTTCCGCGAGCAGGAGCCCTGCCGCGGCTTTCCGCTCGTGCTGCGTGGCGAGGTGCGGGTGGCGCGCGGTTCGTCGCAGGGGCGCTCGCTCGAGCTGTACCGCGTCGCGCCGGGCGAGCTGTGCGTGGTGTCCACCTCCTGCCTGTTCGGCCACCAGGGACTGTCCGCGCACGGCGACACGGTCGGGCCGACGCGCCTGGTGGTGCTGCCGCCGCCGCTGTTCGACGCCTGGTGCGCCCACGAGCCGTTCCGCCGCTTCGTGTTCGGCGTGTTCGCCGACCGGCTCGCCGACCTGATGGCGCTGGCCGAGGCGGTGGCCTTCCAGCGCCTCGACCAGCGCCTGGCCGCCGCGCTGCTCGGCCACGGCGAGGTGCTGCAGACCACCCACCAGGCGCTGGCCGACGAACTCGGCACCGTGCGCGAGATCGTCACCCGGCTGTTGCGCCGCTTCGAACGCGCCGGCTGGCTGGTGCTCGGGCGCGAGCGCATCGAGCTGCGCGACGCGGCCGCGCTGCGCCGCCTGGCGGCCGGCGATACCGCCGGCGTGTGACCGCGGTCACAGACCGGGCGGCGGCCTGCCGCGAGACTGCGCACACACGGCCACACCGGCCGGAACCCAGCAGCCAAGTCAGGAGCCAAGCCATGAAGACCAACGAAGGAACCGTCGACCGCGCCGTCCGCATCATCGCCGGCGCAGCACTCGTCGCGCTCGCCGCCACCGGCACCGTGGGTGTGTGGGGCTGGATCGGCCTGGTGCCGATCGCCACCGGCCTGATGGGCTGGTGCCCGGCCTACACGCTGCTGGGCATCAACACCTGCGGCCTCAAGAACGCCAAGTGATTCAGCGCACCGCCGCCTGGCGCAGCCGGGCGGCGACGTAGGCGAGCGCCAGCGCGGCCAGCACGGCACATACGGCCGGTGGTATCAACCACTGCGCCGTGTCGAAGGCCTCGCCGCGCAGCACGCGCGTCATCAGCGTGTTCTGCGCCAGCGCCGGCACCCACAGCTGCCAGGCGGCCTGTTCGCCGAGGTTGAACACCCCGGCCAGCGGCAGCAGCGAGGCCACCAGCACCACCAGCCCGGCGCTGGCCTGCGCCTCCTTGACGCTGCGGCAGCGGATCGCCACCGCCATCAGCAGCGCCGAGATCGCCGCGGCGAAGGGCGCCAGCACGGCGACGAAGGCGAGCGCCTCGCGCACGCCGAACTGGAACAGCGCGGCCAGCGTGTCGCTGCGCAGCAGCCACTGCGCCGGCACGAAGCTGAAGCACGACAGCAGCGCGATCGCCAGCGCCACCGCCACCACCGCCAGCCACTTGCCCAGCACGATGGCCAGCGGCGGCGCGGGGCTGGCCAGCAGCGGCTCGAGCGAGCCGCGCTCGCGCTCGCCGGCGGTGCTGTCCAGCGCCGCGTGCAGCGCGCCATACAGCACCGCCATCAGCACGAAGAAGGGCAGCATGCCGGTGATCTGCGTGCCGCGGGCGCGCGGGTCGGCCAGGTCGCGCTCGTGGATGCGCACCGGCTCCGTCAACGCGGGGGCCACGCCGCGCAGCGCCAGGCTCAGCGTGGCGTGCTCGCGCGCAAAGCCGGCCAGCAGGCGCTGCAGCCGGGCGCTGCCGGCCTCGCTGCGCTTGTTGGCACTGTCGCTGACGATCGTGAGTGCCGGCGCCTCGCCGCGCCGCAAGGCCTGCTCGAAGCCGGCCGGGATCACCAGCACCGGGTCGCCCAGCGCGGCGCGGCGCAGCTGCGCCTCGTAGTCGGCCGGCGCCTCGCGCACGCTGAAGCCCTGGCGCTGCAGGTAGTTCACCAGCGTCGGCCCCTGCGCCAGGCCGGCGGCCACCAGTTCGCGCCGCTCGGCACGCTGCTCCAGGCTGCCCACCAGCGCCGACAGCGCCACCAGCACCAGCGGCCCCATCAGCACGCTGGACAGCAGCACCACGAGCAGCGTACGGCGGTCGCGCAGCGCGTCGATCACCTCCTTCACCGCGACGGTGCGCAGCACGACAAGGCTCATGACAGCCCCTCGTCCGACGGATACGTCGGCCGATCCCCCGAGGGGATGCCGGCCCGCCTGGGAGCGGCCCGGCGCTCGGCCGGCCTCATCTCTCCTCCCGCGCCGCGCCGAACGCCAGGTCGACGAACGCGTCCTCGAACAGCGTGCGCCCGGTACGCTCGAGCAGCGACGGCACGCTGCCCTCGGCCACGCTGCGGCCCTGCGCCACCACCACGACGTGGTCGCACAGGCGCTCGACCTCCTGCATCACATGGGTCGAGAACACGATGCACTTGGCGCCGCCGGCCGGCGAGGCGAGGTGGCGCAGCACCTCGCGCAGCGCGCGCGTGGCGGGCACGTCCAGGCCGTTGGTCGGCTCGTCGAGCACGATGTTCGGCGGGTCGTGCACCAGCGCGCGCGCCAGCGCGGTCTTGACCCGCTCGCCCTGGCTGAAGCCCTCGGTGCGGCGCTCCAGCAGCGGCTTCATGTCCAGCGCCTCGGCCAGTTGCTCGATGCGCGCCTGCACCGCGTCGCGCGGCAGGCCGTGCAGGGCGGCGTGGTAGGCGATGTTCTCGCGCGCGCTCAGGCGCGGGTACAGGCCGCGTGCATCCGCCAGCAGGCCGAGCCGGGCCAGCGCCGCGCGCGGGCGGGTGCGCACGTCGATGCCGTCCACCTCGAGCCGGCCGGCGTCCGGCTCGATCAGGCCGGCCAGCATGCGCAAGGTCGTGGTCTTGCCGGCGCCGTTCGGACCGAGCAGCCCGCAGATGCGGCCATCGTGCGCCAGCAGGTCGAGCTGCCGCACCGCCTGCACCGGCGCGCCGCCGCGCCGCGGCGCGGGAAAGCACTTGGCCAGGCCCTCGATGCGGATCACCGCAGCCCCTCCGGCACGAAGGCCGGCGGCCGGGGGATCGCGGCCAGGCAGGCCGCATCGAGCGCCAGCGCGGCCGCGTCCTCGGTGCTGTCGATGAAGCGGGTCAGCAGGTCCGGCGCGCAGCCGATGCCCAGCACGCCGTGGCCGGCATGGCCCACCACCAGTGATCGCGCCTGCGGCCCGAGCGCCGCGGCCACGCGCCGTGCGTGGCGCGGCGGCGTGGCCGGGTCGAGCCCGCCGGAGAGCATCAGCACCGGGCTCGCGGCCGTCGGCAGGCGGTAGAAGGCCTCGGGCACGGCAGCGCGCGGCCAGTCGGCGCAGGCGCGTTCGTACAGCGGCAGCAGGCCGCGGCCGAAGTCGCGTGCCGGCGGTTCGGCGCCCGCGGCGCGCGGCGGCAGGTCCTCCGCGCACACCACCGAGAAATGCATGCCGCCATAGACCTGCGTGGCGCCGCGCGGTGCCAGCACCCCGGCCAGGGCCGCCAGCGGCTCGAAGCGCCCGCCCGCCGCCGCACCGATCGCCGCCGGCAGCCCGGCCGCGAGCGCCGGCGCGTACAGCGGCCCACGCACCGCGCCGAGCAGCGCCTCGCGGGTGAGCGTCACGCGTCCCGGCCGGCCGCTGCGCGGGTCGGCCAGGCTCAGTTCGCGCGGCAATGCCGCCAGAAGGCGCTGCCAGTCGCCGCGCAGGTCGGGCCAGGCGGTGCGGCAGGGCAGCTCGGCCGCACAGGCGTCCAGCAGCGCGTCGAGCGCGGCCTGGGCGTCGGCCGAGGCGCTGGCCGGCAGGCCCATGTCCGGTGGCGCCACGCCATCCAGCACGCTGCGCCGCACCGCCTGCGGGAACTGGCGCTGGTAGTCGAGCGCGACACGCGTGCCGTAGGAGATGCCCACCAGGTTGATGCGCTCGGCGCCGAGCGCGCGGCGCACCGCGTCCAGGTCCTGGCTGGCGAGCACGGTGGTGAAGAACGCCAGGCCACCGTCGCGCCCGTGGGGCAGGGCCTGCAGCCGGGTGCGGCAGCCGGCGAGCCGGCGCAACGTGGCCTCGACGTCGGCCTGCTCGGACAGCGGCATGTCGTCGGCGTCGTCGCAGGCCAGCGGCGCCGAGTGCCCGGTGCCGCGCTGGTCGACGAACACGATGTCGCGCCGCTGGTTCAGCCGCGCGAACAGCCCCATCAGTGCCGGTGCGACGCCGATCGCGCTCTGGCCCGGGCCACCGGCCAGCAGGAACACGGGGTCGCCGAGCTTGCGCCGCGCCAGCGCCGGCACGACGGCGTAATGCACCTCGATGCGCGGGCCGTCCGGCCGGGCCGGGTCGAGCGCGCGCGGCAGGCTGCCGCACAGCGCCTCGTGCGCCAGGCCGGGCAGGCGGCAGGGCGCGGCCGGCCCCGCGTGCGCCTGCTGCGCCGACAGCGCGGCCAGCCCGATCAGCCACGCGGCGGCCCGGCGCCTCATGGCTCCTGCAGGAAGCGGTTGAACTCGCCGCTGTCGATCAGGCGCTGCAGGTCGCTCGCCCCGCCGATCAGCACGCCGCGCGCGAACACCATCGGGAAGGTCGGCCAGCCGGTCCACATCTTCAGCGCATTGCGGCGCCGCCACTGGCTCAGGTAGCTGCCGTACTCGAGGTACTGGAAGGCGTGGCCGGCGGCCTGCAGCGCCTGCCGGGCGCGCCGGCAATGCGGGTTGCCGGCCATGCCGACGACCAGGATGCGGTTCGAGGCCGCGGCCGCCTGCACGTTGTGCACGACATCGGCATGCAGGTTCGCGACCTTGTCGCGGATCGCCGGGTGCAGCCGGCTTTCCTCCAGGATGCTGCGGGGCATGGGTCCCTCGGGGCTCGAAAGCCCCGAGGTTAGCCCAGGCGCACGAAAGCCTTCAGGCCTTCCGCCGGGCCGCCCCAAGGAAGGCCTGCGCCCCCTCGGGGGGCAGCGAACGCAGTGAGCGTGGGGGCACCGTCAGGTCGCGAGCACGCCGCGCTGGTAGTCCGCCACCGCCTGGTGGATCTCCTGCACGGTGTTCATCACGAACGGGCCGTACTGGGCGATCGGCTGCCGCAGCGGTGCGCCGGCCACGAACAGCACCTGCGCCGGCCCCGCCGCGCCGGCCGCCAGCTCGAAGCGCACGCCGTCGGCCTGCGCGTCGTTGGCGAGGATGGCCATGTGCTCGCTGGGCACCTCGCGCCCGCCGATCGCCAGCGGCACGCCGCCGTACACGTAGGCGAAGGCGTTGTGCGCGGCCGGCAGCGGCAGCTCGAAGGCCGCGCCCGGCGGCACGCTGATGTCCAGCACCAGCGGCTCGGTGGTCGGCCGCGTCACCGCGCCAGTCACGCCGTGCGTGCGCCCGGCGATCACGCGCACCGCCACGCCCGCGGGCGTCTCGAAGCGCGGCACGTCCGGCGGCGGCACGTCGCGGTAGGCGGGCGGCTGCATCTTGTCGGCGGCGGCGAGGTTGACCCACAGCTGGAAGCCCGCCATGCGGCCCTCCTGCTGCTCGGGCATCTCGCTGTGGATGATGCCGCGCCCGGCGGTCATCCATTGCACGCTGCCGGGCTCGAGCAGGCCCTCGTTGCCGACGCTGTCGCGGTGGCGCATGCGGCCGGCCTTCATGATCGTCACGGTCTCGAAGCCGCGGTGCGGGTGGTCCGGGAAGCCGCCGATGTAGTCGGCGGCCGCGTCGCTGCCGAAGGCATCGAGCATCAGGAACGGGTCGAGCCGCTGCTGCAGCGGCTGCGTCAGCACCCGCGTCAGGCGCACGCCGTCGCCGTCGGAGGTGGGCTGGCCGCGCACCAGGCGTTCGACGCTGCGCGCGCGGGCGAGGGTGGGGGTGGAGGTGTTCATGGGACGAATGTAGGGTCGCACCGCCGGCAGCCCCAGCGTGCGGTCTTGCACACAGCGATGAAGGCGTTTGTACACACCGCCGTGAAGCCTGCGACAGGTTGCGCGCGGAGGCGGGAAAACCCTTGGTTCGGTCCTTGTCGGCCTCTGAATACTGCCCCCCGTTGATTCAGCGAGTGAAGGAAGCAGTTGTCCATGCAACGCAGGCAAGTCCTTGCGGCCGGGCTCGGCGCCGCGGTCTTCTCCACCAGCCGTGCCGCGGAGCCGGGTGTCGGGGATGCGGAGATCCTGTTCGGCCACACAGGCATCCTCAGCGGCCCGCTCGGCGGGCAGATCAAGATCATGCTGGCCGGTGCCGAACTGGCCTTCGCCGAGGCGCGTGCCGCGGGTGGCGTGCACGGCCGCACGCCGCGCATCATCTCGCTCGACGACGAACTCAAGCCCGATCGTGCGGTGGCCAACGTCGAGAAGCTGCTCGGCGAACAGAAGGTGTTCGGCTTCTTCGGCTGCGTCGGTTCGGCCACCACCGCGGCCACGGCCAAGGTGCTGCAGCAGTCCGGGGCCCCCGCCTTCGGCGGCTACGCGGTCGCCGACTCGGCGCGCGAGAAGGTCAAGGGCTCGGCCTACTTCCTGCGCGCCACCTCCGGCCGCGAGGCGCAGGTGCTGGTCCAGCACCTGACGACCATCGGCGTCACCCGCATCGCCGCCGCCGTGCTCGACAACCCCGGCGGCCAGGAGGCGCGCGCGCTGCTCGAGGCGGCCCTGCAGCAGCATCAGCTCAAGCCGCAGGCGGTGGCGGCGGTCAAGGGTGACGGCAGCAACGTCGCCGACGCGGCCAAGGCCCTGTCGGAGGGCGAACCGCAGGCCGTGATCATGTACCTCGGCGGTGCGCTGCCCGGCGAGCTGATGAAGGCCACCTGGGCGCTCGGGCGCCAGCCGATGTTCTACGGCATGTCGATCGTCGCGGGCGAGGTCACCGCCAAGGTGGCCGGCGAGCGGGCACGCGGCCTGGCGATCTCGCAGGTGGTGCCCTATCCCTGGGGCGAGGTCGACCCGGTGGTGCGCGACTACCGCCGCCTGGTCGAGAAGGCGAACGTGCCGCTGGGCTACTACAGCTTCGAGGGCTACCTGAACGCGCTGGTGCTGCTCGAAGGCCTGCGCCGTGCGGGCCGCGAGCTCACCCGCCCCAAGCTGCACGCGACGCTGCGCAGCCTGAAGATGCGCCTGGCCGGCATGGAGGTCGACTTCGGCAACGGCACGAACACCGGCTCGCGCTACGTCGAGCTGGTGCAGGTGACGCGCGAGGGCCGCTTCGTGCGCTGAGCACATGCGCTGCCGCTTCGCGGTGTAATGCGCGGGTCCCTGTCACGACCCACGCCACCATGAAGCTTTATTACAGCCCCGGCACCTGCTCGCTGGCCGTGCACATCGTGCTGCGCGAGGCCGGCCTACCCTTCGAGCCGGTGCTGGCCAGCACCAAGACCCACCAGCTGGCCGACGGCACCGACTACTACACGATCAACCCCAAGGGCTACGTGCCGCTGCTCGAGCTCGACGACGGCCAGCGCCTGACCGAAGGGCCGGTGATCAACCAGTACCTGGCCGACCGCGTGCCGGAGAAGAAGCTCGCGCCGCCGGCCGGCACGATGGCGCGCTACCGGCTGCAGGAGTGGCTGAACTTCATCACCAGCGAGGTCCACAAGCCCTACGCCTCGCTGTTCGGCCCGGCCATGCCGGAAGAGGGCAAGGCGCTGTTCCGCCAGAAGCTGCGCGGCCGCTACGAGTGGATCGAGGGCCAGCTGGGCGACAAGCCCTACCTGACCGGCGAGGACTTCTCGGTGGCCGACGCCTACCTGTTCACCTGCACGCGCTGGGCGCCGTTCTGCAAGGTCGAGCTGGCCGGGCTCGACCGCCTGGCCGCGTTCATGGCGCGGGTCGCCGCCCGGCCGGCGGTGCAGGACGCGCTGCGGGCCGAAGGCCTTCTGAAGGCCGCCTGACCATGCGCCGGCCCGCCGCGCTGCTGCTGGCCGCCGGCCTCGCGGCCACCGCGGCCACGGCGGCCGAGCCGCCGCGCGGCCGGCACGACGGGCGCTTCTGCGTCACGGTGGCCGAGGCCGCGCCAGACTGCGGGCCGGTGCAGGTCGACGTGCTGCGCCAGAGCCGGTTGCGCGTGCGGGTGGCCGACATCGTCTACCACCTCGAGCTGCACAGCAGCCAGCTCGACGTGGTGCTGATGCACGGCGCGATGCAGATCGACGGCTTCGTCGCACCCTACGAATGGATCGACCGGGCGCTGCGCTTCGACGACCTCGAAAAACGCACCCGCTACGAGCTGACGCTCACGCGCTAGGCGCCGCCTCCGCCTTGGCCGGCGCGCGTAGCACGCCCTCGCAGGCGCTGCGCGGCGGGCTGCCGGGGCGCAGGCCGCGGCAGACCGCGTCGAGCCGCTGCTGCAGGCGGCCCATCACCGCATCGTGCCGGCCGGCCTGCGCCCAGCGGCGCAGCGTGGCGCCGGCGCGCTGCAGCGAGCGGCCGCTGCGGCCCTCGAAGGCATCGGGCATGCGGGCCGCCTCGTCGAACAGGCGCCGCGCCAGCGACTCGATGCGCGCGCCGTCCTGCGGCGCCAGCTCGACCAGCAGATCCAGGTGCATGCCACCCCACTGCAGACGCGTGGCCGGACCGACGCTGCTGTCGTAGGCACGCGCCGACCAGTCGAGCGCGGCGGCCCGGTCGCCGCGCTTCTTCGCGTTCTCGGCCAGGTCGGTCATCAGGTAGTAGGGCGAGTGGCTGCGCGCGAGGTTGGCCTTCAGCAGCGCGTCGGACTCGTCCGCCAGGCCGGCCTCGGCCAGCACCCAGGCGGCGGTGGTGATCACCGCCTGGCGCTCGTAGCCGTCGCCGATCTCGCGGTCGAAGCGGGCGGCCAGGGTGCGCAGCTCGTTGCGCAGTGCCGGCGGCGGCGCGAGGGGCGTGTCGTCGGGCGCGTCCACGTCGACCAGCCGCACCCGGCCCCACAGCGCGCCGAGGCGGTCGGCGCGCGCGAGCGTGGGGTCGTCCTGCAGCCGCCGCAGCGCCTCGTCGAAGGCGCGCTGCAGCGTGGCGCGCTCCGGACTGCCGGGCACCGCGAGCGTGCGCACGAGGCGCGGCGCGCGGTAGGCCAGCAGGTCGGCAAAGCTGCGACTGCGCGCCGGGTCGGCGAGCAGCGCGAGCAGCGCCGCGCGGGTCGGCGCAGGATCGGCGGCCGGCAGCGGGGTGCCGCCCGGCGCCTTGCGCGCCTCGCGGTCCTGCTCCACCAGCGCGCGCAGCGCGAGGCGCAGCGCCAGGTCGGGCTGGTCGGCCGGACAGGCGGCCGCCAGCTGGCGCAAGGTGGCGGCCAGGCCGCCGGCGGGCGGCTCGGCGGCCGTATTCCAGGGGTAGAAGGCGAGCAGGCGCCAGTCGCTCGGGCTCAGGCCGGCGCCGCCGGACCCCGCCGCGCGGGCCTGCGCCACCAGCTCGGCCACCGGCCGGCGCGCCGCCAGGCCGAGCGTCAGCAGCTCGCCCACCTGCGCCGGATCCACCTCGCCGGGCAGGCGGGTCAGCTCGCGGCCCTGGGGATCGAACAGCACCATCGTCGGGTAGCCCCGCACCGCGAAGCGCGCCCCGAGCTTCTGGGCGCCCGGCGTGTCGCCGTCGACATAGACCGGCACCACGCCGCGGCTGCGTTCGATGAAGTCCTGCCGGTTGAACACCGTGGCCTGCAGCTGATTGCACGGCGGGCACCACCTGGCGCCCCAGTACAGCAGCAACGGCTTGGATTCGCCGCGGGCACGGGCGAAGGCGGCATCGATCTCGGCGTCGCTGGCGGCGCGCAGCCAGTCCACCCCGGCCGCCTGAGCGGCGGCGCCGAGCGGCAGCAGCGTGGCCAGCACGACGGCTCGGATCAGCGACCACCACCTCATCGGCGCACTCCGGATCAGGGTGCACCGAGTGTGCGCCATCACGGCCGCTTCTGCAGGCGCACGCCGTCGAGCTTTTCGCACAGTTCGCGCACGCCGTCGACGATGCGGTCGGACGAGCGGTGCAGCGTGTCGGCATCCACCGTCAGCAGCGGCAGGTGCCGGGTGGCGCGCAGGCGGCGCCAGAGCTCGAGACGGTCTTCGCCGTCGGGCCCGGCGCGGCCGGTGACGATCACGTCCGGCGCGGCCGCCAGCACCGCCTCGGCACTGACCGTCGGCGTCAGCGCCGCCAGCCCGGCGAACACGTTGCGCGCGCCGCACAGCTGCAGCGCCTGGCTGATCAGGTGCGTGCCGTTCACGGTCAGCAGCGGCTGGTGCCAGATCTGGTAGAAGACCTTGAGCTCGCGCCGTCCGGCGTAGCGCTGGCGCAGCGCGGCGAGTTCGCCCTCGTAGGCCCCGGCCCGTGCCTGGGCTGCCGCCGCGGTGCCGGCCAGCGTGCCGAGCCGGCGCAGCGTCGCGGCGATGTCGGCCAGGCTCTCGAGCCGGCTGGCGTAGACCGGCAGGCCGAGCGCCGCCAGGCGCTGCAGCTGCTGCGGCGCGTTGCCGTCCTGCCAGACGACGATCAGGTCCGGCTTGAGTGCGACCACCCGCTCCAGGTCCAGCAGCACCGCATCGCCCACGCGTGGCAGCGCCCGCGCCGCCGCGGGGTAGTCGCTGTACGCCCCGACGCCGACCAGCCGGTCGCCCGCGCCGGCGGCGAACAGCAGCTCGGTCAGGTGCGGCGCGAGGCTGACGATGCGCTGCGCCGGCCGCGCCAGCACGACGCGCGTGCCCATGTCGTCGGTGACGGCGACCTCGGCGCGCGCGCCGAGCGCGAACAGCGCCATCACGAGCAGCAGGATGAGGCGCATCTCAGTCGGCCACGAACACCAGGCGTTTGCCGATGCGTTCGCTCACCACCGCATGGCCGAAGGCGGAACTCAGCACGATGTCGTCCATCGTCGATTCCGCCGGGCCCTGGCGCAGCAGGCCATGGGCACCGATCACCAGCGCATGGGTGGCGAAGCGCGCCGCCAGGTTCAGGTCGTGGATCGACAGCAGCACCGCCTTGCGCCGCAGGTGCGCGAGCCGCACCAGGTGGCGCAGCACCGTCACCTGGTGATGCAGGTCGAGGTGGGCGACCGGCTCGTCGAGCAGCAGCAGCGGCGGGTCCTGCGTCAGCAGCGCGGCAATCGCGACGCGCTGGCGCTCGCCGCCCGACAGGGTGGTCACGTCGCGCGCCGCGAACTCGGCCAGGTCGACGGCGCGCAGCGCGGCGCGCGCCATGCGCTCGTCGCCCGCGTCCTCCCAGGCCCAGCGGCCCAGGTGCGGGTGGCGGCCGAGCAGCACCACGTCGAGCACCGCGGCGCCGAACGCGTCGTGCTGGGTCTGCGGCAGCAGGCCACGCAGCCGCGCCAGCTCGCCGACCGGCCAGCGCGCCAGCGGCCGGCCCTGCAGGCGGACCTCGCCCGAACGCGCCGGCCGCAACCCGGCCAGCGTGTGCAGCAGGCTGGTCTTGCCGCAACCGTTGGGGCCCATCACGCACCACACCTCGCCCGGGCGGATCTCGAGGTTCAGGCCGTCGATCAGCACGCGATCGCCGGCGGCGACCGTGAGCGCCTGCGCCTCCAGCAGCGGCCCCGCGCTCACCGCCGCGCCCCCGGCCGCAACAGCAGCAGCATGAAGCTCGGCGCGCCGAGCAGCGCGGTGATCACGCCCACCGGCAGCTGCTGCGGCGCGAGCAGGGTGCGCGCCAGCGTGTCGGCCAGCAGCAGCAGGCAGCCGCCGGCCAGCGCACTGGCGGGCAGCAGCACCCGCTGGTCGTTGCCCACCGCCAGGCGCAGCGCATGCGGCACCACCAGGCCGACGAAGCCGATCGCGCCGCCGGTGGTCACCGCCACCGCGCAGGCGAGCGAGGCCACCAGGTAGATCAGCCGCCGCAGCCGCTGCACCGGCACGCCCAGCGCCGCGGCCGCGGTCTGGCCGCGCAGCAGCACGTTCAGCTCGCGTGCGGCCGGCCACACGAGCAGAAGCGCCAGGCCGAGCGTGACCATCGGCACCAGGCCGCCGTCGGCACCGCCCAGGTCGCCGGCGAGCCAGAACAGCATGCCGCGCAGGCGCGCCTCGGGCGCCACCAGCAGCAGCAGCGTGATCAGCGCCGACCAGAGCGCCGCCAGCATCACGCCGGTCAGCAGCAGGCGCGGCGCGCTGTCCACGCGCGCCGCCGCGTCGACGCGCGCCAGGTCGCGCTGCGCCAGCACGAACACCAGCACGATGGCCAGCAGCGCGCCGGCGAAGGCACCGAGCTGCACCGCCACCGCACCGGCCGAGGCCAGCAGCGCGAGCAGCGCGCCGGCCGAGGCGCCGCCGGAGACGCCCAGCACGTACGGGTCGGCCAGCGGGTTGCGCAGCAGCACCTGCATCAGCGCACCGGCCAGTGCCAGCAGCCCGCCGACACCGAAGGCCGCCAGCGCACGCGGCAGTCGCAGCGTGTGCAGCACCTCGGAGGCGCTGCTCGCGTCCGGCGCCCAGAGCAGCCGCGCCACCTCGTCCGGCGCGATCGCGCTGCTGCCGCTGGCCAGTGCCAGCCACAGCACGGCCACCGAAGCGACCAGCAACAGCAGCCAGAGCCGGATCGCGCGGATCATGCGGGCCCTACAACGCCGAGTACGCCAGCGAGACGAACAGGTTGCGCCGCGGCGTGTTGTAGCCCTGCGCGATCTCGTAGCGCTTGTCGAAGGCGTTGTTCAGGCGCGCCGAGAGGGTCCACTCGGGCGTGAAGCTCCATCCCGCCGTCAGGTTCAGCAGCACGTAGCCGCCCATGCGCGAGGCCTCGGTGTTGGCCACGGTGCCGAAGCGTGCGCCGCTGGCCACCAGCTCGGCACCGGTGCGCCAGGCGCCGGCATCGTGGTCGAGCGCGGCGCTGCCGTGCTGGCGCGCGCGGCGCACCAGCAGGCGCTCGCTGGCCTCGTCCAGCGGCAGCTGCTGGGTCCACTCGCCGCGCAGCCGCCACGGCCCGCTGCGCCAGGCGCCGTCGAGCGTGAGGCCGCGAATGCGGGCGCGGTTCACGTTGATCACGGTGGTGAAGCTCGGGTCGACGGCGATCAGGTCGCGGATGCGGTTCTCGAAGAGCACGAGGCCGGCCCGGCCGGCCGCGCCATCGTAGCGCGCCGCGAGCTCGGCGCTGCGCGAGCGTTCCGGCTTCAGGTCCGGGTTGCCGGAGAAGCCGAAGCTCTCGGGGTAGTACAGGTCGTTGAAGCTCGGCGCCTTGAAGGCCGTGCCGGCCGCCGCCGAGACGCGCCACTGCGGCGTGAAGCGCCAGCCCCAGCCGAGCCGGCCGCTGCCGTGGCCGCCGAACTGCGAGTCATGGTCGTGGCGCAGCGAGGCCTCGATCAGCTGCGGCCCGAGCTGCCCGTTCCAGCCGCCGAACACGCCCCACTGGCGGCGCGAGCTGCGGGTGTAGGCGGTGCTGCTCTCGACCTTCTCGCGCCGGCCTTCCAGCCCGGCGCTCAGGGTGCCGCCGAACAGGTCGAGGTCGTTCTGCCAGGTGGCCTGGTCCTGGTCGGTGTCGAAGAAGCCGGGGAAGGCGCCGGTGGTGTCCAGGTGGTCGGTGCCACGTGCCAGGCGCAGCAGGCTGCGCCAGCCGGCGCTGATGCGGTTGCGGCTTTCCAGCGCCAGCTGGCCGACGCGCTGGCGGTTCACGTCGTCGCTGCCCGGACCGCTGTCGAAATCCGTGGTGCCGCGGGCAGTGGTCAGGCGCAGCGCCAGCGTGTGACCGGCTGCGACATCGTGCTCGGCGCCGAGGCCGAGGCTGGTGTTGCGGTAGGCGTCGTCGTCCGGGTTGAAGACGAAGGGCGAGGCCGCGTCGTTGGTGGCCGAGAAGCCGCTGCTGCGCTGCGCTGCCGCCTGCAGCGACAGGCGCGTGGCACCGATCGTGCGACCCAGCCCGAAGCTGCCCTCGCGCAGCCCCCAGCGGCCTGCCCCCAGGCTGGCCTGCGTGCGCGGGCCCTGCTTGGTGAAGACCTGGATCACGCCGCCGATCGCGTCGGCGCCGTACAGGCTGCTGCCCGGCCCGCGCAGGATCTCGATGCGCTCGATCTGCGCCAGCGGCAGGTGCTCGAAGGCGTTGGTGCCGGTGGTGGCCGAGTTGACCCTCACGCCGTCGACCAGCAGCAGCACGTGGTTGGTGTTGGCGCCGCGCAGGAACAGGCCGGACACCTGGCCCGGCCCCCCGGTGGTGCTGATCTCGACGCCGCCGTGCACCTGCAGCAGCTCGGCCAGGCTGAGGGCGCCGGCGCGTTCGATGGTCTCGGCGTCGATCACGCGCAGGTCGGCCAGCACCGCGGTCACGGGCTGCGGCGTGCGCGTGGCGGTGACGACCACCGGCGCCAGCGCGGTGGCATCGGCGGCGTGCGCGCCGGCGAGGGACAACAGAAGACCCAGCCCGCACCAGGCGGACGGGCGACGTCGGAAGGATGGCATCGCGAGGCTCCAAGCAGCCAGCGTCCCCGCAGGCTGCGTTGTTGGCAAAACCGGCGCCCTCGACGGGCCCCGGCGGCTGCGCTTGGCAGGCCGGTATCCGGGCTCGCGGGCCGGCGCGAGTTGCATCGCGCCGCGGCCATCGCCTTCCCACGGGTTCGCACCCGCAGTGGCATCGTGATGGCCGTGTGACCGCTTACCGGTGCGGGGGCAGCGCAGGTGTCGCACCTGCTTCCCGTTTAACCCCCGACCGCGGAACGGCCGGAGGCACCTGAAGCGCTGCGGATGATAGTCGTCAATCGAGCGGCGGCACCGAGTCGGCCGCCGCCGCGCGGCGCGACGGCGCCGCGAATTGCGCCAACGCAACCCCGGCCAGCGTGATCGCCGCGCCGAGCAGCTTGACCCAGGTGTAGCGCTCGCCGGTGGCGCCCCAGGCCACCAGCGCGGCCACCGGCGGCATCAGGTAGAGCAGCGGCGCGCTGCGCGCCACGCCGCGCACCGCGTTGACCCAGCCCCACACCAGCCAGCCGAGGAAGGCCGAGACCAGCACCGCGTACAGCGTGCCGAGCCAGATGGCCGGCGGCACCGCGGCCCAGTCGACCTGCAGCCCGGCCGGCAGGCTCACGGCCACCACCGGCGCACTGCCGAGCAGGGTGCCGTAGGCCAGCACGGTGACGCCGCCGTGGCGCTCGATCAGCGGCTTGGCGGCCACCGTGTACCAGGAGAAGAACGAGGCCGCGACGAGCAGCACCAGATCGCCGCCGCCGGCGCGCCAGTGCCCGCCGGTCAGCTTGTCGGACAGGAACACCAGCACGCCGACCACCGCGACGCTGACGCCGGCGACCTGTGCGCCGGTCATCGTCTCGCTGCCGTGCCAGCGCAGGATCAGCAGCGTGAACACCGGCCCGCAGGCGAGGATCAGCGAGCTCGAGAACGCAGTCGACCAGTGGATGCCATAGGTCACCAGGCCCACGTGCAGCAGGTGGCCGATCAGGCCCAGGCGCAGCAGCTCGAGCAGCTCGGGCCGCGTCAGCCGCGGCCAGGCCATGCCGTGGTGGGCCACGAGCAGCGCCGCCGCGGCCAGCGGCATGATCAGGTAGCGCACGAACAGGAAGCCGCCGGGCGAGAGCGCCTCGAACACCGCCTTCTGCACGCTGAAGTTGCTGCCCCAGGCGAGGATCAGCGCGAGCGCGGCCCACAAGGCCAGGCGCTCGCGCCGGTGGTGGTGGTCAATGCCCGCCATCACCCGCCTCCGGGTCGCCGAGCAGGCCCTGGGCCTCGTCCTCGCGCCAGCCGTCCATCGGCGTCGACCGCGCCAGCGCCATCCAGGTGGGAAACGGCAGCCGGCAGGCGCGCCGCGGCGCGGGCCGGGCCACTTCCAGGCCGGCCTCGTGCGCGAGCAGCACGCCGCACTCGGGCGGGATCTCCTCCGGCTGCGCGATGCCGGGGCGGATCACGTACCAGCACTGGCTGGCCAGCTGCAGGTAGGCGGCGCGCTTGCCTTCCCGCTTCAGATCGGCCAGCAGGTCGGCGCGCTGCACCTTGACCTCGTGGACGATGGGCTCGAGGTAGGCCTCCACCGTGGTGTGACGCACCGAGAACACGTCCGGCATCGCCACCACCCAGGCGCCCTCTTCCCCTTCGGGCACACGCGCGCGCAGCGCCAGGCCGCGCCAGGCGAGCCGGCCGGCACGTGTCATCTCGCGCGCCACGCGCTCGACCAGCGCCTCGTGCGCGTCGCGCCGCGCGCGGTGGCGCGCCAGCGTCGCGGCGAGCGCGGCGATGCCGGCGTCGGTGACCCGCAGCGTCTCGCGGCCCGCCGCGTCGCGCACCCGCTCGAGCAGCCCGGCGGCGAGCAGCTCCACTTCGATCAAGTCCTGGCAGGGCCAGCCGGCCGAGCGCCACACCTCGCGCAGGCGGCGCTGGTGCGGCACCGAGCGCAGCACGGCGGCGGCGCTGCGCTCGGGGTCGGGGCGGTCGGCGGGGGTCATGCGGGCGGCTTCGATTGTCTTCGCTTGATGCGCCGCAATCCCCCAAAGGAGAAAAACGCGCAGGCTTGCATACCCCCTCCCCCTATCGAGGACACCTCATGCGCACCCTCCCCTGGATGATCGCCGCCGCGGCGCTGGCCGCCGCCACTCACTCGTTCGCCCAGCCGGGCCCGCGCGGCCCCGGCATGGCCGCCAGTGCCGCATCGGCGCCCGGCCCGGGCCCCGGCCGCATGGGCGGTGGCATGGGCGGCGGCATGATGGGCCGCCGCTTCGGCCCGGACAACACACCCGGCTGGGCCATGATGACGCCGGCCGAGCGCACCGCCCACCGCGACAGGATGTGGTCGTTCAAGACCGAGGGCGAGTGCCGCGCCTACCTCGAGCAGCACCACCAGCAGATGGCCGAGCGCGCCAAGGAGCGCGGGCGCAGCGTGCCCGCCAATCCGCGCCGCGACCCCTGCGCCGGCCTGCCCAAGTGAGCGCGGGCGCAGCGGGCGCTTGACATACCCTGCACCGTATGTATACCATGCAGGGTATATGAGACCGCTGCTGCTGACCCCGCTCCTGCTGCTCGCGAGCCTGGCCGTGCCGGCCCAGGCCGCGCCCGCCGGCCCGGCCGTGCCCACCGTCGCCGTGGGCTCGGCCAGCGCCGGCAGCCTGCTCGACCTCGACGCCGTGCTCCAGCCGGTGCGCCAGGCCACGCTGACCGCCCAGGTCGGCGGCAGCGTCACCCGCCTGGGCGTGCAGGCCGGCGACAAGGTCAAGCGCGGCCAGGCGCTGCTCCAGCTCGACGACCGCGAGGCACGCGCCGGGCTGCTGCGCGGCGACGCCGGCGTCGCCCAGGCCGAGGCCGAGCTCGCCAACGCCCGCACCACGCTGGCGCGCCAGCGCGACCTGCTGAAGAACGGCTTCATCAGCCAGGCCGCGGTCGACACGGCCGAGACCCAGTGGCGTGCCGCCCAGGCCGGGCTGCAGCAGGCCCAGGCCGCGCGCACCCAGGCCGCGCTGTCGCAAGGCTTCGCGCAACCCGCCGCGCCGTTCGACGCGGTGGTGCTGGCCACCCACGTCGAGACCGGCGACCTGGCGCTGCCCGGCCGCGCGCTGGTGACGGTCTACGAACCCGGCCGGCTGCGGGCGGTGGTGCAGGTGCCGGCCTCGCGCGCTGCGCTGGCCGCCGGCGCCACCCAGGTGCAGGTGCTGCTGCCCGACGGCCGCAGCCTGGCGCCGGTCGACACCGAGCTGCTGCCCGCCGCCGACCCGGTGTCGCAGACGGTCGAGTGGCGCCTCGAACTGCCCGCCGGGGCCACCGGCGCGCGCCCGGGCCAGACGGTACGGGTGCAGGCGTGCGGCGCGGCGCTGGCGACACCCGGCACGCGTGCCACCCTGCCGGCCGCCGCGCTGCTGCGGCGCGGCGAGCTGACCGCCGTCTACGTGGCGCAGGCGCAGGGCTTCGTGCTGCGCGCCGTGCGGGTCGGCCCGGCGCTGGGCGGCCAGGTCGAGGTGCTGGCCGGCGTGGCCACGGGCGAGCGTGTCGCGCTCGATCCGGTGCGAGCCGGCCTGGCCGGCGCCGTGCCGGCGGCGCACTGAGCCCGGCACCATGGAACTGGGCATCTCCGGCCGCCTGGCGCGGACCTTCCAGACTCACGCGCTGACGCCGCTGCTGGCGCTGGTGGCGCTGCTGCTGGGCGCCTTCGCCGTGCTCGTCACGCCGCGCGAGGAAGAGCCGCAGATCAACGTGACGATGGCCAACGTGCTGATCCCCTTCCCCGGGGCCTCCAGCGCGGACGTGCAGAACCTCGTCGCGCGGCCGGCCGAGCAGGCACTCGGGCAGATCGCCGGCATCGAGCACACCTTCTCGGTGGCGCGCCCTGGCCTGGCGGTGCTGACGGTGCAGTTCCAGGTCGGCGTGCCGCGCACCGAGGCGCTGGTGCGCCTGTACGACGTGCTGAACGCGAACCAGGACTGGCTGCCTTCCAACCTCGGCACGCTGCCGCCGATCGTCAAGCCCAAGGGCATCGACGACGTGCCGGTGCTGGCGGTCACGCTGTGGAGCAAGGACCCGACGCCGGCGCTCGACCTCGAGGCGGTGGCGCACACGCTGGAGGCCGAGCTCAAGCGCGTGCCCGGCGCGCGCGAGGTGCAGACCATCGGCGGCCCGGGCCGCGCGGTGAACGTCTGGCTCGACCCGGCGGCGCTGCGCGCCCGCGGTGTCGACGTGGCACGCCTGCAGGCCACGCTCGCCGGCGCCAACCAGGCCATGCCGGCCGGTGCGGTGCTCGACGACAGCGCCGCCGCGCCGCGCGCGCTCACCGTCGAGACCGGCGAGTTCCTGCGCTCCGCCGCCGAGGTGGGCGAGCTGATCGTCGGCGTGGCCAACGGCAAGCCGGTGCGGCTCTCCGAGGTGGCGCGCATCGAGGACGGCGCGCGCCAGGCGCAGCGCTACGTGTGGTTCACGCCCGCTGCCGCCAGCGGCGCGGCCGCCGGCGCGGTGCACCCGGCGGTGACCCTGACCGTGACCAAGAAGCCCGGCGCGAACGCGGTCGACGTGGCACAGGCCGCACGCGCGCGTGTCGACGCGCTGCACGGCAGCGTGATCCCGCAGGGCATCGAGGCGACCGTCACGCGCGACTACGGCCTGACCGCCGCCGAGAAGGCCAACAAGCTGATCCAGAAGCTGGCCTTCGCCACGGCTTCGGTGATCCTGCTGGTCGGCCTGGCGCTCGGCCGGCGCGAGGCGGTGATCGTCGGCGCCGCGGTGATCCTGACGCTGACGGTGACGCTGTTCGCCTCCTGGGCCTGGGGCTTCACGCTCAACCGCGTGTCGCTGTTCGCGCTGATCTTCTCGATCGGCATCCTGGTCGACGACGCCATCGTGGTGGTGGAGAACATCCACCGCCACCAGCAGCTCGAGCCGGGCCGGCCGCTGGCGGACATCATCCCGGCGGCGGTCGACGAGGTCGGCGGGCCGACCATCCTGGCCACGCTGACCGTCATCGCCGCATTGCTGCCGATGGCCTTCGTCAGCGGGCTGATGGGGCCGTACATGAGCCCGATACCGATCAACTCCAGCCTCGGCATGGCGCTCTCGCTGGCGATCGCCTTCAGCGTCACGCCCTGGCTGGCGCTCAAGCTGATGAAGCCGCACGCAGCCGGTCATGCGCCGGCCGAAGGCGCCGCGCCGACCCGGCTGCAGCGCGTGTTCGAGGCGCTGCTGATGCCGTTGCTGGCGAGCGCGCGCAAGCGCTGGCTGCTGCTGGCCGGCATCGTCGGTGCGCTGGCGCTGTCGGTCGGCCTGGCGCTGGTGCAGTGGGTGGTGCTGAAGATGCTGCCGTTCGACAACAAGAGCGAGTTCCAGCTCGTGGTCGAGATGCCGGCCGGCACGCCGCTGGAGGAGACCGCCGCCACGCTGCAGGCGCTCGGCACTCACCTGGCGGCCCAGCCCGAGGTGCGCGACCTGCAGGGTTACGCCGGCACCGCCAGCCCGATCACCTTCAACGGCCTGGTGCGCCAGTACTACCTGCGCGCCGACGCCGAGCAGGGCGACCTGCAGGTCAACCTGGTCGACAAGTCGCAGCGCCACGAGCAGAGCCACGCCATCGCGCAGCGCCTGCGCCCGGCACTGGACGCGATCGCCGCGAAGCACGGCGCGCGCCTCAAGCTGGTCGAGGTGCCTCCCGGCCCGCCGGTGCTGGCGCCGCTGGTGGCCGAGGTCTACGGGCCGGACGAGGCCGGGCGCGAACGCCTCGCGCAGCGCCTCGTCGAGGCCTTCGGCGCCACCGCGCACATCGTCGGCATCGACAGCACGCTGGTGGCCGACGCGCCGCGCGCCTTCCTGCGCATCAACCGCCAGCGCGCCGAGACGCTCGGCATCCCGGCCGCGACCGTCGCGCAGACGGTGCAGGCCGCGCTGTCCGGCGCCGACGCCGCCTTCCTGCACGACGGCCAGAGCAAGTACCCGGTGCCGGTGCGCCTGCAGCTGCCGCCCGAGCGCCAGCTCGGCCTGGACGCGCTGCTCGCCTTGCCGCTGCGCGCGGCCAACGGCACGCTGGTGCCGCTGTCGGAGCTGGTGCGCGTGGAGCGCGGCGTGATCGACAAGCCGCGCTACACCAAGGACCTGCAGCCCGTGGCCTACGTGCTGGCCGACGTCGGCACACGAGCGGTGCCAGGCGACGAGCGCACGATGGTCGATTCGCCGCTCTACGGCCTGTTCGCGATCCGCGGCAAGCTCGGGCAAGCGGCGCTGCCCGACACCGGCGCGCTGGGCGAGTACTGGATCCGCCAGCCGGCCGACCCGTTCCGCGCCTACGCGATCAAGTGGGACGGCGAATGGCAGATCACCTACGAGACCTTCCGCGACATGGGCGCCGCCTACGCAGTGGGCCTGGTGCTGATCTACCTGCTGGTGGTGGCGCAGTTCCGCAGCTACCTGACGCCGCTGGTGATCATGGCGCCGATCCCGCTGACCGTGATCGGCGTGATGCCGGGCCACGCGCTGCTCGGCGCGCCGTTCACCGCCACCTCGATGATCGGCATGATCGCGCTGGCCGGCATCATCGTGCGCAACTCGATCCTGCTGGTCGACTTCATCGAGCTTCAGCTCGCGCGCGGCGTGGCCTTCCGCCGCGCGGTGGTCGATTCCGCCGCGGTGCGCGCGCAGCCGATCGCGCTGACCGGCCTGGCCGCGATGATCGGCGCCTTCTTCATCCTCGACGACCCGATCTTCAACGGCCTGGCGATCGCGCTGATCTTCGGCATCTTCGTCTCGACGCTGCTGACGCTGGTCGTCATCCCGGTGCTGTACTACGCCGTCTACCGGCGCCGGCACGAAGCTTCACCGACCTGAACCCAAGGAGTTCCCCATGACCATCGAACGTGCCATCCGCCTCATGGCCGGCTTCTTCGTGATGCTGTCGCTCGCGCTCGGCATCGAGGGCAGCCCGGTCTTCGTCAGCGAGTGGTTCCTCGCCTTCACCGCCTTCGTCGGCTTCAACCTGTTCCAGTCCGGCATCACCGGCTTCTGTCCGCCGAGCTTCCTGCTCAGGAAGATGGGCCTGAAGGAGGGCGGCGCGAGCTGCGCGCGCTGAACATCATGTCCGAGCAGACCGTCACCGTGCGGCTCGCGCAGCAGCGCGACTACCGCTTCGAGATCGACTTTGGCGCGCCGGTGCCGGCCCTGCTGGCCGACGAGCCGCCGCCGCTGGGACAGTCCACCGGGCCCTCGCCGGTGCAGTTGCTCGCCGCGGCGGTGGGCAACTGCCTGGCCGATTCGCTGCTGTTCGCGCTGCGCAAGTACAAGCAGGCGCCCGAGCCGATCGCGGCCGAGGTACACGCCGAGGTCGGCCGCAACGCCGAGGGCCGCGTGCGCGTGCTGGCGCTGCACGCCACGCTGACGCTGGGCGTGCCGGCCGACACGCTGGCCCACCTGGACCGCGTGCTGGCGCAGTTCGAGGCCTTCTGCACCGTCACGCAGAGCATCGCGCCCGCGATCCCCGTCACGGTGGCGGTGCGCGACGCGCAGGGCCGCACGCTCAAGTAGGCTCGCCGGCATGAACGCCCCGACCGATTCCCCGCTGAAGCACCTGATGCCCGGCTGGTTCGCCAGCGTGATGGGCTGGAGCGGCCTGGCGCTGGCCTGGCACCGTGCCACGCCGACGTTTGGCGAACTCGCCACCGGCGTCTCGCTGGTGGCCGCCGCGGTGGCGCTGCTGGCCTTCGTGGCGCTCGCCCTGGCCACGCTGTGGCGCTGGCAGCGCCACCCCGACGACCTGGCGGCGGACCTGCGGCACCCGGTGCGGCACGCGTTCTTCGCCGCCATCCCGATCTCGCTGATCCTGCTGGCCACGCTGTTCGTGGCCCATTTCGGCGCGACCGCGCCGGGCGCGGCGGCGCTGTGGTGGGTCGGCTGCCTGGCGCAGTTCGGCGTCACGTGGTGGGTGCTGGCGCGCTGGCTGCGCGGCACGCCGGCGGCCGGCGCGGGGGCGTGGAACTGGCAGGGCATCACGCCGGCGCTCTTCATCCCGATCGTCGGCAACGTGCTGGCGCCGCTGGCCGGCCTGCCGCTCGGCTTTCCGGCCTGGTCGGCGGCGCAGTTCGGCGTCGGTCTGCTGTTCTGGCCGCTGGTCAGCGTGCTGGTCATCGTGCGCATCGCGCAGGCCGGCATGCTGCCGGACCGGCTGCTGCCCACCATGTTCATCTTCGTCGCGCCGCCGGCGGTGATCGGCCTGGCCGCGCTGCAATGGGCCGCCCCGCCGGCGCTGGCCTGGATGCTGTGGGGCATGGCGCTGTTCCTGGCGCTGTGGGCCGCCTCGCTGGCGCGCCGCATCACCGCCCAGCCCTTCGGCCTGCCGCACTGGGGCCTGAGCTTCCCGCTCGCCGCGCTGGCGGCGCTGACGCTGCGCCTGACGCAGACGCCCGACGGCGCCTGGCTGGCGGTACCCGCGACCGCGCTGCTCGCGCTCGCCTCGCTGGTGATCCTCGCCCTCACGCTGGCGACGCTGCGCGGCCTGCGCGCCGGCACGCTGCTGGTGCCCGAGGCGCCGCCAGTGATCCCCCTGCAAGCGAAGATGTGACACCCACGGCTCGCGCACAATGACGGACTCCATCCCCACCCGCGGCAACGACCCCGACGTCGGGCCGCCCTGTGCCATGGCCGTCCTGAACGACGAGAAATCCCGCACCGACCTGCTGCACCGCCTGCGCCGCGCCGAGGGCCAGTTGCGCGGCATCCAGCGCATGATCGAGGACGGCGAGGACTGCCTGTCGATCGCCGGGCAGATGTCGGCCGTGCGCAAGGCACTGGACAGCGCCTACGTGCGCATGACGGTCTGCTTCATGGAGCAGGAACTCGGCGCCAAGCTGGGCGACAAGCGCGGCGCCAAGGCCGACCTGCTGCCGATGCTGGAGAACGTCGAGGCCCTGCTCGGCAAGATCCGGTAGGGGATTTTCGCGAGGGCCGTTTGCGTACACCGGGCAGCGCGTGCAAGATCGCGCCGCCCGCGACCGGGCCTCGGTCGCCACCCCAGGAGTACAGGCATGCAGAAGACCCTGATCGCCGCCGCGCTGGCGCTGGCCGCCGGCAGCGTGTTCGCCCACAACTGCCCGAACGAGATGAAGGCCATCGACGCCAAGCTGGCGACGAACCCCAAGCTCGCCGATGCCGACATGGCCAAGGTGAAGGCCCTGCGCGCCGACGGCGAGGCCCAGCACAAGGCCGGCAAGCACGACGACTCGATGAAGTCGCTCGGCGAGGCGAAGAAGATGCTGGGAATCTGAGTCGGCTCTCCAATCGCCGCTCCGACGCCCGGCCCTGCCGGGCGTCTTCGTTTCCGGCGGATACGATGCCCCGCATGACCGCCTACCCCCACCTGCTGGCCCCGCTGGACCTCGGCTTCACGACCCTGCCCAACCGCGTGCTGATGGGCAGCATGCACACCGGGCTGGAGGACGGACGCAAGCACTTCGCGGCGCTGGCCGCCTTCTTCGCCGAGCGCGCGCGCGGCGGCGTGGGCCTGATGGTCACCGGCGGCTTCGCGCCCAACATCGAGGGCTGGGCCAAGCCCTTTGCCGGCACCTTGGCCACCTCGGGCGCGGCGCGCCGCCACAAGGAGGTGACCGACGCGGTGCACGCCGAGGGCGGCCGGATCGCGCTGCAGATCCTGCACACCGGGCGCTACGGCTACCAGCCGCTGTGCGTGGCGCCCTCGCGCCTCCAGAGCCCGATCTCGCCGTTCGCGCCGCGCGAACTGTCGGCGCGCGGCATCGAGCGCCAGATCCGCGCCTTCGTGCGCTGCGCGAAGCTCGCGCGCGAGGCCGGCTACGACGGCGTGGAGGTGATGGGCAGCGAGGGCTACTTCATCAACCAGTTCCTCGTCACCCACACCAACAAGAGAACCGACGAGTGGGGCGGCGCCTACGAGAACCGCATGCGGCTGCCGGTGGAGATCGTGCAGCGCGTGCGCGAGGCGGTCGGGCCGGACTTCATCCTGATCTACCGGCTCTCGATGCTCGACCTGATCCCCGACGGCAGCAGCTGGGACGAGGTGGTGACGCTGGCGAAGGCCGTGGCGCGTGCCGGCGCCACCCTCATCAACACCGGCATCGGCTGGCACGAGGCGCGCATCCCGACCATCGCGACGAGCGTGCCGCGCGGCGCCTTCGCCTGGGTGACGAAGAAGATGCGCGACACGCTGAGCGCCGAGGGCCTGACCATCCCGCTGGTCACCACCAACCGCATCAACACGCCGGAGGTCGGCGAGCAGATCCTGGCCGACGGCTGTGCCGACATGGTGAGCCTGGCGCGCCCGCTGCTGGCCGACCCGGACTTCGTGCGCAAGGCCCGCGAGGGCCGCGCTGCGGACATCAACACCTGCATCGCCTGCAACCAGGCCTGCCTGGACCACACCTTCAAGAACCAGCTGGCGAGCTGCCTGGTCAATCCGCGCGCCGGGCACGAGACGACGCTGCTGCTGCGCCCGGCACCGGCGAGCAAACGTTATGCCGTGGTCGGCGCCGGCCCGGCCGGCCTGGCTGCCGCGACGGCGCTGGCCGAGCGCGGCCACGAGGTGCACCTGTACGAGGCGGCGGCGCAGATCGGCGGCCAGTTCAACATGGCGAAGAAGGTGCCGGGCAAGGAGGAGTTCAGCGAGACGCTGCGCTACTTCGGCCGCCGCCTCGAGGCCACCGGCGTGGTGCTGCACCTGGCCACGCGCGCCGATGCCCACACCCTCGCCGCGCAGCGTTTCGACGCGGTGCTGCTCGCCACCGGCGTGACCGCGCGCGACCCGAAGATCCCCGGCCAGGACGGCCCGAACGTGCTGAGCTACATCGACGTGCTGCTGCACGGCAAGCCGGTCGGCGAGCGGGTGGCGATCGTCGGCGCCGGCGGCATCGGCTTCGACGTGGCCGAGTTCCTGGTCACGCCGCCGGGCCGCTCGCCGACGCTGGACCTGCACGAGTGGATGGCCGAATGGGGCGTGGCCGACCCCGGCGCGGTGCGTGGCGGCGTGGTGCGCGCGCAGCCCGCGGCGCCGGCGCGCCGGGTCACGCTGCTGCAGCGCAAGGCCGGCAAGCTGGGCAAGGGCCTGGGCAAGACCACCGGATGGATCCACCGCGCGGCGCTGCAGATGAAGCAGGTGGAGATGATCGGCGGCGTGAACTACGAGCGCATCACGCCTCAGGGCCTGTTCGTCACCTACGGCGAGCAGCGCAAGGACGGCCAGCTGATCGAGTGCGACACCGTGGTGCTGTGCGCCGGCCAGGAGCCGCTGCGCGAGCTGGAGGCACCGCTGCGCGCCGCCGGCATCGCGGTGCACCTGATCGGCGGCGCACACGAGGCGGCCGAGCTGGACGCGAAGCGGGCAATCGATCAGGGTACGCGGCTGGCGGCCTCGCTCTGAGACGCCATGAGCGGCAGCGCCATGATCCAGAAGTCGCCGCCCTTGTGCAGGTGCTTCACGGCGCCCAGCCGCTCGTAGAAGCCCGGCCCGTCGGTGCCGAACCACAGGCGCTCGAAGCCGCGCGCGCGGGCCGTGTCCATCAGCGCGCGCACCAGCGCCGAACCGATGCCCTGGCCACGCCGGCCGGGCACCACCACCAGCGCAGCCAGCCAGGGATGCAGCTCGGGCAGCGACGCATCGTCGTTGTCGATCAGGTGGATGCAGCCCAGTGGCGTGTCGCCGTCCAGGGCGAGCAGGCTGGCCAGCACGCGGCCCGGGATGCGCCCCGCGAAGGCATCGGCCAGGTAGTCCGCGCTGAGGCCGTCGGGCACACCGGCCCAGAACTCGCGGTACACGAGCGTGGCGACGAACTCGACATGCTGCGGGTGCTCGTGCAGCGGCGCGATGACGACAGCCATGTGCAAGGCCAAATGCGGCTCAGGCGGCTCAGGCGGCTCAGGCGGCTCAGGCGGCTCAGGCGGCACCGGCCAGGCGCCGCGCGCGCGCCAGCGCCGGATGCACGGACGAGACCGTGGCCTGCAGGTGGGTCAGCGCGTCGCGGGCCAGGTCACGCGCGGCGGCGGGCGAGCCGGCCGCCAGTTCACATTCGGCCAGGGCCAGGAGGTCGTCGCCGATGTCGGCGCTGGCCCCCGGATCCAGTGCGCGTGCCCGGGAGACGGCGAGGGCGGCCTGCAGCTCGCGCCGCGCCGCGCCGGCATCGCCTGCCAGCAGCCTGGCGCGCAGCCGGTGCAGCGCATGCCAGGCCGGGTCGCCCGGGCCGGCGTGGCGGCGCAGCAGCGCCTCGGCGCCGTCGGCCGCGTGCCGCGCCTGGCCCGGTGCGCCATCACGCAGCGCCTGGCTGCCGGACAGGATCAGCAGCTCGAGCTGCGCGTAGGGCACGGCACGCACCAGCGCGGCATGGGCGTCGTGCGCCCGGGACAGCCAGGCGCGAGCCTCGGCCGGGCGATCCAGCGCCTGCAACGCCCGCACCACGCCCAGCAGACTGCGCTGGATGCGCTCGTCGTCGCCGACCTCCGTGGCCTCGCGGTGCTGCGCCAGCAGGCCGGCCAGCGCCTCCTCGGCGCGGCCGGCGCGCAGCAGGTGCAGCGGGCGCGGCGGCGCCGCCGCCTGCAGCGCGCGCAAGGGCTGCCCGCCGGCATCGCGAATGCTCGCCAGCACGCGCCGCACCCCGTCACCGGTGGGCGTCTCGCGCCGCTGCCCGGCTTCCAGCAGCGCCTGCGCCTGCTCGGCCAGCGCCATCGCCTGCAGCGTCCGGCCAGCCCGCACGAGCAGCTGCGCGCGCCGCATCAGGGTGTCGGCCTGCATCTCGATCAGGTCCAGACCCGACGCGCTCTCGTCCGACTGCACTCGCTCGACCACCGCCAGCGCACCGGCCACGTCCCCCGCCAGGGCACGCGTATCGGCCTGGTCCAGCAGGCAGGAGCGGCGCGCCTGCGCCGGCCCGCTCGGATCCGCCGGATCGGGCGACAAGGCATCGAGGGCCCGGAGTTCGGCCGCAAACTGCGGCCCGGCGTCGGCGACCTGGCCCGACAGCACGCCATCCAGCGCGAGCCAGCAGGCCACATGGGCGGCGAGCGCGACGTCGCCTGCCGCGCGCGCGTCGGCCAGCGCGTCGCGCGCCGTCGTGCGGAAGCGCTGCAGCGCGCCGAGCTGGCGCTGCCGGTTGGCCACCACGGCCAGCAGCGTGGCACGCACCTGCGCATCGCCGGCGTACTGCACGCGCATCGCCGCGGCGGCGCGGTCGAGACGGCGCGCCAGCTCGCCGGACGACAGGCTGGCCGACATGTCCACCAGCAGGTACTCCGCCAGCACATGGGTGCCTTCGGCGGCGCGTGCCGCCTTGCGCGCGGCCTGCGCCTCGGCGGCGGCCTGGTCGCGTGCGCGCAGGGCGGCCTGGGCCTGCCACCACGCCAGCCCGGTCCCGGCCAGCAGCGCCAGGGTCACTGCCGCACCGGCGCCGACCATCACGCGATGGCGCCGCACGAAGCGCGCGAACCGGTACCCGAGTGCGTCCGGCTGGGCCAGCACGGGCCGGTGCTCGAGGTGCCGCGCGATGTCCTCGGCAAACGCCGCGGCCGTGGCGTAGCGCCGCGCGGCGTCGCGCTGCAGCGCCTTCAGCACGATGGTGTCCAGGTCGCCGCGCAGCGCACGCCGGCGCGGCGCCGGCGCTCGCACGCTCGGTGCCGCCACCTCGGCCCGCGCGACCGCCTCCCCCAGCGCGGCGCGCTCGCCGCGCCGCAGCGTGTAGGGCCGCTGCCCGACGAGCAGCTCGTAGAGCACCACGCCGAGCGCATAGACGTCCGCGGCCGTGCCCACCGGCGCGCCGGCGAGCTGCTCGGGCGCGGCGTACTCGGGCGTCAGCACCGGGCCGGCCTGGCGCGTGAGTTCGGTCTCGACCGTCAGGCCCTGGTCCAGCAGCTTGGCAATGCCGAAGTCCAGCAGCTTCACCTCGCCGGCCCGGCTGACGAGGATGTTGGCCGGCTTCAGGTCGCGGTGCACCACCAGCTGCGCATGGGCGTGCGCCACCGCCCGCGCCGCCTGCAGGAAGAGGCGCAGGCGCGCCGGCACGTCGAGCGCGTGGCGCTCGCAGTAGACGTCGATGCGCTCGCCCTCCACCAGCTCGAGGGCCAGCCAGGGCTGGCCGTCCGCCGCGACGCCGGCGTCGTGCAGGCGGGCGATGTTCGGGTGAGACAGCGAGGCCAGGATCTCGCGCTCGCGCGCCAGCCGCTCGGCCAGGCCGGCACGCCTCCACGCGCCGTGCGGCAGCTTCAGGGCCACCGGTCGGCGCTGCAGCATGTCCTCGCGCTCGGCCAGCCAGACGCTGGCCATGCCGCCGCTGCCCAGCTCGCGCACCAGCCGGTACGGCCCGACACGTTCGGGCAGGGGTGGCGGCGCCGCGAACTGGCCGGTCTCGACCTTGGGCAAGGTGGCCAGCAAGGCGGCGACGCCGGCGCCGGACCGCGCATGGTCGAGCAGCCCGGCCAGCCGCGGAGCGAAGGCACGGTCTTCGGGCGGCAATCCGTCGAGCCAGCGCGAGCGCGCGTCGGCCGGCTGCGCGAGGGCCTCGTCGAGCAGCTCGCGCAGCCGCGCCCAGTGCGCCGGGGTGAGGTCGAAGGCTTCTGCCATGGTGCGTCGCCGCGGCCTCAGTCCGCCCGCGGCCTCGGCCGCTGATCCAGCGCCGGCGGTACCGGACGCAGCCGGTCGAACACCCAGTAGAACAGGTAACCGTAGGCCGCGTACACGGCCGACAGCCCGAGGTCGGCGGCGAGCGCACCCCACCAGCCCAGGTCGGTCAGGGCCCAGATCAGCGGCCAGGTCACCAGCACCGACGAGACCTCGAGCCCGATCGCGTGCACGCTGCGCAGGCCGTGCGGCCGGTCGCTCGCCACGCGCCCAGTGCGCCGGCGCTCGATGCGATCGAACACGGTGTTGTAGAGCGCGGCCCACAGCATCACCGCGATCGACAGCGCGACCACGACCGTGAACGATTCGCCCATGGCCGCGCCGCTCACCCAGGCATAGAGCGGCGCGACCAGCAGCAGACCGATGCCCTCGAACCAGAGCGTCTGGATCAGGCGTTCGCGCGGCGTGCGCAGGCCGGCGTCCATCGTGCTCACCACGGCTCGCTGGCGTACACCGCGATCACCAGCGCGCACACCGGCTCGCCCTCGCAGCGCGCGCTGGCGATCTCGGTGTGCACCGGGCCGAGCGCGACGCCGCGGCCCGCGGTCATCGCGCCGAGCGTGGCGTGCAGGTCCTGCTCGAGCCGCTCGCGTTCGCTGTCGTGCAGTTCGACGAACAGGCCGCGCCCGTCCGCGCCGTCCTGCACCCAGCCGATGCCGGCGTGCACCGCGTGGCCCGGGCGCTCCTCGCGCGCCTGCGACAGCACGCAGTACAGGCGCCGCCCCCAGTGCTGCGCCGGGCTGCGCCAGCGTGCGCGCTCGATGCGCCGGCCGGGCGGGATCACCGAGGAGAGCGTCAGCAGGTTGTAGTTCGCCACACCCGCGTCGCGCAGCGCGGCGTCGAAGGCGGCCAGGGCGGTCGGCCCGCGGCCCAGGCCGCGCGCCAGCACGATGGTGTCGAACGGGTCGTTCATGTTCGTTCTCCCTGTTCACGGCACGATGCGCACCAGCAGCGGCTGCACCGCGAGGCCGTTGCCCGCCGAGCCCGACATCAGCAGCTTGCCGTCGGGCTGCACCAGCAGGTCGTATCCGCCGTCGCGGCCCTGTGCGGTGTCGAAGCGGTGGAACCCGCCGCTGCCGAAGCCGGTGTCCGGCGTGCCGTCGGGCAGGAAGCGCGCGACGATGGCGTCGTACGAGGTCGCGCTGTCCAGCGCGCTGCCGGCCACGACGATGCGCCCGTCGGCCTGCAGCACCAGCGCGGCCGGCGTGTCGGCGCCCGGGCCGATCTGCCGGAAGGCGAAGCCGTTGCTGCCGAAGCCGCTGTCGCGGCTGCCGTCGGCGTTCAGCCGCAGCACGCCGAAGGCGAAGTTGCCGAGTTCGCTGTAGGCCACCGCGAGCAGGATGCGGCCGTCGGGCTGCAGCGCGAGCGCGCTCGCCTCGTCCCCGTTCGGGCTGAGGTCGACGATCACGCGGCCGCCGTTGCCGAAGCCGGCGTCCAGCGTGCCGTCGGGGTTGAAGCGCGCGATGCCGACGTCGCTCTCGTCGCCGCGGTCCTGGCTCACGCGCCCGGCCACCAGCAGCTTGCCGTCGCTCTGCAGCGCGGCGGCGTAGCCGAAGTCGAGCTGGGCGAACTCGGCCACTGCCCGGCCGCCGTTGCCGAAGCCCGCATCGAGGCTGCCGTCGGCGTTCAGCCGCACCAGCCCCATCGCCGAGTCGTCGGTGGTGGACGTGTACAGCGTGGTCGCGATGCCGGCCAGCACGATCTTGCCGTCGGGCTGCAGCAGCACGCGGTGGGCGTGGTCCGGCGCGCCGATCCAGTCCACCTGCAGCGGCTGGCCGCCGTTGAAGCCCGGGTCGCGCGCGCCGTCGGGCTCGAAGCGCGCGGCTGCGAAGTCGTAGGCGAGCGGCGACTGCGAGCTGCCGCGCGCCCGGCCGGCGGCAACGATGCGGCCGTCGGGCTGCACCGCCAGGTCGAGGATCTCGGCGCCAGCATTGCTGCTGCCCAGCACCTCGGTGACACGGCCCTGCGTGCCGAAGCTCGCATCGGGCGTGCCGTCGGGCAGGTAACGCGCCAGCGTGTTGCCGATCGCCGCGACGATGCGCCCGTCGGCCTGCAGCGCGATCGCCTTGGCCGCGCCGGCCGGGCCGGCCGTGACGCGCCCGCCGCTGCCGAAGGTCGGGTCGAGCCCGCTCGCGGGCGGCGGCGCGCTGCAGGTGACGGCGATGTCGTCCACGTCCGCCGCCACCGTGCCGCGGCCGCGCGTGACGCTGCAGACCTGCGTCGGGCTGGACGGCTGCGTGCCCACCCGCACGTCGTAGGCCGCGCCGCTCGCGTAGCGCCCCGGGAACACGAAGCGACCGTCGGCCGCCACCGGCAGCGCGACGGCCCGCGCCTGGTCGCGCAGCACCAGCCCGGTTCCGGCGAGGCCGCTGACCGTGCCGCCGACCGTGAAGGTCGGCGCGGGCGTCGGGGCCGGGCGGTCGTCGTCGCGGATCGTCAGCGTGGCGGTGCGCTGCGTGCCCAGCTCGGCGCAGCCGCGCGGGTCGGCGATCCTCAGGCCGAGGGTCTCGTTCGGCTCGGCCACGCCATCCAGCAGCAGCGGCAGGTGCAGCACGCGGCGTGTCTGCCCGTCACGGAACCAGACGCGCTGCGTGGTGGCCACGTAGTCGCTGCCGGCATGGGCGCTGCCGTCGCTGGTGCGCAGCTCGACGCTGGCGTCGCCGCTGTTGCCGCCCTCGCGCACGAGCACGATGCGCGCGCCCAGCGGCAGCTCGGCGCTGAAGAAGTCGGCCGACTCGAAGGCGATCGCGCCGGCGGCCGGATCGGCCGGTCCCGGGCAGGCCGGCGAGGGGTCCGGCCGCGGGTCGGCCGGCGGCACGTCCACCAGCGGCACCGGCTCGAGCCCGCTGACGATGAAGCCCACCCCGCCGGTGCGCGCCGGGTCGCGGAACCACGCGCCGGCGTAGGACTCGCGGCGGCGGTTGTTCATCGCCTCCACGGTGAGCTCGGTGTCGACCAGGATCTCCGCGCCGATCGGCAGCTTGCCCAGCGGCACCTCCAGCACCAGCGGCTTGATCAGCTTGACGTGGGCGTGGCGCTTGCTGCCGTTGCCGTCGTGGTCGTAGGTGATGAGGAAGTCCTTGGGCTCCCAGGCACCCCACCAGTCCTCGCCGACCTCGTGCTCCCAGTTCCCGACCCAGCCGTTGAGCTGCGCGATGCCGTCGCGGCCCATCAGCGTCTCGAAGCCGTCCCTGGGGTTGGACGGGTCGCGGTCGGCCCGCACGCTGAAGCCGAACAGCACCCGTGCGTACATCGTGTCGCGGCAGTCGCTGACCGTGAAGCCGTCGCCCCAGGGGCATTCGGCGAAGGTCAGCGACTGCAGGTTGCCGTCGATCAGGTCGAGCCGAAGCTCGGTGATCACGTACTTCAGCGTGGCGTCGACGGCATTCTTGCGCCAGCGCTGGTGCTGCGAGTAGCTCACCCGGCCGCCGACCGCGCGGCCGTCGCCCAGCGCGCCGCTGGGGGCCTGCGCGCCGGCCCAGTAGGTCATGCCGTCCGCATTGGAGAACAGCTCCAGCCGCGCGATGGCGTCTCCGCCGTCCGGCGCGTTGAAGGCCAGGCCGCCAAGCTCGTACTCGTCGCCCACGAGGCCGGGCTCGTCGATGCGCGACTCGGGGTGGCTGATCAGCTCCGACAGCGCACGCGAGCTGCCGAGGTAGCGGTCGACCTTCCACGAGCGGCTGATGCTCGAAAGCTCCAGCGGCGGCTCCTCGGGCGGCGGGGGATCGCCGCCGCCGCCGCAGGCGGTCACCAGGGCGGCCAGCACGGCGGCGAGCGGGGCGGCGAGCAGGGCGCGCAGGGGCCCACGCCCCGGGGATCGGGTGTTCATGGCAGTCTCCTTCGTGCCGCTGCGAGCAGCACGGCGTCGTAGCCCAGCGCGCGCTGCCGCGGCGTGGGAGCCACCCGCAGGCGGCCGGGTTGCAGGTTCAGTTCGGGTGCGGCGAGCCAGCCGGACAGCTGCTGCTCGTCGATGCGCGCCGAAGCGAAGCGGCGCGCGCCGACGCGGTAGGTCGTGCAGCGCCGCAGGCAGGCCAGCAGCAGCAGGCCGCCGGGCGCGAGCAGGCTGGCGATGTTGGCCAGGTAGCGCCGGCAGGTCTGCGTGTCGTCGGTCGCGCTGTCGGCGCAGTAGCAGGACAGCACGATGCCGTAGCGCCCGCGTGCGGCCGCGCCGAGCGGGTCGGCCTCGCCGGCGTCGGCGCGCAGCAGCCGGTCGAGGCGCTCGCGCAACAACCGCTCGCGCTCGCGCACGGCCGCCGCGCCGTCGCCGCTGCCCTCGCAGGCGAGCACCACGCGCGTGAAGGCGTTCCAGTCGTGCGCGCCGGGCGCGCCGCGCTGCCAGCGGCGGATCTCCTCGAGGTTGCGCTCGAGCAGGTCGGCCGCGTCGATGCGCTGCGCATGGCGCGCCAGCGGCAGTGCGTGGTGCAGCGTCGGGCCGGCGCCGAAGTCGATCGCACGCGCCACCGGCGGCTGCCCGGCCAGCTCCTCGACGATGAAGGGCAACGTGGCGCGCTCGTCGTCGGCTACCTCGACGCAGTAGTGCCGCAGGTAGTCCGCCGGGCGCCAGTCGGCGAACGGGCTCACTGGAGCACCCTTTGCACCGCGTGCTGCGGGGTGCGCGCCGGGGAGCGGCCCGGCGCGCTCATTCGGCCGTCCTCAGCAGCAGCCAGGCGATGCCGGCCAGCACCAGCACCGCCACGCCCTGATCCAGCAGCGGCCAGTGCAGCACGCGCCCGCTGAGCGCCGCGACGCCGATGATGGTGGCGCCGAACCAGACCAGCGTCTGCGCCTCCGGGCTCACCACGCCCCACTGCGCCAGCTCGCGCAGCGCGAGCCAGTACATCAGCACGCCGAACTGGAAGCTCAGCGCCGAACGCAGCGCCTCGGCCCAGCGGAAGGCACCGTCCTGCCAGACCCGCGCGGCGTACACGAAGCCGAGCGCATCGCCCAGCCCGCACAGCAGGGTCAGAACCACGACCCACAGCAGCGTCACCATGGCCACCTCCTGTCCGCGTTATAGTAGTTACTGCTACCACTATTTCCAGGCGACAAAATGGGGGGTAAGCTCCCGACTCGCATACGCCATGGCCCGCCCCCCCACCGACGTCCCCGCCCGCATCCTCGCGGCGGCCGAGCCGCTGTTCGCCGAGCTCGGCTTCTCGGGCTGCTCGCTGCTGCGCATCGCCAAGGCGGCCGGCACCAGCGAGTCCGGCGTGCTGCGCTTCTACGCCTCCAAGGAGGACGTGTTCTTCGCGGTGATCGAGGCCGCCCTGGCCGAGCTGCACGATCGCATCGATGCGGCGCTGGCGGCACCGGATGCGCCGCCGCCCGAGGCGGTGGTCGAGCGTCTGGTGCTGCTGCTGCGGGTGGTGTTCGACATGTACGCCGCGCACCCGGACAAGGCGGCGCTGGTCTTCTCCGAGGGCGGCCTGTCGGTCTACATGCTGCGGGGATCGGCCGGGCGCACGCTGATGACGCTGCCGGGCATGCTGCGCCTGGTCGAACGCGTCGATGCGCTGTTCGCACAGGGATGCCGGCGCGGGCCCTTCGTCGGCATCGACCCGGTGGCCGGGCGCGAAGCCTGGTTCGGCATCGTCGAGGGGGCGATCCTCGGCTGGTTGCTGGCCAGCGCCCCGGAGGGCCACTACTCCTCGGCCTCGGCGCGCAAGATCCTCAACGTGGCGCGCAAGATGCTCCTGGGGCTGACGCTGCCCTGAGACGCGGTGCACGGTTCGCTCCTTCCGGCACCCGCAGGGGCGCCCCTGCCAGGAAGAACGAAACCGGGTGGTCCGATCCGGACACGGCCCGCGGCGACGTCAGCGCAAGGCCTCGGCGAGGAACAGCCGCGCCTGCTCCCAGTCGCGCCGCACGGTGCGGTCGGTGACGCCCAGCGCCTGGGCGATCTCCAGGTCGTTCAGGCCGCCGAAGTAGCGCAGCTCGACCACCTTCGTCATGCGCGGGTCGACCCGCTCCATCTCCTGCAGCGCCTCGTGCACGCGCAGGATGTGCTCCTCGGCGCTGGGCAGGCCGGCCTGGTCGGCCACGTCGCCGGTCAGGGTCAGCAGCTGCACGTCGCCGCCGTGGCGCTCGGCCTGCCGCTGGCGCACCAGGTCGACGATGATCGAGCGCATCACCCGGCCGGCATAGGCGAGGAAGCGCGGGCGGTCGGGGAAATCCGGCGGCGGCGTGCGGCTGAGCTTCAGGTAGGACTCGTGCACCAGCGCCGTGGTGTCCAGCATCACGTCGCGCCCGCCGCCGCGCAGCCGCGCGCGCGCGAGCTGGCGCAGCTCGCGATAGGTGGCGGCGAACAGCGTGTCGACGGCGCCGTCGCCAGGCGGAGGATCGAGCGGCATGTTTCGGGCGTGGCAGTGGCGAGTCCGGACTATGCCGACTCGGCGCCGGCGCCGTCCACACCCCGAGCGCGTCAGCGTCTGGGGATGGACGGCGCCCCCCGGCCCGGCGCACCGTGGCGGCCCATGCCATGAAACGCTCGTTCGACCTCTCCCCGGATGCCTGGCGGCGCCTGCGCGGCCTGCTCGACCAGGCGCTCGCGCTGCCCGCCGGGGCCCGCCAAGCCTGGCTGGCCACGCTGCAGGGCGAGCAGGCCGCACTCGCCCCGCGCCTGCGCGCGCTGCTGGCGCTGACCGGCGCCGCGCCGCACACCCTGCCCCGGCTGGACGATGCCGACGAGCGCGCCGGCAGCCGCGTCGGCCCGTACCGCCTGCTGCACGAACTCGGCCGCGGCGGCATGGCCAGCGTCTGGCTGGCCGAGCGCGAGGACATGCTGCAGGGCCGCCGCGTGGCGCTCAAGCTGCCGCACGGCGCCTGGCGGCGCCCCGGCCTGGCCGCGCGGCTGGCACGCGAACGCGAGATCCTCGCCACGCTCGAGCACCCGCACATCGCGCGGCTCTACGACGCCGGCGTGGCCGACGACGGCCAGCCCTGGATCGCGCTCGAGCATGTCGAGGGCGAGCCGGTCGACGACTGGTGCACCCGCCGTGCCGCGCCGGTGGCGCAACGCGTGCAGCTCATGCTGCAGGTGTGCGACGCGGTCGCGCATGCGCATGCGCGCCTGGTGGTGCACCGCGACCTGAAGCCCGCCAACATCCTCGTCGACGCCGCCGGGCAGGCCAAGCTGCTGGATTTCGGCATCGCGCGGCTGCTCGAGGACGACCCCACGCAGCCGCCGCTGACACGCGACTCCGGCCTGCTGCTGACCCCCGAGTACGCCGCGCCCGAGCAGATCCTCGGCCGGCCGCCGGGCACCGCGGCCGACGTCTATTCGCTCGGCGTGGTGCTCTACGAGCTGCTGGCCGAGCGCCGCCCCTACCACCTGCCGCGCACCACCCCGACCGCACTGGAGGAGGCGGTGCTGCACGGCGTGCCGCCGCGCCCGAGCGACGTGGCCGGCCCGGCGCGCCGGGCGGCGCTGCGCGGCGACCTCGACGCGATCGTGCTCAAGGCCCTGGCCAAGGACCCGGCGCAGCGCTACCCCGGCGTCGCGGCACTGGCCGAAGACCTGCGCCGCCACCTCGCGCACGAGCCGGTGCAGGCGCGCCCGGCCGGCACGCTCTACCGGCTCGGGCGCTTCGCGCGCCGGCACCGCGCCGCGCTCGCCGGCTCGCTGGTGCTGGCCGTCGCGCTGCTCGGCGGCGCCGGGCTGGCCGCCTGGCAGGCCGGCGTCGCGCTGGCGGAAAAGCGCCGCGCCGACGAGGTGCGCGACTTCATCACCGCGGTGATCCGCGATGCCGACCCCGCCGCCGGCCGCGGCCAGGCGCTGCCGGCCGTCGAGCTGCTGCGCCGCGCGCTGGCGCGCATCGCGGCGATCGACACGCAGCGCAGCGAGCTGCGCGTCGAGCTGCTCAACGTCACCGGCGAGGCCCTGCTGAACCTGGGCGACGCGCGCACCGCGCAGGACACGCTGCGCCAGGCGGCCGACGAGGCCGCGGCCCGGCTGCCGGCCGACCACCCGCTGGGCCTGCAGGCCCGCGTGCTGCTCGTCGTCGCGCTCGGCCAGCACGAACACGCCCCCGAGCTGCGCGCCCAGCTCGACACGCTGCTGCCGCTGCTGCGGCGCCGGCTCGACACGCACCCGGCGCTGCTGGTGCGCGCGCTCGAGCAGCAGGCCCGGCTCGAGCTGGCCGCCAGCCGCGGCCCGGCGGCGATCGCGGCGGCACGCGAGGCCTTCGCGCTCGCCCTGGCGCGGCTGGGCGAACGCGACGGCGTGACGGTCGGCGCCTCCAACACCCTGGCCGAGGCCGAGGAGCTGCACGCCGCCACGCCGGCCGAGAGCATCGCGGCCGCCGAGCGCGGCTTGCGCTTCGCCGAGCGGGCCCACGCCGGCGCGGCGGCCCATCCGCAGGTGGTGCGGGTGCGCGAGATCCACGCGATGGCGCTGGCCGACGCCGGCGAGGACGCCCGCGCCGTGGCGCAGTGGGAGGCGGCGCGCCGAGAGGCGGTGCTGGCCCATGGCCCGGACAGCCTGGTCGAGGGCCTGATCCTCGGCAACATGGTGGCGGCGCTGCGCCGCCTCGGGCGCGTCGAGCAGGCGCTGCAGGCCGCGGCACGCTCGGAGGCGCTGCTCGGGGAACGGCTGGCGGGCGACTCGCGCACCCGCGCGCTGCACCTCACCTACCGCGGCACCGCCTGGCTGGCCGCGCGGCGCGGCGGGCGCGCCGCCGAGGATCTGGCGGCCGCGCACGCCATCCTCGCGCGCCTGCAAGGCGCCGCCAGCCTGGAGGCGCTCGATGCCCGCATGCTGCAGGCAGTGGCGCTGGCCTACGCCGGACGGCACACCGAGGCGCAGCGGGAGCTGGCCGAGGTGCTGCCGGCGACGCAGGCATCGTTCCCGGACAGCCTGCACCATGTGCACCACGCGCGCGGCATCGTGCTGCGCCTGGCGGGACGTCCCGCCGAGGCGCTGGCGGCGCAGCAGCAGGCGCTGCAGGCCCTGCCGCCGCGGCTGCGCGGCACGCCGCTGGGCACCTATCTGGTCGAACGCATCCGCCCCGAGATCGGCTTCGCGCAACTGGCGCTCGGGCAGCAGCGCGCCGCGCTCGAGACGCTGCAGCAGTCGCTGGCCGAGATGGAGCGCCGCCAGCAGGCCGTGCCACCGCTGCGTGCCGAGGTCTGGGCCGCGCTGGCGCTGGCCCGGCGCGGGCTCGGCCAGCCCGAGCCGGCGCAGTCGCTGCAGGCGCAGGCCGATGCCTTCTGGCGCGGCTTCGATCCGGACGGTGCGGCGCGGCTCAGTCGCTGACCTTGACGCCCTTCCAGAACGCCACGCGGCCCTTGATCTCCTTGGCCGCCTCGCTCGGCTCGGGGTAGTACCAGACGGCGTCCGGGTTCAGCTCGCCGTTGACCAGCAGGCTGTGGTACCTGGCCTGGCCCTTCCAGGGGCAGCTCGTGCGGTGGTTGCTGAAGGCGAGGAACTCGCGCCGGACGCTGCTCTCGGGGAAGTAGTGGTTGCCCTCGACGACCACGGTGTCGTCGCTCTCGGCGATCACGACGCCGTTCCAGGTGGCTTTCATGCTCGGCTCCTTCGAAACGCTCAAGCGTAGCGTGCTGCGGCGCGGGCCAGGCGCTCGCGGATCAGGGCGACCAGCGGCTTGTCACCCAGCACGGTGACGCTGTCGCCGTGGCGCAGGATGTCCATCGCCAGCTCGGTGGGCTCGCTGTAGGGCACCTGCAGTTCGTAGCGGCCGTCCTCCAGCCGGCGACCCTGCTGGCGCGGATGCCACTCCTCGCTGGCCACCCACTGCGCCGCATCGGCATCGAACAGCAGCGTGGCCCAGCGCACCTTGGCGTCGCCGCCGCCGAACACGCCGTAGCCGGCGTCCAGCGCCGCTTCCAGCTCGCGCAACGCGATCGGCTTCGCACGCGTGTCGAGCGCCCGCGCGTCGCGCACCGCGTCGAGCGCGAAGCGGCGCAGGCCGTCGCTGGCGTGGCACCAGGCGTCGAGGTACCAGGTGCCGCGGTAGTGCACCAGGCGCTGCGGCGACACCTCGCGTTCGCTCTCGCGTCGGTCGCGCCGCGTGAAGTAGCGCAGCCACAGGCGCTGGCGGCGCAGCAGCGTGCTGCCCACCAGCTCGAACCAGCGGCTCGGCACGCGGCGCCGCGCGGTGCCGATCAGCTTGACGCGCTTCACCAGCTCGCGCGAGCCGGCCGCGTCGGGCCCGAGCATGCCCTGCAGGCGCTCGAGCATGGGCTGCAGGTGGCGCGAGAGCACACCGTCGTCGTCCAGACCCGCGAGCAGCTGGTGCATCGACAGCAGCGCGTGGATCTCGTGCTCGCTGAACCACAGGCCCGGCAGCTCGTGGCGCTCGCCACGCGCGGCCGTGCCGTCGAAGCGGTAGCCGTTGTCGTGCGCGTCGTAGACGATCGGCGCGTTCAGGCGCTCGCGCAGGTAGGCCAGGTCGCGCTTGAGCGTGGCGCGCGACACGTCGAGCACCTCGGTGAGCTCGGCGAAACTGACGCAGCCGCGCGCGCGCAGCAGCATCTCGATCTTGTAGAAGCGTTCGGTGCGGTCCATACCATGCAGGTGGCTCACCAGATGAGCCACCGATCGCGAGCATACCCCTAGCGCAACATCATGGGGTGGCTCACGTGGTGAGCCACCTGAGCGCGAGACTGTCTCCACCGCCGCAGCCCGCGGCACCTTGCGGAGATCGCCATGTCGACCACCACCCCCCTGCTCCAGGACGCGCCCGCCGGCGCCTCGCTGACCGCGCACGAGCACATCGGCTTCGAGCTCGGCTGGGACTACGCGCACCACGCGCTGCTGCCGCCCGCGCCCTACGACCAGCAGCCCTCGGCGCTGCGCCACGGCCTGCTGGCCGGGCAGGCGGCCTTCGGCACGCGCACGCTGCAGCCCACGCGCCACGTGCGCAAGTGGCTGCAGCTGCGCCTGCACGCCTGGCTGCGCGGGCGCAGCGTGGAGCTGGTGCAGGTGACGCCGCACTACCTGCAGCAGCTCGAGGCGAGCCACTGCCCGATCACCCGCGTCGCGCTCTCCACCGCCACGCTGGAAGGCAGCGACGCCTCGGTCGACCGGGTGCGCAACGACGCCGGCTACGCGGCCGGCAACCTGGCCGTGATGAGCGCCAAGGCCAACCATGCCAAGGGCGCGCTCGGCTTCCGCGAGACGGTGCGGCTGACGCGCGACCTGGAGATCGGCCACATCCGCGCCGCCGGCGGGCTGACGGTGCCGCAATGGGCGCGCGTCGCGGTGCTGTGCAGCTTCGTCACGCCGCTGTCGCACGAGGAGGCGAGCGCGCTCCCGATGCTGGTGTTCCCGCCCAACCGGCTGCGCCTGTTCAACCCGGTGCAGGCGCTGCAGGCCTTCGTCGGCCGGCAGCTGCTGAGCCCGGGCTGGGCGCAGCGCCTGGCGCGCTTCGAGGCGCTGCTGCCGGGCAAGCCGGCGCAGCGCGCCTTCCGCCAGTTCTTCTACGCGCTGCTGCCGCGGGTGCTGGAGGCCGGCCGCACCGAGGACCCGCAACGCGCCCGCTGGGCCGTCGAGGACGCCTGGCGCAACCCGCTCGTGCTGCAGCGCTGGACCTTCTTCGCACGCCTGCTGACGCCACAGAAATGTGAGTCCCTGCTTTCCAAGGCATCGGCGAAGAAGCTGGCACCCCAGCACATCGAGCAGATCGCGCCGGAACGGGCCACCGAAGGCTGGCAGCTCGAGTCGCGCGGCTATGTGCCGCATGCCGTGCTGATGAAGCGCAGCGCCGGGCCGCGCAGCGCCGCGGCGCGGGCCCAGCAGGCCAGCCTGCCGCTCTGACTGCTCGGGCCGGTCGGGCCGCCGATCCTAATGACCCCGCGGTCATTAGGCCCAAGTAAATCAAACGATTGATTTACTTGCTAGGATCGCGGCCCCATGACCGACGTCGCCCGCAGCCCCCGCCCCCGCCCGCAGCGCAGCGACGGCGAGCAGACGCGCGAGCGCCTGATGCACGCCGCGCTGCGCCTGTTCGCGCAGCACGGCTTCGAGAAGACCTCGACACGCGAGATCGCCGAGGCCGCCGGCACCAACCTGGCCGCGATCAAGTACTACTTCGGCGACAAGGCCGGGCTGTACCGCACGGTGTTCTTCGAGATGCAGGGCAAGCCGGAGGACGAGATCGAGCGTTACGCCGACCCCTCGCTCAGCCTGGCCGAGGCGTTGCTCGGTTTCTACACCGGCTTCGTCGAGCCGCTGCGCGAGGGCGACGTGGCGCAGCAGTGCATCAAGCTGCATGCGCGCGAGATCCTCGAGCCCACCGGGCTGTGGCAGCAGGAGATCAGCGAGGGCATCCAGCCCATGCACGAGGCGCTGCTGGCGGTGCTGGCGCGCCACCTCGGCGTGGCCACGCCCGACGACGAACTGCGCCGCCTGGCGATGTGCCTGGCCGGGCTGGGCGTGCACCTGCACATCTGCACCGACGTGATCGACGTGGTCGCGCCCGCGTTGAAGCAGGGCGCACAGGCCTGGGACCGCTGGCTCGACCGCCTCGTCATGTACGGCCTGGCGATGGTCGAGGCCGAACGCCAGCGCCGTGCCACCCCCGAGCCGTCAGGAGAGACCCCGCGATGACCCCCCGCCTGTGGCTGGCCCTGCCGGCCGCCCTGCTCACCGCCTGTGCCCAGCTGGGGCCGACGCCGCCGACCGCCACGCCGCCCGACGCGCCGCCGCAGTGGCAGGCCCCGTTGCCGCACGCCGGCTCGCCCGGCGAGCTGGCCCGCTGGTGGCAGCAGTTCGACGATCCGCTGCTGCCGGCGCTGATCGAGGCCGCCCAGGCGGCCAGCCCGACACTCGCCGCGGCGCGCTCGCGCATCGAGCAGGCGCGCGCCGCGCGGGTGGCCGCTGGCGCCGCGCTCGGGCCGACGCTGGACGCTACGGCGAGCGCCTCGTACGGCCGCTTCGACCTGCAATCGCCGCGCGCCGGCAGCGCCTCGGTCGGCCTGCAGGCCGGCTGGGAACTCGACCTGTTCGGCGCCGGCCGCGCCGGGCGCGACGCCGCCCAGGCGCGCTTCGAGGGCGCGCAGGCGGCCTGGCACGAGGCCCGGGTGTCGGTCGCGGCCGAGACGGCCTCGGGCTACCTCGCGCTGCGCGCCTGCGAGGCCCAGCTGCTGCCCACCGAGCAGGACGCCACCTCGCGCGCCGAGACCGCGCGGCTCACTGAGCTGGCCGCCCAAGCCGGTTTCCAGCCGCCGGCCAGCGCCGAGCTGGCACGTGCCAGCGCGGCCCAGGGCAATGCCGCGCTGAGCCAGCTGCGCGCCCAGTGCGCGCTGCAGCTCAAGGCGCTGGTGGCGCTGACCGGCCAGGCCGAGCCCGCGCTGCGCGAGCAGCTGGCCGCCGGCCGTGCCCGGCTGCCGCAGCCCGCGGCGCTCGGCGTGGCCGCGGTGCCCGGCGCGGTGCTGGCGCAGCGCCCGGACCTCTACGACGCCGAACGCGAGCTGGCCGCCGCCGCGGCCGACGCCGAGCAGGCGCGTGCGCAGCGCTGGCCGCGTGTCACGCTGGCCGGCAGCATCGCGCCGACCCGTCTGTGGCCGCAGGACGGCCCGAGCCTGCAGGGCACGGTCTGGAGCGTCGGCCCGCTGGCCGTGACGCTGCCGATCTTCGACGGCGGCCGCCGCGCGGCCGACGCCGAGGCGGCGCGCGCCCGCTACGACGCCGCCGCGGCAGCCTACGCCGCGCGCCTGCGCACGGCGGTGCGCGAGGTCGAGGAGGCGCTGGTCGCCCTCGACAGCACCGCCGCGCGCGGCGAGGATGCCCGCGTCGCGGCGCTGGGCTACGAGCGTTCGTTCCGCGCCGTCGAGTCGCGCTACCGTGGCGGCCTCGCCAGCCTGTTCGAGCTGGAAGACGCACGCCGCAGCGCGCTGGCCGCGCAGAGCGCGCTGATCGACCTGCAGCGCGAGCGCGTCGCCGCCTGGATCGCGCTGTACCGTTCCCTGGGCGGCGGCTGGACCGCCACCGACCTGCGCGCCACCGCGCGCGAGTGACCCTTCATCGCCACGAGCGAAGCCCACAAATGAACACCAAGAACCGCCTGCTCCTCGTCGCCGCGCCGCTGGCCCTCGCCGCCGCCGCGGTGCTCGTCACGCTGGCCGCCCGGGCGGCCGACGACAAGCCCGCCGCGGCCGCCCCTGCGCGGCCCGCGCTGACCGTCACGGTCACGCAGCCGCAGCCCGCCACCATGGCCCTGAAGGTCGCCGCCAACGGCAGCATCGCCGCCTGGCAGGAGGCCAGCGTCGGCACCGAGGCGAACGGGCTGCGCCTGGCCGAGGTGAAAGTCAACGTCGGCGACGTCGTCAAGCGCGGCCAGGTGCTGGCCAGCTTCGCGCCGGACACCATCGCCGCCGAACTCGCCCAGGCGCGCGCCGCGGTCGCCGAGGCCGAGGCCACGCTGGCCGAGGCCGGCGCCAACGCGCAGCGGGCGCGCGAGCTGCAGGCCACCGGCGCGCTCTCGGCCCAGGCGATCAACCAGTACCTCACCGCCGAGCGCACCGCGCAGGCGCGGCTCGAGGCGCAGCGCGCGGTCGTCAAGACCATGCAGCTGCGGCTGGCGCAGACCCAGGTGCTGGCCCCGGACCACGGGGTGATCTCGGCACGCAGCGCCACCGTCGGCGCGGTGCTGCCGGCCGGGCAGGAGCTGTTCCGCCTGATCCGCGGCGGCCGGCTCGAATGGCGTGCCGAGGTGTCGGCGCCCGACCTGGCCCAGCTCAAGCCCGGCCAGAGCGTCACCGTCACCCCGGCCGGCGGCGCGCCGGTGCCGGGCAAGGTGCGCATGCTGGCGCCCACCGTCGACCCGGCCACGCGCAACGGCATCGTCTACGTCGACCTGCCCGAGCCGGGCGCGGCGCGCGCCGGCATGTTCGCGCGCGGCGAGTTCGAGACCGGCACGGCGCAGGGCCTGTCGCTGCCGCAGAGCGCGGTGCTGCTGCGCGACGGCTTCAGCTACGTGCTGCGCGTCGGTCCCGATTCGAAGGTGGTGCAGACCAAGGTGAGCACCGGCCGGCGCTGGGGCGACCGCGTGGAGATCACCCACGGCATCGACAAGAGCGCGCGCGTCGTCGCCTCCGGCGGCGGCTTCCTGGCCGACGGCGACCTCGTGCGCGTGGTCGATGCGGCCCCGCCCGCACCGCAGAAGACCGCGTCTTCCAAGTAAGCGGAGCCCTCCATGGCGATCAACGTCTCCTCCTGGTCGATCCGCAACCCGACGCCGTCGATCCTGCTGTTCGTGATGCTCACGCTCGCCGGCCTGTTCGGCTTCCGGGCGATGAAGATCCAGAACTTCCCCGACATCGACCTGCCGATGGTCACCGTCACGGCCTCGCTGCCCGGCGCCTCGCCCGGGCAGCTCGAGACCGAGGTGGTGCGCAAGATCGAGAACTCGATCGCGACCATCCAGGACCTGAAGCACATCTACGCCACCATCCAGGACGGCACCGCGACGCTGACCGCCGAGTTCCGCCTCGAGAAGCCCACCCAGGAGGCGGTGGACGACGTGCGCGACGCCGTCTCGCGCGTGCGCTCCGACCTGCCGGCCGACCTGCGCGACCCGGTGATCCAGAAGGTCAACCTGGCCGGCACGCCGATCCTCACCTACACGGTGGCCTCCAAGCAGATGGACGACGAGGCGCTCTCGTGGTTCGTCGACAACGACGTGACCAAGGCGATGCTCGCGGTGCGCGGCGTCGGCGCGGTGTCGCGCGTGGGCGGCGTGTCGCGCGAGGTGCGCGTCGAGCTCGACCCGGCCCGCCTGCTGGCGCTCAACGCGACGGCGGCCGACATCTCGCGCCAGCTGCGCCAGGTGCAGCAGGAGGCCTCCGGCGGCCGCGCCGACCTCGGCGGCGCCGAGCAGTCGGTGCGCACCATCGCCACGGTGCAGTCGGCCGACGAGCTGGCGCGTCTGGAAGTCGCGCTGTCGGACGGCCGGCGCGTGCGGCTCGACCAGGTGGCGCGGGTCTACGACACCATCGCCGAGCCGCGCTCGGCCGCGCTGCTGAACGGCGCCCCGGTGGTCGGCTTCGAGATCGTGCGCTCGCGCGGCGCCGGCGAGATCGACGTGACCGAGGGCGTGCGCGCCACGCTGGGCAAACTGAAGGCCGCGCACCCCGACATCGAGATCACCGAGGCCTTCAACTTCGTCGACCCGGTGCAGGAGAACTACGACGGCTCGATGAAGCTGCTCTACGAGGGCGCGGCGCTGGCGGTGCTGGTGGTGTGGCTGTTCCTGCGCGACTGGCGCGCCACCTTCGTCTCCGCGGTGGCGCTGCCGCTGTCGGCCATCCCGACCTTCTTCGTGATGCACCTGATGGGCTTCACGGTCAACGTGGTGACGCTGCTGTCGCTCTCGCTGGTGGTCGGCATCCTGGTGGACGACGCGATCGTCGAGATCGAGAACATCATGCGCCACCTGCGCATGGGCAAGACCCCGTTCCAGGCGGCGATGGAGGCGGCCGACGAGATCGGCCTGGCGGTGATCGCCACCACCTTCACGCTGATCGCGGTGTTCCTGCCCACCGCCTTCATGAGCGGCGTGGCCGGCAAGTTCTTCGTGCAGTTCGGCTGGACGGCGGCGATCGCGGTGTTCTTCTCGCTCGTCGTCGCGCGCATGCTCACGCCGATGATGGCGGCCTACCTGCTGAAGGCCCCCAAGCACGACGAGAAGGAGCCGCGCTGGCTGGCCGTCTACATGCACTGGGCCAAGTGGTGCCTGAAGCACCGCGTGCTGACGCTGGTGGGCGCCAGCGTGTTCTTCGTCGGCTCGTTCATGCTGGTGCCGCTGCTGCCCACCGGCTTCATCCCGCCGGACGACCTCTCGCAGACCCAGGTCACCGTCACGCTGCCGCCCGGCGCGACGCTGCAGGAAACCCATGCCGCGGCCGAGCAGGCGCGCGAGATCGTGCAGAAGAACGAGCACGTCAAGCTGGTCTACACCGCGATCGGCGGCGGCGCGGCGGGCTCCGACCCGTTCGCCGGCGGCGGCCTGCCGGAAGTGCGCAAGGCGGTGCTGACCATCAACATGACGCACCGCAACGACCGCCCCGGCCTGTCGAAGCAGGCGATCGAGGCGCAGCTGCGCGACGCGCTGGCGGTGCTGCCCGGCGCACGTGTCAAGGTCGGCCTGGGCGCCTCGAGCGAGAAGTACGTGCTGGTGCTGGCCGGCGAGGACGGCCGGGTGCTGGCCGAGCATGCCGCGCAGGTGGAGCGCGAGCTGCGCACCCTCCCCGGCATCGGCGCGGTGACCTCCACCGCCAGCCTGGTGCGGCCCGAGCTGATCGTGCGGCCCGACTTCGCGCGCGCCGCCGACCTGGGCGTCACCTCGGCGGCGATCGCCGACACGCTGCGCGTGGCGACCTCGGGCGACTACGACCAGAGCCTGGCCAAGCTCAACCTCAGCCAGCGCCAGGTGCCGGTGGTGGTGAAGCTCGCGCCCGAGGCGCGGGCCGACCTCGACCTGCTGGCCCGGTTGCCGGTGCCGGGCGCACGCGGCCCGGTGCCGCTGTCCAACGTGGCGACGCTGGCGATCGATTCCGGCCCGGCGGAGGTGGCACGCTACGACCGCATGCGCAACGTCAACTTCGAGATCGAGCTGAACGGCCAGCCGCTCGGCGAGGTGGAGCAGCGCGCCTTCGAGCTGCCCAGCCTGAAGAACCTGCCGCCGGGCGTGACGCGCACCTCGGTGGGCGACGCCGAGGCGATGGGCGAGCTGTTCGAGAGCTTCGGCCTGGCCATGGCCACCGGCGTGCTGTGCATCTACATCGTGCTGGTGCTGCTGTTCAAGGACTTCATCCAGCCGGCCACCATCCTGGTGGCGCTGGTGCTGTCGATCCCGGGCGCCTTCCTGGCGCTGTTCGTCACCCAGTCCTCGCTGTCGATGCCGTCGATGATCGGCCTGATCATGCTGATGGGCATCGCGACCAAGAACTCGATCCTGCTGATCGACTATGTGATCCTGGCGCGGCGCGAGCATGGCCTGGAGCGCTGGGACGCGATCCTCGACGCCTGCCGCAAGCGCGCCCGCCCGATCGTGATGACCACCATCGCGATGGGGGCCGGCATGCTGCCGATCGCGCTCGGCCTGGGCGTGGACCCGAGCTTCCGCGCGCCGATGGCCATCGTCGTGATCGGCGGGCTGATCACCAGCACCTTCCTGTCGCTGCTGGTCATCCCGGTGGTGTTCACCTACGTCGACGACCTGCTGCTGTGGCTGCGCCGGCACCGCCCGCACCTGCCGCACCGCCACGCGCCGGCGGCCGCGGCGACGGATAACCGCGCCGGCGGCTGAGCTTCCTCAGCCGGGGGGCATGCCGCGGTGGCATGCTGGGCTTGCAATCCGGGCCGACGGGCCCAGGTTCGAGCCCAGGAGGCCTCGATGGGAATGATCACCACGACGCGGCCCGCCGCGGTGGCGGGGCTGTTCTACCCGGACGATGCGGTGCGCCTGCGCGAGCAGGTGCATGCCGCGCTGGCCGGCGCGCGCGCCGCGCCGGGCCCGGCAGCGCCCAAGCTGCTGGTGGTGCCGCACGCCGGCTACGTCTACTCGGGCCCGATCGCCGGCAGCGGCTACGCGCTGCTCGCCCCCTGGGCCGAGCGCCTGCGCCGCGTCGTGCTGCTCGGGCCGACCCACCGCGTCGCGCTGCGCGGACTGGCAGCGCCCACGGTGGACGCCTTCGAGACGCCACTCGGGCGCGTGCCGCTGGACCGCGCCGCGCTCGACACGCTGGCCGCGCTGCCGCAGGTGACCCGCAGCGACGCGCCGCACGCACGCGAACATGCGCTCGAGGTGCAGCTGCCCTTCCTGCAGGCCGTGCTGGGCGAGTTCACGCTGGTGCCGCTGGCGGTGGGCGACGCCGCGCCGGAGGCGGTGGCCGAGGTGCTCGAGCGGCTGTGGGGCGGCGACGAGACGCTGATCGTGATCAGTTCGGACCTGTCGCACTACCTGCCCTACGACGAGGCCCGGGCCGCCGACCGCGCCACCGTGGAGCGCATCCTCGCCTTCGCCACCGACCTCGATCCCTACGAGGCCTGCGGCGCGCACCCGCTGGCCGGTGCGCTGCGCGCCGCCCGGGCACACGGCCTGGTGCCGCGCCTGCTCGACCTGCGCAACTCCGGCGACACCGCGGGCGACCGCGAGCGCGTGGTCGGCTACGCGGCGCTCGCCTTCGAGCCGGCCGCCGCGGCGACGCACGAGCGCGACGACGAACTCGGCGAAGCGCTGCTCGCGCGCGCCCGCAACACCATCGCCGCCGCGCTCGGCCGCGCCGTCGCGCCCGAGCCGCCTCACCCGGCCCTGGCACGGCCCGGCGCGACCTTCGTGACGCTGCATGTGCACGGCGAGCTGCGCGGCTGCATCGGCACGCTGGAGGCCTGTCGCGCCCTGGAGGCCGACGTGCGCCGCCACGCCCGGGCCGCGGCCTTCGAGGACACGCGCTTCGAGTCGATCCGCGCGCACGAGCTCGAGGCGCTGCAGGTCGAGGTGTCGCTGCTGGGCGCGAGCGAGCCGCTGCCGGTGGCCGGCGAGCACGAGGCGCATGCGCGGCTGCGGCCGGGCGTCGACGGCGTCACGCTGCGCTGGCGCGGCCGCTCGGCCACCTTCCTGCCGCAGGTGTGGGAGCAGCTGCCCGCGCCGCGCGACTTCCTCGCCGCGCTCAAGCGCAAGGCCGGCCTGCCGGCCGACTTCTGGGCCGAGGACGTGCTGCTCGAGCGCTACCCGGTGCGCAAGTTCGGCGTGGAGCGCTGAGCATGGGCGGACGCGACACGGTGTTCGACGGCGCCACCCCGGCACGCTGGTGGCACCGGCTGGACGACGGCCGCCTGCAGTGCGACCTGTGCCCGCGCGACTGCAGGCTGCACGAGGGCCAGCGCGGCCTGTGCTTCGTGCGCGCCCGCGAGGGTGACGCGATGGTGCTCACCACCTACGGCCGCAGCTCGGGCTTCTGCATCGACCCGATCGAGAAGAAGCCGCTGAACCACTTCCTGCCCGGCAGCGCGGTGTTCTCGTTCGGCACCGCGGGCTGCAACCTGGCCTGCAAGTTCTGCCAGAACTGGGACATCTCCAAGAGCCGCGCGATGGACCGCCTGATGGACCGCGCCAGCCCGCAGCAGCTCGCGCAGGCGGCCAAGGACAGCGGCTGCGCCAGCGTCGCCTTCACCTACAACGACCCGGTGATCTTCGCCGAGTACGCGATGGACTGCGCCGACGCCTGCCACGAACTCGGGCTGCAGACCGTGGCCGTCACCGCCGGCTACATGCACGCCGAGCCGCGGCGCGACTTCTACGCAAAGATGGACGCGGCCAACATCGACCTGAAGGCCTTCAGCGACACGTTCTACTTCCAGCAGACCGGGGCGCACCTGCAGCCGGTGCTCGAGACGCTCGAATACGTCGTCAAGGAGACCGCTTGCTGGACCGAGATCACCACGCTGCTGATCCCCGGCCTGAACGACAGCGACGCCGAACTCGACGCCCTGACGCGCTGGGTGGCCGACAAGCTCGGCCCGAGCGTGCCCCTGCACTTCACCGCCTTCCACCCGGACTACAAGCTCGACGAACTGCCGCCCACCCCGCCGGCCACGCTGCAGCGCGCGCGCCGCATCGCGCTCGCCAACGGGCTGCAGCATGTCTACACCGGCAACGTGCACGACCGCGAGGGCGGCTCGACGCGCTGCACCGGGTGCGGCGAAACGCTGATCGTGCGCGACTGGCACGCGGTGCAGCGCTACGAACTCGACGCACGCGGCGCCTGCCGCCACTGCGGCACGCCGCTGGCCGGACGCTTCGCCGCCGGCCCGGGGGGCTTCGGCCCGCGCCGCATCCCGGTGCGGCTGGCGGGCGCCTGAACAGCGCGGCTCAGGCGCTCAGTGATCTTCCAGCCGCGTGCTGGTGGCTTCGGCCAGTTCGCCGGTGTCGGCGTCGACCCAGTCCGCCAGGCCCAGCTCGCGCTCGGCCTCCTCGAGCGTCTCGCCGGGCTCGATGCTGTCGTCGGCGGCGGTGTACATGTCGTCCAGCGCCTCCTGCGCCGTGGCGAACGGGCCGAACTCCTGCCGGCCGTCCGGCGCCACCCAGTAGTAGCCGTCCGCGTGGCGCACCAGGGCACTGCTGTCGGGCAGGGAGAGATCCCTCAGCGCAGCGGCATCCGGCTCGGCGTCGTTCGTGGCGGCGGTCTTGGGCGACATCATGGCAAGTTCCCCGACGGGTTCACGGCCGCATGCTATGCCCGCCCGGGCCGGCTGTGTTGTCGCAGAGCAAGCTGTTACGAGGGGCTTTCGGGCGCTACAGGAAGCCGATGCAGCCCGGCGCGCCGCAGCGGCAGCGCAGCTTGCCGTCGTGGTGCGTCTCGCCATAGTCCACCGTGATCTCCTCGCCGGGCGCGAGGTCGCGCATCGCGTAGAACTCGACGCGCCCCTGGCGGATGCGCAGGCTGGCGTTGGGGCGGCACGAGTGGTTGGTGAAGCGCAGCGGGTCGCCCGAGCGCGAGGCGTCGATGGCGCGCTTCTCGCTCACCTCCACGATCATGATGCGCTCGACGCCGCGTGCGCGCCGGCGCGCCTCGCGCACGCTGATCGCCTCGCCGCGGATCTCGCCGATCTTGCGCCGCGCCGGGATCGCCTCGGCCGCGAACGCCCCCTGGCCGTCGATCGCGCTGGGCTTCACGTCGACGGCGAACTTCTGCGGGTCGGCCGGCACGCCGCGCGGGCGCGGCTCGGGAGACAGGTCGTCAGGCATGGCGGTGATTGTCGCGTCAAGCCCCGGGGCGCAGGGAATGCGCGTGCGGCTGCGGTGCTTTGTCACGCAGACCCCGTGCGCGTGCGAAACAGGCGGCAGCAGCGGGCGCTATTCGGCTCATGGGGTCCGGGGGCCGGTCGATATCCTGCACATCACGATTCAACTTGCAGGACCCCCGCCATGAGCCGCCTTCAACCGCACCTGATGCTGTCCCATCCGCAGCGCCGCATCACCGAGCAGGTGGGCGGCATCGAGTGGGAGGAACTGCCTTCGCTGGCCGAGACCCTGGCCCGCCGCGACGCCGAATACGAGCGCTCGCCGATGTTCCGCACCTCGTGGGACGCGACGCTGCCCGCGGCGCTCGACCCGCTGGTCGAGAGCGGCCCGTTCGTCGAGTCCCTCAGCGGCGGGCTGGTCACGCGCGAGTTGCGCGAGCCCGACGTGTTCCGCCACTTCTTCGCCTGAACCTCCCGCGGCCCGCCGGCGGGCCGCGCGCACGGCAGATACTCGCGGGGCCGCCGCTGCCCCGCCCGCCGTGCAGACCTTCGACGCCGCCGCCACCGCCGCCGCCCTCGACTTCCCCGCGCTGATCGACGCGCTGCGCCGGGCCCACGTGCAGGCCGCGAACGTGCCGTTGCGCCACACCCACGTGATCGGCGACCCCGCGGCCGGCGGCGGCACCGTGCTGCTGATGCCGGCCTGGCGCGAGGGTGGCCGCTTCGGCCTGAAGACGATCACGATCTTCCCCGCCAACACCGCGCTCGGCCTGCCCGGGCTGCACGCGGTCTACACCCTGTTCGACGCGCGCACCGGCGTGCCGCTGGCGCAGCTCGACGGCAACGAGATCACCGCGCGCCGCACCGCCGCGGTGGCGGCATTGGCGGCGTCCCACCTCGCCCGCCCCGACGCGCGGCGCCTGCTGGTGCTCGGCTGCGGGCGCGTCGCCCGGCTGCTGCCGGCGGCGCTGCGCGCGGTGCGCCCGATCGCCGCGGTGGCCGTGTGGAACCACCGCCCCGAAGGCGCGCGCCGCCTGGCCGCCGAGCTGCAGGCGCAAGGCGTCGCGGCGCAGGCGGTCGACTCGCTCGCGCCGGCGCTCACGCAGGCCGACATCGTCAGCGCCGCGACCCTGTCCACCACCGCGCTGCTGCGCGGCCGCGAGCTCGCGCCGGGCACGCATGTCGACCTGATCGGCAGCTTCTCGCCGGCGATGCGCGAGGCCGACGCCGAGTGCTTCGCGCGCAGCCGGGTGTATGTCGACACCGAGGAGGCACTGGCCAAGTCCGGCGACCTGCTGGCGGCACGCGCCGAGGGTGGCTTCGACGACGCGCGGCTGCAGGGCACGCTGGCCCAGCTGTGCCGCGGCGAGGCCGCGGGGCGCGGCAGCGCCTCCGAGATCACGCTGTTCAAGGCGGTCGGCAGCGCGCTGGCCGATCTCGCCGCGGCCGAGCTCGTGTGGGATACCGGTCGTCAGAAGTGACGGGTCGCCCCATAATCGCTCAGAACCCGGTCTCGAGGACTGAATGCATTACCCGGACTCCAAGGACCGCTCCGCCGAACTGCTGCGCCTGGCCATCCCGAAGATGGCCGAGCAGCCGGCGCCGCTGCACCCGATCACCTACGCGGTCTGGTACGACTACCTGTCCGGCCGCAACCTCGACCTGAAGGCCGAGGTCGACGCGGTCACCGCGCGCAAGGTGCCGCTGGGCGACGAGCTGGTCTATTCGCTCTACAGCCGCCACATTGCCGAGGCCGCCGAGCAGGCCACGCGGCGCGTCAGCGAGGGGCTGCGCGAGATGATCGACGACGTCGGCCGCAGCACCAGCGCCACCGGCGAGCAGGTCAGCGGTTTCCGCGATTCGCTCGAGGCCCAGGGCCGGCGGCTGCAGGCCTCCGGCCACGGGCCGGCGATCGACGAGTCCGTCGCCGAACTGCTGGCCGGCACGCGCGACACCGGCGCCAGCCTGGCGGCGCTGGCGGCGCGGCTGGAGGCGGCCACCGCCGAGCTGCAGGAGCTGCGCCGCGAACTCGACCTCGCCAAGGTGCAGGCCACGCTGGACGCGCTGACCGGCGTGACCAACCGGCGCGGCTTCGACGAGGCCATGCTCGCGCTGCTCGAGCAGCAACCGGCCGGCGAGGCCGGGCCCAGCGTCGTGCTGATCGACCTGGACCACTTCAAGCAGATCAACGACCGCTACGGCCACGTGTTCGGCGACACCGTGCTCAAGGCGGTGGCGCAGGCAATCCGCAGCTGCGTGAAGGGCCGCGACCTGGTGGCGCGTTACGGCGGCGAGGAGTTCGTCGTGCTGCTGCCGGGCACCGACGTGGCCGGCGCGTGCGCGCTGGCCGAGCAGGTGCGCACCACCATCTCCGGCGCGCGCATCCGCCGCGGCGGCACCAACGAGATGGTGGGTGCCATCACCGTCTCGCTGGGCGTCGCGACGCGCCGCCCGGCCGAGGGCATGCAGTCGCTGGTCGAGCGCGCCGACCAGGCGCTCTACCGCTCCAAGACCGGCGGGCGCAACCAGGTCAGCGTGGACGAGTAGGCCGGGCCCTCACCGCCCCTGGCACCAGGCCGCGCCGATCGCCGCCACGTGCCGGTGGTCGGTGCCGCAGCAGCCGCCCAGCATGTTCAGGTTCGGCAGCACCTCGCGCAGGCGCCGGTAGCGGCCGGCCAGGTCGGCCGGGTCGCCGTCGTCCAGCGTGGTCATCGCGTCCAGCTCCGCATGGCTGCGCATCGAGGCGTTGGCGCGCAGGCCGCGGATGCGCCGCGTCCAGGCACCGCCGCCTTCCAGCACCGCCTCGAAATGGCTCGGGTGCGCGCAGTTGACCATGTACCAGGCCGGCGCCGTGCCGGCCCCGGCCTCGGCTTCGGCATCCGTGCGCGCGATCGCCTCGGCCAGCGTCTCGCCGCTCGGCAGCCGGCCGTCGGTCTCGACGGTGAACGAGACGACGCAGGGCCGCTCCACCGCCGCGGCGGCCCGCGCGATGCCGATCGCCTCGCCGCTGGTCGTCATCGTGACGGCGGTGATGCGCTCGGCGCCCGCCTCGGCCAGCGCCAGCACCTGCGGACCATGCGCGCGGCAGGCGTCGTCGCCGTCCATCGGTGCGCCGGGGGCGTAGCCGTCGCCGCGCGGGCCGACGCAGCCGCTGAGCACGATCGGGCCCCCGATGCGGCTGCGCCACGCCTCGCGCAGCTCGTGCATCAGGGCGATCGCCAGGCCGTTCAGGCGCCGCATCGCCGCGGCGTCGTAGCCGAGCCGCCGGCCCCAGTCGAGCCCGGCGCGCCAGGTCGGCGACTCCAGCACGAAGCCGGCGCCCGGCGTCGCGGCCGCGATCGCGAGGTAGCGCTCGTAGTAGCGCCGCAGCGCGGCGCGGCCGGCGGCGCCGTCGAGCAGCACGAAGGCGGCGAACTCGGGCAGCTCGATGCCGTCCTGGTAGATCAGCACCGTCTCGATGCCGCCGTCGGTGAGGAACCAGGCGCCGTCGGCCGGCGGCAGGGGGGGCGTGCGGGGGGCCGCCATGTCAACGCTCCTGCGGCGCCGGGCGCGACACGTCGCGCAGCAGCAGCATGTCGGCCACGCGCGCCGAGGCGCCGTGCCAGAAGCCGGTGGCGTGTTCGTAGCCGGCCGGGTTGCGGAAGGTGCCGAACAGCAGGTCGATCAGCGGCAGGTCGGCGTAGTTGTGGTGATGGATGCCGCGCGCGTGGTGCACCGTGTGCATTTCCGGCCGCTGCACCAGGTAGCCGAGCCAGCGCGGCGTGCGCACGTTGGCATGCTGGAAGGTGGCCAGCAGGTTGATGGTCAGCAGCGCGAGCGTGGCCGCCGGCGCAGGCACGCCCAGCAGCGCCAGCACCAGCGAGGGCAGCAGCGTCCAGGTCACCATGTCCAGCGGGCTGAACCAGTAGGCACCCAGCACGTCGAGCCGCTCGGCGCTGTGGTGCATCTGGTGGAAGCTGCGCCACAGCGGCGCGAAGCGGTGCATCGCGCGGTGCCAGGCGTAGGCGCCGAACTCGTAGACGAGCAGCGCGAACCCGGCGGCGGCCCAGGTCGGCCAGGTGCTCAGGTCGGCCAGCTGCAGCACCGCGAGCGCCTCGCCCCACAGCAGCGGCAGGTAGGACGAGAGCAGGAAGTACACGACGAAGGCGGCGCCGGCGCGCAGCGTCCAGAAGCGCACGCGCGGCAGCGTGCGCCCGGGGGCGAGGCGCTCCCACAGCAGCAGCGCGCCGAACAGCGCGAACACGATCTGGCTGACCGGGTCGAGGATCAGGTCGAGAGGGGTGGGCATGGGCAGGTCTCCTGAAGGAGCGCGCAGTCTGGCCGCGCACGCGTTCGACCACTAAAGTCATCCGTGCAACAAACCGTCCATTCGTGCCATGCCACGCCCAGCCTCGCCCGTCACCGTCGCCCTGCTCGCCGCGCCCGAGGTCAGCGCGGCCACGCTGTACGGCTTCTACGACGCGCTGTCGAGCGCCGGGCGCGACTGGGCCATGCTGCACGGCGCCGCGCCGGACGCGCCGCTGTTCCGCCCGCTGGTGGTCAGCCGCGACGGCGCGCCGGTGCTGGGCGCGAACGGCGTGCGCATCCAGCCCGAGGCCGGCTTCGCCGACTGCCCGCCCTGCGCCGTGGCCTGCATCACCGACCTGGCGGTGCCGCCGGGCGCCGACATCGGCCAGCGCTACGACGCCGAGGTCGATTGGCTGCGCCAGCGCCACGCCGAGGGCACGCTGCTCGCCTCGGCCTGCTCGGGTGCGCTGCTGCTGGCGCGCACCGGGCTGCTCGACGACATGGACGCCACCACCCACTGGGCCTATGCCGACGCGCTGCGCCGGGCCCACCCGCGCGTGCGCTGGCACCCCGAGCGCGGGCTGGTGGTGGGCGGCACCTCGCAGCGCATCGTGATGGCCGGCAGCGGCGTGGCCTGGCACCAGCTCGCGCTGTACCTGATCGCCCGCTTCGCCGGCGCGCAGGAGGCGATGCAGGTGGCGCGCATCAACCTGCTCGACCTGGCCACCGCGAGCCCGATCGCCTATGCCTCGCTGACCCATGGCGGCGCGGCCGACGACCCGCTGATCGCACGCTGCCAGCACTGGGCCGCCGAGCATTACCGCGCCGAGTCGCCGGTGACGCGCATGGTCGAGCTCTCTGGCCTGCCCGAGCGCAGCTTCAAGCGCCGCTTCCAGCGCGCCTGCGGGCTGACGCCGCTGGAGTACGTGCACATGCTGCGGCTGGAGGAGGCCAAGCAGCTGCTCGAATCGGGCGACCTGCCGGTCGAGGCGATCGCGCTCGAGGTCGGCTACCAGGACGCGAGCTTCTTCGGCCGTCTGTTCCGGCGCAAGGTGGCGCTCACGCCGGCGCAGTACCGGCGCCGCTTCCAGCCGCTGGCGCGGCAGCTGCGCGAGAGCGCCGGCAGCTCAGGCGAGGCCGAGCACGACGCGCCGCGTCAGGGCTGACTTCTTCTCGATCTTCGTGACGACCACGGCGCCGATCTCGGCCGTGTTGGCCACGTGCGTGCCGCCGCAGGGCTGCAGGTCCACGCCCTCGATCTCGAGCAGGCGCACCCGGCCGCTGCCGCGCGGCGGCTGCACGCTCATGCTGCGCACCAGGCCCGGGTTGGCGTCCAGCTCGGCGTCGCTGATCCAGCGGTGGCGCACCGGGTGAGACTCGGCGACCAGCCGCGCCAGCCCGGCGTTCAGCGCCTCCTTGTCGAAGGCCTCCGCGGTGTGGAAGTCCAGCCGCGCGTACTCGGCGGTGATGGAGCAGCCGTCCACCGGGTGCGGCAGCAGCGCACACAGCAGGTGGGTGGCGGTGTGGAAACGCATGTGGCGCCGGCGCCGCTCGGCATCGATCACCGCGCGCACCGGCGTGCCGGGGCCGAGCGTGGCCAGCAGCGTGTCCTGCCCGGGCGCCGGCAGGTGGACGATGCTGCCCGGCAGCGCGCCCTTGCGCGTGTCGGCAATCGCCAGCACGCGGCCGTCGGCCAGCTGCAGCTCGCCGCGGTCGCCGGCCTGGCCGCCGCCATGCGGGTAGAACACGGTGCGGTCGAGCTGCACGCCGGCGGCGTCCCAGGCCAGCACGCGCGCCTCGCAGGCGTGCAGCGTGGCGTCGTCGCGGAACAGTTCCTCGGTCACCAGCTGTCGTCGTCCGGAATGCCGGGCCGGCTGTCCTCGTCGACCAGGGTGTTGCCCAGGCCGAGCAGCTCGCGCGCCTTCTGCAGGTTGAGCAGGCCGCGGTGCGAGCGCCGCATGTGGCTCAGGCCGCGCTCCATCACCCACACCACCTCGATCAGCTCGGCGGTGCCGGCGGCCAGGCGGGCGCGTTCGGCAATGCGGTTGCCGGCCGGCTGCGGATCGACCCGCAGCGTCTCGAGCAGGCAGGCGCGGGCGCGCTCCAGCAGGGGCGCCTCGTCGTCGACCAGTGCCGGCGGCGGCACCGGTCGCGCCGGCGCAGGTCGCGCTGCGGCGGCCGGGCGCGGCGCCGCCGCGGCGGGCACCGACGGCACGGGCGGCGGCGCTGCGGGCGGCCGC
>NZ_RCHJ01000005.1 GCF_004011805.1 Piscinibacter defluvii
CTCGGCCGCACGGCCCGCGCCGGCCCCGGCGCCCGCCGAGCCCCCGCGCGCCGCCGCCGAACCGGCGCGCCCGGCCGGCTGCACCGCGCGCCGGCCGGGCGACGAACCGGAGGTGGTGATGATCTTCGACGCCTCCGGCAGCATGCGCCAGCCTTTCGGCAGCAGCCCGAGCCGGCTCGACGCCGCCAAGCGCGCCGCCGAGTCCATGGTGCGGGCGCTGCCGTCGGACGTCGACGTCGGCCTGGTCGACTTCGCGGCCTGCGGCCAGGTGCGGCGCGACCGCTTCTATCCCTCGGCCGAGCGCGGCGCGCTGGTCGGCGAGATCAACGCCCTCGCGCCGAAGCAGGGCACGCCGCTGGCCGACGCGATCCGGCGCGCCGGCACCGTGGCCTCCGACTCCGCGCCCAGCATGCTGGTGATCGTCAGCGATGGGGGAGACTCCTGTGGCGGCGATCCCTGCGCGGTGGCACGGTCCGTGAAAGCGGCCAAGCCGAATGTCACCATCAACGTCATCGACCTGTCCGAATCGCCCAAGGACCGCCAGGTGCTGCAATGCATCGCCTCGGCCGGCGGCGGGCGACTGCTCAGCCCGGGCGATCCGCTGGACATGAACCGCAAGATGCGCGAGGCGGCCGGCACCGCCAACTGCCCTTGACCGATGGCACGCAACGAACAACAGGCCGTGGGAGCACCATGAACTCACCGACCACCGGCGCGCTGCTTGCGCGCGACAAGATCGACCGCTACCGCTCCTACGGTGCGTTCGGCAAACCGGCGTACCAGAGCTACGTGCAGATGCGCGCGATGCTGCGCTCGAAGAAGGGCGAGCGCTTCGCCAACTACTTCGCCAAGCCGGTCTACGACGCCGATGCCGGCGAGCTGCGCTGGAGCGCCGAGGTGCCCGGCGAGGTGCGAAAGCTGTTCGACCTGCAGGGCGCGGAGTTCGAGGCCGGTCAGAAGGCGCTGGACGAGATCCACAGGCAGCTCGTGGAATTCGTGCAGCAGCTGCGCACGCAGGGCCAGGCAAGCGCGCCCGGCCAGCCGCCGGCGCCGGGTGGCGCGGCCGCGTTCGCCAGCCTGCTCGAGCAGGCAATGAAGGTGCCGGGCAGCGGCGACTTCCTGTTCTTCGTCGGCGATCAGCCGGTGATCGCGTTCTGGGGCTTCACCGACCCGGACGGTCGCGCCGTCGACCCGGCGCTGCTCGCGCCGCGCCTGTCCGCCGCCGCGCCGGCACCGGTCGAGCCGCTGCCGGCGGCCATGCCGGTCGAGGAGAAGCGCAAGCGGCCCTGGTGGTGGTGGCTGCTGTGGCTGCTGCTCGCGCTGCTGCTGCTGGCCTTGCTGCTGCTCCTGCCGCGCGCCTGCGTGCCCGGCGGCGGGCTCGACCTGAAGCGCGCCATCCCCGGCCTGGCGCCGCCCGACGACGCGGCCTCCGAGCCGCCGCCGGAGCGGCGTGCCGAGGGCCCGGGCGGGCCGGCCCTGCCGGGTGCACCGGGTGGACCGGGTGGCACCGGGCCGGACGGCGGCGTGCCGCCGGGAACGCCGCCGGGCGCCGAGCCGCCGCTGCCCGGTGCGTCGCAGCCCGACCTGGCCCTGCCGCCCGAGGGCAAGGAGCCGAAGACCGAGCCGCCCGTGCCGCCGGACCAGAAGGAGCCGCCGCCCGAGGACAAGCCGCCGAAGACCGAGCCGCCGCCCGATCCCAAGACCGACCCGCCCAAGCCGCCCACGGATCCGAAGGACCCGAAGGCCCGGACCGACCCGCCGACGCCGCCGAACCCGAAGGACATGAAGATGCCCGACGACCCGAACGCGCAGAAGAAGATGGACTTCCTCGAAGGCCAGTGGAAGGCCGGCGAGGGGCTGGTCGACAAGCGCACGCAGCAGCCGCTGGACCTGGGCTTCCGCTTCGGCAAGGACGGGCAGGGCGAGGTCTCGGTGCGCCGGCCCGACGGCGTGGTCTGCCAGGGCCCGGTGACCGGGCGCATGGCCGGCGGCAAGCTCGGCATCCAGGGCAACCAGTCGATCCCGTGCAACGACGGCAGCTCCTACGGCGCCCCCAAGATCGAGTGCCAGAAGGAGCAGAGCGGCCAGACGCAGTGTTACGGTGTCAACGCCGACGGCAGCCGCTACTACATGGGCATGAAGCGCCAGTGACCCGCCAGCCCTGACCCGCACACGGACGCCCCACCATGGCATTCAACGAACTGATGAAATTCCACGAGGTCGTGCCGCTCATCCCGGGCACCGGGGTGCAGTTCCTCGACTTCGGCTTCTCGATCGGCAAGACCAGCGAGGTGCCGCGCGAATGGGGCTGGTTCGACCCGCGCACCACGCTGAACAACGAGAACACGCCGCCGTGCGTGCGCCGCGGCGACGAGGAGCCGCGCGGCGTGGAGTCCTACTCGACCGACCTGAAGTCGCTCGAGCAGATGTTCAACCGGGTCTGGATGCCCCTGCCGCTGCTGCGGCGCGAGGCACAGGGCTACCACCGCGGGCCGACCAACTGGGCGCGTGCCTACCTGGCCAAGCTCGACGAGCCCGACCCGGACGGCAACACCTACCGCCTGGTGATCGCCTGCGACACCACGCTGCTCGAGTTCATCGAGAGCGAGGCCTACCTCGCGCCCTCGCCGGGCGACGCGCGCAACGGCCACAAGTTCGCCTTGCCCGGCCCGCAGGACGCGGTGGACTGGTACTACGCCGAGAGCTGGGTCAAGGACTGGTGCTACGAGACCTTCAAGGAGATGCTCGAGCGCGAGGAGCGCCGGCGCCGCCAGTACAGCGCGCGTTCGCTCGCCGACGAGGAGGTGCACGACCAGATGCAGGGCAGCAACGAGCACGTGGCGCGCTACAAGGCCTTCGTCGACCTGCTGCACAGCCTGGACATCGTGCCCGCCTTCCAGCTGGTGGACCGCATCACCGAGCCGCGCACGCCGCCGATCGACGTCGACCTGGTGCTCGACCTCGGCAACTCGCGCAGCTGCGGCCTGCTGATCGAGACCGACCCGGAGGCGCTGGGCGTCGACATCACCAAGTCGATCAAGCTGCAGCTGCGCGACCTGAGCCGCGCCGAGCATGTCTACGACGATCCGTTCCCGAGCCGCTTCGAGTTCGCGCGCGCGCAGTTCGGGCGCGACCACCTGTCGATCCGCAGTGGCCGCTCCGAGGCCTTCGGCTGGCCGACCGTGGTGCGCGTCGGCGTGGAGGCGGCGCGGCTGGCCGCGCGGCGCTCGGGCACCGAAGGCTCGTCGGGCCTGTCGAGCCCGAAGCGCTACCTGTGGGACGAGGACGCGCGGCGCGACTCCTGGCGCTTCAACGCCGCCACCACCGAGGCCGGGCAGTCCGACTACGCCACCGGCGTGGCCTTCACCACGCTGGTCAACGACCTCGGCGAGCCGCTGCACCGCATCGACGCCTACACCCTGGCGCACAAGCCCGACAAGGGTTTCCCGGCGATCCGCGCGCTGTACTCGCGGCGCAACCTGACCGCCTTCGCGCTGGCCGAGATCTTCGTGCAGGCGATCTCGATGATGAACTCGCCGATGCACCGGCTGCGCCGCCCGGCCAATGCCAACCTGCCGCGCCGGCTGCGCCGCATCATCATGACCATGCCGACCGCGATGCCGCTGGCCGAGCGCCACATCCTGAAGGAGCAGGCCGAGGCGGCGCGCGACATGGCCTACCTCTCGCTCGGCCTGGCGCAACTGCAGTACCGCGACGACGGCAGCGCCTACATGGCCTACACCGCCGAGGGCCGCATCCGGGCCGAACGCGAGGACCAGGGGCCCGAGGTCATCCTGCAGTGGGACGAGGCCACCGCCACGCAGGCGGTCTACCTGTACACGCAGGTGGCGCTCAACTACTCGGGCGATGCACGGGCCTTCTTCCGCAGCGTGCGCCACCCCGAGAACCAGCTCGATCCGGCCGCCGGCGACGGCTTCCGCCTGGCCACCATCGACCTGGGCGGCGGCACCACCGACCTGGTGGTGACCTCGGTGGCGGTGGACGGCAAGCCGGGCGCCAACGTCACGCTCACGCCGCTGCAGGAGTTCCGCGAGGGCTTCAACCTGGCCGGCGACGACGCGCTGCTGCGCGTGGTGCGCGAGCACGTGGTCGACCCGATCCTGAAGAAGCTGCGCGCGCTCGGCATGGGCGAACGCGCCGACTACGCGCTCAACCAGCTGATCGGCGGCGACCGCGGCGACATGAAGGCCGTCGAGCTGGTGCGGCGCCAGCAGTTCGCGGCGCAGATCGCCGCGCCGATCGCACTCGGCCTGCTGGCCGAGTACGAGGGCTACGACGCGCTGCAGCCGGCGCCGGTGACGGTGCGCCGCTTCGCCGACTTCTTCACCCTGGACACGCTGCCCACGCCCGAGCTGCTGAGCTACTTCAACACCGAACTCGGCAAGTTCGGCGCGAAGGACTTCCGGCTGCAGGACATGGAGTTCGAGATCTCGCTGCCCGACGTCGACCGCACCATCCGCAGCGTGTTCCTCGAGATGCTGCAGGCGCTGGGCGAGATCGTGCACCGCTACCGCTGCGACATGCTGATCCTCTCGGGCCGCACCTCGCGCCTGCCGGCGGTGCGCGCGATCCTCGAGGAGAGCGCGGCGCTGCCCTCGCACCGCGTGCTGCCGCTGCACCTGTTCCGGGTCGGCCAGTGGTACCCGTTCCGCGACTTCCGCGCCACGGTGGGCGACCCCAAGACCACTGCCGCGGTGGGCGCGATGATCTGCCTGCTGGGCAACGGCGGTCTGCAGAACTTCAACTTCCGCTCCGACCAGCTGCGCCCGCGCTCGACCGCGCGCTACTTCGGCAAGCTCGACCAGAGCAACCGGCTGCTGAAGGACGACGAGTTCTTCGACGACCTGGACCTGGACAACGTCAACTACGCGCTGCCCGAGGACCGTGCCTTCGAGTTCCGCGGGCCGATGCCGCTGGGCTTCCGCCAGCTGCCGGTGGACTGGTGGCCGGGCTCGCGGCTCTACCACATCGACTACGCCTCGCCCGACGAGGCGCGTGCGCTGAACCCGCAGACGCCGCTGCGCATCACGCTCAAGCGCGCCGGCCGCAAGGTGACCAACAAGGTCACCGGCGAGGAGTACCTGGACAACCCCAACCTCGAGATCATGGGCGTGAAGGACCGCGAGGACCGCACCGTGCCGAAGGACAAGCTGCGCCTGCGTCTGCAGACCATCAGCCACCAGCAGGGCTACTGGCTGGACACCGGCATCCTGCTCGGGAGCTAAAGCGATGATCGACCCGATCCAACAAGCCCTGCACGACGGCGCCAAGGCGCTCGAATCCGCCAGCCGCAAGGCACGCGGCTGGGTCGGCCGGCTGGCGCAGAGCGCCACCTCGGTGGCCAACGAGGAGCACTCGCTGGTGGAGGCCACGCGGCGCGCCGAGAACCTGGCGCGCAAGCTCGCCTCCTCGTCCGGCCGGCGCAACAGCGCGGGCGTGTTCGGGCCGAGCCAGGCCGGCAAGTCCTACCTTGTCTCGGTGCTCGGCAAGAGCCGCGACCAGCCGCTGATCGTCGACTTCCCCGGCCGGCTGACCAACTTCATCCAGGAGATCAACCCCGAGGGCGGCAAGGAGGCCACCGGCCTGGTCACCCGCTTCACCATCGTCAAGGGCACGAAGGACACGGCCTTCCCGGTGGAGCTGCGCCTGCTGACCGAGACCGACCTGGTGAAGATCCTGGGCAACAGCTTCCTGTCCGATTTCGACCAGCACAACCGCAAGCTCGGCCTGCCCAGCGAGGAGGACATCCGCAGCGTGCTGGTGCGCCTGGAGGCGGCCGCCGGTCCGGTGCAGCCGCACCTGGACGAGATCCTGATGTTCGACATCGGCGAGTACTTCAAGGCGAACTACTCGACCTCGATCGGCCCGCTGTCGCGCGCCGGCTACTGGGACGCGCTGACGCGCTTCGGCCACCGCCTGGGCACGCCGCAGCGCACCGAGCTCTACGCGCTGCTGTGGGGCGGCGCGAAGGGCAAGGACATCACCGAGCTGTTCGTGCTGATGCAGGCTGCGCTCGACAAGCTCGGCCATGCCGCCAATGCACGCGCGACGATCGAGTGCCTGATCCCGCGCGCGCGCAGCATCATCGACGTCGACATCCTGAAGGACCACCTCGGCACGCCGGAGGACCAGAAGGACCTGCTCAAGGTGCTGCCGGTGGACGCCAAGGGCGCGGACGGCCGGCCGGTGGAGATCCCGCGCGCCACGCTGTGCGCGCTGGTGGCCGAGCTGCGCATCGTGATGGCGCACCAGCCCTGGGCCTTCTTCGAGCACACCGACCTGCTCGACTTCCCCGGCGCGCGCTCGCGCGAGCAGATGCTCGACCTGCCGCCCGAGCCCGACAAGCGCAGCGAGTGCGTGCGCAACATGGTGCGGCGCGGCAAGGTCTCGTACCTGTTCCAGCGCTACACCGAGGAACGCGAGCTGACCTGCATGCTGCTGTGCATGCCGCCCTCCAACGCCGAGGTGAAGGACCTCAGCTCGCTGGTGCGCCACTGGGTCGCGCAGACGCATGGCGACACGGCCGTCGCGCGCTCGAAGCTCGCCTGCGCGCTGTTCTTCGTGCTGACCAAGTTCGACATCGAGCTGATGCCCAAGCCGGGCGACACGCCCGAGGCGCTGCGCAACCGCATCGAGACGCGCCTGGAGGCCTCGATGTACCAGCTCTACAAGCAGGAGGACTGGCTGCAGGACTGGAACGGCCAGCCCTTCAACAACACCTTCTTCCTGCGCAACCCGGAGTTCCCGCTGGACGGCGTGTTCGAGTACGCCGGCGAGGGCAAGGAGCGGCGCGAGACCGGCATCGCCGCGCAGGCGCGCGAGCGGCTGGCCGCCAACCGCGCCGGCCTGCTGGAAGGCGAGAAGGCGAAGAAGCACTTCCGCGACCCCGGCCTGTCGTGGGACTCGGCGATGAGCTTCAACGACGGCGGCGTCAGCTTCCTGGTCGAGCAGCTCGAGCGCGTGCTCTCGCCGACGCTCAAGACGCGCCAGCTCGCGGGCCGGCTGGTCGACATGGCGGTGCTGCTGGACGGCCGGCTGCGGCGCTTCTACCAGGCCGGCGACGACGCCTCGCGCAAGGAGAAGGAAGCCGAGCTGATGAACCTGCGGCGCCGGCTCTACAAGGTCTGCAACGACCGTGCGTTCCGCAACTTCGCGCAGCTGCTGGCCTGCATGAAGCTGGTCGAGGCGGACGTGCGCGGCGCGTTCCTCAACGTGGCCTCGCTGAAGATCGAGGAGGTGGCCCCGGCCGAGGCGGCCGAGGCCGGCGCCGAGGCCGACCCCTGGGACGACCCCTGGGCCGACACCTCCACCGAGGCGAGCGCGCAGGCCGTCGCGGCCCCGCCGCCGCCGCGCCGCCAGCGCGACCGCTCCGACCATTTCGCCACCCACGTGCTGAACCTGTGGACCGAGCGCGTGCGCGGCCTGGCGAGCGATGCCCAGGCGCTGACGGCGATGGGCCTGGACGCGCCGCTGGTCATCGCGCTGGCCGACGAACTGGTGATCGGCGCGCACCGCAACCAGCTGATCGAGCGCATCGCCGAGCGCATCCGCACCCAGGTGGCGGCGGCCAACGTGCGCTGGGACGAGGTGGCCGACCGCGCCGCCGGCATCGCCGCGATGATCATCAACGACTACGTCTCGCACCTCGGCTTCGGCGAGCTGCCGGCGCTCGAGCGCCCGGCGGTGCCCGAGCCGCCCAAGCCGCGCCTGCGCGGCGTGTTCCCGGCACCGCCGCTGCCGCCGCGCGGCTCGATCCCCGCGCTCGGGCCGACGCGTGCGCCGCTGGAGCGCGACTACTTCCTCGACTGGGGCGTGGCGCTGCGCCAGCTCGGCCTGGACAACATCAGCTTCGCCGGCGGCCGCGAGATCGAGGAGGAGGACAACCGCGCGCTGGGCGACATCCTGGTCGAGATGGCGCCGGCCACGCAGGTCAAGGCGTAGTGCGGCGGGGTCGCCGCTGATCGCCGTTAAGCGCCGTTAACATCCGCTCGCAGACTCACCGCCGCGCACCATGCCGACCCGCCTGATCCAGATCGACCAGCATCCGCCCGGCACCGCCGCCTTCCAGGTCAGCGGGCCCGGTGTGGCGCCGCTGACGCGGCCCGAGGACCTGGAGATTTCGATCATCCAGCCCGGGCCGACCGAGCGCTACCTCGACCCGCGCAACCCGGACGAGCCCTGGAGCACCTCGGTCTACCGTTTCCACCCGCTCGCCCCGCGGCGCCAGGGCAACGCGCTGTGGCTCGAGATCGACTACGGCGTGAGCTACCACCTGCGCGCCAACCAGCCCTACAAGCTGCGCCTGCGCCAGGCCGAGGGCGTGGAGCTCGACGAGGTGTTCACCGTGCCGGCGGCGTTGCGCCGGCCGACCAGCAAACCGCAGGGTTGGATGCCGCCGGCCGGCCCGCGCGGCCCGCTGGTGGCGCCGCCCATGGGCGCGGCCGACCCGCTGCCGCCGGTGGTCGAGGCGGCCCCGGCGCCGGTGGTGGAGGCGGTGGTGCCGGCCGAGCCGGTGTTCGAGGCGCCGGTGGATCCGCCGCGGGTTGAGCCGCCCATCGATCCGCCGCCGGCCCCGGCGCCTTCAGGGAAGAAGTGGCTGATCCCGGTGGTGGTGCTGCTGGCCCTGGTGGGCGGCGTGGCGGGCTATTACCTGATGCCGGGTGCGCCGGGGCAGGCGATGACGATGGACGCCTGCCGCCGACTGGTGGCGGGCAACCCCGAGCCGGCCGCCGCCAAGGCCGAGGCCGACAAGCTCGCCGGCAAGGGCGAGCTGCTCGACTGCCAGTTCCTGCTCTACCGCTACGCCGCCGACAAGGGCGACAACGGCGCGGCGCGGGTGCTCGGCACCTTCTACGACCCGGACACCTGGTCCAAGGAGAAGAGCCCGCTGCCGGCGCCCAACCCGACGGAGGCGGCGCGCTGGCACAGGCAGGCCGCCGAGGCCGGCGACCCCGAATCGCAGTACCGCTACGGCATGCTGCTCAAGCTCGGCCGCACCGATGCGGCCGACGGCCCCGAGCAGGGCCTGGCCTGGCTGCGCAAGGCGGCCGAGCAGGGCAATGCGCTGGCCAAGGAAGAACTCGCGCGCTGACTTCAGGGAGAACGACGAGATGCCGATCCGACGCCGCGAGCTGGTCGCGCTGGCCGGGCTGGGCGGTTCGCTGAGCGCGCCGCCGTTGTGGGCGCAGGGCAAGGCGCCGCTGCTGATGGACGGCAAGAAGACGCTGTTCCAGAAGGTGCTCACGCGCCCCGGCGCGCTGCTCGCCGCCAAGGCGGGGGATGCCGCGGGCAAGCCGCTCGAGCCGTTCTCGGTGTTCTTCGTCTACGAACGGGCAGACGCCGGCGGCAAGCCCTGGCTGCTGGTGGGCGCGGGCAGCGACGGCAAGACCCAGGGCTGGCTGTCGGCCGATGCCACGGTGCCCTGGAGGCACATGATCACGCTCAGCTTCGCGGTGCCGACCAACCGTCAGCGCGTGCTGTTCTTCCGCGAGCGCCAGGGCCTGACCGACTTCGTCAATGCCGACAACGCCGCCGCCGAGACCGGCAAGCTGCTCAAGGAGATCGGCGCCAAGGGCAACCTCGGGCCGACGCACCCGGTGATCGCCGCCGAGCCCGACAGGTTCGTCGACCTGCAGAAGCAGTTCTACCTGCTGCCGGTGCTCGAGGCCGCCTCCACCGTGCTGAAGACCGGCCACCGCGCGCGCGTGGTCAAGGTGGCCTCGGTGACACGCGACGCGCCGGTGGCGCAGCCCGCGCAGGCCGTCGACAACAGCACCGGCATCGACAACTTCAATGCCGCGGTGGTGTTCGTGATCGACGCCAGCTCGTCGATGCAGCCCTACATCGACCGCACGCGTGCGGCGATGGAGGAAGTGCTGCGCCAGGCGGAGGCCGCCAAGGTGGCCAGCCGCATCCGCTTCGGCCTGGTGGCCTACCAGGACGACCCGGCCAAGACCAAGGGCGTGGAGTACCTGTCGAAGATCTTCGCCGACCCGAACCAAACCGCGACGCGGGAACAGTTCATGGCCGCCACGCAGGGGGTCAAGGCCACCGCCAGCTCGACGCGGGCCTTCGCCGAGGACGGCTACGCCGCGCTCGACGAGGCACTGCGCAAGATCAACTGGAACAACTTCGGCGGCCGCTACGTGGTCTACATCAGCGATGCGAGCGCGCGCGAGGGCAACTCGCCGCTCGCCTCGACCCGGCTGTCGACCGCCCAGATGCGCGCCCATGCGCAGGAACGCGGTGTCGCGATCTACGCGATGCACCTGAAGACCCCCGAGGGCAAGGCCGACCATGCGCTCGGCGAGGCGCAGTACAAGCGCCTGTCGGACTGGCCCGGCAAGGGCCCGTTGTACTTTCCGGTGGAGGCGGGCGACCCGGCGCGCTTCGAGGCCGGTGTGAAGCAGATGGCCACGGCGCTCGTGGAGCAGGTCAAGGCGCCGCAGAAGACACTCGCCGCACCGGCCGCCGCGCCGGCGGCCGCCAAGGCCGACGCGGTGCAGGAGTCGGTGGATGCGGTCGGCCGCGCGATGGTGCTCGCCTTCCTCGGCCGCCAGCAGGGTGTCAAGTCGCCCGCGATGTTCGAGGCCTGGGCGAGCGACCGCGATGTGCGCAATCGCGAGATCCCGGCCTTCACGGTGCGTGTGCTGCTGACCAAGAACCAGCTGTCGGACCTGCAGTCCACCGTGCGCCGCCTGGTCGAGGCCTACGAGAAGACCCAGCTCGATCCGGGCAGCTTCTTCAACCAGCTGCGCAGCGCCGCGGTGGCGATGGGGCGAGACCCGAGCAAGCTCGGCCAGGGCAAGGCGAAGAACCTGGAGGAGGCCGGCCTGATGGGCGAGTACCTCGAGGGCCTGCCCTACCAGAGCCAGGTGATGGGCATCGACTTCTCGACCTGGACCAACATGAGCGTCGGCCAGTCGCAGGCCATCATCGACAACCTGAAGTCGCTGGTCGCGCTGTACCAGCGCTTCCACGACGACGTCGACCGCTGGGTCAAGCTGAACCCGGCGGCCTCCGACGGCGACAAGGTGTTCCCGGTCCCGATCGACTCGCTGCCCTGATGGCGGACGTACTCCGCCTCGAGGGCCTGCGCTACCAGCGCGCCGGCGACGGGGCGTTCGCGATCGAGGTCGGCACGCTCGCGCTTGCGCCCGGGCAGGTGCTGGGCATCGTCGGGCCCTCGGGCTGCGGCAAGAGCACCTTGATCGACGTCCTCGCGCTGCTGCGCCGGCCGAGCCGCCTCGGCGCCTTCGTGCTGCAGGGCAGCGACGTCGCCGCGCTCTGGCAGCGCGACGACGTGGATGCCTGCACCGCGCTGCGCGCCGCGCACGTCGGCGTGGTGCTGCAGACCGGCGGGCTGCTGCCCAGCCTCACGGTGCTCGAGAACGTGCGCCTCGCGCAGCGCCTGCTCGGCGCACGCGACGAGGCCTGGGTGCAGCACCTGCTCGCCGCGCTCGATCTGCGCGGCCTGGGCGAGCGCCGCCCCGCCCAGCTCTCGATCGGCCAGCGCCAGCGCGTGGCGATCGCGCGGGCGCTGTCGCACCGACCCGCGCTGCTGCTGGCCGACGAGCCGACCGCCTCGCTCGGCGTCGACCATGCGCCCGCGGCGCTCGACCTGCTGCTCTCGCTGGCGCGCGACAGCGGCGCGGCGCTGGTGATCGTCAGCCACGACCTCGACCTGCTGCGCGACAAGGGCGTGCCGCTGCGCGCCTGCGTGGTGCAGCAGCACGCGGTGGTGCTGGAGGACGCTGCATGAGCGGGCGGCCGGCACTGCGCCTCGGCCAGCTGCTGCGCCTGGCCTGGCATGACCTGTGGCACGAACGCTGGCTTGCTGCCTGTGCCGCCTGCGTGCTGGCTGCGACGCTGGCGCCGCTGTGGACGCTGTGGGGCCTGGAGCGCGGCGTGATCGGCACCTTGATCGAACGCCAGGACCGCGACCCGCTGATGCGCGAGCTGGTGCCCGCGGCCACCGGCGCGAACCGCTTCGACGCGGCCTGGTTCGAGCGTGTGCGGCGCTGGCCCGAGGTGGGCTTCGTGATCCCGACGGTGCGCTCGGCCGCCGCGCTGGTGGAACTGTTCAGCGAGGCCGCGAACGCGCCGGTGGCGGTCGACCTGCGCGCCACCGCCGCGGGCGACCCGCTGCTGGCCGGCGCCGCGCCGCCCACCGGCCGCGGCCTGGTGCTGACCGCGGAGGCCGCGCGGCGCCTGAACGCGCAGGCCGGCACGGCGCTCACCCTGCCGCTGCAGCGCGAACGCGAAGGCCGCAGCGAGACCGCGGCGCTGGCGGTCACGGTGGCCGGCGTGCTGCCGCTGGCCGCTTCCGACGGCCGCGCCGCGCTGGCCGCGCCGGCGCTGCTGGAGGCGATCGAGTCCTGGCGCGACGGCTACCGCGTCGAGGGCCTGGGCGAGGCCGGTTCGGGCCCGCCGCCGCCGCGCGCGGTGCACCCGATGTTCCGTCTCTACGCCAGCTCGATCCGCGAGGTCGAGTCGCTGGCGGCGCGGCTCGAGTCCGAGGGCGTGTCGACCCACACCCGCGCGCGCGAGATCGCCGCCACGCTCGGCCTGCAGCGCAACCTGCGCACCGTGCTCGGGCTCGTCGCGGCGATCACGCTGAGCGGCGCGGTGATCGCGCTGGCCGCGCTGCAGATCGCCGACCTGCGCCGCAAGCGGCGCGAGTACGCGCTGCTCAAGCTCACCGGCCATGGCCGCGCCTGGCTGGTGGCGCTGCCCTGTGTGCATTCCGTCGCGGTGGCACTGGTCGGCGCGTTGCTGGCGCTGGGCGTTTACGCTCTGGCGGCGCTGGCGATCAACACCTACTTCGCCGCCCACTTGGCGGTGGGCGAGGCGGCGGTGCGGCTGGGCGGGGCCGGGGTGGCCGCCGGCACGCTGGCCGCCGTGATCATTTCCGTGCTGCCGGCCCTGGCGGGCGGGTGGCGTGCATCGAACGTGGAGGCTGCCGATGAACTGCGCGAGCAATGACCCACACCGCATCCGCTGGCGCGCCGGCGCCGCGCTGCTGCTGCCGCTGGCGGCCTGGGCGCAGTCGCCCTGGCCGCCGGCGCAGTCCAACCCCGCGCCGGCCAAGGACGACCTGCTGCTGCCCATGCCCTGCGGCGGCGCGATGGCGTTCCGCCGCGTCGTCATCCCGAGCGCCGACGTGCTGGACGACCGGCGCGTGCAGCTCGGCGGGCCCGAGCCGCGTTTCGGCTACGTGGAGGCGAGCCGCAACGACTACGTCGGCGGCGGCTTCGTCGACACCGCGACCAAGAACCAGCGCTACTTCCTGATCGGCAAGTACGAGGTCACTGCGCTGCAGTACGACGCGCTCGGTGCTGCCTGCCCGGCCGTCAAGGACGAGGGCCGGCTGCCGAAGACCGCGCTGAGCTGGAACGAGGCCGCCTACTTCGCCGGCCGCTACTCCGAGTGGCTGGTGAAGAACGCGCTGGCCAAGCTGCCCGCCGAGGACGGTGCGCCCGGGTTCGTGCGCCTGCCCACCGAGGCCGAGTGGGAGTTCGCCGCCCGCGGCGGCGTGGCGGTGGACGCGGCCACCTTCGAGCAGCCGATGTTCCCGATGCCCGAGGGCGCGCAGCGCTACGTCTGGCATGCCGGCACCGACTCGTCGAACAACGAGCTGAACGCGGTCGGCCTGCTCAAGCCCAACCCGCTCGGCCTGCACGACATGCTGGGCAATGCCGGCGAGTTCGTGCTCGATGCCTTCCGCCTGAACAAGCACTCGCGCCTGCACGGTCAGGCGGGCGGCTACACGGTCAAGGGCGGCGACTTCCGCACCGCGCTGGCCGACATCCGCGCCGCCGCGCGCACCGAGTACGTGCCGGTGGACAAGAACGGCGAGCGGCGCGACAAGGCCACCGGCTTCCGCCTGGTGCTGGTGCCGGGCTCGCTGCCCACGCCCGCGCGACTGCAGGCGGTGCGCACGGCGTGGGAGAAGCTGCCGTCGTCCGACAGTGGCGCGGCGGCCCAGGCGCTGGCCGATCCGGTCAAGGAGGTCGAGGCGCTGGCCAAGGCGGTCAGCGACCCGGCGCTGAAGAAGCGCATCGAGGGCGTGGGCGGCGTCATCAAGGCCAACATCCAGACCCGCAACGAGCAGCGCGACCGCTCGGCCAAGAGCGAGATCCGCGTCGGGGCCTACCTGGCGCAGAAGATCATCGAAGACCAGCGGCGCATCCGCCAGTCCGAGGCCACGGTCAAGCTGCTCACCGGCCAGCTGCAGAAGGACGCCGAGGCCAACCTCGCGGCCAGCAAGTCCAACCTCGATGCGACCCTCAACTACATGATTGACACCCTGAAACAGATCGGTCTAGATTTCCCCGCGCCTTCGACCACTGCCCAGGGAGAGATCCTCAAGCGCGAGTTCGAGGCCCGCAACGTGCCGGGCTACGGACCGCTGGTCGATCTGGTCGTCCGCACCAGCCAGGGCGTTCGCTCGGGCAAGCCGGTCGACAAGGCGGCGCTGGTGACCGAACTGGCCAAGCTCGAAGGAACCCGGAAATGAGATCGCTCTTCACGCAACGTCTGATCTGCACTGCGGTGGCCTCGGCCATGCTCGTCACGCTGAGTGCCTGCCAGACGACCGGGCCGATGCAGACCGGCTCGACCCAGGGCAGCGGCGCGCCGGCCCCGCAGCTGACGCCGGCCGAGCAGCAGATGCGCGCCGATTCCGAGCGCTTCAACAACACCGTGATCGGCGGCATCGTCACCGGTGCGCTGGCCGGTGCGGCCGCGGGGGCGCTGATTGCGCTGGCCACCGGCGGCAACAAGAAGGAAGTGCGCAACGCCGCGGTGGGCGGCGCGGTGGTCGGCGGCACCATCGGCGGCATCGACGGCTACGTCACGGCCAAGAAGGAGCAGGCCGGCCGCAGCGAGATCCGTGCGCTGCAGGCCGCCGCCGCCGACGTGCGGCAGGACAACCAGAAGCTGCAGGCCTACCTCGACAGCTCCGGCGCCGTGCTCAACGAAGGCAAGGCGCGCCTGGCCTCGCTGGGCAACGACCTGAAGGCCAAGCGCATCAGCACCGAGCAGGCCGAGGCGGCGCGCCAGCGCGAGGTGCAGAACATCGAGTCGATGAACGGCACGCTGACGCAGGCCAAGAAGACCCGCGACCAGTACACCCAGGCCTCGGCCAAGTTCGCCGGCACGCCGCAGGAGCGGCGCGACCTGGACGCCGAGATCGCGCGCATGAACCGGCAGGTGGCGCAGCTCGAGCAGAACATCGCCGACTACAACCGCGCGCTCGCGGTTTCCCGTGCCTGAGCGGAGCCCACGCATGAATCACCGTCGTCCCGCGCCGCTGCTGGCGGCAGCCGCGCTGCTGCTCTCGGGCTGCGCTGCCAACACCTACCTCGACGCCAAGCGCAACACCGCCGCCGGCGGCCAGCAGGAGCGCGACATCGCCGCTGCGAAGACCGACCTGGCCACCGCGCAGGCGCAGAACACTTCGCTCCAGGACCAGAAGCTGCAGCGCGAGCGCGAGATCGAGCGCAACAACAAGCGCATCCGCGCCCTCGAGTCGGACCTGAAGAAGCAGGACGCCGCGCTCGCCAGCGCGCTCAAGGCCAAGCAGGTCTCGCAGGCGCGCTACAACGAGCTGAAGAAGGAAATGGACGCGGTCAAGGCCGAGACCCAGTCGGTCGACCTGCAGAACAAGGGCGACGCCTTCGCCGCGCCCGACGCCAAGGCCGATGCGGCCAAGGAGGCGCGGCTCAAGGAACTCGAGCGCCGCAAGAAGGAACTCGAGGCCGCGCTGGCCGGGCTCACGAAGAGCTAAGGTTTGCAGCCGGCCGGCGCCATCGCATCCTGCGTGGCCCGGTTCATCTGCTCCACCACCTCGGCCGCGTTGCGCGCGGTGAACACGCGACCGCCGGTGATCTGAGCGGCGCAGTTGCCGGCGCCGGTGCCGGTGATGTCGACCACGTTGATCTTCAGCCGCGGCTTGGCGCGCTTGAGCGCCGCGGCCACGGCGCAGGGGTCGCGGCCGCAGCTCTCGACGCCGTCGGAGATGATCACGATGGTCGAGTCCTTGGTCACGCCGTCGACCAGCGCGCCGCCCTTCTCGATGCCGTCGGCCAGCGGCGTGCCGCCGCGCGGCTCGATGCCCTGGATCTGCCCCATCAGCGCGCCGCGCTGGCCCGGCCCGTACATGCCCATGCTGCGCGCGTTCGGGCACTGCTCGACCAGCACCAGGCCGGTGTTCAGGTCCGAGGGCAGGCGCTGCACCACACCCAGCGCGGCGCGCTTGGCCACCGTGATGCGCTTGGGCTCGCGCTTGAAGCGCTCCAGCGCCGCATTGCCGGCCGGGCCGGCCAGGCCGCCCAGGCCGAACTGGCGCATCAGCGCCTCGGCCGCGGCGGCGCCGGCCTGCTGCTTGATCTGCGCGTCCGACACGTCGACGCTGAAGTCCATCGAGCCGGAGGCATCGAACACGATCGCCATGTCGGGCGCCAGCTCCTTGGGGCGCTGGCCCGGGCACATGTTCTTCGCCTCGCGGATCGCCTCGTCGCGGCAGTGCTTCGCCATCGTGCCCAGGATCTGCTGCTTCAGCGCGTTCGCCTGTGCGCTGTTGCCCTTCAGTTCGGGCTCGTTCTTCAGCATCGCGGCGAGCGCCTTGCAGTCCTTGCCGGCCTCGGCGATGCGCTGCTTCAGGTCGGGCTTGGGCGGCGCCGGCTGCGAGGCGGGCGGCTCGGGCGCGGAGGCGATCGGCTCCGGCGCGGAGGCCGCCGGCGGCACCGGGTCGACCACGCAGGCGCGCAGAGGCTTGGCGTTGCGCTTGGCGGCGAGCTCCTCCTCGAGCGCCCGGTTGCGCGCCTCGGCCTGGGCGATCTGCTCGGCCAGGCCGGCGTCGGCCACCGGGGACTCGCTGCAGCGCTTCCAGGCGAAGAACAGCAGGTACAGCAGCACCAGCGCCAGCAGCGCCCACAGCAGCCAGCGCTTCCAGCCGCCGGAGCCGGCCGCGGCCGCCGCCGCAGGAGCGGCCGGCGGCGGCACCACGGGGGCACCTGCAGTCGCGGCCGGCGCCGTGGCTGCTGCCGCGGCCGCTGCCGGCGCGGCTGCGGGTGCCACCACCGTGCCCGGTGCCGCATGGCCCCACAGCACCAGCACCGGGCGCCCGCCCACGCTGTAGAGCCAGTCCCCCGGCGGCTGCCGCGTGGCCTGCTCGAGCATCTGCGCCAGCACCGCCGAGGCCGGGCCCTCGCCGCGCAGTTGCTGCGCCAGGCCGCGGATCTCGCCGAGGAAGCGTTCGGCGCGTTGCTGCAGCTTGCCGCGTTCGTCCTCGGGCAGCTGCGCGGCCGGCGTCACCGCGCCGGCGAGGTTGGTGCTCCAGGCGATGCCGCCGTCGGCGTCGGGCTTGGGCAGGGCCAGCAGCTCGGCGTGGTTCTGGCCCAGCCGGCTGCGCAGCACGCCGACGATCTGCTCGTGCGCCGCCGTCAGCGTGCGGCCGCCGACCTGCAGCGCCTGGCCGGCGTCGGCGCGTGTCCTGGTCAGGCCCTGCGGCAAGCGAGACTCCCCGTGGTTCGTGTCGGCCGTGCGTCGTGGCACGGCCGTCCCGCAATATACGGGAAGCGTCCGGGGCTTCCGCGGCCCCGATCAGGCGCGCGACACCGCCAGCGCGCGCTGCCAGGCGAGCAATTGCCGCTCCAGCTCGGCGATCTGTCGGTCCATGCGGGCGATCTCCTGGTCCAGCGCGCGCCACTCGGCGTCGCTGCCGCCGGCGCTGCGCGCCTGCTGGCCATGCCGGGCGCGGCTCGCTCGGGCGCTGTCGAGCGCGGCCTGCAGCGACTCGATGTTCTGCTGCTCGTGCCGGCGCAGCGCCTCGGCCTGCGCAGCGGAGATCTGGCGCGCGTCGACGTCGGCGCGCAGCCGCACGAGGCGCGCCTGGGCGTCGCGCAGCGACTGTTGAGCGGCCGCGAGCAGCCGGGCCAGGGCCTGGTTGTCCTGCTGCACCCGTTCGGCCGCCTCGCGCAGCGAGGCCAGCTCGCGCCGGTTGCGCTCGTCGCGCTCGGCCACCGCCTGTGCATCCGCGGCCCCCGCGGCCGCGCCGGCCGCCGCGCCGGTCTTGCAGGCGCCGCGTGCCGCGCCGCGCGCCGGGCCCTGCGCCAGCACCTCGAGTGCGGCGCCGACGCAGCCCTGCAGCGCGCCGACGCCGGTGCCGCCGAGCAGGATCTCGCCGCGGCGCGCCGGGTCGTCGCTGCGCGCAGCGCTGGCCGCCGCCTCGCCGAGCACGAGGCCGAATTCCAGCAGGCTGGCGGCCCGCGCGCGCCCGGCCTCGCCGGCCTCGGCCTGCGCCCCCGCGCACCCCAGCAACACGGCCAGCATCACGTGGCCGCACAGAACGATCGCCTTCATCGTCGAACCTCCCTGCGTTGCGGCACCGCCCACCGGCGCCCATGCGCTTGCGACGCACGAGGCCGCGCCCGGTCAGGAAGGGAATGCCCGGCCTGACGTTCCGGCGCGCGGCGCGCCGCAGGGGCATGGACACGAGCGCGTGCGGGCCTGCCTATGATCGGTACCCGAGGGAGGGCCGAGATGGAGGGAGAGGAGTTCCTGCGCCGCATGCGCGCCGGCGACGCGACGCTGTGGGACGAGCTGATGCCCGCGCTGCGCACCATCGCGCGCGGCGCCTGCCGCGACCTGCGCGTGTTCGACGAGCTGCGCGACGACATCGTGCAGGAGGTCGCCTTCAAGGTGTTCACCGACTGGACGTCCTACCGCGCCGAAAGCAAGCTCGGCACCTGGATGTATTCGATCGCGCGCCACCGCTGTCTCGACGAACTGCGCAAGCGCCGGGTGCGCGGCGAGGGGCGCGCCGACGATCCGGTCGGCGCCGACGGCGACGACCCGCCCGAGCGCGGCGAGCACTGGCACCCGGACATGGCGCAGTCGCTGTGCGTGCAGCAGGTGCTGCGCGAGCTCGAGTCGCAGGGCGAGGCGCGCCAGGGCAGCCGCCGCATGGTCGAGGTGCTGCTGTGGTGGGTGGAGAACGGCCCGGGCACCGAGGAGCTGGCCGCCTTCCTCAAGACCAGCGTGGCCGCGGCCAAGGAGCGCAAGAGCTACATCCTGCGCCACGTGCGGGCCTTGTGCCGCAAGTACTGCGGGCACGACGAATGTGTGCTCTCCGCGGCGGGGTGAGAAATGGCCAACGATCCCGACCGTGACGCGGAAGACTGGTTCGAGGCCCTGGCCGGGCGCCGCGAGGGCGATGCCGGCGCGCGTGCGCTGCGCGAGGCGCTGCAGGCCCAGGCGCGCACCCTGCGCGAGGCCGAGGCGGCGAGCGCCGCGGACCTCGACGCGCAGGAGCGCGCGCGCATGGATTCGCTCAAGGCCCGCCTGCAGGCGGCCGGTGCCTTCCGGCCCGCGCCGGCCCCGGCGCCCGCGCCCGGCCGGGGCGCGCGCCTGCGCACGCTGCTGCTGGGCGACTCGTGGCAGCGCCCGCTGGCCATCGCCGCCGGCGTGGTGCTGGCCAGCGTGCTGGCGCTGCGCCTCGCGCTGCCCGGCGGTGACGACGACGACCCGTCGCGCACGCTGCGCGGCGCGCCGGGCACGAGCATCACCGCCCCCGACCCGGCCGCGAAGTCGGCCTCGCTCGAGACCCTGCTGCGCGGCGCCGGCGCGGAGGTGGTCCGGGTGCAGGTCAACGCGGCCGAATGGAGCCTGCTGGTGACGGTGCCCGATGCCGCGCGGCTGTCCGCGGTGCGGCAGCTGCTGCGCGAGTCGGGCTTCCAGGCCGACGGCAACCCGCCCTTCGAACTGTCGGTGCGTGCGCCGCGATGAGGCTGCTGCGCCGCCTGCTGCTGGGGCTGCTGCTCGGGTGCGCCGCCGTCGGCCTCGCGGCAGCGCAGGGCCGCGACGCGCAGGAGGCTGAACTCGCTGCCGCCGTGGCCGCGGCCGAGCAGGCGCAGGGACCGGACGGCCCCGCGGTGCTGGAGCCGCTGCGCTCGCTGGCCGACCTGCTGCGCCAGCGCGGCAGGCTGGCCGAGGCGCTGCCGCTGGCGCAGCGCGCGCTCGCGCTGGCCGAGCGCCTGCACGGCCCGGAGCACCTGGAGGTGGCCGGCGCGGCCAACGAGCTCGGCCTGGTGCTGGTCGGCCTGGGCCGCTTCGCCGAGGCGCAGGCGCTGCTGCAGCGCAGCCTGGCGCTGCGCGAGCGGCTGCTGCCGGCCGACCACCTGGACATCGCCAACAGCCTGAACAGCCTGGGCGAGCTGTACCGCCAGGCCGGCCCGCAGGCGCAGGCGGCGGCGATGTACGAGCGGGCGCTGGCCATCGTCGAGAAGCAGCTCGGCCCCGAGCACCCGATCACCGCGCTGGTGCTGAACAACCTGTGCGCGGCACAGCTCGAGGTCGGCCGCTACGACCTGGCGCTCGCGGCCGGCCGGCGCAGCGTCGCGATCTACGAGAAGCTGGCCGGCCCGGAGCATCCGATGACGGCGCGCGCGCTGAGCAACCTGGCCGAGGTCTACCGCGGCCTGGGCCAGCCGGAGCAGGCGCTGCCGCCGATGGAGCGGGCCTTCGCCGCCTTTGAGCGCGCCTACGGCCCGGACAACCTCGAGGTCGCGCGGCTGGCCAACAACCTGGCGGGGCTGCACGAGTCGCAGGGGCGGATCGACGCGGCCATTCCGCTGTACGAACGCAGCATCGCGATCGTCGAGCGCCAGCTCGGGCCCGCGCACGCGTTCCTCGCCAACCCGCTCAACAACCTGGCCAGCCTCTACCAGGAGCGCGGCCGCGTCGCCGAGGCCCTGCCGCTGCACCGCCGCGCGCTGCAGCTGCGCGAGCGCATGCTCGGGCCGCAGCATCCGCTGGCCGCCGTGAGCCGCCACAACATCGCGCTCGCACTGCTGGCCGACGGGCAGCGCGACGCGGCGCAGGAGGAGCTGCAGCACAGCATCGTGCTCGCCGCGGCCGACCCGGCGGCGCGCGAGCTGCTCTGGCACGGCCAGTCCGACCTGGCGCAGCTGCACGCCGCGGCGGGGCGCAGCGAGCTGGCCATCCTGTGGGGCAAGGAGGCGGTCAACACGCTGCAGGGCCTGCGCGGCGGCATGCCCGCGCTCGAGCGCGAGCTGCAGCGCAGCTACCTGCAGAGCCGGCGCGCGCCCTACGACCGGCTGGCCGACCTGCTGATCGCGCAGGGTCGAATCGCCGAGGCGCAGGAAGTGCTGCAGATGCTCAAGGAGGCCGAGCTGCACGAGGGCCTGGAGCGCGGCGGCGCGGTCGACCCGCGCAGCACGCGCATCGAGCTGACCGGCCTGGAGCGCGAGCGCTTTGCGCGCTACTACGCGCTGCGCGACCGCCAGGCCGCGCTGGCCGCCGAGCGCCAGGCGCTCGAGCGGCGCCGTGCCGGCGCGCCGCTGCCGGCCGCGGACGCGGCGCGCCTGAAGGAGATCGTCGAGCAGCTGATGCCGGTGGCCGAGCAGGCGATGACCCGCTTCTTCGCCGAACTCGAGCGGGCGATGGTCGGCGCGCCGCCGGAGCCGGGCCGGCCGGCGGCAGGCGTGGAGGCGACCCGGCTGCGCCGCGCGGTCGACGCGCTGGCCGCCAGCGAGCCGGCGGCCGCGGCGGTGGGGCTGCAGTACCTCGTCAGCGACGAGCGCCTGTCGATCGTGCTGAGCCTGCCGGGCAGCCCGCCGATCGCGGTGCAGCAGCCGATCGGTCGGCGTGCGCTGCATGCGCGCCTGGCCGGTCTGCTGCTGCAGCTGCGCAACCCGGCCGCCGACCCGGCCCTGCTGCGTGCCGGGCTGCGCGAGCTGCACGGCTGGCTGGTGGCGCCCATCGAGGCCGACCTGCAGCGCTTCGGCGCCCGCACGCTGATGCTCTCGCTCGACGACCAGCTGCGCCTGCTGCCGTTCGCCGCGCTGCTCGACGAACGCGGCCGCCACCTGGTGCAGGACTACACGCTCGCGCTCTACAACGAGGCGGCGCGCCAGGCGCTCGAGAAGCCGGCGCCGCCGGCCTGGCGGGTGGCGGCGATGGGGCTCTCGGAGCCGGTCGACGACCTGCCGGCACTGGCGGCCGTGCCGCAGGAGCTGGCGGCGGTGGTGCGGGCACGCGGGGCGAGCGGCGAGGCCTGGCTGAACCGCGCCTTCGACCGCGCGCGGCTGCTCGCCACGCTGAACGCGCCCGGCTACAACGTGCTGCACGTGGCGAGCCATTTCGTGCTCGAGAACGGCGCTCCCGCGAAGTCGCGCCTGTACCTGGGCGACAAGAGCCGCCTGACGCTGGCCGACATCGCACGCGAGGACCTGTCCTTCGGTCGCTTCGACCTGGTCACCTTCTCGGCCTGCGACACCGCGCGCGGCGGCGGGCGCGACGCCACCGGCCAGGAGCTGGGGAGCCTGTCGGCCAAGACGCAGAACCAGGGCGCGCAGGCGGTGCTGGCCACCTTGTGGAAGGTGGACGACGCCAGCACCTCGGGCTTCATGCAGCAGTTCTACGCGCTGCGCGGCGAGCGCGGCCTGAACAAGGCGCAGGCGCTGGGCGCGGTGCAGCGCGACATGATCGAAGGCCGCCTGCGCGGCGCCGGTTCCGACTGGCGCACGCCCTACCACTGGGCGCCGTTCGTGCTGATGGGAAACTGGCGATGACGCCAGGGGGCAACTGGCGATGACCGGCCTGCTGCGGCGCGCACTGGGCGCGCTGCTGCTGGCGGCCTGCGGCGTGGCCACGGCGCAGGCGCCGCCCGCGCGCGAAGAGACCCTGCGGGCCGCGCTGCAGGCCGCCGAGGCCGAGCCGGGGCCGGACGGCGCGGCGCTGTTCGAGGCCCTGGCCGCACTCGGCGACCACCTGTCGGCCGGCGGGCGGGCCGAGGAGGCGCTGGCGTTGTGGCAGCGCATGCTGGCCGAGGCCGAACGGCGCGCCGGCCCGGACCACCTGCTCGTGGCCAGCACGCTGGAGCGCCTGGCCGGCGCGCACATCGCGCTCGGCGACCCGGCGCAGGCCCTGCCGCTCTTCGAGCGCAGCCGCGCCATCCTGGCCGCGCGCCAGGGGCCGCAATCGCGCAGCGTGATGATCTCGCTGGCCAACCACTCGGTTGCCCTGCGTGCGCTCGGCCGTCTCGACGACGCGGCGGCGCTGCTCGACCGGGCGCTCGAGATCGGCGAGCAGACCCTGCCACCGGACCACCGCGATCTCGCCGGGCTGCTGCTGAACCGCGCCGTGCTCGCGATGTCGCAGGGCCGCAGCGCGCAGGCGCTCGCGCTGTTCGAGCGTTCCGGCGCGATCCTCGAGCGCCAGAGCGGCGCGCCGGGCATCGAGCTGGCGATGAACCTGCTGAACCGTGCCACGCTGCTCGACATGACCGGGGACCCGGCCGGCGCGCTCGCCCTGTACGCGCGCGGCCTGCCGATCCTCGAAGCGCTGCGCGGAGCCGACAGCCCCGACGTGGCCACGGTGCTGGACAACCAGGCCGGTGCGTTGCAGCGCCTCGGGCGGCTCGACGAGGCGCTGCGCCAGCGCGAGCGCGCGCTGGGCATGCTCGAGCGCCTGCGCGGGCCGGACCATCCGACCCTGGCCACCCTGCTGAACAACATCGCCTACCTGCATCACCTGCGCGGCGACCTGGGCCGTGCGCTGCCGCTGTTCCAGCGCGCCGCCGCGCTGATCGAGGCGCGCTTCGGGCCGGAGCACCCGGAGCTCGGCGCGGCGCTGGGCAACCTCTCGATGACGCTGCTGTCGCTCGGGCGCCCGGCCGACGCGCTGCCGCTCGAGGAGCGTGCGCTGCGCATCGCCGAGCAGCGCCTCGGCGCGACGCACCCGGACGTCGCGCTGCGCCTGAACAACCTGGCGCGTGTGCACGGCGATCTCGGCCGCCACGAGGAGGCGCTGGCCCTGTACCGGCGCAGCCTCGCGCTGCGCGAACTCGACACCGCCGGCAACCCGGCGCTGGTTCTGGTGGCGCGCAACAACGTCGCCGCGCAGCTGATCGATCTGGCGCGCTGGGACGAGGCGCGTGCCGAACTGCAGCGCAGCCGCGCGCTGCTGGCCGGCCTGGCCGGCGACCACACGCTGGAAGAGGCCACGCTGCTGAACAACGAGGCCGCGCTGGAAGCGCTGGCCGGGCGCTGGGAAGACAGCGTGCCGCTGTTCGGGGCGGCCATCGCGCGTGCCGACGCCGGAGCGACCGGGCGCGACGTGCTGTGGAAGGCGCAGAGCGGGCTGGCCGCCGTCTACCGCCGGCTCGGCCGGCCCGAGCTGGCCATCCTGTGGGGCAAGGAGGCGGTCAACACGCTGCAGGGCCTGCGTGCCGAGCTCGCCGGGCTGGAGCGCGGCCTGCAGGCGAGTTACCTGCAGGACAAGCGCGCCGTGTACGACCAGCTCGCCGACGCGCTGATCGCGCAGGGCCGCCTCTTCGAGGCGCAGGACGTGCTGCAGATGCTCAAGGAGCAGGAACTGCAGGAGGGCCTGCAGCGCGCCGAGCCGGTGGACCCGCGTCGCACGCGCATCGCGCTGACCGGCGTCGAGCGTGAACGTTTTGCGCGCTACTACGCGCTGCGCGACGGCCAGGCCGCGCTGGCCGCCGAGCGGCTCGCGCTGCAGCAGCTGCAGGCGGCGCGGGCCCTCACGCCGGAGGAGGCGGCACGCCTGAAGCAGATCGTCGAGGTCGAGATGCCGCCGGCGGCCGAGGCGATGCGTGTCTTCCTGGCCCAGCTCGAGCGCGACATGGCGCGCACCGGCAGCGTGCCCGCGCAGCCGGCCGGCGGCGAAGCGAGCCGGCTGCGCCGCGCCGTCGACGCGCTCGCCGCCAGCGAACCGGCGGCGCGCGCCGTGGGCCTGCAGTACCTGGTGACCGACGAGCGCCTGTCGATCGTGCTGAGCCTGCCGGGCAGCCCGCCGCTGGCGGTGCAGCAGCCTGTCGGCCGACAGGCGCTGTACGAGCGCATCACCCGGCTGATGCTGCAGCTGCGCCACCCGCGCAGCGACGCGGCGGTCTGGCGGGCCGCGCTGCGCGAGCTGCATGGCTGGCTGGTGGCGCCCATCGAGGCCGACCTGCGGCGCTTCGGCGCCCGCACGCTGATGCTCTCGCTGGACGACCAGCTGCGCCTGATCCCGTTCGCCGCGCTGCTCGACGAGCGCGGCCGCCACCTGGTGCAGGACTACACGCTCGCGCTCTACAACGAGGCGGCGCGCCAGGCGCTCGAGAAACCGGCCGCACCGCGCTGGCGGGTGGCGGCGATGGGCTTGTCCGAACCGGTGGACGACCTGCCCGCGCTCGCGGCCGTGCCGCAGGAGCTCGAGGCGGTGGTGCGCGTGCGCGGTGCGGGCGGCGCGGCCTGGCTGAACCGGGCCTTCGACCGCGCACGCCTGCTCGGCACGCTGGACTCGCGCGAGTACAACGTGCTGCACGTGGCGAGCCACTTCGTGCTGCAACCCGGTCTGCCGGCGCAGTCGCGCCTCTACCTGGGCGACAAGAGCCGCCTGACGCTGGCCGACATCGCGCGCGAGGACCTGAAGTTCTCGCAGTTCGACCTGGTCACCTTCTCGGCCTGCGACACCGCGCGCGGCGGCGGGCGCGACGCCACCGGCCAGGAGATGGAGAGCCTGTCGGCCAAGACGCAGAACCAGGGCGCGCAGGCGGTGCTGGCCACCTTGTGGAAGGTGGACGATGCGAGCACCGCCGCCTTCATGCGGCGCTACTACGCGCTGCGCGGCGAGCGCGGGCTGAACAAGGCGCAGGCGCTGCGCGAGGCGCAGCTGGCGATGCTCGAGGGCCGGATGCGCGCGCCCGGCCGCGACTGGGGCGCGCCCTACCACTGGGCGCCGTTCGTGCTGATGGGCAACTGGCGCTGACGAATCCTTCCTGACCGCCGCGCCCGCCGCGCGTCCGACCTGCAAGCGCGACGTTTCGCGCCAGGAGGACGGGATGAACGGGATCTTCGACATGGCGCTGGCCACCACCGGCGGGCTGATGACGGCAGGCGGCCTGGGCTACGCGATGCTCGCCGTGGCGGTGGCCGAGCGCTTCACGAGCGCCGAGCGCGGCGCGAACGGCTTCACGCCGCGCGACGTCGGCCTGGCCTACGAGGACGTGCGTTTCCATGCCCGCGGCGACGACGTGCGCCTGGCCGGCTGGTACCTCGGCGCGCGCTGCCCGCGCGGCGCGGTGGTGCTGGTGCACGGGCGCGGCGCGAGCAAGGGCCACGAGCTGACGGTGCAGGCGATGGTCCTGGTGCGCCGCCTGCTCGACGCCGAGCTGAGCGTGCTGATGCTCGACCTGCGCGGCCACGGCGACAGCGACCCGGCGCGCCTGACCTATGGCTGCAACGAGCGGCTCGACGTGCTCGGCGCGGTCGACTGGCTGGTCGAGCGCGGCTACCGGCCCGGCACGATCGGCGTGCTCGGCGCCTCGATGGGCGGCAGCGCGGCGATCGCCGCGGCGGCCGAGGAGCCGGCCATCGGCGCCGTGGTCAGCGACAGCGCGTTCGCCGACTTCGCCGCGGTGCTGCGCCACAACTTTCCGCGCGTGATGCGCACCCGCCTGGCGCTGGCGCTGCTGCCCGGCGCGCTGTGGTGGGTGCGGCGCTGGACCGGCGTGGCGCTGCAGGCCTTCCGCCCGGCCGAGCTGGCGCGCCGGCTGCGCCAGCGGCCGCTGCTGCTGATCCACTCGAAGGGCGACCGCTTCGTCACCGCCGAGCATGCGCAGCGCCTGGCCGACGCGGCCGGCACCGAGGCCTGGCTGAGCGACACCGAGGGCCACGTGGCCACCTTCGTGGCCCAGCCGCAGGCCTACGGAGAGCGCGTGGCCGGCTTCTTCGGCCGCCACCTGGTGCGGGCGTAGGCCGCGGATCGGGGGCAGAATCGGCCGCATGACGACCGATTCCTCCCCGCGCTGGAAGCACGACGGCGTGCGCGTCGTGCCCGGCGACCGGCACGATCCGAACACCGCGCAGACCCCCGGCATGGACCGGCAGGCGGCGATCACCTTCGCCCGCGTCGGCGCGCGCAAGCTGTGGGCCGGCACCGTGCACATCCACCCGAACGCCAAGACCGGCGCGCATCACCACGGGCCGCTGGAGAGCGTGATCTACGTGGTCACGGGCCGCGCGCGCATGCGCTGGGGCGAGCGGCTCGAGTTCACGGCCGAGGCCGGCCCGGGCGACTTCATCTACGTGCCGCCCTTCGTGCCGCACCAGGAGATCAACGCCAGCCCGACCGAGAAGCTCGAGTGCGTGCTGGTGCGCAGCGACGGCGAGGCGGTGGCGATCAACCTCGACATCGAGCCCGCCGAGCCGCCCGAGAACGTGCCCTGGGTCGACCCGACGCACCCCGGCTGACGCACCCGCGATGAGCGACCACCCGGCCTGGCATGCCGCCACGCGGCTGCTGCACGACGACGCCGCGCTGAACGAGGACGCGGCCGTGGTGCCGCCGATCCACTACAGCGCCACCTTCCGTGCGCGCGACGCGGCCGAGTTCGCCGAGATGGCAAACCGGCCGCGCCACCCGCGCTACTACACCCGCTACGGCAACCCGGTGCACGAGCGCGTGGCGCGCGTGATGGCCGCGCTCGAGGGCACCGAGACCGCGCTGCTGACCGCCTCCGGCATGGGCGCGATCAGCACCGCCGTGCTCGCGCACGTGCAGGCCGGCGACCACGTGGTCGCGCAGACGCGCCACTACATGAGCACGGCCAAGCTGTTCGACGAGCTGCTGCCGCGCTTCGGCGTGCAGGCCACCCTGGTCGAACAGAGCGACGCGGCGGCGCTCGAGGCCGCGCTGCGCCCGAACACCCGGCTCGTGATGCTCGAGACGCCGGCCAACCCGACCCTGGTGCTGACCGACCTGCGTACCGTGGCGGCGCTGGCGCGGCCGCGCGGCATCCTGACCATCGCCGACAACACCTTCGCCGGGCCGCTCAACCAGCGCCCGCACGAGCTCGGCATCGACATCGTCGTGCACAGCGCGACCAAGCAGCTCGGCGGCCACCACGACCTGACGGCCGGCGTGATCTGCTGCAGCGAAGCCCAGGCCGAGCGGCTGTGGCGCACGCACATCACGCTCGGCGCGGTGCTCTCGCCGATGGACGCCTGGCTGCTGCTGCGCGGGCTGCGCACGCTGGACGTGCGGCTCGAGCGCATCAACGCCAGCGCGCTGGCGCTGGCGCAGTGGCTGGAGCGCCAGCCGGCCGTCGAGCGGGTGTACTACCCGCTGCTCGAAAGCCACCCGCAGCACGCGCTGGCGCGCGCGCAGATGCGCGGCGGCGGGCCGGTGATCGCGTTCGCGCTGCGCGGTGGCTTCGAGGCCACCGGCCGTTTCGTCGCCGCGCTCGAGCTGGCCACGCATGCGGTCAGCCTGGGCGGCGTCGAATCGCTGGTGGTGCACACCGCGGCGATGTGGGCCGGCACGATGAACGAGGCGCAGCTCGCCGCGGCCGGCATCCCGCCCAACTTCGTGCGCTTCTCGGTCGGCCTCGAGCACCCCGAGGACCTGAAGCGTGACCTGGCCCAGGCGCTGGCCCGGGCCTTCCCGGAGCATTGAGATGAAACTACCCCAAGCTCACTTCGTTCGCTGCCCCCGGGGGGCGCGTCAGTACCTTCGGGCGGCCGGGCGGTACTGACATGAACCCTGTCGTGATGATCACCGGCGCCGCCGGCGCCCTGGGCCGCGCGGTGGCGCAGCGCTTCGCTGCCGACGGCGCGCAACTCGTGCTGCTCGACCGCGACGAGCAGGTGCTCGCCGGCCTGTTCCCGGGCGCGGCGCTGGTGCTGGCACCCGACATCACCGACGAGGCCAGCGTCGGCGCGGCGGTCGCGCGCGCGCTCGAACGACTCGGCCGCATCGACGTGCTGGTGCACGTGGCCGGCGGCTTCGAGATGGGCGAGACGGTGGCCACGCTGTCGCGCGCCTCGTGGCAGCGCATGATGGACCTGAACGCCTGGTCCTTCGTCGCGCTCGCGCATGCGGTGGTGCCGGCCATGCAGCGCCAGCGCGGCGGCGTCGTCGTGGCCGTCTCGGCCGCGGCGGCCGGGGCCGGGCAGGGGCTCAAGGGCGCCTACATCGCCTCCAAGAGCGCGCTGCAGCGCCTGGTGGAGACGCTGGCGCAGGAGGTGGCGGCCGACGGCCTCCGCGTGCTCAGCGTCGCGCCGACCACGCTCGACACTCCGGCCAACCGCGCCGCGATGCCCGACGCCGACCGCAGCGCCTGGGTGAGCACCGAGCAGGCGGCCGAGACGATCGCCTTCGCCGCCTCGCCGGCCGGCGGCGCGCTGGGCGGGCCGCATCTGCGCCTGGGGCGCTGAGCCCGGCGGCCGGGGTTGCGTCCGCGCGCCCGGCGGCGACGTATCTGTCTGCAGCAACCCGAGGAGTCGGATCCCCATGAAGCTGCTGCTGAAGTTCAACCTGGTGTTCCTGGTGGTGTTCGCCGCCGGCCTGGTGCTGGCCGCCACCATCGCGCGCTCGCTGCTGCGCGAGGACGCGCAGCACGAGGTGATCGAGCGTGCCCGGCTGCTGATGGAAAGTGCGGTGGTCGCCAGCAGCTACACCGCCAGCCAGGTGGCGCCACTGCTGCACGAGCAGATGCGCAGCAGCTTCCTGCCGCAGTCGGTGCCGCAGTACGCCGCCACCGAGACCCTGGCCGCGCTGCGCGGCCAGTACCCGGACTACTTCTACAAGGCCGCGGTGCTGAACCCGACCAACCCGCGCGACCGCGCCGCCGACTGGGAGGCCGACGTGATCGCGCAGTTCTCCAAGAACCCGAAGCAGCCCGAGCTGATCGGCGTGCGCGACACGCCCACCGGCCCCTCGCTCTACATCGCCCGCGCGATCGTCCTGAAGAACCCGGCCTGCCTGGCCTGCCACAGCACGCCGGCGGCCGCGCCGGCCACGCTGGTGGCGCGCTACGGCCCGAACAACGGCTTCGGCTGGACGCTCGACGAGCCGCTGGGCGCGCACATCGTCTCGGTGCCGATGACGGTGCCGCTGCAACGTGCCGACCGTGCGCTCGGTGTCGTGGTCGGCCTGCTGGCGGCGGTGTTCGTGCTGATCGGCGGGGCGCTGAACCTGATGCTGTGGCGCCTGGTGCTGCGGCCGGTGAGCCGGCTGTCGGCGATCGCCGACCGGGTCAGCCTGGGCGAGCTCGACGCGCCCGAGTTCGGCGTGCGCTCGCGCGACGAGATCGGCGTGCTGGCCGAATCGATCACCCGCATGCGCACGAGCCTCGTGCATGCGATGAAGCTGCTCGGGGCATGAGATGAGCACGCTGCCCGAGCGCATCGGCAAGTACCCCGTCACCGGCGTGCTCGGCGAGGGCGCGATGGGCGTGGTCTACCGCGCCGTCGACCCGGTGATCGAGCGCGTGGTGGCGATCAAGACCGTCAAGCGCGCGCTGCTGGACGCCGACGACGCGGGTGCGTCGTTCGCGGCGCGCTTCCGCCACGAGGCGCGTTCGGCCGGGCGGCTGGCGCACCCCGGCATCGTCGCCGTGTACGAGTACGGCGAGGAGGGCGACGCGGCCTGGCTGGTGATGGAGTATGTCGAGGGCCGCACGCTGGCGCAGCGGCTCGGGGCCGGTCCGGCGCCCGAGCTGCCCGAGATCCTGGCCCTGATGGAGCAGTTGCTCGACGCGCTCGGCCATGCGCATGCCCAGGGCGTGTGGCACCGCGACATCAAGCCGGCCAACCTGATCCTGACGCGCGAGGGCCGGCTCAAGATCGCCGACTTCGGCATCGCCCGCCTGGCCGAGGTGGCGCTGACGCAGACCTGCGCCAGCATCGGCACACCGGGCTACATGGCGCCCGAGCAGTACACCGGCCTGGGGCTGGACCACCGCGCCGACCTGTTCGCCGCCGGCGCGCTGCTGTACCGGCTGCTGACCGGCCGGCCGGCCTTCGTCGGAGCGCCCGACGCGGTGATGTACCAGGTGCTGCACGAGAACCCGCTGCCGCCGAGCCGGCACGGCGCCGCGCCGGCCTTCGACGCCGTGCTCGCCCGCGCGCTGGCGCGCGACCCGGCGGCACGTTTCCCCGACGCCGCGGCGCTGCGCGATGCGCTGCGCGAGGCCGCCGGCCGGCTCGACGACCTGCCCACGCGCGTGCTCGGCGTGCCGCCGGCCGGCTGCAGCCTCGGCGACCAGGAACGCACGGCCCTCGAGCAGGCGCTGGCCAGCGCGATCGGGCCGGTCGCGAAGGTGCTGCTGCGCCAGGCCGCGCAGACCGCCACCGACCGCGCCACGCTGATCCACGGGCTGGCCGGGCAGATCGGCGAGCCGACGCGGCGCGCGGCCTTCCTCGCCCGCGTGGGTGCGGCGCCGGTGGCCGGCCCGGCCACCTCGGCGGCTCCGGCGGCCACGGCCGCCCCGGGCGGGGCGCTCGACGCCGCCACGCTGGACCACGCGACGCGGGTGCTCACCACCCAGATCGGGCCGATCGCCAAGGTCCTGGTGCGCCAGGCCGCCTCGCGGGCCCGCAGCACCGAGCAGTTCTACGCCCTGCTGGCGCAGGGCACCGGCGCCGGCCCGGGCACGGCGTTGCTGCAGCAACTGCGCCGGCCGGGTTGATCCCATCACGTGTGTTGGGGGGGCGGGCTAGGGGGGCCGGGCGATGGTCCCGCCGTGGTGTGCTGCCTAGAGTGCAGGAACCCCATCGACACGAGGATCGCCCGATGACTTCTCCCTTCCTGGCCCGGCTGCGCTGCTGGGCACTGGCCGCGGCCGGCGCCGCGTGTTCGCTCGCCTTCGCCGCGCAGCCGCTGACCGACCCGCTCGAGGACACCTCCGGGCCGCTGCTCGGCGCCCCCGGCGCCAGCCTGCCCGATGCCGCCGGCACCCTCGCGCTGGACACCGGCGCCTCGACCACCGACCTGTCGACCAACGTGCCGACCGCGTGGTGGTTCTACACCGGCATCAACGCCACCCAGGTGGGCAACTACCTGAACGCCAACAACGCGCGGCTCACGGACATCGAGGTGCAGTCGGTCAGCGCCGGCGTGCCGACCTTCACCGTGCGCATGGTGCGCAACAGCGGCGCCTATGCGGTGCCCGGCTGGTGGTGGTACTACGGCCTGACGGCGGCTCAGGTGTCCACCTACCTGAACCAGAACACCGCCCGCCTCATCGACCTCGAGCCCTACGACATCGGCGGCGGCGTGATCCGCTACGCCGTCGTGATGGTGTCCAACACCGGCGCGGCGGCGCGCACCTGGTGGTGGTACTACGGCCAGACCTCGGCGCAGATCGCCAACCTGCTGCCCGGGCGCCGGCTGATCGACCTCGACAGCTACGGCACCGGGGCCAGCAAGCGCTACACCGCGGTGATGATCGCCAACACCGGCACCGACAACGAGGCCTGGGAGTGGTGGCTGAACCAGACGCCGGCCTCGATCTCGGCCAGGGTCAGCGCCTTCAACGGCCGCGTGATCAAGCTCGACCGCCAGGCCGACGGCACGTACAACTTCATCCAGGTGCGCAACACCGGCAGCGAGGCCACCGCGTGGTGGTACTGGTTCGGCTTCACCTCGCCGACGGCGCTGCTGAACTACGCCAACCAGCTCGGCGTGCGGCCGGTGGACATCGTCACCTACCTGAACTCGCTCGGCCAGCGCCGCTGGGACGCGGCCTTCATCGACAACACCAACGCCAGCACGCGGCGCATGCGTAACCTGTTCGGGCAGACCTTCCTGGATGCCAACGGCAACCCGACCCGCGGCATCTTCGAGGCCTACCTGAAGCAGGTGGGCGGCGCGGTCAAGGTCGACCTGAACTCGCGCCGGCGCGCCGAGACGGCCAGCTCGCTGAAGTCGCTGCACCTGCTGCACTCGATGCGGCGCGTGCAGGCCGGCACCGACACCCTGGCCTCGGCCTTCAACTACTACGAGTACGACCCGGTGCGCGGCAAGGACGCCTGCCCGGACCCGTCGCTCGAGACGCGCGCCAACCTGCGCACGAACTACAACTTCGAGACCGGGCTGGACGAGATGATGAGCATCTCCGACAACCGCACGACGCGCGGCGCGGTGATCCGCTACGGCGGCTTCGCACCGTTCAACAGCACCGCCACCTGGGCCGGCCTGACCGGCACCACGCTGCGCCACAACATCGGCTGCGCCTACCGCAACCTCTCCAACGACAAGTTCGAGCCGGCGACCCTGCGCAACGACACCACCGCCGCCGACCTGGCGCGCATCTACGAAGGCGTGTGGAACTCGACGCTGCTGACCGCGCAGAACGCCGCGCGTACCGAGTTCCTCGAGTCGGCCAACCCGCGCACCGGTGCCAGCGCCGGCCTGCAGGCGATCATCAACCAGGAGGCCGCCGCGCTCGGCAAGAGCGCGATCGCGGCGCAGTTCGGCGGCCTGGTGCGCACCTGGGGCAAGGGCGGCAGCTACGGCACCTGCCTGCCCAACTCGACCGGCGCCTGCGGGCAGAGGGTGATCATCCGCTCCGGCACCGGGCTGATCCGCCTGCCGGTGAAAGTGAGTGGCGCCACCGCCTACCGCACCTACTCGTTCGGCCGGCTGATCTCGGACGTGCCGGTGACCGACTGGAACGCGCCCATCGTGACCACCTACGACAATGCGTTCGGCAACCTGTCCAACGAGCTGTTCCGCGACGAGATCCGTGCGGCGCTGCAGACCTGGTGAGGCGACGGTGAGCACACGACTCTCGGTGCACGACCACCTGCGCGAGGCGCAGGCCGAGGCGGTGCGCTTTCACGGCAGTGCGCCGGTGCGGGCGTGGCGGCCGGCGCGCGACCGTCGCGCCGGGCTCGCCGCCGGTGCGCTGGGGCTCGCCATCGCGGCGACCCTGGCGCTGCTGGCCTGGCGCGGTGCCGACGAAGTGCCGGCCACGACCGTGGCGGTGCTGGATGCGCCGCGGGTCGAGCGCCCGTCGGCGCCCCAGGGGCTGCCGCTGGCCGATCCGCAGGATGCGGCCGCAGCCGCCGCCCTGGTGCTGCAGCCAGCCGCCACGGCGGTGGCCGACCCGGCCGCGCCAGCCGAACCGGCGGCCGAGCCGTTGCCGCCGTACGTGCCGCCGGCTGACCCGGAGGCCTGGGCGCTGCACCCACCGCTGGCGCCGGAGCCGGCGGTGCTGCCGGCGCCGCGGCCGCTGTTCAACACGCCGGAGCTGCCGGACGAGACGGCTGCCCCGGCGGCCGTCGAGCTCGCACCCGACGACGACAGCGGTGGCGGCAACGTCGAGCCCGAGCCGGTCGCTCAGCCCGGGTAGAGCCCGTGCACGCGGCCGAACAGCCGCGTGAGGCCGAACAGCGCGTCGATGTTCGGCGTCGGCACGTCCAGCCGCCGGCCCAGCTCGTGCACGACGCCGACGATGGCGTCGAGCTCCAGCGGGCGGCCGGCCTCCACGTCCTGCAGCATCGAGCTGCGGAAGGCGCCGAGCTTGCGCGTCACCGCGTGGCGGTCCTCCGGACCCTGCGCGATCGGGCAGCCCAGGCGTTCGCCGATCTGCGCTGCCTCGCGCATCGCGCGCGAGCAGAAGTCGCGCACCAGCGCATCGTCGAGCAGGCGGTCGGCGGTGGCGCCGGTGATCGCGCTGACCGGGTTGATGGTCAGGTTGCCCCACAGCTTGTACCAGATGTCGCTGCGGATCGCGGGCGAGACGGTCACCTCCAGGCCGGCCGCCCGCAGCAGCGCGCCGACGCGTTCGGCGCGCTCGCTGGAGCCGCCGCGCGGCTCGCCGACGATGAGCGCACGGCCCATGCGGTGTTCCACCAGGCCCGGCTCGGTGGTGGTGGCGGCGAGATGGACCACGCCGCCGAGCACGCGCTCGAACGGCAGCGCGGCGGCGATCGCGCCGTCCGGGTCCACGTGCGCCAGCGGCGCCGCGCCGAGCGCGGCCACGCCCTGGCCGAACCACCACGGCACGCCGTTCATGGCGGTCAGCACCAGCGTCTGCGGGCCGAGCAGCGGCGCCAGGCGCGGTGCCACCGAGGCGAGCGCCGGGGCCTTGACCGCGACGATCACCAGGTCCTGCGGGCCGAGCGCGGCCGGATCGTCGCTCGCCTGCGCCGGCGCGGTGTGCAGCTGCCCCGCCTCGCGCAGGCGCCAGCCCTGCTGCTGAAGCGCCGCCAGCGTGGCGCCGCGCGCCAATGCGCTGACCCGGGCCGCGCCCTGCAGCGCGAGCCGCGCGCCGAGAAAGCCGCCGATCGCGCCGGCGCCGACGATGCAGACCTTGTCCATCATGGGTGCTCCCTGAGCCGGGTGATGTCGATGAGGGAGGAGTCGAGCCCGGCCTCCCGGCATGACAGCGGGGTCGGTTCGCCGGCCAGGCGCGCCGCCGCGACCGCGCCCAGGGCGGGCGCGGTCTGGATGCCGTAGCCGCCCTGCGCGGCCAGCCAGAAGAAGCCGGGCGCCCGCGGGTCCTCGCCCACCACCGGTTCGCCGTCGGCCACGAACGAGCGCAGCCCGGCCCAGCTGCGGATCGGGCGGCGGATCGTGAACTGCGTGGCCGCCTCGAGCCGCGCGATGGCGGTGGCGATGTCGAGTTCCTCGGGCTGCACGTCCTGCGGCACGGTCGCGTCGGCATTGGCCGGCGAGGCGAGCAGCACGCCGGCGTCGGGCTTGAAGTACCACTGCTCGTCGATGTCGACCACGCAGGGCCAGTCCGCGACGGCCAGCCCGGCCGGCGGCGCGAAGGTGAAGGCCGAGCGGCGGCGCGGCTGCAGGCCGACGGGCGGCAGGCCGGCCAGGGCCGCGAGTTCGTCGGCCCAGGCGCCGGCGGCGTCCACCAGCTGAGAGGCCTGCCAGCGGCGCGGGCCGGCGCGCACGGACCAGCGCGTGCCGGTGCGTTCGATGGCGTCGATGCGCGCGTCGGTCACGAGCGTCGCCCCGCGCGCGCGGGCCCCGCGCAGGAAGCCCTGGTGCAGGGCGTGCACGTCGAGGTCGGCAGCGCCTTCGTCCCACAGGCCGGCGACGACACGTTCCGGGCGCAGCGCCGGCACGCGTGCCAGCACCTCGCCGGCACTCCGGCGCGGCAGGCCGAGCTCGGCGGCGGCTGCCTCGAGCGCCGCCTCCTGGCCGGGCGCGGCCACGCTCAGCGTGCCGCGCGGCCGCAGCAGCGGCGTGGCGCTGAAGCCGGCCGGCGGCGCTTCGAAGAACGCGCGGCTGGCGCGGGTGAGGGCGCGCACCGCCGGCGGCCCGTAGCTCTCGATGAACATCGCCGCGGAGCGTCCGGTGCTGTGCCAGCCCGGCTGCGATTCCGCCTCCAGCAGCACGACACGCCGCCGCGCCGCGGCGAAGTAGGCCAACGACGCGCCGGCGATGCCCGCGCCGACGATCAGCACATCGGTGTCGGCCGCATCCGTCATGCAGGCATGGTAGCCGGCCGCTGGCAGAATCTTCGCTGCCATGAGCAAGGCCTTCACGAAGGAATCCGACAGCGAGGACGACGAGGACCTCGCGTTGCCCGCACTGCCGCAGGGCAGCAAGAACTACGTCACCCCGCAGGGTTATGCGCGCCTGCGCGCCGAGCTGATGGGCCTGCTCGACGAGGAGCGGCCCAAGGTCGTCGAGGTGGTCTCCTGGGCCGCCAAGAACGGCGACCGTTCCGAGAACGGCGACTACCTGTACGGCAAGAAGCGCCTGCGCGAGATCGACCGGCGCATCCGCTTCCTGACCAAGCGGCTGGACATCGCCGAGGTGGTCGACCCCTCGGCCCACCACGGGCACGACCAGGTGTTCTTCGGCGCGACCGTCACCTACGCCAACCAGAAGGGCGAGGAGCGCACCATCACCATCAAGGGCATCGACGAGGCTGACAACCAGAAGGGCGAGGTGAGCTGGATCGCGCCGATCGCCCGCGCGCTGCTGAAGGCGCGCGTGGGCGACGAGGTGACGCTGCAGACCCCGGGCGGGCTGGAGCGCATCGAGGTGCTCGAGGTCGAGTACCCGAAACCTACGGCTTGACGCGGGCGACGCGCAGGACGGACGCGGTGCGCTTGAGCGTGCGCATCACCTCGGCCAGGTGCAGCCGGTCGCGCACCGACAGCAGCAGCTTCAGCTCGCTGGTGGTGGCGGCGCGTTCGTCGCCCATGTCGATGTGCGTGATGTCGGCCTCGGCCGAGGCCACCGCGGAGGCCACTTCGGCGAGCACGCCCTTGCCGTTGCGCAGCAGCAGTGCCACCGCGGTCTCGAACGGGCGGCTCGGCTGCTCGGCCCATTCCACGCTCATCCAGCGCTCGCTGTCGCGCTCGAACAGCCGCTTGCCGACGCTGCATTCGGCGGTGTGCACGGTCAGGCCCTCGCCGCGGCCGAGGTAGCCGACGATGGCGTCGCCCGGGATCGGCCGGCAGCACGCGGCCAGCTGCACCGAGGCGCCCTCGCTGCCGTCGATCAGCACCATGCCCTGCAGCGGCGCGTTGTCGTCGCTGGCGTAGCGGCCCATGGTCAGCGTCAGGGCGTCGGGGCGCTGGCCTTCGTCGGCCATCAGGCGGGCGATGCGCTTGGCCACGATGCTGGCGATCTTGCGCCCCAGGCCGATGTCGGTGAGCAGCTCGCTGCGGTGCCGGTTGCCGCTCCAGCGGGTGACCTGCTGCCACAGCGCGGCATGCTCCTCGCCCTCGCCGGGCAGCTGCAGGCCTTCGGCGCGCATCGCCTGCGCGAGCATCTTCTCGCCCAGATCCTGCGACTCCTCCTGCTCGAGCGTCTTCAGGTAGTGGCGGATCTTGGAGCGCGCCCGGCCCGTGCGCACGAAGTTCAGCCAGGCCGGATTCGGCCGCGCGTTCGGCGCGCTGACGATCTCGACCACGTCGCCGCTGTGCAGCTCGGTGCGCAGCGCGACCGGCTCGCCGTTGACCTTGGCGGCGACGCAGTGGTCGCCGACGTCGGAGTGGATCGCGTAGGCGAAGTCCACCGGCGTCGCGCCCTTGGGCAGCGCGAGGATCTTGGACTTGGGCGTGAAGACGTAGATCGCGTCGGGGAACAGGTCGATCTTGACGTGCTCGAGGAACTCGCTCGCGTCGCGCGTCTCGTCCTGGATGTCGAGCAGGCTCTGCAGCCACATCGCGCCCAGGCGCTGCGCGTCCTGGGCGTGGTTGCCGCCGGCGCCCTTGGACTTGTACATCCAGTGCGCCGCGATGCCCTTCTCGGCCACCGCATGCATCTGCTCGGTGCGGATCTGGAACTCCACCGCCGTGCCCAGCGGGCTGACCAGCGTGGTGTGCAGCGACTGGTAGCCGTTGGCCTTCGGGATCGCGATGTAGTCCTTGAAGCGGCCCGGCTGCGGCTTGTAGAGCTGGTGCAGCACGCCCAGCGCGAGATAACACTCGGGCAGCGTCTGCACGACGATGCGGAAGCCGAAGATGTCGTTCACCTGCGCGAAGCTGAGGTGCTTCTCGCGCATCTTCTTGTAGATCGAGAACAGCGTCTTCTCGCGGCCGTACACCTGGGCCGGCAGCTTGGCGCCGGCGAAGGCCTTCTCGACGTCGCGCTGGATGCGCTCGACCACGTCGCGCCGGTAGCCGCGCGCCCGCTGCACGGCCTTGGACAGCGCCGAGTGGCGCCACGGCCGCAGGTGCTGGAACGAGAGCTCCTGCAACTCGCGGTAGGTCTGGTTCAGGCCCAGGCGGTGCGCGATCGGTGCGTAGATGTCGAGCGTCTCGCCGGCGATGCGCACGCGCTTGGAGGGCACCATCGCCTCCATCGTGCGCATGTTGTGCAGCCGGTCGGCGAGCTTGATCAGGATGACGCGCACGTCGCGCGCCATCGCCAGCAGCATCTTGCGGAACGACTCGGCCTGCGACTCCTCGCGCGTCGAGAAGCGCAGCTTGTCCAGTTTCGTCAGGCCGTCGACCAGGTCGGCGGTCGGCGCGCCGAAGCGCTCGATCAGCTCGCTCTTGGCGATGCCGCAGTCCTCCATCGCGTCGTGCATCAGCGCGGCCATGATGGCCTGCACGTCGAGCTTCCAGTCGGCGCACAGGCCGGCCACCGCGATCGGGTGCGTGATGTAGGGCTCGCCGCTGGCGCGGCGCTGGCCCAGATGCGCCTCGTCGGCGAAGCGGTACGCGTCGCGCACGCGCTTGATCTCGGCGGCGTCGAGGTAGTCGAGCTTGGCGGTCAGGGCCGCGAAGGAGGCCGCCGAGGTTTCGGCGGCGCCGGGCTTGGGCGCCGGCGCGACACGCCGGCCCGGCACGACGGCCGGGTCGCTGATCGCATCGGGGGAGCGGGCGCCCATGCCGCGAATTTAGCAGGCCGATCCGGGGGCCTGCAGGGGCGGGGGGAAGCGGTCTAAGCCGGGAGGCTCAGACGGGGACCTTGCGCAGCATCTCGACGCCGACTTCGCCGGCGGCGATCTCGCGCAGCGCGGTGACGCCGGGCTTGTTCTTGGTCTCGATCTTCGGGGCGTGGCCCTGGCTCAGCATGCGCGCGCGGTAGGTGGCCGCGAGCACGAGCTGGAAGCGGTTCGGGATCTTGTGCAGGCAGTCTTCGACGGTGATGCGGGCCATGGAACGCTCTCGCGGACAGATGTCAGATGAGGTTCAGCGCGGCAAACACCTGGGACTTGTTGCGGCGCTGGGCGGCGTACTTGAGCCGCTGCGAGTGGACGACGGTCTTGAGATCGAACAGCGCCGTCTCGAAAAGAGCGTTGATTATAACGAAGTCGAAGTGCCGGGCCTGCGCCACCTCGAGCCGCGCGTTGGCCATGCGGGTCTCGATCACCTCGTGGCCGTCCTCGCCGCGGCGCATCAGGCGCTGGCGCAGCTCGTCCCAGCTCGGCGGCAGGATGAAGATCAGCACCGCGTGGCGGAACAGCTTCTTGATCTGCAGCGCGCCCTGCCAGTCGATCTCGAGCACCACGTCCTGGCCGTGCGCGATGCAGTCCTCGATCGCGGCGCGCGAGGTGCCGTACAGGTTGCCATGCACCTCGGCCCACTCGAAGAAGTCGCCGTGCTCGATCTTGGCGCGGAACTCGGGCTCGCTGATGAAGTGGTACTCGCGCCCGTCCTGCTCCTGGCCGCGCGGCTTGCGCGTGGTGTGCGAAACCGACACCATCAGGTGCGAATCGAGTTCGAGCAGCGCCTTGACCAGGCTCGACTTGCCGGCCCCGCTCGGCGCCGCGACGACGAAGAGGTTGCCGGGGTACTCGATCGGGGTGGCGGTGCTCATCGCCGCGGCAGTCTAGCAGCGGGTCGCCCCCGGGTTCGTCCGGATAACCGGGCGGCGTGCGGGCTGGTTCAATCCGGGTCGTTGGAAGCGCTTCCAAACGTACGGATTTCACGCCCCATGACCGCCCCGCTCGCCATCCCGCCCCGCTTCGCCGGCACCGACTTCACCTGGGGCGTGGCCACGGCCTCGTTCCAGATCGAGGGCGCGACCGAGGCCGACGGCCGGCTGCCCTCGATCTGGGACCGCTTCTGCGCCACGCCGGGCAAGGTGCTGAACGGCGACACCGGCGAGCCGGGCTGCGACCACTACCGGCGCTGGGAGAGCGATGTCGAGCTGATCGCCTCGCTCGGCGTGGATGCCTACCGGCTCTCGATCGCCTGGCCGCGTGTGCTGCGCGAGGACGGGTCACTCAACGAGAAGGGGCTGGACTTCTACCGCCGCCTGCTCGACCGCCTGGCCGAGCGCGGCGTGCAGCGCTACGTCACGCTCTACCACTGGGACCTGCCGCAGCACCTGCAGGACAAGGGCGGCTGGCTGAACCGCGAGACCGCATACCGCTTCGCCGACTACGCCGACCGGGTGAGCCGGGCGCTGGCCGGCCGGGTGAATGCCTGGATGACGCTCAACGAGCCCTGGTGCTCGGCCTTCCTCGGCCACGGCAACGGCCACCACGCGCCCGGGCTGGCCCACCCGCGTTATGCGATGCAGGCCATGCACCACCTGCTGCTCGGCCACGGCCTGGCGCTGCCGGCGCTGCAGGCGGGCGACCCCGCCGCGCGGCGCGGCATCGTCGCCAACGTGGGCCGAGGCACCACCGACGGCGCACGCGAGGCCGACCGCGAGGCGGCCCAGCTGTACGAGGTGATGCACAACGCCTGGGTGCTGGACCCGCTGTTCCTCGGCCAGTACCCGGCCGAACTGCAGCGCCTGTGGCCGGGCAGCGAGCCGCTGGTGCTCGCCGGCGACATGGCGGCGATCACCCGGCCGATCGACTTCCTCGGCATCAACTACTACTTCCGCAGCAACCTGCGCAGCAACGGCGCCGGCGGCTTCGTCGACATGCCGCTGCCGGGCGTCGAGCGCACGCAGATGGGCTGGGAGGTCTACCCGCAGGGGCTGGAAGACCTGCTGCGCGGCTTCAGGGCACGCTACGCGACGCTGCCGCCGATCTACATCACCGAGAACGGCATGGCTTCGGACGACAAGGTGGTCGACGGCCACGTCGACGACGCGCAGCGCATCAGCTACCTCGAGCGCCACATCGCCGCCGTCGCGCGCGCTGCCGAGGCCGGCGTGGACGTTCGCGGCTACTTCGTCTGGTCGCTGATGGACAACTTCGAATGGGCCTTCGGCTACGAGCGCCGCTTCGGGCTCGTGCACGTCGACTACGCGACCCAGCAGCGCACCCTGAAGAACAGCGCCCTGGCGCTGAAGGCGTTCCTCGCGGCTCGCCGCCGCTGACAACCACGGCCCACGAGGCCATCACGACGAAGGAGACAACGATGACTTCCCGCACCCTCGCGCCGATCGCGCTGGCCGCCGGCCTGGTGTTCAGCGGCCTGGCCCAGGCCCAGAAGGCCGAAGTGATCCACTGGTGGACCTCCGGCGGCGAAGCCGCCGCGATCAAGGAGTTCGCCGCGGCCTACACCAAGGCCGGCGGCACCTGGGTCGACACGCCGATCGCCGGCGGCGGCGGCGCGCAGGCGCGCACGGTGATGGCCAATCGCACGATGGGCGGCGACCCGCCCACCGCCGCCCAGTACAACTACGGCCGCCAGTACGAGGAGATCATCAAGGAAGGCCTGCTCAACGACCTGAACGACGTGGCGGCCAAGGGCAACTGGGACAAGCTGCTGCCCGAGAAGATCAAGAATGCGGTCAAGGTGAACGGCAAGTACTACGCCGTGCCGGTGAACCTCCACAACGAGAACTGGGTCTGGTTCAACAAGGCGGTGCTCGCCAAGGCCGGCGCGAAGGAGCCGACCAACCTCGACGAGATGTTCGCCGCGATGGACAAGGTCAAGGCGAGCGGCGCCATCCCGCTCGCGCTGGGCGGCCAGGGCTGGCAGGAGGGCATCACCTTCCGCGGCGTGCTGCTGGCCACCGGTGGCCAGGAGCTCTACAACAAGACCTTCAAGGACAAGGACACCTCCGGCCCCGGCTTCCGCAAGGCCGTGGAGACCTTCAAGAAGCTCAAGGGCTACGTCGATCCCGGCTCGCCGGGGCGCGACTGGAACCTCGCCACCGCGATGGTGATCGAGGGCAAGGCCGGCTTCCAGATGATGGGCGACTGGGCCAAGGGCGAGTTCGTCAACGCCGGCAAGGTGGCCGGCAAGGACTACGGCTGCTTCATGGCCGGCGGCCCGAAGATGCCCTACGCGATCGGCGGCGACGTGTTCGTGTTCCCGAAGCAGAAGGCGGCGGATGCCGCTGCGGCGCAGAAGAAGCTGGCCGAGCTGATGATCTCGCCGGAGATGCAGGTCGCCTTCAACAACAAGAAGGGCTCGATCCCGATCCGCACCGACGTCGACACCAGCAAGATGGACGTGTGCGCCCAGGCCGGCGTGCAGGCCATCAAGGAAGGCCGGCTGCTGGCGAGCGACAACGAGCTGCTCAGCCCCGACGCCAAGGGTGCGTTCGAGGACGTGGTCAGCAAGTTCTGGAACTCCGACATGTCGGTGGACGACGCCCTCAAGGCGATGACCGCGGCGCTCAAGCGCTGAGTGCCTGACCGCCCCCGGGGCCGGTGGCCCCGGGGCTCTCCATCGTCGAGGGGTCCGACATGGCTCGTCCGAAGCGGCGGCGCCTGAACCTGGCGCTGCACGCGGCACTGCTGCCGCTGGCCGTCACCGCGCTGCTGGCCTACGTGGGTTCGGTGCTGTGGAGCATCCGCATCTCGCTGTCGTCCTCGCGCCTGTTCCCGCGCGACGACTGGATCGGCCTGATGCAGTACGAGCGGCTGTTCGAGACCGACCGCTGGATCGTCTCGCTGAACCACCTCGGCATCCTGGCCGTGGTCTACATCCTCGGCGTGCTGGTGCTGGGCACGCTGATGGCGATCTTCATCGACCAGCAGGTGCGCGCCGAGAGCTGGTTCCGCACCATCTTCCTCTACCCCTACGCGATGAGCTTCGTCGTCACCGGGCTGGTGTGGCAGTGGCTGTTCAACCCCGGCCTCGGCCTGCAGAACGCCTTCCGCCAGATGGGCTGGGAGGGTTTCACGCTCGACTGGACGGTGCGGCCGGACATGGTGCTCTATGCCGTCGGCCTGGCGATGATCTGGCAGGGCAGCGGCACCACGATGGCGATCATCCTGGCCGCGCTGCGCGGCGTCGACGAGGAGCAGTGGAAGGCCGCGCGGCTCGATGGCGTCTCGCGCCCGCGCTACTACCTGAGCGTGGTGCTGCCGCAGCTCGGCCCGGCCTACGCCACCGCCTTCGTGCTGCTCGCGGTGGCGCTGGTGCGCACCTTCGACGTGGTGGTGGTGATGACCAGCGGCGGCCCGGGCGATGCCAGCGAGGTGCCGGCCAAGTTCATCATCGACCACCTGTTCGGGCGCAACAACATCGGGCTGGCCTCGGCCGCGTCGGTGGTGATGCTGTCCACCGTGTTCGCGGTGCTCGCGCCGCTGCTGTACTGGCGTTCGAAGGTCCAGGCGCGCCTGGCCGCGGGGCATTGAAATGCAGGCCGTCACGCAACCCACCCCCGCGCCGAGGCGGCGCCGCCCCTGGATCACGCCGGCGCGCGTGGGCATCTACGCCTTCCTGCTGGCCACCTCGGCGTTTTTCCTGCTGCCGCTGTACGTGATGGTGATCACCTCGCTGAAGACGCCCGAGGAGGTGCGCCAGGCGACGCTGTTCGCCTGGCCGGCCGCGCCGCAGTTCGGCAACTGGGTCGAGGCCTGGTCCCAGGCCTGCATCGCGCTGGCCTGCGAGGGCATCCAGGGCGGCTTCTGGAACTCGGTGCGCATCACCGTGCCGGCCACGGTGCTGTCGGTCTTCCTCGGCGCGCTGAACGGCTACGCGCTGAGCTTCTGGCGCTCGAAGTGGGGCGACATCCTGTTCGCCATCATGCTGCTGGGCGCCTTCGTGCCCTTCCAGGTGATGATCTACCCGCTGGTGGCCTGGTTCCGGCTCGGCGGCTTCTACAACACCTACTGGGCCATCCTGGTGGTGCACTGCGTGTTCGGCATGCCGGTGATGACGCTGCTGTTCCGCAACTACTACGTCGCCGTGCCGCTGGAGCTGTTCAAGGCCGCGCGCATCGACGGCGGTGGCTTCTGGCGCATCTTCTTCCAGCTGATGCTGCCGATGGCCACGCCGATGCTGATCGTCGCCACCATCCTGCAGGTGACCGGCATCTGGAACGACTTCCTGTTCGGCCTGATCTTCGCGGGCAAGGACAACCACCCGATGACCGTGCAACTGAACAACCTCGTCAACACCACCTTCGGCGAGCGCCGCTACCACATCGACATGGCGGCCACGATCCTCACCTCGCTGGTGCCGCTGGCGGTGTATTTCTTCTCCGGGCGCTGGTTCGTGCGCGGCATTGCCGCCGGCGCCGTCAAAGGGTGAACTGCATGGCCGGCGTACAGATCGACTCCCTGGACATCGTGTTCGGCAACGTCACGGTGCTGAAGGACCTCTCGCTCTCGGTCGCCGAGGGCGAGTTCCTGGTGCTGCTCGGCCCCTCGGGCTGCGGCAAGTCGACCCTGCTGCACACGCTGGCCGGCTTCAACGAGGTCAGCACCGGCCGCATCCGCATCGGCGAACGCGACGTCACCTGGGACGACCCGAAGGACCGCGGCATCGGCATGGTGTTCCAGAGCTACGCGCTCTACCCGACCATGAACGTCGAGCGCAACATGTCCTTCGGCCTGCGCGTGGCCGGCCTGCCGCGCGAGGAGATCGACAAGCGCGTGGCGCGCGCGGCGCAGATGCTGCACCTGACCGAGCTGCTCAAGCGCCGGCCCTCGCAGCTCTCTGGCGGACAGCGCCAGCGCGTGGCGATCGGCCGCGCGCTGGTGCGCGACGCGCAGGTCTACCTGTTCGACGAACCGCTGTCCAACCTCGACGCCAAGCTGCGCGCGGAACTGCGCCGCGAGCTGAAGCAGCTGCACCTGCAGCTCGGCACGACCATGGTCTACGTGACGCACGACCAGGTCGAGGCGATGACCCTGGCCAGCCGCATCGCGGTGATGCAGGGGGGGCGCATCCGCCAGATCGACACGCCGCAGCGCGTCTACGCCGAGCCGGTGGACATGTTCGTGGCGGGTTTCCTGGGCGCGCCGAGCATGAACTTCGTCGAGGGCCGCTTGCAGCGCGAGGCTGACCGGCTGTGGTTCGTCGCGCCCGCGCTGCGCGCCGACGTGAGCAGCTACCGCTTCGCCACGCCGCCGGCCGAGGGTGCCGCGGTGGTGCTGGGCGCGCGGCCGGAACATGTCGCGCTCTCGGGCGACGACGCCGCTGCCGCCGGCCGCGCGCGGGTGACGCTGGTCGAGCCGATGGGCTCGAACCAGGTCATCTGGCTCGACGCCTCCGGCACCCCGATCGCACTCGAGCGCACCGCCGGCGAGGCCCCGGCGGTGGGCGAGCAGCTGGGCTTCGCGCTGCGGCCGCAGGGCCTGTCGCTGTTCGACGCGAAGACCCAGATGCGCCTCTAGCCGTGGCCACGCTTGCAGACGTCGCCAGGCGCGCCGGGGTCGGCCTGGCCACCGCCTCGCGTGCGATCTCGGGGCGCGGTTCGGTCGCGCCGCAGACCCTGGCACGGGTGCGCGAGGCGGCCGCGGCGCTGGGGTTCACGCCCTCCAAGGTGGCGCGTGCGCTGAGCCGGCGCACCAGCGACATGATCGGCGTGTACGTGCCGTCCTTCTCGGGCGATTTCTACGGCCCGGTGCTGCAGAGCGTCGACGCCGAGCTGCGTGCGGCCGACCGCCACCTCGTCGCCGCCAACGGCTGCGGCGGCGGCGATGCGCGCCGGCAGGCGCTGGACGGCATCCGCTTCCTGATGGAGCGGCAGTGCGACGGCCTGCTGGTCATGAGCAACGCGCTGGTCGAGGACGATTTCGTCGCGCTGTGGCATGAGCAGCCGCGCCTGGTGCTCCTGAACCGGCTCAGCCCCGCGCAGCCGGAGCACTGCTTCGGCACCGACCACCGCCTCGCCGGGCGCCTGGCGGCGCGGGCGCTGCTGGCGCGCGGGCACCGCGAGATCGCCTGCGTCGCCGGCCCGCACAGCGCACCGGACAACGAGGAGCGCATGGCCGGCTTCCACGCCGAGCTGGCGGCGCATGGCGTGCACGTGGCGCCGGCGCACCAGGTCGAAGGCGACTTCAACCTCCCCGGCGGCCAGGCCGCCGCCGCCGAACTGCTGCGCCGCGGCGCGCTGCGCTGCACCGCGCTGTTCTGCGCCAACGACCTGATGGCGATGGCGGCGATCTCGGTGCTGGCCCACGCCGGCCTGCGCGTGCCGCAGGACGTCTCGGTGCTCGGCTACGACGACAGCGTGCTGGCCACCTACACCGCGCCGGCGCTGACCACGGTGCGTGTGCCCATCCGCGCGGCGGCCGAGAGCGCCTGCCGCTTCCTGCTCGACCAGTGCTACGGGCTGGCCCTGCCGGTCGAGCGCGAGTTCCCGCCCGAGATCGTGTGGCGCGAATCACTGGCCGCCGGGCCGCACCCGGCGCTCGCTCTGGAGACCTTCGCATGAAGCAGGCCGTCGCCATCGGCATCGTCGGCACGGGCAACATCTTCCCGGCCTACCTGAAGACCCTGCAGCGCTGCCCGCGCGTGCGCATCGTCGGCGTGGCCGATGCGGATGCGGCGCTGGCGCAGCGCCGCGCCCAGGAGGCCGGTGTGCCGGCCCGCACGCTCGACGAGCTGCTCGCCGGCGAGGCCGAGCTGATCCTCAACCTCACGCCGCCGCTGGCGCACCACGCCGTCGGCCTGCGTGTGCTGGAGGCCGGCAAGCACCTGTTCACCGAGAAGCCGCTGGCCGCGAACTTTGCCCACGGGCGCGCGCTGGTCGAGGCGGCGCGCGCGCGCGGCCTGCGCATCGGCTGCGCGCCCGACACCTTCCTCGGCGCCGGCGCGCAGGCGCTGCGGGCGCTGGTCGATGCCGGCACGGTCGGCACCATCCGCCACGGCAGCGGCCACTTCATGGTGCACGGGCCGGACGACTGGCACCCCAACCCGGCCTTCTTCTACCGCGCCGGCGCGGGGCCGATGCTGGACATCGGCGTCTACCACGTGACCCACCTCGTGCACGCGCTCGGCCCGGTGCGCACGCTGCGCGGCAGCGCGCACGTGACGCATGCGCGCCGGCCGATCCGCAGCGGCCCGAACGCCGGCCAGGTGCTGGAGGTCGAGGTGCCCACGCACCTGGTCACGCTGCTCGGCTTCGCCGGCGGCGCCGAGGTGGCCCTGACCACCAGCTTCGACGTCTGGCGGCACACCCATGCGCCGATCGAGTTGTACGGCGACGAGGGCACGCTGATCGGCCACGACCCCAACACCTTCGGCGGGACGGTGCGCTATGCGGTGCAGCGCGGCGACTGGCAGCGCGCGCCCGGCGGCCGCCCCTACCACCAGAACTCGCGCGGCATCGGCCTGATCGACATGGCGCTGGCGCTGCGCGAGGGCCGCCCGCACCGCTGCAGCGAGGCGCTCGCGCTGCACGTGCTGGAGGTGCTCGACGGCGCCGTCGAGGCCGGTCGCAGCGGTGCGACCCTCACGCTCACCACCACCTGCGAACGCCCGGCGCCGCTGGCCGGGCGGCTGTTCTGAACTCCCGGAGTACCTCATGCCCACCGCCGCCGTCCAGCTCTACAGCCTGCGTGAGGCAGGCGATCTCGACACCCAGCTCGCCCTCGTGAAGGAGGCCGGCTTCGAGGCCGTCGAGAGCGTGGCCACGCACGGCCTGGCGCCGGCCGAGTTCGCCGCGCGCGTGGCCGTGCACGGGCTGCGCGTGGCGTCGATGCATGTGTCGCTCGCGCTGCTCGAGGGCGAGCGCGCGACCATCGTCGAGGCCTGCCGGCTGACCGGCTGCCCGCTGGTCGTGATGCCCTGGCTGCCGATGGGCGAGCGTCCCAGCGGCGGCGCGGGCTGGACGGCGCTCGGCCGCCGCCTGGCCGCGCTCGGCGACACGCTGCAGCGCGAGGGCCTGCGCCTGGCCTACCACAACCACGAGTTCGAGTTCCTGCGCCACGACGGCCGCCTCGCGCTCGAATGGGTGCTGGATGCGAGTGCGCCCGCCCAGCTCGGCTGGGAGGCGGATCTCGGCTGGATCCACCGCGCCGGGGCCGACGCGGCGCACTGGCTCGAACGCTATTCCGACCGGCTGGTGGCCGTGCACGTGAAGGACGTCGCGCCCAACGGCAGCGCGGTCCACGAGGACGGCTGGGCCGTGCCGGGGCAGGGCGTGCTGCCCTGGGCCCAGCTGCTGCCGCTGGCCGCGGCGCGGGCCGGGCTGTTCATCCTCGAGCACGACCGCCCGGCCGACCCGGTGGCGCTGCTGCGCGCCGGGCGCGCCTTCCTGCGCGAGCGGCTCAGCGCGTAGCTGCCGCCGGCCGCGCGCGGTAGACGGTCTGCGCCGCCTCGTCGAGCGCGCGCAGCGCCGCCACCGCGGCGCGCGAGGGCGGGTGCCCGCGGCGCGTGATCAGGCCGAAACTGTCCATGCGCACCTGCAGATCGATCGGCAACACCGCCAGCATGCCGGCCTCGCAGTAGGGCCGCACCACCTCCTCGGGCAGCGCCACCAGCATGTCGGTGCGGCGCAGCAGGTTGGTGATCAGCGGCAGCGAGCCGCTCTCGACGATGCGTGCCGGCAGGCGCAGCCCGCGCTGCAGGAACATCGCCTCGACGCGCTCGCGCAGGATGCTCTCGGCCGCCGGCATCACCCAGGTGTGGTCCACCAGATCGGCCACGCGCAGCCGGCGGCGCTGCGTCAGCGGGTGGCCGGCGCGGGCGATCAGGTGGTGCGGCTCCTCGGCCAGCGGCTCGACCCGCAGCACGTCGGCATGCTCGGCGTCCAGCACGCGGCCGATCACGAGGTCGAGCCGACCCTGCAGCAGCCTGGCCACCAGCGGCCGGCTGGTGTCGATCTCCACGCTGACCTGCATGCGCGGGTGCTCGCGCTCGAGCATCGAGATGGCCATCGGCAGCAGGTCGGTCGCCGGGCTGAGCACGCTGCCGATCGCGACCTTCAGGCGCTCGCCGCGCTTGAGCGCCTCGACCTCCTCCTGCGCGCGGCGAATCTCGGCCAGCACCGAGTGCGCATGCCGCATCACGATCTCGCCGTAGGGCGTGGGCTCGACGCCGCGCGCATGGCGCTCGAACAGCGGCACCCCGAGCGTCTTCTCCAGCTCGCGCAGCAGCTTGGAGGCGGCCGGCTGGCTCATGCCCACCGCGTCGGCGGCGCGCAGCACCGAGCGGTCGCGGTCGAGCTGCGCCAGCAGCACGAACTGGCGCGTGGTCAGGCGCGCGGGCGAAAGGCGGGCAGGGGTCGTGCTCATGCGGGAAAGCCCCGAGCGAGATATCCACCATCAATATACCTCGAGCCCAACAATTCATTTGTTCGGCATACCCGCAACCTCTAGGCTTCGCCCCCATGACCTGGCCCACCACGCTCCCGCTGATCGCGATCCTGCGCGGCATCCGCCCCGACGAGGCCCTGCCGCATGCGCAGGCGCTGGTCGATGCCGGCTTCGACGCGATCGAGATCCCGCTGAACTCGCCCGACTGGGCGCTGAGCGTGCGCCGCGTGGCCGACGTGCTCGGCAGTCGCGCGCTGATCGGCGGCGGCACGGTGCTGCGCAACGAGCAGGCCGATGCACTCGCCGCGGCCGGCGGCCGGCTCGTCGTCACGCCGAACACGCGGCCGTCGCTGATCGCCCATGCGGTGGCGCGCGGTCTGCACGTCGCGGCTGGCTTCGCCACCGCGAGCGAGGCCTTCGACGCGCTCGACGCCGGCGCGCGGGCACTGAAGCTCTTTCCGGCCACGACCTACGGGCCGGGCCACGTCAAGGCGCTCAAGGCGGTGCTGCCGCCGGTGCCGCTGTTCGCGGTCGGCGGCATCACGCCGGCCAACCTGGCCGAGTACCTGAAGGCCGGCTGCCTCGGCGCCGGGCTCGGCAGCGACCTCTACAAGCCCGGGCAGGACGTCGCGCGCACCGCCGCGATGGCTCGTGCCTTCGTCGACGCCTACCGGCAGGCCACCGCATGAAGATCACTAAGCTCAGCACCTACCGCGTCGCGCCGCGCTGGATGTTCCTGAAGGTCGAGACCGACGAGGGCATCAGCGGCTGGGGCGAGCCCGTCATCGAGGGCCGCGCGCGCACCGTCGAGGCCGCCGTGCACGAGTTCGCCGACACGCTGGTCGGCCAGGACCCGATGCGCATCAACGACCTGTGGCAGACCATGTACCGCAGCCACTTCTACCGCGGCGGCGCGATCCTGATGAGCGCCATCGCGGGCATCGACCAGGCGCTGTGGGACATCAAGGGCAAGGCGCTCGGCGTGCCGGTCTACGAGCTGCTCGGCGGCCGCGTGCGCGACCGCATGAAGGTCTACAGCTGGGTCGGCGGCGACCGACCGGCCGACATCGTCGAGGACATGCAGCGCCTGATGGAAGGCGGCTTCGACACCTTCAAGCTCAACGGCACCGAGGAGCTGGCGCTGCTCGACTCGCCGCGCGCCATCGACGCCGCGGTGGCCAAGATCGCCGGCGTGCGCGAGGCGCTGGGCACGCGCATCGACTTCGGGCTCGACTTCCACGGCCGCGTCTCGGCGCCGATGGCCAAGCCGCTGCTCAAGGAACTGGAGCCGTTCCGGCCGCTGTTCGTCGAGGAGCCGGTGCTGGCCGAGCAGGCCGAGCAGTACCCACGCCTGGCGGCCCACACCTCGATCCCGCTGGCCGCGGGCGAGCGCATGTTCTCGCGCTTCGAGTTCAAGCGCGTGCTGGCCGAGGGCGGCATCGCGATCCTGCAGCCCGATCTCTCGCACGCCGGGGGCATCACCGAGTGCCACAAGATCGCCGCGATGGCCGAGGCGCACGACGTGGCCTTCGCGCCGCACTGCCCGCTCGGGCCGGTGGCGCTGGCCGCCTGCCTGCAGGTGGACTTCACCGCCTACAACGCGGTGCTGCAGGAGCAGAGCATGGGCATCCACTACAACCGCGGGGCCGAGCTGCTCGACTACGTGCACAACAAGGACGACTTCCGCATCGTCGAGGGCTACATCCACGCGCTGCCCGGGCCGGGCCTGGGCGTGGAGATCGACGAGGAGCGCATCGTGCACGCGAGCCGCCACGCGCCGGACTGGCACAACCCGGTGTGGCGGCACAAGGACGGCTCCGTGGCCGAATGGTGAGCGACGACACAACACGGCAGGAGACACCATGGCAGGCATCACGCTGAAGGGCGTCGGCAAGACCTACGCGGGCGCATCCGCACCGACGATCCGCAACGTCGACCTCGAGATCGCGCAGGGCGAGTTCTGCGTCTTCGTCGGGCCCTCGGGCTGCGGCAAGTCGACCCTGCTGCGCATGATCGCCGGGCTGGAGGACATCTCCACCGGCACGCTCGCCATCGGCGGCGAGGTGATGAACGACGTGCCCTCCGCGCAGCGCGGCGTGGCGATGGTGTTCCAGAGCTATGCGCTCTTTCCGCACATGACGGTGCGCGAGAACATGGGCTTCGGCCTCTCGCTGGCGAAGGTGGACAAGCGCGTGATCGCCGAAAAGGTCGGCGCCGCGGCGAAGATCCTGCAGCTCGAGCACCTGCTCGACCGGCACCCGAAGGCGCTCTCCGGCGGGCAGCGCCAGCGCGTCGCGATCGGCCGCGCGATCGTGCGCGAACCGGGGGTGTTCCTGTTCGACGAGCCGCTGTCCAACCTCGACGCGGCGCTGCGTGTGCAGACCCGCTTCGAGATCGCCAAGATCCACCGCGACTTCGGCCGCGCCTCGACGGTGTACGTGACGCACGACCAGGTCGAGGCGATGACGCTCGCGGATCGCATCCTGCTGCTGAACGCCGGCGAGGCCGTGCAGCGCGAGGGCAGCGTGGCGCAATGCGGCGCGCCGCTGGAGCTCTACCACCGGCCGCGCAACCTGTTCGTGGCCGGCTTCATCGGCAGCCCGAAGATGAACTTCCTGCCGGCCACGCTGGTGGTGGCCCAGACCGGCCTGGCGCGCCTGCAGCTGCGCAGTGGCGAGACGGTGGAGGCGGCCGTCGATGCGCTGGCCCTGCCGGCCGGCGCGGCGGTGACGGTCGGCATCCGCCCCGAGGACGCCGAGGTCGGCGCCGGCGGCCAGGCCCTGGTACGCGAGGTGCAGTGGCAGGAGCGGCTCGGCGAAGTCACCTACCTGTACCTGCGCGGCGAGTCGGCCACCGAGCCGGTGGTGGTGAAGGCGCCGGGGCACCTGCATGCCGCGGCCGGGCAGCGTGTCGCGGTGAGCCTGCCCGCCAGCTGCGTGCATGTCTTCGATGCCCAGGGCCTGTCCTTGCCGCGCTGCGTGCAGGACAGCGACCTGCCCGTTCCGCAAGCCGCCTGAACACCCGCCATGCAACTCGGCGTCTGCTACTACCCCGAACAATGGCCCGCCGAGGGGTGGGCCGAGGACGCGCGCCGCATGCGCGAACTGGGCATCGCCTGGGTGCGCATCGGCGAGTTCGCCTGGAGCGAGATCGAGCCCGAGCCGGGCCGGCTCGAGTGGGGCTGGCTCGACCGCGCGATCGCGACGCTGCACGGCGAAGGCCTGAAGGTCGTGCTGGGCACGCCGACCGCGACACCGCCGAAATGGCTGGTCGACGCGCACCCCGAGATCCTGGCCGTCGACGAACACGGCCGCCCGCGCGGCTTCGGCTCGCGCCGCCACTACTGCTTCGCGAGCCCGGTGTACCGCGAACTGTCGGCGCGCATCGTCACGGTGATGGCGCAGCGTTACGGCCAGCATCCCGCCGTGGCCGCCTGGCAGACCGACAACGAGTACGGCTGCCACGACACGGTGCTGAGCTACTCGCCGGCTGCGCGCCTGGGCTTTCGCCGCTGGCTGGCGCAGCGCTACGGCAGCGTCGAGGCGCTCAACGCCGCCTGGGGCACGGTGTTCTGGAGCCAGCGCTACCGGCACTTCGACGAGGTGGATGCACCGGTGGGCACCGTCACAGAGGCGAACCCGGCGCACCGGCTCGACTACCGGCGCTACTGCAGCGACGAGGTCGTCGCCTACAACCGGATGCAGGTCGCGATCCTGCGCGCGCAGTCGCCCGGCCGGCCGATCGCCCACAACTACATGGGCTTCTTCACCGAGTTCGACCACCACGCGGTGGCACGCGACCTCGACATCGCGAGCTGGGACAGCTACCCGCTCGGCTTCACGCAGGACCGTGCGGGCCTCGCGGACGACGAGAAGCGCCGCTGGCTGCGCACCGGCCACCCGGACATCCCGGCCTTCCACCACGACCTGTACCGCGGCATGAACGGCGGGCGCTGGTGGGTGATGGAGCAGCAGCCCGGCCCGGTGAACTGGGCGCCGTGGAACCCGGCGCCGGCCGACGGCATGGTGCGCCTGTGGACCTGGCAGGCCTTCGCCCACGGTGCCGAGGTGGTGAGCTACTTCCGCTGGCGCCAGGCGCCGTTCGCGCAGGAGCAGATGCATGCCGGCCTGAACCGGCCCGACCGCGCGCTCGACCAGGGTGGGCGCGAGGCCGCCCAGGTGGCGCAGGAACTGCAGCAGATCGCCACGAAGACGCACCTGCGCGGCCTGCGCGTGCAGGCGCCGGTGGCGCTGCTGTTCGACTACGCCTCGCACTGGATCGGCCAGATCCAGCCGCAGGGCGCCGACTACAGCGTGATCCACGAATGCTTCCGCGCCTACGGCGCGCTGCGTGGCCTGGGGCTGGACGTGGACGTGCTGCCGCCCGATGCCGACCTCGCCGGCCACGCGCTGATCGTGCTGCCCGCCTTGCTGCACGCGGACGACGCGCTCGCCGCGCGGCTCGCGGCGGGCACGGCGCAGATCGTCGTCGGCCCGCGCGGCGGCTCGAAGACGGCGCAGCTGTCGATCCCCGACACCTTGCCGCCCGGTCCGCTGGCCGCGCTGCTCGGCCTGAAGGTCACCCGCGTGGAATCGCTGCCGCCCGGCATCGTCGAGCCCGCCGCAGGCCTGGCGCAGCCGCTGCCGCTGATGCGCTGGCGCGAGCGCGTGGAGCCTGCCGGCGCGGTCGCCGAGGCCTGCTACGCCGACGGCGAGCCGGCGCTGCTGCGCCACGGCCGTGCGCGTTACCTCGCCGGCTGCCCGGACGTGGACGGCTGGCGCGCCGTGTTCGAGCGCGCCGCGGCCGATGCGGGCCTGTCGACGCAGCGCCTGCCCGACGCGCTGCGCGTCAGCCGCGTGGGCAGCTTGACCGTCGCCTGCAACCTGGCCGACGAGCCGCAGACCTGGCAGCCCACGGGTGCGGCCGGCGCGCTGCTCGGCGGCCCGACGATTCCCCCCCACGGCGTCGCGGTCTGGCAGACCGCGCCGGCCGGATGACAGCCGTTCCCTGATGCGTCGACCCCGACGCCGCGCAAACCCCAAGAAGGAGACACCATGCGCCGCAGTTCCCCTGTCCTGACCCGCTTCTCGCTGGCCGCCGCCCTCACGCTGGCCGCCGCGGGCGCCTTCGCCGGCGAACTCGTCATCAACACCGACGCGTCCGACCCGGCCCCGAAGGCCGCCTTCGAGGCCGTGGTCAAGGGCTTCGAGGCCGCCAACCCGGACGTGAAGGTCAAGGTCAACACCTTCGACCACGAAGGCTTCAAGACCTCGATCCGCAACTTCCTCTCCGCCAACCCGCCGGACGTCGTCACCTGGTACGCCGGCAACCGCATGGCCCCGTTCGTCAATGCCGGGCTGTTCGAGGACGTGAGCGACGTCTGGCAGAAGGAAGGCCTGGACAACCAGCTCAAGTCCGCCGCCGCGTCGATGACGATCAACGGCAAGAAGTGGGGCGTGCCCTACACCTACTACCAGTGGGGCATCTACTACCGCAAGGACCTCTTCGCCAAGCTGGGGATCAGCGAGCCGAAGACCTGGAAGGAGCTGCTGGACGCCTGCGCCAAGCTGAAGGCCGCCAAGATCACCCCGTTCGCGATCGGCAGCAAGCAGACCTGGCCCACCGGCGGCTGGTTCGACTACCTGAACCTGCGCGTCAACGGCTACGAGTTCCACATGGAGCTCACCGCCGGCAAGGTGCCCTACACCGACAAGCGCGTGGCCGCGGTGTTCGACCGCTGGGACGAACTGGTCAAGCCGGGCTACTTCCTCGCCAACCACCCGAGCTACATGTGGCAGGAGGCGCTGCCCGCGTTCGTCAAGGGCGAGGCGGCGATGTACCTGATGGGCAACTTCATCGTCGCGCCGCTGAAGGAGGCGGGCCTGAAGGAGGACCAGCTCGGCTTCATGGCCTTCCCGACCATCACGCCGGGCCTGCCGCGCGCCGAGGACGCACCGACCGACACGGTGCACATCCCGAGCAAGGCGAAGAACAAGACCGACGCGAAGCGCTTCCTGGCCTACATGGCCAAGGCGGACGTGCAGAGCAAGATGAACGAGACGCTCGGCCAGCTGCCGGTCAACAAGGACGCGACGCAGCCGAACGACCCGTACCTGAAGTCCGGCTTCGCGCTGCTGTCGACGGCCCATGCGCTGGCGCAGTTCTACGACCGTGACGCGGTGGCCGAGATGGCCAAGGCGGGCATGGACGGCTTCCAGCGCTACATGCTCAAGCCCGAGACGCGCGGCGAGATGCTCAAGCGCCTCGAGGACGTGCGCCAACGCGCCTACAAGTAAGCCGTCTTCCTGTTCCACCCCATGCGCAGAGCGGCCGCCGCGGCCGCCCTGCGCGGGAGGAGAGCCCGATGTCCGTCCCCGCCCCGCGCCTGGCCGCCACGCCGCCGGCTGCCGCTCCACGCGGCAGCAGCTGGTGGGCGCGCCACCAGCGCCAGCTCGCGCCCTGGCTGTTCCTCGCGCCCGCGCTGCTGGTGTTCCTGGTCTACGTGATCGCGCCGATCTTCCAGTCCATCGCGATCAGCTTCACCGAGTGGGACGGCATGGGCCCGCAGACCTGGATCGGCCTGGCCAACTACGCCGAGCTGGCGAAGGACCCGGACTTCCGCACCGCGCTGGTCAACAACATCATCTGGCTGGTCGGCTTCCTGCTCGCGATTCCCGCCGGGCTCGGCCTCGCGCTGTTTTTGAACCAGACGGTGTTCGGCATCCGGCTCGTCAAGTCGCTGTTCTTCTTCCCGTTCGTGATCTCGCAGGTCGTGATCGGCCTGGTGTTCAGCTGGTTCTACGACCCGACCAACGGCCTGCTCTTCCATGTGCTGCATGCGCTCGGCATCCCGCCGGTGGCGGTGCTGTCCGACGAGCACCTGGTCACCTACGGCATCGTCGCCGCGGGCCTGTACCCGCAGATCGCCTACTGCATGATCCTCTACCTCACCGGGCTGAACAACGTGCGGCCCGACCTGATCGAGGCCGCGCGGCTCGAGGGTGCCAAGGGCTGGAGCATGCTGTGGCACGTGGTGCTGCCGCAGCTGCGCCCGGCGACCTTCATCGCCGTCGTCGTCACCGTGGTCGGCTCGCTGCGCAGCTTCGACATGGTGTCCATCATGACCCAGGGCGGGCCCTACGGCTCCTCGCGCGTGCTGGCCTACTACATGTACGAGCAGGCGCTGTCGGAGTACGGCTACCGCATGGGCTACGGCACGGCCATCGCGACGGTGCTGTTCCTCATCATGCTGGTCTACATCGGCTTCGTGCTGGCGCGGATCTGGCGGCAAGAGAAGGAAAGCTGACATGTTCCCGACCCCGATCGACCGCGCCTCGGCGCCCGTGCGCGGGCTCTACAAGGCCGCGCTGCCCCTGTCGCTGCTGCTCTGGCTGGCCCCCATCGTCGCCGTCGCGCTCACCTCCATCCGCGGCCAGGCCGACCTGAACGCCGGCAACTACTGGGGCCTGCCGACGCAGTGGCAGATCGCCGAGAACTACTCGGCGGTGTTCACGAACACGCCGATCCTGCACTACATCGGCAACAGCTTCCTGGTGACGATACCCACCGTCATCGGCGCGGTTGCGCTGAGCTGCCTGGCCGGCTTCGCGCTCGGCATCTACCGCTTCAAGCTGAACCTGTGGGTGTTCTTCCTGTTCGTCGGCGGCAACTTCGTGCCGTTCCAGATCCTGATGGTGCCGGTGCGCGACCTGAGCCTGAAGTTCGGGCTTTACGACACCGTCACCGGGCTGGTGCTGTTCCACGTCGCGTTCCAGACCGGCTTCTGCACCTTCTTCATGCGCAACTTCATCCGCGACCTGCCGCACGAGCTGATCGACGCGGCGCGTGTGGAAGGCGCGAGCGAGATCCAGATCTTCTGGAAGGTGGTGCTGCCGCTGGTGCGCCCGGCTATCGCGGCGCTCGCGGTGCTGATCTTCACCTTCATCTGGAACGACTACTTCTGGGCCACCGTGCTGATCCAGGGCGACCACGCGATGCCGGTCACCGGCGGGCTGAAGACGCTCAACGGCCAGTGGGTGGCGCAGTGGCAGCTGGTCTCCGCGGGCTCGATCGTCGCGGCGCTGCCGCCGGTGATCATCTTCTTCCTGATGCAGAAGCACTTCATCGCCGGCCTGACGATGGGTGCGACGAAAGGCTGAGCGCGTGGCGCGTGAACTGATCACCCTGCAGGCGCGCGGCTGCGCGATCGCGCTCGAGCCGGTCGAGGGCGGCGTGCCGCTGTGGCGTCACTTCGGCGCGGCCGGGCTGCCCGCGGCGAGCTGGCCGCTGACCGAGGCGCGCATGCAGCCGCCCAACGCGCTGGACGGCGACCTCGCCTTCGCGGTGCTCAACACCCATGGCCTGGGCTGGTTCCAGCAGCCTTCGCTGCTGGGTTCCCGCGCGGGCGACGCGCAGGGCGAGGGCGGCGACTGGGCGCAGCAGTTCGTGGTGGACCGCATCGACCACGACGCGCAGTCGCTCAGGCTGGTGCTGCGCGACGAGGTCGCCGCGCTCGGCCTCGAGCTGCACTACCGCATCGATCCGGACAGCGAGGTGTTCACGCTGCACGCCGAGCTGGAGAACCGCGGCACGACCGACTTCCGCGTCGACTGGCTGGCCGCGGCCTGCGTGCCGCTGCCGCCGCAGGCCGGCCAGGTGCTGGGCTTCGCCGGCCGCTGGGCGCTCGAGTACCAGCAGCACCGCGAGGCGCTCGGCATCGCCGCCTGGCGGCGCGACTGCCGGCGCGGCCGCAATGCACACGACACCTTCCCCGGCGTGATCGTCGGCACCACGCTGGCCGACGACGATGGGCCGACCTGGGGTGCGCACCTGGCGTGGAGCGGCAACCACAGCCTGCTGATCGAGCCGCTGCCCGACGGGCGGCGCCAGCTGCAGCTGGGCGAATGGTTCGCGCCGGACGAACTGGTGCTCCGGCCGGGCGAGCGCTACCGCACGCCGGATGCGCTGCTGAGCTTCAGCGCCGGCGGCCTGAACGGCCTCTCGGCCAACTTCCACCGCCACCTGCGCACGAACGTGCTGCGCTGGCCCGGCGGCCGCATGGCGCCACGACCGGTGCACCTGAACACCTGGGAGGCGGTCTATTTCGACCACGATCTCGCAGGCCTGAAGGCGCTGGCCGACGCGGCGGCCGAGGTCGGCATCGAACGTTTCGTGCTCGACGACGGCTGGTTCCACCGCCGCGACGACGACACCCGTTCGCTGGGCGACTGGTGGCCCGACGCACGCAAGTACCCGCAGGGCCTCGGCCCGCTGGTGCGCCATGTGCGCGGGCTGGGCCTGCAGTTCGGCCTGTGGGTCGAACCGGAGATGATCAACCCGGACAGCGAACTCTACCGCGCCCACCCGGACTGGGCGCTGCAGCTGGCCGGCCGGCCGATGGTCACCGGGCGCAACCAGCTGGTGCTGGACCTGTCGCGCGCCGAGGTGAGCGACCACCTGTTCGGCCGGCTCGATGCGCTGCTGCGCGAGCACGAGATCGCCTACCTCAAGTGGGACATGAACCGCGACCTCGCCACCGCCGCCACCGGCACCGGCCACCGCGGGCGCGCCGGCTACCACCGCCATACCGAGGCGCTGTATGCGCTGCTGGCGCGGCTGCGCGCGGCGCACCCGCAGGTGGAGATCGAGAGCTGCTCGTCCGGCGGCGCGCGCGCCGACGCCGGCATCCTGCGCCACACGCAGCGCGTCTGGACCAGCGACTGCAACGACGCGCTGACGCGCATCGGCATCCAGAGCGGCTTCCTGCGCTTCCTGCCGCCGGAGATCATGGGCGCGCACATCGGCCCGCGCAGCTCGCACACCACCGGGCGCACGCACGAGCTGGCCTTCCGCGCCGCGGTGGCGCTGTTCGGCCACTTCGGCGTGGAGGCCGACGTGCGCCAGCTCGGCGCCGACGAGCGCGCGGAACTGGCGCGCTGGATCGCGCACCACAAGGCCTGGCGCGAGGTGGTGCACCACGGTGTGCTGCGCCAAGGCACGCTGGGCGCGCTGGCCTGGCTGCAGTCGCGTGCGCAGGACGGCAGCGCCGCGCTGGTGGCGCTGTACCGCCGCCACGAGGAGTTGCCGCGCTACTCGCCGTCGCTGCCGGTGCCCGGGCTCGACCCGGCGCGGCGCTACCGCGCGCAGGCGCTGCACGTGCCGTCGCTGCACCACGCGCGCCACGGCGCCCCGGTGTTCGACGCCTTGCGCGAAGGCACGCTCGAGCTGAGCGGTGCCGAACTCGCCAGCATCGGCCTGCCGATGCCACCGCTGCCGCCCGAATCGGCCGTGGTGGTCGGACTGCGGGCGGTGACATGAGGCCCCCACGCTCACTTCGTTCGCTGCCCCCCAAGGGGGCGCGTCGCCACCTTCGGAACGGCCGGGCGGTGACGACATGATCGCCGTCGACTGGGGCACGAGCAGCTTCCGCGCCTACCGGCTCGCGGACGACGGCTCGGTGCGCGCGCAGCGCAGCGCCGCGGCCGGGCTGCTCGCCTGCGGCGGGCGCTTCGAGGCGGTGCTCGCGCAGCAGCTCGAGGGCTGGGACGACGAACTCGTCGCGATGGCCGGCATGATCGGCAGCCGCAGCGGCTGGCACGAGGTGCCCTACGTCGCCGCGCCGGCCGGTGCGGCCGAGATCGCGGCGGGCATGCATGCGTTCGAGGCGGCCTCGCTGCCCGGCCGCCGGCTGCTGATCGCCCCGGGCCTGAGCCACCAGCCGGCCGCGGGCGCGCCGGAAGTGATGCGCGGCGAGGAGACCCAGATCGTCGCGCTGCTCGATCGGCTGCCGGGCGCGGGCCCGCACGTGGTCTGCCTGCCCGGCACGCACAGCAAGTGGGTGCGGGTCGAGGCCGGCCGCATCACCGGCTGGCAGACCGCGATGACCGGTGAGCTGTACGCCCTGCTGCGCCAGCACAGCCTGCTCGCCGCGCTGATGCCCGCACCGGCCGAGACCGACGGCGACGATCCCGAGGCCTTCGCACGCGGCCTGGCCGCCAGCGCGGACGATGGCGGCCTGACGCACCACCTCTTCGGCGTGCGCACGCGCGGCCTGTCCGGTGCGCTGCAGCCCGGGCAGGCGCCGTCCTTCCTGTCCGGCCTGCTGATCGGCCACGAACTGAAGGGCCTCGTGCCGGCCGGGGCCACGCGCGTGCACCTGGTCGGCAGTGCCGCGCTGCTGCCACGCTACGAACGTGCGCTCGCGGCGCGCGGCCTCGCGACGCAGCGCCACGACGAGGCGCTCAGTGCCCGCGGGCTGCACGCCCTGGTGCGCGCGCGCCGTCCCTGAACCCCTGACCCCGAGGACATCCATGAGCCGCTTCGCCACCTACCCCAGCCTGCAGGGCCGCACCGTGTTCATCAGCGGCGGCACCACCGGCATCGGCACCGCGTTCGTCGAGCATTTCCACGCGCAGGGCGCGAAGGTCGGCTTCGTCGGCCGCAACCGCGCCGCCGCCGACGAACTGCTCGGCCGCCTGCCGTCGGGCGCCGGGCCGGCACCGCTGTTCATCCCCTGCGATGTGACCGACATCGACGCGCTGCGCGAGGCGATCGTGCAGACGCGCGCCGCCTTCGGGCCGATCGGCGTGCTCGTGAACAACGCCGCCAACGACCAGCGCCACGCGGTCGAGGAGGTGACGCCCGAGTTCTGGGACCAGTGCATGAACGTCAACCTGCGCCACCAGTTCTTCGCCGCGCAGGCGGTGCTGGACGACATGGTCGGCCTGGGCGGCGGCTCGATCATCAACCTCGGCTCGATCAGCTGGATGATCAAGGGCGCCGGCTACCCGGCCTACGCCACCTGCAAGGCGGCCATCCACGGCCTGACGCGCTCGCTGGCCAAGGACCTGGGCAAGCGCAACATCCGCGTCAACGCGCTGGTGCCGGGCTGGGTGATGACGGACAAGCAGCTGAAGATGTGGGTCACGCCCGAGTCCGAGCGCGACATCGACGCCAACCAGTGCCTGCCCGGCCGGCTGCAGTCGGAGGACATCGCGACCATGGCACTGTTCCTCGCCGCCGACGACTCGCGGATGTGCACCGCGCAGAGCTTCGTCGTCGACGCCGGCTGGTCCTGATCAGGCGTCGGGCGGCCGCAGCATCTCGATGTGCGGGATGCCGTCCTCGAGGTAGGGCTCCCCGACGGCTGCGTAGCCGTGGCGGCCGTAGTAGCGCTGCAGGTGCGCCTGCGCGCTGATGCGGTTGGCCCGCCCCGGCCAGTGGCGCGCGAGCCCGGCCACGGCCTCGGCCATCAGTGCATGGCCGAGCCCGGTGCCGCGCTGCGACGCGACGGTGACCACGCGGCCGATCGAGGGCTCGTCGTACTTGTGCCCCGGGTCCACCACGCGCAGGTAGGCCAGCAGCGTGCCGGCCGCATCGCGCCCGAGCAGGTGCCAGCTGTGCTGGTCCAGGCCGTCGGCGTCGAGGTAGGGGCCCTGCTCGAGGATGAACACCTGCTGGCGCAGCGCGAGCACCTCGTACAGGCCCTGCAGGTCGAACTCCGCGAAGCGCAGCCAGCGCCACGCCAGCGGCGTGGCCGTCATTCGGTGGTGGGGCGTGGAATCATGTCCGGACCAGTCTAGCAGCCGGGTCCGTCCGCGACGATCACGCGCCGCGCGCGACAATCCGCGTCGGCCCCGCCCTCCGACCGCCATGAACCGCTCACTGCTGCTGCTGTGCGTCTGCCAGGCGCTGTTCATGACCAACAACGTCACCTTCATCGCGATCAACGGCCTGGTCGGGCTGCGCCTCGCGCCGCAGGGCTGGATGGCCACGCTGCCGGTGATGGGCTACGTGGTCGGCAGCGCGCTGGCGGCCGGGCCGGTGGCGCGGCTGCAGTCGCGCTGGGGCCGCCGGCGTGCCTTCCAGATGGGCCTGGTGGTGGCGGCGCTGTCGGCCGCGGGCGGGGCGCTGGCGGTCAGCCTCGGCAGCTTCTGGGGCGTGCTGGCGGCCACCGTGGTGGCCGGCTTCTACAACACCAACGCGCAGCTCTACCGCTTCGCCGGGCCGGAACTGGTGGCGCCCGAGAAGAAGGCGCAGGCCATCTCGCTGGTGATGGCCGGCGGGGTGGCCGGCGCGTTCATCGGGCCGAACCTGGCGCACCTGACGCGCGACTGGCTGAGCGCCCCGTTCGCCGGCGCCTACGTGGCGCTGGTGGGCATCGCGCTGCTGGGCCTGGTGGTGATCTCGCTGGTGCGCTTTCCGCCGCACCAGGCGCCGGCACCGGGCAGCGACACCGGCCGCCCGGTGGCCGAACTGGCGCGCCAGCCGGAGTTCGTGGTCGCCGTGGTGTGCGCGGCGCTCGCCTACGGCGTGATGAACCTGCTGATGGCGGCCACGCCGCTGGCGATGGAGCGCTGCGGGCTGCCGTTCCGCGACGCGGCGCTGGTGATCGAGTGGCATGTGCTGGGCATGTTCGTGCCGGCCTTCTTCACCGGCCACCTGATCCAGCGCTTCGGCACGCTGCCGGTGATGGCGGTCGGCCTGGCGCTGAACCTCGCCTGCGTGGCGGTGGCGCTGTCGGGCGTCGAGCTCGAGCGCTTCCTCGCCGCGCTGCTGCTGCTCGGTGTCGGCTGGAACTTCCTGTTCACCGGCGCGACCACGCTGCTGACCACCACCTACCGTCCGCAGGAGCGCATGCGCGCCCAGGGCACGATGGACTTCTGCGTCTTCACCGTCACCGCGGTGACCGCCTTCGCCTCGGGTGCGCTGGTGACGACGCAAGGCTGGTTCCTGCTCAACCTGGGCTCGCTGCTGCCGCTGCTGCTGATGGGCCTGGCGCTCGGCTGGCTCGGCCTGCGCCCGCGTTTGCCGCAGCAGACCGGTTGAGCAACCGACGTGGACCCCCGAGGAGAAAGCCGATGTCGCCCCAGGCACTGGACGGACTGAAGGTCGTCGAGATGGGTCAGCTGATCGCCGGCCCCTTCGCCGGCAAGACGCTGGGCGACTTCGGCGCCGAGGTGATCAAGATCGAGGCGCCGGGCAGCGGCGACCCGCTGCGCAACTGGCGCCTGCTCAAGGACGGCACCTCGGTGTGGTGGCAGGTGCAGAGCCGCAACAAGCGCTCGATCGCGCTGGACCTGCGCGAGGCCGAGGGCCAGGCGATCGCGAAGAAGCTGATCGCGCGTGCCGACGTGCTGGTCGAGAACTTCCGCCCCGGCACGCTGGAGGGCTGGGGCATGTCCTACGAGGAGCTGTCCCGCGACAACCCGGGCCTGATCATGCTGCGCATCAGCGGCTACGGCCAGAGCGGCCCGTACCGCGACCTGCCGGGCTTCGGTGCGATCGGCGAGGCGATGGGCGGGCTGCGCCACCTCACCGGGGAGCCCGGCCGCGTGCCGGTGCGCTGCGGCGTCTCGATCGGCGACACGCTGGCCGCGCTGCACGGCACGATCGGCGTGCTGACCGCGCTCTACCACCGCAAGGTCAACGGCGGGCGCGGGCAGGTGATCGACGTGGCGCTGCACGAGGCGGTGTTCAACGTGATGGAGAGCCTGGTGCCGGAGTACAGCGCCTTCGGCGCGGTGCGCGAGCCCGCCGGCTCGGCGCTGCCGGGCATCGCGCCGAGCAACGCCTACCGCTGCGGCGACGGTGCGGTGGTGCTGGTGGCCGGCAACGGCGACAGCATCTTCAAGCGCCTGATGAGCGCGATCGGCCGCGACGACCTGGGCAGCGACCCGACCCTGGCCGACAACGCCGGCCGCGTGAAGCGCGTGGCCGAGATCGACGCGGCGATCGAGGCCTGGACCCTGCAGCGTCCGTCGGGCGAGGTGCTCGCGCTGCTGGGCGAGGCCCGGGTGCCCGCCGGGCGCGTGTACACCGCCAAGGACATCGTCGAGGACCCGCACTACCGCGCGCGCGACATGATCCTCACGCAGGCCACGCGCGACGGCTACGAGGTCGAGGTGCCGGGCATCGTGCCCAAGCTGCTGGGCACGCCGGGGCGGGTGCGCTCGCCGGCGCCCCGGCTCGGCGACGACACCGACGCGGTGCTGGGCGAACTCGGCTTCTCGGTCCAGGACATCGCGGCACTGCGCGGCCGCAAGGTCGTGGCCTGAACACGCGGCCCGGGCGGGTCCGGGCGAGGCGGGCTCACTCGATGTTCTGCACCTGCTCAGGGAGATCGGCCGGGAAGCCGCATGGATGCTGGGTTTCCGGACTCGAGGTCGCTGGCGGGTACACGTGTGGGTACACAGGAATTGGGGGCTGGAGCCGGTGTCGGCTCCGCACAACAGACTGTGCCATGACATCTGCCCCGGCGGCTGGTTGATTGGAACCGTGCATCAGGTTTCGGGCCTGGCCGCAGGCACGATCAGCGGTGGCAGGCAGTCGGCAAAGCGCGGCTGAATCTTGCTCATGCGCTTGGCCAGGGCCTCGTCACCCGAGAGGATGGCCAGCAGCATACCGGCCATCGTGTACAGCCCATTGGAGCTGCGCACCACGTTGGCGAGCAGTTCGACCGGATAGCCCGTCAGGCCGCGCTGGATGGCATGGATGCCACCGTGCACGAAAGAGTGCAGGGCCGGCGCATTCACGTCCTTGAAGTGCGTGAGCATTTCGACCGCGCCGTGGGGCGCTTTGCCGACGATCTCGTCGAGCATCGCCTTGGCCATTGGCAGCTTGGCTGCGGCCTTCTCGGAGGCGGCATCGAGTGTGGCGACCAGGCGGTCGATCTGGTCGTCAGACGCGGCGTACAACAGCCATACAGCCCGCGTCAGGGCCTCATGCTGAAGCCGCATCATGCTGATGCCGGCGGTGGGGAGTGGCTGCGCGAGCAATACCCGAAGAGCGGTGCCATGCTCCAGCGAGGTTTGCGAGGCCGAAAGAGCCACAAGCGTTCGAGGGCTGTCGTCGAACAGTTGCAGTGTGTCCCCACCCAGCATGCGGTTCACCTCGGATTCCAGGTCCCGCGAGCGGTCCAGCAGACGCCCCAGTTCGCCAAAGCCTGTGTCCCTCACTGAGCGCTCCTCCAGCCTACTCATGTCGATCGTCGGCGTGTCGATCAGCGAAGTCCCTACAGTCGCAGGGAAGTGATGGTCTCCTCGACGTTGGCCGCCTGACCGCTTCGCCTTGCCCGGGCAATGACGATCGATCGATTGCCCGCCAGGCCCTCCTGGACGAGCTGGGCCACTCGCGCAGATGACACCGATCGGGTACCTATCCAACCGTCCCGCACGAGGTCTGCGAAAAGCGTGTTGCTGAGATGCCGGCCACAGTTCTCGAAGGTGATCTGACGGCCTCCTCGCGGGCCCAATGAGGCTGGATCTGCCAGGACGGACTCGATGTGCTCTCGCGACAGGTACATACCGGGCAGGAGGGCCTCGGAGAGCACTTCTAACTGGATTCGGGAACAGAACTTGAAGAAGAACCCATCGCCGTGCAGGCGGTATGCCGACACCCCATCGGTTGGGGTCCACCGATCGGCAATTGCTTGGCGAAAACCGACCATCCGAGCCAGTTCCGCGTCGAATCGCGCATCCGGCCTGTACACGGCCGTTCTCTCGGGATCGTCGTCCTCGCGCTCCATGGACTTGTACTGGACCATGGTCCACGCATCGAAGTCCTCGTGGTAGTACAGCAGGTCAACGCCCAGCGCATGCTCAACCGATGAGCGGTTGACGTTGAAGACTTCCAGCTTTCGCCCGCCCGTCGAGAAGACCGCACCCAGCAGCGTCGTGCGTCGTCCCTCCGCCTGCGGGAAGGACGCGGCATCGCGGGCGATCAATTGGTCTTCGATCGTCCGGACGCCTGCCAGGCCGTCCAAGAAGGAAGTCAAGTTGTCCCCAGTCGGCGCGGTCCACCCCTGCAAGGTCGCTTTGCGCAGCCGCCCCGTCTGATCGAAAACGTCGAGCGCGACGCCCGTAGCATCGCGCTCCTGCGCCACGACCTCAGTGCCCGGCCGCGTGATGCGCTCACGGCTTTGCTCTCGCAGGCGCTCCAGCCGTTCGACGGCTTCCAGGGAGACCGGATCGATTTCCCGCAGCGCGCGCTTGAGGCTCTGCCAGGTCGCGCCAGGCACCGGGCCGCCCGATCCCGAGCGGCTGCTGATGATGTTGCGCTGCACACCTTCTCCGATGCGCTGCACAACGTCGGCGATCTTGATGTCAGTCGGAGTGACCTCGGTGAAGTCCACTTTCACCTTGCCGGTCGCAACACGATGCCCCTTGCGCGCCAATGCCCAGTGGGTGATGGCATCGGGCTCGAACATCAAGCCGCAAACCTCCCACTGCCGAACGGACCAGTCGGCACTGCTGAGTGCGTCGGAGAATCCATCGGCCGGGTCGCGGATGCCGTTCAACAGGTAGTTGCGCCGATCCTCGTCGAAGTGGATCAGGTAGCCGGCGACACGGTCAGGCATCTTGTGCTCCTTCAGCGTGACGGTGTCTGATGCATGAGCGCAGTGCGGGCGGTTGGATCAAGTGGCCAACTCGGTTGACAACCGGTTCCACTGAATCTGCCGATTGCGCCAGTGATCGGTGATCCCCTGCGTGAAGTCGCCGCGAACCAGCTTTGCTCTTCGTTCGCACCACCCGTCCGACTCACGCCGAACGACGATGCCCTCAAGCGGGCCGTCGCGAAAGCGGCTGGGCCAAAGTTGCACCTTCGCCGACAAGTCAGAGAGGGTGAAGCGTCCTTGTGCGAGGCAGGGCGTTGTTGCAAGGCCCAGCTCGGCGGCCAGGTCGTCGCGGCGGCTGCTGCTCCAAAAATGGCCCGAGCTTCCTTCGAACACGTCAAAGAGCAGAAACCAGTCGGGCAGCCGTGTGTAGTCCAGCGAGTGGCGAGCGGCGCACCACTCGCCGAACAGCATCAGTCCGTTGTCTGCGTGCTCCAGTAGCGCGTCACCAATCCCGCTGCTGTGTATCGCCAGCCACTGCGGCAGCCGTGCGAACTGCCCGCTGTGCGGCTCGGCCAAATACTGCCCGCGGTTCTGCACACGAAGCTCACCTTCGGCGCTGAGCGAGAAGCCGAGGTTGGCGCCGTCCACCTTCTCTTCGAGCACGACCTCGGCAGACAGCAACTCCGCTGCCTCGGCCTCCGACAGCACCTTGTCGTCACGCGGCTCACCGCGCCCCAGCCAAGCCAGGTGAGGCGTGTGCGGAAAGCGGAAGAACGCGTTCATGGCGGTGGCAACGAAGGCGCCGGCTTGTTCGGAAACTTGTTCGCGTAGAAGCGGCAGGCGTCGTCCGGGCACAGAAAGTCCACCCGCACGCCTTGGGCCGCGAGTGCCGGCCACCAGTCCAGCCACTTGCTGTCGGCAGCCTGCCAGACCGGAGGCTTTCCGGGGTGCGCGTACGCCACCGCCGCGAACTTGCGGTCAGGTGCGTCGAACTGCGGCTCCAGCGCCGGGTCGGGAAACTCGGCAAAGCGGTCCGGCGTCAGTTCGGTAAGTGGCACGGTCTCGACCCGTTTGGCGTTGGCGGTGTTCTGCAGCAGCCATTTCAGGAAGACATTGCCTGCGCCCTTCTGGACGTTCGGCCGGTTCTTGTGCAGGTACTCGCCGACGATGCGGAAGCCGTCGTCGATCACCGCAGTGCCTCCAGCCTGCATCGCCTGCAAGCGCCGCACGCATTCGTTCACGCAGTCTTCTGAAACGTCAGCATGGTCGCCATTGGCCACCAGCAGCACGTTGGTGTCGATGACAGCCTTCATTCGGCAGGCTGCCCTGCTGCTTGCGCCTTCTTGCGGTTCATCGCGGCCAGGGTGCGCGCGGCAATATCGGCCATCTCGTCGCCAAAGAAGTTCGGCGGCCAGTTCTCGATGTCGCCGAAGAGGTTGAGCTTCAGCGGCTCCAGGTCGGTCCCTGCGGCCGAGCGACGGCAGAAGTACACCGCCACGTCCTCGGGCGTCAGCACACCCTCGGCCACCCGGCGCTGCAGTCGGTTGAGGAAGTGCTCGGAGTGGCTCTCCACGATCAGCTGTATTTGGCGCTCCACCCCGTCCTGGCGCGACTGGATCGCCGAGATGAACACGTCGGCCAGCTCGGCCTGAACCTGCGGGTGCAGGTGGATCTCGGGCTGCTCCATCCAGACGGTGGAGTGCGGCGGGCAGTAGAAGGCCTGTACCAGTGCCGGGAGCACTTGCGAGACACCAAAGCCCACGTCGGTGATCTTGACCTCCGGAGACTTCGGCCCCGTCTTGACGAGAACCTCGTATTCCTTGCGGCCCACCGCGACCGGCCGCACCGAGAAGTCGGTGATCACGCCCAGGTCCTTGAGCCAGCCGGCGATGAACTCGGCAAACGCCTGCTTGGACCTTCGCGGGCCGCGGTTGAGTTGCCGCGCGTCGCCTTGCGCCGCAAGGATGGCTGCGATGGTTTGTTCGCCCATCGGCCCCACGCTGGCTGGCGTGTCGCCCGACCACTGGTAGATGCGCTGCGGGTGGCTGCGCAGCGGGCCCAGGTACGACAGGTTGTCGAGCATGGCCTCGGTGGCGAGCGCGAAGTCGGCCATGAAGCCGGCGTTCTTGAACCGAGCTGCGGTCACGTCCGACAGGCGGTAGAACTTCTCGGGCTCTTCCAGCGGCCACTGCCGGCCGTCAGCCTTTCTGAACTCGTAGTGCTTCGACTGCAGGTGCAGCTTGCGCTGGGCGTCGCGATGAAAGTCGACGTCCAGCACCGTGACGCCGCCGCTCTGCAGGGCGTAGCGCATGGTCTGCACTTCAGGCTGCGCACTCTTGCCGGCAGCCATTTCCACCTCCAGCTTCATGTCCTGGCCGGCGTAGCGCCGCGTCAGTTGCAGCGGGTCTTTCACCTCCAGCGACTTGGGCAGGCGCCAGCCCAGCTCGAAGCCCAACGTCTGCTGCAGGTCGTGGCCGTGCAGGCAGTCCTCGAAGGTGCCCAGGTCGATCAGCGAGGCCGAGTCGCCCAGATGCAGCGCACGCTTGCGGTCGGTGGAGCGCGCGGTCTGCTGCAGCGCCAGCAGCAGGTGACCCAGGCTGCTCTTTCCCGCGCTGTTGGCCCCGAAGATCACGGTCAACGGTGCGAGGCGGATCGGCCCTGTGTCCTTCCAGGCCTTGAAGTTCTTGATGCGCAGGTGGGTCAACATGGGGTCAGTCCTTTGGCGATGCTTCTGCGCCCGCAGTCAATATCAGCTCTCGATCGGCATTGTCGAAGGGGCCGTTGTGTCGGCTCAGAATGTCTTGAATCTCTGCCGGCTTGAACGCCACGTCCCAGCACCAGCGGCCGAAGCCGCCCTTGGCGTTCACGGCCTTCACCCAGAGGGCCAGGGCATCGCGCTTGGCGCTATTCATCGGCGAGTCCTCGCCCTTGATCTCCAGCACCAGGTTGCGCCCGTTGGCCAAGCGCACGATGAAGTCGGGGATGAAGCGCTTTCGGGAACCACCCCAGAGGTAGTAGATCTGGAAGCCGAGATGGTCATTCTTGGCGTAGGCATTCACCTTGTCGCTGGCGTCGAACAAGGTGGCGGCGTAGATCTCCCACGAACTGTCACCGACCACGTGGCTGATCTGCGACTTGCGCGTCGGCTGGTTGCCTTTCGTCGTGTACCAGGTGCGCATCGCGCGGGTGGTGCCGATCGGCTGCTCGGGGTCGAACACCGGTTCGATGCTGGCCACGTTCTGCTGCTCCACGTGTTTCACCACGTGCTGCACGATGAGGTCCATGTTCAACGCCACCAAGATGCGCCGCCGCACGCCCTCGGCATGGAACAGGCTCGGGATCACGAGCCTCTTCGACCCCAGGAATTGCTCCACCAGCCGTATGAGCTGGAACACCAGATACTCCCGGTTCCCCGTGAACTTGCCGGCAAGCTGGTCGAACGCCTTGCGGGCTGCCTGGAACACGATGCGCTGCTCGCGGAACTCTTCGGGCAGCTTGCTGAGATCGATGTTCGTCGTCTTGCTCAGGTCGGTGGCGCCTCCCACCGCCGGCGCCAGTTCGGCGGTGATCACGGTCTGGGCCGGGTCGAGGTGCAGGTCAGGCACCTTCGACCATTGCACCGACAGCGCCGGCTTCACGATCGTGTCCACCCGCAGCAGGTTGGGCCAGCGCACTTCGAATTCGTTGCGCGCAGGCAATGACTCGATCTGGGTACTCGGCTTCGGCGGTGGTGGCGTCTCTCCTCCTTCTCCCGCATCCACGAACACCGACAAGGGCACACCGAACACGTTGACGTACTCAGGCACGAATAGCCCGTTTTCGTCCTTGTCGTAGCCCACGCGGCGCAAGCCGCGGCCGATCACCTGCTCGCACAGCAACTGGCTCGTAAAGGCACGCAGCCCCATGATGTGGGTGACGTTCTTCGCGTCCCAGCCCTCGGACAGCATGGCCACCGAGATCACGCTCTGCAGCCGCTGACCTGCCTGCCCATGCTTGCCCACGTTGTCCACGATGGCGCGCAACAGGTCCTCCTTGTCCAGCGCCAGCAGCCGTTCCTCACGGTCTTTGGGGAGGTGGGCCGCCTTCACGATGTCGCGCAGGCGGTTTGCGTACTCGGTGGTGCCCAGCAGGTAGTCGCGCACCGCAGGGGGCAATGGCGCCTTGCGGATCAACAGTTCAAGCTGTGCATCCAAGGGCGCCTTGGCGTGCTCGGCCCAGTCGTCGTCGGTCAGGCCCAAGTGCCGTGCCAGCACCTGCAGGCGGTCGGCGTCCTTCTTGACCTCGTCGAGTTGCTTCGCCACGCCCGCTGGCACCGCCAATGCCTTCAGCAGCGAGCCCAGCCGCGCCTTGAACACGCTCTCGGAGCCGGCCTTCTCGCCGATCTCGGCCTTCTCCAGCACCTTGGAGTCCACGCGCAGGGTCTGCTCCGGTGACTTCAGCTCGGGCCAGTGCGCATCACCATGGTTCAGGTAGTGCTCGATGCGCGCGGCGGTCTCCACGCGGTTGCACACCGTCAGCATCACGGGCGGGGAGTGGTGCCCTGCCTTCTGCCATTCGTGCAACGCCACGCGCCAGTCGGCACCCAGCAGCGTATAGGCGTCCTGCACCAGCTTGGGCAGCGCCTCGTGGGGTTCGGCGCCGCGGCGGTTCAGGTCCTGCTGCACATCGGGGTCGCGGTACAGGTGGTAGAGCTTGGAGCGGTAGCTCTTGGCATCCGGCAGCGCATCGTCACGGATCACCACGCGCGGCGTCTTCACCAGCCCGGCTTCGATGGCGTCGGTCAGGCCGAAGTCGCTGACGATCCAGCTGAAAAGGCCTTCCTCGCTGTTGGTCTTGCCGGTGGGCGCGAACGGCGTGGCCGACAGGTCGAAGCAACGGCCGATGCGCCGCGTGTGGTGGATGCGGTCCAGGCCCTCGATCCAGCGAGTGGCCTCGTCCAGGTCCAGGCCCAGGCGTTCCGCGTCCGCCTTGCTGATCTTCACATCGGCCGGCTTGCGGTAGGCGTGGTGCGCCTCGTCGTTGATCACCACGATGTCGCGGTGCTGCGCCAGGCGGCCCAGCACGCGGCGCGTGTAGACCTCGTCGGTCTCGCGTCCCTTCTTGACCACCGAGCGATCCGGCTCCTTCGCCGGCATCAGGGTGTGCCAGTTCTCCACCAGCACTTCGGCCTGGTTCAGCTTCTGCCGCAGTGATTCGGACGGACAGGTCGAGAACTCGTCATAGGCATTGGCGGGGTTGCCCGGCAGCAGCACCTGCAGGCGCTCCTTCACGGTCAGGCCCGGCGCCACGATGAAGATGGCGCGCGAGAAGTCTCGTGGCCGCTTCGGGTAGGTGACCGCGTTCAGCACCTGCCAGGTGATGATCATGGCCATCACCGTGGTCTTGCCCGAACCGGTGGCCATCTTGCTGCACACCCGCTCCCAGGGCCCGCCATCGCCTTGCAGGAATACGCCCTGGCGGTAGGCATCGGCTGCCTCCACCCACCAGATCAGCGTCTCGATGGCCTCCAACTGGCAAAAGTAGAACGGGTGCTGGCGCGCGCCCTGGTCTTGCCAGTGGGCCAGCAGCTGGCGGGTGACCGCGGTGATGCCCGGGTAGTCGTCGGCGCGCCAGCGCTCGATGCGCTGGCGGATCTCGTTCACCTGGTCCAGCGTCTCCACACGGCGCGTGTTGTTGCGCACGTCGTAGATCTCATAGCTGGCCGGCCGGCGTTCTTCCACCAGCGTCAGCGTGCCGTCGCGCTGTGGCTGCCAGTGCCGGCGCGGTGCCTCGAAGGGTGAGTTGATGATGACGTTGCCGGGCGTCTTCATGCCGACACCTCGGGCGGGGTGGTCGGCGCGGGCGGGCAGACCCGGCGCAGTTCGGCGAAGTCACCGTTGGCCCGCCCCGCGATCTCGCTCCAGGCGCGGGCAAAGGCCGGGCGCTTCAGGTTCGTGCGGATGCCTTGTTCCCAGAACGCCCAGGTCTCGTCGCTGATCCGTCCCTGGTCATGCAGGAAGACCTGGCTGTTGCACAAGTCGAAGTAGCGATAGAACTCGTCGAGCTTCTCGCGGTGCAGTTCGTCGCTGATGGGTTCACCCAGCAGCGCGGGCAGCGGCAGCGTCGAGGCCAGCTCTCGATACTCACGCACCAGGGCATCCTCGAAGCTGGTCATGCCCTGCTTGTGCATGTGCCACAGCTGCCAGGCGGCCACGATGGCAGCCATGGCCGTGAACACGCCGCCGACGCCGCCCCCCAGTGCGGCCCAGTCCTGCCACGTCATGCCCCGGCTCCCGAGGGCGCTGCCGTCAGCGGCAGGATCTTGAGCGACTCGATACCCCGGTCATCGACGATCTTCACCGCCGCCTTGCCGTTCTTGCCCGCCTCGAACGGCAGCGACACCGTGCCGTGGAACTGCTCCAGCAGCGCTTCGTCCAGCTCGGCGCGGATGCTCTTCTTCAGCTTGCGCCAGCCCTCGTCCTTGCCTGCCATGGGAAAGAACACCTGGTGCGGGAACAGGCTGCGGCCGTCGTAATCGGTGTCCAGGCTCCACATCGCGATCTTGGCCTTGCCGCCCGAGATGAGCTCGCCCTTCACGGTGTCGAAGTAGTCGAAGCCCATCACCTCCACCTGCCAGCGGCCGTCGGGGCGCTGCGTGGCGTGCACCTCGGGCTGGCCCATCAACCAAAAGCTCTGGTTGCTGGAGCGGGCCTTCTTCAGGTCTTCGGTCAGCAAGTCCGTGTTCATCTGCGCCTTCAGCGCCGTGATGCCCTTGAAGGCGTCGATGTCCTTCGCCGCCTCGGGGTCGAAGGTGAAGGCGCAGAACACGATCATCTTGGGCCGCGGGAACAGCTCGCCCGCTTCGCCGATGGCGTGCTCCACCTGCCGCTGCTCCAGCGCGCCGTGCTCGGGGCCGAAGCTCACCACCACGCGCTCGCCGCGCTCGCCGCTCTCGGCCAGCGTCCCGGTGGCGTGCAGGCAGGTGGTGCCCGCCATCACGTCCAGCTCGGCGAACTTCAGCATCTGCCCGCCCTTGCCGCGGATGCCGGTCTTCAGCAGCTCGTCGCGCCACTGCTGCTGGCGGCTGGTTTCGCCGCTGCGCGCAATGCTGGTCTGGTAGGCCTGGTCTTCGGTGGGCGTGGCGGCGGCGCCGCCTTCGGCCGCCTCCAGGCTCAACACGGTGGGGAAGGGCACCGCCTCCACCGTGAACGGGCCGGTGATGCGCAGCTTGGTCTTGCTCGGCTCGGGCTTGTCGTACAGCGTCTCGCTCTCGGCATTGGCGGCGATGGAACGGTCCATCTCGGCCTGCATGCGCTGGCGGGCGGCGTGGAAGGCGTCAAAGGGCTCGCGCAGACCCTCAGGCCACTCGTCGGGCAACGCGCCGTCTTCGCTGGGGAACGGCACTTCCCATTCGTGCAGCGCCACGCCCTGCTTGCCCAACGCCAGCTTCTGGCCCTTTCGCACGCCCTCGGTGACGGCCAAGGGCTCGGTGGGTGGGTGCTGGGCCAGCGCGGCGTTCAGCGCGCCGAGCGCCGCGTCGATGGCCGGGTGCAGCCTATCGTAGATGGCGTCGATGTCAGCGTTGTTGGCGATGGACTTTAGCGTGACGTGCGGCACCGTCTTGTAGATGAAGCCGCCCTTCAGGCCTTCGTGCGGGTAGGCCAGCTGGTAGTAGTCGTAGCTGGCCGTCATCAGTCGCTGCTTGGCCAGCGTGACGGCGACGCGCGAGGTGTCGCAGGTGACCCAGCGGCGTCCCCACTTTTCGGCGACGAAGGCGGTGGTGCCGGAGCCGCAGGTGGGGTCCAACACGAGATCGCCAGGGTCAGACGTCATTAGGACGCAGCGCTCGATTACACGGTCTGAGGTTTGGACCACATAGGTGCGGTCTAGCGCCCCTCGAACATCAAACCAGATGTTGTTGAGATGCGTGACAGCAAAGTCGTCGAAGTACCTCTTGTAGATGCGACGGCCCGACCGACGAATCAGTCGATTTGCCTTTGCCAGTCGATACATGCCAGGGAAGGTCGCCTTCCAGTTTCTTGTTGGCGTTGAGTCGTACTCAATACTCTGCCATTCGAACTTGCCCGTGGTGTTTTCGCGGAACCCATCGGATACGGCGGTATCCGTGGTGAGTATCCTGGCGCCATCTGGCAACGGCACCTTCTCCAGTGCCTCCTCCTCGGTGATGCGTCGGATCCGCCCGCTGGCTTCTTCGACGCGGTTGTACTCAGTCGCGCCATCCGAGCCAGCGCTCTTAGTCAGATACAGCGCGTTGTACTTGACCTGCTTCTTGTCTCGGCAGTACCAGACCAAATAGTCGGTAACCATCGACAACGTTTCGCTCGTGGCGCCTCCTGTCTTCTTGATGGCGATGATGGACAGGAAGTTGTCGACACCGAGGAGCTCATCGCAAAGCTCTCGTACGTGGTGCAAGTTCTCGTCAGAGATTTGCACGAAGACACTACCAGTTGGGGCAAGTAGATCGCGCGCCAGTAGCAGTCGGTCTCGCAGATAGGCTAGATATGAGTGAATCCCGAGCTGCCACGTGTCTCGGAACGCCTTGATCATCTCGGGCTCTTGGGTCAAGTCGGCGTCGCTACCGTCCTTGACTTCGCGATTTCCGATGAAGGGTTGGAAGTTGCTTCCATACCGAACACCGTAGGGCGGGTCGATGTAGATCATCTGCACCTGCCCGGCCATGCCCTCCTTGACCAGCAGACTGTTCATCACCAGCAGGCTGTCGCCGGCGATCAGCCGGTTGGCCCAGCCCTTGTCGTGGCGATAGAAGTCCACCGCGGCGCGCAGCGGCAGACTCTCGAAGGGCGCCTCGAAAAGACTGGCCTGGCGGCCCAGGGGTGAGGGCTCTTCGGCCTTGAGCGTGGCTGCTGTCTTGCCCTTGGTGTCGTTCGCTTCTTCCAAGCGCTTGCGCACCGCCGAGAGGATGCTCATCGGGTCGATGCGCTCGTGCACGTGCAGGCTGACCGTGTCCACCTCGAAGCTGGTGCGCTCGGCCTTGCCAGCCCACTGCAGGTAGGGCGCACCGCGGCGCTTGATCTCTTCCAGTGCGCCGCGCTCGGGCGGCGCGGGCACCTTGGCCGTCAGGCGCTGGCGCAGGTTGCCCACCACCTCGCGCACGGCGGCCTCGTCGCTGCCGGCCAGCGCATGGTCGAGCCAGGCCACGATCTCGCCGATCTGCTGCTGCATATGGCTGCTGCCTTCGGCCAGCGCGTCGTCGACCAGCGTTTCCAGTTCGGCCCGCGCGCCGTCGAAGTTCAGCACCGGGTCCAGGTGCGGGTCGTACGCCCAGGTCTGCTTGGGTTGCTGCGGGTCGCTGGCTTCGCTCACCAGGCCCACCTCCGGGTTGTTCTTGCGCCGGTCGTTGTGGCGGTAGCTCAGAACCTGGGCCGGTTCGTTGGCATCGGCGGCGCGCAGCTTCTGGGTCTTGGGCGCTGTGGAGGTGTTGGCCTTGGGTGGCGCCGCGGCATTGGCCGCTTCTGCGGGCGCGGGCGCTTCGCCCTGCAGGGCGAAGCTGTCACTGCCCGCCGCGGCGGCGGCGGCACGGCCGGTCGAGCCGCCGCGGCCCTTGCCCTTGACCACCAGCCCGCGTGCGACCAGGTCTTCGCGCAGGCCGGAGAAGTCTTCAGCCGTCACGGTGAGGCCCGCTGCCATGGCGGCCTGGGTCCACTGCGCGAGCAGGCTGCCGTTGCCCACCATGCTGCCGTTGGCGGGCAGCAGGTCCAGCAGGCATTGCTGCAGTCGTTGTCGTGCTTCTTGTTCTGTCACTTGATCTCCCTGTCGTTCTTGGTGCCTGCTCTGATCTTCTTCTTCTGCGGCGGCGTGGCGCTGGCCGGCTCACTGGGCCAGTCCTCGACGGTCAGGCCCGGTACCCGCTGGAACTCGCGCAGCTTGCGCGTCAGCAGCGTCATGCCGCGCGAGCGCGCATGGGCCGCGATGAACAGGTCGTGGCTGCCGATCCCGCCGCGGTCGGCGGTGCCACTGCGCTCCAGCGTGGCGCGGATGTCGGCGTAGTGCTCGTCGGCCGGCGTGTCCAACGGCAGCACGGTCAGAGCCTGCAGCAGCTGCTCCACCCGCTGTGTGAGCGGTGCCGAGCCCTTGCGCTGTGCGCCAAACCGAAGCTCGCACGCCGCGACGATGCTGGTGCACACCGTATCGGGTTCCAGCGCGTTCAGCTTCTGGGCCAGGGTGCCGTGGGGGTTGCGAACCAGCTCGGAGAGGGCGTTCGTATCGAGCATGCAGGGCAGCGTGCGCGGCCTCTCTTGAGGGACGGCCATCACAGGGCTTCCCGCGGCTGGGGCGGCAGGTCTTCCACTTCGGGCAGCGCGTCGTCCATCGGCGCCCACGACGCCAGCAGGTCACGCAGCTTGTGCTTGCGAATGGGGGTCAGGATGAGGCTGTCGCCTTCCTTGCGAATCAGCACCTCGGACCCTTCCATCTCCAGTTCACGAGGAATCCGGACCGCCTGGTTGCGGCCGTTGCGGAACAACGCGGCATGGCGCTCAGTCACCTGGGCCTCCGAGGGTGGGTGTGGCATATGTCAAAGCATATGTTCAAACTTGCGGGCGGGCAAGTCGCTCGGATGCGATCGGCGCTGCCAGGCGGTGTGCTGAGCGGGCAGGCAGATGGCTCGCGTTGCAACTGCCGGGTACGGCTGCTGTTGAGGGCGGTGAGTCCCCACGCCACTACAGCCCGAGCGTAGAAACGTCGAGCGCACGCACGCTTCTACGCTCCGGGTGTAGTTCGGGCGCTCTGCGTGTGCGAGGGCGTCGGATTAGGCGCCGCAGGCAGCGCTTAATCGAACGGCGGGCAGTTTCGATTGCCCTGACAAGCACTTGGCGCGTCGCCGTAGCGGCTGGGTCGAGGGAGCCGCGGCTACTTCACGCGGCGCAATGCTGGCCAGGTGGGCGCTGGCGCTGCTGCCTGGCGCAGTGCTTCGATCAGCGCACGGTCGTTCGCGCGCTGGGCCAGGCGCCGAGCCAGCCAGCGCATCGCCACCGCACCGGGGGCACCGATCAACGTGGCCGCTGCCACCGCCAGCGGCGCCACACCGCCAGCCACGGCAAACGCCGAGAGGCCGCCCACCCCGGCCAACACCGCGGCCACGGCCTCGCACCGCCGCCACAACAGCGGCGGGTCGCTGCGCAGGTAGTTCACCGACTCGCCAGTCTGCAGGTTGTGCAGCACCACCAGTTCGCGGTCCAGCAGCAGCGCCAGCACGCGGTGGCCGCGACGCGCGGGCATCAGCGTGGTGTGGACGACGAACTTGAACTCCGGGCCCTGGTCGGAGGTGAGCCACAGCTCGCGGCGTTCGCGGGCTGGGTACTGCTCGCACCAGCGCCGCGGCACGTTGATGAAGCGCTGGACCTCGGCCACCTGGCCGCAGACCCATCGGAAGTCGCGCATGGCCGGCTCCTCGTGTTGGACGGGTCACGGTGGCATGGCGAGGGGCTGGATCAACCCCGCCAGGCCGGGGAGGAGCGCGGGTCTGCTCGGCCGTTGTGACACTCGGGGGACACACGAGTGATTCCTGGTGGTCATCAGGGTGACACCGAATGGGCGCTCTTGGGGCCGATTTCTGCAGTGACAGTCGAGGGTCACCGCAGTGCCACTCTGGTGGCATCGGAGGCCTGCTGTGGCCGGGCCGAAACCACGTCCCGTACGCCATCGCCACCTGTTCATCTGAACCAGAGGCCAAGCCCCCGCATGTCAACCCCAGGCGTCGCGCCGCTGCCAGCGCCGAGCTGGAAACAGAGCCGCCTCACGCGCCGCGTCAACGCTCGCCCAAGCACACGCCTTTCGCGCCGCTTGGCGGTGGCAATGCCCGAAACCGCGTTGACGTTAACGCCGCGCACGGTGTCCACTGCAGGCTCCCGAAGGGCTCCTGGCCCTTGCTCATCGCGAGCGAACAGGCGTCGCAGTCGTTACCTGCCCTTGAAGCCTCGGTCCTTGAACCGGGCGTGCCGTTGGCCCTGAGCCTGCGGCCCCGAGGAAACCATTCGCGGAGCTGATGTCCGCGGCCTGCCGGCGTTGATCGCCGGGCGCTCTTGAAGCGCGCCGCTGACCGAACCCACGCGGTGCCGGCACCCGATGCCGCGCGCCCGTGCCCGCCATCCGTTCGAGCTTGTGCCGTGCCCTGGGGCTTTTCCCTGAGGCTGGCGCAGTGCCTGGTCGCCCTGGCCCCGTTGGGGGCCGCGGCCGGCGCTGGCTGCTCGTGCACCTGACTCCGCCCCGGCATTTCGGTAAGGGGTGGCTCCAGCAGGTGAATGGCGACGCGAAAGCCATAGACCTGATCCATCGCAGCCAGCTAGGCCCGACCTGGCTGACGGCAGCGCCATGCCCTTGGAGGCCGGCGTTGCCACCCGCTCGCGCGTCGCGGAAACCCGTGCGCGGGCCGGATCAACCCCGTTCCCATTTTGAAGACCGACCGAGCTGGCGCCGCTGCCTTCAACAGGCGACGGCACCGGCGAACCCGGAGCAGGCGCAGCAGGCCGTGGCCGTCTGCCGCGCGACATCACCTGGCCACGCCAAGCCGGCGCGACGGAATCCGCGCCGGCCGGCCGCACTGCGATTCCACCTTCAACCCGGCCGCGCCCTGCGGGAAGGCGAGGCCACTGTCCACGGAGGGCGTATGCCTTCGCAACCCAACCGTCTGCTGATCCCTTCTTCCCATTCATCCACCCCACGCCCGCTGCCGCTGGGCGGCAAGGCCACGCCGAAGGCGCTGCGCCCCCGCGAGTGGGCGGGCTTGTCCAACGACGAGATCCTGTCGCGCTTCGTGCCCGGCAAGGCCAGCCCGCACACCGTGCTGGAGGTGCTGCTGAAACTGCACAACATGGAGCACACGGCGCGCGCCAAGAGCGTGTCGTTCAAGACGCGGTACGAGCGGGCGAACTTCCTGCGCCATTTCTTCCGCGAGCTGGAAAGCCGCGGCGGCTTCAAGAAGGCGCCCGACCCGCGCAACCTGGGCCAGCGCCACATCCAGGCCGCGGTCGATCTGTGGCGCAAGGACGGGCTGAAGCCGTCCACCATCCAGACCTACCTCAGCTTCCTGCGAGGCTTGGCCGGCTGGCTCAGCAAGCCGGGCTTCATCCGTCGGCCGGCGTTCTACGGGCTGGAACTGGCCGAGTACCAGCGCAGCTGCATCAACGAGCGCGACAAGAGCTGGTCGGCGCAGGGCGTGGATGTCGATGGCCTGATCGACAAGGTGGCCGCCTTCGACCCCTACGTGGGCGGCATGCTGCGGCTGATCCGCGCCTTCGGCCTGCGCAAGCGCGAGGCGATCATGTTCCGGCCCAACGAGTGCGTGGTGAACTTCGCCGACACCGGCCTGCCGCTGGCCGAGAAGCAGGGCGAAGAGTACGTGTGGATCCGCCAGGGAGCCAAGGGCGGCCGGCCGCGCTTCGTGCCGATGAACACGCCGCGCCGCCGGCAGGCCGTTGCCAGCGCGCAGCGGATTGCCTTCTGGGACAGCCATGCCCACACGGGCGACCCTGACCGCGATCTCAAGCAGAACATGGTGCGGTTCGGCTACCTGCTGCGGAAGTTCGGCATCACCTCGAAGGGCCTGGGCATCACCGCCCACGGCCTGCGGCACGAGGCGCTGATCGAGGAGTACATCGCCATCACCGGCCAGGAGCCGCCATTGCGCGGCGGTGGGGAAGGGCTGACGCGCGAGCAGGAGGACGCGGCGAGGTTGGCGGTGAGCCGCCTGGCCGGCCACAACAGAGGAAGAGCGTCGGCAGCCTATCTGGGCGCCGTGCTGCACAAGAAGAAGGGCGGCGCCGCAGGCGGCGCGGCGGGTGGCGACGCTGCGGCCTGATGCAGCACAGCGGCCGGCGACCGCGCCGGCCGGTGGTCTTCAGCCCGCCTTGGGCTCCTGCGCGTACAGCGGTGTCACGGTTCGGCACCGCTGTTCGACCTGGTGCGCGATGCGCTGAACGTCCTGGGTTGTCAGAGCTTGGGTGCCGCGCGATTTCAGCAGGCCGGCCAGTTCCTTACCGCTGAAGACGCGAACCCGGCCGCGCCCGGTGCGTTCCACGAACCAACCGGGCAATGCGATCACGGGCAGCACCGCGACGGGCGATCCGACGGCACTCGACAGCCACTTGGCCAACCAGGCGGCCTGGCGCTCGGCCTGCTCCAGCGGCTCCTTGGTGGTCCAGGTCGGAAACTTTAGGGTGTCGCCGTCGTAGACCACCGTGGCGTCTGCCTTGCCTCGGCCCTGATTCGGCTTCGTGAATCCCTTGGTCTCGATGGCGAAGACACCCTCGGCGGCGACAACGACATGGTCGATGTTGAACTGCTCGGCCGGCAGGTCGTGGAATGTCGCGGCGCCCTGGCGCATCAGTTGATCGAGCTCCTGGCCGACGGCCACCTCGGCGTCGTAGCCCGCCTTCAGGAGGTCGAGCCGGGTTCCGGCCTTCAGCAGCTTGCGCAGCATGTAGGCGATGAAGGCGATCGCCGCCAGGGCGTAGACCGGCGCCAGGTGCGCCATCTGCGGCAGGCCGCGCAGATGGCTCTGCGCGAGGAACAGCGCCAGCGCCAGCAGCGGCACCACCATCAACAGCACGAGGTCCCAGGTCAGATCGTTGTGGGCCTCGTCGAGCTGCTCGCGCAGCGAATGGCCTGGGCCACGCAGCAGCGCGATGCCGATGGGAGAGCGGCGGCTTTGCCGCGCCTTCGCCTTCCTGCGGATCAGGACGAAGAGGGCCGCGGCAGGCCCGGCGAAGCAGGCGACGAGGACGCCAAGGACGATGGCGATCTGGTTGGTGACTTCTCCCATGGATCCGTCTTTCCTGCGGCTGCCGTCACGCGGTCAGGCGCGCTGCCAGCTTCTTTGTGGTGGACGACACGAAGCGCCCGAGCCGCTCGGCCAGCGTGCGTGCCGATGGCGTCAGCGCGGGGGCGATCTCGTGCACGGCCTGGTCGATGGCCGTCGGCACGCGGTCGGCCATGTCCTGTGCCTGCAGAGTCAGGAAGCGCGGTTGCATGCCCAGCTGCCTGGCCATCAGCGCCAAGTGCTCGGCGCCCATCTCGCCCGGCCTGACCTCGCCGCCGACCGCAAAGGCGAACTCGGGCGACAGGCCCGGGTACAGCCGCGTGCACATCAGGTCGTAGAACGGCGTCAGCGTCACGCCCTGGCCGGGCACGCTGTAGATCGACAGGTTCTTGGCGTGGCTGTCGTTGTTGCCGACGTACAGGTTGAAGAACACCCAGCGCACCAGGTGGCGCAGGTCGACGGCGGGCTGCGCGCTGTAGCGACGGATCAGTTCGGCGCAGGCGGCGAGGCCTGGGCCGCCTTCCTTCTCGTACTTGCGATCCGACACCGTGCCTGCCAGCTGGCACAGGTCGTACTGCACCAGCCGGGCCAGCGTGCCGTCGGGGCGAAGCTGACGGTCGAAGCGGCGCACGACGCAGGCTTCGGTGTGCGGTTCGTAGAAGACCTCGGCTGTCGGCAGGCCGGCCAGCGCCGCGGCGCGCATCACGATGGCCTCATTGGCGGCCGAGTGCCAGACCTTGGCCAGGCGGCGGATGTTGGGCTTGAGGATGTGCGTGGACGGCGAGGTGCCCTTGGGTAGCTGCGGCACGCCGTCGTCGAAGATCGCCAGGCTGGTCTTGTCCTGCGCCCCGGCCAGCGAGATGCGGGCGCCTTGCTCGTGGATGTCGATGGCAGAAGCCGACTGCTTGGCCAGGATCGCGGCGATGGCTTCCCAGGTTGTGGCTTCGTAGCGCGGCGGCTCGGGCGTCTGCCCAGGTGCGACCAGCACGAAGGCACCCGCGGTGTCGCCCGCCACTTCGAGCAGCAGCGAGAAGAGGGTGGATGCCTTACGCTGCGCGGCCAGGTAGTCGCGTAGTTCGCCCTCGGGCAGCAGGTTCTCGAAGAAGGCCTGCACCTCGGGCGAGGCTTGCCGGCCGGGCTGAAGAGCGATGGCGGCCAGCGACATCCGCTGGGCGCCATCCAGCCACGTCGATGCGTACTCGAAGGCCAGCGGCGCGCTGTCGTGCACGGCACCGACCAAGTCGCTGCCGTAGTAGACATCCAGCCGGTCGGGCCGTGGCTGCATCACCGGCGCCTCACAGCGAGGAGGTCGAACGAGAGGATTTGGTGCGCACCACCACCTCCAGGCCCAGTAGGTCCATCAGGTCCAGCACCTTCTGCAACTGCACGGTCGGCTTACCGTTCTCCAGGTCCACGATGAAGCGATTGCCGGTGTTGCCGAGGCCCGCCAGGTCGAGCTGCTTCAGCGCCAGCCGCTTGCGCTGCTCACGGATCACGGCGCCCAACTCCACGGAGGAGCGGATCGGCGTCTCCGAGCCGGCGGAGTGACCGAGCGGTAAGTCTTGGGCCGACGGCGGCATGGCAGGCGCTTGAAGTTACCTTTCGGTCATTTTCGGTGCCGACCCGCTGGAGGTCAAGCGGAAAGTGACTGATCGGTAATCAGAATCCCGCCTGCGATGAACAGTCGGCGTCTCAGCGCGAGTCGCCGGCCGGCGTGCCGCCGCGCCTTGTCTCATCGGCCGCCAACCTGTTACCCAGCCGACGGTCTTGCTGATCCGTGGCATCGCTGCGAATCAGCTGGCGCATGTACTCGCCTGCATTGACGTAGCCGCCCTGCGCCACGCGACGGGCGACGTACTCGCGGAGGTCCGTCGGCAACGTGAGCTTGATCCTGTGCAGGCTCATGGCGGCATCATCGAAGTCGGGTGCGCCGGGTGTCAAGCTGCCTTGGCCTTGCCGGTCTTGGCCGTCGCGTCACCGCGCTCCAGCTTCAGTAGCAACTGTCCCCACGCTTCGAGCGCCCGCCGCCGCTCCTCGAAGTAGTCGTGCCGGTTGTAGACACCTTCCACGCCTTTGAGCTTGTGGTTCAGGCAGCGTTCGGCCACGTGCGGCTCCACGCCGAGAGCGGCCAGGTGTGTGCGGGCGGTGCGGCGGAAGTCGTGCACCGTAAAGTGGGGCAGGCCGTGCTTCACCTTCCCCATCGCCACGCCCAGCGTCGACTCGCAGACGTGCGGCACCATGCGGCTCTGCAGCTTGCGCGCCGGCAGCACGTGCTCGGCGTTGCAGGCCAGCTCCTTCAGCTTCTGCAGCCACTCCACCGCCATGGACGGCAGCGGGATGTCCAGCGGCTGGCCGGTCTTGGTGCGCATGCCGGGCAGGTGCCACACCGGCGGGTCGGCCTCCAGCTCGAACTCGTCCCAGCGGGCGGCGATCAGCTCGCCCTTGCGCACGGCCAGCAGCAACAGCAGCTTCACGGTCAGCTCGTTCTGCACGCTGAAGCCCTTGGCCTGGCGCATCGCCTCGAACAGCGTCACCAGCTCGTCGCGTGACAGCGCCCGCTCGCGGGCGACTTCCTTGCCGCCGGCATCCGCCAGGTCGAATGCCGCCGCCGGGTTGAAGCGCACCAGGTGGCGCTTGATGGCGTAGTCGAACATGCGCCGCACCCAGCGCAGCACGTCGTTGGCGATGGTCGGCGCGCCGCGCTTGACGACGACGCGCAGCATCGCGTCGATGTGCTTCGGCTCCACCGCATCGAGCGCCAACTTGCCCAGGTGCGGCTTGATGTCCTTCTCGATGCGGCTGCGCACGATGTTCGGGTGCTTCCAGCGCCCGTTGATCATGCGCTCGAAGTACTCGTCGGCGAGCTGGCCGACGGTGGTGACGCTGCGCGCGGCCTCGATGCGGGCCAGGGCCGTGGACTTGCGCTCCTGCTTCTCACCGGCCACGTCGTGGCCGAGGGCGATCTTGGCGCGGAGTTCCTTGGCTGACTGGCGGGCTGCTGCGAGGGGCAGGTCGGTGTAGCTGCCCAGGTTCATCACGCGCGACTTGCCGGCAAAGCGGTAGCGCAGCCGCCAGTGCGGTGTCGTGCGATCGGGTCGCCATGTCAGCACCAGCCCGTCGCCATCGGTGCGCCCCTCGAAGCGTTCACCGGCCTTGATCCAGGCCCGGATCGCGACGTCGGTCAGCTTGCCCATCGTCCACCCCGCGTGTGTACCCGGAAAGGGCCCCGGACCGTTCCGGGTACACGCTCGGGTACATGAAATTCTGGGATGGGGTGGGCCGCTGTTCAACCTCCTGAAACGCCAAGCCCGCGCAAACGCTGGACTTTCCGGCTGCTTGGGGGTGTCAAGAGACCCCGTGAAACCTCACTCGATGTTCTGCACCTGCTCGCGCAGCTGCTCGATCGCCACCTTCATCTCCACCGAGATGTTGGTCAGCTCGATCGACGCGGCCTTGGAGCCCAGGGTGTTGGCCTCGCGCAGCAGTTCCTGAACCAGGAAGTCGAGCCGCTTGCCGAGTTCGCCGCCCTTGGCGAGAAGGCGCTCGACCTCGTCGAGGTGCGATCGCAGGCGTGCCAGTTCCTCGGCCACGTCGATGCGGATCGCGAAGGCGGCGGCCTCGTTGATCGCGCGTTCCTGAAGCGCCTCGCGCGGCACGCTCTGGTCGGCGCCGCTGGTCTCCAGCGCGGCCTGCCAGCGCTCCAGGAAACGTGCCTGCTGGCGCTGCACCACGGCCGGCACCAGCGGCTCGGCCTGGTCGGCGAGCTCGCGCAGGCGCGCCACGCGTTCGCGCAGCACCGCGACGAGCCGCTCGCCCTCGCGCGCGCGCGCCTCCAGCAGGCCGGCCACCGCGCGGCGTGCGGCCTCGAGCAGCGCCTCGTCGGCGCGCTCGGCCACGCTGCTGCCCTTGCACCACTGCAGCACCTCGTGCACCGACAGCGGCCGCGCCTTCGGCAGCCAGCCGAGTACCGTGCCTTCCAGGCGCGACAGCCGGTTCATCTGCTCGGGCTGGGGCTGCGGCCAGGCGGCGTCGGCGTCGGCGCGGCCGGCGATGCGCAGTTCCACCTTGCCGCGCCGCACCTGGGCCGTGATCAATTCACGCAGCGCCGGCTCGAGCGCGCGGTACTCGTCCGGAACGCGGAACGAGAGGTCGAGGAAGCGCCCATTCACGGAGCGCAACTCGACCGTCAGGCCGGGCCCCGGTGCGCCCGCGCGAGGCGTGCCGCTTTCCGCATTTCCGGCTTCTTCGCCCGTGGCGGCGGCCCCCGCGACGGCATTGGCGTAGCCGGTCATGCTGTAGACTGCCATCGGACCTGTCCCCTCGACAAAAGCCCATTATGTCGTCCAAGCCGAAGCCCGCGCCCTTGCCCTCCGGCACGGTCGTGGGGGGCTATCAGGTCATCAAGAAACTGGCCGCCGGCGGCTTCGGCGTGGTCTATCTGGCCGAGGATTCGGAGCGCCATCTGGTGGCGCTCAAGGAATACCTGCCGTCCTCGCTGGCCGAGCGCGCGCCGGGCGAGCTGACGCCGCGCGTCAAGCCGGAGAAGCAGCCGCTGTACCGCCTCGGCTTGAAGAGCTTCTTCGAGGAAGGCCGCTCGCTCGCGCAGATCAGCCACCCGAGCGTGGTCTCGGTGCTGAACTTCTTCCGCGAGAACGAGACCGTCTACATGGTGATGAACTACCTGCAGGGCGATACGCTGCAGGACTTCATCGTCACCGCGCGCGACCTGAAGCGCGACAAGGTGTTCCGCGAGAGCACGATCCGCTCGCTGTTCGACGAGATCCTGCGCGGGCTGCGCATCGTGCACCAGCACAAGATGCTGCACCTGGACATCAAGCCGGCCAACATCTTCATCACCAACGACAACAAGGCGGTGCTGCTGGACTTCGGCGCGGCGCGCGAGGTGCTGAGCAAGGAAGGCAACTTCATCCGCCCGATGTACACGCCGGGCTTCGCGGCGCCCGAGATGTACCGCCGCGACGGCACGCTCGGCCCCTGGACCGACATCTACGCGATCGGTGCCTGCATCTACGCCTGCATGCAGGGCTACCCGCCCAACGACGCGCCGCAGCGCATCGAGAAGGACCGGCTCGCGCTCAGCCTCTCGCGCCTGCGCAACATCTACTCCGACAACCTGATCGAGGTCACGGAGTGGTGCATGTCGCTCGACCCGCTGTCGCGCCCGCAGAGCGTGTTCGCGCTGCAGAAGGAGCTGGCGCGCGAGACCGAGCGCCGCTACACGAAGCTGAGCTTCAGCGAACGCCTGAAGCTGCAGATCGAGAACCTCACCACCGGCGCGAAGGCGTAGGGCAGCAGCATGCGCTTTTCCGTTTACCAGGTCAGCCGCAAGGGCGGCCGCGAGAAGAACGAAGACCGGATGGGCTATTGCTACACCCGCGACTCCGGCCTGTTCGCGCTGGCCGATGGAATGGGCGGGCACCCGGAAGGCGAGGTCGCCTCGCAGCTCGCGCTGCAGACGCTGGCCGCGATGTTCCAGCGCGACAGCAAGCCGACGCTGCCCGACCCGCTGCGCTTCCTGCACGAGGCGATCATCGCCGGCCACCATCAGCTGCTGCGTTATGCCACGCAGAAGGCACTGATCGACACGCCGCGCACCACGGTCGTCGCCTGCCTGCTGCAGGGCAACTCGGCCTACTGGGCGCATTGCGGCGATTCGCGGCTCTACATGGTGCGCGGCGACAAGCTGATCGCCCGCACGCGCGACCATTCCTACTCCGAGCTGCAGGAGACGATGAGCCAGATCGTCCCGATGGGCGAGCGCTTCAACCGCAACGTGCTGTTCACCTGCCTGGGCAGCCCGGGCAAGCCGGTGGTCGACACCGTCGGCCCGCTGCTGATGCAATCCGGCGACCGCCTGTTGCTGTGCTCCGACGGCCTGTGGGGCACGGTGGAGGACGAGGTGATCGTCGACCAGCTCAGCCGCAACGCGATCTCCGACGCGGTGCCCGAGCTGGTCGAGCAGGCGCTGCGCAACGGCGGCCCGAAGTGCGACAACGTCTCGGTGCTGGCCGTCGAGTGGGAAGCCGCCGAGGACAGCGACAGCTCGATGGGCATCTCGACCCAGTCGCTCGGCGAGGAGGTGTTCGCCTCCACCATCCAGGCCAGCGTGATGGGCACCGATGCGCCCGACGAGCTGGACGATGCCGAGATCGAACGCTCGATCCGCGAGATCAACGAGGCGATCCGCCGCTCCTCTCAGCAAAAGAGGAACTGACAGCCCCCGCCCGCCGGGTCCGGCGAGCTGCCCCCCGCGGGGGCGCGGGCCCGGCTTGGGGCGGCCCGGCGCTCGGGCCCGCCGACGGCGTGTCGCCAGCCCGTGGACAATACGGGCATGACCTACCAACGCCCCCACGACCGCGCCGCCGACGCGCTGCGCCCCGTCACGATCACGCGCCGCTACACCCGCCATGCCGAGGGCTCGGTGCTGGTCGAGTTCGGCGACACCAAGGTGCTGTGCACCGCCTCCGTCGACGAGAAGGTGCCGCCGCACAAGCGCGGCAGCGGCGAGGGCTGGGTCACGGCCGAATACGGCATGCTGCCGCGCTCGACCCACACCCGCAGCGACCGCGAGGCCGCGCGCGGCAAGCAGAGCGGGCGCACGCAGGAGATCCAGCGCCTGATCGGCCGCAGCCTGCGCTGCGTGTTCGACCTGGCCCGGCTCGGCGAGCGCAGCATCGCGCTCGACTGCGACGTGATCCAGGCCGACGGCGGCACCCGCACCGCGGCCATCACCGGCGCCTTCGTCGCCGCGCACGACGCGGTGAGCTGGCTGCTCGAGCAGGGGCGCATCAGCGAGTCGCCGATTCGCGACTTCGTCGCCGCGGTGTCGGTGGGCATCGTCGAGGGCACGCCGCTGCTGGACCTGGAGTACGTGGAGGACTCGGCCTGCGACACCGACATGAACGTGGTGATGACCGGCGCCGGCGGCTTCGTCGAGGTGCAGGGCACGGCCGAGGGCGCAGCCTTCACGCGCGCCGAGATGGACCGGCTGCTCGGGCTGGCCGACCAGGGCATCCGGCAGCTGATTGCGGCGCAGAAGCGCGCGCTCGGAGTGTGACGGCAATGCGCCTGGTGCTGGCGTCGAACAACGCCAAGAAGCTCGCCGAGCTGCAGGCGCTGTTCGCGGCGCTGCCGCTGGAGATCGTCGCGCAGGGCAGCCTCGGCGTGCCCGAGGCCGAGGAGCCGCATGCCACCTTCCTCGAGAACGCGCTGGCCAAGGCGCGCCACGCGGCGCGGCTCGCCGGCGGCGCGGCGATCGCCGACGACTCCGGCCTGTGCGTCGACGCGCTCGGCGGTGCGCCAGGCGTGGTCTCGGCGCATTTCGCCGCGCTGGCCTTGCCGGCCGGTGAGCGCGAGGCGCAGCGCCGCGTGCAGGACGAGGCGAACAACGCACTGCTGCTGCAGCGCCTGCAGGGCCACGCCGACCGGCGCGCACGTTTCGTCAGCACGCTCGTGGCACTGCGTTCGGCGGATGACCCCGAGCCGCTGGTGGCCGTCGGCCGCTGGCCTGGCGTGATCCTCGCGCAACGCAGCGGCAGCGGCGGCTTCGGCTACGACCCGCTGATGTTCATCCCCGCGCTCGGCCGCAGCGTGGCCGAGCTGGATGCGGCGACGAAGAACGCGCACAGCCACCGCGCGCTGGCAGCGGCGCAGATGCTCAACCTCATGCGCGACGCCTGGCACCTTGGCTGAGATGTCCATCCGGCCGGACGACCCGCCGGCCGAAACCACCGAGCAGCGCCTCGCGCGCTACACCCGCCCCGGCACGCTGCAACTCGGCGCGCTGCCGCCCCTGGCGCTGTACGTGCACCTGCCCTGGTGCCTGCGCAAGTGCCCGTACTGCGACTTCAATTCGCACGAGCGCCAGGGCGAGCTCCCGGAAGCGCGATACCTCGACGCGCTGAACGCCGACCTCGAGGCCGCGCTGCCCTTCGTCTGGGGCCGGCGCGTCGTCAGCGTCTTCATCGGCGGCGGCACGCCCAGCCTGTTCTCGCCCGAGGGCATCGCGCGGCTGATCGGCGATGTGCGTGCCCGCCTGCCGCTCGAGCCGGGCGCGGAGATCACGCTCGAGGCCAACCCCGGCACCTTCGAGCGCGACCGTTTCCGCGCCTTCCGCGCGGCCGGCGTCACGCGCCTGTCGATCGGCGTGCAGAGCTTCGACGACACCAAGCTGGCCGCGCTCGGCCGCGTGCACGACGCGGCACAGGCACGCGCGGCGGTGGCCGAAGCGGCGCAGCACTTCGAGACCTTCAACCTCGACCTGATGTACGCGCTGCCCGGCCAGACGCTGGCCGAGCTGCAGCGCGAGCTCGACACGGCGCTCGGCTTCGCGCCGCCGCATCTGTCGATCTACCACCTGACGATCGAGCCGAACACGGTGTTCGCCAGCCGACCGCCGGCGCAGCTGCCGGACGACGACCTGGCCGCCGCGATGCTCGACGCGATCGCCGAACGCACCGCCGCCGCCGGGCTGGAACGCTACGAGGTCTCGGCCTTCGCGCGGCCGGGCCACCGCTGCGTGCACAACCTGAACTACTGGGAGTTCGGCGACTACCTCGGCATCGGCGCCGGTGCGCATTCCAAGCTCAGCTTTCCGCACCGCATCGTGCGCCAGGTGCGCTGGCGCGAGCCGCAGACCTGGATGGCGCGGGCACTGGCCGGCGCCGCGATCTCCAACGACGAGGAGGTGGTGCGCCGCGCGCTGCCCTTCGAGTTCATGCTCAACGCGCTGCGCCTGCGCGAGGGCTTCATGCTCGAGCGCTTCCGCGAGCGCACCGGGCTGCCGTTGTCGGCCATCGAGCCGGCGCTGGCCGACGCGCAGCGCCGCGGCCTGCTCACGCGCGACGCTTCGCGCGTGGTGCCGACGCCGCGCGGCTTCGACTTCCTGTCGGACCTGCAGGCGCTGTTCCTGGCGGACTGAGCAGCGCCGGCGCGGCGTTCAGCGCGCTCAGCGAGCGCTGCAACTCGTCGACCAGCCAGCGCCGCAGCGCGCGCAGCGGCGGCCAGTCACCCAGCGCCGGCGGCCAGCACAACCAGTAGGCATAGGCGTTTTCGTAGTTCACCTCGATCGGCGAAAGCCGGTAGAGCCGACCCTCGCGCAGCGCGTCGGCGGCGAACACGGCGCGCGCCAGCGCGATGCCGAGGTCCTGCTCGGCGGCCTGCAGCAGCATGCCGGCGTCGTTGAACTCGGCCACCGGCCGCACCTTGATGCGCTCGCCGGCCAGCGCGAACCAGCGCTCCCAGGTCGGGGCGTCGCCCAGCAGCGGCTCGTCGGCGAAGGCCCGTGCCGGCTGCCCGAGCAGGCGGCGCGCGGCGTTCGGCGAGCCGAGCGCGATCAGCGGCATCTCGAAGAGTCGTTCGCATTCCAGCCCGCGCCAGGGTCCGGGGCCGGTGCGCACGGCGGCATGGAAACCGTCGCGCTGCAGGTCCACCAGCTGCTGCGAGGTGTGCAGCTCGATGCCGATGTCCGGATGCCGCTCGCGCCACGAGGCCATGCGCGGCAGCCACCAGCGCTGCGCGAACGAGGGCAGCACGGTCACGCGCAACGTGTGCTCGCCGACCGCGGCGGCGGCGGCCGCGGCGCGCAGGCCGTCGTCGATCTGTTCGAGCGCGGGCTCCACCGAGCGCAGCAGCGCCGCCCCGGCGGCGTTGAGCACGATGCGCCGGCCGCGCCGGTCGAACAGCGCGAAGCCGATCTGCTCCTCCAGCAGGCGGATCTGCTGGCTGACGGCGCTGTGCGTCAGGTGCAGTTCCTCGGCCGCTGCGCGCAGGTTGGCCAGGCGCGCGACGGTCCGGAAGGTGGGCAGCGTGTGCAGCGGCAGGCGGGCCATGCTGTGCAGCATAGCTTACCAATCTGGCCTGAACAATTCGATTCCGCCGCGAGCGCTGGGCTCCTATGCTTACCAGCATTCGAGTGAGGACACCATGAACAGCCCCATCCTGAGCCTGCATCGCCCCTGGTGGCAACGTGCCGCCGATTCCCTGCTCTCCGCCCTGGCGCGCTGGCGCGAGGAACGCGCGCTGCGGCGCGAGATCGCCGCGGCGCGCGAGATGGACGAGAGCACCCTGCGCGACATCGGCGCGCCGCAGTGGCTGATCGAGGAGGCCCGCCACCACCGCGAGCAGGCCCGCTTCGACCGCGAACTGCAGCGCGTGCGTGCCGACCCGGCGTCGCCGCGCTACTGGTGAGCCGCGGCAGGCTGGCTCAGACCCGGTTCAGCGACAGGCCGGCCGTGCTGCGCAGGCGCTCGATCAGCCGGCCGGCAATCTGCGTCAGCGGCAGCACCTCGTGCGCCGCGCCGTGCGCGATGGCCTCGCGCGGCATGCCGAACACCACGCAGCTGGCTTCGTCCTGCACCAGGTTGTAGCTGCCGGCGTCGCGCATCTCGCGCATGGCCCGGGCGCCGTCGGCGCCCATGCCGGTCAGCATGATGCCCAGCGCGTTGGGTCCGACCACGCGCGCGGCCGACTGGAACAGCACCTCGACCGAGGGCATGTGCCGGTTGACCGGCTCGCCGACCTGCACCCGCGCGATGTAGTTGGCGCCGCTGCGTTCCACGCTCAGGTGGTGGCCGCCGGGGGCGATGTAGGCATGGCCGGGCAGGACGCGCTCGCCGTCGCGTGCCTCGGCGACGCGGATGCGGCACAGCCCGTCCAGGCGCGCCGCGTAGCTCCGGGTGAAGCCGGGCGGCATGTGCTGCGTGATCACCACCGCGGGGCAGTCCGGCGGCAGGTGCATCAGCACTTCCTTGGTGGCTTCGGTGCCGCCGGTGGAGGCGCCGATGAAGATCACCTTCTCGGTCGACAGCCGACCGATGGCCGCCGGCGTCGGGCGCGCCGGAGCCTCGGTGCTCGCCGCCGCGGCGACCGCCATCGGGGCGCGGCGCAGGTGCGCCTTGGCTGCGATGCGCACCTTGTCGGTGATCTCCTCGGCCAGCTTGCGCAGCCCGTCGGAGACGCCGATCTTGGGCTTGGCGACGAAGTCCACCGCGCCGAGCTCGAGCGCGCGCAGCGTGACGTCGGCGCCGCGTTCGGTCAGCGTCGAGACCATCACCACCGGCGTCGGGCGCAGGCGCATCAGCTTGCCGAGGAAGTCGATGCCGTCCATGCGCGGCATCTCGACGTCGAGCGTGATGACGTCCGGGTTGGTGCTGCGGATCATCTCGCGCGCGATCAGCGGGTCGGCGGCGGCGCCGACGCACTCCATGTCCGGCTGCCGGTTGATGATCTCGGCGAGCAGGCTGCGCACCAGCGCCGAATCGTCCACCACCACGACACGTGTCTTGGCCATCTGCAACTCCCGAGCCGCTCAGAACAGGTCCACCGAGCCCGCACCGCTGGCCGGCGGCACGGCCTTCTGGGCGGCCGCGCGCTCCTGCGCGACGATGACCTCGGGGTTGCTCGGCGCCAGCCGCTTGACCATCGCCTTGCCCGAAGCGGGCAGGAAGCACACCTTGCGCGGGTAGACGTCCATCACGTCCTTCGAGAGCACCGGGATGCGCTCGGTGCGCAGGTAGTCCATCACGAAGTTGGTGTTGCGCTCGCCGACGTTGATGGTGTTCATGCCCGCGATCACCGCGCCGCCGCCGAACACCTTGGCCTCCAGCGAGCCGCGCGAGGCGCCGCGCTTCATCAGCTCGTTGATCAGCAGCTCCATCGCGTACGAGCCGTAGCGCCCGCTGGTGTTGCCGTCCCCGCCCTCGGGCAGCATGAAGTGGTTCATGCCGCCGATGCGGGCATGCCGGTCCCACAGGCAGGCGGCGATGCACGAACCCAGCGTGGTCATGATGAGGATGTCCTCGTCGTGCACGAAGTACTCGCCGGGCAGGATCTTGACCGCGTCGTTCTTGAAGTGCGCGTCGTAGAAGAAGAAGGACGCTTCGCCGGGCTTGCGCGGCTGCGCCTTCAGGCGGGCGAGGCGCACGCCGGCAACCGGCGCTGGAGCGACGAGGGTGTTCATGGGGCGGTTATCGGCGTGCGCGGCGGATTTGTGAGCGTGCCTCAGACACGTTCGTAGATGGTCTTGCCGCGCAGCCGGAACAGGTCACGCGAGTCGGTGAAGTTCTCCGAGTGGCCGACGTACAGCAGTCCGCGCGGCTTGAGCACCGCGTGGATGCGCTCGAGCACCTTGCGCTGCGTCGGCGCGTCGAAGTAGATCATCACGTTGCGGCAGAACACGAAGTCGAACGGCTCGCCGAGCGACCACTGCGGCGCCATCAGGTTGTGCACGCGGAACTCGATCAGCCGGGCCAGCTCGGGGCGGATGCGCAGCGTGCCGGCGTTGGCGCCGGTGCCGCGCAGGCAGTGCCGGCGCAGCCGCTCGGGCGAGAGGCCGCGCGAGTCGGCCGGGTAGACGCCGCGGCTGGCCGTGGCCAGCACCTTGGTGTCGATGTCGCTGGCCAGGATGCGCGCGTTGCACTGGGCGCCGAGCGTCTCGACCACGGTCATCGCGATCGAGTAGGGCTCCTCGCCGGTGGAGGCGGCGTTGCACCAGATGCGCGGGCTGCCGGTGCCGCGCGCCTTCAGGTCCTCGGCCAGTGCGGTGAAGTGGTGTTCTTCACGAAAGAAGGCGGTCAGGTTGGTCGTGAGGCAGTTCACGAACTCCTGCCATTCGCGCTCGCCCTCGACGCCGCGCGCCGTCTCCAGCCACTGCAGGTAGGCGCCGAAGGAACGGTGGCCGGTCTCGCGCAGGCGGCGCGACAGCCGGCTGTAGACCATCGCCTGCTTGCCCGCGTGCAGGCTGATGCCGGCACGTTCGTAGATCAGGCTGCGCACGCGCTCGAAGTCGGCGCTGCCGAAGGCGAATTCCTGCTCGGCGCGGTCGGACGCCGCGGCGGCGGCGACGCGGGCGAACTCGGTGGCGGACAGGGCACTCATGCGGTCTCCGGGCGGGCGGTTGCCGGTGCACGAGCGGCACCGGGTCGACGGTGTTTTCGGCCGCGGCGCAGCGGTCTTGAGGCGGCGCGGATACGCCGAATTGGCCGCTTGCGCCAGCGCAAACCGTTGCATGCCCCCCGGGGTGGCGCTGCTAGACTGGCCGCCACACCCGCCGCAACGCCTTGGCAGTACCCCCGTCCCCCGCCGATCCGCGCAAGCTCCAGCTGGCCACCGCGCTGCAGCTGCTGCAACAGTCCGGCCGCGTGCTGCCCGAGCCGGCCGAGATCGGCCAGGCCGCCTGGCTGCAGGCCCTGATCGACGGCCTGTGCGAGCTCTCCAGCCGCGATGCGCTGACCGGGCTGTCCAACCGCCGCCAGTTCGAGCTGGCACTGGCGCGCGAGATCGACCGCGTGGCACGTGCCGGCGAGCCGGCGCTGATGCTGCTGATCGACATCGACCACTTCAAGAAGGTCAACGACACGCACGGCCACCCGGCCGGCGACCAGGTGCTCAAGGCCATCGGGCGCGTGCTCGCCGACTGCATCCGGCCGATGGACACCGTGGCGCGTTTCGGCGGCGAGGAGTTCGCGATGATCCTGCCGAACTGCCCGCCGGCCTTCGGCCACGCGGTGGCCGAGCGCGTGCGGATGAAGGTGCTGGGCCGCCCGATCGCGCTGCCCACCGGGCAGGAGATCAGCGTCAGCGTCAGCATCGGCGGCGCCTTCGCGCCCCAATGGGTGCGCTCGTCGGCGCCGCTGTGGATCGAGCGCGCCGACCAGCAGCTCTACCGCGCCAAGGCCGAGGGGCGCAACCGCGCCTGCCTGGAGCAGCCGCCCGTCTCGCTCGTCAGTGCCGAGGAGAAGGGCATGCTGTTCGGCACCTCCCAGTTCCAGGATTTCGACGAATGAGCACTCCTAGGCAAGGGCGCGGACGCATCCTGGCCGTCACCAGCGGCAAGGGCGGTGTCGGCAAGACCTTCGTGTCGGCCAACCTGGCGGCGGCGCTGGCGCAGCGCGGCGAGCGCGTGCTGGTGCTCGACGCCGACCTCGGCCTGGCCAACCTCGACGTGGTGCTGAACCTGTTCCCGAAGATCACGCTGCACGACGTGTTCACCGGCAAGACCCCGCTGGACGAGGCCATCCTGCCGGCGCCCGGGGGCTTCTCGGTGCTGCTGGCCGGCTCCGGCCTGGTGGAGTACTCGCGCCTGACGCCGGAGGTGCGCGACAAGCTGCTCGAGGTGATCGAGCAGGTCGCGCCGCGCTTCGACCGCATCCTGCTGGACACCGGTGCCGGCATCTCCGACGTGGTGCTGTACGCCATCTCGCTGGCCGACGAGGTGCTGGTGGTCGCCACCCCCGAGCCGACCTCGCTGACCGACGCCTACGCCACCATCAAGGTGCTGGCCACGCAACAGCAGCGCCACGCCGTCAAGCTGGTGGTCAATCAGGTCTCGCGCAGCGGCGAGGGGCGCGTGATCCGCGGCCAGCTGCAGCAGGTGGTCGACCGCTTCGTCGCGCCGCAGATGCAGGACACGACGGCGGGCATCAAGCTCGAGCTGCTCGGCGAGATCGCGAGCGACCCGGCCGTGCGCGAAGCGGTGCAGAAGCGCCGCCTGATGCTCGAGGCCATGCCGGGCTGCCCGGCCGCCCAGGGCATCGGTGCCATCGCCGAGAAACTGCGCACATGAGCGATTCCGCCAACACCCAGGCCACCGCCTTCGATCTGGTCGGCGGCGAGGCGGCCGTGCGCGCGCTGGTGGACCGCTTCTACGACCTGATGGACCTGGAGAGCGCCTACCGCGAGCTGCGCGCGGTGCACGGGCCGGCGCTCGACCACGCGCGCGACAAGCTGTTCTGGTTCCTGTGCGGCTGGCTGGGCGGGCCGCAGCACTACGTCGAGCGCTTCGGCCACCCGCGCCTGCGGGCGCGCCACCTGCCGTTCGCCATCGGCCTGCGCGAGCGCGACCAGTGGCTGGCCTGCATGGCCCAGGCGATGCGCGAGCAGGGCATCGACGAGACCCTGGCCGCGCGGCTGCACGAGGCCTTCTTCAACACCGCCGACTGGATGGTCAACCAGCCGCGCGCGGTGCAGCGGCTGGGCTGAATCGCGACGGCCCGCCACCCCCTTGCAGGGGGTATCGGCATGTCCGGGGCGGCAGCGGTGATTCCGTGGGACAGGCAGGTGAACCCGCGCCGTCGGCGCCCCGAGGGGTCGCGGCCGGGCTCCGCCTCGTGCACTCCAGCCCAAGGAACGGCCCCATGGTCCAACTGCTCTACGGCGTGGTCGTCTACGCCTTCTTCCTCGCCACCTTCGCGTACGCGATCGGCTTCGTCGGCAACCTGCCGCTGCTGCCCAAGACCATCGACAGCGGGCCGCCCGGGCCGCTGCTCGAGGCCCTGCTCGTCAACACGGCGCTGCTCGGCCTGTTCGCCGTGCAGCACAGCGTGATGGCGCGCCGCTCCTTCAAGCGCTGGTGGACACGCATCGTGCCCGAGTCCGTCGAGCGCAGCACCTTCGTGCTGGCGGCCTCGCTGGTGCTCGCGCTGCTGCTGTGGCAATGGCGGCCGGTCGCCGCGCCGATGGTGTGGCAGGTGGCCGACCCGGCGGCCCGCCTGGTGATCCAGGCGGTGTTCTGGGCCGGCTGGGGCGTGCTGCTGCTGGCCACCTTCCTGATCAACCACTTCGAGCTGTTCGGCCTGCGCCAGGTGTGGGCCAGGCTGCGCGGCACGGGTCTGCCCGCGGCGGATTTCCGCACGCCGCTGCTGTACCGACACGTGCGGCACCCCATCTACCTCGGCTTCGTGATCTCCTTCTGGGCCGCGCCGGACATGAGCGCGGGGCACCTGCTGTTCGCGCTGGCCTGCACCGGCTACATCCTGGTGGGCATCTGGTTCGAGGAGCGCGACCTGGTCACGCAGTTCGGCGAGCGCTACCGGGCCTACCGTGCGCAGACCGGCATGTTGCTGCCGCGACTGTTCGCGCGCCGGCGCGGCCCGGCCCAGCCCTGATCAGGCCGGGCCGCTGCTGGGCTTGAGCAGCACCAGCAGCGCGCCGTGCCCGCCGTCCTGCGCCCGCGCCTGGGTGAAGGCGATCACCTCGTCCTTCTGCACCAGCCAGGCGCGCACCTTGGCCTTGAGCACGGGCGCGCGCCCGGGCGAGCCGTTGCCCTTGCCGTGCACCACGCGCACGCAGCGCAGGCCGTCGCGCAGCGCGCCGCGCAGGAAGGCGCCGAGCGCCTCGCGCGCGGCGTCGCGGCGCAGGCCGTGCAGGTCGAGCTGCGCCTGGATGGCCCAGACGCCGCGGCGCAGCTTGCGCACCACCTCGGGCCCGATGCCGCGGCGGCGGAACGACAGCGCCTCGTCGGTGTCGAGCAGGCTCTCGACGTCGAATTCGTCGGAGATCGCCTCGCGCAGCACCGCGGCCTCGTCGCGCAGGCGCTGGCGCGGCTCGGGGGCCGGGCGTGCCCGCGCCGGCAGCGCGCGGCCGTGCTGGCGCAACGGCTGCACCGGGCCGACGGCGAGCGCGAACAGCTCGCGTTCGCGCCGCACGCGGGCGGCCTCGTTGCGCTGCTGGACCTGCGCTTCCTCGGCGCGGCGGCGCTGCTCGGCCATCGCCTTCTTCACGGCGCCGAGGTCGGCCAGCGCGCGGACCTTCGCCGGGCGCGTCGTCACAGCAGCCCCCGCTCGGCGAACGAGACGACCTGGCCGCGTGCCACCACGAGGTGGTCGAGCACGCGCACATCCACCAGCGCGAGGGCGCTCTTCAGCGACTGCGTCAGGAACTCGTCGGCACGCGAGGGTTCGGCCAGTCCCGACGGATGGTTGTGTGCCAGGATCACTGCGCCGGCGTTCAGCTCGAGCGCGCGCCGCACCACCTCGCGCGGGTAGACGCTGGTCTGCGACAGCGTGCCGCGGAACATCTCGTCGAAGCGGATCAGCCGGTGCTGCGCGTCGAGGAACAGCACCGCGAACACCTCGTGCTCGAGCCGGCCCAGCTGCAGGCCGAGGTACTCGCGCACGCGCTCGGGCGAATCGAACACCGTGCGTTCCTGCAGGCCCTGGCGCAGCGAGCGCCGCGCGATCTCCAGCACGGCCGCCACCTCGGCGCGCTTGGCCGGGCCCAGGCCCTTGATGCGCCTGAGGTCGTCGCGCTGCGCGTGCAGCAGGCCGGCCAGGCCGCCGAAGCCGTCGAGCAGGTTCTGCGCAAGCTGCAGCACGGGCGTGCCCTTGAGCCCGGTGCGCAGCAGCAGCGCCACCAGCTCGACGTCGGCCAGCGCGGCGGGGCCCAGGGCCAGCAGCTTCTCGCGCGGTCGGGCATCGCGGGGGATGTGCTTCAAGGCCGCCTCGTAAAATCCGGGCCAGTCTACTGGAGCGGGGCATCTCGTGAATCTCGTGCAGCCGGGGTCCTTCCTGACCCTGCATTACCGCCTCGCCGGGCCCGACGGCCGCGACATCGTCAACACCTTCGCGGAGAAGCCCGCCACCTTGTCGCTCGGCACCGGCCAGCTGGCCGAGGCGCTGGAACGCCGCCTGCTCGGCCTGGCCGAAGGCACGCGCAAGGTGTTCGAGCTGCCCGCCGGCGAGGCCTTCGGCGAGCGCAACCGCGAGCTGCTGCAGCGCGTGAAGCGCAGCCTGCTGGCCGAACTGGGTGATCCGGACGAGGCCTACCACGTCGGCGACGTGGTGCAGTTCCCCACGCCGGACGGGCAGGGGCAGTATGCGGGCGTGGTGCGCGAGCTCGGCGACGACTGGGTGCTGTTCGACTTCAACCACCCGCTGGCCGGTCAGCCGGTCAGCTTCGAGGTGCAACTGATCGGAGTGCTGTGATGGCCGACCAAGCCCGGATCGACGAAGTGTTGCTCGCCGAACCGCGCGGCTTCTGTGCCGGCGTGGACCGCGCGATCGAGATCGTCGAGCGCGCGCTGCGCAAGTTCGGCGCGCCGATCTACGTGCGCCACGAGATCGTGCACAACACCTACGTGGTCAACGACTTGAAGGCCAAGGGTGCGGTCTTCATCGAGGACCTGGCCGAGGTGCCGCCCGGGGCGACGCTGGTGTTCTCGGCGCACGGCGTCTCGCAGGCGGTGCGGCGCGAGGCGGCGGCGCGCGGCTTCAGCGTGTTCGACGCCACCTGCCCGCTGGTGACCAAGGTGCATGTCGAGGTCGCCAAGCTGCACAAGGAGGGCTACGAGTTCATCATGATCGGCCACAAGGGCCACCCGGAGGTCGAGGGCACGATGGGCCAGCTCGAGGCCGGCATCCACCTGGTGGAGGACGTCGAGGACGTGTTCCGGGTGCGCCCCGCGCAGGAGGAGAAGATCGCCGTGGTGACGCAGACCACCTTGTCGGTGGACGACGCGGCGCACATCCTCGCGGCGGTGAAGCAGCGTTTCCCGAAGGTGCGCGAGCCGAAGAAGCAGGACATCTGCTACGCGACGCAGAACCGGCAGGACGCCGTCAAGCTGCTCGCGCCCGCGGTCGACGTGGTGATCGTGGTGGGCAGCCCGACCAGCTCGAACAGCAACCGGCTGCAGGAGCTGGCGCAGCGCCTGGGCACGCCGGCCTACATGGTCGACAAGCCGGAGGACCTGCAGCCGCAGTGGCTCGAGGGGCGCCACCGCGTCGGCCTCACCGCGGGCGCCTCGGCGCCGGACATCCTGGTGCAGCAGGTCATCGCGCGGCTGCGCGAGTTCGGCGCGCTCTCGCTGCGCTCGCTGCCGGGGGTGGAGGAGACGGTGCACTTCCCGCTGCCGATGGGCCTGGGCGACAAGTCGATGGCGGCGCTGGGCGGCGCCGCCTGACCGACCTCAGCCTGCGCGCCCGCGACCGCGCCGGTGCACGGTGATCACCGCCGCGCGCGGCGCGGCAGCCTCGCAGCTCGCGCAGCCGCCGCAGACCGGGCGGGCGCGCGAGCGGATGGCGCGCCAGATCGCGCGCCCGACATGCGCGCCGCAGGCGAGCACGATCACCCCTGCCACGACGGACTGCAGCATCATGCTCATGCTCCGACCCAGAGCGCCACGCGGTAGGTGACGAAGGCGGCGAGGTAGGCCAGCACGAACAGGTAGGCCGTCATCGCCAGGGGATAGCGCCAGGAGTTGGTCTCGCGCTTCACGACGGCGAGCGTCGAGATGCACTGCGGCGCGAACACGTACCAGGCCAGCAGCGCGTAGGCCGTCGCGAGCGACCAGCCCTGCGCGATCACCGGGGCGAGCGAGTCCGCCACCGCGTCGCCGGCGGCCGAGAGCGAGTACACCGTGCCGAGCGCCCCGACCGCGACCTCGCGCGCCGCGAGCCCCGGCACCAGCGCGATCGAGATCTGCCAGTTGAAGCCGAGCGGCGCGAACAGGTGCTCGAGCGAGCGCCCCAGCATGCCGGCGAAGCTGTACTGGATGGCCGCGCCGGTGGCGCCGTCCGGCGGCGCCGGGTAGGTGGACAGGAACCACAGCAGCACCATCAGCGAGAAGATGATCGTGCCGACACGGCGCACGAAGATCGTCGCGCGCTCCCACAGCCCGAGGCCGAGATTGCGCAGCCCCGGCAGACGGTAGGGCGGCAGCTCGAGCATCAGCGGCTGGTAGCTGCTCTTCATCCACACGCGCTTGAACAGCCAGGCCACCGCGCAGGCCGAGAGCACGCCGGCCAGGTACAGCGCGAACAGCGTCAGCCCGCGCAGGTTGAATGGCCCGACGCTGCGCTCGGGCACGAAGGCGCCGATCAGCAGCGCGTAGACCGGCAGGCGCGCCGAGCAGGTCATCAGCGGCGCGATCATGATGGTGGCCAGCCGGTCGCGCCAGTTGGCGATGGTGCGCGTGGCCATGATGCCCGGCACGGCGCAGGCGAAGCTCGACAGCAGCGGGATGAAGGCCCGGCCCGACAGGCCGACCCGGCCCATCGCGTTGTCGAGCAGGAAGGCGGCACGCGGCAGGTAGCCGGAATCCTCCAGCAGCAGGATGAAGCAGAACAGGATCAGGATCTGCGGCAGGAACACCAGCACGCTGCCGGTGCCGGCGATCACGCCGTCCACCAGCAGGCTGCGCAGCGGGCCGTCGTCGAGGCCCGCCAGCACCTGTTCGCCGAGCCAGGCCATGCCCTGCTTGATGGCATCCATCGGCCAGGTGGCCCAGGAGAACACGGCCTGGAAGATCAGGAACAGCAGTGCCGCGAGCAGCACCAGGCCCCAGACCGGGTGCATCGCGATGTCGTCGAGCCGGTGGTGGAAGCGCTGCACCTCGGCGGCGCGCGGCGCCACCAGGGCCAGCAGGCGCCGCACCTCCTGCTGCTGCGCGGCGGCGTCGCCGGTGCTGCGCGCCCTCGGCACCGGCAGCGTGCCGCCGCCGGCCAGGTGCGCGTCGAGCTGCGCCAGCAGCCCGGCATGGCCGTCGGAGCGCACCGCGACGGTCTCGACCACCGGGCAGCCGAGTTCGTCGGCCAGCCGCGGCACGTCGATCGCCAGGCCCTGGGCGCGTGCCACGTCGGCCATGTTCAGCGCCACGATCGTCGGGCGCTGCAGCCGCGCCAGCTCCAGCACCAGGCGCAGGTTCATGCGCAGGTTGGTCGCATCGACCACCGCGACGATCGCGTCGGGCACGCCCTCGCCGGCGCGCCGCCCCTCGACCACCTCGAGCGTGACCTGCTCGTCGGGCGTGGCCGGGCTCAGGCTGTAGGTGCCGGGCAGGTCGATCACCGTCAGGCTGCGGCCGCTGTCCAGGCGCGCCGTGCCGAGCTTGCGCTCGACCGTGACGCCGGCGTAGTTGGCGACCTTCTGGCGCGCGCCGGTCAGCAGGTTGAACAGCGCGGTCTTGCCGCAGTTCGGGTTGCCGACGAGGGCGATGGTGGCGCGCGGGTCCATCCGGTTCATTCGGGTGTCACGGCCACGCAGCGCGCCTCGGCCAGGCGCAGCGCGAACAGGGTCTGGCCGACCAGCACCGCGATCGGCTCGCGCCCGCCCGGGCCGCGGCGCATCACGCGTACCGGCTCGCCCGGGATGAAGCCCAGTTCGGCCAGGCGCTGCAGCACGGCCGCGTCCATGCCTGTGCCGCCCGCGTGCAGCGCGGCGACGCGGGCGGTCGATCCGTTCGGAAGGTCGGCAAGCAGCATGGTCGGCGTCCAGTTGCAAATGAGAGTCTCTCGCATTACTGAGTGTTCCGAAGCCCTCGTGACGAGCCGTTGCGCTGGCTCAAACCCGGGCGCGGCGAGGGCCGTCCCTACAATCCGGCTTCCCCCGGATCCGGACCCGACTTCCCATGCTCGACATCAACCTGCTGCGCAAGGACCTGGCCTCCGTCGTCGAACGGCTGGCGTCGCGCCAGTCGCCGCAGCCGTTCCTGGATGTCGCGCGTTTCCAGGCGCTCGAGGCCGAGCGCAAGGCGATCCAGACCCGCACCGAGGAGCTGCAAGCCCGGCGCAACAGCCTGTCGAAGCAGATCGGGCAGCTCAAGGCCAAGGGCCAGGACACGGCCGCGGTGATGACCGAGGTGGGCGGCCTGGGCGACGCGCTGAAGGCCTCGGCCGAGCGTCTCGAGGGCATCCAGGGCGAACTGCACGCCATGCTGATGGCGGTGCCCAACCTGCCGCACGAGAGCGTGCCGCGGGGTGCGGACGAGGCCGGCAACGTCGAAGTGCGGCGCTGGGGCACGCCGCGCACCTTCGACTTCGCGCCGTGCGACCATGTCGACCTCGGCGCGCCGCTCGGCCTGGACTTCGACACCGGCGCGAAGCTCAGCGGCGCGCGCTTCACCTTCCTGCGCGGGCCGGTGGCGCGGCTGCACCGCGCGCTCGCCCAGTTCATGCTGGACACGCACACGCGCGAGCATGGCTACACCGAGTGCTACACGCCCTACATCGTCAACCGCGAGATCCTCGAGGGCACCGGCCAGCTGCCCAAGTTCAAGGAGGACATGTTCTGGGTGAGCCGGGGGGGCGACGACAGCCAGCGCGAGCAGTACCTGATCTCGACCAGCGAGATCTCGCTGACCAACACCGTGCGCGAGCAGGTGCTGGCCGAGAGCGAACTGCCGATCCGGCTCACGGCGCACAGCCCGTGCTTCCGCAGCGAGGCCGGCAGCGCCGGGCGCGACACGCGCGGCATGATCCGCCAGCACCAGTTCGACAAGGTCGAGATGGTGCAGGTCGTGCACCCGGAGCGCTCCTACGAGGCGCTGGAGCAGATGGTCGGGCATGCGGAGGCGATCCTGCGCAAGCTCGAGCTGCCCTACCGCGTGATGACGCTGTGCAGCGGCGACATGGGCTTCGGCGCGAGCAAGACCTACGACCTCGAGGTCTGGCTGCCGGCCCAGAACACCTACCGCGAGATCAGCTCCTGCTCGAACTGCGAGGCCTTCCAGGCGCGCCGCATGCAGGCGCGCTTCAAGAACGCGCAAGGGAAGAACGAGCTGGTGCACACCCTCAACGGCTCGGGCCTGGCGGTCGGGCGCACGCTCGTCGCGATCCTCGAGAACGGCCAGCAGGCGGACGGCTCGATCGCCGTCCCGGCGGCGCTGCAGCCCTACCTCGGCGGGGTGGCGCTGCTGCGCTAGAATGCGCGGCTCGGCAGCGACCCGCCGAATCAAGTCCCAACCCGGAGAGGTGGCAGAGTGGTCGAATGCGCCGGACTCGAAATCCGGTATACGGTTTCACCGTATCGAGGGTTCGAATCCCTCCTTCTCCGCCAGTTCAATATCGCCCGATGACCCAGGGCGACCTGCTCGATCCCGACCCCGCGCCCGCACCGATCGGACCGCGGCGCAACATCCGCGTCGGGCTGTGCAGCTGGAGCGATCCGTCGCTGATCAAGTCCAAGGCCTTCTACCCGCGCGGCTGCAGCAGCGCCGAGGCGCGGCTGCGCTACTACGCGAGCCAGTTCCCGATCGTCGAGGTCGACAGCAGCTTCTACGCGATGCCCAGCGCCACGAACGCGGTGCTGTGGGCCGAGCGCACGCCCTCCGACTTCGTCTTCAACGTCAAGGCCTTCCGCCTGCTGACCGGGCACCAGACGCCCCCCGAGGTGCTGCCGGCCGACATCGCCGCCGCGCTGCCGCCGCTGCCGGCGCGCAAGAGGAACTGGTACTACGACGACCTGCCCGAGGAACTGCGCGAGGAACTCTGGCGCCGCTTCATCGGTGCGCTCGCGCCCCTGCGCGAGGCCGGCAAGCTGCTCGCGGTGCACTTCCAGTTCGCGCCCTGGGCCACGAACGGCGCGAAGTGGCGCGCGCATGTCGAGCACTGCGTGCAGCGCATGGCCGGCCACCTGATTGCCGTCGAGTTCCGCAACGCCACGTGGTACGGCGAGGGCCGCGCCGACGAGACGCTCGCCTGGCAGCGCGAACTCGGCGTCGCGCACACCATCGTCGACGAGCCGCAGGACGTGGGAAACTTCGCGCACGGCATCTGGGCGGTGACGCACCCGCGCCTGGCGGTGGTGCGGCTGCACGGCCGCAACGCCGAGACCTGGGATGCCAAGGGACTGGCGGCCTCGTCCGAGCGCTTCAACTACGAGTACGACGCCGCCGAACTCGACGACCTCGCGCAGCGCATCGAGCGCATCGTCGATGACGCGCTGGACGTGGTGGTGCTGCTGAACGTGAACTACGAGGACCAGGGCGTGCGCGCGGCGCGCGCCCTCATGCAGCGCCTGCAGCGCGAGAGCGACATCGTCGCGTGACAACAACCACGGCGCCGAAGCATGTTTCGGTTACCGTTTGGCACAAGCCGCCGGCTTGGCGCAAGCTTCGTGTCCAGCGGAGGTCACAGAACATGAATCCCTGGTTCGACCTGCAACACCAGTCGGCCGCCCTCGAAAACTGGCAGCTGCTGCTGATGCTGCTCTTCATGCTCGGCTACGTGGGCAGCCTCGGGCGCCTGCTCGAGGCCCGCGCGCGCCTGCGTGCCGCGGTGCTCGCGGCCGTTTCCGGCGCGCTGCTGTGCCTGCTGACGGCGCCGTGGGTGCTCGGGGCGCTGATGCTGGCCGCGGCGGTCGGCGCGGTCGGCCTGTTCACGGCCGTGGTCGTGCTGGTCAGTCGTCTGCTCGGGCTGGACCGGCCGGCTGCGGGTGCCGTCTCGACGCCGCCGGCGGACGAGGCCGGCACCGCACCGCGCGGCGCTCCCGTGCGGGCCGCTGCGCCGCTGACGGTGCACTGATCAGGTGCCGAACAGGTAGTCGCCGGTCGTCGTCGCGGCCGTGCCGCTCAGGGTGGCCAGCAACGTCAGCTCGCTGGCCGACACCAGCGCATCGGCGTTGGACGCGGTGAACAGGAACAGCGCGCTGCTCGAGCCGTTGTCGATCGCGAACAGCGCGGTGCTGCCTACGGTGTAGGCGCTGGTCGCCGAGCCGATGGCGGCGGCGGCGGCACTGCTCGTCAGGCCGGCAGCGTTGGCGCTGAAGACCACCAACTCGGCACTGGTCGAGAAGCCGCCCGCCGCAGTGCGTGTCCGCGCGCCGTCGATGACGGTGTCGCCGTCGCCCACGCGCAGGCCGGCCATGCTGATGCGAACGTCGTCGGTGCCGGAGATGAAGTCGACCAGCGTGTCGCTGCCGATCTTGCTGTTGAGGACGAACAGGTCGGCCCCGGCGCCGCCGGTCACGCGGTCGGTTCCGCTGCCGCCGTTGAGCGTGTCGTTGCCCGACCCGCCCTCGAGCGAGTCGTTGCCGCCGCCGCCGGCGAGCGCGTTCGCGGCCGTGTTGCCGCGCAGCAGGTTGGCCAGCACGTTGCCGCTGCCGTTGATCGCGTTGCTGCCGGTCAGCGTCAGCCGCTCGACCTCGGCGGCCAGCGTCAGCGTGACGCTGCTGCTGACCGAATCGGTGCCCCGGCCGGCCGCCTCGACGACGCGGTCGAGTGCGCTGTCGACGAGGTAGGTGTCGTTGCCGCTGCCGCCGGCGAGGTAGTCGCGCTCGGTGCCGCCGTTGAGCGTGTCGTTTCCGGTCTGGCCGTAGATCGTGTCGTTGCCGGCGCCGCCGCGCAGCATGTTGCCGGCCGTGTTGCCGAGGATGCGGTCGGCGCCGCTGCCACCGGTGGCGTTCTCGATCACCGCATCGAACGCGATCCAGACGTTGGCCACCGTGCCCACCGGCGTGCCGGTGCTGCCGTTGATCACCTCGATCGGCACGCCCAGCGTCGAGGCGCCGCCTTCGGCCAGGTCGATCACGCCACCGGTGGCGGACTGGTAGACGATGGTGTCCGTGCCGCCGGCATCCCAGATCGTCTGGTGGTAGGTGCCGGTGCCGCTGAAGACGTAGCTGTCGTTGCCGGTGCGGTGGCTGGTGTTGGCGCCGTAGAGGTACTGGATGGCGGCGATGTCCAGCACCATCGGCGTGGTCGGCTCGTAGCTGAAGTAGCTGTTCTGGTTGCCGGGTGCGGCCGAGTAGCTCATCACGGTGTACGAGCGGCCCTCGAGGTTGTCGGGCAGCACGGCCGGGTTGTCGTCCATCGGCTCGAAGGAATGCTTCAGGCCGAGGGCGTGGCCGATCTCGTGCAGTACCGTCAGGTAGCTGTAACTGCCGGGGTCCCACTCCTCGGCGGCCGAGCTGCCGTCGGCGTTGATCCACACGTCTCCGGCCACCGACGACTGGCCCGGAAAGTAGGCCCAGGCCTGGGCGCCGGCGGTGTCGGCGGTGGTGGTGTAGGCGAAGCGCAGGTCGCCGACTGTCGTGGCGTTGTCCGCGACTTCGGTGAACGTCAGGTCGGCGACGTTGGCCCAGGCCTGCAGCGTGGCGCGCACCGCCACCTTGTCGCTGGTGGTCAGCGGCGAGTAGTTGGTCGACCAGGGCTCGCCGCCGCCGTTGGTCGGCCCGTAGCCCGTGTTCGGGTCGGTCGACCAGCTCGCGCCCGTGCCCGGGAAGCTGAAGCTCAGCTGGTGCGACTCCCACTGGGTGCCGCCGATCAGGCTGTCGATCTGGTTGATGCCGGTGGTGCTCGAGAAGGTCCAGGCGCCGATGGACGTCGGTGTGGCCATGTGGGTGCTGCTCCCTGGGGGTCGGTGGCGGGATTCTCGGCCCGCGCGCCGCGCGTGCACCAGCGCGAGCCGTCCCGGCCGTGCAATATCCCCCTAGAGCGCAGGAGACGGCGTTTGTCGTCCGCGCCTATGCTGCGCCGCTTTTCTTCGGGGGACAGGTCATGGCCCTGGCAAGGGGAACGGTGCTGGCGCTGAACCGCCGCCGGCATCTCGCGGTGGTCGGCGTGGACAGCGGCGCGTTCAGCGTGCTGGGCTGGTTGCGCGGCCACGGCCCGGACTTCGCCGACGTGCTGCGCGGCCAGCTCGACCTCCCCGGCAGCCAGGACCTCTACAACGAGACCCGCTGCGAGTGGCTCAGCGTCGAACTGAGGCGCTGCGGCTGCAGCTTCGACGACGCGGTGCGCGAGGCCGGTTGAGGCGGCCCGGCCGCACCGATTCACGCATCTTTACCTGGGGGCCAAGCCCGCTTCACCCCTGCGGCGCACGATTCACGGCCATGGACCAACGAGGTCCGATGACAGGAGCCCGTGATGGATCAGATCAAGACGACCCCGGCCGCCCGCGCCTCCCGAGCGCACGGCCTGAAGTGGATGCTGCTGAGCGCGGCGCTGGCCGTGTCGGCGACGGTGGCGCTGTCGGCCTGGGCGGGGCCCATGCACGGCGGCCCGATGGGCGGTGGCTACGGCGGGCCGTTCGGCGGCCACGGCATGATGGCCGGCCGCGGCGTCGACCACATGCTCGACGGCCTGAACGCCACCGACGCGCAGCGCAGCCAGATCAAGCAGATCATGCAGGCGGCCGCCGCCGACCTGCGCGCCCAGCGCCAGAACGGCCAGGCCTTGCGCGAGAAGGCGATGCAGGTGTTCGCCGCGCCGAACGTGGACGCGGCGGCGGCCGAGTCGGTGCGCCAGCAGATGCTGGCGCAGCACGACCAGGCCAGCAAGCGCATGCTGCAGGCCATGCTCGACGCCAGCCAGGTGCTCACGCCCGAACAGCGCGCCAAGCTCGGCGAGCGCATGAAGCAGCGCGCCGACATCATGCGCGAGCGCCAGCAGCGCATGGAGCGCGAGCAGCCGGCACGCTGAGCGTGGCGATGCTGCCGCTATCCTTGGGCCCGGGTTCCGCCGCCGTGCGCCGCGCGGCGGCCCCCGACGCCCATGCCGTGCCCGCCATGAGTTCACGCTTGCTGCTGATCGACGACGACGCCCGCCTGTCCGCGATGGTGGGCGACTACCTCGGCCAGGCCGGCTTCGAGGTCACCACCGCCGGCTCGCTGTCCGCCGGCCGCGAGCGCCTCGCGGCCGAGGTCTTCGATGCGCTGGTGCTGGACCTGATGCTGCCCGACGGCGACGGCCTCGACCTGTGCCGCGAACTGCGCGCCAGCCCGCGCACGCGCGCCCTGCCGCTGCTGATGCTGACGGCGCGCGGCGAGCCGCTGGACCGCATCGTCGGCCTCGAGCTCGGCGCCGACGACTACCTCGGCAAACCCTTCGAGCCGCGCGAGCTGCTGGCGCGTGTCAAGGCGCTGCTGCGGCGCGCCCAGCCGCAGCCGGCCGGCGACGAGCTGCTGCGCTTCGGCCGGCTGGAGATCGACCTCGGCGCGCGCATGGCGCGGCTGGACGGCAAGCCCTGCGACCTGACCAGCCACCAGTTCGACCTGCTGGTCGTGCTGGCGCAGAGCCCGGGCCGGGTGCTCTCGCGCGACCAGATCATGGATTCGCTCAAGGGCCATCCGCTGGAGGCCTTCGACCGCTCGATCGACGTGCACATCTCGCGCATCCGTGCGGTGATCGAGGACGACCCGAAGTCACCGCGCCGCGTGCTGACGGTGCGCGGCGCGGGCTACGTGTTCGCGAAGAAGCAGGATGCGGACGACGAGAACTGATCCGCGCTGAGCGGCCGCGCACGCCGATGAAATCGCTCTACCTGCGCATCTACGTCACGGTGGTGGCGGTGCTGCTGCTGTTCGCGGCCGTCTCGGGCTGGCTGGTGCAGCGCCACATCGACCAGGAGCGGGTGCGCTTCGAGGGCCTGGTGGGCGAGCGCATGCAGGCCTGGGCCGACCTGATCCAGCGCTCGCTGCCGGGCGCGGACGCCGAGCCGTCGGCGCAGGCGATCGCGCTGCGCGACTGGTCGCAGCGCCTGCGCGTGCCGCTGGCGCTGGACGACGAGAGCGGCGTGCGCATCGTCGAATCCGAGTCCTTCGTGCGGCGCCAGGCCGAGGGCCGCAGCCGGCTGGTCTCGGTGCGGCTGGAAGACGGCCGCACGCTGTGGATCGTGCGCCCGACCCTGCGCCGCCTGCCGGGCGGGGCTCCGCCGGGCCCGCCGGGCGAGGGCGGTGGTGCGCCGGGCCTGCTGGCCACCAACGCACCCGGGCCCGGCCCCGGGGCCGGGCCCGGGCCGGGGGAACTGCTGCTGCCCTTCGCCCCGCCGGGCTGGCCGCGCGGCGTCGGGTTGCTGGTGCTGCTGACGGTGCTGTTCCTCGCGGTGGCCGCGGGTGCCTACCCGGTGGTGCGCCGACTGACGCGCCGGCTCGAGGCGCTGCAGCGCGGCGTGGTGCGCTTCGGCGAGGGGCAGCTCAACCAGCGCGTGGCCGTCAGCGGGCGCGACGAGGTGGCTGCGCTGGCCGCCAGCTTCAACCAGGCCGCCGGGCGCATCGAGGCGCTGGTGCGCTCGCACAAGTCGCTGCTGGCCAATGCCAGCCACGAGCTGCGCTCGCCGCTGGCGCGCATGAAGATGGCCGTGTCGATGCTCGACGACGCGTCGCCGGCGCAGCGCGAGCGCCTGCGCGAGGAGATCCGCACCAACGTGGCCGAACTCGACGCGCTGGTCGAGGAGGTGCTGCTGGCCAGCCGGCTCGACGCGGCGGCGACGCTCGAGCGCGACGAGAAGGTCGACCTGCTGGGCCTGGCGGCCGAAGAGGGCGCTCGGGTGGATGCTGTGGTCGACGGCCCGGCGATCACCTTGCGCGGCGACGAGCGCCTGCTGCGCCGTGCGCTGCGCAACCTGCTCGAGAACGCGCGCCGCTACGGCGGCGGCGAGGTGGCGGTCGAACTGCGCGAGGGCGCCGCGGCGGCCGAGGTGCATGTGTGCGACCGCGGTGCCGGCGTGCCCGCCGAGCTGCGCGAGCGCATCTTCGAGCCGTTCTACCGGCTGCCCGGCCATGCCGAGCAGGCCGGTGGCGTCGGCCTGGGCCTCAGCCTGGTCAAGCAGATCGCCGAGCGCCACAGCGGCAGCGTGCGCTGCGAGGCGCGCGAAGGCGGCGGCAGCCGCTTCGTGCTGAGCCTGCCGCGGCGCGCCTGAGGCCGGGGCCGGGGCAACCCGGGTGCGGCGCGGGCGCCGGCGTGCAGAATAGCCAGCCTCCACTGCACTCGCCCGCCGGCCGGCCGCATGTCCAGCGCACTTCCCGTCCTCGCCGCGATCGCCGCCTACCTGGTCGGCTCCTTGTCCTTTGCCGTGATCATCAGCCGGGCGATGGGCCTGGCCGACCCGCGCAGCTACGGCTCGGGCAACCCCGGCGCCACCAACGTGCTGCGCTCGGGCAACAAGGCGGCAGCGATCCTGACGCTCGCCTTCGATGCGCTCAAGGGCTACCTGCCGGTGCTGGCCGTCGTGATCTGGGGCCCGGCCCACGGGCTGCAGGAGGGCACGGCGGCGCTGGTCGGGCTGGCCGCCTTCATCGGTCACCTCTGGCCGGTGTTCTTCCAGTTCAAGGGCGGCAAGGGCGTGGCCACCGCGGCGGGTGTGCTGCTCGGGCTGAACCCCTGGCTGGGCGCGGCGACGCTGCTCACCTGGCTGATCATCGCGGTGTTCTTCCGCTATTCGTCACTCGCGGCCATCGTCTCGGCGGTGTTTGCGCCGTTCTACCAGCTGCTCATCTGGGGCGGCGGGCCGACGGCGCTGGCGGTGGCGCTGATGGGCCTGCTGCTGGTGTGGCGGCACGCCGCGAACATCCAGAAGCTGCTCGCCGGCACCGAGAGCAGGCTGGGCCAGAAGGCCGCGCCGGCCGCGCCGGCGTCGCATGCCCACCATGGCCACGGCCACAAGCACCACGGCCACCGGAGCAAGTGATGAACCTGATGCAGGGACTGCACCGCTTCCATGTCGGCGACCGGCTGTCGGAGATGGCGGTCTACAACGGTACCGTCTACCTCGCCGGCCAGGTACCCGACGACGCCTCGCAGGACATCCGCGGCCAGACCGCGCAGGTGCTCGCGATGGTCGACAAGCTGCTGGCCGAGGCCGGCACCGACCGCGCGCGCATCCTGATGGCGCAGATCTTCCTCGCCGACCTGGCCGACTACGACGGCATGAACGAGGTCTGGGACGACTGGGTGCCCCCGGGCGACGCGCCGCCGCGCGCCACGGTGCAGGCCCGCCTGGCGCGGCCGGAGTGGAAGATCGAGATCGTCGTCACCGCGGCGATCTGAGCGCCCCCCGCCGAGCGCGCCCGCCAGCGGAGACAATAGCGGGTTCGCGGCCACGGGCCGCAGCCCTGCAGACAGTCTCCTCGCCATGACCAAGCGTGTCCTCACCGGCATCACCACCACCGGCACCCCGCACCTGGGCAACTACGTCGGCGCCATCCGGCCGGCCGTCGCCGCCAGCCGGCTGGCGGGCGTCGAGAGCTTCTTCTTCCTGGCCGACTACCACGCGCTGATCAAGTGCGACGAGCCGCGCCGCATCGAGCGCTCGCGGCTCGAGATCGCGGCCACCTGGCTGGCCTGCGGGCTCGATCCCGAGCGCGTCACCTTCTACCGCCAGAGCGACATCCCCGAGGTGCCCGAGCTGACCTGGCTGCTGACCTGCGTGACGCCCAAGGGCCTGATGAACCGCGCCCACGCCTACAAGGCGGCCACCGACGTCAACGAGGCGGCCGGCGAGGACATCGACGCCGGCGTCACGATGGGCCTGTTCAGCTACCCGATCCTGATGGCCGCGGACATCCTGATGTTCAACGCGCACGAGGTGCCGGTCGGGCGCGACCAGGTGCAGCACATCGAGATGGCGCGCGACATCGCGCAGCGCTTCAACCACCTGTTCGGCCAGGGCCGCGAGCACTTCGTGCTGCCCGAGGCGGTGGTGGACGAGCAGGTGGCCACGCTGCCCGGCCTGGACGGGCGCAAGATGTCGAAGAGCTACGACAACACGATCCCGCTGTTCGAGGGCGGCGCCAAGGGGCTGCAGGCGGCGCTGGCGCGGGTGGTCACCGACTCGAAGCTGCCCGGCGAGCCGAAGGATCCCGACAGCGCCCACCTGGTGACGCTGTACGAGGCCTTCGCCGACGCCGACGAGCGCGCCGCCTTCCGCGCCGACCTGCAGGCCGGCCTCGGCTGGGGCGAGGCCAAGCAGCGCGTGGGCGAGCGCATCGAGCGCACGCTGGCGCCGATGCGCGAGCGCTACACCGACCTGATGGCTCACCCGGCGCGCATCGAGGAAACGCTGCTGGAGGGTGCCCGCAAGGCACGTGCGATTGCCGGCCCGTTCCTCGCGCAGCTGCGCGAGGCGGTCGGCCTGCGCCGCATGGGCGCGGCGCAGGCCGCCGAGCCGGCCGCCACCGAGAAGGTGCGCAGTGCCGCGCCGGTGTTCAAGCAGTACCGCGAAGGCGACGGGCGCTTCTACTTCAAGCTGGTCGGCGCCGACGGCCGGCTGCTGCTGCAGAGCGAGGGCTTCGACCAGGGCCGCGACGCGGGCCAGTGGGTGGCGCGGCTCAAGCGCGAGGGCGCCGCCGCGCTGGCCGGGTTGCCTGCGCAGCGCGGGCAGGGGGTCGGCGAGGCCGAACTGGCCGAGGCGCTGGCGCTGCTCGTGCAGCAGGCATGAAGAACATCGTCGTGCTGATCTCCGGCCGGGGCTCCAACATGGAGGCCATCGTGCAGGCCTGCGCGGCCGAGCGCTGGAACGCGCGCGTCGCCGCGGTGGTCAGCAACCGGCCGGATGCCGCCGGGCTCGCGTTCGCACGCGAACGCGGCATCGCGACGGCGGTGGTCGAGCACACCCGCTTCGCCTCGCGCGAATCGTTCGACGCGGAACTGATGCGTGCGATCGATGCGCACGCACCCGACGTGCTGGCACTGGCCGGCTTCATGCGCATCCTGACGCCCGGTTTCGTCGAGCACTACCGCGGCCGCATGGTCAACGTGCATCCGTCGCTGCTGCCGGCCTTCACCGGGCTGGACACCCACCGGCGCGCGATCGAGGCCGGCTGCAAGGTGGCTGGCGCCACGGTGCACTTCGTCGTCAACGAGGTCGACCACGGTCCGATCATCGCCCAGGCGGTGGTGCCGGTGCTGCCGGGCGACACGCCGGAGACGCTCTCCGCCCGCGTGCTGGCGCGCGAGCACCAGCTCTACCCGCGCGCGCTGCGCTGGCTGGTCGACGACCTGCTCGAGGTCGACGGCCGGCAGGTGCGCCAGCGCCGCGGCGAGCCGCAACTGCTGACCTGATGCACCCCAACGCCCTGCTCGAACTCGCCACCGAACTGCTGCACCGCGTGCTGCAGTTCCAGCAGCCGGCCGACGCCGTCGTGTCGGCCTTCTTCCGAGAGCACAAGGGCCTGGGCGGGCGCGAACGCGCCACCCTGGCCGAGACCACCTACGCGGTGCTGCGCCAGCGCGCGCTGTTCCAGCACCTCGCGCAGTCCGGCCGCGGCGAGATGGAGCGGCGCCTGGCGATCCTGGGCTGGCAGGGCAACGAGGGTTTCCTGCGCGCAGCCATGAACGAGGCCGAGCAGCAGTGGCTGCAGCAGGTCGGCGCGGTGGACCGCGCTGCCTTGCCGGAAAAGCTGCGCCACAACCTGCCGGACTGGCTGGCCGAGCGCCTGCAGTCGGCGCTGGGCGACGACTTCTGGCCGTTCGTCGAGGCCATGAGCCGGCCGGCGCCGCTGGACCTGCGCGTCAACACGCTCAAGGCCAAGAGGGAGGAGGCGCAGCAGGCGCTGCGCGAGGCCGGCATCGCCGCCGAGCCGACGCCGTTCTCGCCGATCGGGCTGCGGGTGCAGGGCAAGCCGGCGCTGCACAAGCTCGAGGTGTTCACCAGCGGTGCGGTCGAGGTGCAGGACGAGGGCAGCCAGCTGCTGGCGCTGCTGACCGACCCCAAGCGCGGCGAGATGGTGGTCGATTTCTGCGCCGGCGCGGGCGGCAAGACGCTGGCGCTCGGCGCCCTGATGCGCAACACCGGGCGGCTGTACGCGTTCGACACCTCCGGTCATCGCCTGGCCGCGCTCAAGCCGCGCCTGGCGCGCAGCGGGCTGTCCAATGTCTACCCGGTGCAGATCGCCCACGAGCGAGACGACCGCGTCAAACGGCTGGCCGGCAAGATCGACCGGGTGCTGGTCGACGCGCCCTGTTCCGGTCTCGGCACGCTGCGGCGCAATCCGGACCTGAAGTGGCGCCAGAGCCCCGCCGCGATCGACGAGCTGGCGGCCAAACAGGCCGCGATCCTGGCCAATGCAGCCCGCCTCGTGAAGTCCGGTGGACGCCTGGTGTACGCCACCTGCAGCCTGCTCGACGCCGAGAACGAGGCGGTGGCGGCGGCCTTCGAGGCCTCTGTCGGTGCCGACTTCGTCCGCGTGCCGGCTGCCGACGCGTTGGCGGCCGCCCACGTGGCCCGCGCCGACGAACTGGTGCACGAAAACCATCTGCGCCTGTGGCCACACCGCCACCAGACCGATGGTTTCTTTGCTGCTGTCTGGAACAGGCGTTGATCTGCCGCAAACAGGCGCCAAGTTCGCTGAAACGGCCCTGCGCGGGGGCGTAGTTTCCGCAGCCGCGGGAACCCGGTCGTCCCGTACAATGCCAGCGCCGCTGTTCTTGGCGGCACTGAGGTAGCTGAATGGATAACTTTGTATTGGTTTGGGACGGGCTGGTCGACTGGCTGGCCAACGGCCTGGTCCAGACCACCTGGTGGCAGGTCGTGCTCTTCACGCTGGTGACGACGCACATCACGATCGCCGCCGTCACCATCTTCCTGCACCGCTCGCAGGCGCATCGCGCACTCGACCTGGGGCCGGTGCCGTCGCACTTCTTCCGCCTGTGGCTGTGGTTGACCACGGGCATGGTGACCAAGGAATGGGTGGCCATCCACCGCAAGCACCATGCGAAGTGCGAGACGGTCGACGATCCGCACAGCCCGGTCACCAAGGGCATCAAGACGGTGCTGTTGCAGGGTAGCGAGCTCTATCGCGGCGAAGCCAAGAACCAGGAGACGCTGTCCAAGTACGGCCACGGCACGCCGGACGACTGGCTCGAGCGCAACCTGTACAGCCGCTACAGCTGGCAGGGCGTGGGCATCACGCTGATCGTCGACCTGATGCTGTTCGGTGCCATCGGCGCCGCGGTATGGGCGGTTCAGATGCTGTGGATCCCAATCACGGCGGCCGGCATCATCAACGGCCTCGGCCACTGGTGGGGCTACCGCAACTTCGAGGCGCAGGACGCGTCGACCAACATCTCGCCCTGGGGCGTGATCATCGGCGGCGAGGAACTGCACAACAACCACCACACCTACCCGACCTCGGCCAAGTTGTCGGTCAAGCCCTACGAGTTCGACATCGGGTGGGGCTACATCCGCGCGATGGAGATGATCGGCTGGGCCAAGGTGCGCAAGACGCCGCCGGCGCTCAAGCTCGGCGCGGTGAAGCCGGTCGCCGACGGCAAGACGCTGGAGGCAATCATCGCCAACCGCTACGAGGTGATGGCCAAGTATGCAAACGAGTTGCGTGCGGCCTGCGGCGCAGAGCTGGATCGGCTGAAGGCGCAGGGCGCGGAGAACACGGCGCGCTGGAAGGAGATGCGCCTGGCCAAGCGCTGGCTGCACCGCGACGAGGACAAGATCCCGCAAGACGTGAAGGCGCTGGTCGCCCGCACCGCCGCCGGCACGCCCGCGCTGGCCAAGCTGGTGGCGATGCGCGAGGAGCTTCGCCAGCTCTGGACGCGCACCAATGTGTCTGCCGAGCAGCTGGTGGCCGACCTTCAGGCCTGGTGCAAGAAGGCCGAGGAGAGTGGCATCGCCGCGCTGCAGGAGTTCTCGCTGAAGCTGCGCGCCGCCCACGCGTAACGCCTTCGCAGCGAATCGATGAAGGGGCCGCCGATGCGGCCCCCTTCTCGTTGGGGCAAACGCAAAGGGCCGCGTGAGCGGCCCTTGCTGTGTCAGAAGTCGAAGCCGATTACTTCAGCTTCGTCTCCTTGTACTTGACGTGCTTGCGCGCCTTCGGATCGAACTTCATGATTTCGATCTTCTCGGGCGTGGTCTTCTTGTTCTTGTCGGTCGTGTAGAAGTGACCGGTGCCGGCCGTCGACTCCAGCTTGATCTTCTCGCGTCCACCTTTGGCCATGTGAATCTCCTAGTGGATCAGAGCTCGCCCTTGGCGCGCAGGTCGGCAACCACCTGCTCGATGCCGACCTTGTCGATCAGGCGCAGCGCGGCGTTGCTGACGCGCAGACGCACCCAGCGGTTCTCGGTCTCGAGCCAGAAGCGGCGGTACTGCAGGTTGGGCAGGAAACGGCGCTTGGTCTTGTTGTTGGCGTGGGAGACGTTGTTCCCCACCATCGGGCGCTTGCCCGTGACTTGACAGACGCGTGCCATGAAGCACTCCGGTGTTTTCGGCAAAGACCGCGATTATAGCCAGAAAACTCGCAGGCTCACTGCTCCAGGAAGCGCTGGGCGTCCAGCGCCGCCATACAGCCGGTGCCGGCGCTGGTGATCGCCTGGCGGTAGACGTGGTCCTGCACGTCGCCTGCGGCGAAGATGCCCGGCACGCTGGTCATCGTGGCCATGCCGTTGAGGCCGGACTTGGTGACGATGTAGCCGTCGCGCATCTCGAGCTGGCCCTTGAAGATGTCGGTGTTCGGCTGGTGGCCGATGGCGATGAAGCAGCCGCTGACCTTCAGCTCCCGGCTGCTGGCGTCTTGCGTCCCCTTCAGCCGCACGCCGGACACGCCGCGGGCATCGCCGAGCACCTCGTCCAGTGTCTGCCACAGGTGCAACTGCATCTTGCCGGCCGTCACCCGCTCCATCAGCTTGTCGACCAGGATGGGCTCGGCGCGGAACTTGTCGCGCCGGTGGATCAGGTGCACCTTGCTGGCGATGTTCGACAGGTACAGCGCCTCCTCGACGGCGGTGTTGCCGCCGCCGACCACGCAGACCTCCTGGTTGCGGTAGAAGAAGCCGTCGCAGGTGGCGCAGCCGCTGACGCCGCGCCCCATGTACGCCTGCTCGGAGGGCAGCCCGAGGTACTTGGCGCTCGCCCCGGTGGCGATGATCAGCGCGTCGCAGGTGTAGCTGCCCGAATCGCCCTTGAGCGTGAACGGGCGGCGGCTGAAGTCGACCTCGTTGATGTGGTCGAACACGATCTGGGTGTTGAAGCGTTCGGCGTGCTTCTGGAAGCGCGTCATCAGGTCGGGGCCCATCACCCCGTCGACGTCGGCGGGCCAGTTGTCCACGTCGGTGGTGGTCATCAGCTGGCCGCCCTGGGCGATGCCGGTGATCAGCACCGGCTTGAGGTTGGCGCGGGCGGCGTAAACGGCGGCGGTATAGCCGGCCGGGCCGGAGCCGAGGATCAGGACCCGGGCGTGCAGGGGGGCGGTGCTCATGGGGGAAAACCTGGGAAGGGCGTCAAATAGATGCGCAACTGTAGGCAATCTCGCGACAGCCTAGGCCGCAAGTCTGACATGGGGCCGTCCGGCGCTGGCATCAATGCGCGTAATGGTGACAATAGCGTCCTGCCAGACAGCCGTGCGAATTCTCACGCCCCGCGCGCCGCAACCCGGCGGCGCCCAGGCGGTGCGGCGGGTGGGCGCGACAACATTCAATAGGGGTGACCGTATGGCGATGCTTTCGAACCTGGACCTGATCCGGCGCGTGCCGCTGTTCTCGATGCTCACGAACGATCAGGCGCAGAGCATCGCCGACAGCGTGGTCAAGCGGCGCTTCCGCCGCGGCGAGATCATCGTCGAGCACAACAAGAAGTCCAACGCGCTGTTCATCCTGCTGACCGGCCGGGCACGCGTGCTGACCTCCGATTCGCGCGGCCGCGAGGTCATCCTGGCCGTGCTGCAGCCGGGCGACTACGTCGGCGAGATGAGCCTGATCGACAACGAGCCGCACTCGGCCACCGTGCGCGCCGAGGTGCAGACCGACATGCTGATCCTCGGCCGTGCCGAGTTCGCACGCTGCCTGCCGGAGAACTCCAGCCTGTCCTACGCCATCATGCGCGGCCTGGTGCAGCGCCTGCGCAGCGCCGACCGGCAGATCGAGTCGCTCGCGCTGCTCGATGTCTACGGCCGCGTCGCCCGCGCGCTGCTCGACATGGCCGAGATCGACGGCGACAAGAAGATCATCCGCAACAAGGTCTCGCGCCAGGACCTGGCCAAGATCGTCGGCGCCTCGCGCGAGATGGTCAGCCGGGTCATGAAGGACCTGGAAGAGCGCGGCATGGTCCACACCCAGGAAAACGGCTCGGTCATCATCAAGGAACTGTCGGCCAGCTGAGCCGCCGCCCGCCGTTGGTGACGGCGGGTAAGTTCCTCGCGCGGCAGGCACGATCTCACGCCCGGCGTGCCCGGCCGGCCCGGAGAATGCCCCGGTTCAACCCTCGAGCCGGAGCCTTTCCCGTGACCCGTCCCGACCGCCGCACGGCGCTGGCCTCGTTGTCCGCACTGTTCCTGGCCGCCTGCGGAGGCGGTGGCGCCGATGGCAATGCGGCCGCGCCGCCGCCCGGCAGTCCGTCACCGCCGCCCCCGCCCCCGCCGCCGCCGCCGGGCCCCTCCGGCTACGCCGATTTCTCGGGGGCGAGTCTCGGCATCGGCGCGGCCCTCAATGGCGCGATCGCCTTCCCGGCCGACAACCCCTGGAACACCGACATCAGCGCCGCGCCGGTCGATCCGGCCTCCGACGCGCTGATCGCGAGCATCGGCCTGGCCACCAGCCTGCACCCGGACTTCGGCGCCGGGCTGTACAACGGGGCACCGATCGGCATTCCCTATGTCGTCGTCGCTGGCAGCCAGGCGCGCGTGCTGATGAACTGGACGGCCTATGGCGACGAAAGCGACCCCGGCCCCTACCCGGTGCCCGGCAACGCGCCGATCGAAGGTGGCCCGAATGCCACCGGCGACCGCCATGTGCTGGTGATCGACCGCGACAACCACCGGCTGTACGAGCTCTACCGCGCCTTCCCGCAGGCAGGTGGAGCCTGGAACGCCGACTGCGGCGCCGTGTTCCACCTCGACAGCAACGACGTGCGGCCCGGCGGCCAGCCGGGCTGGACCAGTGCCGACGCGGCCGGCTTGCCGATCTTCCCCGGCCTGGCACGCTACGAGGAGGCGGCCCTCGGGCCCGGCGGCATCCGCCACGCGCTGCGCTTCACGGTGGCGCGCTCGCGCCGCGCCTACGTGCCGCCGGCCACGCACTGGGCGTCGTCCGACACCTCGGCCAACCTGCCGCCGATGGGCATGCGGGTGCGGCTCAAGGCGAGCTTCGTGATCCCGTCGACCTTCAGTGCCGAGACCCGGGCGCTGCTGACCGCGATGAAGACCTACGGCATGATCGTGGCGGACAACGGCAGCAACTGGTACGTCAGCGGCGCGCCGGACGACCGCTGGGACAACGACGCCCTGGTCAGCGAACTGCGCCAGGTTCGCGGCAGCGATTTCGAGGTCGTGCGCATGGACGGGCTCGTCACCCCATAGCCCCGCACCCCCGCGGGGCCGGGCCAGCGGCGAGAATCGCGGATTCGCTGCCCGCCGCCATGTCCGCCACCCTCGCTCCGCCCCGCGCCGCCCGGCCCCTGACCGGCTACAAGCCGTACTGGGCCCGGCGCTTCGGCCCGGCGCCCTTCCTGCCGATGAGCCGCGCCGAGATGGAGACGCTCGGCTGGGACAGCTGCGACGTGATCGTCGTCACCGGCGACGCCTATGTCGACCACCCGAGCTTCGGCATGGCGGTGATCGGCCGCGTGCTGGAGGCGCAGGGCTTCCGTGTCGGCATCATCGCGCAGCCCGACTGGCAGTCGGCCGAACCCTACAAGGCGCTCGGCCGGCCGAACCTGTTCTTCGGCGTGACCGCCGGGAACATGGATTCGATGATCAACCGCTACACCGCGGACCGGAAGATCCGCAGCGACGACGCCTACACGCCCGGCGGCGTCGGCGGCCGGCGGCCGGACCGCAGCTCGCTGGTCTACGCGCAGCGCTGCAAGGAAGCCTTCAACGACGTGCCGATCGTGCTCGGCGGCATCGAGGCCAGCCTGCGCCGCATCGCGCACTACGACTACTGGCAGGACAAGGTGCGGCGCTCGATCCTCGTGGACAGCAAGGCCGACCTGCTGCTGTACGGCAACGCCGAGCGGGCGATCGTCGAGATCGCGCACCGGCTGGCCGCGCACGAGCCGGTCGAGCGCCTCACCGACGTGCGCGGCACCGCCTTCCTGCGCCGCACCGGCGACCCGACGGCCGAGGGCTGGTTCGAGCTCGACTCGACCGAGGTCGACCGCCCGGGCCGCATCGACGCGCACATCAACCCCTACCAGACCACCGGCGAGCAGGCCGCCTCACAGGGCGCGAGCTGCGCGAAGGAGGAGGGCGCCCAGCCGATCACCTTCGTGCCGAAGGCGTCCGGGCGCATCAGCATGCCGCCGCGTGAGCGCACGGTGATTCGCCTGCCGAGCTACGAGCAGGTCAAGAGCGAGCCGGTGCTCTACGCCCACGCCAACCGCGTGCTGCACCTCGAGACCAACCCCGGCAACGCGCGCGCGCTGGTGCAGCGCCACGGGGACGACAAGACCGCGCGGGACGTCTGGATCAACCCGCCGCCGATCCCGCTGACGACGGCCGAGATGGACCATGTGTTCGACCTGCCGTACGCGCGCAGCCCGCACCCGGCCTACGCCGACGAGACCGGCGGCCACGACGGCCCGACCAAGATCCCCGCGTGGGAGATGATCCGCTTCAGCGTGAACATCATGCGCGGCTGCTTCGGCGGCTGCACCTTCTGCTCGATCACCGAGCACGAGGGCCGCATCATCCAGAGCCGCAGCGAGGATTCGGTGATCCGCGAGATCGAGGAGATCCGCGACAAGGTGAAGGGCTTCACCGGCGTGATCAGCGATCTCGGCGGGCCGACCGCCAACATGTACCGCATCGGCTGCAAGAGCCCGGAGATCGAGGCCGCCTGCCGCAAGCCGAGCTGCGTCTACCCTGGCATCTGCCCGAACCTGAACACTGACCACGGTCCGCTGATCGAGATGTACCGGCGCGCCCGCGCGCTGCGCGGCGTGAAGAAGATCCTGATCGGCTCGGGCCTGCGCTACGACCTGGCGGTGAAGTCGCCCGAGTACGTGAAGGAGCTCGTCACGCACCATGTCGGCGGCTACCTGAAGATCGCGCCGGAGCACACCGAAACCGGGCCGCTGTCGAAGATGATGAAGCCGGGCATCGGCAGCTACGACCGCTTCAAGCAGCTGTTCGAGAAGTACAGCGCCGAGGCGGGCAAGAAGCAGTACCTGATCCCCTACTTCATCGCCGCGCACCCGGGCACCAGCGACGCGGACATGATGAACCTCGCGCTCTGGCTCAAGCGCAACGGCTTCCGCGCCGACCAGGTGCAGACCTTCTACCCGAGCCCCATGGCCACGGCCACCGCGATGTACCACTCGGGCCTGAACCCGCTGAAGGGCATCAGCCGCGATGCCACGCGCGCCGAGAAGGTGGACATCGTGCGCGGCGAGAAGCGCCGCCGTCTGCACAAGGCCTTCCTGCGCTGGCACGACCCGGCCAACTGGCCGCTGCTGCGCGAGGCGCTCAAGGACCTGGGCCGTGCCGACCTGATCGGCAACGGCAAGCAGCACCTGGTGCCGACCTTCCAGCCGTCGACGGCCACCGGCTACCAGAGCGCGCGGCGCAAGAACTCCACCGCGCCGGGCGAACGCAGCTCGCCGGTCACCCAGGGCCGGGTGCTGACCCAGCACACCGGCCTGCCGCCGCGCCCCGGCCTCGCCGCGCGCCCGGCCGCCAAGGGGCGTCAGCGCACCTTCAAGCCGTAGGTCGCGACCAGGCCCTTCAGCACATGTGACTCCTTCTCCGCCTCGATGCGGTTGGCCTCGCCCATCATGTCGGCGATCTTCTTCGACAGCGCGGCCACCTTCGGGTCGTCCGCGAGCTTGGTGCCCTTGGCCTTGTGGGCCTTGTCCAGCAGGTCGAGCGCCTTGGCGGCCGCATCGATGTCGGTGGTCAGCTTGGCCAGCTCCTTCTTGAGCTTGTCGTAGTCCTTCTGGCCGGTGGGCGTCACGGACGACTTGTCGCCTGCCGCGTCGGTGCGCGCCACGCCCGGCTGGCCCTTGACGCTGGCCTTGGCGTAGCCCTTCTTCTTGAGCAACTCCCACACCGAGCGGGCGTAGGACTCGTAGTCGTAGTTCTCGTCCGGCGGGGCGATGCCGCCGGCGGCGGTGAAGCAGCCGCTGAGCCAGACCGTGCCGCTGAAGTCCTTGCTCAGGTTCTTCTTCTTGTCGCTGTTCTCGGTCAGCAACTCGACGATCTGGGCCGGCGTGCGCTTGCCCAGCTTGGTGCCGATGATGGTGCCGCTGACCTCGACCCGGCTGCCATGGGCCGCCAGGATCACGTGGCCGGTCGTGAGGCCGCCGAAGTCGGCCTTGTCGGGCGTGACCGGCGCACTGCCGAACTTCTGGCCCTGCCTGTCGGCGGCGCGGTCGATGGTGGCGTCGCCCTTCTGCAGGTTCACCACCGCGTTGGCCTCGTTCTTCATCTCGTCGACCAGCGTCGAAAAATCCTTGCGGATCACGATCTCGTCGTCGATCTTCACCGGCTTGCCCTTGCGCGGCACGATGCCGGACAGCGCCAGCGCCAGGTGGCCCTTCTCGTTCAGGCCGGCACGCACCGCCAGGTCGTCCTTGCTGCCCTTGAGCTCGGCCTTGAAGGCCTTCACCGCCTCGGCAGCCTCGTTCATGCCCGGCAGGCGGATGCCCTGCGGGTCCTTCACGCCCTCGCCGCGCAGGTACTTCTCCAGCGCCGTGTTGAGGTCGGACACGATGTTGCCAATCTCGGACAGGTTCTTCGCCTTGTTCGAGCCGATGGTGGGGTAGATGAAGGACTTCAGCGTCATCGCGGGCTCTCCGGGGGTGGACGAGGGCGCGATCATCCGCGCCCCGCCGCGCGCCGGCAAGGGGTTGCATCCGGAATGCGCGTTGCGGCGTAGCCGTATGCTGCAGGGCCGAGGGCGGCCCGCACTCGTAGGCAGGAGACGACGATGACGATCCAGGCAGGCAGGATGGCCGCCCGGGCGGCGGCCCTGGCAGGGCTCGGTGCCGCGGCGGTGGTGTTTGCGCAGGCGACGGTGGCGCCCGGGCCGAACAAGCTGAAGTTCCCCGAGGGCTGGAACCAGGGGGTGCTCTACGCCACCGTGGACCGGCCCGACACCAAGCAGTACCGCGAGTTCTACACCAGCCCCGAGGCGGTGCAGGCCGCCCGCGCCGGCAAGCCCATCCCGCACGGCACGGTGATCACGCTGGCCGCCTACGCGGCGAAGCTCGATGCCGAGGGCAAGCCGGTCAAGGACGCCAACGGCCGCTTCGTCAAGGACAAGCTGGTCGCGGTCAACTCGATGCTGAAGGGCGAGGGCCTGGGCGCCGACATCCCGGAGTCGCTGCGCAATGGCGACTGGATCTACCAGTCCTTCACGCCCGACGGCCAGGTCAACGACAAGGCCAACCTGACCGCCTGCTACCAGTGCCACCTGCCGTTCGCGAAGGACGACTACCTGACCAACCTCGCCAAACTCGCCGGCCGCTTCCCGAGCCAGGCCCAGGCCGCGCCCGCGGGCGGCGCGAACGAGGTCGCGGTCAGCGGCTTCGCGTTCGGCCCCGGCACGCTGAAGATCACGGCCGGGCAGAAGGTCACCTGGGTCAATGCGGACGACACGCCGCACCAGATCTCGGTGGTCGGCAGCAGCCAGCGCAGCGAGCTGATGCTCAAGGGGCAGAGCGCCTCGCTGCAGTTCGACGCCGCCGGCAACATCGCCTACATCTGCGGTCTGCACCCGACCATGAAGGGCAGCATCGAGGTGGCGGCCAAGCCCTGACACCCGGCACCGCGGCACGGATGCGCTAACCTTCGCGCCGTGCTGCGCGCCTTCGAGAAGTTCGTCGACCCGTATCCCGAGGCCGCGCCCGAGACGCCGCCGCCGCGGCTGCTGCCCTTCGTCTGGCACTGCACGCGCGGCATGCGCCCCTACATCGCCGGCATGACCGTCGCCACGGCGGTGATCGGCGTGTTCGAGGCGATCCTGTTCGCGATGCTCGGTCGCGTCGTCGACTGGCTGGCCGAGGTGCCGCCGGCGCGCCTGTGGGCGGAGCGCGGCAGCACGATGCTGCTGCTGGCCGGCGTGCTGCTGGCGAGCATCGCGGTCGTCGCGCTGCAGACCCTGCTCAAGCACCAGAGCCTGGCCGGCAACTTCCCGATGCGGCTGCGCTGGGACTTCCATCGGCTGATGCTGGCCCAGAGCATGGGCTTCTACCAGGACGAGTTCGCCGGCCGCATCGCTGCCAAGCTGATGCAGACCGCGCTGGCAGTGCGCGACACGGTGTTCCTGGTCGGCGACATCCTGGTCTTCGTGCTCATCTACTTCGTCACGATGGCCACGGTGGTGGGCAGCTTCGACGCTTGGCTGCTGCTGCCGTTCGCGGCCTGGGTGCTGCTCTACGGCCTGGCCACCTGGTACTTCGTGCCGCGCCTGGCGCGCGTCGGCCAGGCCCAGGCGGACGCGCGCTCGCTGATGACCGGCCGGGTGACCGACGCCTACACCAACATCGCCACCGTCAAGCTGTTCTCGCATTCGCGGCGCGAGGCTGCCTACGCGCGCGACTCGATGCGCGAGTTCATGGTCACGGTGCACGGCCAGATGCGCCTGGTCAGCGGCTTCGAGATCGTCAACCACCTGCTCTCGGTTGCGCTGATCGGTGCCACCACCGGCATGGCGCTGTGGCTGTGGACACGCGGCCAGGTCAGCGTCGGCGCGCTCGCCGCGGCCGGCGCGATGGCGTTGCGCCTGAACGGCATCTCGCACTGGATCATGTGGGAGATGGCCTCGCTGTTCGAGAACATCGGCACGGTGCACGACGGCATCAACACGCTGTCGCGACAGCGCACCGTGCTCGACCGGCCCGACGCGCCGGCACTGCAGGTGCAGCGCGGCGAGATCCGCTTCGAGGACGTCGACTTCGCCTACGGCCGGCGCGACCCCGGCGCGCCGCGGGCCGTGAGCGGCTTCTCGCTGCACATCCGCCCGGGCGAGAAGATCGGTGTGGTCGGCCGCTCCGGCGCCGGCAAGACCACCCTGGTCAGCCTGCTGCTGCGCCTGTACGACCTGGAGGGCGGCCGCATCCTGATCGACGGGCAGGACATCGCCGGCGTCACGCAGGACAGCCTGCGGGCGCAGATCGGCATGGTCACGCAGGACACCTCGCTGCTGCACCGCTCGGTGCGCGACAACATCCTCTATGGCCGGCCGGACGCGGACGAGACGCAGATGGTCGCTGCGGCCCGGCGCGCCGAGGCGCACGAGTTCATCCTCGGCCTGGCCGACCCGAAAGGCCGCACCGGCTACGACGCGCATGTCGGCGAACGCGGGGTCAAGCTCTCCGGCGGACAGCGCCAGCGCGTCGCGATCGCCCGCGTGATGCTCAAGGACGCGCCCATCCTGCTGCTCGACGAGGCCACCAGCGCGCTCGACAGCGAGGTCGAGGCGGCGATCCAGGCGAGCCTGTACCGGCTGATGGAGGGCAAGACGGTGGTGGCGATCGCGCACCGCCTGTCCACCATCGCGGCGATGGACCGGCTGATCGTGATGGACAAGGGCCGCATCGTCGAGGAGGGCGACCACCGCAGCCTGCTCGCGCGCGGCGGCATCTATGCGCGCCTGTGGGCGCACCAGAGCGGCGGCTTCCTCGGCGAGGAGATCGACGACGAGCCGGCTGCGCCGCAGCTGGCCGCGGCACCTTGATGTCGCCCTAGGGATTCGCCGTCCGCGCCGCCGCCGGCAGAGTGCGACGCGATGGCCACCATGACCTACCGCTTCGGGCGGAGCGACCCGCGCGAGCCCGACGGCCGGGCCCGTGTCGCCGTCTTCGGCGCCGACGGCGCCACCGGCCAGCTGGCCGTGCGCCATGCGCTCGAGGCCGGCCACCGGGTGACCGCCTGCGTGGCCGACCCTGCCCACCTGCCGCTCGAGCACGAAGGGCTGCGCCTGGTGCGCGCCGACCCGCGCTGGCCCGACAGCCTGTGGGGCGTGCTCGACGGCCACGATGCGGTGCTGTGCCTGGTCGGCCACAAGCCGGCGCCGCTGCCGTCGCCCGACGCGCTGGCCCACGCCCATCCGGCCGCCGCGCGGGCCACGCGGGCGCTGCTCGAGGCGATGGCTGTGGCCGGCGTCGAGCGCCTGCTGGTGCTGGGGGCCGCCGGGGTCGGCAACTCGGCGCGCACCGGCCGCCTCGGCCTCGGGCGCTGGCTGCGCTGGTGCCTGCCCGAGGTGATGGCCGACAAGGAGCGCCAGGAGCGCCTGGTGCGCCACAGCGGGCTGCGCTGGACGGTGCTGCGCCCGGGCCGCCTGAGCCACGAGCCGGCCTGCGGCCACGTGGCCTTCGGCGAAGACCTGCCCTGGGGCCTGCGCAGCACCTCGCGCGAGGACGTCGCCGAGCTGATGGTGCGCCTGATCGACGAGCCGGCCGCGGTGGGCAAGGCGCTCACCGTCGTCTGAGCCTGCCTCCCTAGGCCACCTCACCCTCCTGGGGGGCCCGGCGACCTGCATCCGCAGGATGTGGTGTCGGCGTATTTCCTACACGATGAACCGACGCTGACGGACAGACATCCTCGGCGCGGATCCATGGCAGCGCGACGGGTCGCTGTCTACGCTTGGATCAGCTGAACCACCCGTGAAGGAGCCAGCGAGATGAACACCGCTCCCGCGCCCTTGAGTCCCTCGGCGATCGAGGCCCAGTACCAGCTGCGCTTCCAGTCGCTGTTCAACGAAGGCCGTGCCCTCGTGTTCCCGTGCGACCAGGCCGGGCATGTCGACATGGACGCCCTCAGCGAACGCGCCCGCCACAACTACCTGTATGCCCGCACCGTGATCGGCCGCGAGTTCGCGACGCCGGCGGTGATCCCCGCGCTGCACTGAGCGCAAGAAGGTGTGAGAGAACCCAGCGTGCCCACGTTGCCCCCGGGATCGCGCCCAATCGAGGCGCAAAGCGCAGACGTGTCGGGTGACACATCGAGCATCTGCAACGACGGGTGGGCGCGATCCCGGAGGCAACCCGCAGGGCCGGGGTACCCAAGGGCCCTGGGCCGCGTTGCGTCACTGGCCCAGACGGCCAGTCTGGGCGGCGTGCCGCGTCTTGCCCAGGGACCTTGGCCACCTCGGCGTGGGCACGCTGGGTTCTCTCACACCTTCTGAGCTCAGGCGCCGCGCCGCAGCTCGGCGAGCAGGTCGTCGACGGTGCGCGGCAGGCGCCCTTCGACGCGCTCGGCCAGCAGCTGCTGGCGCAAGGCCTCCAGCTCGCGCCGCCCCGCCTCGCGCTGGCCGTTGAGTGCCGCCAGCCAGGCGCGCCAGAGCCGATCCAGCGCCGCCCGTTCCGGGGCCGCCGAGCCGGCCGGGAACAGCCAGTCGTAGGTGGCCTGCAGGTCTGCCGGCGACAGGCGCTCCAGCAACCCCGCCCGGTCGCGCGCCGACCACACCTGTGCATCGAAGCCGTAGCTGCGCAGCCGCGCGCCCTGCGCGGCCGACGGCGTCTCGCCCTGGCGGCGCATGTCGTCGGCGATCGATGCGGCGTACGAGTACAACCCGCCGTGCTGCCAGGCCGAGGACAGCTGCAGGCTGCGCACCCAGGCCCGCTCGCGCGGGCTGCGCGCGGCCGCCGTGTAGTGCTGCTCGGCCTCGGCGTCGAGCCGGCCGCTGGTCCATACGCGGTAGTGCGCCCACATCGCGTGGGCGTAGACGTTGCCGGGGTCGTCGGCCAGCGCCGCCTCGTACTGCGCCTTCGGATCGCCGGCCGCGATGCCGTCGCGGCTGCGCAGGAACTCGGCCCAGCCGAGGTGCGCGCGCAGGTCGGCGCGGCGCACCCCGGTCGCCCGCGCGAGGCCCTGCGCGAGCACCGGCTGTACCTTGGCCACCAGGGCCGAGAAGGTCTCCTTCTCGCTGACGATGCGCATCTCGCGCAGCCAGGCCATGCCGCAGTCCTCGCGCGCCTGCCGTGCGGCCTCGTCGTCGGGCCGCGCCGCGGCGATCAGCGCGAACTGGTCCCAGCCCACCGCGTGGCTGCCGCTGCCGCACAGCTGGACCGCGGCGCTCAGCTCGGCCGCCGCGCGCTCGCGCTGCGCCTGCTCGCGCGCCAGCTGCTGCTCGTGGCGCTGCCAGGCCCAGGCTGCCGCGCCGGCCAGCAGCAACAGCGCCAGGGCCACGCCCAGCCACGCCGCCAGCGGCCAGCCGCGCCGCATGCGGGCGACTGCGGCCACGGTCTCGGCCACCAGGTCGCCGCGCGGCTGAAGCAGCGTCACCTGGCGCAGGTAGGCGGGGATGGCCGACAGCGGCGTCGGTTCGGCCATCACCGGCAGCACGCGACCGCCCGGGACACGCCAGCGGCGCTCGGCCAGGTCGAGCTCGCTGAGCGCGTAACTGCCCGGGGCCACCGACTGCGGCGTGACCACGAAGACCAACGCGTCGGCGTCGTCGATCGCCTCGCGCAACGCGGCGTGGAAGGGCTCGCCCTCCTTCAGCTCGGCGCGGTCGGTGAACACCTCGTGGCCCTCGCCCTCGAGCGCGAGGCGCAGCCGGTCGGCCAGGTCGTGCAACTCGGAGGGGTAGGAGACGAAGATCTTCACGGCGGGTGCGGCGGATTGTTGGCCCGAACCGCGGGGCGCGCAACGCAGCGGCTACGATGCGCGCCTTCCACCACTGCCCGGACGCGACGATGGCCTCCAGCCTGCTGGCCCTGCTCGACGACATCACCACCGTGCTCGACGACGTGGCCGTGCTGAGCAAGGTGGCCGCCAAGAAGACCGCCGGCGTGCTCGGCGACGACCTGGCGCTCAACGCCCAACAGGTGGCCGGCGTCCGCGCCGACCGCGAGCTGCCGGTGGTCTGGGCGGTGGCGCGCGGATCGCTGCTCAACAAGGCGATCCTGGTGCCGGCGGCACTGGCGATCAGCGCCTTCGCCCCCTGGCTGGTGACGCCGCTGCTGATGCTCGGCGGCGCCTTCCTGTGCTTCGAAGGCGTCGAGAAGCTGGCACACCGCTTCCTGCACAGCGCGGAAGAGGACGCGGCGCACCACGCCGAGCTGACCCGTGCACTGGCCGATCCCGCCGTCGACCTGATGGCGCTGGAGCGCGACAAGATCAAGGGCGCGGTGCGCACCGACTTCATCCTCTCGGCCGAGATCATCGTGATCGCGCTGGGCACGGTCGCCGGCGTGCCGTTCGGCACGCGGGTCGCGGTGCTGACCGGCATCGCGCTGGCGATGACCGTGGGCGTCTACGGCCTGGTCGCGGCGATCGTCAAGCTCGACGATGCCGGCCTGTGGCTGACCCGTCGCGCCGGCAGCGCCGTGCAGGCGCTGGGCCGCGCGATCCTGGCCGCGGCGCCCTGGCTGATGAAGCTGCTGTCGATCGCCGGCACCGCGGCGATGTTCCTGGTCGGCGGCGGCATCCTGGTGCACGGCTGGCCGGCGCTGCATCACGCCATCGAGGCGCTCGTGCCAGGCGGCAACGGACTGCTCGGCGCCGTGCTGCCGACGCTGCTGGACGGCCTGGTCGGCGTGGTGGCGGGGGCCGTCGTGCTGGCGCTGGTGACCGGCGTGCAGCGCCTGCGCGGCAGGGCGGCACCGGCCGCGTGACCTTTGGCACGGCACCGGCCGGTGCGCCGGTCGCGCGGCCCCGTGCGGCGAAATAATCCCCTCGCAGAACAAGCCCAAACCCGAGCGGGAGCACCAATGCACCGACCGAACGCCGCGCTGCCAGCGCTGCTGCTGGCCCTGGCCCTGGCCGCCGGCAGCGCCGACGCCGCCCCGACCGCGACCAGGTTCGACCCGGCCGTCGAGGTGCAGGGCAGCAAGCTGCAGCTCAACGGCGCGGGCACGCGCTACCGCGCCATCTTCAAGGTGTACGACATGGCGCTGTACACGACGAAGAAGGTCGCCACGAGCGCCGAGCTGCTGACGCTGCCGGGGCCCAAGCGGCTGCAGTTCGTGGCGCTGCGCGAACTGCCTGGCACCGACCTGGGCCGACTGTTCCTCAAGGGCATGGGCGACAACGCCACGCGCGAGCAGGTGCAGCGCCACACGCTGGCCAGCACGCGGCTGATCGAGGTGTTCTCCGGCCGCTCGAAGATGATGCCGGGCGAATCGTTCGCGATGGAGTTCGTGCCGGGCAAGGGCACCACCTTCTACATCCTCGGCAAGCCGCAGGGCGAGCCGGTTGGCGACGACGAGTTCTTCTCGATGGTGCTGCGCATCTGGTTCGGCGAGTCTCCCGCGGACCCGCTGCTCAAGGACGCGCTGCTCGGGCAATCGAAGGAGTGAGGCACCCATGGGCATGAACGTGACCTCGATCGCGCTCGGCGGGCTGCAGGCCTCGCGCGAGCGCCTGGACGGCGCCGCCGGGCGCATCGCCCGCCGCGCCGCCACCGGGCTGGAGGCCGCCCCGGGCCCCTCGCTCGAGCAGGACATCGTGACGCAGCGCGAGGCCGCGCTGCTGTACCGCGCCAACCTCGGCGTGCTGCGCACCGAGCAGCAGATGCTCGGCAGCCTGCTCGACCTGCGCGCCTGAACGGCACCCGCCGGCCGGCGCGGCGCCTCAGGTGGCCAGCCAGGCCGCCAGGGCGGCCCAGTGCAGCGCGACGGTGGCCCAGTAGGTCTTGCGGAACTCCATCTTGGCCGTCTTGTGGCGCAGCAGCCGCTGCGCCAGCCAGGCACCGGGCCAGCCGCCGATCAGGCTGGCGCCGTGCAGCAGCCACTCGGGCGTGCGGCGCGCGTTGCGCTGGGCGGCGAACTTGTCGCTCCAGTACAGGTAGAAGGTGACCACGCCCACCAGCGGCGCCGAGAGCGCCACCGGCACCGCCAGGCGCTGCGTCCAGGCCGCCCACACCAGCAGCACCGTGTAGGCGGGCAGCAGCACCAGCATCGCGCGGATCTCGGCTGCGGCGTACGGCGGTGGCGGCTGTCGCTTGCGGCGCGCGGCGTTCGCCGGGGCCTCCTCGTTGCGCGGGGTCGCGCCGGGTTCCAGCGGCACCACGGCCATCGCACGCGGCCCCTTGCCGCCGACGTGGATCTCCTCGTAGCGCACGTGCAGCCCTTCGGCGGGCGCGGTGCGGCCGCCGCGGTAGTCGCGGATGTGGAAGAACACGTCGGTATCGGTGCTCGGGCTGCGCACGAAGCCGAAGCCGTGCTCCGCATCCCAGCGAACGATCGTCCCCTGCTTGTTCATGTCGATCGATCGTAGCGGCGCACTGCCGACACGCTGTTGCCGGTTGTAGGGCGCGCGCGGTCCTCAGCGCCGCTGCGGTGGCCGGGGAGCGAGCGCGTCGAGGTCGTCGAAGTAGTCGGAGGACACCGGCTCGAGCTGCTGCCCCGCGGCCAGCGCCTGGTCGCCGTCGGCGAGCAGCTCCACCATGTCGGGCACCGGCAGCACGCGCCGGCCGTTCGGGCCGATCGCCAGCGGCTCCGGCGCCACCGAGTCGGGGCCGGTGGCCTGCGGCGAGGCCTCGGCCACCTGGGCACGCACCTCCGAGACGCTGGGCAGGGCGTCGGCGCGCCAGTGCGCGACGCGGATGCCGGCCGCCTTCAGCACCTCGGCCATGCGGGCGTGGCGCTGCTGGGCCCGCGGCGATTCGTTGGCGGTGCGCACGTCGATCGCCAGCACCACGCGCGAGCTCTGGTCGCACACCAGCAGGTCGACGCTGAGCCGGCCGACCCGGGTCAGCCAGTCGCTGTAGGAGTAGCGTGTCGGCACGCTGATGAAACGCGCCAGCGGCACCTGTGCCAGCACCAGCTGGCCGGGCACCGCCTTGCGCAGCAGCTCGTAGGCCTCGCGCTCGGCGGTCGTCATGACGCGCACGGCCTGCGGCGTCCAGGCCTGGATGGTGTCCAGCGATTCGGCACTGGTGTTGCGCTTGCGCGCCGAGTTGCCGCGCCGGCGGGCGAACAGCAGCGAGACCAGCAGGGCGGAGATCGCCAGGGCGGCGATGAAGGTCGGGTCGAGGGCTGACACGCGATGTCCCGCAACGAATGACGAGCGCCAAGGCTAGCGCCCGACCGGGCCGCCCGGTCGATCGATCAGCGGGAGTTTTTCACGCCAGTCGGACGCCAGCGCCCGGACGGCGCGGCCTCACGGGGCGGCCTTCGCGCCGACGATGCGCTGCTCGAACCAGTCGGTGAGCAGGCGCTTCTCGCGCAGCAGCGGGTCGGCCGGCTCGGCCGGGTTCGGGTTCCGGAGGTAGGCCATGTCCGACAGCTGCTCCTCGCCGCGGCGCAGCTCGCGTCCGCCCTCGCTGAGGGTGTAGCTCAGGCGCACGCGGGGCCAGTCGGCGCCGCCGCGCACGACGCGCATCGACTTGCCGGTCGGGCCCACCGGGAGCAGCGTGCCGGCCAGGAAGACGTCGAGCAGCTGCACCCGCAGCACCGCGTCCTGGCCGGGCAGGCGCGGGCCGAGCGCGCGCAGCGCCGCGGCCAGCGACTCGACGGCCGCCGTGCGCTCGCCCGGCGTGTCTCCGGCGTCGGCCCAGGCCGTGGCCGGGTCGTACGACACCTCGACGGTGCCGGCCTGCGCAGCCACCAGGGCCGCGGCACTCAGGAGGCCGATGCCGGCCTGGCGGGCGATGCGGTTCATGCATTTCTCCTCGTCGCGGAATCCGGCTGGATTCGACTCCGGCGTCCGGCCCGGGTTCCGGCGCCCGGACACGACAACGCGGAACACGTTTCGAGACATTTTCGACCCGAGCCGCGCGGCGTGTCGAGCTGCCCGGGCGGTTCCGTGGCAGTCTTGAGACCCGATCGTGATCGCCGCGAAAGCACCATGACCGCCACCTCCTCCCAGGGCAAGCGAACCCGCCGGCAGCCGCTGGCGTGGCTGCGCGGGCTGCTGTCGCGCCCGCTCAAGCTAGAACGCCGCGGCGTGCAGCTGCACGTGGTGCTCGGCGAGGCCCGGCAGCCGCCGGCGCTGCCGACTCGGCCCGGCGAGGTGCTGCGGCAAGGCCACGAGGCGCTGCGCGCACTGCTCACCCGGCATCCGGATGCCCGCCACCTGCTGCGCCACCTGAGCTTCTTCGAGCAGGCACTGGGCCGTCACGGCTCGCGCGCCCTGCGCTCCGAGGTGCCGGTGCAGGTGCTGCAGCGGGCCCACGAGCAGCTCGAGATGCTGCTGCGCGAGGACACCACGCCGGAGCTGATCGCGCTCGCGGCACGCCTGGAGCGCACCGTCAAGGACCGCCGTCGCGCCGAGGAAACGGCAGCGCCCGTCGGCATGGTGCAGGTCTCCGAGGCGTCCCACTCGCTGTTCGACGAGATGGAGCGCAGCTGGACCGGCAACATTCCGCTCGGCGCCAGCGCCGCGCCGCCCGAACGCGCCTGATCCGCGGGCCGGCCCGGCCTGCCGTTGCTGCGGATGGCCAGAAGCCCGGCCGCGGCGTAGAGTGCCGCTCGTGATGGGACCATTGCTGCTCCGGCGCCTGCTGCTGGCCGCCCTCGGCCTGCTGCTGGCCGGCTGCGCCGCCGTGCCGCCGCTGCCGCAGGTCGAGCGCCTGCTCGACGATGCTGCGTTTGCGGCGCCGAGCGAGCCGATCGACGCCGCGCAGCCCTTCGCCCTCAGCGAGCGGATGCGCCACTACCTCGACGTGGAGATCGCGCCGCAGCTGCGCCGCAAGGGCGCGCGCGACGGCCTGGTCGAGGCGCTGGCCAGCAAGGGCCAGTTGCGCATCGAGTACGACGCGGCCAGCACGCGCACCGCCGCGCAGGCCTTCGACGCCCGCGCCGGCAACTGCCTGTCGCTGGTCGTGATGACGGCCGCGATGGCGCGCCACCTGGGCGTGCCGGTCGAGTTCAACGACGTGGTCACCGAGGAAGGCTGGGCGCGTGCCGGCGACCTGATGGTCAACGCCGGCCACGTCAACCTCACGCTCGGCCAGCGCCTGGTCGAAGACCGCCTGGGCCGCGACAGCGGCCGCACGGTGATGGTCGACTTCGACCCGCCGTCCGGCCGGTCGCGCCCGCTGGTGCGGCCGATCGGCGAGCGCACGGTGATCGCGATGTTCATGAACAACCGCGCCGCCGAAGCGCTGGTGGCCGGGCGCGTCGACGACGCCTACTGGTGGGTGCGCGGCGCGCTGCTGCAGGAGCCGACCTTCACGTCCTCGTACAACACCCTGGCGGTGGTCTACCAGCGCCACGGCCGGCCGCAGCAGGCCGAGCGCGTGCTGCGCCACCTGCTCGATCGCGAGCCGGCCAACACGGCGCTGCTGGCCAACCTGGTGAACGCGCTGCGCGCGCAGGGCCGCGGCGCCGAGGCCGAGGTGGTGGCGCAGCGCCTCGCGAAGATCGAGCCGATGCCGCCGTTCCACTGGTACCAGCAGGGCGTGGCGGCGCTCGAGCGGCGCGACTACGCCGCCGCGCGCGACGCCTTCACGCGCGAGGTCGAGCGTTCGGCCTACTACCACGAGTTCCACTTCGGCCTGGCGCTGGCCTATGCCGGCCTGGGCGATTTCGCGCGCGCGCGCCGCGAGGCCGAGCTCGCGCTGCAGCACAGCAGCACCGGGCGCGAACGCCAGCTCTACACCGCCAAGCTCGAGTGGCTCGACAAGCGGCGCGGCACGCGCGTGCAGTGATCAGGCGCCCGCCAGCCCCCACATCGCGAGCATGAAGGCCAGCGTCTGCGCGCGCTCGCGCAGCGCGTCGTAGCGGCCCGAGGCGCCGCCGTGGCCGGCGTCGAGGTTCACATGCAGCAGCACCGGCGCCTCGTTGGTCTTGAGGGCACGCAGCTTCTGGGCGAACTTGGCGGCCTCCCAGTAGGGCACCTGGCTGTCGTTCAACCCGGCGCGCAGGAAGTAGCCCGGGTAGTCGGCCGCACGCAGGTTGTCGTAGGGCGAGTAGGCGCGCATGGTGCGGTAGTCGGCCTCGAGCTTCGGGTTGCCCCATTCGAGGAACTCGCCGACGGTGAGCGGCAGGCTCTCGTCGAGCATGGTGTTGATCACGTCGACGAAGGGCACCTCGGCGACCACGGCGCGGAACAGGTCGGGCCGCCGGTTCGCGGCCGCGGCCACCAGCAGCCCGCCAGCGCTGCCGCCCTCGATGATGAGCTGCCGCGGTGTGGTCCAGCCGCGCTCCACCAGTGCCTGCGCGCAGGCCACGAAGTCGTCGAAGCTGTTGGCCTTGTGCGCCAGCTTGCCGGCGTCGTACCAGGTGCGTCCGCGGTCGCCGCCGCCGCGCACGTGCGCGATCGCGAACACCACGCCGCGGTCGAGCAGGCTGACGCGGCTGACCGAGAAGTACACGTCCATCGGGTGGCCGTAGGCGCCGTAGCCGTACAGCAGCAGCGGCTGCGGCGTGCCGGCGCGCCGGTCCTCGCGCCAGACCAGCGACACCGGCACCTCGGTGCCGTCGGGGGCGGGCGCCATGATCTGCGTGCTGCGGTAGTGCGCCGGGTCGTAGCCGCCCAGCACCGGCTGGCGCTTGACCAGCGTGAGCACCCGCGTGGCCATGTCGTAGTCGTAGATCGAGTGCGGCGTCACCAGCGAGGTGTAGGCGAAGCGGAAGGTGCTGGTGTCGAACTCGGCGTTGATCTCGCCGCCGGCCGCGCACACCGATTCGGGCAGCGCGATGTGGTGCGTCTCGCCGCTGTCCAGGTCGACCACGCGCAGGCGCTGCGCGCCGCGGTCGCGCTCCTGCACGACCATGTGGTGCGCGAACAGGTCCACGTCCTCCAGCATCACCTCGGGCCGGTGCGCGATCAGCTCGCGCGCGTGCTCGAGCGAGGGGTCGGCCGCATCGGTCTCGACCAGCCGGAAGTTGCGCCCGGTGTCGTTGATCAGCAGGTAGAAACGGCCCTGCCGATGGTCCAGCGCCATCTCGACGCCGGTGCGCCGCGGCAGCACCAGGCGTGGCGGCGCCTCGGGCCGGGCGGCGTCGATGACGCGCAGGTCCGAGGTGTCCTTGCTGGCCGAGTCGAGCACGATCCAGCGCTCGTCGCGGGTCTTGCCGAGCCCGAGCCAGTACAGCTCGTCGGGCTCCTCGTGCACCAGCACCGCCGGGCTGCCGTCGAGGAGGCGCTGGCGCCACAGGCGGTGCGAGCGGCGCGCCTCGTCCTGCGTGAGCCAGAAGAGGGTGCGGCTGTCCGCGGCCCAGGCCGCGCCGGCGGTCTTCTCGACCAGGAAGTCGAGGTCGGCGCCGGTCTCGAGGTCGCGCACACGCAGCGTGTAGTCCAGGCCGCCGGTCTCGTCGAGCGCGTAGGCGAGCAGCCGTGTGTCGGGGCTGACCTTGAAGGTGCCCAGCTGCAGGAAGGGCTTGCCCTCGGCGAGCCGGTTCAGGTCGAGCAGCGGCTGCTCGGGCCCGTCGGGCGCGCCGCGGCGGCGGAAATGCTCCTCGTACTGCGCGCCCTTGCGCGTGCGGCTGGCATACCACCAGCCGTTCTTGCGCCAGGGCGGATCCTCGTCGTCCTCCTGGATGCGGCCGACCATCTCGTCGTAGAGGCGTTGCCGCAGCCCGGCCAGCGGCGCGAACCAGGCCTCGCTGTAGGCGTTCTCGGCCCGCAGGTGCGCCAGCACCTCGGGGTCGTCGCGCTCGCGCAGCCAGAACCAGTCGTCGCTGCGGGGGTCGCCGTGCACGCCGACGTCCCGCGGGCGGCGTGCGGCAAGCGGGGGAAGTCCGGCCGTCATGCGGCAAGCATAAGCTCGCGGCATGAAGCCCGGCTTGCGCGGCCCGCGCCGCATCGTCTGCCTCACCGAGGAGACCACCGAATGGCTCTACCTGCTCGGGCAGGAGGAGCGCATCGTCGGCATCTCCGGCTACACCGTGCGCCCGCGCCGCGCGCGAGCCGAGAAGCCGCGTGTCTCGGCCTTTCTCGACGGCAAGATCGAGCGCATCGTCGCGCTCGAGCCGGATCTCGTGATCGGCTTCTCCGACATGCAGGCCGCGCTGGCCGACAAGCTGATCCGCGCCGGGCTGAACGTGCTCGTCACCAACCAGCGCACGCTGGCCGAGATCCTGGACACCTTGCGCCTGGTGGCCGCTCTGGTGGGCGCCGCGGACCCGGCCGAGGCCTGGATCGCCGCCTGCCAGGCGCGCCACCGTGCCATCGCGCAGGCGGCAGCCGCCTGGCCGCGCCGGCCGCGCGTCTACTTCGAGGAATGGGACGAGCCGATGATCAGCGCGATCGCCTGGGTGTCCGAGCTGATCGGCCTGGCCGGCGGCGACGACGTGTTCCCGGAGCTGGCCGTGCAGCGCATGGGCCGCGACCGCGTGATCGCCGACGCGCTCGAGCCGGTGCGGCGTGCGCCGGACCTCGTCGTCGGCAGCTGGTGCGGCAAGAAGTTCCGGCCCGAGCGTGTGGCCGCGCGGCCGGGCTGGGCCGGGGTGCCGGCGGTGCGTGACGGCCGGCTGCACGAGATCAAGTCCTGCGACATCCTGCAGCCCGGCCCGGCCGCGCTGACCGACGGGCTCGAGCAGCTGCACCGGCTTTTCGCCGCCTGGGCCGGCGCGGCGCGTTCACCCGGGCCCGCCTGACGGGCCGCGGCGCAGAATCGCCGCCATGAGGGAGGATGGAGCGATCCGCATCGAGCTGCTCGGTGCCCCGCGCGTGCTGCGCGCGGGCCAGGCGCTGCGCCTGCCGGTGAAGAAGTCGCTCGCGCTGCTGGCCGTGCTGGCGGTCGACGGCCGCTGCACCCGCGCCCGGCTCGCCACGCTGCTGTGGGGCGAGCTCGACGACGAGGCGGCGCGGCGCAACCTGCGCCGCGAACTGCACCGGCTGCGCGAGGCCGGGCTGGGCGAGGTGCTGGCCGGCGACGATGCGCTGGCGCTGGCCGCCGACGTGCGCAGCGATGTCGCCGAGCTCGCCGGCATGGACGGCGATCCGGCTTCCGACGCGCCGTTGCCCGAGGCTGCCACGCTGCTCGAGGGCTTCGAGCTGGCCGACGCGCCGGCCTTCGACGACTGGCTCGCGCAGGCGCGCGATCGCCTGGCGCGCCGCTGGGCCGAGGCGCTGGCCGCGCGCGCGCGCCGGCTCGAGGCGGCCGGCGCGTGGCGCGAGGCGCTCGCGCTGTGCCGCCGCCTGGCCGCGCACGACCCGCTGCAGGAGTCGCACGCGGTCGACACGATGCGCCTGCATGCGCTGCTGGGCGAACGCGGCGTCGCGCTGGAGCGCTACGAGCAGCTGCGCCGCACGCTGCAGCACGAACTCGGCCTCGAGCCGCTGCCGGCCACCGTGGCGCTGGCCGAGCAGCTGCGTGCGGCCGAGCAGCTGGCGCCGCTGGTGGCGCGCAGCGGCTCCGCCGGGCTGGCGCGTTTCCAGGCGCCGCTGGTGGGCCGCCAGGCCGAGCTGCAGCGCGTCGCGGACAGCCGCGCAGCCGCGCTGCTGCTGGTCGGCGAGCCGGGCGTCGGCAAGTCGCGCCTGGCCGATGCCGCGGCCGAGGGCGCCGAGCCGCGGGTGGTGGTCCGGCTCGGTCCGCTGGCGCGGGGTGCGCCGCTGCAGGCGCTGGCGCTGGCGCTGCGCGAGGCACTCGCCGGAGCCGCGGGGCACGAGCGCCTGGCCGGCCTGCCGGCATTGACGCGCCAGGAGCTGGCGCGCCTGTTGCCCGAGTTCGACGGCGCGCCGGCGCGCAGCGAGCCGGCGCATGCCGCGCTGCGCGGGCGTTTCCTCGCCGCGCTGGCCGACACGCTGCATGTGCTGGCGGCCGGCGGCGTGCTGTGGATCGACGACCTGCACTGGGCCGACGAGGCGCTGCTCGATCTGCTCGACCCGCTGCTGCACCGCCTCGGGCGCGAGCGCGCCGCCGGCGCGGCCGAGGTGCCGCGTGTGCTGCTCACCGCGCGCCGCCACGAGCTGGCCGAGCATGCCGCGGCGCGCGACCTGCTGCGCCGGCTCGAGCGCGCCGGGCTGGTGGAGCGCCTCGAGCTGCAGCCGCTGCCGCCCGAAGCGACGCTCGCGCTGGTGCGCAGCCTGTCCGGCTCGTCCGGCGGTACACGCTTCGCGCAGCGCCTGCAGCGTGCCACCGACGGCAACCCGTTCTTCCTGCTCGAGACCTTGCGCTACCTGTTCGATGTCGGCGAACTGGCGATCGACGCCCAGGGCGTCTGGAGCACGCGCTACGACGACGCCACCGCCGACTACGCCGAGCTGCCGGTGCCGCCGAGCGTGGAGCAGGCGGTGGTCGAGCGCTTCGAGCGGCTCGGCGCCGCGGCGCAGCGCCTGCTCGAGGTGGCCGCGCTGGCCGACGATCCGTTCAGCCTCGACGAGCTGCGCGGCGCCACCGCACTGTCGGACTTCGAGGCCGTCGACGGCCTGGAGCGCGCCGCCGGGGCCGACGTCATCACCGCCATCACGAGTGGCGCCGAGCCGGCCCGGCCGGCCTGGCGCTTCGTGCACGAACTGGCGCGCCAGGCGCTCGAGCGGCGCCTCGGCGCCGAGCGCCGCCGGCTGATCCACCGCCGCCTCGCGGCGACGCTGGAGGTGCAGCGTGGCCGGCCCGACCGCATCGCGCACCACCTGCACGGTGCCGGCGAGGCCGCTGCCGCGGTGCCGTGGTGGATCGCCGCGGCGCAGGCCGCCGAGCGGGTGTTCGCCTGGCGCGAGGCGCTGGCGCACTACGCGCTGGCGCTGCAGCACGACGCCGACCCGGCACGCCGCGCCGCCACGCACCGCGCGCGTCATGCGCTGCAGCGGCTGCTGTACGCCACCGCGGAGATCCTGGCCGAGGCCGACGCGCTGGCCGCGCTGGCGCAGGCGCTGCCGGGCGAGCCGCTGGCCGCCGAGGCGCAGGTCTGGCGCATCCGCGCGCACAACCTGGCGGAGAACTTCCCGCCCGGCGCGGCGGCCGCCGCGGCGGTCGACCCGGCCGGGCTGCCGCCCGCGCTGCGCCACGACCTGGCGCTCGCCGTCGCGCAGATGCGCCACGGCATGGGCGACCTGGCCGGCGCCGCCGCGCAGCTCGACGCCGAGGCGGCCCATGCCGACGCGCTGGCCCCGGCGCAGCGCCTCGACCTGCACCTGCTGCGCGCCGGCCTCGGCATGACCCGCGGCGACCTCGACGGCGTGGACCGCGACGCCGCCGCCGCGCTGCCGCTCGCGCAGGCGCTAAACCGCATCGACCAGGTGGCGCATGTGGCGAACCTGCGCGCCTACGTGCTGCACATGCGCGGCCAGACCCGTGCCGCGCTCGCCACGCTGGCGCAGGCGCAGGACGAGGCCGGGCGCGCCGGGCTGGTGGCGGTGCAGCGCTCGCTGCTGACCAACCTCGTCAAGCTGCACGTCGCGCTCGGCGACGGCCCGGGCGCGCAGGCGCGCCTGGCGCGGTCGATGGCGCTGTTCGCCGACAGCGACGACGCCGCCACCTGGGCACGCCTGCGCAGCCGCGAGGTCGAGGTGCGGCTGCTCAACGGCGAGCTCGGCGCGGCGCTGCAGGCGGCGCGCGCCGCCGTCGCGCTGCTCGAGGGCCTGGGCAGTGCCGCCGGCACCTTCTGGCCCTGGTACCAGCTCGCGCGGCTGCTCTGGCAATGCGGCGACCCGGCTGCCGCGCTGGCGGTCTACCGCGCGCTGCCGGGCTCGCCGGCCTGGAGCCCGATGGCGCAGGCGGCGGTGGATTTCTTCGGCGTCGCGCTGCGCCTGCCGGACGAACCGGGCGTGGTGGCCGATGCCCTGGCTGCGCTGCCCACCAGCGGCGAACACAGCCACTACGACGAACGCGACCATGCCTACTGGCGCGCGTACGCGCTGCTCGCGGCCGGCCGCGCGGACGAGGCGCGGCCGCTGCGCGAGGCGCTGCAGGCGCCGCCCTTCACCCTGCACGCGACCTGCATGCTGTCGCTGCGCCTGCGGCTGGACCGGGCCCTGGGCGAGTCCGAGCCGGGCCTGGTCGAGGCTGCACGCGCCGCGCTCGACGCCGCGCCGCCGCTCGAGGCGCTCGAGCTGCGCGCCGCGCTCGGCGAGGACATCGGTGCCCGGGCCGAGGCCCTGGCCGCGACGCTGGACGACGCCGCGCTGCGCGAGCGCTTCCTGGCGCGCCACCGCCACCTCGCAGGCCCTTCGTTCTAGGGGGATTCAGGGGGCCGTTGCCGCGGGCCGCCGGCCCGCAACGCTCCCGCAACGCCGCCGGGCGCGCAATCGCGCCGACGAGGTGGCGATGAAGCCCGAGCCCGACCGATCCGCACCCGAGGCGCTGCAGTTCCGCATCGAGCTGTGGCCGGAGACCCCGGCGCGGCGCTGGCATGCGCGCGTGTGCAGCGTCGACGGCCGGCCGCTGTTCGAGTCGGACAGCCCGCTCGAGCTGGTGCGCCGCCTCGCGCAGTGGAGCCGCACGGCCCCGCCGCCGCCCGGATTGCGCTGACGAGGAGAGCACCATGAGCCTGAGTCCATCACCGCTGCGACCGCACCTGGCCGCCCTGTTCGCTGCCGCGGCCCTGCTGGGCTGCGGGGGCGGCGGTGGCGGCAACCCGCCCGCACCGCCGCCCCCGCCGCCGCCGGCCAACACCGAACCGGAGGCCCGCTTCAGCGCCGCCGCGACGGTGGCCGCCGGTGCGCCGCTGGCGCTGGACGCCCGGGCCTCGTCGGATGCCGATGGCGACACGCTGGTGCACCACTGGGACTTCGGCGACGGCACGCGCGGCGGCGGCGCGCGCCTCGCGCATGTCTACCCTGCCGCGGGCGACTACACCGTGCGGCTGACGGTCGACGACGGCCGCGGCGGCCGGGCGAGCGTCACGCGCAGCGTCACCGTCACGGCCGGCCCGGCGCCGGGCACGCCGGCGCCGGCGACCGTGCTGGTCAGCGACGCCGACGGCGTGCTCGCCGGCGTCACGGTGGCGCTGCTGGGCAGCAATACCACGGCCCGCACCGCGGCCGACGGCAAGGCCACGCTGCAGCTGCCCACCGGCGCCGAGCGCACGCTCAAGTTCAGCAAGCCGGGCTATGCCGACCAGTTCAAGGTGCTGCAGCTGCCCGGCGGCGCGAACGGCACGCAGGTCGAGGTGCGCCTGCACCCGCGTGATGCGGCGCTCACGCTGGCCGATGCCACCGCCGGCGGCACGCTGGCCGGCCGCGACGGCGCGCGCCTGGTGCTGCCGCCCGGCGCGCTGGTGGACGCCGCAGGGAATCCGGTGACGGGCCCGGTGCAGGTGGCCGTGACGCCGGTGGACCCGGCGGCCGACCCGCGTGCCTTCCCGGGCCGCTTCCAGGGCCTGCGGCCGGCCGGCACGCGCGGGCTGATCGAGTCCTACGGCACGGTCGAGTTCGTGCCGACCAGGAACGGCGCCCCGCTGCAGCTCGCGCCCGGGCGCCAGGCGACCATCGAGATCCCGATCTACACCGGGCTGCACCGCGAGGGCCGGCCCGTGCAGGTGGGCGACACCATTCCGCTGTGGTCGCTCGACGAGCGCAGCGGCGACTGGGTGCAGGAAGGCCAGGGCACGGTGGTGGCCAGCACCGCCTCGCCCAGCGAGCTGGCGCTGCGCGCACGCGTGGGCCACCTGTCGTGGTGGAACTGCGACCAGTGGCTCGGCGCCATCCCCGAGGACTCGTGGAACCCGAACCTGAAGTGCTGCATCCGTGACACGGCGAACGGGCCGTGCAAGGAGAACTCGGGCGACATCTGCGAGCACACCGGCAGCGGCGGCTCCGGCAGCAGCGGTGCCGGCGCGGCCGGGCCGCTCGGCACGCCGCGCCACAAGGTGCGTCTGGCGGTCGAGCCGGCGACGCGGCGTGCCCCGGCGGTGGCAGCCTTCGCCACCGCCCCGGCGGTGGCCGGCGCGCGGCTGCCGATGCCTGCCGGCGTGGACATCACGCTCGACTCCACCGCCCGCAACGGCACCTACCGCGGCCGCACCGTGCTGCGCGGCGCGGCCGGGGTGCTGGAGGACGTCACCGTCAGCGTGCTGCCGGTGGCCGGCGGCGGCGACGGCGAGGCGATCACGCTGCCCTGGCAGCAGGACTACGCGGTGCAGGCCAACGGCGAGCTCGACCGCTACACGCTGCAGATGCCGGCCGGTCCGGGCTTCGAGCTCTACGTCTCGCGCTCGGGCTCCAACCTCACCGGCACGCTGACGTTGCGGCGGCCCGACGGCAGCGTGGCCGGGCGGCAGAACTTCGCCGCCGGCGCGGCCTACCTCGCCGAGGCGAGCGTGGCCGCGGCCGGCACCTACACGATCGAGATCAGCGCCGGCAGCAATGCGCCGGGCGCCTACCGGCTCGAGGCGGTCAGCTTCGGCGCCTGCTCCAGCATCGCGGTGGCCAGCGTGCCGGGCGAGCTGCAGGTCGAACTGGCGCCGAAGCAGTCGCGCTGCTTCGACCTCGCGCTGCCGGCCGACAGCGCGCTCCAGGTCGAGCTCACCGGCAACCAGAACCAGCTGGCCGGCTCGATCGCGCTGGCCAGCGCCGGCGGCGCGCAGCAGCTGGTGGCCCGGCCCTATCCGGGCCTGGACCTGCTGACCGGCGTGTCCGCTGCCGGCACCTACCGGCTGCGCGTCAGCAACACGACGCTGAACACCGGGCGGGTCGACCTCGCGCTCGCCCGGCCCGCGGCCGAGGTGATCGGTGTGCCCGCCACGCGTACCATCACCGATCTCGTCCAGGGCGAGCCGCGGCTCTACCTCGTGAAGCCGCCGGCCACCGGGCCCAACGCGGGGCTGTACCACGTGATGCTGTCGGCCACGAGCGTGCAGGCCGGCGTGCAGGTGGATCCGGCCAACGCGACCATCGTCACCGGCTGCGCGAGCTGCACCAACCCGATCGCGCAGACCACTGCACTGGCGCAGCGCAACACCGCCCCCGGGCTGCCGGTGCTGAGCGTGTTCCGCAACGCCGGCACGGCCAACCCGGGCACCGTGGTGCTGCGCACCGGCGTGCCGACGCTGATCACGCGCGACGCGGACGTGAGCGGCAGCACCGGCGAGCTGCCGAGCGTCTACGCCTTCGACGCCGAGGCCGGCGATGCGATCGCCTGGGCGCTGGCGCAGCCCGCGGCGGCCAACGGCACCGCGGGGCTGAGCGTCCTGGCACCCTCGGGCGCGACCGTCACGTCGGCGAGCCCGGTGCGCACGCTGGCCGAGAGCGGCCCGCACACCGCTCTGGTCGACCCGTCGCCCAGCGGCGGCAGCGGCCAGCCGTTCACCCTGCGCGTCAACAGCGCGCCGCCGGTGCAGGCGCTGGCGCTGACGCCGCCGCTGACGCAACGCAGCGTCACGCTGCCGCTCGGCCAGGTGCTGCGCTACAGCCTCGACCTCGAGGCCGCCGACCTGGTCGGGCTCGAGCTGGCCTCGCCCGGTCCGCTGGCCGTGCTCGCCGACATTCCGGGTGTCGTGGCCGAGTCGACCACCAACAGCGGCAGCGGCCCGATCGACCTGCGTGGGGCGCCGGGCTACGTGCGGGTCGGCGGGCCCACGCTGCTGACGCTGCGCACCAACTCCAACGTGCTCGAGCGCGCGCGCGGCAGCCTCACCTTCGGCGTGCGCCGGCCGGCGCCGCCGACGGTGGCGATGAACGCCACGCGCAGCGGCACGCTCGCGCCCTTCGGCTGGACCAGCTTCCGGGTCGACGTGCCGGCCGCGGGCCGCTACCTGCTGCGCCTGGCAGCCACCACGCCGGCGCCCTACGCGCTGACCGGCACGGTGTGGGCGCCGAGCACGATCTTCAGCAACTACGGCGGCGAGTTCACGGCGTCGCTCTCGTCCGCCTCCGTGCCGGTGGAAGGCCTGGGCCCGCTCGCGGCCGGCGTGCACACGATCAGCGTGCGCCACCCCGGCGGCAACACGAGCGACGTGGGCTTCGCGGCCGCGCTGGTGGACCTCGAGGCGCCGGTTGCGCTGGCGGTGAACGGTGCCACCGTGGCCGGCACGCTGGACGCCGGCGAGCGCGACTACGCGAGTTTCGCCGGCACCGGCGGCCAGGCCTACACGCTGGTCGTGACGCCGCAGTTCGCCGGCACGCTGCGTGTGCGCAAGCTGAACCCGAACGGCGACTGGACCAACCGCACCGACGTGTTCACGCTCGCCGGCATGCCGGTGGCCCTGGCCTCCGGCAGCCCGGCGACGGTGAACTTCACGATCCCCGCCGACGCGACCTTCGGCAGCGGCAGCTATGTCGTCGAGCTGGCGGGGGAGGGGACGGCGAGCGGGGCGTGGACCATGCAGATCGACTCGCCCTGATCGGCGCGGGCCGGGCGGTCATGCCGCAGGCCCGCGTCAGTCGCGCTGCCGACCCAGGCTCGCCGCCGCCCCCAGGGCGAGAACGGCGCAGGCGGCGAAGGTGGCGACCAGCAAGGCACCGTCGGCGGCATGCAGGGGCCGCAGGCTCAGGAGCCGGCTGGCCATCGGGACCTGGACCAGCGCGCCGAGCGATGCGAGCGTGCCGGCGACGAGCCAGCGGGCGGTGGCCTGGCGCAACTTCGTCAGGCCGGTCGTGAGGCCGGCGCTGGCCGTCAGCAGGAGGCTCAAGGCCATCGCGCGCGCGTGCTCGACGTCGCGGTCCGCACCGAGCGCGTGGAGGTAGCTCCAGACCACTGCCACGCTCACGAGCGAGCCGACCAGGACGATGGCCAACCAGCTGTCGGCCGAGAAGAAGCGCGCCCGGCGACGGCGCCGTGCCGGGGCGAGCGGTCCCGCCGAGGGCAGGTCCTGGAAGGCCAGCATCGCCGTCGGATGGATGACCAGCTCCAGCCACACGATGTGTACCGGCAGGAACAGCAGGGGCAGACCCATCAGCGGGATCGCGGCCGCCCCGATCACGAGCGGCAGGTGGACGAGCAGCAGGTAGGCAAACGCGAGCCGCAGGTTCTGGAAGAGCTGGCGGCCCTCGGCCACCGCATCGACGATCGTCCTGAAGTTGTCGTCGAGCAGGACCACCGGAGCGACCTCCCGGGCGCTGCGCGTGCCGCGCTCCCCCATGGCCACGCCGATGTCGGCCAGGCGCAGCGCGGGCACGTCGTTGACGCCATCGCCCGTGACGGCGACCAGTTCGCCCTGCGCCTGCAAGGCCTGCACCAGCGCGAGCTTCTGCGGCGGGGTGGCGCGCGCCACCACATGCACGTCGCGATGCCCGCCGAGGCGGGCCCCCGCGTCGTCGTCGGGCGCCAGGACGACCACTGTCGGCCGAGCGCCGCCGAGCCCGATCTCGCGCGCGATCGCCGCCGCCGTGGCCGGATGGTCCCCGGTGACCATGATGACGCGCATGCCGGCACCGATGCATTCCGCGACGGCGTCGCGGACACCCTCGCGGACCGGGTCCTCGAAGGCCAGCAGCCCGATGAACTCGAAGCCGGCCTGGGGTTCGCCGTCGACGCTGGCGCCGGAGGGCATGCGGCGCATGGCGCAAGCGATGACCTTGTGGCCCGACAGTGCGTACTCCTCCACCCGCGCCAGCCAGCCGGCCCGTTCGCTCTCCGTCAGCGCACAGGTCGCCAGCACGGTCTCGGGGGCACCCTTCGTGAAGGCCGCCGCGTCTGCGCCGCCCCGGCGCAAGACCACCGTCTCGCGACGCCGGGCTTCGGTGAACGGGAAGTCGGCCAGCCTGGTCGTCGGCGGCAGCGGGCCTGCCGCGCCGCGCAGGGCCTGATCGAGCGGGTCGCCGCTGTCCGGCCGTGAGGCGAACGCGGCCGCCTCGAGCAGCGCGTCCTCGCCGACACCGGCAGCGGGTGCCCGATGGGCCAGCACCAGCGACCCGGCGGTGATCGTTCCGGTCTTGTCCGACACGATGCAGCTGACGCGGCCGATGTTCTCCACCGCCACCGCGCGCCGCACCAGCGCGTTCCTGCGCGCCAGGCGGAAGACGCCGACGCCGAGGAAGAAGGTGTAGACGACCGGGAACTCCTCGGGCAGCGCGGCCACGGCCAGCGTCACCGCGCTGAGCACGGCATCGATCCACCCATGCCCATGCCAGAGCCTGATCGCCGCCAGGACGACGCACATGACGACGGCCAGGCCGATCAGCACGGCCACCAGCTCGGCGATGGCCTGCTGCAGCGGGGTGGCCGCGTGGCTGCCCTCGGTGGCGGAGCGGACGATCTCGCCATAACGCGTCTCGCCGCCGATGAACACGATGCGCAGTCGTGCCGTGCCGGTCAGCAGGCGTGTTCCTGCCGTCCCCCAGTGCTCGTCCGACGCGCTGGCCGGCAGAGGCGACTCCGCGTCGAGGGCGCGCTTGGCCACCGGCAACGACTCGCCGGTCAAGGTCGATTCGTCGACCTGCAGACCGGTGCCCGACACCAGCAGCCCGTCGGCGGGGAAGTACTCGCCGGGCACCACCTCGACCAGGTCGCCCGGCACCAGCTCGCGCGACGGGATCTCGCGCCACTGCCCGTCGCGCGAGACCCGTGCCGAGCTCGCCAGGCGGCTGGCCAGGCCCGCGGAGGAGGCCGACGTCCGTCGATGCAGGTAGGCATCCATGCCGAGCAACGGCACCAGCGCGACGAGCAGGGTGAGCGACTCGGTGATCTGCCCGAGCAGCCCGAACAGGCCCGCGGTCAGCACCAGGAACCAGAGCATCGGGTCGCGTGCCGTCTCGCGCGCGATGGCCCGCCAGCCGCTGCCGGTCTGCACCACGATGTCGTTGAACCCGTCGCCGCGCCGGGCGTCGACCTGCTCGGTGCTCAGGCCCCGCGTGCCCAGGCCCACGCCAGCCAGCCGCTCGAGCGGCACCGTGCGCCGACTCATTCCGGCTCCACGCGTGGATGCCGGTGGCACTCGACGCAGTTCCGGAAGTCCCGGATGCCCTCGTCGAGGTGCTCCGCGCGCACCTTGGCCTCCGGGTGCTCGTGGCTGCCGTGGCAGGCCAGCAGTTCGTGCCAGCGCAGTGGTTCGACGCCAGGCCGGGCCGATGGCATGGGTGCAGCCGGCCGGCGGCGCCGCACCAGCATGCCGACGCCCACCGCCAGCTGCAGGAGCAGCGCAGCCGAGAGCCATCCGAGCAGTTCAGCAGCGGTCATCCGGGTTCCGTGACCTCGCCGGCCGCCGACGCGGTGGGGCCAAGCCGCGATCGATTCTGGGAGCCGGTGACCTCTGCACGCTTGAGTGGCATCAAGCGTGCGGGCCGTTCACCGTGGCGCTTCGGGCGCACCCGGACCCGGGCGCCATCGGACCTTCGTCCGCCACGCCCCGATCGTCGAGTGGAGTCGATGCATCAGGTCATGTGACGGCCCGCTGCCTGCGCCTCGGGCAGCGGTTCGCCGGGATGACGGCCCAGGCTCATCGGCATCGACAGGAACGTGACGAGCACCACCGGCACCAGCGTCATCACGATCGCGCCGGCGAGTCGTGCGAGGAAATCGCGAAGGTCTGCGTTCATGTCGGGTTCCTTGCAGTCGGGTTGTCGTGGGTCGCGGAGTCAGGTGGCGGCCGATCGCCTGAACACGAGCTGCAGTCCTTCTCCCTGGCTGAGGTAGTAGTCGCCACTCGGGCTGATGACCACGGCGCGGGCCTTGCGCGCATCGGAGAAGTACTGCCAGCCATGACCCGGCTCGCCGGGCCGGGCCGACACGGCGATGGCCTGCATGCCGACGGCGGCCTGGCGACGATCCTTCGACTCCCGGCGATGGTCGCCTGCATGGGAGGAGGTGCCCACCACGGCTGCCGCGAGGGTGAGCGTCACGCCGATGTGGCTGAGCTTCATGAACATTCCTTTCGGGCGGTTCCAGTCGACGCTGACTGTGCGTCTACTCTGGCCGCCGGAACTTAGGAATGTCTGAGCGGGTACCGCCGCAGCGCAAGGGAGCGCGGGATGCGGCGGTCCCTCAGGCCGCCCCCGCCTCCTGCTGCGCCCGCAGCCGGGCGTTCACGTAGGCGCCCTGCGGCACGTGCAGCAGGTCGGCGATGCGCCACAGCACGTGGCGCTCGTGTTCGCTCAGGTGGCCGTCGGCATAGGCGACGCGCCACATGTGCTCGATCATGCGCAGCTTCTGCGGCATCTCGAAGACCGCGTCGATGTGCGAGGTGAAGCCGAACAGGTCGGTGGCCTGGCGTGCCGTGGCCTCGGCGAGCTCGGCCAGGCGTGCGGCCTCGTCGTCGCCGAGCGCGAACTTGTCGCGCAGCGCGGCGTGCACCGCCTCGCGCTCGCCGGCGTGGAAGCTCGCGTCGGCGCGCATCACCTCGACCAGCATCACCGCCGTGGCGAGCTGCAGCCGGTGCTCGGCCTCGCGCGCATCGGCGCCCGGCGGCGCCGGGCGCAGGCTGTCGAACAGGTCCTTGAGCGTCTTCAGCATGCGGTGTCCTCGTGCGGGAGCGCGGCCCAGGCGCAGGCGATCGCGGCGGCCAGGCGCGCGTTGGCGCGCACCAGCGCGATGTTGCCGCGCAGGCTGTCGCCCCCGGTCAGCGTGGCGATGCGCGCGAGCAGGAAAGGCGTCAGCGCCTTGCCGCCTACGCCCTGGGCCCGGGCGTCGGCCAGCGCCTGGTCGATGGCGGCCTCCACCTGGGCGCGCGGCAAGGCGTGTTCGGCCGCGATCGGCTGCGTCACCAGCAGGCCGCCGCCGCCCAGGCGCCACTGCGCCTGCATCGCGCGGGCGATGTCGGCCGGCTCGTCGAGCCGGGCATCCACCGGGAAGCCGCTGTCGCGGGTCCAGAAGGCCGGCAGCGTGTCGGTGCCGACGCCGATCACCGGCACGCCATGGGTCTCGAGCACCTCGAGCGTCAGCCCGAGGTCGAGGATGGCCTTGGGCCCGGCGCAGACCACCGCCACCGGCGTGCGGGCGAGTTCGAGCAGGTCGGCCGAGACGTCGAAGCTGGCCGGCGCGCCGCGGTGCACGCCGCCGATGCCGCCGGTGGCGAACACGCGGATGCCGGCGCGCGCGGCGATCATCATGGTCGCGGCCACGGTGGTGGCGCCGCTCGCGCCGCGGGCCAGCAGCAGCGGCAGGTCGCGCCGGCTCGCCTTGGGCAGCGCCGGGCCGCCGCGTGCCAGCGCCTCGAGTTGCGCCGGCGCGAGCCCGGCGCACAGCCGGCCGTCGAGCACCGCGCAGGTGGCGGGCACCGCGCCGCGGGCGCGCACCTCGTCCTCCAGCGCGCGGGCCGTCTCCAGGTTCTGCGGCCAGGGCATGCCGTGCGAGACGAGGGTCGATTCGAGTGCCACCACCGGCCGGCCCTCGGCGCCGGCGGTGGCCACCTCGGGGTGCAGGTCGAGCAGGGCATCGGGCGCGGGCATGGCGGCACTGTAGCCGGCCGCAGGGCGCGGATCTTGCGAAGACCCCGCGGCCCCAGCCGCACAGAAGAGGTCACGCGATGAACCACCCCCAGACCCCGGCCCCGGTAGGCACGGCGCACCAAGACGAGGAGGGCCGCACCGGCCTGAGCGCCGACGCACTCAAGCGGGCCTTCCTCGACAACCTGTTCTGCGTGCAGGGCAAGTTCCCCGCGCTGGCCACGCGCACCGACTACCACCTCGCGCTCGCCCACGCCGTGCGCGACCGGCTGCTGCAGCGCTGGATCAGCACCGCCGCGGCCTACACCAAGCAGGGCGCACGCACGATCGCCTACCTGTCGGCCGAGTTCCTGATGGGCCCGCACCTGGGCAACAACCTGATCAACCTGGGCATCCGCGGCGCCGCCGAGCAGGCCCTGGCCGAACTCGGGCTCGACCTGGACAGCCTGCTGGCCGCCGAGGTGGAACCCGGCCTCGGCAACGGCGGCCTGGGCCGGCTGGCGGCCTGCTACATCGACTCCATGGCCACGCTCGGCCTGCCGGCGCTGGGCTACGGCATCCGCTACGAACACGGCATCTTCCAGCAGGAGATCGCCGACGGCTGGCAGGTGGAGAAGACCGACCGCTGGCTGCGCTACCACAACCCCTGGGAGCTGATGCGGCCGGAGTGGACCGTGGAGGTCAGGCTCGGTGGCCGCACCGAGCGCTACGCCGACGCGACCGGCCGCGAGCGGGTGCGCTGGGTGGCCGACCGCACGGTCAACGGCATCCCCTACGACACGCCCATCCTCGGCTTCAACACCGCCACCGCGAACACGCTGCGCCTGTGGCGCGCCGAGGCGCCCGAGGCCTTCGACCTCGACTCCTTCAACCGCGGCGACTACTTCGGCGCCGTCAACCGCAAGACGGTGCTGGAGAACATCACCAAGATCCTCTACCCGAACGACGAGACGCTGCAGGGCAAGCAGCTGCGCCTGGAGCAGCAGTACTTCTTCGTCTCGGCCTCGCTGCAGGACATGCTGCGCATCATGCGCACGCAGCGCCTGCCGCTGGCGAGCTTCCACGAGAAGTTCGCGATCCAGCTCAATGACACGCACCCGGCCGTCGCGGTGGCGGAGCTGATGCGGCTGCTGGTGGACGAGCAGCAACTCGAGTGGGAGGACGCCTGGGCCATCACCACCCGCACGTTCGGCTACACCAACCACACCCTGCTGCCCGAGGCGCTGGAGCGCTGGCCGCTGCCGCTGTTCCGCGCGGTGCTGCCGCGGCACCTGGAGATCATCTTCGAAATCAATGCGCGCTTCCTCGACGAGGTGCGCGCGCGTTTCCCGGGCGACGACGGCCTGCTCGCGCGCCTGTCGCTGATCGACGAACACGGCGAGCGCTACGTGCGCATGGCGCACCTGGCCTGCGTGGGCAGCCACACGATCAACGGCGTCGCCGAGCTGCATTCCGGGCTGCTGCAGCGCGACGTGCTGAAGGACTTCCACGCGCTGTGGCCGCAGAAGTTCACCAACGTCACCAACGGCGTGACGCCGCGGCGCTTCTTGGCGCTGTCGAACCCGCGCCTGGCCGGCCTCATCGACGAGGCCATCGGCCCCGGCTGGCTGACCGACCTGACGCAGCTCAAGCGCCTCGAGCCGCTGGCCGACGACCCGGCCTTCCGCGCGCGCTGGCGCGACATCAAGCGCGAGAACAAGCGTGTGCTCGCGGCGCGCGCGCAGCGCAGCACCGGCGTGACGCTCGACCCCGATTCGCTGTTCGACGTGCAGGTCAAGCGCATCCACGAGTACAAGCGCCAGCACCTCGCGGTGCTGCAGGTGGTCGACCTGTACCGCCGCCTGCGCGAGGACCCGTCGCTCGTGATCGCGCCGCGCACCTTCCTGTTCGGCGGCAAGGCCGCGCCGGGCTACTGGGCGGCCAAGCTGATCATCAAGCTGATCAACGCCGTGGCCGAGGTGGTGAACGCCGACCCGGCGGTGCGCGGGCTGATCAAGGTGGTGTTCCTGCCCAACTTCAACGTCAGCGCGGGACACGACGTGTACCCGGCCGCGGACGTGTCCGAGCAGATCTCCACCGCCGGCAAGGAGGCCTCGGGCACCGGCAACATGAAGTTCATGATGAACGGCGCGCTCACCGTGGGCACGCTGGACGGAGCCAACATCGAGATCCGCGAGGCGGCCGGGCCGGAGAACTTCTTCCTGTTCGGCATGACGGTCGAGGAGGTCGAGGCGCTGCGCGCCGCGGGTTACCGGCCGCAGGACTGGGTGGCGCGCAACGCTCGCCTGCGCGCGGTGCTCGAGCTGATCGGCAGCGGCCACTTCAGCCGCGGCGACACGCAGATGTTCCGCTCGCTGCTCGACGGCCTGACCTACCACGACCCGTACATGCTGTTCGCCGATTTCGATTCCTACCTGGCCTGCCACGCCGAGGTGGACGCCGCCTACCGCGACCCCGAGCGCTGGGCGCGCATGTCCATCCTGAACACCGCGCGCTCGGGCGGCTTCTCGTCGGACCGTTCGATCGACGAGTACGCGAAGCGCATCTGGAACGTCAGGCCGGTGGCGGTGAAGCTGCTGACGCGCGAGGACGTGCGCGGCAGCGTGCTGCAGTAGGAGCGCCCATGGCCATTGAGCACCGTCCGATCACGTCGATCCTGATCGCCAACCGCTCCGAGATCGCGATCCGCGTGATGCGCGCCGCCGCCGAGCTGCGCATGCGCACCGTGGGCATCTACTCGCAGCAGGACCGCCAGGCCCTGCACCGGTTCAAGGCCGACGAGAGCTACCTGGTCGGGGAAGGACAGAAGCCGCTCGCGGCCTACCTCGACGGCGAAGACATCCTGCGCATCGCGCGCCAGGCGGGGGTGGACGCCATCCACCCGGGGTACGGCTTTCTCTCCGAGAACCCGGAGTTCGCCGAGAGCGTGGCGGCCGCCGGCATCCGCTGGATCGGCCCCTCGCCGCAGGTGATGCGCGTGCTGGGCAACAAGGTCGCCGCGCGCCATGCCGCGGTGAGCGCGGGTGTGCAGGTGATGCCGGCGTCGCCGCCGCTGCCGCACGACCTGGCCGCCTGCCAGCGCGAGGCCGAGGTGATCGGCTACCCGGTGATGCTCAAGGCCAGCTGGGGTGGCGGCGGGCGCGGCATGCGCGTGATCGAGAAGGCGGCCGACCTGCCCGGCGCGCTCGAGGCGGCGCGGCGCGAGGCGCTGGCGGCCTTCGGCAACGACGAGGTCTACTTCGAGAAGCTGGTGCGCCGCGCGCGGCACGTCGAGGTGCAGGTCCTGGGCGACCTGCACGGCAACCTGGTGCACCTGCACGAACGCGACTGCACCGCGCAGCGCCGCAACCAGAAGGTGGTGGAGCGCGCTCCTGCACCCTACCTCGATGCCGCGCAGCGCGCCGCCCTGTGCGAGAGCGCACTGCGCCTGATGCGCTCGGTGGGCTACACGCATGCGGGCACGGTCGAGTTCCTGATGGATGCCGACTCGGGCCAGTGTTACTTCATCGAGGTGAACCCGCGCATCCAGGTCGAGCACACGGTGACGGAGATGATCACCGGCATCGACATCGTGAAGGCGCAGATCCGCGTCACCGAAGGCGCGTGGATCGGGTTGCCGGAAGGTGACGCACGCGCCTCGGCCGGCGTGCCGGCGCAGGAGAAGATCGCGCTCAACGGTGCCGCGCTGCAATGCCGCGTCACCACCGAGGATCCGGAGAACGGCTTCCTGCCCGACTACGGCCGCATCGCCGCCTACCGCAGCGCGGCCGGCTTCGGCATCCGGCTCGATGCCGGCACGGCCTACACCGGCGCGGTGATCACGCCCTACTACGATTCGCTGCTCGTCAAGGTGACGGCCTGGGCGCCGACCGCGGCCGAGACCACCCAGCGCATGGACCGCGCGCTGCGCGAGTTCCGCATCCGCGGCGTCACCACCAACCTGCAGTTCCTCGAGAACCTGATCAACCACCCGGCCTTCGTGGCCGGCGAGATCACGACGCGCTTCATCGAGAGCACGCCCGAGCTGCTCGCCTTCAGCGCGCGGCGCGACCGCGCCACCAAGCTGCTCGGCTTCCTGGCCGAGACGGTGGTGCACGGCAACCCGGAGGTCAAGGGCCGCGAGCGACCGGCGCTGCCGCTGCCCAGGCCGGTGCTGCCGAAGCTGGATGCCTCGTCGCCGATTCCGCCCGGCACCCGCGATCGCCTGAAGCAGCTCGGCCCGGCTGGCTTCGCGCAGTGGATGCTGGGCGAGGAGCGGGTGCTCGTCACCGACACCACGCTGCGCGACGCGCACCAGTCGCTGCTGGCCACGCGCATGCGCACGGCCGACATGCTGCCGATCGCGCCGTTCTACGCACGCGCGCTGCCGCAGCTGTTCTCGCTCGAATGCTGGGGTGGTGCCACCTTCGACGTGGCGATCCGCTTCCTGAAGGAAGACCCGTGGGAGCGCCTGGCCGCGCTGCGCGCCCGCGTGCCGAACCTGCTGTTCCAGATGCTGCTGCGCGGCTCCAACGCGGTGGGCTACACCAACTATGCCGACAACGTGGTGCGCCACTTCGTGCAGCAGGCGGCTGCCGGCGGCATCGACCTGTTCCGCGTGTTCGATTCGCTGAACTGGGTGAAGAACATGCGCGTCGCGATCGACGCGGTGCTCGAGACCGGCGCTCTGTGCGAGGGCGCGATCTGCTACACGGCCGACCTGTTCGACCCGGCGCGCCCGAAGTACGCGCTCGACTACTACCTCGGCATCGCCCGCGAGCTGCAGAAGGCCGGCGTGCACGTGCTCGCGATCAAGGACATGGCCGGCGTGTGCCGCCCGCGCGCCGCCGCGGCGCTCGTCAAGGCGCTGAAGGCCGAGACCGGCCTGCCGATCCACTTCCACACCCACGACACCAGCGGCGCCTCGGCCGCCTCGGTGCTGGCTGCGGTCGAGGCCGGCTGCGACGCGGTGGACGGTGCGCTCGACGCGATGAGCGGACTGACCTCGCAGCCGAATCTCTCGTCCATCGCGGCCGCGCTGGCCGGCACGCCGCGCGACCCCGGCCTGCCCGCCGACGCGCTGCACGAGGCCTCGATGTACTTCGAGGGCGTGCGGCGCTTCTACGCACCGTTCGAGAGCGAGATCCGCAGCGGCACGGCCGACGTCTACCGCCACGAGATGCCCGGCGGCCAGTACACCAACCTGCGCGAGCAGGCGCGCGCGCTCGGCCTCGCGCCGCGCTGGAGCGAGGTGTCGCAGACCTATGCGGACGTGAACCGGCTGTTCGGCGACATCGTGAAGGTGACGCCCACCTCCAAGGTGGTGGGCGACATGGCGCTGATGATGGTGGCCAGCGACCTCACGCCCGAGGCCGTGCTCGACCCGGCGCGCGAGATCAACTTCCCCGAGTCGGTGGTGTCGCTGTTCAAGGGCGAGCTGGGCTTTCCGCCGGACGGCTTCCCGGCCGAGGTGTCGCGCAAGATCCTGCGCCTCGCGCCCGGCGAGGTGCCGCCTGGGCCCTACCGCCCGGGCGACCGGCTGGCGCCGGTGGACCTCGCGAGCGCACGCCGGCAGGCCGAGCAGGAGTGCGAACAGCCCTTGTCGGAGGCGCAGTTCTCGTCCTGGCTGATGTACCCGAAGCAGATGCGCGAGTTCTGCGCCCACCAGCGCCGCTACGGCGACACCTCGCAGCTGCCCACCCCGGTGTTCTTCTACGGCCCGCAGCCGCAGCAGGAGATCGCGGTCGAGATCGACCCCGGCAAGACGCTGCTGGTGGCGCTGCAGGGCGTGGCGCCGGACGGCGAGACGGCGCAGAAGGTGCAGTTCGAGCTGAACGGCCAGTCGCGCACCGTGCGCATCGCGCTGGCCAGCGCCGGCGCGGCGGCGTCGCGGCCGCAGGCCGACCCGGGCAACCCGGGCCATGTGGCGGCGCCGATGCCCGGCGCGATCGTCAGCGTGGCGGTCGCCAAGGGCCAGCGTGTCGGTGCCGGCAGCACCTTGCTGGCGCTCGAGGCGATGAAGATGGAGACCCACGTCACCGCGGACCGCGACGCCGAGGTCGAGCAGGTGCTCGTCGCCCCGGGGGACCGAGTGCAGGCCAAGGAGCTGATCGTGGTGCTGAAGCCGCTCTGAGGGCCTGACCCGCCCGGCGCGCCGTGACCTGCCCGGTCGACCGGATGGGGCGCGCGCTCGTGACGCGCGCTCAGGTGGCGACCGGCGACGCCCCGTGGCAGGCGCCGACATGGCGGCGCGTATAGCGGCGCCCCAGGCCGGTCAGCAGCTCGTAGGCGATGGAGTCTGCATCGGCGGCCACGGCGTCGAGTCCGGCGCGGCCGCCGATCAGCGTGACCGCCATGCCCGGCTGCAGTTCGCCCTCGGCCAGCGCGCCGGCATCGAGCGTGATCGTGTCCATCGAGACGCGGCCGACGAGCGGCAGCGGAACGTCGCCGAACCAGGCCGTGCCGCGGTTGCTGCCGCTGCGCAGCCAGCCGTCGGCATAGCCGACGGCGACGGTCGCGATGCGGGTCGGCCGCTCGCTGTGCCAGCTCGCGCCGTAACCGACCGCCGTGCCGGCCTCGACATGGCGGACCTGGATCACGCGGGCGTCCAGGCGAAGCACGGGCTGCAGCGGACTCGGCGCGCCCGTCACCGGCGCGATGCCGTACAGCGCGGCGCCCGGGCGGACCAGGTCGAAGTGGAAGTCCTCGCCGAGGAAGATGCCCGACGAGTTCGCGAGGCTGGCCGGTGCGGCGGGCAGCAGCCGCCGTGCCAGCTGGAAGCGGCGCCGCTGTGCCGCGTTGGCCGGATGCGCCGGCTCGTCGGCACAGGCGAGGTGGCTCATCACGAGGCCGATGCGCACGCCGGCCCAGGCCTGCGGGTCGGCGGCGAGGCCGCGCAGCTCCTCGGGCGCGAGCCCGAGCCTTGCCATGCCGGTGTCCACCTGCACGACCGCCTCGAGCTCGCGGTCGAGCCGGTGCGCGAGCGCGCGCCAGCCGTCGAGCTGGGCACGGCTGTTGAGCACCGGCCGCACGCCGTGCGCGACGAACGCCGGCTCGCTGCCCGGCATCGGGCCGTGCAGCACCGAGACGCTGGCGTCGTGCGGCAGCAGCGGCCGCAGCGCGATCGCCTCGTCGAGGTGGGCCACGAAGAACTGCCGGCAGCCGGCCGCCGCGAGCGCCGGGCCGACCTGCGCGGCGCCCAGGCCGTAGGCGTCGGCCTTCAGCACCGCGGCGCAGGCGGCGCGGCCGGCGCGGCCCTGCAGCAGCCGCCAGTTGGCGACGATCGCACCGAGGTCGATCGTCAGGATCGCGCCGGCCGAGGCCTCGTCGTGCGGCGTGTTCATCGCAGCGTGGAGACGGCCGGCGGCACGATCGCCGCGGGCATGTCGCGCCGGGCCCAGTAGTCGCGCGTGACCTTCACGACCACCGGCGACAGCAGCACCAGCGACACCAGGTTCGGGAAGGCCATGAAGGCGTTCAGCGTGTCGGACACGAGCCACACGAAGTCGAGCTGCGTCACCGCGCCGACCAGCACGAACACCGTCCACGCCAGGCGGTAGGGCGTCTCGGACACGGTGCCCACCAGGTAGGCCCAGCACTTCTCGCCGTAGTAGGCCCAGCCGAGGATGGTGGTGTAGGCGAACACGACGATCGCCACCGCCAGGAAGTTCGCGCCGAAGCCGGGCAGCGCCGTCTCGAACGCCGAGGAGCTCAGCACCGCGCCCTTCAGGCCGCTGTGCCATGCGCCGGTGACGATCAGCACCAGGCCCGTCATCGTGCAGACGATCAGCGTGTCGATGAAGGTACCCATCATGCCGATCAGCCCCGACTCGGCCGCGTGCCGCGTGCGGCCGGCCGCCTGCGCGATGCCGGCGGTGCCGAGGCCCGCCTCGTTCGAGAAGATGCCGCGCGCCACGCCGTAGCGCATCGCCATCAGCACACCCGCGCCGACGAAGCCGCCGGTGGCCGCGGTCGGGTTGAACGCGTGGTGCAGGATCAGTGCGAAGGCCTCGGGGATGCGGTCGGCATACAGCCCGAGCACGAGCAGCGACACGGCCACGTAGCCGACGCACATGAACGGCACCAGCTTCTCCGCGACCGCGCCGATGCGCTTCACGCCGCCCAGCAGCACGAAGCCGGTCAGCACCGCCATCACGATGCCCGAGATCCAGGGCGAGACGCCGAAGCTGGCGTTCATCACCTCGGCGATGCTGTTGGACTGCACCATGTTGCCGATGCCGAAGCCGGCGATGCCGCCGAACACCGCGAACGCGCCGCCCAGCCAGCGCCAGCGCGGGCCCAGGCCGTTCTTGATGGCGTACATCGGCCCGCCGGTCTGCTCGCCGCGGTCGTCTGTCTCGCGGAAGTGAACGGCCAGCAGCACCTCGGCGTACTTCGTCGCCATGCCGACCAGCGCGGTCATCCACATCCAGAACAGCGCGCCGGGCCCGCCGATCGCGATCGCGGTGGCGACGCCGGCGATGTTGCCGATGCCGACCGTGGCCGCCAGGGCCGTCATCAGGGCCGCGTAGGGGCTGATCTCGCCGGCCGCGCCGGCACTCGGGCGGCGGCCCTTCCAGATCATCCGGAAGCCGGTGCCGATGCGCAGCACCGGCATCAGCTTCAGGCGCGCCTGCAGGAACAGGCCGGTGCCGAGGATCAGCACCAGCATCGGCGGTCCCCAGACGAAGTCGTTGATCGCCGTGACGATCGCGGTGAGCGTTTCCAAGAATGTCTCCTCTCGTGGTGGAAGCAAACGAACGGGCGCCGCACCCTTCGAGGGGGGCGTGCGCGGCGGCCGCGGCGCCGGGGTCGCCGGCGTCGCGGGGGCGGGGGGTCAGCGTGTCAGGCGCGGGCCGGCTGCAGGCTCGCGCGGGCCGGACGGCGGTGCGCCGCCTTGCCGTAGCGCTCGACGGTCAGCCCGTCGAGGCTGATCTCCGGCTCGCGGCCGCTGATCAGGTCGGCCAGCACGCGACCGGTGCCGGCGGCCATGGTCCAGCCGAGCGTGCCGTGTCCGGTGGCCAGCGACAGGTTGCGGTAGCGCGTGCCGCCGACGATCGGGGTGCCGTCCGGCGTCATCGGCCGCAGGCCGGTCCAGAACTCGGCGCGCGAGACGTCGCCGCCGTGCGGGAACAGGTCGGTCACGACATGCTCGAGCGTGCGCCGCCGCGCGTCCGACAGGCCGAGGTCGAAGCCCGACAGCTGCGCCGTGCCGCCGACGCGGATGCGGTCGCCGAGCCGCGTGACCGCGACCTTGTGCGTCTCGTCCATGATGGTCGATTCGGGCGCCTGCGCCGCATCCGTCACCGGCAGCGTGATCGAGAAGCCCTTCACCGGGTAGACCGGCACGTCGATGCCCAGCGGCGCGAGCAGGCGCGTCGAGTAGCTGCCCAGCGCCATCACGATGTGGTCGGCGCTCAGCAGGCCGGCGTCGGTCTCGACGCCGGTCAGCCGCTCGCCGCTGTGCTGCAGCGCGCGGATCGACACGCCGAAGCGGAAGCGTGCGCCGAGCTGCTGCGCCATGCGCGCGAGTTCCTGCGTGAACTTGAAGCAGTCGCCCGTCTCGTCACCCGGCAGGCGCAGCGCGCCGACGAACTTGTCGCGCGTCGCGGCCAGGCCCGGCTCGACCTTCACGAAGCCGGCGCGATCGAGCAGCTCGAAGGGCACGCCCGAGCGGCGCAGCACCTCGATGTCCTTCGCGACGCCGTCGAGCTGCTGCTGGGTGCGGAACAGCTGCAGCGTGCCCTGCGTGCGCTCGTCGTAGCGGATGCCGGTCTCGGCGCGCAGCGCACGCAGGCAGTCGCGGCTGTACTCGGCCAGGCGCACCATGCGCTCCTTGTTGACCGCGTAGGCGCGCTCGTTGCAGTTGGCCAGCATCTGCAGGCACCAGCGCCACAGCGCCGGGTCGAGCGAGGGCTTCACCACCAGCGGACGGTGGTGCATCAGCAGCCACTTGATCGCCTTCAGCGGCACGCCCGGACCGGCCCAGGGCGCGGAGTAACCGGGCGACACCTCGCCGGCGTTGGCGTAGCTCGTCTCGAGCGCGGGGCCGGCCTGGCGGTCGACCACCGTCACCTCGTGGCCCGCGCGGGCCAGGTAATACGCGACCGACGTTCCGATCACACCGCTGCCGAGCACCATCACGCGCATGTCGTCTTCCTTGCCATTCGAGGCGCGCCGTGGCGCGCGATGGGAGTCCTCTTTGCACCGTCCGTGCCAGCACGGCGAGTCCTTTGAAATCAAGGACTTAGCGAAAGTCGCCCACGGCCTGTCTGTCAGGAAATCGTGACGGCGGACGTCTGGATGCGGAAGATTCCCTCGTGACGACAATGACTTGGGTCATCTGTATCGAAACGACTACACTGTCCTGAAGTTCATACAGCTATCCATGCGCATCGAGGTCCAGATCGCCGACCGCGTCGGCATCGCCCAGGAGATCCTGGCCAAGCTGGCCGGCCGGGCGCTGAACGTGTCGGCGGTCGAGGTCGAGCCGCCGCATGTCTACGTCGAGGCCCCGGCACTCGACGACGCCGGCTACGCGCAGCTGCGCCGCGAGCTGCTGCAGGTGGCCGGCGTGATCGCCGTCGAGCCGCTGGCGATGCTGCCCGGCGCAAGGCGGCGGCTGTACCTCGACGCGCTGCTCGCATCGCAGGCCGACCCGGTGCTCGCCGTCGATGCCGGCGGCAGCGTGGTCGTCGCCAACGCCGCGGCGGTGGCGGCCAGCGGCCGCAGCGAGGCCGAGCTGATCGGCGCTTCGCTGCCCCTGCTGCTGGGCGACGCCGAGGTGGCCGCGGCGCTGGTCGGCGGCACGCGCATGCCGGCGCAGGAGATCCAGCTCGGCGGCGAGCCCTTCCTGTGCGAGGCCGTGGCGCTGCACGAGCCCGGCGGCGACGTCGCGGGCGCGGTGCTCACGCTGCACGCGCCGCACCGCATCGGCGAACGTCTCAGCGCACTGCAGAACTACGACGCGGGCGGCTTCGAGTCCATCCTCGGCGATTCGCCGGCGATGCGGCAGCTCAAGGCGCGCGCGGCGCGAATGGCGCAGGTCGATGCGCCGCTCCTGATCCGCGGCGAGACCGGCACCGGCAAGGAACTGGTCGCGCATGCCTGCCACGCCGGCAGCCGCCGCCGCGCACAGCCGTTCTTCGCGCTGAACTGCGCGGCACTGCCCGAGAGCCTGGCCGAGAGCGAGCTGTTCGGCTACGCGCCCGGCGCGTTCACCGGCGCGCTGCGCGGCGGCAAGCCCGGCCTGCTGGAGCTGGCCGACCGCGGCACGGTGTTCCTCGACGAGGTCGGCGAGCTCTCGCCCTACCTGCAGGCCAAGCTGCTGCGCTTCCTGAACGACGGCAGCTTCCGGCGCGTCGGCGGCGACCGCGAGCTGAAGGCCGACGTGCGCATCGTCAGCGCCACGCACCGTGCGCTGGAGCAGATGGTCGCCGAGGGCAGCTTCCGGCAGGACCTGCTGTTCCGGCTCGACGTGCTGCAGCTGCAGCTGCCGCCGCTGCGCGAGCGCACCGAAGACATCGTGCCGCTGGCCGAACTGTTCCTCGAGCGCGCCTGCGCGCAGACCGGCCGAGCGCGCGCGCGGCTGGCGCCCGCCGCCAAGGCGGCGCTGCTCGCGAACCCGTGGGTCGGCAACGTCCGGCAACTGCAGAACGTGATCTTCCGCGCCGTCACGATGAGCGAGGCCGCGGTGATCAGCGTCGCCGACCTGGAACTGGCCGGCGCCGCCGCCGGGCCGGCCGAGGTGGCGCTGGACGATGTCGCCACGCTGGACGACGCGGTCAGCGGCTTCGAGCGCGCGCTGCTGCAGCGGCTCTACCCGCAGTACCCGTCGTCGCGCAAGCTCGCCGAGCGGCTCGGTGCCTCGCATTCGGCCATCGCCATGCGGCTGCGGCGCTACGGCATCGGCACACGCTGACCGCGCCTTCAGCGCCCTCGGCCGTCCTTCAGCATCTGCGCGATCTGGAAGGCCAGCTCCAGGCTCTGCGAGCCGTTCAGGCGCGGGTCGCAGGCGCTGCGGTAGCGCTCGGCGAGGCTGGCGTCGGTCAGGCCCTGCGCGCCGCCGCGGCACTCGGTGACGTCGGCGCCGGTCAGCTCGACATGCACGCCGCCGGCATGGCTGCCCTCGGCGGCATGCACGGCGAAGAAGTCGCGCAGCTCGGCCAGGATGCGGCCGAAGTCGCGTGTCTTGTAGCCGTTCGCGCTGGTCACGGTGTTGCCGTGCATCGGGTCGCAGCACCATACCGGCGCACGGCCGTCTTCGCGCAGCGCACGCAGCAGCGCGGGCAGGCGTTGCGGCAGCACGCCCGCGCCCATGCGCGTGATCAGCAGCAGCCGGCCCGGGCGGCGCTCGGGGTCGAGCACCTCGAGCAGGCGGCAGAGTTCGTCGGGTTCCACCTTCGGGCCGAGCTTCACGCCGATCGGGTTGGCGATGCCGCGCAGGTACTCCACGTGCGCGCCGTCCGGCGCACGGGTGCGTTCGCCCAGCCACAGCAGGTGCGCCGAGCCGCCGTACCAGCGGCCGCTGGCCTCGTCGCGGCGCGTCAGCGCCTGCTCGTAGTGCAGGTGCAGTGCCTCGTGCGAGGTGAAGAAGTCCACCGCGTGCAGCTGCGGCGTGCGTGCGGCGTCGAAGCCGCAGGCCTCCATGAAGGCGAGGCAGTCGGTGATGCGGTCGGCCAGCGCCTCGAAGCGCTCGCCCTGCGGGCTGGCGCGCACGAAGTCGGTGGTCCAGCGGTGCACCTGGTGCAGGTCGGCGAAGCCGCCCTGCGCCAGCGCGCGCAGCAGGTTCAGCACCGCCGCGGCATGTGAGTAGGCGCGCAGCAGGCGCTGCGGGTCCGGCTGCCGTGCGGCGGCGTCGAAGGCCGCCCCGTTGACGATGTCGCCGCGGTAGGAGGGCAGCGTGAGGCCGTCGAGCGTCTCGGTGTCGGACGAACGCGGCTTGGCGAACTGCCCGGCGATGCGCCCGACCTTGACCACCGGGCAGGCCGCGGCATAGGTCAGCACCACCGCCATCTGCAGCAGCACGCGGAAGGTGCCGCGCACCGTGTCGCTGCCCAGCTCGTCGAAGCTCTCGGCGCAGTCGCCGCCCTGCAGCAGGAAGGCTTCGCCGCGCGCCACGGCGGCGAGATGGCCGCGCAACGCCTCGGTCTCGCCCGGCTCCACCAGCGTCGGCCAGGCGGCGAGCTGACCCTCGGCCGTTTCCAGCGCCGCAGGGTCGGGGTAGGCAGGCAGCTGGCGCAGCGGCCGGGTGCGCCAGCTCGAGGGGGACCAGTCGGCGTTCATCGTTGCTCCCGCGGCGGCGGGGCGGCCGCGTGCGTGCATTGTCCGCCCGGCGACGAGGGCGCGGCTCGTTGCGTGCGATCAACCGTGCCGGCCGTGCCTGCCGCAAGACTGGCCGAACCGGCGCCGCCGAGAAGCGCACGGACGGAGACAGGCGACCATGAGCACACCGATTCCCTGGGGCAGCGAGTTCCTGGTCAACACGACCACGCTCTACTACCAGCAGTTTCCCGCGATCGCGGCGCTGGCCGACGGCCGCTTCGTCGCCGTGTGGGAAGACGACAGCTACAGCGCCCCCGACGGCACGCGCGCCGTGCGTGGACGCCTGTTCGGCGCCGATGGGTCGGGCGCCGTCGAGTTCGTCGTCAACCTGACCACCGCCAACGCGCAGGACATGCCGACCGTGGCGGCGCTGGCCGACGGCGGCTTCGTGGTCGCCTGGGCCGACCAGAGCCTGTCGGCCGACGATCCGTACTTGTCGGCCCTGAGGGCGCAGTACTTCGACGCCAGCGGTGCACGCTCAGGCCCGGAGTTCCTCGTCAACGCGGCGACCGCCGGGGCGCAGACGCAGCCGCAGCTCGCGACGCTGGACGACGGCCGTCTCGTCTGTGTGTGGGTGGACGGCAGCCAGACCGGCGGCGACAGCTCGGGCGATGCGATCCGCGGGCGCATCCTCGACCCCGCCGGCCGCACGCTCGGCCCGGAATTTCTGGTCAACACCACCACGGCGGGCGCGCAGGGCGACCCGGCGGTGACCGCGCTGGCCGACGGGCGCTTCGTCGTGACCTGGCAGGATGCCGGCGGGAGCGTGCCGCTGCTGCGCGGGCAGGTCTTCATCGGCGAGGGTGTCAAGGCCGGCAGCGAGTTCGTGCTCCCGAGCACCACCGGCATGGCCGACCCCGAGGTCACCGCGCTGCAGGATGGCCGCTTCCTGCTGACCTGGACCGACCTGGAAGGCGACGGGTCGGGCCGGTCCGTGCGCGGCCAGCTGTTCCGCGACGACGGCAGCCGTTCGGGCGAGAGCTTCCTCGTCAACACGACGGCCCTCGCCGACCAGCAGGTCCCGGCGGCGGCGGCCTTGCACGACGGCCGCTTCGTCGTCGCCTGGGAAGACGCCAGCGCGGCAGGCCTCGATGACTCGGGCCGCGCGATCCGGGCCCAGGTGTTCAACCCGGACGGCAGCCGCAACGGCATCGAGTTCCTGGTCAACACGAGCGTGGTGGGGGACCAGGCCAATGTCTCGGTGGCGACGCTGGCCGATGGCCGCTTCGTCGTCGGCTGGACCGACTGGGGGACGAACACCGACGGCTCCGCCTCGGGCATCCGCGGCCAGGTCTTCGACCCGCGCGAGGCCGCGGTCACGCTGCGCGGCACCACCCTGGCCGACCAGCTCGTCGGCACGCTGTGGGGCGACAGCCTGGCGGGCGGGTACGGCCATGACACCCTCAACGGTGCGGCGGGTTCCGACACGATCGCCGGCCAGGCCGGAAACGACACGCTGCGCGGCGGCGCAGGGAACGATCTGATCGACGGCGGCGACGGCCACGACCAGCTGCGCGGCGGCGGCGGCGGCGACGAGCTGTCGGGCGGCGCCGGCCACGACACCCTGAGCGGCGATGCGGGCGCCGACCTGACGGTGGGCGGCCCGGGCGACGACACGCACCAGGTCGACAGCGTGGCCGACGTGGCGCTGGAGTTGCCGGGAGAGGGCACGGACATGCTGACCTCCGGCACGATCTCGCTCGACCTGCGCCTGTCCGAGAACATCGAGTACGCCCGTTTGAGCAGCACGCGGGCCCTGAACCTCACCGGCAACGCCAGCCACAACGTGCTGATCGGCAACCTCGCGTCCAACGTGCTCGACGGCGGCGCAGGCAACGACACGCTGCAGGGCGGTGCGGGCGACGACACCTACGTGGTGGACAGCGCGGGCGACATGCTCACCGAGGAGAGCGGCGGCGGGCGCGATCTCGTCAGGATCGCGACGGCAGCCTACACCTTGCCGGACTACGTCGAGGACGCCTGGATCCTTCTGCCGAGCGCCGTCACCGGCAACGGGCAAGGCAACGTGATCTACGCCGGCTGGTACGAGGACCGCATCGACGGGGCCGGCGGATTCGACGAGGTGTCCTACGCCCTCGGCGCCGACGCCGGCGTCACCGTCAGCCTGGCCGTCACGACCGCGCAGGTCACCGGCGGCTCGGGCACGGACACGCTGCTGAACATCGAGAAACTGACCGGCTCGTCCTTCGACGACAGCCTGAGCGGCAACGCCGGCATGAACTGGCTGAACGGCGCGGCCGGGGCCGACACCCTGGTCGGCGGGGATGGCTCCGACACGTACTTCGTGGACACCGCCGCGGACGTGATCGTCGAGACCAATGCCAACCTGTCCACCGGCGGCACCGACGTCGTCTACAGCGCGGCGACCGCGTACACGCTGACCGCGAACGTCGAGGACGCCTTGATCACCCTCGACGGCGCCGCGGACCTGGCCGGCAACGCCGGCTCCAACGTCCTCTTCGCGGGCCCGGGCAACAACCGGCTCGACGGGGCGGACGGCATCGACACGGTCGACTACGTGCGTTCGACCGCAGGGGTCACGGTCGACCTGAGCGTGACGACCGCACAGGCCACCGGCGGCTCGGGCTCGGACACGCTGCTGAACATCGAGTTCCTGCACGGTTCCGGCTTCGCCGACCGCCTCACGGGCCACGCCGGCGTCAACCTGCTGGACGGGCGCGCCGGCAATGACACGCTGACCGGAGGTGACGGCAACGACACCTACTGGGTCGACGCGGCCGGCGACGCGGTGGTCGAGTCGAACGTCGACATCGCCACCGGCGGTTCCGACCTCGTGTACAGCACGGCCGTCGCGTACACGCTGGGCGCGAACATCGAATCCGGCTGGATCCGCGTGGCCACGGCCGCGGACCTGACCGGCAACGCCGGCAACAACACGCTGGTGGCCGGTACCGGCAACAACCGCCTCGACGGGGCGGGCGGTGTCGACACCGTGACCTACGTCTACGCCGACGCGGCCAGCGCCGGCGTGACGGTCAACCTCGCGCTCGGCACCGCGCAGGCCACCGGCGGCTCGGGCAGCGACACGCTGCTGAACATCGAGAACCTGACCGGCTCGAACTACAACGACTCGCTCACCGGCAACGCCGGCGCGAACGTGCTCGACGGCGCCGGCGGCGCGGACACGCTGAGCGGCGGCGACGGTGCCGACACCTACCAGGTGCGCGAGGCTGGCGACCTGGTGGTCGAGACCAACGCAGCGGCCGCGGGCGGCACGGACCTGGTGTACAGCAGCCTGGCGAGCTACACACTCGGCGCCAACGTCGAGAACGGCCGCATCACGACCGCGAGCGCCGCGTCGCTCACGGGCAACGGGCTCGGCAACGTGCTGTATGCCGGCACCGGCAACAGCACGCTCGACGGCGCCGCCGGCACCGACACCGTCTCGTACCAGTACGGCGCGTTCGCCGGCGTCACCGTCAGCCTGGCGATCACCACCGCGCAGGCCACCGGCGGCTCGGGCAGCGACGTGGTCCTGAACGTCGAGAACCTCACCGGCTCGGGCTACGGCGACGTGCTGACCGGCAATGCCGGTGCCAATGCGATCAACGGCCTGGGCGGGGCCGACACGATGGCCGGCGGCGACGGGGCCGACACCTACTACGTCGACAGCAGCGGCGACGTGGTCAGCGAGACCAATGCCGCGGCGGCAGGCGGCATCGACACCGTCTACAGCTACCTCGCCAGCTGCACGCTGGGCAGCAACGTCGAGAACGGGCGCATCCGCACGACCGGCAGCGCCGACCTGAGCGGCAACACGCTGAGCAACCTCCTCTACGCCGGCGCCGGCAACAACGTGCTGAGCGGCGGCAGCGGCACCGACACGGTCTCGTACGAGTACGACTCGAGTGCCGGCGTGACGCTCAACCTCGCGCTCACCACGGCGCAGGCGACTGGCGGCTCCGGCAGCGACCGATTGGTCTCGATCGAGAACCTGACCGGCTCGGCCTACGGCGACCGGCTGATCGGCAGCAGCGGCGCGAACGCGCTGCGTGGGCAGGGCGGCAACGACACGCTCGCCGGCGGGCTCGGCAACGACACGCTGACCGGCGGCAGCGGCGCGGACGGCTTCGTGTTCGAGACCGTGCCCAACGCGGCCACCAACCTGGACACGATCGTCGACTTCGTGGCGGTCGACGACGGCATCGCGCTGGACAACGCAGTCTTTGCGCAACTGGGCGCCACCGGCGCGCTCGCCGTGGCCAACTTCCGCGCCAGCAGCACCGGCACGGCGGCCGACGCGAACGACTACGTGCTCTACAACACGACGACCGGCACGCTCGCCTACGACGCGGACGGCTCGGGCAGTGCGGCGGCGCCGATCGCAGTCGCGGTGCTGACCGGCGCGCCGACGCTGAGCTATGCAGACTTCGTGGTGATCTGAAGCCGGGTGCCGTTGGCCGTGGCCGGTCGGTGCGACCTGCCCCGCGCCGACCTCCGACAATGGACACCCGATGGTCTCCGAACCGCACCGCCTCGCCTGGCTGCTGCTGTGGGTCACACCCGCGCTGTGGTCGTCGAACTACCTGATCGCCCGCGCCGCCGACGGCGTGATCGCACCGCACCTGCTGGCGCTGCTGCGCTGGACCCTGGCGCTGCTGCTGCTGCTGCCCTTCAGCTGGCGCGCGCTGGTGCGCGAGCCGCGCGGCTGGCTGCGCGAATGGCCGCAGCTGCTCGTGCTCGGCGGGCTCGGCATGTGGATCTGCGGAGCCTTCGTCTACATCGGCGCGCGGACCACGAGCGCGCTGAACATCGCGCTGATCTACGCCGTGGCGCCGGTGGGCATCGCGGTCTGCGGCGTGCGGCTGCTGCACGAGCGCATGTCCGCGGCACAGCGGCTCGGCGCCGCACTCGCCGTGGCCGGTGTCCTGTACGTGATCGCCCGCGGCGACGTCGGCAACCTGATCGCCGTGCGCTTTGCGCTCGGCGATGCGTGGATCGTGGCCGCGTCGGTCTCGTGGATTGCCTATTCGGTGCTCTCGCAGCGCTGGAAGTCGGTGCTTCCGCCGGCAGCGCGCACCGCCGCCGTCGTGGCCGGCGGGGTGCTGGTGCTGCTGCCCTTCACGCTGCTCGAGGCCTGGGCTGCACCGCAGCCGCCGTGGAGCGCCCGTGCCGCGCTGCTCGTTGTCTTGGCTGCGCTGCTGCCCGGCGCGCTCTCGTACACCGCCTACGCCATCGTGCAGCGCGAGCTGGGCGCGGCACGCACCGGCCTGATGCTCTACCTGGCGCCGCTGTATGCCGCGCTGCTCGCCTGGGCCCTGCTCGGCGAGCCGCCGCGCGGCTACCACGTCGTCGGCGCGGCACTGATCCTGCCGAGTATCTGGCTCGCCACACGCAGATGACGCAGACGAATCGATGGCGCCGACGGTCGCGGTGATGGGACTGGCGCGGTCGGCCCAGCGCTGGCGGAAGCGGTGAGATTCGAACTCACGGACGGTTGCCCGTCGCCGGTTTTCAAGACCGGTGCAATCGACCACTCTGCCACGCTTCCCGTGCGGGGGATTCTATCGAGCGGTTGTCCTCGGGCGACCTGACGCGACGCTGATCGAAGTCCGCGACAGCGGTGCCGCAAGAACCTAGGGATGTCGGCGGCGCGCAATCCAGCACCATCCAAGCGTCGTGGTCCGCGCGGCGCGGCACTCGGCATTGATGCGACTGGAGGTGCGATGTGACGGGTTCACTTCTCTCCTTTCTTGGTCTGCCGCCGCCTCGGCGTGGTTTGCCGGGGCAGGCGAAGGCCGGCCCCAGGCAGCCCACCGGCCCCATCCGTGCGCCGGGCGTCGAGCCCCGCGAGGAACTGCCCGCGCAGCGCCCGCCGGCGCCGAGCCAGGGCGCGCCGAAGCCGCCCGCGGGCTCGGTGCCGGACAGCCTGCGCATGCGGCGCGATCCGCTCGGCACCGGCGGCCTGCCGCCGAACCTGCGGCCGAAGATCCCGGCTGGGGGCAACGCCGCCAAGCCCGGCGAGCCGACCGACGACGAGATCGCAAAGGCCAGGGCCGCCTTCGAGAAGACCCAGCTCAAGGGTGCCGAGCAGCTGGCCGCGGTGGTCACGCGGATCGGCGAGAAGCAGCGCCGCGATCCGCTCGTGGCGGTGCTCCGCAACGGGCTGAACAGGATCCAGCCCTTCGTCTCCGACAAGAAGTTCAAGGAGGGGCTGCACGCGGCGCTCGATGAACTCGCCAACAAGGGGCTGGAGAAGGGCTTCGTCAAGCTGATCGAGCTGGCCATCGGCAAGACGGCCGGCGAAGTGAAGCGACCGGACCCGAGTGTTCCGCCGACCGGGACCAAGCCCGACGAGGCCCCCGGCGAAGTGATAGTCACCAAGGACATCGAGATCGGCGGCGGCAAGGGGAACGAACGGTTCGTCTTCGATGGCGTGCCGCCGAGGGTTGCGCCGGGCGGGCCGATGCTCTTCAAGGTGTGGACACCTGCCCGCTGGAGCCTCAAGAACAAGCGCTGGGACAACACGCGCGTGATCGTCGAGTTCAGGGGCAGCGGCCCGAAAGGCTGGGCACTGCCCAGTGCCGCGTTCCGCAACAAGGGCGCGAACGACGTGAAGATGAAGGCCCCCGACGTGCCGGGCCCGTACGTGCTCTACATCGAGGCGGCGGGCATTCGCGAGCCGAGCCCGGAGCGGGAGTTCCAGGTCACGCCGTAGTGCGGCTGCTTCGGCGGTGGGGTGCACCGTCGAGGTGGGCATCGGGCCGGGGCAGGGGCCGGAGCAGTCTCGACAGCGGCCCGTCGTGCGGGCTCGTGTCGACGAAGGACTGCGGCTGGATCGAGGCTGCTGGTGGTGGCTGGGGCGGGCTGCGCAGGCGAGTGCCCGAGCGGATCGGCCTCTCGGAGCCTGGGCGGCCACCCTGGACCGATGAGCAACGTTCGCACGCACGGATTGAATGCGTGCTGCCGACCCATCAGCGACATCCGGTGCCCCCAACAGCGCGTCGCGAACCGGTCGCTCCCGCATGACCGCACATTCGGCAGTGCCCTCTGCCCCGACAACGGGCCCCATGGCAGCGGCGTCGACTCGTTTGGTCGTGCGCTGCAACCGGCTCAACGAAGCCAGTCCTTGATGCGAGCGCCCAGGCTCTCGCGGCTGATGCCGTAGCGGTCGTGCAGCGTCGGAAGCGCGCCCGCATCGAGAAACGCATCGGGCAGCCCGGCCAGCTGGAAGCCGGCGGGCTGCACGCGGTGTCGCAACAGTGCGCTTGCAACCGCCTCGCCGAGCCCTCCAATTACCGAGTGGTTCTCGGCCACGACCACCAGGCGGTGCTTGTAGCGCACGTTCTCGACGATCGCCATCTCGTCCAGCGGCTTGATGGTGGGGCAATGCAGCACTGCAACATCGACATGGTCTCTGGCCAGATCCTTCGCCGCCTCCAGCGCCCGCATCGTCATCAGGCCGCTGGAGATGACCAGCACGTCGCCGCCGTCGCGCAGCAGCTTGGCCTTCCCCAGCTCGAATCGGTAGCCCTCGATCTCGTCGAGCACCAGCGGCACGTTGCCGCGGAGGAGGCGCATGTAGACCGGGCCCTTGTGCTCCGCGATCTGCGGGACGGCCTGTTCGATGTCCAGCGCATCGCAGGGATCGACGATGGTCAGGCCGGGAACGCCACGCATCAGCGCGACGTCCTCGATCGCGGCATGGCTCGGGCCGTAACCCGTGGTCAGGCCCGGCAAGGCGCAGCAGATCTTGACGTTCAGGTCCTCCTCGGCGATCACCTGGTGGATGAAGTCGAACGCGCGACGCGTGCCGAACGCGGCGTAGGTCGTCGCGAAGGGGACCAGGCCCTCCTTGGCCATGCCACCGGCGGCGCCCATCAGCAGCTGCTCGGCCATGCCCATCTGAAAGAAGCGCTCGGGGTACGCCTGCGCAAACAGGTGCAGGTCGGTGTACTTGGCGAGGTCGGCCGTGAGGCCGACGACATCCGGCCGGTCCGCGGCGTAGGCGACGAGCGCCTTTCCGAATGGCGCGGCCTTGACCTTCTGGCCCTCGGAGGCGATCGAGGCGATCATCGCCGAAGTGGTCAGGCGCGGTTTCTTGTCTGCGGCGGCGGTGCTCATGCCGGGGCTCCTTCAGGTTGCACGTAGGGCTGGGACTGGTCCAGGATCTCGAGGGCCTTCTGCCACTCGGTCGGGTCGACGCGGATGAAGTGGTTCTTCTCGCGCTGCTCGAGGAAGGGCACGCCCTTGCCCATCAGCGTGTCGAAGACGATCACGCGCGGCTTCGCATCCTTCAGCAGCCGCGCCGTGTCAAAGGCCTCGACGACAGCGGCAAGGTCGTTGCCGTTCACACGCTGGACGTGCCAGCCGAAGGCAGCCCACTTGTCGAGAAGGGGCTCGAACCCCAGCACCTTGCCCGACGGACCGTCGGCCTGCTGGTTGTTGACGTCCACCAGGCAGATCAGGTTGTCCAGCTTGTGGTGTGCGGCCGACATCGCGGCTTCCCACGTGGAGCCTTCGTCGAGCTCGCCGTCGGACATCGAGTTGTAGACGAAGGCCGGATTCTTCTTCTGCTTCAGCGCGAGCGCGATGCCCACGCCAATGATCAGCCCCTGGCCGAGCGAGCCGCCCGAGATCTCCATGCCGGGTGTGTAGGTCGCCATGCCCGACATCGGCAGGCGGCTGTCGTCGCTGCCGTAGGTCTCGAGCTCGCTCTCGGCGATGACGCCGGCCTCGATCAGCGCCGCGTAGTGCGCGATCGCGTAGTGCCCATGCGAGAGCAGGAAGCGGTCGCGACCCTCCCATTCGGGCTCCTGCGGGCGCAGGTTCATCGCATGGCAGTAGGCAGTCGCGAGAACGTCGGCCCAGCCGAGCGCCTGGCCGATGTAGCCCTGGCCCTGGACCTCGCCCATGCGCAGCGCGAAGCGCCGAATGCGGTAGGCGCGCTGCGCGAGGCCGGCGAGCTGGTTGTTGGTGGTCGTCACGGATGGCTCCTTGGGTTGTCGGACAGAGGGCTCACTTGAAGGTGAACGCAGGCACGTACGAGTACAGCGCCAGGATCAGGAATGCGACCAGGTAGAACGGGCCGAGCTCGCGCACCGTCTGGCCGACCTTGACCTTGGCGAGCGCGCTGGTGATGAACAGCGTCGTCCCGACCGGCGGGGTGTACAGCCCGATCGCCAGGTTGATGGTCATCACGATCCCGAGCTGGGTCAGGTCCATGCCGATCGAGTTGGCGAGCGGCACGAACACCGGCGTCAGCAGCAGCACGGCCGCGGGCAGGTCGATGAACATGCCGCAGACGAGCATCAGCAGGTTCATCATCAGGATCACCGACCAGCCGCTGGACAGGTTGTCCTTCGCCCAAGCCACGATGCCGTCGGGCATGCGGTCGAAGGTCAGCAGCCAGCCGATCGCCGCCGAGGCCATGATGACGAGCAGCACGACGCCGGTCGCGAGCCCCGCGTGAACGATCGCCCTGTGCAGCCGCTTGATGCCGAGGTCGCGGTAGACCAGCGCCGATACCAGGCCGGCGAACAGGGTCGACAGCACCGCCACCTCGGTGGGTGTGGCGAACCCGAAACGCAGCATCACGACGATCAGCACCGGCAGCACCAGCGCCGGCGCGGCGTACACGAGTTGCTTGCGGAACGCCGCCCAGTCCAGCGGCCGCGTCTCGCGCGGAAAGTTGCGCCGCCGCCCGACCCACCAGCACACCGCCATGAAGCCGCCGCACATCATCAGACCGGGCAGGATGCCGGCGACGAACAGCGACGCGATCGACGTGTTGCTGACCAGCGCGAACAGGATCATCGGGATCGAGGGCGGGATCAGGATGTCGATCGTCGCCGCGGCGGCGAGCGTCGCCGCCGAGAACGCCGGCGGATAGCCGAGCCGCTTCTGCCAGGGGATCAGCAGCGAGCCGATCGCCGAGGCGTCGGCCACCGCCGACCCCGAGACCCCGCCGAAGATCGTCGACGACAGCACGCCCACCTGCCCCGGGCCGCCGTGGAAGCGGCCGATCAGGGTGGAGAGCACGCCGATCAACGCCTCGCCCAGCTTGCCTCCCATCATCAGCGTACCGGTGAGCATGAAGAACGGGATCGCGATGAGCGGAAAGCTCTGCACCTGCGCGACCATCTGCTGCACGAGCAGGTCGAGCGGCACCTTGTCGGAGGTCGCCGCCGCTGCCATCGCGGCGACCAGCAGCGCATGGGCGATCGGGATCGCGAGCGTTGCGGCGCCGAGGAAGACGAACAGGATCAATGCCGTCATGTCGTTCTCCTTGGTCTCACCAGTGCGCCTGCGGCACTTCAGCGCCGACGGCAGCGGGTTGCTCGGTCGTGTTCCACGCGCGCCACGCCGAGAACAGCGCGAGCACCGCGAGCATCGCCATGCCGCCCATCACGCAGGCGTAGGTCACCGAGCCGGGCACCTGCAGGATCGGCGACTTCTCGTCGTGCACGATCTCGAGCATGCGCAAGGTCGCGACGGCGAGCACGGCATAGAGCGCCGCGACGACGAGCCACGCGAGCGCCGACAGCGGACGGCACACCGCGAACGGCAGCTTCTCCATCAGGAAGGTCGTCGTGATGTGTGCCCCGTGCTGGGCGGCCAGCACCACGCCCGCCATCACCATCCACGGGAACAGCAGCTCGGGCACCTCGTTGCCCCACTGCAGGCTCGAGCCGGTGGCGTAGCGCAACACGGTGTTGCCGCACAGGATCAGGAAGATCACCGACGTGCTCACCCACAGCACCGCCTGGCAGAGGCCGCCAACGGCGCGTTCGATCACATTCATGGTTTGTCTCCGGACGGGGCGCGAAGCGCGCCCCAAGGTCACGCACTCACTTGGCCTGCGCCGCGGCGATGACCTTCTTCACGTAGGGGCCGATCGGGCCGGCCTGCCACTTGTCGGTGACCGGCGCGGTGGCCTTGGCGAAGGCCGCCTTGTCGACGGTCGTCACCTGCACGCCCTTGGCCTTGAGGTCGGCGAGCAGCTTCTCCTCCGACTCCTGCGAGAGCTTGCGCTGCAGTGCAGTGGCCTCGGCGGCGGCTTCCTGCACAGCCTTCTTGTCGGCGTCGGAGAGCCTGTCCCAGGAGCGCTTGCTCATCAGGAACGGCGTCATCTGGAACTGGTGGTTCGTCAGCGCGAGGTGCTTCTGCACCTCGTAGAGCTTGCTGGCGTGCACGTTCACGACCGGGTTCTCCTGCCCGTCGACCACGCCCTGCTGCAGGGCGACATACAACTCGGCGAACTTGATCTGCTGCGCCTCGGCGCCCAGCGCCTGCATGACGTCCACGAGAACCGTGTCGGGCGGCGTGCGCATCTTCAGGCCCTTCAGGTCCTCGACCTTGCTGACCGGGCGCTTGCTGGTGGTCATCTGGCGGATGCCGTTGTCCCAGTAGCCGAGCGCGATCAGACCCTTGTCGGCCGACCGCTCGGCGAGCTCCTTGCCGAGCGGGCCGTCGAGCAGCTGGAACGCCGCGGCGGCGCTCGAGAACAGGAAGGGCATGCCGAACGCCGCGTACTCGGGAACCGCGTTGGCGACGGCGCCCTGCGAGTTCGCGCTCAGGTCCAGCGCGCCGGTGCGCAGCGCAGTCACCATCGCGGCGTCGTCGCCGAGCTGCGCCGACGGCGCCACTTGCACCTCGATGCGGCCGTTGCTCTTCGCCTTGAGCACCTCGGCGAACTTCAGGGACGCCTCGTGGCGCGGATTGCCGGGGGCGGCGCCGTGGCCGAGCGTCAGCTTGATCGCCTGGGCCTGGACGGCGAGCGGCGGCGTGGCCGCGGCCGCGATGGCGAGCAGCGTACGGATGAAGGTCTTGCGTTGCATGGTCTTGTCTCCGGGTGGTTGGTTGGATTCAGTGGATCAACATGCCGCCGTTCACGTCGAGCGTGATGCCGGTGCAGTAGGCGGAAAGGTCGCTGGCGAGGAACACGCAGGCGCCGGCGACGTCGGAGGCGGCGCCCAGTCGGGCGAGGGGAATCGTCTCGGCGATCTCGGCCTTCTTCTCCGGAGTCAGCTTGCCCTGGGTGATGTCGGTCTCGATCAGTCCCGGGGTGATGCTGTTGACGCGGATGCCTTCGATGCCGAATTCGCGCGCCATCGCACGCGCCAGGCCAAGCACGCCAGCCTTCGCGGCCGAGTAGTGCGGCCCGCCGAAGATGCCACCGCCGCGCTGCGCGGAGACCGACGAAATGCAGACGATCGAACCGTTCTTCTGCGTGCGCATTGCCGGCAGCACGGCCTGCGACATGTACAGCGTGCCGCGAAGGTTCACGTCGAGGATGCGGTCGTAGTCGGCGCCGGTGATGTCCAGCGTCTTCACCGGCTGCGTGATGCCGGCGTTGTTGACCAGGACGTCGATGCGGCCGAAGGCCTTCAGCACCGCGGCTGCAGCGGCCTCGCAGGCAGCCTTGTCGGTCACGTCGGCGACCAGCCCGAGGTGGCCGTCGCCCAGGCGTGCGGCCGCTGCGGCCGGTTCGGCACGGGCCAGGTCGAGGATCACCACCGTGGCGCCCTGCGCGGCCATCTGGCGCGCCGTCGCGTAGCCGAGTCCGTTGAGCCCGGCTCCGCCGGTGATCACCGCGACCTTGTCCTTGAGCAGCATTTCGTCGTCTCCATGCGTGGGTTGATGGAGGCATGTTCGGCGCCGGACGTGCTGAAGGCAAACGATGAATCATCAGGCTAAGATGACGATCCTTCATGCAACGACCGGGAGAACCCCATGGCGTCGCTCCCTCCTGTTGCGAATCTCCTGGCGTTCGAGGCCGTCGCGCGCCGCCGCAGCTTTGCGTTTGCTGCCACGGAGCTGCACCTGACCGCGTCGGCGATCAGCCACCAGATCGCGCGCCTCGAGGCCGACCTCGGCGTGCGGCTGTTCGAGCGCAGCGCGCACGGCGTTCGGCTCAGCCATGCGGGCGAGCGCTACCTCGAGCGCGTGTCCGGCGCGCTGTCGGCGATCTCTTCAGCCACGGAGGACGTGCGCAAGGGTGTCGGCAACAGCCTGTACCTGCACGCGGCGCCCAGCATCGCGAGTCTGTGGCTGATGCCGCGGCTGCGCGGCTTCGCGCAGGCGCACCCGGACATCGCGCTCAACCTGTCGGCCGCGCACACGCCCAGCGACTTCGCGCTCGGACAGGCGGATCTCGACATTCGCTACGGCGTGCCTCAGTGGGGCGATCTCGTCGTCGAGCCCCTTTTCACGGAGCGTGTCGTGCCGCTCGCCAGTCCGGCCTTCATCCGGGAGCACCGGCTCAAGCGGATCGAGCAGCTGTTCGACGTGCCGCTCATCCAGAGCAATGTCAGCGTGGTCCAGTGGTCCGACTGGTTGAGCGAGTTCGCGGACAGGCGTTCGCCAGATCAGTTCGCGTTGCGCTTCGACCGTGCCCAGATGTCGCTGGACGCGGCAACCCAGGGACTGGGTGTTGCGCTCGAGAGTGCCGTCAACGCCGGTCCGCATCTATCTGCCGGGAGGCTGAAGGCCGTCTTCGGCTTGGACAAGGCCATCCGCGTGAAGGCGCACTTCGTGGTGTATCCGGCCAGGCACGCGAAGCGCCCTCCGGTCGAGGCCTTCTTGTCATGGGTGCACAGCGAAGCGGCGCGAACGGAAACAACCCTCCGCTGAGCGGACATCTGCTGTTGTCGGCTCCTCGCCGACGGCGTGAGCCGAGTCGCCGCCAGCGCCCGACCGCCCACACCGCGAAGCCCCCGACCGCACCTCGCCCTCACCCCCCCGGCCGCTGCGCCTGCGCGCACTTCACCTGCACCAGCTCGCGCCGCCCGCCGTCGATGCGCACCGCGCTCAGGCAGCCGCCCCAGACGCAGCCGGTGTCCAGCGCCAGCAGCTCGGGCCGCATCACCAGGCCGAGCGTGGACCAGTGGCCGAAGGCGACCGGCACGCCCTGCGTGCGGCGGCCGGGGGCGTCGAACCAGGGCGCGAAGCCCGGCGGCGCGCCGCCCGCGCCTTCCTTGGTCTTCAGGTCCAGCGTGCCCTGCGCGTCGACGAAGCGGATGCGCGTCAGCACGTTGATGATGAAGCGCAGCCGGTGGGCGCCGGCCAGCGTGTCGCTCCAGCGCACCGGCTCGTCGGCGTACATCCGGTGCAGGAAGTCGGGCAGCGCGTCGCTCGTGAGCATGGCCTCCACCTCGGCGGCACGCGCCAGCGTCGCGTCGCGGTCCCATTGCGGCACCACGCCGGCATGCACGCACAGCCAGCCGTCCGCGACGAGCGCCATGCGGCGCGCGCGCAGCCATTCGATCCAGGCGTCGCGGTCCGGCGCGTCGAGCACGTCGGCGAAGGTGTCGCCGCGGTGCATCGTGCGGCCACCGAAGGCAACCGCGAGCAGGTGCAGGTCGTGGTTGCCGAGCAGGCAGTCGGCCGCGTCGCCGAAGCCGCGCAGCCGGCGCAGCACGGCCAGCGAGCCGGGGCCGCGGTTGACCAGGTCGCCGAGCACGACGAGCCGGTCGCGCGAGGGCGAGAAGCCGATCTCGGCGAGCAGGCGCTCGAACGCGTCGTCGCAGCCCTGCAGGTCGCCCACGAGGTAGTGCATCGCGCGATTCTGCTACGCTCGCCCCGGTCGCCTCGATGCACGCCCTGCATGGACGTTGCCCTACTGATCTTCCTGATCCTGCTGAACGCGCTGTTCGCGATGTCCGAGATGGCGCTCACCGCCGCCCGCAAGGCCCGGCTGCAGGTGATGGTCGAGGCCGGCGACGCAGGCGCGCAGTGCGCGATGGACCTGCACGACGACCCGACCAAGTTCCTCTCGGTGGTGCAGATCGGCATCACCTCGATCGGCGTGCTCAACGGCATCGTCGGCGACGCCGCCTTCTCCGCGCCGTTCGCGGCCTGGCTGCACGACGCACTCCCGATCAGCGACAACATGGCCGACATCGCCGCCACCGCGATGGTGGTGGTGGTGATCACCTTCCTGACCATCATCTTCGGCGAGCTGGTGCCCAAGCGGCTCGGCCAGATGTACCCGGAGACGGTGGCGCGCCTGGTGGCGCGGCCGATGGAGTGGCTGTCGATCGCGACGCGGCCCTTCGTCAAGCTGCTGTCGGTCTGCACCGAGGGCACGCTGCGCCTGCTGGGCGTGCGCGACGGGCCCGACCGCAGCGTCACCGAGGAGGAGATCGCCGCCAGCCTGGAGGAGGGCGTGGATGCCGGCGTGATCGAGGCCCAGGAGCACCAGATGGTGCGCAACGTGTTCCGTCTCGACGACCGCCAGGTCGGCTCGATGATGATCCCGCGCACCGAGATCGTCTGGCTCGACGCCGGGTCCACGCGCGAGCAGGTGCTGGCGCTGATCGAGCATGTGCAGCACTCGCGCTATCCGGTGTGCCGCGGCGGCCTGCACGACGTGCTGGGCGTGGCCACCACGCAGCGCCTGCTGCAGCAGGAGATGCGCGGCGAGACCTTCTCGCTCACCGAGGGGCTGGAGCCGGCGGTGTTCGTGCCCGAGACGCTCTCGGGCATGGAACTGCTCGAGCATTTCAAGGCCTCGAGCGCGCAGCTCGTGTTCGTGGTCGACGAGTACGGCGAGGTGCAGGGCATGATCACCGTGCTCGACGTGCTGGAGGCGATCACCGGCGAGTTCACCACGCCCACCGCGGAAGACTCCTGGGCGGTGCGCCGCGAGGACGGCAGCTGGCTGTTCGACGGCCTGATCCCGGTGCCGGAGCTGAAGGACCGCCTGGCGCTGAAGGCCCTGCCCGAGGAGGACCGCGGGCGCTACAACACGCTGGCCGGCATGATCATGCTGCTGCTCGGCCGCCTGCCGGCCACCGCCGATTCGGTCGAGTGGGAGGGCTGGCGCTTCGAGGTGGTCGACCTCGACGGCAAGCGTGTCGACAAGGTGCTGGCCAGCCTGCTGCCGCCGCGCGAGAACGAACCCCCCGGAGAACCTGCATGATCAATTCGGCGCTGTACCGCGAGCCGGTGCTGCTGGAGCCGGCGCGCCACCGGCCGCTGAAGATCGGCACGCTGGCCGATTTCTCCATCGCACGCGGCATGCATGCCGTGTTCCTGGCCGCCACCGAGATCCCGCAGGCAGCGCTCGAGTTCCCGGTCGTGTTCGTGCACACCGGCGTGCGCGACGAGGCCGGCCGCGCCACGGTCTCGCCGATCGCGCTGCTCGGGCTGTCGCAGGGCGAGAACCTGTTCGTCGAGGGCACGCGCTGGGAGGCGCGCTACATCCCGGCCTTCATCCGCCGCTACCCGTTCCTGACCGCGAACCTGCGTGGCGCGCCGGCGCCCGGCGTGATGATCGACCGCGCCTGGACCGGCTTTTCCGAGACCGAGGGCGAGCCGCTGTTCGGCGACGACGGCCAGCCCGCGCCGGCGCTGCAGCGTGCGATCGAGTTCCTCGACCGCTTCGAGACCGAGGCGCAGCGCACCCAGCTGTTCTGCGCGCGCATCGCCGAGCTCGATCTGCTCAAGGAGATGAAGGCCGACGCGACACTGCCCGACGGCATGACGCTCTCGATCGACGGCTTCTACGTGATCGACGACGAGAAGCTGCGCGCGCTGGCCGATGCGCCGGTGCTCGAGATGCACCGCAACGGCATGCTCGCGCTGCTGAACCTGCACCTGGCCTCGACCAACCACCTGCGCGCGATGGTCGAGCGCAAGGCGCGGCGCGCCCAGGCGGCGAAGGATGGGGCCAAGGCGGAAGGGAGTTCCGGTGGAGCGCGCTGACGACTTCGCGCGCGGCGTCGCGAACCGGCGCGCGGTGCTCGGCGACGAGTGGGTCGACCAGTCGCTGGCCGGCACCACCGCCTTCAACGCCGATTTCCAGGACCTGGTGACGCGCCATGCCTGGCTCGACATCTGGGGCCGCCCGGGGCTGGACGTGCAGACGCGCCGCCTGCTCGTGCTGGCGATGACCATGGCCGCCGCGCGCTGGGAGGAGTTCGAGCTGCACTGCCGCGCCACGATCCAGGCCGGCGTGCCGCTCGAGCCGCTGCGCGAGACGCTGATGCAGGGCGCGATCTACTGCGGCGTGCCGGCCGCCAACACCGCGTTCAAGATCACCACCAAGTTGCTGCGCGAGGCCGGCCGCCTGCCGGCCGCGCAGCCGCTGACCGAGGGCGTGCGCGTGGCCGTGCACCACACCTTCAGCGCGCCGCAGCTGCGGATCGCGCTGCAGGGCCGCGGCACGCCGGTGGTGCTGGCGCATGCGCTCGGCGTGGACCTGCACATGTGGGACGAGCTCGCCGCCGCGCTCGCGCCCGACCACGAGGTGCTGCGCTACGACCAGCGCGGCCACGGCGGCTCGGCCGTGCCTGCCGGCCCGTACACGCAGGAACAGCTGGTCGACGACGCGGCGCGCGTGATCGGCGAATGGGGCCGTGGCCCGGTGGTGTTCGTCGGCCTGTCGATGGGCGGCATGGTCGCGCAGGGCCTGGCGCTGCGGCACCCGGCGCTGCTGCGCGGCGTGGTGATCGCCAACAGCAGCGCGCGCTACCCGGAGGAGGCGCGCGCCGCCTGGGCGCAGCGCATCGCGAGTGTGCAGCAGCATGGCCTGGCCGCGGTGGCGGACGCGACGATGGAGCGCTGGTTCACGCCGGCCTTCCGCGCCGCCCGGCCCGACGTCGTCGAGCGCCACCGGCAGGCCATCCTGCGCGGCAGCGTCGAGGGTTACCTGGCCTGCTGCCACGCGGTGGCGGCGGTCGACTGGCTCGATGCACTGCCTCAGGTGACGCTGCCCACGCTGGTGATCGCCGGCAGGCAGGACGCCGGCGCACCGCCGGCGATGAGCGAGGCGATCGCACAGCGCATTCCCGGCGCGCGGCTCGAGGTGCTCGACACCGCGCACCTGTCGGTGGCCGAACAGCCGCAGGCCTTCGAGCGGCTGCTGCGCGGGTTCATGGCCGCCTGCTGAAGGCCTGGCCGGCGACCATGAAGCGGTCGCGCAGGTGCAGGTGGGCGAGTTCCGGCGGCGGCGGCGCCAGCGCCGGGTCCTCCAGCGGCAGCGGCAGGATGGCCTCGAGCGCCTTGTGCGCGAGGGCCGTCTCGAGCTCCCAGCGCACCCAGGGCGAGGTGGCGGCGTGGCGCGACCAGAACAGCAGGAACAGCTCGCGTGCGCCGATCTGCTGCGCGAGCTGGCGCTTGAAGTCCTCGTTCGGGCGCAGGTCCAGGCAGTCCTGGAAGATGTCCAGCCCCGGCGCCCAGCGCACCAGGGTCGAGAGCCGGCCGGCCACCTCCTGCGCGTCCTTGGACGCATAGGAGGCGAAGGCGCTGGCCGGCGCGCGCACCGCCCGCTGCGCGGGTGCCGCCGCGCCGGCACCGGGCCCGACGGCGAGCTGCACCGGCAGGGCGGCCACCGGCACGGTGTCGATCAGCACCAGCAGCTCGAACACCGCGCTGGGCGGCGCGTCGTCGGCGGCGCAGGCGGTGAAGCCGACCAGTCGGTGCTGCCCGTTCCACTCGAAGCGGCGCTCCTCGGGCGTGAAGCGGAAGTGGCGGCCGCCCGGCCGCACCGTGACCGGTGCGCCGCGGCGCCAGCGCGAGGCGCCCTCGGGCGCCACGTCGAGCAGGCGGCGCTCGTCCGGTTCGCCGGCCGCGTCGAACTGCGCCTGCACCGCCGCGCGCGCCGCCTGCACGTAGGCCGCGAGGTGCACGGTGAATTCGCTGCGCGGCGCACAGCGGCGTGGTGCGCGGACGCCGAGCCAGACCGGGTCGTCGGCGGGCGGTTCGGCCGCGGTGGGGCGCAGGCCGCGCCACCACGAGGCGAGCGCGTCGCCGAGGCGCCCGGTCAGCGTCGAGCGGCTGCTGCGCGCCGGTTCCGCCGGCGCGGGTTGCGGCGACGCCACGGGGCCGGGCGCCGCGAGCGTGCGCTCGGGCGCGCCGTGCGCGCTCGGCCCGGACAATGCGGCCAGGGCCGCGTCGGCCGACGGCGGCCGATCCCCCACCCGCGGCGCCATCAGGCGGTCGACCAGCCGCAGCAGGTCGGGGTCGAGGCCGGGTGGCGCCAGCGCCGCGAGCGGCGTCAGCGGGTCGTCGTGCAGGCGCTGCACGGCCGGCGGCGGGTCGGCACCGGTGATCAGGAAACGCAGGGTCGCGCCGAGCGCGTAGAGGTCGCTCCACGGGCCCTCGGGCCCGCCGGCGTCGGCGCCCACCTGCTCGGGCGCCGCGTAAGGCCCGGGCGGCTCGCCGAGCACGCGCCGCACCCGTTCGGGCGGCAGCAGCAAGGGCCTCGCGTGCTCGTCGAGCAGCAGGCGCTCGGGTGAGATCGCGCCGTGGATGGTGTGCTCGCGGTGCAGCAGCACGAGCGCGGTGAACGTCAGGTGCAGCAGCCCGCGCAGCAGCGCGTCGTCGATCGGCACGCTGCCGCGCCACGCGCGCAGCGTGCGGCCGTGGCGCGGCGCCGTGACGACGTAGGCGTGCCCCTGCTCGACGCCGAAGTCCCACACCGCGGCCAGCGCGGGGTGGTTGAACCGCGCCAGCGCCAGTGCCTCGTCGAGAAAGGCCTGGGTCGCCTGCGCGAGCCGGTCGGCGTCGAGGCCGGGTGGCGGCACGAGGAGGGTCAGCGTGGCCGCGCGGATGACGTTCGGGTCGAAGGCCTCGGCGTGCCACAAGGGGCCGTCGGGCCCTGCCACGCGCTTGATCCACAGCTGGCGGAAGCTGCCGCCGGGCTCCGGCAGCGCGCCGCGGGTCGGGTCCATGCGATGCCCTCCTGGCGGTTGATCGGGCGGGCGCCACCTTAGCGCGTCCGCGACCCGCGGTGACTCCCGCAAATCGCCGCGGCCGGCGAGGGGCATCGCGGGTCGCGACAATCGCGGCCCATGGATTCGCTCTCGCAGCTCGCGCTCGGCGCAGCGGTCGGCATCGCCACGATGGGCCGGCGCAGCGCGGTCTGGAAGGCGGCGCTGTGGGGCGGCATCGCCGGCACGCTGCCCGACCTGGACGCCTTTCTCGACCACGGCGACCCGCTGGCGAACATGGTGCTGCACCGCGCCGACAGCCACGCCCTCTTCTGGCTCACGCTGGCCGCACCGCTGCTGGCGCTGCTGCCGGCCTGGCTGCACGGCGAGCGGGCGCTGTACCGGCGCTGGTGGCTGGCGATCTGGCTGGCGCTCGTCACCCACCCGCTGCTGGACTGGATGACGGTCTACGGCACGCAGCTGCTGCGGCCCTTCACCGACCACCCGTACGCCGTCGGCAGCGTGTTCATCATCGACCCGCTCTACACGCTGCCACTGCTGGTGGGCGTGATCGTCGCGCTGCGCCGCGGCGGCGATGCACGCGCGCTGCGCTGGAACGCCGCCGGCCTGCTGCTGAGCACGGCCTACCTGGGCTGGGGCGCCGCGGCGCAGCAGCATGTGCGCGGCGTGGCGCTGGACTCGCTGGCGCGCCAGGGCATCGCGGCCGAGCGCGTGCTGGTCACGCCGACCGCCTTCAACAGCGTGCTGTGGCGCATCGTCGCGGTGACGCCCGACGGCCTGCACGAAGGCTTCCATTCGCTGCTCGACCGCCACGGCGAGCTGCGCTTCGACCGCTTCGACGCCGGCGTGGCGCTGCGTCCGGCACTCGACGGCCATGCGCCGGTGCAGCGCCTGTGCCGCTTCAGCCAGGGCTTCTGCAAGCTCTCGCGCGAGGGCGACCGGGTGCTGGTGAGCGACCTGCGCATGGGCCAGGAGCCGAGCTACACCTTCGCCTTCGTCGTCGGCCGCGTGGCCGGCGGGCGCGTCGAAGCGCTGGCCCCGCCGGTGGCGGCCGGGCGCCGGCCGCCGATCGGCCCGGCGCTGGCCTGGCTGTGGCGGCGTGCGCTCGGCGAGCCGCTCGCGCCGCCGCGCTGAACTCCTGCCGGGGCGGCGCTGCCGCTGCGTGCGAGACTGCACGCTCCTCCCGCCCCGAGCCGCGCCATGACCCGCACCGCCCGCCACCTGCTGAACATCTTCGTCACCGGCGCGCTGGCTGCGCTGCCGCTGGCGGCCACCGTGCTGGTGCTGGTCTGGACGGTGCGGCTGCTGGTCGAGTGGCTCGGGCCGGACAGCCTGATCGGCGGCACGCTGGTGCGCATCGGCCTGGGCGTCACCGGCTCGGAGATCTTCGGCTACACGATCGGCGTGGCGGTGGTGCTGGCCGGCGTGTTCCTGCTCGGCCTGGTCGTGCAGACGCGGCTGCGCCACGTGCTGACCGCGGTGGTCGACGGCATCCTGCAGCGCATCCCGCTGGTGCGCTCGGTCTACGACCTGTCGAAGCGCTTCGTCGACCTGCTCGCGCAGCGCGACCAGGACGGCCTGCGCTCGATGAGCCCGGTGTGGCTGCACTTCGGCGGCCCGGGCGGCGCGGCGGCGCTGGCGCTGCTGTCCACGCCCGAGCCGGTGACGATCGGCGGGCGCAGCTACCTCGCGGTGCTGGTGCCCACCGCGCCGGTGCCGGTGGGCGGCGGCCTGCTCTACGTGCCGGCGGAGTGGGTCGTGCCGGCCGAACTGGGCGTCGACGCGGTGACCAGCATCTACGTGTCGATGGGCATCACGTCGCGCCAGTACCTGGGGGGCCGTCCGGGCTGACGCGCTCGGGCACTCAAGTCCGCGCCTCCGCTGCCGAAAACCCCCGGATGTATGGCCATCGCCCTGCCAACGCGGCGAGGTCCTGGCGCCGCCGCTTGGCGTATGCGCTCGGCTCGCTGAAGCTGCGCATCACGCTGTGTGCGCTGGCCGCGCTGGTGCTGGGCATCGGACTGACCACGCTGCTGCTGGTGCACCAGGCCGAGCAGGACACCCTGGCGCTGCAGCGTGACCGCGCGCTGGCCGACACGGTGCGCATCGCGACGCTGCTGTCGCGCCGGGTGGTCGAGCGCCAGAAGGCGCTGGCCGCCAACGCGGGCCAGATCGACGCGGCGATGATCGACGACCCGGCACGCCTGGTTGCGCTGCTGGACGCCAAGCCGCTGCTGCGCGGCCTGTTTTCCGCGGTGTTCGTGGCCGGGGCCGATGGCCGCATCCGCGTGCTCGCCGAGGCTGCGGGCGTGCGCCGCAGCGAGGTCTACCTGGGCGACCGCGACTACTTCCGCCTCACGCTGTCCGAACGCCGCGGCCAGATCGGCGAGGCCGTGGCAAGCCGCGTGTCCGGCGATCCGGTGATCGTGGTGACGCATCCGCTGGGCGGTAGCGGCCCGGTGCATGGGGTGCTCGGCGGCGTGCTCAACCTGGCGACGCAGGGCCTGATTGCCGACCTGGTGGAGGACGACAACGCCGACCGGGTGCTCAGCATCGTCACCGACGCGCACGGCCATGTGCTGGTGCACCCGTCGCGTGAAAGGGTGCTGAAGGACCTGGACGACGAACCCCGACTGCAGCAGGCGATCGCCGAGTGGCGCCGCAGCGGTGCGCCGGTCGAGCCGGCCGGACTGCTGCTGCGGCAACCGGGTGAACTGGTCGGCGCGGCCGGGGTCGCGGGGCCGGACTGGATGGTCTGGCGCATCCGTGCGGAGAGCGACCTGCTGGCCCCGCTGCATGCCGCCCGCGGCAAGACGGTGCTCTGGGCCGGCGGGCTGATCGCGGTGCTGTCGCTGGTGATGCTGACGCTGCTGTTCCGGCTGCTGCAGCCGCTGGCCCGGCTGCAGGAGCGTGCCGGGCACCTGTTCGACGGCACGCACGAGGTGACCGAAGGCTGGCCCGAGACCAGGGGCGAGATCGGGCGACTGACCCGCGTGCTGCGCCACGTCACGGCCGAACGCGCCCAGCTCGAGGCCTTCAACGCCGAGGTGCTGCGCAAGCTGAGTTCGGTGATGGATGCGGCGCCGCTGGGCATCGCGTTCACGAGAGCCCAGCGCTTCGAGCTGGTCAGCGCCGAGTTCTGCCGCCTGTTCGCGCTGTCGCAGCAGCAGCTGCTGGGCCAGGCCGCGCGCATGATCCATGTCTCCGACGAGGACCATGCCGCGCTGGACCCGCAGGTCAGCGCCGCGTTCGCGCGCGGCGAGCCCTACGTGGGCGAGTGGCAGATGCGGCGCGGCGACGGCAGCCGCTTCTGGGCCCAGCTGAGGGCCCGCCCGGTGGACATGCACGACGCCGGCGCCGGCACGATCTGGTCGGTGGCCGACGTGACGGCACAGGTCGCGGCGCGCGAGGCGCTCGAATGGTCGGCCGGCCACGACGCGCTGACCGGCCTGGCCAACCGCACGCTGCTGCTGCAGCAGCTCGAGCGTGTGCTGCAGGCCCGACCGCGCTCGCTGCCGGCCGCGCTGGTGATGGTCGACCTGGACCGGTTCAAGCCGATCAACGACCGCGCCGGCCACGCGGCCGGCGACGCGATGCTCAAGGCGGTGGCGGTGGTGCTCGGCGCGCGCGTGCGTGCCAGCGACCTGGTCGTGCGGCTGGGCGGCGACGAGTTCGCGCTCCTGCTCGAACGCTGCCCCCACGAGACCGCGCTGCGCATCGCCGAGGCCGCGCGTGGTGCGATCCAGGACATCGCGCTGCCCTGGCAGGGCGAGCAGCTGCGCGTCGGTGCCAGCCTGGGCGTGGCCTCGCTGACGCCCGAGACGGCCGATGCGGCGGCCTGGATGGAGGCGGCCGACGCCGCCTGCTATGCCGCCAAGAACGCGGGCCGGGGCAGGGTGTGTGCCGCGCCGCGCGCGCGGCTGCGGGTGGTGGGCGGCGACGCCGCCGTCAGCTGAAGAAGCGGCGCTTCGCCAGCTCGGTGGCGGCCACGTAGGCCAGCACGATCGCCAGCAGCACGGCCCACAGCGTGCCGGGCAGCGGCGCGAAGCCGAGCAGCCCGGCCAGCGGCGGCCAGGCCACCAGCAGCACCGAGGCGGCCGCCACCGCGACGGTGGTGATGGCCAGCCCGCGCCCGGGCCGGCTGCGCCAGGCCGGCCCGGCGGTGCGCAGCACCATCACCACGGCCAGTTCGGTGAGCAGCGAGACCAGGAACCAGGCCGCGTGGAAGGCCGGCTGCGCGACCGCGAACACGCGCACGAGCAGCCAGAAGGTGAGCAGGTCGAACAGCGAGCTGATCGCGCCGAACAGCAGCATGAAGCGGCGCAGCGCGGCCAGGTCCCAGCGGCCGGCGCGGCGCAGCGCGGGGGCGTCGACGCGGTCGGTGGCGATGGCCAGCGAGGGCAGGTCGGAGAGAAAGTTGTTGAGCAGGATCTGGCCCGCGGTCAGCGGGAGGAAGGGCAGCAGCGGCGTGGCGATGGCCATGCTGACCATGTTGCCGAAGTTGGCGCTGGTGGTGATCTGGATGTACTTCAGCGTGTTGGCGAAGGTGCGCCGGCCTTCGGCGATGCCGCGCTCGAGCACGCCCAGGTCGGCACGCAGCAGCACCAGGTCGGCGCTCTCGCGCGCCACGTCGACCGCGTGCTCGACCGAGATGCCGACGTCGGCCGCGTGCAGCGCCGGCGCGTCGTTGATGCCGTCGCCGAGGAAGCCGACCGCATGCCCGCGGTGCTGCAGTGCACGCACGATGCGCTCCTTCTGCGCCGGCTCGACCTCGGCGAACACATGCGTGCGCTCGGCCAGGTGCCACAGCGCCTCGTCGCGCAGGCCGGCGATCCGCGCGCCGGTCAGCAGCGCCGTCGCGTCCAGCCCGACCTGCGCGGCCACGCGCGCGGCCACGTGGCGGTTGTCGCCGGTGACCATCGCCACGCGCACGCCGCGCCGCGCCAGCGCCTGCAGCGTGGCCGCGGCGTCGGGCTTGACCGGGTCGTGGAAGCAGACGAAGCCGGCCAGCACGAGCCCCTTCTCGTCGGCCACGGTGTAGTTGTCGCGCCGCGGCGCCCGCGTGGTGGCCAGCGCCAGCACGCGCAGGCCCTGCTCGCCCTGCTGCTGCACGAAGGCCTCGGCCGCGGCGCGGCCGGCGGCGTCGATGGCGCAGGCGTCGAGCACCTGCGGCACGGCGCCCTTGGTGACCAGCAGCGGGGCCTCGCCGTCGCGCTCGAGCACCACGGTCAGGCGGCGGCGCACGAAGTCGTAGGGGATCTCGTCGAGCTTGCGCCAGGGCGCGGTCGACAGGCCGGCGCGCCGGCCGGCATCGACCAGCGCCTGGTCGATCGGGTTGTCGATGCCGGTCTCGAAGGCCGCGTTCAGGTGCGCCAGGCGCAGCACCTCGTCGGACGGCCGGGCGGCCGCATCGACCGTGGCGGCCAGCGCGAGGGTGCCCTCGGTCAGCGTGCCGGTCTTGTCGGTCAGGAGGCGGTCCATGCCGCCGAGGTCCTCGATCGCATCGAGCCGGCGCACCAGCACGCCGGCGCGTGCCAGCCGCAGCGCGCCGCGCGCCAGCGAGACGCTGACGATGGCCGGCAGCAGCTCGGGCGACAGCCCGACCGCCAGCGCCACCGCGAACAGCAGCGACTCGACCACCGGCCGGCCGAGCAGCTGGTTGGCCACCAGCACCACGATCACGACCAGCAGCATCAGCCGCAGCAGCAGCAGCCCGAAGTGGCGCAGACCGCGCTCGAACTCGGTCTCGGGCTCGTTGCCGAGCAGGTGGCCCGACAGCCCGGCCAGCACCGTGCCTGCGCCGGTGCGCACCACCAGCACGCGGGCCTGGCCGCTGCGCACCGAACTGCCGGCAAACAGGGCGTTGTGCCGTTCGGCCAGCGCCGCGTCGGCCGCGCTGCGGCCCGGCCGCTTCTCCACCGGCAGCGATTCGCCGGTCAGGCTGGCCTGGTTGACGAGGAAGTCGGTGGCCGAGAGCAGCACGCCGTCGGCCGGCACCAGGTGCCCGGCGGCCAGCTCGAGCACGTCGCCCGGCACCAGGCCGGCGGCCGGCAGCGTGCGCACCTGCCCGCCGCGGCACACCCGCGCCGTCAGCGCCAGGCGGCGCTGCAGCGCCTCGACCGCACGCGAGGCGCGCAGTTCCTGCGCGAAGCCCAGGCCGGCGCTGGCGACCACGATCAGCAGGATCAGCACCGCGTCGGCCCAGTCCTGCAGCAGCATCGACAGCAGCGCGCCGACCACCAGGATCAGCACCAGCGGGTTGGTGAACTGGCGCAGCGCCAGGCGCAGCACCACGTGCGTCGGGCCGCGCTGCAGGCTGTTGGGACCGCGGCTTGCGAGGCGCCGGGCGGCCTCGGCATCGTCGAGCCCCTCGGCGCGGCTCTCTAGCGCGGCCAGCAGCGCACCGGCATCCTGCGCCCACCAGGCCTCGGGCGGCGGGGTGGTCTCGGGCGGCGTGTCCATCGCCCGAGTGTTGGCGAAGCCGCCAGCCGGCTCTTGCGCGCGGTCAACCGCGGCCGGCAGCCCCGCGGGGTGTCACAGCCAGCGCCACAGGCGCTTCAGCCAGGCCGGCGCCTGGTACTTGCTCGGGCGGTAGTTCTGGCGCAGCGGATAGTGCATGGGGCGCTCCGGCGATCGAATGCAGGGTACTGTATATGCATACAGCTTCTCGTGCAAGCCGGGGGACCCCCGCGCGGGGTCACGTGGTCAGGGCGCCGCGGCGGGAGCGAAGAACACGTCGAGCGTCGGAAAGGCGGCGCGGCCGCGCAGGCAGTCCCACAGGTAGACCGCGAGGCCGGGGTCGCCGGTCCACAGCGAATGCCGGCCCCGGCCGAACTGCGCGCGATCGGCCTCGCTCTGCGCCAGCGCATGCATCGCGAAGGCACGCGCGCGTTCGAGCCAGCGGGCCTCGCCGGTGCGCTGGTACAGCACCAGGAAGGCGTAGCCGTTGCCGGCCGTGCCGTGGCACAGGTTGGCGCCCTTGGCCAGCGGGCCGGCGCGCCAGACCGTCTCGCCGGCGGCGCTCAGCAGCGGGTCGAGTCCGGCGTCGGGCCAGCGCGCGAGGCAGACCACGAAGCCCGGCGCGCCGTGACAGAACTGCATCAGCCACTTGGACGGGCCGCGGGTCACGTCGGCCAGCTGCGCGGGCCAGTTGACCAGGCCGTCCTCGTGGCGCGCGCTGCGGGTCACGGTCTCGGCGATGCAGCGCTGCCAGGCCGGCCAGTCGGGCAGCAGGTGGCGGCCGCGCAGCAGCGCCGCCGCGGTGGCGACGAAGCCGTGCACGCCGTCGAGGTAGCTGCAGCGCTGTCCGTACAGGTCCTGCACCCAGTGGTGGCAACCATGCTCGGCGCTCCATTCGAGCTGCGACCAGAGCATCGCGGCGATGCGGCGGAAGGCCTCGGCCCAGTGCGCCGCGCCGTCGTGTTCGTGCAGGAAGGCCGCGGCCAGCAGCGCACCGGGGGCGCCCCACATCAGCTCGCGGGTCGGATGGTCGAGCGTGCGCCCGAGCAGCGCCGGCAGGCTGCGCGCCAGCTCGCCGTCGGGCTCGTCCTGCGCGGCCATCATGGCGATCGGCAGCTCGCCCATCAGGTACGAGCCGTGGTCGTCGCTGCCGCCGGCGGCGAGCCAGGCGCGATTCGCGTCGCGCAGTGCGACGAAGTCCTCGCGCCACGGGCCGCGCGGCGCCGCGCCGACCGCCGCCAGGTAGCGCAGCGCCCACACCACCCCGGCCGCACCGAAGTAGAGCGAGGGCGAGATCGCCTGCGGGTCCTCGCCCGGCTCGAGGTCGTTCGGGTGCGTCGGCCACCAGCGGCCCGGCACCCGCGCCGCCTCGGTGTCGCGCACGATGGCCTCGATCGCGGCGCGCACCCGGCCTTCGTCCCAGGCCAGGGGCGCGAGCGCCTCGTGGCGCGCCGGCTCGAACAGCATCAGGCCGGCCGGCTGCGCACCCCGGCGTCGGCCACGGCGAGCGCCGTCATGTTGACCACGCGGCGCACCGTGGCGGCCGGGGTGAGGATGTGCACCGGCCCGGCCGCGCCGAGCAGGATCGGGCCCACCGTCACGCCCTTGCCGCCGGTCATCTTCAGCACGTTGAACAGGATGTTGGCCGCGTCCAGGTTGGGCAGGATCAGCAGGTTGGGGGCACCGGTCAGGCGCGAGTCGGGCACGATCGCGCTGCGCAGCTCGTCGCTGAACACCGCATCGCCCTGGATCTCGCCGTCGGCCGGCACGTCGGGCAGGCGCTGCACGAACAGGTCGCGCGCGGCGCGCATCTTCAGCGCCGAGGCGCGCTTGCTCGAGCCGAACATCGAGTGCGAGACGAACGCCACCTTGGGCGGGATGCCGAAGCGGCGCACCTCCTCGGCGGCCATCGCGGCGATCTCGGCCAGCTGCTCGGCGTCCGGGTCGTCGTTGACGAAGGTGTCGGCGATGAAGAGGGTGTGCTTGTCGAGCATCAGCGCGTTCATCGTGGCCCAGGTCTTCGCACCGGGCGCCGCGCCGATCACCTCCTTGATGTGCTCGAAGTGGCCGTCGAAGCGGCCCACCAGCCCGCACAGCATCGCGTCGGCGTCGCCGAGGTGGATCATCAGCGAACCGATGGTGGTGTTGGAGCGCCGCACCGTGGCCTTGGCCATGTCGGGCGTCACGCCGTTGCGCGCGTTGAGCCGGTGGTAGGCCTCCCAGTACTGGCGGAAACGCGCGTCGTCCTCGGGGTTGACGATCTCCAGGTCGCGCCCGGGCTGCAGGCGCAGGCCGGCACGCTCGATGCGCGCGGCGATCACCGCCGGGCGGCCGATCAGGATCGGGCGCACCATCTTCTCGTCCAGCGCGATCTGCACCGCGCGCAGCACACGTTCGTCCTCGCCCTCGGCGTAGGCCACACGCCGGGGCGCCGCGCGTGCCGCGCTGAACACCGGCCGCATGAACATGCCGGTGTGGGTGACGAAGCGGGTGAGCGACTGGCGGTAGGCCTCCAGATCGGCGATCGGCCGCGTCGCGACGCCCGACTCGGCCGCCGCCTTCGCCACCGCCGGCGCGATGCGCAGGATCAGGCGCGAGTCGAACGGCGTCGGGATGATGTAGTCGGGCCCGAAGCGCAGTTCACGCCCGGCATAGGCCGAGGCCACCTCGGCGCTGATCTCGGCCTTGGCCAGGTCGGCGATCTCGCGCACGCAGGCCACCTTCATCGCCTCGGTGATGCGCGTCGCGCCGCAGTCGAGCGCGCCGCGGAAGATGTACGGGAAGCACAGGACGTTGTTGACCTGGTTCGGGTAGTCGGAGCGGCCGGTGGCGATGAGGCAGTCCGGCCGCGCCGCCTTGGCCGCCTCGGGTCGGATCTCCGGCTCGGGGTTGGCCAGCGCGAGGATGATCGGCCGGTCGGCCATCGACTTGACCATGTCGGCCGTGATCGCGCCGGCGGCCGAGCAGCCCAGCACCACGTCGGCGTTCTTCATCACGTCGGCCAGCGTGCGCGCCTCGGTCTTCTGCTGGTAGCGCTTCTTCGACTCGTCGAGCTTGTCCTCGCGGCGGTCGTGGATCACGCCCTTGGAATCGCACACGAACACGTTGCTGCGCTTGATGCCCAGCTCGACCATCAGGTCCAGGCAGGCGATGGCCGCGGCGCCGGCGCCCGAGACCGCGAGCTTGACCTCGCCGATCTGCTTGCCCACCAGCTCCAGCCCGTTGAGCAGGGCCGCGGCGGAGATGATCGCGGTGCCGTGCTGGTCGTCGTGGAACACCGGGATGTTCAGCCGCTCGCGCAGCCGGCGCTCGACCTGGAAGCACTCCGGCGCCTTGATGTCCTCGAGGTTGATGCCGCCCAGCGTGGGCTCGAGCGCGGCGATGATCTCGACCAGCTTGTCCGGGTCCTTCTCGTTGAGCTCGATGTCGAACACGTCGATGCCGGCGAACTTCTGGAACAGGCAGCCCTTGCCCTCCATCACCGGCTTGCCGGCCAGCGGGCCGATATCGCCCAGGCCGAGCACCGCGGTGCCGTTGGTGACCACGCCGACCAGGTTGCCGCGCGAGGTGTATTCGGCCGCGAGCGACGGGTCCTTCTCGATCGCCAGGCAGGCGTAGGCCACGCCGGGCGAGTAGGCGAGCGACAGGTCGCGCTGGTTGGACAAGGGCTTGGTCGGAGCCACCGCGATCTTGCCGCGCACCGGGCTGCGGTGGTATTCGAGCGCCGCGTCGCGCAGGGCCTGCTCGGCGGGCGAGAGGGGCCGGTCGTTCTTGTCCATGCATGTCTCCTGAGGGGCGGGTCGTCCGGCCCGGGGGCGGCATGCTACCGGGCCTGTCGCCGATGGTGCGCCATTGCCCCTGCGGCGTCCATTGTGGGAGCCCGCAGGCCGTGCTCGCTCAGGTCGCGCGGCTCAGGCCGGCGGCGCGGCGGTGGTCGCCAGCAGCAGCGCGCGCAGGTGGCAGGCGCTGCCGACCAGCACGAACAGGTGCCACACCAGGTGGCCGAAGCGCAGGCGCGCATCGGCGAGGAAGAACAGCACGCCGGCGCCGTACGCCGCCACGCCGGCGGCCAGCCAGCCGCGCGCGCCGGCGTCGAGCTCGCGCAGCGCGGGGGCGAGGGCGGCCAGCGCCGCGGCGCCGAGCAGCAGGTAGACGCCGGTCGAGCGGCGCCGGTCGGTCAGCCGGCCGGCGAGCTTGAGCGCCGCACCCGCCAGCGCGAGCAGCCACACCGCCACGCAGACCTCGGCCCGCCCGGCGCCGAGGGCGAACGGCGTCAGGCTGCCGGCGATGAAGAGGAAGATCGCCGCATGGTCCAGCGCGCGCAGGCGCGGCTTGAGCAGCCCGGGCGGGCAGGCGTGGCAGGCCACCGAGGCGGCGTACTGCAGCAGCATGGTGGTGCAGAACAGCGCCGCGGCCAGCGCGCCATGCCGGCCGTCGTGCGCGGCGGCCGACTGCAGCAGCGCCGGCGCGGCGGCCAGCGCGAGCAGGCAGCCGAGCAGGTGGCTGGCCGCGTTGGCCAGTTCCTCGTGCGGCGAGCCCGGCGTGTGCATGGCGCGGGGGAGCCGTGGTTCAGTGGCGCGCGGCCGGCACGACCACCGGCACGCCCAGGTCGCGGCCCACCGCATGCTGGGCCTGCCGCAGGCTGGCGCGCTCGCGGTCGCTCAGTGCGGCGAGGTCGATGCCGCCGTCGGCATCGCACGGAAACGCGTAGCCGCGCCCGGCGTCGAACAGCGACGCAAAGCGCAGTTCCCAGCGGGCGGCAGTGCGGGTGGCTTCGGTGACTTGCATGGTGCCTCCTGGTACGTCGGGCACTGAGGCCCTGTCCACAGGCTAGGCACCGGATGTATCGGCCGGGTGTCGAAACCCTCCTGTTTCCGTCACGTTTGTCATCGTCCGGCTGCGCCGCCGGATTCCACCAGCGCGATGCGCCGCGCGAGGCGCTGCGCCTCCTCCGCAGCGCCGGCCTGGGTGGCCAGGCGCTGCTGCACCTTCAGCCAGGCCAGCAGCGGACGCCGCCAGCCCTGGGCCGAGGCGGTGTCCGCGGCGCGTGCGATCAGCGCCGGGTCGGCCCGGCCCGCCTGGAACAGCAAGGCGATCGCGATCAGGCGCGACTGCGGGTCCTTGATCGCGGCCACCGCGTCGCCGGCCCCGCGGCCGCCGGCCATCGCCGCGGCCACGCCGCGCTGCGCCTCGGGCAGCAGCGCGATGCGCTCGGGCGCGAGCGCGCGGCCCTGCAGGTGCTCGGCGTAGGCCTGCTCGGCTGCGCCGGCGTCGGCGCGCAGCGGCTCGAAGCCCTCGCAGGGGCCGAACGCCAGGCTCGCGACACGCGCCGCGCAGCGCATCAGTTCGGCGCGCGCCAGCAGTTCGGGGCGGCCGGTGCGCGCCAGCGCCTGCCGGGCGCGCTGCGCGGCGGCGTTCTCGGCGCGTGCATCCCCCTCGAGGTGCGCCGTCACGGCGGCCTCGACCGCGCTGCGCGCCTCGCCCTGCCAGGCCGGCGCCGGCGGGCCCGAGGCGCAGCCGGCGGCCAGCGCGAGCAGCAGCGCGCTCAGCGCAGCTTCAGCTCGTTGTCGCGTGCAAACGGCCATCGCCGGTTCACCTCGTCCACCATCTGCTCGAGCTTGCGCACCGTCGCATCGACCTCCTGGCGCAGCGCGCCGAGGTCGGCGGTGGCACCCTTCACGTCGCCGGCGATGCCCTGCGCCTGCTCGAGCAGACCGTCGACCTTGCGCAGCGTGCCGCGTGCCTCCAGCAGCATCGCGTTGAGCTGCTGGATGGTGGCGCGGCTCTCGCGCACCAGGCCGTCGGGGCCGAGCACCTGCGCGTCGGCGCGCGCGGCAATGCCGTCCAGCCGCGCCAGCAGCGCGTTGGTGCGCGCCACGGCCTCGGAGAGCTTCTTGGTGTCGGCCTCGTTGCCCAGCAGCAGGCCGGCGGCGCCACGCGGGCCGTTGAGCTTCTCGGTGAGCACCTGGATGTTGGCCAGGCTGGCGGCCAGCGGCCCGTCGCCGGCGGTCAGGCGCGTCAGGTTGTCGATCAGCTCGCGCATCGCCGACACCAGCTTGGGCATCTCGGCCGCGGTGTCGCCGATCAGCACCGGGCGCTGCGCGCCGTCGGCGAGCTCGGGGCCTTCGAGCAGCCCGGTGTAGGCGCGCAGGTTGGCGCCGCCGACCACGCTGCGCGTCAGCGTGAACACGCTGGTCTCGCGCAGCCAGCGCGCGTCCTTGCGCGGCACGTCGACCAGGATGCGCGCCTGGCCGTCGGCGCCGAGCTCGATGTCGCGCACGCGGCCGACCGGGAAGCCGGCGAAGGTGAGGTCCATGCCGACCCGCACGCCCTCCGAATCCTCGGCGATCAGCACCAGGCGCTGGGTCGGCTCGAAGGCGCCGCGGGCGTAGAGCAGGTAGAGCGCCGCGCTGCCCACCAGCAGCACGAACAGCAGCAGCAGCGCCGCGGCCTTCAGCTCGACGTTGGCGATCGGCGCGGCGGGTTCGAGCGGGTCCGGAGCTGACATCAGTAGTAGTTGCCCACCAGCGAGGCGGCCTCGACGAGCACGATCACGACGAACATGCGCACCAGCCCCTGCAGCTCGGCGCTGGCCGACAGGCGCTTGCGCGGCGCCTCGTCGAGCACCGCGGCCAGCGGCAGCAGCGCCACGGCCACCGCGAGCAGCAGCGCCTTGAGCACGAACACCAGCGTGACCGCGGGCGTGAACACCTGGCCCACGGTGTGGGTGTAGCTCGCCAGCCCCGCGGTGGTGAAGCCGTGCACCGACAGGTAGGCCACCACCAGGCCGACCACCGCGCTGGTGGCCGCGAGCATCAGCGCGCAGAAGATGCCGGCGGTGGCGCGCGGCAGCGCCTCGCGGCGCAGCGGCTCCAGGCCTTCGGCACGCAGCGCGTCCCAGCGGCCGCTGCGGCGCAGCGCGGCGATCTGGTCGGCCTGCGGGATGGTGCAGCGCAGGGCGGCGAACAGCGCGGCGGTGAGCGGGATCAGCTCCAGCACCAGCACGCGCACCACCATCTCGAGCGCGTACTGCGTCAGCCCGTAGCTGACCGCGGTGACCACGACGATGCGGATCAGCACCAGGCAGATCAGGGTGGTCAGCACCGCGAAAGAGAGCAGCGTCGGCGCGGTGCCGAGCCAGAGGTGGCGCGCGAACGAACGCCGGTGCCCGGCCGCGTAGCTGGAAGGCGAGAGTGCCAGCGCCAGCAGCACCGCGGCCAGGTGGATCAGCCGCCACCAGCCGCGCAGCCAGCGGCGCAACCCGCGCGCGGGTGCGGTGAGGCGCGGCGGCAGGGGCAGGACCGGCGAGACCATGCACCGATCATAGGGGGCGGTTCGGGCGGCCCCGGGTTCGGGCGGTGGACCGTCATCGGACGACGCCCGTTCGATCCGGCTTGACAGCCGTGGATGATCCACTAAGATTTGAACAGTTGGTTAAACCAAACGTACAAGGATCGGCATGCCTGCAACTGCGGCGCTCCAGAGGGCGAAGCCAGAACTGGCGGAACTGTTCGATGCGGCGGAACTCGGCGAGACGAAGGCGCGCATCCTGTCGGCCGCCTTCCGGCGCCTGGCCAGCGAAGGCTATGCCGCGCTCAGCGTGCGGGAGATCGCCAAGGATGCGGGCCTCAACCATGCGCTGATCAACTACCACTTCGGCAGCAAGGACCAGCTGGTGATCGAGGTGCTCGACGGCGCCAACCGCCGGCTGCTGGCGCGCCAGGACGAGATGTACCAGGGGCCCGGCGGCTTCGCGCAGAAGTGGGCCCAGGCGCGGCGCTTCTACGAGAGCGACCTGGCCTCCGGCTTCGTGCGCGTTCAGGCCGAACTGTGGGCGGCGAGCTTCTCCAACCCCGAGCTGCGCGACAAGTTCCTGCCCCGGCTGCTGGCCTGGAAGCAGCGTGTCCGGGACGCCGTCGGCGCTGCGCTGGCGGCGCTCGAGGCGCGCGGCGCGCCCTTGCCCGCGCCCTTCAGCTCCGACGTCGTCGCCTGCTGGATCAGCGAGTTCTGGCTGGGCATGGAATTCGGCGACCTGCTCGGCGCGCCGCAGCAGCGCGAGCAGCACCGGGCCGCGCTCGACGCGATGCAGGCCTTGTTGCAGCTGCTGGATGAGCGCATCGCGGCCGGCGCACCGGTGGCGCGATCGAGGGGCCGCCGGTGACGCCGTCGGCACTGCCCCCCCGGTTCGCCCAGGTCGCCGGCCCGCTGCCGGCGCCGGGCGCCGTCCCGGACGCGGATCGCCTGCCGTACGAGACCGTTGCGCCGGCGGCCGAAGGCTTCATCGAGCGCGGCGGCGTGGCGCTGTGGCATGCGGTCTGGGGCGAGCGCGGACCGTGGATCGCCTTTGCCCAGCCGTTCCAGATCGTTCATTCGCAGCTGCTCAAGCAGGCCGTGCCCTACCTCTCGCAGCACTTCCGCGTGCTGACCATGGACGGCCGCGGCAACGGCCGGTCGGGCCGGCCGCGCGGGCAGGAGGCCTACAGCTTCGACCACTTCCACGACGACTTCGTCGCCGTGCTCGACGCCCTGCGCATCGACCGGGTCGCGCTGGTCGGCCACTCGGCCGCGGCGATGATCGCCCTGCGTGTGGCCGCCGAGCAGCCCGAGCGCGTGAGCCACCTCGTGACGGTGGGCGGCTTTGCCGACTCGCTGGTGCAGACCGAGGCGATGCAGCGCCGCATGGCCATGGAGTCCGAGCTCCTCGAGCGCGACTGGCCGGGCTACCTCGACTACTTCATGTCGTGCATCTTCAGCGAGCCGCACTCGACCAAGGCCTACGAGGACGGCGTGCACTACGGCTGGGCCACCGACCGGGAGGTGATCCAGTGGGTGCGCCACGCGTGGATCAACCTCGACCTGCGCGACCATGCGCGCCGCGTGCGCTGCCCGACGCTGGTGATGCACGGCGACGACGACCGGCGCGTGCCGCATGCCAAGGGCGCCGAGATCCACGCGCTGGTGCCCGGCGCGAGGCTGCTGACGATCGGCGGCGGCGGCCACGTGCCGATGGCACGCGACCCGGTGGTCTTCAACCGCGCGCTGCGCGAGTTCGTCGGCGGCCCGCCCGCCGCGCGCACCTGGGTGCGCGGCATGCAGCGTGCGCGCAAGGCGCTGTTCATCTCCAGCCCGATCGGCCTGGGGCACGTGCAGCGCGACCTCGCCATCGCCCGCGAGCTGCGCAAGCTGCAGCCGGACCTGGCGATCGACTGGTTCACCGTCGACCCCGCCGCTGCCTACCTGCAGCGCGAGGGCGAACACGTGCACCCGATCACCGCGCGGCTGGCCAACGAGAGCCGGCACTTCGAGCGCTGTGCCGGCTCGGAGCACGACCTGTCGGCTTTCTTCGCGCTGCGCACGATGGACGAGGTCATGACGAGCAACTTCATGACCTTCTCCGACCTGATGGAGGCCGAACACTACGACCTGGTGATCGGCGACGAAGCCTGGGACGTGGACTACCAGTACCACGAGAACCCCGAGCTGAAGCGCCAGCGTTTCGTCTTCCTGACCGACTTCGTCGGCTGCCTGCCGATGAACCCGGACGATCCGCGCGAGGTGCACCTGTGCACCGACCGCAATGCCGACGACATCGAGCACGTGGCGCGCTATCCGCACGTGCGCGACCTCTCGCTGTTCGTGGGCAACCGCGAGGACGTCACCGAGCAGGCCTTCGGGCCCGGGCTGCCCGGCATCCGCGACTGGACCGACCGCAACTTCTGCTACTGCGGCTACTGCCTGCCCTTCGACCCGGCGGCGCTGGCCGACACCGAGGCGCTGCGCGCACGGCACGGCTACGGCCGCGACGAGAAGGTCGTCATCGCCAGCGTCGGCGGCACCGCGGTCGGTGCCCGGCTGCTGCAGCGCATCGCGCAGGCCTTCCCGCAGATGAAGCGGCAGTGCCCCGAGCTGCGCATGATCCTGGTGACCGGCCCGCGGCTGGCGACCGAAGGCTTCGCGCCGCAGCCCGGGCTCGAGCTGCGGCCCTACGTGCACAAGCTCTTCGAGCACCTGGCCTGCTGCGATCTCGCGCTGGTGCAGGGCGGTCTGTCGACCACGATGGAGCTGGTGGCCACACGCCGGCCCTTCCTCTCGTTCCCGCTGCAGCATCACTTCGAGCAGTGCGTGCACGTGCGGCAGCGGCTGGCCAACTACGCCGCCGACCGCTCGATGGACTTCGCGACGCTGGACCCGGACACCCTGGCCCGGCGTGCGCTGCAGACGATGCACGAGCCGGTGCGCTACCGGCCGGTGGAGACGGACGGCGCCGCCCGCGCGGCCCGCCGCATCGCCGAAGTGCTCGAGAACCGCCACTGGGCGCGATGAACACGACACGCGACACGCCGGGCCGGCGCGGTGGCCGGCCGCACCGGCCGCCCGGCAACGAAGCGCCCTAGCCGGCAGCCGGGCGCATCCCGACTTCCCCGCACGGAGCCGCCACCACGGCCCCGTGGATGTCTTCGGCCCGTTGCAGTCGCCCGGGGGCCGCCGGCGTCGCTCGCCCCTTCACACATGGCCCTTGCGGAGGTTCACCATGTTGGCTGCTCTCTACGGATTGATCGTCTACCTGTTCTTCCTCGCGACCTTCGTCTATGCGATCGGATTCGTCGGCAACCTGCCGCTGCTGCCGAAGACGATCGACGGCGGGACACCCGGCCCGCTGCTGGAGGCGCTGGCCGTCGACCTGGCCCTGCTCGGCCTGTTCGCCGTGCAGCACAGCGTGATGGCGCGCCGCTCGTTCAAGCGCTGGTGGACCCGCATCGTTCCCGAGTCGGTGGAGCGCAGCACCTTCGTGCTTGCGGCGACGCTCGCGCTGGCGCTGCTGCTGTGGCAGTGGCGACCCATCGCCACGCCCGTGGTGTGGCAGGTCACCGATCCCGGCGCGCGGCTGGCCCTGTACGCGCTCTGCGGCATCGGCTGGGGTGTGCTGCTGATCAGCACCTTCCTGATCAACCACTTCGAGCTCTTCGGCCTGCGCCAGGTGTGGACGGCCTTCAGCGGGCGCGCCATGCCCGCGCCGGACTTCCGCACGCCGCTGTTCTACCGGCACGTGCGCCACCCGATCTACCTGGGCTTCGTGATCGCGTTCTGGGCCACGCCCGACATGAGCGCAGGCCACCTGCTGTTCGCCGTCGCCACGACCGGCTACATCCTGGTGGGCATCTGGTTCGAGGAGCGCGACCTGATCGCGCAGTTCGGCGAGCGCTACCGCCTGTACCGCGAGCAGACCGGCATGCTGCTGCCGCGGTTCGGTCGTCGCCCGGGCGGGCCGGCACGACGCTGAACCCGGAGACGCCGGGCAGCGCCGGGATTCCCCACGTCACGAGCCCCGGTCACCTGCGGTCTGGCTGCCATCGGGCCAGTTGCCGCCGCTGCAGTGGGGCATCGATCGGGCAGACAGACATGAACGCAGACACCGGTTGACCGGAGACTCCTCAGGCAGCCCTTGCCCGCCGTGTCGGTGCGAACGCGCTGGTGCCCAGCCACCGCCAGAGGTCCTGTGCATCGCGCCTCGCCCCATCGACGCGGACCTCCCGCGACTGCAGGGCCTGCCCGGGCGTGAGGTCGCCCGACCAGATCTCGGTCAGCGCCCTCACGGTGGCATCGACCACCAGCGTCAACTCGCGCCCGGGATCGTCGCGACAGAGGTCGGCCATGCCGTCCTCCACCACCAGCCACCATGTGCGCTCACCAGGCCGCGCGTCGCGGAACTGGAAATTGATGACGACGGGACGGGGCGGGAACTCCGGGATGCAGACGAACCGCCGGATGTCCCACATCAGCAGGCCGGCATCCAGCTCTTCGTCGCGCAGGCGGCTGCCGATCCAGCGCGCGCCCCAATGGCCGAGCGCCATGACGATGGGCCGCAGTTCCTCGCCGGCCGCCGTGAGGCTGTACTCCCAGACCTTGCCGGCGGCCGTGCGCCGCACGATGCCGAACTGCTCGAGACGCTGGAGCCGCTGCGCCAGCAGGCTGGTCGACATGCGCGGCACGCCGCGGCGCAGGTCGTTGAAGCGCTTGCTGCCGCAGAGCAGCTCGCGGATCACCAGTGGGGTCCAGCGTTCGCACAGCACTTCGGCCCCTCTTGCGACCGTGCAGAACTGACCGTACGAGCTCTCCATCGCCTCGCCCCCCGAGCGCAAACGCTTCAGATTCTGGACTGGCCCCGGTGCCGTGTCACGCGCATGCTGTCCCTGTCTTTCTTCACTGACCTGGAAGCCCATCATGGCCATCAAGCTCACACGAATGGACGGGGGGACCGTGGATCTCCCACCGGAAGCCCTGCAGTCGTTCAAGGCCGGTTTCAAGGGCCGGTTGCTGACCGCGGACGACGCGGAGTACGAGGCGTCGCGCAAGGTCTGGAACGCGATGATCGACCGGCGTCCCGGCCTGATCGCGCGCTGCACCGGCACGGTCGACGTCGTGCAGGCCGTGCGTTTCGCGCGCCAGCACGGGCTGCTCTGCTCGGTGCGCGGCGGCGGGCACAACATCGCCGGTCTGGCGGTGTGCGAGGGCGGCCTGATGATCGACCTGTCGCTGCTGCGCGGCGTCTGGGTCGACCCGGTGCGTCGCACGGCGCTCGCGCAGGCCGGGTGCACCCTGGGCGACGTCGACCGCGAGACGCAGCTTCACGGGCTGGCGGCCGTGCTGGGCTTCGTGTCCGACACCGGGATCGCGGGCCTCACCGTCGGCGGCGGCTTCGGCTACCTCACCCGGCGCCATGGCTGGACCTGCGACAACGTGGTGTCGATGGAGGTGGTGAGCGCCGACGGCCAGGTCCTGCGCGCCTCTGCGGACGAGAACGCCGACCTGTTCTGGGCCTTGCGCGGCGGCAGCGGCAACTTCGGCATCGTCACGTCCTTCGAGTACCGGCTCTTTCCCGTCGGCCCGGAGATCCTGGGCGGGGCGATCGCCTGGCACGGCGAGGACGCCGCGCAGGTCCTCGAGGCGTACCGCGCCTTCAGCGCCGCGGCGCCGCGCGAGCTGACCAGCGTGGCCGTCCTGCGGATCGCGCCACCGGCGCCCTGGCTCCCGAAGGAAGTGCACGGCAAGCCGATCGCCGCCATCTTCGTCTGCCATTCCGGCCCGGTCGAGGACGGCGAAGCCCTGCTGGCGCCGTTGCGCGCGACCGGCCGGCCCATCGCCGACATCGTGACGCGGCGACCCTATGTCCAGATGCAGAGCCTGCTCGATGCCACGCAGCCCAAGGGGCGGCGCTACTACTGGAAGTCGCACTACCTGCCCGGCATCGACGGTGCGCTGGTCGACGTTGCCGTGGCCCACGCGGCCCGCATCGCCTCGCCGTATTCGGCCATCCTGCTGTTCCAGATCCAGGGCGCACTGGGCGAGCTCCCTGCAGGGCATTCGCCGGTGGGCAATCGCGATGCGGCCTATGTGCTGAACATCGCCGGCTCCTGGGAGAGGCCCGAGGACGACGCCGTCAATGTCCGCTGGGCGCGCGACTGCTTCGACGCCACGCGTTCGTTCTCGACCGGCGGCACCTACATCAACTTCCTGACCGAGGAGGAGGGCCGTGACCGCATCGAGGCAGCCTATGGTCGATCCAATCTCGACCGGCTGGCGACGGTCAAGCACACCTACGACCCGGCCAACCTGTTCCGCCACACGAAGAGCGTCAGCGGCTGACCCGGCCCGCCCGGACAGACCTTCCGACGCATGCACAACCACCACGACGTTGAGGACGTTGAATGATCTCAGGCGCAAGGTACGGACATACCAACCTCATCGCGAAAGACTGGAGAGCGCTCTCGCGCTTCTATCAGGAGCAGTTCGGCTGCACACCGGTGCCACCCGAGCGCGACTTCAAGGGGAAGGACCTGGAGAGGGGGACGGGCATCGCCGGCGCGGAGCTGCGCGGTGAGCACCTGCGGCTGCCGGGGCACGGCCCCGAGGGGCCGACGCTGGAGATCTTCAACTACAAGGTCCTGGAGGACAGGCCGGACGTTGCCGTCAACCGGCCGGGCTTCGGCCACATCGCGTTCGTCGTGGACGACGTACCCGCTGCCCGGGACGCGGTACTCCAGGCGGGAGGGCGCCCGGTCGGCGAGGTCGTCACGCTGACCAACGCGGCCGGGCAGAGGCTGACCTGGGTCTACGTGACCGATCCGGAAGGAAACGTCCTCGAGCTGCAGTCGCGCCCGAAGTAGTCCGCGGCGCCATGGGGTGACGGCTACTCGACCGCGCAACAGGTCCAGCCATGGCCTCGGCCGCGCCGGCGACAGTCGTCTTCAGTGCCACCGTCCACTCAGGGATGGCTCGACAGTGCACGCTGTCGTCTCGGCGCCAGGCCGCCTGCTCGCCGATGAACGCGGTGGCCCGAGCCCAGGGCCGGGTTTACCCGCCTCTTGGTTGATATACCAATTGGTTGACATACCAACCGTTTGCTCCGACCATTGCGCCAGATCAACACGCGCCCTGCTCGACTGCGGCGCACCTCCTCGGAGACACCATGAGCCTGAACACCCGTCGCGGCACGCTGGCCTTCGCCGCCGCCCTCGCGCTCACCTCGCTCGCCTCGGCCAAGGTCGCCGCGCAGACCGTGAAGATCGGCATCGTCGGGCCGTTCTCCGGCCCGTTCGCGCACTACGGCACGCTGTTCAAGAACGGCGCCGAGGCCTACATCGCCTCGCAGGGCGGCAAGCTCGCCGGCCAGGACGTGGAGCTGATCTACCGCGACACCGGCGGTCCCAACCCCGGCCAGACCAAGACACTGGTGCAGGAGCTGATCGTCAAGGACAAGGTCGACTACCTCGGCGGCTTCGTCTTCACGCCGAATGCCTTCGCCGTCGCACCGCTGATCCAGCAGAGCCAGACGCCGACGGTGATCTTCAATGCGGCCACGTCCTCGATCACCGACAAGAGCGAGTTCTTCATCCGCACCAGCTACACGCTGTGGCAGGTGACGGTGCCGCTGGCCCAGTGGGCAGCGAAGAGCGGCATCAACAAGGTCGTCACGGCCGTCACCGACTATGGCCCCGGCATCGATGCGGAAACCGCCTGGAAGAGCGAATTCACCAAGCAGGGCGGGACGGTCGTGGAAAGCATCCGCATGCCGATCGCGACCACCGACTTCGCGCCCTTCGTGCAGCGCATCAAGGCCAGCGGCGCCCAGGCGGTCTACACCTTCCTGCCCGGCGGCCCACCCAACCTCGGCTTCGTGAAGGCCTACAACGAGAACGGCCTGGCCAAGGCCGGCGTCCGGTTCCTCGGGACGGCCGAGATGGACGAGTTCGACCTGCAGAAGTTCGGCGACTCCGCACTCGGGCTGACCACGGCCTTCCACTACTCGGCGGCACACGAGTCGGCCGCCAACAAGGCCTTCGTCGCCGCGCTGAAGAAGAAGGATCCCAATGCCATCGCCAACTATGCGGCCGTGGGCGCCTGGGACGGCATGTTCGTCATCCACAGGATGATCGAGGCAACCGGCGGCAAGAAGGACGGCCTGAAGGCCATCGCGGCCGCCCGCTCGCTGCAGTGGGAAAGCCCGCGCGGCCCTGTGCGCATCGACCCGAAGACGCGCCACATCGTGCAGAACGTCTACCTGCGCAAGGTGGAGAAGGCAGGCGGCACGCTGGTCAACAAGGAAGTGCAGAACTTCGGGCCGCAGATCGACTTCGGTCTCGACAAGTAACGGCTCGCCTGGGCGACCGAGATGCAACTGCTGGCCAATGTGCTGATCGACGGCGTGGCCTACGGCATGGTGCTGTTCATCATCGCCGTGGGCCTGTCGGCCACGCTCGGCCTGATGCGCTTCGTGAACCTCGCGCATGGCGCCTTCGCGATGATCGGCGGCTATGCGGCGGCCCTGCTCACCCGCGAGGCACAGTGGAGCTTCTGGCTGGCGGTGCCGGTGGCGCTGGCGCTCACCGCGGCGGCCGGCGCGCTGCTCGAGTCGCTGGTGCTGCGCCATCTGTACCGCCGCAGCGAACTCGAGCAGGTGCTGTTCACGATCGGCCTGACCTTCTTCCTGATTGCGCTGACCAATGCACTCGCGGGGCCGCAGGTGCAGCTGATCACCTTGCCGCCGCTGCTGGCGCAGCCGGTGGACCTGGGCTTCCGCACGCTGCCCGCGCAGCGCTTGCTGGTGATCGGCGCAGGCATCGTGGTGGCCGCTGGCGCGGCCTGGACGGTGACGCGCACGCGCTTCGGCGTCTGGCTGCGTGCCGCCGTCGATCATCCGGACACCGCGGCCACACTGGGCATCCCGATCCGCACGGTGCAATGCGCCAGTTTCGCTGCCGGTGCTGCACTGGCCGGGCTGGGCGGCGTGCTGGGCGCCGAGCTGATGCCGCTGGAGCCGTACTACGCGCTGAAGTATCTGGTGCTGGTGCTCGTCGTCGTCGCGGTGGGCGGCATGGGCAGCCTGCCCGGCTCGCTGCTCGCCGCCCTCGTGCTCGGCACGGTGGAGACGGCGAGCAAGTACCTCGCCTCCGACTGGGGGAGCCTGTTCTTCTTCCTCGCCATGGCCGTGCTGCTGGCATGGCGTCCCGACGGCTTGCTGAAACGATGAACGGCACCGATTCGCAGGCACCGCGCATGGCGCCCCCCTGGCGCGCGCCGCTGATCCTGCTGGGCATCGGCCTCATCGCCTGGTGGGCCCTGCCCGATCAGCTCGGCCTGCTGACCCGCATCGCCATCACCGCGCTGTTCGTGCTGTCGCTCGACCTGGTGGTCGGCATCGCCGGACTCGCCACGCTCGGGCATGCCGCGCTCTTCGGCGCCGGCGCCTATGCGGCCGGCATCTTCGCGCTGCGCGTCCACGGCGATCCGCTGATGGGGCTGGCCGTCGGCACGGGCGCCGGCGCGCTGCTGGCGCTGGCATCCGGCGCCTTCCTGCTGCGCTACCACGGCTTCACCTTCCTGATGCTGACCGTGGCGATCGCGCAGATCCTGCTCAGCCTGGCGCAGAAGGCGCGCGACTGGACCGGCGGCGACGACGGCCTGTCGGGCTTCATGATGGGGCCGCTGCTCGGGCGTTTCGCCTTCGACCTCGAGGGCCGCACGGCGGCGCTGTATGCGCTGGGCGTGCTCGTCGTCGGCTATTACGTGGCGCGCCGCGTGGTCGATTCGCCGTTCGGCCTGGCGGTTCGCGGCATCCACGAGAACCGCGCCCGCATGGCCGCGCTGGGCACGCCGGTCACGACGCGGCTGCTCGCCACCTACACCTTCGCCGGTGCGCTGGCCGGCGCGGCCGGCGCGCTGTCGGCGCAGACCCATGCCATCGTCGCGCTGGACAGCCTGTCCTTCGCGCTCTCGGCCGAGGCGCTGGTGATGCTGATCCTCGGTGGTGCCGGCCGCCTGCACGGGGCGCTGATCGGCGCGGCGATCTTCACGCTGCTGCACCACACGGCGGCATCGATCAATCCGTACCACTGGCTCTTCATCATCGGCGCAGCGCTGATGGCGGTGGTGCTGGTGCCGCCGCAGAAGGCCTGGGGCTGGCTGCGTGCGCGACTGGGGTGGAAGGCGTGAGCCAGGTGCTGCTCGAAACCCGCGCGCTCGACAAGCGCTACGGTGGCCTGCACGTCACGCGCCAGGTCTCCTTGCTGATGCGTGCCGGCGACCGGCTGGCGCTGATCGGCCCGAACGGCGCGGGCAAGACGACGCTGGTCAACCAGATCAGCGGCACGGTGGCGCCGAGCTCCGGCAGTGTCTGGCTCGACGGCGAGGACGTGACGCGCCGCTCCCAGGCGCAGCGTGTGCGCGCCGGCCTGGCCCGCACCTTCCAGATCACCACCCTGGCGCCGCACCTGCCGGTGCAACGGCAGGTGGAGCTGGCCCTGTTCGAGCGCGAAGGGTTGACGGGTCGCTTCTGGCGCTCGATCGACGGCTATCCGGCGCTGGCCGCCGAAGCGCGCGCGCTGCTGCAGCAACTCGGCCTGGGCGCGCACGCGGGCTGGCCGACCGAGCGGCTGGCCTACGGCGAACGCCGCCTGGTGGAGATGGCGCTGGCACTCGCGCTGCGGCCGAAGGTGCTGCTGCTCGACGAGCCGATGGCGGGCGTGCCGCAGGGCGAAGGCACGCGGCTGCTCGCCGCGCTCGATGCGCTGCCGAAGGAACTGGCCGTGCTGATCATCGAACACGACATGGACCTCGTCTTCCGCTTCGCCAGCCGCATCGTCGTGCTGGCCGAGGGCGCGGTGATCGCCGACGGCGCGCCGGCCGAGATCCGCGGCGACGCGCGCGTGCGTGCCGCCTACCTGGGGCAATGAGCATGGCCGCGCCGCTGCTCGAACTGCACGACGTGGTGGCCGGCTACGGCCCGATCACGGTGCTCAACGGACTGTCCTTCTCCGTGGCGCCGAAGGAGAAGCTGGCGATCATCGGCCGCAACGGCGTCGGCAAGACCACCGCGCTGGCCGCGGTGATGGGCCTGGCCGAGCTGCACGGCGGCCGCATCGTCTTCGACGGCGAGGATCTGGCCGGCCTCGCGCCGCACCAGCGCGCGGCGCGCGGGCTCGGGCTGGTGCCGCAGACGCGCGACATCTTCCCCTCGCTGACGGTGGAGGAGAACCTCGTGGCCGGGCTGAAGCGCCGGCCGCGCCGTGCGATCGACGAGGCCTACGCGCTCTTCCCGCGCCTGGCGGAGAGGCGGCGCCACGGCGGCGCGCAGCTCTCCGGCGGCGAGCAGCAGATGCTGTCGGTGGCCCGCACGCTGCTCGGCGCGCCGCGCCTGCTGCTGCTGGACGAACCGCTCGAAGGCCTGGCGCCGCTGATCCGCCAGGAGCTGCTGGCCGCCTTCGCCCGCATGAGCCGCGAGCACGGCATCACGGTGGTCATCGTCGAGCAGCAGGTGCAGGAAGCACTCGGCTACGCCGACCGCGCCCTGGTGCTCGAGCGCGGCGCCGTGGCCCACGAATCGAGCGCGCCGGCGCTGCGCGAGGACACCGCGACGCTGGAGCGCCTGGTCGGCGTGGCGGTGCACTGAAGGAACTGGAGGAGAGGCGATGAACGAGACCGCGAACATGCCCGTGCTGGACATCGATCCCTACGCGACGGAGAACCTGCTCGATCCCTATCCGATGCACGAGCGCATGCGCGAGGCCGGCCCGGTGGTCCGGCTCGCGCCCTATCCCACCGTGGTGGCCTGCGCCCGCCACGAGCAGGTGCACGCGGTGTTCAACGACCACGCCACCTTCATCTCCGGCGCGGGCGTCGGCCTGACCAACTTCAACCTGGAGACGCCGTTCCGGCCGAAGAGCCTGATCCTCGAGGCCGACCCGCCGCTGCACACGCAGACCCGCGCCGTGCTCTCCCGCATCCTCAGCCCGAAGGCGGTGATGCAGATCCGTGCCACCTTCACCGCAGTGGCGGAGAAACTGGTCGAGCGCTGCGTCGAGAAGGGCACGATCTGCGGCATCCACGATCTGGCGCAGATCTATCCGCTGAAGGTCTTTCCCGATGCCGTCGGTGTGGGCGACGACGGCCGGGACAACCTGCTGGTCTACGGCGACCTCGTCTTCAACTCGATGGGCCCGCGCAATGCGCTGCTGGCCCGGTCGGCCGAGCGCATGGGACCGGTGACCGAGTGGATCATGTCGAACTGCCAGCGCGAGCACCTGCGCCCCGGCGGCTTCGGCGATCAGATCTACCAGGCCGCCGACGCCGGCGAGATCACCCACGAGCAGGCGCCGTTGCTGGTGCGCTCGTTCCTGTCGGCCGGCGTGGACACCACCATCAACGGCCTCGGCAATGCGCTGTTCGCGCTGGCGCACCACCCCGAGCAGTATGCGAAGCTGCACGCCGACGCGTCGCTCGCCCGCCCGGCGTTCGAGGAAGCCCTGCGCTGGGAATCGACCGCGCAGACCTTCTACCGCACCGCGGTGCGCGACTGCGAGATCGCTGGCGTGCCGGTGGCCGAGAACACCAAGGTGCTGTGCATGCTCGCCGCGGCCAACCGCGACCCGCGCAAGTGGCCCGACCCCGACCGCTACGATATCGAGCGGCGGCCGAGCGGCCACGTGGCGTTCGGCGCCGGCATCCACGGCTGCGTCGGTCAGGCGGTGGCTCGGCTCGAAGGCGAAGTGGTGCTGACGGCGCTGGCCAGGCGCGTCAAGCGCATCGAGCCTGCCGGTCAGCATACCCGCCGCCTGAACAACACGCTGCGTGCCCTCGACACCTTGCCCCTGCGACTGATTCCGGCCTGATTCCTGCGAGCGAACCTCACCATGCCCGACATCACCTTCATCCTGGCCGACGGCAGCGAGCGCGGCCTCGAGGCGCCCGAGGGCGTCAGCGTCATGGCCGCGGCCACCGGGGCCGGCGTGCCGGGCATCGTCGCCGAGTGCGGCGGCTCGGCGATGTGCGCCACCTGCCACGTCTACGTCGACGACGCCTGGGCCGACGAGCTGCCTGCGCCTCTGGCCAACGAGCTGGAGATGCTCGAGTGCACTGCCGCGGAGCGGCAGCCGAACAGCCGGCTGTCGTGCCAGATCAAGCTCACCGCCGCGCTGCAGGGGCTGGTGGTGCGCATCCCGGAGCGCCAGCAGTAGATGGCCACGAGCCCGCGCGCCAAGGCCACCCGGCCGACGCTGCCGCCGGACGAGGCGGCGCCGACCAACGTCGACCTCGAACGCTACGTTCCGGCCTTCCTGACCTGGATCGCCAACAAGCTGTCGCGCGGCGCCTCGCAGAACTACCTGGCGGTGTTCGACGTCGGCATCGAGACCTGGCGCTGCCTGGTGCTGTTGGCCATCCACGGCTCGATCTCGGCCCAGCAGGTCTCGCGCATCATCGGCATGGACAAGGCCTCGGTGAGCCGATGCTTCAAGAGCATGCAGGCCAAGGGCCTGATCGCGATGGGCCTGGATGCCGACGACGGCCGCCTGCGCATCGCCACGCTGACGAAGAAGGGCCGCGCGCTGCACGACCAGATCCTCGGCGTGGCGCTGGAGCGCGAGCGCGCCTTCCTGTCGGTGCTGACACCGGCCGAGACCGAGACCTTGATCGGGCTGCTCAAGCGGCTGCACGAGAACCTGCCGGCGGTGGAGACCGCCACCGCGCGCTACGTGGCGCAGCGCTTCCCGAAGGCGGCGAAGCGCGGTGCTGCACGCGAGGCCCACGATGGCGACGAGTGAACCCGACGGACCGATCGTGATCGTCGGCGGCGGCCACGCCGGCGCCGCGCTGTGTGCTGCGCTGGCCGCCGCAGGACTCGACAGCCGCACCCATCTCGTCTGCGCCGAACACGATCTGCCCTACCAGCGCCCGCCGCTGTCCAAGGCATTCCTGAAGAACCCCGGCGAGGCGGTGCAACTGCATCGCCACGAGGCCTGGTACGCCGAGTCGGGCATCACGCTGCACCGCGCCGACCCGGCCCTGGCTATCGACCGCGCGGCCCGCACGCTGACGCTGCGCTCGGGTGCGGTGCTGCGATACGGCTGGCTGGTGCTCGCCACCGGCGCCGCGGCGCGCACCGTGCCGGCCTTGCCCGCCTCGCTGGCCAACGTGGCCGTGCTGCGCAGCGCCGCCGATGCGCTGCGCCTGCGCAGTCTGCTCGACGCCGCACGGCGCGTGACCGTGCTCGGCGGCGGCTTCATCGGCCTGGAGATCGCCGCCACCGCCGCGCTGCTGGGCAAGTCGGTCACCGTGCTGGAGGCCGCACCGCGCCTGCTGCAGCGTTCGGTGTCACCGGAGCTGGCCGAGCACGTGCTGAACGGACACCGCGCCGTCGGCACCGATGTGCGGCTGGGCGTGGCGGTGAGCGATTTCGTGGTCGAGGGTGACCGGCTCGTCGCCCTCTCGGTCGACGGGCGTCGCGAACTCGTCGAGCTGCTGGTGATGGGCATCGGTGCCACGCCGGAGACCTCGCTCGCGCAGGCGGCCGGGCTGGTGTGCGACAACGGCATCGGCGTCGATGCCTGCCTGCAGACCTCCGACCCGTCCATCCTGGCCATCGGCGACTGTGCCAACTTTCCCGAGCACGGCACCGGGCGACGCCTGCGCCTGGAGTCCGTGCAGAACGCCAACGACCAGGCGCGCACCGCGGCAGCGACCATGCAAGGCCGACCGGAGCCGTATCGGGCCGTGCCCTGGTTCTGGTCGGAGCAGGGATCCATGCGCCTGCAGATGGTCGGCCTGATGCCGCCGGATGCCAGGCGCGTGCGCCGGCCAGGCCCGACACCGACCAGCTTCTCGTTGCTGCACTACCAGGGTGACCGACTGGCGTGTGTGGAAAGCGTGAATGCGCCGCTCGACCACATGACTGCGCGCAAGCTGCTGGAGGCGGGCAGGAGCCCTGCACCGGAGCTCGCGGCCGACCCTGCCGTGCCGCTCAAGCACCATCTGTAGCTCACGGTGGCTCCGGCCGGCACGCGAAACGCCGGTCTCGAACGCCCCGGCCGAGGCGATGCCTGCATGGCGGTGCCATGTCCGGTCTGGTGGGTTCGGCACGTACTGGAGAGCAGGAACGGTCCGGCGCGGCGCGCCGTCACCTCAGCCCACCAGGAGCCACGCATGAACAGGTCGATCTCGCTTCGCTCGCTTTGCAGCCTGGGGCTCGCCGTGCTGGTCGCCATGGCCCTGGGTTCGCCGCCGCGATCCCTCGCGCACGAGCGCGACGGCGACGATCTGCGGGACGCCCGACCCGCGCCGGGGTGGCTCTTCTCCGGCCGCGGTGCGGGGGGCGTGATTCCCGACGGCATCGGCACCAACATGTCGGGTGCGCCCTTGCGCTCGACCATCGTGGTGCCGCGCCACTTCTCCGGTCCCGTCACGACGGTCTGGGTGGAGTTCGATGGGCTGGCGCACACCTGGCCCGGCGACCTCCGTGCGCGCCTGATCCACCCCGACGGGACGACGGCGATGGATCTCTTCAGCCGTCCGGGCCGGGGCGCCGGCGAGTTCACGATCTCGAGCACCTTCGGATTCGGTGCGGACTTCGTCGCCACGAACAAGTACACCTTCGCGGACAACGGAACGATCCTGTTCCTGCCCCACCCCCTGGCCGGCCCGCCGGGGGGCTGGCAGGAAGGCCCGTCGATCTCGTCGGGAACCTTCCGCCCCACGTCGAACCCGAACGCGCCCGACGCGAATGCGCTCGACTACATGTACACGCCCGCCTCGTTTGCACGCACCTTCGGGGGCAAGCGGGCGGATGGCGCGTGGACCCTGGAGATCACCGAATGGGCGGGCGACGAGACGGGATCGCTGCGGGGATGGACGCTGAACATCTGCTCGGGAACCTGCCCCGCCGCGCGGCCGGCCGCCGGCGACGAGTTGCTCAGGCTCACGGCCTTCAGTCCGGGCCTCGGGTGGAGTTTCGGCGAGAGCATCGCGGTGGACCGATCGACTGTCGTCGTGGGTTCGCCCAGCTATGGCGGCGGCGGCGGATTCTCGGCCGGAGCGGCCTATCTGTTCGACGCGACGACGGGGCGGCAGACGGCGCTCCTGCCACCCACCAACGACGCAGCCGGCTTCGCCCGATTCGGCCATGCCGTGGCCATCGATCGCCACACCGTGCTGGTGGGCGCCCCGCGTGACCGCATCGACGTCATCGGCGCCGGCTGGCCGACCGGTTCGGTCACGGTGTACGACGTGCGGGACCGGGACCGGCCCGTCGAACGGATGAAGCTGCTTCCCGGCGACGCCGACGGGAGCGTGGCGTGGGAGTTCGGCACCTCGGTGGCGGTCCGCGGAAAGCTGGCCGCCGTGGGTGCCTACGTGGGCAACGGACTGCATGCGAACGGCAAGGTGTACCTGTTCGACCTGGCCACGGGAGACCAGCTCGCCGCGTTCACGGCGTCGGACACCGTGACGGGCGATGCCTTCGGCCGGCAGCTCGCGATCAGCGGCAACACGCTGCTCGTCTCCGCGCCGGTCAAGGACGGTGACACCGGCGCCGTCTACGTCTTCGACGTGAGCAACCCGCATCATCCCGTCCAGCGCCACAAGCTCACCGCCGCCGATGCCGGTGACGGCCGGTTCGGCCATGCCCTCGCCATCGACGGCGACCGGATCCTCGTGGGAGCGCCATGGGTGCGCAGCGGGGAGGCGTTCATGGGCGCGGCCTACCTGTTCGATGCCAGCTCGGGGCGCCGGCTGGCCAGGCTGACGGCTTCCACCCCGCCCACGAGGTCATTCAACTTCGGCTGGTCGGTCGCGCTCAGGAACAGGACGGCGGTGGTCGGGGTTCCCTTCTCCGACGGCCCCTTCGGACTGTCTTCGGGTTCGGCCTATGTCTTCGACATCGGCGAGCCGCGCCGCTCGGTCGAGGTCCTGACGCTCGCGGCCTCGGACGCCGAGGACTCGGACTGGTTCGGACTCGCTGCCGCGATGGACGGCGACAGGATCTTCGTCGGCGCGACGCAGATCTTCACCAGCGCGGGGAAGGTGACGGTCTTCCAGGCACCCGGGCGTCCATGACGCAGGAGGAGCATTCCATGCCCGTGCAAGTCACCCACACCGCGACGACGATCCACTACACGAGCGTCAACCAGGCCTGGCTCATCGCGCCTGGCGTCAACGCCGGCGGTTCGGTCTCCAGCGTCTTCGCCGGCTCGACGCTCGTGAACTACGGCAACCTGATGGGCGACACCATCGCTGCCGCGTACTTCGTGGAGCCCGATGTAGTCGTCCACAACATGGCCGGCGCCCTCATGGCCGGCTTCAGGGCACTGTCCGTCGCTTCCGATCGGAACGAGATCCGCAACGAAGGAACCATGCACGCCTTCGCGGAGCACGGCATCCATGCATTGGGTGCATCGAACCACGTGTCGATCACCAATTCGGGCTCGATCACGGGCACGCTGAGCGGCATCGCGATCTCGTCCGGCTCTGCGCTCGTCGTCGACATCACCAACACCGGCACCATCTCGTCCGACGGCAAGGGGGTGTGGTTGCTGAACGCGACGGGCGCTCAACCCGTGATCACCAACAGCGGCACCATCAAGGGGGGGACGCATTCGGTGCTGGCCGAGAACGGTGACCGGCTGATGGTCACCAATACCGGCCGGATGATCGGAGACGTGGTCGGCACCTCGACCGATCAGAGAGATTTCGTCGACAACAACGGCACGGTCATCGGCAACGTGCGGCTGGGCTCGGACGCCGACACCTACCAGGGCACGGGCACGGTGTCGGGGGCCGTGTTCGGCGAGGACGGAAACGACACGCTCGCGGGGGGACTGGGCGCTGACCGCCTCGACGGCGGCAGCGGGTCCGATCGGCTCAGCGGCAATGGCGGCAACGATCGGCTCGACGGCGGTCCGGGGTCCGATCGGATGACCGGCGGGGCAGGGAACGACATCTACCTCGTGAACGCCACCACCGACGTCGTCAGCGAGTCCAGCACCAACGCCACCGAGATCGACACGGTGCTGAGCGCGGTGACCTGGACGCTCGGCCCCAACCTGGAGCGGCTGACGTTGACGGGCTCGAGCGCCCTCAACGGAACTGGCAACGCGCAGGCCAACACGATCACCGGCAATGCCGGCGCGAACTCGTTGAACGGCGGCTCCGGCAACGACACGCTCAACGGTGGGTCAGGCAACGACAGACTGAACGGCTCCGCCGGCAACGACTCGCTGGTCGGCGGCGCCGGGCTGGACAGCTTTGTCTTCAACAGCACGCTGCACGCGGCCGGCAACGTCGACCGCATCGGTGACTTCAACTCGGTGGACGACCGATTCCTGCTGGAGAGCGCGGTGTTCACGGCGTTCACGGGCACCGGGGCGATCGATGCGGCGACCTTTCGTGCCAGCGCCAGCGGCACGGCCGCTGACGGCAACGACCATGTGCTGTACGACACCGACAGCGGACAGTTGTTCTACGACGCGGACGGCAGCGGCGCGGGCGCCCGCGTGCTGTTCGCCGTCGTCAGCGTCGGCACCACGATCATCGCGTCGGACTTCTGGGTCACGTGAGCGTTGCCCGGGTCGTGCCGGCCGGCCGGTTCACTCCATCGTCGGTGCCCGGCTCAGCTCGTTGTTCGCCGTGACGAGCTGCCTGAGCATGCGCATGAACTCGGCGCGTTCGGCCTTGGGCAGCGGCTCGAGCATGCGCTCCTGCGCGCGCCGCATGCCGGGCAGCACCGACTCGAGCGCCTGCTGGCCGGCGGGCGTGAGGGTCAGCAGGCGCACCCGCCGGTCCTGCGGCGAGACGGCGCGCTGCAGCAGCGCGCGGGCCTCGAGCCGGTCGATCACCGCGGCGATGGTCGAGGTGTCGAAGCCGATCGCACGCGCCAGGCTGCGCTGGTCGATGCCGGGCTGGTTGCAGACGGTCTGCAGCGCGGCGTACTGCACCGGCGTGATGCCGGTGGCCTCGGTCTCCTGCAGGAAGATCGCCACGGCGATCTGCTGCAGGCGGCGGATGTAGTGGCCCGGCAGCTCGTCGAGGTCGACGCCGGCGCCGGTGGTCTTCTTGCCCATGGTAGCGGCGATGATATCCCTGCACTGATCGTCAGCCGGGTGACGATCACGACCATTCCAGGCCCAGCAGGCGCCACTGGCCGTCCTCGCGCTGCCAGCGCAGCCGCACCGCATAGGGCTCGACGCGCTCGGGCAGCAGCCCCTGCGCACCGACCAGCAGCACCTGCGCCTCGGTGAGGCCGAGGTGCGGCGCGGTCGGGTCGACCGTGCTGCGCCGCACCGGCGCGACGATGCGCACGTTCGGGTAGCGCAGGAACACCAGCGTCATCGTGCGCCGCGCCCATTCGCGGCCGGGCTCGCCCTGCACCACGGCGCCACGGTCCAGCAGGGCCAGCACGGCGGCGCTGTCGCGCGCCTCGAGCGCGTCCTGCAGGCGCTGCACGGTGGCCTCGAGCGCGGCCTGCGGGTCGTCGCGGCTGCAGGCGGCGGGCAGCGCGAGCAGCAGCAGGTGGCGGCGCGTCAGGGTGGCGGGCGGTTCGTGCATCGCGAGGTGTCTCCAAGTACGATTCTTGCGTACCGGCGCCGCCAGGTGGATGGAGGTCTCCGATGGCTCGCAAGATTCCCCCCGGCGTCGGCCCGCGCAGCCCGCAGGTCGTCGTGCTGTTCGGCGCCACCGGCGACCTGGCGCGGCGCAAGCTGCTGCCGGGGCTGTTCCACCTCGCCAGCGCCGGCTTCATCCCGGGCTGCCGCATCGTCGGCGTGTCGCTCGACGACATCGATGCCGAGGCCTTCCGCGCCATCGCGCGCGGCGCGCAGGAGGAGTTCGGCAGCCGGCAGCTCGACGACGCGGCCTGGCAGGCCTTCGCCGCCGGCCTCGACTACGTGCCGCTGGCCGCCGGCGCGCCGGTGCTGCGCCAGGCGGTGGACCGGGCCGAGCGCGCGCTCGGCGCCGAGTGCCAGCGCCTGCACTACCTGAGCGTGCCGCCCTCGGCCGCGCTGGCCGCGGTGCGCATGCTCGGCGGCGCGGGGCTGGTGGAGAACTCGCGCATCGTGATGGAAAAGCCCTTCGGCACCGACCTGGCCAGCGCCGTGTCGCTGAACGCCCGGCTGCACGAGGTGTTCCGCGAGGAACGCATCTACCGCATCGACCATTTCCTCGGCAAGGAGCCGGCGCAGAACATCCTCGCGTTCCGCTTCGCCAACGGCCTGTTCGAGCCGATCTGGAACCGCAACTTCATCGACCACGTGCAGATCGACGTGCCGGAGACGCTCACCGTCGGCAAGCGCGCGCCGTTCTACGAACAGACCGGCGCCTACCGCGACATGGTGGTGACGCACCTGTTCCAGATCCTCGGCTTCATGGCGATGGAGCCGCCCACCTCGCTGGAGCCGCAGCCGATCAGCGAGGAGAAGAACAAGGTGTTCCGCAGCATGCTGCCGATCAGGCCCTCGGACGTGGTGCGTGGCCAGTACAGCGGCTACCGCGACGAGCCCGGCGTCGACCCGCAGTCCGAGACCGAGACCTTCATCGCGCTGAAGTGCTTCATCGACAACTGGCGCTGGGCCGGCGTGCCCTTCTTCCTGCGCACCGGCAAGCGCCTGGCGCAGGGGCAGCGCATCATCTCGATCGCCTTCCGCGAGCCGCCCAAGAGCATGTTCCCGCCCGGCTCGGGCGTGGGCGCGCAGGGGCCCGACCACCTCACCTTCGACCTCGCGGACGCCTCGAAGATGTCGCTCAGCTTCTACGGCAAACGTCCCGGACCGGGCATGCGGCTGGACAAGCTGAGCCTGCAGTTCGCGATGCACGACACCGGGCTGATGGGCGAGGTGCTGGAGGCCTACGAGCGCCTGATCCTCGACGCGATGCGCGGCGACAGCACCTTGTTCACCACCGCCGACGGCATCGAGCGGCTCTGGCAGGTGTCTGCGCCGCTGCTCGAGTCACCGCCGCCGGTGCGGCTGTACGAGCCGGGGTCGTGGGGGCCGAAGTCGATCCACCAGCTGATCGCACCGCACGCCTGGCGCCTGCCGTTCGAGCGGGCCTGGCGCGATCCGAACGGCACGGGGGCCTGAGGTGTCGAGAGCGATCCGACTGCCGCTCACGCTGGCCGCCGGCGTGATGCTCGGCTGCGCCAGCCCCGCCGGCGGCGATGCCGAGTACGGCCCGAAGCCGGCTGACCCCACCCGCATCATGCAGGACTACCTGCGTGTCCAGCTGAAGGACCCGCTGTCGGCACAGATGCAGATGCGTGCCGTCGGCCGCATCACCACGACCCGGGCGTCGCTGCTCGTGCCGGCCCGCTACGGCTGGGGCATCTGCGCGGACGTCAACGCGAAGAACGCGTTCGGCGGGTACACCGGCTTCAAGCCGGTGCTGGTGATCTGGCGCGCCGGCGCGGGTGTGCTGGAGGGCTGGATCTCGAACAGCGCGATCGAGGAGGCCGCCGCCCAGGCGGGCTGCCGCCACGTGGGCGGCTGAGTCCGTCTCACTGCGCCGCGACGGTGGCGCGCAAACCGCCCGCCTGCTCGGCCAGCGCCTGCTCGGCATGCACCCGCTGCGCCTCGGCGCGTGCGCTGTCTTCGGAGCTCACCACGATCGGCGTGCTGCGCGCACCCGCCGCATAGGCGCGCACGGCCTGCTGACGCGCCTGCCACTGGGCCAGGCGCTGCTGCTCGTGCGCCGCGGCGCGGTAGTCGCCGACCGAGACGACGCCGGAGACCGAGCCGTACGGGACGAGTTGATGCTGCTGCGCCGCGAGCGCACGGGCCTCGTCGGTGCCCGACTGGGCGGCAGCGGGGCCGGCAAACACGATGAAGGCGGCGGAGAGGGTGGCGAGGGAGAAGGTCTTCATGGTCGTTTCCTTTCGGTGGGTTGTCGCGTCTGCGATGACTCCAATCTAGGAACCGCACCGCCCGCGACCAAGGCGCCATGCGCGAAAGCTCCATTGCGCCGCGGCCAACAATCGCGCCGGCCCGGTCGATTCGACGCGCTGCAGAAACACAGTGCTTCCGCCGCGCCGCTGGCGGCGCCGCCCCTGGCTTCCTACGCTGCGCGGCATGAACAAACCCTCCTCGACCTGGCCGCTGCTCGTGGCCACCGGCCTGGTGCTCGGCACCGGCGTGCCGCTGGCGCGCCTGGCCGGACTCGCCGGCGCGAGCCCGCTGGCCTTCGCGTTCTGGCCCACCGCCGCCGCGGGCATGCTGCTCGCCTTGCTGGCCTGGCGGCGCCATGGCCCGCCGCGCCTCGGCGCGGCGCTGCTGCGCTTCGGCCTGATCGCCGGCGCGCTCGGCCACGCGCTGCCGATGACGGCGCTGTTCTGGCTGTCCGGCCAGCGCGGCGCCGGGCTCAGTGCACTGGCCTTCACCTTGCCGCCGGTGTTCACGCTCGCCTTCACGCTGCTGCTGCGCCTGGAGGCCTGGCAGGGGCCGCGTGTCGCCGCGGTCGCCACCGGGCTGACCGGTGCGCTGCTGCTGGTGGGCGGCCGGCGCATCGACGGCGCACCCGACATGGCGGCGGTGCTGGTGCTGCTGGCGGTGCCGGCGATGATCGGCGCCGCCAATGTCTACCGTGCCCGGCACTGGCCGCCGGGCGTGGCGGGGCAGTGGCTCGGCGCGCTGACGCTGCTGGCGTCCGCGCTGCTGCTCGGGCTGCTCGCGCTGGCCAGCGGCGCCGCGCCCTGGCCCGAGGCGCCGGCCGCGCAGGCCTGGCTCGCCGTCCAGGCGCTCGCGCTGGTGGGGGGCTACCTGCTGTACTTCCGGCTGCAGCGGCGCGCCGAGCCGGTGACCTTCAGCCTGATGGGCTACGTGATGACGGCCACCGGCGTGGCCGCCGGCAGCTGGCTGTTCGACGAGCGCCTCGGCCTGGCCACCGGGCCCGCGCTGCTGCTGATCGTCGCGGCCCTGGCCCTGATGCGGCGCCATCCGGCCCTGCCGCCGGCCGCGGCCGGGGTGCGGGCATGAACGCAGCAGGATGGACGCTGCGCCGCGGGGCGGCACGCGGGCGGCTGCACAACGACTGGCTCGACGCGCGCTTCAGCTTCTCCTTCGCCGACTGGCGCGCGCCGCAGGGCGACCGATTCGGCGTGCTGCGCGCCCTCAACGAGGACGTGGTGCAGCCCGGCCGCGGCTTCGCGATGCACCCGCACCGCGACCTCGAGATCCTGATCCTGCCGCTCGAGGGGCTGGTCGAGCACCGCGACAGCCAGGGCCGGCACGCGCTGGTGCGGCCCGGCGAGGTGCAGCTGATGCGCGCCGGGCACGGCATCGCGCACAGCCAGATGAACCCGCAGGCCGGCCAGGTCGACCGGCACCTGCAGATCTGGGTCGAGCCGCGCCGGCACGGCCTCGCGCCCGGCGTGTGGCAGCAGGCCGTGCGTGCACCTGCCCCCGGGGCCTGGCAGGTGTTCGCCTCGTCCGACGGACGCGACGGCAGCCTCGTCGTCGAGCAGGACCTGTGCATCGCGCTCGGCCTGGCGGGCGAGGGGCAGCGGCTCGCCTGGCAAGGCCGCCCCGGGCGCAGCCAGTACCTGCACCTGGTCGACGGCCAGGCCGAGGTGCAGGTCGGCGAGGCGCCGCCGCTGGTGCTGGCGCCGGGCGACGCGCTGGCCTTCGACGCGCCCGCACCGGCCGGCACGGCCACGGGCCTGCCGCAGGCGCGCTGGCTGCTGTTCGACCTGCCGTCGGTCAGCCCTGCGCCAGGCGCTGCCTGAGGAACTGCACGAACGCACGCACCCGCTCGGGCAGGTGCTCGCGGCTCGGGTAGACGGCCCACACGCCGCGCGGCTCGACCCGGTGCTCGGGCAGCACCGCCTCGAGCCGGCCGTCGGCCAGTGGCGCGGCCATCATCGGCACCGGCACCAGCCCGACGCCGGCGCCGCGGATCATCGCGTCCACCAGCAGCAGGCTGTTGTCGGCGCGGACGCGGCCGCGCGGCTCGACCTCGTGGCGGCCGTCCGGGCCGTCGAACTGCCAGCGCAGCGCATCGCTGCCGCCGAGGTAGGGCAGGCAGTCGCGCGCCACCAGCTCGCGCGGGTGCGCGGGGCGCCCGACCCGGTCCCAGTAGGCCGGCGCGGCGGCCACACGCCGCTGCATCACCATCAGCGGGGCGGCCACCAGCGAGGAGTCGTCGAGCTGCGCCTGCCCGCGCACGGCCAGGTCGACACCCTCGCGCAGCAGGTCCACCGGGCGGTCCGACAGGCGCAGCTCGAGCTCGACGCCGGGGTGTTCGTCCTGGAAGGCGTGCAGCTGCGGCGCCAGCAGGCACAGCGTCAGCGAGACCGGCGCGGCGACCACCAGGCGCCCGCCGATGGCGCCGCGGCTGGCCTGCAGCGCCGCCAGCGTCTGCTCGGTGTCCGCCAGCACGCGGCGCGCGTAGGCGTAGAACTGCTCGCCGGCCTCGGTCAGCTGCATGCGCCGCGTGGTGCGCGCCAGCAGGCGGCTCGCGGTCCACTCCTCGAGCGACTGCACGGTCTTCGTCACCACCGAGGGCGAGAGGTCCAGGTCGCGTGCGGCTGCCGCCAGGCTGCCGGTCTCGACGACGCGGCAGAAGCAGCGCAGGGCCTCGCGCGAGTCCATGGTTCAGCCGCCCGTCGCGCGGTTCTGCGCGAACCAGCTGCCCCACCAGTCCAGGCAGGCGCGGATCTTCGGCAGGCGCTGGCGCGCGCCGGCCATCACGGCGTGGATCGGCACCGGCTGCGGATCGACCAGCGCCGGCAGCACCGGCACCAGGCGGCCGGCGTGCACCAGCGGATCGCCCACTAGCGAGGCGAGGCGGCCGATGCCCAGGCCGTCGAGCACCATGTCGGCGGCCAGGCCGGTGTCGTTGGTGCGCCAGTCGCCGTCGGCCGGCCACTGCAGCGAGCGGCCGTCGACCACGAAGGGCCAGGCGTTCAGGTGCGTGGCCGCGCTGTTGGTCACGAGGCGGTGCTGCGCCAGCTCCTCCGGCCGCTGCGGCAGGCCGGCGCGGGCCGCGTAGGAGGGGGCTGCATAGAGGGCGCGGCCGAGCTGGCCGAGCGGCCGCGCGACCATGGTCTCGGGCACCGTGCGCATGGTGCGGATCGCGATGTCGATGCCCTCGCGCGCCAGGTCGACGAGCCGGTCGCTGACCTCCAGGTCGACCTGCAGGCGCGGGTGTCGTGCGTGCAGCCCGGCCAGGCTGGGCAGCAGCAGGTACTTGGCGATCACCGTGCTGGCGGCCACGCGCACCCGGCCGCTCGGCTCGGCCGCCTTGCGGGCGAACTCGCCGGCCAGCTCGTCCAGCGTGCCGGTCAGGCGCCGGCAGTACTCGAGGAAGGTAGTGCCCTCGACCGTCAGCGCCAGGCCGTGCGTGGAGCGGTGGATCAGCCGCGCGCCGCAGGTCTTCTCGATGCGCGAGAGGGCGCGCGAGACCTGGCTGACCGGCACGTCGCGCTCGCGCGCCACCGCCGACAGCGTGCCCAGCGTCGCGACGCGGGCAAACAGCTTGAGGTCGTCGAAGGCGAGCGAGTCCATGGACCGCCATGGTAGTGGGGCGGTGTTGCAGGTGCCGCAACACCACTTTGGCGGCGCCGGGCTGTCGCGCCGTTCGGCCGCTGCCTACAGTGGCTGCACCCCCTCACCAGGAGCCTGCCATGCACCCGACCGACCGCCTTCACGATGCCGCCCGCGCCCGCGCACTCGAGCTGCGTGCGCAGGCGCAGCAGGCGTTCTGGTCGGGCCTCGGCCGCGCCTTGCGCCGCGCCTGGGCCCTGCTGCGTCAGCGCGGCACGACGAAGGTCGACTTCTCGCGCAGCGTGCGCGGCGCGTCGTCGCCGTCGGCCATGCGGCGCAGCTCGAAGTGGATCTCGTGGGCCCCGGGGCCCGCGGCGCCCGCGCCCTCGGGCGGCACGCGCAGCGCCAGCGTGACCCAGCGCGCCTGCGCCGGGCCGAGCCGCAGCTCCACCGGCGCGGCCAGCGCCAGGCCGGGCAGCCCGTCGGCGCGCACGGTGTAGCGCTGCTCGCGCTCGGTGGCGTTCATCAGCTGCAGCCGGTAGACGTTCTCGATCTGGCCGTCGTCCACGAGGCGCGCCAGCGTGGCGCGGTCGCGCACGATGTCGGCCTTGAACGGGGTGCGCAGCGCGAGGCTGGTGCCGACCGCAGTGACGATGGCCAGCAGCACCGCGCCGTAGACCAGCACGCGCGGCCGCAGCACCCGGCGCAGGCGCTGCGCGGCGCCGAGCTGCTGCGCCAGGCCGTTGAGCGTGTCGTAGCGCACCAGGCCGGTGGGCAAGCGCAGCCTGGTCATCATCGAATCGCAGGCGTCCACGCAGGCGGCGCAGCCGATGCACTCGTACTGCAGGCCCTTGCGGATGTCGATGCCGGTCGGGCAGACCTGCACGCACAGCCCGCAGTCGACGCAGGCGCCCTGCGCGGCGGCCCCAGGGGCCTCGTTGCGCGTGCGGGCGCCGCGCGGCTCGCCGCGCTGCGTGTCGTAGGTGATGATCAGCGTGTCGCGGTCGAACATCGCGCTCTGGAAGCGCGCATGGGGGCACATGTACTTGCACACCTGCTCGCGCATGAAGCCGGCATTGCCGTAGGTGGCGAAGCCGTAGAAGAAGGTCCAGAAGGTCTCCCAGCCCGACAGGTCCAGCGCCAGCGCCGAGCCCGCCAGCTGCCGCACCGGCGTGAAGTAGCCCACGAAGGTGAAGCCGGTCCATAGTGCCAGCGCGATCCAGGCGGCATGCTTGCCGCCCTTGCGCAGCAGCTTGGCCGCGCTCCACGGCGCGGCATCGAGCTTCATGCGCGCATTGCGGTCGCCCTCGACGCGGCGCTCGATCGCCATGAACAGCTCGGTGTAGACGGTCTGCGGGCAGGCGTAGCCGCACCACAGCCGCCCGGCCACCGCGGTGAACAGGAACAGGGCGTAGGCGCTGATCAGCAGCAGCGCGGTCAGGTAGACGAAATCCTGCGGGTAGAGCACGAGGCCGCCGACATAGAAGCGGCGGGCCTCCAGGTCGAACAGCACCGCCTGGCGGCCGTTCCAGCTCAGCCACGGCAGGCCGTAGAACACCAGCTGCGTCAGCCAGACGGCGGCCCAGCGCCAGCGCTGGAACAGGCCCTGCACGGCGCGCGGGTAGATGCGCCGGTCGGCGGCGTACAGCGGGACGGACGTGGGCACGGCAGGGCTTGACATGGGGAGACTCGGCAATCGGCTGCTATACGGCGATGGGTATCAAGTTGCATGCCAGCACCGCCGCGCCGAGAAAGCCGTGCGCCGACAGCCACTTGCGCGTGAACGAGGCGCGACGCGACTGCCAGGTCTTGGCAACGACTGCCAGGAATGGCAGCATGCGACATGCCCCGCGCGACTGCGCCCGACGAACTGGTGGCCTTTCTCGAAGGTCTGCCCGAGCCGCACATCCTGTTCGACGCGCACTACCGCATCGCCGCCGCCAACGCGGCCTACCGGCGCCAGTTCAGCCCGCGCGCCTCGGTGGTCGGGCGCACCTGCCACGAGGTGTCGCACCACATCAGCGTGCCCTGCGACCAGGCCGGCGAAAGCTGCCCGCTGGCGCGCGCCCGGCAGAGCGGGCAGCGCGAGCGCGTGCTGCACCTGCACCACACGCCGCAGGGCCGCGCCTACGTCAACATCGAGCTGGTGCCGCTGAAGGGAGGCGCCGGCGCGCCCGGCTGGTTCATCGAGAAGATGGAGCCGCTGCGCGGCGCGCCGGGCGAGGCCTCGCCGCAGGGGCTGATCGGGCGCTCGGCGCCGTTCCGGGCGCTGCTCGAGCTCGTGGCGCGGGTCGGCCCGTCGGAGGCCAGCGTGCTGCTGCTGGGCGAATCGGGCACCGGCAAGGAACTGGTGGCGCGGGCGCTGCACGAGGCCAGCCCGCGGGCCGGTCGCGCGCTGGTGGTGGTGGACTGCGCGAGCCTGCCCGAGAGCCTGTTCGAGAGCGAGCTGTTCGGCCACGAGAAAGGCGCCTTCACCGGCGCGCACGCGGCGCGCCCCGGGCTGGTCGAGAGCGCCGCCGGTGGCACCCTGTTCCTCGACGAGGTGGGCGACATTCCGCTGACCATGCAGGTCAAGCTGCTGCGCCTGCTCGAGAGCGGCACCTACCGCCGCGTGGGCAGCAGCGAGCCGCGCCGCGCCGACCTGCGCGTGATCGCCGCGACGCACCGCGACCTCGGCACGATGATCGCGCAGGAGCGTTTCCGCGCCGACCTGTACTACCGCATCGCCACCGTGCCGATCGCCCTGCCGCCGCTGCGCGAGCGCCGCGACGACCTGCCGCTGCTGGCCCAGGCGCTGCTGGCGCGCCTGGCGCCCGGGCGCCGGCTGGTGCTCGGTGCCGCGGCGCTGCGGCGCCTGGCGGCGCACCCGTTCCCGGGCAACGTGCGCGAGCTGCGCAACCTGCTCGAGCGCGCCGCGCTGTTCAGCGACGCCGAGGAAATCGGCGCCGGCGCGATCGAACGCGCGCTCGCCGCCGAGCTGGTGCTCGCGCCGGCGGGCGCGCGCGGCACGGGAGCGCCGCCGCTGCGTGCGGCCGGCCGCGAGGCCCTGCGCGAGGCGCTGGCACGCCACTCGGGCAACCGCCGTGCGCTGGCCGAGTCGCTCGGCATCAGCGAGCGCACCCTGTACCGCAAGCTGCGCGAGCTCGACGACGACGCGCCGGGCCGCTGAAGCCGCCCCGGCCTCGCGCTCAGGCCGCGGCCGTGCCGAGGTGGCGGCCGAGGAACTGCAGGATGCGCGGCGCGTGCGGGGCCAGCGCGGCGCGCAGGTCGTGCGTGCCGTCGACCACCAGCAACGCGCTGCCCGGGCAGGCGGCGTGCAGCCGGTGCGCGTCGGCCAGTGGCACGGTGGTGTCGTGCGCGCCGTGCACCAGCAGCAGCGGGCAGCGCAGTGCGGGCACCAGGTTCAGCGGCGCGATGTCGTCGAAGCGTGTGCCGATCACCGCCTGCACATGCTCGAGGATGGTCGTGCCGAGGCCGCGCCGGGGCAGGTGGTGCGCGCGCAGCCAGCGTTCCATCATCTCGCGTGGATGCGCGAACGCGGACAGGCTGACGACGGCCGCGACGTCGCCGTGCCGCGCCGCGTGCAGCAGCGTGGCCGCCGCGCCGACCGAGTGGCCGAGCAGCGCGATGCGGCGCGCGTCGACGGCGGGCTCGGCGCGCAGGGCGCCCAGCCCGGTGGCCAGGTCCTGCGCGAAGCGCGGCAGCGAGCTGAACGCCTCGGCGTCGCTGTCGCCATGGTTGCCGGCGTCCAGCAGCAGCACGGCCAGGCCACTGGACAGCAGCGTGTCGACCACCGGCCAGAGCGTCGAGGCATTGGCGCCCCAGCCGTGCAGGGCCAGCACCGCCGGCACCTGCGCCGCGGGATCCGCGCTCTGCGGCAGGGCCAGCCAGGCCGCCAGGCGCTGGCCGCGCGCCCCGTGCAGCCGCAGCACCTTCAGCCGGCCATGCCGGCAGGGCCGGCGCTCGAGCGGCGGGTCGTGCGGCAGGCGCGCCGGGCGCAGGCCGCGCAGCAGCGCGCGGTGCAGCAGCGGGCGCGCAGCCCGGCCCAGCGTGCGGCGCACCAGGCGTGCGGCGCCGGTCGGCGCAGGGGCGTCCGGTGCGGAAGGATCAAACATCAGTAAGAAATGATATTCGAGGCCGCCACCACCCTGCGGCCGCTGGGGTCGCTGCAGCGGCGCGCGCCGTGGGGCGGGTCTCAGCCGCTCTGGCTCTCCCCGATCACCAGGCGCGTCTCGCCGACGAAGCGGTGCGGCGGAATCTCGAGGTTGGTCGGCGCGGGCTTGTTCTTGAACACGCCGCCGGCCAGGTCGAAGGTCGAGCCGTGGCAGGGGCAGAAGAAGCCGCCGTGCCAGTCGGCGCCGACGCTCGGGTTGCCGCTGCCCTGGGACACCGCGCTGGGCGAGCAGCCCAGGTGGGTGCAGATGCCGATGGCGACGAAGAACTCCGGCTTCATCGATCGGCCGGGGTTGCGCAGCGCTTCGGGCAGGCCGTCGCGCGCCGAGTCGGGGTCGGCGAGCGCCGCCTCCTGGCCGTTCAGCGCGGCGATCATCTCCGCCGTGCGGCGCTGGATCCAGACCGGCTTGCCGCGCCACTCGACGGTCTTCATGCCACCGGGCGCGATGTCGCCGAGCTCCACCTCGACGGAGGCGCCCTGCGCCTTGGCACGCTCGCTGGGCGCGAAGCTGGAGACGAAGGGCACGGCGGTGGCGATGGCCGCCACGCCACCGGCCGCGCCGGTGGCGAGCAGCCAGGTGCGGCGCTCGGGATCGTCGGCGCCGACGCGGGGCAAATTGGTGGTGGTCATGGCAGGGGTCCGGAGAGGTTGACAGGGTGACCCGTATCAAGCCCCGTGCCAGCCGCCCGCGGGGCGCAAACCACCTGCGCGACAGGCACTTGCCGGCGCGCACCCGGTGTCAGCTGCTGCCAGGCCGTGACAGCGTGCTGCCAGGATTGGCAGCGCCGCGGCCGGCCGCTCAGCGGATGAACCGGTCGACGTAGTCCGCGCCCAGCCCCACCGCCGCGTAATGCGCGCGGCACTTGTCGATGCGCGTGAACACGTCGTCGTAGCCGGTGCAGCGGCCGTCGGGGTCGACGTAGATCATCGCGCCGTTGACCTGGAACAGCGTGATCATCTCGTCGACGTCCGGGTCGACCACCAGCGTGTGCGTCTCGCCCGGCGCCTCGTAGACGTAGCCGCCCTCGGCGGCGACCCAGTCGTGCTCCAGGTAGCGCCAGCGGCCCTTGATCACGTAGCCGTGCACCGGCTGCGGATGGCGGTGGCGCGAGAGCACGCCGGCGCGCCGCACGCGCAGCAGGTTCATCCAGTAGCCGCGGCTGGCCGCCAGGCACAGCGGGCGGAACCAGACGTTCTCGTCCACCGGCACCCAGACGCGTTCGTCGGCCGGGATCGCGTCCGGGATCACCAGTTCGGGCGGCGACTCCTTGGGCATCGGGTGCCGGTAGGGCTGCCACTTGTCGCTGTCGGTCGCCATGTTCGATGCACTCATGAAACGAGGTAGCCGCCGTCCACCGGCAGCACGATGCCGGTGACGAAGCGCGCCGCCGGGCTGGCCAGGAAGAGCACCGGCCCGGCCACGTCTTCCGGCGTGCCCCAGCGGCCCAGCGGCGTGCGCGCGAGGATCGGGCCGCTGCGGGCCGGGTCGTCCTGCAGGGCCTGCGTCAGCGGCGTGGCGATCCAGCCCGGCGCCACCGCGTTGACGCGGATGCCCTCGGCCGCGTAGGCGATCGCCAGGCTCTTGGTCAGCTGCGCCACGCCGCCCTTGCTGGCGCTGTAGGCCGGCACCAGACCGCCGCCGAAGAAGCTCAGCATCGAGGCGGTGTTGACGATGCAGCCGCGCCGCGCCGCGAGCCCCGGCCGCGCCGCCGCGCAGACGCGCAGCGTGCCGTTCAGGTTGATGTCCAGCACCTCGGCGAACACCGCCGGCTCGTGCTCGGCGCCGCGCCGGATCACGCCGGCGCAATTGACCACCACGTCGAGCTCGCCGAGCGAGCCCACCAATGCGCGCACCGCGGCGTCGTCGCGCACGTCGAGCACCCGCGCCGGCACGGCCTGCGGGGCGCGCCCGCATTCCGCCTCGGTGGCGCCGGTGGCGCAGACCTTTGCCCCTTCGGCCGCGAAGGCCGCCGCGATGCCCGCGCCGATGCCGCTCGTGCCGCCAACCACCAGCACGGCCTTGCCGATGAATGCGCTGCCACTCATCGAACGAGGCAGGCGGCGAGGTCCGTGCGCGGGAACTGGCGGCGGACGTCGGGCGCCGCGGGCGGGTCGCAGGTCATGGGGCCGGCCACCGGGCGGTGGCGAGGGTTGCTGGCGGGGCGCAGCGTACCACCCGGCCGGGCAGGGCCGCTCAGCGCTTGCGGTCGGCGATCAGTTCCTTGGCCAGCGAGCGGCGGCCCGTGCAGGCGGTCTCCTGGAGCGCGCTTTCCTGCTTGGCGTCGCGGCGCTCGCCGAGCGGCCGCGGCACGAGCAGCGCCGGTGGCGTGGACTTGAGGGGTGGGAGCGAGGAGTGAAGAGGCATGTTGTCGTGCGGCGGCGCCGTGCAATGCGCCGCCTGTCGGAGCATTCTGGTTCGCGATCGGCCGAATTCCCAGCAAGCGAAACGCTTGGACACCGAGTTCACACCTCGGGCCGCGCCGACCCCGGCGGGGCCCCGTGCGCCCGCCGGCGTCGCAGCGGGTAGAGTCGGGCGCCTCTCGATGCCCCGCCCATGTCCGCCCCGACGAGCGCCGCCGCCTCCGAACCGCCCCGCGAGCCGCTGAATCTGCCCGACCCGCGCCATGCTGCCCGGCTGCCGCGCCACGTCGGGCGCCTGGCGCTGGAGCGCCTGCGCCAGGCGGCCTACAGCCTGCCGCAGGTGCTGACGCCGGCAGACTTCGGCGAGGGCGCCACGGACCGCCGGCTCGACCAGCTCGGCCTGGTGCAGCTGCAGAAGGCCGCCGCGGGCGGGCGGCCGAGCCGCTGGATCGACCCGGCGGCGATCGACGCCGCGCTGGCGCACCTCGACGCGGTCGGCACCGGCCCGGGTGTGCGGCCGCTGCTGCTGGAGCGCACCGCCGCGCTCGAGGCGCTGGGCGTGTCGCGCCACGACGGCGAGTTCACCCGCCTGGTCAGCCAGGCGCTGCAGGTGCCGGTGCCCGACGCGGCGGCCTGGCGCATCCCGCTGCTGTACCGGGTGGCGGTGGACACGTCCGGTGTCTGGGCCTTCTACCGCAGCGGCGACGAGGCGGCCCTGCGCGCCGCGCTCGGCCCGGCCCCGGTTCATCCGCAGGCGGCCGAGGTGACGGCGCACCTGGCCGACCTGGTGGCGCGCAGCCAGGCCTACCAGCCGCGCCGTCTGGACGAGCTGCTGCCGCGCCTGCAGGCCGAATGCGCCCGCCCGCAGCCGGTGGCGGAGCTGCTGGCGGCCTGCACGCGCACGCAGGACCGCTGGGAGCACCGTGTCACCGAGCTCGACACGCTGGCCTCGCTCAACCAGGACCTGGCCTTCCAGGGCTACCCCGACACCTTCACCAAGGCGCGCCACCTGCAGCGCAGCGTGACGCTGTTCGTCGGCCCGCCCAACAGCGGCAAGACGCACGCGGCCTTCGAGCGGCTCGCGCAGGCGCATGTCGGCGCCTACCTCGCGCCGCTGCGCCTGCTGGCGCTCGAGGGGCGCGACCGGCTGGCGGCGCGCGGCGTGGCCTGCTCGCTGCTGACCGGCGAGGAGAACGTGCCCGCGCCCGGCGCGCGGGTGGTCTCCAGCACCATCGAGATGGTGGCCACCGACCGGCCCGTCGACGTGGCGGTGATCGACGAGGCGCAGATGATCTTCGACGGCGCACGCGGCTGGGCCTGGACGCAGGCCATCGTCGGCGTGCCGGCCAACGAGCTGATCGTCATCTGCTCCGAGCACGCGGTGCCGGCCATCGAACGGCTGCTCGGGCTGTGCGGCGAGCGCTGCACGGTGCGGGTGTTCGAGCGCAAGCAGCACGTGGAGCAGCTCGCCCGGCCCGTCGCCCTCGACGCGCTGCAGCTCGGCGATGCGGTGGTGGCCTTCAGCCGGCGCGACGTGCTGGCGCTGCGCGACCGCATCGCCGCCGCCGGCCACCCGGTCTCGGTGATCTACGGCGCATTGCCGCCCGAGGTGCGGCGCCGCGAGGCGGAGCGCTTCGCGCAGGGCGAGGCGCACATCCTGGTGGCCACCGACGCGATCGGCATGGGCCTGAACCTGCCGATCCGTCGCGTGCTGTTCAGCACGCTGTCCAAGTTCGACGGTGCGGGCGACCGGCCGCTGGACGAATCCGAGGTGCACCAGATCGCGGGCCGGGCCGGCCGCTTCGGCCTGCACGAGGAAGGCTTCGTGGGCTTGCTCGACAGCGCCGAGCCGGGCGCGGCGCGGCAGCTGCGCGAGCTGCTGCAGCGCCGCCCGCAGGCGCCGCGCGACTTCAAGGCGCCCGTGGCGCCCAACCCCTGGCACGTGAAGACCATCGCCGCGCGGCTGCACAAGACCCGGCTGCGCGAGGTGCTCGGCGTGTTCGTCGAGCAGCTGCGCCTGGACGACGCCCATTTCGCGGTGGCCGAGCTCGACCAGATGCTGCTGCTCGCCGAGGCGCTGGACAAGAGCGCGGCGAAGCTGCCGCTGCGCCAGCGCTTCACCTACGCCCAGGCGCCGGTGGACACGCGCACCGAGTCGCAGCTGCAGGAGTTCCTGGACTGGAGCAGCCGCCACGCGCTGCTCGGGCGCGCCGGCACGCCCTGGTTCCTGGAGGCGGTGGACGGCCACAGCCGACTCGACCGCATGGAGCAGGCGCTGCGCGGCTGCACGCTGTGGCTCTGGCTGGACCTGCGCTTCCCCGGCATCTACGGCCACGTGGAGGAGGTGCACGCGCTGCGCGCCGCGCTCAACGAGGGCATCGAGCGCCAGCTCAAGGGCAAGCGGCCGCTGGCGCAGGTGCGCACCGGCCGGCCCCCCCGCCACTCGAAACCAGGCCCGCACGGTGGCGGGCCCTGACTGTCTGACTGTGAGTGGTGCCGGTGAAGAGAGTCGAACTCCCGACCTTCGCATTACGAATGCGCTGCTCTACCAACTGAGCTACACCGGCGCAAGCCCGCGAGTATAGCCGATGCCGGTGTCAGCCCCGCCAGGCGATGGCGGCGAGCACCAGGCCGGCCATCCAGAGCGTCTCGACGAGGATCAGCACGATCGGCCGCCAGCCGGCCTGCGCGAGCTGCATGAAGCTGGTCTTCATGCCCAGGGCCGCGATCGCCAGCACCAGCGCCGCGCGCGAGGCGAGGTTCATGCCCTCTTGCAGGGCCGGTGCGATGACGCCGGCGGAGTTCAGCGCCACCAGCGCGCCGAACAGCCACAGGAACCAGGGCACCAGCGGCTGCCGGGCTGCCTGCACCGGCTCGCCGCGCTCGCGCTCGGCGCGGAAGGCCAGGCTCACCACCAGCACCACGGCGGCAAGCATCGAGACGCGGAACAGCTTCACGATGGTGGCGGTGTCGCCGGCCTGCGTGCCGAGTGTGTAGCCGGCACCGACCACCTGGGCCACGTCGTGGATCGTGCCGCCGATGAACAACCCCGCGAGTTCCGGCGGCAGGTTCATGGCCCGGGCGATCAGCGGGTAGACCACCATCGCTGCGGTGGACATCACGGTGACGCAGATCACCACCATCAGCGTGAAGCGGTCGCCGTGCCGCTCGCGCGGCAGCACCGCGGCGATGGCCAGTGCGGCCGAGGCGCCGCAGATCGCGACCGAGCCGCCCGACAGCACGCCTTGCGCGCGCGAGAGGCCGAAGCGGCGCGCGAGCAGCAGGCCGAGCCCGAGCGTCGTCAGCACCGCCAGCACCACGATGCCGGCGGTGACCCAGCCGAGCGCGGCGATCTGCGCCGCGGTGATGCGCGCGCCGAGCAGGCCGACCCCGAGGCGCAGCACCTGGCGCGCGCAGAACTCGATGCCGGCCTTGGTGCGCGGCTCGTGGCTGAGGTAGTGGAAGGCGATGCCGAAGAACAGCGCGTACAGCAGCTGCGGCCCGCCATGCAGCTGCGAGACGAAGGTCGCCGCGAGCGCGAGCACGCCCGCGAGCGCGCTGCCCGGCACCAGGCCGGCGGTCGATCGGAGCCGGGCGTTCATGCCGGACGCGAGAGCGTCTGCACGTACTCGTGCACGGCCGTGTGGATCGTCGAGACGCGGTGCTCGACCGGCTTGTCGCCGAAGGTCAGCGCGCTGCGGCGCACCTGCAGCACCGGCGTGCCGGGCGCGATGCCGAGCACGCGGGCCACGTTGCGGTCGGCGGCCACGGCACGCACGCGCTCCTGCGCGCGCACCACGGTGATGCCGTACTCGGTCTGCCAGAGCTGGTAGATCGTGCCGGGTCGCTCGCGCAGGCGCTTCTCGGTCAGGCCCTTGAACAGCAGCGCCGGCACGGTGATCTGGTCGTGCACCACCGGGCGGCCCTGCAGGCGCAGGCGGTTCTCGAAGCGCACCACCATCTCGCCCACGGCAATGCCGAGCGCCGCGGCCGCGGCCTCGTCCTCGAGCCGCTCGCGCGCGAAGGCGAGCAGCTCGACCTGCGGCACCTCGCGCAGGCCGTCGCTGCGCTCGACATGGAAGAACTGGAACAGGAAGCGGTCGGCGTCGTGCGTCGCGACGTAGGTGCCGCGGCCCTGGCGCCGCACCAGGATGTGCTCGGCCACCAGTTCGTCGACCGCGTGGCGCAGCGTGCCGATGGCCACGCCGAACGCGCCGGCCAGCGCTGCCTCGGCCGGCAACGCCTCGCCCGGCGGCAGCTCGCCGCCCTCGATGGCACGCAGCAGCGCACGCTTGACCACCCGGTACAGCGGCATGCCGGCGGCCTCGGGGGCGATCGGACGAAACGAGGTGGCGGCGGGCATGGCGGCGAATTCTGCCGGCCGGAGCCTATCCTGCAAGTCATCTATATGACCTGTTTGACAGCAGGCGACGCCAGGCCGAGCATGCGCTTCCGTGCCGCCGACCGCGCGGCCGAACGAGGAGCCAGACAGGATGAATCACTTCGTGTTGCACGACGCCCACGACACCGTCGCGGTGGTCGTCGTCGAGGGCGTGAAGGCCGGCATGACGCTCAACGGCTGGATCATGGACGAGGACCGCATGATCTCGATGGACGCACGCCAGGACATTCCCATCGGACACAAGATCGCGCTGAAGGACATGGCGCCCGGCGACACCGTCATCAAGTACGGCATCGACATGGGCAAGGTGGTCGCGCCGATCAAGGCGGGCGAACACGCCCACGTGCACAACATCAAGACCAAGCGCTGGTAAGAGGTCACCCATGTCCGTCATTTCGAAAGACACCACCTTCCTCGGCTACCGCCGCGAGAACGGCCGCGTCGGCGTGCGCAACCACGTCGTCATCCTGCCGCTGGACGACCTGTCCAACGCCGCGGCCGAGGCCGTGGCGCACAACATCAAGGGCACGCTGGCGATCCCGCACCCCTACGGCCGGCTGCAGTTCGGCGCCGACCTGGAACTGCATTTCCGCACGCTGATCGGCGCGGGCTGCAACCCGAACGTCGCGGCCGTCGTCGTGATCGGCATCGAGGACGGCTGGACCAAGAAGGTGGTCGACGGCATTGCCGCCACCGGCAAGCCCGTCACCGGCTTCGGCATCGAGGGCCATGGCGACCACGAGACCATCATGAAGGCCAGCAAGGTGGCGCGCGAGTACGTGCAGTGGGCCAGCGAGAAGCAGCGCGAGGTCTGCCCGATCTCGGAGCTGTGGGTCTCCACCAAGTGCGGCGAGAGCGACACGACGAGCGGCTGCGGCGCCAACCCGACCGTCGGCAACGCGTTCGACAAGCTGCACCCGCTGGGCAACTACCTGTGCTTCGGCGAGACCAGCGAGATCACCGGCGGCGAGAAGATCGTCGCGGCGCGCTGCGCCAACGACGCGGTGCGCGAGCGCTTCATGTTCATGTTCAACCGCTACCAGGACATGATCAACCGCCACAAGACGACCGATCTCTCCGAGTCGCAGCCGACCAAGGGCAACATCGCCGGCGGCCTGACGACGATCGAGGAGAAGGCGCTCGGCAACATCCAGAAGATCGGCAAGAAGTGCACCGTCGACGGCGTGATCGACAAGGCCGAGATGCCCACGCACCCGGGCCTGTGGTTCATGGATTCGTCCTCCGCCGCGGCCGAGATGGTGACGCTGTGCGCCGCCTCGGGCTACGTGGTGCACTTCTTCCCCACCGGCCAGGGCAACGTGATCGGCAACCCGATCCTGCCGGTCATCAAGATCTGCGCCAACCCGCGCACCGTGCGGCTGATGAGCGAGCACATCGACGTCGATTCCTCGGGCCTGCTGCAGCGCGAGATCACGCTCGACCAGGCGGGCGACCGGCTGCTCGAGTGCATGCTGCGCACGGCCAACGGGCGGCTGACGGCGGCCGAGGCGCTGGGGCACCGCGAGTTCGTGCTGACGCGCCTGTACGAGAGCGCCTGAGGCCCGTGATGGCGCGGATTGTCATCACGGAGTTCATGGACGAGCGCGCCGTCGCGTCGCTCGCGGCGGCGCACGACGTGCTCTACGACGCCAGGCTGGTGGACGATGCGCCGCGCCTGCTGCAGGAGGCGCGTGGGGCCGACGCCATCATCGTGCGCAACCGCACCCAGGTGCGCGGCGAGCTGCTCGCCGCGCTGGCCAGGTGCAGGGTGGTCGGCCGACTCGGTGTCGGGCTGGACAACATCGACGTGGCCGGCTGCGAGGCGCGCGGCATGCAGGTCATCCCGGCCACCGGTGCCAATGCGCTGTCGGTGGCCGAGTACGTGATCGCCAGCGCGATGCTGCTGCTGCGCGGCGCGTACGTGTCCACGGCCGAGGTGGCGTCGGGGGCGTGGCCGCGTACGGCGCTCTCGAACGGGCGCGAGATCGGCGGCAAGACGCTCGGGCTGATCGGCTTCGGCGGCATCGGGCAGCTGGTTGCGAAGCTGGCCCGCGCGCTCGGCATGGATGTCTGCGCCTTCGACGCGATGATGGACGACGACCATCCGGCCTATGCCGAGCTCGGCGTGCGCTGCGCCGGACTCGACGAGGTGATCAAGGCGAGCGACGTGATCAGCCTGCACGTGCCGCTGGTCGATTCCACCCGTGGCCTGTTCGACGCCGCGCGCATCGCCGCGATGAAACCCGGCGCGGTGCTGATCAACACCGCACGCGGCGGCATCGTCGACGAGCCGGCGCTGGCCGCCGCGCTGCGCGAGAGGCGCCTGGGCGGCGCGGCGATCGACGTGTTCGGCACCGAGCCGCTGCCCGCGGCGCCGCACTTCCAGGGCTGCCCGAACCTGCTGCTGACGCCGCACATCGCCGGGCTGACCGCCGAGGCCAACGACCGCGTCAGCTCGCTGATCGCGCAGCGGGTCGCGGAGGCCTTGCGATGAGGCTGACGGTCGGGCAGCTGCAGGCCGAGGTGGCCGGCGCGCTGATCCGCGCCGGCGCGAGCGCGGGCATGGCCGAGGCCACCGCGCGCGCGCTGGTGCTGGCCGAGGCGCAAGGCCTCGGATCGCATGGCCTCTCGCGCGTCACCCAGTACGCCACGCACCTGAAGAACGGCCGCGCCGACGGGCGGGCGCAGGCCGAGGTGGTGGCGCGCAAGGGCGGAGCGGTGCTCGTCGATGCCAAGGCCGGCCTTGCGTTCCCGGCCTGCGAGCTGGCGCTGCGCGAGGCGATCGCCGCGGCGCGCGAGCACGGTGTCGCGTTCGCCGGCGTCGCGAACAGCCACCATGCCGGCGTGATCGTCGACCACCTGCGCCTCGTCGCTGCCGCGGGCATGGTCGGCCTGGGGTTCGCCAACTCGCCGGCGGCCATGCCGGCTGCGGGCGGCAAGCACCCGATCTTCGGCACCAACCCGGTGGCCGCGGCCTTCCCGCGTCGCTTGGGCGATCCGCTGCTCATCGACCTGAGCCTGAGCGAGGTCGCGCGCGGCAAGGTGATGGTGGCGGCGAAGAAGGGCGAGCCGATTCCCGCCGGCTGGGCGCTCGACAAACACGGGCACCCGACCACCGACGCGAAGGCCGCGCTCGAGGGCTCGATGCTGCCGATCGGCGCGCTCTCCTCGCCCAAGGGCGCGATGCTGGCGCTCGTCGTCGAGCTGCTGGTCACCGCGCTGATCGGCGCGAACTTCGGGTTCGAGGCCTCGAGCTTCTTCGTCGACGAGGGCAACCGGCCCGGCATCGGCCAGGCCTTCATCGTGGTGGATCCGGGGGCGCTGGCCGGGCGCGAGCGTTACCTCGAGCGTGTCGAGACGCTGGTGGTCGAGATGCTGAAGGACGAGGGCGTGCGCCTGCCCGGCGCCCGACGCGAGGCCCTGCGCCGCCAGGCGGAGGCCGAAGGCATCGAGGTGGGCGACGCGCTGCTCGCGCAGTGGCGCACCTGATGAATTTTCACGCGGGATTCGCATAACGATACCGGTTGCGCGGCGCCGTGCCCGCCGGCAGCATGCGCGGCTTATCCGGAGACTGGACTGATGCAACGACGCGAACTGCTGCAGGCGCTGGCCCTGCTGCTGCCCGCCACAGGCCCGCTGACGGCCTGGGCGCAGAACGACTACCCGAAGCCGGGATCCACGCTGCGCTACGTGGTGCCCTTCGCCCCGGGCGGGCTGACCGACGTGATGGCCCGCGTGGTGGGCGAGCGGCTGGGCCAGCGCTGGGGCGTCAACGTGGTGATCGACAACAAGCCCGGCGGCGGCGCGCAGATCGGCGCCGACGCGGTGGCGAAGGCGCCGGGCGACGGCACCACGCTGCTGGCGATCACGCTGACGCATGCCGCCAACGTGACGCTCTACAAGGGCAAGGCGAGCTTCGACTTCCAGCGCGACCTGCGGCCGGTGGCGCTGCTGGCCGGTTCGCCGATGCTGATCGTCGTGCCCGCCGCCAGCCCGATCAAGGACGTGAAGGACCTGGTCGCCCAGGCCAAGGCGCGGGTGCTCAACGTCGGCTCGTCGGGCAACGGCACGCCGCCGCATCTGACGCAGGCCCTGTTCGCCGGCACGCAGGAGGTGCAGGTGCAGCACATCCCGTACAAGGGCGGCGCACCCAGCATGACCGACCTGATCGGCGGCCAGCTCGACGTGATCTTCTCCAACTTCCCCGAGAGCATCGCGCACGTGAAGGCGGGCAAGCTGCGCGCACTGGCGGTCACCGGCCCGGCACGGCACCCGCAGGTGCCCGACGTGCCGACCACCGCCGAGGCCGGCCTGCCCCAGCTGCAGGTGGAGAACTGGACGGCGATCATGGTGCCGGGCACCACGCCCGACGCGATCGTCGCCCGGCTCGGTGCCGAAGCGGTGGCGATCATGAACCTGCCCGAGGTCGCGGCACGGGTGCGCGAGCTGGGCTTCCGCGTCGACGCACGCGGGCCGGCCGAGTTCGCGCCCTTCCTGAAGAGCGAGATCGAGCGCTGGGCCGGCATCATCGCCAGCGCGAAGATTCAGGCCGATTGAGCGGTACTGCCGCGCGCCAGCAGCTGCCACGGCAGGGCCTGGCTGCGCGCCGGGGTCTGGTGGCCGAGCGCCTCGACCACGGCCGCCGCCGCGGCGCGGCCAATCTCCTGGCTCGGCGGCCGCACGGTCGAGAGCGGCGGCTGCAGCTGCCGGCCGACCGGGAAGTCGCCGAAACCGAGCAGCGCCAGCTCGCCGGGCACCGCCACGCCGCGGGCCTGCGCCTCCAGCAGCAGGCCGCAGGCGAGGTGGTCGTTGGCACAGGCCACGGCGCTCGGCAGGGCCGGCAGCGCGCGCAGCGTGGCGAAGGCATGCCGGCCGGCGTCGAACGGGTCGCCGGTGACGGCGGCCAGCATCTTCACCGTCGCCTTGGCCTGTTTCGCCTCGGCCACGAAGGCGGCGCCGCGCTCGTGCGCGCGGAAGTCGGTGGCCACGCCGCTGTCGAGGTAGGCGAGCCGGCGGTGGCCGGCATCGAGCAGGTGGCGCGCCATCGCGCGGCCGACCTGCGCGTGGTCGAAGCCGATCTGCGCGAACGGCGTCCGGTCCTCGGGGTGGTGGTCCCACACCTCGAGCACCGGCGTGCCGGCGGCATGCACCTCGTGCAGCAGCGCCAGCGCGCCGGGCGTGTGGCGCCGCCCGGTGACGACCACCGCCGCCGGTGCCCAGCCGAGCACGGTGTGCAACTGCTCCTCCTCGCGCTGCGGCGAGTAGCCGGTGGAGGCGAGCAGCAGCTCGAGCCCGGCCGCCTGCAGGCCCTCGCTGAGCGCCTGCACCGTCTCGCCGAAGATCGAGTGGCCGAGGTTGGGGATCAGGGCGGCGACGATGTTCGAGCGCCCGCTGGCCAGCTGGCCGGCCTGCTTGTTGGGCACGTAGCCGGTGGCCGCGAGCGCGGCGCGGATGCGCTCGGCCGTCGGCCCGGCCACGCGCTCGGGCTCGCGCAGGAAGCGCGAGACGGTGATCTTGGTCACCTCGGCCAGCGCGGCCACGTCGCTGAGCGTCGCGCGCCCATGGCCGCGGCGGCTGCGGCGCGCCGGTGCCTCGTCCGGCGTCATGCCGCCTCCCGGGTTTGTCTGAATGGCGGAAGTCTAGCCATGGCTGTAATGTTACCGGTAACAACAGCGAATGCCATGGGGACTTCCTCCAATCCACCCAAGCCGCTGGCCGACCTGCGCAGCCGTCGCTGGTTTGCCGATGCCGGCATGCGCGGCTTCGCGCACCGCCAGCGCATGCAGCAGATGGGCGTGCGCCGGCAAGACGTGATGGAGCGGCCGATCGTCGCCGTCATCAACACCTGGAGCGACCTGTCGCCTTGCCATGCGCACCTGCGCGAGCGGGCCGAGAACGTCAAGCGCGGCGTGCTGTTGGCCGGCGGCTACCCGCTCGAGCTGCCGGCGCTCAGCCTCGGCGAAGTGATGGTCAAGCCGACCACCATGCTCTACCGCAACTTCCTGGCGATGGAGGTCGAGGAACTGCTGCGCTCGCTCCCGGTGGACGGCGCGGTGCTGCTGGCCGGCTGCGACAAGACCACGCCCGGCACGCTGATGGGCGCGATCAGCATGGACATCCCGGTGCTCTTCTGCGCCGCCGGGCCGATGCTCAACGACCGCCGCGTCGAGGCCGGCCAGACGCGCCGCATCGGCGCCGGCACGCACACCCGCATGTTCTGGGACGAGAAGCAGGCCGGCCGCATCGACGAGGCCGAGTGGGTGGCGCTCGAGGCCAAGATGACACGCTCGCCGGGCACCTGCAACACCATGGGCACGGCGAGCACGATGACCTCCATCGTCGAGGCGCTCGGCCTGGCGCTGCCGGGCAGCACCGCCATTCCCGCGATGGACGCGGCCCACCCGCGCATGGCCACCGACTGCGGCGAGCGCATCGTCGGCATGATCTGGGAAGACCTCAAGCCCTCGCGCCTGCTGACACGCGGCTCGTTCCTCAACGCCGCGGCAGTGCAGATGGCGCTCGGCGGTTCCACCAACGCGGCGGTGCACCTGATCGCGCTCGCCCGTCGTGCCGGCGTGGCGCTGACGCTCGACGACCTCGACACGATGGGCCGCCAGGTGCCGGTGCTCGCCAACCTGTTCCCGAGCGGGGACCGGCTGATGGAGGACTTCTGGTACGCCGGTGGCCTGCCCGCGCTGATGCAGCGCATCGCCGGGCGGCTGTCGCTGGGCGAGCGCACCGTCACCGGCCGCACGCTGGGCGAGAACATCGCCGGCGCACGGGTGCTCGACGACGAGGTGATCCGCCCGCTCGACCGGCCGGTGAGTGCCGACGGCGCGCTGGCGGTGCTGCGCGGCAACCTCGCGCCCGACGGTGCGGTGATGAAGCTCAGCGCGGCGGACCCGAAGTTCTTCCGCCACCGCGGCCGCGCGCTGGTGTTCGATTCGCCCGCCGAGATGAACGCGCGCTGCGCCGACCCCGCGCTCGAGGTCGACGAGGACACCGTGCTCGTGCTGCGCCATGCCGGCCCGGTGGGCGCACCCGGCATGCCGGAGTGGGGCGGCCTGCCGATCCCGAAGAAGCTGCTCGAGCGCGGTGTGCGCGACATGGTGCGCCTGTCGGACGCCCGCATGAGCGGCACGCACTACGGCAGCTGCATCCTGCACGCCAGCCCCGAGGCCGCGGTCGGCGGGCCGCTGGCGCTGCTGCGCACCGGCGACCTGATCGAGCTCGACGTCGCCGCGCGCCGCCTCGACATGCTGGTCGACGCGGCCGAGCTGGCGCGCCGCCGCGCCGCCTGGCAGGCACCGCCGCGCGCCGTGAGCCGCGGCTACACGCGCCTGTACCAGGAGCACGTGACCCAGGCGCACGAAGGCTGCGACTTCGACTTCCTGCAGGGCGGCGCGCCGACGCCCGAGCCCGCGATCTTCTGAAGGCCCCCGCATGAACCCGTTCCGCGACCTGATGAACGCCGCTGGCGACCGAGCTCCGCTCGGCACCTGGCTGATGTCCGGCAGCCCCATCGTCGCCGAGGCGATGGGCCGCGCCGGCTTCGCCTGGGGCGTGGTCGACATGGAGCATGCGCCGCTGGACCTCTCCACGCTGGTCGGCCTGCTGCAGGCGCTGTCCGGCACCGGCCTCGTGCCGGTGACGCGCGTGCCGTGGAACGACACCGTGACCATCAAGCGCGTGCTCGATGCCGGCGCGCACACGCTGCTGGTGCCCTTCGTGCAGGACGCCGAGGAGGCCGCGCGCGCGGTGGCCGCGACGCGCTACCCGCCCGAAGGCGTGCGCGGCATGGCGGCGATGAGCCGCGGCTCGCTGTTCGGCACCATTCCCGACTACTACCGCGCCGCGAACCAGCGCGTGAGCGTGATCGTGCAGCTCGAGTCGCAGGCCGCGGTCGACCGGCTCGAGGCCATCGCCGCGGTGCCCGGCGTCGAGGGCCTGTTCCTCGGCCCGGCCGACCTGTCCGGCAGCCTCGGCGTGCCGGGCCAGATGGCGCATCCGCAGGTCAAGGCGGTGATGGCCGACGTGGCGAAGCGCGCGCGGGCCGCGGGCCGCTGGATCGGCACCGTTGGCGGCACCGCCGAGGCGGTGCTGGAGTACCGCGCGATGGGCTACGACTTCGTCGCGGTGGCCTCCGACCTGGGCATGCTGATGCGCACCGCGTCGGGCCTGGTGCAGACCTTGACGTCGGCACCCGCGCCCGCAGCGAAAGAGCAGGGCGGGTACTGAACCATGGCCACCGTCGACCTCCAGAACGTCGTCAAGAGCTACGACGGCAAGCTCACCGTGATCCACGGCGTGGACCTGCAGATCCGCCACGGCGAGTTCGTCGTGTTCGTCGGTCCGTCGGGCTGCGGCAAGAGCACGCTGCTGCGCATGGTGGCGGGGCTGGAGGCGATCTCCGGCGGCACGATCGCGATCGACGGCCAGGTGGTCAATGAGCTGCCGCCGCGCCACCGCGACATCGCGATGGTGTTCCAGGACTACGCGCTCTACCCGCACAAGACGCTGTACGACAACATGGCCTTCGGCCTGCGGCTGCGCAAGACGCCGGAAGACGAGATCAAGCGGCGCGTGATGGACGCGGCGAAGCTGCTGCACATTGACCACATGCTCGAGCGCCGGCCCGCGGCGCTCTCCGGCGGGCAGCGCCAGCGTGTGGCGATCGGCCGCGCCATCGTGCGCCAGCCCAAGGTGTTCCTGTTCGACGAGCCGCTCTCGAACCTCGATGCGCAGCTGCGCCACGAGATGCGCACCGAGATCAAGAAGCTGCACCAGCGCCTGGGCGCGACCATCATCTACGTGACGCACGACCAGGTCGAGGCCATGACGCTGGCCGACCGCATCGCGGTGCTGTCGGCCGGCAGGCTGATGCAGTACGACACGCCGGAGGCGATCTACAACCGGCCGGCGGCGCTGTTCGTCGCCGGCTTCACCGGCGCGCCGCCGATGAACCTGGTGGATTGCAGCGTGGCCCAGAACACCATCGACCTGGGCGGCGCGCGCTTCGCGCTGCCCGCGCCGCTGGCCGGCAAGACGAACGGCCGCGCGCTGCGCTTCGGCGTGCGCCCGGAAAACCTGACGCTCGCGCCGGGCGGGGAGGGTGGTGCGGCGATCGACGCCGAGGTCGTGCTGCTCGAGCCGCTGGGCGCCGAGACGCTGGTCACCTTCCGCGCCGGCGCCGCCGAACTCGTGGCGCGCTGCCCCGCGAGCTTCCGCGATGCGCCGGGCAGCCGGCGCACGCTGCACCTGCAGCCTCAGCACATGCACCTGTTCGACGCCGCCTCCGGCGCGGCCCTGTGATCACGCACCCCCAAGAGGAGACACCGATGAAACGCCGTACTTCGATGCTCGCCACGCTGGCCCTCGCGGCCGGCCTCGCCACGACCACGGGCGCCGCCTTCGCCGACACCAAGCTGCGTGTCTTCTCCGGCGGCTCGGGCCAGCGGCCCGACCTGATGCGCAAGCTGTTCGACGTCTACCAGCAGAAGAACCCGGGCGTCACGATCGACATCGAGACCGGCGGCGCCACCTCCGAATTGCAGCGCCAGTACCTCTCGACGGTGCTGAACGCGAAGGACTCGGCGATCGACGTCTACATGATCGACATCGTCAACCCGGCGCAGTACTTCGGCGCCGGCTGGCTCGAGCCGCTGGATGCCTACATCGGCGCGCCGGCCACGGTGCTCAAGCCCTACCTGCCGGTCTACTCGGCGAGCAACGTGGTCGACGGCAAGCTCGCCGCGATGCCGGCCTTCGCCGACGCGATGTTCATGTACTACCGCCGCGATCTGCTCGAGAAGCACAAGATCGCCGAGCCCAAGACCTGGGACGAGCTCGCTGCCGCGGCCAGGAAGATCCAGGCCGCTGAATCGGCGTCGGGCAACCCGAACCTGCAGGGCCTGTCGATCCAGGGCGCGCCGATCGAGGGCGCGGTCTGCACCTTCCTGCTGCCCTACTGGGGTCAGGGCAAGGACTTCAACGACGCCAGCGGCAGGATGACGCTCGACAAGCCCGCCGCGGTGAAGGGCCTGAGCCAGTGGCTCGCCATGGTCGACCAGGGCGTGATCAAGAAGAACGTCGCCGAGGTCAAGACGCCGGACACCGTCAACGAGTTCAAGGCCGGCCAGGTGATCTTCGCGATCAACTGGGGCTTCGCCTGGGACCGCTTCAAGGATGACAAGGACAGCACCGTCTCCGGCAAGGTGGGCGTGATGCCGCTGCCCGCGATGGCCGGCGGCAAGAGCGCCACCTGCGTCGGCGGCTGGCAATGGGCCGTCAGCGCGTTCTCGAAGAACAAGGCCGCGGCAGCCAAGCTGGTGCAGTTCATGTCCTCGCCCGAGGCGAGCAAGTTCCTCGCCTCCGAGGGCTCGCTGCTGCCGACCTACCAGAGCGTCTACACCGATCCCGACGTGGTGAAGAGCGTGCCCTGGTTCAAGGACGCCGCGGAGGTGGTGATCGCCGGGCGCAGCCGGCCGCTGTCCAAGGAGTACGGCCAGGTCAGCGACGTGATCCGCACGACGACCAGCGCGGTGCTGGCGCGCACTAAGACGCCGGCCGAGGGGGTGGACGAGATCGAGGGCCGCCTGAAGCGCGTGATGCGCTAGACATGGCTCCCCCTCGTAGCGCCTTCGGCGCTCCCCCCCAGGGGGGCGCCGCCAGCGGACCGGCAAAGCCGGATCCGCGGCGGCCGCTCGATGCGAGGGGCGGGGCGTCCACGTCCGCGGTTTCGGCCACCAACTGCGTCTGACATGTCTGCTCCTCGAAGCTGGCTCGACCGCGCGAGCGACCCCAACGAGCGCACGCTCGGCGTGTTGCTGCTCGCGCCGGCCTTCCTGCTGCTGGCGCTGATCGTGGTCTACCCGATCGGCAAGCTGATCTGGAACAGCTTCTTCGACCTGCGCCTGTCCGGCGGCGGCACGGTGAAGTTCGTCGGCTGGGAGAACTACGCCCTGGTGCTGCAGGACAAGGACTTCTGGAACGCGACCAAGAACACCGTGCTGATCACGCTGATCACCGTGCCGGGCGCGCTGGTGGTCGGGCTCGGCTTGGCGATGCTCGCGAACCTGCCGTTCAAGCGGCAATGGCCGGTGCGCCTGGCGCTCCTGCTGCCCTGGGCGCTGCCGCTGTCCTTCGCCGGCCTGATCTTCGCGTGGTTCTTCCACACCGAGTACGGCGTGGTCAACGACGTGCTGCGCCGCTTCGGCCCGTCATCGTCGGGAAGCGAGCCGACGATGTGGCTCCTGCGGCCAAACTGGGCCTTCGCGGCGATCTGCGCGACGATCGTCTGGAAGACCAGCTCGTTCATGGCGCTGATCCTGCTCGCCGGCCTGCAGATGATCCCGAAGTCGCTTTACGAGGCAGCCGAGGTCGACGGTGCGAGCCGCTGGCAGCAGTTCTGGCAGATCACGATCCCGATGCTGATGCCCTCGATCATCGTCGCGCTGATCTTCCGCACCATCACCGCGCTGCAGACCTTCGACATCCCCTACACGATGACCAAGGGCGGCCCGGGCAACAGCACGGAGACGCTGGCGATGCTGATCCACAAGACGACGATCGACTACCTCGACGTCGGCTACGGCTCGACGCTGGCGGTGTTCATGTTCCTGCTGTCGCTCGCCGTGACGGCGGTCTACCTGCGCCGCATCGGCCGCAACGCCGGGTGAGGCCACGATGGTCGACAAGCCGCTGCCCTTTCTCTCGCCGAAGTCGCTGCGCCTGATCGCCGCAGGCATCGTGGTGCTCAACGGCTTCTTCCCGGCGGTGTGGATCCTGCTGACCTCGCTGAAGACCGAGGCCGAGCTGGTGAGCAAGCCCATCACCTACTGGCCGCACGGGCCGACGCTGCAGAATTACGTGCAGGCCTTCACCGACCAGCCGCTGCTGCGCTACCTCGGCAACAGCGTGGTGGTGGCGCTGGTGGCGACGGTGTTCTCGCTGCTGGTCGCCTCCTGCGCGGCCTATGCCATCGCGCGGCTGAACCTGAAGCGGCGGCAACTGATCCTGACCTGCATCGTCGCCTCGAGCATGTTCCCGCTGGTCACGCTGCTGGTGCCGATCTTCGAGACCATGCGGGCGATGAACCTGCTCAACACCTACACCGCGCTGGTGCTGCCCTACGTGGTGCTGAACCTGCCGGTCTGCACGCTGGTGCTGGTGAGCTTCTTCCAGGCCATCCCGAAAGACCTGGAGAACGCCGCGATGATCGACGGCTGCACGCGTGTCGGTGCGCTGGTGCGCGTGGTCGTGCCGCTGGCCGCGCCGGGCGTGTTCACCGCCGGCATCCTTGCCTTCGTCAACGCCTGGGACGAGTTCCTGCTGGCACTGTCGCTCAACGCCAGCGCCAGCATGCGCACGCTGCCGGTGGGCATCACGCTGTACCAGGGCGAGTTCACCTTCCCCTGGCCGATCATCTCGGCGGCGCTGATCGTCGCCATCGTGCCGATCGCGGTGCTGATCGCGGCGTTCCAGGAGCGCGTCGTCGGCGGACTCACCCAAGGTGGACTGAAGGGTTGAAGCCAGTGAAGGAGAAGATCCGCTACGGCATCATCGGCTGCGGCAGCATGGGCCGCGAGCATCTGCTGAACCTGCACGCGATGGGCGGCGCCGAGGTCACCGCCATCGCCGACCCGCACGGCCCGAGCCGCGACGCGGCGGCCACGCTGGTCGACGGCTGGCGCCCGGCGCTGTTCGAGCGCCACGAGGACCTGCTGGCCTCCGGCCGGTGCGACGCCGTCGTGATCGCCTCGCCGAACCACACCCATGCCACGGTGCTGCGCGATGCGCTCGCCACCGACCTGCCCATCCTGGCCGAGAAGCCGCTCGTCACCACGGTGGCCGACGGGCTCGACCTGCTGCGGCGCGCGCAGGGCCGGAAAGCCATCACCTGGGTGGCGCAGGAATACCGCTACATGCCGCCGGTGGCCGAGATGATCCGCATCGCGCATGCGGGCGAGATCGGCAGGCTGCACCAGGTCGGCATCCGCGAGCACCGCGAACCCTTCTACCCGAAGGTGGGCGACTGGAACCGCTTCTCCGCCAACACCGGCGGCACGCTGGTGGAGAAGTGCTGCCACTACTTCAACCTGATGGAGCTGATCCTGCGCGAGCGAGCCGTGCGTGTGTTCGCCTCGGGCGGGCAGCGCGTCAACCACCTCGACGAACGCTACGACGGCAAGGTGCCCGACATCCTCGACTCGGCCTACGTGATCGTCGAGTACGCCAGCGGCGCGCGCGCGATGCTCGACCTGTGCATGTTCGCCGAGAACTCGACCGACAACGAGCACATCGTGATCGTCGGCGCCGAAGGCAAGCTCGAATCGCTGCTGCCCTCGCTCACGCTGCGCCACGGCCGGCGCGCCGACTGGGGCCGGCGCGAGGTCTGGGGCCAGCCCTCGGGCACCGGCCGCGGCGTCTCGGTGCGGCGCGTGTGGGACACCAACATCCGCTACGCCGGCCAGCACTTCGGCGCCTCGTACATCGAGCACCAGAAGTTTGCGCAGGCGGTGCGCGAGGGGCTGCCGGCCGAGATCCCGCTCGACGAAGGCCTGCGTGCCGTGGCCGTGGGCCTGGCCGCGCACCGCAGCATCGAGACCGGCGCGCCGGTGGCCTTGCGCGACGTGCTGCCGGCGGAGCTGTGCTGATGGGCCGGGCCTACACGCAGTACGCCTCGCTGCGCGACAAGCTGGTGTTCGTCTCCGGCGGCAGCTCGGGCATCGGCGCCGAGCTGGTGCGTGCCTTCGCCGCGCAGGGCGCGCGCGTCGCCTTCTGCGGCACCCGGCCGGAAGGCGGCCGGGCGCTGATCGACGAGCTGGTCGCTGCCGGCCACCCGGCACCGTGGTACGGCGCCTGCGACGTGCGCGACGTGGCAGCCTACCAGGCGCTGCTGACCGCGCTGATGAGCGAGCAGGGCCCGGTGCACGTGCTCGTCAACAACGCCGGCCGCGACGACCGGCACGCGATGGAGGAGGTCACGTCCGAGTTCTGGGACGACCGCCTGGCGCTGAACCTGAAGCACTACTTCTTCGCCATCCAGGCCGTGACGCCGAAGATGGCGGAATCAGGCGGCGGCAGCATCGTCAACATGGGTTCGGTGAGCTGGATGCGCGGCCGGCCCCACCTGGTGGGCTACACCACCGCCAAGGCGGGCATCCTCGGCCTGACGCGCACGCTGGCGCGCGAGCTGGGCGGCCGGAACATCCGCGTCAACGCGATCGTGCCCGGCGCGATCGTCACCGAGCGCCAGACCACCTTGCACCGCGACCCGGCCGCGGACCAGGCCTTCCTCGATGCGCAGTGCCTGAAGATCCGGCTCGACCCGGGCCACGTGGCGCGCGCGACCCTGTTCCTCGCCAGCGACGACGCCGACGGCATGACCGGGCAGCATGTGCTGGTGGACGCGGGCATCGCGCAGCAGTCGGTGATCGTCTAGGGCCTAGGGGCTCGTCACGCCGAGGGCGCGGCCCCTATGCTTGGGCGCCGCGAACTCCCCACCCGACGATGCCCCCGAACCTGCTGTCCGCCCGTGGACCGACACGCCGCCAGGTCCTGCTCGGCGCGGCCGGCGCAGCGCTGGTCGGCCCGGCGCGCGCTGCCGATCCGGCGCGGGCCCTGGCTTCGCTCGCCGAGCGCTACTACGAGGCGCAGGCGCGCTTCGATCCGCTCTACGCCGCCACGCTGTTCGGCGACAACCGCTTCGACGACCGCCTGCCGCTGACCATCGCGCCGGCGCAGCGCCAGGCCCGCTTCTCGATGCTGCGCGAGGCACAGCGCGAGCTGGCGCTGATCCCGCGCGCCGCGCTCGCGCCGGGCGACGCGCTGACGCACGACCTGCTGGCGCGCGAGCTGGCCACGCGGCTCGGCTTCGAACCTTTCCCGGACCACCTGATGCCGCTGCAGCAGATGGATTCGGTGCCCGTGCTGCTGGCCAACTTCGCCAGCGGGCAGGGCGAGCAGCCGCTGGCCACGCCGGCGCAGCAACGTGCCTACCTGAAGCGCGTCGGCAGCCTTCCGGCCTGGTCGGCGCAGGCCATCGCCAACATGCGCGAGGGCATGGCCCGCGGCGTCGTGCGGCCGCGCCCGGTGGTCGAATCGGTGCTGGCGCAGCTGCGCCCGCTGGGCAGCCGCCGGCTCGAGGAGAACCCGTTCTGGGGCCCGGCCACGCGCCTGCCGGCGGCCTGGCCGGCACGCGAGCGCCAGCGCCTGCAGCAGGCCTGGCGCGCGGTGGTCGAGCGCCAGGTGGCCCCGGCGATGCGCCAGCTGGCCGAGTTCGTCGAGCGCGAGTACCTGCCCGCCAGTGCCAGCGCACCGGGCTGGGGTGCGTTGCCCGACGGCGCGGCCTGGTACCGCCAGTGGGTGCGCGACCAGACCACCACCGAGCTCGGCCCGGAGGAGATCCACGCGCTCGGGCGCCAGGAGGTGGCACGCATCCAGGCCGAGCTGGCGCGCCTCGGCCCGGCGCTCGGCTACGCCGGCGAGCCGCGCGGCCTGCTCGCCTGGGTGCACGAGCAGGCGCGCTTCCGGCCGTTCCGCAGCGAGGCGCAGATCATCGAGGCCTACCGCGAGATCGACCGGCGCGTGCGCGAGCAGCTGCCGCGCCTGTTCGGCCGCCGGCCGCGCGCCGGCCTCGACATCCGCCCCGAGCCCGAGCTGACCCGCGCCACCGCCTCCGACCACTATGCCGTGCCGGCCGAAGACGGATCGCGGCCCGGCATCTTCTGGGCCGTGATCAACGATCCGGCCAGCTACGAATCCACCGGCATGGCGGCGCTGTTCCTGCACGAGGGCCAGCCGGGCCACCACTTCCAGATGGCGCTGCAGCAGGAGATGCGCCTGCCGAGCTTCCGGCGCCGCGGCTGGATCAACGCCTACGGCGAGGGCTGGGCGCTGTACGCCGAGACGCTGGGCCACGAGATGGGGCTGTACGAGGACCCGGCCGCCTATGTCGGCCAGCTGCGCCTGGAGGTGTTTCGCGCGGCGCGGCTGGTGGTCGACACCGGCCTGCACGCGCAGGGCTGGAGCGTCGAGCAGGCCGTGGCCTACCTGGTGGACGAGGCCGGCCTGTGGCCGCCGATCGCGCAAAGCCAGGTGCTGCGCTATCTCGCCTGGCCGGCCCAGGCGCTGGGCTACAAGATCGGCTCGCTGAAGATCCAGCAGCTGCGCGAGCGCGCGCGGCAGGCGCTCGGCGAGCGCTTCGACATCGCGGCGTTCCACGACGCCGTGCTGGGCGACGGGCCGCTGCCGCTGGCGCTGCTGGAGCAGCGCATCGAGGGGTGGATCGCGGCGCGGCGCGGGTGAGCTGGTCAGCGCGCGGCGGGTGGGTCCTGCAGCTGCTGCGCCATCAGCCGGCGCACGTCCGCGAGCCCCGGCGGCTCGCTGCGGCGCGCCAGCGTGACCAGGCCGAAGCGGGCGGTGGCGTCGAGTGCCGGACGCAGCGTCAGTTCGACCAGCCCGGGCGCGGCGGCACGGATGGCCAGCAGCACCGCGTCGCTGTGTAGCGCCACCTCGACCAGGCTCGGGAGCTCGTCGCAGCGCAGCGTGACGCATTCGCCCGGGTGTGCGCGTGGCCCGTAGCGCTCGATCAGCAGGCGCGCCACCTCGTCGGACAGCGGCGTGGAGGCGATCGGGTAACGCAGCAGGTCGTCGAAGGCCACGCCGCCACGGCGCCGCGCCAGCGGGTGGCCGCGGCGCACCATGAAGGCGCCGCGCATCTCGTGCAGGAACTCGGCGCGCAGGTCGGCGGCCGGGCGCAGCGAACGCGCGTCGACCACCAGCGCATCCAGCGTGCGCCCGCGCAGCGCCTGCACCAGCAGCTCGGTACCGCCGCGTGCGATCTCGAGTCGCAGCTGCGGCCGCTGCTGCGCCGTCTGCAGCAGCAGCGGTGTCATCAGCATCGCGCCCGGGCCCGAGCCCATGCCCAGGCGCAGCACGCCCGCCTCGCCCGAGCGGTGGCGCCGGCTGCTGGCCTGCAGTTCGTCGGCGTCGGTCAGCAGCAGCTTGGCGCGCTCCAGCGTCTCGCGGCCGAAGGGCGTCAGCTCGATGCGGCGGCCGATGCGGTCGAACAGCGCCGTGCCGAGCTCGTCCTCGAGCGCACGGATGCTGCGGCTGAGCGCGGGCTGGGTGAGGAACTGCGCCTGCGCGGCCTTGCTGAACGAGCCGGTCTCGGCCAGCGAGACGAGGTGCCGGAGCTGCACGAGGGTCATGGTCGGGCCTGCTTCGATCCAACGTCAGAATCATACTGATTCAAAGAACAATGCATTGGACTTTGTTTTTGGCCGCTCCTACATTGGCCCCGCACCCTGCCTGAACGCCGGGATCCACCCTTCGAGGAGTCCGTATGCCGAAGCTCACGTTCCCCCGCTCCCTGGTCCTCGCGGCCGGCCTGCTGCTCGGCGCCGGCGCAGCCGTCGCGCAGGGCTCGCCCGGCAAGCCGGTCAACCTGATGGTTCCCTACCCGGCGGGTGGCCCGTCGGACGCGATCGCGCGCATCTTCAACGTCCCGCTCGGCAAGGAGCTCGGCCAGCAGGTGCTGGTGGAGAACCTGGGCGGCGTCAGCGGCGCGCTGGCGGCGCAGAAGGTGCTGGCGGCACCGGCCGACGGCCACTACGTCTTCCAGGGTTCGCCCAACGAGGTGATCCTCTCGCCGCTGGCCAATGCCGCGGTGAAGCTGAAGACCGAGGACTTCCGCCTCGTGCACCCGGTGGCCGATGCGGTGATGGTGTTCGTGACGCGCAAGGACCTGCCGGTCAACAGCGTCGACGAGCTGATCGCGCTGGCGCGCCAGTCGTCCGCCAAGCCGCTGACCTACGGCAGCGTGGGCGTCGGCTCGCTCTACCACCTGATCCTCGAGCACGTGCAGGCCTCGACCGGCATCACGCTCGCGCACGTGCCGTACAAGGGCAACGCGCCGCTGCTGCAGGACATCGGCGGCGGGCAGGTCGACTTCGCCGTGCTGGTCTACAGCGCCGCGATGGGCGCGCTGGCCGAACAGGGGCGCCTGAAGGTGATCGGCCAGCTCGGCGCACAGCGCTCGGAGCTGCTGAAGAACGTGCCCACGGTCGGCGAAGGCCAGGCCCTGAAGAACTTCTCCTACAAGATCTGGACCGGCTTCATGGTGCCGAAGAACACGCCCGAGGACGTGGTCGTGCGGCTGCACGCCGCGATCGGCCGGACGCTGCAGGACCCGACCGTGCGCACGCAGCTCGCGGCGCAGACCCAGCATCCGTCGGCGCCGATGACGCTGGCCGAGGCGACGAAGTTCTTCGACGCCGAGACGGCACGTTATCGCGCCATCGCGAAGCAGATCAACCTGCAGCCGCAGTGAGCGCGGAGGCGACGTGACCTACCTGCTGGACGCCGCGCGACAGCGCGCCGCCGAGTTCATCGGCCTGCGGCGCGACATCCACCGCCACCCGGAGCTGGCCTTCGAGGAGCACCGCACCGCCGCGCTGGTGGCCGACAAGCTCGCGACCTGGGGCTACACGGTGGAACGCGGCCTGGGCGGCACCGGCGTGGTCGGCACGCTGGTGCGCGGCCAAGGGCTGCGCCGGCTCGGCCTGCGCGCCGACATGGACGCGCTGCCGATCAGCGAGGCGAGCGGCGTCGAGTGGGCCAGCCGGCGCCCCGGGCTGATGCACGCCTGCGGCCACGACGGCCACACCGCGATGCTGCTGGCCGCCGCGCGCCATCTGGCCGAGGAAGGGCGCTTCGACGGCACGCTGAACCTGATCTTCCAGCCGGCCGAGGAGGGCGGCGGCGGCGCGCTGCGCATGATGGCCGACGGCCTATTCGAGAAGCACCCCTGCGACGCCGTGTTCGCGATGCACAACATGCCCGGCATCGCGCAGGGCCGGCTGGTGCTGCGCGAGGGCGCGGCGATGGCCTCGTCGGACTACGCCACCATCACGCTCACCGGCACCGGCGGCCACGGCGCGATGCCGCAGCACGCGGCCGATCCGGTGGTGGCGGCCGCCAGCCTGGTGATGGCGCTGCAGACCGTGGTGTCGCGCAACGTCGATCCGCTGCAGGCCGCAGTGGTGACGGTGGGTGCGCTGCACGCGGGCCAGGCCAACAACGTGATCCCGGCCAGCGCCACGCTCGAGCTCAGCGTGCGTGCGCTCGACCGCGGGGTGCGCACGCTGCTCGAGCAGCGCATCCGCGCGATCGCGCTGTCGCAGGCGCAGAGCTTCGGCGTCAGCGCGCAGGTCGACTGGCGCGCCGGCTACGCGGTGCTCGTCAACACGCCGTGGGAGACCGCGCTGGCGCGCGAGGTGGCGCTCGATCTGCTCGGGCCGGACCACGTCACGCTGCAGGGCCCGCCGCTGACCGGCAGCGAGGATTTCGCGTTCATGCTCGAGCGCGTGCCCGGCAGCTACCTGCTGATCGGCAACGGCGACGCGGGCGACGACCGTCCCTGCGGCGGCGGCTGCATGGTCCACCATCCCGGCTACGACTTCAACGACGCCAACATCGCGGTCGGCAGCGCCTTCTGGGTGCGGCTGGCGCAGCGCTTCCTGAGCGCGGAGGGCCTGCCCCAGCACCCGTAGAATCCCTTTTCTGCAGGAGAGTGCCGGGCCCGTGCCCGGCCCCCGAAGGCGCAAACTCCCATGAACGCTCAGGGCCCGTACTGCACCACACCATCGCCGTCTGGAGAGCCGTCACACGCGTGACGCACCGAAGGAGCAAGGCGCCCCGCGCGGGCGTCGAAACTCTCAGGTACCGAGGACAGGGGGAGCGGCAAGCGCACGACATCCGTCGTGCGCGTGACCTGTTCCTTCGGAGTCCTGATCATGAACGTGGTGGTACTCGGCGCCGGCCTGCTCGGCGTCACCTCGGCCTACTTCCTGCGCCAGCAGGGATTCGACGTCACCGTCATCGACCGCCAGGCCGCGCCGGCGGCCGAAACCAGCTTCGCCAACGGCGGGCAGATCTCGGTCAGCCATGCCGAACCCTGGGCCAACCCCGGTGCGCCGCTGAAGCTGCTGAAGTGGCTCGGCAAGGAGGACGCGCCGCTGCTCTTCCGCCTGCGCGCCGACATGCGCCAGTGGCTCTGGGGCCTGCAGTTCCTGCGCGAATGCACGCCGGCGCGCACGCGCCACAACATCGCGCAGATCGTGCGCCTGGGCACCTACAGCCGCGACACGCTGCAGCAGCTGCGCCGCGACCGGCAGATCGCCTACGACGAGCGCACCCAGGGCATCCTGCACTTCTACACGAGCGAGAAGGAGTTCGACGCCGCCGAGGCGCCGGCCGCGCAGATGCGCGCGCTCGGCTGCGAGCGCCGCGTGATCTCGGCCGACGAGGCGGTGCGGCTGGAGCCCGCGCTGCGCCACATCCGCCCCGCATTGGCCGGCGCCACCTACACCGCGGAAGACGAGTCGGGCGACGCGAACCGCTTCGCGCGCGAGCTGGTCAAGCGCTGCGAGGCCGACGGCGTGCGGTTCCTGATGAGCCACACCGTCACCGCGCTGCGCGAGGCGGGCGGCGAGATCGACCATGTCGAGGCCACCGACGGCGAGGGCCGCTTCCAGCAGATCCGCGCCGATGCCTACGTGCTGGCGATGGGCAGCCTGTCGCCGCTGCTCGCCAAGCCGCTGGGCATCACGCTGCCGATCTACCCGGCCAAGGGCTACTCGGTGACGATGCCGGTGAAGGACGCCTCGATGGCGCACCAGGTCTCGCTCACCGACGACGAGTACAAGCTGGTGTTCTCGCGCCTCGGCGATCGCCTGCGCATCGCCGGCACGGCCGAACTGAACGGCTACGACCGCGACCTGAACCGCGTGCGCTGCGAGGCCATCGTGCGGCGCGTCGAGCAGCTCTTCCCCGGCGCCGGCGACACGAGCCGGGCGCAGTTCTGGACCGGGCTGCGCCCGGCCACGCCGAGCAACGTGCCGATCATCGGCCGCTCGAAGCTGCGCAAGCTGTTCCTCAACACCGGCCACGGCACGCTGGGCTGGACGCACTCCTGCGGCTCGGGCAAGAGCATCGCGCGCATCGTGGCGGGGCTGAAGCCGGAGATCGACTTCGCCTTCGCGGGGAGCTGAGCCGCGTCCGTGTTGTCTTGCACAGGGCTCGGGCCGGCTCCCGGCCCGGTGCAGTCCGTCGACGGCTGATGTCGGCGCGCCCGCTCATGGTCGCCGGTCGACGGCGGTAACCGCGTCTGCCGGTCCCATCGCGGGCGCCCACCGGGCACCGCGTGAGCAGGCCTCGCTGGGGACGGGGCAAACCGGTGCTACTTCGGTGCGGCGCCGGGCGCGGATCCCGCCAGCCTACCGTCGATCGAGACCTCGACGATCTGCGGCATCCTGCCTTGACCACCGCCGTCGGCCCGGAAGGTGGTCATGAGCTGGCGGCGCCGCTGCGGGTCGAAGCTGACATGGACCCATCTGCCAAGCTCCAGGTAGAGCTGGTCGATATCCGCCATGACCTCTGACTGCTCGATGGTGCGGGCGATCCGATAGGGCGTGCCGAACTCTTCGCAGGTGATGTCGAAGGCGTAGCCGGTTGCGTGGTGCGTCGTCATCGCGCCCCGGAGGGCCCGATTGAGCGCCGGTCCGCGGTACCCGGAGACGATCCTGATCGGGCATCCCTTCAGCAGCTCCTTGATGCGATCCAGGTGCTGCGCGCTGCTGCGAAGACGCTCGAACGAGTCGGGGTCCGGCGCGTTCTCGATGCCTCGCATGCCGGCCGTTTCGGACAGCGTCAGGTCGGCGAGCGTGAAATGCCGGGAGAGCCGTATGTTTGCGCGCAGACCCGAGGTGATCTGCCGTCCCAGATCGCGCGCCTGCGCAGCAACCCGAGGATCGGTTCCGACCGTGCCCTCGAGCTGGAGCAGCACCGAATCGAGCTGGGCGCGCAGCTTCTCGACGCCTTGGTTGAATTCGGCCACATCGCGCCTGGCGTCAGCGACGCGCGACCTTTCGGCCTTGACGTTGTCCTGTTCACGACGGACTTCGCGATTGAGATCGATGACCTTGAGCCCTCCCCACGCAGTCACCAGCAGCAGCAAAGCCATCAGCAATCCGACGGCGACGAGTGCCCGTCTGGCGCGCCCCAACGCCCGGCCGCGCTCCGCCTGTGCGGAGGCAACCTCCTCCAGACGCTTTCGCTCAGCATTGGTTCGGGTCTGCTCGGCGGCCTCGCTTTCGCCTATGAAGGCGCGGTGCAGTTCGGTGGGTGCCGGTGCGGGCGCCGCCCAGGTGGCCAGCCAGGTCTTGGCCGCGTCGAGTTCCGCGCCGCGCAGCAGCAGGGCTTCGGAACGACCGCGGCCCTCCCAACGCGCAGCGAGTTCTGCGAGCCGGGTGTGTTCCCGGATCCAGTCGACATCCAGTCGCAGCGCCTGGGACAGGTCGCGCAGGCCGGCGGCAAACGAGCGGCCTCCCGAGAACAAGACGTAGTTGCGGCGCCGCAGCGCTGCGGGCGTGTCGGCCTCGGTCACGTCGATGGCCACGATCGGGAGGATGCGCTTGGACAGTTCCTCGGCCTTCTGGACTTCCCAGGCGCATCGCGGCGACTTGACGGCCGCGGGCGTGATGATGAACACGACCGTATCGGCCGCCAGGATGAGGTCCGCGAGGCGCTCCTCCCATGCCTCGCCCGCGGCGATGTCATGTCGGTCGAGGAACGGGTCGAAGCCGGCCACGTCCAGGCCGGTCATCAGTTCCTCGGCGAACACCGTCGCATCCGCGCGTGCGTACGAGATAAACACGCGCAAGCGTTGCCGAGCGTCGTCCATGCCGCTCTCCGTCACCATGTCCGCAGGGCACATTCGACCGGCAATGCCCGGACCGCGTCAAGTGCGGTCGATTCGAATGTGACGCGGCAGCTTCAGGAGCCCGTCGCCGCCTCGCGGTGGTATGTGGACACCCGCTCGACCTCGTTCTTCGACCCGAGCATCACGCTCACGCGCTGGTGCAGCGCCGTCGGCACGATGTCGAGGATGCGCTGCGTGCCGTCGGTGGCGGCGCCGCCGGCCTGCTCGACGAGGAAGCTCATCGGGTTGGCCTCGTAGAGCAGGCGCAGCTTGCCCGGCTTGTCGGGCTCGCGCTTGTCCCAGGGGTACATGAAGATGCCGCCGCGCGTCAGGATGCGGTGCACGTCGGCCACCATGCTGGCGACCCAGCGCATGTTGAAGTCCTTGCCGCGCGGGCCGTCCTTGCCGGCCAGGCATTCGTCGATGTAGCGCCGCATCGGCGCCGCCCAGTGGCGCAGGTTGGACATGTTGATCGCGAACTCCTTGGTGTCCGCCGGGATCTGCAGGTGGTCGGCGGTGAGCACCCAGGAGCCCATCTCGCGGTCGAGCGTGAACACCGCGACGCCTTCGCCCACCGTCAGCACCAGCATGCTCTGCGGGCCGAAGATGCAGTAGCCGGCGGCGGCCTGGGCGCGGCCGGGCTGCAGGAAATCCTGCTCGCTCACGCCGCGGTGGTGGCCCACCTTGCGCAGCACCGAGAAGATGGTGCCGATGCTGACGTTGACGTCGATGTTGCTCGAGCCGTCCAGCGGGTCGAACAGCAGCAGGTACTCGCCCTGCGGGTAGCGGTTGGGCACGAGGTGGATCGAGTCCATCTCCTCGCTGGCCATCGCGGCCAGGTGGCCGCCCCATTCGTTGGCCTCGATCAGCACCTCGTTGGCGATGATGTCGAGCTTCTTCTGCACCTCGCCCTGCACGTTCTCGGTGCCGGCCGTGCCCAGCACCTCGCCGAGCGCGCCCTTGTTGACCGAGATCGCGATGGTCTTGCAGGCGCGCGCCACCACCTCGATCAGCAGGCGCAGCTCGGCCGGGATGTGGCCGTGCTCGCGCTGCTGCTCGACCAGGTATTGCGTCAGGCTGACTCGGCGTGCCATGGTGTCCTCAATGTCCTTCCAGCGCGCGGCTCACCACCTCGCGCACGTCGTCGGAGAGTTCGGTGCGCGCGGCGACGCGGCTGATCGCCTCGCGCGCCGCGCTGCGACAGGGCTCGGCCAGGTGGCTCCAGCGGTCCATCGCGCGGGCGATGCGCGCGGCCAGCACCGGGTTGATCGCGTCCAGCTCGATCACCCGCTCGGCCCAGAACACGTAGCCGGCCGCGTCGTGGCGGTGGAAGGCGGCCGGGTTCTCGGCGCACAGCGCGCGCACCAGGCTGCGCGCGCGGTTCGGGTTGGCGAGCGTGAAGTCCGGGTGCTTCATCAGCGCCTTCACGCGCGCGAACACGCGGCCCTCGCGCTCGGGGGCGGTGGCCTGCAGCTGGAACCACTTGTCGATCACCAGCGGCTCGTGGCGGAACATCTCGTGGAAGCGCGGCAGCGCCAGGTCGGCCATCTCCGAATGCGCCGCCAGCAGCGCCCACAGCGCGCCCTCGCGGTCGGTCATGTTGGTGGCGTCCTTGAAGCGCTGGTAGGCCTTGCCCTGCCACAGCACCTCGCCGCGCGCCGTGCCGTCCAGGCACAGCATCGCCAGCGCCAGGTTGGCCAAGGCGCGCTGGCCGGCGGACACCGGGTCGCTGCGGTAGCCGCCGCGCACCTGGTGCGCCTCCCAGGCCCAGGCCCAGTCGTCGCGCAGCGCATGCGCCAGCTGCAGCTGGAGCGCCTCGCGCGCGGCGTGGATCTTCTGCGGGTCGACCTGGCGGCACTGCTCGGCGATGAAGGTCTCGCTCGGCAGGGTCAGCACCAGGGCCTTGAAGGCGGCGTCGAGCGCCGGGTGGCGCAGCACGCCGCGCATCGCGTCGACGAACGCGGCGTCGGGCTGCGCCGGAATGTCGCCGTCGATTGCCGCCAGCAGCCGGTTCAGCGCCAGGCGCTGGCCGGCCTCCCAGCGGTTGAACGCGTCGGCGTCGTGCTGCAGCAGCACCAGCAGGTCGGCATCGCCCAGGTCGTCCGACAGGGTCACCGGCGCCGAGTAGTGACGCAGCAGCGAGGGCACCGGCTCGTCGTCCAGGTCGACGAAGGTGAACACGCTGCGCGGCTCCTCGAGCACCAGCACGCGCTCGGTGGGCGCCTCGCCGTCCTCGCCGTGGAAGCGCAGCGGCAGGGCGCGCCCGTCGCGTGCCAGCAGGCCCATCGCCAGCGGGATCACGTACGGCAGCTTGTCGGGCTGGCCGGGCGTGGGCAGGCCCTGCTGCGTGAGCTCGAGCGTGTAGCGGCGCGTCAGCGTGTCGTAGCGGCCGCGTGCGCTGACGCGCGGCGTGCCGGCCTGGCTGTACCAGCGCTTGAACTGCGGCAGCGCATGGGCCAGCGCCGAGCCCGGGTTGGCGTCGGCGATGGCCTGCGCGAAGTCGTCGCAGGTGACGGCCTGGCCGTCGTGGCGCTCGAAGTACAGCGTCATGCCCTTGGCGAAGCCCTCGCGGCCCACCAGCGTCTGCATCATGCGCACCACCTCGGCGCCCTTCTCGTAGACGGTGGCGGTGTAGAAGTTGTCGATCGCCAGGTACTGGTCGGGCCGCACCGGGTGCGCCATCGGGCCGGCGTCCTCGGGGTACTGGCGCTCGCGCAGCATACGCACGTCCTCGATGCGCTTGACGGCGCGCGCCGTCGGCGTTCCCGCCATGTCCTGGCTGAACTCCTGGTCGCGGAACACCGTCAGGCCTTCCTTCAGGCTGAGCTGGAACCAGTCGCGGCAGGTGATGCGGTTGCCGGTCCAGTTGTGGAAGTACTCGTGGCCGACCACGCTCTCGATGCCGGCGTAGTCGCCGTCGGTGGCGGTGGCGGGGTTGGCCAGAACGTACTTCGTGTTGAAGATGTTCAGGCCCTTGTTCTCCATCGCGCCCATGTTGAAGTCGCCCACCGCGACGATCATGAAACGCTCGAGGTCGAGCTTCAGGCCGAAGCGCGCCTCGTCCCAGATGACGCTCGCGATCAGCGAGTTCATCGCGTGCTCGGTCTTCTCCAGGTCGCCGCGGCGCACCCAGACCTGCAGCAGGTGGTCCTGGCCCGAGCGCGTGCGCACGTGCTGCTGGCGCGCCACGAGATCCGCCGCGACGAGCGCGAACAGGTAGCTCGGCTTCGGGAAGGGGTCGTGCCACTTGGCGTAGTGGCGGCCGTTGTCCAGATCGCCTTCTTCGACCAGGTTGCCGTTGGACAGCAGCACCGGCCAGCGCTTCTTGTCGGCGCGTAGGGTGACGGTGTACACCGCCATCACGTCGGGGCGGTCGAGGAAGTAGGTGATGCGGCGGAAGCCCTCCGCCTCGCACTGCGTGAAGAAGCCCCCGCCCGAGGTGTAGAGGCCCGACAGCGCGCTGTTCTTCTCCGGCGCGCAGGTGTTGCGGATCTCGAGCGTGAAGCGGCCCTCGGCGTCGCCGGCCGGCGGGTTGTCGATCACCAGCAGCGCGCCCTCGTGGCGGAACGAGACGCTTTGCCCGTCGGCCAGCACGCGCAGCAGCGTCAGGCCCTCGCCGTTGAGCACCAGCGGCTCGCCGGGGCGCTCGGCGTTGCGTTGCAGCGTCATGCGGCTGCTGACCAGGGTCTTGGCCGGGTCGAGGTCGAAGCTCAGCTCGACGTTGCGGATCCAGAAGGCCGGCGCGCGGTAGTCCTCGCGGCGCACGACCTGGGCGATGCCTTCACGCATGGTGTTGTTCTCGCTTGCGGAGCAGGGAAGGGAGATCGAGGCCGGCGAAATCCGCCGCCGTGGCCAGCAGGTTGGGGTAGCCGGCAAAGGCCTCGGCCGGGAGCGTGGTGGTCAGCGCCACGGCGTCCATGCCGGCGCGCCGCGCGGCCTCCACGCCCAGCGGCGCGTCCTCGAACACGATGCAGCGCGCCGGCTCCACGCCGAGGCGGCGCGCGGCCTCGAGGAAGATGTCCGGCTCGGGCTTGCCGCGCAGGCCGTCGGCGGGCGAGGTGACCGTCTCGACCCACTCGCGGATCGGGAAGCGGCCGAAGGCGAGCGCCATGTTCTCCGGCGTCGAGGCGGTGCACACCGCCATGCGCAGGCCGGCCGCCTTGGCCGCCTCGGCGAAACGCTGCGCCCCGCCGATCAGCGCCAGCGTGCGCGCGGCGATCTCGCGGTAGATCGCCTCCTTCTCGTCGGCCAGCGCGTCGATCTCGGCGCGGCTGGCGGCCGGGTACATCTCGGCCAGGATCTCGGCGTTGGTGCGCCCGGCGGTGGCCTTGAAGAAGGCGTCGGCGTCGATGGCCAGGCCGCGTCGCGCATGCCACTCGACCCAGGCGTCATGGTGGTGCGGCATGCTGTCGATCAGCGTGCCGTCGAGGTCGAACAGCAGGGCCTGCACGTCGCACACGGCGTCAGACCCCCTGCTTCAGGCTGGCTTCGATGAAGGCGTCGAGGTCGCCGTCGAGCACCTTCTGCGTGTTGCTGATCTCGACGTTGGTGCGCAGGTCCTTGATGCGGCTCTGGTCCAGCACGTAGCTGCGGATCTGGTGGCCCCAGCCCACGTCGGTCTTGCTGTCCTCGAGCTTCTGCTGCGCCTCGCGCTGCTTGCGCATCTCGTGCTCGTACAGGCGCGAGCGCAGCATCTGCCAGGCCTCGTCGCGGTTGCGGTGCTGGCTGCGGTCGTTCTGGCACTGCACGACGATGCCGGTCGGGATGTGCGTCAGGCGCACCGCCGAGTCGGTCTTGTTGATGTGCTGCCCGCCCGCGCCGCTGGCGCGGAAGGTGTCGGTGCGCACGTCGGCCGGGTTGATCTCGATCTCGATCGAGTCGTCCACCTCGGGGTAGACGAACAGGCTGGCGAAGCTCGTGTGGCGGCCGCCCGAGCTGTCGAACGGGCTCTTGCGCACCAGGCGGTGCACGCCGGTTTCGGTGCGCAGCAGGCCGTAGGCGTACTCGCCCTCCACCTTGACCGTGGCGCTGCGGATGCCGGCCACGTCGCCCTCGGTCTCCTCCATCACCTCGGCCTTGAAGCCCTTGCGCTCGCAGTACTTCAGGTACTGGCGCAGCAGCATCTGCGCCCAGTCGCAGGCCTCGGTGCCGCCGGCGCCGGCCTGGATGTCGATGAAGCAGTTGGCCGGGTCCGCCGGGTTGTTGAACATGCGGCGGAACTCGAGCTGCTCGACGATCTCGCGCAGCTTGGCGGTCTCGGCCTCGATGGCCGCGAGGCTCGCCTCGTCGCCATCGGCCTTGGCCATCTCGTACAGCTCGGTGTTGTCACCGAGGTTGCCCTCGAGGTGGCGGATGGTGTCGACCACCGTCTCGAGTGATTTCTTCTCGCGCCCCAGTTCTTGTGCGCGCTTGGGCTCGTTCCAGACGTTCGGGTTCTCGAGCGCCGCGTTGACCTCGTTCAGGCGCAGTGCCTTGCGGTCGTAGTCAAAGATACCTCCGCAGCGCGTCGGTGCGCGCGCTCAGGTCGGCCAGCATGTTGCCGATCTGGTTGATGCGTTCGATGTCCATGGTGCGGGGCGCTCCGGAAAGGGGCGCATTCTCGCATGGTGGTCTGCGCACGCATCCTGGCAGTTCTTTCAGGCCGCGATTGCGGGTTTGCCCGATCCGGGGAAGCGCGCGGCCCGGCCCGACTTGTCAGAAAGCTGTAAGCCGTCTCGTCAGAAAGTCCTGCACTTTCCTTACAAGGGTGCGAATGCTGCTGTTCGTCTCGTCGGTGAAGCTGGTGGCGGAGATCGCATTGCTCGCGCTGGCCGGGCAGTTCCTGCTCGCGCTGCTGGCCGGCGCCAGGCGCGAGCGCAACTTCTTCTACCGGCTCCTGCAGATCCTGACCAACCCGTTCGTGCGCGGCGTGCGCCTGATCACCCCGCGTGTCGTGCTGGACCGCCACATCCCGCTGGCCGCCTTCGTGCTGCTGGCGATGGTGTGGGCGATCGCGACCCTCGTGAAGATCAACCTCTGCCTGCAAGTCGGCGTGGAGCACTGCAAATGAATCTCGCCTACACCGGCCACAAGCTCAAAGCCCTGGCGCTGCTCGTGCTGGGCCGCCAGGCCGCCGCCGAGGCGGTGTTCGACGCCATGCTGGCGCAGTTCCCCGGCGACGCCTATGCGCTGGCCAGCCGGGCCCACCTGCGTGCCCAGCGCGGCGCGCGCGACGCCGCCATCGCCGACCTGCAGGCGCTGGTGGCCGCGCACCCGGCGCGCAGTGCCGCGGACTGGTTCAACCTCGCCTTCATGCTCGAGGAGGCCGACCGGGTGGACGACGCCGAGGCCGCCTTCCGCCGCGCCGTCGAACTCGACGACAAGCTCGACCGCGCCTGGTACGGCCTCGGCCTGACCCTGATCCGCCAGCGCCGCTTCGACGAGGCCGTCGCCGCGCTGAAGCGCAACACCGAACTGCAGCCCATGAGCCCGTACGGCTGGTACCAGCTGGCCCGGGTGCACGTGGACCGCCACGAACCCGAGGAGGCGCGCCGGATCATCCGCCACCTGAAGGGCTTCGAGCCGAAGGTCGCCGCGCAGCTCGAGCGCGAGACCGGGCTCGCGGTGCAGGAGTCGTAGCAGCAAGAGGGCCGGGCCATCCCCGGAAGAGAGTACGTCGGAGGCATATCGATGCAGCAACTGACAGAGAGGCACCACCAGTACTGGCGCAAGAATCTGAGGATCACCGGCATCCTGCTGGCGATCTGGTTCGTCGTCACCTACGTGGTCGGGTTCTACGCACGCGAGCTGAACTTCACCTTCTTCGGCTGGCCGTTCAGCTTCTGGGTCGCGTCCCAGGGCGCGCTGATCGTCTATGTCGTCATCATCTGGTTCTACGCTCGCTACATGAACAAGCTGGACCAGGAACACGGCGTCGCCGAGGAGGAATGACATGGCAGGCCTAGGATTCGAACACGCCGCAGGCTCCAACGCCGCGGCCAACCGGGCGTTCAAGCAGCAGCTCAACAAGGTGTACGGCTGGTACACCGGCGGCTTCATCGTGTTCATCGTCGTGCTGGCAGTGCTCGAGCAGATGGGGCTGCCGCGCAACTGGATCGGCTTCATCTTCCTGCTCGCCACCGTCGCGCTGTACGCCGGCATCGGCATCATGAGCCGCACCACGGACGCGGCCGAGTACTACGTGGCCGGGCGCCGCGTGCCGGCGGTCTACAACGGCATGGCCACCGGCGCCGACTGGATGAGCGCGGCCAGCTTCATCGGCATGGCCGGCACGCTCTACCTCACCGGCTACGGCGGCCTGGCCTTCATCATGGGCTGGACCGGCGGCTACTGCCTGGTGGCGCTGTTCCTCGCGCCCTACCTGCGCAAGTTCGGCCAGTTCACGATCCCCGACTTCCTCGGCGCACGCTACGAGGGCAACCTGCCGCGCTTCATCGGCATCCTGGCGGCGATCCTGTGCTCCTTCACCTACGTGGTGGCGCAGATCTACGGCGTGGGCCTGATCACCACGCGGCTGTCGGGCCTGGCCTTCGAGATCGGCATCTTCGTCGGCCTGGGCGGCATCCTGGTGTGTTCGTTCCTGGGCGGCATGCGCGCCGTCACGTGGACGCAGGTGGCGCAGTACATCATCCTGATCATCGCCTACATGGTGCCGGTGGTCTGGCTGTCGGTGAAGCAGACCGGCGTGCCGATCCCGCAGGCCGTCTACGGCTACCAGCTGCAGAAGGTCACCGAGGCGGAGAAGCGGCTGAAGGACGACCCGAAGGAGAAGGAGGTCATCGCCGCCTTCAAGGCCAAGGCCGAGGAGTTCGACGCCAAGCTGAAGGACATCCCGGCGGCGCTGGCGGCCGACAAGGCGGCGGCGCAGAAGAAGCTGGCCGACCTGAAGGAGGCCAACGCCCCGCTCGCGGACGTGCAGGCTGCCGAGAAGGCGCTTGCCGCGCTGCCGGCCACCGAGGCCGACGCGAAGAAGGCCTGGACCGCGGCCAAGACCGCCAACGAGGGGCGCGCCAAGCCGCTGGCGGGCATGCCGGTGCACTCGCAGCAGTTCGCCGGTGACCCGAACGGCGACGAGAAGGCGAAGAAGACCTACGACGAGTCGCGCCGCAACTTCCTGGCGCTGACCTTCTGCCTGATGGTCGGCACGGCCGCGCTGCCGCACATCCTGATGCGCTACTACACCACGCCGTCGGTGAAGGAGGCGCGTGAGTCGGTCACCTGGTCGCTGTTCTTCATCTTCCTGCTCTACTTCACCGCGCCGGCCCTGGCGGTGCTGGTCAAGTACGAGGTGTTCAACGTGCTGGTGGGCACGCCGTTCGACAAGTTGCCGGGCTGGATAGCGCAATGGGGCAAGGTCGACCCGGCGCTGCTGTCCGTCACCGACATCAACAAGGACGGCATCTTCCAGCTCGGCGAGATGCGCATCGGCGGCGACATCATCGTGCTGGCCACGCCGGAGATCGGCGGGCTGCCCTACGTGATCTCGGGCATGGTGGCCGCGGGCGGCCTGGCGGCGGCGCTGTCCACCGCCGACGGCCTGCTGCTGACGATCGCCAACGCGCTCTCGCACGACCTGTACTACAAGATGATCGACCCGAACGCGCCCACCGCGCGCCGCGTGACGATCTCCAAGGTCCTGCTGCTGGTGGTGGCCCTCGCGGCCGCGGCGGTGGCGGCGCAGAAGCCGGCGGACATCCTGTTCCTGGTCTCGGCGGCGTTCTCGTTCGCGGCGGCGGCGTTCTTCCCGGCGCTGGTGCTGGGCGTGTTCTGGAAGCGCGCCAACAAGTGGGGCGCCTCGCTGGGCATGATCGCCGGCCTGGGCACGACCTTCTACTACATGGTCACCACCCAGCCGTGGCTGCGCGGCATCTTCGGCGTCACCTCGCCGGTGGAGCTGTGGTGGGGCATCCAGCCGATCTCGGCCGGCCTGTTCGGCGTGCCGATCGGCTTCGCGGTGATCATCATCGTGAGCCTGCTGACCCCGGCCCCGCGCCGGGACACGCAGGAGCTGGTCGAGCATGTCCGGTATCCGGACCTGAAGCTCGCGCGCGGCTGATCCCGTCACGCTTCCTCAACCGGCCCCGCTCGCCCGAGCGGGGCCTTTTTCTTTCTTGACGCAGACGGGCTCCCACGGCGCCGTCCGGCCCTAGCATCGCCGCCATGCCCACCGACCCCGCACCCTCCGCCACGCTGCTTGCCGCGCTGCGCGACGAGCTGATGCGCCACGCCCCGTTCGCGCAGATGCCGCCGGCGCAGGTGGAGCAACTGCTCGGCGCCGCCCGCGAGGCCTACTACGCGCCCGACGAGCTGGTGCTCGGGCCCGAGAGCGGGCCGGTGGAGGAGCTGCTCGTGATCCGCAGCGGCCGCGTCACCGGGCGGCGCGGCGTGGCCGAGGCCGACGGCACGCTGCACTACGAGGCCGGCGACCTGTTCCCGGTCGGCGCGGCGCTCGGCGGGCGGGCCGTCACCGCCACCTACCGCGCCGACGGCGACCTGTTCTGCCTGCTGCTGCCGGCCCGGCGGGTGCAGGAGGTGGCGGCCGACTGCCCGCCGCTGGCCGAGTTCCTCAACCGCCGCGTCGCGCAGCTGCTCGAGCTGTCGCGTCGCGCACTGCAGAGCGGCGTCGCGGCCCGCGCGCTCGAGCAGCAGTCGCTCGAGGCGCCGCTGGCGAGCCTGGTGCGCCAGGCGCCGTTCAGCGTGGCGCCGGACACGCCGCTCGGGGAGGCGCTGATCGCAATGCACGAGCGGCGCATCGGCTCGGTGCTGGTGGCCGGGGCCGACGGCACGCCGCTGGGCATCCTGACCCGGCACGACGTGCTCGGCCGCGTCACCCTGCCGCAGCGGCCGCTGAGCACGCCGATCAGCGCGGTGATGAGCTCGCCGCTGCACCTGCTGCGCAGCAGCGACAGCGCGCAGGACGCGGCGCTGCTGATGTCGCGCCACGGCATCCGCCATGTGCCGGTGACCGACGGCACGCGGCTGGTGGGCCTGGTCTCGGAGCGCGATCTGTTCGCGCTGCAGCGCCTGTCGATCCAGCAGACCAGCGGGGCGCTGCAGCGTGCGCCGGACCTGGCCACGCTGCGCGCGCTGGCCGGCGACATCCGCCAGCTCGCGCGCAACCTGCTCGGCCAGGGCGTGCAGGCGCGCCAGCTGACCGAGCTGATCAGCCGGCTCAACGACCGGCTGACCGAACGCCTGGTCGAGCTGACGGCGCGCCGCCTCGGGCTCGACCTGCGGCGTGCCTGCTGGCTCGCCTTCGGCTCGGAAGGCCGCGGCGAGCAGACCATCGCCACCGACCAGGACAACGGCCTCGTGCTGGCGGACGACACCAGCGCCTCCGAGCGCGCCGCCTGGCTGGCGCTCGGCGACGAGGTCAACCAGGGCCTGGCGGACTGCGGCTACCCGCTGTGCGCCGGCGGCATCATGGCCGGCCGGCCGGCGTGCTGCCTGGACCAGACCGAGTGGGCCGCGCGATTCACCGACTGGATGGAACACGGCGCGCCGGAGGACCTGCTGGCCGCCAGCATCTTCTTCGACCTGCGGCCGCTGGCCGGCGAGGCCGCCTTGGCGGCGCCGCTGCGTGTGCTGGTCACGCGCGAGGCGGCGCGGCTGCCGCGCTTCCAGCACCAGCTGGCGCTCAATGCACTCGCACGCCGGCCGCCGCTGAACTGGCGCGGCGCGCTGGAGGGCCGCAAGGTCGACGGCCGCGAGTGCATCGACCTGAAGCTTCAGGGCAGCGCGATCTTCGTCGACGCGGCGCGCCTGTTCGCGCTGGCCCACGGCGTCGAGGCCATCGGCACGCGTGCGCGCCTGGACGCCGCGGCGCTGGCGCTGGGCGTGCCGGCCCACGAAGGCGAGGCCTGGGCCGAGGCCTTCGAGATCCTGCAGACGCTGCGGCTGCGCGTGCAGCTGGCCGACGCAGCAGGCACCAACCTGGTGGCGCTGGAGTCGCTCAACGACATCGACCGGCGCATGCTGAAGGAGGCCCTGCGCGTGGCCCGCCAGCTGCAGCAGCGCCTGACGCTGGACTACGCGCGGTGAGCTGGTGGACGCGCCCGGCGCCGCCCGACGCCCGGCGCTGGGTGGTGCTGGATGTGGAGGCGAGCGGGCTGGACCCGCGCCGCGACCGGCTGCTGGCCATCGGCGCCGTGGCCGTCTGCCCGGCGGCCGAGGCACCGCGCATCCTGCTGGCCGACAGCCACGAGGTGGTGCTGCGCCAGCCCGAGGCCCCGGCCGACAAGGCCAACGTGCTGGTGCACGGCGTCGGCGTCGGCGCCCAGCGCGCCGGCATGGCGCCGGCCGAGGCCCTGGCGGGATTCGAGCGCTGGGTCGGCACGGCGCCGGTGCTGGCCTACCACGCCGGCTACGACCGCACGCTGATCGACCGCGCGATGCGCGCCGCGCTCGGCCGCCGGCTGGCGCGGCCCTGGCTGGACCTGGCCGCGCTGCTGGCGCTGCTGCACCCGCAGCAGGGCGAGCGGGCGCTGGACGATTGGCTGGCGCACTACGGCCTGCACTGCGTGGCGCGCCACCGGGCGGCGGGCGATGCGCTGGTCACGGCCGAACTGCTGCTGCGCCTGTGGCCCGAGCTGCGCGCGCGGCGCCTGGCGACCGACTGGGACATGCTGGCCCGGGCGGCCGGCTCGCTGCGCTGGCTCGGACGCTGAGCCTCAGGCGGCGGGCTTGAGGAAGCGGGTGGCGAAGCTGGCGGCCGCGCCGCCGCCGCGCGCGTTGGCGATGTACTGCACGGCCCGCTCCAGCCCCGCGCGCAACTGGTCCTCGTCGGTGGCGCGCTCCAGGCGCAGCGCCAGCGACTCGGCCTCCGGCCCGAGCAGGTCGTTGAGGGCGCGCACCGCGTCGCGGCGCAGCGTGGCCAGGTCCGCTGCAGACAGCCCGGCGGGGGCGGCCGCCGGCTCCGGCTCGAGCTCGGCCGGCCGGGACGAACGCGCGGACTTGCCGGCCACCGCGGCGATCAGCTGCGCCTCGAGCAGGGCCTGCAGCGTCTCGTCGGCGTTCTGGATCAGGCGCGCCAGTTCGTCCTCGTCGCGCTTCCCGTCCACCAGGATGAGCGCCGAACGCAGGCGTGGCGAGAGCCGGCGCTCGCGCGTGGCGATCTCGTGCAGGCCCAACGGCGTCTTGGCGTAGATGATGGACATGTGGTCAGTCGGAGCGCGCGAAGCTTACTGCGATCTGACCCTCGTGCGCACAAGAAGCAACATCCGCCGCCACCGGTGTCAAAAAGCACCGGAATTGGCCACCACGGGCTGGCCAGGGCTAAAGATCGATGGTCCAGCGGTGGCCGCAGTGCCGGCAGCGCACCCCCAGCCGGCTGCCGCCGGCCTGCTCGTCGAGCAGGTCCCACTTGGCGTAGGTCTCGCAGCTGTCGCACACCGCCTGGTCGGCCACGTACTCGGCATGGTTCAGCAGGTAGAGGTAGCGCCGCAGCGAGACCACGCCGATTACCGCGCTGGCGGCGGCGGCCAGCAGCACCTCGAGCTGATCGCGCAGCGGCAGCCGCACCGTGTAGACCTCCGCGCTGGCCAGCAGCCCGAGCGTCGCGAGCAGCAGCAGCACCAGGTTCGCGTGGCTGCTGAGCAGCTCGCGCTCGTACCACTTGCGGAACCCGAGCTTGCGGATCTTGCCGGCGGCGCCCACCTGCGGCCTCCGTGAACTGCTGAAGCGCAGCCATCCTAGCGCAGGAAGGCCTCCAGGCGCTCGGCCAGGGCTTCGGGCTGATCGTGGTGCAGCATGTGACCGGCCGGCGACAGCGCGCAGCGCTCGACCCGGGGCACCACGGCCAGGCGCTCCTCGAACTCGGCGCGCGGGTAGCGGTGGCCCCACCACTTGGCGACGTCGGTCCGGTCGCCCTCCACCCACAGCAGCGGTGCGGTGATGCGCTTCCAGCAGGCCAGCACCTCCTCGACCCGGTAGAGCACCGGGTTGATGCGCTTGTGGGCCGGGTCGGCGCGCAGTGCGTAGCCGCCCCCGGGCAGCGGCGCCGCCCAGTGCGTGGCCAGCCAGGCCGCCTTGTCCTCGGCCAGCAGCGGGTTGGTCTCGCGCAGCCGCGCGGCCACGGCGGCCAGGTCGTCGTAGGGCTTCAGGCGTGCCGGCTCGCGCAGCTGGTCGAGCCACTTCTCGTACTGGCGCGGCGCCAGCTCGCTCGGCACGCGCGGCATGCCGAAGCCCTCCAGGTTGACCAGCCGGCGCACGCGCTGCGCTCGCACGCCGGCGTACAGCATCGCCACGTTGCCGCCCATGCTGTGGCCGAGCAGGTCGACCACGCGGCCGGCCAGGCCGAGTTCGGCGCAGTCGAGCAGGGCGTCGAGGTCGGCCAGGTAGTCGGGAAACCAGTAGCCGTCACCGCCGCCCGGGTCGGTCTGGCCGAAGCCGCGCCAGTCGAACGCGAGCACGTGGCGCTCCTCGGCGAAGGCATCGACCACGAACTGGAACGACGCGCCCACGTCCATCCAGCCGTGCGCCATCACCAGCGGCACGCGCCCGGGCGCCGGCTCGCCCCATTCGAGCACATGGTGGCGCAGCCCGCGCAGGGCGACGAAGCGGGAACGCGCGGCGCGGCGCGGCAGGTAGACGCTCGGGTTCATGCCCGGCACTGTACGGCGGCGGCGCCGGCAGAATCGGCGCATGCACGACTACACGATCCGCCCTGCCGAGCCGCGCGACCTGGAGGCCGTGGTCGGCCTGATCGCCGAGCTGGCCGAGTTCGAGCAGCTCACCCACCTGCTGCAGGTCACGCCGCAGACGCTGCACCCGCACCTGTTCGGCCCGCGCCCGGTGGCCGAGGCGCTGGTGGCGGAGCCCGCGGCCGGCGGCGCGCCGGTCGGCTTCGCGCTCTTCTTCACCAACTTCTCCACCTTCCTGGCCCGGCCCGGGCTGTACCTCGAGGACCTGTACGTGCAGCCCGCGCACCGCGGCAGCGGCCTCGGCCGCGCGCTGCTCGAGCACCTGGGCCGGCTGGCGGTGGAACGCGGCTGCGGCCGCTTCGAGTGGAGCGTGCTCGACTGGAACGAAAACGCGATCCGCTTCTACGAGAAGATGGGCGCCACGGTGATGCCGGACTGGCGCATCTGCCGCGTCACCGGCGAGGCACTGCGACGCTTCGCGCCGTCATGAGCCACGACCGGCTGCACGGCACGTTCCGCTGGCAGGTGCCGGCGGACTTCAACATCGCGCAGGCCTGCTGCGGCCGCTGGGCGCGCGACACGCCGCAGGCGGTGGCGATCCGCTGGGAGCACGAGGACGGCCGCCGCGCGCTGTTCACCTACGCCGACCTGCAGGCCGCCGCGAACCGCCTGGCGCATGCGCTGCGTCGGCTCGGCGTGCGGCGCGGCGACCGTGTCGCCGTGGTGATGCCGCAGCGCTTCGAGACCGCGGTGGCCGACCTCGCCGTCTGGCAGCTCGGCGCGGTGGCGATGCCGCTGTCGATGCTGTTCGGGCCGGAGGCGCTCGAGTACCGCCTGAACCACGCCGAGGCCGCGGTGGCGATCGTCGACGAGAGCGCGATCGCCAACCTGTGCGCCGCCCGACCGCACTGCCCGGGCCTGGCCCACGTGATCGCGGTGGGCGAGGCGGCCGGGCAGGGCGACCACGACTGGGACGCGCTGCTCGCGCCCGAGAGCGCGCCGTTCGAGGCCGAGCGCACCAAGGCCGACGACGCGGCCGTGCTGATCTACACCAGCGGCACCACCGGCCCGCCCAAGGGTGCGCTGATCCCGCACCGCGCGCTGATCGGCAACCTCACCGGCTTCGTCTGCAGCCAGAACTGGTTCCCGCAGCCCGGCGACGTCTTCTGGAGCCCGGCCGACTGGGCCTGGACCGGCGGGCTGATGGACGCGCTGCTGCCCACGCTGTACTTCGGCCGCGAGATCGTGGCGTACCAGGGCCGCTTCCAGCCCGAGCGGGCCTTCGAGCTGATCGAGCGGCACCGTGTCACCAACACCTTCCTGTTCCCGACCGCGCTGAAGGCGATGATGAAGGCCGTGCCGACGCCGCGCGAGCGCTACCGCCTGCCGCTGCGCGCCATCATGAGCGCGGGCGAGGCGGTCGGTGACGCGGTGTTCGCCTGGTGCCGCGACGCGCTCGGCGTGACGGTCAACGAGATGTTCGGCCAGACCGAGATCAACTACGTCGTGGGCAACTGCGGCGAGTACCGCGACGCGCGCGGCCGGGTGCATGCCGGCTGGCCGGCGCGCCCCGGCAGCATGGGCCGCGCCTACCCGGGCCACCGCGTCGCGGTGATCGACGACGACGGCCACGAATGCCCGCGCGGCACGCCCGGCGACGTGGCGGTGCACCGGCGCGACATCCACGGACAGCCCGACCCGGTGTTCTTCCTCGGCTACTGGAAGAACGAGGACGCCACGCGCGCCAAGTTCACCGGCGACCCGGCCGACTCGTGGTGCCGCACCGGCGACACCGCCGTGATGGACGCGGAAGGCTGGCTCTGGTACCAGGGCCGCAGCGACGACGTGTTCAAGGCGGCCGGCTACCGCATCGGCCCGAGCGAGGTGGAGAACTGCCTGGTCAAGCACCCGGCGGTGGCCAACGCCGCGGTGGTGCCCAAGCCGGACCGCGAGCGCGGCGCCGTCGTGAAGGCCTACGTGGTGCTCGCCCCCGGCGTGGCGAGGAGCGAGCAGCTCGTCGCGCAGCTGCAGCAGCATGTGCGCGGCAAGCTGGCACCCTACGAGTACCCGAAGGAGATCGAGTTCATCGACGCGCTGCCCATGACCACCACCGGCAAGGTGCAACGCCGCGTGCTGCGGCTGCGCGAGGAGGAGCGCGCCGCGCAAGGAGAACGGGATGAGCGAAGCGGTCCTGCGTGAGCTGCTGGACACCGGGCGCCGCTACGCGCCCGAGTACACCGGCGCGCTGAGCAACCACCTGCCGATGGCGCTGGTCGCGCTGCATCGCCTCGGCGCGGACGGCGAGCGGCTGCGGGTCTTCTTCGACGACTACGCCCGCCGCCTCTCGCTCGTCGCCCAGGCCGCGGCGCCCGACACCGACTGGCGCGCCGCGCTCGGCCGCTTCGGCCCCGCGCGTGCCTTCGCCGACCTGCAGGCCGGCTTCGACGCGCAGCTGCGCTCGCGCGGCCGTGCCGCGCTGCTGCACGAGGTGCTGCCGGTGCTGATGGAGGGCATCGGCGCGGCGGCCTTCCACGGCCTGATCCGCACGGCCTACGCGCTCGATGCCGGCCACGACGGCGAGCTCGCCTCGGGCCTGGCCTACTGGACGCTGCGCCACCTGCCGCTGCCGGCACCGCCGGCCGCCGTGCCGGTGCAGGCCGACCCGGCGCGCTGGCTGGAAGCGCTGAACGCCGAGATCGTCGTGCGCATCGAGGGCGGCCTGATCTTCGAGCGCATGCGCACCGCGGCGCGCCAGGTCGGCTTCGAGCGCCATGCGAATGCCCTGGTGATCGATGCCGGCACGCTGCAGCGCCTGGCCGAGCTGGCCGCGCGCACCTATGCGGCCACGCGTGACTTCACCGTGCTGCACCTCGTCACCAGCGCGCACGCGCTGCGCATCCTGCTGCCGCACCTGCCCGACGAGGCCGCGCGTGCGGCTGCGCTGCAGGCCTACGCACGCGCCTATGCGGCCGGCGTGGTGGCCAGCGGCGCGGCGCTGGGCGCGGCTGAGCCGCACGATGCCGGGCTGTCGTGGACCGAACTCGAGGAGCGCGCGCGGCGCTCGGCCGACGACCATGTGATCAAGCTCGTCTACAGCGCGCGCGAGGAGGCGCGCGCCTGCGGCAGCGACGCGCACCGGCGCGCCGCGCAGCGGGCCGTGGGCGCCTGAGGAGGACCCGTGACGAGCCTGCAGACGATCGACCTGCTGCTGCGCGGCGCCGCGCTGCCGCTGCTGGCCGCCTGCGCCTGGCTGCTCGCCACGCAGCGGCGCGGCGACCACCTCGGCGCGGTCGGGGCGGCGTTCATGCTCGCGGTGGCCGCGTTCGTGCTCACCTCGTCCGCACCGGTGGCACGTGTGCTGGGGGTGCTGGCCGTGCCGCTGGCGGCGCTGTGCGTCGCCAAGCCGGTGCTGTTCGCGCTGTTCGCACGCGGCCTGTTCGACGACGGGTTGCGCCTGCGCGTGGCGCACCTCGTGCTGCTCGCGGCCGCCGCCGGCGCCGGCTTGTGGCACGAGAACGTCTACCGGCCCGAGGTCTGGGCCGGGCGCGCGGGCGCGGCCGCGCACGCGGCGGCGGCGCTCTACCATGCGGCGATCGCCACCGGCATCGGCGCGACGCTGCTGCACGTCCTGCTCGAGCGCCGCAGCGACCTGGTCGAGCCGCGTCGGCGCCTGCGGGCGGTGTTCGTCGCGGTGGCGGGGGGCTACCTCGTGCTGGTCGCCGCGGTACAGCTCGCGGTGCTGTGGGCCGCGCAGGGCGCCACGCCCGCGGCACTCGTGCTCGCCAACGATGCGCTGATCGTGCTCGGCGCGCTGCTCGCCTGCGCGTGGCTGCTGCGCGCCGGTCCGCTGGTCGCCGGGCGCGCCGGCACCACAGCGTCCGCGGCGCCGGACCCGGCGCTCGAGCGGCTGCGTGCGCACCTTCTCCGCGAGCCCGAGTGGTTCCGCGAGCCCGGCCTCAGCGTGGCGGCCTTCGCCGAACGGCTGGGCCTGCACGAGTACCAGCTGCGCCGCGCGATCAACCAGGGCCTCGGCCAGCGCAACTTCAACCAGTTCGTCAACGCGCACCGCATCGCGTGGGCCTGCGAGCGGCTGCGCGCCGTGCCGGGCGAGGCGGTGCTCGAGGTCGCGCATGCCGCCGGCTTCGCGTCGCTCGGCCCGTTCAACCGCGAGTTCCGCGCCCGCACCGGCCTGACGCCGAGCGCGTTCCGCCGCGCCGGCTCGACGATTCCGGAATCGGCCGGCCCGGTTGCGGAATCGGCAAGACCGCAGCACGGCACCTGAGCCAGGCTCGCCCCGGGATCCACGCCGGGAGTCGAGATGAAACACCTGTTCATGCATGCCGCCGCGGCACTGGCACTGGCGGCCGCCGCGGGCCAGGGCATCGCTGCGCCGCCGGAGCCGGTGGGCGGCCTGGTGCGCCGCGCCGACTGGGGCATCGCGGTCGCCCCGCCCGAACGCCCCGGGGCCGGCGCCCGCATCGCACGGGTCCGTCCGCAGGGCGCGGCGGCCGGCACGGCGCTGGCCGTCGGCGACCTGGTCGTCGCGATCGACGGCGAGCCGCCCGGCGATGCCGAGGCGTTCAGCCGGCGCTGGCGCCGCTACCGTGCCGGCGACGCGGCGACGCTGACGCTCGAGCGCGACGGGCGCCGCTTCACGCAGCACCTCGTCGCGGGGGCGATCCCGCTCGAGCGCATCGACGGCGTCGAGGTGCGCTACGACTCGGTCGTCAGCGCGCTGGGCGACCGCACGCGGCTGCTGTGGACCTTGCCGAGCGGGGCCGTCGGGCGGCTGCCGCTGGTCGCCTTCGTGCCGTGGCTGTCGTGCAGCGCGGTCGAGACCGGCGTCGCCGACGGCGACGGCTGGAAGCAGATGCTGCGCGACGTGGCGCGCGAGTCGGGCTGGGCGACGCTGCGCATCGAGAAGCCCGGCACCGGCGACAGCCTCGGCCCCGACTGCGCCGACAACGACCTCGAGCGCGACCTGGCCGCCTTCCGCGCCGCGCTGCACGCCGCGCGCGCGGCGCCGTTTGTCGATCCCGGGCGCATCGTGCTGTTCGGCGGCTCGTTCGGTGCGAGCTTCGTGCCGCTGCTCGCCGCCGAGTTCGGCCCGGCCGGCATCGTCGCCAGCGGCGGCTTCAACCGCACGCTGTTCGAGCACCTGCTCGGCTTCGACCGCCGCCGGCTGGCGCTCGAGGGCAGCGAACCGGCCGCGCTCGCCGCGGCGATGCGCGCTCTGGCGACGGTCTACGCGCGCGTGCTGTTCGACGGCCGCACGCCCGGCGAGGTGCTGGCGGCGCAGCCGGCGCTGCGGCCGCACTGGCGCGAGGGCGAGCGCCACGTGTTCGGCCGGCCGCTGGCCTACTACCGGCAGATCCAGGCTCTCGACGTGGAGGCGGACTGGGCGCGGGTGACGGTGCCGACGCTGGTCGTGCACGGCGAGCACGACTGGTTCATGGCGCTCGAGGACCAGCAGCGCATCGTCGAACTCGTCAACCGGCGCCGGCCGGGCACCGCCCGGCTCGTCGTCGTGCCGGGCATGAACCACCACTTCGAGCGCTTCGCGAACGCGAAGGCCGCGTTCGACGAGGAGGGCGGCACCTACGCCCCCGAGGCCGCGCAGCACATCGTGGCCTGGCTGCGCGCGCTCGCGCCGCGCCGTTGAGGCACGGCCCGCGGCGGCCCGGCCCGGCACGTCCGTGCAGCCGCCGTTGCGCACCGCGCGCATGCTGCGCGGCCCGGCGCCGGCCGCGCCTCAGGCCCCGCCCTGCCACGACACCTCGATCGCCAGGCCGCCGCGCCCCCCCGGCGGATCGTTCAGCGTGATCGCGGCGCCGTGTCGGGCGCAGATCTCGCGCACGATCGCGAGGCCCAGGCCACTGCCCGGTGTCCCGGCATCGGCGAGCCGGTAGAAGCGCTCGAAGACACGTTCGCGCTCGGCCGGGGGGATGCCCGGTCCGTTGTCGATCACTCGCAGTCGGGGGCGGCCCGCCGGCATGTCGACCTCGACGGTGACCCGTCCGCCGGGTGGCACGTAGGTGACCGCGTTGTGGACCAGGTTGGTCACCAGTTCGTGCAGCAGCACCGGGTCGCCCCGCACCGGCACCGGCCGATCGCCCTCGAAGCCGAGGTCGATCGACTTGCCGCGCGCCAGCGCCAGCAGCTCGAAGGTGGCTTCCTGCGCCAGCGTGCGCAGGTCCACCACCTGGGGGTGCAGCGTGTGGCCGGGCTCGGCCCGCGCCAGCGCGAGCAGCTGGCCGACGATGCGCGCGGTGGCGTCGGTCGTCTCGTCGATGCGGTCGAGCACCTCGCGCACGCTGCCGGCTTCGGCCTGCATGCGTGCCTGGGCGCCGAGCGCGCGCAGCAGGGTCAGCGGCGTCTTCAGCTGGTGCGAGGCGTTGGCCACGAAGCGCAGCTGCGCCTCGCTCAGCTCGCGCTGCCGTGTCGTGTGCACGTTGATCGCCTCGATCAGCGGCGCCACCTCGCGCGGCACCTCGGCGCTGGCGATCGGCCGCAGGTCGTCGGGGTCGCGCGCGCGCACCTCGTCGCGCAGCCGCCGCAGCGGCATCAGCCCGCGGCGCACGCCGAGCACGATCAGCCCGGCGGCCGCGCCGATCAGCAGCAGCTGCACCCCGGCGGACTGCAGCATCAGGCGGCGCGTCAGCTGGTGGCGCGCATCCAGCGTCTCGGCCACCTGCACGAGCAGCTGGCGCCGGTCCGAGCCGTCCAGCAGCGTGTGGCGCAGCGCGACGATGCGCACCGCCTGATCCTTGTAGCGCGCGTCGTAGAACACCGGCTCGGCCGACCACGGCCTGGGCGGTGGCGGCAGGTCCTCGTAGCCGGTCACGACGGCGCCGCTGTCCAGGCTGGAGACGCGGTAGAACACGCGGTCCTGCGAATCGGTGCGCAGCATCTCGAGGGCGGCGTGCGGCAGGTCGGCGACCACCTCGCCACCGGCGACCAGCAGGTGCTCGCCGAGCACCAGCGCCGAGCCGAGCAGCGTGCGGTCGAAGGCCTCGTGCGCCTGCGCGAGGCTGCGCCAGTAGCCGAGCGCGAAGCCGCCGGCCCACAGCAGCAGCGAGGGAACGAGCAACCAGCGCAGCAGCAGGCTACGCAGGCGGATCACCGGCCGCCTCGAGCACGTAGCCCAGCCCGCGCAGGGTGTGGATCGCCGCGCCGCTGCCCTCGATGCGGCGCCGTACCCGGTACACGTAGACCTCGAGTGCATCGTGGCTGAGCACCTCGTCGGCGCTGCACAGGCGCTGCGACAGCGCCAGCTTGCTGACCGGCCGGCCGGCCTGGATCATCAGCGCCTCGAGCAGGTCGTGCTCGCGCGGCGGCAGGTCGAGGTGGCGGTCCCCGAGCGCGAAGCGGCGCGACACCGTGTCCAGCGCGAGCGTGCCCACGCGCAGCACCGAGCCGGCCGCGCCGAGCCGGCGCCGGTACAGCGCGCGCAGGCGCGCCTCCAGCTCGCTGAGGTCGAAGGGCTTGGGCAGGTAGTCGTCGGCACCGGCGTTCAGGCCCTGCACGCGGTCGTGCGTGTCGCCGCTGGCGGTGAGGATCAGCACCGGCACGGCATCGCCGCGCGCGCGCAGGCGGCGCAGCAGTTCGAGGCCGTGCAGGCGCGGCAGGCCGAGGTCGAGCACGACGACATCGTAGCCGTGGCGCTGCAGGGTCTCGTCGGCGAGCTGCCCGTCGCCGCACGACTCGACCGTGATGCCCAGCGCGGCGAGCGAGCGGGTCAGCGTCTGCACCAGGGCAGCCTGGTCTTCGATCAGCAGGATTCGCATCGTGACAAGGGGGCCGACCCCAGGGCCGGCGCCATCCAGCGCTCGTGATAATCGTCCGCACGATGGAGCGCAAGCAGGCCAACCCGCGCCGGCCCGGCCGCCGCAGCGTGATTGTCGGCGGACTGCTTGCCGCAGCGGCGCTGGGCCTGCCGGCACGGCGCAGCGTCGCGGCCCAGGACGTGAACGTCTGGTCGACGACCGACCGGCTGATGGCCGATCCGCTGATCGAGGACTTCGAGCGCCGCCACCCGGGCCTGCGCGTCGACTACCGGCAGCTCGGCAGCGTCGAGCTGGCGGAACGCTTCGCGGCCGAGGAGGGGCGCGAGGCCGACGTGGTGTGGAGTTCCGCGATGGACCTGCAGGTCAAGCTGGTCAACGACGGCCATGCGGCACGCCACCTCAGCCGGCATGCCGCGGCGCTGCCGCGCTGGGCCGTCTGGAAACACGAGGCCTACGCCACCACCTCCGAGCCGGTGGGCATCGCCTACCACCGCGGGCTCTGGGCCGAGCCCGAGCTGCCGCGCACCCATGCCGCGCTGGCCGCGCTGCTGCAGGCCGAGCGGCAGCGCTTCGACCAGCGCGTCGCAAGCTACGACGTCGAGCGCTCCGGCCTCGGCTACCTGCTCGCCGCGCAGGACAGCCTGGCCACGCCGCAGTACTGGACCCTGGTGCGTGCGCTCGGCGCCTGCCGCGCGGTCCTGCAGGCCGACACGGGCAGCATGCTGGAGGACATCGCGGCCGGCCGCACGCTGCTCGCCTACAACGTGCTGGGCTCCTATGTCGAGGCGGCGGCGCGCGCCCGGCCGGAGCTGGCCATCGTCTATCCGCGCGACTACACGCTGCTGGCCGCGCGGGTCGCCTTCGTGGCGCGCAGCGCGCCGCATCCCGGCGCAGCGCGCGCCTGGCTGGACCACCTGATCTCGCCGCGCGGCCAGCAGGTGCTGGCCAGCGACTGCGGCCTGACGCCGGTGCTGCCGGGCGCCGGTGCGGCGCCCCGGCTCGGCGAGGCGGCGCGGCCGATCGGCATCGGCCCGGGCCTGCTCGTCCACCTGGACCGCAGCAAGCGCGGCGCCTTCATCGCGCGCTGGAAGCATCGTTACGCCGGCACCGGCTAGGGCCTGTTCAGGCCCTGGCTCAGGCGCGCACCACGAGCACCGGCACGCCGGCGTGCTCGAGCGTGCCCGCCGCCACCGAGCCGAGCAGCGCGCCGGTGTGGGTGCCCAGGCCGCGCGAGCCCATCACGATCAGGTCGCAGCCCAGCTCGGCGGCCAGCGCGGCGATCGTCTCGCCCGGCTCGCCGACGCGGCGATGCTCCTGGAACGCCACGCCGGCCTCGGCGAGCGTGCGGCGCGCGTCGTCGAGTGCCTGGTCGGCGCGCTCGCGGTGGTAGTCCTCGATCGAGCCGGCGGCCACGAAGCTCGCCACGTTGCCCGACACCGGCCGCTGCACGTTGGCCAGGTGCAGCTCGGCCTGCGCGCCGTCGCGCAGCTGGCCGCGCAGCGCGAGCGCCTGGCGCAGCGCCTGCGCTGCACCGGGCGAGCCGTCGCTGGCGACCAGGATGCGCCCGATCCGGGCCGGCAGCGCCGCCGCACCGGCCGGCGCCGGCGGCAGGGCCCGGCGCCGGCGCCACACCAGCAGCTTGCCGAGCACGACGACGAACGCCGCCCCGGCGGCCGACGCGGCCCGCTCGAGCCAGCCCGGCTGGGCCTCGAGCCAGGACTTCCAGGCCACGTCGCCCACCAGCATGCCGCCGGCGATCCAGCCCAGCAGCGCGGCGCCGAACACCACGACCAGCGGGAAGCGGTCGATCAGCAACAGCACGAACTTGCTGCCCCACACGATGATGGGCACGCTGACCAGGATGCCGAACACCACCAGCCCGAGGTGGCCGTCGGCCGCGGCGGCCACCGCGATCACGTTGTCCAGGCTCATCACCGCGTCGGCGACGATCACCGTGCGCACCGCGCTCCACAGCGTGCTGCCGCCCTCGAGCTTGCCGTGGCCCTCCTCGTCCTCGGGCAGCATCAGCTTGATGCCGATCCACAGCAGCAGCAGCGCGCCGACCGCCTTCAGGTACGGCAGCGCGAGCAGCTGCAGCGCGAAGAAGATCAGCACCACGCGCGCGCCGACCGCGCCGACCACGCCCCACATCACGCCCTTGGCACGCTGCTCGGGCGGCAGCTTGCGGCACGCCAGCGCGATGACGACGGCGTTGTCGCCGCCGAGCAGGATGTCGATCAGGATGATCTGGCCGACCGAGATCCAGAAGTCCGGGCTGCTCCAGTCCATCATGCCGCTCCCGCTGTTGCCGCATCGGCGGCACGCCGCCGCCAGGCCATCACCCGCGGCACGACCAGCACCGCGACCACCACCGCCAGCAGCAGCGCCGAGACGGGGCGCTGCAGGAAGACCGTCCAGCTGCCCTCGCCGATCGAGATCGCGTTGCGCAGCTGCGCCTCGGCCATCGGCCCGAGGATCATGCCGACGATCACCGGCGCGGCCGGGAAGTCGAAGCGCCGCATCAGCACGCCGACCAGGCCGATCGCGTACATCAGGAACAGGTCGAAGGAACTCTGCCGCATGCCGTACACGCCGACCGTCGCGAAGATCAGGATGCCGGCGTACAGCGGCGCGCGCGGGATCTTCAGCAGCTTGACCCACAGGCCCACCAGCGGCAGGTTCAGCACCAGCAGCATCACGTTGCCGATGTACAGCGAGGCGATCAGGGCCCACACCAGCCCGGCATTGGTGTCGAACAGCTGCGGGCCGGGGTTGATGCCGTAGTTCTGGAAGGCGCTCAGGATGATGGCCGCGGTGGTCGAGGTCGGGATGCCCAGCGTCAGCATCGGCACCAGCGTCGCGGTGATCGCCGAGTTGTTGGCCGCCTCGGGGCCGGCCACGCCCTCGATCGCGCCGCTGGTGCCGAACTCCGCCTTGTGCGGGCTGAGCTTCTTCTCGGTGGCGTAGCTGAGGAAGGTCGGGATCTCGCTGCCGCCGGCCGGCACGGCGCCGAACGGGAAGCCGAGGAAGGTGCCGCGCAGCCAGGCCGGCCAGGAGCGGCGCCATTCGCTGCGCGTCATGTGCACCCGGCTCATCGCGTTCAGCGAGGACTGCGTGCGGCCCTCGTACAGCGCGGTGTAGAGCGCCTCGCCGACGGCGAACAGGCCGACGGCGACCAGCACCACCTCGAGTCCGTCGAGGAACTCGGGCACGCCGCCGGTGTAGCGCACCTGGCCGCTGATCTGGTCCAGCCCGACCAGCCCGGCCGCCAGGCCGACCACCAGCGCGGTGACGCCGCGCAGCACGCTGCGGCCGAGCACGGCGGTGACGGTGGTGAAGGCCAGCACCATCAGCATGAAGTACTCGGGCGGGCCGAGCTGCACCGCGTAGTGCGCCACGAGCGGCGCGAACAGCGTGACCAGCACGGTGGCGATCGTGCCGGCCACGAAGGAGCCGATCGCCGAGGTCGCCAGCGCGGCGCCGGCGCGGCCGCTCTTGGCCATCTTGAAGCCCTCGAGCGCGGTGACCATCGAGCCGGTCTCGCCCGGCGTGTTGAGCAGGATCGAGGTGGTCGAGCCGCCGTACATCGCGCCGTAGTAGATGCCGGCGAAGAAGATCATCGACGCGGTGGGCTCGACCTGCGCGGTGATCGGCAGCAGCATGGCCACCGTGACCGCGGGCCCGAGCCCGGGCAGCACGCCGATCGCCGTGCCCAGCGCGCAGCCGACGAAGGCCCACAGCAGGTTGACCGGCGAGGCGGCCGTCGCGAAGCCATGCAGCAGCTGTTGCAGCAGGTCCATGTCAACTCCTCCGTGTCGCTCGACACGACGCTCGCGGGCGCAAACCGGCGTACCAAGCGAACGCCGCGGATCCGGCTCCGCCGGTCCGCTGGCGTTGCCCCCTCGAGGGGGAGCGCCGCAGGTGCTCCGGGGGTGGTCCCATCACAGCCAGCCGGTGCCGGTGAGGCCGGGCAGGTTGATGGCCAGCAGCTTGGTGAACAGCCAGTAGGCCGGCGCGGCGATCAGGAAGCCGGTCGCGAAGTCGAGCGCGGTGCCGCGCAGGCCGCCGGCGGGCTTGCCTTCCGCGCGGCGCAGCCCGCGCACCGCGAAGACGAAGCACAGCGCGCAGCCGATCACGAAGCCGACCCGCTCGATCGCGGCGGCGTTCAGCAGCACGCCGGCGCTGATCCATGCCAGCGCGTCCCAGTCGCCCCTGGCCGCGCCGGGCGGTGCCTCGTCGTTCTCGAAGCCGCCGTGCCGCGCCTGCCACAGCAGCAGGCCGCCGCAGACCACCAGCAGCAGCGCGACGAGCCAGGGCAGGAAGTTCGGCCCGACGCCGCCGTAGCCGGCTTCCGACGCGATGTCGATCGCGCCCCACGCGTAGGCCAGGCCGAGCGCGATCGCGCCCAGGCCGATGACGCTCTGGTGCAGCCGGCGCGCGGCCGGTACGGCAACGGGCGCTTCCATGGCTCAGGAGCCGATCATGCCGGCGCGGGTCATCGTCTCGCGCAGTTGGGCCGTGTCGCGCTCGACGAACTGCGCGAAGGCGTCGCCGGTCAGCAGCGCGGGCGTCCAGCCGTTCTTCTCGAGCGCCTCGAGCCAGCTCTTGTGCTGCGTGGCCTTGGTGATCATCTCGACCAGCGCCTTGCGCTGCTCGGCCGTGATGCCCGGCGCGCCGTACACGCCGCGCCAGTTGCCGATCTCCACCGGGATGCCCAGCTCCTTGAGCGTGGGCACGTCGATGCCCTTGATGCGCTCCGGCGCGGTGATGCCGACCGCACGCATCTTGCCGGCCTCGATGTACTGCTGGAACTCGCTGAAGCCGCTGCCGCCCACGCTGACGTTGCCGCCCAGGATCGCGGCCACCGCCTCGCCGCCGCCGCGGAAGGCGACGTAGTTGATCTTCGCCGGGTCGACGCCGGCGGCCTGCGCGATCATCGCCGCGGCGATGTGCTCGGTCGAGCCGCGCGAGCCGCCGCCCCACTTGACGCTGCCGGGGTCCTTCTTCAGCTGCTCGACCACGTCCTGCATGGTCTTCCACGGCGAGGCCGCGGGCAGCACGAAGACGTTGTACTCGGAGATCAGCCGCGCCAGCGGCGTGGCCTGGGCGAGGCTGAGCGGCGACTTCGAGCCGATCAGCCCGCCGATCATCACCGCGCCCATCACCATCAGCGCGTTCGGGTCGCCCTTGCTCGCGTTGAGGAACTGCGACAGGCCGAGCGCACCGGCCGCGCCGCCCTTGTTGTCGAAGCTCACCGAGGCGGCGACACCGGCGTCCTGCAGCGCCTTGCCGAGCGCGCGGCCGGTGGTGTCCCAGCCGCCGCCGGGGTTGGCGGGAATCATCATCTTCAGGGCGGCACTGGCGCGCGCCACGCTGGGCAGGGTGCCGGCGGCGGCCAGCGCGAGGAAGGACTTCAGGAAGGCGTCGCGACGCATGTCTGTCTCCTCTGTCTTGGGGTCCGGTTCGGTCGCCGATCATGCGGCGCCCCCCGGCGCGGAGCTTTCGAACGGCTTTCATCGGTGCCCCGGTGTGATCCGGAGTTCCCCGCATCGGGTTTGCGATAGGGCGCGATGAAAGGCGGCCGAAAGCCGGTGCGCGGCGCGCCTTCCTAGCATCGCGGCGCACCCCACTGCACTTGGAGACGCGGCCATGAACATCACCGGCATGCTGCACGGACAACGCCTGCTCCAGCTCGCAGGCTTCCCGACCCCCGAGATCCTCGGCCCCGATGCGAGCGACTCGGAGATCAAGGCGCTGCTGGCGCGCCACGGCCAGGTGTTCATCAAGCCGGTCTTCAAGGGCGGCGTCGGCAAGAAGGGCAAGGCCGGCCTGATCGGCCGCGCGAAGGACCTGCAGACCGCGCTGGCCGAGCGCGAGCGCCTCTACTTCTGCGAGCACCGCCACGGCAACCAGCACGCGAAGAGCAACGGCGTTACCTTCGAGGCCGGCGTGCCGGCCGAGCACGAGGTCTACTTCTCGCTCACCGACAACACGCGCTACCGTGCGCCGACCATGACGCTGACGCACCACGGCGGCATGGACATCGAGGAGCTCGCCAAGGACCAGGTGGCGGTGGTGCCCTTCAACCCGCTGACCGGGCTGAAGGCCTTCGTCGTGGCCAACGCGCTCTCGGAGCTGAACGCGCCCAAGCAGATCATCTCGCCGCTGGTGCAGCACCTGCCGAACCTGTGGGACCTGTTCCACGACTACGGCATGACGACGCTGGAGCTGAACCCGATCCGGCTGCGCGCGGACAGCCGCGGCCGGCTCACCCCGGTGGCCTGCGACTTCAAGTGCGGCTTCGACCGCGACGACCCGCGCTGGCAGCGCCTCGCCCTGCCGGCCGACCTGTTCGCGGCCGACTCGTCGGACTTCGAGCAGGAGATCAACCAGCTGCGCACCTACCAGGGCCAGAGCGACGTCTACGTCATCAACCCGAAGGGCACGATCCTCGCGCCCACCTTCGGCGGCGGCGCCAACTCGCTGGTCACCGAGATGCTCGGCGACGACGCGATCATCAGCTCCGACTTCGGCGGCAACCCGCCCTACGAGAAGATGAAGTCGGTGGCGGCGATCTGCTTCAGGCACTGGCTCAAGCAGAGCAACGTGCTGTTCATCATCGGCGGCAAGAGCAACAACACCGACATCTTCGAGACCTTCCGCGCGATGGCCGACGCGCTGCGCGAGCACTTCGGCAAACACGGCGCGCAGCCGCTGTACGTCGTCGTCGGCCGCGGCGGGCCGAACCTGGTGCGCGGCATGGCCGTGCTGCGCGACACCTGCGAGGCGCTCGGGCTGCCCTACCGCTTCTTCGGCTTCGACTCGGCGATGAGCGAGGTGGTCGACTACGCGCGCCGCGTCGACGGCTGGATGAAGGACGGCGGGCGCGCGCAGCTCGCGCAACGCATGGGCCTGGGTCTGGGCCTGGCGGCCTGAAGGAGCACACACCATGAAACCCAGCGTCGGCAACTTCAAGTACCACGTGGGCATTCGCTCGCTGGCGGACATCGCCACCCGCGCGGACCGCGTCTGCGTGCTCAACATCCTGGGCGGCGAATCGAGCGAGGTCACGCCGGTGGGCCATGCCTGGAGCGGCGGCAACGTCGTGTTCGGCACCTCGCCCGGGCGGCGCGGCCAGGTGCTCGAGACGCCGGCCGGGGCGATCCCGGTCTACAACAACGTGCGCGAGGGCCTGGAGGCCGGGCACCGCTTCAACTGCGGCGTGGTCTACCTGCCGCCCTCGGCGGCGGACGACGGCGTGGTCGAGCTGGTGCGCGTCAACCCGGACCTGGAGAAGATCTTCATCCCGACCGAGAAGATGAGCGTGCACGACGCGCGCGAGATCCGCGCGCTGGCGCAGCAGCGCGGCATCGACATCTTCGGCGGCAACAGCCTGGGGGTGGCCGATTCGTGGAACCAGGTGCGCATCGGCGGCGCGCTCGGCGGCGACAGCCCGGGCGACACCTTGAAGAAGGGCTCGATCGCGATCCTCTCCAACTCCGGCGGCTTCACGACCACGATCGCGCAGTACCTGCGCATGGCCGGCTGGGGCACGACGACGCTGGTGTCCAGCGGCAAGGACGTGTACATCCACTACGCCGCGCCCGAGTTCGCCTTCGCGCTGGCCAACGACGAGCGCTCCAAGGCCGCGGTGCTGTACTGCGAGCCCGGCGGCTACTACGAGCTCGACGCCGAGTACACCAAGCCGGTGGTGGCCTGCGTGGTGGGCCGCTGGAAGGCGCGGCTGACCCGCGCGGTGGGCCACGCCGGCGCGATGGCCGGCGGCGGCGACGACGCCGCCAGCAAGGAACGCTGGTTCATGGAGAAGTTCGGCGTCGATGCCCTGTTCACGCCGGAGCGCCCGGTGTGCTCGGCCAAGGGCGCGGTGGTGACCAACATCGCCCACATTCCCGCCGCGCTGAGCGCGGTGATGGCCTTGCGCGGCATCCGGCCCGACTTCGCGCCCGAAGGCTCGATGGAGCTCAAGCCCTGGTTCGGCTCGAATGCCGGCCTCGTGCTGCCGGATGCGCTGGACCTGCCGGTGGTGGCGGCCGTCGCGCCCTACGACCGGCAGGTCAAGGCGCTCGAGTCGCAGCTCGGCGCGACCTTCGCGCGCGAGGCGCTGAAGGATGCTTCGGGCGTTTCGCAGATGGATGCGAAGACGCAGGTCACGCGGGTCAACGGCGTCACCGTGCTCGACGCGGCGCAGTACCCGATCGAGGCCAACGTCGGCCTGGTGCTGCTGAAGGAGCCGGGCGGCGAGAACGACCGCAAGCTCGTCAGCGTGGCGGTCGGCGCGTTCGTCAACCTGCACGGCGAGCCCACGCTGGCCGCGGCGCAGGCGGCACGCGAGGCCGGCAATGCGCCCAATGCGGTGCTCGCCGCCGCGGCGGCGCTGCTCGGGCCGCGCCGGCTCGAGCCGGCGCGCGCGGCGATTGCGGCGCTGCTCGACCGCTTCTCGGCCGCCGGGCTGCGCAACGCGCTGGACGAAGGCTTCGCGCTCGGCGCGCTGCTCGATGCGGCGAGCGACCACGGGCTGCTGCTCGGCCCGCGCCCGGATCCGCGCGCCGAGGCGATGCTCGCCGGGCTGCGCGCACGCGGCGCCAGGTCGGTGTTCCTGCGTTACCTCGAGGCGCTGGGCGGCCACCCGAGTGCCGACGGCGTGCTCGCCGCGGTCTGTGCCACGCTCGCCTGGGGGCCGCTGCAGCGCAAGCGCATCTCGCGGCTCTCGGCCGAGTGCCTGCCGGCCTGGTGCCGGCTGTTCGGCACGCTGATCGGCGCCTCGGTCGACGCCGCGCGCCACGCGCCGACGCGCTTCGCCGGCCTGGCCGAGGAGGACGTGCTCGGCCGCCTGTCGCTGACCGAGCTCGCCTACGCCGCGCTGCTCGACCGCGTGCCGGACGAGAACCAGCGCTTCGCGTTCCAGACGCTGATCGGCCTGCTGCTGTCCAACGGCCCGGGCACGATCACCGCCCAGGGCGCCAAGGGCGCGGTCTCGTCCGACGGCCCGGAGCAGCCGCAGCGCGTGCAGCTGAACAAGGCGCTGCTCGGTTTCCTGAGCCACTGCGGCTACGCGCACGGCGGCAACGGCTTCGAGGGCGTGGCCTTCCTGCTCGAGCAGTTCCGCGGCGTCGACCTGAACGATCCCGGCCGCGCCGACCACGGCATCGACCTGCAGGCGCTCGCGGCGCGCTACGTTGCCGAGTACGCACGCTACAAGAGCGAGAAGAAGAACCAGGGCAGCCTGGACCTGCAGAAGATCCCCTGCGTCAACCACCCGGTGTTCAAGGACAGGCCGGTCAACCTCGACCCGCGCGAGGTGTTCGTGCGCGAGCTGATGCAGCGGCGCGGCGAGCACAACGTGTTCCTCGACTACTACCACGCGCTGGTGCGTCAGCTGTTCGAGGCGGGTGTCTCGCGCAACGTGTACTGCGTCAACGTCGACGCGGTGATCGCCACGCTGCTGCTCAAGCTGGTCTGGCCGGACTACCGCGCGGGGCGCTGCGATGCCGCGTCGCTGGAGACGGCCGCGTTCACGGTGTTCCTGTACGCCCGCATGCTCGGCTGCGCGGCCGAGGCCGACGACCACCTGAACCGCGGCCGCAACATGGACACGCGCGCCGCCGCCTCGGCCTGCCGCTTCGTCGCCTGACGCGCAGCCCCAGCCCGCCGCCGACATGCCGCACGCCCCGCTCGCGCTGGCCTTCGAAACCACCGGGGGCGGCGGGCCGCCCGTCCTGCTGCTGCACGGGCTGTTCGCCTCCGCGGCCCACTGGGGCCACGTGGCCGCCGCCCTGGCGCAGACGCACCGGGTCTACGCCGTCGATCTGCGCAATCACGGCGCGTCGCCGCGCAGCGCCGACATGTCCTACCTCGCGATGGCCGACGACGTGCTGCACCTGATCGAGCGCGAGGGGCTCGATCGACCGGCGGTGATCGGGCACAGCATGGGCGGCAACGTGGCGATGGCGCTGGCGCTGACGGCCCCCTGGTCGGTCGGCCGGCTCGCCGTGATCGACATCGCGCCGGTGACCTACGCCAACCGCTGGGCGAACGACCTGCAGCGCGCGATGGGTGCGCTGCTCGGCGCGCCGGACGCGGGCGCCGCCGCGGTGCTCGCGGGGCTCGGCCACTGGATGATTCCGCGCAGCCCCGCCGGCTATGCACAGTTCGACTGGCGCACCAACCTCGCGGCGGTCGCGGTGTCTCTGCACGAGCTGTGCGACTTTCCGCGCCACCTGCGCCACCTGGGCACGGCGCTGCCGCTGCTGGCGATCGCCGGCGGCCGCTCCGACCGGGTCGTGCCGCTCGGCGCGGCGGCCTACCGGCCGATGTTCCCGAACGCGCGGCTCGAGGTGATCGACGCCGCCGGCCACTGGGTGCATGCCGATTGCCCCTCCGCCCTGCTGGGCAGCCTGCGGCGTTTCCTCGCGGCCCGCCCGCAGGCCGCCGCGCTGGCCGCCTGAACACCCCGACCGGAGACCTCCGATGAACGACTCGCAGACGCTGCGCGACGACGCGCTGGCCTATCACCGCCTGCCGCGGCCGGGCAAGATCACCGTGGTGCCGACCAAGCCGATGGCGACCCAGCGCGACCTGTCGCTGGCCTACTCGCCCGGGGTGGCCGAGGCCTGCCTCGAGATCGCGCGCGACCCGTCGCAGGCGGCCGAACTGACGGCACGCGCCAACCTGGTCGCCGTGGTGACCAACGGCACCGCGGTGCTCGGCCTCGGCAACATCGGCCCGCTGGCCGGCAAGCCGGTGATGGAAGGCAAGGGCTGCCTGTTCCGCAGGTTCGCCGGCATCGACGTGTTCGACCTCGAACTGGCCGAGACGGACCCGGACGCGCTGGTCGAGACCATCGCCCGCCTCGAGCCGACCTTCGGCGGCATCAACCTCGAGGACATCAAGTCGCCGGAGTGCTTCTACATCGAGCGCAAGCTGCGCGAGCGCATGAAGATCCCGGTGTTCCACGACGACCAGCACGGCACCGCGATCGTGGCGGCGGCGGCCATCCTGAACGGGCTGCAGCTGGTCGGCAAGGCGATCGCCGAGGTCAAGCTGGTGTGCTCGGGTGCCGGCGCCGCTGCGCTCGCCTGCCTGGACCTGATCGTCAGCCTCGGGCTGCCGCGCGCCAACATCTGGGTGCTCGACGGCAAGGGCGTCGTCCACGCGGGCCGCCAGGAGGGCATGGACGAACACAAGGCGCGCTATGCGCAGTCCACCGCCGCGCGCTCGCTGGCCGAGCTGCTGTCCGGCGCGGATGTGTTCCTGGGCCTGTCGGCCGCCGGCGTGCTGCAGCCGGAGTGGATCGGCGCGATGGCGCGCGACCCGCTGATCTTCGCCATGGCCAATCCGGTGCCGGAGGTGATGCCGGAGGAGGCGCTGAAGGTGCGGCCCGACGCGGTTATCGGCACCGGGCGCTCGGACTATCCGAACCAGATCAACAACGTGCTGTGTTTCCCGTTCATCTTCCGCGGCGCGCTGGACGTGGGCGCCACCGAGATCAACGAGGCGATGAAGCTCGCCGCGGTGCGCGCGCTGGCGGCGCTGGCGCACGGCGAGGTGCCCGAGGCCGTCGCGCGTGCCTACGGGGCGCGCAGCCTGCGCTTCGGCCGCGACTACCTGATCCCCAAGCCGTTCGACCCGCGGCTGATCGCGGCGGTGGCGCCGGAGGTCGCGCGGGCCGCGATGGCCTCCGGCGTGGCGACCCGGCCGCTGGCCGACCTCGGCGCCTACCGGGCCTCGCTCGACCGCTTCGTCTACCACTCGGGCTCGGTGATGGAGCCGGTGTTCGGCGCCGCGAAGGCCGCGCCGCGGCGCGTCGTCTACGCGGAGGGCGAGGACGAGCGCGTGCTGCGTGCGGCGCAGGTGGTCGTGGACGAGGGGATCGCGCGGCCTGTGCTCATCGGCCGCACCGAGGTGATCGAGCGGCGCGTGCAGGAGTACGGCCTGCGCCTGCGGCCGGGGCAGGACGTGACGCTGGTCGATCCCGACCGCGTGCCGGAGCTCGGGGCGATCGCCGGCGAGTTCTACCGCGCGCTGCGCCGCAAGGGGGCCACCCCGGCGGGCGCCGACCATGCGGTGCGCCACAACGCGACCGCGCTGGCCGGCATGCTGCTGCGCCGTGGCGAGGCCGATGCGCTGATCTGCGGCGTGCACGGCGGCTTTCGCGACCATCTCGGCCTGCTGACCGACCTGATCGGCCGCCGCGAGGGCGTGGAAACGGTCGCGGCGATGAACCTGCTGATCCTGCCGGAGCGCACGCTGTTCGTCTGCGACACCTACGTCAACGCCGATCCCAGCCCCGAGCAGCTCACCGAGATCACCGTGCTGGCCGCCGACGCGGTGCGCCGCTTCGGCATCGTGCCGCACGTGGCGCTGCTGTCGCACTCCAGCTTCGGCAGCGAGGACACGCCGGCCGCGCGCAAGATGCGCCAGGCGCTCGAGCTGATCCGCGCGCTGAAGCCGGCCTTCGAGGTCGAGGGCGAGATGCACGGCGACGCCGCGCTCTCGCGCGAGACGCTGGAGCGGGCCTTTCCCGGCGCCGCGCTGAGCCGCGAGGCCAACCTGCTGGTGATGCCGACGCTGGATGCCGCCAACATCACCTTCAACGTGCTCAAGGCGGTGGCCGGCAACGGCATCACGGTCGGGCCGATCCTGCTCGGGCTGGCGCGGCCGGCGCATGTGCTGAACCCGAACGCGACCGTGCGCCGGCTCGTCAACATGAGCGCGCTGGCGGCGGTGGACGTGGGCGCCACCTGGGCCAGCCACGCGGCGACGTCGGTGCTGTCGCGCGTGCGGGCCGGCGCCTGACACGCCGTGAGACGGCCTGAAACGGCGTGAGGCCGCTCGGCCGCCCTCAGCCCGGCACGTACATGTAGCCGCCGTTGCGCACCGTGCGGATGCAGCGCGGCTCGGCGCCGGGCTCGGGCTCGATCTTGCGGCGCAGCCGGCCGATGCGGATGTCGATCGAGCGGTCGAAGGGCTCCCACTCTCGGTTGCGCGTCTGCAGCAGCAGCTGGTCGCGCGAGAGCACGCGGTTCGGGTTGGCGAGGAAGACGCGGATCAGGTCGTACTCCATCGCCGTCATCGGCACCTCGGCACCGCCGGCGGCCAGGTCGAACAGCCGGCGCGACTCGAGCTCGATCTCGCAGCGGCCGAAGCGCTGCCGCGCGAAGGCCGGCGTCGGCGCGGCCGCCTCGGCCGCCTCCGGCGCACGCGCCTGCATGCGCCGCAGCACGCTCTTGACGCGCGCCAGCAGCTCGCGCGGGTCGAAGGGCTTGGCGACGTAGTCGTCCGCGCCCATCTCCAGGCCGATCACCCGGTCCACCATCTCGGACGCGCCGGTCACCATCACGATGCCGAGGTCGTAGCGCTCTCGCAGGAAGCGCGCCAGCGACAGCCCGTCCTCGCCGGGCAGGCGCAGGTCCAGCAGCACCAGGTCGGGCAGCTCGCGCTCGAGCTCGGCGCGCATCGCCGCGCCGTCACCGGCGCAGCGCACCGCGTAGCCGTGGCCGCCCAGGTACTCCGTGAGCATCTGGCGCACCGAGGCATCGTCGTCGACGACCAGCAGGTTTGCGCTCGGACTCATGGCGCGCATTGTGCGCGCGGTGTGCGCTGCCGGATACACGCCACAACAAGAGGGCTACATGCGCGCCCGCGCACGGCCACGGCGCGCAGCGAAGCGGTTACGCGGCGCATCCACAGTCCGACCCACGCTGGGTGGCATGGGGCCGCCGGCGCCTTCGATGCAAGGAATCCGTCAATGCACTCCGTTCCCGCCGCCAATCCGCGCCACGCCAAGGTGATCGAGATCTCCAAGCGCGTGCGCTGGGACATCGACGCCGACCTGATCCGCGGACGCCACTTCGACATGAGCCGGCCCTTCATGCCGGCCGGCCTGTCGCTGGTCGACGAACTGCCGTTCCTGTCCGGCGACGAACGCCGCCTGCTGAGCCAGGTGCAGGGCCGCACCTACGCCTACATCTTCGGCCTGGCCGAGCGTTTCATCGCCGCCAAGACCATGGAGCTGGGCCGCGCCCAGGCCTTCGACGACCAGGTGGCGCTGGAGGCGCTGGTGCGCATGACCGACGAGGAGCTCAAGCACCAGGAGCTGTTCCGCCGCCTCGAGCAGATGATGGCCGAGGTCATGCCCTCCGGCTACGAGCTGACCGCCGACCCGAACGCCGTCGCGCGCGCGGTGCTGGCGCAGGGCGACTGGGCGGTGATGGCGCTGACGCTGGACATCGAGCTGTTCACCCAGGCGCACTACCGCGCCAGCATCGCGCCCAGCGCCGACCTCTGCCCGCTGTGGAAGGACGTGTTCCTGTTCCACTGGAAGGAGGAGTCGCAGCACGCCGTGCTCGACGAGATCGAGCTGCTGCGCATCGACGCGGCGCTGACCCCGGCGCAGCGCGACCAGGCGGTCGGCGAGCTGATCGCGCTGGTCGGCGCGATCGACGGCATCCTGCAGGTGCAGTCGGCCGCCGACGCCGACTACTTCGGCGCGATCGCCGGCCGCGCGTTCGACGCGGCGCAGCGCGAGCAGATCGAGGCCCTGGTGCTGAAGGCCTACCGCTGGCAGTACATCGTCTCGGGCGTGATGGAGCCGCGCTTCCAGAAGACGCTGTTCGCGCTGATCGACGAGCCGCAGGCCGCGCGCATCCAGCAGGCGCTCGCGCCGCTGATGGGCGCCGTGCCGCTGCAGCCCGCGATGGCGCTGCCGATGGCGGCCTGAGCCACGCGCCACGGCCGCCGCAATCCGGCCGCGCTGGCGCGCGGCCCGCAAGGAGATCGACATGGGAACCCTGGTGTCGACCGCGCGCCTGCCGGCGCGGCGGTCCGGATGTCTGCTGCGCCTGGCCGGCGCGTGGCAATCCGCGTTCGGCGCGTGGCGCGAGCGGCAGCGCTGGCGTGCGCTGGAGCGCCGGCTGCCCGATCTGGACGAGGCCACCCTGCGCGACCTCGGCATCGGCCGCAGCGAACTGTTGTCCTACTGGGCCGAGTCCCAGCAGCTGGTCGAGGCGACACGCCTGCGTCGGCTGCCGCTGTTCGACCGCTGGCTGGGCCTGTGAGCGGGCCGGCCTGGCGGCTCGCGCTCGCGGCGGCCCTGCTGATGGCACTGGCCAGCGGCAACCGCGGCGCGCTCGGGCTGCTGATCGGGCCGCTGAACGGGGCCTCGGGCCTCGGGCTGGGCACGCTCAGCTTCGTCGCCGCGCTCGGCCAGCTCGGCGTCGGCATCGCCCAGCCGCTCGTCGGGCACTGGAGCGACCGCCACGGCGCCGCGCGGGTGATCGTGGCCGGCGCCGCGCTGCTGGCGCTGGCCACGGCGCTGCCGGTCTGGTCGGTCGCGCCCGCCAGCGTGACGCTGTCGCTGCTGGCCGGCGCGGTGGCCGCCAGCGCGGTCGGCAGCAACGGCGTGCTGGTCGGCGAGGTGAACCGCCGGCTCGGCACGGCGCGGGCCGGCATCGCCGTCGGCCTGATCGGCGCCGGTGCCTCGCTGGGTCAGATGCTGCTGGGCCCGCTGACGCAGTGGCTCATCGACGAACGTGGCTGGCCGGCCGCGCTGCTCGTGCTGGCCGCGCTGGCGCTGCTGGCCTGGCCGCTGGCCCTGGCATGGCGGCACGGCCCGGGCCCGGCGCCACGCGCACCCGCGCGGCCGACGTGGCGCGACCTGCAAGGCCCGCTGCGCGACACACGCTTCTGGCAGGCCGCCGGCAGTTTCGGGGTGTGCGGCTTCCATGTCGGCTTCCTGGCCGTGCACATGCCCGGCGTGATCGAGCGCTGCGGGCTGCCGGCCTCGCTGGCCGGCCCGTGGATCGCCGTGGCCGGGGCCGCCAACATGCTGGGCAGCGTCGCCGTCGGGGCGGCGCTGCGCCGCCACGATCCCGGCGCCCTGCTGGTCGGCCTGTACCTGCTGCGCGCGCTGGCGATCGCGGCGCTGCTCGTGCTGCCGGCCAGCGCGCCGGCGATGCTGGGCTTCGCGCTGCTGATGGGTGCGAGCCACATGGCGACGCTGCCGCCCACGACGCAGCTGGTGGCTCGCGCGCATGGGGTCGAGCGGCTCGGCCTGCTGTTCGGCGTCGTGATGCTGGTGCACCAGGCGGGCTGCTTCGCCGGCATCTGGCTGGGCGGCGTGCTGGCGCAGGCCAGCGGCAGCGACCGGACGCTGTGGCTGATCGACATCGCGCTGGCGCTGGCCGCCGCCGCGCTGGTGCGGCCGCGGACGTCAGCCCGGCGCCGCGAGCAGGCCGTGCAGCAGGGCGCGTAGGCGCGTGCCGTCCACCGGCTTGGCGAGGGCCGCCTGCACGCCGTGCGCGGCCAGCGTGGCGGCGTCGAAGCCGGCCGCCTGCGCGCTCACCAGCAGCACCGGCAGGCCGGGCTGCAGCACACGCGCCGCACCGGCCAGTTCGAGCCCGGTCATGTGCGGCATGCGGTGGTCGGTCAGCAGCAGCTGCGCCGGCGCGGGCGCACTGCGCAGCCAGTCCATCGCCTGCAGCGGATCGCGCCGCAGCACCACCGTCAGACCCCAGCCGGCGAGCAGCTCGGCCAGGTAGTCGCCGGCCTGCGGGTCGTCCTCGACCAGCAGCACGCGGCCGGCGAGCCGCTGCGGCAACGCCGCGGCCGGGGCCGCCGCGGCGGGAGGCTCCGCCACCAGGGAGTCCGCCTCGGCCGGCGGCAGCAGCACGCGGAAACAGGCGCCGCGGCCCGGCTCGCTGTCCACCAGCAGGTGGCCGCCATGGTCGTGCACGATGCCGTGCACCATCGCCAGCCCCATGCCCGAGCCGCGCCCGACCTCCTTGGTCGAGAAGAACGGCTCGAAGATGTGCTGCATCACCTCGGGCGCGATGCCGCTGCCGTCGTCCTGGACGCGCAGCTCGACCCAGCGCCCCGGCGCGAGGCGCCGCCCGCAGGAACGGCAGTGCCCGCCGCCGTCGTGCGTGCCGAGACCGAGGCGGATGTGGCCGTGCCCGGGCAGCGCGTCGCGTGCGTTCAGGCACAGGTTCAGCAGCACCTGCTCGAGCTGCACCGCGTCGGCGGCGACCTGCGGCGAGGCGGTGTCGTCGCCCAGGCCGGCGCTGTCGAGCTCGATCGAGCCGGGCAGCGTCGCCGCCAGCAGCGGCAGCGCCTGGCGCAGCAGCGGTGCGAGCGCCAGCACGCGGCGCGGTCCCTGGCGGCGCCGGGCGAAGGCGAGCATCTGCAGGATCAGGTCGCGGCCGCGCTGCGCGGCCTGCTGCGCCTGGCCGAGCTGGCGCGCGAGCGTGGCGTCGCCGGCCGCCTCGGCACGCTCCTGGCCCATCACCAGCCAGCCGATCACGCTGGTCAGGATGTTGTTGAAGTCGTGCGCGATGCCGCCGGTGAGCTGGCCGATGGCCTCCATCTTCTGCGCCTGGCGCAGCTGCGCCTCGTGCTCGCGGCGCGCGCTGATGTCGCGCACGATCGCCAGCGCGTGCGGCTGGTCGCGGTGGCGGAACGGCATCACGCGCAGGTCGATCTCGAAGCGTGAGCCGTCGGGGCGCAGCGCGAACGTCTCGACGGCCACGGTCTCGCCGGCCAGCGCGCGGCGCACGAAGGAGAGCCGCTCGGCCACGTAGTCGGCCGGCAGGTGCGCCGCGTAGCCGTGACCCACCACTTGCTCGCGTGTGTAGCCGTACAGCCGCAGCAGCGCCGGGTTGGCGTCGACCACGCGTTCGTTCGCGTCCCACAGCAGGAAGCCGTCGGAGGCGGCCTCGAAGATCGCGCGGTACTGCTCCTCGCGCGCGCGCAGCGCCTCGAGCGCGGCCTTGCGCTCGGTGATGTCGCGCGTGAAGGCGAGCAGGTGCGGCCGCCCGGCGATGGTGGCCGGCTTCAGGCGCACCTCGTCCCAGTGCAGGCTGCCGTCCTTGCGGCGGCGGCGCCATTCGAACGGCGGGCAGGCGCCGCCGCGCGCCAATGCCAGCCAGCGCGCCGCCTCCTCGCCGGTGAAGGGTGGCTCGTTGGCGCTGATGTCGGCCACGCTCAGGCCCGGCCATTCCTCGCGCGCCCAGCCGTAGGTCTCGCAGGCCTTCGGGTTGACGTCCAGGATCGCGCCGCTGTCCCAGTCGTGGATGAAGATCGCGTCCTCGGCGGCGTCGAAGATCGCGCGGTAGCTTGCCTCGGAGCGGCGCAGCGCCTCGCCGGCGGCGCTGCGCTCGAGCTCGGCCGCCGCACGCACCGCGACGATCTTCAGCAGCGCCTCGGCGTGCGCGGCGTCGCCGCCGGCCACCGGCGTGCGGTCGAGCGCGGCGAGCAGGCCCAGCGGCGCGCCGCTGCCGTCGTGCAGCGGGTAGGCGGCGTAGGAGTCCATGCCCTGGGCCGCGAACAGCGTGCCGGCTGGAAACTCGGCCGCCACGCCCCGCGCGACGAAGCGGAAGTCGCGCCCGACCACCTGCTCGCAGGGCGAGCCGCGCACCGGGTACTCGAAGTTGCGCAGCACGCGGCCGTCGAGCTGCACGGCCAGCGTGCGCAGCCGCAGCGCGTCGGGGTCCGCGAACACGGCGACGAACACCGCGCTGCAGCCCAGTGCGCCGGCCAGTTCGCCCACCAGCATGCCGAACGGGTCGCTGCCGCCGGGCTGCGCCACCGCCAGTGCGATGCGGCGCAGCGCGGCGAGGCGGTCGTCGAGGGCGGGCATGCGGTCAGTCTAGGGCGCGCGGCCGCGGCCGGCGAGGGGTGAAACCGGGCCGATACGTGCGCGATACACCGGCGCTGCCAATGCAACCGGGCGGCGCGGCGCGGCGACATCGGCGCGATACCGCCGGCCGCGATGCTGCACACCCGACGCGACTGCCCGAGACGATCATGCCGATGACCTTCGATGCCTCTTCCCGCGCCACCCCGAACGTGCTGGTCGCGCTGCACAGCAGCGGCGCGGGCGGGCGCCAGTGGCAGGGCTGGCGCGGCCTGCTGCCCGCGGCGGTGGAACTGCGCACGCCCGACCTGCTCGGCTATGGCCTGGCCGGCTGGGGCGACGGTGCCGCGGTGACGCTGGACGACGAGGCGCAGGCGCTGCACGCCGAGATCGCCGCGGTGCCCGGCGGTGTGCACCTGCTCGGGCATTCCTATGGTGGCTCGGTGGCCCTGCAGGTCGCGCTGCGCTGGCCGCAGCACGTGCGCAGCCTGACGCTCTACGAGCCGGTGCGTTTCGCGCTGCTGCGCGAGGCGGAGCCGGCGCTGTGGAGCGGCATCGTCGCGGTGGGCCGGGAGATCGGCACGCTGCTGCGCGAGCGCGGGCCGGAGGGCGCGGCCGAGCGCTTCGTCGACTACTGGTCGCGCGCCGGCGCCTGGCAGGGCCTGGCCCCGCAGCGCCGCCAGGCGGTGGCCACGCGCATGGCCAAGGTGTGCGCCGAGTTCGAGGCGCTGTTCGGCGACCCGGTGCCCGAGGCGGCCTACCAGGCCCTGCGCATGCCGCTGCGCCTGCTCGCCGGCACGCGCTCGCCGCGCCCGGCGCAGCGCGTGGCCGAGCGGCTGGTGCAGCGCGTGCCGGGCTCGGTGCTGGTGCGGCTCGACGGCCTCGGCCACCTCGGCCCGATCGAGGACGCGGCTCGCGTGGCCGCGCAATGCCTGCCGGCGCTGCTGCGGCCGCTGGCCCTGGCGGCCTGATCAGGCCGCAGCCAGCCGGCGCGTGCGCCGCCAGCCGAGCAGCAGCAGCCCGGCGATCGTCAGGTTCAGCAGGTTCCAGGCGATGCCGTTGAGGAAGGCGGCGTGGTACGAGCCGGTCAGGTCGAACACCTTGCCCGACATCCAGCCGCCCAGCGCCATGCCGAACAGCGTGGCCATCAGCACCGTGCCCACCCGCGCGCCGGCCTCGGCCGGCTCGAAATGCTCGCGCACGATGATCGCGTAGCTCGGCACGATGCCGCCCTGGAACAGCCCGAACAGCGCCGAGATCACGTAGAGCGACACCAGCCCGTCGAAGGGCAGGAACAGCAGCAGCGCCAGGCCCTGCAGCGCCGAGCCGAGCAGCAGCGTGGGCAGACCGCCGATGCGGTCGCAGATCGCGCCCGAGAGCAGCCGGCTGACGATGCCGAAGCCGAGCATCAGCGACATCATCTGCGCGCCGCGCGCGGCGCCGTAGCCCAGGTCGCTGCAGTAGGCGACGATGTGCACCTGCGGCATCGCCATCGCCACGCAGCAGGCCACGCCGGCCACGCACAGCAGCGCCTGCGCCTGCGCGGGCGCGAGGCCGAAGGGCCGTGCCGAAGGCTGCGGTGCCGGCCGCCCGGCGCGCGCCGGGGCGGCCTGGAAGGCCGGGGCCCGCCCGCGCAGGCCCAGCGCGAGCAGCGGCAGCACCACCAGGCTGATGCCGGCCAGGCCGAAGTAGGCGGTGCGCCAGCCGTAGCCGTCGACGATGGACTGCACCACCGGCGGCCAGAACGCGCCGGCCAGGTAGTTGCCGCTGGCGCAGACGGCCACCGCGATGCCGCGCCGGCGCACGAACCACAAGGTGGTGTCGGCCACCAGCGGCGCGAAGGTGGCCGAGCAGCCCAGCAGCCCGAGGAACAGGCCGTGCGCGAGCGTGAACACGCCGATGCCCGGTGCGCTGGCGGCCAGCGCGAAGCCGGCGGCGATGCCCGCGCTGCCCAGCAGCACCGGCACGCGCACGCCGTGGCGGTCGGCCAGCCGGCCCATCAGCACGCCGCCCAGGCCGAAGCCGACCATCAGCGCGGTGTAGGGCAGCGAGGCCTCGGCGCGGTCGACGCCGAACTCGGCCTGCACCGCCGGCAGCACCACGGCCACGACGTACATGCCGCACGAGCCGACGGTCATCAGCGCCAGCGCGCAGGCCAGGCGCCACCAGGCCGCGGCGGAGTCGGGCTGGGCCGGCGCGTCGCTCACGCCGCGCAGCTCTGCCATTGGCGGCTGTAGGTGCGCGCCGGCAGCACAGTGGCGGTCGGCCCGCAGGCCGCGCGGGCCTTCGTGCCCAGTTCGGTCTCGAGCCGGAAGGCGTACTTCTCGAAGAAGGCCGTGAACATCTCGCCGCCCTGCAGGCCCACGGCATGCAGCCGGTCGGTGGCCGCGTCCCAGTCGAGCAGCACCGCCGCCAGCGGCTGCGGGGCCGGGCCGCCGATCACGCGTGCGCCCTGCGCCGGGTCGTAGCGCGACTGGTCGCCGCAGCAGTGGATCACCTGGGGCGGCTCGCCGCCGCGGCCGGGGCGCGGGCCGATGAAGCTGAGCTGCGGCGTGGGGTACATCAGCTTGTGCGAGCAGATCGCCGAGAAGGCGACGATCGAGCGCCGCGGCCCGACGCCGGCCGGCGCGACATAACGCTGCCCCGCCTCGGTGACCTGCTCGGTGGCCTTGACCTCGCGCTCGAGCGCGAGCAGGAACACCGGCGCGGCGAGGTAGGGGTAGTTGAACAGCTGCGCCTCGCCCGGCACCAGCGTGCCCGCGCGCAGCGGTTCACCGAGCCGGTCGACCAGCAGCGCGCGCGGATGTGGCTGGGCCGCGCCGGCCACGCGCGGCAGCGTTCCCGCGGCGGCCCAGGCGCCGGCCACGCAGGCGGCCTGGCGCATCCAGTCGCGGCGTTCGATGTCGGTGGTGTCGTGCGGCATGGCCGCCACGCTACACGAGCCCGCGTGGCCCCACCACGCGGGCAAGCCCGTGCCCCGGGGCGCCGGTTGGCGACTGTCAGCGCCCGCGCGCGGCCTGCCAGCGCCGCAGCTCGGCGCGGGCGGTGCGGCCGTCCAGCGCCGCGGCGCCGCCTTCCACCGGCGCGGCCAGCTCGATCACGTAGCCGTTCGGATCGCGCAGGTAGATCGAGCGGATGAAGCCGTGGTCGGAGATGCCGCGCACCTCGATGCCGGCCTGCTGCGCCAGCAGCAGCATCGCGCCGAGCGCCGGCTCGTCGACGGCCAGCGCGATGTGCAGGTCGAAGTCGTGCTGCGGCTTGAACTCGAAGGGCTGGTCGGGCGCCTCGAAGAAGGCCAGGAAGCTGCCGTCGCCGAGACGGTAGAAGCTGTGCAGCACCTCGGTGGCGCGGCCGGTCTTGGTCTGTCGGATCGGGAAGGCGCCGGCCAGCGGCAGGCCGAGGAAATCCTCGTAGAAGCGGCGCGTCTGCTCCGAGTCGCGGCAGCGGTAGGCGTTGTGGTGCAGGCCGCGGATCATGCCGTCACCTCCTCGTCGAAGGGCGCGAAGTCGCGCGTGCGGTTCGGCGCGACGACCAGGGTCTCGAACACGCGGTTGACGTCGCCCCAGCAGGGCAGGGCCTTCATGCGCGCCAGCCAGGCGTGGACGTTCGGCCAGGGCGCGTAGTCGATGTGCACCGCGTCGCCCAGCGAGAGCAGCGCGGCGCCGAAGTAGTCGGCCAGCGTGAGCGAATCGCCGCACAGGCAGCAGTTGTCGGTGCCGAGCAGCGCCGTGTCGAGCACGCCGAGCCAGCGCCGCGCGTGCCGCCGGCCCCAGTCCAGGGTGGCCTGCTGGGCCGCGTCGTCGGGGCGGCGGTGGTGCGGGTAGAGCTGCGGGTAGACGAAGCCGTAGGCCAGGTCGCGCGCGAGGCCGGTGTTGAGCCAGTCGAGCCGCTCGTCGACCCGGGCGCGCAGGCGCGCGTCGACCGGGTAGGCACGGCTGCCGTGGCGCGCGGCGAGGTACTTCAGGATCGCCGTGGTCTCGCTGAGGCGGAAGCTGCCGTCCTCGAGCACCGGCACCTGGCAGCTCGGGTTGAGTGCGGCGAAGGCCGGCTCGAGGTGCTCGCCGGCGAACAGGTCGACCAGGCGCAGGTCGAGCGCGATGGCCTGGTCGGCGGCAAACAGCAGCACGGCGCGGCTGGTGGTGGAGAGCGGGTGGTGGTGGAGTCGCATGCCGTGCACTCTAGGCAGCGGCCCGCGGCCGCACATGCGCCACAGGAGCCATGCGGCGGGCCATCGCCCGGGCTCACACCTTCTCAGCGCCGGCACTGGTCGCGCAGCGCCGCCGCGGCGAGGAAGGGCAGCGAGAGCACGCCCATGCCGCCGCCGAGGTACTCGCCCTTCAGGCAGTCGCCGCGCGCGCCCTGCGCGATGCCCTCGCCGAGGCGCTGGTCGGGCGCGCGCTCGGCCGGGCCGATGCGGCCCGCCTGCGCGGCGAGGCCGGGCCGGCGCGCGCTGTCGCGGATCGCGCGCGCGGTGGCCTCGGGGTCGAGCCCGGCGACCGGATCGGGGGCGGAGGCCGGCAGGGCCGGAGCCTGCGCACTGGCGTCGATGGCCGACGGCGGCGACGGCGGCGAAGGGGCCGGCCCGGCCGGGGCCACGCGCGCGGGCCGTGCGGTGGCGGGGGCGCGTGGCGCGCGGCTGGCCGGGGCCGGCGGCAGCGCCGCCGCCGGCTCCGCGCGCGGCACGGGGCGCGGCAGAGGCAGCAGCCGCACCGCCACGCGCGGCAGGTCGGGCGGCGCACGCCGGAGCGGAGCCTGAGCCGCCCAGTGCAGCAAGCCCGCCAGGTGCAGCGCCAGCACCAGCGCGAGCAGCGGCGCGCGGCGGCGGTCGCGGCGCCAGGTCGGCACGCGGTGCACGAATGTCAGCCCGGCGCGTCGCCCGGGCGGTGCTCGAGCAGGTCGCCGGGCTGGCAGTCGAGCGCCTCGCAGATGCGCGCCAGCGTCTCGAAGCGCACGCCGCGCACCTTGCCGGCCTTCAGCAGCGAGATGTTCTGCTCGGTGATGCCCACGCGCTCGGCGAGCTCGCGCGAGCGCATCTTGCGCCGCGCGAGCATCACGTCGAGGTTGACGACGATGTGGCCCATGCCGGGTTCTCTCACACCTTCTCAGACGAAGGCCTGGTTCTCTTCGGCCACGCGCACCGCCTCGGCCATCACGGTGGCGATGGCGATCAGCACGGCGGCCAGCAGCACCGCGAGGTAGTCGTTCCACGACAGGCCCAGCACCAGCATGCGCTGGCCGGGCGGGTTTCCCAGCGTGAGCACCACCGAGCCGGCCGCACGCACCAGCGGCGCGAGCAGCGCCGTGCCGAGCAGGGCCCAGCCGAAGCGGCGCAGGTGCGCGAGCGCCGGCCGGCCGAACACGCGCCCGGCGCCGTACTCGCCGAACAGGCGCCACAGCTGCCACAACGCAAACAGGCCGAGGGCCACGGGCGCGACGCTGAGCAGCGCGCCGAGCTGCAGCGCGCGCGCGTCGATCGTCACCGCCTGCACGCCAGCGAACTGCGGGGCCAGCGCACGCACCGCCTCCGGCGAGTTCCAGAACCACAGCGGCACGCCGACCAGGCTGAGCGCGCCCAGCACGCACATCGCGCGCACGAACAGCACCAGACGGGGCGACAAGGGCGCGGCGGCGCCGGCAGGAGCTGAGGGCAGGGCCATGGTGTCCGAGGTTGTTCGTAGAGCGATAAAAGTTTATCGTAAAACAATAATAACGCAAAGCCACGCAGTGGTCCCATCGCCTTCCCTACACTTCCGGCATGAACCCCCTTCCCCTCGTCTCCCTCGGGCGCAGCGACCTGCGCGTGACGCCGATCTGCCTCGGCACCATGACCTTCGGCGAGCAGGTCGGCGAAGCCGACGCGCACGCCATCCTCGACCTCGCGGTCGAACGCGGCATCAACGTGATCGACACCGCCGAGATGTATTCGGTGCCGCCGCGCCGCGAGACCTACGGCGCGACCGAGCGCATCCTCGGCAGCTGGTTCGCGGCGCGGCCGGGCATGCGACAGCGCGTGGTGCTGGCCACCAAGGTGGCCGGGCCCTCGCGCAACATGGACTGGGTGCGCAACGGCAGCGCCGACCTGACACGCGCCGAGATCGTCGCCTCCTGCGAGGCGAGCCTGCAGCGCCTGCGCACCGACGTGATCGACCTGTACCAGATCCACTGGCCGGCGCGCAACGTGCCGACCTTCGGCGCGCTCTACTTCGACCCGTCCAAGGACCGCGCCTATGCCTCGATCCACGAGCAGCTCGAGGGCCTGGCGGACCTGGTGAAGGCCGGCAAGGTGCGCGCCGTCGGCCTCTCGAACGAGTCGCCCTGGGGCGTGATGGAGTTCGTGCGCCTGGCCGAACAGCACGGCCTGCCGCGCATCGCGAGCGTGCAGAACCCGTACGCGCTGACCAGCCGCGCGCTCGACAACGGCCTGGACGAGGTGCTGCACCGGCTGCAGGTGGGGCTGCTCGCGTACTCGCCGCTCGCCTTCGGCGCGCTGACCGGCAAGTACGACGACATCGGCCTCGACGCGGCCGAGCGGCCCGGCCGCCTGGCGCTGTTCGACTCGATGAAGAAGCAGCGCTGGGCGCGGCCCGAGGCACTGGCCGCGGCGAAGCTCTACAACGCGCTGGCGCGGCGCCACGGCCTCGCGCCCGCGCAGCTCGCGCTGGCCTTCTGCTACCGCAGCTGGCGCGTGACCAGCACGATCGTCGGCGTCACCTCGCGCGCCCAGCTGGAGCGCAACCTCGCGGCCTGGGACACGACGCTGTCGCCCGAACTGCTGGCCGAGATCGACGCGATCCGCTGGACGCACCGCGACCCGGCGCAGTGACAAGCTGTGAACGAACCCAGGCTGCCCGCGTTGCCCCCGGGGTACCCAAGGGTCCTGGGCCGCGTTGCGCCGCTGGCCCAGACGGCCAGTCTGGGCGGCGCGTCGCGCCTTGCCCAGGGCCCTTGGCCACCCCGGCGCGGGCAGCCTGGGTTCGTTCACAGCTTGTGAGGGGTCGATGGCGAAGAAGGACAAGCACGTCAGCGAGACGCCCGCCACCGCCTGGCTGAAGCAGCAGGGCGTGGCGTTCACCGAGCATGTCTACGAGTACGTCGAGCATGGCGGCACCGCGGAGTCGGCACGCCAGCTCGGCGTGGACGAACATGCCGTGGTCAAGACCCTGGTGATGCAGGACGCGAAGGCCGAGCCGCTGATCGTGCTGATGCACGGCGACCGGCAGGTCAGCACCAAGAACCTGGCGCGCGCGATCGGTGCCAAGTCGGTCGAGCCCTGCAAGCCCGAGGTGGCGCAGCGCCACAGCGGCTACCAGGTCGGCGGCACCTCGCCGTTCGGCACACGCAAGGCCATGCCGGTGTACGTGGAGGCCTCGGTGCTGGCGCTGCCGAGGATCCTGATCAACGGCGGGCGGCGCGGCTTCCTGGTGGGTATCGAGCCGCGCGTGCTGGTCGAACAGCTCGGCGCGCACCCCGTGGAGTGCGCGCTCGAGCCCTGACGCTCAGGGTGCCGAGGCGGCGAGCACCTGGGCGAAGAAGCCGCGCGACAGCGCGATGCAGAACGGCGGCACGAGGGTGCCGTGGTAGAGCGCCGTGGCGTTGGCGCCCGCCGCGGCCTTCTGCTGCTGGAACGCGCCGAACAGCAGGTCGCCGGTGGCACCGGCCGGCAGCGTGGCGCGGTTCTCCAGGTCGAAGGCCGGCACCTGCGCGCCGCGCGAGGCGAAGTCCGCCTGCGCCGCCGTGGTGTTGACGCTGAAGAAGATGGTCGGATCCTGCGCGCCGCCGCACATCGCCATCGGCCGCGTCGGCGTCCAGCCGAGCAGGGTGTTGGTGACCGTGGCCTCGCGGAATGCCGACGTCGCGTAGCTGGCCCGGAACGAGTCGGTCAGCAGTCCGCCGTCACCCCAGAGCAGCCGCTGGGTCGGGTCGTTCGGCAGCAGCCCCGCGGCGATCGCCTCGGTGGGCGACAGGTCCCCGGGGAAGAGTGTCGGCGAGGTTGCGGCGTAAGGCGCCTGGTAGACATCGGACGCCGACGAGTAGATGTTGCCGTAGCTGCGCTGGTAGCTGGTCAGCAGCAGCGGTGCGAAGGACATCGCGCCCGCCGGAATGGGCCCGGGACCCACCGCGACGTCGAAGAACGTGGCCACGTTGTACGGGCCGGACATCGGGGCCGACGCCGTGACAGTGAACTCGGTGCCGTAGTTCTCCTGGATTTCCTTGTGCGTCGCCATCGCGACGAAGCCGCCCTGCGAGTAGCCGGTGACGAGCAGCGCTGCCGAGGCCGTGGTGCCGCCGGCGGAGGACAGGGCCGACTTGGACGCACGCAGCGCGTCGATCATGTCGGTCGCCTGCGACTTGGCGTTCAGGAACGGGTGCCAGTCGAGCGAGCCGTCGTAGCCCAGGTAGTTCGGCATCACGACGATGAAACCCTGCGCGGCGTAGAAGGCCATCAGGCCGGACGCCTCGCTGTCGGTGCTGACCTGCGCCATGTTCTTGGACTTCTCGTAGGCCGTGCCGTGGGCATACAGCACCACCGGGCGCTCGCCGGTGCAGCCGGGAGCGCTGCCGCCGGGCACCAGCACGCCGGCCGAGGCACGAACCGCCTCGCCGCCGGGGGCGCGGGTGGAGTACTGCACGTAGCGGATCGTCACGTCGCAGCGCGCCGCGCCGGTCAGCGCCTGGGCGCCCGAGGCCGCGGTGCCGGCGTCGATCTGCGCCGTGGTCGCCTGGCCGAGCACCAGGCTGTTCAGCAGGGCACCGCGCGCCGGCGCATCGTCGTCGCTGCCGCCGCCGCAGGCGGCCAGCACGGCTGCGGCGATCGCCGCGGCGGTCCAACGGAAGAATCGCATGATCATCCCTTGTGGTTGTCAGAGCCCGTCGAGCTTAGCCGCCGGTTTCCGCCGCCCGGGCAAGGGCTAACCCGGCCTTGTCGCGGAGGGGCGTCGAGCGGGTTCTCTAGTTCACGGCCGCGGCGCGCTGGCGGCGCAGCATCCACAGCAGGAAGCCGCTCAGCGCCGCGCCGGCCAGCACCAGCCCGGCCGTCGCGGCGGCCCAGAAGCCGGGGGCGCCGCGCAGCGAGGGCGGCGTGGCGCCGAGCAGGTCGAAGGCCAGGGCGTAGCCGCCGGCCAGGCCGACGCCCCAGATCGCGGTGACGTAGATCAACATCGGCACGACCGCGATGCGCCAGGCGCGCAGCACGAAGGCGGCCACGGTCTGCGCCGCGTCGGCGATGTGGAACAGCACCACCCAGGCCAGCAGCGGCAGCGCCGCGGCGACGATCGCGGCGTCGCGCGTGTAGGCGGAGAGGATGGGCTCGCGCAGCAGCCAGACCGCCGCGCCCATCGCGGCGGCCACCAGCGCGCCGAGCTCGAGGCCGTGCCAGCCGACGCGCCGCGCCTCGCGCAGGTCACCCGCGCCGATGCCCTGCGCGACCAGGGTGCCGGAGGCGTTGGCGATCGCCAGCGGCACCATGAACATGGCCGAGACGAGGTTCAGCGCGATCTGGTGGCCGGCCACCGGCACGGTGCCCAGGCGCGCGATGAAGATCGCCATCAGGCTGAAGCCGGTCACCTCGACCATCACCGAGCCGCCCATCGGCACGCCCAGTCGCAGCAGCGCCAGGAGGCTGGCGCGGTGCGGCCGCTGCAGCCGCGTGCCGAGCGCGAACGGCGCATAGAACGGGTCGTGCCGCAGCACCGCCCAGGCGGCGGCCGTCTGCAGTGACATGCAAATCGTGGTGGCCAGCCCGGCGCCGACCGCGCCGAGCGCCGGCAGGCCCGCGCCGCCGAACACCAGCCAGGCCGTCAGCGGCAGCTTCAGCGCCAGCGAGCCGAGCTGCAGCGCCATCACGATCTTGGGCCGCGAGACCGCGGTGTTGAAGCCGCGGAAGGCGGTGAACAGCAGCGCGAAGGGCAGCGCGAAGGCCAGCGCGCCGAGATAGCCGCGCACCTTCTCCGCCACCGCCGGCTCGGCGCGCGAGAGGGCGAGGAACGGGTAGGGGAACAGCAGCAGCAGGCAGCCCGGCACGGCCAGCAGCAGCGCCAGCCACATCGCCTGGTGCAGCTGCGCGCCGGCCTGTGCATGGTGCTTCGCACCGAACAGCTGCCCGGCGATCGGCCCGACCGCCAGCACCACGCCCATCAGGCCGATGAAGACCGTCACGTAGGCCGAGCTGCCGATCGCCAGCGCGGCCAGGTCCGTGGCGCCGGCGCGGCCGACCAGCATCGTGTCGATGGTGCTGAAGGCCAGCACCGCGAGCTGCCCGACCATCACCGGCCAGGCCAGCGGGACGATGCGGCGCGCGCTGGCGACGAACGCTCCGCGCCTCACGAGCCGGAGCGCTCCGCGTAGCGGTTGAAGCGCCAGGCCGTGCCCTGCAGCGTGATGCGGCGCCAGGTGGCGCGCTTCTCCCCGGGGGTCATCACCGGCCAGTGCTGCACCTCCTCGACGGTGCGGCCGCAGCCCTTGCAGACCGCGTCGCCCTGCACCGTCGAGCAGATCGCGATGCAGGGCGCGTCGGGCGTGCTGGCGTACCAGGCGAGCCAGGCCTCGCGGGCCGCGCCAGGCAGGCCGTCCTCGTCCCACTCGTGCTCGTGGCGGTAGACCATCAGCGCGTACACCTCGGCCAGCGCGCGCACCTCGGGGCAGGCGGTGATGCCGTCGGGCGACGGGCTGCGTTCGCGCCACCAGTTGATGGCCGATTCGATGTCGGTGATGTGCAGGGCAGCCATGGCGGGGCGCGAAGGATAGCGCCGCCTCGCAGCAAGGGGTGGCGCGCGGGGCTTTCTCTGGCACCATCGGCCGGGCCATGGATGCCGACGACGACCGCACCGTGATCCGCCCCGCGCCGCGCGGCGGCCCCGGGCACGTGCTGCCGCCGGGCACGCGGCTCGAGGGGCTGGAGATCATCGGTCTGATCGGCGAGGGCGGCTTCGGCATCGTCTACCTCGCCTATGACCACTCGCTCGAGCGGCGCGTGGCCATCAAGGAATACATGCCGGCCACGCTGGCCTCGCGCAGCCGAGACGGCGCGCACATCTCGGTCAAGTCCGAGCGCCACCGCGAGACCTTCGAGGCCGGGCTGAAGAGCTTCGTCAACGAGGCGCGCCTGCTGGCGCGCTTCGACCATCCCGCGCTGGTGAAGGTCTACCGCTTCTGGGAGGGCCACGGCACGGCCTACATGGCGATGCCGTACTACGAGGGGCCGACGCTGAAGGCCGCGCTGGAGGCGCTCGGCCACCCGCCCGACGAGGTGCTGCTGCGCCGCTGGCTGCGCCCGCTGCTCGATGCGCTCGCGCTGATGCACCGCGAGAACTGCTTCCACCGCGACATCGCGCCGGACAACATCCTGCTCACCGAGCGCGGGCCGCTGCTGCTGGACTTCGGCGCCGCGCGCCGCGTGATCGGCGACATGACGCATGCGCTGACCGTGGTGCTCAAGCCGGGCTATGCGCCGATCGAGCAGTACGGCGAGTCGCTCGCGATGGCGCAGGGGCCGTGGACCGACCTGTACGCGCTGGCCAGCGTGGTGCACTTCGCGATCACCGGCGGCTACGCGCCGCCGAGTGCGGTCGAGCGCATCATGGACGACACCCTGCAGCCGCTTGCGCAGCGCGCCGCCGGGCGCTACCGCGACGGCTTCCTGCGCGCGATCGACCAGGCGCTCTCGGTGCGGCCCAGGGAGCGGCCGCAAAGCGTGGCCGAGTTCCGCACGCTGCTCGATGCCGAGCTGGCAGACGACAGCGCCGAGCGCCTCTCGCCCTCGGGCTTCGGGCCGTCCGGCTTCCCGAACTCGGCCTTCCCCGAATCGAGCTTCGACAAGCAGGCCTTCGTGCCGACCCGGCCGCGCACGCAGGCGCCGGCGCCGCGCGCAGCGCCGGCCGGGCCACGTCGCCGGCGCGAGCTGATGTGGGCGGCCGGCGCGCTGGCGCTGCTGGCCGGCGGCGGAGCCGCGTGGATGTTGTGGCCTCGTGCCGGCACTGACGCGTCCGTGCCGCCCCCGCCGGCCCCCGCGCCGCTGCCGGTCACCGAGGAGGCCCCGCCCGCATCGTTGCCGCCGCCTGCGCCCGCGCCGGTCGAGGTGCCTGCGCCGCCGCCACCACCGCCACTGCCGCCGCCACCACCGCCACCGCCACCGCCACCGCCGCCGCCACCACCGCCACCGCCACCGCCATCACCGCCACCACCGCCACCACCGCCACCACCGCCACCACCGCCAAGGGCAGCGGCGCCGGTCGCGCCATCCCCCAAACCGCAGAAGGTGCCCGCGAGGTGCAGTGATATTCTGCAGAAGGGCTCGCTCGAGCCGCTCTCGGCCGAGGAGACCGCCTACCTGCAACGGGAGTGCCGATGAACCGCTTCCTCGTCCCGCGCCGCGCGGCGCTCGTGCTGGCGGCCCTGCTGGCAGCCGGCTGTGCGGCGCCGCCGCCCCCGCCGCCGCCTCCGCCGAGCAACCAGCCGGTGCCCTTCGAGCAGGCCGTGGCCGCCGCCACCGATGCGCTCGCGGCCCAGCTGCAGCCGTCCAAGGGCGGCAACCTGCTGGCCCAGCTGCAGGCCAAGCCGGCGCGTCGCACCCTGGTGCTCGACCCCTCGCTGGACGCCGGCAGCGGCCAGCAGACCGCCGGCACGCAGCAGCTCGACCGGCTGGCCAGCGAGCGGCTCGCCGCGCGTGCCGAGCAGTTCGAGGTGCTGCCCTTCCGTGCCGCCAACCTGGCGCGTGCCCAGCTCGTGCTCACCGGCACGCTGACGCGCCTGAACCAGGCCTACCGCATCAACCTCGCGGCCACCGACCTGGCCACCGGCGTGGTCGCCGCGCAGGCCTCGGCGGTGGCGACCGAGGCCAGCGTCGACATGAGCCCGCTGCCGTACTACCGCGACAGCCCGGTGCTCGTGAAGGACAAGGTGATCGACGGCTACGTGCTGACCTCGGCCACGCCGGTCGGGCAGAAGGGCGATGCCACCTACCTCGAGCGCATCGCCGCGGCCACCGTGATCAACGACGCGATGGTGAGCTACAACGCCGAGCGCTACGAAGAGGCCCTCGGTCAGTACCGCAGCGCCCTGGCCACGCCGGCGGGCGAGCAGATGCGCGTGCTCAACGGCATCTATCTCTCCACCAGCAAGCTGAACCGCCCGGCCGAGGCCGAGGCGGCGTTCGGCCGCGTGGTGGCCTTCGGCATCGCGGCGCGCGAGCTCGGCGTCAAGTTCCTGTTCAACCCGAACAGCACCGAGTTCTGGTCCGACCCGAAGATCAGCGGCCCGTACACGATGTGGCTGCGCCAGATCGCGCGCGAGGCCGGTACGGCCAAGGTCTGCATGGACGTCGTCGGCCACACCAGCAAGACCGGCACCGAGGCCTACAACGACGCGCTCTCGCTGCGCCGTGCGACGACGATCCGCCAGCGTCTGATCGGCGAGTCGGCCGAACTCGGCAGCCGCACCAGGCCGCAAGGCATGGGCTTCCGCCAGAACCTGGTGGGCAGCGGATCCGACGACGCGGTCGACGCGCTCGACCGGCGCGTCGAGTTCAAGATCGTGGCCTGCTAGGCCGCGACCGCGAGCGCCTCGCCCGTCAGTTCGGCGATGCGCTCGCGCGCCGCGGCGAGCGCGGCCCGTTCGGCCTCCGGTCCCATCGACAGGCCCTCGGCGTACACCGGCACCACGTCGGTCATGCCGAGGAAGCCGAGCACCGAGCGCAGGTAGGGCAGCTGCGTGTCGGCCGGCGTGTCGCGGTAGACGCCGCCGCGCGCCAGCACCAGGTAGACCTGCTTGCCCGTCAGCAGGCCCTCGGGCCCGTTCTCGGTGTAGCGGAAGGTCACGCGGGCACGCGCCACCGCGTCGATCCAGTTCTTCAGGCCGGCGGGCACGCCGAGGTTGTACATCGGCACGCCGAGCACCAGCACGTCGGCCGCCTGCAGCTCGGCGATCAGTGCGTCGTCGAGCGCGACGCGCTCGCGCTGCTGCGGCGTGCGCTGCGGCTCGGGTGTGAAGAGCGCCTGCAGCGTCGCCTCGTCGAGCGCGGGGTGCGGCGTAGCGGCCAGGTCGCGCACGGTCAGCGTCGCGCCGGGATGGCGCTCGCGCAGCGCGGCGACCAGCTCGCCGGCCAGGAGCGTGGAGACGGAGCCGTCGCGCCGTGCACTGGCATTGATCTGCAGGATGTTCATCGCGGGTTCTCGTGGAGTTCGGTGGTGCAGCAAATCTAGGTGCGCCCCGGCGCCGCGAGAAGAGCGCGTGCTGGATATGATCGTTGCGCCGGTGGAACGATGACCCTCGACCCGAACGACCTGCTGCTGTTCGCCCGCATCGCCGAGGCCGGCAGCCTGAGCGCGGCCGCGCTGCGCCTGTCGCTGCCGAAGTCGACCGTGTCGCGCCGCCTGTCGGCGCTCGAGGCGCAGCTCGGCGAGCGGCTGATCCAGCGCACCACGCGACGTCTGACGCTCACCGACATCGGCCATGCCGTGCTCGAGCACGCGCGCCAGGTGGTCGACGAGACCGAGGCCGCCGCCGCGCTCGCGCAGCACCGCCAGGCGCAGCCCAGCGGCCGGCTGCGTGTCTCCATGCCGGCCGACTTCGCCACCACCGTGCTGGGCCCGCTGCTGGCGCGCTTCGTCCAGGAGCATCCGGCGATCGCGCTCGAGCTCGACCTCTCGCCGCGCCGCGTCGACCTGATCGGCGAGAACTTCGACCTCGCACTGCGCATGGGCGACCTGGCCGACGACGCGACGCTCGCCGCACGCCGCATCGCCACGTTCTCGAACGGCCTGTACGCCTCGCCGGCCTACCTGAAGCGGCGCGGCCGGCCGCGTGATCCCGAGGCGCTGCTGGTGCACGACACGCTGCGCATCCTGACGCGCTCGGGCGAGCCGGCGCCGTGGGTCCTGAGCCGCGGCGGCGAGCGGCGCGAACTCGCACCGCCGGCACGCGCCACCGCCAACGCACCCGACCTGCTGACGCTGCTGGCGCGCCAGGGGGCCGGCATCACCGCGGTGGCGGACCATTTCGCCGAGCCGCACGTCTTGGCCGGCGAACTGGTGCCGGTGCTGCCCGACTGGGACCTGCCCGGCGCGCCGGCCTGGGCCGTGTTCCCGGGACGGCGCCTGATGCCGGCGCGCACGCGTGTCTTCCTCGACGCGCTGGCGGCCGAGTTCGTCGGCCCGCGCTGCGCCGCGCAGCAGGCCAGGACCGCCCGGATGCGCGGGGCGGCCGCGCGCTGAGAAGGTGTGAGAGAACCCAGCATGCCCGCGTTGCCCCCGAGATCGCGCCCAATCGAGGCGCAAAGCGCAGACGTGTCGGGTGACACGTCGAGCATTTGCAACGACGAGTGGACGCGATCCCGGGGGCAACCCGCAGGGCCGGGGTACCCAAGGGCCCTGGGCCGCGTTGCGTCACTGGCCCAGACGGCCAGTCTGGGCGGCGTGCCGCGTCTTGCCCAGGGCCCTTGGCCACCCCGGCGCGGGCATGCTGGGTTCTCTCACACCTTCTGAGCCGGCTCGAAGCGGTGCCACAATCGGCTCACGCCCGAGGATCCGGCCTTGCTCGACATCGAAGCCCCGAACGTCGACTCCGCGCGCATGCGACGCGCGGGCAAGGAACTGCTGTCGCTCGCGCTGATGGACTCGCGCAACCACACGCTGCGCTGGATCGCCGCCTACGAGCGCGCGCTCGGCGCCGCGGCGATGCAGGTGCCGCAGCAGCCCGAGCTGAGCCCGCCGCTGTGGGAACTCGGCCATGCCGGCTGGTTCCAGGAGCGCTGGATCGCGCGCAACGTGCAGCGCCAGCGCGGTGCGCGCTGCGACCCGTCGCAGCCGCGCCTGGCCTCTATCCTCGCCGAGGCCGACCGCTGCTTCGACGACGCGCAGGTCGGCCATGCACAGCGCTGGACGCTGGCGCTGCCCGAGCTGCAGGCGATCCGCCAGTACCTCGTCGACACGCTCGAGACCACGCTCGAGCTGCTCGACAACTCGCCCGATGACGACGACGAGGCGCTGTACTTCTACCGCCTCGCGCTGTTCCACGAGGACATGCTGGGCGAGAAGTTCGCCCACATGTCGCAGACGCTCGGCTTCGATGCCGGGCTGCTCGGTTCGCCGGCCGCGGTCAATGCGCGCGAGCCGCTGCTGTTCCCGGCCACCGTCTGGCCCATGGGCTGCGAGCCCGGCGGCTTCGTGTTCGACAACGAGAAATGGGTGCACGACGTGCCGATCCCGGAGTTCGAGATCGACGCGCAGCCGGTCAGCTGGGGCCAGTACGCCGAGTTCGTCGAGGACGGCGGCTACGACCGCAGCGAGCTGTGGCACCCGCAGGGCTGGGAGCTGCTGCAGCGCGAGGGCCGGCGCTGTCCGCGCCATGTCGACCAGATCCGCCACGGCGTGCTGCAGCAGCGCCTGGGCCGGCTGACGCGCGTGCCGCAGGCGCAGCCGGCGCTGCATGTCGGCTGGTACGAGGCCGATGCCTGGTGCCGCTGGGCCGGGCGGCGCCTGCCCGCCGAACCCGAATGGGAGGCGGCCGCGCACCTCGGGGCCAGCCGCGGCTTCCGCTGGGGCGATGTGTGGGAGTGGACGGCCAGCAGCTTCGAGCCCTACCGCGGCTTCGCGCCCGGGCCGCAGCGCGACTATTCGCAGCCCGCCTTCGGCACGCACAAGGTGCTGCGCGGGGCCTCCTTCGCGACGCGCGGCCGCATGCGCAGCGCCAAGTTCCGCGCCTTCGCCCTGCCCGAGGCCGACCACCTGTTCTGCGGCTTCCGCAGCTGCGCCCTCTAGGAACCGGCGCGGCCCATCCGTCCAGACCTCCCGACAGCGGAGCGCGCCCGGGTGGCCGATAAGCAGGCGTGTCCCTGCTGCCTGCCTCCCACGACCCGGCCGGCGTCGCCGCCTCGGTGCTGATCGCCTTCTTCGCCGCCTACGTCGCGCTCGACCTGGCGCGCCGCGTGCGCACGCGCGACCGCGACGTCGCGCTGGCCTGGTGGATCGGCGGCTCGGTGGTGATGGGCAGCGGCGTCTGGGCCATGCACTTCATCGGCATGCTGTCGCTGGAGCTGCCGGTCCGGCTCGGCTGGCGGCCGCTGCCGACCGCGCTGTCCTGGCTCGCCGCGGTGGCGGCCTCGGCGGTCGCGCTCGGCCTGGCGGCGCGCGGCGGCCTGACCCGCATCCGGCTCTTGTTCGGCTCGTGCGCGATGGCCGCGGGCATCAGCGGCATGCACTACGTCGGCATGGCGGCGCTCGAACTCGAGCCCGGAATCCGCTGGAACGGCGAGCTGGTGCTGCTGTCGGTGGTCGTCGCGCTCGGCGCCTCGGCGGCATCGCTGAGCGTGTTCTGCCGCCTGCACCGCGACGCCGGGCCGCAGCGGCGCCGGCGCCAGCTCGGCGCGGCCGGCGTGATGGCGCTGGCCATCGTCGGCATGCACTACACCGGGATGGCGGCGGCCGGCTTCCCGGCCGACGCGCTGTGCCTGAGCGCGGACGACCTGGGCGGCCGGGGCCTCGGGCTCGGCGTCGGCCTGGCCGCCGCGGCGCTGCTGGCACTCACGCTGTTCACCTCGGTGCTGGACGCGCGCATGCAGGCCTGCACCACGCGCCTGGCGCGTTCGCTGCGCCTGAGCAACCGCCGCCTGCAGGAGGCCAACCAGGCGCTGCAGCGCCAGGCGCTGTGCGACCCGCTGACCGGGCTGCCGAACCGCGCCTGGTTCGAGCAGCGGCTGGACGGCGTGCTGTCGCGCGGCCTGCGCACCAGCCTGCCGCCGCCGCGCCTGGCGGTGCTGTTCGTCGACCTGGACGGCTTCAAGCCGATCAACGACTCCTTCGGCCACGACGTCGGCGACCAGGTGCTGCGCCAGGTGGCGCAGCGCCTGCGCGGCGCGGCACGCCCGGGCGACACGGTGGCGCGCGTCGGTGGCGACGAGTTCCTGCTGCTGATGGAGCCGCTGCGCGACGCGCACGAGGCGGTCGCACAGGCGCGCCGCCTGATCGAGGCGGTCACGCGGCCGATCGAGCTGGCGCAGCGGCGCGTGCAACTGTCGTGCTCGGTCGGGATCGTGGTGCATCCGGACGAGGGCCAGGACGAACGCCTGGTCGCCCACGCGGACGCCGCCATGTACGCCGCCAAGCGAGCCGGCGGCGCGACCTGGGCGCTGTACGAGCGCCGCATGGACGAAGGCTCGCTGGAGCAGATCGAACTGGCCAGCGACCTGCGCGGCGCGCTCGAGCGCGGCGAGCTGCTGCTGCACTACCAGCCCAAGATCGACGCGCGGCGCGGCGCGGTGTGCGGCGTCGAGGCACTGCTACGCTGGCGCCACCCGAGCCGAGGCATGGTCAGCCCGGCACTGTTCGTGCCGCTGGCCGAGCGTTTCGGCCTGATCGGCGCGCTCGGCGCCTGGGCGATCGACGAGGCCTGCCGGCAGATGGGCGAGTGGCAGCACGCCGGCGCCCGCATCCGGGTCGCCGTCAACCTGTCGGTGCACCAGCTGCGCGAGGACGGCCTGGTCGAGCACGTGCGGCAGGCCCTGCAGCGCCATGCGCTGCCGGCCAGCCAGCTGCTGTGCGAGATCACCGAGTCGGTCGCGATGGACGACCTGGCGGCGACCCAGCGCACCTTCGACGGCCTGCGCCGGCTCGGCGTGTTCCTCGCGATCGACGACTTCGGCACCGGCTACTCCAGCCTCGCCTGCCTGCGCCAGCTGCCGGCCACGCAGCTCAAGATCGACCGCAGCTTCGTGCGCGACCTGGAGACGTGCGAGGAGGCCCGCTCGGTGGTCGACGCGGTGATCCACCTGTCGCACCGGCTCGGCCTGGTGGTGGTGGCCGAAGGGGTCGAGACGGCCGGCCAGCGCGAGCAGCTGCAGCGCATGGGCTGCGACCAGATGCAGGGCTACCTGTTCGCGCGCCCGATGCCGGCCGACGAACTGCTCGACTGGGCGCTCGGCCATCGGGCGCAGGCGCCCGTGGCGTTTTCGCCCTCGACCGTCGGGATGCTCGACGCGGCCTGAGCGAGCCGCAGCGCGTCGCGGAGCGCGCCGCACGATGGGCGCGTCGACGGCCGGTTTGAGCTGGCTCAGCAGGGCCCGTATCGGGCACCCGGCGCGATGCGCGCACGCCGACCGCTTAAGTCCGACTTCAGCATGCCTGCCGAGCATCGGTCGTCCCCATGCCAAGGAGATTCGCTTGAATCCGACGACGAACGCGCTGCTCGCAGCGGCCTGGTTCTGCCTGGCCGGCACGGTGTCGGCACAGACCGGCGCCTGGACGGCAACCCGCAACCTAGAGGGGCCGTTCGCGGCCGGCTCGATCCCCGAGCCGCCGCTGGTGGCGATGAACGCCGAGGGCCGCGCGCTGCTGGCGTGGAACGCCACCGGCATCGTGCGCTGGGCCGAGCATGTCAAGGGCGGCGGCTGGCTGCCGCGCGGCAACGTCCCGGGCGGCGGCAGCGGCGCCGGTCCGGTGGCGCTGGCGCTGGGCAACAGCGGCGCCGCCGCCGTCGCCTACACCACCGTGGCGACGCGCTACACGCCGTCGCGGCTGATGGTGTCCGTGCGTCCGGCCGCCGGCAGCTTCGGCGCCGCCGTCGAGCCCGCGCCGGGCAGCGTGGCCGGGGCGATCAAGCTCGGCATCGCATGCGACGGCAGCGTGACGCTGCTGTGGGGCGACGCGTCGGCCCTCTGGGCCAGCACGCTGGCCGGTACCGGGCGCAGCCCCGGCGCCTGCGACGGCCAGCCGGGTGCCGGGCCGTGGAGCGCACCGGTGCAGCTGTCGAATGCGCATGTCGGCGCGGCGCTGCCGGGCTTGGTGGTCAACGATGCCGGTGCCGCCCTGGCCGTCTGGCAGCAAGGGGCGCCGGGCAACCCGAGCGCCATCGTCGCCGCCTATCGGCCCGCCGGCGGGTCCTGGGAGCCCGCGCAGACGGCCTCGGCGCCGACCGCCCGGGCGACCTGGAACCCGAAGGCCGGCCTCGACGCCACCGGCGCTGCCGCCATCGGCTACCTCGACGGCCAGGGCATGGTCGTGGTCGCGCGCACGCCGGCCGGCGCCTGGAGCGCGCCGGCCTTGGTGTCGGGCAGCCAGGCGGCCGCCTACCCGGCGTTCGCGATGAGCGCGGCAGGCGACATGCTGGTCGCCTGGCTCGCGCAGGACCCGCTGACCGGCAGCAGCGAGATCTGGGCCCGCGTCGCCGCGTCGGGCGCCGGCTGGAGCGCGGCGCGGCGGCTGTCGGCGCTGTCCGATCAGGCGGGCTGGCCAAGTGCCGCCTTCGCCGGCGACGGGTCGGTGGCCATCGTCGGCTGGACCGACGACGCGGCCAACGTCGCCAAGGCCTCGGTCTATGCGGCCGGCACCTGGACACGCCGCAACCTGGGCACCGGCTACTGGGGCGGGCCGATGCCGGTCGCCGCCGGCGCCGCCGCCGCGGTGGCCGGCTGGGCGATGCCCAACCTCGCCAACCCCAACGCGGCGAAGCTGGTGGCGCGCGCCTGGGAGTGAGCCGTGCGCGGGCGCGCGGCGACCGGGCTCAGTCCCCGCGACGCGCCGCCAGCGCCAGCAGCGCCGCGTTGGCCGGATTGCGCTCGAGGAAACCAGCGCGGAATTCGGCCGGCACGCGGTGCTGCGCCGTCTGCGAGACCCACGCCAGCCCGGCGCGCAGCGCGGCCCGCGCCGCGCTGTCGTCGTGCGCCGCGGCGAATGCCCGCGCCGCGGCCAGCCAGGGTTCGACGATGTAGGGCCCGGTGTAGGCGTGGTGCGCCACGCCCTCGAGCACCGCGCGGGCCTCGTGCGCGGCACGTGCCGGATCGACGGCCGCGGCGATCTCGGCGGCGCGCACCCGCGTCGCCAGGCGGACGCCGCCATGCCCGAGGCGCGTGGCGCGTTCGGCCACGTCGTCCAGCAGCGCCAGGCCGGCCTCGGGTGCCAGGTCGAGCGCGTGCTCCACCTCGATCAGCATGCGGAAGGTGGTGCGCGCGCCGTCGGGCAGCAGCGCCAGCGCCTCGCGCAGCAGCGCCGGGTCGTGCCGACCGGCGGCCTTGGCCTGGTGGTGGCGCTGCAGCAGCGCGCCGGCGCGCACGGTGGTGGGCAGGTTGTCCTGGGTGTCCAGCGGCCGCAGCGCCTGGTGCACACGCTGCCACTGGCCCAGGTGGCGCCAGCACGAGGCCTCGTAGAGCGCCAGGAACAGCAGCGCCGAGGGCTGGTGCACCGCCAGCAGCTCGCGCGCCTCGGCCAGGCGCTGCAGCGCCTCGTCGAAGCGGCCGAGCGTGGTGTTGCAGGCGCCCAGCGTGCCCAGCACCGGGCCGCGCGCAGCGGCGTCCTCGTCGTGCTGGCCGTAGCCGCGCAGCGCCTGCAGCAGGTGCTCGCGGGCGTGCAGCGAGTCGCCCTGGAACAGGTAGTTGGCCGCCAGGTCGCGGTGCGCGTCGGCCAGCTTGACGTGCCGGCCGGCGCGTTCGTAGCAGGCCGCGGCAGCGGCATGGTGCACACGCGCCTCCTCGAGCCGGCCGTCGGAGTCGCGGATCTGCGCCAGCACCGCGTGCAGCTCGCCGCGCTCGTCGTCGCTGCCCTGCGCGTCGAACCAGGCGCGGCAGGCCTCGGCATGCTCGGCCGCCTCGTCGAGCCGGTCCTGGATTGCCAGGCTGGCCGCCAGGCGCAGGCGGCAGCGTGCGATCAGCGCCGCGTCGCCGAGACCGACGCTGCGCTGCAGCGCCTCGCGCAGCGCGGCCTCGGCGCTCTCCGGCGCGTCGCGCAGCTCGGCCAGGTGGGCGCGCCAGAGCTGCGCCGCGATCGCCTGCGCCGGCGTGGCGGCGAGCGCGTCGAGCCGGTCGCAGCGCGCGTCGCCGCTGGCCGCCTCGTGGTCGACCCCGGCGCTGATGCGCGCCGCCCGCAGCGCGCTCTCGAAGGCGGCTGCGGCCTCGCCGCGCTGCGCCTCCAGCGCCGCGCGCTGCTCGAGGAAGCCCATCGCCTCGCGCAGGCGCAGCGCCTGCTCGGAACGCGCTGCGGCGCGGCCCAGCCAGTCGATGGCCGCGGTGTCGCGCCCGGCCTCGAGGTAGTGCTGCGCGATGCGCGCCGGCTCGCCACCGTGCGCCGCCAGCCAGTCGCCCACGCTGCCGTGCAGGTGGCGCGCGATCGCCGCCGGCAGGCTGCGCTGCACCGCGTCGAACACCAGGTCGTGCGCGAACTGCTCGCCCTTGAGCACCTGGGCCGCCTCGAGTTCGTTCAGCGCATCGGCCAGCAGCACCGCCGGCGTCTGCAGTGTGGCCTCGGCCAGCGCGATGTCGAAGTCGACGCCGGCGATCGCGGCCACGCGCGCCAGCGCCAGCGCACCGACCGAGAGCTGTCCGATGCGCCGGTCGATCAGCCGGTCGATCGAGGGCGGGCGCGGCAGGCTGTCGGCCAGCTGCGGCAAGGTCTCGTCGACCCAGGCCTGCTTGAGCGTCTCCAGCACGAACAGCGGGTTGCCGCCGGTGCGCCGGTGCAGCGCCGGCGCGACCGCCGCCGCGTCGATGCCGAGACCGAGCTGGTCGACCAGTTCGGCGACGGCCTCGGGTGTCAGCGGCGCCACCGGCACCGGGGCGAGCAGGGCCGCATCCGCCAGTGTGTTCTCGAGCGAGCGCAGCGCGCTGCCGGCCTCGGCCGGGCGGTAGGCCAGGGCCCAGCGCACGCCGCTCGCGGGATCGGCCAGCAGCGCCAGCAATTCCAGGCTGGCGGGGTCGGCGAAGTGCAGGTCGTCGAGCGCCAGGCCGTCGAGCGCGGGCAGCATTCGCAGCAGCTCCAGCACCGCCTGCTGCAGCGGGGTCGCCTGCGCCTCGCCGGGCGTGGCGGCGGCGCCGGCGAACTCCGGCAGCACGCGGCCGAGCTGGGCCCGCGTGCCGGGCGCCGGCGTCACGCCGGGGGCGCGCTGCAGCAGCTGGCGCAGCAGGCGTGCGATGGTGGCGAAGGGCACGCCGGCGTCGCCCGGGCGCGCCGCGGCCAGCACCACGGCGGGCGAGGCCTCGGCCAGCTCGGCCAGCAGCCGGCTCTTGCCCATGCCGGCTTCGCCGATCACGGCGGCGACCAGCGCGCCCTCCCAGGCCTGGCGCAGCCGGCGCTGCTCGGCCGCGCGGCCGACCAGCCGCGGTGGCCGCAGCACGCTGGAGGGCAGCACGCGGCGCGGCGCGGCCGGGCCGGCCTGGGCCTGGCGCAGGGTGTCGCGCAGCGCCAGCGTGGCGGCCGAGGGGCGCACGCCGAGCTCGCGCCGCAGCAGCTGTTCGCAGTGCTCGAAGGCGGCCAGCGCGGCGGCGCGGTCGCCGCCCAGGTAGTGCAGGCGCATGACACGCTGGTGCGCCTCCTCGGAGAGCGGGTCGCGCTCGAGCAGCTGCAGCGCCGGCACCAGCGCGGCAGCCGGGTCGCGCGCCTCCTCCAGCGTGCGGGCCGCCTCGCGCAGCGTCTCCAGCGTGCGTGCACGGCGCGTCTCGCGCTCGCGGCGCAGCCAGTCGGCCAGCTCGGGCGAGGCGGGCAGGGCGAGCGCCCCGAGCAGCGTCTCGGCGTCGGCCAGGTCGTGTGCCACGCCGGGCGCCAGCGCGAGCAGCGGTGCCCCGAGCGCGACCTCGGTGCCGAGCAGGCGGCGCAGCCGGAACAGCCGCTGGCGCAGCGCGCTGGCGGCCTGCGCCTCGCCGCTCTCGGGCCACAGCAGCGCGCCGAGCGTGCGTCGCGCGGTCGGGCCCTGCAGCGCCAGGTAGGCAAGCAGCAGCGCGTCGACCTCGGCCAGCGCATGGGCCGTGCCGTCGGAGCGTTCGATGCGCGGTTGCCCGCTCAGGCGCAGCTGCATGGTCAGGCCTTGGGCGTCTTGTAGGTCCACCACGGCAGCACGCGGCGCAGCGACAGCACCTCGCCGCTGCGCTCGGCCGAGTAACCCGGCAGCAGCTCGAGCTGCGCGCGCCAGGCCTCGCTGCGCAGCAGCGCGAGCAGGGCCTGCACCGGCGCCTGGTCGAGGGCGTGCTGCAGCGTGACGAGGAAGTAGTGCTCCAGCGCCAGCGGCACGAAATCCAGACCGCGCGAGCGCGCCGCCGGCTCGATGCCCAGCGCCGCATCGGCAATGCCGCTGGCCACCGCCTCGGCGGCCGACCGGTGCGAGGGCTCGGCCTGCTCGTAGCCGGCAATCGCCGCCGGTGCGATCCGGCTGCGCGCCAGCAACTCGTCGAACACCACGCGCGTGCCGGTGCCGCGTGCCCGGTTGGCGAAGCGCACGTCGGGGCGCTGCAGGTCGGCCAGCGTGGCGAGCCGCAGCGGGTTGCCCGGCGCGACCATCAGGCCCTGGATGCGCTGCGCGAACGACACCAGCTTGTGCTGGCCGGGCTTGAGCATCGACCGGTAGACCAGCGCCGTCGGCGAGCGCAGCGGCGACTCGATCAGCGCGTGGAAGCCTGCCATCAGGCAGCGCCCGTCGTTCAGCGCGGCGAGCGCGTCGACGCTGCCGCTGAAGCCGATGTCCAGGTGCAGCTGCGCCTCGCGCTGGGCCAGCGCACGCAGCAGCGGCAGCGCATCGTCGTGGCTGGCGGTCAGCGGGATCACGCCGGCGCGTTCGTCGAAGGCGATCGCGAAGGCCTGCTCGAGTTCGCTGCGCAGCGCCTCGATCTGCGGCGCCAGGCGCGCCTGGGCGCGCCGCTCGGCCCACAGCAGCTTCTCACCGAAGGGCGAGAGCAGCGCCGGCTGGCCCTTGACCCACAGCACCAGCTCCTGGCCGAGTTCGCCCTCCCAGCGCTTGAGTTCGCCCCAGACGTGGCGGTAGGAGAGCGCCAGCCGGCGCGCCGCGCCGCTGATCGAGCCGGTGTCGTGCACCGCTCCCAGCAGCGCCATCAGCGGGTGATGCAGGTCGGGCAGCGCGCCGGGCTCGCCGCTGAGCGTGTACGTCAGCTGCACCCTATGCATGACGGTTCATATGGTCTCGGGGTCCAGGGTCCGTGGAGAATCCCGCGCAGTATGAGAGATCCCGGATGAGTGCCTTTCTCGAGAGTGTCCGTACCGCCACCGACCTGATCCTGCATGCCGATCCCGTCCTGTCCCGCACCGTCGCGCTGTCGCTGGGCGTCAGCGGCACGGCGACGCTGCTGTCCGCGCTGTTCGCGCTGGTCGCGGGTGCCTGGCTCGCGGTCGCGCATTTTCCCGGCCATCGCGCGCTGATCCTGGTGCTGAACACCTTGCTCGCGCTGCCCTCGGTGGTGGTCGGGCTGGTCGTCTACCTGCTGCTGTCGCGCAGCGGGCCGCTGGGCTCCTGGGGCATTCTGTTCACGCCCACCGCGATGGTGATCGCGCAGACCGTCCTGGTCGCGCCGGTGATCGCCGCGCTGACGCGCCAGCTGGTGGGCGACGCGCTGCGCGACGGCGGCGACCAGCTGCGCTCGATGGGCGGGCGGCCCCTGACCTGCGCGCTGCTGATGCTGGTGCACGACCGCTGGGCGGTGCTGACGGTGCTGATCGCCGCGTTCGGCCGCGCCATCGCCGAGGTGGGCGCGGTGATGATCGTCGGCGGCAACATCGACGGCGTGACGCGCGTGATGACGACGAGCATCGCGCTGGAGACCAGCAAGGGCGACCTGCCGCTCGCGATGGCGCTGGGCATCGTGCTGCTGCTGGTCGTCGGCGTCGTCAACCTGTTCCTCGGCCTGGCGCAGCGCGGCCACGGCTCGGCGCTGGCAGGAGTGCGCTAGATGACGCTTCTAGCCCTCGAGAACGTCTCGGTGCGCTTCGGCAGCGTGCAGGCGCTGCAGCAGGTCTCGCTCGAGGTCGCGCCGCGCGAGGTGGTCGCCCTGGTGGGCCCGAACGGCTCGGGCAAGACCACGCTGCTGCGCGTGCTGCACGGCCTGCTGCGCCACGAGGGCCGGCGCTGTGCCGGGGTGCCCGAGCGCGCCCAGGCGATGGTGTTCCAGCGCCCGTTCGTGATGCGGCTGTCGGTGGCGGCCAACCTGAAGCTCGCGCTCTGGCTCGCCGGCGTGCCGCGTGGCGAGTGGCCCGCGCGTACGCAGGCGGCGCTGGAACGCGTCGGCCTGCAAGGGCTGGACGGGCGCCCGGCGCGTGCGCTGTCGGGCGGGCAGCAGCAGCGCCTCGCGCTGGCCCGTGCCTGGGCGGTGCAGCCGCGCCTGCTGTTCCTCGACGAGCCGACCGCGAGCCTGGACCCGAGCGCCAAGCGCGAGGTCGAGACGCTGCTGGCCGGCTTCGCGGCCGACGGCATGACGCTCGTGATGAGCACCCACAACCTCGGCCAGGCCAAGCGCCTGGCCACCCGCGTGGTCTACCTGGAAGGCGGCCGCATCCATGCGGACCTGCCGACCGCCCGCTTCTTCGATGGCCCGCTGCCCGAGCGCGCCGCCCAGTTCCTCAAAGGAGAACTGCCATGGCACACCAGCTGACCCGCCGCGCGCTCGCCGCGTTCGGCCTCGCCCTCGCCACGCTTGCCGCCCACGCGCAGGACAGGTTCATCGTGATGTCCTCGACCACCAGCACCGAGCAGTCGGGCCTGTTCGCGCACCTGCTGCCGGCCTTCAAGGCGAAGACCGGCATCGACATCCGCGTCGTCGCGCAGGGCACCGGCCAGGCACTGGACATGGGCCGGCGCGGCGATGCCGACGTGCTGTTCGTGCACGACCAGGTGGCCGAGGAGAAGTTCGTCGCCGAGGGTTTCGGACTGGAGCGCCGCGCGGTCATGTACAACGACTTCGTGCTGATCGGCCCGAAGGGTGATCCGGCCGGCACCAAGGGCAGCGACATCGTCGAGGCGCTGAAGAAACTCGCCGCCGGCGAGGCCGAGTTCGTCTCGCGCGGCGACAAGAGCGGCACGCATGCCGCCGAGCTGCGCTACTGGAAGGCCGCCGGGCTGGACACGCCGGTCGGCAAGGTGGCCGGCTACAAGGAGTGTGGCTGCGGCATGGGCCCGGCGCTGAACATCGCGTCGTCGACCGGCGCCTACGTGCTGGCCGACCGCGGCACCTGGCTGGCGTTCAAGAACCGCGGCGAGCTGGCCATCCTGGTCGAGGGCGACAGGCGCCTGTTCAACCAGTACGGCGTGATCGTCGTGAACCCGGCCAAGCACCCGCACGTCAAGAAGGACCTGGCCCAGTCGTTTGCCGACTGGGTGGTCTCGCCCGAGGGGCAGGCGAGCATCGCCTCCTACAAGATCGGCGGCGAGCAGCTGTTCTTCCCGAACGCGGACAAGTGAGGCGATGCGAACGCTGACGATCGGGCTGGGAGCATTCGGGTTGGCTGCCGCGGCGCTGGCCCAGCCGGCCGACGTGAAGGTGCTTGCCGCCGGCAGCCTGCGCACTGCGCTCACCGAGGTGGCGCAGGCCTGGGAGGCGCAGGTGCCGGGGCGCCGCGCGGTGCTCGGCTTCGGTGCCTCGGGGCTGCTGAAGGACCGCCTGCTGGCCGGCGAGGTGGCGCAGGTGTTCGCCTCGGCCAACATGGAGCATCCGCAGGCGCTCGCCGCCGCCGGCCGGGCGCTGGCGCCGCAGGCCTTCGCGAGCAACCGCCTGTGTGCGCTCGCGCCGGCCGAGGCCGGCCTCACGAGCGCCAACCTGGTCGAGCGCCTGCTCGATCCGGCGGTGCGCCTGGGCACCTCCAAGCCCCGGTCGGATCCGGCCGGCGACTACACCTGGACGATGTTCGAGCGCATCGAGCAGCAGGGCCGACCCGGTGCCTTCAAGACGCTCTCGACCAAGGCGCTGCAGCTGACCGGTGGCCCGGCCTCGCCGCCGCCGCCGGCCGACCGCAGTGTCTACGGTGCGCTGATGGAGGCGAAGCGGGCCGACGTCTTCGTCACCTACTGCACGAACGCAGTGAGCGCCGTGCGCGAGGTGCCGTCGCTGCGTTCGGTGGAGGTGCCGGCCGAGGTGAACGTCGCGGCGCGCTACGGCGTCGCGCTGCTGAACGGCGCCGGCGAGCCGGCTCAGGACTTCGTGCGCTTCCTGCTCGGCCCGGCGGGGCAGGCCGTGCTGGCGCGGCACGGCTTCGCGGCGCCCTGATCGACGCCTGCAGCGAATTGTTACAACATGCCGGTGTATCCGGACGCGGCGCCGCGGCTCTGTCGCAGGCGTCGCGACGATGTCGAGTGCCCCGGATCCCCCGGCGGCCGGTCCCCGCGACACGCATCGCACGGAGCACCGCCATGAACCTCAAGAGCATCGCCACCACCTCGATCGTCACCCTGCTGCTGGGCGCCTCGTTCGCCGCCGCCGCCGCGCCCTCGGTGCGCGTCACCTGCGAAGTGCGCGCCAGCCGCGCCAAGGCCTCGGTGGACGGCAGCGGCCTGGCCGCCGGCAACTACCGCGGCGTGATCGTCTCGGGCGGCAACACCGCGCAGTCGCCGGCCGAAGCGGCCATCGGCGACGAGGTCGAGTTCGACTTCGACAGCAACCCGGCCGACATCCGCGAGGGCGCCACCGCGATCTCCTCGACCTTCGTCGTGAATCGCCAGGTCACCGGCAAGATCGTCGACGCCGCCGGCCGCACCGTGGCGAGCGACACCGTCGCCTGCCGCATCCGCCGCAAGTGAGCCATAAGCACCGGGGTCTACCATGCGCCCATGAGCGAAGGGGACGATCCCGGGGCCGAGAATGCCCGCCTGGTGGCCCGCTGCCGCGCCGGTGACGGCGCGGCCTGGCGGGCGCTGGTGCAGCGCTACCAGCGGCTGGTCTACGCCATCGTCACCCGCACCGGGCTGGACGGCCACACCGCGGCCGACGTGTTCCAGACCGTGTTCCAGCGCCTGCACGAGCAGCTGCCCCGGCTCGCCCAGCCCGAGCGGCTGCAGGCCTGGATCGTCACCACCGCGCGGCGCGAGGCGCTGCGCGAGATCCGCCGGGTCGGCCGCCACGAGACGCTGGACGCCGGCGACGACGAGGACGGCGACCGCCCCGCGCTGCACGAGCGCCTGGCCGACGACGCCCCGCGCGCCGAGGAGCAGCTCGCCGAGCTGCAGTCGCTCGACCTGCTGCGCCACAGCCTGGACCGGCTCGACGAGCGCTGCCGCGAGCTGCTGCTGCTGACCTTCCGCGACGACGACGACGCGCTCGACTACGACAGCATCGCCGAGCGCATGGGCATGCCGCGCGGCAGCCTCGGGCCGACGCGCAGCCGCTGCCTGGGCAAGCTGCGCAAGCTCTACGACGCTGCCGGGGTGCGCCCATGAGTCGATGTATCCGGCGCAGCCCGTGCCGCTCTGTCGTGCAGACATTCCCGGAGGCGCGATGAGTTCCAACACCGATCCCGGCGACGACGACTTCGAGGCCCTGGTGCGGCGTGCCGTGCGCGAGCTGCCCGATGCGCCGCTGGCCTGGCGGCAGGCCGCCGTCGGGCTGTGGCCCGGGCCGCTCGAGCGTGCGGCCGCGCAGCTGCGACGCGTGCTCGCGGTGCTGAGCTTCGACAGCGCGGCGCTGTCCGCACCGGCGCTCGGCCTGCGCAGCGCCGGCGGTGCCGCGCGCCACCTGCTGTTCAGCGCCGGCGCGCACGACGTCGACCTGCGCATCAGCGCAGCCGGCACCGGCTTCGACCTGGCCGGCCAGCTGCTCGGTCCGTCGGCCGGCGGGCGGGTCGAGGCGCTCGCCGAGGGCGGTGGCGCGCCCTTCGGTGCCGAACTCGACGAACTGGGCGAATTCCGCCTGCGCGGGCTCGCGCCGGGGCGCTACCGCCTGAGCTTCGAGGTGGCCGACGAAGCCATCGAGCTGCCGCTGCTCGATCTGCACCGGGCCGGTCCGTGACGCTGCCCGCCACCGATGCCGGCGCCCGGGCCGAGCGGCTGCTGGCCGGCGCGGCCGAGCTGCCGCCGGCCGGTGCCGGACGGCTCGAGCTGGCCTGGGCGCTGAAGGAGCGCTGCTACGCCGCCTTCCAGCAGGCACCGCCGCAGGCGGTGCGCGCCGCCGAGCTGCTGCGTGCGCTCCTGCCCGGCGCGGCGGCGGCCGAGCGCGACGAGATCGAGGCGCTGGCGCAATGGACCGCCGGCATCGCGGCGCTCACGCGCGGCGGCTTCGCCGAGGCGGTGCAGGCCTTCGACGCGGCGCACGACGGCCTGCAGCGCGCCGGCCGGCCCGACCCGGCGGCGCAGACCCGGGTGCCGAAGATCATGGCGCTGTCGCTGCTCGGCCGGCACGACGAGGCGGTGGCCTGCGCCGAGGAGGCGCTGCGCGTGCTGCGTGCGCTCGGCAACAGCGCCGCCGCGGCGCGGGTCAGCCTGAACCTCGGCAACCTGCTGTTCCGGCGTGACCGCTATCGCGAGTCGGTGGCGCATTTCCGCAGTGCGGCGGTGCTGTTCGCGCGCGCGGCCGACCACCAGCATTCGGTGCTGGCCGACATCTCGCTCGGCGACGCGATGACGGTGCTGGGCGAGCTCGACGAGGCGCGCCGCATCTACGAACGCGCCCGGCTGCGTGCACAGCGGCGCGCGCTCGCGCTGCCGGCGGCGCTGGTGGACGAATCCCTCGCGCTGCTCGACCTGGCGGCCGGGCGCTGGCGCGACGGCCTGGCCGGCATGGAATCGGCACGCCGCCGCTACGCCGAGATGGACCTGCCGCAGTACCTGGCGATCGCCGAGAAGCAGCTCGGCGACGCCTACCTCGAGCTGCGCCTGGCCGGCGAGGCGCTCACACTGTTCGAGGCCGCCGCGGCGCAGTTCGCCGCGCTGGAGCTGCCCGACGAACAGGCCTGGGCGCTGCTGCAGCAGGCGCGTGCGCAGGCCCTGCTCGGCCAGCCGGCCGCGGCGGACAGCTTCGCGCGGGCCGCCGACCTGTTCCGCGCCCAGGGCAATGCGGTCGGCGCCGCGACCCTCGCGCTGGCGCAGGGCGAGTGGGCGCTGGCCCGCGGCGATGCGACCGCCGCGCGGACGCAGGCCGAGGCCGCCCGCGCCGGCTTCCAGGCCGCCGGCCAGGCGCAGGGCGAACTGCGCAGCGAACTGCTGCGTGCCGAGGCGCTGCAGGCGCTCGGTGACGGCGCGGCGGCGCAGGCCTTCGATGCGGCGCTGGCGCGCGCGCAGGCGCGCCGGGATGGCGTGTCGCAGGCGCGCTGCCGCGCGGCGCTGGCGCGCCTGGCGATGGCCGACGGCGCACACGAGGCGGCGCGCGCGCTGCTCGATGCCGCGATCGCCGACATCGACAGCGTGCACGCCACGCTGCCGGGCGACGAGTTCCGCCAGGCGCTGCGCGCCGAGCACCTGCGTCCCTGGGAAGACCGGCTGCGCCTGGCGCTCGACGACGAGCCTCCGGAGGCCGTGCTGCAGCACCTGGACCGCTGGCGCGCGCGTGCCCTCGACGAACGCCGCCGTGAACCCGGCCTGGTGCCCGATGCCGAGGTGCTGCGCCTGCGCCAGCACCTGAACTGGCTGTACCGGCGCGCGCAGCGCCAGGGCGCCGGCGAGGGCGAGCCGACCGGCGAGATCCTGCGCGCCGAGGCCGAACTCGGCGAGCGCCAGCGCCGCCAGCGCGTGCTGGCCGCGCCAGGGCCCGACGCCGATCGCCCGACGGCGTTCGACACCGCGGCGCTGCCGCCGGGCGCCGCCATCGTCGCCTTCGGCGTGCTGGACGACGAGCTGTTCGCGTGCGTGCTGCGCGACGGCGCGGTCCGGCTGGTGCGCCGGCTGGCCGGCGCGAGCGCGGTGCAGGAGGCGGCCGAGGCGGCGCAGTTCCAGCTCGCCACGCTCGCCAGCGGCGCCGGCACGCTGCAACGCCACCTGGACACCCTGGTCGAACGCGCGCTGCGCCGGCTCGAGGCGCTGCACCGGCTGGTGTGGCAGCCGCTGCAGGCGGCGCTGGCCGGCTGCGGGCGGGTCATCGTCGTGCCGCATGGCGCGCTGGCGGGGGTGCCCTTCGCCGCGCTCGGCCCGCGCAACGCACCGCTGGGCGCGACGCTCGACCTCGCCCTCGCACCCAGCGTGCAGTCGGCCCTGCAGGCGCTGCGCCAGCCGCTGCGGCCGGTGCAGGTGGTGGTCGCGCTGGGCGAATCCACGCGCCTGCCGCACGCCGGCGTCGAGGCCGAGGCGGTGGCGCGGGTCCACGCGCACGCACGCGCCTGGACCGGCGCCGAGGCCAGCCTGGCGCGCCTGCACGACGAGGTGGCGGGCGCCGACCTGGTGCACCTCGCCTGCCACGCACAGTACCGTGCCGACAACCCGCGCTTCGCGCGGCTCGACCTGGCCGATGCCTCGCTGACCGCCGACGAGGCCGAGGAACTGCCGCTGCGCCCGGGTGCGACCGTCGTGCTCAGCGCCTGCGACACCGGCCGGGTCGACGGGGCGCACGGCGACCAGGTGGTCGGGCTGGTGCGCGCCTTCTTCGTGGCCGGCGCCGCCCGCGTGCTGGCCGCCGGCTGGCCGGTGGACGACGCCGTCACGCGCGGCTTCATGGCGGCGTTCCACGCCGCCCTGGCCGGCGGCGCGAATGCCGCGGCGGCGCTGCGCACGGCCCAGGCGAGCACGCGCAGCGCCCATCCGCACCCGGCCCACTGGGCTGCGTTTTCGCTCTGGGGTGCGTGGTGAGACCCGTCACGACACGCCGCCCGATGGCCCATCAAATGTGCATGAAGCACATTTGTACTAGAATGCGCCCATGCCCGAGGAGACCCGCATGAACCCGACGCGCCTCCTGCGCCCGATACGCCGCCTGCTCGCGGCCCTGCTGGCAGCCGCCGCGGCCGCCGTGGCGGGCCCCGCCGCGGCCGCCTCCGGGCCCGACCGGATCGACAACGAACTGCTGGTCAAGCTGCGCCGCGGCGCCGACCTGCAGGCACTGCTCGCGAAACATCCGCTGGCGCTGGCGAGCCGCTTCGGCGCGCGGCCGATCTTCCGGCTGACGGTGACCGGCAATGCGCGGCCGGCCGACGTGCTGGACGCGCTGCGGCTCGAGCCGACGGTGATGGTGGCCGAGACCAACAGCCGGCAGGCCAGTCCCGAGGCCCGCAAGAACATGGCCTGGGCGATCGGCCAGCCCGACGCCTATGCGGCGCAATGGGCTCCGGCGGCACTGCGCCTGTCGGCCGCGCAGCGCCTGGCCACCGGCCGCGGCGTGCGCGTGGCGGTGCTCGACACCGGGGTCGACGGACGCCACCCGGCGCTCAGCGGCCGCATGCTGCCCGGCCGCGACTTCGTCGACGGCGACCGCAACGCGGGCGAGCCCGCGGTGACCAACGGCGCGGCCTGGGGCCACGGCACGCATGTGGCGGGCCTGATCGCACTGGTGGCGCCGAACGCCCGCATCATGCCGGGGCGTGTGCTCGACCCCGACGGCGTGGGCAACAGCTGGGTGCTGGCCGAGGCGCTGCTGTGGGCCGCCGACCCCGACGGCAACCCCGACACCGACGACGGTGCCGACGTCATCAACATGAGCCTGGGCACGCTGGCACGCACCGACGTGCTGGACGCGATCGCGCGCATCGCTGCCTGCCAGCCGGCCGTGGCCGGCGACCCGGTGGGTGACCGCAGCGACCCCGGTTATGCCGACGACGAGCGGCGCTGCGCCGCGCGCCGCGGCGCGGTGCTGGTGGCCGCGGCGGGCAACGACGCCAGCCGGGTGCGCCAGTACCCGGCCGCCGAGGGCGTGTACGGCCTCGTCTCGGTGGGCGCCTCGCGCCCGAACGGCAGCATCGCCGCCTTCAGCAACTTCGGCTCCTGGGTGCGCCTGGCTGCGCCGGGGCAGCGCATCACCAGCACCTTGCCGGGCGGGCTGTGGGGCACCTGGAGCGGCACCTCGATGGCCGCGCCGCTGGTGGCCGGCACCGCGGCGCTGGTGCGCGAACGCGCCCCGACGCTGCAGCCCAAGGAGGTGGTGCAGCGCATGCGCCGCGCCACCGCGCCGTCCTGCGACGACCTGCTGCCGCTGCTGGACGCACATGCCGCGGTGGCGGGTGTGCGCGCGCCGGACCGCGTCTGCCCCTGACGTCGCTCAGAACACCGCGTGCTCGCCGCGCTCGTCGACGGCCTCGCCGCGCAGCAGCGCGGCGTAGTGCGCGGCCAGCGTGCGGGTGCCGAAGGAGGGTGTCGCGTCCGCGTCGTAGCGGCCCGCGGCGGCGTCCCACACCAGCATCGACTCGGTGGCGTAGTAACAGCCGATGCGCGCCAGCTCGGCCTTGGCCGACAACGGCGGGACGAGGCGTGAGGCCAGGCCGAGTCCGCCGGCGATCGCATCGAGCAGGCGCGGGCTGACCGAGCGCAGGCGCGGTTCGCGGCCGAGCAGGCCGAACAGCAGTTCGGCCTGGCCACGCGGCGTGATCGCCGCGCCCGGCCCGCCGATCGGCAGGATGCGGCGCGAGCGTGCCGGGTCGTCCAGGCAGTCGGCCAGGTACTCGGCCAGGTCGGCATCGGCGATCGGCTTGCAGGCGGTCAGCCTGCCGTCGCCGAACACCAGGAAGGGCTTGCCCCGCTTCACGCGCCCGACCTGGCCCGACAGCGACTTGAAGAACGCGGTCGGACGCACGATCGAGTAGTCCAGCCCGGACTCGACCAGCACCTTCTCGAACGCCAGCTTGGCGTGCTGGAACGCGAGCCGCGGCTTCTGCACGCACAGCGCCGACAGCAGCACCACCTGAGCGACGCCGGCGCGGCGCGCCGCTTCCAGCGCGTGCACGTGCGCGCGGTGGTCCACCGCCCAGGCCTCGGCCGGCACGCCGGTGCGCGAGGCCAGGCAGGAGACGAGCACGTCGAAACGCTCGCCGGCGAGGCCGTCGCGTTCGATCGAGGCCGGGTCGGTGACGTCGCCGGTGCGCAGCGCGGCGCCGGGCAGCAGCGCCGCGAGCCCGGCACGCGCGCGCACCAGGCACACCACCTCGTGCCCGCGCGCATGCAGCGCCTGCACCGTGGCGCGGCCGATCGTGCCGGTGGCGCCGAGCATGAAGATGCGGCGCGGGCGCTGCGAGTGCGGGCGCGGCGCATCCGTCGGCGCGGCGGCGGGGCTCGGAGTGCTGATGGCCATCGAGGCGATTCTCGCCGTGTGGTGCCGGCCCGGCCCGCGCTGCCCGTGCTGCCGGGGGATGCGCCGCAGCCACGGCCCGGCGAGCGCCCCGGATGCGCTGGGAGCGAGCGGTGCGGCAGCGATGGCGTGCCAGGCAAGCGCCAGGAGGTTCGTCTGTCTCATCGACCCCGACGCGCGGGGCGGCGGAACCGGACACCGCGGCGCTCCGCTACGCTCACCCCCATGAATCGATCAGGGAGGAAGGGCAAGGGCCCGGGCCCGCTGCACGGCCGCGCCAGCGCCACGCTCCGCTTCGAGCGCCAGGTGCGTGCCGACCTGCGCGAACGGCGCTGGCTGCGCGTGCACGTCACCTCGATCGGCCTCGTCACCTTCGGCGTGTTGTGGGGCCTGTCGCATGCGCTGCTGCGCGCCGGGGTCGACTCGATGGCGTTGCGGCATGCGCTGGCGCTGGTCGGCGCCTACGTGGTCTACCTCGGCCTGCTCGGGCTGTGGGCCCGCTGGCTGCTGTCGCGCCACGAGGCCGACGGGGGCGACCTCGGCAGTCTCGACCTACCCGGTGGGTCGGGCGGCGGATCGCCCGATGCGCCGGGCTTCGGCTCCGGCGGCGGTGGTGACTTCGGCGGCGGCGGTGCCAGCGGCAGCTTCGATGTGGGCGGCGACGCCGGCTCGGCGCTGGCCGAACTCGGCGCGCAGGGCGGCCGCAGGGTGCTCGGCGCCGCGGTCGAGGTGGGCGGCAGCGCCGACGAGGGCGCCATCGTGCTGGTGCCGCTGGCGCTGCTGGTCGGCGTGGCGCTGCTGCTGGCCGCGGCCTTCGGCGTGGCGGTGTTCGGCCTGTTCGGCGCCGAGGTGCTGCTTGGCGTGGCGGTGGAGATCGCCATCGCCTCGGCCAGCAGCGCGCTGGCCTTCAAGGCGCAGCGCGAGGGCTGGCTTGGGCATGCGCTGCGGCGCACCGTCGTGCCGCTGCTGATCGTGCTGGCCGCCACCGTGGGCACCGGGTTGCTGCTGGCGCACTGGCTGCCCGACGCGGCCACCTTGCCGCAGGCGCTGCGGCAGCTGTTCGGCTGAGCACGGCCGCCGCGCCGGTGCACGGCGGCTGTGTGTACGATCCGGGCGCCGGCCGGTCTCCGACCGGCATGCCGCGACCGGAACCGAGCGAGGAGACGAGGCCATGTACCCCTTCGATTACCAGCGTCCCGCGAGCACCGCCGCGGCGGCCTCGGCCTTCCAGGGCGAGGCGCGTTACCTCGCCGGCGGCCAGAGCCTGGTGCAGGCGATGAAGCTGCGCCTGTCCTCCAGCGAGCGGCTGGTCGACCTCGGCGGCATCGCCGAGCTCAGGGGCATCCGGGTCGAGCCCGGCCAGGTCACGATCGGCGCGATGACGACGCATTCGACCGTGGCGGCCTCGGCCGACGTGCGCAAGGCCATCCCGGCGCTCGCCGAACTCGCCGGCGGCATCGGCGACCCGGCCGTGCGCAACATGGGCACGATCGGCGGCTCGATCGCCAACGCCGACCCGGCGGCCTGCTACCCCGCGGCGGTGCTCGGCCTGAGCGCCACCGTGATCACCAACCAGCGCCGGATCGCCGGCGACGCCTTCTTCACCGGCGTGTACGAGACGGCGCTGAAGCCGGGCGAACTGATCACCGCGGTCAGCTTTCCGGTGCCGCAGCGCGCCGCGTACATCAAGTACAAGCAGCCGGCCTCGCGCTTCGCGCTGGTCGGCGTGTTCGTCGCGCAGACGGCCTCCGGGGTGCGTGTCGCGGTCACCGGCGCGGCCGGCAGCGTGTTCCGCTGCCAGCCGATCGAGGCGGCACTCGCGAAGAGCTTCACGCCCGCGGCCGCCAAGGCGGTGACGGAGAGTGCGGACGGCTTGAACGCCGACCTGCACGCCTCGGCCGCCTACCGCGCCGCGATGATCAGCGTGATGGCCTCGCGCGCCGTCGCGGCGGCGCTGGCGCGCTGAGCGCCCTGCCCGGCGGGGCGCCGGCCGGCATACTGCGTCGCCCGGGTGCGGCATGTCGGCCGCGTCCTTTCGACGAGAACCTTCCATGACGGCCACCCCGCTCGTGCTGCCCGAGTCGGTCGATGCCGTGATCGCGCTGCTCGCGCAGCGCGACTACGTGTGCGACCGGCGCCTCGCCACCGCGCTGTTCCTCAGCCTGAAGCTGCGCCGCCCGCTGTTCCTCGAAGGCGAGCCGGGCGTCGGCAAGACCGAACTCGCCAAGACGCTGGCCGAGGGCCTGGCCACGCGGCTGATCCGGCTGCAGTGCTACGAGGGGCTGGACGTCGCACAGACCGCCTACGAGTGGAACGTGGCGCGCCAGATGGTGGAGATCCGCCTGGCCGAGGCGGCGCATGCCGTGACGGACGCGGCCGACCGCGAACGGCTCGCGCACGACCTCTACTCGCGTGCGATGCTGATCGAGCGGCCGCTGCTGCAGGCCCTGACGCAGCCGCGCTCGCCCGTGCTGCTGATCGACGAGCTCGACCGTGCGGACGAACCCTTCGACGCCTTCCTGCTCGAGGTGCTGGCCGAGAACCAGATCACCATCCCCGAGCTCGGCGCGGTGCGCGCCGAGGCGCCGCCGGTCACGATCATCACCAGCAACCGCACGCGCGAGATCCACGATGCGCTGAAGCGGCGCTGCCTGTACCACTGGGTGGAGTTCCCGGACGTCGAGCGCGAGCTCGACATCGTGCGCCGCAAGGCGCCGGGCGCCCCGGAGCGGCTGTACCGCCAGGTGGTGGAGTTCGTGCAGCGCATGCGCACGCTCGACCTGTTCAAGGCGCCGGGCGTGGCCGAGACGATCGACTGGGTCAACGCGCTCGTCGCGCTGAACACGATGCAGCTCGACCCGGCCACGGTGAGCAGCACGCTGGGCGTGCTGCTGAAGTACCAGGACGACATCACGCGCATGGGCGGTGGCGACACGGCCAAGATCCTCGACGAGCTGCGCGCGAAGGCGCTGCCGGGCTGAGCCGTGCTCGCGGACAACCTCGTGCACTTCGCGCGCATCCTCCGGGATGCAGGGCTGTCGGTCGGCCCCGACCGCGTGCTGACCGCGATCGCCGCGGTGGAGGCCGTCGGTGTGGAACGCAAGGCCGACGTGCACGCCGCGCTCTCGGCCGTGATGCTCGACCGCCACGAGCAGCAGGCGATCTTCGATGCCGCCTTCGAGGCCTTCTGGCGCGACCCGAAGCTGCTCGAGCAGATGATGGTCCTGCTGCTGCCCGAGGTGGACGGCCGGCGCGAGCCGCTGGCGCCGCCGCGCTCGAACCGTCTCGCGGAGGCGCTGGCCGCACTGCGCGCGCCCGAGCCGCCCCGGCCCGGCGCCGACGCGCAGCACGACGAGATCCGTGTCGATGCCGAGTTCGGCTTCTCCGAGCGCGAGCGGCTGCAGCAGGCCGACTTCGAGAGCATGAGCACGGCCGAGTACGAACTCGCCAAGCAGCTCGCCGAACGCGCGCCGCTGCCGGTGCTGCCGGTGCGCCGGCGCCGCCACGAGGGCAGTGCCCGCGGCGCGCCGGACCTGCGCCGCAGCCTGGCGCAGATGGCGCGCCAGCCGGACGCCCCGGCGCTGGCCTTCACCCGCGCACGCGAGGAGCTGCCGCCGATCGTCGTGCTGCTGGACATCTCCGGCTCGATGGACCGCTACTCGCGCCTGTTCCTGCACTACGTGCACGGCCTGACGCGCCGGCACCTGTCGGTGCACACCTTCACCTTCGGCACGCGGCTCACCAACATCACGCGCTGCCTGCGCGCGCGCGACCCCGACCAGGCGCTCAGGCTCGTCGATGCCCAGGTGCACGACTGGAAGGGCGGCACGCGCATCGCGGCCAGCCTGGACGAGTTCAACCACCGTTGGGCGCGCCGCGTGCTGGGCGGCAATGCGGCCGTGCTGCTGGTCACCGACGGGCTCGAGCGCGACGAGGGCGGGGCGCTCGAACGTGCCGCCGCGCAGCTGCAGCGCAGCGCGCACCAGCTCGTCTGGCTCAACCCGCTGCTGCGCTTCGAGCGTTTCCAGCCGCGCGCCGCCGGCGTCCGCGCGCTGCTCGCGCATGTGGACCGTTTCCTGCCGGTGCACAACCTGCGCAGCCTCGCCGACCTCGGCGTGGCGCTGCGCCGCCCGGCGGCGCCGCCGGCGGCCCTGCTTCACCGACCCGACGCTGCATGGAACGCCAGGGCGAACGCCTCGCCCCCGGTCCGGTCGAGCAGGTCGGGGCCGCACTAGGGCCCACCCCGGCGGAAGCCCCGCCGCCGGCAGCGGCCGTGGCCGCGCGCCAGAATCGCGTCTGGTGGGTCGTCGGCGCTCGTGCTGGCGGCCCTCTGGGTTCTCATGCGTAAGGAGTCCGGCCGTGGACAGTCTCGATCTCCAGGTGCTGCAGCAGGCGCGCGACTGGCGCGCCCAGGGCCATGCCGTGTGGCTGGTCACGGTGATCGAGACCTGGGGCTCGGCGCCGCGTCCGCCCGGCGCGCTGCTGGCGATGCGCGGCGACGGGCTCGTGGTCGGCTCGGTCTCCGGCGGCTGCGTCGAGGACGACCTGATCGACCGCGTGCGCCATGGCGAGCGTGTCGGCCGGCCGTCGCTGATCACCTACGGCGTCACCAAGGAGGAGGCGGCGCGTTTCGGCCTGCCCTGCGGCGGCAACCTGCGCCTGGTGCAGGAGCCGCTGACCGAGACGGCCTGGGTCGACGACATCCTGCAGCGCACCGCGCGCCACGAGCTGGTGGCACGCACGCTCGACCTGGACAGCGGCGCGGTGAGCGTCGAGCCGGCCGCGCGCGGCGAGGCCTTCAGGTTCGACGGCCGCCGGCTGCGCGCGCTGTTCGGCCCGCGCTGGCGCCTGCTGATCATCGGCGCCGGGCAGCTCTCGCGCGCCGTCGCGCAGATGGCGCTGATGCTCGACTTCGAGGTGATCTGCTGCGACCCGCGCGAGGAATACCACCTGACCTGGGACATCCCGAACACCACCTTCAGCAAGGCCATGCCCGACGACCTGGTGGTCGAGCTGCAGCTCGATCCGCACAGCGCGGTGATCGCGGTCACGCACGACCCCAAGCTGGACGACATGGCGCTGCTGGAGGCGCTCAAGTCGCCGGCCTTCTACGTCGGCGCGCTCGGCTCGCGGGGCAACACCGCCAGGCGCAAGGAGCGCCTGGCGCTGTTCGACCTCAGCCCGGCCGAGATCGGCCGCCTGCACGGTCCGGTGGGGCTGGACCTGGGCAGCAGGACGCCGGCCGAGATCGCCGTGTCCATCGTGGCCGAGATCGTGGCGGTGAAGAACGGCGTCGGCCTGCTGCAGAAGAAGGAAGGCTCGGCCGTTGCCGAGGGCCCGGGCGTCTGCGGCGTGCCCGCGCGCTGAAGGCGCGCCGGCCGGGCCTGGCTGATCCATCCTGGAGCAGGCCTGCGGGTTCTTCCCCGCTGGAGCGGTACCGCGCCCGCCGGCAGCATGCGTGGCCATGATCGACCGTCGCTGCGCCTTGCTGCTGCTTGCTGCCACGCCCGTGCTCGCCCGCGCGCAGGACACCGGCGGCGACCCGTTCGGCTCGCTGCAATGGCCCGGCCTGCGGCGCGAGTTCTTCGGCGACGCGCCGGTCGTCTTCGACGAGCGCGTGCAGGTGCGCGGCCCCGGTTTCGCCGAGGACCCGATGAACGTGCCGATCGGCGTCTCGGCGGCCGCCCTGGCCGACGTGCAGTCGCTGGTGGTCTTCGTCGACCGCAACCCGATCCGCAAGGTGCTCGAGCTCACGCCGCTGGCCGCGCTGCCGGCCATCAGCTTCCGCTTCAAGCTCGAGCAGGCGAGCCCGGTGCGTGCCGCGGCGCGCACGAAGGACGGCGTCTGGCACGTCGGCGGCACGCTGGTCGACTCCTCGGGCGGCGGCTGCACCGTCTCCGGCGCGAGCCGCCAGGACGGCAGCTGGGCGCAGACGCTCGGCCAGGTCAGCGGCAAGGTGTTCGATGCCAGCCCCGCGCCGGGCGTGGCCGGCTCGCGGCTGCGGCTGCGTGTGATGCACCCGATGGACACCGGCCTGGTGGGCGGCGTGCCGGCGTTTTATGTCCGGCAGCTCGCGCTGCGCGATGCCGCCGGCACCGAGCTGCTGCGCCTGGCCACCTTCGAGCCGGTCAGCGAGAACCCGGTGTTCAGCTTCGACTTCCCCGGCCGCGTCGGGCCGCTGCACCTGAGCGGCAGCGACAACAACGGCAACCGCATCGACGCGCGCCTCGAATGAAGCGCCTGCTGCTGCTGCTGCTCGTGCTGGCCTGGCGTGCGGCCGCGGCCGCGGACCCGGCCACGCTGGACTACCAGCTGCAGGCCCGCGCGCTCGCGCCCGGCGTCTGGGTGGTGGAGGGCGCGAACGCCGACTTCAGCCCGGCCAACGGCTGCAACATCATCAACACCGGCTTCATCGCCACCGGTGCCGGCGTGCTGGTGATCAACACCGGGCCGTCGAAGCGCTACGGCGAGCAGCTGCGTGCATTGATCGCCCGGACCACGCCCGAGCCGGTGGCGCAGGTGCTGCACCTGAACCTGCACCCCGACTACTTCCTCGGCAACCAGGCCTTCGCCGACGTGCCGCGCCTGGCCACCGACACCACCCGCGCCGGCATGGCGCGCGAAGCCCGGTCCTACGAGGACAACCTCTACCGCCTGTGCGGCGACTGGATGAAGGGCACCGAGGCGCTGCTGCCCACCGGCAAGCCGATGCTCGGCCCGCTGCGCCTCGGGCAGCGCGAGTTCGAGCTGCGCGAGTACCGCGGCCACACCGCGAGCGACCTGGTGCTGGTGGACAAGGGCAGCGGCGTGGTGTTCGCCGGCGGCCTGGTGTTCGCGCAGCGCATCCCGACCACGCCGCACGCGCAGCTGCCCGACTGGCTCGCGAGCCTGGACCGGTTCGACACGCTGAAGCCGAGCCATCTCGTGCCCAGCCACGGCCCGGTGCGCGCCGACGCGAGCGCGGTGGACCAGACCCGGCGCTACCTGCGCTGGCTCGACGCGCAGCTGCGGCGCAGCGCCGAACGCGGCGAGGACCTCAACGAGGTGCTGCGCGCCGAGGTGCCGCCCGAGTTCCGCGCCTGGGCCGCCTTCGGCACCGAGTACACGCGCAACGTCGTGCACCTGTACCCGCGCTACGAGCAGGCGGTGCTGCAGCGCGCGCGCTGAGGGACCTCAGCCCTCGTCGGTCAGCGTGAACTTCACGGCACGCATGCCCGCGCCTGCCTTGCCGTCCACCGCCAGCACCGCCTCGTGCGCGCCAGGCTTGACGCTCCCGGCCGGCAGCCACAGCTCGGGGCCGCGGCCGACGAGCTTGCCGTCCAGGCGCCAGACCAGGCGATCCGGGGCCAGGTCTGCATCCGAGCCGTCGCGCGCCCGGCCCCCGAGCAGCAGGCCCTGGCGGGCCGACAGCCGGTGCCCGGGCTGCGGGTGCACGATGGACACACGCGCCGGCAGCACCGGCACCTCGAGCTCGCGCAGCGCCGCGACGCTGGCAAAGCCGTCGTGCAGCACCAGGCGCACGAACACGCGGCCGGGCGGCAGGCCGCGCGCGTCCAGCTGTGCGGCCTCGCCGCGCAGCCCGACCGCCAGGCCGCGCCAGGCATGGGTCCATTGCGACCTGGCGCTGGGCCGCGTCTTGCCGGCCGGCGCCCACTGCACCCAAGCCTGCGGCTGCGCCTCGGGATCCAGGCGGGCTTTCCAGGCGAGCTTGAGCTGGCCCGCCTTGTCGATCTCGCAGGCGAGCGATTCGATCGCCGGTGCGGTCTTGCGGCGGCGCCGCGACCAGAGAACCTTCTCACCGTCGCGCAGGCGCAGCTCGACCGCGGCCGCCTGCCACGCCAGGCGTGCCTCGAACAGGTAGGGGCCCTGCGGCGGACTCGTCGGCGCTCCGCCGCCGCAACCGGCGCAGTGGCCCGCGGCGGCCGGCACGACCGCATGCACCCAGCCGAAGCCGAGCTTGGTGCCCTTTTCGTCGAGCGCCTCGAACTGCAGCCGGGTCGCGACCCCGCCCGCCGTGGGCGACTCGAGCGCGGCGCGCACGACCGAGTCGACCTGTACATGGTCGTCCTCGTCGACGCGGCCGGCGATGCAGGCCAGATCGAGTCGGACGGCAGTGCCGGCCTCAGCGACCATGCCCGCCGCCTCCTGCCGGCCGACCGGCAGCGTGACCGGGTTCAGTCCGGCGGCATTCACGTAGAGCGCGTGGTTGTGCAGCGAAACCCATCGGGGACCGCAGTAGCTCATGAAGTCGAACTCGGTCGGAGGGTGGATGCTGCCGTCGCGGTTGTCCAGCCCGTACTCACCCAGCCGCGCGCCCGGCGTGCCCGGCATGTCGTAGGGCTCGTAGGCCGGGTAGGCGGCGTCGGACGCGCCGACGTTGCCGCACGGGGCGTGGGGCCGGCCCAGCATGTGGCCGATCTCGTGCGCCAGCGTGACGCCGTCGCCCATCGAGCCGGTCGCCACGCCGCCGCCGCAGCCGATCACCGGGCCCATCGGCACGCCGGTGGGCAGCAGGCCGTAGTAGAGCCAGCCGGCGAGGTTCCCGTCGGCATCCCGCGCCTGGGTCACCAGGTTCATCAGGGTGCCCCAGTTGGGCGTGCAGCCGCCGGGGATCGGCGGCTGGTCGTTCAGCGGCACGTTCAGCGCCACCGTGCCGGCGTTGCGGCTGTCGAAGGCGGCGCCGATCGGCAGCGTGGCCAGCGTGTAGCCAAGCGTCGCGTCGAGGTCGGCCAGCGCCGGCGCGGCGATCACCAGGTTCGGTGTGCCGGCGGGCGGGTTGTCCATCGGCGGACCGTCGAACGCGACCATGATGCCCGCCACGCGCAGCCGCCGCTGCAGCGCGAAGTCGATGCTGGTGCCCAATGCCGGCAGCGGCCCCGGCAGGGGGGCGTCGTCGAGCCGGCAGCGCGCGCTCAAGCGCAGCCGGCCCTGCGCCTCGGCGGCGGGCAGGATGAAGTTCAGCGTGCGGCCGATGTTGCCGCGCAGGTCGGTGTAGCTCGCGTCGGCCCGCACCGAGATGGTCGGCACGGTCGACGCGAGCACGAAGCTGGCGGCGACGTTGCCGTCGACGATGCGCTCGACCTGCAGCTCGCCGCGCACCGTCCAGCCGTGCGACAGCATGCCCGCGGCATACGACTGCACGTAGACACGCACCCAGGTGCGCTTGTCGCGCACCTGCGGCATCGAGTTGTCGGCCTGGCGGTCGTTCGCGTCGGTCAGGTGCTCGGCGCTGCGGAAGTACTGGATCGCCTGCGTGACCTCGATCCCGGTGGCCAGCAGGGCCGGGTCGACACGGACCCAGATCTCGATCTCGCGCGCATCGATGCCGGGCGAGCAGCCGCCGGTGGCCTCGAGCCGGGCGCGCCAGCGCACCGGGGCCGCCGGGCTGGAGGCCTGCAGCGGCGGCGAGACGCCCACGGCCGGCAGGTTGGGGCCGAGCCGCAGGCGCTCGACGCCGGTCTCGTCGGTCACGACCAGCGTCCGCCCGGTTGCGCCGTAGGCGCGCCAATGCACGGCGAAGGTTCCGCCCGGCGCAACGACGAACGGGCCGACATGGCTGCCGCCCAGGTGCAGCGCCTCGACGTAGGGGGCGCTGCCGTCGAATCCTTCGTACACCTGCCCCGGCAGGTTGCGCTCGATCAGCACGCCGCAGACCAGCGCCTTGCCGTAGGGAATCTCCAGCCACAGGCCGCCGCCGGCGGTGGGCGGCACGATGACCTCGATCTCGGTGTCGCTCCAGCGTTCGGCGGCGACCTTCAGCTCGCCGCCGCCGAGGCGGCGGAAGACCACCAGCCCGCCGGCGCCGAAGTTGCTGCCGCTGATCAGCAGGCGGTCGCCCGGACAGGCGACGGCCGGGCTGACCGCGCTGATCGTGTAGGGGGCCGTCGGAGAGCCGGGTGCGATGTCGCCCAGGCAGTCCTTGTGCCAGTCCAGCCAGGGCAGGCAGTTGCGCCGCTCGGGCAGCGGGATGCCTTCGTCCGGCCCGCCCGGGATCGGGCCGCATTCGGGGAAGCGCCAGTCGAGTTCGGCGCGGAAGCGCTGCAGCGCCTGCGGCGAGCCGCCCGCCGCGAGCCCCAGGCGATGCACGCGGCCGAGGTCCTCGAACATGCACAGCAGCTTCATCACGCCGCGGTACAGCGGGTCGAGCGGGTACAGCCCGGAGCGCGCCACCGAGGCCAGCGCCGCCAGCAGCGGCAGGCTCGATTCGGGCCGCACCGCCGGCGCGTCGTCCGGGGCCCAGCGGCGGTGGGCGTGCGGCTGGTCGCCGGGCTTGTCGAACAGGTCGGCGGGCGCCGCGCCGTCGTCGTGCCCGCCGAGCGCGGCAAGCTGCTCGGCGGTCTCGACGAAGCTGCGGACCGCATACGGATTGCCGGCCAGCACGCCATGCGCGTCGCGCAGCAGGCCGTCGGCCAGGCCGTAGGGCGGAGGCGGGCAGCGTGCCGCCTCGAACAGGCGGCCGAACTCCGGCGAGCCGGGCACGGCGAGCAGCTGCACGGCGCGCTCGAGTTCGGCATCGAGCCGCTCGGGCGGGCCGAAGCTGGTCTCGAAACGGATGTCCGGGAGGGGTTCGAACTTCTCGCGCGCACCGGCGCGCGGCTTGCGTGGCGAGGTGGACATGACGGGCCCGGCTTGGACAGGGGCAGCCATCTTCATCGGCGCGGGCGGCAGCGTCTCCCCCTAGCAGGCCGGTCGGCTGGCGTGGAACAGCTGCCCGGCGGGCTGTCACCGCACGGCACTGCGCCGTGTTCGAAGCTGGAACAGTGGCACGGGAAAGCCCGTAGCCGGCATGCGGGAAATGTTCCCGAACACGCCGATGCGGGGCAGCGGGAGCCGTGGCACGCGCTTTGCGCAAGAGGCGGTGGAAGTGCAGCGCCACGCTGCCCGCCCACCCACCCTCGAGGAGACTCCATGCAGATCAAGATGCTGACCGCACTGGTCGCGCTCGCCCTGGGCTCGCTGAGCGCCCAGGCCGTGGTGACCGACAAGACGATCGACGACGATGCCAAGACCACGGGGGACATCGTCTCCTGGGGCATCGGCACGCAAGGCCAGCGCTATTCGCCGCTCAAGCAGATCAACGCGGGCACGATCGGCAAGCTGGTGCCGGCCTGGTCGTTCTCGTTCGGCGGCGAGAAGCAGCGCGGCCAGGAATCGCAGCCGCTGATCCACGACGGCGTGATGTTCGTGACGGCCTCGTACTCGCGCATCTTCGCGCTCGACGCCAAGACCGGCCAGAAGCTGTGGAAGTACGAGCACCGCCTGCCCGACGGCATCATGCCCTGCTGCGACGTGATCAACCGCGGCGCCGCGCTGTACGACAACCTGGTGATCTTCGCCACGCTGGATGCGCAGCTGGTCGCGCTCGACCAGAAGACCGGCGACGTGGTGTGGAAGGAGAAGATCGACGACTACGCGGCCGGCTACTCCGCCTCGGCGGCGCCGCTGATCGCCGGCGGCCTGCTGCTGACCGGCGTGTCGGGCGGCGAGTTCGGCATCGTCGGCCGCGTCGAGGCGCGCAACCCGAAGACCGGCGCGCTGGTCTGGGTGCGCCCGACGGTCGAGGGCCACATGGGCTACACCTTCGACAAGGACGGCAACAAGAAGGAGAACGGCGTCAGCGGCACGGCCGGCAAGAGCTGGCCGGGCGACCTGTGGAAGACCGGCGGCGCGGCCACCTGGCTGGGCGGCACCTACAACGCCAAGACCGGCCTGGCCTACTTCGGCACCGGCAACCCGGCGCCGTGGAACAGCCACCTGCGCAAGGGCGACAACCTGTACTCGTGCTCGACGGTCGCCATCGACATCAAGACCGGCCAGATCAAGTGGCACTACCAGAACACGCCGAACGACGGCTGGGACTTCGACGGCGTCAACGAGTTCGTCACCTTCGACGACGGCGGCAAGGTGCTGGGCGGCAAGGCCGACCGCAACGGCTTCTTCTACGTCAACGACGCGGCCACCGGTGAACTGGTCAACGCCTTCCCGTTCGTCAAGAAAGTCACCTGGGCCACCGGCATCGACCTGAAGACCGGCAAGCCGAACTTCGTGCCCGAGAACCGCCCGGGCGACCCGACCGCCGGCGCCGACGGCAAGAAGGGCAACGTGGTGTTCGCGGCGCCCTCGTTCCTGGGCGGCAAGAACCAGATGCCGATGGCCTACTCGCCGGAGACCAAGCTGTTCTACGTGCCGGCCAACGAGTGGGGCATGGAGATCTGGAACGAGCCCATCACCTACAAGAAGGGCGCGGCCTACCTCGGCGCCGGCTTCACGATCAAGACGCTGAACGACGGCGCGATCGGCGCGCTGCGCGCGATCGACCCGAAGACCGGCAAGATCGTCTGGGAGGTGCCGAACAACGCGCCGCTGTGGGGTGGCGTGCTGACCACCGGCGGCAACCTGGTGTTCTGGGGCACGCCGGAAGGCTACCTGCAGGCCGCCGACGCGAAGACCGGCAAGGTGGTCTGGAAGTTCCAGACCGGCTCCGGCGTGGTGGCGCCCCCGGTGACCTGGGAGGACAAGGGCGAGCAGTACGTGGCCGTCGTCTCGGGCTGGGGTGGTGCGGTGCCGCTGTGGGGCGGCGACGTGGCCAAGAAGGTCAACTACCTCGAGCAGGGCGGCTCGGTGTGGGTGTTCAAGCTGATGAAGTGAGGCGCTTGCCCGCGCCATGACGGAGGCCGCCTGCGGGCGGCCTTCTTCTTTCGTGGCAGGATGCCCGGCGATGACCAAGCCCCTGCTCCTGTGCGCGGCGCTGCTGGCCGCGCTGGCCGGCCCGGCCCCCGCCGCCGACCGCCCCTACCTGATCACCAACAGCGCCGCCGCCGAGGAGGACGAGGAGCAGGTCTGGGCGCTCGAGAACTGGGTCCGCCACGCGCGGCGCGGCCAGCGCTCGCTGACCATCGCGCCCGAATACGCCTTCGACCCCGACACCTCGGTGCAGGTGGAATTCCGCCGCGTGCTCGAGCGCGACGAGCCGAACGGCCACGAGATCGAGATCGAGTTCAAGCGCCTGTTCACGCGCATCGCGCGCGACGGCATCGGCGTGGGCGCGGTGCTGACGCTGGACACCGAGCGGCAGGATGGCCAGGGCCCGCTGCGGCGCAGTGCCACCTCGCTGTTCCTGCCGATCACGCTGCCGCTGGGCGAAGGCGTCGGCCAGGTCCACCTGAACCCGGCGCTCAGCTGGCCGCGCGGCGAATCGATGCGCACGATCGGCGCGATCGCCGCCGAGGCCGAGCTGTGGCGCCGCACGCAATGGTTCGGCGAGTGGGGCCGCGATGCCGAGCAGGGCCTGGTGCTGACCGGCCTGCGCTACTGGATCCGCCGCGAACGCCTGGCGGTCGATCTGGCCTGGCAGCGCGAGCAGGCCGAGGGCCGCGTGACGCGCGGCGTGGTGTTCGGCATCGCCTGGTACGACCTGTGAGGCGCGCCTCGGCGATGCGCCTCAGCGCTGCTCGACCAGCTCCATCGTCAGCCGCCCCCCGGTCAGGAAGCCGGAGTTCGCCGGCTCCTCGCGCACCAGCTTCGCCAGGCCCACGCCGGGGCAGTACCACTCGGTGGTGACCAGCGGCAGGTCGCGCCAGCCGGCCACCGGGTCGGCGAACAGGCGCAGCGAGGCCTGGCCGCGCACGCGCACGCAGCCGTCGAAGCGGCCGGCGCGGACCTCGAGCGTCTGGCCCAGCGCCTCGATCGTGTAGTTCATCGGCACGTCCGGGTGGCTGTGCCGGATCTCGCGCGGGAATTCCTCGCGCCGCATCAGCAGGTAGGCGGTGGTGCCGGCGCGCCAGCTGGTGCCCACCGCGATCGGCTGCTTCAGCACGAAGCGGGGCTCCCTGTCGCGCCGCGGCTCGGCCTCGAGATCGCTCTTGCTGGCCACGCGGTAGATGCCGCTCGCATCGCTGCGCAGCCAGTAGTCGACACCGCCGTCGCTGCGGCGCCGGAACGCCGGCACGCCGTCCAGCGCTTCGGTGGGCAGCGTCTCGAGCACGCGGGTCTCGCGCTCCACGACGTCGTTTTCCCAGGCGGTCACGACCTCGTAGGTCCAGCGGCGTCCGGGCTCGAGCGGGAACAGCGCGTCGCCCGGCGCGCGCGCGCCGCAGGCCGCCAGCAGCGGCAGCAGGCCAAGCAGGGCGCGCTTCATTTCTCGGGCAGCTGCGGCACCGGCAGGTCGCGGATCTTGACCACCTGCTCGTCGCTGCCCGGACGCAGCCACGAGAAGCCGCGCGGCCCCTGCTTGGGCTCGCTGGTGCCGAGCTGGCTGACGCCCTGGCGCACCTTCTTCATGCCTTCGTTGAGCAGGGCATGCAGGTCCTTGGTGTAGGGCAGCCGGTAGGCGCGCGGGCGTGGCGCGGGCTTGCCGTTCTCCAGCGCATTGACCCACACGTACAGCGCGCCGGGCGACTTCGCGTCCGGCTCCTCGATCACCGCGGCCAGCAGCACGAAGCGCGCGGGCAGCGGGTCCGGGCTGGGCCAGCCCCACTGGCCGTGCAGCACCTCGTCGGCGTGGAAGTAGAACGCCGTGACGGAGAGCACCAGCAGGCCCTTCAGCCAGGCCGGCCAGCGCGACCACAGCAGCGCCAGCAACGTGAGCAGCAGCAAGGCCGCGAAGGCAATCACCACGGAGGAACTCATAACCTCTGCACCAGGCTCTTGGCCAGCGTGTTGACATTGACGATGCCGCCGTCCGGCCGCACCGTGAAGCGCACCGCGGTGGCCTCGTCGCCCTTGCGGGCGAGTCGGGCCTGGCCGTAGAACACGACCTCGGCGCGCGGGTTGACCTTGATGACGGAGACGGTCACCTCGACCGGCTGGCCGTTCTTCGATTCGTAGTAGCTCACGTTGACGGTGAACTCGCCCGGCTCGATGCCGCGGATCGTCACCACCTCCTGGTTCAGCGGGTTGGTCACCTGCCTGCCGTCGACCACGATCACGTCGTTGGTCAGGCCGCGGTCGTCGCGGTCCAGGTGCATCAGCCCGGCCTCGCGGCTGCGGAACCACACCAGGTTGCCGGCCGGGTCCTGCACCCAGGTGTCGATGTCGTTCGGGTTCATGTCCGGCCAGGAGACGTTGATGATCACCTCGGCCTTGGAGGGGATGTCGCCCGCCTTCAGCGCCTTCGGGTTCATCGCCAGCAGCGCGACGATGAAGCAGAACACGAAGGCGATCAGCATGTTGAACAACATGTCGTAGAACGGGTCGACCTCGGGCTCGCGCGCGAGCCGGCGAGCCCTCACCGTTCAATCCTCCAGCGCAGCACGCTGCGCATCGGCCACCAGTGCGTCGGCGTAGCGGTCGAGTCGCGTCAGCTGCAGGCCCAGCAGGATGTTGCCGACCAGGCCCACCATGGTGGTCAGCAGCGCGACGCCGAGGCCGGCGGTGAGGCTCTTGAGCAGCTCCTGCGATTGCGCCGGGTCGAAGTTCTGCATCTGGCCGATCTGGATGGCCAGCATCGAGAAGCCGATCACCTTGCCGAGCAGCCCGAGCTTGAGCTGGATGCCGTTGACCCACCAGGCGGTCTGGTGCGGCCCGTGGGTCTGCTCGAGCAGCAGGTCCAGCGGCGCGGCCGCGTCGCGCGGTGCGTGGCGCAGGGCGGCGCGGTAGTCGGCCACCCAGCCCTCGCGCCGGGCCTCGAAGGCGCGGCGCTCCTGCTGGAGCGCGCGTGCGCGGGCGCCGCACCACAGCGTGGCGGCGACGAAGATCACGATGATCACGAGCGTGATGCCGGTCGGGTCCGAGCCGAGCAGCAGCGCCCACACGCCGCGCGCGCCGAGCAGCCAGGCGGCGAAGGCGAACAGGCCCAGCAGCGCCGCCCACTCGAGCCACAGCGGCTCGGCCTGCGGCGCACGCGGCGCCACGGTGCGCGGAGCGATCGCGTTCACGTTCCGTGCTCCTGCCGCGCGTGCCCGTCGTCCACCCAGCAGGGGCGCTGGCCGCCGGCGTAGTACAGGCACTGGCCGGTGCGCTGGTCGTCGATCTCGAGCACGATGCGCTCGCCGAAGGAACTGAACTCGTCGGCCGCCAGCGCGCGGCAGTGCAGGGCGTCCAGGCCGGGCACCCGGAACTCGGCGCTGCGCACGTCGCCGGCGATCGGCAGCAGGTGCCAGCGCAGGCTGCAGCGGCTGTCCAGCAGGCCGAGCGTCGGCGCGGCCTCGGCCAGGCCCTCGAACACGCCGGGGGTGGTGTAGACATCCAGCGGCGCACCGCCGCACAGCGCCGCGAGGCCGGCGGTGTGCTCGAACTGGCGGTCCAGCAGCACCACCGCGGCGATCGCCCCGGCACCCTGCAGCCGCGCATCGCGCGCCAGTTCGACGGACGCGTTCAGCAGCAGCCACTGCCGCTCGTCGCAGGAGATCGCGATCGATCGCGGCACCTCGTCCGCGCCGGTCGCTGGCAACAGGATGTTCATGGTCGGCTGCCTGGCAGCAAGACGCATGCCTCGGGGGGCAGCGGCCGGTGTGTCTCCGTGTGGAGCAAAACGGGCCGCCACTGCGGGTTGACCCTGCGACAGGCGCGGATCAGCCGCGGGTCAGCCGGGTCGGTTCCAGCGCAGCTTGCGGTAGATCGTGTTGCGGCTGATGCCCAGGCGCTTGGAGGCCTCGGAGATGTTGCCGCCGCAGGCCTCCAGGGCCTGGCGGATCATCGCGACCTCGGCCTCCTCGAGCGTCTGCGGCGACGGGCGCTGCGGCGCGGCCGCAGGCGGCGTCACGGGCGCCGGCCGCTCCATCACCGGCGTGGCCGGCGTCGGCGGCACGGCCACGCGCGGCGCCGGCTGCCCCGCGGCGACCATGCGCCGCACGTCCTCGAGGAAATCGTCCGACAGGTGCGCTTCGGTGATGCGTGCCTCGCCGGTGGCCATCACGGCCGCGGTGCGCAGCACGTTGGCGAGCTGGCGCACGTTGCCCGGCCAGGCATAGCGCTGGAACAGGTCCATCACCGAGGGGGCGATGTCGGGCGCGCCCTGCGGGCATTCGGACTGCAGGATGCGCCGCGCGACGATCTCCAGGTCGCTGCGCTCGCGCAAGGCCGGCAGCCGCACCACCAGGCCGTTGAGGCGGTAGTACAGGTCCTCGCGGAACTGGCCGCGTTCGATCATCTCGCGCAGGTTGCGGTGCGTCGCGCCGATCACCGCGATGTCCACCGCGATGCTCTTGTGGCTGCCCAGCGGGTTGACGCAGCGCTCCTGCAGCACGCGCAGCAGGCGCGCCTGCAGCGTCAACGGCATGTCGCCGATCTCGTCGAGGAACAGCGTGCCCCCGTTGGCCTGCACGATGCGGCCCACCGCGCCCTTGCGCTTGGCGCCGGTGAAGGCGCCTTCCTCGTAGCCGAACAGCTCGGCCTCGATCAGGCTCTCCGGGATCGACGCGCAGTTGACCGCCACGAAGGCCTGCTTGGCGCGGTTGGATTCCTGGTGCACGGCGCGCGCCAGCAGTTCCTTGCCGGTGCCGGTCTCTCCCAGCACGAGCAGCGGGATGTCGCGGTTGATCACGCGGCGCACCTTCTGCACCACGGCCTCGACCTGGCCGTCGCCGGTCTGCAGGTACTGCAGGCCCGTCGGCGGCGGATCGGCGGGGGTGCTGCCGGCCGGGCTGCTGGCCGGCGCGGCCGCCGGCGTGCTGCCGTCGAAGCCCTCGGGCAGGCCACCGAACACGCGCCGCCCGGCGCCGTCCAGGCGCGCGCTGACGTGGAAGCTCGCCCCGCTGGCCAGCGACAGGCGCATCGGCATCGGCAGCGGCATGCGGAAATGGTCGTGCACCGCGGCGACCGTGGTGCCGAACAGCGTGGTCAGCGTGTGGTTGCGCAGCGCGACGCCGCTCATGCCGAGCTGGTCGACCGCGCTGCGGTTGGCGCCGACGATGCGGCCGTCCGGCCCGACCACGACGATGCCCTCGAGCAGCGTGCCGACGAACTCGGGCCGGGTGTGGAAGTGCAGGCGCAGCCGGTCGCGGTGGTGGTCGGAGAGCCAGTGGTTCTCGATCATGCGCGCCGACATGCGCACCAGGCCCATCGTGTGCTGGTGGTAGCTGCGGTGGTCGCCGGAGACGTCCAGCACGCCCAGCATGTTGCCGCGCGGGTCGAAGATCGGTGCGGCCGAGCAGGTGAGGAAGTGGTTGGCGTGCATGAAGTGCTCGTCCGCATGGACGAGCGTGGGCCGCTCCTCGAACAGCGCGGTGCCGATCGCGTTGGTGCCCTTGCTCTGCTCGGCCCAGTTGACGCCCGGCGCGAGCGCCACCTTGTTGGCGCGCTCCAGGAAATCGCTGTCGCCGATCGAGTGCAGCACGGTGCCCTGCGCATCGGTCAGCACGATCATGCTCTCGGTGTCGACGATCTGCTCGTAGAGCATCTCCATCACCGGTGCGGCATGCGTGAACAGGCGCTGGTTGCGGTCCTTCGCCACGGCCAGGTCGGCGCGCATCATCGGCTCGTAGTCGGGCCGCTCGATGCGGGTCAGGCCGAGCGCGGCGCAGCGCTCGTGCGACTGCTGGATCAGGTCGATGTGCCCGGCCTGGCGTGAACCGGGCAGGGGGGCGACATCGGCGGCGCGGCCGGCGGGGTGACGGATGCTGGGCATGGGCAGGCCTGCGCGGGGCAGGGTGTCTCCTATGGACGAATTGTTCGCCGCGCGCTAGTGCCCTGTCCATCGGGGCGGTTGCGGAGCGTGTACCGGCGGGTTGCTTCGAATTGGAGCACTTTCCGGTGGCATGTCGATTGCAGAACGGCGGGCCAGTGTGAAACCAGACCGCCGGAGACATTCCATGCCCGCTTCCACCCGCCCGCTGATCGCCGTTCTTCTCGCCGCCGCGCTGCAGGCCGGCGCCTTCGCCCACGGCGACGTCACGCCGCAGGCCGTCGACACCAGCAGCCTGCCCAAGCTCGGTGACGCCTGGCGCGCCGAGAACCCGTACCGCAAGAACGAGGCGGCGATCAAGGTCGGCACCTCCGCCTACAACCAGAACTGCGCACGCTGCCACGGGCTGGAGGCCGTCTCCGGCGGCATCGCGCCGGACCTGCGCAAGCTCGACAACGAATGCGCCACGCAGAAGGACGCCAAGAAGCAGGCGATGTGCGTGAAGGAGATCGACGACTATTTCGCCACCACCGTGCGCAAGGGCCGTACGCGCAACGGCGCGGTCTACATGCCGCCGTTCGAGGGCATGCTGAACCAGGAGGCGGTGTGGTCGATCAAGGCCTACCTCGAAACCCGCCGCGAGAAGGCCTTCTGATGCAGCGCCGCGGCATCCTGCGCGCGCTGTCCGCCGCGCCGCTGGCCCTGACCCTGCCCGAACTGCAGGCCACGCCGCTGGCCAAGGTGAAGGCGCGCGGCAGCCTCGTCGTCGGCCTGTACAAGGACATGCCGCCCTTCCATGCCGACGGACAGGGCATCGACGTCGAACTCGGCCGCGCGCTGGCCGAGTCGCTGGGCGTGAAGTTCTCGCCGCTGCCCTTCCCGGCCGACGAGAACATGAACGACGACCTGCGCAACATGGTCTGGAAGGGCCACTACCTCGGCTACGGTCCGGCCGACGTGCTGCTGCACGTGCCGGTGGACCGACCGCTGATGGAAGCCAACCCGCAGGTCAGCGTGTTCGCGCCGTACTGGCGCGAGCGCGTGGCGATGGCCCGCTCGCTGGAGCAGCTGCCCACGCTCGATTCGCTCGCCGCGCTGCGCGGCAAGCCGGTGGCCGTGCCGGGGCAGTCGCTGGCCGGCTGGCTGCTGCTGGGCGCCGAGGGCGGCGCCTACCGCGACCAGCTGCGCACGCAATGGAGGAACGGCACCGAGGCCGCCCAGGCCCTGCGGCGCGGCGAGGTGCCGGCGGCGGCGGGGTTGATGTCCGAGCTGCAGGCCGTGCTGCGCGGCGATGCGGCCTTCGCGATCGAGCCGCTGCCGGTGCTGCGTGCGCCGCGCGAAGGCTGGGCCGTCGGGATGGCGGTCAAGCGCGATGCGGTCGAGCTCGCCCAGGCGCTGCAGGGGGCGGTCAACGAGCTGGCGGCCAGCGGCCGGCTGGCCGAGATCTTCGGCCGCGGCAACCTGGCCTGGAAACCCGTGTAGGCGCGCTCACCCCCTGCAACCGCTGCCTGGCCCGCGGCCGCCGCAAGCGACGCGGGCCAACGCTTTTCTTGATCCCTGTCGCGTGCTGGCACAAACCCTAGGGTTTTTCCGCGGTGGTTGTTCGCTGGCGCCCTCGGCAAGCTATGAATGTTCGTGCATAGCGTGCGAATCACCCAAGGAAGAACCATGCAGAAGACGCTTCACATCAACCCGGACAAGTGCACGGGTTGCCTGCAGTGCGAGATGGCCTGTTCCTTCGAGAACTACGGCACCTACGCCACGGCCAAGTCGCGCATCAAGGTGTTCGACTTCCACCACACGGGCCGCAAGGTGCCCTACACCTGCACGCAGTGCGACGAGGCCTGGTGCCTGCACGCCTGCCCGGTGGAGGCGATCACCGTGGACAAGGCGACCGGCGCGAAGGTGGTCAGCGAGAGCACCTGCGTGGGCTGCAAGGTCTGCACGATCAGCTGCCCGTTCGGCACCATCAACTACGTGCAGGAAACCGGCAAGGTGCAGAAGTGCGACCTGTGCGGCGGCGACCCGGCCTGCGCCACCGCCTGCCCGACCGGCGCGATCACCTACATCGACGCCAACTGGACCGGCCTGAACAAGATGCAGGCCTGGGCCGACAAGCTCGGCAACCAACCGGCCGCGGCCTGAGGAGAACAGCATGTCCTGGGCAGGAAAGATCCTCCGCGTCGACCTGACGAACGGCACCGTCAAGTCGGAACCCCTCAACATGGACTGGGCGCGCGCCTACCTCGGCTCGCGCGGCCTGGCGAGCAAGTACCTGGTCGAGGAGATCGACCCCAAGGTCGATCCGCTCTCGCCGGCCAACAAGATCATCTGGGCCACCGGGCCGCTGACCGGCACGATGGCCTCCACCGGCGGGCGCTACACCGTCGTCACCAAGGGCCCGCTGACCGGCGCGATCGCCTGTTCCAACTCCGGCGGCTACTGGGGCGCCGAGCTGAAGATGGCCGGCTGGGACATGGTCATCTTCGAGGGCAAGTCGGCCAAGCCGGTCTACCTGTACGTCGAGGACGACGTGGCCGAGCTGCGTGACGCCTCGCACCTGTGGGGCAAGAGCGTCTGGGAGACCGAGGAGACGATCAAGAAGCAGCTGCAGCAGCCGCTTGCGCGCGTCTCTAGCATCGGCCTGGCGGGCGAGAACCAGGTGCTGTATGCCGCGGTCGTGAACGACCTGCACCGCGCGGCCGGCCGCTCCGGCGTCGGTGCGGTGATGGGCAGCAAGAACCTGAAGGCGGTGGTCGTGCGCGGCACCAAGGGCGTCGGCAACGTGGCCGACCCCAAGGAGTTCATGAAGGTCACCTTCGAGAAGAAGAAGATCCTCGCCGAGAACGGCGTCACCGGCCAGGGCCTGCCGACCTACGGCACCCAGGTGCTGATGAACGTCATCAACGAGATCGGCGCGCTGCCCACGCGCAACCACAAGGACGTGCAGTTCGAGGGCGCGAAGGACATCTCCGCCGAGGCGATGGCCACCCCGCGCAAGACCGACGGCAAGAAGCACCTGGTCACCAACCAGGCCTGCTTCGGCTGCACCATCGCCTGCGGCCGCATCAGCAAGATGGACCAGGGCCACTTCACGGTCGAGAACAAGCCGCAGTACTGGGGCGCCAGCGGCGGCCTGGAGTACGAGGCGGCCTGGGCGCTGGGCGCGGCCAACGGCGTGAACGACCTCGAGGCCTTGCAGTACGCCAACCTGCTGTGCAACGAGCAGGGCATGGACCCGATCTCCTTCGGCGCCACCATCGGCGCGGTGATGGAGCTCTACGAGATGGGCGTGCTCACGAAGGAGCAGCTCGGCATCGACGCCAAGTTCGGCAGCGCGCAGGCGCTGGCGCACTTCGCCGAGATCACCGCCAAGGGCGAGGGCTTCGGCAAGGAGATCGGCCAGGGCAGCAAGCGGCTGTGTGCCAAGTACGGCCACCCCGAGCTCTCGATGAGCGTCAAGGGCCAGGAGTTCCCGGCCTACGACTCGCGCGGCATCCAGGGCATGGGCCTGACCTACGCCACGAGCAACCGCGGCGCCTGCCACCTGCGCAGCTACACCGTGGCCTCCGAGGTGCTGGGCATCCCGGTCAAGACCGACCCGCTGACGGCCGAGGGCAAGCCCGAGCTGGTGATGGCCTTCCAGGACGCCACCGCCGCGTTCGACGCCGCCGGCATCTGCATCTTCACCAGCTTCGCCTGGGGCCTGGCCGACGTGGCGCCGCAGGTGGCCGCCGCCTGCGGCCCCGAGTTCACGCTCGAGAACATGCAGAAGATCGGCGAGCGCATCTGGAACATGGAGCGCGACTTCAACAACCGCGCCGGCTTCACCAGCAAGGACGACACGCTGCCGCCGCGCCTGCTCAACGAGCCGGCCAAGACCGGCCCCGCCAAGGGCCTGGTCAACAAGCTGCCCGAGATGCTGCCGAAGTACTACCAGGTGCGCGGCTGGGATTCCGACGGCCAGCTCAAGCCGGAGACCCGCGCTCGGCTCGGACTCTGACCTCACCCATGCGTTGACGGCGGAAGGCGGTTCACGGACCGCCTTTCCCGTTTCAGGAACCCCCACATGAACCACGTGATCCTCGGCGCCGGCCCGGCCGGCGTCATCGCGGCGGAGACGATCCGCAAGCACGCCCCGAACGACCGCATCGTGATCGTCGGCGACGAGCCCGAGCGGCCGTACTCGCGCATGGCGATCCCCTACCTGCTGATCGGCAACGTCGGCGAGGAGGGCACGCACCTGCGCCACGCGCCGGACCACTTCGACCGGCTGTGCATCGAGCTGAAGCAAGGCCGCGCGACGCGCGTGGACACCGGCAAGCGCGAGCTGGTGCTGGAAGGCGGCGCCACACTGCCCTTCGACCGCCTGCTGATCGCCACCGGCTCGCGCCCGGTGCGCCCGCCGATCCCCGGCATCGACAGCGCCGGCGTGCACCCTTGCTGGACCCTGAAGGACGCGCGCGCGATCATGCAGCTCGCGACCAAGGGCGCGCGCGTGCTGCAGATGGGCGCGGGCTTCATCGGCTGCATCATCATGGAGGCGCTCGCGGCGCGCGGCGTGCAGCTCACCGTCGTCGAGATGGGCGACCGCATGGTGCCGCGCATGATGGGCCCGACCGCCGGCGGCATGATCCGCGAGTGGTGCGAGAAGCAAGGCGTGCGGGTGTTCACCGGCACGCGCGTGGAGGCGATCGAGGCGCATGCGCCGCTGAAGGTGCGGCTGTCGAACGGGCAGTTCCTCGAGGTCGACCTCGTCATCAGCGCCACCGGCGTGAAGCCGGCGATCGGCTTCCTCGAGAACAGCGACATCAAGTGCCTGCAGGGCGTGCTGACCGACGAGCACCTGCAGACCTCGGTGGCCGGCGTCTATGCCGCAGGCGACTGCGCGGAGGCCTTCGACATCGCCACAGGCAAGCCCGTGGTCAGCGCGATCCAGCCCAACGCGGCCGAGCAGGCGCGCGTGGCGGCGCTGAACATGGTGGGCCAGCCCACCACGCTGAAGGGTGTCACGCAGATCAACGTGCTCGACACGCTGGGCCTGATCTCCACCAGCTTCGGTGCCTGGCAGGGCGTGCCGGGCGGCCAGCAGGTCGAACTGACCGACCGGGGTGCCGATGGAGGAAGGGGCAAGCACCTGAGCCTGCAGTTCGGCGGCGACGTGATGGTCGGCTGCAACAGCATCGGCTGGACCGAGCACGTGGGCGTGATGCGCGGGCTGGTCGAGGGCCAGGTCAAGCTCGGCGCCTGGAAGGACCGGCTGCTCGCGGACCCGACGCTGCTGATGGAGGCCTACCTCGCGAGCGCCCAGGCGCAGGCCGAGCGTGCGCTCGTGCCCGGGCGCCGATGAAAATCGTCTTCAAGCTGTACGCGAGCCTGACGCAGTACCTGCCGGCCGAATCGCGCTACGACAACCGGCTGTCGCTGGAGCTGCCCGAGGGCAGCTCGGTCGCGCAGGTGATCGAGCCCTTCGGCCTGCCCCAGAAGCTGGTGCACCTGGTGCTCGTCAACGGCGTCTACGTGCCACCCGAGCAGCGCCTCTCACACGTGCTGAAGGACGGCGACGTGCTGGCGATCTGGCCGCCCATCGCCGGGGGTTAGCGGCGTGCAGTCCTGGTACCCCGAACGCTTCGAGCGCGAGATGGGGTGCACTGAAGACGAACTGCTGCGCTGGCTGCCCGGCGCGCTGGAGTGCGCGCCGCTCGCGCTGGAGCCGGGCCGGGCATGCGCCCGCCTGGGCGGCGGTGAGCTGCGCCTGTCCTGGCACGCGCTGCCGCCGCGCCGCATCGCGCTGCTGGCGATGCCGCGCCTGGCGATCGTCTTCGCCTTCGAGGGCGTGAGCGAGACCGAACGCCAGCGCGTGATGCGCCGCTTCGATCTCTACACGCAGCGCGGCGGCGGCTAGAACTCCGGGCCGGCAGCACCCGCCGGGCCGGGCGGGCCCCGCTTCGGCGCGGGCGCATCGGCGATCAGGCAGTCGGTCGTCAGGATCAGCGCGGCGATCGAGGCGGCGTTCTGCAGCGCCAGGCGCGTGACCTTGACCGGATCGATCACGCCCATCTGCAGCAGGTCGCCGTACTCGCCCGTGGCAGCGTTGTAGCCGTGCGCGGCGTCGGTGGCCCGGTCGACGCGGTCCAGCACCACCGACGGTTCCTCGCCGGCGTTGAGCACGATGCGGCGCAGCGGCGCCTCGAGCGCCCGCGCGACGATGCGCAGCCCGGAGTCGTGGTCCAGCGTCTCGCCCTTCAGGGCGGCCAGCACGCGCCGCGCGCGCAGCAGCGCCACGCCGCCGCCGGGAACGATGCCTTCCTCGGCCGCCGCACGCGTGGCGTGCAGCGCGTCCTCGACGCGGATCTTGCGTTCCTTCAGCTCGGTCTCGGTGGCGGCGCCGACCTTGATCACCGCCACCCCGCCGGAGAGCTTGGCGATGCGCCCGTCGAGCTGCTCGCGTTCGTAGTCGCTGTCCGCCGCGGCGCGCTCACGGCGCAGGTTCAAGAGGCGCTCGTCGATCGCCGCCTGCGTGCCCGCGCCGCCCACCAGCGTGGTGTCGTCCTTGCCGACCTCGGCGCGCCGCACGCGCCCCAGGTCCTTCAGCGTGGCCTTGGCGAGCGTCAGGCCGAGCTCGTCGCTGATCACGCGGCCGCCGGTCAGCACCGCGATGTCCTGCAGCATCGCCTTGCGCCGGTCACCGAAGCCGGGCGCCTTGACCGCGCAGGTCTTGAGCGTTCCGCGGATCGTGTTGACCACCAGCGTGGCCAGGGCCTCGCTCTCGATCTCCTCGGCGATCACGAGCAGCGGGCGGTCCGCCTTGACCACCTCCTCGAGCAGCGGCAGCAGCTCCTGCAGCGAGGCGAGCTTGCGGTCGACCAGCAGGATCGCCGCATCCTCCAGCACCGCCGACTGGCGCTCGGCGTTGTTGATGAAGTAGGGCGAGAGGAAACCGCGGTCGAACTGCAGGCCTTCCACCACCTCCAGCTCGCTGGCCAGGCCCGAGCCGTCCTCGATCGTGACCGCGCCGTCGCGCCCGACCTGGTCGATGGCGCGTGCCAGCAGCTCGCCGATCGAGCGGTCGTTGTTCGCCGAGATCGCCGCCACATGGGCCACCTCCTGCGCGCCGGCGCAGGGCCGCGCCATGCGCCGAAGCTCCGCGACGACCGCCTCGACGCCCTGGTCGATGCCGCGCTTGAGGCTCATCGGGTTCATGCCGCCGGCCAGGTAGCGCAGGCCTTCCTCCATCATCGCGTGGGCCAGCACCGTCGCGGTGGTGGTGCCGTCGCCGGCCTTCTCGCTGGTGCGCGCGGCCACCTCGCGCAGCAACTGCGCGCCCATGTTCTCGAAGCGGTCCTCGAGCTCGATCGCCTTGGCCACCAGCACGCCGGAGTTGACGACCTGCGGCGCGCCGTACTCGCGCTCCAGGATCACGGTGCGCCCGCGCGGGCCGAGCGTCACCTTCACGGCCTCGGCAAGCCGGTCCGCGCCGCGCCGGATGCGCTCGCGTGCGTCGTCCTGGAAGAGCAGTTGCTTGGCGGCCATGGTGTCGGGTGTCGTGCAGCGGGGAACCATGGTCCTGCGCCGGGCTGCTGCCCCGGTTGAGTCCGATCAAGCGGGGTCCGGCTGATGCTTGCGGGGTCGCGATCGAGGGTTGGGGTTGGCTGTCGTCGATCGACCCAAACCCGTCGTACTCGCAATCGAACTCGCGCGCCATCAGCAGACACTCGTAAGAGACAAGTGTGGACCGCCATGCTTGGGTTATCGAATCGGCTCAGTCGTTGCGCCACAATCGGTCCGTTGTTTCGCATTTGCGAGTGCAGGCTCCGATGGTGTGAGGAGCCACCGCCGCGACGTTGGGGGCTTCCTGGCGACGCCGGGCAGCAGAGGAGATGTGTGGTGGCAACACCTCCGATCGATCTGAACGAACGCCGCCGTCAGGACGCACTGATCGGACTGGGCGTGCTCGACACGCTGCCGGAGCCGGTCTTCGATGCCATCACTTCAGCAGCGGCCGAAGCCTGCGGGGTCCCGATCGCGCTCGTGTCCTTGGTCGACGCGGATCGCCAATGGTTCAAGTCCAACATCGGCCTGCCGGGAGTCGAGCAGACGTCACGGGACGTGGCCTTCTGCGATCACGCGATCCGCGGCAGCGAGCTGTTGGAAGTGCCCAGCGCCGAGCACGACGCCCGGTTCGCCGCCAATCCGCTCGTGACCGGCGAGCCCCATATCCGCTTCTACGCCGGAGCGCCGATCGAACTGCCCGGCGGCGAGCGCGTGGGCACGGTGTGCGTGATCGATCGCGAACCCCGCCAATTGACGCAGGCGCAGCGTGCGCTCCTGGTCGGACTGGGCCGCGTGGCGAGCGCGGCGCTGGTCGATCGCCAGCGGCAACTCGCGCTGTCCCGCCAGGTCGCGGTCAGCGAGGCACGCTATCGGGCCATCGTGGAGGACCAGTCCGAGCTGATTTCGCTGGCGAGTCCCGACGGCGTGCTGAGCTTCGTCAACCAAGCGTATGCAAGGCACTACGGGACGCCTGCCGAGCAGATGGTCGGACGCCGTCTGCTCGACTTCGTTGCTGCAGCCGACCGGGCCGCGGTGGCCTCCCGCCTGGAGGATCTGGTCGCGGGCCGCGAGATCGCCAAGTCCGTGAATCGGACCCGAGCGTCCACAGGCGACGAACGCTGGGTGGAGTGGACGAACCGGCCGCTCGTGGACGAAGCGGGGCGCTGTACGGCGATCCACTCCGTCGGGCGCGACGTGACCGAGCAGCACCTGGCCGAATTGCGTCTGCGCGAAGCGCTGCACGAGAAGGACACGCTGCTCAAGGAGGTGTACCACCGCGTCAAGAACAACCTCCAGCTGGTGCAGAGCCTGCTGAACCTCCAGCATCGCGGCACGGCCGACGCATCGGCGCAGGCGGCGCTGGCGGACAGCGCGCGGCGCATCCGCGCCATGGCGCTGGTCCACGAGAAGCTGTACCAATCGCACAGCCTGGCCTCGATCACGCTCGGCGCCTACGCGCGCGAGCTGCTTCGACACATCGGCGAAGCGGCATCCACGGCTGCTCGCGGCATCGAGATCCGGGCAGACATCGCGGACGTTCACGCTCCGCTGGACGCCGCCATCCCCTTCGGCCTGCTGCTGAACGAACTGGTGTTCAATGCCCTGGAACACGCGTTCGAAGGCCGCTCCGCCGGACGGGTGGACGTGTCGCTGGACCTGCAGGAAGGTGTGCCGCTGCTGCGCGTGCAGGACGACGGCGCAGGCCTGGAGCCCGGGTTCTCCTGCTCCCAGGCCACGGGCATGGGTCTGCATCTGGCCATGTCGCTGGCCACGCAGCTCGGCGGCTCGCTGCAGGCACGCGCCGGCCGGGCCGGCGGCGCCGAGTTCATCGTGCCACTGCCCGGGCTCGTGCGTCAGGCGGGCTGAACCTCGTCGGCGCGGGGCAGCGACACGGTCACGGTCGTGCCGGAACGCGAGACGCTCCGGACGGTCAGCGTGCCGCCCATCTCCTCGACCAGGCTGCGTGAGATGACCAGGCCGAGGCCGGTCCCGGGAATGGTGGTGCGCTCCGCCCCCAGGCGATCGAAGGGCTGGAACAGCCGATCGAGCTGCTCCGGCGTCATGCCGATGCCCTCATCCTCGATGCGCAGCTCCACGCGGCCGTGGGACTCCGTCGCATCCCAGCGAACCACGCCGCCAGTGCGGTTGTACTTGATGGCATTCGATCCGATATTCAGCAGAACCTGCCGCAGACGCCGCGCATCGGCCATCACGCGCAGCGCAGGCACGCGTGCCTCGAGCCCGATCCCTTGCACCGCGGCCTGGCCGCGCAGGAGGACCAGTACCTCGTCGACGGCCGTCGACAGGGCGACCGGCGCCGGCTCCAGCTGCAACTGGCCCTGGGCGGCCCGGTTGAGATCGAGCAGGTCGGTCACGAGCTCCAGCAGGTGCTTGCCCGCGGTGTGGATCTGCTTGGCGTACATGCCCACGTCGGCAGACGCCGGCCGGCCCTGCTGCAGCTCGAGCAGCTGCGCGAATCCCATGACGGCATTGAGCGGGGTGCGCATCTCGTGGCTGACCCGCGAGAGGAACTCGCTCTTGGCCGCCGCGGCCATCTCGCTCGCCTCCCGGTGCATCCGCTCCTCGGCGAGCGCGGCCAAATGTTCCGCGGCCTGCTTCTGCTCGGTCAGGTCATGCACCTGGTAGAGGTAGCAGGAGGCGCGATCGTCGTCGTGCAGGCGCGACACGCTGACCAGCGTCCAGACCGGCGCGGCCTCTGCCGGGCGGCGATATCGCTTCTCGAACTGCACCACGCCTGTCGATGAGCCGGCCAGTTCGTGAAGCCGCTGCACCTCGTGGGCGCGGTCCTCCGGGTGGGTCACGCCGGTGTGGCTGAGGCCGCGCAGCTCGTCACGCGCAAGGCCCAGCAGCTTGCACAGGGCATCGTTGACCTGGATGAACTCGCCGGCGAACGAGACCAGCGCCATGCCCAGGGGCGCGTTGTCGAACGCATTGCGGAACCGCGCTTCGCTCGCGCGCAACTGCGCCTCGTGGGCGACGCGCGGGGCAGCGTCGCGCAGCACGAGCACGGCGCCGAGCCGGCGACCCTCGTCGTCGTCCACGGGGCCGGCCGCCTCGTCGACGATCCGGTCTTCGCCGGTGCGGGTCAACAGCGACCTGGCGTGCGTCACCGGCGCGGGCCGGCCCTCGCGGAGCACGTCCGAGACCAACCGGGCAGCGTCCGGGTCGGGCCCTGGGTCCGGGCCGCCGGAGCGCATGCGCACGATCTCGCCCACGTCTCGGCCCACGGCATCTTCATGGGCCCAACCCGTCAGGGCCTCAGCGGCCGGGTTGAGGAAACGGATCCTCGCCGCCGGGTCCGTCACGACGACGCCATCTGACACACAGTGCAGGGTATGCGCGAACCAGCGGTCCGCTTCGCGCAGCTGACGCTCCATGCGCGACTTGGTCAGTGCCACCTCGATGCCGGCACGCAGTTCGCGGATCTGGTAGGGCTTGGTCAGGTAACCGTAGGGCGCCGTGCGCGCTGCGCGCTGAACGGTGTCGTCGTCGCTGTGCGACGTCAGGAAGATCAGCGGCACGGGCAGCCGCCGGCGAATCGCCTCGGCGGTGGCGATGCCGTCCATCGCGCCCTGCAGCCGCACGTCCATCAGCACCAGCTGCGGCGGCTGTTGGTCGAAGGCCCGCAGGGCCTGTTCGCCGCTGGACGCGACGCCCGTGACCTCGTATCCCAGTTCCTCGAGGCTCAGCTTCAGGTCGAGGGCCACGATGGCCTCGTCCTCCACGATCAGGATGGCAGCTCGGTCCATGGTCAAGGCTCACGCACGAGAATGGCGGGATTGTGATGGAGTCGGCTTGATTGGCGGCGGGCTCAGAGCAGTCGCGTGAACTGCGCCGTGAACTTCGCCCCGTTCGCGCTGGTGGCGCACAGCTGGCCGCCCAGCTGGCCGGCCAGGCTCCCCGCCAGCTGCAAGCCCATCGACGTGGCTCGGGCCAGGTCGAAGCCGGGGGGCAGCCCCACGCCGTCGTCCTCGACCTCCAGCGTCGTCGTCTCGCCGTGCCGAGAAAGCCGGACCTGGATCGTGCCCATGCGGCCGTCGGGAAAGCCGTGCTTCAGGCTGTTGCCGACCAGTTCGGTGATCAGCAGGCCCAGCGGCACGGACACTTCCAGCGAAGCCTTCACCGGGTCGATGCCGGGCTGCAGGACGATGCCGCGCCGCGCCGCATCGCCCATGTCGGCCAGATAGCGGAGCAACTCGGCCAGATAGTCGGGCAGCGACACGGCATCGAGGTGGCCGGTCTGGTACAGCTTCTCGTGCACGAGCGCCATCGCATGCACGCGCTTCACGCTGTCGTCGAGCGCGGCCAGTGCCGGGCCTTCCGGCAGCGAGCGCCGCTGGAGGTTCAGCAGGCTCTGGACGACCTGCAGATTGTTCTTGACGCGGTGATAGACCTCCCGCAGCAGCGTCTCGCGCTCGGCCAGGGCCTGCTCGATGCGGCGCTGCTGCCGGTGCCGCTCCGTCACATCCGTGCTTGCGGTGTAGAGACCTTGCACCTGCCCACCGGGCCCCTTGGCCGGCACGAAGTGCGCCTCGATCACATGCGGTGTGCCGTCGCGAAGTTCCTCGAACTCGAAGTGCTGCGTGGCGCCCTGCAGCGCTGCGTTGACGCGTTGCTGCAACTCGGCCGGCAGCGGCTCCCCCGTCAGCTCTTCGCGTGTGCGCCCGAGGACGTCGTCGCGCGGCCGGTCGAACGGTTCGCATTGGGCCTGGTTGGCAAATCGGTAGCGCAACTCCCGGTCGAGGTAGGCGATGCTCATCGGGACGTTGTCGGTGACCTCGCGCACGAAGCGCTCGCTCTGTTCGATGCGCCGTGCCGCCTGGTCTGCAGCCCGTTCGGCGGACTCCCGGCGGGCATAGTTGCGCGACAACTGCGTGGCGCCCCACAACCCGGCGGCTGCCACGATCGACAGGATCGAGACGTCCACGACGATGCGGGCGCGCCAGTCCGCCAGCGCATCCGTCATGGAGATGCCCGTGGAGACGACGAGGGCGCCCTGCGCTGTTTCCCGGTAGCTGTAGATGCGCTCGGTGCGGTCCCTCACCACGACCTGCCGCACGGTGCCGGCCGGCGCACTGGCCAGGTGTTCCTGGAACATCGGCGTCTGCGCCCAGCTGCGCCCGAGCAGCGCGTCATTCCGGGGGGAGGTGGCCAGCATCCAGCCGTCGCGCAGGAAGAGGGTGACGAAGCCGTTCCGGCCGGTGTCCACGCTGTCCAGCAAGGGCTGGACAGCGGCGACGCCGACCAGAGCGACGAGGTGGTGACGGCCCGCGGGTGTTCCGCCATCGAGCTTCCAGCGGCTCACCGGGAACACCCATTGGCCGGTCGACTCGGCCCAGGGCTTGCCGATCGTCAGCCGGCTCGCGGACGCGGATGGCGCGCGATCCCGCCAGTCGGCCAGGAACGCGGCGTCCAGCACGGGCGCCGCACCGCTGCCGGCCACCGACTGCAGCGGCCGGCCTTCCGAGTCCAGGACATAGAGGGCCCGGATCAGGCCGTCGCCCGGCCACAGGGGGGGCACCGCTGCGCCGGCCTCCTGCGGTGTTATGACGATGCCGCCGACGGGCGTGCCCGCCGAAGCCAGCCGGGATTCGAAGTCGCTGAGCACGGCGTCGACGCGACCGAGCAACTGAGCCGTCTGCTGATCGAGCAGCCGCGCCACGTTGGCCGTCGTCGACCGGGCCTCGGCGATCGAGCGCTGGTGCTCGCGCCGCAGGTCGTAGGCCACGAACCCGGCCAGGATCGCCAGGGCGAGACCGGCAAAGAGATAAGGCTGGAATCGTGCGGCGAGCATGTCGGCTGGCGTGGCGCATGCGAGTATGGCGCCTTACGCCGCGACCGGCTGCCCAGCAGACCGGGGCATCCGGCCTCACTTCGCGAGCGAGTCGCGGATCTGTCGCAGCAGCAGCACGTCCTCGGGCGTGGCCGGAGCGGGAGCCGGCGGCTCCGCCTTCTTGAGGCGGTTGATCTGGCGGATCATCATGAAGATGATGAACGCCAGGATGATGAAGTTCACCGCGACGGTGAGGAAGTTGCCGTAGGCGAACAGCGGCACCCCGGCCTTGGTGAGCGCTTCATAGGTCATCGGCCCCTGGAACGTGGTCGGCGGCGCCGACAGCAGCACGAAGTAGTTCGAGAAGTCGAGGCCCCCGAAGATCTTGCCGACGATCGGCATGATCAGGTCCTTGACGATCGAGTCGACGATCTTGCCGAACGCGCCGCCGATGATCACGCCGACGGCGAGGTCGACGACGTTGCCCTTCATGGCGAACTCTTTGAACTCGGATGCGAAGCTCATGGTGTGTCCTGGTGTGTCCTGGTATCTGTGGGTTGGCGGGTATCAGGCCGGGATGCGCAGCAGCTGGCCGGGATAGATCTTGTCGGGGTGGCCGAGCATGGGCTGGTTCGCCTCGAAGATCTTCATGTACGCACCCGCATTGCCGTAGTACGCCTTGGCAATCGCCGACAGCGTGTCGCCACGAACCACGGTGTGGTAACGCGACTCGTCGGCCGGCTGGGCGACCGTCATCAGGTCGTTGACCTGCGCCACGCCGGTGACGTTGCCGCAGCACAGCAGAATCTTCTCCTTCGTGGCCTGATCGGCCGCGGTGCCGGCGACGGTGGCCGTCGACGTGGCGCCGTCGAAGGTGACCTGCAGGCCGTCGGCGCCGAGAGACTGTGCCGCGATGTAGGCCTCGATCGCGCTGCCGGCCTTCTGGTTCGCGGCTGCGGCGGCGGCCTGCAGCGCGGCGTTGTCCGGAGCGGCCTGCGCCTGCTGCGCGGCGGCCTCCGCGTCCTTGTGGCCGAACAGCTTCTCGCCGGCCTCCTTGAAGAAGCTCATGATGCCCATGGTGGGTTCTCCGTGATCGGGCGCTGGGCCCGTGGTTGTAGTGATGTGCCCGTCCCGCCGCATCCTGACGCGGCAGCGCGACGTGCGCTGCGAAGCAAGTCCGTAAGGGCGGCCGGCGCGGCTTGCCGGAGCCGGTGTCGCACCTTCCGTGCAGCGCTGCTCGCCAGCTGCGGCCGGGTGACGATCAGCGCTGGCCGACGAATCGATAGACGAGCGCGCCGATCGCGGCGCCGACGATCGGCGCGACCCAGAACACCCACAGCTGCTCCACGGCCCAGCCGCCGGCGAACACGGCCACGCCGGTGCTGCGCGCCGGATTGACCGAGGTATTGGTGACGGGAATGCTGATCAGATGGATCAGCGTCAGGCACAGACCGATGGCGATGGGCGCGAAGCCGGCCGGCGCGCGATCGTCGGTCGCGCCCAGGATGACGACGAGGAACATGGCCGTCATGACCACCTCGCACACGACCGCGGCGAGCATCGAGTAGCCCCCGGGCGAGTGGGCGCCGAAGCCGTTTGACGCGAAGCCGCCGGCCACGTCGAAGCCGGCCTTGCCTGACGCGATGAGGTAGAGCACGCCGCCCGCGGCGATGGCGCCGATCACCTGCGCGGCGATGTACGGGGCGAGGTCGCGTGCGGGGAATCGTCCACCGGCCCACAGGCCGATCGAGACGGCCGGGTTGAGATGGCAGCCGCTGATGTGCCCGATGGCGTACGCCATGGTCAGCACGGTCAGCCCGAACGCCAGTGACACGCCGTGCAGCCCGATCCCGACACCGGGAAAGGCCGCGGCCAGTACGGCGCTTCCGCATCCGCCCAGCACCAGCCAGAACGTGCCGACGAACTCTGCCGCGTATCGTTGCATTTGAACCTCCTCGATGATCTTCATGGGTCACTCGCGCAGGTCGTTGCCTGCTGCGACGGACGAGGTTTTATGCGCCAGCGCTTCGCACGACAACGCAGAAGTGATGCTTCAGTGACCAAGCTCACGCACCAGAGCATCGCTATGACGTCAAGCAACGGCAGCGTGAGTTTTTTGACAACGTCACCAATGCACGACACTGCAACCAGCGGGTCTGGCGGCCTGTACCTTTGCCGACATCCCACTGGTTGCCGCTGCACCTGGTCCCGACACGCGGGCTGCCCCAAACCATCTCAGTGGCGGCGACCCGGAGAATCCGAGCGCCTTGCAGCTAAGTCCGCGGCCGCCGTCCTCGTACTGCGCTGGTGTTCCGTACGGGGAGGGAGCGACCCATGCCTTCAACAAGTTGCCGCAGTCCTTTGGAACTGCTGGAGCACAGTGTGCGCACGTGCATTCGACAGCACTAGAAACGTGCCCTTCGGGCATCACCGCTTCTGGCCGTTCAGCAAACAGCAAGCGCCCCTCGGCCGGTGCCGCCCTCAGGCCTGCCGCAACCGCTCCGCCAACTCGTCGTCGCGCAGCCCCGTGTAGTCGGCGGCCAGCGTGCGCAGCAGCGACTTGCGCGCCTGCTCGCCCAGGTGGGACTTCAACAGACCGAGAAACGGGTTCGAGGCCACCAGCACCAGCCCGGCGCACTCGCCGCGCGCCACGCCCTGGTCGAGCAGGGTGGCGAGTTCGCGCGCGAAGCGGTCGTGCTCGCGCTCGTGCGCGTCGGTGTGCGGCGGGTAGGCGCTGCCGCCCGGACCAGGGTTCTCGGCATGGACATGGCCCGGCCGGTCGGCCTCGAGCGCCACGCCCTTGAGCCGGCTCTGCGGGTGCACGAGGTCGGCCCGATGCACGTAGACACCCGGTCGATCGGTTTCCTCGAGCACGCGGGCCCGAGCCGCGTTTGCCACCACCAGCCAGTTCTTCATGATGTCCGCTCCGTCGTCGCGCCCTCATCACGCCGGGCCGGGCGCCAGGCGCCCGGCCAAGTACGCGACGATGGCGTCGAGCGTCGTCAGCCGCGCATAGTCGGCCTCGGGGATGTCGACCCCGAAGCGCTGGTGCAGCCCGACGATCACGTTGAGCCAGTCCATCGAGTCGAGGTCGACCTGCTCGCGCAGTGCGCGGTCGTTCGCGAGCGGCTCGCCGGCCAGCTCCGGGGCGATCGCCAGCAGCGTTGCCATGACGCCGGCGCGGATCTCGTCGTGGGTCATGCCTTGCTCCTCACAGTTCGTGCGGGCGCTGCAGCTGGTCGCGCAAGCGCGCCAGGAACAGTGCACCGCGGTGGCCGTCGCTGACGCGGTGATCGGCCGCGAGGCTGGCGGTGAGCACCGGCAGCGCCACCACCCGACCGTCCTCGACCCAGGCGCGCTCGGCGATCCGGCCGAAGCCGATGAGCGCCACCTGCGGCGGGTAGATCACCCCGGCCACCGACTCGACGCCCTGGTCGCCCAGGTTGGTGACGGTGACCGTCGGGTCCGCCAGTTCGGAGCTGCGCAGGCTGCCGGCCCGGGCACGCTGCACCAGGTCGGCCAGTTCGGCCATCAGCTGCGCCAGCGGCTTGGTGTCCGCCGCGTGCAGCGCCGGCGCGATCAGCCCGCCGCGGCGCAGCGAGATCGCCACGCCCAGGTGCACCGCCTCGGAAGGGCGGAACGCGCCGTCGACGAACACGCCGTTGAGCTCCGGCACGGCGCGCAGGGCCAGCGCCACCGCCTTGAGCAGCAGCACCGCCGGCAGCAGGCGGTGCGTCACCGGCAGGGCCTCGTTGTAGGTGCGCAGCCACTCGAGCGCGGCGCGCATCGGCACCGGTTCGGCCAGGTAGTAGTGCGGGATCTCGCGCTTGGAGCGTGCCATCGCCGCGGCGATCACCTTGCGCATCTCGGCGGCGCGGTCCGTCGCGGGGGCGGCGGCCGGCGCGGGTGCATGGGCGGCGCGCTCGACGTCTGCCAGCGTCACCGCGCCGTCCGCGCCGGAGCCGGTGATGCCTTCGAGCGCGAGGCCCAGTTCGGCGGCGCGCCGCCGCGCGGCCGGCGAGACCGGCATGCGCGTGGTGCCGGCGGGCGGCGGCGGCGCCACGACCGCAGCGACCGGTGCCGCCGGCGCGGCAGCCGGTGCCCCCGGCACCACGGCCGCGCCCTCGGCCTCGCCGGGGGCCCGCAACCAGGCCATCACCGTGCCCACCGGCATCTTCTGCCCGACCTTCACGAGCAACTCCTGCACCGTGCCCTCGACCCAGGTCTCGACATCGATGGCCGCCTTGCTGGTGTCGACCACCGCGACCACGTCGCCCTTCTTCACCGCCTGGCCGGGGGCGACGCGCCACTCGAGCAGCGTGCCTTCGTCCATGTCGGCACCGAGCGAGGGCAGCTTGAACTCGATCATGCGCGCCCGAGCAGCTGCTTCGCCGCGGCGACGATCCGGCCGGGCTGCGGCAGCGCGGCCTCCTCCAGGTGCTTCGCGTAGGGGATCGGCACCTCCTCGCTGCACACGCGGGCCGGCGGCGCATCGAGCTCGTAGAACACCTGCTCGACGAGGCGCGCCATCAGCTCGCCGGCCAGGCTGCCACTGCGCCAGCCCTCGTCGACGATCAGCGCGCGGCGGGTCTTGCGCACCGAGGCGGCGATCGCCGCGTCGTCGAGCGGGCGCAGCACGCGCAGGTCGATCACCTCGGCCGAGATGCCGTCGGCGGCCAGCGCCTGCGCCGCCTCCAGCGCCTTGCCGAGGCTGCCGCCGTAGGTGAGGAGCGTCAGGTCGGTACCGGCGCGCCGCACCGCGGCATGGGCGATGTCGGTGCTGAAGGCCTCGGGCAACTCGCCCTCGAGGTTGTAGAGCTGGGCGTGTTCGAAGATCAGCACCGGGTCCGGGTCCTGCAGCGCGGGCCAGAGCATGCCGCGTGCATCCTCCACCGTCGCGGGCGCGAGCACACGCAGGCCCGGCACATGGGCGTACCAGTTCTCCAGGCTGTGCGAATGCTGCGCGGCGAGCTGGCGGCCGGCGCCGGTGGCCATGCGGATCACCACCGGCACGCCGAACTGCCCGCCGGACATGTGGCGGTACGCGGCCGCCGTGTTGACGATCGCATCGAGCGCGAGCAGGCTGAAGTTGACCGTCATGATCTCGACGATCGGCCGCGCCCCGCCGAGCGCCGCGCCGATGCCGGCGCCGACGAAGCCGAGTTCCGACAGCGGCGTGTCGCGGATGCGCTCGTCGCCGAACTCGGCCAGCAGGCCCTTGCTCACCGCATAGCTGCCGCCGTAGCGGCCCACGTCCTCGCCCATCAGGAAGACACGCGGGTCGCGCTGCAGCGCCTCGCGGTGCGCCTCGCGCAGGGCCTCGCGGTAGGTGGTGCGCGCCATCGCCGCTCAGCGCGTGCGGCTGCCGGGAAGGTGCGCCTCGGCGAGGAACTCGTCGACGAAGGCCTCGACGTCGTCCCAGTCGGTGTACTCGTGGTCCTGCGCGGTGTCGGTGCTGCCGCCACGCTGCTTGGCGATCAGCCGCATCACCAGGCGCTTGAAGTAGTCGTACTGGGTGTACTTCAGCGCGCCGGCGACGCAGCGCACCGCCCAGGGCCGCAGCCCGGTCTCGACGACGAACTCGTCGAGCAGGCGGCGTGCCTCGATGCGGCTGTCCATGTCGTCCTGCGCCGCGGCCAGGCTGACCGAGAAGAAGGCCACCGGCATCGCCGCCAGCCAGGCCTGGTTGCTCTTGGCGAAGTGCAGCAGCGCGTCCTGGTGCTTGTGCTGGTGCACCGAGCCGCCGATGAAGGCGGCCTGGTACGTGCCGCTGGAGGCCTGCGCGGCCGGCGAGGTGACGTCCACCAGTTCGGCGCGGTGGCCGCGGATGCGCAGCCGCTCGGCGATGAACTCGGCCACCTTGCGGGTCTGGCCCTCGGTGGTGGCGTAGGCGACGAGGATGGGTTGCATGGTGATGCGTCCTTTCAGCGTGCGGCGAGCACGTCGCGCGACAGTTCGGCCACGGGCTCCCAGGTGCCGGCCTCGGCGAAGGCCACCGCGGCGTCCACCTCGGCCAGCGCCTGCGCGTCCAGCGCCTGGAACCCGGCCTCGTCCAGCATGCCGGCGGCCTTCAGCCTGTCGGTGAAGGAGTGGATCGGGCCGTGGGTCTTCCAGCGCTCGACCTCGGCCTTGTCGCGGTACAGCTCGGCATCGAACATCGAGTGCGCGCGGAAGCGGTAGCTGTGCAGCTCGAGGAAGAACGGCGTGCCCTGCGTGCGCACCCGCTCCACCGCCTGGCGCGCCGCCTCGTGCACCGCGAGCACGTTCATGCCGTTCACCTGCGCGCCGGGCACGCCGCAGGCCGCGGCCTTGGCGACGAGGTCGATGCGCGCCTGCGCGCGCGACAGCGCGGTGCCCATCGCATACAGGTTGTTCTCGCAGACGAACAGCACCGGCACGCGCCACAGCGCGGCGAGGTTGAGCGACTCGTGGAAGGCGCCTTCGGCCACCGCACCCTCGCCGAAGAAGCAGGCGCTGACGCAGCCCTCGCGCTGGAGCTGCCGGTCGGCCAGCGCCAGCCCGGTGGCCAGCGGCAGGCCGCCGCCGACGATCGCGTTGCCGCCGAAGAAACGCGTCGCGCGGTCGAACAGGTGCATCGAGCCGCCGCGCCCGCGCGAGCAGCCTTCCTGCTTGCCGTACATCTCGGCCATGATGGCGTTCATGGCCACGCCGCGCAGCAGCGCGTGGCCGTGCTCGCGGTAGGTGGCCACCACGTTGTCGCGCGGCAGCAGGTTCGGCATCACGCCGGCGGCCACCGCCTCCTCGCCGATGTACAGGTGCAGGAAGCCGCGGATCTTCTGCTCGCCGTAGAGCTGCGCGCAACGCTCCTCGAGGCGGCGGATGCGCAGCATGTCGCGCAGCCGGGCCAGGCAGAAGTCGCGCTCGTAGCGGCGCACGTCGGTCGTGAACTCGAGCGCGGGAGGGATCGTCATGCGCCGCCTTCCAGGGTCGAGGTGTCGCCTTCGGGCAGGCCGAGTTCGCGCGCCTTCAGCAGCCGCCGCATGATCTTGCCGCTGCGTGTGCGCGGCAGCACCGGCAGGAAGGCGATCTCCTTGGGCGCCACCGCGGCGCCGAGCCGCTTGCGTGCATGGCCGAGCAGTTCGGCGCGCAGCGCCTCGGTCGGCTCCACGCCCTTCTTCAGCGAGACGAAGGCCTTGACCACCTCGCCGACCACCGGATCGGGCTTGCCGATCACGCCGGCCTCGGCCACCGCGGCATGCTCCATCAGCACGCTCTCCACCTCGAAGGGCCCGATCAGGTGGCCGGCCGACTTGATCACGTCGTCGGCGCGGCCGACGAACCAGAACCAGCCGTCGGCATCGCGCCGCGCCAGGTCGCCCGTCAGGTACAGGTCGCCGGCGAAGCATTTGCGGTAGCGCTCCTCCTGGCCGAGGTAGGCGCGGAACATCGACGGCCAGGGCGTGCGCAGCGCCAGCTCGCCCTCGGTGTCGGGCGCGTCGACCGGCACGATGCCGGCCTCGCTGCGCCGCACGATCAGCGCCTGCACGCCGGGCAGCGGCCGGCCCATCGAGCCGGGCCGGATGTCCTGCGCCGGGGTGTTGGCGATCATGATGCCGCCGGTCTCTGTCTGCCACCAGTTGTCGTGGATCGGCCGGCCCAGCACCTCCTGGCCCCACCACACCGCCTCCGGGTTGAGCGGCTCGCCGACGCTGGCGACGAAGCGCAGCGCCGGGAAGCGGAAGCGCCGCGCCAGCTCGGGCCCGGCCTTCATCAGCATGCGGATCGCGGTCGGCGCGGTGTACCAGACGCTGACCCGCTGCTCCTGCAGGATGCGGTACCAGCGTTCGGCATCGAACTCGGCCGCGTCGACGATGCTCGTCACGCCGTGCAGCAGCGGCGCGACGATGCCGTAGGACGTGCCGGTCACCCAGCCCGGGTCGGCGGTGCACCAGAACACGTCCTCGTCGTGCAGGTCGAGCGCGTAGCGGCCGGTCGCGTAGTGGGTCAGCACCGCCTCGTGCACGTGCACCGCGCCCTTGGGCGTGCCGGTGGTGCCGCTGGTGAAGTGCAGCAGCGCCGCGTCCTCGCCACGCGTGCGGATCGGCGGCGGCTGCGTCGGGGCGGCCGCCATCAGCGCGGCGTAGTCGTGCGTACCCGGCACCGCGGTGCGCGCACCGTCCTCGCCGACCAGGATCACGTGCTGCAGCGACTCCAGCCGGGCACGCATCGGCTCGACCTTGCGCCGGTACAGCGCCTCGGTGGTGACGAGCACGCGGGCGCTGCCGATGGCCATGCGCGTGGCGATCGGCTCCGGGCCGAAGGCGGAGAACAGCGGCGTGACGACGCAGCCGTGCTTCAGCGCGCCGAGCACGGCGACGTAGAGCGCCGGCAGGCGGCCGGCCAGCACGAACACCCGCTCGCCGGCGGCGACGCCCAGCCCGTCGAGCAGGTTGGCGAAGGCGTCGGTGCGTGCCTTCAGCTCCGCGTAGCTGCAGTCGGACACGCGGCCGTCGGCGGCCAGGAAGCGCAGCGCGGTGCGCCCGGCACGCGGCCCGTCGGCATGGCGATCGACCGCGAGCTGCGCGATGTTGAGCGTGGCCGCACCGGCGCCGGCCAGTTCGTCGCGCACCTGCTGCCACGAGAAGGCGGCGCAGGTGGCCGCCCAGTCGGCCAGGTTCGGCGCCACCGGCCAGTCGGCGGCGGTCTTGTGGATCACGGCATCGCGCATGGGCCGGTCGTTCCTCCGGCGTGGCGGCACGACGGGCGTCGCGCGCTGGCACGCACGCCGATTGAAGGCGCCAACGCGCCGTGCGGGCTTGAGCCTGCGCAATCGCAGCCGCGGTTGCGGCTGCGCCGGCGCCGGTGCCGGTGCCGGCGCGTTACTTCGCCGCCGCCTTGCTGCCGTCCAGCGTGATGACGCGGGTGCGCGCGCGGTCGAGCTCGTCGAGCGCGGCGGCGGATTCGCGCGTGCTGCGCTGCCAGTCGTCCGCGCCGCGGATGATGGTCGGGCGGATCAGCACCACCAGCTCCTTCTTGCGCCCGCTGCCCTGGTTGTTGCCGAACAGCGTGCGCGTGACGATGTTGCCCGAAGCGCCCGGCAGCCCCGAGTTGCGGCGCGTGCTCTCCTGCTGCATCAGCCCGCCGATGGCGACGATCTGCCCGTCGGGCACCCGCACCACGGTGTCGGTCTCGTTGACGCTGCTGGAAGCCAGCGGCAGCCGGTAGTTGCCGATCGTGCCGAGGTCGATCTGCTTGGTCTTCTCGCTGACCGCGCTGACCGAGGGGTGCACGTGCAGCGTGATCGTGTCCGCCTCGTCGATCTGCGGCGTCACGTCCAGCGCGATGCCGCTGAAGAAGGGCGTGAGCGTCAGCGTCGGCAGCGTGGTCGTGCCGGTGTTGCTGTTGGTGCCGGTGGCGATGGTGCCGCCGGAGACGTTGGTGACGAAGTACTCGTCGGTGCCGACCTTGAGCACCGCCTTCTGGTTGTTCAGCGTCGCCACGCGCGGGCTGGAGAGGATCTGCACGTCGCCCTGCGTCTCGAGGAAACCGAGCACCGCGGCGAAGCCGTTGCTCGCGAGCGAGAGGCCCAGCGCACCGTGGCCGCCGGCGGGCAGCGAGACACCGTCGATGCGCACCCCGTCGGCGGCGGCGCTGAGCGTCGGCAGGCCCTTGGAGTTGCCCAGCAGCGGGTTGCCGGCGTAGCCGCTGGTCTGGCCGGCGGCGCCGCGCGCACGCAGGTAGGACCAGTCCACCCCGCTCTCGAAGCCCTCGCGCAGCTCGACCTCGACGATCTTCGCCTCCAGCATCACCTGGCGTTCGATCGCCGCGCGCGTGCTGCGCAGGAAGTTCTCCACCTGGCGCAGTTCGTCGGGCATCGCGCGCACCGCGATCGTGCCGGACTGCGGGCTGCTGACCACGCTGCGTCCGGCCGCGCCGCCCACCACGGCGCGCAGCGCGTCGGTGGTCTCGGTCCAGAAGTCGCTCGTCGAGCTGGTGGTCACCTGGCTGCTCTCGGGCTGGGCCAGGCTGGGGCTCGCACTGCCGGTCGCATTCGCACCGCCGCCGTTGTTGTTCGCCACCGGCGCCGAGCCGCCGCTGACCCGCAGCTCGCTGCGGCCCTGGCGCTTGGCCTGCAGGTAGTTGACCTGGAAGATGCGCGTCTGCAGCGTCGGCGGGTAGACGGTGACGCGCCGGCCGTCGATGCGGAAGTCGTAGCCGTAGACATCGCGGATCGACTCGAGCGCTTCGCGCATCGTCACGCCGCGCAGCGTGACCGACAGCGTGCCCGAGACCTCCGGGTGCATCAGCATGCTGTAGCGGGTGTCGGCCACCATCGAGAGGAACACGTCGCGCGCCTGCGCACCGGCCACGATCAGGTCGAAGCGCGGCTCGGGCGGCACCGCCTCGCGCGGGGCCGGCGGCGGGGCGACGGCCACCGGCGCGGCCGCCGGGGCGGGCGCCGAGGCGGGGGCGGCCGGCAGGCCGAGCTGCAGGCGCTGCGGTTCGCCGATCGCGAGGGCGCGCCAGGGCGGCCGGTCGGCGCAGCCGGACAGCAGCAGCACCGCGACAGCGGCCAGCAGGAGGCGGGGGGTGGTGAGCACGGCGTTCATGGCGTGTCCGTGGGTCGAAGGCGGGGCGCCCGGGCCAGGGCCGGGGCGGGCAGGGGTGTTGCGGACGAGGCCGCGGTGGCCGGCTCGGCGGCGGCCTGGCGCGTGATGCCGGCGAACAGCGGCACGCGCTGCAGGCGCGCACCGTCGCGCAGCCAGATCGCGTCGTCGCCGATGCGCTCGATGCGTCGCTCGCCGAATCGGTCGCCGACACCGCGCAGCCGCGTGCCTTCGACCGCGTAGCGGCGGCCGTCGACGACGAGGATCTGGCGCAGCACCGGCGCGGCGGCGGCGGCCGGAGCGGCCGATGGCGCGGCGCTGCCGGCCACGGCGGACCGTGCCTCGGCGGGCGGCTGCATCGGGTCGCGCAGCGGCTCGGCGCGGGCGCAGCCGCCGCCCAGCACGAACAGCAGCAGCGCCGCGACGGCGCGGCGCGTCATGGCAGGCCTCCGGGCACCAGCACGCGCACGTTCAGCTGCGCGAGCTCGCCCTGGCTCGCGAGCGTCAGCGCGCCCCAGCGCACGCCGGGCAGCTCGCGCTCGAGGTCGGCGAGGTAGGTCATCAGGTCCAGGTAGCGGCCGGCGACCCCGAGCTCGACCCCCTGCCAGCGCAGCGCGCCGGCCTCGGGCGTGCCCGGCGCGGCGGGTTCCGGCGGCAGGGTTGCCAGCCGTGTCAGCACCAGGCGCTCGTGACGCCGCAGCGTGTGCTGCAGCAGGCCCGGCAGGCGCGTCAGCCGCTCGGGGTCGGCCAGCCGCGCCTGCAGCTGCGCGTCGAGCTGCTGCAGCTCGTGCCGGGCCGCCTCCACCGCGGCGCGCTGGCGCGCCTCGGGCGAATCGGCGGCGGCGGCATGCGCGGCCGCGAGCTGGCTGCGCAGCGCGTCGAGGTCGCCGGCGCCGCGGCGCAGCTGCTCGGCCAGCGCGCGGCGCATGGCCATCTGCGGTGCGAGCACCAGCGTGTCGGCGAGCGCGCCGAGCACCAGCACGAGGGAGACGAACATGATCACGCGCTCGCGCAGCGAGAGCGCATCGATGCGGCGCGCCTGCGCCTTCCAGAACGGGCTCATCGGGCGGCCTCCGTGCGGGTCGGCGCCGCGCCGGCGATCACGAAGCGCCAGCCGTCGTCGCCGCTGCGCTCGACCTTCAGCGCGGCCAGCGGCAGGCCCTCGGTCAGCGGCTCGCGCGCGAGGCGCTCCAGCCAGGGCCGCAGCACCTCGGGCTGGCGCGTCATGCCGGCCAGCTCGATGCGGCCGTCGGCCAGCTTCAGCTCGGTCAGCCAGGCGGCGGGCGGCAGCGACTGCGCCACCAGGCGCAGCCGCGCCGCGTGGCTGGACTGCGGCGTCGCCAGCCCGCGCTCGAGCTCGTCGAGCGCGCGGCGGCGCTGCGCAAGGTCGGTGTTCACGCGCGCCAGCTCCTGCGCCAGCGCGGTCGGCGCCGGGCCGGAGGCGGCGGGCTGCGCGGCCAGGGCGGCGGCCAGGCGTTCGCGCTCCTGCGCGTCGCGCCCGAGCACGCCGGCGAGCTCGTGCCGCAGCGCGGCACTGCCCCAGGCCGCCCACGCGCACAGCAGCGCGAGCGCGACGCCGACGACGCCGAGCGCCTGCGCCATCGCCCGCGCCGAGAAGTGGCGCTGCGGCGTCAGGAACAGCGGGCTGTAGAGGTTGATCTGTTGCGGCATCTCGGGTCCTCAGGCGCTCACCGGCTCCTCGCGCAGCAGCGCGCCGAGCAGCGGCAGCACCGCGTCGCGCAGCGCGGGCTCGGTGTACTCCAGGCCCTCGAACAGCGCGAGCGGGTCGAGCGCGTTCACCTCCAGGCCGAGCGCGCCGCGCAGCAGCGCCACCAGCGTGTCGGTGCGCGCGCCCGCGTACACGTCCACGGCCGCCAGCGGCAGATCGGGCCAGCTGCGCTCCCAGACGTCGATCGAGCGCTGCAGCTCGATCACCAGGTGCGGCACCTCGGCCCGCGCCGGGGCGGCGTCCGGCTCGGCGCCGTAGTCGACGATATCGATGTCGTCGAAGTCCATCGGTGCCGCGGGCGCCGGCGCGGCGGCCGGGCCGGCGCGCGGCGACTCGGGGCCTTCGGTGTTCTCGATGCGGCGCGTGTAGAACAGCTCGCCGCCGGCGCTGATCGTCAGCACCGCGAGCGTGCCGTGCAGCACCAGCGCCGCGCTGGCGCGCGCACCGCGCTGGCGGCGCTGCGCCGCGGCGCTCTGCAGGTTGCGCTGCGCCGTCTCGCGGATGTCGATCACGCGCAGCGCGAGGCCCGCCGCCTGCGCCCACTCGCCGGTCGACTGCACCAGCGCGTTCGGCGCGGCGGCGACGAACAGCTGGTGTGCCGCACGCTCGCGGCCGTCGCCGACGCGCAGCACGTCCAGCGTCAGCTCGTCCAGGCGCGTCTCGACCATGTCCTTGATGCGCCAGCGCGCGGCCGCCTTCAGCTCCTCGGGCGGCACCGCCGGCGCCTCGATCTGCAGCAGCTGCGCGCCGGCCAGCGGCAGCACCGCGATCGTGTCGCAGCCGGGCAGGCCGAGGCCCCGCACACGCCGGGCGAAGGCGGCGGGCGTGTCCTCGCCGCGTGCGATGCGGCCGCAGCCGCGCACCCGCGTGCCGTCGGCATGCACCCAGGTGAGCGCGTCCTCGTCGAGGCCGATCGCGAGCCGGTCGCGGCGGTGGGCGCGGCGCCAGGGCAGCTTCATCAGTAGTTCTCGCGTTGGTAGATCACGGCGTCCGCGCCGCGGTACAGGCCGAAGCTGGCGCGCGCCGACGGGTCCTTGTCCCAGCTGCTGCCGCACCAGGCGCCGCGCAGGTGGGCGAGGTTGGCGCCGGCCGTCGCGGCGTCGCCCGTCGCCGGCGTCCAGGGCTGCAGGCAGGAGGCGTCAGTGGCACTGCTGCCGAGGCTGAGTGCCACGTCGACGCTGCCGGCGCGCCCGCCGCCCGGGGCGGCCAGCAGCAGCCGGCCGATGCCGCCGGCCAGCGTGACGCTGCCGCCGACGCTGGTGTCGGCCGTGGTCAGCGTGCGCCGCAGGTTGCCGAAGTTCACGGCGCTCGCCGGCACGCTGGTGCAGCTGTCCAGCGTGTTGGTGTCGAAGGCGCTGCCGTTCCACGACTGCGCGACCAGCGGCAGCGCGAGCGCGCGGTCGGCCGCGCCGATCGCGTTGGTGAGCCGCAGCCGCCCGTAGCGCAGCGCGACCGTGCCGAGCCGCGCGCGGTCGGCGCCGGCCGTGGTGTCGGTGTCGAGGTCGTAGGCCGCCAGCGTGACGCCGTCGCCGTCCGCCGGCGCGATGCCGAAGGCCGCGTCGAACGGGCCGTCCGGGCCGGTGCCGCGCAGCGCCGCGGCGGTCAGCGTGATGCCGCTGGCCACGCCGTTGCTCCAGCTGCCGCCGGAGGTGCCGAGCGACAGCCGCGGGCTGGCGCCGCCGCTCGCGAAGCGCGTGCCGCCGTCGATGCCGGCGAGGTTGAAGTTCGCCGGCGTCGCGAGCGCCAGCCGGGCGAAGCTGCCGGTGTAGTTCTGTGTCGTCGCGCCGGCGAGGTTCTGCGCCGTCAGCGTGAAGCCGAGGCGGAAGGTCTCGTCGAGGTAGGTGAAGGCCGAGGCCGGCGAGCACGCGGCGCCGGCGCGGTGCGTCACGCTGGCCGCCGAGAGCGCGAAGCGCGCCGGCACGAAGCGGCCGACGTTGCCGCTCGTGGTGCCGGCCACGGCGCCGGCGCCGAGGTAGTCGCCGTCGGCGAGCGCCGGTGTCAGCGTGATGATGCCGACCTCGCTGAAGGCGAGCGTCATCGTCGTGGCCGCGCCGTTGGCGAAGCTGCCGCCGGCGATCGTCGGGTTGGCGAGCGTGCCGGTGGCGCCGCCGGCCGGCAGCACCAGCGTGCGTGTCAGGGCGATGCCTTCGGGCACGTTCTCGCGGCCGAAGTTCGGCGTGGCCGCGCCGCCCGACGTCAGCGCGGTGACGGTGGCCCCGAAGCTCTCGCCGGCCATGACGAACCGGCCGCCGGTCGCGCTGGTCGCGCCCGGGTTGGGGGTGCTGGGGCTCGCGGTCTGCCGGATGCTGGAGAGCGCCAGCGCGGCCGGCCTGGTGACGAACGCATTGCTGCTGCCCGACAGCGTGTGGCCGTTGACGCTCTTGCTCGCCCACAGCGTGATCCGGCCGACGTCGTTGTAGAGGAAGCTGAAGGGCGCGTTGCCGTTGGCGTCGAACACCATCGGCACGGCCGTCGTGCTGCTCACGCCGCTGGACGGGTTGCCGGCGATCGCGACCGCGCTGCTGCCCGTCAGCGTCATCAGGTTGCCGGCCGAGCAGGTGGACGGGTCGTTGCACTGCAGTGCCCAGTGGACCGTCGTGCTGCCGGTCAGCCCGGCCTCGCAGGCCTTGGTGGCGGTGCCGCTCTGCACGGCGCGCAGCACGTAGCTGCCCGAGCCCGTGCCGGCGGTCTGCGTCGGCACCGTCGTCGCCGCGCCGTTGGCGGCTGCGGCGATCACGAAGCCGGCCGTGTTGATCGTGATCGAGCAGCTGTTGGCCGCGCTGCAGCTGCTGCCGTTGACGCAGCAGCGGCGCGGATTGCTGGCGAGCGACTGCTCGCCCGACAGCGTGACGGTGACGCTCGCGCCGTTGCTCGCGTTCGGCACCGAGAGCGTCGTGCTCGCGTTGCCGCTCGCGTCGAAGCTCAGCGTGCTCGTGCCGAGCGTGCCGGCGCTGGTGGCGAGCGTGGCCGTCTGGCCGGCGAGCGTCGTCGCCTTCGAGGTGCAGGGGCTGCTGCTGTTCGTGCACGCGACCAGGCTCACCGTGGTCGGCAGGCAGGCCAGCCCGGTGGCGGGCAGCGAGAGCTCGTAGTGGTCGATGCCCGAGGTGCAGGTGTGCACGAGGTCGGGCAGCGTCGCGACCTCGAGCGCCGACAACGCGCTGTTGTAGACGCGGACCTCGTCGATGTAGCCGTTCGCGGTGTTGGCGGTGTAGCCGGCCGGCGTGCCGGTCACGCCGGCCATGCGCTGGGCACCCACGTACAGCGTCGCGAGCGCACCGAGCGTGCCGTTGAGCGTGGTGGCCGAGCTGGCGGCGAGGTCGCCGTCGAGGTAGACCGCCAGGCTGCTGGCCGCCACGTTCCAGGTCACCGTGACGTGGTGCCACTCGTTGGCCGGGTAGCCGTAGCTGGTGGTGGCCGCGGTGGACGTGGTGCCGGCACTGTCCTTCAGCGAGAAGCGCAGGATGCCGCTGCCGTCCTTGACGAGGAAGAAGTGGCGGTCGCCGCCGGCGAGGTCGTTCGACGCGTCGAACAGCAGGCGCGCGTTGCCGTCGTTCCAGACCGACGACGAGGCGTACCAGAACGCGATCGTGCCGGCGTTGCCCAGGTTGTTGGGATCGATGCCGGTGTCGATGCCGATCGCCGTGGTGCCGGCGGGCACCCGGCCGGCGCCGCAGGTGCCGGGCGTGCCGGCGATCGCCGCGCCGGGCGTCGCGGGCACGCTGCTGCCGGTCGGGCTGGCGCTGCCGAGCGCGCTGGCGTTGCGGCCGTTGCCGCTCGAATCGCTCACCGTGCCCCAGCCGGATTCGTCGAGTGCGTAGTAGGCGTAGGGCGCGGTCGGGATCGGGTAGCTGTCGCTCGCGGTGTTGTTGCCGGTGTTGCCGTCGCCGCCGGTGCCCGAGACCGTGGCGGTGTTGGTCAGCGTGCCGCTGGCGCCCGCGGCGACGCTGACGTTGATCGTCAGCGTGGCGGCCGCTGCGCCGGCCGCGAGCGCGCCGTTGCGGGTGCAGGTGACGGTCTGTCCGGCGGCCGTGCAACTCCAGCCGCTGCCCGAGGCGGAGGTGTAGGTGAGTCCCGCCGGCAGCGTGTCCACCACCGTCAGCGGGCCGGGTTCGGGGTTCAGGCCGTTGTTGGTGACGACCAGCGCATAGCTGCCGGTGCCGCCCGGGCTGAGCGCCGCGCCGCGCGTCATCGTGATCGCCGGGTCGATCAGCGACGGCTGCAGCGCCATGATGTGGCCGATGCCGTAGTCCACGCTGCCGGCGGCGGTGGCCTGGGCCGAGCCGGTGGCGCCGACCGCCGCGCGCGGCGCGGTCGACATCTGCAGCGTCGTGCCCACCTCGTTGGCCGCGATCGGGGCCGACTGGTCGAGCCGCTCGGTCAGGCCGGCGATGCCGCTGGGCGCACCGAAGCTCGACGCGGACAGGTAGCTGATCGAGGTCACCACCATCGTGTTGGCGCTGACGGTGGTGACCGAGTTGGTGCTGTGCGTGGTGCCCGAGTTGGTGAGGCGGGCGCTCCACGCCGCGCCGTTGTTGTCGATCGGGTTGCCGTTGGAGGTGTCGATGCCGGAGAAGGCGAGGATGCCGCCCACCGCGCTGCCGCCGCCGTTGGACGGGTTGGCGAAGGTCCAGGTGTAGTTGGCCGGCTCGCCGGTGCCGACGATCTTGTAGTAGGTCAGCAGCGTCATGCCGCCGGGTGCCGTGGTCGTGCCGCCGTTGGTCTGGTTGGTCGAGGTCATCAGCGTCCAGCCGGCCGGCACGGTGACCGTCATCGAGCGGGGACGCGCGGCGATCGAGGCGATCAGCGCCTGCCCGGCGGTGACGCCGGCGGGCCGCGTGATCGTCAGCGCGCCGGCCGTGCCGTTGGCCGGCAGCGCATCGTTGCGGCCGCTGCTGCCGCCGAGGTAGACGATCGCCGCGCGTGCCGGGTCGAGCAGCGCGAGGCCGAGCAGCAGCAGCGCGAGCAGGCGCCTCATCGCGACACCGTCCGCACGAGCTGCCGCTCGACGTAGGTCGCCTGCGGCGTGCCGCTGCCGGGGCAGGCGCCGCCGCTGGGCGCGTTGCAGGCGTTGGCCACGAGCTGGAAGAAGGCGAGCGTCGTTGCGCCGTCGGCCAGCGTGCCGCTGCCCGGCGTGCGGGTGCAGCTGACCGTCACCGTGAAGCCGGACAGGCCCGCGATCGTGAAGCTGGTGGATCCGAAGCAGCCCGGCGCGGCGGCCGGCGGCGCCGGATTGCGCAGCACCTGGAAGGCGCCCCATTCGAGTCCGGCGCGCGCGGCCTGGTAGGCACGTGCCGCCTCCAGCTCGGAGGCCGAGCCGAGCTGCTGGCGCAGGCTCACCTGCGCGAGCGTCGCCCCGAGCGCGGCCAGCACGACGAGCACGAACAGCGCCGAGACCAGCGTGAAGCCGTGGGGCCGCATCGTGCTCATGGCAGGTTGTCGACGTGCACCGCGTGGTGCAGGGCGACCGTCTCGGTGCCGGCCGAGGTCGTGGTGCTCAGGCTCAGCTGCAGCTGCACGAGACCGGCCCGCGCCGCGACGACGGAGGCGTCGTAGTGGAAGCGGCAGGCGCTCACGCCGCTGGCCAGCACCGCGCTCGTGCCGCCGGCGGGCGGATCGGGCTGGCTCGCCTGGAAGCCGTAGCCGCTGTGGCGCGTCAGCGTGCCGGCGCCGAGGTCGCAGCGGTAGGTCACCGGCGGCTCGACCGCCACCACGCGGTAGGGCGGCGCGAAGCCGGCCACCGGCAGGCCGGCGCTCGAGCTCAGCGTGATCGACGCGAACGAGCCGGCGCCGTTGCCGGTGGCGCGCCGGTTCGAGGCGGCCTGCTCGGCCGCGCTGCCGTTGGCGGCGTAGGCGTCCGAGCCGGTGATGCCGGGGCCGAGGTTGTGGAACACCACCTCCTGCGCGGCCGTCAGCGCGAGCGGCGGGCCGATCAGGTCGAAGCTGCCGGCCACGCTGCCGAACACGAGGCGGTTCGTGCCCTCGGCCACGTAGCGCGCCCCGGCGCTGGTGGGGATCAGCTCGAGCGCCAGGCCGCTGGCGCTGACACGCGCGCTGTTGGGCAGCGCGATGCGCAGGTCGCGGCCGATGCGGCGCAGCGCCAGGTCCGCCTGGTCGACGAGCTGCGCGCGCGCCGTGGTGGCGAGGTAGGCCTGCACCGGCGGCACGATGAAGTGCGCGACGGTGGCGAACAGCGCACCGGTGATGACGATGACCAGCACCGCCTCGATCAGCGTGAAGCCGCGTTCAGAGCGGCGACTGCGGCGCATGGCGCGTGCGGTAGCCGTCCAGGCTGACCGAGGTGTTGGCGGGGCCCGTCACGGTGACGGTGATGCGCAGCGCGTCGCCGCTGGCCGCGCTCACGCTGCCCAGCGCCGCGGCGGCGACGCCGACACTCGCGCGGTAGGCGCCGAGGCCGTTCACCGCCGCGCCGGTGATGTCGACGATGCCGTTCATCGTGTAGCCGTGGTAGTCGTCGACGTGGTCGAACTGCGGCGTCGCGAAGCGGCCTTCGCCGGCCTCGGGCCCGATCGCATCGGGCAGGCTCGCGCAGCCGGCGCTGCTCGTCGTGGTCTCGAGGTTGGCGTCGTCGGCGTCGCAGAACGTCAACGGCATCAGCTCGATCTCCTCGAGCAGCGATTCGGCGATCGCCAGGGCCTGGCGGCGCAGCAGCGGGTCGGCGCTGGCCGCGGTGGACTGGGTGAAGACTCGCAGCGTGCCGGCCAGCGCGGCGCCGACGACGACGATGAAGATGATCAGCTCGACCAGCGAGAGCCCGCGCGCACGCGCGGCGCGCGAGGCGGTCGGGAGTCGGGCAGGCAGGCGCATCGGTCGGGCGAGGGAGTCCTGTCCCCGATGCTAAGAAGTGATCGCTCGCGGCGATCTCTCAAGGAAGGCGGCGAAACAGGCCCGTTTGTGGCTCGAGCCGGAAGGCTTGTGAACTACTGCCGGAAGCCACCGTGATGGCCAGCGCGGCGCCGGTCGAGGTGGTGGCCGCGCCGCTGTTGGCGGCGTTGAAGGTCGCGCTGCGCGGGCCGCTCTCGACGATGCAGGGGCTGGCGGTGGCCGGGCAGGGCAGCGAGAGGATCGTGCCGCCGGACGTGTAGGCGAAGTCCACGCCGCTGCCGGTGACCGTCGCCGTCACCGGGCGGCGCTGCGCGAGCGCCAGGCGCTGCATCGCCAGCATCTGGGCCTGCAGCTCGTCGCCGTAGGCGCGCAGGCGCCAGGCGCTCAGGTCCAGCGCGCGCGGCAGCACGAAGATCGCCAGCACGCCGACGATTCCGATGACCATCACCAGCTCCACCAGCGTGAAGCCGGCGGCACGCTGGTTCCGGGGCATCAGAGGATGCCGATGACCGTGAAGGTCGCGGTCTTGCTGCCCGGGCCGGTCAGCGTGCAGGTGGCCGTCGCGTCGGCGGCCACCGCGCCGGCGGTGATGGTGTAGCTGGCCGAGGGCAGCGCGCCGCCCTGCAGCAGCGCGGCGGCGCCGCTGCAGTTGGTGACGGCAGAGCCGTTGCTGCTGTTGGCCTTGCGGGCCGCGTAGTTGATCGCCGCGGCCGAGGACAGCGAGCCGGCGACGCCGTTGGTGGCCGCCTGGTTGGCGTCGCCGCTGAGGTCGACGAACTTCGGGATCGCGACGGCCGCGAGCACCCCGATGATCACGATGACCATCACGAGCTCGATCAGCGTGAAGCCGGACTGACGTTGTTGCATGGGAAATCCCCGTGGTGTACCTGCCCCGGGGTTTCGGTGCGCTCACAAGTTTCTTGAGGGTGCGCCGGGTGCCTACTTCTTCTCGCCCGTGGAACGCAGCACGATCTGGCTGGCGCCGAACCACACCTCGTAGTGGTGCGGCCGCACCTTGGCGTCGGCGTACTGCCGGCTCAGGTCCTGCAGCGTCAGCTGCGGTGTCTGCAAGAGGCCGTTGAGCATCACCAGCAGCTTCTGCGCCTCGCCGCGGCACTCGTCGGCGGCGAAGCAGCGCAGCACGCCGGTGTTGGTCTGGTACTCGACCAGCTGCACGCCCGGCGCCACCAGCGCCACGCCGTCCAGCCGCAGCGCGCCGATGCGCGCGCGCAGCGCGGCGGCGGGTTCGCGCTGGTCGTCGCGGCTGACGTGCAGGTAGATGCGCGGCGCCAGGTCGCCCGACTTCAGTTCGGCGGCGGCGCGGTCGATCAGCCCGGTGGCCAGGTCGACCTGGGCGCGCAGGCGCGCGTCGCTGCCGGACTGGCGTGCCTCGCGCAGCGCGTCCAGCGACTCCTGCAGCCTGGCCACCGTCTCCTGCGACTGGCGCAGCTGGCGCGCGGCGTCCTCGTTGGCGGCGCGCAGCTGGGTCAGGTTCTGGGCGAATTCGGCCTGCTGCGCGGCCTGTGTCACTTCGCTGAGGCGGCGGTCGGCCAGCGACTTGAGGCCGAAGCCGCCCCCGGTCAGCAGCGCGACGACCACCACCAGCGCGCTGCCGATCCGCAGCCACAGGCTGCGGCGCCGCGCCACGACGCTGGCGCGCATCAGCGCCTGCACCCGCTCCCAGCCGCCGCCGTGGCGCTCGGCCCAGGCCGGGTTGCGCTCGAGCAGCCAGCGCTGCCGCTCGCGCGTGGTGCTGGAGGACAGCACGGCATCGTCGTCCGCCTCGAAGCTCTCGGCCTGCACCAGCAGGGCACGCCAGATCATGCCGTCGCGCACCTCCTTGACCAGCCAGCCGCTGCCCGGCTCGGACAGCCGCTTCCAGCAGCGCACCAGCGCCTCGTGGCCGATGTCGATCCACTCCTCCCCGGCCAGTGCGCCGCTGCGGTGGCGCGCGGTCAGGAAGGACACGCCGTCGGCGCGGAACACGTCGATCACCCGTGCCAGCCGCTCGGCCGGCGCGCCGCACACCTCGGCCAGTGCCGCCAGCGGCTGGGGCCGGCGCAGCACCTGGCCTTCGGGGCTGACGGTGGTCAGCGCGCGGAACAGCCGCTCGATCAGCACCTCGCCCGCCTCCGGCAGCGCGGCCGCCTGCTGCGCCACCTCGTCGGCATGGCGCGAGAGCAGGCCGGCCAGGCCGTCGGCCGGGTAGTCGGCCAGGCCGAGCTGCCAGCCCTCGCGCGCTCCGGCCAGCGTGTGCATGCGCATCAGTGCATGCTGCACCAGGGGCAGGCCGTCGGTGCCGGCGGCGTCGGCGGCCAGCCGCTCGGCCAGCGCGGCCTCCACATGGCCGCCGTACAGCGCGGCCGGCTCGCGGATGGCGCGCAGCAGGTCGGCCGGCGCCATCGGCGGCAGCAGGTACTGGCGCTGGTTGACGGCCTCGGCCAGGCCGGGGAAACGCGCGCAGGCGCCGAGGAACTCGGAGCGCATCGTCAGCGCCAGGTACAGCCCGCGCGGCGGTGCCTCGGCCATGCGCACGATGAAGTCGGTCAGCAGGCGGCACTCCGAGGGGCTGCCGTGGCGCGCGAACTCGAACAGCTCCTCGAACTGGTCGATCAGGATGCACAGGTGGTCGTCGGCATCGCGCGGCAGCGCTTCGGCCAGCGCCTGCGGCGCCGCGCGGCCCTGGTTGAGCAGGCGGCGCAGCGCCAGCATGTGCACGCTGTCGTCGCCGCGGCCGTCGAGTGCGGCCAGCTCGCGCGCCAGGTTGCCCAGCGGGCCACCGCGCGGCAGGGCGATGCAGGTGCGCCAGCGCGTCTCGCAGCGGGCCTGCTCGTGGCGCAGGCGCGGCAGCACGCCGGCGCGGATCAGCGAGCTCTTGCCGGCGCCCGAATCGCCGTGCACGACGATGCATTGCGTACGCACCAGCCCGGCGACCACCGCGTCGACCATGCGCTCGCGGCCGAAGAAGATCGGCCACTCGGCCTCGTCGAAGGGCCGCAGGCCGGGGTAGGGCCGAGGCGGCATCTCGACGCGGAAGGGCTCGAGCAGCTCCTGCTGCGGGGCGTCCGTGGCGGTGTTCATGCGCGCGCCGCCTGCTGCGCCTTCTCGCCCAGCCACTGCTGCACCACCGTCGTGACCGGCCCCTGCGTCGCGTCGAGCCAGTCGGCCTGCACGATGCGCGCCGTCTGGCGCCGCACCGGCGTGGCCACCGGCGGGCCGACCATGTCGAGCAGCGCGCAGGGCAGCAGGCGGTCGCGCCGCGAGCGCGCCGACTGGCGGTCGTGCTTGCCGACGACGATCAGGTCGGCATCGACCGCACGGCCGTCGTTCGAGCCCACCAGCACCAGCGCGTCGCATTCGGTCAGCGTCTCGACGCGCTGCTGGCGGATCGCCTCCTGCCGGGCCGGGTCGCGCTCGAGCGGATCGGGCTCGCCCGGCAGCACCGCGTAGCCGCTGGCCAGCAGTTCGCCGGCGGCGCGCTCCCAGCATTGCGCCTGGTCGGCGCGGCCGTGCAGGTAGAGCGTCTGGCCGCCGGCGCCGGCGAGCTTGTCGGCATCGGCACGCGCGCCGCGGCGCCGGTCCAGCTCGGCCTTCACCTCGTCCAGGCGCTGGGCCAGGTCGGCGGCCAGGCCGAGCAGGGCCTCGCGCACCTTGGGGTCGAACTCGCCCTGCCACTGCGTCCAGCCCAGCGGCCGCGCGGCGCGGCCTTCGCCGGCATGGAAGGGGTAGCCCACCAGCGGCTGGCCGGCGCGGTCGGCCAGCGGTGCCGGCCAGGGCACGCCGCCCGGCCACTGCGTCGGCACCGGCCAGGCGCGCACCATGGCCACCCGGCCCTCCGGCTCCAGGCCGCGCGCGGCCTGGCCGGCCAGCCACCAGGCGCGCTCCTTGGCGCACCACTCGCTGTCCTGGTAGTCGGGTGTCATCAGCACCAGCAGCAGTGCGGCGGCGCCGGCCTTCAGGTCGAGCTGGTCGGTCAGCGGCGCCATGCGGTCGAGCCGCTCGTCGACGAACCAGGTCAGCGTGTCGCGGAAGCTGCGGTCGGCGCGCAGCTCCTCGACCAGCTCGCGCACGAAGGCGAGCGACCAGCCACGCAGCGTCGGGTCGCCCTCCTTGTCGCTGCCGTGGCTGTAGCTGAAGAAGAGATCGAGGTCGAACGGCTCGCCGACGTAGGACACGCAGGATTCCTCCGGTAGGGCGAGCGCAGTGTAGGCAGGCCGGCAGGGCGCCACAACGCAAAACTTGGGGAGGCCTGTCGCGCTGCCGCGGCCGCGTCCGGATTGAGCCTGCTCAGTCGCGACCCGCCGGGCCGCCGCCTATGCTCGTCCGCGTCCAGACTGGAGGCCAGGGCGGTCGATGCATTCGCGAAACGGCAAGGGGATGATCCACACGATCGACAGGAGCGCGCCGGGCCCGGCCGGCGCCCGGCGTGCCGGGTTGATGCCGCCCCATGGCTGACGCGCAGGCACGGCCCGACCCCGCGCCGCCCGATGCGGGCCTGCACCAGGTCGCGTGGCTGATGGACCGCTCTGCGGAGTCGGCCATGCTCACCGACGCGGCCGGGCGCATCGAGTACGTCAATCCGGCCTTCGAGGCGATGACCGGCTACGGGCGCACGGAAGCGATCGGGCGCACGCCGGCGCTGCTCAAGTCGGGCCTGCAGGCCCCGGAGGTCTACGCCGCACTGTGGCGGACGCTGCATGCCGGCCAGGAGTTCCGCGGCCTGCTGGTCAACCGGCGCAAGAACGGCGAGCTGTTCCACGAGGAGAAGTCGATCCGGCCGCTGTTCGGCCCGGACGGACGCATCACGCATTTCCTGTCCTGCGGGCGCGACGTGAGCGCGCAGGTGGCGGCACTGGCGCGGCTCGAACGCGCGGCCACGCACGACGCGCTGACCGAACTGCCCAACCGGGCCCTGTTCGACGAGCGCCTGGGCGCGGCGATCCGTCGGGTGCGCGACGGCGGCGCGGGCTTCGCCGTCGCGCTGATCGACGTCGACCGCTTCAAGCAGATCAACGACAGCCATGGCCACGCCGCCGGCGACAGCGTGCTGCAGGCGGTGGCGCGCCGGCTGCTACAGGCGGTGCGCAAGTCGGACACGGTGGCGCGCCTGGGCGGGGACGAGTTCGCCATGCTGCTCGAGGGCAACTGCAGCGCGGACGACGCCGCACCGGTGCTGGACGCGATCGTCGGCGCCTTCGCGCCGGCGGTGATGCACGGCGAAGAGCGCGTGTTCACCTCGGTCAGCATCGGGGCCTGCATCGACCTCACGGGCGACCTGGAGCCGCGGCAACTGCTCGAACGGGCCGATGCGGCCATGTACCAGGTGAAGCGCGATGGCGGTTCCGGCTACCGCATCCACGCGGAAGACCCGGTGACCGCCTCGGCCCCGCTGGGCGCCGAGGTGTCGCCGGACGATGCGGGCGGCCCCCTGCCCGGGCCGGACCGCCCGCTGTGGCGGCGGCGCACCTTGAAGGCCGGCGAATGCCTGTACCGCAACGGCCAGCGCCTCACGCACCTGTACGTGCTGCGGCGCGGGACGGCGCGGGCCTTCGTGCCGGCCGCGGACGGCGGCGGCGCGGTGCAGCGGCATGGCGAAGGCGACTGGCTCGGGCTGGACGGACTGGCCACGCGCCGGCATCACCGCGAGGCCCGCATGCTGGTCGACGGCGAGGTCTGGGTGATCGCCTACGACGATCTGCTCGAGGCGGCGCGGCGCTCGCCCGCGTTCATGGCCCAGCTGATGGAGGCGTTCGGCCGGGCCCTCGAGGGGAGGCCCGGTTGAGCGGTGCCGGCCGGCAGGCCCGCGCCGAACTCCCCGTGACCCACGACGACCCCGCGCCGGACACCCGGCGGCTGGCCTACCTGGACTGGCTGCGCTTCCTGGTCGTGCTCTCGCTCGCGCCGTTCCACGCCGCCCTCTCGTACACCGGCTTCGGCGTGGTGTACGTGTAGGACACCCCGGTGCGCGACGCCGTGCTCGCGGGCCACGGCCTGTACGGCCGCTTCGGGCCGGACGCGCTGCGCCTGTTCACGGTGTTCCTGGACAACGGGTTCATGCACCTGCTGTTCTTCGTGTCGGGCATGGCCACGGCGCGGTCGCTGCGCGGACGCAGCGCGAGGGCCTTCATCGGCGAGCGCGCGCGGCGGCTGCTGCTGCCCTTCGGGCTGATGCTGCTGCTCGTGATCCCGGTGCAGGCCTGGTTCCGGGCCCTCGACTTCGGCACCTTCCGCGGCGGCTTCCTCGCCTTCTACCCGCACTTCTTCGAGGGCGTCAGCGCCGGACCGGGCAGCCCCGGCCACTTCGACTGGGGCCACCTCTGGTTCCTGCTCTACCTGTTCGCCTTCAGCGCCGCCACCGCGGCGCTGTTCCAGCGCTGGAGACGGCGCGGGCTGCCGGCCCTGCCTGTCGGCACGGCTGCCGGGGTGCTCGTTCCCGCGATGTGGATCGCGCTGCTCGAGGCGGTGTTCCGGCCCGGCTGGCCGGGGTACCAGAACCTCGTCGACGACTGGGCCAACGTCAGCGTGTACCTGAGCTTCTTCGTGCTCGGCCACCTGGCCGGTGCCGACGTGCGCCTGGCCGAGGCCGCCGAGCGGGCCCGGTTCGCCGCGCTGGCGCTCGGCCTGGGGGCCTTCGCCGCGCGACTGGGCTGCTACGAGTGGCTGGCGGTCGGCGACGGTTACCAGGCGGCCAACATGCTGGCCCAGTTCCTGCGCGGGCTGGCCGCCTGGGGGCTGGTGCTGGCGGCGATCGGGTTCGGGCGGCGGCACCTCACGGCGACCGGCCGGATGCTGGGCCTCGCGCGCGACCTCTCGTTCCCGCTCTACCTGCTGCACTTCGTGCCGCTCACGGCGGCGACCTACCTCCTGCTCGGCACCGGCCTCGGCGTGTGGACACGCTGGGCGCTCTCGGTGCTGATCGCCTGGGCCGCGGTGGCGCTGTGCACGGTCGTGTTCCGTCACGTGCCGCCGCTGCGCGCGCTGTTCGGCATCCGGGCGTCGGGACGAGGGTGAGGCGCTCGAAGCGATGCACCCGGGCCCCCGGGGAGCAGCGGTGCAGGCGTGCTCCGGGCACCCCGTTCAGCGCAGCTGCGGCAGCAGCCAGCTCAGCGCCAGCCCGGCAACCGCGCACGCGCCGAGCAGCGGCATCACGCCGACCTTGAAGCGGAACAGGGCCACGCCCGCCGCGCCGCCGATCAGCAGCGAGGGCAGCTCGACGCGCCCGCCGAAGCCCTGCGGCCACAGCACGTGGTAGGCGAAGAACAGCGCCAGGTTCAGGATCACCCCGACCACCGCCGCCGTGATGGCCGACAACGGCGCCGTGAAGCCCAGCTTGCCGTGCGTGGCCTCCACCAGCGGGCCGCCGGCCAGGATGAACACGAACGACGGCAGGAAGGTGAAGAAGGTGACCACGCTGGCGGCGAGCGCGCCGCCGAGGAACAGCGCCTCCGGCCCGAGCACCTGCTTCAGCCAGCCGCCGAGGAAGCCGACGAAGGCCACCACCATGATCAGCGGCCCGGGCGTGGTTTCGCCCAGGGCGAGGCCGTCGATCATCTGCGGGCCGCTGAGCCACTGGTGCGTCTCGACCGCGCCCTGGTAGACATAGGGCAGCACCGCGTACGCCCCCCCGAAGGTGAGCAGCGCCGCCTTGGTGAAGAACCAGCCCATCTGCACCAGCGTGCCCTGCAGTCCGTTCGTGGCAACCAGCAGGGCCATCGCCAGCAGCCACAGGCCCAGGCCGGCGACGAGCACCCGGGCCAGGCGGCGGCGCGAGAAGCGCGCGTGCGTCGGCGTGGGCGTGTCGTCGTCGATCAGCGCGGGTCCGAGGCTCGCCTTGGCGCCGCCATGCCCGCCGCCGAGCGCGAAGACCTGCGGCCATCGGCGGGCGCCGACGTGGCCGATCAGGCCGGCGCCCAGCACGATGGCCGGGAACGGCGTGTCGAAGGCGAAGATGGCGATGAACGAGGCCGCGGCGATGCCCCACATCCAGCGGTTCTTCAGCGCGCGCGTGCCGATGCGGTGCGCCGCGTGCAGCACCAGCGCCGTCACGGCCGGCTTGAGGCCGAAGAAGAGGCCGGCGACCAAGGGCACGTCGCCGAAGCGCAGGTAGATCCACGACAGCGCGATCAGGATGAACAGCGAGGGCAGCACGAACAGCGCACCGGCCACCAGTCCGCCCCAGCTGCGGTGCATCAGCCAGCCGATGTAGGTGGCGAGCTGCTGCGCCTCCGGCCCGGGCAGCAGCATGCAGTAGTTCAGCGCATGCAGGAAGCGCCGCTCGCTGATCCAGCGCCGGCGTTCGACCAGCTCGGTGTGCATGATGGCAATCTGCCCGGCCGGCCCGCCGAAGCTGATGAAGCCGAGCTTGAGCCAGAAGCGCAAGGCCTCGGCGAAGCTCACGGCGGCCGGCGGCGTGAGGAGCGGCATGGTCGACATCGCGCGGAATGTAGACCACATCGACGCGCGGTCACGCGCGTGGGCGCTGGCTTGCGCCCGTGCCCCTCAGCCCCGCCCCGACGCCGCCTGTCCCAGGTTCCACAGCGGCAGGAACACGCCCAGCGCGAGCACCAGCACCAGCGTGCCGATGATGCCCAGCAGCACCGGCTCGATCGCGGCCGACAGGCCCTTGATCGCGTAGTCGGTCTCGCGCTCGTACATCGAGGCGATCTCCACCAGCAGGGTGTCGAGCTCGCCGGTCTCCTCGCCCACCGCGATCATCTGCAGCACCACCGGCGTGAACACGCCGGTCGCCGCGGCGCAGCGCGACAGGCTCTCGCCGCGCTCGATGCCGTCGCGCATCTGCTCGATGCGCCGCCCGATGAAGGCGTTGTCCACCGTCTCCGCCACCACCGTCATGGCCTGGGTGATGGGCACGCCGCTGCCCGAGGCGAGCGCGAAGCTGCGCGCGAAGCGCGCCAGCGTGGCCTTGAGCACGATGGGCCCGGCGATCGGCAGGCGCAGCTTCCAGCGGTCCCAGCGGTAGCGGCCCTCGGGCGTGGCCAGCCAGGCGCGCAGCGCCCACACCGCGCCCACGGCCGCGGCGGCCAGCAGCGGCCACCAGGCCACCGTCCAGGACGAGAAGCCGAGCAGCGCCCGGGTCATCAGCGGCAGTTCGGCCTTGAAGCCGGCGAACACCTGCGCGAAGGTCGGCAGCACGAACAGGTTGATGACCACCAGCGCGATCGCGATCGCGCCGACGACCATGGTCGGGTAGCGCAGCGCCTGCTTGACGCGGGCACGCACGTCGAGCTCGAACTCCAGGTGCTCGGCCAGGCGCTGGAACACCTCGGTGAGCCGGCCCGTCATCTCGCCGACGCGGATCATCGCGACGTAGAAGCTGTCGAAGACACGCGGGTGGCGCGCCATCTGCGCGGCCAGCTCGCGGCCCTGGTCCAGGCCGGCGCGCAGGTCGGTCAGCAGCGCGATCAAGGTGGCCTTGGCGGTGGAGGCCTGCAGGCCGGCGAGCGCGCGCAGGATCGGCACGCCGGCGCGCTGCAGCGTGTACATCTGGCGCGAGAAGAGCAGCAGGTCCTCCAGCGTCACCGGCGGGCTGCGCAGGGCGGTCCACCAGTCCTGCTTCGGCGCCGAGAGGCTCGTGCCGCGTGCATCGATCGCCACCGGCGTGACGCCGCTGCCCAGCAGCTGGTCGGCCACCGCGGCCTCGGTCTCGGCGTCGATCACGCCGGCGATCAGTTCGCCGCGGCCGTTGCGGCCGCGCCAGGCGTACGAATTCATGTGGCGAGTTTCATGGCCTCGGCGACGGACGTGCGCCCCGCACGCACCAGCTCCAGCGCGCGGTGCACCAGCGTGCGCCCGCGCAGCTGCTCGGCGGCGAGCTTGGTGAACGTGCCGGGGTCCGAGTGCGTCGCGGCCTGCGCCAGCGCGTGGTCCATCTCGAGCATCTCGTACACGCCGATGCGACCCGCATAACCCGTGCCGTTGCAGACCGAGCAGCCGCGCCCGCGCCGCACCCGCATCGTGGCGGCCTCGGCGCCGCCGACGGACTCGAGCCAGGCCGCCTCCTGCGGCGTGGGCAGCAGCGGCTCGGCGCAGTTCTCGCAGGTGCCGCGCACCAGGCGCTGGGCGATCACGGCCTGCAGCGAGCTGGCCACCATGAAGGGCGGCGCCCCCATGTCGAGCAGGCGAAACGGGGTGCTCGCCGCATCGCGCGTGTGCAGCGTGGAGAGCACCAGGTGGCCGGTGATCGCGGCGCGCAGGCCGATCTCGGCGGTCTCCGGGTCGCGCATCTCGCCGACCAGGATCACGTCGGGGTCCTGGCGCAGCGTGGCGCGCAGCACACGCGCGAAGCTCAGCTCGATCTTGTCGTTCACCTGCACCTGCGTCAGGCCGGGCAGGCGGTATTCGACCGGGTCCTCGACGGTGATGATCTTCTGCTGCTCGGCGTCCAGCTCGGCCAGCGCGGCGTAGAGCGTGGTGGTCTTGCCCGAGCCGGTGGGGCCGGTCACCAGCACCATGCCGGCGCTGCGGCCGAGGATCTCCTTGAAGCGCACGAGCATGTCGGCCGGCATGCCGATCTCGTCGAGCCGGCGCACCGAGTCGCCATGGCCGAGCAGGCGCATCACGACCGATTCGCCGTACTGGCAGGGCAGGGTGGACAGGCGCACGTCGATCGTGCGTTCGCGCAGCCGCAGGGTGAAGCGGCCGTCCTGCGGCAGGCGCTTCTCGGAGATGTCGAGTCCTGCCATGAGCTTGAGCCGCTGCGCCAGCGCCGCGGCGATGCGCTTGTCGGCCTGGGTCTGGGTCTGCAGCACGCCGTCGATGCGGCTGCGGATCGCCAGGCCGGTCTCCATCGGCTCGAGGTGCACGTCGGAGGCGCCGACCTGCAGCGCATCCTCGAACACCGACTGCAGCAGGCGCACCACCGGTGCGCCTTCCTGGCCCACGCTCGCCTGCAGGGTGCCGAAGTCCACCGCGTCGCCGATGTCCTTCTCGAGCGCCTTGGCCAGGCCGGTGATCTCCTCGGTGCGGCGGTAGTGGCGGTCCAGCGCCGGGCCGAGCTGGCTCTCGGCCACCACGGCGATGCGGATGCTGCGCTTGAGCAGGCGCGTCAGGTCGTCGTAGGCGACCAGGTCGAGCGGGTCGACGAAGCCGACCAGCAGCTGATCGCCCTTGTCCTCCAGCACGATGGCGCGGTGCCGGCGCGCCGGCGATTCGGCCAGCAGCCGCACCGTCTCGCTCTTGAGCGGGAAGCTCTTCAGGTTCACCACCGCCACGCGCAGCTGGCGCGCCAGGCCGTGGGCCAGGGCTTCTTCCGTGATCAGCCCGGCCTCGATCAGCAGCCGGCCGAGCTTCTTGCCGGTGGCACGCTGCTGATCGAGCGCCTGGGTCAGCTGTTCGGGCGAGATCAGCTGTTGCTGCACCAGCACGTCGCCCAGGCGCAGCTTCTCGCGTTTCGGGGCGGCCGGCGCGGCGGCGGTCGCGGTGGGTTCGTTCATGCGTTGCTCGTGGCGCGCACTTCGTCCAGGCTGGTGATGCCCTGCAGCACCTTCTCGATGCCGTCCTGGCGCAGGGTGCGCATGCCGCCGAGCAGCGCGCAGCGCTGCAGCTCCTCGGCGCGTGCGCCGGTCTGGATCAGGTGGCGCAGCTCGCGCGAGACCACCAGCAGTTCGTGCAGGCCGGCGCGCCCGCGCTTGCCGGTGCCGTCGCAGGCCGGGCAGCCCGGGCTCTGGTGCAGCATCAGCCGGCCGCCCTGGCCGAAGCGGGCGAGCCAGTCGGCACGCAGGATGTCGCGCGAGAAGCGCGGGTCGTCCGTCGGGCAGACGTGCAGCCAGTCGGCCATCAGCTCCTCGAACTCGTCGTCGCTCGCCGCGCGCGTGCTGCGGCATTGCGGGCAGATGCGCCGCACCAGGCGCTGCGCCAGGATGGCCAGCAGCGCGTCGGCGAAGTTGAACGGGTCCATGCCCATGTCGAGCAGGCGCGTCACGGTCTCGGGCGCGCTGTTGGTGTGCAGCGTCGAGAGCACCAGGTGGCCGGTGAGGGACGCCTCGATCGCGGTCTGCGCGGTCTCCTGGTCGCGGATCTCGCCGACCATGATCACGTCCGGGTCGGCGCGCAGGAAGGCGCGCAGGGCGCCGGCGAAGGTCCAGCCGATCTTCGGGTTCACCTGCACCTGGCGCAGGCCGGGCTGGGTGATCTCCACCGGGTCCTCGGCGGTCCAGATCTTGCGCTCGGGCACGTTGATGTGGCTGAGCACCGAGTGCAGCGTGGTGGTCTTGCCCGAGCCGGTGGGGCCGACGCACAGCACCATGCCGTAGGGCCGCTCGGCCACGCGCTTGAGCTCGGCCAGGTTGCGCGGCGCCATGCCGAGCTTGTCCAGCGGGATCGGCTTGGCGCTGGCGAGGATGCGCATCACCACGTCCTCCAGCCCGCCGTTGGTCGGGATGGTGGCCACGCGCAGCTCGATGCGGTGCTGCGGCGAGAACTTGGCGAAATTGATCTTGCCGTCCTGCGGCTTGCGCTTCTCGCTGATGTCGAGGTCGCACATGATCTTCACGCGTGCCACCAGCGCATTGCGGTAGCTCGACGGCAGCTCGAGGTAGGTGCGCAGCAGGCCGTCCTTGCGGAAGCGGATGCGGATCTTCTCGCGGCCGGGGTAGCTCTCGATGTGGATGTCGGAGACGCCGTCCTGGTGCGCCTCGACGATCATGGTGTTGATCAGCCGCACCAGCGAGTTGTCGCTCTGCTCGATCGCGGCGTCCTCGTCGAAGCCGCCCGGGCGCTGCGCGCCCTCGCGCTCGAGCTGCTCGATCAGCTCGCCGGTGCCGGTGAGCTGGAACTCGATCGCCGGCACGCCGTCGGCACCGCCCGTCTGGCTGCCGATCCTGGCGTAGGCGCGGTCCAGCAGGTCCTCGATGTCGCGGCACTGCGCCAGCACCGGCACGGCCTTCATCTGGGCGACGAACTCGACTTCCTCCACCGCGGCGCGGCGCCGCGCCGGGTCGTCGAGGGCGACGATCAGGCGGCCGTCGCGCAGCAGCAGCGGCATCGCCTTCAGGCGCCTGGCGGTGGCATAGGGCACGGCGCGCAGCGCTTCGGCCTCCACCGGGAACAGGTCGAGGTCGACCAGCGGGTAGCCCATCTTGCGCGACAGCGCGACCTGCAGGTCCTGGCGCGACACCACGCCCATGCGCACCAGCAGCTCGCCCAGCGGCACGCTGCGGTCGCCCTGCTGCTGGGCCAGCGCCTCCTGCAGCTGGGCGTCGTTGATCATGCCCAGCGAGATCAGCGCGTCGCCGATGCGCACCATCGGCATGTTGGCCTGGCGCGCCACCGCCTCGAGCAGCTGCTCGGGCGTGACCACCTGGCGCGCCAGCAGGATGTCGCCGAGCTTGCGGCCGCGCAGGTCGTTCTGCAGGTCCACCGCCTGCTCCACCTGCTGCGGCGTGGCGCTGTTCTGCTGCACCAGCAGCTCGCCGATGCGCGGGCCGAGTTCTACGGCGCTGTAGGCGCTGCGCGGCACGAAGCGGCGCAGCACCGCGCCGTCGTCGCCGGCGGCCCCGGGCGCCGGCGGGAACAGGAACAGCCCGTGTTCGGTCTCGACATGGCCGACGGTGCGGCCGGCGAGCTCGCCGCCGTCGGCCAGCTTCACGCGGTAGTCGGCGTCGCCGCGCTGGCCGAGCATGGCCGCATGCGGGTCGCCCGCCGGCAGGGCCAGCGGGGCCAGCGGGGTGGTCAGCGTCAGCGCGCGGAACTGGTCGAAGCGCAGCGGCAGCGTGGTGCGCGCCGGCGGGATCTGCACATGCGCCACCGCCTCCTCGGGCACGAAGAAGGTCAGGCGGCCGGCGAGCGTCTTGTCGTTCAGGCCGGTGATCTCGCAGGGCAGCGGGTCGGTCTGGGCGGCCGGCGGCGGGTAGCTGGCGAAAGGCGGGGCGGGCCAGAGGAACTCGGGGCGGCCGAGCTTGTCCGGCACCGCGCGCGGCAGCGGCGGGGGATCCCAGGCGAGCGGGCTCAGCATCTCGGCCATCGTGTCCTCGTGAACGGGCGGCATGCCGGGCGGCGGGCCACCCAGGCGCAGTTGGCTGCGATGTTGGCGGCCGGCCGCGCGCGCGATGCGCCGATAAGCGTGCCTATCGGGCCCCTGTTCGTGGCCAGGGCATGATCGCGGCTGTGCCTCGGAGACCGCCATGAAGAAGATCCTCGCTGCCTTGCTGCTCGCCACCGGACTGGCCGCACCCGCCTGGGCCGACAACTGGCCGGGCCGCCCGGTACGCATCGTCGTCCCGGCGCCGCCGGCCAGTTCGCTCGACGTGGTCGTGCGCCTGCTGTCCGAGCGCCTGAAGGAGCGCTGGGGCCAGAGCGTGGTCGTGGAGAACAAGGCCGGCGCCGGGGGCATGCTCGGCATGGACCTGGTGGCCAAGGCCGCGCCGGACGGCACGACGCTGGGCATCGGCTTCAACGGGCCGATCGCCTTCGGGCCGTTCATGTACAAGAAGATGCCCTACGACCCGGCGAAGGACCTGCTGCCGGTGGTGCTGACCACCTCGCAGCCCAACGTGCTGGCGGTGCCGGCCGGCCACCCGGCGCAGAGCGTGCCGGAATTCGTCGCCTGGGCGAAGAAGGAGGGCGGCAAGCTGAGCTACGGCTCGGTGGGCAATGGCAGCTCCTCGCACCTGACGATGGAGCTGTTCAAGCGCGCCGCCGGCTTCGAGGCCACGCACGTACCCTATGCCGGCTCGCCGCCGGCCGCGGCCTCGCTGGCCGCCGGCGACACCCAGGCACTGTTCACCGTGGCCCCGGCGCTGCTGCCGCTGGTGCAGGGCCAGCGCGTGCGGCTGCTGGCGGTGACGAGCGCGCAGCGCATCGAGGGCATGAAGCAGCTGCCCACCCTCGCCGAGGCGGGTTTCCCGGGCTTCGAGGCATTGGCCTGGAACGGACTGTTCGCCCCGTCCGGCACGCCGCCGGACATCGTCGATCGCATCAACGCCGACGTGAACGCGGCGCTGAAGGAACCCGCGGTGCAGGAGGCGCTGGCGAAGCAGGGCCTGATCCCGGGCGGCGGCAGCGCGGCCGAGTTCCGCCGCTACATCGAGCAGGAAGGCCGCACCTGGGGCGCGCTGATCCGGCAGGCGGGGATTGCGCTGGAGTGAGGGGGTGACGGCCGGCGCCCGGCAGGGCGAAGCGCGGCCCTCCTACAATCGCGCCGCCCATGCGCTGCGTCAATTCACGACTCCGACTCGGCCTGGCTCTGCTGGCCTGGTTCGCGCAGCTGTGCCTGCCGTGGGTCCACGCGGCGAGCATGGCCGTGGTCCCGGCGCCGATGGCCGCCTGGTGCGGCGACCCGGCCCGCGCGTCGGCCGTCATCGCCGGGCTGCCGGCTGAACTGAGGCAGTCACTCGACCCGGACGGCTCCAGCGCCGACCTGCTCGCCACCTGTGCCCAGGTGTGCGCGGCCTGCACCCTGCCGCCGCCGCTGCCGGCCCCGGCACCGACCCTGGTGCTGCGCAACGCGGGGGTGGAGCCAGTGCCCCCGTGCCGGCCGATGCCGCTCGCCTGCGAGCCGGCACCCAGGCCACCCTCGCAAGGTCCTCCAACGCTCGGCTGAAGCGACCCGACACACGCCCTGCCTCGGCAGTCTGGCGGCCCGCCCGCGGCGGCCCGCCGCGACGCTGCACAGCGCGTGTGTTCCCGACCGACGGCGCTTGCTCGTGCTGCGCCGCCGCGCTCCTTCATCCGAACGCGACACCTCACCATGATCCGACATGCCGGCGCGGCACTTTCCGCGCTCGTCCTCAGCCCCTGCGTGCTCGCGCAGGACCTTGTCTCCTCGTCCCAGACCACGCTGCCCTCGGTCCAGGTCACCGGCGCCGGCGCCGACCCGGTGCGCAGGGCCATCACGGCCGAGCAGGCCGCCACGCCCGGCGCCGTGACCGTCGTCGACGGCGAGGGCCTGCGCCAGCGCAGCGTCACCACCCTCGCCGACATGCTGCGCTACGTGCCCGGCCTGTGGGTGGCCAGCGGCTCGACCGGCGACTCAACGTTCTTCTCCAGCCGCGGCTCCAACCTGGACGCCACCAACTACGACGGCAACGGCATCAAGCTGCTCGTGGACGGCTTGCCCGTCACGGCAGCGGACGGCAACAACCACAACCGCGACGTCGACCCGCTGTCGGCGCGCTACGTGGTCGTCGCGCGCGGCGCCAACGCGCTGACCTACGGCGCGAGCACACTCGGCGGGGCGATCGACTTCATCACCCCCACCGCGCGCGATGGTGCGCCCGACGAGGTGCTGCTCAACCTCGGCAGCCATGGCCAGCGCCAGGCCCGCGTGACGCTGGGCACGCAGTCGGGCGCGTTCGACGCTTTGCTCAGTGTCGAGGGCCGTCGCTACGACGGGTTCCGCGGGCACCAGGCGCAGGAGCGAACAGGCGTCTATGCCAACGCGGGCTGGCAGCTCGCGCCCTCGGTCCAGACGCGCTTCTACGCCACGGCCATCGACAACGACCAGCAATTGCCCGGCGGCCTGACACGCGACGAGTTCCGCGCCGACCCGCGCCAGGGCGCGCCCTCGGCGATCGCCGGTGACTACCGGTACAACGTCAGGACCTGGCGCCTGGCGAACAAGACGAGCTGGAGCATCGATGCCGACAGCAGCCTGAGCGCCGGCGTGTCGCTCGAGTCGCAGAAGCTCTACCACCCGATCGTCTACGCGCCGCCGTTCTTCAGCCTGCTGATCGACACCGAGCAGCGCAACCTCGGGACGATGCTGCGCTACCAGCGAAGGATCGCCGCGCACGACCTGCTGGTCGGGCTCAACGGGGGCCGCACCAGCGTGCAGGGAGGCAACTACAGCTACTCGCCGGGCGGGCCGCGCAGCCGCTTCGCGGACGTCGACAACCACGCCGACAACCTCGAACTCTTCGCGCTGGACCGCTGGCAGTTCGCGCCGGGCTGGACGGCGGTCTACGGCGCCCAGGCCGTGTCGGGACGGCGCGAGGTGCGGGTCGCCGGACTGGACGGCGACTACCGCAGCGTCAACCCGCGCGCCGGCGTGATCTACCAGCTGTCGCCGGCCACGCAGCTGTACGCCAACCTCAGCCGCACCTACGAGGCACCGACGCTGTACGAGCTCCAGGACGACACGGCGGGCGGTCCGGCGCCGACGCTGCTCGACGCGATGAAGGGCACCGTCGTGGAGTTCGGCACGCGCGGCGCGCTCGAGTCCGGCAGCAGCCGCTGGCATTGGGACCTGGCGCTCTACTGGGGCCGGCTGAAGCACGAGATCCTGTCGCGCGACGACCCGGCCGCGCCCGGCACCAGCCAGTCGCTGAACGTCGAGCGCACGATCCACGCCGGTATCGAGGCGCTGCTCGGTGCAAGCCTCGCGCTCGACGCCGCCGGCGAACATCGCCTCGAGCCGCTGCTCAACCTGACGCTGAACCATTTCCGCTTCGACGCAGACCCGACCTACGGCGATCGGCAGCTTCCCGCGGCGCCCCGGTACGCGCTGAAGGGTGAGCTGCTGTACCGCCATGCGAGCGGCTTCTTCGCCGGCCCGACCTTCGACCGCGTCGGCAGGCGCTGGGCCGACTTCGGCAACACCTACGCGGTCGACGCCTACACGCTGTGGGGCGTGCGCGCGGGCTACGCCACCCGCCGCTGGGAGGTGTTCGTCGACGCCCGCAACCTCGGTGACAAGGCCTATGTGTCGCAGTTCAGCGTGAGGGACGCGGCGCCGGCGGACGCGGCGATCCTGACGCCGGGCGAGCCGCGTTCGGTGGTCGTCGGCGCGCGACTGAAGTTCTGAGAGGCAGCGATGAACGTCATGACCGAGTCGACCCCCGGCGCCGAGTCCGCGCTGTACCGCCGCGTCTGGCGCTGGCACTTCTACGCCGGCCTCGTCTGCCTGCCGTTCCTGGTGCTGCTGGCGCTGACCGGCGGGCTGTACCTGTTCAAGGACCCCATCGAGGCCAGGCTGTACGCGCGCCTGGAGCGTGTCGGTGTGCAGGCGGCACCGGCGCTGGACGCGCAGGCGCTGGTGGCGAAGGCGGTGACGGCGCTGTCGTCCGCGCCGGACTCCGTCGTGCGCTACGTGGCCCCGGCCGGCCCCGGCCGCAGCGCCGAGGTGGGCTTGCGCCGCGACGGCGGCATCGTCGCCGTCTACCTGGACCCGGCCGACGGCCGCGTGCTGGGAACGCTGCGCGACGACGAGCGCCTGATGAATGTGGTCAAGCGCATCCACTCGCTGGCCATCGCCGGCGTGGCGGCCAACCACTGGATCGAGGTCGTTGCGGGCTGGGCCATCGTGCTGGCGGTGTCCGGTGTGTTCCTCTGGTGGCCGCGCGGCCGCCGCGAGGGCGTCGTCACGGTGCGCGCGCGACCGTCACGGCGCCTGTGGTGGCGCGACGTGCACGCGGTGACGGGGGTCTTCGCCGCCGCGGCGCTGCTGTTCCTCGCGGTCACCGGACTGCCCTGGTCGGCGTTCTGGGGCGAGCAGTTCGGGCGCCTCGCGAGCCGCTGGGGCCTGGGCACGCCGGCGTACCTCTGGGGCGGCACGCCGCAGTCGCAGGCACCGCTGGCCGACCTGGCGGCACTGCCCTGGAGCGCATCGCATGCGCCCTTGCCGTCGTCCGCGGCGCCTCACCACGAGGGCCACGCATCCCCCGCGGCGCCGGAAGCCGTGCCGGCCCGGATCGAGGCCGCGTCGATCGGGCTGAACCGTGCGCTGCAGCGGCTGGCAGAACTCGGCCTGCCGGCTGGCACGCCGCTGCGCCTGCCGGAGGGGCCGCGGGGTGTCTACAGCGCGGCGCACTTCCCGGACGACGTGCGCGCCGTGCGGGTGGTGCACCTGGATCGCTACTCGGGCGCCGTGCTCGCCGACATCGGCTACGCGGACTACGGCGCCCTCGGCAAGGCCACCGAGTGGGGCATCAGCATCCACACCGGGCGACAGTTCGGCGCGATCAACCAGCTGGTGATGCTGGCAGGCTGCGGCGCCATCGTCGCCCTGGCGGTGTCGGCCGCCGTCATGTGGTGGAAGCGCCGCCCGCAAGGGAGGCTGGCCGCGCCGCCGCGCCGCGACGGCGACCGCGCGGCGGCGGGCGCCATCGGCGTGGCCGTGCTGCTGGGCCTGCTGTATCCGCTGCTCGGCGCGTCGATGCTCGCAGCCCTCGCCCTCGACCGGCTGGTGCCGGCGCGCTGGCGCGAGCGCTACGGTCTGTGATCACGCCGCGTGGTGCCGTCGGGCGATGCGTCTTCACGCGCGTTCCCGCTCCCCGACGCCCCGGCCCGGACTCCGTCCTCCCACCACGATCGCCACCCCGCTCGCGACGATCAGCGCCAGGCCGGCGAGCGCCAGCGCATTCGGCCACACGCCCCACACCAGCACGCCGGCCACCAGCCCCCAGAGCGCGAAGCTGTAGAAGAACGGCGCCACTGCGGCCGGCCGGCCGACGCGGTAGGCGAGCAGCACACCGGCGTGGCCGAGCGTGACGAGCAGGCCGGCGGCGCCTAGGTGCGCGAGATGCAGCGCGTCCGGTGCGACCCAGCGTTCGCTCGCCAGGCTCATCGCCGCGGCGCCGGCGGTGACCATCACGTTGGTGGCCAGCACCATCACCGTCACCGGACAGTCGGCCGGCACCGTGCGGCCGATCAGGTCGCGTGCGGCGATGAGCACGGCCGTGGCAAAGGCGAGCAGCACCGCGCTGGAGACTCCCGCGGCCGTCGGCTGCGCCACCATCAGCGCGCCGGCGAAGCCGAGCAGCACCAGCGCCATCCGCGTCGCCCCGACGGGTTCGCGCAGCAGCACGGCGGCCGCGACGATCACCAGCAGCGGCGCGGTCTGCAGGATCGCGATCACGTCGGCGATCGGCATGCGGGCGAGCGCGACGATGTAGCACAGCACGCTGAAGGTCTCCGCCGCCGCGCGCAGCAGCACGCGGCCGTGCAGGGCGCTCGCGATCATGTGCCCGTCGCCGCGCAGCGCCACCCACAGCGCGGCCGCCGCGCTGGCCGCGAGCCCGCGCAGGAACAGCACCTCGAACGGCGGCAGCGCCTCGGTGACGAGCTTCATGAACACGTCGCCGATCACGAACACGGCCGTGGCCGCCGCCATGGCGGCCATGCCCAGCGCGTCGGACGGCCGGCCCGCGGCGCTCAGGTGCTCAGCCTCCGGCCGAGCACCTGCTCCACCTTGGCCGTCTTGCCCTGCAGGCGGCCGGCCGGCGCATCGCGCCAGTCGACCTTCAGGTGCACGCCGATGCGGCTGCAGCCGGCCTCGCGCAGCTTGTCGAAGCAGGCCTTGACGACGCCGAAGGTCTCGTCCCACTCGCCTTCGAGGATGGTGCCCATCGGCGTGAGCTGGTAGGGCAGGCCGCTGCGGTCGACGATGTCGATGGCCTGGGCCACCAGGGCGCTGACACTGTCGCCGTCGGCACGCGGCGAGATCTGGAATTCGAGCAGGACCATGGCGTGGGTTCCTCGTCGGCCGCCGGGCGGACCGGGGTCGCGAGAATAACGCTGCGCCGCCGCCGGCCCGCCAGCGGCTCTCAAGCAACTGTGGCTTCGCCACCTTGCTTGAACCCCCGCGGGGGGCGGGCTGGGCGCAGCCCGGCCCTGGGGGGCGCTCAGTAGGCCGACGCGAACAGCACGTACACCGCACGGTAGGGCACGCGCGCCTGCTCGCCCACGTGGGCCGCGTCGCAGGGCGTGGCGGGGGCGAGGCCGCCGACGGTCTGCAGGCGCTGGATGCTGCGCACGGTGCTGAAGCGTCCCGGCGCGCCGCCCGGTGTCGCATCCAGCAGCAGCCAGGGGATGGCCTGCGGGTCGGGGCCGGGGTCGCGGGCGCGCAGCTTCCCGGTCAGACGGCTGCCGTCGGCGGCCTGCCAGGTCGGGCCGGCGAAATGGGTGCCGAGCGTGCGGCCGTGTGCGTCGGTCAGGTCGGCCTCCGGGGCCTTGAAGCTCCAGGCGTGGCCGCCGCCGGCGCTGGCGGTGCATTCGTAGATCTGCACGCCACGCGCGTTCAGCACCTCGGTGGCGCGCTGGTCGGCGGGCGGCTGCAGCGCCGCGGGCGCAGCCGGGGGCAGGGGCATGCTGGTGCAGGCGGCCGCGAGCAGGAAAGGCATGGTGGCCAGCAGGCGCGGGAAGGGCAGGGGCATCGGAATCTCCAGGGGTGGCGCGGTCCGCGGGGGCGGTCCGCCGTGCCCTGGACCACGCACTGCGCCCGCCGCGGCGGACACCGGCGCGCAGCGCGCCACCCCCCGGTTCCGGCGTGGTTCCCCATTTCGCAGGAGGCTAGGCGGCGCGGCAGCGCCTATATCAGCGGGACGAGTCCCGTCCCTGCGAGGTTCCCATGAGCGCCACGTCGCTGTTCGTCAGCCACATCTCCGAGGAGGCCGAGGTCGCGCGGCTGCTGCGCGAGATGCTGGAGGAGGATTTCCTGCACATGGTGAAGTTCTTCACCTCCTCCGAGATCGGCAGCATCGGCGCCGGCGAGGAATGGCTCGGCGCGGTGCGCGGCGCGATGGACCAGGCCAGCATCGTGCTCGTGCTGTGCAGCCGCGCCTCGGTGCACCGGCCCTGGGTGCAGTTCGAGGTCGGCGCGGCGTGGATGAAGGGTGTGCCGATCGTGCCGGTGTGCCACTCGGGCCTGCACGTGACGGACCTGCAGATGCCGCTGTCGCTGCGCCAGGCGGTCGAGCTCGGCACGCTGGCGGGCCTGGAGCGGCTGTACGCGGCGATCGCCAAGGAGCTCGGCCTGCCGCGCACGCCGCCGGTGCGCGAGGCGGCGGCGAAGCTCGAGCGCATCGCCGCGGTCGAGCAGCGCTTCCGCAACGCGCGGCTGCAGCAGTTCGAGCGCTTCTTCGACATCGTGATCCCGCCCCCGGGCCGGCTGGCGGGCGAGCAGATCCCGGACGACGCACGCGTCGAGTCCAACGCCGAGTCGCTCGGCCTGTTCGGCCTGTTCGAGGGCTCGCACTGGACCTGGCGCGACATCGTGCGCGCGGCGCGCCGCACGCCGGACACGCGCTGGCTGGCGCAGCTGCAGAAGTCGGTCTACCTGGCCAGCAACGACCTGCGCTTCCGGCCGATGCAGGCGATCTACCACACCGAGGACGGCTCGTACCAGCCGCAGCTGTCGAAGAAGGAGGTGGGCGCGGACGGCGAGAGCCGCTTCCACGTGCACCTGGTCGACACCGTGGTGCAGCCGCTCGCGGAGGTGGAGAACGACTTCGGCCTGCTCGCCACGCTGCTGCGCCTGGGCCTGCGCTTCCGCTACGAGGTGATCGAGAAGTTCCGCAAGCCGGCCACCGGCGTGTCCGCGGCGGCGCCGGTGGACGAGCGCGTGCGGCGCCTGCGCGAGGCCGTCGAGACGATCGAGTACGACGCGCTGTCGCGCGGCGCGCAGAACATCGACCGCGACTCGGTCGTCGAGCTGTTCGACGACCCGGCCGACCAGGACGCGATACTCGCCGTGCAGCAGCAGTGGGACGAAGCGCGTGCGCTGCTGTTCCGCGACGCGCCGCCGCACGATCGCCAGTCGCTGGCGCAGGTGCTGCGCCAGATGCGCGACCTGAACTACCGCTTCATGACGCTGGGCACGCGGCGCTTCCACGAGATGGTGCGCGAGCACTGGGCGCACGGCGAGCAGCCGGGCGGGCTGGTGCGCGCGGCCTGACGCGCCGCGCGGCGCCGCTCAGCGCCCGGCGCGCAGCTGTGCCGCGGCGCGGGTGTCCGGGTGGTCCGCGCCGAGCGTGGCCTGCAGCTCCAGGTGCGCCTGGGTGAACGCCTCGTGCGCGCCCGTCGTGTCGCCCCCCGCGGCGCGCGCGCGGCCGTAGGCGAGCCAGGCCAGTCCGGTCAGGTCGGAGTGCGGGTTGGTGCCCTGCAGCCGGCGCGCCAGGTGCAGCGCGGCGCTGGCGTCCTCCCCGGCCCGCACGAGCTCGCCGCGCTGGAGCAGCAGTTCGGCACGCAGGCGCAGCACGTTCGCCTGGGCCGGCGTGGCCGCGCCCTGCGCCGCGAGCAGCTCCAGCACGCGGCTGTAGCCGGCCAGTGCCGCGTCGCCGTGGCCGCGCGCCGCGTCGAGCCGTGCCTGGGTGATCTGCTGGCGCATGCGTGCTGCGTGGGCCGGCGGCAGGTCCTTCTGCAGCGCGGCGGCTTCGGCCAGGCTGGCGCGTGCGGCGTCGAGCTGGCCGAGCGCCACCTGCACCGAGGCGCGCCCGGCGCGCGCGAAGGCCTGCCCGCCGACGTAGCCGCTGCGAGCGGCGGCCTCGTCGGTGCGCTGGTAGGCCTGCAGCGCCTCGGCATGGCGACCGAGCTGCTCCAGCCCGAAGGCGGTGTTGCCCCACAGCAGCGGCGGAATCTCCGCCTCGCCGCGCCGCTCGTAGGTGGCGATGGCCTGGCGGAACAGCGCCAGGCCGCCCTGGAAATCGCTCATCGCGTAGCGCACGATGCCGCGGTTGATGCGCATGCGGATCGATTCCGAGCCCTCGTCGCGGCCGACGGTGCGCAGCTGCGCGAGTGCACGTTCGTAGGCGGCGTCGGCTTCGCCGTTGCGGCCGGCCAGGTGCAGCGCGAAGCCGATGTCGCTGAGCAGCGTGGCCTCCTGCAGCGGCGCGTTCACGCCGGCATCGCGCAGGCGCTGCAGCGCGGCCTCGGCGTAGCGCAGCGCGTTGGGCGGGTCGACCGCCTCCTGCGCCAGCACCGCGCGGCTCTGCAGGCACTGCGCTGCCACCAGCGGCTCCAGGTCGGTGGCCGCGGTCCATTGCTCGATCAGCCGCAGCGCGGCCTCGCGTTCGCCGGTCAGAGACAGCGCCTGCGCCTGCGCGCATGCCAGGCGCGCCTGCAGCGAGCGGTCCGGCACGCGCTCGACCACGCCGCGTGCGCGCTCGAGCAGCTCGACCTGCTTCTTCGGCAGGTCCAGCGTCGTGTAGAAGCCGCCCAGCACGCGCAGGATCTCGGCCTGGTGCGACGGGTCGCGCGCGAAGGCGGTGCCGACCAGCGCCTCGCTGCGCTCGAGCATCTTGCGCAGCACCGCCGCCTGACCGGCAGGTGCGGCCTCGGTGAACATCATGTCGACGAATTCGATGATCGCCTCGTTGCGCCCGAGCAGGGCCTGCGCGCGGTCGCGCTGCAGCAGCGCCTGCTCGCGCTGGCGCCCGGCCTCGACGGCCTGCCAGGTGGTGCCCACCACGCCGCCCGCCAGCACCAGCACGACCAGCACCGCGGCGCCGACGCCGACCCGGTGCCGCCGCACGAACTTGGCGCTGCGGTAGGCCCAGGAGTCGGCGCGGGCGCCGACCGGCTCGTGCGCCAGCCAGCGGCGCAGGTCCTCGGCGAGTGCGTCGACGCTGCCGTAGCGCTCGGCTGGCAGCTTCTTCAGCGCCTTGGCACAGATGTTCTCCAGGTCGCCGCGCAGCGTGCCGGCGAAGGCGGTCGCCGCGCTCGACAGGCGCGCCGGCTCGGTGTCCACCACCGAGCGCAGGCGCTGCGCCGGCGTGTCGGTGGCCTTGGCGGTGGGGTGCCGGCCGGCCAGCAGCACGTAGAGCAGCACGCCCAGGGCGTAGACGTCGGTGGCGGTCGTCACGTCGCCGCCTTCCACCTGCTCGGGCGCGGCATAGTCGGGCGTGAAGGCGCGGCCGGCGAGCCGGGTGATCTCGGTCTCGGGCGCGGCCTGCTGCTCGTCGTCGATCAGCTTGGCGATGCCGAAGTCGAGCAGCTTCACGCGCCCTTCGGGCGTGACGAGGATGTTGCCGGGCTTCAGGTCGCGGTGCAGCACCAGCTTGCGGTGCGCATGCGCCACCGCGGCGAGCACGTCGAGCACCAGGCGCACACGCGCCTCCACGCCCAGGCCGCGCGCCTCGCACCAGCGGTCGATCTGCTCGCCGCCGACATGCTCGATCACCAGGTAGGGCTGGCCGGCGCCGCTGACGCCGGCATCCAGCAGCCGGGCGATGTTCGGGTGGGTCAGGCGCGCCAGCGCGCTGCCCTCGCGCGCGAAACGCGCCGCGCCGCCGCGGCCCAGCAGCGCGAGGTTGAGCAGCTTGATCGCCACCAGGCCCTCGTAGCGCCCGTCGCTGCGCCGCGCCAGCCAGACGCTGCCCATGCCGCCGGCACCCAGCGGCCGCTCGATCGTGTAGGCACCCAGCGTCTGGCCGGCCAGCGTCGGCTCGTCGGACTGCGGCACGGCGCCGGCCTCGAGGAAACCTTCGTCGGCCAGGCGGCCCTGCATCGCGAGCAGGCGCTCGATCTCCCCGGCCAGCGCAGCATCCTCGGCGCGCAGCGCGGCGAGGCGTTGCGCGCGCTGCGGCGCGTCGAGGTCGAGCAGCTCGTCAAGGGCGCCCGACAGGCGTTGCCAGTGGGCCGCGTCGAGCGGGGCCGGGCTCGTCATGGTTCAGCGCCGCATCTGCTGCGGCAGCCAGGTGACGAGTTGCGGGAAGACGACCAGCAGCACCACCATCAGCACCATCAGCAGGAAGAACGGGAACGCCGCACGGGCGATGGTGCCGATGTCGCGCCGGGTCATGCCCTGCAGCACGAACAGGTTGAAGCCCACCGGCGGCGTGACCTGCGCCATCTCGACCACGATGACGATGTAGATGCCGAACCAGAGCGGGTCGATGCCGGCCTTGAGCACCGTCGGCATGATCACGCCCATGGTCAGCACCACCATCGAGATGCCGTCGAGGAAGCAGCCGAGCAGGATGTAGAAGAGGGTCAGCGCGACCAGCAGCTGCGCCTTCGACAGGCCCAGCGCGGCGATCCACTCCGCCAGGTGGCGCGGCAGCCCGATGTAGCCCATGGCCAGCGTCAGGAAGGCGGCGCCGGCGAGGATCAGCGCGATCATGCAGTACAGCCGCGTGCCGCCCATCAGCGACTCGCGGAAGGTGCTCCAGCTCAGCGAGCCCTGCGCGGCCGACAGCAGCAGCGCGCCCACCACGCCCAGCGCCGCGGCCTCGGTGGCGGTGGCCAGCCCGCCGTAGATCGAGCCCAGCACCGCGGCGATCAGCAGCACCACCGGGATCAGGTGGCGCGACTCGTGCAGCTTCTGCACGAACGTGAGCCGGGCATCCGGCGGCGGCACCTGCTGCGGGTGCAGCAGCGCCCACAGCGCGATCCAGCCGGAGAAGATCGCCGCCAGCAGCAGCCCGGGGATCACCCCGGCGATGAACAGCTGCGCGATCGAGACGTCGGCGCTGACGCCGTAGACGATCATGATGATCGAGGGCGGGATCAGCAGCCCCAGCGTGCCGGCGCCGGCCAGCGAGCCGAGCGCGATCGATTCCGGGTAGCCGCGCCGTTGCAGCTCGGGCAGGCTCATCTTGCCGATGGTGGCGCAGGTGGCCGCGCTCGAGCCCGAGACCGCCGCGAAGATGGTGCAGCCGGCCACGTTGACGTGCAGCAGCCGCCCGGGCAGGGCCTGCATCCAGGGCGCCAGGCCGCGGAACATGTCCTGCGAGAGCCGGGTGCGGAACAGGATCTCGCCCATCCACACGAACAGCGGCAGCGCGGTCAGCGTCCAGCTCGACGCGGCACCCCAGGTGGTCACCGCCATCGCGTCGCCGGCCGGGCGCGAACTGAACAGCTGCATGCCGATCCAGGCCACGCCCGAGAGCGTGAGCCCGATCCACACGCCGCTGCCGAGGATCAGGAACAGCGCCACGACGAGCAGCGCGGCGACAGCGACCTCACTCATTGCGCAGCGCCTCGGCCGGATCGTCGTTCGCGCGCCGGCCGCGCGCCTCGAGCAGCAGCTCGTCGGCGAAGGCGATCGCGAGCACCACGCTGCCCAGCGCCATGCTCAGCTGCGGGATCCACAGCGGCGTCGCGTCGCTGGCGGTGGAGACGTCGTGCAGCGTCCACGACATCCAGGCCAGCCGCACGCTGTAGACCGCGCCCAGCAGCGCCAGCGCCGTGGCCGCGCCGAGCGCCCAGAGCTCCGCGGCGCGGCGCGCGCGCCCACGCAGGCGGGCCACCAGCAGCGTCACGCGGATGTGCTCGCCGCGCTTGAGCGTGTGGGCCAGCGCCAGGAAGCCGGCCGCCGCCATCGCGTAGCCGGCATAGGCGTCGATGCCGGGGATGTTGAAGCCGAGCTGCCGGCCGAGGATGGACAGCAGCACCGCGGCCAGCAGCGCCAGCATCGCCAGCGCGGCCAGCGCCGCGCAGCCGTCGTACAGGGCGTCGAGCGCGCGGCGCATCTCACATCTTCTTGTAGGCCTCGACCACCGCCGCGCCCTCCGGCCCGGCCTTCTCGAGCCACTCCTTCAGCATGGTGTCGCCGACCTTCTTCAGGTCCGCCTTCAGCTGCTCGCTGGGCGGCGCGATGGTCATGCCGTTCTTCTTCAGCAGCTCGAGGTACTCGGTGTTCTTGGCCCGGCTGGTGGCCCAGCCGCGCGCCTCGGCGTCGGCGCCGGCCTTCAGGAGGGCGGCCTGGGTCGGCTTGTCGAGCGCGTCGAAGGCGGCCTTGTTGACGATCACCGCGTTCTTCGGCAGCCAGGCCTGGGTGTCGACGAAGTACTTGATGTGCTCGTAGGTCTTGGTGTCGTAGCCGGTCGCGCCGCTGCTCATGTAGCTCTCGACCACGCCGGTGGCCATGGCCTGGCTGAGTTCGGCCGCCTGCACGGTGACCGGCTGCGCGCCCACCAGCTCGGCGATGCGCGCGGTGGCCGGGCTGTAGGCGCGCCACTTCACGCCCTTCAGGTCGGCGGCCGCGGCGATCGGCTTCTTGACGAAGATGCCCTGCGGAGGCCAGGCCACGCTGTACAGCAGCAGCATGCCCTGCTCGCCGAGCTTCTTCTCGAGCGCCGGCTTCTGCGCCTTGTACAGCTTCATCGCCTCGTCGTAGCTGTCGGCCAGGAAGGGCAGGCCGTCGGCACCGAACACCTGCCACTCGTTCTGGAAGTTGACCAGCAGGATCTCGCCGATCTGCGCCTGGCCGCCCTGCACCGCGCGCTTGATCTCCGGCGCCTTGAAGAGCGAGGCGTTGGCGTGCACCGTGATCTTCAGCTTGCCGGCGGTGGCCTTGTCGACGTCGGCGGCGAACTGGGACAGGTTCTCGGTGTGGAAGTTGTTGGCCGGGTAGGCGGCCGGCAAGTCCCACTTGGTCTGCGCGAGGGCGTTGCCGGCCAGGCAGGCGGCGGCGAAGGCGAGGGCGAGCTTCGAATGCATGGCGTCTCCGGGGGCGGGGAAGGTCCGAGAATAAGCGCTCGTGCCGGGCCGGCGTGCGAGGGCTTGCCCGGCGCATGCAACGCGCGTGCCGGCAGGAGGAGCCGAGGTCGTGAACCTGCGTTTCGTGGAGGCGTTCTACTGGGTCGCGACGCTGAAGAGCATGTCGCGCGCGGCCGACAAGCTGTGCATCACCCAGTCGGCGATGTCCTCGCGCATCGCCGCGCTCGAGGAGGAGCTCGGCGCGCTGCTGCTGGAGCGGCGCGACCGCACGCTGCGGCTGACGGTCGCCGGCGCGCGCTTCCTCGACTACGCCGAGCGGCTGCTCGCGCTGCAGCGCGAGATCAAGGCCGAGATGGGGCCGGCCCGGGCGCGTGCGCTGTCGCTGCGGCTCGGTGCGATCGAGTCGGTGCTGCATTCCTGGCTGATCGACTGGGTGCAGCACATGCGCGCCACGCAGCCGGGCCTGGAGCTCGAGCTGACGGTGGAGACCACGCCGGTGCTGGTGGAGCAGGTGCGGCGCGGCACGCTCGACCTGGCCCTGGCCGCGCTGCCGGCCGCCGGCGACGGGCTGCGCAGCCGCGCGCTGGCGCCGATGGAGATGGTGTTCGTCGGCCACCGCGAGCGGCACCGGCGGCGCCGCTGGACGCTGGCCGACCTGGCGCAGCACGAGCTGCTGACCTTCCAGCGCGGCTCGCAGCCGCACGTGGCGCTGCTCGACCTGTTCCGCCGCGCCGGCGTGGCGCCGCCGCGGGTGCACACGATCTCGTCGATCTCGGCGATGGTGCAGCTGGTCGAAGGCGGGGTCGGCATCGCCACGCTGCCGCGCGCCGCGGTGCAGCGCCTGGCCGAGCGACTGCCGCTGCGCCCGCTGGCCTGCGACGCGCCGCTCACCCCGCTGCCGGTGCACCTGAGCTGGCGCCACGATCCGGCCGAGGGCGTGCCGGCGAGCCTGGTCGACGCGGTGCTCGCCTTTGCCGGCGCCGGCGTGAACAAGGTCGCACGACGGGGCCCGCCGCCGGGGCCGGGAGCCGCCTGAGGCCGCGCCGGCCTCAAGATCCGGCGCCCGCAGCCGATCCGGTGGGGGATCCGCGTTGTTTCCGTGACTGCCCGCCCCGACCCGATGAGTGCCCCGACCCCGTCGCCCGCCAGCGCCGCTGCGCTGGCCGAGCAGGCGCTCGCCCAGGTCATCGCGGACGGCGCCGGTGCGGCCGCGCTCGCCCGCCGCGCGCTGGCGCTGGCCGGCGACGAGCGGCCGCAGCAGGCCTTCGCCCATGTGGTGCTGGCGCTGGTCGCGTTCCGCGAAGGCACGCTGGAGGACGGTCAGGCCGAGCTCGACGCCGCCATCGCCTGCGCCGGGGCCGAGCCGCCGCCGCGCCTGGCCTGGCTGATCGAGCACGACCGCGCGATGGCGCTGCGCCGCCGCGGCGAGCTGGCCCGGGCGGCCGAGCTGCTGGGGGCGCTGCACGAGCGCGGCAAGGGCGAGCGGCCGGCGGTGGACCGTTACCTGACGCTGGCCGCGCTGGGCATCGTGGTCGGCATGGAGGGTGACAACGACGCCTCGCTGGACCGCTTCCACGAGGCGCTGGCCACGGCGCGCGAGAGCGGCGTGCCCAGCCTGGTGGTCAACGCGCTGAACAACCTCGGCTCGCTGCAGTCGGACCTGTACAACCTCGAGGACGCGCTCGGCCTGCTGCAGGAGTGCCTGTCGGGGGCCCTGGCGCTCGGCTCGAAGCGCCAGATCATCTATGCCGCCGGCAACCTGGTGCAGTGCCTGTGCCTGATGGGGCGGCCGGCCGAGGCGCTGGCGATCGCCCGCGAGCAGCTGATCGCGCGCATCCGGCCCGACGACCTGCCGGCGCTGCAGCGCGACGAGGAGATCGCCCACGTGCTGCTGGACAACGGGCTGCTCGACGAGGCCGAGGCGCGCCTGGGCGGCGTGGTGCATGTCGACGCGATGAGCAACGAGCTGGCCACCTCGCGCGTCTGGCTGCTGGCGCGCATCCTGCTCGCGCGCGGCCGCGCCGCCGAGGCGCTGGCGCTGTGCCGCGCGCGCCAGGCGCTGCGCGAGGGCGACGAAAGCACCGTGGCGATCGACCGGGTCAACCTGGACCGCGTGGCCGCCCAGGCCGCCGCCGCGGTGGGCGACCACGAGCTCGCCTACCGCCTGCAATGCGAGGCCTTCGCCACGCACGAGCTGCTGCTCGGGCGCGCGGCGCGGGCGCGTTACCTGAGCCTGCAGATCCGCCACCGGGTGCAGCAGGCCGAATCCGAGCGCGACCTGGCGCGCGGTCTGGCGGCGCGGCTCGAGTCGCTGAACGCCTCGCTGCGCGAGCAGGCGGCCGAGAACGAGCGCCTGCAGGAGCGGCTGCGCGCGCAGGCGCTGGAGGATGCGCTGACCGGCCTGCACAACCGCCGCTACCTGCAGGACGCGGGCGCGGCGCTGGTCGCGCTCACGCAGCGCCAGGGCGAGCCGCTGGCCGCCGCGCTGGTCGACCTCGACCACTTCAAGCACGTCAACGACCGCCATGGCCATGCCGCCGGCGACCAGGTGCTGCAGGCCTTCGCGCGCCTGGTGCGTGGCGCGCTGCGCGCGAGCGACATCGTCTGCCGCAGCGGCGGCGAGGAGTTCGTGCTGCTGCTGCCGGGCGCGGACGCCGGCCAGGCGCGGGTGCGCCTGGAGCGCCTGCTCGAGCGCTTCCGCACCGTCGTGTTCGACGGCGCCGGCGCGCGCTTCTGCTGCACCTTCTCGGCCGGCGTCGCGACGGCGCGCCCCGGCGACGGCCTGGAGCGCCTGCTGCAGCGTGCCGACGCCGCGCTCTACGCGGCCAAGGACGCGGGGCGTGCCCGGGTGGTCGAAGCATCGAAGGAATCGATCGAGACATAGAAAAAAATCTCGTTTGGCGGCGCGCGGTCGGGGTCACAGAATGCGCCGCATGCCCACCGACCTTCCCCTGCGCGATGCCCCGCCGGCCCGGCTGCGCGGCGAGATCCGCGCCGGCCGCTGGAGCGGCCACACCAGCGGCCTGGCGCAGCGCCACGTGCAGGGCAACGTGGTGATCCTGCCGGCGCGCTGGGCCGACGACTTCCTGCGCTATTGCCAGCGCAACCCCAAGCCCTGCCCGCTGCTGGCCGTCTCCGAACCGGGCGCGTGCGCGTTGCCGAGCCTGGGCGAGGGCATCGACATCCGCAGCGACCTGCCGCGTTACCGCGTCTGGCGCCGGGGCGAACTGGTCGAGGAACCGACCGACGTGCGCGCGCTGTGGCGCGACGACCTCGTCACCTTCGTGCTCGGTTGCTCGTTCTCGTTCGAGCAGGCGCTGCTCGACGAGGGGCTGGTGCTGCGCCATGTCGACGAGGGCAAGAACGTCGCGATGTTCCGCACCTCGATCGCCACCGTGCCGGCCGGCCCGTTCGCCGGGCCGCTGGTGGTGACGATGCGCCCGCTGCGCGCGGCCGCGGCGATCCGCGCGATCCAGATCACCTCGCGCTTCCCCGACGTGCATGGCGCGCCGGTGCACCTGGGCGACCCGGCGCTGATCGGCATCGCCGACCTGTCGCGGCCCGACTGGGGCGACGCGGTCGAGGTGCGGCCCGACGAGCTGCCGGTGTTCTGGGCCTGCGGCGTGACGCCGCAGGCCGCGCTGGCGCAGGCCCGCCCGGAGTTCTGCATCACCCACGCGCCCGGCGCGATGCTGGTCACCGACCTGCTGAACCACCAGCTGGCCGCCTTCTGATCCCTGTTCCTGCAACCTGCCACGGAGGTGCTCCGATGAAGTCGTTCGTCCCTGCCATCCTGATGTCGGCGCTCGCGGTCGGTTCCGCCGCGGCCCAGACCGCCTGGGACCTGCCCACCGGCTACGCACCCGCCAGCTTCCAGACCCAGAACGCGCAGCAGTTCGCCGACGAGGTGGCCCAGGCCAGCGGCGGCCGGCTGAAGATCACGCTGCACCCGAACGGCTCGCTCTACAAGGCCAACGAGATCAAGCGCGCGGTGCAGACCGGCCAGGCCCAGGCCGGCGAGTTCATCCTCTCGGGCGCCGCGAACGAGAACCCGCTGTACGGCGTCGACTCGATCCCCTTCCTGGCCGACAGCTACCCGGCCGCGAAGCGCCTCGCCGAGGCCGCGCGCCCGGCGCTCGACAAGCTGCTCGCGTCGCAGGGCATGAAGCTGCTGTTCACGGTGCCCTGGCCGGGGCAGAGCCTGTACAGCAGCAAGCCGGTCGAGACGATCGCGGACCTGAAGGGCACCAAGATGCGCGCCTACAACCCGGCCACCTCGCGCATCGCGCAGCTCGCCGGCGCGCAGCCCACCACGATCCAGCTCGCCGAGCTGGGCCAGGCGCTGGCCACCGGCACGGTGGAAAACTTCCTGACCTCGAGCGCGAGTGGCGTCGAGATGAAGCTCTACGAGAGCGTCAGGCACTTCTACAGCGTCAACGCCTGGCTGCCGAAGAACGCGGTGGTGGTCAACCGCCAGGCCTTCGACGCGCTCGACAAGCCGCTGCAGGAGGCCGTGCTGAAGGCTGCTGCCGCCGCCGAGCAGCGCGGCTGGGCCTTGAGCGAGCAGAAGAACGCCGAGTACCTGAAGGAACTCGCCGCGCGCGGCATGAAGGTCGCGCCGCCCAGCGAGGCGCTGACGCGCGAGCTGCGCAAGATCGGCAGCACGATGACGGGCGAGTGGCTCAAGCAGGCGGGCGCCGACGGCCAGGCGATCATCGATGCGTACAGCAAGTGAGCCCGTGCCGGCCCCGCGGCCGGCCCCGGCGTACGCGCTGCACGCCGCCGTCGCGCAGGCGGACCGGGCGCTCGCGCTGCTCGCCGCGCTGGCGATGGTGGCCGCCTTCGCGGCGGTCTCGGCCGGCGTGATCGCGCGGCTGGCCGGAGCCGATCTGCCGGGCACCGATGCCTACGCCGGCTACGCCATCGCGGCCGCGCTGTTCCTCGCGCTGCCGCAGACGCTGCGGCGCCAGGAGCACATCCGCGTCACGCTGCTGCTCGACAGGCTGGCGCCGAAGGCCCGCGCCGCGCTCGAGTGGTGGTCGCTGCTGGCCGGCTTTGCGCTCGCGCTCTACCTGGCCGTCTACGCGCTGCGCCTGGTGTGGCTGTCGCATGCGATGCACGACGTCTCGCCGGCCGCCGACGCGACGCCGCTGTGGATCCCGCAGCTCGCCTGTGCGCTGGGCTGCGCCGGCTTCGCGCTCTCGCTGGCCGACGCGATCGTGGCGCGCTGGCACGGGCTGCCGTACTTCGAGCGCCTGGCCGAAGACGCCAGCCACGTCGAATGAGGGGAAGGCGATGGACCTGCTGATCACCGTGTTCCTGATCGTGCTGCTGCTGGCGGTGCTCGGCTCGGGGCTGTGGATCGGCCTGGCGCTGCTGGGCGTGGCGGTGGTGGCGATGGAGCTGTTCACGCAGCGCCCGGTGGGCGACAGCATGCTGCTGACGATCTGGGGCTCGACCTCGAGCTGGACGCTGACCGCGCTGCCGCTCTTCCTGTGGATGGGCGAGATCCTGTTCCGCACCCGGCTCTCGGAGGGCATGTTCCGCGGCCTCGCGCCGTGGATCGGCGCCCTGCCGGGCCGGCTGCTGCACACCAACGTGATCGGCTGCGCCATCTTCGCCGCGGTGTCCGGCTCGAGCGCGGCGACCTGCGCGACGATCGGCAAGATCACCCTGCCCGAGCTGAAGAAACGCGGCTACCCGGACGCGATGGCGGTCGGCACGCTGGCCGGTGCCGGCACGCTCGGGCTGCTGATCCCGCCGTCGATCATCATGATCGTCTACGGCGTGGCGGCCAACGTCTCGATCGCCAAGCTGTTCATGGCCGGCGTGCTGCCGGGCATCCTGCTCGCGCTGCTGTTCATGGGCTACATCGTGGTCTGGGCGCTGCGCCACCCGGAGCAGGTGCCGCCGGCCGACGCGCCGCTGCCGCTGGCCGCGAAGCTGCGCGAATCGCGCCACCTGATCCCGGTGGTGGTGCTGATCGTGCTGGTGCTGGGCTCGATCTACGGCGGCATCGCCACCGCCACCGAGGCCGCGGCGCTCGGCGTGGCCGGTGCGCTGGGGCTGGCGGCCGTCGAAGGCTCGCTCAGCTGGCAGGCCTTCAGGGAGGGCCTGGCCGCGGCCACGCGGGTGTACTGCATGATCGGCCTGATCCTCGCCGGCGCCGCCTTCCTGACGCTGGCGATGGGCTTCATCGGCCTGCCGCGCCACCTGGCCGAGTTCATCGGCGCGCTGCAGCTCAGCCCGTTCGCGCTGATGCTCGGGCTGACGGTCTTCTTCATCGTGCTGGGCTGCTTCCTGGACGGCATCTCGATGGTGGTGCTGACGATGGCCGTGCTGCTGCCCACGGTGCAGAAGGCCGGCTTCGACCTGATCTGGTTCGGCATCTTCGTCGTGCTGGTGGTGGAGCTGGCGCAGATCACGCCGCCGGTGGGCTTCAACCTGTTCGTGCTGCAGGGCCTGACGCGGCGCGACATCACCTGGATTGCGCGGCGCTCGATGCCGCTGTTCGCCCTGATGCTCGGCTTCGTGCTGCTGCTGTGGTTCGTGCCCGGCATCGCCACCTGGCTGCCCGCGCGCCTGTAGCGCGCACCCTGCGGGAGGTTCCCATGTTCCGTCGCACCTGGCTGCTCGGCGCGGCCGGCACGCTGCTGCATGCGCGCGCCGCCGCCGCGGCGCCCTGGAAGCTCGCCACCGGTTACCGCGCCGAGTCCTTCCACGCGCGCAACCTGCTGGCGCTGGCGCAGTCGGTCGAGGCGGCCACCGGCGGCGGCCTGCGCATCGAGCTGCACGCCAACGGCAGCCTCGCGCCGCTGGCGCAGGTGGCCGACGCGGTGCGCGAGGGCCGCGCCGAGATGGGCGAGACGATCATGACCGGGCTGGCCAGGGCGATGCCGATCGCAGGCGCCGACGCCGTGCCCTTCATCACCCGGCACTACGACGACGCCCGGCGGCTCTGGACGCACCAGCGCCCGCTGGTCGAGCGCGCCTTCGCCGAGCGTGGCCTGCGCGTGCTGTACGCCGTGCCCTGGCCGCCGCAGGGGCTCTACAGCGCCAGGCCGATCGCCGCGCCGCAGGACCTGCGAGGCCTGCGCATGCGCACCTACAACGCGACCACCGTGCGCATCGCCGAGCTGCTCGGCGCCACGCCGGTGGACGTGCCGATGCCCGAGGTCGGCCGCGCCGTCGCCGAGGGCCGCATCGACACCATGATCACCTCGGCCGTCACCGGCGTCGAGAACCGCGTCTGGGACGGCCTGAAGCACTTCTACGACATCAACGCCTGGTTCCCGAAGAACATCGTCTTCGTGCGCGAGGCGGCCTTCCTGGCGCTGCCGGCGGTGCAGCGCGATGCGCTGGCCGTGGCCGCCGCCGCGGCCGAGCCGCGCGGCTGGAGCGCCAGCCAGGCGGCGGCGCGCGAGTCGCTCGACGAGTTGCGCCGGCACGGCATGAAGGTCGAGCTGCCGGCCGCGACGCTGTCCACCCCTCTGCGCCGCCTCGGCGAGCGCTTTGCCCTCGAATGGATCCGCGAGGTCGGCCCGCAGGCCAACGCGATCTTCATCCCGTACTATTCATCGAGCACGACATGAGCAAGCACACCTCCGGCCGCTGGCAGTTCTGGATCGACCGCGGCGGCACCTTCACCGACATCGTCGGGCGCCGCCCGGACGGCCGGCTCGTCACGCACAAGCTGCTCTCGGAGAACCCGGAGCATTACCGCGACGCGGCGGTGGCCGGCATCCGGCACCTGCTCGGCCTGGCGCCCGGCGCACCCATCACGCCGGAACAGGTGGAGTGCGTGAAGATGGGCACCACGGTGGCCACCAACGCGCTGCTCGAGCGCGAGGGCGAGCCGACGCTGCTGGTCATCACGCAGGGCTTCCGCGACGCGCTGCGCATCGCCTACCAGGACCGGCCGCGCCTGTTCGACCGCCACATCGTGCTGCCCGAGCTGCTGTACCGCCGCGTGATCGAGGCACACGAGCGTGTCGGCGCCGACGGCCAGGTGGTCACGCCGCTGGACCTGGCGCACCTGCGCGAGCGGCTCTGGGCCGCCTTCGACGCCGGGATGCGCAGCGTGGCGATCGTGTTCATGCACGGCTGGCGCTGGCCGGCCCACGAGCAGGCGGCGGCGGCGCTGGCGCGCGAACTCGGCTTCACGCAGGTGAGCGTGTCGCACGAGGTGAGCCCGCTGATGAAGCTGGTCGGCCGCGGCGACACGACCGTGGTCGACGCCTACCTGTCGCCCATCCTGCGCCGCTACGTGGAACAGGTGGCCGCCGAGATGCCGGGCGTGCGGCTGTACTTCATGCAGAGCTCGGGCGGGCTGACCGACGCGCAGGCCTTCCAGGGCAAGGATGCCATCCTCTCCGGCCCGGCCGGCGGCATCGTCGGCATGGTGCGGACAGCCCGGCTGGCGGCGTTCGACCGGGTGATCGGCTTCGACATGGGCGGCACCTCCACCGACGTGAGCCACTTCGCGGGCGAGTTCGAGCGCGCCTTCGAGACGCAGGTGGCCGGCGTGCGCATGCGCGCGCCGATGATGAGCATCCACACCGTGGCCGCGGGCGGCGGCTCGATCCTCAGCTTCGACGGCGCGCGCCTGCGTGCGGGGCCCGAGAGCGCGGGCGCCAACCCCGGGCCGGCCTGCTACCGGCGCGGCGGCCCGCTGGCCGTGACCGACGCCAACGTGATGCTCGGCAAGATCCAGCCGGACTGGTTCCCGAAGGTGTTCGGCCCGGCGGCCGACGAGCCGCTCGACCGGGACGTGGTGGTGACGAAGTTCCGCGAGCTGGCCGCGCGCATCGAGGCCGCGACCGGCACCGCGCGCACGCCCGAGGAGGTGGCCGAGGGCTTCGTCGACATCGCCGTCGGCGCGATGGCCAACGCGATCAAGAAGATCTCGGTGGCGCGTGGTTACGACGTGACGCGCTACACGCTGCAGTGCTTCGGCGGCGCCGGCGGCCAGCATGCCTGCCGCGTGGCCGACGCGCTGGGCATGGACCGGGTGTTCGTGCACCCGCTGGCCGGCGTGCTGTCGGCCTACGGCATGGGGCTGGCGGACCAGAGCCTGATCCGCGAGGCGGCCATCGAGCTGCGCCTGGCCGACGCGCTGCCCGCGGTGGCCCGGCAGCTCGACGAACTCGCCGCGCAGGCGAGCGCCGAGCTGCAGCGCCAGGGCGTGGCGGGCGCGGCGCTGCAGGTGCACCGCCGCGTGCACCTGCGCTACGAGGGCACCGACTCGGCGCTGGTGGTGCCGTTCGGCTCGCCGGTGGAGATCCAGTCGGCCTTCGAGGCGGCCTACCGCCAGCGCTTCGCCTTCCTGATGCAGGAGCGCGCGCTGGTGGTCGAGGCGGTGTCGGTGGAGGCGGTGGGTGCCGGCGATGCGCCGGCCGAGGCGGTGCAGGCCAGCGCCGCGCCGGCCCCGGCGCCGGTGGCCGAGGCGGTGCGCCTGTTCAGCGGCGGGCGCTGGCACGAGGCGGCGCTGGTGGTGCGCGAGCAGGCCACGCCGGGGCTGTACGTCGACGGGCCGGCCATCATCGCGGAGAAGAACGCGACGACGGTGGTCGAGCCCGGCTGGCGCGCCCGGGTCACGGCGCTGGACCATCTCGTGCTCGAGCGGGTCGTGCCGCGCGAGGCACGCCGCGCGATCGGCACCACGGTCGACCCGGTGATGCTCGAGGTGTTCAACAACCTGTTCATGAACATCGCCGAGCAGATGGGCCTGCAGCTGCAGAACACCGCCTACTCGGTGAACATCAAGGAGCGGCTGGACTTCTCCTGCGCGCTCTTCGATGCCGATGGCCAGCTGATCGCCAACGCACCGCACATGCCGGTGCACCTGGGCTCGATGAGCGAGTCGATCCGCACCGTGATCGGGCGCAACGCCGGCACGATGAAGCCGGGCGACGTGTACGCGCTCAACGACCCCTACCACGGCGGCACGCACCTGCCCGACGTGACCGTCGTGACCCCGGTGTTCGACGAGGCCGGCGAGCGCATCCTGTTCTACGTCGGCAGCCGCGGCCACCATGCCGACATCGGCGGCGTCACGCCCGGCTCGATGCCGCCCTTCTCGACGTGCATCGAGGAGGAGGGCGTGCAGCTCGACAACATCAAGCTGGTCGAGGGCGGCCGCCTGCGCGAGGCGGAGATGCTCGAGCTGCTGCGCGGCGGCAGGTACCCCTCGCGCAACCCGGTGCAGAACATCGCCGACCTGAAGGCGCAGATCGCCGCCAACGAGAAGGGCGTGCAGGAGCTGCGCCGCATGGTGGCGCAGTTCGGCCTGGACGTGGTGCAGGCCTACATGCGCCACGTGCAGGACAACGCCGAGGAGTCGGTGCGCCGCGTCATCACGAAGCTCAAGGACGGTGCGTTCACGCTGGCGCTGGACAACGGCGCGCGCATCGCGGTGGCGATCCGCGTCGACGCGGCGGCGCGCAGCGCCGAGATCGACTTCACCGGCACCTCGGCGCAGCTGCCGAACAACTTCAACGCGCCGACGGCGGTCTGCATGGCCGCGGTGCTGTACGTGTTCCGCACCCTGGTGGGCGACGACATCCCGCTGAACGCCGGCTGCCTGAAGCCGCTGAAGGTCATCATCCCGGAAGGCTCGATGCTCAACCCGCGCCCGCCGGCCTCGGTGGTGGCGGGCAACGTCGAGACCTCGACCTGCATCACCAACGCGCTGTACGGCGCGCTCGGCACGATGGCCGCGAGCCAGTGCACGATGAACAACTTCACCTTCGGCAACGCGCGCCACCAGTACTACGAGACGATCTCGGGCGGCTCGGGCGCCGGGCCGGGCTTCGACGGCACGAGCGTCGTGCAGACCCACATGACCAACTCGCGCCTGACCGACCCCGAGGTGCTCGAGTTCCGCTTCCCGGTGCGGCTGGAGAGCTACGCGATCCGCGCCGGCTCGGGCGGCGCGGGGCGCTGGCGCGGCGGCGACGGCGGCGTGCGCCGCGTGCGTTTCCTCGAGGCGATGACCGCCTCCATCCTCTCCAACGGCCGCGTCGAGGGCGCCTTCGGCCTGGCCGGCGGGCAGCCCGGTGCGCCGGGCATCAACCGGGTCGAGCGTGCCGACGGCCGCGTCGAGACGCTCGGCCATATCGGCTCGGTCGAGATGCAGCCCGGCGACCTGTTCGTCATCGAGACACCCGGCGGCGGCGGCTGGGGCCCCCCCGGCTGATGCTGCTGAAGCTGCTGCTCGTCGCCTGCTCGGCGCTGCTCTCGTCCCTCGCGGCGAAGCGCTTCGGCCATGCGGTGGGCGGCACGCTCGCCGGCCTGCCGATGATCGCCGGGCCGATCATGGGCTTCGTGCTGCTGGCGACCCCCGTCGAGCCGGTGCGTGCGATTGCGCTGGCCACGCTGGTGTGCCTGCCGGCCACCGTGGCGCACCTCGTCACCTTCGCCTGGGCCGCCACGCGCCTGGGCTGGCCGCTGGCGCTGGGGCTCGCCAACGTGGTGTTCTTCGGCTTCGGCGCGCTGCTGCCGCAGCTCGGCCTGCTGCCCGAGGCGGCCTGCCTGCTGGCGCTGGCGGTGCTCGTCGCCGGCGGGCCGGCCATGCCGCGCCTGCCGCTCGCACCCGGCGGGGTGGCGATCCCGCGCATCGAACTGGCCTGCCGCGTGGCGGCGGCCATCGCACTGGCCTGGCTGATCATCCGCAGCGCCGGCGTGGCCCCGGCCGCCTTCAGCGGGCTGCTGCTGGCGGTGCCGATCACCGGCAACGTGCTGCCCTGCTTCACGCTGCCGCGCCACGGCGCGGCCGCCACCGTGGCGCTGCTGCGCGGTTTCGTGCGCGGGCTCACCGGCTTCGGCGCCTTCTTCGTCACGCTCTACCTCGGCCTCGGCGCCTGGCCGCCCGGCGTGGCCTACGGGCTCGCCTGGCTGGCGGCACTGGGCGCGGCGCTCGGCCTGCACGCCTGGCAGCGGCGCGCCTTGCCGAGGCTCGCATGACACGGCTCGCGATCGTGATGCCGGTGCTGGACGAGGCGGCGGGCATCGTCGCGACCTTGCAGGCGCTCGCGCCGCTGCGCGCACGCGGTGTCGAGATCGTGGTGGCCGACGGCGGCAGCGCTGACGCCACCGTGGCCCTGGCGCGCCCGCTGGCCGACCGCGTGATCGCCGCGCCGCGCGGCCGCGCGCGCCAGATGAACGCGGGTGCCGCCGCCACCGCGGCCGCGCAGCTGCTCTTCCTGCACGCCGACACGCAGTTGCCCGACGGCGCGGACAGGCTCGTCCAGGCCGCGCTCGCGCGCCATGCCTGGGGCCGCTTCGACGTTCGCATCAGCGGCGCCTCGGCGATGTTCCCGCTCATCGCCGCGCTGATGAACCACCGCTCGCGCTGGAGCGGCATCGCCACCGGCGACCAGGCGATGTTCATGACTCGCGCGGCGTTCGAGGCCGCCGGTGGCTTTCCCGACCAGCCGCTGATGGAGGACATCGAGCTGTCGCGCCGCCTCAAGCGCCTCGGGCCGCCAGCCTGCCTGCGCGCGCGTGTCGCCACCTCGGGCCGGCGCTGGGAGCAGCGCGGCGTGTGGCGCACCATCTGGCTGATGTGGCGCTTGCGTTATGCCTACTGGCGCGGGGCCGATCCGGCGCGCCTGGCCGCGCTGTATCGATGAGCGCCGCCGCCCGGCCGCCCGAAGGCGGCGCTCTCCTCCCTCGGGGAGGTGGTCGCGTCAGCGACCGGAGGGTAGTCCAGTGAGCGCCGCCGCCTGCGCCGTCGTCGTGCTGGCCAAGGCCCCGGTGGCCGGCCTGGCGAAGACGCGCCTGATCCCGGCGCTTGGGGCCGAGGGGGCGGCGCTTCTCGCGGCCTGGCTGCTCGAGCGCACGTTGCAGGCGGCGCTGGCCAGTGGCCTGCGCCCGGTCACGCTGTGCGCCGCGCCCGACCTGGCGCACCCGGCCGTCGCCGCCTGGGGCACGCGCGGCGTGCGGCTTGCCGTGCAGGTCGAGGGCGAGCTCGGCGCGCGCATCGCCGCCGCGTTCGCGCAGGCCTTCGAGAGCGCGCCGCGGGTGCTGCTGATCGGCACCGACGCGCCGAGGCTGGACGCCGCCGTGCTGCGCGCCGCGGCCGCCGCGCTCGACACGCACGACGCGGTGTTCGTGCCGGCGCTGGACGGCGGTTATGCGCTGGTCGGCCTGCGCCGCCCGCAGCCGCGCCTGTTCGAGCCCATGCCCTGGAGCACGCCGGTCGTGATGGCGCGCACCCGCGAGCGTCTGCACGAACTCGGCCTGCGCCATGCCGAGCTGGCGCCGCTGGCCGACATCGACGAGCCGGCCGACCTGGTGCAACTGGACGGACTCGGATGGACGCCCTGACCGAGGCCCTGCGCACCGCGCTGCGTGCGCAGCACTCCCCGTGGGCCGACGCGCCGATAGCGCCGCTGGCCGATGCCGGCCTCGCGCACGCGCACCTGCGCCTCGTCGGCACGGGCGTGCTGGCGCGTGTGCCCAAGCAGAGCCAGCTCGACCTGCCGGCCGCCGCGAACCTGGCCTACCAGGCCGCCTGCTTCGAACGCGCCGCGCCGAGCGGTCACGTGCCGCGCCTGCACGGCATGCTGCCGCCCGGCGACGCGCTGCCGCGCGGCGCGCTGCTGGTGGAGGAGATCGTCGGCCGGCCGGCACGGATGCCGCAGGACCTGCCGGCGATCGTCGACGCGCTGGCCGCGATCCATGCGCTGCCGCTGCCGGCGCAGCGCGCGCCGCTGCTCGACGCACCCGACCCGCTGGCGCTGCTGCATGCCGAGATCGAGGCCCAGGCCGTGCACCTCGACGCGGCGGCGCTCGACGCGTCCAGCCGCCGCGCGATCGACGCGCAGCGCCGCCGCTTCGAGGCGCTGCTCGCCGCGCCCGCGCGCCCGGGCCGGCGCCTGATCGCGTTCGACGCGCACCCCGGCAATTTCCTGCTGCACGACGGCCGCGCCGTGCTGGTGGACCTCGAGAAGGCGCGCTACAGCCACCCGCCGCTGGACCTGGCCCATGCCACGCTCTACACCTCCACCACCTGGGACCGCGCCAGCGCCGCGGTGCTGGGCGTCGACGAGGTGGCCGCGGCCGGCGCACGCTGGCTCGCGCGTGTCGGCGACGCGCCGGCCTGGCAGACCTGGCTGGTGCCGCTGCGTGCCGCGATGTGGCTGTGGTCCGTCACCTGGTGCGCCAAGTGGCGCGTGCTGTCGGGCCGCGCCGCGCGCGCCGGCGGCGACGGCGAGGACTGGTCGGCCGCACACAGCGACGCGGCGCTGGTGGCCCATGTGCGCGAGCGGGTCGACGACTACCTGTCGGGCGCGGGCGTCGCGCGCGTGGTGGACGAACTCGCGCAACTGGCCCGGCGGGCCGGGTGACGCCTCGTCTCGAAGAGGGAGGGGCGGCGCGCCGCCCCTCGCCGCCGGGCGGCCGCGGTGCAAGAATGCCCCCGGGAGGGCCCGGCCATGCAGCGATTCGCGATCATCGGAGACGCCGACGACAGGCGCAACGATCCCAAGCACCCCCATCCGTTCGACCCGAAGGTCAACGTGGCGGCGGCGCAGGAGGCGGCCCGCCTGCTCGGCGCGGCGCTGGCGAACCGGGGCCACGGGCTGATCGTCTACGACGCCAACTTCATCGAGGCCGCGGTCGTGAGCGCCTACGTGGCCGCGCGGCCCGAGGCGTCCGAGCGCGGCGTGCCGATCGAGATCCGCCAGCCGAGCACCGGCGCCCCGGCCGTGCCGTTCGCCGAGGAGCGCAGCCACCCGGCGCTGTTCAACCGCGTCGCGGTGGCCTCGAACAGCTGGGATGTCTCCTTCTACCGCTCGCTCGCCGATGCCGACGGCCTGGTGCTGATCGGCGGCGCGCGCTCGACCGCGATCGCCGGGCAGGTGGCGATCGGCGCGCGCGTGCCGGTGCTGGCGCTGCTGAAGACCGGCGGCTCGGCCGAGACCGTGTGGCGCACCATCGTGCCGGGCGTGGACCTGCCCGACGGCAACGAACACGCCCGCATGGCCGATGATCCGGGCGACGCGGCGGCCGCGCGCTGGGTCGAGCTGCTCGAGACGCAGCGCGTGCGCCGCTACGCGGTGGAGACCGGGCCGATCGTCTGGCATGCCGTCGTGGCGACGGTGCTGTTCGTGCTGGCGCTGGTGGCCGGGCTCGGCAGCCACCTGCTGGTGGCGGCGTTGCCGCCGGTGCTGGCCAAGGCGATGCTGTTCGCCGGCACGCTGTCGGCCGGCGTGGCGGGCGCGGCCGTCCGCATGGTGTTCGAGCGCCGCTACGGCAGCGGGCCGCGGGTGCCGCCCTCGATGGCGATCACGGTCGCGCTGGGCATGATGGCCGGCGCGCTCGCCGGCCTGCTGTACCTCGTGGCGCAGCCGGGCGACCTGGAGCTTGCCGGCGTCACCGGCCTGCGCCTGGTGGCGCTGATCACCGTCGTCGCCACCATCGGCGGGCTGACGGCCGAGGCGGTGTTCCGCAAGCTGCTCGGCATCGACGTGCTGCGCACCGGCGGCCTCGCGGCCGGCGGCGGCAGCGGCAAGCCCTGAGGGGGGCCTGCGGACCCCGGCGGCGCCAGCCATGAGCACCGACCCGCTGCCGCTGGACGCCTTCATCAGCTACTCGCGGCGCGACCGCGCCTTCGCCGAGCGCCTCGAGGCGGCGCTGAAGGCCTACCGCCCGCCGCGCGAGCTGGCCGTGGCGCAGCGCCACCTGGCGGTGTTCCGCGACGAGTCCGACATCGAGGCGGGCGACTACGACGAGGTGATCGGGCGCCACCTGGCGCAGTCGCGCCGGCTCGTCGTGGTGTGCTCGCCGGCCGCGCGCGCCAGCAAGTACGTCGACGACGAGATCGCGCGCTACGTGCGGCTGCACGGCGCGCAGGCGGTGGTGCCGGTGCTGATCGACGGCCTGGCCAACAACGAGGCCGCGCCGGACCAGCACGACCGCATGGCCTTCCCGGGCGCGCTGGTGGCGGCGATGCAGATGCCGCTGGCGGTGAGCTGGCGCGGCTTCGACCCGAAGCGCGACAAGGTCGACCGCGGCGCCTTCGAGGGCCCCTGGTACCAGCTGCTCGCGCACCTGTACGGCGTGAGCCGCGCCGAGATCGAGCAGCGCGACAAGCGGCGCCAGCAGCGCCGCCGGCGCATCGCCTGGAGTGTGACCGGCGCGGTGGTCGCCACGCTCTGCGCGGCGCTGGTGCTCACGGTCCTGGCGCGCAACGAGGCGGTGCGCCAGCGCGACCTGGCCGAGCAGCGCCGCCTCGCGACGCAGGCGCGCCAGCTCAACGTCGAGGCGGCGGCCGCGCTGGCGCTGGACGGCGAGGGCGTGCAGCGCGGCCTGCTGCTGAGCCTCGAATCGCTCGCCTCGCACTGGACGGTGGAAGCGCAGGCCGCGCTGCTGCGCCACCTCGACCGCCTCGCCCCGCGCGGGCGCCGGATCGACGGGCCGCACCGTGCGCCGGTGGTGGCGCTCGCCGCGGATGCGCAGGGCCGCTGGATCGCCAGCGAAAGCGCCGACCTGCTGCTGGTGCGCGAGGCGGACACGCTGCGCGAGGTGCACCGCGCCGAGCGCCTGGGCGGCAACAGCAGCCTGCGCGCCGTCACCTTCAGCCCGGACGGCCGCTGGCTCGCGGCTGGCTGCACCGAGCGCGCCGGCTGCGTCTGGGACACCGCGACCTGGCGCAGCGTGCTGACGCTGGGCGAGGGCGGCCAGGTGCTGCGCGCCGCCGCCTTCGACGCGGACTCGCGCCGCCTCGCCGCGGTGGTGCCCGGTCGCACGCCGGTGCAGCTGTACGCCACCGACGGCTGGCGCGCGCTGCCGCTGCCGCCGGCCGACGACATCGCCGGGCGCATGGTCGACGGCCTGGGTTTCGTGGCGAGCTACCGCCTCGTGCTCAAGGTCGCCGACAAGGTGCTCTGGTGGGACCTCGACCCGCCGGCCCGGCTGGATGCCAGCCCCGGGCACGCGGGCTGGGCCTTCGCCTATGCCGGCACGACGCTCGTCACCCAGGACGGCGAACGCCGCCTGCGCGTGCACGAGGTGGACTACGGCAGCGTGCTGCCCGAGCTGATCGAACAACCCGGCCCCTGGCAGCGCCGCGTGGCCGAGCGGGCGCCGCTGGTGTTCCTGGACTGGGCGGGCTGGCCGGCCCTGGCCGCGATCGATGTCGACGGCATGGCGGTCGTGTGGCCGCGCGCCGGCCCGCGCGACCCGCTGCACCTGGCCGGCGGCATCAGCCTCGGCGCCGGGCCCGGTGGCCTGCTGGTCGGCCGCCCGGACGGCCGCATCGAGATCACCGCGCTCGACCGCCCCGAGACGCTGCGCCTGGACCGGCCCGACGCCGTGCAGGCGCTCGCGCTCGCGCCGGACGGCGGCCGGGTCGCGCTGCGCGACGCGGCGGGCCGCGTGGCGGTGTTCGACACCGTGCAGGGCCAGCGGCTGGCCGGGTTCGAATCGGTGCCGGGCGAGGGCACCCTGGCCTTCAGCCGCGACGGCCGCTGGCTGGTGCTCGCCGGCCCGCGCGAGCTGCGTGTGCACGACGCGGCCGACGGACGCGAACGCCTGCGCCATGCCGCCGGGCAGGCGTTCGGCCCGGTGGGTTGGAGCGCGGACGGCCGCTGGCTGCTGGCGGTGTCGGACCGGCAACTCCTGCGCTTTGGCGTCGAGGGCTGGCAGGCCCTCGCGCCGATCGCGCCGGCCGAAGGCATCACCGCGGTGCGGCTGAGCACCGACGGCCACGCCGTGGCGACCACCGGCTATTCGGACATCGCGCGCGGTGTGGGCCTGCGCCAGCCGTCGATCACGCGGGTCTGGGAGCTGGCCACCGGACGCGCGCTGGCCTGGCAGTCGCACGAGGCCGAGGACCTGGCGCGCATCGGCAGTGGCGTCACCTGGGCCCGCCGCGCGTCGGGCGCGACGGGCGAGTGGACGAGCCGCACCGCTGGCGGCGATGCCGCGCTCGCCGGCCAGGCGGCCGGCTGGCCGATGCTGCATACGCTGGACGAAAGCCACGCGGCGCCGCAGCGGCCCTGGCTGCAGACGCGCGATGCCCATGGCGTGACGCTGGCGCAGCGGGCCGCCGAACGGGCCGCACGTGCCCATGGCAAGGCGCCGTCGGCACTCGCCTTCAGCGCCGACGGCCGGCGCCTGGCGAGCACGGGCGAGGATCGCAGCGTGCGGCTGTGGCCGCTGACGGCGGACGACCTGGTGGCCGATGCCTGCCGCCGGCTGCTGCGCAACCTCAGCGCCGAAGAATGGCAGCGCGCACTCGGCGACCTGCCCTACCGGAGCGGCTGCGCGGGGCTGCCCGGGCCGACGCCGCTGCCGGGTGCGCGCTGAACCCGGAAACGGTCCGGGGCGAACCCGCGCGACACGACCGGGGCCGCGGCCGGGTCATGGCGCCGTCCGGTCCGGCGCCTTGCGGGCGCACGCCTGCACCAGCACCTGCACGTAGCTGCGCATCTCCGAGGCATCGGTCCACTGCGGCGATTCGAACACCGCCACCGACGTCGCGGACGGCTCGGCGGGCACGACGGACACCGCGTGCGTGCCCGCCGCACGGTCGAACGTGCCGGTCACGCCGGCGCGGGCGAGATCGACATGTCGCGGGGAGGCATCGAGTCGCTCGGGGCTCGCGACCAGCGTGCACTCCGGCTCCAGCCGGTACTGCCATCGCCGGCCGCGGGGGGCCTCGGCGCCGAGGCGGTTCATCGCGGCCAGGCGCTGGGCGGTCGACATGCCCTGCGGGTCGATCCGTTCGGCATCGCCGGTGGGGTAACCCTCGGAGCAGCCGGCCACGCCGGCCGCCAGCCCGGCAGCCGCCAGCCAGGCGCAAACGGGCCGGCCCGGTGCGGGGCGATCTGCGCGGCGCAACCGGTGCACCCGATGCGGCCCTAGCGGAAGGACTTGAACACCAGCCAGCCCGTCCACAGCAGGAAGGCGGCCGGGAACAGGAAGATGCAGAGGCGGTCCAGCCGCTTCCACTTCGCCTCCTCGCCGGCCTCGTCCCACTTCAGGCAGATCGCCGACTGCACGATCGAGGCGAAGATGAAGCCCATCGCCACCATGTGCATCTGGTCGGCCACCGTCAGCAGCGCCGACTCCGGGATCGCGGAGGCGACCACGAAGGCGCTGGCCGCCACCGCGAACAGCGCGCCCACGCCCAGGCCGAAACGCGGGTCCACGTCTACCGGGCGGATGCCGAAGGCGACGAAGGCCACCAGCGTGGCGAACACCACCGTGGACAGCAGCTTGACCGCCGAGCCGACACCGGCCCGCGTCATGTCCATGCCGAAGGTCAGGCGCGAGTAGGTCGACAGCGCGTCGGTGGGCTGCGAGGTGTCGCCGTAGTTGGTCTTGTATTCCTTCTGCGTGGCCTGGGTCGCGAAGCCCGAGACCACCCAGCCCGGCAGGCTGAGCTCGTCGCCCAGGCGCGAGTTCGTGATGTCGGGCTCGAACACCAGCGCGCTGTCGACGAACTGGCTGTCCTCGAGGTGCACCTGCACGCGGTGGCTGTCGAACGGGAAGCTCTCCAGCGCCCAGTTCTTGAAGATCGTCGCGGTCACGCGCGCCGAGGCGTAGTTCAGCTCGCCGATCTTCTTCTCGACCACGCTGGTCTGGCCGTCGATGCGGCCGTTGATCAGCTCCATGCTGGCCAGCGGCTTGTACTCGGCCAGCTCGCCCTCGGCCTTCCAGCGGAACCAGATGTAGAAGTCGAGCGAGAACTTGCTTTCCTTGAAGCTCACCTCGGTCATCTTGTTGATGTAGGTGCCGACGACCACCTTGCCGGGCGCTGCGGCCGCCGGCATCGCGCCCCCGACGCCGAACGCCACGATCGCCGCAAGCATTGCGAGAACTCTTCTGATGGACACGAGCGATTCCTCCAGGGTGCACGGATCAGGGGTGGGCGGCATCGGCGGCGGTCTGCGCCGCGCCGGGACCGTCCGTGTCGTCGGGCAGCGGGGAGGCGAGCACCTTGTCGATGCGCTTGCCGTCCATGTCGACGATCTCGAAGCGCCAGCGCTGCCACTGCGCCTTGTCGCCCTCGTGGGGCAGCTGCCCGGTCAGCAGCATCAGCATGCCGCTGAGCGTGTGATAGCGGCCACGGTCCTCCTCCGGCGCGGCGTCGAGCCCGAGGCGGTCTTTCAGCTCGGGAATCGGGATGTGGCCGTCGAGCAGCCACGATCCGTCGTCGCGCCGGACGGCCCACGCGGTGTCGGGGTTGCGCGGGTGGAACTCGCCGGTGATCGCCTCGATCAGGTCCTGCAGCGTGACGATGCCCTGCACCTCGCCGTATTCGTCGATCACGAAGGCCATGTGCACGTCCATCGAGCGGAAGTTGTCGAGCAGTTCCATGCCGGCCAGGGTCTCCGGCACGTACAGCGGCTGCTCGAGCTGCGCCTGCAGGTCGGGCGCGCCGCCGCGCACCGTGCGCGACAGCAGCTTGCGGGCGTTGACCACGCCCTCGATGCGGTCCAGCCCGCCATGCACCACCGGGAAGCGGGCGTGATCGGATTGCTCGATGCGTGCGAGGTTCTGCTCGAACGGTGCGTCGAGGTCGAGGGCCACGACGTTGCCGCGCGGCACCATCAGCGAGGTGATCTGCCGGTCGTCGAGCAGGAACACGTTGCGCACCATGGTGTGCTCGTGCGACTCGATCACGCCGGCGCTCGTGCCTTCGGCCAGCACCGCATGGATCTCCTCCTCGGTGACGTGGGAGCCGCTGCGTTCGCGCACGCCCAGCAGGCGCAGCAGGAGGTTGGTCGAGCCCGACAGCAGCCGCACGAAGGGCTTCGTCGCCACGGCCAGCCAGCCGATCGGCTGGGCCACGAGCCGGGCCACGGCCTCGGGGTGGGTCTGGCCCAGGCGCTTGGGGACGAGCTCGCCCAGCACGATCGAGAAGTAGGTGATCAGCACCACCACCAGCGCGGTGGCCGCGTAGTGGCTGTAGGCCGCGTTCAGGCCGAGCGTCACGAGCCACTCGGCCAGCGGCCCGGCCAGGACCGCCTCGCCGACGATGCCGTTGAGCACGCCGATCGAGGTGATGCCGATCTGGATCGTCGACAGGAACCGGTTCGGATCCTCGCCGAGCGCGACCGCGGCGGCCGCGGCACGATCCCCCTCGTCGACGAGCTTCTGCATCCGCGCCTTGCGCGCGGTGACCAGCGCGATCTCCGACATCGCGAAGGCGCCGTTGAGCAGGATGAGGCAGAGGAGAAGCGCGATTTCCATGGTGAGGGACCGGCCGCCGCGTCAGGGGAACGCGTTGGCGAGGAGGAACAGGGCGCTCTTGATCAGCGCGTAGAGCACGCCCCAGACGAGCGCCACCGAGCTGAGGGCGGCCGCCAGGCCGGCCAGCACCCAGAGGCCGTCGCGCTCGAGGATGCCCAGCGCGAACAGGCAGATCGCCAGCGCCGGCAGCATGTTGCCCAGGGGAATCGGCAGGAACACGATCAAGGCGAGCAGCAGGCACAACAGGCCCACGCCGTACTCGGCCGGCGGCGTGCACAGTGCGGCCCAGCGCGGGCGCAGCAGCCGCTCGGCGCGCGCCAGCCAGGGCAGCGCCCGCGTGACGAGGGCAGCGAAGTGGCCGCGCGGCATCGAACGCTCGGCGATGACACGCGGCAGCCAGGGGCGCCGGCCCAGCGCCAGCTGCGCCGCCAGGAACAGCAGCGGCGCGCCGAGCAGCGCCGAGGTGCCCGGCGGGACCGGCACCACGTTGGGCAGCGCGAACAGGAGCAGCAGCGCCGCCAGCGCCCGGTCGCGCAGGGCGAGCAGCAGGTCGCCGACCGACACCCGTTCGCGCGAGACGTCGGCCGCCAGCTCGGCCAGCAGGTGCGACAGCGGGCGTGCCGTCGACCCTGCCGGAGCCGCCGCGACGGTCGGTACCTCGCCGCCGCTCATCGGCACGGCCGGGTCGGGCGCGTCGGCCTCATTCGTCGCGCGATCCGGCCAGGCCGAGCAGCGACAGCAGCGCCTGGAACACGTTGTAGATGCTCAGGTACACGCCGAGGGTGGCGCTGATGTAGTTGGTCTCGTGGCCGTCGCGCACGCGCTTGAGGTCGTACAGGATGAAGGCCGAGAAGATGCCGATGACCAGCACCGACAGCGTGATCATCAGGGCGCCGGAGCCGATGAAGACGTTGGCGATGCCGGCCACCAGCACCATGATGGCACCGATGAACAGCCACTTGCCCATTGCCGAGAGGTCGCGCCGGATGATCGACGACAGCGTGGCCATGCCGAGGAAGATCGCGCCGGTGCCGGCGAAGGCCGTCATGATCAGGCCCGCGCCATTGGCCAGGCCGAGCACGGCGCCGACCAGCCGGGCCAGCATCAGGCCCATGAAGAAGGTGAAGGCCAGCAGCACCGGCACGCCGGCGGCGGAGTTCTTGGTCTTCTCGATGGCGAACATGAAGCCGAAGGCGCCCACCAGGAACACGATCAGCCCGATGCCCGGGGACATCGCCCGGGCGATGCCGGTCGTCACCCCGATCCAGGCGCCCAGCACCGTGGGCACCATCGACAGCGCGAGCAGCCAGTAGGTGTTGCGCAGGACGCGGTTGCGCTCGGCGGACAGGGCCGCACCGGTCGATGCGGGATGAAGAGGAAAGCTCTGGTTCATGACGGTTCCTGGAAGTGAACGGGCGGCACGCCGCGTTCGGTGGAGAGGCCACCGGGCCACCGGTGCCCGGCGGGCCCCGTGTGCAAGAGGTGTGGGAGGCGCGGCGCGAGGCGCCGCGGCGGGGACTACGCGTCGACCGTGGCCGCGCAGGGCGGGCGCTGCAGCGCGTCGAGGAAGGGCGGGCTCAGCGCGTTCATCGAGAACGGCGCCGGCGGCGCCATGGCGAGTGCCGGCGCCTGCACCTCGGCACGGCCCTGCAGGAGGCAGGGCAGGTCCGCCAGGTGCTCGATCTGTGCCTGTGCGGGCAGGTCGTCCAGATGGTGGTCGGCGACCGACCCGTCGCTGCCTGCATACGGCGAACCGACCGCCAGCGCGGCCACCTGTTGCGCGGCGTCCGGCGTGTCGGGCGCGAACACCTGCTCCTGCGCCGCGAGGGCGGACCAGAACATGACAAGCGCCAGCAGGAAGGCAACGGCCCGGGAGAACATGTGGCGGTCATTGTAGGGCTTGGTGACCGCGGGCCTCGCGGGCCGTCCGCAGTCCTGCCTCACCCGGCCCCTTCCAGCGAGCGGAAGAAGTCCGCGAACACCGCGTCGCGGTTCACCGCGTAGGCCTCGCGCATCAGGTGCCGGCCCGGCGCGGCGCGCCAGCGCTTGTCCTCGCCGAGCACCGGCGTGCGCACCAGCGTGCTCGGCACCCAGCCGGGCTCGATCAGCCAGGCGATGTTGATCAGGTCCCAGATCACCCAGCTGTGGGCGAAGAAGTCGTCGATGCCCAGCAGCTCCCACAGCGGGTTGTGGGTGTAGAGCTCGAACAGCCAGTCGCCCAGCGCGCTGCGGCCCTTCACCCAGCGCTCCATCTCGGGCAGCGACAGGCGCAGTTGCGCTCCGACCTGGAAGCCCGGCAGGTAGACATGCGGCACGCCGCAGTCGAGCAGCGTGCGCGTGGCGTGCAGGTCCTGCTCGAGGTTGAACGAATCGTTGACCTGCGGCGCGTGCGAAGGGTAGCCGCTGGTCCAGACCACCACGATGCGCTCGGCGATCTCGGGCGCGAGCAGCAGCGCCGCGGCGACGTTGGTCGGGCAGCCGATCGCCACCACGTAGAGCGGCTCGTCGGCCGGCTGCGCACGCGCCAGCGCGATCAGGTGCTCGGCCGCGGCGCTGGCCGGCGGCGGCTCTCCGGCGCGCAGGTAGTCGGTGGCGCCGGCGAACACGCGGCCCGCAGGCAGCACGCCGGCCTTCTCGAACGCGGTGACGATCACGTCCAGGCTGCGCTGCATGCCGATGCCGGGGGCGTCGAAGCAGGGCAGCTCGCGCGCCGACGCGCCGGCGCGGGCCCGATAGGCCTCGCGCCGGTGGGCGAAGGACCAGGGCGCCGCGTACACCGCCTCGAGCTGCAGCCGCTCGGGCCGGCGCAGCGCCCAGGCGAGCGCGAAGGCGTCGTCGATCTCGTTGGCCGCGTCGGTGTCGATCACCACGCGCGGCCGGCCGCGCGGGGGGGCGAGGCGCTGCGTGGTCCAGGCATCGTCGTGCATGCGAGATTCTGGCTGTAAGGCGCCGGCGGCCGCCGCGACCAAGGCCGATACACTGCCTCGCCCGGAGCCGGGCTGCTGCCCGGCGGGAGACTCCGCGATGACGAGACCGCCTCCGCAGCCCGCCGGACTGCGCCGCCGCACGATGTTGTCCGCCGCTGCGCTGCTGCACTGGGCGGGCGCCGCGCGGGCGGCGGACTGGCCCGCCATCGAGCGGGCCGCGCGCGGCCAGACCGTGTACTTCAACGCCTGGGCCGGCAGCGACCGCGTCAACGCCTACCTGCAGTGGGCCGCGGCGGAAGTGGCGCAGCGCTTCGCCATCCGGCTCGAGCACGTGAAGCTCGGCGACACGGCCGAGCTCGTCAAGCGCGTGCGCGCCGAGAAGCAGGCCGGGCGCGATCGCGACGGCTCGGCCGACATGGTGTGGATCAACGGCGAGAACTTCCTCGCGATGAAGCGCGAGGGCCTGCTGTTCGGCCCGTTCGCCGAGAGCCTGCCGGCCTTCCGCTACGTCGACACGGTCGGCAAGCCGACCACCCGCATCGACTTCTCCGAGCCGGTGGAGGGTTACGAGGCCGCCTGGGGCATGGCGCAGTTCACCTTCTATGGCGACGCGCGCCGCGTCGCCCGCCCGCCGACGGGCTTCGACGAACTGCTCGCCTTCGCGCAGGCGCAGCCCGGGCGCTTCACCTACCCCAAGCCGCCCAACTTCCACGGCACCACCTTCCTGAAGCAGGTGCTGGTCGAACGGGTGCCCGACCGTGCGCCGCTCTACCGACCGGCCGGTGCGGACGCTTCCGCGCTGCTGGCGCCGCTGTGGTCGGCGCTGGAGTCGCTGCACCCGCTGCTGTGGCGCCAGGGCCGCGCCTTCCCGGCCAACACCGCGGCGATGCGCCAGATGCTGGCCGACGGCGAACTGCACGTGTCGCTGACCTTCAACCCGAACGAGGCCGCCAACGAGATCGCCGCGAAGCGCCTGCCCGACTCGGTGGTCAGCTGGCAGCACCGCGGCGGCACCATCGGCAACACGCACTTCCTCGCCATCCCGTACAACGCGCGGGCCCGGGAAGGCGCGCAGGTGGTGATCGACTTCCTGCAGTCGCCGCTGGCGCAGGCGCGCAAGGCCGACATCCGTCACTGGGGCGACCCGACCGTGCTGGCGCTGGACAAGCTGCCCCCCGCCGAGCGCGCGCTGTTCGGCGCCGCGCCGGCGCCCGGCAGCGTGCGCGAGCCGGCACCGGTGCTGCCCGAGCCGCACGGCAGCTGGGTCGAGGTGATCGAGCGCGAATGGGCGCGCCGGCACGGCCAGTGAGGCTGTGGTGGCTGCCCGCCGGGCTGTATGCGGTGCCGCTCGGTGCGGCACTGGCCGGTGCGCTCGGCGCGGGCCTCGATGCCGCGGCCTGGCAGCGCCTGCTCGACGACCCGGCGCTGTGGCCGGCGCTGCGGCTGAGCCTGTGGGTGGGCGCTGCCTCGACGCTGCTGGCGCTCGGGCTGAGCCTGCTGCTGGTGACGCACCTGCACGGCACGCCCTTCTGGCAACGAGTCGAGCGCACCCTCGGCGCGCTGCTCGCGGTGCCGCACGCGGCCTTTGCGGTCGGCCTCGCGCTGCTGCTCGCGCCCAGCGGCGCGCTGATGCGCCTGCTCGCGCCGCTGGCCGGCTGGGACGCACCCCCCGACCTCGCCACGGTGCAGGACCCGGCCGGGCTGGCGCTGATCGCCGGCCTGGTGCTCAAGGAGGTTCCCTTCCTGCTCTGGAACATGATGGCCCAGCTGCGCCCGCCGGCCGAGGCACAGCGGCTGCGCCAGCAGCTGCTGACGGCGCGCACGCTGGGTTATGCCGACGCCAGCGTGTGGTGGCGCGTGCTGTGGCCGCAGCTGCTGCCGCGCCTGGCGCTGCCGCTGCTGGCCGTGTGGGCCTACGGCGTGACGGTGGTCGACATGGCGCTGGTGCTCGGGCCGACACGCCCACCGACGCTGGCGGTGCTGGCCTGGCAATGGCTGCTCGATGCGCAGGCGGCCGTCAACGCGCAGGGGGCTGCGGCGGCGCTGCTGCTGGCGCTGCTGACGGCCGGCGGCGCGCTGCTCGCGGCCGCGGCGCTGCGGCTCGTGCGGCCGGCGCTGCGGCGCTGGCGCAGCCGTGGCGACCGGCCCGCCGCGCGGCGTGCCGCGGCGCTGGTGCCGCAGCTCGCGAAGGGCGGGGCGCTGCTGTACGTGCTGGTGCTGGCGCTGCTCGCCTTCGTCTCGGTGGCCGGGGTCTGGACCTTTCCGGCCTGGTGGCCGCAGCAGCTCACCACCGAGGCCTGGCAGAACGTCGCCGGGGCGCAGGCCACGCTGCGGCTCAGCGCCGGCCTGGGCCTTCTGTCCGCCTTCACCGGGCTGCTGCTGGCGCTGGCCTGGATGGAGAGCACCCCGGCGCGCTGGGACACCGCGGCCGCGCCGGTGGTGTTCGCCACGCTGCTGGTGCCCGGGCTGCTGCTGGCGGTGGGGCTGTACCGCCTCGCGCTCGCGCTGCGCGTCGACGGCCAGCTGCTCGGGCTGTGGCTGGCGCACAGCCTGTACACCACACCGTATGCGCTGATCGCGCTGGCGCCGGCCTACCGCGGCTTCGATGCGCGCTACGCGCAGATCGCCGCGGCGCTGGGCCGTGGCCGCGCGGTGTTCCTGTGGCGCATCAAGTGGCCCATGCTGCGCGCGCCGATCGCCGCGGCGCTGGCGGTCGGCTTCGCGGTGAGCATCGCGCAGTACCTCAGCACGCAGTTCGTCGGTGCCGGCCGGCATGCCACCGTCACCACCGAGGCGATCACCCTGGCCGCCGGCGGGCAGCGCCCGACCCTGGCGGCCTTCGCGCTGCTGCAGGCGCTGCTGCCGGCACTCGGCTTCGCGCTGGCCTGGGCGGTGGGGCGGCGCGAGCGCGCCCTGGCGCCGCGGGAGGGCTGATGCTGGAGCTGCTGCAGGTCGGCATCAGCACGCCGCAGGGCCCGCTGCTGGCCGGCCTGGATGCGCGCATCGGCGCCGGCGAGGTGCTGGTGGTGCGCGGGCCGAGCGGTTCGGGCAAGTCCTCGTTGCTGGCCTGGCTGTGCGGCACGCTGCCGGCGCCGCTCGCCGGGCACGGCACGGTGCGGCTGGACGGGCGCGACGTGACCCGGCTGCCGACGGCGCAGCGGCGCATCGGCATCCTGTTCCAGGACGACCTGCTGTTCCCGCACGTGAGCGTGCTCGAGAACCTGCTGTTCGCGCTGCCGCCGGGCCCGGCCGCAGCGCGACGTGCGCAGGCGCAGGCCGCGCTGGAGGAGGCCGGGCTCGCGGGTTACGGGCCGCGTGCGCCGCACACGCTCTCGGGCGGGCAGCGGGCGCGCGTGGCGCTGCTGCGGGCACTGCTGGCACAGCCGCGTGCGCTGCTGCTCGACGAGCCGTTCTCGCGCCTGGACGCCGCGCTGCGGGTGCGCTTCCGCGCCCAGGTGTTCGAGAGGCTGCGCGCGCAGGGCATCCCGGCGCTGCTGGTGACACACGACCCGCAGGACGCACCGTCCGGCGCTCGGCAGGTGCAGCTCGGTCCCACCGACGCAGGAGACACCGCATGACCCGCAGCCGCTGGATGCTCCTGGCCGTGCTGGCCACCGCGCTGCTGGCCTTCTTCGTCTTCGACCTCGGGCGCTTCCTGAGCCTCGACGAACTGCGGGCGCGCCAGGCGGAGTTCGCCGCGCTGTACGCGCAGCACCCGCTGCAGGTGATGGCGGCCTACTTCGTGCTGTACGTGCTGGTCACCGCGCTCTCGCTGCCCGGCGCGGCCATCATGACGCTGGCCGGCGGGGCGGTGTTCGGCCTCGTCGTCGGCACGCTGCTGGTGTCGTTCGCCTCCAGCCTGGGGGCGACGCTCGCCTTCCTGGTCGCGCGCCACCTGCTGCGCGAGCCGGTGCGCGCGCGCTTCGGCGCCCGCGTGGCGGAGATCGACCGCGGCATCGCGAAGGAGGGCGGCTTCTACCTGTTCACGCTGCGCCTGGTGCCGCTGGTGCCGTTCTTCGTGATCAACCTCGTGATGGGGCTGACCGCGATGCGCACGCTCACCTTCTATGCCGTCAGCCAGCTCGGCATGCTGGCCGGCACGCTGGTGTACGTGAACGCCGGCACGCAACTGGCGCGGCTCGACTCGCCGGCCGGCATCCTCTCGCCGGCGCTGATCGGGTCCTTCGTGCTGCTCGGGCTGTTCCCGCTGGCCGCCAAGCGCGTGGTGGACGCGGTGCGTGCGCGGCGCGTCTACGCACGCTGGGCGCACGCGAAGCCGCGCCGCTACGACCGCAACCTGGTCGTGATCGGTGCCGGCGCGGCGGGCCTGGTGACGAGCTACATCGCCGCCGCGGTGAAGGCCAGGGTCACGCTGGTCGAGTCGCACAAGATGGGCGGCGACTGCCTGAACTACGGCTGCGTGCCGAGCAAGGCGCTGATCCGCACCGCGACGCTCGCGCGCGAGCTGCGCGACGCGGCGCACTACGGTCTGGACGCCGCGCCGCCCACGGTCGACTTCGCGCGGGTGATGGAGCGTGTCGCGCAGGTGGTGCGCGACATCGAGCCGCACGATTCGGTGGAGCGCTACACCGGGCTCGGCGTGGAGGTGCTGGCCGGGCATGCGCGGCTGGTCGACCCGTGGACCGTGGAGGTCCGCCTCGGCGACGGCAGCCTGCAGCGCCTGAGCACCCGCGCCATTGTGCTGGCCACCGGCGCCGAACCCTTCGTGCCGCCGCTGCCCGGCCTGGCCGAGGCCGGGGTGCTGACCAGCGACACGCTGTGGGGCCTGCGCGAGCTGCCGCGCCGCCTGCTGGTGCTGGGCGGCGGGCCGATCGGCTGCGAGCTGGCCCAGGCCTTCGCGCGGCTCGGCGCGCAGGTCACGCTGGTCGAGCAGGCGCCGCGCCTGATGGTGCGCGAGGACGAGGAGGTGTCGGCGCTGGTGCGCGCGAGCCTGGAGCGCGACGGCGTGGCGGTGCGCCTGGGCACGCGCGCGCTGCGCTGCGTTCCGGGCGGGGGCGCGCAGCAGCTGGTGGTCGAGCACGAGGGCACCGAGCAGGCGCTCGGCTTCGACCGGATCCTGTGTGCCGTCGGCCGCGTGGCACGGCTGCGCGGCTACGGGCTGGAGGAACTCGGCATCCCGAGCGGGCGCACCATCGAGACCAACGCGTATCTCGAGACGCTCTACCCGAACATCTACGCCGCGGGCGACGTGGCCGGGCCGTACCAGTTCACCCACACCGCCAGCCACCAGGCCTGGTATGCCGTGGTCAACGCGCTGTTCGGCCACTGGCGCCGCTTCAAGGCCGACTACTCGGTGATCCCCTGGTGCACCTTCGTCGACCCCGAGGTCGCGCGCGTCGGGCTGAACGAGCAGGAGGCGCGTGCCCAGGGGGTGGCCTACGAGCTGACGCGCTTCGAGCTCGGCGAGCTCGACCGCGCGATCGCCGAGGGCGCCACGCAGGGCTTCGTCAAGGTGCTCACGCCGCCGGGCAGCGACCGCATCCTCGGCGTGACGCTGGTCGGGGCGCATGCCGGCGAACTGATCGCCGAATGGGTGCTCGCGATGCGCCATGGCCTGGGCCTGAACAAGCTGCTCGGCACGATCCACGTCTACCCCACGCTGGCCGAGGCCAACAAGTACGCCGCCGGGGCCTGGAAGCGCGCCCATGCGCCGCAGCGCCTGCTCGAATGGGTGGCGCGCTATCACGCCTGGCGGCGCGGATGAAGGGCCGCGCACGCGGCCTGCTGGTGCTGCTGCTGGCGGTGGGCAGCGCACGCGCCGAGCCGCTGCTGCAGCCGCTGGCCGGCGCGGACGGTGCGCTGCCGCCCGCGCCCTGGCGCTATGCCGGGCTGCCCACGCAACGCGAGCCGGCCACACGCTACGGCATGGCCGGCGTCGACGGGCGGCGCGCGCTGCGCATCGAGGCCGAATCCTCCTACGGCAACCTGGTGCACCCGCTGCAGCGGCCGGCCGAGGCCCTGCAGCTGAGCTGGTCCTGGCGCGTCGACTCGTTCGCAGCGGGGGCCGACCTGCGGCGGCGCGACGGCGACGACAACGCGGTCAAGGTCTGCGTGCTGTTCGACCTGCCGCTGGCGCGCGTGCCCTTCGTCGAGCGCCAGCTGCTGCGCCTGGCGCGTGCGCGCAGCGCCGAGGCGCTGCCGGCGGCCACCGTCTGCTACGTGTGGGATGCGCTGCTGCCGGCCGGCAGCGTGCTGCCCAATGCCTACACGCGCCGCCTGCGTTACCTGGTGCTGCGCAGCGGCGCCGAGCCGGGCTGGCGCGACGAGCGGCGCGACATCGCGGCCGACTTCCGGCAGCTGTTCGGCGACGAGAGCACCGAGGTGCCGGCGGTCCTTGCCATTGCGCTCGGCGCCGACGCGGACAACACCCGCGGCCGCAGCCTCGCGCATGTGGCCGACCTGGTGCTGGCGCGATGAAGCGCCTGCTGCTGCTCGGCGGCGGCCACGCGCACCTGCAGGTGCTGAACGCCTTTGCCGCCCGGCCGCCCGACGGTGCCGAACTGCGGCTGGTGACGCCGCACGCACGGCTCTGGTACTCCGGCATGCTGCCCGGCTGGGTGGCCGGTCATTACGCGCAGGAGGAGTGCACCGTGCCGCTGGCGGCGCCGGCGCGGCGCGCCGGGGCGACGCTGCACGAGGCGCAGGCGGTGGGCCTGGACGCGGCGGCGCGCCGCGTCCGGCTCGACGACGGCCGGGTGCTCGAGTACGACCTGCTCAGCCTCGACACCGGCGGCGTGCCCGACCTCGACGGCCTGCCCGGCGCGGCCGCGCGGGGCCTGGCGCTGCGGCCGATCGAGGCCTTCGTCGCCCGCTGGCAGGCGGCCGGGCCGCCGCGGCGGCTGGTGGTGGTCGGCGGCGGCGCGGCCGGTGCGGAACTGGCGTTGGCGGCCGCCTGGCGCTGGCGTGGCCGCACGGCGGTGGCGCTGGTGTGCGGCGCGGGCGGCCTGCTGGCGAGCCATCCGCCGGGCGTCCGCGGGCACATGCGGCGTGCCGCGGCGCGCCTGGGCGTGGCACTGCACGAACGGCGCGGCGCGGCGATCGAGGCGGGTGGCGTGCGGCTGGACGACGGCCGCCTGCTCGAGGCCGACCAAGTGCTGCTCGCGCTCGGCGTGGCCGCGCCGCCCTGGCTGCGCGGCAGCGGGCTCGCGCTGGACGCGCAGGGTTTCGTCGCCACCGGCGCGACGCTGCAGAGCCTGTCGCACCCGGAGGTGTTCGCCGCCGGCGACGTGGCCTCGTGCATCGACCAGCCGCGGCCGCGCAGCGGCGTCTACGCGCTGCGGGCCGGCGCACCGCTGGCGCACAACCTGCGCGCAGCGCTGGCCGGTGCGCCGCTGCAGCCCTACGTGCCGCAGCGACATGCGCTCAACCTGCTGTCCTGCGGCACGCGGCGCGCGGTGGCGAGCTGGGGCCCGTTCGCGGCCGAGGGCGCCTGGGTCTGGCGCTGGAAGGATGCGATCGACCGGCGCTTCGTCGCGCGCCACGCCGGCCCCTGATCACGGTCGCGAGGCCCCTCGCGCCGCGGCGGCGGCCTGGCGTGCCTCGGCCTTCTGCTTCTCGGCCAGCAGGGCCTGGCACTGGTGCGCGACCGGGCTCGACGCCGGCGCCGCCCCCGGGGCGCTGCGCGACTTCGCGAAGCGCCGCTGCTCGCGCCGGTAGGCCTCGCCCTGGCGCAGCTTGGCCAGGCGCGCGCGGCTGGCCTCGTCGTCCCGCGTGCGCCACAGCGCCAGCCAGGCCGCATCGCGCTGGCCGCGCAGCGGCGGCTGGAGCTGCTCGCAACGTTCGAAGCCGGCGTCGAAGCGGGCCAGCGGTGCGGCGTCGAAGGCGCCCGCCTGGACGCCGCTGCCTGCGGCGAGCAGGGCAGCGAAGACAAGGCGCTTCAGCATGGGCTCACCACCCGCACCACCGACTCGTGCACCGGCCGGAAGCCCATGCGCTCGTACAACGCGCGGGCGCCGACGTTGTCGCGCATCACGTGCAGCATCGGCTGCTCGCCGCGCGCCAGCTGGCGCCGCACCAGCTTGAGCATCAGGCGCCGCGCCAGGCCGCGACCCTGGCTGTCCGGGTGCGTGCAGACGCCGCTGATCTCGCGCAGCTCGCCGGCATGCATGCGCTCGCCGGCCATCGCGACCAGGCGATCGCCGTCGAACAGGCCGAAGTAGTCGCCCAACTCGATGGTGCGCGGGCCGAACGGGCCGGGCCGGGTCAGCTCCGCCAGCGCCAGCGCGGCGCTCGCGTGCGCCGCGGTCAGCGGCACCGCGTCCGGCGCCGGGTCCTGTGCGGGGGTGTCTCCCTCCCAGACCATCTTGAACATGGTCGATTCGACGTCCACGCGCCAGCCCGGCGGGGCCGCGCCGGACCAGCCGTCGCAGTAGAAGTGCTCGCCCTCGGCACAGTGCGGCCGCAGCGCGTCGAGATCGGGTTGCAGCGGGTCGGCGAAGCCGACGATGGGCGAGAAGCCGCTCGCGTAGCGCCGCGCCTGCGCGCCGCCGGTCGAGAAGCGCTCGTGCGGGCCGGCCAGCGTGTGCCAGGTGAGGTTGAGCAGCAGCGGATGCATGGACTTGGTCAACCGAACACCGTGTCGCTCTCGGCGTGCCCGCTGCTGAGGAACAGGCGCAGCAGCGGTGCCATGCCGTCGTGCTCCCACACGCGGCCTTGCACGATGAACTGCCGGCCGCCCAGGCGCAGGGCGTCGCCGGTCTGCGGTGCCACGCTGTGCCCGGCCCAGTACTTGGGCACCGTGATCGAGGCGCGCCGCAGCCAGGCCTGGTCGTCGGGGGTGAAGGTGGGCACGATGCGCAGGGTCTGCTGGTCCATGGTCGCAAGGCGACCTCGCCGGCCGCCCGTTCACTCGGGAAGCCGGCAATCTACCGCAAACCCCTGCGCGCTGCGGCGCGCGGTGCGTTCAGGACGTGGCGGGGCGGAAGTGGCGCGCCTCGAGCGACTTGGCGTCGGTCAGGCGCAGCGCCACCAGCAGGCGCTCGAACCAGGACAGCTTGCGGATGCTGCCGTCGGGCAGGAACAGCACCGGGCCCAGGATGGGCTCGTCGGCGATGGTGGACTCGCGGTACAGCGGGCGGGGCGAGGTGTCTGACATCACGGTCTCCTTCCTGTGGCGACGGCCGGGTCCGTGCCCGGCCGCCTTGTAACAGGATGTAGTCTACTCGTCCGCGTGCGTGGCGTGAAGGGGGGCTGCCCCCGGCACGTAGAATCCGCCGCCTTCGACGCCCCATGACCAGAACCTTGAACGCCACCGCCGGCCGAACCCCCTCCAACGATCGTCGTCTGCGCGCCGCCGCCGCGCCCGCTGCCGACCACGCGCCGCGCGTGGTACCGGCCCGGCCGCCGGTGCGCACCCTGCTGGTGGAAAGCTGCGGCTGGCCGACCGACGCGGCCGTTCCGCCGCGCCGCCGCGCGCCGCGCCGCTGAGGCGGCCGCCGGGCGCTCAGGCCAAGTCGGCCTGGCGCTCGATGATGCGCGACACGATGCCGTAGGCGATGGCCTCCTCGGCGCTCATCCAGAAATCGCGCTCCATGTCCGACACCACCGTGTCGTAGGGCTTGCCGGTCTGCGCCGACACCACGCGCGCGATGCGCTCGCGCGTGCGCAGGATCTCCTTGGCCTGGATGGCGATGTCGGTGGCCTGCCCGCCCGCCCCGCCGGCCGGCTGGTGGATCATGAAGCGGGTGTTGGGCAGGCACAGCCGGCGCTCCTTCGGCGGCGCGAGGAAGATGTGCGCCCCGGCGCTGGCCACCCAGCCCGAGCCGACCGTCGTGACCGGCGCGCGCACGAAGCGGATCATGTCGTGGATGGCGTCGCCGGATTCCACATGGCCGCCGGGCGACGAGATGAGCATCGTGATCGGTGCGTCCGAGTCGGCCGCCAGCGCCAGCAGTCGGCGGCAGGTGGCTTGCGCCAGCGTGTCGGTGATCTCGCCGAAGACGAGCACGTAGCGTGACTTGAAGGCCAGCTGCTCCTCGAGCCGGTCGGCCTTGTCGGACTTGGTGGACTTGTCGTCGCTGTTGGCGAGCGTGGTGGGCATGGCAATCTCCTGGGGTCCGGGTTCGGGCCATTGTGGCGCAGCCGCGGCCGGCGGCCGTAAGCTGCGCCGCATCGCCCCACCGGAGACCGACATGAGCGCACGCCATACCGCCCTCGCCGCCGCTGCCGCCATCGCGGCCCTGCTCGTGTTCGCGCTCGCGACGTCGGCGCGCTCGCAGGTGCAGGCCACGCCCAGCTTCGTGCCGATCGGCACCTCCGCCAGCGGTTCGACCAGCACGGTCTGGTTCCACGAACCCTCGTCGCGCCAGGCCGTCGCCTGCCAGACCGTCCAGCAGGGCGGTGCCCTGTCGGCCATCCAGTGCGTGGCGGCCAGGCTGCCTTCCTAGGGCAGCGACTCCGGCGCCAGCGCCGCGCGCAGGCGCTCGCCGGTGAACGACATCGCCCGCCCGAAGCCGGCCACGAATCGCAGCGACTCGGGCTCGATGACGAACAGCGAGAAGTCGCCGAACGAGAACAGCTCCAGCGCGTCCGGCAGCTTGGCCAGGTAGGCCGCGCGGGCGAGCGCGTGTTCGTCCGACTCGGGAGCGCAGGGGCGCGCGCGGCCCTGGATGCTGGCGCGCGGCAGGGCCAGCGGCGTCGGTGCCGCGTCCGGCGCGGCCGTCACCAGCAGGGCCACGCCGGGATGCGCCAGCATGTCGCCGGTGTGGGTGGCCAGCCGGCTCACGTGGATCACGAACCCGCCGCCTCCGGGCAGCTGCGCGAAGGGCACCATCGAGACCGCCGGCTCGCCCTGGTGCAGCGTGGCCAGCGCCGCCACGCTCTGCTGCTGCAGCAGTGAACGCAGGAGCTGGTGTTCGGTGTCGTCCATGCTCACTCCGAGTCTGTCAGCCGACACGCCGCCACAGGTGCACTTTGTCGATGTAGCCGTCGCCCAGCCGCACGGCCATCGGCTCGGTGCCGAAGGGCACGAAGCCGCAGCGGCCGTACAGCGCCAGCGCGTCCGGGTTGGTGGCGCTGACCGTGAGCTGAACCAGTTCGATGCGGCCCAGGCTGCGCGCCTCGTGCAGCAGGCGCTCCACCAGGCGCCGGCCGAGGCCCTGGCCGCGCGCTGGCGCGCGCACGTACAGGCCGAACAGCGTGGCCTTGTGCCGCGTGCGCTCGCGCTGCTCGAAGCTCAGCCCCGCGGCGCCGAGCAGCGCCGGGCCGGCGAAGGCGCCGCAGACCAGCTCGGGCGGGTCCGGCACGTCGGGCATGCGTGCGGCCCACCAGGACAGCGGCAGGCCCTCGCGTTCGGCCAGCGAGGAGGTGAAGGCCTCCGGGCAGTCTGCATAGGCCTCGAGCATCAGCGCGCGGTGCAGCGCGGCGTCTTCCGGGGTGAGGCGGCGGATCAGGGTGCCGGTCATGGCTGCCGCAGGGCCGTCGGGCTCAGTTGCCGGCGGCGCGCAGCCGCGCCAGCTGGCGATCGTGGATCCGCCCCAGCGCGAGCAGCGCGGTGCAGGCGCCGATCAGGGCCAGGAACATGTCCGACTGCGTGTCCCACGGATCGCCCTGCGTGCCGAGGAATTCGTCGGCGCCCTGGCCGAGCGCGAGCGCGGCCGCCCACTCGATCAGCTCGTAGCTCGCGCTGATCGCCAGCACGACGCAGACGACCAGGAAGCCGAGCATGCGCGCTCCGCGCACATGCTCGCCGCGGACCAGGATCTCGCGCGCTGCCAGTGCCGGCACGAAGCCCTGGAAGAAGTGGCCGATCTTGTCGTAGGGGTTGCGTGCCAGGTGCAGCAGCTCCTGCAGCTCGAAGCCCAGCGGCACGCGCGCGTAGGTGTAGGCTCCGCCCATCATCAGCACCAGCGCGTGCACGAAGATGAGGCCGTACAGCAGCGGCGTCAGCGGGAAGCGGCGCCGGCTCAGCGCGAGCACCGGCAGCACGATCATCACCGGCAGCACCTCCATCAGCCAGGTGGCGCGGTCGTACGGCGACCAGCCGGAAACCACCAGCAGCAGCACCGTGCACGCCGCTCCGAGGGCCAGCCAGGCGCCGTGCCGCATGCGGCTACTTGTCCGATTCGGGCTGCAGCACCAGCACCACGCCGAACGCGCCGACCGACACCGTGCGCCCGTTCACCGTGGTGTAGGAGGCCACCCCCAGCGGATGGTAGGTCGACGTGAAGGCCGTCAGCGCGCCCAGCCCGAGCGCGCCGGCCAGCGGGCTGCGCTCCGCCACGGCCTCCTTGATCCGTTCGCGGTGGCGTTCGGGCGACGGGTTCAGCACGAAGGCTGCGGCGGTGAGCGCCGCGGCGATCACGGCGGAGACGACGGCGGTTCTGGCCATGGCATGGAGATTCGCGGTGGGCCCGGCGATCCGGCCGGGCCACGCATGATAGGCCGCGCTCAGCCTGCCGCCGGCGCGGCGGGCTTGTGCATGAACACGCTGTTCGGATCGTCGACGTAGTCGCCGAACGGGCCGCAGCGCCGATAGCCGAAGCGCTCGTAGAGCGCGATCGCCGCGGCCTGCAGGTAGCCGGTCTCGAGCAGGAACTGCCGGCAGCCGCGCGCCAGCGCCTCGGCCTCGAGCCGCTGCAGCAGCGCGCTCGCCACCCCCTGGCCGCGCTGGCCGGGCCGGGTGTACATGCGCTTGAGTTCGCCGCGCTCGGCCTCGAGCACGATCGCGCCGCAGCCGACCGCGCGGCCGCCGTCGTCACGCGCCACCGCGAACAGCACCCCGGGCCGGGAGAGCGCCGCGATGTCGATGCCGTGGTGGCTCTCGGCCGGGTAGAGCGGCTTCTGGTAGGCGTCGAGTTCCTCGATCAGCGCGAGCACCTCGGGCTGGTCCGGGGCCTCCAGGCGGATCTGCATGCTGCGGGCCTAGCGCTTGGGCGCCGCCGGCGCGGCGGGTGCGGCGCAGCCGGCCGCCTGGCCGAGGCCCTTGAGGTAGGCGCGGCGGATGGTGCCCGCGGCGATGGCGGCCGCCACCTCGCGGGCGTAGCGCTCGGCGCCGGTGAGCTTGCGCACCCAGCCGCGGAACGGGATCACGCCCTCGGTCGTGTTGCGCACCGCGCCGACCACCGCATCGCCGGCGGCACCGCTGCCGCGCTCGATCAGGCTCGGGTTGGCCGCCGTCGCCGGCGTGTCCAGGTCGGCGCCGAGCACGGCGTCGAGCGCCTGCACGTCGGCCGTCAGCGCGGCGCACGAGCTGTCCGCCGGCACCGCGTAGGGCGCCTTGAGCGCGGCCTCGAGCGGCGGCGGGATCGCGGCCTTGACGAGGTTCAGGTCACCGAGCGGCGTGACGGCGGCCTGGGTCAGGCGCGCGTCGGTCGAGGGCTGGGGGGCGGGCGGGGCGGTGGTGCAGGCGGCGGCGCCGGCCAGCGGCGCCAGCACGGCGAGGGTTCGCAACAAGGTCATTCGGGGTGGATGGAGGCCGGGGAGCGCCCATTCTGCCGGCAGTGCGCGGCGCGGCACCCGCCGACTCAGGGCTTGCAGTCGCCGTAGGTCACGCTGCCGTCGCGGCACTCGGTGAGGATCTTCCCGTCCCTGGGCCGGGCCGTCGACGCTGCCGCGGCCGGACCCTGGCTGTAGACGATCTTGCGCGTGCCGAGCTCGCAGCTGCCGACCACCTTGCCGGCCACCTTGGCCTGTGCGTCCACCACCTGCAGCGTGAAATTGGAGACGCCGGACGCGCGCACCTTGGCGTCGATCTGCTCACGCAGGGTGTCGCAGTTGCTGCCGGCGTGGCTGGCCGCGCCGGCGAGGGCGAGCAGGGCGGTGAAGAGGGCGCCTCGGAACATGATGGCTCGAAGTCTAGCGACCCGCGGCGCCGGCACGGCGTCAGAGCCAGCGCCGGGTGCGTTTCAGGTAGTCGAGGTAGGCGCTGCCGAACTTGGCTGCCAGCACCCGTTCCTCGGGCAGGATCTGGAAGCGCGTGACGTAGGCGAGGAACAGCACCGGGCCGAGCCACACCAGCCAGGAGTCGAGCCGGATCGCATACGCCACCAGCAGCAGCAGCAGGCTCAGGTACATCGGGTTGCGCGACCAGCGGAACATGCCGCCGGTGACGAGGTGCGAGGCGCGCGAGGGGTCGAGCGGGTTGATCGTCGTGCGCGCCCACCACATCCCGCCGACCGCGGCGATCACGATCACCGCGCTGAGCTGCGACAGCCCGACACCCAGGTGCATGCGCAACAGGCTCGGGTCGATGCTCACGTCGGCGCCGCGGCTGTAGAGCTTCATCGCCGCGCCGGCCGCCAGGGCCACGAACGGGGCCGGGATCTTCGTCTCGAGTGCGTGCACGGTGTGCGGCCGATGGACGGGGGCGCGTCGCAGCGGGCCCGGCCGGTGCGGCTCAGGGCTTGGGCGCGGGCTTGGGCGCGGGCGCGGTGCTGCCCGTCACCTTGCCGACCACGCTGCTGGCCACGCCCGCGGCGGTCTTCACGCCGCGCTCCACGCCGCTCGCGGCCACGCTCGCACCGTGCTGGATCGCCCGCGCGGCCGCATGGGCACCGGTTTCGACGCCACGCGCCGCCGCCTGGGCCCCCCGCGAGACGGCCTGCTCGGCCCGCTGGACGACACCCGACGCCGGCGCGGCAGCCTGGGCAAACGCGGCAGGCGCCCACAGCAGCGCGGCGAGCAGGAGGCAGGGCGGTCGATGCGTCTTCATGGTGCTGGAATCGATCGGAGGCGTCGATTTTGGTTCCTGCGCCCGACACGTCCCGATACGGTTGTGACGCGGCCCGGGCGTCTCGAGGTGCGTCATGCTGGCGGCGGGTAGGCGTGAAAGCCGTCGAAATGCGCCTTGCCCAGCGGCACGCCCTGGCTGCGCAGGATGGCGTACGCCATGCCGAGGTGGAAGAAGAAGTTCGGCATGGCGTACTGGAACAGGAACGCCCGCGCCGGCAGCCGCACCCGGGCGTCGCCGGCCTGGCTCTCGAGCACACGCGATTCGGCGTCGGCAAACTGCTCCGGCGACAGCGACGCCAGCAGCGCCCGGGTTCGCTCGAGCCGCGCACGCAGGCCCGCCACGCCGGGAGCGGATTCGCCGAACGGCGGCACGGGCGCGCCGGCGAGCGGAAAGGCGACGCGCAGCGTGAAGTGCGCGGCGATCGCGACCTGCGATTCCAGCGCGAGCATGTCCGGCGCGAGGCGCGCCGCGAGCAGCTCGTCGAGCGGCCGGCCCCGGTCCTGCGCGAACCGCTGCGCGGCGTCGAGCAGGCCGCCCAGCTGCACGAGGTAGCGCTGGAACACGGCAACGGAGGCGTCGTACAGAAGGTCTGGCATGGGCGGGCGCGGGGCCTAGGGCGCGCGCTTCTCGAAGCAGGGGCCCTTGCTGCCCGGCGGCATCCGCGTCGCATGTTCGAAGCGCTGCCCGTTGAGCTCGACCTTGCCCTCGCACAGCGACTGGGCCTGGCAGGCGGAGGGGGTGGTCGCGAGTTCGACGCCGGCCGGCGACAGGCGCACGAACACCTGGCACAGCGTGCCGGTGCGGCCCGACTTGCGCGTCGGGTCCGGGCGCACCACCAGGCCCAGTACCTCGGCGCCGGGTTCGCCCTGCAGCTTGGCGATGCCGGCCACGGAGCAGCTGGCCTGCGCCGGACCGGCCACGGAGATATCCAGCTCGAACAGCTTGTCCGACTTGCGCCGGATCCCGACATGGTCGGGCGTGGGCAGGGATGCGGCCGATGCCGAGGCTGCGTCGGAAGGTGCCCGCACGTAGCAGGTGCTGGCGCCCTGTGCCAGCGCGAGGCCGGCGGCAGCGCTGCCGAGGGCGGCCAGGCCACGGGCCGCCAGCAGGTGCAGGCGCACGCGGCTCACGGCTTCTTCGCCACCGGCTTGCGGATGATGGTCTTCTGGAACCAGGCCTGGTTCATCCTGCCCAGGAACTCGGGCGTGAGGCTGAAGCCCGCCTTGTCGCCGATGAGTGACTCGCTGCCGCAGCGTGGGCACAGCGCGGTCGCGCCGCTGGCCGTGTCCAGGTTGTCGAAGCTGCTCGTGTCCAGGCCGGACCAGGCGACGATCTCCTGCGCCGGGAAGACCTCCATGCACGAGCAGCAGCCGCACAGCGTGCTGGCCTCGATCTCGGTCCGGTTGTCCCAGGTGTGCCGATGGGCTGCGAGCAGAGGGTTCATCGTGGGTTCCGACGGATGGGCAGGGGCCGCGGCCGGACGGCCGGCGGGCTGCGGTGCGAATGATGACACCGAGAGCGCCCGGTGGCCCAAGACAGCCACGCACGACGCCGCTTCGGCCGCGCGATCCTGCGCAGGATCAGGCTTTGCCGCGCCAGCGGAAGCGGCCGGCGTGCTCGGGCCGGTACTCGTCGGCCAGCACCACGCGCCGCAGCGACGCCGGCAACGCCTGTTCCTGCTTCACGTAGACCCAGGCCGTCAGCGTGTGCACCGGCGCGGCATCGAACCGCTCGATGGACAGTTCCACCCGCTCGTAGCCGTCGGGTTCGCCGAGCCGCTCCAGCCGGTCCATGCGGGCCATGCCGTCCTCATCCACCTCGTAGAGTTCGCCAATGACCTGGCTGCCGCTGCCGGGGGTGGCCAGGATGCAGGGCACCTCGCCATCGCCCAGCAGCACGAGGGGGTGCCGCTCGCGCGTGCGGTAGCGGCCGGCGACTCGCCGACCGGTGTTGACATGCTGGTTGGCGAAGCCTTGTTTCAGGGAGCCGTAGACGAAGATCAGTGGCATGGGCAGCGTGGGGTGCGTGGCGGCGCGGCCACGGGAGGCGATCATCCCGCAGCGGCGCCGGGAAGGCACGCGGTGCCCGAGCGGCGCAGGCGCGTCGGGCGGATGCTCCCGTGCTGACCGCCTACTCGCGGATGTCGGGCTCGACCAGCTTGGCCAGTTGCTCGAGCGACTCTTGCCAGCCGAGGTAGCACATCTCGACCGGGATGAGCTCGGGCAGGCCCTCCTGCAGGATGGTCAGCTCCGTGCCGCACAGCACCTGCCGAAGTGACACCGTGACCGTGATCTCGCCGGGCAGGTTGGGATCGTCGAAGCGATCGCTGTAGCGCAGCTTCTCGAAGGGGACCAGTTCGAGGTACTCGCCGCCGAACGAGTGGCCATGGCCGGTGGTGAAGTTCCGGAAGGACATCCGGTGGCTGCCGCCGACGCGCGGCTCCAGCTGGTGGACCGTGCAGGTGAAGCCATAGGGCGGGAGCCACTTGGCCAGGGCGTCGGGCTCGAGGAAGGCGCGGTAGACGCGCTCGGGCGTGCACTTGAGGACGCGATGCAGTCGGACGGTGCCCGTGGTCATGGTGAGGTGCCTTTCGGTACGAGGTGGATGTACCTGCACGACGAGCCAGCCGCGCCGGGATCGACACGATGCTGCGCCGGCCCCGTTAGCGCAGCAGGCGCCCGCGCAAGCTACCGGCTGTAGAACGTCACTCGTCCGTCACTGGCCCGGCATTCGAACTCGACGCGGTTGCCGTCGGGGCTGGGACGCATGTAGTCAAGGTCGGGAACGAGCGACTCGAGCCAGGCCTGGACCCCCGGCTGTGCGGCACTCTCCATCTCGGTGACGACGTTCGGTTCACCGGGCTGCCTGAGCAGGAGTGTGGCCCGGATGGGGCAGACGCCGACACCCCAGTCGCCCGCCGGCAGCTTCGGCTCACCCTGAGGCGACCTGAAGGCACGTATGCTGAACCCCTCCTTCGACGGGAACGTGGGGATGCCCTCGATGCCGAACGTGAACCTCACTCGGTAGTTTGTCTCGCGCTGGTTGGTGGCGCATCCGACCCATTGCCTGACCAGTGGCAACCAGGCGCGTGCAAGAGCGTCGCTACCCGCTTCGCTCAGCACGCGAACATCGGTGACCGGCACGGCACCGGGGTGCACCCGCATGGCAATGAGGGCCCAGCCCGGCTTGAAGGACGGGTACTGACCCTCCGCCAGATGCGTTGGCAGATGCGGCTTGAGATCGGGGCCGACAGGCGGACACCAGCCGGGGGCGTCAGCAACGCCCGGGGGCGGGTCGGCAGCGGCTGCAGGTCCTGCGAGACAGGAGACGAGGGCCAGCGGAAGAACGTATCGCATGCAGGTATCGGGGCGCTTCTTGCGGACCAAGCCGCTACTCGACAATGACTTCGGTGGTGACCGGCACCGCCCGACGCAGGGCATCGGCGACCGGAGAGTGCTTCTCGGCCCAGCGGACCAGCTCATGAGCCTGCTCGGCCGACGCCCCCGCCGCCGAGATGCGGACGCTGACGCTGACGCTCAATGGCCCGGGTGGCACCGAGCCCGAGACGCCGAGAAGGCCTCGGTCGTCGGATTCGCTCCCGACCGTGACCTCCAGGCGATTGATCACGATGCCCAGTTGGGCTGCGCGCATGGCGATGAGCGTTGCGTCACAGTTCGCGAGCGCGGCACGAAGCAACCAGCCTGGCGAAGGGGCGCTTCCGGCTCCGCCGATGGCAGCGGGCATGTCACTGACCAGCGTCGCTCCGTTCGGTCCTGCGGCCCGGCAGCGGAGGCCTGACTCGAGAACGGCGGTAGCCGGCTTGTCCTGCGAACGGGCGTCTTCCGGATGCTCGATGAAGTGTCGGGAGACCTTGCTGAGCGCCTGGCTGATGAGCTCGATGCTCATGATGTGTTCCTCGCTGTGACGCGTTGATGGGCGCTTCGAGCGCCCCAAGGTTCGGGCTGAGCGGGCCGCTGCGGGTGGGCGGTCGAGCCGCGTGACCGACGACCCGCCACACGGGTTCGCGGCCCAGTCGCCGAGCCGCGGTGGGATGCCTCGAGCGCAGCATTGGGTGGCACTCGCGACGGTGCCGGGCCGGTCGAGCAGGCTGGCCGGCTCATACCCGGAGCAGGCCGCGGAAGCCTCGCGCGGCGTAGTACGACTGTGCCCCGTTGTGATAGGTGAACACCCGGCCGTAGCGACGATCGCAGAACAGCGCGCCGCCGAGAGAGCGAACCTGCTCGGGCGTGGCGATCCAGCTGGACGTCTTCGTGTCGAACTCCCCGAGTTCTTGCAGTGCGCGGTACTGCTCTTCGGTGAGGAGTTCGACACCCATTGCCGCGGCCGCCTGCATGGCGCTGCCACCGGGCCTGTTCTCCTTGCGCGCGTCCAGCGCCGCCTGGTCGTAGCAGAGGCTCCTGCGCGCAACCGGACTCTCGGGGGAGCAATCACAGAAGACGACCTGGCCGGTCTCCATGTCCTGGGCGATGACGTCCGGCTCGCCCCCGGTGGCCTCCATCGCGGCGAGTGCCGTCAATGCACCGGGATTCGCGTCGAGACGGCTCAGGACGTTTGCCCAGGACAGCCCGCGATGGCGCTGCATGTTCCCGTCGAATCGGCTCCGCAGCGACTCGAGCAATCGGTTCCGCTCTTGTGTCTTCATGGTGGTGCCTTCAACAAGGGCCCGCGGCAGTCCGTGGGCCGAGCCGCTTGAGGTTCGGGCCGAGGGGACGGGCGCCATGCCGGTGGAGGACCCCGCTCGAGCGTAGGGTCAGGCGTCACGGCCCGGGGGCTGTGTGCTCTCGCCGTCGTAGTAGTCCACTGCAGATGCCGAGCGGTGCAGCTCACGCAGGCGGGGGGCACCGGGCGAGCTCGCGAACACCCCGATCTTGCCCGAGTCCGGGTACTCGCACACCTCGACGTCGGCAGCGGTGGACAGGGAGAGGTACCGCATGGGCGAGGTGCCCGTGTTGATGATCTGGTGCGCCACCTCTGCGCCGCCGGTTGGGCAGGCGATGACGTCGTGCTTGCGTATCGGGAAACGTTCGGTGCCGAAGCGGAGCTCTCCCTCTCCCTCGAGGATGAGAAACATCTCCTCTTCTGCCCGGTGGGAGTGGAACGGACATTGGGCCTTGCCGGGAGGCAACTCCGTCAGGTTGTAGCCAAGCTGCCGCGCTCCGATGGAGGTGCTGAAGCAGGCCCGCCGCGACGTGTAGTACCCGTTTGCCTCAACGTCATCGAACGCCACGTCATCGAGGTTCACGAAGGGCTTGGTCGACATCTCCGTCTCCATGCGGCGGTGAGTGCTCAACGGTTGTGATGGGTGACGCCTGGCACTTGAACTGGGCGGGTCGACGCCGGCAAGGCGCTTGGGCCGCGACGCGCATGATGCCAGCGAGCGCCCCGCGGCCCAAGTGCCAAGCCGTGGAGGGTTGCCTCGAGCGAAGGGTTGGGCGGCACACGCCCCGTGGCACAGCGCTTAGCCGAAGGAGGAACACGGCGAAGCTCGAATTCGGCGCCCGAGTCAATGTCGCGGTAGCGGTGCGCTGAGTCATTGATGCTCGCGATCTCCGTGCAGTAGCGGGAGCCTGGGCGTAGCCAGAAGTTCGCGGTTGAGCGCGTGACGACGTAGCACATGCGTGAGCCGAGGAAGGTGTAGGTTCCTTCGCCGTGGAAGGGGCGTGGATCGTCTTCCGTTCTTCCGCAAGCCTCGACGTACCGTCGGTGCGAAACTCGTCGTAGGCCTAGCAACTCGCGCCTCCGTCGTTGGAGTTGCACCAGACTCCGGCCAGGCCATACTCAGCGGAGGTGTGTGGAGGATGAGGCAGGGCTTCGCTGCAGGAGCACAAGAGCGCGGTAAGCCACAGTGAAGCGGCGCGAAGACTCACGAGGGTTGTTGACTGCCTAACGTTTGAGCTGAGGCGACCGCCACGGGTTGGCGCTTGGGCCGCGAGCCCGATGATATGCACCACGGGTTCGCGGCCCAAGTGCCAAGCCGTGGAGGGTCGCCTCGAGCGAAGGGTTAGGCAGCACTCGCGAGCGAGACTAGCGTAGCTGTGAGCACGAAGACTACTGCTAGCCCGACGTAAGCACCAAAGGCCTTTGCGATTGTCTTGAAGGCTTGACGCGGTGGGCGAGTCTTGAATAGGTAAACCGGCAACACGACCGGCGAGAGCAGTGCTGACCACAGAGCCCAGCGACCCGGGAGCGGTGGCCTACGCGACTGCTGGTCGCTCCTGCACCAGACGTAGATGGCAACGATCAACGCGAGGCTCAGACCATACTCGACCAAGCCTTGCACTCGCGATGGTTGCTTGAGCAGTCCGGCTAGAACTCCGGCGATCACATGTACCGACCCGAGCGACAAGAGGATCTTGCTCTTGAGAAGCACGCGTTCCCTCCGAATGTGCGCTTTGGACCTTTGCGATACGGTCTTGGCCCTCGTGCTGCCTGACGTTTGAGCTGAGCGGACGCCAACGGCAAGGCGCTTGGCCCGCGCAGCGGATGATGACACTGGCCGCTGCGCGGGCTAAGTGCCTTGCCGGTGGAGGTCCGCTCGAGCGAAGGGTTAGATGGCCCTCGCGCATAGCGAGCTTCAGGTGCTGCCTAGGCAGACCGACCTGGTTGGAACTTCAGGAACGAAAACGCCGCCTCGTACCCGGCCGACTTGGGGCTGCACGCGTACAAGCCGCATGCGACGGAGGATGCCGCCTCACGCTCAAGTAGGCGCGCCATGCGGACTTGTTCCCAGTGCAGGCCGTCTAAGGAACTCTCGACGAGGAAGTCACAGCCTTCGGCGCGAACCCGGAACCAGACGGTGTTGACGTCCTTAGCGAGGGGCTGGGTGGACCAGTCGGAGTATTGGTTGTTGGTCACCACGGCGCCCAGGCGGTTGAAGCCTTCTGGCTCGAACTCAACAGATGTCTTGAGCCAACAAGCGGGCGACAGGCGCACCATGAGACCGGCTTGATCGTATTGGTGAACTGGGCGGAAGGAGACCTTTGTCGTGAGAACGAAGTCGGAGGCCGCGCTCAGATGCAGGAAGTGCCCGTTGTCGGCCTCGAAGCCGTAGTGGGTGCGCTGCCAGAAGTCCGTGCCTGCATCCGTGTGAACTCGAAGGCACGGATCGGTTGCATCAAGCTGCCAGCGCGCGGGTTCGCAGAACCAGCTCAGGCGGGAGTCCAGTGCGGGACCGGAAAACGATTCAAACAAGGGTTCGTCTGACATGGCTCGGGCGATCCGTGTGGGAGTTGGGCCATCTAGCGTTTGAGCTGAGGGGCCGGAGCCGGAATGGCGCCTGGCCAAGAACGCCAACCGGTTGTTCGTCGTCTCGGCGCTGGCCAACCTGTTCATGGTCAGGCGTAGCCTCGCCTGAAAGCCGGCCCCGCGCCTGCCGCGGGGCGCGAAACAGGCTGAGCGGGCCCATCCGCTACGCCTGTGCGCCGCCCCTCGTCGTTCACGCGAGCCAATTGCGCGTCCAGGCTCGCTGAATTACTCTGCGGTGGTAGTAGTTCAGACCTTCCTGAACATGTAGTAGCCGAGATAGCCGCTTTGAAGTGGGCCGCGAACGATGTTCGTTATCTCGATGTAGCCTGCGATTCGAGTGCTCTCGTAGTCGCGAATGAGGAATCCATAGTCCGTGGGGCCCTGGCGCCGACTGGCAAGGTCTGCAGCGGCCGACGTTTCGGTAGGTGGACTGACCCATCGGCCGTGAAGCGACTTGCTGCGACGAGCGGCTTCTGCGAACTCTTTGGCGTGACGCTCAGAGAAGTGTGAGAGGGCAGGGCCCATGGTCGTGCGGCCTAACGTTTGAGCTGAGGGGGCCGACGCCGGGAAGGCGCTTGGCCCGCGCGACGGATGATGACACTGGCTGGCGCGCGGGCCAAGCGGCTTGCCGGTGGCGGTCCACTCGAGCGAAGGGTTAGGCGGCGCTGCGTCTACACGCTGGGGCCGCGCTCTCGCTCGGCACCCCAGAAGGCCACAACCTCGAGATGCTGACCGCGAGGCCGGTAGTAGAGGTGGTACCCGATGCGCTTGAGAAGCCAGCGCCGGGTTTCGGGTGACCGGGCGTTCTCTACCCTCGTGCCAATACCAGGGAACTCAACCAAGAGCTCCAGTGCTTCCTGGATGTCTTGCGCTACAGCGCCCGGGGCGGAGAGGCGATTCTCACTCCACCAAGCTGCAGCTTCGTGGATTTCGCGGCGTGCGCGAGGTTTGACTCGAACGACGAGAGCCAAGATCAGCCGTACTTGCGCAGCTCGGCAAACAACTCCTCGGCGGAGATGCCTTCTTCCTTGTCCGCTTCGTCGAGCGCGGCCTCAAGTTCTCGCTGGAGCACAGGTGAAAGCCGAACGGAGCGTTCTTCGTTCGTGACGAAGACCCCGACCTCAGCTCCCTCCGGGAGCGAGCCGCGATCTAGGATGACCTTGCCGCCGATGACAGTACCTTTGACGACTTGCATGTGCGGATGGTACTCCGATGGCCGACCGGTCCCGGTTTGCGCCGCCTAACGTTTGAGCTGAGCGGCCCACGGAGGCATGACGCCCCGGCTGCCCGGTGCAACATGGTAAACCGCACTGGGCGGCCGGGGTGGCATGCCGGAGAGGGTCCACGGAGAGGGTCCGCTCGAGCGAAGGGTTAGGCCTCAGCATCCAATTGCGAACGCACGCCCTTACGGGCGCCGGGAACCGAACCTGAGCCACACACTTTCATTCCGCTTGTGTGTGCCGACGATGAACAGCGTCGCTTGGAACGACTGGAACTGCCAACGCAGGACAAGTGACCCGTCGGCTGCTCGGAAGAGAGTTGCCTGCGTGGCGTCCTCTCCGGCGCCAAGTATCGATGAAGAGGAAACCCGGTCGATGCGACCCATG
>NZ_RCHJ01000006.1 GCF_004011805.1 Piscinibacter defluvii
TGACCAATCGTCCCCACGTTCACGTGCGGCTTGGTCCGCTCGAATTTGCCTTTTGACATTTGTTCGCTCCTCGACGACGAGAGTGAAGACTAAAACCTGGTGCCCATGGCGCGGATCGAACGCGCGACCTCTCCCTTACCAAGGGAGTGCTCTACCACTGAGCCACATGGGCCGACCGACGAGACCGTCGACACAGGCTTGGGAGTGCACGCAGGCCCAAGCCTCTGGCGACGTGGAGCGGGAGACGGGAATCGAACCCGCGTCATCAGCTTGGAAGGCTGGGGTTCTACCATTGAACTACTCCCGCTCGGGAGACCGACTGACTACGCTGACTTCTCTCTGCTGACCGAACTCTGGGTGGTGGAGGAGGCTGGATTCGAACCAGCGTAGGCGTAAGCCAACAGATTTACAGTCTGCCCCCTTTAGCCACTCGGGCACCCCTCCACGCAGAGCCCGCGACTATAACACAGCTGCCCCGCGCCTAGAGGGACCACCAATCGACGCGGTCGGACGTCTCCAGGAAATGCCGGCCCTCGGCCATGAAGCGGCGCTGGAAGTCGTTCGACGGGTGGCGCGTGGCCAGCACCCGCGGCGCGCGCCCGGCCGGGCAGGCCGCCTCGAAGAAGCTGCGCGCCTTGTCGCCCCAGAGCATGAACACCGGCGCATCGTCGCGCTCACACAGCAGGCGGACAATATCGCTTGTAAGTGCTTGCCAACCGCAGTTCAGATGGCTGCCGATGCGGCCGATCTCGATGGTCAGCGTCGGATTAAGCAGCAACACCCCCTGGCGTGCCCAGCCGTCGAGCTTCCACACAGGCGGCGGCTTCCACCCCGGGCGGTCCTCGGCCAGCACCTGGAAGATGCGGCGCAGCGACGCCGGCTTGCCGTGCCCTGCCGAGAAGGCCAGTCCGTCGGCATGCCCGGGCTTCGGGTAGGGGTCCTGGCCGAACACCACCACCTTGACCGCCTCGGGCGCGCCGAAGCGCAGCGCCCGGAACGGGTCCGGCGGGCCGATCTCGCGTTGCGCCGAGACAGCGCGCACACGCTGGATCACATCGGCCTGCCGACCCGGCGTCCAGCCCGGCAGCGCCGCGCGCCAGGCCGGCGGCAGCGAGGCGAACGCCACGCCCAGGTCGTCCGCGGTCACGCGAACAGGTCCGCCAGCGCCGCGCCGGGGTCGGCCGCGCGCATGAAGGCCTCGCCGACCAGGAAGGCGTGCACGCCGGCCGCCCGCATGCGCTGCACGTCGGCACGCGCCAGGATGCCGCTTTCGGTGACCAGCAGCCGGTCCGCCGGCACCTGCGGCAGCAGGCCCAGCGTGGTGTCGAGCGTGACCTCGAAGGTCCGCAGATTGCGGTTGTTGATGCCCAGCAGCGGCGTCTTCAGGCGCAGCGCGCGCTCGAGTTCGGCGCCGTCGTGCACCTCGACCAGCACCGCCATGCCCAGCGCATGGGCCTGGGCCTCCAGGTCGGCCATCGCCGCGTCGTCCAGGCAGGCCGCGATCAGCAGGATGCAGTCGGCGCCCATCGCACGCGCCTCGTCCACCTGCCACGGGTCCACCATGAAGTCCTTGCGCAGCACCGGCAGCGCGCAGGCGCCCCGCGCCTGCTGCAGGTAGGCCGGTGCGCCCTGGAAGAAACGTTCGTCGGTCAGCACGCTGAGGCAGGCCGCGCCGCCGCGCTCGTACGAGGCGGCGATCTCGGCCGGCACGAAGTGCTCGCGCAGCACGCCCTTGCTCGGGCTCGCCTTCTTCACCTCGGCGATCACGCCGGCGCGGCCGGCGGCGATCTGCGCGCGCAGCGCGCCGACGAAGTCGCGCACGCCGCCGAGCGATTCGGCCTCGCGGCGCAGCGAGGCGCGGTCGCGTCGGGCCTGGCCGGCGGCGATCTCCTCGCGCTTGACCGCGACGATCTTCTCGAGGATGTCGCTCATTAGTGCCCCCACGGTCGCTCCACTCCCTGCCCCCCGAGGGGGCGTTCGCCCGGCTTGAGGCGGCTCGGCGCCGGGCTCATGCCGCCGCAAGCTCCTTGGTGCGCGCGACGAACTGGTGCATCTTCGCCAGCGCCTTGCCCGAGGCGATGCCCTCGCGCGCCAGCGCCACCCCCTCGGCGATGCTGCCGGCCACGTTGGCCGCATACAGCGCCACGCCGGTGTTGAGGATGACGATGTCGCGCGCCGGGCCGGGCTCGTTGTCGAGCACCGAGCGCAGCAGCGCCATGCTCTGCTGCGGCGTCTCGACCTTCAGCGTGCGGTTGCTCGCCATCGTCAGGCCGAAGTCTTCCGGGTGGATCTCGTACTCCTGAATGCCGCCGTCCTTGTACTCGCCCACCATGGTGGCGGCGCCGAGCGACACCTCGTCCATGCCGTCGCGGCCGTAGACCACCAGCGCATGTTCGGCGCCCAGGCGCTGCAGCGCGCGCACCTGGATGCCGACCAGGTCCGGGTGGAACACGCCCATCAGGATGTTGGGCGCGTCGGCCGGGTTGGTGAGCGGCCCGAGGATGTTGAAGATCGTGCGCACGCCCAGCTCCTTGCGCACCGGGGCGACGTTCTTCATCGCCGGGTGGTGGTTGGGCGCGAACATGAAGCCGATGCCGGTGTCGGCGATGCATTTCGCGATCGCCGCCGGCGGCAGCGACAGGCTCACCCCCAGCGCCTCCAGCACGTCGGCGCTGCCGGACTTGCTCGACACCCCGCGGTTGCCGTGCTTGCTGACGCGCGCGCCGCAGGCCGCGGCGACGAACATGCTGCAGGTTGAGATGTTGAAGGTGTGCGAACCGTCGCCGCCGGTGCCGACGATGTCGACCAGGTGCGTGCGGTCGGCCACCTCCACCTTGGTCGAGAACTCGCGCATCACCTGCGCGGCGGCGGTGATCTCGCCGATGGTCTCCTTCTTGACGCGCAGGCCCACCAGCAGCGCGGCCATCATCACCGGCGACATCTCGCCGCCCATGATGCGCCGCATCAGCGCCAGCATCTCGTCATGGAAGATCTCGCGGTGTTCGATGGTGCGCGTGAGCGCCTCGGTGTTGGTGATCGGCATGTCGGTCCTGCAGGGGCGTCCGGCCCGGCCGGCATTGTCGCCGCTCCGCGCCCCCCTAAAGCGCCTGTCCGGTCGGCGGGGGGTGTTCTCGTATTGGAGGGCAAGGGGCGATGTCCGCCCCCCGGCGCCCCGCGCGGGCGCCCGACCTCGCGGAGAACACCATGCATTCCTTGCCCCACCTGCGCGCCCCGTCCGGCCGTCTGCCGATGCCCGTGGCCGCCACCATCGTCTGGGTCACCGTCGTGCTGACCGTGGTTGCCGGCTTGGCGCTGCTGTCCGGCGGCGACAACGAGGCGCCGATGCTGCACGCCGCGGCGCCGCAGGCCGCCCCCGCGCCGGCGACCGACGCGGCCACCGTGCCGACGCTCACCGTGCCGGCGCACCTGGACGACGCACTGCCCGAGGAACTGCCGCCGACCTTCTGAGCACCTCAGCCGAGCACCTCGCGCAGCACGGCGACGGCTCGCTCGATGTCGTCGCGCCCAAGGTCCAGGTGCGTCACCAGGCGCAGGCGGTAGAGCCCGGTGCACAGCAGCCCGCGCTGCCCGAGCTGCGCGACCAGGCCCGCCGCACGCTCGTGCTCGACGTCGAGGAACACCATGTTGGTGTGCGCCGGCTCGACCGTCACGCCGGGCAGCCCCTGCAGGCCCTCGGCCAGCAGGCGCGCGTGGGCATGGTCCTCGGCGAGCCGGTCGACGTGATGGTCCAGCGCATACAGCGCCGCGGCAGCCAGCACGCCGGCCTGGCGCAGGCCGCCGCCGAGCATCTTGCGCACCCGGCGCGCGCGGGCAATGAAGTCCCGCGGACCCACGAGCACCGAGCCGACCGGCGCGCCCAGGCCCTTGCTGAAGCACACCGAGACGCTGTCGAAGCCCTGCACCAGCCGCGCCGGCGCCACGCCCGAGGCCACCACCGCGTTGAACAGCCGGGCGCCGTCCAGGTGCGTGGCCAGGCCGTGGCGGTGTGCGAGCGCGGCGGCCGCGTCGAGGTAGTCCTGCGGCAGCACGCGGCCGTTCCAGGTGTCCTCCAGGCAGAGCAGCCGGGTGACGGGAAAGTGCTGGTCGTCGGGCTTGATCGCCGCCTCGATCTCGGTCAGCGGCAGCGTGCCGTCCGCCCGGTTGGCGATGACGTGGAACGGCACGCCGCCCAGCACCGCGCCGGCGCCGCCCTCGTAGCGGTTCATGTGCGACAGCGCGCCGACGATCGCCTCCTCGCCGCGCGCGCAGTGGCTCATCAACGCACACTGGTTGCCCTGCGTGCCGCTGGTGACGAAGAGCGCATCCTCCTTGCCCAGCAGCGCCGCCACACGCTCCTGCAGCGCGTTGACGGTCGGGTCGTCGCCGAACACGTCGTCGCCGACCACGGCCGCGGCGATGGCCGCGCGCATGCCCGGCGTCGGCCGCGTGACCGTGTCGCTGCGCAGGTCGACGACGCCGCTCACCCCTTCAGCTCCAGGAAGTTCCTCAGCATCGCGTGCCCATGCTCGGTGAGGATGGACTCGGGGTGGAACTGCACGCCTTCCAGCGGCGTCTTCGTGCCGGCCAGCGCGGTGTGGCGCACGCCCATGATCTCGCCGTCGTCCGAGGTCGATGTCACCTCCAGCTCGGCCGGCCGCGTGGCCTGCTCGATCACCAGCGAGTGGTAGCGGATCACGCGGAAGTCCTGCGGCAGCCCGGTGTAGACGCCACGGCCGTCGTGATGCACGCGGTCGGCCTTGCCGTGCATCTGCACCTTGGCGCGCACGATGCGGCCGCCGAGCGCGGCACCGATCGCCTGGTGGCCCAGGCACACGCCGAGGATCGGAAGCTTGCCGGCGTAGGCCTTGATCGTGTCGACGCAGATGCCCGCCTCGGCCGGCGAGCAGGGCCCGGGCGAGAGCACCAGGTGGTCGGGCTTGAGTTCGGCGATGCCCTCGAGCGTGATCTCGTCGTTGCGGAACACGCGCACGTCCTGCCCCAGTTCGCCGAAGTACTGCACCAGGTTGTAGGTGAACGAATCGTAGTTGTCGATCATCAGCAGCATGGTCGGCTCCTCACGCGGACGGCGAATCGCCGTCGACGATCGCGTAGGTCTTGGTCAGCGTCTCCAGCACCTCGAAGGAACCGGTGAACCCGGGCGCGATGGCGAGCGCCTCGCCGGGGCCGGCTTCCTGGAAGGTGCCGTCGTCGGCATGCACGCGGCAGCGGCCCTGCAGCACGGTGAACAGCTCGTGCTCGGCCGGGCCGAAGGCGATGCGCCAGTGGCCGGGCTCGCAGCGCCACACCCCGGTGTAGAGCGTGCCGCGCACCGGGCCCTCGGCCACGTTCCAGGTCTCGCGCTTCGGGTTGCCGCGCAGCAGGCGCTCGGGCTTGGGGTGATCGATCTCGGGTGTTCCGGGCATCGCCGCCTGGAGCTTCAGGAGTCCCGCGGCCATCTCAGAAGCCCTCCTCGACCAGCTCGGCCGCGCGGATCAGCGCACGCGCCTTGGCCTCGGTCTCCTTCCACTCCAGCTCGGGCACCGAATCGGCCACCACGCCGGCGGCGGCCTGCACGTACAGGGTCTGGTCCTTGACGATGCCGGTGCGGATCGCGATGGCCACGTCCATGTCGCCGGCGAAACTGAGGTAGCCGCAGGCGCCGCCGTAGATGCCGCGCTTGCTCGGCTCGAGCTCGTCGATGATCTCCATCGCGCGGATCTTCGGCGCGCCGGTCAAGGTGCCGGCCGGGAACGTGGCCTTGAGCACGTCGATGTTGGTCATGCCGGGCTTGAGCAGGCCCTCGACGTTGCTGACGATGTGCATCACGTGCGAGTAGCGCTCGATCACGAAGGCCTCGCTGACCTTCACGCTGCCGGTCTCGGCGATGCGGCCGATGTCGTTGCGCGCCAGGTCGATCAGCATCAGGTGCTCGGCGCGCTCCTTCGGGTCGGCCAGCAGTTCGGCCTCGAGCGCCTTGTCCTGCTCGGGCGTCGCGCCGCGCGGGCGCGTGCCGGCCAGCGGGCGGATCGTCACCTTCTCGCCTTCGGGCACGTGCTCGTGGCGCACCAGGATCTCCGGGCTCGCGCTGACGATCTGGAACTCGCCCATGTCGTAGAAGAACATGTAGGGCGAGGGGTTCAGCGAACGCAGCGCGCGGTACAGCGACAGCGGGCTTTCGGTGTAGCGCTTGCGCAGCCGCTGGCCGATCTGCACCTGCATCATGTCGCCCGCGGCGATGTACTCCTTGCTGCGGTGCACCGCGGCGAGGTAGTCCTCCTTGCGGAACTCGCGCTCCACGCCGTGCGAGGCGCCGCGCTTGACGGCCGGCGCGGTGACGCTGTACTTCAGCTTGTCGCCGAGTTCGGCCAGGCGCCGCTTGGCCTTGAAGTAGGCCTCGGGCTCGGCCGGGTTGGCGTAGACGATCAGGTAGAGGCGGCCCGACAGGTTGTCGATCACCGCCAGTTCCTCGCACTGCAGCAGCAGGATGTCCGGCGTGTCGATGCCGCCGTCCTTCCAGGTCCTGGCGAGCTTGGGCTCGATGTAGCGCACTGCGTCGTAGCCGAAATACCCCGCCAGCCCGCCGCAGAAGCGCGGCAGCCCGGGTCGCAGCGCGACCTTGAAGCGCTTCTGGTAGGCGTCGATGAAATCGAGCGGGTTGCCCTCGTGCTTCTCGACCACCGCGCCGTCGGTCACGACCTCGGTCTTGAAGCCGCTCGCGCGCAGCAAGGTGCGCGCCGGCAGGCCGATGAAGGAGTAGCGCCCGAAGCGCTCGCCGCCGACCACGGATTCGAGCAGGAAGCTGTGCTTGCCGCCGCCATTGGCGTAGGCCAGCTTGAGGTAGAGCGACAGCGGCGTCTCGAGGTCGGCGAAGGCCTCGGTGAGCAGCGGGATGCGGTTGTAGCCCTGGGCGGCCAGGCTCTTGAATTCGAGTTCGGTGATCACGGCGTGGGGCCCTCCATGGCCCGGCGGACGTCGTGGACGTCCGCACTGCGGTTCGATCGTCGGTGGCGGGCCGGCTGGGGCCGGGCCGTCGGAGCCGCGGGGCAGGCGCCGCAGGTCATGGCGCGCCGGGGTGCGGCAAGCAGGCGCTTCGGGTCAATGCCCGAGCGAAACGGTCCAGCGACGCCAGGGCCAGGCTCCCCGGTCGTGCGACCTCGTCCAATGCTTGCGCGCCGTAAACATGGCGCCGGAGTGTAGCAGTGCATGCACGGCGCCTGGGGAGCCCCGTCTACTCGTGACAAAGTCCATTGTCGGCCGACGCCTGCTTTGCCAAACTGCGCGGCTTCGCGGGCTCACCGGCCCGGTTCGATCCTCGTGGAGAAGCGTCGTGATCCGTCGCACCATCATCGCCCTGGCAGCCGCGCTGCCGCTGGCCGCCGCGCTGCCGGCCGCCGCCCAGACCACCGACCTCGCCGGGGTCAAGTACGAACCCGCGGCCACCGTCGGCGGGAGCAAGCTCGTGCTCAACGGCGCCGGCATCCGCTACAAGGCGATCTTCAAGGTCTACACGGCCGGCCTCTACCTGGGCGGCAAGGCAGCGACGACCGATGCCGTGCTCGCAGCCCCGGGCCCCAAGCGCATGCACATCGTGATGCTGCGCGACATCGACGCCAACGAACTCGGCAAGCTCTTCACCCGCGGCATGGAGGACAACGCGCCGCGCGAGGAGTTCTCCAAGTCGATCGCCGGCACGCTGCGCCTGAGCGACCTGTTCTCGGCCAAGAAGAAGCTGCTCGCGGGCGAGAACTTCTCGGTCGACTTCGTGCCCGGCCAGGGCACCAACGTGCTGATCAACGGCAAGCCGCAGTTCGAGCAGCCGATCAAGGAGCCGGAGTTCTTCAGCGCCCTGATGAAGATCTGGCTCGGCAAGAACCCGGCCGACGCGATGCTCAAGGAGGCGCTGCTGGGCAAGGCGCCTAGCGCGCGCGACCCCTTCCAGAACTGAGCGTCGCCAGCGCCGCGAGCGCCGCGAGCGGCGGCACGACCGCCAGGGCCTCCTCCATCGTCCACAGCGTGGCGCCGCTGAGCGCGCACCACGCCAGCGGGATGGGCCAGGCCGGCAGCGCCCGCCACGTGCGCTGCCCGAGCAGCAACGCGAAGCCGGCGATGGCGCTCGGATCGGGCGCCAGCGCGAACACCTCGGCCTGCGCCCACGGCCGCCCGGCGAGCCGGCCGAGCCCCGGATAGAGCAGCACGGCGCCCAGCACCCACAGCGCGGCCAGGCGCGACGGTGCCGGCACGGCGCGCCAGGCCAGCGCCGCGAGCAGCAGCGCCTGCAGCACGAAGGCCGCCGCGAACCACGGCGCCAGCCAGTGGATGCCCGCATAACGCTGCCACAGGAAGGCCCAGGCCGGCAGCGCCCAGGCCAGCGCCAGGCCGAGGCCGGCCAGCCGGCGCGCCCGCACCGAACCGCGCCACAGCGCCAGCGCGATCAGCCCGCCGGCGGCCAGCAGCAGCGGCTGCAGCGGCCACCACTGCAGGTTCATCAGCTCGAACTGGCGCCAGTAGGTGCGCGGCGCGAACAGCAGGAAGTCGGACAGGCGGTAGGTCCACCACTCGGACATGGCGTGCCGTGCGATCAGAGTGCGGCCACGTGCGCCGCCATGCGCGCGCGCAGCGCCGCGTCGGGCAGCGGTCCGCGTGCGGCACCGAGGTTCTGGCGCACATGGTCGACACGGCTGGTCGCCGGGATCGCGCAGGTCACCGCGGGGTGCGAGACGATGAACTTCAGCGCCACTTGCGCCCAGCCGTCGCAGCCGAGTTCGGCCGCCCAGCCGGGCAGCGGGTGGCGCGCCAGTGCGCGCAGCAGCGCGCCCTCGCGGAACGGCCGGTTGACGATCACGGCGATGCCGCGCTCCTGCGCCAGCGGCAGCAGGCGCTGCTCGGCCTCGCGGTCGAGCAGGTTGTAGCTGAACTGCACGAAGTCGAGCGGCTGCGTCTGCATGATCTGCTCGAACTCGCGGTGCCGGCGCCCCTCGGAGGTGGTGATGCCGACGTAGCGCAGCCGGCCCTGCGCCTTCATCTCGAGCAGCGTGGCCAGGTGCTCCTCCCAGGCCAGCAGGTTGTGCACCTGCAGCAGGTCGAAACGCGGCACGCCCCACAGGCGGCGCGACTGCTCGATCTGCGCCGGCCCGCGCGCGCCCGAGCCGATCCACACCTTGTCGGCCGCGAACACCGGCGCCTGGCCACCCAGCGCCGCCAGGCCGTCGCCGATCACCGCCTGCGACGAGCCGTACATCGGCGACGAATCGATCATCCGGCCGCCGCCGGCGAAGAAGGCCCGCATCACCTCGGTGCAGGCACGGCGGGCGGCCGGGTCGTCGCCGACGTTGAAGGTGATCCAGCTGCCCAGGCCGACCAGCGGCAGCGCCTCGCCGCCGCGCGGCAGCGCTCGGGTCCGCAGCGCGGGCGCGGTGGCGCCGCTGCTCGGCAGCCACGGCCACGCCGCGGCCCCGAGCAGTGCACGGCGCCATCGGGACGGTCGATTGGTGATGCCCATGCAGACCTCGCTCGGCGGCATGCTAGGGCATCATCGGCGCCATGGTGAAACACACCCGCCCAGGCCCCTGGTCGCTGCTGCTGATGCCGGCCCTGCTCGCGGCGCTGCCCGCGCCGGCCCAGGAAGACCCACAGCGCTACGTGCGCTTCGTCGAGGAACCCGCCGGCGACTGCGTCAACCGCAACGGCATGCAGATCCTGGTGAAGAACGAGCACCCGACACGGCGCCTGCGGGTCTGGCTCGACCGCTACCAGGCCGGCGTGGGCACCGGCGACCGCTCGCGCTCCGACCTCGCCCCCGGCGCGCCGCCCGAGCCGCTGGGCTGCTCGCGCAACCTGGCCGGCGCGCAGGAGTGGCGCCTGGCGCGCGCCGTGTTCCTCGACTGAGCGCAGGCGTCTAGAAGCATTCGTCGCGCGCCACCTGCAGCCGGCAGCTCCAGCGGAACAGTTCGGCCTGCTGCTTGGACGAGCGCCGGAAGATGGCGGTGGCCTCCTGGGCGATGGCGTCGGGCAGCGGCAGCTCGACGGGCGCACCGGTGCTGTTGGTGTAGAAGTTCAGGAAGCAGGTGCGGTCGGGCTCGCACAGGCGGGCGATCTGCGCGTCGTACGCATGGCGCTCGGGAGCCTGGCCGGTGGGCACGATCACGAGCTGCACCAGCCCCTGCCGGCCGGCGACGGTCCAGACCTCGGCCGCGGCGGCAGCGGCAACGGCGAGCACGGCGAGCGAGGCGACGACGGCGGTTTTCATGGCCGGATCATTCCCGCCGCGTCACCGCACTGTCAACGCGGCCCCGGAAGGCGGCGCGGTAGCCGGCCGGCGGCTGGCCCACGCTGGCGACGAAGGCCTTGCGCAGCGCCACCGCCGACCCGAAACCCGCCTCGGCGGCGACGCCCTCGATGCCCAGCTCGCTCGCCTCGAGCAGCGCGCGGGCCCGCGCCACGCGGCGCTGCAGCACCCACTGCCACACCGTCGTGCCGGTGGCCTCGCGGAAGCGCCGCGTGAAGTGGCGCCGGCTCATCGCGGCGCGTGCCGCGAGCGTGTCCAGGTCGATCGGCTCGGCCAGGTGCGCCTCGATCCACTCGAGCAGCGCCGCCATGCGCCCGCCGCGGCGCGAGGCCGGCAGCGGCGCGTCGACGAACTGCGCCTGGCCGCCGGCGCGGTGCGGCGCCACCACCAGCCGCCGCGCGACCCGGTTGGCCGCCGCAGCACCGACCCACTGGCGCAGCAGGTGCAGGCAGCAGTCCAGGCTCGCGGCCGTGCCGGCGGAGGTGACGATGTCGCCGTCGTCGACATACAGCACCTCGGGCTGCAGCCGCACGCGCGGGTAGCGGCGGGCAAACGCCTCGGCCCAGGCCCAATGCGTGGTGGCCGGCCGGCCGTCGAGCAGCCCGGCCTCGGCCAGCACGAAGGCGCCCAGGCACAGGCCGACCAGCCGCGCGCCGCGTTCGTGCGCCCGGCGCAGCGCACGCAGCACGGCCTCGGGCGGACGCTCGGTGGTGTCGCGCCACGAGGGCACGATCACGAGGCCCGCGGCCTCCAGCGTGCGCAGGCCGTGGGTGGGCTGCAGGCTGAAGCCGGCCGAGCTGCGCAGCGGGCCGCGCCGCTCGCTGCAGACCGCGAGCGGCCAGCCCGGCACGCCGAGCTCGGCCCGGTTCTCGCCGAACACCAGGCAGGGCACCGACAGGTGGAAGGGGCTGATGCCGTCGAAGGCGAGGACGGCGATGCGCTCGGGCACGGACATGGCCCGACTTTATCGAACAATGGCTTTCGGGCCGCTGTCGCCCGGGACCCCGCCGACGAACAATGGTGCCCTCAGCCACGGAGAACCCCATGCCCACCGCACCCCGCCGCGCGCTCGTCGTGATCGACGTGCAGAACGAGTACGTCACCGGCAAGCTGCCGATCGAGCACCCGCCGCTCGCCACATCGCTGCCGGCCATCGGCGCGGCGATGGATGCGGCCCGCGCCGCCGGCATCCCCGTGGTGGTGGTGCAGCAGGATGCGCCCGAGGGTTCGCCGATCTTCGCCACCGGCTCGCCCGGCTGGCAGCTGCACGAGGTGGTGGCGAGCCGGCCGCGGGACCACCACATCCGCAAGCTGCTGCCCAGCGCCTTCGCCGGCACCGACCTGGCCGAATGGCTCGCCGCGCGCGGCATCGACACGCTCACGGTGTGCGGCTTCATGACGCACAACTGCGATGCGTCGACCATCCTGCAGGCTGCGCATGCCGGGCTGACGGTGGAATGGCTGTCCGACGCGAGCGGCGCCCTGCCCTATGCGAACGCCGCCGGCGCCGTGAGCGCCGAGGAGATGCACCGCGTGTTCGCGGTGGTGTTCCACTCGCGCTTCGCCGCGGTGACGACGACGCCGCAGTGGATCGCCGCCGTGCAGGGAGGCGCGCCGCTGCGGCGCGATTCGATCTTCGCGTCGAACCAGCGCGCCCGCGGCCTGGCCTGAACTACTTCGCGGTGGGCATCGCGAACTCGGCGCCCTTGCCGATCGAGCTGGCCCAGCGCTGCATCACGCTCTTCTGCTTGGTGTAGAAGCGCACGCCTTCCTCGCCGTAGGCGTGCATGTCGCCGAACAGGCTCTTCTTCCAGCCGCCGAAGCCGTGCCAGGCCATCGGCACCGGGATCGGCACGTTAATGCCGACCATGCCCACCTGGATGCGCCGCGCGAACTCGCGTGCCACGTTGCCGTCGCCGGTGTAGCAGGCCACGCCGTTGCCGAACTCGTGCTCGTTGACGAGCTGCACCGCCTCGGCGAAGTCCTTCGCGCGCACGCAGGAGAGCACCGGGCCGAAGATCTCTTCCTTGTAGATGCGCATCGAGGGCGTCACGTGGTCGAACAGCGTGCCGCCGGTGAAGAAGCCCTGCTCGTGGCCCTTGACCTTGAAGCCGCGGCCGTCGACGACGAGCTGCGCGCCTTCCTTGACGCCGGTCTCGATGTAGCCCTCGATGCGCTCGAGCGCCTGCTTCGTGACGATCGGGCCCATCTCGGCATCGAGCTCCATGCCGTTCCTGATCTTCAGCGCCTTGGCGCGCTCGGCCAGCTTCGGGATGATCTTGTCGCCCACGTCGCCCACCAGCACCGCCACGCTGATGGCCATGCAGCGCTCGCCGGCCGAGCCGTAGGCCGCGCCGATCAGGCCGTCGACTGCCTGCTCGATGTCGGCGTCGGGCATCACCACCATGTGGTTCTTCGCGCCGCCCAGCGCCTGCACGCGCTTGCCGTGGTGCGCGCCGGTCTCGTAGATGTACTGCGCGATCGGCGTGGAGCCGACGAACGAGAGCGCCTTGACGTCCGGGTGGTTGAGCAGCGTGTCCACCGCCAGCTTGTCGCCCTGCACGACGTTGAACACGCCGTCGGGCAGGCCGGCCTGCTTGAGCAGCTCGGCCATGAAGAGCGAGGGTGACGGGTCGCGCTCGCTCGGCTTCAGGATGAAGGCGTTGCCGCAGGCCAGCGCCACCGGGAACATCCAGCACGGCACCATGCAGGGGAAGTTGAACGGCGTGATGCCGGCCACCACGCCGAGCGGCTGGCGCAGCGTCCAGTTGTCGATGCCGGTGGAGACCTGGTCGGTGAAGTCGCCCTTGAGCAGCTGCGGGATGCCGCAGGCGAACTCGACGATGTCGATGCCGCGCGTGACCTCGCCCTGCGCGTCGGTGAACACCTTGCCGTGTTCGGCGGTGATCATCGCGGCCAGGGTGTCGCGGTGCTGGTTCATCAGCTCGAGGAACTTGTTCAGCACGCGCGCGCGGCGGATCGGCGGCGTGTCGCCCCAGGCCGGCTGGGCGGCCACCGCCGCCGCGACGGCGGCGTTCACCTCGTCGGCGCTGGCCAGCGCGACCTGGCGCGCCACCTGGCCGGTGGCGGGGTTCCAGACCGGCTGGTGCCGTCCGCTGGTGCTCGGCACGACGCGGCCGGCGATGAAGTGGCCCACCTCGGTGGTGGCGGTGAAGGCTTCGGGGGCGCCCATGAGAATCAGCTCCGTGCAGGGGTGGCGGCGGCCGGCGCCTTCAGCATCCATTCATGCGCCGGGTCGTTCTTGAAGACCCAGAAGCGGTTCGGGCCGGCCATCACGTTGAGATAGTAGAGATCGTAGCCGTGCGGCGCGACCACGGGGTGATACCCCCGGGGGACCATCACGACGTCATGGTCCTCCACGGCGCAGGCCTCGTCCAGGCTGCGGTCGTCGGTGTAGACCCGCTGGAAGGCGAAGCCCTGCGGCGGGTTCAGGCGGTGGTAATAGGTTTCCTCGAGCTGGGTCTCGACCGGCGGCGCCTCCACGTCGTGCTTGTGCGGCGGGTAGCTCGACGAGTGGCTCGCCGGGGTGAGCACCTCCACCACCAGCAGGTGCGCCGCGGTCGGGTCGTCGTGCGGCAGGATGTCGCAGATGAAGCGCGTGTTGGTGCCCTGGCCGCGCACGCTGCGGCGCATCGAGGCCGGGTCGATCAGCCGCACGTCGCGCGCGCGGTCGCCGCCGGGGGCGCTGCACAGCGCCACCTCGGCCGGCGTGCGGGCGCGGATCGTCACGCGGCGGCCGGGCGGCACGTACAGCGCCGCCGGCGAGACCGGCTCGAACACGCTGGCGCGGCTGCCGAGCGATTCGTAGTGCACGCCGTCGACGTCCATGTCGACCGTGCCGGTCAGCACCACGGCGCACAGCTCGCGCGCGCCGGTGTCGACGGCCTCGCGCTCGCCCGGCTGCAGCCGGATCGCACGGAAGCCGACATGCGTCCAGCCTGCGCGCTCCGGCGTCACGTCGACGATCTCGCGGCCTGCCCTGGCCGCCTTGGCGAGCAGCGGGCTGGTCATGACAGCCGATCGACGATCCGCTTCAGCGTCTCGTAGCCCTTCTTCGCGTAGACGTAGCTCGGTGCGACCGCCGGGTCCTGCTCGGCCTCGACCACCAGCCAGCCTTCGTAGCCGCCCTGGCGCAGGGTGGTGAGCACCGCGTCGAAGTCGATCACGCCGTCGCCCGGCACAGTGAAGGTGCCGTTGATCACGCCGGTCAGGAAGCTCCAGCCGTCGTTGCGCGCCTGGGCGATCACCTGCGGCCGCACGTCCTTGCAGTGCACGTGCACCACGCGGGCGAGGTGCTTCTTCAGCAGCGCCACTGGATCGCTCGCGCCGCCGTAGAAGGCGTGGCCGGTGTCGAACAGCAGGCCGACCTTGGCCGGATCGGTCTCGGCCATCAGCCGGTCGATGTCGGCCGGCGCCTCGACGTAGGCACCCATGTGGTGGTGGTAGGCGAGCGTGATGCCGTAGGCCGCCTGCAGGTGTTCGCCGAAGGCGTTCAGCCGCTTCGCGTAGGCCTGCCACTGCGCGTCGGTCGAGAAACGCGGGCGGCGCGCCAGCGGCGTGTCGATCTGGCCCTGGATCGAGCCGGCCACCTCGCCGTAGACCACCACCTTGCAGCCGTTGTGCTGCAGCTTGCGCATGTGCGCCGCGCAGGCGTCGATCTCGGAATCGAGCGGGCCCTCGGCGAGCTGCCCGGAGTACCAGCCGCTGACGCACACCACGCCGTACTCGGCCAGCTTGGCCTTCAATGCCGGGCCGTCCTTCGGGAACTTGTTGCCAAGCTCGAAACCCTGGTAGCCGATCTGCGCGCCTTCGCTCAGCGCGGTCTCCAGCGGCGTCTCGCCGCCGAGCGCGGGCAGGTCGTCGTTACTCCAGGAAATCGGGTTGATGCCGATGCGTACGTTCCAGGTCATGGCGAGTCAGAGTCGTTGGGTGGACTTGCCGTCGAGATAGCGCCGGTGCGCGGCGTCGACCTCGGGGCGTTGCGAGATTTCGGGGATGCTGACCTCCCACCAGCAGCCGCCGTCGTCGGTGGTGCGGGTGTGCGTCGTGTCGATCACGATGACTTGCGTGCGCGTCGCGGCGCGCGCCTTCTGCATCGCGCTCTTCAGCTCGGCGACGTCGGCGACGTGCACGGCCTCGGCCCCGAGCGCACGGGCATGCGCGGCGAAGTCGATCGTCAGGTCCACCCCGCCCTCGGGCACGCAATCGGTCAGCAGGTTGTTGAAGCGCGGCGAGCCGCTGGCCAGCTGCAGGCGCTGGATGCAGCCGAAGCCGCGGTTGTCGAGCACCACGACGATCAGCTTGCGGCCCAGCATCACCGAGGTGGCGATCTCGGAGTTCATCATCAGATACGAGCCGTCGCCGAGCATCACGATGACCTCGGCCTCCGGGCAGGCCATCTTCACGCCCAGCCCACCGGCGATCTCGTAGCCCATGGTCGAGTAGCCGTACTCCATGTGGTAGCCGCCGGGCCGGCCGGCGCGCCAGAGCTTGTGCAGTTCCGCGGGCAGCGTGCCGGAGGCGCAGACGGCGATGTCACGCGTGGGCGAATCGGCGACCGACTCGCGCACTGCGCCGATCACCTCGGCGTCGTAGGGCAGCGTGTCGCGCGGCACCTGGGTCGTCAGTTCGGTGACGCGCTGGTTCCACGCCGCGGCCGCACTGCGGGCTCGCTCGGTCCAGGCCGGCTCGGCCCGCCAGTCGATCGCTGCGAGGCGCTGCAGGCCGACCCGGGCGTCGCACACCAGCGACTGGCCGCTCCACTTGTGCGCATCGAAGGGCTGCACGTTGACGGACAGCAGCGTCGCATGGCCGAACAGGGTGTGCGAGCCGGTGGTGAAGTCCTGCAGCCGCGTGCCGACGGCGAGGATCAGGTCGGCATCGCGCGCCAGCGCATTGGCCGCCGGCGAGCCGGTGACGCCGATCGCGCCGAGGTTCAGCGGGTGGTCCCAGGCCAGGCTGCTCTTGCCGCCGTGCGATTCGGCCACCGGCACGCCGGCCTTGGAGGCGAAGTCCGCCAGGGCCTGCGAGGCGCCGCTGTACAGCACGCCGCCGCCGGCGACGATCAGCGGGCGCTTCGCGCCGCGCAGCGTGGCGAGCGCACGCTCGAGCTCGCGTGCGTCCGGCTCGGGGCGGCGCAGGCGGATCGGCTCGGGTTGCAGGAAGGTCTCCGGGCAGTCGAAGGCCTGCGCCTGCACGTCCTGCGGCAGCGCGAGGCAGACCGGGCCGCAGTTCGCCGGGTCGGTCATCACCTGCACCGCGCGCGGCAGCGCGACGAGGATCTGCTCGGGCCGCATGATCCGGTCGAAGTAGCGCGTGACCGGGCGGAACACGTCGTTGGCCGAGACATCGCCGGCCGCGAAGTCTTCCAGCTGCTGCAGCACCGGATCGGGCGCACGCGAGGCGAACACGTCGCCCGGCAGCAGCAGCACCGGCAGGCGGTTGACATGCGCCATCGCGGCGGCGGTGACGAGGTTGGTCGCCCCCGGGCCGATCGAGGTGGTCACGGCCATGATGCGCCGGCGGAAGTTCGCCTTTGCGTAGGCCACCGCGGCATGGGCCATGGCCTGCTCGTTGTGGGCGCGGAAGGTCGGCAGCGCGGCGCGCTGCTCCCACAGCGCCTCGCCCAGGCCCGCCACGTTGCCGTGGCCGAAGATCGCCCAGGTGCCGCCGCACCAGGGCACGAGCGAGCCGTCGTCGAGCTCGACGCGCAGCGCGGCCAGGTGGCGCACCAGCGCCTGGGTCATCGTCAAGCGGGTTGTCTTCATGCCGCCACCTTCATGCTCTTCCGGCTCGCGCGCCAGGCATCCACCAGGGTCGCGAAATTGCGCGCGGTCTCGTCCACCAGCGTCGCGTCGTCGATCTCGCCCTTCAGCCAGCGCAGGCTCGGCCCGGCCCAGAGGGTACGCCCGACCATGAAGCCCTTGACGATCGGGTGGGCGGCCTGCGCGAAGCCGGCGGCGAGCACCTCCAGCGGCTGGTTCAAGCCCAGGATCACGACGCCGCGGCAATGCGGGTCGCGCTCGCCGATCAGCGCCGCCAGCGCGGCCCAGCCCTCGGGCGCCATGGGCGCGAGCTTCCACCATTCCGGCTTGAAGCCGAGGTTGTAGAGCCGCTTGATCGAACGCAGCAGCGCCGCATCGGCCGTGCCCGGCGCGGTGACCTCGCGCGGCGGGATGATCTCGAGCAGCAGCTCGTGCCCGCTCTCGCGCGTGGCCTCCCACAGCTCGGCCAGGCGCGCCTCCTGCTCGAGGCGCAGGTCCACCGCATCGTCCGGGTGGTAGTGCACCAGGCACTTGATGACCTGCTCGCGCGGCCAGTGCGGCAGCTGCGAGCCGAGCGAGAGCGTGCCGTCGAAGCGCAGCGGCCGCGAGCCGGGCAGCTCGACCGGCCGGCCGACCCACCAGCCGCGGCCGGTGGCGGCGTGCAGCGCGTCCTCGCCGAGCTGCCCGTCGATCAGCACGCCCACCTTGCCGGCCAGCGCGCGGCTGCGCTCCACCTGCTCGGCGGCGCGCAGCAGCAGCTTCTTCAGCGCCGGCAGCCGCGTGGCGGCGGCGCCGGCCTCGCGCGCCAGCTCGAGGAACTGGCTGCGGTGGTCGAAGGCCATGACGTTCAGCTCGTCCCAGGCCGGGCGCGGCGCGGTGCTGCGGTGCAGGTGCGCGAGCACACGATCCGCATCCACCTTCGGGTGGCGGTTACCGGAGAACCAGTGCTTCAGCTCGGCCGGCGTCGGCATCGCCGGCGCGCAGGCATGGCGCGAGACCACGATCGCGCCGCAGGCATTCGCCAGCCGCGCCGCCTCCTCGAACGGCTGCCCGTTGAGCAGGCCGGTCATCAGCCCGGCCGCGAAGGCATCGCCCGCGCCGAGCACGTTCAGCACCTCGACCCGCTCGCCCTGCACGGTGAGCGCGTCCTCGACGCGCGCCGGCACGTCGCCGGGCACGAAGGCGCAGCCGAGCGCGCCGCGCTTGACCACCATCGCCGCCTGCGTCACCGCCCGCACGCGCTGCAGCGAGGCGATCAGGTCGCCCGGCACGCCGCCGGCGATCAGGAATTCCTCCTCGGTGCCGATCAGCAGCTCGAACTGCGGCAGCATCGCCTGCAGGCTGGCGGTGACTCGCGCGTCGGCGACGAAGCGGTTCTCGCCCTCGCCGCGCTTCGTCAGGCCCCACAGCACCGGGCGGTAGTCGATGTCGAGCACGCGCACCACGCCGTGCCGGCCCGCGTAGCCCAGCGCCGCACCGGATGCCGCGCGCACGGTCGGCTGCGAGAGGTGCGTGCCGGTGATCAGCAGCGCACGGCAGGAGGCGATGAAGTCCTCGCGGATCAGCGCCGGGTCCAGCGCCATGTCCGCGCAGTTCTCCCGGTAGAACAGCAGCGGGAAGGTGTCGCGGTCCTTGAGCCCGAGCAGCACCAGCGCCGTCAGGCGCTGCGGGTCGACCTGCACCTGCGAGGTGTCGCAGCCCTCCTTCTGCAGGGTCTGCACCAGGAAGCGGCCCATCTGCTCGTCGCCCACGCGCGAGAGCATGGCCGCCCGCAGGCCCAGGCGCGCGGCGCCGAAGGCGATGTTGGCCGAGCTGCCGCCCAGGTACTTGGCGAAGCTCGTCGCGTCTTCCAGCGGGCAGCCGACCTGCTGCGCATAGAGGTCCACGGCGAGCCGGCCGAGGCAGGCCAGGTCGAAGCGGCGGCCGTCGGGGAAGTTCAGCGGGCCCATCAGATCGTCACTCCCTCCAGGTCGGCCATCATCGTCTTCATCTCGGCGCCGCCGGCCATCATGTCGAGCACCGCCTCCTTGCTCACGGCGGCCTTCGCGAAGGTGCCCATCGACTGGCCGCGGTTCAGCAGCGTGAAGCTGTCGCCCACCGGGTAGGCGTGGTTCACGTTGTGGGTGATGAAGATCACCGAGATGCCGCGCGCGCGCGCCTTGTGGATCAGCTTGAGCACGTTGACGCTCTGCTTGACGCCCAGCGCCGCGGTCGGCTCGTCGAGGATCAGCACGCGCGCGCCGAAGTGGATCGCGCGGGCGATCGCCAGGCACTGCTTCTCGCCGCCCGACATGTTGCCGATCATCTGGTCGGCGTCGCGCACGCGGATGCCCATCTCGGCGAGCTTGGCCATCGCGATGGCCGCCGCGCCGGCGTGGTCCATCACCGGCAGCAGGCCGAACAGCTTCTTCACCGGTTCGCGGCCCATGAAGAAGTTGCGCGTCACGCTCATCAGCGGCACCAGCGCCAAGTCCTGGTAGACGGTGGCGATGCCGGCGTCCAGCGCGTCGCGCGGCGACTTGAAGTGCACCGGCTTGCCGTCGACCAGGTACTGCCCCTGCTCCGGCGCGAACACGCCGGAGAGCGTCTTGATCAGCGTGCTCTTGCCCGCGCCGTTGTCGCCCAGCAGGCAGTGCACCTCGCCGCGGCGCAGGCGCAGCGTCACGCCGTTCAGCGCGATCACCGGGCCGAAGAACTTGCTGATGTTCTCCAGCTGCAGGATGTAGTCGGGCTCGGCCATGACCACCCCCTTCACACCCGGCCCAGCGCGACGCGCCGGCGGATGTAGTTGTTGAACAGCACGGCCGCGAGCAGCATGCCGCCGAGGAACACGCGGTACCAGTTGTTGTCGATGCTGGTGTAGCCGATGCCGATCTGCACCACGCCGAAGATGAGCGCGCCGAGCGCGGCACCGACCACCGAACCGTAGCCGCCGGTCAGCAGGCAGCCGCCGATCACCGCGGCGATGATGGCCTCGAACTCCTTCTGCAGGCCGCGGTCGGCCGCGGCGGAGCCGGCGTCGGCCACCTGCAGCACGGCGAACAGCGTGGCGCAGAAGGCCATCAGCACGAACAGCGCCACCTTGACCCGGGCCACCGGGATGCCGACGTTCTTGGCCGCTACCGGATCGCCGCCGACCGCGAGGATCCAGTTGCCCACGCGGGTGCGTGCCAGCACGAAGGCGCCCGCCGCGGTCAGTGCGAACCACCAGACGATCACCTTGGGCACGCCGATGGCGAGCGCACGGCCGTCGTCGCGCGCGGCCATCCAGCCGGCGCCGGCCAGCGCGTCGAACAGCCCGGTCAGCACATGGCCGTGGAACAGCGCCTGCACGACCGGGTCGGCGACGATCAGGTCGCGCAGCACCGCGTCGCCGTTGGTCGAGAGGATGGTCTTGCCGGTCAGGATGACCGACAGCGCGAGGCTCAGGCCGCGCAGCACGAAGTAGAAGGCCAGCGTGACGATGAAGCTCGGCAGCCCGGTCTTGACGACCAGCCAGCCGTTCACCCAGCCCAGCGCCATGGCGCAGCCGAAGGCGAACAGCACCGACAGCCACACCGGCCAGCCCCAGTAGAGCGCGGGAATGGCCAGCATCATGCCGGCGAAGCCGATCATCGAGCCGATCGACAGGTCGAACTCGCCGGCGATCATCAGCAGCGCGGCACCGACGGCCAGGATGCCGAGGAAGGCGGCCACCGTGCCCCAGTTGATCACGCCCTCGGCGCTGAACATGCCCGAGCCGCCGGCGCCGAAGCCGAACAGCACGAACACCAGGATGGCGCCGGACAGCGCGCCGAACTCGGGCCGCGCGAGCAGCTTGCGCAGCGGGCTGATGCGGCGCAGCCGCTCGTCGGGGGCGGGAGTCACGGTCGGGGGGTGGGATTGGGGCAGCGTGGCACTCATCGGCGGGACTCCGGCGAGGCAGTGGGAGGACGACCGGCCGGGCCGGGGCGGGGAGCCCGGCCCGCCGGGAACTCAGCGGTACTGGCCCGCGTACTTCTCGACCTTGGGCAGCGTCTCCTTGGTGACGAAGCCCGGGCCCGAGCCGATGTGGCGCGCGCCATAGGCCGGCGCGAGGCCGTACTCGTCGAAGCGCGCCTTGGTCTTGGCGTTGGCCTTCACCGCGTCGGCCACCTTCTTCAGGTCGGCGGACTTCATCTCCTTCATCGTGGCCATCACCGCCACCGGGATGTAGCCCTGCAGGTAGGGCTGCTGGTCGATGCCGAACTGGATCGCACCGTCCTTGATGCCGCGGCCGATCTCGTCGGACAGGTCGAAGGTGGCGAACCACAGCTTGCCCTTCTGGCCCGACTTCTCCAGCGCCTTGAGCGTCGGGTGCGCGGAGGTGGGGCCGAGCGTCAGCACGGCCTGGGTGCCGGCGTTCTGGCGCAGGTAGGCCGAGACCTTGGACTCGATGCCGGTCGGGTCGTCACCGGCGTCGACGGTGCTCTTCTTGAAGTCCGCGCCGATCGCCTCGGCGAAGCCGCGGCAGCGCTCGAACGAGGCCGGGTTCGTCGCGTAGTGGTTGACGCACAGGAAGCTCTTGACGCCCGCCGCCTTGGCGCGCTCGCCGGCGCCCTTGCCGGCCGCGAACTCGGGCTGGCCGACGTGCATGATCGCGCCGAGTTTCTCGCTCTGCTCCGGCGTGCCGGAGTTGATCGTGATGAGCGGGATCTTCTTGTCGGTCACCTTCTTCAAGGCGCCCTGCAGCACGTTGAAGTCGGCGATGGTCGTGATCACGCCGTCGTAGCCCTGCGCGGCGGCCTGCTCGATCAGGCGCGCCATGTCGGCCAGGTCGCCGTTGGGCGGGTTGCGGTAGTCGACGGTGACGCCGTAATCCTCGCCGGCCTGCTTGACGGCGTTCTTGATCGTGTTCCACCACGAGTCGGAATCCGGCGCGTGGCTGATCAGCACGTACTTGCCGGCGGCCTGTGCCGCGCCGGTGGCCAGCAATGCGGCGAGCGCCAGGGTGCCGAGGGCCGCGTGGCGGCGGGTGAACTGGGTCATCGATGCCTCCTAGGTTGTCATGGGTGGGAGCGAAGCCAAGTCTAGGTGGCGCGGAACTGATTTTCCGCTCGTGTAAACACTTAGAAAGTTTTTTCCGTTTTTCCAGGTCCCGCACTACCATTCCGGCATGGACCGGCGCGCCCCTCCCACCCCTGCCGTCGATGCGCTGCTGGCGCGCATCGGCGCCGAGTTCGGCGGGCTGAGCCGCCAGCTCAAGCTGATCGCCCGGCATGTGGAGCAGCACCGCGACCACCTCGGCCTGGAGAAGATCCAGGACGTGGCGCAGCGCTGCGGCGTGCACCCCTCGGCCGTGGTGCGCTTTGCCAAGCACTTCGGCTTCTCGGGCTACAGCGAGCTGCAGAAGGTGTTCCGCGACGGCCTGTCGCGCCAGATCGCGCCGGCGCGCAACTACCAGGCCCGCATCCGCGAGGTGATGTCGCAGGCCGAGGGACGGCTGTCCAGCGCCGACATCGCCTACGAATTCATCGGCGGCGCAATCGCCGGCATGCAGGAGCTGCAGCGCGACCTGCACGGCTCCACGCTCGGCGACGCCGTGGAGCTGCTGGCGCACGCCCCGGCGGTGTGGGTGGCCGGGGCACGGCGTTCGTTCCCGGTGGCGGCCTACCTCGGCTACGCGCTGCAGCACACCGACAAGCCGGTGCAGCTGCTCACCGGCGTCGGCGCGATGCAGGACGGCCAGCTGCGCGCGCTGCGCGAGCACGACGTGATGATCGCGGTGAGCTTCGCCCCCTACGCCGAGGAGACGGTGCGCGCCGCGCAGGTGGCCGCCGAGCGCGGTGCGCCGCTGATCGCCATCACCGACAGCCGCATGAGCCCGCTGGCCGCCGATGCCGACGCCGCGCTGCTGGTGCAGGAAAGCAGCACCTTCGGCTTCCGCGCCCTGACCAACGCGATGGCCCTGGCCCAGAGCCTGTTCATCGCCCTGGCCTACCGGCTCGAACTGGAAGACCAGTCCGCAGCCGCCCACCCCCCCGAGGAGAAGACATGAGACATGTGGCGCTGTTCGGCGCCGGCCGCATCGGCCGCATTCATGGCAGCAACATCGCCGCGCTGCCCGGCGTGAGCCTGAAGTACGTCTGCGATCCCGTCGGCGACGCGGCGGCCCAGCTGGCCGCACAGCTCGGCGCTCAGGTCGCCACGCCCGAGCAGGTGTTCGCCGACCCGCAGGTCGACGTGGTGGCGGTCGGCTCGCCCACCGACACCCACAGCGACCTGATCGCCCGCGCGGCCGCCGCGAAGAAGCACATCTTCTGCGAGAAGCCGATCGACCTCTCGGTGCCGCGCGCCGAGGCCTGCGCCCGGGCCGTCAAGGACGCGGGCATCGCCTGCATGATCGGCTTCCAGCGCCGCTTCGACCCGACCTTCAACGAAGCGAAGGAGCGCCTGGCGCGCGGCGAGATCGGCGCACCGGAGATGCTGGTCGTCACCAGCCGCGACCCGGGCGCGCCGCCGGCGCATTACCTCAAGGGCTCGGGCGGCATCTTCCGCGACATGCTGATCCACGACTTCGACATCTTCCGCTGGATCCTGTGCGGCGACGGCGACGAAGCCGCGACGCTGTACGCCACCGGCTCGGTGCTGATCGACCCGGAGATCGCCAAGGTGCCGGACATCGACTGCAGCGTGGTGACGATCCGCACTCGGCGCGGCCGGCTCGCCCAGATCAACACCAGCCGGCGCGCCGCCTACGGCTACGACCAGCGCTTCGAGGTGCTGGGCTCGGCCGGCATGCTCCAGTGCGGCAACCACCGGCCCAGCGAGGTGGTGCAGTCGGATGCGCACGGCGTGCGCGCCGACAAGCCGGAGCACTTCTTCCTGCAGCGCTACCGCGAGGCCTACCGCCTGGAGGTGACGCACTTCTTCGAGTGCCTGCAGACCGGCCAGCCCTTCCGCACGACCATCGAGGACGGCGTCGCGGCGCAGAAGCTGGCCGACGCGGCGGCGCAGTCGCTCGAGAGCGGCAAGGTGGTGACGCTGTGACGCTGAAGGTCGGCATCGCCGGCCTGGGCCGGCTCGGCAAGCGGCATGCCGAACAGCTCGCGCGCTTCACGCCCGGGGCGCAGCTGGTCGCCGCCTGCAGCCCGGTGGCGGCCGAGCTCCACTGGGCGCGCGAGGCGCTCGGGGTCACCACGCTGCACGAATCCTTCGAGGCCTTCGTCGCCGACCCGGCGCTCGATGCCGTCGTGCTGGTCACGCCGACCACGCTGCACGCGCGCCAGACGGTCGCGGCGCTCGAGGCCGGCAAGCATGTGTTCGTCGAAAAGCCGCTCTCGCTCGAGCTGGCCGACTGCGAGCAGGTGCAGGCCGTGGCCGCACGCCACCCGGACCGCATCGCGATGGTCGGCTTCGTGCGGCGCTTCGACCCGAGCTACGCGCAGGCCAAGGCGGACGTCGACGCCGGCGCGATCGGCCGGCCCTTCCTGGTGCGCTCGCAGACCTGCGACCTGAACGACCCCGAGGGGTTCTTCGTGCGCTACGCGCCCGCCTCCGGCGGGATCTTCATGGACTGCAGCGTGCACGACATCGACCTCGCGCGCTGGATGCTCGGCAACCCGCGCGCCACGCGCGCGTTCGCCAGCGGCACCATCGCGCTGCACCCGGGGCTGGCCGAGTGCGGCGACGTGGACAACGGCCTGGCCATCGTCGAGTTCGAGGGCGGCGCTCGTGCGGTGTTCTACGCCAGCCGCACGATGGCGCACGGGCACGAGACGACCACCGAGGTGATCGGCACTGCCGGCATGCTGAGCGTGGGCATCGGCGCGCAGCGCGACCGCGTCGTCACGCGCGACGCGCAGGGCGTGCGGCACCGCCCGGTGGCGGACTTCTTCGAGCGCTTCGGCGAGGCCTTCCAGCGCGAGATGGGCGCCTTCGTCGAGGCCTGCCGCAGCGGCATCGCACCCTTGACCCTGGCCGACGCGACCGAGGCCACGCGCATCGGTGCGGCCATCACGCGCTCGCTGAAGAGCGGGCAGGTCGAGGCGGTCTGAGCATGCCGCATTTCGGCTGGCGCGCCGCGGACTGCCGGCTCGAAGACTTCATGGCCGTGCTGGCGCAGCCCGGCCCGGCGGCCGAACGGGCGGTGCGGGTGAGCCAGGGCGTGCCGGTGTACGACGGCGACGCGCTTCGCGCCGCACTCGCCCACGACCGCGAGGCGCTGATGGCCGAGTGGGCGGCGGTGCTGATGCATGGCGCCGGCATCGTCGTCATCGAGCGCCTGGTCGATGACCTCGCGGCGCTCGATGCGGCCAGCGCGCTGTTCCGCGCGCTCATTGCCGAGCAGCACGCCGCCGGCGCGGCGGCGGCCGACCACTTTGCCGCCGCCGGCGCGAACGACCGGATCTGGAACGCACTGCAGAAACACGGCCTGCGCGACCCCGAGGGCTTCGTGCGCTACTACGGCAACCCGCTGCTGGCCGCTGTCTGCGAGGCCTGGCTCGGACCGGGCTGGCAGATGACGGCGCAGGTCAACGTGGTCAATCCGGGCGGCGCGGCCCAGTCGCCGCACCGCGACTACCACCTCGGATTCATGACGGCGGCCCAGGCCGAGGCCTTTCCGGCCCATGTGCATGCGCTCTCGCCGGCGCTGACGCTGCAGGGCGCGGTGGCGCACGTGGACATGCCGGCGGAGACCGGGCCGACGCTCTACCTGCCCGGCTCGCAGCGCTACGCGCCGGGCTACCTCGCCTGCGGCCTGCCCGTCTTCCGCGACTACTTCGACGCGCACCACGTGCAGTTGCCGCTGCGCCGGGGCGACGCGGTGTTCTTCAACCCGGCGCTGTTGCATGCGGCCGGCCACAACCGCACGCCGGACGTGCGGCGCATGGCGAACCTGCTGCAGGTGTCCTCGGCCATGGGCCGGGCGATGGAGAGCGTGGACCGCACGTCGCTGAGCCTCGCCGTCTACCCGGTGCTGCGCCGGCTGCTCGCGGACGGCCGGCTCGACGCCGCGCGGGCCGACGCCGCGGTCGCCGCCTGCGCCGAGGGCTACGCCTTCCCGACCAACCTCGACACCGATCCGCCACGCGACGGCCTGGCGCCGCCCGCCCCGGCCGCGCTGATGCGCCGCGCCCTGGGCGAGGGCTGGGACGCGGCGCGCTTCGGCGCGGCGCTGCAGGCCCAGGCGGCACGGCGCCGCGCGTGACGCAGCGCGCCGCTGGCGCGTCAGTCGATCGTCACCTTCGCGTCCTTGACCAGCTTGGCGAACTTGTCGGTCTCGCTCCTGATCTGCGCGGCCATCTGCTCGCTGCTGCTGCCGATCGGCTCGGCGCCGATCTCGTCCATGCGCTTCCTGAACTCGGCCGACTGGATGACCTTCACCATCTCGGCGTTCAGCTTGGCGACGATCTCCTTCGGCGTGGCCGCCGGCGCGAGCACGCCGAACCAGGTGCCGATGTCGATGCCCTTGACGCCGGCCTCCTCGAGCGTCGGCACCTCGGGCAGCGCCGCCGCGCGTTTGCCGGTGGTGACGGCGAGTGCGCGCAGCTTGCCGCTTCGGATGTGCTGCAGCACCGGCGTCACGGTGTCGAAGGACATCGTCACCTGGTTGCCGAGCAGGTCGGTCACCAGCGGGCCGCTGCCCTTGTAGGGGATGTGCGCGATCTCGGTGCCGGTCAGGTTCTCGAACTGCGTGCCGATCAGGTGCTGCGCGGTGCCGTTGCCGTTGCTGCCGTAGTTCAGCCGGCCCGGCTGCGCCTTCGCCTGCGCAACCAGTTCGGCCACCGTCTTCGCCGGGTTGCCGGCGTTGACCGTCAGCACGTTGGGCACCAGCGCGATGGTGGTGACCGGCGCGAAGTCCTTCTGGAAGTCGTAGGGCAGCTTCTTGTAGACGCTCGAGGCGATGGTGTGGTGCACCGCGCCGACCAGCAGCGTGTGGCCGTCGGGCTTGGCCTTCGCCACGTGGTCGGCACCCAGCGTCGCGCCGGCACCCGGCTTGCTCTCGACGATCACCGGCTGGCCGAGGCCGTGCTGCAGCTTGTCGGCCAGGGCACGGGCCAGCACGTCGGTGGTGCCGCCGGCCGGGAAGGGCACGACGAGGCTGATCGGCTTGTTCGGCCAGGCCTGCGCGAAGGCGCTCGCGGTGCTGAACGTGGCGGCAGCGAGCGCCAGGGCTTGAAGCTTGTGCTTCATGCTCAGGCCGCCTTGCGCTGAGCTTGCGCCTTGAGCAGTCCGCAGACCGCGTTGGTGACGTCGGCAGTCTTCGCCGTGCCCCCCAGGTCGCGCGTGTGAAGCGCCGGGTTGGCCGTCACCTGCTCGATCGCCTGCATCACGCGCTGCGCGGCCTCGGCCTCGCCGAGGTGCTCGAGCAGCATGACGACCGACCAGAAGGTGCCCACCGGATTCGCGAGGCCCTGTCCCATGATGTCGAAGGCGGACCCGTGGATCGGCTCGAACATCGACGGGTAGCGGCGCTCCGGGTCGATGTTGCCCGTCGGCGCCAGCCCCAAGCTGCCGGCCAGCGCGGCGGCCAGGTCGGACAGGATGTCGGCATGCAGGTTGGTCGCGACGATGGTGTCCAGCGTGGCCGGCTTGTTAACCATGCGCGCGGTCATCGCGTCGACCAGTTCCTTGTCCCAGCGCACGTCCGGGTACTCGCGCGCCACCTCGCCGGCGATCTGGTCCCACATCACCATCGCGTGGCGCTGTGCGTTGCTCTTGGTGACGACGGTGAGCTGCTTGCGCGGCCGGCTCTGCGCCAGCCTGAAGGCGTAGCGCAGGATGCGCTCGACGCCGGCGCGCGTCATCATCGTCACGTCGGTGGCGGCCTCGATCGGGTGGCCCTGGTGCACGCGCCCGCCGACGCCCGAGTACTCACCTTCCGAGTTCTCGCGCACGATGACCCAGTTCAGGTCCTCCGGCCTGCAGCGCTTCAGCGGCGCGTCGATGCCGGGCAGGATGCGCGTCGGCCGCACGTTGGCGTACTGGTCGAAGCCCTGGCAGATCTTCAGGCGCAGGCCCCACAGCGTGATGTGGTCGGGAATGTGCGGGTCGCCGGCCGAGCCGAACAGGATCGCGTCCTTGCCCTTCAGCGCCTCCAGGCCGTCGGCCGGCATCATCTCGCCGTGGGCGCGGAACCAGTCGCCGCCCCAGCCGAAGTTCTCGAACTCGAAGCGGAAGCTGCTGGTCGAGGCCAGTGCCTCGAGCACCTGCTGGCCGGCGGGCACGACTTCCTTGCCGATGCCGTCGCCGGGGATGGTGGCGATCGAATAGGTCTTCACGGGTTGTCTCCTGAGGGATGAAGCGGTGAGGAGACTGTAGGAACTGGACCCCCCCCCGCAGCGGGCCTACAGTGAAGGCGTCGTTAACCTGTGGCTAACAATCGACCATGCCCTCCGCGACCTCGGCGGCGGCCGTCCAGCCGGCCGACCTCGGCTTCTTCTCGGTGCTGGCACGCGCCGGCAGCCTGAGCGCGGCCGGGCGCGAACTCGGCATCTCGACACCGGCGGTCAGCAAGCACCTGGCGCAGATGGAGGCGCGGCTCGGCGTCGCGCTGGTGAACCGCACGACGCGCCGCATGAGCCTCACGCCCGAGGGCGAGCTGTACCTCGAGCAGGCGCGCCGCATCCTGGCCAGCATCGACGATCTGGGCCAGCAGCTCGGCGTGTCCCGGGCGATGCCGCAGGGGCTGCTGCGCGTCAACGCGACGCTCGGCTTCGGGCGCAGCCACGTCGCGCCGCTGATCTCGGCCTTCGTGCGCCGGCACCCGTCGGTGGAGGTGCAGCTGCAGCTCTCGGTCAACCCGCCGGCGCTGACCGAAGACCTGTTCGACGTCTGCATCCGCTTCGGCGCTCCGCCGGACACGCGTGTCATCGCACGCAACCTGGCGCCGAACCGCCGCCTGCTGTGCGCCGCGCCCGCCTACCTGGCGCGGCACGGCGTGCCCAAGGTGCCGCACGACCTGGCGCGGCACAACTGCATCGGCATCCGCCAGGGCGAGGAAGCCCACGGCACCTGGCGGCTGGCGAGCGGGCGCGGCCGCAGCGCGGCCAGCCAGGTCGTCAAGGTGCGCGGCAACCTGACCACCAACGACGGCGGCATCGCGGTGCAGTGGGCGCTGGACGGCCACGGCATCCTGATGCGCGCCGAGTGGGACATCGGGCGCTACCTGAAGAGCGGCCGGCTGGTGCAGGTGCTGCCGCAGTACACGACGCCCGATGCGGACCTCTACGCCGTCTACCCGCAGCGCCACCAGCTCTCGGCGCGGGTGCGCGCCTTCGTCGACTTCCTGGCCGCCTCGTTCGCCCCGGCGAGCGCGGCCTGACCCCGGACAAACCCCGCTGCCGGCGGCGCCGCGCCGATGTACTCTGTATACAGAGTACGAAGCCCGACGATGCCGCCCCGCCTGCTCAAGCTCGAGACCGCGCCCGATCTGGTCGACCAGGTCTACCGCTCGCTGCATGACGCGATCAGCGCCGGCCTGCTGGCGCCGGGCGAACGCATCGTGCAGGAGGAGCTGGCGCAGCGCTTCGCCGTCTCGCGCCAGCCCGTGCTGCAGGCGCTGCGCCTGCTCAAGCAGGACGGGCTGCTGGAGGACGCGCCCGGCCGCGGCCTGCAGGTGGCGGCGCTCGACGCGGCCTCGCTGGAGCAGGTGTACCAGGTGCGCGGCGCACTCGACGCGCTGGCCGCGCGGCTGGCGGCCGAGCGCGGCGCGGCGCTGGACACGAAGCTGATCGAACGCGGTCGCAAGGCCGCCGCGGGCCGCAGCGTGGCCGCGATGATCGACGCCGACCACGCCTTCCACCGCGCCATCTACGCCGCTGCGGGCAACCCGCTGATCGAGCGCAGCGCCCAGCTGCACTGGAGCCACGCGCGCCGCGCGATGGGCGCGACGCTGCAGCGCTCGACGCTGCGCGAAACCGTGTGGGACGAGCACGAGGCGATCGCCGCCGCGATCGCCGCCGGCGATGCGGAGCGGGCCGAGCAGCTGATGCGCGCGCACTGCCGGCATGCCGCCGACCACCTGGTGCGCCGCCTTGCGGACGTGCCGCTTGCCTCTGGAGAGAGACGATGAGACTGACCCCCGAGCAGATCGCGCAGTTCGAGCGCGACGGCTACCTGTTCTTCCCCGGCCTGTTCAGCCCCGAGGAGACCAGGAGGCTGACCGACGCGGTGCCGGACCTGTATGCCCGCCGCGAGGCCTACAACGTGCGCGAGAAGGGCAGCGACGCGGTGCGCACGAACTTCGCCGCGCACCTGTACAGCGAGCCGTTCGCACGGCTGGCGCGGCATCCGCGCATGGTGCAGCCGGTCGAGGACCTGTTCGGCGAGAAGCTGTACATGCACCAGTTCAAGATCAACGGCAAGATGGCCTTCGAGGGCGACGTCTGGCAGTGGCACCAGGACTACGGCACCTGGCGCAACGACGACCTGATGCCCACCGAGCGCGCGATGAACGTCGCGATCTTCCTGGACGACGTGAACCCGTTCAACGGCCCGCTGATGTTCATCCCGGGCAGCCACCGCAAGGGCGTGGTCGACGCGAAGCACGACCTGACCACCACCAGCTACCCGCTCTGGACGGTCGACCATGCGCTCATCGCGCAGCTCGTCGAGCGTGCCGGCGGCAAGCAGGGGGGCATCGTCTCGCCCCAGGGCCCGGCCGGCTCGATGATCCTGTTCCACTCCTGCCTGGTGCACGCGTCGAGCAGCAACCTCTCGCCCTGGAACCGCGTCAGCGTCTACCTGTCGCTGTGCGCGGTCAGCAACCACATTCGCCGCTTCAAGCGGCCGGAGTACATCGCGCACCGCGTGTTCGACCCGATCGAGTGCCTGCCCGACGACTGCCTGCTGAAGGACTACCCGGTCGAGCTGCCGTGGAAGAACGGCATGCCGGGCAGTGCATTGGTGACTTCCCTCGAACCGATCGACCGGCACGAGGTGGCCGCATGAATCTCCACGCCAGGCTCTTGAAGCGCCAGGCCGAAGGCAAGCCGATCCGCATCGGCCTGATCGGTGCCGGCAAGTTCGGCTCGATGTACCTTGCCCAGGTGCCGCGCACGCCGGGTGTGCACCTGGCCGGCATCGCCGATCTCGCGCCGGCCGCGGCACGCGCCAACCTCGAACGGGTCGGCTGGGAGCCGCAGCGCGCCCAGGCCGCTTCGCTCGACGAGGCGCTGAAGAACGGCACGACCCACCTCGGCGACGACTGGCGCGTGCTCGCGCAGCATCCGGCGATCGACGTGATCGTCGAATGCACGGGCCACCCGATCGCGGCGGTGGACCACTGCCTGGAGGCCTTCGCGCAGGGCAAGCACGTCGTCAACGTGACCGTCGAGGCGGACGCCTTCTGCGGCCCGCTGCTGGCGAAGAAGGCGGCCGAGGCCGGCGTGGTGTACTCGCTCGCCTTCGGCGACCAGCCGGCGCTGATCTGCGACCTGGTCGACTGGGCGCGCACCTGCGGCTTTCCGGTCGTCGCGGCCGGGCGCGGCCACAAGTGGCTGCCGCACTTCTGCGAGTCGACGCCCGAGACGGTGTGGGGCCACTACGGCCTGACGCCCGAGCAGGCGCGGCGCGGCGGGCTGAACCCGAAGATGTTCAACAGCTTCCTCGACGGCTCCAAGCCCTCGATCGAATCGACGGCGGTCTCCAACGCCACCGGCCTGGCGGTGCCGGGCAACGGCCTGCTCTACCCGCCGGCGAGCGTGGAAGACATCCCCTACGTGACCCGGCCGCGGAGCGAAGGCGGCGTGCTCGAGAAGAAGGGCATGGTCGAGGTGATCTCCTCGCTCGAGCCCGACGGGCGCAGGATCCCCTACGACATCCGCATGGGCGTGTGGGTCACGGTCGAGGCGGAGACGGACTACATCAAGAACTGCTTCGAGGAGTACAACGCCCACACCGACCCGAGCGGGCGCTACTTCACGCTCTACAAGCGCTGGCACCTGATCGGGCTGGAGGTCGGCGTGTCGGTGGCCAGCGTCGCGCTGCGCGGCGAGCCCACCGGCGTGGCCACCGGCTGGAACGCCGACGTGGTGGCCACCGCCAAGCGCGACCTGCAGCCCGGCGAGCTGCTCGACGGCGAAGGTGGCTACACGGTGTGGGGCAAGCTGCTGCCGGCGACGACCTCGGTCGCGATGGGCGGCCTGCCGCTCGGCCTGGCGCATGGCGTCAAGGTGGTGCGGCCGGTGAAGAAGGGCCAGAGCCTGAGCTGGGCCGACGTCGCGATGGACACCACCACGCACGCCTACCGCACCCGGCGTGCGATGGAAGACCTGTTCGCGCCGCAGCGCCGCGCCGCCTGATCGGGACCGAGTCACGATGGACGACCTGCTGATCCGCGGCGCGATGCTGTACGACGGCAGCGGCGCCGAACCACGCCGCGCCGACCTGGCGGTGCGCTCCGGCCGCATCCGCGCGATCGGTGCCGACCTGTCCGTCGACGCGCAGCGCGTGGTCGATGCCGATGGCCTGGCGCTGATGCCCGGCATCGTCGACAGCCACACCCACTTCGATGCCCAGCTCACCTGGGATCCGTTCGTGCGGCCCTCGCCGGCGCTCGGCGTCACCACGGCGGTGATCGGCAACTGCGGCTTCACGATCGCGCCCTGCCGCCCGGCCGACCGCGAGCAGACGATGCGCAACCTGACGCAGGTGGAGGGCATGTCCTTCGAGGTGCTGCAGCGCGGCATCGTCTGGGCGTTCGAGACCTTCGCCGAGTACCTGGCCTTCCTGCGCCGGCGCGGCAGCGCGGTCAACCTGGCGGCCTACGTCGGCCACTCGTCGCTGCGCACCTGGGTGATGGGCGCCGACGCCAACCGGCGCGAGGCCACGCCGACGGAGATCGCGGCAATGGCCGCACTGGTGGACGAGGCGATGCGCGCCGGCGCGGTCGGCCTGGCGAGCTCCACCAGCCCGGCGCACAACGGTGCCGGCGGCGCGCCGATGCCCTCGCGACTGGCCGCCGACGCCGAGCACCTGGCGCTCATCGAGGCGATGGGCGCCGGCGGCCGGCGCGGCGTCTACATGGTCACCAAGGGCGCGCAGATGCCGGTGGCGCTGCTCGAGCAGATGAGCGCGCGCTCGGGACGGCCGGTGATGATCGCCGCGCTGCTGCACAACGGCACCAACCCCGGCGCGGTGTTCGCCGACCTCGACGCGATCAGCGCCGCGAACGAACGCGGCCGGCGCCTGCTCGGCCAGGTGTCGTGCTGCCCGCTGACGATGGAGTACACGCTCGCCTCGCCCTACCCCGTCGAGGGCCTGGCCAGCTGGCAGGCGGCGCTTGGCAAGGAGGGCGCGGCGCTCGAGGCGGTGCTGGCCGACCCGCTGTTCCGCCAGCGCGTGCGCGCCGAGCTGGCGCAGCCCTCGACCTTCCGCCTCTTCAACGGCGAGTGGGACAAGGTGCAGGTGGTGCAGGTGGCGCAGGAGCGCCACCGCGCGCTGGAGCAGAAGAGCATCGCCGAGCTGGCCCGGCGCGCCGGCAAGGACCCGCTGGACCTGATGCTCGATCTCGCGCTCGACGAGGACCTGCAGACCATCTTCACCGCGCAGCTGCTCAACAGCGACGAGGAGGCGGTGGCCCGGCTGCTGACGCATCCGCACAGCGTGGTGTCGCTGTCCGACGCGGGTGCGCACCTGACCTTCTTCAACGATGCCGGCTTCGGCCTGCACCTGATGGGCCACTGGGCGCGCGAGCGCGGCGTGATGAGCCTGGCCGAGGCCGTGCGGCGCCTGACGCACCAGAGCGCCGCGCTGTTCGGCCTGCCCGGCCGCGGGCTGCTGCGCGAGGGCTACGCGGCCGACCTGCTGCTGTTCGACCCGGCCAGCGTCGGCCGCAGTGCCGCCCGCCGCGTGTTCGACCTGCCCGGCGGCGCGCCGCGCCTGCACACCGACGCCATCGGCCTGCACGGCGTGTGGGTCAACGGCGTGCAGGTGGCCGACGGCACCGGGCTGATCGAGACCGCGGCCCTGGCCGGCGAGCTGGTCACCCGCTTCGAGCACCGGGCATGACCCCACCGACCTTCGACCGCTTCGCCGCCGCGGCCCGCGCCGACGGCTTCGACGAGGTGATCGAGCGCACCTGGGCGCCCGGCACCGTGCTCGACACCCACACGCATGACTTCGGCGTGCGCGCGCTGGTCGTGCGCGGCGAGATGTGGCTGACGGTGGGCGAGGCCACGCAGCACCTGCGCACCGGCGACCCCTTCGTGCTCGACGCGAACGTACCGCACGCCGAACGCTACGGGCCCGACGGTGCCACCTACTGGGTCGCGCGGCGGCGCCGAGCCGACACCGGCGGCAGCGCCAGCGGCAGCGCGGTCTTGTAGCGCACCTGCTTGAGCGCGAAGCTCGAGCGGATCTTCTCCACCTCCTTGATCGGCGAGAGCTGCTCGAGGATGAAGCGCTCCAGCGCGGCGATGTCCGGCACCGCGACGCGGATCAGGTAGTCGGCGTCGCCGGTCATCAGGTAGCACTCCATCACCTCGTCGCGCGCGCACACCTTGGCCTCGAAGGCCTCGAGCGCGGCGCGGCTCTGCTGCTTCAGGCTGATCGAGATGAACACGTTCAGGTGCAGGCCGAGCTGCTTGGCGTCCAGCAGCGCCACGCTGCGGCGGATCAGCCCGGCCTCGCGCATCGCCTTCACGCGCGCCAGGCAGGGCGAGGGCGAGAGATGCACCCGGCGCGCCAGCTCCACGTTGGACAGCGAGGCGTCCTCCTGCAGTTCGCGCAGGATGCGCAGGTCGATCGTGTCCAGCTCCATCATGCCGCTTTCGGTGGTTCTGGCAGCATGTTATGCCGCCAGGCGGCGCCACAGCAGCCAGGACGGCGAGAAATCCCGGGGCATCGCGCCTACAGTGAAGCATCGCCCGAGGAGCCCGGATGAGCGACGATTCGATCCAGCCGCACCTGCACCCGCACGATGCCGACCCGCAGGAGACGGCCGAGTGGCGCGCCGCCTTCGCCGCGGTGCTGGCCCACGAGGGCCCGGCGCGCGCCCGCTTCCTGCTCGACGAGCTGGCGCGGCTCGCGCGCACGCCGGCCATCGGCTGGGAGCCGCCGCGCGGCACGCCCTACGTCAACAGCATCCCGGTCGAGCGCCAGGGGCGTTTCCCGGGCGACCTTGCGATCGAGGAGCGGCTCGCGTCGATCATGCGCTGGAACGCGCTCGCGATGGTGGTACGCGCCAACCAGGCGCATGGCGAGCTGGGCGGCCACATCGCCAGCTACGCCAGTGCGGCGGACCTGTTCGAGGTCGGCTTCAACCACTTCTTCCACGCGCGCGACCTGGTGTTCTACCAGCCGCATTCGGCGCCGGGGGTCTACGCACGCGCCTACCTCGAAGGGCGGCTGTCGGAGAACGACCTGGCGCACTACCGCCAGGAGCTGAGCGCGGCGGCCCAGGGCGCCACCGGGCTGTCGAGCTACCCGCACCCCTGGCTGATGCCCACGTTCTGGCAGTTCCCGACCGGCTCGATGGGGCTCGGTCCGATCAGCTCGATCTACCAGGCGCGCTTCATGCGCTACCTGCAGCACCGCGGCCTGCTCGACACGCAGGGGCGGCGCGTCTGGGGCGTGTTCGGCGACGGCGAGATGGACGAGCCCGAGAGCATGAGCGCGCTGACGCTGGCGGCACGCGAGGGACTCGACAACCTGGTCTGGGTGGTCAACTGCAACCTGCAGCGGCTCGACGGCCCGGTGCGCGGCAACGGCCGCATCGTCGACGAGCTCGAGGCGCTGTTCTCGGGTGCCGGCTGGCGCGTCATCAAGCTCGTGTGGGGCTCGGACTGGGACGGCCTGTTCGCGCGCGATGCGGGCGGTGCGCTGCTGCGCGCCTTCGCCAACACGGTGGACGGCCAGTTCCAGACCTTCGCGGCCAAGGACGGGCGCTACAACCGCGAGCATTTCTTCGGCCAGGATCCGGCGCTCGCCGCGCTCGCGCAGGGCCTGACCGACGAGCAGATCGACCGCCTGAAGCGCGGCGGGCACGACCTGGTGAAGATCCACGCCGCCTACGCCGAGGCGCTGCGCACCGCCGGCCGGCCGGTGGTGGTGCTGGCGCAGACCAAGAAGGGCTACGGCATGGGCGAGGCCGGTCAGGGCCGCATGACCACGCACCAGCAGAAGAAGCTCGGCGACGAGGACCTGATCGCCTTCCGCAACCGCTTCAACCTGCCGCTCTCCGACGAGCAGGCGAAGAGCCTCGCCTTCTTCAAGCCGGCCGACGACGCCCCCGAACTGCGCTACCTGCGCGAGCGCCGCGCCGCGCTCGGCGGCTTCGTGCCGGTGCGGCGCAGCGCGGCGGCGCCGGTGCCGGTACCGGGGGTGGAGGGCTGGGGCGGCTTCGCGCTGAACGCCGAGGGCAAGGAGATGAGCACCACGATGGCCGTGGTGCGCATGCTCGGCGCGCTGCTGAAGGACCCGGCGCTCGGCCCGCGCCTGGTGCCCATCGTGGCCGACGAGGCACGCACCTTCGGCATGGCGAACCTGTTCAAGCAGGTCGGCATCTACAGCAACGTGGGCCAGCGCTACGAGCCCGAGGACATCGGCTCGGTGCTCAGCTACCGCGAGGCGCAGGACGGCCAGATCCTCGAGGAGGGCATCAGCGAGGCCGGCGCGCTGAGCTCGTGGACGGCCGCCGCGACGAGCTACTCGGTGCACGGCGTCGCCATGCTGCCCTTCTACATCTACTACTCGATGTTCGGCTTCCAGCGCGTCGGCGACCTGATCTGGGCCGCGGCCGACCAGCGCGCGCGCGGCTTCCTGCTCGGCGCGACCGCCGGGCGCACGACGCTCGGCGGCGAGGGCCTGCAGCACCAGGACGGCTCGAGCGTGCTGGCCGCCGCCGCGGTGCCGAACTGCCGCGTCTACGAGCCGGCCAGCGCCGGTGAGGTGGCGGTGATCCTGGCCCACGGCATGCACGAGATGCTCGAGCAGCAGCGCGACGTCTTCTACTACGTGACGGTGGGCAACGAGAACCAGGCCCAGGCCTCGCTGCCCGCTGCGGCGCACGCGGACGTGGTGCGCGGCCTGTGGCGCGTGCAGGCAGCGGCCACGCCGGCGCTGCGCCTGCTCGGCTCGGGCACCATCCTGCGCGAGGTGCTGGCGGCGGCCGAACTGCTGCGCACCGACTGGGGCGTGGACGCCGAGGTCTGGAGCGCCACCAGCTACGCCGAGCTCGAACGCGAGGCACGCGCGGTGCAGCGCTGGAACCGGCTGCACCCGGGCCAGCCGCCGCGGGTGGCGCACCTGGCGCATTGCCTGCCCGGCCACGCGCCGGTGGTGGCAGCGAGCGACTGGCTGCGCGCCTGGCCGCTGTCGGTGGCGCCTTACCTGGAGGCGCGCATGACGGCACTCGGCACCGATGGCTTCGGCCGCAGCGACACCCGCGCCGCGCTGCGCCGCTTCTTCGAGGTGGACCGATTCCAGGTGGTGCTGGCCGCGCTGCACGCGCTCGGCCATGCCGGTGCGGCCGAGGCGATCGGGCGCTACGGCATCGCGGCGGACGCGCCGCCGCCGTGGACAGTTTGACGCGCGCCTAGCGGAAGCGGCTCGGCAGCGCCAGCACCTGGGCGCTGCGGCGCTGGGCCCGTGCCTCGCGGCGCAGGCGCGCCGCGGCCGGCTCGAACAGGGCCACCAGGCGTTGCCACCAGCCGGGCCCGGCCAGCGTCGGCAGCTTCGACGGCGCGCGCAGGCGGCGCTGCGGCGGCAGCGCGAGGTGCAGGGCGACGGCGGATTGCGGTGCGTGGCTGAAGCGGTTCATGGTGGCGCCTCGAATCGTTTCCGGAAGTATCCGCAGCCGCAGGCGCCCCGCCATCCCCCCAGGAGGGGGCCGGTTCAAGCCTGTCGCGCGCCACCCACAGTGCCGCAGGCCTGCATGACCGGTGCGCGCACGCATTGCAGCGTCACGTGCCCGATGCGGAAGCGCCGGTGCAGCTCGTCGGCGGCGCTGCGCAGGAAGGCATCGTCCGCGGGGCCGGCGGGCATCACCAGATGCGCGGTCAGCGCCACCTCCGCGGTGCCCATCGCCCAGACATGCAAGTCGTGCACCTCGGTCACGCCGGGCAGCGCGCGCAGGCAGTCGTGCACCGCGCGCAGGTCGACGTGCGCTGGCACGCCGTCGAACAGCAGGTGCAGCGACTGGCGGAACAGGCCCCAGGTGCCGATCACGATGACCGCGGCGATCAGCAGGCTCGCCACCGGGTCGATCCAGGTCCAGCCCAGCCACAGCGTCAGGGCGCCGGCCACCACCACGCCGGCCGAGACCAGCGCGTCGCCGGCCATGTGCAGGTAGGCGCCGCGCAGGTTCAGGTCGTCCTGGCCGCGCAGGAACAGCAGGGCCGTCGCGCCGTTCACCACGATGCCGATCGCGGCGACGACGATGATCGTGACGCCGTGCGTCTCGTGCGGCGCCTGCAAGCGGCCGACGGCCTCCCAGGCGAGCGAGCCCATCGCCACCAGCAGCAGCAGCGCGTTGGCGAACGCGGCCAGGATGCTGGCGCGCTTGAAGCCGTAGGTATGGCGCAGGTCCGGCCGCACCCGGCCGGCCAGCGCGCCGGCCCAGGCGAGCACCAGGCCGGCCACGTCGCTCAGGTTGTGGCCCGCGTCGGCCAGCAGCGCGAGCGAATCGACCCGCCATCCGTAGTAGGCCTCGACCGCCACGAACCCGAGGTTCAGCGCGATGCCGATCGCGAACGCCCGGTCGAAGCTGGCCGGGGCGTGGTGGTGGTGACCATGGTGATCCTGCCCGTGATCGTGCCCATGGTCTCGAGCGTGGTCATGCGCGTGGTCGTGATGACCATGGGCATGGTCGTGGTGCGCGTGGTCGTGGCTCATCGGGGATCGGCGTCGGGCAGTCGCCACAGCCAGGTGGCGACCGCGGCACAGCACAGCGCCGGCAGCCAGCGCCAGGGGCCGGGCATCACCCACCAGGCCCAGGCACTGCCGGCCAGCATCATCACGGTGGCGAGTTGCTTCGCGCGGCGCGGTACCGCGTGGCGGGTGCGCCAGTCGCGCACCATCGGGCCGAAACGTGGGTGTTCGATCAGCCAGCGCTCGACCCGCGCGCTGCCGCGCGAGAAGCAGAAGGCTGCCAGCAGCACGAACGGCGTGGTGGGCAGCAGCGGCAGGAAGATGCCGGCCACACCGAGGCCGAGGGCAACCCCGCCCGCGCCGGCCCAGGCGGCGCGTTGCCACAGCGGTCGATGCAGCGGGCTGTCCACGCGGGCATTGTCGCCTCAGGCACGGCGCCGGGCGGCCATCTCGGTGCCCATGGCAGCCAGCGCATCCGCGTCGACGAGCGCACGCGCCGCGGGAAAGACACGCCCTTCCTCGAGGTCGATGTGGCCGTCGTAGGCTGCACGGAAGTCCACGACCGCCGACCGCGTTGCGGCATCGATCGCGCCGGCCGCATCCGGCCCGGCCCAGCGCTGCAGCGCCCCGCGCAGCGCACCCCACAGCGCGCCCATGCGCTCGTGGTCGGCGCGCAGGCGCAGCACGTCGGCCGCCAGCCCCGCATCGCCGGTGGCGAGCAGGCGCGGGAAGACGTGGCGCTCCTCGTCCTCGTGGTGGTGCGGTGCCGCCAGGTCGAAGTAGCGCAGCACGTCGCGCGCCGCGCCGCGGCTCTGTTCGTCATGCCCGCGTGCATCGATGTGCTCGACCAGGCGCCCGAGCAGCGCGAGGCTGCGCCGCACACGGTCGTGGCAGGCCTCGAGCATCTCGAAGGGCTGCTCGAAACCGACCGCGGGCGCGTCGAAGCCGGGCAGCGGAGCGTTCGGATGGTTCGGGGCAGCAGACATGTCGGTCAGGGTATCGACGCCGGATACCGGCATCCGCAATGCAGTGTACGCATGCGTCGCCGGAGTCGTCTGCCGAGGAGTAGTGTGCAGAATCAACAAGACCTCAGGGGAGGAGACCGAGATGGCCCCGCGCAAGTTCGCCGGCGCGCTCGCCGGCATCGGTACGTTCGACCTGATCCCGGGCACCGGCGGGAACGATTCGCTCGCCGGCACGGCCGGCGACGACGTGCTCGACGGGCTGGCCAGCAACGACACGCTGCAAGGCGGCGATGGCGATGACCTGCTGCGCGGCGGCGCCGGCAGCGACTCGCTCGTCGGCGGCGCCGGCGACGACGCGGCGGACTACCGCTTCGACACGCTGGCGCCCGGCCCGGTCAGCGGCATCCTGTTCGACGCGGGGTCGCTGCTGCCCGGTGCCGTTGCGACGCTGGCCGACGGAACGGGCGGCACCGACACCTTGTCGGGCATCGAGTACGTGGCCGTGATCGGCAGCGTGCTGAACGACACCTTGCTCGGCAGCCAGGGCAGCGACCAGCTCGCCGGCTGGCTGGGCAACGACAGCCTGAACGGCAACGGCGGCGCCGACCTGCTGCGCGGGCAGGACGGCAACGATTCGCTGTCCGGCGGCGGGGGCGGTGACGTGCTGGTTGGCGGCGCAGGCGACGACCAGCTGCGCGGCGACTCCGGCCACGACCTGATCGCCGGCAACGAAGGCAACGACTACATCACCGGCGGCGACGGCAACGACACCCTCGACGGCGGCGCGGGCGACAACGACTGGGCCGACTACTTCTACACCGCACAGGCGGGCGGCATCGTCGCCGATCTGCGCACGGGCGAGGTCACGGGCGGCGGCTTCACCGACCTGCTGCTCGGCGTCGAGAACGTGAACGGCACCGACTTCGCCGACCGAATCGTCGGCGATGCCGGCTTCAACATGATCTTCGGCAACGGCGGCAACGACACCATCGAGAGCGGTAACGGCAACGACCGCTGGCTCTACGGCGGCGACGGCAACGACTCGATGATCGGCGGGACCGGCAACCAAGCCTTCGGCGGCGGGACCGGCAACGACATCATCCGCGGCGGCAACGGCGGCGACTACATGCGCGGCGAGGTCGGCAACGACACGCTGGATGGCGGCGGCAACACCACCGACAGCTACTTCCGCGACCTGGCCGGCTACAACGACTACGCGGCCGCCGGTCCGGTGCTGGTGGACCTGCAGCTCGGCACGGCGGTGATGGGCAGCGAGACCGACACGCTGCTGAACATGCAGGGCGCGATCGGCACCGACCTGTTTGCCGACACGCTGCGCGGCGGGGCGACAGGTGAGTACTTCGCAGGACGCGGCGGCAACGACCTGCTCGAAGGCCGCGGCGGCGACGACATCCTCGAAGGCCAGGCCGGCGACGACACGCTCAACGGCGGTGCCGACGGCACCGACGGCGACTACGCCGACTACACCAACTCGACCGACGGCGTGACCGCGAGCCTGCTCACCAGCCGCGGCAGCAGCGCGGCCAATGGCATCGATGTCTTCATCGGTATCGAGAACCTGATTGGCGGCTCGTTCAACGACCGACTGACCGGCAACAACGCCGCCAACATCTTCGTCGGCAACGCCGGCAACGACACCCTGACCGGCCTGGGTGGCAACGACGTGCTGGGTGGCCAGGCGGGCAACGACCTGATCGACGGCGGCGACGGCAACGACACGGCGTACTACTGGACCGTCCCGGCCGACGCCGGCTTCCTGTTCGTGCTGGGCGCCGCCGGCTACGCGACCGACGGCACGCAGACCGACACGCTCGTCAGCATCGAGAACATCAATGCCAGCCTCGGCGACGACACGGTGATCGGCGACGGCGGCGCCAACTGGCTCAACGGCCAGGCCGGCAACGACTGGCTCGAGGGGGCGGGGGGCGCCGACACGATGATCGGCGGCGACGGCAACGACACCTACGTCGTCACGGCCACGACCGACATCGTGACCGAGACAGGCACCGTGGGGAGCACCGCCGACACAGTGCGCAGCGCCGTGAACTGGACACTGGGCGCCAACCTCGAGCGCCTGACGCTGACCGGCACCGCCTCGACCAGCGGCACCGGCAATGGCCTGGCCAACCTCCTGGTCGGCAATGCGGGCAACAACGTGCTTAACGGCGGCACCGGCAACGACACGCTGGTGGGCGGCCTGGGCAACGACACCTATGTCGTGAACGCCGCCGGCGACCGCATCAACGAGGGCGGTGTAAGCGATGTCGACACGGTCCAGAGCAGCGTCGCCTGGACGCTCGGGGCCCGGCTCGAAAACCTGACGTTGACCGGCAGTGCGGCGATCAACGGCACCGGCAACTCGGCCGCCAACGGGCTGACCGGCAACACCGGCGCGAACCGGCTGGCCGGTGGCGCCGGCAACGACACGCTGGACGGCAAGGCCGGGCTCGACGTGCTGACCGGCGGCACGGGCCTGGACACCTTCCGATTCAGCACCGCCCCGGCCGCGGCCAACGCAGACCGCCTGTCCGACTTCGTCAGCGCGGACGACCGCATCGTGCTCGACGACGCGGTGTTCGCCGGCATCGGCCCGGTCGGCGCGCTGGCCGCCGCGGCCTACCGCGCCGGCGCGGCGGCGGCCGACGCGAGCGACCGCGTGGTCTACAACGCCGCCACCGGCCAGCTGTTCTATGACGCCGACGGCAACGGCGCCGGCGCGGCAGTACTGTTCGCCACCGTCGCGGCCGGCACGAACATCACGCTGGGCGACTTCTTCGTCGGTTGAGAAAAAAGAGAGGGCGGCCTAGGCCGCCCTCTGCAAACTACCTCCCAGCACTAGGCCGGTACGGCCTGGGCCCGGATCTGCGCCTTGCGGCGACGGGCCTGCCAGCCGACGAAGCCCAGACCCAGCGCCATCATGGCGAGGGCTTCGGGCTCGGGCGCGGGGCTGGCCACGGCCGCGGTGCGCACGGTCGCCTCGTACCCGACGGGACCTGTCCACACGCCCCCCCACCCCGACACCGACCCCTGCACCCCGAGGCGGTAGACGCCCGCGGCCAGGCTGCCGAACGAAATGTCCGACGGCGACGTGTCGTACAGCACCGCGCCAGTGCTGGTGTTGGTCAGTGACACCCGGGTCAGGCTGATGTCTTTCGTCCACGACCAGTCCCAGGTGGTCGTCCAGCCAGTCTGGCTGGCCTGTGAATCCACCGAGAAGAGGTACGAGTCGCTGAACTTGCCCGACGACGAGAACGAATTGCAGAACGTCACCTGCCCGGGCGGACCGAGGTCCCACACGGTCGAGGACGGCTGCGCACACAGGCCCGCCATCGCGGGTCCGGCCGCTGCAAACGCCAGCGCAGCCGCCAGCGGTTTGAGCTTCATGTCTACTCCCTTCTCCAGCCGGCAATATCGCCCGGCGAATGGTCTCAGCCCCGGGGCCCCGTTACCAGACGTTAACCCCCCGCCATCAGGGGGGTGGCGGTAGCGATGGCCGGAACTGTCCCCTATGTGGCCGTGGCAGGTACTAGCCGCAGGTCCCCACGTAGCCGCAGGCGGTGCAGAAGTCACAGCCGTCCTTGTGGATCATCGTCGGGTTGCCGCACTCCGGGCACACCGCGCCGGCCTGCAGCACCGGCACCGCGCTCCCGCCCTTGGGCGTCTCGAGCACGCCCATCTCGCGCAGCGGGAAGCCGCGCTCGTCGAGCACCCCCAGCATGGCGTAGCGGTGGATGATCAGCCGCGCCAGGTAGGCGACGGTCGACGGCCAGGTCTGCTGGCGCCGTTCGCCGTGCGGCAGGCCGGGCACGAAGGCCATGAAGTGCCCGAGCGGCTCGGCGTAGTTCAGCAGCTTGCGCAGCTTCATGCCGATCCAGGCCGGGTCGATCACGCGCATGTCCAGCGACAGCAGGCGTGCCAGGCCGTCGAGCGCACGCGGGTAGTTGCCGCTGAAGCCGACCGCGCAGGGCCGCGTCACCGTGCTGCCGTCGGGCGCCGGAAGCGTGACCTCCTTGAGCGTCAGCGTGAACGACTCGCCGGTGGCCGGGTTGTCCACGTCCACCGCCCAGGCCAGCGTACCGGAGGGTCCGGTGCGCGGCTCGTCACGGCTGAACATCGCGTCGATCACCGGCGTGGCGACCTTCTGGCCCAGGCGCGGCAGCGCCTTGAGCTGCTCGCAGCGCCAGCGCACCACCGCCGCGGTGGCCGCCACCACGCCCGGGAACAGGCGCTTCTCGCCGTGCGGCGGGAAAGGCATCTCGAACGGCCGCTCCTCGGCCACCGTGGCCAGTGCGTCGAGCTTGAGCTGCAGCCAGGCCGGGTCGTTGGCGCGCAGGTCCATCGACAGCGTCTTGGCCAGCGCACCGAGGCCGCGCGGCTGCTCGGCCCCGTTGACCCAGACCTCGAACACCTGCGGCGCCCCGCCCCCCTCGGCGGCCAGTTCGCCGACGAACAGGGCGAAGCTGCCGAACGGGTGCTCGATCATGAAGGTCCAGGCCGGGTTGCCGGCCGGCAGTTCGGGCCGGCCCGGCCAGCGCAGCGAGGCCAACACCGGCGCGGGCAGGCGGTCGAGCGCGAGGCGGCGGTTCTTGTCGTCGATCTGCAGCGGCGCGGCGGCCGGCGTGGTCGACAGCACCGAGCCGAGCACCGCGTTGGGCCGGTAGGTCGCCAGGCCCTTCAGGCCCGACTGCCAGGCCTCGAGGTAGAGGTGCTGGAAATCCTCGTACGGATAGTCGGCCGGCACGTTGACGGTCTTGCTGATCGCCGTGTCGACGCAGGGTGCGACCGCCGCGACCATCGCCTGGTGCGCACTCGCGCTCATCTCGAGCGCGGTCACGAAGGCGTTCGTCAGCGGTGCGTCGGCGCCCTTCAGGTGGCGGTACAGCCGCCAGGCGTGGTCCTCGACCGCGTACTCCTTGAAGCTGCCGTCGGGCATGCGCTTCTTGCGCACGTAGCTCCAGCTGAACGGTGGCTCGATGCCGTTGCTGGCGTTGTCGGCGAATGCGAGGCTGATGGTGCCGGTCGGCGCGATCGACAGCAGGTGCGAATTGCGCAGGCCCTGGCTGCGGATCTTCTCGCGCAGCGGCGCCGGCAGGCGCGAGGCGAAGGTGCCGCCGGAGAGGTACAGGTCGGCGTTGAAGAGCGGGAAGGCGCCGCGCTCCCTGGCCAGATCGCTGGAGGCCTCGTAGGCGGCGTCGCGCAGCAGCTCGGCGATGCGGCGCGCCATCGCGCGCGCCTCGGGCGTGTCGTAGCGCAGGCCGAGCATCACCAGCGCGTCGCCCAGGCCGGTGAAGCCCAGGCCGATGCGGCGCTTGTTGCGCGCCTCCTGGTGCTGCTGCGGCAGCGGCCACACGGTCACGTCCAGCACGTTGTCGAGCATGCGCACGGCCACCTTCGCGACCCGGGCGAAGCCGGCCTCGTCGAAGCCCGCGTTCGACTCGAACGGATCGCGCACGAAGCGCGTCAGGTCGATCGAGCCGAGGCAGCAGCAGCCGTACGAGGGCAGCGGCTGCTCGCCGCACGGATTCGTGCTGGCGATGGTCTCGCAATAGGCGAGGTTGTTGTCGCGGTTGATCTGGTCGAGGAACAGCACGCCGGGCTCGGCGTGGTCGTAGGTGGACCGCATGATCTGGTCCCACAGCTCGCGCGCGCGCAGCTTGCGGTACACCCAGGCCCCGGGGCCGGACTTGTCGCTGCGCTGGTAGGCTCCGGCCGCCTTCTGCCCCGGGCCGGGCTCGGCCTTGTGGACGAGCTCGATCTCGCCGTCTGCCTGCACCGCCTCCATGAAGGCATCGGTCACGCCCACGGAGATGTTGAAGTTCTTCAGGTCACCGTCGTCCTTGGCGTGGATGAACTCCTCGATGTCCGGGTGGTCGCAGCGCAGCACGCCCATCTGTGCGCCGCGGCGTGCGCCGGCACTCTCGACCGTCTCGCAGGAACGGTCGAACACCCGCATGTAGCTCACCGGCCCGGAGGCGTTGCTGCGTGTGCTGCCCACCCACGCGCCGCGCGGGCGGATGCGCGAGAAGTCGTAGCCCACGCCGCCGCCGCGGCGCATGGTCTCGGCGGCCTCGGTGAGCGCGGTGTAGATGCCGGGGTGGCCCTCGTCGTCCTGCGCGATCGAGTCGCCCACCGGCTGCACGAAGCAGTTGATCAACGTGGCGGAGAGGTCCGTGCCGGCCGCCGACTGGATGCGCCCGGCCGGCACGAAGCCCTGCGCCAGCGCCTGCGCGAAGCGCTCCTCCCAGGCCTTGCGCTGCTCTGCCGGCTCGACCTGCGCCAGCGCACGTGCCACGCGCGCGTGCACCGCGGCGATGCTGCGCTCGCCGTCCTTGGCGTACTTCTCGAGCAGCACCTCCTCGCTGATGGGCTGGGCGGGCAGGCCGGCGACGGACGTCTGGCGCGCTGGGGTGTCGTGCATCGGGAGGTCTCCTGGTGAGGTGCGAGGCCGGCACGGTACGGGCCGGCCCGCGTGCCCTGCTTGACCTGGGGCAGAGGCCACTGCAACACGCGCCATCTTCGCGCGTGCTTGACCTCGTGCAAAGCCCTCCCCCCGACAGGCCCTTGCGGCGGGCCCCCGGGGTGGCTCAGAGCTGCAGGTCGGCGTGGCCGATGCCGTCGAACCCGACGTGCACCGCATCGCCCGCGTTCGCGAACAGCAGACCGCACCAGGTGCCGGTGGTCACCACGCTGCCGGCCGGCAGCGTACGGCCGTCGCGCGTGGCGTGGCGCAGCCAGTCGGGCAGCACGAAGGCCGGGTCGGCCAGCGAATGCGTGCCGACGAAGCGGTGTTCGGCGGCGCCGATGCGCACCTGGCAGACCTGTGCGGCCCAGTCGTGCGGCGCGAACGGTTGCCATGCGCCCAGCACCAGCGCGCCGTGCGACTGCAGGTCGGCCAGGCGCGCCAGCGCACTCGCCTCGCGCGCCTCGGTCCAGCGCGAATCGACCACCTCGATCGAGACGCACAGTGCATCGACCAGCGCCGTGGCCGTCGCCGGCTCGAGCCGCTGCGCCAGCGCCGCGTCGACCTCGCGCCCGAGCCGCAGCGCGATCTCGGCCTCGATGCCGCGCCAGTGGAACGGCCAGGCGCGCGCGTCGTGCCCGCTCGGCCACACGCCCCGCGGCGGCAGGGGCGCATGCGTCAGCGGCAGGTGGCGCGCCGGGCCGCCGGACTTCCAGTGCCGGGCCGGCGCATCGCCGAACCAGCCGAGTTCGCGTGCCACGCGCTCCTGCACGGCGTACGCCGCCTCGGCGTCGGGCGGCGTGACGGCGCTCACGGTGGCGCCGCTGCGGTGCGCCTGCACGAGGGCGCGGACGGTCTCTTCGATCGAGCTCATCCGCGCATCGTAGGCGACTGCCGCGCCTTCAGACCGGCAGCTTGCGGCCGTAGTCGATCAGCAGCGTCGAGCAGACGAACAGCCCGGCGCCGGCCGCGGCGAACAGCATCAGCGCGAGGAAGTACGAGCCGGTGGCCTGGACGATGAGGCCGACGACGATGGGCACGCCGATGCCGGCCACGTTGCCGCCCAGGTTCATCGTGCCGCCGAGGAAGCCGACGCGGTCACGCGTGCCCAGCAGCGAGGGGATGACCCAGAACAGCCCGCACCAGCGCAGGAAGAACAGCGTGACCGACAGCAGCACGACCACGAGCACCGGGTCGGTGATCTGCGAGACGCCGTAGATGGCCGCGGTGGCGATGATCGAGGCGATGCCGAACAGCGTGCGGAACACGGTGTTCTGCGCCCCGCCACGCGCGCGCCAGGTGTCGGCGATCCAGCCGCCGACCAGCTCGCCGACGAAGCCGCTGAAGAACATGATGAACACCGCGCCGCCCATCTGCTTGATGTCGAAGCCGTGCACCTTGGAGAGGTAGTTCGGCATCCAGGTCAGCAGGCCGTAGAACAGCGCGTTGAAGCACATCCAGCCGAAGAACATGCCCCACACCGAGCGGAAGCGGAAGAAGTCGAGCACGCGGCCGCTCGCGCCCACCGGCGCGTCGGCGGCGTCCTGCGCGTGCGCGGCCTCGATGAAGCGCGCCTCGGCGTCGTTGACGTCGGGGTGCTCGCGCGGGTGGTTGCGGATGTAGGCCCAGGCCCACAACCCCGCCGCCACCGTGCCCAGGCCGGCGATCACGAAGGCCAGCCGCCAGGAGCCGAGCAGCGCGATCAGGCCCGAGATCAGGATCGCGCCCAGCGCCGCGCCGAGCGGCGCCCCGCCGTCCAGCAGCGTGGCGCCGCGGCCGCGTTCGTTGCGCGTCATCCAGATGCCGTTGAGCTTGCCCCCGGCCGGGTAGATCGGCGCCTCGGCGGCGCCCAGGCCCAGGCGCGTGACGAGCAGGCTCACCCAGCCCGTGCAGGCCGCGGCGATGGCCTGGAAGAAGCCCCAGCCGAGCGTGGCGCCGGCGATCACGGCGCGCGGGCCGTACTTGTCGGCCAGCATGCCGCCGGGGATCTGCATGAAGGCGTAGGTCCAGAAGAAGGCCGACAGCAGCAGGCCCTGCGTCGCCGGGCCGATGTCGAATTCCTCGGCGATCAGCGGCATCGCGACCGACAGCGAGGCGCGGTCGATGTAGTTGATCGCGATGAGCAACAGCATCATCAGGAAGATCTTCCAGCGCACCTTGGTGGGCGCCGTGGTGCCGCTCGCGGCGGCGGCAGTCAGGGGGATCGCGGGTTGCATCGGAGAGGGACTTGTCGTCGTTGTTGTCGTGGGGAAGGAAATCAGCGTGCGCCGCCGAGCAGCGCCTGGATCGCAGGCGAGAGCCCCTTGTTCGGCTTGACGGGCGGCGGCGCGAAGCTGCCCTGGCGTGCCTTGCCGGGCTGCAGCGCCGCGAGCGTCTCGGCGTGTTTCACGGCGCTCGAGACGCCGTCGACCGAGGGCACCGGCAGGCGGCCCTTGAGGCTGCGTGCCAGGCCGGCCAGCGGCGCGCCGGCCAGCACGATCACGTCGGCTCCGTCCTCGGCGACGCAGCGCTCGGCCAGCGCGACGAGCCGCTCGCCCTGGTCGCCCTGCACGCGGCCGATGTCGGCCAGCGGCTCGTCCAGGCCGCGGATGCTGGCCAGGCGGCCGTCGAGGCCGTAGGACTGCACCGTCTCGCGGTACCAGGCGCGGATGCGCTGCGAGATCGCGACGATCGAGAAGCGGTGGCCGAGCAGGCAGGCGCTGGCGAGCGCGGCCTCGGTTAGGCCGGTCACCGGGCACGGCAGCGCCTCGCGCAGGCCCGGCAGTCCGGGGTCGCCGAAGGCGGCCACAACCACCGCGTCGAAGCGCGCATGGTGCTCGGCCGCGAGCTGCGCCGCCGCGTAGGCACCGATCAGCGCCTCGAAGCGCGTCTCGATGTAGGCCACGCCGAAGGGCGCGGTCAGCACCTCGACCTCGGTGCCCGGCGCGGCGCTGCGCTGCGCCTCGGCGCGGATCAGCTCGGAGACGCTGTCGGAGATGTTCGGGTTGATGAGCAGAATGCGGGTCATCTCATTGGTCCAGGTTCTTGTGGGCGGTCTCCGGCGCCTTGAGCACGCAGAACACGATCAGCGCGAGCGTCGCGGCGAGGTAGATCGACACCGGCAGGCTGGAGCCGAAGGCCGCCACCAGCGGCACCGCGATCAGCGGGGCCGGCGCGCCGCCGAAGATGCCGGCGAGCTGGAAGCCGATCGACGAGCCCGTGCAGCGCACCTTGGTCGGGAACATCTCCGGGATGTAGGAGGCAAGCGGCGAGAACATCGCGGCGACGATGAACATCGCGACGAACGCGGCCAGCAGGATCAGCGGCGTCGAGCCGGTGTTCACCAGCATGAAGAACACGAAGGCCCAGACCATGCCGGCCAGTGCGCCGCCGAGCAGGATCGGCCGGCGGCCGAACTTGTCCGACAGGTGGCCGAACAGCGGGATGCCGATGATCTGCGCGATCGCGCCGACCAGCACCGCCTGCAGGCCGATGCTCTTGGGCAGGTGCAGCTGCTGCGGAAGGTAGACGAGCAGGAACAGCGTGAAGACGTAGAACGCGATGTCGCTGCCGATGCGGCTGCCCAGCGCCAGGCCGACCGCCTTCTTGTGGTGGCGCAGCACCTCCATCAGCGGCGCGTGGCCCTGCTTCTCCTCCTTCTCCATCTTCTCGAACAGCGGCGACTCGGTCAGGCCCATGCGGATGTACAGTCCCACCGCGATCAGCAGCGCGCTGGAGAGGAAGGGGATGCGCCAGCCCCACTCGAGGAAGGCCGCCTCGTCGAGCCACCAGGTGACGCCGGCGAACATGCCGTTGGCCAGCAGCAGGCCGATGGGCGCGGCGATCTGCACCAGGCTGCCGTAGAAGCCGCGACGCTTGCCCGAGGGATCGAACTCGTTGACCATCAGCGCGGCACCGCCCCACTCGCCGCCCAGCGCCAGGCCCTGCGCGATGCGCAGCACCACCAGCAGCAGCGGCGCGAGCAGGCCCACGCTCGCGGCGGTCGGCAGCAGGCCGATCGCGAAGGTCGACAGGCCCATCATCATCAGCGTGACGACGAGCACCCACTTGCGCCCGAGCTTGTCGCCGAAGTGGCCGAACAGCGCGGCGCCGAAGGGCCGCGCGACGAAGGCCACGCCGTAGCTGGCCAGCGAGAGCAGCGTGGCGGTCAGCGGGCTGGCCTGGGCGAAGAACAGCTTCGGGAACACCAGCGCGGCGGCCGAGCCGTAGATGAAGTGGTCGTAGAACTCGAGCGTGGTGCCGGCCAGGCTGGCGCCGGCCACGCGCTTCATCGACGGCGCGGGCTTCGCGCCGTCGGCCGGCGCGACGGGCGCGGCGGCAGTCAGGGTGCTCATGGGGTGTCTCCTCGTTGGGGGGTGGCCGCCGGCGTGACCGGGCGTGCGAAGTCGTGGGTCTGGAAGGCCTCGATGCGGCCGGCGAGCGCAAGCACGCGCGCGTCGGCTAAACGGGGGCCGATCACCTGCGCACCGATCGGCAGGCCACGACGGTCCAGGCCGACCGGCACGGAACAGCCGGGCAGGAAGCAGTGGTTGACGAGCGGCGTGAACACCGCATGGCCTCGTGGGCCGACCGGCACGCCGGCGATCGCGGCGGGTCCGGCCTGGGTGAACGGCCACGCGGTGCAGGGCGTGGTCGGCGTCAGCAGCAGGTCGTGCTGCGTGAAGAAGGCGTCGAAGGACCGGTAGAAGGTGTCGCGCGCGAACAGCGCGTTCGCGACCTCCGCGCCGGAGAGTTTCAGGCCGGCCTCGATCTGCGCGGCGATGTCGGGGTCGGCGTCCCACTCGCCGCGCTTCAGGGCGTCGCCGTACAGCGCGGCGAGGCCGGCCAGCTGCAGCGGCATCAGCGCGGATTCGCCGGTGCCGGCCGGCCAGGCCGGGTCGGCCCGCTCGACGACAAAGCCCGCGCGCTCGAGCTGCATGGCGGCGGCCTCGAGCGCCGCGGCCACGTCCGGATCGACCGGCACGTCCAGGCCGAGCGTCGGGCTGAACGCGATGCGCAGCCCGCGCGGCAGGCGCGCCGGGTCGGCTTCGTCGCGCGACCACACCGGACGCGGCAGGCCCTGCGGGTCGGCCAGCGAGGGCACCGCGATCGCATCGAGCAGCGCCACCACGTCGGCCACGCGGCGCGCCATCTGCCCGACCACCGCGTTGCCGAACACCGGCTCGGCGAAGCCCGCCGGGTGCGGTACCAGCCCGGCGCTCGGCTTCATGCCGACCACGCCGGTGTGCGCCGCGGGGCGGCGCGTCGAGCCGCCGCCGTCGGTGGTCAGCGCCAGCGGCCCCAGGCCGGCGGCCACCGCCGCGGCCGCGCCGCCGGAAGAACCGCCGGGGGTCAGCGCCAGGTCGTACGGGTTCTTCGTCGCGCCGAACAGCCGGTTGACGGTGACGCCCTTGCAGGCGAACTCGGAGCAGTTGGTGATGCCGGCGAACACCGCGCCGGCGTCGCGCAGCCGCGCCACCGCGAACGCATCCTGCGGGGCCACGAAGTCGGCGAAGCGCCGCGAGCCCTGGCTGACGCGCTGGCCGGCGACCCACAGGTTGTCCTTCACCGTGAACGGCACGCCGAGCAGCGCGGCGGGGTCGCCTGCACGCAGGCGACGGTCGGCCTCGCGGGCCTGGGCGCGGCCGGTGTCCGGGTCGAAGCGGATCAGCGCGTTCAGCGCCGGGTTCAGCGCCTCGATGCGCGCCGCGAGGGCGTCGAAGGCCTCGACCGCGCTGGTCTCGCCCTGGCGGATCCAGCGGGCGAGCGTGCACGCGTCGGCGCTCGCGAGGCGGGTATCGGTGCCCATGGTGTCAGCGCCTCGGCAGCAGCGACGGGGCGTCGCAGCGCAGGAGGCGGCCCCGGCCGGCACGCGGATGGAAGTCGCGCCCGTCCCAGACGACCTCGCCGCGCGCGATCGTCAGGCCCGGCCAGGCGCGCAGCGTCTGCCCGGCATAGGGCGTGTAGTCGACCGCGTGGTGCAGCATGTCGTTGGAGAGCACGAACTCGCGCTCGTCCCACACCACCAGGTCGGCATCGCTGCCCACCGCGATCGTGCCCTTGCGCGGATGCAGGCCGTAGGCCTTGGCCGGGCCCGTGGAGGTCAGCTCGACGAAGCGGTTCAGCGTCATGCGGCCGGCCAGCACACCCTCGCTGTAGAGCAGCGGCAGGCGCGTCTCGATTCCCGGGATGCCGTTCGGGATGTGGCGGAACGCCACCTCCTCGCCGCCGGGCTTCTTGCCTTCGGGCGCGTCGAACCTGAAGGGCGCATGGTCGGAGCTGAACACGGTGAACAGGCCGTCGTTCAGTCCGTCCCAGATCACGTCCTGGTTCTGCTTGTCGCGCGGCGGCGGGCTGCAGACGCACTTGGCGCCGTGGTAGCTGTCGTCGATCCCGAGGTCGGCCGCGGTCAGGAACAGGTACTGCGGGCAGGTCTCGGCAAACACCTTCAGGCCATGCGCGCGCGCCCAGCGGATCTGCTCGACCGCCTCGCGGCCCGAGACGTGGACGATCAGGATGGGCACGTCGACCAGCTCGGCCAGCGCGATCGCGCGGTGCGTCGCCTCGCGCTCCACCAGCATCGGCCGCGCATGCGCATGGAAGCGCGGCGCGGTGCGGCCGGCGGCCTCGAGCTTCTTCGTCAGCCACTCGATGCAGTCGGCGTTCTCGGCGTGCACCATGGCCATCGCGCCGTGCGTGCGGGCGACCGAGAGCACGTCCAGGATCTGGCCGTCGTCGAGCTTCAGGTCGTCGTAGGTCATGTAGATCTTGAACGAGGTGTAGCCCTCGCGGATCAGCGCGGGCAGCTCCTCTTCCAGGACCTGGGGCGTCGGGTCGCTGACGATCAGGTGGAAGGCGTAGTCCACATGCGCCTTGCCTTCGGCGCGGTGGTGGTAGTCGGTCACCGCGGCGCGCAGCGACTGGCCCTTCTCCTGCGCCGCGAACGGGATCACCGTGGTCGTGCCGCCGCAGGCCGCGGCACGCGTGCCGGTGTGGAAGTCGTCGGCCATGCGCACCGGCGGGGCCATCGGCTGGTCGAGGTGGCAGTGCGCGTCGACGCCGCCGGGCGTGACGACGCGGCCGGCCGCATCGATCTCGCGCGCCCCGTCGGCGAGGCCGCTGCCGAGCTGCACGACCCGGCCGCCGGCGATGCCGATGTCGGCCTCGAAGGTGTCGCTGGCGGTGGCGACGCGGGCGTTGCGCAGCACCAGATCGAAGCCGGCGCGGCTCATGGTCGCACTCCTGTTGCTGGCACTTGTGTCGACAAGATCATGGGAGTCACTCGCTATGGAAGTCTCGACAGAACCGAGTTGTCGACACTATCGTCGACAAAGGTTGATCGATCACTCAGTGTTTGCACTAATGTCGACAATCAAGTCGACAACTGGCATCATGCCGGCATGACCTCCCGACCGCTCCGCCTGGGCGTGCTGACGCCCTCCTCCAACACGGCGCTCGAGCCGCTGACCAGCGCGATCGTCGCGACGCTGCCCGGCTGCAGCGCGCATTTCGCTCGTTTCAAGGTGACCGAGATCTCGTTGTCGGAGCAGGCGCTCGGCCAGTTCGACGACAGCAAGATCCTGGCCGCCGCCGAGCTGCTGGCCGACGCGAGGGTCGATGCGATCGGCTGGAGCGGCACCTCCTCCGGCTGGCTCGGCTTCGAGGCCGACCGGCGGCTGTGCGCACGCATCGGCGAACGCACCGGCATCCCGGCCACCACCGCCGTACTGGCGCTCAACGAGATGCTGGCCCTGCGCGGCATCACCCGGCTCGGCCTCGTGACGCCCTACACCGCCGACGTGCAGCAGCGCATCGTCGCGAACTACGCGGCGCTCGGCATCGAGGTGGTGGCCGAGCGGCACCTGGGCATCCGCGTGAACCACGACTTCGCCCAGGTCGAGCCGGCGCGGCTGATGGACCTGATGCACGAGGTGGTCGGGGCGCGCCCGCAGGCCGTCACCACCTTCTGCACCAACCTGCGCGCGGCGCCGCTGGCCGAGGCGCTGGAGCGCGCGACCGATGTGCCGCTGCTGGACACCGTGGCCACCACCGTGTGGGGCCTGCTGCGTGCCGCCGGCGCCGACCCGGGCGCGGTGCGCGGCTGGGGCCGCTGCTTCGGCTGGCGCTGAGGCCGGGCCCGGCGATGAGCGACGAAGCACACGCCCTCGACGCGCTCGAAGCGCTGGCCGGGCCCGTCCCTACAATGCGCAGCTCCGCCGGCTGCGGCCACGCAGCGCACCGGCGCCCGACCGTCCTGCCCCGCCCCGCCATGCCGACCCGCAGCGTGCGCAAGTCCGCCAGCCCCGCCCGCCTCGAGCGCGAGAACACCAACGACGAGATCTACGAGAAGGTCTACGTCGCCATCCTCGAGCACCGCTTGCACCCGGGCACCAAGCTGGGCGAGGAACGCATGGCGGAGATCTTCGGCGTCAGCCGCGCGCGCATCCGCGAGGTGCTGGCGCGCCTGGCGCACGAGCAGATCGTCGAGCTCTACCCGCAGCGCGGCGCCTACGTCGCCAAGCCCTCGATCGAGCAGGCGCTGGACGTGTTCGAGGCGCGCCGGCTGATCGAGCCGGCCGTGATCCGCCGCCTGATCGACACGCTGACGCCCGACAAGCTGGCGCGGCTGCGCGCCCACCAGGAACTGGAGATGGACGCGCGCCGTCGCGACGACAAGCGCGCGGTGATCCGCCTGTCGGGCGAGTTCCACTCGCTGGCCGCCGAACTGGCCGGCAACTCGGCGCTCGCGCGCAGCATGCGCGAACTCTCGGTGCTGACCTGCCTGATGATCTTCCTCTACGACGCCCCGACGGCCACCAGCTGCCGCGCCGACGAGCATTCGCAGATCGTCGACGCGATCGCCCGGCGCGATGCGCCGCGCGCCGAGAAGCTGATGCTCGAGCACCTCGAGCACATCGAAAGCGGCATGAAGCTCGACCAGGCGGCCGAGGAAGTCGACCTGGCCGCGGTGTTCGGCAACCCCTGATCAGGCCGGCCGCGGCGCGGGCACCGGGCGGCGGAACCGGCCCACGGCCCACTGCGCGAGCAGCGCCAGCAGCAGCAGCCCGGCCAGCCCGACGCCCCACACCACCCAGGTCAGCGGCACCAGCCAGCCGAGCGCCTCGCGCAGCCAGGGCCAGGCCTGCTGCACCTGCTCGAGCGACCAGGCGACGCCGGCCAGCAGCGCATGCAGGGTGGCCGGGTCGATCCAGACCGTCAGCCAGGCCGGCATCGGCCAGGCGGTGACGATGCGGGCCAGCTCGGCCGGATCACCCGGCGTCGGCAGGCCGGCGGCCCAGCCCAGCACGGCGGCCACGGCCCAGGCGCCGAGGGTCCAGAACAGCCCCAGCACGGCGGCGACGATCCAGATCAGCAGCTTCACGTTCGGTATCCCCTTCGATCGCCGCGAGGCCGCGGCGCGCCGCGCTCAGACCGGCGCACAGGCCCGGAGTTCCGCCTCGGGTGCGGCTCAGACCGTGCGCCCGCCGTCCACCGGCAGCTCGACGCCGGTGATGAAGGCGGCCGCGTCGCTGGCCAGGAACACCGCCGCGGCGGCGATGTCCGAGGGCTGCGAGAAACGCCCGAGCGGGATGGTGGCGACGAACTTCGCGCGGTTCTCCGGCGTGTCCGGCAGCCCCATGAACTGCTCGAACAGCCCGGTGACGCCCATCACCGGGCAGATCGCGTTGACGCGGATGTTCTCCGGCGCCAGCTCCACCGCCATCGACTTGGACAGCACGTTCACCGCGCCTTTCGAGGCGTTGTACCAGCTCAGGCCGGGGCGCGGGCGGATGCCGGCGGTCGAGCCGATGTTCAGGATCACGCCGCCGGTGCCGCGCCGGCGCAGGCGCGGCAGCAGCGCATGCGTCATGTGGAAGATCGACTTGACGTTGACCGCGAACACGCGGTCGAAGGTCGCCTCGTCGACGCCGAGCATCGGCTGGTTGCGGTGCGTCGTGCCGGCGTTGTTGACCACGATGTCCGGCACGCCGAAGGTGGCCTCGGTGTGCGCCACCAGCGCCTCGACCTCGGCCCGAACCGACACGTCGCAGGCGCAGGCCGAAGCCGCCTCGCCCAGCCGCGCCGCGACCTGGCGCGCCCGCGCGCCGTCCAGGTCCGCCAGCACCACGCGGGCGCCCTCGGCCACGTAGGCCGCGGCGATGCCCTCGCCGAAGCCGCCCGCGGCGCCGGTGACGATCGCGACCTTGCCGCCCAGCTGACCCATGGCTCGTTCCTCCTCGTGTGCGTGGCGTGGTTGTAGCGGGATCACCCTGGCGTGTCGACGCAGCGGAACTCGAGCCGCTGCCCGGCCTCGGCCAGCGGCTGGCCGAAGGCCACCCAGCCGCGGCCGACCAGCGGCAGCTCCTCGTGGTGCACCACCACCTCGGGCCGGCCCTCGAAGGTGACGAAGCTGCCGTTCGAGCTGTGGTCCACCAGCACGAAGCGGTCGCGCCGGCGCTCGATCATCGCGTGGGCGCGCGAGGCGCTGCGGTCGCGCACGGTGAGGTCGGCCTCGTGGTCGCGGCCGATGGTGACCTTGCGCCGCTCCGGGCCCATCTCGAGCGCCAGCTCGTCGAAGGCCAGCACCAGCCGGGCGTGGGCGGTACTCGGCGGCGGCACGCTGGCGATCACGGTCTGCTCCGGCGTGGGCGCCTGCCAGCCGAGCTCGACCAGGGCGATCTCCTCCTGCTTGCCCTTGACCGGCACGCGGTACAGCGGGTGCAGCTGCACCGCGCGCGCGGCCGAGAGGGCCTGCGCGGTGTCGGCATCGACCACCACCTGGCCCTTGGAGGCCAGGTCGCACAAGCGCGAGGCGAGGTTGACGCTGTCGCCGAACAGGTCGCCGCCGCGCTCGACCACCGGCCCCGCATGGAAGCCGATGCGCAGGTGCAGCCGCACGCCGAGCTCCGGGCCGAGCGCCTCGACGCGGCGCTGCATCGCCACCGCGGCGTCGGCCGCGGCGTCGGGCGTGTCGAACACGGCCATCACCGCGTCGCCGATGGTCTTGACCACGCGTCCGCCGGCGGCCGCGGTGCATTCGCCCATCAGCGCCAGACAGCGCTCGACGAGGGCGAACGCACGCTCGTCGCCCAGCACCTCGTACAAGGCGGTGCTGCCGGCCACGTCGGCGAACAGGACGCTGCGCTCCATGCGGCCGATTCTGCCGCCGGCCCGGCGCGTGCGCTTGAGGCGCGGCAAGTTGCGCCCGGCGCGGCGGCGTGCAAGATGGCGCCCATGTTCGAAGCCGCCAGCCTGAAGCACGAGGTCCCGAAGGAGGCCTACGAGCGCGAGGCCGCGCTGTTGCGCGCCGCGCTGCTCAACGCGCAGTACGACCTGCACCTGGACGGCCGCTTCGCGGTGCTGGTGCTGATCGCCGGCGTCGAGGGCGCCGGCAAGCGCGAGACGGTGCACCTGCTCAACGAGTGGATGGACCCGCGCCACATCCGCAACACCGCGTTCGGCCCGCCCTCGGACGAGGAGGCCGAGCGTCCGCCGCACTGGCGCTTCTGGCGCGCGCTGCCGCCGCGCGGGCGCATCGGCATCTTCTTCGGCGCCTGGCACACCGAGCCGATCGTGCAGCGCGTGCTGGGCCGGCTCGGCGGCGGCGCGTTCGCGCAGGCCACCGACGACATCCAGCGCCTCGAGACGATGCTGTGCGACGAGGGCGTGCTGCTGCTCAAGTACTGGTTCCACCTCTCCAAGCCGCAGCAGCGCAAGCGGCTGGCGGCGCTCGAGAAGGACCCGCGCACGCGCTGGCGCGTCGGCGCCAAGGAGTGGTCCTACTTCAAGCGCTACGACCGCTTCGTCGAGGTCTGCGAGCCCTTCGTGCGCCAGACCTCCACCGCCCGGGCGCCGTGGATCGTGGTGCCTGCGGCCGACCCGGCCTACCGCGCGCTGACGGTCGGCCGCCACCTGCTGGCGGCGCTGCGCGAGCGGCTCGACGACAGGCGCGGCGCGGCCGCCGCGCCCGACCGAACGCCGCCGCTGCCCGCGCCGGCCGACCGCGTCAACGTGATCAGCGCGCTGCAGCTCGAGCAGCCGATGACCCGCGCGGAGTACGAACGCGCGCTCGAGAAGTGGCAGGGCCGCCTCGCGCTGGCGGCGCGCGACCCGCGCTTCGCGCAGCTCTCGGTGGTGGTGGTGTTCGAGGGCAACGACGGTGCCGGCAAGGGCGGCGCGATCCGGCGCGTCACCGGTGCGCTGGAAGCCACGCAGGTCGACAGCATCCCGGTGGCCGCGCCCACCGAGGAAGAGCGTGCCCAGCCCTATCTGTGGCGCTTCTGGCGCCACCTGCCGCGGCGCGGCCGCTTCGCGCTGTTCGACCGCAGCTGGTACGGCCGGGTGCTGGTCGAACGCGTCGAGGGCTTGTGCGCCGAGGCCGACTGGGCGCGCGCCTACGGCGAGATCGGCCACTTCGAGCAGGCGCTGGTGCGGCACGGCAGCGTGCTCGTGAAGTTCTGGCTCGCCATCGACAAGGACGAGCAGTACCGGCGCTTCAAGCAGCGCGAGACGGTCGAGTTCAAGCGCTTCAAGATCACGCCGGAGGACTGGCGCAACCGCGAGAAGTGGGACGCCTACGAGGCCGCCGTGTGCGACATGGTCGAACGCTGCTCCACCGCCGAGGCGCCCTGGACGCTGGTGGAGGCCAACAACAAGTACTTCGCCCGCATCAAGGTGCTGAAGACGCTGTGCAAGGCGGTGGAGGCGGCGCTGGAACGCATCGGCCGGCGCTGAGGCGCACACCCCCGCTCAGGCACCCGCCGTCAGCGGCCGGGCGAGCTGCTGCGACAGCCCGGCGCGGTCGATCTTGCCGTTCGCATTGCGCGGCAGCGGCGCCTCGAACGCGACGATGCGCCCGGGCACCATGTACGTCGGCAAGGCGCGTTGCAGCGCGGCGCGCAGCACGGCCGCGTCGCAGCCCCCGGCCTGCGGCGCGTGCACGGCCAGCACGACCGCCTGCCCGAGCCGCTCGTCGTGCACGCCGAACGCCGCCGCCTCGGCCACCAGTCCGCTGGTGTAGGCCGCCTCCTCGATCTCCACCGGGCTGATGCGGTAGCCTGAACTCTTGATCATCTCGTCGCGCCGGCCGATGAAGTAGAGGAAGCCGTCCTCGTCCATCTCGACCGTGTCGCCCGAGTGCACGACCCACTCGTCGCGCAGAACGCCGCCGTGCGGGCTGCGCCAGGGCCTGAAGCGCTCGGCGGTGCGCACCGCATCGCCCCAGTAGCCCAGCGTCACGGTCGAGCCGCGGTGGACCAGCTCGCCGGGCTCGCGCGGGCCGCAGCGGCTGCCGTCGGGCCGCAGCACCATCACCTCCTGGTTCGGGATCGCGCGGCCGATCGAATCGGGGCGGCGGTCCACCTCCTCGGGCGGCAGGTAGGTCGATCGGAAGGCCTCGGTGAGGCCGTACATCAGGAACGGCAGCGCCCCTGGCGCCTGCTCGCGCAGGCGCTGCAGCGTGGCGCGCGGCAGCTTGCCGCCGGTGTTGGCGAAGTAGCGCAGGTGGCGCGCCGCCTCCGGCGGCCAGGCAGCCTGCGCGAGCTGGATCCACAGCGGCGGCACGCCGGTCAGCCCGGTGATGCGCTCGCGCGCCAGCGTGCGCAGCACCTCGGCCGCGGTGAGGTACTCCAGCAGCACGGCGCAGGCGCCGACCGTGAAGGCCGTGGTCAGCTGCGAGAAGCCGGCGTCGAAGGACAGCGGCAGCGCGGCGAGCAGCCGGTCGTCGGCCCGGTTGCCGAGGTAGGCGGCCACGCTCGCTGCGCCGCTGACGAAGTTGCGGTGGCTCACCACCACGCCCTTGGGCAGCCCGGTGCTGCCGGAGGTGTAGAGGATGGCGCACGGGTCGCCGTCCAGCACCGCGTCCACGCGCGGCGCCGCTGCAGCGTCGAGCACCTCGTCCCAGCGCTCGCAGGGCAGCGCCGCCGGCGCGTCCACCGCGCCGGCGCCCACCAGCACGATGCGCTCCAGCGCCGGGCAGCCCGGCAGCAGCGGCGCGAGCGCCGCCAGGCGCTCCGGCGAGGTCACCAGCCAGCGCACCGCGCAGTCGCGCAGCACGTGTGCCAGCTGGGCCGGCTTGAGCAGCGGGTTGACCGGCACGAAGCAGGCCCCGGCCTTGCTGCTGCCGAAGGCCACGGCCACCGCCTCCGGGCACTTGGACAGGAACACCGCGACGCGCTCGCCGGCGGCGATGCCGCGCCGCCGCAGCGCGCCGGCGAAGCCGTCCTGCAGCGCGGCCAGCGCTGCGTAGTCGAACGTGCGGTCGCGGTGCACGAGCGCCGCGGCGCCGGCACGGGCCGGCAGGTGCTGGTCGATCAGGTGGTGCAGCAGCGTGGGCATGCTCAGGCCTCCTCGGTGACCGGGGCGCACAGCGGCAGCGCCAGCGCCCCGAACCTTGCGCACAGCGCCTGCATCGCCTCGAACAGGCGCAGGAAGGGCAGGCCGTCGACATAGCCGTGCCCGGCGGCGGTCTGCAGCGCGTCGCGCGCAATGCCGCAGGCGACCTCGGCCACATAGCCGGCCGCCGGCGCCTGGCCGGCCGTGCCGCCGCAGGCCAGGGCCTGCAGGTACAGGCCGAGCGACGCCTGGGCCATCGTGGCGTCGGCCAGCCGCAGTGCCACGGCCTGGTGCTGCAGCAGCGGCTTGCCGGCCGAGGGGCGCAGCGCGGCGTATTCGAAGGCCTCGTCGAGCAGGCGGGCGCCGGTACCGGCGATCAGCCCGCCGTGCAGCGCGAGCTGCGCGTCGGCATGGGCCTGCCAGGCGGCGTCGCCTGCCGCCTGCCAGGCGGTGTCGCCGTCGGGCTCGGGCAGCCGCACGAGGCGCGCGCCGCCCAGCCCGGTCAGCGGTGCGCCGCCGTCCCAGTCCGGCGCGGCGGTGCCGCGCCGCCAGCGCCGCGCCGCGGGGTCGAGCAGAAGCACGCCCGCGCCCTCCTCCGGCCGCGCCAGCCAGGCGCACCAGCCGCCGGCGGGCACGGCGGGCAGGGCCACCGGCGCGCCGTGCGGCCCGGCGAGCCACACGGCCGGCGCCGCGTGCAGACCGGCCCAGGCGGCCGCCGGGTCGGCCTGCGCCAGCACGCGCGCGGCATGGAACAGCAGGCTGCAGGCGGCGGCCGGCGCGAGTTCGGGCAGCACCTCGGCCAGGCCGAGCGTGCGCACCGCCTCGGCGCGCCGCGCCGCCGGGGCACGCGCGACGTCGGCGGCCGCGTCGAGGTAAGGCTGCAGGTCCTCGGGCACGCCGAAATCGACCAGGTCGGTGTCGTCCGCAGCAGGTGAGGCGATGGGTCGTGTCATGGCTCGGTTCGCAAGGTCAGTGGGCGGTGCGCGCCTCGGCGGCGCGGGCCAGCATCAGGCGCTGCATGTCGCCGGTGCCCTCGAGGATGTCGAAGCCCTTCGCGTCGCGGCAGAAGCGCTCGATGCGCTCGCCACGACGTGCGGCGCGCTCCGGGAACCACGCCGCCAGGCGCAGCGCCAGTGCCATCGCCAGCGTCGACGAGTGCGCCTTGGCCATCGAGGCATCGGGCGAGATGCGCTCGCCGCGGTCGAAGCGCCAGGCCGCGCGCAGCGCGAGCAGACGCGCCGCCTCGACACGCGCGCCGAACTCGTCGAGGCCGGCACGGATCGCGGCAAGCCGGCGCGGGTCGGTCCCGGCCTCGCCCTGCGCGAGCAGATCGCCTGCATGTTCGAGCAGGCCCAGGCAGGCGCCGTTGATGCCGGCGGCCAGCGCCGGGCGCATGTAGTCCCAGGCGCTCTGCGCGCCGGCGAAGGCGTCGATCAGCGGGCCGCGCGCACCGGTGTGGCCGAGCATGCGCTCGGCCGGCACGCGGCAGCCGGTGAACGAGAGCGCCGCGAGCTGGCTGGCGCGCAGGCCCAGCATGTCCTCGCAGCGGTCGACATGGAAGCCCGGCGTGCCCTTGTCGACCCAGAAGGCGCGCACGCCGAAGCGGCCCTTGGCCGGGTCCAGCGTCGCGAACACCACCACCGCGTCGGCGCGCGCGCCACTGCTGATGAAGCACTTCTGGCCGTCCAGCACGTAGTCGCCGTCCGGGCTGCGGCGCGCCACGGTGCGCATCGCGGTCGCGTCCGAGCCGCCCTGCGGCTCGGTGATCGCGAAAGCGCCCCAGCGCGGCCCCGGGCTGGCGATGAAGGCGTCGAAGTAGGCCTGCTTCTGCGCCGGGGTGCCGAGCGCGTCGACCGGCGGTGTCGACAGCCCCGGCCCGGGCAGGCCGATCGGCACCGCCGGGCAGACCCGGCCGACATGCTCGAACACCATCGCGCGACGCAGCGCGGTCGCGGTCAGCGCCGCGCCGCCGTAGGCCGGCGGCATGTTGATGCGGTTGAAGACGCCGGCCGGCACGCGGTCCCAGAGGTCGGCGTCGAGGTCGCCGCGCGCATCGCCGCGCCGCGCGATCTCCGGCAGCTCGGCCACCAGCGCCTCGACCGCCTGCCAGCCCTGCGGGTCCTCGTGGCGCACGCGCCGTGCCAGCGCCTGCAGCTCGGTGCGCATCGGCGGCCCTCAGCGCGCCACGGCGGCCTGGCCGCGCTGGGCGGCCAGCATGGCCTCGACGTCCAGGCCGTCGATCGTCATGCCGGCGTAGTTGCCGCCGCGCAGCGCCACGCCGTTGAACGAGCACTCGTCGAACTGCGCGCCCGCGAAGTGCACGTTGTGGAAGCGCGCGCGCTCCATGGTGGCGAACTCGACCTGCGTCTCCGCCAGCGAGACCTCGCGGAACTTGCTGGCCGAGAGGTTGGCGTCGAAGGCCTCGAGGACCTGGTGGCAGTCGGTGAGCTTGAGCGTCTTCATGTGGATGCCTTTCTTGGCGGGGAGGAAGTGGAACGGCCCAGCAGGCCGAGCGAATGCAGGCAGTGGAGCGTGACGACCAGCGCGGTGACACCGAAGCCGATCACCAGGCCCCACCAGATGCCGACCGGCCCGAGGCCGAGCACGCGGGCGCACAGCAGCTGCCCGCCGGTGCCGAAGAGCGCGTAGCCCACCAGGGCCTGCAGCAGCGGCGCGCGGGTCAGGCCCATGCCGCGCAGCAGGGCCGCGGCGACCACGATCACGCCCTCGGCCGCCAGCACCACACCGCCCAGCGGCATGAAGCTGCGCCAGAAGGCGTGCTGCTCGCCGCCGCCGGCCGCCGGCGGCAGCAGCAGCTCGCCGGCCGGCACGGCGAAGGTGCGCAGCAGCAGCGCCGCCGCCACGCCGTAGGCCCCGGCCAGCAGCAGCGCGGCGACCGCGGCGCGGTTGCGCGTCGCGAGCTCGCCGCGTGCATGGGCGATGGCCACGTGCTGCACGCCCGCCTGCGCGATGCCCAACGGCACGATCAGCCCGAGCGCGACCCACAGCACCACCACCGAGTGCGCCGGCAGCGCATCGATCCACCAGCGCCCGACGGCCAGCGTGCTCGACAGCGTCAGCGCGTTGTCCATCAGCACGACCGCACCGATCGGCCAGCCGTAGGACCACATGTCGCGGCCGGCCTGGCGCAGCCGGCGCCCGACAGGATCGGCCGCGGCGTCGCCGGAGGCCTGCAGCGGCAGCGAGCGCAGGCCGCGTTGCACCACCAGCAGCATCAGCCACTGCACCGCCGCCAGCGCGGCCAGCACGCGCAGCGCGGCCTCCTGCGGGCCGGGCGCACCGACACTCACCACCGCGGTGGCGGCCAGCGCGGCCGCGCCGGCGCCGACCGCGGCCACCGCGGTGACGAAGCCGGCCCGCCCGTGCAGCGAGGCATGCACCCGGCCGACCACCAGCAGGAAGGCCGGCAACGCGGCCAGCGCCGCGACCGGGCCCTGCCAGGCAACCACCGCGACCAGCTCGCGCGCATAGCCGAGCAGTTGCAGCGCCACGCCGGCCAGCGCGCAGATGGCGCTGGTCGCCAGGCCGAACACGATCGCGTAGCGGCGCCCGGCGCGCATGCCGTGCCGGTAGGCCAGCGCGTCGCCGGCGCCGAGCGCGCGCCCGCCGAGGAAGTACAGCACCTGCAGGAAGCTCGAGCCGACGATGAACAGCGCGGTGTGGGTGGCCGAGACGATCGAGTAGCCGGAGAACACCACCTCGCCCTGCGCGGCGACCAGGCGTGCGACGTACAGGCTTGCCAGCAGCGGCGCGAGCATCGCCAGGCTGAGCTTGGCGGCCAGCGCCGCGAGCGGCGCGAGCACCGGCTCGGCCGCCGGCGCGACCGGCAGCGCGCGGTCGGAGAGGGCCCCGTTCATGCGTCCTCCCCGATGCGGTTGACGCGCCACAGCGAGGCGCAGACGGTGCCGCCCAGGCTGGCGTTCCAGGCCAGCAGCACGCAGCCGTGCGGCACCAGCCCGGCGGCGCAGCGTGCGTGCAGCTCGGCCAGCGCGCCGGCGGCGGTGATGGTGCCGAGCTGCCCGGCGTCCGGCGGGGCGGCCAGCACGTGGCGGGCGGCCGGGGCATGTCGCCCGCGCAGCCGGTCGTCGAGTGCGACGTCGAGCGCGCAGCCGAGCCAGCCGTCGACGGCGACGTCCGGGTGCGCGCGCTGCAGCGCGACGATCGCCTGCCCCGCCGCCTGCTCCAGCGCGTCGCGCCGGATCCCGGCCTGCCGCGCGCCGTCGACCACGACGAACGGGTCGTGCCCGTGCTGCACACCACCGAGGTACTGCAGGCCGACCGCGTGGCCGCGCACGAAGCCCAGCGCGGCGGCGCCGTCGGCGAGCACGCTGCCGCCCCACAGGCGCGGGTAGGGCAGCGGCCAGCGCTCCACCGCGACGAACAGCCCGGCCGCGCCCGGCGCGGGCAGCGCCTGGTCCAGCAGCGCGGCGGCCAGATCGAGCGAGGCGCCCTGCAGCTGGCCCAGCCCCGGGTGCGGCACCGCCGATGCGCCGAGCTCGGCGGCCAGGCAGCTGGCGGTGGAGTGGAAGATGTCCTCGTCGACGCCGCTGGTCGCGTACAGCAGCAGCCGCGTCTGCGTGCCGGCGCTCCAGGGCGGCTGCAGCGTCTGCACCGCGCTGCGCGCCAGCTCGAGCTGGCTCGAATCGGCCGCACGCGGGCTGTCGGCACCGTCGGCCGGCGCTTGCGCGCACAGCCCGCGCGGGTCGAGCCCGGTGCCGTCGAAGGCGATGCGGCACAGGTCGCGGTAGGCCTGCGGCGCGGGGTCGTCCCAGCAGGCCAGCGCCTCGCGGCGCCAGTCCGCCAGGCCGCAGGCCGGCGGCACCACGCGCGCGGCGCTGACCACCGTCAGGACCGGCTCAACGGGACGCATCGACCTGCGCCTGCACGAACTGCACGAGGTTGCCGAAGCGCGTGAACAGTTCGGTGTTCAGGTCCTCGACGTCGATCACGATATCGCAGCGCGTCTCGATGCCGGTGAGCACGTCCACGACGTTGAGCGACTCCAGGCCGAGCTCGTAGAGGTTGCTGTCGGCCTGCAGCACGGTGGTGGGCGGCAGCTTCAGCACGTCGGCCAGCAGCGCGTGCAGCGTGGCGCTCACGTCGGCGCCGCCGAGGGCGAGGATTTCCTGCGGGGTGACGGTGTTCATGGCGAGTCCTTGCGTGGGTGGGAGCTAGATCGGGGCCAGCTCGAGGCGCTGGTCGAAGCGGGTGCGCAGTTCGGCCAGGCGGCGCTCGAAGCCCGGCCGGTCGGCGGCGCTGAAGACGAACAGGCCGACGAAGTCGGTGCAGTGCGAGGCGCCGGCCACCAGCGTGCCGGCCTCGCCGTCGATGCGGCGGTAGCGGATCCAGGGGTCGCCGAACTCGTCGGCCGAGGCGATGCGCCGCACCAGCTGCGCCGACGGGATGCGGAAGCCGAGCATGCCCACCGTCTCGCCGGGGGCGTGCCCGGGCACGATGCGCCCGCCCAGGCCGAGCGCCAGCAGCACCGCGGCGCGGCCGTAGTTGACGCCCGAGCGCGCCTCCATCATGCGCACGATGCCGCCGGCCGCCGGCCGCGCGGCGATCTCGCAGAACACGATCTCGTCGCCCGGCGTCACGAAGCACTCGAGGTGGGTCACGCCGTCGACCAGGCCGAGCACCTCGATCACCCGGTCGGAGAAGTCCATCAGGCGGCGCTGCAGCGGCGAGTCGTCCAGCAGCACGCTGGCCAGCGGCGCGCCGACGCCGAAGTCCACCGGCGCCATGCCGGGCAGGTAGGGCGCCGCCAGCGTCAGCAGCGGCCGGCCGCCGCGCACCACCGCGTTGACGTGGTACATCGGCCCGGCGATGAACTCCTCGGCCTCGTAGGCGGCCCGCTCGCCCGGATGGGCCGCGTACCAGCGCGCGACGTCCTGCACCGTGTCGGCGAACTCCACGCCGGCCGAACCCATGCCGTCGACCGGCTTGATGACGATGCGCTCGTGGCGCGTCAGCAGTGCCTCGACGCCGGCACGGTCGTCGGCGTGCGCGAACTCGGGCACGCGCACGCCGGCCGCGCCGAGCACGCGCTTCATCGTCGGCTTGTCGCGGAAGCGCGGCACGTCGGCGCCGCGCAGTCCGGGCAGGCCGAGCTCGTCGCGCAGCGCCGCGGCCAGCTCCATCATGCGTTCGTCGATCGTGACCAGCGCGGTGAAGGGCTGCTCGGCGTGCAGCGTGAGCACGCGGCGGCGGATCGCCTCCACGTCGTGCCAGCGCACCCGCTCGAGCTCGACGGCGCGGCCCTCGAACCAGCGCGCCGTGGCGCTGTTGGCCAGCACCGTGACACGCGCGGGCAGGTCGTCGAGGATGAAGCGGTCGTGCAGGTCGGTGTAGCCGTGGCCGTCGCCGGCGGCGAGGAACAGCAGTCTGCTCATGAAGGGCTCCTGGTTGACGGGGCGGGGGAGGTCGGCGGCGCGGCCGGGCGCCAGGCGCCGCCGCCGGCCTGCGCGGCAGGGTCGCAGCGCACGTGCAGCGCGCCGGCCGCGCCGGCGGACGAGGCGGTCCAGACGACCAGTTCCACCGGCCGGCCGCTGCGCGCTGCGGCGGCCACGCCGCGGGCGATCGCAAACAGAGGCTCGGCCGAGCCGGCGTGCCAGGCCGGGCCGGCATCGGGCTCGTCCAGCGGCGCGAGGCCGGTGCGTTGCGCCACCGCACGGCACACCGCCGCGTCGCAGCGGTCGCCGGCCAGCCACGGCGCGGCGCCGGGCGGCAGCGCGAGGCCCTGCACCGCCTGCGTGGCCAGCCGCACGAGCTGCTCGCGCGCCGTCTCCGGCGTGGCGGTCCAGGGGTCGGCGGCCGGTGGCTCGAAGACGCAGGCCAGGCCCTCGATGCGGGCCACGCCCGGCCCGTCGCCGCGCCCCACGAGGCAGGCCGCGGCGGCGTCGCCGAAGGTCACGACGCCCGGCGTGCGGCGGAAGAACGGCGCGATCCACTTGTCGGACGCGCTCAGGCAGGCCAGCCCGGCGGGTGCACCGTCGGCCAGCTGCAGTGCCGCCAGCCGTAGCGCGACCGGCAGCCCGGCCGTGCCGAGCTGGCCGACGCTGAAGCTGCGCGCCACCTGCGGCAGGTGCTCGTGCACCACGCGCAGGCAGCTCGAGCCGAGGATCTGCTGGTTCAGCGTGCACTGCGCGTGCAGCGCGAGGCCGATGCGCGGCTTCAGCGCGGCCTGCCCGGTCAGCAGCGCATCGACCGCGCCGCAGGCGAGCTGGGCCACGTTGCCGGCGGGGTCGGCCACCGGCACCTCGTAGGGCGGGCAGGCGAGCGTGCTGAGCCCGCGTCGCACGGTCGGCGGCCGCGACGCGGCGCCGGCAGCGTCGAACAGGTGGAAGTAGGTGCCCGGCAACGCGCTGCCGAGCAGGCTGTCCTGCGCGCGCAGCGGCGGCTGCCAGGTGGCCAGCGAGTGCAGCGTCAGCAGCGTCATGCCTGCAGCTCCCCGGCCGGCCAGAGCGTGAGGGCCGAGAAGGCGCCGACGTTGGACTGCCCGAAGGCGAGCAGCGGCGCCGGCTGCCCGGCCAGCAGCGCGAAGCCGCGGTCCACCAGGTTGACGGCCAGGTCGGCGCAGCAGGCGTGGCCGCGCCGCCCGACGTTGTCGAGGAACACCTGCCCGGGCGCCAGGTTCAGCTCATCCTGCACCTTGAGCCAGTCGGCCCGGTCGGCGTTGGCCGGCAGGATCTCGCGGTAGGCCGCCAGCGGCACCCCGCCGGCCGCCTCGTGCTCGCGCAGCAGCGCAGCAGTGTGGCGCCACAGCTGGCGCGCCATCGCCAGCGCCAGCGCAGGCGTGCACGGCCCGGCGTGCAGCGCGGCGAACTGGCGCACGCTCGCCGCGCCGAGCCGGCAGCGCAACCCCTCGCGCCCGAGCAGCAGGGCCGAGGCGCCGTCGCTCTGCACGCTGGTGCGCCCCTGGATGCGGTAGCGCGCGTCGCCGAACACGCGGTCGGACGTGACCACCAGCGCGTAGCGCGCCTGCGGGTCTTCGCGCAGCAGCCGCGCCGCCAGGTCGACCGCGACGATCGCCGACGCGCAGGCCAGCTGCCCCACCGAGAAGGCGAGCGCCGGCCGCAGCCCGTGGCGCTGCGCCAGCTCGGCCAGCAACGAGCTCGGCGGCGCCGGCATGCTGAAGGCCTGGGTGTGGGCGTGCACCAGGTAGCGCACGTCGCGCGCCCAGCCGGGTGGCGCGTCGAGCCGCGCGAGCGCGGCGTCGATGAAGTCGGCATCGCTGCCGCCGTCGAGCTCGTGGAACTGGCGGCAGCCGTGCGCCAGCAGGCTGTCGACGAGGCGCGGCGACACACCCTCGGCCTGCGCCCAGGCCTCGACGTCGCGCGGCGCGCCCGGCAGCTCGAAGGCCGCGGCGACGATGCCGATGTCGCTGCCGCTCACGCGCGGGCTCCGGCCGAGGGCGCCGGCTCGGCAGCGGCCAGCGCCGCGAAGGTGCGGCCGGTTTCCGACGGCACCCGGGGGTAGCGCTGGGCGAACTCGGCGCGCGTGATGTCGAACAGCAGCCGGTCGTGCAGCCGGCCGTTCATGCGGTGGCGGGCACGCTGCCGGCCGGTCAGGCGCAGGCCGAGTCGCTCGTGCATCGCCACCGAGAACTGGTTGCCCTCGACCACCCAGGAGCCGATCACCTCGCGACCGAGCTCGAGGAAGCCATTGGCCAGCTGCAGCAGGAACGCCGCCACCGCCGCGTTCGGCAGCGATGCACCGTAGTGGCCGCGCACACCCCAGATGCCGGCGCTGCCCATCTCGTTGGCGCAGTCGTTCAGGCACACCAGGCCGTAGGGTGCGTCGCTGCCGGGCACGCGGGTCAGTCGCGCATGGCAGCGCCGTCCGGTCAGCATCAGGAACAGCGAGCGTTCGTCCATCTCCTGGCGGCCGCTGTCGAGGTCGAGCCAGCAGCGCGCCCGCGGGTCGGCCAGCCAGCCGGAGACCATGCGCGCATGGGTCGCCTGCAGCGGCAGCAGCTCGATCATCGGGAGGTCGGTGCCGGGGATCAGCGCCGGCGCGCAGGTGGCGATAGGTGTGTTCATGCGGGGTCGGTGCTGAGGGCGAAGCCGCCGAAGGTGCCGCCGATGCCGCTGGCGACCACCAGGTGATGCCCCGGCTGCACGAGCGCGCCGGAGTCGGCCAGGTTGATCGCCGCGTCGGAGCCGAAGGTGTGGCCGATGCGGGAGAAGTTGCGCTCGAACAGCCGCTCGCGCGGCAGGCGCAGCGCATCCATCGCCTGCCGCCAGGCCGGCAGGTTGACGTTGTGCGGCAGCACGCTGGCGAAGTCGCCCGGCTGCAGGCCGGCGGCACGCGCCACCTGGCGCACCAGCGAGATCAGCGCCCACAGGTAGTGAGGGTCGGCCTCGTAGCGCCCGTCCTCGAGGATGCCGCGCGACGGGCGCGGGTGGTTGTACGTGTGCAGGCCGCGCAGCCGGCTGCGCGCATCGCGCTGCACCAACAGCGCGGCCGCGCCGTCGGAGTGCATGCCGGCCTCGCCGAGCGGGCGCAGCGCCTCCACCAGCACGGTGTCGGCGCACAGCACCACGGCATGCCGCCAGCCCGGCTGCCGCTCGAACAGCCAGTCGAGCAGGCGCAGCGCATGCAGCGCCGAGACGCACTGCTGCTGGCCGACCGCGAAGGCCAGGGCGCGGCGCAGTCCGCCGGCACGGCGCAGCTCGCCGGCGAAGGACAGCGGCGCCGGCAGCGTGTTCAGCGGCGAGGTGTGGCAGGTGACGAGCGCGTCCACCTGCGACGGCGCCACGCCGGCACGCTCGAGCACGCGCTCGAGCGCGCTGCGGGCGAGCTCGTGCTGGGCCTGCGGCGTGGCGCGGTGGAAGCGCTCGACGCCGCTGCGCCGCAGCGCGGCGGCGGCCTCGCCGGGCCGGCCCTGCGCCGCGCACCAGGCCTCGACGGTGTCGACCTGCGGCCCGAGCGTGTAGGCCGCGTCGCGGATGCCGATCATCTCGCGCCCTCCCCGAGCCAGGCCTCGGCCAGCGGGCGCCATGGCAGCCCGGCCGCGCGCAGCGCGAACGGCAGCCGGTCCACGCCCCAGAAGCGTTCGCGCCCGACGACGAAGAACGGCACCCCGAACACGCCGTTCCGGTAGCCGCGCTCGAGCGCGTCGACCGCCGGCTCCGCGTCGACCGGCGCTTCGGCGGCCGGCACGCCGCAGTCGCGCAGCACGGCCTGCACCGTGTCGGCCTGCCAGATGTCGCGCCCCTGTTCGAAGCGCGCGGCAAACAGCGAGCGGCGCAGCGTGTCGCCGGCCGCATCCGGACCGGCCGCGAGGCAGGCACGGTGCGGCAGCTCCCAGTCGGGCTGCGGCCCGTCGACCGGCCAGCGCAGCGGCAAACCGAGCCGCCGCGCCGCGGCCTTGACGTCGCCCAGGATGTACAGGTGGCGCTCGCGCGACATCGCGCGGTACAGCACCGTGGCGCGGCGCGCTTGCAGCGCCGCCAGCGTGTCGGGCCGCGGGTCCCAGTACGGCACCACCTCGATGCGCGGTCGGTCGTGCGGCGCAACGAAGCGCTCCAGCAGCCGCTCGGCCAGCCACGAGTACGGGCTGCGCAGACCGAAATGGAACACCAGCCGCGGCGGTGCGCCGGCCGGCTGCGCCACGGGCAGCGAGCTCATCGCAACGCTCCGGCGGCGAGCGCGGCGCGGCGCTCCGGGGCAAGCCAGTGCAGCGGCGCCGGCGGCAAGGCCGGCGCCGGCAGCGCGGCCGGCAGCGTGGCCGGCGGATCGAGCGCGACGGCGAGCGCGCGCGCAAGCGCCTCGGGCTGCTCGTGCATCGGATAGTGGCCGCAGGCGGCGACCTGGTGGAGCCGGCCGGCCGGCAGCGCGCGCTGCAGCGCGACCGCGCTGTCGTGCACCAGCGCCTCGTCGTCGCAGCCGACCAGCACGTCGGCGGCACAGCCCAGGCGCCGCAGGTCCCACAGCCGGCTGCCCAGGTAGAGGCGGAAGAACTCGAGCAGCCCGTCGGGCAGGATGCGGCGCGACAGCAGCCGCACCATGGCCTCCTGCACGCGCGGCAGCGGCGCGTCGCCGGGCTCGAGCTGGGCCTGCAGCGCGGCGGCCATGCGCTGCGGCACGGCGCCGGCGAAGTGGTCCAGGTCGGTCCACCTCACGTCGCGCGCGCCGCCGTGGAAGTACGGCGCGACCAGCATCAGGCGGCACGGCGCGAGCCGCGGCCCGTTGCCGCACAGCCAGTCCAGCAGCACCATCGCGCCGAACGAATGGCCGACGCACAGGTCCGGCTCGGCGGGGCAGCATGCCAGCGCGGCACGCCACCAGTCGGTGGCCGTCAGGCGATGCGGCCAGTCATTGCCGCCGCGACCGGACCAGGGCATCTCGAAGGTCCACCAGACCGCCCTCGGCGCGTGCTCGCGCAGCGGCAGCCAGGTGGCCGCGGTGTCGGCCATGCCGTGCACGAGGAAGACATGCTGCGGCGACGGCTCGGGCTCGGGCGGGTCGTGGCGTTCCACCACCAGCAGCTGGCCGGCCACGGTGCGCTCGATGCGCTGGGCGGGGGCGAGGCGGCGCGACATCTCAGACGTCCTCGACGTGGCGCAGCTTGCGCACCAGCACCGCGCCGACCTGGCCGCCCTCGCCCACCGCGGTCAGCACGCCCAGCCCGGACGGCGCAGCCAGCAGTGCGGTCGCCAGGTCGAGCGCCGTGGCGGCGCCGTGGGCATGGCAGAACGCACCGGGCGACTGCGCGGTGAGACGGCGTGCGGCCCCCGCCAGCCCCGGCTGCACGGCCTCGAAGGCGGCCTGCTGTGCCGGGAGTGCCGCGGTGCCGGACCAGGCGCCGCCCAGCGCCCAGGCCAGGTCGGCGGGCCGGCAGCCGGCGTCCTCGAGCAAGGCCTCGATCTCGCGCTGCAGGCCGGCCGCGAGGTCGGTGCTGCCGTCCGGGCCCGCGGGCAGGTGGCGCAGCCGCGTGGCCAGCAGCTGCGCGGGAGCGTCGTCGGCCTCGGTGGCGAGCGCGAACATCACCGCCGCCTCGGCGTAGGGCCGGCCGTCGGCGGCGCGCCCGGCCTCGTGGGCCCAGGCGTTGTAGGGCGCGAACTCCTCCACCGCGCCGGCCAGCAGGTGGTCCGCGCGCCCCTGTCGCAGCATGCGCGCGGCGTAGTGCAGTGCCGCCAGGCCGCTCAGCTCGTCCGCGCAGACGCTGGCGTTGAGGCCCTCCAGCCCATGCCAGATCGCGCAGTGGCCGGCCGGCCCGTTCATCGTCGCGTTCGGGAACTGCATCGGGCTGACCATGTGCGGCAGCCCGACGTAGGTGCTGCGCACGAAGTCGGCGATGCTCTGCATGCTGCCGCCGCGCGAGCCGAGCACGACGCCGCTGCGGCGTCGCTGCGTGTCGTCGCGCGGTGTGCGCAGAGCCAGCGCCTCGCCGCAGGCGAGCAGCGCCAGGTGCGTCATGCGATTCATCGTCGCGACGCCCTTGCCGCCGAGCAGCGCCGGGGCGTCGAAGTCGCGCAGCCAGTACGCCGCGGCCTCCGGCCAGCGGCCGGGTTCGGCCGGCGGCTGCGCCGGCGCGGCGAAGCGGCCGGCGCGCAGCTGGGCAGCGAACGCGCGCACGCCGATGCCGAACGGCGAGACCACGCCGAAGCCGAGCAGGGCCAGCGGCGCTCGCGGGGCGCGGCGCGCCGCCTCGGTGACCCCGGCAGTGCCGCGCTGCGGCAGCGAGGCCGTGGATTCGTGGTGCCTCATGCGCAAGCCTCCTGTGCGTGGCGCGCCAGCACGACGATGGCGTTGTTGCCGCCGAAGCCGAAGCCGTTGTTCTGCGCCACGCGGATGTGCGCGGGGCGCGCCTGGTTCGGCACGCAGTCGATGTCGCACTCCGGGTCCGGCGTGCGGAAGCCGATGGTCGGCGGCAAGAAGTCCTCGTCCATGCCGACCAGGCAGGCCAGCGCGCCCATCACGTTGGCCGCGCCCATCGTGTGGCCCATCATCGACTTGATCGAGCTGACCGGCGGCGCGTGCGCGCCGAACACGTCGCGGATCGCACCCGACTCGGTCACGTCGTTGGCGCGCGTGCCGGTGCCGTGCGCGCTGACATAGTCCACCTCCTGCGGCGCGATGCCGGCGTCGGCCTGGGCCAGGCGCATGCAGCGCGCGACGCTGTCGCGGTCCGGCGCGACCATGTGGCGCGCGTCGCAGTTGGTCGCATAGCCGAGCACCTCGGCCCAGATGCGCGCGCCGCGCGCCAGCGCGTGCTCGCGCGACTCGAGCACCAGCACGCCGGCGCCCTCGCCGGTCAGCAGGCCGCGGCGGTCGCGGTCGAACGGACGCGGCACGTCGGGCGTCACCGCGCCGATGCGGAAGAAGGCCGAGTAGGTCCAGCGGCACACCGCGTCGACGCCGCCGCACAGCATCACCTCGGCCTCGCCGTCGCGGATCGCATCCAGCGCCGCGCCGATCGCGTAGTTGCTGCCGGCGCAGGCGGTGGCCAGCACCATGCCGCCGCCGGGCAGGCCGAGCTCGGCGGCCACCGCGCCGGCGATGCGGCCGGCCGACGCACCCGCCCAGTCGCCCGGGGGCACGGCCTGCGCTCCGTCGAACATCGCGCGGCGCACGACGCTGTCGATCTGCTGCGACTCGCCGTTGGTCGAGCCCAGCACCACGCCGGCCTGTGCGCGCTCGAGCGCGGCACGGTCCAGCCCGGCGTCGGCCACCGCCTGGCGCGCGGCCAGCACCGCGAAGGCACTGGCGCGCCCGAGCCGCGGCGTCAGGAGGTCGTAGTCGTCCTGCAGCACCCCCAGGTCCTGCACCTCGGTGGCATGGGCATACGGATACCCCTCGGTCGGGAAGCTGAGGATCGGCGCGACCGTGCAGCGCCCCTCGCGCAGCGAGCGCGCGAAGGCCTGCCGGTCGGTGCCGATGCTGCTGATCACGCCCAGCCCGGTCACGACCACCCGGGCCCGTGCGGCGCCTGCGGCCGGCGCCACGTCAGGCCCCGACGCAGCCGGCGCCGCGCACGACGTCGCAGACCGCGTCCAGCGAGACCATGCTGGCCAGTGCGGACTGGTCGATCACGATTCCGAACTCGGCCTCCAGCCGGGCCAGGATCTCGATGATGCGCAGCGAGTCCGCGCCGAGGTCGTGGATGAAGTGCGTGGCCCCCAGCACCAGCTCCGGCCCGGTCTCGAGGACCTCGGCGACGATCTGGCGGATGGTGTCGACGTTCAGTTCAGCTTGCATGTCGGATGGCTCCTGTGCGTGGTGGGGTCGGGACGGTGAACGGGGCGTCGCCCGGCTCGGGCAGCTGAGCGACGACGAGCAGGTCGTGCAGGCGGGCGATCGGGCGCCCGGCGGCGTAGCAGGTGCCGCCGACCAGAGCGGCCGCGCCGAAGCGGCGCCGCAGCACCAGCTCGTGGCGCAGCGGCTCGGCCGGCGCGGCGCTGCCGAGCACCTCGAAGCGGCGTGCGCCGCCCAGCAGCAGCACCGCGCCGGCGCCGGGTGGACGGTCGAGCAGCAGCAGGCCGGCGGCCTGCGCCATCGACTCGAGCACCAGCAGCGGCGGGAAGGCCAGCTCGGCGCTGGCCGGCCGGTGCCCGGCCTCGGCATAGCAGCAGTCGGCCAGCGTGATGGTGCGCTCGGCGACCAGGCGCAGCCCGTCCGGCGCGCGCGCGGCCCGGTCGACCAGCAGCATCGGCGCGCGGTGCGGCAGGCGCGCCGCGACGTCCGCGGGTGCGAGCAGCGCCCAGTCGGGCCCGCAGCGCCAGGCCGGCGTGTCGGCGGCCGCCCCTGCGCCGCGCTCGCCGGTGACCAGCGTCGCGCGTGCCAGCCGCCGGCCGCCGCTCTCGAAGGCGACGCGCCAGCGGTGCAGCCCGTCCGGCGCCAGGCCGGCGGCCTGCACCTCGAGCTCGACCGCCTCGCCCGGGTGTGCCGGCCGCTCGAGCTGCAGCGCCTCGATGCCGCACAGCGCATGGGCGGTGTGCTCGCCCGGCGGCAGCGCGTGCTCGACGGCCTGCAGCGCGGCCTCGAGCAGGCAGGTGCCGGGCACGATCGGGTGGCCCGGGTAGTGGCCGAGCGCGATCGGGTGGTGCGCGGCGAGCGTGAAGCTGGCGTGCAGGCTGCGCCACGTGCCGGCATCGCCGGGCGGCAGGTCGACCGCGCGCACCAGCTGCACGGCGGCCGGACGGCGCTGCGCCTCAGATGACCAGGCCACCGTCGACTCCCAGCACCTGCCCGGTGATGTAGCTGGCGTCGTCCGACACCAGGAAGGCGACGGTGCGCGCCACCTCCTCCGGCCGGCCGACGCGCGCCAGCGGGATGCGCGCGGTGATGCGCTCGCGCGGCTCGGCGGCCAGGGCGGCGGCCATGTCGGTGTCGATCAGCCCGGGCGCGACCACGTTGACGCGCACGCCGTGGCGCGCCATCTCCTTGGCCAGCGTCTTCGAGAAGGCCTCGATGCCGGCCTTGGAGGCGGCGTAGTTGGCCTGGCCGACGTTGCCGTAGCGGCCCGACACCGAGGACAGGTTGACGATCGCGCCGCGCCGGCGCTTGAGCATGCCGAAGGCGACCCGGCGGCACAGGTGGAACACGCCGCCGAGGTTGATGCGCAGCACCTCGTCCCAGTCGGCCGGGGCCATCGCGACCGCCGGCGCGTCGCGCGTGATGCCGGCGCAGTTGACCAGCGCGTCGGGCACGCCGCAGTGGCGCTCGACCAGGCCGAGCCACTCGGCCACCGCCGCCGCGTCGCCCACGTCGCAGGCGTGCAGGTGGGCGCGGCGGCCGAGCGACTCGATCTGTTCGACGGTCTGGCGCGCCGCGGCGGACTGCTCGCGGTGGCCGATCGCGACGTCGTAGCCGCGCCGCGCCAGCTCGACGGCCACCGCGCGGCCGATGCCGCGCGAGCCGCCGCTGACCAGTGCAAGGGGGGTGGACATGGGCCGGTGCTCCTCGTCGCGTGCGCTTGTCAGTGGAGGTACGCCAGCACCACCGACAGGTGGCGGCGCGGGTTGTAGGTGCCGAACTCGGTGCCGGCCGCGCCGTCGGCGGCGCCGACCAGGCCGGTGAGCGTCCAGCGGCGGTCGAGCCGCCAGTCGGCGCGCAGCTGCCAGAGCCGGCTGCGGTCGTAGCCGTTGGCCTGCAGGTAGCCGCCCAGGTTCAGCGACGGCAGGTCGAAGGCGCGGCGCCAGGCGGCGCGCACGAACAGCCCCGTGCGCACGAGCGGCTCGCGCTCGTAGGCACGTTGCTGTGCGAGCTGCGCCAGGCGCAGCGCGTCCGCGCCGGTGCCGGCCTCGCGCCAGCGCTGCCAGGCGTCGCGCGAGAGCGCGTCTCCGGCGTGCTGCAGCTCGGCGCCGAGCTCCCAGCCGGCCGGCGCGGTGTAGGTGCCGCCGGCCGTCAGCCGGTGCCGCCAGGACGGCGCCGGCGTGGCCTCGTCCGGCCCGACCAGGCCGACGCGGCGCCCGCCGGCCCACTCGGCATACAGCACCACCGAGCGGCTGGCCAGCCAGCTGCCGCTCAGCCCGAGCTGCGGCTCGCCGCCCTCGCGCTGGAACAGCGTGCCGTCCACCGACACCGACTCGCTCCACTGCGGCGACCACTTCAGCAGCGCCGCGGCGCTGCCGTTGGTGCGTTCCAGCGCGAGCGCGAAGACCCGCTCGTCGATGCCCTCGCGGCGCGACAGCCGCGGCGCCAGCGCCAGCGTCAGGCTGCCCGACGGGGCGACCCGCTGCAGCCGCAGCATCACCACGCCGAGCCGGTCCAGCCGCAGCGCGCGCGGATCGGCATTGCTGACCGCCCGCGCCGCGCCGGTCTTGAACACGTCGGTCGGGTTGAAGCCGCTGGCCGAGCCGAGCCGCACGTTGATGCGCCCGAGGTCGACGAAGGTCGAGCGCTCAGCGCGGTCGCGCCGCCAGCTCAGCCAGGCCTCGCGCAGGCTGTGCAGGTCCTGCTCGCGGTCCACCGCGCCCGGGTCTTCCCGCCACGCGTGCACCAGTTCGAGCCGGCTCGACCACGCGGCGCGCCAGTCGGGCGCGAGGTCCCACTGCAGGCGCAGGTCGAGCGCGGCCCGGGCGAGGTCGGTGCCGGCGCTGGCGGGCAATCCGGGCACGAACACGCGGTCGGCCAGATGCTGCCACCACAGCTGCCATTCGATGCCGCGCGGCGCGGCCGGCGCGGCGGGTGCGTCGTCGTCCGGCGCGGTCTCCTCGACCGGCGGCAGGTCGGGCAGCGGCGGATCCTGCGGCGCCGCCACGGCCAGCGCGGCGGCGCCGGCCAGCAACGCGCCGGCGGCCAGGCGCGGCACGCGGCGCAGTTGGCGGTGCAGCTCAGCGTTCATCGCCGGTGAAGCGGGGCAGGTAGTCGCGCTGCAGCCAGGCCTGCGGCACCTCGCGCGCCTGGTAGCCGTCCATGCGGATGACGGTGATCCAGCTCGTGTCCAGGCCATCGACGATCACCGTCTCGGTCGGGCGCTGCGCGCCGAGTTCTTCCTGGTAGCGGCGGTAGAAGGCCGTCTTCAGCAGGCGGCCCTCGGCGGAGCGGAACTGCGCCTTGATGGGCCGCCGGTTGCGCGCATCGACCCAGAAGTCGATCGCCGCGTAGCCGGCCTGCTCGTGGCGCCCGGCCAGGCGCAGGCGCAGCGCGTCGCGCGGCGTGCGGGTGTCGTCCTCGACCGGCTCGCGGCCCACCAGCTCGGGCACGAAGTCCGAGCCCAGGTTGGTGCTCAGCACGTCGCCGTTGGAGGCCTGGCCGAGCAGGCGTGCCTGCGCCGAGATGCGCACGCTGGCCTTGCTCTCCGGATCGAAGAACCACAGGTCGGCGCCGTTGCGCAGCAGCAGCTTGCCGGCCTCGGTGGCGGGCCGCGTGTAGCGGGCCAGGTTGGCGTACTGCCCGGCCAGCGCGGCCGGGCGCGAGTAGATCGTCAGCGACGAGCTGTCGTTGAGCTCGCCGTTGCGGTACTCGGTCAGCCGCACGTTGACCGAGAAGCTGCCGCGCGGGTTGCGCACGGCGTCGGCCTCGGCCAGCACGGCCGCGGCATCGTCGGCGGCGCGGGAGGCCCCGGCGGTGGCCAGCAGGGCCAGGGCCAGCGCAGCGGCCGCGCAGCGGCCGCGGATCGGTTGGTCGTCACGCATGGCGCAGCGCCTCCGCGACTTCCATGCGGGCGGCGCGCTGCGCCGGCCGCCAGGCCGACAGCGCGGCGATCAGCGTCAGTCCGAGCACGGTGGCCAGCACCAGCAACGGGGCCGATGCGATGTCGACGAAGATCGGGATCGGCTCCGAGCGCCCGGGCGGCGTCCAGCTCAGGCCCGAGACGTTGATCGCCACCGAGGCCGCGAACGCCAGCAGCGTGCCGGCCAGCGTGCCGCCCAGGCCGAGCAGCGTGCCCTCGAGCAGGAAGACCTGACGGATCGTGCCGCGCTGGAAGCCCAGCGATCGCAGCGTGCCGATCTCGGCGGTGCGCTCACTGACCGCCATGTTGACCGCGCCGGCCACCGCCGCCAGCGTGACCACCGCCATCAGCATCGCGATGAACTGGAAGATCGTCGCGTAGTTGGCGATGATCTGGTCGTACACCGGGCTGAGCTCGTGGAAGTCCAGCACCTCGAGCGCCTGCGCGCCGGTGCCGGCGAGCTGCCGCAGCCGTTCGCGAGCGGCGTCGAGCTGGTCGGTGTGCTGCAGCTGCACGACGATCGCCGAGACCGCCTTGGCGCCGGGCCCGAACACCAGGCGCTGCGACAGCTCCAGCGGCATCGCGACGTACATGCTGTCGACCTGCCGGATGCCCTGGCGCTCGGCCTGCAGCACCTTCATGCGCACCACGTTCGGCAGCCCGGCCGGCGAGGCCGCGAGCAGCTCGACCGCGGCCGCCTCGGCCGGAGCGGCCGGCGCGCCGCCCGCCGCGAGCTCGGCCAGCGAGGCCACGTCGTCGGGCACGCGCTCGGCCGAGGCCAGCGTGACCGGCAGCGCCTGACGGCGGCAGTCGCGCAGCGCCAGCGCGTCGCACAGCGAGAGCAGCTGCGCGAGGCCGACGCCGATCGTGCCGGCCGCCGGCTCGTGGTCGCTCAACGCCGTCGGGCTGGGCGGGATGCCGATCCCGAAGCCGTCCCAGGCGAGCTGCTCGCGCCGCTCGGCCGGCACCACGCCCTGGCCGACGAAGTTGGCCGACGCATGCGCCGCGTAGTGGCCGGCCACGCCTTCGACATCCAGCACCGGCGTGGCCAGGCGCACCATCGGCGCAAGCACCGCGTCGCCGCGGATGCGCTCGATCAGCGCCTGCGGGTCGCGGATCGAATAGCGCCCGGGGTTGCCGCGGCCGAACTCGAGGTAGCCGCGCGCCACCACCTGCAGGTGGCCGTGCGTGCGCACGGTGGAGGTCTGCAGGCCGTGGATCGTGTCGTTGACGTAGCCGCCGAACAGCAGCACGCCCAGGCTGCCGGCCAGCAGCGCGATCAGCGTCAGCAACGATCGCCGGCCGTTGCGGCGCACGTTGCGCCAGGCGAGCACCAGGGTGTTCATGCGCGGCCTCCGGCGGCGTGCTGCAGGCATCCGTCGGCGAGGTCGACGCAGCGGTCGGCATCGGCGATCAGCTGCGGGTCGTGCGACGAGAGCACGAAGGTCGTCCCGCTGTCGCGCTGCATGCGCCGCATCAGTGCGATCAACGCGGCGCCGGTGCCGCTGTCGAGGTTGGCGGTCGGCTCGTCGGCCAGCACCAGGGCGGGCTGCTTGACCAGCGCACGCGCGACCGCGACGCGCTGGCGCTGCCCGCCGGAGAGCTCGCCGGGCCGGCGCTGCGCCTGGTCGGCCAGGCCGACGGCGGCGAGCGCCGCGCGGGCGCGCTCGCGGCGCATGCGGGCGTCGGGCTCGCACAGCTGCAGCGGGTACTCGACGTTCTCCAGCGCGCTGAGCACCGGCACCAGGCTGAAGGACTGGAACACGAAGCCGATGCGGGTGGCGCGCAGCCGCGTGCGCTGCGCGTCGTCCAGCGCCGCGGTGTCCTCGCCGAGGATGCGCACCGTGCCCGCACTGGCGGTGTCGATGCAGCCCAGCAGGTTCAGCAGCGTGCTCTTGCCGCTGCCCGAGCGGCCGCGCACGACGGTGAACGAGCCCGGCTCGATGTCCAGGTCGATGCCGCGCAGCGCCTGCACGGCGGCCGCGCCGCGGCCGTAGTCCTTGACCACGCCGCGCAGCCGCGCGGCGCCCCCGGTGTCTTCGCTCATGCCTTGCTCCTCGTCGTCGGTCGGCCCGTGCGGGCCGCGTCCATGGGGAGCAGTACAGCAGCCGAGTTCGTCGTCCTTCGCCGGCAGTCCGGCAGAAAGGGAGCTGTTTTGTGTCGAAGCCTGCGCGGCTGTATCGAATCAGGCCGCGCGCGCGGTGTCGGCCGCACGCGGCGAGCGCGGCGCGCTGCGCAGCGCGACCAGCTGCGCGGCGCTGCGCAGCTGCGCACGCCGCCGCAGCGCGAGCGCGCCGGCGAGCAGCAGCCCGGACACGAGTGCGGTCTGCAGTCCGCCGGCCAGCGCCGCCAGCGCCACCGCCGCGACGCTCCACCAGGCGCGCAGACTGCGGCCGGCGATCTGGCGCCGCCACACCGAGCGCAGCATGTCCACGCCGATGAGCATCAGCGTGCCGGCCAGCGCCGCCACCGGGATGCGTGCGGCCAGCGGCGCGGCGGCGAAGCCCAGCACCAGCAGCACCAGCGCCGAGCCGGCACCGGCGCCGCGGCTGCGCGCCCCGGCGGCCACGTGCGCGGCACTACGGTTGAACGAGCCCGACCCGGGCATCGCACTCGTGAAGGCGGCCACCAGGTTGCCGGCTGCCTGCGCGACGATCTCGCGGTCGGGCGAGGGCTGCGTGCCGTCCGGCGGCGCCGCCTGCACGATGATCAGCGTCTGCATCACGCCGACGAAGGCGATGCCCAGCGCGCCGAGCAGCAGCGGCCGCAGCAGGTACAGCTCGCCGGCGGCGAGGCCAGGCCACGACAGCGGCAGCCAGTGCAGCGACAGGTGGCCGACGCGCTCGACGTCGGCGCGTGCGCTGCCCACCAGCAGGTCGAGCGCCGCGCTGCACAGGCAGCCGGCCAGCAGGGCCACCACCAGCGCGGGCACGCGGCGCAGCGCGGCCAGGTGCGGCGCGAGCAGCCCGCCGGCCAGCGTGGCCGTGCCCACCAGTGCGGCCCAGCCGCTGGCGCGGGTCAGCGCCTCGGGTAGCCGCCACAGCGCAACCCACGGCGCCTCGCCGGCCACACCGAGCACGCCGAGCAGCGCGCCGCACTGGCTGGTGACGAGGATCAGGCCGACCCCGCCGGTGACGCCGTGCACGACGAACGGCGGCATCAGCTGCAGCACGCGCCCGAGGCGCAGGGCCGCGAAGCCGAGCTGCATCAGCCCGGCCAGCAGCGCCAGCAGGAGCGCGAGGCGCTGGTAGTCCGTGCTCTGCGGCGCCGCCAGCGGCACCAGCGTGGCGGCGACCAGCACCGCCACCGCGGTGTTCGGGCCCGACAGCACGCCCGCGCAGCGCCCGGTCAGCGAGCAGGCCGCCACCGCGAACACCGAGGCGTAGATGCCGGCCTCGGGCGGCAGGCCGGCCAGCGCGGCCAGCACGACGGCCTGCGGCAGCATGATCAGCGCGGAGGCCCAGGCGGCCTGCGCGTCGGCGCGCCGGGCCGGGTCGTGCCAGGCCGCGCGCAGCCGCTTCATGGCTCTACCAGGCCGCGCAGCAGGCCCTTGCGTGGATCCGGCCAGCGCTCCTGCAGGCCGATCCAGGCGGCGATGTCCAGCGCGTCCTGGTCCGACAGGTCCGGGTTGCCGAGCGGCATGTTGGCCTTCAGGAAGCCGGCCATCAGGTCCAGCCGCTGCAGCCCGGCCCCGCGGTTGAAGCTGTGCAGGCCCCACAGCGGCGGCACGCGCGCGGCCGGCTCGTCGGTCACGCGCCCGTCGCCCTGCGCACCATGGCAGGCGGCGCAGCGCTGCGTGTACAGGTCGCGCCCGCGCAGCGGGTTCGGGTCGGCGCCGGTGCGTGCGATGGTCGGGAAGCCGCGCCCGGGCGGGTTGGCGCCGACCGTCACGCCGCGCGCCAGCCATTGGGCGTAGGCGACCAGCGCGCGCAGCTCCTCGCTGTCCAGCGGCGGCGCGAAGCCGTTCAGGCTGTAGCGGAAGCAGTCCTGCACGCGCTCCTCGAAGCTGACGACGCGGTCGTTCTTGGCGCTGAACGCCGGGTACTCGCCCCAGGCGGCCCACATCGGGGCGGCCTGCGGCCGCGTGCCGGCGCCGAGGTGGCAGTTGCCGCAGCTCAGCCGGTTGCCGCTGTAGCGCCGCGCATGGCGCGGCGTGTCGGTGAAGATCGCGTGGCCGCGGCGCACCAGCTCGGCATGCTTGTCGTGCCCGAGGCGGGCGAGGCGCCCGGCCGGGTCGCCCTCGGACGGCGCCGCCTGCGCAAGGGCGGCAGCCAGGCCGAGCGCGGCCAGCAGGGCCGCGGCCGGGCCACGGGGTTCGGAACGTCTCATCGGGCCTCCCGTCGGGACCGCCCGTGGACGACGCTGCCCCGGGCCGCGCGATTCATTCTAGGAAGCGCCCCCCGCGCGGGCCACCGCGGAGAGCGACTGATACATCGGCGCGGCTTGCGACAAGAATCGACGCGTAGACGCCGTTCAGGGCCGCAAGCACGACACGTGGCGCTGCTGCAATGGTCCCAGCCCGCCGCCGGTGGGCCGCCTGCGGCGTGCGGACGCCGCACCCGCCCGAAGGAGAGTTCCATGACCCTGCCCAAACCGCTGCTGCTCGCGGTGCTGCTGAGTGCCGCCGCGCTGCCCGCGCTGGCGGGCGACGTCGTCAAGGCGATCTACCACCTGAACGACGGCCGCCCGCAGGCGCAGCGCGCGCTGGTCAACATCCGCAACCACCTCGAGGCCGACCCGCTGGCCGAGATCGCCGTGGTCGCCAACGGCACCGGCGTCGACTTCCTGCTCGAGGGCGCCGAGACCGCCGACGGATCGCCGTTCGCCCCGAGCGTCGACGAGCTGGGCCGGCGCGGCGTGCGCTTCCTCGTCTGCACCAACACGCTGACGCTGCGCAAGATCGCGCGCGAGAAGCTCTCGCCGCGCGCCACGCTGGTGCCCTCGGGCGTCGCGGAGGCGGCCCGGCTGCAGGCGCAGGAGGGTTTTGTCTACCTGCGTCCATGAGTGGCGCACGGGGATTGCCCGCACTCGCCGAGACCGCCTGCCCGGCGGCCGTGCCGTGGCTGCGGATGCGGGCGGAGGCCGAGCGCAGCGCCGCCCGCGAGCCGCTGCTGCGCCCGCTGCTGGAGGCGACCGTGCTGCGCCACCGCTCGCTCGGCCCGGCGCTCGCGCAGTTGCTGGCACCGCCGCTGGCCGGCCAGGGCCTGGCCGCTGCCGCGCTGCACGGACTGTTCGACGAAGTGCTGGCCGCTGCGCCCGAACTGGTCGCCCACGCCTGGCGCGACCTGCACGCGGCGCTCGAGCGCGACCCGGCGACCGACGAGCTGGTCGACCCGTTCCTGAACCACAAGGGCTTCCAGGCGTTGCAGGCGCACCGCATCGCCCACCGCCTGTGGGTCGACGGGCGCCACGCGCTCGCGCGCCGGCTGCAGAGCCGCGTGTCGCAGGTCTGGGCGGTGGACATCCACCCGGCAGCGCGCATCGGCGCCGGCCTGTTCATCGACCACGCCACTGGCGTCGTGATCGGCGAGACCTGCGTGATCGGCGAGGATGTCTCGATGCTGCAGGACGTGACGCTCGGCGGCACCGGCAAGGAATCGGGCGACCGGCACCCGAAGATCGGCGCCGGCGTGCTGCTGTGCGCCGGCGCGAAGGTACTGGGCAACGTGCGCATCGGCGCCGGCGCCCGCGTCGGCGCCGGCAGTGTGGTGCTGCGCGACGTGCCGGAACACGCCACCGCGGTGGGCGTGCCGGCGCGCCTGGTCGAACGCGCACGTGCGGCCGGACACAGGCTCGGCGACACCTGCGGCGCGCCGGCCTGACAATGCCCGAATGACGCTGACCCGACTCGTCGCCCCAATGCTCGCGCTGGCCGCGCTGGCCGGCTGCGGCCCGGCCGGCAGCACGGCGCCCGTGGGCGTCGCCTTCGGCTCGTACGCCGACCCGCAACGCCCGGCCTGGGGCAGCCCCGGACAGCGCCCGGTGGAGGTGACGTTCTGGTACCCGGCCGCCCCCGGCACGCGCCAGGAGGAATGGCGCGTCGCGTTCTTCCGCACCGGCCAGAGCGCCTTCGACGCGCCGCTGCCCGCCAGCCCGCGCCGCTTTCCGCTGGTGCTGCTGTCGCACGGCACCGGCGGCAGCGCCGTGTCGCTGGGCTGGCTGGCCCATGCGCTGGCGGCGCGCGGCTACGTGGTCGCGGCGGTGAACCACCATGGCAACACCGGCGCCGAGTCGTCCTACCGGCCGCAGGGCTTCGTGCTGTGGTGGGAGCGTGCGGCCGACCTGTCGCTGGTGCTGGACCGCGTCGCCGGCCATCCGCTGCTGGGCGCTCGCATCGACCCCGCGCGCATCGGTGCGGCGGGCTTTTCCCTGGGCGGCTACACCGCGCTGCTGCTGGCCGGCGCGCGCACCGACCGGCCGCGCTGGCAGGCCTTCTGCGCCGGCCGGCCGGACGACCCCGCCTGCCGCCCGCCGCCCGAGGCGCCCTTCACGCTCGACGAACTGACGCGCACGCTGGAGGCCGACCCGGCCGCGCGGCGCTCGCTGGAGCGCTCCGGCGAGAGCCGGCGCGACGCGCGCGTGCGTGCCGTCTATGCGCTGGCGCCGGCGCTGGTGGCGGCGCTCGATCCGGCCAGCCTGGCGGCGATCGACGTGCCGCTGCGCCTGGCCGTCGGCGAACGCGATGACCAGGCGCCGCCGGCGCACAACGCCGCGGCGGTGGCCGGCGCGGTGCGCGGGGCCGGCCTGCTGCGCGTGCCCGGTGGCACGCACTACGTGTTCCTGTCGTCCTGTTCGCCCTGGGGCAAGCTGGTGGCACGCTCACTCTGCAGCGACCCGTGGGGGCTGGACCGCGAGCAGGTGCACGCGACGGTGGCCGCCGACATGGCGGACTTCTTCGATCAGGCGCTGCGCCCGCGCGACTGAGGCACGGTCAGGCGCGCCTGCAGCCCGCCGCCGGGCCGGTTCGACAGGCGGATCTCGCCGCCGTGGGCACGCGCCAGGTTGCGCGCGATCGCCAGCCCGAGGCCGGAGCCGCCGCCGCTGCGCGCCTCCTCGAGGCGGTAGAACGGCTCGAACACCTGCTCCAGCATCGCCGGCGGGATGCCCGGGCCCTCGTCGAGCACGAGGATGCAGGCGGCCGCGTCGTCCTCGCTCATGCGCATCACCGCGGCCCCGCCGCCGTGCACCACGGCGTTGACCGCGAGGTTCTGCAGCACGCGCTCGAGCGCCCGCAGCGCGCCGCGGTAGCGGCCGCGCAGCGAGCCCTGCACCTCGACACGGTGGCCGAGGTCGAGCAGGCCCTCGGCCACCGATTCCACCAGCGCGGCCAGGTCCAGCGGCACCGGCGCCTCGCGCAGGTGGCCGCTGCGCACGTAGTCGAGCTGCTCCTGCAGCATCGCGGCGACCCGCTCGAGATCGGCCACGATGTGCTCGCGCAGGCCGCGGTCGGCGATCAGGTCGGCACGCAGGCGCAGCCGCGTGATCGGCGCCTGCAGGTCGTGCGAGATCGCGGCCGCCAGCGCCACCGCCTCGTGCACCGGCCGGCGGCGCGCGGCGCCGGCATCGGCCGGCACTGCCTCAGGCCGGCGCATGCTCGACCGCACGCGAGAACACGTAGCCCTCGTTGCGGATGGTCTTGATGTAGTGCGACTGCGCCGTCTCGCCGAGCAGGCGGCGCAGCCGGCTGATGCGCAGGTCGATCGAGCGGTCGAGCAACGCCCGGCCGGTGCCCACCAGCCGGTTCATCAGCTGGTCGCGCGACAGCACGCGCCCCGGGTGCTCGACGAAGTAGGACAGCAGGCTGTACTCCGCCCCGGTCATCTGCGAAACCGTGCCGTCGCGCGCGACCAGGCAGCGCTCGATGCGGTCGAGCCGCCAGTCGCCGAAGGCCACGTAGCGTCCGATCGCTCCGCCGCCGCTGCTGCCGCCGCCGGCGGCCGCGCGCGGAGCGCTCGCGGTCGCGGCACTGCGCCGCAGCACGGCCCGGATGCGCGCCAGCAGCTCGCGCGGCGCGAAGGGCTTGGTCATGTAGTCGTCGGCGCCAACCTCCAGGCCGATCACGCGATCGACCTCGTCGCAGCGACCCGAGAGCATCAGCACGGGCAGCGGCGGATCGGCGCTCTCGCGCAGCCGCCGGCTGAGCGTGATGCCGTCCTCGCCGGGCAGCATCAGGTCCATCACGACCAGGTCGCAGCGCTCCTTCTCGAGCACGCGGCGCATCTCGCTGCCGTCGTGCACGGCCTGCACGCGCAGCCCGTTCTGGCGCAGGTAGCTGCTGACCAGCTGGCGCACCTCGGCATCGTCGTCCACCACCAGGATCGATTCACTCATGGTCGCTCCTTCTGCCTGACTGCCCAGGACTCCGCGCCTCGCGATCCGGTCCCTGCTGACGGCTATGCTACGGGCCGCCGTGCGCCGCGGGGCGCTCGTGCAGCTTGTTTGACCCTGCGACAACCGCACTGAACGAGGAGCACGCGTGCTCAACCGCGAGCAACTGGAAACCTTCGCGACGGTGGTCGACGTCGGCAGCTTCGAGCGGGCGGCGCTCGTGCTCAACGTGACCCGCGGCGCGGTGTCGCAGCGCATCAAGGCGCTGGAGGAATCCGTCTCGTCGGTGCTGCTGGTGCGCGACCGGCCCGTGGTGCCCACGCCCGCCGGCGAGGTGCTGCTGCGCCACGTGAAGGCGCTGCGGCTGCTCGAGGCGGCGGTGCTCGGCGAGCTCGTGCCCGACGAACACGGGCGCAACCGCGCCAGCCTGGCGATCTCGGTGAACGCGGACTCGCTGGCGACCTGGTTCCCGGAGGCGCTGTGGCCGCTGCTGCACGACCCGCGCCTGGCGCTCGAGCTGATCACCGACGACCAGGACCACACGCTGGAGCGCCTCGCGCGCGGCGAGGTGATCGGCTGCATCACGTCCGAGGCGCGGCCGGCCACCGGGTTCGTCGCCGATCCGCTGGGCACCATGGCCTATCGCTGCGTGGCCAGCCGCGCCTTCGCGGACCAGCATTTCGCCGCCGGCTTCACGACCGCCAGCGTGCTCGGTGCACCGGCCCTGCTGTTCAACCGCAAGGACTCGCTGCACGACACCTTCCTCGAGTCGGTGTTCGGCTTCCGGATCGCGCGCTACCCGCGCCACTACGTGCCCTCGCCGGCCGTCCTGCTCGAAGCGGTGCGGACCGGGGCCGGCTACGGGCTGGTGCCGGTGCTGCAGCTGGCCGGCCAGGACGGCGCTGAGCTGGTCGCACTGGCGCCGCAGCGCGAGGTGCAGGTACCGTTGTACTGGCACCACTGGGAGGACGAGCCGCCCCTGTCGCGCGAGATCACGGCGCGCATCGGCGCGGCGGCGCACCGGCACCTCGGCGCAGCCGCGCACGCGGGCTGAAGCACGCGGGCAGATCGATCCGCCACGCCAGCCCCGAGGCCAGCAGGCCGGCGCCGAGCACCCACAGCTCCCCGGCCGGACCGGCCTGCCAGCGCCATGCCGCCAGGTAGGCCGCAAACGAGGCGGCGAAGCCCAGCGTGACCGACAGCAGCGCGCGGCGCGGTGCGGCCGCGCGGCCGAGCAGTGTGGCGGCGAACAGCACCGACACGCTGCCGATGTAGACGAGGTTGATCGACACCATGGTCTGCACGATCCCCTGGTCGCGCAGCGCGAGCAGGCTGCCGGCCCCCAGCGCGACGAGTGCGAGCGGCCCGGGGCCGACCTCGAAGCGCCGCGCCGTCGCAGCGCCCAGCGCGCTGGTCATCGCGCGCAGGATCGCCGCGCCGGAGCCCAGCGCCGCGAACGACAGCACCAGCAGCATCAGCCGGTCCAGGCCCGGCAGCAGCCGGGCGGTGGCCGCGGCGAGCGCCTGCGGGATCACCTGCTTGGCGTCGTCGATGCCGGCGAGCTGCCCGGCCTCGGACAGCGCGACCACCACCGCCGCCGGCAGCGGGCCCAGCAGCGCGAGGAACAGCGCGGCGCCCAGGCAGCCGAGCACGGCGGTGCGCGGCCGAGCGGCGGCCAGCACGAACTGGTGGTAGTCGGCACCGGTCACGACCAGCGCGGCGACGCCCAGCACCAGCGCCCCGAGCGCCACCGGTCCGAGCGGCGCGGCATCGGCCACCAGGCGCACCGGCGCCTGCACGTAGACCTGCGCACCGCCGTCGGCGACGAGGGTCCACACCAGGATCAGCCCGCCGGCCACCAGGAACAGCGGCAGCACGCGCGACGCGGTGTGCAGCGCGAGCCGCGAGGCCGCGTAGATCGCCGCCAGCACGAGCGCGAACGCCGACCACGCGGGCAGTCCCAGCAGCTTCATCACCACCACGCCGCCATGGATCTGCGCGGCCAGCACGCCGGCCATCCACACCACCGACAGCAGCGCCACGGCGTCGCTCAGCAGGGCGCCGTAGCGGCGTCCGAACAGGTCCCAGATCGGCTCGCCGCCGGCCCACAGGCGCGGCGCCAGCAGGGCCAGAAGGGCCATGCCGGCGGCGGTGGCCAGCCCGTAGAGGCTGCCCGCCATGCCCTGCCCGACCGCCATCTCGCCGGAGCCGAACAGGAAGCCGATGCCGTAGCTCGCCGACACCAGCAGCCCGGCCACCTGCAGCGCCCCGAGGCGCCGGCCCGTGCCCGGGGCGCTCATGCCCGTGCTCCTGCACCCATGCTCGCGACGATCGAGTCGCGGCCGAACAGGTAGGTGGAGTAGACGTGGCCGTGGTGCCGGTACATCGGGAGTTGCGCCAGCAGGTGCTGTGCGCGCGGCAGGTTGTAGTACGGCACCGAGGGCAGCAGGTGGTGGGTCAGGTGGTAGCCGTTGTTGTGCGGATGGATCAGCCAGGCGAGCGGCCCGCGGCCGACGCATTCGCGCGTGAAGCCCACGATGCTGTCGGGCTCCATGGCGAAGTGGTCGCACATCTCGCGGAACATCGTCAGCACGTGGAAGGTGGTCGCCCGTGCCGCGAACCAGAGCGCGACGAACGCGGCCGCGAAGCCCTCGCCGACGCTGAGCGTCGCCAGTCCCGCGGCGCCGGCCCACCATGCCAGGATCGCCACCCGGGCGCGCTGGCCGGTGCGGCGCGCGAACAGGTCGCCGCTGGCCGCAGACCACCACAGCCGCAGGTCGAGCGTGAATTCGGCCAGGTGGGCCAGCCAACCGTGCTGGCCGCGGCGCGGCAGCAGGTCAGGGTCGCGCTGGCGGTCGCCGAGCTGACGGTGGTGCTCGTAGTGGTCGACCCGATAGCGGCTCAGGTCGGTGCAGCCGGGCCAGGCCAGGGCCAGGCGGGCGAGCCAGTCGTTGACGCGGCGCGACGGGTGCAGGTTGCCATGCCCGGCTTCGTGCAGCAGGTTCCCCAGCGCACGCTGGCGCCAGCCGATCACTAGCAGGGCCACGGGCACGGCCCACGCGCCAAGCTCGAGCACGGCCAGGCAGGCCAGCAGCACGATGCTCCAGTCCAGCGCGATGTCCAGCAGCGGACGCCAGCGGCCGCGTCGCTCCAGGTCCTCGGGTCCGGTCGGCATGCCGGCCAGTTGGGTCCGAAGCAGCGCCAGGTCATGCGCCACCGCCGAGCTGCAATCCTTTCGCATCTTGCGCCTCCTCCGCCGGCCACTGCCGTGGTGCGACCCATTCTGGGCGGCGGACCCGCGCATTCCAACCTTCGGAGGGTTCGCTTTAGCGAATCTGGGCCTGGGTTAGCTTTGCTGCCAGACCGCCACGGCGCCGCGCCGGCGGCGAGCCGGCGCCTATGATGGGCCGATGACACAAGCAGACACGTTGGGGCTGCCGCACCAGCCGGCAGGCGGCGAACACGACCTGCGCGAGCTGCTGCGGCGGGCGGGGCCGCGGCTCGATGCGCAGACCTACGTCTATTGCTGCGTGACCGACGGACCGGTGCCGCCGGCGCTCGAGCCGATCTGCATCTTCCGCGAGACCGAGGGCCTGACCGCGATCGTGCCGCGCGAGCGGGCCGCCGCGCAGGGCCTGCGCCTGCAGCCCGAGTGGGGCCTGATCACGCTGGCCGCCCACTCTGCGCTCGAGGCGGTGGGCTTCCTGGCGCGCATCACCGCGGCGCTGTCGGGCGAGGGCATCGCCGTCAACGTCGTCTCGGCATACCACCACGACCACCTGTTCGTGCCGTCCGAGCGCGTCGCCGACGCGATGTCGGCGCTCGAGCGACTGATGCGCGTCGCCGCCTGATCCGGCGCGCCGGCCGGGGGGATCGATTTGCCGGCACACTGCCGGCATGCCTCCGTTTGCCTTCGACAACAGCTACGCACGCGAGCTGCCCGGCGCCTACGTGCCGTGGAAACCGACCCCGGCGCCGGCGCCGCGCCTGCTGTACCTGAACGAGCCCCTGGCCGACGAACTGGGCCTGGACGCGGCCGCGCTGCGCGGCCCGGAGGGCGCCGCGCTGTTCGCCGGCAATGCCGTGCCCGAGGGCGCCGAGCCGATCGCGCAGGCCTATGCCGGGCACCAGTTCGGCGGCTTCTCGCCGCAGCTCGGCGACGGCCGCGCGCTGCTGCTCGGCGAGCTGATCGACCGGCACGGACAGCGCCGCGACATCGCCTTCAAGGGCTCGGGCCGCACGCCCTTCTCGCGCGGCGGCGACGGCAAGGCCGCCGTCGGGCCGATGCTGCGCGAGGTGCTGGTCGGCGAGGCCATGCACGCACTCGGCATCCCGACCACGCGCGCGCTCGCGGTGGCCGGCACCGGCGAGCCGGTCTACCGCGAGCGGCCGCTGCCCGGTGCGGTGCTGACCCGCGTGGCCGCGAGCCACCTGCGCGTGGGCACCTTCCAGTACTTCGCGTCGCGCGGCGACCTGGAGCGCCTGCGCCGCCTGGCCGACTACACGATCGCGCGCCACGACCCCGGGCTCGCGGGCACGCCGCAGCGCTACCTCGCGCTGCTGCGTGCGGTGGCGCGGCGCCAGGCGGTGCTGATCGCGCAGTGGCTGAACGTCGGCTTCATCCACGGCGTGATGAACACCGACAACATGACCCTCTCGGGCGAGACGATCGACTACGGCCCCTGCGCCTTCATCGAGGCCTACGACCCGGCCGCGGTGTTCAGCAGCATCGACCATGGCGGCCGCTATGCCTACGGCAACCAGCCCGGCATCGCGCGCTGGAACCTGGCGCGCCTGGCCGAGACGCTGCTGCCGCTGCTGGCCGACTCGGAGGACGAGGCGGCGATGCAGCACGCCGTGGCACAGGCCACCGAGGTGATCGACGCCTTCCCCGGCTGGTTCGAGGCGGCGCTGCTGGACGGCCAGCGCCGCAAGCTCGGCCTGGCCGGCGCCGACGCGGCCGACGCCGCGCTGGCGCAGGACTGGCTCGCGCTGCTGCACACGCAGGCGGTCGACTTCACGCTCGGCTGGCGCCGCCTGGCCGACGCCGCCGACGGCAACGACGCGCCGCTGCGCGCGCTGTTCGCCGAGCCCGCCGCGCTCGAGCCCTGGCTTGCCCGCTGGCGCGCCCGCGGCCCGCACGACGCGACAGCGATGCGGCGCGCCAGCCCGTGGATCATCCCGCGCAACCACCGCGTCGAGGAAGCGCTGGCCGCGGCGACGAACGACGACGACCTGGCGCCCTTCGAGCAACTGCTCGACGCGTTGCGCCGCCCCTGGGACGAGGAGGCGGCGCTGGCGCGTTACGCCGAGCCGGCCCCGGCTGCCGTCACCGCGGGCTACCAGACCTTCTGCGGAACCTGAATCAGGCCATGCTCGGCGCCATCGCAGGCGACGTGCTCGGCTCGGTCTACGAGCGGGCCAACGTGAAGACCAAGGCCTTCGCGCTGTTCGCGCCGGGCAGCCGCTGCACCGACGACAGCGTGCTCACCATCGCGCTGGCCGAGGCGCTGCTGAGCGGGGCCGACCTGGCGGCCACGCTGCGCGCGCACCACCGCCGCTACCCGCAGGCCGGTTTTGGCCCGACCTTCCTCGCCTGGGTGAACGCCCCGCCCGGCAGCCCGGCGCCGCGCAGCGCGAGCAACGGTGCGGCGATGCGCATCGCCCCGGTCGGCTGGGCCTTCGAGCGGCTCGACGACGTGCTGCGCGCCGCGCACGACTGCACCGTGCTGACCCACGACCACCCCGACGCCGTGGCCGGCGCGCAGGCCACCGCCAGCGCGGTGTTCCTGGCCCGGCACGGTGCGACGAAGGCCGCGATCGCGGCGCATGTCGAGGCGGCCTTCGGCTACGACCTGTCGGTGCCGCTGGACCGGGTGCGCCCGGACTACGCCTTCGACCTGTCCTGCGCCGGCTCGGTGCCGCACGCGATCCGCGCCTTCCTCGAATCGACCGACGTCGAGGATGCGCTGCGCAACGCGATCTCGATCGGCGGCGACTCGGACACCCTGGCCTGCATCGCCGGCGCCGTGGCCGAGGCGTTCTACGGCGGCGTGCCGGCGCACCTGGCCGGACCGGCATGGCAGGCGCTGGACGACGCGCAGCGCGAGGTGACGGCGCGCTTCTGCCGCACGCACCGCGTGCCGACGGCGCTGCCGCGCTGAGAGGCTCCGGGGCAGCGGCGCGGCTATCCTGCCGCGCCATGCCGGACGACAACCAGATCCTCATCCCGCCCTCGTTCATCGCCCTGTTCGTGCCGCCCGGCCGGCTGCGGCCGACCGAGCCGCGCGCGCACATCGCCGAGCGCTACGAGCTGTGCGAGGACTTCGCGCAGATGCTGGTGGAAACGGCCACCACGAAGCGCTTCGAACTCGGCGCGCACGAGGACGATGTGCTCGAGCGCATCGGCCGCGGGCTGCAGGCGCCGGGTTCGCTGCTGTCCGAGGCGGAGGCCGGGTGGGTGCTGACGCGGCTGCGCGAGCTGCTCGGCTGGAACGCGGGGCGATGTTAGAATGCCGCATTGGCGCTCGCCGGCCCTGTCGAAGCTTGTCGAAGGCAGTCCCAGCGGCGCCGAGATCCGATGTTGATCTCCATCCCCTGCCAGACACCCTGATCGCCCCGGCGGTCCGCTCGATCTGGCTGCCCCTGGCCCGCGGCGAACGACCCTGCCGGCCAGCCGCCGGACAGAGTTCATCCAACGTTGCGCGCCCTGGCTGCGCGCCCCTCCACCCGAACGGCCCACGGCGTGATCGCCGACGTTGCTGCTGCCCGGCGCAGCGAGCAGGCCGGTCGTTGCCCCCCAACCACGCCGAAGGAATCAAACCGCATGGCCAAGGAAGAACTGATCGAGATGAACGGCGTCGTCAACGAGATCCTGCCGGACTCACGCTTCCGCGTGACGCTGGAGAACGGGCACAAGCTGATCGCCTACACCGGCGGCAAGATGCGCAAGCACCACATCCGCATCCTCGCCGGCGACAACGTGTCGCTGGAGATGTCGCCCTACGACCTGAGCAAGGGCCGCATCACGTTCCGCCACCTCGAGCGCCGCGGCCCCGCACCGACCACCCGCACGCCGCGCCGTTGAACAGCGCAGCGTCCAACCCATTCATCGGCCTCCACGTCAGGAGGCTGCTGAACCGCACCGGCGACAGCTGGGGCATATTTTCAACGCATCCAGCAAGGATAGACAACATGACGATCGAAACCGGTACCGTGAAGTGGTTCAACGAAGGCAAGGGCTTCGGCTTCATCGCCCCCGACAACGGCGGCAAGGACCTGTTCGCCCACTTCAAGGAAATCCAGGGCACGGGCTTCAAGACCCTGGCCGAGAACCAGCGCGTGGAGTTCGAGGTGACCCAGGGCCTGAAGGGCCCGCAGGCCTCGCGCATCCGCGCGATCTGACGCGGTCCGAGACGACCCTGAAGGCCCGGCGCGCAGGCGCCGGGCCTTTTTCTTTGTGCCGGCGTGTCAGCCCTGGCGCGGCAGGTTGGCGGTGATCAGCGCCGCCCCGAGCGTGACCAGCCAGGAGAAGTAGGCCCACAGCAGGAACAGCGGGATCACCGCGAAGGCGCCGTACACGGCCCGGTAGGTCGGCAGCCTGAGCAGGTAGGCCGCGAAGCCGCGCTTGCCGAGCTCGAGCGCCGCGCTGGCCAGCAGCGCCCCGAGCAGCGCGTCGCGCCAGCGCACGCGGGTGTTCGGCACGTAGCGAAACAGCGCCGACAGCCCGGCGAAGGTGATCAGCGCCGGCCCCAGGTCCAGCACGAAACGCGCCGACGGCGGCAGCGGCCCGAGCCAGCCCATCGAGACGCCGAGCAGGTAGGAGCTGGCCCACAGCATCACGCCCAGCAGCGGCGGCGCCGCCAGCAGCACCAGCAGGTACAGGCCGACGCGCCGCAGCCACGGGCGCGGGCGCCGCACGGCCCAGATCTGGTTGAGCGCGTTCTCGATCGTCAGCAGCATCGCGAGCGCGGTGCCGAGCAGGAACAGCGAGCCCAGCCAGGTGAGTTCGGCCGCGTTGGCGGCGAAGCGGTGCAGGTGGACCAGCACGGTGCGTGCGATGTCGGGTGGGAGCAGGCTGCCGAGCAGGTGCTTCTCCAGTGCCGCGGCGAAGCGCTCGAAGGCCGGGAAGCGCGTGAACAGCGCGAACCCCACCGCCACCAGCGGCACCGCCGCCAGCAGCGTGGTGAAGGTGAGGCTGCCGGCCACCTGTGGCAGCCGCTCCTGCCGGGCACGGCGCACGGTCAGGCGGATCAGGGTGAACATGCGCGGCGGTCGGGGCGGGACCAGGGACGGGGCCGATTGTGACTGCGCGCCGCGGACGCCCTAGAAGCCGAGTTGCAGCATCAGCCGGATCGTGCGCGGCTCGGCCGGGTGCACGTGCTTGTCGGCCACCGGCGCCGCCTCGCCCGGCAACTGCGACTCGTAGAAGTACTCGATGTCGTTGACCCGGCGGTCGAAGAGGTTGAAGACATCGAGCGTCAGCTCGGCCTTGGGCGTGAGCCGGCGGCCGAGGCGCAGGTTGGTCGTGAGCGAGGAGGACGAACGCACGCTGTTGTCCTCGATCAGCGCACCCGAGCCCAGGTAGCGCCACTGGATGCAGGCCGACCAGGGGCCGAGCTCACGCGCCGTGACCGCGACCGAGGCCACCCTGTCCACCGCGTTCGGGATGCGGTTGCCGGCCGGGCTCGCATCCGCGAAGCGGGCGCGCGTCCACGCCAGGTCGGCGTCCACCAGCAGCCACGGCCGCGGCACGTAGCGGTTGTTCCACTCGACGCCTCGGCGCGTGCTGGGGCGGTTCGCCTCGGTCGCGCCGGCATCGCCGACGTAGACGAGCTCGGAGTCGACGTCGAGCTTCCACAGCGCGAGCGAGCTCTGCAGGCCGGTGAACCACTCGGTGCGCATCCCCAGCTCCATGCCGCGTGCCGCCACCAGGCCCGCGACCTTGTCGACCGGGTCGCCGGTCTTCGGGTCCACCGTCGCCGTCGTGCCGCGTGCATCGTTGCTGTGGAAGCCGCGGCCGGCGTTGACGAACCACTCGGTCTTGTCCCAGGGCCCGAGGATCAGCGACAGCTTGGGCGACAGCAGGTGGTCGGAGGACGCGCCGGAGTTCGCGCTGTCGGCGAGGCTGTTCACCTTGAAGCGCGCCTGGTCGGCACGCAGCCCGACGATGCCGCGCAGCCACGGCGCCAGTTCGACCGCGGTCTGGCCGTAGACGCCCAGCAGCGTCTGCCGCACCTTGTCGTCGCGTGTCGTGCCGATGGTCTGGCGTGCCTGGGTGTCGAACAGGCCGACGCGGATGCGGTCGTGCCGCAGCTGCAGGCCGACCTCGCTGCGTGCCGGCAGGCCGCCGAGGGTGTGGTCGACCGCGTGGCTGGCACCGAGGCCGAACACGGTGCGCTCGTCCTGCTGCGAGAACTGGTCGCCGGTGGCCGGGCGCTCCAGCGCATAGGTGAAGTTGGAGAACAGCCTGAGCCGGTAGTCGATCGCGTAGGCCGCCACCTTGGTGGCGCCGGTGTCGGTGCGGCGGTGCCATTCGCCGGACAGGCTGCTGCGCCGCGTGTTGCCCCCGTCGGTCGGGTCCAGCGACCCGAAGCGATCGAAGCCGGCCTCGATGGCGCGTTGGGGGATCTGGTCGGTCGAGGTCCACGTCGCGTCGTAGGCCATCAGGCTGGTGCTCCAGCCCTCCGCGCGCGAACCGTCGCTGAGCGTGAGCACCGCGTTGGCCTTGCGCAGCTGCTCGGGAACGGTCCAGGGCCCGTCGTTGTGCAGCAGCTCGACGGCGCCCAGCAGCTTCAGCCCCTGGCCGAGCTCGCTCGATCCTGCGCCGACCAGGCGCTGGTACTTCCGCTGCCCGAGCGTGAGCGCGGCGAGCGGCTCGTCCAGCGTGGTGCGGTAGAGGATGTCGGCCGAGCCCGCGGCCGAGAAGTCGCCCGTCTGCGCGAAGTACGGGCCCTTGCGGTACTCGATGCGGTCGACCAGTTCGGGAATCAGGAAGTTCAGGTCCGAGTAGCCCTGGCCGTGGCCGTGCGTGGGCAGGTTGACCGGCAGGCCGTTGACGAAGGTCGCGAAGTCGGTGCCGTGGTCGAGGTTGAAGCCGCGCAGGAAGTACTGATTGGCCTTGCCGTCGCCCGAGTGCTGCGTGACGATGACCCCCGGCACGAACTCCAGCACCTCGCCGGGCCGCAGCGCCGGTCGGCTCTTCAACAGCTCGGCGCGGATCGTGCCCTGCGACGCGGCATCGGTGCTGCCGACCGCGTTGTCGTAGTGGCGCCCGGCAACCTCGACGCGATCGAGCTGCTGGATGGCCGCGACGGTGGTCGGCGGCGCGGCGCCCGGGCCGGTGCCGGGCGCCTGCCCCGAGGCGGCATGGCCGGCGAGCAACAGGACCGCCGCGAGGGCGATCGGACGGTATCGGCACCGGACGTGAATCGGCGTGGATCGCATGCGGCCTCCCAGCGGCGGATCGGTGTGAAGGTGGCGTGGATCCGCTTACGCGGCCGCCGCGGTCTCGGATGCGGCCCGATCAGGACTGCGCGGCCGCGGCCGCCCGCGCCAACCCGGCGCGGCACGCCACGAGGTAGCTCGACCCGATCAGCGCGACCACCGACAGGCCGATGGCCAGTTCACGGCCGTCGAGCAGGCCGTCGATCCACGCCGAGGCCATGCGGCCGATGCCGATCGCGGCGACCAGCAGGCTCACGCAGGCCACGGCCAGTGTCATCGTCCGCGAGGCCACCACGGCCAGGCGGTCGGTGCGGCTGATCAGGCGCGAGATCCACCAGCCGTTGGCGCCGTCGCTCACCAGCATGCCGAGCACGAAGAGCAGGCCGAGCGCCAGCGCGTGGGCGGCACCACCGAACTGCACGGCCATCACGGCGAACAGGGCCGACTGGCTGAGCGTGTCGAAGGAGAGCGCGAACAGCGAGCCGATGCCCATCACGGCCAGCGGGCCGGTGGACTTCTCCGCGCGCCCCAGCAGGCGCTCGACCAGCCGACCGCGCACGCCGACGAGCGGCACGGCTGCGTGCGGCGGCGCCCGCAGCACGGCGTGCAGGTTGACCGCGCCGAGGAGCAGCAGGAAGCCGATCGAGATGCCGCCGCCGAGCGCTTCGAACCAGGCCGGCGGCACCCCTCTGGCGCCGAGCGCGCCGGCCAGCAGCGCGATCGACAGCACCACCACGCCATGGCCGAGCGAGAACAGGGCCCCGCAGTAACGCGTGTGCCACTGCCCGCGACGGCCGCCGAGCCGGGTGAGCCCGTCGATCGCCGCCAGGTGATCGGCGTCCAGACCATGGCGCAGGCCCAGGAGGAACACCAGGGCACACAAGGCACCCCAGTCGGCAGGCAGGTCGTGCATGGTCGGGCGCGGCAGCGTGTATGAATGGATCTGAAAGTTTCATACAAGAAGCATGCCGGCCGCTGCGCTGGCTCAAGCAGCCGGGAGATCGCATGCGGTGCCGGGTCAACCCCTGCAAGGGCCGCTGCCGGCCGGGTGGCCGAATGGCAAGCGCACTGGCCGCAGTGCGCCGGCGTCAGGCGCGCGGCGGCCGCCTGCCGGCGCGCCCGGCGGGCTCGGCCGGACGGGCCGTCGCCGGCGCGAGGTGTGCATGTCCGTGGGCGTGCCGCACGGCCATGGGCACCAGGTGCAGGTTGCCGTGGCTCACGCCCGGCTGGGCGATGACCGACTCGGCGAAGGCACGCACCTGGGCCGTCCTGCCGCGCAGGATCACGGTCTCGATGCAGTGGTCGTGGTCGAGGTGGGCGTGGGTGGTCGACACCGTCAGCTCGTGGTGATCGTGCTGCAGGTCGGTCAGCCGCAGGGCCAGCTGGCGCTGGTGGTGGTTGTAGACGTAGCTCAGCGTCGCCACGCAGGGCTCGTCGGGCCGGTCGCGCAGCCTGACGTTGCCCAGGTCCTGCCGCAGCAGGTCGCGGAATGCCTCGGACCGGTTCTCGTAGCCGCGTGCCCGGACCAGCGCCTCGAACGCGTCGGCCAGTTCGTCGTCGAGAGACATCGTCAAGCGCTTCATCGGCACGGACCCCGGGGTCGGGTGGGTGGACCCGACACGATTGTCGCCCGGCCCGCGGCCTGCTCAGCGGCCCGGCGACAGCGACACCAGGTAAGCCACGATGTCCGCCCGGGCCTGCGCATCGCCGAGCCGGTAGCCCATGCGCTGCCCCGGCACCAGGGCCTCCGGGTCGGCGAGCCAGCGCTCGAGCAGCGCGGCATCCCAGGTGATGCCGCTGCGGCGCAGCGCGTCGCTGTAGTCGAAGCCGGCGACGCTGCCCGCCGGGCGGCCGAGGAGGCCGGCGTGCCGCGGGCCGATGCGGTCGGCGTCCACCGAGTGGCAGCCGGCGCAGCGGGCCTCGTAGGCCTGCTGGCCGCGCTGCGCGTCGGCGCCGGCCCGGGCGGTGTCGGCGAGCAAGGCCGCCACCAGCGCGGCCGCCGGCAGCACGGCGCGCATGTCAGGCCCCGAAGCTCAACGCGCCGGCCGGCAGCATCTTGCCCAACGCCTGCGACAGCGCGGTCCAGTGCATCGTCTCGTCGGCGGCCAGCCGCGCGGCAACCTGGCCGAGCTTGTTGTCCTTGAACGAGGGGATCACGCCGAGGTAGGCGTTGGTCGCACCGAGCTCGAGCTTCGCGGCGAGCATCAGCACGTCGGCCTGGCTCTTCAGCGTGGCCGCGTTCAAGGCCTTGGCGTACTCGTCGAGCGGCTTCTCGGCCACCGGCTGGCCGCCCAGCGTGCGGATGGTGGCGATCAGCGCGTCGCGGTGTGCCTTGTGGTGCGACTGGAAGGCCACGGCCACCTCGAGCACCGGCTTCTGCAGCAGGCCGCTGCCGGCGCCGAGCTGGTAGGCGTTGATGGCCTCGTGCTCCAGGCCCAGCGCCACGTTGAGGATGCCGACATCGGCCTCCGTCGACATCGAGGCCTGCGCGTGGGCAGCGCGTGTGCCCGCCAGCAGGCCGACGGCTGCCGCCGAGAGCGTGAGCCGGCTGGAACGGGTGAGGAAGCCGCGGCGCGCGGCGAGGTCGGGGGTGAACATGCGGGACTCCTGCGGGTCGGGTGGATGACAGGCAGCACTACGCCGATCCCCGCGGATCGGATGCAGCAGACCCGGGCGTGCCAGGCATCCCGACACCCTCGTCACCCGCCGGTGGCCGTCACCATGGCGGACTGGAACTCGACCGCCCAGCCGAGCGACATGGCCGCCATCACGGCCGCACTCGCGAGCGAGATCACGCGCCAGGCCGCCGGCCGCGCGAGCCAGGCCGACGCGAGCCGCGCGCCATAGGCCAGGCCGCAGAACCACAGCCCCGAGCCGGCCAGCGCGCCGGCGCCGAAGGCCGGGCGCAGCTCGGCCGGCAATGCCGCCCCGGTGGCGCCGACGAGCAGCAGCGTGTCGATCCAGACCGCCGGGTTGCCGAAGGTCACCGCCGCGGTCTCGGCCAGCGAGCGGCGCAGCGCCGGCCCGCGGGCCGGGCCCGGCGCGTCCGTCAACGCCGGCGGCCGGCGCGCATCGCCGAAGGCCCGCCACGCGAAACCCGCCAGCACCAGCGCGGCGATGCCGGCGAGCGAGGGCGCGAGCGCGTCGATGCGCCCCAGCGCATCGGCCGCGCCGGCCAGCGCGCCGCCGACCAGCAGCGCGTCGCCCGCGATGCACAGCGCGACGGTGGCGCCCACATGGCGCCGCGCGAGCCCGGTGCGCAGCACGTGCAGGTTCTGCGGGCCCAGCGCGGCGATGGTCGCGAGCGAGAGCGCCAGGCCCTGCAGGAAGGTGGCGGCGGCCTCCATCAGCGCAGCGGCGTGAAGCTGTACTCGATGAGGGTCGGCAGCTGCGCGCCGCTGTTGTAGGCGCCGCTGAAGCCGCTCGTGCCGCCGCCGGCGATCGGCACGTCGTCGGCCATCAGGTAGACGCCGCCGGCGCTCGTCGTCATCGGCAGCGTGCTGCCGTCGGCGCAGACGCCGGTGGCCTGCACCGCCTGGCCCGCGGCGTTCGCGAAGCCGTCGAACAGGCCGGCCACGGTGTCGAACTTCAGCGAGTGGTTGCTGGCGCCGGTCGGGATGGTCAGCGTCGCCTGCCACTGCGTGCGGCAGTTGTTGAGGTCGCCATCGAAGGCGACGCTCAGCGTGCCGCCCTTGACGCGGTAGTAGCGGTAGCGGCGTGTCGGGTCGTCGTCGGGCTCGAGCTCCCAGACGAGGTTGGCGATCTTCGTCGTCGTCGAGCCGACGCCGTAGGCGATGGTGGTGCTCGTCATCTGCCACTCGCGCGGCAGCGCGGACGGGTCCTGCACCTTGGGCGCGACGTCGAGCACCGTGAAGCCGCCCTCGGGCAGCGAGAGCGCGAAGCGCAGCGCCAGCGTCTCGCCCGGCTGCGTGTCGGTGCCCAGCGGCAGCTCGAACTCGAAGCGCAGGCGGTCCTCGCCGTCCGCGACCGCGCTGCCGGCCAGCGGCAGCTGCACGAGCGTGCTGCCGTCGCGCGAGACGCGCAGCGCCACACCGTCGAGCCGATCCGGCGTCAGGCCGTCGACCTGCAGCGCCAGACGCAGCCGGTCGGGCTGGCCGTCGCCGGGGCGCGAGAGGGCATCGACCGCGCCGCCATCGGCGAGCAGCTCGCCGCCGGTCAGGTCTCGCACGCCGAGCAGGTCGCGCAGGCGGATGTCGCGCTGGTTCGAGACGAGCCGCGTGCCGTCTTCCTGCGCGAGCGAATCACCCAGGCGCGCCATCGCCTCCTGCACCGAGAGGCCGCGGCCGAGCAGCTCGTACAGTGCATCGCCCACGCCCTGCGCGAACTCGGCATACACGACGTTCGAGAAGCCGAGCGTCACGCCGCTGCTGCCGCCCAGCGAGGCCATCAGCGTCGGGTCGCCGCCGAGGCAGGCGTCGATGAAGACGAGCCTCCGGTCCAGCCCCTGCGGGTAGACGGCGCGGAAGAAGTCCGGCGTCACCGCGAGGTGCCGGTGCCCCTTGCGCGTGACGAACAGCTCGACGCCGGGGTGGCCGGCGGCCGCGATGTCGTCGGCCGGCTGCACCGTGACGCCGACGTCGATGCCGATGCGGCAGGGGTCGATGCGCTGGCCGGTGGCGCGGTCGCGGCACAGCTCGGCACCGTGCGTGGACAGGTGCACGACGTCGTAGTCGGCGAAGCTCGCGTAGTCGTCGATCCAGACGGTGCGCTCGTCCTCGCTGCTGTTCTGGCGCAGCGTGATGTCGTAGCCGTCGATCGCCGCCAGGCGCGCGACGACATGGTCGACCGCGAAGGTCTCGTGCTGCCAGCGGAACGGCGACAGCACCAGCGCCTTGCGCTGCGTCGCGCCGGCGCGGATCACGCCCTGGGCCTGCTTGCGCGGCGCGGCGAGGGGCGCGGCAGCGCCGGCCGGGGCGAGCGGCCGGCCTTCGTCGGCCAGCACCCAGACGCCGCGGCCGCCGGGCAGGCGGAAACGGATCGAGCGTTCGTCGTGCTGGACCTCGGCCAGCGTGGCCTGGGTCTTCAGCCAGGCGACGGCGGCATCGGTGTCGCCGCCGGCGTCGAGGCGGGCCGCGACGTCGCCGCCGAGGCGGTTGCTCTCGGCGACGATGGCGGCGTCGACCTGCGACCAGTCGCAGGGATAGGCGAGGCGCTCGCACTCGAGCGCGGAGCTCGGCGCCGGCTGGGCGGGCGCAGGGGTCCCGTTGCCGCCACCGCCGCAGGCGGACAGCACGAGCAGCGCGGCCAGCGCGGCAGCGCGCGCCGCCTGGCGGGCGGCCGCAGCGGCGAGGCGCTGCAGGGCAAGGTGAAGTGTCGTCACGACGTCTCTCCAGGGGTTCGGGGCCACGGCGCGCGGTGCGCCGCAGCGAGCCGGCACTGTCGGTGCACGGCCGCCGGAAGTCGTCTCGGCACGGTCTCGAAACCGTCTCGGCCGCTGCGACGGCATTCGTTACAGTCGCCGCGACGCCAGCGCGCCATGACGATCGCCCCGCCCGCCTCCACCGCCCTCGCCTTCGGCCCCTACGTGCTCGACGAGGCCGCCGGTCGGCTGCGCCGCGACGACGGCAGCCCGCTGGAGCTGCCGCCGCGCGACTTCGCGGTGCTGTGCTTCCTCGCCGGCCGCGCCGGCCGGCTGGTGACCAAGGACGAACTGCTCGACGCGGTCTGGGGCCACCGCCACGTCACCGAGTCGGTGCTGAAGACGGTGGTCAGCCGGCTGCGCGCGGTGCTCGGCGACGATCCCAAGCACCCGGCCTACATCGAGACGGCACCGCGGCGCGGCTACCGCTTCGTCGCCGTGCCGCGGGTGCTGGCATCGGCCGCGGCGACGGCTCCTTCGCTGGCGCCCGTGCCCCCCGCGCCGGCCGGCGGCAACCTGCCGCCCGCGCTGCCGCCGCTGCATGGCCGCATCGGCGACATCGCGGCGATCTGCCGACAGCTCGAGGCGCAGCGCTGGGTCACGATCACCGGGCCCGGCGGCATGGGCAAGACCCGGCTCGCCCAGGCCGTCGGCCAGCAGCTGCGCGGCCAGTTCCGCGACGGCGTGTTCCTGGTCGAACTCGCCGCGCTCGCCGACGGCGCCGCACTGCCCGGCACGATCGCCCACGTGCTCGGGCTGCCCGGCAAGGCGGCGCAGGCCTCGGCCGAAGCGCTCGGCCGGGCGCTGTCCTCGCTCGAGCTGCTGCTGGTGCTCGACAACGCCGAACAGATCGCCGCGGCCGTGGCGCCGCTGGCCGTCACGCTGCTGGCGCACGCGCCGTCATTGCGGCTGCTGGTGACCAGCCAGACGCCGGTGCGCGGCAGCGGCGAGACGCTCTACCGGCTGCACGGCCTGCCGGTGCCGCCCCCCCCGGCGGCAAACGACCGCCGACGCACGCCGCGCGCCCCGGTGCCGGTGCCCGGCAGCATGGCGCCCGCAGGCGCCAGCAACGCCGTCTCGCTGTTCGTCGAGCGGGTGCAGGCGCTGCTGCCCGGCTGGTCGCTCGCCGAGAGCGACCTCCCCGCCGTGCACGACCTCTGCCGCCGGCTCGACGGCATCCCGCTGGCGCTCGAACTCGCCGCCGCGCGCGTGCCGCTGCTCGGCGTGGCCGGCGTGCGCGAGCGGCTGGACCACCGGCTGCAGCTGCTGACCCGCGGCGCCCGCAGCGCTCCGGCGCGGCAGCAGACGCTGGAGAACGCGCTGCAGTGGACCTTCGAGCTGCTCGACCCGCTGCGCCAGGTGGTCTGGCGCCGGCTCGGCGTGTTCACCGGCAGCTTCACGCTCGAGGCGGCGCAGCAGGTCGCCGCCGACGACACGATCGACGAATGGGCGGTGCTCGATGCGCTCGACACGCTGGTCGACCATGCGCTGCTGCAGACCCTGCCCGGCGCTACGCCGCGGCTGCCGCTGCGCTACCGCCTGCTCGAGAGCCCGCGCGCCTTCGCGCTCGCGCAGCTGCAGGCCGCCGGCGAGGAAGCGCGGCTGCGCGAGCGGCATGCACGCGCGCTGCTCGGCCTGCTGCAGCACATGAGCAGCCGCTGGCTCGACACACCGACGCTCGAGTGGCAGCAGCAGGTGCTGCCCGACCTCGGCAACCTGCGCAGCGCCTTCGCGTTCGCCCGCGCCGAGGCGGCACGCGCGCCGCTCGCGCTGGCGCTGGCGGCCTGGGGCGTCTCCCTGTGGCTGGCCGGCGACGCCACGCGCGAGGCGGTGGCGGCGGTCGACGCGGTGGCCCCGCACATCGACGACCCCGGCGTCGAGGCGGCGACACGCGCACGCTACTGGCTCGCGATCGCGCAGCTCGGCACCGCGATGCTGGTGCCGGCGGACCGCGGCCATGCCGCCGCCGGCCAGGCGCTCGAGGCGGCCCGCGCGCTCGGCGACACGACCGCCATGTACTGGGCACTCAGCCACCGCATCGCCACCGCCCAGTGGGCCGATCCGCAGTTCGACAAGGCCGGCGCGCTGGCTCAGATGCGCGCGCTCGAGGCGCCCGACTGGCCGCCGCTGCGCGGCCGGCTGCTGCGCTTCGCCCTCGCGCTCGACGAGATGTATGCGAACCGCTGGCCCGAGTGCCGCGACCGCTTCCGCGCGGAATACGAGCTCGCGCGCCGCCTCGGCGACCTGCGCACCGCGTGGATCGCCGGGGCCAACCTGGCGCATGCGCTGATCGTGCTCGATGCGCCGGCCGAGGCACTGGCCGTCTCGCGCGAGGTGGTCGCGCAGGCGCGCGAGCACGGCCGGCTGCGCACCGCCTGGGGCGCGCTGAACATGCAGGGCGTGGCGGCGATCCGCCTCGGCGAGCGCGCCGAGGCCGAGGCGGCGATGCGCGAACTGCTCGCGTTGCAGACGGTCGACGGCTCGCTCGCCTGGACGATCGACCACTGGCCGGCGCTGCTGCGACTGCGCGGCGACCAGGACAACGCCGCGCGCCTGGTCGGCCTCGCCGATGCGATGGCCGCGCGGGCCAGCGCACCGCGTGGCGTGCTGCCGCGCAAGCTGCACGAGGAGGACGTGGCTGCGCTGCGGGCGAGCCTCGGCGACGCGGTGCTCGCCGAGCGCCGTGCCGAGGGCGCGGCCTGGCAGGAGACCGACCTGCAGCGGGTGGTGCGCGGCACCGCGCCGGGCTGAACGGGCTCGGACGCGGCCCGCGCAGGCACGGCACGACGAAGCACGGTCGTCAGGCGCCGGCGTCCTCGAAGAGGGCCACCGCGCGTATCCAGCCGGCCGAGGCGGTGCGCGAGGTGCTGCTGCGCATCGACGAGTCGGCGGCTGCGCGGCCTGCTGCAGCAGGCGGCACGGGCGATGCCGTCCGACACGTGGCGCACGACCTGTGTGCCGATGTTCTCCGCGACGCCCTTGATGCCGACCTCCATCGACGACCGCCGGAACGGTGGCCCGTTCGCCGACGTGCATCGGCACCGTCGTCATGAGCGGGTGGGCCGGCCGTGGCACGCGCTTCTCCGTTCCCCCAGGCCGGGCAACCGTCACAGGACATGCGCGCAGTTCGCCTCCGGTGTGCGCGTGTCCATGTTCCGGCCGCGGTTCAGGTGGTCGTCGATCTCGGCGGCGGCGCCGATCATGCGGCCGTAGAGGAAGACGTTGAACGCCGCCGTCTCGAGCTCGCGCTCGCCGAGGGCGCCGCTGCGGTAGTCGGGCCACAGCACGCCGAGCAGCAGCGCGGCGATCACCGCATCGACGTTGACGCAGAACACGTACGGCGTCGCGCCCTCGTCGTAGAGCGCCTGCACCAGCTCGACGTAGAAGGCGTGGAACACGTTGTACTGGCCGCGCTCGGCGAGGAACTTCGCGATGAAGCGCTCGCGCGGGTCGTGGTTCACCGGCTTGCCCTTGAACACCGGGTGGTGCACGCCGGGCAGCGCCCGCAGCTCCTGGCCGAGCTCCTTGGCCGCGCCCTTCTCGGCCTTGTAGGCCTTCGCGAAGGCGCTCGCCATCGCCTTCAGGTCGATGCCGTGCTGCGGGTCGTTCGGGTCGCGCAGGTCGGCGCTGCGGAACTGCGCGAGCAGGAAGGCCATGCCCTCGTAGCCGTTGCCGCCATGGCTGTAGCCGCTGTGCGTCAGGAAGCCGGCCATCGCCTTGTTGATCTGCACGCGGCCGGGCGTCTGCGGGCCGTCGGCGGCGACCGCCCCCTTCGCGCCCTGCGCGGTGATGGAGCCCGGCCCGTTGCTGATCAGCAGGCCGATCAGGATCTGCAGCGGCAGCGCCTGCTCGGGCGTGGGCTTCTTGCCGGTGATCGCCAGGAAACAGAGATCGGCCATGGTCCACGAGCCATAGCGTTCGGCCTGCGAGATGCCGGCGAGCGACCCCCACTGATGCAGCGGCGCCGGGATCGACGCGCCGACCATCGTGCCGTACAGGCGCAGGTACCAGGGCAGCGTCTCGGCGGTCAGCCGGCTGATGCGCTTGCGCACCAGCGGACCCCAGGCGATGGTGGTCGCGATCGCGGCGAGGATCGCGTCGCGCGACAGCCGACCGCCCTGCCTGAGCAGCAGGTCGAGGAAGACCGACTTCGCACCGCGCTCACGCACCGCCTGCAGCATCGCCTCGGGGTGCGAGTCGCCTGCCTCGTCGTCGCGGGCCAGGAACAGCGCGCGCGTCGGAGCGTCGAGCTTCACCGTCGACAGGTCGAAGTCGACATGGTGGCCTTCCTTCAGCGTGGTGCCGATGAACAGGTCGATCAGCGCGCGGCTGCAGGCGAGTGCACGCTCGACGCGCCTGGGCCCGACGATCGTGACGGCGGCGGCCATCACGGTGTTCGGCGAGTTGCCGCCCTCGCGCGCGGCCTCGGCGGCGGCGAGCATCGGCGTGCCGACCAGGTTGACCTCGGCGGCCACCGCGATGTCGAGCAGCGCGCGGTCGTTCGGCCCGGCGCCCTCGTGCACCAGCGGCAGCGCGAAGTTGGCCTGCAGCGGCTGCAGCGCGAGCTCGAGCACCGAATGGCCGTGCACCGAGGTGACCTGCGACTTCGGATCCATCACCGACGCGCCCGACTTGTCCTTCATGTTCTGGCGTGCGATCACCGCGCCGACCTGGCGCTTCAGCTCGGCGATCTGCGCGGCATAGGGCTCGGGCGCGATCACCGGCGCCAGCGCGAGCGCGGCCGGCAGGTCCAGCCCCTGGTCGTTGGCCATCCACGGCTTGAGCGTCAGGCTGCCGCGCGGCGCGAAGTCGGGCTTCGCGCCCGACAGCGCCATCACCGCGGTGAGCGCGGCCGGGATGTGCGCGATGTTCGTGACCACCGCGCCCTTCTTCGAGACCACCGGGTGCTCGGGCGTGAACACCGCGTCGACGCCGAACGCGTCCATGAACCAGCGTTCCTTGTCGGCCGCGCTGTCGCCCGAGCCGGCCATCGCGCCGGCATGGCCGACCGCGCGCGTGAGCTTGGACTTCCAGCGCCCGACGACACACGCGACCACCGGCTTGCCCCAGTCGACCGCGTGTTCGTAGTAGCCGCCGGGCTCGGCGTAGAGCACCGCGGCGCGCGAGCGGCCGTCGTGGCGCAAGGCGTGGGCGAAGTCGCGCGCGGCGTAGTGGATGTAGACGTCCTTGCCCGAGGAGACCAGCGTCGTCGTTCCCCAGCCTTCGGTGGCGAGGTATTGCGCGATCGTCGTCGTGAAGCCGCCCGAGTTCGAGAAGATCGCGACCGTTCCTTGCAGCAGCGTCTCCTCCGGATGGTCGCCGCCGAGCGCGCCGCCGATGCGCGTGCGGTTCCACGAATCGGCCACGCCCAGGCAATTGCCGCCGATCACGTCGACGCCGGCGCCCTGCGCCATCGCGCGGATCTCGCGTGCGTCGTGCACCGCGATCTTCTCGGTCACGATGACGATCTTGCGCAGGCCCGGGTTGACGCGGATGAGTTCCGCGACGCCGTCGCGCACGCCCGAGGGCGGCAGGTAGACGACGCCGGTGTCGAACGCGTGGCCGGCGTTCAGTCCCTCGCGCACGCTGTTGAACACCGGGATGTCGCCGATCGCGGTGGGCAGCACCTGCCCGCCGCGGCCCGGCGAGGTGCCGAACACGACGTTGCCGCCGGAGAAGACATGGCTGGTCGGCGTGACCTGGCGCGACTCGCCGCCCAGGATGTTCAGGACGCAGACGCGGTTGCCGCGGGTGGCCAGGTCGGCCAGCGAGCCGGTGCCCAGGTAGTAGGGCAGGTCGGGAATGCCTCGTGCATGCATGGGGTGCTCCTTCAGGCCGCGGCGCTGCCGATGTGCAGGTGGCGCGCGATCCGCTCGCGCCCGCCGGCCTTCATCCATTCGTCGATCTTCTTGGCGTAGTTCACGACCTCGGAGATCGCGCTGTCGAAGCCGAAGAAGCGGTACGGCAGGCCGAGCGCCTCGCAGGTGTCGGCCAGCGCGCCGAAGCCGCGCACCAGGTTCGGCCCGCCGCGGCCGACGACGACGTACAGCGGCGTCGGGCCATGCGTCGAGAAATGCTCGCGCAGCGCATCGCCCATCGCGCGCAGCGTCTCGTGGATGTCGGTGTTGTTCGACTTGCCGCCGATGATGAACAGCACGTTGCTCTGAGCGAGGAAGTGCCGGTAGCAGATGCGCGCCACCGCCTTCATCTTCTCGTAGGGCGGGTTGCCGCCGAAGTCGGAGCTGATGCTCGCGGCCTCGCCGAGCACCTCGGTGACCAGGCTGTTCGCGCCGCCGCCGAAGGTCGGCGCGAGGATGGTGCCGCGCTCGTTGATCACGAACACGTCGCTCTGGCCCTGGTGGGTGCGCAGCTCGTTGACCTCCTGCTCGAACGCGCCGACGTCGGCGGCGAACAGGTGCGCCGGCAGCTTGAGCCGCGCGACACGCGGGTCGTCGCGGTCGAAGCCGCACTTGAAGTCGCAGGCCACCGGCGTCAGCCGGCCGTCCTTGCCCGGCCGCATGCGGATCGGGTTCAGCTCCAGCGTCGTCATGCCGTAGTGGTGCATCAGCTCCCACAGCTTGGGCAGGTGCTGCACGAGCGGCGAGATCACCTCCTTCGGCGCGCCGATGTCGGCCAGCGCGTTGGCGATCACGAAGGCCTTCAGGCCGGTCAGCGCATCGAACGGGATCGTCGCGATCTCGCCCTTGCCGAGTTCCTCGATGTCGACGCCGCCCCGGTGCGTGATCGTGATCGTCGGGGCGCGGAAGCGCGTGTCGTCGGTGATCGAGAAGTAGATCTCGTGCTCGGCGGGCACGCCGCCCTCGAAGCTCACGCCGTTGGCCTTGGCGACCACGTTGCCGTGCCGGTGCTCGGCGAAGTACAGGCGCTCCTTCTCGGCGAGCGCGGTGCGCAGGTCCCGGGCACGGCCGATCAGGCCGGCCTTGCCCTTCTTGCCGATCGCGCCGCGGAACAGCGGCTTCACGAAGACCTGGCCGTGGCGCTTGATCAGCGCGGCGATCTCGTCCTCGCCGGCGTCGGGGCCGAGCACCTCGGCGGTGGGAAAGTCGACATGGCGCAGCAGCGGCGCGCCGTGCAGCAGACCGGTCAGTTGCATGGTGGGGTCTCCTTCGGGTTCAGGCCGCAACGGGCGGCGGCGTGCGGCGGCGCTGCATCAGGCGCAGCAGCGGCGGCACGAGGACCATCGCCAGCGCGCCCAGCCACAGTCCGACCGAGATCGGGCTCTCGACGAGGATGGACGCGTCGCCGTTGGTGATCGACAGCGCGCGGCGCAGGTTCTGCTCCATCATGTCGCCGAGCACGAAGCCCAGGATCAGCGGCGCCATCGGCACGCCCTGCTTGCGCAGCAGCCAGCCGGCCACGCCCAGCGCGGTCATCAGCAGCAGGTCGAAGGTGGTCGCGTGCACCGCGTAGACGCCCACCGCACTGACCGCCAGGATGCCCGGCACCAGCAGCCAGTTCGGCACGCGCAGCACCTTCGTGAACAGCCCGACCATCGGGATGTTGATGAACAGCAGGATCAGGTTGGCCACGAACAGCGACGCGATCAGGCCCCACACCAGCGTGGGCTGCTGCGTGAACAGCGCCGGTCCGGGCGTGATGTTGTAGAGCGCGAGCGCGCCCACCATCACGGCGGTGGTGCCCGAGCCCGGCACGCCCAGCGTCAGCATCGGCACGAAGGAGCCGGTGGCGGCCGAGTTGTTCGCCGCTTCGGGCGCGGCCACGCCGCGGATGTCGCCCTTGCCGAAGCTGCCTTCGGTGTCGGTCAGGCGCTTCTCCATCGAGTAGGTCATCGCGCTGGCGATCGTCGCGCCCGCCCCGGGCAGCACGCCGACGACGAAGCCGACCACGCTGGAGCGCACCGTGCCCCACCAGGTGCGGGCCATCTCGCGCAGGTTGAAGAGCTTGCGGCCGGTCTCGGTGATCATGCCGTCGCTGCTGTGGTGCTGCTCCAGCATCAGCAGGATCTCGCTGATCGAGAACACGCCGATCACGACCACGACGAACTGGATGCCGTCGGACAGGTGCACGTCGCCGCCGGTGAAGCGGTAGACGCCGGAGTTGGAATCCAGCCCCACGCAGGACAGCGAGAGCCCGATCACCGCGGCGATGCCGGCCTTCATCGGCGCCTCGCCCATCAGCCCGGCGATGCAGGCGAAGGCGAAGCACATCAGCGCGAAGTACTCGGCCGGCCCGAACGAGAGGGCCCAGCTCGCCAGCAAGGGCGCGAACAGCACGATGCCGATGGTCGCGATCAGCGAGCCGACGAAGGAACTCCAGGCCGAGATCGACAACGCCACGCCGCCCAGCCCCTGGCGTGCCATCGGGTAGCCGTCCAGCGCCGTCATGATCGCGCCGGCATCCCCCGGCACGTTGAGCAGGATCGACGAGATGCGCCCGCCGTACTCGCAGCCGATGTAGACCGCGGCGAGCAGGATCAGCGACGCTTCCGGCGGCAGCTTCATCGCGAAGGCGAGCGGCATCAGGATCGCGACGCCGTTGATCGGCCCGAGCCCCGGCAGCAGGCCGACCACCGTGCCGATCAACGCGCCGATCGCGGCGATGGCCAGGTTGGTCGGCGCGAGCGCGACGCCGAAGCCGGCCAGCAGGTGTTGCAGCACGTCCATCAGCGGCCTCCCAGCAGGAACGACAGCACGCCGGTTGGCAGCACCACGTCCAGCGCCTTGTCGAACAGGAAGTACAGCGTCACGCCGAGCCCGGCACCGGCGGCCAGCGCCTGCTTCAGGCTCCCGCCGAACACCAGGCCGAGCGGCACGGCCATCGCGGCGGTCGCCAGCGTGAAGCCGAGCAGCTCGAACAGCGCGGCGTAGACGGCGATGGCGGCGCCTGCCAGCAGCGTGGCGCGCAGCGGCACCGCGCGGTAGGGCGATGCGCCGCGCAGCGCCGGCCGGGCGAACAGCCACAGGCCACCGATCGCCAGCAGCCCGGCGAGCAGCATCGGGAAGGCCCGCGGGCCGACGGGTTCGTACGAGATGGCGGCGGCGTAGCCCTGCGCCGACCAGGCCATGCCGGCGGACGCGACGATGCACGCCGCACCGAGGATGCGGTCACTCATGGGGATCTCCTGAAGGGGCCGCGTCACCCGCGGCCCAGGCAAGCGCGGACTACTTCGCGGTGGTGGCCAGACCGAAGTCCTGGGCCAGCTTGCGGTAGTTGGCGACCTGCTTCTTGACGTACGCGTCGGCCTCGGCGCCGGTCAGCGCCATCGGGTACAGGCCGCGCTCGGCGCGCAGCTTGTCGAAGCCGGGGCTGGCGAGCAGCTTCGCGAAGGTGTCGGACCAGAGCTTCGCGTCGGCGTCCGAGACCTTCGGCCCGACGTAGAAGCCTCGCAGGATCGGCCACTCGATGTCGAAACCCAGCTCCTTCGCCGTGGGGACCTGGGCCAGGTCGCCGGGCAGGCGCTTGTCGGCCATCACCGCGAGCACCCGCACCTTGCTGCCCGCCTTGATCTGCTGCGAGGTCTCGGCGGCGTCGCCCGTGAACACGTGGATGTGGCCGCCCTGCAGCGCCGTCATGGCCTCGCCGCCGCCTTCGAAGGCGACGAAGCGCATGCCCTTCGGGTCCACCCCGGCCGCTCGGGCCACGAGGGCCGCCTTCATCCAGTCCTGGCTGCCGACCGTGCCGCCGGCGCCGAAGACGACCTTGGTCGGGTCGGCCTTCAGCGCCGCCAGCACGTCCTTCATCGACTTGAACGGCGAGGTCTCCGCCACCACGAGGGCACCGTAGTCGGTGCCGATGCCGGCGATCCAGCGCACGTCGTTCTCGTCGTAGCGGCCGAACTTGCCCTGCGCGATGTTCAGCAGCGAACCGCCGGAGAACGCGACGATGGTGTTGGCCGCGTCGGGCCGCTGCGCGACGATCGCGTTGTAGGCGACCGCCCCGATGCCGCCGGGCATGTAGGTCACGCGCATCGGATCGGCGATCAGCTTGGCGTCGGCCAGGCCCGACTGGGCGAGCTTGCAGGTCAGGTCGAAGCCGCCGCCCGGCTTGGCCGGGGCGATGCACTCGGTCTTGTCCAGCGGGCCGGCGCCGGCGGCGAAGGCGGCCAGGCCGAGCGCGGCGGCAAGGGTCGTGTGGATCAGTTTCATGTCGTCTCCTTCCGGGGTGGATCGCCTCGAACAGGGAGGTCGTCGAGGCATGGAGGCACGATAGGGAAGCGCGACTTTCAGCGCGCTTTCAGCCAAATCGCCAAACGCTGCGGGTTAACCCTCGGCCCGATTCAGGCGGCGTGCAGCGGCAGGACCAGTGCCGCCGACAGGCCCTGCCCGTCGGGGCCCGGCTCCACCTCGAAGCGGCCGCCGTGGCGCTCGGCGATCGAGCGCACGATGGCGAGGCCGAGCCCCGAGCCCGGCTGGCTCGCGTTGCTGGCGCGGAAGAAGCGCTCGCCGGCCCGCGCGCGCTCCGCCGCCGGGATGCCCGGCCCGTTGTCGAGCACCACCAGCCGCGCCGCGCCGCCCTCTGCGGCCACGCGCACGGTCACCTGTCCGCCGGCGGGCGTGTAGCGCAGGGCGTTGTGCAGCAGGTTCGACAGCGCCTCCTTGAGCAGCCCGGCATGGGCCTGCACCGGTACCGGCGCCTCCGGCACGTCCAGGCCGAGGTCGATCCGCCGGGCCTGCGCCTCGGACCACCAGGCGCGTGTGCCCTGCTCGGCCAGGGTCCGCAGGTCGAGCGGCTCCGAGACCAGCTCGGCGCTGTCGGTGCGCGCCAGCGCGAGCATCTGGTTGGTCTGGCGCACCGTTTCCTCGAGCTGCGCCTTGACCGCCCGCAGCGCGTCGTGCAGGCGCGCGGGATCGGGCTCGCGCAGCGCGTAGCCCACCTGCGTCGACAGCGTCGCCAGCGGCGTGCGCAGCTGGTGCGACGCGTCGTCGACGAAACGCCGGCGGGCCTCGGTGAGCCGGCGGGTGCGCTCGACGTGCTGGTTGATCGCCTCCACCAGCGGCTGCACGTCCAGCGGGATGCCCGCGGAGGCGATCGGCGTCAGGTCCTGCGGCGACCGCCCGCCGACCTCCTGGCGCAGCCGTGCCAGCGGGCGCAAGGCCCAGCCGATCGCCAGCACCAGCAGCCCGCCGGCGACCAGCACCAGCATCAGGTCGCGCGCCAGGGCCTGCAACACCAGGTTGCGCGTGAACTGTTCGCGCGACCTGAGTGTTTCGGCAACCTGGATGACGACCCGCTGCGCCTCCTCGTGCCCCGCCAGCGGACGCGGCAGCCGGCGCGCATAGCTGCCCACGCGGACCGGCTCGCCGAAATAGGCCGCGTCGTGGAACTGGGGCCGCCCGGTCTCGAGCGGGAGCAGCGGCGGCGGCAGGTCTGCGTTGCCGATCTCGACCAGGCCTTCTTCCGTCGCCACGCGGTAGTACACCGCCCCGCTGGCGGTGAGCTCGAAGAACTCGAGCATGCGGTAGGGCAGTTCCACCGCGAGGCCGCCGCTCTCGGTGGAGATGTTCGCGTCGATCGACTTGATGGCGCCGAGCAGCGAGCGGTCGTAGGCGGCGTTCGCGGCGTCGACCGCCGTGCGCCAGGTGAACCAGAGCTCGAGGCCGACCACCGCCAGCATGCCCGGCAGCAGCACGGCCAGCAGCGTCCGGCGCAGGCTCAGGCGGTGCCAGGCGTCCCAGTTCACCCGGCGCTCTCGAGCACGTAGCCGAGACCACGAACCGTCCGGATGCCGACCGGGCTGTTCTGCAGGCGCTTGCGCAGGCGGTGGACCAGCACCTCGATGACATCGGGCTGCACGTCCTGCTCGTCGGAGAACACGCGCTCCAGGATCTCCTGCTTGGACAGCGGCTCGCCGCTACGCTGGACCAGCGCGCGAAGCACCGCGTGCTCGCGCGGCGTCAGGCCGAGCGGCTCGTTGGCCAGGGTGAACTGCTTGGTGCCGGCATCGTAGACGAGCGGGCCGCAGGCGAAGCGCGGGTGGTCGCTGCCGCGCGCGCGGCGCACCAGGGCCACCAGGCGGGCCTCGAGTTCGGCGATGTCGAAGGGCTTGGCGAGGAAGTCGTCCGCGCCCTCGTGCAGCGTGCTGACGCGCTCGATCAGCGAGTCGCGCGCCGTGAGGATCAGCACCGGCAGCCGCTGGTCGGCCTCGCGCAGGTCGGCCAGCACGTCGTGGCCGCCGAGCCCGGGCAGGCCGAGGTCGAGGATCAGTGCGTCGTAGCGCGTGGCCTTGAGGCTGCGCCGGACCATCCGGCCGTCGTCCACCCAGTCGACCTGGAAGTCGCTCTGAGCGAGCGCACGCACCAGCCAGGTCGCCAGTTCGCGTTCGTCTTCGGCCAGGAGGATTCGCATGTCGTACCCGCTGCAAGCTCGTGCGCGTGCGCAGTATTCAACAGCCGCCGATGCCGCAGCAGCGGATTTGTACCCGTGACCGGCGGGCTCCATCAATGCACATCTTGTCGACAGGGCGACCGTGCCAGGACGACCACGAGGATCGGAAACCGCCCGACGCCGGCGACTGCTCGCGGCCGGTCAAGGCCTGTGGAAGGGCGGAGCCGAGCGGCGGCAGTCGCCCGCATGACGGCCCGCACCCGAACAGACGCGGCAACCAGAGGGCGTCGAAGGCGCATCATGGTTCGTTCCATCCCATCGATTCGGATGAGCTCGTCGTGGCCAGCATGCGCGCGCGCCTGACGGCCCGCGTGGCGATCGAGGTGGTGGTGTACCGATCGAGGGGCGTTGCCTCGACGCTCCACCCGTCTTCGTACAGATCTTCCAAGGCGAAGCCGGCGCGCAGCTGGCCACCGATCTGTTGCTCGAGGGTGTGGCCGAAGACGAGGGCTTCGTCTCGAGTGATCCTGTCGCGCACGCGCCCTTCGCCCGCGTGAACGAGGTCGCTGAACGGCTGCGGGTACACGACCCGCAACTCGCCAGACCGCAGCGCGTCGTCGTGATCGAAGAGAAAGTAGGCCGGGTTCATGAAGCCCGCCAGCAATGCGCCGCCTGGTCGAAGCACCCGGGCGCACTCGCGCCACACCGGCATCACATCGGCCACGAACAGGTTCGAGCAAGGATGGAAGATCAGGTCGAACGCGGCGTCGGCGAACACCGAAAGGTCGCACATGTCGCCCACGACGCATCGCAGGTCCAGCCCCTCACGATTGGCCACCAGGTGGTCCTTGGCGAGCTGCTCGGCGGACGCGTCCAGGCTCGTCACAACAGCGCCTGCAGCGGCCAGCACGGGTGCCTGTTGCCCGCCGCCCGAGGCGAGGCAGAGAACCCGCAGACCCGCCGGGTCTGCGAACCAGCTTCGAGGCACGGGCTTGTTGGGAGTCAGCACGACGTGCCAGTCACCGCGCCGGGCGCGCGCGATGGTCTCCGAGTCCACGGGGACGCACCAGCGCGAGCCGCCGCGTGACTCGAGCTCCCAGGCCCTTCGGTTGTGATCGAACACGTTCATCTGATCGGGTCCGTCAACCGAAGCGAGCGCCGGACACCGCCACCATCGGGGTCGTCGGACCTGGCGTCAGCGCCGCCAGGAACGTGCAGGACACGATTGCCCAGCGCTCGATCGGATCCACCACCCCGGCTCCATGGGCCCGCTGCGCTTCAGTACCGAGGCGTCAGCAGCGTGCCAAGCGCATGCCCGCCCACACGCTGCCCAAGCACCAGGCCCTGCGTCGTGGCAAAGCGGAAGTGCAGGCCCGCGCGCACGCGCGAGTCGGCGTTCTCGCGCGCCGCCTGGCTGAAGCTCGTGAACGAGCGCTGCGGGTTCGCAGCCGCCGCCGTGGGCGAGGTGACGCTGAACTTCAGCGCGTCACGGTGGAACGCATGCGCCAGCACGGTGGCCGCGGCGGCGCCGAGCGCGCTGTGGGTGGACGGGTGGTCCTGGATCGGCGGCGTGGGCAGGAACGAGTTCCAGCCGGCGTCCGGCAGCGTGGCGGGGTTGCCGTCCGTCGCCGCTTCGCGGATCGCCGTCACCGGACGCCAGAAGTCGTGGTGCAGCTTCGAGTCCCAGCCGGCGATGTAGCTGTCGGCCATCGCGACGTTGAGCAGCGCAAAGGTGCGTGCGCGCTCCCACAGGTCCTGCTTGTGGTCGCGGGCGACGACACGCGCCACGCGGTTCCAGCCGGCGTCGGAGAACTCGTACCAGAACGCGGCGTAGTGCGCCTGGTCGGGTGTCCGCGCCGCGTTTGCGGCGTCGCTGCCGCCGGCCTTCACCTCCTCGAAAGCCTCGGTGTACTCGGCGCTGCCGAGTGCGGGCGGCGGCGCCACGCGGAACTGGTCCGGCGAGCGCAACGCGAAGGGCTGCACCTTGCGCCAGTGCGGCATCAGGATGAAGTTCGTCCCCGGCACGAAGCGGTAGTTGCCGGGCGCGCTGCCCTCGCGGTAGGCCTCGGCGCCCTGGCTGCCATCGGCGGCCCGCTTGGCGAGCACCGCCGCGGCAGCGCGCTTGCCGGTGGCGACGGCGTCGGCCACCTCGGCGCCGATGCCGGCGTCGTGCAAGGTCTGGTCCAGGAACGCGCGCAGCAGGTCCTTCTGCGTCGGGTAGAGCGCGAGCAGCAGGTCATGGGCCGCAGCGCTGGCCGCGACGGCGGCCGCGGCTTCGTCCGAGCCGCGTGCGCCGCCCCGACGCTGAGCCGTCTGCTCGCCGACCGCGTACGTCGCATAGCGTCGCTTCACCGAGTTCACGGCATCGTGCATCGCCAGATGCGTCATCGCCAGCGAGCGCGAAGCGGTGAGTGGGTTGGCATAACCGTCGGCGGCCTTGATGACCTGGTGCGCGGCCTGGTTCCAGTCGAGCACGACCTGGTCGCAGCGGTCGCCGCACCAGGGGGAGTCGTCCTTGGCGAAGGCCGAGGTCAGCGTGAAGGCCGAGGCCAGCGCGACGGCGAGGAGTCGGCGCCGCAGTCTGCGCGGTTGGCGGCGGTTGCGATTCGAGGTTGACACGGGGGTTCTCCGTTGAAGCCTGATGAAGAAGAAAGGAAAGGAAGGAACACGCGTCAGGCTGGTGCCGGCTGCTTGTTCTGGAGCCGGCTCACCAGCCCCGCAAGCAGCGCGGCCAGTTCACCGGGATGGGACAGGTGGCAGAGGTGGCCGCCACCCGGGATCTCGATCACTTCGGTGTGGGGCACGCGCTCGCAGAAGATGCGCTGCACGCTTCGGATGTGCGACGGCGATTCGCTGCCGGTGACCCAGAGCACCGGCAGGCCGTCGAGCGCGCTCAGCCGGTCTGCATGCACCGCAGGGTCGTCGAACAGGCGGCACTCCAGGCGCACCTTGTGCATGCAGCTCGCGGCTTGCTCGCGACGGGCCGGCGACTGCGCCTCCCAGGCGTCGTAGAGCTTCCAGAAATGGAACATCGCGCGCGCCGCGTCGAGCTGCCGTGTCGGGTCCTGCAGCGACGTGAAGTAGCGCATGTGGCTGCGCACGTCGTGGTGCACGGCAGCGAAGCCCGGCTGCGACAGCAGACCGAAGAGCACCGGCTCGATCAGCACCAGTGCCGAGTAGCGCTTCGGATGCGCCAGGCAGGCGGCGGCCGAGACCAGCCCGCCCATCGAGTGCCCCATCAGCACGCGCGGGCCGGTGCCGTGCGGCGGCGGCGCGATGCGCGCCACTTCGACCTGCACGTCGTAGGGGGCTTCGAAGTCGAACTGCGGATCGTCGTAGCCCGCGAGGCGCGGTGTTTGCACGTGCCACGCACCGGGCAGGTGGGCGATCAACGCGTCCCACTGCGTCACGCCGGCCGCGCTGCCGTGGACCAGGGTGACGTGCGGCACGCCGTGGTCCGGTGTGCGGGCATCGACCGCGTCGGCCGCTGCGCTCCTGCTCATCATCTCGTTGACTCCGTCTCTGGTGCGCGCCGGCCGCGGGTGCAGCTGGCATGGACGGAAGTTTTCGCGAGCCGGCCCTGCGCGTCATGAGCGCGCGATGAGCCAGGGATGAGAAGACGATGAGCGCGGCCGCGGTCCGCGCGCCCGCGGGCTCAGTTCAAGGCTGGCGGAACCGGTAGCCGAACCGAACCACGGTCTCGATGGCACCGGCACGCGCGCCGAGCTTCCTGCGCAGGCCGAGCACCAGCGCGTCGATCACGTTGCTGCCGCCTTCGTAGCGGGGGCCCCAGATGTCGTCGAGCAGGTCGCCGCGCTTGACGGCCTGGCCTTCGCGCTGCATCAGGTAGGCGAGCAGTTCGAACTCGCGTGCCGACAGCGCGACGCGCCGGCCGTCGACGAGCACTTCGCGTGCCGCCTCGTCGATCCGCAGCGCGGCCGGGGCCTCCACCGTCACGCCGAGCGTGGTCGCGACCAGCCGCGACAGCCACCCATCCACCGACTGCGGCCCGAAGTCGAGGATCAGGCCCACGTGGCGCACGCCTTCCAGCTCGACATCGATCTCGGGCGCGAACTCGAAGCCGGCCTGCCGAAGGAACGGGTCGAGTTCGGACACCTGCCGCAGGTAGGTGTACAGGCGCCGCAGGTTCGGGCGCAGCTCGAGGTAGGCGCGCTTGATGTCGAGCATCAACGCGGCCTCGATCTCCAGCGGCTGCGGCGACTCGGCATCCGCCAGCACCCGGCGCATGAACAACACCCGGTCGCCCGGCGCCAGCTCGGCGCCACGCACATGCTGGCGCCAGCGGGCCACCACCGGGTCGAGACGCTCGAGCGCCTTCGGGACGTCGGCGGCCTCGGCCAGGCAGTAGAAGCCGTTGACCTGGTTCTGCGCATTCCGGGTCACGCGGAAGGCGCCCGGCAGATGCGACCACCAGGCCGCGATGCGCTGCGCGCCCGCATCGCCGTCGTGCTGGCGGGCGATGGCGACGATGTCCGGCAGGTCGCTCGCACTCGCCGATTCCACCGCCATCGGGCGGCTGCCGGCCGGAAAGAACACCTCGCGCACCGCCGGTGCCTGCACCATGAAGAGCATGTCGGCGGTGTAGCGCCACAACGCGGCGGGCGGGGCGTCGCGGCTCTCCTGCTGCAACTGGCGCCATGCGGCGCGGCGCGCCTCCAGGCAGCCGGCCGGGTCGGCCGAGCCGTAGTGCGCCGCGATTGCCTCGCGCACCACGTCGTGCAGCAGCAGCCCGTCGGCGGCGAGCGTGGTGATCGACAGCGCGGCAAGGCGCTCGAAGGTCGCCGCCGCATCGGCCTGCGGCAACAGCGCCTGCAGCAACGACACGGTGATGCGGCGCACCACAGAGGCCCGCTGCAGTGCCTGCCTCAAGGGGGGGTCGACGACATCCGCGAGGTACAGGCCGACCAGCGTCTCGACGACACCGGCCAGGTCGGACGGCTCCAGCAGCTGTCCGGGGTGGGCACGAAGCACGCCGCTGGCCAGCTTCAGCGCCAGCGGGTGGCCATGCGCGAAGCGCTGCGCCTGCATGGCCTGCTGCGGCGCCAGGCCTTCGGCGCGCAGCAGTGCCAGCGCATCCTCGCCCGGCAGGGGGCCGATCTCCTGCGATGCGAACAAGCCTTGCCAGCCCGGCGCCAGGCGCCAGGGGCCGACGGGCGGATCGCGCCCGACCAGCAGCAGCCGCAGGTGGAGTCCAAGCCGAGGCACGAACTCCTGTCGAAGCCAGGCATCGATCAGGCGGCAGCGCTCGTAGGTGTCGAGCACGATCAGCGTGCGCGCGGTCGCGCTGTTGAGCCGTGCCACCAACTCCGCAACGCTGCAGGATGCGATGCCGAGCTGGCGCGCCAGGCCATCGACGAAGCCTCGCGGGGACGGCTCGATCACCTGGCCGTCGAGCCACAGGACACGGGCACCTTCGGCCCTGGCACGTTCGGCGAATTCACGAGCCAGACAGGTCTTGCCCACGCCACCGAGGCCGTGCAAGGCGAAGACGAGCGGGCGCCCATCGCTCAGCAGCACATGCAGCGAGGCGAGCACGCCATCGCGGCCGATGCAGCGCTCGCGCTCACGCGCCACGAGGAGGTCTCGAATGGTCGGCGTCATCCCATGGTTCCCCGACTTCAGGACTCCGGGTAGTGCCCCAGTTGCTTCAACCCCGAGAGGTTGTCCCACTCGGCCCAGGCCTCGGCGATACGCCCGTTCTCCACCCGGTAGATCGCCAGGTACGTCGCCGCCAGCACGCGGCCGGACGCGGCATGCGGGCCGAGTGGTCCGGTCTGCGTGCCGCGGAAGCGGTGGCGCGCGGCCACCCGGTCGCCTTCGGCGACGAGGTCGTCGATCGCCTCGGTGGCATCCGGGAAGGTGGCGTACTCGCCTTTGAGGAAGTCGATCAGGTCGTCGCGTGACCGGATTCCGGGTTCTCCGCCAGCCGTGCTGTGGCGCGTGAAACCATCGGCGACCAGCGTGTGCAACCGAGGCCAGTCCTGGGCGTTGATGGCCTCCACGAAGCTGCGGACGAGTGCCTTGTTGGTCTCGGACATGGAGAACTGGGCGGGTTGGACGGTGGCAGGGCCTACACGGTCGGTGAGGCGCCGGCGGGTTTCGCGGCGGGCGCGCGGTCGCGATCGTCGACCGAGTGGGCTCTCGGACGATAGTCTGCCAACTCCTGTCTCACGACGCACAGCACGCCGCAGACCACCAGCAACAGCCCCAGGTACGCGGGACCTTCAGGCCTCTGCCCAAGCACGCCCACCGACAGCGCGAAGGCAACCACCGGTTCGCACAAGGCGAGGGTCACGCCCGTGGCCGGCGTGATGTGGCGCAGAGCAACGCTGAAGAGCAAGTACGGCACGCCCGCGGTGACGATGCCGGTGTACGCCACGGCGGCCAGGTCGGGGCCGGTGAATGCGGGTGCGCCGCCGGTCATCCACGCCGTCGGCACCGCGATGGCAGCGGCCACCCCGAAGGCCCTGAAAGTGATCGTCGACGCCGGTGCGGCATGGGCCATGCGCTGGTTGAGCAGCGTGTACGCTGCGTAGGAGAAGCCGGACAGCAGACACAGCAGGATGCCGCTGGCGCCACTGCCATCCACTGGACTTGTGCCGCCCAGCGTCATCAGTACACCGCCGGCAACGGCCACCAGCGTGCCCAGCCACCATGCGGCAGATGGCCTGTGCCTGTGCAGCATCGCCTGGAGCAGGCCGGCCCAGAGGGGGCCGCTGCCGAGCGCGATGGCGGTGCCCAGCGCCACGCCGATGATGCCGATGCCCGCGAAGAAGGCCAGGTTGTAGACCGCCATGCACATGCCGGCACCGAACACGTCGCGCGCCGACAGGCGGCCTCTGAACGGTGCACCGGCCGACGGGCGGGACGCGAGCGCACACAGAGCGAAGAAGGCACTGGCCGTGGCCAATCGCAACGCACCGAACCAACAGGCGGAGAGCGAGCCGCCCGCCAAGGATTGCGCCGTGCCGGTGGTGCCCCACAGCGTGGCGGCGCCGAGGACGAGCAGTACCCCAAGGAACGGATTCGGATTCATCGGCAGGATCGTCGATCCTGCCGCCCCGATCAAATGTCGAGAGACGCTCGAACTGGGTCCGCCGCCGCGGCTCGTACCCCCCGCGCGCCGATACCGCGCTCGCGGCGCAGCGCAAAGCACAACGCGCTGGCCCTCGCGTAGCCCACCTGCAGCGCAGCCGCCTCCAGCGGCAAACCCGCGCGGAGCAGGCGCTCGGCTGCATCGAGCCGGCGTTGCCGGACCCAAGCCAGGGGTGACAGCCCGGTCAGTTCCGCAAAGCGGGCGCGGAATCGCTGAGGGCTGAAGCGGCACAGGCTCGCCAGCTCGGCGACCGACCAGCCGCGATGCAGCTCGGCATCGACCGCCGTCGCAAGATGAGCAAGGTCGAGCCGCCGGCGCGTTTGCAGGGTCGGGGCACCGATGACGTCGGACAGCAGCACGTCGGCGTTGCAGGCACGCGGCTCGGCTCGCCATGCCGAGGGAAGCGCGAACCGCCGCAGGCGCTCGGTGCCACGCGTTGCATCGCAGTCCACCACCAGCACCTTCGCGGGCGAATCCGCGAGGTAGCCGTGACGAGACCCGGCAGGAACCACGAGGCCGCATGACGGATCGACAAACGCAGGTCGACCGTCCACCTCGAGCTGCAGGCTGCCCTGGATGCCCAGCAGCACTTGGGCGTGCGCGTGGCTGTGCGGCTCGTACGCGCCGAGGTAGCCGCGCACCGACATCGCTGGGTCGGAGAAGGACAAGCTGGCTGAGGCCATGATTGCCGGCATTCTGTGCCATTGCCCGCGATTCGAGTACCTGCCATGGGTCGGAGCGCGGCGAAGCGGTCCATGGTCGACCGTCAAGTCGGTCCCGGTGTGACATCACGGGCGGTGCATCGATCCGCAGCCGCGCCGCGGTGAACCTGTTTGCGCCGAGAGGGGGCGGCCGGCATCGGGAGTCGACCGGTCGCGACGCACTGGAGAGAAGCGCTCGGGTCGGCACCCCCGAAGTCGGCTCGGCAGTTCGAGCTGCCCGCCAAGCCGCAAAGGAGGATGACGGGCCGCCGTCGGCGGCACCGGCCATTCGAGCGCCGGGCTTGCCGCGGGCAGTTCCACGACGCCACCGGCATTCGGCAAGGGAAGCCGAACGTCTCAGTTCATCCTTGCGTTGCCATCCGCGCATCGGTTGCGAGCTGTGCCGCAGTGCCCAGCGGACCCTGCGCGTTGGGCAGACCCGTGTCATGTGATCCGGCGCGGCCATGCCGGCAAGCGCCGGCACACCGAGTGGAGCGGGGCTCGCCCACAGGAGGTCTGCCCGCACCCCGCCCGGAGTGTCAGGTGTGCATCGACAGGCGGCACATCGGCGCACCCGATGGCAGCAACGGCCGGTGCGGAGAAGGAGACCTTCCGACGCTCCCGCGAAGGACGCAAGGGTATCTACCCATGATCGTTTGTGTTCGTTTGACTATGATGTTACCGGTAACACGCAAACAAACGAACGAATTCATGAGCAGACCACTCGCCGATTTGCGCAGCCGCCGCTGGTTCGCCGATGCCGGCATGCGCGGCTTCGCGCACCGCCAGCGCATGCAGCAGATGGGGCTGCGCCGCGAGGACGTGCTCGAGCGCCCGATCGTCGCCATCGTCAACACCTGGAGCGACCTGTCGCCCTGCCATGCCCACCTGCGCGAGCGGGCCGAGAGCGTCAAGCGCGGCGTGCTGCTGGCCGGCGGCATGCCGTTCGAGCTGCCGGCCATGAGCCTGGGCGAGGTGATGGTCAAGCCGACCACGATGCTGTACCGCAACTTCCTCGCCATGGAGGTCGAGGAACTGCTGCGTTCGCTGCCGATCGACGGCGTGGTGCTGCTGGCCGGCTGCGACAAGACCACACCCGGCACCGTGATGGGCGCGATCAGCGCCGACCTGCCGACGCTGTTCTTCGCCGCCGGCCCCATGCTGAGCGACCGGCTGCTGCGCCGCGGCGAGCCGGCCCGCACGATCGGCGCCGGCACGCACACGCGCATGTTCTGGGACGAGTACCAGGCCGGCCGCATCGAGCCCGACGAATGGGTGCGGCTGGAAGCGAAGATGACCCGCGCGCCGGGCACCTGCAACGTGATGGGCACGGCCAGCACGCTGACCTCGATGGTCGAGGCGCTCGGCCTCGCGCTGCCCGGCTCGACCTCGGTGCCGGCGATGGATGCCGGCCACACCCGGCTCGCGGCCGACGCCGGCGAGCGCATCGTGCAGATGATCTGGGACGACCTGAAGCCCTCGCGCCTGCTGACGGCCGGCTCGTTCCGCAACGCGGTGGCGGCGCAGATGGCGCTCGGCGGCTCGACGAATGCCGCGGTGCACCTGATCGCGCTGGCGCGCCGCGCCGGCGTCGCGCTGACGCTCGACGACCTGGACCGCGCGGGCCGCGAGGTGCCGGTCCTGGCGAACCTGTTCCCGAGCGGCGACCGGCTGATGGAGGACTTCCACTACGCCGGCGGCATGCCCGCGCTGCTGAACCGCATCCGGCCGCATCTCTGCCTCGACGCGCTGACCGTCACCGGCCGCACGCTGGGCGAGAACATCGCTGGCCGCGACAGCCTGGACGACGAGGTGATCCGCCCGCTCGAGCGCCCGGTCAGCGCCTCGGGCGCGCTGGCGGTGCTCAAGGGCAACCTCGCGCCGCAGGGCGCGGTGATCAAGGCCAGCGCGGCGAGCCCGAAGTTCTTCCGCCACCGCGGCCGCGCGCTGGTGTTCGACTCGCCCGCCGAGATGAACGCCCGCTGCGCCGACCTCGAGCTCGACGTCGACGAGAACACCGTGCTGGTGCTGCGCCACGCCGGCCCGGTGGGCGCGCCGGGCATGCCGGAATGGGGCGGTCTGCCGATCCCGAAGAAGCTGCTGCTGCAGGGCGTGCGCGACATGGTGCGCATCTCCGACGCGCGCATGAGCGGCACCCACTACGGCAGCTGCATCCTGCACGTCAGCCCGGAGGCGGCAGTGGGCGGGCCGCTCGCGCTGGTGCGCAGCGGCGACGAGATCTCGCTCGACCTCGAGGCACGCACGCTGCAGCTGCACGTGGACGAGGCCGAACTCGCCGCGCGCCGCGCCGCCTGGCGCGCCCCCGAGCGCGCCGCCACGCGCGGCTACACCAAGCTCTACCAAGACCACGTCACGCAGGCCCACGAGGGCTGCGACTTCGACTTCCTGCAAGGCCCGCCGACGACGGCCGAACCCTCCATCTACTGATCACGAGACATGAACAGCTTCAAGCAACTGCTGAACGAGACCGGCGCGACAGCGCCGATGGGCACCTGGATCATGTCGGCCAGCCCGATCGTCGCCGAGGCGATCGGCCATGCCGGTTTCCGCTGGGGCGTGCTCGACATGGAGCACACGCCGATCGACCTGATGGGCCTGGTGCACCTGCTGCAGGCCGTCGCCGGCACGCGGCTCGAGCCGGTGGTGCGCGTGCCCTGGAACGACACCGTCACGATCAAGCGTGTGCTCGACGCCGGCGCGAAGACGCTGCTGATCCCGTTCGTGCAGGACGCCGACGAGGCACGCGCCGCCGTCGCCGCGACGCGCTACCCGCCGCAGGGCGTGCGCGGCCTGGCCGCGATGGGCCGCGCCTCGCGCTTCGGCACCGTGCCCGACTTCGCCGCCACCGAGAACACCCGCATCGGCGTGATCGTCCAGCTGGAGACGCCGGAGGCCGTCGCGCGGCTGGAGGAGATCGCCGCGGTCGAGGGCGTCGACGCACTCTTCATCGGCCCGGGCGACCTCTCCGCCACGATGGGCCATGTCGGCCAGCTGATGCATCCCGAGGTGCTCGCCCTCACGGCCGATGCCGTGCGGCGGGCCCGCGCCGTGGGCAAGCCCATCGGCACGGTCGGCGGCACGCCGGAGGTCGTCGCGCGCTACCGCGAGATGGGCTTCACCTTCCTCGCGATCGCCTCCGACCTCGGCCTGCTGATGCGCAGCGCCCAGGCCACGCTCGCCGCCGTTCAACCCCAGGCCGCGCCCGCGCCGGCCGCTTCCACTGGAGCCTACTGATGGCCGCCGTCGAACTCCGCCAGGTCGTCAAGTCGTATGACGGCAAATCCAACGTCATCCACGGCATCGACCTGGAGATCCGCCAGGGCGAGTTCTGCGTCTTCGTCGGGCCCTCGGGCTGCGGCAAGAGCACGCTGCTGCGCATGATCGCCGGGCTGGAGACCATCAGCGGCGGCGAGGTGCGCATCGGCGGCCAGGTGGTCAACGACAAGCCGCCGCGCTCGCGCGACATCGCGATGGTCTTCCAGGACTACGCGCTGTATCCGCACAAGACGCTGTACGACAACATGGCCTTCGGCCTGCGGCTGCGCAAGACGCCCGAAGACGAGATCAAGCGCCGCGTGATGGACGCGGCGAAGCTGCTGCGCATCGATCACATGCTCGAGCGGCGCCCGGCGGCCCTGTCGGGCGGCCAGCGCCAGCGCGTGGCAATCGGCCGCGCGATCGTGCGCCAGCCCGAGGTGTTCCTGTTCGACGAGCCGCTGTCCAACCTCGACGCGCAGCTGCGCGGCGAGATGCGCAGCGAGATCAAGCGCCTGCACCAGCGCCTGGGCGCCACGATGATCTACGTGACGCACGACCAGGTCGAGGCGATGACGCTGGCCGACCGCATCGCGGTGCTGAGCGCCGGCCGCAAGATGCAGTACGACACGCCGGACACGATCTACAACCGCCCGGCTGCGTTGTTCGTCGCCGGCTTCACCGGCGCGCCGCCGATGAACCTGGTCGACGTCGCCGTGCACGACGGCCAGGCCGACCTGGGCGGCCTGCGCCTGCCGCTGCCACGCCCGCTGGCCGCGCGCGGCGGGGCCTGCAAGCTCGGCGTGCGCCCCGAGAACCTGCGCCTCGCGCCGCAGGACGGCGACGTCGCGCTGCCGGCCAGCGTCGCGCTGCTCGAGCCGCTCGGCGCCGAGACGCTCGCCACCGTGAAGGTCGGCAACGCCGAGATGGTGGCGCGGCTGCCGGCGCAGTTCCGCGAAGCCCCGGGCAGCCGCGTCACGCTGCACCTGAACCCGGCCCACCTGCATCTGTTCGACCCGCAAAGCGGCGTCTCCCTGGCCTGAACCCACAAGGCCGACTCCACAAGGAATCCTCACCATGCGTCTCACCTCCCTTCTCGGCGCGCTCGTCGCGACCGCACTGCTCAGCGGCCCTGCACTGGCTGACACCAAGCTGCGTGTCTTCGTCGGCGGCTCGGGCCAGCGGCCCGACCTGATGCGCAAGCTGTTCGACCAGTACCAGGCGAAACACCCCGGCGTCACGATCGAATCGGAGACCGGCGGTGCCACCTCCGAGCTGCAGCGCCAGTACCTCTCGACGGTGCTGAACGCGAAAGACTCGACGCTCGACATCTACATGGTCGACATCGTCAACCCGGCGCAGTACGCCGGCGCCGGCTGGCTCGAGCCGCTGAACGCCTACGTCGGCGAGCCGGCCGCGGCGATGAAGTCCTACCTGCCGGCCTACGCCGCGGCGAACGTGATCGACGGCAAGGTGGCCGCGCTGCCGGCCTTCGCCGACGCGATGTTCATGTACTACCGCAAGGACCTGCTCGAGAAGCACAAGATCGCCGAGCCCAAGACCTGGGACGAACTGGCCGCCGCGGCGAAGAAGATCCAGACCGCCGAATCCGCTGCCGGGAATCCGAACCTGCAGGGCCTGTCGATCCAGGGCGCGCCGATCGAGGGCGCCGTCTGCACCTTCCTGCTGCCGTACTGGAGCCAGGGCAAGGAGTTCAACGACGCCGGCGGCCGCCTGACGCTCGACAAGGGCGCCGCGGTCAAGGGCCTCGAGCAATGGCTCGCGATGGTCGACCAGGGCGTGATCAAGAAGAACGTCGCCGAGGTGAAGACCCCGGACACGGTCAACGAGTTCAAGGCCGGCCAGGTGGTGTTCGCCATCAACTGGGGCTTCGCCTGGGACCGCTTCAGCGAGGACAAGGACAGCAAGGTGGTCGGCAAGGTCGGCGTGATGCCGCTGCCCGCGGTGGCCGGCGGCAAGAGCGCCACCTGCATCGGCGGCTGGCAATGGGCCGTCAGCGCCTTTTCGAAGAACAAGGCCGAGGCCGCGAAGCTGGTGCAGTTCCTCGCGAGCCCGGAGGCGAGCAAGCTGCTGGCCGTCGAAGGATCGCTGCTGCCGACCTCGGCGGCGGTCTACGCCGACCCGGAGGTGCTCAAGGCCGTGCCCTGGTTCAAGGACGCCGCCGCGGTGGTCGGCGCGGGGCGCAGCCGACCGCAGTCGCGCGACTACGGCCAGGTCAGCGACGTGATCCGCACCACCACCAGCGCGGTGCTGGCGCGCACCAAGAAGGCCGACGAGGGCGTCGCCGAGATCGAGTCGCGCCTGCGTCGCGTGATGCGCTGAAGCGGGGCCCGCGATGAAAGCCCTCGAGCGATTCCGCGACCCCAGCGACAAGGCGCTGGCCGCCATGCTGCTGGCGCCGGCCTTCCTGCTGCTCGCGCTGATCGTGGTCTACCCGATCGGCCGGCTGATCTGGAACAGCTTCTTCGACCTGCGCCTGTCCGGCGGCGGCGCGGCCCGATTCATCGGCTTCGAGAACTACCTGCTCGTGCTGGAGGACCGCGACTTCTGGAACGCGACCAAGAACACCGTGCTGATCACGCTGATCACCGTGCCCGGCGCGCTGGTGGTCGGGCTCGGCCTGGCGATGCTGGCCAACCTGCCGTTCAAGCGGCAATGGCCGGTGCGCCTGGCGCTGCTGCTGCCCTGGGCGCTGCCGCTGGCCTTCGCCGGCCTGATTTTCGCGTGGTTCTTCCACTCCGAGTACGGCGTCGTCAACGACGTGCTGCGGCGCTTCGGCGATCAGGAGGCGACGATGTGGCTGCTGCGCCCGAACTGGGCCTTCGCGGCGATCTGCGTCACGATCATCTGGAAGACCAGCTCGTTCATGGCGCTGATCCTGCTCGCTGGCCTGCAGATGATCCCGAAGTCGCTCTACGAGGCGGCCGAGGTCGACGGCGCGAGCCGCTGGCAGCAGTTCTGGCAGATCACGATCCCGATGCTGATGCCCCCGATCATCGTCGCGCTGATCTCCCGCACCATCACCGCGCTGCAGACCTTCGACATCCCCTACACGATGACCAAGGGCGGCCCGGGCAACGCGACCGAGACGCTCGCGATGCTGATCCACAAGACCACGATCGACTACCTCGACGTCGGCTACGGCTCGACGCTGGCGGTGTTCATGTTCGTGCTGTCGCTGTTCGTCACCGGCTTCTACCTGAAGCGCATCGGAAAGAACGCATGAACAAGCTCTTCGAAGGGCGCTCGCTGCGCCTCATCGCCGCCGCGATCGTCGTGATCAACGGCTTCTTCCCGGCCGTGTGGATCCTGCTGACCTCGCTGAAGACCGAGGCCGAGCTGGTGAGCAAGCCCATCACCTACCTGCCGCACGAACTGGTGCTGAGCAACTACGTGCAGGCCTTCACCGACCAGCCGCTGCTCAAGTACCTGGGCAACAGCCTGGTGGTGGCCGCGATCTCGACGGCCGTCTCGCTGGTGGTTGCGGCCTTCGCGGCCTACGCGATCGCCCGGCTCAACCTGAGGCACCGCCAGACGATCCTGACCTGCATCGTCGCCTCCAGCATGTTCCCGCTGGTCACGCTGCTGGTGCCGATCTTCGAGACCATGCGCAAGCTCGACCTGCTCAACACCTACACCGCGCTGGTGCTGCCCTACACGGTGCTGAGCCTGCCGGTGTGCACGCTGGTGCTGGTGAGCTTCTTCCAGGGCATCCCGAAGGACCTGGAGAACGCCGCGATGATCGACGGCTGCACCCGGATGGGCGCGCTGTGGAAGGTCGTCGTGCCGCTGGCCGCGCCGGGCGTGTTCACCGCCGGCATCCTGGCCTTCGTCAACGCCTGGGACGAGTTCCTGCTCGCGCTGAGCCTGAACGCCAGCGCCAGCATGCGCACGCTGCCGGTCGGCATCTCGCTGTACCAGGGCGAATTCACCTTCCCGTGGCCGGTGATCTCGGCCGCGCTCGTCGTCGCGATCGTCCCGATCGCGGTGCTGATTGCCGCCTTCCAGGAGCGTGTGGTCGGCGGGCTGACCCAGGGCGGCCTGAAGGGCTGAGCCATTCACTGAATCTCTCGGAGCACACATGACATCCAAGATCCTTCGTTACGGCATCATCGGTTGCGGCAGCATGGGCCGCGAGCACATCGAGAACCTGCGCGCGATGGGCGGCGCGGAGGTCACCGCGGTCGCCGACCCGAGCGCCGACAGCCGCGCGCAGGCCGCGGCGCTGCTCGACGGTCGCGTGCGCCTGTTCGAGGATCACCGCGAGCTGCTCGCCAGCGGCCTGTGCGACGCGCTGGTCATCGCGAGCCCGAACTTCACCCACATCGAGGTGATGCGCGACGCGCTCGCCACCGACCTGCCGATCCTGTGCGAGAAGCCGCTGGTCACGCGGGTCGAAGACGGCGTCGAGATGCTCGAGCGCGCCAGGGGCCGCCAGGGCATCGTCTGGGTGGCGCAGGAGTACCGCTACATGCCGCCGGTGGCCGAGATGATCCGCCTGGCGCACCAGGGCGCGGTGGGCACGCTGCACCAGGTGGCGATCCGCGAGCACCGCGAGCCCTTCTATCCCAAGGTGGGCGACTGGAACCGCTTCAACGCCAACACCGGCGGCACGCTGGTCGAGAAGTGCTGCCACTACTTCAACCTGATGGACTTCATCCTGAAGGAGCAGCCGCTGCGCGTGTTCGCCTCGGGCGGCCAGCGTGTCAACCATCTCGACGAGTCCTACGGCGGCAAGCGCCCGGACATCCTCGACAGCGCCTACGTGATCGTCGAGTACCCGTCCGGCGCGCGCGCCAGCCTCGACCTGTGCATGTTCGCCGAGAACTCGCTCGACAACGAACATGTCGTGATCGTCGGCGCCGAAGGCAAGCTCGAGTCGCTGCTGCCTTCGGGCGTGCTGCGCTACGGCCGGCGCGAGGACTGGGGCCGCCGCGAGGTCTGGGGCCAGCCCTCGGGCACGGCCAAGGGCGTCGCGGTGCGCCAGATCCGCGACACCAACATCAAGTACCTGGGCCAGCACTTCGGCGCCAGCTACGTCGAACACCAGAAGTTCGCCCAGGCGGTGCGCGAAGGCCTGCCGGCCGAGATCCCGCTCGAGGAAGGCTTGCGTGCGGTGGCCACGGGCCTGGCCGCGCACCGCAGCATCGAGACCGGGCTGCCGGTCGCGCTGCGCGACGTGCTGCCGGCGCTCTGGTGAGCAACGGACCCGATTCCGTGGACATCCAGCCCCTTCCCGGCGAGCCGTCGCTGCTCGGCGAGTCGCCGTTGTGGCATCCGCTCGAGCAGCGGCTCTACTGGTGCGACATCCCCGGCCGCACGCTGCACCGCTTCGATCCGGCCGACGGCGCGCACCGCGCCTGGGCCTTCGAGCAGGACCTCGGCTGCTGCGCGGCGCGCGACGACGGCCGGCTGCTGGTTGCACAGCGCGACGGCGTGCGCCTGTTCGACCCGCAGACCGGCACGAGCGCGCCGCTCGCCGCCGCGCCCTACGACACGCGCGTCGCACGCTGCAACGACGGCCGCACCGACCCGCGCGGGCGCTTCTGGGTCGGCACGATCCACGAGCCACGCGACGCCGCGCACGCCGCGCTGTACCGCCTCGACGGCGGCACGCTGGTGCGCATCGCCGGCGACATCACGACCAGCAACGGCCTGGCCTGGAGCCCCGACGGGCGCACGATGTACTGGGCCGACACCAAGGCCCACCGCGTCACCGCCTGGGACTACGACCTCGAGCGTGGCCTGCCGTCGAACCCGCGCCTGTTCGTCCAGTTCGAACCGCCCGCGCCCGGCACCGAGTACCTCGGCCGGCCCGACGGCGCAGCGGTCGACGCCGAGGGCTGCTACTGGGTCGCGATGTTCGAAGGCGGCCGCGTGCTGCGCTACTCGCCGGCCGGCGAGCTGCTGCAGACCCTACTCCTGCCGGTGCGCTGCCCGACCATGCCCTGCTTCGGCGGGGCGGACCGGCGCACCCTCTACATCACCAGCGCGCGCGACAAGCGCCCGGCCGAGGAACTCGCGGCGCTGCCGTGGTCCGGCCGCGTGCTGCAGCTGCGCGTCGACGTGCCGGGACTGCCGGCCACCCTCGCGAGATCCGCATGAGCACCACCACCCTCTATCCCTCGTTGAAGGACCGTGTCGTCTTCGTTTCCGGCGGCAGCTCGGGCATCGGCGCCGAACTCGTGCGCGCGTTCGCCGCGCAGGGCGCCCGGGTCGCGTTCTGCGGCCTGCGCTCCGACGGCGGCCAGGCCCTCGTCGAGCAGGTCGCCGCGGCCGGCCACCCGACGCCCTTCTTCGCCCCCTGCGACGTACGCGACGTGGCCGCCTACCAGGCGCTGCTCGGCGAGGTCGCCGCGCGCCTCGGCCCGGTCCGCGTGCTGGTCAACAACGCCGGGCGCGACGACCGCCACACGATGGAGGAGGTCACCTCCGAGTTCTGGGACGAGCGCCTCGCGCTCAACCTGAAGCACTACTTCTTCGCGATCCAGGCCGTCGCGCCGGGCATGGCCGCGGCCGGCGGGGGCAGCATCGTCAACATGGGCTCGGTGAGCTGGATGCGCGGGCGGCCCAACCTGGTGGGCTACACCACCGCGAAGGCCGGCATCCTCGGCCTGACGCGCACGCTGGCGCGCGAACTCGGCGCACGCAACATCCGCGTCAACGCGATCGTGCCCGGCGCGATCGTCACCGAGCGCCAGACCGCGCTGCACCGCGACCCGGCGGCCGACCAGGCCTTCCTCGACGCGCAGTGCCTGAAGATCCGGCTAGCCCCGGCTCACGTCGCGCGGCCGACGCTGTTCCTCGCCAGCGACGATGCCGACGGCATCACCGGCCAGCATGTGCTGGTCGACGCGGGCATCGCGCAGCAGTCGGTGATCTCGTGAAGCGCGAGGAACTGCCGATGCCCGCCGCCGCCCTGCCGATGGACCGGCCCACGCTGCTGCAGCGACTGCGTTCGACGGACCGCTACGACCTGATCGTGATCGGCGGCGGTGCCACCGGGCTGGGCGTCGCGCTCGACGCCGCGGCGCGCGGCCACCGTGTCGCGCTGCTCGAGGCGCAGGATTTCGCCAAGGGCACCTCGTCGCGCAGCACCAAGCTGGTCCACGGCGGCGTGCGCTACCTCGCGCAGGGCAAGCTGGGACTGGTCCGCGAGGCCCTGCACGAACGCGCGACCCTGCTCGCCAACGCACCGCACCTGGCGCGCCCGCTGCCCTTCGTGATGCCGGGCTACCGGTTCTGGGAGCGCCCCTGGTACGGCCTGGGCCTGAAGATGTACGACGCGCTGGCCGGGTCGCGCGGGCTGGGCGCGACGCAGCTGCTGTCGAGCGCCGAGGTGCGCGACCGTCTGCCCGGCGTGCGCGCGAGCGGCCTGCACGGCGGCGTGCGCTACTGGGACGCGCAGTTCGACGACGCGCGCCTGGCCGTCACGCTGGCCCGCACGGCGTGGCTGCAGGGTGCCGCGGTGCTGAACCATTGCCCGGTCACCGCGCTGCTGCACCGGCGCGACGACGAGGCCGAGCGGGTCTGCGGCGTGCGTGCGCGCGACGCCGAGAGCGGCGAGAGCTTCGAGCTGCGCGCCGACTGCATCGTCAACGCGACCGGCGTCTGGGTCGACGCGGTGCGCGACATGGACCACGCCGCGGCCGGCGAGCCGCCGGTGCGGCCGATGGTGTCGCCCAGCCAGGGCGTGCACCTGGTGGTCGACCGCTCGTTCCTCGGCGGCGACCATGCGCTGCTGGTTCCGAAGACCGCGGACGGACGCGTGCTGTTCGCCGTGCCCTGGCTCGGCATGACCGTGCTGGGCACCACCGACACGCCGCGTGGCGACCTGGCGAGCGAGCCCACGCCGTTCGCCGAGGAGGTGGCCTTCATCCTCGGCGAGGCCGGGCGCTACCTGACGAAGGCGCCGCGGCGCGAGGACGTGCGTTCGGTCTGGGTCGGCTTGCGCCCGCTGGTGCGGCCCGACAGCGACACGCCGTCGACGCAGGCGATCTCGCGCGAGCACGCGGTGCGCATCGGCCACTCGAAGCTGGTCACCGTGACCGGTGGCAAGTGGACCACCTACCGCTCGATGGCCGAGGACGTGCTGGCGCGCTGCAGCGAGGCCGGCCTGCTGACGGCGCGGCCGGCCGGCGTCACGACCCGACTGCCGTTGGCCGGCGCGCCGGCGCAAGGCAGCGTCGCGCTGTCGCAGGCGCCCGGCGAGCACCTGTACGGCGACGATGCCACGCTGCTGCGCAGCCTGCCCGGGGCCGAGCGCTGGCTGTGGCGCGCCGACACCGCCGGCGACGCGCCGCACGGGCTCAGCGAGGCGATGGTGCGCTTCGCGGTGCGCCACGAGATGGCGCGCGGCCTCGAGGACGTGCTGGCGCGGCGCAGCCGGCTGCTCTTCCTCGACGCGGCACGCGCCGAGGCGCTGGCCGAGCCGGTCGCCGCGATCCTCGCCGAGGAACTGGGCCGGCCGATCGACGCGCGCGAACTCGCCGCCTTCCGCGACCTCGCGCAGCGTTACCGCACGCTGCCCTGAACCTGCTGACGGACTTCTCACGATGACTTCACCCGACTCCCCCCTGGCCCGCCTGGCCGACCCGGGCCTGCTGCGCGTCGACGCGCTGATCGGTGCCGACTGGGTCGGCAGCGCCGAGCGCTTCGGCGTCGCCGACCCGGCCACCGGGCTGACCCTCGCCGCCGTCGCGCGGCATGGCGCGGAATCCACACACGCCGCGATCGCTGCTGCCGAGGCTGCCGGTGCCGCGTGGCGTGCCACGCCCGCGAAGGCGCGCGCCGAACTGCTGAAGCGCTGGACGGCGCTGATCCATGCCCACGCCGAGGACCTGGCCGTGATCATGACGGCCGAGCAGGGCAAGCCGCTCGCCGAAGCGCGCGCCGAGGTCGGCTTCGGCGCCAGCTTCGTCGAGTGGTTCGCCGAGGAGGCGCGCCGCGTCTACGGCGAGACCATCCCGACCACCGACAACGACAAGCGCTACCTCGTGCTGCGCCAGCCGGTCGGTGTCTGCGCCGCGATCACGCCGTGGAACTTCCCGATCGCGATGATCACGCGCAAGGTCGCTCCGGCGCTCGCCGCCGGCTGCACCGTGGTGGTCAAGCCGGCCGAGCAGACGCCGCTCAGCGCACTCGCGCTCGGCGAGCTCGCGCGCCGCGCGGGCCTGCCGCCAGGCGTGCTGAACATCGTCACCGGCGACCGCGCCGGTTCGGTCGAGATCGGCCGCGCGCTGTGCGAGAGCGACATCGTGCGCCACCTGTCCTTCACCGGCAGCACCGAGGTCGGGCGCATCCTGATGCGGCAATGCGCCCCGACGATCAAGAAGCTCGGCCTCGAGCTCGGCGGCAACGCCCCCTTCATCGTGTTCGACGATGCCGACCTCGACGCCGCCGTCGAGGGCGCCCTGGTCAGCAAGTACCGCAACGCCGGCCAGACCTGCGTGTGCGCGAACCGGCTCTACGTGCAGAACGGCGTCTACGAGCGTTTCGTCGCCAGGCTCGCGGAGCGGGCCGGCGCGATCCGCGTCGGCAACGGCTTCGAGCCCGGCGTGCAGCAGGGGCCGCTGATCGACGCGGAGGCGCTGCACAAGGTCGAGGCGCATGTGGCCGACGCGCTGGCCCACGGCGCGCGCCTCGTGACCGGCGGGCGGCGTGTCGGCGAGCGCAGCTACGCACCCACCGTGCTGGCCGACGCGACGAGCCACATGCTGTGCGCGCGCGAGGAGACCTTCGGCCCGGTGGCGCCGGTGTTCCGCTTCGAGACCGAGGCGGAGGCGATCGCGCTGGCCAATGCGACCGAGTTCGGCCTGGCGAGCTACTTCTACAGCCGCGACGTCGGCCGCATCTTCCGCGTCGGCGAGGCGCTCGAGTACGGCATGGTCGGCGTCAACACCGGCCTGATCTCGACCGCCGAGGTGCCCTTCGGCGGCGTCAAGCAGTCGGGCCTGGGCCGCGAGGGCTCGCGCCACGGCATCGAGGAGTACGTCGAGACCAAGTACCTGTGCCTGGGCGGCATCGCCGGCTGACGCGATGTGGCACCTCTTGCCAACCAGCGCTGCGCGGGCCGGGCGCCGGGCCGCTCCCAAGCCGGCCCGCATCCCCTCGGGGGATCGTCCGGCGTACCCGTCGGACGAGGGGCTGTCATGACCTACCTGCTGGCCCTGGACCAGGGCACCTCGAGCTCGCGCAGCGTGCTGTTCGACCGCGACGGCCGTGTCGTCGCGATGGCGCAGCGCGAGCTGCCGCAGCGTTTCCCGCAGCCCGGCTGGGTCGAACACGACCCGCACCGCATCTGGGCCGACCAGCTCGCGACGGCGCGTGAGGCGCTCGCCCAGGCCGGCGCGACGGCACGCGAGGTCGCCGCGATCGGCATCACCAACCAGCGCGAGACCACGCTGCTGTGGGACCGGCGCAGCGGCGAGCCGCTGCACCACGCGATCGTCTGGCAGGACCGGCGCGCGGAGCCGGTCTGCGCCGCGCTGCGCGCCCGGGGCCTCGCGCCGCGGGTGCAGTCGAGCACCGGGCTGGTGGTCGATGCCTACTTCTCGGGCCCCAAGCTGGCCTGGCTGCTCGAGCAGGTGCCGGGTGCACGGGCCGCGGCCGAGCGCGGCGAGCTGGCGTTCGGCACGGTCGACAGCTGGCTGCTGTGGCAGCTGACCGGCGGCCGCGTGCATGCCACCGACGTCAGCAACGCATCGCGCACGATGCTGTTCGACATCCACCGCCGCTGCTGGGACGACGAACTGCTCGCCGCGCTCGGCATCCCGGCCTCCGTGCTGCCGGCCGTGCGGCCATCCAGTCACCTCTACGGCGAGACCGACGCGGCGCTGTTCGGCCGCCCGATCGCCATCGGCGGCGTCGCCGGCGACCAGCAGAGCGCGCTGTTCGGCCAGGCCTGCTTCGCGCCCGGCCTGGCCAAGAACACCTACGGCACGGGCTGCTTCCTGCTGATGCACACCGGTGCGCAGGCGTTGCGCTCGGGCACCGGCCTGCTGACCAGCTGCGCGGCACAACCGGACGAGCGCGCCGGCTACGCGCTCGAAGGCAGCGTGTTCGTCGGCGGCGCGGTGGTGCAGTGGCTGCGCGACGGGCTCGGCGCGATCCGTTCGAGCACCGAGGTGCAGGCGCTGGCCGAGAGCGTGCCCGACAGCGGCGGCGTGGTGCTGGTGCCGGCCTTCACCGGACTCGGCGCCCCCTACTGGAATGCGCAGGCGCGCGGCAGCATCGTCGGCCTGAGCCGCGGCAGCACGGTGGCCCACATCGCCCGGGCCGCGCTCGAGAGCGTCGCCTTCCAGAGCGCTGCGCTGCTCGACGCGATGGCACACGACGTGCGCGCCGCCGGCGGCGCCCCGCTGGCCGAGCTGCGCGTGGACGGCGGCGCGTCAGTCAACCCGCTGCTGATGCAGTTCCAGGCCGACCTGCTGGGCATCCCGGTGGTGCGGCCCGAGATGATCGAGACCACCGCGCTCGGCGCGGCCTACCTGGCCGGCCTCGCCGCGGGTGTCTACCGCAGTCTGGACGAGCTGAGCGCCTTGTGGCGCGCCGGCCGGCGCTTCGAGCCGACACTGCCGCGCGAGCGCGCCGCCGAGCTGATGGCGCGCTGGGACCACGCGGTGCGCCAGACCGTGGCGGCGTGATGGAACTGTCCGCCTGGGAACTGCAGTTCGCGTTCGTCGGCTGCGTCGCGGTGGCCACCTACGTGCAGAACCTGACCGGCTTCGCGTTCGGGCTGATCCTGCTCGGCCTGGTCAGCGTGCTGCGCCTCGCGTCGGTGCCCGACGCCGCCAACGCGGCGACGCTGCTGACGCTGGCCAACACCGTGTCCTACCTGCGGTTGCACCCGCTGCAGCCGCAGTGGCGCGTCGTCACGCCGGCGATCGTGCCGAGCCTGCTCGGGGTGGCCGCCGGCGTCGCGCTGCTCGCCTGGCTGAGCAGCAACGCGGCACTGGCGCTGCGCGGCCTGCTCGGCGTCGCGATCGTCGCCTGCGCGCTGCTGCTGCTGGTCAGCGCGACGCCTCGCGCACAGCTGTCGAGCCGCGCCAGTTTCCGGGCGATCGGCGCGTTGTCGGGCCTGATGGGCGGGCTGTTCTCCAGCGCCGGGCCGCCGCTGGTGTTCCACCTGTACCGACAGCCGCTGCCGCGCGACGTGGTGCAGCAGTGCCTGGTGCTGATGTTCGGCATCAACCAGCTGCTGCGTCTCGTGCTGATCCTGGCCGCCGGGCGCTTCACGACCCACTCCATCGTGCTCGGCCTGTCGGCCTTCCCGGTCGTCTACGCGGTGACCTGGTGGCAGCACCGGCACCCGCCGCAGATCAGCGCGGCCACGATCCGCCGCGCCACCGCGGGGTTGCTGATGCTGGCGGGCGGCTCGATGGTCGCGTCGCTGTGGCTACGGACCGGCGCGTAGCGTGGTCCCGCTTGCCATTGGCGAGCGCCCTCGTCGCGACGCAGGCCTGCACGGTAAAGCGGCGCGTCAGTGCGCCGTTGCGCGGCGGACCAGCATGTCGACGGTGCCGTCGTGGCAGAAGCCGAGCGCCTCGGCCTGCGGCGTTTGCAGCGGCGGGAAGGTCGCGAACAGGCGTTGCACCTGCTGCCGTGGTTCGTAGCGCACGAACGCGCGGCGCGTCTCGCCGTGGCGGCGGGCCAGCGCATCCACCACCGCGCCGATCGACAGGTGCAGCGCCGGCATCTGCACGACGCGACGCGCATCGAGCCGGGCCGTGTCGATCGCGGCGGCGTGCAGCAGGTTGTCGACGCAGGCCGCCACCGAGATCCACCAGGCCGTGCCATCCGCGCTGACCGGCAGCACGATGGCCTCCCCGGCCGCGAGCTTCCAGAACAGCTGGCTCATGAAGGCCGAGACCAGCCCCGCGCCGTCGCCGGGCCGCGCGACGACGCCGGGCAGCCGCAGCGAGCAGGCATCGACCCAGCCGCGCCGTGCCGCGTCGGCGACGAGCACCTCGGCGGCGAGCTTGTGCGCACCGTAGCTCATCGCCGGCCGCGGCGGCGTCTGCTCGTCGACGATCGCCGGCAGCGGATCGCCATAGACCGCGACGGTGCTCGTGAACACCAGGCGCGGGCAGCCGCCCTGCTCGCGCAGCAAGGCGAGCAGACGCGCGGTCGCATCGAGGTTGACACGCCGGCCGAGGTCGGGCGCCGCTTCGGCGGCGCCGCCGGGCACGCTGGCGAGGTGGAACACCCGGTCCACCGGTTCGCGCAGCGCCTGCTCGAGGACTTCGGCATCGGCGATCGACCCGGACACCGACCGCAGCCGCGAGTCCTCGGGCAGATCGTCCAGCGCGAGGTCGAGCGCGACCAGCCGATCGACGCGCCGGCCGTCGAGCCCCGTGTCGAGCAGCCGCGCGACGAGCACGCGGCCGATGAAGCCGCCGGCCCCGGTGACGAGCACCTGCATGCCGAGCCCCCGTCAGCCGCGCACGACGCGCTGCTCGATCGCGCCGAACGGACCCTCGCGTCCGTCGGGGAACATCGCCTGCATGCGCACGCGATCGGCAAAGCGCATGAAGCCGGTGCGAACCGCGCCCTCGTCGATCTTCTCGATCACGCGGCGTTCGGCAATGCACGCCGAGCCGGCGGCGCGCGCGACGTTCGACACCGTGCCCGAGCCGACGATCGTGCCCGCCGACAGCCGCCGCGTGCGCGCCGCATGCGCGACGAGCTGGCCGAAGTGGAAGTTCATCTCGCGCCCGTCCGGTTCGCCGAAACGTTCGCCGTTCCACTGCACGTGCAGCGGCATCGCGACGAGGCCGTGCTGCCAGGCATCGCCCAGTTCGTCGGGCGTCACCGCGACCGGCGCGAACGCGGTCGAGGGCTTGGCCTGCAGGAAGCCGAAGCCGGTCTTCATCTCGTGAGGCCCCAGCGCGCGCAGGCTCCAGTCGTTCAGCTGCACGACGAGGCGGACGCAGCCGAGCGCGGCCTCGGGCGACACGCCCATGGGCACCGCGCCGCAGACGACGCCGTACTCGCCCTCGAAGTCGATGCCGTGTGCCTCGTCGGGCAGCGGCACGTCGTCGTGCGGGCCGAGGAAGTCGTCGCTCGCGCCCTGGTACATCACCGGCACGGTGTCGAAGTCCGGGATCGGCGGCGTGTTGAAGGCCTGCTCCATCAGCCGGCCGTGGTTCAGGAAGGCCGAGCCGTCGAGCCACTGCGGGCTGCGCGGCAGCGGCGCGGCGCAGGCCTGCGGGTCGAATCCGATCGCACCGGCGGCGCTGCCGGCATCGAGCGCGTCCTGCACCTCCTGCAGCGCGGGCTGCACCGCGTCCCAGCGCTGCAGTGCATCGAGCAGGCAGGGCGCGATGTGCGGCACGGCGGCCGCGCGGGTGCCGTCGTGCGAGACGACGACGAGGCGGCCGTCGAGCGAGCCGTCCTTGAGGGTGGCGAAGCGCATGGCGGCTCCCTCAGGCGCGCCGCGCGAGCGCCGCGGCGATCTCGGGGTCGTACCGGCCGTCGACCAGCACGAACAGCATCCGGCACGGCCGGCCCGATCGGTTCGCCCAGGCGTGGTTGGTGCCGCGCTGCACGACCACGCTGCCGGGCCGCAGCAGGGCCTCGCCGGCGTCCAGCACCAGCGTCATCTCGCCGTCGATGACGATGCCGTAGTCGATCGACTCGGTGCGGTGCATCAGCGGATGCGGCGAGTCGCGCCGCACCGTCGAGGCCGCGGCATCGCCGGCCTGGGTGAAGGCGTCCTGCATGCGGGCCGCGCCATGGGCGAGGAAGTCCTCGGTGTCCGGCGGGATGTCGACGAAGCGGATGCGCGTGCCCTGCTTCGGCGGCGGCAGCTTCAACGGGCCGACGGTGGGATCGGCGCCGTTGTCCACCGGCGCCGGCGTCGCGCGTGTCTCCCACACCTCGTGGAACATGGTGCCCGGGATGGCCTGGATCTCGACGACGGTGGGCAGCGGCCCGTCGCTGGCGACGATCGCGCGGCCATCGGCATCGTGGCCGGTGACGACGCGGTGGATGGGGGGAAAGGACACGGGGGGATCTCCGGTGGATGGTGGGGTCTGCTTGATGTGCGCGGGAAGCGGCGAAGCGGCCGCTCAGCGCCGCAAGCGCCCTTCGCCGTCGAGCAGGGTGATCTCGACGAAGGGCCGCGGCTGGCGCTGCGCCGGGCCGAACTGCACCTTCAGCCCCGGCAGCTCGAACGCGCGCGTGGCCAGCGACTGCAGCAGGCAGGCACGCCCGGCCTCGCGGCCGCAGGCGCGCAGGGCCTCGTGGATGACGCGCGTGGCCGCATAGGCTTCCAGCGAGGGATGGCCGCCCGGCATGGCCACGTGCGCCCCGGGCGCCTCCTGTGCCGTCAGCGCACGCTGGTACTCGGCCACCAGCGGATGCAGCACGTTGCCCGGATGCGGCACCACCTGCGTCACCAGCAGGCCCGCCAGCGGATGCGGCCCGCGGCTGCCCGGCGGCCGCGCGGCCAGCGCGGCCCCGGCCTCGCTGAACACGAGGTAGTGCGTGGCGCAGGGCTGGGCGCGTGCGGCGGCCAGCGCGGCCCCGGCCTGCAAAGCATCGAGGGCCAGGATGACGGCCTCGGGCCGCTGCGCGCAGACCTGGTCGACCACGCGTCGCACGTCGGCGGGCGTGGCGCGTTCGGCCAGGCGTTCGCTGGCCACCGGCCGGATCGCGATGCGTGTCAGCTCGAACAGCACGCGCTCGCCGCCGGACTCGCCCTGCGCATCGGCCTGCGCGATCAGTGCGTAGCGGCTCACGCCCAGCGTGTCCAGGTGCAGCAGCGCCGCGCTGGCCTCTTCGGCCGCGCCGGCGCGCAGGTGGAAGACGCCGGGGCGCGGCGGATCGCGCAGCGGCTCCGCGCCCGTGGCCGGCCCCACCAGTGCGGCGCGTGGGGCCTCGCCCGCGGCCGGAGCCAGCACCTCCGCCACCGCGGCGGTGGCGCGCGCCCCGCGCACCCCCGTGAGGGCCACCGCGCCACGCGCCAGCAGCAGCCGTGCATTGGCCGCGGCGCGATGCGGGTCGCCGCCATCGTCCAGCGCCAGCAGTTCCAGCGGCCGGCCGGCCACGCCGCCGCCCGCGTTGGCGCGCGCCACGGCCAGCTGCGCACCATGGCGCAGCCCCAGGCCGTAGGCTGCATCAGGACCGGTCAGCGGCGCCGTCAGGCCGATGGCCAGCGGCTGGGCTTGCGCGCCCGCTGCCGCAGCGGCCAGCGTCAGCAGCAGCGCGACCAGCGAGCCCCCGCCCAGCGGCCGGCCGCGCAGCACGACGAGCGGGCGGTGCACCCTCAGTCCTCGAAGATCGCTACCGCGCGCGTCCAGCCGGCACTGGCGCCGCGGATCTTGTGCGGGAAGCAGCTGATGGTGAAGCCGTGGGCGGGCAACGCCTCCAGGTTGTGCAGCTTCTCCAGGTGGCAGTAGCCGATGTCGCGGCCGGCCTTGTGGCCTTCCCAGATCAGCGCCTTGTTGCCGGTCTCGGCCACGCGCTGAGCGGTGTAGGAGAACGGCGCGTCCCAGCTCCAGGCGTCGGTGCCGGTCAGTCGCACGCCGCGTTCGAGCAAGTACATCGTCGCCTCGTAGCCCATGCCGCAGCCGGCGCCGAGGTAGTCCGGGTTGCCGTAGCGCGAGCCGGCGCGTGTGTTGACGACGACGATGTCCAGCGGCTGCAGCGTGTGGCCGATGCGTTCCAGTTCGGCCTCGACATCGGCCGCGGTCGCGACGTAGCCGTCGGGGAGGTGGCGGAAGTCGAGCTTGACGCCGGGCTGGAAGCACCACTCGAGCGGCACCTGGTCGATCGTGATCGACGGGCGCGCGCCGCCGAGCTTGGCGTCCTGCGTCGAATGGAAGTGCCAGGGCGCGTCGAGGTGCGTGCCGTTGTGCGTGGTCAGCGTCACCCACTCGGCCGCGGCGGCCTCGCCGTCGGGGTAGTCCTCGGGGCGCGTGCCCGGCAGCATCGCCATGAACTCGGGCAGCGTGTCGGCGTGTTTCTGGTAGGTGATCTTCGGCGCCAGCGGCGGCGGGTCGGACAGCACGTCGTTCTCGAGGTAGATCGAGAGGTCGACGAAACGGCGGCAGGGTTTCATGCGAGGACGCTCCGCGCGGGGGCACCTGCCGGCGCGGGCAGCCGCGAGAAACAGGCGACGGCGAGCGCGGCAATCGCCGCGGCGGCGACGGCGAGGCTGCCGTAGCCGAAGGCCTTGACCAGCGTGCCGCCGAGGATGGGGCCGATCGCCGCGCCGGTCATCAGCATCGCCGGGGTCGCGGCGAGGGCGCGGCCGCTCGCATCCAGCCGCGCGAGCAGCCCGAAGCCGAAGGTGTGGGTGAAGATCATCACCGCGGCGAACACCGAGGCGGCCGCCGCGTACGGCGCGAACACGGTCGACTGCATGATCAGCGCGACGAGCAGGGCCTGCAGCACCGGCCCGCTGAGCAGCACCGCACGCGCCGACCAGCGCTTCTCGAGCAGCGCGGCGAGCGCGGCCGGCAGCAGGTTGACGAGGCTCAGCGCGACCAGCACGCCGGCGACCGCCGCGGGCCCGAAGCCGCGGTCGCTGCCGACGCGCTCGAGGAAGGCGAAGGTCATCGCCTGCACCAGGCCCATGCAGGCGATGCCGACAATGCCGAACCAGACGGCGCGTGGCATCGGCGCGGCGGCGGCTGGCGCCGGCGCTGTCGAATCGCCCGCCGGCGCCGCGTCGGCCTGCGGGAAGGCGAACAGCGCCACGAACGCGGCGACCGCCATCACCGCCGCGAAGACGCGGAACAGCGCCACGCCGCCGACCGCTGCGAGCAGCGGCGGCACGACCGCGAAGAAGGCGATCGCGAACACGCCGAGCGCGATGCCGACGACCGCGAACAACCGGTGCGGGTTCGCGCTGCGCGCGATCGTGCCGTGCGTGACGCTCAGCGCGGCACCGGCGGCAAGACCGGCCAGCGCATGCAGCAGCGCCAGCGCCGCGAAGTCCTGCCGCAGCGAGGCACCGAAGAACGCCAGCCCCGCGACGGCGAACCCGACCGCGACGACCGCGCGCCGCGGCAACCGGCCGAAGCGCGGCGCGAGCGTCACGCTCGCGAGCACCGCCGCGGCGAGGAACAGCGTCGCCAGGCCGCCGGCCTGCTGCGGGTCGAAGCCGTACTGCCCGATCAGCGTGCCGACCCACAGCGGCAGCGCCACCAGGTCCACCATGCCGGCACAGTGCGCCACCATCAGCGCGGCGCGGCCCGGCCAGGAAGACGTCGTGATCATTGGCTTGTCTCCTCGTGGCCGCGCTCAGATCGGCTGCGCGAGCGCCATCAGCGAGTCGCGCATGATCTGCGCGTGCTCGTCCTTGCTGCCGCCTTCCATCTCGATCCGGCCGAGCCGGAAGGAGTTCTCGACGACCATGCGGCAGCGCTCCCAGCGGCGCTCCTGAAAGGCCTGCAGTGCGGCCGGCACGTCGGCGCCGCGCGCCAGTTCCTCGGCCAGCACCAGCGCGTCCTCGATGCCGATGCAGGCGCCGCTGGCCAGGTGCGGCGTGGTCGCATGCACCGTGTCACCAATCAGCACGACGCGGCCGCGGAACCAGGGGCGCGGCATCAGCAGCCCTTCCAGCGGGCGGAAGACGATCTGGGCGTTTCCGTCGATCTGCGTGCGCACCTGCTGCAGCAGCGGCGCCGGGAACTCCTCGAGCAGGCCGCGCAGCAGCGGCACGAAGTCCACCGGGTCGACGCGCTCGTTGGCCGGCCGGTGCTCGGTGACGAACAGGTACATCTGCTCCTTCGAGACCGGGTTCAGGCCGGGCTTCACGCGGCCCAGCCACATCATCGCCGTCGTCACCTCCGGCGGCCGCGGCAGCACCGCGCGCCAGACGGCCTGGCCGCTGTAGTGCGGCTTCGGCGCTTCGGGGAACAGCGCCTCGCGCGTCTTCGAGTAGAGGCCGTCGGCGCCGATCACGAGGTCGTAGCGGCGCGTCTGCCCGTCGGTCAGCGTGACGTCGACACCCTCGGCGTCCTGTGCAATCGCGGTGAAGGTGCAGCCGAGCATGACGTTGGCGCCCGAGGCCCGCGTCGCGTCGGCGAGGATGCGCGCAAGCACCGGCCGCATGATCCCGCCGCCGCCGGGCACGTCGGGGCCGGCGATGCGCGGCGTCGGCAGCTCGGCGACCTGCGGGCCGTGCGGCGCGAAGAGCTTCACGCCGTCGGCCGCGTTGCCCTCGCGCAGGAAGGTCTCGAGGATGCCGAGCTGGCGGAACGCGCGCAGCGTGGCGCCGCCGAGGCTGATGCCGGCGCCGTAGTTGCGCCAGCCCGGGTCGATCTCGGCGATGTCGACCTCGGCGCCAAGCTTGCGCAGTTCGATGGCGGCGGCCATGCCGGAGAAGCCGCCGCCGATGATCAGGATGCGTGTGGCTGCGAGTGTCATGGGGATGTCTCCTCGTGCAGAGGCGCGGCGAGGTGGACTTCGCCGTCGTCGTGGATGCGCAATGGCACCGGCGTCAGCGACTCGCCCAGGCAGGGCCCGAGCGTGCAGCGGCCGGTATCAATCTCGAACTGTGCGCCGTGCGCGCCGCAGACGATGCGGTCGCGCGCGGCGTTCAGGAAGGCGTTCTTGCGCCACGCCATCGGCGTGCCGTGGTGCGGGCAGGCGTTGACCCAGGCGTGCAGCGCGGACCCCTGGCGCACGACCACCACCGTGTCGCGGCCGCTCGCGTGCGGATCGAAGCCGCGCGAATCGCCGTCGGGCAGGTCGTCGAGGTGGCACAGGCGCATGCTGTGTGCCCAGTCTCAGTGCTTGCCCCCCGGCGGCGGACCCGAAGGCGCCCACTTCTGCCGGTACTGGAACAGGAAGGCCTGCGACGCATCGGCGCCCATGCCAGTCTCGCGCGCGGTCCAGCGGTCGTCGTGCAGGTCCATGTCGGCGTCGTACTCGACGTGGCAGCCCAGCGGCGAGTTGAAGTACCAGAACCAGTTGCTGCCGTACAGGTGCCGGCCCGGGCCCCAGAAGCTCTCGTAGCCCTTCTCGACGAAGCGCGTGCCGGCGAGCAGCACCTCGGTCGGCCCGCCCATGTGGAAGGTGAAGTGCTCGCAGCCCTGCATGAACGGAGGCGTCTCGATCATGAACAGCGTGTGGTGGTCCAGCGTGCCGGCCGGGCGCAGGAACGGGCCGACGCCGGTGAAGCGGTCGGTGCAGACGAAGCCGAGCCGCGTGTAGAAGGCCTCGGCCTTCGCGACGTCGGGCACGAAGTAGACGACGTGCGACAGCGTGCGCGGCAGCGCCGCCATGTCGGGCGTCACACCGATCGCGTTGGGCCCGCGCTGCGGCGTGGCGCCGGGCGCGTTGACGGTTTCTGCGGGCAGCGCGAGGGGCCGCCTCACCGTGACCTGGAACGCGAGCGGGAAGCCCATGTCGTCGAGGCAGCGCAGCACGCCGTCGCGGCGGGTCAGTTCGCGGTCGCGGCGCAGTTCGGCTTCGATCGCATCGAGCGTCGCGGTGTCGGCCACGCCGTAGACGGTCTCGCGCAGCAGGCTCGCGGTGCCCATCGCCGGCGGCAGCGCCGGGTCGTCCTTCGCCCGCAGGATGACTGCGGTGCCGTCGAGCGCCTCGAAGCGGCCGGCGCCGGCGTCCTTCAGCCCGTAGTCGATCAGGTAGCGGCCGCAGGCGGCGAGGTCGTCGACGCCGAAGACGAGCGCGTCGGGTCCGATGATGTTCATGCTGAGGTCCTTGCTCCAAGGGTTTCTGCCACCCAGTCGGCGATGTACTGGCCGGCGTTGATGCTGTTGTCGAAGCTGGCGTGCTGCACGCCGCCTTCGCGGTCGGTGAAGATCTTCAGCTCGCGCTTCGGGCTGTTGACCAGCTGCTCGTAGGTGCGGTGCGCCCACTTCAGCGGAATCTGCGAATCGCGCTCGCCGTGCGTCACGAGGAAGGGCACGCGGATCTTCTCGACCACGCCGTCGAGGTGCACGTCCTCGGCGATGCGCATGAAGTCGTCGATGTCCTTCGCGCCCCAGACCCAGCAGACATGCGCCCAGTAGTGCGGCACCGGGAAGTCGCCCTCCTTCTCGAGGCGGCGCTTCTGCACGTCGCGCCAGTCGTGGTTCGCGCCCCAGGCCACGCCGCAGGCGAAGCGCGGCTCCATCGCGACGGCACGCGGGCAGTAGTAGCCGCCGAGCGAGACGCCCTCACAGCCGATGCGCCTGGCATCGACGTCGTCGCGCAACTCGAGCCAGTCGACCACGCGGCTGGCCCAGTGCTCGGCGTCGTGGCGCGCGGTGAGGCCCTGCAGGCGCAGCGCCTCGCCGGTGCCCGGCTGGTCGACGATCAGCGACGAGACGCCGCGAGCCGCGAGCCAGGCGGGCAGGCCGACCAGGTACTTCATCTCCTTGGTCGAGTCCAGGCCGTTGAGCTGCACGAGCAGCGGCGCGCGCTGGCCGGGGCGCAGGCCGTCCGCGGGGCGGTAGAGGGCCGACAGGTGCCTGCCTTCGTACGGGATCTCGACGCGCTGCACCGGGTCGCCGAGCAGGCGCATGCCCGTCTGGAACAGCGCCAGCTCGCGCCGGTAGATGGCCATGCGGCCCGCCGAGCCGTGCGCCTGCAGCCGCTCGGCGGTGGTGAGGTAGGCCGACGCGCGCCGGTATTTCTCGCCGGCCGAGCGCAGGCGGCCGCGCGCCTCGTCCTCGGCGGCGAGTTCGCACAGCGTGTCGGCCATCGTCACCCAGGTCTCGCGAAAGGCCTGCGTGCCGGCGGCATCGGGCGCCTTCGCGGCCTCCTGCAGCGGCGCGCACATCGTCTCGATCTCGCCGATGCGCGCGCCCATCTCGATCGCGAGGTTGACCGAGAGATTCCAGACGTAGTTGGTGGGGAAGTACTTGAACATGGGAGGTTCTCGATGGGGAATGGCGGGACGGCGCTCAGGCGTTCTCGCGCTCGATCGCGGCCTGCAGCGTGCGCCGCGCGCGCACCGCGGCGGCATCGCCGGCCAGCAGCACCGGCTTGAGGTCGAACAGCGACGCACCGGCCATGCGCCGCGCGACGGCCTCGACGATCGGCTTGTCCTCCCGCTCGAAGGGCGCACGCAGCGCCTGCACGCTCTCGTCGGCCAGCGCCTGCGCCATCGGCCCCATCTCACGCGGGAAGGAGATCGAATAGAAGTACAGGGTCTGTGACGGCGAGACCGGCGTGAAGCAGTGCGCCTGCTGCGAGACGATGCCCTGCTCCGGGGGCCGGCCGTGCGCCACGCCGCCGGCCCACAGCGCCATCACGGCCGGCGCACACCAGCGCACGTGCAGCCAGCGGTCGATCGGGCCTTCGGGCACCTGGAAGGCCTGGCGCAGGAAATTCGGCACCTCCCGGTCGTTGGCGATGAAGCGCTTGCACCAGACGGTGCCGCCCTCGGCTTCGCACTTCACCTCGGCACGGCGCACCGCCTCGCTGGCGAACAGCGGGTGCATGAACTCGATGTGCGAGAGGTCGAGGATGTTGTCGATCTCGAGCTCGTACGGCGCGTCGACGACCATCGTGCCGGTGCCCACCGCCCAGTGCTCCGGGTCGTTGAAGCCGAAGTCCGGGATCAGCGTCGGGTCGGCGAGCGTCTCGTCGCCCATCCAGATCCACAGCGCGCTGTGGCGCTCGACGACCGGGTAGCGGCGCAGCTTCGCCGCAGCGGGGATGTGGCCGTTGCCGTGCGGGTTGTGCACGCAGGCGCCGGAACCGTCGAAGCGCAGGCCGTGGTACGGGCACTGCACCGCGGCGCCGCCTTCGCAGAGACGGCCCATCGACAGCGGCGCGAAGCGGTGCGGGCAGCGGTCGTGCAGCGCCTGCGGCGCGCCCTGCGGGTCGCGGAAGAAGACCAGCGGTTCGTCGAGCAACGTGCGGGCGAGCAGCTGGCCGGGCGACAGTTCGGTCGCCCAGGCGGCCACGGTCCAGGCATTGCGGAGGTAAGGCATGGTGTCTGTCCTCGATCAGGAGCGCGCCTTCAGCGCACCGTAGAACGCGGCCGAGTCCTGGTTGGCCCGGGGCGAGCGCTTCAGCAGGAAGTGCGCGAGCGCCGGCAGCAGCACCAGCGCGCCGAGCATGTTCCAGAGGAACATGAAGGCCAGCAGCAGCCCCATGTCGGCCTGGAACTTGATCGGGCTCGCGACCCAGGTGATCACGCCGATCGCGAGCGTCACGCCGGTCAGCATCACCACCTTGCCGGTGAACAGCAGCGCGCGGTAGTAGCTCTCCGACAGGCTGCGCCCCTCGCGCAGCTGCGCCAGCGTGACGCTCAGGATGTAGAGCGCGTAGTCGACGCCGATGCCGACGCCGAGCGCGATCACCGGCAGCGTCGCGACCTTCACGCCCATGCCGAGCATGACCATCAGCGCCTCGGCGAGCACCGAGGTCAGCATCAGCGGCAGGATCGCGACGACCACCGCGCGCCACGAGCGGAAGGTCACGAACGCGAGCAGCGCGACCGCGGCGTAGACCAGCGCGAGCATCGTGCGCCAGGCGTCCTTCACGACGATGTTGGTCGCCGCCTCGATGCCGGCAGAACCGGCGGCGAGCAGGAACTTCGTGTCGTCGGTGTCGTTCGCGGCCGCGAAGGCCTCGACGTGATCGACCACGCGCGTCAGCGTCTCGGCCTTGTGGTCACGCAGGTAGACCGAGAGCGTCAGCAGCGAACACGCGTCGTTGTACAGGCCGCGCGGCGCGCCGGCCGTCACCGTGTTCAGCATGTCCTGGTTGGGCAGGAACTCGTACCACTTCGGGTTGCCTTCGTTCAGCCCGGCGAGCACGCGGCGGTTCAGCAGCGCGAGCGAGTTCGTGCTCTCGACACCGTCGAGCTGGCGCAGCTGCCATTCGAGCGCGTCGATCTTGTTCAGCGTCTCGACCTGCGAGCAGCGGCCCTCGGGCGTGGTGACCATCACCGCGAGCACATCGCTGGAGGCGCCGTAGGCCGCGTTGACGAAGGCGACGTCGCGGTTGTAGCGCGAGTCGGCGCGCAGCTCGGGCGCGCCGGGGTCGAGGTCGCCGATCTTCAGCTGCGTGCTCGCCGCGAAGCCGAGCGCGCCCAGCAGCCCCGCGACCACGATCGCGAGCGTCGCGTGGCGCCGCTGCGTGTAGCGGTCGAGGAAGGCCCACAGCGGCTGCTTGCCGGCGCCGGCCGCATCGGCGGCCTCGGCGCGCAGGCTGCGCTGCGCGGCCCTGGCGCTGACACCGGTGTAGCTCAGCAGGATCGGCAGCAGGATCAGGTTGGTGAAGATCAGCACCGCGACGCCGATCGACGCCGCGATCGCCAGCTCGCGGATCACCTGGATGTCGATCACCAGCAGCACCGCGAAGCCGACCGCATCGGCGAGCAGCGCGGTCAGCCCGGCCAGGAACAGGCGCCGGAACGTGTAGCGCGCGGCGACCAGCCGGGGCAGGCCGCGGCCGATGTCCTGCATGATGCCGTTCATCTTCTGCGCGCCGTGGCTCATGCCGATCGCGAAAACGAGGAAGGGCACGAGGATCGAGTACGGGTCGAGCGCGTAGCCCAGCGCCGGCAGCAGCCCGAGCTGCCAGACCACCGCGACCAGCGACGCCGCGACGACGAGCAGCGTCGAACGCACGCAACGTGTGTAGGCGAACACCATCGCGGTGGCGATCGCGACCGCGAGCGCGAAGAAGCCGAGCACCGCGCGCACGCCGGCGATCAGGTCGCCGACGATCTTGGCGAAGCCGGTGACGTGGATGCGCACGCCCTGCTGTTCGTACTTCGTGCGCAGCGCCTCGATGCGCTGCGCGAAGGCCGCGTAGTCGAGCGCGTGGCCGTCGGCGTCGCGCGCCAGCAGCGGCACGTAGATCACGCTCGACTTCGCGTCGAGCGCGACGAGCTGGCCGATCTCGCCCGAGCGCGCGATGTTGGCGCGCAGCTGCTCGAGGCTCTTGGGCGAACCGTCGTAGCCGTCGGGAATCACCGGGCCGCCTTCGAGCCCCTCCTCGGTGACGCCGACCCAGCGTGTCGTCGGCGTCCACAGCGACTTCATCTGGTTGCGCGCGACGCCGGGCACGAGGAAGACCTCGTCGGAGAGCTGGCGCAGCGTCTCGAGGTAGGCCGCGTCGTAGAGGCTGCCCTGCGGGTTCGCGACCGCGATGCGCACTGCGTTGCCCAGCCCGCTCAGCTCGGCCTGGTGGGCGAGGAAGTTGCGGATGTAGCGGTGCTCGGCGGGGATCGTCTTCTCGAAGCTCGCGTTCAGCTGCAGCCGCGTCGCCTGCCAGCCGAGCAGCGCGGTGACGAGCGCGCACAGCAGCACGACGATCGCGCGGTGGTTGAACAGCGCCCGCTCGATCAGCGAGCCGGAGCGCGGGTCGAAGGCGGAGCCGCCGAGGGCGGGGGCGGCGTCGGTCGGGGCCATCACTTCGCAGGTCCTGGTTCGATCTCGGCGCGCTGCGCGCCTTGCACGGTCAAGGCGAGCAGCGGCGCACCGGCGCGCGGCAGCAGGCCGTTGAGCGGCGGCAGCGGCGAGGGGTTCAGCGGCACGAGGCGCTCGCCCTGCAGGGCCATCACGAAGCCGGCCTGGTTGGCGGCGAGCAGGCGGCCGTCGGCGGCCAGCGCGGTCGCGGTGATCGACGCCGGCATCGGCACGGCGACCGAGTTCCACGTCGCCCCGCCGTCGGTCGAGCGCAGCGTCGTGCCGCGCAGGCCGGCGAGCACGATGTCCTGATCGCCGAGCAGCTCGGCGCTGAAGAAGCTGCCCTTGTACGGCGTCTCGACGCGGCGGAAGCTGCGCCCGGCGTCGCTCGACAGCAGCACCAGGCCCTGCTCGCCGGCCAGGAGCAGCGTCTGCCCGCGCTGGCGCGCCGCGTAGAGGTGCAGGCCCTTCGGGTTCGGCAGGCGCGGCATCCACGACTGCCAGCTCGTGCCGCCGTCCTCGCTCGCGAGCGCGAGGCCGTAGGCGCCGACGACGAGCAGCCGCGGCCCGCCGAGCAGCAGCAGGTCCAGCAGCGGCTTGTCCGGCCCGTCGGCGACGAGCCGCTCGGCCTCCTGCACGGCCCGCGCATCGCCGCCGGCGCGGGCGGCGTCGAGAACGAGCTGGGCAGCCTGACGGCCGTCGAGCCGGCGGGTCCAGCGTTCGCCGCCGTCCTCGCTCGCGAGCACGGTGCCGCCGTGGCCCACCGCCCAGCCCTGTCTCGCATCGGCAAAGCGCACGGCCGTCAGCGTGACGCTGATGGGCACGCTCGCCTGCCGCCACGCTCGCCCGCCGTCGTCCGACAGCGCGACGATGCCGCGCTCGCCGACCGCCACGATGCGCTCGCCGGCCAGGGCCGCGCCGACCAGCACCGCACGCTCCGGCGCCCGCACGGCGACCGCCGCGCGCTCCAGCGCCGCGCCGACGGGTGCCGCGCCGCACAGCGCGGGCAGCGCCGCCAGCACGCACGGCAGGAGCCGGCGCAGCGCGAGGGTGGACAGCAGCCGCATCGCCGTCTGCTCCTTCTTCAGCGCACGCCTTCGCCGGCAAGCGCGTCGGGCGAGAACACGCCGTCGTCGAAACGCGGCTTCAGCGGGTACTGCGAGGCCTTCGCGTTGTAGAGGTTGCCGATGAAGCCCTGGCCCGAGATCAGGTCGTTGAAGCCGAACGAGCCGATCGGGTTGCCCGGCAGGTCGGGCGCGACGAAGGTCTGCGCCCACAGCGTCTTCCACAGCTGGCCCTTGGCGTCCCAGCGGTCGCCGAGCACGCAGATCCAGGTGTCCTCGTCGCAGTAGTAGCGGCTCTTGGGCGCCTGATGGCGCTGGCCCTGGCGCAGGTTCGCCTCGACCACCCACACGCGGTGCAGTTCCCAGCGCATGTGGTCGGGGTTGAAGTGGTTCTTCGCGATGACCTCGGCGTCGGTCTTGGGCTGCAGGAAGCGGTTCGCGTTGTAGGGGATGAACATCTCCTGCTTGCCGACCAGCTTCCAGTCGAAGCGGTCGAGCCGGCCGGTCCAGACCTCGATCTCGTCGAAGCTCATCACGCCGGCGGCCGCCGGCGTCGGCGTGTCGCAGCACGGATTGGGCAGCTTGCGCACGCGCCGCTGGCCGGTCAGGTAGACCCAGCCCTGGCTCTTGCTGCCGTCCAGGTTCTCGCGGCCGAGCACGGCCTCGCCCGCGCGGATCGGCGGGCCGGCGTTGACGAGCCGGATCAGCCAGAAGTCGTTGCTCTTCGCGAAGGCCTCGGGGCTGCCGCCCTCGAAGTAGTACGGCATCTGCTGCTCGGCGCGGCCGTCGGTCGTCAGCACGGCCTTGCCGTCGGCGGTCAGCTGGTACTGGTTGATGTTGAACTCCCACGACGTCCCGCGCCAGCGCAGCAGGTGGTTCCAGATCACCTCCGCGCCGGTCTTCGCGATCGGGAACGGGATGCCGCCGTAGGCGCCCTCGACCACGTCGCCGTTGAGCTTCGCGCGGGTCGCGTTCTTCAGCGTGTTGTCGTAGACCCACTGCGGCGCGGCCGCGGTGCGATGGGTCTTGTAGACGTCGATGCGGTAGCTGTCGGGGTACTTCTTCAGCAGCGCCTTCTGCCCGTCGCTGAGCTTGTCGGCGTACTGGTCGGCGTTCTTCGCGTTGATCGAGAACAGCGGCTTCTCGTCCTTGAACGGATCGCCGCGCCGGCCGCCCGGCTTGTCGCCGGCGATCGGCGTGGTGTGGCCGCCGGTCCACGCGGGAATGCTGCCGTCCTTGTTGCCGGCCTTCTCGGCGCCGAAGGGCGTCAGCTCGGTCTTCAGCTTCGCGGCCTCCTCGGCCGACACGGCGGCGAGCGCGGGCCCGAAGGCCAGCGCGATGCACGCGGCCAGGGTGATGCGGGTGAGCGTCATGCGGGGCTCCTGTGATCAGAACGTGCGGCGCAGCGACAGCGCCAGGTGGTTGCGGTCGGCCAGCGGGTTGCCGTCGCCGAAGACCGGCGTGCCGCCGGCCAGGATCGGCGAGAAGTCGACGAACGGCACGGCCTTGCCGATGTAGTGCGTGTAGCTCATCGCGAACTGCCAGACGCCGAGGTAGCTGCCCTCGAGGCCGAGCGTCGCGGTGCCCGTGCCCCGGGCGCCCCAACCGGCGCCGGTGACCGAGGAGTTGCCGTCGAGCACGTAGCGCAGGCCGACCGGCACGCTCAGGTCCAGCCCCGGCAGGGCCTGGCGATAGCTCGGCGTGTAGATGAACTGCAGCGCGGTCGCGTCGCGCGTGGCGGCCTTGTCGAGCTCGCCGTTCGGGTCGTCCTTGGACAGCACACGGTTCCAGGCGATCTCGGCGACGAGGACCGATTCACGCGCGATGAAGCTCGGCCCGAAGGTCGCGAGCGTCGACAGGTTCAGGTGCGCGGTGCGCCCGAGCGCCGGCTGCGGCTGCGGCGCGCCGACGCCGCCCGGGTAGATCATGTTCGTGCTGCGCAGCGGCATGTCGTCGCGCACCGAGGCCTCGCCGGCGACGTTGAAGTCGCCGAACGAATGCGAGGCGCTCACGCCGACCGTCTTGACGTCCGCCGGGAACTTGTAGAACCACGTGCCCGGCAAGGTGCCGAACGGGCTCGGCGGCGCGGCCGGATTCAGGTTGCCGTAGAGCTGGCCCGACTTGTCGTGGAAGCGCGCGGCATAGGCACCGAGGTCGGTCTCGCCGAGGCGCCACTTCAGCTGCAGGCCGAACTGGCCCGAGTCCTTCGGCTTCTGGTGCGCGCCGGGGGTCAGCACGTAGTTGCCCGAGATCGGCGTACCGGCCGGGATGCTGACGAACTCCGGCTGCTGCGAGCCCCAGGGCACGTTGGCCGTCGAGAAGTAGCTGCCCGCGGGCGCCAGACGGTCTTCCTCCCAGCGGAACTGCACGTAGCCGCCGAGCGAGACCTCGGGGCTGATCTGCAGCTGCGCCGACAGCTGCGGCACCGGGCGGATGATCTCCTTGAACTGCGCGTTCGGCGAGGCGAGCAGCTTGTCGATGTCGACCGGGCCCTGCGCGCGCGCGATGCCGCTGTCACCGAAGAACAGGCTCTCGCCGTACTGCAGCGCGTGGCGGCCCAGGCGCGCCGTCAGCTTCATGCCGTTGCCCAGGCGCCAGCCGCCGAACACGAAGGCGTCGAGCAGCTCGGCCTTCTCGCCGGCGATCTTCTTCGTGCGCTCCGGGAATTCGTCGAACGGCGTCTGGCCGATCGTCGGGTCGTTGTCGGCCTGCGTCTTGCGGTGCAACTGGTCGTCGTACCAGGCGGCCGCGCTCAGGCGCAGGCCGAAGTCGCGCTTCCAGACGGCATCGAACTCGGACAGCAGGTCGGCCCGCGCCGACACCAGGCCGCGCTTCTGGAAGTTCTGGTCGCCGGCGTTGAAGTTCAGCGCCTGCGGGAACGCGAACGAGGCCGGCGCCGGCGGCGGCGCGCCGGTGGGCACCTGGCGGAACGAGTCCTTCAGCGCCGGGTCGGCAGCCTCGGTGCGGAACTTCGTGCTCAGGCGCACGCTGTTGTCCCAGCGCAGCGACCAGTCGGGGTGGCCGGTCTCGATCTCGAAGGCCTGGGCGCTGCAGGCCAGCGCCGCCGCGGCGGCGAGCGCCGTCGGTCGCAGCGCGTGAAGGGTGGTCATCGGGTGTCTCCTGGTCTCGGTGGAAGTGCTTGCGGTCATGCCGGTTGCGCGACGGTCTGCGCCAGCTTCGCCATCAGCAGGCTCAGGTCCGCGCCGCTGTCGGGCTGCAGGTCCCAGCGCGCCGCGGTGGTGGTGATCTCGTGCACGCGCCGCACGCGCTCGGCGCGCCGGCGCTCGAAGGCCTCGAACAGCGGCTCGCGGCCGGTGTCGGCGTCGAGCAGGTCGGCCAGCACACGCGCGTCCTCGACGGCCTGCGCGGCGGCCTGGCCGAAGTGCGGCGGCAGCGCGTGCGCGCAATCGCCCACCGCCAGCACGGCACCGCGGTGCCAGGGCACCTCGAGCAGCGCGGCGCGCGCGGGGCGCCGCGTGATCGGCGTGGTCTCGTCGAGCCGCGGCGCCAGCGCGCGCAGGCGCGGTGCAAAGGTCGCCAGCGCCCGGCGCAGGTGCTCGGCCGGCGTGCTGCCTGCGGGCGCCACGCTCGGCTCGGTCAGCGCCAGCCCCGCCTGGTCGTGGCGCACCGGCACCAGCACCGCGCGCCGGCCCGCGTCGCCGTGGGCGATCAGCGGGCGGTCGAGGTCGACCGGCCGCGGCAGCAGCGCGTACCACCACGACTGCGGGAGTTCGGACGCCGGCAGCGCGTGCGGAAACAGGGCCTGCGGCAGCGCGCTGCCGGCACCGGCCGCGAGCACGACGAGGTCCGCCTCGACCGGCTCGCCGCGCTCGACCACTACCCGCGCTTCGCCCGCGTGGTCGTGCACCGCCTGCACCCGCGCGGCGCGCCGCAGGTCGACGCCACGCGCCAGCGCCGCACGTTCGAGCAGGCGATGCAGCTCGTCGTGGCGGATGCCGAGCGCGGCGGGAAAGCGCGGGCCGGCGAGCCGCTCGGTCGGCAGCTCGTGCAGGTGCCGGCCATGCCGGTCGATCACGTCGATGCCGCGGTACGGGAAGCCGGCGCGCACGCAGTCGTCGCCGACGCCCAGGGCCACGAGGTCGCGCAGCATGTTCGGCACGACCTCGATGTGCGCGGCCAGCGCACGCGGCTCGGCGGCCTGATCGAGCAGCTGCACGCGCAGCCCGCGGCTCGCTGCGGCGAGCGCGCAGCACAGGCCCGCGAGCCCGGCGCCGATCACGCAGACGCGCACCAGGCGCTGCGTCATCGCAGCACCTCGTGCATCGCAGGCGTGAGTTCGCCCTCCGCATGGCCGTGAGCCATTCGTTGTCTCCGTGTCGTGGTGTCAGTGCCCCCAGGGCCGGGCTGCGCCCGACCCGCCCCCGCGGGGGGCAAGGCCGCTTGGGGCGGCCCGGCGCGTCCTTGGGAATCGGGTTGACGAGAGATTACAAAGCCGCGCCCATTCAGCAAAATGGTTTGCGCGGATGAGGCGCATGGACGCGATGAATACTTTTCGGGTTAACCCTTGACGCGATGCGCTTCAACAAGCTCGACCTGAACCTGCTCGTGGCGCTCGATGCGCTGCTGACCGAATGCAGCATCACGCGCGCCGCGGAACGCGTGCACCTGTCGCAATCGGCGATGAGCAACGCGCTCGGCCGGCTGCGCGACTACTTCGAGGACGAGCTGCTGGTGCAGGTGGGTCGCCGGCTCGAGCCGACGCCGCGCGCCGAGATGCTGCGCGAGGCCGTGCGCGACGTGCTGGTGCGCATCGACACCTCGATCGCTGCACAGCCGCAGTTCGATTGCACGAGCTCGGACCGCGAGTTCCGCCTGTGCATCTCTGACTATTCGATGGAGGTGCTGCTGCCGCGCGTGCTCGAGATCGCCGCGCGCCGGCGCAGCACGGTGCGCTTTCGCCTGCAGCCGCAGGTGGCGTACCCGGCACGTGCGCTCGAGCGCGGCGAGGCCGACCTGCTGGTGATCCCGAAGGCCTACGTCTCGCCCGACCATCCGACCGAGCTGCTGTTCAACGACGAGTTCGTCTGCACCGTCTGGCGCGAGAGCAGCCACGCGCGCCGCGGCCTGAGCTTCGAGGACTACGCGAGCGCCGGCCATGTCGTGATGCAGCCGGTGGACACCGACAAGCCGGCGTTCGAGAGCTGGTTCGTGCAGCGCTTCGGTCTCTCGCGCCGCATCGAGCTGACCACCTACAGCTTCGCCGCGCTGCCCTTCCTCGTGGTCGGCACCGAACGGGTCGCGACGGTGCATTCGATGCTCGCCCGCGCCGTCGAGCCCGCGCTGCCGGTCAAGCTGCTGCCGCTGCCGCTGCCGATGCCGCCCTTCGAGCAGGCGATGCAGTGGCACCGGCACCGCTCACTGGACCCGGGGCTGCTGTGGCTGCGCGAGGTGATGAAGGACGCTGCGCGGGCGCTGCCGGACAGCGGCGCTCGGGCCTGAGCCCGGGCCGGGCGCCACAGCTCCCGGACCACGACGACCGGCAGCCGTCGCATGCGCGGCTCGTTGCGCACGCGGCGCAGGACAGAGATGCCTCTCTGCGAACCGCCTGTTCGGCAGGATCAAAGGATGCGCGTAGCGCCAGGTGCTCTGCGCAACCAACCGGCCATCCAGAACGAAACCACCGTCGAGGCCGCGCCGATCACCGCGAACTTCAGCAGAGCCGGGCCGTGCCACCCTGCGGCGAGCACCGACAGGCCCACCAGGACGGGCGCATGCACGATGAAGGCGCCGTAGGCGCTGTTGCTCCAGCGACTCCATTGCTCGCTCGCACGGTTGAAGTGTGTGCGGAACACGTACAGCAGCCCGGCAATGACCCCCCAGGCGACCAGCGGCTCCCAGAAGGCGTACACGATTGCCGGCAGCGACAGGCCACCGCTGAAGTTCACCGGCTTGCCTTCGAGTGCGCCGGCCAACGCGGCGGCGACGAAAAGCCATGGCACGGTGAGCAGCGACACGACGCCCCAACCCTTCGCCTGCTCGGCAGTCACGCGTTCGAGCCACCGGCCCGCCGCAGCGCGGCAACCCACGGCGAAGAGAAACACGTAGGAGGCGAAGTAGCCGAGCTGGAGGCCAAGTACCGACTCGCCGACCGGCACCGCTTGTCGGATCAGTAACGCTGCGGCGCCGACGCCCAGTGCGCCAAGCAGCCAGGCCCGCCACGACGGCACTCCGTCGTCGGACACGACGGGCGCTGCGGCACGAGCACCTCGCGCCTTCGACCAGGCCACCCAAGCCAGCGCAAACAGCAGCAGCGCCAGCGCGAACCACAGCGGCCCGATGACGAAGCTGCCCCGGGCGATCATCTCCGTCCAGCGTTCGAGCACGGGCTTGCCGGCCGGCACTCCGGCGAGCGCCACGCTCAGGGGGCCGAGCACGAAGCCGAACACCAGCAACGGAACACCCAGGCGGAGGAGCCGTTCGCCGATGTAGCGGGCCGTCCCCTTCTTGCGCCACGAGGCCGGCGTGAAGTAGCCGGCGATCAGGAAGAACATGCCCATGAAGAAGGCCTGGTTCACTGCAGTCAGCAGCGTGAGCAGGAGGCTGCTCGGTGCACCGCCATCGGCGACTTCGCGATAGAACCACCCGCCGCTCGCGCCGTAGGTGATGGCCGTGTGATGCACGATGACCAGCACCGTCAGCACGACACGCAGCCGGTCGATGAAGTCGGTGCGCGGTGGCGCGACGCTGGCTTCGATGTGGTTCATGGCGTCGTCTCGATACCTCAAGCGAGCCAGCGTCCAAGCGCGAACCCGATGTGGGTGGTGGCGTGGGCCAACATCGCGCTCTCGAGGCTTCGGCGCCAGAATAGCCAACCATAGGCCAGGCCGGCCAAGAGGTTCAGGCCCACGGTTCTTGCAACGATCGGCCCGCTCAACGCCACGCTCTGCGCCAGGGCCGGGAGATGGCCGATGGCGAAGATGGCGGCTGCGACGACGATGCCGACCCAGGCCGAGACGATCGACGGCTGTCGGCCACTGTCGGCTGCGAGCCCTTGCAGGCGCAACACGCACCAGACGACAAGGCTCATCACCCCCCAGCGCATGATCACCTCTTCGGCCAGACCGCCGTAGAGCACGCCCAGAAGCATCGTCGGCAGCCACGGCGACGAGTCGGCCTGAGAGCGAGCCTGTGACCAGCCGGGGCCGAGTCGTTCCGCGACTGCCGCGTCGATCACCATCAGGATCAGGGCGAGGACCAGCCCGACGACGGCTGCGACAGGCGCGTCCAGGCGTGCACCGGTGCTGCCTGCCAGCACGCTGCGAAGACCGGCGCGCTTTGCGGCGGCGGCGCCGACGGCGGCCATGACGGTGACCAGGATCAAGGGGTTCAACAGCAGCATCAGCCGCACCACCGGGGCCGGCAACTCGCGCAACGATGGAACGCGCTCGAACAGCGCAGTCGGGGGTTCCTGCATCAACAGCGACGCGACACCCAGCAGGCCGATGCTCCAAACCGGCAGGAAGCGCCGGGCAAAACCGCTCGCCGGATTCATGGCCGTCCTGCTTTCGATCGCGTGCGGGTGGATTTCATGCAGCACCAACGTGCGCTGACAGTGGACCGAGGAATACACCGGGCAGAGCTGCGCGAAGCCGAGTGGCTGCGCATGCCGGTCTGCCCGGCCAGTCGCAAGGAGGACATGGCACTCGGAGCCGGCCCGGCGCGCGGCAAGGAACTCGCACGCGAGGTCGGTGTCCCTGTCCTGGCCATAGAGCCGGCGACAGTCTTCGAAAAGAGGCACCCGCCGCTCGACATCGGCGGCGGTGGCACGCCGGATGAAACCAGTCGTCGCTGTCGAGATGATGTCGCATGCAGGTACCGCATCCTCGGTCCAGTTTGCCGCAAGTCGCTACGAGGGCGCGCGCGCAGCCGCGCTCGTCCTCCCCGGGCTCAAATCGGTCCAGTGCGCCGGCCATGCGGCATGGCTGGGCGGCCGCCACGCAAAGCAGCCAGGCCGCCGCACGCGCCAGGCGAGTCATGGCGCTCTTCATCGCCGCGAGCTGCCGGGCCACGGAGCCGCTTCGATGGACGGTTCTCGCGGCACGGTCGACGGGTCGATGGAGCACCGCGACTTGCCAATGCAATACGCCTACGTCCCAGTGCGACTTCCCCTGCCAGAATTGCTCCGACAGGGCAGCGGCGATAGACTGCCCGCATGAGTTCCATCGATTCCAAACCCGCGTTCGGCGGTGCATTCAGCGAGGCGGCATGTCGTGCTGCTGTGTCGCCATGCACTGCGCAGCCGCGTGCCAGGATGGGGACTCACACCTGTCAGCCGGCCGCACATCCCTAGGCCCGGCGATCACTTCCACTCCATTTGCGCAAACCTCAGATCGCCGGGCTCCTGGCTCGCGCGTAGATGCGTGTCTCCGACCCGGAGGCACCCAGTCTTGCTCTGAAGGAATGCCTCGTGGAAGTCGTGACACTCGAGCGTACGCTCACTGAACTGGACCATGTCCGCCTCCTGAACCTGCTGCGTCGAGACGCGCAGGGGGACGGCTCCGCCGCACACTTGCGGGCCATCGAGGACGTGCTCGACGCCTCTGCCGTCGTGCCCTCCCGTGAGGTGGCGCCCGACGTCGTGACGATGTACTCGCAGATCCTTCTGCAGGACAGCCAGACCGGCGAGCGCAATACGCTGACGCTGTGCTATCCCGCGGATGCCGAGCCCGCGGCGGGTTTCGTATCGGTCCTGTCACCGGTCGGCAGCGCCGTGCTCGGGCTGCAGGTTGGAAGCCTTGCGCGCTGGCGCACCCCGTCCGGCGACGAGAAGGCGGCGGAAGTGCTGGCCATCCTCTTCCAGCCCGAGTCGAGCGGCGACTACGCGATGTAGCCCCCACGTGCAGCCACCGAGCTGCACATCACGCGGGCGGCGTCAACGGGCCTGCATTACACCCTCGGAGCGATGCACATCGCACCGCGGGCACGCGCTCGTCTGACGCCTCTCGGAACTCGCGTTCTCAAGAGGACCACACAAGTGACATCGTTCGAATCCCTTCTGGTGGCGACCGACTTCTCGGTCGACGGGAACAACGCGGTGCGCCGCGCCGCGCTGCTGGCACACGAGCACGGCACACGCCTGCACATCCTGCACGTTGTCAAAGCGGCTGGCTGCAGGCTGCTGCGCGACTGGTATTCACCCACTCTCGATCTCGACCTGAGAACGGCGCAAGCCCGTGGCGCATTGCAGCGTGTGGCGGTCGAGATCACCGCCGCCTACGACGTTGTTCCCACGATCGAAGTCCTGGTCGGCGACCCACTCGAGACTCTGCTGCGCGTATCGGAACGCGCGGACCTGGTCGTGATGGGTCGGTGCGGCCGCAGCCGCCTTGGCCGCTTGCTGGTCGGCAGAACGACCGAACGCCTGCTGAGGACGTGCCGACGTCCCGTGCTCGTCGTCCGCAGGCCCGTCGAACAGTCGTACCGGCAGCTGTTGGTGCCGATCGACTTCACGGCGTCGTCGGATGCGGCTATCCGAGTCGCTGCGCACATGCGGCAAGAGGCCAGGATGCAGGTCTTTCACGCCATCAACTCCCGGCGCGACGCCGTGCTGCGCGACGCCGATGTGCCGGAGCGCATCATCAGGGAAACACGCCTGTTGGAGGAAGCAGGAACCAACGCACGCATGCGTCGCCAGGTCGCTGGCCTTGGCTTGGACTGCTCGCCCATGGACTTTGCGCTGGCGTACGGGTCGGCTGTGGAATCAACCGTGCGTCACGCTCGGCAGCTGGGAGCCGACCTCATCGTGGCCGGGAAGCAGGGTCGCTCGACGGTGGGTGGCTTCCTTCTCGGCAGCGTCAGCAGCGGCGTGCTGGCCGAGTCGGCCTGCGACATGCTCATCGTGCCGCGGCCTCGGGACAGTTCTCCGCTCCACGCTGCGACGACCGTCATGCCTCGACTCGACCCGGAGGCCCACCCGGACAACGCAGCCCGCGCCCAGAGCGAGGCAGCGCATGCCGGTGCGTCGAACCACGGCCATTGGATCCACAACACGGCACGCTTCATGCCGCGGAGAACATCATGATCACGACTGGAATGCCGTGGGTCGCCCTGGCCCCGATGGAGCCGCACAGGTGCTATCAGCTCGCCTGGTTCATCTATGGATGGATCGAACGCGAACATCTCCTCAACGTGAACTCCTGTACGAACTGGTGGATGCAGGTGATCGGGTCTTCGGCGAGTCAGCGCAGGCCCACTCGGAGCGTCTCGCAATCAGTCTCCCGCCGGTCCAGCGACAGGTCTTGATCCACGAGATTGCTCGGTCCGAAACGTCTGAACACCGATCTCCGCCTCAGAGTCAAACGCCCCTGTGCAGGGCCTTTCAACCGCACCTTGGGGCAAAGCGATCCTGCGCACGGGGCAACCTGGCCTAGACCAACAATGGTTTCGGAAACGTTCCAAGACCTCTGACCGCGGTCGAAGTCAGTGCTTGGCTGTTAGGTCCGCATTGACTTGAGGGATGCTGGTGGCGGATTTGCGAGACCAGCAGCCCCTCAGCTGCTGACTTAGGACGACTGGGTAACCGTCTACGACGACGGTGGTCCGTTGCAGCATTCTCGGTCACTCGTGCACGAGGACCCAACTCACGCCAAGCGACATCAAGCAGTCACTCGGGATCGACCCTCAGCTGCCCTACGCGGCGCTCCAACGCTGCGTGACGGCCTGGCCTCGGCCTCAATCGTTCTGCATCCACGAAGCAGTCACTCGCGGCCACCGGGACCCGGCCACAAGCGGTCGACACGGAGCGACCGCTATTGGCGTGCCTGAACAGTCCTTTGGACGTTAGGATCATGAGCATGATCAAGGTGTAGCGCTCTGCTCATGACGCTGGACGAAATCAAAAGGCATCGGATGTCAGCAAGACCATCCTGAGCCAGTGCAACAACTTCCTTTCACTCCGACTGACAAACGACACGGACCAGGCTGTGATCAAACGCCTCATGCCGGATTCCTTGGCTGGCCTTACCAGCATCCTCCCACTGCTGGATACTGGCGAGGCCTTGATGCTCGGTGACGCCGTTCTTCTCCCTTCTAGGATTCGCCTTGACAAGCCGGTCATCACCCCCGATAGCGCGACGCGGGACTTCTGGAAGGAGTGGGGCAAGCAGGCGCCGGATGTCGAGGCCATCAACGTCGCCGTCGAGGCACTGCGAAGTCAGACACGCCCGAAGGCAGCCTGACGAACCTCGGGCTCAGCTTCGTTCAATCAGTGACTATTCGCATGTGCCTGCCGCAGCCTGGAGGAGGTTTGCGCTGCCCAACTTGTCGTGAACGTCTGGTTCTTGGGACGAAGCGTCACCGGCTGAACGACAGGAGCGGGTCGCGCCTTGACGGCCAGGCCGGCGGGTTCGCCGCCCGGAACCCGTCAACCATTTTGGGGATGCTCCGGAGCTGACGTTCGTCGTCGGTAGTCCCGGTCAGGAGCGGCCGTTGGAAAACCCCCGCTAAAGGCTGAGGCGAACGCGAACGGGTCGATGGTCGCTGCCCAGGTCTGGCCCGAGCGAGGAGTCCTCCAGCTTGATACTCGGCGTGACGAGGACGTGGTCGAGCGGGAGTATCGAAAGCCACCCCCAAGCATTCGGCCAGGTAGGCTGGAGCCCGTTGGCACGTTGGAGTGGCGCCGTTGCTCGCAGGCCCGTCGACCAGGGGGTGTCGTTCATGTCGCCGAGGAGAATGCCGTGAAACTTCGGCAGACGCGATCGGGTACTTCGAAAGAATGCCGAGTCCGAACTGGTCGTCGCTCGGCGCGAGCACCCGATGCGGCTACGCGCGTGGCTGCCTGGTGCGCAGTGATACGCAACAACCGCGTGACGACGCGGAACGATGGCCAGGTTGGCCGAACCGGGCTGACGGCGCGCCAACGGGAACTGCTCCACCTGCTGGCACAGGGACGTGATGATGCGCAGATCGCAGCGACCCTGTCGTCGAGCGAGAAGACAGTGCGCCATCAGACCAGCGCCCGGTACGCCAAGCTCGGCGTAGCGCCGTTCGGCGGGAGCGCGCACCAGCCGAACGGCTCTCAGAGATAGACCGTACCGCCGCCGGTCGCCTGGCGAAATGTCTGCGCCAGAGGCGATTGGCGCGCCCGCACGAATCGCTGCGGCGTCAGGCCGGTGAGTTGGCGCACGACACGCGACATGTGCGACTGGTCGGCGAAGCCGACGTCGGCGGCGATGTCAGCCAGCGACGCGCCGTGCGCCTGGGCGCGGCGCGACACCGCCTGCAACCGCGCCACCTGCGCCAGGTGGCGGGGCGAGGTGCCGATCCAGCGGCCAAAGTCGCGTTCGAGCTGGCGGCGGGAGACAGCCTGCTCGTCGGCCAAGGTCTCGATCGGCAGCCTCGGCTGCTGGCACAAGCGCATCGCCGCCCGGCCGGCGCGCAACGCGGTGCGGTCCAACTTCCGCGCGGCGGTGGCCCGTTCCTCCAGCCAGGATGCGAAGGTCAGCAGCCGAGCTTCGAGTGTCGGCGCGAGCGCGATGCCGGACTCGAGTCTGCGCGTCACACGCTGGTCGAGCAGGCCGGCCACCGGCGCGCGGATGCGCGGCACACGGTCCAGCGGCTGGCTGTCGAGCAGTTGCACCACGCCGAGCGGCGTGAGCAGCGCGAACAGCGTGACGCAGTTGCCTGCCCCGTTGAAGGCCCCGGTCCATTCGCGGATGCCGGTCAGACTGGTGTTGTGTCCATGCGCGCCCTTCTGCTCGATGCTGGCGGCCGCGCGGCCGAGGTTCACGCTGAGCATGATGGACTCGTGTGGTGCCACGGCCATCGGCAGCGGACCGGAGCAGGCAATCTCGGTGGCCATCAGCGCACGGACGTAGGGTCGCAGGGCGCCACTGACGGGCAGCGCCCGGACCTTGGTGCCTGTGTCGCTCAGTCCATCCATGGCCATGTCCTTGCGGGCTGCGATCCGCACGGGGGCGGCTCCACGGCCCGCATTGTTTCCGCCTGCGCGGAGTTCACAAGGGACCGGTGTCCCGCCGACCGTCCGGGCGAGGAAGGAAGGTACTGCCCGGCGGGACAAACGTCCCGCCCGGCGCATCGACACTTCAGTGGCGAAGCGGCAGTTCCATGAAGCGCACCACGTCCGTCAGCCCCGGCATTGCCGCCCGCGCCTGGGCGAACGCGGGCACGTCGCGGAATCCGAACGCTGCGTAGATCGCACGGGCTTCGCGCATGAACGTCGTCGTCTCGAGTCGAAGCGTCCGGAACCCCTCGGCGCGCGCTGCCGCGATCAGGCGATACAGCAGAGCCCTGCCGATCGAGTGCCCGCGCGCGGACTGGCGCACGAACAGCCGCTTGACCTCCGCCACGTCATCGTCAACCGGCTTCAGCGCCACCAGCCCGGCAGGGCGGGCATGCAGATGCGCCAGCAGCAGACGTCCGCGGCCCGCGAGCATCGCATCCGCGTCGGCCGCGAAGGACGCATGATGCCTTTCCATCTCGGCATCGACGTCGTCGAAGCGGATGCCGTGTTCCGCCTCCAGACGTTCCACCGCCCACGGCACGTACTCGCGCAGCAGCGAGTCGATCACCGGCCAGCGTTCTCGATCGGACAGGCGCTCTATGGACACGACCGATGCAAGCGAAGGAACGTGCGGAGTCGGCGCGTGCACATGGCGCAGCGACGGGTCGACAACGAGCGTCAGCTCGACGCGCATCCCGTCAGGATCAGAGAACGACATCGTCTGGAAGGCACCGAGATCGTCGATGCGTCCGTCGCTGGCGCCGCACGCCATCAGTCGGCGGCGCAGGTCTGCAAAGGCCTGCGCCGTCGCAACCGTCAGGGCGATGTGATCGAGACGACCGCGCTCCAAGGCTCGCTCGGCGGCCGGGACGCGGGCTGGCGCAGCCACTTCGACAGGATGCAGCCACGACAGGGAACCGCAACGCACGATGGCATGGCGCAGGCTCGGCGTCTCCTCGCTGAACACATGCTCGAGCCCGAGCACGCCGCAATAGAAGTCGAGGAAGCGGCCCAGATCGAGCGTCAGGATGGCGGCGTGATTGAGGGAGTCGATGAGCGGTGTAGATGATGGCGATGGCATGTCGAGGGGAACTCGTGGCGTCGGTTCCCCAGTCTCGTGCGCGCTCCGGGGCGGGTCTTGCACGAACGCGACATGTTGCGCCCCGGCGCGCTTGTTGGCATGCGGACCATGCTCGCGCGCCATGCCTGACACTCACGCCGGAGGCCACTCCTCCCGCGTGATCACATGGGTGGCCAGGTCGGTTCCGTACCATCTCTCAATGCCTCGATATCGCATGCGCAGGCGATCCATCACACCTGCAGAGGCGGCGTTTTCAGGGTGGCGCACTGCGATGAGCTCCGGCGCCGCGAGGGTGTCGAACGCAAAGGAAGCCATGCACAACGCGGCTTCGGTTGCCAGGCCCCGGCGCCAGTAGTCAGGGTGCAGGCGCCAGCCGATCTCGAGCGGGTTGCTCCGCAGGGCCTCGAGGTCAGAAGGGAGGTCGGCCTCCTTGCGGGAGTGCTGGATGCAGCCAGCACCCGCTATGCGGCCGCTCTGTGTGTCGATGAAGGACCACCAACTCGTCCCAAGGGCTGCCCAGGCACGCTGAACGCGTGCGATCGCGGCCGCGGTCTGCTCACGGCTTTCGGGCGCGCCGCTGATGTAGCGCATGACTTCCGGCTTCTGGTTCATCGCGTACAGGCCATCGAGATGCCTCTCTGCGAAGGGCTCCAACCGCATGCGCCTTGTATGGAGAGTAACCATGGTCACGGAGTCCTCGTCGAGCGCTCGAATCAGGGCTTTCGGGAGTCGGGCCTTGGCCGTCCTCGACAGTTCGACGGGTCAGGCCAACGGATGGATTGACTCGTCGTGCCAAGCAAGAGGCAATCATAGAAGGGGCGACTGGCTCGCTGCCAGCGTTCGCGCCCTTGGCCGGGCTGGGTCGAGCCCCGGGGCACTCAGAACGGCGGCTGATCGGAAATGAAGTAGCCGCGGAAGGTGGCGCGACCAGTGGCCGCCTTCGGCGGCAGCAGCACGCGCAGATAGCCAAAGTCACCCAGGTTCGTCGACGTCCAGCCACGATGGGCGGACGACGCGGGCAGCGGCAACAGGCCCAGGCCGTAGTCGCCCACCAGACCACCGGCGTACCGGAAGCTCGTACAGCCTCCACCGGTCGTGTGCCAGACGGAAGTGCAAAGCTGCGCACGCACGCCTGGAATCACGTCACCGACGCTCGCGCCGTTGTCGAAGCCGTGCACGTTCAGCGTCCTGATCGATGCCTTGGGGAAGGTGCTGTTGTCCGGGATTGCGCACACCACGCTCATCGTTTCGGTGCTCGAGTCGTTCTGCAGCGCGAAGCCGAGATCGATGGCCCGGCCGCCGAATGTCTGGCAAGCGAAAGCGTGCACGCGCACCTCACGCGAATGTGCCGCGGACGGTGCGCCGAGAGAAGCGATCAACGCCGCGGCGACAAACCAAGACCTGGTGTTCACTGCAATGGACTCCTGTTGAAAAGGTGCGCGAATCAGAACGCGGCCGCGCTCTCACGACGGTGCGCGGGCCGATCGTCGAGGAACACGCAAGCGGCGTCTTGAACAGGCGCGACATGAGCAGGCTGTCGCAAAGCTTCAAGACCCGCACCACGCACACGACGACAGTGCGCGTTCCCGCCGCACGGGCTTGCTGCGGCGGTCCACCGCAGGAGAGTCAAATGGCAGTCTTGATCACCGCGGAAGTCCGCGGCCAAACGGAACAGGGTTACGACGGCATGCTGGCCGTTCTGGGCAACGCGATCCGCCGCGCGCCGGGCTTCGTCTTCCACGCGGCGCATCCGGTAGCCGGCGGCGGGGGCTGGCGCAGTTTCGAGGTCTGGCACTCGCAGGCCGAGGCGAACCGCTTCTTCGCCCGGCACATCGCGCCGAACCTGCCACCGGGCGTGCGCCCCAAGCGCTCGGTGCAGGAACTGCACAGCGTGTTGACGGCCGTCGCGGCCGACGTCGGGAGCCAGCCATGAGGCGCGCAGCGATCACCGCGGCGTTGCTGGGGCTCGCGATCACCGCCGCGCCGGCGGCCCGCGCGCAACACGTCGAGCCCGACTTGCAGGCGCGTATCGCCGCACCTGTCGCCAACGGGCACGAGCGCCTGCATTGCCGCGGCCTGTCCGATGCCGAGGCCTTCGTCCGCACCGAGCTGTTCTTCGGCCTCTCGCGGCCGGGCGGGGTCGTTACGGAGCAGGACTTCAAGGGCTTCCTCGATGCCTACGTCACGCCGCGCTTCCCGGACGGACTGACGCTGCTCAGCGGCGTCGGCCAGTTCCGCGATGCCAGCGGCACGACCATCGTCGAAGGCTCGAAACTCCTGATCCTGCTGTACCCGCGAAGCGATCGCGACGCCGACAGCAAGATCGAGCAGATCCGCACCGACTACAAGCGCGCGTTCCAGCAGCAGTCGGTGCTGCGCAGCGACGACGCGTCGTGCGTTTCGTTCTAGGAGCCGCACCAGGCCGCTTGTCAGCGCACTCGGGCACGTCGCGATCGTTACCGACGATCTCGATCGCTTCATCGAGGTCTACAGCCGCTCGGTTGCCCGGCACCTGCACCGGATGCAGCCACGCGTGCGGCGACAGGGTCGCCGACATGGCCTGGCGCCGGCGCACTGCGCAGGCGACCTACAGGTACACCGCACCGCCACCGGTGGCCGCGCGAAAGGCCGCGGCGATCGGTGTGCGCTGGGTCCGCACGAATTGGAGCGGCGTCAACCCGGTCATCTGGCGAACCGTGCGCGACATGTGCGCCTGGTCGGCGTAGCCGAGATCGGCCGCGATGTCCGCCAGCGCCGCTCCGCGCTGCCCCTTGCGCGCAACCCCTTGCAGCCGTGCGACCTGCGCGAGGTGGCGCGGTGACGTGCCGACGTAGCGTGCGAAGTCGCGCTCGAGCTGTCGGCGGCCGACGTGCTGGCGCTGCGCCAGCGCCTCGATCGGCACGTTCGGTTCGGCACACAGCTGCATCGCAGCCCGTCCCGCGCGCAGCGCCGCCGGCGCCTGGCACCGCTGCAGGCAGGCCCGCTCCTCGAGCCACTTCGCCAACGCGCGCAGCTTCGCGTCGAGTCCGTCGGCGAGCGCGACCTCGGATTCGAGTTCGCGCGTCAGCCGACGATCGAGCAGGTCGGCCATGCGGGCGCGGATGCGCGGCACGGTCTCCAGCGGCTGGCTGTCCAGCAGGTGCATGGCTCCCAGCGGGGTCAGCGCCGCGAACAGCGACACGCAGTCGCCCGCGCCGGCGAACGAGCCGGTCCAACGGCGGATGCCCGTGACATGCGTGTTCTGGCCATGCTCCGACTTGTTCTCGATGCAGTCGGCACCGCGGCCGAACTGCACGCTGAGCATCACCGAGTCGTGCGGCGCGATGGCCAGCGGGATCGGCCCGCCCCGCTCGACCTCGACGGCGACGAGTGCGCGCACGTGCTCGCGCAGCGCGCCTTCGACGGGGAGCAGGTGCGTGTGAATGCCGTTCGACGTCGGCAAGAGGCTGCCCTCGCCCATCGTGTCGCTCCCCGGATGACATGGGTCGGCAACTCGCGCACGCGAGCCCGCGACCTCGAACGCACAAGGCATTCAGGTGCTCCTGCGGCTATGACGCCGACCGTCCCTGGGCCAGCGCGGCGGCCTGTTGCAGGCTGATTCCTTCGGCCAGCGGGTCGGCATGGCGGTGCGCGAGCAGCCATTGCTCGCCCTCGCGGCGGAAGACCAGCGTGACACGCAGGGACCAGGGTTGCCCCGGCAGCCCGCCCACTTCGGCATGCGTGCGTTCGATCGCGGCGAGCACCACGAGGTCGGCCGAACGATAGGCCTGGATCAGTTCGAGCGATGAATCCCTGCCGTTCCTGAAGAAGCGTGAAATGGACTCCCAACGCTCGTCCGACAGGTCGACAGGGCGCGTCGGCGGGCCGCCGAACGGCGCCATCAGCGTGAAGTCGGCGCCGGGCCGGATCTGGCTGCGGTAGCCCTTCACGTCGCCCTTCATCAGCGCCACATGCGCCTGCGAGGCGAGCGAGACCAGTTCGGCGACGACGCCATCGGAGGCGCCGCTGTCGGGAGGATCGGCCGCGAGCGCGGGCGGTACGGCCCACCCGGCGGCGGAGGCGAGGGCCGGTCCGGCGGCGCCCAGGATCGAACGGCGTGTGGGGGGCATGTGGGGTGCTCCTTCAGGATGTCTTCGCAGGAGGCCGGGGCCTCGGTATTGCAAGGATCGTCGCGTCGCCGCAGTGAATCAAGAGATATGATTTCATTGACATGCTGAATGAGATTGATCTCTCCAGAGCCGATCTGAACCTGCTGGTGCTGTTCGAAACGGTGTACGAGGAGCGTCACATCGGGCGCGCCGCCGAACGGCTGCACGTGACCGCATCGGCCGTGAGCCACGGGGTCGGCCGGCTGCGTCGCCTGCTCAACGATCCGTTGTTCCTGAAGGCGCCCAAGGGTGTGGTGCCGACCGCGCGCGCCGTACAACTGGCCGGACCGCTCGCCGAGGTGTTGGCCCGCGTACGCGCGGTGATCGCCACCGTCGAGCCGTTCGACCCTGCACGATCGACACGCCGTTTCACGATCGGTGCGCCCGATGGCGCGTCGGCCGTCTTCCTGCCGCCCCTGCTCGCCGCGCTGCGCCGGTCGGCGGCAGGCATCGACATCGGCGTGCGGCAGCTGCTGCCGGTCCCCGGCGAATCGGCGCCCGAGCGCGCCTGGCGTTCCGCCTGGGCGGACCTCGACGGGCGCGTGATGGACCTCGCGGTCGTGCCCACCGATGACATCCCTCTGCGCTTCACGAGACGGTCTCTCTACGTGGAGGACTTCGTGCTGGCGATGCGCGCCGGTCATCCGTACGCGAGCGAGCCCAGCTGGGACCGCTATTGCGAGGCGCAACATCTGGTCGTCTCGCTCGGGGGTGATCCCCGTGGCTTCGTAGACGAGGCACTGGCACGGCAAGGGCGAGTGCGACGTGTCGCGTTGACCGTTCCGAATTTCATGTTCGCGCTGGCCGTGGCCGCCGAGACCGATTTGATCTGTGCCGTGCCGAGGCACTTCGCCGCTGCGCATGCCGCCCGCTTCGGCCTGGTGGCGGTGGAGCCGCTGATGCCACTCGGGCGGTCCACGATCAACCTGGTGTTGCCCGAAGTCGCCCTGATGGACGCCGGAGTGGCATGGCTGGTCGCGTTGCTCGAGCAGGTCGGTCGGCCGGCCGCCGCGCAGTGATGCAGCGTTCGTGCAGGCGCATGTCCTGCCGGGCCCGGCCGGCGGCCAGGAACACCGAGACGACGATCGACGCTAATCGACCGACGTCCGCTGCGTGAGACGCCGGAACACGTTCACGGCGAACAGCAGCACGCCGAGCGCCACCATCGAGGAGCCGAGGGCTACCGGCAGCAACAGGAAGGTTCCGCTCACCCGGCTCCAGGCGAAGCCGCCCATGAAGGCGACCAGTCCGACCGTGTGAAGCCAGTAGTGCGCCCGCGGCAGCCAGCCTTCCTGCAGGTGCGGGTGTGTCGCGTACAGCAATCCGATCAGGGCGAGCGCGACCCACCCGAGCAGATTGAGGTGGGCATGAACGTGCATCAGCCGGAAGTCCTGGTTGGCTCCCATGTAGATGCCCAGGCCGACGCCCAGGACGAAGAAGGCCACGGCGGTTCGAATCAATCGGTGAGAGAGCATGTCGCGGACTCCACTGCATCGCAGGCGCTGAAACCGCTCATCCTGCGTCATCGGAGCACGTCGATCTTGTAGATCTGCGACATCCCGACACGCGCCACCTTGGATCGAGACACCTCGCCGGCGCGCAGCGATCGCGGCCGGCCGATGCCGCAAATCGACAAGACCCGCGCGCCGCGTGTGGTCAGAGTCGGCCTGATGCGCTCTCTGATTCAAACACCCATGCCGCCCCACCTTCTCGACACTCCTTTCACCACGCAGCGGCAGCCCATTTGTCGCCGTTCACCCGTCTCTGATCACGCGCAAGCTCCCAGGCTCATGAAGCACGACGTGCCGGTCGCCGACGACTGCCTGGCACTGCAACGGCTCTATCACTTCGAGCGCAGCGAATCCGACAGGGTGGCCTTCATCCAGCCGATGGGAGCTTCCCACGGCGGGGAGGTGCGCGAGATCACCTGGCGCGACGCACTCGATCAGAGCCGCCGCGCGGCCGAGCACTTGCGCCGCATGGGCCTGCCTGCGGGCAGCAAGATCGCGATCCTGTCGAAGAACTGCGCTCACTGGCTGCTCGCCGACTACGCCATCTGGATGGCAGGGCACGTTTCGGTGCCCATCTACCCGACGCTCGCGCCCCAGACGGTGCAGCAGATCCTCGGCCACAGCGAGGCGAGGCTGGTCTTCATCGGCAAACTCGACGATGAGGACACCCTGAAGTCCGGCATCCCGGCCGGCATGGCAGGCATCAGCCTGCCGCTGGCCCCACCGAACCCCCATCTGCCTTGGGACTTCATCGTCGCGACGACCCCCGCGTTGCAGGGCAACCCGATCAGGCCCGCCGACGACTTGGCGACCATCGTCTACACCTCGGGCACGACCGGCGTCTCCAAGGGCGCCATGCACACTTTCGGAACCTTGGCGTGGGCGGCCCAGTGCGGCATCCGCCGCGTGCCGCTTGAGCACGATGGCCGCATGCTGAGCTACCTGCCGCTGGCCCATGTGGCGGAGCGAACGATGGTGGAGCATGGCCAATTGGCCACGGGCGCGCAGGTGTACTTCGCGGAATCGCTGGACACGTTCGTCGCGGACCTGCAGCGTGCTCGGCCGACGGTGTTCTTCTCCGTGCCGCGTCTGTGGCTGAAGTTCCAGCAGAACATCCTGGAGAGGATTCCACGCCGCAAGCTGAAGGTTCTTCTGAGCATCCCGGGCATCCGGGTGCTCGTTCGAAGGAAGATCCTGAAGACCCTGGGCCTGGACGCCTGCAAGTTCGCGATCGGCGGTGCTGCGCCCATGCCCCCCGAGCTCCTGCGCTGGTACACGGACCTGCGCCTGCCCATTGCGGACGTCTACGGCATGACGGAGAACGGTGCCCTGTCGCATTCGACCCTGCCGCTGCGCCAGAGGATCGGCACCGTGGGCTGGCCTTTTGAAGGCGTCCAATCCCGGCTCGATCCGGACAGCGGCGAGATCCAGGTGCGCAGCGGCGCGCTCATGAAGGGCTACTTCAAGGCCCCGGAGCTGACGCGCGAGTCGTTCACGGCCGACGGCTGGCTGCGCACCGGCGACAAGGGCGTGATTGACGCAGACGACGGCGCACTCCAGATCGTCGGACGCGTCAAGGAGCTGTTCAAGACCAGCAAGGGCAAGTACGTGGCGCCGGCGCCCATCGAGAACCGGCTCGTGATGCATGCCGGCATCGATGCATGCGTGGTGGTCGGCGCCGACCTGCCGCAGCCTGTCGGTCTGGTGCGCCTGGACGATGCCGCATGGGCCGCGGCCAACGATCCGGCGATCAGGCGGCGGATCACGGCGTCGCTGCACGAACACCTCGCCGCGCTGAACGCGCCACTGGATCCGCACGAACGCCTGGACCAGCTCATCGTGGTGAGCACGCCGTGGACGGTGGAGAGCGGCCTGCTGACGCCGACCTTGAAGATCAGGCGCCATCGGTTGGAGGAGCTCTACCGGCAACAGCTCCGGAAGTGGTCCGAAAGCACGGCTGCCATCGTCTGGGAGTCCGCCTGATCCGGGGCCGGCGGCCCGACGCGGGCGTGAGACCGAGCCCTCATCAACCTCCGCGAATCGCCGGCTTCCAGGACGTGATCATCGACGATCGACGATCTGCTCCAGCACCTGCGCCGCCGACGGCATCGCTGCGATCTCCGCCTGCACGCGCCTCGCGGCGACTGCAAAGCCGGGCTCGTCGAGCAGCCGGCGCACGCTGTCCCGGATCGCTTCGGCCGTGACGTCCTCGCCTGTCAGCGCCAGCGCGGCTCCGCTCGCGACCGCGGCCTCGGCGTTCAGGAACTGATCGGCGCCCTGGGGCAGCATCAGGTGGGTCAGGCCGTGGCAGAGTGCACCGAGCAGCGTGCCGGACCCGCCTTGCGACACGACCAGGCCGCAACGAGGCAGCAGCAGCGCGTGCGGCACATACCGCTCGACGCGCACGTGCGCAGGCTGAAGGCCGAGCACCGCCGGGTCGGCATCCTGCCCGACGGTCACGATGATGTTGGCTTTCAGCTCCCGCAGGCCCTCGATGGCCCGCCGCAGCACGTCGACATTGCCGTTGTAGACGGTACCGAGCGTCAAGTGGATGGTCAGCCGGGCCGGCAGCGTGTCGAGGCTCTCGGGCAGGCGATCACCAGGGATCGACAATCCCGGGCCCGGCCGCAGCGGCTGCACGCGCCGCCAGATCGGAGCCTCGCCCCGCCGCTCCAGCGCGGGCGGGCACAGGTGGAGGTAGGTGGCATCGGACAAGGTGCCCGCCACCTCGGGATGCCCCCAGCGTTCGCCGATCCGCTCGATGGCCTGGGCGAACGCCGGCCAGATGCGCTTCGGCGGCATCCCGCCCAGGCCGTGGACCACGTGACGCGCGCCCGTCGCGGCGGCCACGGTGGGCCCCGCCAACTCCGTCTCCTCGTGAATCACGACGTCGGGGTGCCACGCGGTCGCGCGTGGCAGGAGGTCGGCTGCACGCCGGCCGGCCGTCGCCTCGAAGTAGGCGAGCCACGAGTCCTGCCGACTCCCGCCGGCCTGCGCGTGCGTGAGTCCGACCGCCCAGCAGGACAGCCCGCGACGTTCGAGCGACGGCACGAACTCCGGCCCGGTGGCGAAGATCACCTCGTGACCGGCGGTGCGGGCCGCAAGTGCGAGCGGCAACATGGGGTTGACGTGGCCGAACAGGGCGCCACTGATGAAGAGAATGCGCATGGAGGTCGACCCTCGAGTGGGTTGTCATGAGGTCGGGAGGATCCGCGGCTGCCGATCCGCCCGGGGTGCGCTGGTTCGGCTCGCGTTGCCCGCAAGCGCGGGGCTCCTCGCCTGCGACTCGCGGGCGTAGCGCAGCAACTCGTGCGTCCAGTCGGCGAACCAGGTGAACACCTGGTCGACGCGCTCGATCGCATCGGCGCGCGTCGGGACATCGAGGTCGATGCGAGCCAGCTGCGCATGATCGTTGTTCATCGCATGACCCGACTCCAGCCGGAAGTGGAAGTCGCCGCAGTAGCGAAGCTCCACACCCGTCTCGTGCTGCACCGCCGCGGCGAGCCTCGAGGTCAGCCCGAACAGCACGTTTCCGGTCTCCTCGATCGCCTCGACGATCGCGAGCCGCACGACCGGCGTGGCGCCCCAGATCAGGTGCGCGAGACGGTGCGAGAGCAGCCGGCTCTGCGCGCTCGCATCGCTCCACAGGCGCCGCATGGTGTCGGTGGGCCGGCAACCCTCCTGGTCATGTCCGAGCTTGGCGAAGTCCTCCAGATACCAGGGCCAGTGATGGTCGTCCTCGTACGTGTGGGCATTGATCATCGCCTGATGCGGGTCGTCGGTCGGCTCGACGCGCAGCACATGGCGGTTCAGGTCGCCGAAGCCGAGGATGAACGGCGCCATGCACGGGAAGAACGACAGCCGCTGCGCGGCAGGCAGTGCGTCATCGCGCAGGTGCTCGAAGAAGGGCAGGTTCGCGTAGTCGCGCTTGCGCCGGAGGATGTGTTGAAGGACTGCTTTCATGGGTGGTGGTCGGGGTGGGTTCCGGCGCCAGTCTTCCGAATCGGCGGCGCGTCGTATTGAACGCCTGCGACATGTGGGTGGCGCCTGAACGCCTGTCGCATTCGTTCAAGACCCGCAGGCGGCCGACGCGCAAAGTCCACCGCCTTGTTCGTTCTGGCAGGAGCCTTGCAGATGTTCTCCCCGACAGTCTTGATTGCCCGCGTGGGCGCGCTGGCTGCGACCGTGGCCTTGATCGGCTGCGGCGGCGGTGGCGGCGACGACCCCACGCCGCCCCTGGACGCCGCGCCGGCCCTCGGCGATCCAGCGAACCCTGAGGACCACGACGCGCAGGCGCAGCGTGCCCACGAGATGAAGCAGCAGGAGGCGCTGCTCGCTCAAGGACTGCCCGCGCTGGTCGCGGGTCGGCGGCCCGAGTTCGGCCTGCTCGACGTACTGAAGGGCAAGCGCCTGTTCGAGCGCGAGACCTTCGACGGCAACGGCCGCACCTGCCTCACCTGCCACGGCCGCGACACCGGCACCGTGTCGCCGCAGGATGCGCAGCAACGTTTCGCCGCCGACCCGCGCGACCCGCTGTTCCTCGCCGACGGCAGCGACGACGGCCAGGGCAACGGCGCCACCCGCATGCTCAAGGACGCGACCGTGCTGGTACGCATCCCGCTGCCCGACAACGTGAGCCTGGTCGACGAACCGGAGGCACGCAGCGTGGTGCTGCGCCGCGGCGTCCCGTCGACGTTGAACACGCCCGCGCTGGACGACACGCTGATGTTCGACGGCCGCCACACCGACCTCGTGGCGCAGGCGCGCGGCGCGATCGCCGACCATGCGCAAGCCAAGACGGAGCCGCGCCTCGACGAACTCAAGCAGATCGCGGCCTTCCAGCACACGCCGCAGTTCTTCAGCTCGTTCGCGATGCTGAAGTTCGCCTACACCGGCGCGAAGCCCCAGTTGCCGATCGGGCGCAGCGCGGCCGAGAAGCGCGGCCGCCGCTTCTTCGTCGATGCGGCGCCCAGCGGCGATCTGAAGACCGGCTTATGCGCCGGCTGCCACAGCGGCCCGATGCTCAACGAGACCAACGAGTTCATCCCGGCGCCGCCGTTCCGGCGCGGCGGGCGCTTCCAGAGCGTGGCGGTCTCCGAGTTCAACGATGCCGGCAACCCGGTACGGCAATGGCGCTTCAGGAACGCCGACGGCACGGTGACCGAGTTCGCCAGTGCCGACCCGGGGCGCGCCCTGATCACGGGCGATGCCAGCGACGCGCAGAGCCGCAACGCGTTCAAGATCCCGTCGCTGTGGGCCGCGGCGCGCACCGCACCGTACTTCCACGACAACTCGGCCGCGACACTCGACGACGTCGCGCGGCACTACGCGCGCTTCTTCCGGGCCATCTCGCCGATCGAGCTGACCGAGCAGGATCAGCAGGACATGGTGGCCTACATGAGGCTGCTGCGATGAGCTTGCCGCAGGAGCCCCGCCGTTCGGACCTGGCGCACAAGATCCGGGGGGCACACGGCCTCAGCCTGGCTGCATCGGTCCAACCTGCTGCAGCGAATGCATCCGGAGCGCGCCCATACCCCGCCCGGGCCATGTCCGCATCCCCGGAATCGCGAAGCGCAACCGATTTCGCGTCTGACCAACAGAGATCAGCCAAGCACGTGAACCTGAACTCCCATGCTGCCGTGCCGCAGTACGGCGTCGCCCCGCCGGCGGCACCACGGCGCGCGGCGATGCGCCTGCTCCGGGCCTTGCAGCGCTGGTGGCAGCACTTGTGGATCGACGAGATGACCGCCTATTTTTCCGAAGCGGCAAACCATGTCGACCTGGAGTACCGGATGCGGGCGTGGAACGACGACGCTCAACGCCGCGGCCGCGTGCCGCTTTTCTAGGACGGTGCCTGGCATGCTGGACTTGTTGGCGGCTCGAAGATCGAACACCGCCGACTCTACAGTGGCGGCCAACGCCCCCCACGGCGCCGCCGTGCTCCACTGATTTCCCGGCGATGCATCGGCCATGCTGATCTGCCACTGGACGTACGAACGGCTTCCGCGTCAACCCGAAGCCTGACCGAAGCAGCCATGTCAAAGGGCGCCCGAATCAGGCGGATCTCGATGCGCTCGATCTCCATGACTTCAACCTGGCCACAGCACCCACCGCGCTCACTCCACCGTCACGCTCTTCGCCAGATTGCGCGGCTTGTCGACATCGGTGCCGCGTGCGCAGGCGGTGTGGTAGGCCAGCAGCTGCAGCGGCACCACGTGCAGGATGGGCGAGAGCGCGCCGTAGTGCTCGGGCATGCGGATCACGTGCACGCCCTCGCTGTTCTCGATGCGGGTGTCGCCGTCGGCGAACACGAACAGTTCGCCGCCGCGCGCGCGCACCTCCTGCATGTTGCTCTTCAGCTTCTCGAGCAGCGCGTCGTTCGGCGCCACGGTCACCACCGGCATCGCGCTGGTCACCAGCGCCAGCGGGCCGTGCTTCAGTTCGCCGGCCGGGTAGGCCTCGGCGTGGATGTAGCTGATCTCCTTGAGCTTGAGCGCGCCCTCGAGCGCGATCGGGTAGTGCAGCCCGCGGCCGAGGAAGAGCGCGTTCTCCTTGCGCGCGAAGGCCTCGCTCCAGGCCACGACCTGCGGCTCCAGCGCCAGCACCGCCTGCACCGCCACCGGCAGGTGGCGCAGCGCCTTCAGGTGCTCGGCCTCCTGCGCGTCGCTCAGGCGGCCGCGCACCTGCGCCAGCGCCAGCGTGAGCAGGAACAGGCCGACCAGCTGCGTCGTGAAGGCCTTGGTCGAGGCCACGCCGATCTCGGCGCCGGCGCGCGTGATGTAGGCGAACTCGCACTCGCGCACCATCGCGCTCGTCGCCACGTTGCACACGGTCAGCGTGTGCTTCATGCCCAGCGAGCGCGCATGCTTCAGCGCGGCCAGCGTGTCGGCGGTCTCGCCGCTCTGCGTGATGGTCACCACCAGCGTCTTCGGGTTCGGCACGCTGTCGCGGTAGCGGTACTCGCTCGCGATCTCCACGCTGGTGGGGATCTTCGCGATGCTCTCGAGCCAGTACTTGGCGGTGGAGCCGCTGTAGTAGCTGGTGCCGCAGGCGAGGATCAGGACGCTGTCGATCTCCTTGAAGGCCTTGTACGCACCGTCGCCGAACAGCTCCGGCGTGATGCCCTCGACCGCATCCAGCGTATCGGCGATGGCGCGGGGCTGCTCGAAGATCTCCTTCTGCATGTAGTGCCGGTATGGCCCCAGCTCGGCCGCGCCGGTGTGCGCATGCACGGTGCGCGCCTCGCGCTGCACGGCCTCGAAGCGGCCGCTCTCGCCGCGCCGGGTGATCCAGTGCTTGCCCAGCTGCAGGTCGACCACGTCGCCTTCCTCGAGGTAGACGATCTGGTCGGTCACGCCGGCCAGGGCCATCGCGTCGCTGGCCAGGAAGCTCTCGCCGGCGCGCTCGCCGGTGCCGATGCCCAGCACCAGCGGCGAGCCCTCGCGCGCGCCGATCACGCGGTGCGGCTCGTCGCGGCAGAACACCGCGATCGCGTAGGCCCCGCGCAGCTGCACCACGGCGCGCTGCACGGCGTCGAGCAGGTCACCCTCGTACAGATGGTCGACCAGGTGGGCGATGACCTCGGTGTCGGTCTGGCTGTCGAACACATAGCCCTTGGCCTTGAGCTCGGCACGCAGTTCGTCGTGGTTCTCGATGATGCCGTTGTGCACCAGCGCAATGCGCCCCGGCGCCCCGGCGGCCGCGCGTGCGCCGTGCGAGAAGTGCGGGTGCGCGTTGTGCACTGCCGGCGCACCGTGCGTGGCCCAGCGGGTGTGGGCGATGCCGGTGCCGCCCTGCACCTCCTCGGTCTTGACGTTGGCCTCCAGCTCGGCCACGCGCGAGGTGCTGCGGGCGCGGCGCAGCGCGCCGGCCTGATGCACGGCCACGCCGCAGGAGTCGTAGCCACGGTACTCGAGCCGCCGCAGGCCCTCGATCAGGACCGGGACGATGTTGCGCGTGCTGACGGCGCCGACGATTCCACACATGGGCAGGTTCCTCGCTGGTTCGACTGGGCTCGGATGCTAGGCAGCCTCCGACGACTGGTGATTGCAAATTAGGCGCTTCCATGGAATATTCAGCCACCCCCTGATCGCGGTGAACATTCCTTTCACAGGATATGGCTGAGATTGCCGAAAAAATCACGCTCGACGCCACCGACCTGCGCATCCTGGACATGCTTCAGGCCGACGCCTCGCTGACCAACCAGGCCTTGGCGGCCGCGGTGCACACCTCGCCGGCCACCTGCCTGCGGCGCGTGAAGCGGCTGCGCGAGTCGGGAGTGATCGAGTCGCTGGTGGCCCTGCTCTCGCCCGAGCGGCTGGGCGCCGGGCTGACGGCCATCGTCGAGGTCACGCTCGACCGGCAGGGCGCCGAGCACCTGGCCGCGTTCGAGGCGCGCGCGGTGGCCGAGCCCTCGGTGCAGCAGGTCTACCGCGTCTCGCCGGGGCCGGATTTCGTGCTCGTGCTGCAGGTGGCCGACATGCCGGCCTACCACGCGCTGGTGCAGCAGCTGTTCACGCAGGACGCGAACGTGCGCAACCTGAAGGCCTTCTTCAGCGTGTTTCGCGCGAAGTTCGCGCCGCGCCTCAGCCTGCCGACTTCAGCACCACCAGGCCCTTGAGGTACTCGCCTTCGGGGAAGGTGATGGTCTGCGGGTGGTCGGGCGCGGCGGCCAGGCGGGCGTAGACGATGCCGTCCACGCCGGCGTCGAGCCCGGCGCCGGCCACGATCTTGTGGAACAGCTCCGGCCCCACGCCGCCCGAGCAGGAGAAGGTGAACAGCGCCCCGCCCGGCGCGAGCAGCTTGAAGGCCAGGCGGTTGATGTCCTTGTAGGCCCGCGCGGCCCGTTCGGCATGTGCGGCGGTGGGCGCGAACTTGGGCGGGTCGAGCACGATGGCCTCGAAGCTGCGCCCCTGCTTGAGCATCTCGCGCAGCGTGTGGTTGACGTCGGCGTCGAGCGCCTGGTGGCGCGCCGCGTCGAAGCCGTTCAGCGCCACGTGCGCGCTCGCGCGCTCGAGCGCCGGCGCCGACGAGTCCACGCTCACCACCTCCTGCGCGCCGCCGGCCAGCGCCGCGACGCTGAAGCCGCCCGTGTAGCAGTAGCAGTTCAGCACGCGGGCGAAGCCGAAGTGCCGCACGGTGTCGGCGAACAGCTTCCGGTTGTCGCGCTGGTCGAGGTAGAAGCCGGTCTTGTGGCCTTCGGCCACGTCGAGCGTGAGCCGCCAGCCGTGTTCGGCGATCGTCACCGCGGTGTCGCCGTCGCCGCGCAGCCAGCCGCTGGCCGGGGCCAGGCCCTCGAGCTGGCGCACGCCGGAATCGCTGCGCTCGTACAGCCGCGTGAGCCCGGTGGCGGCCAGCAGCGCATCGGCGATCACCGCCTTCCAGCGCTCGGTGCCGGCGGAGAGGAACTGCGCCGACAGCACGCCGGCGTACCGGTCGACGATCAGCCCCGGCAGGCCGTCGGCCTCGCCGTGCACCAGGCGCACGCCGTCGCTGGCGATCGGCAGCCGCGCGCGCAGCGCCAGCGCGGCCGCGATGCGGCGCTCGAAGAAGGCGGCATCGATGCGCTCGGCCTCGTCGAAGCTCCAGACGCGCACACGGATCATCGAGCTCGGGCTGTACGCGGCCCAGGCGAGGAAACGCCCGTCGCTCGCCTCCACACGCACCGTCTCGCCCGGGTCGGCCTTGCCCTTGGCGACGCTGCCCTGGAACACCCAGGGGTGGCGGCGCAGCAGGGAACGCTCCTTGCCCTCGCGCAGCGTGATCGTCTTCATGTCCGCACTACTTGCGTCGGGCGCGGGGATGGGCCGCGTCGTAGACCTTGGAGAGGTGGCCGAAGTCCAGCCGGGTGTAGACCTGCGTGGTGGTGATGTTGGCGTGGCCCAGCAGCTCCTGCACCGCGCGCAGGTCGCCGCTGGACTGCAGCAGGTGCGTGGCGAACGAGTGGCGCAGCATGTGCGGGTGCACATGGGTCGGCAGCCCGGCCTGCAGCGCGCGTGACTTCAGCCGCGAGCGCACCTGGCTGGGCGTGAGCCGCGTGCCGCGGGTGCTGACGAAAAGCGCGGGCTCGTCCGGCCGCGCGAGTTGCGCCCGCAGTTCGAGCCAGTGCCGCGCCGCCGCGATCGCCGCCTGGCCGACCGGCACCGTGCGCCGCTTGCTGCCCTTGCCGAGCACGTGCGCGCTGGCATCGGCCAGATCGAGCCAGCCGGCCGCCTGCGGGCCCGGCGCGGCATCGAGCCCGACCAGCTCGCCCACGCGCAGCCCGCAGCCGTACAGCAGCTCGACGATGCAGTGGTCGCGCGCGTCGAGCAGCGGGTTGGCCTCGGCCGCGCGGTGATCGGCCAGCGCCACCGCCTGGTCCACCGCCAGCGCCTTGGGCAGCGGCTTGCCGGCCTTGGGCGCGCGCACACCGTCGACCGGGTTCAGCGCCACCAGCCCGCTGCGGCCCAGCCAGCGGTACAGCCCGCGCCAGGCCGACAGCTGGATCGCGATGCTGCGCGGCGCCAGGCCCTGCGAATGCAGCTGCGCGGCCCAGCGGTGCACGTGGTGCACCTGCACGGCGCGCAGCTCGACCGGCTGCTTCGCGGCAAAGCCGCGCAGCCGCTCGAAGGCCTCGCCGTACATTGCGAGCGTGCGTGCTGCCAGGCGGCGCTCGACTTCCAGGTACTGCAGGTGCCGGACGATGTCGTCGTCCACGACGTGCCTCAGCGGACCGGCAGCAGCCGCGACAGGCACGCGCTCGCCAGCTCGCCGATGCGCTGCAGGAATTCGGTGCCCATGTCGGCCGTATAGCGCGTCGGGTCGGGCGAGGCCAGCACCAGCATGCCGAAGGCGTCGATCGTCGCGCCGTGGCGCAGCGGGATCATCGCCAGCGACATCGCCGTGGCCGGGTCGTCCAGCCACTGTGCGGCCTCGAAGCCGGAGTTCACCCCGCAGTAGGGCAGCGTCAGGCTGCCGGCCAGGCTCCTGATGTCGGCGCTGACCTCGCGCGTGAACGGCAGCCCGGCGAACGCGTCGGCCGCGCCCCAGATGCGGATGCCGGCCTGCGGGATCAGGAACTGGTGCTTCAGCTCGCCCACCAGCACGTCGGGCAGGTCGCCCGCGTTGGCGGTCAGCATCAGCGTGCGCGTCCAGCGGTGCAGCTTGTCGGCGATGGCGACATTCTCCTGCCCGTGGCGGATCATCTCGATGATCTTGCCCTCCAGGCCCTTGATCTTGTCGCGCAGCATTTCCATCTGCCGCTCCTGCAGCGAGACGGTGCGCTGGCCGTAGGGGCTGGTCAGCTGCACGCTGCCCAGCAGCTCGGCGTGGCGCTCGAAGAAGGCCGGGTTGTTGGCCAGGTACTCGGCGATGTCCTGCTCGGTGATCCCGTCGATGCGTCCGCTCACAGCTCGATCTCTCCTTCGAAGACGGTCTGTGCCGGACCGGTCATGTACACATGGGAATCGCCGCCCGCCCACTCGATGGTGAGCCGACCGCCGCGCGCCTCGACCTCGACGCGCCGGTCGAGCAGCCCGAGCCGGATGCCGGCCACCACCGCCGCGCAGGCGCCGGTGCCGCAGGCGAGCGTCTCGCCGGCGCCGCGCTCGTAGACGCGCAGCCGCACGTGCGACCGGTCGACCACCTGCAGGAAGCCGGCGTTGACGTGGCGCGGGAAGTGCACGTCGCGCTCGATCAGCAGACCCTGCGCCTCGACCGGCGCGGTGTCGACGTCGCCGACCAGTTGCACCGCGTGCGGGTTGCCCATCGACAGCACCGCCAGCTCGACGATACGGCCGCCCACGGGCACCGGCCAGAGCGCGAAGCCGTTGTGCTCGCGCGGGTGCAGGCCATGGGGCTCGAACGGCACGGCGGGCAGGTCGAACACCGGCGCGTTCATGTCCACCGTGACACGACCGTCGTCCTGCGCACGCAGCTCGAGCAGCGTGTTCATGGTCTCCACGCGCACCGTGCGCTTGTCGGTCAGGCCCTTGTCGAGCACGAAACGCACGAAACAGCGCGCGCCGTTGCCGCATTGCTCGACCTCGTCGCCGCTGCCGCCGTTGAAGATGCGGTAGCGGAAGTCGACGCCGGGCGTCGCGCTCTTCTCGACCACGAGGATCTGGTCGGCGCCGACGCCGAAGCGCCGGTCACCCAGGCGGCGGTGCTGCTCGGGCGTCAGCTCGAGCGGCGCGCGCGTGGCGTCGAGCACGACGAAGTCGTTGCCCGCGCCCTGCATCTTGGTGAAGCGCACTCGCATGCGGACATTATCCGTACAAGGAGGCCTCGCCCTCGGGCCGCGTCTTGAAACGCTTGTGCACCCACAGGTACTGCGCCGGGTTGGCGCGGATCTGCTCCTCGATCCAGCGGTTCAGGCGCGCGGTGTCGGCCAGCGCGTCCTCGCTCGGGAAGCCTTCCAGCGGCGGCAGGAAGCGCACGCGGTAGCCCTGACCGCCGGGCAGCATTTCCGCGATCACCGGCTGCACCACCATGTCGAGCAGCTTCGCCATGCGGCTGGGCGCAAGCAGCGTGGCCGCCGGCACGCCGAAGAAGGGCACGAAGGCGGCGTCCTTCGCGCCGAAATCCATGTCCGGCAGGTTGAAGAAGCCGGTGCCCTGGCGGATCTCCTTGATCAGCGGCTTGGCCGAGTCGCTGCGCGGGAAGATCACCGCGTTGCCCAGGCGCAGCCGGCCGCGGCGCATCACCTCGTCCATCACCGGGTTGCTCTGCTGCTGGTAGATCGAGGCGCCGCGGCGCTTCTGGAACAGCAGCACCGCGGCGCCGGCCACGTCGAGCGCCAGGAAGTGCGGCACCAGCCACATCACCGGCCGCTCGCTGCGCTCGGCCAGGTCGACCTCGCCCTCGACGTGGATCAGCCGCTTCAGCCGCTCGCGCGGCGCCCACCACAGCAGCCCGCGCTCGAGCAGGCTGCGCCCGAGCCAGGCGAAATGTTCGCGCGCCAGGCGCTCGCGCGCGGCCGCGTCGAGCTCGGGCAGACAGAGTTCGAGGTTGCGCAGCGCCACCTTGCGGCGCGAGCGCGCGAGCCGGTAGAGCAACCACCCGAGCGCGCGGCCGACGGCCGCCTGGGCTGCCAGCGGCATCCCGTGCAGCAGCCACAGCAGGCCCAGCAGCAGGCGTGTTCCCAACAGGTCCCCTGGTTCTATTCGGCGGGTTGCGCGCGCGGCGCCTTGTAGCGGTGGTAGCCCCACAGGTACTGCTGCGGGCACTGCCGGATCAGCGCTTCCATCGCGCGGTTCACGACGGCGGCGGATTCTGCCTGAGCGGCCGGGTCGGCCGGCAGCGCCTCGTTCATCGGCTGGAAGCGCACCACGTAGCCCGCCCCGTGGCGCAGCCGCTCGCCCCACACCAGCAGCAGCGTCGCACCGGTCTGCTGCACCAGGCGCGCGGCCAGCGTCATGGTGTAGGCCTCGCGCCCGAAGAACGGGGCCCACACACCCTGCCCCTCGGGCGGCACCTGGTCGGGCAGCAGACCCACCGCCTCGCCACGCCGCAGCGCGCGGATCATCTGCCGCACGCCGGCCAGCGAGGCCGGCGCCGTGGCCACCCCGGGCCGCGCGCGCGAGGCCTCGGTCACCTCGCGCAGCCAGGCCTTGCGCGCCGGCCGGTACAGCACCGTGATCGGGCCGTAGCGCGCCGCGAAGTGTTCGGCATAGGCCTGCGCGCACATCTCGAAGCAGCCCAGGTGCGGCGTCAGCAGCACCAGGCCGCGGCCGCCCGCGTGCGCGGCGTCCACCAGCTCCGCCCCCTCGACCCGCAGCAGCGGCCCGAGCGGCTGCTCGGCCGGCCGCAGCCACAGGAACGGCAGCTCCAGGGCCATGCGGCCCGCCTCGCCCACCGCGGCGCGGCGCGCCCCCGGCGCGATGCCGGCCTGTGCCGCCAGCGCGGCGAGGCGCCGGCGGTAGGTGGGCGAGAGCGCCCAGGTGAGCCAGCCGACCCCCCATCCCAGGGCGTGAAGAAGCCACAACGGGCGGCGCGAGAGCCAGCGAAACAAGGAAAGCATCGACTAAAATCCGGGCGTCGCCGAGTTACTGAACTACTTGCGGGGCGACTCACAAAATCCGCTAAAGCGTTCGCCGCTCCTCCCCAAAGTCACAGGCCGGCAACGCGTCTGCAACCTGTCTGGAGTTTACGAGTGGCGAACGACTTCCTTTTCACTTCCGAATCCGTCTCCGAAGGCCATCCCGACAAGGTGGCCGACCAGATCTCGGACGCGATCCTCGACGCGATCTTCAAGCAGGACCCGAAGAGCCGGGTCGCCGCCGAGACGCTGACCAACACCGGCCTCGTGGTGCTGGCCGGCGAGATCACGACCAACGCGCACGTCGACTACATCCAGGTCGCGCGCGACACCATCAAGCGCATCGGCTACGACAACACCGAGTACGGCATCGACTACAAGGGCTGCGCGGTGCTGGTGGCCTACGACAAGCAGAGCAACGACATCGCGCAGGGCGTGGACCACGCCAGCGACGACTACCTGAACACCGGCGCCGGCGACCAGGGCCTGATGTTCGGCTACGCCTGCGACGAGACGCCCGAGCTGATGCCCGCGCCGATCTACTACGCGCACCGCCTGGTCGAGCGCCAGGCCCAGCTGCGCAAGGACGGCCGCCTTCCCTTCCTGCGCCCGGACGCGAAGAGCCAGGTGACGATGCGCTACGTCGACGGCAAGCCGCATTCGATCGACACCGTGGTGCTGTCGACGCAGCACAGCCCCGACCAGAGCGAGACGCCGAAGAAGATGAAGGCCTCGTTCGTCGAGGCGGTGGTCGAGGAGATCATCAAGCCGGTGCTGCCCAAGGAGTGGCTGAACGGCACCCGCTACCTGATCAACCCGACCGGTCGCTTCGTGATCGGCGGCCCGCAGGGCGACTGCGGCCTGACCGGACGGAAGATCATCGTCGACACCTACGGCGGCGCCTGCCCGCACGGCGGCGGCGCGTTCTCGGGCAAGGACCCGACCAAGGTCGACCGCTCGGCCGCCTACGCGGCGCGCTACGTGGCCAAGAACATCGTCGCCGCCGGCCTGGCGCGCCAGTGCCAGATCCAGGTGGCGTATGCGATCGGCGTGGCCAAGCCGATGAACGTGACGGTCTACACCGAGGGCACCGGCGTGCTCCCGGACGACAAGATCGCCGCGCTGGTGAACGAACACTTCGACCTGCGGCCGCGCGGCATCATCCAGATGCTTGACCTGCTGCGCCCGATCTACGAGAAGACCGCGGCCTACGGGCACTTCGGCCGCGAAGAACCCGAGTTCTCGTGGGAGAAGACCGACAAGGCGGCTGCGCTGCGCGCCGCAGCCGGCCTCTAAGACCGTCGCGGGGAGAGAGGTCGTCGTGCCGGCGACTGCTCCCCGGCGCCGCAAATTGCACGCATCCTGACCCGGCGCAGGGTCGCACGTCAGACCTTCACGACGCGCTGCCTATACTCGTGCGAGCGTCGATCCAGGCCCGTGTCCGGCCGCACCGTCCCAGGGAGGTTTCCATGTCCGTCCGCCGCATCGCCCTCGTCAGCCTGTCCGCCGTCGCCCTGGCCGCCTGCCAGACGATGCCGCAGCAGCAGCAGCCGCAGCAGATCTCCACCGCCGGCCAGGCCGGCTGCAAGCCGCTGGGCGGCAACGCGCCGGCCAACTCGAACACCAAGAACGCCGCCATCGGCGCCGGCATCGGCGCGGTGGCCGGCGGGCTGATTGGCAGCGCCGCGGCGAAGAAGTCATCGGTGGGCGCGCGCAACGGCATCCTGATCGGCGCGCTGGCCGGCGCGCTGGCCGGCTCCAAGTACAACTCCATGATGGGCATGACGGAGCAGCAGGACGGCTCGGTCAAGCTCAACATCCCGGGCTCGATCATGTTCAGGACCGGCAGCGCCGAGATCACGCCGGACTTCGCCAGCACGCTGGATTCGGTGGCCAAGACCATCACCGAGTACTGCGGCGTGACCGGCAACATCATCGGCCACACCGACAACACCGGCTCGGCCGCGCTGAACCAGCGCCTGTCGATGGACCGCGCCCGCGCCGCGGCCAGCTACCTGTCGAGCAAGGGCGTCGACCCCACGCGCCTGACGCAGGACGGCCGCGGCCCGAACGAGCCGGTGGCCGACAACAGCACCGAATCCGGCCGGGCGCAGAACCGGCGCGTCGAGATCTTCATCCGCCCGCCGGCGCCCTGACCCGCGCTCCTCACAGCCCGCCCAGCGGCCGCTGCTGGTTCCACGCGAGCAGCAGCAGCGCGCCGGCCGCCACCGCCGCCAGCAGGCGGCGCAGGAAGCGCAGGTCGGCGTCGCCGCGGGAGGGGGCTGAGCGGTGACGTGGGGTGTTCATGGTCGGCTCCGGCAGAGGGTCGGCCCGCGGTGCAGGCCCTGGCGCCTTTGTAGGCGCCACCCCGTTACGCCACCGTTACCGCAGCGCCGGCCGCCAGCGCGAGCAGCTCGCGGTTGACCGCGTTGCGGTGCAGGAAGCTGTGCCGGAAGGCCGGCGGCACATGGGCATCGTGCAGGCCCATCACCCAGGCCCGGCCGTCGGCGGCGAGCTGGCGCGACAGCGCGTCGTGGCCGAGCGCGGCCTGCACCCGGGCCGCCACCAGCCACAGCTCGCCGAGGTAGAAGCTCTCCGGCTGGTGCTCGCGCGCCAGGGCGAGCGCGGCCTCGGCATGCGGCAGCGCACGGGCCGCCGCACCCTGGCGCAGCGCGGCCGCGGCGGCGCGCACATGGCCCGACAGCGCGAGCCCGAAACGCTCCTTCAGGCCGGCCCAGGCGGCCAGGCTGACGGCCAGCGCCTCGGCCTCGTCGGGCGGCACGACGGCCGTGGCGAACAGCGTCGCGATGCGGTGGTACACGTCGTCGGGGTTCGGCAGCATGGACAGCGCCGCGCGCATGGTCGCCAGCGCCTCCTGCCCGAGCTGGCGCGCGAGCTCGGCGCGCAGCACCTGGTGGAACATCGCCACGCCGGGCGGCACGCCGGCCCGCTCGTTGGCCAGCAGCGGCACCGCGCGGGCCGGCTGGCCGAGCTGCATGAACAGCAGCGCGAGGCGCTGCTCGGCCATCGTCAGGTCGCTCGCCGAGGCCTGCTCGCGGTAACCCGCGAGCACCTCCTCGAGCAGCGGCAGGGCCTCGTCGTAGTGGCCGATGTCGCGCAGGCGGTGCGCGTGCGGGGCCTGCATCTGCAGCAGCCGAACCCGGCCAACCTCCCCGGTGGACAAGGCCACCTGGCGCGCCTGCCGCGACAGCTCGACCGCCTCGCGCACCCGCCCGGTCTTGGCCAGCGTGGCGGCGGCGTTGGACAACGCGCGCCACAGCCAGTCGGGCCGGCCGGCCTCGCGCGCGAGCGCCCGGCAGGCCTGCCAGCCCTCCGCCGCGGCGCGCAGGCGGTTGTCGTAGTCGAGTGCGTGCGCCCAGGCCTGCGCGTACTCCCAGCGCTGCTCGAGCTTGACCTCGCGCTCGGCCGGCTCGCGGTAGGGCTCGAGCACGGCCACGCCCTCGGCGGTGCGGCGTGCGTCGCCCAGCGCGCCCGACCAGGCGATCGCGAAGCCCAGCTCGAGGTCGAGGCGGCCGAGCGCACGCGCCGCCTCCACGGCCTGCGGCGCGAGCTGCAGCGCCGCATCGATCTCGAAGCGGGTGATCGCCAGCTCGAGCCGCACGCCCAGCGCGTTCAGCTGCTGCAGCGGCCCCTGCGCGATGCGCGTCAGCTCGGCGGCGGCCGCCTGCGCCGGGGCGCCACTGTCGTTGCCGGCCAGCACGGCGGCGCGCTGCAGCAGCGCGTCGAAGCGGGCCGGCGCCTCGCCGGCGCGCTCGAAGCACGCGGCCGCCTCGGCGAGCAGCTCGGCCTGCTCGGCGCCCCGGCCGGCCGCGCGCGAGCGCGCCGCCGCCTCCAGCCAGGCGCGAGCGGCGGCGGCATGCTGCCCGGCTTCGGCCCAGTGGCGCGCCAGCCGCGCCGGCTCGCCGCCGCGCCCGGCCAGGAACTCCGCGATCTCGGCATGCAGCCGGCGCGCCACCGCCTGCGGCACCGAGGCGAGCGCGGCCTCGTGGATCAGGTCGTGTGCGAAGGCCCCGTCGCGCAGCACCTGGGCGGCCTCCAGCTCGGCCCAGGGGTCGGCCAGCTCGAGCGTGCGCAGCCCCAGCACATGGGCCGCCAGCTCGATCGAGAAGTCCGGCACCGCCAGCGCCGCGCAGCGGGCCAGCTGCACGGCGCGCTCGGAGAGCTGGCCGATGCGCCGCGCGATCAGGCCGGCCACGCCGCTGCCGGCCGGCAGCCGCGCCAGGCCGTCCTCCGGCGCGCCCTGCTGCAGCCAGGCCTTGACGGCCTCGAGCAGGTAGAGCGGGTTGCCGCCGCTGCGGCGCAGCAGCGCGGCGGCCGCGGCCTCGCCCTGCAGACCCTCGATGGCCAGCGCGGCGAGCAGCTGCGCGATCTCGGCCTGCGTGAGCGGCTGCAGCGCCAGCAGCAGCGCCTCGCCGCCGGCGGCCAGCGTGTCGACCCAGGCGCGCGCCGTCGCGCCCAGCTCGGCGGCACGTGCACACAGCAGCCAGCAGGCCGGCGCGGCGCCGTACACGTACTGCAGCAACTCGATGCTGGCGGCATCGGCCAGGTGCAGGTCGTCGACCACGATGCCCTGCAGGCCGAGCCGGCGCAGGTCGAGCGCCGCGGCCACGGCGTTGAAGAAGCGCGTGCGGTCCGCGGGCGCGCGCAGCGGCGCCGGTTCGCCGAGTTCGGGCAGCAGCCGGCCGAGCTCGGCACGCAGCGGCGCGGCCAGGCCGTCGAAGGCCCCGCGCGGCAGCTGGCGCAGCAGGCGCGAGCAGCTCGCATAGACCACGCCGGCATCCCCCGGCCGCGCGCCGGACACCAGCACCGCACCACGCTCGGCGGCGAAGTCGCTCGCCAGGCGCGTCTTGCCCAGGCCGCCGTCGCCGGTCAGCACGACGCTGCGGCCCTGGTCCCAGGCCTGGTGCAGCGCCGCATGCTCGCGCTCGCGGCCCACCAGCCGCGGTGGGCGCAGCACCGCCGCCGGCACGCCGCGCGGCGCCGGCGGCGCGGCGAGCGCGCTGCCGGCACGCTCGATGGTCGCGCGCAGGGCCTGGGTGTCCGGCCCGGGCGTCGTGCCCAGTTCGTCGCGCAGCCGCCGCGCGCACTGCTCGAAGGCCTGCAGTGCTGCGGCGCGGTCGCCGGCCAGGTAGTGCAGACGCATCACGCGGCGGTGCGCCTCCTCCGACAGCGGCTCGCGCGCCAGCAGCGCGCGCGCCGCGGCCAGCGCGGCCTCGTGGTCGCCCGCCTGCTGGGCCGCGTCGGCGCGCTGCGCCAGCGCATGCGCCTGGCGCGCCTGGCGCTCGGCGCGCAGGCGGCGCAGCCAGTCGGCGAACTCGCCCTCGGGCGGGTCGGGCAGGCCGGCGAGCAGTTCCTCGGCCTCGTCCAGGTCGTGTGTCACGCCCGCGGCCAGCGCCAGCGTGGCGCTGCCTTCCACCAGCGAGCGGCCGCACTGGCGCTTGAGCTGGAAGAGCCGCTGGCGCAGCGCGTTGCGTGCCGCCTCGGCGTCGCTGTCGGGCCACAGCAGCGCGGCCAGGCGGTTGCGTGCGGTGGGCCCCTGCAGCGCGAGCCAGGCCAGCAGCGCCGCGTCGCGCGCGGCCAGCGGCCGGGCGGCGCCGTGGGCATCCACGGCTTCGGGTGATCGGCGCAGTCGCAGCAGCATGGGGCGGGGGGTGGCGGCGCGCCGCATGGTACGGCGCCAGGCCCGGTTCTACGCCGCACCGCGTTAGGCGCGCGTTACGCGGCCGGCCGGCGGGCGCCCGGCCGGCGCGAGGTCGGGCCGCGCACGGGCATGCCGTACCATGCCGTCGCCCACGCTCCCCTCGCCACGTGCCCCAGACCCTGCGCAGCCGGTACTTCCTCGGCAGCTTCGCCGTGCTGCTGGCGATGCTCGGGCTGCTGCTGTGGAACGCGCAGAGCCTGATGCAGCAGGCCATCGACGAGCGCTTCGAGGCCGAGCGTGCCGCCTACGGGCCGCTGCTGGGCGCGGCCATCGGCCCGCTGCTGGCCGCACGCGACTACGCGACCATCGCCGAGCTGGTGGCCGGCAACACGGCCGAGGGCCACCTGGCCTTCGTCGAGGTGGCCGATGCACGCGGGCAGCGTGTCGCCACGGCCGGCGATCCGGCCCGCGCGGGCCTGCGCAGCGCGGTCCAGCCGGTGCTGCTGGCCGGCCAGCGGCTCGGCGAGCTGCGTTTCGGCATCACCACCGACGCCCTGGTCGACAGCCGGGCCCGGCTGTGGCGCAACAGCCTGGCGATCGGCGTGGCGGTGCTGGCCGCCGGCGCCCTGCTGCTGGCGCTGGCCACCACCTGGCTGACGGCGGGCTTCCGCCGCCTGTCGCAGGCCAGCCGGCGCGTCGCCGACGGCGACTTCTCGACCCGCCTGCCGCCCAGCGGCGTGCGCGAGCTCGACGAGGTGTCGGCCGCCTTCAACCGCATGGCCGAGGCGGTGCAGGGCCAGCTCGCGCAGCGCGCCGACAACGAGCGCTACCTGCGCCTGGTGATCGACACCCTGTCCGAGGGCCTGGCCGTGATGGCGCCCGACCTGCGCGTGCTGGACTGCAACGAGAGCCTGCTGCGCCTGCTGGGCCAGACGCGCGAGCAGTTCCTCGCCGCCGATCCGGCGCGCCGCGTCGATTGGCGCGACCCCACCGGCGAGCCGATGCGGCCCGAGGACCGCCCGCCCGCCCACGCGCTGGCCACCGGCGAGGTGCAGCGCGACGCGCTGGGCCGGGTGCGACGGCCCGACGGCAGCGAACTGTGGGTGAGCGCCAACGCCACGCCGCTGTACCGGCCGGGCCAGCAGCGCCCCTATGCCGTGGTGGCCACGCTGACCGACGTGACCCGCCACGTCGAGGCCGAGCAGCTGCTGCGCGACAGCAACGAGGCGCTCGAGCGCCGCGTGCGCGAGCGCACCGCCCAGCTGCAGCAGGCCAAGGAGCAGGCCGAGCAGGCGAGCCACGCCAAGAGCGACTTCCTCTCGCGCATGAGCCACGAGCTGCGCACGCCGCTGAACGCGATCCTCGGCTTCGCGCAGCTGCTGGCGATCTCGCAGCGGGCGAACGAGGGCGAGCTGAAGAAGGTGCGCCAGATCGAGTCGGCCGGCTGGCACCTGCTCGAGCTGATCAACGACGTGCTCGACCTGTCGCGCATCGAGGCCGGCGCGATGAGCACCTCGGCCGAGCCGGTCGAGCTCGGCGAGCTGGTCGCCGGCTGCCTGCCGCTGGTGCAGGCACAGGCCGCCGAGCGCGGCATCACGCTGTCCGCGCCGTCGCCCGCGCAGCCGGCCTGGGTGCTGGCGGACCGCAAGCGCCTGCGCCAAGTGCTGGCCAATCTGCTGTCCAACGCCGTCAAGTACAACCGCCCGGGCGGGCAGGTGGAGGTGAGCGTCGAGGCGGACGGCCACGACGCGGGCGGCGACGTCGTGCTCGCGGTGCGCGACACCGGGCGCGGCTTCACGCCGGCGCAGCTGCAGCAGCTCTACCAGCCGTTCCAGCGCTTCGAGCAGCCCGGCGAGGCGATCGAGGGCACGGGCATCGGGCTGGTCATCACGCGCCGGCTGGTCGAGCTGATGGGCGGGCGCATCACGGTCGACTCGGCACCCGGTGCGGGCGCGACCTTCCGCGTCGCGCTGCCGCGCACCGAGCCGCCGCAGGTGCGCCCGCTGCCCGAGGCGGCCGGCGCGCCGCCGGCGACGCCGCGGCCGGCCCGCCTGCTGTACGTCGAGGACAACCCGTCCAACGTGGAGCTGCTGCGCCAGGCGCTGGCGCTGCGCCCGGCCATCGCGGTTCAGGTGGCCACGGACGGCCTGCAGGGGCTGGCGCTCGCGCAGCAGGAGCGCTTCGACCTCGCCATCGTCGACATCGGCCTGCCGGGGCTGGACGGCATCGAGCTGTGCCGGCGCCTGCGCGCCGAGCCGGCCACGCGCGCGCTGCCGCTGGTCGCCCTGTCGGCCAACGCGATGCGCGAGGACATCGAACGGGCCCGTGCGGCCGGCTTCGCGCTCTACCTGACCAAGCCGGTGGACGTGGCGCAGCTGCTGGCTGCGGTCGACCAGCTGCTCGCCGCGCCGCCGGCGGACGCAGCGCTATCCTGAGTACCGATGGCCCTGCGACTCTCCCGCCGCGCCGCCCTGTGGCTGCTGGCCGCCCTGGCCGGGCGGCTGCGTGCGGCCACGCCGCTGCGCATCGCGCTCTCCCCCTTTCTCTCGCCGACCGCGCTGCTGCAGGCGCACCGACCGCTGCGCGAGCACCTGGAGCGCAGGCTGCAGCGCCCGGTCGAGATGGTCACGGCGAAGGACTTCCGCGCACTCCTGGAGGCGACGCGCCGGCACGAGCACGACGCGGTGATGCTGCCGGCCCACCTGGCCCGGCTGGCGATGCTCGACTGGGGCTACGTGCAGCTGGCCGGCACCGTGCAGACGCTGGACGTGCTGGTGCTGGTCAAGGACGACGGTCCGGTGCACAGCCCGGCCGACCTGCGCGGCCAGCGCGTCGGCATGCTGGACGCGCTATCGCTCACGGCCACCGTCGGGCGCCAGTGGCTCGCGGCGCAGGACCTGGCTGACCGGGTGACGGTGGTCGACCAGCCCTCGATCAACAGCGCGCTGTATGCGCTGGAGCGCGGCGAGGTGGCGATGATCGTGGCCGGGCGCACGCAGCTGCACAACCTGCCGGCCACCACGCCGCGCCGCGAGCGCGTGCTGGCGACGGTGCGCGACATTCCCGGCCCGGTGTACGTGGCGCGCCCGGGGCTGCCGGCCGCCGACCTGGCGGCGCTGCGCGCGGCGATGCTCTCGTTCGAGCCCGACACCACGCTGCAGCCGAGCGCGGCGAACAGCGCGCCGCGCCTGCTCGACGCGGCGGCGCTGGCAGCGCTCGACCCGTACGTCGAGATCGCCCGGCGCGCGCTGGGCGAGTTGCGCTGATGCGCGTCGACCTGGCGGCGCTGCGCCGCCACGCGATCGGCCGCAGCCTGTTCGCGCCGACCACGCTGCCGCGGGCCATCGAGCGACTGCGCTTCGTGCAGGCCGACCCGATCCGCGCACCGGCGCGCGCGCAGGACCTGACGCTGCGCCACCGCGTGCGCGACTACCGCGCCGGCGAGCTGGAGCGACGCTACCCGCGGCTCGCGATCGAGGAGGACTTCTTCGTCAACTACGGCTTCGTGCCGCGCGGGCTGCAGGCGCTGATGCACCCGCGCGAGCCGCGCCATGCGTGGGACCGCAAGCGTCGCGCGCAGGCCCAGGCGGTGCTCGAGTTCGTGCGTGCGCGCGGCGTGGTGCACCCGCGCGAGGTGGATGCCGAGTTCGCACACGGCAAGACCCGCAACTGGTTCGGCGGCACCTCCAACGCCAGCACGCAGTTGCTGGACGGCATGCACTACCGCGGACTGCTGCGCGTGGCGCGGCGCGAGGGCGGCATCCGGCTCTACGCGGCACGCGACGGCACGCCGGCGCCGGCCGATCCGGCGGCCGCGTTCGACGCGCTGGTCGACGCCGCGGTGCAGAAGTACGCCCCGCTGCCGGCCGCCACGCTCGGCTGGCTGCTCAGCGGGCTGTGCGTGGGCGCGCCGCAGTGGCGCGGCGAGCGGGCCGCGGCGCTGGCGCGGGCGCAGCGCCGCCTGGCCGGCACGACGCTGGACGGCGTGCGCTGGTACTGGCCGCCGGGCGAGCGCTTCGTGCGCCGCGCCGGCGACGACACGGTGCGCCTGCTCGCGCCCTTCGACCCGGTGGTGTGGGACCGACGCCGCTTCGAGCTGTTCTGGGGCTGGGCCTACCGCTTCGAGGCCTACGTGCCGGCGCCGAAGCGCCAGCTCGGCTACTACGCGCTGCCGCTGCTGTGGCGCGAGCAGGTGATCGGCTGGGGCAACGTCGCCACCACGCCGAAGGGCCTGGATGCGCGCCTCGGCTACGTGGCCGGGCACGCGCCGCGCGACGCGGCGTTCCGGCGCGAGCTGGAGGCCGAGCTGGAGCGGTTGAGGGTGTTCCTGCAGGGTTGATGCACCGCGGGGCCCGGCCCTTCAGGGCTTGCCCAGCCGCGCCAGCTCGAACCCGGCGGCGATGTGTTCGTAGTAGCTCGTGATGCCCTGGGCCCGGCATTTCTCGAACGCCTCGCGGGCCGCGTCGATTCGTCCCTGGACGAGGTGCCGCTGGCCGACGTAGAACCAGGCCTCCGTCAGCGCCAGCGTGCGTTCCTCGCCCTGCAGCTTGTCGACCTCGGCCAGCAGCGCTTGCGGCGTCAGATCGCCCACCAGCATGGCCAGCGCCGGCCGCGGCCACGCGCCCCGAGGATCCTGCCGCGCCAGGGCCAGAAGGTCGGCGGGCAAGGGCGAGCGCGCACGCTGCAGCGTCCAGGCCTGCCACAGGCGCGGATACAGCTCGGTGCTGCCGTCCTCGTCCGGTGCCGCCGCCAGCGCGAAGTCGGCCGCGGCCTCGCTCAGCCGATCGAGGAAGTAGCGCGCCATGCCGCGTACGTAGTGGATGCCCTGGGCGTCGCTCTTGCTCAGGGCCAGGGCTCGCGTCAGCGTCGTGTCGGCGTCTGCGAACTGACCCTGGACGAGAAGCACTTCGCCGCGGCAGCCCCAGGCCGCGGCCAGTTCGGGTGCGATGCGCAGCGCCTCGGCCGAATCGGCCAGCGCCTCGGCGATGCGCTCGAGGTTCGCCAGCGCCTTCGCGCGTTGGCAATGGATGCGTGCCAGGTCGTCGCCCTGGTTCAGCCCGGAGCGGATCGCGCCGCCGGCGAGGTCGATGCGTTCCTGCATCCCGCGTCGCATGGTCGCCGCCGCCGAGGCGGCCTCGGGCGTGGCCGGGTCGACGATCATGCGCTTCTCGACCACCACGACCCCGACGATCAACCCTTCCAGGCGCTTGAGATCCTGGAGCAGCAGCTGCATGTCGGCGGCGGCCAGGTCGGCAGACTTGCTGCTCACGCGCAGACGGAATTCGTACCGCGACCCGCGGAACGAGGTGTGCGACTCGGCGCGAAAGACTTTGCCGTCCATCGTCTGCGACGACGGGTCCTCGTGCGCGCTGACCTGCGCCGGCCAATGCACGGTGAGCGCATAGCGCCGTTCCATCGGGAAGTCGGTCGCCCGCAGCGGAAACTTGCGCTGCAGGCTCGGGGGCAGGTTGACCAGGCCGCGCAGCGACGGCACCGCGTACGACATGATCCAGCCGCCCTGCAGCGGCCGCGCCAGCTTCGGCACCCTGTATCGGGCGCTCCAGCCGAAGCGGTTGCGCGCCAGGTCGTCGGTCGGCACCGGTTCACCCAGCAGCTCGATGCCCGCCAGGCGCTTCTCGTACGCTTCGAGCGCCAGCTGGCGCCGCTGTTCGGGCTGCATCAGCGGCCAGAGGGTGCGCAGCACTTCGGCGCCACCCTGGGTCAGGGTCGCGCGCACCTCCAGCGTGGCCTCGGCGCCGAGCTGGGCGAAGGTGACCCGCTCCTCGATGTCCAGCATGCCGGGCTCGCGGGTCACGCTGTCGGCCACCTCGACCGGGCCGGTGGTCTGCGCAGTGGCCAGCAGGCCCTGCATCCAGGGCGGCGGCTGCGCGATCACCGCCAGGTCGGCCGTCTGCAGCGACGACGTGGGCTCCAGATAGACCGTCGTGCCGTCGACCCTGGCCTTGACGACGACGTGGTCGAAGGGCCACGGCGACGGCAGCACCTTGGCGGGGGCGCGCGGCCCCTGCAAGGCGACCAGCATCGGCGTCGCCTCGACGCCCAGCCGGCGCAGCAGCGTCAACAGCAGGTAGGTCTTGTCCTTGCAGTCGCCGTAGCGCCTGGCGAGCACGAAGTCGGGCGGGTGGGGGCGGTGCGAGCTTTCGCCGATCGACACCGAGAAGTTGCGGATCTCGCCCTGCACCCAGCGCAGGGCGGCGGCGACACGCGCCGACTCCGTGGGCAGCTTCGCCAGCTTCGCCAGCAGCGCCTCCAGTTCGTCGGGCACCGCCGCGACGGGTGGAAAGAGCGCGGCCGCCCAGCGCGCGACCTCGTTCCAGTCGGAGAACTCGCTGACCTGCAGCATGCGCCACTTGAAGTAGTCGCTGGGAACCAGCGGCTCGTCGGGCAAGGCCTCGATCGCACGTTGCTCGAAGCGCAGCGTGCGCACCCCCCCGGCGGTCTCGACCCGGGGCTCGACGCCACCGCTGCGGTAGTCCCCGAGCATGCGCCAGGCGACGGCACGCTGCACGGGATGCGACACCACGACGCGGCGCCATTCGGTCGCCAGCGGGGCGTCCCACCCGAAGTCGTCGAAGTAGCGGCCGCCGAACACCGGGTTGCTGCCCTCGAGCAGGTAGGCGACGTCGAGCGTGTCGCCGACGCGCACATCCGGAATCACGAGCGCGACGGTGATGGTGCCGCTGTAGACGCCGCGCTCGAAACCTGTTTCGCGCTCGAGAAAGCGCACGTCGACCTTGGCGGTGAGGTCGAGCACGGCATCGCCCCGCAGCAGGCGGACCGAGTGCAGGTTCATGCGCTGGTACTGCGGCACGTACTCCAGCGAGTGCTGGCCGATCTCCCCGAGCGCCGCACTGTCGTTGACCTGGATGGCCCGCTCCACGAAGGTCTCGACGGAGTCGCCGACGCGGACCTGCGTGTCGCGCAGACGCAGGACCACCGGATCCTTGCGCTGCGTGGGCGGTGGTGCCTGGCGCTCGACCCAGGCCGGCAACGCCGCACCGCGCACGAACGAGCCTGCGACCTCCCGGATCTCGCGCATCGGCGGGGCGCCGCCCGCCGGCTCGGCGGCGCCGGCCCCCGCCGCGCCCAGCAGGCCCGCGCCCACGCACACGACTGCACAGCCCAGCCGGGCCAGTGACGAAACGATGTTCATGTTCTTGCCCGCCCTCGGCCCATGATGCGTGCACGACGCTGGCCGGCCGTTGACAGCCCTCAACGCCCACGCGCCGCAGCGAGCGATGCGGCGACCTACCCCCCCGAGGAGACCGTCGTCCGGGCCAGCGGCCGCTGCCGCGCCGCCAGCAGCGCGCCCAGCGCCAGCAGGGCCGCCGAGAGCACGAAGCCGCGCTGCAGCCCGCCCGCGCCGTCGGCCACGCGGCCGACCAGGCCGGGGCCGACGATCTGGCCGGCCGCGAACACGATCGTGAAGGCCGCGATGCCCCCCGGCCAGGCGGCCGGCGGCAGGTTGTGCCGCACCAGCGCGGTGGAGGCCGCCACCACCGACAGGAACACCGCGCCGAACAGCGCCCCCGACAGCGCCACCACCAGCGGCTGCGTGCTCAGCACCGGCAGCAGCGTGGCCAGTGCGAGCAGCCCGTTCAGCAGCGCCATCGGCACGCCGCCGCGTTGGCGCTGCAGCAGCCCGGCCCACAGCCACGACGAGGCGATCACGCCGGCGCCGAGCAGCATGTAGAACGCGCTGATCACGGCGCTGCCCAGGCCCTGCTCGCGCAGCAGCGTGACGATGAAGGTCATGTAGCCGATGTAGCCGAGCCCGAAGCAGCCGTAGCCGGCCAGGCCGAAGCCGAAGTCGCGCCGCCGCCAGCCCAGCGCCGCCGCGGCGGCGCCGGCCGGCGCGCTGTCCACGCCGCGTGTGCCCGCGGCCATCGCCAGCGTGGCCAGCAGCGCCAGCGCCGCCAGCGCCTGCCAGGCCGCGGGCCAGGTCAGCGGCGGCACGATCAGCGCCGAGGCGATGATGCCGGCGCCGGTGCCACCGTAGTACAGCCCGAGCACCAGCGCCGGCCGCAGCCCGCCGCCCTGCCCGAGCCGCGCCGCCAGCAGGCCGCCGGAGACGAAGGTGGCCGCGCTCGCCAGGCCGGTCAGGCCGCGCAGGGCGTAGAGCGCCGGGTCGCCGCGCACCAGGCCGTGCGCGGCCAGCAGCAGCGCGCTGCCCCAGCCGCCGGCCAGCAGCAGTGCGCGCGCATCCCAGCGCGCCAGTGCGCGCGGCGCGAGCAGCGCGCCGGCCAGGTAGCCGGCCGCGTTGACGGTGTTCATCGCGCCAGCGGTGAAGTAGCTCCAGCCCAGGTCGGCGCGCATCGGCGGCAGCAGCAGCGCGTAGGCGAAGCGCGCCAGCCCGAGCGAGACCGCGGCGCCGAGCGCGAGCGCCAGCGCGGCCTGCAGCGTGTGCCGGGCGCGCGGGTCGCTCATCGGCGCGCGTCGAGCAGCGCGGCAGCGAACTCGGCGAAGCCGGCACCGCGCGCACCCGCGGTGATCCAGGCCGGCCAGACCTGCAGCTGCGCCGCGAAGTCGCGCAGGTTGGCCACGCCGACCGAGCAGGTGAAGTGCGCGAACATGACCTGGTCGTTGGTCGAGTCGCCCACATAGGCCCAGCGCGCCGCCTCGTCGTCGAGCGTTCGGCCGAGCAGCCGCCGGACGATCCAGCGCGCCCCGGCCAGCTTGTCGTGCGAGCCGAACCAGCCGTTGACGTGGATCGAGCTGACCGTCGCGTTCATGCCCTCGGCGCGCATCAGCGCGACCACCGCCGCGATGCGCGCCGCGTCGAGCGCGGCGAACTCGGCGTGGTCGACCGCGATGTCGGTGACGCGCCCGGCGCTGTCGCGCGCCAGCGTCGCGCCGGGCACCTCGGCGAGCACACGTTGCGCCACCGCGGCGAGGCGGCGCGCGTTGTGCGTGCGCGTGGCCTCGTCCTGCAGGTACTCGGTCTGCAGCGCGCCCTGCGCATCGCGGAACAGCGCCACCGCCCCGTTCTCGGCCACGATGGCGCGCACCGGCCAGGCCTGCGCGAACGGCACGCTCCAGCCCATCGGGCGGCCGGTGACGGCGATCACCGGCAGGCCGGCCGCGTGCAGCGCCTCGAGCGCGGCGAGCGCGGCCGGCTCGATCACTGCGTCGCGTGTCAGCGTGTCGTCGATGTCGGTCAGCACGCCGGCGAGGCCGGCCAGCACGGCGCGGGGACAGTCGGCAAGCGGGCGGGCGGGCATCGTGCGAGTCTCGCATGCGCTCACAATGCGCCAGCCCCGGAGGAAACACGATGGACCTGCCCGCCCACCAGCTGACGATGACGGTGCTGATGACACCCGACACGGCCAACTTCGCCGGCAACGTGCACGGCGGCACGATCCTGAAGCTGCTCGACCAGGTGGCCTACGCCTGCGCCAGCCGCTACGCCGGGCGCTACGTGGTGACGCTGTCGGTCGACCAGGTGATGTTCCGCCAGCCGGTGCACGTCGGCGAGCTGGTCACCTTCCTGGCCAGCGTCAACCACACCGGCACCTCGTCGATGGAGATCGGCATCAAGGTGATCGCCGAGGACATCCGCACCCAGGTCGTGCGCCACGTCAACAGCTGCTTCTTCACGATGGTGGCGGTCGACGACGATCGCAAGCCGGTGCCGGTGCCGCCGCTGCGCCCGTTCACGCCCGACGAGAAGCGCCGCCACGCCGCGGCGCAGGCTCGGCGCCAGCTGCGCCAGGAGCTGAATCAGCGCTACGAGGCGCTCCACGCGGTACCGCCCCCCGCCCCGGCCCACCCCTAGTTCCCTACCCCCCAGGGTTTGCCCGGGGCCGGCATCGGCCCGGTCGGTCCACCCTCCTCCCTGTACCGGCGCCGTGACGCCGGACAGGAGAGATTCCCATGGCCACCGTCACCGCCAGCGCGAACTTCAGCAACGTCGACGTCGAGATCAGCGAGTGGGTGAATCCCGGCGTCGTGCCGGGCTTCTTCGACAACGCCAACTTCGCCGCCCCCTCGGGCACGGTCTACCAGGATTACGCGCAGTCGCTGTTCACCACCGACAACTACCGCACCGTGTGGGCCGGCACCGGGCTGGCCTGGAACGCGGGCAACCACACGCTGACGGCCGGCACGATCAGCGGCATCTTCGGCCAGAACCTGGTGGGCGGGAACTGGGTCACCGAGTTCTCGATCGAGGGCTTCAGCGTCGCCGCCACGCTGGTGTCGGCGGCGCTGAACAGCACCGGCACGGCCGACGACCGGACGCTGATCGCGTCGATCTTCGCCGGGGCCGACACCTTCAACCTGTCCAACGAGAACGACACGGTCGACGGTTATGCCGGCAACGACACGCTCAACGGCAATGGCGGCAACGACCTGCTGCAGGGCGGCGCCGGCAACGACCGGCTGAACGGCGGCACCGGCAACGACTGGGCCGTGTACCGCGATGCCGGCGCCGCGGTGCGCGTGGTGCTGGGGGCGGCGGGCGCGCAGAACACCGTGGGCGCCGGCACCGACACGCTGGTCAGCATCGAGGGCGTGCTCGGCAGCGCCTTCGCCGACACGCTGAGCGGCGCCAGCGGCAACGGCATCTTCGAGCTGTTCTCCGGCGGCGCCGGCAACGACACCATCAACGGCGGCGTGATCAGCGACACCGTCAACTACACCGACGGCAACCAGGTCGAGTACTGGCCGACGGCCACCACCGGCGTCAACGTCAACCTGAAGACCGGCAAGGCCAGCGACGGCCAGGGCGGCACCGACACGCTGGTCAACATCGACTTCGTGATCGGCACCGGGTTCAACGACACCATGACCGGGAGCGACGGCGCACTGTTCGAGGCCTTCACCGGCCTGGGCGGCGCCGACCGCTTCAACGGCGGCGACCTGTCGCAGGGCAGCGCGCGCATCAACTACAACAGCTCGCCGGCGGCGGTGAACGTCGACCTGGCGGCCGGCACGGCGCAGGACGGCTACGGCACGGTCGACACCTTCAGCAACATCAACTTCGTGCGCGGCTCGAACTTCAACGACACCCTGCGCGGCTCGAACGCCACCGCGTACAACGAAAGCTTCGAGGGGCGCACCGGCAACGACCTGATCGACGGCCGCGGCGGCATCGACCAGGCGCGCTACGACAACGCCGCCGCGGCGGTGAACGCCAGCCTGCTGACCGGCAGCGCGAGCGGCGGCGACGGCGTCGACACGCTGCTCAACATCGAGAACCTGCGCGGCTCGGCCTTCAACGACACGCTGACCGGCAATGCCGGCGACAACGCACTGGACGGCCGCGCCGGCAATGACACCTTGAGCGGCGGCGAAGGCGACGACACCCTCACGGGCGGGGCCGGCAACGACAGCCTGGTCGGCGGCACGCAGCTGACCTTCGACTACGTCAGCTACGCCGGCGCCGGCAGCGCGGTGACGGTCAACCTCGGCACCGGCACGGCCAGCAGCAGCACTGAGGGCACGGACGCGCTGAACGGCATCGAGGGCGTGTTCGGCAGCGCCTTCGCCGAGGCGCTGACCGGCAACGCGAGCAACAACTACCTGCGCGGCAACGGCGGCGCCGACACGCTGAACGGCGCCGGCGGCACCGACATCGTCGACTACTCCACCGCCAGCGCCGCGGTGACCGTCGACCTGCAGGCCGGCACCGGCATCGCGCCGGACGGTACCGATGTGCTGAGCGGGTTCGAAAGCGCGTTCGGCTCGGCCTTCAACGACATCCTGCGCGGCGATGCGGGCGACAACTCGCTGCGCGGGCGCCTGGGCAACGACACGCTGGACGGCCGCGGCGGCTTCGACCGCGCCGACTACCGCTCGGCCGCCGGCGCGGTGACCGTCAGCCTCGTGACCAACACCAGCAGCGGGGCCGACGGCACCGACACGCTGATCAGCATCGAGAACGTGCGCGGCTCGGAGTTCTACAACGACCGCCTGACCGGCAGCAGCACCAGCAACATCCTCGACGGCATGGGCGGCAACGACACGCTCTCCGGCGGGTCGGGCAACGACACCCTGGTCGGCGGCGACGGCAACGACTCGCTGGTGGGCGGCAGCGGCAGCGACACCCTGGAGGGCGGCAACGGCAACGACATCTACGTGGTCGCCGCCGGCGACACGGTCAGCGAGACCGGAACCGTCACCAGCACGGCCGACCAGGTGCGCAGCAGCGTGACCTGGACACTGGGCGCGAACCTGGAGCGCCTGACGCTGACCGGCAGCAGCGTGATCAACGGCACCGGCAACGGGCTGGCCAACGTGCTGACGGGCAACGCGGCCGCCAACGTGCTGTCCGGCGGCTCGCGCAACGACACCCTCGGCGGCGGCGCCGGCAACGACGTGCTGATCGGCGGATCGGGCAACGACAGCCTGAGCGGCGGCGCGGGGCTGGACAGCTTCCGCTTCAACACCGCGCTGTCGGCCACGGCCAACGTCGACCGCGTGTCCGACTTCGTCGCGGCCGACGACCGCTTCCAGCTCGACGACGCCGTGTTCGCCGGCATCGGCGCGGTCGGCACGCTGGCCACAGGTGCCTTCCGCGCCGGCGCGGTGGCCGGCGACGCGAGCGACCGCATCATCTACAACAGCGCGACGGGCCAGCTGTTCTTCGATGCCGACGGCAACGGCGCCGGGGCGCAGGTGCTGTTCGCGACCCTGACCGCCGGTACCGCGGTGACGGCGGCCGACTTCGTGATCATCTGAGCGCCGGCAGCGGCCCCAAGGTCAGGTCAAGATTGGGACTATTTTATCATTTTTATCGAATGAGTTCGGTGCGATAGGTTCACTTATGCGGGTTCGGGCCCAGAATGGCGCTCCAACGAACACCGATCCGCTGGACCTTCGCCATGCCCCCTGCCCTTGCCGTCGAGCCTTCCGCGCCCAGCCTCTGGCGCGCGCTGTGGTCCCGGCTGCGCTCCGTCGGCGCCGCGGTGCGGCCGGGTCCGCCGAGCGGCGCGTCGGCCGAGGAACTCGCGGCACGCCTGGACGAGGCCGCGCGACTGTGGACCGCGCACATCGACACCGCGCAGGCCCAGACCCGCGAGGCGGCCGACGAGTTGCTGCACGGCTTCTCCGCCCTGCTCGTCGATCTCGACCGCATCGTCGCCCCGGATCCGGCCGCGCGGCCGGGTGAGCAGGGTGAGCGCGCCGGGGTCCTGGCCGGCTGCGAGACGCGCCTGCGCGCGCTGCTGCAGTCGCTGGAGCAGTCGCTGCGGTCGCGCGACCGGATGCTGGACTCGGTGCGCGAGCTGTCGCAGGCCTCGACCGTGCTCGGCGAGATGGTCGAGGACGTCGGCAAGCTGGCGCGCCAGACCCACCTGCTGTCCATCAACGCCGCCATCGAGGCGGCCCGCGCCGGCCCGCAGGGTCGCGGTTTCGCGGTGGTCGCGTCGGAAGTGCGGCGGCTGTCGGCCGAATCGGGCGCCACCGGTCAGGCGATCGGCGAGCGCGTGCGCGGCTTCGGCGACCGCGTGCGCCATGCGCTGGACGAGGCCGGCCAGGGTACCCGCGACGATGCCGCGCAGCTGCAGCGCTGCGAGGCCTCGATCCGCGCCGTGATCGACGATGTCGACGGCACGGTGACCCACCTGAACGACGAGGCGGCGCAGCTGCGCCGGCGCGGCGAGGCGGTGAAGGCGCAGGTCGAGCGGATGCTGGTGGCCTTCCAGTTCCAGGACCGCGTGAGCCAGATCCTCGCGCAGGTCGGCGACTCCATCACGGTGGCGGCGCAGCACCTGCGCGAATCGGCCGCGGCGGGCCGGCTGCCGGACCCGGCGCACTGGCAGGAGCTGCTGCGCGCCGGCTACACCACCGAGGAACAGCGCAGCGCCGGCAGCGCTGCGGCTGCGCCCGCCGGCCCCACCCACAGCGAAACCACCTTCTTCTGACCCCCCACGACCATGGCCAAGACCATCCTCATCGTCGACGACTCGAGCTCGTTGCGCACCGTCGTCAAGCTCGCCCTGCAGCGCGCCGGGTACGAGGTGCAGGAGGCTGCCGACGGGCAGGACGCCCTGCAGAAGCTCGACGCGCTGGCCAAGGTGCACCTGATCGTCAGCGACGTGAACATGCCGCGCATGGACGGCATCAGCTTCGTGCGCCAGCTCAAGCAGCACCCGCGCCACCGCTTCGCCCCGGTGGTGATGCTCACCACCGAAGGGCAGGACACGAAGAAGGAGGAGGGCCGCGCCGCCGGCGCCAAGGCCTGGATCATCAAGCCCTTCAACCCGCCGCAGCTGCTGGACGCCGTGTCCAAGCTGGTGCTCGCCTGAGGTGCCGACATGCAGACACGTTGCGCACTGGGCGCCGAACTCACCATCTACACCGTCGCCGAGACCCGCGAGCGCCTGCTCGCCGCGCTGCAGGCCGACGCGGCGGGCGACGCCGACCTCGTGATCGACGCCTCGGCCGTGTCCGACGTCGACGGCGCGGGCGTGCAGCTGCTGCTGTCGCTGTCGCAGGCGCTGGCCGGACGCCAGCGCCGGCTCGCGCTGGCCGAGCCGGCCGCACCGCTGCGCGCGGCCTGCAGCCGACTCGGCCTGGACCACCTGCTCGTGACGGAGGGCGACGCATGAACGCGGCCGACTACGACGCCGGCTTCATCGCCGAGGCGATGCCGGCCTTCGTCAGCGAAGCGCACGAGCAGATCGCCGCGGTCGAGCAGCTGCTGCTGCAGCTCGAGGGCGCGCCGGGCGACCGGGCGCTGCTGGACGCGCTGTTCCGCTGCGCCCACACCGTCAAGGGCTCGGCCGGGCTGTTCGGCCTGGACGCGGTGGTCGGCTTCACGCACCACGTCGAGACGCTGCTGGACCACCTGCGCGAGGGCGAGCTGGCGCTGACGCCCGAGCTCTCGACCCTGCTGCTGCGCTGCAACGACCAGATCCGCCATCTCGTGGACGAGGCCGGCCAGGCCGAGGACGCCGAGGCTGCCGCCGCGCGCGAGGCGCTGGTGGCGCAGCTCGCCGCACTGGGGGCCGGCCGCAGCCCGGCCGCCGCGCCGGCCGCCGCCGCCCCGCTGCCGCCGTCCGGCCGCACGCGCTGGCGTGTGGCGGTGGTGTTCGGGGCGGACACCTTCCGCAACGGCATGGACCCGCTGGCCATCCTGGGCTATGCGGCACAGCAGGGGCGCATCGAGGCCCTCGCCTGCCGCGCCGCGCAGGTGCCGCCGCTGGACACGCTGGAGCCGGAGACCTGCCACCTCGCGTTCGACTTCGAGATCGAGACCGAGCGCGGCCGCGCGGCCGTGGAGGACGCCTTCAGCTTCGTCAGCGACGACGCCGCCGTCGAGATCACGGCGCTGTCCGACGGCGCCCCGGCCGCCGAGGCGCCGGCCGAGGCCGAGGCCCCGCCCGCCGCGCGTCGCAGCGAGACCCCGGCCGCGGAAGGCGTGCGCTACATCCGTGTGCAGGCCGACCGGCTCGACGCGGTGATCAATCTGCTGGGCGAGCTCGTCATCGCCAGCGCCGGCGCCACGCTGATGGCCCGCCAGACGCGCCAGGGCGCGCTGCTGGAGGCCAACGAGCAGATCGGCCGCCTGGTCGAGGACATCCGCAACGGGACGCTGCAGCTGCGCATGGTGCCGATCGGCGAGAGCTTCTCGCGCTTCCGCCGCGTGGTGCGCGACACCGCGGCCGAGCTGGGCAAGGAGGTCGCGCTGGAGATCGTCGGCGGCGACACCGAGCTGGACAAGTCGGTGGTCGAGCGCATCGCCGACCCGCTGATGCACCTGGTGCGCAACGCGCTCGACCACGGCCTCGAGACGCCGGCGCAGCGCCTGGCCGCCGGCAAGCCGGCCCAGGGCCGGCTGACGCTTGCGGCCTGCCACGAGAGCGGCAGCATCGTGATCCGCATCCGCGACGACGGCCGGGGCGTGAACCGCCGGCGCGTGCTCGAACGCGCCTGGGAACGCGGCCTGCTCGAGCCCGGCAGCGTGCCGCCGGACGCGCAGATCGTGCAGCTGATCTTCGCGCCGGGCTTCTCCACCGCCGAGCAGGTGACTAGCCTGAGCGGGCGCGGCGTCGGCATGGACGTCGTGCGCAGCAACATCGAGGCGCTGCGCGGCAGCGTCGAGATGCACAGCACCGAGGGCCAGGGCAGCACCATCGAGATCCGCCTGCCGCTGACGCTCGCGATCATCGACGGCTTCCTGGTCGGCGTGGGCACGAGCAAGTTCGTGTTCCCGCTGGAGACGGTGGTCGAGGTGATCGAGAACCGCGCCACCGCCGCCACGATGGACGCGCGCGGCCGCAGCGTGATCGAGCTGCGCGGCCGCGTGCTGCCGGTGCTCAGCCTGCGCCGGCTCTACGGCCTCGACGACGCGGCGCCGCCGCGTTGCAGCGTGGTCGTGATCCGCAACGGCGCGCAGCGCTTCGGCGTGCTCGTCGACGTGCTGCTCGGCCAGCACCAGACCGTCATCAAGCCCCTGGGCCGCATGTTCCGCTCGCTGCGCGGCATGTCCGGCTCGACCATCCTCGGCAACGGCGAGGTGGCCCTGATCTTCGACGTGGCGTCGCTCAGCCAGCTCGCCGCAGAACCCGCAATCTCCACCGAAGGCATCCCGTCATGAACGCGCAATCGAACGAATCCCTCCTCGACCGTCTCTTCGCGCCGGGCAAGCTGCGCGAACACCGCGCCCGGCTCGAGGCCGAAGCCACGCTCGCCGAGACGCGGCGTCAGCTCGACGCCGCCGAGGCCGAGCGCCAGAACGGCCGCGGCGTGCTGGCCGCCGTCGACGAGGCCTACGCCACCATCGAGTTCGACCTCGGCGGCCAGGTGCTCGCCGCCAACCGCAACTTCCTCGCGCTGATGAACTACACGCTGGAGGAGATCGTCGGGCGCCACCACCGCACCTTCGTCGATCCGGTCGAGGCGGCCACGCCGGCCTACGCCCACTTCTGGGCCGACCTGAACGCCGGCCGCAACAAGAACGAGGTGTTCAAGCGCATCACCAAGGGCGGGCAGGAGGTCTGGATCCAGGCCGTCTACGCGCCGGTGCGCGACGCCGCGGGCGTGGTGCGCAAGGTCGTCAAGATCGCCACCGACGTGACCCGGGCGCGCCTGCAGGCGGCCGACTACGAAGGTCAGATCCAGGCCGTCGGCAAGGCGCAGGCCGTCATCGAGTTCACGCTCGACGGCCGCGTGCTGCACGCCAACGACAACTTCCTGGCCACGCTGGGCTACAGCCTGGCCGAGGTGAAGGGCCAGCACCACAGCATGTTCGTCGAACCGGAGCACCGCAGCAGCGCGGAGTACCGGCTGTTCTGGGAGAAGCTCGGGCGCGGCGAGTACGACGCCGGCCGCTACATGCGTCTGGGCCGCGACGGGCGACAGGTGTGGATCCAGGCCTCGTACAACCCGATCTACGGCCTCGACGGCAAGCCCTTCAAGGTGGTGAAGTACGCCACCGACGTGACGGCCGAGGTGCAGGCCACCCGCATGCTGCGCGACGCCGTGGAGCAGGCGCAGGAGGTCACGGCCGCGGCACGCGAGGGTGATCTCTCGCAGCGCATCCCGATGGAAGGCAAGACCGGTCCGATCGCCGAGCTGTGCACCGGCGTCAACGCGCTGCTGGACAACACCTCGGCGGTGTTCGACGACATGGGCCGCATCTTCGGCGGCCTCGCCTCGGGCGACCTGAACCAGCGCTTCACCCGCGAGGTCAGCGGCGTGTACGAGCAGCTCAAGCGCGACGCCAACGCGGGCTGCGAGAAACTCGCCGCCATCATCGGCGAGGTGCGCACCGCGGCCGACGCGCTCACCGGCGCGGCCACGCAGGTCAGCGCCACGGCGCAGTCGCTCTCGCAGGCGGCCAGCGAGCAGGCCTCGTCGGTGGAGGAGACCACGGCGCAGATCGACCAGATGTCCAACTCCATCGCGCAGAACAGCGACAACGCCAAGGTCACCGACGGCATGGCGACGAAGGCCAGCAAGGAGGCCACCGAGGGCGGCTCGGCGGTGGCCCAGACCGTCGTCGCGATGAAGCAGATCGCGGCGAAGATCAGCATCGTCGACGACATCGCCTACCAGACCAACCTGCTGGCGCTGAACGCCGCCATCGAGGCGGCCCGCGCCGGCGAGCACGGCAAGGGCTTCGCCGTGGTGGCCGCCGAGGTGCGCAAGCTCGCCGAGCGCAGCCAGGAGGCGGCCAAGGAGATCGGCGATCTGGCCACCAGCAGCGTCTCGACCGCCGAGCGCGCCGGCAAGCTGCTCGACGAGATCGTGCCCTCGATCCAGAAGACCAGCGACCTGGTGCAGGAGATCGCCGCGGCATCGACCGAGCAGAGCGACTCGGTGACCCAGATCGGCGGGGCGATGGGCCAGCTCTCGCGCGCCACGCAGCAGAACGCCTCGGCCTCGGAGGAGCTGGCCGCCACGGCCGAGGAGCTGTCCGGCCAGGCCGAGCAGCTGCAGCAGTCGGTGGCCTTCTTCAGCGGCGTGGGGCTGGCCGCGACCGAGCCGCCGGTGGAGCGCCGCGCGCCCAACTCGCCGATGCGCGCGGCCGCCCCGCGTGCGGTGCCGGGCACGCCGATGCGCCTGGCCACCGGCACGCACGGCAACTTCCGTCCCTACTGAGCGGAGGCGGGCATGGCCGGCGACCACAGCGACCAGTACCTCACCTTCCTGCTCGGCGAGGAGGTGTTCGCGCTCGACATCCGCAGCGTGCGCGAGATCATCCAGTACGTTCCGATGACCGCGGTGCCGCTAATGCCCGCCTTCGTGCGCGGCGTCATCAACCTGCGCGGCGCGGTGGTGCCGGTGATCGACCTGCACGCGCGTTTCGGCCGGCCGAGCGCGCCGGTGGGCAAGAAGACCTGCATCGTCATCTTCGACTCGCTGCGCGACGGCGAGCGCACCGAGCTCGGCCTGGTGGTGGACGCGGTCAGCGAGGTGGTGGACATCGCCGCCGACGCGCTGGAGCCGCCGCCGAGCTTCGGCGCGGCGGTGCGGCGCGACTTCATCCGCGCCATCGGCAAGCGCGCGGAGCGCTTCGTGATCCTGCTCGAGCCGGACCGCGCCTTCGACGTGGACGAGATGGCGCAGCTGTGCGCCCGCAGCCAGGAGGCCGTGCCGGCCTGAGCAGCGCGATGGACACCCTGCACGACCACACCTTCCGCGCGATCACCGGGCTGATGCACGCGGCCGTCGGGCTGTCGTTCGCGCCGCACAAGAAGGCCCTGGTGGCCTCGCGCCTGGCGCCGCGGGTGCAGCGCCTGGGCCTGCCCGACTTCGAGGCCTACCACGCGCTGATCGCCGGCGACGACGACCAGGGCGAGTTCCAGGTGGCGGTGGACCTGCTGACCACCAACGAGACCTACTTCTTCCGCGAGCCGGCGCATTTCGAGTGCCTGGCCCAGGAGGTCGCGCAGCGGCGCCCGGCCGGGCTGCAGGTGTGGAGCGCGGCCAGCTCCTTCGGCGACGAGGCCTACAGCATCGCGATGCTGCTGGCCGACCTGCAGCGCCAGGGCCGCCTGGGCGAGGCCTGGGGCGTGCTCGGCACCGACATCAGCGACCGGGTGCTGCGCAGCGCCACCCAGGCGATCTACCCCAACGAGCGCCTGCGCCACGTCGGGGCCGAGCGGCTGAAGCGCTACTGCCTGCGCGGCGAGGGCGAGGCCGAGGGACTCAGCCTCATCCACCCGCAGCTGCGCGAGCGCGTGCGCTTCGGCCAGCTCAACCTGTGCCTGCCGATCGAGGGCATCGGCCCGTTCGACGCGGTGTTCCTGCGCAACGTGCTGATCTATTTCGATGCGCCCACCAAGTCGGCCGTGGTCGACCGCGTGCTCTCGCGGCTGCGCCCCGGCGGGCTGTTCTTCATCGGCACCGCCGAGGGCCGCGTGCCGTGCGCCACGCCGCTGGAGCCGCTCGGGCCCGGCGTGTTCCGCAAGGCCGGCTGATGTCGGCGACCGCCGGGCACAGCGGCGCGGCGCCGCAGGTGCTGCATCCGGGCGACGTGGCCTGCGGCCTGCGCGGCGACCGGTTCGAGACGCTGCTCGGCTCGTGCGTGGCGGTGGTGATGACCGACCCGCGGCGCACCGTCGGCGCGCTGTGCCACATCGTGCATTCGCTGCGCGCACCGGCGGCGCGCACCGGCGACACCGCCTACGCCGAGCCAGCCCTGGCGGCGCTGTTCGCGCAGCTGCGCCGGCACGGCCTGCAGCCGGCCCGCTGCGAGGCCTGGGTGTACGGCGGCGGCAACATGTTCCCCGACCTCTACCCCGGCGTGGCCATCGGCGAGCGCAACGTCGAGCAGGTGCTGCAGCGCCTGCAGGCCGCCGGCGTGCAGGTGCTGCAGCACGACGTGGGCGGCCCCGCCTACCGGCGGCTGCGCTGGACGGTGGGCCCGCTGCCGCCCGAGGTCACGAGCGTCGAACTGGTTCTCGAGGAAACGCCGGGCCGCCCCAAGTTTCCTTGACCCCCGCGGGGGGCGGGCCGGGCTCGGCCGGCCCTGGGGGCGGTCAGTAGGTGGCCCGACCACCCGAGATGTCGAACACCGCGCCGGTGGAGAACGAGCAGTCGTCCGAGGCCAACCAGGCGATCAGCGCCGCGGCCTCGTGCACCTGCAGGAAGCGGCCCATCGGGATCTTCGACAGCATGAAGCCGATGTGCTGCTCGGACATCTGGTCGAAGATCGCCGTCTTCGCCGCCGCCGGCGTGACGGCGTTGACCAGCACGCCGCGCGTGGCCGTCTCCTTGGCGAGCGACTTGGTCAGCGCGATCAGCCCGGCCTTGCTCGCGCTGTAGTGCGAGGCGTTCGGGTTGCCTTCCTTGCCGGCGATCGACGCGATGTTGACGATGCGGCCCCAGCCGCGCTGCAGCATGTGCGGCACCACCGCGCGGCAGGTCAGGTAGGGTGCGACGAGGTTGACCTCCAGCACGCGGCGCCAGACCTCGGGCGCCAGCTCCCAGGTGCTGCCGTTGCCACCGGTGATGCCGGCGTTGTTGACCAGGATGTCGATGTGGCCGTGCGCGCGCAGCGCCGCGCCGGTGGCGGCCTCGACGGCGAGCTCGTCGGTCAGCTCGACGGTGTGCGCGTCCACGCTGCCGAGCGCCGCGAGCGCGTCGCGTGCCTGCTGCAGCAGCGGCGCATCGACATCCCACAGCACGACGCTGGCACCCGAGAGCAGCATGCGCTCGGCCACGGCATAGCCGATGCCCTGCGCGCCGCCGGTGACGACGGCGACGCGGCCGCTCAGGTCGATGCTATTCACCTCAGCCCGGCCAGCGCGGCGGTGTTGCCGGCTTTCTCGCAGTCGGCGATGTACTGCCGCACGATGTCGGCAAAGCTCTCGTCGGGCCTCAGCCCGAGCGCAGCGGCGCGCTGCGCGCTTGCACCCTTGGGCCAGTTGGCCACGATGCCCGCGATGCGCTCGTCGCGCTCGAAACGCACGCGCGCACGCACCGCCGGGCCGGCCACCTGCTCGAGCGCATCGAGCATCTCGCCCACGCGCACGTTCAGCGCCGGCAGGTTCAGCGCGGTGCGGCCGCCGTAGGCCTCGCGGCTGGCCTCGTAGACGGCGATCAGCGCCTCGACCGTGCGCGCCGGCGAGGAGACCGGGTGCGACACGTCGGCCGAGACCGGGCAGACCGCCGTCTCGCCCGCGAGCGGTTCGCGGATGATGCCGCTGAAGAAGGACGAGGCCGCGCCGTTCGGCCGCCCGGGGCGCACGGTGACCGTCATCAGCCGCGCGCTGCGGCCGTCGAGATACCCCTTGCGGGTGTAGTCGGCCACCAGGTGCTCGCAGATCAGCTTGTGCGTGCCGTAGCTGGTCTGCGGCGCCGGCAGCGTGGTGTCGGTGACGATGGCCGGCAGCGGCACCGCCGGGTCGGGCCCGAACACCGCCACCGAGCTGCTGAACACGACCCTTGGCACCTGGCCGGCGCGGCGGAAGCCGTCGAGCAGCGCACGGGTCGAATCGAGGTTGGAGCGCAGGCCCAGATCGAAGTCCAGCTCGCATTCGCCCGACACCGCCGAGGCGAGGTGGAACACGCCGCCGAAGCCCTCGCCGCCCAGGCCCGCGGCCTGCTCGAGCAGCGCGCCGGTACGCGCCTGGACACGCGCATCGGCCAGCAGGTCTGGCGGCGGCGCGAACTGGTCGGCCAGCACGACACGCTCGAGCGCTCGGCCGGCCAGCGTGCCGCGTGCGAGCAGGGTGCGCGCCAGGCGCGCGCCGACGAAACCGGCGCCGCCGGTGATCAGGAGCTTCATGGGGTCTTGCGTTTCCAGGGTTGGAACCAGCCGAGCCCGGCGGAGGTGCCCGCGCGCGGCCGGTACTCGGCGCCGATGAATCCGTCGTAGCCGAGTTCGTCGATCAGCGCGAACAGGTACGGGTAGTGGACCTCGCCGCGGTCGGGTTCGTGGCGCTCGGGCACGCCGGCGATCTGCAGGTGGCCGACACGCCCGCCGGGCAGGTACTGCCTCAGCTTCATGGCCAGGTCGCCCTCGACGATCTGGCAGTGGTACAGGTCCATCTGCACCTTCAGGTTCGGCGCGCCGACCTCGGCCACCACCGCATGCGCCTCGTCCTGCCGGTTCAGGAAGAAGCCGGGGATGTCGCGGCTGTTGATCGGCTCGATCAGGAACTGCAGCGCGCCCGCCTGCGCCGCGGCCCAGGCGAGGCGCTGCACGTAGGTGGCGCGCAGCGCGGCGCGGTCGGCGCCGGCCGGCGCGAGCCCGGCCATCACGTGCACCCGCGGGCAGCCGAGCGCCTGCGCGTACTCGATCGCCTGCGCGATGCCGCGGCGGAACTCGTCTTCCCGCCCGGGCAGGCAGGCCAGGCCGCGCTCGCCGGCGGCCCAGTCGCCCGGCGGCGCGTTGAACAGCACCTGCCGCAGCCCGTGCCCGGCCAGCCGCGCGGCCAGCTCGACGGCCGGGTGCTCGTAGGGGAACAGGTACTCGACGGCCTCGAAGCCGTCCGCCGCCGCGGCGGCGAAACGCTCGAGGAAGGCGTGCTCCCCGTACATCATCGACAGGTTGGCGGCGAACCGCGGCATCAGCGCCTCCGCGCCTTGCGGGTGATCACGCCGCCTTCCTCGAGGCGGCGCTCGCCGTGCAGGATGTGCTCGGTGGCGTTGCGGCGCGCGGCGGCCACGTCGTGCGCCGCGATCGCCTCGACGATCGCGCGGTGCTCGCGCCGCACCTGCTCCATGAAGTCGCGCCGGCGGGCCTCGTTGCCGCGCGTGATGCGCATGCCCTCGCGCAGGTACTGCTCGAGGAAGCCGAGCAGGCGGCTGAACTGCGGGTTGCCGGTGGCCTCGCCGATGGCACGGTGGAAGGCCAGGTCCTCGGCCACGCCGTCGCGGCCCTCGGCCACCGCGCGGTCGATCGCGGTGAGCGCGCGCTTCAGCCCGGCCACCTGCGTGCGCGTGGCGCGCTGCGCGGCCAGCGCGGCGATCTCGCCCTCCAGCACGCGGCGCACCTCGACCACGTGCACCACCGCCTCGACCGACTCGAGCACGGAAGGATCGAAGGCGAGCGGCTGGTTCTCGTCGGGCTCGACGACGAACACGCCCGAACCCTGGCGCGACTGCAGCATGCCGCGCGACTTGAGCTGGTGCACGGCCTCGCGCACCACGGTGCGCGAGACGCCGTGCGCGGCGGCGAGCTGGGCCTCGGTGGGCAGCCGGTCGCCCGGGCGCAGCGCCCCGCCCTCGACCTGCGCGGCCAGCAGCGCGGCGAGCCGGTCCGACAGGCGCTCGGCCACCAGCCGCCCGGGCGGCGCGGCGGCCCGGCGCGGCGGCTGCGGGACGAGGCCGATTGACATGGTCATCAGGTTATCATACAAGTTTGGCTCTCCACAACGGCTTTCACGGGCAACGATGGCGAGCGTGTCGATCCAGTCGGTCAGGAAGAGCTTCGGCCCGGTCGAGATCCTGCACGGCGTCGACATCGCCATACCGGACGGCTCGTTCACGGTGCTGGTCGGCCCCTCGGGCTGCGGCAAGAGCACGCTGCTGCGCATGATCGCGGGGCTGGAGCACATCAGCGGCGGCGAGATCCGCATCGGCGACAAGCGCGTCAACGACGTGCCGCCGAAGGAGCGTGACATCGCCATGGTGTTCCAGAACTACGCGCTCTACCCGCACATGACGGTGCGCGACAACATGGCCTTCGCGCTGATGCTGGCCAAGCGCGACGCGGCCACCATCGACCAGAAGGTCGGTCGCGCGGCCGAGATCCTCGGACTCAGCGCCCTGCTCGGCCGCTACCCGCGCCAGCTCTCGGGCGGCCAGCGCCAGCGCGTGGCGATGGGTCGGGCGATCGTGCGCGACCCGCAGGTCTTCCTCTACGACGAGCCGCTGTCCAATCTCGACGCCAAGCTGCGCGTGGCGATGCGCACCGAGCTGAAGGAGCTGCACCAGCGCCTGAAGACGACCTCGGTCTACGTGACGCACGACCAGATCGAGGCCATGACCATGGGCGACCAGATCGTCGTCATGAAGGACGGCCGCATCGAGCAGACCGGCAACCCGCTCGAGCTGTACGACGCGCCGGCCAACCTGTTCGTGGCCGGCTTCATCGGCTCGCCGGCGATGAACTTCCTGCCCGGCACGCTGCGCCGCGCCGCCGGTGCACCGGCCGCGGTGGAACTCGCCGACGGCACCCGGCTGCCCGCGCCGGCGAATGCCGCGGGCGTCGACGGCCAGCCGGTGATCTTCGGCACCCGGCCCGAGCACCTGGCGCTGGACGGCAGCGGCGGCGACGGCGGCATCGCGACCCAGGTCGTGACCGTCGAGCCGACCGGCGCCGACACCTTCGTCGCCTGCCGCCACCACGGCACCGAGCTGTCGGTGGTGTTCCGCGAGCGCCACCAGTTCGAGCCCGGCAGCACCATCCGCCTGCGGCCGGACCTGCAGCGCGCCCACCTCTTCGATGCCGGCGACGGCCGGCGCCTTGCCGCCTGACCCCCCTCTGCCCACGACAGGAGACACGCCCATGGACAACTTCAACCGCCGCCGCTTCCTGGAAGGTGCCACCGCCACCGCGGCGCTCGGCGCCGGCACGATCTGGGCGCCCGCGGTGCACGCGCAGTCCGCCCCCGCCTACAAGCCCGAGGCGGGCGCCAAGCTGCGCGTGCTGCGCTGGAGCCGCTTCGTGCAGGGCGACATCGACCAGTACATGAAGAACGTCGCCGCCTTCACGGCCAAGACCGGCGTCGAGGTGCGCGTCGACAACGAGGGCTGGGAGGACGTGCGCCCGAAGGCCGCGGTGGCCGCCAACACCGGCGCCGGCCCGGACATCATCCTGTCGACCAACGACGACGCGAACCTCTACCCGGAGAAGCTGCTCGACGTCACCGACCTGTGCGAGTACCTCGGCCGCAAGTACGGCGGCTGGTACCCGGCCTGCGAGGCCTACCTGCGCCCGGACGGCAAGAACTGGATTGGCGTCGCGCTCGGCGCCGCCGGCGCGATGCTGGTCTACCGCCAGAGCCACGTGAAGGCGGCCGGCTTCGACAGCTTCCCGAAGGACACCGCCGGCTTCCTGAAGCTGCTGCAGGGCCTGAAGGCCAAGGGCACGCCCGCCGGCATGGCGCTGGGCAACGCGACCGGCGACGGCCTGTGGTGCAACTGGCTGATCTGGTCGCACGGGGCCATGCTGGTGGACAAGGACAACAAGGTCGTCATCGACAGCCCCGAGACGCTCAAGGCGCTCGAGTACGCCAAGGAGATGTACGCGACCTTCGCGCCGGGCACGCTGTCCTGGCTCGACCCGAACAACAACAAGGCCTTCCTCGACGGCCAGGTGAGCCTGACCAACAACGGCATCTCGATCTACTACGCCGCCAAGAACTCCAAGGACGAGAAGATCGCGGCGATGAAGGAGGACATCCACCACGCCAACTACCCGGTCGGGCCGGTGGGGGTGCCGACGGAGTCGCACCTGTTCTTCAACCAGATGATCATGAAGTACACCAAGTACCCGCAGGCGGCCAAGGAGTTCCTGCGCTTCATGATGGAGCAGGAGCAGTTCGACCCCTGGCTGCAGGCGGCCGGCGGCTACATCGCCCACCCGCTGGACGCCTACTCCAAGAGCGCGGTGTGGACGGTGGACCCGAAGCACACGCCCTACCGCGACTGCGTGAAGAACATGCGGCCGGCCGGTTACGCGGGCCGGCTCGGCTACGCCTCCGCCGGCGCCGGCGCGGACTTCATCGTCGTCAACATGGTGGCCGAGGCAGCCAGCGGCGCGAAGACGCCGAAGGAAGCGGCCGAGCGCGCGCAGAAGCGGGCGGAGCGCTACTACAAAGTCTGAGCGATGAGCCTCGTTCGCCGGCTGCAGAACAGCCGCAACGCACTCGGCCTGGCGTTCATGCTGCCGGCGGCGGTGCTGTTGCTGCTGTTCCTCACCTACCCGCTCGGCCTGGGCACCTGGCTCGGCTTCACCGACGCCAAGGTGGGCCGCGGCGGGCAGTGGATCGGGCTGGAGAACTTCGCCTTCCTGGTGGGCGACTCGGTCACGCAGCTGGCGTTGTTCAACACGCTGTTCTACACGGTGGTGGCCAGCGTGCTGAAGTTCGGCCTCGGGCTGTGGCTGGCGCTGCTGCTGAACCGCAACCTGCCGTTCAAGAGCTTCTTCCGCGCCATCGTGCTGCTGCCGTGGATCGTGCCGACCGCGCTGTCGGCCATCGCCTTCTGGTGGATCTACGACGCGCAGTTCTCGGTGATCAGCTGGGTGCTCACGCAGCTGGGCTGGATCGACCGCTACATCGACTTCCTGGGCGACCCGTGGAACGCACGCCTGTCGACCATCGCCGCCAACGTGTGGCGCGGCGTGCCGTTCGTGGCGATCTCGCTGCTGGCCGGGCTGCAGACCATCTCGCCCTCGTACTACGAGGCCTCGGCGATCGACGGCGCCACGCCCTGGCAGCAGTTCCGCCACGTCACGCTGCCGCTGCTCTCGCCGATCATCGCAGTGGTGATGACCTTCTCGGTGCTGTTCACCTTCACCGACTTCCAGCTCATCTACGTGCTCACGCGCGGCGGCCCGCTGAACGCCACGCACCTGATGGCCACGCTGGCCTTCCAGCGCGCGGTGCCGGGCGGCGCGCTCGGCGAGGGCGCGGCGCTGGCCACGCTGATGGTGCCCTTCCTGCTGGCAGCCATCATGTTCAGCTACTTCGGCCTGCAGCGCCGGGCCTGGCAGCAAGGCGGTGACAAGTGAGTGCGGCCCAGGACGACATCGTCGGGATGGACTACCTGCAGTCGGTGCCGCGGCGCTGGGTCACGACCTACCTGCCGCTCGGTGCCTTCGTCTTCATCCTGCTGTTCCCCTTCTACTGGATGACCGTCACCTCGTTCAAGCCGAACGAGGAACTGCTCTCGCGCGAGGGCAACCCCTTCTGGGTGGTCAGCCCGACGCTGGCGCACTTCAAGAAGCTGGTGTTCGACACCGCCTACCCGGAATGGATGTGGAACACCGTGCTCGTCTCGGTGGTGGCCACCGCGATCTCGCTGGCCGCCTCGGTGCTGGCCGCCTACGCGATCGAGCGGCTGCGCTTCACCGGCGCCAAGCCGGCCGGCGTGGCGATCTTCCTGGCCTACCTGGTGCCGCCGTCGATCCTGTTCATCCCGCTGGCGGCGATCATCTTCCAGCTCGGGCTGTTCGACACCCGCTTCGCGCTGATCCTGTCGTACCCGACCTTCCTGATCCCGTTCTGCACCTGGCTGCTGATGGGCTACTTCCGCTCGATCCCGTTCGAGCTGGAGGAGTGCGCGCTGATCGACGGCGCGAGCCGCTGGCAGATCCTCATCAAGATCGTGCTGCCGCTGGCCGTGCCGGGGCTGATCTCGGCCGGCATCTTCGCCTTCACGCTCTCGTGGAACGAGTTCATCTACGCGCTGACCTTCGTCTCCTCCTCCGAGGTGAAGACGGTGCCGGTCGGCGTGGTGACCGAGCTGGTCGAGGGCGACGTGTACCACTGGGGGTCCCTGATGGCCGGCGCGCTGCTCGGCTCGCTGCCGGTGGCCTTCGTGTACTCGTTCTTCGTCGAGCACTACGTGTCGGGCATGACGGGTTCGGTGAAGGAATGACCCGATGAGCGACCAGCGCGCGACGATCGGCTTCGCCGGCCTCGGCCTGATGGGCCGCGGCATGGCGAGGAACATCCTCGCCAAGGGCTGGCCGCTGGTGGTCCTGGCGCACCGCCGGCGCGAGGCGGTCGAGCAGCTCACGGCGCAAGGGGCGCGCGAGGCCGGCACGGCGCGCGAGCTGGCGCAGGCCTGCGACATCGTGCACCTGTGCGTGACCGGCTCGCCGCAGGTCGAATCGCTGGTGCGCGGGCCCGACGGCCTGCTGGCCGGTGCCAGGCCGGGCCTGGTGATCGTCGACTGCTCCAGCTCCAACCCGGTGTCCACGCTCGCGCTGGCCGACGAGGCCGCCGCGCGCGGCGTGCACTTCGTCGACGCGCCGCTGTCGCGCACCCCCAAGGAGGCCGAGGCCGGCACGCTGGACACCATGGTCGGCGCCGCGCCCGAGGTGTTCGCGCGCATCGAGCCGGTGCTGCGCTGCTGGGCCGGCCACATCGTCCATCTCGGCCCCGTCGGCCTCGGCCACAAGATGAAGCTGATCAACAACTTCGTCGCGATGGGCTATGCGGCGCTGTTCGCCGAGGCGCTGGCGATCGCGCGCAAGGCCGGGCTGTCGATCGCGCAGTTCCACGCGGTGATCGGCTCGGGCCGCATGCGCAGCCCGTTCTACGACACCTTCATGCAATGGTCGCTGGCGGGCGACGAGAACGCGCACCGCTTCACGATCAGCAACGCGCACAAGGACATGCGCTACCTGGCCGCCATGGCCAACGAACTGGGCGTGGTGAACACGCTGCAGGCGCAGGTGAAGAACAGCTTCGCCGCGATGGAGGCGGCCGGCCAGGGCGAGCGCTTCGTGCCGATGCTGGCCGACTTCGTCGCCGCGCTCAACGCCCTGCCGCCGGCGGCGCAGGAATCGAGGAGCTCCGCATGAGCAGCAGGAAGAAGGCGCCGGGCGAGCTGCGCAGCCAGCAGTGGTTCGGACGCCAGGACCGCGACGGCTTCAACTACCGCAGCTGGGTCAAGGGCAAGGGCGTGCCGCACGACCAGTTCGACGGCCGCCCGGTGATCGGCATCTGCAACACCTTCAGCGAGCTGACGCCCTGCAACTCGCATTTCCGCACCCTGGCCGAGCAGGTGAAGATCGGCGTCTACGAGGCGGGCGGCTTCCCGCTCGAGTTCCCGGTCATGTCGCTGGGCGAGACGCTGCTGCGGCCCACCGCGATGCTCTACCGCAACCTCGCCAGCATGGACGTGGAGGAGAGCCTGCGCGGCAACCCGGTCGACGGCGCGGTGCTGCTGATGGGCTGCGACAAGACCACACCCAGCCTGATCATGGGCGCGGCCAGCGTCGACCTGCCGACCATCGGCGTCTCCGGCGGTCCGATGCTCAACGGCCGCTGGCGCGACCAGCAGCTCGGCTCGGGCACCGGCGTGTGGAGCATGAGCGAGCAGGTGCGCGCCGGCACGCTCAAGCTGCAGGACTTCTTCGAGGCCGAGAGCTGCATGCACCGCAGCCACGGCCACTGCATGACCATGGGCACCGCCTCGACCATGGCCTCGATGGTGGAGGCGCTCGGCGTCGGCCTGCCCGGCAATGCCGCCTACCCGGCGGTGGACGGGCGGCGCAACGTGCTGGCGCGCGAGGCGGGCCGGCGCATCGTGCAGATGGTGCACGAGGACCAGAAGCTCTCGCGCATCCTGACGCGCGAGGCCTTCGAGAACGCGATCCGCACGCTGGCGGCGATCGGCGGCTCGACCAATGCGGTGATCCACCTGATCGCGATCGCGCGGCGCGTCGGCGTGCCGCTCGCGATCGACGATTTCGACCGGCTCGGCAGCGAGCTGCCCTGCCTCGTCAACCTGCAGCCCTCCGGACAGTTCCTGATGGAGGACTTCTGCTACGCCGGCGGGCTGCCGGCGGTGATGAAGGAAATCCTGCCGCTGCTGCACGCCGGCCACGTCACCGCCAGCGGCAAGACGGTGGCCGAGAACGTGGCCCCGGCGCAGAACTGGAACCCGGCCGTCATCAAGACACGCGCCGAGCCGTTCAAGGACAAGGCCGGCATCGCGGTGCTGCGCGGCAACCTCGCACCGCGCGGCGCGGTGATCAAGCCCAGCGCCGCCACGCCGGCGCTGATGACGCACACCGGGCGCGCAGTGGTGTTCGAGACCATCGAGGACTTCCACGCACGCATCGACGACGAGAACCTCGACGTCGACGAGACCTGCGTGCTGGTGCTGAAGAACTGCGGCCCCAAGGGCTATCCCGGCATGGCCGAGGTGGGCAACATGCCGCTGCCGCCCAAGGTGCTGCGCAAGGGCATCACCGACATGGTGCGCATCAGCGACGCGCGCATGAGCGGCACGGCCTACGGCACCGTGGTGCTGCACACCGCGCCCGAGGCGGCCGCCGGCGGGCCGCTCGCGCTGGTGCGCAACGGCGACCTGATCACGCTGGACGTGAAGGCGCGCCGCCTGCACCTGCACGTGGACGACGCCGAACTCGAGCGCCGCCGGGCCGCCTGGAGCCCGCCTGCACCGCCGCTGCCCAGCGGCTACTGGAAGCTCTACGTCGACCATGTGCTGCAGGCCGACGAGGGCGCCGATCTCGATTTCCTGGTCGGCAAGCGCGGCGATTTCGTGCCGCGCGACAACCACTGAGCCACGGAGTTCCCACGCCCATGCGTCGGGGCGGATCCGCACGACGCTTCCAAACCAACGAGGAGACCTTCATGAAGATCCGCAACCGCATCGCCTTCGCCGCCGCGCTGGCGCTTTCGTCGCTGGCGCTGGCCGCGCCGCCCAAGGTCGTGCCCGGCCCGGGCGAAAACCAGGCCTGCTTCAAGCCCTGGACGCCCCAGACCAAGCACTTCCAGTGGCCGGCCAAGAAGGGCCCGTACCGCATCGCGCTGGCCAACGGCTTCGTCGGCAACACCTGGCGCATCCAGATGATCAAGATGGCCAAGGCCTACGCGGCCACACCGGAGATGAAGGAGCAGCTGAAGGAGTTCAAGATCGTCTCCACCGGCACCGACGTGGCGGCGCAGATCGCGGCGATCGACAACTTCATCAACTCGGGCTACGACGCGATCGTCACGATCGCGGTCAACCCGACCGCCTTCGCGCCGGTGATCAAGCGCGCCAACGCGGCCGGCGTGGTGCTGGTGCCGTTCGACAACGTGCTCGACAGCGAAGAAGTCATGATGGTCAACGAGGACCAGCTGGCGATGGGCGAGCAGTCCGGCCAGTGGCTGGTCAAGAACATCCCGAGCAAGACCGGCAAGCTGCTCGAGGTGCGCGGGCTGCCCGGCAACTCGGTCGACCGCGACCGGCACCTGGGCTTCCGCAAGGTGGTCGAGGCGGCGGGCAACAAGTTCGAGGTCGTCGAGGTGGTCGGCAACTGGGACGACGGCACCGCGCAGAAGGTGGTGGCCGACGCGGTGGCCGTGCACAAGAACTTCGACGGCATGTTCGTTCAGGGCGGCTCGACCGGCGCGGTGCGCGCGCTGATCGACGCCAAGCACAAGATGATCCCGGTGGCGGGCGAATCGGAGAACGGCTTCCGCAAGCTGTGCGCCGCGCGTGCCAAGGACGGCCTGCTGTGCCTGTCGCTGGGCCAGTCGCCCGGCCTGGTGGCGATCTCGATGAAGGCCGCGGTCGCCGCGCTGCAGGGCAAGGTGATGCCGCAGCTGATCTCGGTGCCGATCCCGACCGCGATGCACCCGGACATCAAGCCCGGCGTCGACTACTTCCCGGACCTGACCGACAACTTCTTCACCACCAACCAGTTCCCCGCCTGCGGCGTGAACCTGAAGGCCGAGGAGATCATGTCGAAGGACGAGAAGAACAACTAGGCCCACCCCCGGAGCGCCTCGCGGCGCTCCCCCCTCGAGGGGGCACCGCCGGCGGACCGGCAAAGCCGGATCCGCGGCGGTCGCTTGATGACGGCGAGCCGCTTCGCGGCCGCCGATGCGGGGCGAAGGAACAGGTCCAGATGGAGCCGATTCTTCAGTTGCACGACATCTCCAAGCGCTACGGCGGCGTGCGTGCGCTCGAGCACGCACGCTTCGCCTGCGCGCCGGGGCGCATCCACGCGCTGCTGGGGGAGAACGGCGCGGGCAAGTCGACCCTGATCAAGGTGATGACCGGCGTGGTGCAGCCCGACGAGGGCCGCATCGTTCTGGAAGGCCAGGAGCGCCGCTTCGCCCACCCGCAGGAGGCGGTGCGCGCCGGCGTGGCCTGCATCTTCCAGGAGCTGTCGCTGATGCCCGACCTCAGCGTGGCCGACAACATCTGCATCACCAACCCGCCGCGCAGGTTCGGGCTGGTGGACCAGAAGGCGCAGCGCCGCCTCGCCGAGGCCGCGCTGGCGCGTGCCGGCGCGCACGACATCCACCCGCTCGCGCCGGTGCGCAGCCTGTCGCTGTCGCGCCGGCAGATGGTGGAGATCGCCAAGGCGCTGGCGCGCGAGCCGAAGATCCTGATCCTCGACGAGGCCACCTCGGCGCTCACCGCGGCCGACGTCGAGCGTGTGTTCGCGCTGCTCAAGCGCCTGCGCGACGAGGGCCTGGCGATCGTCTACATCTCGCACCGCATGAACGAGATCGCCGAGCTGGCCGACGACTGCTCGGTGTTCCGCAACGGCCAGTACGTGGCGACCTTCGAGCACGGCAGCAAGACCGACGCGCAGATCGTCGAGATGATGATCGGGCGCGACATCGAACATGCCTTCCCGCCCAAGCCGGTGCGCGACGCCGCGCCGACCGCCGCCCCCGCGCTGGCGGTGAATAACCTGAGCTGGGAGGACCGGCTGCACGAGGTCTCGCTGGAGGCCCGCCCGGGCGAGATCGTCGGCCTCGGCGGGCTCGACGGCCAGGGCCAGCGCGAGTTCTTCCTCGCCCTGTTCGGCGTGCTGCGCGGCGTGCGCGGCGAGGTCGTGGTCGGCGGCCGGCCGGTGCAGCTGTCGAGCCCGCGCCAGGCCAAGCGGCCCGACATCGGCCTCGCGCTGGTGCCCGAGGACCGCAAGACCGACGGCCTGATGCTGCCGATGTCGGTCAGCGACAACCTCAGCTTCGCCGCGCTCGACCGGCTCAGCCGCGCCGGCATCGTGATGACGGCGGCCGAGAGCGAGGCCAACGCCGCGATGGTGAAGAAGCTCTCGATCAAGGCCCCGGTGCTCTCCAACGCGGTGGGCACGCTCTCGGGCGGCAACCAGCAGAAGGTGGTGATCGCGAAGTGGCTGATGAACGCGCCGCGTGTCATCCTGCTGAGCGACCCGACGCGCGGCATCGACGTCGGCACCAAGCAGGAGATCTACCTGCTGCTGCGCCGCCTGGCCGACGACGGTGCGGCGGTGCTGCTGTACTCCACCGACTATGCCGAGCTGATCGGCTGCTGCGACCGCGTCGCGGTGTTCTACGACGGACGCATCGTGCGCTGGCTGGCCGGCGACGCGCTGACCGAACATGCGCTGGTGGCCAGCGCACTCAACCTCGGCGGCGACGCCGCGAACAAGGCGGTGCACTGATGAAGCCGACGCCCGACTGGCACTACCGTTTCCAGGCCAGCCGCGGCGCCTGGCTGGCCGCGGCGATGTTCGTCGCCATCTTCGCGCTCTACATCGGCAAGCACCAGGCCGGCTTGACCGTGCCGGTGGTCACCACCGCGGCCAACAAGGGCGTGCTGCTGGCCATCGTCGCGATGGCCCAGACCCTGCCGGTGCTGACCGCCGGCATCGACCTCTCGGTGGGCATGGTGTTCGTGCTGGCCAACTGCCTGGCCTCGCACCTGGTGGTGGGCTCGGGCCTGCAGGCCGGGCTCGGTGCGGTGGCGGTGCTGGCCATCGGCACGCTGTGCGGCTTCATCAACGGGGCGATCATCGTCTACGGCCGGCTGCAGCCCATCATCACGACGCTGGCCACCGGCACGATCTACTTCGGTCTCGCGCTCGGCCTGCGGCCGGTGCCCGGCGGCGACGTGCATGCCGGCTTCGCCGAGGCCGTGACCGGCACGGTCGGCGGCACGGTGCCGGCGATGCTGCTGGTGCTGCTGGCGGTGGTGCTGCTGGTGTGGCTGCCGTACCGGCGCAGCACGCTGGGCCGCGCCGCGCTGGCGATCGGCTCGGCCGAGGGAGCGGCCTACATGTCCGGCGTGCCGATCGCACGCGCCAAGCTGCTGGCCTACACGCTGTCGGGCCTGCTGGCAGCCGTCGGCGGGCTGCTGCTGACCTGCGTGACGTACTCCGGCGAGGCCTCGGCCACCATCGGCGGGGTCTACACGCTCAACTCGATCGCCGCGGTGGTGATCGGCGGCACCTCGCTGATGGGCGGTGCGGGCAGCGCGATCGGCTCGGTGTTCGGCGCGCTGGTGCTGCGCACCATCGGCGACCTGCTGTTCGTGTTCGACATGGAGCCGCTGTGGCAGCCGCTGTTCCAGGGCGTGATCCTGCTGCTGGCGGTGAGCTTCGGCTCGCTGCAGCTGCTGCGCATGAGCAACCGGCTGGACATCTACCGATGAGCACCACCTCGTCTCTCGCGATGCGGCTGCGCGCCTCCGGCCAGCTGCCGGTGCTGGCCGCGGCCGCGTGCACCGTGGTGCTGCTGCTGGTGGGCAGCCTGTACTCGAGCAACTTCCTCTCGGCCGACTACCTGCTGCTGCAGCTGCAGATCGCCTCCTTCCTCGGCATCATCGCCACCGGCGCGATGTTGGTGATCCTGCTCGGCGGCATCGACCTCTCGGTGCCCTGGGTGGTGACGGTGGGCGGCATCATGTCGGCTGCCGCCGCCGGCTGGTGGGGGCCGACCGGCGCAGCCATCGCCATCCCCTTCGGCATCGGCTGCGGCGCGCTGCTCGGGCTGGCCAACGGCATCGGCGTGGCCTACCTGCGCGTGCCCTCGATGATCTTCACGCTCGGCGTCAACGCCGTCGCGCAGGGGCTGATCGTGGTGCAGACCGGCGGCTTCGCGCCGCAGGACCGCGCCACGCCGACCATGCACCTGCTGGCCACCGGCCGCAGCCTGCTGGGCCTGCCCAACGCGCTGCTGGTGTGGGCCGTGATCGGCGCGGCGACCATGTTCGTGCTGCACCGGACGAGCTTCGGCCGCTCGGTCTACGCGGTGGGCAACCGCGAACGCGCGGCCTATCTCTCGGGCGTGGATGCGCGGCGCGTCACGCTGCTGTGCTTCACGATCGCCGGCGCCTGCTCGGCCGCCGCCGGCGTGCTGCTGACCGGCTACTCGACCAAGGCCTACCAGGCGATGGGCGACGCCTACCTGCTGCCGGCCATCGCCGCGGTGGTGCTGGGCGGCACCAACATCCTGGGCGGCAGCGGCTCGTACCTGGGCACGGTGGTGGGGGTGATCCTGATCACGCTGCTGCAGTCCATCCTGTCGGTGATGCAGATCCCGGAGATGGGCCGGCAGGTGATCTACGGCGTCGTGATCATCGCGATGCTGCTGGTCTACGGGCGCGGGCGGCGCCATTCGGACTGATCGCGACGGAAGGGGCGGAGCATGGGCATCGGACTGAGCGCGAGCTTCGAGGTGTGGGACGCACGCTTCGAGAAGCTGATCTTCGGCAACGTGCACGTCGAGAAGCTCTGGACCGGCTGCCGCTGGGCCGAGGGGCCGGCCTGGTTCGCGGCCGGGCGCTACCTGGTGTGGAGCGACATCCCGAACGACCGCATGCTGCGCTGGGACGAGACCGACGGCTCGGTCTCGGTGTTCCGCCAGCCGGCCATGAACACCAACGGCCACACGGTGGACCTGCAGGGCCGGCTCGTCAGCTGCGAGCACCGCGGGCGCTGCGTCTCGCGCACCGAGCACGACGGCTCGCGCAGCGTGCTCGTCTCGCACTTCGAGGGCAAGCGGCTGAACTCGCCCAACGACGTGGTGGTCAAGAGCGACGGCACGATCTGGTTCAGCGACCCGAGCTACGGGATCGACAGCGAGTACGAGGGCGATGCCGCGCCCAACGAGCAGGGCGCGCAGCGCGTCTACCGCCTCGACCCGGCCAGCGGCGCGCTGCGCGCGGTGGCAAGCGACTTCGTGCAGCCCAACGGGCTGGCGTTCTCGCCCGACGAGTCGCTGCTCTACATCGTCGACACCGGCGCCACGCACGTGCCGAACGGCCCGCACCACGTGCGCAGGTTCGGCGTCAACGCCGACGGCACGCTGTCCGGCGGCGAGGTGTTCGCCACCTGCGGCGCGGGCCTGTACGACGGCTTGCGCATCGACGTGAAGGGCAACCTGTGGCTGTCGGCCGGCGACGGCGTGCATTGCCATGCCCCGGACGGCACGCTGCTGGGCAAGATCCGCATCCCCGAGACGGTGGCCAACGTCTGTTTCGGCGGCGCCAAGCTGAACCGCCTGTTCATCTGCGGCACGACCTCGCTGTACGCGGTCTACCTGAACACACGAGGGGCGCGGCCGCGCGGCTGAACGACGCGCCGGGCCGTTGCGTCGGCTCAACGCGGGCCGCACGCGGAAGAGGAGCATGACGCTCCCGCCGGCGCGGGCCGGTGGTGGGAGCACGCGATGAACCTGAGCACGATGTTCGGGCGGGCCGGCCGGGCGCTGGCCGCCGCTGCGGCGCTGGCCGCGACCTTGCCGGCAGGCGCCGGCGGCGAGGTCTGGGACCATGACAACGGCCCCTTCTTCGGCTCGATGCAGGGCCTGGCCTTCGGGCCGGCGATCTGCCCCGGCGCGGGTGGCCCGACCTCGCTGCTGCTCGCCGCGGTGGACAGCGGCGTGTGGGCCGGCTGCGGTGGCAAGCTGCCCTGGCGTTCGCTCGGCGCGGTGATCTGGGCGGCTTCGGTGGCCACCGATCCCGTGCACCCGGCGCGGCTCTACGTTGCCGGCAATTCGCTGGCGCGCGGCACCGGTTTCCTGCGCAGCAGCGACGGCGGGAACTCCTGGCAGCTGCCGGAGGCCGGGCTGCCGTTTGCGTACTACAACGTGGTCAAGGTCGATCCGGCGCGGCCGTCCTCGGTGCTGGTCGGCGGCGTCGGTGGCGTCTTCCGGAGCACCGACCGCGGTGCGACCTGGGCGCCGACCGACGGCCTGCCCGCGGGCGAGTACATCGCGAGCCTCGCGCTGCACGGCGCACGGCCCGGGTTGGCATTCGCGGCCGGCAGCGCGGGCGTGTACCGCTCGTCCGACGGCGGTCGCCACTGGGCGCGATTGGACGTGCCCGGCTCCGGCTACAGCTCCTCGGTCGCCCTGCACGCGACGCGCCATGCCACGACGGTGTTCGCCACCATCGACGGTGCGGTCTGGCTCAGCAGTGACCGAGGCGCCAGCTGGTCCCCGGCAGGCAGCTTCGGGCTACCGGCGGGGTGGGCCGACCAGGTGGCCGTCGACCCGAGCGCGCACAGCCCGGCGATCGTGTACGCGCGCCTGTTCGACTTCGCCGCCGGGCGCTGGACCGTGCAGCGCAGCGCCGACGGCGGCGGCACCTGGCAGGCGGTCGGCCCGACGCTGGCCGACAACCAGTGGATGAAGTCCATCGCCGTCGACCCACGGCAGCCGTCGCGCCTCTACGCGACCACGGCGCTCAGCGGCCTGCTGGCCAGCGACGACAGCGGCCAGACCTGGCAGGCGTCCGGGCGCCGCATGAGCGGCGTGGTGGCCCGCGTCGCGGTGGCGCCGAGCGCGCCGTCGGTCGTGTACGCCGCGTCCTACAACTCGGGGCCGTTCCGCAGCCGGGACGGCGGGCGCAGCTGGACGCCAATCAACCGCGGCCTGGGCTTCTCCGACTGGGGCTACGAGGTCGAGCTCCAGTCGCTGGCGGTGGACCCACGCGACGCGGCCACGGTCTACGTCGGCAGCTGCTGCGGCGTGTTCGGCAGCAACGACGGCGGCGAGACCTGGACACCGCGCAACGACGGTCAACTCGACTGGCGACCGACCGTGCAGGCACTGGCCGTCGACCCGAACGCGCCGGCCACGCTTTACGCCGGCACGCTGTGGGGCACCGTGTTCAAGACGACGGATGCGCGCACCTGGGTCTGGTCCGGCAGCGGCCTGGTCGGCAGCCACGTGTACGCGATCGCCGTCGACCCGCAGCATCCGGGCACCGTCTACGCGAGCCTGTATGACGGGTTCGAGGGACCACCGGACACACGCGTCGGGCACGGCGTCTTCAAGAGCACGGACGGCGGCGCGAACTGGCTGCCGGCCAGCCAGGGGCTGGGCAACCTGCTGGTGCGCACGCTGGCGGTCGATCCGCTGGACGGCACCACGGTCTACGCCGGCACGCACGGCGCCGGCGTGTTCAAGAGCGTGGACGGCGGCGCGAGCTGGGTCGCCGCGGGGGCCGGCGCCGGGAGCGTCGTCGCCGCGCTGGCGATCGAGCCGAACGTCCCGGGCACGCTGTACGCGGCCACCTACGATGCCGGCGTGTTCCGCTCCACCGACGCCGGGCGCAGCTGGACCGCGCTGAACCGCGGGCTGGACGTGCCGACCACCTCGGCCCAGTCGCTCTCGCTCGACCCGACGCGGCCCGGCCACCTGTTCCTGGCCACCTTCATGGACGGCGTCGCGGTGCTGCGGCCGCACGCCCCCTGGCGCTGACCGGCCGTGAACGTCAGCGCGGCCGCAGCCCGAGCCACATGACCGTGCCCACCACGACCAGGCTGCCCGCCACCTGCGAGGGTGCGATCGCCTGGCCGAGCACGACCCAGGCGAGCGCCAGCGCGAATACCGGCTCGGCGTTCATGATCGCCGAGTTGCCCACCACGCCCAGGCGCGGCAGCACGGTGAACATCAGCGTGAAGCCGCTGCCGTAGAGCAGGGTCAGCGCGGCCAGGCCCCACCAGCCGGCCGCTGCGGTGGGCAGCTGGAAGCCGCCGTTCCAGGCCACGCCCAGCAGCGCGAGCAGCGCCACCTGGGCCATGGTGGCGGCGGTGCGCAGCCGGCCGTCGAGCGTGCCGGCCTCGTGCTGGGTGAGCACCAGCGCGAGACCGAAGGCGGCGGACGCCGCCAGCGCGAAGGCCACGCCGGCGCCGATGCGGCTCCACTGCGCCGCCGCGCCCAGGCCGGAGGCCGCGCCGGCCACGTCCAGCGCCAGCGCGAGTCCGGCCAGCATCACCGGCATCGCCAGCCAGAGCCGGCGCTCGGCGTGCTGGCCGTAGACCAGTCGTGCCCACAGCGCGGTGGACAGCGGATGCGTGTTGAACGCCAGCAGCGCCAGCGCCACCGGCAGCCGCGCGACGGCCGAATACAGGCACAGGCTCTGCACCGCGATCAGCGCGCCGATGGCCGGCAGGGCCCAGCGGTGCCGCGCACCGAAGCGGATCTGGCGGCGCTGCGGCCACAGCAGCGCGGCCACCACCAGCGCCGTCAGGCCGCTGCGGAACACCACCGCGGTGGCGACATCCGCGCCATGGTCGAAGGCCACGCGCGCGGCGACATGGTTCGCGCCCATCACGAGCGCGATCAGCAGCAACGTCGCGAAGGCGGCGCGGCTCACTGAACGAACCTCCGCGCACAGCGCTCCGGTGTTCGCGCTTGGGGACGGCCCGGCGCGCTCACAGGGTCGCGGTGACGCCGCCGTCGACGTAGAGGATGTGCCCGTTGACGAAACGCGCTGCGTCGCTGGCGAGGAACACCACCGCGCCGGCCAGGTCGTCGAGCTCGCCCCAGCGCCGGCTCGGCGTGCGCCCCACCAGCCAGGCGCTGAAGGCGGGGTCGTCCACCAGCGCCTGGTTCAGCTCGGTGCGGAAGTAGCCCGGGCCGATGCCGTTGACGGTGATGCCCAGCGGGCCGAGGTCGATGGCCATGCCCTTGGTGAGCATCTTCAGCGCGCCCTTGCTGGCGGTGTAGGGCGCGATGCCGGGGCGGCCGATCTCGCTCATCACCGAGCAGGTGTTGACGATGCGGCCGCGGCCGCGCGGGATCATGCGGCGCGCCACCGCCTGGCCGACGTGGAACACGCTGTCGAGGTTGGTGCGCATGATCGCGTCCCAGTCGGCGGCGGCGAAGTCCTGGAACGGCGCGCGGCGCTGCATGCCGGCGTTGTTGACCAGGATGTCGATCGGCCCCACCTCGGCCTCGATGGCCTCGACGGCGGCGTCGACCGCCTCGCGCCGCGTCACGTCGAAGGCACGTTCGTGCACGACATGCCCCTCGGCGCGCAGCTCGGCGGCGGCCTGCTGCAGGCGCGCGGCGTCGCGGCCGTTGAGCACCACCGTCGCACCGGCCTGCGCCAGCGCGCGCGCGAAGGTCTGGCCGATGCCGGCCGAGGAGCCGGTCACCAACGCAATCCGGCCGTCGATCCGGAAACGATCGAGCACGCTCATGATGGGGATTCTGCACGCGGCACGGCGCCGGGGCGCGCGCTAGAATGCGCCCCGTTCCGAGGAGCGTTGCAAGGTCCGCCCAGGACCCCAGGCTCGGAAGCCCTTCTGCAACGGCGCTCACCCGCACGAGAGGCCTCGTGGGTGAGCATGCAAGTTCCCCCCAGGCGCAGCGTGCGGGTTCCCAGTTCGACGGAGCCTTTCATGAACGCTGTTCTCAAGCCTTTGCACACCGACCAGTACGCCATTGCCGACCTGTCGCTCGCCGACTGGGGCCGCAAGGAGATCCGCATCGCCGAGACCGAGATGCCGGCACTGATGGCGATCCGCGAGGAATACGCCGCCAGCCAGCCCCTGAAGGGCGCTCGGGTCACCGGCTCGCTGCACATGACGATCCAGACCGCGGTGCTGGTCGAGACGCTGCAGGCGCTCGGCGCGCAGGTGCGCTGGGCCTCGTGCAACATCTTCAGCACGCAGGACCACGCCGCCGCCGCGCTGGTGGCCGCCGGCACGCCGGTGTTCGCCTACAAGGGTGAATCGCTGAAGGACTACTGGGACTACACGCACCGCATCTTCGAGTTCGGCGCCAAGGGCACGGACGGCGAAGGCCCGAACATGATCCTGGACGACGGCGGCGACGCGACGCTGCTGATGCACCTGGGCAGGAAGGCCGAGAAAGACGCCTCGGTGATCGCCAACCCCGGCAGCGAGGAGGAGCGCGAGCTGTTCGCCGCGATCAAGGCCAAGCTGGCGGTCGATGCGAGCTGGTACTCGCGCAAGGGCGCCCAGATCATCGGCGTGACCGAGGAAACCACCACCGGCGTGCACCGCCTGAAGGAGATGAGCGCGAAGGGCACGCTGCTGTTCCGCGCCATCAACGTGAACGACTCGGTGACCAAGAGCAAGTTCGACAACCTGTACGGCTGCCGCGAGAGCCTGGTGGACGGCATCAAGCGCGCCACCGACGTGATGGTGGCCGGCAAGATCGCCGTGGTGGCCGGCTACGGCGACGTGGGCAAGGGCTCGGCACAGGCGCTGCGTGCGCTCTCGGCCCAGGTGTGGGTGACCGAGATCGACCCGATCAACGCGCTGCAGGCGGCGATGGAGGGCTTCCGCGTCGTGACGATGGACTGGGCCGCCGACAAGGCCGACATCTTCGTCACCGCCACCGGCAACAAGCGCGTCATCACGCACGAGCACATGCTGGCGATGAAGCACAACGCGATCGTCTGCAACATCGGCCACTTCGACAACGAGATCGACATCGCCTCGGTCGAGAAGTACCCCTGGGAAGAGATCAAGCCGCAGGTCGACCACATCGTGTTCCCGGACGGCAAGCGCATCATCATGCTGGCCAAGGGGCGCCTCGTGAACCTGGGCTGCGCCACGGGTCACCCGAGCTACGTGATGAGCTCGAGCTTCGCCAACCAGACCATCGCCCAGATCGAGCTGTTCACCCACAGCGACGCCTACGACATCGGCAAGGTCTACGTGCTGCCCAAGCACCTGGACGAGAAGGTGGCGCGCCTGCAGCTGAAGACGCTGAACGCGCAGCTGACCGAACTCTCCGACGAGCAGGCCGAGTACATCGGCGTGCCCAAGCAGGGCCCGTACAAGCCCGATTCGTACCGCTACTGAGCGCAGGCTGGCGATGCGGGCCGACCAGCTGCTCGTGCAGCGCGGCCTCGCGCCCTCGCGTTCGGCTGCGCAGCGGCTGATCGCGCAGGGCGCGGTGCGCTGGCGCGCGCCGGCGGGCTGGGCCACGCCGCGCAAGGCCGGCGACGAGCTGCCCGAGGCCTGCGAGCTGGAGATCGCCGACGATGCCGAGCTGCGCTGGGTGTCGCGCGGCGGGCTCAAGCTCGAGGGGGCGCTGGCGCACACCGGGCTCGTGGTCGAGGGCCGGCACTGCCTCGATGTCGGTCAGAGCACCGGCGGCTTCACCGACGTGCTGCTGGCGCGCGGCGCGGCCAGCGTGACCGGCGTCGACGTCGGGCATGGGCAGCTGCATGCGCGGCTGCGCGACGACCCGCGTGTCACGGTGCTCGAGGGCCTCAACGCGCGCACACTGCAGGCCGCGCAGCTGCCCCGGCCGCGCTACGACCTGATCGTCGGCGACCTGTCGTTCATCTCGCTCACGCTGGTGCTGCCGGCACTCGCGCCGCGGCTCGGCCCCGACGGCGAGCTGCTGCTGCTCGTCAAGCCGCAGTTCGAGCTGCAGCCGGCCGACATCGGCAAGGGTGGCATCGTCAGGGATCCGGCGGCCTACGCCCGCGTCGAACAGCGCCTGCGCGAGGCCTGCGCGGCCGGCGGCCTGCAGGTGACCGACTGGTTCGAGAGTGCCATCGCCGGCGGCGACGGCAACCGCGAATTCTTCATCCGGGCCCGGCCCGAGGAGACAAGGACATGACCGAGAACAAGCCGGGCGTGCCGGTGAGCTTCGAGTTCTTCCCGCCCAACACGCCGGTAGGGGCCGAGAAGCTGAAGGGCGTGGTGGAAGAGCTGGCGGCGGTGCAGCCGGAGTTCTTCAGCGTCACCTACGGCGCCGGCGGCGCCACGCGCGAGAAGACGCTGGCCACGGTGGCCACGATCGCGGCGATGGGCCACGAGGCCGCGCCGCACCTGTCGTGCATCGGCTCGACGCGCGCGGGCATCAGCGAGATCCTGGACACCTACCGAGCGCAGGACATCCGGCGCCTGGTCGCGCTGCGCGGCGACCTGCCCAGCGGCACCGCCACCGCGGGCGAGTTCCGCTACGCGGCCGAGCTGATCGCCTTCATCCGCGAGACGCAGGGCAGCGACTGGCGCATCGAGGTGGCCGCCTACCCCGAATACCACCCTCAGCAGCGTTATGCGAAGCGCGACCTGCAGCATTTCGCCGACAAGGTGAAGGCCGGGGCCGACGCGGCCATCACGCAGTTCTTCTTCAACCCCGAGGCCTACTTCCACTTCGTCGACGAGGTGCGCGCGCTCGGTGTCGAGGTGCCGATCGTGCCGGGCATCATGCCCTTCCACAACTACGCGCGCATCGCGCAGTTCGCGGCGCGCGACGGCATCGACATCCCGCGCTGGGTGGCGTTGAAGATGGAGGGCTTCATGGACGACACCGCGTCGATCCGCGCCTTCGGGCTGGACGTGGTGACGCGGCTGTGCGAGCGCCTGATCGACGGCGGTGCGCCGGGGCTGCACTTCTACACGTTGAACCAGTCCGCATTGGCGCTGGAGATCTGCCGGCGCCTCGGTACGCGGCCGGTTTGACCTGGGTCAGCGCCGCGGCGGCGCGGCGTGGCGTGCATGCCGCGTCGTCTCGGCGTGCTTGACGCACCGCAACATCAATTCCCGGTCGTGGGCATGGAATTCCCGTCGAGGACCAACCCTCGTCACCACAGACAGGAATTCAGACCATGATGAGCAAGAACATCCGCCGTGCCGCCGTCGCCGCCGCGCTGGCCGCCGGCTTCGTCGCCCCGTTCGCCGCGCAGGCCCAGTCCGGCCCGTGGATGGTGCGCGTGCACGCGCTGAGCCTGGACAGCGCCAACAAGGACTCGACCGGCCTCGGCCTCTCGGTGAACAACAAGGTGTTCCCCGAGTTCGACATCTCCTACTTCTTCACGCCCAACCTGGCCGCCGAGCTGGTGCTGACCTATCCGCAGAAGCACGACATCCGCTCCAACGGCACCAAGATCGGCACCCTGAAGCATCTGCCGCCCACGCTGTCGGTGCAGTACCACTTCACCGGCCTCGGCGCGTTCAAGCCCTATGTGGGCGGCGGCCTGAACTACACGCGCTTCTCGAGCGTCAACTTCGACCCGGTGGTCGCCTCGCTCGGGCCCTCGATCGAGAAGAGCAGTGTCGGCGCGGCCGTCGGCGTGGGCTTCGACGTCGAGGTGGCGAACAACATCTACCTGAACCTGGACGTCAAGAAGGTGCAGATCCGCACCGACGTGAAGTCCAACGGCGTCAAGGCCGGCGAGTTCCGGGTCGATCCGCTGCTGGTGGGCGTCGGCGTCGGCATGCGCTTCTGATCAGGGGCGTTCCCACATCACGCCGTCCTCGGTGAGCATGACGTCCAGCTGGACGTCCTGCTCGCTGGGCAGCAGCAGCGGCAGGAAGCCGTGCGTGTAGCACACCCCGACCGTCACCGGGCGGGGCTGCAGCGAGCGCAGGGTGCGGTCGAAGAAGCCGCCCCCGTAACCCAGCCGCACGCCGGCCGGGCCATAGCCGAGACAGGGCACGACCAGCAGTTCCGGATGGAACTCTTCGGTGTCCTTGGGCTTGGGAATGTCGAAGGCATCGAGTTCCATCGGGCAACCCGGGTACCACACGTGGAAGCGCAGCGAGCCGGTCTCGCGATCGGCCACCGGCAGCCCGATGCGCCGTGACACGCCTTCGGGTGCGCCCTCGGTCCAGCGGTAGAGCGCCGGCAACGGATCGAACTCGCCCTTGATCGGCTGGTAGGCGCCGATCGAGTTCTCGCGCCGCCCCACCAGCCAGACACGAAGCACGCTCTGCAGCTGCACGGCGCGCTCGAGCCGGTCGGGCAAGGCCTGGCGGGAAGCGATCAGGCGCCGGCGCAGCGCCTCGCGGTCGGTGAGGTCCATGCGGGGATTGTGCAAGACTGGGCGCATGTCCCCCGCCGACGGCTTCGTCACCCACTGCCTCGAACTGCTCGCGCCGCTCGGCGTCGCGCGCTCGCGGCGCATGTTCGGCGGCCACGGCCTGTACGTCGACGAGCTGTTCGTCGCGCTGATCGCCTTCGAACGCCTGTACCTGAAGGCCGACGAGCAGACCCGGCCGCAGTTCGAGGCTGCCGGCTGCAGCCCCTTCGTCTACGACGGCAAGGGGCGCAGCGTGACGCTGGGCTACTACACCGCCCCGGAGGAGGCGATGGAGTCGCCGGCCCTGATGCGGCCCTGGGCCCGGCTCGCGCTCGAGGCCGCCCTGCGTGCCAGGGCCGCGAAGACACCGGCGGCCCAGGCGCGCAGCCCGAAGGCGCGTGCGCCGCGGCGCTGAGGCGCCCAGTGCAGCACGGCCCCGTGCGTGCGGTCCCACGGTTCGACCACCACGTCGCTGCCCGCGCCGATGCGCAGCCGCTCGCCGCGCGACAGCACCCGGTCCTCGCCGTCGCCCTGGCCGGTCACCCAGACACGGCCTCTGAGCACGGTCAGCTCGCCCGGCGCGCTGGCCAGGCGCTCGGCCCGCCCCGCGTCGAGGTGCCAGGTGCAAGACAGGTGCTGTTGCGCGTTCATCATCAATCTCCTGGTTCGGATGGCGCAATCATCGGCGCTGTTCCCTCTATGATCCAATGAAATCGGACCGCCCGATTGATGCGATGCGCTCATGAATACACCCCGCCGCCGCCCGCTCTCGCTGGGCAACCTGCGCGCCTTCGAGGCGGTCTCGCGCCGGCTCAGCTTCAGCGAGGCGGCCGAGGAGCTGTTCGTCACGCAGTCGGCCATCAGCCGCCAGATCAAGGGGCTGGAGGACGAGCTGGGCGCGCCGCTGTTCGTGCGCGGCACGCGCCACGTGGAGCTGACGCAGGAGGGCACGCTGCTGCTGCGCAGCGTCGAGCCCTTCCTCGCGCGGCTGGATGCGAGCGTGCGGCAGATCCGCGAGCACCGCAGCCGGCGCCGCGTCAACGTGTCGACCTTCGCCTCGTTCGCGTCGCTGTGGCTGCTGCCGCGCATCGAGGCCTTCCAGCGCCAGCACCCGGACATCGACATCCGCGTCTCGGCGCACGACTCGCTGTCCGACCTGGACGACCCCGAGCTCGACCTGGCGCTGCGCTATTGCAGCCCGGCCCAGGCCCCGGCCGGCGCGCAGCGCCTGTTCGGCGAGGTGCTGACGCCGGTGGTCAGCCGCCAGCTGCTCGAGCAGATCCGGGCCGGCGCCGCGCCGCCGCTCGCCGGCGCGGCCGACCTGGCGCAGCACACGCTCGCCGAGGAGGACGACAACCGCCCGAGCAGCGAGTACCTGAGCTGGCGCCACTGGCTGACGGCGCATGGCGAACCCGCCCTGCAGCCGCGCCGCTGGCTCTACCTGAACTTCACCTACCAGCAGGTGCAGGCGGCGCTGGCCGGCCACGGCGTGGCGCTGGCGCGCCTGGCCCTGGTGTTCGACGCGCTGGCGCGCGGCGAGCTGGTCGAGCCCTTCGGCGCGGCGGGGCGCATCACCAGCCCCTACGCCTACTGGCTGATTGCCGGCCCGGGCGGCCGCTCGCGCACCGAGGTGCAGCAGTTCTGCGCCTGGGTCGAGGCGCAGGCGGTGCTGACGCGCGAGGCCATCGGCGAGACCGGCGCCGACGAGGCGGGCCCGGGCGAGGCCGACTGACGCCCCTCAGCCGCCGACCACGCCCTGTTCGGTGACCACCAGCATCAGCGGCAGGTCGTGTGCGGCCGGGGCGAGCGCCTCGAGCGGGATCTGCGCGGCCGCCCAGGCCACGCCGACCGCGGTGACCTGCGGGTGGGCGGCCAGGAAGCGGTCGAAGTAGCCGCCGCCGTAACCGAGCCGGTAGCCCTCGCGGGTGAAGCCGACGCAGGGCACCAGCACGACATCGGGCACCACCGGTGCCCCGTCGCTGGCCGGGATGCGGCAGTCGTCCACGAGGCGCGGCGCCTGCCGGTCCCAGTGCCGGAACTGCATCTCGCGCGGTTCGCGCCGCGTGTAGGGCAGGGCCCAGTCAATCCGTGAGCAATTCGGGTCGTCGCGCAGCGCAACCACTGCGTTAAATTCGGATCGTATGGGCCAGTAGAGGCCGAGGCAGGCCGGCTCGAGCTGGTGCAGCACGCTGCACAGCCGGGCCGCCAGCGCCGCATGCGCAGCGGCGAAGTCGGCACCTTGCGCGAACCGCTCGCGCTCGGCACGCAGGCGCTGGCGCAGCAGCGGGCGGTCGGAAGCGGGCAGTGCGGCAGACAAGACGAACGGAACGACGTTGACTTTTCGAGCGATGGCGAAGGCAGTATATGGGCGGCACCGCTGGCGTCGCATGGGCGCAGGATTGCTGGCGGCCCTGGTGCTGGTCACCCTGCCGGCGGCGCGCGCGGCCGACGGCGACAACCTGATCGTCGACGCGCGCGAGGCCTGGCGCCGCAAGGACGGCCCCAAGCTCGCCACCTTGCGCAGCGCCGCCAACGCGCTGCGCCACCCGCTGGCGATGTGGGTCGACTACTGGGAGCTGAACAACCGCCTCGCGCAGGCCCAGCAGGACGAGCTGAACGCGTTCTACGCACGCTGGAGCGGCACCTACGTCGAGGACCGGCTGCGCAACGACTGGCTGCTCGAGCTCGGCCGGCGGCGCGACTGGGCCAACTTCGCCGTCGACCAGCCGCGCTTTCGCATGAACGACGACCGCGAGGTCAGCTGCTACGCGCTGCTGATCCAGCACCAGGCCGGCAAGGACGTGCGCGAGGCCGCGCTGTCCGCCTGGCTGGCCCAGCGCGATGCCGACGAGGGCTGCGGCCTGCTGGCGCAGACGCTGGTGGAGGCGCGCCGGTTCGGTGCCCTCGAGGTCTGGCGCAAGGCCCGCGTGGCGATGGACGCGGGCCGGCCGCGTGCGGTGCGCCAGGCCGTCGCCCTGCTCTCGCCCGGACTGGCGACCTCGCTGGGCGAGATCACCGACAACCCGGCGCGTTACCTCGCCAAGAGCGCCTCGGCCGCCCAGCGCACCGCCGCCGAGCTGACCACGCTGGCGCTGCTGCGCATGGCCGCCAACGACCCGGATGCCGCCGCCGCGCAGCTCAACGAACGCTGGGAGCGCGCCCTGCCCCCCGACCTGGCGGCCTGGGCCTGGGCCGGCGTCGGCAAGCAGGCGGCCCTGAAGCTGCTGCCCGATGCATCGGACCATTTCCGCCGCGCCGAACTGCGCGCCGGCCGCGGCGATGCCGAGCCCGACTGGCCCGACGAGATGCTCGCCTGGAAGGTGCGCGCCGCGCTGCGTGCCGACGGCGGCCGGCCGCGCTGGCAGCAGGTGGTGAAGGCGATCAACGCGATGAGCGCGGCCGAGCAGCGTGACCTGGCCTGGGTCTACTGGAAGGCCCGCGGCCTGAAGGCGCTGGCCGCCAGCTCGCAGGACGGCGAAGGCATGGCCGCGCTGGCGCAGGACATGCTGGCCGGCATCTCCGGCCCGTTGAGCTTCTACGCCAAGCTGGCGGCCGAGGAGATCGGTGACCCGCTGGTGCTGCCGCCCAAGCCCGCAGCGCTGACGGAGGCCGAGGTCGCGGCCGCCGAGCAGCACCCGGGCCTGACACGCGCGCTGCAGCTGATCGCGCTGGGCCTGCGCAGCGAGGGCGTGCGCGAGTGGAACTACTCGCTGCGCGGCATGGGCGACCGCGAGCTGCTCGCCGCCGCGCAACGCGCGTGCGACCGCGAGGTGTGGGACCGCTGCATCAACACCAGCGACCGCACCCGCGGCGAGATCGACCTCGAGCAGCGCTTCCCGACGCCGTTCCGGCGCGACGTGCAGTCGCATGCCCGCGAGATCGGCCTCGACCCGGCCTACGTGTACGGGCTGATCCGCCAGGAATCGCGCTTCGTGATGGACGCACGCTCCAGCGTCGGCGCCTCGGGGCTGATGCAGATCATGCCGGCCACGGCGCGCTGGACGGCCCGCAAGATCGGCATGGACTTCACCGCCGAGCAGATCACCGACCGCGACACCAACCTGCGCCTGGGCACCAGCTACCTGAAGCTGGTGCTGGACGATTTCGAGGGCTCGCAGGCGATGGCCGCGGCCGCCTACAACGCCGGCCCGAGCCGGCCGCGCCGCTGGCGCGAGGGGCCGGTGCTCGAACCGGCCGCCTGGGCCGAGAACATCCCGTTCAACGAGACACGCGACTACGTGAAGAAGGTGCTGAGCAACGCCGCGATCTATGCGGCGCTGCTGGGCAGCGAGCCGGCCCCGTCGCTGAAGGCGCGCCTGGGCCGCTCGATCGGACCGCGCGAGGGCCCGGCCCCGGCGATCGACAAGGAACTCCCATGATCTCGAACATCGTCGTCACCGGCGGCACCGGGTTCGTCGGCCGCAGCGTCTGCGCGAAGCTGGTCGAGCGCAGCGGCGGCGCCAGCGGCCGCATCGTGGTGCCGACCCGGCGCATCGCACACGCCCGCCACATCCAGATGCTGCCGACCGTGCAGCCGGTGGAGACCGACCTGTCCGACCCGGCCGCGTTGGCACGCCTGCTCCAGGGTGCCGACGCGCTGGTGCACCTGGTGGCCGTGCTGCACGGCAGCGAGGAGCGCTTCCGCCAGGTGCATGTCGAGCTGCCGCAGCGCCTGGCTGCGGCCTGCGCCCAGGCCGGCGTGCGGCGCGTGGTGCATGTCAGCGCCCTGGGCGTCGCCGCCGACGCGCCGAGCCGCTACCTGCGCTCCAAGTCGGCCGGCGAGACCGTCTGGCGCAGTTCGGGGCTGGACGTGACCGTGCTGCGCCCCTCGGTGATCTTCGGCGCGCACGACCGGCTGCTGAACCTGTTCGCGCAGTTGCAGGCGCTCGCGCCCCTGCTGCCGCTGGCGGGCGCCGACTCGCGCTACCAGCCGGTCTGGGTCGAGGACGTGGCCGCCGCGGTGCTGCGCTGCCTGGACGACCCGACGACCATCGGCCAGGTGATCGAATGCGCGGGGCCCGACACCTACACGCTGCGCCAGATCGTCGAGGCCGCCGGCCGCTGGGCCGGCCACCCGCGGCCGGTGTTCCCGCTGCCGGAGGCGCTCGCGCGGCTGCAGGCCATGCTGATGGAGCTGCTGCCGGGCGAGCCGCTGATGTCGCGCGACAACATCGACTCGATGCGCGTGCCCAACATCGCCAGCGGCACGCTGCCCGGGCTGGACCGGCTCGGCATCCGGCCCGCGGCGCTGGACGCCGTCGTGCCGCAGTACCTCGCCCCCGGCCAGGGGCCGGCGCGGCTGGACCCCTGGCGTGCACGCGCCAGGCGCACCTGAGCCGGCGCGCAGCGACCGGCATGCGCGCCGCGCATCGCGGCGATGCAAAACCGTCATCCCGCCGGGGCGGCGGGCTGGCTAGCATGCCGGCTCGTCAAGGAGGACGTGCATGCAGCTCGTGATCGGCAACAAGAACTACTCGTCCTGGTCGATGCGCCCCTGGGTGCTGATGAGGCAGGCCGGCATCGCGTTCGAGGAAGTGAAGCTGCGCTTCGACGCCTTCACGCCCGACTCCGAGTTCAAGACCCGGCTGGCGCGCATCAGCCCGGCCGGGCGCGTGCCGGTGCTGCTGGACGGCGAGCTGGCGGTGTGGGACACGCTGGCGATCGCCGAGTACCTGGCCGAGCGCTTGCCCGCGCTGCAGCTGTGGCCGGCGGACGTGGCGGCCCGGGCCCGCGCGCGCAGCGTGTGCGCCGAGATGCACTCGGGCTTCGGCGCCCTGCGCAGCGCCTTCCCGATGAACATCGAGGCGCGGCTGCCCGAGGTCGGCGAGCGCGTGCTGGCCGAGCAGGCCGCGGTGCGTGCCGACCGCGAGCGCCTCGTGCAGATGTGGAGCGGGCTGCTCGAGGCCTCCGGCGGCCCGCTGCTGTTCGGCGCCTTCACCATCGCCGACGCCTACTTCGCGCCGGTGGTGATGCGCTTCGTCACCTACGGCGTGCCGCTGCCGCCGCGCATCACCGCCTACGTGGAGCGGGTGCGCGCGCTGCCCGGCGTGGCGGCCTGGGTCGACGACGCGCTGGCCGAGCAGGATTTCCTCGACTTCGAGGAGCCCTACCGCACGCGGCGCTGAAGCGCCCGGGCGCGGCGCCTACACTGCGCCGCATGCAGCGATACCTCGTCGGCGGTGCCGTGCGCGACCGGCTGCTCGGTCAACCGGAGGGCGATCGCGACTGGGTCGTGGTCGGCGCGACGCCGGCCGAGATGCTCGAGATGGGCTTCGCGCCGGTGGGGCGCGACTTCCCGGTGTTCCTGCACCCCGAGACCCGCGAGGAACATGCGCTCGCGCGCACCGAGCGCAAGACGGCGCCGGGCTACCACGGCTTCGTGTTCCATGCCGCGCCGGAGGTGACGCTCGAGCAGGACCTGGCGCGCCGCGACCTGACCATCAACGCGATCGCGCAGCACGAGGACGGCACGCTGGTCGATCCGTTCGGCGGTGCACGCGACCTGTCGCGGCGGGTGCTGCGCCACGTGTCCGACGCCTTCGCCGAGGACCCGGTGCGCATCCTGCGGCTGGCGCGCTTCGCGGCGCGCTGGCCCGAGTTCACGGTCGCCCCGGAGACGATGGCCCTGGTGCGGCGCATGGTCGCGGCCGGCGAGGTGGACGCGCTGGTGCCCGAGCGGGTCTGGCAGGAACTCGCGCGCGGGCTGATGGAGCGCCGCCCGAGCCGCCTGTTCGAGCTGCTGCGCGAGGGCGGCGCGCTGGCACGCCTGCTGCCCGAGGTGGACCGGCTCTGGGGCGTGCCACAGCCCGCCGAGCACCACCCGGAGGTCGACACCGGCGTGCACCTGATGCTGGTGCTCGACATGGCCGCGCGCCTCGAGGCGCCGCTCACGGTGCGGTTCGCCTGCCTGTGCCACGACCTCGGCAAGGGCACGACGCCGCCCGACGAGCTGCCGCGCCACCGCGGCCACGAGGAGCGCAGCGTGGCGCTGCTGCACGACGTGGCCGAGCGCTGGCGCGTGCCGGCGGCCTGCCGCGAGCTGGCCGAGGTGGTGGCGCGCGAGCATGGCAACGTGCACCGCAGCGGCACGCTCGATGCCGCTGCCGTGCTGCGCCTGCTGGAACGCTGCGACGCGCTGCGCCGGCCCGAGCGCTTCGAGGAGCTGCTGCTGGCCTGCGAGTGCGACGCGCGCGGCCGCAGCGGACATTCCGAAGAGGCCTATCCGCAGCGCGAGCGCCTGCGCGCCGCGCTGCAGCTGGCCCGCGGCGTCGACACCGCCGCGGTGGCGCGCGAGGCCGCCGCGCGTGGCGCGGGCGGGCCCGAGATCGGGGAGCGGATCCACCTGGCCCGCACCCGGGCCATCGCCGGCGGGCTGGCCGCCTGAGCGGGTCTAGACCAGCGCCCCCACCAGCATCGCCAGCATGCTCAGCAGCAGGCTGCTGGCCAGCGGCACGTGCCACTCGCGGCCGCGCCAGCGGAAGCTGAAGTCGCCCGGCAGCCTCCCCAGGCCGATGCGGCGCAGCCAGCCGGCCAGGCCCTGGAACACCAGGAACGAGAGCAGGAAGATCAGCAGCCAGCGCATGGGGGCTCCGGCTACAGGGTGTGCGTTCGGTCGCCGCGCGCGAAGCCGAGCGGCTCCGGCAGCTCGATGCCGCGGCCGAAGCCGATCACCTTGAACAGCTCGCCCATCTCGTGCTCGGTCAGCAGCTTCTGCGCATTGGCCACGGTGCGCGCATCGGCGCCCTGCAGCAGCTCGAGCAGGCCGCAGTTGATCAGGAAATGCGCCTGCGTGGTGTAGCCCAGCACGTCGAGCCCGGCCTGCTGGCCGGCCAGTGCGATGCCGGTGAAGTTGACATGCGCGGTGATGTCCTTGTCGCCCACGTCGGCGAGCGGGTCCGCGTCGGCCCGGTGCGCGCGGTGGCACATCAGCGTGCCGCCGTGGCGCTGCGGGTGGTAGTACTCGGCCTCGGGGAAGCCGTAGTCGATCAGGAAGACGGCGCCGCGCACCAGGTGCCGGGCCAGCGTCGCGACGAAGGCCTCGGCCTGGCGATGGATCTCGGTCACCGTGCCCGGCACCGCGAAACCGGCCACCGGCGGGCGCAGCGGCGTGGGACGGTCGGCGAACACGAAGCGCTCCCCGTCGACGGCCACGCCGCGCTCGGCCCATTCCTCGCCGTCGAAGTGCAGCAGCTGCACCGGCATCGCGTCGAGCACCTCGTTGCCGACCACCACGCCCTCGATCGCCTCGGGCCAGCGGTCGAGCCAGCGAACCTTGCCGGCATGCGCCGCGAGGCGCTCGCGCTGGCGTTCGCGCAGCGTGCCCGACAGGTCGACGATGGTGTAGCGCGTGACGGCATCGCCCAGCGCCTCGAGCAGCTGTGCCGCGAGCGCACCCGAGCCGGCGCCGAACTCGACCAGCTCCGTGGCCCGAGCGACCTCGAGCGCCTGCCGCAGCTGGCGCGCCAGCGCGCGGCCGAACAGCGGCGAGAGCTCCGGCGCCGTGACGAAATCGCTGCCCGAGCCCGGCCCGTGGCCGAACTGGCGCGCCGCGCGGCTGTAGTAGCCCAGCCCGGGGGCGTACAGGGCCAGTTCCATGAAGCGGTCGAAGCCCAGCCAGCCGCCGGCCTCGGCGATGGCCCCGTGGAGTCGCCGGCGCAGGGCGGCCGATACACTATCGGGCTCGTCGTTTTGCATCGCGGCATTGTAGGAACCATGGACCCTCGTCCCGTCGTGCTGGTCACCGGCGCCGCGCGCCGGCTCGGCCGCGCCATCGCGCTCGAACTGGCCGCGCGCGGGCACGACATCGCGCTGCACCACCGCGGCCACGCCGACGATGCGCAGGCGACGCTGGCCGCGCTGCGCGAGGCCGGCGCCCGCGCCGAGGACTTCGCCGCCGACCTGGCCGACGAGGCCGCCACCCGCGCGCTGCTGCCGGCCGTGGTGCGGCGCCTCGGGCGCGTCGACGCCGTGGTCAACAACGCCTCGCTGTTCGAACCCGACGCTGCCGCGAGCTTCGGCCATGCGGCGATGGAGGCCCACTGGCGCTGCAACACGGCGGCGCCGATCCTGCTCGCCCAGGCGCTGCATGCGCACCTGGCCGACCGCGGCGGCGAGGGCTGCGTCGTCAACCTGCTCGACCAGAAGCTCTGGAACCCGAACCCGGACTTCCTCTCCTACACGCTCTCGAAGGCGGCCCTGCGCGAGGCCACGGTGGTGCTGGCGCAGGCGCTCGCGCCGCGCGTGCGTGTGTGCGGCGTCGCGCCGGGCGTGACCCTGCCTTCGGGCGACATGAGCGAAGCCGAGTTCGCGGCCGCGCACCGGCTCACGCCGCTGGGCCGCTCGTCCACCCCCGAGGACGTGGCCCGGGCGGTGGCCTACCTGCTCGAGGCGCGCGCGGTGACCGGCACCACGCTGCTGGTCGACGGCGGCCAGCACCTCGCGCCGCAGGCGCGCGACGTGGTGCACCTGGTGCGCGAGGCGGCACGATGAGCTGGACCGATGACCCGCGCCTGGCCGGCTGCCGCCGCCTGTTCCTGCGCGATCACGTGGTGCAGATGCACATCGGCGCGCACGATTTCGAGAAGACCGGGGCGCAGCGCGTGGTCATCAACGTCGACCTGTTCGTGCCGCTGGCCCACTCCACGCCGGCCAGCGACAAGCTGCACGAGGTGGTCGACTACGACTTCGTGCGCGAGGCGGTGGCCCGGCGCATCGCCCGCGGCCACGTGGAGCTGCAGGAGACGCTGTGCGACGACCTGCTCGCCGAGTTGCTGTCGCACCCGGGCGTGCGCGCGGTGCGCGTGTCCACCGAGAAGCCCGACGTGTACCCCGACTGCGCCGCGGTCGGCTGCGAGGTGTTTGCCGTGAAGGAAGAACGATGAGTGCCGTGCTCGAGGACGCGAAGCACACGCGCGAGATCAACAAGCTGTCCAAGCGCCTGCACCGACAGGTGGGCCAGGCGATCGCCGACTTCAACATGATCGAGCCGGGCGACAAGGTGATGGTCTGCGTCTCCGGCGGCAAGGACAGCTACGCGCTGCTGGACATCCTGATCAACCTGCGCCAACGCGCGCCGGTGGCCTTCGAGCTGGTGGCCGTCAACCTCGACCAGAAGCAGCCGGGCTTTCCCGAGCACGTGCTGCCCGAGTACCTGGCCAGCCGCGGCGTGCCCTTCCACATCGAGAACCAGGACACCTACTCGATCGTCAAGCGCCTGATCCCCGAGGGCCAGACCATGTGCAGCCTGTGCTCGCGGCTGCGCCGCGGCATCCTGTACCGCGTGGCCGGCGAGCTCGGGGCGACCAAGATCGCGCTCGGCCACCACCGCGACGACATGTTGCAGACGCTGTTCATGAACATGTTCTTCGGCAGCCGCATGAAGGGCATGCCGCCCAAGCTGGTGAGCGACGACGGGAAGAACATCGTGATCCGCCCGCTCGCCTACGTGGCCGAGACCGACCTGGAGCGCTGGGCAGTGCACCGCGCCTTCCCGATCATCCCGTGCAGCCTGTGCGGCAACCAGGAGAACCTGCAGCGCGTGCAGATGAAGAAGATGCTGCGCGAGTGGGAGCGCCAGTTCCCCGGCCGGCTGGACAACATCTTCACCGCGATGGGCAACATCGTGCCCTCGCACATGATGGACCGGAACCTCTATCCGTTCACGACGCTCCAAACCACGGGCGTCGTCAACCCGGCGGGCGACCGCGCGTTCGACGAGGAGGAGGATTGCGGCCCGGCCGAGGCGCCGATCCGCATCCACCGCGACGACTGATCACGCCCCCCGGGGCACGCGGGAGCCCGCCATGTCACGCACCTTGTCCTTCCTGCTCGCCGCCGGCCTCGCGCTGCTGCTGGCCGGCTGCGCTTCGCTGAACCAGCTGACCAGCGAGGTCTCGAGCTTCAGCCAGTGGCCGGCCGACCGCAAGCCCGGCAGCTACACCTTCGAACGCCTGCCCTCGCAGCAGGCGCGCCCGGACCAGCAGCAGCTGCTGGAGGACTCCGCCCGCCGCGCGCTCGAGCTCGCCGGCTTCACGCCGGCCGCCGATGCCCGCAGCGCGGAGTACGTCGTGCAGCTCGGCGCGCGGGTCGATGCGACCGACCAGTACCTCTACTACGACGATCCGTTCTGGTGGCGCGGCGGGCTGTACTACAGCCGCTGGGGCCGGCCGTACTGGCGTCCCGGCCCGGGGTTCGGCTTCGGCTTCGCCACCGCGACGACGAACTACGAGCGCGAGGTGGCACTGCTGATCCGCGACCGCCAGAGCGCCCAGCCGCTGTTCGAGGCACGCGCCGTCAACGACGGCTCGTCCCCGGCGATCCGCTCGCTGCTGCCGGCCATGTTCGAGGCGGCGCTGAAGGACTTCCCGACCGGCGGCGTCAACCCGCGCCGCGTGACCACGCCGATCGACCCGAACAAGCCGTCGTCGTAAGCGGGACGCTCAGACGCTCAGGGCGCGTCGCTGGCCAGCACGCGCAGATCGCCCTCCCAGCCCTTGAGCTTGCCGACCAGCGTCAGCCGCTGGGCCGGCGTCGTCATGTTGTGCAGGGTGGCGGCGAAGGCGCAGTTGTACTGGGTGAGCTTGTGCTGGTAGCGCCGGTACTCCTCGCGCGGCGAGCGCGTCAGGTGGTCGGCGTAGACGCGCAGCATCGCGATCGTGGCGTCGCGGCCGGGCTTCTCGGTGATCACCCGGCGCAGCAGCATCAGGGCCTCCTGCTGGCGGGCGCGGCGTTCGCCCTGCCAGAGCTCGGCGTCGAAGGGCGAGCCGGCCACCAGCCGGGCGACCCGCTCGCGCTGCGCGTCGTCGAGCCGGCCGTAGAGCAGCTCGGCACGGTCCACCGCGCGGTCGACGTTGGCCTGCAGGCGCCGCGCCGGGTCGTCGTCGAGGTACTCGCGGCGGAACTCGTCGTTGCTCTTGGCCTGGCGGCGCTCCACGTGGCGGATCTGCGCGGTGCCCAGCAGCGGCAGCACCTCGGCCGCGTGGGGCATCGCCTCGCCCAGGGCCAGATCGGCGCGTTCGCGCAGCCGGTCCCACCAGCGGCAGGCCTGGTCCGGCGTGGCGTCGCCCAGCACCTCGACCTGCGCACGCGCCAGCAGCTGGGCGTAGTCGGGCAGCTGGGTGCGGCGGTGCCAGTCGAACCAGCGTCGCAGGCCTTCGCGGGTGCGCAGCGTCTGCACCTCGTCGAAGTCGACATAGCCGTCGAGCCACCAGTAGGCCAGTTCCGGTGCCTGGTTGTAGCCCAGGCGCACCGCGCTGCACCCCCCCAGGGCGAGCAGTAGCAGCGCCACGATAATGCGGCACAGCATTGGGACCCCACCTCGCGAAAGAACCGACGACATGGCCCTGGACATCGTGATCATGGCGGCCGGCAAGGGCACCCGCATGAAGTCGGCCCTGCCGAAAGTTCTGCACCGCCTTGCCGGCCTCAGTCTACTGGAGCACGTGCTGCACTCGGCAAGCACGCTGCATGCCCAGCGCATCGTCGCGGTCACCGGACATGGCGCCGAGCAGGTGGAGGCGGCCGTCTCGGCGCCCAACCTGCAGTTCGTGCGCCAGTCACCCCAGCTCGGCACCGGCCACGCCGTGCAGCAGGCGGCGCCGCTGCTGCACGACGAAGGTGTCACGCTGATCCTCAACGGCGACGTGCCGCTGATCGAGCCCGACACGATGCGTGCGCTGGTGGACGCCTGCGCCGGCCGTCACCTGGCGCTGCTGACCATCGTGCTGCCCGACCCGACCGGCTACGGCCGCGTGGTGCGCAGCGGCGACCCGGTGGGCGGCACGATCGAGGGCATCGTCGAGCACAAGGACGCCACGCCGGCGCAGCGCCGCATCAAGGAGGTCTACACCGGCGTGATGGCCGCGCCGACGGCCGCGCTGAAGCGCTGGCTGGCGGCGCTGACGAACGACAACGCGGCCGGCGAGTACTACCTGACCGACGTGGTGGCGATGGCGGTGCGCGAGCATGTCGGCGTGGTGGCCACGCACGCCCACGACGAGGCCGAGGTGCTGGGGGTCAACAGCCCGCTGCAGCTGGCCGACCTGGAGCGCCGCTACCAGCGCCGCCTGGCCGAGCGCCTGATGGAGGCCGGCGTGCGCCTGGCCGACCCGGCGCGCCTGGACGTCCGCGGCGAGCTGCTCTGCGGGCAGGACGTCGAGATCGACGTCAACTGCGTGTTCGAGGGCCGGGTCGAGCTGGGCGACGGCGTGCGCATCTCGTCCCACTGCGTGATCCGCAATGCCCGCATCGAGGCCGGCGCCGTGATCCATCCCTTCACCCACATGGACGGCGAGGCGTCCGGCGTGCGCATCGGGCCGCGGGCTCTGGTCGGGCCCTTCGCCCGCCTGCGCCCGGGTGCGGACCTGGGCGAGGACGTGCACATCGGCAACTTCGTCGAGGTGAAGAACTCGTCGCTGGCCCGCGGCGCCAAGGCCAACCACCTCGCCTACCTGGGCGACGCGACGGTCGGCGAGAAGGTCAACTACGGCGCCGGCAGCATCACCGCCAACTACGACGGCGCGTACAAGCACCGCACGGTGATCGGCGCGAACGTGCACGTGGGGAGCAACTGCGTGCTGGTGGCGCCGCTGACGATCGGGCCCGGCGCCACCATCGGAGCCGGTTCGACGCTCTCGAAGGACGCACCGGCCGGGCAGCTGACCGTGGCGCGCGCCAAGCCGGTGTCGCTGCCGGGCTGGACGCGGCCGGTGAAGGCGCCGAAGGCGGGCTGACCGCGCTCAGCCGCGCCCGGTCAGGCCGGCCAGCGCGCCTGCACCCATTGCTGCAGGGCAGCGGCCGGCATCGGGCGGCCGATCAGCTCGCCCTGCAGTTCGTCGCAGCCGCGGGCCACCAGGAAGTCGCGCTGCGCCTCGGTCTCGACACCCTCGGCGATCGAGGTGATCCCGAGGCTGCGCGCCATCTCGATGATGGCGCGCGTGATCGCCGCGGAGTCGAGGTTGCCGGGCAGGTCGTGCACGAACGAGCGGTCGATCTTGACCTTGTCGATCGGCAGCTCCTTCAGGTGGCTGAGCGACGAGTAGCCGGTGCCGAAGTCGTCCACCGCGATGCCCAGCCCCATCGCCTTCAGGCGCTGCAGGCGGTGCTTCACCTCGCCGAGGTCGTCCATCAGCATGCGCTCGGTCAGCTCGAGCTCGAGCAGGCCGGCCACCAGCGCCGGGCTGCCCTCCTCCTTGAGCACCTGCGCGACCGCCTCGACGAAGCCGACCGACTGGAACTGCACCGTCGACAGGTTGACCGCCACCGGCGCGACGGCCAGTCCCTGCGCATGCCAGGCGGCGGCCCAGCGCGCCGCCTCGCGCAGCGCCCACTGGCCGATCGGCAGCATCAGGCGCTGGCGTTCGGCCACCGGGATGAACTGGTCCGGCGTCAGCAGTCCGCGCTCGGGGTGGTTCCAGCGCAGCAGCGCCTCGGCGCCGGCCAGCGCGCCATCGCGCGCGCGCTGCTGCGGCTGGAAGTACAGCTCGAACTCGCCGCGCTCGAGCGCGTGTGCGAGCTGGCCCTCGAGCACCAGCGCGGCGTAGGCAGTGTCGGCCATGCCGGGGTCGAAGAAGCAGTGCTGGGCGCGGCCGCGCGCCTTGGCCTGGTACATCGCGTTGTCGGCGTGCTGCACCAGTTCGTCGGCGCTGCGCGCGTCGCCCGGGTAGAAGGCCACGCCGATGGACGGCGCCACCGAGATCGGCCCGCCCTCGGCGATCAGCGGCGCGGCGATCACCGCCAGCAGCTTGCGCGCCACCTGGTCGACGTCGTCGCGCTGCTGCTCAGGCGAGCCGATGCCCTGCAGCAGCACCATGAACTCGTCGCCGCCGAAGCGCGCCACGCGGTCGGTGGCGCGCAGGCAGCCGAGGATGCGCTCGGCCACGATGCGCAGCAGCGCGTCGCCGGCCAGGTGGCCGAGCGAGTCGTTGACGCGCTTGAAGTGGTCCAGGTCGACGAACAGCAGCGCGAGTCGGCTGCCGTTCGCATCGGCCGCGGCCATCCCGAGCTGCAGCTGCTCCATGAAGGCCATGCGGTTGGGCAGGCCGGTCAGCGCATCGTGGTGCGCCAGGTGGTGGATGCGCGCCTGCGCGGCCTGGCGGTCGCGGATGTCGCGCACGATCGACATGCGCATCGCCTGGCCCTGGTGCTGCAGCGTGCGGCCGATGAACTCCACCGCGATGCGCTGGCCGGACTTGTCGAGCAGCACGCTCTCGTAGGGCGTCTCGGCGGCGCTGGAGACCATCGCCATCACGGTGACGTGCTGGTCGGGGGCGACGAAGTCCAGCGTGCGCCGGCCCAGGAGCTCGTCGAGCCGGTAGCCGATCAGCGCGCACAGGGCCGGGTTGGCGTCGGTGATCACGCCGTCGTGGTGGAACACGATGCCCTCGGCGCTGGCCTGCATGAACTTGGCCAGGCGCTCCTCCGAGGCCCGCACCGCGCGCTCGGCCAGGCGGTGGCGCGTGATGTCGGAGATCAGCACAAAGCAGCCGGTCGTCTCGCCGTCCTCCGCGACATGCGGCAGCAGGTTGACGTCGATCCAGCGCGGACTGCCGTCGGCGCGCACCAGCTCGCGTTCGTACGAGGCGGCCTGCTGGCGCCGCAGCACCATGTCGACGCTGGGCTGGATCTGCGCCGCGGCCTCCGCACCGATCACCTCGGCGAAGGTGCGGCCGACGATGGCGCGTTCGTCGGTGCCGAAGGTGTGGGCGTAGGCCTTGTTGGCGAAGCGGCACTGGAAGTCGCTCGCCCGGTAGTAGGCGATCAGCACCGGCACGTTGTCGGCCAGCAGGCGGAACAGCGCCGCCTGGGCCCGCGCCTCGGCCTCGGAGCGGCGCGCCGCGGCGGCGTCGTGCAGCAGGCACAGCCAGTGCTGCCCGGCCGCCTGCCAGCGTCCGGCCCAGCGCACCCAGGCCGGCGTGTCGGCGGCCGCGCCGGCCGGCTGCATCGGCAGCTCGAGTTCGAAATCGCCCGTGCCGTGCAGCGCGGCCAGCAGCTGCTGCAGCGCCGGCGGCGCGAGCAGGTCCTGCCAGTGCCGGCCCTGCAGCGCCGCCAGCGGCCGGCCGGCGAAGCGCACCGCGTCGGCGTTGGCATGCAGCAGCGCGCCGGTGCGATCGAGCATCAGCAGCATGCCCGGCAGGGCGTCCCAGGCGGCTTCGTCGACCAGGGCCGGCTCGCCGGCGCCGGTCTTCACGCGTGGCCCTCGGCCGGCAGGGCGGCGAAGGTCTCGCGCGCCAGGCACAGGTCGTCCCACGCGCGTGCCTTGTCCTCCAGGTTGCGCAGCAGGTAGGCGGGGTGGTAGGTGACGATCAGCGGCACGCCCTGGTAGCGGTGCACGCGCCCGCGCAGTCGGCCGATCGGCTCGTGGCTGCGCAGCAGGCTCTGCACCGCGAAGCGGCCCATCGCGAGGATGATGCGCGGGCGGATCAGCTCGATCTGGCGGATCAGGAAGGGCTCGCACTGCGCCAGCTCCTCGGGCTCCGGGTTGCGGTTGCCGGGCGGACGGCACTTCAGCGTGTTGGCGATGTAGACTTGGCGCGAGGGCTCGTCGGGGCTGCGGGTCAGGCCGATCGCGCGCAGCATGTTGTCGAGCAGCTGGCCGCTCTTGCCGACGAAGGGTTCGCCCTGGCGGTCTTCCTGCTCGCCGGGCGCCTCGCCGACGATCATCCACCGGGCCTGTTCGTTGCCGACGCCGAAGACGGTCTGGCGCCGGCCCTGGCACAGCTTGCAGGCGGTGCAGCCCGCCACCGCCTCGCGCAGCGCGGCCCAGTCCATCGTGGCCACGCCGGCGGGGCGGCGGGCCGCGGCCGGGGCAGTCGGCGCCGGGGCGATCGGTACGGGGGCCGCGGGCGGCGCGTCGAACGCCGGTGTGTTGAAGGCCCGTGCGTCCGGCGCCGTGGCCGACTCGTGAACCGACTCGTGAACCGACTCGAGCACCGGCTCGGGCTGCGGCGCAGCGGCCGGCAGCCACAGGCGCAGGCCCATGGCCTCGAGCAGTGCGCGCTGGCGTTCAGTCCAGCGCATCGCGTTCTCCGCCGGCACCGATGTCCAGGCTCATCACCAGCGCGTCCTCGCGCTGGCCTTGCGGCGCGGGGTAGTAGCCGCGCCGCGCGCCGACCTCGGCGAAGCCGCGCCGCCGATAGATCGACTGGGCGCGCAGGTTGCTGCGCCGCACCTCGAGCCACAGGCGCCGCGCACCGCGGCGGCGGCACAGCGCCACCAGCGCGTCCAGCATGAAACGGGCATGGCCGCAGTGCTGGTGAGGCGGTGCCGTGGTGATGTTGAGCAGGTGCATCTCGTCGACGCCGCCCATCGCCACGAAGTAGCCCAGCAGCTCGCCGCCCGCGCCGTACAGGACCTGCGCCGCGTAGCCGGCGGCGATCGAATCGATGAAGTTGCCGCGCGACCACGGGAACTCGTAGGCCGCGGTCTCGACGGTCATGACCGCGTCGAGCTGACCGATGCCCATCGGCAGCAGCAGGCGGCCATCGTCGGGCACCGCGCTCAACGGGCCGCCTCGCGTTCGGCGGTGGTGAGCGCGACCTTGTCGCGCAGGTACACCGGCAGGGCACGCGCCGCGTCCAGCGCGGCGCCGGCCTGCCAGGCCTCGCGCGCCAGCACGGCCAGTGCGCCGGCCCGCGAGGACGTCTGCGGGTGGCAGACCGCGTCACCCGTGGCCAGGCGCGCGCCGAAGGCAGCGAGTGCGCTGCCGGCGACGCGGCGCGGCGGCTCGGCCGCCCAGCGGGCGTTCAACGCCGGCAAGGTCCACAGCGCGGGCGCGTCGAGCACCTGCCAGCCGCTCTCGTCGCGCCGGTAGCGGGCGGCATAGACCTCGTCCATGCGTGCGTCCATCGCCACCCAGCCGTCGAAGCCGGCCGTGCCGGCGGCGTCCTGCGCGACGATGCGCAGCGAATCGATCGGCAGCACCGGCTTGCCCGCCCCCAGCGCCAGGCCCTGCGCCACCGAGCAGGCGGTGCGCAGCCCGGTGAAGGCCCCCGGGCCGGCGCCGAAGGCGATGGCGTCGAGCGCCGCCAGGCGGCAGCCGGCGCGCGCCAGCAGCGCGAGGATCTCCGGGATCAGCCGCGACGAGGCCTGAGCGCCGCCGGCCGCCTCGACCTGCAGCGTGCCGCCCTCGTGCACGAGCGCGATGCTCATGACCTCGGTCGAGGTGTCGAAGGCGAGCAACCGGGTCATGCGGGCGAGTGTAGGTCACGGGGGCCATGCGATCATCCACGCATGGGACTGCCCTGGATCCGTCGCGTGCTGGCCGTGTTCGGTGCCGCGTTCTGCACCGTGGCGGTGGCCCGCCTGCCGCCCGAGGTGCTGGCCGCGCTGGAGCGGGCCCGGGTGCCGCCCGAGGCGCTCTCGGTGGTGGTGCAGGAGGCCGGCAGCAGCCGCACGCGGCTGGCCTGGCAGGCCGAGCAGGCGCAGAACCCGGCCTCGCTGACCAAGCTGTGGACCACCTACGCCGCGCTCGACCTGCTCGGCCCGGGCTGGACCTGGAGCACCCCGGTCTGGCTGCACGGCAGCGTGGCCGACGGCGTGCTGCGCGGCGACCTGGTGATCAAGGGCCAGGGCGACCCGAAGCTGGTGCCCGAGCGGCTCTGGCTGCTGCTGCGCCGCGTGCAGGCGCTGGGCGTGCGCGAGATCCAGGGCGACATCGTGCTCGACCGCAGCGCCTTCGGCGTGCCGGAGCAGGCGCCGGGCGACTTCGACGGCGAGCCGCTGCGGCCGTACAACGTGCGCGCCGACGCGTTGCTGCTCGCCTACCGTTCGGTGATCCTGAGCTTCACGCCCGACGCGGCACGCGGCCTGGCGCTGGTGGGCGTGGAGCCGACGCTCGCTGGCGTGGCCGCCCCGGCGAGCGTGCCGCTGTCCGGTGGCCCGTGCGCGGATTGGCGCGGCGACCTGAGGGCCGACTTCGGCGACGCGCAGCGGGTGCGCCTGGGCGGCAGCTTCCCGCTCGCCTGCGGCGAGAAGCAGTGGCCGCTCGCCTATGCCGACCCGCGGCGCTACGACGAACGGCTGCTGACCGGCCTGTGGCGCGAGCTGGGTGGACGCCTCGCCGGCACGGTGCGCGACGGCCCCGCGCCCGCGACGGCCCCGAGCTTCACGCTGGTCTCGCCGCCGCTGGCCGAGGTGGTGCGCGAGATCAACAAGTTCAGCAACAACGTGATGGCGCAGCAGCTGTTCCTCACGCTCGGCCTGGTGCGCGGTGCTGGCGGCACGCCCGAGGCTTCGCGCGAGGTGCTGCGGCGCTGGCTGGCCGAGCGCCTGGGTGCCCGCGCGGCCGAGGGAGCGGTGCTGGACAACGGCTCCGGGCTGTCACGCGAGACGCGGCTGTCGGCGCAGCAGCTCGCCCGGCTGCTGCAGTCGGCCTGGGCCAGCCCGGTGATGCCCGAGCTGCTCGCCTCGCTGCCGGTCTCGGGCACCGACGGCACGCTGCTGCGCTCGCGCGCACCGGCCGGCCGTGCCCACCTGAAGACCGGTTCGCTGCGCGACGTGGCCGGCGTGGCCGGCTTCGTGCTCTCCGCCTCGGGGCGGCGCTACGTGCTGGTGGCGGTGGTCAACCACGCCAACGCCGGCGCGGCCCGGCCGGCGCTCGACGCGCTGGTGCAATGGGCCATCACCGAACCGCTCGCCTCGGGCGCGCCGCTGGACAGCCAGAACTGAGCGGAACGGGTCAGAACGGGTTGGTGCGCACCCGGGAGCTGGCCAGCGCGCCGATGTAGGCGTGGCCGTTCGGGCTCAGGTGCGTGTCGTCGGCCCACATCCAGAGGAACGCGTTCCCGTCGGTCACCAGCGTGTCGGTGGTGCACAGCGAGACGGTCGGCGCCTTGGCGGGATCGCAGACGGCCGTCGTCACGTCGCGCATGTTGCCGTAGCTGGCCGGGAACTTGGCCATGCTCTGCACCAGCTCGTCGGTCAGCATCAGCGCCACGCGGTCGCCGGTCTCGTCCTGGATGCCCAGGCGCAAGCCCTCGTTGAAGGCGGCCACCAGCTGAGAGATGAACGCCGCGCGGGTGGCATCGCCGGTGTCGTTGTTCTCCTTGATCGCAAACGGCGAGTAGCCGAGGTCGGGCACGGTGGACACCAGCACCTTGCCGCCGGCCCGCGCGACGCGGCTGACCTGCGCCGCCAGCAGGCGGCCCGCGTCGCCGGCAGCCTGCAGCAGCTCGGCCGCGCCGGAGGCGGGGTACTGGCGGTACAGGTCGAGCACGTCGTTGCGGCCGGCCATCAGCGTGACCAGGTCGCGCGGCACGAAGGTGTCCAGCGCGAGGTGCTGGGTGACCTGCTCGGCCAGGTCGGCCACCTTGGCGCCGGGCGTGGCGTACATCAGGCTGCCGAGGTTCTCGAGGTTGTTCGGGTTGCACTGCGGGAACACCAGCCCGAAGTCCGCGCCGAGGCGCTGCACCCAGACCAGGTTGACCGCGCAGTCGAGCTCACCGTTCGTGCCGTTGGAGGCCAGCGCGTTGACGGTGTACTTGCGGCCCTCGTCGGTGATCAGGCTGTCCTCGTCGCCGAAGGCGATCAGCCGCTGGGGGTTGAAGGCGACCACCGGGTCGCCGCCGCCGCAGGACGCCAGCAGCAACGTGGCCGCCAGGGACAGCGCGCCTGCGCCGCGGCGCAGCAATCGCATCGGGAGATTCATGGTGAGGCTGATGGTCAGTGGTGCGGGGCGACGGGGGTCAGGAGGCGGCGGCAGCTCGCCGCAGGCGGTCGCGCACGCCATCCCAGGCCGGGTCGGGTGGCGGCTCCTCGACCCAGATCAGGTCGACGCCCAGCGCGTCGATCTCGCGCAGGTCGGCGAACAGATCGTGCGCCGCCGCGTCCGCCTGCAGGGGCATCGGCTTGTGCCGCAACCGCGAGCCGGGCGGCAGGCGGACCGTGCGGGAATATAGCGCCAGCTTCACCTCGCCCGGCCCGAGCACCTGCAACGCCGTGTTCAGCATCGGCGCGGGCATCAGGCGCAGCCGGGCGCGCGGCGCGTAGTGCGCCTCGAGCGTGCCCGAGGCACGCGGTGCCTCGTCGTCGGGCTCGCGCAGCGCCTCGCCGGCGGCGGCCTCGAGGCGCTCGCGGCCGAGCTGCCCGGGCCGCAGCAGCACCGGGTGGCCGCGCGTGCAATCGACGATCGCGGATTCGATGCCGACCGGGCAGGCCCCGCCGTCGAGCACCAGCAAGGTGTCACCGAACTCCTCGACCACATGCTCGGCACGGGTCGGGCTGATGCGGCCGAAACGGTTCGCGCTGGGCGCCGCGACGCCCGGCACGCCGCGCTCGCGCGCGGCGCGCAGCAGCGCCCGGGCCACCGGGTGCGCCGGGCAGCGCAGGCCGATCGAGCCCTGCCCGGCCGCCGCCGCCGCGGCCCGCTCGGGGCGGCGCGGCACGATCAGCGTCAGCGGCCCGGGCCAGAACGCCTCCGCCAGGCGCTGCGCAACCGGCGGCCAGTCGGCCGCGAAGCCTGCCGCATCCCCCGGCTCGGCCAGATGCACGATCAGTGGGTGATCGCTCGGCCGCCCCTTGAGGGTGAAGATGGCCGCCACGGCCTCGTCGCGGTCGGCACGCGCGCCGAGCCCGTAGACGGTTTCGGTCGGCAGGCCGACCAAGCCGCCCTCGGCCAGCACCTGCGCGGCGCGTTCGACCGCGATGGGGTCCTCCCCGGCCAGCAGCATCGCGGTGCGGGTCAGAACGGCGCGATGCCGAGCACGGCCGCGGCCTCGAGCGCCGTGGCGCGGGCCTGCTCGGGGGTGGCCGCGGTGCAGGTCAGGTGCCCCATCTTGCGGCCCGCGCGGGCCTGCAGCTTGCCGTACAGGTGCAGATGGACGCCCGGCAGGGCCAGCACGGCAGCCCAGTCGGGCTCGCGCGGCTCGGCCGAGCCGTCGCGGAACCAGAGCTCGCCGAGCAGGTTGAGCATCACCGCGCTCGAGTGCAGGCGCGGCGCGACCAGCGGCGCGCCGGTCAGCGCGCGCACCTGCAGGTCGAACTGCGACAGGTCGCAGGCATCGATGCTGTAGTGGCCGGAGTTGTGCGGCCGCGGCGCCATCTCGTTGGCCAGCAGCGTTCCATCACGCAGCACGAAGAACTCGACACACAGCACGCCCGCGTAACCGAGTTCGGCGGCAATGCGCCCCGCCGCGCCGACGGCCCGCTCGGCCAGCGCGACGTCCAGCCCGGGCGCCGGCACCGTGGTGACCGCGAGGATGCCGTCGCGGTGCAGGTTGTGCTGCGGAGGAAAGTGCACCAGCGCCCCGGAGGCGGCACGCGCGACGATCACGCTGATCTCGAAGGCCAGGTCGAGGCGCTGCTCGAGCACGCAGGGCACACGCTTGAGCGCGTCCCAGGCGGCGGCCAGCGCCACCCGGTCGTCGACCCGGACCTGGCCCTTCCCGTCGTAGCCGAGGCTGGACGTCTTGAGGATGCCGGGCAACAGGCGGGCGTCGACCGCGGCGAGCTGCTCGGGCGTCTCGATCAGCGCATGCGGCGCGCAGGCGACGCCGCTGCGGACGAAATGCGCCTTCTCGGCAGCCCGATCCTGGCACACCGCCACCGCCTCCGGGCCCGGGGCCACCGGGCGGTGCGCGGCCAGCGTGCGCAAGGCGGCGGCCGGCACGTTCTCGAACTCGGTGGTGATGGCGGCGCTGCGCTGCATCAGCTGGGCCAGGCCGGCTTCGTCGAGGTAGCCGGCCTGCACGTGGTAGTGCGCCACCCGGCCGGCGGGGCTGGCCGGGTCCTCGTCGAGCACCGCGGTCAGGTAGCCGAGGCGCTGTGCGGCGTGCACGAACATGCGACCGAGCTGCCCGCCGCCCATCACGCCGAGCGTGGCACCGGGACCGATGAAAGGGGCCGAGGCGCTCATGGGCTGGGCAGGTCCTTCTGCAACTCGGCCGTCATGGCACGCGCCAGGGCGGTCTGCTCCGCCCGATAGGCCTCGAGCTTGGCGCGCAGCGCTGGATCCTCGTTGGCGAGCATCGCGATCGCAAACAGAGCCGCATTCGCCGCCCCGGCAGCCCCGATGGCAAAGGTGGCCACCGGAATCCCCTTGGGCATTTGCACGATGGAGTAGAGCGAATCCACGCCCTGCAGATGCTTGCTGGGTATCGGCACCCCCAGCACCGGCACCGTCGTCTTGGCCGCCAGCATGCCGGGCAGATGCGCCGCCCCGCCCGCGCCCGCAATGATGGCCTTCACGCCACGGGATGCCGCCTGTTCTGCGAAGGCGAACATGTCGTCGGGCATGCGGTGGGCGGAGAGGACCAGTCTCTCGCACTCAACTGCGAACTTGCCCACGATAAACGCAGCATGTCGCATAACGTCCCAATCGGACGAAGACCCCATTACAACTGCAATCAAGGCAGAAACTCCCCGTTTGAAGACTGAACCGGAAGAAAGGAGTTCATCTAAATTATTCTCCACCTTCTCAGACTATCTACAGCGAGACCTTGCTCATGCTCATATCGTCGCCAATCTGACGTTGCGACATCATGCAGCGCAATCGACCGCTCATTATAACCTAAATCTAAGTAGAACTCCGCCAATCTATCCCTTGTATATGCAGCATTCTCTGGATGCTCGACGTCCGAAATGGCATTTTCTGCGGGAGTTGCCACGGCGACGGCATCCTCAATCATTCCCATCTTGAGGCGACAGTATGCGAGATCGACAAGATATATCGATCTCATTTTTGATAGCCCCCCTTCATCAGCTTTATCTTCAGAGCTACGCAGGAGCACCTCCGCCTCCTCAAACTTTTGCATGAAGATATAAATGGAAGCTTGCAGAGTTGATGAGAACGCACTTTGGCTAGAGATTCGAGCATGGTCGTCATAGTTCTTTACCGAATCTACTGCAAGCGACACCAGTCTCGCGAACTCATGTATATTCGCCCCGCGAAAGTACTGATGACGGAGCGAACAGACATGATGCGACGCGACGTTGAAAAGCAGGGCACTTGCGAATCCATCATCCCCTCTCGACATGGCAAGACTTCGGGACTCCGCATACCATTGGCGAGCTGACTCATACCTTCCGGCATAGTGAAGTATCTGACCAACTAGCATTTTGGCTCGCGCAACAGCCAAGGGGTCAGCATCGACTATCCAATCGAACACGCACCTCACCTTCTCGTTTACGTCGTCAATATCGCCACGAACATACGAGAGGAATGCCTGCAATGTGACCGCCCAAGATTGACTTCTTCGATCAGATACCGACGCCGCGACGGCCCGAGCACGTTCTATGCTATCCGCAGCACGCGCATAGTTTCCAACGGTCAACTGCAGCATGCCTTCCGCAAGGTGACACCAGGCACTCAGTTCAGGACTGCCCCAGGAGAGATTTTTCTTCCGGAGCACATCTATTTCTTGCCTAGCATTGCTTTGTGACTCGCCACCACGGCGGGCAAGATGCAGAGCCCGCTCAGCTCGAAGCAATGCGATCTCTCGCTCGTCACTTGATGCTCGGATACTTCTCTCGAGGTCGCTCAGTATTCGAGAGGTCACTTCCACGCTCCAAGTGCCGCACCAACTTCACTGTACGATGCAGCTGTAGCTTTCGTCACTTCTTCGATGAGCTTCGGAGGGGGGGTTGACTTGTTCCAAACGCGTCCATCGACATGCGCTGACTCCAGCCAATCCCTCAGTACCTGCTTATCAAGCCCCACCGGGGCGACCCCTTCCATATACTCACTTACCCGCCAGAACCTCGATGAATCCGGGGTCAGTACCTCGTCCATCAGCGTCAGGGTGCCGGCGGCATCCAGCCCGAACTCGAACTTCGTGTCGGCGATGATGATTCCCTTGCCCAGAGCGTAGGCGGCTGCTTCCCTGTACAGGCGGATCGAAATCTCGCGCACCTTCTCGGCCAGGTCCGTACCGACGATGGCGCAGGCCCGCTGGAAGTCGATGTTCTCGTCGTGTTGCCCCATCTCCGCCTTGGTGGCGGGGGTGAAGATCGGCTCGGGCAGCTTGCTGCCCAGCGTGAGCCCGGGGGGCAGTCTCACGCCGCAGACCGAACCGCTTTGCTGATACTCCTTCCAGCCGCTGCCCGCCAGGTATCCGCGCACCACCGCCTCGATCGGCAACGGCTTGAGCCGCTTGACAAGCATCGAGCGACCGCGCACCTGCTCACGTTCCTCCGGAGCGACCACACTCTCCGGGTCCTCGCCGGTCAGGTGATTCGGAACGACGTGCTTGAGCTTGTCGAACCAGAACAGCGCCATCTGCGTCAGCAACTTGCCCTTGCCCGGGATCGGCTCGTTCATGATCACGTCGAAGGCACTGATGCGGTCGCTGGCCACCATCAGGATCCGGTCCTCGCCGACCGCGTAGTTGTTGCGCACCTTGCCCTTGGAGAGCAGCGGCAGCGACGTGAGGTGGATGTCGTAGAGAGCGTCGGTCATGGGGACTCCTGCACGCTCGGACACGGACGGAGGGACGTCGGAGCGGGCTCAGGATTCTACGGACCCGCAATGAAAAGACCCGGCCGCGGCCGGGTCCCGGGCAGGTGCCGGCTCGGCTCAGACCACCATCTGCGCCAGTTCGCCGCTCGCGTAGCGCCGCGCCACGTCGGCCAGCGTCTGCGGCCTGATCTTGCCGGCCTGGCCCTCGCAGCCGAACTCCAGGTAGCGCTGCTTGCACACCTTGTAGGCTGCCTCGCGCGCCGGCTTGAGCCACTCGCGGGCGTCGAACTTCTCCGGGTGCTCGTGCAGGAACTTGCGCACCGCGCCGGTCATCGCCAGGCGGATGTCGGTGTCGATGTTGATCTTGCGCACGCCGTGCTTGATGGCCTCCTGGATCTCCTCCACCGGCACGCCGTAGGTCTCCTTCATGTTGCCGCCGTACTGGCGGATCTCGGCCAGCAGGTCCTGCGGCACCGAGGAGGACCCGTGCATCACCAGGTGCGTGTTCGGGATGCGGCGGTGGATCTCCTTGATGCGGTCGATCGCCAAGATGTCGCCGGTGGGCTTGCGGGTGAACTTGTAGGCGCCGTGGCTGGTGCCGATCGCGATGGCCAGCGCGTCGAGCTGGGTGCGCTTGACGAAGTCGGCCGCCTGCTCGGGGTCGGTCAGCAACTGCTCGCGCGTCATCGTCGCGTCGGTGCCGTGGCCGTCCTCCTTGTCGCCGCGCATGGTCTCGAGCGAGCCCAGGCAGCCGAGTTCGCCCTCGACCGTGACGCCCAGTGCATGCGCCATGTCGACCACCTTCTTGGTGACGTCGACGTTGTAGTCGTAGCTCGCGATGGTCTTGCCGTCGGCCTGCAGCGAACCGTCCATCATCACCGAGCTGAACCCCAGGCCGATGGCGCCCTTGCAGACGTCCGGGCTCTGGCCATGGTCCTGGTGCATCACCAGCGGCACGTTCGGCCACTGCTCGGTCGCGGCCAGGATCAGGTGCTTGATGAAGGGCTCGCCAGCGTACTTGCGGGCGCCGGCGCTGGCCTGCAGGATCACCGGCGCGCCCACCTCGGCGGCTGCGGTCATCACCGCCTGAACCTGCTCGAGGTTGTTGACGTTGAAAGCCGGGATACCGTAACCGTTTTCCGCGGCATGGTCCAGCAGTTGGCGCATCGAGACGAGAGGCATACGAGTCTCCGGGAGTGAATGGGCGTGCTGGCCGGCGGTGACCGGGTGGTCCGCCCCGGCGCATTGGGTTCATTCTAGCCAGCGGGTCGCGGCGAATGAGGTGCCAAAGCCCGCCTGTTCGAGCGTTGGCCGGCACGACGCCGGCGCAACACTCGGCGCGGGAGAACTGTCCGCCATGCCCCGCCGACCGACCTTGTCCGCCGTCACGCCCTGGATCACCGAGGAGGCCTTGCGCCACCCGGAGACGCTCGCCGAGCGCCTGGCCGAACGTCTGCAGGTCGGCCGCCGCACGGCCCGGCGCCGGCTGGACGAACTGGTCGACGCCCAGTGGCTGGTGTCCACCGGCACGCCGCGCCGGCCGCGCCACGCGCCTGGGCTGCTGCGCGAGGTCGTGCGCCGCTACCCGCTGGCCGGGGTGGACGAACACACCGCCTGGGCGCGCGACTTCGCGCCCTGCGTCGCGCTGCCACCCGAGCTGGCGCGCATCGCGCAGCATGCCTTCACCGAGCTGGTCAACAACGCGATCGACCACAGCGGCGGCACGCAAGTCGTCGTGTCGATGCGCCAGACGGCGAGCCATCTTCAGCTGCTCGTCTCGGACGACGGTTGCGGCCTGTACGTGCGCATCGGGCAGTGCTTCGGCATCGAAGACCCGACGCGCGCGACGCTCGAGCTGGCCAAGGGCAAGCTGAGCAGCCAGCCCGAGCGCCACAGCGGCCGCGGCCTGTACTTCGTGGCCCGCCTGGCCGACGTGCTGGACCTGCATGCCAACCGCCATGCCTTCCAGCGCCGCACCTGGGACGGCGGGCGCTGGCACGCCACACGTGCCGCCGCCGATCGCGGCACCTCGGTGTTCGTCGGCATCGCGCTGGACACGCCGCGGCGCGTCGACGAGGTTCTTCGCAGCCACAGCCTGCGGGGTGACGGCTATGCCTTCGAATGCACGCGTGTGCCGCTGCAGCTGCTGATCGGCACGCAGACCGGACTCGAGTCACGCGCCCAGGCGCGCCTCGCGGCCGAGCGCCTGGCACGCTTCGCGCGGGCCGAACTCGATTTCGACGGGATCGACGCGGTCGGCCACGGCTTTGCCGACGAGCTGTTTCGCGTGTTCGCCCGGGCCCACCCCGACACCACGCTCGTGCCGGTGCGTGCCGCGCCGCGTGTCGAGGCCATGATCGACGCGGTGCGGCGCGACGCCGCCTGAGCGCCTGCTCAGCCGCGCGCGGCCTCGATGTCGGACAGCATGCGCATCGTGCGCAGCACCGTGTCCGGCGTCAGGCTGATGCTGTCGATGCCCAGGCCGACCAGGTACTTCGCGATCTCCGGGTGGTCGCTCGGCGCCTGGCCGCAGATGCCGCTGTGGCGGCCGTTGCGCCGGGCGCCCTCGACGGCCAGCTTGAGCATCTTCAGCATGCCCGGGTCGCGCTCGTCGAAGGATTCGGCGACGATGGCGCTGTCGCGGTCCACCCCGAGCGTGAGCTGGGTCAGGTCGTTGGAGCCGATCGAGAAGCCGTCGAACAGCTCGGAGAACTCGTCGATCAGCAGCACGTTGTTCGGAATCTCGCACATCACGTAGACCTCGAGCCCGTTGCGTCCGCGCTCCAGGCCCTGCGACGCCATTGCCGCCAGCACGCGACGCGCCTCGTCGAGCCGGCGGCAGAACGGCACCATCAGCTTCAGGTTCACGAGGCCCATCTCGTCGCGCACCCGCTTGAGCGCGCGACATTCGAGCGCGAAACCTTCCGCATAGGCCGGGTGCACGTAGCGCGCCGCGCCCCGGAAGCCGATCATCGGGTTCTCCTCGTGCGGCTCGAAGGCGCGGCCGCCCATCAGCGCGGCGTACTCATTGCTCTTGAAGTCCGACAGCCGCACGATCACCGGGCGCGGGTAGAAGGCCGCGGCAATCGTTCCCACGCCCTCGGCCAGGCGCTCGACGAAGTAGCTCGCGCCGTCGGGGTGGCCGGCCCAGAGCTTCTCCACCGCCGCGCGCTCGGCGGCGTCGGCGATGCGCTCGGGGTGCAGCACCGCCATCGGGTGCACCTTGATGTGTTCGTTGACGATGAACTCCATGCGCGCCAGGCCCACGCCGTCACAGGGCAGCAGGCTGGTCTGGAACGCCAGCTCGGGGTTGCCGAGGTTGACCATGATCTCGGTGCGCGGCTTCTTCAGCCCGGAGAGATCGCTCACCTCCTTGTGGAACGGCAGCTCGCCCGGGTAGACCTTGCCGACCGCACCTTCGGCGCAAGACACGGTGACGGCCGCACCGTCGGCCAGCAGCTCGGTGGCATGCTCGGCGCCCACCACCGCCGGGATGCCCAGCTCGCGCGCGACGATCGCCGCATGGCAGGTGCGCCCGCCCCGGTTGGTGACGATGGCCGCGGCGGTCTTCATCACCGGCTCCCAGTCGGGCGTGGTGGTGTCGGCCACCAGCACCTCGCCGGGCTTGAAGGCGGCGAGCTGGCGTGCATCGGCCACGCGCCGCACCGGTCCGACCGCGATGCGTGCGCCGACCGCCCGGCCACGCACCGTCGGCGTGCCCTGGCCGTCGAGCACGAACTCCTCGATCTGCGCGGCATTGCGCTGCGAGACGCTGGTCTCGGGCCGCGCCTGCACGATGTAGAGCGCGCCGTTCGGGCCGTCCTTGGCCCACTCGATGTCCATCGGCCGGCCGTAGTGCTGCTCGATCTGGATCGCCGCGCCGGCCAGCTCCAGCACGTCGGCGTCGCTCAGGCAGAAGCGCGCCCGGTCGGCCTTGGGCGTGGGCCGGTTGATCACCGGCTCGCGCGTGCGGCCGCTCGCATACACCATCTGCACCTGCTTGTCGCCCAGGGTGCGGCGCAGCACGCTGCGGAAGCCCTTCAGGTAGGTCGGCTTGTGCACATAGAACTCGTCGGGGTCCACGGCGCCCTGCACCACGTTCTCGCCCAGGCCCCAGGCGCCGGTGATGAACACCACGTCCGGGTGGCCCGACTCGGTGTCGATGCTGAACATCACCCCGCTCGACGCCAGGTCGCTGCGCACCATCTGCATCACCGCGACGGACAGGAACACCTTGAAGTGGTCGAAGCCGTTGTCGATGCGGTACGAGATCGCGCGGTCGGTGAAGAGGGACGCCTGGCAGCGCTTCACCGCGTCGAGCAGCTGCTCCTCGCCGTGGATGTTGAGGTAGGTGTCGTGCTGGCCGGCGAAGCTGGCGGTCGGCAGGTCCTCGGCGGTGGCCGAGCTGCGCACCGCGACGCTCAGGTCCTCGCCGAGCCGGCCCTTCATCTCGCGCCAGGCCTCGCGGATCGTGGTCTCGACATGGCGCGGCATGCGCGCGCCGTAGACGATCTCGCGGCAGCGCCGCCCGGCACGCGCCAGCGCGGCGACGTCGCGCTTGTCCAGCCCGTCGAGCGCACGGTGCAGTTCGACCCACAGGTCGGATTCGTCCAGCGCCTCGCGATACGCCTCGGCGGTGACGGCGAAGCCGCCCGGGATGCGCACGCCCAGCGGCGCGAGGTGCTTGTGCATCTCGCCCAGCGAGGCGTTCTTGCCGCCCACCAGCGGCAGGTCGGCCAGCGTCAGTTCATTGAACCAGCGGATGCAGCTCGTCGGTGCGCTCATGTCGGCCTCCTGTGGCGGAAGCCGCCATGGTCCGGCGCCGCGCACCCGCGGCGCTTGAGCCGCGTCAACCGATGCGTTCGGGCCGGTAGCCCTGCTCGCGCAGGGACGCAAGGATCTGCTCGATGTGGGCCACGCCGCGCGTCTGCACCACCACCTCGATCTGCGCCCGCTCGACCGACAGCGAGGTGAAGGCCCGCTGGTGCTGCACCTCGTCGATGTTGGCGCCGAGCCTGCCGAGCGCGGTGGCCACCTCGGCCAGCGCGCCGGGCACGTCGCGGATGTCCAGGCGCAGCCGGGCCAGGCGGCCGGATCGCACCATGCCGCGCTCGATGATCTCGGCCAGCACCAGCGGCTCGATGTTGCCGCCGCACAGCACCAGGCCGACGCGCCGGCCGGCGAAGCGCTCGCGGTGCTTCATCAGCGCCGCCAGGCCCACCGCGCCGGCGCCCTCGACCACCGTCTTCTCGATCTCCAGCAGCAGCAGGATCGATTGCTCGATGTCCTCCTCGGCGACCAGCAGCATGTCGTGCACGCGCTCGCGGATGATCGGCAGCGTCAGCGTGCCGGGCACACGCACCGCGATGCCGTCGGCGATGGTGGCCTGGGCGCTCTCGCGCACCACGCCGTGCACTGCGGCCCAGGCGGCCGGGAAGCGCTCGGTCTGCACGCCGAACACCTGCAGGTCGGGCTTGATCGCACGCGCCGCGGTGGCCATGCCGGCAATCAGTCCGCCGCCGCCGACCGCCACGACCAGGGTGTCGAGCTGCGGCTGCTGCGCCAGCATCTCCAGCGCGATCGTGCCCTGCCCGGCCGCGACGGCGAGGTCGTCGTACGGGTGCACGACGGTGAAGCCGCGCTCCTTCGCGAGTGCCAGGCCGTGGGCGCGGGCGTCGTCGAAGGTGTCGCCCTCGAGCACCACGGTGGCGCCGAAGCGGCGCGTGTTCTCCACCTTCACCGCCGGCGCGAAGCGCGGCATCACGATGGTGGCCGGGACGCCCATGCGCTGCGCGTGATAGGCGACACCCTGCGCATGGTTGCCGGCCGAGACGGCCAGCACGCCGGCGGCGCGCTCCGCGGCGCTGAGCTGTGCCATCTTGTTCAGCGCGCCGCGTTCCTTGAACGAGGCCGTGAACTGGTGGTTCTCGAACTTGAGGTAGACCTCGCAGCCGGCCAGCGCGGACAGCGTGCGCGAGTGCAGGCAGGGCGTGTCGACCACCTCGCCGCGCAGCCGCTGCGCGGCGGCGCGAACGTCCTCGAGCGTCAGGGTGCCGGTCATCAGCCGACGCGGCAGACCTTCAGCATGTTGGTGCCGCCCGGGTAGCCCATCGGCTCGCCGCAGGTGATCGCGTAGGTGTCGCCCGGGCGCAGCACGCCGCGCTCGACCAGCAGCTTCTCGGCGGCCACCAGCGCGGTGTCGCGGTCGCTGTGGCTGGGCATCAGCAGCGGGCGCACGTTGCGGTACAGCGTCATCTTGCGCTGCGAGACCAGCTGCGTGGTCAGCGCGTAGATCGGCACCTTGATGTTGTGGCGGCTCATCCACAGCGCGGTCGAGCCCGACTCCGTCAGCGCGACGATCGCCTTGCAGCCCAGGTGGTGCGCGGTGAACAGCGCCCCCATCGCGATCGACTGGTCGATGCGGCCGAAGCGCTTGTTGGTGAAGTCGGTCTCGATCGACACGTCCTCGGCGGCCTCGGCCTCGAGTGCGATCGCGGCCATCTGCGTGATCGTCTCGACCGGGAACTTGCCGGCGGCGGTCTCGGCGCTGAGCATCACCGCGTCGGTGCCGTCGAGCACCGCGTTGGCCACGTCGCTGACCTCGGCGCGCGTGGGCACCGGGTTGACGATCATCGACTCCATCATCTGCGTGGCGGTGATGACGACCTTGTCCATCTCGCGCGCCATGCGGATCATCTTCTTCTGCAGCGCCGGCACCGCGGCGTTGCCGACCTCCACCGCCAGGTCGCCTCGCGCGACCATGATGCCGTCGCTCGCCTTCAGGATCTGGTCGAGCACGGGGATCGCCTCGCTGCGCTCGATCTTGGCGATCATCGCCGGCTTGTGGCGCCACGGCTCGCCGGCCACGTTGGCCAGCTGGCGTGCCATCTCCATGTCGGTGGCATTCTTCGGGAAGCTGACCGCGAGGTACTCGCACTGGAAGCTCATCGCGGTGCGGATGTCCTCCATGTCCTTGGCGGTCAGCGCCGGCGCCGTCAGGCCGCCACCGGCCTTGTTGATGCCCTTGTTGTTGGACAGCTCGCCGCCCAGCGCCACGCTGGTGTGCACCTCCTCGCCGCGCACCGATTCCACGGTCAGCTTGAGCAGGCCGTCGTTTAGCAGCAGCGTGTCACCCGGCTTCACGTCGCGCGGCAGGTCCTTGTAGTCCAGGCCGACACGCTCGTTGTTGCCGAGCTCGGAGTACGCGGCATCGAGGATGAAATGCTGGCCGACCTGCAGCATCGTCGAGCCGCCCTCGAACTTGCCGACGCGGATCTTCGGGCCCTGCAGGTCGGCCATGATGGCGACCTCCTTGCCGGCCCGCGCCGCCACCTCGCGCACGAGGGTGGCGCGGTCGATGTGGTCCTGCGCCTTGCCGTGCGAGAAGTTCAGCCGCACGACGTCGACCCCGGCGCGCATCATGCGCTCGAGCACGTCGGGCGCGCTCGAGGCCGGGCCGAGGGTGGCGACGATCTTGGTGGCGCGGGTCATGGAGTCTCCTTCGTTCGTGGATTGTGGGTTCGTCCGGCCCGCGCCATCGGCATGACAGTTATGCCTGTGCGCGCCGGGCCAGGATCTCGAAGGCCGGCAGCGTCTTGCCCTCCAGCACCTCGAGGAAGGCACCGCCGCCGGTGGAGATGTAGCCCACCTGCTTCTCGATGCCGTACTTGGCGATGGCTGCCAGCGTGTCGCCGCCGCCGGCGATGCTGAAGGCGCTGCTCGCGGCGATCGCGCGGGCGATCGCCTCGGTGCCCTTGGCGAAGCTGTCGAACTCGAACACGCCGACCGGGCCGTTCCAGACGATGGTGCCGGCGGCCTTCAGCATGTCGGCCAGCTGCGCGGCGGTTTTCGGGCCGATGTCGAGGATCAGGTCGTCGTCGGCGACCTCGGTGGCGGCCTTCACCGTCGGCGTCGCGTCGGCCTTGAACTCCTTGGCGACCACCACGTCCACCGGGATCGGCACCGCCGCGCCGCGCGCCTTCATCGCGGCGATCACGGCCTTCGCGTCCTCGAGCAGATCCTTCTCGGCCAGGCTCTTGCCGATCGGCAGCCCTGCCGCGAGCATGAAGGTGTTGGCGATGCCGCCGCCGACGATCAGCTGGTCGACGTTCTTCGCCAGGCTCTGCAGGATGGTCAGCTTGGTCGAGACCTTCGAGCCGGCGACGATGGCCACCAGCGGGCGCTTCGGGTTGGCCAGCGCCTTGGAGATGGCGTCGATTTCCGCGGCCAGCAGCGGGCCGGCGCAGGCGACCTTGGCGAACTGCGCGATGCCGTAGGTCGAGGCCTCGGCGCGGTGCGCGGTGCCGAAGGCGTCGTGCACGAAGATGTCGCACAGCGCGGCCATCTTCTTCGAAAGCTCCTCGTTGTTCTTCTTCTCGCCCTTGTTGAGGCGGCAGTTCTCGAGCATCACCACCTGGCCGGGCGCGACCTGCACGCCGTCGACCCAGTTGGAGACCAGCTTTACCTCGCGGCCGAGCAGCTCGCCCATGCGGGCGGCGACGGGTGCGAGCGAATCCTCGGGCTTGAACTCGCCCTCGGTCGGGCGCCCGAGGTGGGAGGTGACCATCACGGCGGCGCCGGCCTTCAGCGCCATCTCGACGCAGGGCACCGAGGCGCGGATGCGCGTGTCCTCGGTGATGCGGCCAGCGTCGTCCTGGGGCACGTTGAGGTCGGCGCGGATGAAGACCCGCTGGCCCGCCGCCTTGCCGGCGGCGACGAGATCGGAGAAACGGAGAACGTTCATGGCGTAACTCTGTAGTGGATGATAAGGTAACTTGGTTACATAGTCGGATCAACCGGCGGCGCGACGCGTCACCAGCCGAGCGCGAGGCGCAGCGGCAGGAAGACGGCCAGCCCGGCGAGCAGCGGGCCCAGCACCCCGGGCCGCCACGCGTACCAGAGGGTCGCGGCGGCGACGGCGGGAAGCCGGGCGTCCTGCCAGGTGTCGATGAGCCGACCTTGGGTCAACACGATCTCGGGCGCCACGACGGCGGCCAGTGCCGCCAGCGGCGCCACCTTGAGGCCTCGCTGTAGCCAGCCCGGGATCTTGACCTCCCGCTCGGGAAAAAGAAAGAAGCCATGCGTGATGACGCTGACCGCGGCCAGGCCAAGGATGGCGAGCGCAGTGTGCAGGTCGTGGCTCATGACTGCCCGGTGAGGTGGCGGTGGGCACGCGCGGCCTGGTCCATCAGCGTTCCGGCGGCGACGGCGGCCGCGATCGCCACCACGATGTTCAGCTTCAAGGGCAGCGCGTAGGCCGCGACCGCCGCCGCGGAGGCCACCAGCGCCGCCGTCCAGGTGCTGCGGTCGGTCAACAGACCGTAGGTCAGGCCCAGCATCGCCAGCGTGCCGGCGAAACCCAGGCCCCAGGCCGTCGGGATCACGCCCGAGAGCAGGATGCCGGCGATCGAGGCGCCCTGCCACACCGCCCACAGCGGCAGCGCACCACCGAGGATGTAGCGCAACTGGCCCGGCTCGCGCCGGCCGCCCGGCCAGGCACGCTGGAACACGATCAGGTTCAGGTCTGCCAGCAGGTAGGCCAGGGCGACGCGCCGGCCGCGCGGCAGGTGTCCGAGGAACGGGCGCCACTGGGCGCTGAAGATCACGAAGCGCAGGTTGACGCAGGTGGCCGCCGCCCAGATCACCCACATCGGCGCGCCGGCGGCCAGCAGCGGCAGCGAGGCGAGCTGGGCGCTGCCGGCAAACACCGTCAGCGACATCAGAATGGCCAGCGGCACCGACAGGCCGCTCTTGACCATCGCCACGCCGGTCACCACGCCCCAGGCGGCGATGCCGGGGGCGAACTCGAGCAGGTCACGCGCGCCGCGGCGGGCGTGGGGGTCGTGGATCAGGTCGCGCAGCCGGGGCATGCGCCGATTGTGGCGGCTGCCCGCGGCATCCCGTGCTCAGGCGTCCTTGTGCTTCGCCTTGGCCTTGGCGTCAGCCGCCCGGCCCTTGGGCTTCTCCGGCGGATCGCCGTCCTCGGTCGCCGCGGCCGAGGTGGTCGGCGCCGACGCGGCCTGCCCGGCGATCTGCGGGCGCACCTCGTCGATCTTGTTCTCGCGCATGTAGTCGTTCATCTCGCGCCAGCCGGCGAACACCGCGGCTCGGTCGGCCTTCTTATTCAGCGCGTAGCAGTCCTCGATGGCGCGGCCGGCGTGGCGGCAGGCGCCGCCGATCGCCTTGCCGTCGGCCTCGCGCACGGCGGCCACCTTCTCCGGCGAGTCGATGCCCAGCACATCGCAGCCGGCCAGGGCGGCCAGCACGAGGGGAACGAAGAGGAATCGACGCATGGTCCCGGGCTTATCGGCCCGGGCGGGCCGGACTTGAGCCCGGCCCGGCGCCTGCAGCCCTCAGGCGACCATCGCCCGCAGGCGCGCGACCCGCTCCTCGGTGGACGGGTGGGTCGAGAACAGGCCGCTCAAGCCCCCGCCGCGCAGCGGGTTCATGATCATCATCTGCGCCGTCTCCGGGTGGCGCTCGGCCGCCGGCAGCGGGATGCCACGCGCATAGGCATGGATCTTCTCCAGCGCCGAGGCCAGCGCACGCGGGTCGCCGGAGATCTCGGCGCCGCCGCGGTCGGCCTCGAACTCCCGTGCGCGGCTGATCGCCATCTGGATCAGGCTCGCGGCGATCGGCGCCAGCAGCGCGACCAGCAGGCCGACGATCGGGTTGGCCGGGCGCCCCTCGCTGTCGCGGCCGCCGAAGAACATCGCGAAGTTGGCCAGCATCGAGATCGCGCCGGCCATCGTGGCGCTGACGGTGCTGATCAGGATGTCGCGGTGCTTCACGTGCGCCAGCTCGTGGGCCATCACGCCGCGCAGTTCGCGCTCGCTGAGCACGCGCATGATGCCGGTGGTGGCGGCCACCGCGGCGTGCTGCGGGTTGCGGCCGGTGGCGAAGGCGTTCGGGGCCTGCTCGTCGATGATGTAGACCTTCGGCATCGGCAGCCCGGCGCGCTGGGCCAGCTCCTGCACCATCGCATGGAACTGCGGCGCGCTGGAGGCGTCGACCTCGCGCGCGTTGTACATGCGCAGCACCAGCTTGTCGGAGAACCAGTAGCTGAAGAAGTTCATGCCGAGCGCGACGACGAGCGCGAGCATCATCCCGGCGCGCCCACCGAGCATCGCGCCGATGGCCATGAACAGGGCGGTGATGGCCGCCATCAGGATGGCGGTCTTCATCAGATTGAACATGGGGCGTGAACCTCCGTTGTCAGACCCGGCGTAGATGCGGGCGGGGCCGGCGAGTTCAATCGGCCCGGTCGCCGAGGACCCGGCCGGGCACCAGCGGCAGCCCCTGCAGGAAGGACCGCGCCGGCAGGCGCTTGCCGCCGGGACGCTGCAGTTCGGTGAGCCGCAGCGAGCCGCGCCCGCAGGCCACCTCGATGCCGGCCGCATCGGCCGCGAGGATCTCGCCCGGCGCGCCCTGCCCGGTGGCGACCGCGCCGCGCCAGCACTTGAGCGGCTCGCCGTCGAGCGTGGTGGCCGCGCCCGGGAAGGGGTCGAACGCACGCAGGCGGCGCTCGATCACCGCCGCGTCGGCGCGCCAGTCGATCGCGGCTTCCGCCTTGTCGATCTTGTGCGCGTAGGTCACGCCTTCGGCCGGCTGGGGCGTCCGCACCAGGCCGCCGCAGGCGGCGAGTTCCAGCGCCTCGACGATCAGCCGGCCGCCGAGCGCGGCGAGCTTGTCGTGCAAGGTCGCGCTGCTGTCTTCGGGGGCGATCGCCACCGGTTCGACGAGCAGCATGTCGCCGGTGTCCAGCCCGGAGTCCATCTGCATGATGGTGATGCCGGTGCGCTCGTCGCCCGCCTCGATGGCGCGCTGGATCGGCGCCGCGCCGCGCCAGCGCGGCAGCAGCGAGCCGTGGATGTTCAGGCAGCCGCGCGGCGGCAGCTCGAGCACCCAGGGCGGCAGGATCAGGCCGTAGGCGGCCACCACCATCACCTCGGGCCGGGCCTCCAGAAGGGCGGCGCGGGCGGCCGCGGCATCCTCCGGGAACTTGCCCTCCAGGCGCAGGCTGCGCGGCTGGGCGACGGGGATGCCGTGCGCAACGGCGTACTGCTTCACCGGTGAAGGCTGCAGCTTCAGGCCGCGGCCGGCCGGGCGGTCGGGCTGGGTCAGCACCAGCGGGACCGTGAAGCCGGCCTCGTGCAGGCGCTGCAGTGCGACCCGCGCGAACTCGGGCGTGCCGGCGAAGACGACGCGCATCCGGGTCAGGCGCGCGCCGCTTCTTCGCGCGTCTTCTTCAGCATCTTGGTCTTGATGCGGTCACGCTTGAGCGGGCTGAGGTACTCGACGAACACCTTTCCCATGAGATGGTCCATCTCGTGCTGCACGCACACCGCGAGCAGCCCCTCGGCCTCGAACTCGTGCGGCCGGCCGTCGCGCCCGAGCGCGCGCACGGTGACGCGGGCGTGGCGCTGCACCTTGTCGTAGATCTGCGGCACCGAGAGGCAGCCCTCGTCGGCCACGCTCATCTCCTCGCTGCGGGCGATCAGCTCGGGATTGATCAGCACGCGCGGCTGGTTGCGGTCTTCCGAGGTGTCGATGACGATCACGCGCTCGTGCACGTCGACCTGGGTCGCGGCCAGGCCGACGCCGTCGGCGGCATACATCGTCTCGAGCATGTCGTCGACGAGGCGGCGGATCCGGTCGTCGACCTCTGCCACCGGCTTGGCGACGGTGTGCAGGCGCGGATCGGGGTAGCGGAGGATGGGCAGATGGGCCATGTGTATCCATTCGATTCTGCCCGAACCGCTTGTGGAGCGTTCGCAACGAGCCAGTGTGTGACAGGCCTCACACGATGGGCCGCGCGAGCCCAGTTTCGTTGCGACGACAAGGGTTTACCGGCAGAATCTACGAAACTGAATGAGGATTTTCGCCGAACCGTGCCGGCTTCCGGAACGGCTTGGCTCAGTAACCCCACCGCGCGACCGCCCCGCCCGTGCGCCCCGGAGACCCGATCCCATGAAGCGTCGCCCGCCCCTGTCCACCGCCGTCATCGCGGGTGCCGCTGTGCTCGCTGCCGCCAGCCTCGCCGGCCCGGCGTCGGCCGTCAACTATCCGGTCACGCCGCAGCAGCGCGGCACGGCGCAGCAGGTGGCCCAGGCCGGCGTGCCGCTGTCCGAGCTTGCGCCCAACGCGCCGGACAGCCACACCGTCAAGCGCGGCGACACGCTGTGGGACATCTCCCGCATGTTCCTGAAGAGCCCGTGGCGCTGGCCCGAGCTGTGGGGCATGAACCTCGACCAGGTCCGCAACCCGCACCTGATCTACCCGGGCCAGGTGCTGTACCTCGACAAGTCCGGCGGCCGCGCGCGGCTGCGCGTGGGCCAGCAACTGGCCGATGGCACGATCAAGCTGTCGCCGCGCGTGCGCGCGTCGTCGACGGACGACGGTTCGATCCCCTCGATCCCGTTCCACCTGATCGAGCCCTTCCTCAACGAGGCGGTGGTGTTCCAGGCCAACGAGCTGGCCACCGCGCCGCGAATCGTCGCCACCCAGGAGGGACGCGTGCTGCTCGGCCGCGGCGACAGCGCCTACGTGCGCGGCGAGATCCCGATGCAGAAGGACTTCCGCATCTTCCGCGAGGCCAAGCCGCTGAAGGACCCGATCTCCGGCGAGATCCTCGGCTACGAGGGCCAGTACGTCGGCGCCGCCGAGTACGCTCGCCAGGGCGAGACGCGCAACGGAGCGGACGGCAAGCCGGAGATCATCCCGGCAACCTTCAGCGTCACCAGCGTCAAGCAGGAAGCCAACATCGGCGACCGGCTCGCCCCGGCACCGGCGCGCGAGTACACCAATTACGCGCCGCACGCGCCGCAGGGCGCGCTGGATGGTTACATCGTCTCGGTGTATGGCGATGCGATCACCGCCGGCCAGAACCAGATCGTCGCCCTGAACAAGGGCGCGCGCGATGGCGTCGAGCGCGGCCACGTGCTCGCGCTGTGGCGCTCCGGCGCCAAGGTGATCGACCGCACCGACACGTCGCGGCCGACGATCAAGCTGCCCGACGAGCGCCACGGCATGCTGTTCGTGTTCCGCGTGTTCGACCGCGTCTCCTACGCGCTGATCCTGTCGGTCAAGGAGCCTGTGCAGGCCGGCGACCGCTTCACGCAGCCCTGATTCGCGCGCCCCGATGTCCGGCGCCGCGCCGCGCAGGACCCGCGAGGAACTGGCCGCCTGGCTGCGGCTGATCGCCACCCCGGGGCTCGGCCGGGCATCGGCGCGCAAGCTGTTGAGTGCCTTCGGCTCGCCCGAGGCGGTGCTCGGCTGCACCGTGGCCGACCGGCGGGCCGTCGCCGGCGCGGCGCTGGCCGAACAGCTGGCCACGCCGCCCGAAGGCTTCGACGACCTGCTCCGGCGCACCGAGGCCTGGCTGGCCGATGGCGACGAGCCGCACGCCATCGTCACGCTGGGTGACCCCGGCTATCCGCCCCTGCTGCTGCAGACCGCCGATCCCCCCTTGCTGCTGCACCTGGCTGGCCGCGCCGAGCTGGCCACGGCCCCCTCCATCGCCATCGTCGGCAGTCGCAACCCGACGCCGCAGGGTCGTGAGCATGCACTTGCTTTCGGACGCGAGCTGAGCAATGCAGGCTGGACGATCGTGTCGGGGCTCGCGCTCGGGGTCGACGGCGCCGCGCACGAGGGGGCACTGGCGGGCGCCGGCAGCACCGTCGCGGTGGTCGGCACCGGGCTCGACCAGATCTACCCACGCCGCCATGCCGGCCTGCAACACCGCATTGCGCAGCAGGGCCTCGTTGTCAGCGAGTACTTGCTTGGGGCGCCGCCCCTGCGCGAGAACTTTCCGGTCCGCAACCGGCTGATTGCCGGTCTGAGCCGAGGCACGCTGGTGGTCGAAGCCGCGCTGCAATCGGGCTCGCTGATCACCGCCCGGCTGGCCGCCGAAGCCGGGCGCGAAGTCTTCGCCCTGCCCGGCTCGCTCCATTCGCCGCAGGCCCGGGGCTGCCACGCGCTGATCCGGCAGGGCGCCGTGCTGGTGGAGACCGCACAGGACATCTTCAGCGAGCTGGCCTTCGTTGCCCCGACACCGGCGGAACCGCCGCCACCGGCCGCGGCAGCGGAGGACCCCGTGGTGCAGGCCCTCGGGTTCGACCCGGTCGGCCTCGACGAGCTGGTGCTGCGCACCGGCCTGCCGGCGGCCGAACTGAATGCCCGGCTGCTCGACCTGGAACTGTCCGGACGGGTGGCGCGCCTGCCGGGCCAACTTTTCCAGCGCCTCGGCCGGGCCTGAAGACGTTCACACCCCGCCGGCCGGGGCCCTGGGGTATAGTGGATTCATGTTCGAGGTCCTGGTCTACCTGTATGAGAACTACTGGCGGCCGGATGCCTGTCCGGACCACGAGCAGCTCACACGCAAGTTGTCCTCGGTCGGCTTCGAAAACGAAGAGATCCAGGAAGCGCTGACCTGGCTCGACGGCCTGGCGACCGCTTCCCAGTCCTACGTCGGTGAACAGTCGGCCGGCAGCCTGCGCGTCTACTCGCCGCAGGAGCAGGAGCACCTGGGCGAAAACTCCATCGCCTTCATCACCTTCCTCGAATCCGCCGGCGTGCTGCCGCCGCCGATGCGCGAGATGGTCATCGACCGCGCCAGTGCCGCTCCTGGCGGCCCCGTCGACCTCGAGGACCTGAAGATCATCGTGCTGATGGTGTTCTGGAGCCTGGGCGAGGAGCCCGACGCGCTGATCCTCGACGAGCTGTTCGTCGCGCCGGAAGACCGGCTGATCCACTGACCCGGCGGGGCCTCAGTTCAGCAGCCGGCTGGGGTCGACGTCCAGCTTGGCCAGCGCGCTGCGGGTGGCGCGCACGGTGAGGGACTCGTCCTGCGCCGGCACGAGCAGGCCGGCCTGCAGGAAGGCCGCCAGCCGATGCTGCTGGAACAGGATGCCGCGGCCCTGAGGCGAGACGAACAGCGCGAGCTGCTTGCGCAGGCCCTGCCAGGCGAGCTGCACCTGCTCGTTGCGGCCGCGGTAGTCGAGCATGAACCAGCTGCCCACCTGCAGCTCGCGCGCCCAGGCGATCATCGCCGGCGTCGGCATCGAGCCGCCCTCGCTGACGACCTCCAGCTCCGAGCTCTCGTGGCCGGACAGGTCGAGCACCATCGATTCGTCGATCTCGACGTCGGCCGCGTCGGGCAGCAGTTCCTCGAGCGTCTCGAGCCGGCCCATCAGCTCCTCGAGCCGCTCGTGCGGGATCACGGCCGCCTTGGCGGTGAACGCGGCGGCCAGCGAGTTGTTCAGCTTCTGGATGTGCTCGTCCTGCTTGGCCGGCGGCAGGCCGGCGTGCTCCATGCCGTCGCGCAGCGTCTTCAGCAGCGGCGGCAGGCGCCGGATCACCTCGGCGCGCTCCTCGCGCGAGACCTTGGCGCTGGCCGACCAGATCAGGTCGGCGGCGGCGCGCTTCATCGCCTTGGTCTGCTCGCTCTGCACGCCGGCCTTCACGGCCGTCATCGCCAGCACGTCGGCCCAGACCTGGAACAGGAATTCGCGCACGCCTTCCTGCACCGGCACCTCGTTGAGCATCTTGCGCAGCTCGATGGTGTACTGGATCGCCAGCGTCTCGCGCTGCTCGACCTGCTGCGCCAGCGACACGCCCTTGCGCGAAGCCTCGTTGGCGTTCTTGAAGTAGTGCTCGAGGAACTTCTCGAACTCGGTCAGCACGGTCTGGAAGACGCGCCGGCCGGTGTCCGGGTAGGCCTCGACCACCTGCACCACCCGCTTGATCTCCTTCTCGAGCAGCTCGGCCACGGCCCGCCCGGTGGCGTCGAAGCCCATCACGCAGGCGCCCATGCGGTCGATCAGCCTGCGCGCCGGGTGGTCGACGGTGGCGAAGAAGTCGGGCTCGCTGACCGCCACGCGCAGCACCGGCATCTGCAGCCGGGCGAACCAGACACGCACCGAGGCCGGTATGCGCTCCTCGGTCAGGATGCTCTGGAACAGCAGGGCGACGATCTCGATCGTCGCGCGCTCCACCGGTGTGGACGCGGCCTGCTTGAGCTGCTGCTTGCGCTGGTGCAGTTCCTCCAGCATGGCCGGCGTGCTGACGGCACCGGCCACGGTCTGCACACCCGCACCAGGTGCGAGGCGCCGCGCGATACCCTGCTGCGCATCGGCGATGGCGCTGCGCAGCGCCGGCGACGCCGGCGGCGGCGGCGCGGCGGTCTGGCGCGTCGCGACGAACTCGGGCAGCTGGCGTGCGATCAGTTTGTTGAGCCGGCCGAGCACCGCCTCGGCGTGGTCGATGCCGCGCGCCAGCGGGCCGGCGCGGGTCATCAGGCGCGTCTCGTCGCCGACGCCGGCGCGCCCGTGGCCCGAGGTCACGCCGGAGGCGGCGAAGCCGGGGCCTGGCTGCCCCGTCGACGTGCCCGCGGCGCCGCCCCCGCCGCCCAGCGAAGCCGCCCAGGCCGAATTGGCCGAGCGCCTGATGTAGGGGCGCAGGTCGACCTCGGGCAGCACGCGGCGCTGCACCAGCCACTTGTTGATCTCGTGGTAGCCCTCCTCGACGAACTGCGCGAACTCCTCGTGCAGCACGGTCTGCAGCACGCGCCAGACCTCCATGTCGAGGCCGGCGCTGCGCCAGGAGGCCGTGGCCACGCGCGCCAGCACATGCGGCCGGAAGGCGTCGTTCGGGTCGAGCTCCTCGCGCTTCTCGAGCGAGTTGATGCGCGAGCGCAGGTCGGTGAACTCCCAGGAGGCCCGGTCCATCATCGCCAGCGCGAGCCGCGAGCTGACGATCTCGGTCTCGATCGTGTCGTCGTCGACCAGGCTCAGGCTCTTCTCGCGCGTGCCGGGCTGCGGCAGGTCGCCAGGGTAGGAGGCCGACACCATGCCGCCGCCCAGCGCCCCGCGCACCATGGAGATCATGCCCTGCTGCCAGAACGGCGCGGCCTTGGAGAAGTCGGTCGCCGCATCGCGGCGCTTGACCGCCACCGGCGGCTCGGCCACCTGCGTGGCCAGCAGCTTGGCGCCGCGCTCCACCGCCGACACCAGGCCGGGCAGACCGCGCAGCACGCCCTCCACGTAGGCACGCCGCGCCTGCTGGGCTAGCGCGGTCTGGTTCGCGGGCGTGGTCGCCATGGGTGAGGCTTTGGCTTGGCGTCCTGGCGTCAGATGTGATCGACTCTACACCACGGCCCCGGCGTTCGGGTCGTTCGGGTCGCCCTTCTCCGGGCCCTGGCGCACCAGATCCTCACGCTTGACGCCCAGCCACATCGCGATGGCCGCGGCGACGAACACCGACGAGTAGATGCCGAACACGATGCCGATCATCAGCGCCAGCGCGAAGTAGTGCAGCGTCGGCCCGCCGAACAGGTACATCGACACCACCATCATCAGCGTGCTGCCGTGGGTGATGATGGTGCGGCTGATGGTGCTGGTGATGGCGTGGTCGATCACCTCGCGCGAGTTGAGCTTGCGGAACTTGCGGAACGCCTCGCGCACCCGGTCGAAAATGACCACCGACTCGTTGACCGAGTAGCCCAGCACCGCCAGCACCGCCGCCAGCACGGCGAGCGAGAACTCCCACTGGAAGAACGCGAAGAAGCCGACGATGATCACCACGTCGTGCAGGTTGGCGACGATGCCGGCCACCGAGAACTTCCACTCGAAGCGGAAGGCGAGGTAGAGCATGATGCCGGCCACCGTGGCCAGCAGCGCGTAGGCACCGTCGCGTGCCAGTTCCGAGCCGACCGAGGGCCCGACGAATTCGCTGCGATTGAGCTGCACCGGCTCGGCGCCGTCCTCGCCGCAGACGACCTTGCTGACCGACTCGCCCTTCTCCGTGGTGACCTGGCGCGAGGCGACCTTGGCACCCTCGGCCTGGCACAGCGCGTCGAACACCCGACCGACCACCTCGCCCTGCTTGACATCGCCGCGCACCGGCACGCGGATCAGCACGTCGCGCGAGGTGCCGAAGTTCTGCACCTGCACCTCGCCGAGCCCGAGCGACTCGACCGCGCCGCGCACCTTCTCCAGCGGCGCGGCCTGCGGGTAGGCCACCTCGACCAGCGTGCCACCGGTGAATTCGATCGACAGGTGCAGCCCGCGGGTGACGATGAAGAACACCGCGGCGAGGAAGGTGATGGCCGAGACCACGTTCAGCACCAGCGCGTGGCGCATGAACGGGATGTCGCGGCGGATCCTGAAGAATTCCATGGTTCGTGCTCCTTCAGGCCTTCACCGCGGCGTCGGCATCGGGCTTCCACACCTGGCCGATCGACACGCTCTTGAGCTTCTTCTGCCGGCCGTACCAGAGGTTGACCAGGCCGCGCGAGAACATCACCGCCGAGAACATCGAGGTCAGGATGCCCAGGCAGTGCACGATCGCGAAGCCGCGCACCGGGCCGGAGCCGAAGGCCAGCAGCGCGACGCCGGCGATCAGCGTGGTCACGTTCGAGTCGAGGATGGTGGCCCAGGCACGTTCGTAGCCGGCGCTGATGGCCATCTGCGGCGAGGCCCCGCCGCGCAGTTCCTCGCGCACCCGTTCGTTGATCAGCACGTTGGCGTCGATCGCCATGCCCAGCGCCAGCGCGATGGCGGCGATGCCCGGCAGCGTCAGCGTGGCCTGCAGCATCGACAGCAGCGCCACCAGCAGCAGCAGGTTGAAGGCCAGCGCGAGCGTCGAGAACACGCCGAACAGCAGGTAGTACGCACACATGAACGCCGCGATGGCCGCGAAGCCGTACACCACGCTCTTGAAGCCCTTCTCGATGTTCTCGGCGCCCAGGCTCGGGCCGATGGTGCGCTCCTCGATGATCTCCATCGGCGCGGCCAGCGAACCCGAGCGCAGCAGCAGCGCGGTGTCGTTGGCTTCCACCGTCGTCATGCGGCCGCTGATCTGCACGCGCCCGCCGCCGATCTCGCTGCGGATCACCGGCGCGGTCACCACCTCGCCCTTGCCCTTCTCGAACAGCAGGATGGCCATGCGCTTGCCGACGTTGTCGCGCGTGATGTCGCGGAAGATGCGCGCGCCCTTGGCGTCCAGCGTCAGGTGCACCGCCGGCTCCTGCGTCTGGCTGTCGAAGCCGGCCTGCGCGTCGGTCAGGTTCTCGCCCGTCAGGATCACGGTTCGCTTGAGGATCAGCGGCGCGCCGCCGCGCTCGACGTAGCGTTCGGTGCCGAAGGGCACCGGCCCGGTGCCGGCCGCCGCGGCCGCCGCCTCGGCGCTGTCGTCCACCAGGCGCACCTCGAGCGTGGCGGTGCGGCCGATGATGTCCTTGGCCTTGGCCGTGTCCTGCACGCCTGGCAGTTGCACGACGACGCGGTCCTGGCCCTGCTGCTGGATCACCGGCTCGGCCACGCCGAGCTCGTTGACGCGGTTGTGCAGCGTGGTGATGTTCTGCTTGACCGCAGTCTCCTGCACCTTGCGCGCCGCCTCGGGCTTGAGCGCACCGGACAGGCGGAAGTCGCTGCCGTCCGGGAATTCGGCCCATTGCAGGTCGGGCAGCTGGTCGGTCAGCAGCGTGCGCGCGGCGGCCAGCGTGTCGCGGTCGCGGAAGCGCACGTCGATCGTGTTGCCGTCGCGCGAGATGCCGGCGTGGCGCAGGTTCTTGTCGCGCAGCAGCGTACGGATGTCACCCGTCAGCGCCTCGGCCTTCTTCGTCAGCGCGGCCTTCATGTCCACCTGCATCAGGAAGTGCACGCCGCCGCGCAGGTCCAGGCCCAGGTACATCGGCAGCGCGTGCAGCGAGGTCAGCCACTGCGGCGAACGCGACAGCAGGTTCAGCGCGACGATGTAGCCCGGGTCGGAGGGGTCGGGGATCAGCGCCTTGGCGATCGCGTCCTTGGCCTTGAGCTGCGTGTCGGTGTCGGCGAAGCGCGCCCGCACCGAGTTGCCGTCGAGCTGCACGAAGTCCGCCTTCACGCCGGCAGCCGCCAGCGCCTGCTCGACCCGCGGCACCAGCGCGGCGTCGACCTTGACCGTGGCCTTGCCGGCGCTGACCTGCACCGCCGGTGCCTCGCCGAAGAAGTTCGGCAGCGTGTAGACCAGGCCGACCAGCAGCGCGATCGCGAGGATCGTGTACTTCCACAGCGGGTAGCGGTTCATCGGGACATCCTTGCCGGGCGGCGCCGGCTGCCGAAAACGAGCGGCCCGCCCGGGGCGGGCCGCGCTTGGCGGGGCATCGGCCCGGGACCTACTTGAGGGTGCCCTTGGGCAGCACCTGGACGATGGCGGTGCGCTGCACCTGGATCTCGACGCCGTTGGCCACCTCGACGTGCAGGTAGCTGTCGCCGAGCTTGGAGATGCGGCCGAGCAGCCCGCCGCCGGTGATGACCTCGTCGCCCTTGGCCAGCGCGTCGATCATCGCCTTGTGCTCCTTCTGCCGCTTCATCTGCGGGCGGATCATCACGAAGTAGAGCACGACGAACATCAGCAGCAGCGGCAGCATGCTGCCGAGGCTGCCCATGAAGGAATCGGACGTGGCGGCCGGGGCGGGCGCCTGCGCGTAGGCAGTGGAGATGAACACGGGCTGGGTCCTCAGATAGGGGCGGAGCGTACCGCCGGCAAAACCGCTGGATTGTAGGGGGGGCGGCATTCCCCCTCGGCGCCCGCCCCGGCCCGGGCGCGTGCCGCCCGCGGCGGCCCCTCGACGACCACCGACCCCGCGTTTCCCCGGATACGCTCGACCCAGAACATCTGTACATTCGAATCTGCTTATATACAGATCCGTCTGCCCACCCCGGAGCCCGCGTGAACCCCTCCGACTCCCCCGCCGGCCGCCTGCGGCGCGCCCCCGAAGGCTTCATCGACCGTGGCGGCGTGCGCACGGTGTTCCAGGAGGCCCGGCAGGGCCGGCGCGACTTCATCCGCTCGGCCTTCGCCGCCGCCGCGGCCGGTGCCGCCGCACCCGCGGCGCTGGGCCAGGCCAATCCGCTGCCCGCCGAAGGCGGCGACCCGAACATCCTGCAGCTGCCCGAGCACAGCAAGGGCCTGGGCCTGCCGGTGGCCACCGAGGGCTACGGCAAGCCGTCGAAGTACGAGGTCAACGTGCAGCGCCGCCCGAGCCCGGGGCTGACGCAGACGGCGCAGGCCTCGGTGTCGTTCGCGCCGCTGCAGTCGCTGTTCGGCATCGTCACGCCGGCCGGGCTGCACTTCGAGCGCCACCACCAGGGCTGGTGGGACGTCGACCCGTCCAAGCACCGCCTGATGATCAACGGCTCCGACCCGTCGCTGCTGAAGCGCCCGATGGTCTTCGCGATGGACGAGATCATGCGGCTGCCCTCGGTCTCGCGCTTCCACTTCATCGAGTGCGGCGCGAACACCGGCATGGAATGGGGCAACGTCGCGGTGCCGACCGTGCAGTACACCCACGGCATGCTGTCGTGCAGCGAGTTCACCGGTGTGCCGCTGCGCGTGCTGTTCGACCTGGCCGGCGTGGACTACAAGCGTGCCCGCTACGTGCTCGCCGAGGGCGCCGACGGCTCGTCGATGACACGCACGATCCCGATGGAGATGGTCGAGTCCGGCGAGGTGCTGGTGGCCTACGGCCAGAACGGCGAGATGCTGCGGCCCGAGAACGGCTACCCGCTGCGCCTGGTGGTGCCCGGCGTGCAGGGCGTCAGCTGGGTCAAGTACCTGCGCCGCCTCGAGGTGGGCGACCAGCCCTGGGGCGCCAAGGACGAGGTGATCCACTACGTCGACCTGATGCCCGACGGCCGGCACCGCCAGTACACCAGCATCCAGGAGGTCAAGAGCGTGGTCACCACGCCCTCGGGCGGCCAGGTGCTGCTGGACAAGGGCTTCTACAACATCTCCGGCCTGGCCTGGTCGGGCCGCGGCCGCATCAAGCGAGTCGACGTGTCGGTCGACGGCGGGCGCAACTGGCGGCAGGCCCGGCTCGAGGGGCCGGTGCTGCCCAAGTGCCTGACGCGCTTCAACCTCGACTGGGTGTGGGACGGCAAGCCGGCCGTCGTGCAGAGCCGCGCCACCGACGAGACCGGCCATGTGCAGCCCACCTACCGCCAGCTGCGCGCGGTGCGCGGCACACGCTCGATCTACCACAACAACGCGATCCAGTCCTGGCTGGTGCAGGAAAGCGGCGAGGTGAAGAATGTTCAGCTGTCGTAGGCTGATCGGCGCGGCGCTGCTGGGTCTGGCCGGCGCGGCCATGGCACAGGCGGGCTACCCGGGCATCGGCCGCGCGGCCACGCCGAAGGAGGTCGCGGCCTGGGACATCGACGTGCGGCCCGACTTCAAGGGCCTGCCGAAGGGCCAGGGCAGCGTCGCGCAGGGCCAGGACCTCTGGGAGGCCAGGTGCGCCTCGTGCCACGGCATCTTCGGCGAGTCGAACTCGGTGTTCTCGCCGCTGGTGGGCGGCACCACCAAGGACGACGTGAAGACCGGCCGCGTCGCGCGCCTGACCGACCCGGCCTTCCCCGGACGCACCACGCTGATGAAGGTGTCCACCGTCTCGACGCTGTGGGACTACATACACCGTGCGATGCCGTGGAACGCGCCCAAGTCGCTCTCGCACGACGAGGTGTACGCGGTCACCGCGTTCATGCTCAACCTGGGCGGCATCGTGCCCGACGACTTCGTGCTCAGCGACCGCACGATGGCGCAGGCACAGGGCCTGCTGCCCAACCGCAACGGCACGACCACCGACCATGCGATGTGGCCCGGCACCAAGGGCCGCAAGCCGGATGTCCAGGGCAGCGCCTGCATGAGCAACTGCGCCGCCGAGCCGCAGCTCGCGTCGTTCCTGCCCGACTTCGCCCGCAACGCACACGGCAACCTGGCCGAGCAGAACCGGATGGTCGGTGCGCAGCATGGCGCGGACACGACCCGGCCCGCCGGCACGCCGCCCGCGCCCGCCGCCACCCCGGCAACCGCCGCTGCCGCGCCAGCCGCCCTCGGGCTTCTGGGCAAGAACGGCTGCAGCGCCTGCCACGCGCAGGACAGCAAGCTGGTCGGCCCGGCGCTGCGCGACATCGCCCGCAGGCATGCCGGCCGCGCGGATGCGGTCGAGTACCTCACCGGCAAGATCCGCGGCGGCGGTGCCGGCGTGTGGGGCGAGATCCCGATGCCGCCGCAGACCCTGCCCGAGGCGGACGCGCAGGCGATCGCCCGCTGGCTCGCCGAGGGAGCCAAGAGATGACGCGGCGCACGTTCCAGCGCGCTGTGCTACATACGCGCACCGTGCCTTGCAGGGTTCGCACCGCTGCCCGCCCCATGCGGCCTGACTACGATCGAGAGTGACAAAGGAGTTCGAATGACAACCCGCCGTGAAATGCTCGCGCGCAGCGCATCCGTCGCCGCCGCACTGGCCGGCCTGGGCCTGCTGCCCACTGCCGCCCGGGCCGACTGGTCGCAGGCCGCCTTCGATGCCAAGACCATGGCCGACCTGACCAAGGCCCTGGGCGTGGCCATGCCGGCCGAGAGCAAGGACGTGACCATCACCGGCCCGGACATCGCCGAGAACGGCGCCGTGGTGCCGGTCGGCGCCGCGACCACGCTGCCCAACGCCAAGCGCCTGCTGCTGCTGGTCGAGAAGAACCCGTCCATGCTGGCCGCGGCCTTCGACCTGAGCGATGCCGTCGAGCCCAACCTCTCGACGCGCGTGAAGATGGGCCAGTCGTCCAACGTCATCGCGGTGGCGATCACGGCCGACAACAAGGTCTTCTTCGCGCAGAAGGAGATCAAGGTCACGCTCGGCGGCTGCGGCGGCTGAGCCTGGACCCCTCACGAACCCAAGGAGAACAGACATGGCAGACCCGATGCGCATCCGCGCGCAGGCCAGCGGCGACAAGGCCACCGTGCGCGTGCTGATGAGCCACGAGATGGAAACCGGCCAGCGCAAGGATTCGGCCGGCAAGACGATCCCCGCCTGGTTCATCCAGGAAGTCACCGCGGCCCACAACGGCAAGACGGTGATGACGGCCCAGTGGGGCCCGTCGGTGGCGAAGAACCCGTTCCTCCAGTTCAACGTCAAGGGCGCCAAGGCCGGCGACAAGATCTCGATCAGCTGGAAGGACAACCGCGGCGACACCCGCACCGACGAAGCCACCGTGAGCTGAACCGATGAGGACGCTGCTCGTCACCCTCGTCGCGCTGGCCGCCGGGCCGGCGCTGGCCCAGACCAAGTCCGCCGCCGACGGCATCGCCGAATACCGCGCGATGCTCGCCGACGGCAACCCGGCCGAGCTGTTCGAGGCCAAGGGCGAGGACCTGTGGAAGAAGAAGCGCGGCCCGAAGAACGCCTCGCTGGAGCAGTGCGACCTGGGCAAGGGCCCGGGCGTTGTGAAGGGCGCGTTCGTCGAGCTGCCGAGGTACTTCGCCGACACGCAGCGCGTGCAGGACCTGGAGTCGCGCCTGCTGACCTGCATGCAGACGCTGCAGGGCCTGGACCCGGCCGAGATCGCCAAGACCCCGTTCGGCCGCGGCGAGCAGGCGAACATGGAAGGCCTGGTGGCCTGGATCTCGGCCGAGTCGCGCGGCATGAAGATGAACCTGCCGCAGGGCCATGCCGCCGAACGCACCATGTACGAGGTCGGCAAGCGTGCCTTCTTCTTCCGCGGCGGGCCGCACGACTTCTCCTGCGCCTCGTGCCACGGCGAGGACGGCAAGCGCATCCGCCTGCAGGACCTGCCCGACCTGACCAAGAACCCGGGCAATGGCATCGGCTTCGCCGCCTGGCCGGCCTACCGCGTCTCCAGCGGCGAGCTCTGGGGCATGCAGCGGCGGCTGAACGACTGCTTCCGCCAGCAGCGCTTCCCGTACCCGGGGTATGCCTCGGACGTGACGATTGCGCTGGGCGTCTACATGGGCGTCAACGCCAAGGGCGCGGAATCGATCGCGCCGTCGATCAAGCGCTGAACGGGAACCCGATCCGATGCGAATCACCCTCCTCCTCGCCGTCACCCTCGTGGCCGGCTGCGCCACCGCTCCCTCGCCGCAGGAACTCGACCGGCTCGCGCTCACCACCATCCAGACCTCGTTCCGCGACCAGGGCATCGCCAAGGTCGACCGCCTGAAGCAGGACCTCGGCCAGGCCGCCTGCTCCTCGCCCACGCCGCCCGCGGACGACGTGGCCAAGCGCATCGAGGCCGAGGCGCTCGCCTCGGTGAAATGGCCCGCCGGCGGCCAGTACCTGGGCGACTGGCGCGAGGGCGAGAAGCTGGCGCAGAACGGCCGCGGCATGACCTGGACCGACACCAGCGCCGAGCCCGGCGCCAACGGCGGCAACTGCTACAACTGCCACCAGATCAGCAAGCAGGAGATCTCGTACGGCACCATCGGCCCGAGCCTCTACAACTACGGCAAGATCCGTGGCGTGAAGGACCCGGCCGACCCCGCGACGGCCGCGATCGTGCAGTACACCTGGACCAAGCTCTGGAACAGCAAGGCCTACGCCGCCTGCTCCAACATGCCGCGCTTCGGCCATGCCGGCCTGCTCAACGAAACGCAGATCCGCCACCTGATGGCGCTGCTGCTGGATCCGAAGTCACCGGTCAACCAGTGAGCCACCTCCGGCCCGCTTCGGCGGGCTTTTGCGGGCCCTGAACATCAGTCAATACTTATGAGTCTGAGCAAACGCGAGTTCCTGCAGGTGCTGGCCAGCGCCTCGGTGGCGGGCCTCGCGCTGGCCCGCCACGCCGAGGCCGATGCGGCGCAGGCCGAGGCCGCGCTGTACGAGCTGCCGCGCTTCGGCAACGTCTGCCTGCTGCACATGACCGACTGCCATGCGCAGCTGCTGCCGATCCGCTTCCGCGAGCCGAACGTCAACCTCGGCATCGGCGCGATGGCCGGCGAGCTGCCGCACCTGGTGGGCGAGGCGCTGCTGAAGAAGGCCGGCCTGCGGCCGGGCACGCCGCAGGCCCATGCCTACACCTACATCGACTTCGAGACCGCCTCGAAGCGCTACGGCAAGGTGGGCGGCTTCGCCGAGCTGGCCACCCTGGTCAAGCGCCTGAAGGCGAGCCGGCCGGGCGCGCTGCTGCTGGACGGCGGCGACACCTGGCAGGGTTCGGCCACCTCGCTGTGGACCAACGCGCAGGACATGGTCGACGCCTGCAAGCTGCTCGGCGTGGACGTGATGACCGGGCACTGGGAGTTCACCTACGGCATGGAGCGGGTGAAGGAGATCGTCGAGAAGGACCTCAAGGGCCGCATCGATTTCGTCGCCCAGAACGTCAAGACCACCGACTTCGGCGACCCGGTCTTCGCGCCCTACGTGATCAAGGCGATCAACGGCGTCCAGGTCGCCATCGTCGGCCAGGCCTTCCCGTACACGCCGATCGCCAACCCGCGCTACATGGTGGCCGACTGGAGCTTCGGCATCCAGGACGACAACCTGCAGAAGGTGGTGGACGAGGCGCGCGGCAAGGGCGCGCAGATCGTCGTGGTGCTGTCGCACAACGGCATGGACGTGGACCTGAAGATGGCCTCGCGCGTGCGCGGCGTCGACGCCATCCTCGGCGGCCACACGCACGACGGCATGCCCGTGCCGGTGCGGGTGAAGAACGCGGGCGGCTCGACGCTGGTCACCAACGCCGGCAGCAACGGCAAGTTCCTCGGCGTGCTCGACCTCGACGTGAAGGACGGCAAGCTGGCCGACCTGCGCTACACGCTGCTGCCGGTGTTCTCCAACCAGCTGCGGCCCGACCCGGAGATGGCCGCGCTGATCCAGCGTGTGCGCGCGCCCTACGAGGCGAAGCTGGCCGAGAAGCTGGCCGTCAGCGACGCGCTGCTGTACCGCCGCGGCAACTTCAACGGCAGCTGGGACCAGCTGATCTGCGACGCGCTGATCGACGCGCAGCAGGCGCAGATCGCCTTCTCGCCCGGCTTCCGCTGGGGCACCAGCCTGCTGCCCGGCGAGGTGATCACGCGCGAGCTGCTGATGGACCAGCTGGCGACGACCTACTCCTACGCCACGGTGACGCCGATGACCGGCGAGACCATCAAGACGGTGCTGGAGGACGTGGCCGACAACCTGTTCAACCCCGACCCGTACTACCAGCAAGGCGGCGACATGGTGCGTGTGGGCGGCCTCACGTACGCCATCGAGCCGGGCGCGAAGATGGGCTCGCGCATCCACGACATGCGCCTGGACGGCAAGCCGATCGACGCGGGCAAGAGCTACAAGGTGGCCGGCTGGGCGCCGGTGGCCGAGGAGGCCAGGAGCGCCGGCAACAAGCCGGTGTGGGAGGTGGTCGAACCCTGGCTCAAGGCCAAGGGCAAGGTCGCGCCGCGGCCGCTGAACACGCCACGCCTGATCGGCGTGCAGGGCAATCCGGGCATCGCCTGACACCGAAGGAGACGCGCATGATCCGACGCACGCTGCTCGCCGCGCTGCTGGCCACGGCCACGCTCGGCGCCTGGGCACAGGACAGGGTCGTCTACCACATGGACGACGCCGAGCAGCAGGCCCTCAAGGGCCTGCGCAACGTGAAGAACCACCTCGACACCGACCCCTCGGCGCAGATCCTCGTGGTGACGCATGCCAACGGCGTCGACTTCCTGATGGAAGGCGCGAAGGACCGCAACGGCAGCCCGTACGCCGGGCCGGTGGCGGCGCTCGTCGCGCGCGGCGTGAAGTTCGAGGTCTGCGAGATCACGCTGAAGAACCGCGGCCTCAAGAAGGAGCAGTTCCTCCAGGAGGCGGAGTTCACGCCCTCGGGCGTGGTGCGCCTGAGCAAGCTTCAGCACCAGGGTTACGCCTACATCAAGCCCTGAGGTCCGCATGCTCGACGCCGCGCTCGACCGCTTCGGCCAGGCCCCGGTGCTGGCCGCCGGCGGGCTGGCCATCGGCATGCTGTTCGGCTTCTTTGCGCAGCGTTCGCGCTTCTGCCTGCGCGCGGCGGTGATCGAGTTCGCGCGCGGGCTGCTCGGCGGCAAGCTGACGGTCTGGCTGTTCGCCTTCGCCACCGCGCTGGTGGCCACGCAGGGGCTGATCGCGCTCGGGTGGCTCGACGTCGGCAGCGCGCGGCAGCTGGCCGCGCGCGGCAGCCTGTCGGGCGCGGCCGTCGGCGGCGCGCTGTTCGGTATCGGCATGGTGCTGGCGCGCGGCTGTGCCAGCCGCCTGCTGGTGCTGGCCGCGCAGGGCAACCTGCGCGCAGTGCTGTCGGGCCTGGTGTTCGCCGTCAGCGCGCAGGCCGCCTGGCAGGGCGCGCTCGCCCCCTGGCGCGAGCACATCAGCACCTGGTGGACGGTCGAGGGCGGCAGCGCGCGCGACCTGACCGTGATCACCGGCCTGGGCCGCGGCGGCGCGCTGCTGTTCGGCGCCATCTGGCTGGTGGCGGCCATCGTCTGGGCACGCCGGCAGAAGGTGCCGGCCTGGGGCTGGGCCGGCGCCGTGATGGTCGGCCTGGCCGTCACCGCGGCCTGGTGGTTCACCGGCACGGTGGCCGCCACCTCGATGGAGGCCGCCGCGGCGCCGATCCAGAGCCTGACCTTCACCGGCCCCTCGGCCGAGCTGCTGGTGCGCGTGCTGTTCGCCCCCGACCGGGCGCCCGGCTTCGACATGGGACTGGTACCCGGCGTGTTCCTCGGATCCTTCGTCGCCGCCGCGCTGTTCGGCGAGCTGAAGCTCGAAGGTTTCGAGGGCGGTGCCAGCATGCGGCGCTACCTGGTGGGCGCGGTGCTGATGGGCTTCGGCGGCATGACGGCCGGCGGCTGCGCCGTCGGCGCCGGGCTGTCCGGCGCGGCGGTGTTCACCGTCACCTCGTGGGTCGCCCTCGGCGCGATGTGGCTCGGCGCCGCGCTGACCGACCGTCTGATCGACCAGCGCGGCCTCGAGGCCGCGCGAGCGAACCTGGGCGACCAGCCGGTGCCGGCCAGTCGCGCCTACCGTTGAGGAGTGTTGCCGTGTTCCTGCCGCTGCGCCCGCTCGCCGCCCTGGCCGCACTGCTGCTGGCCGCACCCGCACCGGCGGCCGACCTGACACGCGCCGTCGAGATCGTCGAAGGCAAGTGCTTCATCTGCCACGGCGCCGAGGGCGAAAGCTCGAGTCCGGTGTTTCCGCGCCTGGCCGGCCAGCATGCCAGCTACGTGGCGCGCCAGCTGGCCGACTACCAGAGCGGCCGGCGCAAGAACGACACGATGCAGTCCATGGTCAGCGACCTGAACGCGGAGGACTTCCGCCTGCTGGGCATGTACTTCGAGTCCAAGCCCACGCGCGCCCACCCGGTGGCCGACCCCGAGCTCGCGCAGGTGGGGCGCTTCGTCTACAACCGCGGCAACCCGTACTCCGGCGTGGCCGCCTGCGCCGACTGCCATGGCGCCGCCGGCCACGGCACCGACAAGCTGCCGCGCCTGGGCGGGCAGCATGCGCAGTACGTCGAGACGCAGCTGAAGAAGTTCTCGCAGCGCGAGCGCACCAACGACAACGCCGTGATGCACACCATCGCCTCCAAGCTCACGGAGCTGGAGCTGAAGGCGGTGGCGGCCTACGTCAGCGGGCTGCAGTGATCGTTCAGAGCGCCAGCGAATCGGTCCAGATGTTCTCGGCCCAGGACAGCGCGTAGCGTGCCTCGACCTGGTTGGCCGCGACCGAGACGCCACCCGCGCCCTGCACCGGCAGCACCACCTTCTGCTCGGCGTTGTACTGGTGCACCGAGGCGACGTGGATCACCTCGCGCGCGCTGACGAAGCTGTAGCAGGTGTTCATCACCACCGGGGTCTGGTTCACCGGCTCGCCCTTGAGCAGCTGGATGATCGCCGCGGCCGCCACCTTGGCATGCTGGTTGGCCATGTGGCCCGACTTGGGCATGGTCGGCGCCGGGAAGATCGCGTCGCCGAGCACGTGCACGCCGGGCAGGGCGGTCGATTCCATCGTCAGCCAGTTCACCCCGGCCCAGCGGTTGTTGACGTTCACCAGCCCCGCCTTCACCGCGATGTCGGCGGCGCGCTGCGGCGGGATCGCGTTGATCACGTCGGCCCGGATGTCCTCGAACTCGAACTTGGCCACGCCGCCCGCGGCGTCGACCTCCTTCAGCTCGGCGTTCGGCCGGTACTCCAGCAGGCCGGCGTAGCGGTCCTTGAAGGCCTTCTCGAACAGCGCCTTCTTCGACTGGATCTCCGGGTTCCCGTCCATCACCAGCAGCTTGGACTTCGGCTTGGCCTCCTTCAGGTACGAGGCCACCACGCAGGCCCGCTCGTAGGGCCCGGGCGGGCAGCGGTACGGCACCTTCGGGATCGCCAGCACGAACACGCCGCCGTCCTTCATGGCCTCGATCTGGCGGCGCAGCGCCACGGTCTGCGGGCCGGCCTTCCAGCTGTGCAGCACCTTCTCCTGCGCGGCCGGCGTGGCCAGGCCGCCGATGCCCTCGGCGATGAAGTCGATGCCGGGCGAGACCACCAGCCGGTCGTAGGCCAGCGCGCTGCCGTCGGCCAGGCGCACGCTCCTGGCGGCGGCGTCGATCGCCGTCACCTCGCCCTGCACCACCTTGACGCCGGCGGCCTTCAGGCCGTCGTAGCCGCGCGTGACGTCGGCGATCTGTTTGTAGCCGCCGAGCACCAGGTTGCTGATCGGGCAGGAGACGAAGCTCGGGTTGCGCTCGACCAGCGTGACGTCGACGTTGCCGCCCCACAGCTTCAGGTAACGCGCGGCGGTGGCGCCGCCGAAGCCGCCGCCGACGACGACGACGCGGCCGATCGACGGGCCGCCCGAGGTGGTGGCGCAGCCGGCCAGCGACACTGCGGCCAGCGAGGCGCCGGCACCGAGCAGGCGGCGGCGCGAGAACGATGCGTGGTTCATGGTGGGCTCCCTCACTGCGCCGGCTTCTGGGCCGCGTAATAGGCCGCGATCAGCTTGAGCTGCTCGTCGGTGTAGCCCTTGGCGATCTGATGCATGATCGTCGCGGGCTGGGCGCCGCTCTTGAAGTCGGCGATCTGCGCCAGGATCTTCTCGGCCGCGACGCCGGCCAGCGGCTTCACGTCATTGCCGCGCGCGTTGCCGTTGGTGCCGTGGCAGTTGGCGCAGGTGGCGGCGAGGTTGCGCGCCAGGTTCGCGTCCTGGGCCGCGCTCCAGGGCGCGACGCACATGAGTGCGGCCGCGGCCGCGAGGGAACGAAGGGGCATGGGGGGTCTCCTCGTCTGGGTCCGGGCCGGATTGTGGTTCAGGCGCGACCGCCGGCGTGTGCGGGTTGATGCGCTTGCGTTGGAAGCAAAGTCGGCCTTCAAATATCACTACATTCGAATGTAGTGTTCTTATGCGAACCGATAGCAGCGTGCAAACCCTGGGGCGAGCGCTCGCGGCCGGGCTGCTGGCGGCGGCACTGTCCACCCGCGCCCACGCGCAGGAGCGGCCCGTGCCGGTGCCGGTGGCCGGCGGCGCGTGGATGGTGCAGGGCCAGTCGGCGCTGGGCTCGGCCGCCAACCGCAACTTCATCTCCAACGCCGGCGTGGTGGAGACGAGCGACGGGCTGGTGGTGATCGACGCGCTCGGCTCGCCGACCCTGGCCGAGGAGCTGCTGGCCGCGCTGCGCACGCTCTCGCCCAAGCCGGTGACGCACGTGATCGTGACCCACTACCACGCCGACCACATCTACGGCCTGCAGGCCTTCAAGGCCGCCGGTGCACAGGTGATCGCGCACCGCGCCGCCCTCGAGTACCTGCACTCCGACACCGCGGCGCGGCGCCTGGTGGCCAGCCGCGACGAGCTGTTCCCCTGGGTCGACGAGACGACCCGCCTGGTCGAAGCCGACCGCTGGATCGACGGTCCGACCCGGCTGACGCTGGGCGGCGTGGCGTTCGTGCTGCAGCCGGTCGGCCCGGCGCACACGCCGGAGGACCTGGTGGTGCACGTGCCGGCGCGGCGCGTGCTGTTCGCCGGCGACCTGGTGTTCCGCGGCCGGGTGCCCTTCGTCGGCCTGGCCGACAGCCGTCAGTGGATCGCCTCGCTCGAGACCCTGCTCGGCTTCGCGGTCGACGTGGTGGTGCCCGGCCACGGGCCGGCCTCGACCAGCGCGCGTGCCGACCTCGAACTGACACGCGACTACCTGATGCACCTGCGCCGCACGATGGGTGAGGCGGCGCGTAACATGGAGCCCTTCGAGGAGGCGTATGCGCGCACCGACTGGTCGCGCTTCGAGGGCCTGCCGCTCTTCAAGGCCGCGAACCGGATCAACGCGTACAACACCTACCTGCTGATGGAACAGGAGTCGAAGTGATGCGCCGCCGCCAGGTGCTGATCGCCGCCGGCGCGCTGGCCGCGCCGGCCGTGCCGTGGGCCGCGCCGGTGGCGCCCGGCGAGCCGGTGCGCTGGCCGGCGGTGACGCTGCTCGACGGCACGCCCTGGCAGGCCACGCCCGGCCAGCCGCTGGTGCTGGTGTTCTGGTCGCTCACCTGCCCGTTCTGCCAGCGCCACAACGTGCACGTCGAGAAGCTGCACCGCGCCGCGCACAGCCAGCCCGGCCCGGGCGTGCTGGGCGTGGTGCGCGAGCGCGACGCGGCCGCGGTGCGGCGCCACATGGCGCAGCGCGGCTGGACCTTCCCGGTGACGCTGGACAGCGATGCCCTGGGTGCGGCGCTCGGCGCGCGCCGCGTGGTGCCGCTGACCGTGGTGGTCGATGCGCGCGGTCGGCTCAAGCAATCCATCCCCGGCGAGATGTTCGAGGAGGACGTGATGGAACTGATGGAGCGCGCCGCATGAAGCGGCTGCTGCTGGCGGCCGGCATGCTGTTCGCCGGCGCGGCGCTGGCGCAGGCGCCGCAGCGCCTGTTCGACGGCGCCGACCTCGCGCTCGGCGAGCGGCTGCTGAAGGAACACCGCTGTGCCGAGTGCCATGCACGCCGCGTCGGCGGCGACGGCTCGGCCATCTACCGCCCGGCCGGGCGCATCAACAGCGCCGCGCGCCTGCGCGGCATGGTCGACTACTGCAGCACCGAGCTCAACCTCGGGCTGTTCCCGGAAGACGTCGACGCGGTCGCCGCGGCACTCGACCGCGACCACTACCACTTCGAGCGCCGGCCCGGCGGGGGGGCGAAACGATGAGCGGCCTTCCGACCAACGGCGGCGCGCGCGACGAGGCCGACGAGGTGTTCGAGTCCGCCGCCGAGCTGTTCGGCCTGTTGTCGACGCCGATCCGCCTGAAGCTGCTCTCGGCGCTGTGCCACGGCGAGCGCAACGTCTCCGAGCTGCTGGCGCAGATCGACACCACGCAGCCCAACCTGTCGCAGCACCTGGCCACGCTGTACCGCGCCCAGATCCTGGCGCGGCGCCGCGAGGGCACGCAGATCTACTACCGCATCGCCAACCAGAAGGCCGTCACGCTGTGCCGCGCCGTCTGCACGCAGATGGCGATGGAGATGGCCGGCGCGGCCGACCTGCCCGACGACGAGCGCCTGCTGCCGGCCCGGCGCGGCCCCGCCAACGCCTGATCGCGGGGAGCCCGGGGGCGCGGCGGCGGGCAGAATGCGCGGCGCTGCGTCCGATCCGGCCATGCCCCTGCGCCCCGCCCACCTCCTTGCCGCCGCCGGCCTCGCTGCCGCCGGCCTGGCCGCGCATGCCGCGCCGGCCGAGCAGGTGGTCGGCGGCATCGACGGCGTGATCTTCGTGTGCCAGCCGATCGACGCCAAGAGCGTCAAGCCGGGTCAGGACCTGCTGCAGCGCGCCGTCGAGCAGCGCCGGCTCGACCTGGCGGCGATCCGCCGCAGCGAGGCCTACCGCGGCGCCTACAACGCCGAGGTCAACCGGCTGCTCTCGATGCCGCCGCGCGAGCGGCTGGCGGCCTGCCAATCTGCCTGGTAGTGCCTGGCAGGCCGCCCGGCAGCGCCTCGTCACGCTGCCGTCGCCGGCACGACACGCCGGCGTCATGCGCCGCGGCCAGCATGCGGGCATGCAGATCCTCGAGCTCCGGCGCCCAGGCGCCCTGCCCCCGCCTGCCGCCCGGCGGGAACCGGCCGCCGCACGGCTGGAGGCCGTCTGGGCGCATGACGTCGACGAACTGCGCGCCGCGCAGCGCCTGCGCTGGCAGGTGTTCGCCGAGGAGATGGGGGCGCGGCTGCGGCCGCCGCCCGGCACGCCCGTCGGCCACGACGCCGACCTGTTCGACCCCTTCTGCGAGCACCTGCTGGTGCGCTGCGCCGCCACCGACACCGAACCGGCGCGTGTGGTCGGCACCTACCGGGTGCTGACACCCGATGCGGCGCGCCGGGTCGGCGGCCTGTACAGCGACACCGAGTTCGACCTGACCCGGCTGCGCGCGCTGCGCGGCTCGCTGGCCGAGCTGGGCCGCTCCTGCGTGGACCCGGCCTGGCGCAGCGGCGCGGTGATCCTGCTGTTGTGGTCCAGCCTGGCGGCCTTCATGCAGCGCAACGGCCTGCGCCACATGATCGGCTGCGCCAGCGTCTCGATCGCCGACGGCGGCCACACTGCAGCCAGCCTGTGGCAGCGCCTGCAGCGCGAGCATCTCGCACCGCTCGCGCAGCGCGTGCACCCGCGCCTGCCGCTGCCGGTGGACGAACTGCGCGGCGACCTCGCGGTGGAGCCGCCACCGCTGATCAAGGGTTACCTCGCCTGCGGCGCCCGGGTGCTCGGTGCCCCCGCCTGGGATCCGGACTTCGGCACCGCCGACCTGCCGCTGCTGCTCGACCTGGCCGACCTGCCGCCGGCCTACCGGCGCCGCTTCCTCGGCCCCTGATCCGTCGCGCCGGCGGTGCTCCGTACACTGCCCGCATGCGCTTCCTCCTCCTCGCCGCCACGCTGCTGGCGGCCGGCTGCAGCCATGTCACCGCGCCGCCGGGGCCGGTGCCGGTGCGCCTCATCGCGCTGAACGACTTCCACGGCCACCTGCAGCCGCCCGGCCGCTTCGGGGTGGACAACCTGGTGCCGGCCGAGCAGCGCCCGCTGGTCGGCGGCGCGGACGCAGTGGCCGCCAAGGTGGCGCAGCTCAAGCAGGGCCAGTCGAACACCGCGGTGGTGGCAGCGGGCGACCTGGTCGGTGCCTCGCCGCTGGTCTCGGCGCTGTTCCACGACGAGCCGGCCGTCGAGGCGCTGAACCGCATCGGGCTGGAGTTCAGCGCGGTGGGCAACCACGAGTTCGACCGCGGCGCCGCCGAGCTGCTGCGCCTGCAGCGTGGCGGCTGCCGCCGGCTCGGCGACGGGCGCGACGCGAGCAGCTGCCGCGGCGCCAGCGCCGGCACGCCGGTGCCTTTCGAGGGCGCACGCTTCCAGTGGCTCGCCGCCAACGTGGTGCAGCGCGCCGACGGCGCGACGCTGCTGCCGCCCTTCGGCGTGAAGGCGTTCGACGGCGTCCCGGTGGCCTTCATCGGCATGACGCTGCAGGCCACGCCGAGCATCGTCACGCCGCGCGGCGTGGCGGGGCTCGAGTTCCGCGACGAGGCCGACACCGTGGCGGCGCTGGTACCGGCACTGCGCGCGCGCGGCATCGAGGCGATCGTCGTGCTGCTGCACGAGGGCGGCGTGCAGAGCGGCGCGCGCGCTGCGCTCAATGCCTGCGAGGGCCTGCTGGCCGGCTCGCCGCTGGCGCGCATCGTGGCCCGGCTCGACGACGCGGTCGACCTCGTGATCAGCGGCCACACCCACGCCGCCTACAACTGCCGGCTGCCGAACGCGGCCGGCCGGCCCGTGCCGGTGACCAGCGCGAGCGCCTTCGGCCGGGTGCTGACGCGCATCGACCTGCAGCTCGACCCGCTGACGCGCGACGTGCGCGCGGTGCAGGCGGAGAACCAGCTGGTCGAGCGCCCGGCCGACGGCCTGCAGGCGGCCGCGCCGGTGCGCACGCTGGTCGAGGCCTATGCGGCGCTCGCCGCGCCGCTGGCACAGCGCGTGGTCGGCAGCATCGCCGCCGACGTGCCGGCGCAGGCGGTCGATGCCGCGTGCAACATGCCCGCCGGCGAGCTGATCGCCGATGCGCAACTCGCCGCCACCGCGGCGCCGTCGCTCGGCGGTGCCGAGGCGGCGCTGATGAACCGCGGCGGGGTGCGCCAGCCGGGCTTCGTGCACGCCGGCAGCCCCGCGGGCGAGGGCGACGGTCGTGTCACCTGGGGCGAGCTGTTCACCGTGCAGCCCTTCGGCAACAGCCTGGTGACGCAGACCTTCAGCGCCGCCCAGCTGCGCGAGCTGCTCGAGCAGCAGTTCGCCGGCTGCCGCGGCCAGCAGCCCGGCGCGACGCGGCTGCTGATCCCCTCGGCCGGCCTGCACTACACCTGGGACGGCGCCCGCCCCTGCGGCGAGCGCATCCGCGAACTGCGGCTGCGCGGCGAGCCGCTGGTGGCCGACGGCCGCGTGACCGATCCGCAGCGGCGCGTGCGGCTGACCGTGAACAGCTTCCTGGCCGGCGGCGGCGACGGCTTCGGCGTGCTCACCGAGGGCCGCGACGCGCTCGGCGGCGCGCAGGACATCGACGCGCTGGCCGAGCACCTGGCACGTTTCCAGCCGCCGCAGCCGCCCTACGACCCGCGGGCGCAGAACCCGGCCGGGCCGCGCATCCGGCGCGCCGGCGGCGGCACGGCCTGCCCGACCGGCGCCGACACCAATCCCTGAGCGCGCCCGGCGCCGGCGGTCAGGCCGCTTCCAGCTTGAAGACGCGCACCGCATCGGCCAGGCTCTGGGCTTGGTGGCGCAGGCTCTCGGCCGCGGCGGCGCCCTCCTCCACCAGCGCGGCGTTCTGCTGCGTCACCTGGTCGAGCTGCGTGACCGCGTCGTTCACCTGGCCGATGCCGCCGGCCTGCTGCGTGGTCGCCGCGCTGATCTCGCCGATCAGGTCGGCCACGCGCCGGACCTGACCGACCACGTCGGACATGGTTGCGCCGGCTTCGCCCACCAGGCGCGAACCCGCGTCCACCCGGTCGCCGCTGGCGCTGATCAGGGCCTTGATCTCCTTGGCCGCCTCGGCGCTGCGTTGCGCCAGCGAGCGCACCTCGCCGGCCACCACGGCAAAGCCGCGCCCCTGCTCGCCCGCGCGGGCCGCCTCGACGGCCGCGTTGAGCGCGAGGATGTTGGTCTGGAACGCGATGCCGTCGATCACGCCGATGATGTCGGCAATGCGCTTCGAGCTCTCGCTGATGTCGCGCATCGTGGCGACCACCTGCGACATCGCCGCGCCGCCCTTCTCGGCCGCCTGGCTGGCGCTGCCGGCCAGCTGATTGGCCTGGCGCGCCGTGTCGGCGTTGTTCTTCACCGTCGAGTTGAGCTGCTCCATCGAGGCCGCGGTCTGCTGCAGGTTGCTGGCCTGCTCCTCGGTGCGCTGCGACAGGTCGGCGTTGCCGGTGGCGATCTGCGTCGAGCCGGTGGCGATCGAATCCGACGCCGAGCGCACCTGCGTGACCACCGCCGACAGCCCCTGCTGCATCTGGCCGAGCGAGGCCAGCACGCTGTTCCCCGGGGCGCGCCCGGCCCCCTCGACCGGCGCCAGGTCGCCCCGCGCCACGCGCTGCGCCACCGCGGCCAGCGCGGCCGGCTCGGCGCCGAGCGCGCGGGTGATGCCGCGCGTGATCAGCAGCGCCAGGGCCGTCGCGAACAGCACCGCCAGCACGCAGGCGGCGATCAGCCCGTTGCGCTGGCGCGTGTAGTCCGCCTCGGCGCGCGCCACCTCCGCGCGCCCCTGGGCGGTGCCCTCGGCGATGTACTCGTCGGTCGCCTTCAGCAGCGCGGTCAGCAGCGGCCGGCATTCCGCGTTCATCGCGGTGATCGCCTCCTCGTGCTTCCCGCTCGTCGCCAGGCCGACGATGCGCAGCGCGACCGCGCCGTACCTGGCCTCCACCCGTTCCACCTCCGCCAGCAGACTGCGCTCGCGTTCACCCACGCCCGGCGTCTCGGCCAGCAGGCGCCTGAGTTCGGCGATGCTGCGCCCGACCTTCTGGTGGGCCGCCTCGATGGCGGCCTTCTCGCGCTCCCGGTCGGCCGGGCTGTGCACCAGCACCAGGTTGCGCGCGCCGATGGCGCGTGCGTTGGTGGCGTCGAGCACGTCGTTGGCCACGGTGAGCCGGACGGCCACGTCGTTCACGTAGCCGGCATAGTTGGCGTGTGCCCCCGACAGCGCCTGGATGGCCGCGGCGGACAGCAGCAGCACGATGCCGGCCAGGAAGCCGAAGCCCCCCAGCAGGCGCGCACGAACACTGAATCGGTCGAACCTCATCACGAAGACCCTTTGTTGGTAGGAGACAAGAACCGACGGACACTGACGGCCGTCTACCGACGCCCTTATCGGCCCAACAAAGAATCGCTGAAGAGATTTATTCTCGATTGATCAAACTGATGGCCTGACACGCCCCATTTTGGGGAATTGTCCGCAAGCGGCACCGGATCCCGGTCGCCGGCCCTGTTCAACCCGGCTTGCCGTCGGCCCGCGGGCGGCCGAACCAGCGGCCGTAACGCAGGGCCCAAGCCACCACGGCCAGCGCCCAGACGAGGCCGGCGCCCGCCAGCAGCGCCGGCTCGGCGGCCGGCCAGAGCGCGGCCGCCACGCGCAGCAGCGTGGCCGCCTGCAGGGCCCAGAACAGCGCCCAGGCCAGGTCGTCGGCCGCCAGCGTGCGGCCGCCGTGGCCGCAGGCCACGCGGGTGGCCATCGCCAGCAGCAGCGAGCCGAAGAAGCCCATCGTCAGCGCATGCTGCGCCGCCAGGCCGAGGCCGAGCTGCCCGTGGCTGGCCAGCAGCAGCGCGTGCGAGGCGGCGGCCAGCGCGAACGACACCGCGAGCCAGACGAAGCCCAGGTGCAGCATCGCCAGCAGCCGGATCGCCAGGCTCTGCACCAGGCCCCAGCGCAGCGCGAGTGCCGCCAGGCCGAGGGCCGCCGCGGCTTCGAGCACGACACGCGCCCAGGCCGGCGCCGAGGGCATCGGCCACCACCACAGGTCGGCCCAGGCCAGCGGCACCTGCAGCACGAACAGCACCACGAACAGCCCGAGCAGCAGCGTCGGCCGCCAGGCCGCGACGAGGGGCAGCGCGCTGGCGGTGAAGAACGGGATCATGCGGTGCGCCACCGTTACGTAGACCACGCCGACGAAGCCCCACAGCCCGAGCTGCAGTGCGGCGCGCGCGAGGTCCTCGCGCTGCAGCAGCAGGCCGAGCGCGGCGATGGCCAGCGCGGCCACGCCGGCCACGCAGGCCGCGGCGATGACCAGCGCGTGCAGCCGGTCGGGCACGACGCTGCGGCGCACTAGGCCCGCGAAGCGCCACGTGAACGAGGCCCAGCCCCAGGCCACCGCGGCCAGCCCGATGGCAGCCAGGGCCGCCGCGCCATGCACGCCGAGCAGGAACACGCCCCAGCCGGCCAGCGAGGCGAGCAGCGCCGGCGCGAGCACACGCGCATCGACCGGCGGCAGGCCGAGCCACTTCGGCCCGGCCGTGAACAGGAAGCCGGTGAAGAACAGCGGCATGAAACCGAAGGCGAACCACAGCGCATGCGCGAGCCCGCGCGACACCGCCCAGGGCACGGGCCAGTGCAGCAGGTGCGTGGCCAGCATCACCGCGGCCCACCACAGCGCGGACAGCGCCAGCATCAGCGCGCCGGCGAAGAAGCCGAGGCGGTGCGGGGCGTCGAACAGGCGTTGCCAGCGCCAGCGCTCACCGTCGGCCGCGGCGGCGGAAGGGGTGGGCCGGGCCGGGGCCGGCAGCGGGCGGATCGCAATCGTCTTCATGGGCGGCATGCTCGGCACCCGCGGCGGTCATGGTTTTGAGAGTCATCAAGCCCCTGTCGCCCGCAGGCCGCGACCATGTGCACATGGACACGCCCCGTACCGACGACCACGCGCTCGCCCTGCAGGCCCTGAGCGCGGTGCTCGACCCGGAGATCGGCGAGAACATCGTCGAGCTCGGGCTGGTCGAGCGCCTGCTCGTCGATCCGCAGCGCATCGTGCTGCGCCTGGTGCTGACCAGCCCCACCTGCCCGCTGGGCGGCGCCATCGCCGAGGACGCCCAGCGCGCGCTCGCCCAGGCGCTGCCGGGGCGCCAGATCGACATCGACGAGGCCGACGAGGTGATGTGGACCCCCGAACGGCTCAGCGCCGCGGCGCGCCGGCGCCTGGGCTGGGACGATGACCAAGGCTGAACGCGGGCCGTCGGCCGCCGCGCTGCTGCCGGCCCTGCTGGCCGCACTGACGCTGGTCAGCGGCCTGGCCGGCGGCCTGGCTCGGCTCGGTCTGGACCTGCTGCCCGAGCGGGCCAGCGCGCCGCTCGCGCTGCATGGCGCGCTGCTGGTGTGCGGCTTCTTCGGCCTGGTGATCTCGCTCGAGCGTGCGGTGGCGCTGCGGCGCGGCATCGTCTGGGCCGCCCCGGCGCTGGCCGCGGCCGGCAGCCTGGCCGCGCTGGTGCTGCAGCCCGGGCTGGCGGCCGTGCTGTGGCTGCTTGCCGCGCTGGTGCTGGGCGCGGCCTACGTCGGCGTCTGGTGGCGCGAACGCGCGCTGCACACCGCCGTCGAGGGCGCCGGCGCGTTCGCCTGGGCCGGCGGCACGCTGCTGTGGCTGGCCGACCGGCCGTTCGAGACCGTGGTGGCCTGGTGGTGCTCCTTCCTCGTGCTGACCATCGCCGGCGAGCGCCGCGAGCTGGCGCGCTTCGTGCCGCTGTCGGCCTTCGCACGGCGTGCCTACGGGGCCGCGATGGCGCTGCACGGCCTGGGGCTGCTGGGCCTCGCCGCGGGCGTGCCGGGCGCCGGCGCGCTGTGGTGGCTGGCGCAGCTCGCGCTGGCGGCCTGGCTGTGGCGCTTCGACCTCGCGGTGCGCCCCGGCCTCGTGCGCACCGGCTGGACGCTGCACACCGCGCGCTGCCTGCGCCTGGGCTACGCCTGGCTGGTGCTGGCGGCGCTCTGGGGCCTGGCCGGCCTGGCGCGGGGTGCGGCCTTCGGCGCCAGCGGGCCGCTGCACATGCTGCTGCTCGGCTTCGTGTTCGCGATGGTGTTCGGCCATGCGCCGATCGTGCTGCCGGCGCTGCTGCGCCTGCGCCTGGCGGCGCCGGGCTTCCGGCCGTTCGCGCCGGTGCTGCTGATGAGTGCGGCGGTGGCGCTGCGCGCCCTGGCCGAGCTGCTGCAGCAGGCCACGCTGCGCAGCGTGGCGGGGGCGCTGCAGGCGCTGGCGATCGTGGCCTTCGCGGCGCTGATGCTCAGCCGGGTGGAGCGTCGCACGCCAGCACCGCCGCCCCGCTGAGCTGCCCGGCGCGCAGGTCGGCGAGTGCGCGGTTCGCGTCGGCCAGCGGGTACGGCACCGCGTGCACCCGCAGCGGGATCTCGCCCGCGACGCGCAGGAAGGCCTCGCCGTCGGCGCGTGTCAGGTTGGCCACCGAGACCAGGCGCCGCTCGCCCCAGAGGATCGAATACGGGAACGACGGGATGTCGCTCATGTGGATGCCGGCGCACACCACCGTGCCACCCGGCCGCACGGCACGCAGCGCCAGGGGCACCAGCGCTCCGACCGGCGCGAAGATCAGTGCGGCATCGAGCACGAAGGGCGCCGCCTCGTCCGAGCCGCCGGCCCAGGCCACGCCGAGCGCGCGCGCGAGCTGCTGCGCGGCATGGTCGCCGGGGCGCGTGAAGGCGGCCAGCTCGCGGCCCTGCGCCACGGCCACCTGCGCGATCAGGTGCGCCGCCGCGCCGAAGCCGTACAGGCCCAGCCGCGGCGCCTCGCCCGCCATCGCATGGGCGCGCCAGCCGATCAGCCCGGCGCACAGCAGCGGCGCGGCCTCGGCGTCGCTGTAGCGCTCGGGCAGGCGGAACACGTAGCGGGCATCGGCCACCACCTGCTGCGCGTAGCCGCCGCGGATCTGCCAGCCGGTGAAGCGCGCGTTCTCGCACAGGTTCTCGCGCCCGGCGCGGCACGGCGCGCACTCGCCGCAGGTCCAGCCCAGCCAGGGCACGCCGACGCGCTCGCCGATCGCCAGGCCGGTCACGCCCTCGCCCAGCGCCGCGACGCGGCCGACGATCTCGTGCCCCGGCACCACCGGGTGGCCGGGAAACGCGAGCTCGCCGTCGACGATGTGCAGGTCGGTGCGGCACACGCCGCAGCAGCTCACCGCGATGCGCACCTGGCCCGGCGCCGGCTCGGGCAGCCGCTCGTGCAGCACCTGCTGCAGCGGCCGGCCCGGCGCATCGAGCTGCATCGATGCCCACATGGCACGACAACCCGTCAGGCCGGCACCGCCGCGTTCACCGTCAGCAGCCGCTCCATCAGCTCGCGCACGCTGCGGATCTGGTCGCCGAAGGGCAGCGCCCCGGCGCCGCGGAAGAACAGGCCCTTCTTCACGTCGCCGCGCAGCGCGGCGGCGAGCTGGTTGTCGATGCAGAACTGGCCCCAGCCCTTGAGGCCGTCGCGCAGGCCGCATTGCGCCAGGCAGTCGAAGGCCTTGGTGCAGCGCGACTTGGCATGCACCACGGCCTGCAGCTTGTCCTCGATCTTCAGGTAGGCGCGCAGCCAGGGCGTGGCCACCGCACGCGCCGGCAGGCCGGCGACGCTGGTGAACTCGACCATGTCCTCGTCCTTCGCCGCGGCCAGCACCTGCTTGAAGGCCTCGCTCGCGTCGCCTTCTTCGGTGACGGCGAACGGCGTGCCGAGCTGCACCGCGGCCGCGCCGAGCGACTGCAGCCGCGCGATGTCCGCATGCGTGCGGATGCCGCCGGCGGCGATCAGCGGGATCTCGCGTTCGATGCCGGCGCTCCGGAGGAACTCGCGCGAGGCCGGGATCACGTTCTCGAAGTCGAAACGCGGGTCGCCCAGGTCGGCGATCTTCGCCGCGCCCAGGTGCCCGCCGGCCAGGCGCGGATGCTCGATCACGATCGCGTCGGGCAGGCGCTTCTTGCGCTCCCATTTCTTGACGATCAGCTGCACGCCGCGCGCGTCCGACAGGATGGGCACCAGCATGGCCTGCGGGTGCTCGGCCGCGAGGTCCGGCAGGTCCAGCGGCAGGCCGGCGCCGACCACCACCGCGTCGATGCCGCACTCCAGCGCCTTCTTCACCGAGGCGGCGTACTCGGCCACCGCGCGCATCACGTTGATGGCCAGCAGGCCGCGGCCCTGCGAGCGCTCGCGCGCCAGCGCGATCTCGCGCCCGATGGCCTCGAGGTTGGCCGCGTCGATGGCCGCCTTGGCCACCGCGTCGCCGCCGGGCACGGTGGCCAGGCCCTGGGTGCGTTCCATCAGGTCCGGGTGGTGGCGGCGCAGGTCGACCGAGGAGATCGTGCCCACGCCGCCGAGCGCGGCCACGCTGCCGGCCAGCTTGTGCGCCGACACGCCCACGCCCATGCCGCCCTGCACGATGGGCAGCAGGCGGCGCCCGCGCAGCACCAGCGGCGCGAGACCGCTGCGCTCCAGCAGCGCCGCCAGGCGCGGTTCGATGGCGTCGACGACGCCGGGCAGCAAGGGTGGCATGGACAATCCTCCAGCCTGCGACTGTCGGGCTCCGCGGCGGCCGGCCGCTTGACCTCGCGCAACCCGCAGCCGCTTGGGCTCACCGGCCGCGTGACGAAACGAACACCACAATGCGCGGCAGCATGAAGCCCCCCGCTCCCCTGCCGCTCTGGCCGCTGGCGCTGCTGGCGGCGCTGCTGCCGCTGGCCGGCACGGCGCTGGCCTTCGTGCTCTCGGTGCGGCTCGGCCTGATCCCGGACTGCAACCCCTTCCTCGACGGCTGCGTGTCGATCAGTCGCGCCGGGCGCCACGGCCTGCCGAACATCCTGTTCCGCGCCCTGCTGCTGCCCGCCGCGGTGCTGCAGGCGCTGTGCTGGATGCTGTGCACGCCCTGGCTGCACACCCTGGGCCGCGGTGCCACGCGCACGGCGCGCGTGCTGCCCTGGCTCGGCCTGGCGGCGGGCATCTGCCTGGTGCTGTACGGCAGCTTCCTCGGCACCGAGGGCGAGGGCTACCGCTTCATGCGCCGCTACGGCACCGCGCTGTACTTCGGGCTCACCTGCATCGGCATGCTGCTGCTCGCGCAGGCGGTGCGGCAGGCCCAGGTGCACGGCGTCGCGCTCGCCCTGCTGCTGCCCTGCGCCGGGCTGCCGCTGCTCGGTCTCGCGCATGTGCTGCTGCCGCTGGTCTGGCACGACCCGGCGGCCAAGGACGTGCTGGAGAACGTCACCGAGTGGTGGGGCGGCGCGCTGTTCACGGCCTTCTTCGGGGCGCTTGCCTGGGGCTGGTGGCGCACACGCTTCCGCCTGCGGCCGGAAGCCGCACCCTGATCAGGTCAGCGAGCCGAGCTGCCACAGCGCGAAGCCGGCCAGCACCGTCGCGCTGGCGAGGTTGACACGCCGGCGCCAGCGCGCGTCGAAGCGCTCGCGCAGGTGCCCCACCGCGGTGGAGAGGAACAGCCACCACAGCGCCGAGCCGAGCAGCACGCCGAGCACCATCGTGCCCGGCGCGCTGACCGTGCTGCGCCCGGCCAGCGTGCCGAACACGGCGATGAAGGAGAAGATCGTCGCCGGGTTGGAGAGCGTCAGCACGAAGGTGGTGGCGAAGTACTGCCAGCCGTTGCGCGCCGGCGCGGCCTGCGCGGCGCGTTCGGCCGCCGGCGCACGCACCAGGCCCCAGGCCATCCAGAGCAGGAACGCGGCGCCGAACAGCGCCAGCGGCACGCGCGCGGCGACCAGCGCACCGATCAGCCAGCTCACGCCGTAGGCGCCGACGGCGCCGTACACCGCATCGGCCGCGGCCGCGCCGAGCCCGGTGGCCAGCCCGGCGCGCGGGCCATGCTCGAGGCTGCGCTGGATGGTCAGCAGCCCGATCGGGCCGACCGGCGCGGCGATCGACAGGCCGATCAGCAGCGCGGAGGCGAACACGGCGAGCAGGTCCATGAAAAGGACTGTAGGGGAGCTGCGGCCGGCGCCACAGTGCGCGATTGCGGCGATGATCGCGAACGGCCGGAGAATTTCCGGCACCACCCCTCTCGCACCGGAACATGCAGCTCGACGCCAAGGCCTGGAAACTGCTCGCCGCGCTGCAGGCCGACGGCCGGGCCCCGCTGAAGTCGCTGGCCGCCGCGGCCGGCCTGTCGATCGCCGCCACCGCCGAGCGGCTCAAGCGCCTGCAGGAGGCCGGCGTGGTGCGCGGCATGCACGCCGACGTGGACCCGGCGCGCGCCGGCCGGCCGGTGCAGGCCATCGTCGGCATCACCACCGCGCAGCCGCACAAGCAGGCGCTGCTGAAGGCCCTGCGCGCCCGGCCCGAGGTGCTGGAGTGCCACCACGTGACCGGCGCCGACTCCTACGTGATGACCGTGGCGGTGCCCGACATGGCGGCGCTCGAGGCCTTCCTCGGCGACATCAACCGCTGGGGCGAGACGCGCACGGCGATCGTGATGTCGACGCCGATCGCGCGGCGCGGTCTTCAGGCGCCGTGAGGCGCCGGCGCGAAGCTCGCGTCGATCTCGTTGAACAGGGCCTCCGGCTCCGGCGCCGCGTACGGCCCGGTGCCGCTGTGCTCGGCACGCGAGGCGGGCACGAAGCCGCCCTGGCGCACGTCGAACACATGCACCTCGCCGTCCTCGATCACGTAGTGCCAGCCATGCAGCGCGAGCCGGCCGGCGTCGACCTGGGCGCGCACCATCGGGTAGGCCATCAGGCGCTCGAGCTGCAGCACGACGGCGCGCTGCTCGGTGCGGCGCAGCGCCTCGGGCGACACCTGCACCGGCAGCACCGCCTCGCGCCCGAGCTCGAGCCAAGCGGCCAGGTTGGTGGCCTGCGCCGGCACGCCCTCGTACAGCGCGCGGATGCCGCCGCAATGGCTGTGGCCGCAGACCACGATGTGCGCGACGTTCAGGTTCAGCACCGCGAACTCGATCGCGGCGGCGGTGCCGTGGTAACCCGCTGAGCCATCGTGGGGCGGCACGAAGGCCCCGACGTTGCGCACGATGAAGAGGTCGCCGGGCCCGGTGCCCGTCAGCAGGTAGGGCACCAGGCGCGAATCGCTGCAGCCGATGAACAGGATGGTCGGGTGCTGGCCCTCGCGCACCAGGTCCTCGAACTGCTGCCGCGCCCCGGGGAAGGTCTGGTCGGTGAAGCGGCGCAGCCGCTGCAGCAACTCGTCGGGCATGGACGGGGGCTACTGGACGAGCGGCGTCTGGGCACCGCCCAGCACCTGCAGGTACTGGTGCAGCGCGGTGGCGAAGGCCTGCTGGCGCAGCGCCGCCTCGACCGCGCCGCGCACCGCCTCGAAAGGCAGCGCCTCGCCCGGCTCGCGCTGCAGCACCTCGACCACATGCAGGCCGAAGCGGCTGTGCACCAGGCGCGGCAGCACGCCGACCTCGGCGTGGCCGAAGACCTCGCGCGCGAACTCGGGCGCGCAGTCGTCGGCCACGAGCCAGCCGAGCTCGCCGCCCTGCGCGCCGCTCGGGCAGTTGGACAGCTCGCGCGCCGCGGCCGCGAAGGCCTCGCCGGGTTGCCCATCGTGGCAGCGCAGCTCGAGCAGGCAGGCCTCGGCACGGCGCCGCAGCGCGGCCACGTCCACGCCCGGCGTCACCGCGAACAGCACGTGGCGCAACTGCACCCGCTCGCCGCGGCTGTAGCGCGCCGCGTGCGCCGCATGGTGGCGCCGGCAGGCCTCTTCGCTCGGCGCGGGCACCTGCACCGCGCGGTCGATCAGGGTCTCGATGGCCCGGGTGGCCGCGGCGCTGATCACGCCGTCCGCGGCGGGCGGGTCGGCCGCGTCGAGCAGGCCGGCGCGGATCGCCTCCTGGCGCAACAGCTCGGTGCAGTGGTCGATCGAATCGTGCTTGTCCATGTCAGCGCCCCGTCGGCAGGTTCAGTCGCCGCGCCCGCACCACCTGGTAGGGCCGCACCAGGTAGGCCAGCGTGCCGAAGCCGCTCCACACGTGCACCAGGCGGGTGAACGGGAAGATCAGGAAGATCGTCATGCCGAGCACCATGTGGGCGCGGAACACCGGGCCGACGCCGGCCATCAGTTCGGCCGCGCCGCCGCGGAAGGTGGCGATGCGCTGCGCCCATTCGGCCAGCACCAGCATCATGCTGCCGTCCAGGTGCTGGGCCGACAGCGGCACCGTCGCCAGCCCGAGCGCGAACTGCAGCCACAGCAGCACCAGCAGCACGATGTCGCTGGTCCTGCTGGTGGCGCGGATGCGTGCGTCGGCCAGGCGCCGGTGCAGCAGCAGCGTGAGCCCGACGATGCCGAGCACGCCGAAGATGCCGCCCGAGACCATCGCCAGCAGCTGCTTGGCGCCGGCCGAGAGGAAGGGCTCGTAGACGAAGTGCGGCGTCAGCATGCCGAACGTGTGGCCGAACAGCAGGAACAGGATGCCGAGGTGGAACAGGTTGCTGCCCCACTTGAGCTGGCCGGCGCGCAGCAGCTGCGACGAGTCGCTCTTCCAGGTGTACTGGTCGCGGTCGAAGCGCAGCAGGCTGCCGAGCAGGAACACCGCGAGGCAGAGGTAGGGGTAGACGCCGAACAGCAGCGTGTCGAGCCAGGCCTTCATGCGTGGGCTCCTTGGGTCGGATGAGTCTGGGGGGGCTTGCGGACGATCTGCACCGGCTGCGGCGTGCCGGGGCGGGCCTGGCCCTGGGTCGAGCAGCCGTCGAAGGCGGCCGGCTCCTCCCAGGCCTCGTCGAGCGCCGGCTCGCTCGCCACCGGCACGGCCTGCGCCTTCTCGCCGGCCAGCTCGATCACCGCGCCGAGCACGCTGGCGTACGGGCTGCCGCGCTCGAGCAGCGCGCTGAACACCTTGGCGAGCAGGTGCGCCGTCTCGGCCAGGAACTCGCGCGCGGCGCGCGGCGCGAGCGTGGAGGCGAACTCGAGCAGCACGCACAGGTGGTCGGGCAGCTCGTCGGGGCCGAACAGCAGGCCCGCCTGCTCGTAGGTGCGGATCAGGTCGATCATCGCCGGCCCGCGATCACGCGAGTCGCCGTGCACATGCTCGAACAGGTGCAGCGAGGTGCTGCGGCCGCGGTCGAACAGCTCGACGTAGACGGCCTCGGCCGCGAGCGGGTCGCTGGCGGCCAGGCCGTCCATCAGCGTCTCGAGTTCGGCGCGGCGCGACAAGCCCAGCGCCCGCTCGGAGCGCAGCGCCTCGCGCAGCTCGGGCAGGTGGGCACGCAGCTCGGCATCCGGGTAGGCGAGCAGCCTGGCAAGCACGCGCAAGCTCAGCCGCGCGTCGGGGGGAGCGAAGAAGTCCATGCTCAGACCTCCGCCTTGATCGGGATGGTGCGGCGCTTGCCGCCGCCGAACAGGCTGACGTCGCTCGAACCTTCCGAGCAGCCGTTGCCGAACGAGAAGCCGCAGCCGCCGCGCACGTCGAAGGCGTTCTCGGCGTACTCGCGGTGCGTGCTGGGGATGACGAAGCGGTCCTCGTAGTTGGCGATCGCCATCGTGCGGTACATCGCCTCGACCTCGGCCTCCGTCAGCCCGACCTGCTGCAGCGCCGCCAGGTCCGGCGTGCCGTCGACATGCTTGCCGCGCTGGTAGGCGCGCATCGCCAGCATGCGCTCGAGCGCACGCACCACCGGCACGGTGTCGCCCGCGGTCAGCAGGTTGGCGAGGTACTTGATCGGGATGCGCAGCTGCTGCACGTCCGGGATCTGGCCGTTCACGCCCACGTGGCCGGCGTTGGCCGCGGCGGTGATGGGCGACAGCGGCGGCACGTACCAGACCATCGGCAGCGTGCGGTACTCCGGGTGCAGCGGCAACGCGACCTTCCACTCCACCGCCATCTTGTAGACCGGGCTCCTGCGCGCCGCCTCCATCCAGGCGTCGGGAATGCCGTCGGCACGCGCCTGCTCGATCACGGCCGGGTCGTTCGGGTCGAGGAAGATGCCTAGCTGCGCCTCGTAGAGCTCGCGGTCGTGCGCGACGCTCGCCGCCTGCTCGATGCGGTCGGCGTCGTACAGCAGCACGCCGAGGTAGCGGATGCGGCCCACGCAGGTCTCGGAACACACCGTCGGCTGGCCCGCCTCGATGCGCGGGTAGCAGAAGATGCACTTCTCGGCCTTGCCGGTGTTCCAGTTGTAGTAGATCTTCTTGTACGGGCAGCCCGACACGCACATGCGCCAGCCGCGGCACTTGTCCTGGTCGATCAGGACGATGCCATCCTCCTCGCGCTTGTAGATGCTGCCGCTCGGGCAGCTCGCCACGCAGGCCGGGTTCAGGCAGTGCTCGCACAGCCGGGGCAGGTACATCATGAAGGTGTTCTCGAACTGCCCGTAGATGTCCTTCTGCACCTCGTCGAAGTTCTTGTCCTTCGAGCGCTTGGAGAACTCTCCGCCCAGGATCTCCTCCCAGTTCGGGCCCCACTCGATCTTCTCCATGCGCTGCCCGGTGATGAGCGAACGCGGGCGCGCGGTCGGCGCGGCCTTCATCTCGGGCGCCGACTGCAGGTGCTCGTAGTCGAAGGTGAAGGGCTCGTAGTAGTCGTCGATCTGCGGCAGGTTCGGGTTGGCGAAGATGCGCATCAGCAGCTTCCACTTCGCGCCCTGGCGCGGCTCGATCGAGCCGTCGGCGTTGCGCACCCAGCCGCCGTTCCACTTGTCCTGGTTCTCCCACTCCTTCGGGTAGCCGATGCCGGGTTTGGTCTCGACGTTGTTGAACCAGGCGTACTCCATGCCCTTGCGGCTGGTCCAGACGTTCTTGCAGGTGACCGAACAGGTATGGCAGCCGATGCACTTGTCCAGGTTCAGCACCATGCCGATTTGTGCGCGGACCTTCATGCCACTTCTCCGTCAAGCCAGTCGACCTTGTTCATCTTGCGCACCACGACGAACTCGTCGCGGTTGGTGCCGATGGTCCCGTAGTAGTTGAAGCCGTAGCTCAGCTGCGCGTAGCCGCCGATCATGTGCGTGGGCTTGAGCACGATGCGCGTCACCGAGTTGTGGATGCCGCCGCGCGTGCCGGTGATCTCCGAGCCCGGCGTGTTGATGATCTTTTCCTGCGCGTGGTACATCAGCACCATGCCCGGGTTGACGCGCTGGCTGACCACCGCGCGTGCCGCGATCGCGCCGTTGATGTTGAACAGCTCCACCCAGTCGTTGTCGGCGATGCCGGCGCGCTTCGCGTCGTCCTCCGACAGCCAGATCACCGGCCCGCCGCGGTTCAGCGTCAGCATCATCAGGTTGTCGCTGTAGGTGCTGTGGATGCCCCACTTCTGGTGCGGCGTGATGAAGTTCAGCAGGATCTCGGTGTTGCCGTTGCCCTTGATGCCGTGGATGCCCGCGGTCGTCTTCAGGTCCACCGGCGGGCGGTAGCTGACGAAGCCCTCGCCGAAGGCGCGCATCCAGGGGTGGTCCTGGTAGAACTGCTGGCGCCCGGTGAGCGTGCGCCAGGGGATCAGCTCGTGCACGTTGGTGTAGCCGGCGTTGTACGAGACCTTCTCGCTCTCCAGCCCGCTCCAGGTGGGCGAGCTGATGATCTTGCGCGGCTGCGCCTGGATGTCGCGGAAGCGGATCTTCTCGTCCTCGCGGTGCAGTGCCAGGTGCACGTGCTCGCGGCCGGTGGCCTTGGACAGGGCCTCCCAGGCCTTGACCGCCACGTGGCCGTTGGTCTCGGGCGCGAGCTGCAGCACCACCTCGCAGGCATCGATGTCGCTGTCGATCCTCGGCATGCCGCAGGTGGCGCCGGGCTCGGTGACCACGCCGTTGAGCTCGGCGAGCTGCTTCACCTCGTCCTGCGTGTTCCAGGCGATGCCCTTGCCGCCGTTGCCCACCTTGGTCATCAGCGGCCCGAGCGCGGTGAAGCGCTTGTAGACGTTCGGGTAGTCGCGCTCGACCACCGTCATCTGCGGCGCGGTGAGGCCGGGAATGAGCTCGCACTCGCCCTTCTTCCACTCCTTCACGTCGAAGGGCTGGGCCAGCTCGGCCGGGCTGTCGTGCATCAGCGGGGTCAGCACCAGCTCCTTCTCCACGCCCAGGTGCCCGACGCAGACCTCGCTGAACTTCTTCGCGAAGCCCTTGTAGATGTCCCAGTCGCTGCGCGACTGCCAGGCCGGGTCCACCGCCGTCGACAGCGGGTGGATGAACGGGTGCATGTCGCTGGTGTTGAGGTCGTTCTTCTCGTACCAGGTCGCGGTGGGCAGCACGATGTCCGAGTACAGGCAGGTGGTGCTCATGCGGAAGTCGAGCGTCACCAGCAGGTCGAGCTTGCCCTCGGGCGCCTGGTCGTGCCAGACCACCTCCTCGGGCTTGGCGTCGTCCGGGCCCAGGTCCTTGCCCTGCACGCCGTGCGTGGTGCCCAGCAGGTGCTTGAGGAAGTACTCGTGGCCCTTGCCCGAGGAGCCGAGCAGGTTGGAGCGCCAGACGAACATGTTGCGCGGCCAGTTGGCCGGCGCGTCCGGGTCCTCGCAGCTCATGCGCAGCGCGCCGCTCTTCAGCGCGGCGCTCGCGTAGGCCTTGGCGTCCTGGCCCGCCGCGGCGGCGTCCTTCACCACCTGGATGGGGTTGGTCTGAAGCTGCGGCGCCGAGGGCAGCCAGCCCATGCGCTCGGCGCGCACGTTGTAGTCGATCATGCTGCCGCCGAAGGCCGCCTTGTCGGCCAGGGGCGAGAGCACCTCCTCGACGCCGAGCTTCTCGTAGCGCCACTGGTCGGTGTGGGCGTAGAAGAAGCTGGTGCTGTTCTGCTGGCGCGGCGGGCGGATCCAGTCCAGCGCGAACGCGAGCGCGGTCCAGCCGGTCTGCGGGCGCAGCTTCTCCTGGCCCACGTAGTGCGCCCAGCCGCCGCCGCTCTGGCCGATGCAGCCGCACATCATCAGCATGTTGATGATGCCGCGGTAGTTCATGTCGCAGTGGTACCAGTGGTTCATCGCGGCGCCGATGATCACCATCGACTTGCCGCGTGTCTTGTCGGCGTTGTCGGCGAACTCGCGCGCCACGCTGATCACCTGCGCCCGCGGCACGCCGGTGATGCGCTCCTGCCAGGCCGGCGTGTAGGGCGTGTCGTCGTCGTAGCCGGTGGCCGCGGTCTCGCCGTCCAGGCCGCGCGCGACGCCGTAGTTGGCGAGCTGCAGGTCGAACACCGTGGCGACGATGGCCTCGCGCTTCTCGCCGGCCTTGCCGAGCGTGATGCGCTGCACCGGCACCGTGCGCACCAGCACCTCGCCGTCGCGCTGCGGGCTGGCGGTGAAGTGCTCGGTCGCGCTGCCGGCGAAGTACGGGAAGGCCACCTGCGCGGTCTGCGCGCTCGGGTGATCGCCCTCGAGCACCGAGAGCTTGAGCGTCACGTCCCGGCCGTGGCGCGCCTCCCGGGCCTCGAGGTTCCACTGGCCGGCGTCGGCGCGCCCGTCCGGGCCCCAGCGGAAGCCGATCGCGCCGTTCGGCAGCACGACCTTGCCGACCGCGTCGAAGGCCACCGTCTTCCATTCCGGGTGGTTGGCCTGGCCGAGCTTGCCGTTGAAGTCGCTCGCGCGCACGTAGCGGTCGGGCACCAGCGCCGTGCGCCCGTCGGGCAGCTGCTGCTCCTTCAGCAGCACCAGCATCGGCAGGTCGGTGTAGCGGCGCGCGTAGTCGTCGAAGTAGGCCGACCGCCTGTCGACGTAAAACTCCTTCAGGATCACGTGGCCCATCGCCATCGCGAGCGCGGCATCGGTGCCCTGCTTGGGGTGCAGCCAGAGGTCGCAGAGCTTGCTGATCTCGGCGTAGTCGGGGGTCACCGCGACCGTCTTCGCGCCCTTGTAGCGCACCTCGGTGAAGAAGTGCGCATCGGGCGTGCGCGTCTGCGGCACGTTGCTGCCCCAGGCGATCAGGTAGGTGCTGTTGTACCAGTCGGCCGACTCGGGCACGTCGGTCTGCTCGCCCCAGATCTGCGGGCTCGAGGGCGGCAGGTCGCAGTACCAGTCGTAGAAGCTCATGCACACGCCGCCGATCAGCGACAGGTAGCGCGAGCCCGCGGCGTAGCTGACCATCGACATCGCCGGGATCGGCGAGAAGCCGATGATGCGGTCCGGCCCGTGCTTCTTGATGGTGTGCACGTTGGCCGCGGCGATGATCTCGTTGACCTCGTCCCAGCTCGAGCGCACGAAGCCGCCCAGGCCGCGCACGCGCTGCCAGTCGCGCCGCTTCGCCTCGTCGCCCACCAGGCTGGCCCAGGCGGTCACCGGGTCGTGCTGCAGGCGCGCCTCGCGCCAGGCCTTCAGCAGCCGGCCGCGCACCAGCGGGTACTTCACGCGGTTGGCGCTGTAGAGGTACCAGCTGTAGCTCGCGCCGCGTGCGCAGCCGCGCGGCTCGTGGTTGGGCATGTCCCAGCGCGTGCGCGGGTAGTCGGTCTGCTGCGTCTCCCAGGTGACGATGCCGCCCTTGACGTGGATCTTCCACGAGCACGAACCGGTGCAGTTCACGCCGTGGGTGGAGCGCACCACCTTGTCGTGCGCCCAGCGGTCGCGGTAGGCGTCCTCCCAGGTGCGGTCTTCGCCGGTGGCGACGCCGTGGCCGCCGGAGAAGGCCTCCCTGGGCTGCTTGAAGTAGGTCAGTCGATCGAGGAAGTGGCTCATGGAAATTCCTTCAGGGGTTCTTCACGTAGGCGTTGCGGCGCAGGTAGAACCACCAGTTCAGCACCAGGCAGACGGCGTAGAACACGGCGAAGCCGTACATCGCGGCCTGCGGCGTGCCGGCCTTGATCTGGTTGCCGATCACGATCGGCGCGACGAAGGCGCCGTAGGCGGCCACCGCCGAAGTCCAGCCCAGCACCGGGCCGGCCTGGGCGCGGTCGAAGATCACGCCGATGGTGCGGAAGGTCGAGCCGTTGCCGATGCCGCTGGCGGCGAACAGCAGGATGAACAGGCCGAGGAAGGCCGGGAAATACTGCTCCGGCGTGGCCGACTGGTAGGCCTGCATCATCACGTAGCCCACCGCGGCCGAGGCCACCACCATCACCGCCGAGATCACCTGCGTGACGATCGAGCCGCCGAGCTTGTCGCTGATCCAGCCGCCGATCGGGCGCACCGCGGCGCCGACGAAGGGGCCGATCCAGGCGTAGGTGAAGGCCGAGGGTGCGTTCGGGTTCTTCAGCGCGTGCTGCAGCACGCCGTTCGCATCGGGCACGTGGCTGATGCCGAAGATCACCGCGATGGACAGCGGCAGCGCCATCGAGAAGCCGATGAAGGAGCCGAAGGTGACGATGTACAGCGCCGTCATCGACCAGGTGTGCTTGTCGCGGAAGATCGCGAACTGCTTCGCGATGTTCTCCTTCATCGGGCCGAAGGCGGCGAGCTTCATGATCAGCAGCGCCGCGACGATGTCCAGCGGGATCGCCACCCACATGCTGATCAGGCCGAGCCCGGTGGGCTTGGGCAGGTAGAGGTACAGGCCGAGGATCGAGGGGATGAAGGCCAGCGTGTAGAGCCAGGTGATCTTGGCGAACGCGACGACGGGCGCGCCGGTGTCGGGCGAGACCGTCTTCAGGTTGTTCATGCCGAACCAGCACAGCACCGCCAGCGGCACCAGCGAGAGCACCCAGGCGAAGCCGGCGTTCTGGATCCAGGTCGGCGTGCCGGCGGCGATCTTGCCGAGGATCCAGCCGCTGTCCTTCAGCAGCGTCATCGGTTCGCCGCCGACGGCGCCGAACAGGCCGACCGTCATGACGAGAGGGATGACGACCTGCATCGTCGTGACGCCGAAGTTGCCCAGCCCGGCGTTCAGCCCGAGCGCCGTGCCCTGCAGCCGCTTCGGGAAGAAGGTGCTGATGTTGGACATCGAGCTGGCGAAGTTGCCGCCGCCCACGCCCGACCACAGCGCCATCAGCTGGAACACCCACAGCGGCCAGTCCTTGTGCTGCAGCGCGATGCCGGTGCCGATGGCCGGCGCGAGCAGCATCGCGGTGGTCAGGAAGATGGTGTTGCGCCCGCCCGCCAGGCGCACCAGGAAGGAGGCCGGGATGCGCATGGTCGCGCCGGCGATGCCGGCGATCGCGGTCAGCGTGAACAGCTCGGCCTGCGTGAACGGGAAGCCGAGGTTGAGCATCTGCACGCTGATGATTCCCCACATGCCCCAGACCGCGAAGCCGCACAGCAGCGCGGGCACCGAGATCCAGAGGTTGCGGTAGGCGATCTTCTTGCCTGTGCTCTCCCAGAAGGCGTCATCCTCCGGGCGCCAATCCGCGATGTCGGGGCCACTGGGCGCGCGTGCGGACGCGCCAGTGACGGTGGTGGTGTTCATGATGGTTCCTCGAAGAAGCTCAGCGTGCGAACGCCTGGGAACGCGGACCGATGACCTCGGTCTTGCGCACCTCGGTCCAGTACATCCAGATCAGCGAGACCCAGACCACGCCGTACATCAGCATGAAGGCGCTGGAGCGGATGCCGGTCAGGTCCATCAGCGCGCCGAACATGATCGGCAGCACGAAGCCGCCCAGGCCGCCGGCCAGGCCGACGATGCCGCTGATCGCGCCGATGTTCCCCGGGTAGTCGTCGCTGATGTACTTGAAGACACTCGCCTTGCCGAAGGCCCAGCAGATGCCCAGCACGAACATCAGCGCGGTGAAGGCGTAGACGTTCAGCCCGATGTGGAAGGTCTTCGCGCCGTTGACGGTGAGGATCGTGAAGTCGGTCTGCGGGTAGGAGAGCAGGAACAGGCAGATCCAGCTCACCCACATCACCCACCAGGTGACGCTGTGCGCACCGTACTTGTCGGACAGCCAGCCGCCGATGGCGCGCAGCACGCCGCCGGGCAGCGAGAAACACGCCGCCAGCAGCGCCGCGGCACGGATGTCCAGGCCGTACTCGCCCACGTAGTACTGCACCATCCACAGGCTCAGCGCGACATAGCCGCCGAACACGATCGAGTAGTACTGGCAGTACTTCAGGACCTTGGGGTCCTTCAGCGCCTTGAGCTGGTCGGTGAACTTGGTGTGCGCGGGCACCCGGTGCGCCGGGTCGCTGTGGCTGAAGAGCCAGAACACGATCACCGTGCCGAGCATGATCGCGGCGTAGACGGTCGGCACCATGGTCCAGCCGAAGGCGACCACGAGCGCCGGGGCCACGAACTTGTTGACCGCCGCGCCCGAGTTGCCGGCGCCGTACACGCCCATCGCGAAGCCCTGGCGCTTTTTCGGGAACCAGCGCGCCACGTAGGGCGTGCCCACCGAGAACGAACCGCCGGCCAGGCCGACGAACAGGCCGATCACGAGGAAATGCCAGTACGCGGTGGCGTACGACATCAGGAAGATCGCCGGCACCGTGGCGGCCATCAGCACGGCCATCACGATGCGGCCGCCGTACTTGTCGGTCCAGATGCCCAGCGGCACGCGGATCAGCGAGCCGGTCAGCACCGGGGTGGCGGTCAGCAGACCGAACTCGGTGGCGTTCAGGTTCAGCGCCTTCTTGATCGGGATGCCGATCACGCCGAACATCATCCAGACCATGAAGCACACGGTGAACGCCAGGGTGCTGACGATCAGCACCGAGAGCGCCTGGCCCTGCTTGCTCATGAGGTTCCCCGTCTCGTTCCCATGCCGGCACTCTAGGAATACGGGGTCGCGGGCGGCATCCGTCGGGCGTACGCCCGGGCGCGGCGCGGAAGAACGAGGGCGACGCGCCGGCGCATCGTTCCAAAGAACGACCCCGCCCCCTGGATCGCCGCGGCTTGACACGGCGCAAGGCGGAATCGAGATCTCCCCACTACAGGCGGGCGCCCGATTGCCGAAATGCAGCGGACCGCCGGACGCGTCTTTCGCGCCGGCGCATCCCCATGGCCGCAGCCCGAGACACGCTCCTGACCCTGATCCTGAAGCCCGGCATGAACCTCATGCGCCGGCTGCACTTCCCGGCCAAGATGGTCTTGATGGGCCTGGTGCTGACGGTGCCGCTGGGCTGGCTCACGGTGCAGTCGCTGCGTGACCACCACCAGCGCCTGCAGGACACGCGCAGCGAGGTACAAGGTGCCGGCCTGGCCGCGCCGCTGCTGGACCTGATCGTGCTGACCCAGAAGCACCGCGGCCTGCTGAACCGCGCGCTGGCCGGCGATGCCTCGGTCGACGCCGCACTCGGACAGACGCGCCACCGCCTCGGCGCGGCGATCGACGCCACGCAGCAGCGCCTGCAGGCCCTGCCGGCGCTCGCCCTGGAGCCGGCCTGGGCCCCGCTGGCGCGCGAGCTGCGCCGCCTCGTCGCCGGCGAGCACCCGCGCGACATGCGGGCCAGCTTCCAGCTGCACAGCGAGCTGGTCGAGGCGCAGCGGCGCCTGCTGCTGCAGTGCGCGGACCGCAGCCAGCTGCTGCTCGAACCCGACGCCACGCCGTTCCACCTGATGCACCTGGCGATCGAGCAGGTGGTGCCCTGGAGCGAGGCACTGGGCCGCATGCGGGGCGAGGGGGCGGCGCTGCTGCGCCAGGGCGTGCGCGAGCCGGCCGAGCTGCACAGCGTGTTCTCGCACCAGCACCTGCTGACCCATCAGATCGCCTCGGCAACGCTGTCGGTCGAGGCGCTGGCCAGCCGCGGCGAGGCGCGGCCCGCCGGCTTCGACGCCGCCGTGCAGCACTCGCGCGCCTTCGCCGAGCGGCTGGAGGCCAGCTTCGCGCCCGGCGCCACGGCCGAGCCGGGACCGTTCTTCGATGCCGGCAGCGCGGCGATCGAGCAGGTGGTGGCCACCGGCCAGGCCGCCATCACGCGGCTCACCGAGCTGCTGGCGCAGCGCGAGGCGCGCCTGCAGCAGGAGTTCGTGCTGGCGCTGGCCGCCGGCCTGGGCACGCTGCTGGGCGTGATCTACCTGAGCGTGGCGTTCTTCCGCACCTCGTTCGGCGCGGTGCGCGTGCTGCAGTCCTCGGTGGCGCAGCTGGCGGCGGGCGACTTCGCGGCGCGCATCCGGCTGCGCGGCACCGACGAGCTGGCGGTGGTCGGCACCACGCTGGACGGCATGACCGGTCGCATCTCGCAGATGGTGTCGGACATCCGCAGCAATTCGTCGATGGTGGCGCAGGCCGGCCTGAAGCTGTCGGAGGACAGCCGGGCACTGTCCGAGCGCACCGAGGCGCAGGCCTCGAGCCTGGAGCAGACCGCCGCCAGCGTGCACCAGCTGACCACCGCGGTGGAGGAGACGGCGCGTGCCGCGCAGGACGCCGACCGGCTGGCCGGGCACCTGAGTGGCGTCGCCGGTGCCGGCGGCGAGGCGATACGCGCCGCGGTGGACTCGATGAACGACATCCAGGCCAGCTCACGCCGCGTGCAGGAGATCATCGGCGTGATCGAGGGCCTGGCCTTCCAGACCAACATCCTGGCGCTGAACGCCGCCGTCGAGGCGGCGCGCGCGGGCGAGCAGGGGCGCGGCTTCGCGGTCGTGGCCGCCGAGGTGCGCACGCTGGCGCAGCGCAGCGCCGCCTCGGCCAAGGAGATCAAGGCGCTGATCGGCGACTCGGTCGCGCACGTCGACACCGGCGTGCAGGAGATCGGGCGCTCCAGCCAGACCTTCGCCGAGATCGCCGGCGGCGTGCGCGAGGTGGCGGACAAGCTGCGCGGCATCAGCGCCAGCGCCGGCGAGCAGAGCGCCGGCCTGGCGCAGGTGTCGCAGGCGGTGCAGCACATCGACCAGCTGACGCAGCAGAACGCGCAGATGGTCGAGCAGGCGATGCACAGCTCGGCGCAGCTGAGCGAACGCGCCGAGCGGCTGGCGCGCGCGGTGGCCTCGTTCCGGCTGCGCCAGGGCAGCGCCGACGAGGCGCTGGCGCTGGTGCGCAAGGCGGTGACGCTGTACCAAGGGCACGGCGAGGCGGCGCTGCAGGAGATCACCCACGCGCCGGCCGGCTGGGTGGACCGCGACATGTACGTTTTTGCCTTCGACCGCAGCGGCATCTACCGTGCCTTCGGCGGCAACCCGGCGAAGGTGGGGAGCTCGGTGCGCGACGTGCCGGGCGTGGACGGCGACCGGCTGGTGCGCGACGCCTTCGACCGGGCAGCGCACGGCGGCGGCTGGGTCGACTACGACTTCAGCAACCCGGCCACCGGCGCGGTGGACCTGAAGACCTCGTATGTCGAGCCGGTCACGCCGGACCTGGTGATCGGCTGCGGCGTGTACAAGTCGCGCGACCAGGCGGTGCAGGCGCCGGTGCTGCGCGTGCCACCGGCCCGCGCCGAGCAGCGCCTGCGCCCGGCCGCCGCCTGAGCCTCGGCGCCGGCTCAGGGCCGGGCGTCGCGGCGCGCCGCCGCGCGCACCAGCGCGGCGAGCAGGCGCGGCAGCCGCACCGGCTTGGGCCAGTACTCGCGCGCGCCCAGGCTCATCGCCTTGAGCACCTCCATCGACAGCGTGTCGCCGGTCAGCAGCACGACGTCGAAGCGGCCGGAAGCGATCGGCTCGCTGAGCGCGCGCACCACGTCCAGGCCGCTGGCCGGGCCGAGCTTCATGTCCAGCAGCACCAGGTCGGGCGACTGCTCGCGCGCCATCCGGATGCCCTCGTCCGCGCCGCCAGCCTGCAGCAGCCGCACGCCGGGCAGGCCCTCCAGCAGGCCGGCCAGCAGGGCCTGGCTGATCGGGTCGTCCTCGATCGCGAGCACGGTGCCGCGCACGCCCTCGGGCGCGTCGCCGTCGAGCGGGACAGGCTCATTCATGGGCGCGCACGCGCCAGCGCGTGCCGGTCAGGTCCAGCAGGCCGCGCTCGATGCGGCGCGCGATCGTGCTGGTCATGCGCGGGCCGACGAAGGTGTAGCCGCCGTCCTCCCAGATGCACTCGCCGTGGAAGTACTTCAGGCCGGTGTCGCCCTTGAGCACCTTGGCCAGCAGCGGCTTGAAGGTGTCGCCGGCCGACGGGCCGAGGTAGGGCGCGCAGCGGCGGTGGCCCAGGCAGAGCAGGTACTGCACCTTGACGTCGGGCCGGTTCTTGACGAGGCGGAACTGCTCGATCACGCGGTTGCGCACGCGGCGCCGCTCGGGCGTGTCCTCGGGCTCGGCCGCGGCCTGCTGCTGCGCCTGCGCCTGCAGCTCCTCGAAGCGGCGCTGCGCGGCGTCGAGCGCCGCCTGCCAGGCGCGCTCGAGTGCGCCGCTCCAGGGCGCGGCGGCGCGGCCGATCGCCTCGGCCGCCTGCTGCGCGGGTTTGGGCGCCGCGCCTTCCTTGCGCGCGGCGGCGAGCCATTTCGAGGCCGCCTGCGCCGCGGCCTGCGCCTGCTGCTGCAGCGGGCGCAGGCGCCGCTCGCCCTCGCTGCGCAGCTGGGCCACGCGCAGCTCGGCGGCGGCCGCGTCCGCCAGGCCGTCGAGCGCGAGCAACCCCCAGGGCACCGCCTCGTGCGCCTTCTGCAGCCCGCGCAGCGCCTCGGCCACGCCGGCCGGCTTCGCCTTCGCGAGCACGCCGGCCTGGCGCTCCCAGGTGGCGGGGCTCAGTTCGGCAGGCAGGTCGGTGGCGGCACTCATCGGCTGCGATGTTGCCGGTGCGATCGGGCCGGCACGCGGCTAGTCCTTGCCGGCAGCGCGGGAAAGCGGCTCAGGCCAGCCCGTGCCCGCTGGCCAGCACGGCGGCCTGCACGCGCGAGGCCACGTCGAGCTTGCGCAGCACGTGCTGCACGTGGATCTTCACGGTGGTCTCGGCGATGCCGAGCGCGCGGGCGATCTGCTTGTTGCTCTCGCCGCGCGCGATGCCGCGCAGGATGTCGAGCTCGCGCGGCGACAGGCTGGCCAGCGGCGAGGCCGGGGCGGCCGGCGCGGCCGGCGCCCGGAAGGCGGCCAGCAGCTTGCCCGACATCTCGTCGGCGATCACGCTCTCGCCGCGCATCGCGCGCCGGATCGCGTTGGCCAGCGCATCGCCGTCCATGGTCTTGAGCAGGTAGCCGCAGGCGCCGGCGCGCAGCGCGGCGGCCAGGTCCTGCTCGTCCTCGCTGACGGTGAGCATCAGCACGCGCGCGGCCGGCGCGGCGTCGCGCAGCGCAGGCAGCGCGTCGACACCGTTCACGCCGGGCAGGTGGTTGTCGAGCAGGATCAGGTCGGGTTGCAGCGCCTGCGCGCGGCGCTGCGCCTCGCCGGCATCGCCCGCGTCGCCGACGATCTCGAAGTCCGCCTCGCGCGCCAGCAGCGCCATCAGCCCGCGGCGGAACAGCGTGTGGTCGTCGACCACCAGGATCCGGATCACGCCGCCTCCGCCAGCGCGCCGGCCACGGCCGGCAGCGTCAGCACCACCGAGCTGCCGCGCCCGGGCGTGGAGAACAGCTCGAGCGTCGCGCCCAGGCGCGCGGCGCGTTCGGCCATGATGCGCAGGCCCACATGCGTCTCGTCCGGCGCGCCGTGCTCGGCGTCGAAGCCGACGCCGTCGTCGCGCACCTCGAAGCGCCAGCGCGGCTGCTGCTGCACGTCGAGCCAGACCCGGCTGGCCCGGGCGTGCTTGCGCACGTTCGACAGCGCCTCCTGCACGATGTGCAGCACCTGCACCTGCAGGTCGGGCGGCAGCGGCAGGCCCTGGCCGTGGCTCGTGTACTGCGCCGCCAGGCCGCTCTGGTGCTCGAACTTGCGCAGCGTGGTCTGCAGCGCCGGCTCGATGTCCTCGGCGTTGGTGCGGGTGCGGAAGTGCATCAGCAGCTCGCGCACGTCGCCGTAGCTCTCGCGCACGCCGGCGTCGATCTCGCCGGCCACCTGCGCGAGGCGCGCCTGGTCGCCGGCGGCCAGTGCGTCGCGCAGCAGCTGCACCTGGATCTTCAGGAAGGCGAGCGACTGCGCGATCGAGTCGTGCAGCTCGCGCGCGATGAAGCTGCGCTCCTGCGCCACGGCGGCTTCCTTCTCGAGCGCCACCAGCCGCAGGTTCTCCATCGCGCCGGCCAGGTGCGCGGCCAGCGCCTCGAGCAGCGAGCGCTCGGCTTCGCCGACCGTGACCTGGGCATCGAACAGCAGGTCGACCTCGCCCATCAGGCGCTCGTGGTGGCGGATCGGCACCGACACCACGGTCTGGTAGCCGGCCTGGGCACAGTGCGCCAGGCCGGGTGCGCCGCTGCGGATCGGGATCACGCGCACCGCGTCGCCGGCGCTGCCGCAGTGGCACTGGCCGGCGCGCACGCAATGCTCCCCGTCGGCGATCGTGGCCGGCAGCCCGTCGCTGGCCAGCAGCAGGAAGCGCTCGCGCGCCTCGTCGGCCCAGCGCAGCACCGCCGCGTCGGCCCGCGCCACGCGGCGGATGCGCTGCGCGAAGCCGCGCGCCAGCGGCTCCAGCGCGGTGGCGCCGGCCACCAGCGCAGTGACGTCGTACAGCGCCTCGAGCCGCTCGCGCTTCTCTTCCAGCTGGGCGGTCTTCTCGGCCACCTTGGCCTCGAGGTGGCGGTACATCTGCTGCAGGTGCTCGGCCATCTGGTTGAAGCCGTCGGCCAGGGTGCCGAACTCGTCGCGCGTGGTCCGGTCCACGCGCGCACCGAAGTCGCCGGCCTGGATGCCCTCGATGGCGCGCTTGAGCTCGCCCACCGGCTCGAGCACGAAGCGGTAGCCGCTGTACACGAGCACCGCCGCGCCGACCACCGCCAGCGCCATCATCGCGGTCTGCAGCAGGTGCATCAGCGCGGTCCAGCGCGACAGGTGGCCCTCGATGGCCCGCACCAGCGCGTCGATGTGGCCGGTGAACGCGGCCGCCTCGGCACGCAAGGCGGGCGGGTCGTCGACCGGGCCCGCGCCCCAGCGTGCGCGGAAGCGCTGCCAGTCGGCCTCGACCTGCGCGAAGCGGGCGCTGCTCTCCTCGTCCCAGGGCAGGAACAGCGGACGCTCGGGGTCGCCGTGGCGCAGCAGCGCGACGCTGCGGTCGAACTCCCCGATCAGCGCGGGCACGGCGGCGCGGTCGCCGGTGCCGGCCGACAGCGCCAGGCGGTAGGCCTGCATGCGCATCCGGCCAGCCTCGTTGACCGCCGCGGCCCCGCCGTCGAGCTGCCACGAGACCCACAGCGTGGCGCCGATGGTCGCCAGCGCCAGCAGCAGGAAGGGCAGTGCCACCAGGCCGAGCTTGGTGCCGAGGGTCCACGAACGGCCGGAGCGCATGGCAGGCAGTCTAGGCGGCAGAGGGCCCGAAACCTTGACTTCGGTCAATCGCGATCAGGCCAGCGCTCAAGGCTCGGGCGTCAGGGCCTGCACGGCCGCCTCGGCCAGCCGCTGCCAGCGGGCATGCGGCCAGTTCTTCAGGTAGCGCTGGAACTGCCGCCGGGTCGAGGACACCGCGAAGGCCTGCGGGCCGACGCTCTCGACGATCTGGCGGCAGCTCTCGGCCACGCGCTGCGCCGCCTCGCCGGCCTTGTAGCCGCGGCCCTGGTAGACGCTGCCCAGCAGGTCGAGCTCGGCCAGCGTGCCGAGCGCCCAGGCGCGCGCCTCCCCGGCGCTGCCGCGCAGCTGCCATTCGGCGACCTGCCGCGCCGCCCGCCACCAGTCGCCGTAGCGCTCGCGCAGCGCCGCCTCGCCGCCCTCGGGCAGCAGCGCGGGCGTGCTGCAGACCGAGAGGAACTGCGTGGCCGCCCAGTGGTTGGTCGGGTCGGTCTCCAGCGCCTGCCGGTAGGCGTCGCGCGAGGCGCGGTAGGCCTGCAGCGCGCATTCGGCGGCCTGCGGGTCGGCGCCGCCGCGGGCCCGCCCGGCCCAGGCGATCGCGATGCGCTTCTCGCTCGCGCCGCGCATGCCCAGCGCCTCGGCATGGGCGCGCGCCTGCTGCAGCCGCTCGGCCTTCGCGGCCGTCTCCAGACGTCGCGCGCTGCGCTCGATCCAGCTCTCGTGCTCGGCGCGGATCGCCTCGGCCAGCTGGTCGAACTCCGCCGCCTGGGCCGCGCCGAGCGCGTCGCGTGCGGCCAGGGCATCCATGCGCTTGAAGCGCACGTCCAGGCGCGCGCGCACCTGGCGGTCGCGGAAGGCCTCGACGCGGGCCTCGAAGTCCCACGGCGACACCGCATAGGCGACGATGCTCGCCCAGTCGTGTGCATGGGTGACCTCGGTGCTCAGGCGCTGGCGCAGCAGGTGCAGCACGCGGCGCGGGTCCTCGCCGGCGAGCAGCCGGCCGTACAGCGTGTCGACCGCGACGTTCGAGCCGCTCATGTAGAGCGGGAACTGCGAGGCCACGACCCACGGGATGCCGGCCTCGTGCAGCGCGTGCGCGATGCTGCCGCCGGGCACGATCACCGAGTCGACCGCGCCGGAATCGCAGGTCGCCAGCGACACCAGCACCGGCCGGCCCTTGCGCGCGCCGTCGACGCCGGCGCCGCACAGCGCGATCGCGAGCGTCTTGCCGTCCACCACCTGCGGCTCGTCGGAGCCGGCGCCGGCGCGCAGCGCGATGCCGTAGACGCCCTGCTCCGATTCCTTGGTCTCGGCGCCATGGGCCAGCAGGTGGACATGGGTGTAGTCGTTGCGGCGGCACTCGTCGGCGATGTCCTTCAGGCTCGCCTCGGGCAGCACCGTGAGCAGGCCGCGCACGCTCGGCAGGCGGTCGGCGGGGGCGTCGCCGATCTCCACGTAGGGCTCGATCGCGCGCCGCAACGCGTTCACGTGCTCCTGCGCCGGCACCGGTGCCAGGCCGCGCGGCGTGGCGAATGCGAACAGGATGCGCGGCTTGCGGTCCCAGGGCACCTCGACCGGCTCGTTGCGGCGGATCTCGCGCGTGATCACGGTCGGCGTGTGCAGCAGCAGCGGCGCGCCCGAGCCGGGGAAATGGTCCGGCGCGATGGCAGCCTCGAAGGGCACCATCGAGAGCTCCAGCGCGGAGATCGACAGCCGCAGGTGCGCCAGCGCGCTGCCGTCGCGACCGAGGCCGTGCAGCGCGCTCTGCAGCCCCGGCACCTGTCCGAGCACGCGGCCGACCGCCTCGCCGAGCTCGCGCAGTTCGGCCTCGCGCTGCGCCGGCGGCACGGGCACGCCGCCCTGCACGTAGCGCAGGCGCGCCAGCCGGGCCAGCAGCTGGCGGTGCTCCCAGGGCAGGAACACCGTCTGCGGCGCCGACGCGCCGCCCAGCGCGATGTAGGGCGTCAGCGGCGAGAGCAGCTGGTTGTGTGCCGGGCCGCCGCGCAGCAGCTCGATCTTGGTGGAGCGGATGTCCGGCATGACGCTGCGCTCAGCCACGGCGCAGTTCGCCGAGCACGGTCGGCGCCGCCTTGCCGTCGCCCTCGATGCGGTTGAGCCGCCCGCGCACGCCGGCGCCGTCGGCCGCGATCTCGATCTCGGTGGTCCAGTCCAGCACCAGCGGCTGGCCGCCGACCTGCGCGGCATCGAGCGTCGCCATGCGGCCGTCGATCAGCGTGTCGTAGACCGGCTTGAACGCGGCCGTGTCGCGCAGCATCGCCTCGGTGAAGCGCATCAGCCGGATCCAGGTGCCGCTGTTGAAGTAGAGCCGGCCGTCGTCCAGGCGCAGCGCGCGGGCCAGGTGGGTGTGGCCGGTGACCACGATGTCGACGCCCGGGCCGACGGTCTTCATCACGTCGGCGCAGGTCGCGTCCGGGTCGGCCGGGTCGAAGGTCTTGTCGCCCTTGAGCCAGTCGAGCAGCGCGCGGCGCAAGGCCTCCGGCTTGTCGATGCCGCGGATCCAGCCGGTCAGGCGGTCCCAGATCAGCTGCCCGGTGCCCAGCGTGGCGTCGCCCGGCGGCGCCGCCGGGGCACCGGCCAGCTGGCCCTCCGCCGCCAGCAGCATGTCGTCGGCGGCGCGATGCGGCTGCTGCGCCGCGCGCAGGTTCGGCCCGAGCAGCTGCTCGAGCGCGGCCGGCGTGGCGCTGGCGGCGGCCGCCGGTTCGGCGAAGCCGTCGGCCGGCAGCCGCTGGTCGAGCTGGCCCTGGCCGCGCACCTGCTCGCCGACGATGCCCACCAGCTCGCCGAGCTTCTGCATCTGGCCCGGATCGATCACCATCAGCGTGCCGACCGCCGCCGAGTTCTCCGGCTTCAGCAGGTCGATCCACGCGTAGCGCCGCTTCACCGCGTTCATGACCTCCTTGACCATCTTGGTGCCGGCGTTGGGGCGCCACTGCGCGCCGTCGAACGGCTGGTCGGCGTTGAGCCGCCGCCCGACACGCGCCAGGTCCTCGTAGCGGTTGTAGTTCCACGCATCGACCTCGTTGCCGTGCGTGCAGTAGACGCGCGCCTCGCCGACGCGGCAGGTGTAGCCGGCGCCGGTGGTGGAGAACTCGACGCGCGCACGCGCGGCCAGGTCGTCGCCGGCCAGGCGCGCCAGGATCAGCCGCTGCACCGCCGGGAAGGCGACCTCGATGTCGTGGTTGCCGATCACGAACACCAGGCAACGCCCGGGGGTGCGCGCGAACTGCGCCAGCGCGTCCCAGATCGGCCCGAACGACTCGTCGCCCATGATGCGGCCGACCACCTGCTGCGACTGCTCGATGGCGACGTAGGCCCCGCCCAGGTCTTCGGCCAGGGTGTCGAACACGTCGCCGTTGAGCACCAGCGCGACCGACTCGCCGGGGCGCTCGGCGGCCAGCCGCCGCACGTAGTTGGCCAGCCGTCCGGCCTCGCGCAGGATCTGGAAGCCGGGCTGGCCGCCCATGTGGATGTCCGAGATCACGTGGATCGCGGCGTGTTGCGGCAGTTCGACGAGGCTCATCACACGGCTCCGGGTTCGCGGCGGTGGCGGATCATCGGCACCGGCGCTCGGCCGTGTCAATGCCGCAGCTCATCCGCGATCCCCATTGCGCGGGACGCGCCGGCACGCGCATGATCGACGCCCATGCTTCCCTACGACGCCACCCGCGAGGCGCTATACCGCAGTGAACGGCGCGCCACGCTGTTCGTGGCCGGTGCGGTGCTGCCGCTGCCGCAGATCGCGATGGAGGCGGCCCGGCTCGCCTACGTGCGCGCCGAGACCCTGCCGGCCGAGCGGGCGCGGCTCGACGAGGCGCTGGGGCGTGTCGGCTTCGGCCCGGTCACGCTGTTCGTGCACGCGGACAGCGGCAGCTATGCCTACGGCACGCGGCGCAGCAGCGACGGCACGCGCCTGGTCGCGTTCCGCGGCACGCAGCCCGACGACCTGGACGACCTGCTGACCGACCTGAACTTCCCGCCCGTCGAGTGGCCCGAGACCGGCGGCCGCGTGCACGCCGGGTTTGCGCGCGCCTGCCGCGGCCTGCGCGCCGAGGTCGAGGCCTGGCTGGGTGGCGCCGGCAGCGGCAGTGGGGCGCTGGTGCTGACCGGGCACAGCCTGGGCGCGGCGATCGCCACGCTTTCGGCAACGCTGCTGCGGCCCTCGCTGCTCGTCACGCTCGGCTCGCCGCGGGTCGGCAATGCCGGCTTCGCCGCGGCGCTGGATGGCGTGCCGGGTGCGCGCTACGTCAACTGCACCGACATCGTCACCCGCGTGCCGCCGCCGGCGCTCGACTACGTGCACGTGCGCGCGCCGAGCTACATCGATTCAGCGGGCCGCCTGCGCGAGGATCCCTCCGAGGCGGCGATGGAGGCCGACGGCCGCCGCGCCAAGCTGGCGTACCTGCTGCAGCAGGCCTGGTGGCCGGGCCACGTGGGGCTGCGCAGCTTCGCCGACCACGCGCCGGTCAACTACCTGCGCGCCTTCTTCTGACACCGCGCCGGCCTCGATCAGGATGCGGGCGCCGGCGCGCTCGGCCCCGATCAGCACCTGCGCCCGCGGCGCGAGCAGCATGTGCTCGCCGGCATCGAGGAAGTGGTCGTCGGGATCGCCGCAACGGGTGATCCAGACGCGGCCGGCGGCCACGCGCAGGCGCACCGGTTCGTGCTGCTGCCAGCGCAGCAGGCGTCCGGGGGCGAGCTGAAGCTCGACGGGGGGTTCGAAGCGGAGCATGGCGACATCCTCGAGTGGCTGGGTCGCCAGTGTTCCGCCGGGCGCGCCGGCGCAACAGCGCCAGCGCTGCCCGAACTGCGCCAGCACAGAAGGGTGCCAGCGCCGCTCTGTACCGGTGCCCTATGGTCACCTCTGTACTGGTACGGGCTCCGCCGCGCAGTCCACAATGCCCGGCATGGACGCCGCATCCGCCCCCGGCCCCCTGTACCAGCGCATCGCCGGGCAGCTCGAGGCGGCCATCGCCAGCGGTGCGCTGCGCGCCGGCACGCGGCTGCCCTCGGTGCGCCAGCTCAGCCAGCAGCACGGCGTGAGCATGAGCACCGCGCTGCAGGTCTACCGCAGCCTGGAGAACCGCGGCCTGGTGCAGGCGCGCCCCAAGTCGGGCTACTTCGTCGCCCCGCGCGTGCCCACGCTGCCCGAGCCGATGCTCGACCTGCGCATGGCCCCGCCCTCGCTGGTCAACATGGACCAGGTGCTGCAGGAGTTCCTGTGGATCGTCAACGATCCGCTCGCGGTGCCCTCGTTCCACGCCCAGCCGGCGCGCACCCTGCTGCCCGAGGCCAAGCTGCAGCACCTGATGGCCGGCGTGAACCGGCGCCACCCGGAGTACGCGTCGCGCTGCCAGATGGAAGGCAGCCCGGCGCTGCGCCAGGAGATCGCGCGCCGTGCGGTCAGCTCGGGCGTGCAGCTGCGGCCCGAGGAGATCGTCATCACCAACGGCGGGATGGAGGCGGTCTACCTCGCGCTGCGCTCGGTGGCGCAGGCCGGCGACACCATCGTGCTGGAGTCGCCGACCTACTTCCACCTGCTGCAGGTGATCGAGAGCCTGGGCATGCGCGCGCTCGAGATCCCCACGCATCCGAGGGACGGCATCTCGCTCGAGGCGCTCGACTTCGCGACGCAGCAGCCCGGCGCGGTGCGCGCCTGCGTGCTGCTGCCGAACTTCCCCAACCCGATGGGCAGCCTGATGCCGCCGGAGCGCAAGCGCGCGCTGGTGCAGATGATGGGCGAGCGCGGCATCACGATCATCGAGAGCGACATCTACGGCGAGATCCACTTCGGCGAGCAGCGCCCGCCGGTGCTCAAGCACTTCGACCCGGACGGCGACATCATTCTGTGCTCGGCCTTCACCAAGACCGTCGCGCCGGGCTACCGCATCGGCTGGGTCGCGCCCGGGCGGCATTTCCTCAAGACCCAGGCGCTCAAGTTCCGCACCTCGGTGGCCTGCCCGATGGTGACGCAGGAGGTGCTGGCGCAGTTCATCCGCGACGGCGGCTACGACCACCACCTGCGCCGCCTGCGCGCCGCGCTGAAGACGCAGATGCTGCAGATGGCCGACGCGGTGGCGCGCCACTTCCCGATGGGCTGCCGGCTCTCGCTGCCGCAGGGCGGCATGATGCTGTGGATCGAGCTGCCGAAGCACGTCGATTCGCGCGAGGTGTTCGCGATGGCGCGGCTCGAGCACATCGGCGTCGCGCCCGGTGCGGCCTTCTCCACCACGCGGCGCTTCGACCACTTCATCCGCCTGCAGTACGGCGAGCCCTTCACCGCGCGCACCGAGGCGGCGCTGAAGAAGCTCGGGCAGATCGTGGCCCGGCTGGCGCAGGCCGGCCCGGCGGCGCCGGAGCGCGCGCCGAACCGTGCGCCGGCGCCGGCCTGAGCGCGGCGCTCAGCAGAGCACGTCGTCGACGATGCGCACCTGGTGCAGCGCCGCCTGCGCCTGCGTGTTGGCGCGCGTGACGGTGGCCTCGATCCAGTACGCACTGCGGTTGAAGTTCAGCGAGACGCCGCAGCCGGCGTAGTTCCAGACGCTCTGCGCCGCGGGCGAGGCCGGCGAGGCATCGCTGTTGAGCGACATGCGCAGCGCCACCGCGCCGGTGACGAAGTTGTGCTCGTACAGGCGCACGAACACCTGCGCACCGGCACCGCTGTCGACGAAGCGCACCCCGAGGCCCACCGGGCCGGCGATGCCCCTGCGGTCGAAGGTGTCGGTGACGTTGCAGCGCACGCGGATGGTCCTGGGAAAGACCGCGCCGCCAACCGAGACCGACTGCAGCGACTGCACCGCGGTGCCGAGGCTGTCGTCGTCGGGCAGGCAGGTCGAGCCGGTGGTGGTCCAGGGGCCGGCCTGGGCGCTGCCGAAGAAGCCCAGCAGCAGGGAGGTCGCGGCCAGCAGGCGGTGAAGGGGTCGGTTCATGGTGGTTCTCCAGGCAGAGGGTCGAGAGGGGCGATGACGACGGGGTCAGCGGGTCAGGTAGAGCAGGCCGGGCGTGCTGTCCCCGGGGTCGCGCGGCATGCTTTCGGCGCTGGTGAAGCCGCCGCCGGTGGCGCCGAGCAGCACCGGCAGCAGGTCGTCGAGCGACGCGGCGGCACCGGGCGCGAGGCCGATGCGGCAGGTGCGCGCACGGCAGTCGATCTGCTGCACGGCCGCGGCGACTCCGTCGCCGGCCTGCGCCAGGGCGCTGCGCAGGTCCTGGCTGGCCGCGCGGCTCCAGTGCGCATCCGGCACCTCGTGCTGGAAGCCGGCCTCGGCACGGGCCAGGCGCAGGCGGTCGTCCTCCGCCACGGGCGGCGGCTCCGGCTCGGCCGGCCGCGCGGCGGGGAAGGTGCCGGCATCGACGCGGCGGCGCAGTTCGGCCACCTCGGCGCGCAGCAGGGCGAGCTCGCGGCGCAGGTCGGACGGCGCTTCGGCGTCGCGCGGGGGGGTGACCGGTGGCGCGGGCGCCGCAGCCAGCACGGCGACCGGTGCGGCGACCGGTGCGGCGACGGCCCGGGGCGCGGGCGGCGTCGCCTCTTCGCTGCTGCTGCCGCCGCCGCAGCCGGCGGCCGCGATCGCGAAGGCGCAGGTGCAGAGGATGTGCAGGCGGCTCATCGAAGGCTCCTCGTCGTTGGCGAGGAGGCATTCGATGCGCGTGCGCTTCCCAGTGCATCCCGCTGCGGCGCCGTGTACCGACGCCGGCATCGCACGATCGCTGCACGACGCGGCGAAAGCGCCGCGCCCCGCGGGGCCGGCGGGCCGCGCGGGGCGCGTGCGGGTCAGCGGTGGATCAGGGCTGGCCGGGGTTGCTCTGCGTCAGCGGTCGCTTGCAGATCGGGTAGTCCGGGATCCGCGCGGGACGGAACACGAACTCCTGCACCGCCACCTCCGGCGGGGTGTGGTACTTCTCGATGAAGTCGCGCCAGCCCGTCGTCGTGATGAACGGGCACAGCAGCGGCTGCGCGGCGCAGGGGTCCGTCTGGAGGTAGAACGCGGAGCGCCAGTCCCACAGCCCTTCCAGGTCCGGATCGGGGCAGAACAGGTTGAGCGAATACGGCTCGCCCTCGAAGTTCCACAGCACCGTGGGCTGGGCCGGGTCGGGCGGGGTCACGCCCTCGTGCGGCACCTGCCACGGCCAGCCCTTGACGCCGTAGCGCAGCGCCGTCAGCGGCTTGAAGGTCGCCGTCAGCACCTTGGCCGCGCGCGCCACCGCGCCCCCGTCGGCCGTGAAGGTGTGCAGCACCCGGGACAGGCTCGGCAGGTCGACCAGTTCGTCGTGGCGGTCCAGCCGGGTGTCGTTCCAGGTGTCGTAGTGGCGCGCACCGGCCAGGGCCTTGCGGATGGCCTCGACCAGCAGCTTGCGTGCTGCGGGCTGGGTCGCGACGGCATCCAGCGCGGCGACCAGCGCCTTTGCCAGGCCGGTGAAGGCCTGCTGGGTGGCCGGCAGCCGGGACAGCACGATCGCCGCGCCGGTGGTCGGGTGGTCGGACGCCGGCAGCACGGCACGGTTCTGTTCCGCGAAGCGGCGCGCCAGCTGCAGCGGGCTCGGCTGGGACGGCAGCGGGCGCAGCACGTCCGGATAACGCATGCCGGCGGTGAAGAAGTTGGAGTTGGCGTAGCTGGTGGCGAACTGGGCGAAGGGCTGGATGGTGGCCAGCAGCTCGAACGACAGGTTGAAGCAGTTGTTCAGGTGCAGCACCGCCAGGCGGACGTTACCCAGCCCCATCTGCAGCGCCAGGCGCAGGCCCATCGTCGACAGCGGCCGGTGGTTGGTGGCCACGAAGGGCGAGCCGGCCGGCAGCAGGGGCGAACCCTTGCCCAGGATGGGGCGTCCGTCGGCCCGTCCCACGGCCGAGCCGCCGTCCGGCGTCACGCGCCAGCGCAGCGGTCCGAGCGGGCCGCCGTCCATCGCCGCCTCCAGCGTGACCTTGCTGCGGTCCAGGTGCGGCAGCCAGCCGGCGCCGTGGCCTTCCAGCGACAGCACCAGCGGCGTGCCCGGAAAGGCGCTGCGCGCGCGCTGCAGCAGGTCGGCGAGGCACTGCGGCCGCTCCATGTCCTGCTTGCCTGCCGGCATCACGAGCAAGCCCGGGGCCCGGGCGGCGCCCTGCACGTACCAGGTCGGGCCGTCGACCAGGTCGATGTAGGCGCAGACGTTGGTGCCCTGCTGGGCCACCGCCGTCAACGCCATGAACAGCGGGTGCTTGGCGAGCGTTCCGTCGCCGTGGTGGTAGTTGCTCAGGTTTTCGTCGCTGGCGAAGGGCGCGTACACGACGAACGTATACGGCCCGCTGAAGGGCCGCGGCACGGGCTGGTTGGGCATCGAACCCTCCTGGTGATTGACAGTCGCTCGAGGACCGCTACCCTGCATGCCCGACGTTCCCAACGCCACCCGGGCCCGGGCACCGTCTCGGGCACCCGGCCGAGACAATGATCGGACGATCGATCGCGCATGTCGACGCTCGCGGACGCGCTGCCCCCTAGCTCGAAGGAGAGCCGCCCGGGCCTGCCGGGCCCGCGCCAGGCGGTGGCCGTCGGCGAGCTGGTGCTCGACCAGCTGCTGGGCGCATGGCGCCAGCAGGCCTTGCCGCAGCTCCTGGCGCGGCGGCCGCGGGTCACGCGCTGGTGCGTCCGGCGTTTCCTCGCGCCGGTGCTGTGGGCCACCGGCGACGCGTTCGGCGACGACGAGCCGCCGCTGGCCGCGCTGCAGTTCCTGCTGCGCTGGGCGATGGGCCAGCTGCGCCCGGACGGCGCGAGCTTCGGCGCGCCGATCGAGCGCACGGCCTGGCTCGACGCGCCGGCCTGGCGACCCTTCCTCGCGCTCGCCTGCCACTACGAGATGCTGCCGATGGCCTCGTTCCGCGACCGTTACCACGAGCGCGCGGACGAGCCGGCCTCGAGCCGGCTGTGCGGCCTGTGGGACATCGCCCCGAGCAGCTTCTACCGCCACCTCGAGAAGGGCCGCCGCCAGCTGGCCGACCTGTTGCTCGACCAGCCGATGCCCTCGGAACGGCTGATCGCGCTGGCCCGCGCAGCCCAGGCCGCGGCCTGCGAACGGCTCGGCCTGCACGACGAGGTGGCGCGTGCGGTCTGGCACACGCGCCTGGCCGACTCGGCGGCGCAACGCGGGCAGGCGCGCACCGCGCTGTGGCACCGACTGCAGGTGGCCGATGTCGCCGGGCTGGCCCAGCTGCTGCAGCGCTTCGGCCCCGCGCTGGCACAGGATGCATTGACGGACCGCCTGCTGCAGCTGCTGCCGCCCGGCGCGCTCGAAGGGCGTGCCTTCGTGCGCCTGCTGCTCGCCCGCGCCGGCCTCGCGCGCCTGCGTGGTGCGGGCGACCAGGAGCTGCGGCTGTGCGAACAGGCGCTGCGCCTGGCCTCGGCCGACGACGACCGGCTGATGACCGGCATCGCCTGCGCGGCGCTCGGCAAGTTCCACGAGTCGCGCGACGCGGACCGTGCGTTTGCGTGTTTCCAGCAGAGCGCCGAGTTCCTCGAGCGGGCCTGCGCCAGCGCCGACGATGCGCTCGAGGCCCGCCCCCACTACCTGGCCACCCTGGTGCAGCTGGCCTGGCTCTACACCCTGCGCAACGACCCGCGCGCGCGGCCGGTGCTCGAGCGCGCCGCCGAACTGCACGATGCGCAGGCCGCGCCCGACGACGCGCACGCGACGCTCGAGCAGGCCTGGGGCGAGTACTGGCGGCGCGCGGGTGACTTCACCCGCGCGCTCGAGGCCATGCAACGCGCCTTGCAGATCTACGAGCGCACCGGCAACCAGGCCAAGGTGCTGCGCTGCCACGGCAACCTGGCGCTGCTGTACGGTCATCTGGGCCAAGTGGAGCGCTCGATGGCCTACTCGCGCCGCGTCATCGAGCTGGCCGAGGTGTCGCCCGTCGACCCCGAGACGGTCGCCTCCACGCACGTCAACCTCGGCCTCGCGCTGGTGTGGCAGAAGAAGATCGACGAAGGCATCGAGCACTACCTGCGCGCGCTCGAGCATGCCCGCGGCGCGCGGCTGCGCGTGGTGGCCGAGCGGGCGCACTACAACCTGGCGGAGGCCTACTACCTGCGCTTCCTGCAGGACGGCCGGCGGGCCGACGAGCACCTGGGCGACCTGCACACCGCGGCTGCGCTGAACGCCTTGCCGCCCGATGCCGACCCGGCCGCCGCCGACGCCACCCGGCGCCTCAAGGAGGAGGTGCTGGGCCAGCGCGAGGCCGGCGTCTACGACCGCCTGCAGCCCGCCGAGACGGCCGCGCACTACGAGGAGATGAACGAGGTGCGCCAGCTGCGCGAACGCCTCGCGGTGCCGCAGAGTGCGGGCACCCGCATCGATGCGCACCTGGCGATCGCGGCCGCCTACGTCGCCGTCGCGGTGAAGGAGCGCGACGCGGCGCTCGGGCTGATCGAGGCGCATGGGCTGCAGGCCGAGTTCGACACGCGCGTGCAGCAGCTTCGCCTCGAGTTCGACCGCGGCCTGAGCCGGGCCCGGCGGCTGCGCGACGACTGGGGCCGCGAGGCCGTCGGCGTGGTCGATGCCGGACTGATCGCCGCCGTGCTGCAGCACCTGCTCGAGTCCGGCCCGCTCAGCAAGAGCAGCTATGCGCGGCTGTGCGGCGTGAGTCCGGGCACGGCCTCCAAGCACCTCGCCGCGCTCGCCCAGCGCGGGCTGCTGTGCCAGAGCGGGCGCGGACCGATGACCCGCTACGCGCTGCCGGAGTGACGCGGCGAGGTGCCGCGTCGCCCTGCTCGGCTAGCATGGCCGGCAGGAGGACATGCACGTGGTGATCGAACACGCCTATGCCGAACTGGGCTTGGCGCCCGGCGCGAGCGAGGCGCAGGTGAAGGCGGCCTGGCGCCGCCTGGTGGCGCAGTGGCATCCGGACCGCAACGCCGCGCCCGGTGCGCTGGCGCGCATGCAGCGCATCAACACGGCCTACGAGACGATCCGGCTCGGGCCGGACGACGCCGGATCGCCGGCGCCGGCCCCCGACCCCGCGGCGGCCGTCCGACCGCTGCGCCGGCGCGTTCGCCTCAGCCTGGAGGAGGCTGCCGCCGGCTGCGTCAAGCCTGTGCGCGGCCAGCGCAGCGAGGCCTGCACGAGCTGCGATGGCGCGGGCGAGCTGCGCCGGCCCGGCTGGTACGGCTGGATGGCATCGACGGCGCCGTGCAGCGCCTGCGCCGGCCGCGGCCGGCTGGCCCGCGGCTACCGGCACACGGTACGCATCCCGCCCGGCGCGCGGGCGGGCGACCGGCTGCAGGCCCACGCCGCCGGCGCCACGCTGGAGCTGCAGGTCGAGATCGCGCCGCACCCGCTGTTCACGCTCGACGCGGACGGCACGCTGCGCTGCGAGATGCCGGTGGACGGCTTCGCCTGGATGGCCGAGCGCTGGGTCGAGGTGCCGACGCTCGCCGGGCTGCAGCAGATGCGCCTGCGCCGCGCGCACCGCAGCTACCGGCTGCGCGGCCAGGGCTTCCCGGACCGCGGCGGCGTGCGCGGCGATTGTGTGGTGACCATCGAGCCGCGGTTCCCCGACAGCCTGAGCGCGGAGCAGGAGGCGCTGCTCGAGCGCCTGTCGGCAGCCGGGACGGCGCCGCTCGCCGACTGGCAGCGCCGGCTGCGCGCCTGGGAGCGGCGAAGAACCTAGGCGGCCAGCCGCTCGCGCATCGCCGCGATCACCGCGCGGTAGTCCTTCTGGCCGAAGATCGCGCTGCCGGCGACGAAGGTGTCCGCGCCGGCGTCGGCCACTGCGCGGATGTTGTCGACCTTGATGCCGCCGTCGACCTCGAGCCGGATGTCGCGGCCGCTCGCCTCGATCAGCTTGCGCGCCCGCTCGATCTTCTGCAGCGCCGAGGGGATGAAGCCCTGCCCGCCGAAGCCGGGGTTGACGCTCATGATCAGCACCAGGTCGACCTTGTCGATCACCCACTCCAGCACGTCCAGCGGCGCGGCCGGGTTGAACACCAGGCCGGCGCGGCAGCCCTCGGCCTTGATCAGCTGCAGCGTGCGGTCCACATGCGTGCTGGCATCCGGGTGGAAGCTGATCAGGTCCGCGCCCGCCTTGGCAAACGCCGTGGCGAGCGCATCGACCGGCTGCACCATCAGGTGCACGTCGATCGGCACCTTGGTGCCGTCGGGCTTCGCGGCGTGTTTCCGGATCGCCTCGCACACCATCGGGCCGATGGTCAGGTTGGGCACGTAATGGTTGTCCATCACGTCGAAGTGGATCCAGTCGGCGCCGGCGGCGATGACGTCGCGCACCTCCTCGCCCAGGCGGGCGAAGTCGGCCGAGAGGATGGATGGAGCGATCAGCGGGGTCGGCATGGGCCGCGATTCTAGAATCCGCCCCCATGGCCAAGCCCGAGTTCACCAACACCGTCGTCGTGCGCGCGCTGCCGGAGCAGTCCGATCCGGACAGCGGACAGCATGCCTTCGCCTACACGATCACGATCCACAACACCGGCGACGTGACGGCGCAGCTGATCGCGCGCCACTGGGTCATCACCGATGCCGGGGGGCATGTCGAGGAGGTGCGCGGCCTCGCGGTGGTGGGCCACCAGCCGCTGCTCAAGCCGGGCGAGCGCTTCGAGTACACCAGCTGGACGCGCATCGCCACGCCGCACGGCACCATGCGCGGCACCTTCTTCTGCATGACCGAGGATGCCCGGCCGTTCGACTCGCCGGTGCATGAGTTCGGGCTGACGACGACCTCGGCGCTGCACTGACCCGCGCATGGCGACCCGGTCCGGCCGTTCGACCTGGGATCTCACCGCGCTGCTGAACGCCGCCGACCCGAGGGCGACGCTGGCCGAACGCCACCTGTGGCTGGTTCGCCTGATGCAGTGGCTGCGCAGCGCGCCGCTGGAGGGCGAGCGCCAGCGGCCCACGCCGGTGCTGCGCCTGAAGCACCTGCTCAACGTGCTGGAGCGCCACCCCGAGCACCGCGCGCGCGTCGGCGAGCTGCTCGCGCTGTTCTGGCGCGAGGTGGACATCGCCGCCTTGTTCGCCGACTTCGGCTTCGCGCCGCGCACGCACTTCCTCGCCGAACTGGGCCAGCGGCTGCACACGCGGCTGCTGCCGCACACGCCCGAGACCACCGACCTCGGCGAGCTGTTCGCGCTGCTGTTCCCGCGCGAGGCCGACGCCGCCTGGCTGGAAGCCATCGACGACGAGACGCTGGCGCGCCTGGCCGCGCTGCTCGCCCCCGCGCTGGCGCAGGGCGAGGACTGGCGCACGCCGCTGCTGGACGGCATCGTGTTCCTCGCCGCGGCGGTGCGCGCCTCCGGGCTGTCGGGCGCGTTGCGCCAGCGCATGAGCCCCGAACTGCTGGTGGACCGGCCGTTCCGCCAGCTCGCCGCGGTGGCCGAGCACACCGCCGAGCTGGCCCAGGCGGGCGACAGCCGCCGGCTGCTGCAGCAGGTGCAGTACCTGCGCGCGCTGCTGGCCGCCTGCCGGCGCGCCGCCGCCAGCGTGCACGAGCACCTGGAGGAGCACGGCGTCTCGGTGGGCATCGTGTTCGAGGTCGACCAGCTGCGCGGACGCTGCGACCGCATCGAGGCGCTGCTCGACTGCCTGCTCGCCGAGCGCCCGGCGCACGAGCTGGTACGCCTGCTCGCCACGCTGGCGCGCGCGGCCGAGCAGCGCCGCGGCCTGCGTGCGCTGTTCGCGCGCCACTACTCGCTGCTGGCGCGCAAGGTGGCCGAGCGCAACGCCGAGACCGGCGAGCACTACATCACCCGCGACCGCGCCGAGTACCGCGCCATGCTGCGCGCGGCCTGCGGCGGCGGCGCAGTGATCGCGGGCACCACCTTCGTCAAGTTCGCGATCGGCGCGCTCGGGCTGGCGGCGTTCTGGGCCGGCTTCTGGGCCGGCGTCAACTACGCGGCGAGCTTCGTGCTCATCCACCTGTGCCACTGGACGGTGGCGACCAAGCAGCCGGCGATGACGGCGCCAGCGATGGCCGACAAGCTGGCCGATGTCTCCGACGACGCCAAGGTCGAGGCCTTCGTCGACGAGGCGGCGCACCTGATCCGCTCGCAGGCGGCCGGCATCTTCGGCAACCTGATGCTGGCCGGCCCGCTGGTGCTGCTCGGCCAGCTCGCCTGGCAGGCGCTGTTCGGCGCGCCGCTGGTGGGCGAGGCCACGGCCGGGTACGTGCTGCACTCGCTGACGCTGCTCGGGCCGACGCCGCTTTACGCGGCCTTCACCGGCGTGCTGCTGTTCGCCAGCTCGCTGATCGCCGGCTGGGCCGAGAACTGGTTCGTCTGGCACAAGCTCGACAGCGCGATCGCCTGGAACCCGCGCAGCATCGCGCTGCTGGGCGATGCCCGGGCCAAGCGCTGGGCGCGCTGGTGGCGCGCCAACATCTCCGGGCTCACGGCCAACGTCTCGCTCGGGCTGATGCTCGGCCTGGTGCCGGCGGTGGCGGGTTTCTTCGCGCTGCCGGTCGAGGTGCGCCACGTGACGCTGTCCACCGGCCAGCTCGCCGCGGCGCTGGGCGCGCTGGGCCCCGAGCTGCTGCGCGAGGGTGCGTTCTGGTGGTGCGCGGCCGGCATCGCGCTGACCGGGGTGCTGAACCTGACCGTCAGCTTCGTGCTCGCCTTCAAGGTGGCGCTGCGTTCGCGCGGCATCCGCCTGGCCGACCGCAGCCGCATCTACCGCGCCTGGCGGCGCCGGCTGCTGACGCGGCCGCTGTCGTTCGTGTGGCCGCCGCGCGAGTCAGCGGCCTGAGTCGCCGTCGGCGTCGTGGCGCTCGCCGCGCCGCCGACCCGAGAACATGGTCCACCAGACGATGCCCAGCAGGATCGCGAGGGCCAGCAGGGCTTCCAGCAGAATCAGCCACATGATCGAAGTTTCCTGGCGTGCGCTCGTGACGGGCGCCGCGATTCTAGGCAGCCTGGCCGGCTGCGGCAGCCTGGTCGACGACGGCCCACCCCCGGCCCCGGCCCCCTCGGCCAGCGCGCCGGCCGGGCCGGCCATCGTGCGCGCACGTTCGCGCTGGGTGCCGGTGGACTGGGCCGAGCTGCCGGGCTGGCAGCAGGATGCGACACGCGAGCTCTGGCCCGCGCTGCAGCGCGGCTGCGACAGGCCGGCGCCGGGCTGGCAGGGCATGTGCACCGCCGCGCGCGGGTTCGTGCCGGCCAGCGATGCGCAGGCGCGCGAGTGGCTGCAGGCGCGGCTGCAGCCCTACCGCGTCGAATCGCCCGAGGGCGCGGCCGACGGCCTGATCACCGGCTACTTCGAGCCGCTGGTCGAGGCGCAGCGCCTGCCGCGCGCCGGCTTCCGCGTGCCGCTGCATGCGCCGCCGGACGACCTCGGCGCGCGCAAGCCCTGGTGGACGCGCCAGCAGATCGACTCGCTGCCCGCCGCGCAGGCCGCCTTGCGCGGCCGCGAGCTGGCCTGGGTGGCCGACCCGCTGGACGCGCTGCTGCTGCAGGTGCAGGGCTCGGGCCGGCTGCTGCTGGCCGAGCCGAACGGCACGCGGCGCCTGGTGCGGCTGGCCTACGCGGGCCACAACGACCAGCCCTACAAGTCGGTCGGCCGCTGGCTGATCGAGCAGGGCGAGCTCAAGCCCGAGCAGGCCTCCTGGCCGGGGATCCGCGCCTGGGCACGCGCCAACCCGAAGCGGGTCAACGAGCTGCTGTGGAGCAACCCGCGCTACGTGTTCTTCCGCGAGGAGCCGCTGCCCGACCCGGCGCTCGGGCCGCGCGGCGCGCAGGCCGTGCCGCTGACGCCGGGCCGCTCGATCGCGGTCGACCCGCAGTCCATTCCCTACGGCACGCCGGTGTGGCTGGACGCCACCGAGCCCTTGTCGAGCACGCCGCTGCGCCGGCTGGTAATGGCGCAGGACACCGGCAGTGCGATCACCGGCGCGGTGCGGGCCGACTACTTCTGGGGCTGGGGCGAGGAGGCCGAGGCGCAGGCCGGGCGCATGAAGCAGCCGCTGCGGCTGTGGGTGCTGTGGCCGAAGTGGCCGTCGGGCTGACACGCTTGCTTGCGTCGGCGCAATCGCGGCGCGGCGACGAACGCGGAGCATGGGCGCGTCCCCAAGGAGGCCGCCATGAAGCGCATTGCCGCCCTCGCCCTCGCCGCCCTGCTGGCTGCGCCGCTGGCCGCCGACGAGCGGCACCGTCCGCCGCCCAGCCGCCGCGTTCCGCCGCCGCCGGCGGTGTTCGACGGTCGCCACCGGCACGACCACTACTACCCCGCGCCCGGCTGGGTCGCTCCGGTGCTGCCGGGCAGCAGCATCGGCGTCACCTTCGGCGACGGGCAGTTCTTCTTCCACGGCGGGGTCTGGTACCGGCCCTACGGCACGCGCTTCCGCGTCGTGCTGCCGCCGCTGGGCATCGTGGTGCCGTTGCTGCCGCCGTCCTACGTCACGCTGTGGATCGGCGGTGTGCCGTACTACTACGCCAACGGCGTGTACTACGCGCCGGCGCCGGCCGGTTATGCGGTGGTCGCGCCGCCGCCGGGCGCCGACGGCGCGACGCCGGTGCCGCCGGCCCCGCCGCCGCGGCCGCTGCCCGAGCCGATCTACTACCCGCGCAGCGGCCAGAGCGCCGCGCAGCTGGAGACCGACCGGCGCGAGTGCAACCGCTGGGCCACGCAGCAGCCGGGGGCGGTGAGCGACCCGAGCATCTTCGAGCGCGCGCTGGCCGCCTGCATGGACGGGCGCGGCTACTCGTCGCGCTGAGCCTCAGCGCGCCGCCGCGCGCAGGTGCGCCAGCGGCAGCGCGCCGCCGGACTTGACCTCGCCGAGCGAGAAGCTGGTGTGCACGTCCTTCACGTGCGGCAGCGCCATCAGCGCGTCGAGTGCGAAGCGCGAGAACGCATCCAGGTCGGTGGCCATCACCTGCAGCTCGAAGGTGCCCGAGCCCGAGATGTAGTGGCAGGAGATCACCTCGGGCAGGCGCCGGATGGCGTCCTCGAGCAGGCGGGTCGCCTCGACGGTGTTGCGGTCGGCGTCGATGCGCACGAAGGCCAGCACGCCGAGGCCGATCTTGCGCCGGTCGATCTCGGCCCTGTAGCCGGTGATGTAGCCCTGCTCCTCGAGCCAGCGCACGCGGCGCCAGGTCGGCGCGGCCGACAGGCCGATGCGCGAGGCCAGCTCCGCGTTGCTCAGGCGCGCATCCTGCTGGAGCTCGCGCAGGATCGCGATGTCGTAGCGGTCCAGCCCGGCGCCATGGGCCTCGGCGGCTTCCGTCGCGGGCTCTGGGGTTTTCCCGGGAATGGCCATGTTGAGCGTGATTCTGTTCGATCCTGGCTACCTTCAGCAAGATCGTTGCTCGAGCACTGCAGATTCAGGCAACAAAGGAAAGCACCTGCCCGAAGGCCTTGCCTACACTGCCGCCACGCACGCGCCGCTGGAGACCACCGCATGAACGCACCCCTTCCCGAGGCCATCCGCAAGGCCCTGGAGAGCGTCACCCTCGACGACAAGTACAGCCTGGGCAGCGGCCGCGCCTTCATGAGCGGCGTGCAGGCGCTGGTGCGGCTGCCGATGCTGCAGCGCCAGCGCGATGCGATGGCCGGGCTCAACACCGCCGGCTTCGTCAGCGGCTACCGCGGCTCGCCGCTGGGCGGCTACGACCAGGCGCTCTGGCAGGCCAAGAAGCACCTCGCGGCGCAGAACATCGTGTTCCAGCCCGGGGTCAACGAGGAGCTCGCGGCCACTGCGGTGTGGGGCACGCAGCAGCTCGACCTGTACCCGCAGAGCAAGAAGTTCGACGGCGTGTTCGGCCTCTGGTACGGCAAGGGCCCGGGCGTGGACCGCTGCTCCGACGTCTTCAAGCACGCCAACATGGCCGGCACCGCGAAGCACGGCGGCGTGATCGCGATCGCCGGCGACGACCACATCGCCAAGAGCAGCACCGCCGCGCACCAGAGCGACCACATCTTCAAGGCCTGCGGCCTGCCGGTGTTCTTCCCCTCCAGCGTGCAGGACATCCTCGACATGGGCCTGCACGCCTTCGCGATGAGCCGCTTCGCCGGCGTGTGGAGTTCGATGAAGACGATCCAGGAGATCGTCGAATCCTCGGCCAGCATCGCAGTGGACCCGGACCGCGTGAACATCCTGCTGCCCGAGGACTTCCCCGTGCCCCCCGGCGGCCTGCACATCCGCTGGCCCGATGCACCGCTCGAGCAGGAGGCGCGCCTGTTCGACCACAAGTGGTATGCGGCGCTCGCCTACGTGCGCGCCAACAAGCTCAACCACGACGTGATCAGCGGCCCGAACGACCGCTTCGGCCTCATCGCCAGCGGCAAGGCCTACAACGACACCCGCCAGGCGCTCTTCGACCTCGGCCTCGACGAGGCGGCCTGCCGGCAGCTCGGCATCCGGCTGCACAAGGTCAACGTGGTGTGGCCGCTGGAGGCGACGATCACGCGCAGCTTCGCGCTCGGGCTGCAGGAGATCCTGGTCGTCGAGGAGAAGCGCCAGGTCATCGAGTACCAGCTCAAGGAGGAGCTGTACAACTGGCGGCCCGACGTGCGGCCCAACGTGCTGGGCAAGTTCGACGAGCCCGAGGGCGACACCTCCGGCGGCGAATGGTCGCGCCCGAACCCGAGCGAGAACTGGCTGCTGCGCGCCCAGGCCGACCTGACGCCCGCGCTGATCGCCAAGGCCATCGCCAGGCGGCTGAAGAAGCTCGGCGTCGATGCGGACACCGCGGCGCGCATGGACGCGCGCGTCGCGCTGATCGAGGCCAAGGAGCGCGCGCTCGCCGAGATCAAGACGGGGGGCGCGGATCGCACGCCCTGGTTCTGCAGCGGCTGCCCTCACAACACCAGCACCAAGGTGCCCGAGGGCTCGCGTGCGGTGGCCGGCATCGGCTGCCACTACATGGCGGTGTGGATGGACCGCAGCACCGTCACCTTCAGCCAGATGGGCGGCGAGGGCGTGTCGTGGGTCGGCCAGGCGCCGTTCACCACCGACCGGCATGTCTTCTCCAACCTCGGCGACGGCACCTACTACCACTCCGGCCTGCTGGCGGTGCGCCAGAGCATCGCCGCGGGCGTGAACATCACCTACAAGATCCTGTTCAACGGCGCGGTGGCGATGACCGGTGGCCAGCCGGTGGACGGCCAACTCGACGTGGCGCAGATGACGCGCGAGCTCGAGGCCGAGGGCGCGAAGAAGATCGTCGTCGTCACCGACGAGCCGCAGAAGTACAGCGGCACGCCGGTGCGGCTCGCCCCGGGCGTCACCGTGCACCACCGCGACGAGCTCGACCGCATCCAGCGCGAGCTGCGCGAAGTCGAAGGCTGCACGGTCATCATCTACGACCAGACCTGCGCCACCGAGAAGCGCCGCCGCCGCAAGCGCGGCACGATGGCGGAACCCGACCAGCGCGTGGTCATCAACGAGCTGGTGTGCGAGGGCTGCGGCGACTGCTCGGTGCAGTCCAACTGCCTGTCGGTCGAACCCATCGAGACCGAGTTCGGCCGCAAGCGCCGCATCAACCAGAACACCTGCAACAAGGACTTCTCCTGCGTGAAGGGCTTCTGCCCGAGCTTCGTCACGGTGCAGGGCGGGCAGCTGAAGTCGGCGAAGAAGGACAAGGCGGCGCGGCCCGACCCGTTCGCGCTGCCCGAACTGCCCGAGCCCGCGCTGCCGCTGGCCGAGACGGCCTGGGGCATCGTCGTCGCCGGCGTCGGCGGCACCGGCGTGATCACCATCGGCCAGCTGCTCGGCATGGCCGCGCACCTCGAGGGCAAGGGCATCGTCACGCAGGACGCCGCGGGCCTGGCGCAGAAGGGCGGCTCGACCTGGAGCCACATCCAGATCGCCAACCGGGCCGAGGCGATCCACACCACCAAGGTCGGCACCGCCGAGGCGCACCTCGTGATCGGCTGCGATGCGATCGTCGCCGCCAACAAGGCCACGCTGGCCGTGATGCGCGCCGGCCGCACCTTCGTGGCCATGAACACCCACGGCACGCCGACGGCCTCGTTCGTGCACAACCCGAACTGGCAGTTCCCGGGCGGCAACTGCGAGGCGGCGGTGGCGGCCGCGGTCGGCCCGGACGGGCTCGGCGCGTTCGACGCCGACGCGCTGGCCACCGGCCTGCTGGGCGACTCGATCTACACCAACCCGCTGATGCTGGGTTACGCCTGGCAGAAGGGGCGCGTGCCGCTGTCCAAGGCCGCGCTGCTGCGCGCCATCGAGCTGAACGGCGTGCAGGTGGAGAACAACAAGGCAGCCTTCGAATGGGGCCGGCGTGCGGCGCATGACCTGGCGGCGGTGCAGTTGCTGCTCAAACCGGCGCAGGTGATCGAGTTCGTCAAGCGGCCCTCGCTGGAGGACATGATCGCCACGCGCGTCGAGTTCCTGACCGGCTACCAGGACAGCGCCTACGCGGCGCAGTACCGCGCCTTCGTCGAGAAGGTGCGCGCGGCCGAGGCGCCCCTGTCGAGCACCCGGCTCAGCGAGGCGGTGGCGCGCTACCTGTTCAAGCTGATGGCCTACAAGGACGAGTACGAGGTCGCCCGCCTGCACACCGACCGGCACTTCCTCGACAAGGTCGCCGCGCAGTTCGAGGGCGACTACAAGCTGCACTACCACCTGGCTCCGCCGCTGATCGCGAAGATCAACGAGCGCGGCGAACTGGTCAAGCAGCCCTACGGCCCGTGGATGCTCAAGGCCTTCGGCGTGCTCGCCAGGTTCAAGGGCCTGCGCGGAGGCGCGCTGGACCTCTTCGGCCGCACCGACGAGCGCCGCACCGAGCGCGCACTGATCGGCGAGTACCGCAGCACCATCGAGGAACTGCTGGCCGGGCTGAACGCCGAGAACCTGCCGCTGGCCGTGGAGATCGCGCGCATCCCGGAAGAGGTCCGCGGCTATGGCCACGTGAAGGCGCGCCACCTCGCCGCAGCGCGGCCGAAGTGGGCCGCGCTGCAGGCGCGCTGGCGCGAGGGCGCCGGCGCGCGGCAGGCGGCCTGATCGGGCCCCGCCGGATCAGAGCAGGTCGGTCCAGTTGACGACGGTGTTGCGCTCGTAGGTGCCGTTGCCGTCCTCGTCGACCTCGAGTCGCACCTGGGTGTTGGACAGCACGGTGGCGCGCAGCTTGCCGGTCTTGCCCACGGCCAGGATCTGGCCGGCGTGCGGGTAGGCCTCGTTGTCGGTCTGAACCAGCGCCTGCGGGGTCGACAGGTCGAAGGTGCCGCCGGAGGCCACCGAGTCCACCGGGCCGGCGGCGACGGCGCGGGTCGTCGCGTCGGACACGGTGTAGGTGGCCTCGGTCGCGTAGCCGCGCAGCAGCGAGACGGTGTCGCTGATCGCGCCGACGCTGGCATCCAGCACCAGTTCGTTGGCAACGCTCAGGCGCGACGTGATCACGCCCGGGCTGACCTGCAGCGACAGGCCGAAGCTGCCGTCCAGCGACGCGGTGTAGCCGGTGGCCGTGTCGCGCACCGAGAAGTTCGAGGTCGAGATGGCGAAGCCGATGCTCGACGAACCGAGCGAGCTGATCGTCAGCCGCAGCACGCCGCTGGCCACGGTGCCGGCACCGTCGTCGCAGTTGATGAAGGTGACCTGGGCCGAGTCGCCGACGCTCTCGCCGGGGGGCGCGGTGTCGGTGGCCGTCGCGTCGGCCGCGCCGCCGCCCGGGCAGAGTTCGGCCGACACGTCCTCGGCGATGCGCTTGCGCGTGGCCAGCGCCGCCGACTGCGCGCGCTTGACCACCAGCGGCGAGACGGCGCCGCCCGAGCCCGCCCCGGTGAAGCCGCCGACGGCACCCGACACCGAACTCCCGAAGCTGGCCCGCGCCACCTGCTGCTGGTTCTGCAGGTTGATGTTGACGGTGATCTCCGGGGCCGGCAGCGGCCCGTCGCCGCCGCCACCGCAGGCGGCGAGCAGCACGGCGAGCACGGCAGCACCGGCGGTACGGAACTTGGACAGCGGCGGACGGATCATGGACATCTCCTCGGAGTGAGCCAGCGCACTCTAACGCCGACATGTTGCCTCGCGTTGCGGCGACGCAATCGCGTGCTGGCAAGATTTTTGAACGCACGCATCAACGGCGGTGAAGCGGCTGCGGTTGACAGCCGCCTACAGTGCGTCCGTCCGCCGCGGCGGCCCGTACGTCGGGCATCGGTTCCAAGAACGTCCTCGAACATGGCCAGCACCCCGCGCTACACCACCACCGCCATCCTGCTGCACTGGCTGCTGGGCCTGGCGATCCTCGGCAGCTTCTGCGTCGGCGTCTACATGGCCGACCTCCCGATGTCGCCCCAGCGGCTCAAGCTTTACAACTGGCACAAGTGGGCCGGGGTCACGATCCTGGCGTTGTCGGCGCTGCGCCTGCTGTGGCGCCTGACCCACCGCCCGCCGGCCGACCCGCCGATGCCGGCCTGGCAGGCCGCCGCCGCCCACTGGACGCACCGCCTGCTCTACCTGCTGTTCTTCGCCGTGCCGCTGGCGGGCTGGGCCTACACCTCCTCGGCCGGCTTCCCCGTGGTGCTGTTCGGCGTGCTGCCGCTGCCGGACTTCGTGCCGGTGGACAAGCCGCTGTCCGAGGTCTTCAAGCTGGCGCACAAGGTGCTGGCCTTCTCGCTCGGCGCACTCGTGCTCGTGCACATCGCCGCCGCCCTGAAACACCAGTTCGTCGACCGCGACGGCCTGCTCGAGCGCATGCGCCCGCGGCGCGCCTGAGGAAACCATCCCCATGAAGAACATCGTCATCGTTTCGACCCTCGCCGTCGCCGCCTGGAGCGGCAGCGCCGCAGCGCAGCAGGTGCAGCCGGCGGGCAGCGAGATCGCCTTCACCAGCAAGCAGATGGGTGTGCCGGTGGACGGCCAGTTCCGCAAGTTCGACGCCCAGGTGGCGTTCGACCCCAAGAAGCCCGAGGCGGCGCGCATCGCCTTCACGATCGACCTGGCCAGCGTGACGCTCGGCTCGGCCGAGGTCGAGGCCGAGGTGGTCAAGCCGGACTGGTTCGACACCAAGAAGTTTCCTCAGGCCCGCTTCCAGAGCACCGCGGTCAAGCCCGCCGGCCCGGGCAAGTTCGAGGTGGCCGGCACGCTGACCATCAAGGGCGCGAGCCAGAACGTGGTGGTGCCCGTCGCGCTGGCCCAGTCCGGCGCCGCCACCACCGCCACCGGCGCCTTCACGATCAAGCGGCTCGACTACCGCATCGGCGACGGCGACTGGAAGGACACCTCGATGGTCGCCAACGACGTGCAGGTGCGCTTCAAGCTCGCGCTGACCGGCGTCGCCGCGCTCTGACCGCTTCCCGACCCACCCCGCCTTAACCCTTCCCCAACCCACCGACCGCACCATGACGAAGCCTTCCCTGATCGCCCTGGCCCTGTTCGCCGCCGCCGGCCTCGCCCGTGCCGAGAGCGCCACCTACAGCGTGGATCCCTCGCACACCTTCGTGACCTTCGAGGCGCTGCACTTCGGCACCTCGACCATCCGCGGCCGCTTCGACCGCAAGGAAGGTTCGGTCACGTTCGACCGTGCCGCCAAGAACGGCAAGGCCGAGATCACCATCGACATCGGCTCCATCAGCACCGGCGTGGCGCCGCTGGACACCCACCTGAAGAGCAAGGACTTCTTCAACGCCGCCGAACACGGCAGCGCGAAGTTCGTGGCCGACAAGTTCGCCTTCAATGGCGACAAGGTCAGCGAGATCGGCGGCACCCTCACGATGCTGGGCAAGAGCGCGCCGGTCACGCTGAAGGCCAACAACTTCAACTGCTACAACAACCCGATGTTCAAGCGCGAGGTCTGCGGCGGCGACTTCGAGACCACCATCGCGCGCAGCCAGTGGGGCATGAGCTACGGCCTGCCGGGCATCCCCGACAACATCCGCCTGCTGATCCAGATCGAGGCGATCAAGCAGTGAGCGGCACGGGCGGCGACCGGCCATGATCCGCGCCGCCGCGCTGGGCCTGCTGGCCTGCGCCGCGACGGCCGCCGTCGCGGCCGACTACCGGCTCGACCCGTCGCACAGCTTCGTCCAGTTCGAGGTGCTGCACTTCGGCACCTCGTCGCTGCGCGGTCGCCTGGGCCCGCTGGTCGGCAGCGCGACGCTGGACGCCGCGGCCGGCCGCGGACGGGTCGGCCTGGCGATCCCGCTGGCCAGCCTGTCGACCGGCTGGCCGCCGCTCGACCGGCGGCTGCGCGAGGCGGACCTGTTCGACGCGGCCGCATACCCGGAGGCCTATTTCGTCGCCGAACGCTTCGTGTTCGACGGCGGCACGCTGCGCGAGGTGCGCGGCGAACTCACGCTGCGCGGGCAGGCGCGCGTGGTGGCGCTGCGTGCGCTGCGCTTCGGCTGCCGCGCCGACCCCGAGGCCGGCCGCGAGCGCTGCGGCGGCGACTTCGAGGCCGAGCTGCGCCGCAGCGACTTCGGCATGACCTTCGGCCTGCCGCTGGTGGCCGACCGCGTTCGCCTGCAGGTGCAGGTCGAGGCGCTGCGCGAACCCTGATCCGCCGTGCACATCGGCCCGCGGGGAAACCCGCGGTCCGACAACTTGTCGCATCGTCCGACAAGTTCCCCGGGGAAAGCTCCACTTGTGAATCGGCGTTCCTGATTCGATAGTCTTTCGCGCTCGGCTTGGCGCCTCACCGCCGGGCCCCATCCACCGACATCAGGAGACACGCCTCATGAGCAAGAAGACCCCGACGCCCGCCCCGCGCCGCCGCTTCCTCAAGACCGCCGCCGTCGGCGGTGCGCTGGCCGCGCCGATGGTCTCGCAGGCGCAGACCACTTCGTTGCGCTTCCAGAGCACCTGGCCGACCAAGGACATCTTCCACGAGTACGCGCTCGACTTCGCGAAGAAGGTCAACGACATGGCCGGCGGCCGGCTGAAGATCGAGGTGCTGCCCGCCGGCGCGGTGGTGCCGGCGTTCCAGCTGCTCGAGGGCGTGGCCAAGGGCACGCTGGACGGCGGCCACGGCGTGGTGGCCTACCACTACGGCAAGAACTCGGCGCTGGCGCTGTGGGGTTCCGGCCCCGCCTTCGGCATGGACCCGAACATGCTGCTGGCGTGGCACTACTACGGCGGCGGCAAGGCGCTGCTGGACGAGATCTACAAGTCGATCAACGTCGACGTGGTGTCCTTCCTGTACGGCCCGATGCCGACCCAGCCCTTCGGCTGGTTCAAGAAGCCGATCGCCCGCGTCGAGGACGTGAAGGGCACCAAGTTCCGCACCGTCGGCCTGGCGGTGGACATGTACACCGACATGGGCGCGGCGGTGAACCCGCTGCCCGGCGGCGAGATCGTGCCGGCGCTGGACCGCGGCCTGATCGACGGCGCCGAGTTCAACAACGCCTCCAGCGACCGCCTGCTCGGCTTCCCCGACGTGGTGAAGAACTGCATGCTGCAGAGCTTCCACCAGAGCGGCGAGCAGTTCGAGATCCTGTTCAACAAGGGCAAGTACGACGCGCTGCCCGCCGAGCTCAAGGCGATGATCGACTACGCCGTGCAGGCCGCCAGCGCCGACATGAGCTGGAAGGCGATCCAGCGCAACTCGCAGGACTACATCGAGCTGAAGAAGGCCGGTGTCAACTTCTACAAGACGCCCGACGCCGTGCTGCGCGCCCAGCTCGCCGCCTGGGACAAGATCATGGAGAAGAAGGGCGGCGAGAACGCGCTGTTCAAGAAGGTGCTGGACAGCCAGCGCGCCTTCGCGCAGCGCGCCGGCTCGTGGCAGAACGACTACATGGTCGACTTCAAGATGGCCTACAACCACTACTTCGGCAAGAAGTAGGAGGCGTCGCTCCAACACGGGGCCACCGGTCGACAATGCGGCCGGTGGCCTCTTCGTTTGAACGGCCCGGGGAAAGCGTATGCAGAAACTCCTGCTGGCGGTCGACCGCCTGTCCACCTGGATCGGCCAGGCCTTCGCCTGGCTGATCGTGGCGCTCACCTTCCTGATCACCTACGAGGTGTTCTCGCGCTACGTGCTCAACGAGCCGCACGACTGGAACCTGAACGTCCAGATCATGCTGTACGGCACGCTGTTCATGATGGCCGGCGCCTACACGCTCTCGAAGAACGGCCATGTGCGCGGCGACGTGCTGTACGGCTTCTTCCGGCCGCGCACGCAGGCCACGATCGACCTGCTGCTGTACATCGTGTTCTTCCTGCCGGGCATCGTCGCGCTCACCTACGCGGGCTGGACCTACGCGAACGAGGCGCTCGCGATCCGCGAGAAGACCTTCTCCGCCACGCCGCTGCCGCTGTACCCGTTCAAGTTCGTGATCCCGTTCGCCGGCGCGATGCTGCTGCTGCAGGGCATCGTCGAGATCGTGCGCTGCGCGACCTGCCTGCGTGACGGCGACTGGCCCTCGCGCGAACAGGACGTGGAGGAGGTCGACGTCGACAAGCTCAAGGAGATGGTGCACGTCAAGGACGAGGACATCGCCGCGCTGGACAAGTACGTCACCCACGAAGCGGGGAGCAAGCCGTGAAGATCCGCAAGGAACTCTGGTTCGGCTTCATCATCATGGGGCTGATCATCGCCGGCACGGCGGTGATGCTGCTGTCGGCCGACAAGATCACCAACGGCCACATCGGCCTGATGATGCTGGCCCTGGTGGTGGTGGCCATCATGCTGGGCTTCCCGACCGCGTTCACGCTGATGGGCATGGGCATGCTCTTCACCTGGATCGCCTACGAGGAGGACACCACCAAGACGCTCGACCTGATGGTGCAGTCGGCCTTCAAGGTGATGAGCAACGACGTGCTCATCTCGATCCCGCTGTTCGTGTTCATGGGCTACCTTGTCGAGCGCGCGAACCTGATCGAGAAGCTGTTCCGCTCGCTGCACCTGATGCTGGCGCGCGTGCCGGGCTCGCTGGCGGTGGCCACGCTCTTCACCTGCGCGGTGTTCGCCACCGCCACCGGCATCGTCGGCGCGGTGGTCACGCTGATGGGCCTGCTCGCGCTGCCGCAGATGCTCAAGGGCGGCTACGACGTGCGGCTGTCGGCCGGCGCGATCACCGCCGGTGGCTGCCTGGGCATCCTGATCCCGCCCTCGGTGCTGCTGATCGTCTACGGCGCGACCGCCGGCGTCTCGGTGGTGCAGCTGTACGCCGGCGCGTTCTTCCCCGGCATCATGCTGGCCGGCCTGTACGTGTTGTACGTGATCATCCTGGCCAAGCTGAAGCCGTCGCTGGCGCCGCCGCTGTCGGAGGAGGCGCGCTTCGTGCCGCTGCCGCCGCTGACGCAGCGCATCTCGGAGACGGTGTCCAACCGCGCGCTGCCGGCCTTGCTGCTGGCACTGAAGGGCTCGCGCAACGCCGGCGTGCCGGCCGGCTACATCCTGCGCCAGCTCGGCATCGCGCTGCTGCCGGCGCTGGTGTTCGCGGCGGTGGCGGCGCTGTCCTATGTCGCCGCGACCAGCCCGAGCGAGGCGGTGGCCGCCAGGCAGAGCGGCGCGCTGGCCGAGCCCGGCGGCGGGGTCCAGGAGCCGCCGAGCACCGGCGGCCTGCAGGAGCCGCCCGGGGCCGGCGGCCTGCAGGAGCCGCCGGGCGCGGGTGGGGTGCAGGAGCCGCCCGGGGCCGGCGGGCTGAAGGAGCCGCCAGGCGCGTCCAGCGGGCTGAGCGAGCCGCCGGGTGCCACCGGCGCGGTGCAGGAGCCACCGGGCGCCGGCGGGCTGAAGGAGCCCGGTGCGGCCGGCGCCAGCGAGGCGGCCCCGGCGGCCGAGCGCAAGCCGGCCAGCCGCGGCTTCTGGATCGGCTTCGGCGTCGGCCTGGCTGCGCTGGTCGGCCTGTACGCGCTGCTCAGCTTCCAGCGCCTCGAGGTGTTCAAGATGCTGCTGGCGAGCTTCTTCCCGCTCGTCATCCTGATCCTGGCGGTGCTCGGCTCGATCGTCTTCGGCCTGGCCACGCCGACCGAGGCGGCGGCGGTCGGTGCGTTCGGCGGCTTCGTGCTCGCCGCGGCCTACCGGCAGCTGAACCTGCAGATGGTCAAGGAATCGGTGTTCCTCACCGCCAAGACCAGCGCGATGGTGTGCTGGCTGTTCGTCGGCAGTGCGATCTTCTCGGCCGCCTTCGCGCTGCTGGGCGGGCAGGAGCTGGTCGAGCGCTGGGTCATGTCGATGAACCTCACGAAGACCCAGTTCCTCGTGCTCAGCCAGGTGATCATCTTCATCCTCGGCTGGCCGCTGGAGTGGACGGAGATCATCGTCATCTTCATGCCGATCTTCATCCCGCTGCTGGACAACTTCGGCGTCGACCCGCTGTTCTTCGGCCTGCTCGTCGCGCTGAACCTGCAGACCGCCTTCCTCAGCCCGCCGGTGGCGATGGCGGCGTTCTACCTCAAGGGCGTGAGCCCGCCGCACGTGACGCTGAACCAGATCTTCGCCGGCATGCTGCCCTTCATGGGCATCCAGGTGCTGGCGATCTTCCTGCTCTACATCTTCCCGGAGATCGGGATGTGGCTGCCGCAGGTGCTCTACAAGTAAGCGGCTGAGAAGGACGGCGCGCGAGAATGGGCCCATGAACGCTCCCTCGCGCGCCCGGGTCGCGGCGCTGATCGCCGGCCTCGAAGCCGGCCTGCTGGAACGCAGCGCCGCGGCGCGGCTGGTGCTGCTGGCGGCGCTGGCCGGCGAGCATGTGCTGCTGATCGGCCCGCCGGGCACCGCCAAGAGCGAGCTGGCGCGGCGCCTGCACCGCTGCTTCGCGGGCAGCCCGTTCTTCGAGCGGCTGCTCACGCGCTTCACCACGCCCGAGGAACTGTTCGGCCCGCTGTCGCTGAAGGCGCTGGAGGACGACCGCTACGAGCGCCTGGTCGACGGCTACCTGCCGCGCGCCGGCATCGCCTTCCTCGACGAGGTGTTCAAGGCCAACTCGGCGATCCTCAATGCCCTGCTGACGCTGCTCAACGAACGCGAGTTCGACAACGGCCCGACACGCGAGCGCACCCCGCTGGTCAGCGTGGTCGGCGCGAGCAACGAGGTGCCGGGCGAGGAGGCGCTGCTCGCCTTCTTCGACCGCTTCCTGGTGCGTGTGCCGGTCTCGGGGGTCGGCGAGGCGAGCTTCGGCGCGCTGCTGACGCTCGCGCCGGCCGCACCGCCGGCCGTCGAGCCGGTCTCGCCGCAGGAGCTGCGCGGCTGGCTGGCCGCGCGCGAGGCGGTGGTGCTGGGCCCGGACAGCATCGAGGCGCTGCACGCGCTGCGCCGGGCCGCGGCCGCCCAGGGCATCGTCGTGTCGGACCGGCGCTGGCGCCAGCTGGTCGGGCTGCTGCGCAGCGCCGCCTTCCTGGAGGGCCGCACGCAGGTCGAGCCGCTGGACCTGTGGCTGGTGCCCTACGTGATCGCGGCGCAGCCGGCGCAGGTGCCTGCGCTGCAGGACTGGTTCGTGCGCGAACCGGCGCAGGCCGAGCCGCAGGACGCGCCCTGGCTCACGCGCGCCGTCGAGGCCTTCGAGAAGCAGCTCGAGCTGGAGGCCACGCTCCCGGCCGACGACGGCGACGATGCGGCCGGCAAGCTCGCGCTGGCGCGCGCCGTCGGCGGCAGCGCCGAGGGCGGGCTGCTGCGCATCGTCTCGGCCACGCTGGAGCAGCAGCTGCGGCGGCGCTGGAGCCCGGTGCATATCGCGGCCCGGCTCGCGCAGCTCGACGAACTCATCGGGCGTGCCGGCGCGCCGCTGCCCGGGCTGCGCGCAGCGCTCGCCGCGCTCGAGGCCGCGCTGGCGAAGCGCCTGTGGCTGCCGCCCGAGCTGGCACAGCAGCTGCGCGCCAACCGACAGGCCACGCTGGCCACGCTCGAGGCGCTGCTCGATCGCCTGGCCGCGGTGCGCGCCGGCTTCGCGGCGCTGCCGCAGGATGAGCAGCTGCCGGCCACGGTGCCCGAGCCGGTCGCGCTGGGGGCATGAACCTCGACGCGCCGTACGACCGGCTCGAGGCGCTGCCGCGCACGCTGTGGCTGCCGGCGCTGGTCTGCTCGGCAGGCCGCAGCGAGGCCCGGCTGGCGCAGCTGCGCCCCTGGGCCGAGGCGCTCGAGCGCGGCGAGCTGCCCGCGGCGGCGCTCGACTTCGCCGACCCCGAGGCGCTCGCGCCGCTGCGCGCATGCATCGGCGCGCTCGGCCTGCCCGCGCTGGCGCGCGGTGTGCCGGCACTGGCCGAGCAGGTGCTGCGCACGCTGCTGTGGCACCTCGACCGCATCGTCGACCACCAGCCGGCGCTCTCGCGCGCCGAGGCCATCGCGCGCGCGGCCGGCGAGTTCCACGCCGAGTGGCAGGTGCAGACCAGCGGCTGGGAGGAGCAGCTCGCGCTGCTGCGCGACCTGGGCGACCTGGCCACGCTGCGCTGGGACGAGCTGCGCGGCCGGCTCGCCGCCCGCGAGTGGCAGGAGGCGCGCCGGCTGGCGGCGCTGCTCGAGCACCTGCAGCCGCTGGCCGCGCTGATCGAGCGGCTCGGGCGCAGCGAACACGCGCCCGACGCCCCGCCGGCCGAGGCGCCGCACGCCAGCCCGGCGGCGCCGCGCGTGCCGCTGGCCGAACGCGTGACCCGGCTGCCCGACGCGCCGGGCGAGCTGCGCGGCATCCGCCACTCGGGCCGGCTCGAGCGCATGCTCGGCAGCGAGGCGATGCAGATCCGTCACCCGGTGCTGCACAAGCTGTGGCGCGCGCGCCTGGCCGAGAGCCGGCTGCTCACCTACGAGAGCGAGGCGCTGCTGGTGGAGCGGGTGCCGGACCCGTCGGGGCGCACGCCGGCCGCCGCGCGCGACGAGGCGCAGCCGCTGCAGCGCGGCCCGATGATCCTGGCGGTCGACACCTCGGGCTCGATGCGCGGCGCGCCGGAGAACATCGCCAAGGCGGCGGTGCTGCAGGCCTTGCGCGTGGCGCAGCGCGAGCGGCGCGGCTGCCTGCTGATCGCCTTCGGCGGACCGGGCGAGCTGGTCGAGCGCGAGCTGCGCGACGAGCGCGACCCGGCGGCCGGGCTCGACGCGCTGTTCGAACTGCTCGGGCAGTCGTTCGACGGCGGCACCGACGTGCAGGCGCCGATCGAGCGTGCCGTCGCGCGGGTGCACGAGGCACGCTGGCGCAGCGCCGACCTGCTGATCGTCAGCGACGGCGAGTTCGGCTGCACCCCGGCCACGCTGGCCGCGCTGGACGACGCGCGCCGCACGCTCGGCCTGCGCGTGCAGGGCATCCTGGTCGGCGACCGCGAGACGCTCGGCCTGCTCGACAGCTGCGACGAGGTGTTCTGGCTGCGCGACTGGCGCCGCTACGGCGATGCGGTGCCGCAGCGCGAGGCCTTCGTGCCGGTGCACACCGCGAGCCTGACGGCACTGTACTTCCCGAACGCGCTGCGCCCGCACGCCGCCGCCACCGCGGCCCGGCGCCCCGGCAAGCCGTGACCAGATGCTGCGCGGCCCGGGCCGCGCAGCCGGCGGCGACACAGTTCGACACGCGGGGTGACGCCGCTCGGGCATCGTTCGTGCCGCTGCGGCGCACGGCGCCGCACAGGGAGGCAGTCATGCGGCAGAAGAACCACCCCGTCCCGATGTCGTTGCGGATGCTGTTTGCGGCCGCCGGCTCGGCGACCTTGCTCGCCGCCTGCGGCGGCGGAGAGTCGTCCTCGCCACCCACCGGCGGGCCCCCGGCACCTGCGCCCGCACCCGCGCCGGCACCCGCACCCGCACCCGCACCCGCACCCGCACCCGCACCCGCACCCGCACCCGCACCCGCACCCGCACCTGCGCCTGCGCCTGCGCCTGCGCCTGCGCCTGCGCCTGCGCCGGCGCCTGCACCGGCTCCTGCGCCCGCACCTGCGCCCGCACCTGCCCCGGCTCCTGCGCCGGCCCCCGCGCCCGGCCCGCTGAGCGTGCGCGACGCCTACCGCCTCGCGGACCAGGCCAGCTTCGGGGCCACCGAGCCGCTGATCGCCGAGATCCGCGCCCAGGGGGCCGCGCCCTGGATCGCCGGTCAGATGAACCTGTCCGCCTCGCGCTACACGCTGGGCAACGGCGATGCGATCCACAAGAACACCCAGGCCACCGGCTTCTGCGACCTGCCGGCCTACGCCGGCGCGAACTGCTGGCGCGACTGGTACTCGAGCCAGCCGCTGGTGTGGGACTTCTACCGCAACGCCACGCAGAACGCCGACCAGCTGCGCCAGCGCGTGGCCTTCGCGCTGCAGCAGATCCTGGTCGTCAACAACCTCGAGGTCGAGGGCACCTACGGCCTGCGCAACTACCACAACGCCTTCCTCGACAACGCGTTCGGCAACTACCGCCAGGTGCTGAAGAAGGTGGCGCTGTCGCCGGTGATGGGCGACTTCCTGAACAACGCCAACAACGACAAGGCGGCGCCGAACGAGAACTTCGCGCGCGAGCTGCTGCAGCTGTTCTCGCTCGGCACCTGCCTGCTCAATGCCGACGGCAGCCTGCAGGGCGGCCGCTGCGCGCCGACCTACAACAACGACACGGTGCGCGCCTATGCCTATGCGCTGACCGGCTGGACCTATCCGGCCGGCGGCGCCACCTCCTGGGGCTGCTGGCCCAGCGGCACCAACTGCCAGTACTACGGCGGCGACATGGTGCCCGCGGCGGCCTACCACGACAGCGCCGCGCGCACGCTGCTGGCGGGCGTCTCGGTGCCGGCCAACAACACGGCGCCGCAGGCGCTCGAGAAGGTGCTCGACAGCCTGATGCAGCACCCCAACATCGGCCCGTTCGTCGGCAAGCAGCTGATCCAGCACCTGGTGTCGAGCAACCCGAGCCCGGCCTACGTGCAGCGCGTGGCGGCGGTGTTCAACGCCGGCCGCTACACGAGCGGCGGCCAGCTCTTCGGCAGCGGCCAGCGCGGCGACCTGGCCGCCACCGTGGCCGCGGTGCTGCTGGACGCCGAGGCACGCGGCGACACGCCGGCACGCCGCGCCGGCAAGCTGCGCGAGCCGGTGCTGACCTTCACCGCCGTGCTGCGCGCGCTGAACGGCCGCAGCGACGGCGAGGCGCTCGCCTGGTGGTGGGGCGAAACGCTGCGCCAGCATGTGTTCCGGCCGCCCTCGGTGTTCAACTTCTACCCGCCCGACTACCCGATCCCGGGCAGCACGCTGGTGGGCCCGAGCTTCGGCATCCACAACGCCAACTCGGCGCTCGAGCGGCTGAACTTCCTGACCTACCTGCTGTGGTGGGGCGGCTCGACGGCCACGGCGGGCGTGCCCGGCGCCTTCGGCACCTCGATCAACACCCAGCCCTTCGAGGCCGACGCCGACGACCCCGGCAAGCTGGTCGACCGGCTCTCGGTGCTGGCCACCGGCGCCGCGCTGCCGGCCGGCACGCGCAACGCGATCGTCACCGCGGTGCAGGCCTTCACGCAGGCCAACAACGGCGCCACCTGGCGCACCGAGCGCGTGCGCCAGGCGGTCTACCTGGTGTTCGCCACCCCTGCCTTCCAGGTGCAGCGATGAAACCCACGATCGAGGGCAACGCCATGCAACGACGCCATTGGCTCAAGCTCGCCGGCCTGGCCGGTGCCACGCTCGGTGCCGGCACGCTCGCCAACCTGCTCGCCCCGTCGCGCCCGGCGCGCGCGGCCGACTACAAGGCCCTGGTGTGCGTGTTCCTGTACGGCGGCAACGACGGCCTGAACACCATCGTGCCGACCGACACCACGCGCTGGGGCGAGTACGCCGCGGTGCGCGGCGCGCTCGCGCTGCCGCAGGGCAGCCTGGTCGGCCTGGGCACGAGCGGCTACGGCCTGCACCCCTCGCTCGCCGCGCTGGCACCGGCCTGGGCCGAGGGCCGCCTGGCACCGGTGTTCAACGTCGGCCCGCTGTTCCGCCCGCTCACGAAGGACCAGTACCGCAACGCCGCGCAGAGCTCGGAAGACATCCCCGACAGCCTGTTCTCGCACAGCGACCAGCAGATCCTGTGGGAGACCGGCAGCACCGACGCACTGACGCGCACCGGCTGGGGCGGGCGCGCGGCCGAGGCGCTGGCCACCGTCAACCCGGTGATCTCGGTGGGCGGCAACGGGCGCTTCGGCCTGTCCACGCGCAGCGCGCCGCTGGTGCTGCCGGGCCCGGGCTCGACCTTCGGCGCCTACGAACTCGGCACCGACGCCTGGCGGCTGAACTACGCCCCGATCGTCGCGCGCGCCACCGCGCTGCGCGCGATCTACCAGCAGGCGCAGGACAACGACATCGCCGAGGCCTACGCCACGATGCAGCGCGACGCCTTCGCCGTCTCCGAGCGGCTCGGCGCCCTGGTCAAGGTGCTGCCCGGCCAGGCCGGCTCGGTGGCGGCGATCGACACGGCGTTCGCCGCGCTGATCTCCAACGGCAACGTCGTGCCCGGCCTGGCGCGCCAGCTCTACCAGGTGGCCAAGCTGATCCACGGCAATGCCACGGTGCAGGGCAACCGGCAGATCTTCTTCGCCCAGCTCGGCGGCTTCGACACCCACGGCAACCAGATCGGCGCCAGCGTGCTGGAAGGCACGCATGCCGCGCTGCTGAAGTCGGTGGGCGACTCGCTGGCGGCCTTCCACAACGCGATGAAGGCGCTCGGCCTGTCCGACGCGGTGACCCTGTTCACCCAGAGCGACTTCGGCCGCACCTTCGCACCCAACAACAGCAACGGCACCGACCACGCCTGGGGCAACCACCACCTGGTGCTCGGCGGCGCGGTGCGCGGCGGCCAGACCTACGGCACCTACCCGGCGCTCGCGCTCGGCGGGCCGGACGACGTGGGCGTCGAGAGCTGGGAGCGCCAGGGCCGCTGGATTCCGACCACGGCGGTGGACCAGTACGCGGCGACCCTGCTCGCCTGGTTCGGCGCCAGCGACGCGCAGCTCGACAGCGTGCTGCCGAACCTGCGCAACTTCGGCAGCGCGCGCACGCTCGGCTTCGTGTAGCGCCGCTTCGTCGCGCGCCGGCGCAGCCTGTCCGGCGCGCCGGTCAGCGCGTCGCAGCCTGCTCGCCGCGGCACGGTGGGGCCCGTACAGTCGCGCCCATGTCCAGCGTCCCGCCTGCCCCGCCACTGCCCCCCGCTGCGCCCCCGGCGGGCCGACAGCCCACCTGGCTGCGCGCCTTCCACGCCTACGGCAGCTGGCTGGTGGGCATCAGCTGGTGGCAGTTCGTGCTGCTGGCGCTGCTGCTGCTGGTCGGCAGCGGGATCGCCCAGAACTTCCCGCCCTTCAGCTGGCCGGTGCCGGGCTGGATGCGCGCCGAGCCGGTCGTCGTGGTGCCGCCGCCGCCCGCTCCCCCGGCCGCCGGCGCGACGCGCCCGCAGCGCAGCGCGAGCGCGGCGCACGGCGGCGTGGAGATCTCGATCGACAAGAGCGGGGTGCGCATCCAGCCCGCCGCACCGGGTGCCGCGGCTTCGTCGGCCGGCCTGGAGATCGGCCCGGACGGCATCCAGATCAAGGTGCCGCCCGGCGCGGACACCCAGGAGGTGCGCGAGGCCATCGAGGCGGCGCGCGAGGACATCAAGGCCGCCATCGAGGACGCGCGCGAGACGGCCATCGAGATGCGCGAGGAGGGCGACACCACCGTGATCACGCCGCGCCGCGCGCCGCCACGCCCGACCTTCGGCGAGTCGCTGCCCGAACTCGCCTTCCTGTGGATCCTCATGTCGGCGGTCCTGAAGGTCACCTACAAGGGCCGGATGCAGGCCGAGGTGAAGGCCGCCCAGGCCACCGAGACGGCCGAGGCCGAGCAGCTCAAGCGCCAGGTGGTCGAGGCCCGCATGGCCGCGATGCAGGCGCAGGTCGAGCCGCATTTCCTGTTCAACACCCTGGCCTCGATCGACCACCTGATCGAGACCGACCCGCCGCGCGCCTCGGCGATGCAGAAGAACCTGATCGCGCTGCTGCGCGCCAGCATGCCGAGCATGCGCGAGACGGCGAGCAACGGCGTGCGCGAGCTCGGCCGCGAGATGGCGGTGATCGCACCCTACCTGGAGATCCTGAAGGTGCGCATGGAGGACCGGCTCGCCACCTCGATCGACGTGCCCGAGGGCCTGCGCTCGGCCGAGTTCCCGCCGATGATGATCCAGAGCCTGGTCGAGAACGCGATCAAGCACGGCCTCGAGCCCAAGCCCGAGGGTGGCACGCTGGCGGTGAAGGCCGAGATCGTGCACGGCAAGCTGGCCGTCACGGTGGCCGACACCGGCGTCGGCTTCGGCCAGGCGGCGACTGCCGGCACCGGCATCGGGCTGACCAACATCCGCGAGCGCCTCGCGCTGCTGTACGGTGGCAAGGCCGCGCTGACGGTGACGGCGAACCAGCCCTGCGGCACGCGCGTGACGATCACGGTACCCTATGTGGCGCACACCAACGAGGTCCCTCCCTCATGACCACTGCCGTGATCGCCGACGACGAACGCCTGATGCGCGAGCAGCTGCGCGCGCGCCTGGCCGAGACCTGGCCGGAACTCGAGATCGTGGCCGAGGCGAAGAACGGCCTGGAGGCGCTGCAGCTGGTCGAGCAGCACCGACCGGACGTCGTGTTCCTCGACATCCGCATGCCCGGTCGCACGGGGCTCGAAGCCGCGCGCGACATCCTGCAGCTGCCGGTGGACGACGAGGCACAGGGCTGGCCGGGCTGCGAGATCGTCTTCATCACCGCCTACGACGAGTACGCGGTGCAGGCCTTCGAGCAGGGCGCGGCCGACTACGTGCTCAAGCCGGCCGAACGCGAGCGCCTGGCGCAGACGGTGGCGCGGCTGAAGCGCCGCCTTGCCGCGCACGCCGGCCCGGAAGCGCCGCCGGCGCCGAACTTGCAGCGGCTGCTGCAGCAGCTGGCCGCGCAGGGCCCCGCCGCGGCGCCGGCGCGGCTGAAGTGGATCCAGGCCAGCGTCGGCCCGGCGATCCAGATGATCCCGGTCGAGGAGGTGCTGTTCTTCATCTCCGACGAGAAGTACACGCGTGTGCAGACTGCGACGGTGGAGGCGCTGATCCGCAAGCCGATCAAGGAGCTGGTGGAGGAGCTCGACGCCGAACTGTTCTGGCAGATCCACCGCTCGACGCTGGTCAACGTGAAGGCGATCGGCGGCGTCACGCGCGACCTGCGCGGCCGGCAGATCGTCAGCGTGAAGGGTCACCCGCAGAAGCTCGAGGTCTCGCGCAGCTTCGCGGGATTGTTCAAGGGGATGTAGGCGCGGCCTGCGCCGCGCGGGCGGCTGCCGCCTCGCGCAGTGCCTTCAGCTTGGCGCGCGGGTCTTCCTTCTGCTGCACCTCGTGCAGCTTCATCTCGGCGATGAAGCGGCTGGGGACGCCTTGCACCGTGTCGCGCCCGCGCTTGCGGCGCCGCAGCGTGCTGACGCAGAGCGTCTCGCGCGCACGCGTGATGCCCACGTACATCAGGCGCCGCTCCTCCTCCAGGCGCTGCGGCGTCATCTCCTCGTCCTCGCTGCGGAAGGGCAGCAGGCCCTCGTTGACGCCTGACAGCAGCACGTGCGGCCACTCCAGGCCCTTGGCGGCGTGCAAGGTCGAGAGCGTGACCACGTCCTGCTCGTCGCCGCGCTCGGCCAGGCTGATGATCACCGAAATGGTCTGGGCCACCTCGAGCACGCTCTTCTTCTCGCTCTCGACCGTCAGGCCGCCGTCGTTCTCGATCTCGCCGCCGCAGCGCCTGGCGATCCAGTCGACGAAGTCGAGCACGTTGCCCCAGCGCGCGGCGGCGAGCTTCTCGCTGTCCTCGCCCTCGAGCAGGTGCTGCTCGTAGCCGATGTCCTTGAGCCAGCCCAGCAGCAGCGCCTTGGCGTCCTCGGCGCCCTCGGTGTGGCGGGCGCGGTACTCGAGGTCGTTCACGAAGCGGCCGAACTCGTGCAGCGAGCCGATCGCGCGGTTGTTGATCGCGGTGCCCAGGCTCTCGGCGAACAGCGCCTCGTACAGGCTCGTCTTCCACTTCGACGCGAACTCGCCCAGGCTCGCCAGCGTCTGGTGGCCGATGCCGCGCTTGGGCGTGGTGACGGCGCGCAGGAAGGCGGGATCGTCGTCGTGGTTGACCAGCAGGCGCAGCCAGGCGCACAGGTCCTTGATCTCGGCGCGATCGAAGAAACTCTGGCCGCCCGACACCTTGTAGGGGATGTTCGCCTTGCGCAGCGCCTTCTCGAACACCCTGGCCTGGTGGTTGGCGCGGTAGAGCACCGCGAAGTCCCTGAACGCCACGTTGCCGCCCTGGCCACGGCGCGACTGGATCATCGCCACGGCGCGCTCGGCCTCGTGCTCCTCGCCGTCGCACTCGAGCACGCGCACCGGCTCGCCGTCGCCGTAGGCGCTCCAGAGCTTCTTCTCGAACAGCTTCGGGTTGTGCGCGATCACCGCGTTGGCGGCGCGCAGGATGCTGCCGGTGGAGCGGTAGTTCTGCTCCAGCGGGATGACCTTCAGCGCCGGGTAGTCGCTCGGCAGGCGGCGCAGGTTGTCGATCGTCGCGCCGCGCCAGCCGTAGATGCTCTGGTCGTCGTCGCCCACCGCGGTGAAGTTCGCCGCCTCTCCGGCCAGCAGCTTGAGCAGCTCGTACTGGATCGCGTTGGTGTCCTGGTACTCGTCGACCAGCAGGTAGCGCAGCCGGTCCTGCCACTTGGCGCGCGCCTCGGCGTCGCGCTCGAGCAGCTTCTTCGGCAGCAGGATCAGGTCGTCGAAGTCGACCGCCTGGTAGGCCGCCAGGCGCTCCTCGTAGCGCTGCATCACGCGCTGCGCGACGCGTTCGTCGTCGTTCGCGGGCTCGACCTGGCCGCTCGCGAGCCCGGCGTTCTTCCACAGGCTGATGGTCCATTGCCAGCGGCGCGCGAGCGTGTTGTCGTTGCTGCCGCCGGCATCCTTCAGCGTGGCGAGCACGTCGTCGCTGTCGAGGATGCTGAACTGCTCCTTCAGGCCGAGCCGCGCGCCCTCCTCGCGCAGCAGGCGCACGCCCAGCGAGTGGAAGGTGCTGATCACCAGCGGCTTGCTCGCGCGCGGGCCGACCAGCGCGCGGGCCCGTTCGCGCATCTCGGCCGCGGCCTTGTTGGTGAAGGTGATGGCCGCGATGCGCGCCGGCTCGTGGCCGGCCTGCAGCAGCCGCGCGATCTTGTGCGTGATGACGCGCGTCTTGCCCGAGCCGGCGCCGGCCAGCACCAGGCAGGGCCCCTTCAGGTGGTGCACCGCCTCGAGCTGGGCCGGGTTGAGCGATGCGGGGCTGTCGGACACGGGGCGCGGGCGTCGGGGCGGGCTGCGGGGCGGGCCATGATAGCGGCGGGGCGCTGTGCAGATTTCACGCGGGCGTGGCGCCCGCGCCGACACGCACGGCCATCACAGTGTCATGTTTGGTCCTGGTGCCGATTCCGTTGGCCCAAGCGCTTTGGCGCGCGCAGCCCACGTCGCACACTGTCGTCCGGACCCACAAGCCCGAGCATGTGCACGACACATGCGACGAGAGGCACACGACATGTTGATGATCCATCGCTCCATGCCCACGCCGTCTGTCCCGCGCTGGAAGCGCACCCTCGACCAGGCCCTGCGGCTCGCCCGCCCGGGCCTCGATTTCCAGAGTTCCGCCGGCGTCGACGATCTCGAACGGCTGCGCTCCCTGTGCCATGAACTGGTGGCCGACCTGCCGGCCGCGCAGCGCCACGTGATCGGCGTGACCCTGCTGCATGCGCGCGACCGGCGCGACATCCAGCACCTGCGCGCGCAGCTGTTCGATGCGATCGCCCACCAGCTCGGCGAACGCACCGCACGCGAGCGCCTGCGCCGGCTGGACGAGGCCCTGGTAGGCTGAGGCCCGCGCCGCGCCGCGTGCCGGGCGCTGCGATACTGGTGGCATGCAGGCGATCCTGGCTGTCACCTTTCCGTTCTTCGCGCTGGTCCTGCTGGGATACGTCGCCGTTCAGCGCGGGATGCTCCCCGAATCGGCCATTCCCGGGCTGAACGGATTCGTCCTGTTCTTCGCGCTGCCGTGCATGCTGTTCCGCTTCGGTTCGAGCATGCCGCTGGCGCAGCTGCTGGACCCGGTGCTGATCGCGATCTACCTCGGCGGCGCGCTCCTGATGGTGCTGTTCACGATCGCGCTGACCTTGCGTCAGCGGCCCGACGGCCCCGGCGTGACGATGAAGGACGCCGCCTTCGGCGCGCTCGTCGCGGCCTTCCCGAACTCGGGCTTCATGGGCTTCCCGCTGCTGATCGGGCTGCTCGGCGAGCGCGTGGCCGGCCCGTTGATCGGCTGCATCCTGATCGACCTGGTGGTCACCAGTTCGCTGTGCCTGGCGCTGGCCCAGCTGCGGCCGGCCAGCGAGACCGCCACGCGCGAGGCGCTGCTGCCGAGCATCGCACGGGCGATGCGCGGTGCGTTCTCCAACCCGCTGCCCTGGGCCATCGCACTGGGCGCGCTGGTGGCCGCGACCGGGCTGCCGCAGCCGCAGGCCGTGAAGGACATCGTGCGCATGCTCGGCGATGCGGCCACGCCGGTGGCGCTGTTCACGATCGGCGCCGTGCTGTGGCGCGCCCAGCAGCACGCCCACAGCCGCACGCCGCTGCGCGACTACCTGCCGGTGGCGCTGGTCAAGCTGCTGATCCACCCGCTGCTGATGCTGGCCGGTGGCGTGCTCGCCAACGCGGCGGGCGCGGAGGTGTCGTCCTTCGCGCTGCTGGTGCTGGTGCTCAACGCGGCGCTGCCCAGTGCGAGCAACGTGGCCATCCTGGCCGAGCGCTACGGGGCCGACAACGGCCGCATCACGCGCATCATCATGGCCTCGACCGCCCTGGCGTTCGTCACCTTCTCGGCGATCGCCTGGGCCTTCGGGGTGCGCAGAGGCTGAGTGCCTCCGCGCTGGTCACTTCTTGCGCAGCTTGGCGATCGCCGCCAGCTGGGCCGCCATCGCGGCGAACTCGCTCTGGGCCTTGGCCAGGTCGATGTCGCTCTTGGCGTTGCGCATCGCCTCCTCGGCGAGCTTCTTGGCCTCGGCGGCCTTGGCCTCGTCCAGGTCGTGGCCGCGGATGGCGGTGTCCGCCAGCACGGTCACGACGTTGGGCTGCACCTCGAGGATGCCGCCGGCGACGAAGACGAATTCCTCCTCGCCGTTGTCGGCCCGCTCGATGCGCACCGCACCCGGCTTGATGCGGGTGATCAGCGGCGTGTGGCGCGGCAGGATGCCGAGCTCGCCGGATTCACCCGGCAGCGCGACGAACTTCGCCTCGCCCGAGAAGATGCTCTCCTCGGCGGAGACGACATCGACGTGGATGGTGGCCATGGTGCGTCCTTACTGGAGCTTCTTGGCCTTCTCGAAGGCCTCGTCGATCGTGCCGACCATGTAGAAGGCCTGCTCGGGCAGCGCGTCGCACTCGCCGTTGACGATCATCTTGAAGCCGCGGATGGTTTCCTTCAGCGGCACGTACTTGCCTGCCGTGCCGGTGAACACCTCGGCAACGTGGAAGGGCTGGGACAGGAAACGCTGGATCTTGCGCGCGCGCGCCACGGCCAGCTTGTCTTCCGGTGACAGCTCGTCCATGCCCAGGATCGCGATGATGTCGCGCAGTTCCTTGTAGCGCTGCAGGGTGGCCTGCACGGCGCGGGTCGTCGTGTAGTGCTCCTCGCCGACGACGTTCGGGTCGATCTGGCGGCTGGTCGAATCCAGCGGGTCCACGGCGGGGTAGATACCGAGCGCGGCAATGTCGCGCGAGAGCACGACGGTCGAGTCCAGGTGGGCGAAGGTGGTCGCGGGCGACGGGTCGGTCAGGTCGTCCGCCGGCACGTACACGGCCTGGATCGAGGTGATCGAGCCGACCTTGGTCGACGTGATGCGCTCCTGCAGGCGGCCCATTTCTTCCGCGAGCGTCGGCTGGTAGCCCACCGCCGACGGCATGCGGCCCAGCAGCGCGGACACTTCCGTGCCGGCCAGGGTGTAGCGGTAGATGTTGTCGACGAAGAACAGCACGTCGCGGCCCTCGTCGCGGAACGACTCGGCGATCGTCAGGCCGGTCAGCGCGACACGCAGGCGGTTGCCCGGCGGCTCGTTCATCTGGCCGTACACCATCGACACCTTGGACTCGGACAGGTTCTCCTGCACGACGACCTTGGAGTCGCTCATCTCGTGATAGAAGTCGTTGCCCTCGCGGGTGCGCTCGCCCACGCCGGCGAACACCGACAGGCCCGAGTGCGCCTTGGCGATGTTGTTGATCAGCTCCATCATGTTGACGGTCTTGCCGACGCCGGCGCCGCCGAACAGGCCGACCTTGCCACCCTTGGCGAACGGGCAGATCAGGTCGATCACCTTGATGCCCGTCTCGAGCAGCTCCTGCGACGGAGACAGCTCGTCGTAGGCCGGCGCACGGCGGTGGATGGTGCTGTACAGCTCGGCGTTGACCGGGCCGCGCTCGTCGATCGGGTTGCCCAGCACGTCCATGATGCGGCCGAGCGTCGCCTTGCCCACCGGCACCTTGATGCCGTCACCGGTGTTGGTGACCATCAGGCCACGGCGCAGGCCGTCGGTGGAACCCAGCGCGATGGTGCGCACGACGCCGTCACCGAGCTGCTGCTGCACTTCCAGCGTCAGGGCCGAGCCTTCGAGCTTCAGCGCGTCGTAGACCTTGGGCATCCGGTCGCGCGGGAACTCCACGTCGATGACCGCGCCGATGCACTGGACGATCTTGCCCTGGGCTTGTTGATTCGCTTGCATGTTCGGAATCCTCTGTGAATCTCTTGGTCAGACGGCTGCGGCACCGCCGACGATCTCGGAAAGTTCCTTCGTGATCGCGGCCTGGCGCGTCTTGTTGTAGACGAGCTTGAGTTCGGCGATCAGGTTGCCGGCGTTGTCCGTCGCGGCCTTCATCGCCACCATGCGGGCCGACTGCTCGGAGGCCATGTTCTCGGCCACCGCCTGGTAGACCAGGGCCTCGACGTAGCGCGTCAGCAGCTCGTCGATCACGGTCGCGGCATCCGGCTCGTACAGGTAGTCCCAGCCGTACTGGCGCTTCTCTTCCTCGGTCTGCTGCAGGTCGCCGGCCGACAGCGGCAGCAGTTGCTGCACCTGGGGCTCCTGCTTCATCGTGTTGATGAACTGCGTGTAGCAGAGGTAGACCGAGTCGAGCTGGCCGCCGACAAAGGCGTCGAGCATCACCTTGACCGGGCCGATCAGCTTCTCGAGCTGCGGCGCATCGCCGAGCTGGACCGCGTGCGACACCACCTTGGCGCCGATGCGGTTCAGGAAGCCGAAGCCCTTGTTGCCGATGGCCACCGTCTCGATCGCCACGCCCGCGCCCTGCAGCTCGCGGAACTTGTTCGTGACGGCGCGCAGCACGTTGGTGTTCAGGCCGCCGCACAGACCCTTGTCGGTCGTGACGACGATGAAGCCGACCTTCTTCGCCGTGCCGCCGGTGCGCATGTACGGCGAGCGGTACTCCGGGTTCGCCTGCGACAGGTGCGCGGTGATGTTGCGGATCTTGTCGCTGTACGGGCGCGCCGCGCGCATGCGCTCCTGCGCCTTGCGCATCTTGGAGGCGGCGACCATTTCCATGGCCTTGGTGATCTTCTTGGTGTTCTCCACCGATTTGATCTTGCCGCGAATTTCCTTGCCGACCGCCATGGTCAGGACTCCTTAGGCGAAGGACTTCTTGAACGCGGCAATGGCGTTGTTCAGCTCGGCCTCGGCGTCCTTGTCCATCGCCTTGTCGTTCTCGAGCTTGCCCAGCAGGCCGGCATGGCTGGACTTCAGGTGCTGGTGCAGGCCGTGTTCGAACGCCAGCACCTTCTTGACGTCGATGTCGTCCATGTAGCCCTTGTTGACGGCGTACACCGAGGCGGCCATCAGCGAGATCGGCAGCGGCGAGTACTGCGCCTGCTTCAGCAGTTCCGTGACGCGCGCACCGCGGTCGAGCTGCTTGCGGGTCGCCGCGTCCAGGTCGGAGGCGAACTGGGCGAAGGCCGCCAGTTCGCGGTACTGCGCGAGGTCGGTACGGATACCGCCCGACAGGCCCTTGATCAGCTTGGTCTGCGCGGCGCCGCCGACACGCGACACCGAGATGCCGGCGTTGATGGCGGGACGGATGCCCGAGTTGAACAGCGAGGTCTCGAGGAAGATCTGGCCGTCGGTGATCGAGATCACGTTGGTCGGCACGAACGCGGACACGTCACCGGCCTGCGTCTCGATGACCGGCAGCGCGGTCAGCGAACCGGTCTTGCCCTTCACCTCGCCCTTCGTGAAGGCCTCGACGTAGTCGGCGTTCACGCGCGCGGCGCGCTCGAGCAGGCGGCTGTGGAGATAGAACACGTCGCCGGGGAAGGCTTCGCGGCCCGGCGGGCGGCGCAGCAGCAGCGACACCTGGCGATAGGCGACCGCCTGCTTGGACAGGTCGTCGTAGATGATCAGGGCGTCCTGGCCGCGGTCGCGGAAGTACTCGCCCATCGTGCAGCCGGAGTAGGCCGACACGTACTGCATCGCGGCCGATTCGGAGGCCGAGGCGGCGACCACGATGGTGTAGTCCATCGCGCCGTGCTGCTCGAGCGCGCGCACCACGTTCTTGATCGAGCTGGCCTTCTGCCCGATCGCGACGTAGACGCAGGTCATGTTCTGACCCTTCTGGTTGATGATCGTGTCGATCGCCACCGCGGTCTTGCCGGTCTGGCGGTCGCCGATGATCAGCTCGCGCTGGCCGCGTCCGATCGGCACCATCGTGTCGATCGACTTCAGGCCGGTCTGCACCGGCTGCGACACCGACTGGCGCGCGATCACGCCCGGGGCGACCTTCTCGATCACGTCGGTCATCTTGGCGTTGATCGGGCCCTTGCCGTCGATCGGCTGGCCGAGCGCGTTGACGACGCGACCGATCAGCTCGGGGCCGACCGGCACTTCCAGGATGCGACCGGTGCACTTGACCGTGTCGCCTTCGGAGATGTGCTCGTACTCGCCCAGAATCACCGCGCCGACCGAGTCGCGCTCGAGGTTCAACGCCAGGCCGAAGGTCGGCTGGCCGTCCTTGGTCGCGGGGAACTCGAGCATTTCGCCGGCCATCACGTCCGACAGGCCGTGCACGCGGCAGATGCCGTCGGTCACCGACACGACGGTGCCCTGGTTCTTGATGTCCGCCGAGGCGCCCAGGCCTTCGATGCGGCTCTTGATCAGTTCCGAGATCTCTGCGGGATTCAGGTTCATTGCTATCTCCGTGACGACGGGGCCGCCTCAGGCGGTCAACGCCACTTTCATCTGTTCGAGACGGGCCTTGACCGAGGTGTCGAGCACCTCGTCGCCGACGACCACGCGGATGCCGCCGATCAGCGACGCATCGACCACCACGCTCGGATTGAGCTTGCGGCCGAAGCGCTTCTCCAGCGAGGCCACCACCTCGGGGAGCTGCGCTGCGTCGATCGGGAAGGCGCTTTCGATCGTGGCGTCCGAGACACCCGAGCGGGCATTGACCAGCGCATGGAACTGGCGCGCGATCTCCGGCAGCGCCGCGAGGCGGCCGTTGTCGATCACGGTGCGCAGCAGGTTCTTCGCGCCGTCGCCGAGGAAGCCCTTGATCACCGAGGCGATCAGGTCGAACACCTGCTCGGGCGCGACCTTCGGGTTGTCGGCGAACTGCCGCACCTGCTCGTGGCCCGCGACCTCGGCGATCGCCGCCACCTGCTCGGACACGGCGGCCGCATCGGCCGGCGCGATGGCCTTGAACAGCGCTTCGGCGTAGGGCCGTGCGATGGTTGCCAGCTCGGCCATGGTCAGAGTTCCGCCTTCAGGCGACCCAGCAGCTCGGCGTGAACGGACGCGTTCACTTCCTTGCGCAGGATCTGTTCGGCGCCCTTGACGGCCAGCGCGGCCACCTGCTCGCGCAGCGCCTCGCGGGCCTTGACGGACTCCTGCTCGGCCTCGGCCTTGGCGGCGGCGATGATCTTGGCGCCTTCCTCGCTCGCGCGGGACTTGGCCTCCTCGACCATCTGCTGCGCCAGGCGCTCGGCATCGGCCAGGCGCTGCGCGGCGTCGTTGCGCGCGGCGGCGAGCTGTTCCTCGACGCGCTTGTTGGCCTGGGCGAGGTCTGCCTTCGCCTTGTCGGCGGCCGACAGGCCGTCGGCGATCTTCTGAGCGCGCTCGTCGAGCGCCTTCGTGATCGGCGGCCACACGAACTTCATCGTGAACCAGACCAGGATCAGGAAGACGATCAACTGCGCAATCAGCGTAGCGTTGATGCTCACGTGCTTGCCCCTGAGTCGTCAGTGGGAGGGCGGCGGGCGCCCGATTACTTCGGCAGGTTGGCGATCTGGCCCAGGAACGGGTTGGCGGTGGCGAACCACAGGGCGATACCGGTGCCGATGATGAATGCGGCGTCGATCAGGCCGGCCAGCAGGAACATCTTGGTCTGCAGCTCGTTCATCAGCTCGGGCTGGCGGGCGGCCGACTCGAGGTACTTGCTGCCCATGATGCCGATGCCGATGCAGGCACCGATCGCACCCAGACCGATGATCAGGCCGGCGGCGAGGGCAACAAAGCTAATGACTTCCATGGTGGCTCCTAGTTGTGTCAGTCAGGGGAAAAAGGAAGGGAACGGAAAGCGGGATCAGTGGGCGTCGTGCGCCTGGCCGATGTAGACCAGCGCCAGCATCATGAACACGAAGGCCTGCAGCGTGATGATCAGGATGTGGAAGATGGCCCACACCGTGCCGGCGATGATGTGGCCGAGGAACAGGAAGATGCCGGTGGCCGAAAGCGCCCAGGCGCCGCCCATCAGCGCGATCAGCATGAAGATCAGCTCTCCCGCGTACATGTTGCCGAACAGACGCATGCCGTGCGAGACCGTCTTGGCGACGAACTCGATGATCTGCATCAGGAAGTTGACCGGGTACAGCAGCGGGTGGCTGCCGAACGGGGCGGTGAACAGCTCGTGCACCCAGCCGCCCGCGCCCTTGATCTTGACGTTGTAGACCAGGCAGGTGATCAGCACGCCGAGCGACAGCGCCATCGTGATCGAGAGGTCGGCGGTGGGCACCACGCGCAGGTAGGCGTTGTGGTCGCCCTGCGCGGTCTGCCACAGCCAGGGCAGCAGGTCGACCGGCAGCAGGTCCATCGCGTTCATCAGGAAGATCCAGACGAACACCGTCAGCGCGAGCGGCGCCACCAGCTTGCGGCTTTGCGCGTTGTGCACGATGCCCTTGGCCTGCGACTCGACCATCTCGACCAGCACCTCGACGGCGGCCTGGAAGCGGCCCGGCACGCCCGAGGTGGCCTTGCGCGCCGCCGACCACAGCAGCCAGCAGCCCAGCACGCCCAGCAGCACCGAGAAGAACAGCGAATCGAGGTTGATGACCGAGAAGTCGACCACCGCCTTCTGGTGGCCGGACTGCAGGTGATGCAGGTGGTGGACGATGTATTCGCCGGCGGTCGGGGCGTGTGCGGTGCCTTCTGCTGCCATGTGCTTGCTCTTCTCGTCTCAGTTCTAACGTCCGCGGGCGCGCCACGCGAGCGCCACCCAGTTCACCTTCATGCACACCACCATCGTGATCAGCAAGGCGGGCCAGCTCAAACCCGGCACCACTCTCGCAGCGATCACCAGCATGGCGACGGCCACTCCGATCTTCAGCATCTCCCAGAACATGAACCCCGCGGCTGCCGCCACCGGGGAACGCGTCCCTCGCGTCATGCCGCGCGCCAGCAAGGCGCTCGGCAGCACCACCGCGGCCGCGCCGTACAACGCCGACCACGCCGCCCCGCCGGACCGAGTGACAAGCCAGATGACGGCCCAACACACCAGCCCCGCCACGGCTTGCGCCGCGACGACCCGCCAGGGCGAGACCTGCGGGATGCCGGCCCTCAGGCGCTGCGCCTCGTCGTGCGTCAGTCGCCGGAAGCCCTCCTCCTCATCGTTGCCCCACGGCGCGTGGTCACGCCGTGCGCCGCGTACGTCGCCATGGTCGAGGGTGTCGGTCATGACGCGTCACAAATCCGGCAGGAGCAAAGCCGCGGAAGTATACGAGGAAACCCGTGCTGTTCCGTCGACCCCCCAGGCCGTGACGGAGTTTGGCCTGCGACCCTGACGTGGAACCAACGCGGCGTGGCGCGACTCTGTATGCTGCTGCGTCGGCCGACCACAGCAGCCCGCACGCCCTCCCCGCATGAGCCTCTTCCGCGCCCTGACCGCCGCGCTCCTCGTCGTCACGAGTGCGTCGGCACACGCCGCCGGCGCCGTCGTCAGCACCGAGCAGGTCCGCGCCGAGCTGGTGGCGCACGCGCCCGAGGGCCTCGCACCGGGCAAGCCGATGTGGCTCGGCCTCGCGATCGACCACGCCCCGCACTGGCACACCTACTGGAAGAACCCGGGCGATTCCGGCCTGCCCACCACCTTGCAGTGGACGCTGCCGCCCAATGTCGAGGCCGGCGAGATCGACTGGCCGACGCCGCAGCGCCTGCCGATCGGCCCGCTGGTCAACTACGGCTACGACGGCCGGCTGCTGCTGCCGGTACCGCTGACGCTGCCGGCCAACTTCCAGGCCGACGCGCTGAAGGTGCAGCTGCGCGCCGACTGGCTGGTGTGCAAGGACGTCTGCATTCCCGAATCGGGCGAGTTCTCGCTCGAGCTGCCGGCCCACTCGGCCACCGCCGGCCACGCGGCGCGCTTCGAGGCCGCGTTCAAGGCGCGCCCGCAGGCCCTGCCCGCGGTGCAGGCACAGGCCGCGGTGAAGGATGGCGCGCTGCAGATCGAGGTGGCCGGCCTGCCGGCCGGCTGGCAGGGCCAGCCGCTGGTGTTCTTCCCCGAGACCGCGGGCGTGGTCGACAACGCCGCCCGACCCGCCGCCGCCTGGAAGGACGGCCGCTGGAGCGTGCAGGTGCCGCTGTCGGCGCAACGCAGCGAGAGCCCGGCGCGCATGGCCGCCGTGCTCGTGCCGCCGGACCTGGCGGCGGGCGGGCGCATCGAGTTCGCGGTGGCCGGCCCCTGGCCGGCGCTCGCGCCGCTGCCCGGCGAGGTGCCCGCCGCGGCGACCGCACCGCCTGCGCCCGCGGCGGCGCCGCTCGGCCAGGCCGCCGCGCTGCTGTTCGCGCTCGTCGGCGGCGCGCTGCTGAACCTGATGCCCTGCGTGTTCCCGGTGCTCTCGCTCAAGGTGCTGGGCTTCACCACGCATGCGCAGGACCGGCGCCTGCTGGCGCTCGGCGGACTGGCCTACACGGCCGGCGTGGTGCTGTCCTTCCTGGCGCTGGCCGGCGCGCTGCTCGCGCTGCGCGCCGGCGGCGAGCAGCTCGGCTGGGGCTTCCAGCTGCAGTCGCCCGCGGTGGTGGCGCTGCTGGCGGCGCTGTTCACGCTGATCGGCCTGAACCTGGCCGGCGTGTTCGAGTTCGGCAGCGTGCTGCCGAGCCGGGTGGCGGCGCTGCAGCTGCGCCACCCGCTGGTCGACGCGCTGCTGACCGGCGTGCTCGCGGTGGCGGTGGCCTCGCCCTGCACCGCGCCGTTCATGGGCGCGTCGCTCGGCCTGGCGGTCACCCTGCCAGCCGGCCAGGCGCTCGCGGTGTTCGCGGCACTCGGCCTGGGCATGGCGCTGCCCTACCTGGCGGCCAGCCTGTTCCCGGGGCTGGCCCGGCTGCTGCCGCGGCCGGGTGCGTGGATGGCGCGCTTCAAGGTGCTGATGGCCTTCCCGATGTTCGCCACGGTGATCTGGCTGGTCTGGGTGATCGGCCAGCAGACCGGCATCGACGGCGCCGCGGCGTTGCTCGCCGTGCTGCTGGCCCTGGCCTTCATCGCCTGGGCGCTGGGCACGCCGGGCATCGGCCGCGTGGCGCGTGCCGGCTTCGGCGCGCTGGGTGCGCTCGCGCTGGCCGGCGCGCTGGGCTGGATGCTGCCGAGCTTCGAGGCCGGCGCCTCGCCCAAGGCCGGCAGCGCGCAGGGTGCGTGGCAGCCCTGGAGCGAGGAACGTGTCGTGCAGGCGCTAGCGGCCGGCCGGCCGGTGTTCGTCGACTTCACCGCCGCCTGGTGCGTGACCTGCCAGTACAACAAGCGCACCACGCTGGCCGACGCGGCGGTGATGCAGGATTTCGAGGCGCGCGAAGTGCTGCTGCTGCGCGCCGACTGGACCCGGCGCGACGCCGCCATCACCGCCGCGCTGGCCGGCTTCGGTCGCAACGGCGTGCCGGTCTACGCCCTGTATGCCCCCGGCGGCGGCGCGCCGCGGCTGCTCTCGGAGATCCTGAGCGTGCGCGAGGTGCGCGACGCGCTCGCCGGCCTCTGACACCGTCTCCCCCCCACGACGCAGGAGTTGTCCATGCTGCCCCGTGCCCTCGCCTCCGCTGCCCTGATCGCCTTCAGTGCCGCCGCCTCGGCGGCCGCCACCCTCGGTCAGCCCGCGCCAAGCTTCAGTGCCACCGACACCGCCGGCAAGACCGTCGCGCTGGGCGACTTCAAGGGCAAGACCGTCGTGCTCGAGTGGGTCAACCCCGGCTGTCCGTACGTGCGCAAGCACTACGACAGCGCCAACATGCAGGCCACGCAGAAGGCCGCTGCGGCACAGGGCGTGGTCTGGCTGGCGGTCAACTCGACCCACGCCGGGGCGAGCGACTACCTCGCCCCGGCCGCGATGGGCGGCTGGATGAAGGACAAGGGTGCCGCCGCCACCGCGACGCTGATGGACACCGAGGGCACGCTCGGGCGGGCCTACGGCGCCCGCACCACGCCGCACCTGTACGTGATCGACCCGAAGGGCACGCTGGTCTACGCCGGCGCGATCGACAGCAAGCCGAGCGCCAACCCGGCCGACATCAAGACCGCGACCAACTACGTCACTCAGACGCTGACCGAGCTCGCCGCGGGCAAGCCGGTCAGCAAGCCCGCTTCGCAGGCCTACGGCTGCTCGATCAAGTACGCCGACTGAGATCCCGAGCGGCCGGCGTCAACCGAGGCCGAAGGCGTAGTCGATCGCGGCCTGGGTCGACGCGACGCCGTTCAGGGTCGCGACCAGCGTCAGCTCGCTCGCTTCGACCAGTTCGTCGAAGTTGGTACGGAACACGTACACGGCGGTGCTGCTGCCGTCGTCGAAGGCGAACAGCTGGCCGCTCGACAGGATCGCAGCGCCGCCGGCCTGCGATCCGGCCAGCGCGGCGGCGGCGGCGGCGGTCAGCGCCGCCAGGTCGGTGGTGAAGACGACGATCTCGTGCGCCTGTGTCCAGCCGCCGGAGCCGGCGCAGTCGACCGCTCCGTCGACCTGCAGGTCGTCGTTGCCGATCTGCAATCCCGGCCAGGCCGCCTGCACGAGCAGGCGATCGGTGCCGGCCAGGTAGTCGGTCACGCTGGCTGCGCCCAGCCCGATCAGGAACCGGTCCGCGCCCGCACCGCCGGTCAGCGTGTTGCTGCCTTCTTCACCCCGCAGCGAGTCGTCGCCGGCGCCGCCGTCCAGCGTGTCGTTGCCGTAGCTGCCGCGCAGGCTGTCGTGGCCGTTTCCGCCGGCGAGGCGGTCGCTGCCGTCGCCGCCGGCCAGCATGTCGGCACCCGCGCCACCATCGAGGGTGTCGCTACCGAAGCCACCTTCGATCGTGTCGTTGCCCAGCAGGCCCACGAGCAGCAGGTTGCCGCCGAGATCGCCGATCAGCCAGTTGTCGAGGGCGTTGCCGGTGAGCGACGCATCCGTCTCTTCGACCCCCAGCACCCCCTGCTCGACGTTGTCCGGCAGGGTGTAGCTCTCGACCACGCGGATCTGGTCGACGCCCCCGCCGACGAGTTCGACCACCAGGTCGCCGGGGGACGCGAGCACGTAGTAGTCGTCCCCTGCGCCGCCGACCAGGGTGTCGCTGCCGGCGTCGCCTTGCAGCGAGTCATTGCCCGCGCCGCCGAGCAGGCTGTCATCGCCGCCCCAGCCTTGCAGGTAGTCGTTGCCGTCGAGGCCCGAGAGCCGGTTGGCCGCGCCGGTGCCGATCAGCTGGTTGTCCTGCGCGTTGCCGGTGCCGTCGAGGGCCTGCAGCGACGCGGCACCGCCCAGCGACAGCCGCTCCAGCTTGTCCGCCAGCGTCCAGGACACCGAGGCCAGCACCTGGTCGCGGTCGGCCGCGCTCGAATCGGTCACCACGTCGCCGGCGGCGTCGACGATGAAGACGTCGTCGTACGCACTTCCGAGCAACGTGTCGCTGCCGGCCCCGCCATCGATCGTGCCGCCCTGCCAGCCGCCCTGGAGCCGGTTGTCCAGCGCATTGCCGGTGACGTTGAACCGAAAGCCCAGCCCGGTGATGCGGAACTCCTGGTTCTCGATGCCGGCGCCGAGCTGGTAGTTGCGCACGTCGCCGGCCACCACGACCGTGTCGACTCCCGAGCCGCCGGACTCGCTCACCACGTCGAGCGTCGAGTCGATCACGTAGCGGTCGTCGCCGGCGCCGCCGATCAGGGTGTCGGCGCCGACATGGCCGTCCAGCGTGTCGTTGCCGGCGCCGCCCACGAGGCGGTTGGCCCCGGTATTGCCCAGGATCTGGTTGGCCAGCGTGTTGCCGGTGCCGGACAGGCCGGCCGTCCCGACCAGGAACAGCCATTCCTGGTTGGCGCCCAGGGCCCAGCTCACGGAGGCCTCGATCGTGTCGATCTGCAGCGGATCGGCATCGGTCTCGACGATCACGTCCGTGAGGCTGCTCACCTGGTAGAGGTCGAAGCCGGCGCCACCGACCAGCGAGTCGCTGCCGCTGCCGCCGTTCAGGACGTCGTTGTCGGCACCGCCCAGCAGGGTGTCGTTGCCGGCCCCGCCGGCCAGGCGATTCGGACCCGCGTTGCCGGTGATCAGGTTGGCCAGCGTGTTGCCGGTGCCGCGCAGCGCTGCATTGCCGAGCAGCACGAGCTGCTCGACGTTGGATCCCAGCACATGGTTGACGAGGCTCTCGACGCGGTCGATCTCGGTGGCGAGGCTGCTGGTCTCGACCACCAGGTCGGCAGCGGCGGTGACGACGTAGACGTCATCGCCCGCGCCGCCCGCCATCGAATCGGCCCCGGAGCCACCCACCAGCGTGTCGTTGCCGGCGCCGCCGGCCAGCGTGTCGTTGCCCGCCGCGCCGGACAGCAGGTTGGCCGCGCCATTGCCGTCGATCCGGTTGGCCAGGGCATTGCCCGTGCCGGCGAGCGCCTGGCTGCCGCCGAGCACCAGCCGCTCGAGGTTGGCACCGAGCGTGAGGCTCGCAAAGCTGATCACCGAATCGAACTCGGTAGTCAGGGTGCTGGTCTCGACGATCAGGTCGGCCGCCGAATGCACCACGTACACATCGTTGCCGCTGCCGCCGACCAGGGTGTCCACCCCGCTCCCGCCCACCAGCGAATCGTTGCCGGCGCCGCCGACCAGCGAGTCGTCGCCGGAGCCACCCGACAAGGTGTCGTCGCCGGCCAGGCCGTTCAGGGTGTCGTTGCCGGCACTGCCCAGCAGCGAGTCGGCCGCCGGGGTGCCGTTGGCGGCGAGCAGGTTTCGGCGCATGCAGGTCCTCTTGTGCCGGCCGCCGTGGCCGGCATGCCGATCGTTGTGGGAAGCGGCGGAACTCTACTGGCCCGGCCGCGGGTGCCGGCTCGGCACATCACCCACCCTGCGAGCAGGGGCTAGACGTGGACGACGTTCACCGGCAGCCCCGGCACGTCCACGCGCAGGCCGAGCACGCAGCCGGCCAGCGCCTGCGCGGCCAGCTCCGCGGCCGGGCGCTTCTCGCGCGCGGTGGTGATGTAGAGCGTCTTCAGGTCGTCGCCGCCGAAGCAGGGCATGGTCGCGCAGCGCACCGGCAGCAGCACCTCGCGCAGCACCTCGCCGGCCGGCGACAGGCGCAACACGCGCTGGCCCTCGAACATCGCGACCCAGTAGCAGCCCTCGGTGTCGACCGCCGCGCCGTCGGGCCGGCCGCCGTAGTCGTCCAGCGGCTGGCCCTCGGCCCGCGGCGCAAACTGCGCGAACACTCGCTGCCGGCTCAGCTCGCCGGCATGCGGCTCGAAGTCGAAGGCGTAGATGGTGTGGGCCTTGGTGTCGGTCCAGTACATCGTCGCGCCGTCCGGGCTCCAGGCCAGGCCGTTGGCCACCGTCACGCCGCCGGCCTTGCGCTTCAGGCCCTCGCGCGTCAGGCAGTGCAGCGTCGCGGCGGCCGCGTCGCGCGGCTCGTAGATCGTGCCGACCCAGAAGCGGCCCTGCGGGTCGCACTTGCCGTCGTTGAAGCGCTCCTTCGCCGGGTCGTACGGCGGCTTCGCGGCCAGCCGGCGCTCGCCGCTGGCGGGATCGAAGCGCCACAACCCGTCGCGCATCGCCAGCAGCAGCCGGCCGTCGAGCTGCGGTGCGCAGCTCGCCACGTCGGTGTCGAAGTCCCAGTGCGCCAGCGCGCCGCCGGCCGGTTCGAAGCGCTGCAGCCGGTGGCCCGGGATGTCGCACCAGTACAGCGCGCGCTCGCGCGGGTGCCAGAACGGCGATTCGCCCAGCAGGCAGGCGTGCGCGACGGCGACGAACAGGTCCGGGTCCGCGTCTCGCATCGTCAGATCACCGTCACGTCGAGCTGCATCCAGGCGCTCGTGCTCTCGCCCGGCGCCAGCGCGCGCAGGCCATGCGCCAGCGGGTCGGCCATGTGGATGGCGTTGTTGACATGGCTGACCGGCTCGACGCAGAAGTAGTCCTTGTCCTGCGGCGTGTAGACCACCAGCCGGTCGAGCGAGGAGGTGAGCTGCAGCGAGAAGCGCTCGTCGCGGATGCGCGCGGCGCCGCGCCAGCCGTCGAAGGCGTGGTCGAAGTCGAGGTGGGCGACGTCGCCGTCGATGCCCGGCTGTGCCACCTTGCGCACCGGCAGCATCGCGTCGTCCTTGTCCCAGCGTCCGTCGACCTCGATGTGCAGCCGGCTGCGCGCCCGCTTGGGGAAGTACGGGTGCCAGCCCAGCCCGACCGGCGCCACGACCTCGGCCAGGTTCGTCACCACCATCTCGACATGCAGCGACTGCGGCGCGAGCGTCAGGTACTGGCGCGCCTCGAAGGCGAAGGGCCAGTCGGCATCCGGCGCGTGGCGCAGGGCGAGCACCACCTCGAGCGCGCTGGAGGAGACGATCTCCCACGGCCGCAGCCAGCCCACGCCATGCAGCGAATGCGGGCTGCCCTCGAAGTTGGGCTCGGTGGTGTAGTCCCTGCCCTTCCAGCGGAAACGCCGGTAGCCGAGCCGGTTGGAGTAGGGCACCAGCGGGAAGCTGCCGCCCTCGCGCGGCGAGGCGAGCGCCGCCGGCTCCGCGCTGCGCAGCACCGGCATGCCGTGGTGCCACAGGCCGGCGATGCTGCCGCCCAGGCCCGGGCGCAGGGCCAGTCGCAGCGCGCCGGCATGGAGTTCGAAGCTGTCGCGGGTGCTGGCGCTCATCAATAGCCCTGGGTGCCGGAGGAGATGGAGTGCACGTGTTCGCTGCCGGGCGTGCGCAGCGCGCCGATCACCGAACGTGCGGCGCGCATCAGCAGGCTCACGTCGGAGCCGATGGCGATGAAGTCGAAGCCCGCGGCGCGGTACTGCGCCGCCACCTCCGGGCTGTCGCCGATGGTGCCGATCGGCGTGCCCGCGGCCTTGGCGCGCTCGGCCGCGCTGCCGAGCAGCTCCATCACCTTCGGGTGCGTGAACTGGCCGATCACGCCGAGCGAGGCCGACAGGTCGGCCGGCCCGACGAACAGCGCATCGACGCCGGGCACGGCGGCGATCTGCTCCAGCCGCTCGACCGCGGCGACCGTCTCGAGCTGCACGATCACGCCGACCTGCTTGTTGGCCTGCGCGAAGTAGTTGGCCTGCGTGCCGTAACGCGAGGCGCGGCTCGCGCCGGCCAGGCCGCGGATGCCCTCGGGCGGGTACCGCGTGGCGGCCACCGCGCGGGCCGCCTCGTCGGCGTTCTGCACGAAGGGGACCATCAGCGTCGTCGCCCCGGCGTCGAGGATGCGCTTGACCACCACCGGGTCGTTCCAGGGCACACGCACCGCCGGCACCATCTTGGTGGCGCACAGCGCCTGCAGCATGTGCAGCACCTCCATCGTGTCGGTGGGCGAATGTTCCATGTCGACCACGGCCCAGTCGAAGCCGGCGTGGCCCACCGCCTCGGCGACGACCGGGCTGGCCGAGGAGATCCAGGTCCCCACCGGCGGGTGTGCGCCGGCGGCCTTGAGCATCTGCTTGAACGGGTTCATCGTCGTGTCTCCATCAGTAGCGGCTCGGCGTGTCGTCCAGCCGGGCCAGCAGGTAGTGCGCGCCCGGGATCGGGTTGTAGTAGTAGGGCGCCGTTTCCTCGAAGCCGAGCGAGGCGTAGAGTTCGCGCGCGGCCTCCATGTCGTCCAGCGTGTCGAGCAGGATCACCGAGTAGCCGCAGCGCCGCGCCTCGTCCATCAGCGTCTGCGCGAGCAGGCGGCCCAGGCCGAAGCGGCGGAACGCCGGGCGCACGTACAGGCGCTTCATCTCGCAGGCGTTGGCATGGTCCACGTCGGGCAGCGGGCGGAACGCACCGCAGCCGGCCAGCGCGCCGTCCACCAGCGCCAGCAGCAGGCAGCCCTGCGGCTCGGCATAGTCGCCGGGCAGGCTGCGCAACTCGTCCTCGAAGTTCTGGAAGCACAGGTCCACGCCCAGCGAGGCAGCGTACTCGCGGAAGATCTCGCGCGCCGCGTCGAGTTCGGCGGGCTGTTCGGGGCGCACCAGGCGGATGTCGGGGCCGATCATGCGCTCGGCTTGTCGGGAGCGGTGGCGGGAACCCGACGATAACCCGAGCCGGCCCCAACCGGGCTCGCCCCAGCCCGCGCGCCGGCATGCGCGCGGTCCTTCGCCAGGCGCACGGGTGTCCGCAGGGACACCCATGCGTCCGGGCTCAGCCCCCCGCCAGCACGCGCGCGAACACCTCGCTGTCGACGTTGCCCCCGGTCAGCGCCAGGCCGATGCTGCGCGCCGCGCGGCGCGTGCGCTGCTGCAGCGCGGCGGCCAGCGCCGCGGCACCGGCGCCCTCGGCGACGTTGTGCGTCGCGGCGAACAGCAGCCGCATCGCCGCGGCCACCTCGTCGTCGGTCACGGCGACGATCTGGTCGACCTCGCGCCGGATGATCGCGAGCGCGGCCGGCTCGGGCACGCGGCAGGCCATGCCGTCGGCCAGCACCGTGCTCACCGGCGCCTCCACCGGCCGCCCGGCCTCGAAGGAATGCAGGTAGGCCGGCGCATGCGCCGACACCACGCCGACGATGCGGCTGCCCGCGCCGGTGGCCGCGCGCGCCGCGGCGCAGGCGCAGATGCCCGAGCCCAGGCCGATCGGCACGTACACCACCTCGGGCTGCGCGGCCTCGAAGAACTCCATCCAGTAGGTCGCGACCCCGCGCACGAGGTCGGGGTGGAACGAGGGCACCATGTGCGCGCCGCGCTGTGCGGCCAGCGCCTGCGCGTGTTCGCGCGCGGCCTGGAAGTCCTCGCCGTGTTCGACGAGTTCGGCGCCGAGCGCGCGCATCGCCGCGTTCTTCTCCAGCGAGTTGCCGTGCGGCACGACGATGGTGGCGCGCAGGCCGTGGCGCGCGGCGGCGAAGGCGACCGACTGTCCGTGATTGCCGCGTGTCGCGCTGAGCACCTCGCGCAGCCCCGGTTCGCGCCGCAGCAGCGCATCGAAGTAGACCAGGCCGCCACGCAGCTTGAAGGCACCGACCGGGCCGTGGTTCTCGTGCTTGAGCCACACGGGGGCACCCAGGCGCGCCTCCAGCTGCGGCCAGCGGTGCTGCGGCGTCGGCGGCACATGCGGGCGCACCAGCGCGCGGGCGGCCTCGAGGTCGTCGCGGGTGAACATGGTCAGTCTCCGGGCAGGGTCAGGCGGCATTCGCCGAGCGGCGTGGCGAGCACGGCCTCGAGCGGCGCGCCGGGCTCCGGCGCCACGGCGATGCCGTCGGGCAGCGCCTCGCGCAGCGGCGCCGGCAGCGCGCGGACGGTGAGCTCGCGCAGCACCACCGGGCTGGCCGGCAGGCTGTCGCAGGGATGGGCGTCGCCCCATTCGATCAGCGTCGGCCACTGGCCCTGCGCGAGGCGCGCGCCGTCGGGCCGCACCGCGATGCGCCAGCGCAGCGTGCCGCGGCTGGCGGCCAGCATCTCGCCGCGGTCGATGCCGCCGGCGCGCCAGGCGGCGCAGGCCGCGTCGAGGTCGTCCACCCGCGCCACCCAGTGGATCAGCGCCGGGCCGCGCGCCAGACGCGCCTGCAGCGCGGCATCGTCGAGGTCGAACCAGCGCACCCGGCCGGGTGGTGGCGCGGCCGCGTCGATGGCGATGATCTCGAGGTAGGCGCGCGGGAAGCCGTGCCCGTCGATGCGCAGCAGGCGGTTGTGCGTGCCCATCAGCGGGTGCGCGCCGCCGGGTGCGGGCGTGACGCCGAGCGTCGCCTCGCACCACGCCACGCCCTGTGCGAGCGAGGCCGCACCGACCACCAGGTGGTCGAGGCCTAGCATCACAGGGCAACCTGCCCGGCCACGACCTCGACGCAGTCGCCACCAACCCAGACCTGACCGTCGACGCGCTCGACGTGCACCCGCCCGGCGCGGCCCAGCGCGGTGCCCTGCGCGGCCAAGTAGCGCTCGGGCGCCAGGCCGGCGCCGATCAGCCACTGGCCCAGGCTCGCGTTCAGGCTGCCGGTGACCGGGTCCTCGGTCGGCCCGACGCCGCGGATAAAGGCGCGCACCTCGAACTGCGCGTCGTGCCCCGGCGGACAGGGCGCGACCACGCCGATGTCGGCCGGCTCGAGCGCCGCGAAGTCCGGCTTCAGCGCGAGCAGTTCGTCGCGCGAGCCGAGCAGCACCGCCACCCAGCCCGGGCCGTTGTCGACCCACTGGGCGGCGCGGATCGCATCGGCCGGAATGCGCAGGCTGCGCGCGATCGAGGCCAGCGTGGCCGCATCGACGGCGCCGCCGCGCAGCAGCTTCGGCGCAGCGAACGCGAGCCGCGTGCCGTCGCGCCGCACCCGCACCAGGCCCACGCCGCATTGCTGCACCACCGCGTCGGCCGACTTCGGGCGGCCGCCCGCGGCCAGCCAGGCGTGGCAGCTGCCGAGCGTGGGGTGGCCGGCGAACGGCAGCTCGCGGTCGGGCGTGAAGATGCGCACCCGGTAGTCGGCCTGCGGCTCGGTGGGCGGCAGCAGGAAGGTGGTCTCGCTGAAGTTGGTCCAGCGCGCGAAGGCCTGCAGCGTCGCGTCGTCCAGGCCGTCGGCCTCGTGCACCACCGCGAGCGGGTTGCCCTTCAGCGGCGTCGCGGTGAAGACGTCGATTTCGTGGTACCGATGAAGGCTCATGTGGTTTCCTTCAGCGCCTGCGCCAGCAGCTCGACGCCGCGCTCGATCTGCTCCGGCGCCACGGTGACGAAGCTCAGCCGCAGCGTATTCGCCTGCGGTCGTTCGGCAAAGAAGGGCGCGCCCGGCACGAAGGCCATGCCGCGTTCGACCGCGTGCGGCAGCAGCGCCGCCGCGTCGATGCCCTCGGGCAGCTCGACCCAGAAGAACATGCCGCCGCGCGGCGCCTGCCAGCGGCAGCCGGGCGGGAGGTGGCGCGCCAGCGCCGCGGCCATCGCGTCGCGCCGCGCGCGGTAGCGCGCGCGGATGGTCGGCACATGCTCGCGCAGGAAGCCGTCGCGGATCACCTCGTGCACCACGCGCTGGTTGAAGCCGGGGGTGTGCAGGTCGGCGGCCTGCTTGGCCTGCAGCAGCTTGGGGAAGACCTCCGTGGGCGCCACCACGTAGCCCAGGCGCAGCCCCGGCGCCAGCACCTTGGAGAACGAGCCGAGGTAGATCGTGTTGAGCGGATGCCGGGCCGCCAGCGGCGCGGGCGGCGGGCTGTCGAACCACAGGTCGCCGTAGGGGTTGTCCTCGACGATCGGCAGGCCCATCGCCGCGGCCGCGTCGGCCACCGCCACGCGGCGCGCCGCGCTCATGCAGCGCCCGCTCGGGTTCTGGAAGTTCGGCAGCAGGTAGAGGAAACGCGCGCCGCGCGCCTGCGCCAGCGCGTCGACGCGCGGGCCGTCGTCGTCGCACGGCAGGCTGATCGTCTCGGGCTCGTAGGGCGCGAAGGCCTGCAGTGCGCCGAGGTAGGTGGGCGCCTCGACGGCCACGCCGCTTCCCGCATCGAGCAGCAGCTTGGCCACCAGGTCCAGGCCCTGCTGCGAGCCGGTGGTGATCAGCACCTGCCCGGGCGCGGCCGCCAGGCCCTGTTCGTTCAGCTGCGCCGCGACCCACTCGCGCAGCGGCGCATAGCCTTCGCTGGCGGCGTACTGCAGCGCCTCGCGTGGCGTGTCGCGCAGCACGCGCTCGCTGGCCGCGCGCATCGCCTCGACCGGGAAGCTCTCCGGCGCCGGCAGGCCGCCGGCCAGCGAGAGGATGCCGGGGCGCTCGGTGACCTTGAGGATCTCGCGGATCACCGAGGGGTTCATGCGCGCCGCACGGCGCGCGAGGGTGAAGCTCATGGCATGGTCCTTGTCGCCGGCCGCACCGCCACCGGCATCTTCTTGCCCACCAGCACCGTCGCCACCACGGCCAGCGCGAAGGTGACGGTCAGCGGGTCGAGCGTCTCGCCCAGCAGCGGCACCGCCGCCAGCAGCGAGAGAAAGGGCTGCACCAACTGCACCTGGCTGACGCGCACCGCGCCGCCCAGCGCCAGGCCGCGGTACCAGGCGAAGAAGCCCAGCCACATCGAGAACAGTGCCACGTAGGCGAAGCCGGCCCAGGCCGAGGCGCGCACCGGCGCGTCCGGCCAGGCGTGCAGCGCCACCGGCAGCGTGAGCGGCAGGCTCAGCACCAGCACCCAGCAGATCACCTGCTCGGCCGGCATCTGCGTGGCCAGGCGCGCGCCCGAGACATAACCGAGCGCGGTGCAGGCCACCGCGCCGAGCAGCAGCGCATCGGCCGCGGTCAGCGCACCGCCGCTTTGCAGCAGCGCGAAGGCCACCACCAGCGCGCAGCCCGCGCCGGCGCAGGCCCAGAAACCGGCCGACGGGCGCTGGCGGAAGTGCAGCGCCGCCGCCACCGCGGTGGCCAGCGGCATCAGCCCGGTGACCACGGCGGCATGCATCGCATCCACGTGGCGCAGCGCCAGGCCGATGAAGAGCGGGAAGCCGACCACCGTGCCGAGCGCCGAGGCGAAGAAGGTCGGCAGCTGCCCGGCGCGCGGCCGCGGCGCGCGAGTGGCGAGCAGGTACAGCAGCGCCAGCAGCCCGGCCACCGCGGCGCGGCCGGCGGTGACGAACAGCGGCGGCAGCTGCGGGTCGTCGGCCGGGCCGACGGCCAGGCGCGTCATCGGCAGCGTCAGCGCGAAGATCGCGACGCCCAGCAGCCCGAGCCAGAGGCCACGGGTCTCGTCGACGGAACGGGGGTGGTGCGGCATGGTCGGGGCAGTCTAGGCGCGCCACCAGCACAGAACCAGTACACTGCCGGTACAGATTCGCCAAACTGTACTGCCTTTCGCATCAGCACAGATGACCGAGCCCCTGCTCTCGCGCGGCGCCGACCGCAGCCTGACCGACCAACTCGCGACCCGCTTCGCCGAGCGCATCCGCCAGCGCCTGCTGGCGCCCGGCGCGCGCCTGCCCTCCGTGCGCGAATGTGCGCGCCGCCATGCGGTGAGCCCGACCACGGTGGTGGCGGCGTACGACCAGCTGCTCGCGCAGGGGCTGGTGGAGGCGCGCCGGCAGCGCGGCTTCTTCGTGCGCGGGCCCAGAGGCGAGGACGGTGGCGAGCCGCGCGGCGCGGCGGCCGGGCCGGCCCCGGCACCGCTGCACCGCACGCCGCTGCCGGTCAGCGCGACCATGCTGATCCGCGGCATGTTCCAGCCGCCCGGCGCGCAGCCGATGCCGGGCCTGGGCACGCTGCCGGTGGACTGGCTGGACGCCGGCCTGATCGGCAGCGCGCTGCGCAAGGTCAGCGCCGCGCTCGGGCGTGGCGCGCTGCAGTACGGCGAGCCGGCCGGCGAGGCGCGCCTGCGCCGCGCGCTCGCCACCCGGCTGGCCGACCTGGGCGTGCGCGCCGCGCCGGAGCAGATCGTCACCAGCGTGGGCGCGACCCATGCGCTGGACATCGTCACGCGCACGCTGGCCAAGCCGGGCGACAGCGTGCTGGTCGACGAGCCGGGCTGGTCGGTCGAGTACGCGCGCCTGGCCGCGCTCGGCCTGCGCGTGCTGCCGGTGCCGCGCGGGCCCGAGGGGCCCGACCTGGCGGTGATGCAGCGCCTGATCGAGGCCCAGCCGCCGGGGGCACGGCCGCGCCTGTACGTCACCGTCTCGGTGCTGCACAACCCGACCGGCGCGTCGCTCTCGCTGCAGTCGGCGCACCGGGTGCTGCAGCTGGCGCAGGCGCACGACCTGGTGATCGTCGAGGACGACACCTACGCGCATTTCGCGCCGCCGCACCTGCCGCGCCTGGCGGCGCTGGACGCGCTCGAGCGCACCGTCTACGTGGGTGGCTTCTCGAAGATCCTCACGCCGAGCTGGCGTGTCGGCTACCTGGCCGCGCCGCCCGCGCTGGTGGACCGGCTGGTCGACGCCAAGCTGCTGTCGACGCTGACCACGCCGTCGATGACCGAGCTGGCGCTGGCGCACTGCCTCGAGCAGGGCCTGCTGCGCCGCCATGCCGAGCGCGTGCAGCGCCAGCTCGACGACGCACGCAACCGCGCGGTGCGCCTGGTGCAGGCGCACGACTGCCGCCTCGCCGCCGAGCCGCGCGGGCTGTTCGGCTGGGTCGACGTCGGCGTCGACACCGAACGGCTGTCGCAGCTGCTGCTGGACGACGGCTGGCTGATCGCGCCCGGCGCGCTGTTCCATGCCACGCACCGGCCGACCACGCTCATGCGCATCAACTTCGCCACCACGCAGGAGGCGCGCTTCTGGCGCGCGCTGGTCCGGGCCCGGGCTACGATGTCCGGTCTTTCGTGACCAGCCGTAACAGCGCAAAATCCATCCCGCCATGCACAGCGAGATGTTCGAGCCCACCATCCCGTTCGGCGAGCCCGAACTGATGCGGGTGAGCGCGTACCAGCGCTACCTCGATCAGATGAAGGCCGACACGGCGGGCAACCGCATCAGCACGCGCATCTCGCAGTTGAGCCCTTCGCTGCAGGCCGACCTGCTGCGCTTCGGCCAGGACGGCGACGAGTCCGAGGTGGTCGAGGTGCTGGCCGCCTGCGTGCGCCACGGCAAGCGCGTCACCATCCACCTGCAGTGCGGCGCGCGTGTCGTGCCGCTGACCGTGTTCGCGCAGGAGCGCCTGGTGCACTGCCCGCTGGCGATGGACGAACTGGCCGGCAAGCACCTGCTCGAATTGCGCGTGATGCACGTCGAGCCGGCACTGCTGCGCCCGCCGGGTGACCCGGACCAGGCGCTGGTCGGCGCCGAGCACATGCACCACCCGCTCGGGCCGCTGCTGTGGGAGCTGGCGATGCGCGGGCTGCGCCGCGAGCTGCTGCCGGAGATCGCCGGCCCGGCGGTCTACCGCGTCGCGCCGGGGCTGGACCTGCGCTCCATCCCCATCAGCGGCGCGCTGCAGGCCGCCATCACCCGCCTGGCGCGCCAGCCGGCCACCCTGCGCGACCTGGCCGACTGGCCCGGCCTGGACCGCGAACGCGCCACCCGGCTGCTCAATGCGTTGTACCTGCAGTCGGGCCTGATCGTCAGCCGCTCGCACCCGGACGCGGTGCGCGACACCTGGTTCTGAGCGCCGCCTGAGCGGACCACGCGCGCCATCGCGGTGCACGGCCCGGACCGCGCCACGATTTGTTCGCGCTTGCCTCCCCTTACGCAACACAACACCTTGTGCGCCGTCGTAGCGTGAATCGTTCACGCCGCGCCTGTAGTCTCGACCTCGCTCGTCGCACGGCAGAAGGGTCGCAGACAACACCCCACGGTCCGTCGACGCAGCGCTGGTTCCGGTGAAGGCGTGACGCCAGGAGGGCATGGAGGAGGCACCGGTGTTGTCGATCCACGGGTCGGTGCGGCGCAGGCCGCGTCCCGTCCCGCCACGAGGCCGTTGCCGATGGTCCTGCCCTCCGACATCTCGCCCGCCCGCGCCGCCGCGCCCGGTGCCCGCGCCTGGCTGACGCTGCTGGTCCTGCCGCTGGCCGTGGCCTGCAGCGGCGGCGACGAGCGCGCCACGCAGACCGCCGCCAAGGTCAACCGCGAGGAGATCTCGGTCCACCAGGTCAACTTCCTGCTGCAGCGCCGGCCCGGCGTGACGGCGGACAACGCGCCCGGCATGGGCCGCGCGATCCTCGAGCAGCTGATCGACCAGGAGCTCGCGCTGCAGAAGGCGCGCGAGCTGAAGGTCGAGCGCGATCCGGTGGTGCAGCAGGCGCTCGAGGCGGCGCGGCGCGACATCATCGTGCAGGCCTACCTGCAGAAGGTCGGCGACGCCGCGGCCCGGCCTTCGCCGCAGGAGGTGCAGGCCTACTACCGCGAGCACCCGGCGCTGTTCGCGCAGCGCCGCGTCTTCACGCTGCACGACGTGGCGCTCGAAGCCCCGCCGGCCGCCATCGAGCCCTGGCGCGACCGGCTGGCCGCCGCCCGCAGCCCGCAGGAGCTGGCCACGGCCCTGCAGGCCAGCACGCTGCCCTACACGGCACGCCAGTCGACCCAGGGCGCCGGCGCGCTGCCGATGGAGCTGCTGCCGCGCCTGGCCGAACTGCGCGAGGGCCAGTCGCTGCTGCTGCCGCAGCCCGGCGGGCTGCGCGTGCTGATGGTCACCGGCGTGCGCACCGACCCGCTCAGCGAGGAGGCCGCGCGCCCGGCGATCGAGCAGTACCTCGTCAACGACCGGCGCCGCCGCATCGCCGAGCAGGAGGTCAAGGCCCTGCGCGACGGCGCGCGCATCGACTACGTCGGCAGCTTCGCCGAGGCCACGCCGGCCGTCGGCGGCGCCGCCAAATGAGCCTGTCCGCGCGCCGCCCGTCGCGCCGCGCCGCGCTCGTGCTGCTGCTCGGCGCTGGCGCGGCCGCCCGCGCCGCCGCGCCGGCCGAGCCGGCCGCGGC
>NZ_ML137197.1:0-384761 GCF_004011805.1 Piscinibacter defluvii
ATGCCGATGGCGGCAAGCGCGAACCCTGAATGCGCCTGGCACCGGCGGGACGGTGCCGCCCGAACCCACCCACACGGAGCACCACCATGCGTGACCTCGACACGCGCACCGTCAACCTGCGCACCCTGCCGCTTCAAACCGGCAGGCGAGGCTTCGTCCTGAATGCGCTGTTCGTCCAGAACAACTTCCGCCACGCGATCAAGGACAAGGGTGTCTCCAACGACACCATGGAAGACCGACGGCAGTACATCTACCGCGCCTTCCACTACCTGGAGCACAACGACATCAAGAGCTTCAAGCCCGACCCGCGCTCGTTCGGCGACCGGCATGTGCGCTTCCTGTTCGCCGACATGGAGCGGCGCGCCAAGGCCGGCCAGCTCGGACCCTCGGCCATCCAGAAAGCGCACAGCTACCTGCGCACCTTCGCGGGCTGGATCGGCAAGCCTGGGCTGGTGCTGCCGATGAGCGCCTACATCAGCGACGAGACCCTCTACCGCCGGAGCTACGTGACCAAGCACAGCAAGGCTTGGTATGACAACGGCGTGGTGCCCGAGGAGGTGATCGCGGCCGTTGCCGAGTTCGACGAGCGCGTGGCCGTGCAGATCAAGCTGATGAAGGAGTTCGGCCTGCGCTGCAAGGAAGCGGTGATGTTCCGCCCCCACCAGGACATCGTGACCGCGGCCCAGGCCGGCAAGGCGACGGCTGGCGCGGCGGAGTACCTGCAACTGCGGCGCGGCACCAAGGGCGGCCGTTTGCGCTACGTGCCGGCGGTCACGCCGGGCCAGCTGGCCGCGATCGAGCACGCGCGCCGCGTGGCGCCCGGCGAGAACGACAGCCTCAGCGACCCGCGCTACCAGCTCGTCCGTGCCATCCGGCACCAGCGCTACGTGATGGAGCTGTTCGGCCTGACCAAGGCCATGCTCGGCGTGACGGCGCATGGCCTGCGGCACGGCTATGCTGCCGAACGCTATGAGGCCGAGGCGGGCGTGGCGCCGCCGGTGGCGACTGCCGAGCGCGCGGATGTAGCCGTCGACCTGGCGGCGCGGCGCCTGGTCTCGGAGTCCCTCGGGCATTCGAGAAGCCAGATCACATCGGTGTACCTGGGTTCGAGTCGCGCTCGTCGCTGAGTTACGCTTGACCGCCCATGTCGACGCCTGCTGCCACCGACTGCCCGTTCTGCACCTTGCCGCCCACCAGGATCGTGCATGCCAACCACCTCGCCGTGGTCATCCAGGATGCCTACCCCGTGTCACGTGGTCACACGCTGGTGCTGCCGCGCCGGCACGTAGGGAGCTTCTTCGAGCTGGAGCCCCCAGAGCGCGACGCCGTCCTCGAGTTGCTCGACATGGCCCGTCGCGACCTGGGCCAGACGCTGCGCCCCGATGGCTACAACATCGGCATCAACGACGGCCCGGCTGCCGGGCAAACGGTGCCGCACCTGCATGTGCACCTGATCCCGCGCTACACGGGCGACCAGGTCGATCCGCGCGGTGGTGTGCGGTGGATCTTTCCGGAGCGTGCCGACTACTGGTCTGCTCGTGGCGGTGAGCCAGTCTGAGATGAAGACGGCCGCGCAGGTCCTGGAGACATTCGACAACATCCGGCGCGCCCAGCGGGCCGGTGTGTATGCCCCGCACAAGCCGCTGCTGATCCTGCTGGCGCTGGCCCGCGTGCAGCGTGATGAACCGCGGCTCGTGGAGTTCGCCGCCATCGACGGTTCGCTGCAAGCGCTGCTTGCCGAGTTCGGCCCCAGCGGTGCCGCAAAGTCGCGCCACTACCCGTTCTGGCACCTCGCCACGGATGGCCAGGGTTCGCTGTGGGATCTGAACGGGCCCCGTGAGATGCTGTCCCGTCCGGCCGGTGCCACGCCCAACCTGGGTGAACTGCGGACGCATCACGTGCAGGGCGGCTTTCCGCCCCAGGTGGACGAGGCCCTTCGCAAAGTGCCGGGGCTGCTGGAAGCCGTGGCGGCGCGCGTGCTGGAAACCTACTTCCCTGCGACGCTGCATGCCGACATCGCGGCCGCTGTCGGACTGGACCTGGACCGCACGGTGGCGCACCTGGCCAAAGAACCGGACATGCCGATCTATGGACCGGCCGAACGCCGCAGGCGCGACCCCGGCTTCCGCGAACGTGTGCTGCGCGCCTACGAGTACCGGTGCTGCGTCTGCGGCTTCGACCTGCGCATCGGCCAGTTGAGTGCGGGCCTGGAGGCCGCCCACATCCAGTGGCATCACGTCGGCGGGCCCGACATCGAACCCAATGGCCTGGCCCTGTGCGCGCTGCACCACAAGCTGTTCGACTTGGGCGCGTTCACGGTCGAGCCCGCCGAGCACCGGGTCATCTTCAGCCAACACGCGATGGCCGGAGACCGCAGCCAGCAAGGTGAGTTGCGGCACCACGGGCAGCGGCTGCTGGCGCCGCAGCAGATGGACATGCGGCCGGCGCCGCCTTTCCTGGTGTGGAACCAGAAGAACGTTTTCAAGGCGCCCGCACGGAAGCTCGAAGGCAACCTCGATCACACTCGAACGACTTGACCGAGGTTGCCGTGGCGGGCGAAAGCGGCCCGCACGCCGACGCGGCAGACATCAAGGTCAGCCCAGGCAGCGGCTGCTAACCTCGCACTTCCACCGACTCGTTGGGCGTCATCGTGACGGGCATGAAAAGCGCACTGTTCGTCGATTTCGACAATGTCTTCTCCGGCCTGCGGCGGCTCGATCCCGCAGTCGCCGATCGCTTCGCGTTCCAGCCAATGAACTGGATTCGATGGCTCACGGATGCGTTGCCTGCACCGCCGCACGCGCCTGAGGGCGCTGCACGACGCCTGCTCGTCAGGCGCTGTTACCTCAATCCGCAGGTCTACCAGCGATTCCGGCCGGCTTTCAACCGAGCCGGCTTCGAGATCATCGACTGCCCGGCAATGACGAGTGAGGGCAAGACCAGCACCGACATCCACATGGTGCTGGACATCGTCGAGCTGCTGCAGCACCAGGTTCACTATGACGAGTTCATCGTGTTCTCGGCGGATGCCGATTTCACACCCGTCCTGCGCAAGCTACGACGGTGGGATCGACGCACCACAGTCCTGGCCATCGGATTCCCCTCCGCGGCCTATCAGGCATCCGCCGATCTCCTGATCGACCAGGACGAATTCATCAGGGCCGGACTCGGATTCGACGAACCGGAATCCGCGCCCGCGGCACCGCCGGTCGTTCCCGAGCGGTCGAAGGCAGATGTTGCTCGAGACGTTGGCGTGTTCATCAGCAAGGCCGTCGCAGGATCTTCCAAACCTGTCGCGTTGCCCTGGCTGGCCAGCAAGGCCCCCGCAGAGGTCAACGGGCTCGACCCTGCCGATTGGGCCGGGTTCAACAGCTTCCGTGCGCTGGTGGACTCGCTGAAGCTCGAGCCACTGCTCGTCCGCTGGGAAACAGGCGTGATCCTTGATCCGGCCCGTCACGAGTCGCCTGAGCGCAGCGGCACCACAGTCAAGCAGGCCGGGGTCAGCACAGGCAACCTGGCGGCCGTGGGCCAACTGGTTCGCGACGAAGTTGCTGCGGCACGAAGGCCCGTGCCGTGCGGCAGGCTGGCCCAGCTGATCATTGATCGGCACGGCTCGCTGGCCGCGGATTGGGGCGGCAAGGCGACATTCAGACGCTTCCTGGAAGCCCTGGATCTCGGGCCCCTGCGCACGGACTGGTCGGTTGCCGGCGGCTTTGTCACTGATCCGGACTTCCCGTCGCCGCCGCCTGCCGGCCCGAACTCCTCGGCTCGGCCTGAATGGGGAATCGACAGCGATCTCCTGCCGGTCATGAACCTCGTCCACGTGGCCACGGGGATGCCGTTGCTCTCGCCAGTCGAACTGCATGCCGTGCTCGTGGCGCTGTCAGCAGACCTCCAGGCCCAACCGTTTCAGCTTGCCGAGACAGGCAAGAGGGTCCGCGATCAGTGTCGCGAGGCGGGGCATGCCATCAGTCGCGCTGACGTGAGCTTCGTCCTCAAAGGCATCGTGCTCGGGGGCCATCCGTTCGGCGAAGGCGCCGACGATCCGAAGTCGCTCGCTCAACGCTTCATCGACAGCGTGCTCGAACTCAGTCGGCGGGAACAATTGCCTCTCGACGAATCGCAGGTCGCACAAGTCCGCGCCTGGGCGGATCGCTCGCTGACCAGGTGACGGGATCAAAGGCCGGCGGACCGCGCTGGCGGCCAAAGTCGGCGACTCCGTCATGCCATGGTTCGGCTCCTTCAATCCAAGGCGGCACGAACGCAGGACAGCGCGCTCCATTTCTTCACCCAATTGCACCCGTTTCCGGCCTGCCCGGAGCCTGAAGTACAGGCTACGTCGACGCCGGCACCCAGCCAGGCAGCCTGACGTAGTAGCGCGTCGAGCGGCCACCGCCCACCTGCTGCAGCAGCCCCATCGCTTCAAGGTCGATGAGTTCGCGCGACGCTGTCGCCCGCGACGTGCCAGTGACGTTCTCGTACTTCTTCGTGCTCATGCCGCCGTCGAAACCACCTGGCCCGGCATCGAGCAGCAGGTTCATCACCTTGCGTTGCCGTTCATTCATGGCCTTGTTGCCGTGGTCCAGCCAGAAACGCGCCTTCACGAGCGTGTGGTCCACCACCGCCGACGCCTCTTCGCAGGCAGCCTGCATCTGTTCGATGAACCAGCACACCCAGTCCGTCACGTCGGGTTCGCCATGCTGCGCGCGCTCCAGGTTCGCGTAGTAGTCGCGGCGACGATCGAGCAGGCGCTGGGACGTGCGGAACATGCGGCTGACTTCGCCGCTGTCGCGGGCCAGGAGCAAGTCGACCAGCACGCGCCCGAGGCGGCCGTTGCCGTCCTCGAAAGGGTGGATGGTCTCGAACCACAGGTGCGCGAGCGCTGCCCGGACCAGCGTGTCGGGTTCGGTGGCAGCGTTGAACCACTGCAGGAGGCGATCCATCTCGTGTGGCACCCGCGCCGAAGGCGGTGCCTCGTAGTGCACCCTTTCTCGTCCTACACGGCCACTGACGATCTGCATCGGCTCACCGTGCTCGCGGTAGCCGCCGACGCGGATCTTCGTCATGCCGGAGTAGCCGGTGGGAAAGAGCGCGGCATGCCAGGCGTGCAGGCGCTCGTGGGTCAGCGGGTCGTGGCAACGCTTGACTGCGTCGTCCATGATGTCGAGCAGGCCTTCCACGTTGCGCGGCGCGCTGGGCCCATCCTGCTGGCCCACACCCAGCCGCCGCGCCACCGAGCTGCGCACGGTCGCCAGTTCCAGGCGCTCGCCCTCGATGGCCGAGGTCGCCAGCGCCTCCTGGCTCCAGGCTTCTGCGGCCAGTTCCAGGCGTTGCTCGAAGCCCAGGACTGCGAGCTTGCCTTCGACCAGGCCCTGCGCACGGCGCGCCTTTGCCAGGGCTTCGCCGACACGAACGCGGTCATGCCGGAGGTCGGGCCAGTCCGGGTGCTGCCAGACGTAGGGAGGCGGTCGGGTTTTCATGCGGCGAGGCGCACGCGAGTCGAATGCCCGTGGATATCGACTCACAAATTGAGTTGAATGTGGAGTGTAATCGACTCATGGGCTAAAGCTGAGCCTCCCCATCTGCTGCGTTCCGAGGTCATGGGTGACTCCATCGCAGGTGCAGAAGCGCTAGTAGAGGCTTCTATACGGCACTTGGCATGCAGTCGCCAGTGCCAAGGCAGACACGCGCAGCGCAGTGCGGACCCTGTCCAGTTCCTTCAGCGCACCAGCGCCTCGATGTGCGCCCACAACGCCTTCGTCAACACCGCGGTAGGGCTCATTGCTTGCATGCACTGATCCAGTCGCTGAGATCGCGCACGCAGGTCCTCGACCGCGCTGACTAGGTCTGCTGCCACACTGGCAACAAAGGGGCAGCTCTCGATGTCGCTGGTTCGCCGTTGCGAGCCGCATTCCGGCGTCAATGGCCTTCGGCGCGAGTGTCCGACTCAGTGCTTCTTGTCCTTCGGCGGATTTGGATCGCCGCCGTAGCTGTCGCTGTCCCTGATCTTGTTGTCGCGGCCATGAATTACGACCTCGACCTTCTCGCGCACGGCCTGTTCCTTAGCGCGGTTGATTGCCTGCTTCTGGGTGTCGGTGACTACGCCGACGCGCCCGGCGCCTTCCTTCTTCGTCGCCCAGCCGCCCTTGTGCGGAACGACGTGGATGTCCTTCTTCGTCATGTAAGCCCTTTCGCCGCCTTGGCAGCAGGTGGAGCGGCGGCAACCCACTTGCCAGCCTGAATGGAAAGATGCAAAATCATAGCGCCATTTGCAGATCGACGCACTGACGCGGCCTGCCACAAAAGGACAACACGATGACCATGGCTGACGAACCGACGGTGCGAGCGATCCTCGCCAAATACGAGACTGTCCTCTTCAACGCCACGCATGGCGGCTGGGAAGACTGGCGCGCGTTGCAGCTTGGCGGCCGACTCCTGTTCCCAGCGCGCAGTCGCGCCTGTGTCGTCTATGACTTCATCGTGCAGCGCGCAATGACCGCGCTGGCCGACGACAAGGCCGTGCGCGTGATCCAGCGCGACGAGACCGTGAAGTTCATCTTCGCCGACTCCGTGGCCCTGCGCTTCAAAAAGGCGAACGACAACGGCCTGGGGTCGAACATCCAGACGCAGGCAACACTAGGCTTCGTCGAGCAGCAGCAGGAACTGCCGGGCTTGCCAAACGTGCACAAAGTCGAGGTGGTCTATGTGCTGAACCGACTGCAGACCCGCATCGAACAGGTGCTGGTGGCCGCGCGTGACGGCGATACATGCCTTTGGAACTACGACATCGCGCCTGACACCGGCGCCCAGATCATTCCGCTGCCGATGCCCAACACCGGCGACAGCGGCCGTGGTGCGCGAGTCAAGCTCCGCGTCGTTGACGAAGGTAAGCAGCACGAAACAGGCGAGAAGTAACCCATGTCGGACATGGGCAATCCCGATCTCCTTCGGGTCGCACGGCAATGGCGTGGCCTGCTGCAAGGCGACGCCGCGCAACGGCTTGGCGTCAGCCAGGCCATGCTTTCGCGTGTCGAGAACAGGTTGTCTGGCTTCACGGGCGACCTGATCGAGCGGGCGGCGGCGGTCTTCGGCATGCCGCGCACGTTTTTCATCCAGACCGATACGGTGCTCGGCGCTCCCGTCAGCGTCCACCCAATGTGGCGCAAGAAGGCGGCCGTCAGCGCGCGCGAGATGGATCAGATCGTGGCCGAGCTGAACCTGCGCCTGATGCACATGCGCCGGCTGCTGCGCGCCGTGGAGATCGAGGCGACGTATCCCATCCCGGCCTTGCCCGTTGACGAGTTCGAGAGCGTGGAGCGCATCGCAGCGCTGGCGCGCGCGCAATGGCAGATGCCGGCAGGGCCGGTGCCGAACCTCACGCGCCTGCTCGAAGCGGCCGGCATCGTCGTCGTGCATTCGGACATGGCCGGCTCGGCTGTGGACGGCGTGACATTCTCGGCGCCGGGGCTGCCGCCACTGATCGTGCTGAACGTCAATCAGCCGGCCGACCGCATGCGCTTCACGCTGGCGCATGAACTTGGGCACCTGGTCATGCACCGTACTCAGCCAACGCAGCAGATGGAAGAGCAGGCGAACGAGTTCGCCAGCTTCTTCCTGATGCCGACCCAGGACATCAAGCCCTACTACGCACGCCGCATTGACCTGCGCCTGCTGGCCGAACTGAAGCCGGTGTGGCGCGTCTCCATGGCCTCGCTGCTGATGCGCGCGCGTTCGCTCGGACTGCTGGCCTACAACCAGGAGCGCTACCTGTGGCAGCAATTCAGCATCGCCAAGATCCGGCAGGGCGAGCCGCCCGAGCTGGATTTCGCGGCGGAGCCGGCGACGGTGCTACCTGACCTGATGGAAGCGCACATCAGGCAGTTGGGCTATTCGATCCCCGATCTGGCGGGCATGTTGCAACTAGAGCCCGAAGAGCTGAACGCCCTCTACGGGTTGAGTATCACGCCGCAGCCGCCTGCCGCCGCGCACCTGCGGATCATCAAGTAGAGCAGCGTGGCGCCCCCCGACGTTGAAACTGAGGCACCCTGCGCGCGCGAAGTGCCCCGAACCTGATCTGCTAAGCCTTGCGAGGGGCTTCCAGCGAACCGGCACACCGCCTTGCGGACCATGACCTTGCGCCCCCGAATCGCTGTGACGGATTTGTGCCGTAACTTCGAAAAAACAGCCTGAAAACAGCCACATTTCGGCTCAAAACACGCGCCTTCAGAACGCCAAATTCATCAACAACGACAACGACTTAAATCACTTCCTTGAACCCGTCCGGTTCGACTGTTAATCCGTAGGTCCCTGGTTCGAGCCCAGGTCGGGGAGCCAAGACATCGTGCCTGCCACAGAGGCCTCCGTGAGGAGGCCTCTGTCGTTTCCGGCCACGGAGACGCCCAGGCGTCGCACGCCATGGCCGGGAACGATCGGGGACACATCGCTGGACCACCCGATACGGGTAGGTGCACTTGCCCGGTGGAGGGAAAGGCGCCACCATGGATCGCAAGTCGTCCGTCCCTGCCTGCCATGACCCAACTTCACCGCGGCCTGCCCGCCCTCCTTCTCCTTGCCGTGGTCGCGCTGGCACCGGCCGTCCGCGCCGAGACACCCAAGGCCGCCGAACGCTGCGAGTCCGAGGTCAGCGACACCATCCGCCGCATGCGCGGCAAGGAGGTGCAGGACGTGCAATACATCGCCGGCCGCCGGGTGCTGACACCGGCCACCGACGACGAGACCAGCGTGCGCGGCGAGGGCCGCTACCGGATCGGCGGCACCACGGTGCCCTTCACCTACAGCTGCGCCTACAACGCGAAGTCCGACAGCGCCTCGGGGGCGCTGTTCCGCGACCTCGTCACCGCGCGCGCGCCGGCCGAGAAGGCCTTCGAGCCCGACCTGACCAACCTGTCGCCGGAGGCCTGCGAAAGCGCCGCCGCGGGCTCGCTGAAGTCGCGCCATCCGCGCGTCGGGCGCATCGTGTTCGGCTCGGATTCGCGCCGTATCCAGCCCGGCAGCAACGGCGCGGTGCTGCTCGTCGGGCAGGGCGCGGTGCAGCGCGCCGCAGGCATGAACGCCGTGCCCTTCACCTACCGCTGCGAAATGAACCCGCGCAGCGGGCGCGTGCTCGAGGTGTCCACCAGCGACTGAGGCGCCTCGCCGGCGCGGCGCTCGAGCATCTCGCGCCAGGGCCGCAAGGCCGTGGCCGGGCGGTCGATGGTCTCCTCGGCCCCGCGCCGCAGGTGCCGCAGGTCGAGGCTGAACAGGGGCCGCAGGTCGCGTCGCAGCGAGAGCGGCTGGGCGAAGGGGTTCAGGTTGTCCAGCACACGCGGCGGCGCCCCCGCGGTGCGCGCCCAGGCCACGAGATGCGGCTGCTGCAGGCCGGGCGTGGCGCGGCGCGAGCGGATCGTGTAGAGCACCCGCACGTCGTCTTCCGGATGTCCTGCGGCCAGCAGCGTGAAGAACTTCAGGATCGCGAAGGCGCGGCAATCGCCGCGGCCCCGCGCCAGTGCCTCGGCGGGGGTCGGCCAATCGGCTCGGCCGGCGTCGTCGCTGTCGATCAGCCAGCGGTTCACGACGGCATTCACGAGTTCGATGCGGGCGGCGGCGTCGAGCGCCGCGGCCTGCACGATCAGCCGCTGCCATTGCTCCGTGGAGATCGCGCCGTCGGCGGCACGTGCTGCCTGCAGCGCCCGCGGCCCGGCCGCTGCGCAGCACAGGCTGACGAAGGCGCGGCGCCGCATGGTGGTCGACGGGCCGGCAGGGCCGCGTCGAGGAGGACTGTGCGCCACGCACCGCTCGTTGCGCTAGCGCCGACCTTGAGTGGCACAAGGGTAATTTGTGAGGACTCGACAGCATCCGCGCATCGGCGCACGCTCTCGGGGTGCCCTATGTCCAGCGCAATGCGCGCGGCGAAATCGTCGGCCTCTACCGCGATCCGCAGCCCGATGCCGTCGAGTACCGCGAGGTGCTCGACGACGAGGTGATCGGTTTCCTGCGCGTGGACGACTCCGGCCAGGGATTCGACCGGCTCGACGCCGGCTTCGTGCGAGTGCTCGAGGACCTGGTCGACCTGCTGATCGAGCGCCGCCTGCTGATCCTGACCGACCTGCCGCCGGCCGCCCAGGAGAAATGGCTGGCGCGCAAGCAGCTGCGGCAGCAAGGCGGCAGCGCGCCGATGCCGCTGCCCGACACCGGCTTCGCCGACATCATCGACGACACCGGCTTCGGCAAGCTCTAGTTGACCGGCGTCAGCTTGGCCACCGAGAGTGCCAGCCACTTCATGCCGTGGCGCCCGAAGTTGACCTGCGCGCGTGCGTCCTCGCCACCGCCCTCGAGCGTGACGATCACACCCTCTCCGAACTTGGTGTGGAACACGCTCTGGCCCACGCGCAGGCCGTGGCCGGCGGACGCCTTCGAGGGCATCGGGTGGGAACTTGCCGGCCGCGGCTCGACCCGCCCCGCTCCGACGATCGAGCCCAGGCCCGAGCCGCGCGACCAGGCCTCCTGGTACTGCCGCGCATAACCCGAGCCGAAACCCTGCTGGCGCGGCGTGAGCCACTTCAGCGTCGCCTCGGGCAGCTCGTCGAAGAAGCGGCTCTTGACGTTGTAGCGGGTCTGGCCGTGCAGCATGCGCGTCTGGCTGAAGCTCAGGTATAAGCGCTTCCGCGCACGCGTGATCGCCACGTACATCAGGCGGCGTTCCTCCTCCAGGCCGTCGCCGTCGGACAGGCTGTTCTCGTGCGGGAACAGACCCTCCTCGAGACCGGTGATGAACACCGCGTCGAATTCCAGGCCCTTGGCGGAGTGAATGGTCATCAGCTGGATCGCATCCTGCCCCGCCTGGGCCTGGTTGTCGCCGGCCTCGAGCGAGGCATGCGTCAGGAAGGCGGCCAGCGGCGACATGATCTCGCCGGTTTCGGCATCGGGCACCGGTGCTGCCGCGCCACCGCGCTGCTCGTCCACCGGCAGCGCGACGGCGTCCTTGCCGAAGCCCTCCTGCGTGACGAAGGCCTCGGCCGCGTTGACCAGTTCCTCCAGGTTCTCGAGCCGCTCGGCGCCTTCCTTCTCGGTCTTGTAGAAGTCGACCAGGCCGCTGGCGTGCAGCATGTGCTCGATGATCTCGCGCAGGGTCAGGCCCTTGGTCGCGTCGCGCATCGCGTCGACCAGGTGCACGAAGGCCTGCAGGTTCGCCCCACCCTTGCCCGCCACCGCGCCGACGCTCTGCGCCAGGCTGCGCCCGCTGGTGCGGGCGGCGTCCTGCAGCAGTTCGATGGTGCGCGCGCCGATGCCGCGCGTCGGGAAGTTGACGACGCGCAGGAAGCTGGTGTCGTCGTTCGGGTTCTCGATCAGGCGCAGGTAGGCGAGCGCATGCTTGACCTCGGCACGCTCGAAGAAGCGCAGGCCGCCGTACACCTTGTACGGGATGCCGGCGTTGAACAGCGCGCTCTCGAGCACCCGGCTCTGGGCGTTGCTGCGGTACAGCAGCGCGATCTCGTGGCGCGGCAGGCCCTCGCGGTGCAACTGCTGCGCCTCCTCGACGAACCACTGCGCCTCGGCGAAGTCGCTGGTCGCCTCGTAGATGCGCACCGGCTCGCCGGCGCCGGCCTCGGTGCGCAGGTTCTTGCCCAGGCGCCGTGCGTTGTGCGCGATCAGCCCGTTGGCCGCGTCGAGTATGTTCCCGTAGGAGCGGTAGTTGCGCTCCAGCTTGATGACCTGCCCGACGCGGAACTCGCGCTCGAAGGCGCTCATGTTGCCGACCTGCGCGCCGCGGAAGGCGTAGATGCTCTGGTCGTCGTCGCCGACGGCGAACACCGCGCAGCCCGTCCCGGCGAACATCTTCAGCCAGGCGTACTGCAGCTTGTTGGTGTCCTGGAACTCGTCGACCAGGATGTGGCGGAAGCGTCGCTGGTAGTGCTCGCGCAGCGCCGCGTTGTCGCGCATCAGCTCGTAGGTGCGCAGCAGTAGCTCGGCGAAATCGACCACGCCCTCGCGCTGGCACTGCTCCTCGTAGCCCTGGTAGACCTGCGTCATCACGCGCGTCATCTCGTCGCGGATCTCGACGTCCTTGGGCCGATGCCCCTCCTCCTTCTGCGCGGCGATGAACCAGGTCACCTGCTTCGGGACGTAGCGCTCCTCGTCCAGGTTCATCGCCTTGATGACACGCTTGACGGCCGAGAGCTGGTCGGCCGAATCCAGGATCTGGAAGCCCTGCGGGAGCGCCGCGAGTTTCCAGTGCGCGCGCAGGAAGCGGTTGCACAGGCCGTGGAAGGTGCCGATCCACATGCCGCGCACCGGCAAGGGCAGCATCGCCGACAGCCGCGTCAGCATCTCCTTGGCGGCCTTGTTGGTGAAGGTCACCGCCATCACGCCGCCGGGCGAAACCATGCCGTGGCTGATCAGCCAGGCGATGCGCGTGGTCAGCACGCGCGTCTTGCCCGAACCGGCGCCGGCCAGGATCAGTGCCGGCTGCGGCGGCAGCGTCACCGCGGCCAGCTGCTCGGGGTTCAGGCCGCGCAGCAGGCCGTCGTCGACGGGCGGCGGCACGCCCGCGTCGTGCTCGTCGAACACCGGGATGTCGCGCTCGTCGGGCGGGAGATCGGAACTCATCGTTGCATTCTAGGAGCCGCTGCCGCACGGTTCTTGCACGTGGCGCGACGACACTTCGCCGATGGCCTGGACCCTGCCCTTCACCCGCACCCCGCTCGCGCTCGCCCTGCAGGGCGGCGGCGCGCACGGCGCCTTCACCTGGGGCGTGCTCGACGCCTTGCTCGAGGACGGCCTCTTCGACCTGCCCGCGCTCAGCGGCACCAGTGCCGGCGCGATGAACGCGCTCGCGCTCGCACATGGCCTGCTGGCTGGCGGGCACGCGGGCGCCCGCGCCGCGCTGCAGGCCTTCTGGGAGGCGGTGGGCACGCGGCTGCCGTTCGAGCTGCTGATGGTGGGCCCGACCGATTCACCCGGCCTGGCGCCCGGCTTCCAGGCGCTGATGCACTGGACGCGCCTGTTCTCGCCCTACCAGCTCAACCCGCTCGGGCTGAACCCGCTGCGCGAGGTGCTGGCCGAGCAGATCGACTTCGAACGCCTGCGCCGGCCGGACGCGCCGCGCCTGTTCATCGCGGCGACCCATGCCAACAGCGGCCGGCTGCGCCTGTTCGGCAACGCCGAGCTGAGCATCGACGCGGCGCTGGCTTCGGCCTGCCTGCCGACGCTGCACCATGCGGTGATGATCGACGGTGAACCCTACTGGGACGGTGGCTACAGCGCCAATCCGGCGCTGTTCCCGCTGGTGCGCACCGGCATCGCCGACCTGCTGGTGGTCTCGCTCAGCCCGCAGACCTACGCCGATTCGCCCGTCAGCGCCGAGCAGATCCGCCAGCGGGCGCTCGAGTTCACCTTCAATGCCGGCTTCCTGCGCGAGGCGGTGATGCTGGCGCAGGCCTGCGCGGAGGCGCGTGCCTCGACCTTCGCCTTCGGACGGCTGGAGCGCCGCCTGCGCCGCCTGCGCACCCACCTGATCGACGCGCACGACGACCTGGCCGGGCTGCGCGCGGAGACCCGCCTGATCGCCCACCTGCCCTTTCTCGAGCGCCTGCGCGACCTGGGCCGCACGCGTGCGCAGGCGTGGCTTGCCGATCAGGGCGCGCGGGTCGGCCATGCCTCGACGGTGGACTTCGCCACGCAATTCGCGGCGCCCGGCGCAGCCGCGTAGAATTCGCCACCGGGCCCATATTTTGTCTTCGGCCCGGCGCTCCGCGCCTTAACTTCGCAAGCGAAGTTAGCCTGCGACACAACGGCCTTCGGCCGTTGTGACTGCCCCCTCCCGCCGAAGCCAACTCAAGCGCTCGCAGCCATTGAGCCGCGCACTGCTTCAACGCGCCGCTTCTTTATCTGTGATCTTTCGAGGAGCGTTTGAACATGGAGATCTTCGACTACGACAACATCCTGCTGCTGCCGCGCAAGTGCCGCGTCGCGAGCCGCGCCGAGTGCGACGCCTCGGTCGAGTTCGGCGGCCGGCGCTTCAACCTGCCGGTGGTGCCGGCCAACATGAAGACGGTGGTCGACGAGGGCATCACCGAGTGGCTGGCCGCCAACGGCTACTTCTACGTGATGCACCGATTCGACCTCGACACGCTGGCCTACGCCAAGCGCATGCGCGGGAAGGGCCTGTTCGTCTCGATCAGCGCCGGCGTCAAGCCGGCGGACTACCAGCTGATCGACCACCTCGCGCTCGAGGGTGTCGGCGCCGACTACATCACGATCGACATCGCGCACGGCCATGCCGAGAGCGTGCGGCGCATGATCGAGCACATCAAGGAGAAGCTGCCCAAGGCCTTCGTGATCGCCGGCAACGTGGGCACGCCCGAGGCGGTGATCGACCTGGAGAACTGGGGCGCGGATGCCACCAAGGTCGGCATCGGCCCGGGAAAGGTGTGCATCACCCGGCTGAAGACCGGTTTCGGCACCGGCGGCTGGCAGCTCTCGGCGCTCAAGTGGTGTGCCCGCGTGGCCACCAAGCCGATCATCGCCGATGGCGGCATTCGCGACCATGGCGACATCGCCAAGTGCGTGCGCTTCGGCGCCTCGATGGTGATGATCGGCTCGCTGTTCGCCGGCCACGAGGAATCGCCCGGCCGCACCGTGGAGGTCGACGGCCAGCTGTTCAAGGAGTACTACGGCTCGGCCAGCGACTTCAACAAGGGCGAGTACAAGCATGTCGAGGGCAAGCGCATCCTCGAGCCGATCAAGGGCCGGCTCGCCGACACGCTGCGCGAGATGCGCGAGGACGTGCAGAGTTCGATCAGTTATGCCGGCGGCACCAGGCTGGCCGACATCCGCAAGGTCAACTACGTGATCCTCGGCGGCGACAACGCCGGCGAGCACCTGCTGATGTGACCCTGCGGTCACATACCGTGAAACCACCCGGCGGCAACGGCCGCGCCGGGCGGCCCGAATAATCTGCAATCATTGCGGTTTGGCCGGCACGGTGCCGGCGACATCACCTGCGAGAGGGACACCCGTGACAAGACAATCCTGGATGCGATCCTGGATGACCATCGCCGCACTGAGCCTGCCGTTGCTGCACGGCTGTGGCGGCGGCGGCGACGACAGCGGCGGCGGTGACGGCGCGGTGCGCCTGGTCAACGCCGCCGAAGGCTACGCCTCGCTCGACCTGTATGTCGACGACACGGAGATCAGCTCGGCGGTCAGCCTGGACAGCGCCGGCGACTACGTGACCATCGGCTCCAGCACCTACACCTTCAAGCTGAAGCGGGCCGGCTCGAGCACGACGGCAAGCAGCGCCTCGCGCACCGTCAGCGGATCCACCTCCTACTCGCTGCTGGCCTACACGACGGCCGATTCCCTGCGCTCGGTGATGCTGTCCGAGACCGAGGAGGCACCGAGCAGCGGCGCGGCCAAGCTGCGGGTGTTCAACGGCTCGGTCGAGGCCGGCACGCTGGACGTCTACGTCACCGACCCGGGCGCCTCGCTGAACGACAGCTCGCCGACCGTGTCGAGCGTCGGAACCGAACGGGTCACCACCTACAACGAGATCAGCGAAGGCACCTACCGCATCCGCGTGACCGGCGCCGGCGACAAGAACGACCTGCGCCTGGACCTGCCCTCGGTCACGCTGGACGACCAGCAGATCACCACCCTGGTGCTGACCTCCACGCCGGGCGGCGTGCTGGTGCACGGCCTGACGCTGGACCAGAAGGGCGCCGTGGCGGCGCGCAAGAACCCGTCGGCGCGTGTGCGCCTCGTGGCCGGCGCGGAGGCCAACGCCAGCGTCGCGGCCACGGTGCGCGGCGTGCAGCTGTCGGCCGGGCAGCCCTCCTCGTCGGTGGGCAACTACGTGCTGGTGGGTGCCGGCCCGCTGACCGGCTCGGTGAGCATCGCCGGCCAGGCCGTGACGCTGCCGACCGGCACGCTGGCCGCCGGTTCGGACAACACGCTGCTGGTCACCGGCGCGGCCGGCAGCGGCACCGCCACGATGCTGGCCGACGACAACCGGCCGCCGCTGAACACCTCCAATGCCAAGCTGCGCCTGGTCAACGGTGTCGGCTCGTCGGCCAGCCCGATGACGCTGACGGCCGACTTCGGGGCGGTGGCCACCGACATCGCCGCCAATGGCGCGTCGACGCCGGCGTCGATCACGGCCGGCACCACGATCCGGCTCGAGGTCACCTCGCCGGCCGGCGGCTCGCTGTTCCTGGCCGAAGACGTGACGCTCCTGGCGACCCGCGTCTACACGGTGTTCATGCTCGGCGACGCCAACGCGCCGGTGGGCATTCCGCGCCGCGACCGCTGAGCCAGCGGGCCCGGCAGCGGCCGGGCCTCGCGCCTCGGCGCGGCGGTGCCGTCCACCTCCGTGGCCGGCACGAACATGTAGCCGTGCCCGCGGATGGTCTGGATGTAACGCGGCTGCCCCGGCTCGGGCTCGACCCGCTTGCGCAGCCGCATCACCGCCACGTCGACCGCGCGCAGCATCAGCCCTTCGGCCCGGCTGTGCGAGGCGGCCAGCAGGCGCTCGCGCGAGATCGCCACGCCCGGGTTGGACACCAGCTCGGCCAGCACCGCGTACTCCACCGTGCTCAGCACGTGCAGGCGCTCGCCGCAGCGCAGGCAGCGGGTGGCGCGGTCGAATTCGTGCCGGCCGATGGTCACCGGCGCCATGGCCAGCATCGGCAGGCCCGGCGGCACCAGCGCCCGGCGCAGCACGGCGTGCACCCGCGCCAGCAGTTCGCGCGGCGAGCAGGGCTTGCCGAGCACGTCGTCGCCGCCGATCTCCAGGCCGAGCACACGGTCGACCTCCTCGTCGCGCGCCGAGAGGAAGATCACGGGCACGCGGTCGCCCTCGGCGCGGAGCTTCTGGCAGGCCTGCAGGCCGCTGGTGCCGGGCAGCGCCATGTCGAGCACGATCAGGTCGGGCCGGGCGCGGTGCATGCGCCGCAGCAGCTCGGCGGCACCGTCCATCGTGGTGACGCGCAGGCCGTGCGTCTCCAGGTAGCTGCGCAAGGCCTCGCGCGAGCTGCGCTCGGCGTCGACCACATAGACGTGATAGGGCTGGTTCATCGCGCCATCGTCGAGGCGCCATGTTGCGCGGCTGTGGGCGAACATGTCGGAATGTGTCTGGCGGTACGCGCCGCCGACACCCGGGTGCGGCCTCAGAAGCTCATGCCGCGCCGCTCGCCCGGCTCCAGCGCGGCCGGCCGACGCAGCGCGGCCCGCGCCGCCGGCGCGGCGCCGGCTGCCGGGCAGGTGCCGGTGTGCAGGTAGTCCAGCGCCGCGCCGGTGAGCTTCTCTGCCGGGTCGCCGAGGGCGGCGGTGAAATCCTCGTCGAGCGGGCAGGTCGGCGCGAGGCCCTGGTCGTAGCCGCCCACGCCGGTGGCGTTGACCGAGTCGAAGTTGACCACGCTGAAGGTGTTGCCGCAGGACTCGACCGGGGTGAAGCCATAGGGCTTGCCGCAGGTTGTGTCGCCGATCGTCACCACCTCGGCGTAGGGCGCCAGGCCGTTGACGATCAGCTCGCTGGCCGAGCAGGTGCGGGCACCGGTGAGCACGACCACCCGCGCGAACGCGGGCGCCGCCGCCGCGGTGAAGCGCATGTCGATGTTGGAGTCCTGGTGCGCGGCGTTGTAGCGCAGCAGCACGAAGCGATTCCCCGACTGCACCGCACCGACCACCTGCGAAGCCAGGTGCCGCGCGGTGGAGATGCGGCCGCCGCCGTTGTAGCGCAGGTCGACGATCAGCTGGCTCGCCCCCTGGGCCCGGAAGTCGGCGAAGGCGGCGTCCAGCGGCGCCTCGGCCTGCGGGATGAAGTCCTTCAGCGCCAGGTAGCCGGCGCGCCGGCCGTCGGGCAGGGCCAGCACGCGGCTCGTCGGCACCGGCGTCAGGTCGTAGACGACCGCGGTCAGCTCGACGCTGCGCCGGCCCTGGGCGTTCTCCACCTCCACGGTGATGCGCTGGCCGGGCTGCGCCGGGCTGAGCAGCGCGAAGTCGCCGGCGATCAGGTCGCTGTCGGGCACGCCGTCGATCGAGACGATGCGGTCGCCGCGCACCAGGCCGGCCAGCGCGGCCGGGCCGCGCGGCTCGACCATGCGCACGCGCAGCGGCAGGCTGCGCTCGATGCCGTTGACGAACAGGCCGTAGCCCATGGTCTGGCCTTCGCCGTAGAACTGCTGGTAGCTGGTGGTGCTCTGGAAAAAGCTCCAGACGTCGGCCCGCGTGGTCGCGTCGCCCGGGAAGCGCAGCGCCTCGAAGTAGGCCGCGAGCGTGGCGTAGCCGCCCGGGGCCGGGTCGGGCGCGCGGTCGGCCCACAGGTACCAGTCGTGCATGTAGTCGCGCAGCCAGGCCTGCTGCGTCGGCAGGTCGCAGCTGGTCGCCGGCGCCGGGCGGCGCTCGTCGTCGCCGCCGCAGGCCGCCAGCAGCAGCACCAGTACCGAGACCCACTTCCACCCGCGACCCCGCATCGACCTGCCCTCCTGCCCCGACGCGCGGCACCTTAGCAGGGACAGCGCTGCACCTACAATCCGGCCTCCCCTGCTTGCACCCTGTTTCACGGCGCGATGCCGTGCCTGCCCCCTTGTTGCACGGCCGGACGCCGTGCTGAGCGCTCCATGACCGAACTCGCCAAGTCCTTCGAACCGGCCGACATCGAGGCCCGCTGGAGCGCCGCCTGGGAAGCCTCCGGCGCCTTCCGGCCCACGCTGGACCCGGCCCGGCCCTCGTTCAGCATCCAGCTGCCGCCGCCCAACGTGACCGGCACGCTGCACATGGGCCATGCGTTCAACCAGACGATCATGGACTCGCTGACGCGCTACCACCGCATGCGCGGGTTCAACACGCTGTGGCTGCCGGGAACCGACCATGCCGGCATCGCCACGCAGATCGTCGTCGAGCGCCAGCTTCAGGAAGCGGGCCTGAACCGGCATGACCTCGGCCGCGAGTCCTTCCTGAAGCATGTGTGGGACTGGAAACACAGCTCGGGCGCCACCATCACGCGCCAGATGCGCCGCCTCGGCGACAGCGTGAGCTGGGAGCACGAGTACTTCACGATGGACGAGAAGCTCTCGGCCATCGTCACCGACACCTTCGTGCGTCTGTACGACGAGGGCCTGATCTACCGCGGCAAGCGCCTGGTCAACTGGGACCCGGTGCTGATGTCGGCCGTCTCCGACCTCGAGGTCGAGAGCGAGGAGGAGGACGGCTTCCTCTGGCACATCTCCTACCCGCTGGCCGACGGCTCCGGCGCGCTGGTGGTGGCCACCACGCGCCCCGAGACCATGCTGGGCGACACCGCGGTGATGGTGCACCCCGAGGACGAGCGCTACGCCGCGCTGATCGGCAAGACCGTGCGCCTGCCGCTGTGCGAGCGCGAGATCCCGGTGATCGCCGATGCCTACGTCGACCGCGAGTTCGGCACCGGCGTCGTGAAGGTCACGCCGGCGCACGACCCGAACGACTACGCGGTGGGGCAGCGCCACGGCCTGCCAATGATCGGCGTGCTGAGCCTGGACGCGAAGATCAACGACAACGCACCCGCTGCCTACCGCGGGCTGGACCGCTTCGTCGCGCGCAAGAAGGTGGTGGCCGACCTGGAGGCGCTCGGCCTGCTGGTCGAGACCAAGAAGCACCGCCTGATGGTGCCGCGCTGCGCGCGCACCGGCCAGGTGGTCGAGCCGATGCTGACGGACCAGTGGTTCGTCGCGATGAGCAAGCCGGGCCAGGACGGCCGGAGCATCGCCGCCAAGGCCATCGAGGTGGTCGAGAACGGCTCGGTGAAGTTCGTGCCCGAGCAGTGGATCAACACCTACAACCAGTGGATGAAGAACATCCAGGACTGGTGCATCTCGCGCCAGCTCTGGTGGGGCCACCAGATCCCGGCCTGGTACGGCAGCGGCGGCGAGCTGTTCGTTGCCAGGAGCGAGGCCGAGGCGCGCGAGCGCGCCGCCGCGGCGGGCTACACGGGGCCGCTGACGCGCGACCCGGACGTGCTGGACACCTGGTACTCCTCGGCCCTGGTGCCCTTCTCCACGCTCGGCTGGCCGCAGAAGACGCTCGAGCAGGACCTGTTCCTGCCGTCGACCGTGCTCGTGACCGGCTTCGACATCATCTTCTTCTGGGTCGCCCGGATGATCATGATGACGGTGCACTTCACCGGCCAGGTGCCCTTCCGCCACGTCTACATCCACGGCCTGGTGCGCGATGCACACGGCCACAAGATGAGCAAGAGCGAGGGCAACGTGCTCGATCCGGTCGACCTGATCGACGGCATCGCGCTCGCGCCGCTGCTCGAGAAGCGCACCACCGGGCTGCGCCGCCCCGAGACCGCGCCGCGCGTGCGCAAGGACACCGAGAAGGAGTTCCCGCAGGGCATCCCTGCGTTCGGCGCCGACGCGCTGCGCTTCACGATGGCGAGCTACGCGACGCTGGGCCGCAACGTCAACTTCGACACCAAGCGCTGTGAGGGCTACCGCAACTTCTGCAACAAGCTCTGGAACGCCACCAAGTTCGTGCTGATGAACTGCGAGGGGCAGGACTGCGGGCTGAAGGAACACACCAAGGCCGAGTGCGCGCCGGGCGGCACCTTCGAGGGCTACATGAGCTTCTCATCGGCCGACCGCTGGATCGCCGGCGAATTGCAGCGGGTCGAGGCCGCGGTGGCGCAGGGCTTCGCCGACTACCGGCTCGACAACGTTGCCAACGCGATCTACAGCTTCGTGTGGGACGAGTACTGCGACTGGTACATCGAGATCGCCAAGGTGCAGATCGCCCAGGGCAACGAAGCGCAGCAGCGCGCCACGCGCCGCACGCTGATCCGCACGCTCGAGACGGTGCTGCGCCTGCTGCACCCGGTCGCGCCGTTCATCACCGCGGAGCTGTGGGAGAGCGTCGCGCCGGTGGCCGGCCGGCCCACCGACGGCGGCATCGTGCGCGCCGCCTACCCGCAGGCGCAGTTGGAGAAGGTCGATCCGGCGGCCGACGCCTGGGTCGCCCGGCTCAAGGAACTCGCCGGTGCCTGCCGCGCGCTGCGCAGCGAGATGGGCCTGCCGCCGGGCCAGCGCGTGCCGCTGCGCGCCTGCGGCGACGCGGACTTCGTGCGTTCGGCCGCGCCGGTGCTGGCCGCGCTGGCCAAGCTCGCGGAGGTGCAGGTGTTCGACGACGAGGCAGGCTTCGCCGCCGCCACGCGCCACCTGCCGGTGGTGGTGCGCGGCGCCACGCGGCTGGCGCTGCACGTGGAGATCGATCTCGACGCCGAGCGCGAGCGCCTAGCCAAGGAGATCGCCAAGGTCGAGGCCGACCTGGCGCGCGAGAGCGGCAAGCTGGCCAACCAGGGCTTCGTCGCGCGCGCGCCGGCCGAGGTGGTGGCCCAGGTGCGTCAGCGCATCGCCGAACTCACGGCGACGCGGGACCGTCTGCGAGATCAGTCGGCACGCCTGGCTCCGTCGGCCTGAACTCGCGCGGCGTGGCGGGCGCGGCGGCGATCAGTTCGTCGATGCGGCGCGCCACCGCCCAGGCGCTGCGCAGGCGCGACTCGCGCGTCGTGCTGGCCACGCAGGGAGTGACCTGCAGCGTCGAGATGCCGGCCAGCGGGCGGCCCGGGTCGAGCGCGCCGGGCTCCAGGCTGTCGAACCAGGCCGCGGCGATGCGCCCGCCGGCCAGCTCGCGCGCCAGCGCGGCATCGTCGAACAGGCCCGAGTGGGCCGTGCAGACGATCACCTGGTTGGGCTTGCAGTGCGGCAGGAAGCGCTCGCCCAGCAGCCCGTGGTAGCGGCTGAAGTAGCTCAGCTGCACGCACACCGCATCGCAGCGCTCGAGCAGCTCGCGCAGCGGCAGCGGCTGGACCTTCCAGCGCTCCCACACGCCGTCGCTCGCGTGCAGCGAGGGGTCGTAGCCGACTACTTTCGATCCGAAGGCCGCCAGCAGGGCCGACATCGAGCGTGCCGCGGGCGGCATGCCGATCAGCCCGACCGTCGCCGAGCCCAGCTCGCGACCGACCAGCAGCCCGTCGGTGCCGACCACCGGCACCCGGCGCAGCATCGACAGCAGCGCGCCGATCATGAACTCGGCCTCCGCCTGCGCGGTGGCGGTGAGGCTGCGCACCACCTCGACGCCGGCACGCGCACAGGCGTCCAGGTCGATGTTCTCGAGGCCGGCGCTGACGCGGCCGATGGCGCGCAGCAGCGGCGCGCTGTGCAGCGTCTGCGCATCCACCGGAGCGGACGGCGGGGCGATCATCGCGCGCACGTTGTAGAGCGCCTGGCGCAGCGCGCGCGGGTCGAGTGCGAGCTCGGGCGCGAATCGCACCTCGTGGCGCGACTCGAGCCACTGCATGATCTCCGCCTCGAGGGGCTCGACGATCAACAGCTTCATGCGCCGGGGTGACGGCCCGCCTGGCGGGCGTGTGACAATGAATCCAACGCGATCACGATACTGCAGCAATGAAAGTCAGCAAGGCGATCTTCCCGGTAGCCGGCCTCGGCACCCGCTTCCTGCCGGCCACCAAGGCACAGCCCAAGGAGATGCTGCCGATCGTGGACAAGCCCCTCATCCAGTATGCCGTGGAGGAAGCGTACGCGGCCGGCGTGCGCGAGATGATTTTCGTGACCGGGCGCCACAAGCGGCCGATCGAGGATCACTTTGACATGACGCTGGAGCTCGAGGTAGCCCTCGAACAGGCGGGCAAGCAGGAGCTGCTGGAGGTGGTCCACGGCGTCAAGCCCGACGACATGGAGTGCATCTACGTGCGACAGCCGCAGGCCCTCGGGCTCGGCCACGCGGTGCTGTGTGCCCAGCGCCTGGTGGGCAACGATCCCTTCGCCGTGCTGCTGGCCGACGACCTGATGGTCGGCTCGCCGCCGGTGCTCGCCCAGATGGCCGAGCAGTTCAAGGAATGGCGCGCCTCGATCATCGCCGTGCAGGAAGTGCCGGCGGAGCACACGCGCCGCTACGGCATCGTCGCCGGCAAGCCGGTCGACGACCGCATGGTCGACGTGCAGCGCATCGTCGAGAAGCCGGCGCCGGAAGCGGCGCCGTCCAACCTCGGCGTAGCCGGTCGCTACATCCTCACGCCGGGTGTGTTCCATGAGATCGCGAACCAGCCGCGTGGCGTCGGTGGCGAGATCCAGCTGACCGACGGCATCGCCGGGCTGCTGCGCCGCGAGAAGGTGTTCGCCTACCGCTACGAGGGCGAGCGCTACGACTGCGGCAGCAAGGAGGGCTTCCTGCAGGCCAACGTCGAACTGGCGCTGGCGCACCCGCAACTCGGCGCGGGCTTCCGCGACTACCTGAAGTCGCTCAAGCTCTGATCAACGCCGCCGGAGGTAGTGCACGAACTCGTCGTTGGCCGAGGACTGCTCGACCAGCTCGTTGCCGGTCTGGCGCGCGAAGGCCTGGAAGTCGCGCACCGAACCCGGGTCGGTGGCGACGACCTTGAGCACCTCGCCGCTCTTCATGTCGGCCAGCGCCTTCTTGGCCTTCAGGATGGGCAGCGGGCAGTTCAGCCCGCGGGTGTCGATCTCTTTCTGCGCGTCCATGTGAGTCTCCCGCGCCGCATTCTAGGCCGCACGCGGCGGCCCCTCGAGGAACACCGGTTCGTGCCCGCGCGAACGCAGCCAGTCCGCCAGCGCCTGCCCGGTGCCGGCAGGCCAGCAGCGCACCGTCTCTGGCGTGTAGAGCCGGTATTCGGCCAGTTCGGGAGACAGGCGCACCTCGCCGCGTGCCACCACGTGGTAGGCGATGATCACCTGGTTCATGCGCTGGAAGTCGTAGACGCCGATCAGGTGCACCGCGTCAACCGCCAGGCCGGTCTCCTCCGCCACCTCGCGCGCAATGCCCTCGGCCGGCGACTCGCCGGCCTCCATGAAGCCGGTGATGAGCGCGAACATGCGCTGCGTCCACGCGGCGTTGCGCGCCAGCAGGATCTGCCCGCCGCGGTCCGCACACTCCACCACCGCGGCCAGCACCGGCGTCGGGTTGTTCCAGTGCGTCCAGTCGCACGCCGGGCAGCGCAGGCGTTCCTTCGGTCCGGCATCCTCCTCGCGCACCAGCCGCTGCAGCGGGGTTGCGCAGGCCGGGCAGTAGACGAACGCGGCGCTCACGCCGGGAACACCCCGGTCGAGAGGTAGCGGTCGCCGCGGTCGCAGACGATGAAGACGATGGTCGCGCCCTCCACCTGCCTCGCGATCTGCAGCGCCACCCAGCAGGCCCCTGCCGCCGAGATGCCGGCGAAGAGGCCCTCCTCGCGCGCCAGCCGGCGCGCCATCTCCTCGGCATCGGACTGGCCGACCAACACCAGTTCGTCGACCCAGGTCGGGTCGTAGATCTTCGGCAGGTACTCGGCGGGCCACTTGCGGATGCCGGGGATGCGCGAGCCCTCGGCGGGCTGCGCGCCGACCACGCGCACCGCCGGGTTCTGCTCCTTGAGGAAGCGCGAGGTGCCGGTGATGCTGCCGGTGGTGCCCATCGCGCTGACGAAATGCGTGATGCGTCCGGCGGTGTCGCGCCAGATCTCGGGGCCGGTGGTCTCGTAGTGGACGCGCGGGTTGTCGGGGTTGGCGAACTGGTCGAGCACGCGGCCCTTGCCTTCCTTCTGCATCTGCTCGGCCAGGTCGCGCGCGTACTCCATGCCGCCGGAGCGCGGGGTCAGCACCAGTTCGGCGCCGAAGGCCTTCATGGTCTGCGCGCGCTCGATCGACAGGTCCTCCGGCATGATCAGCAGCATGCGGTAGCCGCGGATGGCCGCGGCCATCGCCAGCGCGATGCCGGTGTTGCCCGAGGTGGCCTCGATCAGCGTGTCGCCGGGCTTGATCTCGCCGCGCTCCTCGGCGCGCCGGATCATGCTGATGGCGGGCCGGTCCTTCACCGAGCCGGCCGGGTTGTTGCCCTCGAGCTTGCCGAGGATCACGTTGCCGCGGCGCTCGTTCTCGGCGCCGGGCACGCGCTGCAGCCGCACCAGCGGCGTCTGGCCGATCACGTCCTCGAGAGTGGGGTAGCGCGGGGGCGCCGGGGCTTTGGAAGCGCGCATGGAATCTCCTCGCGGCGCATTGTCTCAGGCCGGCCGGCGCCTCGCAGGGTGCGTGCCATAATCCGACCCCTTCGCGCCCGAGCGCGCTCCACCGGCCGGAGTGGCGAAATCGGTAGACGCAGCAGACTCAAAATCTGCCGAGGGCAACCTCGTACCGGTTCGATTCCGGTCTCCGGCACCAGGCTCCACGCATCGCCCGGATGCGCCCACCGCGACCGACGACGACCCACCGCATGCCGCCGCTGCCGCCCCTGACCCAAGCGCTGATCCTCGCCAACGTCGCGATCTACGCGCTGGACGTGCTGCTCGGCGGCCTGCTGACGAACTGGTTCGCGCTGTGGCCGCTGGGCAGCGCGTTCATGCCCTGGCAGATCGGCACCTACGCCTTCCTGCACGGCAGCTTCGGCCACCTGTTCTTCAACATGCTCGGCCTGTGGATGTTCGGCTCCGAGCTCGAGCGGCTGTGGGGCGGCAAGCGCTACCTGCAGCTGTATTTCGCCAGCGTGCTGACGGCCGCGCTGACGCAGCTCGTGGTGGGTCTGCTGTTCGGCGGTGCACCGACGGTCGGCGCCTCGGGCGGGTTGTTCGGCCTGCTGCTGGCCTACGGCATGATGTTCCCGAACCGGACGATCATGCTGCTGATCCCGCCGATCCCGATGAAGGCCAAGACCTTCGTGGTGGTGTTCGGTGTGCTGGAACTGGCCCTGGGCGTCTACTCGCCCACCGGCGGCGTGGCGCATTTCGCGCACCTCGGCGGCATGCTGGGCGGCTGGCTGATGATCCGCCACTGGCGCGGCCAGGGGCCCTTCGGGCGGCGCTGACCGGCCGCTCGCGCCGCCTCAGCGCGCCTGCAGCCGGCTCAGGTACTCGACCAGCGCGAGGATGCGGGTGCGGACGTAGGCCTGGTCGTTGTAGGGCATGTCGACGTAGTGCTCGGCGGCCTGGAGCCGGTAGCGATCCCCCCAGATCGGCATCTCGCGCGTGCCGTGGCCGACCCCGGCGCCGTCGATGACCTCGTAGACGCGGCTGATCGGGAACACGCCGCCGTTGCGCTTCTGCAGCTGCGTGAGGTCCGGCGGGCTGCGCTTCAGGAACTCGACGTACGAGCCGTTGCCGCGGCCGTCCGCGCCGTGGCAGACGCCGCAGCTGGCGTCGTACTCGCGCTTGCCGGCATCGGGCTTCACCTGGGCCTGCACGGCAGTCACCGTGCCCGCCAGCAGCAGCGATGCCGCCATGGCGGCGACGGTCTTCACGCATGTCATCAGCTTCTCCTCGGGGTCATCGTCCTGCGATGCCGGCGGCACCCAGGCCTGCACGGCTTCGTGTGGACTTGTAGCCGGCGTCCGGCCCTGTCGCGTTGAGCACACGCAACGCGGCAAGTCCCGCGCGGTGCGGCAATGCCCCTCACCGGCGCAGGGATGGCGCGAAGGTCCATGCTGGCTGCCTGCGCCCCTGCGGGAGATCGCGATGCCTGACCTGATCCGCCGCTGCCTGCTCCCCTTCGCACTTGCCCTGGTCGGCGCCGCGGCCGCGGCGCAGATCCCTGCCGACGGCACCTCTGCCCTGCCGGACAAGACCGCGGCGCTGGCGCGCGCCCAGGCCGCCATGGTCGGCGTGGTCAGCCTGGCCGTCGAGGACGCCGGCTCGATCGCCTCGCTGGGCCGCGTGCGCCAGGGTTCCGGCGTGCTGATCGGCGACGACGGGCTGGTGCTGACCATCGGCTACCTGATCCTCGAGGCCGAGCGCGTCGACCTGCTGCTGGACAACGGGCGCGTCGTGCCGGCACGGGTGGTGGCCTACGACCAGGCCTCGGGCTTCGGCCTGCTGCAGGCGCTCGCGCCGCTGCGCATCGCGCCGGTGCGCCTGGGCCGCGCCGAAGCGGCCGACCTGGACGAGCCGCTGATGGTGGCCAGCGGCGGGGACGACGGCGAGCTGAGCCTCGCCCGGCTGGTGTCGCGCCGGCCGTTCTCGGGCTACTGGGAGTACCACCTCGAGCAGGCCCTGTTCACGGTGCCGGCGCGCGGCGACCACAGCGGCGCCGGCCTGTTCAACCTCGACGGCGAGCTGCTGGGCATCGGCTCGCTGGTGGTCAGCGAGGCGCTGGGCCCAGCCGCCGGGCGCCTACCGGGCAACCTGTTCGTGCCGGTCGACCTGCTGCCGCCGATCCTGTCCGAGCTGCGCAGCCGCGGCGCCTCGCGCCAGAGCCATCGTGCCTGGCTGGGCGTCAACTGCGCCGAGAACGAGGGCGCGGTGCAGGTGGTGCGCGTCACGCGCGACAGCCCGGCCGAACGCTCCGGCCTGCAGCCGGGCGACCGCATCCTGCGCATCGACGGCACCGAGGTCGGCGCGCTCGAGACCTTCTACAAGCGCCTCTGGAAAGACGCGGCCGAGCGCGACGTGGAACTGGTGATCCGGCGCGGCGACGAGACGCAGACGCTCACGGTGCACACCGTCGACCGCATGACCACGCTGCGCAAGCCGCAAGGGATCTGAACCCCCCAGTCGCTCTGCTCCTGCCCCCGAGGGGCGCCGTCCGCCTTGGGGCGGCCCGGCGGCGGAGATCTCCGTTCACAAATGGTCAGGCCAGCAGCCCGGTGTCCACGGTCGGGTAGAGGAAGGCGAAGCGCAGCTCGCGCTTGAGCCGCCGGTTGTCGAGCCGGCGCGATTCGCTCATGAAGCTCAGCAGCATCGGCGACAGCGTGCGCTGCGCCTCGCCGCGCGTGATGCGCGGCGGGCGCGGCAGGCCGCACAGGTCGGCCGCACGGTCGAAGTAGTCGCCCATCGCCAGCTCGGTGTCGTCGCTGGCGTGCACGATGCGCTGCGGCCGTCCGCGCCACAGCGCCGCCAGGCAGGCGCGCGCCAGGTCCTCGGCATGGATGTGGTTGGTGTGCACGTCGTCCGCGCTCACCAGCACCGGCGTGCCGCGCGCCAGGCGCTCGCGCGGATGGCCGCCCGGCCGGTCGCCGGCGTAGATGCCGGGGATGCGCAGGATCGTCACGCGTGTGCCGGTCAGGCGGGCGTGCCGGCGCAGGCGCCGCTCGGCGTCGACCCGCCGGCGCGCCCGGTCGGTGGCCGGCGCGACGGCGCGGGTCTCGTCGAAGCGTTCGCCGCCGCAGTCGCCGTACACGCCGGTGGTGCTGCCGTAGACGATCGCCGCCGGCCGGCCGCGGCGCGCCAGCGCCTGCAGCAGCGCGGCGGTGCGCGGGTCGCCGGCGCCCTGCGCCGGCGGCGGCGCGAGGTGCAGCACGACGTCGGCCAGGCCGGCCAGGCGCTGCAGCGAACGCGGGTCGTCGAGGTTGCCGTGCAGCGGCACGATGCCGGCGGCGCGCAGTTCGGCGTTGCGCCCGGCGTCGGAGGTGAGGGCCAGCAGCCGCACCCGCCCGCGCAGGCGCCGCGCGACCCGCAAGCCCACGTCGCCGCAGCCGACGATCAGCAGGCGCAGCGCGCCGAAAGCGGGCAAGGTGGCACGGGCAGAGGGCATGCAGTCGCGGGCAGAATGGCGGGCTGCGGTCGCGTGACCGCCCGCGAAGTCTACGAGTCCCCCACCATGTCCTTCACCGTCACCGTGCAGCCCAGCGGGCGCAGCTTCAGCGTCGAGCGCGACGAGCCCGTGCTCGTCGCCGCCATCCGGCAGGGCATCGGCCTGCCCTACGGCTGCAAGGACGGCGCCTGCGGCTCGTGCAAGAGCCGCCTGCTGGAGGGCCGCGTGATCCACGGCACCCACCAGCTCAAGGCGCTCTCGCAAGCGGAAGAGGACGCCGGGCTGATCCTCACCTGCCGGGCGGCGCCGCAGACCGACCTGGTGATCGAGGCCCGCACCGTGCCCGGTGCCGGCGAGTTCCCGGTGCGCAAGATGCCCACGCGCGTGATGTCGATCGACAAGGTGGCGCCGGACGTCGCGGTGCTGCAGATGCAGCTGCCGGCCAACGACCCGCTCAAGTACCACGCCGGCCAGTACGTGGAATTCATCCTGCGCGACGGCGCGCGGCGCAGCTACTCGATGGCCAACGCGCCGCACACGCAGACCGACAAGCCGTCCATCGAGCTGCACGTGCGCCACATGCCCGGCGGCAAGTTCACCGACCATGTGTTCGGTGCGATGAAGGAGAAGGACATCCTGCGCCTCGAAGGCCCGTTCGGCAGCTTCTTCCTGCGCGAGGACAGCGACCGGCCGATCGTGCTGCTGGCCTCGGGCACCGGCTTCGCGCCGATCAAGGCGATCATCGAGCAGCTCGAGTTCAAGGGCATCACGCGCCCGGCAGTGCTGTACTGGGGCGCGCGGCGCCGCGTCGACCTGTACCTGAACGACTGGGCCGAGCGGGCCGCGCAGCGCCTGCCGAACCTGCGCTACGTGCCGGTGCTCTCCGAGCCCGCGCCGGAGGACGGCTGGGCCGGCCGCACCGGCTTCGTGCACCGCGCGGTGATGGAAGACCTGCCCGATCTCTCCGGCCACCAGGTCTACGCCTGCGGCGTGCCGATCATGGTGGAGTCGGCGAAGCGCGACTTCGTCGCGCAATGCGGCCTGCCGGAGGACGAGTTCTACGCGGACAGCTTCACCTCGGAGGCGGACAAGCATGGCGCGACGGCGTGAGGTTCTCGTGGCCGGCGCTTCGGCGCTGGCGCTCCCGGCGATGGCGCAAGCCAAGCCGATCCGTCTCATCGTCCCCTACCCGCCCGGCGGGCCGCTGGACATCGTCGCGCGCGCGCTCGCCGAGGCGGTGAAGGACAGCCTGGGCACCGTGGTCGTCGACAACCGTCCCGGCGCCGGCGGCAACCTCGGCGCCGACCTGGCCGCCAAGTCCGCGCCGGACGGCAACACCATCGTGATGGGCGCCGTCGCCACCCACGCGATCAACCCCTGGCTGTACGCGAAGCTGCCCTACGACCCGCTGCGCGACTTCACGCCGCTGACCGGCGTGGCCCAGGTGCCCAACGTGCTGGTGATGAACCCGGCCACGGCAGATCGCCTGGGCGTGCGCGGCGTGGCCGACCTGATGGCCTACGCGAAGGCGAACCCGGGCAAGCTCAACTACGGCTCGGGCGGCAACGGCAGCGCCGGGCACCTGGCCGGCGAGATGTTCAAGGCGCAGGCCGGTGTGTTCATGGTCCATATCCCGTACGCCGGCGGCAACCCGGCGCAGCTCGCGCTGCTGGCGGGCCAGGTGGACCTGAACTTCGACAACCTCGCCGCGGCCTCGGCCAACATCAAGGCCGGCAAGCTGCGCGCGCTGGCCGTCACCACCGCGAAGCGGTCGCCGGTGATGCCCGAGGTGCCGGCCATCGCGGAGGCCGGCGGCCCGCTCGCCGGCTTCGACATCCACACCTGGTTCGGCCTGTTCGGCCCGGCCGGGCTGCCGGCCGAGGTGACGCAGCGGCTGAACCACGCCTTCGTCGCCGCGCTCGGCACCCCGGAGCTGAAGGCGCGCCTGGCCGGCCTGATGGCCGCGCCGATGCCGACCACGCCGGAGCAGTTCGCTGCCTTCGTCAAGGCGGAACTCGCCAAGTACGAAGGCGTGGTCAAGCGCAGCGGCGCGAAGGCGGACTGACGGGCCCGCGTTCAGCGCAGCGCCTGCGCGCGCTCGGGCGGGAAGTTGCCACGAAAGCCGATCGTCCGCGTGGTGCGCACCAGCGTTGCCATGTCGATCTCGACCCGCGCCTTGCCCGAGGGACAGCAGCGGGCGTCCTCGGGCTTGGCCACCAGCGCGTCGTAGCCCAGGCGGCCGTCGCGCAGCGTCGGGCTGCCGGTGGGGGTCAGCCCGCCCGTGAAGGCCACCGCGCGGGTGTAGCGCTGGCCGTCGTGGAAGCCGAGCATCATCGCCGCCCACTGCGCGTTGCCGCCGACGAAGTTGCAGTTCATCGTGTAGACGCGGAAGGCCTGGCCGCGCACCCGGCCGTCCAGGCGCCGGGCGTCGCCGGCCGGCTGCTCGCACTCGATCTGGCGCGCCCAGGCGCGCAGCGTGCGCTTCTCGTCGGCGATGGGCTGCCCCACCAGGGTCTGGGCGCCCACGGAAGGGGCGCCGAGCAGCACGGTCGACAGCGCGGCGAGACGGATCAGGTTCATGGCGACTCCTTGGCGACGATGCCGGTTCGACGTGCCGGCGGGCGCCGCGTCAGGAAGCGCCGTGCGGCTACTCGCCCAGGTAGGCCGCGCGTACCTTCGGATCGGCCAGCAGCGCCTTGGCCTCGCCGGTCATCGTGACCTCGCCTGAGTCCATCACGTAGCCGCGGTTCGCCAGGCCGAGCGCGCGGCTGGCGTTCTGCTCGACCAGCAGGATGGTCGTGCCGCGGCTGTGGATGTCGGCCACCACCTCGAAGATCTTGTCGACCATGATGGGCGACAGACCCATCGAGGGCTCGTCCAGCAGCAGCACCTTGGGCTTGGCCATCAGCGCGCGGCCCATCGCCAGCATCTGCTGCTCGCCGCCGCTCATCGTGCCGGCGAGCTGCTTGGCGCGCTCCTTCAGGCGCGGGAAGATGGCGAACACCTTGTCGATGTCGGCTTCGACCTCCGCGTCGTCGCGCACGAACGCACCCATCTGCAGGTTCTCGACGATGGTCATGCGCGTGAAGGTGCCGCGCCCCTCCGGCACCATCACCAGGCCCTGCTTGACCAGGTCCCACGCACCCTGGCCCTTGATGCTGCGGCCGAGGAACTTGATCTCGCCGGCGCCGGCCGGCTGGGTGCCGGTGACGGCCTTCAGCGTGGTGGTCTTGCCGGCGCCGTTGGCGCCGATCAGGCTGACCAGCTCGCCCTCGCGCACCTCGAACGAGACGCCCTTGACGGCCTGGATGCCGCCGTACGCGACCTTCAGGCCGCTGACCTCGAGCAATGTGTTTGCCATGGAAGCGTGCCCCTCAATGCGCCTGGTGTCCGGCGCCGAGGTAGGCCTCGATCACCTTCTCGTTGCGTTGCACCTCCGCCGGCGTGCCCTCGGCGATCTGCTTGCCGTAGTCGAGCACGGTCACGCGGTCGCACAGGCCCATCACCAGCTTCACGTCGTGCTCGATCAGCAGGATGGTGCGGCCGTCGTTGCGGATGCGGTCGATCAGCTCGCGCAGCACCACCTTCTCGGTGGCGTTCATGCCGGCGGCGGGTTCGTCCAGCGCGATCAGCTTCGGGTCGGTGGCCAGCGCACGCGCGATCTCCAGGCGGCGCTGGTCGCCGTAGCTGAGCGTGCGCGCCTTGTACTCGGCGTAGCGGCCGATGCCGACGTAGTCGAGCAGTTCCTGGGCACGCGCGGCGATCGCCGCCTCCTCGGCCTTGAAGCCGGGCGTGCGGAAGATCGCCCCGCCCAGCCCCGAGCGGGTGCGCACGTGGCGGCCGACCATCACGTTCTCCAGCGCCGTCATCTCGGCGAACAGCCGGATGTTCTGGAAGGTGCGCGCGATGCCCGCGCGCGCCACGTCGTGCACCGCGGTGGGCTTGTAGGGCTCGCCGCCGAGCTCGAAGCTGCCCGAATCCGGCGTGTACAGCCCGGTCATCACGTTGAAGAAGGTCGTCTTGCCGGCGCCGTTCGGGCCGATCAGGCCGTACACCTGGCCCGGCATGATGGTGATGCCGACGTCGGAGAGCGCCTGCAGGCCGCCGAAGCGCTTGGAGACGCCGGCCACCTTGAGTTGCGGTTGGGTCATGGTGCGGCCCTCCTCACTTCACCGGGGTCGGCACGGCCGCGGCCTTGCCGTGTTCGGGGGTCGGCCACAGGCCGCGCGGGCGCAGCAGCATGATCACGATCATCGCGGTAGCGATCAGCAACTGGCGCAGGATCGAGGCATCGAGCCGCCCGTCGGTCATCTGCTGCAGCGGCCCGGCCACGTAGCGCAGCACCTCGGGCAGCGCCGCCAGCATCACCGCGCCGAGAATCACCCCGGGCAGGTGGCCGATGCCGCCGAGCACCACCATCGCGACGATCATCACCGACTCCATCAGGCTGAACGACTCCGGCGAGACGAAGCCCTGGAAGGCCGAGAACATCGACCCCGAGACGCCGCCGAAGGTGGCGCCCATGCCGAAGGCGAGCAGCTTCATGTTGCGGGTGTTGATGCCCATCGCCTTGGCGGCGATCTCGTCCTCGCGGATCGCCATCCAGGCGCGGCCGATGCGCGAGGTCTCGAGCCGGTGGCAGATGATGACGCTGAGCACCACCAGCGCGAGGAACAGCCAGTAGTACAAGGTCACCGACGGGATGCGGAAGTCGCCGATGTCCACCGGCTTGCCGAAGCTGAAGCCGAAGATGTTCATCGGGTCGATGCGGTCCAGCCCGCGCGGGCCGTTGGTGATGTTGACCGGGTGCTCGAGGTTGTTCATGAACACGCGGATGATCTCGCCGAAGCCCAGCGTGACGATGGCCAGGTAGTCGCCGCGCAGCTTGAGCACCGGCGTGCCCAGCAGCACGCCGGCGATCGCCGCGAGCCCCGCGGCCAATGGCACCACGAGCCAGATGGGCGTGTGCAGCCCGTTCGGGAACATGGCCTGGAAGCCGGGGAAGTTCTCGCTCAGGTGCGGGCTCGCCAGCAGCGCGTACATGTAGGCGCCGACCGCGTAGAACGCGACGAAGCCGAGGTCCAGCAGGCCGGCGTAGCCGACCACGATGTTCAGGCCCAGCGCGAGCAGCACGTACAGCAGCGCGAGCGCCATGATGCGCACCCAGCCGGCACCGAACTGCTGCGCGAAGAGGGGCAGCGCCACCAGCGCGAGGCCGGCAATCAGGAAGACGATCAGCTTGTTCTTCATCTCGGCTCCCCGTTCAGGCGCGGTCCGCGACACGTTCGCCGAGCAGGCCCGAGGGGCGCAGCGTCAGCACCAGGATCAGCGCGATGAAGGCGAAGATGTCGGCGTAGTGGCTGCCCAGCACGCCGCCGGTCAGCGCGCCGAGGTAGCCCGCGCCGATCGCCTCGATCAGCCCGAGCAGCACGCCGCCGACCATCGCGCCGGCGAGGTTGCCGATGCCGCCCATCACCGCCGCGGTAAAGGCCTTCAGGCCGGGCAGGAAGCCCATCGAGTGCTGCACCGTGCCGTAGTTGGCCGCCCACATCACGCCGGCCACGGCCGCGAGCGCGGCGCCGATGATGAAGGTGGCCGAGATCACCATGTCGGGGCGCACGCCCATCAGCGCGGCCACGCGCGGGTTCTCGGCGGTGGCGCGCATCGCGCGGCCGAGCTTGGTGCGGTGCACCAGCCACAGCAGCCCGGCCAGGATGACGCCGGTGACCACCAGGATCAGGATCTGCGTCACGCTGATCACCGGCCCGCCGAGGTCGATCGGGTCGTTGGGCAGAAGCGGCGGATAGGGCTTGGGGTTGGGCTTCCAGACGATCATCGCCAGCGTCTGCAGCATCAGCGACATGCCGATCGCGGTGATCAGCGGCGCCAGCCGGGGCGCGTTGCGCAAGGGCCGGTAGGCGATCTTCTCGATGGAGAAGTTGAGTGCGCAGCACACGACGATGGCTGCGACCAGCGAGATCAGCATCAGCAGCCAGCCCGGCAGGCCGGAGCCCGACAGCGCGGTGACCACCGTCCAGCTGACGAGCGCGCCGACCATCAGCACGTCGCCGTGGGCGAAGTTGATCAGGTTGATGATGCCGTAGACCATCGTGTAGCCGAGGGCGACCAGCGCGTACATGCTGCCGAGCACCAGACCGTTGATGATCTGCTGGATGAAGATGTCCATCAGGGGGATCTCCTGCGTTGTGGATCGGGCCGCCTTGTGTTCGTGGCGGCGGCCTCGTCGCGCCGGACGGGTCGCATCCGGAACGTGGGCGCCTTCACCCCCTTAGCAAAAAGCCCGCCGCGGTCTGCAGCGGGCCCAGCATGCGGGAGGCAGGAGCGCCGGGGCGAGATTCTAGGGGCCCGCTACTAGCGAGAAGCCCCGGAATTTCCACCATGCAATCCGGCGGATCAAGCGCAAACTCGGGGGTTCACCGAGCTTTCTTCGCCGCCTCGTTCAATCGGCGCAACTCCTCCAGCTTCTCGCCGATGCGGATCTCCAGCCCGCGCGCCACCGGCCGGTAGAAGGCCGGCGGCTCGGGCAGGTCTTCGGGCCAGTAGGTCTCGCCGGCTGCGAAGGCGCCCTCCTCGTCGTGCGCGTAGCGGTAGCCGCGGCCGTAGTCGAGCGACTTCATCAGCTTCGTCGGCGCATTGCGCAGGTGCAGCGGCACCGGCCGCGTGCCGTCGGCGGCGACGAAGGCGCGCGCCGCCTTGTAGGCGGTGTAGACCGCGTTGCTCTTGGCCGCCACCGCGAGGTAGACCACCGACTCGGCCAGCGCCAGCTCGCCTTCGGGCGAGCCGAGTCGCTCGTAGGTCTCGGCCGCGTCCAGTGCCAGGCGCAGCGCCCGCGGGTCCGCGAGGCCGATGTCCTCGACCGCCATGCGCACCAGGCGGCGCGCCGCATAGCGCGGGTCGACCCCGCCGTCGAGCATGCGCACGAACCAGTACAGCGCGGCATCCGGGTCGCTGCCGCGCACCGCCTTGTGCAGCGCCGAGATGGTGTCGTAGATTATACGGAGCGAATCAATAGATGAGTATCCCAGAACGAGTCTGTATGCGGCTCAGCGCTTCATCTAAGAGGTTTGCTCTTAGATGAGAGTTCATCTTGAGGCTCGGTCAGCTCTTCCCATCTAATAAGAGCAGTCGATACTCGCAGTCTCATGGACCTCTTCACAAACGCCCCGAAGCCACCACTCGCGGAGCTCATTCGCCCACAGACGCTCGACGAGGTCGTCGGGCAGCAGCATCTGCTCGGGCCCGGGAAGCCGCTGCGCCTGGCATTCGGAGCGAAGAAGCTGCACTCGTTCATCCTGTGGGGACCTCCAGGCGTCGGCAAGACGACCCTCGGCAGGCTCGCAGCCAGTGCCACCAGCAGCAACTTCATCGCTATCTCGGCCGTGCTCGCTGGCGTGAAGGACATTCGCCAAGCCATCGAAGACGCACAGGCGGCGTTAGACCGCGACGGCAAGTCGACCGTGCTATTCGTCGACGAGATACATCGCTTCAACAAAGCACAGCAGGACGCCCTCTTGCCTCATGTTGAGTCTGGGCTCTTGACGCTTGTCGGCGGGACTACTGAGCACCCAGGGATGGAGGTCAACAACGCGCTGCTATCGCGAGCACAGGTCTACACCCTCCAACCCTTGGCCGACGATGAGCTGCAACAGCTCTACGAACGCGCACTGCCTCACCTCCAAGGTGTGACGCTCGATGCCGACGCTCTCGCTCTGCTGAAGGGATTCTCCGACGGCGACGGGCGACGCTTTCTGAACCTGGTCGAGCAGGTAGCCACGGCAGCATCAGGAGCCGGTCTGAGCGTTGCCTCTGGCGAGTTCGCCAAGTCGTCTACCAGCCCGTCGTTGCGCCGCTTCGACAAGGGGGGCGACGAGCTCTACTGGCAGCTCTCAGCCTTCCACAAGTCGCTCCGAGGCTCACAGCCGGACGCAGCGCTCTACTGGCTAGCCCGAATACTGGACGGCGGTGGTGATGCGCGCCAGGTTGCCCGCCGCATGATTGCCATGGCCAGCGAGGACATTGGCAACGCCGACCCGAGGGCGCTTCAGCTTGCGCTGAACGCCGCCGAGGCCTACGACAGGTTGGGGTCTCCAGAAGGCGAGCTTGCACTAGCCCAAGCGGTCACCTACCTGACGCTGGCGCCAAAGTCCAACGCGTCCTACGTCGCCTGGAACCAAGCCAAGGCATTCGTCAAGCAGGATGGCAGCCGTCCTGTTCCCCTGCACTTGCGCAACGCGCCAGCGAAGCTCATGAAAGAGATGGGATACGGCGCGGAGTACCGTTATGCGCATGACGAGCCCAACTCCTACGCCGCCGGGCAGACGTACTTCCCCGAGGGCATCGCATCGCCGCATTGGTATCAGCCGACGGACCGTGGCTTGGAAATCAAGCTGAGCGAGAAGCTTCTTTGGTTGCAGTCGCTAGATGCAGCCGCGAAGAAGCCCAAGGAGTAGCCCCGGCGAGCCATTCACCGCGAGGCCGAGTGGGCCCAGGACGGCTCAGCACGCGGATGCATGATTCGGCCGCGCGCAAACAGCATGATTGGTGAAGGGGGCCGCGACAGTAGTGCGTGTGCCTCAAACCACGCGTCTTCACGCGCAATGCACACGGACCTCATCAACCGTTCACCCCTGGACCGCAGACTCCGTCATGAGCCAGACACATGACACGCGCAACAGGAAGTATCTGGCGCCTCATTGGGATGGTAATGAGCGCTTTCGCCGGTAGAGTCCCGCCGGCGAGTGGGCTCCGCTGAACTTCAGACTCTGGCCCTCGGCAAAGGCGATGACTGCAATGGCAGCTCGCTCGGAGAGTGCTCACGGACCAGCCTGGCTGTACTCGCGTGTTTCTTCGAGTTGCATCAACATTCGGGAGATAGTGATGAGAAAAAGAATCTTGGCCGCAAGCCTTGTGGCGGCGACTTGTGTTGTGCAGGCCCAAACGACCCAGACGCCTACCGCGTCTACGGTTGTCAGTACGCTTGCAGCATCGGCCGCCCCGCGAGATGGCTTCACCCGCCTTAGGCTGAGCCTCACATCCAATGAGGTCAGCGCAAACGAGACCGCCCGCCTCGCGGGAATCGCACTGTGTACGACTGCCATGTGCTATGAATCCGGCGCCCCGAGCAGCGTGACGGTCTCGAGCACGGTTAACGGCACCAGCACTACCGTTGCGGAGCTCGAGGTGCCCTATTCAGACATCGTGAGCGTCCGGTTCAAGTCCTCTGCGGGTCAGGGAGTTCTGCAGGGGAGCATCGCCCTTCCTGAGCCATTGAAGCTTGAGAAGGGCTTCAAGGGCGGCGATGTCCTCGTCGTCGTACAAAGGCGAGGCGCGGGCTATGTTCCCGTCGCTGCCGCGTCGAACTACGTCCAGCCCGAAGGCACGTCGTTCTTCTACAACCCTAAGTTCGCAACAACAGTCAGGCTGCCGCAAGGGGTGAGTCTTGCCATTCCTGCCGGCGCTACCAATGCGCCGCAGGTCTTCTTGGTCGGCGTCCATGACACGGGGGATGACTACCCCCTCGTCGACATCTATCCGCCAGTGCCGTTGACGAAGCCCGCGACGGTGCAGTTGCCAGTCATCGCTCGGGCTGCTTCGGCGACGCTGTCAAATCAAGCGCCTCCGAGCCCCAGGCCGCAGGCCGTCCCACCAGGCGGTAGCCTCGCATCACAGGCGCAAACGCAGGCCGCACGAGCGAGCGGTCCCATGAGCATTGAAATCAATGCAACCGGGACCGTCCCCAGAACGCCTCGAGCTGCGCAGTCGGACAAGCAGTCGTCCACCGCGACCACGGATGAAGCGCTCACCTCCGATGCTGGTACCGCGGCTGCAGCTGCGGCTGCCTGCAATCAGTACGGATGGTGCAACTGCGCCGACCAACTCGCCTATCCGCAGAACCAACAAAACATCGCGAACGGGCTGACTGCTACTGGCACGACCTACCTAAACTGGTGCACGACTATTGCACCCTACGTGCACATCACCGTCACAAACATGGCGGATTCGAGAGAGCGTTTCACGGTGAAGCACTCCCCGAAGGTGGGCACTTCGGCCCCGCCCTCGTATCTTCCGCCGCGCCTCCCTTTGGTACGCATCACCTCTTGGTCGCCGAACACCCAAGTCATGACGAATGGCTTCTATTGGCAAGGCGACGAGGGCACGTCGACCGGGCAAACCGGACTGGCTGACGGCCATGTGCACAACTTTGCCACGGGCCTTGGCGACAACTTGGCCCTCGGCGGGTCCTGCCAAGACTACCCGTCGCCGCCCTACAACGCGTGCAACACTTTCTCGCCGCATGGCAACAAGCGCGTGATGTTGATGCCAGCCACAGGCACTGCGTGGTCCTGGGTCGACAACGGAGCCGCTGGCGTTATCTCGAACTCATTGTCCTACGTCAGCTCATCGACCTCCATCGTCAAGAACGGCGTCTGCTCGACGGACACGACATCGAGTCGCTGGACGGCGGTGGGCAACACCTCCGGTGGCCGCCTCATCTTCATGTCATCGACCACCGATGGTCAGACCTCGGCAGCAGAGCTATGCGCAGTCTTCAAAGCAATGGGTGTCAACAATGCCATTCGCATGGACGGTGGTCCTAGTGCCGCAATGGCTGTAGACGGCGCGCTGAAAAATCCGCTTGGCGGCCTGTACTTCGTTAAGTACGGCACGATGCGCTACATTGCCTACGGCTTGAAGGTTTCTTACCCGGGCTGGTGAGCCACTGCTGAGACTTTCAAGTGCTGGGACGTTTGAAGGGACGTCTTGGGCACCGCAAGCGCCCGCACGGGTCGCTGAAAAGAGAACGCTCCCGCCGGGCCGCGAGGCCCTCGGGGCAGCCGGCATAGGGGCCTACGGCCCCAACCCCGGCTGCCCTCCGGGCAAGGCTATATGCCTCTACGCGCCTCAATGGCAAGCCCCGTACTCACCCGTTCGGTGCTCGGCCTGCGGCCTGCGCTCCGCTGCGGCTTCCGTGCGGGTGCAGGGCTCCGCCCTGCCCATTGACCCGCTCCAAGGCAGCGGTGGCATCTGGGCGCTGCGCCGCCGCGGCGGGCACGACGAAGCCCGTCGTGCGCTCGGTTCGCCGCACGATGGCTTCCGACAAGGCTGCGTCGTCACCTACCAACAACACAAGGTCTTTGCCGCGCGTGATGGCGGTGTAGAGCCACTCTCGGGTCACCAAGCGTGAGTCCTCAACGACCACAACCACTGCATGCGCCGAACTGCCTTGGGACTTGTGGCACGTGATGGCATAAGCCAGTTCCACATCACCTTCAGCTTCCGTTGGCAGAGCGCGTGGTTCGTCTTCCCCATCCCACAGCACTTCGATGCTTGGACCGTCGATGGTGGTGACCACGCCCAGCAGGCCGTTGAAGAGCCCGTCCTGGTAGCGGTTCGCAGTCATCACGACAGGGTCGGCCACGGCGACGGTTGCCAGAGGACCGAGTCGCCGGGTCGGCGCACTAGCGGGCCGGATTGCGAACGACTCGGTCTCGTTGATGTCCGCCACGGTAGCCCGTTTGGCGGCCACGACCATCAACTCGCTCTGAGCACGCAGCCGACGCTGAACGGCATCGCGCTGAGCAGTCGGCACGAGGAAGACACCCTTCGCCTCGCCGTTCCAGACATCCAATTGCGGAACGCACCCTTGGCGAACCAACAGGGACACCTTCGGGATGACGCTGTCGGCCGCCTGCCGCAGCACCTTCGTCAGTCGGGCAACGCGAGAGCCCTCAGCCACAAGGTCATGGAAGACCTTGCCGATGCCCACCGGCGGCAACTGACCTTCGTCGCCCGCGAACAGCACCCGCGCGCCTTCGGGCAGCAGACACAGCAGCGTGTGGAGACTGGGCGTGTCCAGCATGCCGGCCTCGTCGATGACCAACAGAGTGCGCGAGGTGAACGTAACGTCGGATGCTGGGCGCTTGCGCTCGGCGTCGGCTTCCTGGGCATGCTGGCGCTGCAGCATCCCGATGAGCCGAGCGATGGTGTAGGCCAAGCGCGGACGGGCGGGTGACGAGGCGCCTCGCGACAAGGTCAGCGCTGCCTTGCCGGCGAGTGCGCCCATCACGACGTCGCCACCGGCGAACTCCCAGGCCGTGGCAAGGACCTTCATCACGGTGGTCTTGCCGACGCCTGCGCCACCTTGCAGCACGGACACGGGCCGGTCAAGCAGCGTCACCACCGCAGCATGCTGTTCGTCCGTCAGCTGCAGACCTGTCGCGCTCTCGGCGTCATGGACCAGCGCCTCAAGGGCGTCGCCAACCGGAAGGGCGACGGTTGGCGCGCGTCTCTCGATAGCCAAGAGCGCCGCGCTGACCTGGTCTTCCAGCCATGCGGCCCCCGGCACCCTCAGCAAGGCACCAGAACGCCTCAGGACGCCGCGTTCACCCGCAAGGGCAAGGGTCACCTTCGGTTCGACCCCGCGGGCCGACAGAAGCCCTTCAACGCGTTCCGGGGTTGCGGCGGTGTCCCCGTCGCTCAGCAGTTCGCGCCAGGCGCTGCTCAGCGCGCCAAGGAGGCGGCTGGGGTGGGCGTGCAGGCCGGTGCCTTCGTCAGCAGAGCGCAGCAGCCTCAGACCGACCCGGTCGGCTAGCTTCCAGTCCATCAAGCTGGCCGGCACATACGGGTTGCGACGAAGTCGTTCGACAGCGTCCACGCCCGCCATGAAACGCCACAGCTGGCCGGCAACGCGGGACTCCCGGATGCCCAGCTTCTCGAGGAACGTCAGGAACTCGACCTCTGTGGCATTGACCTTGTCGGCGCCAGCCTGGGCAGCCACGGCGGCGTAGACCTGTGCGGCAATCTTGGCCGCGAGCGCCGGTTTGTCGGGCTCGATGAGGGCTGCGACCTCGGCCAGGCGAGTGGAGTCAGCCAGCACAGCAGCCAGGTCGTGGCCGAAGGCGTCCACGAGCCGCTGCGCGCGCACGGCACCGATGTTCGGCAACCGCTCCAGCCACGGGCGCAGCAGGTCGCCAGGGTTGATGGTGCGCTTCATACGCTTGCTGTCGACCTGCGCGACCACCTTGCCGAAGCGGTCCCGATAGTTCGACAGCTGCCCCTTGACCTCGAACGCGTCACCTGGCAGCGGCTGGGTGTCACGGCCGGCGAACTTCACGCGCAGGACGCTGCCGTCCTCACGTCGGCCGGTGAAGATGCAGCCACCATCGAGCTGGGACAAAACGCGCTCGACGACGACGGTGCCCGCAAAGTTCTCGCTCAATCCTCGACCCTCACGAACATCCCGGCGTGGATGGCATCAAGCTGGGCATGCAGCCGTGCGTTCTCGGCCTTGAGCACTTCGATGTCAGCCACGGCCGCCTTGAGCCTTTCCAGGAGTTCAGCGTGTACCGCCTGCGCCTCGACCGCTGCCTGAGCGGCGGCCTTCGCGGTCTGGGCCTGACGCACCATCCTCTCCTTGAGCGTCTTGTCGCCGGCCTCCTGCATGAGGCGCGAGCCAATCGGCAGAAGCCCTTGGCCCTCAGCCATCAGGTTGATGAGCTGGCTCAGCTCATCGCGCTCGTAGAGGTACTTCTCCTGGGTGACCTTGAGGTCGATGGCCTGAGCGACCGCTCGCACATTGACCTTGCCATCTGGCGTCGCGGGCAAGGTTGGCCTTCGCTCCTCCTCTGGCTGGGCCTGGTATTCCACCTCGCGCTCATTCAGGTACGCCTCCAGGCGTACGCGCACTTGGGGGATGACGCTGGGACGTGCCATGACGACTCAACCCTTCTTCGGCCGGAGCGGCACGACCTTCTTGCTGGCGGATTCCCCTGCCAGCTGCTCGAGCCGCGCCTTCTGCTGTTCGAGCTCCTTGATGCTCTTCTGCGCGTCACTGAGCTGGTGCTGCGTTTCCTGCAGTTCGAGCTCGGTGTCGCGATGAGATTGCAGCAAGCCCTCGTAGAGCTTCTTCCAATCCTCAATGCGCGTTGCGAGCGACTTCTTTACCTTGACGCTGCCGACGACCTTCTCTCGCTTGAGTTCATCGAGCCAATCTCTTACCTCCTCGCCGAGGGTGCGGAGCTTGTCCGTGTAGAACGAGGTCGGGTGGATGTCTGCCCGCCTGGCAACCTCCGCCGCCGACAAAGCGCCGTTGCGGTGGGGGTAGATGCCGTCGTTGGACGCCATCTCCTGCTCGATGGCCGCCATCGTGGCCTTGACCCTCGCACGAACGTCCTCGGTTCGCTTCTCCCCGCGCTTCTGCGCCGCCTGTTTGGCAACACCCTTTCGGCTGAACCCAGCTTTGCCGGGCTTCTTGGTTTTCATGTCGTCACCTCCTCGGCCTCCGCACCCGCATCCACAATCGACCGAACGACCGGGTCCTGCATCCACTTGTCGCGCAGGTCATCGAAACGGCCAACGTGCAGGCGAACCTGGCCTGCCCAAAGAGCCTGGACCAGTTCGTCACCTCTTTGGGCCGCCTCCTGGTAGGCCGCTACGGCATCACGAATCGAGCCATCGACATCGTCGCGCAGGAAGGGTTCCTCGAAGCGGTGGCTGCAGTGGCTTTGGCAGCGTGCCGGTTCGGGCTCCCCCTTGCTCTTGTTGCAGGGACCCGCCTCCGTGCCTGGGAACTTCGTGCAGACGACACCCGGTCTTGCCAAGTGCCAGGCCTTGCCCTGCAGGGTCAGGATTTCAGCGAGCTCCATGGCGCTGTCAGCGCCCCACTCCTCGCCGCGCCGATGCAAACGGTCACGGTGGACATGAATGGCTTTGCTGACAGATGCAGCAGCCGGTCCGCCGAAGCCACCATTGGGCAGCGCTTGCGCTTCCGCAGCCACCATTGCCTCGACGGCTTCCTTCGCCCTCATCACGCGCAGTTCGCGCGCAACGCGCTCCACATCGACCTGCAGGTCCTTGTCCGTAAGGATGTAGTACAGGGTCATCTCGATGTTCTTGTGCCCGAACACGTCCTTCAGGACCTTTGGTGCCTGGGTCAGCGCAAGAGCTGCAAGACGCGCTATGGACTTCCGAAACCGATGCACCCTAAGGGACTGCCCTCCAGGTTCCGTGCTCATGCCAAGCGCCTGGGCATATGCACGCAGAGCGGTCTGCGTATGCAGCATGGGCTTGGTACGGTTTGCCTTCCCGCCGCCAATCTCGGCCCAGAGGTGGACAGGGGCGGCAGCTGGACGGTCAACGTCACGTTTCGGCGCCACAGGCCCGATGTCATCCATCAAGGTGACCAGCCGGACTTGCTGCTCGATAGCCTGCATCGCCACGTCCGGCAGCACCCAGTCGCGGGTCTCACCGTCATGGCGGTCGACGAGCTTCCAGGTCCGCCCATCCGCGTAGGGCATGCCGTTGGGTGACGGCTGGAGGCAATCGCGCTCCAAGGTCACCAACTCGGACTTCCTCGCGCCCATCGAGAGCCCGACCACGAAGAAGTGAGCCATCTGCACCAACTTCAGCAGGAGGACGACATCGACGAGCATCCGCGGTTGCCAGCCCGCTGGCCTCTCGGTCAACCCTGTCGCGGCACCGCCCTCAGCACGCTTCTTCGCACGCGAGTTCTTACCCGAACGGCTCAGCCGGATGTTGAACGGCGGTGCAGAGGTGGGCCGCCCTTCGCTGTCGTGCCAGGTGTGTTCGGCCAAGAGATTGCGAACCGCGTCGTCGCGCCGCTGCGCAATGCGACCGGGACTGACGCTGAGGTCGTCGGTGCTCAACCAGATGGACCGGATTTCGCTCACGACCTCGAGCAGCGAGGGCGCCAAGTCGCGAATGAGCCACAGGCTATAGCGTCCCATCTCGGCAACATAGTCGTCCGGCAACGGCAGGTGCGGGTCGGGCTTCTGTTGCGCCTGTGGCTTCTCGACTGGTCCTGCAACGCTGGTGACATCGGATGCGTCACCACCAAGCAGCGGAACGTCAACCCAGCACCCGCGCTCGGCGAGAACCTGCATACGCTTAAGTTCAACTTCGAACCGCGGCCGCTCTCCGGGAGAAAACCTGTCGAGGTCCTCTGCAGCGATGTGTCTGAAAAACCTCTCCGCGCCCGCGATGCCTTCATTCGGCCCCAAGGCGCTCAATCGCTTCGACAGGCCTATGGCCATCAGCTGGGGGAGTTGGTGATACGCAGTCCTGCTCAGTGTTGAAGGGTCGAGGGCCCTGCCCTTCGCCTTCTTTCCGATGCCGGCCGGCCCCATTCTGCAGATGACGAGGTAGCGCGTGAGCGACAGCACGCTGGCGGTCACCAGTCGCCGGACAGGTGACTCAAAGCCGTCGAGCACGCTGGCGGCGCTGGCCTCGGCCGCATGCCGAACAGCCGCAACGGCCTCGTCGTCGCTGCGCACCAGCGCCTGCTGGCCCTCTGGCAGAAAGCTCAGCACGCGGGCGCGGAGGTCGATGTCCAGCAGCGATGGTTGCGCCAATGGAATCCACCTTCTCGGCGTCTGCCAACGACCGAACGTCGAGCCATGCTCAAGCATGGCCTGCACTGGCATCAAGGGCTGCGCATCGAGGGATTGAATGGCTTCAGCAGAGGTGGCGAGCAACGCCTGACTGCGTGTGGCTTCGACCTCATCCGCCACCGCCGCCGCATCACGAGCGCCATTGACTGGCATGTCCAACCCTGATGCTGAGGCTCCCTCCATCGAAGCTTCAGCCGGGCTTGCGCCAAGAGCTGCTCTCGTGTTCTTCATGCTCGTGACTCCTCAATCACTTCGAGGTGAATGACTCGGTGCTGCCCGCTTGCGATGCGCTGCTGCCACCCGGTCACCAGCGAAGAGACCTCGGTGGCGTCGAAGGCCAGCAGGGCGAGTTCTGTGTTGTGTAGCTCTTCGTCGAATGACGTGTCGCTGAACGCCATGGCCGGCATGCTGGACTGCAGGTGCAGGAGTTCTGCCTTACGCATCGTCAGGCCCGGAAGGCTCTCCGGCAAGATGACCGCGTTCTCGAGGCACAGCGTGCAGCGCTGCGTTGAGCAGAGAGCCTTGCCGTCAGCCTTGAAGCCTGGCGCAACGGAGCGCGGCGGCGTAGTTGGACTCTTGCAGCCAATGCCCAGGCGGCTACGCTTCAGGGTGCGGTAGTCCTCCAGTCGCTTCCGCTCCTCATCCGTGACCTGCCCATCACGACACCACTTCGCGACAACCGTAGCGTCCAGGCGACCGTGGAGTTTGATTTCGCTCCAAAGGCTGTTGTTGAAGGTGCGGAAGATTCGGGCGCTTTCGTCATTCAGCAGCGTGTTGTCGAGGTAGCGCTGGGTGCTCGACAGCCTCTTGTGCCCCAGCACGCGCATGACGTACAGGACCATTCCACCGCTCTGCTGATACGCGAACGCTGCGAACGCATCCCGAAAATCGGTCGCGGTCAGCTTCGGAACCTGGTCGTGTGGCGCTCGTTTGGCGTTGATTCCAGCGATGAGCTGGTCCAGATAGCCCTGCGTTCCAAGCCTCTGAAAGGTACCACCGGCCAGCCATGTGATGCCCTGTTCCGGAGTGACAAACAACCACGGACTTCTCAGTCCCTGCTCCAGGTCGATGATTGCCTTGCGCTTCTTGTCGAGTGCCACCTGAGGCGCACCGGCCGCTTGAAGTTCCTCGAACTCGGCTTGCAGGCTCCGGTGTTCCGCCCGCAGCTGTGCTCGCAAGGGCTCCGTGCGCCGCATCAGCGTCTGGAGGATGACGCCAGCTGACCGCTGACACTTGAACAGCCCCTCGGTGACCTGGTGGGACTTCGAGCGCTCCTTGAATCCGGTCAACAGATAGCGACTCTCGTCCTTTGGGTGCGCTTCGAGGAATGGCTCGTTGACGTTGAGCGATAGGAAAGTCGCGGGATTCCAGCCAGTGGTGACCAAGCACAGATGGAACGCCGCCCGAATGTCTGCCGCATCAGGGAACGCGCACTGAAGCATGGTCTCGTGCCTGTAGCCCTGCTTGTAGAAGAAGGAGGCGCTTCGGCCCATGTAGAGCTCATTCGCACCTGGCCAAGCCTTGCCAGTTGCTTTGGCGGCCTCCCGCAGGCGCTGATAGTTCGCGAGCTGCAAAGCCTCGCCCTCTGACTTCGGGCTCGCACCGGCGAGGAGTTGGTCGGCGCGCTCCCATCGGTCCAGGGCCGCGTACCAGTGGCGCTTGAGCGCATCGCGAATGGGCTTGATTTTCGCGAATGGGGGAAGGTGCCTGCGGACGTCAGGCTCGTCTGGCCCGGTCCAGTGGAGCGGTCGAAGACCCAAGGCCCGACGGGTCACATCCACGGCGCGCACAAACGGACCAAAGGCCGCCCGTGTCATGCCGGATTCGAAGGCAACTTGGCGCTGGAGGTCTGCGATGTCGGCAACGGTGGTTACGACGGGCAAGGCGTTGCCGGCATCAGCCGCGCGCCTTTCCATATCGTCGAACAGCCGCCACCAGTTCCGCAAGGACGTCATGACTTGTCCAACGGTCTGCGTCGACGCTGTGACGGTCAGGTCACGCAATGCTGGGGCCAGCTGTTCAATCAGCGCAGGGCGACCACTGTAGGGCCCGCCCCACCTGCCATTCGGCAGGTGCATCTGCCCATCCTTCAATGGCGTGAGGTCGACCAAGCAAGGCTTCTTCGAATGCTTCGTCCAGAAACGCAGTGGGTCATCCGAGGTAGGCACCGGCTCGACCACCACCACCGGCACGGCCGAGACAGGCTGCGCCAGTTCCTTGAGGTGGTCCTTCTTGACATTGCGGATGCTCATCGCGCGCCACCTCCGGACGCACCGTCCGCCTCGAAGGCAGCGTCATAGTCAATGGAAAGCGCGACACCGAGCCTGTCCGACACCCACTGCAGGTAGATGAGGCTGGTGGTCTCGCTCTTGTGCCCGAGTTGCGGTTGGATGCGCATGCGAATGACCGTCATGCCGACGGACTCGAGCAACTGTGTGGCAACAGCCGGCCCAAGCTCCTTCAAGCGCTCGTGCCGTTCAATCTCTCGCAACAGCGTGGAGCAAGCCCACCAGTCACGCCCAAGATGCGGAGACCAGCCATCGAAAGGCAGCTCAGCCTTCTTCCACGCACGATAGATGTTGTCGGCCGTGATGCGCTTACCCGTGCCCTCATGCAAGAACAGATGTACGGCCCCGGCGATGCGCTCTTTGCGCTCCTGGGCGTTCGCAGCACCGCTGACCCACTTCTTCAATGCCGGGTTGCGAAGGCGTTGGCGATACGCATGCAGCTTCTCTGCCAATACGAGCGGCATCAAGATGGACCGTTCGGGACCAATCTTGTCGCCATGGTCCTCGCCGTAGTCGGGGCCTTTGGCACCGTATCGAATGTCGACAAGCACCTGCTGCTCGCTCTTTGGCGCATCGGCGTTGGAAAGGTGCCAGCGGCGAGGGTCCTCGGGCAGCGTATCGACGCGAAGCGCTGACGCCTCTTCGATGCGAAGGCCGGTGAGCAAGATGGTCTCGCAGATGAGGCCCATGAGTTCGCCGTGCTTCGCTTTCACACTCGTGAGCCAAGTGGCCAGTTCGGCCTCCGTTGGCATTCGCAGTCGGCGCTTGTTCTGGCGCGCTTTGCCGATGCGACGGGTGACCTCTTTGGCTCGGTGACCGATGGCGCTCGTGGCGCTTCCAACCCTGACCTTCACCTTCTCCGTAGGGATGTCGAACGGCTCCCGCTCGCCTCTGTCTGACATCCAGGTGAGGAAGTCGCAGGCCTGCTGAACGCGAGGGTTGACGGTGGTCGCTTGCAAGGCCCGCCCCTCCGCAGACCATAGACCCTGGGTCATCTCGTCTTGATAGCGCCCCTGGACGTGCTCCGCGTACTCGCATGCCTTGAGGTCGATGCCACGCACCTCCGCCCACTCGAGGAAGTTAGCTAGCCAGTAGGCGTAGTTCTTGATGGTCTTCTTGGAGGGCCGCGTTGCACGCGGCCCTTTGCCTCGCGTTTCGGGATTCCAGGTGCCGAGACCTCGGTCGATGAGATACCGGCTGCCGAGTCGGTGATACCCGGGACGGTTGTCAAGGATGAATGGGAGGTGGGCGACTTTGCCGAACCCAGCTTTGGATGTGATGGTTGAGTCGCTGTAGCAAACCTTGAAACTCATCAACGTTTTGCGTTGTCCGTATAAGTTTGTATTGTAACTAAAAGATGGGCTCCTGAAAAGCTCATCTATAGCTTTTAGGCCACCCGTGTAACGTAGAACTGCTCGCCGCCCTTGTCGTAGCGGCGCAGCTGCTCGCCCAGCGAGCGCTCCAGCAGCGGCTCGTCGAGCTCGGCCGCGTCGCCGGCCATCTCGACCAGGTTCTCGTAGGCGTTCAGCAGGCGGCGTGCGTCGCCGTCGGCGTAGCCGATCAGGCGCAGCAGCGCCGCCTCGCTCATCGGCGCGGCCGCGAGCAGCGTGCGGGCACGCTCGAGCAGCGTGCGCAGGTCGGCCTCGGAGAGCGGCTTGAGCACGTGCACCGTGGCGCGCGACAGCAGCGCCGAGTTGACCTCGAACGACGGGTTCTCGGTGGTGGCGCCGATGAAGGTGAACAGGCCCGACTCGACATGCGGCAGGAAGGCGTCCTGCTGGCTCTTGTTGAAGCGGTGCACCTCGTCGACGAACACCACGGTGCGCCGGCCCTGCGCCTGCACGGCCTGGGCGCGCTCGACCGCGTCGCGGATGTCCTTGACGCCGCCGAGCACCGCGGAGATGGCGATGAACTGCGCGTCGAACGCGCCGGCCACGAGCCGCGCCAGCGTGGTCTTGCCGACGCCCGGCGGGCCCCACAGGATCATCGAGTGCAGCCGGCCGCGCTCGAACGCGCTGCGCAGCGGCTTGCCGGGGCCCAGCAGGTGCTGCTGGCCGATCACCTCGGCCAGCGTGCGCGGGCGCAAGCGCTCGGCCAGCGGAGCGTCCGGCGCGGGGGGATCAACCGACTCGGGGTCCTCGAGCGGCAGGCTCAGCGACGACGACATGGCCGCGATTGTCGCAGCCGGCCGCGGGCTACTGCTCGATCAGGTCGGCGCCCTTGGGCACGACGAAGCGGAACGCCTCGGGCTTCATCGCCGGGTTCGCCACCCACTGGCTGAACTGCAGCCGCGAGCGCTGGCCGAAGCTGTCGACGATCTCCACCGCCGCGAGTTCCTTGCCCTTGAAGCCGACCTTCAGCATCTCGAAGCTGCCGTCCTTCGCCTTGGGCTGGGCCTGCGCCCACTCCAGGCCGTCGGCGGCGGGCAGTGCGCTCAGCTCGAAGTCCTTCTCGAGGCTGCCGCCGGCCAGCAGGGCCGCCGGCGTGGCGCCGATCGCACCGGCGATCTTGCGCGTGCTGACCTGGTTCAGGTCGGCATCGTGGATCCAGACCTTCTGCCCGTCGGCCACGATGGTCTGCTCGAAGGGCTTGGTGTAGGCGAAGCGGAAGCGGTTCGGCCGCGCGAACTCGAAGCTGCCGCTGCTGGTCTTCGTCTTCGTGCCGTCGGGCGAGGTGACGGTCTGCGTGAACTGCGCGCGGCCGGTCTTCACGTCGCGCACGAAGTCGCGCAGCGTGTCCACCGCATCGGCGCGTGCCGCCGCAGCGCATGCGAACAGAAACCCGGCGGCAATGATTCGCTTCATTCGGAGCGGTTGGGAACGATGATGTCCCGGTTCCCGTTGGTGGCCATGGCCGTTACGAGCCCCGATTTCTCCATTTGTTCCAGCAGCCGTGCGGCGCGGTTGTAGCCGATTCGCAGGTGGCGCTGCACCAGCGAGATCGAGGCGCGCTTGTGCTGCAGCACGATGGCCACCGCCTGGTCGTACATCGGGTCGCTCTCGCCGCCCCCGCCGCCGGGCAGGTCGGCCGTGCCGGCCTCGCCGCCCTCGCCGTCCAGCACGCCGCCCTCGAGGATGCCCTCGATGTAGTTCGGCTCGCCCTGGGTCTTGAGGTACTCGACGACGCGGTGCACCTCGTCGTCGCTGACGAAGGCGCCGTGCACGCGCACCGGCAGCCCGGTGCCCGGCGCGAGGTAGAGCATGTCGCCCTGGCCGAGCAGCGCCTCGGCGCCCATCTGGTCGAGGATGGTGCGGCTGTCGATCTTGCTCGAGACTTGGAACGACAGCCGCGTCGGAATGTTGGCCTTGATCAGGCCGGTGATCACGTCGACCGAGGGCCGCTGCGTGGCCAGGATCAGGTGGATGCCCGAGGCGCGTGCCTTCTGCGCCAGGCGCGCGATCAGTTCCTCGATCTTCTTGCCCACCACCATCATCAGGTCGGCCAGTTCGTCGATCACGACCACGATGTAGGGCAGGCGCTCGAGCGGCTCGGGCGCCTCGGGCGTCAGGCTGAACGGGTTGGGCAGGCTCTCGCCCTTCTCCGCCGCGTCGGCGATCTTCTTGTTGTAGCCGCCCAGGTTGCGCACGCCGAGCTTGCTCATCAGCTTGTAGCGCCGCTCCATCTCGCCGACGCACCAGTTCAGCGCGTTGGCGGCCTGCTTCATGTCGGTGACCACGGGCGCGAGCAGGTGCGGGATGCCCTCGTAGACGCTCATCTCGAGCATCTTCGGGTCGATCAGGATGAGCCGCACGTCGCGCGCCTCGGCCTTGTAGAGCAGGCTGAGGATCATCGCGTTGATGCCCACCGACTTGCCCGAGCCGGTGGTGCCGGCCACCAGGCAGTGCGGCATCTTGCCGAGGTCGGCCACGACCGGGGCGCCGACGATGTCCTTGCCCAGTCCCATGGTCAGCTGCGAGGCGGCGTCGTTGTAGACCTGCGAGCCGAGGATCTCGGACAGGCGGATCATCTGCCGCTTCGCGTTGGGCAGCTCGAGCGCCATCGTGGTCTTGCCCGGGATGGTCTCGACCACGCGGATGCTCACCAGCGAGAGCGAACGCGCCAGGTCCTTGGCGAGGTTGACGATCTGCGCGCCCTTCACGCCGGTGGCCGGCTCGATCTCGTAGCGCGTGATCACCGGGCCGGGCGAGGCCGCGACCACGCGCACGTCGACCCCGAAGTCCTTGAGCTTCTTCTCGATCAGCCGCGAGGTCATCTCGAGCGTCTCGGGCGTCACCGACTCCTGGCGGCCCGGCGCGGCGTCGAGCAGGTCGACCTGCGGCAACTTGGTGTCGGCCAGCTCGGTGAAGAGCGGCTTCTGGCGCTCCTTGGCCACACGCGCGGACTTCGGCACCTCGACCACCGGCTCCTCGATGACGATCGGCAGGTGCTCCTCGTGCAGCTGGTGCTCGACCTCGACCACGTGCTCGCGTTCGCGCAGCGCGCGCTCGCCGAGCTCGACGTCGCGCGCGCGCTCGATCGCCTCGGCGCGGCGCGTGCGGAACGAATCGAGCCAGGTGCCGATGCCCTCGGCCACGCGCAGCCAAGAGAAGCGCAGCGCCATGCCGAGCCCGGCCACCAGCGCGGCGATCCACAGCACGCCCGAGCCGGCGAAGCCGAGCAGCGTCTGGCTGGCCGGCCCGAGCAGCCAGCCGAGCACACCGCCGGCGTGCCCGCCGGCCACCAGCGGCTCGAAGCGGTACAGCCGGGTCGACTCGAGCGCACAGCTCGCGGCCAGCAACAGGGCGAGCCCGGCCCAGGCCCACCACACCGGCGGCGCATGCGGGTCGGCCGGCACGGTGGCGGCATGGTCGCTGCGCAACAGCCGCGCGAGTGCGCCGAGCCAGGCACGCGCGGACACCAGCATCACCCACCAGAACGAGAAGCCGAAGCCGAAGTAGGCCAGGTCGGAGAACCAGGCGCCGAGCGTGCCGGCCTTGTTCTGCGCCGCCTCGAGGCTGCCGGAGGTCGTGAAGGCCGGGTCGGCGGCGCTGTGCGTGGCCAGCGCGATCAGCGCCAGCAGCCACAGCACCGCACCGACCACAAGCCGCGTCTGGGCGCGCCAGCGCGGCTGACCGGGCAGCGGTGTCGGGGCCGGGCCGGCAGGCGCTGTGCGGGAGGCCTTCTCGCGGCGGGGACTGCCACCCGACGCGGCGTTCGACGCGCCGTCGGCGCGCAACGATCCGAGGGGAAAGGTCATGGCGCGATTGTCTCCGATGGCACGCGTCGGGCATGGCTACACCCGGTTACTGCGGGTTGGTTCACACTGCAGGCCTGCTTCACCGCTGTCGCCGTGGTTTTCATGTCTGTCCTGCAACGCCTGGCCCTGCCGATCGGGTTGACGCTGGCGCTGCTTGCCGCGCCGGCGGCGCGGGCGCAGGCCCCCGACAGCGAGGCCGCGCTGCGCGACCAGCTGCAGCAGGCGACCTGGCCGGCGGACATCGTCGCGGCGGCCGACCGTTACCTGCAGCGCTACCCGCAGAGCCCGTTGGCCGCGCAGGTGCGCCAGTGGCGCACCCAGGCCGAGCTCGGCGCACGCGTGCTGGCCGAGCGCGACGTGCGGCTGTTCCGCAGCGCCTTCCAGCCCGAAGCGGCTGCGCCCGATGCGCGCGACGACCTGCGCCGCGCCGCGCTGGGCGACCGCGCCGCCGCGGTGCGCCTCGCGCACGAGGCGCGGCGCGACACGCCACGCTACCTCGGCTGGCTGCAGTACGCGGCACAGCTCGGCGACGAGCGCGCCAGCTACGAGCTGGCCCTGCACTACCGGCGTGCGGCCCAGCCGGTGCTGGCGGCGGTCTACGAGGCGCGTGCGGTGGAGCTCGGCTTCGTGCCGCCGCGTGACCTCGACCATGTCCGCAAGTAGGCGCCGCCTGGTCGCGGCCGCGGCGCTGCTCGCGGCCCCGGCGGTATGGCGCGGGGCGATTGCGCAGGGGCGGCTGGTGCCGACGCCGGCGCAGACCGAGGGCCCGTTCTACCCCGTCGAACTGCCGGCCGACAGCGATGCCGACCTGCTGGTGCAGGGTTCCCGTCGCTACGGCCGCGGCCAGCCGGCCTGGCTCGCCGGCACGCTGAGCGATGTCGACGGGCGTGCCGTGGCCGGCGCGCAGGTCGAGATCTGGCAGTGCGACCAGGACGGCCACTACCACCACCCCGGCGACGGCGGCCGCGCCGACCCGGCTTTCCAGGGCTTCGGGCGCGTCACCGTGGGCAGCGACGGGCGCTACCGCTTCCGCACCATCCGCCCGGCGCCCTACGGCGGGCGCACGCCGCACATCCACCTCAAGGTGAAGCTCGGCCCGCACGAGCTGCTGACCACCCAGGTCTACGTGCAGGGCGACCCCGGCAATGCACGCGACTTTCTCTGGCGCCGCCTCGACGAACGCGGCCGCGCCGCGCTGACCGTGCCCTTCGTGCCCGGCGCGGACGGGCTGCAGGCGAACTTCGCGATCGTCGTGCCCGTTTGACGGGGCTTGATCCGCCTCGCCCCGCCGGGCGCGCGCTGCGCTAGGCTCGCCGCATGAAGATCCGCTTTCTCGGCGCCGCCGACACCGTGACCGGCTCGCGCCACCTGGTCGAGACCGACGGCCAGCGCCTGCTGCTCGACTGCGGCCTGTTCCAGGGCTTCAAGACCTGGCGCGAGCGCAACTGGCAGCCCTTCCCGGTGCCGCCCGGGTCGATCGACGCGGTGCTGCTCAGCCATGCCCACCTGGACCACAGCGGCTACCTGCCGGCGCTGGTGAAGCAGGGCTTCCGCGGGCGCATCTGGTGCTCGGCGCCGACCCGCGACCTGGCCGAGGTGCTGCTGCTCGACAGCGCGCACCTGCAGGAGGAGGACGCTCGGCGCGCCAACCGGCGCGGCTTCTCGCGCCATGCGCCGGCGCTGCCGCTGTACACCGTGGCCGACGCGAAGAAGGCGATCGCGCGGCTCGAGCCGGTGGCCCCCGGCCGCAGCGTGAAGCTCGGCGCGGTGAGCGCGACCTTCACGCCGGTCGGCCACCTGCTGGGCGCCTGCGCGGTCACGTTGCGCGGGCCGGGCGGCTCGCTGGTGTTCTCGGGCGACCTGGGGCGCGACGACGACCTGCTGATGCCCGCGCCGCAGAAGATCGCCCAGGCCGACGTGCTGCTGGTCGAATCGACCTACGGCAACCGGCTGCACCCGCGCGAGGACGTGCAGGCGCGCCTGGGCGCGATCGTGCGCGAGACGGTGCGCCGCGGCGGTTCGGTGCTGCTGCCCTCGTTCGCGGTCGGCCGCGCGCAGGCGCTGCTGCTGGTGCTGCAGCGCCTGAAGGCAGCCGGCGAGATCCCGGCCGAAGTGCCGGTGTTCCTCGACAGTCCGATGGCCATCGCCGCCACCACGCTGTACCAGCGGCACCGCCGCGCGCTGCGCATCGCGCCGCGCGAGGCCACCGGCCTGTGCGACGGCGTCACGCTGGTCGAGCGCGCGCAGGATTCGGAGAAGCTCACCCGCGCGCGCTACCCGGCGGTGATCATCAGCGCCAGCGGCATGGCCACCGGCGGTCGGGTGCTGCACCACCTGAAGGCGATGGCGCCGAACCCGCGCCACCACATCGTCTTCCCCGGCTTCCAGGTGGCCGGCACGCGCGGCGCCAAGCTGGTCGAGGGGGCGCCCGACGTGAAGATCTTCGGCGAGTACGTCGCCGTGAAGGCCGAGGTCAGCCACCTCGAAGGCTTCTCCGGCCATGCCGACGCCGACGGCCTGCTCGCCTGGCTGCGCGGCTTCGAGCGGCCGCCGCGCCAGACCTTCGTGGTGCACGGCGAGACGGCCGCCAGCGACGCGCTGCGCAGCCGCATCGCCGACCAGCTCGGCTGGCGCGTCGCCGTGCCCGAGCACGCGTCCGAGGTCACCCCCTGAACCTGACGCTGGCCGACACCACCGGCCTGGCGGTCGCGCTGGGCTGCGGGCTGCTGATCGGGCTGGAGCGCGAGCGCCGCAAGGGTCGAGGCGCGAACCGGGCCGCGGCCGGCATCCGCAGCTTCGCGATCATCGCGCTGCTGGGCGCGCTGGCGCAGGTCAACGGCAACACCGCGCTGGTGGTGGCCGGCGCCGCCGGCATCGTGGTGCTCGCTGCACTGGCCTACTGGCGCAGCCCGGCACGCGACCCCGGGCTGACCACCGAGCTGGCGATGGTGGCCACCTACCTGATCGGCGTGCAATGCGTGCTTTGGCCCGCGCTCGGCGCGGCCTGCGGCGTGGTGCTGGTGGTGCTGCTGGCCGCGCGCACGCAGCTGCACCGCTTCGCCACGCGCTGGCTCAGCGAGCAGGAGCTGCACGACGGCCTGATGCTGGCGGCGCTGGCGCTGGTCGTGCTGCCGCTGGTGCCGGACAGCGCACCGGCCTGGCTGGCCGGCATCCGGCTGCGCCCGCTGGTGGCGCTGGTGCTGCTGATCCTCATCGTGCAGGCGGCCGGCCACCTCGCGCTGCGCCTGCTCGGGCCGGGCCTGGGCGTCGCGGCGGCCGGCTTCTTCGGCGGCTTCGTGTCCAGCAGCGCCACCATCGCCGCCTACGGTGCGCGGGCGCGCCAGGCGCCGGCGCAGGCGGCCAGCGCCGCCGCGGCGGCCGCGTTCTCGACCTGCGCCACCTGGCTGCAGGTGCTGGTGATGGCCGTGGCCCTGGCCCCGGCGGTGGTGGCCGAGCTGCTGCCGGTGGCCGGCGCCGGTGCACTGGCCGCCGGCGCGGCCGCGTTCGCGCTGCTGCGTGCGGCGCAGCGCCAGCCGCGCGCGGCCGACACCACGCTGCGCGAGCATGGCGTGCTGCGCCTGCGCGAGGCCTTGCTGATCGCCGCCGCGCTCAGCCTGGTCACGCTGCTGGTCGCCGCGGCCGAGCAGCATTTCGGCAGCGCGGGCGTCTACGGGGGCGCCGTCCTGGCCGGCCTGGCGGAGGCCCATGCGCCGGTGGCCGCACAGCTGGCGCTGGAGGCCGCCGGGCGCATCGACGCCCAGACGCTGCGCACCGGCACGCTGCTGGCCATCGGCGCGAACAGCCTCACGCGCAGTGGGGTTGCGCTGCTGGCCGGCGGCGCCGGCTTCGCCGCCCGCGTGAGCGCGGCGCTGGCGGCCGGCGTGCTCGGCGGCGCCGCCGGCCTGGCGCTCTGATTCGACTCGACACAGTGTGACAAGCATCACACGCTATGGTTGATCCATTGGGTGGAGATTCGTCCATGAGAAGCACTTGGCGCACCGCCTGGCAGGGCCAGGACATCGTTGTCTTCCGCGACGACGACGAGATCGACCGCGTGCACGCGCCTGACATCCAGCGTGTCGTGTTCGTGCACCGCGACGCCGGCGAGTCGCCCGGCGACCTGCTCTACGCCGTCGTGGAGCTCGAGGAGGAATGCCTCATCTTCCCCGACTTCACCGGCTTCGCCGGGCGGGTGAACTTCGAGCGCCAGGCCTTCTGGGCCGAGAAGGGCTGCGTGTACTGGGCCAGCGATTCGCGTGCCTCGCTGCCGATGCGGCTGCGCCGCGGGCGCTGGCTGCTGCGCACCGCGGGGCCGGACTTCGTGCGCGTGCCGCGTGTCGAGGTGAGTCCGCTGGTCGAGAAGTGGCCGCTGCAGGGCCCGCAGACCTGGGAGCAGCGCAAGTGGCGGCGCATCGAGAACAGCCGCCCGTTCGCCTCGACGCGGCCCGGCCAGCTGCGCGCCTGAGGCGCCCGCGGCGCCGCGGGGCCGGCCCGCGCCTCACGACTCGCCGCGCTTCATCTTCAGCCGCGTGCGGCCCTCGCGTCCGCGCGCCTTCCACAGCGCCACCTGCTGCTGGCGCTCGAGCGCGCTCATCGTGTCGCGGCGCGCCTCGCGCAGCAGCTTGTGGTAGTTGCGCAGCCGGTCGTCGTCGACGCCCTCGCGCACCGCGCAGCCGGGCTCGCCCTGGTGCGCGCAGTTGCGGAAGCGGCAGGCCGGCGCGAGCCGCGCGATGTCGTCGAAGGTCGCCGCCACGTCGGCCGCGTCGGCATCCGGCCGCAGCGCGCGCAGCCCCGGCGTGTCGATCACGCAGGCGCCGCCGACGAGGCGGAACAGCGTGCGTGCGGTGGTGGTGTGCTGGCCGCGCCCGTCGCTCTCGCGCACCGCCCCGGTGTCCTGCAGCGCCGTGCCGAGCAGCGTGTTGGTCAGCGTCGACTTGCCGGCGCCGGAGGAGCCCATCAGCACCAGCGTTCGGCCCTCGCCCAGGTGATGGGCAAGGCGGTCCACGCAATCGGCGTCGCGTGTGTCCACCGCGATCATCTCGGCGCCGGCCGGCATGCGAGCGCGCAGTTCCCGGATGCGGCAGTACAGCGTCGCCGCGTCGGGCACGGTGTCGGCCTTGCTCAGCACGATCACCGGCTGCACGCCGCTGCCCTGCACCAGCGCGAGGAAGCGCTCGAGCCGGCGCGGGTTGAAGTCCGCGTCCAGGCCCATCACGAGCAGCGCGGTGTCGACGTTGCTGACCACCGGGTGGCGGCGCCCGTCGGCATCGCGCCGCACCAGGTGCGTCAGCGGCGGCACGCGCGCGTGCACCCAGCAGTCGCCATGCGCGTCCTCGGCGGCGAGCACCCAGTCGCCGACGGCGAGCATGTCGTCGGCCTCGGCGAGCAGGCGCACCAGGCGCGGCAGCGCACGCGCCTCGCGCTCGGTGCGGCCGTCGTGCAGGCGCAGCGTCTCGCGGTGCAGCGCGACGAGACGCACCAGGCGCGCATGGTCCAGGCCGTGCGCGGCGGCCAACGCGATCGCCTGTTGCGCGATCGCCGGTTGCAGACCCATCGAACGCAGCGGTTCGACATCGATGTTCATCATGGTGGAGCAGGACCCGTGAGTCGTCCGGTCCGCGCGTCGGGCGCGGACACGCATCACCCGATGCAGGGCACCAGGCACGAAGGCAGACGGCGGCGGCGCGGCGTGCGCGCGGCGGGAGGCTCGACCGGAAACGGGAGAGGAAGACCCGGAGGGCGCGTCAGGCGGCGGCCGCGAGGAGGGCAAGATCAGTCGTCTTCATCGGGCACCTCCTCGGTTCGGGTTGGGACGCGAGGCCAGCGCGGCCTCGAGCGAAGGCGCGCAGTGTCGCAGCATCGATGGCCGCGGTCAACCGCGGCGCGGGCACGCTGCGCCGCGACTGCAACAGGGTCTTGCGCCGAAGGGGCTTGGTCGCGCGCCGTACCATCGGCGCTTCTTCCCTTTCCTTCGATCGAGGATGTCGACGATGAAGCGCTGGTTCCTCGGCCTGCTGATGGCCGTCTTCTCGCTGTCCATGCTGCCCGATCCGGCCGAGGCCAAGCGCCTGGGCGGCGGCGGTTCGTCGGGCATGCAGCGCAGCGTGCCCTCGCGCGCGCCGGACGCGACGCCGGGCACGCCGGCACAGTCGGCGGCCGCGGCCGCCGCGCCGCGCCGTTCGTGGATGGGTCCGGTGGCCGGCCTCGCCGCGGGCCTGGGCATCGCGGCGCTCGCCAGCCACTTCGGCTTCGGCGAGGAGCTGGCCAACTTCATCACCATCGCGCTGCTGGCGGTGCTGGGGATCGTGCTGGTGCGCTGGCTGATGCGGCGCTTCGCCGCGCCGGCGAGCGCCGCGCCGCGCGGCATGCAGTTCGCCGGCATGCCGGGCGCCTCCACCCCGCCGACCGCACTGCCGTCGCAGGGCAGTGGCGGCAGTGCTGCCGCGGCCGGGCCCGCCGGCTTCGACGCGGCCGGGTTCGCCCGCCTGGCGAAGATGATCTTCATCCGCCTGCAGACCGCCAACGACCGCGGCGACCTGGACGACCTGCGCGCCTTCACGACGCCCGAGATGTTCGCCGCGATCCGGCTCGACCTGCAGGAGCGCCAGGGCGCCGAGCAGCAGACCGACGTGCTGCAGGTCGACGCCGAGGTGCTGGATGTTGCCGAGGAGGCGGGGCGCCAGGTGGTCAGCGTGCGTTTCCACGGCCTGATCCGCGAGCAGCGCGACGCGGCGGCGGCGCCGTTCGACGAGGTCTGGCACCTGGTGCGGCCGGTCGACGGCAGCCGCGACTGGGCCATCGCAGGCATCCAGCAGCGACAGCAAGCCTGAGCCGGTGCGCCTGACGATCCTGACCGGCCATTCGCGCGGTCTGGGTGCCGCGCTGGCCGCTCAGCTGATCGCTCGTGGCGACCGCGTGCTCGGCATCGCGCGCCACGCGCTGCCGCTGCCTGCCGGGGCGCTCGAGCAGTGGCCGCACGACCTGGCCGACCCGCTGCCGCTGGCCGTGCGGCTGCAGACCTGGCTGGAGGCCCAGGACCCGTCGGCCATCGAGCAGGCCACGCTGATCAACAACGCCGGCGTGGTGAGCACGCCGCAGCCGCTGCGCGAGGCCGACCCGGCTGCCCTGTCGGCTGCACTGCGGGTCGGGCTGGAGGCCACGCTGCTGCTGTGCCAGGCCTTCCTGGCCGGCACGCGCGGCTGGACCCTGCCGCGCCGCGTGCTGAACGTCTCCTCCGGGCTCGGGCGCCGTGCGATGGCCAGCAGCGCCGCCTACTGCGCCGCCAAGGCCGGCATGGACCACCTGACGCGCTGCCTCGCGCTGGAGGAGGCGCTGGTGCCGCACGGCGCGCGGGTCGCCTCGGTCGCGCCGGGGGTGTTCGACACCGACATGCAGCGCCAGCTGCGCAGTGCCGATGCGGCGGCCTTCCCGGACCGCGACGTGTTCGTCGCGCTGCACCGCGACGGCCAGCTGCTCGCGCCCGACGCCGCCGCGCAGCGGCTGCTGGCCTTCCTCGAGCGGCCCGATTTCGGCGCCGAGCCGGTGGCCGACGTGCGCCACTGAGGCCCGCTCAGCTGTTCGGCTGCGCGGCGCGTTGGGCCAGGCGCGTGGGCGCACCCAGCGGACGCTGGCCGATCACCGTCACCATCGGCAGCTCCACGACCTCGGTGCGCAGCGCCTCGCGGCTGCCGATCACCTGCACGGTGGGCATCATCACCACCGGTGCCGGCAGCACGGCCGCCTCGCCGGCCTGCATCTGCAGGGCGGTGGCGGCCACGGCGACGGTGGCGAGGGCGGCGGGCAGCAGGCGCATCAGCGTGTTCATGGCGGGGTCCTCGGTGGCGTGGTGTCGGTGTCGATGCGAGGCAGTATCGGCAGCCGGTCACGCCGGAGCGATGCGTTTGCGACGGACTGCGCGAGCGCGCGACGAAACGCCGCCGGGACGGGCCAGAATCCGCGCTCCCCGCCCGCGACCCGGAGTCCGCCGACGATGACCCGCCTGCTCCTGGCCACCGCCTTGTGGCTGCTCTCCGCCTGCGCCGCCCCGCCGGGTGCCCCGCCGGCGCCGGCGGCGGCAGCGGCCGAGCCGGTGATCGCGCCGAACCCGGCCCTGGTGGTGCAGGGCATCCCGCCGGTCCCGGCGCGGCTGGCCGACGCGGTGGCGCGCTACACCGATTTCCGCGGCCACACCTTCGTCGAGTGGCATCCGCTCAGGCGCGAGATGCTGGTCACGCACCGTCCGGCCGGCGGCAGCACCACGCAGCTGTTCCGCATCGCCGCGCCGCTGGCCGAGCCGGAGCAGCTCACCGACGGACCCGACCCGGTGCGCGAGGCGAGCTGGGAGCCGCAGCGCGGCGAGTACCTGGTGTTCGAGCGCGCCAGTCGCGGCGACGAGGCCACGCAGCTGTTCCGCCTCGACCTGGCCACGCGCGAGCTGACGCTGCTGACCGACCCGAAGGAGCGTCACGAGATGCAGGGCTGGCTGCACGGCTCGAGCCGGCTGCTGGTGATGTCGATGCCGCTGGACCGCACGGCCGCCGGCGGCAGTCGCGCGCAGGTCAGCCAGGTGCTGAGCCTGGTCGACCCGGCGCAGCCGACGCAGCGCCGGCGCATCGCCGAGCTGCCGGGCAGCGGCTGGTTCGTCGGCGGCGTCGCGCGGGACGACCGCAGCGTCGCGCTGACCCGCTGGATCTCGGCCACCGAGTCGCAGCTGTGGCTGCTGCGCCTGGACACCGGCCGGCGGGTGCAGATGCTGCCGGCGCCGGCCTCGCGCGAACGGGCCGCCCACCTGGCCGGCGGCTTCCGGCGCGACGGCCGCGGCCTGTGGCTGCTGTCGGACCGCGACGGCGAGTTCCTGCAGCTGTCGCTGTTCGACCTCGGCACGAAGAAGCTGCGCCCGCTGACGCGCCACATCCCGTGGGACGTCGAGCGCCCGACGGCCAGCGAGGACGGGCGCTGGCTGGCCGTGCAGGCCAATGTCGACGGGCGCGACGAGCTGCGCCTGTTCGACGCTCGCCGGCTCACCGAGCTGAAGCTGCCGCCGCTGCCGGCCGGCCGCATCGCAGCGGCGGGCTTCCACCGCGCGCGCGCCGAGCTGGCCTTCTCGGTCAGCAGCGCGACGTCGCCGAGCCAGGTCTGGACGCTCGCGCCCGAGGGCGGCGCCGCCGAGGCCTGGACCCGCGTGCAGGCCCCGGCCGGTGCGGCGCCGGAGCAGTTCGCCGAGTCACAGGTGGTGCGCTGGACCAGCTTCGACGGGCGCAGCATCTCCGGCCTGCTGACCCTGCCGCCGGCGCGCTTCGAGGGCCGGCGCCCGGTGCTGATCGACATCCACGGCGGCCCCGAGTCGCAGGCGCGCGCCGGGTTCCTGGACCGCAGCAACTACTTCGTCGAGGAGCTCGGCCTGGCGGTGATCCGCCCCAACGTGCGCGGCTCGTCGGGCTACGGCAAGGCCTTCCTCGGGCTCGACGACGGCCGCAAGCGCGAGGACGCGGTCAAGGACATCGGCGCGCTGCTCGACTGGATCGCCACGCAGCCGCGCCTGGACGCCGCGCGCGTGGTGGTCAGCGGCGGCAGCTACGGCGGCTTCATGAGCCTGGCCACGGCCGCGACCTACGCCGACCGGATCGCCGGCGCGATCGACGTGGTGGGCATCTCCAACATCGTCAGCTTCCTGCGCAACACCGAAAGCTACCGGCGCGACCTGCGCCGCGCCGAGTACGGCGACGAGCGCGACGAGGCGATGCGCGAGTTCCTCGAGCGCATCTCGCCGCTGTCGAATGCACACCGGATCGTCAAGCCGCTGTTCGTCGTGCAGGGCCGCAACGACCCGCGCGTGCCCTGGACCGAGGCCGAGCAGATCGTCGCGCGGGTGCGCGAGAACGGCACGACAGTGTGGTACCTGCGCGCCGAGAACGAAGGCCACGGCTTCGTGCGCAAGGAGAACGCGGACTTCCAGTTCTACGCGACCGTGCTGTTCCTGCGCCAGGTGCTCGGGCTGGACTGACCGGGCTCAGCCGACCGGGTCCTGGAAGCCGCCGCGCCGATAGGTCAGCACCAGGGTATCGCGGTGCCCGCCGGGCCCGGCCGGCTGGATCGGCGTGGTCTCGTGGATCACGCGTTCGTCGTCCAGCAGCACGGTCGTCCAGGGCTCGCTGAGGGTGAAGCGCTGGCCGGCCGGGCCGGCGGCCTCGAACACACGCGACTCGCCGCCCTTCACGTTCTCGCGCGCCACCAGCACCACCACGACGAAGTCCACGCCGTCGCGGTGCGCGCCCTCGGGCGTCGGGCGGCCGATGCCGTCGGTGGTGTCGATGCGGAACGGATGGGCCTCGACGTACCAGCGTGTCTCGCCCTTCACGCGCGTGAACAGCGCGCCCAGGCCGGCCAGCAGGCGCGTCCAGGCCGGGCTGTCGCAGATCGACGGCTCGATCGGCTCGAACCAGCGCTCGATGCCGCCGTGCAGTGCGTTGTAGTCCACCGGCTGCCAATGGGCGCGGTGCGGCACGCGCGTGACGCTGTCGCCCTCGACGACGAAGCTGCCATGCCGGCGGCGCCGGTAGCGGCCGCCGTCGCGCAGGTGGGTGTCCGGTGGCAGGCGGCTCCAGGCCGGGCGCCAGGCCTCGAGTTCGGCGGCGGCGAGGCCGGTCAGGTCGCGCAGGCCGGCGGCGTCGAGCACGGCCTGGCCCTGGCGGCGCAGCACCTCGGCGGCGTCGCCGGGGGCGGTGATGGGCGGGGCGAGCAAGGGGGTCATGCCCGGATGATGCCGCGGATCGCGACCGGCGTATGCTGCGCCACCCCCACCCACCGGAGAACGCGATGACCCTGTGCCCGATCGCCCTGGCCGCCGGTTGCCGCAAATGCCCGGCCTTCTCGGTCTGCCCGCTCAAGAGCGTGCTCGGCGACCAGCCCAAGCCGGGCGCGGCCGCACCCGCGAAGGACGCCGACAAGAAGCGGTGAGCACGGCGCCGGACCGTGCGGCCGCGCTGATCCGCACGCTCGGCCTGCAGCCGCACCCCGAGGGCGGCCACTACCGCGAGTGGTTCCGCTCGGGCGCACCGGTGCAGCCCGGCGACGGCCGCGGCACGCGCGCCGCACTGACCTGCATCGACTTCCTGCTGCGGCGCGGCGAGTTCAGCGCCTGGCACCGCGTCGCCTCCGACGAGCTGTGGCACCTGCTCGAGGGCGGGCCGCTGCGGCTGTGGCTGATGCCGCCGACGCTCGAGCGCGTCGAGGCCGTCGTGCTCGGCGCGGGCCAGCCGCCGCGCCACGCGGTGCCGGCGTCGTGGTGGCAGGCGGCCGAGCCGCTGGGCGAGTTCGCGCTGTGCGGCGCGAGCGTCGCGCCGGGCTTCGAGTTCGCCGACTTCGCCTTCGCGCGCGACGACGCCCCGGTGCGCGAGGCGCTGCAGCGCCTGCGGCCCGAGGCCCTGCGGCTGCTGTAGCGCGCCTTCGAGGCGGCGCCGGCGGGCGAGTTCCGCACCCTGCGGTCACTTTGCGCCGCGTTACGCGATCCGACACAGCTTTACCCACGGACGAACCGTGTTCACGCGGGCCGCCCATCGTGGCGCCACCCGCTGCTGCATGCGGCGGGACATCACCGAGAAGGAGTCTCTCCATGAAAACCATCGTCCGCGCTCTGACCGCCACCGCCCTGCTCGCCGCCTTCGCGGCGCACGCCGAAGGTCTGTCGATCGGCGGCAGCATCGGCGAGTCGCACTGGAAGGGCGACGACGTCGGCGGCGTCGCCACCGACCGCAAGGACACCTCGTACAAGCTCTACGGCGGCTACGGCTTCACGCCCAACCTCGGCGTCGAGCTGGGCTACGCCAACTTCGGCAAGTTCAGCAGCGGCGCCGGCAGCGTGAAGGCCGACGGCCTGTACCTGGACGGCGTCGGCACGCTGCCGCTGGGCGCGGGCTTCTCCGCGCTGGGCCGCGTCGGCGTGTTCAACGGCAAGCTCGACAGCTCGCTGGCCGGCAGCGACCGCGGCACCAACGTCAAGGTCGGCGCCGGGCTGCAGTACGACTTCGACAAGAACACCGCGCTGCGTGCCGAGTGGGAACGCTACCGCTTCGATGCGCTGGACACCAAGGCCAACACCGACCTGTACTCGATCGGCGTGAACTACCGGTTCTGAGGCCGCGGCCTCAGGCGTAGCGCTGGCGTGCCAGCGCGGCGCCGCGCGCCAGCGCTTCGAGCTTGGCCAGCGCCACCGCGCGCGGCATCGGCGCGAGGCCGCAGTTCGTGCACGGAAAGAGGTGCTGCCGGGGCACGAACTGCAGCGCGCGGCCGATCGTGTCGGCCACCTCCTCGGGCGTCTCGACCTGCTCGCTGGCCACGTCGATCACGCCCACCATCACGTCCTTCCCCTCGAGCAGCGCCATCAGCTCGGCCGGCACGTGCGAGTGGTAGCACTCGAGCGAGACCTGGTCGATGCGGCTCTTCGCGAGCGCCGGGAACACCTGCTCGTACTGGCGCCACTGCTCGCCCAGCGTCTGCTTCCAGGCGATGTTGGCCTGGATGCCGTAGCCGTAGCAGATGTGCACGGCGGTCCGGCAGGTCAGGCCCTGGGCCGCGCGCTCCAGCGCGGCCACGCCCCAGTCGGCCGCGTCCTTCATGTACACGTTGAACGCGGGTTCGTCGAACTGCACGATGTCCACGCCGTCGGCCTGCAGCGCGAGCGCCTCGCGGTTGAGCAGCTCGGCGAAGGCGAAGGCAAGCTTGACCTTGTCGCCGTAGTAGCGGTCGGCCACCGTGTCGACGATGGTCATCGGCCCGGGCAGCGTGAACTTCAGCGTCTTCTTCGTGTGTGCACGCGCCAGCTGCGCCTCCATCGCGTGCACGCGGCCGGCGAGCGTGAGCGGGGCCACGACCTGCGGCACCATCGCCTCGTAGCGGTTGTCGCGGATGCCCATCTTCACCTTGTGCTCGAAGTCGATTCCGCCGACGCGCTCGACGAAGCCGTGCACGAAGTGCTGGCGCGCCTGCTCGCCGTCGCCGACGATGTCCAGCCCGGCGTCCTCCTGTTCCTTGATGGCCAGCAGCGTGGCGTCGCGCTTGGCCTGCTCGAGCTCGGCGCCGCCGGCCATCCACTGCGGCCAGAGCTTGTTGGTCTCGGCCAGCCAGCCGGGCTTGGGCAGGCTGCCCGCGATGCAGGTCTCGAACATCGGTGTCTCCTCGTGTGATCAAGCGACGCAGGCGCGAGCTTGGCACAGCCGCGCGGGCCGTGCCGGCGACCGAACGCCGAACCGGGCCGGCCTGGGCACACAATCGCGGCTGCCGACATGAATCCAACCACCCTGCCCCACCGAGTGCTCCTGCCGCTGCTGCTGGCCGTGCTGGCCGGCGCGGCGCAGGCCGCGGACAACCCGCGCGAGCTGCTGCGCCAGGCGCGCGACGCGGTGATGCGCGACCCGGCGCAGGCGCGCAGCCTGGCCGAACAGACGCTGCAGGCGCTGGCCACGCAGCCCGACAGCGACACCGACACCGAGATCGAGGCCCGGCTGGTGCTGTGCGACCACCACGCCGAGCGCGACCCGGCCGCCGCCCGGCGCGAGGTGGCGATCGTTGCGGAGCTGCTGCCGCGCGCCCGGCGCAGCGGCCTGCGCGCCGGCCTGCAGGCCTGCATGGGCCAGATCCACGAGTACGCCAGCGACACGGTGCGCGCACGCGCCTACTACGAGGAGGCGGTGCTGTCGGCCGAGCAGGCGGGCGACCAGGACATGCTGGCCGACGCGCTCTACCTGCGCGGCTACCTGCGCAGCGTGCAGGGCGAGCTGGCCAGTGCGCTGGCCGACCTGCGGCGCTCGCACCAGCTGTTCCTCAAGCTCGAGCAGGCCAACCGCATCGCCAACGTGCTGAACGCGATCGCGATCGTCTACAACCGCATGGGCGACCACGCCCAGGCGCGCGACTACTACCTGCAGTCGCTCAAGCGCCACGAGGCCGACGGCGCGCTGCGCGAGCAGGCCGTGACGCTGCACAACCTCGGCCGCGCGACCGAGAACCTGGGCGACCGCGACGCCGCACGGCGCCACTACGAGGCGGCCCTGGCCACCAGCCGGCGCATCGACTTTCCGCGCGGCGAAGCCTACGCGCTGCGCGGCCTGGCCAGCCTGGCCAACCTGCAGGGCGATTCGCGCGAGGCCCTGGCGCGGCTGGAAGAGGCCGAGACGCGCATCCGCAGCACGCCCGACCAGCGCCTGCAGGCCCAGCTGCTGCTGCAGCGCGGCGTCGCGTTGCGGCTGGCCAGCCGGCTCGGCGAGAGCGTTCAGGCGCTGCAGCAGGCCCAGCGCATCTTCGCCCAGGCCGATTCGCGCAACGAGCTGGCCCAGGTCTACGACGCGCTGGCCCAGACGCATGCCGCGGCCGGCGACTGGCACGCGGCCTACCAGCGCGGCAGCGACTTCAAGGCCGAATCCGACCGCCTGCTGCGCCTGCAGCTCGACCAGCGCTTCGCGACCCTGAAGATCGAGTTCGACACCGCCGCCAAGGACCGCGAGTACGCGCTGCTGCAGCGCGAGAACCGCGCCACCGAGCAGGCCCTGGTGCACGAGCAGCGTGCCAACCAGCTCAAGGTGGTGGTGATCGGCCTGGCCGCGGTGCTGCTGCTGGCCCTGGCGCTGATGGTGCTGCGCCAGTACCGCACCAGCCGCGCGATGCATTCGCTCGCGCTGACCGACGAGCTGACCGGGCTGCCGAACCGGCGCGCCGTGCTGGCGCGGCTGCAGGCGCTGCTGGCCGGGGCCGATCCGCGCTGCGCGGTGCTGCTGGCCGACCTCGACCACTTCAAGCGCATCAACGACGAACACGGCCACCTGGTCGGCGACGAGGTGCTGAAGCTGATCGCCGCGCGGCTGACCGAGGCGGTGCGCGAGCCGGTCAGCGTCGGCCGGCTCGGCGGCGAGGAGTTCCTGGTCGTGCTGCCGGCCACCGACCTGGAGAGCGCGCGCCAGGTGGCCGAGCGCATCCGCGAGAACGTGGCCTCGATCGACCCGCTGCGCACCCAGATCCCGGTGCCGCTGACCATCAGCCTCGGCGTGGCCGCCACGCGTGGCGAGGGCGACAGCGTGAGCGACATGCTGCGCCGCGCCGACGCCGCGCTCTACGACGCCAAGCGCTCCGGCCGCAACCGCGTGATCGCGCTGGTGGCGTGAGAAGTTGGCGCTGATCGCCGCGGCGCGTGGGCAGGCACGTCGTGTACAGTTGCGCCACAGTCATACGCAAGTGTTCGTTGGTTCGTGATCTTCCCGATGGTCCCCGCGCCCGCCGCGGCCGGCCGCACCCGAAATCCCCACCCGCCAGCTTGAGTGTCGCTGCGTGCGCCGGCATTGCGGCGCTTTTTGTTGTTCATCAGTCAGAGATAGGAATTCGTCCATGACGACCCAGACCGGTACCGTCAAGTGGTTCAACGACGCCAAGGGCTACGGCTTCATCGCCCAGGACAGCGGCGGCGCGGACCTCTTTGCGCACTTCCGCGACATCCAGGGCAACGGCTTCAAGACGCTGCAGGAGAACCAGCGCGTCGAGTTCGAGGTCAAGCAGGGCCAGAAGGGCCTGCAGGCCACCAACATCCGTCCGCTGTGATGCGGCCGGCGGGCCCCACGGCCCGCCGCCAAGCGTGAACTGAGCCGCGGTCCGCCGCGGCTCTTTCTTTTCAAGCGCCGGCCCGGCCTAGACTTCCACCCGTGCATCGCGCAGCGCCTCCCGACCCCGCACTGCTGCAGGCCTGGTTCGAGCAGACCGGCGAGTTGCTGCTGCTGACCGACGCCGGCGGCCGCCGGCTGTGGAGCAACGAGGCCTTCGACACGCGCTTCGCGCCGCCGCCGCAGACCCTGGCCGAGCTGGCCGGCGACGACGCGGCGCGCGCCGCCCTGCAGGCGGCCCTGGCCGGCGCTGCGCCCGCGACGGCGCGCGTGGCCCTGCGCGACGGGCGCTTCGACCTGCGCGGCGCGGCGGCCGGCGACCACCGGCTCTGGACCCTGGTCGAGCGCACCCGCGAAGACACGCTGCAGGCCCAAAGCCGCCACCTCGCCGAGCTGCTGGACATGGCGCAGGAGTTCGGCCGGCTCGGTGTGTGGGAGCGCGAGATCCCGTCCGGCCGCGGGCGCTGGGACCACCATGTGTTCGCGTTCTGGGGGCTCGATCCGGAAGGCGGCACACCCGACTACGAGCAGGCCATGGCCAGCGTGCATCCGGAGGATCGCAAGCTGCTGCCGTTCCGTGCCGACCAGCTGCGCGCCGGGCGCTACGAGCAGCGCTACCGCGTGATCAGGCCCGACGGCGGGCTGCGCTGGCTGCATTCGCAATGGGAGATCCAGAACGGCCCGGACGGCGTGCCCGCGCGTGCCATCGGCATCATGATGGACGACACCGAGGCGATGGAGCTGTCGCGCACGCTGGGCGACGCCAGCGCGCAGCTGAAGCTGGCCATCGAGCTGGCCGACATCGCGGTGTGGCGCCACGACCTGCGCACCGACCGCATGCACTACAACGATCGCGCCTATGCGGTGCTCGGCATCGAGCCGCGCGCCGACGGCCTGCCCCTCGGCGAAGTGCGCGCGCTGATCCACCCCGACGACTTGCCTGGCGTGCTGGCCTCGGCGCAGCAGACCCTGGCCACCGACCGGCCCACCGACATGCAGGCGCGCTACCGGCGCAGCGACGGCAGCTGGCGCCACGTGCTGACGCGCCGCGTGCTGCAGCGCGGCGCACTGGGCGAGCCGGTGGCCTTCCTCGGCGTGGCGCTGGACGTGACCGAACGGGTGCGCGCCGAACAGGCACTGCGCAGCGCCGACGAGCGCGCCGCGCTGGCCGCCCGCAGCGCCGGCATCGGCACCTGGGAGATCGAGTTCGGCGAGCCCGACATCGAGCGCTGGGACGAGCAGATGTTCCGCCTGCGCGGCGTCGCCCCGCGCGCCGAGCCGCCGCCGCGCGAGCAGCGCCTGGCGATGCTGCACCCGGAGGACCGCCAGAAGAGCCTGGACAGCTCGCCCGCGCTGCTGGCCGGGCCGCGCCCGGCGCGCTACGAGTTCCGCGTCGTCTGGCCTGACGGCAGCGTGCGCTGGCTGGCCTCGCGTTCGATCCCGGTGCTGGACGCCCAGGGCCAGGTGTGGCGGCGCATCGGCGTGAACTGGGACATCACCGACAGCAAGAATGCCGAGGCCGCGCGCCAGGCCAGCGCCGTGGCCGAACGCGCCAGCCAGGCCAAGTCGGCCTTTCTCGCGCGCATGAGCCACGAGCTGCGCACGCCGCTGAACGCGGTGCTCGGCTTCACGCAGCTGCTGCAGGTCGAGGCGCAGGACGCGCGCGATGCCGCACGCGACCTGAAGCTGCGCCACATCCGCTCGGCCGGCGAGCACCTGCTGGCGCTGGTCGACGGCGTGCTGGACCTGTCCAGCCTGGAAGCCGGCAACCTGCACCTCGACCTGCAGCCGGTCGACCTGGCGGCGCTGGTCGAGCAGGCCCTGCCGCTGGTCGAGCCGCTCGCCCAGCGCCACGGCGTGCGGGTGCGCCGCGAGGCGCTGCAAGGCGTGGTGCAGGCCGACCGCACGCGCGCGCTGCAGGTGCTGGTGAACCTGCTCAGCAACGCCATCAAGTACAACCGCCCGGGCGGCGAGGTGTCGGTCGGCGCGGAGGTGGCGGACACCACGGTGACCGTGCGCGTCACCGACACCGGGCGCGGGCTGACGCCGCAGCAGATCGCCCACCTGTTCGAGCCCTTCAACCGGCTCGGCGCCGAGCGCGAAGGGATCGAGGGCACCGGCATCGGCCTGACCATCGCGCGTGCGCTGGTCGAGCGCATGCACGGCCGCATCGAGGCACGCAGCACCCCGGGCCGCGGCAGCACCTTCACGGTCAGCCTGCCGCGCCTGCACGAGCAGCCGGCCTCCAGCCCGACGCCGCTGGCCGCGCTGCCGGAGCGGCTCGCGCAGCGCAGCGGCCGGCTGCTCTACATCGAGGACAACCAGGTCAACGTGCTGCTGGTGGAGGAGCTGGTGCGCAGCCTCTCGGGCCTGGACATCGAGAGCACGCCCACCGGCGCCGACGGTGTGGCACGCGCCGTCGCGGCGCGGCCCGACCTGGTGCTGGTGGACATGCAGCTGCCCGACTTCGACGGCTTCGAGGTGCTGCGCCGGCTGCGCGCGCACCCGGCCACCGCGGCCATCCCGTGCATCGCGCTGTCGGCCAACGCGATGCCCGAGGACATCGAACGCGCCCGCGCCGCCGGCTTCACCGACTACTGGACCAAGCCGATCGACTTCCGCGCCTTCCTCGCGGCGCTGGAGGCCCTGTTCCCGATGCGGGCGTACGGCGAGGGCATCTGAGCGGACGCGCCGCTCATCCCTTCGGCGCGGCCGCACCGGAGTCACCGAGCTCCCGGCTGACGAAGCGCTCTCCCCGGCTCAAGGCCCGCACGGCCTCCACCAGTTCCACCGAGTTCCCCTTCAGCACGTACCCGTTCGCACCGGCGGCCAGCGCATGCTTCACGTAGCTGCGCTCCGCATGCCCGGAGAACATCGCCATCACGAGCCCGGGGTGCTGGCGGCGCAGGGCCCGGACGAGATCGATCCCGCTCATGTCGGGCAGGCTGACGTCGACCAGCACGACATCCGGCTCGGCGCGCGCCGCTTGCTCGGCGGCGGCCTGCGCCGTGGCCGCTTCCCCGCACACGGCCATGTCCGGCTGCCGCTCCAGCAAGGAGCGCAGCGAGGCACGCAGGATGGCGTGGTCGTCGACGATGAAGACCCGGATCACGCGCCTGCTCCATCGCTGTCCGGGCGCCGCTCCCGCGCCGGCGGCGCATGGATCTCGATGTGGGTGCCCTCGCCGGGTTGCGACCGCACGATGAGGCGTCCCCCGATGAGGCCGAGCCGCTCGCGCACGCTGAACAGCCCGAATCCGCCGCTGCCGCCCTCGCGGCCGGCGACCTCCTCGACATCGAAGCCCGCGCCGCCGTCGATGACGTGGATCACCAGCTGACCGTCCGTCTCCTCGAGCCGCACGGTGGCTCGCTTCGTGCCCGAATGCTTCGCCACGTTGAAGAGCAGCTCGCGCACCACCTGGAACAGCAGCACGCGCAGGTCATGGTCGGGCATGTAGAACCCGTGCGCGGCCTCCAGCGTGACCTCCAGCCCGTGCAGTTCGCTCATCTGGCGCCGCAGCCACTCGAGCGCATCGGCCAGCCCCTCCTTCTGCAGGATCGGGGGGCTCAGGTCCACGGTGAGCCGCCGGGTCGCCGTGATGGCCTCGGCGATCCATGCGAGGGCATCGCGCAGGTCGGCCCGCAGCGGCGCGGCGTCCGTGGGCGGCAGGTCGGACTCGACCTGCCTGAGCTTCATCTCGATGCCGTACAGCAGCTGCTGCAGGTCGTCGTGCAGGATCTGCGAGATGCGACGGCGCTCCTCCAGCTCGGTCAGCGTCAGGCGGCCGGCGAGCCCGCGCACCTGGCGCGTGCGCTCCTGCACACGCGCCTCGAGCGACTCGTTGAGTCCGCGCAGCGACGCCTCGGCCTGCACCCGATCCGTCACGTCGTTGAAGAGGATCGCGACCTGCCGCTGCCGCGCATCGCCCTGGCGCCACGCGTACACGTCGTACCAGCGGTGCAGCGCGGCGGCGCGGTTGCGGAAGCGCGAGGCCTCCCCGGTCGTGGCGACGCGCCCGTAGCTCTCGAACCAGTGCGCTTCGTGCGTCGGCGCGATCTCCCGCATGGTTCGTCCCACGGCGTCGTCGATCCCGGTCTGCCGCGCGAACGCCGGGTTCACCTCGAGGTAGCGGTAGTCCACCGGCCGGCCCTGCGCGTCGAAGATCATCTCGACGATGCAGAAGCCTTCGTCGATGGACTCGAACAGCGTGCGGTACTTGGCCTCGCTGGCGCACTTGCGCTCGGTGATGTCGCTGGCCATGCCGATCCACTCGACGATCTCGCCGGCGCGGTCCACCATCGGCACCGCCCGCGAGAAGGTCCACCCCAGGCTGCCGTCGGCGCGGCGCACCGGGTGCTCCAGCTCGAAGGGGGCCTTGTTCCGGATCGCCTCGCCGATGGCGGCCAGCACGCGCGGCCGGTCGGCGGGCTCGATGTAGTGCTCCAGCCAGGTCCGGCTCGGCATCGCGGTGTCGGCGATGAAGTCGCGGCCGACGAGCTGGCGCATCTCGGTCCAGTCGGCATTCATCCGATACACCGCCTCGGAGCTGGCCTGCACGAGCGCCCGGTAGCGCGCCTCGCTCTCCGCCAGCGCCTCCTCGGCGCGCCGGCGCGCCGTGATGTCCTGCATCACGGCCAGCAGCATGGCACCCGAATCGTCCCCCACGCGCGCCACGTACATCTCGAGCACCTTGCCCTGGGGCACCGACTCGCGCTCGAAGCGCAGCGGCCGGCCGGTCTCGAGCACGCGGTCGTAGTCGTCGTACCAGTCCTCGACCTCGTCGGGGAAGTTGTCCCGGATCGACTGCCCGCTGAGGTCGGGAATGCCGAACATGGCCTGCATCGCCGGGTTCATCGCGACGTAGCGGTAGTCGCGCAGCCCGTCCGGGCGCAGCGGCAGCCGCTCGAACAGGCAGACACCCTCGTCGACGGCCTCGAACAGCGCGCGGTGGCGGGTTTCGCTGTCGCGCAGCGCCTGCTGGGCCTGCTTCCAGGCGGTCATGTCGCGCAGGATCTTGGAGAAGCCGACGAGCCGGCCGCCCGCATCGTGCAGCGCGCTGACGATGCCCAGGGCCCAGAAGCGCTCGTCGCCCTTGCGCAGGTGCCAGCGCTCGTCCTCCGCGCGCCCCTGCTCGCGCGCGAGGCGCAGCTCCGCCTCGGGCAGGCCCGCGCGGCGGTCCTCCGGCGTGAAGATGAACTCGAAGGGCCGCCCCAGCACCTCGTCTTCCGAGTAGCCCAGGATCTGCTCGGCGGCCACGTTCCAGCTCGTGACCCGGCCCTCGGTGTCGAGGGTGAAGACGGAGTGGTCCCGGATGTTCTTGACCAGCGAGGTGAAGCGGGTCTCGAGGGCCTGGCGTTCGGCCTCGGCCCGGCGCCGCTCGGTGACGTCCTCGAAGGCCAGCAGGATGCGCTCGGCATCCGCCTGCCGGAGCCGGCGGGCGTTCAGCAGCATGGCCTTGCGGCCGACGCCCGGGAAGTCGTGCTCGACCTCGAACTCGTCGAACGAGCTGCGCTGCGGCAGGATCTCCTCGAGCAGGGTGCGCAGGCGCGGGATGTTCCACTGCCCGTCGCCGAGCTCGTAGAGCAGCCGGCCTTCGGTGTCCGGCGGCGCGACCCCGAAGCTGCGGTAGAAGGCGCGGTTGGCGCTCAGCACCCGGAGCTGCCCGTCGAGCACCACCAGCGGCTCGCGCACCGTCTCGACGATGCTGCGGGCGTAGGCGAGGGCCTCGTCGCGCGCCTGCCCGGCCTGCCGCTCGGCCGTGCGGTCGCGCATGAGCTTGGCGAAGCCGCGCAGCCTGCCGTCCGCACCGACCAGCGCCGTGGTAACGCCGCCGGACCAGAAGCGCGAGCCGTCCTTGCGCAGGTACCAGCGCTCCTCCTCCACGCGGCCGGCCGCCAGCGCCTGCTGCAACTCCCGCGCGGGGACGCCGCCGGCGATGTCTTCCGCGGTGTAGAAGCGGTCGGCGGGCTGGCCGATCGCCTCCTGCTCGCGGTAGCCGAGCAGGCGCTCCGCCGGGGCGCTCCAGCTCAGCACCCGGCCGTCGGGGTCGAGGGCAAAGACCGCGTAGTCACGGATGTTCTCGAGCAGCAGCGGCGCAAGCTCTCCGCCGCAGCCTGAAAGTTCAGCTGCACGGATGCTCATGGCCTGCTCCCCATCACCGACGTGCCGCCCGGTCGACACCCTCCATCATCAACTCAGTTCATCATCACACGACGGCCGCAGCTGCCGTTGATGCAGGGCAAGTCAGCGGCGTCGTCGGACGGGTCCTCGCACGTGCCCAGCCGCGGCCTCAGGCCTCGACCAGCCCGCGCTGGCGCAGCATCGGCTCGATCGCCGCATCGCGGCCGCGGAAGGCGCGGTAGGCAGCGCCCGGCTCGATCGAGTCGCCGGCGGCGTAGACGTACTGCCGCAGGCGCTGCGCGACCGCCGGGTCGAACGGGTCGCCGGCCTCGGCGAAGGCGTCGAAGCCGTCGGCGTCCAGCACCTCGGCCCACAGGTAGACGTAGTAGCCGGCGGCATACGCGTCGCCCGAGAACAGGTGCTGGAAATGCGGCAGCCGGTGGTTCAGCCCGACGCCCTCGGGCAGGCCGATGCGCGCCAGCAGCTCGCCTTCGAACGCGGTGATGTCCGGGCCGCCCGGTTCGGTGTGGGCGTGGATCGCCATGTCCAGCAGCGCCGAGGCGGTGTAGCGCACCGTGTCGTAGCCCTGGTCGGCGCGGTGCGCGGCCTTCAGGCGCTCGACCAGCGTGTCGGGGATCGGCGCATTGGTGTGCACGTGCCGCGCATGGGCCTTCAGCACCGTCGGCTCGGTGAGCCAGTGCTCGAACAGCTGCGAGGGCAGCTCGACGAAGTCGCGCCGCACGTTGGTGCCGGCCAGGCGCTCGTAGGTGACGCTGGACAGCAGCCCGTGCAGCCCGTGGCCGAACTCGTGGAACAGCGTGCGGGCGTCGTCGAACGAGAGCAGCGTCGGCTCGCCTGCGGCGCCGCGCGCGAAGTTGTTGTTGTTCAGCACGATCGGCAACTCGCTGCCGCCGCCCGGGGCCGCGTTGCGGGTCTGCATGCGCAACTGGCTCATCCAGGCGCCGCTGCGCTTGTTCGGCCGCGCGAAGTTGTCGTGCAGGAACACGCCGACCGTCGCACCGGCCGCGTCACGCACCTCGTAGACCTTCACGTCCGGGTGGTAGGCGCGCAGCTGCGGCTGGGCCACGAAGCGCAGGCCGAACAGGCGCTGCGCGCAGTCGAACACCGCCTCGACCATGCGATCGAGCGGGAAGTAGGGCTTGACCTCGGCCTCGTCCAGGCCGAAGCGGCGCTGGCGCAAGCGCTCGGCGAGGCGGCGCCAGTCCCAGGGCTCGATCGCCCCGGCCTCGCCGATAGCGGCCTGCAGCGTCTGCAGCGCGGCACGCTCGCGCGCCACGGCCAGGGTGGCGCGCTGCCACACCTGCTGCAGCAGCCGGTCCACCGCGGCGGGCGTGCCGGCCATCGAGTCGGCCAGCGCGTAGTCGGCATAGCTCGCGTAGCCGAGCGCGCGCGCCAGCTCCAGGCGCAGCGCGAGGATCTCGCGCGCCACCGGGCGGTTGTCGTGTTCGCCGGGGTGTTCGCCGCGCGAGGTCCAGGCGCGCCAGGCCTGCTCGCGCAGGTCGCGCCGCTCGGAGAAGGTCAGGAAGGGAACGATCAGCGAGCGCGACAGCGTCACCGCATGCACGCCCTCGGGCAGGCTGCGTTCGGCCGCGGCCTGGCGCGCCGCGGCGCGCACGAAGTCGGGCAGGCCGGCCAGCTCGGCCTCGCCGCGCAGCTCGAGCACGAAGCCCGACTCGTCGGCCAGCACATTCTGCCCGAAGCGTGTCTGCAGCTCGGCCAGCCGCTCGGTGATCTGCGCATGACGCGTGCGCTGGGCCTGCGGCAGCCGCGCGCCGGCGCGCACGAAGTCCAGGTGCAGCCGCTCCAGCAGCCGGCGCTGCTCGGGCGCGAGGCCGGCCGACTCGCGCTGCGCGTGCAGCGCATCGAGCCGCTCGAACAGCGCACGGTTCAGGTAGATCGCGTTGGCGTGCGCCGCCAGCCTGGGCGCCAGCTCGCGTTCGGCCTGCTGCAGCGCCGGCGAGGTGGCGCTGGCAGTCAGGTTGTGGAAGACGTGTTCGATGCGGTGGAACAGGCGCCCGGCGCGGTCCAGCACGGCGGCGGTGTTCTCGAAGTCCGGCGGCGCCGGATCGTGCGCGATGGCGTCGATCTCCGCGAGGTGCTCGCGGCAGGCGTGCTCGAAGGCGGGGGCGAAATGCTCGGGTCGGATGGACTCGAATGGCGGCAGGCCGAAGGGGGTGTCCCAGGGCTGCAGCAGCGGGTTGCCGGCGGCAGTTGGCATGGTGGCTTCTCGTGGTCGGAGAAGCCGCGCATTCTAGGAGCCTAGGAGCCCCTCTTCATCTCGGCGCGCAACGACGTCTCGTCGTCCTGGTCGAAGCGCCGGTTCTCGCACCGCTGCGCGAACTGGCGCCGCTCGCCCTCCAGCGTGCCGACCTCGGCGTTGAAGGCGTCGGTGCGCTGCAGGAACTCGCCGCGGGCCTTGTCGCGCTCGAGCACACGGTTGTTGAAGGCCGTCACCGCCTCCTCGCTGGTGCGGTCGATCGTCGCGAGCTGGGCCTTCAGCTCCTCGTCCTGGCGCAGCAGGTCGGCCTTGTCGCGCTCGATGCGCTCGCGCTCGCGCGCCAGCTTGTCGTTGCCGGCGCGCACCCGGTCCATGCGTTCGAGGCAGTCGCGCAGCTCGGCGCGGCTGAGCAGCGGGCCGCTGGCCTTGCCGGGGCCGAAGGCGCCGAGCTTGAGCTTGTCGCCGGCGGCCTGCGCGCCCGCGGCCAGCAGCGCCGCCGACAGGAGAAGGGGCAATCGTGTCATGGCCGGCATCATGCCACCGGCTCGCGCAGGGTCACGAACTCCTCGGCCACGGTCGGATGGATGCCGACGGTCGCGTCGAACTGCGCCTTGGTCGCCCCGGCGCTGAGCGCCACGGCGAAGCCCTGCACGATCTCGCCGGCCTCCTCGCCCACCATGTGCAGGCCGAGCACGCGGTCGCTGGCGCCGTCGACCACCAGCTTGACGAGCGTGCGCTCGCCGTCGCCCGAGAGCGTGTGGCGCAGCGGCCGGAACTCGCTGCGGTAGATGCGCACCGCGTCGCCGTGGCGCTCGCGTGCCTGCGCCTCGGTCAGGCCGACGCTGGCCACGCTCGGGTGGGTGAACACCGCGGTCGGGATCTGCGTGTAGTCGAGGCGGCGCCCGCCGCGCCCGAACAGGCGGTCCACCAGCACCATCGCCTCGGCGATGGCCACCGGCGTCAGCTGCACCCGGCCGATCACGTCGCCCAGCGCATGCAGCCCCGGCACCGCAGTCTGGAAATGCTCGTCCACCGGGATCGCGCCGTTGGCGCGCAGCGCCACGCCGAGCGCCTCCAGCCCCAGGCCAGCGCTGTTGGGCACCCGGCCGGTGGCCAGCAGCACGGTGTCGGCCGGCAGGCGCGTGCCGTCGGACAGGCCGACGACGAGGCCGTCGGCGCCGCGTTCGATCGCCACCGGCGTGCAGCCGCTGCGCAGGTCCACGCCCTGGCGGCGCAGTTCGTGGCCGAGGAAGCGCCGCAGGTCCTCGTCGAAGCCGCGCAGCACCTGATCGCCGCGCAGCACCTGCGTCACCTGCGCGCCCAGGCCGCGGAAGATCGAGGCGAACTCGCAGGCGATGTAGCCGGCGCCGACCACCACCAGCCGGCGCGGGAACACCGGCAGGTCGAACATCGCGTCCGAGCTCAGCGCCAGCTCGCGGCCCGGTATCTCCAGCGCGGCCGGGCGCGCACCCGTGGCCACCAGAACGTGGCGTGCCGTGTGCCGCACGCCGTCGACCTCCACCTGCCCGGGGCCGGCCAGGCGCGCGCGGCCGCGCAGCAGCGTCGCGCCGGCACCGCGCAGCAGCTGCTCGTAGACAGCGTTCAGGCGGGCGATCTCGCGTGCCCGGGCGGCCTTCAGCGCGGCCCAGTCGAACGCCGGCGTGCCCGGGTCCCAGCCGTAGCCGCGCGACTGCTCGAAGGCCGCGCCGTAGCCGGCGGCGAAGCTGTACAGCTTCTTCGGGATGCAGCCCACGTTGACGCAGGTGCCGCCCAGCGCGCCGGGCTCGGCGATGGCCACCCGCGCGCCGCGCTGCGCCGCCATGCGCGCCGCGCGCACGCCGCCGCTGCCGGCGCCGATCACGAACAGGTCCCAGCTCGTCTCGTCCATGCTCCACCTCGTTGCACCCGATCATGCCGCGGCGAGGCATTCGTCGCTGGCGCGGGGGGCGCATGACAGTCCACAATCCCGGGCCATGAACTCGCTTCCGCTGCGTGTCGGCCTGATCGGCTACGGCTTCGCCGGCCAGACCTTCCATGCCCCGCTGATCGCCGGCGTGCCGGGGCTGGTGCTGGCGGCGGTGGCCAGCCGCGACGCCGCCAAGGTCAAAGCCGACTTCCCGGACGCCCAGGTCGACGCCGACCCGTATGCGCTGCTGCAGCGGCCCGAGCTGGACCTGGTCGTGATCGCCTCGCCCAACGACAGCCACCACCCGCTCGCGCGCGCCGCGCTGGCGGCCGGGCGGCACGTGGTGGTCGACAAGCCCTTCACGCTGACCTTGGCCCAGGCGCGCGAGCTCGAGGCGCTGGCGGCGCAGCGCGGCCGGCTGCTTTCGGTGTTCCACAACCGGCGCTGGGACGGCGACTTCCTGACCCTGCGCGCCCTGCTCGCCGCCGGCACCTTGGGCCGCGTGGTGCACGTCGAATCGCGTTTCGACCGCTACCGGCCGCAGGTGCGCGCGCGCTGGCGCGAAACGGCCCAGCCCGGCGCCGGGCTGTGGTTCGACCTCGCCCCGCACCTGCTCGACCAGGCGCTGCAGCTGTTCGGCACGCCGCGTGCGATGCGCGTCGACCGCGCCGCGCTGCGCGACGCTGCGCAGGCCGACGACTGGTTCTGCGCCCGGCTGCGCTACCAGCGGCTCGAGGTGACGCTCTCGGCCAGCACGCTGGCCGCGGCGCCGGGGCCGCGTTTCGTCGTGCACGGCACGGCCGGCAGCTGGGTCAAGCACGGCCTGGATGCGCAGGAGGACGCGCTCAGGGCCGGCGCCCGCCCGGCCTGGCCACCGGCCCCGGACTGGGGCCGCGACGCCGGCCGCAGCGTGCTGACCCGCGCCGCCGGCGAGGCGCTGGTGGAGGAGCCGCTGCCGCTGCAGCCGGGCCGCTGGGGCGACTACTACGCCGGCATCCGCGACGCGCTGCGCGGCTCGGCGCCCAATCCGGTGCCGCCGGACCAGGCGGTGGCGGTGATGGCGTTGCTCGGGGCCGGGCTGGGCTGAGCCCCCCGGCGCGTCAGTCGCGCTGGTGCGGCGGCAGCTTCGCGCCGCAGTCGCGGCAGAACGCGGCCGTGCCGTCGTGGCCTTCGCTCAGGCACTCCGGGCAGGTGCGCGTGGTCGGCCGGGCGCCGACCCGCTGCGCGGTGAACTCGGCGCTGACGATGCCGGTGGGCACGGCGAGGATGCCCCAGCCCAGCAGCATCATCAGCGAGGCGATGCCGCGGCCCAGGTCGGTCTTGGGCGTGATGTCGCCGAAGCCGACCGTGGTCATCGTCGTGATGGCCCAGTAGATGCCGATCGGGATGCTGGTGAAGCCGTTCGCGGCGCCCTCCACCACGTACATCAGCGTGCCCATCACCAGCACGACCATCAGCACGAAAGACAGGAACACCAGGATCTTGCGCCGGCTGGCGCGCAGCGCGGCGCCGAGCGCGCGGTACTCGGCCACGTACTCGCTCATCTTCAGCACGCGGAAGATGCGCAGCAGGCGCAGGATGCGCACGTCGATCAGCGCGTGCAGCTCGGGCGCGAGCAGCGCCAGCCAAGTGGGCAGCACGGCTCGGGCGCGAGCAGCGCCAGCCAAGTGGGCAGCACGGCCAGCAGGTCGATGATGCCGAACACGCTGGTCGCGTAGCGCCCGGGCCGGCGCACGCAGGCCAGCCGGGCCAGGTATTCGGCGGTGAACAGCACCGTGAAGCCCCATTCGGCCCACTCGAAGGCGGTCTCGAAGCGTGCGCCGATGCTGGCCACGCTGTCGAGCACGACGATCGCCACGCTGACCAGGATGGCCCAGATCAGCACGATGTCGAAGGCCCGGCCGGCGCGTGTGTCGGCCTCGAAGATCACCGTGTACAGGCGCAGCCGCCAGCCGGCCCCGGGGCGGCCGAAGTCGGCCGGGGCGGCGTCGGCCGGTGGGATCGGGGTGCGGCTCATGGTCAAGTCGATTGTGCCGGCGGGCCGGGCCGCGGACTCGACTACAGTCAAGCCATGGCGCTCAAGGCCACCATCTTCAAGGCGCGCGTGCAGATCGCCGACATGGACCGCAACGTCTACGCCGAGCATGCGCTGACGCTGGCACGCCACCCGTCCGAGACCGACGAGCGCCTGATGGTGCGGCTGCTCGCGTTCGCGCTGCACGTGCCGGCCGACGACCACGACGGCGCGCTCGAGTTCGGCCGCGGCCTCTCGGACGCCGACGAACCCGACCTCTGGCAGCGCGACCTGACCGGCGCCGTGCGGCACTGGATCGAGATCGGCCAGCCCGACGAGCGCGCCATCCTGCGCGCCGCCGGCCGGGCCGGGCGGCTCACCGTGCTGGCCTACGGCCAGAGCGCGCCGATCTGGTGGCAGGGCCTGGCCGACCGGCTGGCGCGCACCCGCAACGTCGAGGTGTGGCGGCTGCCGGCGGCGCAGTCGCAGCAGCTCGCCGGCCTGGCGCAGCGCACGATGCAGCTGCAGGCCACGATCCAGGACGGCCATGTCTGGCTGGGCGACGGCCAGCAGGCCGTCGAGCTGACACCCGAACGCCTCCACCCGCGCTGAAGGGATCCGACCACGATGACCCCGACGATCGAGCACGACGCGCACATCGGCCGCTTCCACACCCGCGTGCACGGCCACCTGTGCGTGTGCGACTACCGCCTGCGCGATGGCGTGATGGTCATCACGCACACCGAGGTGGCGCCCGAGCTGGAAGGCCAGGGCCTGGCCGCCGAACTGGTGCGCGCCGCGCTCGGCCACGCCCGCACGCAGGGGCTGAAGGTGCGGCCGCTGTGCTCCTACGTGCAGGCCTACATGCGCCGCCACCCGGAAACGCAGGACCTGCTGGCCGGGCCGGTGTGAGCGGGCCGCGGCGAGTCGTGCGGCGGCTGCTGGCGGCCGCCCTCCTCTTCATCACCCACCCCGCGATGAGTGACGACGACCCCTGGTTGTGGCTCGAGGACGTGCAGGGCGAGCGCGCGCTCGCCTGGGTGCGCGAGCGCAATGCCGAGACCCTGGCCGAGCTGCAGGCGCGGCCCGACTTCGCGCCCACGCGCGAGCGGCTGCTGCGCATCCTGAACGCGAAGGACCGCATCCCGGCAGTGCAGCGCATCGGCGACCGGCTCTACAACCTCTGGCAGGACGAGACGCACAAGCGCGGCCTGTGGCGCCGCACCACGCTGGCCGAGTACCGCAAGGCGGCGCCGGCCTGGGAGACGGTGCTCGACCTGGATGCGCTCGGCGCCGCCGAGGGCGAGAACTGGGTCTGGGCCGGCGCCACCTGCCTCGGCCCGGCCTGGCGGCGCTGCCTGGTCTCGCTCTCGCGCGGCGGTGCCGACGCGACCGTGGTGCGCGAGTTCGACCTGGTGGACAAGCGCTTCGTCGAGGGCGGCTTCGCGCTGCCCGAGGCCAAGACCGACGTGGCCTGGGTCGACCCCGACCACCTCTACGTCGGCACCGACTTCGGCCCCGGCTCGATGACCGACTCGGGCTATCCGCGCGTCATCAAGCGCTGGCGCCGCGGCACCCCGCTGGCCGAGGCCGTCACGGTGTTCGAGGGCGAGAAGCAGGACGTGGCGGTCGACGTCTCGGTCGACCACACGCCCGGCTTCGAGCGCACGACGCTCGTGCGCATGCTCGACTTCTACCGCCAGCAGGTGATGCTGCTGCAAGCGGATGGCCGCTGGCAGCCGCTGCCGGTGCCCGAGCAGGCACGCATCGCCTTCATGCACAGCGCCGGGGTGCGCGGCGACACGCTGCTGATCGAACTGCGCAGCGATTGGGAGGTCGGCGGCGTGCGGCATCCCTCGGGCGCGCTGCTGGCCATCGACGCGCGCGCCTTCGCGGCCGGCCGGCGCGAGTTCCAGGTGCTGTTCGAGCCGGGGCCCACACGCTCGCTGGCCGGCTTCACGTTCACGCGCCGCCACGTGCTGCTGAACGTGCTCGACAACGTGAGCGGCCGGCTGGAGGAATGGCGCCGCCACGGTGACGGCCGCTTCGTGCGCCGCGCGATCGACGCGCCCGCGCCCGGCAGCTTCTCGATCGCGCCGCTGAACGACCCGCTGCGCCGCGACGACCCGCTGGCCGAGAAGTACCTGCTCTCGTACACCGGTTTCCTGACACCCGACACGCTCTGGCTCGCGCGCACCGGCCACGACCGGCGCGCGACGCTCAAGACCCTGCCGGCCGCGTTCGACGCCGCCGGCCTGCAGGCCGGGCAGCACGTCGCGACCAGCCGCGACGGCACGCGCGTGCCCTACTTCGTGATCGGGCCGCGCGGCGAGGCCCGGCCGCGGCCGACGCTGCTGTACGGCTACGGCGGCTTCCGCATCGCGCTGAACCCGCGCTACATGCGGCCGGTGGGCGCCGCCTGGCTGGAGCGCGGCGGCGTGTTCGTGCTGGCCAACATCCGCGGCGGCGGCGAGTTCGGGCCGCGCTGGCACCAGGCCGCGCTGCGCGAGCACCGGCAGCGCGCCTTCGACGACTTCATCGCCATCGCCGAAGACCTGATCGCGCGCGGCGTGACCACGCCGGCGCAGCTCGGCATCGAGGGCGGCAGCAACGGCGGTCTGCTGGTCGGCGCGGTGATGGTGCAGCGGCCCGAGCTGTTCAACGCCGTGGTCTGCCAGGTGCCGCTGCTGGACATGCGGCGCTACCACCAGCTGCTGGCCGGAGCCAGCTGGATGGCCGAGTACGGCAACCCCGACGACCCGGCCGACTGGGCCTTCATCTCGCGCTACAGCCCGTACCAGAACCTTCGCGCCGGGGTGCGCTACCCGCGCGCGCTGATCGCCACCTCGACGCGCGACGACCGCGTGCACCCCGGCCATGCGCGCAAGTTCGCGGCGCGCCTGCGCGAGCTCGGCCACCCGGTGCTGTACTACGAGAACATCGAGGGCGGCCACGGCGGCGCGGCCGACAACGAACAGCGCGCCACGCTGCAGACGGTCGAGTACACGTACCTGTGGCAGCAGCTCGGGAGACGCGAGTGACGCGGGCCGGGCGCTGGGCCGCTCCCGAGCCGGCCCGCATCCCCCTGGGGGATCGGCCGACGCACGCGTCGGCCGAGGGGTTGTCATGAACCCGCACGAGGTGCTCGACTTCTGGTTCGGCGCGCCCGGCTCGCCGCTGCACGGCACGGCGCGGCCGGAATGGTTCCGCAAGGACCCGGCCTTCGACGCGCTGATCCGCGGGCGCTTCGGCGCCACGCTCGAGCAGGCGCTGGCCGGCGGCCTGGACGGGTGGTGCACCGACGCCGCGGGCACGCTGGCGCTGATCCTGGTGCTGGACCAGTTCACGCGCAACAGCTTCCGCGACACGCCGCGCGCCTTCGCGGGCGACGCGCGCGCGCTCGCGCTGGCGCGCAGGCTGGCGGACGGCGGCGCGCACCTCACGCTGGCGCGCCACCCGCGCGCGTTCGCCTACCTGCCCTTCGAGCACGCGGAGGACCTCGCCGCGCAGCAGCGCTCGGTGGCGCTGTACGAGGCGCTCGCGGCCGAGTTCCCGGACGCGGCCGAGGAACTGGACTACGCGATCCGGCACCGCGACATCGTGGCCCGCTTCGGCCGCTTCCCACACCGCAACGCGATCCTCGGGCGCGAGAGCACGCCGGAGGAGGCGCAGTTCCTGACGCAGCCCGGCTCGCGCTTCTAGCCGCGCTGCAGCACCACGAGGTGGCCCGCCACCTCGGCCCCGCCCTCGCTGCGCAGCGTCTCGCCCGTGAGGCGCTGCAGCGCGAAGCCCTGCGCCTGCGCCACCCGCGCCACGTAGGCGGAGCCATGCGCGTAGCGGCGCGTCGACCGCAGCTCGTGGTCCGCGCCCTCGCCCGCCTCGAGCGTGAAGACGAACCAGCCGCGCGGCCGCAACGTGGCCCGCACCGCGGCCAGCACCGGCTCGAGGGCGCCGAAGTAGATCAGCACGTCGGCCGCCACCGCCAGGTCGTACCGCCCCGGGCGCTCGCCCAGCGCGGCGACGATCTCGGCCTGCAGCAGCTCGTCGTAGAGCCCGCGCGCGCGGGCCTGCTCGAGCATCGCGCCGGAGAGGTCGATGCCGTCCAGCCGCGCCGCCAGCGGGCGCAGCAGCGGCGCGCACAGCCCGGTGCCGCAGCCGAGGTCGACCACCGCGGCGCCGCCCAGGGCGAGCGGCTGCAGCGCCGCACCGATCAGCTCGGGCGCACGGTAGCCGAGCCGGCCGGTGAGGTGGTCGTCGAAGCCGTGGGCGTATTGGTCGAACAGCTCGCGCACGAACTCCGGCGGCGCGCGGTCGGCGGCCGGCTCGACGCCGAGCGAGGCGAGCGCGAAGCCGATCTTGGCGTCGTCCGCACCGGCCGCGCGTGCCCGCTGCAGCGATTCGATGCCGGCGCTGCGGCGCCCGAGCTCGACCAGCAGCTCGCCGCGGTTCAGCAGCGCGTCGGCGAAGTCGGGCCGCAGTTCGAGGGCCCGCTCGAAGCACTGCAGCGCGGCGTCGAATCGGCGGCGCGACTGCAGCGCGGCGCCGCGGTTGTTCAGCGCATGCGGGTCTTCCAGGCCGAGCGCGACGGCCTGCTCGTAGGCGGCGATCGCCGCGTCCTCGCGTTCCAGCGCGAGCAGCACGTTGCCGAGGTGGTTGTGCAGCTCCGCGTTGCCCGGCTCGCACGCGACGGCACGCTCCAGCCAGCCGAGCGCGCTGTCGAAGCGGCCCTGCCGCGCCTCGACCAGCCCGGCGATCTGCAGCGCGCCGGCATGTTCCGGCTCGCGCGCCAGCAGCGCCTGCGCCGCGGCGCCGGCGCCCGCCAGCTCGCCGCGCCGGTACTGCGCCAGCACGGCCGCGTAGTCGTCGGCGCCCGGAACGCTCACGCCGCACCCCGCTCGGACTCGCGGTCCTGCAGCAGCCGCCACATCACCTTGCCGGCCCCCGACTTGGGCAGCGTGTCGACGAACTCGACCAGGCGTGGCGCCTTGTAGGCCGCCATGTGCTCGCGCGCCCAGTCGAGGATGTCCTGCTCGCGCGTATGGCCGCGCGCCTCGGGCCGCAGCACCACCACGGCCTTGACCGTCTCGCCGCGGTAGGCGTCGCGGGCGGCGATCACGCAGGCCTCCTGCACCGCCGGGTGGCGGAACAGCAGCGTCTCCACCTCGGCCGGCCAGACCTTGTAGCCGCTCGCGTTGATCATGCGCTTGAGGCGGTCGGTCAGGAAGAAGTAGCCGTCCTCGTCCATGCGGCCGAGGTCGCCGGTGCGGAAGAAGCGCGCCCCGCTGCGGTCGCCGGCCAGCGTGACGAACGCGGCCGCGGTGGCCTGCGGGTGCTTCCAGTAGCCCTGGAACAGCATCGGCCCGCGCGTGACGATCTCGCCCACCTCGCCGGGCGGCAGCTCGGCCAGCGTGACCGGGTCCACCACGCGCGCGTCGGTGCCGAAGATCGGCATGCCCAGGCACTGCTGCTTGGGCCGCTCGGGCGGGTTGATGTGGCTGGGCGCCGCGGTCTCGGTCAGGCCGTAGCCCTCGGCGAAGGCGAGGCCGAAGCGCTCCTGCAGACGCTGCGCCACCGCCTGCGGCATCGCGGCGCCGCCGCCCGACAGGCTGCGCAGGCTGGACAGGTCGAAGCGCTCGAGGTTCGGGCTGGCCAGCAGGTCGATGATCATGGTCGGGATGCAGACCCAGTGGCTGATGCGGTGCAGCGCGATCAGCCGCGCGGCAAGCTCGCGGTCCCAGCGCGGCAGGATCACGCCGGTGCCGCCGAAGAACACCGTGCCGAGCACGCCGTACACCATGCCGGTGATGTGGAACATGGGCACCACCGACAGGCTGACCGCCTCGGCGCCGGCGTAGTTCCAGACGCCCGAGGCGGCGTTGTGCATCAGCGAGCGGTGCGTGTGCAGGCAGCCCTTGGGCAGCCCGGTGGTGCCCGAGGTGTAGGGCAGCAGCGCCAGGTCGTCCGGCCCGGCCTGCGCCGGCCTCGGCACCGGTGCCGCGGCGAGTGCGTCCGCCCAGAGCGTCCAGCGCGGGCCGCCGGGTGCCGCCTCGGGCAGCGGCGGGTCGGCGCGCAGCCAGGCCTCGGTGGCCTCGCCCGGGGCCTCGGCGGCAGGCAGCGGGCCGGCGGGCAGCGCGTCGGCATAACGCACCACCAGCACCTCGGCGAGCCGCTGCGGGCCGGGCAGCGCCGCGTCGGCCGGGGCCACCACGCCGGCCAGGTCGGCGCTGCAGATGGCGACGCGCGCCTCCGGGTCGGTGATGTAGTGGCCGAACTCCTCGGCCCGGTTCATCGGGTTGACCGGCACCACCACCGCATCGGCGCGCAGGATGCCGTACACCGCGGCGACGAACTGCGGGCAGTTCTGCAGGTACAGCAGCACGCGGTCGCCGCGCCGCACGCCCACGGACTGCAGCCAGCCCGCCAGCGCCTCGGCCTGGGCGAGCAGTTCGCGGTAGCTGACCGACCGGCCGAAGAAGCGGCAGGCCGGCTTGTCCGGGTAGCGCCGTGCCGAGATCTCGAGATTGGCCACCAGGCTGGTCTCGGGGACCACCAGCTCGCGCGGCAGGCGGCGCGGCCAGAAGCGGTGATGCGGGCGGTCGGTCACGGACATGGCGCCGGTATACAGCAGGCCGTCGGCCCGCAGCCACGGCGGGAACCCCTGCGCGCTGTCACGTCGGTGACAGGACGTGCGGGGGGGCCTAGCGTGATTCGCGCGAGCGCCGTTCCTCGCGCAGGCGCAGGCAGTCCGGGTCCTGCTGGAAGCGCGGCGACTGGCACTCGCGCTCCAGGCACCCGGCGAGCGCGAACAGCACCCGCTTGCCGCAGGCCTCACGGGCGGTCGCCGGCGCGGCGGCGACCAGCGTCGCTGCGGGTGCGGGAGCGGGAGACGGCGCGGGCACTGCGGCGGGCACTGCGGCGGGCGCTGCCGCCACGGCTGCGGGTGCGGCCGCCGGGGCCGCGCCGGCATCGGGTGCGGCGGGGGCCGCGGCCAGCTTCTCGCGCGGTGCGGGTGCCGGGGCGCGCGACTCGGGTTCGGTGGCCGCGGTGACGGGCGTCGCGGCGGGGGGCGGGGCGTCGGACGGTGCCGCCGCCGGCGCCGGCTCGGCAGGTGCGGGCTCGGCGCGCGCCAGCGGCGCTTGAGCCAGGGCCGGCGGCATGGGTGCCGCGCCGAGCGCGGTCGGCGCGCCGCCGAACAGGCCGAAGTAGCGCACCGCGGCGCCGGCCGCCAGACCGAGCACGACGGCGGCCGCGGCGATCAGCAGCTTGGTGCCGGTGGCCATGCCCGCCGCGGCCGACGCCGGGGCCGGCGGGGTGCGCGGTGCCACGGCGGCGCTGGCTGCAGTGGCCGGCGTGACCCGGCTCGGCGCCACGCTGGCCAGCAGAGTTGCCGGCTCGGGCGCCGGCCGCGCCGGGGCAGCCGCCGGTGGTGCCGCCGGGACCGGCGCGGCCGCGGGGCGCGCCGGCGCCTGGGTCGGCTTTGCGCCGAGCGCGGACGGCGCCACGCGCATGGTCGGCTCGAAGCTGGTCGAGACCCCCGGGCCGCTGGCCCGGCGCGTCGGCTCGAACTGGGTCTGCGCCTCGGCCAGCGGGGCCGGCGCGCTGGTGGTGCTGACCATGTCGTGGCGCTCGACCGCGGGCGGTTCGATGCGGCCGTCGAGTGCGTCGCGCAGTTCCTGAACGCTCTGCGGCCGCTCGCGCGGGCGCACCTGCAGCGCCCAGTCGATGGCGGCCAGGAAGCGCGGCGAGACGCCGGGGAAGTGGCGCATCCACAGCGGCACCATCTCGTCCTGCAACGCCCGCGCGGTGGACGGCCCGGGCGGCGCGCCGGCGAGCAGGAAATGCGTCACCGCGCCGAGCGCGTACAGGTCGGTCCACGGGCCCTGGCGCAGCGCGTGCATCTCGGCGTACTGCTCGATCGGCGCGTAACTCGGCTTGAGGATCGCGGTGAGCGACTGCGTGCGGTCGGTGATGACGCGGCGCGCGGCGCCGAAGTCGAGCAGGATCGGCGGGCCGTCGTTCTGCAGCCAGATGTTGTCCGGCGCGATGTCGCGATGGAACACGCCCTCGCGGTGCAGCACCTCGAGCGCGCCGAGGATGGGGTCGAGCACGCCGCGCAGCCAGGTTTCGTCGGGCGCCTTGCCGCCCATCGCCTTGCGTGCGTCGCGCAGGGTGCGGCCCTGCAGGAACGGCATCACCATGTAGGCGGTGCCGTTGGCCTCCCAGAAGCGGTACACCTTGACCAGCGACGGGTGGTCGAACTTGGCCAGCAGGCGCGCCTCGTTGACGAACGAGCGCAGCCCCATCGCATAGGTCTCGGACAGGCCGCCCGAGCGCACGCTGACCTGGACGCCCTCGCCGCGCGAGGCGAGCGAGGCCGGCATGTACTCCTTCAGCGCGACGTCGCGCTCGAGCGCATGGTCGCGCGCCAGGTAGACGATGCCGAAGCCGCCCACCCCGAGCACGCGCAGCACCTCCAGTTCGCCGAAGCGGATGCCCGCGGGCAGCGCGTCGTACGCGGCGGCGGAGGCGGGCTTGTCGGGGGCGGGCGGCACGATGCGGTGGGGCTCGGGCCCCGGGAGGGACCCCTGTTTGGGACCAGCGCGGAGCTTAACCCACGCGCCTTGCCCCGCCGCAACGCGGACGCGGGGGTCAGGCCGGCGCGCCGGCCAGCGCGGCGCGCAGCCGCTCGCAGTAGTCGGTGTCGCGCGCCCACCAGGTGGCCGACTCGGCGCGCTGCGCGGCCGCCGCGTCGGACTCGCCCAGCGCCAGCGCCACGTCGGCCAGCGAGCCGCGGATCAGCGCCTGGCTGTAGGCGTCGTGCACCTGGACCAGCGCCGCGCTCGCCCGGGCCGCCGCCTGGCGGGCCGGCCCCGCCTGCCCGGTGGCGGCCAGGCAGACGGCCTGGTCGGCACGTGCGATCGCCGCCTCCCAGGTCATGCCGCGTCGCTCGGCCGCGTCGACATGCGTGCCGAAGGCCGACAGCGCGTCCTCGTGTTCGCCGCCGACCCGGTGGATCTCCCCCAGGCGCAGGCCGACCTGCAGGCACTGCTCGTCGTCGGTCAGCGCCTTGGCCAGGCGCTGCGCGCCCAGCAGCGCGGCGCGCGCCTGGCGGCACAGCTCGACGTCGAGCCGGCCACGCGCCTGGCCGCGGCGCACCTGCTGCACCTGCCCGAGCGACATGTAGCGCACGATCGCCGCGAGCAGCTGCTCGTCGTGCTGCTCGCGTGCGATCCGGCTCGCCTGGCGGTAATGGCCGGTGGCCGCGTCGATCAGCCCGGCCTCCTGGCACAGCGTGGCCAGCACGTAGGCGGCACGCGCGGCGGCCAGCGGCCGGCTGGTCTCGCCCAGCGCCAGGGCGCGCCGCAGGTGCACCAGCACGCCGGCCGGCTCGTGCTGCAGGGTGGCGCCGACGCAGCCGAGCCAGGCCTCGCACTCGGCCTCGATGCCGGCGTCGCCGACCTCGCGCGCCAGGTCGAGGCCGCGCAGCAGGGTGGCATCGGCACCGGCCACACCGGCCCCGTAGTACTGCGCGACGCCGCGCGCCAGCTCGAGTTCGGCCAGCGCGGGCCGGTCGGCACTGGCGGCCACCGCCGCTTCGGCATGGGCCAGCGCATCCGCCAACTCCTCCACGCGCCAGTGGCGCGCCAGCAGCAGGGCGCGCTGCGCGAGCAGGCGGGCACGCAGCCGGGCATCGACGGTGCCGGCGATGGCGCGCTGGTTGCGAAGCAGGAGGCGGGGCATGGGCTGGCGGCGGGGCGGCGGCAGTATGCAGGGGACCCTGTGTGCACGTCTGTCGGAAATTCCCGTCTCGACAGGCCTGCCTACAATCGCGCCGCCCGCGTCGACCGACGGCGCGTTACGACTTCACACGCCATGACCACCGACACGATCGCCGCCACCGTGCGCACCAAGGCCAACGTCTACTTCGACGGCAAGTGCGTCTCGCACAGCCTGGAGCTGCCCGACGGTTCGAAGAAGAGCGTCGGCGTGATCCTGCCGTCCGCGCTGACCTTCAACACCGGCGCACCGGAGGTGATGGAGCTGGTGGACGGCGCCTGCCGCGTGAAGCTGGCCGGCGCCGCCGACTGGGCCGAGTACCGCGGCGGGCAGTCGTTCACGGTGCCGGGCCAGTCGTCGTTCCAGATCGAGGTGACGCAGACGCTGCACTACGTCTGCCACTTCGGCTGAGCCGGGGCCTGTTCACACCACCACCGGCTCCGGCTCGAGCCGGATGCCGAAGCGCCCGTAGACGCTCTCCTGGATGGCACGCGCCAGCGTCATCACCTCCGAGCCGATCGCGCCGCCGCGGTTGACCAGCACCAGCGCCTGCTTCTCGTAGACCGCCGCGCCGCCCACCGCCTTGCCCTTCCAGCCGCAGGCGTCGATCAGCCAGCCGGCGGCCAGCTTGACGCTCCCGTCGGGCAGCGGGTAGTGCACCACCTCCGGGTCGCGGCCGATGATGTCGCGGCACTGCTCGGGCGTGACCACCGGGTTCTTGAAGAAGCTGCCGGCGTTGCCGAGCAGGGCCGGATCGGGCAGCTTGGCGCGGCGGATCGCGCAGACCCAGTCGAAGACCTGCTGCGGCGAGGGCGCGGCCACGCCGCTCTCGCGCATCTTGCGCTCCAGGTCGAGGTAGCCCAGCACCGGCTGCCACGGCCGCGGCAGGCGGAAGCGCACGCGCGTGATCAGGGTGCGGCCCGCCAGGTCGTGCTTGAACACGCTGTCGCGGTAGCCGAAGGCGCAGATCGAGGCCCCCAGCGTCACGCTGCGGCCGGTGACGAGATCCACCGCGTCGAGCGACTCGAAGCGGTCCTTCAGCTCCAGCCCGTAGGCGCCGATGTTCTGCACCGGCGCGGCGCCCACGGTGCCGGGAATCAGCGCCAGGTTCTCCAGCCCGGGCCAGCCCTGCGCCAGCGTCCAGGCGACGAAGGCGTGCCAGTTCTCGCCCGCGCCGGCCTCGACGATCACCGCGTCGGGCCGCTCCTCGACCAGCCGGCGGCCCGCCACCTCGACCTTGAGCACCAGCTGCGGCATGTCGCGCGTCAGGATGATGTTGCTGCCGCCGCCGAGGATGAACTTGGGTGCGCGGCCGAGCTGCGGGTGGTCGACCACGCGGCGCACGTCGGCATCGCCGCCGATGCGCACCAGCTGCTGCGCGACGGCGGGCAATCCGAACGTGTTGAACGGCTTCAGGCTCACGCCTGATTCGATCTGCATGCGAGAATTCTGACCCATGCCGAGCTTCGACACCGTCATCGAGCCCAACCTCGTGGAGGTGCGCAACGCCGTCGAGCAGAGCGCCAGGGAAATCGGCACGCGCTTCGACTTCAAGGGCACGTCCGCCGGCATCGACCTGGCCGACAAGGCCATCACGCTGTTCGGCGACTCCGAGTTCCAGATCGGCCAGGTGACCGACATCCTGCTGGCCAAGCTCACCAAGCGCGGCGTGGACATCCGCTTCCTCGACCGCAGCGCGAAGATCGAGAAGATCGGCGGCGACAAGGTGCGCCAGAGCGTCACCGTCAAGAGCGGCGTCGACAGCGACACCGCGAAGAAGCTGCAGGCCGCGATCAAGCAGAGCAAGCTCAAGGTGCAGGCGGCGATCCAGGGCGACACGGTGCGCGTGACCGGCGCCAAGCGCGACGACCTGCAGGCGGCGATGCAGATCATCCGCAAGACGGCGAGCGACGCGCCGGTCTCCTTCACCAACCTGCGCGACTGATGCGCGCCGGGCTCTGCGCGCTGCTCGTCGCCGTGGCCGCCCCGGCCGCGGCGCAATCCGTCTCGATGAGCGGCAGCCTGGGCGACAAGGCGCTGCTGATCATCGACGGCACGCCGCGCACCGTGGCCGCGGGACAGACCGTGCAGGGCATCAAGGTGATCAGCGTCAGCGGCAGCGAGACGGTGGTCGAGCTGAACGGGCGCCGCCAGGTGCTGCCGCTCGGCGGCGCGCAGGTCAGCCTGGGCGGCGCGGGCGGCGGCGGGGGCGGCACGCAGATCGTGATCGCGGCCGGCAGCGGCGGCCACTTCGTCAGCGACGGCGCGATCAACGGCAAGATGGTGCGCTTCCTGGTCGACACCGGCGCCACCAGCGTGTCGATGAGCGAGGCCGAGGCCCGGCGCCTGGGCATCGACTACAGCCGCGGCCAGGCCGGCCTGGCGCGCACCGCCAACGGCACCGTGACGGCGCACCGCATCCGGCTGGCCAGCGTGCGCGTGGGCGACGTGACCGTGTACGACGTCGAGGCGATCGTCGTGCCGGCGCCGATGGAGCTGGTGCTGCTGGGCAACAGCTTCCTGTCGCGCTTCCAGATGCGGCGCGACGCGGACGTGCTGGTGCTCGACAAGCGGCTCTGAGTCGGCCGTCACGCGCGCGGCGGCCGTGCTGCCGCGAAGGCCAGCACCGCCACCACACCCAGCCCGGCCAGCACCAGCAGCACCTCGCGGTAGCCCGGCACGGCCAGCAGCAGCCAGGCGGTGGCCAGCGGCGCGGCAGCGCGGGCGAGCAATGCCACCACGTTCATCGTGCCGCTGATGCGGCCGACGTGGCTGCGGCCGAAATACTCCGGCACCAGGCTGCCCCGAACGATGGTCACCAGGCCGTTGGCCAGCCCGAACAGCAGCGCGAACAGGATCCACGCCGCCGGCCCCTGTCCGAGGGCGAAGATCGCCAGCGAGAGCGGCAGCCCGGCCAGCACCGCCAGCCCGAGCGCGCGCGTGCCGACCCAGCGGCCGAACAGCAGGTAGGCGAAGCGCCCGGCCACCTGCGCCGGGCCGAACCAGACCACCACGCCGAGTGCCGCCGTCTCGCCCAGCCCGCGTGCAGCGAACACCGGCATCATGTGCGCCCACAGCGCCGCCGCGGCGAACGAATAGAGCGTGAAGGTCAGCACCAGCAGCCAGAACGCGCGCTCGCGCAGCGCCTCGTGCAGCGTCGCGTCGTCGGCGCCGTCGTCGGCGGCGTGCGTGCGCACCAGCTGCGCCGGCGCGCCGTGCAGGGCCCAGGCATGCAGCGGGGTCACCCCGAGCAGCAGCACCGAGCCGATCACGCGCAGCGCGTCGCGCCAGTCCAGCGCCGCCAGCAGCCAGGCCACCGCAGGAAAGGACAGCGTGCTCGCGAAGCCGCCCACCAGCGTCAGCGCGGTGATGCCCTGGCGATAGTGCTCGGGGAAACGCCGCGTCAGCAGGTTGAAGGCCGGCTCGTAGAGCGTCATCGCCATCGCCGCGCCGAGCAGCGCCCAGGCGGCATACAGCCCCGGCAGCGTCGTGGCGGCCGACCAGAGCCAGAAGCCCGCGCCGGCCAGCGCCGAGCCGAGCGTCAGCACCGCGCGGCCGTGGCCGCGGTCGATCGCCGCGCCGACGGCATACGAGGCCGCGCCCCACACCGCCAGCCCGAGCGTGAAGGCCCCCATCAGCGCCGGCTTGCTCCAGCCGAGCGCGCGCTGCATCGGCAGCACGAAGGAGGTGAAGCCGTAGTACAGCGCCGCCCAGCAGACCAGCTGGCCCGCGGCGAGCGCCGCGACCGTGGTGCGGAAGGCGGGCGGATGCACGCGCCGATTATTCCGCCCGCGCCGCTGTCGCCGCAGGGACAGGCCGCCGCCGCAGCCTCGTGCTACAACGCCGGGCCAAGGAGACACGCATGGACCTGCAGTTCACGCCGGAGGAACAGGCCTTCCGCGCCGAGATCCGCGCCTGGGTCGCGGACAACCTGCCGAAGGACATCAGCCACAAGGTGCACCATGCGCTGCACCTCACCAAGGACGACCTGCAGCGCTGGGCGAAGATCCTCGGCGCGCGCGGCTGGCACGGCTGGGCCTGGCCGAAGCAGTTCGGCGGCCCGGGCTGGAACGCGGTGCAGCGCCACCTGTTCGAGGAGGAATGTGCGCTCGCCGGCGCGCCGCGCATCGTGCCCTTCGGCCCGGTGATGGTGGCCCCGGTCATCATGGCGTTTGGCACGCCCGAGCAGCAGCGCCGCCACCTGCCCGGCATCATGAGTGGCGAGGTGTGGTGGAGCCAGGGCTACAGCGAGCCCGGCGCGGGCTCGGACCTGGCCTCGCTGAAGACCCGTGCCGAGCGGCGTGGCGACAAGTACATCGTCAACGGCCAGAAGACCTGGACCACGCTCGGCCAGCACGGCGACTGGATCTTCTGCCTGGTGCGCACCAGCAACGAGGGCAAGCCGCAGACCGGCATCAGCTTCCTGCTGATCGACATGAAGAGCCCGGGTGTCAGCGTGCGCCCGATCATCATGCTCGACGGCGGCCACGAGGTGAACGAGGTCTGGTTCGACGATGTCGAGGTGCCCGCCGAGAACCTCGTCGGCGAGGAGAACAAGGGCTGGACCTACGCCAAGTACCTGCTCGCGCACGAGCGCACCAACATCGCCGACGTGAACCGCGCCAAGCGCGAGCTCGAGCGCCTGAAGCGAATCGCGAAGGCCGAGGGCCTGTGGGACGACCTGCGCTTTCGCGACCAGATCGCGCTGCTCGAGGTCGACATCGTCGCGCTCGAGATGATGGTGCTGCGCGTGCTGTCGGCGGAAAGGTCCACGAGCAAAGAGGGCGGCAAGCAGTCGCTCGACGTGGCCGGGCTGCTGAAGATCCGCGGAAGCGAGATCCAGCAGCGCTACACCGAACTGATGATGCTGGCCGCCGGCCCGTTCGCCGTGCCCTTCATCCGCGAGGCGATGGAGGCCGGCTGGCAGGGCGACCATGTCGGCGCGGCGCATTGCGCGCCGCTCGCGGCCACCTACTTCAACGTCCGCAAGACGACGATCTACGGCGGCTCGAACGAAGTGCAGCGCAACATCGTCGCGCAGACCGTGCTGGGGAGCTAGGGCCATGGACTTCGACTTCACCGACGACCAGCAATCGCTGCGCGACGCCGTCGCGCGCTGGGTCGACAAGGCCCATCCTTTCGAGCGCCGCCACGCGCTGGCCAAGGCGGGCGGGTTCTCCCGCGCCGTCTACGCCGAACTGGCCGAGCTCGGCCTGGCCGGGCTGGCGGTGCCCGAGGCGCATGGCGGCCTCGGCTTCGGCGCGATCGAGGCCATGGTGGTGGGCGAGGAACTCGGCCGCGGCCTGGTCAACGCCCCCTGGGCGGCCGGCGCGCTGGTGGCGCCCGGCCTGCTGGCGGCCGCGCCGGCCGGGCTGCAGGCGCAGTGGCTGCCGCGCATGGCCGACGCCTCCGCGCTGGTCGTGCTGGCGCACCAGGAGCGTGGCGCGCGCTGGCGGCTCGACAAGGTGGAGGCCGCGGCCACAGAAAGCGCCGGCGCCTGGACGGTCTCGGGCGCGAAGAGCGTCGTGCCGGCCGGCGACGAGGCGGATGCCTTCGTGGTGCCGGCGCGCACGCCGCAGGGCCTGGGCCTGTTCCTCGTCGAGCGCGGCGCGGCCGGGGTCGCCGTGCGCGGCTACCCGACGCAGGACGGTGCGCGCGCCGCCGAGCTGAGCCTGCGCGACACGCCCGCAGCCGTCATCCAGACGGATGGCCTGGCGGCGCTCGAGCAGGCCGTCGACACCGGCATCGCCGCGGCCTGCGCCGAAGCGGTCGGTGCAATGGACCGGCTGGTCGCGCTCACGGTCGACTACCTGAACACGCGCAAGCAGTTCGGCGTCACGCTGGCCAGCTTCCAGGCGCTGCGCCACCGCATGGCCGACGTGAAGATGCAGCTCGAGCTGGCGCGCTCGATGAGCTACTTCGCCAGCCTCAAGCTCGGCGAGCCGCCCGCGGCGCGCCGGCGCGCGCTCTCGCAGGCCAAGGTGCAGCTCGGACAGTCGATGCGCTTCGTCGGCCAGCAGTGCATCCAGCTGCATGGCGGCATCGGCGTCACCGACGAATGCAGCGCCAGCCACTACTTCAAGCGCCTGACGGTGCTGGAGCTCAGCTACGGCGACACGCTGCACCACCTCGGCGAGGTCAGTGCCGGCATGCAGGACACGGCAGGCGTGTTCGCCTGAGAGGGCGCGCGAACAGCCGATGCTGGGGTCCATCGTCGATGTCGCCGGCCTGCGTGTCGGCCATTTCACCGACACGCGCCGGCCGACCGGCTGCACCGTGGTGCTGGTGGACGGCGGCGCGGTGGCCGGCGTGGACGTGCGCGGCGCCGCGCCCGGCACGCGCGATACCGAGCTGCTGGCGCCGCTGAACACGGTCGAGCAGGTGCATGCGGTGCTGCTTTCCGGCGGCAGCGCCTTCGGGCTGGACGCGGCCGGCGGCGTGATGCGCTGGCTGGAGGAATGCGGCGTCGGCGTGCCGGTCGGGCCGGCGCGGGTACCCATCGTGCCGGCCGCCGTCCTGTTCGACCTCTGGCTCGGCGACGCCTCGATCCGCCCGGATGCCGCGGCCGGGCATGCCGCCTGCCTCGCCGCCGGCCGCACGGCACCGGCCGAGGGCAACGTCGGGGCCGGGGCCGGCGCGACGGTCGGCAAGCTGTTCGGCATCGGACGCGCGATGAAGGGCGGCATCGGCAGCGCCTCGGTCACGGTGGACGGGCTCACGGTCGGCGCGCTGGTGGCCGTGAACGCACTCGGCGACGTGGTCGATCCGTCGACCGGCCGGCCGATCGCCGGCGCCCGCACGGCCGATGGCCGCGCGCTGCTCGGCAGCATGGACGCGCTGCTGCGCGGCGAGCTGCCGGCGCCCTTGCAGCCCGGCAGCGCCACCACGCTGGGCGTCATCGCCACCGACGCCGTGCTGACCAAGGCGCAGGCGCAGAAGATCGCGCAGATGGCGCACGACGGCCTGGCGCGCTGCATCAACCCGGTGCACACGATGGGCGACGGCGACACGCTGTTCGCGCTCGGCACCGGCACCGCGGGCCGCAGTGCGAACACCACGCTGCTGGGTGCGCTGGCGGCCGAGGTCACGGCGCGTGCGGTGCTGCGTGCGGTGCGTGCGGCAGGCTCGCTGCCGGGCCTGCCGGCGGCCGGCGACCTCGGCGCCTGATGCAGCTCGCCCGGCTGCTCTTCACGCAGGGCTTCGGCACGCGCCGCGAATGCGAGGACCTGGTGCGCGCCGGCCATGTGCGCCATGCCGGGCGCCTTTGCGACGATCCCTTCGAGGCCTTCGACCCGGCGGGACTGGTGCTGACGGTGCGCGGCACCGACTGGCCGGTGTACGAGAAGGCGCTGATCGTGCTGCACAAGCCGGCCGGCTACGAGTGCTCCCGGAAGCCGCGCCACCACCCGGGCGTGCTGAGCCTGCTGCCGGCGCCGCTGCGCGTGCGCGGCGTGCAGCCCGTGGGCCGGCTCGACGAGGACACCACCGGGCTGCTGCTGCTCACCGACGACGGCGCGCTGATCCACCGCTGGACCTCGCCGAAGCGGCACCTGCCCAAGGTCTACGAGGTCATGACCCGGCATCCGGTGACTGCCGCGCAGATCGCGGCGCTGCGCGACGGCGTGGTGCTCGACGACGATCCGGCACCGGTTCGCGCCGCAGCCTGCGAGGCCGCCGGCGAGCGCCACCTGCGGCTCACGCTGACCGAAGGCAGGTACCACCAGGTCAAGCGCATGGTCGCGGCCGCCGGCAACCGGGTCGAGGCGCTGCACCGCAGCGCCTTCGGGGCGCTGCGGCTGCCGGCCGACCTCGCCCCCGGGCAATGGCGCTGGCTGAGCGGGCCGGAGGCCGTCGCCGGCGTGCCGGGTTGAGCGATGACGGGCGCCTATCATCGCTGCCCATGCGTGTCTTTCGCGGCTTCCACCACCCCGGCATCGCGGCCGCCTGCGCGCTGACGATCGGCAACTTCGACGGCGTGCACCGCGGCCACCAGGCGATGCTCGCGCTGCTGCGCTCGGAGGCACGCCACCGGGGCCTGCCGGCCTGCGTGCTGAGCTTCGAGCCGCATCCGCGCGACTACTTCGCCGCACTGGCGGGCAAGCCCGAGCTCGCGCCGGCGCGCATCGCCACCCTGCGCGACAAGCTCGGCGAGCTGGAGCGCTGCGGCGTCGACCAGGTGGTGGTGGCACGCTTCGACCGTGCCTTCGCGGCGCAGCCGCCGGAGGCCTTCATCGACGACGTGCTGGTGCGCGGCCTGGGTGCGCGCTACGTGCTGGTGGGTGACGACTTCCGCTTCGGCGCCAAACGAGTGGGCGACTACGCGATGCTCGACGCCGCCGGCGTGCAGCGCGGCTTCGACGTGGCGCGCATGCAGAGCTACGAGGTGCACGGGCTGCGCGTCTCGAGTTCGGCGGTGCGCGATGCGCTGGCACGCGGCGACATGGCGGCCGCCGCGACCCTGCTCGGCCGGCCCTACAGCATCAGCGGCCACGTGGTGCACGGCCGCAAGCTCGGGCGCGACCTCGGCCAGAGCGCCCCCGGGCGCGGCGACGGGTTCCGCACCCTGAACCTGCGCTTCCACCACCCGAACCCGGCGGCCCTCGGCATCTTCGCGGTGCAGGTGCACGGCCTGGCCGAGGCGGCGCTGCCCGGCGTGGCGAGCCTGGGACGGCGCCCGACGGTGGACGACAGCGGCCGCGTGCTGCTCGAGGTGCACTGCCTCGAGTGGCCGGCCGCCCTGGGCGCCGAGGGGGCCTACGGTAAGATTGTGCGCGTGGAACTGCTGCACAAACTCCGCGACGAGGCCCGCTACGACGGGCTGGACGCGCTGACCGCCGCGATCCGGCAGGACGTCGAGGACGCCCGCGCCTTCCTCGCCGCGGCGCAGCGCCGCCAGACGACGCGCGACCGAATTCAAGGCTGAGCGCCACCGCCGTCCGCCCGGCGCGCTGCCTGCGCCGGCCTCGTTCTCCCGACCTCCGTGCCGCCTGCGGCGCGCACCCGCCATGACCGACGCCACCGCCGACAAGGTCGACTACCGCTCGACGCTGAACCTGCCCGACACGCCCTTCCCGATGCGCGGCGACCTGCCCAAGCGCGAGCCCGGCTGGGTGAAGGACTGGGAGGAGCAGGGCCTGTACAAGAAGCTGCGCGACGCGCGGCACGGCGCGCCGCTGTTCGTGCTGCACGACGGCCCGCCCTATGCCAACGGCCAGATCCACATGGGGCACGCCGTCAACAAGGTGCTCAAGGACATGATCGTCAAGGCGCGCCAGCTGGCCGGCTTCGACGCGCAGTACGTGCCGGGCTGGGATTGCCACGGCCTGCCGATCGAGAACGCGATCGAGAAGAAGCACGGCCGCCACCTGAGCCGCGACGACATGCAGGCCCGGAGCCGCGCCTACGCCACCGAGCAGATCGCGCTGCAGATGGCCGACTTCAAGCGCCTGGGCGTGCTGGGCGACTGGGCGCACCGCTACGCGACCATGGACCCGGCCAACGAGGCCGGCGAGATCCGCGCCTTCAAGCGCGTCATCGAACGCGGCTTCGTCTACCGCGGCCTCAAGCCGGTGTACTGGTGCTTCGACTGCGGCTCGTCACTGGCCGAGTTCGAGATCGAGTACGCCGACAAGAAGAGCAGCACGGTCGACGTCGGCTTCCTGTGCGCGCAGCCGCAGGCGCTGGCCGCCGCCTTCGGCCTGCCGGCGCTGGCCAAGGATGCCTACGCGGTGATCTGGACCACCACCGCCTGGACCCTGCCCGCCAACCAGGCGCTGAACATGAACCCGGCGCTCGAGTACGCGCTGGTCGACACCGAGCGCGGGCTGCTGGTGCTGGCCGCCACGCTGGTGGAGAAATCCCTGGCGCGTTACGGCCTGCAGGGCACGGTGCTCGCCACCACCAGCGGCGAGAAGCTCGGCGGCCTGCAGTTCCGCCACCCGCTGGCGCACGTGCACCCGGGCTACGACCGCGTCGCACCGGTGTATCTGGCCGACTACGTGACCGCCGAGGACGGCACCGGCACTGTGCACAGCTCGCCGGCCTACGGCCTGGACGACTTCAACTCCTGCGTCGCGCACGGCCTGAAGACCGACGACATCCTGAACCCGGTGCAGGGCCACGGCGCCTACGCGGCCGACTTCCCGCTGTTCGGCGGCATGGGCATCTGGAAGGCGGTGCCGGTGATCATCGAGGCGCTGAAGGACGCCGGCCGCCTGTTCGCCACCGAGACCATCACGCACAGCTATCCGCACTGCTGGCGCCACAAGAGCCCGGTGATCTACCGCGCCGCGGCGCAGTGGTTCGTGCGCATGGACGAGGGCGAAGGCGTCTTCACCAAGGACAAGGCCCCCAAGACCCTGCGCCAGATGGCGCTGGAGGCCATCGACGCGACCGGCTTCTACCCCGAGAACGGCCGCGCCCGGCTGCGCGACATGATCGCCAACCGGCCCGACTGGTGCATCTCGCGCCAGCGCAGCTGGGGCGTGCCGCTGCCCTTCTTCCTGCACAAGCAGACCGGCGAGCTGCACCCGCGCACGATGGAGATCCTCGACCAGGCGGCCGACATCGTGCAGGCCGGCGGCATCGAGGCCTGGAGCCGCGCGACGGCCGAGGAGATCCTCGGCGCCGCCGACGCGCCGCACTACACCAAGAGCAGCGACATCCTGGAGGTGTGGTTCGACTCCGGCTCGACCTTCTGGCACGTGCTGCGCGGCACCCATCCGCAGGGCCACCACGCGAGCGGCCCCGAGGCCGACCTGTACCTCGAGGGCCACGACCAGCACCGCGGCTGGTTCCACAGCTCGCTGCTGCTGGCCTGCGCGCTGGAAGGCCGCGCGCCCTACCGCGGCCTGCTGACCCACGGCTTCACCGTGGACAGCCAGGGCCGCAAGATGAGCAAGTCGCTCGGCAACGGCATCGAGCCGCAGAAGGTGAGCAGCTCGCTCGGCGCCGAGATCATCCGGCTGTGGGTGGCCGCGAGCGACTACTCCGGCGACATCGCCGGCGACGACAAGATCCTGGCCCGCGTGGTGGACGCCTACCGGCGCATCCGCAACACGCTGCGCTTCCTGCTGGCCAACACCAGCGACTTCGATCCGGCCACGGATGCCGTTCCCGCCGACCAGCTGTTCGAGCTCGACCGCTGGGCCCTGGCACGCGCCTCGCAGTTCCAGGAGGAGGTGCTGCGCCACTACGAGGTCTACGAGTTCCACCCGGTGGTGGCCAAGCTGCAGGTGTTCTGCAGCGAGGACCTGGGTGCCTTCTACCTCGACGTGCTGAAGGACCGGCTCTACACCACCGCGCCGAAGTCGCTCGCACGGCGCTCGGCGCAGACGGCCCTGTGGCAGATCACGCATGCGATGCTGCGCTGGATGGCGCCCTTCCTCAGCTTCACCGCGGAAGAGGCCTGGAAGGTGTTCGCGCCGGGGCGCTCGCCGTCGATCTTCACCGAGACCTGGTGGAAGTTCGAGACGCCGGACGAGGCGCTGCTGGCCCGCTGGGCGCGCATCCGCGCGATCCGCGACCTGGCCAACAAGGAGATCGAGGCGCTGCGCACCGAGGGCCGCATCGGCTCCTCGCTGCAGGCCGAGCTCGCGATCACGGCCGCCGGCGACGACCACGCGCTGCTCGCCTCGCTGGGCGAGGACCTGCGCTTCGTCACCATCACCTCGCAGGCCGCGCTGTCCGAGGGCGCCGAGCTCGCCGTCGTGGTGCGACCGTCGGCGCACGCCAAGTGCGAACGCTGCTGGCACTGGCGCGCCGACGTCGGCCACGACGCGGCGCACCCGACGCTGTGCGGCCGCTGCACCGACAACCTGTTCGGCAGCGGCGAGAAACGCCGCATCGCGTGAGCCTGGCCGCTCCGGGAGCCTGAGCATGCTGGGGCTGGAGCGGTCGAGGATGGAAGAGGCGGTGGCCCGCGAGCTCGGGCTGCCGCTCTCGGCGCGCGAGCGCGAGGCGGTGGCGCTCGAGCAGCTCGTCGCGGTGCTCTCGCACACCCGCTTCGGCACCCTGGCGGCCACCGCGTTCGCGCTGTTCGCCGCCTGGCTGCTGACCGACACGGTCGACCCCGCGCTGGTGCAGGCCTGGGTCGGCGTCAAGCTCGCGGTGGCGGCGGCGCGCATCGCGCTGGCGCTGGTGTGGGCGCGGCGCGGCCGCAGCCCCGCGCCCGGCTGGCGCACCGCCACCTATGCCCTGCTGGCGCTGGACGGCATCGTCTGGGGCGCCGCCGGCCTGCACCTGGTACAGGGCACGGTGGCGCTGGCCTCGCTGATCGCCGCGGTGATGGCCGCCGTCACCTGCGTTGCCACCTTCGGGCTGCAGCTGCGCACGCTGGCGACGCTGGCCTATGTCGGCCCGATCCTCGTGCTGACCGGCTTCGGCCTGGCGCTGCGCGGCGACGAGACCGGCCTGGTGGGCAGCATCGGCATGGCGGTGCTGCTCGCGCTGCAGATGCTCACGGCGCAGGCGGCGCAGCGCCGCTTCGTCACCGGCGTGCTGCTGCGCCTGCAGGCCGAGCGACTGGCGCAGGAGAAGGAGGCCGCGCTGACGCTGGCCCAGGCGCAGAGCGCGGTGAAGACCCAGTTCCTGGCCAAGATCAGCCACGAGCTGCGCACGCCGCTGCACGGCATCCTCGGCCTGGCGCGGCTGGTGCACCTGGAGCTGAAGGAGCGCGACCTGCAGCGCCGCGTCGAGCTGATCGAGGCCTCGGGCGTGCACCTGCTGTCCCTGATCAACGACCTGCTCGACCTGTCGCGCATCGAGTCGGGCCGCTTCGAGACACGCAGCGCCTCGTTCGACCTGGCCGAGCAGTGCGAGCAGCTGGCCGACGTGTTCGCGGTGCGCGCGCACGACAAGGGCCTCGGCCTGGCGGTGGACATCGCGCTGCCGCGCCCCTGCTGGGTGCTGGGCGACGCGGCGCGTTTCCGCCAGGTGCTGCACAACCTGCTGGGCAACGCGGTCAAGTTCACGGAGCGCGGCGGCATCAAGCTGCGCGTGCAGCGCGGCGAGGCGGGCGACGAGTTCCGCATCGAGGTGATCGACAGCGGGCCGGGCATCGCCGAGGACGAACTCGAGCAGGTGTTCCAGGCCTTCGCACAGAGCGACCACGCGCCGCTGCACCCGACCGAAGGCGCCGGCCTCGGGCTGACGATCGCGCGCGAGATCGCGCAGTCGATGGGCGGCGACATCCACGCCAGCAGCCAGCTCGGGCGCGGCTCGCGCTTCGTCTTCACGGCCCGCATGCCACCCGCCGCGCCGCCTGCCGAGGCCGGCATGCCGCGCGGACCGCGCACGTTGGCGCTGCCGCGCCGCGTGCTGGTGGCCGAGGACGACGACGTCAACGCGCTGATCGTCGGCGCCTACCTCGACGCGCTGCACATCCGCCACGAGCGCGTGAGCGACGGCAAGCAGGCCGTCGGCCACGCGCTGCGCGAGACCGGCCGGCCCGAGCTGGTGCTGATGGACTGGCGCATGCCGGTGATGGACGGCCTGGCCGCGACCCGCGAGATCCGCACCCAGGAGCGCCTGCTCGGCCTGGCGCGCGTGCCGGTGATCGCGCTGACCGCCACCACCGCCAGCGCCGAACGCGAGGAATGCCTGGCCGCCGGCATCGACGAGGTGCTGTCCAAGCCCTTCACTCAGGAACAGCTGGAGGCGGCGCTCGGTCGCTGGGGGCGGCGCTGAGGGGCGGGCCTACTCGAGCTTCCAGCTCAGCGGGATCTCCACCACGTAGGGCTGCGGCTTGCCATCCTTGAAGCGCTGCATGAAGCGCCCGGCCTTGTAGAACACGGTCACGATCGGGTCGAACATCTCCTCGACACCGACCTGGCTGCCGTCGGCCAGGGTGGCGGCCGGCTTGTTGAAGTGGCGCTCGATTGTCCTGACGCGCGTGGCGCGCCCGCGCTCGTCGACCCAGACCCGGATCCGCATCGAGCCTTCGATGCCGGCCCGGGCCGCCTCGGGCGGGTACTCCAGCGCGACGGCCCCCGGTTCGAACTCGCCCGTGGCCGCACCGCGGACCGAGCGCGTCGACCCGGCGGCCTCCGGCGCTTCGATGGCCGCACGCATGCCGTGCACGAGGTGGTCGCGGCGCAGCAGGCGGCCCGCCTCTCCGGGGGCGGCATTCAGCGCGGACACGTAGATCCGGGTCGTTGCGCACTCCTCCTCGGCGGAGCCCGGGCTGGCCTGGCTCCATCGCCGGAGCAATCGCTCGCGGTCGGCCTCCGGCACCTGGGTCAGCAGCCTGAGGCTGGCCGACGCGAGTTCCTGCTCCTGGGGCATCGGCCGGGGCACCTCGTTGGCCAGTGCCGCCAGGTAGACCCGCCTGAGGATCCGGAAGTAGTCGCGCAGTTCGCTCGCCGGGTACTTGACCAGCGCGGCGACATCGGTGTCGGCGCCGCCCGTGGACAGCTTGACGCAGGTGTCCTGGTCGAGCGCGGTGCGGAACACCGCGGAGCGCCAGATGAAGGCCAGCTCGTCGTCGCTGAGCAGGGCCAGGCCGGCCAGGAGCGTCTCACGGTAATGGCGCACCCAGGCGCCGTAGGCCTCGTCGCGGCTGGCCGGCCGGTGCGAGCGCAGCCACGCGGCCGTGGCCTGGACGAACGCGTCGTCCTGGAACAGGCCGAGGAGGTACTCGCGGGCCGCCTGCCGGGCATCGGGGACGGCCTCGAGCCCACCCACCACCGTCGTGTAGCTCGGCTCCGTGTCGAGGCGCTCGAGCGCGAGGGCCCGGATGTCCGCGAGGCCGGGCGCCACGGCGGCGTGCCCGTGCGCCGACAGTGCCAGCGATGCGGCGATGAAGAGTCTGCGCACGTGCGGGAGCGGCATGGGGACCCACTTCCTGGCTGACCTCTGGCGAGCCGAAGCTCCAAACGCGGCGTTGCTCACGGACAGCGGCCTCAACGCCCCGAGAGGACCTGCAGATTGTCCACGACGAGGGCGGCACGGCGTTCGAACAGCGCCGGCGCCTTCTCGGCCAGGGCGCGGTAGATGGCGAGCGCTTCCTCGAAGTGCCTGCGTGCCTCGTCGATCCGGCTGTCGAAGGCGTTCAGGACGCCCAGGTGGTTGAGTGACGACGCGTAGTCCTCCAGGTAGACGTCGGGGTTCGCGCTCGCCAGGCCGCGGCGGATCTCCAGCGCCTCCTCGAGGTATCCCCGCGCCACCTTGTAGCGAAGCACTGCGCGGCTCAGGACGCCCAGGTTGGTGAGTGTCGTGGCCACGTCCGGCAGGTGGACTGCGGCGCTCTGCCGGGCCAGCCGGCGGCGGATGTCCAGGGCTTCCTCGAGCTGCAGGCGTGCCTCGGGGTAGCGCGCCTCGTCGGTGTTGAGCACGCCGAAGGTGCTGAGGGCGAGAGCGAGATCGGGCAGGTAGACCTCGGGCTGGGTGGCCACCAGGCCCCGGTAGATCGCGACGACTTCCTCGTACTGCTTGCGCGCCTCGTCGTTGCGGCCATCGTCGCGGTTCAGCAGGCCCAGCCTGCCGAGCGTGCTGGCGAGATCAGGGAGGTGAATGTCCGGCTCCCTCACGGCCAGGTCACGGCGGATGTCGAGCGCTTCCTCGAGCTGGGCGCGGGCCTCGGCGTCGCGGTCCTCGTCGCGGTTCAACGAGCTCAGATTGGACAGCATGGTGGCGACGCCGGTCAGATGCGCGTCGGGGTTCGTCGCGGCCAGCTTGCGACGGATGGCGAGCCCCTCCTCGTAGTACTTGCGCGCCTCGTCGTGGCGCCGCTCCTCCTTGCTGAGGAGGCCGAGGTTGTTGAGCGTGGTGGCGAGCGTTCCCGAATAGGCCTCGGGGTTGGCCAGCACCAGCGTGCGCCGGATCTCCAGCGCTTCCTCGTACAGCCGGCGCGCCTCCTGGTGGCGATTCTCGACGCGGCTCAGGCCGGCGAGGCTGCTCAGCGCGGACGCGAGTTCCGGCCGGTGGACCGCCGGGTCCTCCCGGGCGAGGACGCGGCGGATGACGAGGGCCTCCTCGTACAGCCGGCGCGCCTCGTCGTGGCGGTTCTGCTCGCGGCTCACCGAGGCCAGGTTGCCCAGCGCGACGGCCACATAGCGCCGGTAGACCGCGTCCCGGCTGGCCAGATCACGGCAGATCGCCAGCGACTCCTCGAACCGCCGGCGCGCTTCGTCGTAGCGGTTCTCGTCGTCATTCATGACGCCCAGGCTGGTGAGCGCATGGGCCACATAGGGCAGGTAGAGGTCGGCGTGACGGCGCTGGGCCAGCGTGCGGTAGAGCGCCAGCGCCTCCTCGTACTGGCCGCGCGCCTCGATGCGGCGCTTCTCGCCGCGCCGCAGGTCGGCGAGGTTGTCGAGGGTCCGCGCCACGGTTCGGTCGTCCGCAGCCTGGCGCGCCAGGGGCAAGGCCTGTTCGAGACCGCGCCGCGCCTGCGCCGTGTGATCTTGCCCCTTGTGGAAGAAGGCGTACGCATACCACGCGGCGGGCGACGCGGGCGCCTCCCCGACGGCCTGCTCGTAGGCCTGAGCGGCGCCGTCCGGGTCGAACATCAGGCTGTGCAGCAGCCCGCGCAGCGGCCAGCCGGGCGCCGCCTGGCCCCGCTCGGCGCTCAGGCGCTGCAGCGCCGCCTCGGCCCGCCCGTCCAGGAACAGGCGCCATGCCTCGCGGTGCGCACCGGCGCCTGGGTCATCCCCACGGGCCGCGGCGTGCCAGGCCCATTCGTCCAGCTGGGCCAGGGCTTCGCTGCGTTCGCGCACGAGACGGTCGCGCTCCGCGGCGGTGGCGGCGCCACGCTGCTCGAGTCCGGCGAGCCGGCCCTGGTAGACCTGCTCGACGACCTGCTTGCCCTTCCGGTCGAGCAGTTCCCCCGTCCAGCGCTCCCGCTCGGCTTCCGGGCTGAGGATGACCACCAGCGGCAGCGGTTCGGCAACGTCGGTCGGCGCGGCACGGTCCAGCTGCACGTCGTTGAGCACCACCCAGCCCGGCGGCGGAGTCACCCGCACCCGGATGCCCTGCGCGGCCTGGTCGTCGGGCAACGACAGCACGAACCGGCCATCGTCGCCGGTGATCGCCGGCTCGGCGCCGCGCGCCGACACCTCGACGGCGGGCACCGGCGGGCCCGCCTCGTGGTTCTGCACCACCCGCCCGCTCAGCGTCGTGGCAGACCAGGTCTGCGCGGCGGCGAACAGCCCGATCGCCGCGACGAGGCAACGCGACACCGACCACGCGGCGACCGGTCGACTGCACGGTTCGCCGGCGGGCGTGGCCGCCCCGGCGAGACCGGCCGCGATGGGGCTCGTCATGCATCTCTCCCTGGAATCGTCTGGATCGCGTCGCACGGGCGCGGCCGGCACCGGTCGACGCGTGCGGCGATTCTGGCCGATGGCGAGCCCGGCACGCCCGATCGTCAGCCCCCCGCCGGCCGATACCTGAACACCGCCCGGATCAGCCCGTGGTCGTTGCTGCCCTCGGCCTCGTGGTCCTCGCGGTTGAGGTGGTCGTTGTCGACCGTCATGCCGTCGAACAGCCAGCGGCGCTTGCGGCTGTGGTCGTAGAACTCCTGGCTGACCAGGATGTGGTCGAGCGATTCGCGCACGCCCTCGTGCACGTGGGTGTAGTACACGTCGCGCGTGTCGCGGAACTCCTGCAGCGTCTGCGCGGTGTACAGGGCCACGTCGCTGCCGCCGGTGGCGTCGGAGAACAGGTAGCGCGGCTGCTCGGTCAGGATGTTGGCAGTGTTGCTGAGCTGCGCGTCGTTGATGTCGCCCAGCACGATCACCGGTGTGTCGTTGTCCTTCATCAGCTCGGTCAGCATCACGCGCAGCGCGGCCGCCTCGGCGGTGCGGCGGATGGTCGCCAGCGCCGCGCCCAGCGCGTTGGCGTGCTTGCCGTAGCGCGCCGGGTCGGCCCGGTACCAGGGCTCGTAGTAGACCTTGCTCGGCGCCTTGGACTTGAAATGGCACACGAACACATGCACCTCGGGCTCGTCGTCGCGCGGCTGGATGCGCAGGTGCAGCACCGGGCGCGAGAAGCCGTCGATCGACACCGCGATCTCGGGTGACTGCGCGTCGTCGCCGCCGGCAGCCAGGCGCAGGGCCGGCGGGAAGTCGGCGATCCACTCCGGCTCGCCCACGCGCAGCCCGCGGCGCAGCAGCGCCGCGCAGACGATGCGCCGCCCGTCGGTGCCCGGCGGCACGATCAGCTCGTGCGTGGCCTCCAGCCCGGCCTGCTGCACCGCGCGCGCCAGCGAGGCGGCGTGCCAGAGCTCCTGGAAGCCGACCAGGTCGGACTCGAGCAGCCGCAGCATGCGGGCCGTCCAGGCGGTCTTCAGGGCGTGCTGCTCGGCGCTCCAGCCGTCGCGGTCGCCGTACAGGCGCAGGCCCGGCTCGTTGAAGTTGTAGAGGTTGAAGGTGGCGATGCTGAGGGTGCGCAGCTTCATGCTCGGCTCCAGGCTCGTGGAGCCCGAGCTATCGCGCTGCGGCGCGGCGCGCGCAATCCCCAGGGCGTTGCGGATTGATCAGGCGACGGCCTCGGCGCGCGCGCTCTCGGCCAGCGGGCGCTCCTCGAACAGCTGGATGTCCGGGTGCCAGGTCTCGACCATGAACGGGTACAGGCCGTGGCCGGCGCCCAGCCAGGTGCGCTCGGCGGCGACGATGTCCAGCGCCAGGATGCGGTGCGGCAGCCCGCCGGCATGTGCCAGCGGCACCCTCGTGTTCTCGCCCAGCACGTCCTCGAAGCCGAGGCGGCGGTAGATGCGGATCAGCGGCTCGCTGCGCGCGCCGATCACCAGGTGGCGCACCTGGCTGGCCAGGCCGTACAGGTAGCAGGCCTTCATCAGCGCCAGGCGCACCTGCGGGTCGGCGCCGGGCAGCACCGCCAGGCGCGTGATCTCGGCACGCGGGCGCTCGGCCAGCCGGTGCGGCAGGATCAGGCTGTGCTCGAGCAGCAGTGGCGCGTGCTGGTTGCGCTGGATGCGCAGCGTGCCCACGGCGGCGCCGCTGGCCTTGTCGCGCGCGATCAGCAGCGCGGTACCCGGCTGGGTGTCGAGCGCGTCGGGCCGCTCCAGCGGCTGGGCCATGGCCGGCAGGTGGCGGCCGTAGGCCTGGCTGCGCACCCGGCAGGCGTCGGCCAGATCGGCGGGGTGGCGCGCCACGCGCAGGGTGAAGGGCAGCATCGAGGTCGGCACGGGGCCATGGTCGCGCGGCGGCGCCGCACCCGGTGCCGCGAATAGGGGCGCGGATCGGCCGCAAACCGCCGCTCGGTTACAGTCGCCCCGGCTTCGTCTTCCCCTGCTGCATGGCCTCGTCCTCCCTGCGTTCCTCCTCGTTGTTGCCGTGGCTCGCGATCGCCGCGCTCGTCATCGTCGCCGACCAGTTCACCAAGACGCTGATCCTCGGCTGGTTCCAGCTCGGCGACAGCCGCAGCGTGACCTCCTTCTTCAACCTCGTGCGCGTGCATAACACCGGCGCGGCGTTCTCGTTCCTGGCCGGCGCCTCGGGCTGGCAGCGCTGGTTCTTCGTCGGCCTGGGGGCGGCGGCCGCGGTGTTCATCGTCTGGCTGCTGCGCAGCCACGGCGGGCAGCGGCTGTTCGCCACGGCGCTGGCGCTGATCCTCGGCGGCGCGCTCGGCAACGTGGTGGACCGGCTGCTGCACGGCTACGTGGTCGACTTCATCCAGGTGCACTACGGCGGCTGGTACTTCCCGTCGTTCAACGTGGCCGACAGCGCCATCACCATCGGCGCGGCGCTGCTGATCCTCGACGAGCTGCGCCGCGTGCGGCGTTCTGGCTGACTACAGCTTGTCCTGCCCGGTGACGACCAGGGTCTGCTCGGCCGGCGGCAGCAGCTCGCGTCCCGTCGCGCCGTCGACGAAGCGCAGCCGCAGCTGGTAGCTGCCGGGCGGCACGAACAGGTTGGCCTGCGTCGCGCCGTTGCTCAGGTCCACGGCCTGCTGCAGCTTGCCCTCGCGCAGCACGTCGAGGGCGAAGTGGCCGGTCTTGTCGGCCTTCTGGCCCGCGGCGCAGACGCCGTAGCCGTCGACGCCGAAGCGCAGCGAGACCGGGCTGACCAGCGACTCGCCGTCGCGCACGTTGGTGATGGCCACCCATTCGCCGGGCCCGCGCGGGCGCGCCACCTCGTCCTGGTACCAGGCTGCGCAGCTGGCGTCGAAGTTGGCCGGGTCGATCTTCAGCGGCTCGGCGCTGCGCTTGCCGGTCACCGTGACCGTGATCTCCGGGCTGAACACGAAGTACGGCCGGTGCTCGTGGTCGGCGAACAGCAGGCGCAGCCTGTGCTCGCCCGGCGGCAGGTCGAGCACGGCGAAAGTCTGTCCCTTGCCGAAGTGGCGGTGGCCGTCGTTGAAGGGCAGCTTGTCGGTCACGCTCGGCGGCAGCGGCGTGTTCACCAGGATGTGGTGGTGGCCGGTGCCGGCCAGCACCTTGCCCGCCGGCACCACGCCCATGCCCTTGACCGCGAACTCGACCATGAACGGGCTGCGCACCTGGTAGCCGTGGCGCAGGTTGGAGAAGTTCACCGCGGTCGGCTCGCGCAGATCCACCCGGCTGCGCTCGCGTGCGTAGCGCTGCCAGCACTGCCGCTCGAGCTCGCCGCGCGGCAGCGGCGCGGCGGTGGCGGCAGTGCAGAAGGTCGCCAGGGCGAGCAGCAGGGTCTGGTTTCGCATGGTCGGGTCGGGGGATCGCGGCGCGCCGATTCGGCCGGCTGACTTGTCGTGTGTCAACACCCAGGCCGCAGGCCCGTGGGCCGGGCACGACGTGCTGCGGCCATACTTGGCGCCATGCTGATCGAGACCCTGGGCGCGGCGCGCGACCTCGGCCGCCTGAAGGAAATCGCGGCGGTGCTGATCCGCCACGGTTTCGGCGACGCGGTGCGCCGCCTCGGCCTGGCCGACGCGCTGGAGCGGGCCGGCCACGCGCTGAACCACGAGCACGCGGCCGACCTGGCGCGGCTCGAGCCGCCGGTGCAGGTACGCCTGGCGATGCAGGAGCTCGGCCCGGCCTTCGTCAAGCTGGGCCAGATCCTGGCGGGCCGGGCCGACCTCTTCGGCCCCGAGTGGATCGCCGAGTTCGCGCAGCTGCACAGCCGCGTGCCGGCCGTGCCGCTGGAGGCGCTGCGCGCCCAGCTGCGCGAGGACCTGGGCGGCGAGCCCGAGTCGGTGTTCGCGCGTTTCGACCCCGAGCCGCTGGCCGCCGCGTCGATCGCGCAGGTGCACCGCGCCGCGCTGCACGACGGCACCGAGGTGGTGGTCAAGGTGCGGCGCCCCGGCATCCGCACGGTGATCGAGGCCGACCTGCGCCTGCTCGAGCGCCTGGCCGCGCTGTCCGAGACCGAGTTGCCTCAACTGCAGCCCTACCGGCCGCGCGAGCTGGTGCGCGAGTTCGGCCGCTCGCTGCAGCGCGAGCTGAACCTGGCCACCGAGTGCCGCAACGCCGAGCGCATCGCCGCCAACCTGGCCGCCCTGCCCTTCGTGCACATCCCGGCGGTGGTGTGGGCGCACACCGGCGAGCGCGTCAACGTGCAGGAGTACATCGGCGGCGTGCCAGGCGAGGACCTGGCGCGCGTCGAGCGCGAGGGGCTGGACCGCACGCTGCTCGCGCGCCGCGGCGCGCAGGCGGTGCTGAAGATGATCGTCGAGGACGGCTTCTTCCATGCCGACCCGCACCCCGGCAACGTGTTCTACCTGCCGGGCAACCGGCTCGCCTTCATCGACTTCGGCATGGTCGGGCGGCTCTCGGCGCGGCGCCGCGAGGAGCTGCTGCAGCTGCTGCTGGGCCTGGTGCAGCGCGAGCCGCAGCCGGTGGCCGACGTGCTGCTGGACTGGGCCGGCGATGCGCACGGCGCGCAGCTCGCGCAGCTGGAGAGCGAGATCGAGGCCTTCGTCGACCAGTACCACGGCACGCCGCTGGCCGAGCTCGAGCTCGGCCAGATGCTGGCCGACGTCACCACCATCCTGCGCGAGCACCGGCTCGCGCTGCCGCCCGACCTGGCGCTGCTGATCAAGGCCTTCATCTCGCTCGAGGGCATGGGCCGCGGGCTCGACCCCTCGTTCCACATGGCCGGCGAGGCGATGCCGATCCTGCGCCAGGTGGTGCGCGCGCGCTACCGCCCGCGCGAGCTGGGCCGGCGCGCCTGGGCCGGGCTGCGCCGCATGATCGCCGGGGCCGGTGCACTGCCGCAGGACCTGGGCCGCGTGCTGCGCCGCCTGCGCCACGGCCACCTGCGGCTGGACATCGAACTCGCGCACCTCCGGCGCGTGGGCGACCAGATCGACCGCGCCGCCAACCGGCTCGCGCTGGCGCTGGTGATCGCCGCGCTGATCGTCGGCTCGTCGATCGTGATGACGGTCAGCGGCGGGCCCACGCTGTTCGGCCTGCCCGCCTTCGGCCTGCTCGGATTCGGCGGCGCGGTGATCGGCGGCCTCTGGCTGCTGCGCGCGATCTGGCGCAGCGGCCACCCCCACGACGAAGGACGAGGATGAACCCACCCACCGAGACCCCGCCGGCCCCCACCGTCTTCGACCTGCCGCTGAACCGCCTCGCGCCGGGCGACATCGCGCGCTGGCTGCGCCTGGGCTGGGCCGACTTCCGGCGCGCGCCGGGCATCGGCCTGTTCTACGGCGGCTGCTTCGCGGTGATGGGCTGGCTGCTGCTGTACGTGTTCCGGCACGCGCCGGCCTGGACGCTGGCGCTGTCGGCCGGCTTCCTGCTGATGGGGCCGTTCCTGTGCGTCGGGCTGTACGACGTGAGCCGCAAGCTCGAGCGCGGCGAGCCGCCCGACTTCGGCGATTCGCTCACCGCCTGGGACACGCGTCTGGGCACGATGGCGATCTTCGGCGGCGTGCTGCTGATCCTCGAGATGCTGTGGGGCCGCGCTTCGCTGGTGATCTTCGCCGTCAGCTTCGACGGCATGCCCGACTTCAAGGGCTCGCTGCTGGCGCTGCTGGACCCCGACAACCTCGGCTTCATCGTGGCCTACCTCGGCGTGGGCGCGCTCTTCGCCGGGCTGATCTTCGCCGTCAGCGTGGTCTCGATCCCGATGATCCTGGACCGCCAGACCGACGCCATCACCGCCGGACTGACCAGCCTGCGCCTGTGCCTCACGCAGCCCGGCGTGATGCTGCTGTGGGGCGCGACGCTGACCGTGCTGGTGGTGCTGGCGCTGCTGCCCGCCTTCCTCGGGCTGCTGCTGGTCGGCCCGGTGCTCGGCCATGCCTCGTGGCATGCGTACCGCGCCGCGGTCGGCGTGCACGAACCGGCGGTCGCGACATCCTCCTAGAACGCGGGCACGTCCGCGCGGCGCTGGGCCGGGAGGCCGAGGCCCGGGCGAGTCCGGCTACCGGGTCGACCTGCAGACGCCCGGCACCGCCATCGACGCCATGGACAGCGCCGTCGGCGTGGTCCCAGCGTCGTTCGGAGGCCATGCCGCGTCTCGAGGAACTCGAGGACTTCGTTGCGCATTCGGCCGGTCTGCTGACCGCCTGAGCCCGTCGGCGCGGCGCCGCTGCAACGGGCTCGCCTACCTCCGGTAACACTCCAGAGTCATAAATCACGCGCGCGGCGATTGATCGCCTCCTTGCGCAGGGTCAATCCGTAGACTGCGCGCTCGTTGTAGCTCGATGCCGTCCGATGGCCGTCTTTCCGATGCCGAAGTGCGAACCCGCCGCCCGCGCGACCCCGCGCCGGTCGAGGCGGGGCGTCCGCTGATGGCGCCGACCGCCGCGCCGGGACAGGCGGACGCGTTCCGCATCCTCCTGGCGGACCTGCCCGATGCCGACGCACGCCGGCTCGCGGTCTTCCTCGACGTGCGCAGCACCCGGCTGCGGCATGCGTGGCAGATCGTCTCCGAGGGGCCGGTGGACCTGTACATCCACGACGGGGACCATCTGCCGACGATTCCGGGCACCGTCGAGCGGCCACCGCTCCAGGTGCGCGTGCTCGATGCGTCGACCACGCGCGTCGACGAGCCGTCGGCGCTGCAGCGCCCGCTGCAGTACGACTCCTTCGTCGACCTGCTGGTGGGCGCCGAGCAGAGGCTGGCGCCCCCGGCCGGTGAAGCCGACACGGGCCGGCCGGCCCTGCCGCCGGAGCCACCGGCGCCGTCGGTCGCGGTGCCGCTCGACGCCCGGCGCTTCAGGCTGCGGCGCTGGCCCGGCGCGGGCGTGCTGCAGTCCATGCGCCATGGCATGCGCATGGCCAGCTTCCTCTCGGCCCGCTACCTGTCCGTCGACGAACTGTCGCACCTCAGCGGCATCGACCGGCAGGACTGCAGCACCTTCCTCGGCACGCTGCTGGACGCCGACCTGCTGCGCAGCGAGCCGCCGGCAAGCGCGGACGCCCCGGCGCCGGACCCGCGCCGGCCCTCCGCGCCCGCCGCCTCGGCGCGCCCGGACCGCGGCCTGCTGACCAGCCTGCGCAACAAGCTCGGCATCCGGGCGACGGGGCGGTGACGGCATGGACCTGAAGATCGTCTTCACCGGCACGCCGGGCGCCGGCAAGACCACGGCCATCACGGCGCTGAGCGACATCCCGCCGGTCACCACCGACGTCGCCAACACCGACGCGAGCCTCGCCAAGGTCACCACCACGGTCGGGCTCGACTACGGCCATGTCGACATCGACGAAGGCGTGCGGGTGCGGCTGTTCGGCACGCCCGGCCAGCAGCGCTTCGACTTCATGTGGAACATCCTGGTCGAGAACGCGCTCGGCCTGGTGATCCTGATCGACAACTCGCGCCCCGACCCGCTGGCCGACCTGCGCCTCTACCTCGACCATTTCGCCGAGCTGCTGCCGCGCCTGAACTGCGTGGTCGGAATAGGCCGCACGCTGGAGTGCCCGCTGCCGACGCTCGACGAGTTCGCCGACCTGCTGGCCCGCCACGACCTGGCGATCCCGACCCTGGCCGTCGACGTGCGCGAGCGCGACGACGTGCTGCTGCTGGTCGACGCCATCCTGGCCCAGGCCGAGGCCGCCGCTTGACCACGACACCATGAACCGCCCATCCCACCCCCTTGCCCCGTCCGCCACGCGCGCCGCCGACGACCTGCTCGAACGCGTCGACGGCGCCCATGCCGTGCTGGTGGCCACCGGCGACGGCTTCTCGCTCGCGCAGGCGCAGCGCAAGGCCGTCGATCCGCACCGCCTGGCCGCCATCGTCAGCTCGATCGGCGCGCTCGGCGCCGCCGCCAGCCGCGAGACCGACATCGGCACGCCGCGCTGCCTGGTCATCGAGTCCAGCCGCGGCCGCCTGGTCGTGCGCTGCATCGCCGCGGGCGCACATCAGCTGATCGTGGCCGTGCTGACCGACAGCAGCGTGATGCTCGGCCTGGTCTGGAACGCCCTGGCCCAGACCGAGCGATCGCTCGGCGCCGCATGACGATCAACAAGGACAGCCTGGCGCAGGCCGTCGGGGGGCTGGCCGCCCGGCCCGGCATCCGCGGCTGTGCGCTGGTGGAAGCCGAGACCGGCATGGTCTGGACGGCCCACGGCGAGCTGGCCGACCAGGCGTCGCTCTGGGAGGCCGCCGCCGACCACTGGCGCCTGCACGTGCGCAACGCCGCGCACTTCGACTGCCTGGGCCGCTTCGCGGCGGTCGCCACCTACCACGCCGACGGCGTGATGGCGGTGTTCCGCTGCGCCTCCGACCCCGAACTCCTCTTCATCGCCGTCGGCAGGCATCGAGCCGTCGACTGGCCGACGCTGCAGCGGATGGGCCTGCGCGTCGGCGAGATGGTGGCAGGCCCTGCCTGACGCCAGCCCGGCCCGTTCCAAATCATCCAACCCGTTCAGAAGGAAGTGACACCATGGCCAACATCCGCCAGAGCCTCGAAGACCTCCTGACCGTCGATGGTGCCATGTGCGCCGCGGTGGTCGACTCCAACAGCGGCATGATGCTCGGCTCGTCCGGCTCGGGCGTGGACCTCGAGGTCGCCGCGGCCGGCAACACCGAGGTCGTGCGCGCCAAGATGAAGACGATGCGCCAGCTCGGCCTGAACGACGTGATCGACGACATGCTGATCACGCTGGGCAAGCAGTACCACATCATCCGGCCGATGTCGCGCAAGGAAGGCGTGTTCCTCTACTTCGTGCTCGACAAGGCCAAGTCGAACCTGGCGCTGGCGCGCCGCAAGACGCAGGACGTCGAGCGCGAGCTGGCGATCTGAGTCGTCCCGCGCGGCGGCCCGGCGCACGGACGCGCCGGGCCGCCGCCCCCGGGCCCGGCTACTTCTTCAGCGGCCCCGGATTGGCCTTCAGCCAGGCCTCCATCTCCTCGGGCGAGATCAGCCCGTCCTTGTTGGTGTCGATGGCGCTCCAGTCGCGGCCGGGGCCGTCGGGCGACTTCGCGCCGGGCTTCGGACCGTCGGCGGCCAGCACGGCGCCGGCGGACAGTGCCAGCACGAGGGCAAGGGGAACGCTACGCAGGTGGCGCATCTCGGTCTGCTCCATGGATGGACGAAGGGTCTGACGGCGCGGCCCCATGCCGGCACCGTGCCGCGCGCACCAGGTCTTGCCCGCCGGTGAACGGCCGGACGCACCGGAGGCCCTCCCGGGCCTCGTGCTGACGATGCGACCGTCGAGGTGCTCGACGCAACCCGCCGCTACTCCCCTCGCGCAACGCGACGCTGCCATGGATCGCCGCCTGCGGCGCGAGTTCCGCGCCGGGCCGCCCCGGGAAACCCCGGGGCCCGGCATGATGGAAATGAGTTGCGCACCTCATTTCACCTCAATAGCATCGCGGTCATGGAAGTCCGTGTCCGCGCCAGCCTGCATGACGTCGCACGCGCCGCCGGCGTCAGCCTGGCGACGGTGGACCGGGTGCTGCACGGCCGGGCCGGGGTGCGTGCGCGCACCGTCGAGCGGGTGCACGCCGCGGTCGAGCAGCTCGGCTACCGGCCCGACCCGGCCGCCGCGCGCCTGGCGCGCAAGCGCACGGCGCGGCTGGTGTTCGTGCTGCCGGCCGGCACCAACAGCTTCGTCGCGCTGCTGAACCAGCAGGTCCAGGCGGTCGCCCCCTGGCTGGCCGAGCAGCGCGCCGGCGCGGTGGTGCAGACGGTGGACGTGTTCTCGCCGCCCGACCTCGCGCAGCACCTGAACGGCCTGCAGGGCCGCTTCGACGCGGTGATCGTGATGGCGCTGGACCACCCGCAGGTGCGCGCCGCGATCGACGACCTGGTGGCGCACGGCACGGTGGTGGTGACGCTGGTCTCCGACGTGCCCGGCTCGCGGCGCAGCCACTTCGTCGGCATCGACAACGTCGCCGCCGGCCGCACCGCGGCCACGCTGCTGGGCCGCTTCGTCGGCCCGCGGCCCGGGCGCGTGGGCATCGTGATGGGCAGCCGCGCGCTGCGCGACCATGCCGAGCGGCTGTTCGGCTTCGAGCAGGTGATGGGCGCCGAGCACCCGCACCTGACGCTGCTGCCGGCCATCGAGGGCCAGGACCGCTCCGACCGCACCGAGCCGCTCGTCGCCAGGCTGCTGAAGAAAGAGCCCGAGCTGGCCGGGCTGTACAGCATCGGCGCCGGCAACCGCGGCATCCAGGCGGCGCTGGCGGCCAGCGGGCGCGCGCAGCATGTGGTCTGGGTCTGCCACGAGCTGACCCCGCATGCGCGCCGCGCGCTGCTCGACGGCGTGGCCGACGCCGTCATCAACCAGGACGCCGGCCATGAGGTGCGCTCCGCATGCCGCCTCGCGCTGGCCGCGCTGTCCGGCGAGCGGGTGCTGCCCGACCAGGAGCGCATCCGCATCGACGTGTTCCTGAAGGACAACCTGCCATGAGCATGATCACGCTGGGCATCGACATCGGGACCTCGGGCGTCAAGGTCGCCCTGGTGGGCGATGACGACCGCGTCATCGGCCACAGCAGCCAGCCCTTGACCGTGAGCCGCCCGCACGCCGGCTGGAGCGAGCAGGCGCCCGACGACTGGTGGGCCGCCACCTGCGCCGGGCTGGACGAGCTGAAGGCCCAGCACCCGGCCGAGCTGGCCGAGACCGCGGCGATCGGCCTGTCGGGCCAGATGCACGGCGCCACGCTGGTGGGCGCCAAGGGCGAGACGCTGCGCCCCTGCATCCTGTGGAACGACGGCCGCAGCGACGTCGAATGCGCCGAGCTCGAGCGCGACTGGCCGGCGCTGCGCCAGGTCACCGGCAACATCGCGATGCCCGGCTTCACCGCGCCCAAGATCGCCTGGGTGCGCAAGCACGAGCCGGCGGTGTTCGCCCGCATCGACAAGGTGCTGCTGCCCAAGGCCTGGCTGCGCTGGAAGCTCAGCGGCGAGTTCGCCGAGGACATGTCGGACGCCTCGGGCACCTTGTGGCTCGATGTCGGCGCGCGGCGCTGGTCCGAGGCGGCGCTGGCGGCCACCGGCCTCACGCTCGCGCAGATGCCGCGCCTGGTCGAGGGCAGCGAGGTGGCCGGGCAGCTGAAGCCCGAGCTGGCGGCGCGCTGGGGCATGCGCCGCGCACCGCTGATCGCCGGCGGCGCGGGCGACAACGCGGCCGGCGCGGTGGGCGTGGGCGCGGTGCACCCGGGCGACGCCTTCGTCTCGCTCGGCACCTCGGGCGTGCTGTGGGCCACCACCGAGCGCTTCGCGCCCAACCCGGCCCATGCGGTGCACGCCTTCTGCCACGCCGTGCCGAACACCTGGCACCAGATGGGCGTGCTGCTGTCGGCCGCTTCCAGCCTCGCCTGGTGGGCCGGCGTGACGGGCCGGCACGAGCCCGAGCTGCTGGCCGAGATCCCGGCCGACGGCGCGCCGAGCCCGGTGTGGTTCGCGCCCTACCTCAGCGGCGAACGCACGCCGCACAACGACACCCGCGTGCGCGGCGGCTTCCTCGGCCTCGCGGCCGACAGCACGCGTGCCGACCTGACGCTGGCGGTGCTCGAGGGCGTGGCCTACGCGCTGCGCGACGCGCAGCAGTCGCTGGCCAGCGCCGGCACGGTGCTGCACGAGGCCGCGGCGATCGGCGGCGGCGCGCGCTCGCCGCTGTGGGTGCAGACCATCGCCGACGTGCTGGGCATCACCTTGCACCAGGTGGCCGAGAGCGAGATCGGCTGCGCCTTCGGCGCCGCCCGCCTCGCCCGCATGGCCGCCGGCGACCCGATCGGCGTGGCCCGCCCGGCCACGAAGCTGCGCAGCTTCGTGCCGCGGCCCGAGCGCACGGCGCTGCACGCGCAGCGCCATGCGCAGTGGCAACGCCTCTACCCGCTGGCGCGCGACTTCGCGCACGGCACATCACAGGATCCGCAATGACCAAGAACCCCCCGAAGAAGCTCGCCGCCCTGCAGCACGGGCGCTTTTTCAGCCTCGCCGAACCGCTGCGCCACGAGGGGCCGAAGTTCAAGCCCTCGGCCAAGCGCCCGCTCGGCTACCGCTGGTACGACCCGCAGCGCAAGGTGCTGGGCAAGACGATGGAGCAGCACCTGCGCTTCGCGGTGTGCTACTGGCACAGCTTCGTCTGGCCGGGCACCGATCCGTTCGGCGGCGACACCTTCCAGCGCCCCTGGCATGCCGCCGGCGGCGACGCGATGGCACTGGCCGAGCACAAGGCCGAGGTGGCGTTCGAGCTGTTCCGCCTGCTGAACGTGCCCTACTTCACCTTCCACGACCGCGACATCGCGCCCGAGGGCGCGACGCTGCGCGAATCGAACCTGAACGTGCGCCGCATCGGCGAGCTGTTCGAGAAGAAGATGCGCGACACCGGCGTCGGCCTGCTGTGGGGCACGGCGAACCTCTTCAGCAACCGGCGCTACATGGCCGGTGCGGCCACCAACCCCGATCCCGAGGTGTTCGCCTACGCCGCCGCGCAGGTGAAGAACGTGCTCGAGCTGACCCACGAGCTGGGCGGCGAGAACTACGTGCTGTGGGGCGGTCGCGAAGGCTACGAGACGCTGCTCAACACCGACCTGAAGCGCGAGCTGGCCCAGCTCGGCCGCTTCCTGACCCTGGTGGTCGAGCACAAGCACAAGATCGGCTTCAAGGGCACGATCCTGATCGAACCCAAGCCGGCCGAGCCGACCAAGCACCAGTACGACTACGACGTGGCCACCGTGTTCGGCTTCCTCAAGGCGCACGGCCTCGAGAAGGAGATCAAGGTCAACATCGAGCAGAACCATGCGCTGCTGGCCGGCCACAGCTTCGAGCACGAGATCGCGCTGGCCCAGGCGCTGGGCATCTTCGGCTCGATCGACATGAACCGCGGCGACGAGCTGCTCGGCTGGGACACCGACCAGTTCCCGAACAACCTGCCGCAGGTGGCGCTGGCGCTCTACCACATCGTCCAGGGCGGCGGCTTCACGACCGGCGGCTTGAACTTCGACGCCAAGCTGCGCCGCCAGTCGATCGACCCGGACGACCTGATCGCCGGGCACGCCGGGGCGATGGACCTGTGCGCCCGCGCATTGCTGGTGGCCGAGAAGATGATCGAAGATGGTGCGCTGGCCGAACGCCTGCGCGAGCGTTACCACGGATGGGACGGCAAGCTCGGCCGCGGCATTCTTGCCGGCAAGCAGTCGCTCGCCGACCTGGCTGCGCTGGTCGAGCGGAATTCGCTCGAGCCGCAGCCCCGGTCGGGGCGGCAGGAGGTGCTCGAAGCACTGGTCAACAGCTACCTCTGAGGACCCAGCGCAGACCCAGGACAGTTACCACCGCCGGCATCGTTCGCCCCCCTGTCGAATCCCGGGGGGAGAAACGCGTCCCGCAGATGCCCGGCGGGAACGATCGCCCGATCGTTCGACCCTTCGGCGGGCACGCGACCACAAGGAGACAGAATGAAAGTCAACGCAATCTTCGCGGCGGCCCTGGTCGCCACCGGCGTCCTCGGCTTCAATCAGGCGGCGCGCGCCGCCGGCGAGACCGTCGGGGTGTCCTGGTCCAACTTCCAGGAGGAGCGCTGGAAGACCGACGAGGCGGCCATCAAGGCCGCGCTCGAGAAGGCCGGGCTGAAGTACATCAGCGCCGACGCCGCCGGCTCGGCCGAGAAGCAGGCCGCCGACGTCGAGAGCCTGATCACCAAGGGCGCCAAGGCGCTGATCATCCTGGCCTGGGACCAGGACGCGATCCTGCCCTCGGTCGAGAAGGCCAAGCAGCGCGGCATCCCGGTGATCGCCTATGACCGCTTGATCCAGGACAAGGACGTCTACTACGTCACCTTCAACAACGTCGAGGTCGGGCGCATGCAGGCGCGCGAGGTGTTCAAGGTCCAGCCCAAGGGCAACTACGTGTTCATCAAGGGCGCGGCCACCGACCCGAACGCCGACTTCCTGCGCGGCGGCCAGCAGGAGGTGCTGGACGCGGCGATGAAGAAGGGCGACATCAAGAACGTCGGCGAGCAGTACACCGACGGCTGGGCGCCCGAGAACGCGCAGAAGAACATGGAGCAGATCCTCACCAAGACCGGCGGCAAGGTCGATGCGGTGGTGGCCTCCAACGACGGCACGGCCGGCGGCGTGGTGGCGGCGCTGAAGGCGCACAACATGGTCGGCATCCCGGTCTCGGGTCAGGACGGCGACAAGGCCGCGCTGAACCGCGTGGCGCGCGGCGAGCAGACCGTCTCGGTGTGGAAGGATTCGCGCGAGCTCGGCAAGGTGGCCGGCGAGGTGGCTGCCGCGCTGGTGGCCAAGAAGAAGCCCGCCAACACCACGGTCTTCAAGGACGGCAGCAAGAAGATCCCGCAGCAGGCCATCCTGCTCGCGCCGATCCCCATCACCAAGGCCAACCTGCAGACCGTGATCGACGCCAAGTGGATCAGCAAGGCCGAGGTCTGTGCCGGGGTCGACGCGGCGAAGGCGCCGGCGGCCTGCAAGTAAACCCCTGACGCGCCCGCCGGAGGCTCCGGCGGGCACCCTGCGTGCGGCGCGGCCCCTGCCGCGCCGCCGCCTTCCCTCAGGAGTCCAGATGCTCTCGGGCCTGCTGGCGCGGCTGCGCCTCGATCCCCGCCTGTCGTCGATGGTGGCGGCGCTGGTCGTCATCTCGATCGTGCTGAACCTCATGACCGGCGGCCTCTTCCTCTCGCCGGAGAACCTCTACAACCTGTCGATCCAGACCTGCGTGATCGCGGTGATGGCCTGCGGCATGGTGTACGTGATCGTCGCGCGCCAGATCGACCTCTCGGTCGGCTCGCTGCTCGCCTTCAGCGGCATGGCCGCGGCCTGGGTGCAGACACGCGGTTTCCCGCCGGGCTCCACCGCCGGCTGGATCGCGAGCATCGTGGTCGCGCTGCTGCTGGGCGCGCTGGTCGGCACGCTGCAGGGCGCGCTGGTCGCGAAGATGCGCATCCCGGCCTTCATCGTCACGCTGGCCGGCTACCTGATGTTCCGCGGCGCCGCCTTCCTGGTCAGCGACGGCCAGACCCTCGCGCCGCTGCACCCCACCTACCAGGCGCTGGGCGGCGGGGTCAACGGCGCGATCGGCGTGGTGCCGAGCATCGGGCTGGGCCTGCTCGCCGCGGCCTGGGTCGCCTGGCACGCCTGGACCGGCCGGCGCGACCAGCAGCGCTACGGCATCGAGCCGGCGCCGGTCTGGGTCGACGCGCTGAAGGTCGCGCTGATGTGCGGCGCGATCGCCGGCTTCGTCTGGGTGATGTGCCTGGCGCCCGACTTCACCAACGTCGACGCCGAGGGCAACCCGCGCGGCCGCGGCATCGGCGTGCCGGTGCTGATCCTGATCGTGATCGTGGTCTTCATGACCTTCGTCGCGCAGCGCACGCGCTACGGCCGCTACGTGTTCGCCTACGGCGGCAACCCGGAGGCGGCGCTGCTGTCGGGCCTGCCGACCACCTGGCTGGTCTGGTCGCTGTTCATCCTGACCGGCGTGCTGGCGGCCATCGCCGCGGTCATCACCACCGCGCGGCTGGGCTCGGGCGCCAACTCGATCGGCCAGCTCGCCGAGCTGTACGTGATCTCGGCCGCGGTGATCGGCGGCACCTCGTTCGCCGGCGGCACCGGCTCGGTGCCCGGCGCGGTGCTCGGTGCGCTGCTGATCCAGACGCTGGACAACGGCATGGTGCTGCTCGATGTCTCCAGCCCGATGCGCCAGATCTTCATCGGCATCGTGCTGATCGTCTCGGTGTGGTTCGACGTGGTCTACCAGAAACGGAGCTGAACATGGAGCAGGCCACTGTCGGCCCCGCCACCGACCGCACCCCGTTCGTCGAGATGCGGCAGATCGTCAAGCGCTTCGGCGGCCTGATCGCCGTCAACCATGTGGACCTCGACCTGTACGCCGGCGAGTGCGTTGGCGTGCTCGGCCACAACGGCGCCGGCAAGACGGTGCTGATCAAGACGCTCTCGGGCGTCTACATCCCCGACGAAGGCACGATCAGGGTGCACGGCCAGGAGGTGCACTTCCGCAACCCGCACGACGCGCGCGTGGCCGGCATCGAGACCATCCACCAGACCCTCGCGCTGGCCGACAACCTCGACGGCCCCGGCAACCTGTTCCTCGGCCGCGAGCTGCTCACGCCCTGGCGCACGCTGGACAGCCGGCGCATGGAGTACGAGGCACGCAACGTCATCAAGCGGCTGAACCCGAACTTCAAGAACATCCTCGACCCGGTGCTGCGCATGTCCGGCGGGCAGCGCCAGTCGGTGGCGATCGCGCGCGCGCTGTACTTCAACGCCCGCATCCTGATCATGGACGAACCCTGCGCCGCGCTCGGCCCGGCCGAGACGCGCATGGTGCTCGAGACCATCAAGCGGCTGAAGGACGAGGGCATCGGCATCTTCCTGATCAGCCACGAGATGCACGACGTATTCGAGGTCTGCGACCGCGCCACCGTGATGAAGAACGGCAGCGTGGTCGGCATGGTGCGCATGCAGGACGTCACTCCCGACGAGGTGCTGCAGATGATCATCCAGGGCAAGCGCCCGGGCCAGGCGCTGGCGGCATGAAGCGGCGGGCGGCCCTTGCTGCGCTGGCGCTGGCGGCGCCGGGCCTCGCGCTGGCGCAGTCGCCGGCGGTGCCGCGCTTCGTCGAGGAAACCGACGCGGCCGGCCTGCAGAGCCGCTTCGACGGCGACTGGGAGTACACGGTGGGCGGCGGCGTCGCCGCGTTCGACTGCGACGGCAGCGGGCTGCCCTCGCTGTTCGTGGCCGGCGGCGCGAACCGCTCGAAGTTCTACCGCAACAAGAGCGCGCGCGGCGGGCCGCTCAGGCTGGCCGCCGAACGCGCCGGCCTCGAGCTGACCAGCACGCTCGGGGCCTACCCGGTCGACCTGGACGGCGACGGCGTGCTCGACCTGGTCGTGCTGCGGGTCGGCGAGACGCTGCTGATGCGCGGCCTGGGCGACTGCCGCTTCGAGCGCGCCAACGAACGCTGGGGCTTCCAGGGCGGCAACCAGTGGACCACCGCGTTCGCCGCCGCCTGGCTCGGTTCCGATGCCCGCCCGACGCTGGCCTTCGGCACCTACGTCGACCGCGCGCGCCAGGACTTTCCCTGGGGCAACTGCACCGACAACCTGCTGCTGCGCCCGGCCCCCGGCGAGGCGCTCGCCTACGAGGCGCCGCTGCCGCTGCGACCCGGCCATTGCGCGCTCGGCATGCTGTTCTCCGACTGGAACCGCAGCGGCATGCCGGCGCTGCGCATCACCAACGACCGCGAGTACTACAAGGGCGGGCACGAACAGCTCTGGCACATCGAGCCGGGCGCGGCGCCGCGCCTGTTCACCGCCGCCGAGGGCTGGAAGCCGCTGCAGATCTGGGGCATGGGCATCGCCAGCGCCGACCTCGACGGCAGCGGCTACCCGGCCTACTTCCTGACCAGCATGGCCGACAACAAGCTGCAGGTGCTCAGCAGCGGGCCGGGGCGGCCGGAGTACAAGGACATCGCCTTCGCCAGCGGCGTGACCGCGCACCGGCCGCACGCCGGCGGCGACGTGCATCCCTCGACCGCCTGGCATGCCCAGTTCGCCGACGTCAACAACGACGGGCGCTCCGACCTGTTCATCGTCAAGGGCAACGTCGGCAACATGCCGGACTTCGCGATGCTCGACCCGAGCAACCTGCTGCTGGGTGCGGGCCGCGGCCGCTTCGTGGAGTCGGCCATCGAGGCCGGGCTGCAGAACTACCAGCGCGGCCGCGGCGGCCTGCTGGTCGACCTGAACGCCGACGGGCTGCTCGATGCCGTGATCGTCAACCGTTGGGACCGCGCCCGGCTGTGGCGCAACGTCGGCGCCGGCACGGCCAGCGCACCGAAGCCGCTCGGCCACTGGCTGCAGGTGCGGCTGCGGCAGGACGGCGGCAACCGCGACGCGGTGGGCGCCTGGCTCGAGGTGGAGGCCGGCGGGCGCGTGCAGCGCTGCGAGCAGGTGGTGGGCGGCGGCCACGTGAGCGGCCAGCTCGGTGCACTGCACATGGGCCTGGGCGAAGCCACCAGCGCCCGCGTGCGGGTGCTCTGGCCGGGCGCCAAGCCCGGCGATGCGGCACTCACCAGTCCGTGGTACGAGGCCGCGGCCGACCGGCTCTACGTGCTCGACCGCCAGAAGGGCCTGCAACCGTGGCAGCCCTGATCCGCAACGCACTGGTTGCACTGCTGCTGGCCGCGTGCCTCGGCTCGCCGGGCCGCGCGCAGGGCACCGGGCCGGAGGCGGCGCGCTACAGCGCGGCCGTGGCCACCGAGTGGTTCCGCGTCGTGCTGCCGGCGATCCAGCAGACGCCGGGGCAGTCGCCGCCGGTGGCCGCGCGCACGCTGGCCGTGCTCGGCCTCGGGCTGCACGAGAGCATCGTCGCCGGCCTCCCCGGCCAGCGCAGCCTGACCGGCCAGCTCAACGAACTCGACTCGCTGCCGCCGGCCCAGCCGGACGAGGTGCTGCACTGGCCGACCGTGGCCAACGCCACCCTGGCCGCGCTGACGCAGATGCTGCTGCCGAACGCGCCGGCCGACTGGAAGGCGCGCTTCGAGGCGCTCGAGCGCAACATGCCGGTGGCCCAGTCGGCCGACTTCGACCCCGCCCAGCGCACGCCCGAGGTCATCATCCGCTCGGAGACGCACGGCAAGCTGCTGGCGATGGCGCTGATGACCTGGGCGCGCACCGACGGCGGGCACGACGTGCTGGGCGCGCGCCGCGTGCGGCTCGACGCGGGCTACGTGTCGCCCAGCGGCCCGGGCGCCTGGGTGCCCACGCCGCCGCGCTTCGCGCGGCCGCTGCTGCCGAACTGGGGCGAGAACCGTCCGTTCATGCCGACGCTGGCGCGCTGCCGGCCGCCGGGGCCTCCGGCCTACGACGAGGCCCCCGGCTCGGCCTTCCACCGCGAGGCGGTGGAGGTGCTCAAGGCCAGCGTCACGCCCACCGAGGAGCAGCGCCGCGTCGCGCTCTACTGGGCCGACGACCCCGGCAAGACACCGACGCCGGCCGGCCACTGGGTCTGGATCCTGACCGACCTGCTGCGCGACCGCAAGGCCAACCTCGCCGCCGCGGCCGAGCAGTACGCCCGCATGACGATCGCGATGTCCGACGCCTTCGTCGCCACCTGGAAGGTGAAGTACGCCACCAACCTGCTGCGCCCGGTCACCTACGTGCAGCTGACGATGGACGCCAACTGGGTGCCGCCGCTGATGGAGACACCGCCGTTCCCGGAGTACCCGTCGGGCCACTCGGTGCAGTCCGGTGCGGCCGCGGCCGTGCTGGAGTCCTTCTACGGCAAGGACACACCGTTCGACGACCGCACGCACAACGACCGCGGCTGGGGCCCGCAGCGCTTCCGCAGCTTCGCCGCGGCCGCCGAGCAGGCCGCGTTCTCGCGCCTGTACGCGGGCATCCACTATCGCAGCGCCATCGAGCATGGCGTGACGATGGGCCGTTGCATCGGCGCCCAGGCGCTGGCTCTATCCACCCGTTGATCCACAAGGAGACCCCATGGCCACGAACCTGAAGGGACCCGGCATCTACCTCGCGCAGTTCGCCGGCGACAGCGCCCCGTTCGACAGCTGGAATGCCATCACCCGGTGGGCCGGCTCGCTCGGCTTCAAGGGCGTGCAGCTGCCGAGCTGGGACGGGCGGCTGATCGACCTGGCGCGCGCCGCGGAATCGAAGACCTACTGCGACGAGCTGGCCGGCATCGCACGCGAGAACGGCGTCGCGATCACCGAGCTCGGCACGCACCTGCAGGGCCAGCTGGTGGCGGTGCACCCGGCCTACGACGAGGCTTTCGATGCCTTCGCGCCGGCCGCGGTGAAGGGCAAGCCCGCCGAGCGCCAGCGCTGGGCGGTGCAGCAGATGCTGCTCTCGGCCAAGGCCTCGAAGAACCTCGGGCTGAGCTCCAACGTCAGCTTCCCCGGCGCGCTGGCCTGGCCCTACCTCTACCCCTGGCCGCAGCGCCCGCCCGGCCTGATCGAGACCGCGTTCGACGAGCTCGCGAAGCGCTGGCGGCCGATCTTCGACGCCTTCGACGAGGCCGGCTGCCACGTTGCCTTCGAGCTGCACCCGGGCGAGGACCTGTTCGACGGCGTCACCTTCGAGATGTTCCTCGAGCGCGTGAACAACCACCCGCGCTGCTGCATCAACTACGACCCCTCGCACTTCGTGCTGCAGCAGCTCGACTACCTCGAGTTCATCGACATCTACCACTCGCGCATCACCTCGCTGCACATCAAGGACGCCGAGTTCCGCCCCACCGGCCGGCAGGGCGTCTACTCCGGCTACCAGCCCTGGGTGAAGCGCGCCGGGCGCTTCCGCTCGCTGGGCGACGGTCAGGTCGACTTCAAGGCCATCTTCTCGAAGTTCGCCGAATACAACTACAGCGGCTGGGCGGTGCTGGAGTGGGAGTGCTGCCTGAAGCACCCGGAACAGGGCGCGGCCGAGGGCGCGACCTTCATCCGCGACCACATCATCCGGGTCACCGAGAAGGCCTTCGACGACTTCGCCGGCGGCGGCAGCGACCCCGCGCAGCTCAAGCGCATGCTCGGCCTCTGAAGGCTCTGAAGGGAACGGCACGATGACGATCAAGGGCAGCAAGACCGCGGCCGCCTTCCCGGCCCGCATCCGCCTCGGCATGGTGGGCGGCGGCGAAGGCGCCTTCATCGGCGCGGTGCACCGCATCGCGGCGCGGCTGGACGACCACTACGAGTTCGTCGCCGGCGCGCTCTCGGCCACGCCGGAGAAGGCGCAGCGCTCCGGCGCCGCGCTGGGCCTGGCGAGCGAGCGCATCTACAGCGACTTCCGCGAGATGGCGAAGGCCGAGGCCGCCCGGCCGGACGGCATCGAGGCGGTGGCCATCGTCACGCCCAACCACATGCACGCGCCGGTGGCCGAGGCCTTCCTGAAGGCGGGCATCCACGTCATCTGCGACAAGCCGGTCACGACCACCAGCAAGGACGCGAAGAAGCTGCAGGCGCTGGCCGCGAAGAAGAAGCTCATCTTCGCGGTGACGCACAACTACACCGGCTACCCGATGGTGCGGCAGGCGCGCCAGATGGTGCAGGAGGGCCAGCTCGGCGAGATCCGCGTCGTGCAGGTCGAGTACCCGCAGGACTGGCTGACCGAGAAGCTCGAGGACACCGGCCAGAAACAGGCCGCCTGGCGCTCGGACCCCAAGCGCAGCGGCGCCGGCGGCGCGATCGGCGACATCGGCACCCACGCCCACAACCTGGCGGCCTACGTGACCGGGCTGCAGCTGGTCGAGCTGTGCGCCGAGCTGACCAGTTTCGTCAAGGGCCGCGCGCTGGACGACAACGCCAACGTGATGCTGCGTTATGCAAACGGCGCGCGCGGCCTGCTGTGGGCCAGCCAGGTGGCGCCGGGCAACGAGAACAACCTGAAGCTGCGCGTCTACGGCAGCAAGGGCGGGCTCGAGTGGCGCCAGGAGCACCCCAACCAGCTGCACTGGTCACCGTTCGGCCAGCCGACGCAGATCATCGCGCGCGCCACGGGCGCGGCCAACGCCAGTGCGGCGCGTGTCAGCCGCATCCCGGCCGGCCACCCCGAGGGTTACCTCGAGGCCTTCGCGACGCTCTACACCGAGGTCGCCCAGGCCATCCGCGCCGCGCGTCGGGGCGCACCGAAAGCGGCCCGGCCGGACCCGCCGGCGCACTTCCCGACCATCGACGACGGGCTGAAGGGCGTGGCCTTCATCGAGGCGGTGGTCGCCTCGTCGAAGAAGGGCGGACGCTGGACCCGGCTCGACGCTTGAGCCACGGTGCATCGGACAAACCCGCGCCGGGTTTGTCCTGATGTGGTTGTGATTGATTTATTTATTGAGCCTTCTACCATCGATGCATCACGAACGCATCGAACCGGATGTCCACCGCCACCATCGCCGACATCGCCCGCCACGCGGGGGTCGGCACTGCGACCGTCGACCGGGTGCTGAACAAGCGCCCGGGCGTGAATGCCGAGACGGTGCAGAAGGTGATGCAGGTGGTCGAGAAGCTCGGCACACCGCCACCGCGCGGCCGGCCGCGCAAGGTCGAGAACGCGCGCTTCGCGTTCGTGCTGCCGAGCGAGAGCACACCGTTCGTCGAGCTGCTGGACCGGCAGATCGCACAGGCCGCCGGCGAGTTCCGGCATCAGCACATCACCGAGGTGACACACCGCCTGCCGGGCGAGGACCCGGCCCAGTTCGCCGCGGCACTGGCGCAGTTCGCCGACAGCGACGCGGTGGCCGTGATGGCACCCGACCTGCCGCCGGTGAAGCTCGCCATCAACGAACTGGTGCGCACCGGCGTGCACGTGGTGACGCTGTTCTCCGACGTGGCCGGCTCGATGCGCGAAACCTGCATCGGCGCCGACAACCGCGCCGCTGGCCGCACCGCCGGCCTGCTGCTCGGCCGCATGGCGGTGCCCGGGCGCGACACGCTGCTGCTCGCCTCGCAGGCCACCCGGCTGTCGGGCGAGATCGAGCGGCGCATCGGCTTCGCCCAGGTGGTGGAGGAGCGCTTCCCGAAGCTGAAGGTGCTGCGCACGCCCGACCTGCCGTCCGCCGACGCCGGCGCCACGCGCGCGCTGCTGCGTTTCCTGCGTGGCAGCGGTGTCGACCTGGCGCGCGTGGCCGGCCTCTACAACGTGGGCTCGGGCGGCGCCGGCGTCGCCCGCGCGATCGAGAGCCTGGGGCTCACCGGCACGGTGCCGGTGATCGTGCACGACCTGACCGACGAGCACCGCAGCCTGCTGGCCGCCGGCGGCCTGGCCTACGTGCTGCACCAGGACATCCATTACTGCATCTCCACCGCCGCGCGCGTGCTGCGCGCGCTGTGCGAGAACGTGCGCGGGGCGCTGAACGTGGTGCAGCCGCGCATCGAGATCCTGACGGCCGAGAACCTGCACTGAAGCGGCGGTCAGTATGTGTGCTCGTGTTCGGACCAACGTGAGGAGACCCGCATGACATCGATGCTGAAGAAACTGCCCGCGTTCTCGACGCTGGCCGCCGCCGCGCTGCTGGGACTGGCCAGCACGGGCGCGCAGGCGCAGGGCAAGACCATCACCCTGTGCTGGGCCGCCTGGGACCCGGCCAACGCGCTGGTGGAGCTTTCCAAGGACTTCACCGCCAAGAGCGGCGTGAACATGAAGTTCGAGTTCGTGCCCTGGCCGAACTTCGCCGACCGCATGCTCAACGAGCTGAACAGCAAGGGCAAGCTGTGCGACCTGATCATCGGCGACAGCCAGTGGATCGGCGGCTCGGCCGAGAGCGGCCACTACGTCAAGCTGAACGACTTCTTCGCCAAGGAAGGCATCAAGATCACCGACTTCGCGCCGGCCACCGTGACCGGCTACGCCGAATGGCCCAAGGGCACGCCGAACTACTGGGCGCTGCCGGCGATGGGCGACGCGCTGGGCTGGACCTACCGCAAGGACTGGTTCAGCAAGCCCGAGCTGCAGGCCGAGTTCAAGAAGAAGCACGGCCGCGACCTGGCCGCGCCCAAGACCTGGACCGAGTTCAAGCAGGTGGCCGAGTTCTTCTCCGGCCGCCAGATCGACGGCAAGAAGGTCTACGGCACCTACCTCTTCACCGAGCGCGGCTCCGAGGGCATCACGATGGGCGTGAGCAACGTGCTGCACCCGATGGGCTTCAAGTACCAGGATCCGAAGAAGCCGTACGCGATGGACGGCTTCGTCAACGGGCCGGACGCGGTGAGGGCGCTGGAGTTCTACAAGTCGCTCTACAAGTGCTGCACGCCGCCGGGCCTGACGAACTCGTACATGGGCGAGGGGCTGGACGCGTTCAAGAGCGGCCAGGTCGCGATGATGATGAACTGGTTCGCCTTCTTCCCCGGCCTCTACAAGGACCCGAACGTCGGCGGCGACAAGATCGGCTTCTTCGTCAACCCGAGCGACAAGGGCAAGGGCTCGCAGCTCGGCGGCCAGGGCATCTCGGTGGTGTCGTACTCGCCCAACCGCAACGAGGCGCTCGCCTACATCAAGTGGTTCGCCTCGCCCGACGTGCAGAAGAAGTGGTGGGCGCTGGGCGGCTACTCCTGCCACAAGGCGGTGCTGAACGACCCCGGCTTCAAGAAGAGCGCGCCCTTCGCGGCCGAGTTCCTCGACGCGATGGACCAGGTGGTCGACTTCTGGGCCGAGCCGAGCTACGCGCAGCTGCTGCTCGCGGAGCAGAAGCGCATCCACGACTTCGTGGTGGCCGACAAGGGCACCGCGAAGGAGGCCTTGGATGGCCTGGTCTCCGACTGGAAGAAGGTGTTCAAAGAGGACGGCAAGCTGAAGTGACGTGACCCTGGGGCCGGCCGCAATCCGGCCCCTTCTTCGCCAACCCGAACGACATGTCCAGCGTCATCCAACGCGCCGCCGAGGCCACGCCCGCGCCCATCGCCCGCCGCATGCGCGGCCTGTCGGACCGTGCGATCGCCTGGCTGTTCATCGCGCCGACGATGCTGCTGCTGCTGGCGATCAACATCTTCCCGTTGATCTGGACGGTGCGGCTGTCGTTCACCAACTTCCGCGCCAACCGGCCCAATGCCGAGGTGGTGTCGGTCGGCATCGACCACTACGTCTCGATCCTCACCGACCCCGAGATCTGGGGTCCGATGCAGGCCACGGCGCACTTCCTGTTCTGGACCATCGCGCTGCAGACGCTGATCGGATTCGGTCTTGCCTGGCTGATCGACCGCAAGTTCCGCGGCCACGGCTTCTGGACCACGGTGATCCTGATCCCGATGATGCTGTCGCCCGCGGTGGTGGGCAACTTCTGGGCCTTCCTCTACCAGCCGCAGATCGGGCTGTTCAACTACGCGGTGAGCTTCCTCACCGGCATCCCGCCCTCGAGTTTCGAGATGCTCGGCTCGGTGAGGCTCGCGCCCTGGGCGATCGTGATCGTCGACACCTGGATGTGGACGCCCTACGTGATGCTGATCTGCCTGGCCGGGCTGCGCAGCATCCCCGACTACATCTACGAAGCCGCCGAGGTGGACCGTGCGTCGTCGTGGCGGCAGTTCTGGAGCATCACGCTGCCGATGGTGCTGCCCTTCGTGATGCTCGCGGTGCTGTTCCGCGGCATCGAGAACTTCAAGATGTTCGACCTCGTCAACCTGCTGACCAACGGCGGGCCGGGCTCGACCACCGAGGTCGTGTCGATCACGCTCAAGCGCGAGGCCTTCGAGAAGTGGCGCACCGGCTACTCGTCGGCGCTCGCGATCATCCTGTTCGTCGCGGTGTTCGGCCTCGCGAACATCTACGTCAAGGCGCTCAACGCGGTGAAGAACCGCTGAACGACACATGCACAAGGGCATCTCCACGGCGCATTCGGTCGTCGAGCCGACGGACACGAGCAAGCGCATTGCGGCGGCCGTCGTCGTGCTCTACGCACTGCTCACGCTGATCCCGCTGGTGTGGATCGCGCTCACCGCGATCAAGAGCCCGCCGGATTCGATCAGCTACCCGCCCAAGGTGGTGTTCGAGCCGTCTATCGAGGGCTTCTGCAACCTGTTCACCACGCGCTCGCGCCAGACCGACGAGTACCTGGCCAGCCTGCCGCCCCCGGCCAACGCCTGCGAACGCATCGCACGCGAGAACAACATGGTGGTGGTGAGCCGCTCGAACTACCTGCCGCGCTTCGTCAACTCGCTGATCATCGCGATCGGCTCGACGCTGCTGTCGGTCGGCCTGGGCGTGATGGCGGCCTACGCGTTCTCGCGCTTCAAGGTGCCGGGCAAGGACGACCTGATGTTCTTCATCCTGTCCACCCGCATGATGCCGCCGATCGCGGTGGCGATCCCGATCTACCTGATGTACCGGGAGCTCGGCCTCTCGGACACCAAGCTCGGCATGATCCTGCTGTACAGCGCGGTCAACGTGTCGCTCGCGGTCTGGCTGCTCAAGGGTTTCATCGACGAGATCCCGCGCGAGTACGAGGAGGCGGCGATGGTGGACGGCTACACCCGGCTGCAGGCCTTCCGCAAGGTGGTGCTGCCGCAGGCCACCACCGGCATCGTGGCCACGGCGATCTTCTGCCTGATCTTCGCGTGGAACGAATACGCCTTCGCGGTGCTGCTGACCAGCGGCGAGGCGCAGACCGCACCGCCCTTCATCCCGATCATCATCGGCGAGGGCGGGCAGGACTGGCCGGCCGTCGCGGCGGGCACGATGCTGTTCCTCGTGCCCATCCTCGTGTTCACCGTGCTGCTGCGCAAGCACCTGCTGCGCGGCATCACCTTCGGCGCAGTACGCAAATGAAGAGCAACTGGCCGACCTGGCTGCGCCGCGGCCCGCTCGAGATCGTGGCCTGCATCGTGATCGCGCTGGGCATCTTCATGATGCTGCAGCCCTTCGCGCTGGTGCTGTACACCTACTCGTTCGTCACGACCCTGGCGGGGGTGATCCTGTTCACCATCGTCTCGAAGTTCCCCAAGTAGAAGCCCACGCATGGCCCAGATCCGTGTCCAGAACCTGCACAAGGCCTTCGCCGATTTCGTGGCGGTGAAGGACTCGAGCTTCACCGTCGAGGACGGCGAGTTCTTCTGCCTGCTCGGCCCCTCGGGCTGCGGCAAGACGACCACGCTGCGCATGATCGCCGGGCTCGAGCTGCCGACCTCCGGCCAGATCTTCCTCGGCGACGAGGACGTCACCTTCAAGCGTGCCTCGCACCGCGACATCGCCTTCGTGTTCCAGCTGTTCGCGCTCTACCCGCACCTGAACGTGCGGAGGAACATCGCCTTCCCGCTGGTCTCGCAGGGGCTGCCGCGAGAGCAGATCGCCGCCAAGGTGGCCGAGGCGGCGCGCACCTTGCGCATCGAGCACCTGCTGGACAAGCCGGTCTCGGGCCTCTCGAGCGGCGACCGCCAGCGCGTCGCGCTCGGCCGCGCCATCGTGCGCCAGCCGCTCGCCTTCATGATGGACGAGCCGCTCGGCGCGCTCGACTCCGAGTTCCGCGAGCTGATGTGCCAGGAGCTGCGCGCGCTGCACGACCGGCTGCACGCCACCACCGTCTACGTCACGCACGACCAGCTCGAGGCGATGGCGATGGCCGACACCATCGCGATCATGAACCAGGGCGTGATCGAGCAGCTCGGCGCGCCGCAGGAGGTGTACGACCGGCCGGCGAGCGTGTTCGTGGCCGACTTCATCGGCTCGCCGGCGATGAACTTCCTGCCCCTGCCCGGCGGCTACGCAGCCGGCGCGGCGCAGCTGCGGCTGGGCGGCACGCTGCTGCCGGTGCCCGAGCTGCGCGAGGACGCGCCGGGCGCCGAGCTGCTGCTGGGCGTGCGGCCCGAGCACCTGCGCTTCAGCGCGGAGTCCGCGCTGCGCGCCGAGGTGCTGGGCACCGAGTACCTCGGCACCAGCCAGGTCGTCACCTGCCGCACCGCCCAGGGCACGACGCTGCGGGCACGCATCGGCACCGACATCCCGACGCAGCGCGGCGACCATGTCGGCCTCGCGTTCGAGACCGCGCAGCTCTCGCTGTTCGACGCCGCCAGCGGCCGCGCGCTGCGCACCGTGCGGCACGAGCGCGCCGCGCCGGCCCGCGCCCCGCGCCCGGTGCATGCCGGAGCCGCCCATGGCTGAACTAAGCCTGCAGGGCCTGGACAAGCGCTTCGGCGAGGTGCAGGCGGTGCATGGACTCTCGCTCGAGGTGGCGTCGGGCGAGTTCATCGTGCTGCTCGGACCGAGCGGCGCCGGCAAGACGACCACGCTGCGCCTGGTGGCGGGGCTGGAGACGCCCGATGCCGGCCAGGTGCACATCGGCGGCCACGACGTCACCCGCCTGGCGCCGGCGCTGCGCGACGTCACCTTCGTCTTCCAGCAGTACTCGCTCTACCCGCACCTGAACGTCTACGACAACCTGGCCTTCCCGCTGCGCTCGCCGCTGCGCCGCACGCCGGAGGCGCAGATCCGCCGCAAGGTCACCGAGGTGGCCACGCTGCTGCGCATCGCCGACAAGCTGGACAACCCCGCCACCCGGCTCTCCGGCGGCCAGATGCAGCGTGTGGCGATCGGCCGCGCGCTGGTGCGCGAGCCGGCCGTCACGCTGATGGACGAGCCGCTCTCCTCGCTCGACGCCAAGCTGCGCAACGACCTGCGCCTGGAGCTCAAGCGCATCCAGCAGGACCTGGGCGCGACCCTGCTCTACGTCACGCACGACCAGACCGAGGCGATGACGCTGGCCGACCGCATCGGCGTGCTCGACCACGGCGCGCTGGTGCAGGTGGGAACGCCGCGCGAGATCTACCAGAACCCGGTCAGCGCGTACGTCGCGGCGCGGCTGGGCAGCCCGCGCATCAACCTGCTGCCGCGTGCGGCCGCAGGCTCGCTGCCGGCGCCGGCCGCGGCCGCCACGATCGGCGTGCGGCCGGACGGCGCCACCCTGGCACCGGCCAACGGTCACGACCGCGGCCACGCGCAGGCGCTGGTGCGGCGCGTCGAGCATCTGGGCGACCAGACACACGTCTACGTCGCGCTCGGCGGCGCGGCCAGCGACGTGGAGCTCGTCACGCTGTGCGGCGACACGAGTGGGCTGGAGCCCGGCCGCGCGGTCTCGGTCGATTTCCGCGCGCCGCTGTTCTTCGACGCGGCGGGCCGGCGCATCCACGGAGCCCCCTGATGGACCTTCCCAAGATCATCCAGGCCTGCACCCAGACCCTCGTAGACCATGTCGAGGAACTCACCGACCTCGATTCGGCCATCGGCGACGGCGACCACGGCCTGAACATGAAACGCGGCGCCCTGGCCATCCAGGGCAAGCTGCCGGAGCTCGAGGCGAAGTCGCTCAACGACGCGCTCAAGACCATGGGCATGACCTGCATGTCCACCGTCGGCGGCTCGTCGGGCCCGGTGTTCGGCACCCTGCTGGTGACGCTCGGCAAGGAGCTTCCGGCCGACCCGAACGCGGCCGATGTGGCACGGGCGCTGGCCGCCGGCATCGCCGCGCTGTCGCGGCTGGGCAAGGTGGAGGTCGGGCAGAAGACGCTGCTGGACGTGCTCGACCCGGTGCAGAAGGTACTGGCGGCCGGCGGCGGCGACATCGTCGACCGCGTGCGCCGGTGTGCGCTCGACAGCGCGCAGGCCACCGCGCAGATGGACGCGATCAAGGGCCGCGCCTCCTTCCTCGGCGAACGCGCCCTCGGCCATGTCGACCCCGGGTCGCGCTCGATGGCATTGATCATCGCCGCGCTCTGCGACACCCTCTGATCGAACACGAGGACGAACCATGAAGAAGCTCATCAACGACGTCGAGACCGTGCTGGCCGAGGGTCTGGACGGCTTTGCCGCGGCCCACGCCGACATCGTGCTGCTCGGCGCCGAGCGCCAGTTCGTGCGCCGCCGCAACACCAAGCCCGGCAAGGTGGCGCTGATCTCCGGCGGCGGCTCGGGCCACGAGCCGCTGCACGCCGGCTTCGTCGGCCACGGCATGCTCGATGCCGCCTGCCCCGGCCAGGTGTTCACCTCGCCGACGCCCGACCAGATGCTCGCCGCCGCGCAGTCGGTGGAAAGCGGCGCCGGCGTGCTGTTCATCGTCAAGAACTACAGCGGCGACATGATGAACTTCCAGATGGCCGCCGAGATGCTGGACCAGGAGAACGCCACCGTGATCGTCAACGACGACGTGGCGGTCGAGAACTCGACCTACACCACCGGGCGGCGCGGCGTGGCCGGCACGCTGATCGTCGAGAAGATCGTCGGCGCCGCGGCCGAGCGCGGCGACGGCCTGGCGGCGCTCAAGGCGCTGGGCGACAGCGTCAACAAGTCCACCGCGTCGATGGGCGTGGCGCTGACCTCCTGCACCGTGCCGGCGGCCGGCAAGCCGACCTTTCAGATCGGCATCGACGAGATGGAACTCGGCGTCGGCATCCACGGCGAGCCGGGCCGCAAGCGCGTCAAGCTCACGAGCGCCGACGACATCGCCGCCGAGCTGACCGGCGCGATCCTGCGCGACCTCTCGCTCAATCCCGGCCAGGAGGTCGTGCTGCTGGTCAACGGCTTCGGCGGCACGCCGCTGCTCGAGCTCTACGTGATGGTGCATGCGGCACGCAAGGTGCTGCAAGGCGCCGGCGTGCGCGTGGCACGCCACCTGACCGGCTCCTACGTGACCTCGCTCGAGATGGCCGGCTGCTCGATCACCGTCAGCGCCGTCGACGCGGGCAGCCTCGCGCTGTGGGACGCGCCGGTGCACACCGCGGCGTTGCGCTGGGGAATGTGATCCGGCCCGGCCCGACGCTCACTTCACGTACAGCACGCGCATCCCGAGCAGCCTGCCGTCGGGGCGATCGAGCACGTTCACGGTCGCCTGCCTGGGGCGGAAGCCCTCGGGCAGCGGCACGTTGCCGCCCACGGCCTCGAGCCGGCCCACCGACACGGCCGTCGGCTTCAGGCTGACGTTGGTCGCCGTGCCGCTGGCGCCTTCGCCGGCCACGACGATCTGCACCACCGCCGGCATCGGCTTGGCGCCCTTGTCGCGGAACAGCAGCACGTCGTAGTCCAGCTTGCCGCCCTGGGCCGTGAACTGCGCGGCGCGCACCTCGACCGTGCCGCCGCGCGGGTCGGGCGGCAGCGCGCCGGCCACGAAATCGAGGCTGGTGCGCAGCCGCTCCACCGTCTGCCGGCTGGTGGCGAGTTCGGCGGCATTGGTCTTGGCCTCGGTCAGCGCGGCCTCGAGCTTCTTCGTGGTGGCCGCCAGGTCGGCGCGCAGCTGGGTGCGCTCGGCGTCGGCCTGGGTGTAGGCCTGCTGCAGCTCCACCGAGGCCGCGGCCGAGAGCCGCTTGGGCAGGTGGTTCTCCTGCAGGTAGACCAGGCCGCCGGCGCCGGTGGCCACGCCGAGAAGCAGCAGCACCAGCCAGCGCGGAATGCGCAGGCGCGAGCGGCGATGGCCGTAGCGGTCGAGTACGACGGGTTTGTTTCGTCCGAACATGCGCGGAAGTCAGCTTGTCTGAGGGCAATCCGCGAGCGTACTCCCCCCGCTCACACAAGCTGAAACATCCGACGCAAACGACTACGCCAGGGCCTGGGCCAGCGCCGAGAAGGTGTTGCTGCGCAGCTCCTCCTCGATCGCATGGCCGAGCGCACGCTCGACCCGGTTGGCCGAGAACAGGCCGCGGATCACCGGCTCGCCCTTCGCGCCCGGCTCGACCACGATCAGGTAGCGCTGCGCGGTGGCGCGGAAGGTGGCGACGATGTCGCCGACGCGTGCGCGCGGCAGCGCGGCGGCATCGACCACGGCCCAGTCGGCCACCGCCGTCATCACGTCGGCCACGCTCAGCTCGCCGTACTCGACCCCGCGCCGCGTGGCCGCCTGCAGCGCGCGCTCGCCCTGCAGGTCGGCGGCGGTCACGAGCCCGATGACGCCGCCCGCGGCGTCGAACACGAAGGCCATGCGCACGCCCGCGTGCTGCATCAGGCGGCGTGCGTCCTCCAGCGGCTCCTCCACCGGCACGACGACGCTGGAGGCGATGCGCAGGTCGGTGAGCACCGCGCTGGCGGGATCGTCGAAGCCGACGTGGGCCTCGGCATGCACCAGGGCGAGCGGCGCCTCGAGGATGGAACGGACCTGGAGCGCGTGGTAGTGGGGCATGGCACCTCCGTGAACAAGCGGACGCCTTGCGACCGTGGCAGCGGTTTACTCCTGTGCCGACGCGACCGCAAGAAGGTTTAGCGAGCAACAGGGTTTCGTCGCCGGGGTCTATGGTTCGGCCGTTCGATGCTTCGACGACGAGGGCAGGATGAGGACCTTGATCCGCGATTGCATGGTCTGGGACGGCAGCGGCGCCGCGCCCTTCCCCGCCGAGGTGCTGGTCGAGGGCGAACGCATCGTGCGCGTGGGCCGCGGCGTGACGCCCGACGGCGACGACGTGCGCGTGATCGACGCCGCCGGCATGACCCTGATGCCGGGGCTGGTGGAGGGCCATGCCCACCTCTCCTTCTGCGGCGCGCAGCGCAACACCGACCTGGGCGACATCCCGCCCGAGGAACACGTGATCGAGACGCTGCACAACGCGCGCACGCTGCTCGATGCCGGCTTCACCAGCGCCTACAGCGCGGCCAGCGCCAAGCTGCGCCTGGACGTGGTGGTACGCAACGAGGTGAACTCCGGCCGCAGCCCGGGCCCGCGCATCCGCGCCGCGAGTCCGGAGATCACCGTCACCGGCGGGCTGGGCGACGAGAACCGCCTGCACATGAACCGCTCCAGCTTCGGCATCGTGGCCGACGGTCCCGAGGCCATCGTGCAGGCCGTGCGCACCTGCATCCGCGAGGGCGTGGACAACATCAAGCTGAACATCTCCGGCGACGACTTCGTGCCCGCCAAGGGCGGCATGACGGTGATGCGCGAGACCGAGGTGCGCGCCGCCTGCGAGGTGGCGCACGACTTCGGCCGGCGCGTGGCCTCGCACTCGCGCGCCGGCAACGCCGTGAAGCGCGCGGTGCAGTGCGGGGTGGACGTGATCTACCACTGCGAGATGGCCGACGGCGAGGCGCTCGACCTGCTCGAGGCCGCCCGCGACCGCCTGTTCGTCGGCCCGGCGATCGGGCTGATCCACAACACGCTGCACGAGGCCGAGCCCTGGGGCATCACGAAGGCCGTGGCGCACGACCTCGGCATGGAGCGCTGCCTGGAGAACTCGCAGCGCACCTACGAGCAGATGCGCAAGCGCGGCATCCGCGTCGTGATCGGCGGCGACTACGGCTTCGCCTGGACGCCACAGGGCACCAACGCACGCGACATCGAGCACTTCGTCCGGCTGTTCGGCTACACGCCCTCCGAGGCGCTGCAATGCGCCACGCGCATCGGCGGCGAGCTGATGGGCCTGCCGGTGGGCCAGGTGCGCGAGGGCTTGCTGGCCGACCTGCTGCTGGTCGACGGCGACCCGCTGCAGGACGTGCGCCTGTTGCAGGACCGCTCCAGGCTGCGCCTGATCATGAAGGGCGGCGCCGTGCACAAGGACAGCGTCGCCGAAGCCCGCCCGGCCGTGCGCCGCGCCGCCTGACGGGCTGCCGACGCGCGCGGGGGCGGCTCAGTCGCCGCGTTCGTTGTCGACGAAGTCCAGGCGCTGGCGCGCCGCGTTGATGGTCAGCGCGTTCCAGCGTCGCTGCTGGCCGGGGCTGGCGGCCCAGTCGCTGCCGAACAGCGCGGGGCCCTGCTGCACCATCAGCAGCGCGATCTGCGCCGAGGGCACATGGCCGGCGTCGGCGAGCCGGGCGAAGCGCGCGTAGGCGCCGGCGTAGCGCTGGCCACGGAAGGCTTCCAGTGCCTGCCGGTAGCTGGCCTGCTCGGTGCCGGTCAGCGCCACGGGATGCAGGGTCTGGGCACACAGCGCGCCGGCGACGAGCGTCAGGCCGCACAGCGCGGCCCGCAGGGTGGGATGCATGGGTCGTCCTCGGGAAGGGCGAGAGCGGATCTCTCTCGCCCCACTCCACGCAGGCGCGGCCCGCAGGCGGACAGTCGCCGCCGTCAGGGCAGCAGCACGCTGCAGCCGGTGGTCTGGCGCGCCTCGAGGTCGCGGTGCGCCTGCGCCGCCTCGGCCAGGGCGTAGCGCCGCGTCACGGGGATCTTGACGGCGCCGCTGGCCACCACGGCGAAGAGCTCGTCGGCCATCGCCTGCGTCGTCTCGGGCGAGACGATGTGACTGAACAGGGTGGGCCGCGTCACGTACAGCGAGCCCTTGGCCAGCGTCGCGAGCTCGATCGCGGGCGGCTTGCCCGACGAGGCGCCGAAGCAGGCCGCCAGGCCGAACGGGCGCAGGCATTCGAGCGAACGCGCGAAGGTGTCCTTGCCGACCGAGTCGTACACCACCTTGACCTTCTGGCCGCCGGTGATCTCGTCGACGCGGCGCACGAAGTCCTCGCTGCGGTAGTTGATCGCATGGCTGGCCCCGTTCTCGAGCGCGAGCGCGCATTTCTCGTCGCTGCCAGCGGTGCCGATCAGCTTCAGGCCGAGCGCCCGGGCCCATTGGCAGGCGATCAGGCCCACGCCGCCGGCCGCGGCATGGAACAGCACGAAGTCGCCCGGCTGCAGACCGCCGACCGGCAGCGTCTTGCGCAGCAGGTATTGCACGGTGAGCCCCTTGAGCATCATGGCGGCGCCGGTATCGAAATCGATCGATTCCGGCAGCCGCACCACCGTGCGCGCCGGCATCACGCGCAGGGTGCTGTACGAACCCGGGACGTTGGATGCATAGGCCGCGCGGTCGCCCGGCTTCAGGTGCGTGACACCCTCGCCCACCGCCTCGACGATGCCGGCCCCCTCGGCCCCCAGCGCCAGCGGCAACGGATTCGGGTAGACGCCGCTGCGGTGGTAGACGTCGATGAAGTTGATGCCGCTGGCCGCGTGCCGGATGCGGATCTCGCCCGGGCCGGGCTCGCCGACGCTCACCTCGTCGAGCGTCATGTTCTCGGGGCCGCCGAAGGCGGCAACACGGATCACGCGGGCGGTCTGGGTCATCGGGTCTCCTGATGGTTTTCAGCACCATTCTGCCGCGCCGCGTGTACCCCCTGGCTTAGGGGGTCATGCCTCCCTGACCGGTCGACTTGTCACGCGCCGAACGTTACAAGCCGTGTCAGAGCGGCGAACGGGCCGGCGGCACGAAGAGGCTGCGACCGTCTCTGTCTGGACGCGGTGTGGGCCACCCGGGCGAGTCTGCGGGTGCGAATCTGATCGGCACACCAGAGACTGGAGGGACAACCATGGCTTATCTGTCGGTCGACCATGTGGTGGTCGGTGAAGGTTCGCAATTCGTCGACATCGTCGTGAGACTTGTCGATCCGGGAACGGAGACTGTCTCCGTCAACTTCGCGACGCAGAACGGCACCGCCGCCAGCGGCACGGATTTCGTTGGCCGCAGCGGTACGCTGACCTTCTTGCCCGGCGTGACCACCCAGGTCGTGCGCATCGAGATCGGCGGCGGCGCTTCCAACGAAGGCTTCGAGTCCTTCTACCTCAACTTCAGCGGCGCCCTCAACGCCACGCTCGCGCAGTCCAGCGTGCAGATCGGCATCGTCGACAATCAACCGGTGGTGGCCACGCCCGGGCTGGTCGTGCGCGACGTCGTGGTCGACGAGAAGGCCGGCAGCGCCAGTTTCGTCGTCATGCTCGGCGGCCCCAACGGGCAGTCCTCCAGCAGCCCGGTCAGCGTCAGCTACAGCACCGCCAACGGCAGCGCCAGTGCCGGCAGCGACTACAGCGCCACCAGCGGCACGCTGACCTTCGAGCCGGGCGAGTCGGCCAGGACCATCACCGTCGACATCGCCGACGACGGCAGCCCCGAGGGCTTCGAGCGCTTCTTCCTCAACCTGAGCAACGCCACCGGCGCCACCATCCTGGACGGCCAGGGCGCGGCGATCATCGGCGCCAGCGACGCTGCCGCGGTCGCGCAGCCGCGCATCTCGGTGTCGGACATGGTCGTCGGCGAGGGCATCGGCTACGTGGACGTGGTCGTCAGCCTGAGCGCGCCGGGGTTGAGCCCGGTCTCGGTCAACTACGCCACCGCCAACGCCACCGCCAACGCCGGCACCGACTTCGTGGGCCGCTCCGGCACGCTGAACTTCGCCGCCGGCGAGACCACCAAGGTCGTGCGCATCGAGATCGGCGGCAGCGGCTCGAACGAAGGCTTCGAAACCTTCTATCTCAACCTCAGCGGCGCCACCAACGCCACCATCTCCCAGGCCACCGCGCAGATCGGCATCGTCGACAACGAGCCGGTGGTGGGCACACCCGGGCTGGTCGTGCGCGACGTCGTGGTCGACGAGAAGGCCGGCAGCGCCAGTTTCGTCGTCATGCTCGGCGGCCCCAACGGGCAGTCCTCCAGCAGCCCGGTCAGCGTCAGCTACAGCACCGCCAACGGCAGCGCCAGTGCCGGCAGCGACTACAGCGCCACCAGCGGCACGCTGACCTTCGAGCCGGGCGAGTCGGCCAAGACCATCACCGTCGACATTGCCGACGACGGCAACCCCGAAGGCTTCGAGCGCATCAACTTCACGCTCAGCAACGCGATCGGCGCGACGATCGTCGATGGTCGCGCGGTCGCCGAGATTGGCGCCAGCGATGCAGCCACAGTGGCCACCCCGGGCATCAGCGCGACCGACACCGTGGTCGGCGAGGGCGACGGCCACGTGGACATCGTGGTCAGCCTGAGCGCCCCGAGCACGGCGCCGGTGTCGGTCAACTACGCCACCACCAATGCCGGCGCCGCCAGTGGCACCGACTTCCTCGGCCGCAACGGCACGATCGTGTTCGCCGCCGGCGAGACCACCAAGGTCGTGCGCATCGAGATCGGCGACGGCTCGACGTCCGAGAACCTGGAGACCTTCAACTTCGTGCTGTCCGGAGCCAACGGCGCCACCATCGCCAAGCCGACCACCACGGTCAGCATCGTCGACAACGACAAGGCCGGCGTGATCGTGTACAGCCACGGCCGCAGCAACGACATCTACACCGTCGTGGCAGCGAGCGACGTGATCGTCGAGAACGTCGGTGGCGGCATCGACATGGCGAACTCCTCGGTCAGCTATGCGCTCGGCGCCAATGTCGAGAACCTGACCTTGACCGGCGGCAACGCGATCAACGGAACCGGCAACACGCTGAACAACGCCATCACCGGCAACTCGGCTGGCAACACCTTGGACGGCGGCGCGGGCAACGACACGCTCGACGGCGGCCTGGGCGTCGACACGATGATCGGCGCTGCGGGCAACGACAGCTTCGTCGTCGAAGACGCCGGCGACATCGTGACGGAGGCTGCCGGCGGCGGCACCGACACGGTGCTGAGCAGCCGCAGCTACACGCTGGGCGCGAATCTCGAGAACCTGACACTGACCGGCATCAGTGCCGTCAATGGCACCGGCAATGCCCTGAACAACCGGCTGACGGGCAACACCGCCAGCAACGTGCTGAACGGCGGCGTCGGCAACGACACCCTGGCCGGTGGTGCCGGCAACGACAGCTACGTCGTCGACGCAGCCGGCGATGTGGTGAGCGAGGCCGCCGGCGCGGGCTCCGATACGGTGCGGAGCGCGCTGGCCTACACACTGGGCGCGAACCTGGAGCGCCTGATCTTGACGGGCAGCGCTGCGGTCAACGGCACCGGCAACGGGCTGGCCAATACCCTGACGGGCAACGGCGCCGCCAACGCCCTCAGCGGCGGCAGCGGCAATGACACCCTCAGCGGCGCGGCCGGCAACGACAGCCTGAACGGCGGCGCGGGCAGCGACCAGCTGACCGGCGGCACCGGCAACGACATCTTCCTGTTCAACAGCCTGTCCGGCTTCGACACGGTCAAAGACTTCGACACCGTGACCGATTCGCTGCGCTTCAGCATGGCGAGCATCCGCATCGGCGACGGCGACACGCTGGTCGAGGGCAGCGCGGTACGTGCGGCACCCGGCGGTTTCTCGGCCAATGCGGAACTGGTCATCTTCACGAGCAACATCGGCGGCGCGATCGACGCCACCGCGGCGGCCCTGCAGATCGGGGCCGCGACCGGTGGCTTCGCCTCCGGCGCCGACCGCCTGTTCGTGGTCGACAACGGCACACAGACCGGCGTCTTCCGGTTCCATTCATCGGGCGTCGACGCAACGGTCACGGCCGCCGAGCTGACGCAACTGGCGCTCATCGAGGGCACGATGACGAACGTCTCGGACTACCTCTTCGGAGCCTGAACACCCGGTCGGCACGGCGGCGAATGGGCCCTCGGGCCCATGGCGGGCGCGCGACACCCTGACTCTGCCACGCGCACCCCCTGGCTTAGGGGGGCCTGTCTCCCTGACCTGTCGACTTGTCACGCGCCGAACGATACAAGTGGCGTCACAAGAACAAGCGTGTCGCGGACCGGGAGGAGGCCCGCGGACACGCCTCGGGACGCCGCGTGGGCTGCCCGGCCGAGGCCGGGCCCGGATTCATCCATTCACCCCCGGTGCGAGAGGTAAGCCATGCCGTCCCTGTCCGTAGATCATGTGGTCGTCAGCGAGGCTGACGGCTTTGTCGACATCGTCATCCGCCTGACCGATGGAGGGGCCCAGCCCATCTCGGTCAACTATGCGTTCGGCAATATCACGGCGGTCAACGGCGGCGGCAGTCCCGACTACTCGGTGACGAGTTCCGGGACGCTGACCTTCGACGTCGGCGTGACGACGCAGACCATCCGGGTCAACCTGTCGGACAACGCTGCCGTCGAGGCCTTCGAGTCGTTCCGGCTCAGCCTCAGCGGCGCGACCAACGGCGCGCTGATCTCCAACACCGATGCCGTCATCGGCATCGTCGACAACGAGGCGGGCACCGGAACGCCCGGCCTGAGCGTGCGCGACGTCGTCGTCGACGAGAAGGCCGGCACCGCGACCTTCGTCGTCCTGCTCGGCGGCCCGGCCGGACAGGCCTCTGGCGGCACGGTCACGGTCGACTACGAGACCTACCCCGGCACCGCCAGCGCCGGGTCCGACTACACGACCACCAGCGGTACCCTCACGTTCGAGGCAGGCCAGACTGTCAAAACCGTCACCGTCAGCATCAACAACGACAACACGCCCGAGGGCGCCGAACGCTTCTTCCTCGACCTCGACAACGTCACCGGCGGCGCCGTCATCCTCGACAGCCGCGGCGTCGGCACCATCGGTGCCAACGACGCCACCCCGGTGGCCAAGACCCGCATCACGATCAGCGACGCCATCGTCAGCGAGAGCGACGGCTATGTCGACATCGTCGTCAGCCTCAGCGCACCGGCCCAAGCCCCCGTCTCGGTCAGCTACTACACCGCCAACTCCACCGCCATCTCCGGCGGTGGCGCGCCCGACTACTTCGGGTACGGAGGCACCAACACGCTGAACTTCGCCGTAGGCGAGACGACCAAGGTCGTCCGCGTCGAGCTCGCGGACGACATCACCGTCGAAGGCTACGAGAACTTCTACTTCATCCTCCATTCGGCCTCGGCCAACGCCGACATCGTGAAGGAGTACGCCACCATCGGCATCGTCGACGACGACAACACCGTCGACGCCCCGAGCATCGTCGTGCGTGACGCGGTGGTCGACGAGAAGGCCGGCACCGCGACCTTCGTCATCATGCTCGGCGGGCCCAGCGGCCAGTCGTCCAACAGCACCGTCACCGTCGACTACCAGACCACCGCCGGCACCGCCGCTGCCGGCACGGACTACGCCACCACCTCCGGCACCCTCACCTTCGCCGCCGGCGAGAGCGTCAAGACGGTCACCGTCGACATCAACGACGACAACACACCCGAGGGCGCCGAGCGCTTCTTCCTCGACCTGGATACCCCCACCGGCGGCGCCGTCATTCTCGACAGCCGCGGCGTGGCCACCATCGGCGCCAGCGACGCCACCTCGGTGTCCAAGACCCGAATCACCGTCAGCGACGCGATCGTCAGCGAGAACGACGGCTACGTCGACATCGTCGTCAGCCTCAGCGCACCGGCGCAGGCGCCGGTCACCGTCAACTACTACACCAGCAACTCCACCGCCATCTCCGGCGGCGGCGCGCCCGACTACTACGGCGTGAACACCAACCTGCTGAACTTCGCCGTCGGCGAGACCACCAAGGTCGTCCGCATCGAGCTCGAGGACAGCCTGGACACCGACGTCGAGGGCTTCGAGAACTTCTACTTCGTTCTCTACTCGGCGTCTGCCAACGCCGACATCGTGAAGGACTACGCCAACATCGGCATCGTCGACGACGACAACACCGTCGATGCCCCGATCATCGTCGTGCGCGACGCGGTGGTCGACGAGAAGGCCGGTACCGCGACCTTCGTCGTCATGCTCGGCGGGCCCAACGGCCAGTCCTCCAACAGCACCGTCACCGTCGACTACGGGACGACCGCCGGCACTGCCACTGCCGGCGCCGACTACGCCACCACCTCCGGCACCCTCACCTTCGCCGCCGGCGAGAGCGTCAAGACCGTCACCGTCGACATCGCCGACGACAACACACCCGAAGGCGCCGAGCGCTTCTTCCTTGATCTGGACACCGCCACCGGCGGCGCCCTCATCCTCGACAGCCGAGGGGTGGCCACCATCGGCGCCAGCGACGCCACCCAGGTGTCCAAGACCCGCATCTCCGTCAGCGACGCCATCGTCAGCGAGAGCGACGGCTACATCGACGTGGTCGTCAGCCTCAGCGCGCCGGCGCAGGCGCCGGTCACGGTCAGCTACTACACCGACAACTCCACCGCCATCTCCGGCGGCGGCTCGCCCGACTACTTCGGCAGCAACTCGCACGTGCTGAATTTCGCCGTCGGCGAGACCACCAAGGTCGTCCGCTTCGAGCTCGAGGACAGCCTCGACACCGACGTCGAGGGCTACGAGAACTTCTACTTCGTTCTGCATTCCGCTTCGGCCAATGCCGACATCGTCAAGGACTACGCCAACATCGGCATCGTCGACGACGACAACACCGTCGACAACCCGATCGTGATCGTGCGCGATGCAGTGGTCGACGAGAAGGCCGGCACCGCCACCTTCGTCGTCATGCTCGGCGGGCCCAACGGGCAATCCTCCAACAGCACCGTCACGGTCGATTACCGGACGACCAACGGAACCGCCACCGCCGGCACCGACTACACCGCCATCCTGGACGGCACGCTCACCTTCGCCGCCGGCGAGAGCGTCAAGACCGTCACCGTCGACATCAACGACGACGGCGCGACCGAGGGCGCCGAACGCTTCTTCCTCGACCTGGACACCGCCACCGGCGGCGCCGTCATCCTCGACAGCCGCGGCGTGGCCACCATCGGCGCCAGCGACGGCACCCAGGTCTCCAAGACCCGCATCTCCGTCAGCGACGCCATCGTCAGCGAGAGCGACGGCTACATCGACGTGGTCGTCAGCCTCAGCGCGCCGGCGCAGGCGCCGGTCACGGTCAGCTACTACACGTCCAACTCCACCGCCGTCTCCGGCGGCGGCGCACCCGACTACTTCGGCGCCAACTCCCACGTGCTGAACTTCGCCGTCGGCGAGACCACCAAGGTCGTCCGCTTCGAGATCGAGGACAGCCTGAACACCGACATCGAGAACTACGAGAACTTCTACTTCATCCTCCATTCAGCCTCGGCCAACGCCGACATCGTCAAGGACTACGCCAACATCGGCATCGTCGACGACGACAACACCGTCGACAACCCGATCGTTGTCGTGCGCGATGCAGTGGTCGACGAGAAGGCCGGCACCGCCACCTTCGTCGTCATGCTCGGCGGGCCCAACGGCCAGTCCTCCAACAACACCGTCACCGTCGACTACGACACCACCACCGCCGGCACCGCGACCGCCGGCAGCGACTTCACTGCCACCTCGGGCACGCTCACGTTCGCCGCCGGCGAGACCGTCAAGACGGTCACCGTCGATATCCGGGACGACGCCACGACAGAAGGGCGTGAGCGCGTCAACCTGGTCCTCAGCGACGCGACCGGCGGCGCACTCATCGTCGACGCCAATGGGGTGGCCGAGATCGGCGCCAGCGATGCCGGCGGCGGGTTGCCGCCGACGATCTCCGTGGCCGATGCCACCGTGGCCGAGGGCGACGGCTACATCGACGTGGTCGTCAGCCTCAGCGCGCCGGCGCAGACCCCTGTGACGGTGAACTACTACACCAGCAACTCCACCGCCGTCTCCGGCGGTGGCGCGCCCGACTACTGGGGCCCCGGCACCCACACCCTGAACTTCGCCGCGGGCGAGACCACGAAGGTCGTCCGCATCGAGATCGAGGACGACTTCAACCCCGAGAACATCGAGAGCTTCAACTTCAACCTGATCACGCCCAGCGGCGCGACCATCGCCAAGGCCGTCGGGGTGATCAACATCGTCGACGACGACAACCCGGGCGTCAACGTGTACAGCTACGGCCGCAGCGACGACGTCTACACCGTCGCCTCGAATACCGACGTGCTGGTCGAAAACGCCGGCGGCGGCACGGACCTGGTCCGCTCCTCGATCACCTACACGCTCCGTGACAACCTCGAGAACCTCACGCTGACCGGCAGCGCCGGGATCAGCGGAATCGGCAACACGCTCAACAACGTGCTGACCGGCAACTCCGGCAATAACCGCCTCAACGGCGACAGCGGCAACGACACACTCGACGGGCGGGGCGGCGCCGACACGATGACCGGCGGCGCCGGCAACGACAACTTCCTCGTCGACAACGCCGGCGACATCGTCGTCGAGGCAGCGGGCGGCGGCACTGACACCGTGCTGTCGAACCGCACCTACACGTTGCTGGCCAACCTCGAGAACCTGACGCTGACGGGCAGCAGTGCGATCAACGGCACCGGCAACACGCTGAACAACGTGCTGACCGGCAACGGCGCGAACAACTCGCTCAACGGCGGCAGCGGCAACGACACGCTCATCGGCGGCCTCGGTGCCGACACGATGATCGGCGGCGCCGGCAATGACCTGATGGTGGTCGACAACGCCGGCGACGTCGTCACCGAGGCAGCCGCCGGCGGTACCGACACCGTGCAGATCAACCGCAGCTACACGCTGCTGGCCAACTTCGAGAACCTCACGCTGACGGGCAGCAGCGCGATCAACGGCACCGGCAACGCGCTGAACAACGTGCTGACCGGCAACGGCGCGAACAACTCGCTCAACGGCGGCAGCGGCAACGACACGCTCATCGGCGGCCTCGGCGCCGACACGATGATCGGCGGCGCCGGCAACGACCTGATGGTGGTCGACAACGCCGGCGACGTCGTCACCGAGGCGGCCGCCGGTGGCACCGACACCGTGCAGTCGAGCCGCAGCTACAGCCTGCTGGCCAACTTCGAGAACCTCACGCTGACGGGCAGCAGCGCGATCAACGGCACCGGCAACACGCTGAACAACGTGCTGACCGGCAACGGCGCGAGGAACTCGCTCAACGGCGGCAGCGGCAACGACACCCTCAACGGCGGCCTCGGCGCCGACACGATGATCGGCGGCACCGGCAACGACACCTTCTTGGTCGACAACGTCGGCGATGTCGTCACCGAGGCGGCCGCCGGCGGCACCGACACCGTGCAGGTCAACCGCACCTACACGCTGCTGGCCAACCTCGAGAACCTCACGCTGACGGGCAGCAGCGCGATCAACGGCACCGGCAACACGCTGAACAACGTGCTGACCGGCAACGGCGCGAACAACGTGCTGAACGGGGGAACCGGCAACGACACGATGATCGGCGGGGCGGGCAACGACACCTACGTCGTCAACGTGCTGACGGACGTGGTGACTGAAGCGACGGGTGGTGGCACGGACACGGTGCAGTCCGGACTGAGCTACACGCTGGGCCTGAATGTCGAGCGCCTGACACTGACCGGCAGCAGCGCCGTCAACGGCACCGGCAACTCGCTGAACAACCTGCTGACCGGCAACAGCGCGAACAACTCGCTCAACGGTAGTACCGGCAACGACACCCTCAATGGCGGCGCCGGCAACGACACGATGATCGGCGGCGCGGGCAACGACGCCCTGACGGGCGGGCTCGGCAACGACACCTTCCACTTCACCAGCCTGGCGGGAAGCGATGCGGTAACGGACTTCAACTCGGTCAACGACACCTTCCGGTTCAGCCAGGCCACCATCAGGATCGGTGACGGCGACACGGTGGTCGACAATGGCCAGACACGCAGCAACTTCGCCCCGCATGCCGCTTCGGCCGAAGTCGTGGTGGTGACCGACGGGCAGGTCTTCGGCACCATCGACGCCGGATCCGCTGCCGCTGTGATCGGCTCCGCAAGCAGCAACTATGCCGTCGGCGCGACGCGTCTGTTCGTGGTGGACAATGGCGCCCAGACGGGCATCTTCCTGTTCACCTCGTCCGGCGCCAACGCCCTGGTCAGCGCCTCGGAGCTGACACAGATCGCGCTGGTGGACGGATCGCTGACCAGCCTGTCCGACTACACCTTCGGAGCCTGAGCCTCGACCATGCTGGCCTTCCTGCGGGCGCACGCCCGCTTCTTCCTCGCGGCGGGGCTGTTCAGCCTGGTGATCAACCTGGCGCTGCTCGCCCCGTCGCTCTACATGCTGCAGGTGTTCGACCGCGTGCTGTCCACGCGCAGTGTCGAAACGCTGGTGATGCTGTCGCTGATCACCGGCGGCGCCCTGCTGCTGATGTTCGCGCTCGACCTGGTGCGCGCCCGGCTGCTGGTGCTGCTGGGCGCCCTGTTCGAGCGCGGCGTCGGCCGGCGCACGCTGGAGCTGGTGCTCGACTCGGTGGCGACACCCGGTTCGCCGGTGCACCAGCACGCGCTGCGCGACGTCGGCGCGCTGCGCGCCTTCCTCTCCGGGCCCGGCATCGTGGCGCTGTTCGACGCGCCCTGGATGCCGATCTACATCGTCGTGATCGCGCTGTTCAGCCCGGTGCTGGGCCTGCTGGCGCTGGCCAGCGCGATCGTCCTGGTGATCCTGACCTGGATCAACGAGCGCACCACCCGCGCCGCGCTCGAGCAGGCCCAGCAGCAGATGCGCGACGCCGGCCAGTTCGTCGACGCGGTGATGCGCAACACCGAGGTGGTGCATGCGCTGGGCATGGCGCCGGCGGTGGCGCGGCGCTGGGAGGGCCAGTCCGGCGCGCTGCAGACGCGCCAGCTCGGCATCCAGCGCATTGCCGGGCTGGTGGGCTCGGCAACGCGCTTCTTCCGCCAGTCGGTGCAGGTGGTGATGATGGCCGCGGCGGCCTGGCTGGTGATCGAGCAGCTGGCCACGCCGGGCGTGATGATCGCCGTCACCATCATCCTCGGCCGCGCGCTGGCGCCGGTCGAGCAGCTGGTCGGTCAGTGGAAGGCGCTGGTCGAGGCGCGCCTGGCCTGGCGCCGGCTCGACGGCCTGCTCGGCCGCGACGCGGCGCAGCGCTTTGCCGCCCTGCCCGAACCCACCGGCGCGATCACGGTCGAGGGCCTGACCTACGTGCCGCCGGGGGCGCAGAAGCCGGTGGTGCAGCGTGTCAGCGTCGAGATCGCCGCCGGGGAGGTGCTGGCGCTGATCGGGCCGAGCGGCTCGGGCAAGTCCACCCTGGCGCGGCTGCTGCTCGGCGTGCTGCCGCCCAGTGCCGGCGCGGTGCGGCTGGATGGCGCGGCGCTCTCGCAATGGGACCCCGACCGCCTCGGCCGGCACCTCGGCTACCTGCCGCAGGACGTCGGCCTGTTCGCCGGCACGGTGGCCGACAACATCGCCCGGCTGGGCGATGCGCACAGCGAGGAGGTGGTGCTGGCCGCCCAGCGCGCCCAGGTGCACGACCTGATCGTGCGCCTGCCCAAGGGCTACGACACGCCGGTCGGCGAAGGCGGCCGGTTCCTCTCCGGCGGGCAGCGCCAGCGGGTCGCGCTGGCACGTGCCTTCTACGGCAACCCGCGCATCGTCGTGCTCGACGAGCCGAACGCGCACCTCGACACCGAGGGCGAGCAGGCGCTGGCGCGGGCCATCGCCGACGCGCGCGCCCGCGGCACGACCGTCGTGCTGATCACGCAGCGCACCCAGATCCTCTCGGTGGCCGACCGCATCATGGTGATGCGCGACGGCATGGTCGAGCGCATCGGCGTGCGCCAGGACAAGGCCGCGGAGGCGGCGGCTGCCGGCGCCCCCGCCGGCGATCACCCGCCCGGCGCCAAGCCGCCGGTGCTGCAGGCCGCGCGCGCCCAGGGGACCGCATGAGCACCCCCCTCGCCAACACCCTGCCCGCGCCGACCGAGCCGGCCGACCTGGCCGCGCAGTGGACCGCCGCGGCGCGCTGGGCCGGCTGGGCCGGCGCCGCCTCGATCGTGGTGGCGGTCGCCGCGATGCTGGCCTGGGCGGTCTGGGCCCCGCTGGGCGGCGCGATCGTCGCGATGGGCCTGGTCAAGGTCGACACCAACCGCAAGACCGTGCAGCACCGCGACGGCGGCATCGTGCGCGAGATCCTGGTGCGCGAGGGCGAGCGGGTGAAGGCCGGCCAGACCCTGGTGGTGCTGGACGACGCCCGCATCGACTCCACGCTCGACCAGACCAGCAGCCAGCTCGATGCCTTCCGCATCCGCCAGTCGCGCCTGGATGCCGAGCGCGCGATGGCCCCCGCCTGGAAGCTGCCCGAGACCTGGCGCAAGCGCATCGGCGAGCCGCGGCTGGCCGAGATCGTGGCGCGCGAGCAGGCGCTGTTCACCACGCGCCGCGCCGCACTCGACTCGCAGCTGCGCCAGCTGCGCGACCAGATCGAGGAGGTCAAGCGCGAGATCGCCGCGCGCGAACTCGAGGGCACGTCGGTGCGCTCGGCACTCGCCCAGATGCAGGAGGAGGTGCGCCTGAACGAGGCGCTGGCCGAGCAGCAGTTCGTCAACAAGACCCGCGTGATGGCGCTGCAGCGCGCCGCCTCTGAATACCAGATGAAGCAGGGCGAGAACGCGGCCGAGCTGTCGCGTGCCAAGCGCAGCGCCACCGACCTCGAGCTGCGCATGTCCAGCCTGCGCGACGCCTACGTGCAGGAAGCCACCACCGAGCTGCGCGACGTGAACGGCAAGCTGATCGACCTGGAGGAGCAGCTGCGCAGCGCACGCGACGCCTCCACGCGCAAACTGATCACCGCGCCGGTGGCCGGCCGGGTGGTCGACCTCAAGCTCACCACCCCCGGCGGCACGCTCGGCCCGCGCGACCCGGTGCTCGACATCGTGCCCGACGACAGCCCGCTGATCGTCGACGCGCGGGTCGGGGTGGACGCGATCGGCGAGTTGCGTGTCGGCCTGCCCACCGACGTGCGCCTGACCACCTACCGCCAGCGCAACACGCCGCTGATCGAGGGCAAGGTGGTCTACGTCTCGGCCGACTCGCTGGTCGACCGGCAGACCGGCGCGCCCTACTTCGTGGTGCACGTCGAGCTCGACCGTGCCTCGCTGGAGCATGCCGGCAACCCGGCGGTGCTGCCGGGCATGGGCGCCGAGGTGTTCGTGCGCACCCGCGAGCGCAGCGCGATCGACTACCTGGTCGAGCCGCTGACCAACGCGATGCGGCGCTCGATGCGCGAGTACTGATCACCGGTACACCAGCCCCGAGAGCCGCCAGGCCAGCGTGCGGCGCACCGCGGGCAGCCGCGCGAGCAGGCGCAGGAGCCCGTTGCGCAGCGGCCGCAGCGCCCGCGGCACGGTGGCCAGGCGCGTGAGCCGGTCGGCCAGCGCCACCACCGCCTGCGCCGCCGGGCGGCGCTGCCCGCCGTAGGCCTCCAGCGCGCCGCGGTCGCCCGCCAGCGCACGCTGCAGCGCCTCGGCCAGCGCCATCGCGTCCAGGATGCCGGCGTTCATGCCCTGCCCGCCGGCCGGGCTGTGAACGTGCGCGGCGTCACCCGCCAGCAGCACGCGCCCGGCGCGGTAGGCGTCGGCCACGCGGTGGTGCACGCGGAAGCGCGAACCCCACAGCACCTCGGTGATGCGGGCCCGCCGGGCCTGCGGGCCGCGCGCATCGAGCAGCGCCTGCACGAAGCCGGCGTCGGGCCGCTCCGGCGCCTGGTCGACGGTGGCGACGATGCGGTGCACGCCGCCGGGCAGCGGCGCCGCCACCACCATGCCGGCAGGCGAGAAGTACAGGATCACCTCGTCGTGCGGCAGCTCGCCCTCGGCGCGCACGTCGGCCAGCACGAAGGACTCGTCGTAGCTGCCGCCGGAGAAGCCGATGCGCGCACGCTCGCGGACCGTGCTGTGCATGCCGTCGGCGCCGACCACGTAGCGTGTGCGCAGGGTCCGGCCGTCGGACAGCCGCGCGCTCACGCCGCGTTCGTCCTGCGCCAGGTCGAGCAGCTCGCAGGGGCGCTGCACGCGTCCGCCGAGCTCGGTCAGGCGGTCCAGCAGCACCTGCTCGGTGACGGCCTGCGAGACCATCAGCGTGAATGGGTAGCGCGTGGGCAGCCGCTCGAAGCCGATCGGCACCAGCACACGGTCACGATCCCGGATCGTGAAGCGCTGCGCCTGCAGGCCGCGCGCCACCAGGCGCGCCGACACCTGCAGCGGCTCCAGCACCTCCAGCGTGCGGGCATGCACGACGGCCGCGCGCGAGGTGTTCTCGCCGGCCGCCTGGCGGTCGATCACGAGCGCGGGAATGCCGCGCAGCGCGAGTGCCGTGGCCAGGGTCAGGCCGGCCGGGCCGGCGCCGACGATCAGCACGTCGGCATCGTAGGGAACGGGGGTCTCAGGCATGGGTTTCTCCAGCAGCAGTCCGGGGGGTGGGCACGGCGGTCCGCGTGAAGCGCCGGCCCAGCCGGCGCTTGAGGTCATCGACGAGGGTGAAGACGACCGGCACGTACAGCAGCGACAGCAGCGTCGAGGTGAGCAGCCCGCCGATCACGGCGATGGCCATCGGCGCGCGGAAGTCGGCGTCGGCGCCGATCTTCAGGGCGATCGGCAGCATGCCGGCGCCCATCGCCACGGTGGTCATCAGGATCGGGCGGGCGCGCTTGCTGCACGCATCCAGCATGGCCGCGCTGCGGCTCGCACCTCCCTGCAGGGCGACCAGCGCGTACTCGACCAGCAGGATCGAGTTCTTGGTCACGATGCCCATCAGCATCAGGATGCCGATGGTCGCCGGCAGCGACATCGCCTCGCCGGCCGCCAGCAGCAGGCCGAGCGCCCCACCGATGGACAGCGGCAGCGCAGCCATGATGGTCAGCGGCTGCGCGAAGTCGTGGAACAGCAGCACCAGCACGCAGTACACCAGCAGCACGCCGGCCACCATCGCGACGCCGAAGTCCTCGAACAGCTGCTTCATGCGCTCGCTGTCGCCGTACACGGCCTGCTTCACGTCGGCCGGCAGCTCGCGGATGGCCGGCAGGCGCGCGATCGCCTCGTTCACCTCGCCCAGCGGCGCACCGGCCACGTCGGCCTTGATGCTGACGCTGCGCCGGCGGTCGAAGCGCGTGATCTGCGCCGGCCCGCTGCCCATCTCGAGCTGCGCCACGCTCGCCAGCGTGACGCTGCGCCCGTCGGCGGTCGGCACGGGCAGCAGGCGCAGCGTGTCCAGGTCGCTGCGCGATTCGGTGGCCAGCTGGGTGCGGATCGCCAGGCTGCGCTCGTCCAGGTGCAGCTTGGGCAGCTGCGCGGTGGTGTCGCCGATGGTCGCCACGCGCACCGTGGTGGCGATGTCGGCCACGGTCACGCCGAGGTCGGCGGCACGTGCCGGGTCCGGCCGTACCAGCACCTCGGGGCGGCGCAGGCCGCTGGCCGCGGCCGGGTTGCCCACGCCCGGCACGCTGCGCATCTCGCGCTCCAGGCGCTCGGCGGCGCGCTCCAGCGCCGCGGGGTTGTCGCTGACCAGCACCACGTCGAGCACCTCGCCGGCCTCGCCGCCGCCGAAGCGGAAGCGCAGGCCCGGGATGGCACGCAGCTCGGGCTCGAGCCGCTTCTCGAACTCGCGCTGCGACAGCGTGCGCCGGCCCGGCGGCACGAGCGCGAGCGTCAGCGTGCCCGAGCGCAGCTCGGCGTTCGTGCTGCTGCCCATCGCGTCGAGCTGCGCGCCGGCGCCGATGGTGGTCAGCACGCCGGTCACCTCGGGGTGCCGAGCGATCACCCGGCGCGCCTGCGCGGCAGCGGCGCTGGTCTCGGCCAGCGTCGCACCGGGCGGCAGCTCGAAGGTGATGGTGCTCATGGCCCGGTCGCTGGCCGGGATAAAGCCGCTGGGCAGCAGCGGCGCCAGGGCGATCGAGCCGGCGAACAGCAGCACGCCGGAGGCCAGGCTCAGCCCGCGGTGCGCCAGCCCCCAGCGCACCAGCGCCAGGTAGCGCTGCATCAGCGGGCCGTCTTCCTGCGCCGCGCCGTGCGGCTTGAGCCAGTAGGCGCCCATCACCGGCGTGAGCAGGCGCGCCACCAGCAGCGAGAGCAGCACCGCGATCGCCACCGAGATGCCGAACTGGCGGAAGAACTGCCCCGGCACGCCCGACATGAAGCTGACCGGCACGAACACCGCGACGATGGCCAAGGTGGTGGCCACCACCGCCAGGCCGATCTCGTCGGCCGCGTCCAGCGCCGCCTGCAGCGCCGACTTGCCCATGCGCATGTGGCGCACGATGTTCTCGACCTCGACGATCGCGTCGTCGACCAGGATGCCCACCACCAGCGACAGCCCGAGCAGCGTGATCAGGTTCAGCGTGAAGCCGAGCCAGGACATGAAGAAGAAGGTGGGGATCACCGACAGCGGCATTGCCACGGCCGAGATCAGCGTGGCGCGCCAGTCGCGCAGGAACCACCAGACCACGATCACCGCCAGCAGCGCGCCGAGCACCAGCGCCTCGATCGACGCGGCGTAGGACTCCTTCGTGAACTCGACCGTCGAGTTGAACAGCGCGATCCGCATCTGCGGGTGCGCGGCCGACAGCCTGTCGACCGCGCGCTCGATGCCGCGCGCCACGTCCACCGACGACGAGCCGACACCGCGCATCACCTGGAAGGCCACCACGCGCTCCTCGCCGACGAAGGCGTCCTGGCTCGCGTCGGCGCTGCCGTCGAGCACCTCGCCCAGATCGCTCAGCAGCACCGCGCGGCCGTCGCGCAGCGTGATCTGCAGCGCGCGCAGCGTGTCCACGCCGGTGGCGCCGCCGAGCGTGCGGATGCTCTGCTCGCGGCCACCGACCTCGGCCTTGCCGCCGGGCAGGTTGACGTTGACCTCCCTGAGCTGGCGGCTCACCTCGGCCGCGGTGATGCCGTAGGCGGCCAGGCGCTGCGGCTGCAGCACGATGCGCACCTCGCGGTCGACGCCGCCGATGCGCTTCACCTGCCCGACGCCCGGCACGGTGAGCAGCGTCTTGGCCACCTCGTTGTCGACGAACCAGGACAGCTCGGCCGGCGTCCGGCCCGCGGCCTGGACCGTGTAGGTCATCATCGGCCCGCCCGAGGTGGTCATGCGCGTGATGACCGGCTCGTCGATGTCGCCCGGCAGCTCGCCGCGCACGCGGGTCAGCGCATCGCGCACGTCGTTGACGGCGCGGTCGATGTCCTTGCCGAACTGGAACTCGATGGCGGTACGCGAGCTGCCGTCCGACAGCGTCGACATGATGTGCGACACGTCGCCGACCGTGGCCACCGCGTTCTCGACGATGCGCGTGACCTGCGCCTCCAGCTCGGCCGGGGCCGCGCCGGGCTGGTTCACCGTCACGGTGACGACCGGGATGTCGACGTCCGGGAACTGGTTGATGCCCAGCCTGTGGAAGCCCAGCAGCCCGGCGAAGGTCAGCAGGACGAAGAGGATGATCGGCGGGATCGGCTGGCGGATCGCGTTCGCCGAGAGGTTCTGCATCATGAGCCGTTCCTCGCGGACTGGCCGGCCTGCTGCAGCGCGGCGGGCGCCACCTGCACCCGTTCGCCGTCCTTGACGAAGCCGGCGCCGGCCGACACCACCGGCGCGTCGGGTTCGAGCCCGCCGGTCACCTCGACCAGGCCGCGCTGGCGCGTGCCGGTGCTGATGCGCGTCAGCCGTGCCACGCCGTCGGCGCCGACCAGGAAGACGAAGGGCTGGCCGTCGCGGCTGAGCACCACCGACTCGGGCAGCGTCAGTATGGTCGCGCTGGCCACCACGATCTCGCCGCGGGCGTGGCCGCCGGCCTTCAGCGTGGCCTCGGCCGGTAGCGCCACGTGCACCAGGCCGTTGCGGCTGCGCGTGTCGACGGTCGGCGTGACCAGGCGCACCGTGCCGTCCATGCGCCGGCCGTCGGCCAGCACGATCTGCGCGGCCGCACCCGGCTGCACCTGCCCGAGCGCATGGTCGGGCAACTCGGCCAGCCATTCGAGCTCACCGCCCCGGATCAACCGGAACAGCTCCACGCCGGACTGCACCACCTGGCCGACGCTCGCGCTGCGCCGCGCGATCACGCCGTCGGCCGGTGCCAGCACACGGGTGTGGGCGAGGCGCACCTCGAGCTCCTGCCGCTGCGCGCGCGCCAGCTCGAGCTTGGCGGCCGCGGCCAGCGCGGCGGTGCGGCGCGCCTGCACCGTCTCGACGCTGTAGATGCCCGAGTCGACGATGCGTTCGGCGCGCTCCAGGTTGGCGTCGGCCTGCACCTTCTCGGCCTGCGCCTGGCGGATCAGCGCCTCCTGCTGCGCGAGCTGGGCCTGCAGCTGGGCGTCGTCGCCGCGCGCCAGCAGCTGGCCGCGCCGCACGCGCGCGCCGACCTCGACCAGCACCTCGGTCAGGCGCACGCCGTTGGCGTCGGAGCCGACGATCAGCTCGTCGCGCGCGGCCAGGCTGCCGCTGGCCGCCAGGCTGCGCGGCAGCGTGCGGGTGCTGGGGCGGACCAGGTCGACCGTCAGCGCGGCGGCGGCACCCGGTGCCACGTCGGCGGCAGGTGGCGTGCGCTCCTTGCCCCCCAGCGCGAGTGCCGTGCCGCCCAGCACAGTCGCGCCGATGAGCAAGGCCAGGCGGCGGCGCGTCGCGCGCTGCCCGGGGTGTCGGCTGGGGGTCATTGGTCGGTTCCTCCGGATTCGGGTTGAGCGGCAGCCGCGGTGGCCAGGCCTCGATGGCCGCCTCCGAGCGCCTTGAAGGCGGCGACCTGGCCGAGCAGCCGGTCGCGGTAGGCGTCGACCTCGTCGAGCTGCGCCTGGAAGTGGTGGCGCTCGGCGTCGAGCAGGTCGAGGTAGCCGAAGGCGCCGCTCGCGTAGCCGAGCCCGGCAAGCCGGCGCGAGCGCGCCAGCGCCGCCGTGCGCGCCTGTTCGGCCTGCAGCGCCTGCTGGCTCAGGTCCAGCGTGGCGTAGGCCTCGCGCAGCTCCAGCACGGCAGCCAGCACGGCCTGGCGGTAGCCCGCCAGCGCGGCATCGGCACGCGCATCGGCCTGCGCGACACGCGAGCGGCCCTGCCCGCCGTCGAACAGGTGGTGCGTGGCCGACAGCGCGAGCGACCACACCATGCCCGGCCCGTCGAACAGGTTCGAGAGCGAACGCACGTCGCTGCCGACGCTGCCCGACAGCGCGAGTGTCGGCAGCGTGGCGGCGCGGGCCGCGTCCACGTCGGCCTGCGCGGCGGCGAGCTGCGCCTCGGCCTGGCGCAGGTCGGGCCGGCGCAGCAGCAGCTCGGCCGCGTCGCCCTGCGGCAGGCGCGCCTGGAACGGCGCACCCGGGTCGAGCGCCTCGTGCGGCGCCTCGCGGTCGACGACCTGGGCCAGCGGCCGGCCGGCCAGCAGCGCCAGCGTCGCCTCGAGGGCCGCGCGCTGGCGCCGCAGCGCGGCCAGCGTGGCCTCGGTGCCGGCCAGCTCGGCCTCGGCGCGGCGCAGGTCGAATTCGTTGGCGATGCCCGCAGCCTGCTCGCGCCGGCGCAGCGCCAGCGTGGTGGCACGGCCGGCGCGCACCGCCTCGGCGATCTCGAGCTGGCGCTGCAGCGCGCGCAGGCCGAAATGCACCTCGGCCAGCTGCGCGCTCAGGCCCCACTCGACGCTGGCCCGCGCCCATTGCTGCGCACGCAGCTGGGCGCCGGCGGCATCGCTCGCCGCGGCGAGCCGACCCCACAGGTCGATCTCGTGGCGGGCGACCAGCGCGACGCGGTGGCTGCCGCCGACCCGCGGCGCGCCGGCTGGCGTGCCCTCGGCCGACTGGCGCGCGCGGCCGTGGCTGGCCTGCAGGTCCAGCGCCGGGCGGCGCGCGCCGCGCAACTCGTCGAGCCGGGCCTGCGCCTCGCGCACACGCGCCGCCGCGGCAGCCAGGTCGTGGCTGTCGCGCAGCGCCTGCTCGATCAGCCGGTCGAGCGCCGGGTCGCCGAACAGCGTCCACCAGCGCTCGATCGCCAGGCCCGCCTCGAGGCGGGCGTGGGCGGCCGGCGCCAGCACCGGCAGCTCGGCCGCAGCGACGAGGCGGCGCTCGGTCGGGGCCGGCGGTGCTGTCGCGCAGCCGGCCAGCACGGCGGCCAGCGGCACGGCGAGCAGCGCCGTCTTACGCATGGCACGGCGCGTCGGCCAGGTGCCGGCGCGTGGCCGGGCTGATGCCGCGCCATTCCGCCTCCACGGAGCCGATCTCGCTCGGGTGCAGGCCGATGTCGGCCAGGGTGCGTTCGTCGAGGTCGTGCAGGCTGGCGCAGCGGCTGCGCGAGGCGGCCAGCCAACGCAGCACGGCGCCGAGGGGGGACATCAGCAACATGGGGCTCTCCTTCTCGGAATGGGGTGAGAAGGGATTTCGCGCCCGGGCGGTTGCCCCGCGGTTTCCCGCGTGGCACGGCCGATTGCGCCTGAAACCGTCGCGCGCGACGGCCGGCGGGTGGCCCGCACCCCTGTTTCAACTGCAATGCGTCGCGGCGCCGCGCAGGGGGAGCGAGTCCGTATGATCATCCGGGCCTCCACACGCGCCGCTCCGATGACGGGTTACTTCTCGCGCACGCTGACGGGCAAGGTCGTGCTGTGGCTGGCGGGGCTGGGCGCGGCGGCGCTGCTGCTGTTCGGCGCGCTCGGAGCCTGGGTGCTGTACCGCCAGATCGAGACGCAGGAGCTCGAGCGGCTCGCGCTGCAGGCGGCCGAGCGGGCGCGCGTGGCCGAGCAGGTGCTGGCGCGCGTGACCGAGATGCACCTGACGGTGCGCGACGAGTTCGCGCGCCGCTGGCCCGACCTGCAGGACGCGGCCAGTGCCCGCCGCTTCGACACCCTGCTCGAGCGCGACGCCGCCGGCGCCTGGCGCAGCCGGCGCGAGATCGCCGACGGCCGCCAGTACCCGACCGGCTGGGTGCGCCAGGGCACGCCGCTGAGCGACGACCTGCGCCGCCGCGTGGTGCTGTTCCACGACCTGTCCACGCGCTACGGGCCGGGCGCGGCGACGCGCAACGACAACCTCTACTTCGTCAGCGTGCCCGAGCAGGCCAACCTCGGCTACGACCCCTTCCTCGCGCCGACCTGGAGCACCGACGTCGCCTCCGACTACGACCAGCTGAGCGAAGACTGGGGCCGCGTCGCCAACCTGCCGCCCGGGCCGGACCTGGCCACGCGCTGGTCCACACCCGAGTTCGACGCGGTCAGCCCCGGCATGGGCGCGGTGTTCGCGGCGCTGACGCCGATCCGCATCGACGGCCGGCACCTGGCGAGCATCGGCACCACGGTGGTCGTCAAGGAGTTCCTGGCGCGCGTGCTGCCGCCGGCCGGGCCGGAGATCCGCTACCTCGCGCTGCTGCCCGACGGCCGCATGCTCGACACGGCCGATGCCAAGCAGCCCGAGCGCGGGCGCGGCAGCCCCTATGCCGCGCTGCTGCACGACGGCGCGCCGGCCTACCAGGGCCGCGACGCGACCGATGGTTCACTCTACGCACTGGCGCGCATCGAGGGCCCGGGCTGGTACGTGGCCGCGCTGCTGCCGGTGGACGTGGTGCGCGCGCGTGCCGCCGCGCCGCTGCTGTGGGCGCTGACCATCGGTGCGGTGGCGCTGCTGCTGCCGCTGGTGATCGTCGCCGCGATCCTGCGCCGCCAGGTGGCGCGCCCGCTCGGCGCGCTGACCCGTGCCGCCGAGACGCTGGCGCGCGGCGACACCGCAGTGCGCCTTCCGGCCGAGCGCGAGGACGAGCTCGGGCGGCTCGCCGCTGCCTTCAACCACATGGCGCACGAGGTGGCCGAGCGTGATGCCGCGCTGCGCGAGGACAAGCGCCGCATCGAGCAGGCACTGGCCGACACCACGCGCGCCGAGGCCGAGCTGGCGCGCCAGCGCGAGGCGCTGCACCAGAGCGAGAAGCTGTCGGCGCTGGGCAGCCTGCTGGCCGGCGTGGCGCACGAGCTGAACAACCCGCTGACCGTGGTCGTCGGCCGCGCGATGCAGCTCGAGGAGCAGGCCGCCAGCGCCACCGACCGCGAACGCGCGCAGGCGATCCGCAGCGCGGCCGAGCGCTGCACGCGCATCGTGCGCACCTTCCTCGCGATGGCGCGCCGTCAGGACGCGGTGCGCAGCGCCACCGACCTGAACGCCGTGCTGCGCGGTGCGCTCGAGCTGCTCGGCTACCAGCTGCACAGCGGCGCGGTGCTGGTCCGCACGCAGCTCGACCCGGCGCTGCCGCGCGTGCTGGCCGATGCCGACCAGCTCTCGCAGGTGTTCCTGAACCTGCTGATGAACGCGCAGCAGGCGATGGCCGGCCAGCCCGGAGAGCGCCGCCTGCGGGTGCGCAGCCGCCGGCACGGCGGCCAGGTGCGCATGGAGGTGGAGGACAACGGCCCGGGCGTGCCGGCCGAACTCGCCGGCCGCATCTTCGATCCCTTCTTCACCACCAAGCCGGTGGGCGAAGGCACCGGGGTCGGGCTCGCGGTCAGCCTGGGCATCGTGCAGTCGCACGGCGGCACGCTGGCGCTGGAGACACCCGACGGCGGTGGCGCGCGCTTCGTCGTCACGCTGCCGGTGCTCGGCGCCGAGGAGACGCCGGCGCCGCTCGCCGGCCCCGCGCCGGCCGATGGCGCCCCCGGGGCGCCGCGGCGCATCCTGGTGGTCGACGACGAACCCGAGATCGGCGCACTGCTGCGCGAGCTGCTCGAGTCGGCCGGCCACATGGTCATGCTGGCCGCCAGTGGGCAGGAGGCGCTGGAGCGCCTGTCGACACAGGCCTTCGACGTCGTGCTCACCGACCTGAAGATGCCCGGCATGGACGGGCCGACGCTGTACCGCGAGATCGCCCGCCGCGACCCGGCACTCGCCCAGCGCGTGATCGCCATGACCGGCGACGCGCTCGGCGGCGGCGTGCAGGCCTTCGTGCAGCAGCACGGCCTGCCGCTGCTGCACAAGCCCTTCGACGCGCCGGAGGTGCTGGCGCAGGTCCGCCGGGCCGGCGGCGCAGGGCGCGCCTAGGAGTCTGCGCGGCAGAAACCCAGGCCCGCGCCGGGCGGGCCTGGGTTTCTGCCGCGCAGACTCCTACCGCACCACCTCCACCCCCGCCTCGAACACATACCCCGCCCCGCGTTGCGTGACGATGAAGCGCGGGCGGGCCGGGTCGGCCTCGATCTTGCGGCGCAGGCGCAGGATCTGCACGTCGATCGAGCGGTCGTAGACCTCGGCGTTGTGCAGGCGCGAGAGGTCGAGCAGCTGGTCGCGCGAGAGCGTGCGCTGCGGCGCGCACAGGAAGGCCGCCAGCAGGCTGAACTCGCCGTTGGTCAGCTCCACCAGCGCGCCCTGCGGGTTCTTCAGCCGGCGCAGTCCGACGTTGAGCTCCCAGCCGGCGAAGCGGTAGGCGCGCACGCGCGCCATCGCGTCGGCCACGCTGGCCTGCGCCTGGGCGCGCCGCAGCAGCGCACGGATGCGCGCCAGCAGCTCGCGCGTGCTGAACGGCTTGGTGAGGTAGTCGTCGGCGCCGAGTTCCAGGCCCATCACGCGGTCGGCCTCCTCGGCGCGGCCGGTGAGCATCAGGATCGGGATCGCCGAGCCCTCGCGCAACCGGCGCGCGATCTGCATGCCGTCCTCGCCGGGCAGCCGCACGTCGAGCACCACCAGATCGACGGTCTCGCGCGCCAGCAGCTCGCTCAACTCGCGCCCGCTGGCCACCGCGCTGACGCGCAGCTCGTTGCCGCTCAGGTAGTCGACCAGCAGGGCGCGGATCGCGGCGTCGTCGTCGACCGCGACGACATGCGGCCAGGCGGCGGGCGCCGGCACGGCGGCCCCGGCGACGGAGGCAGGAGGCTCGGACATGGTCGTCAGCATGGGTCAGGTCTCCTCGTTGTGCAAGGCGGGCGCCGGGCGGCGCAGCGCGCTCGCCAGTGCGCGCGCGATGTCGGCCGAGACGAGCGGCTTGTTGAGCACCGTCACGACCCCCGCCGCGCGGGCGCGCGCCGCCAGCGCGGCGCTCACGTGGCCGCTCATCAGCACCACCGGCAGCTCGGGGCGCAGCTGGCGGATCGCGACCAGCAGCTCGCTGCCGGTCATCTCGGGCATGGCCTCGTCGGACAGCACCACGTCGAAACGCGCCGGGTCCTCGCGCAGCGCGGCCAGCGCGGCGCGGCTGGACGTGAAGCCCACCGGCTCGTAGCCCAGCGCCGCGAGCGTCTCCTCGCCCAGGCGCACCAGCGCTTCCTCGTCGTCCACCAGCAGCACGGTCTCGCCCGCGCCGGGCGGCGCCTCGTCGGCCGGCGCGGCCTGCGGCGGCGCCACCACGCCCTGGCGCGGCAGGTAGACGCTCATCGTCGTGCCGGCGCCGGGCGCGCTCTCCACGCCGATGCCGCCGCCCAGGTCGGTGACGATGCCGTGCACCAGCGACAGGCCCAGCCCGGTGCCGACGCCGACCTCCTTGGTGGTGAAGAAGGGGTCGAAGATGCGCTCGACGACCTGCGGCGCGATGCCCTCGCCACTGTCGCGCACCTGCAGGCGCAGGTAGTCGCCGGCCGGCAGCGTGCTGGTGGCCACCACGCGCGGCGCGGCCAGCGCGACCGACTCCAGCGCCACCTCCAGCCGACCCTGTCCGCGCATCGCCTGCACGGCGTTGGCGCACAGGTTCAGCACCACCTGGTGGATCTGCGTCGGGTCGCCCAGCACGCCGGCGTCGCCGGCGGCGAGGCGGCGCTGCAGCGCCACGCCCGGCGGCAGCGTCGCGGCGATGCCGTCCAGCGCCTCCTGCACGACCGACTGCACGTGCACCGGCACGCGCTCGCTGATGCCGCTGCGGCTGAAGGCGAGGATGCGCTCGACCAGCGACTTGGCGCGCAGCGCCGCGGCCAGCGCGGCGTCGAGGTGGCGGCGCAGCGGGCTGCCGGCCGGGGCGTCCTTCTGCGCCAGCTCGCCGTAGCCGAGGATGGCCGCGAGGATGTTGTTGAAGTCGTGTGCGATGCCGCCGGCCAGCGTGCCGATCGCCTCCAGCTTCTGCGCCTGGCGCAGCTGCACCTCGAGGCGCTCGCGCTCGGCCTCGGCCTGCTTGCGCGCGGTGATGTCCTCCATCGAGCCGGCCATGCGGTAGGGCCGGCCGGCCGCGTCGCGCAGTGCCACGCCGCGCTGGCGGTACCAGTGCCAGCTGCCGCTGTGGTGCTGCAGCCGGTACTCGACCACGAAGTGCGGCGTGCGCCCGCGCAGGTGCTCGGCCAGCGCGCGCCGCACGCCGCCGATGTCCTCCGGGTGGTAGGTGCTGCGCGCGATCCACTCGTCGCGCGGGCGCAGCGGCTCGCCGACCTCGAGGAACATCAGCTGCTGCGCGCGCGGCGAGAGGAACAGCTGGTCGCTGGCCAGGTCCCAGTCCCACAAGCCTTCGTTCGAGCCCGCCACCGCGAGCTGGTAGCGCTCCTCGGAGCGGCGCAGCGCGGCCTCGGCACGCTGGCGCGCGTCGATGTCGCTCACCGAGCCGGCCAGGCGCAGCGGCCGGCCGTCGGGCGCGCGGATGCAGGTGCCGCGCACGCGGATCCAGCGGTAGTCGCCCTCGGGCCGGCGCACGCGGAACTCCACCGCGTAGGCCGGCGTGCGTCCGGCCAGGTGCTCGGCCAGCGCGTGGCGGCGCGCCTCCAGGTCGTCGGGGTGCACGGTGCGCGCGAGGCGCTCCTTCCACTCGTCGATGGGCAGGTACTCGGGCGCGTCCTGCAGGCCCGCGATCTCGCGCCCGCGCGCCGAGTTGTAGGCGATGCCGGCGACCAGGTCCCAGTCCCAGATGCCGTCGTCCGAACCGGCCACGGCCAGCGCGTAGCGCTCGCGCGACTCCTCCAGCGAGCGGCGCGCCGCGTCGACCCGCGCGAACTGGCGCAGCGCCAGCAGCAGCAGCGCAGTGGCCAGTGCGGCCAGGGCCAGCGTGCGCCCGGCGGTGCCCAGGGCCTGCGCGCGCCAGGGCGCGAGCGCGGCCGCAGCGTCGCGCGAGACGATCACCACCAGCTCGTACTCCGGCACCAGGCGCAGGGTGCCGAAGCGCTCGGTGCCGTCCAGCGGGCTCTTCATCAGCGCCGGCACGGCCTCGCCCGCGGCCACCGAGGCGAACAGCGCGGCCGCCTGCGGCTGCGGCCGGCCGAGCGCGCTGTCCAGCGGCGGGTGGCGCGCGAGGATCGGTCCCTCGAGCCGCGCCAGCGCGATGCGGGTCGAGGCGTCCGGCTGCACGCTGCGGTAGAAGTCCTGGAAGTAGTCGATGCGGCAGCGCCCGGTGACCAGGCCGTCGAAGCCGCCGTCGGGCCGCGTCAGCCGGCGCGCGATCGGGAAGAACCAGACCCCGTCGCCGCGGCTGCGGAAGGCGTCGCCGATGTAGACCTCGCGGCCGGGGTCGCCGGCCAGGCGCTGGAAGTCCGGCCGCTGGCCGATGAAGGACCAGTCGGGCGGCGGGTTCACCCACGACAGCGCGCGCGAGCGGCCCTGGGCGTCGAACACGCCCAGCCCGGCCACCTGGCCGAGCCCGATGGCCTGCTCGCGCAGCAGGGCGTGCAGCGCGTCGCCGTCCATCGCGGCCAGCGTGCCCTGGCGGTGCAGGCTGGCGAGGTGGCGCAGCACCACGTCGGCCGCCTGCAGCGTGCGCGCCGTCTGCTCGGCCAGCACACGCGCCTGCGCGTCGAGCTCGCGCAGCGTCGCGGCGATGGCCGCCTCGCGGCTGCGCCAGATGTCGTAGGCCGCCTGCAGCACGATCGCCACGATCACCAGTGCGCCAAGCGCGCCGATCAGGCGGCGGCGTGGGTGGTCGACCCGTGTGTTCACCGCGGCGCCCCCAGCAACTCGTGCACGGTCTCGAGCAGGGCCTCGCGCGGCACCGGCTTTGGCAGCACCGCGGCCACGCCGAGCCGGCGCGCCAGCTCGCCGCGGCGGCGGATGCCGGGGAAGACGGTGGGCGACAGCGCGATCACCGGCACGCCCGGGTGCCGGCGCGCCAGTTCGTGCAGCCCGCCGGGGGCCACCAGGCGCGGGAACGGCACGTCCACCAGCAGCAGGTCGGCGGGCGTGGCCGCGCCGGAGGGCTGGGCCACCACCGGGCCCCAGTCGGCCAGCCAGGCCGACACCAGGCCGAGCAGCGCGGCATCGCCGTCCAGCAGGGCGATGCGGTGCGGTCGTGCAGGGGGGCGGCGGTGATCGTCCATCGTTCCGGGCGATTTTGGGCACGCCGGCGCCGCCCGGCATGGCAGCCGGGGGCACGCCGGATTTCAGTTGAAAGAATCGCGCCGGCCGCCCCCCGCCCCGCGGGCCTGCCGTAGCATGCCCGGACGATGAGCTTCGCCCGCACCAAGATCCAGCCGCCGCAGCCGCGCGGGCGCGTGCTGCTGGCGCGGCCGCGCGTCGACGCGCCGCTGCGCGCGGCGCTGCTGGCGCAGCGCCTGGTGCTGGTGAGCGCGCCGGCCGGCTGGGGCAAGAGCGCCCTGCTCGCCCGCCAGCTGCAGGACTGGCCGGCGGGCGTCGCGCTGGCCTGGGTCTCGGCCGATGCGGGCGACGACCTGCCGCGCCTGCTCGAATGCCTGGTGGCCGCGCTCGAGCCGTACGACCTGCCCTGGCGCAGCGCGCCCGAGGCGCTGGTGGCCGGCGCGGGCGAGGCGGCCGGCCGCGCGCGCTTCACCGGCGAGCTGATCAACGCCCTCGAGGCCGCCGAGGTCGCGCACGGCGTGATCGTGATCGACGACCTGCACCGCATCGACGAGCCCGACGTGCACCGCTTCCTCGACGCGCTGGTCGAGCGCCTCGGCCCGCGCTGGACGCTCGCACTGGTGACGCGGCACGACCCGCCGCTCGCGCTGGCGCGCTGGCGAGCCGCCGGCGAGCTGACCGAGCTGCGCGCCGAGGGCCTGCGCTGGACCCGCGACGAACTCGCCGGCTGGCTCGCCGCGGCCGGCGCGCCGGCGCAGCGGCTCGACGCGCTGCTGGCGCGCACCGAGGGCTGGGCCGCCGGCGTGCAGCTCGCGCTGCGGGTCGAAGGCGGCGGCTCGCTGGGCAGCGAGCGCGCCTTCACCGACTTCCTCGCCAGCGAGGTGATCGACACGCTCGAGCCGGGCCTGCGCGAGTTCCTGCTGCAGGTCAGCGTGCTGCCCGAGCTGACCGCCGCGCGCGCCGCGGCGGTGACCGGGCGCGCCGACGCCGCGCGCTGGCTCGAGCGCATCGAGCAGATGGGACTGTTCGTCAGCGCGCTCGACGCCGCCGAGCCCACGCTCAAGCTGCACGACCTGTTCCGCGCCGCGCTCGAGCAGCGCCTGCTGCAGGAGCAGCCGCAGCAGCTGCCGGCGCTGCTGCGCCGTGCCGCCGCCGGCGAGGGCGACCCGCTGCGCCGCATCGCGCTGCTGCTGCGCGCGGGCGACACGGCCGGCGCGGCGCAGGTGCTGCTGGAGGCCACACCGGCCTGGATCACCGCCGGCGCGCTGCCCACCGTGCGCACGACGCTGGCGCAGTTCGACGCTGCCACGCGCGAGCACCTGCCGGCCTGGCACCTGGCGCGCTGCCTGCTCGCCTGGGCGCAGGGCGACTTCCCGACCATGGACGAATCGGCCCGCACCGCGCAGTCGCTCGGCCGCGCACTGGCCGATGCCGAGGTCGAGGCGATGGGCCTGGGCTACCGCGCCATCGCGCTGAACTTCCTGAGCCGGCGCGGCCTGCGCGAGCTGGGCGTCGAGAACCTGCGCGCCCGCTCGCCCGCGCCGCACGTCGTGACCGGCGTCGCGCTGGCCTGGGCCGACATCGACGAGGGCCGCTTCGACGAGGCCTGCCGGCGCTACGCCGGCACGCTGACCCACCTCGAACGCAGCCGCGAGCCGCACCTGTGGTACCAGGGCAACCTCGGCACGGTGGGCGTGCACATCCCGGGCATGGGGCCGCTGATCGAGCGCTGGGTGCAGGGCGCGCTGCAGGTCGGCGGCGACCAGCCCCTGACGCTGCGCGCGATGGCGCTGGTCACGCGCGGCTGGCACCGCCTGCTGGTGGGCGGCGACATCGACGGCGCCCGCGCGGCGCTCGCCACCACCCACGAGGAGCTGCGCTGGCTCGCCGAGCCGACCGGCGTGAACGCGCTGGCCACGGTGCTGGAGCTGCAGATCGAGGCCGCCGCGGGCGACGCCGAGGCCACGCGGCGCGCCGCGCGCCAGCTGCTCGACGGGCCGTCCACCGGCCAGGGCCACCGGGCACGCTGGATCGTGGCCAACTTCATCGCCGGCTGCGCCGCCGCGGTGGGCGACGCCGCGCTGCTGGCCGAGCAGGCCGCGGTGCTGCAGGCCACGCCGCCGGAGGGCGCCCTGCCCGGCCTGCACGGCATCGTGCTGGACATCGCGCAGGGCCACCTGGCCTGGCTGCGCGGCGACGCCGAGGCCGCCGCCGCGGCCTGGCAGCGTGCGCTGGCCGACCCGGTGAACCTGGTGCGCACCCGGCTCGATGCGCCGACCCGGCTGTTCCTCGCCGCCGCCCGGCTGCGCACGGGGCGGCCGGCCGAGGCCGCCGAGCCGCTGGCCGGGCTGCAGACGCGCCTGCAGCAGGGCGCGGCGGGGGCGCTGCTGTTCGCGCGGCCGGTGGCCGGCCTGCTGCGCGCGGCCGACTGGCACGGCCTGCTCGAGCCGGCCGACCGTGCCGCGCTCGAGCAGGGCCTGGCGCGCCTGGGCCCCGTGGGGGAAGCGCCGCGCCCGGCGAGCGCGGCCACACCGGCCGGCCTGAGCAGCCGCGAGCTCGAGGTGCTCGAGCGCCTGGCCGCCGGCGACAGCAACAAGCTGATCGCACGCGCCTTCGACCTCAGCCCGCACACCGTCAAGCGCCACGTGGCCAACGTGCTGGACAAGCTCGCGGTGAGCTCGCGCGGCCAGGCCGCGGCCTGGTACCGCGCCAACGTCTGACAGGCGCTGACGTGAAGCGTCTCGTCCAGGCTCCCAACCTCGCGCTGACCACGCTGTGGGCCGACATGCTCACGCATGCCGGCATCGAGGCCAGCGTGCAGCGCGCCTATGCGAGCAGCATCGCCGGCGAGCTGCCGCCCGACCAGGCGCTGCCCGAGGTCTGGATCGGCGACGACACGGCGCTCGAGCGCGCCCGCGTGCTGCTGGCGCAACTGCGCCGCCCGCCGGTGCGGCACTGGCGCTGCCCGGGCTGCGGCGAGGCGATCGACGGCCCGTTCGAGCAGTGCTGGAACTGCGGCACGGCGATGCCCGCCGCATGAAGACGGCCCTGACCCCGCGCATCGCGTTGCTGCTGGTGCTGCCACCGCTGCTGTGGGCCGGCAACGCGGTGGTCGGCCGCGCGCTCGTGGGCAGCGTGCCGCCGCTGGCGCTGAACGCCCTGCGCTGGTGGCTCGCGCTGGCGCTGCTCGCACCGCTGGCCTGGCGGCTGTGGCACACCCGCGCCGCGGTCGCCGCGCGCTGGGCGCACCTGGCGCTGCTCGGGCTGGTGGGCGTGGGCAGCTACAACGCGCTGCAGTACCTGGCGGTGCAGACCAGCACGCCGCTGAACGTGACGCTGATTGCCGCCAGCGGCCCGCTGTTCATGATGCTGGTCGGCGCGCTGCTGCATGGCGAGCGCCCGCAGGCGCGCCAGTTCGCCGGCGCGGCGCTCTCGCTGGCCGGCGTGGCACTGGTGCTCGCGCGCGGCAGCGCGCAGGTGCTGCGCGAGCTGCACCTGGTGCCCGGCGACCTGTACATGCTGGTGGCCACCGCTTCCTGGGCGGTCTACAGCTGGATGCTGGCGCGCCCGCCCGACTCGATGCGCGGCGACGCGCGGCCGCACTGGAACTGGGCCGAGTTCCTCGGCGTGCAGATGCTGTTCGGCAGCCTGTGGGCCACGCTGGGGGCGGCCGGCGAGGCACTGCTGGAGCCGGCGCCGATCCGCTGGTCGGCCGGCGTGGCGGCGGCGCTGCTGTACGTCGCGGTCGGGCCCTCGCTGATCGCCTACCGCTGCTGGGGCATCGGCGTGGCGACGGTCGGCCCGGCGGTGGCGGCGTTCTTCACCAACCTGACGCCGCTGTTCGCCGCGCTGCTGTCGGCCGCGCTGCTGGGCGAGTGGCCGGCCTGGTACCACGGCGTGGCCTTCGTGCTGATCGCCGCGGGCATCGCGGTCTCGTCGTTGCCGCGGCGCTGATCGTCAGAACGTGCCGGGGTAGCTGCCGCCGTCCAGCAGGATGTTCTGCCCGGTCAGGTAGCCCACGTGCGTGCTGCACAGGAAGGCGCAGAAGGCGCCGAACTCGGCCGGCGTGCCGAGCCGGTGCGCCGGGATGCCCGCGAGCCGCTTCGCCAGCACCGCCTCCATGCTCTGGCCGGTCTTGGCGGCGGTGGCCTGCGTGGTGGCCTTCACGCGGTCGGTGTCGAACCAGCCGGGCAGCAGGTTGTTGATCGTCACGTTGGCCTCGGCCAGGCGGCGCTGCCGCGCCAGCCCGGCGACGAAGCCGGTCAGCCCGCTGCGCGCGCCGTTCGAGAGGCCCAGCGTGTCGATCGGCGCCTTCACCGCGCCCGAGGTGATGTTGATCACGCGGCCGAAGCCGCGCGCGGCCATCGCGTCGACGCTGGCCTTCATCAGCTCGATCGGCGTCAGCATGTTGGCCTCGACCGCCCTGATCCAGTCCTCGCGGCCCCAGTCGCGGAAGTCGCCCGGCGGCGGACCGCCGGCGTTGTTGACCAGGATGTCGACCTGCGGGCAGGCCGCCAGCGCACTGGCGCGGCCCGCGGGCGTGGTGATGTCGCCGGCCACCGTGCGCACCTCGACGCGGGGGCACGCGGCGCGGATCTCGGCGGCCGTGGCCTCCAGCGCCTCGGCGCCGCGCGCGGTGATCACCAGGTTCACGCCCTCGCCGGCCAGCGCCGCGGCGCAGCCCTTGCCCAGCCCCTTGCTCGCGGCGCACACCAGCGCCCAGCGTCCTGCGATGCCCAGATCCATGTGTCGTCTCCGATCAAGTTCAGCGCCAGCGCGCCAGCAGCCAGATGCCCGCCAGCACGAGCGCGGTGCCGGCCGCCACCCAGGCGGTGAAAGGTTCGCCGAGGATCAGCACGCCCATCAGGATGGTGGACATCGGGCCGATCATCCCGGTCTGCGCGGCCAGCGTCGAGCCGATGCGCTCGATCGCCATCATCACCATCAGCACCGGCGCGAAGGTGCAGGCGGTGGCGTTCAGCAGCGAGAGCCAGATCACTGGCTCGGCCACCTCGGTGGCGGCCGACAGCGGGCGCAGCAGCAGGAACTGCGCGATGCACAGCACGCAGGCCACGCTCGTCGCCAGGCCGGTGAGGTGCAGCGAGCCGAGGCGCTTGACCTCCTCGCCGCTGTAGACGAGGTAGACCGCATAGCTGAGCGCGCTGCCGAACACCAGCGCCGCGCCGAGCGCGACGTCGGGGCCCTCGAGCTCGAACTCGTGGCCGAACACCAGCAGCACGCCGGCATAGCTGACCGCCAGCGCGAGCAGCTGGCGCGCGCCGACGCGGCGCCCGAACAGCACCCAGCCGAGCAGCAGCACCAGCGTCGGGTTGAGGTAGAGCACCAGGCGCTCGAAGCTGGCGCTGACATAGGCCAGCCCGGCGAAATCGAGAAAGCTCGCCAGGTAGTAGCCAGTGAAGCCGAGCCCGAGCACCGCGAGCCAGTCGCGCCGCACGAGCGGCGGCTTGCCACGCCCGGCCCACCACGCCAGCGCCAGGAACAGCGGCAGCGCGAACAGCATGCGGAACATGATCAGCGTCACCGCGTCGACGCCGTGGCGGTACGCGAGCTTGACGATGATGGCCTTGCCGGAGAAGGCCACCGCGCCGAGGCTGGCGAGCAGCAGCCCGGGCAGCGGAGTGGCGGCGCGCGGCGCGGCCGCGGCGGAGGGTGAATGCATGTGCGCGTCGATTCTATGGAGACGCGCCGGCGTACGCTCCGCAGTACCATGCGCTCCCCCAGCCGGCGGAGGGATGCCATGCTCGACGACAGGCAGCGCCAGTGGCTCAAGCGCGTGTTCGACATCGGCGCCGCGCTGCCCGGCGCGGACGATGCCGCCGAGGACGCCGGCGTCAAGCGCCAGGTGCTGGCGCGGCTCGAGCAGCTCGGCCCGGCGCTGGAGGAGCTCGACGCCGGCATCGTCGACGGGCGCTTCAAGGGTGCCGGCACGCCGGTGAAGGCCGCGGTGCGCGGCTACAACGAGGCGCGCGAGAAGCTGCGCGAGGCGCGCGCCAAACGCGACTGGGAGCGCGCCGAGCGGCTGCTGCCGCGGCTGGAGGCGGCGCTGCGGCAGCTCGGGGCCGAGTCCGGCGAGCGCCGCGGGCTCGACGACCGCGAACGCAGCTTCGCGGCGCGCAAGCGCTACCTGACCGAGTTTCCGGCCGTCCAGCCGCGCTTCAAGGAGCACTACGACCGCCACGCCAACCAGCCCTACGTCGGCGCGCTGGCCGCGCCCTGGGCCGATTTCGTGCGTGCCAACGACACCCGGCATGCGGCCGCGATGCAGCGGCAGTACGACACCGCCTGGGACCAGCTCGAGGCGCAGAAGGCCGCGATGGCGCGGCTCGAGCCGCCGCCCGGCAAGCTCGACCAGGCGCGCGCGCGGCTCGCCGCGCTGCGCCAGGAATGCAGTGCGATCCGCGCCGGCATCGACGCCGGCACCTACCCGGGGCTCGACACGGCGGCGGCCGCGTTCGCGAAGGACAGCCAGCTCGGGCTGGCACGGCTCGACGCCTTCATCCAGACCGACGAACCCGACCTGGCGCTCGAGGAGGTCGTGCGCATCGAGCGGACCCTGGCCGACTTCCGCAAGAAGGCCGGCGGCGCACTGGCCGCGCTGGCGCAGGACAGCGGCGTCAAGGCCCAGGCACGCGCCCAGGCCGCGCTGGCGCACGACCCGCAGCTGCTGCGCGCGCTGATGGCGCAGGCCCAGGGGCCGGCTGCGCTGGATGCGATGGTCAAGTCGCTCAAGGGCAAGGCCGAGGGGGCGCCTGCCAAGGCCTTTGTCGAGGCGGCCATCCTGGCGCGCTACGACATGACCTCGCTGGCCGGCGACCTGACCACCAAGGCGCTGCCGCGCCTCTATGCGGTGCTGGGCCAGGTGCCGGAGCAACACGCGCGCCACAACCCGAAGCTGCAGCGCATCGTGCGCAACCGCCAGCCGGCCAGCTCCACCTACGACGCCGAGGAGTGCAAGCTGACGCTGAACATCGGCAAGACCGGCGACACGTCGACCGAGTTCGACCAGGACCCGGATGTCGACCGCGAGGCCCGGGTGAAGCAGTCCAAGGCCAACACCTTCAACCACACGACGCTGCACGAACTCGGCCACTCGATCGACGACATGGACAAGTTCATGGACCAGCGCGGCCACCATGACGACTTCGGCGGCTGGCGCATGCACCGCGTCGACGAGATCGCCGAGATCGCCGGCACGGCCCAGGGCTTCTTCGCCGACCACCAGAGCGATCGCCTGTCGCACGGCTTCCTGCACGGCCTGCTGGTGTGCACGCTGAGCGGCCGGCCCTGGCGCAACCCCGCGCCCGACCCGGTGCGCGGCCTCGCGCCGCTGGAACGCTGCGTGGCCCAGCGGCCCGACCGGGCGCTGCTGCGCCAGCACCCGGCGGTGCTGCAGGCGCAGACCGATCGCGGGCTGCTGCTGCAGGCCGACGAGTGGGACGTGGAGCTGGCCAACGCGCTGTACAACGACCTGTGCAAGTCCGTGCCGCAGCTCGACCCGAACGTGAAGTGGCTGTGCGAGATCATCGGCCTGATCCTGCTGCGCCGGATGCCGGCCGACGCCGCGGTGGACGACCTGCTCGCGCAGCTGGTGGTGGGCGACCCCGCCACGATCGACCTCGACGCGCTGGAGCGGCACCCGGCGGTCGCGTGGTGCCGCTTCGCGTGCAGCGAGCCCGAGAACCTGTGGAAGCGTTATGCCGAGAAGCCCGACGGCTACGTGATCGGCGGGCGCTTCTACGGCCGCGTCGACGGCAGCTGGCGCAGCTACCGCGTGGCGGCGCGCAGCAAGGGCGTCAGCCAGTACCAGTTCAAGGCGCCGGCCGAATGGTTCGCCGAGCTGTACGCGGCCTACCAGATGAAGGCGCTGCCGGACAGCCATCCGGACGCCAAGTGGCTGGCCGTGCACTACCCGCGCCGCGCCGCCTGAGCGGCCACCCCGGAGGCCGCATGTCCGTCTTCAAGCCCGTCGCCTGCGACTGCCCGGCCTGCGGCAGCGCGATCCGCATCGACGCCTGCGACAGCGTCAACGGCGTGCGCCGGCCCGACCTGCGCCGCGACATCCTGGAAGACCGCTTCCAGCGCACACGCTGCAGCGCCTGCCGCAGCGAGTTCCGCATCGACCCGGCCTTCACCTACCTCGACGTCGAGCGCGGCCAGTGGATGCTGGTGCGGCCGGCCGGCGACCTGCCCCAGTGGCAGCGCTTCGAGGCCCAGGCCCGCGCGATCCACGCCGAGGCCTTCGGCGCGGATGCCGATGCGGCGGCGCGGGCGATCGGCGCGCGCCTCACGGTGCGGGTCACCTTCGGCTGGCCGGCGCTGCGCGAGAAGCTGCTGTGCGCGGCGCACGGCATCGACGACGTGGTGCTGGAGCTGCTCAAGCTCGCGCTGCTGCGCCAGCTCGGCGACCTGCCGCTGTCCGACACGGTCGAGCTGCGCCTGGTGGACGCCGGCGCGCAGCTGCTGCGGCTGGCCTGGCTGCAGGCCGCGGACGGTGCGCGGGTCGAGCAGCTCGAGGTGCCGCGCGAGATGCTCGCCGGGCTGGCGGACGAGGGGGCCGACTGGCAGGCCTTGCGCGCCGAGCTGGCGGCGGCACCCTACGTGGACTGGCAGCGCTTCGTGGTCGAGCCGGCCTGACAGGCCGCGAGAGCGCCGACGCGCGGCGGGGGCCTCCTACAATGCGCCGCCCTGCCCCGACCGCCCCGCCCGCGCCATGTCCGACCGCCTTGCCGTGCTGCCCCAGTACCTGCTGCCCAAGGCCACGCTGACGCGCCTGGCGGGCCGCGCGGCGCGGGCCCAGGCGGGCGGCTGGACGACCGGCGCGATCCGCCGCTTCGTGGCCCGCTACGGCGTGGACATGACCGAGGCGGCCGACCCGGACATCACGCATTACCCGAGCTTCAACGAATTCTTCACCCGGGCGCTGAAGCCCGGCGCGCGGCCGCTCGCCGACACGCCCTGGGTGTGCCCGGTGGACGGTGCGATCAGCCAGTGCGGCCCGATCACGCGCGACCGCATCCTGCAGGCCAAGGGGCACGACTACAGCACCACTGCGCTGGTGGGCGGCGACGCGGCACTTGCCGCGCGCTTCGACGACGGCGCCTTCGCCACGCTCTACCTCAGCCCGCGCGACTACCACCGTATCCACATGCCCTGCGACGGCGCGCTGACACGCATGGTCCACGTGCCGGGCGCGCTGTTCTCGGTGAACCCGACCACCGCGCGCGGCGTGCCGGGCCTGTTCGCGCGCAACGAGCGCGTGGTGTGCGTGTTCGACTCGCCGCACGGGCCCTTCGTGCTGGTGCTGGTGGGGGCCACCATCGTCGGCAGCATGGCCACGGTGTGGCACGGCGTGGTCAACCCGCCGCGCCCCGGCACGCTGCGCGAATGGGCCTATGCGCCCGGCCAGGTGAGCCTGAAGCGCGGCGAGGAGATGGGCCGCTTCCTGCTCGGCTCGACGGTGGTGCTGCTGTTCCCCAGGGACACGCTGCGCTTCGTGCCGGCGTGGACGGCGGGCAAGGTGATCCGGATGGGCGAGGCGATGGCGCTGGCGGCCACGACGGTGTGACCGAGCCGAGGGCCGGCATGCCGCTGCACGGCGCTGTCGAAACGCGGTCGGCTCGTTCGTCGCCGGTCTGTGGAGCAGCCCGTGCTGCGACCGCGTCGCCCAACCGTTCTGCGAAAGGGACCCCGACATGAACGACGTGACCCTGTGCCTCTGGTACGACCGGTCGGCCGAGGAGGCCGCCCGCTTCTATGCCCAGACCTTCCCCGACAGCCGTGTCGGCGCCGTGCATCGCGCGCCGTCGGACTACCCCTCCGGCAAGGCGGGCGACGTGCTGGTCGTCCACTTCACCGTGCTCGGGCTGCCCTGCATCGGCCTGAACGGCGGCCCCGCGATCAGGCCGAACGAGGCCTTCTCGTTCCAGGTGGCCACCGACGACCAGGCGCAGACCGATCGCTACTGGAACGCGATCGTCGACAACGGCGGGCAGGAGAGCGCCTGCGGCTGGTGCAAGGACCGGTGGGGCATCTCGTGGCAGATCACGCCGCGCGTGCTGACCGAGGCCATGGCCGCGGGCGGCGACCGTGCCCGGCGCGCGTTCGAGGCGATGATGGACATGCGCAAGATCGACGTGGCCACGATCGAAGCGGCGGTCCGTGGCTGAGACGTCGAACCCCGCCGAGACCAGCTCCGCGCCGGCCCCGTCGCTGTGGGCCGACCTGCGCGCCGCGCTGCGCGGCACCGGCGCCGACTACACGCGCATACCGCTGAATCGCGCCGTGCTGCTGCTGGCCGTGCCGATGCTGATGGAGCTGGTGCTCGAATCGACCTTCGCCGTCGTCGACATCTTCTTCGTCGCGCAGCTCGGTGCATCGGCGGTGGCCACCGTCGGCCTGACGGAAACCTACCTCTTCCTGCTGTACTCGGTGGCGATGGGCCTGGCCATGGCGGTCACCGCCGTCGTCGCGCGGCGCATCGGCGAGCGGCGCGGCGAGGAAGCGGCGCTGTCGGCGGTGCAGGCGATCGCGCTCGCGGTGCTGGTGTCGCTGCCCTTCGCGGCGGCCGGCATCGTGTGGGCGCAGGACCTGCTGCGGCTGATGGGCGGCGACGCCTGGGTGGTCGAGCAGGGCTACCGCTACATGCAGTGGATGCTCGGCGGCAACACCGTCATCCTGCTGCTGTTCGTCATCAACGCGGTCTTTCGCGGCGCCGGCGACGCGGCGGCGGCCATGCGCGTGCTGTGGGTCGCCAACGCGCTGAACATCGTGCTCGACCCGATCCTGATCTTCGGGTTCGGGCCGGTGCCGGCCCTGGGCGTCGAAGGCGCGGCGATCGCCACCAACCTCGGCCGCGGGGCCGGCGTGCTGATGCAGCTGTGGATCCTGGCACGCGGCAGCGAGCACCTGCGCATCGCCCGGGCCAGCCTGCGCTGGGACGGCGCGACGCTGCTGAACATCGCACGCACCTCGCTGGGCGGCATCGGCCAGATGATCATCGGCATGACGGCCTGGATCTTCCTGATGCGCATCCTCGCCAGCGTCTCGACCGAGGCGGTGGCCGGCGCCACGATCGCGATGCGCATCATGATGTTCACGCTGATGCCGGCCTGGGGCATGTCCAACGCCGCGGCGACGCTGGTCGGCCAGAACCTCGGCGCCGGCGAGCCCGGGCGTGCCGAGGCAGCCGTGTGGCGCATCGGCTGGATGAACATGGCCTTCACGCTGGCCGTGTCGGTGGGGTTCTTCGTCTGGCACGACCCGATCGTCGGGCTGTTCACCGACGACGCGGCGGTCATCGCCATCGGCGGCGAGTGGCTGTCCATCCTCGCGTACTCGTACTTCGTCTACGGCTGGTGGATGGTGTCGGTGCAGGCTTTCAACGGCGCCGGCGACACGCTGACGCCGACCTGGATCAACCTGGTGTTCTTCTGGCTGATCCAGATCCCGCTGTCCTGGGTGCTCGCGCTGCCGATGGGCTGGGCGCACTCGGGCGTGTTCTGGGGCGTGTTCGTCTCCGAGACGGCGGTGGGCCTGTTCACGCTGTGGCTGTTCAGCCGCGGGCGCTGGAAGACGGCGCGGGTGTGAGGCGAGGTGCCGGTCACCCGGCCTCCGCCGCCTCGCCGCACAGCACCACGCCGCCGCGCGCCGGCAGTTGCAGCCGCAGCGTGGCGCCCCAGCCGGGAAGCGCCAGCGGCAGGCCCTCCAGCGCCACCTCCATCTCGGACGCCGCGCCCCGGTTCACGCCCACCAGGGTCGCGGCGCGGTCGGTGTAGCGGGCGAACACCAGCCAGTCGGCGCCGCTGGCGAGTGTCTGCATCGCGCCCTCGCGCCATTCGCGCCGGGCGCGGCGCCGGGCTGCCAGCGTGCGCACATGGTCGAGCAGGCCGTGCTGCCAGCCCTGCCCGCTCCAGTCCATGCAGCGGCGGCAGTCGGGGTCGGCGCCGCCCTGCATGCCGACCTCGTCGCCGTAGTACAGGCAGGGCACGCCCGGCAGCGTGAAGAGCAGCGTGAAGGCCAGGCGCATCAGCTCGAGGTCGCCATGCAGGCGCGTCAGCAGGCGCGGCGTGTCGTGGCTGCCGAGCAGGTTGAGCTGCGCGAGCTGCTGCGCATACGGCGTGGCGGCGCGTGCGCCGGCCATCCAGGCGTCGAAGCCGGCCGCATCGAGCGCAATCGGGTGGCCCGCCACGTCCACGCCGGCCAGCCAGGCCCACAGCGGCTGCGCGAAGCCGTGGTAGTTCATCACGCCGTCTTCCTGGTCGCCCTGCAGCCAGCGCGTGGCCTCGAAGAAGTGCTCGCCGAGCACGTAGGCCTGCGGGTTCTCCTGCTTGATCGCGCGCCGGATGCCGCGCACGTGAACCTCGTTGTGCCGGGCGCCCGGCCCCTCGCCGAGCATGTGGATCACGTCGAGCCGCCAGCCGTCGATCGCGTACGGCGGCCGCAGCCAGCGCCGCACGATCGCGTCGGGCCCCTCATAGACCGCCGCGCGCAGGGCCGGCTCGGCGAAGTCCAGCACCGGCAGCGCGGCGTGGCCCTTCCAGCCCAGCACCGCGCCCTGCGCGTCGCGTGCATACCAGTGCGGCCGCGCCTGGCGCCAGGGGTGGCGCGCACCGGTGTGGTTGAGCACCGCATCGAGCACCAGACGCATGCCGCGCGCGCTGAGCGCCTCGCGCAGCCGCACCAGCGCGGCGTCGCCGCCGAGCCGCGGATCGACGTGGTCGTAGTCCTCGGTGTCGTAGCGGTGGTTGCTGCCGGCACTGAACACCGGGTTCAGGTAGAGCGCGGTGGCGCCCACCGCGTGCTGCACGTGGTCGAGCCGGGCGATCAGTCCGTCGAGGTCGCCGCCGTAGCAGGCCTGCTGCAGCTGCGCCGGTGGCAGCGGCGCGCCCCAGGCCGGCTCGTGCGGCGTGGCGGCAGCCCGGGCGAAGCGGTCCGGGAACACCTGGTAGAACACCTGCTCGCGCACCCAGGCCGGCGGCGCCTCGGGGTGCACGCGGAAATGCAGCGCCTCGGGCGGGCAATGCGGATGCGCTCCGTCGGCGGCCAGCCAGTGCTGCGCACCGCCGGCCAGCAGCTTGAACGCATAACGCGTGGCCGGGTTGCCGCCGTCCCACGGCAGCAGCACCTCGTAGGCCTGCCACGCCCCCTGGTGCCCGGCCGCCTGCATGGGCAGCAAGGCCTCCTCGTTGTCCGGCAGGCTGCGCAGGAACACCGCGTCGGGCACCACGCCGCGCGTCAGCAGCACGACGCGGCAGCCCTCCGGCCCGGGCACTAGCCAGGGCGGGATCGGCGGGTGCAGCAGGCGCACGCGGTGCGCCGCTCAGAACGCCGCGGCCAGCCCGTCGCGCCGCGGGTCGCTGGCGGCGACGTAGCCTTCCACCGCCGGATCGCCCAGGCGCCAGATGAACTGGCCGGCGCCGAAGTCCTGGTAGCTGTCCTGGAAGTTCTCGACCTGGTGGCCCAGGTCGCGCAGGCCCTGCACCGTGGCCGCGGGCATCTCGGGCTCGACGTTGATCGAGCGGCCCTGGTTGAAGCGCCAGCGCGGCGCGTCGCAAGCGGCCTGCGGCTGCTGACCGAAGGCCAGCATGCGCACCAGCGTCTGCAGGTGGCCCTGCGGCTGCATGTTGCCGCCCATCACGCCGAAGCTCATCTGCGGCGCACCGTCCTTCGTGAGGAAGGCCGGGATGATGGTGTGGAACGGCCGCTTGCCCGGCGCGACGAGGTTGGGGCTCTTCGCATCGAGCGTGAAGCCGTGGCCGCGGTTCTGCAGCGACAGGCCGTACTCGGGCACCACCACGCCGGATCCGAAGCCCATGTAGTTGCTCTGGATGAACGAGACCATCATGCCGCGCTCGTCGGCCGCGGTGAGGTAGATGGTGCCGCCCTTGACCGGGTTGCCCGCGCCGAAGTCCTGCGCGCGCTTCGGGTCGATCAGCGTCGCGCGCTGCGCGAGGTAGCCGGCATCGAGCATCTGCGCCGGCGTGACCTCCATGCTCGCGGGTTCGGCGACGTAGCGGTAGACGTCGGCGAACGCCAGCTTCATCGCCTCGATCTGCAGGTGCTGCGCGGCGGTGGAATCGGGGGCGAGGCCCTGCAGGTCGAACTGCTTCAGGATGCCCAGCGCGATCAGCGCCGCGATGCCTTGCCCGTTGGGCGGGATCTCGTGCAGGCGGTGGCCGAGGTAATCCTGCGCGATCGGCTCGACCCAGCGCGGCGCGTAGGCCGCGAAGTCGCTCGCCCGCATCGCGCCGCCGTGGGCGCGTGCATGCGCCTCGGCCGCGGCGGCGATCTCGCCGCGGTAGAAGGCCTCGCCGCGTGTCTGCGCGATCAGCCGCAGCGTGCGCGCCGCGCCGGGCAGGCGGAACAGCTCGCCGACCTGCGGCGCGCGGCCGTGCGGCAGGAACACCTCGGCAAAGCCGGGCTGCGTGGTCAGCTCGGGCAGCTCGGCCGCCCAGCCCCACTTCTGCTGCACGACCACCGGCACCGCATAACCACGTTCGGCGATGTCGATGGCCGGCTGCAGCAGTTCCTCGAACGGCAGCTTCCCGAACTTCGCCGACAGCGCCGCCCAGGCCGACACCGCGCCCGGCACGGTGACGCTGTCCCAGCCGCGCTTGGGCGGCGCCTTCGCGTCGGCGCCGTGCCTGGCGCGGAAGTACTCGGGCGTCCAGGCGGCCGGCGCGCAGCCGCTGGCGTTCAGGCCGTGCAGCGTGCTGCCGTCCCAGACGATCGCGAAGGCGTCCGAGCCCAGGCCGTTGCTGCAGGGCTCGACGATGGTCATCGCGGCAGCCGCGGCGATCGCGGCGTCGATCGCATTGCCGCCCTGCGCCAGCATGCGCAGGCCGGCCTGCGCGGCCAGCGGGTGCGAGGTCGAGACGATGTTGCGCCCGAACACGGGCAGGCGCCGGCTGGGGTAGCCGGTGGTCCAGTCGAACGAGGTGCGGCTCACTTGAAGCTCCCGGAGTCACGGTATGCGGCGCGCTGGGCCACGTGGTGCAGGCGGCGCACGCCGAGCCACACGCCCAGCGCGATGATCGGAATGGCGATGGCGACGGCCACGTCGGGCGAGACGTTCAGCCCCGCCGACTTGCCGCCCTTGGCGAGGTAGCCGACGAGCCCCGCGCCATAGTAGGTGACGGCCGCCACCGACAGGCCCTCGACCGCGCTCTGCAGCATCAGCTGGGCCTTCTGGCGCCGGTTCATCGCATCCAGCAGCGCCCGGCTGCTCTGCTGCTGCTCGATCTCCACACGCGTGCGCAGCAGGTTCGAGACGCGCGAGATGCGCTCGGACAGGGCCTGCTGGCGCCGCGCCGCCCAGGCGCAGGTCTGCATCGCCGGCAGCAGGCGGCGGTCCATGAACTCCTGCACCGTCTGCAGGTTGTGCACGCGCTGCTCGCGCAGCTCGTCGATGCGCCGCTGCACCAGCTCGAAGTAGGCGCTGCTGGCGGAAAAGCGCGCGTGCGTGCGGGCGTACAGGCCCTCCACCTCGGCGGCCAGCTGCGTCAGCCGGCGCAGCAGCTCGGGCTCGTCCTCGGGGCGCGCGCTGCGGATGCGCTCGGCCACGTCGGCCAGGTCGCGCTCGGCGCCGACCAGCGCGGCGCCGACCTCGCGCGCCACCGGCAGGCCGAGCAGCGCCATCATGCGGTAGGTCTCGATCTCCAGCAGGCGCTGCACCAGCCGGCCGAGGCGGCGCGGCGTCATGTCGCCGGCCACGACGATCCAGCGCGCGAAGCCCTCGCCGTCGAGCCGGAAGTCGGTGTAGATGTCGGCCGAGCCGTCCATCACGCGCGCGCCGACCAGGCTGTCGTCGTTGAGCGTCTGCCGCACCAGCGGCGGCACCTGGTCGCGCGGCGTGATCGCCGGCTTCACCAGCACGTGCAGGCCGACCATCCACTGGCCCGGGATCGCCAGCAGCCACTCGCGCGGCACCTCGGCCAGCGGGCCGTGGGAGAAATCCTCCGGCACGCCGGGAAGCTGCTTCCAGAAGGTGCAGGTGTGGAACTCGCCGTGTTTCTCCCAGCGCAGGCGCAGGCCGCCGAGGTCCGTGCTCAGGTGGCTCGCGCCCGGCTCGGGTACGGGCAGCTGGCGTGTGCGCAGCAGCGCGGCCAGGTGTTCGCGCGGCGCGCCGGCCTCGCCGCCCACGTGCGCGACATGCGACAGCAGCAGCGGCGCACTCAGGCGCTCGTACGGCCGCGCGTGGACTTCGTGGTGCAGCGCGTCGCGCTGCGGGTGGACGGACTGCATGGGGTTCCTCCCGGGAGCCCGGATTATTCCGTCACCTCGCCGAGGTAGCGCTGCACGCGCGGCGGCGCGTCGCCGAGGTGAAACCCGAGGCGCCGGTCGCGCAGGCCGACGTCGGCGGCGGTGAAACGCTCGAGCCGGCGCAGGTGCTCGACCCAGCTTTCGTCGAGGAAGTACTCGATGTAGCGCCCGGGCACCGCGGCGTCGCGGAACAGGCCCCAGGAGAGCACCCCCTGGCGCAGGCGCGCCCGGCGTGTCTCCTGCATCACGGCGTGGAAGTCGGCGGCGCGCGTCGGGTCGATCAGGTACTCGACCGTCACCATCACCGGACCGTCGTCGGGGTGGGGCTCGACGGCCGGCTCGGGCACCTGGCTGGCCGGCCGGGCCGGGCTGAAGTCCTCGTCCACGCCGCCGCCGATGCTCATCCGGCGCGTGAACAGCAGCACCAGCGTGCCGGCGACCGCGGCGCAGACGATCGAGGTCGGCACGCTGGTCAGGCCGGCGACCTGCCCCCACAGCGCCGCACCGGCAGCGCTGCCGCCCATCAGCGCCATCTGGTAGACCGACATGCCGCGCGCGCGCACCCAGTTCGGCAGCGCCATCTGCGCCGCCAGCGTGAGCGAGTTGGCGGTGGCGATCCAGGCCATGCCCGCCACCATCATCGCCGGCACCGTCAGCCACACGCTGGGCGAGAGCGCGGCGGTGATCGATGCCGCCGCATGCGTCACCGTGCCCCAGCGCACGAACTGGTCGCGCCCGATGTCCTGGCGCAGCCGCGGCAGGTACAGCGCGGTGGCCACGGCGCCCGCGCCCATCGCGGCCAGCAGCAGCGTGAAGGTGCCCGCGCCGCCCTTCAGGCCGCGCGCCACGAGCGGCAGCAGCGCGGTCAGCGAGGTCGACTGCAGGAAGAACAGGAAGATGCGCACCAGCACCACGCGCATGCGCGGCGACTGCATCACGTGCTGCAGGCCGACGCGCATCGCGCCGACGAAGCGCTCGCCGGGCAGCGCACTGGCGCGGCGCTGCGACTTCCAGCGCAGGATCAGCACGAAGGCGACGATCGACAAGGCCGCGTTCAGCGCGAACACGAACTCGCTGCCCGCGCCGGCCAGCAGCGCGCCGGCAACCACCGGGCCGATGACACGCGACATGTTCATCGCGATGCCGTTGAGCGCCAGCGCGGCCGGCAGCTCGGGGCGCGGCACGACCTCGGGCACGATGGCCGCGAACACCGGCCAGCGCATCGCCATGCCGATGCCGTTGGCAAACGTCAGCGCAAGCAGCATGGGCGCCGTCAGCGCATCGGCGATCGACAGCAGGCACAGCACGACGGCGACACTGGCCACCCACAGCTGCGTGACGGCGAAGTACTTGCGCCGGTCGACGATGTCGGCCAGCGCGCCGCTGGGCAGGCCGAGCACGAACACCGGCAGCGTCGAGGCCGCCTGCACCAGCGCGACCATGACCGCGCTGTCGGTCAGCGAGGTCATCAGCCAGGCCGCCGCGACATCGTTCATCCACATGGTGATGTTGGCGGCCAGCCAGGCCAGCCACAGCATGCGGAACACCGGGCCCTTCAGCGGGGCCAGGGACGAGGTCGGCGCGGCGGAACTCATCGCAGGGCGAGCATAAGGCCGGAAACGACGAACCCCGCCGGGGCGGGGTTCGTCTCGGGGCGCGCGGGCCTCAGTCCTCTTCCTTGAAGGCCTCGGCGCGTTTGCTCTTGATGGTCGGCAGCATCACGACGATGACCATCAGCGCAGAGGCGACCAGCAGCCCGGCGGACAGCGGCCGGGTCATGAAGGTGCTCCAGTCGCCGCGCGACAGCAGCAGCGCGCGGCGCAGGTTCTCCTCCATCATCGGCCCGAGGATGAAGCCCAGCAGCAGCGGCGCCGGCTCGCAGTGCAGCTTGTAGAAGATGTAGCCCACCACGGCGAAGCCGGCCGCCATGAACACGTCGAAGTTGTTGTTGTTCAGCGTGTACAGGCCGATGCCGCAGAAGGCCATGATGGCCGGGAACAGGAAGCGGTAGGGCACCGTCAGCAGCTTGATCCAGATGCCGATCAGCGGCAGGTTCAGGATCACCAGCATCAGGTTGCCGATCCACATCGAGGCGATCAGGCCCCAGAACAGCTGCGGGTTGCTGGTCATCACCTGCGGGCCGGGCTGGATGCCCTTGATCGTCATCGCGCCGACCATCAGCGCCATCACCGCGTTGGGCGGGATGCCGAGCGTGAGCATCGGGATGAACGAGGTCTGCGCGCCGGCGTTGTTGGCCGACTCGGGGCCGGCGATGCCGCGGATGTCGCCCTTGCCGAAGCGGCTCGCGTCCTTGGCGACCTTCTTCTCGACCGTGTAGGCCGCGAACGAGGCGAGCAGCGCGCCGCCGCCGGGCAGGACGCCGAGGATGGAGCCCAGCGCGGTGCCGCGCAGCACGGCCGGCCAGGCGTCGTTGAAGTCCTGGCGCGTGGGCCACAGGCCCTTGACGTCCTTGGTGAACACCTCGCGGTGCTCGGCCGGCCGGCCCAGGTTGGCGATGATCTCGCCGAAGCCGAACACGCCCATCGCGATGGTGACGAAGCCGATGCCGTCGGTCAGCTCCGGGATGTCGAAGCTGTAGCGCGGGGTGCCCGAGATCACGTCGGTGTTGATCTGGCCGAGCAGCAGGCCCAGCAGGATCATCGAGATCGCCTTGACCAGCGAGCCCGAGGCCAGCACGACGGCGCCGATCAGGCCCAGCACCATCAGCGAGAAGTACTCGGCCGGGCCGAACTTGAAGGCCAGCTCGGTGAGCGGCGGCGCGAAGGCCGCGATGACGATGGTGCCCACGCAGCCGGCGAAGAACGAGCCCAGGCCGGCGGCCGCGAGCGCCGGACCGGCGCGGCCCTGGCGCGCCATCTGGTAGCCCTCGATCGCGGTGACCACCGAGGAGGCCTCGCCGGGCACGTTGATCAGGATCGCGGTGGTCGAGCCGCCGTACTGCGCGCCGTAGTAGATGCCGGCCAGCATGATCAGCGCCGGCGTCGCATCGAGCGCGTAGATCGAGGGCAGCAGCATCGCGATCGTGGCCACCGGGCCGAGGCCCGGCAGCACGCCGATCAGCGTGCCCAGCAGCGCGCCGCCGAAGGCGTACAGCAGGTTCTGGAGGGTGAAGGCGACGCTGAAGCCGAGCGTCAGGTTCTGCAGCAGTTCCATGATGCGCTCCTCAGGCCATGAACCACGGCTTGAGCGGGATCGTCAGGTTCAGCCCGTAGCTGAAGACGAGCCAGCTGAACACCGTGATGATCGCCGCGTTGAGCAGCGCCTCGCCCCAGTGGAACTCGTCGCCGGCCAGCGCCGAGGTGACGACCAGCAGCGGCAGGGCGATGAGCATGCCCAGGCGCGGCAGCAGCAGGCCGAACAGCACGACCGAGCCGACGATGATCAGCAGCGGCCGCCACGCGAAACGGCCGACCGGTTCACCGTCGCCGGTCTCGATCGTCAGCGCCTTGAACAGCACCATGCCGCCGAGCACGGCCATCAGGATGCCGAGGCCAAAGGGGAAGTAGCCCGGGCCCGGGCGCGCGGACTGCCCGAAGCTGTAGCTGGTCGCGCCCCAGGCAAAGCCCAGGCCGATCGCGATGAACATCAGACCCGACCAGAAGTCGCGCTGGCTCTTGATCTTCACGGGGTGTCTCCTCCGGCGATGACTTTGTTGCCGGGGATTCTAGGCAGCCCACCCCCCCTGCCCCGTGTGGTTTACACGTAGCGCGAATGGTCACTCTCGCGGGGACGGCGGGCCGGCTTGCGAGCGGCCCGGTGCTCGGCCCGCTCAGCGCGAGCGTCGACTCATTCCCACTTCGGCGTGCAGGCCAGCACCTCGTCGAGCGTGGTGAGGCCCTCGGCCACCTTCATCGCCCCGGCCACGCGCAGCGGGCGCAGGCCATCGTGCAGCGACTGGCGGCGCAGCTTGGGCATGTCGGTGACCGGCGAGATGCAGTCGCGTGCCGCATCGCCGATGGTCATCAGCTCGTACAGGCCGGCGCGGCCGCGGTAGCCCGTCATGCGGCACTCGAGGCAGCCCACCGGCTTGTACGGCCGCACGCCGCCGGACAGGCGCCAGGGCTTGACGAACTCCTGCAGCGCGTCGCGCGTGAGCGCATCGTCGGGCTGCTTGCAGGCCGTGCACAGCGTGCGCACGAGGCGCTGCGCGAGCACGCCGATCACCGTGGCGCTGATCAGGTAGGGCGGCACGCCCAGGTCCTCGAGCCGCGTGATCGCGGAGACCGAGTCGTTGGTGTGCAGCGTGCTGAAGACGAGGTGGCCGGTCAGAGCCGCCTGGATCGCCATCTCGGCGGTCTCGAGGTCGCGGATCTCGCCGACCATGATGATGTCCGGGTCCTGCCGCATCAGCGCGCGCAGGCCCTCGGCGAAGCCGAGGTCGATGTTGTGCTGCACCTGCGTCTGGTTCAGCGAGGGCTGGATCATCTCGATCGGGTCCTCGATGGTGCAGACGTTCACCTCGTCGGTGGCCAGGCGCCGCAGCGTGGAGTACAGCGTGGTCGTCTTGCCCGAGCCGGTGGGTCCGGTGACGAGGATGATGCCGTGCGGCCGCGCGACGAGATCCTCCCAGCGCTTGCCGTCGTGGTTGCCGAAGCCCAGCGCCTCGAGCGGCTTGACCGTGGTGTCGGGGTCGAAGATGCGCATCACCATCTTCTCGCCGAAGGCGGTGGGGATGGTGGACAGGCGCATCTCGACCTCCTCGCCGGCCGGGTTGCGCGTCTTGATGCGGCCGTCCAGCGGGCGGCGGCGTTCGACCACGTCCATGCGGCCGAGCAGCTTGACGCGCGCGATCATCGCGTTCATCACCCCCGGCGGCACCTGGTAGACGTTGTGCATCACGCCGTCGATGCGGAAGCGGATCACCGAGCGCTCGCGGCGCGGCTCGAGGTGGATGTCGCTGGCGCGCTGGTCGAAGGCGTACTGCCACAGCCAGTCGACCACCTGCACCACGCCCTGGTCGTTGGCATCGAGCTGGCGGTTGCTGCGGCCGAGTTCGACGAGCTGCTCGAAACTCGCCAGCGTGCTGGTCTCGCCGGTCTTGATGGCCGCGCGCACCGAGCGCGAGAGCGAGTAGAACTCGGTGGTGTACTTCTGCAGTTCCGGCGGGCTGACGACGACCAGCTTGATCGGCTTGCCGACATGCACCTCGATCTCCGGCACCCAGGCGATGTCGCAGGGCTCGCAGGTGGCGATGGTCACGTCGCGGATGCCCACGGTCAGCGGCAGCGCGCGGCGCCGCTCGGCATAGCTGATCGACATCACCTCGGCGACGCGGCCGACGTCGACCTTCAGCGGGTCGATGCGCAGGTAGGGCAGCCCGACGCGACCGGCCAGCCATTCGCTCCAGGCCTCGACGTCGAGCACCTTGCCGCGGCCGGGATCGCTCGCCTTCGCCAGGCCCAGCCCGGCAATGCGCACCAGCGGGTGCAGCCGGCTGTCGGCGCCGTGGAAGCGCTTCTCGGTGTCGCGCGCGTCGGCCTCGCTGATCAGGCCGTCGCGGCGTGCCCACTTGACCAGCGTGCGCCAGTCCAGCGCTCCGGTGTGCGGGGTCTCGAGCGGGAGGTCGGTGGGTTTCATCGCGGGTCGGCCGGGAGCGCGCGGATCATGCGCAGCCATTTTCGCGCCGGCAACCCGAGCCGCGTGTCGATCTGTTGCGCCCGGGCCTGCAGTTCGTCACGTTCGGGCAACGCGCCGCGGCGCAGCGCCGCCACGATGGTGTTGCCCTCGCGCGTGGGCCGCAGCGCGAACACCGTGCCGGCCGCGAAGGCCGCCGCGATGCGCTGCAGGCTGCGCTCGAAGCGCGCATCGCGGCCGAACAGGTTCACCGTCATCACGCCGGTGTCGGTCAGCACGCGTGCGCAGGCGCGGTAGAACGCCTCGCTGTCGAGCACCGGGCCGGCGGCCTCGTGGTCGTAGAGGTCCACGCACAGCACGTCCACCGAGCCGGTCTCGGCCACATCGAGCCAGTGCTGCGCGTCCTGCTGCACGACCGCCAGGCGCGGGCCGTCGTCGGGCAGCCGGAAGAAGGCGCGGCAGGCGGCGATCACCTCCGGGTTCAGCTCGACGGCCGTGCAGCGCATCTTCATGGCCCCATGGCAGAAGCGCGTGATGGCGCCGGCCCCGAGGCCCAGCTGCACCGCATGGCCGCGGGTCAGTTCGGCCGGCGGGCGCAGCAGCGTCCAGACCATCATGCGCTGCACGTACTCGAGCTCGATCTTCGCCGGCGTGCGCAGCCGCATCGCCCCCTGCACCCAGGGCGTTCCCAGGTGCAGGTAGCGCACGCCGTCGTGTTCCGAGACGGTGGCAGGCGACAACACGGGAGCCTTCGTCATGCCAGGCCGCAGGAGACGAAGGCCGCCCGCCAGGCCGCGAGCTTGCGCTCGAAGCTCCAGCTCGCGTTGGCCGGGCTGCTGGAGGGCAGGCGCAGCACCGGCACGCCGAGCGTGCGCGTGAGCGCCATCGCGCGCGCCGACTCGCCGCCGTTGTGGGCGATGGCCTGCAGGCCGGGGGCGCGCCGGCGCAGGCTGGCGAGGTCGTTGTGCTCGGCGTCCTCGATCGCGCTGTCCAGGCTGCCCGCGCGCCGGCAGCGGGCGTACACGTCCCAGATGCCCAGGCCGCGCCGCTTCACCTCGGCCAGGCGCTGCGGGTAGGGCAACGCACGCAGGTCGATGCCCCACAGCGCCGACAGGAGGGGCCAGAACTGGTTGCGCGGGTGGGCGTAGTACTCGCCGGCCGCGAGCGAGGCCACGCTCGGAAAGCTGCCGAGCACGACCAGCCGGGTGTTCCGCCCGATCACCGGCGCCAGGCCCTGGAGCGTCTCAGGCATGGGCGAGGCCGGGCAGGGCGGCGCGGGCGTTGGCGCCGGTTGCCTCGGCCAGCTCGGCGAGCGTCATGCCGCGCAGCGCGGCCAGCGCGGCGGCGATGCGCGGCAGCTCGGCCGGTTCGTTGCGCGAGCGTTCACCCGCAGCGCGCTGCGCCGCGGTGCGGTAGAGCCAGTGCGGCGGGATGTCGGGGGCGTCGGTCTCGAGCACGATGGCCGCCAGCGGCAGCTCGGCGGCATGGGCGCGGATCTGCAGTGCGCGCTCGAAGGTCAGCGCGCCGCCGAAGCCGAGCTTCAGGCCGAGCGCGACGAAGGCTTCGGCCTGCTGCCGGCTGCCGTTGAACGCATGGGCGATGCCGCCGGCCACCGGCAGCCGGCGCAGCTCGCGCAGCAGCGCATCGGCCGAGCGCCGCACGTGCAGGATCACCGGCAGCTCGAAACGCCGCGCCAGGCGCAGCTGTTCCACGTACAGGCGCTGTTGCAGCGCATGGTCCGGATCCGGGACGAAGTGATCCAGGCCGATCTCGCCCACCGCCACCAGTCGCGGGTCGCCGCGCCGCGCCTCGAGCTCGGCTTCCAGCTTCGCCAGGCCGTCCGCCCCGGCCCGAACCACGTACAGCGGGTGGATGCCCAGCGCATAGGCGAAACCATGCACGTGCGCCAGCTCGCGCACCGCGGCGAAGTTGTCCGGCTCGACCGCCGGGAGCACCATCCGGGCCACCCCCGCCTGCCGGGCGCGCGCGACCACCGCATCGCGGTCGGGCGTGAACTCTGGCGCATCGAGATGGCAATGGGTGTCGATCCACATGGCACGGATGATGCCTCGGTTGTGACAGGTCTCGCGCGCCGTGCTAACTTAGGCGCGCATCCCGGAGCCGTGAATGAAGAAGGCACCGCTTTACAGCCGCTCGCGCCGCCCCGGCCCGGGCCCGGCCGTGCCCGCCGTGCCCGCCGTGGCCGCCACGTCCGCGGAACCGGCAGCCCCCGCCGCCCCCGCCGCGCCCGGTCGCCGGCAGCGCGCCCTGCAGGCCTGGCGGCGCCACGAGCGGCGGCTCTGGTGGCTCGGCCTGCTGCTGGTGCTGGCGCTGGCCTGGGCCTGGCGCGCCGGCCCGTCGGGCAAGCCGGCACTGACGATCGAGCAGATCGACCACCTGATGCGCAAGTCGATCGCCGAGAAGCCGCTCGATTCCGCCGCCGCGCGTGCCTACGAGAAGGTGATCCCCTCGGTCGTGCGGGTGGTCGGCTACGCCAAGGACGAGGACGACACACCCGATCACGCCAAGGCGGCCCGCGAGGGCACGGAGACCCCAGCCCGCCCCGAAGCCGGCCAGCGCAAGGAGGCGGCGCGTGCCAAGGAGCCGGAGATGAAGGAGCGCGGCGTCGGCACCGGCGTCGTGATCATCGACAACGGCACCATCCTGACCAACCTGCACGTGGTGCTCGGCGCCGAGCAGGTCAAGGTGACCTTCATGGACGGGCTCGAAGCCGAGGCCCGCCTGGTCAGCGTGATGCCCGAGCACGACCTGGCGGTGCTGCAGTCGCGCAAGATCCCGGACGACCTGGCGGCCGCCACCATGCGCGGCACCGCCGACCTGCGTCCGGGCGACCGGGTGATGGCGGTGGGTTTCCCGTTCGGCGTCGGGCCCTCGGCCTCCGAGGGCGTCGTCTCCGGGCTCAAGCGCGAGTTCCGTTCGCCCGAGGGCGACCGGCTGCTGACCAACCTGATCCAGTTCGATGCGGCGGCCAACCCGGGCAACTCCGGCGGGCCGCTGGTCACGATGGAGGGCGAGGTGGTCGGCATCGTCACCGCGATCCTCAACCCGACCAAGCAGCGTGTGTTCGTCGGCATCGGCTTCGCCGTGCCGATCGAGAACGCCGCCGCCGGCGCCGGCATGCCGCCGTTCTAAGGAGCCCGATGGACACCCCCCCGAATGCCGAAGCCTCCACGCTGATGGAGCGCATCCTCTACGAGGTCAAGCGCGTCGTCGTCGGGCAGGATCACTTCCTCGAGCGCGTGATGGTCGCGCTGCTGGCCAACGGCCACCTGCTGGTCGAGGGCGTGCCGGGCCTGGCCAAGACGCTGACGGTCAAGACCCTGGCGCAGACCCTGCGCGGCAGCTTCAAGCGCATCCAGTTCACACCCGACCTGGTGCCGGCCGACCTGGTCGGCACGCGCATCTACAGCCCCAAGACCGGCGAGTTCGACACCTCGCTCGGCCCGGTGTTCACCCACCTGCTGCTGGCCGACGAGATCAACCGCGCGCCGGCCAAGGTGCAGAGCGCGCTGCTCGAGGTGATGCAGGAGCGCCAGGTCACGATCGCCGGCACCACCCACAAGGTGCCCGACCCCTTCCTCGTGATGGCCACGCAGAACCCGATCGAGACCGAGGGCACCTACCCGCTGCCGGAGGCGCAGGTCGACCGCTTCATGATGAAGGTGCTGGTCGACTACCCGAGCGAGGAGGAGGAGTTCGTGATCGCCCAGCGCGTCACCGGCGTGCCGGTGGCGGTGCAGGCGGTGGCCAGCATGGGCCAGCTGGTCGAGCTGCAGCAGGAGTGCCGCAAGGTCTACGTCGACCCGTCGCTGGCGCAATACGCCGTCAAGCTGGTCAGCGCAACGCGCCGGCCCGACAAGTACGAGCTCGCCGACCTCGCCAAGTACCTCACCTTCGGCGCCAGCCCGCGCGCCACCATCGGGCTGATCGAAGGCGCCCGGGCGCTGGCCTTCATGCGCGGCCGCAACTACGCACTGCCCGAGGACATGACCGGGCTGGTGGGCGACGTGCTGCGCCACCGCCTGGTGCTCAGCTACGAGGCGCTGGCCGACGGCCTGAACGCCGACCAGGTGATCGCCAAGGTGATGAAGAAGATCCCCGTGCCCGACAAGCCGCTGGCCGTCCCCCATGGAACAGGCGCCGCCAAGGGCTGACGCCGCCGAAGGCAGTGCGGACGCATTGCTGCGGCGGCTCGAGTGGACGGTGATCCGTCGGCTCGACGGCCTGCTGCAGGGCGACTACCGCACACTGTGGCGTGGTGCGGGCCTGGACCTGGCCGACCTGCGCGAATACCAGCACGGCGACGACGTGCGCCACATCGACTGGAACGTCACCGCGCGGCTGCAGGTGCCGCATGTGCGCCAGTACACCGAAGACCGCGAGATGGCGGCCTGGTTCCTGCTGGACCTGAGCGCCAGCATCGACTTCGGCTCCGACGCGCGCGCCAAGCGCGGCGTCGCGCGCGAATTCACCGCGGTGCTGGCGCGGCTGCTGACGCGCCACGGCAACCGCGTCGGCGCGTTGCTGTACGGCACCGAGGTCGACACCGTGATCCCGGCACGCGCCGGCCGCACCCACGTGCTGCACCTGCTGCAGCGCATGGCGCAGCGTCCCGCGCAGTCGGCCCCGGGTGCGACGCAGCTGCGCGAGCTGCTGCTGGCCGCGCAGCGCATCGTCAGGCGGCGCAGCACGCTGTTCGTGGTGTCGGACTTCATCAGCCCGCCGGGCTGGGAGCAGGCGCTGGCCGAGCTGGCGCGCCGCCACGAGGTGACCGCGGTGCGCCTGTACGACCCGCTCGAGATGGAGCTGCCCGACCTCGGCCTGGTCACGATGCACGATGCCGAGACCGGCGAGCAGCTGCTCGTCGACACCCACGACCCGGGTTTCCGGGCCCGCTTCGCCGCCGCCGCGCAGGCGCGCGAGACCGCCCTGCTCGAGACCCTGGCACGTGCCGGCGTCGACACCCTCGAGCTCGCCACCGACGACGATCTGCTGGATGCCATCCTGCGCTTCGCCGACCTGCGCCGCCAGCGCAGCCGCCTGGCCGCCGGCGGCGGCGTGCCGGCGCACCTGACCGAACTGAAGACCGTCTCGCGATGAAGAACCAGCTGCCGTTCAACTTCATCTGGCCCGAGATGCTGTGGCTGCTCGTGGCCCTGCCGCTGCTCGTGCTGCTCTACGTCTGGCTGATGCGCCGGCGCAAGAAGGTGGCGCTGCGTTATGCCAGCCTGGCGCTGGTGAAACAGGCGATGGGCCGCAGCAGCGCGTGGCGCCGCCACGTGCCGCCAGCGCTGATGCTGCTGGCGCTGGCGGCGCTGCTGCTGGCGGTGGCGCGGCCGACCGCGGTGATCAGCCTGCCCTCGCAGCAGGAGACCATCGTGCTGGCGATGGACGTCTCCGGGAGCATGCGCGCCGCCGACGTTCAGCCGAACCGGCTGGTGGCCTCGCAGGAAGCGGCCAAGGCCTTCGTCGCCGAGCTGCCGCGCAGCGTGCGCGTGGCGGTGGTGCAGTTCGCCGGCACCGCGGCGGTGGTGCAGCCACCGACGCACAGCCGCGAGGACGTCTACGCCGCGATCGACCGCTTCCAGCTGCAGCGCGGCACGGCCACCGGCAGCGGCATCGTGCTCTCGCTCGCGACGCTGTTCCCGGACGCCGGCATCGACCTGTCGCAGATCACCGGCCAGCGCGCCATGCCGCCGGGGCCGAACGACAAGCCGCGGCCCGAGTTCACGCCGGTCGAGCCCGGCTCCTACGGCTCGGCGGCGATCATCATGCTGACCGACGGGCAACGCACCACCGGGCCCGATCCGCTCGAGGCGGCCAAGATGGCGGCCGACCGCGGCGTCCGGGTCTACACGGTGGGCATCGGCACCAAGGAAGGCGAGACCATCGGCTTCGAAGGCTGGTCGATGCGGGTGCGGCTGGACGAGGACGCTCTCAAGGCGGTGGCGCAGATGACCCGCGCCGACTACTTCTACGCCGGCACCGCCGAGGACCTGAAGAAGGTCTACCAGGGCCTGTCGACGCGCCTGGTGGTCGAGCGCAAGGAAACCGAGATCAGCGGCCTGGTCGCCGCGCTCGGGGCCCTGCTCGTGGTGCTGTCGGCCGCGCTGTCGGTGGCCTGGTTCGGCCGCGTGGCCTGAGAGTCTGAGCGCGCTGCCGGCCGCGCCTCACTGCAGGCGCACCGAGTCGTCGAACTGCCAGCTGCGGCGGATCTCGATCACGTCGAAGTCGCGCGCCAGGCCGGGCGGGAACGGCGCGTAGGGACGCTGGGTCTCGACGATGCGTCGGATGCCCTCGTCGACCGCGGGCACGCCGCTGGAGACGTCGAAGCTCATCGACTCGACCGAGCCGTCGCTGCGGATCGACACCCGCACCAGCGCCGCGCGGTGGGCCTGCTTGGCGAGCTCGCGCACCGTCTCGACGGGCGTGTTGAACTGGATCTTGCGGGCCCAGGCCTCCGCGTACTCGACGAGCTCGCGGTTCGGGTCCGAGCGCCCCCAGAGCCGGACGCGGCGCGCCGTGCTCAACGACAGCGGCAGCGGGTTGGCTGAACGGTTGGCGGCCAGCGCCGCATCGCGCTTGGCGGCTTCCTCGTCGAGCTGACGGCCGATGGAGCGCAGCACCGCCTCGCGCCGCGCGGCCTCTTCCTGGCGCGCCGCCTCTTGTCGTGCGGCCTCTTGGCGCGCCGCCTCTTGTCGTGCGGCCTCTTGGCGTGCGGCCTCTTGGCGTGCGGCCTCCTGTCGAGCGGCTTCCTGTCGCGCCGCTTCCCGTCGTGCCGCTTCCTGCCGTGCCGCTTCCTGCCGTGCCGCTTCCTGTCGTGCCGCTTCCTGCCGAGCGGCCTCCTGACGTGCGGCCTCTTGCCGTGCCGCTTCCTGCCGTGCCGCTTCCTGCCGTGCGGCTTCCTGCCGTGCGGCTTCCTGCCGTGCGGCTTCCTGTCGCGCCGCTTCCTGTCGCGCCGCTTCCTGTCGCGCCGCTTCCTGTCGCGCCGCTTCCTGTCGTGCGGCTTCCTGCCCTGCCGCTTCCTGGCGCGCGGTTTCCAGTCGTGCAGTCTCCTGGCGCGCTGCTTCCTGCCGGGCGGCTTCCCGTCGTGCCGCCTCCTGACGTGCGGCTTCCTGGCGCGCCGCCTCTTGCCGGATCATCTCCTGTCGCTCAGCCTCCTGTCGCGCCGCCTCCTGTCGGGCCGCCTCCTGTCGGGCCGCCTCCTGTCGGGCCGCCTCCTGTCGGGCCGCTTCCTGTCGGGCCGCTTCCTGTCGGGCCGCTTCCTGTCGGGCCGCTTCCTGTCGAGCGGCCTCCTGGCGCTCCGCCTCTTGGCGCGCTGCGTCCTGCCGTGCCGCTTCCTGCCGGGCGACTTCCAGGCGTTCCGACTCCCGGCGTGCTTCCTCCTGCCGAATCGCCTCCTGCCGGAGTTGCTCCTGCCGCGCCGCCTCCAGCCGCGCGGCCTCCTGTTGCTGCGCTGCCAGCGCGGCGTCGTCGGGAAGCGGGGTCGCCGGCGGCGCCGCCTCGGGGCTCGACGCGCCGGGGGCGGGCATGGCAACCCGGTCCGGGGCGACCGGGGCGTCCTGCAGCGCCACAGCAGGTTCATCCGACGGCCCCACATCGCCGCGGGCCGGTTCCGGACGCGGAACGGCAGCGACGGTCTCGCGCACGGGATCGGGAACGGGATCGGGCACGGTCGGCGCAGCAGCGACCGCCGGGGCCGGTGCCAGGCGCCGGGCCGGGCGATGGGCCCGCACACCGCCTGTCCGCGGCCGCGGGGCCGCTGCCGGCGGCGGCGCGGGTGGCGGCGGCTCGACTGTCGGCGGGCGCCCGAGCGACGCGCTGAGCGTCGGCGCCGGTGGCGGTGCCGGCGCCGCCACGGGCGGGGCCGGGGACGGGGCCGGCACCAGCACGATGCGCAGGTCGGGCACCTCGACGCGTCGATCGCGCCACGGGAAGACGAGGCCAGGCAAGCCCAGTTCCGCGCCGCCGAACACCAGGCTGAGCAGCAGCGCGTGGAACAACAGCGAGATCAGCAGCGCGATCACCAGCGGCCGGTGCTCGGCACCGCGCTGCGGCGGGTCCGGCGGCGGCATGGCGCGGCAAGGCGCCGCGCTGGCAGGCCTGGGCGCTGGCGCGTCGGTAACGGTCGAGACGCGCATGCGGCCCATCGCGTCGATTCTCGTGGATCCCGGCGCGCCGCCCGTGCGCCGGCGACCGCCCAGGCGGGGGCCCGGGCGACCGGCTCGTTCGCAGCGGGTCAGGCCTCGAAGCGTCCGCCGGCCAGCCGCAGCCGGCGATCGCAGCGCGCCGCCAGGCCCTCGTCGTGCGTCACCAGCACGAAGGCCGTGGCACGCTCGCGCGCCAGGCCGAGCATGAGCGCGAACACCGTGTCGGCCGTGGCGCGGTCGAGGTTGCCGGTCGGCTCGTCGGCCAGCACGCAGGCCGGCTGGCCGGCCAGCGCGCGGGCGATCGCCACGCGCTGGCGCTCGCCGCCGGAGAGCTCCGCGGGGCGGTGCTGCAGCCGCGCGCCCAGCCCGACCTGGCCCAGCACCTGCGCGGCCTGCTCGCGCGCCTCGGCCAGCGGCACGCGCCGCACGCGCAGCGGCATCGCCACGTTGTCGAGCGCGCTGAATTCCGGCAGCAGGTGGTGGAACTGGTAGACGAAGCCGAGGTGCCGGTTGCGCCACAGCCCCTGCGCGGCCGGGTCCATCGAGGCGAAGTTGCGCCCGGCCAGGAACACATGGCCCTGGCTCGGCGAGTCCAGCCCGCCGAGCAGGTGCAGCAGCGTGCTCTTGCCCGACCCCGAGGCGCCGACGATGGCCAGCGTCTCGCCCGGCCGCACGTCGAGGTCGATGCCCTGCAGCACCGAGACGTCGAGCCCGCCCTCGGCGAAGCGGCGGTGCAGGCTCTGCGCCCGCAGGATGGGCTCGATCGGCACCGAGTCACTCATAACGCAGCGCCTGGGCCGGTTGCACGCGGCTCGCGCGCCAGCTCGGGTAGAGCGTGGCCACGAAGGCCAGCAGCAGCGAGATCAGCGCGATCGGCACGATGTCGCCGCTGCGCGGGTCGCTCGGCATGCGGCTGATCACGTAGATGCTGCCGGGCAGGAAGCTGACGTTCAGCGCGCGCTCGATGACCGGCACGATCACGTCGACGTTGAACGCGATCACCAGGCCGAGCAGCACGCCGGCCAGCGTGCCGATCACGCCCGAGGCCGCCCCCTGGACCATGAAGATGCCCATCACCGAGCGCGGGCTGGCGCCCAGCGTGCGCAGGATGGCGATGTCGGCCTGCTTGTCGGTCACGGTCATCACCAGCGTCGAGACCAGGTTGAACGCGGCCACCGCGACGATCAGCGTCAGGATGATGAACATCAGCCGCTTCTCGATCTGCACCGCGTCGAACCAGTTGCGGTTGGTGCGGGTCCAGTCGCGCACCAGCACCGAGGGGCCCATGTTCTGGGCGAGCTCGGCGCCGACCTCGCGCGCGGCCTGTACGTCCTTCAGGCGCAGCTGCACGCCGGTCGGCCCGGCGACGCGGAACAGCTTGGCCGCGTCGTCCAGGTGCATCAGCGCCAGGCCGCTGTCGTACTCGTAGTGCCCGGCCTCGAAGGTGCCGACCACGGTGAGCTGCTTCAGGCGCGGCAGCACGCCGGCCGGCGTGACCTGGCCGCCCGGCGCGATCAGCGTGACCTTGTCGCCCTCGCGCACGCCGAGCTGGCGCGCCAGTTCGCCGCCCAGCACGATGCCCCAGCGGCCCGGCAGCAGCTGGGCGAGCACCGTGCCGCGCAGCTTCGCGGCGAGGTCCGTGACGGTGGCCTCGTCGACCGGCGAGATGCCGCGCACGACCGCACCGCGCATGTCCTCGCCGCGTGCGATCAGCGCCTGCGTGGCGATGAAGGGCGCGGCGCCGATCACCTGCGGGTTCTGGCGCGCCTTCGCCGCGGTGGCTCCCCAGTCGGGCAGCGCGGCACCGCCGGGCTCGAGCACCTCGACATGCGCGATCACCGAGAGCATGCGGTCGCGCACTTCCTTCTGGAAGCCGTTCATCACCGACAGCACGATGATCAGCGCGGCCACGCCCAGCGCGATGCCGAGCATCGACACGGCCGAGATGAACGAGATGAATCCGTTGCGCCGCCCGGTGCGCCCGGCACGCGTGTAGCGCCAGCCGATCTGCAGCTCGTAGGGCCAGTTCATGGGGAGGCGATGCTACCCGAGGGCGATCGTCGCGGCGGCCGCGCCGGTCATCCCCCCGGATGCATGCCGTGACACCCCGGCTCCCGGCGCGACCGACCGCAGGCCCGAAAATGCCCGGATGTCCGCTGCACGTGTGGGTTTCATCCTTCTTTCCAACCGCCACCAGTCCCTGCCCAGCACGCGCATCTCCGTGCTGAACATGCTGCCCTACCTGCGCGATGCCGGCTTCGCGGCCGAGATCGCGTACGAACCGGCACAGCCCAACCACACCCCCGACCTGTCCGGCCTCGACCTGCGCGCGCTGGCCGCGCGCTACGACCTGGTGTACTTCCAGAAGGTGCACGGCAGCTCCGTGCTGCAGGCGGTGCGCACGCTGGAGCACGCCGGCGTCCGCACCGTCTTCGGGCTGTGCGACTGGGTCACCCCGGACATGGTGGAAGCCACCTCGGCCACCGCGGTCGTCACCGAGCACCTGCGCATGCTGCACCCGGTGCCGCTGCGCTCGAAGATGCACGTGGTGCACGACGGCATCGAGCAGCCCGCGCGCCGGCGACCGCCCGCCTCCGACAACCCCGGCTCGCGCCGGCGACCGCTGCGTGCGGTGCTGGTCACCTCGTCGGCGCCGGCGATCCTGCCGATCCTGGCGCGCCCGCCGGAGTGGCTGCGGGTGCGTATCGTCGGCGCCTACCCGGCCCCCGCCTGGCGCGGCAGTCGGCTGCGCTGGGTTCGCGAGCAGCTGGCCGTGCGTCCGGCGGGCGAACGGCTGGCGACCTTGTCGTCCATCCTCGATCGCCGCATCGAGCGCGTGCCCTGGCACCCGACCGGCGTGTACGACCAGCTCGAGCAGGCCGACATCGGCGTGATCCCGATCGACATGGAGCATGCCGCGGCCTGGCAGCAGAAGTCGGAGAACCGCCTGACCCTGAAGATGGCCGCCGGCCTGCCGGTGATCACCACGCCCATCCCGGCCTACGAGGCGGTGGTCGAGCACGGCCGCAACGCGTTCTTCGCGCACGGTCGCGCGGACTGGCTGCAGCACCTGGAGGCGCTGCGCGACCCGGCCCTGCGCCAGGCGGTCGGCGAGCGCGCACGCGCCGCGGTGCTGCCGCGCTTCTCGAAGGAGGCCCAGGCGCAGGCGCTGATCGCGACGCTGCAGGCCGCGCTGGCCCGGGTGCCGGCCGAGGCGGCCGGATAATCGGCCGCATGCATCTGCTGATCCCGTTTGCCTCGGCGCTCGCCGAGGCCGGGGCGTCCACCCTGCGCAGCCTCGACCTGCCGAACCTGGCCCGCCTGCTCTCCCGCCTGCAGCCCGGGCCGCGCCTGGGTACCGACGAGTTCAGCCTCAGCCCGCCGCACGAGTGTGCACTCGCCGCGGCCTGGGGCTGGCACGGCGGCGAAGGCCGGCTGCCGTTTGCCGCGCACGGCGCCGCCGCCGACGGCATCGAGGTGCTGGACCTCGCCTGGGGCCTGCTCAGCCCGGTGCACTGGGTGGTCGGGCGCGACCGCATCAACCTCGCCGACCCGGACCGTCTGGGGCTCGCGGCCGACGAGTCGCGCGCGCTGTTCGACGCGGTGCGCGGCCTGTTCGAGAGCGAGGGCTTCTCGCTCGCCTGGGGTGCGCCGCAGCGCTGGTACCTGGCCCACGAAAGCCTGGCGGACCTGCCCACCGCCTCGCTCGACCGGGTGGTCGGGCGCAACGTCGACCGCTGGCTGCCCGAGGGCGCGCCGGCGCGCCTGCTGCGGCGCCTGTTCAACGAGGCGCAGATGCTGCTGTACACCCATCCGCTGAACAGCGCGCGCGAGGAGCGCGGGCTGCCCAGCGTCAACGCGCTGTGGCTGAGCGGCTGCGGGCGTTTCCAGCCGGCGCGCGAGCAGGCCGTCACGCTCGATGCGCGCCTGCGCACCCCGCTGCTCTCGGAGGACTGGCCGGCCTGGGCCGAGGCCTGGCGAAGCCTCGACGCCGGCCCGCTGGCCGATCTGCTGCACGCACTCGAGCGCGGCACGCCCGAGGTGGCGCTGACGCTCGCCGGCGAACGCTTTGCGCAACGCTTCGAGCCGGCGACGGGCCCGCTGTGGCAGCGGCTCGTGCAGCGCTGGCGCGGCGTGGCGCCCGCCCCGCTGCTGGAGGCACTGTGATGGCGGCCGGCCCGACGCTGCAATTGCGCGACGCCCCGCCGCGCACCGTGTGGGCGCTCGAGCAGGCCGGCATCGCGCCGCTGCTGGCGCGCCTGTTCGCGGCGCGCGGCGTGACGAGCCCGGCCGAACTCGACGACGCGCTCACGCAGTTGCTGCCGCCCGACCGGCTGCACGGCGCCGCGGCCGCCGCCACGCTGCTGGCCGACGCGCTCGAGCACGGCAAGCGCATCTGCATCGTGGCCGACTACGACTGCGACGGCGCCACCGCCTGTGCCGTCGCGCTGCGCGGGTTGAAGCTGCTCGGCGCCGACCCGGCCACGCTCGGCTACGTGGTGCCCGACCGCGCCGTGCACGGCTACGGCCTGACGCCGGCGATCGTCGACCTGGCGCTGCAGCAGCGCCCCGAGGTGCTGGTGACGGTGGACAACGGCATCGCCAGCCTGGCCGGCGTGGCGCATGCACGCGAGCGCGGCCTCGCGGTGCTGGTGACCGACCACCACCTGCCGGCCCAGGAGGACGGCGCGGTGGTGCTGCCGCCGGCCGACGTGATCGTCAACCCGAACCAGCCCGGCTGCAGCTTCGCCAGCAAGAACCTGGCGGGCGTGGGCGTGATGTTCTACGTGCTGCTCGCGCTGCGCGCCGAGCTGCGCACACGCGGCCGCTTCGATGCCGCCGGCCAGCCGCGCCTGGACACGCTGCTGGACCTGCTGGCGCTCGGCACCGTGGCCGACGTGGTGCGGCTGGACGCGAACAACCGCCGCCTGGTCGCGCAGGGGCTCAAGCGCATCCGCGCCGGGCGTGCGCACGCCGGCGTGGCCGCGCTGTTCACCGCTGCCGGGCGCGACGCGCGGCGCGCCAGCGCGTTCGACTTCGGCTTCGCGCTCGGCCCGCGCATCAACGCGGCCGGGCGCCTGTCGGACATGACGCTGGGCATCGAATGCCTGCTGACCGACGATCCGGGCCGCGCCGCCGAGCTGGCGCGCCAGCTCGACACCATCAACCGCGAGCGGCGCGAGGTCGAGGGCGGCATGCGCGAGCAGGCCGAGGCGCTGCTCGAGCCGCTGATGCCCGACGGCGCACCGCCGCCGGCGCTGGCGCTGTTCGACGCCGGCTTCCACGAGGGCGTGGTCGGCATCGTCGCGGCGCGCGTGAAGGACCGGCTGCACCGCCCGACCTTCGTGTTCGCGCGCGGGCAGGACGGCGCGCTCAAGGGCTCGGGCCGCTCCATCCCCGGTTTCCACCTGCGCGACGCGCTCGACCTGGTCAGCAAGCGCGAACCCGGGCTGCTGCTGCGCTTCGGCGGCCACGCGATGGCGGCCGGCTGCACGCTCGCGCCCGACGGCATCGATCGCTTCGCCCGCGCGCTGCAGCAGGTGGCCGCCGAGTGGCTCGACCCCGGCACGCTGCAGCGCCGGCTGCTGGTGGACGGCCCGCTGCCGCCCGAGCAGTTCGACGCCGCCACGGTGCGCGCGCTCGACGCGCAGGTGTGGGGCCAGGCCTTCGAGCCACCGCTGTTCTGCGACACGGTCGAGGTGGTGTCGCAGCGCCTGGTCGGCGAGCGCCACCTGAAGCTCGGCGTGCGCCACGGCGGCGTGCTGCGCGACGCGATCTGGTTCGGGCGCAGCGAGCCGCTGCCCGCGCGCGTGCGTCTGGCCTACCGCGTCGCCCTGGACGAGTACAACGGCCGCGAGCGGGTGCAGATGGTGGTCGAGGCAGCGCAGGAGACTTGATGGAACGCCCCGACCCTTCGCGCCGCGCGCTGCTGCTGGCCGCGCTCGCCCCGGCGCTCGTGCCCGCCTCCGCGCGCGCGGCCGCGGCGCCCGAACCGTCCACCTTCGCGCAGGGCCTGGACCGCCCCTGGGGACTGGCCTTCCTGCCCGACGGCCGGCTGCTCGTGACGCAGAAGGGCGGCGCGCTGGTGATCGTCTCGGCCGACGGGCGCCGCGTGTCGGCCCCGCTGGCCGGCGTGCCCGCGGTGGCCGACAGCGGTCAGGGCGGCCTGCTCGACGTCGCGCTCGACCCGGACTTCGACACCACGCCCTGGGTCTACCTGAGCTATGCCGAGCGCGACGGGCTCACCAGCGGCACCGCGGTGGCGCGCGGCCGGCTGGTCGGCGAGGCGCTGCAGGGCACGACGGTGATCTTCCGCCAGCAGCCCAAGGTGTTCGGCAGCGGCCACTTCGGGGCGCGCCTGGTGTTCGCGCGCGACAAGACGCTGTTCGTCACGCTGGGCGACCGGCAGAAGGGCGAGCCGGCGCAGGACCTGGCCAGCCACCTCGGCAAGGTGGTGCGCCTGAACCGCGACGGCAGCGTGCCGGCCGACAACCCGAAGCTGCCCGGCGCACGGCCGGAGATCTGGAGCTTCGGCCATCGCAACCCGCAGGGCGCCGCGCTGCATCCGCGCACCGGCGAGCTGTGGCTGGTCGAACACGGGCCGCAGGGCGGCGACGAACTGAACATCGCCCGCGCCGGCGGCAACCACGGCTGGCCGCTGCGCAGCCAGGGCTGCCCCTACGGCTCGCTCGCCGGCACGGCCTGCCGCATCGGCGGCGGCGTGCACGCGCCGGCCTTCGTCGAGCCGCTCGCGACCTGGGTGCCGACCTCGATCGCCCCCAGCGGCCTGGCCTTCTACACCGCCGCGATGTTCCCCGAGTGGCGCGGCAGCCTGTTCGTGGGCGCGCTGGCCGGCGCGGCGCTATGGCGCCTGACGCTCGACGGCGAGCGCGTGACGGCGCGCGAGGCGCTGTACCGGACGCTGGGCGAACGCATCCGCGACGTGCGCCAGGGCCCGGACGGCGCCCTGTACCTGCTGACCGACAACCCGAAGGGTCGCATCCTGCGCATCGCACGCTGAGCGGCGTGCCTCCCTACAATGTTTCGGTGACGCCCAGCCCATGGATGAACGCCGATCTGCACTGCCATTCGAACGTCTCCGACGGCACCCTGACCCCGGAGGCGCTGGCGGCGCGGGCCAAGGCGAACGGCGTCGAGCTCTGGGCACTGACCGACCACGACGAGATCCGCGGCCAGCAGCGTGCCCTGGCGGCCGCACGTGAGCTCGGCCTGCCCTACCTGACCGGCACCGAGATCTCGGTCAGCTTCATCGACGTGACGGTGCACATCGTCGGCCTGGGTTTCGACCCCGCCGACGCGGCGCTCGCCGCCGGCCTGGCGGCCACCCGCGGCGGGCGGCGCGAGCGCGCGCTCGAGATGGCCACGAGCCTGGCGCAGGTCGGCATCCACGGCGCCTTCGAGGGCGCGCTGAAGTTCGTCGGCAACCCGGACCTGATCTCGCGCACCCACTTCGCGCGCCACCTCGTCGAGGCCGGCGTGTGCAGCGACACCTCCGAGGTGTTCCGCCGCTTCCTCACCGAGGGCAAGCCGGGTTACGTGCCGCACCGCTGGGCGCGCCTGGGCGACGCGGTGCGCTGGATCACCGCCGCCGGCGGCGTGGCCGTGATCGCCCACCCGGCGCGCTACCGCTTCAGCGCCAACGAGGAACACGCGCTCTTCACCGAGTTCATCGGCCACGGCGGGCGCGGCGTCGAGGTGGTCACCGGCAGCCACAGCGCCGCCGAGGCGGTACGCTACGCCGGCGTCGCGCTCGAATACGGCCTGCTCGCCTCGCGCGGCAGCGATTTCCACGGCCCGGGCGAGAGCCACACCGACCTGGGCGCGCTGCCCGAGCTGCCCGGCACGCTGACGCCGGTCTGGGAGGCGTTGCAGCACCGCGTCGTGCACCCACAATGAGCGTGGCGGCCGTGCCGCACCCGGCGCTGGGCATCGCGCTGGTGGTCGCCATGACCGCCTGCTTCGCGACCATGGACAGCACGGTCAAGTACCTGGGCGCGTTCGTGCCCGTGCTGGTGATCCTGTGGGCGCGCTACAGCGTGCAGGCGGCCTCGATGGGGCTGTGGCTGGCGCGCGCACGGCGCCGCGCCGGCGGGCCGGGCTTCCGCTCGGCGCACCCGCGCTTCCAGCTCGCGCGCGGTGCGTTGCTGCTGACCAGCTCGCTGTTCAGCTTCTTCGGCCTGCAGCACCTGCCGGTGGCCGAGTTCACCGCCATCAACATGCTCACGCCGGTGGCCGTCACGCTGATGGCCGGCTGGTTCCTGCACGAGCGCGTGTCGCGCGTGCGCTGGGCGCTGGTGATCGGCGGGCTGGCCGGCGCGCTGATCATGATCCGCCCGGGCAGCGGGCTGTTCGGCTGGGCCGTGCTGCTGCCGCTGGCCGGCATGGCCAGCTACGCCTGCTTCCAGGTGCTGACCAGCAAGCTGGCCGGCCTGGAGAACCCGTTCACCACGCATTTCTACACCGGGCTGACCGGCTCGCTGGCGCTGTCGGCGCTGCTCGCGGCCAGCAGCGTGGAGCTGGCGCCGACCCTGCGCGACGCGGCGCCGCAGCACCTGGCGCTGCTGCTGCTGATCGGCACGCTCGGCACCTCGGGCCACCTGATGCTGGTGCTGGCCTTCCGGCTCGCGCCGACGGCCACGCTGATGCCCTTCATGTACGCCCAGCTCGGCATGGCGGTGATCGTCGGCTGGCTGGTGTTCCGCCAGGCGCCGGACTTCTGGGGCTGGGTCGGCATGGCGGTGATCGCCGCCTGCGGCGCGGCCAGCGCCTGGCTGAACATGCGCGAGGCGGCACAGCGACAGCAGGCGCTGTCGGCGGTGTCGGTAGACTCGATCGTCGATTGAGCGCGCCATGTCGCAATACTTCGAAGTCCACCCCGACAACCCGCAGCCGCGGCTGCTGAAGCAGGCCGTGCAGATCCTGCACGCCGGCGGCATCGCGGCGATCCCGACCGACTCGAGCTACGCCCTGGTGTGCCACCTCGACGACAAGGCCGCGGCCGAGAACCTGCGCCGCATCCGCCAGGTGGACGACAAGCACCACCTGACGCTGCTGTGCCGCGACCTGAGCGAACTGGCCAGCTACGCCCGCGTGGACAACCGCCAGTACCGGCTGCTCAAGCTGGGCACGCCGGGGCCGTTCACCTTCATCCTCGAGGCCACCAAGGAAGTGCCGCGGCGCGTCTCGCACCCCTCGCGCCGCACCATCGGCCTGCGCGTGCCCGACCACAGGGTGACGCAGGCGCTGCTCGAGCAGCTCGGCGCGCCGCTGCTGGCCACCACGCTGATCGCCCCGGGCGAGCGCGAGCCGATGAACGAGCCGCAGGAGATCCGCGCGCGCTTCCAGAAGCTGCTGCAGGCGGTGGTGGACGCCGGCGCCTGCCCGATGCAGCCGACCACGGTGGTCGACCTCTCCGGCCCCGAGCCGGTGCTGGTGCGCCAGGGGCGCGGCGACGCGACGCGGCTCGGCCTGGAGGGCTGAACCTCAGCCGGCCAGGCGCGCGAGCAGCGGGCGCTCCAGCGCGGCCGCGGCCATCAGCCCGCCCATCAGCGCGCCGACGATGCCCGGGCTGCTCACGTCCTGCCCGGCCAGCAGCAGACCCGGCAGCAGCGTGCGCACGCGCAGGGCGGGCGTGCCGAGCCGCTCGGCGCTCATCTCGATGCCGTAGAGCGCACCGTCGGGCGAGCGCAGCAGGTGTTGCTGCGTCGCCGGCGTGGCCAGCTCGTGGAAGCGGACCAGGGGCGCGAGCGCCGGGAAGTGGCGCTCGAACTGGGCCAGCAGGCGCGCCTCGATGCGGGCCTTGAGCGCCTTGTAGGCGGCGTCGCGCGTGGCGTCCGCGCCGGCGCCGAGCCAGGGCGCGAACGGCGCGGCATCGCACAGCGCGAGCAGCTCGCCGCACGGCGCCGCGTGCGCGGCCGGGTCCTTCAGCGACGGGAAGGAGACAAACAGCAGCGGCGCATCCTCGTCGGCTGGCCGGCGCCAGACGGGGCCCACGTCCTCCTGCCCGGCCAGCCAGACGTTGGCGCTGCCCGCCCCGGCCGCGGCGATGTCGCCCTCGAAGCCGAGGTAGAGCGACAGGCCGGCCAGCCCCGGCCGCAGCGCGCGCAGCGTGGCCTGCCAGGCCGGGGCGACGCTGTCGTCCAGGCAGGCCACGGTGTTGGCCACGCCCATCGCCGAGATCACCTGGCGGGCCGATGCCCGGTGCCGCTCGTGGCCGTCGTCGAACTCGACGCCGGCTGCACGGCCGTTCTCGACCAGGATGCGCGTCACCCGCTGCCCGGTGCGCACTGCGCCGCCGGCCGACTCGATCACCGGCTGCAGCGCCTGCACGAAGCTGTCCGGCCCGCCGACAGGATAGAAGGCGCCGGCGTCGTAGGAGTGCAGCACCAGCGCGTGCTCGACCAGCGGCGCATCGGCCGGCGGCGCGCCATGGTCGCCCCAGCGCGCGGCGAGCACGGCGCGCAGGCGCGGGTCGCGCAGCGGCTGCAGCGACTCGGCCAGCGTCAGGTGCAGGTCACGGTCGAAGGCCGCGCCACGCCACCAGCGCAGGCCCCAGGCCAGCGGCGCAGGCAGGGCGCGCAGCATGAACATCGTGGTGGCGCTGCGCTGCAGCGCGTCGCAGCGCATGAACCAGGCGTCGATTGCCGCGGCCTCGTCGGGGAAGCGCGCGCGCAGGTCGGCCTGGAACGCGGCCCGGGGGTGGCGGATGCCGAACTCGAAGCCGGGCAGCCGCACGATGTCGTAGGGGTTGGCCAGCGGCGCGAAGCGCAGTCGGCCGCCGCTCAGCCAGTCGAGCAGGCGCCCGGCCTGGCGCTCCGGGCCGCTGCCGGGGCCGACGCCACCCAGGTAGTGCACGCCGGTGGCGAAGCGCCACGCGCCGCGCCGGAAGGTCTGCGTCAGCCCGCCGGCCCGGTGGTGCTGCTCCAGCACCAGCACGCGCTGGCCGGCATGGGCCAGCGCCGCGGCGGCCCCGAGGCCGCCGATGCCCGAACCGATGACGATGGTGTCCCACATGGCCGCCGTTCCCAGCGGCCCACCTTAGGCAGCGCGCGCTGCGCCGCCGTTGCGCGGGCTCAAGACCGCTCGATGCGGGCGACGGCGCTGTGGGCGTGGATGGACTCGAAGTTCTCGACGTCGACCAGGTAGCGGCCCACGCGCGCGTCGGCGTTCAGGCGCAGCGCGACGTCGCGCACCAGGTCCTCGACGAACTTCGGGTTCTCGTAGGCGCGCTCGGTGACCCACTTCTCGTCGCTGCGCTTGAGCATCGGCCAGATCTCGCTGGAGGCCGAGTCCTCGGCGAAGCGCACCAGCTCGGCCCAGGGGATGTCGGCCAGCAGCTCGACGCGGATCGTCACGTGCGAACGCTGGTTGTGCGCGCCGTAGTCGGAGATCTCCTTCGAGCAGGGACACAGCGACTTGACCGGCACCACCGCCTCGGCCCAGACGGCGACCTCGCCGTCCTTCGCCTCGGCGATCCAGCGGCCCTGGTACTCGAGCAGGCTCTCGACGCCCGAGACCGGCGCGCGCTTGCGCAGGAAGAAGGGGAAGCTCGCCTCGACGCGGCCGGTGCTCGCGTGCAGGCGCTCGAGCATCGCGCGGGTCCGGGCGCGCAGTTCGGCGGCGTCGACCGGCTTGTCGAGCGACTCCAGCCAGGCGACGAAGCGCGACATGTGCGTGCCCTTCTGCTCGGCCGGCAGCGCGACGTCCAGGTCCCAGGACGCGATGGTCGCCAGCTCGGCCCGGCCGATGCGCAGCTGCAGCGGGTAGCGCACCCCGCGCACGCCGACGCGCTGGATGGCGATGTGGCGCTCGTCGCGGGCACTCTGCGTGTCCGGGATGTGCAGCGCGTCCTTGAGATTGCTCATGGCTCAAGCATGCCAGCAAACGGCCGGGTCGGCCGCCGCAAGGACTTGAAGCCGCCCTTCAAGCGGCCTCAATGGTTGACCGCCCGCACCAGCGCCGGACGGGCGCCGAAGCGCTTGACCACCGCCTGCTCGATGCCCGCGGCGTCGAGCCCGCACAGCGCCAGCAGCTTGGCCGGGTCGCCATGCTCGATGAAGCGGTCGGGCAGGCCCAGCGTCAGCACCGGCACCGTGAGGCCGGCCTCGGCCAGCGCCTCGAGCACCGCGCTGCCGGCACCGCCGGGCAGGCAGCCCTCCTCGAGCGTGACCAGCGCCTCGTGGCTGCGCGCCAGCTCGGCCACCAGCGCGGCGTCGAGCGGCTTGGCGAAGCGCATGTTGGCCACCGTCGCGTCGAGCTTCTCGGCCGCCTCCAGCGCCGGGTAGAGCAAGGTGCCGAAGGCCAGGATCGCGATGCGCGAGCCGCGCCGCCGCACCTCGCCGCGGCCCCAGGGAATGGCCTGCATCTGGGCGCGCTGCTCGGTGCCCGCGCCGCTGCCGCGCGGATAGCGCACGCACACCGGGTGGTCGCGCCCGAAGGCGGTGAAGAGCGCCTGGCGGCATTCGTCCTCGTCGGCCGGCGTCAACATCCCCATGTTCGGGATGCAGCGCACGTAGGCGATGTCGTAGGCGCCGGCGTGCGTCGCGCCGTCGGCGCCGACCAGTCCGGCGCGGTCGAGCGCGAACACCACCGGCAGGTTCTGCAGCGCCACGTCGTGGATCAACTGGTCGTAGGCGCGCTGCAGGAAGGTGGAGTAGATCGCCACCACCGGCTTCAGGCCCTCGCAGGCCAGGCCCGCGGCGAAGGTCACCGCATGCTGCTCGGCGATGCCGACGTCGAAGTAGCGCTCCGGGAAGCGCTTGTGGAACTCGACCATGCCCGAGCCCTCGCGCATCGCCGGCGTGATGCCGACGAGGCGCCCGTCCTTCTCGGCCATGTCGCACAGCCACTGGCCGAACACCTGCGTGAAGCTGGTCTTGGGCGGCGTGGCCGGCTTCTGGATGCCCTGCGCCGGGTCGAACGGCGTCGGGCCGTGGTACTTCACCGGGTCGGCCTCGGCGAGCTTGTAGCCATAGCCCTTCTTCGTGACCACGTGCAGGAACTGCGCGCCGGGCTTGTCGCGCAGGTTCTCGAGCGTCGGGATCAGCGCGTCGAGGTCGTGGCCGTCGATCGGGCCGACGTAGTTGAAGCCGAACTCCTCGAAGATCGTGCCGGGCACCACCATGCCCTTGGCATGCTCCTCGAAGCGGCGCGCCAGCTCGAACAGCGGCGGCGCGTTCTTCAGCACCTGCTTGGCGCCCTCGCGCGCGGCGGCGTAGAACTTGCCGCTCATCAGCCGCGCCAGGTACTTGTTCAGCGCGCCCACCGGCGGGCTGATCGACATGTCGTTGTCGTTCAGGATCACCAGCAGGTTCGGCACGTGGCCCACGTGCGGCATGCCGGCGTTGTTGAGCGCCTCGAAGGCCATGCCGGCGGTCATCGCACCGTCGCCGATGATCGCCACCGCGTGGCGCTTCTCGCCCTTCTGGTGCGCCGCCAGCGCCATGCCGAGCGCGGCCGAGATCGAGGTGGACGAGTGCGCGGTGCCGAAGGTGTCGTAGTCGCTCTCGTCGCGACGCGGGAAGCCGCTGATGCCGCCGAGCTGGCGCAAGGTGCCCATGCGCTCGCGCCGGCCGGTCAGCACCTTGTGCGGGTAGGTCTGGTGGCCGACGTCCCACACCAGGCGGTCGTGCGGCGTGTTGAAGACGCGGTGCAGCGCGATCGTCAGCTCGACCGTGCCGAGGTTGGAGGACAGGTGGCCGCCGGTCTTGGAGACGCTCTGCAGCACGAAGTCGCGCAGTTCGTCGGCCACCTGCTTGAGCTCGGCCCGCGACAGCCGGCGCAGGTCGGCGGGGCTGTCGATGGTGTTCAGCAGCGCATGGTTCATGGTCAGTTGTCCCGTTCGACGACCTTGTCGGCGAGGATCGCCAGGGCGCTCGTGTCGGCCAGGCCGCTGCCGCGCAGCGCCGCCAGCGCGTGGTCGCGCAGGTCGTGCGCGTGGCGGCGGGCGGCGTCGAGGCCCAGCACGGTCACGTAGGTCGGCTTGTTCGCGTCCTGGTCCTTGCCGGCGGTCTTGCCGAGCGTCTCGGACGCCTGCGTCACGTCGAGGATGTCGTCCACCACCTGGAAGGCCAGGCCGAGCGCGTCGCCGAACTGCGCCAGCGCGGCCCAGGCACGCTCGTCGGTGGCGCCGCAGGCCGCGCCCATCAGCACGCTGCACTGGAGCAGCGCGCCGGTCTTGCGGTGGTGCATGTCGCGCAGCGCCTGCTCGGCCAGCGGCTTGCCGACGCTGGCCAGGTCGATGGCCTGCCCGCCGGCCATGCCGGCATGGCCGGCGGCACGCGCGAGCAGGCTGCACAGGCGCGCCTGCAACGCGGGCTCGACGCCCTGCGCGGGCGTCAGCACCTCGAAGGCCAGCGCCTGCATCGCATCGCCGGCGAGCATCGCCTGGGCCTCGCCGAAGCGCACGTGCACCGTCGGCTTGCCGCGGCGCAGCACGTCGTTGTCCATGCACGGCATGTCGTCGTGCACCAGCGAGTAGGCATGGATCAGTTCCACCGCGCAGGCGGCACGCAGCGCCGCCTCGCGCGCGCCCTGCACCGCCTGGGCAGCGGCCAGCACGAGCAGCGGGCGCAGGCGCTTGCCGCCGTCCAGCACGCCATAGCGCATCGCCTCGCCCAGGCCGGCCGGTGCATCGGCCGGGACCCAGGCGGACAGGGCCGACTCGACCGCGTCCAGCTCGGTCCGCGCCCAGGCGTCGAACTGCTCGGGCTTCATCCGGCGATCCAGGGCTTGAGCTGGCCGTCCTCGAGCACCTTGACCTGGCCCTCGACCGCCTCGAGCCGGCTGCGGCAGAAGGCCAGCAGCTCGGCGCCGCGCCGGTGGCTGTCGATCAGCTTGTCCAGCGGCAGCTGGGCGCTTTCCATGTCCGCCACCAGCCGCTCGAGTTCGCGCAGGGCGTCCTCGTAGGTGGCGGGCAGCGGCGGCGCGGAGGGTGCGTGCGTTCTTGCCATGCGAAAAGCCAAAGGCGCCATTGTAGTCAGTGGCCTCCCGGGGGAACCCCGGCGCCCCGGGCGGATCCCACGCGTCCCGCCTGAAAAGGGACCGCCCCGGTGCGGCTTCCCACCCCGCGGACACCCCCCGGCTACAATCCGCGGCCCGCCGCGCCGGCGGGGCTCTTCTCCCATGCACGCGGTTCCAGGTGCATGGCGGTTCGACATCGGTTTTTGGAGATCCTGGGGATCATGTCCGACCTGAGCGTCAGCATCGCGGCGCTGGAACGCAGCCGCACGCAGCTTTCGGTTTCGACGTACTTCGATGCGGCCCTGTTCGGCCGCGAGATGGAGCTGATCTACCAGTCCGGTCCGCGCTACCTCGGGCACGCGCTCGCGGTGCCCGAGGTCGGCGACTACCATGCCCTGCCACAGGAGCGCGAAGGCCGTGCGCTGGTCCGCACGCCCGACGGCGGTGTCGAGCTGATCTCCAACGTCTGCCGGCATCGCCAGGCGGTGATGCTGCGTGGCCGGGGCCACACCGGCAGCAACATCGTCTGCCCGCTGCACCGCTGGACCTACGACACGCATGGCCAGCTGCTCGGCGCGCCGCACTTCGCCGACGACCCGTGCCTGAACCTGCGCAACTACCCGGTGCAGGAATGGAACGGGCTGCTGTTCGAGGGCGGCGGACGCAACGTGGCGGCCGACCTCGCCGGGCTCGGGCCGAAGGCCGACCTCGACTTCTCCGGCTACGTGTTCGACAGCGTGCACCTGCACGAGTGCGACTACAACTGGAAGACCTTCATCGAGGTCTACCTGGAGGACTACCACGTCGCGCCGTTCCATCCCGGCCTGGGCGGCTTCGTCACCTGCGAAGACCTGCGCTGGGAGTTCGGCCCGATGCACTCGGTGCAGACGGTGGGCGCCAACAACGCGCTGGCCAAGGCCGGCTCGGCCACCTACCGCAAGTGGCACGACGCGGTGCTCGCCTACCGCAACGGCGAGCCGCCCAAGCACGGCGCGATCTGGCTGACCTACTACCCGAACGTGATGGTCGAGTGGTACCCGCACGTGCTGGTGGTGTCGACGCTGTTCCCGATCAGCCCGCGCAAGACGCTCAACATGGTCGAGTTCTTCTACCCGGAAGAGATCGCCGCGTTCGAGCGCGAGTTCGTCGAGGCCGAGCAGGCCGCCTACTTCGAGACCTGCGACGAGGACGACGAGATCGCCGAGCGCATGGATGCCGGGCGCCTGGCCCTGTTCGAGCGCGGCGACGACGAGGTCGGCCCGTACCAGAGCCCGATGGAAGACGGCATGCAGCACTTCCACGAGTGGTACCGGCGCATGATGGGCGACAGGCTCTGAGCCGGTGAGCGGCATGCGCGGGCCACAATCCGCGCATGCCCGCTTCCTGGATGATGGTGCTCGCGTCGCTGCTGTTCGCGACGATGGGCGTGTGCGTCAAGCTCGCCTCGGCGCACTACGCCACCGGCGAGATCGTGTTCTACCGCGGCCTGACCGGCGCGCTGATGATGGCCGCGTTCGCGCGCGTCAACCGCGGCACGCTGCGCACCGCCGTGCCGGCGATGCACTTCTGGCGCTCGGTGTCGGGGGTGACGGCGCTGTGCCTGTGGTTCTACGCGCTGGGCAACCTGCCGCTGGCCACCGCGATGACGCTGAACTACATGTCCAGCGTCTGGATGGCCCTGTTCCTGCTCGGCGGCGCGGTGATGCTGGGCGGCGCGCGCATCGACGGGCGGCTGATCGGCGCGGTGCTGCTGGGCTTCGCCGGCGTGGCGCTGATCCTGCGCCCGACCATCGAGCAGGACCAGCTCTGGCACGGCCTGATCGGCCTGCTCTCGGGCATGGTCTCGGCCACCGCCTACCTGCAGGTCACTGCGCTCGGGCGGGCCGGCGAACCCGAGTACCGCATCGTCTTCTACTTCTCGGCCGGGGGCGTGGTGGCCGGGCTGCTGACCACGCTGTGGACCGGCATCAGCCCGCACCGCTCGCTCGCCGGCGTCGGGCTGCTGCTGGCCGTCGGCGTGCTGGCCACCGTGGCGCAGATGCTGATGACGCGCGCATACGCCACCGGCCGCACACTGGTCAACGCGAGCCTGCAGTACCTCGGCATCGCCTTCTCGTTCCTCTACGGCGTGCTGCTGTTCGACGACCGCGTCACGGCGATGGCGCTGGCCGGCATGGCGCTGATCGTCGGCGCCGGCATCGCCGCCACGCAGCTGCGCAGCCGCGCGGCGCCCGACGACGCCCGCCAATCGACCCTGGAGAGTTGAGCATGGCCTTCACCACCCTGATCACCGCGGACGAGCTGCGGGAGCACGGCGCCGACGCAGTGGTCGTCGACTGCGGCTTCGACCTGGCCGACCCCGGCGCCGGCGAACGCGACTGGGCCGCGGCGCACCTGCCCGGGGCCTTCTACCTGCACCTGGAGCGCGACCTCTCAGGCCCCAAGACCGGCCGCAACGGACGCCATCCGCTGCCGGCGCGCGAGGCCTTCGCCGCCACGCTCGGCCGGCTCGGCATCGGGGCGCAGACCCAGGTGGTGGCCTACGACCGGCAGGGTGGGCCCTACGCGGCGCGGCTGTGGTGGATACTGCGCTGGATGGGGCACGAGGCCGCGGCCGTGCTGGACGGCGGCCTGCAGGCCTGGCAAGCGGCCGGCGGTCCGGTGGACGCCGAGCTGCCCGCCGCGCGCCATGCGCCGCCCTACCCCTCGCGGGCCTCGCTCGCCCCGACGCTCGAGACCGACGCGCTGGCCGCGCAGCTGGGCCGCGTTCCGCTGGTGGATGCGCGCGCCGCCGAGCGCTTCCGCGGCGAGGTCGAGCCGCTCGACCCGGTGGCCGGCCACATTCCCGGCGCGCTGCACCGCTTCTTCAAGGACAACCTCGGCCCCGACGGCCGCTTCAAGCCGGCCGCCACGCTGCGTGCCGAGTTCGAGGCCCTGCTCGGCCGGGAGGCCGCGAGTGCCACCGTGCACCAGTGCGGTTCGGGCGTGACCGCCTGCCACAACCTGCTGGCCATGGAGCACGCCGGGCTGCCCGGCTCGCGGCTCTACCCCGGCTCCTGGAGCGAGTGGTGCGCCGACCCGACCCGACCGGTGGCGCGGGGATGAGCGACGGGCGTTGACCGCCGTCAAGCACCGTCCTAGGCTGCGCGGGAACACTCTCATCACCCACAGACCAGGAGAGACCATGTTCAAGCGCATCCTCGTCCCGACCGACGGCTCCGACATCACCCAGAAGGCCGTCGACACCGCGATCTCGCTCGCCAAGTCGGTGGGCGCCCAGGTCTACACGATCAGCGTCAAGGAGCCCTTCCCCTACAGCGCGATCTCCGAGATGCAGCCCACGCCGCCGCAGGAGTTCTTCGACGCGCAGGAGCGCATCGCCGCCAAGCGCGTGAGCGCCGTGGTCGCGGCCGCCAAGGCGGCCGGGCTGGAGTGCAAGGCGCACACCGTCGAGGCGCTGCACCCCTGGGAGGCGATCATCGACCATGCCAAGCAGCAGGAGTGCGACCTGCTCGTGATGGCCTCGCACGGCCGGCGCGGCGTCACCGCGCTGCTGCTGGGCAGCGAGACGCAGAAGGTGCTGACGCACTCGACCGTGCCGGTGCTGGTCGTCCGATAGACGTCAGTGCTCGTGCAGGAAGTGGCCGGCCACCAGCACGATGGCCAGACCGGCCGCGAGCCACAGCAGCTGCAGCAGCGTCGCGCGCCATGACAGGCGCAGCTGCAGCTGCGGGATCAGGTCGGCAGTGGCCACGTAGATGAAGCTGCTGGCCGCCACCACCAGCAGGTACGGGAACAGCGGCTCCCAGGCACCCACGACGAAGTAGCCGAGCACGCCGCCCAGCACCGCGGCGGCGCCGGACAGGGCGTTGTAGAACAGCGCACGGCCCTTCGAGAAGCCGGCGTTGAGCAGCACGATGTAGTCGCCGACCTCCTGCGGGATCTCGTGCGCCACGATGGCCAGTGCGGTCACGACGCCCAGCCGCATGTCGGCCAGGAAGGCGGCGGCGATGATCACGCCGTCGCAGAAGTTGTGGATGCTGTCACCCAGCAGCACGCTCCAGCCGCCGCGGCCGGCCTGGTGGCGGTCGAAGCCGTGGTGATGGTGGTGCTCGTCGTGCTCGTGGTGATGGCCGTGGCGGTACAGCTCGGCCTTCTCGAGCAGGAAGAAGAACAGCAGGCCGGCCAGCAGCGTGGCGAACAGCACCTGCGGCTCGGGATGATCCGGCCCGTGGCCCTCGAAGGCTTCGGGCAGCACGTTCAGCAGCGCGGTGGACAGCAGCACGCCGGTGGAAAGGCTGACCAGGTGCTGCACCACGCGGCCGAGCACCGCCAGCGTCAGGCTGGCGGCGATCAGCACCGAGAGCAGGCCGCCGGCGAAGGTGGCGAGGACGATCGCGAACAGGGTCATGGTGCAGGCAGGAAAAAGGGGCCGCGGATAACCGCGGCCCTTTCATCATGCCTGACTTGTCAAGCGTCGCCGTTCAGCCCACCCCATGCGCCTTGAACCAGGCCGTGGCGCGCTTCCAGCCGTCCTCGGCCTGCTCCTTGCGGTAGCTCGGGCGGTAGTCGGCGTGGAAGGCGTGCGGCGTGTCGGGGTAGATCACGAACTCCGAGCGCGTGTTGCCGGCCGCCTTCAGCGCGTCGCGCATCTTCTCGACCGTGTCGTTCGGGATGCCGGCGTCGGCGCCGCCGTACAGGCCGAGCACGGCCCCCTTGATCTGGCCGGCCACGTCGAGCGCGGTCCTGTCGCCGGGGTGGTAGCTGCGCGCCACCGGACCGTACCAGGCCACCGCGGCCTTCACGCCCGGGTTGTGCGCAGCGTACATCAGCGTGGTGCGGCCGCCCCAGCAGAAGCCGGTGATGCCGAGCTTGCCCGTGTCGGCACCCTGCGCCCTGGCCCAGGCGACCGTGGCGTCGAGGTCGCCCATCACCTGCGCGTCGCTCGCCTTCGAGACGACCTCGGCGATCAGCTTGGCCACCTCGCCGTAGCTCTGCGCGTCGCCCTGGCGCACGAACAGCTCGGGCGCGATGGCCAGGTAGCCGAGCTTGGCAAAGCGGATCGTGACGTCGGCGATGTGCTCGTGCACACCGAAGATCTCCGAGATCACCAGCACCACCGGCAGGCCGTTGACGCGGCCCTCCGGGTGGGCGCGGAACGCGGGCAGCTTGAAGTCACCCACCGGTATCGTGACCTCGCCGGTGGTCACGCCGCCGGTATCGGTCTTGATGGTCTGCGCCGTCACCGGCAGCACGGCGGCGGCAAAGCCGCTGCCCAGGCTGGTGCGCACGAAGCGGCGCCGCGAGTACGCGCTCGCGGGCACGAGGCTGTCGATCTCCTGCTGCAGCATGTCGTTCGTCTCCAGAGGCTCGGAAGCCCGCGATTCTAGGAACGCGCCGCAACCCCGGTCGGCGCGTGGTTTGCCCCCACAATCGCCGCATGAGCCCGGAGCCGACCCCGCCGCAGGAATCCCGCTGGCCCGGCCAGCTCGCCGCGATCGACATGGGCTCGAACAGCTTCCGGCTCGAGATCGCGCAGGTGCCGCACGGCCGCTACCGGCGCGTCGACTACCTGAAGGAGACCGTGCGCCTGGGCGCCGGGCTCGATGCCAACGGCCTGCTCACCGAGGAGGCGGCGCTGCGCGGGCTGGCCTGCCTGGCGCGCTTCGCGCAGCGACTGAAGGGCTTCGCGCCCGGGCAGGTGCGCGCCGTGGCCACGCAGACGCTGCGCGAGGCACGCAACCGCGACGCCTTCCTGGCGCGCGCGCAGACCGTGCTCGGCCAGCCGATCGAGGTGATCTCCGGCCGCGAGGAGGCACGCCTGATCTATGCCGGGGTGGCGCGCCTGCAGCCCTCCAGCCTGCCGCGCCTGGTGATCGACATCGGCGGGCGCTCCACCGAGATGATCCTCGGCCACGGCCGCAAGCCGCTGCGCGCCGAATCGTTCCGAGTCGGCAGCGTCAGCCTGTCGCTGCGCTACTTCGGCGACGGCCGGCTCACCGAGCAGGCCTTCCGCGCTGCGCAGGTGGCCGCCGGCGCCGAGCTGGAAGAAGCGCTCGAGCCCTTCGCCGCGGTGCACTGGGAGGAGGCGCTGGGCTCCTCGGGCACGGTCGGCGCGGTGTCGCAGCTGCTGGCCGCCAGCGGCATCACCGACGGCCGCATCACGCCCGAGGGCCTGCGCTGGCTGATGGAGCGCTGCCTGCAGGCCGGGCGCGTCGAGCGCCTCGCCCTGCCCGGCCTGAAGGAGGACCGCCGTGCGGTGATCGCCGGCGGCATCGCCATCCTCTACACGCTGGCGGCGCACTTCGGCATCGAGTCGCTGCAGCCGGCGCGCGGCGCGCTGCGCCAGGGCGTGATCTTCGACCTCGACGAGCGCCTGCAGGCGGCCGCGCTCGAGCAGGACGGCCACGACATCCGCGATGCCTCGGTGCGCGAGCTGCAGCGCCGCTTCATGGTCGACACCGACCAGGCACGCCGCGTCGCCTCGGTGGCCGAGGCGCTGTACGAGCAGGTGGGGCCCCGCGCGGCACCCGACGCGCGCCGCGAGCTGCTGTGGGCCTGCGCGCTGCACGAGATGGGCATGATGGTCTCGCACCACGACCACCACCGCCACAGCGCCTACCTGCTCGGCCATGTCGACGCGCCGGGTTTCTCGCAGAGCCAGCAGCGCCGCGTCGCCGAGCTGGTGCTGGGCCAGCGCGGCGGGCTGCGCAAGATCGAGGCCGCGCTGACCCAGGAGGCCTTTGCCTGGCAGGTGCTGTGCCTGCGGCTGGCGATCATCAAGTGCCACGCCCGCGGCGAGGTGCGCACCGACGCGCTCGCGCTGCGCCGCAGCGGCGCGACGGCGCGCCTGGACTTCGGCGCCGACTGGGCCGCCACCCATCCGCGCACGCTGCACCTGCTGCACGAGGAGGCCGAGGCCTGGTCGCGCGGCGGAGTGCTGAGGCTGGTGCTGCGCGGCTGAGCCGCCGCGTCGCTAGAGGCAGTCCGGCGCCATCACCGCCTGCAGCACCACCGGCGCGACACCCTCGCGGTCGCGGTTGCGCAGCCACCAGACCGCGCCCTTCTTCACCGCCCAGGGCAGTGCCTGGCCGGCCAGCAGCTGGGCCGCCAGCTGGCCGAGCGTCGGTTGATGGCCGATCAGCAGGACCGGCTCGTTGGCGTCGGGCCAGCGCGCGGCCTTCAGCAGGGCCTCCGGCGCGGCCCCGGGCGCGAGCGCATCGACGGTCTTGAACGAGCGGCCGAGCGCCTTGGCCGTCTGCTGGCAGCGCAGCGCCGGGCTGACGAGGATGCGCGTGGAATGGGCAAGTCGGTGGTTCAGCCAGTCGGCCATCTTCTGGGCCTGGCGCTCGCCCTTGCTGGTGAGCTGGCGCTGCAGATCGTCCACGCCCTCGCGTTCGACGGCTTCGGCATGGCGCCACAGGATCAGGTCCATGGTCATCCCGTGTAGCGCTGCAGCAGCGCCTGCTGTGCACCCGGCCCGTCGCTGCCGGCGCGCTCGTACTGGCCGTCGGGCAGCAGCGTCCAGGCGTCCAGCCGGTCGTGCAGATACGGCACCAGGCATTCGTCGATCACGCGCTGGCGCAGCGCGGCGTCGCGCACCGGCCAGGCGATCTCGATGCGGCGGAACATGTTGCGGCTCATCCAGTCGGCGCTCGACAGGTACAGCACCTCGTCCTCCTCGCGCTCGCCCCAGCGGAAGTAGAGCACGCGGGTGTGCTCCAGGAAACGGCCGACCACGGAGCGCACGCGGATGCGCTCGGTCGCCCCGGGCAGGCCGGGCGGCAGCTGGCAGGCCCCGCGCACGATCAGGTCGATGCTCGCGCCGGCCTGCGCCGCACGCACCAGCTTCTCGATCAGCTGCAGGTCGGTCAACGCGTTCACCTTGGCGACGATGCGTGCCGGCCGCCCGGCGCGCGCCGCCGCGCCGACCCGCTCGATCAGCTGGCCGATGCGCCGGTGCAGCGTGAACGGCGCCTGCAGGAAGGCGCGCATCGGGCGCGTGCGGGTCTGGCTGGCGAGCTGCTGGAACACCGCCTCGGCATCGCCGGTCAGGTCGGGATCGGCGGTGAGGTAGCCGACGTCGGTGTACATCCGCGCGGTCTTGGGGTTGTAGTTGCCGGTCGAAAGATGCGCGTAGCGGCGCAGCTGCGCGCCCTCGCGGCGCGTCACCAGCAGCAGCTTGGCATGGGTCTTCAGGCCGACGATGCCGTACACCACCTGCGCGCCGACGGCCTCCAGCCGCTCGGCCCAGTTGATGTTGGCCTCCTCGTCGAAGCGTGCCTTCAGCTCGACGACCGCCATCACCTCCTTGCCGCGCCGCGCCGCCTCGATCAGCGCCTCCATCAGCGGGCTCTCGCTGCCGGTGCGGTAGATGGTCTGCCGGATCGCCAGCACGTCGGGGTCGGCCACCGCCTCGCGCAGGAACTGCACCACCGGCTCGAAGCTCTCGAACGGGTGGTGCAGCAGCACATCGCGCTCGCGCAGCGCCGCGAAGACCGAACCCTCGCGCGGCAACGCCGCGCGCGGCCAGGCCGGCTCGTGCGCCGGGAAGCGCAACGCCACCGACGCGGCCGACTCGTCCGCCTGGTCGATCAGCTGGTTCAGGCGCACCAGGTTGACCGGCCCGTTGACCTTGTAGAGCGCCGCCTCGGGCAGGTCGAACTGCTGCAGCAGGAACTCGTACAGCTCGGCCGGGCAGCTCTTCACCACCTCCAGGCGCAGCGCCTGGCCGAAGTGGCGCGTCGTCAGGCCGGTGCGCAGCGCCTGGCGCAGGTTGGTGACGTCGTCCTCGTCGACCTCGAGGTCGGAGTCGCGCGTGACGCGGAACTGCGAGAAGGCCTCCACCTCGCGGCCCGGGAACAGCTCGCCCAGGTGGGCGCGGATCACGCTGGTCAGCAGCACGAAGGCCTGCTGCCCAGGCGCCAGTTCGTCGGGCAGGCGGATCACGCGCGGCAGCACCCTCGGCACCTTGACGATGGCGATGCCGTTGGCGCGCCCGAACGCATCGCGGCCCGACAGCCGGGCGATGAAGTTGAGCGACTTGTTGGCCACCATCGGGAACGGGTGCGAGGGGTCGAGCCCGATCGGCACCAGCAGCGGCCGCACCTGGCGCTGGAAGAAGTCGTCCACCCAGCGCCGCTGCGCCGCGTCGCGGTCGGCGTGGTTGAGGATCACGATGCCCGCGCGCTGCAGCGCCGGCATCACCTCGTCGTTGAAGACCGCGTACTGGTCGTCGATCAGCCGGTGCGCCTCGACCGCCACCGACTGCAGGTCGCGCGTCGAGACCCCCGCGCCGCCCTCGCGGTGCGCCTCCAGCACGTCGGCGAAGCGCACCTCGAAGAACTCGTCCAGGTTGGACGAGACGATGCACACGTAGCGCAGCCGCTCCAGCAGGGGCACGTCGGCGCGCTGCGCCTGCGCCAGCACGCGGCGGTTGAACGCGAGGATGGCACGCTCGCGGTTCAGCAGCCGCGGCAGCGCGGGCGCGAGGGCGGGCTCGGCGCCCGTCTCGGCCCCGGACGGGGGAGCCAGCTCGTTCATCGCCTCAGTGTATGAAGCTTTTGCGACAGCGGCATGACAGCCGCCGCCCGCGAACGATGGCGCGCGATCGCGCCGGACCGACCCCGCCCGCCCTGGCGATCGACTCAGAAGAACAGGATCGCGCCGATCGCCACGCCGTTCATGCGGGCCTTGTCGCCGGCGAAGGTCTTCGACTCCGTGCGGCTCAGTTCACCGACCACCGTCACGCTGTCGGTCAGCTTGTAGTAGGCGCCGCCGGTCAGGTTGGTGTTGTCGCGCAGGTCGGTGCCGGCACCCTCCTTGATGCGGCTGCGGCCGTGGCTCAGGCCGAGCTTGAGGCCCGACGTGACCTGGTAGGTGCCCTGCAGCAGCAGGTTGGTCTGCTTCAGCTCGCCGGAGTCGCCGTCGGACAGCACGCCCAGGCCCTTGCCGCTCTGCAGGTTCACCAGCAGCCCGAAGTCGCCGAAGGCGGCGCTGCCGCCGAGCTCGACGCCGCTCATCGTGAAGCCGTCGCCGGCGTCCTTGAACTTCTGCTGCTTGCCGGTGCCCCACAGCTTGAAGCCGTTGCCGGCGTACTGGAGCTGCGCCTGCACCTGCGGCGTGTCGTCCGCCTCGGCGACGCCGGTGGCGGCATCCACCGGGCTCATCAGCGCCAGCGTGCCGGTGAACCCGCCCATCGAGGGCGTCGTGTACGCCATCTGGCCGTAGTGGCCGAGGTAGGTGTAGCCCGCACCGATGTGGCCCAGCGTCACGCGGTTGCGCTGCGTCGCGTTCACGGTGGCGCCGGCGCCCAGCAGCGTCATGTCGGCGAGGATCGCGTTCTTGCCGAAGAAGCCGTAGTCGCGCCCGAGCTTGAAGCTGCCGACGTCGGCGCGGCCGAGCGTCATGTAGCCCTGGCGCACGTCGACGTTGTTGTTGTTGCTGATCGCGTCGGCGCTCGAGACCGCGGCGCCGATCATCAGGTTGGCGCCCACGTCCCAGCCGTTCTGCTGCGACTTGGCGCCGACGGTCAGCGCGTTGGGCAGCAGGCCGTTGCCGATCACCGTGCTCTTCTCGTTGCCGCCGCAACCCAGTGCCTGCGAGGCCAGCGCGAGGCCCGAACCGGTGAAGGTCTGCGCGCCCGAGCAGCTCGAGTGCGTGTAGTAGGCATTGATGAAGCCGCCGACCGAGAGGTCCCAGGCGCCGGCCTTGAAGTCGGCAGCGAAGGCGGTCATCGTCGGGGCGAGCAGGGCCAGGCCCGCCGCGGCACGGCGTGCAGTGATCGTGATCATCGGTGTCTCCGAAGTGGATGCGTGGTTCGGCGCGAGCGCGCCGCGGCGCCTCGGGCGCAATCGACATGCCACGCCACCGATGGCGGGCGCTGGAGCAGCCCGCTGCGCCGCGGCGAATCAGGTGACGCTTCAGCGCGCAACGTTCGTGGCGCGGCGGCGCAGGGTCGCCCCGGAGATGCGCCACCCGCGCGGTACACGGCCCCGCGCTAACCCTGCGCCGCGGCGCAGCGGGGGCTGCGCCCGGCTGTTACACGCAGCTCTTCATCGCCCACTTCACCTTGCAGGCCATGCGGTGGCAGGTCATCTTGGTTCAAACGCGCGGCAACGTCCCTCGTCAAGACGTGGCCCGAGCCGGTCGCGACGTACCGCGCTAAGCGGGCGGTGAATCACATCACCTCGAAGTTGTGCCACGCTTCTCTTTCCGGCAGACAGCTCGACTTCGGGCGGTTGAAGTTGCTCACGCCGGCCTCTGTCCGCGGTCACGGTGTCAGGGGCTGGACCGCTTCCTCGTCAATCGATCCTTCTGACACGACTTCGATGCCATCGGGGATGCGCGCTTCGGCAGCACCCTCGGCATCAGGTGCTGGTGCGGTCGTCTGCAGCTCGTAGCAGAACCGCGGCTTGTCCTTGGGCACAGGGGCCGTGGTTTCCCCACTAGCCGCATCGCTGTCGACGTTGGGCAACCCATCCTCTGCAAGTGGTGACGCCATCCGTGGTCCGTGTACCTCTGATGTCCGCGCAGTCTGATCGTCGAACGACGCGATCACCTCCTGATCAACGCGACCGCCGCATGCAGTGAGTGCCACGCAATCCGCGATCAACACCCACGACAGGACCCATCGGCCGACAACCATTGCCGTAGACGAGGCGCATTCGCGCCGCGTGGAGGCAGGGCAGCGTGCAAACGCAAATGGTGAAGCTGGTGGCATGGGTCGATGTCTCCGAACAAGGCATTGCCGCCGCCGCTGCGCGAATGCCGCAATGCGGCGGCTCTACGGAATGACGGCGGCGCTGCAGCGGCGCTTCAGTAGTGAACGGCCACGCCGGCGATGAAGTTCCCGGGGTTGTTCGGATCCACGTCGATCAGATTCATGATCTGCCGGTCGGGAGCTACTTGAAAGCGCAGCGTCCAGCCGCAGCCAACGCCGCAGGTCAACCCAGCGGTTCCAGCGCCGTTGGTGTTCATCGACAGGATCTTGAAGGTCTGCCCGCTAACCACGCTGGTGCCGCACTGGCCGTGCGTTGTGAGGGTTGCCGTGCCGGAGCCAGCGTTGTTCATGCTGATGGCTACGTGCATCGCGGAGTGCCCACAGCCCGTAAGGCCGTTCAGAGTTGCAATCCACGGGCCCTGCAGATCGGCAAAGGTGATTTGGCCCACGCCGGCCATGCTGCTCGCAGGCAGCGTGGAAGCAAAGCAAACGATTCCGGCGATGGCGACTGCGTGGCGGAACGATTGGCGGATCATGTTCATGAGTACCCCAGAGAGTGGAGATGAAGGGACAGGTGATGAAGGTTTGCGTCTACGCCGCGGGATTGGATCTACGTGTTCATTGCTTGCCTCCCTTTGACGCTGTTTGCAGCTTGCTTGTGACGCGACCGGACGAAGCCATGGGCTTCCACCTCGCTAGCGCGCGCAGCGGAAGCCGGTCGCGTTGTCCCGCGACGATGGCGTGTGAGTCGCTTCGAGCGCGAAGGCGCCGGCTCCAGTGCGACCCGTCCAGCTGCCGCCGCGCGCAATGCCTGCAGGCATCGCGTCCGGCGCTGACTGGATTGGTTCAGCCGACTGCGGTGCATCCAGATGGAAGGCTTCATTGATGCCATTGATTGCATCGGTGCCGTACTCCTTGGTCGAGAGCAGATACAGTGCCGGCGCAAACAGGTTGCTGACGGTGGACGGATTGATTCCGGGACCCTGGATCCAGTCGGCCACCCACTCCTGTAGGTTGCCCACCATGTCGTGCGCGCCCCATCGCGAGAAACAGGTGCTGGCCTGGCCCGCGGGCAGCACTCCGCCGGTGTTGGTGTTGCACTGGACGACGCCGTCACCGGCCAATCCCGGGTCCGGTGTTCCGGCCGCGGCCATCTGCCACTCGGCGTTCGTCAACAACCGCTTCCCTGAAAGTGCACACGCTTGTTGCGCCTGGAACCAGGTCAGGAAGGCCGCCGGGTAGGCCCCCTGAACAGACGCTGCATACAGTGGTCGAGTCCAGTTCCCGTTCGTTGGGAACCAACTAGGGTAGCGCGGACTGGATTTCGGATACTGGTTGCCCTTGCCCCCGGCCTGATCCCACACCGAAGCCTCGAACTTGTCGACGCATATCGGACCGACGCGAACCATTTCGTCGCTGCTGCTATTCCCCGCACAGGCTGGCAGCGCCTGAGCCACTGCGTCGCCGCCGGCCATCGCCGTGACGATGGCGCACAGCAGGGTGAGGATGCCTCCAGCACCAGATGACGTCGGCCGGGTGTGATTGATCTCGAAGTCATGCGAATTCATGAGAGTTCTCCTGATGTCATTGAGCTGAATATGGACAGGCCTCTGCGTGCCGATCGATTCACGTACGGTGAATTCGTTGTATTCGATGGCCAGCGTTCCCCGAACGAAGAGTGCGGACCTCCTCGCTAGGCTCCCAGCGTCCGGTGTCGGCCGACTGAGAATTGCTGATGAAGGCGAATGAAGGGGGCGGCAAGCTACGACCGCAGGCAATACTCATGGCGTGGCACCTCAGATTGGCGTCTTGACCGTGACCCGCGGCCCCAAGGATTGCGCCGCGGCTGGGACCTACTGTCCGCTCGTCAATCCCGACGAGTCCTCAATCACGATCAATCGAACCTGAAGGGTTCTGAAACGTCGGTTTGAAAGGGCCGAGATTCGCCCTGCGATCTTGGCCGCCCCGAGTCAATCAGTTCATTGCGAAAGGGCCTGCGACACCGACTGCACGCACAGTGGTCAGCGTTTCATCGCCCCGACCGAGACAACCGGGGACCTAGCGCTGTCGCCATAGGTGGAGGAAAGATAGTCAGTGCGAGGCGCTTGGCTTCGGCATCGTCAATTGACCCGGCCGTTGCGCGAAGGCACGCTGCAGCTTCCATTCCGAGTGCTTCTGAATTGATCGCCATCGCCCGGGCCACTGCGACTGCCTCGTTTCCCTCTCGCCGGTACTGGAGTTTCGTCCACCACGCGTCAGAGCTTCCGACGAGGCGGCAAGAGTCCTCGAAGTGCTGCCTTTGAGCCGCCAGAAGCCCCAGGTGATCCAGCACGGCCCCGATCCGCTGGTATGCCCACCCAAGCTCGATCGCCTCGAAGCTCAGGACCACCGCACGCTCCAGTTCTCCGGCGGCGACAAGTGCCCCGAGGAGATTGGTGACTCCCGTCGCCAAGCTCGCTGTTCGACCCTGGGCGCGCGCGTCGGCAACGCATTCGGAACCCAAGCGCACGGCCTCACGGGCGTCGCCACACATCAAGGTGGCGTCGGCAACGTTCAGGCGAGCATTCAGTGCCTGGGTCGGTGACCCGGAGCGCAGCGCATAGTTCAACTCCGCCGAAGACCAGCGCAGCCGTTCGGGTGCGTCGTCGCGCAATGCGGCCACAAAGGTGCGGTGGATTGCTCCGAACCAGAGCAATCGCGCCGGCCAGGCAGGGTCCTCGACGACATTGGCTTCCGTCAATGCCGCAGCGGCCTCGCGGTTGCTACCGGACACTGTGGCATGGAGCGCCTTGGCCAGCAAAGCGCGATACAGCAGCCTTGCATCGGAGAGGGTCCGAGCACATTCGACTGCATGCCGCGCAGCATTGAGCTTGGCAACGCCGCCCAGCGGGGCGAACACGGCGAAGAGGGAGGAAACCGCTAGATCGATGCGAATCGCGGCGCCGGGGGTCACAGAACTCGCCAGCGGATGCGCAAGTTTCAGTCGCGGCTCCAGCGCCTGCACGAGTTCACGCAATTCGTCGAGTCGGTAGAGGGCGTCGAGCGTTTGCGCCGCGGCGCTCGAATCTCTAACAGCACAAGCCCAGCCGAATGCCGCGTGCAAGTCATCGTATTCCGGCGCATAGCGCCCGAGCCAATCGTCGTCGGGCGTTATCCAGTACTGTTCCTCGGCTGCCGAGCCGAGCGCGGCCATGACATGCATATGCTTGCCGCGTGTCGACTCCACCTCGCCGTGCTTGACGAGTTCCGCACCGGCATATAGCCGCATCGTCTCCAGCAATCGATAGCGCGGTGGGTCGCTGCCGTCGACCTGAATGAGCGAACGTTCCACGAGAATGGCCATCGCCTCGGCAACATCCCAAGCGTCGATCGCATGATCAGTTGCCACCTGTTGCGCCGATTCCAGTACGAAACTGCCTGAGAAGACGGTCAGTCGACGCAAGACGATTTGTTCGGCGGGGCAGAGCAGCGAATGGCTCCAGTCCAGCGCCGCATACAAGGTCTGTTGTCGTGCAGGTGCTTGTCGCAGCCCCGATCTCAACCACTCTAGTCGCTCGCATACGCCGCGCTGAAGAGCGGCGAAACCAACCCGCGGAAGCCGAGCCGCAGCCATTTCGATTGCCAGCGGGATGCCGTCGAGCTGACGGCACATATCGATGGCCGCGGGAAGCACCTCGTCTCCAATCGTGAAGCGCACTTCCGTTGCTTGAGCACGCCGTTCGAGCAATGCCAAAGCGCCACAGCGGCGAGCTTCGTCCGGCGGCGCGCCAGCCGGCGGCAACAGCAGCGGCCCGAGCTGATACACCCGCTCGCCCGTGACACGCAGCGGCTCCTGCGATGTGGTCAACAGGTGCAGTCTTTCCGTTGCCTGCAGTATGGAAGAAGCGATCTGCGCCGCGCGCTCGACCAGGTGCTCGCAATTGTCGAGAATGATCAGGGTGTCGTGCGTTTCCAGTGCCTGAGCTAGGTGTGATGCCTCGTCTCCGCCGCCGAGCTGCAGGCGCGCCGCGGCGGCGACGGCAGGGACGACTTCTCCAGGAGCCGAGAGAGCCGCCAGGTCAACCCACCAGACCCCATCCAGAAAGCGCTTCAGCAGCGTACGCCCCAGTGCCTGCGCGAGCGAAGTCTTGCCCATGCCACCGGCGCCGGTGAGGGTGACCAAGCGATTCGAGTCCACCAGCCGGCTGAGGACCTCGAGGTCATCTCCACGGCCCACCAGCGCCTCGGCGGCCAACGGCAAGTTGGTCAGTCGCCTTTGGACGGGTGCTGCTGGAGTTTCGGAAGGCGGCGCCGCTGCCGTGACCGCTGCATCACTGAGAGTAAACCGGTACCCACGACCCGGAATGGTCGCTATGGCGCTTTGCCCGAGCTTCCCGCGCAGAGTGGAAATCTGCACCTGGAGGTTGTTCTCCTCTACCACCAGCCCAGGCCAGACCCTCGCAATCAATTCTCGCTTGCTCACCACCCGGTGGCGCTCCTCGATCAGCGCCCCCAGCAGGTCGATGGCACGTGAGCCCAGTTCGAGCGCCTTGCCGTGGAGCAGCGCGGCCCGCTGAGCCGGCCTCCATTCGAGACCGCCAAGCCGCAGTGTCGGCTCGCTAGATTCCTGCCCGGCATGCGGCAAGGTCTCGTCGACCACCTCGACGCTGGCTGCAAAGCGGTAGCCGAGCCCGGGCGCGGTGACAATCGCCGCCTGCCCAAGGATGCGGCGCAACGTCGACACCTGGGTGGCGAGATTGTTCTCTTCCACGTCCAAGCTCGGCCAGACGCGTTCGAGCAGTTCCTGCTTGGACAGCAGGCGATCGCGTCCCTCGATCAACGCCAGCAGCAATTCGAAGGCGCGCGCACCGACGTTGACGGCGGCGGCCTCCCGTCGGAGCAATCGCTCGGTGGGGCAAACCTCGAATTCGCCGAATCGATAGCGCTGAGTCACGCAACAGGTTCCGGGACTGGCCTTGGTCGGATTGTGATCGATGCGTGGTGATTTCAGGACGTTTCAGCGACGATTGAACGCGCTTGAAGACGCCATCAGGCTCCGACACCGAAAGTACTCCCCAGCCGAGATGCATCGACCCCGATGCGGCGGTCCGTGCAAGGAGTCACTGTGAAGCCGAGCCTGTTGCGCCGCCTAGTCGGCATCGTCGCCTCCGGGACCATCACCTATGGCCTGTTCTCTGCGGTCGTGTCCCTTGCCGAACCGCCGGCAGGAGTTCAGTCCGCCAAGTGCGATGCCGGGCCGTCAAGCACGACGCTGGCCGTTGCCGTCCAGTCGAAGTGACCCTGAGTCGCGTCCCATCCGGTCCAGAGCTTGAGCAAGGAACCACCATGAACGTCGGTTCAGTTCAACGCCACACCTTCGCCTCTCCCGGTCCACTCGCATTCGACTGCACATTGCTTCTTTGCGCCTGCGGCGGCGGTGGCGGTGGCGGTGGCGGTGGCGGCCAAGAACCGGAAGATCCTGACGACACGCATCAGCCACCCTCGTGCATTAGCGGCATGGATCCGATGGCTGCCGGTCGGGCCCGCCCTATGGCCGAACTTGCGGTGCAGCCTTTCGCCTGCGACGGCCTGAATCCCGGCGTGCTCGATCAACCAGGTCCGTCAATGCCTGCCGTGCCCAGGCCGAGCTGAGCGAAATCGACGCGGACTCGACGTCTCAGCAATCACTTGACCAAGCCCCCAATGGCGGCCCCCATGAGACTGATCTACTTCAAGCGAGCCTGCACGCGCACGGGCGCGAGCGCAGTGAGCCATGTCGAATCGGCGATCCCGCCGCCGGGTGCTCACTTGGCGACCCCACGGCGCGGCTATGTGCATCACGGAATCCATGTCGGGAACGGGAAAGTCATCCACTACGCAGGCTTCAGTGGGACTTGGCGGCGCGGCCCGGTGCAGGAAACCACCCTTGATCGCTTCTGTCGCGGCCGCGGCATGGAAACGTTAGCTTGGCCGCCATCCTCGTTCGCCGTCGAGGAGATCGTGAATCGCGCGCGTTCGCGGCTCGGCGAAGCCGAGTACAGCATCTGGTCGAACAACTGCGAGCACTTCTGTGAATGGTGTGGCTCGGGTGTCAGCCGCAGCCGGCAGGTCGAAGTTTGGCGCGAGCGCTTCGCCTACGCGCTGGCGTGGATGGGCGGATGGATGCCGCTGTCCCGACCTGCACCACGCCTGAATGTGTGACGGTGCCACCGTCGCTCCGAAGGCAGCGGCACCAGGACGCATTCGATTCATACAAAGGAACCAATCATGATGAACCTGCCAATGCACCGGTTCCAGACTCTGGAACTACATCTCGTGAATCCCTCGGATTCCCGCTGGATGTTGGAATCTATCGTCCGATTTCGTTCTCGCGTGTATGCACAGCGGGGCGCATTGCGGTCGGGCGACTTAGCGTTGGACGAAGCCGACCTGACGGCATGGCACTTGATAGCCGCAGATGGCGAACGATTGCTGGGCTGCATCCGCTTTCATGTGTTCGACATCTGTGAACTGGAGCGCTTCCCTGCCGCAGCGCTTGCCAACAGCCGCTGCATCTTTTCCGAAGGTGATCGCCGTCGCTGCGTGGAGGCGATCGCGGGCTATGCCAGCACGCGTTGGGCTTCGGTTGGCGGCCCGATGGTTCAAGCCGGTGGCTTAGCTGTGGACGGCGCGGTGCGCAGAAGCGGGATCGCGGCGGCTCTATGCATGGCGGGGAATGCGCTAATTCGATTCGTTGGCGCATCGTGCGGACTAGTCTTCGCGGCCGTTGAATCCGGTAGCGCGGACATTGGGCGGCGATTGGGTTGCTCTCCGATTCGAAGTTCACCCGGTCCGCTCGAACCTCTGATTGATAGATTCCACGACAGCCAGGTGTCTGTCATGTCAATCGATCCTCGCGCCGTTACTCCCGAAGTTGATGCGCAGATCGATGAGATCGGCTTCAGCCTTCGTCGGGAGTTCGTGAAGCTGGAGGCGGCATATGGTTGACATGCACTGGTTGTTGGGGATGGCGTCCCTGATCTCCATGACGTTCATTTTCCTGGCCTCGATGCTCACCTTCTTTCGTCGGCGCCCGGGCTCAAGTTCGCTTCGCTTGCTGCTGGTCGCTGGCATGACGATTGGACTAGGGGTCATCTATGGGCGGCTATTCCAGCTTGAATCGGTCGACGGGCTCTCCCTTGGGATCGGGTGTGCACTGTTTGCTCTTGCACAGGGCACGTTCTGGGCGGCCGTGGTTGCCCATGGAGCTAACAGACCGTCGGCAGCATTCGCAGACCGCGCGCCCAAGACGTTGGTCACCGCCGGCCCGTATGGCCTGATTCGTCATCCGTTCTACGTGGCATATGTGCTTGGCTTTGCAGGCGGCGCCGCACTGACGGGTGAAGTCTGGACTTGGGCGGTGCCATTGTGGATGGGGTGCCTCTACGCCGTAGCTGCTCGGCAAGAGGAACGATTGATTCTCCGCAGTTCGCTTGGCACCGCGTATCGTCAGTACAAGAATCAAGTTGCTGCGGCCGTGCCGCGCTGGGGCGCTTGGCGACGGCGGTAGGTCCGCTGACAGTGATGTTCGGGATGTGGCAAGCACGGTGTATTCGCTAACATCGTTCGCCTACGCAAGTTGCCCGGGGAGACTCCAATGGCCCTGATTTGCGATGTCGCCTGGCGCAGTTCCCTTGTTGCTCGGATCGGGTTGGCGGTCTTGGCGACGGGCCTTGCCGGATCGGGCGCTAGCTGGGCAGCAGACGCGGTCACGTTACCGCGGGTGGCCGTGACGGGGTCGAATTTTGGATTTATCGGCGACGAGCTTGCCGCGCCGTTGCTCGTGTTGACACGCGCAGACATCGAGCGCAGCGGCCGTACCAACCTCTCGGATCTGCTGCGTGGACTAACCGTTGACAACAACGGATCGTTGACACAAGCATTCGCTGGAGCAATCGCAGGCGGGGCCAGCGGCATCTCCCTGCGCGGCATGTCGGTCCACTCGACCTTGGTACTGATTGACGGGCGACGCACGACTGTCTACCCGCTGGCCGACGACGGGCAACGCGCGTTCGTCGATCTGTCGAGCCTGCCGCTAGCGATTGTCGAGCGCATCGAGGTGCTCAAGGACGGTGCTTCGGCAATCTATGGCTCGGACGCGATTGCCGGCGTGGTCAATGTGATCCTGCGCCGAGAATTCTCGGGAGTTGAGATGTTTGCCGGCGCGGGCGCAACCTCAAGAGGGGATGGTAGGCACGCGCACTGGTCCGGGACCTACGGATTCGGGAACTTGGTCGAAGAGGGTCGGACGGCTTACCTGAACGTCGAAGCCCGCACCCGTGGCGCGATACTCCAGCGCAATCGGGGAGGGACGCTCTCAAACCTCGATCTTCGTTCGCTTGGAGGGCCGGATCTGCGCGGCGGCGTTGTCCAACCAGGTAACACGGCGCCCGGCAACTTCACCCAGACGCTTGTGGGTATGGTTGCTCCGCTGGACGATACCAATGCCCAGGTCGGGCCGTTCCAGCTGTTGCCCGGATGCCGGGCGGCCGAGCTGAACTACAGCGGCGGTTGCAGTTGGGACACCTTACGCTTCACACAGATCCAGCCTGAAACTCGGAACCTCAACCTCAATGCGCGTCTGTTGACAATGCTCGAAGGCGGCTGGCATCTGAACGCTGCTGTGCAAGCCGCAACATCATGGTCGGAGCAGATGTTCGGAAGCACCTATGTGCCGCAACCCACGCAGACAGATCCGACGACCTCCAACGTCGTCCTGCCGCCGAGCCATCCCGACAATCCGTTCGGTCCGGATCGAGCCGCGTTTCTGTACTACACCTTCGGTGACGTCGGGCCCAGGCACACGACCTACCGAACGCGTCTACTCCGCACGGTGTTCTCACTCGAGGGTCACTTCAACGGTTGGGACGTGGACGCGGCCCTCGGAGCGGCGCGGGCAGAGACCCGCGTCCGATACGAAGGTACCGTCAGGACCAGCGTACTGGCGGCCATGCTGGCCAGCGGCCGCTACCGCATCGGCGCAAACGCTAGTCTCAACGATCCCTCCATCTACGCCGAACTCTCGCCGACGACAGTGAACAATGCGAGTTCGCAGCTCACATTTGCCGATCTTCGGATGTCGCGCGACCTCTGGCCCCTACCAGGGGGACCGTTGACACTCGGCGCGGGTATCGAGGCGCGACGCCAACGCGTCGACAACCCAGGCCAGCCGTACGCGCTGGAAGGCGATGTGCTCGGAAACACGACCGTCACCTCAAGAGGATCCCGCTCGGTTCATTCGGTCTTCGCGGAGATTAGAGTGCCCGCAACGCGAGACGTTTCTATTGACCTCGCAATGCGCCACGAACGCTACGAAGGTCTCGGCACGTCGACGACACCCAAACTAGGAGCGCGCTGGCAGCTTGCATCTGGCCTCGCAGTCCGCGCGACCCGGTCGCAGGGGATTCGCGTCCCCTCTGTCACGGAGTCCGGCGATTCCGTGTTGAACGCCTACATCTCCTACACAGATCCTGCCCGATGCCCGGTCACCAAGCTGCCGTCCGACTGCCTGGGGACTATCCGACTGTCGCTGTCTGGTAATCCATCGCTGAAACCCGAAACTTCCAGAAACTGGACCTTGGGTGTTGTGACCGATCCGGGCGAGTCGACAAAGTTATCCGTGGATTACTTCCGCATCGAGCGATCACGGGAAATCGTCATCGCTCCCTTCGAGAGCGGCACTCCGATCTATGGCGGACCGGACCTCAGTCACCCGGACCTGCCTCCGCCGATCGTCGGATTCTCGTTGCCGTTCATCAACTCCACCGCGACGCTGGTCTCCGGCTTCGATGTCGACCTCCGCCATCGTCAATTGCTCGGGAGGTTTGGCCAACTGACGGGGAGGCTTCAGTACACGCGCCTGATTGACCTGACTACCACTGTCGGGGACGCTCGCTTCGAATACGCGGGAACCCACGGGCCGACCGCGCTGTCCGGCAATGTCGGGACCCCAACGAACCGCGCACAGTTGTCGCTCATCTGGCAGAGAGGTCGTCACCAGGCCGGCACGGACATTCAGTACGTCGGCGCCATGCGGGCGACAGATCCGACCCTTGGTTCAACCTGCCTCGCTCAGGAGGCAAATGCGCGCTGCCGCGTTGGTTCGCTCACGACGGTGGACCTGTTCGCTTCATGGCGTTCCAGCGACTCTTGGGAGTGGATTGCCCACATCGACAATCTATTCGATCGTGCAGCGCCACTCGACACAGTCACCTATGGCGGGATCAACTACAACCCCACACTTCATCAGGCCGGTGCGATCGGCAGGGCGCTCTTCTTCGGGGTCCGCTACCGGGCCAAGTGAGCTGTAGAGAATGCAGTGCGGCCCATTCACCCCCCCTGCAGCAGGGCCAGATTGCACGATCGCCGTCGGACTGCTCTACTGAACCCGGCGGATCTGTGCCGCAGGAGCCGGGCCGACGATCTGGTCGACCAATCGCTTCGCCGCATTGCCGTCCAACTCACTGCCCTGTGCACGAAGTTGCGCCACCCTAGCCTTCCCGAGCGCGCGTTCGCTCAACGCGATCGCATGACGGACCGCAGCCGCTTCGTTGCCCTCGCGCCCATACTGGACTCGCGTCCACCATTCGTCGGCGACTCCGATTAACGTACAGGCGTCCTCGAACCGGCCCATCCGTGCAGCAAGTGATGCAAGATTGTCGACGGCATAGCCGATACGCTCGTAGCGCCATGCCAATTGGATCGTCTCGGCGGCAATTTCGCTGGCATCTTGCAGTGCGCCCCCGGCGATCAGTGCGCCGAACAGATTGGCGACGCACGTGACCAGTATCAGCGTGCGACCCACCGCTCGCGCTTCTGCGACAACCTCGCGGCCCAGGCGAATGGCTTCGGAAGCATCACCGCACATGAGCGCGGCGTCGGCCAGTCCGGCTCGGGCATTGGCCGCCTGCATCGGCGAGCCAGCACGCTGGGCGAGGGCAAGTTCGAGGCGCAAAGACGCCAATAGACACTGGGCTTCACCTCTCAGCGCGAAGTGCATGCTCCGATGAATGGCGCCAACCCATAGCAGACGGGCGGGCCAATCGAGATTCTCGAGTTGCGTTAGTTGCGCCATGGCATCGGCTGCAATCGACTCGTCTCCTGCCGCCGTCGCGTGAAGTGCCACATGCGCAATTGCTCGGTACAAGCGCCGTGTGTCGGCTAGGTACTGCGCCTGCACGACAGCCGTCTGTGCTGCATGAAGCTTTGATACGCCCTCTATTGGCGCAGCCGCGACGAGTTGGGATGCAATCGCAAGTCGAATACGCAGGCTGGCTTCGACGTCAGCCTGGCCCTTCGGCAGCAATCGAGAAGCGGCCGCAAGACGTGGAACCAGCGCAGCCCAGACCTCCCGAAGTTCATCGAGTCGATACAGCGCATCGAGTGTCTGCGCAGCCGCAGAAATGTCTGTCAACGTGCATGCCCGGTCGAATGCCGCATGCAGGTCGTCGTAGTCATCTGCATAACGAGCGAGCCAGGATTCATCATCACAGACCCAATAGTCCTGTTCGGCCGCAACTGCGATCGAGGCCATCAGCCGCATGTGTGAGTCCTGGGCGACGTCGGTCTCCGTATGGGCGGCCAGTTGCTCGGAGGCATACAGTCGGGTCGACTCGAGCAGGCGGTAGCGTGGCGGATTGCCCTCGACCAGTTGGATTAGAGAACGCTCGACTAGCGTAGCGAGGGCCTCGGTCACATCCCAGCGATCGAGTACTGAGTCGCTGGCTACTCGCTGGGCAGACTCCAATTGAAAGGTACCGCGGAAGACGCTGAGGCGTCGAAGCACGGTGCGCTCCTGCTCGTCAAGCAAGGAGTGACTCCAATCGAGGGTGGCGCGCAGGGTCCGCTGCCGGGAAGGCGCTCTACGTGTGCTGTTCCTCAGCCATTGCAACCGTTCGGCCAAGCCTTGTCGCAACACTGAAGTGCCGACCTGAGGAAGGCGTGCAGCCGCCATTTCAATGGCGAGTGGGATGCCGTCGAGTTGCCGGCAAATTTCGATTGCAGCAGGCAGCGTGGCTTCAGTGATCACGAATCGACTATCCACGGCCAGGGCACGGTGCTCCAACAAGGTAAAGGCGCTGCAGGACGTCGCGTCCTGATGCGAGCACCCGATAGGCGGCAGGCTCAACGGGTCGAGGCGGAACGAATGCTCCTGTTGAAGTCGCAACGGCTCCTGAGTCGTCGCCAATAGCCGGAGTCGGTCGGCAACGGACAGTATTCTTGACACGATATCCGCCAACGGCGGAGCCAAGTGCTCGCAGTTGTCTAGTACGATCATCACATCCCGCGATTCAAGGGCAAGTGCAAGTTGCTCCACCGGAACGCCTCGGCCAAGCTGCAGGCCGGAAGCGGAGGCGATCGCAGGCACTATCTGCTCGGCGGAAGACAGCGCGCCAAGGTCCACCCACCACACTCCGTTCGCGAACCGACCTACCATGGAGCGCGCGAATGTCTGCGCAAGCACTGTCTTGCCAACGCCCCCGCCGCCGACGATGGTCACCAAGCGGCACTTGGTCAACAAACGGTCGAGCGCGCCAAGTTCCTCGGAACGCCCAATCAACGCCTCCGCCATCAAAGGCACGTTGGTCGAGCGTTGCCGTCTTTGCGGCAGCGCAACTGTCACAGGATGGGGTGCAATCGGGGAGTCAGTGGACTGCGCAAGTGTGAAGCGGTAACCGCGCCCCGGAATGGTGGCAATTGCGGATTGCCCAAGCGCCTTGCGCAACGCGGATACTTGTACCTGCAGGTTGTTTTCTTCAACTACGAGGCCGTGCCACACTCGCTTCAGCAGTTCGCGCTTGGCTACGATTCGCTGGCGTTCATCGATGAGCACACCGAGCAGATCGAGGGCGCGTGAGCCAAGTTCGAGGCTCTTGCCCTCAAGCAGGGCAAGACGTTGTGATGGCCGCCACTCCAACGCGCCGAAGCGCAACACGCCCGCTTGCACTCCGAGTACGCTCGGCGCTTCTACGCGGGTTGACGTTGCGCGAGTCTCCGTATCGACCCTGAGTGCAAACCGATACCCGAGCTTCGGCACCGTAATGATCGCGTCCGCCCCTATTACGCGTCGCAGCGCGGAGATCTGCGTCGCGAGGTTGCCCTCCTCCACCTCGAGACCGGGCCAGACACGCTCCAGCAACTCGTGCTTCGATAGCAATCGCTCGTGTCCTTCGAGGAGCGCAAACAGCAGTTCGGCGCAGCGGGCCCCAAGCGGAATGATTTCGGCTCCCCGCCTGAGCACGCGCTCGGTGGGGCAAGCCTCAAAGCTGTCGAATCGATAGCGCTTGGTCACAATACGCTTGGGAGTGGTGACGACATTTTGCTCAAACGAAGACGCGTCAGCCAGGGCGATCGGTTCCTGTCCGATCGCTCCACCCCCAGACATGCGGTCAGTCAACCATTGTTGCCTGCTGACATCGCAGGTGGATGGTCGCTTCGGAGAAGTCACCACCGCATTCGATTGCGGAGCCAAGCCCGATCCATCTTGTCCCCGATCAATAGCGGCACAAGACTCTCGATGACCAAGCTTCAGGAAGTGGCTGGCCGCTCTTGGCTATCGGCTCGGGCCTTCGGCCCGCTGTGCCGCGACTTGGCACCGCTTGAGATTGCCCGTCGGTCACGAGGTCGACCCGATCCCCGCGGTCGAACCCGTCTCAATGCGCCTGATCCCAGTTCGGCCCCACGCCCACCTCGGCCAGCAGCGGCACCTTCAGTTCGGCCACCGAGGCCATCACGCGCGGCACGGTCTCGCGCGCCCAGGCGATCTCGGCTTCGGGCACCTCGAACACCAGTTCGTCGTGCACCTGCATCACCATGCGCGTGCCGCGCGCCTCGCGGTCGAGCTGCGCCTGCACGGCGATCATCGCCAGCTTGATCAGGTCGGCCGCGGTGCCCTGCATCGGCGCGTTGATCGCCTGGCGCTCGGCGGCGCTGCGGCGCGGGCCGTTGCCGCCGTTGATCTCGGGCAGGTAGATGCGCCGCCCGAACAGCGTCTCGACATAACCCTTGGCCTTGGCCGAGGCACGGGTCTCGTCCATGTAGCGCTTCACGCCCGCGAAGCGCTGGAAGTAGCGCTCGATGTAGGCCGTGGCGGCGCTGCGCTCGATGCCCAGGCTGGCGGCCAGCCCGAACGCGCCCATGCCGTAGATCAGTCCGAAGTTGATGGTCTTCGCGTAGCGGCGCTGCTCGCTGCTCACCTGCTCGGGCGCGATGCCGAACACCTCGCTGGCGGTGGCGCGGTGCACGTCCATGCCCTCCGCGAAGGCGCGCAGCAGGCCCGGGTCCTCGCTGATGTGGGCCATGATGCGCAGCTCGATCTGCGAGTAGTCGGCCGAGACGATCGCGTGGCCCGGCGGCGCGACGAAGGCCTCGCGCACCCGCCGGCCCTCGGGCGTGCGGATCGGGATGTTCTGCAGGTTCGGGTCGTTGCTCGCCAGCCGCCCCGTGACCGCCACCGCCTGCGCATAGTTGGTGTGCACGCGCCCGGTGGCCGGGTTCACCATCTGCGGCAGCTTGTCGGTGTAGGTGCCCTTGAGCTTGGCGAGGCTGCGGTGCTCGAGCAGCTTGGCCGGCAGCGGGTAGTCGGCCGCGAGTTCGTCGAGCACCTCCTCGTCGGTGGAGGGAGCGCCGCTGGCGGTCTTCTTCTTGACCGGCAGGCCGAGCTTGCCGAACAGGATCTCGCCGATCTGCTTCGGGCTGCCGAGGTTGAAGGGCTGGCCGGCCAGCTCGTAGGCCTCGCGCTCGAGCGCGATCATGCGCTCGGCCAGCTCGTGGCTCTGGCGCGCCAGCACGCCGGCGTCGATCAGCACGCCGTGCCGCTCGATGCGCTGCAGCACCGCGACGCTGGGCATCTCGATCGCCTCGTACACATGGCGCGGACCGGGCTGCTCGAGCAGCTGCGGCCACAGCGTCTGGTGCACCTGCAGCGTCATCTCGCTGTCCTCGCAGGAGTACTCCGACGCACGCGCCACCTCCACCTGCGCGAACGGGATCTGGCTGGCGCCCTTGCCGCACACGTCTTCATAGGACAGGCCGGTGCGGCCGAGGTGGCGTGAGGCCAGGCTCTCGAGGCTGTGCGGCTTGTGCGCCTCGAGCACGTAGCTCTGCAGCAGCGTGTCGTGCACGTAGCCGCGCACCGTGATGCCGGCGTTGGCCAGCACATGCAGGTCGTACTTGATGTTCTGGCCGAGCTTGGGCCGGCTCGCATCCTCCAGCCAGGGCCGCAGGCGCTCCAGCACCTCGTCCAGCGGCAGCTGCTCGGGCGCGCCGGCGTAGCTGTGGCGCAGCGGGATGTAGGCCGCCTCGTAGGGCTGCACCGCGAGCGACAGGCCGACGATCTGCGCGCGCATCGGGTCGAGCGAATCGGTCTCGGTGTCGATCGCGGTCAGCTCGGCCTGCGCGATGCGCTCGATCCAGGCCTGCAGCGCCTCGCGCGTCAGCACCGTCTCGTAGCGCTTCTCGCGCGCCGGCGCGGCAGCGCGCGGCGGCGGGTCGTCGCCGCGCGCAGCGGGGTCGGCGGCGGCCGGCGCGGCATCGGCCTCGAGCTCCTTCTTCCAGGTCTTGAAGCCGAAGCGGTTGTAGAACTCGAGCAGCCCGGCGCGGTCCACCGGCCGCAGCGCCAGGGCGTCGAGCGAGGGAAAGCCGTCGACATGCCCGACCAGGTCGCAGTCGCGCTTGACCGTCACGAGCCGGCGGCCCATCGGCAGCCAGTCGAGCGCCTTGCGCAGGTTCTCGCCGGCCACGCCCTTGATGCTGCCGGCCGCGGCGATCACGCCGTCCAGCGAGCCGTGCTCGGCGATCCACTTGGCGGCCGTCTTGGGCCCGACCTTCTCGACGCCGGGCACGTTGTCGACCGTGTCGCCCATCAGCGTCAGGTAGTCGACGATGCGCTCGGGCGGCACGCCGAACTTGGCCAGCACCGCGGCACGGTCGAGCCGCTCGTTGCTCATCGTGTTGATGAGCGTGACGCGTTCGTCGACCAGCTGGGCCAGGTCCTTGTCGCCGGTGGAGATGACCACCTCGTGCCCGCCGGCCGCGCCCAGGCGCGCCAGCGTGCCGATCACGTCGTCGGCCTCGATGCCGGGCACCACGAGCACCGGCCAGCCGAGCAGCTTCACCACCTCGTGGATGGGCTCGATCTGCCTGACGAGATCTTCCGGCATCGGCGCGCGCTGCGCCTTGTACTCCGGGTACCACTCGTTGCGGAAGGTGTCGCCCTTGGCATCGAACACGCAGGCCGCGTGTTCGGGCTGCACGTCCTGCAGCGCGCGCTTGAGCATCGCGACCATGCCGTGCAGCGCGCCGGTCGGGAAGCCGTCCGGGCTGCGCAGGTCCGGCAGGGCGTGGTAGGCGCGATACAGGTAGCTCGAGCCGTCCACCAGCAGCAGGGTCTTGGTCGTCATGCGGGGATTGTGGCGCAGCGCCGCGGCCTAGAATGGCCGCATGAAGCCGCTCGCCGCCACCGTCCTCGCCCTCGCTGCCACCGGCGCGCTGGCCCAGGAGGCCGTCCCGGCAGCCCCCGCGTCCGAGCCCCGGGTCGAGCGCCTGGTGCACGAGGACGAAGGCAGCCGCATCGAGGAGCTGCGCGTGCGCGGCGCGGTGCAGCGCATCGTCGTCACGCCCAAGGTCGGCCCGAAGAAGGGCTACGAGATCATCACCGGCGACGGCTCGCGCGATCTCGGCGAAGGCGCCAACACCTCGCGCGGGGCGGCCGGCAAGCGGGTCTGGCACGTGCTGTCGTTCTGAATGGCGGTCTATACCGAGGTCTCGTTCGACGAGGCTGCCGCGCTGGTCGAGCGCCTGTCCATCGGCGAGCTGACGGCCCTGCAGCCGATCCGCGGCGGCATCGAGAACACCAACTACTTCGCCGACACCACGCACGGCCGCTACGTGCTGACGCTGTTCGAGCGCCTGACGCACGCGCAGCTGCCGTTCTACCTGCGCCTGATGCAGCACCTGGCGCGGCGCGGCCTGCGCGTGCCGGGGCCGCAGGCGGATGCGGCCGGCGAGATCCTGCACACGCTCAAGGGCAAGCCGGCGGCGGTGGTCGAGCGGCTGCGCGGCCGGCATGACCTGGCCCCCGACGCGGCCCACTGCGCGCTGGTGGGGCAGGCGCTGGCGCACATGCACCTGGCCGCGGCCGATTTCCCGCTGGTGCAGCCCAACCTGCGCGGCCTGGCCTGGTGGGAGGAGACCGTGCCGGTGGTGCGTCCCTTCGTCGGCCCCGAGCAGGCCGCGCTGCTGGACGACGAGCTTGCGTTCCAGCGCCAGTTCGCCGCCACGCCGGCCTGCCGCAGCCTGCCCGCCGGGCCCATCCATGCCGACCTGTTCCGCGACAACGTGATGTTCGACGACGGCCCCGCCGGCATCGAGCTGACCGGCCTCATGGACTTCTACTTCGCCGGCGTCGACACGCTGCTGTTCGACATCGGCGTGTGCCTGAACGACTGGTGCATCGACCTCGCCTCGGGCCGGCTCGACGAGACACGCGCCCTGGCCTTCGTGGCCGCCTACGACGGCGTGCGTGCGCTCGGCGGCGGCGAGCTGCGCGCGCTGCCGGCGCTGATGCGCGCGGCGGCGCTGCGCTTCTGGGTCTCGCGCCTGTGGGACCTGCACCTGCCGCGCGACGCCGAGCTGCTGGTGCCGCACGACCCGGGCCATTTCGAGCGCGTGCTGCGGGCGCGCCGCGAGGCTCCCTGGCACTACGTGCGCGCATGAAGCTGCTGCGTGTGAATGCCCTCGAAGGCGCGGCCTGGGTGCGGCGCGGCTTCCAGGTGTTCCTGCGCCATCCGCTGCCCTTCTCCGCGGTGTTCGGCGTGTTCCTGTTCCTGGTGTTCGCGCTCACGCTGGTGCCGCTGGTCGGCGCGCTGGTGCTGCTGGCCCTGCTGCCGCTGGGCTCGCTGGGCTTCATGATCGCCACGCGCGAGGCGCTGCAGGGGCGCATGCCGGCACCGCGGGTGTTCATCGAGCCGCTGCGCGGCCCGCGCGAGCGGCGCCTCGCGCTGCTGCGCCTGGGCCTGGTCTACGCGGCCTCGAGCATCGGGATCATCTGGCTCAGCGACGCCGCCGACGGCGGCGCGCTGGAGCGCCTGATGCAGACCCTGTCGGACAGCAATGCCGCGGCCGACGACCTGCGCCAGGCGCTGGCCGACCCGCGGCTCGAGCTCGGCGTGCTGCTGCGCTTCGGCCTCGCCACGCTGCTGGCCATTCCCTACTGGCACGCGCCGGCGCTGGTGCACTGGGCCGGCCAGGGCGTGGCGCAGTCGCTGTTCTCGAGCTGGGTCGCCTGCTGGCGCAACAAGGGCGCGTTCAGCGTGTTCGCGCTCGTGTGGGGCGCCATCGTGCTGGGCTTCGCGCTGCTGGCCAACGTGGTGGCTGCGCTGCTGGGCATGCCGCAGTTGCTCGCCTTCGCCGCGGTGCCGGTCACGCTGCTGCTGACCACCGTGTTCTACGTGTCGATCTGGTTCAGCTTCGCCGGCTGCTTCGGGCCGGACGATGCCCCACCCCCGCAGGAGACCCCATGAGTACCCCCCTCCGTGTCGCCCTCGTCACCGGCGCCGGCAGCGGCATCGGCCGCGCCTGCGCCCTCGCCCTGCATGCCGAGGGCTGGCACGTGGCGCTGGCGGGCCGGCGCGCCGAGGCGCTGCAGCAGACCATCGACGCCGCGCCCTCCGGCCGCGAACGGCTGCTGGCGGTGCCCAGCGACGTCGGCGACCCGGCCTCGGTGAAGGCGCTGTTCGCTGCCGTCGCGCAGCGCTTCGGCCGGCTCGACCTGCTGTTCAACAACGCCGGCATGGGCGCGCCCGCGGTGCCGATCGAGGCGCTGAGCTTCGAGCAGTGGCAGGCGGTGGTGAGCGTCAACCTGACCGGGCCCTTCCTGTGCACGCAGGAAGCCTTCCGCATGATGAAGGCGCAGTCGCCGCAGGGCGGTCGCATCGTCAACAACGGCTCGATCTCGGCCTATGCGCCGCGCCCGCTGTCCGCCCCCTACACCTCGACCAAACATGCGATCACCGGCCTGACGCGCAGCACCGCGCTGGACGGCCGGCCCTACCGCATCGCCTGCGGCCAGCTCGACATCGGCAATGCCGCCACCGAGATGACCGAACGCATGACACGCGGCGTGCTGCAGGCCCACGGCGAGACGAAGGTCGAGCCGCGCATGGACGTGAAGCACGTGGCCGATGCGCTGGTGCACATGGCCAGCCTGCCGCTCGAGGCCAACGTGCTGTTCATGACGGTGATGGCCACCGACATGCCGTTCGTCGGGCGCGGGTGAGCGCCGGGCTCAGTGCATCTCGTCGCGCGGCGGCTTCTTGAAGGATTTCGGCCGGTAGACGTTGCCCTCGCGCTCGACCTCCTCGCCGCGCGCTCGGCGGATCGCCTCGTCGGCCACGCGCCGCGCCTGCTCGCGGTCCGCGCGCCAGTGCCGCAGGCGGCGCGCGCGCGCGGACAGCGAGGCGAACCAGTCGTCCAGGCGCCGGCGCCGCTGCGTGCCGAGCACCATGCGCAGCGCCAGCACCAGGCACACCGCCAACAGCAACCCGGCCAGGACTTTGTCCATCACGACCGGGATTGTCGCGCGCTTCGCGTTCCGCGCCGCGCGGTGTAGGCTGGCCGTCCACGCACAACCGCACGGAGACCGCGATGGCAGCACACACCTACAAGCTGGTCGAACTGGTCGGCAGCTCGCCCGCCGGCACCGACGATGCGATCCGCAACGCGCTGGCCAGCGCCGCCAAGACGATCCGGCACATCGACTGGTTCGAGGTGGTCGAGACCCGCGGCCACGTGGTGGAGGGCAAGGTGGCGCATTTCCAGGTGACGCTGAAGGTCGGCTTCCGCATCGAGGCCTGAGCGCCGCGCATGGCTCCTTCGGCGCATGTGCGAAGGTGCCGCCCTGCCTAGCATGGCGGCATGAAGAAGACGCTCCTGCCACTGTTGCTCGCCCTGCTCTGCGCCTGCGGGGACGCGCCCTCGGGGTCGATCGCGAACGCCCCGGTGGCGGCCGCGCCGCAGGCGCCGGCCGAGGCCATCGCGACCGCCCCGCCCGCCTCGGCGCCCGAGGGCTGGTTCCGCGCCCGGCTCGCCGCCGCCTCGGGCGGTGACATCGAGTTCCTGGTCGACGGCCAGGTGCGCCTCGAGCCGGACCCGGCCGCGCCGGCCACCCGCTGGCGCCTGGTGGGCCGGCAGGTGCTGTCGGTCGTCTGGCTGCGCTGCACGCCCACCGCCAGCCCGGCCGAGCAGCCGCTGGCCGACGCCTGGCTGGAGATCGACCGCAGCAGCAGCCCGCCGCGCTACACGCTGCGCGCCGGCCAGCCCTGGGATGCCACGGTCAGCGGCGGCTGCCCCGGCCTGCCCGGCACGGCCAGCGTGCCGATGCGCGTGCCGGGCCGGCTCGAGGTCTCCGGCACCCTGACCGCCGACGGCCGCGCCGCCGGCGAGCGGCGCGACGGCGATCTGGTCTGGTCCTGGTCGCTGCCGGCCCGGCCCTGACGCCGCCTCAGGTGCCGATGCGCCCGCCGTCGTCCTTGGTGATGACGATGGTCGCGGAACGCGGCCGCGCCGTCGCCCCGCCCGCGCCGTAGCCGGCATTGCCCGGCCAGTGGCTCAGGTACTTCGACGGATCGCCCACGTCGGCCGAGCGGATGGTCTCGCCCGGGTGCTGGATGTTGACGAACAGCGCGCGGCCGTCCGGCGTCTCGGCGAGACCGGTGATCTCGCAGTCCTTCGGCCCGACCAGGAAGCGCTTGAGCGTGCCCGCATCGGGCTTCTTCCCGACGTAGGTGTCCACGTCCAGCGTCGTGCCGTCGCTCTTCGTGTAGCTCAGGCGCACGGCCTGCCCGTCGCCGACACGCCCCGGGATGCCGGCCAGCATCATGCAGTTGGTGCGGTCGGTGTAGGCGCCGTCGTCGGTCTGGATCCAGGCCAGGCCGGTGCTCGGGCTGAACCACAGGCCGTCCGGGCTGGAGAAGTCCTGGTCGTCGGTCAGCGACGACAGGTTGATCGTCGCCGGGTCGGCATCGGCCTGCGCGCCGAACAGGTAGACGTCCCACCGGAACGAGACCGCGTCGCCGCGCCCGTCGGTCTCGGCCATGCGGATGATGTGGCCGTTGACGTTGCCCGGCGAGCCGGCCGGGCCGCCGGCGAACGAGTCGCTGTAGGAGCGCGGGTTGGCCGCGTCCACCACGGCCTGCGAGCTGCTCGAGGGCTGCACCTTGCGGTTGCTGTTGTTGGTCAGCGTGTAGTAGATCTCGCCGGTGCGCGGGTGCACGGCGCACCACTCGGGGCGGTCCATCTTCGTCGCGCCCACCGCGTCGGCGGCCAGGCGCGCGTTGACCAGCACGTCGGCCTGGTCGGCGAAGGCGTAGCCCGCGTAGCCGGCGATCGCCGGGTTCGCGATGTCGAGCTCGATCCAGTCGCCGCTGCCGTCGGCGTTGAAGCGCGCGACGTAGAGCTTGCCGTGGTCGAGGTACTTGTCGCCCACCGCGATGCTGTCGCGCCGCCAGGCGTCGCGCTCGCGCCAGCTGGCGGCGGAGACGAACTTGTAGATGTACTCGCCGCGCGAGTCGTCGCCCATGTACACCGCCAGCGGCCGCCCCTCCTTCACGAGGCCGAAGGCCGCGCTCTCGTGCGCGAAGCGGCCCAGCGCGGTGCGCTTCTTCAGCGCGGCACGCTGGTCGTAGGGGTCGACCTCGACGATCCAGCCGAAGCCGTTCAGCTCGTTGCGGTAGTCCTGCGCGGCGCTGGCGCCCTTGACCGAGAGGTCCCAGCGCGCATAGGGCTCGCCCGCGCCGCCGCTCTCCCAGCCGTGGCGGCTCGCCGCGCCCTGGGAGCGGCCGTAGCGGTTCAGCGAGGCCACGCTCTTCGCGTCACCGGCGGCCGTGCGCGCCGCGTTGTCGGCCGCGCCACGCGTGAAGTAGCCGGCCCAGTTCTCCTCGCCGCTCAGGTAGGTGCCCCAGGGCGTCTCGCCGTTGCCGCAGTTGTTCAGCGTGCCGCGCGTGGCCGTGCCGTCGGGCGACCAGGCCGTGACCATCAGCGCGTTCCCCCGCGCCGGACCGGCGATCTCGAACGGCGTCAGCGGCGTGATGCGGCGGTTGTGCCGCGAGCCCGGCACCACCTCGAAGCGGCGCCGTTTCGCGCGCACCTCGACGATCGAGATGCCGTGCAGCGGCACCTCCTTGTCGATCTCCGCGGCCGGCCGCGGCAGGGTGTTGGTGCCGCCGTTCACGTGCACGAAGGCCGAGGCGAGTTCGCCGCCGCCCTGGCTGGTGGCCTCGTGGTTGATGGCGAGCAGGCCGCGCGCGGCGCCGAGGCGGTCGCGCAGGCGGCCGGCGGGGTCGAGCCCGAAGTAGGCCATGCCGTCGTGGTGGTCGCCGGCGCGGCGCTCCATCGCCGCGTCGCTGCCGTCGTTGCGGTAGGCCGGCGTGGTGGCGTCGAGCGGGTCGCCGAGCGCGAACAGCACCGTCGCGGTGTAGCCCTCGGGCACCGTCACCAGGTCCTCGACGCTCTTGGGCACGGCCGGGAAGCTGAGCAGCTTCTCGCCGCGGCCGGGGCCGATGTGCTGGGCCTGCTTGTCCACGCCTGCCGGCGTGGCCGACTCGGCCGCCACCGCCTCGCCGCCGCCGCAGCCGGCCAGCGGCAGGCAGCCGAGCATGGCCCCGGCCACGCCGCCGACGCCGCCGCGCAGCAGGCCGCGCCGGCTCAGGCGTGCGTCCAGCACCTCGTTGAAGCGGGGGTTGGCCGAGCTGTTCAGGTCGATGTCGTCGTCGTGCATGCGGAATTCCCGTCGGAAGCGTGGTGTGACGCCGCGCAGTCTCGCGAGACCGCATGACAGGCGCGTGACCGCGGCGTGACGGCGACCGTCATCGATGCGTGCACAATCCGGCGCTCGACAAGGAGGCAGCGCGATGGCGAAGATCCACTTCATCGGCGGCGAGAAGGGCGGCGTCGGCAAGTCGCTCATGGCCCGGGTGCTGGCGCAGTACCTGATCGACCGCGGCGCGCCCTTCCTCGGCTTCGACACCGACCGCTCGCACGGCGCGCTGATGCGCTTCTACGCGGGTTATGCCTCGCCGGTGGTGGTGGACCGCTACGAGGCGCTGGACGCCATCATGGAGGCCGCGGTCGAGCAGCCCGAGCGGCGCATCATCGTCGACCTCGCGGCGCAGACGCACGACCCGCTGGTCAAGTGGATGGACGACTCCGGCGTGCTCAACCTGGCCGACGAGACCGGCGTCGAGATCTTCTACTGGCACGTGATGGACACCGGCAAGGACTCGGTCGACCTGCTGCGCCGCCTGCTCGACCGCTTCGGCACCAGCCTGAAGTACGTGCTGGTGCGCAACCAGGTGCGCGGCAACGACTTCGCGGTGCTCGAGCAGTCGGGCGAGCAGGCGCGTGCGCTCGGCATGGGCGCGAAGGTGGTCTCGGTGAAGAAGCTGCACGAGAGCGCGATCAACAAGATCGACGCCACCAGCAGCAGCTTCTGGAACGCCAGCACCGCCGAGGGCTACTCCGCCGCGCTCGGCCTGATGGACCGGCAGCGCGTCAAGATGTGGCTGCGCGAGGTCTACCGGGAGATGGACGAGGCCGGGGTCTGAGCCCCGGACAGCGATGCGTCGGCTCCTTGCTGCGCTGCTCGCCCTGCTGCTGCTCGGCGGCACGCCGGCACGGGCCGAGCTGCCCGCGGGCCAGGTCTGGCTGGACCATGTTCAGCGCGACCTGCTGCCGTGGTGGCGCCACCCGGGCGCGCAGGGACAGCCGGTCGGCCGCTTCCCGACCTTCCGCTGCAACGACGGTGCGCCCTACGACGCCGCCAAGCCCTGCGCCGAGCTGAAGAACGCGCCGGACTGGATCCGCGCCGAGCTCGGGCGCGACTACGTGCGCATGCAGGCGCGCCAGGTCTATGCCTACGCGATCGGCTTCCACCTGAGCGGCGACGTGGCGCTGCTGCGCCTGGCGCAGGCCGGCGTGCAGGACCTGCGGGCACGCGCGCGCGACCCCGACAGCGGCAGCTTCGCCAGCTGGTTCGAGGCCGGGCGGCCGCAGCCGGCGCTGGGCCGCCGCACCGCGCAGGACCTCGCCTACGCCGGCCTCGCGCTGGCCGCGCTGTACTACGTGACCCACGACGACACCCTGCTCGAGGACCTGGTGCGCCTGAAGGACCATGTCTTCGCGCGCTACCGCGACGAACGCAGCGGCCTGATCCGCTGGGTGGCCGACGACGACGGCTCGGGCGAGGCGAAGCGCGACGAGCTGGTGGCGACGCTGGACCAGCTCAACGCCTATCTGATCCTGGTGACGCCGGCGCTGCCCGAGGGCGCGCTGAAGACGGCCTGGCGACGCGACATCGCCGCGTTGTCGGAGGCGCTGGTGGAGCGCTACCACGACGCGGCGGGCAGCCGCTTCGTCGGCACGCGCGGCCGGCCCGACAGCGAGGGCCCGCGCGGGCGGCACAACGACTTCGGCCACAGCGTCAAGGCCTACTGGATGATCTACCTCGGCGCACGCCAGAACGGCGACGCGGCGCTGGAGCGCTTCGCCGCCGAGGGCATGCGCCGCACGCTGGACGCGGCCTGGCTGGCGCGCAGCGGCAGCTGGGCCTCGCGCGTGCTCGGCCGCAACGAGCTCGACGAGGGCAAGGAGTGGTGGATCTACGCCGAACTCGACCAGGCGCTGGCGACGCTCGCGCTCGAGCAGGGTGACGATCCGGCGCGGCTCGAACGCAGCTGGCGCTTCTGGCTCGAGCGCCTGACGGACCGGCGCCGCGGCGAGGTCTGGGGCTGGGTCGCCCCGGACGGCAGCGTGCCCCCGGACGCGCTCAAGCAGCACCACTGGAAGAACGGCTACCACTCGCTGGAGCACGCCCTCGTGGGCTACCTCGCCGCGCAGGGCCTGCGCGGCGAACCGGCCACCCTGCACTACGCGGTGCCGGCGCAGACCGATCCGGCACGGCTGCGTCCCTACGTCTTCGGCGGCACGATCGCCGGCAGCAGCACCCGCGAGGTCGAGGGCGTGACGGTGCAGGCCGTGCGCTTCACGCTCGCGCGCAGCGGCGCGCCGCGCTGAGAAGGTGTGAGAGCCGCCCTACTTCGAGGCGGACGCCGGCGCGGCATCGAGCGCTCGTGCCAGGAAGCGCTCGAGGCGGCCGTACCAGTCGGCTTCGTTGCCGGGCTTGTTGAACCCGTGCCCCTCGTCGTCGTAGATCACCGATTCGATCTCCACGCCGGCGCTGCGCGCCGCGGCGATGAAGCGGCGCGCATGGTCGATCGGGACGCGGCGGTCGCCGGCGCCGTGGCCGACCAACAGCGGCACCTTGATCTCGGCCGCCCGCTTCAGCGGTGAGACGGCGTCGAGGCCGGCGGTGTCCTCACGCGGCCCGAACAGCACCGGCATGCCGTAGGTCTTGTAGGCGTCGCTGAAATCGCTCCACGTGATGTCGTAGAGCAGGATCAGGTCGGTCACGCCGGCGAAGCTCGCGGCGCAGCGGAACACGCCGGGCGTCGCGATCGGGGCCATCAGCGCCGCGTAGCCGCCGTAGCTGCCGCCGACCACGCACGCCCGCCCCGCATCGGCGCCCTGTGTCTTCGCGGCCCAGCGCAGCGTGTCTTCGAGATCGGTCTGCATCCCGCGGCCGCGCTCCCTCCAGCCGGCCCGGAACAGCGCGAAGCCGTAGCCTTCGCTGCCGCGGAATTCCGGCTGGAGCACGAGGTAGCCGCGCGAGGCGAGGAACTGCGCCTGCGCCTCCCAGCCCAGGTTGCTGCCGCGGATGAACGGGCCGCCATGCACGAGCACCACCGTCGGCAGCGCCTGCCCCTCGGCCGCGCCGGCCGGGCGCGTCACGTAGACCGGCAGCACGAGCCCGTCGCGTGCCTCGACGCGGTGCAGGCTGCGCTTGCCCTGCGTCGCCGCGTCGATCCAGGGCCGCGCGACGCCGAGCGGCAGCAGCGTGCGCTTCTCGCGGTCGAACAGCAGGAACTCGCCGGGATGGCGGTCGGAGCTGGAGCTCACGATGAAGTGGCGCGCCGACTCGCAGCGCCCGCAGGAGATCACGTTGCTGTGCCCCGGCAGCGAGGCGTCGAGGCTGCGCTGGAGGCGCTGCAGGCCCTCGTCGAACCAGACGCTCATCGGCCGGTCGGCCACGAAGTGCACGCCGAGCAGCCGCCCGCTGCGCGAATCGATGATCTTGCTCGGCACGATGTCGAACATGCCGGCCGCGAGCAGCGGCTCGGTGCCCGGCTGGCCGCTCTTCGGGTCGAGCTCGTACAGCGCCGCGCCGGCGCCGCGCCGCGCCAGCACCAGCGTGCGTCCGTCGCGCTCCACGTGCCACGGCCTGTAGCCCGGGTCCTTCAGCGCGTCGTAGTCGGCGATCTTCTCCCACGGCGCCGCGGCGTCGCTGGTGCGCCGGTAGATGCGCGTGCGCCCGTCGCGGTAGGCCGACAGCATGCGCGGCTCGCCGGCGACGTCGAGCCACCAGCGCCTCACCCCCTCGGGGATGCCGAGGCTGAGGTTGCGCAACTCGCCGGTGCGGGTGTTGAGCCGGGCGAGCTGCACCCGGTCGAGGTCGCCCTTCGCGTCGAACAGCGACTGCTGGACGAACACGTCGCCGCTGCCGTCATGGGTGGCGGAGTGCAGTTCCCAGCTGTAGGGCAGGACGCGGCTGGTCACGAACGAACCGGCGCGCTGCGTGGTGTAGCGCCAGGCGATCAGCTGACGCAGGTTCGAGCCGTCGTGGTCGACGGCGAAGCTGCCGGCCCCGCCGTCCCGCACGTAGTAGGCCGGTTCGGCGGCTTCGAGCGCGAGGCGATTGTCGTCGACCCACATCACCTCGTTGACATCCGCATCGTCGAAGCCCGCGACGATGCGCGGCTGCCCGACCGGATCGAGGTCGATGACGCCGACGCGGCGCCGGCCGTTCTTGCCGTACACCAGCAGCGCGGCGCGCTTGCCGGACGGCGAGACGACGACATCGTCGAGCTCCGGCGTGCGGGTGTAATGCTCGATCGGCGGCGGCGCCGCGTGGCCGGCACCGAGCAGCGTCGTCGACAACGTCACCAGCAGCGCGACGCGCCGCCATCCCGACCATCCTGCCATGCCGCCCTCCCCGAGCCTGCCGCGTTTGCCGCGATGCTAACGCGTCGCGCGACGGGCTCGGGCGTGCCGGTGTGTCAGGGCAGCAGGCGCCGGTACAAGGTCGCGTACTGCGCGGCCGCGGCGTTCCAGCCGAAGTCCTGCGCCATCGCGCGCTGCTGCACCTCGCGCCATTCGCCCTCGCGGCGGTAGAGCGCGAAGGCGCGTCGCAGCGCGGCCACGTAGTCGGTCTGCTCGAAGCGCTCGAACACGAAGCCGGTGGCGCTGCCCTCGGCCAGGTTCTCGAGCGCGCTGTCGACCACCGTGTCGGCCAGGCCGCCGACGCGCCGCACCAGCGGCAGCGTGCCGTACTTCAGCGCGTACAGCTGGGTCAGCCCGCAGGGCTCGAAGCGCGACGGGACCATCAGCACGTCGGCCCCGGCGACGATGCGGTGCGCCAGGTTCTCGTCGTAGCCCACGCGCACGGCCACCGAGCGCGGATGGACCGCCGCCGCCTCGCGCAGGCCGCCCTCCAGCGCCGGCTCGCCGCTGCCCAGCACCACCAGCTGGCCGCCGCGCGCGAGCAGGTCCGGCAGGCCGGCCAGCACGAGGTTGACGCCCTTCTGCTCGGTGAGCCGGCTGACGATGCCGAACAGCGGCGCCTGCGCCTGCGGCGCGAGGCCGAACTCCTGCTGCAGCGCGCTGCGGCACAGGCGCTTGCTGGCCAGGTCGCCGGCGCCGTAGCGGTGCGGGATCAGCGGGTCGCGCAGCGGGTTCCAGACCTGGTCGTCGACGCCGTTGAGGATGCCGGAGAGATCGGCCGCACGCGCACGCAGCACGCCGTCCAGGCCGCAGCCCTGCTCCTCGCCCTGGATCTCGCGCGCATAGGTCGGGCTGACGGTGGTGACGCGGTCGGCGTAGTGCAGCCCGGCCTTCATGTACGACACCTGGCCGTGGAACTCCAGGCCGTGCTGCTGGTAGAAGTCGGCCGGCAGCTGCAGCTCGCCCAGCACGTTCAGCCCGAAGGTGCCCTGGAAGGCCAGGTTGTGCACCGTGTGCACCGAGGCCGCCACGCGCCGCCCGTGCGTGCGCCAGGCCGCCTTCAGGTAGGCCGGCGCGAGGCCGGCATGCCAGTCGTGGCCGTGCACGATCTGGGCCGACCAGTCCGGGTCGCGGCCCTCGGCCAGCAGGCAGGCGACGCGGCCGAGCAGCGCGAAGCGGCGGTGGTTGTCCTCGTAGGCGCGGCCGTCCGGGCCGCTGTACGGGTTGCCCTCGCGCTCGTAGAGCTCGGGCGCGTCGATCAGGTAGCAGGTGGTGCCGTCGGGCAGCTGGCCGCGGATCAGCGCCGGGTGGCCCGCGAGGTGCTGCTGCGCCGCGACGCCGCGCCGGATGGCCGGGAAGGCCGGCAGCAGCACGCGCACGTCGCAACCGTGCCGGTGCAGCGCCTGCGGCAATGCGCCGGCGACATCGGCGAGACCGCCGGTCTTGAGCAGCGGGTAGATCTCCGAACAGACTTGCAGGACTCTCATTACAGCTTGGCGAGCATCTCGCGCGTGATCAGCACGACGCCGTTGTCGGTGCGGTAGAAGCGCTTCGCGTCCTCCTCGGCGTTCTGGCCCACCACCAGGCCCTCGGGGATGGTGCAGCGCCGGTCGATCACCACCTTCTTCAGGCGCGCGCCGCGCCGGATGGTCACGTCCGGCAGCACCACCGCCTGCTCGACCAGCGCATACGAGTGCGCGACGACATTGGAGAACAGCACCGAGTCGCGCACCTCGGCGCCGGAGACGATGCAGCCGCCCGAGACCAGGCTGTTGATCGCGCTGCCGCGCCGGTCCTGCTCGTCGTGCACGAACTTGGCCGGCGGCAGCTGCTCCTGGTAGGTCCAGATGGGCCAGTTCTTGTCGTACATGTTCAGCGCCGGGTCGGTCGACGCGAGGTCGAGGTTGGCAGCCCAGAAGGCATCGACCGTGCCCACGTCGCGCCAATACGGCTCGGTGTGCGGCGGGTTGGGGATGCACGACATCGAGAACGGGTGCGCCTGCGCCTGCCCCTCGGCAACGGCCCTCGGGATGATGTCCTTGCCGAAGTCGTGGCTCGAGGCCGGGTTGGCCACGTCCTCCTCGAGCAGCCGGTACAGGTAGCTCGCGGTGAACACGTAGATGCCCATGCTGGCGAGCGAGACGTCGCTGCGCCCCGGCATGGCCGGCGGGTCGGCCGGCTTCTCGACGAAGCTGGTGATGAAGCGCTGCTCGTCGATGGCCATCACGCCGAAGGCCTTGGCCTCCTCGCGCGGCACCTCCAGGCAGCCGACCGTCACGCCGCGGCCCTGGCGAACGTGGTCGGCCAGCATGATCGAGTAGTCCATCTTGTAGATGTGGTCGCCGGCCAGCACGACGATGTACTCGGGCGGGATCTCGCCGCGGATGATGTCCAGGTTCTGGTACACGGCATCGGCGGTGCCGCGGTACCACTGCTCCTCGTTGACACGCTGCTGCGCCGGCAGCAGCTCGACCGACTCGTTCAGCTCGCTGCGCAGGAAGCTCCAGCCGCGCTGGATGTGGCGCAGCAGCGAGTGGCTCTTGTACTGCGTCACCACGGCGATGCGGCGCATGCCGGAGTTCAGGCAGTTCGACAGCGCGAAGTCGATGATGCGGAACTTGCCGCCGAAGTGCACGGCCGGCTTGGCGCGCCGGTCGGTCAGCTGCATCAGGCGCGAGCCGCGCCCGCCCGCCAGCACCAGCGCGAAGGTGCGCCGGCCGAGTTGCATGGCCTCGCGGGCCCCGTCGATGCTCATGGATGTCTCCTGTCGTTGTGGGCTGGGTTCAGGTCACGACGCTGGGCTCGGTGCGGCCGGTGTGCTGCTCGATGCGCGCCAGCGCGCGTGCGGCGTCGATCAGCGGCGCCAGCGCGACCTGCGTCGGCACGTCCTGGCGCGCCGGGTCGGCCTCGTACTTCTCGAGGTAGACACGCAGCGTCGCGCCCTCGGTGCCGGTGCCCGAGAGGCGGAACACGATGCGCGAACCGTCGGCGAAGATCACGCGCACGCCCTGCTTCGACGAGGTCGAGCCGTCCACCGGGTCGGTGTAGGCGAAGTCGTCGGCCTGCGCCACCGGCATGCCGTTCAGGCTCTGGCCGGCCAGGCGCGGCAGCTGTGCGCGCAACTCGGCCATCAGCGTGCTGGCACCGGCGCTGTCCACCGCCTCGTAGTCGTGGCGCGAGTAGTAGTTGCGGCCGTAGGTGGCCCAGTGCGCACGCACCAGCGACTCGACCGAGCCGCCGCGCACCGCCAGCACGTTGAGCCAGAAGAGGATGGCCCACAGGCCGTCCTTCTCGCGCACGTGGTCGGAGCCGGTGCCGTAGCTCTCCTCGCCGCACAGCGTGGCGCGGCCGGCGTCGAGCAGGTTGCCGAAGAACTTCCAGCCGGTCGGGGTCTCGTAGCAGGCGATGCCCAGCGCCTTCGCGACGCGGTCGGCCGCGGTGGAGGTCGGCATCGAGCGTGCGATGCCGGCCAGGCCCTTCGCATAACGCGGCACCACCGTGGCGTGTGCGGCCAGCAGCGCCAGGCTGTCCGAGGGCGCGACCGGGAAGTTGCGCCCGACGATCATGTTGCGGTCGGCGTCGCCGTCGGTCGCGCAGCCGAAGTCGGGCGCGTCGGCCGCACTCATGTGTGCGATCAGGTCCTCGGCATTGACCGGGTTCGGGTCCGGGTGCAGGTGGCCGAAGTCCTCCAGCGGCTCGGCGTTGACCACCGTGCCGGCCGGCGCGCCGAGCTCGCCCTCGAGGATCGCCTTGGCGTACGGCCCGCCGACCGCGTTCATCGCGTCGCAGCGCACCCGGAAGCCGCTGCGGAACAGCCGCGCGATGGCGTCGAAGTCGAAGGTCTCGCGCATCAGCGCGGCGTAGTCGGCCACCGGGTCGATCACCTCGACCAGCAGGGCCTCGAGGTGGTGCGTGCCGGGGCGGTCGAAGTCCGGCGCGCCCTGGTCGCTGATGCGGTAGGACTTGATCTCCTTGGTGCGCGCGAACACCGCCTCGGTGAGCTTCTCCGGCGCCGGGCCGCCGTTGCCGACGTTGTACTTGATGCCGAAGTCGCCGTCCGGGCCGCCCGGGTTGTGGCTGGCCGACAGCACGATGCCGCCATAGGCGTGGTGCTTGCGGATCACGCAGCTGACGGCCGGCGTGGACAGGATGCCGCGCTGGCCCACCAGCACGCGGCCGAAGCCGTGCGCGGCAGCCATGCGCAGGATGGTCTGCACCGCCACGCGGTTGTGGAAGCGGCCGTCGCCGCCGAGCACCAGGGTCTGGCCGGCGGTGTTCGGCAGGCAGTCGAACAGCGACTGGACGAAGTTCTCGAGGTAGTCCGGCTGCTGGAAGACGGTGACCTTCTTGCGCAGGCCGGAGGTGCCCGGCTGCTGGCCGGCATAGGGCTGGGTCGGGACGGAGACGATCGCCATGGTTCTTCCTTCAGGCCGGCACCAGCATCACGGTGCCCAGCGGCGGCACGATGAGCTCGAGCGACTGCGCCTGGCCGTGCGCCGGCGCGTCCTGCGTGTGCAGCGCGCCGTTGCTCACGCCGCTGCCGCCGTAGACGGCCAGGTCGGTGTTGATCAGCTCGCGCCAGGCGCCCGCGCGCGGCACGCCGATGCGGTAGGCGTGGCGCGGCACCGGCGTGAAGTTGCTCACCACCACCACCGGGCTGCCGTCGGCGGCGAAGCGCACGAAGGAGATCACCGAGTTCTCGGCGTCGTCGTGGGCGATCCAGGCGAAGCCTTCGGGGCCGAAGTCGCGCTGGTGCAGCGCGGGGGTGCCGCGCAGCACCGCGTTGAGGTCGCGCACCAGGCGCTGCACGCCGGCGTGCAGCGGGTAGCGCAGCAGGTGCCAGCGCAGGCTGCCCTCGGCGTTCCACTCGTCGTACTGGGCGAACTCGCCGCCCATGAAGAGCAGCTTCTTGCCCGGGTGGCCCCACATGAAGCCGAAGTAGGCGCGCAGGTTGGCGAAGCGCTGCCATTCGTCGCCCGGCATGCGCTGCAGCAGCGAGCCCTTGCCGTGCACCACCTCGTCGTGCGAGAGCGGCAGCATGAAGTTCTCGGTGAAAGCGTATACCAGCCCGAAGGTCATCTTGCTGTGGTGGTACTTGCGGTGTACCGGGTCCTGCTGCATGTACGACAGCGTGTCGTTCATCCAGCCCATGTTCCACTTGAAGTGGAAGCCCAGGCCGCCGCCCTGCAGGTCCTCGGTGGGCGGGCGCGAGACGCCGGGGAAGGCGGTGGATTCCTCCGCCACGGTGATGGCCTCGGGCCGCTGCGTGCCGACGATGCGGTTCATGCGGCGCATGAAGTCGATCGCCTCCAGGTTCTCGCGCCCGCCGAAGCGGTTCGGGATCCACTGGCCTTCCTTGCGGCTGTAGTCGCGGTAGAGCATCGAGGCCACCGCATCCACGCGCAGGCCGTCGACGCCGTAGCGCTCGATCCAGTACAGCGCGTTGCCGACCAGGAAGTTGCGCACCTCGGTGCGGCCGTAGTTGTAGATCAGCGTCTTCCAGTCTTCGTGGAAGCCCTCGCGCGGGTCGGCGTGTTCGTACAGCGCGCTGCCGTCGAAGCGGCCCAGGCCGTGCGCGTCCATCGGGAAGTGGCCGGGCACCCAGTCGACGATGACGCCCAGTCCCGCCTCGTGCGCGGCCTGCACGAAGGCGCGGAAGTCTTCCGGCGTGCCGAAGCGCGAGGTCGGCGCGTACATGCCGGTGGGCTGGTAGCCCCAGGAGCCGTCGAACGGATGCTCGTTGACCGGCAACAGCTCGAGGTGGGTGAAGCCCAGGTCCTTGGCATAGGGCACCAGCTGCTCGGCCAGCTCGCGGTAGCTGAGCCAGCGGGCGCCCTCCTCCGGCACGCGCTTCCACGAACCGAGGTGCACCTCGTAGACGCTGATCGGCGCGTCGAACGCATTGGCGTTGCGGCGCGCCGTGTCGGGCGCCACGACCGGCGGCAGCGCATGCACCACCGAGGCGGTCTGCGGACGCAGCTCGGCGCGGAAGGCCACCGGGTCGGCCTTCAGGTGCAGGCCGCCATCCGCCCCCTTGATCTCGTACTTGTACAGGTCGCCCGGGCCGACATGCGGCAGGAAGATCTCCCACACGCCGCACTCGCGCCGCAGCCGCATGCCGTGGCGCCGGCCGTCCCAGTTGTTGAAGCTGCCCACCACCGAGACGCGCCGTGCGCTCGGCGCCCAGACGGCGAAGCGCGTGCCGGCCACGCCGTCGAACGTCATCGGGTGCGCGCCGAGCTGCTCGTAGGGCCGGTGGTGGGTGCCCTCGCCGAGCAGCCAGATGTCCATCTCGCCCAGCAGCAGGCCGAAGCGGTACGGGTCTTCCAGCGCCTGGCGGTGCGTGCCCCAGTCGACCTCGAAGCGGTAGTCGGCGCGCTGCGCGAACCTGGCCTCGAACACGTCGGAGCCGGGGATGCGTTCCAGGCTCGCGAGCGTGTGGCCGGCCGCGCGGTCGACCGCCGCCACCGACACCGCGCCGGGCAGCAGCGCACGCAGCACCCAGCCGTCCTCGGTCTGGTGCTGGCCGAGCGCGGCGAAGGGCTCGCCATGGTCGCCGGCCATCAGCGCGGCCACGGCATCGGGGTGCAGCATCGTCGGACTCCCTCAGTCGGCCCGGCCCGCGAACGGCGCCGAGGATTCGAGTGCGTTCGCCGCCCCCAGCAGGGCCGGCGAGCGCTTGGCATGGATCACGTAGACCGGGATCTCCTCGAGGTAGGTGCGGAAGCGCCCCTTGGCCTCGAAGCGGGCGCGGAACGGCGAGGCGTCGAACCACGCGCCCAGGCGCGGCACGATGCCGCCGCCGATGTAGACGCCGCCCTTGGCGCCGAGCGTCAGCGCCAGGTTGCCGGCGGCGTTGCCCAGGAAGGCGCAGAACAGCGTCAGCGCCTCGACGCAGGACGGGTCGCTGCCGTCCAGCGCCGCGGCGGTGATCTCGGGCGCCGCGACGGTCGGCGGCACGGCCTGCGGCCGGTCGATCTGGGCCAGCGCCAGGTGGATGTCCACCAGGCCCTGGCCGCACACCGCGCGTTCGGCCGAGGCGTGGCCGTAGCGCGCGCCGATCGCCTCCAGCACCGCGTGCTCGCGCGGCGTGGTGCCGGCCAGCGTGATGTGGCCGCCCTCGCCCTGCAGCGGCAGCCAGCCGCCGCGGCCGTCGGGCAGCAGGCCCGAGACACCCAGGCCGGTGCCCGGGCCGATCAGGCCGATCGCATGCTCGGGCCGTGCCGCGCCGCCGCCGACCTGGCGCAGCTCGTCGGGCGCGAGCGCCGGCAACGCCAGCGCCAGCGCGGTGAAGTCGTTGACCACCAGCAGCTGCGCGAAGCCCAGCTGCGCCTTCAGCTCGGCGATCGAGAAGGTCCAGTGGTGGTTGGTCATGGCGACCCGGTCGCCGACCACCGGGTTGGCGATCGCGATCGAGCAGGCCGGCGGCGCCGCGCGCCCGATGCGCAGCAGGTACTGCTGCATCGCCTCGGCCAGGGTGGCGTGTTCGGCGGCCGGCAGGGTGTGCGGCGCCTCGATCGGCGCGCCGGGTCCGTTCTGCCAGGCGAAGCGGGCATTGGTGCCGCCGATGTCGGCAAGCAGGCGGGCGGTGGCGGTGGCGTTCATTGCAATCGGTGGATGCGGGCCTCGTACGGGCGGAGCGCGAAGCATCGCAGGTCTTGTGCCGGGTCGACCGCGTAGTTGGCGATCAGCAGCGGCCAGCGCACCACGTCGAGCTCGTCGGGCAGGCGGAATTCCGCAGGCGAGGCCGTGAAATTGCACACCACGAGCAGCCGGTCGTCGTAGAGCGTGCGCAACCAGGCATAGATCTGCGGATGCTCGGCGAGGATCGGCCGGTAGCGGCCGTACACCAGCGCCGGCTGGCTGCGGCGCAGCGCGATCAGGCGCCGGTAGTGCTGGAACACCGAGTCCGGATCATCGTATTCCGCCGCCACGTTGATCTCGGCGTGGTTCGGGTTCACGGCGATCCACGGGGTGCCGCTGGTGAAGCCCGCGTTCGGCGTCGCGTCCCACTGCATCGGCGTGCGCGCGTTGTCGCGGCCCTTGCGACGGATCGCGTCGAGCACGGCGGCGCGGTCCTCGCCGCGCCCGTCCACCGCCTCGCGCCAGAAGTTGATCGATTCGATGTCGCGCAGGTCCTCCGGGCCGCGGAACGGGAAGTTGGTCATGCCCAGTTCCTCGCCCTGGTAGACGTAGGGCGTGCCCTGCAGGCCGTGCAGGAAGGTGGCGAGCATCTTGGCCGAGACGACGCGCTGCGCGCCGTCGTCGCCGAAGCGCGAGACCGGGCGCGGCTGGTCGTGGTTCGACAGGTACAGGCTGTTCCAGCCGCGGCCGACCAGCTCGTCCTGCCAGCGTGTCATGCTGGCCTTCAGGTCGCGCAGCTCGAAGGGCTTGCAGCCCCACTTGCCCCAGGGGTGGCCGGGCACGCTGTCGAGCTCCATGTGCTCGAACTGGAACAGCATGTTCAGCGCCCCGCCCTGCTCGTTGGTGAGCTCCATGCCCTGGCGCGTGGTGGCGCAGGGCGCCTCGCCGACGGTGATGCAGTCGTAGTGGCGCAGCACCTCGCGCTTCATCTCGCGCAGGTGCTCGAGCAGGCGCGGTCCGTTGGTGACCGCGCCGAAGCAGGGCTGCAGGAATCCCGCCTTGACCACCGGCGCGTCGGGCAGCCGACCGTCGGGCCCGTACGGCTTGGAGATCATGTTGATCACGTCCATCCGGAAGCCGTCCACACCCTTGCCGAGCCAGAAGTGCATCAGGTCGTACACCTCCGAGCGCAGGTGCGGGTTCTCCCAGTTCAGGTCGGGCTGCTTCTTCGAGAACAGGTGCAGGTAGTACTCGCCGGTGGCCTCGTTCCACTCCCACGCCGAGCCGCCGAAGGCGGCCTCCCAGTTGTTCGGCGGCCCGCCACCCTCGGCCGGCGCGCGCCAGATGTAGTAGTCGTGGTACGGGTTGTCGCGGCTCGCGCGCGCCTGGCGGAACCAGGCGTGCTCGTCGGAGCTGTGGTTGACCACCAGGTCCATCATCAGCTTGATGCCGTGGCGGTGCAGGGCCGCGAGCATGGCGTCGAAGTCGGCCAGGGTGCCGAACTCGGCCATGATGTCGCGGTAGTCGCTGATGTCGTAGCCGTTGTCGTCGTTCGGCGAGCGGTACACCGGCGAGAGCCAGACCACGTCGACGCCGAGCGTCTTCAGGTGCCCGACGCGCGAGGTGATGCCGGGCAGGTCGCCGATGCCGTCGCCGTTGCTGTCCTGGAAGGAGCGCGGGTAGATCTGGTAGACCACGCTCTCCTTCCACCAGCTCCTGTTCATGACGGCCCCTCGGCGGGTGGAGTTCAGGCCGGCAGGTCCACCGTGCGGCGGAAGGCCTTGCCGGCAGCGTCGAACAGGTGGCACTGCTCGGGGCGGATGCGCAGCGTGATCTTCTCGCCCGTGGCGTGCGGCGCATGGCCTTCCAGGCGCAGCGTCACCAGCGGCAGGCCGGGCTCGATCATCAGGTAGAGCATCGACTCGTCGCCCAGCCGCTCCATCTGCTGCAGCGTGACGTGCAGCTTGCTGTCATCGCCCTCGTCGCCGGCCAGCAGGTGCTCGGGGCGGATGCCGACCGAGACCGCCGCGCCGGCCGCCGCGGCGCGCGCGTCCACCGCCACCTTGACCTGCTCGCCGTGCACCTCGACCACCGCATGGTCGGGCTCGGCGCGCACCAGCTTGCCGGGCAGCACGTTCATCTTCGGGCTGCCGATGAACTCCGCCGCGAACAGGTTCTGCGGCCGGTGGTAGAGGTCCATCGGCGAGCCGAACTGCGCGACGCTGCCTTCGTCCTGCACGCCCTTGCCGGCGCGCAGCAGCACGATCTTGTCGGCCAGCGTGAGCGCCTCGACCTGGTCGTGCGTCACGTAGATCATGCTGGCCTTGCCGATGTCGTGGTGCAGCTTGGCGATCTCCAGCCGCGTCTGCACGCGCAGCGCGGCGTCGAGGTTGGACAGCGGCTCGTCGAACAGGAACACGTCGGGCTCCTTGACGATCGCCCGGCCGATCGCCACGCGCTGGCGCTGGCCGCCGGAGAGCTGCTTGGGCAGGCGGTCGAGCAGCGCCGTGAGCTGCAGGATCTCCGCCGCCTTCCTGACCTTCTGGTCGATCGCGTTGCGGTCCGCGCCCATCACCTGCAGGCCGAAGGCCATGTTCTGCGCCACCGTCATGTGCGGGTACAGCGCGTAGCTCTGGAACACCATCGCGACGCCGCGCTTGGCCGGCTGCAGGTCGTTGACGCGATTGCCGCCGATGAACAGGTCGCCCGAGGTGATGTCCTCCAGCCCGGCCACCATGCGCAGCAGCGTGGACTTGCCGCAGCCCGAGGGCCCGACGAAGACGCAGAACTCGCCGCGCCCGATGGTCAGGTTGGCGTTGTTGATCGTCCACGGCAGGCCCGGGGCGTAGCGCTTGCAGATGTTCTTGAAATCGATCTGTGACATGGCAGGCTGCTCGTGGGTGGGTGGTGGTCAGGCGAGCCGCGCGAACAGCACGCCGTGGGGTTCGAAGTGCAACTCGGCGCCCTGCACCGAGGCGCCGCGCGCGCCACTGCCGCTCAGCAGCTCGGCCACGGCGTGCCCGGCCGGCAGCGGCAGCACGGCCGCCTCGGCGCTCAGGTTGAAGGCGCACAGCACGCGCTCGCCGGCGTGACGCCGCACGTAGGCCAGCACCTGCGGGTGCACCGGCAACAGGTCCATCTCGCCGTGCAGCAGCGCCGGCTGGGTGCGGCGCCAGGCCAGCAGCTGACGGTAGTGCCGCAGCAGCGAGCCCGCATCGGCCTCCTGGCGGTCGACCGCCAGCGCGCGGTGCGCCTCGGCCAGCGGCAGCCAGGGCCGCGCGGCGCCGCTGCCGAAGCCGAGGTCCGGCGCGGAGGCTTCCCAGGGCATCGGCGTGCGGCAGCCGTCGCGCCCCTTGAACTCGGGCCACATCGCGATGCCGTACGGGTCCTGCAGGTCCTCGAAGGCGATCTCGGCCTCGGGCAGGCCGAGTTCGTCGCCCTGGTAGAGGCAGGCGCTGCCGCGCAGGCTCAGCTGCAGCGCGGCGGCGGCGCGCAGCAGGCCGGGCGGCGGATGGGTGCCGCCCCAGCGCGTGGCCACGCGCGGGATGTCGTGGTTGGTGATGGCCCAGCACGGCCAGCCGCTGCCCACCACCTCGGCGAAGCGCGAGAACACCTTGTGCAGGTAGGGTGCGTCGTGCGGCGTGCCGAGCAGGTCGAAGCAGTACGCCATGTGCAGCCGCGGTTGGCCATCCGGGCCGCCGGCGGTGTACTCGGCCACGCGGGCCAGGCCGTCGTCGTCGCCGATCTCGCCGACCATGGTGGTGTCCGGGTACTGGTCGAGCAGCGCGCGCAGGCGCTGCAGGAAGACCAGGTTCTCGGGCCGGCTCTTGTCGAAGCGGTGCCACTGCCAGCCGTAGGGGTTGGTGGCCGGCACGGCCGGGTCGCTGCCGTCGGGTTCGCCGCGCGCCGGGTTGCTGCGCAGCTCGCGGTCGTGGAAGTAGAAATTGACGACGTCGAGCCGGTAGCCGTCGACGCCGAAGTCGAGCCAGAACTTCACGCAGTCGAGCACGGCCTGCTGCACCTGCTCGTTGTGGAAGTTCAGGTCGGGCTGGCTCGCAAGGAAGTTGTGCAGGTAGTACTGGCGGCGCCGCGTGTCCCATTGCCAGGCGCTGCCGCCGAAGATCGACAGCCAGTTGTTCGGCGGCGTGCCGTCCGGCCTGGGGTCGGCCCAGACGTACCAGTCGGCCTTCGGGTTGTCGCGGCTCGCGCGGCTCTCGACGAACCAGGGGTGCTGGTCGGAGCTGTGCGAGTAGACCTGGTCGACCATCACCTTCAGGCCGAGCGCGTGGGCACGCTCGACCAGGGCCTTGAAGTCCGCCAGCGTGCCGAACATCGGGTCGACGTCGCGGTAGTCGCTGATGTCATAGCCGAAGTCCTTCATCGGGCTCTTGAAGAACGGCGACAGCCACACGGCATCGGCGCCGAGCTTGGCGACATGCTCGAGCCGGCGCGTGATGCCCGGCAGGTCGCCGATGCCGTCGCCGTTGCTGTCGGCGAAGCTGCGCGGGTAGATCTGGTAGATCACCCCGCCGCGCCACCAGCCGCTGTTGGGCGCCTTCACGATCGTCATCCCTTGACGGCGCCGGCGGTCAGCCCCGAGACGATCTTCTGCTGGAAGATCAGCACCAGCAGCACCAGCGGCACGGTGACGATCACCGAGGCCGCCATGATCGAGCCCCAGGGGATCTCGTAGGCCGTGGCGCCGGTGATCAGCGAGATGCTGACCGGCACGGTGCGCTCGGTGTCCACCGTCACGAAGGTCAGTGCGAACAGGAACTCGTTCCAGGCGCCGATGAAGGCCAGCAGGCCGGTGGAGACCAGCGCCGGCGCGAGCAGCGGCATGAACACCTGGAAGATGATGCGCAGCGGCCCGCAGCCGTCCATGATGGCCGCCTCCTCGAGCTCCTTGGGCAGGCCGCGCATGAAGGTGGTCAGGATCCACACCGTGAACGGCAGCGTGAAGATCGTGTAGGGCACGACCAGGCCGATGGCGCGGTTGTACAGGCCCAGCGCCTGCATCAGCTCGAACATGCCCGACAGCACCGCGACCTGCGGGAACATGGAGACCGCGAGGATGGCCAGCAGCAGCGCGCTCTTGCCCTTGAACTGGATGCGGCCGAGCGCGTAGGAGGCGGTGACCGCCATCAGCATCGCCAGCGCGACGGTGACGGTGGCCACCATGATCGAGTTCAGCAGGTGCCGGCCGAAGGGCTGGCGGCCCTCGAACAGCTGCACGTAGTTCCTCATGGTCGCCTGCGTCGGCAGCAGGCTGGTGCTGAACAGGTCGTTGCCGGTCTTGAAGGAGGTGGCCAGCGTGTACAGGAACGGGTACACGGAGATCACCACCACCAGCACCGCGGCGGCGTACAGCGCGAGGTTGCCCCACAGGGGACGCTGCTGGTTCATGTGGCCCCCTTCGCGCTGCGCGCGGTCCCCCCCAGGGGGATTGAACGTCTTGGGAACGGCCCGGCGTCGTTCACGATGATTCCTCCGACAGCCTGACCCGCGCAGCCCGCATGAACAGCACCGCCGACAGGAAGATGATCAGCGTCAGCGAGGTCGAGGCGGCCGAGCCGAAGCCCAGGTTGCCGTTGTCGACCATCTCGCGCCGCACGAAGCCGGACATGCTGATCGTGCTGCTGCTGTTGGAGGTCAGCACGAAGATCAGGTCGAAGATGCGCAGCGCGTCGAGCAGGCGGAACACCACCGCCACCAGCAGCGGGTACTTGATCAGCGGCAGCGTGACCTTCCAGAACATGCGCAGCGGGTGCACGCCGTCCACGCGCCCGGCCTCGTAGCAGTCCTTCGGCAGGGTCTGCAGGCCGGCCAGGATCAGCAGCGCCATGAACGGCGTGGTCTTCCACACGTCCACCGCCACCACCGTCCACAACGCGTAGTCCGGGTCGGCGGTGAAGGCGATCTTCTGCGCGATCACGCCCCAGTCGACCAGCAGCTGGTTGATCAGGCCGAACTGGTCATGCAGCATCCAGCCCCACATCTTGGCCGACACGATGGTCGGGATCGCCCAGGGCACCAGCACCGCGGTGCGCACGATCGCGCGGCCCTTGAACTCCTGGTTCAGCAGCATCGCCACGCCCAGGCCGGCCAGCGTTTCCAGCAGGACCGAGACGATCGAGAACTTGAAGGTGTTCTTGATCGAGATCCACCAGTCGCCGTCCCAGAAGGCCTCGTTGCAGAACAGACCGAACTCGCCGCAGTAGTTGGCCAGCCCGACGAAGGTGCTGGCCGACATGTCGTTGATGTTCGTCTCGGTCAGGCTGAACCAGATCGAGCGGCCGAGCGGCCAGCCGGCCACCAGCAGCATCAGGAACAGCATCGGCGCGAGGAAGATCCACGCGATGCGGGTCCGGTCTTTCATGGGCACCCCCAGGGGAAGGCGAGGTTGGGCGTGGCCGGCGCGGGCCGGCACGCCGGAGCCGCGTCGCGCGGCCCCGGCCCGCTGGTCTCAGATCACCACTTGTTGCGCTTGACCTGCTTGAGCTTGGTTTCCATCTTCTTCACCGCGTCGGCGCCCTTGCTCTTCTTCGACAGCACCTCGTGGGTGGCGTCCCAGAAGGTCTGGCTGACCTCGGGGTACTTCAGCCCGGTGGCGGTGGACGGGCGGGCGACGGCGTTGGTGAACACGTCCAGCAGCTCGCCCATGAAGGGGTTGGCCTTCAGGATGTCGGCGTCCTTGTAGAGCGCCGGGATGGTCGGGTTGTACGAGCCGCCGACGGCACGCTTCTTCTGGATCTCGGCGCTGGTCATGTACATCACCAGCGCGGCGGCCGCGTCGACGTTCTTCGAGTACTTGTTGACGGCCAGCTGCCAGCCGCCCAGCGTGGCGGCCTTCTTCGCGCCCGGGCCGGTGCCCGCGGGCAGCGCGGCCACGCCGATCTTGCCCTTGATCGGGCTGTCGGCCGCCTGGCCGAGCGACCAGGCGTAGGGCCAGTTGCGCATGAAGGCGGCCTTGCCGTTCTGCCACACGCCACGCGCGTCCTCCTCGCCGTAGTTCAGCACGCCGCCCGGGGCGATGGTGCCGATCCACGAGGCCGCCGTGTCCAGCGCCTTGGCCGCCTGCGGGTTGTTGATCGTGATGTTGCCGGCCTTGTCGACGATTTCCCCGCCGCCGAAGCTGTGCACCCACTCGAGCGCGTCGCAGGTCAGGCCCTCGTAGGCCTTGGCCTGGAACACGAAGCCCTGGAAGTCGGCCGAACCGGCGGCCCGCTCGCCGTCCATGATCTTCTTGGCGCCGGCGGCCAGTTCGTCCCAGGTCTGCGGCGGCTTGACGCCGTACTTCTCGAGCAGGTCCTTGCGGTAGAACAGCAGGCCGGCGTCGGTGAACCAGGGCATGCCGAGCAGCTTGCCGTCCACCGTGTTGTTGTTCACGATGGCCGGGAAGTGGGTCGACTCGACGCCCTTGCTGTACTTCTTCAGGTCGACCAGGTGGTCCTTGATGACGCCCGGCCAGATGACGTCGATCATGATCACGTCGACGTCGGAGGACTTGGCCGCGAACTGCTGGCGCAGCAGCGCCAGGTTGTCGGTGGTGCTGGCCGGCGGGGTGTACATCTTCACCTCGTGGCCGTTCTTCTTGCCCCACTCCTCGGCGAACTTGCCGCAGAACTCCAGGTCGGCGGCGTTGCTGCCGCAGGAGATCGTGATCGTGGCCGCCTGGCAGGCGGCCGCGGCGACGAAGGACAGGGCGAATCCGACCAGCGGACGGGTGAGGCGGGACGTCATGATGCGCATGTCTCCTTGGTGATCCAGGGGTCCGGCCGCGCTCTCCGCGAGGGCTGACCGAGCCGGTTTTCTTTAACGCTTTGGTTGCGCCGAAAGCGCTTTGAAGCCTAGGGGCATCGCCCCGCAGCGGCATCGGTGTTTTCCCCGCTGGCATGTTCGGAGCGAGGTTATCTGCCCTCTCAAAACGCTTCGGAAACTACCCAAAGCGATTTGGCATGAAACTGCTTGTACCCGAGAGATCGAAAGGGTGATCAGGCCGCCGGCGCGGGCCCGAGGCTGGTGCCGTCGACGAAGACCGGCTGGCGCAGCACCTGGGGCTGCTCCAGCGGCTTGCCGTCGATCAAGGTCAGCAGCATGCCGGCCATGGTCTGGCCGGACTCGTAGGCGGTGGGCTGGGTGACGCCGGCGACGTCCTGTCCGATCAGCAGCGTGTCCGGCGGCACGCCGTCGTTGACCACCACCGAGACCTCGCGGCCGATCGCGATGCCGGCCTGCAGCAGCGCGCGCACGACGCCCACGCCGCCCAGGTTGTTGTCCACCAGGATGGCGGTGGGCCGCTCGGGCATGGCCAGCAGCTGCCGGCCCGAGGCATAGCCGCCGCGCCGGTCCAGGCTGCCGGGAACGACGTACTCGGGCCGCACCGCGATGCCGGCCTCGGCCATGCCGCGCAGGAAGCCGGCATGGCGCTGGGCGGCGAAGTTCATCGCCAGCGGTGCGTGCACGTAGGCGATGCGCCGGTGGCCCAGCGCCACCATGCGCCGCACCGCCTCGACGCTGCCGGCCTCGTTGTCGAAGTCGAGCCAGGCGAAGCCCTCGGGCGAGCCGGTGCGGCCGTAGCCGACGAACGGGAAGCCGACCCGCTTGAGGTACTCGACGCGCTCGTCGACGACCCGGGTGTGCGCGACGATCAGCCCGTCGACGCGGCGCCCGCGCACCAGGCGCTCGTAGGTGCGCAGCTCGGTCTTCTCGCGCGCCACGGCCAGCAGGACGTCGATGCCGGCGTCGTCGAGCCGGTCGGACACCCCCGCGATCATCTCCAGGAACAGCGGGTTGCCCATGAAGTCGGTGTCCACGGGGTAGACGATGCCCACCGCGTCGGCGCGCCCGAGCGCGAGCCGGCGCGCCGCCAGGTTGGGCTGGTAGCCGAGCTCGCGCGCGGCTTCCATCACACGCGCCCGGGTTGCCTCGCTGACGTCGGTGTAACCGTTCAGCGCGCGGCTCACCGTCGTCGGCGACAGGCCGAGGCGGGCGGAAAGCTGTTTCAGGTCGATGGCCACGGCGGCGATTCTTGCAGATGATTTATGAGGCGCCACGCACCCGCCGCTGGGTGTCGCGCGCATGCTCGAGCCATCCGCGTTTGGTCCAGCGCCACAGGATCAGCAGGCCGCGGATCCACTCGTCCAGCGCATACACCAGCCAGATGCCCGGCAGGCCGAGCCAGCGGCCCATCCAGAACGAACCCACGCCCATCACCAGGATCAGCGAGCCCATGCTGGCCAGCGCCGGGAAGATGGCGTCGCCGGTGGCGCGCAGCGCGCCGTTGAGCACCAGGTTGAAGACACGCCCGGTCTCCAGCGCCAGCGAGAGCCACAGCAGCGTCTGGGCGGCCTCGATGATGACCGGGTCGCGGGTGAAGCCGCGCATCAGCCAGGGTGCACCCAGCGCCACCAGCAGCGCGAAGCCGCCCGAGGCGAGCAGGCCGTTGCGCACGCCCTTGCGCACCAGCGCGTCGGCCTGACGCAGCTCGCCGGCGCCGACCAGGCGGCCGACCATGATCTCGGTGGCCCAGCCGATCGCCATGCTGACCAGCAGCACGTACTTCAGGATCTGCAGCGTGTAGGAGTGGGTGGCGAGCGCCTCCACGCCGAGCCGCGCGGTGGCCGCCAGCGAGACCATGAAGGCGCCGCGGTAGACGAACTCCACCGCCGCGCCGGGCAACCCGATGCGCAGCACCGGCGCCAGCGGCGGCCACGGCACGGCCCACCAGTCGCGCGCGCGCGGCACCAGCTGCATGCGGCGCCGCCACAGCCACAGGTGCAGCACCAGCCCGATCGCGCGGCTCAGCAGCATCGCCACCGCGTAACCGTTCAGGCCCAGGCCGTCCCACTCGCCCACCCCGCGCATCAGCGGAACCGCGGCGAGCAGGTGCAGGCCATGCATCACCACCATCACCGCCAGCGAATCGCGCACGTGCAGGTGGGCACGCAGGATCGCCGCCATGCTCAGGTTGTAGGCCTCCAGCAGCAGCACCGGCGCGAGCAGCTGCAGGTAGGGGGCGGCCAGCGGCACCACCGCCTGGGGCGCGTTCAGCAGGTCCAGCACCAGCTCGTCGCCGAACAGCACGCAGGCCACCGCGGCGAGGCCGGCCCAGCTGCTGGCGCCGAGTGCCACCATCGCGGTGCGGCGCGCCGACTCGTCGCCGCCGCCGCCCAGCGCCTGGCCGATCACGACGCCCAGCCCGATCGCCAGCACGCGGAAGATGACCACCAGCGTCTCGTAGACCTGCTGCGACAGCCCGAACGCACCGGCCGCGGCATCGGAGGTGTGCGAGGCGAGCCACAGCCCGGCCATCGTGACGCTCATGCCGAGCAGGAACTCGCCGAGGATCGGCCCGGCGATCGCATTGAGCCGCGGCCTCGGCTTCATGCCGTGTCGGCCTCCGGTTCGAGCAGATGCGCCACCGCCGCCATCACCAGGTTGGCCACGCGGTGCGGCGGCGCCGCGTAGAACGCCTGCCAGGCCTGCGAGACATGTTCGTTGTAGTCGGCGTCGGCGCGGCCTTCCTGCCAGCCCAGGCGCACGGCGATGCCGATCAGCACGTCCAGCACCAGCGCCTCGCCGATGCGCAGCTCGGGATTGGCCTCGGTGATGTCGGACAGCGCCAGCAGCGCCTCGATGCACAGCTGGCGGTACTCTGGCGCGGCAATGCGCTGCAGCAGTTCGTCCACCTGCAGCGCGAAGCCGTGTTCGCCGGGTGTGCTGTCGGCGCGGGCCAGCGCGCTGTCGAGCCGGTTGGCGCGGTCGAGCTGGTCGCCGATCACCAGGCCGCCGCAATGCTGCAGCAGCGCCCAGACGCGGGCGTGGAAGTCGGCCGGCGTGCGGCCGATCGCGCCGGCCGTCTCGCGCCAGGCGGCCCAGCCGCCCTCGCCCGGGCCGTCGGGCAGCGCCGGGTCGAAGGCCGGCGGGAACTGCACGTGCACCAGCGCCGCCCCGCCGCCGACACGGTGCAGCGACTGCATGCGCAGCACGTTGGCGGCCATCTCCTGCTCGCGCGCGAACACCTCGCGCAACCGGCCGAGCACCGCATGCGGGCTGAGCTCGAGCAGGTGCTCGAAGGCCTCGGCCGAGGCGACGCCGTGCTCGCGCGCCAGCCAGGCGGTCAGCAGCCGCACCGACTGCCAGGGCCGCAGCGTCAGCGTGCCCTCGAACAGCGTGGCGTCCGCCTTGGCCAGCAGTCCCAGCAGCAGCACCACCTCCTCGATCAGCGCGCGGCCGCGCGGATCGTCGCCGCCGAAGCGCTCGATCCGTTCGACCAGCTCGCTGCGCGACAGCGGCCGGTCGACCACCGCACCGGCGCCATAGGCACGCCCGAGCGCGACTCGCTTGCCCGCGGCCAGCAGCTGCGCCACGGCGTCCTCGAGCGCGTCGTCGTGCAGACGCAGCAGGCCGGCGGCACGCCGCACCAAGCCCCAGCGGCGGCGCTGCGCCGCACGGGCATACAGCGCCTCGGCGTGGCGGCGCAGCGCCTCGCGGTCGGTGTCGTCGCGGCGCGCCAGCGCCGCCAGCACCTCGGCCTGCTCGTACGGATTGCGGCTGCGCGCGAAGGTGCGCCAGAGCAGGTCGGCGCCGGTCTCGGCGGCGATGGCGGCGGCGCGCGGTGCCGACAGCGGACGCGTGGCCGCCTCGTCCCAGTCGGGCGACGTGCCGGCGCCGGTGTCGGCGGACGCGCTGCCCGTGGCCGCCAGGCGCAGGCCGGGCAGGCGACAGCGCACGGCGCGCGCGAGCTGCGGCGCGGGCGGTGCCAGGTCGACCCCGCCGCCCGGGCCCTCGCCACGCGCGGCCAGCTCGCGCAGGAAGCCGAGCAGCGCGTCGGCGCCCGGAGCATCCAGCAGCTCGGCCCCGATCGGCAGCAGCAGCAGCGGCTGGCCGTCGCCGCGCCAGTGGCGGTGCAGGTAGGCCAGCTCGGAGCCGATCTGCTCGACCAGCAGCCGGTTGTCCAGCGCCAGGTAGAAGCCGCCTCGCTGGCACAGCGGGGGCAGGCACAGCGCCTGGCCGCCGGCATGCTCGAACAGCTGGCCGGTGGTCAGGCTCGACAGCGGGTGCAGCGGCCGGCCCGTGAGGCCGAGCGCCTCGCTGCGCCCCAGGCCGGCGAGCGCCTGCGCCAGCTCGGCGGCGTCGATCACGGCCAGCGGCTGCAGCTCGGCCGCGGTGCTGGCGGCCAGGCCCTGCACCGCCAGGCGCGAGCGCACCAGCTCGTCCTCGGCCAGCAGCAGCACCTGCACGCGCACCTCGGGGCGCACCGCGTCGCCCAGGCGGCGCCCGAGCGGGTCCAGGTCCTCGGGGTGCACCAGGCCCTCGTGCAGCAGCACGCCCACCAGGTACAGGCTCTGCGCCCACACCAGCGGCACGTTGGCGTTGGGTTCGCGCGCCTGGCTGTGCGGGCTGGCCCGCTCCGCCTCGACCGCCTCGGCCGGCACCACGTACAGCTCGGGCAGCAGGCGCTGGCCGTCGCACTCCTGCATCAGCGCCTCGAGGCGCGTGCGCCAATGCGCGGCCGCCTCGGCATCGCCGGCCAGCGCGGCATCGATCAGCAGGTAGGTGAAGAACAGCGGCCACTCGGACTCGATGTGCTCGAACTGCTGCAGCTCGCCGGGCTCGTAGTGCAGCCGGGCATGGTCTTCCAGCACGGTCTGGTGGCCGTCGCGCAGGAAGCGCTTGCAGCCGTAGCGGCCCTGCAGCTTGGCCAGCACGGTGGCCTGGGTGCGCTTTGCGAGCTCGGGGTCGTCGACCGCGAAGGCCGGGTAGCCGGTGATGGACAGCAGCGCCGCGTCGGTCTCCTTCGACACCGATTCGCGCGGCAGCAGCGCGGCCAGCGTGTCGCGTGCATGCGCGATGTCGCCGGCCATCACCTGCACCGGCGGCGCGACGCCGGGCAGCGGCTCGAAACCGGCGATCGCCTCGAGCGCCGCCTTGGCCATGCCGATCGAGCTGGCGTTGCGCTCGGCCACGCCCTCGTTGCGCTTGTGGCCGCGCTCCCAGATGCCGTAGTCGGGCGTGCGCCAGGCCTGCGCGAGGTAGTGCACCAGGTTCTGCACGAAGGCCTGCTCGTCGGCGGTTCTCACGAGGCGCAGCCCGGAGGCGCTCATCTGCGCCAGCATCAGCACGAAGATCGCGGTGGCGTCGATCTGCAGGTGGCCCCAGTCGGCGTCGCCCACCACCGGCTCGCCGTGCGCGGTGTCGTACTTGGCGTGCAGCGCGTCGAGCGGATCCTGCGTGTGCTTGAAGCGCTCGACCTTGTGCGCCTGGCGCAGCATCGCCGCCAGCAGGCCGCGCATCAGGCGCGTGACGGCGTCCTCCAGCGGCGCCGCCGCCGCGCCGCGCCCGGCGCGCCGGTACGCCAGCGCGAGCGCCCAGACCGCCAGGATGCTGTAGACGTTGTCGCGCACCCAGGCATGCCGGTAGTCGCCGTGCACCGTCACCGCGGTGCTGGCCGGCAGCAGGCCGGTGCCCGGGTCCTGGCGCGCGAGGATGATGTCGTCGACCTGCGCGCGCAGCGTGTCGAGGGCGTCTTGGGTCATCAGTGCAGCTTCACGCGCGGCTCGGTACCGCGCGTCAGGATGCGCGAGGCCGAGCCCAGCGCGGTCTTCCAGAAGCCGTGCAGCGCCAGCTCGTGCAGCTTGTAGAGCGACAGGTACATCCAGCGCGCGAACAGGCCCTCGACCCACAGGTTGCCGCCCACCAGCGAGCCCATCAGGTTGCCCACGGTGCTGTACTCGCCCAGCGAGACCAGCGAGCCGAAGTCGCGGTAGGTCCAGGGCTGCAGTGCCTGGCCCTTCAGGCGCCGCTCGATCTGCTTGGCCAGGTGGGTGGCCTGCTGGTGCGCGGCCTGGGCGCGCGGCGGCACGTTGCCCTGGTGGCCGAGCCAGGGCGCGGCCGCGCAGTCGCCGAGCGCAAACACGTTCGGGTCACGCGTGCTGGCGAGCGTGGGCTCGACCACCAGCTGGTTGAGGCGGTTGGTCTCGAGCCCGGCCAGCTCGCGCAGGAAGTCGGGCGCCTTCACGCCGGCCGCCCACACCACCAGCTCGGCGGGGATCAGCTCGCCGCTGGCCAGCGTCACGCCCTCCGGGGCGACCGCGGTGACCTTGGCGCCGGTGCGCACCTGCACGCCGAGCCGGGCGAGCAGCGCATGCGCCGCGCCCGAGATGCGCTCGGGCAGCGCCGGCAGGATGCGCGGGCCGGCCTCGATCAGGTTGAGCCGGATGTCGCGCTTTGCGTCGATGCTGTCCAGCCCGTAGGAGACCAGCGTGCGGGTGGCGTTGTGCAGCTCCGCCGACAGCTCCACGCCGGTGGCGCCGGCGCCGATGATGGCCACCTGCAGCTGGCGCGGCTCGAGCGGGATGCCCTGCACGCGCTGCACATGGGCGCGGAAGCAGGCGTTGACCAGGCGGCGGTGGAAACGGTCGGCATCGGCCGGCGTCTCCAGCGCGATCGCATGCTCGGCCACGCCGGGTGTGCCGAAGTCGTTGGTCTGGCTGCCCACGGCGATCACCAGCGTGTCGTAGCCGCGTGTGTAGGGCACGGTGATCGGCTCGCCCTCCTCGTCGATCGCCGGCGCGACGATCACCTCGCGCTTCTCGCGGTCGAGCCCGACCATCTCGCCGACCCGGTAGCGGAAGCCGTGCCAGTGCGACTGCGCCAGGTAGTCGGTGGCGTGCGAATGCAGGTCGGCGCTGCCGGCGGCGATCTCGTGCAGGTGCGGCTTCCAGAAATGCGTGCGCGCCTTCTCGATCAGCGTGATGTGCGCCTTGCCGCGCTTGCCGAGCCGGTTGCCCAGCCGCGTGGCCAGCTCGAGACCGCCGGCGCCGCCGCCGACGACGACGATGCGGTGCAGGCCGCCGGCCTCGGCCGGGGCAGGAGGGGATGCAGTCATGAGATGCCTTCGCGAAGGTGCCTGACGGACGTCAGTCAAGCACGCAGCATGCCTCAAGCGGTGCGGCAGTCCAGCCAGAGCATCTGGTAGGGCGCGAGTTCGAGCGGGCGGCGCAGGTCGGCGTGGCCGCCGCCGATCAGCTCCTCGGCCGCGGCCGGCATGCCCGAGAGCACATGCGCCTCGATGCGCTGCGGCTGCTCGCTGAAGTTGGCCAGCACCAGCACGCTGCCGCGCGCCGCCGGGCGCATGAAGCCCAGCACGTGCGGGTTCTTGCTCCAGAACGCGATCAGCCGGTTGCCGGCGAAGCAGTCGAGCGAGCGCCGCACCTCGATCAGCCGGCGCAGCCCGCCGTAGATGCGGCCGGCGTCGCTGGCCGCGTCGTGGCGCTGCGCGTAGCGCGCCGCGTCGCGGCGCGGCCGGTGCACCCAGCGGCTGTCGTCGCCCTTGCCGGGCTCGTTCACGTAGCCGGGGTCGTTCAACGTGCCGACCTCGTCGCCGAGGTAGATCAGCGGGATGCCGCCGGCCGCCAGCGCCACGCCGTGCAGCAGCAGGATGCGCGCCACCGCATGCGGGTCGTGCTGCTCGAGCCCGCACAGCGAGGCGCAGGTGCCGCTGATGCGGCAGTCGCCGGTGGCCGGGTTGTCCTGGAAGGGCACGCCGCGCGCGAAGCTGCCGGGGAAGCGGTTGACGTAGAAGCGGTTCAGGAACTGCCGGTGGTCGAAGCCCCTGATGCCGAGCTGGATCGCGTCTTCATCCGCGAAGGTCCAGCCGATGTCGTCGTGGCTGCGCACGTAGTTGACCCAGGCGGTGCCGGCGGGCAGCGCGTGGCGCCGCTCGAGTGCCTGCTGCAGCAGGGCGACCTGGCGCGTGGCCAGGCTCTCCCACAGCAGCGCCATCTGCAGCGGGTTGTAGGAGATCTGGCACTCGGCCGGCGCGATGTACTTCACCACGTCGTCCGGGTGCACGATGGCCTCGCTCTTGAACAGCAGCGCCGGCGCGGCGATGCGCGCCAGCGCGTTGTAGGCGCGCAGCAGCGTGTGCGCCTCGGGCAGGTTCTCGCAGGACGTGCCCAGGCGCTTCCAGATGAAGGCCACCGCGTCCATGCGCAGGAACTCGACGCCGAGGTTGGCGATGGCCAGCATCTCGCCGGCCATCGCCGCGAACACCTTCGGGTTGGCGTAGTTCAGGTCCCACTGGTAGGAGTGGAAGGTGGTCCAGACCCAGCGGCCGTCCTCCAGCTGCGAGAAGGCACCGGGGTGCTCGTCGGGGAAGATCTCGCGCAGCGTGCGCTCGTAGCGGTCGGGCTCGGTGCGGTCGGGGAAGATGAAGAAGAAGTCGCGGTAGGCCGGGTCACCGGCCTTCGCGGCCACGGCCCAGTCGTGCTCGTCGGAGGTGTGGTTGAACACGAAGTCGAGCACCAGCGAGATGCCGGCCTCGCGCAGCTGGCCGGCCAGCGTGCGCAGTTCGGCGATCGTGCCGAGCTTCGGGTGCGTCTCGCGGTAGCTGCTGACGGCGTAGCCGCCGTCGCTGTGCGGCTCGGGGCACTTGAACACCGGCATCAGGTGCAGGTAGCTCAGCCCGAGTTCGCGGAAGTACGGGATCTGCGCCGCGATGCCGGCGAAGTGGCCCGCGTACAGGTCGACATAGCAGACGCCGCCGAGCATCGTCTGCGACTGGAACCAGTCCGGATCGTGCTCGCGTGTGTCGTCCAGCGCCTTGAGTTCGGGCGGCCGCTCGCACCACTGGGCGTAGACGCCGGCCAGCAGGTCGACCAGCACCGGCTCGAAATCGAGCCGCTGGCCGTACAGGCGCGCCAGTTCGTCGCGCAGCGTGCCGAGATGGCGGCGCAGGCGCGCGTCGAAGGCCGGCCAATGGACAGCGCCGTCGGGTGCCACCCGGTCGCGCAGCGCGCGCCAGAGCCGGCCGAGCTGTTCGTCCGGCGCGACCCAGTCCGCGCCCTGCGCGTGCTTCGGATCCAGCATGTCTCCTCCGTCTTGTTCGGTCGCCAAAGCGATTTGATTATCCTCCAAATCGCTTTGAGCTCAAGGCAACCTGACCTGCGACAAGGTCGTTCCCGGTCCCCGCGGAGGCCGGTCCGGCTGGCCCGACAATCCCCGCATGGCTTCCCTGAGCGCGACCTTGCGCGAACGCACTGCCGCTGCCCACCGGCGCGTCGAAGGCACGCCCTTCGTGCGGGCCCTGCTGGCCGGGCGGCTGGACCGGGCCGGCTACACGCTGCTGTTGCGCAGCCTGCACGAGGTCTACGCCGCGCTCGAGGCGGCGCTGGGCGCGCAGCCCGCGCTCGCGCCGCTGGTCCACCCCGCCCTGCCGCGCAGTGAGGCGCTCGGCGAAGACCTGGTCCTGCTGCACGGCCCGCGCTGGCGCGAGGAACTGGCGCCGCGCCCCGCCTCGATCGGCTACGCCCGGCGCCTGGGCGAACTCGCCGCCGCCCAGCCGCTGCTGCTGGCCGCCCATGCCTACGTGCGCTACCTGGGCGACCTGAGCGGCGGCCAGGTGCTCGGCCGCATCGTGCAGCGCAGCCTCGGCCTGGCCGGAGAGGCCGGCACGCGCTTCTACCGATTCGAGGCGCCGCCCGACTCGCTCGCGCAGGGGCTGCGCGCCGGACTGGACGCCCTGGTGGTGGATGCGCCGCAGCGCGAGGCCCCGCTGGACGAGGCGCTGGCGGCCTTCGGGCGCCACGAGCACCTGTTCGCCGAACTGCAGGCGATGCGCTGAACGGGGCCCCGGGGCGGCGCGTTCAGCGGCCGCGCCGGAAGCGGCGGATGCGCTCGTACAGCAGCGTGGCGCGCTGGGTCGAGGCCTCGAGCTCCTCGAGCACCGGCACCACCGAGGGCGCCGACGGCCCGTCCGCGATGTCCATCGCCGCCAGGCTGGCGTTGGCCAGGATGGCGCTGCCGAGTTCGTCCTGCCCGGCGGCCGTGGCCAGCGGCCGGGCGCGTGCCAGCGCCTGCTCCAGGTGCTCGCGCGCCTGCGCGGCGCGGCGCGTCGCCGTCAGGTTCTCCAGCACCAGGATGTGGCCGAGCACGGTGCCGTCGCGCGCCGGCACCACCTCGACACGCAATGCCACCGGCACGGGCGGTTCGAGCGCCAGGGTCAGTTCGGCGCGCCAGGAGCGCCCGTCGTTGCCGAGCGTGGCGAGGCGGCGGCGCGCGGCGTCGGCCTCGACGAAGCAGGCCGCGAGCGCGTCCAGGTCGGGCAGCGCGCGCGCGTCGCGCCCGGTCAGGCGGTGGAAGGCTTCGTTGGCGAACAGCGTGCGGTGGTCGGCATCGGCGACGATCACCGCCTCGTTGGCGCCGCCGACCGTCGCGCGCAGCCGGGCGAGCTGGTGCTCGGCGATCAGCAGCCGCACCGCGTTGACCTGCACGATGATGTCGTTCAGCGCCGTGCCGATGGCGCGCGCCAGCGCCAGCTCGCCGCCGGTCCAGGGTGCGGCGGTGCCGCGCACCATCTCCGACCAGGCCGCGAAGGAGCGCCGCGGCGAGAGCTGCAGCGGATCGTCGTCGATCATCGGCTTGCCGGGGTTGCCGGCCCAGGTGACCGACATCAGCTGCTCCTTGCGCAGCCACATCAGGTAGTCGGGCCGGTGGTTCGACAGGCGCACCGCGATCACGCCGCTGGCGGTGGGCGTCAGCGCGGACAGGGCCGGGTTGGCCTGTTCCACCGCCGAGCAGGCGAACAGGTCCTCACGCGGCCGGGTTTCGATCCAGTCGCGCAGCGCGCGCAGCTGCGGGGTCGACGGCACCTCGCCGGTGGTCAGCACCTCGTCGTCGTGGAACAGCACTGCGCCGCTCGCGTCCAGCGGCTGCAGCAGGGTGCGCGGGTTGCGCAGCAGCGCCAGGCGCCAGTCGCCCTCGGTCGAGGTGGCCTCGATCAGGCGCTGTTCGAGCCGGCGCACCTGGATCGCCACCTGCGCGTAGGCGTAGTTCTCGATCGCCGCCAGGCGCGTGGCGATGACCTCGGCGAGCAGGTCGGAGGCGGCGCGCAGCGCGTAAGGCAGGCGCCGCGCCGCGTAGTGGTGGCAGGCCACCAGGCCCCACAGCCGTCCCTCGCGCACCAGCGAGACCACCAGCGTCGCGGTGACTCCCATGTTGCGCAGGTACTGCAGGTGCAGCGGCGACATGCTGCGCAGGCTGCACATCGACATGTCGAGCTCGGCCCCCTCCGGCAGCCGCGCCGGCTGCAACGGCGCGGCCGGCGCGTCGACGTCGACCAGCACGCGCACGCGGTTGCGCAGGTACAGCTCGCGGGCACGCTGCGGGATGTCGGTGGACGGGTAGTGATGGCCGAGCAGCGACTCGAGGCGCGGGTCGCGTGCCTCGGCGATCACCTTGCCGTGGCCGTCGGGGTCGAACTGGTAGACCATGACCCGGTCGTAACCGGTCAGATCGCGGAACACGCGCACCACCGCGTCGGCCAGCGTGCCGACGGTGGCCGCGCCGTTGAAACGCTGCAGGGCCCGCGCGAGCGCGCCGTCGAGGTCGGCGGACACCGGCTCGCCCGGCTCGGGCTCGAGCTCGACCACCAGGCCCTGGCCCGGCACGCGATGCAGGCTGCCCTCGAAGACCTGCGGCGTGCCGCGCACCGTCAGCGTGGTGCGCAGCGGCGCCAGTTCGCCCAGCTGCGGGTCCCGCGCCAGCTCGCGCACGGTCGCGTCGACCTCGGCCCCGAGCTCGCGCAGGCTGCGGCCCAGCAGGTCACCGGGCTGTGCGCCGAGCAGCCCGGCGACGTTCGCGCTCGCCTGCAGCACCGTCAGCGCGGGTTCCTGCAGCGTCAGCAGCAGGCCATGCGGCTGCACCGAGCCGGCGAGGTGGATCAGCTCGCGCTCGCAGTTGGTCAGGTCGGCCTGACCGAAGGCGGGAGACTGGTCGTTCACGACTTGCGGGGCGTGCGCCGGCCACGCCGGCGCCGGGCCAGATTGTCGCGGCTGACGCCCAGCAGCTCGGCCGCTGCCGCCGCGTCGCCGCCGCAACGCTGCAGCGCGGCCTGGATGAAGTGGCGCTCGGCCAGCACGGCCGCCTCGCGCAGCATCTGCGTCAGGCTGGTGTGACCCAGCTGTCCGTCCAGCGCCTCCCAGGCCTGCAGGAAGGCACGCTGCGGCGCGGCCGCGAGGCCGTTCGCGTCGCCCGGGCGCACGACCAGGCCGATGCCTTCCTGGTCGCCCTCGGTGAGCCAGCTGGCCGACACGTGCGCGCCGTGCGCCGTGGCACTGCCGCGCAGCGCGAAGCCGTCGCGCTCGGCCAGGCCCTCGCGGCGCGTGTCGGCGAGCAGCACGTCGAGCGGCTGCCGGTCGTCACCGAGCCAGTCCGACAGCGGGCGGCCCACCAGCGCGGCCTCGCCCGGCTGGCCGATCAGCGCGGCGAAGGATTCGTCGCAGGCCCGCACGTGGCCGGCGGCATCGGTGATCACCACCGCCGCGTCGCCCGGGTCGGCCTGGCGGCGGCGCTCGGCGGCCGACGGCTCGCCTTCGGTCGGGTCGCGCAGGCGCAGCAGCAGCCGCTGCGAGGCACCGACCCGGAACGGCGTGGCCGCCACGCTGACGTAGGCGTGCGCGCCGGCGAGCCGGGCACGCAACTCGACCGGGCGGCCGCCGCTGCGCGCGGTGACGAGCAACTCGTCCACCGCGGCGCGTGAATGGGCGTCGAAAAGCTGCACGGCCGGTCGGCCGAGCGGCGACTCGTCCGTGCCGAGCCGCTGCGCCGCCGCGTTGGTCGAGCGCACGATGCCGCTCTCGGCGTCGAGCACCAGCAGCGCGTCGGTGACCACCTGGCGCAGCGCACGATCGCGTGTCTCGGCCCGGCGCGCGCGCCAGTAGCCGCGCTCGAGCTCCTGCTGGGCGTCGAGGAACTGCTGCTGGATGGCCGCGATCGCACGCAGGTCGCGCCCCACCGCCAGCACCGGCCCGCGGGTCCCGAGCCGGATGGCGGTATAGGCCACCGGGATGTCGGACCCCGCGCCGCCCGGGTGGCTGACCTCGCGGCGCCGCGCCAGCCCGGTGCTCGCGACGTCGCCCAGCAGCAGCTCGATCTTGCGCCGCGTCTCGGCGGTGACGGTGTCGGCCCAGGACCTGCCGACCCACTGTGCGGCCTCCGGCGCCATCGGCGTGCCGACGGACTGCGCCACCCCGGTGATCACGCCGCTGGCATCCATCACCAGGGCGATGTCGCTGGACAGGGAGACGAAGGTCTGCGCCAGTTCGTTGACCCAGGGCGACAAAGCCTCCAGGTCGCTGGTAGTGCCCGAGCGTTGGTTCACGCGCCGTCTCCTGTGTCGGGCTCGGAAGCTGGAATCGTCGGGGCATTCTATGCCCCGGGTCGTGAGCCTCCGATGCGCTGGATCAGGTCGCAGATGTGGGCGATCCCGGCCACTGCAAGCCAGAGGGCGGTCCAGGGCCAGGCGAGGCCGCTCGCCACGCCGCGCAGCGCCATCACCAGCGCGAAACCGGCCCCGAGCATCGCCAGCACCTCGGCGGCGCGCGGTCCGCGCCCGGTGCGCCGGTGCCGCCACAGCAGCCAGGCCGCCTCGACGAGCAGCAGCCCCGCGATCAGGTCGGCGGCGCGTGCCGCGTCGAGCCAGTCGAACCGGTCGGGCATGGTCAGAAGGGGCCGTTGAGCCGCACCACCTCGAGGTTGAGCAGCGCCGCGAACGCCACCCAGGCCAGGTACGGCAGCAGCAGCAGCGCGGCGCGGCGCGAGCTGCGCCAGCACACCACCATCATCAGCAGGATCGAGGCCCACAGGAACGTGACCTCGGCGAAGGCCCAGTCGGGCCGGCGCAGGCGGAAGAACAGCAGGCTCCACAGCACGTTGAGGAAGCCGTTCAGCGCGAACACGATCAGGATGCCGCTGCGCTGCCGCGCGCCGGCGTGGCGCCAGGCCATGACGCCGGACAGCGCAGTGAGCGCGAAGATCAGCGTCCAGGCCGGGCCGAACAGTGCATCCGGCGGTTTCCAGGGCGGCTGCTTCAGCTGCGCGTACCAGTCGCCCAGGTCGGTCGACAGTCCGCCGAGCACGGCCACGCCGAGCGCGGCCAGCGCCGCGACCAGCACGGCGCGCCTCGACTGCGGCCGCTGCGGGTGTGCGCCGGGGCCGTCGTCAGACACGGGCCAGCCCCAGCAGGTGCGCCATGTCCTTGAAGAAGATGCGCACGTGGGCGAGCGGCCGGGCCCGCACCAGCTGCTTGTTCATGTAGGCCTCGAAGGTGAGCTGCTGCACGTCGCGGTCGCGGCAGATCGCGACGAAGCGCTCGCGGCGCCGGTCGCTGCCGTACCAGAAGCGCTGCATGAGGCCCAGCACCCAGAACACCCGGCCGTGGGCGCGCAGGAAGCGCTTGCGCGCCTGCGCCAGTGCGCGCGCGTCGCCGCTGCGCAGGCAGGCCTCGACCGCCTCGGCGGCCAGCTGGCCGCTGGCCATCGCGTAGTAGATGCCCTCGCCCGAGGCCGGCGCCACGACCCCGGCCGCATCGCCGGCCAGCACCACGTCGCGTCCGTTGTCCCAGCGCGGCAGCGGCTGCAGCGGGATCGGCGCGCCCTCGCGGCGCAGCGTCTGCGCGCCTTCCAGGCCGCTGGCGCGGCGCAGTGCGGCAGTGGCGCCGCGCAGCGAGAAACCCTTGTCGGCGCTGCCGGTGCCCACCGACAGCGTCGATCCGTGCGGGAACACCCAGCCGTAGAAGTCGGGCGAGAACACGCCGCGGTAGACCACGTCGCAGCGCGCGCCGTCGTAGCTGGCCGGCGGCTGCTCGGGCGTGCGCAGGATCTCGTGGTAGGCGAACACGAAGCGCCCGCATTCGGCGCCGGGGATGGCCTGGCGCGCGAGCTCCGAGCGCGCGCCGTCGGCACCGACCACGCAGCGTGCGCGCACGCTCGCCGCGCTGCCGTCGGGCCGCCGCACGTGCAGCCGCGCCGTGCCGTCGGCATCACGCTCGAAGCGCTCGAAGCGGCCGGTGACACGCACCGCGCCGGCCTGTGCGGCGCGCTCGCGCAGCCATTCGTCGAACGGGCCGCGGTCGACCATGCCGACGTAGCCGCCCTCGATCGGAATGTCGACCCGGGCGTCGCTCGGCGCCACCATGCGCGCGCAGCGGATGCGCGCGACGAGCAGGTGGTCGGGGATCTGGAAGTCGCGGATCAGCCGCGGCGGGATCGCGCCGCCGCAGGGCTTGATGCGGCCGGCATGGTCGAGCAGCAGCACGCTGCGGCCCTGCCGGGCCAGCTGGTGCGCAGCCGTCGCGCCGGACGGCCCGCCGCCGATCACGACGGCATCGTAGGTGTGACCGGTCGCTGCCATGGATCGCCTGCCTTTCCCTGCACCGCCGCGGCGGGCTCGATGGCCGCCGCCAGCCGGGCGGCGACGACGAACAACAAGGCCTCGGCACCGAACACGATCGCGTAGGCCTCGCCGGGTGCGGGCACGGCCAGGCGCACCAGGTCGCTGGCCCCCGCGCCGAGCAGGCCGCCGCCGCCGAAGGCGATCGCCTGCGCCGCGCCCCACAGTCCCATGCGCGTGCCCTCGCGACCGCGCCGGCCGGCGCCGGCCAGCCGCATCATCGAACCGATGGCGGCGATCGAGAACGCGCCGTTGGCCGCACCGAGCGCGAACACCGTCGCATGCAGCGGCCACGCGCCGCCGACGAAGCCGGCCATGCACAGGCCGGCCAGCGCCAGCGCCGAGGCGAGGCAGCCGCCGACCGTCCAGGCGCGCAGCGAGCCGAAGGCGCGGCGTCCGGCCAGGCCGGCGGCCAGCATGCCGGCGAACACACCGCCGTGCTGCACGCCCGAGAGCTGCGTCGTCGCGCCCGGGCCGAGCCCGAACACCACGCCGGCAAAGGGCTCGAGGATCAGGTCCTGGGCGCTGAAGGCAAGCATCGACACCGCGACGAAGATCGTGAAGCGGCGCGCGACCGGCTCGCTCCAGACCTCGCGCAGCGCGGCGCGGAACTCGGGGTGTTCCTTCCGCGCCGGCGCCGCGGGCTGCGCTGCGGCCGAGGCCTTCTCGACACCCCACACCGCCAGCAGCGTCACCAGCCAGGCGAGCAGCGAGACGGCGCTGCTGACGGCCACGAGCCGTGCGGGCGAGTACGGGTCGAGCCAGCGGCCGGCCAGGCCGGCGGTGATCGCGAAGCCGGCGATCATCATCATCCACACCACGGTGGCCGCGCCGGCACGGCGCCCCTCGGGCACGCGCTTGGCCAGCAGCACCAGCAAGGCGGTGCCGCTGCCCGCCACGCCGAGCCCGACCAGCGCATAGGCCAGCGTGACCAGCGCCAGCCCGGCCGGGCGGTCGGTGCCGGCCCAGGCCACGCCGAGCGCGGCCAGCGCACCGCCCGCACCGAGCACGGCCATGCCGCCGATGATCCACGGCGTGCAGCGTCCGCCGACGTCGGCGCCGAAGCCCAGGCGCGGCCGCGCGAGTTGCACCGCATGGTGCAGCGCGACCAGCAGCCCCGGCACCAGCGCCGGCAGCGCCAGCTCGACCACCATCACGCGGTTCAGCGTCGAGGTGGTCAGCACGACGATCGCGCCCAGCGCCATCTGCACCAGGCCGAGGCGGAACACACCCAGCCAGTTCACGATGCGAGGGCCGAGCGCAACGCGAAGGCGCTGACCAGCATGCCGGCAACGAAGAAGTTGATGCCGAGCGCGCTGTACCAGGTGGCGCGGGCGAGAGGATCGGCGACGAAGCGGCGCATCAGCACCAATTGCACCGCCAGCAGCGCGGCGACACCGGCCGCGTGCCACGGCGCGCCCCACCACAGCAGCAGTGCGATCACGCCGGCCTGCGGCAGTGCCATGGTCCAGCAGGCCACGCGTGCCGCGGCATCGATGCCCAGGCGCACCGGCAGCGAGCCGATGCCCATGCGCCGGTCGCCCTCGACCGACTTGAAGTCGTTCAAGGTCATGATGCCGTGGGCCCCGAGGCTGTAGAGCGCCGCGAGCGCGAGGGAGCGGGCGTCGGGCAGCGCGCCGCCGGCCATCACCGCCGCGCCGGTGGCCCAGGCCAGGCCCTCGTAGCACAGCCCGCAGGCCGCATTGCCCCACCAGCCGTTGCGCTTCAGGCGCAGCGGCGGCGCGCTGTAGGCCCAGGCGAGCGCCAGCCCGAGGGCCGCCGCCGCGAATCCCCAGGGCCCGAGCGCGAGGCCCACCGCCAGCGACACCAGCGTCCACAGCGTGGCGATGTAGAGACCCCAGCGGCCCGGCATGCGGCCCGAGGGGATCGGGCGCTGCGGCTCGTTGATCGCGTCGACATGGCGGTCGAACCAGTCGTTCACCGCCTGGCTGGTGGCGCAGACCATCGGCCCGGCCAGCAGCAGCCCCAGCAGCACCAGCGCCCAGCGCTCGGACAGCGCCACGCCGGAGGCGACCGCCCCGCAGCCGAAGGCCCACATGGGCGGGAACCAGGTGATCGGCTTGAACAGCTCGGCAACGGCCGACGGCGCGGGGAGGGCCATCGGCTCATTCTGGAAGCGACACCCTGGAGTGTCAATCCAGATTTACACGTGTCGCGTCAGGATTCGCTCTCGCCGAGGTCGCCGAGCCCGTAGCGGCGCAGCTTGACGTACAGGCTCTGGCGCGAGAGGCCGAGCATCTGCGCGGCCGAGGCGCGGTTGTCGCCGGTCAGCTTGAGCGCCGCCTCGATGCACAGCTGCTCGATCAGGTCGGTGGTCTCGCCGACGATGTCCTTCAGCGGCACGCGTCCCACCAGCTCGGCCAGCTCGCCGGCGGAGCGCGGCAGCTCGCCGGCCGCGCGCGGCTCGGCCGACAGGCGCCGGCCGACGTCGCGCACCGCGAAGGCGAGCGCGCTGCGCCCGCCCTGCTCGGCCGCCGAGGCCGAGATCTCGACCTCGGTGCTGGCACCGTCCTCGCCGCGCAGCAGGGTCGAGAACAGGCGCACCGCGCCGTTCTGGCGCACGTTCTGCAGCAGCACGCCGAGCTCCACGCCGGTGCGGCCGAGCCAGCGGTCGAGCAGTTCGCCGCGCGCCTGCTCCTCGCTGCCGAGCTGGGCCATCGCCAGGAAGGCCGCATTGGCCAGCAGGATGCGCCCGTCGCTGTCGGTGAACACGAGGCCGTCGGGCGCGCTGCGCACGAAGCCGAGCAGCAGGCTGTCGCCCTCGCCGGACGCCGCCGCGCGCGGCTCGGCGCCGAAGCGCGTCAGGCGCACCAGCAGCAGCGAGGCATCGTCCTGCCGGAAGCTGGACAGGGCCACGCTGACACGCTCGCCGCCGTCGGCCAGCGTGGCGCGCACCGCCTCGCTCTTGCGCGCCGCGCGGGCCGCGGCCAGCGCGGCCTGCAGCGGGCGCGCCCCGGGCTGCTCGAACAGCGCCGTCAGCGAGCTGCCCGCGATCCGGCGCGTGCTGCTGCCGCCGATCAAGGCCGTGGCGGCCGGGTTGGCCTCGAGGATCTTCAGCGTCGCCGCGTCGGCGATCAGCACCGCCTCCGACGAGGACTGGAACAGGTGGCGGTACCGTGTCTCCGCCTGGCGGAAGCGCCAGTAGTCGCGCTCCATCGCCTGCTGCGCCTCGATCAGGCGCAGCTGCAGCGCCTCGGTGGCGCGCAGGTCGCGCCCGATCACCACGGTGCGCACGGCGCCGCCATGGGCGCTGCCGAGTTGCACCGCGGAGTAGAGCACCGGCCAGTCGCTGCCGCTGGGCGAAGGATGGTTGACCTGGCGCCAGCGTGGTGCCTGGGCCGCGTCGCGCAGCAGCGCCTCGACCTTGGCCCGGCTCTCGACGGTGACCGTGTCGATCCAGGAGCGACCGACCCACTGCCCGGTGTTCTCGGCCGCGGCCGCCTCGCTGCCGACGATCACGTCGCGGATCACGCCGTCCGCGTCGAGCATCAGCGCGACGTCGCTGGCCGCCGACACCAGGCGCTGCACGTCCGCTCCCTCCAGGTCGCCGAGCGCTGCCTTCCCTGACGGCCTGCGCCTGCCCGCCCCGATCGGGCCGCGGGTCGATGTTTTCATGACAGTGCCCGTCCGTGGACCGGACGAGGGATCAGTAGCGTTTCACTCGGCCGGCGATACTGCTTTCGGCCACGGCGGGTGCTTCGCTGCCATCCGGGGCGGAGGCATCGGCCCCCACCTCGCGCGCCAGGTGCGGCTTCAGGAAGAACACCGGCCCGCCGACCAGTATCGGCAAGCCCCGGTTGCACGACGCGCTGCGCACCGCGGCGATGCAGCCGGGCAACCAGTCGAGCCGCGCTTCGCTGCCCACCGAGAAACCGACCGCGTCGAACCATTCGCGCCGCACCGCCGTGATCGGATCGGTGTCCGCTCCCGCGCCCCCGGCCACGACCTCCCATCCGGCTCGGCGAAAGAACTCGGCGACCATCGACAGGCCGAAGGTGTGCTGCTCGCCCGGCGCGCGCACCAGCAGGACGCGGCGACCGTTGGGCGGATGACCCACCTCGACCCCGAAGGCCGGGCTCAATTCTCGCATCATTCGCTGCAGTCGCCCGAGGCCCACCGTCACCGCGGTGAAGTCGCACTCGTCGTTCGCCCACAGCTCGCCCAGCCGTCGCGCCACCGGCGCGAACAGGTCGATCAGGATGGTCTCGACGGACAGGGGCCGGGCGCGCAGTTCGTCGAGCCGCTCGGTCAGGCGCGCTTCGGGCGCACGGGCCACCAGGCGCGCGAAGGCGTCGACGTCCGTCGGCGCCAGCGCCACCGAGCGCGCATCGTTGCAGGCCTCGGGGTGATCGGCCAGCCGGTGCGCGGCGGCCAGGCGGGGGATCACGTCGCGCTCGAGCGCACGCGCCAGCAAGGCCATGCGCTGCGACGCCGGGACGCTCGCTGGGGAGATGTCGGGGGATGCATCGCGCATCCGCTGAGGCCGCGCGTCCGACCGCGCGGCGGTCGGCGATGCCTCTGCCTTCGGACCACCTTGCATCGAACCCTCCTGGCTCTTGTCTCGCGGACTTCTCGGGATGTACTGCTCGAGGGCCTTGGAGGGGCGAGTCTTTGCAGCGCTGCGCCAATGCTCGGGAGACAGACGGGCGGATCGTTCTTGCCGGATCTTCCTGGTGCAGACGGGGGGCGCGGTCGGTGAGCATGGGTTGTACTCCTCGACCCGCCATGCGTCAAATGGTCGGCCTGCGCGGCGTGATGCACCGCCGCCTCGGTCTTCCATGAGGGACATGATCGGCGCCGTGCGGGTTCATGTCAAGCATGGTTTACGTCTACTCTGATTGACACTCTGGGGGGAAAAGCCTAGTCTGGCCGGCATCAAGACGACGAGTCCACGAGTGACGATGTCTCCGCGCCCGGCCCCCGTGCCGCTGTACACCGCCGAAGAACGCGCCCGCCGCGACGCCAGTGCCTGGACCGTGGTGCAGGGTGTGCTGGCGCCGCTGCAGTTCCTCGCCTTTGCGCTGAGCCTGGTGCTGCTGCTGCGCTACCTGGCCACCGGCGCGGGCGAGCAGGCGGCCACCGTCTCGGTGCTGGTCAAGACCGCGCTGCTGTACCTGATCATGGTGACCGGCAGCATCTGGGAGAAGGTGGTGTTCGGCCGCTGGCTGTTCGCCCCCGCCTTCTACTGGGAAGACATGTTCAGCATGCTGGTGCTGGCGCTGCACACGGCCTACCTGGCCGCGCTCGCCGGCCACTGGCTCGACGGCCGCGGCCTCGCCTGGCTGGCGCTGGCCGCCTACGCCGCCTACGTGATCAACGCGACGCAGTTCCTGCTCAAGCTGCGCGCGGCGCGGCTGCAGCAGCAGCGCGGACCGCTGGCCCAGGGAGCCGCCGCATGAACCGCGTGATCCCGCTGCGCGAACGCGGCCAGCGCGAGGTGTTCTGCGGGTTGACCGGCATCGTCTGGCTGCACCGCAAGGTGCAGGACGCGTTCTTCCTGGTGGTCGGCTCGCGCACCTGCGCGCACCTGGTCCAGAGCGCCGCCGGCGTGATGATCTTCGCCGAGCCGCGCTTCGCCACCGCGATCATCGACGAGCGCGACCTGGCCGGTCTGGCCGATTGCCACGACGAACTCGACCGCGTGGTCGCCCGGCTGCTCGCGCGCCGGCCCGAGATCCGCACGCTGTTCCTGGTCGGCTCCTGCCCGTCGGAGGTGATCAAGCTCGACCTGGCGCGCGCCGCGCAGCGGCTCGACGGCGTGCATGCGCCGCAGGTGCGCGTGCTCAACTACTCGGGCAGCGGCATCGAGACCACCTTCACGCAGGGCGAGGACGCCTGCCTCGCGGCCTGGGTGCCGCGCCTGCCGCGCGAGGGCGCCGCGCCGCTGCTGGTGGTGGGCTCGCTGCCCGACGTGGTGGAGGACCAGTTCGCGCGGCTGTTCGGCGCGCTCGGCATCCCGGTGCGCTTCTTCCCGCCGCGCCGCTCGACCGAGCTGCCGGCGGTCGGCCCGGGCACGCGTTTCCTGCTCGCCCAGCCCTTCCTGGCCGAGACCGCGCGGCTGCTCGAGGAGCGCGGCGCGGTGCACCTGGCGGCGCCCTTCCCGTTCGGCGAGGAAGGCACGACCGGCTGGCTGCGCGCCGCGGCCGCCGCCTTCGAGATTCCGCCGGCGCTGTTCGACGCCGTCACGCGGCCCGGCCGCGAGCGCGCCCGCACGGCACTCGCGGCGCACCACGCGCGGCTGGCCGGCAAGCGTGTGTTCCTGTTCCCGGATTCGCAGCTCGAGGTGCCGCTGGCGCGCTTCCTGGCGCGCGAGCTCGGCATGCAGCTGGTCGAGGTCGGCACGCCCTACCTGCACCGCGCCCACCTGGCGCACGAGCTGCCGCTGCTGCCCGAGGGCGTCACGCTGTCCGAGGGCCAGGACGTGGAACGCCAGCTCGACCGCTGCCGCGCTGCCCGGCCCGACCTCGTGGTCTGCGGGCTCGGCCTCGCGAACACGCTGGAGGCCGAGGGCCTGACGACCAAGTGGTCCATCGAGCTGGTGTTCAGCCCGGTGCACGGCTACGAGCAGGCCGGCGACCTGGCGGAGCTGTTCGCCCGCCCGCTGGTGCGCAAGGAAAAGCTCGCGAACGCGGCGGCCTGACATGCAGCTCACCCTCTGGACCTACGAAGGCCCGCCGCACGTCGGCGCGATGCGGGTCGCCACCGCGATGCGCGAACTGCACTACGTGCTGCACGCACCGCAGGGCGACACCTACGCCGACCTGCTGTTCACGATGATCGAGCGGCTGCCGCGCCGGCCGCCGGTGACCTACACCACCTTCCAGGCGCGTGACCTCGGCGGCGACACCGCCGAGCTGTTCAAGACCGCGGCGCGCGAGGCCGTCGAGCGCTTCGCGCCGCAGGCACTGCTGGTGGGCGCCTCGTGCACCGCCGAGCTGATCCAGGACGACCCGGGTGGCCTGGCCGCCGCGCTGAACCTGAGCATCCCGGTGATCCCGCTCGAGCTGCCGGCCTACCAGCGCAAGGAGAACTGGGGCGCGGCCGAGACCTTCTACCGGCTGGTGCGGGCGCTGGCCGCGCCGCCGGCGCCGAAGACCGAAGGACGGGCGCCACGCTGCAACATCCTCGGCCCCACCGCGCTCGGCTTCCGCCACCGCGACGACCTGCAGGAGATCCGCGGCCTGCTCGGCCGGCTTGGCATCGCGGTGAACGTGGTCGCGCCCTGGGGCGCGAGCCCGGCCGACCTGGCGCGCCTGCCCGAGGCCGACTTCAACGTCGTGCTCTACCCCGAGATCGCCGCCACCGCGGCGCAGTTCCTGCAGCGCCAGCACGGCCAGCCCTTCACCCGCACGGTGCCGATCGGCGTGCAGGCCACGCGCGCCTTCATCGCCGAGGTGGCCGGGCTCGCGCAGGTCGACGCGACGGCGCTGCTGGCCGAGGAAGAAGCCCGCGCCACCTGGTACAGCCGCTCGGTCGACTCCACCTACCTCACCAACAAGCGCGTGTTCGTGTTCGGCGACGCGACGCATGCCGTCGCCGCGGCGCGCGTGGCCTCGTCCGAGCTCGGGCTGCAGGTCGTGGGCCTGGGCACCTACAGCCGCGAGTTCGCACGCGAGCTGCGCGAGGCGGCCAAGGGTTACGGTGTCGAGCCGCTGATTAGCGACGACTACCTCGAGGTCGAGGCTGCCATCGCCGCCGCGCAGCCCGAGCTGGTGCTGGGCACGCAGATGGAGCGCCACGTCGCCAAGCGGCTCGGGCTGCCCTGCGCGGTGATCTCCGCCCCGGTGCACGTGCAGGACTTCCCGGCGCGCCACTCGCCGCAGATGGGCTTCGAGGGTGCGAACGTGCTGTTCGACACCTGGGTCGCCCCGCTGATGATGGGCCTGGAGGAACACCTGCTGCGCATGTTCCGAGACGACTTCGAGTTCCACGAAGGCGCCGCGCCCTCGCACCTCGGCCGCGCCGCGCTGCCGGTCGAGCAGAGCGCCTCGGCCGACCCCGTGCCGGCCGTGCCGTCGACGACCCGGTGGACCACCGACGCCGAGCACGAGCTGCGCAAGATCCCGTTCTTCGTGCGCGGCAAGGCCCGCCGCAACACCGAGCGCTACGCGAGCGATCGCGGGCTGGCCACGATCACGCTGGAGACCTTGTATGAAGCCAAGGCCCACTTCAGCCGCTGAACCCAGGGGCACGCCGATGCGCGTCGTGCTCGTCACGATGGACAGCCACCTGCTGACGGCCGCTGCCGCCGCGCGCCGGCGCCTGGCCAGGGTGCTGCCCGGCCTGCAGCTCGCGGTGCACGCCGCGGCCGAATGGGGCGAGGACCCGCGGCGCCTGCAGCATTGCCTCGACGACATCGCTGCCGGCGACATCGTCATCGTGACCATGCTCTTCATGGAGGAGCATTTCGTGCCCGTGCTGGCGGCGCTGAAGGCGCGCCGCGAGCAGTGCGACGCGATGGTCTGCGCGATGTGCGCCGGCGAGGTGGCGCGGCTCACGCGGCTGGGCAAGTTCGACATGTCCGCCCCGGCCAGCCCGATGCTCGCGCTGCTCAAGCGCCTGCGCGGCAAGAGCAGCGAGGGCCAGGACAAGGCGGCCAGTGCCGGCGCGCGCCAGATGGCGATGCTGCGCCGCCTGCCGCAGCTGCTGCGCTTCATCCCCGGCACCGCGCAGGACGTGCGGGTCTACTTCCTGGTGCTGCAGTACTGGCTGGCCGGCTCCGAGGAGAACCTGGCGCACCTGGTGCACACGCTGGTGGACCGCTACGCCGAGGGCCCGCGGCGCGGGCTGCGCGGACTGTCCAAGCCGGGCGCGCCGATCGAGTACCCCGAGGTGGGGCTGTACCACCCGCGCATGGATCCGCGCCTGACCGAGGATCCGGCCGCCCTGCCGCGCGTGGCCGTCAGCGGCCAGCGCGGCAGCGTCGGCCTGCTGCTGATGCGCTCGTACCTGCTGGCGGGCAACAGCGCCCACTACGACGGCGTGATCACCGCGCTCGAGGCCCGCGGCCTGCGTGTACTGCCCGCCTTCGCGAGCGGCCTGGACGCGCGCCCGGCGATCGAGCGCTACTTCCGGCGCGACGGCCGCAGCGTGGTCGACGCGGTGGTCTCGCTGACCGGCTTCTCGCTGGTCGGCGGCCCGGCCTACAACGATGCCGGCGCGGCCGAGCAGGTGCTGGCCGAACTGGACGTGCCCTGCCTCTCGGTCACCCCGGTCGAGTTCCAGACCCTGCAGCAATGGGGCGGCTCGGAGCGCGGGTTGATGCCGGTCGAATCGACCATGATGGTCGCGATCCCCGAGCTCGACGGCTCCACCGGCACGATGGTGTTCGGCGGCCGCACCGACACCGGCCATGCCGAGTGCCAGGGCTGCGCGCGGCACTGCCGCTTCGAGCACGACGACGACGGCCACGACATGCAGGTGTGCAGCGAGCGCGCCGATGCGCTCGCGGCCCGCGTGGCGCGGCTGGTCGACCTGCGTCGCGGCGAGCGCGCGACGCGCAAGGTCGCCGCGGTGCTGTTCAACTTCCCGCCCAATGCCGGCAACACCGGCACGGCCGCGCACCTCGGCGTGTTCGAGTCGCTCTTCAACACGCTGCAGGCGCTGCAGCGCGAGGGCTACACCGTCGAGCTGCCGGCCTCGGTGGACGACCTGCGCGAGCGCCTGATCAGCGGCAACGCGCAGCGCTTCGGCGCGCCGGCCAACGTGCACGCGCGCATCCCGGTGGACGAGCACGTGCGCCGCGAGCGCTGGCTGAAGGCGATCGAGGCGCAATGGGGCCCGGCGCCGGGCAAGCAGCTGGCCGACGGCCGCTCCATCTGGGTGCTGGGCGAGCGCTTCGGCAACGTGTTCGTCGGCATCCAGCCGGGCATGGGCTACGAGGGCGACCCGATGCGGCTGCTGTTCGAGCGCGGCTTCGCGCCCACACATGCCTTCAGCGCCTTCTACCGCTGGCTGCGCGAGGATTTCGGCGCCGACGCGGTGCTGCACTTCGGCACCCACGGCGCGCTCGAGTTCATGCCCGGCAAGCAGACGGGGCTCTCCGGCGACTGCTGGCCCGACCGCCTGATCGGCGACCTGCCCAACTTCTACCTGTACGCCTCGAACAACCCGAGCGAGGGCACGATCGCCAAACGCCGCGCCGGCGCCACGCTGATCAGCTACCTGACGCCGCCGGTCACGCAGGCCGGGCTGTACCGCGGCCTCGCGGACCTGAAGGCGAGCCTGGAGCGCTGGCGCGCGCTGCCGCCGGAGGCCCGGCACGAACGCGACGCCCTCGCGGTGCTGGTGCAGTCGCAGGCCACCGCACTCGAGCTGTGCGCCGCCGAGCCGGCCTGGGCCGACGCCACCGCGCAGATCGAGCAGTTGCAGAACGCCGTGCTCGAGCTCGAGGTCACGCTGATCCCGCACGGCCTACACGTCGTCGGCCGCACGCCGGACGCGGCGCAGCGCGTCGACCTGCTGCTCGCCGTCGCCGAGGCGAGCCACGGCGAGCACCCCGCGCGCGCGACGATCGAATCGCTGGTCGCCGGCCGCGCGCCGGCCACGCCGCTCGAGCAGCAGCTCGCCGAGACCGATCACCTTCTGAAGCAGGACCACGAACTCGCCGGCATCCTGCGCGCGCTCGACGGCCGCTTCGTGCGCCCGGCCCCGGGCGGCGACCTGCTGCGCAACCCGCAGGTGCTGCCCACCGGGCGCAACCTGCACGGCTTCGACCCCTTCCGCCTGCCGAGCGCCTACGCGGTGCAGGACGGCGCGCGCCAGGCCGAGCGCCTGCTCGAGCGCCATGTGGCCGACGGCCATGCGCTGCCGGAGTCCGTCGCGCTGGTGCTGTGGGGCACCGACAACCTGAAGACCGAAGGTGCGCCGATCGCCCAGGCACTCGCACTGATGGGCGCGAAGCCGCGCTTCGACGCCTACGGCCGCCTCGCCGGCGCCGAGCTGATCCCGCTGGCCGAACTGGCGCGCCCGCGCATCGACGTGATGGTCACCCTCTCGGGCATCTTCCGCGACCTGCTGCCGCTGCAGATCAAGCTGCTGGCCGAAGCCGCCTACCTCGCCGCCGCGGCCGACGAACCCGAGGCGCAGAACTTCGTGCGCAAGCACGCCCTCGCCCACCAGCGCGAGCAGGGCTGCGACCTCGAGACCGCCGCGCTGCGGGTGTTCGGCAACGCCGAGGGGGCGTACGGCGCGAACGTCAACCACCTGATCGACAGCAGCCGCTGGGATGACGGCGACGAGCTGGCCGAGACCTTCACGCGCCGCAAGGGCTTCGCCTACGGCCGCAGCGGCCGGCCGGTACAGCGCGCCGCGCTGCTCAAGAGCGTGCTGGCGAGCGTCGAGCTGGCCTACCAGAACCTCGATTCGGTCGAGCTCGGCGTGACGACCATCGACACCTACTTCGACACGCTGGGCGGCATCCACCGCGCGGTGCAGAGAGCGAAGGGCGGCGGCAGCGACACCCCGGTCTACATCGGCGACCAGACCCGCGATGCCGGCAGCGGCACCGTGCGCACGCTGGCCGAGCAGGTGGCGCTCGAAACCCGCACCCGCGTGCTGAACCCGAAGTGGTACGAAGGCCTGCTCGCCCACGGCTACGAAGGCGTGCGGCAGATCGAGCTGCACGTCACCAACACCATGGGCTGGTCGGCCACCACCGGCCAGGTCGCACCCTGGGTCTACCGCGAGCTGACCGAGACCTTCATGCTCGACCCGGCGATGCGCGAGCGCCTCGCCGCGCTGAACCCCACCGCCTCGGCCAAGGTGGCCAACCGCCTGCTCGAGGCCTGCGACCGCCAGTACTGGCAACCCGACGCCCAGATGCTGGACGCGCTGCGGCGCGCCGGCGAGGAGCTGGAAGACCGGCTCGAGGGCGTCTTCACACCGACCACCCAGAGGGCCGCCGCATGACCGAAACCGCCACCATTCCCGTCGGAGCGATCCGCCGCGGCCCGCGCCCGGACGGCGAAGGCAGCGTGCAGGTCCAGCTCGACCCGGCCCTGAAGATCGGCACCGCCAAGGTGTTCGCCATCTACGGCAAGGGCGGCATCGGCAAGAGCACCACCTCGTCGAACCTGAGCGTCGCCTTCAGCAAGCTCGGCAAGCGCGTGCTGCAGATCGGCTGCGACCCCAAGCACGACTCGACCTTCACGCTCACCAAGAAGCTGATGCCCACGGTGATCGACGTGCTCGAGAGCGTCGACTTCCACGCCGAGGAACTGCGCGCCGAGGACTTCGTCTTCCCCGGCTACAACGGCGTGATGTGCGTCGAGGCCGGCGGCCCGCCGGCCGGCACCGGCTGCGGCGGCTACGTGGTGGGCCAGACCGTCAAGCTGCTCAAGGAGCACCACCTGCTCGACGACACCGACGTGGTGATCTTCGACGTGCTGGGCGACGTGGTCTGCGGCGGCTTCGCCGCGCCGCTGCAGCACGCCGACCGCGCGCTGATCGTCACCGCGAACGACTTCGACTCGATCTTCGCGATGAACCGCATCGTGCAGGCGATCGGCGCGAAGGCGAAGAACTACCAGGTGCGCCTGGGCGGCGTGATCGCCAACCGCAGCGCGGCCACCGACCAGATCGACAAGTTCAACGAGCGCATCGGCCTGAAGACGATGGCGCACTTCCCTGACCTGGACGTGATCCGACGCAGCCGGCTGAAGAAGGCCACGCTGTTCGAGATGGACCCGTCGCCGGAACTGGAGGCGGTGCAGAAGGAATACCTGCGTCTCGCCGCCGCGCTGTGGGCCGGCAGCGATCCGCTTTCCGCGGTGCCGATGAAGGACCGCGACATCTTCGACCTGCTGGGATTCGACTGATGGAACACCAGAGCTACACCCACCGGAGAGGCGAGATCGAGCACTACTTCGACCGCACCGCGGTGCAGGCCTGGGCGCGGCTCACGTCCGATGCGCCGGTCGGCCGCATCCGCGCCACGGTACGCGCCGGCCGCGAGCGCATGCGCGCCACCCTGCTCGACTGGCTGCCCGAAGACCTGCACGGCGCGCGCATCCTCGACGCCGGCTGCGGCACCGGTGCCTTCGCCGTCGCGGCGGCGCGGCGCGGCGCGAGCGTGCTGGCGATCGACCTGTCGGCCACGCTCGTCGAGCTGGCCTGGCAGCGCCTGGCGCAGCACCTTGACGTGTTCGGCAACGGCGGCCACATCGAGTTCCGCGCCGGCGACATGCTGTCGGCCGAGCTCGGCACGTTCGACCACGTGGTCGCGATGGACTCGCTGATCCATTACGAGACCGCCGATGCCGTGCGCGCGCTCTCCGCCTGGGCGCCGCGGGTCCGGGGTTCGATGCTGTTCACCTTCGCGCCGCGCACACCGGCGCTGGCCGCGATGCACGCGGTCGGCCGCTGGTTCCCGCGCGGCGACCGCGCGCCGGCGATCGAGCCGGTGGCCGAGGGTGCATTGCGCCGCGAACTGGCGCAGTCGCTGCCGCAGTGGCACGCCGCGCGCAGCGCCCGCGTGGCCAGCGGCTTCTACACCTCGCAGGCCATGGAGCTGCGAACGACATGAGCGTGAACCAGCGCCTCGCCCGCGCGTGGCTGCACGTCGGCCCGCAGTTCCTGCCGTTCGCCGACGTGGCGAGCGCGGAGCTGCCGCTGGCGCGGCTGCTGCGGCTGGCGCTGTTCCAGGTGTCGGTGGGCATGGCGCTGGCGCTGCTGGTGGGCACGCTGAACCGGGTGATGATCGTCGAACTCGGCGTGCCGGCCTGGCTGGTGGCGGCGATGGTCGCGCTGCCGGTGCTGTTCGCGCCGCTGCGCTCGCTGATCGGCTTCCGCTCCGACACGCACCGCAGCCACCTCGGCTGGAAGCGCGTGCCCTACCTGTGGTTCGGCACGCTGCTGCAGTTCGGTGGCCTCGCGATCATGCCGTTCGCGCTGCTGGTGCTCAGCGGCGGTGGCCACGGTCCGGCCTGGATCGGCCTGGTCGGCGCGGCGTTGGCCTTCCTGCTCACCGGCGCCGGACTGCACACCACGCAGACCGCCGGGCTGGCGCTGGCCACCGACCTCGCCGCGCCGGCGCAGCGCCCGCGCGTGGTGGCGCTGATGTTCGTGATGCTGCTGGTGGGCATGGCCGCCTCGAGCCTCGCCTTCGGCCTGCTGCTCACGCCCTTCACGCCGCTGCGCCTGGTGCAGGTGGTGCAGGGCGCGGCGGTGGCGACGATGGTGCTGAACCTGGTGGCGCTGTGGAAGCAGGAGGCACGCAACCCGCAGGCCACGCGCCACGACCGCCCGGCCGAGGACTTCCGCGCCGCTTGGCGCAGCTTCGTACGCATCGGGCGGACCCGGCGCTTCCTGGTCGCCGTCGGCCTGGGCAGCGCGGCCTTCAGCATGCAGGACATCGTGCTCGAGCCCTATGGCGGCGAGGTGCTGCAGCTGCCGGTGGGCGCCACCTCGCTGCTGACCGGGCTGCTCGCGCTCGGTTCGCTGGCCGCGTTTGCGCTGGCCGCGCGGCGCCTGTCGCGCGGTGCCGACCCGCATCGCCTGGCGGCGCTCGGCGTGCTGGTGGGCATCCTGTCCTTTGCCGCGGTGATCTTCGCCGCGCCGCTCGGCTCGGCCCTGCTGTTCCGCGCCGGCGCCACCGGCATCGGCTTCGGCGGCGGGCTGTTCTCGGTCGCCTTGCTGTCCGCCGCGATGGCGCTGGACGAAGGCGGCCACGTCGGCCTGGCCATCGGCGCCTGGGGCGCGGTGCAGGCCAGCTGCATCGGCATCGCCACCGCCGCCGGCGGCGCGCTGCGCGACGGCGTGGGCCACCTCGCCACGAGCGGCGCGCTCGGCGAGGCGCTGAGCCAGCCCGCGGTGGGCTACAGCGTCGTGTACCACCTCGAGATCCTGTTGCTGTTCGCCACGCTGGTCGTGCTCGGCCCGCTGTGCACGGCGCGCGCCGTGCCGCGGGACACGTCCGCGCCGGCACGGCCTTTCGGCCTGGCCGAGTTTCCTGGCTGAGTTCTTCCGGTCGACAAGGAGTCGCATATGACCACCGGTGCCATCACTGCCTACATCGACGTCGCGCAGCTCACGCTGTACGGTTTCTGGATCTTCTTCGCGGGGCTGGTCTGGTACCTGCACCGCGAGAACAAGCGCGAGGGCTACCCGCTCGAGTCGGATCGCTCCGGCCGCATCACCGTGCAGGGCTTCCCGGCCGTGCCGCCGCCCAAGACCTTCCTGCTGCCCGGCGGCAAGACGGTCACGGTGCCCAAGGACGGCATCGGCCGCGAGCCGATCGCCGCGCGCACCGCGGGCAACTTCCCCGGCGCACCGCTGGTGCCCACCGGCAACCCGTTCCTCGACAACGTCGGCCCCGGCTCGTACACGCGCCGCGCCGACGTGCCGGACGTCACCTACGGCGGCGATCCGAAGATCGTGCCGCTGCGCGATGCGCCGGACTACGGCGTCGCCGCGCAGGACCCGGATCCGCGCGGCAAGCCGGTCTGGGGCGCCGACGGCGTGCGCGGCGGCACGGTGCGTGACCTGTGGGTCGACCGCTCCGAGGCGGTGTTCCGCTACCTCGAGGTCAGCACCACGAGCGGCCGCAACGTGCTGCTGCCGATCAACTTCTCGCGCATCACCGAGCGCGGCGTGATGGTCGCCTCGATCCTCGGCAGCCAGTTCGATGGCGCGCCGGCCCCGCGCCAGCCGAACACCGTGACGCTGTACGAGGAAGAGAAGATCGGCGCGTACTACGGCGCCGGCACGCTGTACGCGACGGCCGAGCGGGCGGAGCCGCTGCTGTGAACGTCAGCGAGCACGACCACGAGGCGGTGCGCGGCCTGCCGGAGCCGCTGCCCGCGGGCGAGCGCCTGCTCTGGCAGGGTGCGCCGGCCTGGCGCGTGCTCGCGGTCGAGGCGCTGCACCTGCGCAAGTTCGCGCTGTACTTCGTGGTGCTGCTGGCCTGGCGCGGTGCGGATGCGCTGCAGGCCGGCGCGAGCCTCCCCGGTGCGCTGTGGACGGCGGCCGGTGTGCTGCCGCTGGCGCTCGCGGCGCTGGCGCTGCTGGCGGGCTTCGCCTGGCTGGTGGCGCGCACCACGGTCTACACCGTCACCGACCGGCGCGTCGTGATGCGCATCGGCGTGGTGCTCAGTGTCAGCTTCAACCTGCCTTACTCGACCATCGCGTCGGCCGCACTGCGCCTGCGGCGCGACGGCCACGGCGACATCGCACTGGCGCTGTCGGGCCGCGACCGCATCGCCTGGCTGCACCTGTGGCCGCATGCCCGCGCCTGGCAGCTGCGCCGGCCGCAGCCGCTGCTGCGTGCGCTGCCGCAGGCGCGCATGGTGGCGCAGACCATCGCCGACGCGCTGGCCGCCTCGGCCGCGCAGGCGAGCAGCACGGTGAGCGCCGCACCGGCCGCCGCGGCGCCCGGCGACCACCCCTTGCCCACGGCCCGGCCGCTGGCGGCCTGAACACCATGCACGACCACGCGCACGAGACCCTGCCGCGCGGCCTGCTGCTGGCGCTGGCCGGCTTCGCGCTGGCCACGCTGCTGCTGGCCGGCACCGCGCGCCTGACCGGCTGGGGCACCGCCCACCAGGACGACGCGCCCACGGTTTCCACACGCGAGCTGCGCTTCGAGGACCGCACCGACGGCGGCATCGCGATCGTCGACGCCCGCGACGGCCGCACCATCGCCGGGGCCGAACCCGGCACCAACGGCTTCCTGCGCAGCGCGGTGCGCGGCCTGGTGCGCGAGCGCAAGCGCCAGGGCGTGGGCGCCGACGCGCCGTTCCGGCTCAGCGCGCGCGCCGACGGGCGCCTGACGCTCGAGGACCCGGCCACCGGCCGGCGCATCGACCTCGAGTCCTTCGGTGCCACCAACGCAGCCGTGTTCGCGCGCCTGCTGCCCACCCCCTGACGACGGAGACACGCATGCTCGAACAGACCACCCCGGACGTGGCGACCAAGGCGCTTTCCCAGCAGGCCACCGACCGCGCGCGCGCCGACTCGCTGCTCGCACCGCGCTTCTACACCACCGACTTCGCCGCGCTCGACCGGCTCGACGTCTCGCCGATCCGCGAGCAGTGGGACGCGATGATGGCCGAGTACGAAGGCGACAACAACCACGACCACTTCCAGCGCGACGAGGCCTTCGCCGCCGAGCTGAAGCAGTTGCCGCCGGAGCTGCACCAGGAGTTCATCGACTTCCTGATCAGCTCGATCACCTCGGAGTTCTCCGGCTGCGTGCTCTACAACGAGATCCAGAAACACGTCGAGAACCCGGACATCAAGGCGCTGATGCGCTACATGGCGCGCGACGAGTCGCGCCACGCCGGCTTCATCAACCAGTCGCTGAAGGACTTCGGGCTCGGCGTGGACCTCGGCGGCCTCAAGCGCACCAAGCGCTACACCTACTTCAAGCCCAAGTACATCTACTACGCGACCTATCTGTCCGAGAAGATCGGCTACGCGCGCTACATCACGATCTACCGCCAGCTCGAGCGGCACCCGGACAAGCGCTTCCACCCGATCTTTCGCTGGTTCGAGCGCTGGTGCAACGACGAATTCCGGCACGGCGAATCGTTCGCGCTGCTGATGCGCGCGCACCCGCAGCTGCTCGAAGGCGGCAACAAGCTCTGGATCCGCTTCTTCCTGCTGGCCGTCTACGCCACGATGTACGTGCGCGACCACATGCGCCCGCAGCTGCACGCGGCGATGGGGCTGGAGTCGAGCGAGTACGACTACACCGTGTTCCGCATCACCAACGAGATCAGCAAGCAGGTGTTCCCGTTCACGCTGGACATCGACGCCCCGGCCTTCCGCGCCGGCATGGAGCGGCTCCACGCGATCGCGCGCAAGTCGGCCGCGGCCAAGGCGCGCGGCGGGCTGCTCGGCACGCTGGCGCGCGGCTGGTGGGCCGCCGCCGGGCTGGCCACCTTCACGCGCTTGTATGTCCTGCCGGTGATCCCGAACGTGCTGCCCCGGCACGCACGCATGGCCCCGGCCTGGTGAGCGGCATGCTCGTCGAGTACCTGCTGCCGGCGCTCTACACGGTGTTCGTGTGGTGGGCCGGCACGGGCGTGATCCTGTTCCTCGACGGGCTGCCGCGCTGGACACATCCGTGGACCATGCTGTGGGCGACGGTCCTGCTGGCCATCGCGCTGGTGGGCATCACCGTCACCGCGGACGACACGCGCAGCACCGGCGCCTACCTCGCCTTCACCGGCACGATCCTGATCTGGGCCTGGAAGGAGCTCGCCTTCCTGATGGGCTACGTCACCGGCCCGCGCCGCACGGCCTGCCCGCCGGGTGCACGCGGCTGGGCGCGTGCGGGCCATGCGCTGGCGGCGATCCTCTGGCACGAGCTGGCGCTGCTCGCGCTGTTCGCCGCCGTGCTCGCGCTCACCTGGGGCGGACGCAACCCGGTGGCCGCCTGCACCTTCGCCACCCTGTGGGTCATGCGGCTGTCGGCCAAGCTGAACGTCTTCCTCGGCGTGCGCAACCTGAACGAGGAGTTCCTGCCCGAGCCGGTGCGCCACCTGGGCAGCTACTTCCGCCAGCGCAACATGAACCGCTTCTTCCCGGTCTCGCTGCTGGCCGCGGCCGCGCTCGCGCTGGCGCTGTGGGAGCACGCGCTGGCCCCGAGCACCAGCCACTTCGGCGCGATCTCCACCACCATGGTGGCCATGCTGAGCACGCTGGCCGTCGTCGAGCACGTGCTGATGATGCTGCCGCTGCCCTCGCAGTGGCTGTGGCGCTGGGGCCTGCGCAGCCGCGCCGCTGCAGAATAGGCCACAGGCCGGCCGGACCGGCCGGGGGTGGAGGGCGCGATGGACATCTCCTGCCTGGTCGGCGTGTGCAGTGCATTCGCGCAGGCCGCGGGCGAGACCGCCGACACGGCGGCTGGCGTGGCGGAAGCGGCATCGGCGGCGTCGGCGGCCGCCTCCGGCGTGACCGCGGGTGCGGCGGGCACGCTCGGCGATGCGCTCAAGGCCATCGGCCTGCTGTGCGTGATCGCGGCCCAGCTGCGCGCCGGGCGCGTCGTGCGGCGCTACCAGAAGAGCCTGCTCGGCCTGATGGGCGCGGCCTCGCTGGCCGTGTTCGGCCCGGCCAGCGCCCAGCGCTGGGACGCCGCATCGCTGCTCGCGGGCCTGGAGTCGCGCCGGCGTGCCGTGCTCGTGGTGCTGGTCGGCGTGGTGATCGTCTACTCGCTGGCGGCAGCGCTGGTGCTGATCGGCTTCGGCAGCGGCTCGCGTTCGACCGCGTTCACCGGGCTCTCGCTGGCGGTGTCCTTCCTGATGTTCGCCTCCTTCAGCGGGCCGGTGGTGCTGCTCGGCGTGTCGGCGGCGAACTTCGGCCGGCTGTTTTGGACCTGGTTCGCGCCGGCGACCTTCGCCGCGGTCGCGATGCAGACGATGGTGGCCAACGTCGAGGCCGACGAGCAGCTGGTGCACGTGACACGCGCGCTGCTGATCGTGCTCGCGCTCACGCTCGCCGGCGTGGCGCTGCGCCACGGCGTGCCGCTGCAGCGTCGCCTCGCGTTCCAGGCCTGGCGCCTGCAGCACCGGGTCCTGTCCATCGTGCTGTTCACGCTCGCCGGCCTGGCCGGGCTGGTGCTGTTCGCCGGGCTGGCGCCGGACAAGGAGTTCACCCACGTGTTCCTCGGCTGCGTCGTCGGCGCCCTGGCGATCGGCCTGTGCTACGTCACGCTGGTCGACCGCGTGCGGCGCATCGTCGCGCCGATGCTCGCGGCCGGCTACTTCGCCGCGCTGGCCGCCGCGCTCGGGCTGCTGGAGATCTCCGCCGACCCCGTGGAAAAGCTGGCCGGCACGCCCGAGCTGGTGGCCAGCCTCGCCTTGCTGGCCGGGGCCGTCGGCCTGGGCTGGCTGGCACGTCAGTTCGTGCTGAGCTGGATCGGCCTGGCCTATGCGCAGAAGGTCTTCAGCGACGCGCAGTTCCAGGTCTTCTGCTGGATGTTCAGCGTTGCCGGCGCGGTGGTGAGCGTCACCACGCTGGTGGACGACTCGCGCCACCTCAACGACCCGCTGAACCTGATGCTGCTGGGGGCCACGCTGCTCGCCCTGGTGGTCTACTGGGCCGTGACGCGGTTCGGCCTGAAGCCGCTCGACAGCAACAAGCGCCTGCTCGTGCTGCGCGTGTTCTCGCGCGAGCGCCGCGGCGAGCGCCTGCTCGACGAGCTGGAGTACCGCTGGCGCTTCATCGGGCCGATCGTGCTGATCGGCGGCGCCGACGTGGCCGAGCGCACCATCGACCCCGCCAAGGCCGCCAACTACCTGCGCGGGCGCATGAAGTACGTGTTCGTGCCGAACGTGCACGAGCTGAACAAGCGTGTCGTCGCGATGGACGAGGCGCCGGACCCCGACGGGCGCTACCGCGTCAACGAGTTCCTCTGCTTCGACGACCTGTGGAAGGAGGCGGTGCGCCGCCTGCTCGACGCCAGCCACGCGGTGGTGGTGGACCTGAGCGAGTTCAGCGCCGAGCGCCAGGGCACCGCCTACGAGCTGGGCCTGCTGCGCGAGCTCGGGGCGCTCGCGCGCACCGTGTTCATCGTCAGCCAGGGCACCGACCTGGCCGCGGTGCGCTCCGCGCTCGGCCTCGCCGCGCAGGCCGCGCTGCCGGTCACGACGATCCAGGTCGAATCGACGCCGGACGGCCGGCAACTCGTCGAGGCGCTGGTGCGCTGCATTCCGCCCGAGGGCGACGACGCCGCGGCCGCGCGGGTCAAGGAAGTGGCGGCGGCCACGGCGGGTTGAGCGGCACCTCGCCGTACCCGTCGTCCTGGCCGCGGCGCGCGGCCCACGCCTTCGCCTTGGCGATGCCCACGCGGATCGCCATGCCCTCGTCGTGGCCCTCGGCCAGCAAGGCGTTGGCGATGGCGATCGCCTTGGCGCGCACCGGCTCGTCCAGGTGGTTCATGGCCGGCGGGAAGTGGTACTCGGTCCAGGGCATGGCGGCTCAGGCTTCGTCGCCGGCCTCGTGCAGCCGCGCGATGCTGTCGACGGTGCGCAGCACCTCGGCCTCCGCAAGCGGCGGGTGGCAGTGGCGATGGTTCCATGCCAGCAGCAGCTCGGCGACCACCTCGGGTTCCACGCCGCGCTGCATCAGGTGGCCCGCCAGCGAGGCGATGGTGTTGTTGCGCGCCCCTTCGTCGACCCCCTCGCGCACCAGGCGGCGCCAGTGCAGGCGCGAATGGCCGATCGGCCGCCGCGGGCCGCCGAAGTGCGGCGGCAGCGGCGCCAGCGCGATCTGCCCGGGCGCGCGGCCCGCCACCCACTCGTAGCGCCGGCCGTTCGGGTGCACCGAGGGCGGCGCGACGACGCAACCGCCATCGCCGCGCAGGTCGATGCCCGGCCGCAGCGCGACCCGGTTCGCGACCACACCGCCCGGGTGCGCGTAGTACAGGTGGCGCCCGCCGCCGCCGGTGGCCGCCTCGACGCTGCGCGGCAACGGGCCGTGCTCGGTCTCGGCCGCCACCAGGCTCTCGGCGCCGCCGTGGCGCGGGTCGACGTCGACCACGACGAGGCCCGACACCCGCCCGGTGACCAGGCCCAGGTTGGCCTCGGGCCAGCGCGTGAACCAGCGCGTGATGTCGCCGGCGCCTGCAGCCTGCTGCTCGAAGGCGCGCCAGGCGACGATGGGCCGCTTGCCGCGCGGCTGCATCGGGATCACCGACCAGCCGCGCGCCGCACAGGCCAGCGCGGCCTCGGCCATCGGCGAGGGCTCGGTGCCAGCCGGGTGTCCGCTCATACCCTCTTGTGCCCGAGCGCCGCACGGCGGTGCTTGAGCTGGATCACGCCGGCCGACGCGGTGCCGTCAGGGCGCGGCGCCGCGCGCGCGCTCCGCCACGGCCGGCACCAGGCGCAGCCGGGTGATCTCCGAGGGTGCGCCCAGGCGCTTGGGCGGCCCCCAGTAGCCGGTGCCGCGGCTGACGTAGACCCACAGGTCGGCCAGCCGGTGCAGCCCGGCGGTGAACGGCTGCTGCAGGCGCACGAAGTGGTTCCAGGGCCAGAACTGGCCGCCGTGGGTGTGGCCGGAGAGCTGCAGGTGGAAGCCCGCCGCGGCCGCCGCCGGTGCGCTGCGCGGCTGGTGCGCCAGCAGCAGGCGCAGCGCGGCGTCGGCCGGGGCGCCGGCCAGCGCGGCAACCGGGTCGCTGCGGTGGCGCGGGTCGAAGTGGTGCGCGCCATGGTCGGCCACGCCCGCCACCACCAGCGTGGCCTGCGCATGCGCCAGCACCACATGCTCGTTGAGCAGCACGCGCAGGCCGAGACGGTGCAGCTCGGCGATCCAGCCGTGCGCGCCCGAGTAGTACTCGTGGTTGCCGGTGACGAAGAAGCTGCCGTGGCGCGAACGCAGCCGCGCCAGCGGCGCCACGTGCTCGGCCAGTTCCTCGACGCGGCCGTCGACCAGGTCGCCGGTCACCGCCACCAGGTCGGCGCCGAGGCCGTTGACCCGCTCGACGATCGCCTCGACATAGTCCGCGCGGATGGTCGGACCGACGTGCACGTCGCTGATCTGGGCGATCGTGAAGCCGTGCAGCGACTCGGGCAGGCCGGCGATCGGCACCTCCACGTCCACCACCGCGGCGGTGCGACGGGCGTTCCAGGCGCCCCACAGCGTGGCCAGCAGCGCCCCCAGCAGCACCGCGGCGGCGCTGCCGGCCTCGAAGCCCGGCGTGACCTGCAGCGCCGGCCAGGCAAGCGCGGCCAGCCCCGCCAGCAGCAGCCCCACGTCGCGCAGCAGGCTCAGCACGAACAAGGTCGAGAACAGGCCCAGCGCCACCAGCCCGGCCAGGGTGCGCCGGTCGGCCGTGCGGCGCAGGCCCGCCGGCAGCAGCAGCGCGCCGGCCAGCAGCAGCGCCGCCAGCGCGGCGGCGGCGGCCGGCCAGGGGGCGAGCGGCGGCACCAGGCGCCAGGCCAGCCAGGCGTGCAGCAGCAACGAGACAACGAGAACGCGCGTGTGCAGTCGGCCCATGGCGCACGATGGTGGCCCCCGGCACGCCGGTTTCAAGCACGCCGGCCGGTAAAGATCGGTGAAGCCGCGGGGCGGCTATCCTCACGCACCCATGTACGCGTCCTTCTTCGGCCTGAAGCAGCCGCCGTTCTCCATCGCGCCGGACCCGCGCTACCTCTACATGAGCGAGCGCCACCGCGAGGCGCTGGCGCACCTGCTGTACGGCGTGAAGGGCGGCGGCGGCTTCGTGCTGCTGACTGGCGAGATCGGCGCCGGCAAGACCACCGTGTGCCGCTGCTTCCTCGAGCAGATCCCCAAGCGCTGCAACGTCGCCTACGTTTTCAACCCGAAGCTGACGGTGCTGGAGCTGCTGCGCACCATCTGCGACGAGTTCCGCATCCCGTTCGGCCACGAGGGACCGGGCGCGCCGACCGTGAAGGACTACGTCGACGCGCTGAACCACTTCCTGCTGCAGACGCACGCGGTCGGCCAGAACAACGTGCTGATCATCGACGAGGCGCAGAACCTGTCGGCCGACGTGCTGGAGCAGCTGCGCCTGCTGACCAACCTGGAGACCAGCGAGCGCAAGCTGCTGCAGATCATCCTGATCGGCCAGCCCGAGCTGCGCACCATGCTGGCCCGGCCGGAGCTGGAGCAGCTCGGCCAGCGCGTGATCGCGCGTTTCCACCTCGACGCGCTGACCGAGAAGGAGACCGCGCTGTACGTCAAGCACCGGCTCGTCGTGGCCGGCATGAAGGGCGCCAACCCGTTCGAGCGCAGCGCGCTGCAGCGCATCCATGCGCTGACCCGCGGCGTGCCGCGGCGCATCAACCTGCTGTGCGACCGGGCCATGCTCGGCGCCTACGCGCTCGGCCGCCCGCGCGTCGACCGCGAGATCGTCGAGAAGGCCGCGCAGGAGGTGTTCGACACCCCGGCGCGTGTGCCGCGCCGGCGCCTGGTGGCCTGGGGTGCGGCCGCGGGCGTGGCCGGGCTCGTTGCGGTGCTCGCGGTGCTGGCGATGACGCAGCGGCGCGGGCCGGCCGCCGAGGCCGGCGCGGCGGTGCCGGCGAAGCTCGCCTCGGCCGCCGCCTCGGCTCCGCTGCCGGCGGCGCCGGCGGCCTCGGCCCTGTCGCTCGCCGCGGCGGCCCCCGCCGCGAGCGCGCCGCCCGCCCCGCCGCCGGCGCCGCTCGACCTGCCGGCCGATTTCGCCACGCTCGGCAGCGACGAGGCGGCCGGCTGGCGCGCGCTCGCCGAGCGCTGGAACCTCGCCCCCGACGACGGCGACACCTGCGTGGCCGCGCAGCGCCAGCAGCTGCAGTGTTACCGCGGCACCGGCGCCAGCCTGACGCTGCTGCGCCAGCTCGACCGGCCGGTGCTGCTGCTGTTGCGCGACACCTCCGGCCGCCCCGGTTATGCAGTGCTGAGTGCCCTCGGGCCGGTGCAGGCGCTGCTGCGTGTGGGCAAGCAGGAGCGCAGCATGTCGCTGGTGGCGCTGGAGCAGGCCTGGCGCGGCGAGTTCGCCACCTTCTGGCGCACGCCGCCGGGTTACGCCGGCACGATCGACGCCGACAGCAGCGGACCGGCGGCCGACTGGCTGGCCGAGCGCATGGCCGCGCTGCCCGCGGGCCTGCTGCCGGCCTCGACCGGGCGCAGCCTGACGGCGCGCATCCGCGCCTTCCAGACCACGCAGGGCCTGCTGCCCGATGGCCGCGCCGGCCCGGTGACCCTGATGCAACTGAACCGCCTGGCCGGGGTCGACGAGCCCCGGCTGCAGACCCCGAGGTAGCGCATGTCCTACATCCTCGACGCGCTGCGCCGCGCCGACGCCGAACGCTCGCGCGGCGGCGTGCCGGGCCTGCACGCGCAGGCGCAGGGCGGCGACACGGCCGACGAGCCGCGCCGGCACGGCGCCGCGCCCTGGGCCGGCATCGCGATCGCCCTCGGCCTGACCTTGCTGGTGGTGCTGCTGTGGCTGGGCTTCGCGCCGACGACGCCAGTGCCGGAACCGGCGCCCAACGTGCTGCCGGTCGTGCCGCCGCCGGCACCCGTGGCCGCCCCCGTCGTGGCGGCCGAGCCGGCCGCGCCGCCTGCCCCGGCGCCGGCACCGGTCGTGCCGCCGGCCACGACCCTGCCCGCCCTGCCCCCACCCACGCCGGTGCCGGTGGCGCGTGCCCCAGCCGCCAAGGCCGAGCCCGCGGCACCCCGCGCGGCCGCCAGCGCACCCGCCGCCGAGCCGCGCATCCCGGCGCTGCGCGAGCTGCCCGAGGACCTGCGCCGGCAGATCCCGCCGCTGAACGTCGGCGGCTCGACCTGGTCGGCCAACGCGGCCAGCCGCTTCGTGATCCTGAACGGGCAGCTGCTGCGCGAGAACGACCCGGTGAACCCGGAGCTGACCTTGCGCCAGATCCGCCAGCGTTCGCTGGTGCTGGAGTTCCGCGGCCAGCGTTTCGAGTTCGGCTTCTGATGCCGGGAGCGCGGGCCGCGATCACCGCGGTCTTCTTCGCCTTCGCGCTGCCGATCGGGCTGTGGGCCGGCGCCATCCCGGCGCTGCTGCGCCAGTCGGGCAGCGACGGCCGCCAGCTCGGCATCGCGCTCACGCTGCACACCGCGGCCTACATCGGCGCGATGGCCGCCGGCGGCCAGCTGGCGCGCCGCATCGCGCCGCGCCGGCTGGTGCTGGCCGCGCTCGGCCTGGTCGCCCTCGCCTTCCCGCTGCTGTATGCGGCCGGTTCGCCGCTCATGCTGACGCTGGCGCTGATGGGCACCGGCGCGAGCGGCGGGCTGCTCGACCTGGCCATGAACACCGAGGGCACGGCACTCGAGCGCCGCCTCGGCCGGCCGATCCTGCTGTCGATGCATGCCGCCGCCTCGCTGGCCTTTGCGCTCGGCGCCTTCGGCGGCAGCCTGGTGGCCACGCAGGCCGGGCCGCTGTGGCTGGTGCTGCCGGTGTGGGCCGTGTTCGCGCCGGTGGCGTGGTGGCTGGCGCGCCTGCCGCCGGCGCCCGAGCCGGCACCGCTGGCGGTGGCCGCGCGGCCGCGGCGCGTCGAGCGCGGGCGCGACGTCGGGCTGATCGGGCTGCTGCTGGGCCTGTGCATCGGCGCCGAGATCGCGGCGCAGATGTGGTCGGCCAGCTTCCTGGAGCGCCAGGCGCGCGAGCTGGCGGCGTTTGCCGGTGCCGGCGCGGCCTTCTTCGCCGGCTGCCAGGCGCTCACCCGGCTGGTCGGCGACCGGCTGCGCGATGCCTTCGGCGACCGCCGCGTGATCACCGGCTCGCTGCTGATCGGCGTGGCCGGCTATGCCCTGGTGGCCGGTGTGCCGGGCTTCGCGGCGGGCGTGTTCGGCTTCGCGCTGGTGGGCTTCGGCACGGCCTGCGTGGTGCCCTGCTGCTTCGCGCTGCTGGCCCGCGACCCCGAGCGCGCCTCGGCCGCGCTCGGCACCGCCTCGCTGGTGGCCGGGCTGATCCGCCTGCCCACGCCGCTGTACCTCGGCTTCGTCGCCGCGGCCTGGGGCGAGGAGGTGGCCTTCGCCGGCATCGCGGCCGGGTTGGCGCTGGGCGCGCTGCTGGCGCAGCTTGTGAGGACACGCGACTGATTCACCCCGGTCGGCCACGCCGGCCGTATCAGGGCTCAGCGATCGGCGACGGGCCGGTCCGACCACCCTCCGGGAGCCCTGACGATGAACCTGAGCCGCCGTTCGATGCTGCATGCCGGTGCCGGCGCCGCCCTGCTCGGCCTGAGCGCGCCGCTGGCCGCGCAGTCGGCCAACGACACCAACATCGCCCCGCGCCCGCCGCGCCTGCGCGTGGCCGGCGCGGAGCAGCCGGTGCGGCTGCGCAGCGTGCGCATCGACACCGAGATCGCGGCCCGCACGGCGCTCACGCGCATCGAGTTCGAGTTCGTCAACCCGAACCCGCGTGTGCTCGAGGGCGAGCTGGAGTTCCCGCTGCTCGAGGGCCAGACGGTGGTGGGCATGGCGATGGAGATCGACGGTGCGCTGCGCGAGGCGGTGCCGGTGGAGAAGGCGCGCGGCGAGCAGGTGTTCGAGGACGTGACGCGCACCCGCATCGACCCGGCGCTGCTCTCGGCCACCCAGGGCGGCAACCACAAGCTGCGCGTGTACCCGCTGCCGGCGCAGGGCCGCAAGCGGGTCGTGATCCGCCACGCCCAGGCGCTCGAGCCGCGCAGCGGCAGCCTGCACTGGCGGCTGCCGCTGGACTTCGGCGAGCGGCTCGAGCAGCTCGTGGTCTCGCTGCGCATCGAGGGCGGCGGCGCCGCGCCGCGCGCGAGCGCCCGCGGCCTGCCGCTGCCCGGCTTCGAAAAGCGCGGCAACGGCCACGCGTTCGACTGGTCGCTGCAGGACGTGGTGGCACTGCCGCTGCTGGCGCTGGAACTCGACACGCCGCGCGAGCCGGCCGTGGCCAGCGGGCGGCGCGACGGGCGTGCCTATGTCGTTGCGCAGGTGCCGGTGGCGGTGCAGCGCCGGCCGCGCCCGCTGCCGAAGAGCGTGGCGCTGGTCTGGGACGCCTCCGGCTCGGGGGCCGAACGCGACCATGGCCGCGAGTTCGCGCTGCTGGACGCCTACTTCGCTGCCGCCGTCGACATCGACGTGCGCCTGGTGCTGCTGCGCGATGCGGCCGAGCCGGTGCAGCGCTTGCGCGTCGAGGGCGGCCGGTGGGACGGCCTGCGCCGGGCGCTCGAGGCGACGGTGTACGACGGCGCGACGAACGTCGGCGCCCTGCCCGCGCTGCCCGGCGTCGGCGAATGGCTGCTGTTCTCCGACGGCCTGGCCAACTACGGTGGCGTGGAGATGCCTGCGCTGCCCGGGCCGGTCTACACGGTGTGCGCCGCGCTGCGCAGCGACCCGGCGCGGCTGCGCGGCCTGGCCGAACGCAGCGGTGGCCGCCACCTCGAACTGCTCGCGCTGCGGCCCGAGGAGGCCCGCGCCCGGCTGCTCGAGCGCAGCACGCGGCTGCTGCGCCTGAGCAGCAACGCGGCCACGCGGCTGGTGGCCGACTCGCCCTGGCCCGACGACGGCTGGCTCACCGTGGCCGGCGAGCTGAGCGAGGCGCAGGGCCGCCTGCGCGTGGTGCTCGAGCACCCGGACGGCTCGCGCGAGGACCTCGAGCTGCCGCTGGCCGAGGGCGACGGCGCACTCGCACCGCTGGCCTGGGCGCGCCTGCAGATCGCCGCGCTGCAGGCCGACGCGGCGCTGAACCGGGCCGAGATCCGGCGCCTGTCGCAGGCCTTCTCGATCGTCGGCCCCGAGACCTCGCTGCTGATCCTGGACCGGCCGGAAGACTACGTGCGCCACGACATCCCCGCGCCGCCCGAGCTGGCGCAGGCCGTTGCCGCCTTGCGCGCGCAGGCACAGCAGCGCCGCGCAGCCAGCCGCAGCGCGCAGCTCGAGCAGGTGGTGCGCGCCTTCGCGGCCAAGCAGCAATGGTGGGAGCGCGAGTTCCCGCAGGAGCGGCGCAAGCGCGCGCCGCGCGACGAGGCCGAGTCGGCACTCGAGTTGCACGACGCCGTGCCCGGACAGCCGCCGGCCGCGCCCGCACCGCTGCGCTCGATGGCACCGCTGATGCGCGAGTCGCAGGCGCTGGCGGCCGGCGCGGCCGCGCCACCGGCACGCCAGGCCAAGTCTGCGGCGGGGCCGGCGCAGGCCGCCGAGCGCACCGTCATCCGCCTGCAGCCGGCCGTGCCCGACGCCGCCTGGGCGCGCCGGCTGCGCGCGGCACGGCCCGAGCAGCTGTACCGCGTCTACCTCGACGAGCGCCCCGGGCAGCTGCGCAGCACCGCCTTCTTCCTCGACGCGGCGCAGCTGCTGTTCGAGCGCCGCCAGCACGCGCTCGCGCTGCGCGTGCTGTCCAACCTGGCGGAGATGGAACTGGAGAACCGCCACGTGCTGCGCATCCTGGCGCAGCGCCTGCTGCAGGCCGGGGAGGCGAAGCTCGCGATCCCGCTGCTGCAGCGGGTGCGCGAGCTGGCGCCGCACGAGCCGCAGAGCCACCGCGACCTCGGCCTGGCGCTGGCCGCCGATGGCCAGGCCCAGGCCGCGATCGACGCGCTGCACGAGGTGGCGCAGCAGCCCTGGCCGCGTTTCCCGGAGATCGAGCTGATCGCGCTGGCCGAGCTGAACGCCATCGCCGCCGCGGCCGGCGCGCGCGTCGACACCTCGCGCATCGACCGCCGCCTGCTGCGCAACCTGCCGCTGGACCTGCGCGTCGTGCTCGCCTGGGACAGCGACAACACCGACATCGACCTGTGGGTCACCGACCCGAACGGCGATGCGGCGCACTACGCCCGACCGCTGACGCACCAGGGCGGCCGCATGTCGCGCGACGCGACCGGCGGCTACGGACCGGAGGAATTCTCGCTGCGGCGCGCCAAGGCCGGGCGCTACCGGGTGGAGGCGCAGTTCTACGGCCACACGCAGCAGGTCGTCTCGAGCGCGACGACGATCTCGCTCTGGCTCTCCACGGGCTTCGGCACGCCGCATCAGCGCGACCAGCGCATCACGCTGCGGCTGGCCGAACCGAAGGAGCGCGTGTTCGTGGGCGAGTTCGAGGTCGGCGCGGGGTGATCAGCGGGCGTCGGCCCGGCAGCGCGGAGCAGCTGCCGGCGATGCGGGACGACCACGCCCCTCGGCTTCCTGCTTCCACGCTGTCGGCCGCCTGATCACTCGACGCCGGTGCCGCCCGCCAGACGGCCTGCCGGACGGTCGTAGTGCCCTGCCGGCGTGACGAAGAACCAGCGGCACGCCGCGCCGCCGCGCCTCGTCTCCACCAGCCAGGCCTCGCGGCCGACCGGGCCGTCGTGCACGTAGCGCACCGCTCCCGGCACCTCGCCGACGGCCAGATGGCCCTGGGCCCGAACCCGCTCGAGGGCTTCGTCGGCCGACAGGCCGGTAACGTCGGCCGGGCACGCGTCCAGCGCCTGCGCCGACCGGCAGGTGACGCCGATGGCGATGAGCTGCGCATCAGCACCGACGCGCGCGAAGCCAACCGCCCGGCCTCGCACGACCATCGGCACCAGCCAGTAGGACGGCGCGCCGTCCAGCGCATGGACGAGCACCGCATCACCCATGGCGGCGTCGGGCCAGGGCGCCAGCAGCGCGTCGCCCTCGCCCCGCAAGGCGCGCAGTCCGTCATCGGCCACCGCGCGCGCCCGTGCCGCCGTGATCACGGCGCGCCTCCCCGGGCACCGCCTAGGCGTGTGCGCTGCTCGCGTGGCGCACGTAGCAGAAGTTGGTGTGCGTCACCGCATCCCAGTCTTCCCAGTACACGGCACCGCCGCTGCAGAGGTCGGCATTCCATGGCCACGGATCGTAGATCTGCAGCCAGCGTTTCGGGGGCACGCCGACCAGCGAGATGTTCTGCCGCTTCCAGCCCGCGCAGGCTCGTGCGTGCCCGGGAATGCCGCTCTTCAGCGGCCGGTTGGCGTCGATCTCGGCCTTGGCCTCGGTCCAGTCGGCGCTGAAGTCGTGCCCCGCATCGAGGCAGCCGTTGCTGAGCGTCTCGTAGCCGGTCTCCTGTCCGGCAAAGGAGGTGCCGGTCGCGCCGGTTCCCATGGCGGCGGCGATCGCCGTCTGCTCGAACGGGTAGCGGTAGAAGTCGAGGATCATCTGCCCGGTGGCGACCGCGCAGTAGACGTTCGTCTGCTGGGCATACAGCTCGAAGCAGTCGTGCGGACTGCAGCGCGGGCCGAAGCTGAGCACCTTGGACGAATAGAACGGGATCTTGATGTAGTCGCTGGGCAGGATCAGCTTGGCGCGCACCGCGACCAGCTCCCGGGCCGTGTAGGCTTTCGCGAACATCTCCGGCGTGCTGGCGCGCGCGGCCTCCATCTCCTTGTCGTGTTCGTCGAAGCGGCGCAGCCGGTCCTCCAGTGCTGGCACGCCGATCGTGTCGAGAAAGGACCAGCTGCACTGCCCGTCCGCCGCATCGGCGCCGAACTGCTCGACCTGCGAGCCATCGGCCACGTCGAAGATCGCGCTGGCGCCCTTGTCGCCGCCGATCTGCACGCGCACGCCGATCTTCGGATAGCTGTAGCAGACCAGCTCCTTGGCCGCCACCGCCTGGCGCGGATAGGCCTTCTTCGCCGCCGCGACGGCCATCTCGACGGCGCGTGCCGCATCCCACGAGCGTGGGCCACGCTCGATGCTCACCACCGGCGAGCCGACCAGCCGCGACGCCGCCGCCTTCACACGGCCGACCTCGCGCGTGCCGGCGAGGCAGCGGAACTCGTGAAAGAGCGGTTCGCCGTTCAGGTCGTAGAGCGTGAGCGGCTCCGGGTCGAACTCCGCCGCGCCGAAATCCTGCAGGTCGGCGATCCCGGCCGCCCAGGCGCGCCGCACCGCCATCAACGCATGTCCGAGTGCCTGTTCTGTCGCGACGAGCGCGCGGGTCTGACTCCTGCGAATGCCCATGTCATGCTCCTTGGGTGGATCGAAGTGCAACTCCCCGACGGGAATTCCGGCCCCTGCGGAACCAGTCTGCGATCGCGGCACCGAGGCCCCGTTGAGTGCACTCAACGCGCCGGCCCACGGATGCGGACGGCCCGGGCCCCGCACCGGCCTTGCCGCATGCCCTCGGCACACGACGCCCGCCGGGCCCGACAGGCCCACCGCTTGACGCCACGCAACCGACCCCGCCCCCCCGCTCACAGAATCCACGCATGAGACTCATCGACCGCGGCCACCAGGACGACGCGCAGGCCGTGCCGCGCGGCTCGCTGGCGGCCTGGGCCGTGGCGGTGCGGCCGCGCAGCCTGCCGGTGGCGATCAGCCCGGTGCTCGTCGGCGCGACGCTCGGCTTCGCGCGCAGCGGCCAGCTCGACGGGCTGGCCGCCGCGCTGGTGCTGGCCGCGGCCTTGCTGATGCAGGTGGTGACGAACATGCAGAACGACGTCGGCTACACGGTGCGCGGCGGCGACAGCAGCGGCACGCGCACCGGGCTGCCGCGTGCCACCGCCAACGGCTGGCTGAGCGTGCGCCACGTGCGCGCCGGCATCGTGCTGGCGGCCCTGCTGGCCACGGCGATCGGCGTGGCGCTGGTGGCCTGGCGCGGCTGGCCGGTGCTGGCGATCGGAGGGGCCTCGCTGCTGGCGGCGCTGGCCTACATGGGCGGGCCGCGGCCGATCGCGTACACGCCGTTCGGCGAGCTGACGGTGTTCGTGTTCTTCGGCCTGGTCGCGGTGCTCGGCACCGACTGGGTGCTGACCGGCAGCGTCGGCGCGGTGACGCTGGTGGCCGCGCTGGCGATCGGCGCCCTCGCTGCCGCCGCGCTGGCGGTGAACAACCACCGCGACATCGCGCACGACCGGCTGGTCGGCCGTTGTACCTTCGCCGTGCACTTCGGCGAGCACGCCTCGCGCCGCCTGTACACGCTGCTGCTGCTCGTGCCCTTCGCACTGTTGCCGCCGATGGCCTGGCTCGGGCCGAGCGCGGGGCTGCTGCTGCCGCTGGCCCTGCTGCCGGCGGCGCTGCGGCTGCGCCACGACTTCGTGCACTGCCCGCGCGGCACCGCCCTCAACGAGGTGCTGTTCCGCACCTTCCAGCTCGAGCTGTGGTTCGCGGCACTGCTCTCGCTGGGCGCGCTGCTGGGGAGGATGGTCGCGTGAGCCTGGCACGACGTCCCCTGCTCGCGGCGCTGGGCGCACTGGCCGCCGCACCGCTGGCGCGCCCGCTGCGGGCGGCCGGCTTTCCGGCCCGCGCGGTGCGCATCGTCGTGCCCTATTCGGTGGGTGTCGGCCCGGACGTGGTGGCGCGCAGCGTCGCCGACCAGCTGTCGCGTGCCTGGTCGCAGCCGGTGCTGGTTGACAACAAGCCCGGGGCCTCGGGCATCGTGGCCTTCTCCGAGCTGCGCAGCGTGGCCCCCGACGGCCACACGCTGTTCCTCGCCGACACCGCGACGCTCGCGGTCAACCCGTTGCTGCACGCCAGCCTGCCCTACCACCCGGTGCGCGACATCGCACCGCTGAGCCTGCTGTTCCGCGCCACCTTCGTGCTGTGGACCGGCGCCAAGGGCCGCCATGCCGACCTCGCGGCGCTGCTCGAGGCTGCGCGCCGTGCGCCGGGACGCGTCAGCTACGCGACGCTGGGCCACGGCCATGCCAGCCATGTCGCGCTGGAGAGCCTGGCACGCGCCGCGGACCTGCGCCTGCTGCACGTGCCCTTCAAAGAGGCCGGCGCGCTGATGGCGGCGCTGGTGGCCGGCGAGGTGGACGTCACCGCCTTCGGCGTCAACACGGTGACCGGGCTGTACCAGGCCGGCAAGCTGCGCCCGCTCGCGGTGGCGGCGCGCGATCGGCTGCGCGACCACCCGGACATCCCGACGCTGGTCGAGGCCGGCGGCCCGCCGGTGGAGATGCACCCCTGGGCCGCGTTGATCGCGCCGGCGGCGACGCCGGCGCCGCTGCTCGATCGCCTGCAGCGTGACCTGCTGGCCGCGCTGCACAGCGCCGAGGTGGGCGCGCGTGCCGCGCAGGCCGGCTTCGAGATCACGCCGTCGACACCGCAGGCCGTGCGCGACCGCGTCGCGGCCGACGATGCGCTGTACCGCCCGCTGGTGGCGGAAGGCCGCGTCGCCCCGCTGTGAGCCCGGCGCGATGCAGGTGCGCCGCAGTGCGCTGTTCGACAAGGCGTGCAACCGGATGGTCGATGCGTTCGTCCAGCGGGCTCTGGGCACCTCCCCGCATCGACCACCGGTGGTCTGATCAAGTGATCCGGATCACTTCATTGCCACTTCGACGCGGCGCGCCTTCGGGTCCTCGCCGGCGACGTTGCCGGCGGTGACCTGCGGCTTCTCCAGCAGCACGCGCACCTCCTCGATGCCCGCGGCCTTGAGCGCGTCGCGCACCGCGAAGGCCCGCCGCTTGGCCAGCTCCTCGTTGGCCGCCGGGTCGCCCGAGGCCGAGTGGAAACCGGAGATGACCGCCTGCGCCTGCGTGTTGGCCTTCAGCGAGGCGACCAGCTGCGCCATGCCCGGCACGGCGTCGCCGGCCAGATCGGCCGAGCCGACGGCGAAGTAGAGGATCGCCCCGGTGGGCGAGCCCTCGGTCGGCGGCAGGCCGTCGGCCGGGGCCAGCGCCACCTTCACGCCCTGCAGCTCCGGGTAGTCCTTGGCCATCGCCGCGCCGTACAGCGGCTTGTAGGCCCCCTGGTGGCAGGTGGCGCAGTTGGCCTTGGGCGCATCGCCCGTCGGGCCCAGGCGATTGGCCGGGTAGGCGCTCTTCAGCGGCTCGAGGTAGGCGTTGTTCAGGTCGCGCACCATCCGGATGCCGTGCCAGGCCGTCACGCGCTGCGGCGTGCTCTCGTTCCAGTTGCCGAAGTTCTGCGTGTTGTGGCAGTAGGTGCAGTTCACGCCCAGGCCCTGGGACATGTGCATCATCAGCGCGTAGCTGCCCTCGGTGGCGGCGATCGAGCTGCGATTGCCGGCCGGCAGCGCCTGCGTGCCCGCGACGCGGATCGGCGCGTCGCCCGCGAGGTAGGCCGAGAACGGATCGACCGGCAGCGAGGTCAGGCCGACGTTCATCGCCGGCACGTTCTGCCCGGCACGCCAGCCGGCGAAGTCGCCGCCCTTCTTGGCCGGCGCCGGCCGGAACCACACCTGCGCCGGCACCGGCTTGCCGCGGTGGCAGGTGTAGCAGGTGACGCCGGTCTCGGCCACGTGCGACTTCCAGTCCGCATTGATGTGCTGCGTCATCTGGATCATGCGCCGCGCCACCCCCTTGGCGTAGACGCTGTCGTCGGCCAGGTCGTTCGGGTTGTGGCAGTAGTTGCAGCCCTGCTCCGGCGGCGCGACCCATTGCGTGATGGCGACCATCAGGCGCGTGAACTGGCCGGCGCTCAGGTCGCCCAGCACCTTGACGTTCTTGAAGGTCTCGGAGGCCTTGGGCCCGTCGGCCGGCACCGGCGGCGTGGCCTCCGGCGCCGTGTTCAAGGCCGCCTGCGTGGCCAGCGTGCGCGGGTTGTAGACCTGGTCCATGCCGGTGCCGCGGTAGCCGTGCTGCACCATCGTGACCGGCGGACGCTCGCAGCCCGCGAGCAGCGCCGCGGCGGCGACCAGCAGTGTGGAGAGGCGTCTCATGGCTTCACTCCTTGCAGCAGCGCCGGGTCGGTGACGGTCGGGAACACCGCCGGGTACGACGGCGCCACGCCGTGCTTGACGGCCCACAGGTACCAGTTGTCGACCACCGTGCCCGTGAGCAGGATGCCGATGCCGCCGGTGAGCGGGCACAGCACCGCGAACCACCAGGCCCAGCGGTGGATCGATTCCATCGTCGCGTTGAAGCCCATCGTCCAGCGCCAGAACAGCGCCGCGCGTTCACTCGCGGTGCCGCGGTCGACGATCTGCTCCAGCTCGCGCTCGCCGCCGAAGCGGCTGACCGCCAGCACGGTGGCGCCGTGCATCGCGAACAGCAGCGCCGAGCCGTACAGGAACGCGATCGACAGCATGTGGAAGGGGTTGTAGAACAGGTTGCCGTAGCGCAGCGAGAACGCGGCCGTCCAGTCCAGGTGCGGGAAGATGCCGAAGGGCACCGCCTCGCTCCAGCTGCCCATCAGCAGCGGGCGGATGAAGCCCAGCACCAGGTAGAGCCAGATCGCCGCGGCGAAGGCCCAGGCCACGTGCGTGCCCATGCCCAGCGCACGGGCGCGGCGGTACATGCGCGCCCACCACAGCAGGATCGCGGTGGTCAGGCAGAAACCCGCCAGCAGCCACCAGCCGCCCTGGTTCAGCGGCGGCAGTGTCAGCCCGTATTCCGGCGGCGGCGGCTCGAGCGCGAGCCAGGGCAGCTGGCGCACGAACTGCACCGGGTCCCAGCCGACCGAGGCCCACATGTTCAGGCCGATGATCTCGATGGCGAGGAAACCGAAGATCAGCGAGGCGATGCCCAGCCCGCCGAGGTAGATCGGGCCGATCTGCGCGTCGCCGAAGCGGCCCAGCAGGTGCCACAGGCCGCCGGGCTCGCCGCGTTCGCGCGCGTTGACGGCCAGCGGCACGCCGTGGTGCGGCGTGTAGACCGTCTGCACCCGGGTGAAGATGTTCTGGTATTCGGCCATTTGGCTCTCCTTGATGGGGTGCTACTTCCACACGGGGAGGTTGAGCCACCAGTTCCACCACTCGGGCCAGCCGCGTGTCCAGAACGGCCCGCTGATGATGATGCACACCGCGCTCCAGAACACCGCCGAGAGCGCGAGGAACAGGCCCAGCCGGTGGATGCCCAGCGCGCCGATCGAGTAGCCGATCGCGTCGCGGAAGAAGGTGTTCTCGTGTTCCGCCTGCTTCACCGGCTCACCCTTCGCGGGGTTGGTGCACGAGAGGATCAGCGAGCCGTGCAGCGCCAGCGCGAAGCAGGTGGCGAAGAAGAAGCTCACCCCGAGCATGTGCGCCGGGTTGTAGTGGAAGTGCAGGTACTGGTAGCCGGTGTTCGAGACCCAGTCGAGGTGGCTCATGATCCCGTACGGGAAGCCGTGGCCCCAGGCACCGATCAGCAGCGGGCGGAACACCACCAGCGTCACGTAGGCCAGGATCGCGAAGGCGAAGGCGAAGGGCACGTGGTAGCCCATGCCGAGCTTGCGGCAGATCTCCACCTCGCGCAGCGCCCACGACACGAAGGCGCCGACCGCGCAGATGGTGACGATCTGCCAGATGCCGCCTTCCATCAGCGGCGCGAGGCCGAGGCCGTATTTCAGGTCCGGCGGCGCAATCGAGATCTGCCAGAGGTTCCAGGTCGGCCCCTGCGAGGCGGCCCAGATGATCAGGAGGGTGCCCAGCAGCGAGAAGAACGCCGTCGTGACCCCGAAGAAGCCGACATAGAACGGCCCCACCCAGAAGTCGAACAGGTCCCCGCCGATCAGCGTGCCGCCGCGTACCCGGTACTTGCGTTCGAAACTCAGCATGGACATGGTAGCCCCTCACGCGCCGCGTCGTTGCGCAGCGACTTTCGTATTCGGGACGGGCGCGCGCGCGGGAACCCCCGCGCTCGCCCGTCGTGCGAGCGGTGGTGGTTCTCCGCTACTTCGGTGCGGCCGCCGGTACGGCGGCAGCTGCGGCCTGGGCGCTCTTGCCGCCGTCGAGCCAGTTGAAACGTGCCGTGCTGAGCAGGATGAAGTGGATCAGCAGTGCCAGCACGAAGAGGAAGGTGAACAGTGCGACCAGCGCGCGGCGCGGGTCGAACAGCAGCCAGATTCTCCACATGTTTGCTCTCTCCTAGGTAAGGTGCGACATGAAGGTGTAGACGGCCGACTTCACGCCGCCCACGAGCGACTTCCCGCCCTCGGCGCCCGGCAGCCAGTTGCGCCACTGCCACGTGAGCAGCTGCGCGACCAGTGCGATCGCGAGGAAGAAGGTGAACGCGACGACGAAGATCGTGAAGAACGCCTTGGACTCGCTCTTCAGGACCTGAGCCGCCGCCTCTCGGGCGATGTGATGAGGCATGTCCTTGCCCTCCGGGGGTTACAGCCAGGGACGCCAGGCCCAGACTAGGATGTGCGCGACGATGGCGACCACGGTGAAGCCGATGAAACTGCTCATGAACACACCGTGGAACTCCTTCGCCTCGTTCTCCGTCAATCCGGACAGCGAGCCCTCTCTCTTGTCAGCCATGGATTGGCTCCTTCAACTCGGCCTTTCGACCGTCGTCACCGCGCAGCTCCCGCGCGGCAGGGACTCCCGCGGCGAGAGGCCGCCGCGGACAGGGGTGCGGAGGCGCCGGCTCATGCGGGCTCCTCCTCGGGCGAGCCCTCGTGGACACGCGTCAGTCGTTCCGCGCTCACACGCGCCTCGCCGGCCCGGCGCGCCGCGCGCTCGGCGCGGTCGCGCAGGCGCTTGGCCGCGGAGATGCGCACCAGCACCGGCTGGGCCTCGAGCAGTTCCTCGAGCAAGGCGCTCGCGGCGTCGTCCCAGGGCAGCTCGACGTGGGTGCGCGCCGGCGTCGGGTCGACGCGGTCCAGGTCGGCGGCCAGCGGCAGGATGTGGAACAGCGCGTCGAACAGCGCGTTGCACACCTCCTGCACCACGTAGGTGGCGCCGGCATAGCCCATGAAGGGCGTGCCGGTGGCGCGGCGGATGATCGCGCCGGGGAAGGAGGCCGGGATGAAGCTCGGCCTCATGCCCATCTTCGCCCCCGTCTCGGCGAGGTACATGCGTTCGTTGAAGCTGCCGAACATCACGAGTGGCGTCTGCTCGTGCACGAGCGCGCGCACGGCCGCGTTGTCGGTCTTCGCGGCGGCCACGCGCGGCACCGCGAAGCGGCACGGCAGGCCGAGTTCGTCTTCCAGGAAGTGGCGCAGCCCGCGCGTGTAGGTCTCGTTGGCCACGACCGCGAAGCTCGCGGTGCCGAAGAAGTCCTGCGTGACCGAGCGCCACAGGTCCCAGATCGGCTTGATGGTGGTGTGCTTCTCGCGCTCGATGAAGGGTTCCGGATCCAGCCCGGTGAGCTCGCCCAGCGTGCGCAGGAAGGCCGTGGTGCTGTGCAAGCCGATCGGCGCCTGCAGGTAGGGCCGCTCGAGCGCTTCGCACAGCAGCCGGCCGTACTCGCGGTACAGGCAGATGTTGACGTCCGCCTCCACGAGGCGCGACACCTCGGCGAGGTGGCTGCCGAGCGGGAACACCAGGTTCACCTCGCAGCCGATGCCCTGCACCAGGCGGCGGATCTCGGCCAGGTCGCTCGGCCCGTTGAACATGCCGTAGGCCGGGCCGATGAGGTTGACGCGCGGCCGCTCACCCTCCTTGCGCACGCGTTCGGGCACCTTGCGCAGGCCGTACTGCTGCCACAGCCACAGCAGCGCGCGGTTGGCGCTCTGCCACTGGTCCTCGTCGATGGTGCGCGGCAGGAAGCGCTGGATCGTCGTGCCCTCGGGCGTGACGCCGCCGCCGATCATCTCGGCGATCGAGCCGGTGACGACGACGCTCGGCAGGTCCGGGTCGAGCGTGGCGTGCGCGCGGCGCAGGTTGCCTTCGGTGCCTTCGCGGCCGAGCTGCTCTTCGGCCAGCCCGGTGACGACGATCGGCAGCTCGTGCGGCGGCAGCGCGTCGGTGTAGTGCAGCACGCTCGTCACCGGCAGGTTCTCGCAGCCCACCGGTCCGTCGATGATGACCTGCAGGCCCTTGATCGCGCTGAACACGTACACCGCGCCCCAGTAGCCGCCGGCGCGATCGTGGTCGAGGACGAAGCTCATACCATCTGCTCCGCCTTGAGCCGCTTCTGGATCTTGATGACCTGGCGGCGCGTGTCGGCGCGGAACTCGGGGTGCAGCTCGGGCACGCCCTCCCAGACGCCGGCGCGGTCGCCGAGGCCGGTCTCGCCGAAGAACTCGCTCATCGCGTCGAAGCGGCCCTTGTTGGCGATCGCGGTGTTGACCACCTGTGCGAGCGAGCCCGCCCCGGCCGGGCCCATCAGCGGGCGTGCGGAGATCAGGTTGGTGAAGTACAGCGCCGGCGTCGAGGCCTGCTTGGCGGCCTGCACCACCGGCGTGGTGCCGATCACGAGGTCGGGCGCGAACTCGCGCATCGCGGCCAGGTCCTGTTCGAGCGAGGCGCGGTACTGCACCCTCACGCCGTGCGCCTCGAGCCACTGCCGGTCGGCCTCGCTCCACGGCGTGCGCGGGCAGGCGGTGCCGCAGTAGCGCAGGTCGGCGCCGCTTTCGACCAGCAGCCGCGCGACGAGCAGTTCCGAGCCCTCGTAGCCGGACAAGGTGATGCGGCCCTTCACCGGCCTGCCGGCCAGCGCGCCGCGGATCGCGGGCAGGAAGCGGTTCTTGGCCGCATCGATCTGCGCCTGGCCCACGTTGGCTGCGTCGCCGACGGCCTGCAGCCAGGCCTCGGTGCCGTCGTGGCCCACCGGGCCCGAGCCGAGCACGCTGCGGCCGGCGGTCTGGAACTCGCGCACGCTGGCGGTGTAGAAGGGATGGATCGCGGCGACCGCGGCGCAGTCCAGCGCCGCATACAGCTCGCGCCACTCGCGTGTGGGCACCACGGGGCCGGCGGCCAGGCCCATGGGCTCGAGCATCATGCCGATGCCCACCGGGTCGGCCGGGAACATCTCGCCCAGCAGGGTGATCGTCGGCTTGCTGCGCACGCCGCCGCGCGGCGCCGCCACCGGGCCCTGCTCGGCCTCGCCGCGCGCGTACTTCAGCATCGCGCCGGCCAGCACGTCCTTGGCCTCCGCGTGCGTGGGCACGCCGAAGCCCGGCACGTCGATGCCGATGATGCGCACGCCGTCGATCGCCTTCGGCAGCAGCTGCAGCGGCACGCCGCTGGCCGTCGGCACGCACAGGTTGATGATCACGACCGCATCCACCTCGGCCGGCCTGGCCTGCGCGTAGACGGCCTCGCGGATGTCCTCGAACAGCTTGCCCGTCACCAGCGTCTCGCTGTTGAACGGCACGTAGCCGACGCTGCGCCGCGCGCCGTAGAAGTGCGAGGTGAAGGTGAGTCCGTAGACGCAGCAGGCCGAGCCGGACAGGATGGTCGCGGTGCGGCGCATGCGCAGGCCCACGCGCAGCGAGCCGAAGGCCGGGCACATGCTCTGCGGCTGGTCGTGCGGGCCCTTCGGGTAGTCCGCCGCGTAGCGCGTCAGCACCTCGCCCTTGCCGGCCGCCGCCGCGGCCTGCTGGTGATCGGTATGGGAATGGCAGGCGCTCATGGGAGGCTCAGGCCGCGTCGTAGATGACTTCGAGCGTCGGCTTCACGAGCTGCTCGCTGCCCAGCATGTCGGCGAGGCTGGCGGGCTGGAGCACGACGTTGCGCCCGACCGTGTCGCTGGAGAACAGGCCCAGCAGCTCGTCCTGCGTCTGCGGCTTCGGGCGCAGCGGTGGCGCCTCGGCCACGTTGCGCGCGAGTTCCTCGAACAGCGGCGCCCACGGCGTGCCGGGCCGGCCGATGATCTCGTAGCTGGCGCTCTTGCGGCGGATGTCCTCGTGGGCGGGGATCGCCGCCAGCACCGGGATGCCGGCGTTCGCGGCGAACGCTTGCGCCTCGCCGGTGCCGTCGTCCTTGTTGATCACCATGCCGGCCACGCCGACGTTGCCGCCGAGCTTGCGGAAGTACTCGACCGCGTTGCAGACGTTGTTGGCCACGTACAGCGACTGCAGGTCGTTGCTGCCGACCACGATGACCTTCTGGCACATGTCGCGCGCGATCGGCAGGCCGAAGCCGCCGCACACCACGTCGCCGAGGAAGTCGAGCAGCACGTAGTCGAAACCCCAGTCGTGAAAGCCGAGCTTCTCGAGCGTCTCGAAGCCGTGGATGATCCCGCGCCCGCCGCAGCCGCGGCCGACCTCGGGGCCGCCGAGCTCCATCGCGAACACGCCGTCGCGCTTGAAGCAGACGTCGCCGATCGCCACCGCCTCGCCGGCGAGCTTCTTCCTCGAGCTGGTCTCGATGATGGTCGGGCAGGCCTTGCCGCCGAACAGCAGGCTGGTCGTGTCGCTCTTCGGGTCGCAGCCGATCAGCAGCACCTTCTTGCCCTGTTGGGCCATCATGTAGCTCAGGTTGGCCAGGGTGAAGCTCTTGCCGATGCCACCCTTGCCGTAGATCGCGATGATCTGCGTGGCCTTGGTGACGGGCGCGGTCGAGACGCTCTCGGGCTCGATGGCGGCTTCGGCCTTAAGCCGTTCATCTCTCATGAAGATGACCGGAGACGTGGGCGCGTTCATTGCAGCGTTCTCCAGTCGAGCACCATCTTCAGACATTGCAGGTCACCGAAGGCGGTGCGGTAGGCCGAGGCCGCCGCAGTGGCGTCCTCGTGGTGGGTGATCAGGCCGTCGAGCGAGAGCCGGCCGGCTTCGGCCAGTTCGCGCACCGCCAGCAGGTCGGGGCGCTGCCATTCGGCCGCGCAGCGGATCTGCGCCTCGCGCATGAACGCGGGGGCGAAGTTGAAGTGCAGCGGCTGGCTGTAGAAACCGGCCAGCACGATCTCGCCGCCGGGCGCCAGGCGGGCGATCAGCGTGTCCAGCACCGAGGCATCGCCGCTCACGTCGTAGATCGCGCGGTAGTTGCGCTTCGGGTCGTCGTCCGGGTCGAGCACCGGGTAGTCGAGCGCGCCGTCGCGCCGCGAGGCCTCGCGTTCCCACACCGTGGGCGGCGGGTAGCCGGCCACCACTGTCATGCGCGCGAGCAGCCGGCCCAGCACGCCGTGGCCGACGATCAGGTCGGGTGGATGGATGTCGGCGCGCTTGCCGCCCCCGGCCACCGCGTGATAGGCCGTGGCCGCGAGCGCCAGCAGCACGCCGCGCTCGCCGAGCCCGCCGTCGAGTTCGACCACGCGGCTGCCGGGCACCACCAGGCGCGAGGCGGCACCGCCGAACAGGCCGCGCACCTCGCCGAAGCAGCGGGCGCCCGGCACGAACACCGGCGTGCCCACGGCATGACCCGATGCCGGCCCGGCGGCAAGGACGTGGCCGACCGACTCGTAGCCCGGCACCAGCGGGTAACCCATGCCCGGGAAGGCCGGCATGCGGCCGGTCCACAGCAGGCGTTCGGTGCCCGTGCTGATGCCGCTCCAGTCGACCGCGACGACGACATCGTCGTCCTTCGCGGCGTCCAGCGCCAGGCACGCCAGCCGGAGTTGCTCCGGCTGTTCCAGCACGACGGCGGTGGTGTCCATGGTCAGCCTCCGGTCCGGAGCTCGGCATCCGATGCCCGCCCCGTTTTTTGTCATCGTACGCGGACACGCGTATGTGTCAAGCATTGTTTACACCCGAAGGGTGCGCCGGCCTGCGTGCGATCAGGAGTCCGCATTGCAGCGGCATGCGCGTGGGCAGCCGGCGCACCGCCGCGAAACCGGCCGCCCGCAGCAGGGTGGCGAGCTCGTCGGCGCGGCGCGGGCGCCCCGAGCCCATCGCCAGCAGGTACAGGCCGAAGTAGGCGTCGCCCACGGCCTGGGCGCCGCCGGTGCCGGCCATCGGCTCGGCCAGCAGCAGGGTGCCGCCGGGCCCCAGGGCCGCATGGGCGGCACGCAGCAGCGCCCGGACCTGGGCGTCGTCGTGGTCGTGAACCACGCGCACCAGCGACACCAGATCCGCACCGCGCGGCAGGGCATCGGCATGGAAGTCGAGACCGAACACCTCGGCGCGGCTGGAGAGTCCTTCGCGCGCGAAACGCTCCGCCGCGCGCGCGGCGACACCGGGCAGGTCGGCCAGCATCAGGCGCAGCCCGGGCGCGCGCCGAGCCGCCGCACACAGGAACCCACCTTCCCCGCCGCCGATGTCGAGCAGGCAGCGGTGGCGCGCCACCGGATAGGCGTCGAGCACCTGCTCGGCCACCAGCGGCAGCGAGGCCGACATCAGGCCCGAGTAGCGCGCCAGCGGCGCGGCATCGAGCCCGCGCCGCTCGGCAGCCGTGGCATACGGCCAGTACTGCGCGAGCGCCCCGTCGGCCCGGCCGCCGCGCAGCAGGGCCAGCGGGTCGGCCAGGTCGCGGTACAGCGCCGCGTGGTGCTCGATCATGGCAACCAGCCCGGGGTTGTCGACCAATGGCGCACCCAGCGGCCCGAGGCCGTAGCGCTCGCCGGCGCGCCGCTCGAGCAGGCGCACCGCCACCGCCGCATCGAGCAGGCGCCGGGCCCCGTCGTGCGGCAACGTGACACGCGCCGCGATGCACTCGAGCGAAAGAGGCCCGTCGGCCAGCAGCTCGAACAGCCCGAGGCGTACGCAGGCCGCCAGCACCTGCGAGTAGACGAACCCCGCGACCACGTCGAACAGCTGCGCCGCACGCCGGCGTGCGATCGGCCGTGTCAGCGGAAAGCGCTCCGCCCACGAACGGAACCCCGGATCGACCAGCCGCCGATCGCGCCACCCACGCCACCAGTCAAGCACCCGCCATTGACCGAGCAGCCGCGGCGGATCCGGCTCCGCCGGTCCGCCCGCGGCGCCCCCCTGGGGGGGAGCGCCAGAGGCGCTCCGGGGGGGGATCACATCACCAACTCGGCCCGCATCGGGCGCGGCACGAGGCGCTGCGCCTCGGCGCGCACGAGCATGCGCAGGCCCTCTGCGCCGCGGCAGGCCGGCACGGCCTCGACGGCCTGCTCCACCAGGGTGTCGAAGCGGTCGAGCGCGCCGCCCAGGCCCTGCTCGCGCGCAGCGCTCGGCCGGCCCAGCGCGACATCGCGCCCGACCGGCTTGCCGAGTATCAGCGGATCGGCCAGCACGTCGCGGATGTCGTCGGCAACCTGGTAGGCCTCGCCGAGCCACTCGCCCAGCGTGCGCCAGCGGCCCGACTCCGCGCCGGCCGCCTCGGCCCCGGCCGCGGTGGCGGCGGCGAACAGGGCGCCGGTCTTGGCGCGCTGGTAATCGCGCAGCACGGTGCGCGACTCGCATTCCCAGGCCTGGCCGGCAGCAATGCCCCAGGGCATGCCGACCCCGGCCGACAAGGTGGCCAGCAGGCGCGACAGGCGCTGCGGCGAGGTCTCCGCACAGGCCCCGAGGTGCTGGAACGCGAGCACGATCAGTGCGTCGCCGGTCAGCACGGCGATGCGCTCGCCGTAGGCGCAGTGCACCGAGGGCCGGCCGCGGCGCGTCAGCGCGTCGTCGAAGCAGGGTAGGTCGTCGTGCACCAGCGAGGCACAGTGGAGCAGCTCGACGGCGGCGGCCGCGCCATCGGCGAGCAGCGGGTCACCGTCGCCGCAGGCACGCGCCACCGCCAGCAGCAGCTGCGGCCGGATGCGTGCTCCGCCGGGGAACACCGCGTGCCGCATCGCCGCCGCCAGCGTCGGCGGCGCACCGGCCGAATCGGCCGACTGCAGCGCGCTCTCCAGGGCCCGCTCGATCCGTGGCATCGCACCCATCACGCCCTCCAGTGGCCGCGGCGACCCACCCGATCGGTCGCATGTGTCAACTAGAATAGACACATGCAAGTGTCCAGTCAACACAACTGCAGGGCCGCACCCCGGGTGCTCGTGGTGGGCGCGGGGATGGGCGGGCTGGTGGCCGCAGCCGAGTTGGCCCAGCACGGCGCGGCGGTAACGGTGCTGGAGCGCGCCGCGCAGGCCGGCGGCAAGCTGCGCGAGGCGGGCGACGGCGCGAGCCGCGGCGACGCCGGCCCGACCGTGTTCACGATGCGCTGGGTGTTCGACGAGCTGTTCGAGGCGCTCGACGAGTCCGAGGGCCTGCCGCTCGCGCCGCTGCCGCTGCTGGCGCGCCACGCCTGGGCCGACGGCAGCGTGCTGGACCTGCATGCCGACCTGGAGCACAGCACCGACGCGATCGGCCGCTTCGCCGGTGCGGCCGAGGCCCGCGGCTACCGCGACTTCTCCGCGCGCGCGCAGGCGGTCTACGCGGCGCTGGAAGGCCCGTTCCTGCGCGCCACCCGGCCCAATCCGCTGTCGCTGCTGCTGCGCGGCGGCTGGCGCGGACTGCCCGGGCTGCTGCGCATCGCGCCGTTCGCGACGCTGTGGTCCTCGCTCGGCACGCATTTCCGAGACGCGCGGCTGCGCCAGCTGTTCGGCCGCTACGCCACCTACTGCGGCGCCTCGCCCTACGCCTGCCCGGCCACGCTGATGCTGGTGGCGCACGTGGAGCGCGCCGGCGTCTGGCGCGTCGAGGGCGGCATGCACGGCATCGTCCGCCACCTCGAGCGCCTGCTGGCCCGGCGCGGCGCGCTGCTGCGCTGCGGCGCCGACGTGCGGCGGCTGCACCTGGCGCGCGGCCGCATCGCGGGGGTCGAGCTCGGCAGCGGAGAGCATCTGGCCGCCGACGCCGTGGTGTGGGCCGGCGACAGCGCGGCGCTGGCCGCCGGGCTGCTCGGGCCCGCGCTGCGCCAGGCCGCGCCGCCGCCGCGCCAGCGCTCGCTGTCGGCGCTGACCTGGAACCTGGCGGCATGCACCGAAGGCCTGCCGCTGGCCCACCACAACGTGTTCTTCGGGCCGTCGTATGCCGACGAGTTCGACGCGTTGTTCCGCCACGCCCGCCTGCCGGGCGTGCCGACCACCTACGTGTGCGCCCCCGATGCCGGCGGAGCCGCCGCGGCGCAGCGCCTGTTCTGCCTGGTCAACGCGCCGGCCGGGCGCAACCTGTCGGACGAGGAGATCGACGAATGCGAGCAGCAAACCTTCCGACACCTGGCACGCTGCGGGCTGAGCCTGCGCGCGATCGAGGGCACGACGGCCCGCACGACGCCGATGGACTTCGCGCGCATGTTCCCGGGCTCGGCGGGGGCGCTGTACGGGGAGGCGTCGCACGGCTGGCAGGCCTCGTTCCGGCGTCCGACGCAGCGCACGCCGATCCCGGGGCTGGTGCTGGCGGGCGGCACGACCCACCCGGGGCCCGGCGTGCCGATGGCCGCGCTGTCGGGCCGGCTGGCGGCCGCGGAACTGCGGCGCCAGTGGCGGGCGCAGCGCGTTTCGATCTCGCTGTCCCGCCCGGCGGCTATGCCTGGTAGTATCTCGACGCCCTGAGCGACGATGGCCGCCATGCGCTGGCGCTGATCGCCTTCGTCGGCAGTGTGTTCTCGCCCTGGTACGCGGCGGCACGCCGGCGCAGCGTGGCGGACGCCGACCCGCGCCGCCACGTGGCGATCAACGTCGCGCTGTACGGCCCCGGCCTGCACCGCTGGACCATGACCGAACGCGGCGCCGACCGGCTGCAGCGCGATGCGCGCACGCTGTGCATCGGCCCGAGCACGCTGGCCTGGCACGACGGCCGGCTGCAGGTCGAGCTCGACGAATGGGCCGTGCCCTGGCCCGCCCGAGTGCGCGGTCGCCTGCTGCTCGAGCCGCTGTCCAGCACCGGCGCGGACTTCCCGCTCGATGCCGCCGGGCGGCACCGCTGGACACCGCTGGCGCCGTCGGCACGCATCGAGGTCGAGCTCGACCGGCCCGGCTGGCGCTGGCGCGGCCAGGCCTACCTGGACGGCAACCACGGCGCGCGGCCGCTCGAGCAGGACTTCGTGCGCTGGGACTGGTCGCGCGCCGCGCTGCCCGGCGGCGCGACCGGCGTGCACTACGACGTGCAGCGCCGCGACGGCTCGACGCTGGGGCTCGCGCTGCACATCGCGAACGACGGTGCCATCGGGTCCGTCGAGGCCCCGCCGCCGCATGCGCTGCCGGCCTCGCGCTGGCGCATGCCCGGCATGGTGCGCGCGGATGCAGGGCATCGGCCGGCGCTGCAGCGGCGCCTGGAGGACGGGCCGTTCTACGCCCGCTCGCTGGTGGAGACGCGCTGGCGCGGCGAGCCGGTCACCGCGGTGCACGAGAGCCTGTCGCTGGACCGCTTCGCGGCGCGCTGGGTGCAGGCACTGCTGCCGTTCCGCATGCCGCGGCGGGGCTAGGAGTCTGCGCGGCAGACTCCGAGTCGTCGGCGGTGCCTTCGCGCTCACGCGCGCGATCGCGCCGCTGCTCGCGGCGCAGCTTGACCAGTTCCCACACGCCCCAGACGAGCGGCAGGCCGAGGAACATCGACAGTTCGATCAGGCCGAACCAGTGGCTGCTCACGGCACGCTCGACCGGCACGCTCAGGCGGCACGCTGCAGCCGGTCGCGCCGCTCGAGGCGCTCGAACAGGTCGAGCACCCAGAGCGCCTTCTCCGCCAGGCCACGCGGCGGGGCGTGGCGGTCGGCGGCCGCGTCGACGAGGTAACGCGTCGCGGCCAGCGGCGGCTCGCGCGCTGCCTCGGGGTCGGGCCACCAGGTGACGAGGGCGCGCGCCAGGCCCGCCAGCTTGCGGCGCCGCGGCACCACGGCGCGCGTGGACACCGAGTCGTAGCCGCGCCGCGCCACCTCGTGGCCGATCGCGGCGTACAGGAAACGCGCCGCGTTGATGCTCGGCCGGCAGGCCAGCGGCAGGCGCGCCACGCCGGCACCGGCACGTGCGTACAACATGTCCGCGTGCGCGAGCAGGCGCTCCAGCACGCCGGCCAGGCGCTCGTCGAAGCGCGGCGCGGCCAGCCAGGCCTCGGGGTCGATGCCGGCCTCCTGCAGCCAGCGGCGCGGCAGGTAGAGCCGCCCGGCCAGCGCGTCCTCGCCGACGTCGCGCGCGATGTTGGACAGCTGCATCGCCACGCCCAGGTCGCAGGCGCGCGCCAGCGCGGCCGCGTCGCGTGTGCCCATCAGCAGCGACATCATCGCGCCCACCGTGCCGGCCACGCGCGCGGCGTAGTCCTCCAGCTCGGCAAGCGTGTCGTAGCGCCGCCCGGCGGCGTCCCACTCGAAGCCGTCGATCAGCGCGGCCGGCAGGGCCTGCGGGATGCCGAAGCGCGCCACCACCGCGGCGAGCGCGCGGTCGGCCGGCACCGGCCAGGCGTCGCCGCGGTAGAGCCGGTCGAGGCGGCCGCGCAGCATCTGCGCCGCGGCATGCGGATCGTCGCCGCCGTCGACCGCGTCGTCGGCCAGGCGGCAGAACGCGTACAGCGCGCAGGCCGGCCCGCGCACCGCCCGCGGCAGCAGCAGCGACGCGGCGAGGAAGGTGCGCGAGCCGTTGGCCAGCTGCGCGCGGCAGGCGGCGAGATCGACCTCGGCGACCCCGGCGGCCTCAGACCAGTTCGTCGGCATGCGGCACCACGCGGTCGAGCACCCTGGCGGAAGACAGCACACCCGGCAGCCCGGCACCGGGGTGCGTGCCCGCGCCGACCAGGTAGAGCCGCTCGACCTCCTCGCTGCGGTTGTGCGGGCGGAACCAGGCGCTCTGCGTCAGCACCGGCTCGAGGCCGAAGGCCGCGCCGTGGACCGAGCAGAGCCGGTCGCGGAAGTCCAGCGGCGTCATCACGCGCGAGCTGGCCAGGCTCTCGCCCAGGCCGGGCAGCACGGTGGCCTCCAGGCGCGCCTGGATGGCGCGGCGGTAGGGCTCGGCCTGCTCCACCCAGTCGGTGCCGCTGCCCAGGTGCGGCACCGGCGAGAGCACATAGAACGCGTCGCAGCCCGGCGGCGCGAGCGACGGGTCGGTGGCGGTGGGCCGGTGCAGGTAGAGGCTGAAGTCCTCGGCCAGGTGCTTGCGGCGGAAGATGTCGTCCAGCAGCCCGCGGTAGCGCGGCCCGAGCAGGATGCTGTGGTGCGCCACGTCCTCGTAGCGCCGGCGGGTACCGAAGTACCAGACGAACAGGCTCATCGAGTAGCGCGCGCGCGCCAGGCGCCGGTCGGTCCAGCGCCGGCGGTGCTCGGGGGCGAGCAGGTGGCGGTAGGTCCAGGCCGAGTCGGCGTTGGAGACCACCACGTCGGCGCGGATCGTCTCGCCGCTGTCCAGGCGCACGCCGCAGGCGCGCCCCTGCTCCACCAGGATCTGCGCCACCGGGGCGTTCAGGCGCAGCGCATGGCCCTGCTCGCGGATCAGCTTGACCAGGCCGGCCACCAGCGCACCGGTGCCGCCCATCGCGAAGTGCACGCCCCAGCGCCGCTCGAGGAAGGCGATCAGGCAGTAGACCGAGGTGGTGGTGAACGGGTTGCCGCCGACCAGCAGCGACTGGAACGTGAGCAGCACGCGCAGCTTCTCGTCCTTGACGTGCTTGCAGGCCATGCCCCAGACGGTGCGCCAGCTCTGCAGGCGCATCAGGTCGGGCAGGCAGCGCGCCATGTCGGCCCATCGGTCGAAGGGCTGGTCGCCGAGCTGCTCGAAGCCGACCTTGAAGATCGCCTCGCTGGCGGCGAGGAAACGTTCGTAGCCGGCCAGGTCGCCCGGCGCGAGGCGGGCGACGGCCTCGCGCATGGCCTGGGCGTCGCCGCGGTAGTCGATCGACATGCCGTCGTCGAAGCGCACGCGGTAGAACGGGTCGACCGGGCGCAGCTCGACGTCGTCGGCGAGACGGCGGCCGCACAGCGCCCACAGCTCCTCGAACAGCCAGGGCGCGGTGACGACGGTCGGCCCGGCATCGAAGGTGTAGCCGTCCTGCCGGTGCACGCAGGCGCGGCCGCCGGGGGCATCGAGCCGCTCCAGCACGGTGACGCGGTAACCGCGCGCTCCCAGGCGCAGCGCCGCGGCCAGGCCGCCGAAACCGCTGCCGATCACCACCGCATGGGCACGCCCCGGCGTGCCGGTGCGCGGACCGCCCACGGGCGGCGGCACGGATCGTTCGTCGCTCCACATGCGGCGCATCCTAGACATGTCAACTTGACTTGACAATAAGTTTCGTCAAGTTCTCAAGGATGGCCGCCACCTGGGCCGGGTCTTCCTCGTGCGCGAGGTGGCCGAGCCCGGGCAGGCGCAGCAGGCTCGCGCGCGGCAGGTGCTCGTGCAGTCGGCGCGCATGGTCGCGTGGCAGGGTCAGGTCGCGCTCGGCCACCAGCAGGTGCAGCGGCACGGCCAGGCGCGGCAGCGCACGCGCGAAGGTCTGCAGGTCCCAGCGCGCCATCATGCCCAGCGCACCGGACACGTGCCGGGGGTCCTGCAGCAGGCGGCGGTAGCAGGCGGCACCGTCCTCGTCGATGCGCGAGCCGGTGCCGTCGAGCAGGCGGCGGCACACCACCGGGTCGCTGGCGCGCCAGGAGAACAGCCGCGGCACCAGCGTGCTGCGCGCCAGCAGCCGCGCCACCGGCGAAAAGACGCTGCCCGCCAGGCCCGGGAGCGGCAGCAGCGCCCCGTTGACCGACACCAGCGCGGCGGGCTGCAGCGCGCCGTCCAGGCACAGCTGCGCGCCCACCGCGGCGCCGGCGGAGTGGCCCACCACCAGCTCCGGTGCGCAGCGCAGCTCGCGCAGCAGGTCAGCCAGCGCCGAGGCCATGCCGGGCAGGCTGAGCCGTTCGGGGTCCGCCGGCGCGCCGGTGAAGGCGTGCCCGGGCAGATCGACCGCGACGAGACCCAGGCGGCCTGCCAGCGCCGTCATCACGCCGCGCCAGGAATGGGTCGAGGCGCCGGTGCCGTGCAGCAGCAGCAGCGTCGGCGCGCCGGGCGGCGCGGCGATCTGCTGCACGTGCCAGCGCAGGCCCGGCAGCGCGACGAAACGGCTGGCCGCGTGGTGCGGCCAGCCGGGCCCGTCGCGCGCCCAGTCCAGCGGGCGCCCCATGCCCTCAGCCGCGCACAAGCACGGCGCTCGCCTGGCGCACGGCGGCCGACAGCGTCGCCGCCTCGGCCATCGGCAGAGGCAGGTAGCGCGCCTGCATGCGCTCGGCCAGCGCGCGGGCGCGTGGGTCGGGGCGCGGCGAGGTGTCGACCAACAGCGCGGCGATGCCGGCACCGCGCCAGCGGGCGGCGCTGGCCAGTGCGTCCTGCTCGGCGCGCGCGCGGTCGGGTGAGCCGTCGCGCGCGATGTTGGCGCGGCCGTCGGTCAGCAGCACGACCAGGGGGGTGTCGCCGCGCCGGCGCGCCGCGTCGGCGACGACCCAGGCCGCGTCCAGCCCGGCCGCCAGCGGCGTGCCGCCGCCGCCGGGCAGGCCGGCGAGCGCGCGCTTGGCACGCGGCAGCGAGCGGGTGGGCGGCAGCAGCAGTTCGGCGCCGGCGCCGCGAAAGCCGAGCACCGCCACCTGGTCGCGCCGCACATAACAGTCGGCCAGCAGCAGCTCGACCGCGCCCTTGGCCTCGGCCAGCCGGTGCAGCGCGGCCGAGCCCGAGGCGTCGACCGCGAACACGGCCGTCGTGCGCCGATGCATCTGGTGCCGCGTGACACGGAAATCCTCGCGCCGCACCTGCACCGCGGCGGCGCAGCGTGCCTCGCGCCGGCGCAGCGGTTGCCACGGCGCCGCGGCGCGCAGCGTGTCGATCAGGTTCAGCCGCGCGCCGCGACGCGGCTCGCCGGCCAGCGTGCCGATCGGCCGGCCGCGCAGCAGGGAACGCTGCAGCGCGCCGCGTTTGCCGGCCCCGCCGCGCGGCGCGCCACCCAGGCGCGCGATCTGCAGCTGTGCAAGCAGGCGCGGGTCGATCGATGAACGCGCCGCCTCGATCAGGCGGTCTTCCAGCGTGCCGGCCTCGACCGTCTGGTCGCCAGCGTTCTCGCGCTCGGGCGCCTCGGACCGCTCGGGCGGCGGCGCCTCGTCGGGCGGCGGGCCCGGCGGCAGCCGCATGGCCCGCGGCGCGAGCACCAGGCGGGCGGCGAGCTCGGCATCGGCCTGCGCAACCGTCAGGCGCCCGTCCAGCGCCGCGGCGGCGCGCGCCACCCGCAACGCGAACCAGGGTGCGCGGCTCGAGGCGATGCCGAGCGCCTCGGCCGCGGCGCACAGGGCGTCCAGCGCGGCCTCGTCGGTGCGCAGCCGCGGCAGGCGTTCGCGCGCCGCGGCGACGGCCTCGGCCGTCCATGGTGCGGACGGCCCGGCGTCGCGCCAGGCCAGGCCGCTCAGGTCCAGCTGCAGCGCCAGCCGGTCGGCCAGCGCGGCGGGCGGCGGGTCGTTGCCCTCGACCCCGTCGTCGTAGGCCAGCAGGGCGAGCCGGGCGGGATCGCAGCGCGCGAAGCCCTCGCGCGCGAGCCGCACCTCGCCGTCGTCCAGCACGGCGGCCAGGCGCGCCGCCAGCGCCGCGCCGAGCTGCTGCGCCTGCGGCACCCGCAGCAGGCCGCCGTCGCACTCGGCCAGCAGGCCGCGCTGCGCCACCGGGCGCGCCTGGCGCAGCGTGGCGCCGAGGTCCAGGCCGCCGAGCAGGCGCTCGTCACCGATGTGCGGCGGCAGCGTGCGCCACGGCGTATCGGGCGGCAGCAGGCCGCGCAGCAGGGCCTCCCAGCGCTCGCGCAGGTCGGGCGAGAGCCCGCGCAGCAGCGCGCCGCCCAGGCCGGCCGGATCGACCGCCAGCAGCGCCGCCGCGTGCTGCGCCAGGGCCCAGCCGGGCGCGATGTTCATGCGGGCAACTGCTCCGCCAGCACGCGCTCCACGCGCGAGGTCGAGCCGGCTTCGTCGAGCGGGTCGCGGCGCAGGCGGTGGCGCAGCGCCGAAGGCGCGATGCGGCGCAGGTGGCCCGCGTCGACCGCGGCGTCGCCGTCGAAGGCGGCCAGCGCGCGCGCGGCGCGGATCAGCGTGAGCTCGCCGCGCAGGCCGTCGGTGCCGACCGCCAGGCACAGCTTGGAGGCCGCCTCGAGCACCGCGTCGGGCGTGTCGATGCCGCCGACCCGCTCGCGCGCCTTGACGATGCGGCGGCGCAGCTTGTCCTCCTCCTTCTGCCACTGTGCGACGAAGCCTGCGGGATCACGCTCGAAGCGGTCGCGCCGGCGCACCACCTCGATGCGCGTGGGCAGGTCGGTGGGCGTGCGCACCTCGACCGAGAGGCCGAAGCGGTCGAGCAGCTGCGGGCGCAGCTCGCCTTCCTCCGGGTTGCCGCTGCCCACGAGCACGAAGCGCGCCGGGTGGCGCACCGACAGGCCCTCGCGCTCGACCACGTTCTCGCCGGAAGCGGCCACGTCGATCAGCAGGTCGACCAGGTGGTCTTCCAGCAGGTTGACCTCGTCGATGTAGAGGAAGCCGCGGTTGGCGCGCGCCAGCAGGCCGGGCTCGAAGGCCTTGACGCCGTGCGCAAGCGCGCGCTCCAGGTCGAGCGCGCCGACCACGCGGTCTTCGGTCGCGCCGAGCGGCAGGTCGACCACGGGCACGCCGACCTTCTCGGCCTTCGGCGCGCGGCCGGCGCCGCGCCGGGCGGCGCAGTCGCTGCACAGGTTGCCGAGCGGGTCGCAGTGGTAGGGGCAGCCGGCCACCGCGTTCATCTTCGGCAGCAGCGCCGCCAGCGCGCGCACCGCGGTGGACTTGCCGGTGCCGCGGTCGCCGAACACCAGCACGCCGCCGACGCTCGCGTCGATCGCCGCGACGAGGATCGCGCGCTTCATCTCGTCCTGCCCGACGATCGCCGAGAACGGAAAGGTCCAGCCCATCGCCCTGCTCCCTGGCCACGGTTTTGTCAGGACATCCTGACAACCGATACTGCCTGCGCCGGACGACACTGTAGCGCGGCGCGCGCCGCGCACCAATGCGCAACCTCAGCTGCCGCTGCCCATCTGCGACTGCAGCCAGTTCGGCTCGCCAACCTTGGCCACCAGCTCGATCTGCGTCTCGAGGTGGTCGATGTGCTCCTCGGTGTCCTCCAGGATCTGCTCGAGGATCTCGCGCGACACGTAGTCGCGCACGCTCTCGCAGTGCGCGATGGCCTCCTTCAGCACCGCCTGCGAGCCCTGCTCGAGCTTCAGGTCGCAGGACAGGATCTCGACCGCGGACTCGCCGATCAGCAGCTTGCCCAGGTCCTGCAGGTTGGGCAGGCCCTCGAGCATCAGGATGCGGTCGACCAGCTTGTCGGCATGCTTCATCTCCTCGATCGACTCCTCGTACTCGTGCTTGGCCATGCGCTCGAAGCCCCAGTTCTTCAGCATGCGGTAGTGCAGGAAGTACTGGTTGATGGCGGTGAGTTCGTTCTTGAGCTGCTTGTTCAGGTACTCGAGCACCTTGGCGTCACCTTGCATGGTCGTTCCTTCGCTGGGGAGACGGGCGCGATTGTCGCGCGATACCATGGCCCCACAGCATTTTCCGGTCCCGCCCACGTGATCGCCTGGCTGCGCAGCCCGCTCGACACCCTGCCCGACACGCGCCGCGCGCTGCCGGCCGGATCCGACGCGCCGGGCCTGCTGGCCGCCGGCGGTGAGCTGACCCCGCAGCGCCTGGCCGAGGCCTACGCGAAGGGCGTGTTCCCCTGGTACAGCGAGGGCCAGCCGGTGCTGTGGTGGTCGCCGGACCCGCGCATGGTGCTGCTGACCGACGAGTTCCGCCTGAAGCGCTCTCTGCGCAAGACGATCGCGAAGTTCATCCGCACGCCCGGCTGCGAGGTCCGCATCGACCACGACTTCCGGCGCGTCATCCAGGCCTGCGCGCACACCCCGCGCGAGGGCCAGGACGGCACCTGGATCGTGCCGGCGATGGTCGAGGCCTACCTGCGCTGGCACCGGCTCGGTGCGGTGCACAGCGTCGAGACCTGGATCGACGGCGAACTCGCCGGCGGGCTGTACGGCGTCAGCCTCGGCCGCATGTTCTTCGGCGAATCGATGTTCTCGCACCGCACCGACGCCTCCAAGATCGCGCTGGCCGCGCTGGTGTGCTTCTGCCGGGAGCACGGCATCGGCATGATCGACTGCCAGCAGCGCACCGGGCACCTGGCCTCGCTGGGCGGGCGCGAGCTGCCGCGCCCCGAGTTCGAGCGCCGCCTGTCCCATGCCCTGGGGGCCGGTGAGGTGACCCCTTGGACCTATCATGTGTCCCTCTGGCGGCACCTGGGGCTCGGCCCCGCCGCCGCGCAGGACCCCGGCCCGTGACGCACCCGAAAGAGCTTCCGCTCGCCTCGCTCCAGTTCTACGCGACTGCGCCCTACCCGTGCAGCTACATGGCCGGGCGCATGGCCCGCTCGCAGGTGGCCACGCCCAGCCACCTGATCCACGCAGACGCCTATTCGGGGCTGGTGGCCAACGGCTTCCGGCGCAGCGGCATGTTCACCTACCGGCCCTATTGCGACGGCTGCCGCGCCTGCGTGCCGCTGCGCGTGCCGGTGGCCGGCTTCGAACCCACGCGCAGCCAGCGCCGCGCCTGGAAGCAGCATGCCGGGCTGCAGGCCCGCGTGCTGCGCCTGTGCTTCGTGCCGGAGCACTACCAGCTCTACCTGCGCTACCAGGCCGGCCGCCACAGCGGCGGCGGCATGGACCACGACTCGATCGACCAGTACACCCAGTTCCTGCTGCAGAGCCGGGTCAACTCGCGCCTGGTCGAGTTCCGCGAGCCCTCGGCCCAGGGCCCCGGCGCGCTGAAGATGGTCTCGATCCTGGACATCCTCAACGACGGGCTGTCGGCCGTCTACACCTTCTTCGAGCCGGAGCCGCGCACCAGCTACGGCACCTACAACATCCTGTGGCAGATCGAACAGACCCGGGCGCTGCGGCTGCCGCATGTCTACCTCGGCTACTGGATCGCCGGCAGCGACAAGATGGCCTACAAGGCGCAGTTCGGCCCGCACGAGCTGCTGCTGGACGGTCGCTGGCAGCGCCCGGACGACGCGCCCCTCCCCTGAGCGCGGGGGACCCCGGGCCGGCCATAACGCCGGCATAACGCGGGCGTGGGTACAACCTTCCTCAAGCGGCGCGAGGCGCCGGAGGAGGGATCCGAATGAGCAACTTCGTCTTCAGCGCGCTGGCCGACGGCACGCACCTGAACTTCGACCCGGACGCCGACGTCCTCCAGTTCGACGCGCCGTCGATCAGCGCCGGCGAGGTGCGCCTGGCAGCCTCGGGCAGCAACCTGTCGCTGACCGCCGCCGGCAAGACCGTCTGGCTGGACGGCCTGAGCTGGGGCCAGCTCAACTTCGAGAACGTCAGCTTCGCCGACGGCAGCGTGCTGCTGTTCGGCGACGGCACCGGCGACGCCTTCCACGACGCCTACGGCCAGTACTACACGCTGACCGACTCGACCGTCGGCAACCAGGTCTGGGGCCTGGGCGGCGCCGACCTGGTGACCACCGGCAGCGGCACCGACTGGATCGTCGGCAACGTCGCGCTGGCGCCGATCAACCATGTCTCGCGCGACGGCAGCGCCGGCGCGCCGACCGGCAGCTCGCATGCGTCGGTCAGCGCCGACGGGCGCTACGTCGCCTTCGACGGCAACTGGAGCAACTTCGGCAACACCGCCAGCGGCCCGGTCGTCAAGGACATGGTGACCGGCGATTTCAGCGACGAGCACCGCAGCGCCACCGGCGTGGCGGGCAACAGCGGCGCCGCCGCGACGGTGATCTCGGCCGACGGCAACGTGGTCGCCTTCCTGGCCGCCTCGTCCAACCTGGTGCCCGGGCCTTCCAGCGGCGCGCTGTACGACATCTACGTGTCCGATCCGCACGGTAGCGAGATCGTGCGCGCTTCCACCGGCACCGGCGGCACACTGGCCACGGACGGCCGTTCGCTGAACCCGGACCTCTCCGGCACCGGCCGCTACGTGGTGTTCGAGAGCACGACCTCCAGCTTCGCCGCCGGCGGCTCGACGACGTACACCGACATCTTCCTGAAGGATCTGGCCACCGACACCACCACGCGCATCTCCACCAGCCTGACCGGCACCGACGGCAACGGCGAGAGCATCGACGCCCATGTCTCGGCCGACGGCGACTACGTGGTGTTCCAGAGCGAGGCCAGCAACCTGACCAGCGGGGACAACAACGGCCGCAGCGACATCTTCCTGTGGAGTGCCGAGACCGGCCAGCTGACGAACCTGACCAGGGGCCTGGTACCCGTCTCCAACCCGAACAACGGCAACTTCAATGCCGACGTGGCCTTCAACGGCGACGACAACGCGGTCGTCGTGTTCGAGACGGGGCGCAACCTGGTCGGCGAGGACACCTCCAACGGCACCGACATCTACGCGCTGTACTTCAAGACCGGCGACCTGCAGCTCGTTTCCTCGAAGGAGGACGGCAGCGGCGTGAGCCTCTCGAGCGAAGACGCGTCGATCTCCGACGACGGCCGCTGGGTGGTCTTCACGAGCTACTCCGACGACCTCGTAGCCGGCGACAGCAACGGCACGCGCGACATCTTCGTCAAGGACCTGTACACCGGCCGGATCGCGCTGGTGTCCAGCTCGGCCGCCGGCGTGGCCGGCAACGGGCCGAGCACAGACGCGCAGGTTTCGTCGGGCGGCGACTGGATCGTGTTCGAGAGCAGCGCGACCAACCTCGCCTCGACGGACGGCAACGGCGGCTTCACGGACGTGTTCCGCGTCGCCAACCCGCTGCTGGTGGACACCTTGCAAGGCGGCGCCGGCAACGACACCTACGTGATCAGCCGCAACGACCTGATCCTCGAAGCCGCCGGCGGCGGCACCGACACCGTGCAGTCGTCGATCAACTACACGCTCGGTGCCAACCTCGAGAACCTGACGCTGACCGGCACCGCCAACCTCGCCGGCACCGGCAACGCGCTGGCCAACGTGATCACCGGCAACGCGGGCAGCAACCGCCTGAACGGCGGCAGCGGCGTCGACACCGTCTCGTACGCCAATGCCACAGCGGCGGTGACGGTGAACCTCTCGCTCACCACCGCGCAGGCCACCGGCTTCGGCAACGACACGCTGCTCAACTTCGAGAACGTGATCGGCTCGCGCTACAACGACCGGCTGACCGGCAACACGCTGGCCAACCGGCTCGACGGCGGGCTCGGCAACGACACGCTGACCGGCGGCGCGGGCAACGACACCTATGTCGTGAATGCGGCGGGCGACATCATCGTCGAGGGCGTGGGTGCCGGCACCGACAGCGTGATCAGCAGCATCACCTGGACACTCCAGCCCACGCTCGAGAACCTGACGCTGACCGGCAGCGCGGCCATCAACGGCAACGGCAACAGCGCCGCCAACGTGCTGACCGGCAACGCCGGCAACAACTCGATGAACGCCGGCGCCGGCAACGACAGCGTCAGCGGCGGCGCCGGCAACGACAGCCTGACCGGCGGATCGGGCGACGACCGGCTCGACGGCGGCACCGGCAACGACACGCTGGTCGGCGGCGACGGCAGCGACACCTATGTCGTCGACAGCGCCGCCGACATCACCTCCGAGACCGGCACGACCGCGGGCAACGTCGACAGCGTGATCTCGTCGGTCAACTGGACGCTGCAGGGCACGCTCGAGAACCTGACGCTCACCGGCAGCACCGCCGTGCGCGCCAACGGCAACAACGCGGTCAACCTGCTGATCGGCAACGCGGCCAACAACACCATGGATGCCGGCGCCGGCAACGACACGGTGCGCGGCGGTGGCGGCAACGACACGCTGACCGGCGGGCTGGGCAGCGACCTGCTGACCGGCGGCAGCGGCAGCGACACGTTCCGCTTCAACGGCACGACCGGCAGCGACACGATCACCGACTTCACCAGCGGCACCGACAAGCTGCAGTTCGGCCAGACCGCGCTGAAGGTCGGCGACGGCGATCTGCTGGTCGAAGGCAGCGCGGTGCGCGCCGGGCCGGGCGGCTTCTCGGCCAGCGCCGAGCTGGTGATCTTCACCGCCAACGCGGCCTCGTTGACCACCGCCGGCGCGGCCGCGGCGATCGGCTCGGCCAGCTCGGCCTACGCGGCCGATCGCACGGCGCTGTTCGTGGTCGACAACGGCACGGATTCCGGGGTGTTCCTGTTCCACTCGGCGGACGGCAACGCGGCCGTCTCGGCCAGCGAGCTGACGCTGCTGGCGACGCTCAGCGGCAGCGCCAGCACGTTGCTCGGCGACTACGTCTTCTCGGCCTGAATGCCGAGCCGGTGCAACACCTCGTCGGCGATCGCCAGGCTGGCGGTGAGCCCGGGCGACTCGATGCCGAACAGGTTCATCAGCCCGGCGATGCCGTGTTCGTCCGGGCCCTGCAGCACGAAGTCCGCGGCCGGGGCCTCGGGCCCGCCGAGCTTGGGTCGCACGCCGCTGTAGGCCGGCTGCAGCGCGCCGTCGGGCAGCGCCGGCCAGTAGCGCCGGATCTCGGCGTAGAACGCCTCGCCGCGCGCCGGGTCGACGCGGTAGTCGATCGCGTCCGGGTCGCCCGCCGGCAGCCATTGCACGTCCGGTCCGAAGCGCGCCTGGCCGGCGAGATCGAGCGTCAGGTGCACGCCCAGGCCGGCGGCCTCGGGCACCGGGTAGATCAGGCGCGAGAACGGCGCGCGCCCGGCGAGCGCGAAGTAGTTGCCCTTGGCGTGCCGGCCCTGCGGGCAGTGCGCCGGAGCGAGCCCGTGCGTTGCAGCCGCCAGCCCCGGCGCCCACAGGCCGGCGGCATTGACGACGACGCGCGCACCGAGCTCCATCGGGGCCTCGCCGCCGACGGACACCACGTGCAGGCCGGGCCCGGCACGCAGGCCCAGCACCGGCGAACACAGGGCCAGCGCGCCGCCCGCGGCCTCGAGATCGCCCTGCAGCGCGAGCATCAGGCCGTGGCTGTCGACGATGCCAGTCTCGGGCGATTCGAGCGCGGCCACGCACTGCAGCGCCGGCTCGAGCGCACGCACCTCATCGGCCGCGAGTTCGCGCAGCGGCACGCCGTTGGCGGCCGCTGCACGGCGTGTCGCCTCGAGCCTGGGGCGCTGCGCTTCCGAGGTGGCGACGATCAGCTTGCCGCAGCGCCGCACCGCCACGCCATGCCCGGCGCAGAACGCGTACAGCTGCTGGCGCCCCTGCACGCACAGCCGCGCCTTCAGCGAGCCGGCGGGGTAGTAGATGCCGGCGTGCACCACCTCGCTGTTGCGCGAGCTGGTGCCGGTGCCGATCGCGTTGGCGCGCTCGAGCACGACGGTCTCGAGCCCGGCCCGCGCCAGCGCACGGCCGGTCGCCAGGCCGACGACACCGGCGCCGATCACGACCGCATCGACCTGGTCCATGGCTTCGACCTGCGCAAGAAAAACGGCCGGGGGAACCGGCCGTGTCTCGGGAGAATGTCTGGTGGGCGGCGAGGGTTTCGAACCCCCGACCCCCGCAGTGTGAATGCGATGCTCTACCCCTGAGCTAGCCGCCCAGACAAGCCCCGTATTATGCCACATCCTCGCTAGTGCTCGGCGCCGGGCGGGGCCAGAGCGTCTTGCCGCCGCTGGCCTTGTCGAGCTCGCCCAGCAACGCGGCATGTGCCGCCGATTCGGCCTCGTCGGCCTCGATCACCGGCAGCACGAGGCGCTCGAAATCGACTGTCGCGATCGTCACCTCGGTCGCCTCGGACTGCACCTCGTCGATGACCAGCGAGTCCTGCCCGCGTGTGAGGCGGATGTAGACCTCCGCCAGCAGCCCGGCGTCGAGCAGCGCGCCGTGCAGGGTGCGGTTGGAGTTGTCCACCTCCAGCCGCTTGCACAGCGCGTCCAGCGAGTTCGACTTGCCGGGGAACATCTCGCGCGCCATCAGCAGCGTGTCGGTCACCTCGGCCACATGCTCGGCCAGCGGCGGCCTGCCCAGGCGCGCCAGTTCGGCGTCGAGGAAGCCGACGTCGAAGGCCGCGTTGTGGATCACCAGTTCCGCCCCCGCGACGAACTCGAGGAACTCGTCGGCGATCGCCGCGAACAGCGGCTTGTCGGCCAGGAACTCGTCGGTCAACCCGTGCACCTTGACCGCGTCCTCGTGGCTCTTGCGCTGCGGATTGATGTAGTGATGCAGCGTGCGGCCCGAGAGGCGCCGGTTCAGCATCTCGATGCAGCCAATCTCGATGATGCGGTCGCCCGCCTCGGCCGACAGGCCGGTGGTCTCGGTGTCGAGGAAGATCTGGCGCATGGCTCAGCCTTTTGGCACGAGCCGGGCCCCGCGCACCCACAACGCGATGCCCAGCAGCACCATCGGCACGCACAGCCACTGGCCCATGCTCAGGCCGAGCGCGAGCAGGCCGAGGAAGGCGTCCGGCTCGCGAAAGAACTCGGCAATGAAGCGGAACGCGCCGTAGCCGATCAGGAACAGGCCCGAGACCTGGCCGAGGCCGCGCTCGCGGCGCGAATACAGCCACAGGATGACGAACAGCGCCAGGCCCTCGAGCGCGAACTGGTACAGCGGCGAGGGATGGCGCGCGAAGCTCTGGCCCGACTGCGGGAACACCATGGCCCAGGGCAGCGAGGCCGGTGCCTCGCGCCCCCACAGCTCGCCGTTGATGAAGTTGCCGATGCGCCCCGAGGCCAGGCCGGTGGGCACGCAGGGCGCGATCAGGTCCGTCACCTGCAGCCAGGGCCGGCCGCGCAGCTTCGCGAACAGCAGCATCGCCGCGATCACGCCGAGCAGCCCGCCGTGGAAGGCCATGCCGCCCTTCCACACCGCGAGGATCTCCAGCGGGTGCGCGGCGTAGTAGCCCGGCTTGTAGAACAGCACGTAGCCCAGCCGCCCGCCGATCACCACGCCGAGTACGCCGAAGAAGAGCAGGTCTTCCACGTCGCGGCGCGTCCAGCCGGCGGCGGCGTACCAGGGCTGCTTCACGCGCAGGTTGGCCAGCCACAGAAACAGCCCGAAGGCCACGAGGTAAGTGATGCCGTACCAGTGCACGGCCACCGGGCCGAACTGGAGCGCGATCGGGTCGAACTGGGGATGCACGAGCATGGGCGCGAACGATAGCAGCTAGCGATGGGCCTTCACGTGCGCGACGAAGCGCTCGACCGCCGGCGGCGCGTCGGCGCGCCAGACCAGGCTGGTCTCGCAGCTCGGTGCCGCCTCGGCCAGCGCCACGGGCAGGCTGCGGTAGGCGATGCCGGGCCGCTGCAGCAGCGTCATCGAACGCGGCACCAGCGCGATGCCCAGCCCGGCCGACACCAGGTTGACGATGGTCTGCATCTGGATCGCCTCCTGCGCGATGGCCGGCGCCGCGCGGTGGTGGTGGTAGAAGGCCAGCACCGCGTCGTACAGCGAGGGGGCGATGCCGCGCGGGAAGATCACCAGCGGCTGGCGCAGCAGCTCCGCGGGGCGCCAGCGGCGCGGGGCGGCATCGGGCAGCGCCAGCACCATCGGCTCGACGCCGAGCGACAGCCGCGCCAGCGCCGGCGCATGGCCAGGGGCGTGCAGCACGAAGCCGGCGTCGAGCTCGGCGCGGGCGAAGGCCTCGAGCTGCACGTCACCGGTGGCCTCGCGCAGCTCGACCGTCACGCCCGGCCAGGCTTCGCGAAAGCCGCGCAGCCAGCCCGGCAGCGGCCCGTAGCCCACGGTCGAGACGAAGCCCAGGCGCAGCCGCCCCTGCTCGCCGCGCGCCGCGCCGCGCGCCAGCGCCGGCAGCGCGGCGGCCCGCTCGAGCAGCGCGCGCGCCGGCTCGAGCAGCGCCTCGCCGGCGGGCGTCAGCGCCACGCTGCGGCGCGTGCGCGCGAACAAGGGCGTGCCGAGGCGGCGCTCGAGCTGCTGGATCGCCAGCGTGAGCGGCGGCTGCGTCATGTGCAGGCGCTCGGCGGCGCGGCCGAAGTGCAGCGTCTCGGCCAGCACGGCGAACTGCCGCCAGGCGCGCAGGTCGATCTCGACATTCATTTGCTCAGCATATCAAACGGCGATCGGATATCTATTGGACGAGGACCTGTCGCGCGGCGGATACTCGGGCCCCGCCGCGCAGGAGACCCGCATGACCGACAAGATCAACCGCCGTTCCGCCAACATCACCGAGGGCGTGGCCCGGGCACCGAACCGCTCGATGTACTACGCGCTCGGCTACCAGGAAGGCGACTTCAAGAAGCCGATGATCGGCGTGGCCAACGGCCACTCGACCATCACGCCGTGCAACTCCGGCCTGCAGCGCCTGGCCGACGCGGCCGTGATCGGCCTGAAGGAGGCCGGTGCCAACCCGCAGATCTTCGGCACGCCGACCATCAGCGACGGCATGGCGATGGGCACCGAGGGCATGAAGTACTCGCTGGTGTCACGCGAGGTGATCGCCGACTGCGTCGAGACCTGCGTCGGCGGCCAGTGGATGGACGGCGTGATGGTGATCGGCGGCTGCGACAAGAACATGCCCGGCGGCATGATGGGCATGCTGCGCGCCAACGTGCCCTCGCTCTACATCTACGGCGGCACCATCCTGCCGGGCCGCTACAAGGGCCAGGACCTGAACATCGTCAGCGTGTTCGAGGCCGTGGGCCAGTACTCGGCCGGCAAGATGAGTGAGGAGGACTTCTGCCAGATCGAGCGCCACGCCATCCCCGGCAGCGGCTCGTGCGGCGGCATGTACACCGCCAACACGATGAGCTCGGCCTTCGAGGCACTCGGGCTGTCGCTGCCCTACGCGTCGACGATGGCCAACGTCGAGGGCGAGATCGTCTCGATGGTCGAGCGCGCCGCGAAGGTGCTGGTGGACGCTGTCCGGGCCGACCTGAAGCCCCGCGACATCGTCACGCGCAAGTCGATCGAGAACGCGGTGGCGGTGATCATGGCCACCGGCGGCTCCACCAACGCCGTGCTGCACTTCCTGGCCATCGCGCATGCCGCCGGCGTCGAGTGGAGCATCGACGACTTCGAGCGCGTGCGCCAGCGCACCCCGGTGCTGTGCGACCTCAAGCCGAGCGGCCAGTACCTGGCGGTGGACCTGCACCGCGCCGGCGGCATCCCGGCCGTGATGAAGGAGTTGCTGAAGGCCGGGCTGCTGCACGGCGACTGCATCACCATCACCGGCAGGACCGTGGCCGAGAACCTGGCCGACGTGCCGCCGCTCTCGGCGGAGCAGAAGGTGATCCGCCCGGTCTCGAATCCGATCTACGCACACGGCCACCTGGCGATCCTGAAGGGCAACCTGTCGCCCGAGGGCTGCGTGGCCAAGATCACCGGCCTGAAGAACCCGGTGATCACCGGCCCGGCCCGGGTGTTCGACGACGAGCAGTCCGCGCTGGCCGCGATCATGGCCAACAAGATCAAGCCCGGCGACGTGATGGTGCTGCGCTACCTCGGCCCCAAGGGCGGCCCGGGCATGCCGGAGATGCTGGCCCCCACCGGCGCGCTGATCGGCCAGGGCCTGGGCGAGTCGGTCGGCCTGATCACCGACGGCCGCTTCTCCGGCGGCACCTGGGGCATGGTGGTCGGCCATGTCGCGCCGGAGGCCTACGAGGGCGGGCTGATCGCGCTGGTGCACGAAGGCGACTCGATCACGATCGACGCGCACCGGCTGCTGCTGCAGCTCGACGTGGACGAGGCCGAGATCGCGCGCCGCCGTGCGGCCTGGAAGCGCCCGGCGCCGCGCTACACCCGCGGGGTGCTGGCCAAGTTCGCCATGAACGCGTCGAGCGCCAGTTCCGGCGCGGTGCTGGACAAGTTCGAGTGACCGGGCCGGACGCTCAGGAGCCCGAGGCCTTCTGCTTCTTGCGCCGGGCCCGGGCGTCCATCCCCAGCGCCTCGAGGTTGCGCTCGCGGCGGGCCTGGCGCTTGGCGTCCATCTTCTCCATCTCGCGGCGCTTGTTGTAGCCGGTGCTGTCCGCCCAGGCCCACCACACCGCGGCCAGGCCGAAGGGCACGCAGAACTTCCACAGGTCGCCGGTCAGCGTCCAGGTCCAGTCGGCCATAGGGCCGATGCCGGCGAAGTGCAACAGGATGATGAAAACACCGAGCAGGACGAGGTACACGGCCAGAACTCCCAGGGGTGCTCGGGAAAACCGGCACCTGCCGGCCGTCAACCGCCACCCCTACAATCCGTTGATGGCACTGTAGCCGACACCTCGGCTGGGCGGGTGGTCAAACATCCGCAGTATTTCCCGCTGATCCCTGAAAGGAAAACGATGAAGTTGCTTCCCGCCCTGATCGTCACGCTCGGCGCTGCCGCCGCCACCGCCCCGGCGCTGGCCAACGAGGCGCTGGCCAAGGCCAAGAACTGCCTGGCCTGCCACGCCGCCGACAAGAAGGTCGTCGGCCCGTCCTACAAGGAGGTCGCTGCCAAGTACGCCGGCCAGAAGGACGCCGTCGACAAGCTGTCCGAGAAGGTCATGAAGGGCGGTGTCGGGGCCTGGGGCCAGGTGCCGATGCCGGCCAACCCGCAGGTCAATGCCGCCGAGGCCAAGCAGCTGGTGCAGTGGATCCTGTCCATCAAGTGAGCCGTCCGGCGCTCGCGACAAAGGCCCCGCACGCGGGGCCTTTTTCGTGCCGGTCCGACACGGGCGGCCGGGCATGAGCACAGCCTTCGAACCCGAGTTCGTCGCCGGCCTGACGGCGATCTTCGAGGAGCGCATCGTCTTCAACCGGGTGCTCGGCCTGCGCATCGATGCCATCGCGGCCGAGGCCGTGCGCGGCCACCTGCTGATGCGGCCGGACCTGATCGGCCACTTCGCCCACCACCGCCTGCATGGTGGCGTGATCAGCGCGGCGCTCGACGCGCTCGGCGGCCTGGCGGTGATGGCCGCCATCGGTGCCCGGCACCTCGACGAGGCCCCTGCCCAGCGGCTGCAGCGCTTCGGCAAGCTCGGCACGATCGACCTGCGCATCGACTACCTGCGCCCGGCCGTCGGCGAGCGCTTCGTGCTGCACGCCGAGGTGCTGCGCCTGGGCTCGCGGGTCGCCTCCACACGCATGAGCTTCGAGAACGCCGACGGGCGCCTGCTGGCCAGCGGCGCCGCCGCCTACATCGTGTCCTGAACCAGGATCGGGCGGCCGGCAGCATGTCCGGAAACGGCGAGCCGACGCCGACGCGCCGGCTACCATCGCCTCATGGACCTCGACCCCGACGCCGCCTACCGGGCCCTCGCTGCGCGCGACGCCCGGTTCGACGGCCAGCTCTACGTCGGTGTCACCTCCACCGGCATCTACTGCCGGCCCGTGTGCCGCGTGCGCACGCCTCAGCAGCGCCATTGCCGCTTCTTCGGCAGTGCGGCGCAGGCCGAGGCCGCCGCATTCCGGCCCTGCCTGAAGTGCCGCCCCGAAATCGCCCCCGGGCCCGGGCTGGCCTGGAGCGTGATGGACGCGTCGCGCACGCTGGCGCGCCAGGCCGCGCAGGCGCTCGACGCGCAGGCCGGCAGCGGCGACGTGCCCTCGCTGGCCGCGCTGGCCGAGCGACTGGGCGTGAGTGACCGGCACCTGCGCCGCATCTTCGCGACCGAACACGGCGTGACGCCGCTGCAGTACCTGCAGACGCGCCGGCTGCTGTTGGCCAAGCAGCTGCTGACCGACAGCGCGCTGCCGGTCGCCCAGGTGGCGCTGGCCAGCGGCTTTCGCAGCCTGCGCCGCTTCAATGCCTGCTTCGTGCAGCGTTACCGCATGAGCCCGAGCCGGCTGCGCGGCGCGGCGGCCCGATCGGCCGGCAGCGGCGCGGTGGCCCCGGAGACCGTGGCGTTGACGCTGTCGTACCGCACACCCTACGACCAGGCCGCCCTGCTGCGCTTCGTCGCACAACGTGCCATCCCGGGCATCGAGCAGGTCGAGGGCGCCACGATCCGGCGCAGCCTGCGCGCCGGCAGCGTCGCCGCTGCGGCGGGCTGGATCGAGGCGAGCTTCCTGCCCGAGCAGGCCCGGGTGCAGCTGCGCTTTGCCGCCGCGCTGGCGCCGGCCAGCGCGCGCCTGGTGGCACTGGCGCGGCGCTGGCTGGACCTCGACGCCGCCCCACAGACGATCGACGCCGCGCTGGTGGCGCTGCCGGGTGCGCCCGGCATCCGCCTGCCCGGCAGCCTGGATGCGTTCGAGCTCGCCGTGCGTGCCGTGCTCGGCCAGCAGGTGACGGTGGCCGCGGCACGCACGCTCGCCTCCCGCCTGGTGGCGCGCTTCGGCACGCCGCTGGCCACGCCCTGGGACGACATCACCCGCGCCTTCCCGGCACCCGAGCGGCTGGCCGATGCGCAGCCGGAACACATCGCCGAGCTCGGCATCGTGCGCACGCGCGCGCAGGCGCTGGTGGCGCTGGCGCAGGCCTGGCCGACGATCGCCGCGCTGATCGAGCGCCCGGGCGAGCCGCAGGCGCTGGTGGACGCGCTGACCACGCTGCCGGGCATCGGCGCGTGGACCGCGCACTACATCGCGATGCGCGCCGCCGGCTGGCCCGATGCCTTCCCGCCCGGCGACGTGGCCGTGCTCAAGGCGCTGCGCCGGCGCGATGCCGCACTCACCCCGCGCACCGCGCTGGCGCAGGCCGAGGCCTGGCGGCCCTGGCGTGCCTATGCGGTGCTGCGCCTCTGGAACTCGCTGAGCCCTGCCCCATGAAGACTTCCGACGCCGGCGAGCTGGTGCTGCTGGCCGCCCTGTGGGGCGCCTCGTTCCTGTTCATGCGGCTGGGCGCGGCCGAGTTCGGCCCGGTCGCGCTGGCTGCGGTGCGAGTGGCCGGTGCCACGCTGTGCCTGCTGCCGCTGCTTGCACTGCGCGGCCAGTTCGGCGCGCTGCGCAGCCACTGGAAGCCGATCTTCACCGTCGGGCTGATCAACTCGGCCCTGCCCTTCCTGCTCTACAGCTACGCGGCGCTGTCGATCAGCGCCGGCCTGTCGTCGATCTTCAACGCCGCCACGCCGCTGTTCGGCGCGCTGATCGCCTGGCTCTGGCTGCGCGACCGGCTCACGCCGCCGCGCATCGCCGGCCTGGCGATCGGCTTCGCCGGCGTGTTGTGGCTGGCCTGGGACAAGGCCTCGTTCAAGCCCGGCGGCAGCGGCTGGGCGGTGCTGGCGTGCCTGGGGGCGACGCTGTGCTACGGCCTCGCGGCCAGCTACACGAAGAAGCACCTGGCGGGCGTGGCGCCGCTCGCGGTGGCCACCGGCAGCCAGCTCGGCGCGACCGTGGCGCTCGCGCTGCCGGCGCTGTGGTGGTGGCCGGCGGCGACGCCCTCGCCCACGGCCTGGGGAGCGGCCGCGCTGCTGGCACTGCTGTGCACCGGCGTGGCCTACGTGCTGTACTTCCGGCTCATCGCCCACATCGGCGCGGCCAACGCGATCACCGTCACCTTCCTGATCCCGGTGTTCGCGGTCGCCTGGGGCTGGCTGTTCCTGGCCGAGCGGCCGACCGGCGCGATGGCTCTGGGCTGCGTCGTGATCCTGCTGGGCACCGGCCTGGCCACCGGCGTGCTGAAGCCCGCCTGGCCCGGCCGGGTCAGACCGGCAGGCTGAGGTCGACCACCTGCGGCCGTGTCTGCAGGAAGGCGGCCAGGTGGTCGGCGATGCGTGCGCCGGCCTCGCCGTCCCAGTACTCCGGCACGCGCCCGCGCTTGCCGCCGTTGAAGATGCAGTCCCACACGATGCGCGTGGCCAGCGCCTTGTTGCGGCCGACGAACAGGTTCGAGCCCTGCGCCACGGTGATGCCGCGCTCCGGCCCGCTGCCCACGGTCAGGCAGGGGATCGACAGGATGGTCGCCTCCTCCTGCACCGTCCACGAGTCGGTGATCACGCAGGTCGCGTTGGCCAGCAGCTGCACGAAGGACGGGTGGCTCTGCGGCGGCCGGCCGGCGATCGGCTCGCGGCCGAGCAGGCGGTCGAGCCGGAACTTGGCCAGGTGCTCGGAGGTGCCCGGCGGCATCGGCCAGACCAGCGGCACGTCGTGCGCGACGGTGCGCACGATGTCGATGATCTCGGCCAGCGCGAGCCGGTCGTTGATCTCCTGCAAGCCCTGCAGCGCAACGACGCCGTAGCCGTTGCGCCCGGACAGGAAGTTGGCCGGCAGCGCGAGCCGCTCGCGCGGGCTGGGCACCGCGAGCTTGCATCGCAGCGCGAACTGCAGCGCATCGGCCAGCAGGTTGCCGGCGAAGCAGACCCGCTCGGACGCGACGCTTTCCTGCGCCAGCTGCTCGTTGGCCTGGCTGTCGGCGGTGTAGAGCACGTCGGCGAGCTGGTCGGTCAGGCGCCGCGTGATGTCGCCGGCGCCGGCCTGCTCGTGGGTGCGGATGCCGGCGCCGACGTGCATCACCGGCAGGCCCTTGCGGCTGGCCACCAGGCCGCAGGACAGCGCCGCGTCGCTGCCGTCGAACACGATCACGGCGCTGGGCACGCACTGGTCGACCACGAACTCGAAGCGCTTCATCAGCTCGGCCGCGCGGCCGGCGTAGGTGCCGCCGGCGATGCCGAGGTTGATCAGGCGCTGCGGCATCTCCAGCCCGGCGAACAGGTCGCGGTGCCGTTCGAAGGCGTTGTTGGCGTAGCAGCGCACCAGCAGCGTGACCGGCAGGCCCTCGCGCGCCGCGAGGGCCCGCATCAGCGCCGCGGCCTTGACATGGTCGCTCTGGGAGGCCGCCACGCACAGCAGCGGCCGCGCCTCGCCACCGGCATAGGGCCAGGGCGGCGGCTCGGGCGTCACCGGCGCCGCGGGGGCCGCGGGAGGTGCGGGGGGCAGCGCGGGTGCCGCGACCGGCGGTGGCACGGGCGCGAGGGTGGACTCGGGGGCGGGCTCGGCGGTGGGTGCCGGCACGGCGTCGCGCACCCGCGGCACCGTCGGCGGCGCGATCGGCGCCAGCTCGCGCAGCACCGGCAGCTCCGGCGGCACGGGGCCGGTGTCGCCGATCTCGGCACGCAGATCGCGTGCGGTCTGCTCGACCAGCGCTGCGTCGATGCGCTTGCGGCCGCCCAGGAAGCAGGACAGCATCAGCCGGTTGCACAGCAGGTTGATGCGCCGCGGGATGCCGTGCGACCAGCGGTGCACCTCGACGAAGGCGGCGTCGTCGAAACCCGGGCTGCCGGTCCAGCCGACCTTCGCCAGGCGGTGGCGGATGTAGCCGCCGGTCTCTTCGGGCGAGAGCGGGCCGAGGTGGCAGGACACGGCCACGCGTTCGCGCAGGCGGATCAGGTCGCCAGAGGCGACCAGGTCGCGCAGTTCGGGCTGGCCGATCAGGCAGACCTGCAGGCCGGCGCCGCCGCCCTTCTCCAGCTCGATCAGCCACTCGAACGCGCTGCGCTCGAGGTGCTGCGCCTCGTCGATGATGAGCACCGCGCGCCGGCCCTCGCGGGCCAGGCCGGCGAGGTACTGGCGCAGCGCCTCCCCCAGCTCGGCGGGCGAGCCCGAGCGCGACGGTGCGCCGAAGGCCAGCAGGATGGCGCGCAGCAGCTCGGCATCGTCGAGCTGCGTCGTCAGCACCTGGCCGACCACCACGTTCTGGGTATCGAGCTGCGACAGCAGCGTGCGCACCAGCGTCGTCTTGCCGGCGCCGATCTCGCCGCTGACGACCACGAAGCCGCCCAGCGCGTCCAGCGCACGGCGCAGCACCGCGAGCGCGTCGTGGTGACCGTGGCTGTCGAAGTAGAAACTCGGGTCGGGGCTGAGCTGGAACGGCGGCCCGCTGATCCCGAAGTGGGACTCGTACATCCGCCCGAGTATGCCCGGCCCGGCCGGCGCGGCTGGCCGGGCCGGTTCCCTAGAGTCTCGTCACGCGCACGGCGGTGACCTTGAAGCCCGGGATCTTGCCGAAGGCGTCGATCGCCGAGCCGGTCAGCTTGTTGGCCGCCGCCTCCCAGTAGGCGAAGGGCAGGAACAGCTGGCCCTCGCGCACCGCCGGCGTCACCTCGGCCACCGCCTCGATCGCACCGTGCTGCGACTCGACGCGGATGGCGTCACCGTCGGACACCTCCAGCGTTGCTGCGTCGGCCGGGTGGATGCTGACCCGCGGCACCGGCGCCAGCGCCTCCAGCACCTCGGCGCGGCGCGTCATCGCGCCGGTGTGCCAGTGCTCGAGCACGCGGCCGGTGGAGATCACCAGCGGGTAGTCGCGGCTGGGCTGCTCGGGGCCGGGCGTGAAGCGTGCCGGCACGATGGTCGCGCGGCCATCGGCGGTGGGGAAATGGTCGGTGAACACCACCGCCTGGCCCGGCGCGTCCTCGCGCTCGGCGGGCGTCACGACCGCCTCCTCGCGCAGCAGGCGTGCCCAGGGCACGCCGGCCAGCGGCTCCATCACCGCGCGCATCTCCTCGTAGACACGCGCCACCGGCGCCTCGGCGGCGTGCTGGCCATCGCCGTCCTCGGCGCGCCAGTAGTCCCAGGGCAGGCCCATGCGCCGGGCGATCTGCTCGATCGCCCACAGGTCCTGGCGCGCCTGGCCCGGCGGTGCCAGCGCCGGCCGGCCGATCTGGATCAGCCGGTCGGTGTTGGTGACGGTGCCCCACTTCTCGGCCCAGGCCGAGGCAGGCAGCACCACGTCGGCCAGGATCGCCGTTTCGGTCGGGAAGATGTCCTGCACGACCAGGTGTTCGAGCGTCGCCAGCGCGGCGCGTGCATGGTCGAGGTCCGGGTCGCTCATCGCCGGGTTCTCGCCCTCGACGAACATGCCGCGGATCCTGCCCGCGGCGGCGGCATGCATGATCTCGACGACGGTCAGCCCGGCCTCGCCACCCAGGCCCGTGCCCCACAGCTGCTCGAACTTCGCGCGCACGTCCTCGCGCACGACACGCTGGTAGTTCGGGTACATCATCGGGATCAGGCCCGCGTCGCTCGCCCCTTGCACGTTGTTCTGGCCGCGCAGCGGGTGCAGCCCGGTGCCGGGCCGGCCGATCTGGCCGGTGGCCAGTGCCAGCGCGATCAGGCAACGCGCGTTGTCGGTCCCGTGCACATGCTGGCTCACGCCCATGCCCCACAGGATCATCGAGGCCTTCGAGGTGGCATACGCACGCGCCACCTCCCGGATCGTCTCGGCCGGAATGCCGCAGATCTCGGCCATGCGCTCCGGCGTGGCCTCGGCCACGCTGGCCTTCAGCGCGTCGTAGCCGTTGACGCGCTGGGCCACGAAGGCCTCGTCGACCAGCCCTTCGGCGACGATCACGTGCAGCATGCCGGTCAGCAGCGCCACGTCAGTGTCGGGCCGGAACGCGAGGTGCCAGGTGGCGAAGCGTGTCATCGGCGTGGCGCGCGGGTCGGCGACGACGAAGCGCGCACCGCGCTTGACCGCGTTCTTGATCCAGCTCGCCGCCACCGGGTGGTTGGCGGCCGGGTTGGCGCCGATCAGGAAGATCAGGTCGGCCTGCGCCACGTCCTCCACCGGGTTCGACACCGCACCCGAGCCGATGCCCTCGAGCAGCGCCGCCACCGACGAGGCATGGCACAGCCGCGTGCAGTGGTCGACGTTGTTGGTGCGAAAGCCCGTGCGCACCAGCTTCTGGAAGAGATAGGCCTCCTCGTTGCTGCCCTTGGCCGAGCCGAAGCCGGCCAGTGGGCTCTGCGCGCCGTCGGGCGCGCTGTCGCGGATGCTCGCCAGTCCGCCGGCGGCCCGCTCGAGTGCCTCGTCCCAGCTCGCCTCGCGGAACAGCGCCGAGAGCGGCAGCTCGCCGCGCTTGACCTGCTCGATGTGCGCCGGGTCCTTGGCGACGCCGTCGCGCCGGATCAGCGGCACCGTCAGACGCTCGCCGTCGCGCACGTAGTCGAAGCCGAAGCGGCCCTTGACGCACAGCCGGCCGTGGTTGGCCGGGCCGTCGCGGCCGGTGACGTAGCGGATGGCCTCCTCGCCGCGCTCGTTGCGCCCGACATGCCAGGTGAGCTGGCAGCCGACGCCGCAGTACGGGCAGACCGAATCCACCGCGCGATCGATCTTCGCCAGGCCGGCGCCCTGGGCCGGCATCAGCGCACCGGTCGGGCAGGCCTGGACGCATTCGCCGCAGGCCACGCAGGTGGAGTCGAACACCGGGTCGTCCTGGTCGAACACGATCTTCGCGTGCGCGCCGCGGTGCGCCAGGCCGAGCACGTCGTTGACCTGGATGTCGCGGCAGGCACGGATGCAGCGGGTGCACTGGATGCAGGCGTCGAGGTTGACGGCGAAGGCCGGGTGCGAGGTGTCGGACGCCACCGCCTCGCGCTGCGGCAGCCGGCCGCGCGGGGCCTGCAGCTTGTCGGCCCAGAACAGCAGCTTGGACTGCGTGGTCAGCTCGGCACTGGCGGCGCCCGCGTCGCTGACCAGCAGCTCGAGCACCATCTTCTGCGCCGCGACGGCACGCGCGCTGGTGCTCTCCACCTTCATGCCCGGCGTCGGCGCGCGGCAGCACGAGGGCGCGAGCGTGCGTTCGCCGGCGATCTCGACGACGCAGGCGCGGCAGTTGCCCACCGGCTCGAGCCCGCGGCTCGCGCACAGGTGCGGGATCGGCATGCGCGAGCGCTTGGCCGCGTCGAGGATGGTCTCGCCCGGCGTCGCCGCGATGGTCTTGCCGTTGAGCGTGAACTCGATGAACTCGACCGGCTTGTTCATGCGCCCTCCAGCTCGTGCGGGAAGTAGCGGACCACGCAGTCCACCGGGTTGGGGGCGGCCTGGCCGAGGCCGCAGATCGAGGCGTCGCGCATCACCTGCGAGAGCTCGGCCAGCAGCGCCACGTCCCAGGTGTCGCGCTCGATCAGCTCGCGCACCTTGGCCGTGCCGCTGCGGCAGGGCGTGCACTGGCCGCAGGATTCGTCCTCGAAGAAGCGCATCAGGTTGCGTGCCGCGTCGACCGCGCGGTCGACGTGGTTCGCGCTCCTGGTCAGCACCACCACCGCGGCCGAGCCGATGAAGCAGCCGTGCGGCTGCAGGGTGTCGAAGTCCAGCGGAACATCGGCCAGCGCGGCAGGCAGGATGCCACCCGAGGCGCCGCCGGGCAGGTAGCCGTAGAGCTCGTGGCCCGCGGGCAGGCCGCCGCAATACTCGTCGACCAGCTCGCGCAGCGTGATGCCGGCCGGCGCCAGCTTGACGCCCGGCTCGCGAACGCGGCCCGAGACCGAGAACGAGCGCAGGCCCTTGCGGCCGTGCCGCCCCTGCGCGGCGAACCACTGCGGGCCGCGCTCGAGGATGTCGCGCACCCAGTACAGCGTCTCGAAGTTGTGCTCCAGCGTCGGCCGCCCGAACAGGCCGACCTGCGCCACGTAGGGTGGGCGCAGGCGCGGCATGCCGCGCTTGCCCTCGATCGACTCGATCATCGCGGACTCCTCGCCGCAGATGTAGGCCCCGGCGCCGCGGCGCAGCTCGATCGCGGGCAGCTCGGGCACCGGCGGGTCGGCCTGCAGCGCGGCCAGCTCGCGCTCGAGCAGGGCACGGCAGCCGTGGTACTCGTCGCGCAGGTAGACGTAGATCTTCGCGATGCCCACGGCCCAGGCCGCGATCAGCATGCCCTCGAGGAAGCGGTGCGGGTCGCGCTCGAGGTAGTGGCGGTCCTTGAAGGTGCCGGGCTCGCCCTCGTCGATATTCACCGCCATCAGGCGCGGCGCCGCCTCGGTGCGGACGATGCGCCACTTGCGGCCGGACGGGAAGCCCGCGCCGCCCAGGCCGCGCAGGCCGGAGTCCTCCATCGCCTTGAGCACCGACTCGACGTCGCGCGTGCCGATCTGGCAGGCCCGCAGCAGCGCGTAGCCGCCCTGGGCGCGGTAGGCGTCGAAGTCGATCGCCGCCGGCAACTCGTCGCGCGTGCGCTGGCTCGCCACCGCCGACTGCACGTCGAGCGCACGCGCCTGCGCGACCGGCCGCTGGTGCACCACCGCCACCGGGGCCTGCTCGCAGCGCCCGACGCAGGGCGCCTCCAGCACGCGAACGTCGGCGCCGAGCAGCGCGGGCAGCCTGGCCAGCAACTCGCGCGCGCCGGCCAGCTCGCATGACAGGCTGGCGCAGACCCGCACCGTCAGCCGCGGTGGCGCGTCGTAGCCGCCGGCCGCGTTCTCGCGCACCACATCGAAGTGGTGGTAGAAGCTCGCGACCTCGAACACCTCCACCTGGGCCAGACGATGCAGCTGCGCCAGCGCCGCCAGGTGATCTGCACGCAGCTGCCCGTGGCGATCGTTCAGCGCGTGCAGGTGCTCGATCAGCAGGTCACGCCGCAGCGGCAGCGCGCCGAGGCAGTCGCGCACCTCGCGCAACGTGGCGTCGTCGACCTTGCGGCCGCTGCGCTGGGCGCGCTGGCGGCGCGGCAGCCGGTCGCTGACCGCCTGCAGGGGGATCACGGTGGTGCTCATCGGCCGAGGGTAAGCAGGCGCACGCGGCACAATATGCAAGTGGATTCATATTAGGCCCGGGTCAACCCTTGCACATCCGTCTTCACCCGCACTGGGAGATCGGCGCCGAGGACGGCCCCTACCTGCCCACGGCCGACCTGCTGCAGCTGCTGGCGGCGCTGCAGGACAGCGGCACGCTGGCGCAGGCCGCGCGCAGTCTGGGTTGGTCGTACCGGCATTGCTGGGGGCTGGTGAAGCGGGCCGAGGCGGAGTTCGGCGCCCCGCTGATCACCGCCGGGCGCGGCCGCGGTTCGGCGCTGACCGAGCTGGCACGCCGACTGATCTGGGCCGACCGGCGCATCGCTGCGCGGCTGGCGCCGCTGCTGGAGTCGCTCGCCTCGGAAGTGGGCCACGAGCTCGACCGCGAACGCGCCCCCGCGCGGCGGGCGGTGCGCATCGACGCGAGCCACGGCTTCGCGGTGGCTCGATTGATGGAGCAGCTCCAGGCCGCACGCATCCCCGTCGAGCTGCGCTATCGCAACAGCCTGGAGTCGGTGGCCGCGCTGGCGCGCGGCGATTGCGACCTGGCGGGTTTCCACGTGCCGATCGGCGAGTTCGAGCCGCGTGCGCTGAAGCGCTACCTGCGCTGGCTGCGGGCCGACCAGCATGTGCTCGTGCACCTGGCGGTACGCACCCAGGGCCTGTTCGTGCCGGCCGACAACCCGAAGGGCATCCGCGGCATCGCCGACCTGGTGCGGCCTGACGTGCGCTTCGTGAACCGGCCCGAGGGCTCGGGCACGCGGCTGCTCACCGAGTTGCTGCTCGGGCGTGCCGGCATCGCCGCCGAGCGTGTGCGCGGTTTCGACGACACCGAGATGACCCACGCCGCGGTCGCCGCCTACATCGCCAGCGGCATGGCCGACGCGGGCCTGGGCGTTCAGACCGCGGCGCAGCGCTTCGGCCTGCACTTCATCCCGCTGCTGCGCGAGCGCTACTTCTTTGCGCTGGCGGACAACGGGCTGGCTCAGCCGCCGGTGCAGCGACTGCTGGCGCTGCTGGCCAGTCCGTCCTGCCGCGTGGCGATCGCCTCGCTGGCGGGTTATCACGCCGCGGAGACCGGGCGCGTGCAACGGCTCGACGAGGCGTTCGACGCGCTGCCGCCCGGCTGAGCCGGGTCAGGCGCCGGCCTGGCGCCGCAGGTCGTGCTCGAGCATCAGGCTGTCGGCCAGGAACTTGGGCGCCCAGTTGAGCAGCTGGTAACGCCCGTAGTCGCCGTCAATCGGGAACGAGCCCTTCACGCCACCGCGCAGGTCTGCCGGGCCGTCGAGATGCACCGTGCGGCGCAGGTAGGCATTGGCACGCGTCGCGGCGTCGAAGTAGCGCCTGTCACCGAGCAGTTCGAACAGCAGCATCCAGCAGATCGCGACCTGGGCCACGCCGGTCAGGCAGACCCAGGGCACGGCCGACTTCCAGCCCGGCAGCAGGCGGCCGGGCAAGGCCCCGTCGGGCGTGACGCTGCGCATCAGGCCCTCCGCGATGCGCCGGGCCGCGTCCAGCAGGCGATCCTCGGGCCGGTAGCGGTGGGCCTCGAGCACCCCGCGCAAGGCGTAGCCGATCGTGTGCGTCAGCGGACGGCTCGGGTCGTCGAGGCAGCACTTGGGCAGCCAGCCGTCCTTCGCCTGCGAGCTCAAGGCCCAGTAGACGTTGCGCAGGCCGGCCTCCCCGTAGCCGCGCGCCGGTTCCACACGGGCCGCCTCGAACAGGCCCCAGGCCACATGCGTCTCGTATTCCTTCTCGCCGGCGGCTGCGAACGGTGTCGGGTGGCGACGCCAGCAGCCGTCCGCGTCCTGGGTCTCGACCAACCAGTCGGCGGCCTTGCGCATCGGCGCGCCGTAGCCGCCGAAGCTCGTTTCGGCCGCCACCAGCCCGAGCAGGATCTGGCCGGTGTTGAAGGTCACCGGCACGACCGGCTTGGAGTCGATGCGCCCGCCCTGGAAGCCGCCGCCCGGCAGCTGGATGGACACCAGCCAGTCGGTCATGCGGCGGGCGCGTTCGCGCAGTTCGTCACGGCCGAGCCAGGCGGCGCCGGCTATGAACGTGGGCACGATGTACCCGGTGGTCTCCGGGTACGAGGTCTCCCAGCCGCGCAGCAGGTCGTAGCTGCGCGCAACGCCGCCGTCGGCGCTCGGGGAGCAGTCCTGTGCGCGGCTCAGCCAGTCGAACAGCGCGGGCAGGACGGCCGCCGTGCCAGGATCGTGCGTCGGCAATCCTTCACGGTCGCGGCGGCTCTCCGCGCGTGCGATGTTCGGCAGCGACATCCACTCGCGTGCTCGCCGCAAAATCACTTTCATGATCAGGGATTCTAGGTGCGGGACTTCGGCGCAGCGCTCCCCCGATACGGTGGCGTTGGCGAGGCACGAACAATGACGAGTAGTCCGCTCGGACCGTGGCGCGCGTTCAAGCGCGCGCTCAAGCCCCGCCTGCTGGCGCTGCACGGCGCCTACGTGCGCCGGTTCCGCGCCTTCGGCGATGCCGAACTGCTGCAGGCGCTGCGCGACCTCGGCATCCGCGCGGGCGACAGCGTGATGCTGCACAGCGGCTTCGGCGGTCCGCACGGTTACCGCGGCACGATCGAGCAGCTGACCGACGTCTTCCTCGCTGCCGTCGGGCCCGCCGGCCACCTGCTGATGGTGTCGCTGCCCTACCGCAGTTCCTCGCTGCAGTACCTGCAGCAAGGGCGGCGCTTCGACGTGCGCCGCACGCCGTCGATGATGGGCCTGGTCTCCGAGTACTTCCGGCGCCGGCCCGGCGTGCTGCGCAGCCTGCATCCGACGCATCCGGTGCTCGCGCTCGGCCCGCAGGCGCAGCACATCGTGGCCGGCCACGAGGACTGCCTTCACCCCTGCGGACCGGGCACGCCGTTCGAGCGCCTGGTCGAGCGCGATGGCGTCGTGGCGTTCTTCGACGTGCCCTTCGCAACATTTACGTTCTTTCACCACCTGGAGCACCTGGTCCACGAGCACCTGCCCTTCCCGCTCTACACCGACGAGCCCTTCGTCGTGCCGGTGGTGGACCAGGAGGGCCGGACGCGCACGGTCACGACCCACGTGTTCGCGCCCGAGGCGATCCGGCGCCGGCGCTTCGAACATCTCGAGCAGGCGCTGCGGCAGCGTGGCCTGATCCGCGGGCGGCGCGTCGGCAACACCGTGGTCGAGGCGGTCCGGGTGCGGGAGGTCGTCGCCTGCGTCGAGCAGATGCGGCGAGCCGGCCATTTCTTCTACGACCTCACGGAGACGCCGCACCACCAACATGAGGGACAGGCGGGCCGGTAATCCTGCTCGTCATGGGGGGCCGAGGCCGAAAACCATCGGCTATCCTCGACCGCGCCGTTCCGAGCCACGCCCACTGCCTATGTCACCCGACGCATCATTCCTCGCCTTCGACGGCCGCTGGGTCGTGGTGACCGGCGCGTCCTCGGGCCTGGGCCGTGCGATCGCGGTCGAACTCTCGCGCCATGGCGCGGGTGTCGTGCTGGTGGGCCGCGATGCCGCGCGCCTGGCAGACACCGCCGCGCTGCTGGGCGGCGCACCGCACCGCACGCTGGCGCTCGACCTGACCAGCCTCGAGGCGATCGCTCCGGCCATCGCCGCGCTGAAGAACGAACTCGGCCCGCTGTACGGCCTGTGCCACGCCGCCGGCATCGTGCAGACGCGCCCGCTCGCCAGCAACACCGTCGAACTGATGCGCGTGCAGTTCGACATCAACGTCTATGCGGGCCTGGAACTGGCCCGTGCCGTGTGCCGCCGCGACGTGATGACGCCCGAGGGCGGCAGCCTGCTGTTCCTCTCGTCGGTCTACGGCCGGGTCGGCATGCCGGGGCAGACCGGCTACTGCGCCACCAAGGGCGCGGTGGCGGCCGCGGTGCGTGCGCTGGCCATCGAGCTGGCGCGGCGCAACGTGCGCGTCAACTGCATCTCGCCCGGCCTCGTGCACACCGAGATGACGAAGCAGTCGTTCGCCCGGCTCGCGCCGGAGCACGTGCGCAAGCTCGAGGAAGCGCACCCCCTCGGGCCCGGGCAGCCGGAGGACGTCGCGCGCGCCGCGACCTTCCTGCTCGCGCCCGGCACCCGCTGGATCACCGGCGCCGACCTGGCAGTCGACGGCGGCTTCACCGCCCAGTAGTCACCTTTATCGCAGGGAGGGGCCGCAACGGCCGGACCATGGAAACGCAGGACGCATTGCAGTGGATCGCCGAGGTCTTCGAAGAGAGCCCCGGCCGCATCAACGAGGGCACGCTGCGCCAGGACATCCCGGGCTGGGATTCGCTGGGCACGCTGTCGCTCATCGCCGGGCTGGACGAGCGCTTCGACATCCAGTTGTCCGAGCAGGACATCGAGGCGCTGAAGAGCGTGTCCGACCTGCTCGACCTGCTGCGCCGGCACGGCGCGCTGGTGGCCGCCTGACGTGCGCTTCATCCTCGTCGACCGCATCGAGTCGCTGCAGCCCGGGGTGAGCGTCGTCGCCGCGCGGCGCGTGCCGCCGGACGAGGAGTACTTCCAGGACCACTTTCCCGGCTTCCCGGTGGTGCCCGGCGTGCTGCTCACCGAGATGATGGGCCAGGCCGCCGCCAAGGCGCTGGACGGTGAACGCCGCCCGCGCGGCAAGGCGATGCTCGCCAAGATCCTCTCGGCCAGCTTCCGCCAGTGGGTGCGCCCGAACGACGAGGTCATGCTGTACGCCCAGATCACCGCCAGCACCGAGCGCTATGCCAATGCCGAGTGCCGCGCCGAGGTGGGCGGCAAGCCGGTGGCCCAGTGCAGCCTGTTCTTCACCTTCGTGCCGCCGGGCACCCTCGCGGGCGACTTCCGCGATCCGGTGCTCGATGCCTACCTCGCGAGCCACCCGACATGACCGCCTCGCCCTTCGGACTGCAGCAGCAGTGCGTGCTCGTCACCGGCGGCACGCGCGGCATCGGCCGTGCCATCGCGCTGCAGTTCGCGCGCGCGGGCGCGCAGGTGGTGGCCAACTACGCACGCAACGACGAGGCCGCGCAGGCGCTGCAGGCGGCCGCGGCCGCCGAACGACTGGCGCTCGAGGTGCTGCGTGCCGACCTGACGCTGCCCAAGGGGCTGGAAGCCGTGCAGCAGCGCATGGCCGCCTGCGGCGACGCGCTGCCGGCCATCGTGCACTGCGCCGCCACCGGCGTGCACAAGCCCTTCGCCGAGCTCACCGCGCGCCACCTCGACTTCACGCTGGCGCTGAACACACGCGCCTTCTTCGAGCTGGTGCGCACGCTGCTGCCGGTGCTGCGCCCCGGCTCGGCAGTGGTCGCGGTGTCCTCGGCCGGCGCACAGCGTGCCGTGCCGGCCTACACGACGGTGGGCACCTCCAAGGGCGCGCTCGAGGCACTGGCGCGGCACCTTGCCGTGGAACTGGCGCCGCAAGGCATCCGCGTGAACATCCTGTCGCCCGGCAGCGTGCTGACCGACGCCTGGGACGCCTTCCCCGACAAGGAACAGCGCCTCGCCGACGCGCTGCGGCGCTCGCCGCGTGGCCGGCTGGTCGCGCCGGAGGAGGTGGCGCTGGCGGCGCAGTTCCTGTGCAGCCCGGCCTCGGCGGCGCTGGTCGGCCACACGCTGGTGGTCGACGGCGGCACGCGCATCCTCGAATGACCCGCCGAAGGAGCCGAGCATGAGCCAACACCGCATCGACGGCCTGCGCATCGCCGGCATCGCCACCTGCGTGCCGGCACGCGCCGAGAACAACCTCGACCCGGCCCTCGGCTTCGATCCGGACGAGGTGCGCAAGGTCGTGCAGATGGCCGGCGTGCGCGAGCGGCGCGTCGTCGAAGCCGGCGTGACCGCCGCGGACCTGTGTTTCGAAGCGGCCGAGGATCTGCTCGAGCGGCTCGGCTGGGAACGCGACTCCGTCAGCGGGCTGATCTTCGTGACCCAGTCGCCGGACTACTTCCTGCCCTCCACCGCCTGCATGCTGCACCAGTGGCTCGGCCTCCCCGACGACTGCGCGGCCTTCGACATGGGGCTCGGGTGCTCCGGCTATCCCTATGGCCTGTACCTGGCGGCGGCGATGCTCAAGGGCGGCGGCCACCGGCGCATCCTGATGCTGCACGGCGAGACACCGAGCCGCTTCGTCGCGCCCGACGACCAGGCCACGCGGCTGCTGTTCAGCGACGCCGGCTCGGCCACCGCCCTGGAACTCGCCGACGCTGGCCGCGCGAACTTCTGCCTTCACACCGACGGCACTGGGCACGCCGGGCTGATCATCCGCGGCGGCGCCTTCCGCGATCGCAGCCCGGCCGACCCGCGCGAGCTGTTCCTGCGCATGGACGGCGCCGGCATCTTCAACTTCACGATCAAGCGCGTGCCGCCGCTGGTGCGCGATGCGCTCGGACTCTCCGGCCTCAGCGTCGAACAGGTGGACCAGTTCGTGTTCCACCAGTCCAACCGGTTCATCATGAAGCACCTGATGAAGAAGTGCGGCCTGCCCGACGCGAAGGTGCCGATGACGATCGAGGACAACGGCAACTGCGGCGGCCCCTCGGTCGCCGTGACGCTCACGCGCAGCCTGCCGGCGCAGCGCGAGCGCACGCAGACGCTGATGCTGCTGGGCTACGGTGTCGGCCTGTCCTGGGGGGCCGCGGTGGTCGAGCTCGACCCGCAGGCCGCCCTGCTGCACCGCGACTACGCCGGCACGCCGGCGCGCCGCGGCGCGGCCTGAGCGCATGTGCGGCATCGCCGGGCTGTGGAGCCCGCCCGGGGTCGCGCCGCCGCGTTCGGACGAGGTCGCGGCGATGGTCGCCGCGCTGCATCACCGCGGGCCCGACGGCCAGGGCGTGCACGTCGACGGCCCGGTGGCGCTGGGCCATGCCCGGCTGGCGATCATCGACCCGGCCGGCGGCGCGCAGCCGCTGGCCAACGAGGACGAACGCATCTGGGTCAGCTTCAACGGCGAGATCTTCAACTACCGCGAGCTGCGTGAGGAACTGTTGCAGCGCGGCCACCGCTTCCGCACCGCCTCCGACACGGAGGTGCTGGTGCATCTGTACGAGGAGCTGGGCGACGCGTTCGTCGCGCGGCTCAACGGCCAGTTCGCCTTTGCGCTGTGGGACGGCCGCCGGCAACGCCTGCTGCTGGCGCGCGACCGCATCGGCATCCGGCCGCTGTTCCACGCCGACGCCGGCGGGCGCTTCGCGTTCGCCTCCGAGGCCAAGGCGCTGTTCACCCTGCCGGCGCTGCCACGGCGGCTGAGCGCGGACGCACTGGCCGCCACATTCAGCTACTGGTCGCCGATCGCACCGCAAAGTGTCTTCGAGGGCCTCCATGCGCTGCCGCCGGGGCACCTGCTGGTGGTGGATCCCGGCGGGCGTCGCATGCAGCGCTACTGGGACTGGACCTTCCCCGGCACGCCGCCGCGCGCCAGCGACGAAGCGCTCGCCGAGGAGCTCCACGCGCTGATGGTCGATGCGGTGCGGCTGCAGCTGCGCGCCGACGTGCCGGTGGGTGCCTACCTGTCCGGCGGCCTGGATTCGTCGATCATCACCACGCTGATCGCGCGCCACACCGACACGCCGCTGCGCAGCTTCTCGCTCACCTTCGCCGACCGCGAGTTCGACGAGAGCGAACACCAGCGCGCGCTGGTCGAGCACCTGCGCACGCAGCATTCGTCGATGCAGGCCACGCGCGCCGCGATCGCCGCCGGCTTCGCCCGGCTGGTGTGGCACGCCGAGGCGCCGGTGGTGCGCACGGCTCCGGTGCCGATGATGCTGCTGGCCGACGCGGTGCGCGCTGCCGGCTACAAGGTGGTGCTGACCGGCGAAGGCGCCGACGAGGCCTTCGGCGGCTACGACCTGTTCAAGGAGGCGGCACTGCGCCGCTTCGTTGCCCGTGCGCCGGGCTCGCGCTGGCGCCCGGCGCTGCTGCAGCGGCTCTACCCGTACCTCGCCGCCTCGCCGGTGGCGGCCCGCTCGCTGACGCAGGCCTACTTCGGCAGCGGGCTGGACGGCGTGGACCGACCTGGCTTCGCGCATGCGATGCGGCTGGCCACCACGCGCCGCGTGTTCCCCTTCTTCCGCGCGGAGTGGCGCGAGCGGCTGCAGGCCTGGGATCCCGATGGCGCGCTCGAGTCCCTGCTGCCGCCGGGCTTCGGCGCCTGGGCACCGCTCGAGCGTGACCAGTATGTCGAGGCGCAGACGCTGCTGCCGGGTTACCTGCTCGCCGCGCAGGGCGACCGCGCGACGATGGCCGCGTCGATCGAGGCACGCTTTCCCTTCCTCGACCACCGCGTTCTCGAGTTCGCGGCGCGGCTGCCGCCGCGCCTGAAGCTGCGCGGACTGCACGAGAAGGTGCTGCTCAAGCGCGCCTTCGCGCACGAGCTGCCGCAGGGCATCGTCGCACGCAGCAAGCAGCCCTACCGCGCGCCCGACAGCGCCTGCTTCTTCGACGACGGGGCGCCGCTGCCCTGGGTGGCCGAGCTGCTGGCGCCGGCGTCGCTCGACGCGGCCGGGCTGTTCGATCCGGTTGCCGTCGCCAAGCTGCAGGCCAAGTGTGCCGCCGGGCGGGCGATCGGCTTCGGCGACAACATGGCCTTCGTCGGCATCCTGTCGACCATGCTGCTGCAGCGCCAGTTCATCGCCGGCGAAGGCGCGCCGGCCGCGGCCTGAGCATGCTGCTGCAGCACGCCTTCGAGCACAGCGCGGCACGCCTGCCGGGCAAGGTGGCGCTGGTGGCCGGCACGCGGCGCCTGAGCTATGCCGAGCTGCAGGCACAGGTGCACGGCCTGGCCGGCGCATTGGTCGAGGCCGGCGTCGCGCCCGGCGACCGCGTGCTGGTGATGCTGGAGAACACGCCCGAGTTCGCGGTTGCCGTGCATGCCGTGCTGGCGGCCGGGGCGGTGTTCGTGCCGATCAGCGCGCTGGCCAAGACCGACAAGCTCGCCTTCATCGCCAACGACACCCACGCCACGGCGCTCGTGACCGAGCCGGCGCTGGCACCCGCCTGGCGAACCGCGCTGGCCCGGATACCGACGCTGCGCCGCGTGCTGGTCGCCGGCGAGACCGGCGCCGACCCGCGCGAGCGGGGCTGGCCGGCTGCGGCGCCGCGCGGACCAGCGGTCGCACGCGAGCCGCAGGACCTGGCTGCGCTGATCTACACCTCCGGCACCACCGGGCGCCCGAAGGGCGTGATGCTCAGCCACCACAACATGACCAGCGCCTGGGCCATGGTGCAGGCCTACCTCGGTCTGCGCGAGGACGACGTGATCGGCCTCGCGCTGCCGCCGGCCTTCAGCTACGGCCTGTACAACCTGCTGATGGGCCTCGGGCTGGGCGCGACGGTGGTGCAGGAGCACCAGGCGGCCTTCCCGGTCAAGCTGGCCGAGACGCTGGTGCGCGAACGCGTCACGGTGTTCCCCGGCGTGCCGACGCTCTATGCCGCGCTGCTCGACCTGCTGCCGAAGTTCGACCTGTCGGCACTGCGCCTGCTGACCAACGCCGCCGCCGCGCTGCCCGAGCCACACCTGCAGCGCCTGCGCGCGGCGCTGCCGCAGGCGCGGCTGCTCTCGATGTACGGCCTGACCGAATGCAAGCGCGCCAGTTACCTGGAGCCGGATCAGCTCGAACGGCGGCCCGGCAGCGTGGGCCGCGGCATCCCGGGGCAGGAGCACTGGCTGATCGACGAGCAGGGGCAGCGCCTGCCGCACGGCAGCACCGGGCAGCTGGTGATCCGCGGCCCGCACGTGATGCTGGGCTACTGGGAGCGCCCCGAGGAGACGGCCGAGCGGCTGCGCCCCGGCACCGCGCCGGGCGAACGCCTGCTCTACACCGGCGACCTGTTCCGCAGCGACGCCGAAGGCTATCTCTACTACGTCGCGCGGCTGGACGACATCATCAAGACGCGCGGCGAGAAGGTCGCGCCGCGCGAGGTCGAGAACGTGATCTACCAGCTCGACGGCGTGACCGGCTGCGCGGTGGTCGGCGTGCCCGACGAGGCGCTCGGCCAGGCGGTCAGGGCCTACGTGACCCTGCGCCCCGGCTGCACGCTGACCGAGCGCGAGCTCATCCGCCACTGCCTGGCGCGGCTGGAAAGCTACATGGCCCCGAAGTCGGTGGCCTTCGTGGACGAACTGCCGCGCACGGACTCGGGCAAGATCCGGCACGCCAGCCTGCGCTGACATTCCTTTCCCTTCCAGACTGCTGAACATGAGCGACATCAAGGCCGAAGTCCGGCGCTACATCGAGGACAACTTCATCATGGGCGCGACCGGCGTCGCGCTCGCCGACGCCGACAGCTTCCTCGAGCACCACGTGCTCGATTCGACCGGCTTCCTCGAGCTGATCGGCCACCTGGAGGAAAGCTACGGCATCAAGGTGCTCGACGACGAGATGGTCCCGGAGAACCTGGACAGCCTCGAGAGCATCGCGGCCTACGTCGATCGCAAGCGCAGCGCATGAGCAGCCCCCTGCCCCTGGGACCGCAGGTCCTGCAGTACGACGAGCTCGCCGAGGCCGACCGCATCGGCCGCTGGATGGTCGACACGCTGGCGCGCCGGCTGCACCGCCGCGGCCTGGTGGTGGCGATCTCCGGCGGCATCGACAGCTCGGTGTGTGCCGCGCTGGCTGTGCGCGCACTCGGCCCGAACAAGGTGTTCGGCCTGCTGCTGCCCGAGCGCGACTCGAGCGACTTCAGCACCCGGCGCGGCCAGGTGCTGGCCGAGCACCTGGGCATCGCGCACGAGCTGTTCGACATCGCCCCGGCGCTCGAGGGGCTGGGCTGCTATCGCCAGCGCGACGCGGCGATCCGGCGCGTCTTCCCGGCCTACAGCGAGGGGTGGAGGAACAAGATCGTGATCGCCGGCGGCACCCAGCGCGGCATCAACTACTTCAAGCTCGTCGTCGCCGAGCCCGGCGGCACGCAGCACGAGGAGCGCCTGCCGCTGAAGGAGTACCTGCAGATCGTCGCGGCGACGAACTTCAAGCAGCGCGTGCGCAAGACCATGGACTACTTCCACGCCGACCGGCTGAACTACGCGGTGGTCGGCACGCCGAACCGGCTCGAGTACGACCAGGGCTTCTTCGTCAAGGTGGGCGACGGCGCGGCCGACCTCAAGCCCATCGCGCACCTGTACAAGACCCAGGTCTACGCGATGGCGCGTGCGCTCGGCCTGCCGGCCGACATCTGCAACGCCACGCCGACCACCGACACCTACACGCTGCCGCAGGGGCAGGACGAGTTCTACTTCGCGCTGCCCTATGCGCAGATGGACCTGGCGCTGTGGGCGCTGAACCATGGCGTGGGCGCGGCCGAACTCGGGGCGGCGCTCGGCATGGACGCGACAGCCGCACAGCGCGTCTACGACGACATCGCGGCCAAGCGGCGCGCGGCGGCGTACCTGCACGCAGGGGCGGAGACGGTTCCAGAGTACTGATCTCCGTGTCGCCCCCTGCGGAACCGCGAGTAGCGTGCAGTTTCCTCGATCTGCCCCCCAGGCTTGAGGGTCCCCAGCGAATACGGCGCGGGGTCAGAAATGACATCATTCGTCCCGTCGCATAGAACGATACCGAACCAGGAAGGCAGCACGTGACAGCATCGACGGACAACCCCCCCGAAGGAGCACTGGCGCACGGCCCGCGCAGCTTCAGTTGCCGCTTCTGCAGCGCCCGCCTGACGACCACCTTCGTCGACCTCGGCTCCTCGCCGCTGTGCCAGACCCACATCGCGCCCGACCAACTCGACGCGATGGAGCCCTTCTACCCGCTGCACGCCTACGTCTGCGGCGAGTGCAAGCTGGTGCAGCTGCAGCAGTTCGTCTCGCCCGACAGCATCTTCTCGGAGTACGCCTACTTCTCGTCCTACTCGACCAGCTGGGTCGAGCACGCGAAGCGCTACGCCCACATGATGATCCAGCGCTTCGGCCTGGGCGGCGGCAGCAAGGTGATGGAGATCGCCAGCAACGACGGCTACTTGCTGCAGCACTTCGTCGCGGCCAGCGTGCCGGTGCTGGGCATCGAGCCGGCCGCGAACGTCGCCAAGGTGGCCGTCGAGAAGGGCGTGCCGACCACGGTGCGCTTCTTCGGCCGCGAGACGGCCGCCGCCGTGGCCGCGGAGCATGGCCGGCCCGACGTTCTGCTGGGCAACAACGTGCTCGCCCACGTGCCGGACCTGAACGACTTCGTCGCCGGCATGAAGATCCTGCTGGCCCCGAGCGGCGTGATCACGATGGAGTTCCCGCACCTGCAGCGCCTGATGGCGGAGAACCAGTTCGACACCGTCTACCACGAGCACTTCAGCTACTTCTCGTTCGTGGCGGTCGAGAAGGTGTTCGCGCACCATGGCATCACCTTGTTCGACGTCGAGGAGCTGCCAACGCACGGCGGCTCGCTGCGCATCTACGGCAGGCACACGGAGAACGCCGCGCTGCCGGTGGGCGAGCGGGTCACCGCACTGCGCCAGCGCGAGATCGGCGACGGCTTCCTGACCATGGAGCGCTACCGCGGCTTCGATGAGCAGGTCAAGCGCACCAAGCGCAGGCTGCTCACCTTCCTGATCGAGGCCCGCGAGCAGGGCAAGACGGTGGCCGGCTACGGCGCACCGGGCAAGGGCAACACCCTGCTCAACTACTGCGGTATCCGCACCGACTTGCTCGATTTCACCACCGATGCCAACCCGTACAAGCAGGGCAAGTACACGCCGGGCACGCGCATCCCCATCATGCCGCCCGAGCACCTGAAGGTGGCCAGGCCCGACTACGTGCTGATCCTGCCCTGGAACCTCAAGGACGAGATCACGCGCCAAGCCGCCTACATCGCCGAATGGGGCGGACGCTTCGTCGTGCCGATCCCCGAAGTGCGCGTGCTCTGATCCACCCCATTCACCGGACCACCAGGCAATCCCATGAAGATTCTGATCACCGGGACCGAGGGCTACATCGGCGCGCGCCTCGCGCCCTGGCTGAAGGCCGCCGGCCATGAGGTGCGCGGCCTCGACACAGGCTTCTACCGCGACGGCTGTCTCTACCTCGACCCGATCGGCCTGCCTGACTGTCCGGAGACGGTCTACAAGGACCTGCGCACCGTGACGCCGGCCGATTTCGCCGGCTTCGACGCGGTGATCCACCTGGCCGAACTCTCGAACGACCCGCTCGGCCAGAACCGGCCGGAGATCACCTTCAAGATCAACCACGAAGGCTCGCTGCGCATCGCCAGGGCGGCCAAGGAAGCCGGCGTGCGCCGCTTCGTCTACGCGTCCTCGTGCAGCGTCTACGGCCTGGGCACCGGCGAGTTCCTCGACGAGACCTCGGCAGTGAACCCGCAGACGGCCTATGCGCAGTGCAAGGTCTACGTGGAGCGCGACGTCGCACCGCTGGCGGACGATCGCTTCTCCGTCACCTTCCTGCGCAACGCCACGGTGTATGGCCCCTCGCCGCGCATGCGCTTCGACATCGTGCTGAACGACCTCTCGGCGCTCGCCTGGATCAAGCAGAAGATCGCGATGGTCAGCGACGGCAGCCCGTGGCGCCCCATCGTGCACATCGAGGACGTCTGCGAGGCGATGCGCTGTGCCGCCGAGGCGCCGGCCGATGCCATCAACGGCCAGGTGTTCAACGTTGGTGCCACGCCGGAGAACTACCGCATCCGGGAGATTGCCGCGCTGGTGTCCAACGCCGTCCCGGGCTGCGAGGTGAGCGCCGGGCCGCCGAGCCAGGACAACCGCAGCTACCGCGTCTCGTTCGATAAGATCGCCGCGAAATTGCCCGGCTTCAAGGCGAAGTGGACGGCGCAGGAGGGCGCGCACGAACTGCGCCGCCTGTTCGAGCGCATCGAATTCGACCAGGCCACCTACGAGTTCCGCGCCTTCACACGGCTCAAACAGCTGAAGTACCTGCAGCGCACGAAGCAAATCGACGACGACCTGTTCTGGAGCGCGCGTTGAAGGTCGTGCTGTTCTGCGGCGGCCTCGGCACGCGCCTGCGCGAGCACTCCGAGACCATCCCGAAGCCGCTGGTCAACGTCGGCATCCGGCCGATCGTCTGGCACCTGATGCGCTACTACGCGCACTACGGCCACAAGGACTTCATCCTGTGCCTCGGGTACCGCGGCGACCTGATCCGCGAGTACTTCCTGAACTACAACGAGTGCATGTCCAACGACTTCGTGATGTCCGAGGGCGGCCGCAAGATCGAGCCGATCACGAGTGACATCGCGGACTGGCGCATCACCTTCGTCGACACCGGCATGCACGCCAACCTGGGCCAGCGCCTGCTCCGCGTGCGCAAGTACCTCGAGGGCGAGGAGATGTTCCTCGCGAACTACTCCGACGGCCTGTCCGACCTGCGCCTGGACAGCTACATCGAGACCTTCCGCCAGCGCAACGTGATCGGCGGCGCCGTCGCGGTGCGCCCGTCGCAGAGCCTGCACGCGATCCGCATGGACGAGCAGGGCATGGTGCAGGGCATCGAGAGCGTGGCCGATTCCGACTACTGGATCAACGGCGGCTTCTTCTGCCTGCGCCAGGAGATCTTCGACCACCTCCAGGAAGGCGAGGAACTGGTCGAGCAGCCGTTCCGCCGCCTGATCGAGAAGCGCCAGCTCTGGACGCACCGCCACCCCGGCTTTTGGGCGGCGATGGACACCTTTAAGGATAAGATCGCGCTCGATCGGATGGAAGCCCGCGGCAACTGCCCGTGGATGGTCTGGAAGCGCTCGGCGGCCTGAGAATCCGCGCTGCCAGACCCGTTCCCGCATGCTCGACCTCCTGCCCCACGCCGACCCCGGCCGCCCGCTGCGCCTGTTGTGCATCGGCGCGCACAGCGACGACATCGAGATCGGCTGCGGCGGCACGCTGCTCACCTGGCTGGCCACGGGCCGTGCGCTCGAGGTGACGTGGATGGTGCTCACCGCCAGCGGCACGCGCGAGCGCGAGGCGCGCCGCAGCGCGACGGCCCTGCTGCGCCGCGCCGCCGGCAGCGACATCGCGCTGGCCAGCTTCCGCGACGGCTTCCTGCCCTCGCAGTACGAAGACGTGAAGGCCTTCTTCGAATCGGTGCGCTGCCGCTGCGACCCGGACATCGTGCTGACGCATCGCCTCGAAGACCGCCACCAGGACCACCGCCTCGCCGCGGAACTGACCTGGAACACCTGGCGCAACCACCTGGTGCTCGAGTACGAGATCATGAAGTACGAAGGTGACCTCGGGCACCCCAACGTCTTCGTGCCGCTCGCCCCGGCGGTGGCCGAGCGCAAGAAGGCGCACCTGATGCGCCACTTCGGCACCCAGCAGGCCAAGGGCTGGTTCGTGCCGGAGAACTTCGACGCGCTGGCCCGACTGCGGGGGCTCGAGTGCCGCGCCCCCTCGGGCCTGGCCGAGGCCTTCCACGCGCGCAAGCTGCGGCTCACCCTGCAGGCCGCCTGAGCCATGGACGCCGCCGCATCGCCCTCGCCTGCCAGCGCGCCGCGCCCGCGCGTGAGCGTCGGCATGCCGGCCTACAACGCCGAGCAGACGATCCGCGGCTCGCTCGACGCGCTGCTGGCCCAGACCCTCGCCGACTTCGAGCTGATCGTGAGCGACAACGCCTCGACCGACGGCACCTGGGCGATCATCGGCGAGTACGCGGCGCGCGACCCGCGCATCGTCGCGATCCGCCAGCCGAAGAACATAGGCGCCAACGGCAACTACTCGGCGGTGTTCCGCCGCGCCCGGGCGCCGTTCTTCAAGTGGGCCTCGTCCAACGACTGGTGCGCACCGACGCTGCTGGAGCGCTGCGTCGAGCGGCTCGAGCAGGATGCCTCGATCGTGCTGGCCGCGCCGCGCACCCGCCTCTTCTCTGGCACCATCGACCAGTTCGCCGAGTACGAGCGCGACTATGCGTTCATGCAAGAGCATCCGGCCGAGCGCTTCGTGTCCGTCGGCAAGATGCTGGCGCTGAACAATATCCTCAACGGGGTCATCCGCACCGAGGCCCTGGCGCGAACGCGGCTGATCGAGCACTACGTCGGCGCGGACGTCATCCTCATCGGCCACCTCGCCTTGCTGGGCAAGCTCGCCCAGGTGGACGAGCCGCTCTTCTACCGCCGCATGGACCGCGAGACCGCCACGCAGCTGATGTCCGCGGAGGCGCTGCACCGCCACCACTACCCGGTACGCACGCGGCAGGCACTGTTCCCGGCCTGGCGTCGCGTGGGCGGCTGGCTGAACGCGGTGTTCTCGTCGCGCCTGCCGGCCTCCGACGCTGCCGCCGCGCTGTCGTGGACGCTTCGCAACGCCTACTGGTCGATGCCCGCGCTCGGCCGCGACCTGCTCGACGCGGCCGCCTACGTGGTCCGTCGCTGACATGCCGCCGCTGCAGACCATCGCCCTGGAGCCGGCACAGATCGACGCCGCCGGCCAGCGCATGCTGGCGTTGATGGGCGAGCTCTACCCGATCTGCCGCAGCATCACCGGCCCAGGCGTGCGGCAGACGCTCGCGCGGGTCGCGCGCGAGGTGCCCCTGGCCATCCAGGAGGTGCCGACCGGCGCGCCGGTGTTCGACTGGACGGTACCACGCGAGTGGTCCATCGACGACGCCTGGCTCGAGCATGAAAGCGGCGCGCGATTCGCCGAGTTCTCGCGCAGCAACCTGCACGTGGTGGGCTACAGCGTGCCGGTGGACACGACGCTCACGCTCGAGGAGCTGAGCGCGCGCCTGCACACCCTGCCCGAGCACCCAGACTGGATCCCCTTCCGCAACTCCTACTACCGCGAGGACTGGGGCTTCTGCCTGAGCGCAAATGAACACGCCCGCATGCCCGTGGGCCGGTACCGCGCGGTGATCCGCTCGCGCCTGGAAGAAGGTTCGCTCACCCTCGGCGAGGTCGTCGTGCCCGGCGAGACCGACGAGGAGGTGCTGGTGTTCGCCCACACCTGCCACCCTTCGCTGTGCAACGACAACCTCAGCGGCATCGTCATCGCCACCGAGCTGGCGCGGCACGTCGCGACCTGCCGCACGCGCTACACCTACCGCTTCCTGTACGCGCCCGCGACGATCGGCTCGATCACCTGGATGGCGACGCACCCCACGCAGCTCGACAAGCTGCGCCACGGCCTCGTGCTCGCGATGCTGGGCGATGCCGGCCCGTTCCACTACCAGCGCAGCCGCACCGGCCGCGCGACCGTCGACCGCGCCGCCGAGCTCGTGCTGCGCCGCGCGCATCCCGAGGCGCGCTGCCTCGAGTTCTCGCCCTGGGGCTTCGACGAGCGGCAGTTCAACTCGCCCGGCATCCGCCGCCCGGTCGGCCGCCTATCGCGTGCGCTGACCGGCGAATACCCGCAGGAGCACACCTCGGCCGACGCGCTGGACCTGATGTCGGCCGAGGCGCTCGCCGACTCCTGGCGCACCTGCCTGCAGATCCTCGAGGTGCTCGAGCACGACCGCTGCTGGATCAACCTCGCACCGTACGGCGAGCCGCAGCTGGGCCGGCGTGGCCTCTACCGCAACTCGGGCGGCCATTACAGCGGCGTGGCCGACCGTCAGATGGGCCTGCTGTGGGTCCTCAACCAGTCCGACGGTGAGACCTCGCTGCTGGACATCGCCGAGCGCTCGCGGCTCGATTTCGGCCTGCTCGCCCAATGTGCGCAGGAGCTGGCTGCCGCCGGCCTGCTCTCGCCCCGTCCGGATTCCTCCCGATGACCCAGTCCGTTCAACGCAAGATGGCCTCGGGCGCCATCTGGATGGTCCTCTTCAAGCTCGTCGAGCGCAGCCTCGGCCTGATCAGCACCCTGATCCTCGCTCGCCTGCTGGTGCCGGCGGATTTCGGCATCGTCGCGATGGCGATCTCGTTCATCGCGATGGCCGAGCTGCTCACGGCCTTCGGCTTCGACTACGCAATCATCCAGACCAAGGACGCCACCGAGTCACACTTCAACACGGCCTGGACCTGCAACGTGCTGCTGAACCTCGGCGTCACCGCGCTGACCCTGGCGATGGCCTGGCCGATCGCGCACTTCTACGGCAAGCCCGAGGTGGTGTGGGTGGTGTGTGCGTTGGCCTTCGGGCCGCTGATCGCCGGCGCCGAGAACATTGGCGTGGTGGCCTTCCGCAAGGAACTGGACTTCAAGCGCGAGTTCCGCTTCCAGGTCAGCCGCAAGTTGATCGGCTTCATGGTGACGGTGCCGCTGGCGTTCTGGCTGCGCAGCTACTGGGCGCTGGTGGCGGGCATGCTCACCTCGAAGATTGCCGGCACGGCGATGAGCTACATGATGCATCCGTTCCGGCCGCGCTTCGAGATGACGCGCTTCCGCGAGCTGTTCCACTTCTCGCGCTGGCTGCTGTTCATCAGTCTGGTCAACTTCCTGAAGGAGCGCGTGTCGGACTTCTTCATCGGCCGCATGCACGGGCCGGCCGCGCTGGGCTCGTACAACATCGCCTACGAACTGGCCAACCTGCCGACCACCGAGATCGGCGCGCCGATCAACCGCGCGCTGCTGCCCGGCTTCGCGAAGCTCACCACGTCCGACGAGGTGAGCGACGCCTATTCGCTGGCCGTCGGCGTGCTGGCCATCCTTGCGCTGCCCGCCGCGGCCATCATCTTCAGCGTCGCGCCATTCCTGGTGCCGGTGATCCTGGGCGCGAAGTGGCTCTCGGCCGTGCCGCTGATGCAGGTGCTGGCCTTCAACGGCGCCCTGCTGCTGTTCCACTCGTCGATCAGCGCGGTGCTGCTCGGACGCGGCTTCGCGATGCGCGTGGGCGCCTCCAACGCCACGCACGTGGGCCTGCTGGTGGTCCTGCTGACGGTGCTGTCGTCGCAGTTCGGCGTGGTCGGGGCCGCCTATGCGGCGCTGGGAGCGAGCATCCTCGCCACCCCGGTCTACCTGTACCAGATTCACCGAGCGCTCGGTGTGGCACCGCGCGTGTTCCTGAAGGCGATCGCCCGTCCGCTTACGGCGGCGCTGAGCGTGGCGCTCATCCTGCACTTTGCCCTGCCGGCACATGTGCCCGATCTCGGCTTCGTGCCGACCGTCGTCTGGCTGCTGCTCGGCTCGGCCGCCGGGGTGGCACTGTACACCACGGGCGTGCTGGGCCTGTGGTCGCTCGCCGGCCGCCCGGCCGGGCCGGAGCGTGCGGTGCTGGACCGGCTGACATCCTTCCTGGCGCCGCGGTTCGGCGGGCGTTTCGCCAAGCCGCAGCAGCCGTCTTGAACTTCGAGGAGTGAGCAATGAGTGAACCGGCCTTCGCGTGGCCGCGGCACCTGGGACTGCGTGCCGGCGAGTGGGTGGTCGTGCGTTCGAAGGACGAGATCCTCGCCACGCTCGATGCCCGCGCCGAGCTCGATCGCATGCCCTTCCAGCCCGAGATGCTCGCCTTCTGCGGTCAGCGCCTGCGCGTGGCCAAGGTCGCGCACAAGACCTGCGACACCATCAACAAGACTGGCGGCCGCTCGGTGAAGAATGCCGTGCACCTCGAGGCCGCGCGCTGCGACGGCGCGGCCCACGGCGGCTGCATGGCCGACTGCATGTTCTTCTGGAAGGAAGCCTGGCTGCGCCGGGCCGACGATGCACCCGGCGTCGCGCAGACGTCCTCCACCTGCGACGACGCGGCCCTCGCGCGTTCCGTCGTCCGCCCGGGTGAAGAAGGCAAGGACGACCCGGCCTGGTCGTGCCAGACGACGGCCCTGTTCGACGCGAGCGCGCCGCTCTCCTGGTGGGACCTGCGCCAGTACGTGCGCGACGTCACCAGCGGCAACCACAGCGCTTGGCACATGACGAAGCTACTGATCGGCGGCATGTACCGTCGGCTGGTCAAGGTCGGCATCGGCTACCGCGTGCTGGTAAGCTTGTACAATCGTTTCCAGATGCTGCGCGGCGGCAAGCCCTTCCCGTTAGGCGGCGGAACCATTCCCGATGGCAAGCCCACCCCACTGGAGGTGCTCGATCTGCAGCCCGGCGAGTGGGTCGAGGTGAAGCCGGCCGCGGAGATCCTCTCCACCATCACCGTCAGCGGATTCAATCGCGGCATGCGCTACGACATGGAGATGGCCAAGTACTCCGGCGAGCGCTTCCGCGTGGAGAAGCGCGTGCAGCGCCTCATCAACGAACAGTCCGGCAGGATGGTCCCGATGAAGAGCGCCTGCATCCAGTTGGAGAATGTCTACTGCCGCGCTGAATGCACGCCGATGCGGCTAGGCTGCCCGCGCGCCTCGAACACCTATTGGCGCGAGATCTGGCTCAAACGGGTAGACGGCCCCGGTCAGGGCTGACGGCGCTTGCCGGACCAGTGGCCCGGGAACGAGGCGGCCGGCTGGCTCCATAGTGACGGGCGCTCCGGGCCGACCCACTCCGGGTGATGGCCCCTCCCAGAGTGGTCGCTGATGTCCTCGGGCGTCGGGTCCGTGTTCAGGTACCAGAGGCTGCGTGCGCCCGCGGCGGTGGAGCCCGGCCGCGCCGATTCGCGCAGGATCTCGCCCACCGAGAGGCAGCGGTTGTAGATCTGGATGCCGCGCAGCACGCCGTGCCACACCTCATTGCCGGGCGCCCAGGGCGCATCGCCCCAGGTGAGCGCTGGCGCCGGGGGCATCCGGTTGCCCCAGTTCCTCGGCGCCTTGAACACGACGCGGTGGTTGAAGTCGGTCAACGGCAGGTCCCAGTAGAACTCGTGGTACTTGCCCGAAGCATCTGCCCAAACGCGCAGGGCCTGGCGGTGCCAGCGGTCGTATTCGACGGCGCCATTGACGTAGTCGTGCTGCAGCACCGAGATCTCCCAGTCGTGGTCCGTGCCTTTGGGGCGCGGCCGCGGGTAGGGATGCGCGCCGTAGTAGCTGTCCGCATCGCCCGAGTCGGTCCAGAGAAAGGTGCGCAGGTCGTTCTTGCCGTCGTCGTTGCCCCAGAAGAAGGCCGTGTAGTAGCCCGCCTGGCGCCGCGGCAGCGCCCACCACAGGTACGTGGCAGGGTATATCGCCAGTGGGTTCCGGAAGCGAAAGCGCATGGTCTGGCGCACGCCGGCCGAACCGGGGAAGTCCAGGCCCTGCACCCGCTCCTCGCCCGTCTGCGCCTGGCCGAAGCATGGATGAGCGAGCGCTGCAGATACCAGCAGACGTCGGCGGAACGGGTCGTCGGGAGGGTAGTCGCTCGAGCTGCGCAAGACGTCGCAAGTGCCGCGCCGGAAGCCCGGCCATCGGAACCAATTGTCACCGATTTCATGGGCGCCCACGGCGCCACGATGCCGACACAGCGCACGTGGCCGGGATAATCGGGGCTGTGCAGTTCACCAGAGCAGGGGGTCCGGTGACGGTATGTCGAGAAAGGGAGAGGATAGTGCGCCGCCAAGCTGCCATCGGCCGCACGACCCTGGGTTTGTACGCCATGCTGGCGAGTGCGCTCGTACAGGGTTGCGGCGGTGCAGCTGGCGAGGCGGATGCCTCGGCACCCGCACCGGCACCCGCGCCGGCACCCGCACCCGCACCCGCACCGGCACCGGCACCGGCACCCGCACCGGCACCCGCACCGGCACCCGCACCGGCACCGGCACCCGCACCCGCACCCGCACCCGCACCCGCACCCGCACCCGCACCCGCACCCGCACCCGCACCCGCACCCGCACCAATCCCCACCTTGAAATTTGCCGCGGCAGCCACAAGCGTAGTCAGCGGATCGGCCACGACGCTCACCTGGTCGACCACTGGCGCGACCTCCTGCACCGCCGATGGTGCCTGGAATGGCTCATGGCCAACCAGCGGCTCGGCTTCAACCGGCGTCCTGCAAGCGGCCAGCATCTTTACCCTAGTCTGCTCAGGCAACGGTGGTTCGGTCTCGAGTTCAGTCACCATCAGCGTGGTCGGCTCGGGTGTCACAATCACGGCGCTGAATTTCCCCTCCAACGGCGACACTGGCGCCGATATCCGCTTCCGCTTCACTGGCAGCAATCTGCTGCCCATGTACCCGGCCACCTACATCTGGCGCGTCAAGCTGCGCCATCAGCTCGGTTACTACACCACATTCTTCTGGGGTCCCGATGGCCCCTTCACCGGCCGCGACTACTACGGCGCGCATCCCTACCCCGATGGCGGTGGTTCCACCACCTCCACGCACAAGTGGGAGTTGTCCGTCCAGGGCGGCGACTATGTCGCCGATGTCAACGGCAACTCCACGCAACTCGGCTACGACGTCTGGCGCACCCAGGCGCTGCGCGTCTGGGACGACGGCAGCTTCAAGATGCACGAGTTCTACTGGGACCTGCCCGACACCACCAAAGTCATCCGCGTCCCCGTGGACCGAAGCTACGGTTCGCCCGTGCCATCGAACGCTGCGTTGACCTTTGGCGACGCGCCCTGGAGCATCGGCAACGAGCGCCTCAGCGGGCTGCTGCGCGGCATCCAGCTCTATACCTCCGCCTTGTCCATCAACGACATCCTGGCCGAGGTCTCCACACCACTGAGCTCCACCGCGGGCAGCGCCTCCATCTGGTATCTCAACCTCAATCCCACCCCTTCGGACATCTCCGACAAGTCCGGCAAGGGCCATCACCCGGCCTGGGTCGGATCCTCCAGAGCCTCTCAGTGGACCGGCCCCTGAGTTGCTCAGGGCCCGCTCGTATTGCGCACCACCGTCGCCAGCAGGTAGTACCGTTCAAAGGAGAGGAAGCCAGGCAGTCGGGCTCCCACACGCTCACATCGGTGGCGCAACGGATCGCGTTCGTCAGTTCACTTGTATAGTGCTCCGACCGGCATCGTGTAGCCCGAACTGCACAAAGTGTTCATCTGCCGGCGCCAACTTGAGGAGGAGCACGTCGCTATGCTGACGACCATCGCGAAGCGAACCGCCGCCCACCTACCGCATGGCTGGCAGCAGGCGCTGAAGCGGCACCACTTCCAGCGCGAGATCCGGCGTAACGCCTTCCGCACCAACGAGCCCGAGTGGGAGCGCTGCGCTCAGTGGCTGGCGCCGGGAGACTGGGCGATCGATGTCGGCGCAAACATCGGACATTACACGAAGCGCTTCTCCGATCTCGTCGGCGCAGAAGGCCGCGTGCTGGCCTTCGAGCCGGTGCCGGCGACCTTCGAGTTGCTGGCCGCCAATGCCGCGCAGTTCGCGCACGCAAACGTGACGCTGCTCAACATGGCCGCCTCCGACGAGACGCGCCTGCTGGGCATCAGCATCCCCGACTTCGACACCGGCCTGAAAAACTACTACGGCGCCGCTCTCACCGAGAAGGCATCCGACCTTCGGGTAATGACCTGCCCTATCGATGCGCTCGGGCTGCAGGGCCGCGTGCGGGTCATCAAGGTCGATGCGGAGGGTCACGATGCCGTGGTGCTGCGCGGCGCGCAACGGCTGATCGCGGCGGAGCGGCCGACCATCGTCATCGAGTCGGTCTCCGAGGAGGTCAAGACAATGCTCAGCGGACTCGGCTACCTCAGCGAGACGGCGGCAGGGTCATCGAACGTGATCTACCGACACCCGTCCCGCTGACGACCATGCCTGACCCAGCGCGCAGGCGCCCCCTCACACCCTCATGGATTGGCGACGTGATTGTGCTGGATGACGAGCCTCTCCTCTGACGCGCCAGTCGCCCCGCCTACATGCGCCGCATGATCAGGTCAGAGAAGCCACTCACGGCTGCCTCGAACTCCAGCGGATGGATATCGTCACCATCGAGAAAGCGATGGAGCGCATGCCGTGGAGTGGCGGCCGAGTTCAGACCCGGAACGCAGGTTGTCGCCGACTTGACTCCCATGGCATCCAGGCATTGCCACTGGCGTGAATCCCAGATCCCGCTCGGGTAGCAGAAATGCACGAACTGCGCGCTAGGCAGCCACTCGGCAAGGCTGCGCCGGTTGTCCTCGATCTCCTGGCGGGCCCCGGCCTCGCTGTCCAGTGGAAAGCGGTGCCTATGGGTGTGCAGTTGAACGTCCATCGCATGAGCTCGCAGCCCTCGCAACTCCTCGGGCGTCATCAAATGCAGGATGCGTTGTTCGACGATCCCCTGGAACGGCACGTCCAGTAACTGGCCAAGCTGCTTGCACAAGCGCATCCGCTGGTCTTCATCCTCCAGCGCTTCGCCGTGGCGAATACATTGCTCTGCCAGCCTTTCGCGGCTCGAAGAGTTGCTCAAGTCGATCTCTCCATCGGGATGCCAGTCGCAGCCGACGAAGCTGATCCGGCGGCAACCGGTCTTCCAGAACATGTACTGCACGACCAGTCGGAAGACGGGCACCGCATGCTTGACGTAGTAGCTGGTCACGTAGACCGTGGAGGGAAAGCCGTGGCGAGACAGGACGGGTGCCGCCACTCCAGCTACCGAGTGAAATCCATCGTCGATGGTGATCGACACCGAGTTGTCGGGCAGCCTGCCCTCGTACATCTCGTTCACCGCTTGGTCGAGCGGCAGGACGCGCACGCCTTGTCGCCGCAGGAACGCCATCCGGCGCTCAAAGACCTCCCGCGTGATGAAGAGCTTGGGACGGAACACCGCCTCGTCGCCCACAGCAAAGCCGTGGTAACACAGAATCTTAAGATGGCGGCGCGTCAGCCTCCGGGCGACCTCAAAGCCTCCCATCCATTTGGCGGCGAAGAGTAAGGCAAGCTTAAGTGGCCGCATCTTGCTCCGCGGGTAAGGCAAAGCAGGGATCAGCGAACTTGCGCTGGCGGCCCAGCCAACGATGCCAATGGAACGAACCCAAATACTGGAAGCCCGCCCGCTCGATTACCTTGCGCGAGGGCTTGTTGTCGGCGAGCACGCAGATATAGGCGTACTTCAGCGATGGGTCGGCGAAGGCGTCCACCAACATGTGGTCGATAGTGGTGCCGTACAGACCGCGGCCGCGACACTCAGGATCGGTGTAGAAGTCGTACAGCGTTGCACTGTCCGCCGGCAGCCGTAGCGTCTGGTCGACCTCCGACATCCTCGACAACTCCTGACGAGCAACCAACCAACCCGAATGCGCCAGCCGACCGTCGACGCTGATCGTGTAGGCACGCTCACCGGACTCGATTCGGCTTAGGGCAGCGCTTAGAAAACCCTGACGGGTCTGCCATGGCTCGCCGGGCTCGAAGGTCACCAGTTCGTCAATCGCGTTCACAGCTACCCTCGGGTCGCGGCGCAGCGCTTTGGCTTGTTCCGCCTCGATCCGGTAAATTCGTAGCTCGCGGCGCTCCGAGACCTCGCGCCGAAGGCGGCGGACCAGCTCCAACGGGCGCAGCCGACGCAGGCGCCCGAGCATTGAGCGCAGCTGCGCCGGGCGCAGTGATACTCGGACGAGCGCCGACTTCAGCAGCGATTCGAGCGATGTCCGCACATCCCGGCGCCAGGCCTGAAAAGGCCGTGCGAACAGGCTCAGCTCGTAGACCTCGTCATGGGCATTGGCGAACCGTTCCTTCCAAGCGTCGCCGCCCGGAGTCAGGTCAATCGTGTCGATACCGCTTTGCAGCAGGCACTCGGCCAATTGCAGCAGGTGCAGCTTGCCTGGCGAGTGCTCGGCCAGCATCGGTGAATGGATCAGCATTCCCAGGTGCAGCGTGCGGCCCGACACGGCGCCGAAGAACGCGGCGATCGGCACCTCGTCAAGGCAAGTCAGCGTCACGTGGCAAGTAGGCGCCCCCGCGGCAAACAGGGCCTCATGAAACTGACGCTTGCGGTCGTCCTCGCGAAAGGGCGAGGACTGGTTGATGGCACCTTGTCGGAAATCGTAGTACGCCATCAGCGACGGCAGCACCCGGTCGAGGTCGGCCCCGTCGCAGACGGCCCTGAACTCCAGCGTTCCCAGGCGCTTCAGGCGATTGAGCCGGCTCTTGTTGCTCTTCTTCGCCATCGACGCGCGAACCTCATTGGCTTCGAGGCGCATCAACGGCCTGGCGACGGCGCGCCAGCGCAGCCTCTCGTGCAACCATGGATCGGCATCCAATGCCTCGAGCAGGCTTCGCGCCGGGAGGTAGCGAAACCGCAACTCCGCGACCGGCAAGGCCGCGGACAGTGCTCGCCAAGCCGCGGCGACGAAACAAGCATCCTCACCGGGCGGCGACAGCCATCCGTGGTACTCGGCCTGGTGGGCACCGGCGTGCGTCAGCATGCCGGACCGGACACTTCGGGCGAGTGTCCACAGCCCCCGCAAGCGACCACTCTCACCACGCGACAACACGAGAACGGGCTCCCAGTCCCTGGCATAGGATTGGTACCACGCGCAGACGAAACCTGGGGCCTGGAAAACGGTTGCAGTGGGACACTGCGCGTGCAGTTCCAGCCATTGAGCCCGCAAGGCCGGGGCCGCGAGCACCTCTTGTGCTGCCTGCCCCCTCAGCAACTCCAGGTCGTGCCGGCCGTTCGGTAAAGGCGCCACAGCGTCTGCCGCCGGCGTCTGCACAGCGGGGACGGCGGCGCAAACGTCGGAAGCCGACGAGCGATTGGAACCGTTGATCATCTGGGCCATGCAGCAAGAAGACGTGTCGCATCGTACGCGACGAACCGGCCACTAGTTCCGATACACGTCCCCCCGGTTTTGGGGCGACCTTCGAGCCGACCACGACGAACGCCGCACAGCCCAGAGTTGGGCCAACTTTACGCGGCTCCCGTCGGCGGCCGGAGATGCCCCAAGTACCCAGCATGCAGTGCCCGGCTCATCTACATGAACGCGACTTACCGGCACCCCCGTCTCGCCGGGAGTGCTCCGGCGGCTGTCATCTTCAGGGGTCGGCGATCCGGTTGCGCGAGATGATCAGTTCGTCGTACCAGGTGTACGAGACAGGGTTGGTCGTCGACGCGC
>NZ_ML137197.1:384771-385769 GCF_004011805.1 Piscinibacter defluvii
CGGTGCTGGTGCTGGTGCGGGTGCAGGTGCCGGAGCACCGGTAAAGGTCGGGTCGGCGATCTTGGTGCGCGAGATGATCAGTTCGTCGTACCAGGTGTACGAGACAGGGTTGGTCGTCGACGCGCTCTTGCCGGTGTTGTACGGCAACAACCAGACCTTGCCGTACTTCTGGTTCTCCGACGCGGGGCCAGCGGTCAGGTTGTACGGCCCCCAGGTGATGACCTGCTCCGAAGGCTTGCCCTCACGCGCAATCCACAGCGTCACGTAGCTGTTGGTGAACTCGTCGCCGACCCGCGGCCCGGTCTTGATGCGGACCTGGAAGGTCATCCACTCGTTGGCGTAGTAGCCGAAGCAGTTGCCCGACGTGAAGTACGAGTTGGTGCTGCCTTGTGAGTACAGACAGTAGGGCGATGGGCGCCCGTTCTGCAGCTTGAAGTCATACGCCCCGAACCGTTCCTCAAACCCGTCGTACGGCCCGTGCGAAGTCGAACCCGAGCACGAGTTGTACATCTGCGCGAAGCCGCGGTGATAGGTGTTCTGCACCACCGTCTCGAGCGACGAGCAGGACGACTGGGGTGTACCGCCCGGCGTGTCACCGGTGCCGATGATGATCTGCTTCCAGCCGCCCCCCCCTTCGAACTTGGTGTTGATGAACTCCGGGCTGAAGCGCTGGCGCCATTGCACGAAGAACTCCGAGTTCTCACCGAACTGCACCGAAAGGTCGGTCGAGAAGTTCGTGAAATACGAGCCTGACGAATCGGAGCCGGAGTTGGCCGGAATCGTGAACTTCAATGAACTGTTGCCCGAGGCCTTGGCGCTGGTGTCACGCGTGGCACGCGTGTAGTCGGTGGTCCCCCAGGGCGCGTAGATGCCCGAGTTCTGGCCATAGGCACCGGCACTGCCGCCGCTGCCGATATTGAAGTCGCCGACATCGTCGAAACCGACACACTTGACCACGCCGGGCTGCGCGCAGCGCGTCCCGAAGTCCTGAGTGCCCG
>NZ_ML137198.1:0-228137 GCF_004011805.1 Piscinibacter defluvii
GCATGTCCACCGAGGAGCCGTCACCGGTCACGGTTCAACAGCGAGCGGGACATCGCCGTTGCTGCCAGTCGATCAGGCGGGCCTGTTCGGCCCAGAAGCCGTCGCGGTCGGTGATCGAACGCTGGTGGAAGTCGGCGTACCGGCCCATGCTGCTGTCTCCTGCTGATGTGATCGATCCGGCGCGGATTTCATGCGGCCGCGCTGACGGGCCACTGACGTCAGCCGATGGTCACCACCACGCGGCCGCGCAGCTTGCCCTCCATCAAATGCGCGGCCTGCGCCACCACCTCGTCGAGGCCGATGTCGGCGGCGATCGTCTCGAGCAGCGCCGGTTCCAGGTCGCGCGCCAGGCGCCCCCAGGCCTCGCGGCGACGCTGCGGCGGCGCGTAGACGCTGTCGACCCCGGCCAGCGTCACGCCGCGCAGGATGAAAGGCATCACCGTGCCGGGGAAGTCGCCGCCGCCGGCCAGACCGCAGGCCGCGACGACGCCGCCGTAGCGCGTCTGCGCGCAGGCGTTGACGAGCGTGTGGCTGCCCACCGCATCCACCACCGCGGCCCAGCGCTCCTTCTGCAGCGGCTTGCCGGGCGCGGCGAGTTCGGCGCGGTCGATCACGCCCTGCGCGCCGAGCCGCTGCAGGTAGTCGCCCTCGCCCGTCTTGCCGGTGGCGGCGACGACGCGGTGGCCGAGCTTGGACAGCAAGGCCACCGCGACGCTGCCCACCCCGCCGGTCGCGCCGGTGACCAGCACCTCGCCATCGCCCGGCACCACGCCATGGCGCTCGAGCGCCAGCACGCACAGCATCGCGGTGTAGCCGGCCGTGCCGATCGCCATCGCCTGCCGCGTCGTGAAGGCGGCCGGCAGCGGCACCAGCCAGTCGCCACGGACCCGCGCACGCTCGGCGAGGCAGCCCCAGCGGGTCTCGCCCACGCCCCAGCCGTTGAGCACCGCCACGTCGCCCGGCTTCCAGGCCGGGTGCGTGCTCTCCAGCACCGTGCCGGCGCCGTCGATCCCCGGCACCATGGGCCAGGCGCGCACCACCGGGCCGCGGTTGGTGATGGCCAGCGCGTCCTTGTAGTTGAGCGTCGAGTGCGCGATCCGAAGCAGCACGTCGCCCTCGGGCAGCCCGGTGTCGTCGACGGCGCGCACCGCGGCCTGCACGCCGCCCTCGCCTTTCTCCAGCAGCAAGGCCTTGAACATGGTTCGTCTCCTGGTCGATGGAGCGACGATAGCGCAGGCCATGGGAAACCTTGACAAATCGATGCAAGTGCCTGCCAGAACAGGACTTTTCGGGTTGACGCGGGTCGCCGCCGGCGCGTAAGCTGCCGGCCCATGCCTGCCGCCCCCACCCTGCGCCGCCTCGCCCCGCTCGCCGTGGCCCTGGGCCTGGCCGGTGCGCCGGCCTGGGCCGCACCGGAAGGCGACGCCATCACGCGGATGCTCGCCGAGAAGGGCCTGCTCGATGCACCGCAGTCCGGCTCGCCGGACGGTGGCCTCGTGCAGCAGGTGCGCGACAAGGCCTCGGACATGGTGCTCGCGGCGATGAACTTCCTCGGCGTGCGCTACCGCCGCGGCGGCAGCACGGCCGAGGACGGCTTCGACTGCAGCGGCTTCACGCGCCACATCTTCGAGCGCAGCCTGGGCCTCGTGCTGCCGCGCCGCGTCGACGAGCAGGCCAAGGCTCCGGGGCTGGTCGGCGTGAAGCGCGACGAGCTCAGGCCCGGCGACCTGGTGTTCTTCAACACGCTCAAGCGCACGTTCTCGCATGTCGGCATCTACATCGGGGACCACAAGTTCATCCACTCGCCGCGCGCCGGCGGCGAGGTGCGCATCGAGGACATGCGCCTCGCCTACTGGACCAAGCGCTTCACCGGTGCGCGCCGCGCCGAGCCGCTGAACGGCTCGGCCGCGATACCGGCCGCCAACCCGGCCGTGCTGCCGACCACGCCGCAAGCCGTGCCCGTGCCGGGCGTCGAGAGCCCGCCGCGCCCCACGGTGAACGACGCGGAGCATTTCCGCACCACGTTCTGAGCACCGCGGGGTCAAGGAAGTCGGGGGCAGCCCGGCGTTTCCCCGAGAGCTTGCCCGCACGCGCGCCGGGGTCGCGGCCGCGGCCGGGCGGCGCAGGCACAATCCCGACATGGGCGAGAAGATCATTCCGCTGGCCGACCACCGCTATGCCGCGGCGGTGCCGGCCGTGCCGAGCCGGCTCACGGCGCCGACCGGCCTGCTGGCGGACCGCCTCGGGCGGCCGCTGCACGACCTGCGCATCTCGGTCACCGACCGCTGCAACTTCCGCTGCAGCTACTGCATGCCCAAGGAGGTGTTCGACAAGAACTACGCCTTCCTGCCGCATGCCTCGCTGCTGAGCTTCGAGGAGATCACGCGGCTGGCGCGCCTGTTCGTGGCGCACGGCGTCGAGAAGCTGCGCCTGACCGGCGGCGAGCCGCTGTTGCGCAAGAACCTCGAGACGCTGATCGGCATGCTGTCCGCGCTGCGCACGCCCGACGGCCGGGCGCTCGACCTGACGCTCACGACCAACGGCTCGCTGCTGGCGCGCAAGGCGGCGGCGCTCAAGGCCGCCGGCCTGCAGCGCGTCACGGTCAGCCTGGACGCCCTGGACGACACCATCTTCCGGCGCATGAACGACGTCGACTTCCCGGTGGCCGAGGTGCTCGAGGGCATCGACGAGGCGCGCCGCGTCGGCCTCGGGCCGATCAAGGTCAACATGGTCGTCAAGCGCGGCACCAACGACCACGAGATCGTGCCGATGGCGCGCTTCTTTCGCGAGCAGTTCGACGGCCAGGTGGTGCTGCGCTTCATCGAGTACATGGACGTCGGCGCCACCAACGGCTGGCGCATGGACGAGGTGCTGCCCTCGGCCGAGGTGGTGCAGCGCCTGCAGGCCGCCTTCCCGCTCGAGCCGCTCGAGCCGAACGCGGTGGGCGAGACCGCGCAACGCTGGCGTTATGCCGACGGTGCCGGCGAGGTGGGCGTGATCTCCAGCGTCACCCAGGCCTTCTGCCGCGACTGCAACCGGGCGCGCCTGTCCACCGAGGGCAAGCTGTTCCTGTGCCTGTTCGCCGAGCGCGGCCACGACCTGCGCGCGCTGCTGCGCGGCGGCTGGGACGATGCACAGATCGCCACCGCGATGGCCGACATCTGGCAGGGCCGCGGCGATCGCTACTCCGAACTGCGCGGGCAGCAGGCGGCCGAGTCCGGCTCGGGCCAGCGCCGCGTCGAGATGCACTACATCGGCGGATGATTCCCACGGACGACATCACCGGCCTGGTGCTCGCCGGCGGCCGCGGAAGCCGCATGGGCGGGGTCGACAAGGGCCTGCAGAACCACCTCGGCCTGCCGCTCGCGCTGCACGCGCTGATGCGGCTCGCCCCGCAGGTCGGCCACGCGATGATCAATGCCAACCGCAACCTCGGGGCCTACGAGTCCTTCGGCGTGCCGGTGTGGCCCGACGCGCTGCCCGACTACCCCGGCCCGCTGGCCGGCTTCCTGGCCGGGCTGGAGCATTGCGAGACGCCCTGGCTCGTCACCGTGCCCTGCGACACGCCGGCCTTCCCGCTCGACCTGGTCGAGCGGCTCGCGGCGGCGGCCGACGCCGCCGGCGCCGAGATCGCGATGGCCGCCACGCGGGGCAGCGACGGCTCGACGCAGGTGCAGCCGGTGTTCTGCCTGCTGAGCACGGGCCTGCTCGAGAGCCTGGTGCGCTTCACGCAGTCGGGCCAGCGCAAGATCGACCGCTGGACCGCCCAGCACCGCTGCGTCGAGGTGCCGTTCGACGACGAGGCGGCCTTCTTCAACGCCAACACCCCCGACGACCTGCAGCAACTGCAACGCCCGCATGGCTGACCAACCGTCCCTCGCCGAGATCGCCTCCTGCGTCAGCGGCTACGACCCGAACGCGCTGCCCGTCGCGCAGGCACAGGAGTTCATCGCGCGGCTGGTGCCGCGGGTGCAGGCGGTCGAGAAGCTGGCGATCCGCAGTGCGCTCGGCCGCGTGCTGGCCGAAGACATCGTCTCGCCCATCGACGTGCCGGCACACGACAACTCGGCGATGGACGGCTACGCGCTGCGCGGCGCCGAACTGGCCGCCGCGGGCGACTCGGTGTTCGGCGTGGCCGGTACCGGCTTCGCCGGCGCGCAGTTCGACGGCGCGGTGCCGGCGGGCCGGTGCCTGCGCATCATGACCGGCGCCGTGATGCCGGCCGGGCTCGACACCGTGGTACCGCAGGAGTTCTGCCGCCTCGAGGGCGATCGCGTGATCGTGCCGGCGGGCGTGGTGCGCACCGGCGACAACCGGCGCCTCGCCGGCGAGGACCTGGCGCGCGGCGAGCCGGCACTGAAGGCCGGCCGGCTGCTGCGCCCGGCCGACCTCGGTATGGTCGCCTCGCTCGGCCTGGCCGAGGTGCCGGTGCGGCGCCGCCTGCGCGTGGCCTTCTTCTCCACCGGCGACGAGCTGCGCTCGATCGGCGAGCCGCTGCCCGAGGGCTGCGCCTACGACAGCAACCGCTACACGATCCACGCGATGCTGACGCGCCTGGGCGTCGAGCTGCTCGACCTGGGCGTGGTGCGCGACGAACCCGCCGCGCTCGAGCAGGCCTTCCGCGACGCGGCGGCCAGCGCGGATGCGGTGATCACCTCCGGCGGCGTGAGTGTCGGCGAGGCCGACCACACCAAGCAGGTGATGAAGCGGCTCGGCGACGTGCTGTTCTGGAAGATCGCGATGCGGCCCGGGAGGCCGATGGCGATCGGGCGCATCGCCACCGGAGACCGGGCGGCGATCCTGTTCGGCCTGCCCGGCAACCCGGTCGCGGTGATGGTGACCTTCTACGCCTTCGTGCGCGACGCGCTGCTGGCGATGAGCGGCGCCGCCGTCGAGCCGCTGCCGATGCTGCGCGCCGCCAGCACCGAGGCGATCCGCAAGAAGCCCGGCCGCACCGAGTACCAGCGCGGCATCGTCGCGCGCGGGCCGGACGGCGCCTGGCAGGTGAGGATCACCGGCTCGCAGGGCTCGGGCATCCTGCGCAGCATGAGCGAGGCCAACGGACTCGTCGTGCTGCACCACGGCCAGGGCAACGTCGCCGCCGGCGAGGCGGTCGACGTGCTGCCCTTCGACGGCCTGGTCTAGCCGATCACTTCGCCGCGGCCAGGCGCTGCCAGGTCTCGACCACCGTGTCGGGGTTGAGCGAGATCGAGACGATGCCTTCCTGGGCCAGCCAGTCGGCGAAGTCCGGGTGGTCGCTCGGCCCCTGGCCGCAGATGCCGACGTACTTGCCGGTCGCGCGGCAGGCGGCAATGGCGCGCGAGATCATCGCCTTCACCGCCGGGTCACGCTCGTCGAAGTCGCGCGCCAGCAGCTCGAGGCCCGAGTCGCGGTCCAAACCGAGCGTGAGTTGCGTCAGGTCGTTCGAGCCGATCGACATGCCGTCGAAGTGCTCGAGAAACTGCTCGGCCAGGATGGCGTTGCTCGGCACCTCGCACATCATGATGACGCGCAGCCCTTCCTGGCCGCGCTTCAGGCCGCGTTCGGCGAGCATGCCCACGACGCGCTCGGCCTGGCCCAGCGTGCGCACGAACGGCACCATCACCTCGACGTTGGTCAGCCCCATGTCTCGCCGCACGCGCAGCAGCGCCTCGCACTCCATCGCGAAGGCCTCGCCGAAGCTCTCGCTGACGTAGCGCGACGCGCCGCGGAAGCCGAGCATCGGGTTCTCTTCCTCGGGCTCGTAGCGCGAGCCGCCGATCAGCTTCTTGTACTCGTTGCTCTTGAAGTCCGACAGCCGCACGATCACCGGCTTGGGCCAGAAGGCCGCGGCGATGGTCGCGATGCCCTCGGCCAGCTTGTCGACGTAGAAGGCGCGCGGCGAGGCGTGCCCGCGTGCCACCGACTCGACGGCCTTCTTCAGGTCGGCATCGACGTTCGGGTAGTCGAGGATCGCCTTCGGGTGCACGCCGATGTTGTTGTTGATGATGAACTCGAGCCGCGCGAGGCCCACGCCCGAGTTCGGCATCTGCGCGAAGTCGAACGCCAGCTGCGGGTTGCCGACGTTCATCATGATCTTCACCGGGCAGTACGGCAGCTCGCCGCGCTGCGTCTCGCTGACCTCGGTCTCGAGCAGGCCGTCGTAGATGTAGCCGGTGTCGCCCTCGGAGCAGGCCACGGTGACGAGCGCGCCGTCCTTCAGCGTCTCGGTGGCGTCGCCGCAGCCGACCACCGCCGGGATGCCGAGCTCGCGCGCGATGATGGCCGCGTGGCAGGTGCGCCCGCCGCGGTTGGTGACGATCGCGCTGGCACGCTTCATCACCGGCTCCCAGTTCGGATCGGTCATGTCGGTGACGAGCACGTCGCCGGCCTGCACCTGGTCCATGTCGGCCAGGCTGTGCACGATGCGCACGCGGCCGGTGCCGATCTTCTGGCCGATCGCGCGGCCCTCGGCCAGCACGGTGCTCTTGGCGCCCTTGAGCTTGTAGCGCTGCTCGGTCTGGCCGGCCGCCTGGCTCTTCACCGTCTCGGGCCGCGCCTGCAGGATGTAGAGCTTGCCGTCGCCGCCGTCCTTGCCCCACTCGATGTCCATCGGGCGGCCGTAGTGCTGCTCGATGATCAGCGCGTAGCGCGCCAGCTCGGCCACGTCGGCATCGGTCAGCGAGTAGCGATTCCGCAGTTCGGGCGCGGTGTCGACGGTGCGCACCAGGCGCCCGGTCTTCGCCTTCTCCTCGGGCGAGGCGAACTCCATCTTGATCAGCTTGGAGCCGAGGTTGCGGCGGATGATGGGCAGCTTGCCGGCCTTCAGCGCCGGCTTGTGCACGTAGAACTCGTCCGGATTCACGGCGCCCTGCACCACCGTCTCGCCGAGGCCGTAGCTCGAGGTGACGAACACCACGTCGGGGAAGCCGCTTTCGGTGTCGATGGTGAACATCACGCCGGCCGCGCCGAGGTCCGAGCGCACCATGCGCTGCACGCCGGCCGACAGCGCCACGTCGCCGTGCGCGAAGCCCTTGTGCACGCGGTAGCTGATCGCACGGTCGTTGTAGAGGCTGGCGAACACCTCCTTCATTTTGGCCAGCACCTCGTCGATGCCAACCACGTTCAGGAAGGTCTCCTGCTGGCCCGCGAACGACGCGTCGGGCAGGTCTTCGGCGGTGGCCGACGAGCGCACCGCGAACGAGGCGCCCGGGTTGCCCTCGGTCAGCTTCGCGAACTCGCCGCGGATGGCGGCCTCGAGCGCCGGCGGGAACGGCGTCGATTCGATCCAGTGGCGGATCTGCGTGCCGGCCTCGGCCAGCGCGCGCACATCGTCGGTGTTCAGCGTGGCCAGCCGGTCGGCGATGCGCCCGGCCAGGCCCTCGTGGCGCAGGAACTCGCGGAAGGCATGCGCCGTGGTGGCGAAGCCCCCGGGCACGCGCACGCCCGAGGCAGCCAGCTGGCTGATCATTTCGCCGAGGGAGGCGTTCTTGCCGCCGACCGCCTCGACGTCGGTCATCCTCAGTTCATCGAAGGGGACGACCAGGGCGGTCGCCAGGCGAGGGTTGGACATGGGAAAGCTCCGTGATGTTGAGAAACCGGTGCTCCCACGTCGCCACCGCAGCGACCCGAGCGCGGCTCGAGGGTCGGGCGCACCCGCGAGCGGCCATCGTCGGGCAGCGTCGAGCGGGTGTTGGCGTGCATCTTGCGGCGGTGCGGAAGTCTTGGGGCGGGATTCTACGGGGGATGTTCCCTATCATCGCCCCCCAAGGCCGCTCGCGCAGGAACCGTCCCCATGCCCAACCGCACCGTGTTCTTCGTCTCCGACGGCACCGGCATCACCGCCGAGACCTTCGGCAACTCGATCATGAACCAGTTCGCCGTCAGCACGCGGCATGTGCGGCGGCCGTTCATCGACACGCCCGACAAGGCCTTCCAGGTGGTGCGCGAGATCAACCACGCGGCTGAGTCCGAAGGCCGCCGGCCGATCGTCTTCATCACGCTCGTCAACACCGAGGTGCTGACGATCCTGAAGAACGAGTCGCGCGGCATGGTGCTGGACATGTTCGGCACCTTCGTCGAGCCGCTCGAGGCCGAGTTCGGCATGAAGTCGAACCACCGCGTCGGGCGCTTCTCGGACGTGGCCAAGAGCCAGGAGTACAGCGACCGCATCGAGGCGATCAACTTCTCGCTCGCCCACGACGACGGCCAGTCGGCCAAGAACCTGGCCGAGGCCGACGTGATCCTGGTGGGCGTGAGCCGCAGCGGCAAGACACCGACCTCGCTGTACCTGGCGATGCAGCACGGCATCAAGGCGGCGAACTACCCGCTGATTCCGGAGGACTTCGACCGCGGCCGCATTCCCTCCACGCTGGCGCCGTTCAAGAAGAAGTGCTTCGGGCTGACCATCGACCCGGACCGTCTGTCCCAGATCCGCCACGAGCGCCGCCCGGCCAGCAAGTACGCCTCGCTCGAGAACTGCCGCTACGAGGTGCGCGAGGCCGAGGCGATGATGCGCCGCGAGGGCATCGCCTGGCTCTCCTCGACGCACAAGTCGATCGAGGAGATCGCCACCACCATCCTGCGCGACCTGCGGCCGGACCGGCTGATGTACTGAGCCCCGGCGCGCCGAGGCTCAGTTCAGGTAGAAGCCGACGTTGATCGCCGCCAGGTTGGTCTGGCCGGTCAGCGTGGCCAGCAGGGTGAGTTCGCTGGCGGACACCAGCGCGTCGTTGCCGGACGAGGTGAACTGGAACACCGCCGAGTTGCTGGCGGTCTCGATCACGAACAGCGCGGTCTGCCCGGTGGCGTAGGCGCTGCTGGCCGAGCCGATCGCGGTGGCGGCCGCAGTGCTGCTGAGGTTCGTCAGCGCCTTGTTGACGATCACCAGTTCGGCCCCAGGACCGAACCCGCCCGGCCCGGCGATGGTCACCGCGCCCTCGACCACGGCGTCCGCGTCGCCCACCGGCATCGACGCCATGCGGAACAGGATCCGCTCGGTCTGGGCGGTCGAGAAATCGGTGATGATGTCGCTGCCGACCTTGGAGTTGATGAAGAAGGCATCGGCGCCCAGCCCGCCGGTCAGCACGTCCAGGCCGTCGCCGCCGAACAGGCGGTCGTTGCCGGCCTCGCCCACCAGCGTGTTCGAGCCGGCGTTGCCGATCAGGGTGTTGTTCAGCGCGTTGCCGGTGCCGGCGATGTTGCCGCTGCCCTGCAGCCACAACTCCTCCAGGTGATCGCCCAGCGTCCACGCGACATGGCTCTCTACGATGTCGCGTGCCCCGTCCGCCGCGGAGGCCTCGATCACGACGTCCGCGGCCGAACCGACGCGGTACACGTCGTCGCCGGCGCCGCCGGTCATGGTGTCGTTGCCGCTGGCACCGTCGAGCGTGTCGTCGCCGCCCAGGCCGCTGAGGGTGTTCCCGATGCTGTTGCCCACGAGAACGTTCCTCCCGGCATTGCCGATCGCCTGCAGCGCCACCGTGCCCGTCAGCGTGAGGTTCTCGACATGGTTCACCCCGCCCGCGCTCAGGCTGCGACTGACGCTGCTGTACAGGGTGTCGATGTCCGACGCGAAGTCGGTCTCGACGATCACGTCCGACACGCTGTCGCTGTAGTAACCGTCGTTCCCGATGCCGCCCGCCATCGTGTCCGCGCCGGTGCCGCCGTCCAGCACGTCATTGCCGGCCAGCCCGAACAGGCTGTCGTTGCCGCCCTGCCCGTACAGGCCGTTGGCTGCGTTGTTGCCGGTCAGGACGTTGGCCGCCGTGTTGCCGTAGCCGAACACCACCGAACCCGCCAGCGTCAGCTGTTCGACATTCGCGGCGAGTGTGTAGTCGCGGCTGCTGACGACGAGGTCGATGCCGCCGCCGGCGAGCTCGACGACCAGGTCGCCGGACGCGTCGACCGTGTACGTGTCGTTGCCCATGCCGCCGTACATCGTGTCCGCGCCCGTCCCGCCGTCCATCGAGTCGTTGCCGAAGTCGCCGCGCAGCAGGTCGTTGCCGGCACCGCCGGCCAACGAGTCGTCATCGGTCGAGCTCGGAACGGGGTTCGGCATTGCCGGGTCGCCGCCCAGGTGGCCATACAGCACGTCGTTGGCGTCGCCGCCAGCCAGCGTGTCGTTGCCGAATCCACCCTGCAGCCACTGGTGGCCCGCGGCGCCGGCAATGCTGTCGCGTCCGACGCTGCCGGTCACCGCGAACACGCCGGTGAACTCGATCTGGCCGTACGCGCCGGGGTAACCGCCGAAGCTGCCGCTGCCGGCGCCTTCGGCCTCGAACACGAGTTCGACCACCGGCTCGGTGCCGAGCACCGGCAGCAGGTCGAAGCCGATGCGGGTGGCGCCGTTGCCGATCACGAGATCGCCGCCGCCGAGGGCGAGGAACTCGTTGAAGGCGGAGGACGGCAGGGTCGCGCCGGCGATCTGCGGTGCGTGGACCAGGTCGCCCGAATTGGCCGAGCGCGTGGTCGCGCTGGAGAGCGTGAAGCCGCTGGCATCGTAGACGTCGTCGGCCAGCGTGCCGGCCACCGCCTCGATGCCGCGCAGCACGTCGCGCCCGGTGCCCACGTCGCCCTGCACCACGCCGGCGGCCAGGTCCACCTCGATGCCGATGGCCGGCACGCCGCCCTGGTACTCGGCGCGGTCGTAGCCGGTCCGGCCGTTGATCTGGTCGTTGCCGCCGTTGCCGCGGAAGGCCTCGACGCTCTGGTCGCCCGACACGGTCGTGCCGCTCCAGAAGGTGTTGACCCGGCCGCCGCCGGTCAGCGTGTCGTTGTAGTTGCCGCCGCGCACCTCGGCGACGCCCGAGGCAGCCAGGGTGCCGGGCGCGGTGCCGCTGCTCGACGCGGCATCGTCAACGTAGTTGACGACGATGTCGGCACTGACGGCCGGCCCGGTCTGCAGGGCCAGGTTGACGGCGATCGCGCCGCCCAGGCTGGCGCCGTAGTTCAGGATCGTGGCGCCGTTGCCGACGATGGTGTCGTTGCCGCCGGCCGGGTTGTAGAGGTTCCAGGCCGTGCCGAAGGAGTTGCGGTTGGTGCTGTCGGCCCCGTAGCCGGTGGCGTCGAACCGGTCGGCCGCGTTACTGCCGGTCACCGCCTCGATCTGCAGCAGCGTGTCGGTGCCGCCGCCCGTCCAGGCCACCGTGCCCGCGGCCAGGTCCACCTGCACCGCGGTGCTGCCGAGGTAGCTCACCCCGTCCAGCCCGCCACGCCCGTCGAGCGTGTCGTTGCCGCCGAAGCCGCGGAACTCCTCGTAGTCCCAGGCGTCGCGGCCGGCGATGCGGTCGGCCGCCACCGTGCCCCACACCGCGTCGACGCCGCTGAGCGTGTCGGTGTGCAGAAGGTTGCCGGAGGCATCCAGTTTCTGGACGGTGCCGAGCTCGAGGTCGGCCACGATCTTCACCTGCGTGTTGCCGGCCAGCCCGTAGCTCTGCCAGGCGAAGCGGTAGTCGATCGTGTCGAAATCGCTGCCGCCACGCACCCACGCGGCCCAGGGCGCGGCGTAGCCGAAGCGGTAGGTGTCCGCGCCGGCCGTGGCGCGCACGCTGTCGCTGCCGGTGGACGTGATGAACGTGTCACCCCCCGACGTGCCGCTGGTCAGGGAATCGTTGCCGCTGGTTCCGTAGATCGTGGCCATGGGGACATCGCGGGCCGGACCGTGCCGGCCTCAGGGTGGACGGTGGCCCGCAATGTACCGGCTCGACGGGACCCGGCCAACGCCCCGGACCCGGGAGGCCACCCCCGGGTCGGAGGGCGTGGCGCGGGACTCAGGCCGTGAACACGTAGTCGCCGACGGCGGTCGACGGCGTCCCGGTCAAGGTGGCCAGCAGGGTCAGCTCGCCGGCCGAGACCAGCGCGTCCGCACCCGACGAGGTGAACAGGTAGACCGCGCTGCTGGTGCCGTTGTCGATCGCGAACAGCGCGGTCCGCCCAGCGGCATAGGCTGCGGTGGCCGAGCCGATGGTCGCGGCAGCGGCGGCGGCCGTCAGGCTGGCGGCATTGGTCGTGAAGACCACCAGTTCGGCGGTGGCGCTGAAGCCGCCGGGCGCGGCCCGCGTCAACGCCCCTTCCACCAGCGCGTCGCCGTCGCCGACCTTGAGTGTCGACTGCACGAACTGCAGGTCGTCGGTGCCGGAGACGAAGTCCGTCAGCGTGTCGCGCCCCGACTTGTTGTTGAACACGAACAGGTCGGCCTCGGTGCCGCCGGTCAGCGTGTCGTTGCCGGTGCCGCCGTCCAGGGTGTCGATGCCGGCGCCGCCGAGCAGGATGTCGTTGCCGAAGTCGCCGCGCAGCAGGTCGTTGCCGGTGCCGCCGTCCAGGCTGTCGTTGTCGGTGAAGGTGGTGCTGAGGTTCAGGTCGGTGCCGAGGCCGCCCCGATGGCCGAACAGCAGGTCGTTGCCGGCGCCGCCCTTCAGGGTGTCGTTGCCGTAGTAGCCGCGCAGGTCCTGGAAGCCGCTGGCGCCGGTCACCGAGTCGTTGCCGGTGCCGCCGACGATGGAGAAGGTGCCGGTGAACCGCACCGAGCCGTAGTGGCCGTCGGTGTCGCCGTAGCTTGCGCTGCCGGCGCTCGCCGAGGTGAAGGTGGCCGTCACCGAGGTGCCGGTGAAGTTCTCGACGTGGATGGGCGCGAAGGTCACCCGCGTGGCGCCGTTGCCGGTCACGGTGTCGGTGCCGGCATAGGCGCGGAACTCGTTGTAGGCGGTCGACGCGAGCGTCGCGCCGGCCGGCAGCGTCACGACCACGTCGCCGCTGTTGACCGACGGCGTGCCGGCGTTGGACAGCGTGTAGCCGACCGCGTTGTAGACGTCGTCGAGGAAGGAGCTGTTGATCGACTCGATGCCGCGCAAGGTATCGGTGCCGACGAAGAACGGATCGCCGGTCACCGTGCCGGCGGCCAGGTTGACGACGATGCCCTCGGTCGAGTTGCCGATGTTGTACTCGGCGCGGTCGAGGCCGCTGCGGCCGTTGATCAGGTCGTTGCCGCCGAAGCCGCGGAAGCCCTCGAAGCTGCGGTTGCCCGAGATGGTGTTCTGTGCGCCGTCGGTGTTGACGCTGCCGCCGCCGAGCAGGGTGTCGTTGTAGGCCCCGCCGCGCACCTGCGCGATGCCGCGGGCGCTCAGCGTGCCGGGCGTGATGCCGGCCGTGCTGTTCGGGTCGTCAGTGAAGCCGGTGACGATGTTTGCGCTGACGCCCGGGGCGGTCAGCAGCGACAGGTCGACCTGGATCGCGCCGCCGAGCGAGTTGCCGTAGTTCAGGATCGTCGCGCCGTTGCCGATGATGGTGTCGTTGCCGGCCAGCGGCGTGAAGCTGTTGTAGGTCTCGCCGAACGAGTTCTTGTTGACGCTGCTGCCGCCGAAGCCGGTGGCGTTGAAGGTGTCGGCGAAGTTGGTGCCGGTGATGAACTCGATCTGGCGCAGCGTGTCGGTGCCGCCCTCGGCGCCGGCGTTCACGGTGCCGGCGGCCAGGTTGACGATGACGCCGTTGCCGGCGTGATTGGAGTAGACGACGGCGTCGTTGCCGCCGCGCCCGTCGATCGTGTCGTTGCCGCCAAAGGGGCGGAACTCGTCGAAGTCCCAGGCGTTGCGGCCGCGCATGACGTCGTTGCCGGCCGTTCCGTAGACCGCGTCGACCCCGACCACGGTGTCGGTGTGCAGCAGCGTTCCGGCGGCGTTGAGCTTCTGGATCGTGCCGAGCTGCAGGTCGACCACGATCTTCAGGTCGGTGGCGCTGGCGAAGCCGTAGCTCTGCCAGGCATTGCGGTAGTCGAGCGAGTCGTAGTCGTTGAAGGTGTTCCTCCAGTACGACGTGCTGCTCTTGAACCCGAAGTTGTAGCTGTCGCTGCCTGCGCTGGCGTTGACGAAATCGCTGCCGAGCCCGGTCGCGAAGACGTCGTCGACATTGGTGCCGCTCAGGGTGTCGTTGCTGGTCGTGCCGAAGATGTTGGCCATGGTCCCTCCTGGTGTCCCGGGTTGATCCGGGTACGCGGCAATCTAGCAGGAAGGTCTTGCGCCCGATAGCGCGGCCTCATCCGGTCGACGGACGCCCGCGGCGCTGCCGGCTCGACTCGTACAGGCACACCGCCGCCGCGGCGGCGACGTTCAGCGACTCCTCCCCCCCGGGTTGCGGGATTCCCAGTTCGAGCGCGCAATGTCCACGAACCTCGTCCGACACGCCCTGCCCCTCGTGGCCGAAGACCCAGGCGCAAGGCCAGGGCAGGCGTGTCGCGTCGATCGCCGTCGCGCCGTGCGAGCTGGTCGCCATCAGCGGCAACTGCAGCGCCCCGAGTGCGCCGGGCTCCAGGCCCTCGACCAGGCGCAGCCCGAAGTGCGCGCCCATGCCGGCGCGCAGCACCTTGGACGACCAGAGCGCCGCGGTGCCCTTGAGCGCCAGCACCTGGGCGAAGCCGAAGGCCGCCGCGCTGCGCAGGATGGCGCCCACGTTGCCGGCGTCCTGCAGCCGGTCGAGCACCACGCTGGGCGCCTGCGGATCGGGTGCCGGGCTGCCCGGCCAGTCGACGACGAAGCCCAGCGGCGCCGGCGATTCGAGCGTGCTCAGCCCCGCCATCAGCGCCGGCGGCAGCAGCGCCACGGCAGAGGCGCACTCGGCCAGCGTGCGCAGCCCCGGGCGCTGCCAGCCGGCTTCGGTGAGGATCGCCTGCGCCGGCACGCCGCCCTTGGCGACGAAGGCCTCGCACAGGTGCTCGCCCTCGATCCACAGCACACCCGCCTTGCGGTAGCCGCCCGGGTCGGCAACGAGCTTGCGCAGGCGCACCAGCAGCGGGTTGTCGCGCGAACTGATCGCCTTCGGCGCCACGCTCATGAACGCGATTCCAGCACCTCGCGCACCGGCGCGAACGAGCGCCGGTGCTGCGGGCAGGCGCCGTGCGTGCGCAGTGCCGCCAGGTGCTCGGGCGTCGGATAACCCTTGTGGCCGTCGAAGCCGTACTGCGGGTGCTGCTCGTGCAGCGCCGCGCACAGGCGGTCGCGGTGCACCTTGGCGAGGATGGAGGCGGCCGAGATCGCCGGCACCTTGGCGTCGCCCTTGACGATCGCCTCGGCCGGCACCTTCAGCACCGGGATGCGGTTGCCGTCCACCAGCACCTTGCCCGGCTTCAGGCGCAGGCCCTCGACCGCCCGGCGCATCGCCAGCAGCGTGGCCTGCAGGATGTTGAGCCGGTCGATCTCGTCCACGCTCGCCTCGGCGATGCTGCAGCACAGCGCCCGGGCGCGGATCTCGTCGAACAGCGTCTCGCGGCGCAAGGCGGTGAGCTGCTTGGAATCGGCCAGGCCCTTGATCGGGTTCAGCTCGTCGAGGATCACCGCGGCGGCGACCACCGGCCCGGCCAGCGGCCCGCGGCCGGCCTCGTCCACGCCGGCCAGCAGGCCCGGCGCGTCGAAGCGCAGGCCGAGCTGCTCAACGCGCGAGGAGCTTCTCGATGGCATCGGTGGCGGTGCGCGCGGTGTCGCAGCGCAGTTCCCGGTGCAGCGCCTCGAAGCGCGAGTGCAGCGCCGCGCAGCGCGGTGCGTCGTCCAGCCAGGCGAGCGCGGCATGCGCCAGGCGCTCGGGCGTGGCGTCGCCCTGGATCAGCTCGGGCACCGCGAAGTCGCGCAGCAGGATGTTGGGCAGGCCGACCCAGGGCTGGTACTTCATGCGCTTCATCATCTGCCACGACAGCGCGTGCATCGCGTAGCAGATCACCATCGGGCGCTTGAACAGCGCGGCCTCGAGCGTGGCGGTGCCGCTGGCCACGAGCGTCACGTCGCAGGCGGCCAGCAGTTCGTGCGAGCGGCCGTCCAGCAGCTCGACGGCCACCTGCTCGGCGTGCAGCTTGCGCAGCGGCTCGACCAGGTGGCGCAGCCCCGGCACCACCGGCAGCAGGTAGCGCAGCCCGGGCCGCAGCGCCTGCATTTGTGCGGCGGCGTCGAACAGGCGCGGCGCGATGTACTGGATCTCCGAGCGCCGGCTGCCCGGCAGCAAGGCCACCACGGTGTCGCCCTCGGCCAGCCCGAGCGCCGCCCGCGCCGCGGCGCGCGGCACCTCGAGCGGGATGGTGTCGGCCAGCGGGTGCCCCACGTAGGTGGCCGGGATGCCCTGCTTGGCGTAGATCGGCGGCTCGAACGGGAAGATGCACAGCACCTCGTCGGCCGCCTTGCGGATCTTCTCGATGCGCTTGCCGCGCCAGGCCCAGATCGACGGACTGACGAAGTGCACCGTCTTCACGCCGGTGGCCTTCAGGCGCGTCTCGAGCTCGAGGTTGAAGTCGGGCGCGTCCACGCCGATGAAGACGTCGGGCCGCTCCTTCAGCAGGCGCTCGCCGAGCTGGTTGCGGATGCCCAGCAGCTCGCGGTAGTGGCTCAGCACCTCGACATAGCCGCGCACCGCCAGCTTGTCGTGCGGCCACCAGGCCTCGAAGCCGTGCCGGGCCATCGCCGGCCCGCCGATGCCGAAGGCCTGCAGCTCGGGCCAGCGCTGGCGCAGGCCGCCCAGCAGCAGCCCGGCGAGCAGGTCGCCGGAGGCCTCGCCGGCCACCATGCCGAAACGCGGCGCCATGCTCCGCGACCTAGCGGACGATGCCGCGGCTGGCGTCGCCCAGGAAGCCGAGCATCAGGTCGACGTCGGCATCCGTCTCGGGCGACTGGCCCTTCATCGCGGCGATCTCGGCGATGCCGGCGGCCAGCGTCAGGCCCTTGCGGTAGAGCGACTTGTGCATCGCCTTGACCTGGGCGATGCGCTCGGCGGTGTAGCCGCGCCGCTTCAGGCCCTCGGCGTTGATGCCCTGCGCCTCGGCCGGGTTGCCGGCGGCGGTGACGAAGGGCGGCAGGTCCTGCGACAGGCGCGTCTGGAAGCCGGTCATCGCGTGCGCGCCGACGCGCACGAACTGGTGCACGCCCGACAGCCCGCCGAGGAACACCCAGTCGGCCAGGTGCACGTGGCCGCCGAGCTGCGTGGCGTTGGCGATGATGATGTGGCTGCCGAGCTGGCAATCGTGCGCGATGTGCACGTAGGCCATGATCCAGTTGTCGTCGCCGATGCGGGTGACACCGCCGTCCTGCACGGTGCCGGTGTTCAGCGTGCAGTACTCGCGGATCGTGTTGCCGTCGCCGATGATCAGCTCGGTGGGCTCGCCGCGGTACTTCTTGTCCTGCGGCATGCCGCCGATGGCGGCGAACGGGAAGATGCGGTTGTCGCGTCCGATCGTCGTGCGGCCGTCGATCACGGCGTGCGCGCCGATGCTCGTGCCCTCGCCGATGCGCACGCCGGCGTTCACGACGGCGTAGGGGCCGATGGTGACGTTCTCGCCGAGCTCGGCGGCCGGGTCGACGACCGCGCTGGGGTGGATGCTGGCCATCGTGCGCTGGACCTCAGCCGACGTTGCGCATCGCGCAGGTGATGTCCGCCTCGACGGCCACCTCCTCGTCGACCAGCGCACGCACCTGGAACTTGAAGATGCCGGCCTTGTTGCGGCCGAGCGTGGCCTCGAGGATGAGCTGGTCGCCCGGCTCGACCGGGCGCTTGAAGCGCGCGTTGTCGACGCCGGCGAAGTAGTAGACGGTGTTCTTGTCGGGTTCCTGGCCGAGCGTCTCGAACGCGAGGATGGCGGCGGCCTGCGCCAGCGCCTCGAGCATCATCACGCCGGGCATCACCGGCCGGTGCGGGAAGTGGCCAGTGAAGAAGGGTTCGTTGACGCTGACGTTCTTCAGCGCGCGGATGCGCTGGCCCTTCTCGAGCAGCAGCACGCGGTCGACCATCAGGAAGGGGTAGCGGTGCGGCAGCTTGTGGAAGATCTGGTGGATGTCCAGCCCGGTGGTGCTCATGGTTGTTGTCTCACGTTCTTCTCGAGCGCGCGGATGCGCTCGCGCAGCGAATGGAGCTGCCGCAGCGTGGCGGCATTCTTCTCCCAGGCCGCATTGTCGTCGATGGGAAACACGCCGCTGTAGGTGCCGGGCTGGCGGATCGAGCGCATCACCACCGAGGCCGCCGAGATGTGAACGTGGTCGGCCAGCGTCAGGTGGCCGAGGATGACCGCCGCGCCGCCGATCGTGCAGTAGGCGCCGATCACCGCGCTGCCGGCCGCGCCCGAGCTGCCGGCGAACGCCGTGTGACGGCCGACGCGCACGTTGTGGGCGATCTGCACCATGTTGTCGAGCTTGACGCCGTCCTCGATCACCGTGTCCTCGAGCGCGCCGCGGTCGACACAGGCGTTGGCGCCGATCTCGACGTCGTCGCCGATGCGCACGCCGCCGAGCTGCTCGATCTTCTCGTAGCGCAGCCCGTCGCCCTCGCGCACCGGCGCGAAGCCGAAGCCGTCGGCGCCGATCACCGCGCCGCTGTGCACGATGCCGCGCGCGCCGATCGAGCAGCCGTCCATCAGCGTCACGCGCGGTGCGAGCCGCGTGCCGGCGCCGACCCGCGCGCCCGCGCCGACGAAGCAGAACGGGCCGATCGAGGCGTCCGGCGCGATCACCGCGCTCGGGTCGACCCAGGCCATCGGGTGCACGCCCGCCGCCACCGGCGGACGCGCGCGTGCCGCCCACCACTGCGTGAGCCGGGCGAAGTAGTGGTAGGGGTCGGGCGTGACGATCGCCGCGCCGCGCGCGACGGCGGCGTCGCGCATCGCCGGACCGACGATCACGCAGCCGGCCTGCGTGGCCTGCAGCTGCGGCGCGTAGCGCGGATTGGCGAGGAAGGAGAGCGTGTGGGCGTCGGCGCCTTCGAGCGGGCCGATGCGGTGGATGCGCAGCGCGCCGTCGCCGACCAGTTCGCCGCCGAGCTGCCCGGCGATGTCACGCAGAGCGACGTCCAGCGGCGGCATGCATCACTTCGCCGCGGGGGTCTGCCCGTTCAGCGCCTTGATGACCTTGTCGGTGATGTCGACCCGGGGGCCGGCGAACACGGCCTCCTGGATGATCAGGTCGTACTTCTCGGTGTCGAAGATCTGCTTCATCACCTTGTTGGCGCGCTCGACGACGGAGGCCAGCTCCTCGTTCTTGCGCTGCGTCAGGTCTTCCTGGAACTCGCGGCGCTTGCGCTGGAACTCGCGGTCCTGCTCGACCAGGTCGCGCTGGCGGCGCGTGCGCTCGGCCTCGGAGAGTGTCGGCGCGTCCTTGTCGAGCTTCTCGCCGGCGGCCTTGAGCCGGTTGGCGAGTTCGGCGATCTCCTTCTCGCGCTTGCCGAACTCGGCCTCGAGCTTGGCCTGGGCCGCCTTGGCCGGCGCCGCATCGCGCAGCACCCGGTCGGCGTTCACGTAACCGATCTTCAGTTCCTGGGCCTGCGCACCCAGTGCGGCGGCAAACAGCACGGCGGCCATCGCCGACTTCAGGGAGGTATTCATCAAAACGCGGTCCCGATCTGGAATTGAAGTCGCTGGATTCTATCGTTCGGCTCCTTGCGGATCGGCGTGCCGTAGCTGAGCTTCAGCGGGCCCACCGGCGAGATCCAGCTCAGGCCGATGCCGGCCGAGGCGCGCAGCGAATCCAGCGTCAAACGCTCCTGCTCGCCCCAGACGTTGCCGGCGTCCACGTAGCCGAAGATGCGCAACGTGCGGTCGTTGCCGGCCCCTGGTACGGGAACGTACAACTCGCTGTTCAGGTTGAGTCGCCGGTTGCCGCCGATGTAAGCACCGGTGACGTCGGCCGGGCCGAGCGAGCCCTGGTCGAACGCACGCACCGTGCCCAGGCCGCCGCCGTAGAAGTTCTTGAACACCGGGTACGGCCGGCCGCCCAGGCCTCGGCCGTAGCCGAGCTCGCCGTTGATCGCGAAGGTGAACTGGCGCGCGAACGGCCAGTAGTGCTGGTACTGCAGGTTGGTGCGCACGTAGCGCGTGTCGCCGGCAAAGCCCCAGTCGACGTTGACGCGCTTGTAGCTGCCGTCGTTGGGCACCAGCGCCGAGTCGCGCTGGTCGCGTGTCCAGCCGACGGTGAGCGGGAAGGTGTGGCTGACGTCGCCGAAGTTCTTCCTGTACAGGTACAGGTTGTTCGGCATCGCGTTGCCGCCCTTGATCTCGGTGCGCTCGGCGCCGATGCCGAAGAACACCGTGTCGTACTCGGAGAACGGCACGCCAAAGCGGATCGCGGCACCCGGCGTCACCAGCTGGTACTGCTCGCCCTGGCTGTTGATCGGCTTGGTGGTGCGGTAGTAGAGGTCGATCGCGCGCGAGATGCCGTCGATCGTGAAGTACGGGTCCACCGTGCTGAGCACCAGGGTGCGGCTGCTCTTGCTGGTGTTGACCTCCAGGCCGAGGTAGTTGCCCGAGCCGAACACGTTCTCCTGCTTGATCGAGGCGGTCAGCGAGAGCTTGTCGGCCGACGAGAAGCCCGCACCGAGCAGCAGGTTGCCGGTGGGCTTCTCCTTGATCGAGACGGTCAGGTCGACCTGGTCGGGCGTGCCCGGCACCTCGGTGGTGTCGACGCTCACCTCGCTGAAGTAGCCGAGCCGGTCGACCCGGTCACGCGAGAGCTTGATCTTGCTGCCGTCGTACCAGGACGATTCGAACTGGCGGAACTCGCGTCGCACCACCTCGTCACGCGTGCGCGTGTTGCCGGCCACGCCGATGCGGCGCACGTAGACGCGCCGCGCCGGGTCGGCGAACAGGGTCAGCGCCACGCGCCCGGTGGCGCGGTCGATGTCGGGCCGGGCGTCGATGCGCGCGAACGCGTAGCCGAAGGTGCCGAAGCGGTCGGAGAAGGCCTTGGTCGTCTCGGTGACCTGCTCGGCGCGGTAGGGTTCGCCGGGCTTGATCTTGACCAGGGTCTTGAAGTCCTCCTCCTTGCCGAGGTAATCGCCCTCGAGCCGCACCGCCGTCACCGTGTAGGGCTGGCCCTCGGTGATGTTGATGGTGACGGTGATGTCCTGCTTGTCCGGCGAGATCGCGACCTGGGTCGAATCGACATTGAACTCGAGGTAGCCGCGGTTCAGGTAGTAGGCGCGCAGCGTCTCCAGGTCGGCATTGAGCTTGGTGCGCGAGTAGCGGTCGGCCTTGGTGTACCAGTTCAGCCAGCCACCGTCGTTCAGGTCGAACAGGCCCTTGAGCGTGCCCTCGGAGAAGGCCTTGTTGCCGACGATGCGGATCTCGCTGATCTTGGCCGCCGCGCCCTCGGTGATCGTGAAGGTCACGTTGACGCGGTTGCGCTCCAGCGGCGTGACGGTGGTCACCACCTCGGCGCCGTACAGGCTGCGCGTCAGGTACTGGCGCTTGAGTTCCTGCTCGGCGCGGTCGGCCAGCGCCTTGTCGAAGGGCAGTCCCTCGCCGATGCCGAAATCCTTCAGCGACTTGACCAGCGTGTCCTTGTCGAACTCCTTCAGCCCGGCGAAGTCGATCGCCGCGATGACCGGGCGCTCCTCGACGATCACGATGACGACACCGTCGTCGATCTCGATGCGCACGTCCTTGAACAGGCCGGTGGCGAACAGCGCGCGCAGCGCGGCGGAGCCCTTCTCGTCGTTGTAGAGGTCGCCGATGCGGAAGGGCAGCGACGCGAACACGGTGCCCGCGTCGGTGCGCTGCAGGCCCTCGACGCGGATGTCCTTCAGCGTGAACGGCTCGACGGCCCACGCGGACCCGGCCTGCAGCGCGGCCGCGAGCGCGAGGGAGAGGAGCGTGGGTCGGAAGTCGGTCGCGCGGGACGAAGGCGGCATGCGGTGAATCGGGGGATCAGTGCAGGCCCAGCAGGCGGGCCACGTCGTTGTAGAGCGCCAGGGACATCATCATCAACATGATGGCCACCCCGCCACGCTGCAGCCGCTCGAGCCACAAGTCGGACACCGGCCGCCCCGTCACACCCTCGAAGAGATAATACATGAGGTGCCCACCGTCGAGCATCGGCAGCGGCAGCAGGTTCAGCACCCCGAGGCTCACGCTGACCACGGCCAGGAAGCCGAGGTAGTAGGCCAGACCGAGCTGCACAGACTGCCCGGCGTAGTCGGCGATCGTCAGCGGGCCGCTGAGGTTCTTCAGCGAGGCTTCGCCGATGATCATCTTGCCCAGCATCGTCAGCGTCAGCGTCGACATCTCCCAGGTGCGTGTCACGGCCCGTGACACACCGTCGAGCAGACCGTAGCGCACCTTGACCATCTGCGGCGGCTGGCCCGGGTAGAGCTCGGCACGGCCGACCGTCTGCGCGCCCTCGGCGACCACCGCCGGCACCAGCGTCACGCTCACCGTCTGCCCGCCGCGCTCGACGCGCCAGCTCATCTCGTCGGCCTTGCCGTCGGCACCGGCGGCACGGATCAGGTCGCGGATGCGCGTCGCGTCGGAGATCGGCTCGCCGTCGATGGACAGCACGCGGTCACCCGCGCGCAGCCCGGCCCGCGCCGCCGGGCCGCCCGGCTTGACCTCGCCGAGCACCGGCTCGCTGAAGGCCGCGCCCAGGCCGATGCGGCGCATCAGCGCGGCATCCACCTCGCGTGCGCCGAGCGTGTCGAGCTCGAGCATGATGCGACGCTGCCCGTGACCCTGCGCGTCGGTCAGCAGCAGGTGCAGCGGCCGGCCGTCGAGCACCGACTGCGTGACCTGCCAGCGCAGGTCGTGCAGCGACGCCAGGTCGCTCCAGTGCTGGCCGTCGGCCGACCAGGCGACGGCCAGGTCGCCGCTCCTCTGCCCGGCTCGCTCGGCCAGGCTGCCGGCGGCCGGCGGGCCCATCAGGGCCTTCGGCTCGTCGACGCCGATCCAGTTGGCCGCCGCATAGAGCAGCACCGCCAGCAGCAGGTTGGCCAGCGGGCCCGCGGCGACGATCGCGGTGCGCTGCCACAGCGGCTTGCGGTTGAAGGCGCGGCCCAGTTCGTGGCGGTCGACCGGCGCCTCGCGCTCGTCGAGCATGCGCACGTAGCCGCCCAGCGGCAGCATCGAGATCACGAACTCGGTGCTGTCGGGCGTGGCCTGGCGGCGCCACAGCACGCGGCCGAAGCCGACCGAGAAGCGCAACACCTTCACGCCGCAGGCCACCGCCACGCGGTAGTGGCCGTACTCGTGGATGACGATCAGCACCCCGAGGGTGAGGATGAACGCGGCGACGGTGATCATCGGCGGAGCTCCTTGACGAACTGCTGCGCGTCCGCGCGGGTGCGTGCGTCGAGCTCGAGCAGGCCCTCGAGCGAGGCGACCGACCCGGGCTCGGGCTCCACCGCCTCCATCGTGCGCGCGTTCACCGTGTGAATCTGGTCGAAGCGGATGGTTCCGGCCAGGAAGGCGGACACCGCCACCTCGTTGGCCGCGTTCAGCACCGCGGTGCTGCCCGGGCGCGAGCGCAGCGCGGCCCAGGCCAGCGGCAGGCCGGGGTAGCGCGCCTCGTCCGGCGCCTCGAAGCCGAGTCCGGCCAGCGCGGTGAAGTCGAGCGCCGCGGCGCCGGACTCGATGCGCTCGGGGAACGAGAGCCCGTAGGCGATCGGCACCCGCATGTCCGGCGTGCCGAGCTGCGCCAGCACCGAGTTGTCGCGGCACACCACCATCGAGTGGATGATCTGCTGCGGGTGGATCAGCACGCGCACCTGCTCGGGCTGCAGGTCGAACAGCCACTTGGCCTCGATCACCTCGAGCGCCTTGTTCATCATCGTGGCCGAGTCGACCGAGATCTTGCGGCCCATCACGAAGTTCGGGTGGGCCACGGCCATCTCCGGCGTCACCGCGGCGAGCGTGGCCGGGTCGCGGGTGCGGAACGGACCGCCGGAGGAGGTGAGCAGGATGTGGTCGATGCGCTGCGGCCAGGCGCTGCGGTCCTCGGGCAGGCACTGGAAGATCGCCGAGTGCTCGCTGTCGATCGGCAGCAGCGCGGCGCCGCCCTCGCGCACCGCGTCCATGAAGAGCGCGCCGCCGACGACGATGGCCTCCTTGTTGGCCAGCAGCAGCCGCTTGCCGGCACGCGCCGCGGCGAGGCAGGACTCGAGGCCCGCCGCGCCGACGATCGCGGCCATCACCGCATCCACCTCCGGGTGCGCCGCCAGCTCGGCCAGCGCCGCCGGCCCCGACAGCACCTCGGTGCGCACGCCTTCGGCGCCGAGCCGCTCGCGCAGGGCACGCGCGCGCGGCGCATCGGGCAGCGCGGCGTAACGCGGCTTCCAGCGCAGGCATTGCGCGGCGAGGTCGTCGACGCGGCTCGCGCCGGTCAGCGCGAACACCTCGAAGCGGCCCGGGTGGCGCGTGATCACGTCCAGCGTGTTCGTGCCGATCGAGCCGGTCGAACCGAGGATGCAGACCTGCAGGGGGCGGCGGGTGAGCATCAGCGACACCTCACAAGGACACCAGCGCGAGCGCGATCGGGAATACCGGCAGCAGCGCGTCGACGCGGTCGAGCACGCCGCCGTGGCCGGGCAGCAGCTGGCTGCTGTCCTTGGCGCCGACGCTGCGCTTGACCAGCGACTCGAACAGGTCCCCGACCACGCTCATCGCCGCCAGGAACACGAGGGCCAGCAGCGTCGGCAGCAGCCCCAGGCGCTCGAACAGGCGCGTGTACAGGCTGGCCGAATCGAAGGCGCCGCGGCCGTCCAGCCCGTGCCACACATGCGCCAGCACCAGCACGCCGAGCATGCCGCTCCAGACGCCCTCCCAGCTCTTGCCCGGGCTGATGGCCGGGGCGAGCTTGCGCCGGCCGAAGGCCCGCCCGCCGAAATAGGCCGCGACGTCGGCCATCCAGACCAGGCAGAACACCGACAGGATGAAGTTGATGCCGAGCACCCGCGCATGCGCCAGCGCCAGCCAGGCGGTCCACAGCAGCAGCACGCCGAGCCCCCAGCGCAGCGGCGCCGCGAGCGCGGGCCACCCGGCCGGGCCGGCGCGCAGCATCCAGGCACCGCCCAGCACCCACACCAGCATGGCCAGCCTCCACACGATGGCCGGCGGCTGGCGCTCCCAACCGGCCCACAGGGCCGCGGCACCGGCCAGCGCGAGCAGCACGCCGAGGGCGATCGCGCCCGCGCCGGCACCGTTCAGCCGGCCCCATTCCCAGCCCGCCGCGCCGATCAGGAGCAGCGTCAGCACCGCGAACGGCCAGGCCACCGACGCGAACAGCGCCGGCAGCAGGAAGGCCAGCAGCACGAGGGCCGTGATCACGCGCTGCTTGAGCATCGGGGAAGCGGCTCAGGTTCCGGTGGCCGGCAGCGGCGTGTGCTTGACGAGTCCGAAGCGCCTGTCGCGGCCGGCGAAATCGGCGATCGCGGCGTCGAGCTCGGCCTCGCCGAAGTCCGGCCACAGGCACTCGGTGAACACGAGCTCCGAGTAGGCCGCCTGCCAGAGCAGGAAGTTGCTGATGCGCAGCTCGCCGCCGGTGCGGATCAGCAGGTCGGGGTCGGGGGCCTGGCCGAGCGCCATGTAGCGGTTCAGCGTGGCTTCGTCGAGCTTGTCCGGGTCGATGCCGTCGCGCATCGCCTGGCGGCAGGCCTGCACCACGTCCCAGCGGCCGCCGTAGGCGAACGCCACCCACAGCGTGATGCGCGTGTTGCTCGCGGTGGAGGCCTCGGCGCGGTCGCAGGCCTCGCGCAGCTTGTCGGTGAGCTGCTCGCGGTCGCCGATCATGCGGATGCGCACGCCGTGCGAGGCGAGCTTGGCGAGGTACTTCTCGACCGCCACCAGCACCAGGCCCATCAGGAACGAGACCTCCTCGGCCGGGCGCTTCCAGTTCTCCGAAGAGAAGGCGAACACGGTCAGGTGCTCGATGCCGCGGTCGGCACAGGCGAGCACGGTGCGCACCAGCGCGTCGACCCCGGCCTTGTGGCCGAACACACGCGGCAGGAAGCGCCGCTTGGCCCAGCGGCCATTGCCATCCATCACGATGGCGACGTGGCGCGGAATGGCGGCCGGGGAGGACACGACGGGAGATTCGGTTGGCGCGGGAGTTCGGCGGCCTCAGACCGCCATGATCTCGCCTTCCTTGGAGGTGACCAGCCGGTCGATCTCGGCGATCGTCCCGTCGGTCAGGCGCTGCAGCTGCTCGAGCGAGCGGCGCTCCTCGTCCTCGCCGATCTCCTTGTCCTTGAGCAGCTTCTTCAGGTGCTCGTTGGCGTCGCGCCGCACGTTGCGCGCCGCGATGCGCGCCTCCTCGCCGGCGTGGCGCACGACCTTGGTCAGCTCGCGGCGGCGCTCCTCGGTCAGCGCGGGCATCGGCACACGCAGCAGGTCGCCCTGCGCCGAGGGGTTCAGCCCGAGGTCCGACTCGCGGATCGCCTTCTCGATCTTCGCGCCCATGCCCTTCTCCCAGGGCTGCACGCTGATCGTGCGCGCGTCCAGCAGCGTCACGTTGGCGACCTGGCTGATCGGCACCATCGAGCCGTAGTAGTCGACGTGCACCTGGTCGAGGATGCCCGGGTGGGCGCGACCGGTGCGGATCTTCACCAGCTCGTGCTTGAACGACTCGATCGTCTTGGCCATCTTGGCCTCGGCGGTCTTGCGGATGTCGGCAACAGTCATGTCAGGCTCCGTTCGTCTACACCCTCAGACGTGCACCAGCGTGCCCTCGTCCTCGCCCTGCACCACGCGCTTGAGCGAACCGGGCTTGTTGATCGAGAACACCTTGATCGGCAGCTTCTGGTCGCGGCACAGCGCAAACGCGGTGGCGTCCATCACCTGCAGGTTCTTCACGATCGCCTCGTCGAAGGTGATCTGCGAGTAGCGCGTCGCGCTCGGGTCCTTCTTCGGGTCGGCGGTGTAGACGCCGTCGACCTTGGTCGCCTTGAGCACGATCTGCGCGCCGATCTCCGCGCCGCGCAGCGCGGCCGCGGTGTCGGTGGTGAAGAAGGGGTTGCCGGTGCCGGCGGCGAACACGACGACCTTGCCTTCCTCGAGGTACTGCAGCGCCTTCGGGCGCACGTAGGGCTCGACCACCTGCTCGATGGCGATGGCGCTCATCACGCGCGCCGTCATGCCCTCCTGGCGCATCGTGTCGGCCAGCGCCAGCGCGTTCATCACGGTGGCGAGCATGCCCATGTAGTCGGCGGTCGCCCGGTCCATGCCGACCGAGCCGCCGGCCACGCCGCGGAAGATGTTGCCGCCGCCGATCACCACCGCCACCTCGCATCCGAGCTGCGTGACCTCCTGCACCTCGCGCACCATGCGCACGATGGTGGCGCGGTTGATGCCGTAGGCATCCTCGCCCATCAGGGCTTCGCCGGAAAGTTTCAGCAGGATGCGCTTGTAAGCGGGCATGCGGTGGGGTCCTCGGACGGCGTGGGTCGGGTGGCTCGCAAGTCTAACGGCCGGGGGACGTTCGTCACCCCGGCCAGCGCGGCCTCAGGCGCCCTTGGCCGCGGCCACCTGCGCCGCCACTTCCGCCGCGAAGTCGTCGGCCTTCTTCTCGATGCCCTCGCCGACCACGTACAGGGTGAAACCCTTCACCTCGGTCTTGGCGCCCTTGAGCATCGCGCCGACGGTCTGCTTGCCGTCGGCCGCCTTGACGAACACCTGGTCGAGCAGGCTGACTTCCTTCAGGAACTTCTGCACCGAGCCCTCGACCATCTTGGCGACGATCTCGGCCGGCTTGCCGCTCTCGGCCGCCTTCTCGGTGGCGATCTTGCGCTCCTTGTCGACCAGCTCGGCCGGCACGTCGGCCGAGGACAGCGCGGCCGGCTTCATGGCCGCGACGTGCATCGCCACGTCCTTGGCTGCCACGCCATCGCCGGCGTACTCGACCATCACGCCGATGCGCGTGCCGTGCAGGTAGTGCGCCAGCGCGCCGCCGCCGGCATAGCGCTTGAAGCGGCGGATCGACATGTTCTCGCCGATCTTGCCGATCAGGCCCTTGCGCACGTCTTCCAGCGTCGGGCCGAAGCCGTCCTGGCTGTAGGGCAGCGCCGACAGCGCGGCCACGTCGGCCGGGTTGCTCTTGGCGACCAGTTCGGCCGCGGCCTTGGCGAAGGCCAGGAACGAGTCGTTCTTCGAGACGAAGTCGGTCTCGCAGTTGATCTCGACCAGCGCGCCGGTCGTGCCATCGACCACCGCGGCGACCACGCCCTCGGCGGTGATGCGGGCAGCGGCCTTGCCGGCCTTGTTGCCGAGCTTGACGCGCAGGATCTCCTCGGCGCGGCCCAGGTCGCCGTCGGCCTCGGTCAGCGCCTTCTTGCACTCCATCATCGGGGCGTCGGTCTTGGCGCGCAGTTCGGCGACCATGCTGGCGGTGATAGCGGGCATCTCGTGTTCTCCGTGAGGCTGGCGCCGCGGCACGGCGGCCGCGGCGCGGGATTCATGCAAGGAAAAAGGGGCTGTCACAGCCCCTTTGTCGACTCCGTGTCGCGCGCGGCGAGTCGGAGGGGCGCCGGGGACCTCAGGCCGATTCCTCGACCTCGACGAACTCGTCGCCCTCGCCGCCGGCGGCGGTGACGACGTCGGCCGTCGCGTTGGCCTTGCCCTCGAGCACCGCGTCGGCCACGGCGCGCGCGTACAGCGCGACGGCCTTGGACGAGTCGTCGTTGCCGGGGATCACGTAGTCGATGTCCTCGGGTGAATGGTTCGTGTCGACCACGCCGACCACCGGGATGCCGAGCTTCTTGGCCTCGGAGATGGCGATCTTGTGGTAACCGACGTCGATGACGAACAGCGCGTCGGGCAGCGCGTTCATGTCCTGGATGCCGCCGATGTCCTTCTCGAGCTTGGCCAGCTCGCGCTGGAACAGCAGCGCTTCCTTCTTGGTGCGGTTCTCGTTGCCGGCCTCGACCTGGGCCTGCATGTCCTTGAGCTTCTTCAGCGAGCCCTTGACCGTCTTGAAGTTGGTCAGCATGCCGCCGAGCCAGCGCTGGTCGACGAAGGGCATGCCGCAGCGGTGCGCTTCCTGGTTGATCACGTCGCGCGCCTGGCGCTTGGTGCCGATCATCAGGATGGTGCCGCGCTTGGCCGAGAGCTGGCGGATGAACTTCATCGCCTCGTTGAAGAGCGGCTGCGTCTTCTCGAGGTTGATGATGTGGATCTTGTTGCGATGGCCGTAGATGTAGGGGGCCATCTTGGGGTTCCAGAAGCGCGTCTGGTGGCCAAAATGCACACCGGCTTCCAGCATCTCACGCATGCTGATCGTCATGTCGACTCCGAAGGTTGGTTCTAGAATCCGGCCCGAATCGTGATTCCCGTCACGTCTGTCGACGTGGCTCACGGATCACACGACACCTTGCAGCGGCCGGCTTCGCGATTTCGTCCACCCAGGCTGCGCGGTGACGAGCACCACCGCCCAGGTAAACCGAATGAGTATATCACCGGCCCCGCGTGAAGACCTGTGCGCGGCACGTGCAGCACCCATCAGCGCGGCGCAGCGGCTCGAACTCGGCATCGCCGCGGCAAGCTCCGAGGCCTGCCGCAACGCCTTCGTCGCGACGCGCTTCGACCAGGCCCGCGCCGAGTGCGCTGCCGCCGCGCCCGACTCGCCGCTGCGCGGCCTGGCCGTCAGCATCAAGGACTTGTTCGACATCGCCGACGAGACCACCGCCGCGGCCAGCCGCGCACTGGCCGACGCGCCGCCGGCCGCCGCCGACTGCCCCGCCGTGGCGCGCCTGCGCGCGGCCGGTGCGGCCTTCATCGGGCGCACCAACATGACCGAGTTCGCCTTCTCGGGCGTGGGCATCAACCCGCACCACGGCACGCCGGCGAACGTCGCCACGCGGGCGCTGGACGCGACGCCGCGCATCCCCGGCGGCTCGACCTCCGGCGGAGCAGTCTCGGTGGCCGCTGGCGCCGCCTGGGCGGCGCTCGGCTCGGACACCGGCGGCTCGATCCGCATCCCGGCCGCGCTTCAGGGCCTGGTCGGCTTCAAGAACACCGCGCGGCTCACCCCCGCCGAAGGGGCGATTCCGCTCTCGACCTCGCTGGACACCGTCTGCGCCATCACGCTGTCGGTGCGCGATGCGGTGCTGCTGCACGAGATCCTCGCGCAACGCCGCGTGGCACTGGCCCGCCGGCCGATCGCGGCGCTGCGCTTCGCGCTGCCCACGACGGTGATGCTCGACGCGCTCGAGCCGGCCGTGGCCACCGCGTTCGAGCGCGCCGTTCGGGCGCTGCGCGATGCCGGGGCGCAGATCGTCGAGCGCGCCCTGCCCTCGCTGGCCGACATCCCCGCGCTGAACGCGCGCGGCACGCTCGCCGCGGCCGAGAGCTGGGCCTGGCACCGCGCGTTGCTCGCGCGCCGCGGCGCCGACTACGACCCGCGTGTCGCGCAGCGCATCCGCGCCGGCGAGACGATGAGCGCGGCCGACTACATCGACCTGCTGCACGCCCGGCGCGACTGGATCGCCCGCACCGAGGCCGCCATCGCCGACGTCGACGCGCTGCTGAGCCCGACGGTGCCGATCGTCGCGCCGCCGATCGCCCCGCTGGTGGCCAGCGACGAGGCCTTCTTCGCCACCAACGCCCGGCTGCTGCGCAACCCGTCGGTGGTCAACCTGCTGGACGGCTGCGCCGTCTCGCTGCCCTGCCACGCGCCGGGCGAGTGGCCGGTCGGCCTGATGGTCTGGCATGGCGCGCTGCACGACGACACCGTGCTCGACGCCGCGCTGGCGATCGAGCGCGCGCTGGCGATCGAGCGCGCGCTGGCGCACGTGGTGCATTGAGCATGCACGTCGCCGTCATCGGCGCCGGCATCGTCGGCGTCACCACCGCGTACGAACTGGCCGCCGACGGACACCAGGTGACGGTGTTCGAACGCCGCGGCAGCGTCGCGGCCGAGGCCAGCTTCGCCAATGCCGGCGTGGTCGCACCGGGGTATGTCGCGCCCTGGGCGGCGCCGGGCATGCGCGGCAAGGCACTGCGCTCGCTGTTCTCGCGTCACGGCCCGGTGCGGCTGCATCCGACGCTGGATCCGGCCACGCTGCGCTGGCTGTGGCGCTGGTGGCGCGCCTGCGAACCGGGCACCTGGCAGGCCAACCGCCTGGCGATGCAGGCGCTGGCGCAGTACAGCCGGGCGCGCCTGCACGAGCTCGTCGCCCGCCTCAAGCTGGAGTACGAGCGCCACGACGGCTACCTGGTGCTGCTGCGCACGCCGCAGGACCTGAAGCTGGCGCGCCCCGCGCTGAAGACGCTGGCCGAGGCCGGCGTGCGCTTCCACCTGGTCGACGCGGCGCGCTGCCGCGAGATCGAACCCGACCTGAACCCCGAGACGCCGCTGCAGGCCGGCGTGCACCTGGCCGATGCCGAGGTGGGCAACTGCCGCCAGTTCGCGCACCTGCTGCGCAACGAGGCGCAGCGCGCCGGCGTGAACTTCGTGTTCCACAGCCATGTCGACCGCATCGAGCCCGGCGAGCGCCCGCGCGTCGTGCAGCACAGCGTCGTGGTCGGCGAGAGCACCCGGCTGTCGCAGGCCGACGACCTGTTCGACGCGACGCGCCCGATGTCCGCCGGCGACACCGACGACCACTTCGACGCCGTGGTGGTCTGCGCCGCGCTCGGCGCCGCCCCGCTGCTGCGCCGCGCCGGGCTGCGGCTGCCGCTGCAGCCGGTGTACGGCTACTCGATCACCGCGCCGCTGCGCCAGCACCACGGCCACCCGGACCACGGCCCGCGCGCCGCGCTGATGGACGAGCGCTACAAGGTGGCCATCAGCCGCATCGGCAACCGCATCCGCGTGGCCGGCAGTGCCGAGGTCGGCGGCGCGGCCGAACACATGAACCCGGCGCCGCTGGAGACGCTCTACAAGGTGCTGCACGACTGGTACCCGGGCGCGGCCCACATGAGCCAGGTGCAGCGCTGGAAGGGCGCTCGCCCGATGCTGCCTGACGGCCCGCCGCTGCTGGGCGAGAGCGGCCTGCCCGGCGTCTGGCTGAACCTCGGCCACGGCAGCAGCGGCTGGGCGCTGGCCTGCGGCTCGGCACGTGTGCTGGCCGACCGCCTCGCCGGGCGGCCGGCCGCGGTCGACCTGACGCGGCTCAGCCTCGCGCGCTGGCGCTGACGCGCACAATCGCGCGCATGCAACGCATCGCGACCTGCGGCCCGCAGCGGCCGCTGCACGGCCTCGCCGCGACCCGCACGCTCGAGGCGCAGGCGCTGCACAGCGTGCCGCCGCACACGCTGATGCGCCGTGCCGGCGCGGCGGTGGCGCAGCTCGCGCTGGCGCTCGCGCCGCACGCCCGGGTGATCCGCGTCTGGGCCGGGGCCGGCAACAACGGCGGCGACGGCCTGGAAGCCGCGCTCGAACTGCAACGCCTGGGCAAGCGGACCGAGGTGCTGCTCGCGGGAGCGCCGGCCACCGACGATGCACGCGACGCGCTCGCGCGCGCCCGTGCCGGCGGCGTGGTGATCGACCCGCCGCAGCCGACGCTGCTGGGCGCCGCGGATCTCGTCATCGACGCGCTGCTCGGCCTCGGGGCGAGCCGCGCACCGACGGGCGCGGTGGCCGAGGCCATCCGGGCGCTGAACGGCCTGCCCTGCCGGGTGCTGGCTGTCGACCTGCCCTCGGGCCTGCACCCGGACACCGGCCAGCCGCTGGGTGCCGACTGCGTGCGGGCCGCGCACACGTTGACGCTGCTGACGCTCAAGCCCGGGCTGTTCACCGGCCAGGGCCGCGACCTGGCGGGGCAGGTGTGGCTGGACGAACTCGGAGGCGGATGGTCCGCCATCGAGTCGACCGCAACGCTGATCGGCGGCGCCGACGCCCCGGCGCCGCGCCGCCACGCCCAGCACAAGGGCAGCTTTGGTGACGTGGCGGTGGTCGGCGGTGCGCGGGGCATGGCCGGCGCGGCGCTGCTGGCCGGCCGGGCGGCGCATGCGGCCGGTGCCGGGCGGGTGTTCGTGGAACTGCTCGACCCCGACGCGGCTCCGCTCGATCTGCTGCGGCCGGAGCTGATGCTGCGGCACGACTGGTCTGCCCGCCAGACACCGGCGACGCTGGCCTCGACCACCGTGGTGGCCGGCTGCGGCGGCGGCGATGTGATCCGTGCCGCGCTGCCGGCCCTGCTGAGCCACGCCGCGCGGCTGCTGCTCGATGCCGATGCGCTGAACGCCGTCGCCGCGGACACGGCACTGCAGGACGTGCTGCGCATGCGGGCGCGACGTGGCGCAGCCAGCGTGCTGACGCCGCATCCACTCGAGGCGGCACGCCTGCTCGGCCTTGACGGCGCGGCGCCGGTGCAGGCCGATCGCCTTGCCGCGGCGCAGGCGCTGGCCGATCGACTGCAGGCGGTCGTCGTGCTCAAGGGATCGGGCAGCGTCATTGCCGCGCCCGGTCGTCCGCCGGCCATCAACGCCAGCGGCAACGCCGCGCTCGCGACCGCCGGCACGGGTGACGTGCTGGCCGGCTGGCTCGGCGGCCACTGGGCGCAGCGCGGCGAGGGCGACCCGTTCGAGCGCGCCTGGCGCGCCGCCTGCCAGGCGGTCTGGCAGCACGGCCGCGCCGCCGAGACGACGCCGCGGCCGCTGCTGCGAGCCGCCGAGCTGGTCGAGGCGCTGGCCGGGGCGGGCGGGCGCTAGCGCTTGCCGGACTTGCGCGCCGCGTTCTTCGCGGCCCGCACCGGGTGTGCCGCGCCCTTGCCGCCGCGGCTCGACTTGGCGGCCTTCTTCGCCGCCCGGTCGGCACCCCGCACGGCAGCCAGTTCGCCGCCCTCGGCCTCGCTCTTGTCGAGCCCGCGCTCGCGGCGCGCGCGCAGTCGCGCGGCATCGTCCTCGTTGTCGCGCACCATGCGGAAGTCGATCTTCCGGCCGTCCAGGTCGACCCGCATGACCTGCACACGCACCCGCGCGCCGACGGCGTAGCGGATGCCGCTGCGCTCGCCGCGCAGTTCCTGGCGCGCCTCGTCGAAGCGGTAGTACTCGCCACCCAGCTCGGTGATGTGCACCAGGCCCTCGACGTAGAGCGCATCGAGCGTCACGAACAGGCCGAACCCCGTCACCGCGCTGACCGTGCCGGCGTACTCTTCGCCCAGGTGCTCGCGCATGTAGCGGCACTTGAGCCAGGCCTCGACGTCGCGCGAGGCCTCGTCGGCGCGGCGCTCGTTGGCGCTGCAGTGCGCGCCGGCCGCCTCCCATTGCTCGAGTTCGTCGCTCGCGTGGCGCGGCACCGGCTTGCCGCCCTGGCGGTGCTTCGGCGCCTCCTCGACCGTGCCGCCGAGCAGGTGGTAGCGCCGGCCGGTCAGCAGCGCCTTGATCACGCGGTGCACCAGCAGGTCGGGGTAGCGGCGGATCGGGCTGGTGAAGTGCGTGTAGGCCTCGTAGGCCAGGCCGAAGTGGCCGGCGTTGGTGCCGGTGTAGATGGCCTGCTGCATCGAGCGCAGCAGCATGGTGTGGATCTGCAGCGCGTCGGGCCGGTCCTTGGTGGCCGCCGCGATGGCCTGGTACTCCTTCGGGTGCGGGTCCTCGCTGATCGACAGGCCGAGCCCGAGCGCCTTCAGGTAGTTCTGCAGCAGCGTGCGCTTCTCCGGCGTCGGCCCCTCGTGCACGCGGTACAGCGCCGGGTGCTTGGCGCGCGCGATGAAGTCGGCCGAACAGACGTTGGCCGCGAGCATCGCCTCCTCGATCAGCCGGTGCGCGTCGTTGCGGGTGCGCGGCACGATCTTCTCGATCCGGCCGTTCTCGTCGCAGACGATCTGCGTCTCGGTGGTCTCGAAGTCCATCGCGCCACGCTGCGTGCGCTGCTTCAGCAGCGCGCGGTAGACCTCGTGCAGGTGCAGCAGGTGCGGCACCAGCTCGGCGCGGCGCGCCGCTTCCGGGCCCCGCGTGTTCGCCAGGATGGCCGCCACCTCGGTGTAGGTGAAGCGCGCGTGCGAGCAGATCACCGCCGGGAAGAACTGGTAGGCGTGCACCTCGCCATGGGCGTCGACGATCATGTCGCACACCATCGCAAGGCGGTCCTCGTTCGGGTTCAGCGAGCACAGCCCGTTGCTGAGCTTCTCCGGCAGCATCGGGATCACGCGGCGCGGGAAGTAGACCGAGGTGGCGCGCTCGTAGGCATCCTCGTCGAGCGGCTCGCCGGGCTTGACGTAGTGCGACACGTCGGCGATGGCCACCACCAGGCGCCACGCGTTGGGCGCCTTGACGCGGCCGATCTTCGCCGGCTCGCAGTACACCGCATCGTCGAAGTCGCGCGCGTCCTCGCCGTCGATGGTGACCAGCGGCACGTCGGTCAGGTCGATGCGGTGCCTGCGGTCGGCCGGCCGGATCTTCTCCGGCAGCCCGGCCGCCTGCGCCAGCGTCTCGGGCGAGAAGCGGTGCGGCACCTCGTACTTGCGCACCGCGATCTCGATCTCCATGCCGGGGTCGTCGATCTCGCCGAGCACCTCGGTCACGCGGCCGACGGGCTGCGAGTACATCGACGGCGGTTCGGTCAGCTCGATGGCGACCACCTGGCCCGCGGTCGCGTTGGCGATCGCGTTCTTCGGGACCATGATGTCCTGGCCGTAGCGCTTGTCCTCCGGCGCCACGAGCCAGATGCCGCTCTCGTGCAGCAGGCGCCCGATGATGGGCGACTTGCGGCGCTCGAGGATCTCGAGCACGCGGCCTTCGGGGCGGCCCTTGCGGTCGAAGCGGACGATGCGCACGCGCACGCGGTCGCGGTGCAGCACCGCGCGCATCTCCTGCTGGGAGAGATAGATGTCGGGCTGGCGATCCTCGCGGATCACGAAGCCGTGACCGTCGCGGTGGCCCTGCACGGTGCCCTCGATCTCGGCCATCAGTTCGGCGCCGATCGCGGGGGGGCTGGTGTGTTGGTTCGTTTTGATGATATAGTCCAAGACTTCCTGAAATGCCCAGGTGGCGGAATTGGTAGACGCACTAGTTTCAGGTACTAGCGGGTAACACCGTGGGGGTTCGAGTCCCTTCCTGGGCACCAGATGATAAGAAGGCCAGTGCAGATGCACTGGCCTTTTTCTTTGGGGCGCGTGTCAGATCGCGTACTTCTTCGACAGGCCCTCGGGGCGGAGGTTGTCGTACTCCTCGAAGGGCTGGTGGATCCACGGGCTGGTGGGCAGCAGCTCGACGAAGTAGTCCGGCGTGTAGGTCGACACGCCCTTCACCCAGATCACGGCCGAGCGCAGCTCGCTGATCGAAGGCATGCCGCGCAGCCGGTCGACCACGGCACGCAGCGTCACGCCGGAATCGGCCAGGTCGTCGACCAGCAGCACGCGGCCGGCCAGGTCGCCCTTGGGCAGCGTGATGTACTTGGCCATGTCGAGCCGGCCCTGGATGGTGCCGGCCTCTGCGCGGTACGAACTGGTGGACATGATGCCCAGCGGCTTGTCGAACACGCGCGACAGCACGTCGCCCGGGCGCATGCCGCCGCGGGCCAGGCACAGGATCTGGTCGAACTCCCAGCCTGAGGCATGCACCTTCAGCGCCAGCCGTTCGATCAGCATGTGGTACTCGTCCCAGGACACGTACAGGTGCTTGCCGTCGTCGGTGAGCATGAAGGACTCCAGTGGGGCGTTGCGAGAGGATCAGGCCTGGTACGGGTGGCGCAGCAGGATGGTGTGTTCCCGGTCCGGTCCGGTGGACACCATGTCGATCGGCGCGCCGATGAACTGCTGCACGCGCTCCAGATAGCGGCGCGCGTTCAGCGGCAGGTCGTCCCAGCGCGTCGCGCCGAAGGTGCTCTCGCTCCAGCCCGGGAAGCTGTCGTACACCGGCCGGCAGGCGAGGATCTCGTCGGCGTCCAGCGGCAGGATGTCGACCCGCCGGCCGTCGAGCTCGTAGCCGACGCAGACCTGGATCTCCGGCAGGCCGTCGAGCACGTCCAGCTTGGTGATGCACAGGCCCGAGACGCCGTTGATGACGGTGGCACGCTTGAGCGCCGCGGCATCGAGCCAGCCGCAGCGGCGCGGCCGCCCGGTGACGGTGCCACGCTCCTGGCCGACCGTCGAGAGGTGGTGACCCACGCTGCCCGGCTCGTCCATCGGCAGCTCGCTCGGGAACGGGCCGCTGCCCACGCGCGTGGTGTAGGCCTTGGTGATGCCCAGCACATAGTGCAGCTGGTCCGGCCCGACGCCCGAGCCGGCCGCGGCGTTGCCGGCCACGCAGTTGCTCGAGGTGACGTAGGGGTAGGTGCCGTGGTCGATGTCCAGCAGCGAGCCCTGCGCGCCTTCGAACAGGATGTTGCCGCCGGCCCGGTTGATCTTGTAGAGCTCGTAGCCGACGTCGGCCATCATCGGGCGCAGCTGCTCGGCCAGCGCCATCGCCGCATCGTAGATCGGCTGGTAGTCGAGCGGCTTGGCGCGCAGGTAGCCGCCCAGCGCCACGTTGTGCAGATCCAGCAGCTCGCGCAGCTTGCGGGCGAAGCGCTCCGGGTGCTTGAGGTCCTGCACGCGCAGCGCGCGGCGCGCCACCTTGTCCTCGTAGGCCGGGCCGATGCCCTTGCCGGTGGTGCCGATCTTGCCGGCCCCGCTGGTCTCGCGCAGCGCCTCGCGCGCATGGTCGACCGCCACGTGGAACGGCAGGATCAGCGGGCAGGATTCCGAGATGCGCAGCCGCGAGCGCACGTCCAGCCCGATGCCTTCGAGCCGCGTGATCTCGGCCAGCACGTGCGTCGGGTCGACCACCACGCCGTTGCCGATGAAGCAGGCCACGCCGTCGCGCATGATGCCCGAGGGGATCAGCTGCAGCGCGGTCTTCACGCCCTTGATCACCAGCGTGTGGCCGGCGTTGTGGCCGCCCTGGAAGCGCACCACCGCCTGGGCATGGTCGGTCAGCCAGTCGACGACCTTGCCCTTGCCCTCGTCGCCCCATTGCGTGCCGACGACGACGACGTTGTGCCCGCGGGCCCCGGAATGTGTTTGCTGCATGTTCAAGCCGATTCGAATCCGTTGTCAGAGCGCACGCACGACCCACTGGCCGCCGACGGCGACCAGCTCGCGGTCGCAGTCGAACTCCTGGCCCTCGTGCTCATGGCCGGGCAGCATGCACACGACCGTCTCGCCCTGCTCGCGCAGCCGGCGCACCGCGCCGCGCAGCGTGCTGTCCTCGGCCCAGGGGGCGCGGATCGCGGCGCGCCCGCCCGCCGCAGGCACCAGTTCGGCGATCTCCTTCAGGTCGAGGCTGAAGCCGACCGCCGGGCGCTTGCGGCCGAACACCTCGCCGACCTCGTCGTAGCGGCCACCGCGCGCCACCGCGTCGCTCGAGCCTTCGGCGTAGACGGCGAAACGCGCACCGCTGTAGTAGGCCGAGCCGCCCACGTCGGCCAGGTCGTAGCCGACGCGCGCCTTCGGATGCGCCTGGCGCACGTGCCGGCCGAGCGTGGCCAGCTCGTCGAGCGCGAGGCGCAGCGCCGGCAGCGACGGGAGCAGCTCACGCGCCCGGGCGAGGATGGCGTCGTCACCGTAGAGCGTCGGCAGCGCGAGCAGCGCGCGCCGGCGCGCCGGCTCCAGCGGCTGCACCGCCGACTCCAGCGTGGCCTGGTCCTTGGCGGCCAGCGCGACGAGGGCGCGCTCGCGCGCCGCCGTGTCCAGCCCCTCGAGCAGCGCGCGCACGATGCGCGTGTCGGCCAGGTCGAGCACCACGCCGGGCAGGCCGGCGTCACCCAGGCAATCGAGCGCCAGGTCGAGCACCTCCAGGTCGGCCTCCAGGCCGGCATGGCCGTAGATCTCCGCCCCGAACTGCAGCGGCTCGCGCGAGGCCTGCATGCCCGAAGGCCGCGCATGCAGCACCGGGCCGCAGTAGCACAGCCGCGTCACGCCGCGGCGGTTCAGCAGATGCGCATCGATGCGCGCCACCTGCGGCGTGCTGTCGGCGCGCACGCCCAGCGTGCGACCGGACAGCTGGTCGACCAGCTTGAACGTCTTCAGGTCCAGGTCGCCGCCGGTGCCCGAGAGCAGCGAGTCGAGGTGCTCGGCCAGCGGCGGGATGACCAGTTCACAACCGTAGGAACGCGCCACGTCGAGCAGGCCGCGGCGCAGTTCCTCGATGTGGCGGGCCTGCGCGGGCAGGACATCGGCAAGGTGCTCGGGCAACAGCCAAGCAGAAGACATGGACAAACGCCGGGGTACTGAAAACGAAATTGTACCGGGCGCCCTGACGCGAACCTGCCGGGGCTCAGTTCCAGAACAGGACCAGCAGCACCAGCCCGCTGAGCATGCTGGACAGGCCGAGGAAGCGGATCTGCCCGTCGGAAAGGCGCGTGGCCTGCTCGAACAGGCGGCGCCACAGCGCCGGCCCGAGGAACGGCAGCACGCCCTCGATCACCAGCACCAGCGCGCAGGCCGGCAGCAGCAGGTCCCAGAAACCCACGGGGCGCGGCTACTTGCCCGACGGCGCACCGCCGCTGCCGCGCATGGCCTTGAAGAACTCGCTGCCCGGATCGACCACCATCACGTCCGACTTGTTGCGGAAGCTCGCGCGGTAGGCCTCGAGGCTGCGATAGAACTGCGCGAACTGCGGGTCGCGGCCGAACGCCTCGGCAAAGATCGCCGAGGCCTGCCCGTCGCCCTCGCCCTTGACCTTCTGCGCGTCGCGGTAGGCCTCGGCGATGATGACCTGGCGTTGCCGGTCGGCGTCGGCGCGGATCTTCTCGCCCTCGGCCGCACCGGTGGAGCGCAGCTGGTTGGCGACCTGCTGGCGTTCCGAGCGCATGCGGCTGTAGATCGACTCGGTGATGTTGGCGACGAAGTCGACCCGCTTGATGCGCACGTCCAGCACCTCGATGCCGAAGGCCTTGGCGTCGTCGTCCAGGCGCTTGCGCACGTCCTGCATGACCTTGTCGCGCTCGCGCGAGAGCACGCCGCCGACGGTGCGCTTGGTCACCTCCTCGTTGAACGCGGCGTGCACCACCGGCGCCAGGCGCGTCTCGAGGTTGCGGATGTCGGTGCCGTTGTTGCGGATGAACTGGCGCGGCTCCGACACGCGCCACTTGACCAGCCAGTCGATCACCAGGCTCTTCTTCTCGGCCGTGAAGATGGGCCGGGTGTCCGGGCTGTCGAGCGTCTGGATGCGGCGGTCGAGGAACACGACGTTCTGGAAGGGCGGCGGCAGCTTGACCTTCAGGCCCGGCTCGGTGATGACTTCCTTGATCTCGCCCAGCGCGTAGATCACGGCCACCTGGCGTTGGTCGACGACGAACAGCGTCGATGCGGCGATCATCAGCGCGACCAGCGCGCCACCGACGAGGACTCCGATGCGATTCATGATGCGTTCTGCTCCCCTGCCCGCTCAGCGCCCGTCGCGGTCGCGCGAGCGCTGGTTGTCGCGCGAACGCGCGTCCGTGCTGCCGCCTGCCGCCGTGGCGTCGCCGGTGGCCGGGCCCGGCAGGGCCTGCGCCGCCGCCGCACCGGGCACACCGCCGGCCTGCTGGATCAGCTTGTCCAGCGGCAGGTAGAGCAGGTTCGAGTTGTTGCGGCTGTCGATCATCACCTTGCTGACGTTCGAGTAGACCTCGCGCATCGTGTCGACGTAGAGCCGGTCGCGCGTGACGCCGGGGGCCTTCTGGTACTCGGTCAGCACGCGGCTGAATCGCTGCGCATCACCCTCGGCCTGGGCGATGATGCTGGACTTGTAGCCCTCGGCCTCTTCGCGCAGGCGAGCCGCGGTGCCCTGCGCCTTCGGGATCACGTCGCTGGCGTAGGCCTGGCCTTCCTTGATCAGGCGGTCGCCGTCCTGTCCGGCCTTGAGCGTGTCCTCGAACGCCGCCTGAACCTGCTCGGGCGGCTGCACGCTCTGCATGTTCACGTTCACCACCAGGATGCCGGCCTTGAGCCGGTCGAGCTGGTCCTGGATCGACTTGACGAGCTCGGCGGCGATCGCGTCGCGCTGCTCGTACAGCACCGAGTCGATCTTGCTGCGCCCGACGATCTCGCGCACCGCCGACTCCGCCGCCATCGTGACCGCCTCCTCGGGGTCGCGGTTCTCGAACAGGAAGGCGCGTGCGTCCTTCAGCCGGTACTGCACGGTGAAGCGGATGTCGATGATGTTCTCGTCCTGCGTGAGCATCGACGAGTCGCGCAGGCCGGTGGCCTGCACCACCGAGTTGCGGCCGACCTCGCGCGAGCGCAGCTGCGTGACGCTGACCGTCTCGTGCGCCTGGAACGGATACGGCATGCGCCACTGGAAGCCGGCGTCCGCGGTGTGGCTGTACTTGCCGAACGAGGTCACGACGGCCTGCTGCCCTTCCTGCACGATGAAGAAGCCGCTGCCGAGCCAGATCAGCGCGACCACGCCGACGATCAGCCCGGCGCCGATCCCGGCGCTCTTCATGTCGGGCTGGAAGTTCGAACCGCCGCCGTCGTCGCCGCCGCCGGTGCCGCCGCCGCGCGTGCCGCCCTTGCCGCCGAACAGGCCGCCGAGCTTGCGGTTGAAATCGCGCCAGAGTTCGTCCAGGTCGGGCGGGCCGTCGTTGCGGCCGCTGCTGAGCAGGCGGCCCGCGGCGGCGCGCAGGGCGTGAAGCGGTTTCATGGTCATGCGTGGGAGTCGTGGGTGCCGGTGAGCGGCGATTCGTCGAAGCGGGGGTCCTCGGCCGGTGCTTCAGCGACGGCCGACGCGCCGGCCACCGCCTCGGTCAGCACACGGCGCAGTTCGTCCAGGCCCGTGCCGTCGAGCGCGCTGACGAACACACGCGGCACGCGCACGCCGCCGGGGCGCTCGAGCTCGTCGCGCAGCACGCGCGGGCGCTGGCTCGGCTCGAGCCGGTCGACCTTGTTGTAGACCAGCACCTGCGGAATGCGCCCGGCGCCGATCTCCTCGAGCACGCGCTCGACCTCGGCCATCTGCTCGTCGAGCACCGGGCTCGCGCAGTCGACCACGTGCAGCAGCAGGTCGGCCTCGGCCGCCTCCTGCAAGGTGGCCTCGAAGGCCTCGACCAGCTTGTGCGGCAGGTCGCGGATGAAGCCGACGGTGTCGGACAGGGACACGCCGCGTCCGGCCTCCTCGAGCCAGAGCTGGCGCGTGGTGGTGTCGAGCGTGGCGAACAGCTGGTCGGCGGCGTAGCTGCGTGCCTTGACCAGCGCATTGAACAGCGTCGACTTGCCGGCGTTGGTGTAGCCCACCAGCGAGACGCGGAAGGTCTGGTTGCGCTCGCGCGCGCGGCGCTGCGTGGCGCGCTGCTTCTTGACGCGCACCAGGCGCTGCTTCACCTGCTTGATGCGCTCGTCGATCATGCGCCGGTCGAGTTCGATCTGCGCCTCGCCCGGGCCGCCGCGCGTGCCGATGCCGCCCTGCTGGCGCTCCAGGTGGCTCCAGCGCCGCACCAGCCGCGTGGCCAGGTACTGCAGCCGGGCCAGCTCGACCTGCAGTTTGCCCTCGTGGCTCTGCGCGCGCGCGGCAAAGATCTCGAGGATGAGCATGGTGCGGTCGGCCACCGCCACGCCGAGGTGGCGCTCGAGGTTGCGCTGCTGCGCCGGCGAGAGCGCCTGGTCGAACAGCACCGCCTCGGCCTGGTGGCCGAGCACCAGGGCCTTGATCTCGTCGGCCTTTCCGGAGCCGACGAACAGGGCCGGATCGGGCGCCTTGCGGCGTGCGATGACACGCGCGACCGGCTCGTCGCCGGCCGATTCGGCCAGCAGGGCGAGTTCGTCGAGCGTGGCATCGAACGGCGCCGACCCGCCGAGGTCGACGCCGACCAGGATCGCCCGGGGTGCCCCGGGGGCTTGCGCGGGGATCAAGCTTGGTCTTGCGCTTCGGCAGCGTGGAAGTTCACGGCACGGCCCGGCACGACGGTCGAGATCGCGTGCTTGTAGACCATCTGGGTGACGGTGTTGCGCAGCAGGACCACGTACTGGTCGAAGGACTCGATGTGGCCCTGGAGCTTGATGCCGTTGACGAGGTAGATCGACACCGGAACATGCTCCTTGCGCAGCAGGTTCAGGAACGGGTCTTGTAGAAGCTGCCCTTTGTTGCTCACGATATTCTCCGTGTTGAAAGTTCTTGGACCGCCCACGTTATCACAGCGGTCCGGCGCCTGCGGGATTTCTCCGATTCACTCGGGATCGAAAGGGTTCCTCGCCGAGCGCATCTCGATGCGCAGCGGCGTGCCGACCAGCTTGAAGTGCTCGCGGAAGCGGCCTTCGAGGAAGCGTTTGTAAGCGTCGGTCACGTGGTCGAGCGAGGTGCCGTGGATGACGATGATGGGCGGGTTCATGCCGCCCTGGTGGGCATAGCGCAGCTTGGGGCGGAACATCCCGGCGCGCTTGGGCGCCTGGTGCTGCACCGCCTCGATCAGCAGGCGCGTCAGGACCGGGGTCGGCAGCTTGCGCGTCGCCGAGGCATGCGCCTCGGCGATCGCCTTCCACAGCGGGCCCAGGCCCTGACGGCGCTTGGCGGAGATGTGGAGCAGCGGCGCGTATTTCAAGAAGGCCAGGCGCTGCTCGATCGAACGCTGCAGGGTCTGCTTCTGGTAGTCGTCGACCGCATCCCACTTGTTCACCGCCAGCACCACCGCGCGTCCGCTGTCGAGGATGTAGCCGGCGATGTGCGCGTCCTGGTCCGTCACGCCCTGGGTCGCGTCCAGCAGCAGCACGACCACGTTCGCGTCGGCGATCGCCTGCAGCGTCTTGACCACCGAGAACTTCTCGATCGCCTCGAACACCTTGCCCTTGCGGCGCAGGCCGGCGGTGTCGATCAGCTCGAACTTCTGGCCGTGGCGCTCGAACGGCACGTGGATCGCGTCGCGCGTGGTGCCCGGCAGGTCGAAGGCGACCAGGCGCTCCTCGCCCAGCCAGGTGTTGATCAGTGTCGACTTGCCGACGTTCGGCCGGCCGGCCACCGCCAGGCGGATCGGCGCGGCTTCGTCCGGCTCGCCCTCGGCAGGCTCGTCTTCCGGGCAATCGGCCAGCGCCGCCTCGGTCAGGCTGCGGATGCCCTGGCCGTGCGCCGAGGACACCGGGTGCGGTTCGCCCAGGCCGAGCTCCCAGAACTCGCCCAGCAGCGGCGAATCGACCATGCCCTCGGCCTTGTTGGCCGCCAGCAGCACCTTCTTGCCGGTGGTGCGCAGGTAGTCGGCAATGTCGTGGTCCTGCGCCGACAGCCCGGCGCGCACGTCGACGACGAAGATCACCGCGTCCGCCTCGGCCACGGCCTGGCGCGTCTGCTTGGCCATCTCGCGCACGATGCCGGTCTCCGCGGTCGGCTCGAAGCCGCCGGTGTCCACGACGATGAACTCGCGGCTGCCGAGCTTGCCGTCACCGTAGTGGCGGTCGCGCGTCAGGCCGGCGAAGTCGGCCACGATGGCGTCGCGGCTCTTGGTCATCCGGTTGAACAGCGTCGACTTGCCGACGTTGGGCCGGCCGACGATGGCGATGACCGGCTTCACCGCAGGTGTCCTAGTTCGGCCGGAAGGCGTACACGCCGCCGCTCTTAGTGACCGCGAGCAGCGTGGTGCCGATCGCCACCGGTGCGGCAGCCAGGCCCGAGCCGTCGGTCGCCAGGCGAAGCAGCGGCGCGCCGCTGTCGCGCGAGAGCCAGTGCAGCGTGCCGGAGGCGTCGCCGAACACCACCGTGTCGCCGGCCATCAGCGGCGAGCCGAGTTCGCGGTGCATCAGGACCTCGCTGTTCCAGGCCACCTCGCCGCTGGCGGTGCGCCAGGCGCTCAGCCGGTCGGACGCATCGGCCGCGACGATCAGCTGGTCGTCGCCCGCGACGCCCTCGATGCCGCCGACGTTCTTGCTCCAGGCCAGGTTGCCGCGGTCGGCGTTGGCACAGGCCACGGCCGACTGGAAGGCGCGTGCGCAGACCAGGTCGCCGATGCGTGCCGCGGGCGACACCAGCTCGGCGAGGCGCTCGACCTCGTTGGTGCCGCGCGGCGAGGCCATCGGCACCTCCCAGCGCAGTGTGCCGCGCAGCGGGTCGAGCCCGGCCAGGCGCGGGCCCTGCCCGACCAGCAGCGTGTCCTTGAACGGCATCAGCAGCCCCGGCCGGGCCAGGGTCAGCGGATCGCCCGGGCGCTGCACGCTCCACAGGCGCCGGCCGTCGCGCACGTCGAAGGCGTGCACGCTGCGGTCGCCCGCGAGCACGAACACCCGTTCGCCGGCCACCAGCGGCGCGGTCACCACGCGCGTGCCGAGCGGCTTGTGCCAGGCCTTCTTGCCGGCCTCGAGCACCACCAGCTCGTTGTCGCGCGTCACCACCGCGGCCCAGCGACCGTCGCTGCCCACGCCGGCGGCCAGGCGTTCGCCGGCGCTGCCGCGCCAGACCTCGCGGCCGGTCTCGGGCTGCAGGGCCAGCACCGTGCCGTCGGTCGAGGCGACGGTGAACACGCCGCCGGCGGTGGACACGCCGAGCGGAAAGCGCACGCTGTCCAGGCGCGCCGACCAGACCTGCCGCCCGGCAATCGGCTTCTCGATGGCCGGGAGCGGCTTGGGCTTGGGCTTGTCCGTGGAACTGCAGGCCGCCAGCACGGCGGCCGCCAGCAGCAGCGCGAGCGGCGCGCCGCGCAGCCTCATCGAGCCGCTCCGCCGGCCGCCGGCGCCGAGGCGGCAGGGGCGGCGCCGACCGCGGTCAGCTTGGCATCGATCAGGCGACGGTACTCCACCTTGGCGTCCATCGCCGACCAGGCCTTCTGCCAGGCCGCCTTGGCCTCGTCCTTGCGGCCCATCGCCATCAGCACGTCGCCGCGGCGGTCGGCCACCAGGGCCTCGAACTCCTTCGCGCTGGCGCCATCGAGCTGCTTGAGCGCCTCGTCGTACTTCTTCTGGTCGGCCAGCACGCCGGCCAGGCGCAGCCGGGCGACGGTCTTGTACTCGTCCTCGACGGCGTGTTCGGCCACCCAGCCGAGCGTGGCCGCGGCGGCATCGAGCTCGCCCTTCTCGAACTGCACCCTGGCCGTGGCCAGCCCACCCTGCTGCGTGAACGCGGTGCGCGGAAAACGCTCCTGCATGTCCTTGAACACGCCGGCGGCGCGCGCCGCCTCGCCGGCCTGCACGGCGCGGTCGAGCTCGTCGAACATCGCGCCGGCCTTGACGGCCTGCTCGCGCTGCCACCAGTTCCAGCCGTTCCAGGCGGCGAAGCCGGCCAGCACCAGGGTCAGCAGCCAGACGATGGCGTTGCCGTACTGTTTCCAGAACGCCTTCAGCTGGTCGAGCTGTTCCTGTTCTTCGAGGTCGAGATGCGTGGCCATGGAAGGAACCGATTGCGTGAGAGGCAAAGCGCGGATTATGCGGTGCGCAGGCGCGCCGCCCAGTCGGCCACACCGGCCAGCGGCAGGGCGAGCTGGGCGGCCGAGGCATCGCGCAGGTCTTTCAGCGCCACCTCGCCGCGCGCCAGCTCGTCGTCGCCGAAGATCAGCGCGTAGCGTGCCCCGCTCGCGTCGGCGCGCTTGAACTGGGCCTTCATGCCGCCGCCGCCGGCATGCATCTGCACCGCGATGCCGCGCTCGCGCAGCTGCTCGAGCAGCGCCATGGCGCGCGGCAGCGCCGCGGCCGACGGCAGCACCGCATAGGCCTGCGGCGCCGCCGAGGGCCGCGCCACCTTGAGCTCCTGCAGCAGCAGCAGCAGTCGCTCGATGCCCAGGCCGAAGCCCACCGCCGGCGCCGGCTTGCCGCCGAGCTGCTCGAACAGCCCGTCGTAGCGGCCGCCGCCGCACACCGTGCCCTGCGAGCCGAGCTGGTCGGTGACCCACTCGAACACGGTCAGGTTGTAGTAGTCCATGCCGCGCACCAGGCGCGGGTTGATGCGGTAGGCGAGCCCGGCGGCGTCGAGCACGGCACGCAGCGCATCGAAGTGGGCCAGCGACTCGGCGCCGAGGAAGTCCGCGAGCCTCGGCGCGGCCTCGATCAGCGCCTGCATCGCCGGGTTCTTGCTGTCGAGAATGCGCAGCGGGTTGCTGTGCAGGCGGCGCCGGGCGTCCTCGTCGAGCTGCGCCGCGTGGGCCTCGAAGTGCGCGATCAGCGCGGTGCGGTGCGCCAGGCGCTCGGCCGGCTGGCCCAGGCTGTTCAGCTCGAGCCGCACGTCGCGCCCGACCTCGAGCCCGAGCGCGGCCCACAGCGCACGCACCATCAGGATCATTTCGGCGTCCACGTCCGGCCCGGGGAAACCGAGCGCCTCGACGTCGAGCTGGTGGAACTGCCGGTAGCGGCCCTTCTGCGGCCGCTCGTGGCGGAACATCGGCCCGATGGTCCACAGCCGCAGCGGGCCGTTGTAGAGCGCGTTGTGCTCGACCATCGCCCGCACGATGCCCGCCGTGGCCTCGGGGCGCAGCGTCAGCTGGTCGCCGTTCATCGAATCGGTGAAGGAGTACATCTCCTTCTCGACGATGTCGGTCACCTCGCCCAGTCCGCGCACGAACAGGGCCGTGGGCTCGACGATCGGCGTCACGATGTACTGGTAGCCGTAGCGCGCCAGCACCTCGCGCACCGTGGCCTCGAACCAGGACCACAGCGCCGAATCGGGCAGCTTCTCGGTGCGCGGCACGCTGGCCGGCAGGATGTCGTTCATGCCCTTGACGGCACGCAGGATGTCAGCCATGACAACTCGGATGGAGGCGGCCGGCGGCCGCGGACTTCAGGCGGCGGCGCCGAAGCGCTTCTCGATGTAGTTCTCGACCAGGGTCTGGAACTCGCGCGCGATGCCCTCGCCGCGCAGCGTGAGGGCCTTCTCGCCGTCGATGAACACCGGCGCGGCCGGCGCCTCGCCGGTGCCCGGCAGGCTGATGCCGATGTCGGCATGCTTGCTTTCGCCCGGGCCGTTGACGATGCAGCCCATCACCGCGACCTTCATGGTCTCGACGCCGGGGTACTTCGCCTTCCACACCGGCATCTGGGCGCGCAGGTAGTCGTCGATCTGCTTGGCGAGTTCCTGGAAGGTGGTGCTGGTGGTTCGGCCGCAGCCCGGGCAGGCGGTAACGCTCGGGTTGAACGAGCGCAGGCCGAGCGACTGCAGGATCTCGAGGGCCACCACCACCTCCTGCGTGCGCGCCTCGCCGGGCTGCGGCGTCAGGCTGACGCGGATGGTGTCGCCGATGCCCTCCTGCAGCAGCAGCGCGAGCGCGGCCGTGGAGGCCACCGTGCCCTTGGTGCCCATGCCGGCCTCGGTGAGGCCGAGGTGCAGCGCGTAGTCGCAGCGCTTGGCCAGCGCGCGGTACACGGTCACCAGGTCCTGCACGCCGGACATCTTGCACGACAGGATGATCTGCTCGCCACGCAGGCCGATCTCCTCGGCGCGCTTCGCGGACGCGAGCGCCGAGGTGACGATGGCCCGGTACATGATCTGCTGCGGCTCGTGCGGCTCGGCGAGCCTGCCGTTGTCGTCCATCATCTGGGCCAGCAGTTCCTGGTCGAGGCTGCCCCAGTTGACGCCGATGCGCACCACCTTGTCGTGCTTCGCCGCCACCTCGACCATCTGGGCGAACTGGCGGTCGCGCTTGTCGCCCTTGCCGACGTTGCCCGGGTTGATGCGGTACTTCGAGAGCGCCTCGGCGCAGGCCGGGAACTCGGTCAGCAGGCGGTGACCGTTGTAGTGGAAGTCGCCCACCAGCGGCACGTCCACGCCCATGCGGTCGAGCTGCTCGCGGATGTGCGGCACGGCCTGCGCCGCCTCGGGCGTGTTGACGGTGATGCGCACCAGCTCCGAGCCGGCACGCGCCAGTTCCTTGACCTGGATGGCGGTCTCGATCACGTCCACCGTGTCGGTGTTGGTCATCGACTGCACGCGCACCGGCGCGTCGCCGCCGATCGTCACGACGTGGCTGCCCCAGCGCACGCGGGCCTGCCGCGAGCGGCGTGCGGCCGGCCCGGCAGGGATGATGAAGTCGTCGTCGCTCATGCTGCCCCGCTCACCTCAGTTCGAGCCGCGCGACGTTGTCGCGCGTGCGCGGCGCCAGGTCCACCGGCTGGCCGCGCAACGAGACCGTGGTCGCGGCCGCGTTGCCGATCGTCAGCCGCAGCGGCATCGCGCCGTCGAGGCCGACCGCCTCGCCGGGCGTCAGCACACGCGACAGCAGCGTCTGGCCGCGGGCATCGATCACCTCGATCCACGATTCCGCGCTGGTGCGCAGCAGCAGCGCGCCGGAGGCCGGCGGCACGGCCGGTGCGCTGGCGGCCGAATCGTTGGCGGCCAGCGGTGCGGAATGCACCGTCTCGCCGGCGGTGGAGGCGGGCGGCTCGACCGCGGCCACGGCGGGCGCGGCGGCCGAGGCGGCCGGCGCTTCGGGCACCGGCGCGGGGGCGGCAGCGGGCGCCACCGCCGAGGCCGGCAGCACCGACACGACCGGGGCCGAGGCCGCCCCCGAACTGGCGGACGGCCCGAGCAGCCCCGAGGGCATGAAGTAGACCCCGGCCGCCAGCACCAGCACCACCAGCGCGGCCCACACGGCGGGCGACAGCGCGATGCCCCAGTCGCCGCCGGTGTCGGGCCCGCCGCGGTCGCGGAACGGCGCATTGATGCCTTCGGCCACATGCTCCAGGCGCGAGTCGGTGAAGGCCTTGGGCAGCAGCGCCAGCACCGGCGCGGCATCGATCTTCAGCGTGCGGCAGACGGTCTGGGCCAGCGCGCGGGTGAAGGTGGCATCGGGCAGTTCGTCGTAGCGGTCGCCCTCGAGCGCCTCGAGCTTGCGCTGCGGCACCTTGATGGCCGCCGCCAGCACGGCGATGTGCATGCCCTGCGCCTGGCGCGCCTGGCGCAGCAGTGCGCCGGCACTGTCCGCCGGCGCGGCGGCGTCGGCGCGGTCCTCACTCATCGAAGCGTCCCCTCTCGAACGCCAGCGCCTCGCGTGAATCGCCGAAGCGGCTGCGCAACTGTGCGCCGATCTCGCGCGCGCCGGTGTCGTTGCCGAGCTTGTGCTCGATCCGCGCGGCCAGCCACAGCGTCTGCGCGCTCACCAGCGACGGCTGGCTGTTGACACGCCGGATGTAGAAGCGCGCGCGCTCGGCCTCGCCGCGGCGCAGCAGCAGCTCCGACAGGTTGACCGCGGTCGCCGGGTTGTTCGGGTCGAGCTCGTAGGAGCGGGTCAGCGCCCGCTCGGCCGGCTCGAGCTGGCCGGCGAAGGCGCGGCACACGCCCTGCGCGAGCAGCGTGCGCGCCGGCTCGCGGTTGGCGGGCAGCGCGAGCGTCTGCTCGAACTGCGCGTCGGCCTCGGCATAGCGCTTCTGCTGGCACAGGAACCAGCTGTAGTTCTGCATCGTGTCGACGTCGCGCGGCGCCAGGGTCAGCGCGCGGCGGAAACTCGCCTCGGCCGCTTCGGCCTCGCCCAGGTTGGCCTGGATCAGGCCGCGCAGGTTGTGCGCCGCGACCATGTTCGGGTCGATCACGATCACGCGGTTGATCTCCTCGAGCGCCACGTCCATCTGCCCGCGCCCGAAATAGGCCGTGGCCAGTTCCATGCGCACCCGCGCCCGGCGCGCCTGGTCGGCCGCCGGGTCGGCCGGGGTGGCGGGCTGGCGCGGCGGGTCGGTGGTCGGCACCGAGGTGGTCTGGGTGGTCGTGGTGGTGCACGCGGACAGCAGCGCCGCACCGGCCAGCAGCAGCGCGGCGAGCGCCCTCATGCCTGCACCCCGCTGCCGGCGCGCCGCAGCACGGCGATGCGCGCCTGCGTGACACGCTCGCGTGCGTTGGTGCGGTCCTGCACCTCGCCGGCCAGCTGGCCGCAGGCGGCGGCGATGTCGTCGCCACGGGTCTTGCGCACGGTGGTGACGATGCCGGCCTCCTGCAGGATGCGGGCGAAGGCCTGCACCCGCGCCGCGCCCGAGCGGCGCAGGCCGGACTCCGGGAACGGGTTGAACGGGATCAGGTTGAGCTTGCACGGCACTGCGGTGGCCGGGTCGTCCCGCAGCAGCCGCACCAGGGCGCGGGCGTGATCGTCGCTGTCGTTGACGCCGTCCAGCATGCAGTACTCGAAGGTGATGAAGTCGCGCGGGGCCGCGTCGAGGTAGCGGCGGCAGGCCGCCAGCAACTCGACGAGCGGGTACTTGCGGTTCAGCGGCACGAGGTCGTCGCGCAGCGCGTCGTCGGGCGCGTGCAGCGAGACGGCCAGCGCCACCGGGCAGTCGTCGCGCAGGCGGTCGATCATCGGCACGACGCCGGAGGTCGAGACGGTCACGCGGCGACGCGACAGGCCGTAGCCGTGGTCGTCGAGCATCGCACGCAGCGCCGGCACCAGCGCGGCGTAGTTCTGCAGCGGCTCGCCCATGCCCATCATCACGACGTTCGTGATGGCACGTTCGCCCTCGCGCAGGCCGAGTCGCCGGCGCAGCGCATGCTCGGCGAACCACAGCTGGGCCAGGATCTCGCCGGTCGACAGGTTGCGGCTGAAACCCTGGTGGCCGGTGGAGCAGAAGCGGCAGCCGACCGCACAACCGGCCTGCGAGGAGACGCACAGCGTGCCGCGGTCGTCCTCGGGGATGAACACCGCCTCGACGGCGTTGCCCGCGCCGACGTCGAACAGCCACTTGACGGTGCCGTCGGCGGAGGACTGCTCGCTGATCACCGCCAGGCCGCGCAGCTCGGCGCGCTCGCGCAGCTTGTCGCGCAGCGAACGCGCCAGGTCCGTCATCGCGTCGAAGTCGGACGCGCCCTTCTGGTGGATCCAGCGGAACAGCTGGGTGGCGCGGAAGCGCTTCTCGCCGAGCGACTCGACGTACGCGGTCAACCCGTCCCGGTCGAGATCGAGCAGGTTGACCCGTTCCACGTCGAGATCAGCGCGAGTAGACGTTCATGCCGGGGAAGAAGAACGCCACCTCGACGGCGGCGGTCTCCGGCGCGTCCGAGCCGTGCACCGCATTGGCGTCGATGCTGTCGGCGAAGTCGGCACGGATGGTGCCCTTGGCGGCCTTCTTCGGATCGGTGGCGCCCATCAGCTCGCGGTTCTTGGCGATCGCGCCCTCGCCCTCGAGCACCTGGATCATCACCGGGCCGGAGATCATGAACTCGACCAGGTCCTTGAAGAACGGACGTGCCTTGTGCACGGCGTAGAACGCCTCGGCCTCGCCGCGCGACAGGTGCGCCATCTTCGCGGCCACGATCTTCAGCCCGGCGCCTTCGAAGCGCGCATAGATCTGGCCGATCACGTTCTTGGCCACGGCATCGGGCTTGATGATCGAGAGGGTGCGTTCGGTCGCCATGAATTCTTCTCCTGAATCAATAACTTGGCAAAGTTTCGGATTGTAGACCGGCGGGCCTGCGCGGCTGCGGTCAAGGCCTTGCGGCGCAGCGCGGATTAGCGCCCGCCACGGCGGCCTCCGCCGCCGCCGCCACCACCACCGCCGAAGCCCCCGAAGCCGCCCCCGCCGCCGCCGCCGCGGTTGCCGCCCCGGCCGCCACGGTTCTTGCGATGGAAGGCATCGCCGCCGATGTAGCCGACCGAGGTCTGCATCGGGTCGGGCTGCTTCGGGCCGCCCTTCTTCTGGCCACCGCCCTGCGCGGGACTGCTGCCGCCCGGACCGAAGCCGCCGCCGCCGCGCGAGAAACCGCGACCGCCGACCCCGGTGCGCGGGTTCTGCACGAAGCGCTTGTCGAAGGTCTGCTCGAGCGGGTTCGGGATGCGGGCCGGATCGATGTCGAAGTCGTCCTCGTCCTCGAAGCCGGGTTCGCGCGGCTCGCGCGGCTCGCGCTGGTCGCGCGGCGGCGGCGCGTTGCGGTTGCGGTCGCCCCGGTCGGGCCGGTCGGGCCGGCCGGCCTGCCGTTCGTTGCGCGGCTTCTGGCGCTGCGGCTCGTTGCCGCGGTTCTGCCCCTGGCCGTCGCGCGGGCCCTGGGCCAGGCGCCGGATGGCGCGCACGTCGCCTTCGGGCAGGTCGACCCACACACCGCGCTTGAGCCCGCGCGGCAGCACCACGTTGCCGTAGCGGATGCGGATCAGCCGGCTGACCGTCAGCCCGACGGCGTCGAACAGCTTGCGCACCTCGCGGTTGCGGCCCTCGGTGATGACGACGCGGTACCAGTGGTTCACGCCCTCGCCGCCCCCGTCGACGATGGAGCGGAACGAGGCCTGCTGGCCCTCGATCTCGACGCCCTCGAGCAGCTGCTCGCGCTGCTCCTCGGTCAGCGTGCCCAGCACGCGCACGGCGTACTCGCGCTCGACGCCGAAGCGCGGGTGCATCAGCTGGTTGGCCAGTTCGCCGGAGGTGGTGAACAGCAGCAGGCCCTCGGTGTTGATGTCGAGCCGGCCGACCGACTGCCACTTGCCCTGCTGCAGGCGCGGCAGGCGGCGGAACACGGTCGGGCGCTGCTGCGGGTCGTCGTGCGTGACGACCTCGCCCACCGGCTTGTGATACGCGATCACGCGCGGCGGCGGCGGCTGGATGCGCACCTTGACCGGCTTGCCGTCGAGCGCGATGCGGTCGCCGAACGAGATGCGCTGGCCCACGTGCGCCGGCTCGCCGTTGACCGTGATGCGGCCTTCCGTGATCAGCTCCTCCATGTCGCGCCGCGAGCCGATGCCGGACTGGGCCAGCACCTTCTGCAGCTTGGGGGCGTCCGGGTCGGCGGCCAGCACGCGCTTGTGCGGCTCGGCGGCGGCATCCGGCTCGGCGGCGGGGGGCTCCACCACCGGGGCGGCTTCCTCGGCCGGCGCTTCGGCCTCGCTGTCGAAGGTTCCGGCCAGCACCTCGGCGAACAGCTCGCCGCTGCGCTCCGCGACCGCAGCGGCCGGATCGGGGCTGCCTTCGGGCCGCTCGCCGCGACGGCGATCGCGGCGGTTGCGGCGCCGGCCGCGGCGTTCGTCGTCGCCGTCGGCGTCGCCGTGGGCCGCGTCGGCATCGTCTGCCGCGGTCGCCTCGCCCGGCGCGGCCTCGGGTTCGGGGGCCACCGCGGGTGCCACGGCCGACTCCACCACAGCGGCTTCGCGCGGCGGCTCGGCGGCCGGCATGCGCTCGGCCGCCGGCGGGGCCTCGACAGCCACTGCCGGCGCCGGCGCGGCATCCACCGCCTCGGCCGACGCCGCCGCCACCTTCTTGCGCGGCGCCCGCTTCGGCTTGGGCGCCGGGGTCTCGCTCTCGCCGGCCGGTTCGGCAGCAGGAGCTGCCGCGTCCGTGGCCGCCGCCACGCGGCGCTTGCGCGCGGGCTTGGGTGCGGGCGACTCCACCGGCTTGTCGACCGTTTCGTCGGTCGGATCAGGCAGGGATTCGGGCGTGGCGTTCATGCTTCGGGTTCCAACGGGGCGGACGGGGCCGCGGGCTCGACGGGGACATCGGGGAGCGGGGATTCGGGGGAGGCGTCGGCAACCGGCGCTTCGGCAGACACCGGTTCGGCGGGCGCGGCGTCGACGGGCGCGGCGTCGACGGGGGCAGGCTCGGCGAGGGGCCCTTCAGCGGCCGCGGCCTCGGCCGCGGGGGCCGCCTCGTCCAGGGGCAGCGAGCCCTGGGCTTCGATCAGTGCGGGCTGCTGCGGCAGCACCTCGGCCAGCATTGCGCCGGCGGAGGGGGCGCCTTCGAGCGTGGGCAGTTGCTCGAGGCTGGCCAGGCCCAGGTCGTCGAGGAACTGGCGCGTGGTCGCGAACAGCGCCGGCCGGCCCGGAGCCTCGCGGTAGCCGATCGCCTCGACCCAGCCGCGGTCCTCGAGCTGCTTGATGATCTGGCTGGCGACGGTGACGCCGCGAATCTCCTCGATGTCGCCGCGCGTCACCGGCTGGCGGTAGGCGATGATCGCCAGCGTCTCCATCACCGCCCGCGAGTACTTGGGCGGCTTCTCGGGGTTCAGCCGGTCGAGGAATTCGCGCATCTCGGGCCGGCTCTGGAAGCGCCACCCGTTGGCCAGTGCCACCAGCTCGACGCCGCGCCCCTCCCACTCGCGCGTGAGCTCGTCGAGCAGCGCACGCAGGGTGTCCGGGCCCAGCTCGTCGGCGAACAGGCTGCGCATGTCGCGCAGGTGCAGCGGCTGGCTCGCGCAGATGAGCGCGGTCTCGAGGACGCGCTTGGCATCCTGTGTGTTCATGGATCCTGTCAAATCCTGGGCCGGGTGCAGCCGGCCGGTTCGTAGCCTGGTGTTGCTTGGAGCCGGGGCGGCGCATGGCGCATCACCCTCGGCGATCGGGCCGCGTACCTCTCTGCGACCCGGGCCGCCGGACCTCCTGGCCCGGCTTGCTCACCGGCTCTCGACCCTGTTGCACCACCCCATGGGCGGCGAGGCGGGTCGGAGCGAATGGCGGCATTGTACCCAAGGCGCCGCGGCCCCGTTCAGGAATTCACGCCGCGCGCAACACCGCCTGCCAGGCCGCCTCGAAGTCCGGCGGCGCCGGCGCCTCGAACGCAAGCGCCCTGCCGCTCACCGGATGCACGAACGCCAGGTGCTGCGCATGCAGGGCCTGGCGCACCATGCCGAGCGCCGGCGCGCCGCCGTAAAGCGCATCGGCCACCAGCGCGTGGCCGCGCTGCGCGAGGTGCACGCGGATCTGGTGCGTGCGCCCGGTGTGCAGGGTGCAGCGCAGCGCGCTGCAGCCCTGCCCGACGGCGACCCGCTCGACATCGGTGCGGGCCGGCTTGCCGCCCGCCAGCACGGCCATGCGCACCCGCGAGCGCGGGTCGCGGCCGATCGGCGCCTCGATGCTGAAGGCCGCCTCGGCCACCGCGCCGTGGGCGATCGCGTGGTAGCGGCGCTGCACCTCGCGCGCGGCGATGGCGCGCACCAGCGCGGTCATCGCCGGCAGCGTCTTGGCCACCACCATCAGGCCGGAGGTGTCTTTGTCGAGCCGGTGCACGATGCCGGCGCGCGGCAGGGCCGCCGCGCCGCGGTGATGGGCCAGCAGCGCGTTGAGCAGCGTTCCGGACCAGTTGCCCGCCGCCGGGTGCACCACCAGGCCGGCCGGCTTGTCGAGCACCAGCAGCGCCTCGTCCTCGTGCACGATCTGCAGCGCAATGGCCTGCGGGACGAAGGCGCGGCTCTCCTCGGTGGGCACGAGCAGCACCTCGACACGCTGCCCCGCCTTGACACGGCGCGACGCGGCGTCCGCGACGCGGTCATCGACCCGCACATGCCCCTTCGCGATCAGCGTCTGCAGGTGGCTGCGCGAGAACTCCCCGGCCAGCGCCACCAGCAGCTTGTCGAGCCGCTCGCCGTGCTGCTGCGCGCCCACCGTCGCGCTGCGCCGCTCGGGCTCCTCGCTGCCGGGCTCCGCGGGGCCGTCCGCCGAGGGGTCGGCGAGGGGGTCAACCATATAATCGCTCGCTTCTCCTGACGCCTCGTGCGCCGCCTCCTGCCGCGCCGCACCGACGACCCGATGCGACTGCTCCGCTCCCCTGCCCTGCTGCTGGCTGCCACCGTGATGCTGGCCGCCTGCGGCTCGACGCCGCCGGACGAGACGGCCAACTGGAGCCCCGAGAAATTGTATGCAGAGGCCAAGGACGAGCTGGCCGCAGGCAGCTACGACCGCGCGGCCAAGCTGCTCGAGCGGCTCGAGGGCCGCGCCGCCGGCACGCCGCTGGCGCAGCAGGCGCAGATCGAGCGTGCCTACGTGCTCTACAAGACCGGCGAGAAGGCGCAGGCGCTGTCGGTGCTGGAGCGCTTCATCAAGCTGCACCCCAGCAGCCCGGGCCTGGACTACGCGATGTACCTGCAGGGCCTGGTCAACTTCAACGACAACCTCGGCATCCTGGGCAGCCTGTCGCGCCAGGACCTGTCCGAGCGCGACCAGCAGGCCGCGCGCGACGCCTTCCAGTCCTTCAAGCAGCTGGTCGACCAGTTCCCGAACTCGGTGTATGCCCAGGATGCGCGCCAGCGCATGAACTACATCGTCAACTCGCTGGCCGCCTACGAGGTGCACGTGGCGCGCTACTACTTCCGGCGCGGCGCCTACGTGGCCGCCGCGAACCGCGCGCAGCAGACGCTGCTGGAGTTCCAGACCACCCCCTCGGTCGAGGAGGCGCTCTACATCATGGTGCAGAGCTACGACCGGCTCGGCCTGAGCGAGCTGCGCGACGATGCCGCGCGCGTGCTGCAGAAGAACTTCCCCGACAGCCGCTTCGCCGCGCAGGGCCTCTCGAAGGAACGCGCACGCGCCTGGTGGCAGTTCTGGTAGCCGCTCAGCCCGCCTCGCACGCCGCCAGCGTTTCCAGCCAGGCCAGGGCCGACGCCTCGTCGGGCACGCGTGTCATCGGCGGCAGCGCCTCGCGCAGGCGGCGCCCGTAGTTCATGCCCGCCATGCGCGGGTCGCACACCACCAGCAGGCCGCGGTCGGTCTCGCTGCGGATCAGCCGCCCGGCCCCCTGCTTGAGCGACACCGCCGCCTCGGCGATGAAGTAGTCGGCGAAGGCGTTGCGGCCCCGTGCCTCGAGCCGCTTGACGCGCGCCTCCACCAGCGGGTCGTTGGGCGGCGGGAACGGCAGCTTGTCGATCAGCACGCACTGCAGCGCGTCGCCGACCACGTCGATGCCCTCCCAGAAGCTCTGCGAGCCCACCAGCACCGAGCGCGGCTCGGCCAGGAACTGCTGCATCAGCGCGCGCTTGGGCGCCTGGCCCTGCACCAGCACCTGCAGCGCGTCGCCGTGGGCCTCGAACTCGGCGCGCAGCGCGTCGCCGATCGCCTGCAGCGCGCGCAGCGTGGTCGTCAGCACGAAGGTGCGGCCACCGAGCGCCCGCGCGCAGCGCGAGGCCAGCAGCGCCACGCTCGCGGCATGGCGCGGTTCGTTGGGCTTGGGAAAGCCGGCCGGGATGTACAGCCGCGCATGCGCCGGGTAGTCGAACGGGCTGCCCACGCGCAGGGCGCGCGCATCCTCCAGGCCGGCGGCCTCGGTGAACCAGCTCAGGCGCTCGTCGTCGCCGAGCGTCGCGGAGGTGAAGATCCAGGCCCGGCGCCCGGTGCTGCGCTGCTCGCGCAGCGCGTCGCGGATGTCCAGCGGCGACTCGACCAGCCGCGCCTGGTGCGGCGAGACGTCGATCCAGCGCACCTGGCCGGTGGCCGCCTCGGCGGCGAAGCGATCGGCCAGCGCCGCCAGGCCGAGCGCCCGCTCCCCGAGCTTGACGAAGTCCGGCGCGAGCTCGCTGACCGTGGCCAGCCCCTCGGCCGCCGACCGGCAGGCGCGCCCGAGCGCGGCGAGCGCGTCGACGAACTCGGCGCGGCCGGCACGTTCCTCCCAGCGCAGCTTGAGCGTGCCGCGCAACTCGCGCAGCGGGCCGGCCACCGCCAGGCGCAGCTCGCGCGCGGCGCGGTCGACGCCGGCCGACAGCTCCGGCCAGGGCACCAGGCCACGCGCCTGCTGCAGCCCGGCGCCGAGCATGTCGCGCGCGAAGTCGATCGCCTGCGCGCTGCCGAGCGTGGTGCCGAGGAACTGCACACCCGCCTCCGCAAGCTGGTGCGCCTCGTCGAACACCGCCACCTCGACGCTGGGCAGCAGCTCGGCCACGCCGCTGTCGCGCAGGGCCATGTCGGCGAAGAACAGGTGGTGGTTGACCACCACCAGGTCCGCCGCCATCGCCTCGCGCCGCGCCCGCACGACGTGGCAGCGCTTGTACTCCGGGCATTCGCTGCCGAGGCAGTTCTCGCGCGTCGAGGTGACCAGCGGGATCACGCTGCTGCGTTCGTCCAGGCCTTCCATCTCGGCCAGGTCGCCGGTGGCGGTGGTCTGCGCCCATTGCTCGACCTTGGCGAGCGTGCGCACCGCGAAGCGGTCGGGCAGCGTGGCCGAGTGGCGCGCCTGCGCCAGGCGGTGGTGGCACAGGTAGCTGGCGCGGCCCTTGAGCAGCGCGATCGTCACCGGCACCTGCAGCGCATCGCGCAGGCGCGGCAGGTCGCGCAGGAAGAGCTGGTCCTGCAGGCTCTTGGTGGCCGTGCTGACCAGCGCGCGGGCCCCGGACAGCAGCGTCGGCACCAGGTAGGCGTAGGTCTTGCCGACGCCGGTGCCGGCCTCGGCCACCAGGCTCTCGCGCGCCTCGATCGCCTCGGCCACGGCCTGTGCCATCTGCAGCTGCGCGCTGCGCTCGACGTGGCGCGCATCGGCACGCGCCAGCGCGCCGCCGGCGGCCAGCGCGTCGTGGCTGGCCCGGACCAGCGACAGCGTCATGCCGGCTCGGGCGGATCGAGCTCGGCCTCGAGGCGCGCGATCATGTCGCGCAGCATCAGCCGGCGCTTCTTGAGGCGACGCAGGGCGAGCTCGTCGAGCGGCCGTTCCTCGGCCGCGCGGTCGATCAGGCTGTCGAGGTCTGCATGTTCGATGCGCAGTTCGATCAGCCGGCGCGGCAGGGAATGCAGGTCGTTGTCCATCGGCGCGCGACGAAGGTCGCGGAATTCGGCCGGTCCGCAGGCAGGGGAGGGATTATAGTTTTCGACCATGAGCACCACGTCCGTCGGCTTCCGCCTGTCCGCCGCCACCGGCATCCACAAGGGGGACCGCGCCTACCAGCAGGACCAGGTGCAGATCTACCCGCACCTGCGCGTGCCGGGCTGCGTGATGGGCGTGGTGGCCGACGGCATGGGCGGCAAGAGCGGCGGGCGCAAGGCCGCCGACCAGGTGATCATGACGGCGCAGCAGATCTTCGAACGCTACGCCCCGAACCGCGACGACACGGCCGAGGCGCTCAAGCAGCTGGTGCTCGAGTCGCACCTGATGATCAAGCTGACCGCGATCACCTCCGAGGAGGAGCCGCACAGCACGGTGGCCGCATTCATCATCGGGCCGGCACGCGACTGCCACGTGATCCACGCCGGCGATTCGCGCGTCTACCACTTCCGCGGCGCCGAGATGGTGTCGCGCACGCTCGACCACTCCTACGTGCAGCGCCTCGTCGCCGAGGGCTCGATCAGCGAGGAGGAGGCGAACAACCACCCGCAGTCGAACCTGCTGACCGGCTGCCTGGGCACGCACCAGGACCCGCCGATCACGCCCGGGCACGTCGAGCGCCTGGAGATCGGCGACAGCATCCTCGCCTGCAGCGACGGGCTGTGGCACTACTTCACCCCGCGCGAGCTGGGGGCGATCGTGCACGCGCTTCCCCCGCGCGAGGCCGGCGAGATGCTGGTCAGCAAGGCGCGCCAGCGCGCCCGTGGCGGCGGCGACAACCTGTCGCTGGCGCTGGTGCGCGTCGAAGCGCTGGCCTGAGGGTCGGAAGGTCCGCGGTTCAGGGCGCCGATGCCGGCGGCAGCGGCGCCGACGGCTTCTTGCCCGAAGCGGCCCGCTCGGCGGCGCGGCGCTGCGCATCCTCGCGGTGGGCCTGGGCCTCGCGCTGGCGCGCCTCGTAGCGTGCGCGCTTGCGTTCCTCGGCCGCCGAGCGTGCGGCCGACGCGGCACTGGCCGGCGCGGCCGGCGTCACGGCCGCGCGGCCGGCGCGAGGCGCGACGATGCGCATCGGTGCCTCCCGCGCGCGCGCCTCGCCGGCCGGCTGGCGCTGGCGCGACTCCTCGGCGCTCACCTTGTCGCGGATCGTCGCCATGCGCTCGGCGGCACGCTGCTTGCGCTGCGCCTCGTCGAGCAGGGCCTGCTGGCGGCGCAGCACGATCAGCTTCTCGCGCCGCGCGGCCCGTGCCTCCTCGATGCAGGGCGTGACCGCGAAGCGGCCCTGGCATTCGCGCACCTGTTCGGCGTAGGCCGATTCGGCGGCCCGGCGCTCGGCGGCGATGCGCGCGCGCTCCTGCGCATCGCTGCCGGGCGGCTGGGCCGCGTGCAGCGGCAGCCAGGCGCCCAGGGCGAGTACGGCGAGCGCGACGAGCGGTCTCATGTCAGCGCAGTGTCCACCGTCCGGCGGTCGAGTGCGAGGAACTCGGCCGACTGCATCTCGGCCAGCCGGGACACCGTGCGCGGGAACTCGTGCGCCAGCGGGCCTTCCGTGTAGAGCTGCTCGGCGCTCACCTCGGCCGAGAGGATCAGCTTGCAGCGCCGGTCGTACAGCACGTCCACCAGCCAGGTGAAGCGGCGCGCCTCGGAGGCCAGGCGCGGCGGCATCTGCGGCACGTCGGACAGCAGCACGGTGTGGAACTGCGAGGCGATCTCGAGGTAGTCGTTCTGCGAGCGCGGCCCGCCGCACAGCACCTTGAAGTCGAACCACACCACGCCGCCGGCGCGCCGGCGCGCGCGCAGTTCGCGGTGCTCGATGCGCAGCACGGGGTCCTCGTCGCGCGCCTCGGCGAGGCGCTCGAAGGCCTGCGCCATCTCGGCATCGGCGGCCGCTCCGAGCGGCGTGTGGTACAGCCGCACATGCTCCATCGCGCGGCGCCGGTAGTCCGTGCCGTTGTCGACGTCGATGACCTCGAGCTTGTCCTTGAGCAGCGCGATGGCCGGCAGGATGCGGTCGCGGTGCAGGCCGTTCGGGTACAGCTCGTCGGGGTGGAAGTTGGAGGTCGTGACGATGCTGACACGGTGCTCGAACAGCGCCGCGAGCAGGCGGTGCAGGATCATCGCGTCGGTCACGTCGGCGACGTGGAACTCGTCGAAGCAGATCAGCCGGTGGCGCCGCGAGATGCGCGCGCCGAGCTCGTTGAGCGGGTTCACCACGCCCTTGAGCTCGGCGAGCTCGCGGTGCACCTCGCGCATGAACTCGTGGAAGTGCAGCCGCGTCTTGCGCGTCAGCGGCACCGAGGTGAAGAAGCAGTCCATCAGGAAGCTCTTGCCCCGGCCCACGCCGCCGTGCATGTAGACGCCGCGCGGCAGCGGCGGGTGGCGGATCAGCTTGGTCAGCGCATTGTTGCGCCGGGCCTTGTAGTCGGCCCACTCGTTCTCGCAGCGCTCGAGCGCGGCCACCGCGCGCAGCTGCGCCGGGTCGGCCGCGTAGCCGCGTTCGGCGAGCGTCTGCTGGTACAGCTGCCGGACGCCCATGCGCGGTCGACGTCCGTCAGAAGTTCAGCGTGCGCTTGTCGACCGCGAGTGCGGCCTCCTTCGTCGCTTCCGACAGGCTCGGGTGGGCGTGGCAGATGCGCGCGATGTCCTCGGCGCTGGCCTTGAACTCCATCGCCACCACCGCCTCGGCGATCAGCTCCGACGCGAACGGCCCGACGATGTGCACGCCGAGGATCTCGTCGGTCTTCGCGTCGGCGAGGAACTTGACGAAGCCGGTCGTGTCGCCCAGCGCCCGTGCACGGCCGTTGGCCATGAACGGGAAGCTGCCGGCCTTGTAGGCGCGGCCGCTGGCCTTGAGCTGCTGCTCGGTCTGGCCGACCCAGGCGATCTCCGGGCTGGTGTAGATGACCCAGGGAATGGTGTCGAAGTTGACGTGCCCGTGCTGGCCGGCGATGCGCTCGGCCACCGCGACGCCCTCCTCCTCGGCCTTGTGCGCGAGCATCGGGCCGCGCACCACGTCGCCCACCGCCCAGACGCCGGGCAGGTTGGTCCGGCAGTCGCCGTCGACGACGATGGCGCCGCGCTCGTCGAGCTTCAGGCCGACGCCTTCCGGGTTCAGCCCCGTGGTGTTGGGCACGCGGCCGATCGAGACGATCAGCTTGTCCACGGCCAGCGAGGCCGCTTCGCCCTTGGCGTTGGTGTAGGCCACCGTGACGCCGGCCTTGTCGCTCTTCACCGCGGAGATGTTGACGCCGAACTCGAACTTCAGGCCCTGCTTGACGAAGGCCTTCTGCGCCTCCTTGGCCACCTGCTCGTCGGCCGCGCCGAGGAAGCCCGGCAGCGCCTCGAGGATGGTGACCTCGGCGCCGAGGCGGCGCCACACCGAACCCATCTCCAGGCCGATCACACCGGAGCCGACCACGCCGAGCTTCTTCGGCACCGCCGGGATGCGCAGCGCGCCGTCGTTCGACAGGATCTTCTCCTCGTCGAACGGCGCTCCCGGCAGCTGGCGCGGGTTCGAGCCGGTGGCCACGATCACGTGTTTCGCGACGAGCGTCTCGTTCGCAGCACCCGCGACCGCGATCTCGTAGCCGCCGTCCACCGCCTTCACGAACGAGCCGCGACCGTGGAAGAAGGTGACCTTGTTCTTCTTGAACAGGTACAGGATGCCGTCGTTGTTCTGCTTGACGACGGTGTCCTTGCGCTTGAGCATCTTCGCGACGTCGATGCTCAGGTCCTTCAGGCCGATGCCGTGGTCGGCGAAGTGTTGGCCGGCGTGCTCGTAGTGCTCGCTGGACTGCAGCAGCGCCTTGCTCGGGATGCAGCCGACGTTGGTGCAGGTGCCGCCCGGCGCCGGGCCGCCCTTGTCGTTCTTCCACTCGTCGATGCAGGCCGTGTTCAGGCCGAGCTGCGCGGCGCGGATCGCGCCGATGTAGCCGCCCGGGCCGCCGCCGATCACGACGACGTCGAATTGCTTCGTGCTCATCGTGGCGCCCTCAGATGTCGAAGAGGAGGCGCGCCGGGTCTTCCAGCGCTTCCTTCATCGCCACCAGGCCGAGCACCGCCTCGCGGCCGTCGATGATGCGGTGGTCGTAGCTCATCGCGAGGTAGTTGATCGGGCGCACCACGACCTGGCCGTTCTCGACCACGGCACGATCCTTCGTCGCGTGCACGCCGAGGATCGCGCTCTGCGGCGGGTTGATGATCGGCGTCGAGAGCATCGAGCCGAACACGCCGCCGTTGCTGATCGAGAAGGTGCCGCCGGAGAGGTCGTCGAGCGAGAGCTTGCCGTCCTTGGCCTTCTGGCCGAACTCGGCGATCTTCTTCTCGATGTCGGCGAAGCTCATCTGGTCGGCGTTGCGCAGGATCGGCACCACCAGGCCGCGCGGCGAGCCGACCGCGATGCCGATGTCGAAGTAGCCGTGGTAGACGATGTCGTTGCCGTCCACCGAGGCGTTGAGCACCGGGTACTTCTTCAGCGCGGCGACCGCGGCCTTCACGAAGAAGCTCATGAAGCCGATCTTGACGCCGTGCTCCTTCTCGAACTTGTCCTGGAAGCGCTTGCGCATCTCCATCACCGGGGCCATGTTGACCTCGTTGAAGGTGGTCAGGATGGCGTTGGTGGCCTGCGACTGCAGCAGCCGCTCGGCGACGCGTGCCCGCAGGCGCGACATCGGCACGCGCTGCTCGGGGCGCTCGCCCAGATTCATCGCCACCGGCGCGGCAACGCTCGGCAGCGGCTTGGCGACGGCAGGTGTCGCGGGCACGGCCACCGGTGCAGGGACCGCCGCGGCCTTGGCGCCGCCTTCGAGCGCACCCAGCACGTCGCCCTTGGTCACGCGGCCGTCCTTGCCGGTGCCCGGCACCGAGCCGGCAGCGAGGTTGTTGTCGGCCATCAGCTTGGCGGCGGCCGGCATCGCCACGCCGGCCTTGCCGGCAGCGGCCGGGGCCGCGGCGGGAGCGGCCGCCGGCGCGGCCACCGGCTTGACCTCGAGCGGGCTGACCGCGGCCTTGCCTTCGGTGTCGATCCGGGCGATCACCTCGTCGCTGACGCAGCTCTCGCCGTCGTTCTTGACGATCTGCGCCATCACGCCGGAGGTCGGCGCCGGCACCTCGAGAACGACCTTGTCGGTCTCGATCTCGATCAGGATCTCGTCCATCGCCACGGCTTCGCCGGGCTTCTTCTTCCACTGCAGCAGGGTCGCTTCCGCCACCGATTCGGACAGTTGCGGGACCTTCACTTCAACGATAGCCATGTTCTTTCTCTCGGAGATTCATGCCGCGCGGGGGCGTGCGTGCGCACGCCGAGGCAGCGCCGCGCAGCGCGCGCCGCCCCGGTCGCGGGGTCACTTGGTCAGGACGAAGCCCTTGAGCTTGCCGAAGGCCTGGTCGAGCAGCGCCTTCTGCTGCTCCTGGTGCAGGTGGGCGTAACCCACCGCCGGCGAGGCCGAGGCCGGACGGCCGGCGTAGCCGAGCTTCTGCCCTTCGAGCATGTTCTCGTGGATGTAGTGCTGCACGAAGAACCAGGCGCCCTGGTTCTGCGGCTCGTCCTGGCACCACACGACGTCGGTCGCGTTCGGGTACTTCTTCATCTCCGCCGCGAAGGCCTTGTGCGGGAACGGGTAGAGCTGCTCGACGCGGATGATGGCCACGTCCGGCTGCTTCTTCTCGACACGCGCCTTGACGAGGTCGTAGTAGACCTTGCCCGAGCAGGCGATGACGCGCTTGACCTTGTCGGCGTTGATGTCCGGATTGACCTCCGGGATCACCGTCTTGAACTCGCCGCGCGTGAACTCGGACAGCGGCGAGGTCGCGTCCTTGTTGCGCAGCAGGCTCTTGGGCGTCATCAGCACCAGCGGCTTGCGGAACATGCGCACCATCTGGCGGCGCAGCACGTGGAAGATCTGGCTCGCGCTGGTGGGCTGCACCACCTGCATGTTGTTGTCGGCGGCGAGCTGCATGAAGCGCTCCAGGCGCGCCGAGCTGTGCTCCGGGCCCTGGCCCTCGTAGCCGTGCGGCAGCATCAGCGTGATGCCGTTGGCGCGGCCCCACTTCACCTCGCCGGCGGCGATGAACTGGTCGATCACCACCTGCGCGCCGTTGGCGAAGTCGCCGAACTGCGCCTCCCAGATCACCAGCGTGTTCGGCTCGGCCGAGGCGTAGCCGTACTCGAAGCCGAGCACCGCCTCCTCCGACAGCAGCGAGTCGATCACGACGAACGGCGCCTGGTTCTCCGCCACGTTGCACAGCGGCGTGTAGGTGCCCTCGTCCCACTTCTCGCGGTTCTGGTCGTGCAGCACCGCGTGGCGGTGCGTGAAGGTGCCGCGGCCGCAGTCCTCGCCCGACAGGCGCACCGCATAGCCGCTGGCCACCAGCGAGGCAAAGGCGAGGTGCTCGCCCATGCCCCAGTCGACGTTGATCTCGCCGCGGCCCATCGCCGCGCGGTCGGCCAGCACCTTCTCGACCAGCGGGTGCGCCTTGAACTTCTCCGGCAGCGTGGTGATGCGCTCGGCCAGGCGCTTGATCTCGGTGAGCGGCAGCGCGGTGTCGGCCGCGTCGGTCCACTTGCGGCCCAGGAAGGGCGCCCAGTCGACGGCGTACTTGCTCTTGTAGTTGGTCAGCACGGGGTCGACGGTGTGCTTGCCCGCATCCATCGCGGCGCGGAAGCTCTTGACCATCTCGTCCGGGCCTTCCGGCGCCAGGATGCCCTGCGTCACCAGCTTCTCGCCGTACAGCTTGCGGGTGCCCGGGTGCACGCCGATCTTCTTGTACATCAGCGGCTGGGTCAGCGCCGGCGTGTCCTGCTCGTTGTGGCCGAGCTTGCGGAAGCAGATGATGTCGACGACGACATCCTTGTTGAACTCCTGGCGGTAGTCGAGCGCGAGCTGCGTGCACAGCACGACCGCCTCGGGGTCGTCGCCGTTCACGTGCAGCACCGGCGCCTCGATCATCTTGACCACGTCGGTGCAGTACAGCGTCGAGCGCGTGTCGCGCGGGTCGCTGGTGGTGAAGCCGATCTGGTTGTTGATCACCAGGTGCACCGTGCCGCCGGTGTAGTAGCCGCGCGTCTGGGCCAGCGCGAGCGTCTCCATCACCACGCCCTGGCCGGCGAAGGCCGCGTCGCCGTGCACCAGCACGGGCAGCACGGTGTCGCCTTCCTTGTCGCCGCGGCGGTCGAGGCGTGCCTTGACCGAGCCTTCGACGACCGGGTTGACGATCTCCAGGTGCGAGGGGTTGAACGCCAGGCTCAGGTGCACCGGGCCGCCGGGCGTCGTCACGTCCGACGAGAAGCCCTGGTGGTACTTGACGTCACCGGCCGGCAGGTCTTCCTTGGCGGTGTGGTCGAACTCGGCGAACAGGTCCTTGGGCATCTTGCCCAGGGTGTTAACCAGCACGTTCAGGCGGCCGCGGTGGGCCATGCCGATCACGATCTCCTGCACGCCGCGCTCGCCGGCGCGCTGGACCACCTCGTCCATCGCCGCGATGAAGCTCTCGCCGCCTTCGAGCGAGAAGCGCTTCTGGCCGACGTACTTGGTGTGCAGGTAACGCTCCAGGCCTTCGGCGGCCGTGAGCCGGTCGAGGATGTGCTTCTTCTCCTCGGCCGTGAAGTTGGGCTTGCTGCGGATCGACTCGAGCTTCTGCTGCCACCAGCGCTTCTCGGTCGGCTCGGTGATGTGCATGAACTCGGCACCGATGGTGCCGCAGTAGGTCTCGCGCAGCGCCTGCAGGATCTCGCGCAGGGTCTGCTGCTCGGCGGTGGTGAAGTAGGTGTTCGTCGCGCTGAACGTGATGTCCATGTCGGACTCGCTCAGGTCGTAGAACGCCGGCTCCAGCTCGGGGATCTTGGGACGCTCCTGGCGCTTGAGCGGATCGAGGTCGGCCCAGCGGGCACCGAGCGAGCGGTAGGCCGCGATCAGCGACTGGACGTGGACCTGCTTGCGCGCGACGGCCAGCTCGGCCGAACTGGCCTTGAGGGCGAAGGCGTTGGCCTTGGCACGCTGGGCGAAGGATTCGACCACCGGGGCGTGGGCCACGTCGCGGGCATTGCTGCCGTCGACCGCAGGCACATGCTGCAGGGCGTCGAAATAAGCTCGCCAGTTCTCGGGCACCGACCCGGGGTTGTCGAGGTAGGCCTCGTACATCTCCTCGACGTACGGCGCATTGCCTCCGAACAGGTACGAGTTCGACCTGTATTGCTGCATCATCTTCGCTCACCTCTCGCGCCGGTTTCCAGCGCTGTAGTGGGTTGAAAAACCTTCCGCGACACGGCTTCACCGGCTGGCGGACTAGCGACCCGCCTTGACTGTTACCAGCACAAGGGGACGGGAAGGACCCTGAGTCACGGGCGCGACTCTAACACCGCGCCGACAGCCCTTCAATTCGGTGCATGGTCCGCACCGGCCGCGCCGCAGAATGTTCCTGTCTCCTCTCAGGGACCTCGATGCGCATCATTCACGTCCATCCTGACGCGCCGCTGAAACCGGCGCCGGGCGCGGCCTGCAACGGCTGCGGCGTGTGCTGCCTGGCCGAGCCCTGCCCGCTGGGCATGGTGCTCAGCCTGAAGCGGCGCGGCGCCTACCGCCTGTTGCGCTGGGACGACGCGGCGCAGCGCTACGTCTGCGGCGTGCTGGCGCGCGCCGGCTGGTGGCGCGGCCTGGTGAAGCGCTGGATCGCCTCGGGCAGCGGCTGCGACTGCAGCCTGGAGATCAGCGGCTGAGCAGCCGCTGGCGCGCCGCCTCGTACTCGGCCGCCAGCCGCGCGACGAGTTCGCGCGCCGGCACCACCTTGTCGATGGCGCCGATGCCCTGCCCGCTGCCCCAGATGTCCTTCCAGGCCTTCTTGGCGCTCTCGCCACCGCCGAAGTTCATCTTGCTCGGGTCGCTCTCGGGCAGCTTGTCGGGGTCGAGCCCCGCGGCGCGGATCGAGCGCTTCAGGTAGTTGCCGTGCACGCCGGTGAACAGGTTCGAGTAGACGATGTCGTCGGACGTGCCCTCGACGATCGCCTGCTTGTACTCGTCGCTCGCCCGTGCCTCGTCGGTCGCGATGAAGGCCGAGCCGATGTAGGCCAGGTCCGCGCCCATCGCCTGCGCGGCGAGGATCGCGCCGCCGTTGGCGATGGCGCCCGAGAGCGCGATCGGCCCGTCGAACCAGCGCCGGATCTCCTGCACCAGCGCAAACGGGCTCTTGACCCCGGCATGGCCGCCGGCACCGGCCGCCACGGCGATCAGCCCGTCGGCGCCCTTCTCGACCGCCTTGCGCGCGAAGGTGTCGTTGATGATGTCGTGCAGCACGATGCCGCCCCAGCCGTGCACCGCGTCGTTGACGTCGGTGCGTGCGCCCAGCGAGGTGATCACCACCGGCACCTTGTACTTGGCGCAGACCTGCATGTCGTGCTCGAGCCGGTCGTTGCTCCTGTGCACGATCTGGTTGATCGCGAACGGCGCCGCCGGCCGGTCCGGGTGGGCGCGGTCGTGCGCGGCCAGGGCCTCGGTGATCTCGGCCAGCCACTCGTCGAGCTGCGACGCGGGCCGCGCGTTCAGCGCCGGCATCGCGCCGACGATGCCGGCGGTGCACTGCGCGATCACGAGCTTCGGGTTGCTGATGATGAACAGCGGCGAGCCGATCACCGGCAGCGCCAGGCGGGAAAGCACCGGGGGCAGGGACAAGGCGGGCTCCCGGCTCAGAACGCGTCGACCGGCAGCGCCGTGACGCTCTCGCCGCCCTCGAGCACGGCGTCGCGCAGGGCGGGCACGCGCGTCAGGATGTGCTCGGCGTAGAAACGCGCCGTGGCGATCTTGGCGCTCAGGAACGCCGTGTCGCCTGTGCCGCTGGCGAGCTGGTCCTGCGCGACGAGCAGCGCGCGCCCCATCTGCCAGCCGGCCACCAGGTTGCCGGCCAGCATCAGGTAGGGCACCGAGCCGGCGAACACCGCGTTCGGGCTGGCCTTGGTCTGGCCGGCGACGAAGTCGACCACCTGCACGAAGGCCTCGCGTGCGGCGCGCAGGCGCTTCGCCATCACCGCCGCGGCCGGGTCCTTGCGCGCGACCAGCGCCTCTTCGGTCTGCGCGATGCGCCCGGCGATGCCCTTGGCCACCTGGCCGCCGTCGCGCGCGGTCTTGCGGCCGACCAGGTCGTTGGCCTGGATCGCGGTGGTGCCCTCGTAGATCGTCAGGATGCGCGCGTCGCGGTAGTACTGCGCCGCGCCGGTCTCCTCGATGAAGCCCATGCCGCCGTGCACCTGCACGCCCAGGCTCGCGACCTCCAGGCTCATCTCGGTCGAGTAGCCCTTCACCAGCGGCACGAGGAACTCGTAGAAGGCGTGGTTCTGCGCGCGCGTGTCCTTGTCCGGGTGGTGGTGCGCGGCGTCGTACGCGGCCGCGGCCACCAGCGCCATCGCGCGGCAGGCCTCGGTCTGCGCACGCATGGTCATCAGCATGCGCCGCACGTCCGGGTGGTGCACGATGGGCGCGCTGCCCGGCATCGAACCGTCGACCGGACGCGACTGCACCCGGTCCTTCGCGTAGGCCACCGCCTTCTGGTAGGCCCGCTCGGCGATCGCGATGCCCTGCACGCCCACCGCATAGCGCGCCGCGTTCATCATGATGAACATGTACTCGAGGCCGCGGTTCTCCTGGCCGATCAGCCAGCCAGTGGCTCCGCCCCGGTCGCCGAACTGCAGCACGGCCGTCGGGCTCGCCTTGATGCCGAGCTTGTGCTCGATGCTGACGCAGTGCACGTCGTTGCGCGCGCCGAGCGAGCCGTCCGCGTTGAACAGGAACTTCGGCACGATGAACAGGCTGATGCCCTTCACGCCCTCGGGCGCGCCGGTCACGCGCGCGAGCACCAGGTGGACGATGTTGCCCGCCATGTCGTGCTCGCCGTAGGTGATGAAGATCTTGGTGCCGAAGAGCTTGAAGCTGCCGTCAGGCTGCGGCTCGGCACGGGTGCGCACCAGCGCGAGGTCGCTGCCGGCCTGCGGCTCGGTCAGGTTCATCGTGCCGGTCCACTCGCCGGAGATCATCTTCGGGATGTAGGTCTGCTGCTGCTCGGGCGTGCCGGCGGTCAGCAGCGCCTCGATCGCGCCGTCGGTCAGCAGCGGGCACAGCGCGAAGCTGAGGTTGGCGCTGTTGAGCATCTCGCCGCAGGCCGCGCCGATGGTCTTGGGCAGGCCCTGGCCGCCGAAATCCACCGGGTGCTGCAGCCCCTGCCAGCCCCCCTCGACGAACTGGCGGAAGGCGTCCTTGAAGCCCGGCGTCGTGGTCACCTTGCCGTCGTGCCAGCTCGAGGGGTACTTGTCGCCCTCCCAGTTCAGCGGCGCGATCACGCCTTCGTTGAGCTTGGCGCATTCCTCGAGCACGGCCTGCGCCGTGTCGAGCCCGGCGTCCTCGAAGCCGGGCATCTGCGCGACCTGCTCCAGGCCGGCCAGATGCTGCATGCCGAACAGCATGTCCTTCACGGGGGCGACGTAGCTCACGATGGTGTCCTCGATGTTTGCAGGCAAGAAAAAGCCCGTCGGCCCACGACTGCGGCGAACGGGCTGGGTCGTCGGTGCGCCGCGCTCAGAGCTTGGCGACCAGCTCGGGCACCGCCTCGAACAGATCGGCCTCCAGGCCGTAGTCCGCGACGCTGAAGATCGGGGCCTCCGGGTCCTTGTTGATCGCCACGATCACCTTGGAGTCCTTCATGCCCGCCAGGTGCTGGATCGCCCCTCTGATGCCGCAGGCCACGTACAGCTGCGGCGCGACGATCTTGCCGGTCTGGCCGACCTGCCAGTCGTTCGGGGCATAACCCGCGTCCACCGCAGCGCGGCTGGCGCCCAGCGCCGCACCGAGCTTGTCGGCCAGCGGCGTGAGCACCTCGTTGAACTTCTCGCTGCTGCCCATGGCACGGCCGCCCGAAACGATGATCTTGGCCGCGGTCAGCTCAGGCCGGTCGCTCTTGGCGATCTCGCTGCCGAGGTACTTGCTCTTGCCACTGTCAGCCACCGCGGCGATCGTCTCGATGGTGGCGCTGCCGCCCGGGGCCGCAGGGTCGAAGCCGGTGGCCCGCACGGTGATCACCTTGACGGCGTCCTGGCTCTGCACGGTGGCGATGGCGTTGCCGGCGTAGATCGGGCGCTCGAAGGTGTCGGGCGAGATCACCTTGGAGATCTCGCTGACCTGCGCGACGTCCAGCTTCGCGGCCACGCGCGGCGCGACGTTCTTGCCGTGCGCGGTGGCGGGGAAGAGGATATGGCCGTAGTGCTTCGCGATCTGCAGCACCTGCGCGGCGACGTTCTCGGCAAGCTGCTCCGCGAGGCTCGCGCCGTCGGCATGCAGCACCTTGGCCACGCCGGCGATCTGGCTCGCGGCCTGCGCGGCGCCGGCGGCGTTCTGGCCGGCCACCAGCACGTGGATGTCGCCGCCGATCGCCGCCGCGGCGGTGACGGTGTTCAGCGTGGCGCCCTTGAGGGTGCCGTGGTCGTGTTCGGCAATGACGAGGACGCTCATTCAGATCACCTTGGCTTCGTTCTTCAGCTTCGCCACGAGGGTGGCGACGTCCGGCACCTTGACGCCCGCGCCGCGCTTGCGCGCCTCGCTCCCCTTCCGCCCCTTCACGCGGGGAGCGACGTCCACACCCAGGTCGACCGGCTTGAGCGTCTCCAGCGGCTTCTTCTTGGCCTTCATGATGTTGGGCAGGGTCACGTAGCGCGGCTCGTTCAGGCGCAGGTCGGTGGTGATCACCGCCGGCAGGGTGATCGAGAGGGTCTCGAGGCCGCCGTCGACCTCGCGGGTGACCTGGGCCTGGCCGTCGGCCACCTCGACCTTGCTGGCGAAGGTGGCCTGCGGCAGCTCGGCGAGTGCGGCCAGCATCTGGCCGGTCTGGTTGCAGTCGTCGTCGATGGCCTGCTTGCCCAGGATCACGAGGCCGGGCTGTTCCTTCTTCACCAGCGCGTGCAGCAGCTTGGCCACGGCCAGGGGCTGCAGTTCCTCGCTGGTCTCGACCAGGATGGCGCGGTCGGCGCCGATGGCCATCGCGGTGCGCAGGGTCTCCTGGCACTGGGTGACGCCGCAGGAGACCGCGATGATCTCCGTGGCCACGCCCTTCTCCTTCAGCCGCACCGCCTCTTCCACGGCGATCTCGTCGAAGGGGTTCATCGACATCTTGACGTTGGCGATATCGACGCCGGTGCCGTCGGACTTCACACGTACCTTGACGTTGTAGTCGACGACGCGCTTGACCGGGACCAGGATCTTCATGCGCGCTCCTCTGGATTGACGTTTACGTTAACTCGGAGATTCTAGGCGGACAAAATAGCACGATCGTTCTATTTTAGACATGACCGGCGCCGCCCTGGCCGCAATACCCCTCGCTTTAGACTGCCGCCCCGTGAAGCGCATCGGTCTGTTCGATTCCGGCGTCGGCGGACTGTCCATCCTCGCGGCGGTGCGCCACGCCCTGCCCGGGGCCAGCCTGCACTACGTGGCCGATTCGGCCTGGGCCCCCTACGGCGAACTGGACACGCCGACGATCCGCGGGCGCGCCCTGCGCATCGCGCGGCACCTGTCGGACGCGGGAGCGCAGCTGATCGTCGTGGCCTGCAACACCGCCACCGCCGCGGCCGTGGCCGAGCTGCGCGAGCAGCTCGCGCCGCGCCCGGTGGTGGGGGTCGAGCCGGGCCTGCGGCCGGCGCTGGCGCTCAGCCGCAACGGCCGGGTCGGCGTGATGGCCACGCGCTCGACGCTGGCCAGCGAGCGTTTCCGCGCGCTGCTCGAACGCGAGGCGCCCGGCCGGGCGGTCCAGTTGCGGGCCTGCATCGGCCTGGCCGATGCGATCGAGGCCGGCGAGCTCGACGATCCGGCACTGCTGGCGCTGATCGAATCCCATGTGCGACCCCTGAGCGCGGCCGGGGTCGAGGCCGTGGCGCTCGGCTGCACGCACTACCCGTTCGTGCGCACCGCCATCGAACGCGCCTTCGGCCCCGGCGTGGCCGTGGTCGACACCTCGGCGGCGGTGGCCGCGCAGGTCGTGCGTGTCGCCGCGGCGCTGCCCGAGAGCGATGTCGCCGGGGCCGCCGACGTGCTGCTGCAGACCACCGGCAACCCGCAGCACCTGGCCACCTTCGCGGCACGCTGGCTGCCGTTTCGGGTGCGCGTCGAGGCAGCGCCGGCCGGTCTCTGAGGCTATCGCGGCACCGGCGTGAGACCCGCGGCGCGATCCAGCAGCGCCAGACCGGCAGGCAGGCAGACACGCTTCAGGTCGTAGCGCTGCACTACCGTCTCGCGCGCCGCCGCGCGCACCGCGCCGACCTCGCCGCGCCGCGCCAGCACCTCGGCCAGCTTCGCGGCCAGTGCCGGCGCATCGAAGAAATCGGTCAGCCAGCCGTTCTCGCCGTCGACGATCACCTCTTCCACCGGGGCGGTGCGCGAGGCCACCACCGCGCAGCCGCTGGACATCGCCTCCAGCAGCGACCAGGAGAGCACGAACGGGTAGGTCAGGTAGGCGTGCACCGCCGAGACCTGCAGCACGCGGGCGTACTGGTCGTAGGGCAGCTTGCCGGTGAAGCGCACGCGCGTGGTGTCGAGCCGGTCGCCGAGTTCCTTCAGGAGGCGCGCGCGGTAGCTGTCGCCCGGCGGCAGGCGCACGCCGTAGCTGACCTCGTCGCCGCCGACGATCACCACGCGCGCTTCCGGCACCTTGGCCAGCAGTTCCGGCAGGCAGCGCATGAAGATGTGGAAGCCGCGGTAGGGCTCGAGGTTGCGCGCCACGTAGGTCACGATCGGGTCGCCGGCGCGCAGCGTCCAGTCGCCCAGCACCAGCTCGGCCGATGCATCGGGCACCAGCGCGTCGGTGTCCACGCCCTCGTGCACCACCGAGAGCTTGGGCTGGAACTCGGCCGGGAACTGCGCGCGCTGCCACTGCGTCGGGCAGACGCCGGCGTCCATGTCGTACAGCGCCTGCAGGTGCGGCATGCGGCGCAGCTGCAGCCGGTGCAGCGCGGCCGCCGCGCTCGGGAATTCGGGATCGAAGCCGAAGTCGGAGCCGCTGGCCTTGTAGAAGAACTCGCAGTAGCCGAGCATGGGCACGGCCGGCAGCTCGGCGCGCACGAACATCGCCTCGCCCCAGCCTGGGTGCACCACGACCAGGTCCGGCACCAGGTTCTTCTGCTTCAGCAGGTGCAGCGCGCGCACCACCATCTGGCCGCGGTGCACCTGGCGGTCGAGCTCGCGCAGGTGGGCCGGCACCGGGTTGTCGGCCGCCGGCTCCTCGGGCATGCGGTAGCTCAGCAGGTGCAGCTTCGGGTGGCGGAAGGTCAGACGCGCCACGGCCGCCTGCTCGCCGATGCCCACCACCTCGTCGCCGCGCTTGAGCAGCGCGTCGATCAGGTGGCGGTACTGGCCCGGCAGGTTCTGGTGGATGAAGCAGATGCGCAAGACGGCCCCCCTGTGTCGGGCGCGACCATAGCACCACACGGAGCCCGTTAGCATCCGGGCACAACAGGGAGATGCACATGAGCCAGGTCACGGGAGACGATACCGACGAGCAGCTGTTCGGCTCGCCCTTCGCCGACACGCTCGCCGGAGCGGGCGGCGGCGACACGCTGATCGGCGGCGACGGCGACGACTGGCTGTTCGGCCACCTCACTAGCAGCGGCGAGGACCCGTCGGGCCTCGACGGCGCCGACAGCCTGCTCGGCGGCGCCGGCAACGACCTGATGCGCGGCAACGCCGGCAACGACACGCTGCTGGGCGGCATCGGCAACGACAACCTGCGCGGCGACGCCGGCGACGACCTGCTCGACGGTGGCGACGGCAGCGACCTCGTCTCCTACCGCTTCGACGAGCTGGCGCTCGCCGCCGGCGTGAGCTTCAGCCTGAGCGGCGCCGGCGGCCCCGGCACGACGACCGTCTCCGACGGGCGCGGCGGCACCGACACGCTGGTGGACGTGGAGCGCTTCCTGATCATCGGCTCGGCCTTCGGCGACACCCTGATCGGCAGCGCCGGCGACGACCAGATCCAGGACGGCATCGCCGGCGCGGGCAACGACGACGACTCGCTGGTCGGCGGCGCCGGCAACGACTGGTTCACGCCGCTGGGCGGCGACGACACCATCGTCGGCGGCAGCGGCACCGACACGCTCGGGCTCGACTACGGCTTCGAGCAGTTTCCCGGGCCCGTCACGCTCTCGCTGGCCGGGCTCGACCTGCAGGGGCCCGGCACGGTGATCGCGATCGGCGGGCCGTTCGGAACCCTGACGGTCGGCGGCATCGAGCGCCTGGACGTCGGCCTGACGGCGGCGGGCGACGCGTTCACCGGCGCGAACAGTCACGACTGGCTGCGCGGCGGCGCCGGGAACGACACCCTCGGCGGCGTCGTCGGCGACGACACGCTGGACGGCGGCACAGGCAATGACAGCCTCGCCGGCGGCGCCGGCAACGACCGGTTCATTGCCTCCGACGGCAGCGACAGCGTGAACGGTGGCGTCGGCACCGACACGCTGGCCTGCGACTTCGGCGCGCAGAACACGACCCCGGTGGAACTGGCACTGGCCACCCTGGACATCCGGATCGCGGGCACCACGCTCGAGCTCGGCGCACCGTTCGGCAGCGTCACGCTGACGGCCATGGAGCGGCTCGAGCTGGCCCTGACGGCCGGCGGGGACCTTGTCTTCGGGTCGCTGGCCGCCGACCTGATCGACGGCCGCGACGGCTGGGACGACCTGCGCGGCGGCGGCGGCGCCGACACCCTGCTGGGCGGCGCCGGCAACGACCGCCTGTACGGTGGCCTGTTCGCCCAGAGCGTCTCCGACGGCACCGGCGACGGCGCCGACAGCCTGGACGGCGGCAGCGGCAACGACACGCTGAGCGGCCACCTGGGCGACGACACGCTGCTGGGTGGCGAGGGCGACGACCTGCTCGGTGGCGAGACCGGCAACGACCGGATCGACGGCGGCGCCGGCAGCGACCGCGTGCGCTACTTCTTCGACGACCCCGAGCTGAGCGCGGGTGTGCTGTTCGACGCGTCGGCCGCCGGCGGCCCCGGCACCACGACCGTGGCCGACGGCCTGGGGGGCATCGACACGCTGATCGACGTCGAGGGTTTCCAGCTGACGGGTTCGCGGTTCGGCGACACGCTGATCGGCGGTTCGGGCGACGACAGGTTCTTCGGGAACCTCACCTCCGGCCTGGACGACAACGACTCGATCGTGGGCGGCGCCGGGAACGACTGGTTCGTGGCCAGCGCCGGCAACGACACGCTGCGCGGCGGCATCGGCATCGACACGCTGGAGGTGAACCACCGGGGCGTCAATGGGCTGCCGCTGGACCTCTCGTTCGCCGGCTTCGGCTCGGCCGCCCCGATCGTGCTCGGCGGCGGGCTGGGCAGCGTCGTGCTCAGCGGCGTCGAGCGCCTGGACATCACGCTGTCGGCCCGCGCCGACCGCTGCATCGGCAGCGCCGCCGACGACACGATCCGCGGCCACCGGGGCGCCGACACCTTGATCGGCGGTGCCGGCGACGACTCGCTGGCCGGCAGCCTCAGCAACACGTTCGAGATGGACCTCAACGAGCTCGACGGTGGCCTGGGCGACGACACGCTCGACGGCAACTGGGGGCGCAGCCTGGCGGTGTACGAAACGGCCCCCGACGCGGTGGAGGTGGACCTCGCCGCCGGCACGGCCAGCGACGGCCTGGGCGGCACGGACACGCTGATCCTGGTGTCCGGTGCCGTGGGCTCGGCCTTCGACGACACCCTCACCGGCAGCGAGCGGGCGGACCAGTTCAGTGGCGGGGGCGGCAACGACCGCATCGACGGCGGCGCGGGTGCGGACACGGTGCGCTACGACCGCGCCCCCGGCCCGGCGGCGGGCATCAGCGTCGACCTCGCGGCGCAGCGCGCCAGCGGCGCCGGCCACGGGATCGACACCTTGATCGGCATCGAACATGCCATCGGCTCGTCGCGCAACGACCGGCTGAGCGGCGACGCCCAGGCCAACCAGCTCGAGGGCCTGGACGGCGCCGACCGCCTGGCCGGCGCGTCCGGCGCGGACACGCTGATCGGCGGCGCCGGCGACGACACGCTCACCGGCGGCGCGGGCGACGACCAGCTGAGCGGCGACGACTCGCAAGGGCTCGCCCTGGGCTACGACCTTGTCTCCTATGCCAGCGCCACCCAGGCGGTGAACGTCGACCTGGCGACCGGAACGGCCGGCGGCGCGCACGGCAGCGACACCTTGACGAGCATCGAGGGGGTGATCGGCGGCAGCGGGAACGACAGCCTCGTCGGCAACGGCGTGGGCAACCGGCTGCAGGGGCAGGCCGGCGCCGACCTGCTCGACGGCCGGGCCGGCAACGACACGCTGGTCGGCGGCACCGGTAACGACACCTATGTCGTCGACACCGCGGGCGACGTGATCGAGGAGGCCGGCACGGACAGCGGCGAGATCGACACCGTGCGCAGCGCGGTCGACTGGACCCTCGGCGCCCATCTCGAGCGCCTGGTGCTCACCGGCAGCGCCCGCATCGACGGCAGCGGCAACGCGCTCGCCAACACCCTCACCGGCAACAACGTGAACAACGTGCTCGACGGCGGCGCGGGCAACGACACGCTGATCGGCGGCTTCGGCTTCGACACCTACGTCGTCGATTCCGCCGGCGACGTGATCGTCGAGATCGCCCCGTTCAGCGGCGACATCGACACCGTGCGCGCCGGCGTGAACTGGACGCTCGGCGCCGAGCTCGAGCGCCTGGTGCTCACCGGCACCGCGGCCAACGGCATCGGCAACACGCTGGCCAACACGCTGACCGGCAATGCCTCGGCCAACCGGCTGACCGGCCTGGCGGGCAACGACACGCTGCGTGGCGGCGCGGGCAACGACACGCTGAACGGCGGGCTCGGCGACGACTCGCTGCTGGGCGGCAGCGGCGCCGACACGTTCGTGTTCAACACCGCGCCCGACCCCAACACCAACATCGACCGCCTGGCCGACTTCGCCGCGGTGGACGACCGCCTGCAGCTCGACGACGCGGTGTTCGCCGGCATCGGCCCGGTCGGCCAGCTCGCCGCCGCCGACTTCCGCCTCGGCGCGGCGGCCGGCGACGCGAGCGACCGCGTGATCTACGACGCAGCCGCCGGTCAGCTGTTCTTCGACGCCGACGGCAGCGGCGCCGCGGCGCAGGTGCTGTTCGCCACCGTCGCAGCCGGCAGCACGCTGACCGCGGCGGACATCTTCATCGTCTGAGCCTCAGCGCAGCGCGGCCGCGGCGGCGCGGCCGCGCGCCATGTCCAGCGGCGCGAGCAGCACCAGGCCGAGCACGAAGAACAGCGCGGTCGAGAGGATCGCCAGGCGGTGGTCGCCGCCGGTGAGCCAGGTGACCAGGCCGTAGGTCAGCGGCCCGGCGATGGCGGCCAGCCGCGTCGCGAAGGTCCACAGGCCGTAGAACTCGGCACGTTGCGTCTCGGGCGCGAACACGCCGACCATCGCGCGCCCGGCCGACTGGCTCGAGCCCATGCACAGCCCGGCCACGACCGCCGCGACCCAGAACAGCCCCGGCCCGGTGGCGAGCCAGGCGAGCACGGTCATCAGCACCCAGCCGGCCAGCGTCACGGCGAGCGCCGGCTTGTGCCCGAGCCGGTCCTGCCCGTAGCCGAAGGCGAAGGCACCCAGCGCGGCGGCGATGTTGACCAGGAAGATCAGCATCATGGTCTGCGCCTGCCGGAACCCGAGCACCTGCTCGGCATAGACCGCGGCCAGCGCCACCACCACCGCGATGCCGGCCTGGTAGCACACGCCGCAGGCGAGCAGCCAGCTGAAGTCGCGCAGCTGGCGGGCGTGGCGCGCGGTGTCGGCGAGCTGGCCCAGCGCCGCGCGCAGGCCGCCGCCCGGCGCGCCGGCACGCGGCACGGCGCGCGGCGTGGCCCGTTCGCGCAGCAGCACGAAGGTGGCCAGCGAGGCGAGGCCGTAGACCGCCGCGGTGATGACCATCGTCACCGGCACGAACTGCGTCGCCGTCTGGCCCTGCCCCTGTGCCCACAGCACGTAGGCCAGGCTCAGGCCGAGCGACAGCATGCCGCCGCAGTAGCCGAAGCTCCAGCCCCAGCCCGAGACGCGCCCGAGCGCATCGGGCCGCGCCAGCTCGGGCAGGAAGGCCGCGCTCAGCGTCTCGCCGTACGAGTAGGCGACGTTGGAGACGATCATCGCCGCCGCGGCCAGCCACAGGTCGCCGCGGCCGACCCCCGCGAGCGCGAGCGTGGCCAGCACGCAGGCCGCGGTGGTCCAGGCCAGCAGGCGCTTCTTGCAGGCGTGCAGGTCGGCATGTGCGCCCAGGCCGGGCATCGTGACCATCACGATCAGGCTGGACGCGGCGATCACCAGCGTCCACGCGAAGGTGGCCCAGTCCGCCCCGCCCGCCGCGACGCCGACGAAGTAGGTGTTGAACACCGCCGTCAGCACCACCGTGGTGTAGCCCGAGTTGGCGAAGTCGTACATCGCCCAGCCGAACACCTCGCGCTTGCGCACGCCGTCGTTGAGCGCTTCCTGCGGGAACAGGGCCATGGTCGGGCTCGTTGGTCGAAGCCGCGCATGGTAGGCGACCTATGATCGCCCTCGCGCGCGGGTGGCGGAACTGGCAGACGCAGCGGGCTTAAAACCCGCCACTTCCCGGAAGGGGGTGTACGGGTTCGATCCCCGTCCCGCGCACCAGCCGAGAAGGGTCGCCATGCGCTTCGCCGTCCGTCTGCTCACGGGCCTGCTGGTCGTGCTGGCAGGTGCCGCGGGCGCCCAGCCGGTGTCCGTCGCAGACGCGGCGGCCGCCGCGGCGCACTGCGAGCAGCAGCATGCCGGCCAGGACCGGGCGCAGGCGAACTGCCTGGCGCGCGCCGGGGAGGCGCTGGCGCGCGCGGACCGGCAGGCGGAGGCGCTGGCCGTGCACCGGCGCGCGCTGGCGCTGCGCGAGGCGGCCCTCGGTGCCGAGCACCCCGACGTGGGCGCGAGCCTGACCGCGGTGGCCGGTGCGCTCGGTCGCCTGCGCCGGCATGGCGAGGCGCTCGCCGCGGCCGAGCGTGGCGTCGCGATCCTGCAGGCCGCGCCGGGCGCGAGCGCGGGCCGCCTGGTGAACGCGTTCACGATGCAGGCCGCGCTGCTGCGCCAGCTCGGCCGCTACCCCGAGGCGCTGGAGGCCTACGGCCGCGCCATCGGCACGGCCGAGACGCGCCTGGGCTCCGACAGCCCGCTGCTGGTCGGCCCGCTGCGGCTGCTGGCCTCGCTGCAGCGCGAGCTGGGCCGGCACGAGCAGGTGCTGCCGCTCTACGAACGGGCGCTGGCCATCCTCGAGAAGCAGCCCCGGCCGGACAGCGCCGATCTGGCCATCGTGCTGCGCCAGATCGGCAGCACGCACCGCCGTGCCGGCCGTGAGGGCCAGGCTCTGCCCTATCTGGAACGCGCGCTGGCGCTGCAGGAGCAGCGCCTCGCGCCACAGCACCCCTCGCTGCTCGACACCGTGGTCGACATCGGCTTCGTGCTGCAGCGCCTGGGCCGGCTCGAGGCGGCGCAGGCGCACAAGCAGCGCGCCGCGGCGGGCGTCGACACGCTGCTGGCAGCCGGCCGCACCGACATCGCCGACCTGCTGCACGACCTGGCGCTGCTGGCCGGCCGGCTCGGCGACGCACCGCTCGAGCTGCGCCTGCTGCAGCAGGGCCTGCTGCTGACCGAAGCCGACGATCCCGAGCTGCAGTGGCGCCTGCATGGCGGCCTGATGCGCGCCAGCCAGGCCGCCGGCCGCCCCGACGAGGCGATCGTCTGGGGCAAGCAGGCGCTCGTCGCGCTGCAGGGGTTGCGCGCGGCCGTGGTGCCGCTCGGGCGTGCGGCGCAGGCGCGGTTCGTCGACAGCCCCAAGCGGCAGGTCTACCAGCGCCTGGCCGATCTGCTGATCGGCGCCGGCCGCCTGCCCGAGGCGCAGCAGGCGCTGCAGCTGCTCAAGGAGGACGAGCTGGACGAGGGCGCGCTGCGCGGCGGGCCGGCGCCCGGCGCGGCGCTGCCGCTGACCGGGCTCGAGCAGGAGCGCTTCGGCAGCTTCTACACGCTGCGCGAGCAGCAGCTCGCGCTCTACCGCGAGCGCCGCACGCTCGAGCAGCAGCGCCGCGCCGGCGCCCTCACCGCCTCCGGGGCGGCGCGCCTGGCCGAGATCGAGCGGCAGGCGCTGCCGCAGATCGTCGCCGCGCTGCAGCGCTTCTTCGCCACGCTGCAGCCGCAGCTCGACCAGGCGCAGCGCCCCGGCGCCGAGCGGCGCGACGTGCGCCTCACCGAGACGCTGCTGCGCCGCGCCGTGATCGCCGCGGCACAGCGCCCGGGCGACGGCGCGGTCGCGCTGCAGTACCTGGTGGGCGAAGACCGGCTGTCGATCCTGCTGACCGTGCCGGACGGCCCGCCGCTGGCGCGCCAGATCGCCGTCGAGGCCGCGTCGCTGCGCCGCCAGGTGGCAGCCTTCACGCTGCTGCTGAAGAACCCGTCCAGCGACCCGGCGCGCGTGCGTGCCGCGGCGCAGGCGCTGCACGCGCTGCTGATCGCGCCGGTGCGGGCCGACCTGCAGGCCGCCGGTGCGCGCACGCTGATGCTCTCGTTGACCGACGTGCTGCGCTACCTGCCCTTCGCGGCGCTGCACGACGGCCAGCGCTGGCTGCTGCAGGACCATGCGCTGGCGCTGTTCAACGAGGCCGGCGGCCAGACCTTCGACAGCCGCGAGGCGCCGCGCTGGCGCGTGGCCGGCATGGGGCTCAGCCAGCCGGTGGAGAACCTGCGCGCGCTGCCCGCGGTGCCCGAGGAGCTGGACTCGGTGGTGGCGCTGCTCGGCGGCTCGTCCTGGCTCGATGCACGCTTCACGCGCCAGGCCCTGCTCGACGCGCTGGCGGCCGAATACAACGTGCTGCACCTGGCCAGCCACTTCGTGTTCCAGGCCGGCGACCCGGCCGCCTCGCGCCTGTACCTGGGCGACCGCAGCCGCCTGAGCCTGGCCGACATCACCGCGCTGGACCTGCGCTTCGACCGCTTCGAGCTGGTCACCCTGTCGGCCTGCGACACCGCCCAGGCCGACGGCCGCGACGCCTACGGCCAGGAGATCGAGAGCCTGGGCGCCAAGGCGCAGGCGCAGGGCGCGCGCGCGGTGCTGGCCACGCTGTGGAAGGTCTCCGACCGCAGCACCGGGGGCCTGATGCGCGAGTTCTACCGCCTGCGCACCGACACCTCGCAGAGCAAGGCCGAGGCGCTGCGCCAGGCGCAGCTGGCGCTGCTCGAGGGCAGGCTGCGGCCCGAGGCGGGCGGCGCCTGGAGCCACCCGTTCCACTGGGCGCCGTTCGTGCTGATGGGGGACTGGCGCTAGGCCGTCGGCCGCCGCTCGAAGCCGGTCTGGCGCGGTGCGTCGTCGCGTGCCGTGACCTCGACGCGGTCGACCCGCGCCGCCGCCACGCCGTGATGCAGCCAGTCGCGCAGCCGCGCGAGGGTGTCGGCGTCGCCCTGTGCGAGCAGTTCCACGCTGCCGTCGAGCCGGTTGCGCACCCAGCCGGTCAGGCCGAGCTGGCGCGCGTGGCGCTCGCAGCCGTCGCGGAAGCCCACGCCCTGCACACGCCCGTGCACGCGCATCTGCCAGGTCTGCTGCCGGTCCTCGTCCATGGCCGCGGAGCGTAGCGCAACCAAGGCGTGATCGAAACGTGAGCCGTGCCGGACGCTGCCGTGAGCGCCCCTGCCGAGACTGCCGGCCATGGACTCATCGACCCGTCGCATCGTGATCGTCGGAGGCGGCTTCGCCGGCACGACGCTCGCCCGTGCCCTCGAACGCCGGCTCGCGCCGCCCTGGCAGGTGCTGCTGGTCAGCGAGGAGAGCTACACCACCTTCAACCCGATGCTGGCCGAGGTGGTGGGCGCCTCGGTGTTCCCGGAGCACGTGGTCGCGCCGATCCGCCAGATGCTGGCCACGCGCACGAGCCGCTTCGTGATGGGCCGCGTGACGGCGGTCGACCCGGTGCGCCGCACGCTGCACGCCCAGACCCTGGCCGGCGTGCAGGAGATCGGCTACGAGCACCTGGTGCTGGCCTTCGGCACACGCGCCAACCTCGACCTGGTGCCCGGCCTGGCCGAGCATGCGCTGCCGCTCAAGCTGGTGGGCGACGCGCTGCACATCCGCAACCGCGTGCTGCAGCGCCTGGCCCGCATCGAGCTGGAGAGCGACCCGGCGCTGCGCCGCGCGCTCGGCCACTTCGTCGTGATCGGCGGCGGCTTCTCGGGCGTGGAGGTGGCCGGCGAGCTGGCCGACTTCCTGGCCAGTGCGCGGCGCCACTACCCGCGCGTGGCCCCCGACGAGCTGCGCGTCACGCTGCTGCAGGACGCGGCACGCCTGCTGCTCGAACTGCCGGCCTCGCTGGGCGAAGCCGCGGCCCGTTCGCTGCGCCAGCGCGGCGTGGACGTGCGCCTGGGCGCGCGGGCCGAGCGGGTCGAGGCGGAGGCGGTGGCGCTCGCCGGCGGCGAGCGCCTGGCCAGCGCCACGGTGGTCTGCACCATCGGAACGCGGCCCAACCCGCTGGCCGAGCGGCTCGGCCTGCCGACGCAGCGCGGCCGGCTGCTGACGCGGCCGGACCTCTCGATCGGCGCCGACGGCGGACGGGACGGCCACGAGGGCCACGACGGACTCTGGGCCATCGGCGACTGCGCGCTGGTGCGCAACCACGCCCAAGGCGCCGGGCCCGAGGGTGTGGCCAGCTTCGCGCCGCCGACCGCGCAGTTCGCGGTGGCGCAGGCGCTGGCGCTGGCGGACAACCTGATCGCCCGCATCGAGGCGCGCCCGACCCGGCCGTTCGCCCATGTCTCGCGCGGGGCGATGGCCACCACCGGCCACCTGAAGGGCGTGGCCCAGGTCGGCGCGCTGCGCCTGTCGGGTCTGCCGGCCTGGCTGCTGTGGCGCGCCTACTACCTGCTGCGCATGCCCACCCTCGGCCGCAAGGTCCGCATCTGGCTCGAGTGGACCTGGGGCATGTTCTTCGCGGCCGACATCACGCACCTGCGCTTCACGCGCACCGCGGAGGCGGACGCCCCGCCCGCGCCCGCCGCCGCCCCCCTGACCCCCTCGCAACCCTAGGAGTGTTTCCGTGTTGAAGAACAGATCCGCCATCGTCACCGGCTCGACCAGCGGCATCGGGCTGGGCATCGCCCGCGCCTATGCGCGCGCCGGCGCCGACGTGATGCTCAACGGCTTCGGCCCGGCCGGCGACATCGAGGCGCTGCGCGCCGCGCTCGAGCGCGAGACCGGCGTGAAGGTGCGCTACAGCGCCGCAGACATGGGCCGGCCCGAGCAGATCCGCGCGCTCGCCGAGCAGGCGCTGGCCGAGTTCGGCCGGGTCGACATCGTGGTCAACAACGCCGGCATCCAGCATGTGTCGCCGGTGGAGGACTTCGACGACGCGAAGTGGGACGCGGTGCTCGCGATCAACCTCAGCTCGGCCTTCCACCTCGTCAAGGCGCTGGTGCCGGGCATGAAGGCGCGGCGCTTCGGCCGCATCGTCAACGTCGCCTCGGCGCACGGGCTGACGGCCTCGCCGTTCAAGTCGGCCTACGTGGCGGCCAAGCACGGGCTGATCGGGCTGTCGAAGACGGTCGCCGTCGAGCTGGCCGAACACGGCATCACCTCCAACACCATCTGCCCCGGCTACGTGAAGACGCCGCTGGTGGAGAAGCAGATCGCCGACCAGGCCCAGGCGCACGGCATCAGCCCCGAGCGCGTGGTGCGCGAGGTGATGCTCTCGCACCAGGCGCGCAAGGAGTTCATCCAGGTCGACGAGCTGGCCGCGCTGGCCGTGTTCCTCGCCTCCGACGCGGCCGCCTCCATGACCGGCACCGCGATCGCGATGGACGGCGGCTGGACGCTTCACTGAGCACGAGGAGCCGATGATGTCGCCCTATGCCGCCCAGCTCGTCGAGCTGCGTCCGATGCTGGTGCGCATGGCGCGCCGGCGCACCCAGAACGAGGCCTGGATCGAGGACGCCGTGTCCGAGACCCTGGTGGCCGCCCTGGAGAACCCGGCCGCCTTCGCCGGCCGCGCCAGCCTGCGCACCTGGGCGGTGGGCATCCTCAAGCACAAGCTGGTCGACCAGATCCGCCGCCACACGCGCGAATGCCAGGTCGACGCGCCCGACGAGGCGCCCGAGCTCGACACGCTGGCCGACGAGGCGCCGGTCGCGCTCAGCGACGCGCCGGCCGAGTGGGGCGACCCGCACGAGCGACTCGCGCGGCGCGAGTTCATGGCCTGCCTGCAACGCAGCCTGAAGGAACTGCCGCGCGCGCAATGGCGTGCGTTCATGATGCGCTACGGCGGCGAGGCCGAGACCGAGGACATCTGCCGCGAACTCGGCGTCAGCGCCAACCACCTCGCGGTGATGCTGCACCGCGCCCGCGCCCGCCTGCGCGCCTCGCTGGCTCCGGCCGGCTTCGGCGCGCCCGCGGCCCTGCCCTCGCACGGATGAGAACCACCATGCCCCGAACCCGATCCCGCGACGACAAGAAGAGCCCCGCCCTGCCCGGCCAGGTGGTGCTGGTGCTGCAGGGCGGCGGCGCGCTGGGCGCCTACCAGCTCGGCTGCTACCAGGCGCTGCACGAGGCCGGCATCGAGCCGGACTGGGTGATCGGCACCTCGATCGGCGCGATCAACGCGGCGCTGATCGCCGGCAACCCGCCGGAGCGCCGCCTGCAGGCGCTGCACACCTTCTGGCAGCACATGCAGCGCGCCGTGCCCGACGGCCCTGCGCTCGCGCCGCTGGCCTGGCTCGGCCAGCCCAACCTGGCCGCCAACCTGGCCACCGTGTGGCGCGGCATCCCGGACTTCTTCACCCCGAACCTGCACGCGTGGCGCGGCCAGACGGCGGCGCTGGGCGTGGAGTCGGCCGCCTGGTACAGCACCGCGCCGCTGCGCGAGACCCTGCTCGAGCTGGTCGACTTCGAGTACCTGTGCGACTGCCGCACCCGCATGACGGTGGGCGCGGTCAACGTGGTCAGCGGCGCGATGCGCTACTTCGACACCCGGCGCGAGCGGCTCGGCGTCGAGCACGTGATGGCCTCGGGCGCACTGCCGCCGGCCTTCGGCGCGGTGCGCATCGACGGCGAGCCCTACTGGGACGGCGGCATCTACTCCAACACCCCGATCGAGGCGGTGCTGGACGACAAGCCGCGGCGCGACTCGCTGATCTTCGCCGTCAACGTGTGGCACCAGCAGGGCCCGGAGCCGGAGTCGATCTGGCAGGTGATGGGCCGGCAGAAGGACATCCAGTACGCCAGCCGGGCCGACAGCCACATCGCGCGCCAGAAGCAGATCCACCGCCTGCGCCACGTGATCCGCGAGCTGTGCGCGGCGCTGCCCGAGAACAAGCGCCAGGACCCGAAGGTGCAGGAGCTGGCCGGCTGGGGCTGCGGCACGACGATGCACGTGGCGCACCTGATCGCGCCGCGCCTGGACGGCGAGGACCACACCAAGGACATCGACTTCACCCCGCACGGCGTGCGCTCGCGGCGCGAGGCCGGTTACGCCGACACGCGCCGCATGATCGAGCGCGCCCCCTGGGCGCATGCGGCGGCCGATCCGATCGAAGGCGTGATCGAACACCTCTGACAAGCCGCGAGAGACCCCCGACATGGTCGAGACCATCGAGCAGCTGCTCGCCAACAACCGCCGCTTCGTGGCCGAGCAGCTGGCGCAGGACCCGCAGGCCTTCCACCGCCTGGCGAGCGGCCAGCACCCGCAGTTCCTGTGGATCGGCTGCTCCGACAGCCGCGTCAGCCCGAACCTGATCACCGGCACCGCGGCCGGCGACATGTTCGTGCACCGCAACGTGGCCAACCTGGTGGTGCCCACCGACATCAACCTGCTGTCGGTGCTGCAGTACGCGGTCGAGGTGCTGCAGGTGCCGCACGTGATCGTCTGCGGGCACTACGGCTGCGGCGGCGTGCAGGCGGCGCTGGCCGAGCCCTGCCACGGGCTGATCGACCACTGGCTGTGCGGCGTGCGCGACACGCGGCAGTTCTTCCGCGCCGAGCTCGACGGCCTGGACGACGCGGCCCGTGCACGCCGGCTGGTCGAGCTCAGCGTCGTCGAGCAGGTGCACAACCTGGGCCGCACCAGCACCGTGCAGCGCGCCTGGCGCGAACGCGGCCGGCCCTGGATCCACGGCTGGGTGTTCGACATCGACACCGGCCACCTGCACCCGCAGACGCCGATGATCGCCAGCCTCGAGGCGCTGGGCACGATCTGCAAGTTCGACCTGCAGGCGGCGCCATGAACAGCACGCTCGCCCTCGCGCTCGCGCTGCCCTGCGCCCTGCTGATGGGCTTGGCGATCCAGCGCGGCGCCACCTGCACCGTCGCCGCGGTCGACGAGCTGCTCGTCAAGCGCAGCGCGCGCCGCCTCGCCAGCCTGGCCGAAGCCTCGTTGTGGGTGGCCGGCGGCCTGCTGCTGGCGCGCCTGGCGATGCAGCTGCCGGTGCTGCCCGCCGGCCATGCGGTCGGCGCGTGGACGGTCGCGGGCGCGGCGCTGCTCGGCCTGGGCGCCTGGGTCAACGGCGCCTGCGTGTTCGGCGCGATCGCGCGCTTCGGCTCGGGCGAATGGGCCTATGCGCTGACGCCGCTCGGCTTCTTCCTCGGCTGCCTGAGCGCGGGCCTGCTGTTCGGCGCGCCGGCGCCGCAGCCGCTGGCGGCCGGCTCGCCGGTGCTCGCGCTGCCGCCGGCCGCCGGGGCGCTGTTCATCGCGTTCGCCGCCTGGCGCGTGGTCGGCCTCGCCTGGCACGGGCGGCAGATGTTCGCGCAGCGCCTCTGGGCCCCGCATGCCGCCACCTCGGTGATCGGGGTGAGCTTCGTCGTGATGCTGCTGGCCGTCGGCGCCTGGGCCTACACCGACCTGCTGGCCGACCTGGCACGCGGCATGGGCGCCCGCATCGGCGAGCGCCTCTTGCTGGCGCTGGCGCTGCTGGCCGGGGCCGCCTGGGGCGGCCTGCGCGCCGGGCGCTGGCAGGCGCGGTGGCCCGGCGTGGCGCAGCTGCTGCGCTGCACGGCCGGCGGCGCGCTGATGGCCTGGGGCACGCTGCTGATTCCCGGCAGCAACGACGGCCTGATCCTGGTGGGCATGCCGCTGCTGTGGCCCTACGCCTGGGTGGCCTTCGCGACCATGTGCGCCAGCATCGCGCTTGCGATGCGGCTGGCGGCGCGGTTCTCACATTTCCGTCACGGCGGGCGGACGCAGCGCGCGGCTTCCTAAAATTTCCCGCATGAGCCGACGCGTGCTGGTCATCGAGGACGATCCGGACATCGGGCGGCTGGTCTCGTTGCAGCTGGCGGAGATCGGCTGCAGCTGCCAGCTGGTCGACGACGGCGTCACCGGGCTGGCCGAGGCGCTCGAGGGGCGCTACGACCTCGTCATCCTCGACGTGATGCTGCCGCGCCTGGACGGCCTGCAGATCTGCCGCCGGCTGCGCGAGCGCAACCACCAGACGCCGGTGCTGATGCTGACCGCCAAGTCCACCGAGCTCGACCGCGTGCTCGGCCTCGAGCTCGGCGCGGACGACTACCTGACCAAGCCGTTCTCGATGCTCGAGCTGGCGGCGCGCGTCAAGGGCGTGTTCCGGCGCGCCGAGCAGGCCGAGGCGGCGCGTGCCAGCAGCACGCCCGAGGGCCAGCTGATCGAGGTGGACGACCTGCGCATCGACCTGCAGCGCCACGAGGCGCAGGTGCGCGGCGCGCCGGTCGAGCTGACGGCCAAGGAGTTCGAGCTGCTTGCCTTCTTCGCACGCGCGCCCGGCCGCGTGTTCACGCGCGCGCAGCTGCTCGACCAGGTCTGGGGCTACAGCCACAGCGGCTACGAGCACACCGTCAACTCGCACATCAACCGCCTGCGCGGCAAGATCGAGGCGGACCCGGGCAACCCGAGCTACATCCAGACCGTCTGGGGCGTCGGCTACAAGTTTGCCGAGCGCCGCTGAGATGGACCTCGACACGGTGCCCTCGGAGTGGCTGGCGCTGCTGGGGCTGACCGTGGCGCTGCTGAGCCTGGCCCTGTGGCGCGTGCTGCAGCTGCAGCGCCTGCTGCTCGGGCGCGAGGACGCGCTCGAGCGCGAGCGCCAGGCGCACGCCGAAGCGCGCGAGGCGCTGCAGGCCCTGCAGCGCCAGCGCCACGAGCTGCTGGCGCGGGTGTCGCACGACCTGCGCACGCCGCTGGCCTCCATGCAGGGCTACGTCGAGCTGCTGCTGGTGCGGCATGGCAGCCTCAGTGCCGCCGAGGAGCGCAACTACCTCCAGACCGCGGCGCGCCAGGGCGAGAAGCTCACGCGCCTGCTGGCCGACCTGTTCGACCTGACCCGGCTCGAGGCCGGCCAGTGGCAGGCGCAGAAGGAGGACTTCTCGATCGCCGAACTGGCGCAGGACCTGCTGCAGAAGTTCGAGCCCGAGGCGCAGCAGCGCGGGCTGCGGCTGGCGCTGGATTGCCAGCCGCCGTGCACCCCGGCCACGCGCGTGCATGCCGACCTGGCGCTGGTGGCGCGTGTGCTCGACAGCCTGCTCGAGAACGCGCTGCGCCACACGCCGTCCGGCGGGCGCGTCGCGGTCGAGCTGGCCAACGCCGACGGCCGCGCGCGCCTGGCGGTGCGCGACACCGGCCACGGCATCGCCGCCGACGAGCTGCCCGGCATCTTCGAACGCTACGAACGCGCCAGCCGCGTGCGCGACGCGGACCACAGCGAGCACGCCGGGCTCGGCCTGGCCATCGCGCGCCACATCGTCGGCCTGCACGGCAGCCGGCTCGAAGTGCGCAGCACCGAGGGCGCGGGAACCTGCGTCTCGTTCGCGCTGCCGCTGGCCGAAGACATCACCCCGAGGAGGATCGCCGCATGATCACCCTGCCCAACCTGTTCGTCCCGCTGCTGGCGCTGCTCGGCGCCGGCGTGTTCGTCTTCGGCGCCTGGGCACGCGCGCGCGCCGGCGAGGCCCGCCTGGCCGGGCGGCTGGCCGCGCTCGAGCAGCGCGTGGGCGAGCAGCAGCAGGCGCTCGAGCGCGCCGAGGCCGCACGCGCCGCCGCCGAGGCCGACCTGCGCGCCACCGAGCAGCGCTACCTGATCGCGCTGCGCGGCAGCCAGGACGGGCTGTGGGAGTGGGACATCGCCTCCGGCGCGGTGCACCTGTCGCCGCGCTGGAAGGGCATGCTGGGCTTCGAGTCGCACCAACTGGCCGACGACCTGGCCGCCTGGCGCGGCCGTGTGCACGAGGACGACCGCGCCGGCTTCGAGCAGGCGTTGGCCGATCACCTGGCCGGGCGCACGCCGCGCCTGGACCACGAGCTGCGCCTGCTGCATGCCGACGGCCGCACGCGCATCGTGCTGTCGCGCGGGGCGGCGATCCGCGACGAGTCCGGCCGGGCCTACCGGCTGGTCGGGCTGGACACCGACGTCACCGCGCTGCGCCGCGTGCAGGCGGTGCTCGACGCGGTGGCCGACGGCACCGCCGGCACCGCAGGCACGCGCTTCTTCGCGGCCATGGTGCAGCACTTCGCGCGGGCTCTGCAGGTCGACTCGGCCTTCATCACCGAGTGCGCCGACGACCCGCCGACCCGTGTGCGCACGCTGGCCTACTGGTCGGCGGCGGGCGGCAGCGGCAGCAACTTCGAGTACGAGCTGGCCGGCACCCCCTGCGAGGCGGTGATCCACGGTGCACGCGACTGCTTCCACCCCGAGGGCCTGGAGCGGCTGTTCCCGATCGAGCAGGGCTTCGAGGCCTACCTCGGCCTGCCGATCGTCGGCAGCGACGGCCGCGTGCTCGGCCACCTCGCCTTCCTGGACCGGCGCGCACGCGACGAGGAGATGATCGTCGAGCGCGTGTTCCGCATCTTCCTCGCCCGCGCGGCGGCGGAGATCGAGCGGCTGCGCCTGCTGGCACGGGAGTCGTCGCCGGCCGCGCCGGCCCGTGCGCTCACCTGACGGGCTGGCCGTTCACGTTCACGACCCGGCAGTCCGGCGTGTAGGGCTGGCGGCGCGCGTCGCACTGCGCCATCGCCTCGCGCACCGCCTCGTCCAGCGAGCTCGCGTTGCCGGCCCAGGCAAAGGTCTGGCGCGAGGAGGCGGCGAAGGCCTTGTGGCCCGGCGCGCCGGCGTAGTCGCGCAGCGCCTCCTGCAGCGCGGCACCGCCGCCGCTGCCGCCGCCGATGCGGCCGTCGCCGCCCAGCTCGACGATCTCGTCGGCGCCGTCGTCCGCCTGCTCGGCCGCGTAGCGCTCGGCAAAGCGGAGGCCGCCGCGCACCAGCAGCGCACTGCACAGCGCCAGCACCACCAGCGACAGTCCGAACCAGCGCCAGCGGCCCCGGGGCGGCGGCGGGCCGTACTCGTTGGGCCCCGGATTGCCCGGCAGCAGGCCGATCAGCAGGCTGGCCAGGCTGCCCACGTAGGGCACCAGCACGAACAGCGCCCACCAGCCGTGGCGGTCGCAGTCGTGGCAGCGCAGCACCGTCAGGCGCATCGAGAAGAAGAACACCCCCAGCGCCCCGACGCCGACCAGCAGCAGCCGCGGCAGGCTCGGCCGCTGCAGGAAGCCGGCGGTGAGCAGCAGCAGCGCGCCGATCAGCCACAGGTTGGCCGTGGCACTCGACAGGCGCCCGACGCGGCCCGAGAAGCTCAGGCCGATGGCCCAGGCGCTGTGCTCGCCACCGTCCGCCTCCACGCGCCGCCGCGGATTGCGGCGCGCCTCCAGCGCCGCCTGGCGTTCGGCGCGGCGCAGCGCCTCTTCCTCCGCCTTGGCCGCCAGGGCCATCTCGAGGTTGGTCGCGCAGGACCGGCAAAGCAGCCGCCGGCTCTGGCGCTCGCCGCAGGTCGGGCAGACCACCTCGTCGGCCGGCGCCGTGGCCACCAGCTCGAGCTCCTTCGGCTTCGCCGGCACCGGCACCGGCACCGGTGGCGGTGGGGCGGCGACGGGCGGAGCGGCGCGCCGCTCCTCCTCGGGCGGCGGCGCGATCGCCGGCCAGCCGCCGGCGGCTGGCGCCACCGGCGGCGGCACGGGCATGGGCTCGACGTGCAGTCGCGCGCCCACGGCGGCCAGGCGGCTGACGTAGTGCTGCGCGTCGGCGGCCGCCAGGCCACGCTTGAGCACCGTGCGCTGGCCCGAGAACAGGCGCTTCAGGCCGGCCTCGTCGGCACGGAGCAGGCGCCCCAGGTCGCGCTGCACATCCTCGAGCCGGAAACCGGCCAGCACTTCACCACGGAACACGAGTTGGACGGGCGCGCTCATCGACACGGTCGGGGATTGCGGGAGCGGGCATTGTCGGGCCGGCGCCCGGGCCGGCCGGCGGCGCGCGCACCCGCGCCTGCGGGGTCATCCCGCCAGCCGGGCCAGCGTCAGGGGGTCGGGTGTGCCGTCGAACCAGCGCTCGATCGACTGCCGGAACATCGCCTCGCCGGGCACCGCCTGCATGAACAGCGTCATGCAGGAGCGGAACTTCAGGTCGTCGGGTGTACCGAGGATCTGGCGCGCGCTGCGCCCCGGCACGGCGAGCATCGCCGCCGTGCACTCGGCCAGGCGCGGCCCGAGCAGCGGATGCCGCCAGTAGGCCTGCGCCTCGGCCAGGCCGGCCAGGCCGTAGTGCTGCGCCATCGCGCTGTGGCCGAGGCCGCGCAGCTGCGGGAAGACGAACCACATCCAGTGGCTCGCCTTCGCGCCGGCGCGCAACTCGGACAGCGCCTGCGCATAGACGCCCTGCTGGGCCTCGACGAAGCGCTGCAGCGCGTGCGGATCGTCCATCGCGTCCTCCTTGCGGGGCACGCGACGATCGTACTCAGTTGCCGCCGACGTAGTACAGCGACTTCAGCAGCGCCTGGGTCTGGTCCTCGGTCATCAGGCCGCCCTTGGCGCCCATCTGCTTCAGCTTCATGTCGTAGGCCTTCTCGACCATCGCCATGAACTCCTTCTTCGACACCATGCCGTCCTTGTTCTTGTCCAGCACGGACATCTTGAACAGCATGAACGGGTCCTGGTAGTCGCCCTCGCCGGCGCGGGCGGCGCCGTTCAGGCTGATCAGGGCGGCAGCGGCGACGAGGCCGGCAGCGAGTTTCTTCGTGAACATCGGCAATCTCCTGGGGTTGGATGGGCAGCGGCTGCTGCTGTTCATCCGTCGGGGAAGGACCGCCGCGATGACACTCAATCCGTCGCCGGATACACCCCCACCAGCGCCTTCTCGCGCCGCCAGCCGCGCCAGAACGAGCGCCAGTCGAGCGGCCGGAAACCACGCCTGCGGTTGGCCGCGCCGATCTCGAACAGCCAGCGGTACTGGCGCATCAGGTCGCGCCAGGCGGCCAGGAGCGGCGTGCGCCGGTCCCAGATGTGGGTGCTCTCGGCCCCTGCGCCGTTGACCTCGACGATGGTGAAGGCCTCGCCCCGCCGCACGGCCTCGAAGTCGGCGAAGCGGATGTCGAAGCGGCCGAAGTGGAACTCCGGCAGGCTGCGTGCGATGGCCTCGAAACGTGCCTCCATCGCCGGTGTCACGAAGGCCGTGCCGTCGCGGAAGATCGCGCCGCGGCTGTGGCTGCCGGCGAACGCGAGCCGGATCGCCTCGCCCGCCGCCGGCACCGTGTCGAGCCGTGCCGCATGGCGCCCCAGGTACAGGTGCGGCACGCGCCCGGCGCGCGGGTCGGCCAGGATCAGCTCGCGCAGCGTGCGCCGGCCGTCGCCGTGCACGTAGGGAAAGTACTTCAGCGTCAGCGAGACGATGCGCCCGCGCGCCTCGCCCGGCCGGCGCACGTAGAACACGCCGGCCTCGCCTTCGTGCGGCACGTAGCGCTGCAGCAGCAGCCGCGCGCCGCGCGGAAAGGCGGCCAGGTAGGCGCGCAGCGCCGCCGCGTCGCGCAGCAGCTTGACGCCCGCACCGCGGCAGCCGAGGTCGGGCTTGCCGACCACCGGCAGCGCGAGCCCGGCGTCGCGCAGGCGGGCGAGCGCCTCGTCCAGTTCGGCGTCGAGCGTCGATCCCGCGACCGCCTGCTCGGCCAGCGTGGGCCGGTCCAGCGCGATGAAGGGGGCGGTCCAGGCGGGCGCATGGCGCAGCGCCAGCGCGAGGATCTGCGCCTTCGATTCGCCGACGAAGCCGCCGCCCGGGAACGACGGGTTGGCCGCCGTCGGCAGCAGCACGCCGCGGTGGCGCAGCATCAGCCAGGCCGCGTACAGCGCCACCGGCGGATAGAAGGCCCACATCGGCCAGAACTCGTAGAAGCTCAGCGGGTCGCCGTCGGTGTCCAGCGGCGGCATGCCCTGGTGCGGGCGCGGCACGGGAGCGGCGGTGGTGGGCGCGGGCGCGGCACGCAGCGCGACGACGGTGTTCATGGCGTTTCTCCTCGACGACGATCGGCCAGCGCGCGCCAGGCCGGCACGGCCAGCGCGAGCACGACCAGCGGCAACGCCACCGCCAGCGGCGCGGGCAGCGGCAGCCAGCGCATCAGCGCGGCGCCGGCGGCGGCGCCGAAGGCCAGCAGCCCGGCCGTCCACAGCGCCACCGCCAGCAGCACCCAGGCCGTGAACGGCAGCAGCGGGATGCGCAGCCAGCCGCAGGCGGTGTAGGTGACGAGGCGCAGGCCCGGGATCACGCGCGCCAGCAGCACGGCCGAGGGCAGGCGCTGCTGCAGCCGCGCGCGCCAGGGCCGGGCCCGCGCGCCGCCCCAGCGGCGCTGCAACGCCGGCCAGCGCAGCGCGGCGGCACCGGCGGCATAGAGCAGCAGGTCGCCCGCGGCGATGCCGCCGGCCACCGCGGCGAACGCGGCGCTCCACGACAGCAGCCCCTGCGCGGCCACGGCTGCGCCGGCGGCGATCGCCAGGTCCTCGACCAGCAGGGTGGTCAGCGCGAGCGCGAGCATCACCACCCAGGGCTCGGCCATGCCGGCCAGTGCGGCCTGCCAGGCGCCGGCCCAGTCGCTCAGCATGCCGACCTCACCGCGGCTTCGATCGTCGCACGCACCCGTTCGGACGCGTTCCAGGGCAGGAAGTGGTTCGCCCCGGGCAGCAGCAGGGTGTCGATGCAGCGGGCGCCGGTCAGCCGCCGGCGCAGGTAGTCGACGTTGGCCACCGGCACCAGCGCGTCGGCCGTGCCGTGCAGGATGCGCACCGGCGCCGTGATGCGCGGCAGCAGCGCGCCGAGCTCGACCAGCTCGGGCTGCAGCGCCAGCAGTTCGGCGTTGGCATTGCGGATCGCGCGCGGCAGCAGCGCGCGCAGCGGCGGCCAGGCACCGAGCGGCTGCAGCGGATGGACCTTCTCCAGCGCCGGGTCGAGCGAGGCGGCCACCAGCACCAGCGCCAGCACCTCGCCCGGGTGCTCGGCCGCGACCCGCGCGGCGATCGCGCCGCCGAGCGAATGGCCGACCAGCACCGCGCCGCGGCCGTCGTTCGGCAGCAGGCGGGCCACCGCCTCGGCCTGGTCTGCCAGGCGCGTGACGGCCGCCTCCGGGCCACTGCGGCCGAAGCCGGGGCGGTCGAGCGCCACCAGCTCGAGGCCCGGCGGCGGATCGAGCAGCAGCTCCGACCAGCCGCTCGCCGAACCCGGCGTGCCGTGCACGAGGATGACCCGCGGGCCATCCGGCACGCCGGCCACCAGCGCGCTCAGGCCTCCGGGCAATGGGCGCCGCAGCGCCTCGAGCGCCGCCGCCGGCGCTGCCGGTCGCTGCGGCGCGCAGCCGAGTGTCGCCAGCAGCACCACCAGCGCACCGGCGTGGCGGGCGACGGCCACACTCATGCGGCCTCGGCGCGCGGCCGCGGCGCGTTCAGCATCTGGCCGAACCAGCGCTGCTGCGCGGTGCTGCCGCCCAGCAGGTGCAGCCGCGCCATCAAGGGCTGCAGCTCGCGGCGCGCCTCCTGCCAGCGCTGCTGGGCGTAGGCCGCCACGCCGCGCGCGGCGGGCCAGGCCAGCTCGCGCCAGGCCGGGGTGTCCGCGCGCGCCGCATGCTGCGCGAGGCCGGACAGCAGCTCGGCCAGCGCGGCCTCGTCGCCCGCGCGTGCCAGCGCGTAGGCAAAGTGCAGGTCGAGGAAGGCGTTCTGCCGGTCGTGGATGCGCGGCCGCACGTGGGCGGCCAGGTCCTGCCAGCGCGCGCCGCCGTCCAGCCCGAGCGCCTCGATGCGCGCCAGCAGCGAGACCGCATTGACCTGGTCCTGCACGTAGGTCTTGCGCACGCCCCAGACACGCGCATCCCACAGCGCCAGCGCGGCCGCGGCGTCGCCGCGCGCCAGGTGGAACAGCGCCAGGTGCCACCACTGGTGCGTCAGCATGAAGCTGGAGCAGCGTTCCCAGGTGGGCGCGAGCGGCTCGAGCCAGGCGATGCCGGCGGCGGCATCGCCGCGGGCTTCGTGCACATGGGCCACCGCATGCTGGGCCCAGGGGTCGTGCCGGTCCAGCGCGACGGCGCGTTCGCCGATCAGCAGCGCGTCGGCCAGCGCGCCGTTCTGCTCCAGCGCGAAGGCGTGCAGCCCCCAGGCCTGGCCGACCTCGGGCGCGGCCCGCAGCGTGGCGCTGCTGAGCGCCAGCATGCCGGCGCGCTCGCCCAGGTTGAGCTGGTGCACCTGCGCCAGCTTGGCGTTGAGCAGGTCGCGCGGCCACTGGCGCGCGAGCTCGAGATGGCGCTGCAGCGCGAGCGCGGGCCGGCCGTCGGCCCAGGCCTCGAGCGCGGCCAGCAGCAGGCGCTCGCGCGGCAGTGCGCGGTGCGCCGCGGCCTGCGCACGCACCAGCCAGGGCCGCGCGCGCTGCACGCCCTCGGCGGTCTGCAGGAACAGGTAGAGCGCCGCGGACAGCGCCTGCGGCAGCGGCGCGCCGGGTTCGGCCTCGGCCAGCGGCAGGATCGCCGCCGCGCGCTGACCGTGGCTGAGCACCTCGAACGCGAAGTCGGACACGGCCGCGGCCGTCGCCTCCGTGTCGGCGCTCAGCGCGAGGCCGAAGCGGTCGTGGCGCATCGTGCCGGCCCCGCCGCTCAGGCCGCCACGCGGCGCCGGGCCGCGAGCAGGCCGGTCAGCGCGCCACGGTGCAGCCACAGCAGCCCCGCGGCCGCCAGCCACACGCCGCAGGCCAGCGCGAACAGCTGGCCGCCGTCCAGGCTGCCGTCGGTGTTGCGCACCTGCACGCCCAGCGGCGTGAACAGGTGGAAGAAGATCGCGCCGCTGATCACGCCCAGCGACAACAGCGCGCCGAGTGCCGACAGCAGCGCGCGGCCGACGAACAGGCCGCCCAGCAGCAGCGCCGAGGCGACCAGCTCGGCGCTGCCGACCACGTACTGGCTGAACGGCCCGCTGCGTGCGAACAGCCCCGGGACGCCGAGGCTCGCGCCCCAGGCGTCGAGCGTGCCGAAGATGTATTGCGTCTCGGGCGAGTCGCTGAACTTGAAGAACAGCGACTGCACGAACACGAAGGCGATGTAGAGCGCGAGCGCGGCGGCGATCACGCGGCGGGTGCGGGTGGGCTGGTCCATGGTCGTCACCTCACTTGCCGAGCACGGCGGGCCAGTTGCGGTCGGCCTTGACGATGAAGCCGGGGATGTCCTGCTCCCACTTCTTCTGCACCTCGGCGTCGTAGTTGAGGTAGAGCTTGCCGTCCACCAGCTTCCAGTGGCGCGGGTCGCCCGAGGCGGTGTAGCCCTGCGACACGGCCCAGGCGCAGTAGCCGCCGTACTGCGGCGCGTACCTCTCGGGCGCGGCGGCGAAACGGTCGCGGTTCTCGGCGCTGGCGAAGCGCCACTCGGCGCCGTTCCACTCCAGGCTGTAGCGCTTGTCGCCCTTGACCGGCTGCTGCTGCGTGAAGAAGGCCACCGCGTCGTAGCCGTCGACCGCGGTGCGGCTGAAGGTGCCGGTGTAGACCGGGGCGTCCTTGGCCAGCGCGGGGGCGGCCTGCAGCCCGATTGCCGCCAGCGTGAGCACGCCGGCGTGGCGGATGAGTCGCGAAACCATCGTAGGAACCTCTGCGAACGGATGGAATGCGCCTCGGTCGCGTGCCGCGCCGCCGGCCTTACACGGCGGGGCGCTGTAAGCACGCGGCCGCGCCGCGCGACCACGGCCGCAGGAGGTCGCCATGGACACCATCTCGCTGCCGCTCGCGTCGCGCCCGCGCGCCGCGACCTACCGTGTGCGCCTGGCACACGACGACGCGGACCGGCGCGCCGCCCAGGCGCTGCGCTTCGCGGTCTTCAACCTGGAGCTGCACGAAGGCCTGGCGCAGTCCTGGGCGACCGGGCTGGATGCCGATGCCTTCGACGCCGTGTGCGACCACCTGCTGGTGGAGGAATGCACCAGCGGCCAGGTGGTCGGCACCTACCGGCTGCAGACCGGCACCAGCGCGGCGCGCCACCACGGCTACTACAGCGAGCGCGAGTTCGAGTTCGCGCCCTACGAGCCGCAGCGCGCGCGCATCGTCGAGCTGGGCCGAGCCTGCATCCACGCGCAGCACCGGAACTTCGCAGTGCTCAACCTGCTGTGGGGCGGCATCGCCGACTACGCGCGCACGCGCGGCGCGCGCTGGCTGCTCGGCTGCAGCTCGCTGACCTCGCAGGACCCCGCCGCCGGCGCCGCGGCCTGGCAGCAGTTGCAGCGCCACCAGGCCGAACCGGCGCTGCGCACGCTGCCGACGCCGGCCTTTGCCTGCCCGCTCGACACCACCGGCCCGGCCCCGAAGATCCCCAAGCTGCTCGCGGCCTACCTCGCGCTCGGCGCCACGCTGGCCGGCCCGCCGGCGCTGGACCGCGAGTTCGGCACCATCGACGTCCTGACCCTGCTCGACCTCGACGGGCTCAAGCACCGCTGGCTGAGCCGCGCGCCGCTCGGGCTCGGCTGAGCCCCGCGCCGCCAGACAAACGCCAGACAGACGCCAGACAAACGGCCCCGCCCCGGAACCGGGAGCGGGGCCGTGTGGCCTGTGGGCCGGGGCTTCAGGAGCCCTGGCGCGAGGCCTCGCGGCGCTGCGCCAGCGCGCGCGCCTCCTGCTGGGCGCGCAGTTCGCGCTCGACCAGCCGGGCGCGCGCCAGGCCACGCGGGGTGCCGTCGCCGGCGTCGATCCAGAAGCTGCCGTCGGCACGGGCCTGCTCGAGCTCGGCGAGCACCTGGGCGCGTGTCTTGGGCTCGGCGGCAAACGACTGGGTGGCGAGCACGGCCGGCAGCAACCCGGCCAGCACGATGAGGGAAAGGCGGTTCATGGTGTTGTCCTCGGTCGGGGGTGGTGGGTCAGAGCGACGCCTGCGCGCTCAGCGTGCGGCCGAGCAGCTTCTCGAGGCTCTTGACCTGCTCGGCGTTCAGCTTGCCGTCGCGCAGCTTGTTCTCCTGCGCGTGCATGTCCCAGGCCTTGGCGATCATCGCGAGGAACTCCTCCTTCGAGACCATGCCGTCCTTGTTGCGGTCCATCTCGCGCATCTCCATCAGGCGCGAGTAGATGTCGCCGTCGGCGAACGCAGCGCCGCTGCCGGCGGCCAGGGCCAGCGCGAGCGCCAGCGGGCGAAGAAGGGTGCGGGGGGTCATGGGCATCTCCAGTTCGGTTGGGGTTTCAGCCGCGGCCACGGGTCGTGACCTGCGTGACCGTCGGTCGAGCGCCCGGCCCGCCCATTACGGCGCACGCAACGAATGAAACGCCGGGCGAAGCGGCGATGAAACGGCGCCTGCCGACCATGCACGCACCGTTGAACGCCTTCAAGGAGACGCGCATGACCCGCACCCTCGCCGCCCTCGCCCTGGCCCTCGCCTCGTTCGCTGCCGCGCTGCCGGCGCAGGCACAGAGCTTCATCCAGGTGCGCGACTGGGACGTCTATGTCGACCTGCCGACCGGCTTCGCCTACGTGAAGACGCCGCAGCGCTGGGTGTTCGTGCGCCAGCTCGACGAGCGGCAGCTGCAGAACCTGCACCCCAGCACGCTGACCGCGCTGCTGCCCGCCGAGCAGCCCGAGATCCACTGGGCGCATCCGGCGCTGGAGGAGTCGCCGCGCATGCTGGCCCTGCGCCAGGGCCCGGCGCGCATGGCACGCAGCGATGCGCCCGCCACCGCGCAATAGCCGAGAAAGACGGGATGGCCGCTTGCACGACCATCCCGGTCACAAGGACCGCGCGGTCAGGAGATGACGCCGCGCGGGTACCGATGCAGCACCCACTGTAGGCGGCGTCCCGCCCGCCGGCCAGGGAAAAGCTCCCGGTGGCGCCGCGCGGCTCAGGCGTAGCGCTTCGCGGCCAGCTCCAGCGACACCGGCTTGATGCGCGAGGCCATGCCGGCACAGCCGAAGGCCTGGAAGCGCTCGATGCAGACGTCGCGCGCCGCGGCGGTGGCGTCCTTGAGGAACCTGCGCGGGTCGAACTCGCTCGGGTCCTTCGCCATCGCGCGGCGCATCGCGCCGGTCATCGCGAGCCGGATGTCGGTGTCGATGTTGACCTTGCGCACGCCGTGGCGGATGCCTTCCTGGATCTCCTCGATCGGCACGCCGTAGGTCTCCTTGATGTCGCCGCCGTACTCGCGGATCACCGAGAGCCAGTCCTGCGGCACCGACGAGCTGCCGTGCATCACGAGGTGGGTGTCGGGGATCTTCGCGTGGATCGCCTTGATGCGGTCGATCGCGAGGATGTCGCCGGTCGGCTTGCGGGTGAACTTGTAGGCGCCGTGGCTGGTGCCGATGGCGATGGCCAGCGCGTCCACGCCGGTCTTCTTCACGAAGTCGGCCGCCTGGTCGGGGTCGGTCAGCAGCTGGTCGTGGCTGAGCGTGCCCTCGGCGCCGACGCCGTCCTCCTCGCCCGCCTGGCCGGACTCGAGCGAGCCCAGGCAGCCGAGCTCGCCTTCCACCGACACGCCCACCGCGTGGGCCATCTCGACCACGCGGCGCGTGACCAGCACGTTGTACTCGTAGGTGGAAGGGGTCTTCGCGTCCTCCATCAGCGAGCCGTCCATCATCACGCTGGTGAAGCCGGAGCGGATCGACTGCATGCACACCGCCGGGCTGGCGCCATGGTCCTGGTGCAGCACGATCGGGATGTCGGGGTACATCTCGGCCGCGGCCTCGACCATCTTGCGCAGGAAGGGCTCGCCGGCGTACTTGCGCGCCCCGGCCGAGGCCTGCAGGATGACCGGCGCATCGGACTTCTGGGCCGCCTGCATGATGGCCTGGATCTGCTCCAGGTTGTTGATGTTGAACGCGGGCACGCCGTAGCCGTGCTCGGCCGCATGGTCGAGCAGCTGGCGCAGGGAGATCATCGCCATGGAGAAAGCCTCCTGAAGGTCATTGCGAAACAAGGGCCGGCGCGACGCTGCGCGCCTTGACGAGCTGTGCCGCGCGCACCGCGACGAGTTCGGCCGTGAGGCCGAAGTGGCGGTACAGGTCGCCGGCGGGCGCGGACTCGCCGAAGCGGTCCAGGCCCATCACGTCGCCGTCCTCGCCGACCCAGCGCCACCAGGCGCTCGTGCTGCCGGCCTCGATCGCCAGGCGCGGCAGGCGGCGCGGGATCACCTCGTCGCGCCAGGCGCCGGGCTGGCGCTCGAAGGCGTCCATGCAGGGCATCGAGACCACGCGCGCTGCGATGCCCTCGCCGGCCAGCAGCTTCGCGGCCGCCAGCGCGATGCCGACCTCCGAGCCGGTGGCGATCAGCACCACCTGCTCGCTGGCGGCGCGGCGCAGCACGTAGCCGCCGCGGGCGATCGACTCGCTGCGGTCGCCGCCCTCGCCGGCATGCGGCAGCACCTGGCGCGACAGCGCCAGCGCGCTGGGGCCCTCGGTGCGGCGCAGCGCCTCGCGCCACGCGACCGCGGTCTCCACGGCGTCGGCCGGGCGCCAGACATCGAGGTTCGGGATCAGGCGCAGGCTCGCGACGTGTTCGACCGGCTGGTGCGTCGGGCCGTCCTCGCCCAGGCCGATGGAATCGTGCGTGAACACGTGCACCACCGGCAGCTTCATCAGCGCCGACATGCGCACCGCGTTGCGCGAGTAGTCGCTGAAGGTCAGGAAGGTGCCGCCGTAGGGCCGGAAGCCGCCATGCAGCGCGACGCCGTTCATCACCGCCGCCATGCCAAACTCGCGCACGCCGTAGTGCACGTGGTTGCCGGTGCTGGTGCCGGTGAGCGCCTTGTGGCCCTTCCAGTCGGTCAGGTTGGAGCCGGTCAGGTCGGCCGAACCGCCGAGCAGTTCCGGCATGGCCGGGGCCACCGCGTTGAGCAGTTCCTGCGAGGCCTTGCGCGTGGCGAGGTTGGCGCCCTTGGCCTCGGCCGCGGCGATGGCGGCCGAGAGCGCGGCCTCCACCCCCGGGGTCGGGCTGCCGTGGCGCGCATGGCGACGCAGCAGCTCGTGGGCCAGCTCGGGGTGGGTCGCCGCGTAACGCGCGAAGCCCTCCTGCCACTGGCGGCGCAACACGGCGCCGCGCTCGCGCGCCGACCAGGCGAGCCGCACCGGCTCGGGCAGCTCGAAGGGCGGCCAGGTCCAGCCGAGCGCGGCGCGGGTGGCGGCGATCTCGGCCTCGCCGAGCGGCGCGCCGTGCACGTCGGCGCTGCCGGCACGGTTCGGCGAACCATGGCCGATCTGCGTGCGGCAGCACACCAGCACCGGCTTGTCGCTCGCCTTCGCCGCTTCGATCGCGGCGTCGAGCGCGGCACGGTCGTGGCCGTCGACCTGGCGGATCACGGTCCAGCCGTAGGCCTCGAAGCGCGCCGGCGTGTCGTCGCGGAACCAGCCGCGCACGTCGCCGTCGATCGAGATGCCGTTGTCGTCATAGAAGGCGACGAGCTTGTTCAGGCCCCACACACCCGCCAGCGAGCAGGCCTCGTGGCTGATGCCTTCCATCAGGCAGCCGTCGCCGAGGAAGACCCAGGTGCGGTGGTCGACCACGGTGTGGCCGGGCCGGTTGAACTCGGCCGCGAGCAGCTTCTCGGCCAGCGCCATGCCGACGGCATTCGCCAGGCCCTGGCCGAGCGGGCCGGTCGTGGTCTCGACACCCGGCGTGAGGTGGTTCTCCGGGTGGCCGGGCGTGAGCGAGTGGAGCTGGCGGAAGCGCTTGAGCTCCGTCAGCGGCAGCGCGTAGCCGGTGAGGTGCAGCAGCGCGTACAGCAGCATCGAGCCGTGGCCGTTGGAGAGCACGAAGCGGTCACGGTCGATCCAGGCCGGGTCGGCCGGGTCGTGCTTCAGGTGCTGGCGCCACAGCGCCTCGGCGATGTCGGCCATGCCCATCGGCATGCCCGGGTGGCCGGAGTTCGCGGCCTGCACCGCGTCGATGGCCAGCACGCGCAGGGCGTTGGCACAAAGCGTCCTCAGCGCCGCGGCGTCCAGCCCGGCGAGTTCATGGTTGCCCATTACGAGCCCTCCCTAGTTCGACAGTGCTTTCCGGCGCCGCTCGACCAGGCGCAGGATCATCGGCGTGAAGATCAGCTGCATCGCCAGCTCCATCTTCCCGCCCGGCACCACCAGCGTGTTGGCGCGCGACATCCAGGAGTCGTGCAGCATCGACAGCAGGTACGGGAAGTCGATGCCCGCCGGGTTGGCGAAGCGGATCACGACGAGGCTCTCGTCGGCCGTGGGGATGGTGCGGGCGATGAACGGATCCGAGGTGTCGACCACCGGCACGCGCTGGAAGTTGATGTGCGTGCGCGTGAACTGCGGGCAGATGTAGTGCACGTAGTCGGGCATGCGGCGCAGGATCACGTCGGTCACCGCCTCGGTGGAGTAGCCGCGCATGTTCTTGTCGCGGTGCAGCTTCTGGATCCACTCCAGGTTGATCACCGGCACCACGCCGATCAGCAGGTCGGGGTAGCGCGCGATGTCCACCGTGTCGGTGGTGACGCCGCCGTGCAGGCCCTCGTAGAACAGCAGCTCGCTCTTGCCCAGGTTCTCCCAGGGCGTGAAGGTGCCCGGCTCCTGCTTGTACGGGGCGGCCTCGTTGGGGTCGTGCAGGTACTTGCGCGTCTTGCCGGTGCCGCTCTCGGCGTAGTCGCGGAACAGCGCCTCGAGCTCCTGGAACAGATTGCCCTCCTCGCCGAAGTGGCTGAAGGTGCGGTTGCCCGCGGCCTCGGCCTCGGCGAGCTTGGCGCGCATCGCCTGGCGGTCGTAGCGGTGGAAGGCATCGCCTTCGATGATGGCGGCGTCGACCTTCTCGCGCCGGAAGATGGCCTCGAAGGTGCGCGTCACCGAGGTGGTGCCGGCGCCGGACGAGCCGGTGATGGCAATGATGGGATGTTTGGCGGACATGGTGGCCTCGTCGTTCCTGGGAATCCGGGTCACACCGTCGTGGAGGCGAACAGACCGCGCCGGCCGAACAGCGGCGACTGGTAGCTGTCCAGCGGCTCCTCGAGGTGGTAGTTCTCGATGCGCGCAACCTCCTCGGACGAGCCGAAGATGAAGCCGATGCGCTGGTGCAGCGACTCGGGCTGCACCTCCATCACGCGGCGCCGACCGGTGCTGGCCAGGCCGCCGGCCTGCTCGATCAGCATCCCGATCGGGTTGGCCTCGTACAGCAGGCGCAGCCGGCCGGGCTTGGACGGGTCCTTGGTGTCGCGCGGATACATGAACACGCCGCCGCGCATCAGGATGCGGTGCGTCTCGGCCACCAGCGAGGCGATCCAGCGCATGTTGAAGTCGGCGCCGCGCGGGCCGGTCTGGCCGGCCAGGCATTCGTCGACGTAGCGCTTGACGGCCGGCTCCCAGAAGCGGCTGTTCGACGCGTTGATGGCGAACTCGCGCGTCCTGGCCGGCACCTTCAGATGCCGATGGCTGAGCACCCACTCGCCGAGGATCGGGTCGAGCGTGAAGGCGTGCGTGCCGTTGCCCAGCGTCAGCACCAGCATGGTCGACGGGCCGTAAATCGCGTAGCCGGCGCAGATCTGCTTCGTGCCGGGCTGCAGGAAGTCCTCCGGCTTCGCGTCCTCGCCGGGCGTGGCGGCGCGCAGGATCGAGAAGATGCTGCCGACCGCGACGTTGACGTCGATGTTGCTCGAGCCGTCGAGCGGGTCGAACAGCAGCAGGTACTTGCCGCGCGGGAACTGCTCGGGCAGCTGGTAGGGCTCGTCCATCTCCTCCGACACCATGCCGGCGACGTGCCCGTCCCATTCGGCGGCGCGCAGGAACATGTCGTTGCTCAGCACGTCCAGCGGCTTCTGCTCCTCGCCCTGCACGTTGACGCTGCCCGTGCCGCCGACCGCGCCCGAGAGCGCGCCGAGCGCGACCTTGCGCGAGATCGCCTTGCAGGCGAGCGACACGTCGGTGACCAGTGCGTTCAGGTCCCCGGTGGCGCCCGGGTGGCGGCGGCGTTCCTCGATCAGGAACTGGGTCAGGGTGGGCCTTCCTCCGGTGGGCATGATGAGCTCCTCGTCTCTAGTCCTGGGTAATCTTCTGGTCGGCCGACAGCAGGGCGAGCAGTTCGTCCGGCGCGTGCAGGCGCCAGCTCACGAGCGACGCGTCGACCGCGTGTGCGCCGTAGCCCCAGGCCGCCAGCGCGGCGGGGCAATGCGCCGCCTGCGCGGCGCGCAGGTCGAGCGGGCTGTCGCCCACCATCAGCAGTTCGGGGGCGTGCAGGCCGAGGCGCTGCGCCGCGGCGAGCAGCAGGTCGGGCGCCGGCTTGCGCTGCGCCGGCATGTCGCCGCCGTGCACCGCCTCGACGAAGCCGAGCAGCCCGGCGGCCTCGAGCACCGCGCGCGCCAGCGGCGTCGGCTTGTTGGTCACGACCACCATCGGCAGCCGGCCGCGCAGCGCCTCGACCAGCGCCACGATGCCCGGGTAGACGCTGCCGAGGCTCAGCGGCGCGGCCAGCGTGGCCACGTCGAACCAGCGCCGCAGGCGCACACGCAGCTCGTGGTCGGCCTCCTCGAGGCCGATGTGGGCCAGCGCGCGGCCGATCAGCATGTCCGGGCCGTCGCCGATCCAGCTGCGCACCAGGTCGAGGTCGAAGCGCTCCAGCCCGGCCTTCTTGAGCGCGGCGTTCAGTGCATGCTGGATGTCCGGCGCGCTGTCGATCAGCGTGCCGTCGAGATCGAAGGCAATCGCACGGACGCGGCGCAGGTCGGTCGTCATGCCGCCACGGCCTCCGCCGGCGCGGCCTGCCCGGCCCGTGCCTCGCTGCGGATGCCGGCGATCGCGTCCGCGTAGTGGCCGGCGCCGAACACCGCCGAGCCGGCCACCAGCGTGTCGGCCCCGGCGGCGGCGATGCGGCGCGCGTTGTCGCGCTTGACGCCACCGTCCACCTCGAGCCAGATCGGCCGGCCGGTGCGCGCGATCGCGGCATCGACCAGCGCCCGCGCACGTTCGATCTTCGGCAGCATGCGCTCGATGAAACTCTGTCCGCCGAAACCCGGGTTGACCGTCATCAGCAAGACGAGATCGAGCTGGTCGATCACGTGGTCGAGCACCGACAAGGGCGTGGCCGGGTTCAGCACCAGGCCGGCCTTGACACCCGCCGAGCGGATCAGCTGGATCGTCCGGTCGACATGCTCGCTCGCCTCGGGGTGGAAGCTGATGATGTCGGCACCGGCCTGGGCGAACATCGGCACCAGCGCATCCACCGGCTTGACCATCAGGTGCACGTCGATGGGCACGCTGGCGTGGGGCTTGATCGCCTGGCACACCAGCGGGCCGACGGTGAGGTTGGGGACGTAATGGTTGTCCATCACGTCGAAGTGGATCAGGTCGGCCCCCGCCTCGATGACGGCGCGCACCTCCTCGCCGAGCCGCGCGAAGTCGGCCGAGAGCAGGCTGGGGGCGATGCGCAAGCCGTTGCTCATCCGTGCACTCCTGCGGTTCCTGCATAGACCGCGTCGATCCCGCTGCGCGGACGTTGGTCGGCGCGCCGGGCCACCTCGTCGAAGGTGAGCCAGGCCGCGTCGCGCAGCTTGCCGCCGGGCTCGCCATCCAGCGGCTGGCCGGGCTCGCCCAGGTGCGGCAGCACCAGCGCGGCGCCGTCGAAGTCGTGGTCCTCGGTCCAGAAGGTCGGCGTGATCACGGTCCACAGCCCGGCCTCGGTGGCCGCGCGCAGGCCGTTGCGCGAATCCTCGAAGGCGACCGCCTGTTCCGGCTGCAGGCCCAGGTGCTGCAGCGCGAGGCGGTAGATGTCCGGCGCCGGCTTCTTGGCACGCACCTGGTCGCCGCAGGCGATCACGCTGAACATCGCCAGGCCCTGCTCGCCGAAGTTGCTGCGCAGCAGCGCGTCGACGTTGGCGGCCGTGGTGGTGCTGGCGATCGCGAGCCGGCAGCCGGCCGCCAGCGTTTCCTCGATCAGCCGCCGCACGCCCGGCCGCAGCGGGATCGCGCCGTCGGCGACGAAGCTGCTGTAGAACCTGGTCTTCTCGGCGTGGATGGCCGGGATCAGCTCGGTCAGGCGGCGGCGGTCGGACGTCGAGAGCGTCTTGGTGGCCAGGTAGGCGGCGATGCGCTCCTTGCCGCCGGTGGTGTGCAGCAGCTCGCGGTAGGCCTCGGGCGTCCAGCACCAGCCCAGCCGGTAGCGCTCGAAGGCATTGTTGAAGGCGACACGGTGCGCCTCTTCCGTGTCGGCCAGCGTCCCATCGACGTCGAAGATGAATGCCTCGATGCTCATGACAACCCCCCGTCCGATGAATACATCGGCCGGCCCCCCGAGGGGGCGCGGGCCGGCTTGGGGCGGCCCGGCACTCGGCCCGCCTGCCCAGGATCGACCCGCTTCATGCCGCGGCTCCCTGCTGGAACACCCGGCTGGCCAGCACGTCGGCGGCCTGCAGGGTGACGAGTTCGTCGCGGCCGAGCGCCGCGTTGCTCGAGAACAGCCGCGTCGCCTGGCGCAGGCGCATGCGGTCCAGCGCGTTGCGGATCGAGCGCCCGTTGGCGAAGTGCGGCTGCTGGCGGCGCAGGTGCACGTAGGTCGCGAAGGCGGCCTGCGCCTCGGCGTCGAAGCGGTAGTTCATGTGCTCGAGCATCAGCTGCGCGATCTGCATCAGCTCGCCTTCCGAGTAGTCCGGGAAGTCGATGTGGTGCGCGATGCGCGAGGCCATGCCGGGGTTGCTCGAGAAGAAGGTGTCCATCCGGTCCTTGTAGCCGGCCAGGATGACCACCAGGTCGTCGCGGTGGTTCTCCATCACCTGCAGCAGGATCTCGATCGCCTCCTGCCCGTAGTCGCGCTCGTTCTCGGGGCGGTACAGGTAGTAGGCCTCGTCGATGAACAGCACGCCGCCCATCGCCTTCTTGATGATCTCCTTGGTCTTGGGCGCGGTGTGGCCGATGAACTGGCCCACGAGATCGTCGCGCGTCACCGCCACCAGGTGCCCCTTGCGCACGTAGCCGAGCTGCTTGAGCACCTCGGCCATGCGCAGCGCGACGGTGGTCTTGCCGGTGCCGGGGTTGCCGGTGAAGCACATGTGCAGCGTGGGCGGCTGCGACTGCAGGCCCTGCTCGGCACGCAGCCGGTCGATCAGCAGCAGCGCCGCGATGTCGCGAATGCGGCCCTTGACCGGCGCGAGGCCGACCAGCTCGCGGTCGAGCTGGTCGAGCAGGTCCTTCACGCCGGACTCCTTGAACATCGTCGCCGGGGATACCTTGGCGTCCATGTCGCGACCTCGTTTCCAACAGTGGCCGGGGGAGCGCCGCAGGCGCTCCGGGGGTGGTCAATATCTCGCGCCTTCCGGGTTCTTGGCCACCGCGTAGCTCTCGATGCTGTAGCGCAGGGTGCGGCCCGGCTCCTCGGTGCGCACCAGGCGGAAGCCGGGTTCGGCCTTGGGACGGTTGACGATGAAGGACAGCACCACCGACTCCACCCCGTGCGTCGAGTCGAACGCGGTGACGCGGATGTACTGGTCCGGGAAGGTCTTGCGGCAGTTGTTGATCTCCATCAGGATGCCGGCCGCATCGCGCAGGTCGAACATCGGGTTGCCGAACATCTCCCAGTACGTGTTGCGCGGGTGCGGGTCGTCGGTGTACTCGATGCCGACGGCCCAGCCCTTGTCGAGGCAGTACTCGAGCTGCCTGGTGATCTGCGCGTCGCTCAGCTCGGGCAGGAAGGAGAAGGTGCCTTGGGTGATTCGCATGTCGATTCTCCTTAAGCCACCGACGGGGTGGGCACGTAGTCGGACGTGTCGGTCGAGGTGTAGTTGAAGGTGATGTCGCCCCAGGTGTCGAGCGCGGCGGCCAGCGGCTTGCACCACTTGGCGGCGTCGCGCAGGATCTGCGGCCCTTCTTCCTTGATGTTGCGGCCCTCGTTGCGCGCCAGCACCATCGCCTCGAGCGCCACGCGGTTGGCCGTGGCACCGGCCTGGATGCCCATCGGGTGGCCGATGGTGCCGCCGCCGAACTGCAGCACCACGTCGTCGCCGAACAGATCGATCAGCTGGTGCATCTGGCCGGCGTGGATGCCGCCGGAAGCCACCGGCATCACCTTGCGCAGCGCGCCCCAGTCCTGGTCGAAGTAGATGCCGCGCGGCAGGTCCACCTTCGTGTGCGCGTCGCGGCAGATGTTGTAGTAGCCCTGCACCGTCAGCGGGTCGCCCTCGAGCTTGCCGACCGCGGTGCCGGCGTGGATGTGATCGACGCCGGTCAGGCGCATCCACTTGGCGATCACGCGGAAGCTGACGCCGTGGTTCTTCTGCCGCGTGTAGGTGCCGTGGCCGGCGCGGTGCAGGTGCAGCACCATGTCGTTCTGGCGCGACCAGTGCGACAGGGACTGGATGGCGGTGTAACCGACCACCAGGTCGACCATGATGATCACCGAGCCGAGCGACTTGGCGAACTCGGCGCGCCGGTACATCTCTTCCATCGAGCCGGCGGTCACGTTCAGGTAGCTGCCCTTGACCTCGCCGGTGGCGGCGCTGGCCTTGTTGACCGCGTCCATCACGAACAGGAAGCGGTCGCGCCAGTGCATGAAGGGCTGCGAGTTGATGTTCTCGTCGTCCTTCATGAAGTCCAGGCCGCCCTTCAGGCCCTCGTACACGACGCGGCCGTAGTTGCGGCCCGACAGGCCGAGCTTGGGCTTGGTGGTGGCACCCAGCAGCGGGCGGCCGAACTTGTCCAGCCGCTCGCGCTCGACGATGATGCCGGTGGGCGGGCCGGCGAAGGTCTTCACGTAGGAGACCGGGAACTTCATGTCCTCCAGCCGCGCCGCCTTCAGCGGCTTGAACGAGAACACGTTGCCGATGATGGAAGCCGCCACGTTGGTGATCGAGCCTTCCTCGAACAGGCTCAGGTCGTAGGCCACGTACGCGAAGAACTGCCCCGGGTTGTTCGGCACCGGGTCCACGCGGTAGGCCTTGGCGCGGTACATGTCGCAGGCCGTCAGCCGGTCGGTCCAGACCACCGTCCAGGTGGCGGTGCTCGACTCGCCGGCGACGGCGGCAGCGGCCTCGACCGGATCGACACCGTCCTGCGGCGTGATGCGGAACAGCGCCAGGATGTCGGTGTCCTTGGGCTGGTAGTCGGGCTGCCAGTAGCCCATCTGGGCGTACTTCAGCACGCCGGCCGAATAGCGCTTCTTCGCGTCGGTGATCTGCTTGACTTCCTGCATGTGGCCCATGGAAACGTCCTCGGGGGGTGGCTGGTGGGCTCGAATGTAGGCAGCCCAATCAATTTGTGCTAATTAAACCTTTTGACGTTTACATATGCCTTTCTTAATATCTAGTCCACCATGCCGCTGACCCGCAACGCCACCTTCCGCCAGCTCGCCACCTTCCACGCCGTGGCCCGGCTGGGCAGCGTTTCGGCTGCTGCGGACGAGTTGCACCTGACGCAACCGGCGGTCTCGATCCAGATCGCCGCGCTGGAGGAATCGGCGCGCGCGCCGCTGCTGCAGCGCACCGGCCGCGGCGTGCGCCTGACCGAGGCCGGCGAGCTGCTCGACAACTACGCGCGCCGCATCCTCGACCTGTGGCGCGAGGCCGGCGAGGAGATGGCCACGCTGCAGGGGGTGTTCTCCGGCACCCTGCGCGTGGGTGCGATCACCACCGCCGAGTACCTGCTGCCGCCGATGCTCGTCACCTTCGCCGGCGAGCACCCGCAGGTGAAGGTCAAGCTGCAGGTGGGCAACCGCGACGAGATCGTGCGCATGCTGGCCGCGCAGGAGATCGACCTGGCCATCATGGGCCGGCCGCCGGCCGAGCTGAAGACCGAGTCGACCGCGTTCGCCAAGCACCCGATGGCCTTCCTGGCCGCGCCCTCGCACCCGCTGATGAACGGCCCGCGGCCGACCCTGGCGATGCTGTCCGAGCAGCGCATCCTGGTGCGCGAGCGCGGCTCGGGCACCCGCGCGACCATCGAACGTGTGTTCAAGGATGCCGGGCTGCCGCTGCGCATCGGCTCGGAGATCTCGAGCAACGAGGCCATCAAGCACATGTGCGCGGCCGGCTTCGGCGTGGCCTTCCTCTCGCTGCACACCTGCGTGCTGGAGATGCAGGCCGGCGTGCTGGCGCTGCTGCCGATGGCCGGCAACCCGATCGAACGCGACTGGTACGTGATGCACCTCGCCTCGCGCCCGCTGCCCCAGGTGGCCACGGCCTTCGAGCAGTTCCTGGTCGAGCGCGGCCAGCACGAGATCACCCGGCAGCTGGCCGCTCCCACCGCCCTCACCCCCGTCCGCGCGCGCCCGCGGCGCAAGGCGGCGGCCTGAGGCGCGCTGCTGTCCGGCGCAGCCGCAGCGCTGCGTGGAACCGGGCATGCTGACCCTGTTCCGCCTGCTGCAGACCCTGCTGGCGCGCACCGGCGCGCCGACCCGCGACACCACCGAGACCCTGGTCACCCGCTGGCGCGTGCTGCCCAACGACGTGGACGCCTTCGGCCACATGAACAACAGCCGCTACCTGGCCATCATGGACCTGGGGCGGATCGACTTCCTGCGCCAATGCGCCCTGTTCCGCGGCGTGCTGCGCCGGCGCTGGAGCGTGCCGGTGGGCGGCGCGCACCTGCAGTTCCGGCGTGCGCTCAAGCCGCTGCAGCGCTACGAACTGCACACCCGCCTGCTCGGCTGGGACGAACGCTGGTTCTACTTCCGCCAGGAGTTCTTCCGCGCCGGCGATCCGAAGCCCGTCTGCACCGGGCATGTCAAGACGGTCTTCATCGGCCGCGAGGGGCCGGTCGCCGCGCCCGTGGTGGCCCGCGAACTGTCCGGGCGCGAACTCGTATCCCCGGCGCCTGCCGAGGCCTTGCGTGCGTTGCTGGCCCGCCCCGGCTGAGCCTCACGTCGTCACCTCGAACTCGTGCACCGGATGGTTCTCCGGGCCGGAGCCGACGACGACGAAGACCACGTAGCGCCCGGGCTCGTCCGGGGCGGCCAGGCTCATCGGCAGCTCGCCGCGCGAATCGATGCGCTTGTCGCGCAGCCGGCTCGGCCGGCCGCCGGTCTTGTCGAACTCGTCCTTGGCGCCGATCACCACCCAGCCCGCGCCCAGCTTGCCGCCCGGCTGGAACCAGTCCGGCGTGCGCAGCTTGAAGTCGAAGTACTTCGAGGCCTTGTAGCTGCGCGCCAGGCCGAGGAACTCGAAGGCGTTGCGGCGCAGCTTGGGCGGCTTGTCGAAGGGCAGCGGCAGTTCGGGCGACTTGAGGATGCGCTCCTTCAGGTCGCGCTCCTCCATGCTCGGGCCCTGGGGCTTGGGCTGCTCGCGGTTCACCTCGGTGGGGGCCTTGCCGACGACCACGGTCAGCAGCGCCTTGATGCCTTCCTTGATCCCCTTCTCGACCAGGTCGTCGATCGCCTTGTCGATCTTCTTCCTCGCCTCCGCATCCGGCAGCACCGGCTGCACCTTGACGATCAAGTCGCGCAGCATGCGCACGATGGGGTCGCGGCGTGCCGCGTCGCCGATGCGCGTGACCAGGTCGGCCAGTGCCTCGCCCTGCTTGCGCGGGTCGGCAGGCAGCTTCTTCAGCGCATCGGCGATCTCGGCATCGCTGATCGTCGTCTTCTTCGGCGCCGGCAGTTCCTCGCGCGGCCGGTCCCCGGGCTTCTTCAGCGGCCCGGTGGGGCCGGGCCCGGGACGCGGCCCGAGGCCCAGGGTCTGCAGCAGCCCGCGTGTCGTCGTCATGGTCGGCCTCCGGTGCGTACCCGGACGGGCCCGCATGCCGGACATGTACGACCGGCGGCCGCAGGCGATCTCCCCTGTTCGTGGGGCGTGCTCAGCGTCGCAGGGCGCGCCAGGCCGCACGCAGCGGCGGCACCAGCAGCAGCGCCAGCGCCAGCGCCGCAAGTGCCGGCCGGGCGTCGGCCCGCACCGTCACCGGCCGTGCCAACGCCGGATCGCGCAGCGCGTCGAGCAGGGCCGCGGTGCCGCTCAGGCGGCGGTAGCCGAAGCCGCCCTCGCTGGCCAGCAGGCGCAGGTAGGGCTCGCGCAGGGCCGAGAGATGCTCGGCACCGGGGGTGGCGCCCAGGCCCACGTCGGCCGGCACCGGCTCCTGCTCGACCATCGCCTCGCCGCCCACGCTGCCGCCGCGGCCTTGGCTGCGCGGGTCGGTCTGCAGCACCTCGTCGGCCTTCCACACGCCCAGCGGCCGGCCGGACGGATCGAACTTCGGTATCGCCGCCGGCCGCATGTCGCCCACGCCGAGGATCACCCCGGCCACCTCGCCCGGCTTGTCGTCGAAGCGCGGGCGGTGCCGCGGGTTCAGCGGCGGCGCCTCGTGGCCGTCGCTGACGAACAGCAGCGAGGGCACGCCGGGCAGCGCCTTGGCGATCGAGACGGCGCTGTGCAGGCCCTTGGCCACCTCGCTGTTGCCGGACCAGGCCATCGAGCCGTCGAGGTGGTCGAGCGCGGCGCGCAGCTCGGCCCGGTTGGCACACACCTCGACCGGGGCGAACAGCAGGTAGCTGCGGTACTCGGTGAAGATGCCCAGGCCGAGCCGCGCGCCGCAGGGCAGCTCGGGCAACGCGTCGCGCAGCGCACGTCGCGCGAAGTCCAGCCGCGCCGCGGGCCGGCCGTCCAGCAGCGTGTCGGTCACGTTCATGCTCTGGGTGATGTCGAACACCACCACATGCTCGAACAGGCGGCGCGGCAGCTCGACCCGCGGCTCGAACAGGCCGGCCAGCAGCGCCAGCGCGGCGCAGGCCAGCCACCAGCGGTCGTCGGCCTTCATGGCAAGCCCGGCGAATGGCCACGCATCGTGGTGGCGGCCCGCTCGGCGTCGCGCCGGTTGTCGGGCAGCGCCTCGTCCTCGCCCTCCGGGTCGGGCTGCAGGCGCTGGGCGCGCTCGAGGTTGTAGCGTGCGTCCCAGTCGCCCGGGTCGTGCCGCAGCAGCTCGCGGTAGTGCTCCTTGGCCAGCTCGATCAGCGCCAGCGCCTGGCCCGGATGTTTGTTGGCGCGCAGCTCGACGGCCTGGCGCAGCAGCAGGTTGGCGCTGTTGTAGCGCGCCGCGCTGCCGAGCACGGGGTCGTCGTGCAGGCTGCCGTAGCGCGCCAGCGCCGAGTCGGCCGTGCCGCTGGCCGCCTGTGCGGCGGCCCACGCGAAGCGCAACGCGGGCGGCGCGTCGGCCGCATCGCCGCCCGGGCCGCCGGCGGCGATGCGCGCGTCGAGCGCACGCGCGCGCTGCAGGCGCAGCACGTCGACCGCGGCCAGCACGGCCAGCACGGCCAGGGCGGCGAGCAGCACGCGGCTGGCGCGGCGCGGGTTCAGTGCCATCGGCGCATCTCCAGGGCACGTGCGCCGAGCAGCAGGAGCACGCAGGCCAGCGCCACGGCCTCGGCCCAGGGCGCGAGCTCGCGGCGCGGCACCAGCTCGTGGGTGGTGATCGGCAGGTTCTCGAGCCGGTTCACGTCGGCGATCGCCTGCTCGAGCGCCTCGGACGTACCGGCCTCGTAGGCCTTGTACGGCGTCTCGAGCGACTCGAAGAACTGGTGCAGCAGCTTCTCCGGCACGCTCTCGGCGGCGGCGGTCGAGTCGCCCTCGGCGAAGGTCAGCCCGGGGCTGTTGGCCGAGCGCAGGTAGAGCCAGTAGATCGCCACGCGCTGCTTGCGCAGCAGGTGCGCGAGGTGCTCGCGGCTGTCCGGGTCGAGCCGGTCGCCGCCGTCGGAGACCAGCAGCAGGATGCGCGAGCCGGTGTAGGGCCGGTCCTCCCAGAGCGACAGCGCGGCCTCGATGGCGCGCCCGATGTGCGTTTCCGACAGGCCGCGGCCGATGTTGCCGGCGGTGATGGCCGCCTGGATCATCTCCTGCCGGCTGGTGAAGTCGAGCACGGTCATCGGCAGGGTGCTGAACACCACCAGCGCGAAGCGGTCCTGAGGCCGCTGGGCGGTGAAGTCGGCCAGCAGCTGGCGCGCCACCTTGCCCTTGGACTCGCGCAGCCGCGCCGGGGCCTGGCTGAAGTAGTGGTTGAGCGCCTCCGGGCCGGTGGGGTTGATGCCCTTGGGCAGCTTCGTGCCCGGCGCGAAGCCCTGGTCCATGCTGCGGCTGCGGTCGAGCACCAGCACCACCTCGGCGCCGCGCCCGGTGCGCTCGACCGTGTACTCCGGCCGGTACGGGTCGGCCAGCGCCAGCACCAGCGCGCCGATCGCCAGCGCGGCCAGCACGCGCAGCAGCCAGCCGACGGCGTCGGAGGCACGGTCGCGCGGCGCGAAGGCGATCCAGGCGTTGGCCAGCGGCCGGCCGTCGCGCGCCAGCAGCGGCAGCACGAGCAGCGGCAACAGCAGCAGCAGCCAGGGCTGGTCGAAGCGGAGCATCACGTGGCGAGCTCCGCATCGCGGCAGCGCCGCGCCAGGCCGGCCAGCCACTGCGCGTCGCCGGGCTCGCGCGGCGCGGCGGCGAAGAACTCGCGCTGCGAGAGCTGCAGGAAGCGGCGCAGTTCCTCGCGCAGCGGCGCGTAGGCCGGCCGCGCGGCGACGAAGCGCACCAGCGTGTGCTCGAACACCACCTCGCCGGCGGTCGCGTCCAGCGCCGCGTGCAGCTGCCGGCAGGCGGCGCGCCATTGCGCGTCGTCCGCCTCCGGCGCGAGCCGGCGCAACATGTTCCACGCGCGGCCGAAGGGCCGGTGCCGGCGCGCCCACCAGGGCAGCCCGAGATGGATCAGCGCCAGCCCGGCGCCGCACAGCCCCGCGAGCACCCCCCACCACTGCAGCCGGCGCAGCAGCGGCGTGCTGTCGATGCGCGGCGCGGCGCGGTCGGGCCGCAGCTCGCCCAGGCCGGAGCGCGGCGACACCTCCTCGGGCACCAGCGGCGCCACCGTCACCGGCCAGGCCTCCACCCGCAGTTCCTCGGCGCGCATCGGGCCGGCGAGCGCGAGCCGGAACGGCGGCATCTCGAGCGTGCGCACCGCGGTCGGTGCGAGGAACACCTGGTAGTGCAAGGTCAGGTGCAGCCGCATGCCACCGCCCTCGCGCTGCGCGTCGCGGTCGATGCGGCGCAGCTCCAGCGGCTGGCCGCGCGCGCCGGGGCGCGGCAGCGAGGCCTCATCCAGCGACCAGCCCTCGGGCAGGTGCAGCACCAGCTCGCGCTGCACCCGGTCGCCGACCTGGTAGCCGAAGGCGCGCGGCTCGTCGGCCTCGAGCCGCGGGACGCCCTGCGCGCCGGCCAGGCCGGCGGCGAGCAGCGCGGCGGCGGCGACGGTTCTCATGCGAGGAAATGTCGCGTCACCGCGTCCGCGTCGAACGCGCCGTCGATGATGAGCGGCGCGAGCCGGCGCTGTGCGAACAGGTTCAGCAGTTCGGCGCGGCGCTGCTCGCGCGCCACGCGCCAGCGCTCGCGCAGGGCCGGGCGCCACCACAGCCAGCGGCGCCGGCCGCTCTCCGGATCGACCACCTGCACCAGGCCATGCGCCGCCGCGGGCTCGAACTCCTCGGGCTGCCACAGCAGCACCGGCACGAGCGCGTGGTGCGACAGCGCGTCCAGCACCTCGCGCAGCTCGGGCAGGGGCAGGTGGAAGTCGGACACCAGGAAGACCAGCGCGCGCCGGTGCGGCAGCGCCACCGCCGCCTCGCGCAGCCCGCGCGCCGAGCGCCCGGTGGGCTCGAAGCCGCGCAGGCGCTCGGCCAACGCGAGGCCGGCGCCGCGCTGGCGCGTGGCCGGCAGCAGCCAGTCGCGCCGCAGCGTCTGGTCGGCGCCGACGAAGGCGAAGCTGTCGCCGGTGCGCCAGGCCGACCAGGCGATGCTGCGCGTGAAGTCGGCCAGCACGTCGAGCTTGCGCTGCACGCCGGCAAAGCCCATCGAGGCCGACAGGTCGGCCACCACCGCCACCGGCACGGCCTGGCGCAGGCTGTTGATGCGCACCAGCCACTGGCCGAACGGGTCGCGCAGGCTGGCGTGCAGGTCGAGCCGGCGCGCGTCCGGCGCGTCGGCCAGCGCGGCGTGGCGGCGGAACTCGAAGCCGCCCTCCCCGCTGCGGCTGCGGTGGTGGCCCGGGAAGCCACCACCGGCCAGGCCGGGGATGCGGTAGTGGACCTCGGGAATGCGGTTCGGCGCCATCGCTTCAGGGCGCCGGCACGTGCGCCAGGATCGCGTCCATCAGCGCCGGGGCGATCTCGTGCCGGCGCATCTCGTAGACCGGCTGGAACACCAGCCGGTGCGCGATCGTCTCGGGGAACACGGCCTGCACGTCCTCGGGCGTGACATGGTCGCGGCCCTCCAGCCAGGCGGCCACGCGCGCGGCGCGCAGCAGCAGGCTCATGCCGCGCGGGCTGGCGCCGGCCAGCATCAGCTCGGCCACCTCCAGGTCCGGCAGGCGCACGCCGACGTCCTGCGGCCGCGCGGTGGCCTGCCACAGGCGCAACGCGTACTGCTGCAGCGCGTCGGAGGCGCGCACGTGGCGCTGGATGCACGCGGCCAGCCCGTTCAGCTCGGTGTGCGGCACCATCGCCGCCTGCAGCGAACCGACCAGCGCGTCGGTGTCGTGGTAGCGCGGGTCGAACATCAGCGCGCGGCGCATGGCCTCGTCGGCCGGTGCATCGATCGCGATCTCCATCATGAAGCGGTCGCGCGCGGCCGCCGAGATCTCGAAGGTCTCCTCGCGCTCGACGCGGTTGCGGTCGGCAAACACCAGCAGGTGCGGGAAGCGGACCTCGCGGTTGAAGGCCTGCGCGCTGCGCTCGGCCATCACGCGCAGCAGCAGCGCATGCACCTGCGGGCGGGCGCGGTTGATCTCGTTGAAGAAGAAGATCGCCAGGTCCTCGCCGTGGCGGATCAGCGGGCCGGGCTCGACCGCCGGGCGGCCGGCCTCGCTGATGTAGGTGTAGTAGACGAGGTCGGCCGGCATCAGGTCGATGGTGCCCTCGGTGCGCGCGTAGGCGCCGCCGAGCACCTGCGCGAAGGCGCGCAGCAGCGTCGTCTTGCCGACGCCGACATCGCCCTGCAGCAGCACGTGGCCGCGCGCGAACACCGCCGTCAGCACGCGCCGCAGGACGCGCGCCTGGCCGATCACCGCCTTGCCGACCTCCGCCTCCAGCGCCAGGGCCCGCGCGCGCCAGTCGGCCAGCTGCGCGTCGTCGCCGTCCATGCCGTCTCCTTGCTCATGTCGTTGTGCGCGCGATGGTGCCACGACGTGACACAGCGCGCCGGGCACGGCACAGCCGGCCGCGCCCGGGCACGGCCAAGCAAGGAGCAAGCCTCGGTGGGCGGGGTCAGAAGCGGAAGCGCACCCCCACCCAGGCGGCACGCGGCGCACCCGGGCCGACGAACTGCTCGTCGCGCCAGTCGTCCGGCGCGAGCAGCGTGCCGTTGGTGTCGAAGGCGTTCTCGCCCAGCGCGCCGGCGCTGGCGTACGTCCGGTCGAACAGGTTGCTGACGCGGCCGAACAGCTCGACCGATTCGGCGATCTTCCAGCGCGCCGAGACGTCGACCACCGCGAAGCCGCCCACCTTGCCGCTGCCGAAGTACTCCTCGCCGTCGGGTTGGTGGCGGTTGTTCTCGTTGCCGCGCACGTACTGGCTCGACCAGGCACGCAGCTGCGCGCCCAGGCCCCAGGCGGGCGTGGCCTGCCAGTCGAGCGAGAGCTTCAGGCTGTGGCGCGGCAGGCCGGGCAGCTGGTCACCCGGGCGCACCTCGATCTCGCCCTCGCCCGGGCAGGCCGGGCTGGTCTCGGCCGTGCTGTTGGGCTCGGCGACGACGCAGGCCGAGGACTGGAAGGTGGCGCGCAGCCAGCTGTAGTTGGCCGCCCAGGTGAGCGCGCCCTGGCGCTGCTCCAGCCCCAGCTCCAGGCCTTCGCGCCGGGTGCGGCCGAAGTTGGTGAAGTAGCCGGCGGCGCGGCCGTTGCTGATGAACAGCAGGTCGTCGCGGTTGACGGTGCGGAAGGCGGAGGCGTTCCAGGCCCAGCCCAGCGGCAGCGTGCCGCGCAGGCCGGCCTCGAGCGTGCGCGAGACCACCTGCTCGAGCGGCGGGTCGGACTGCAGCGCGTTGGGCAGCACGCAGGCGTTGTCCGGATCGGAGCAGCCCAGCTCGATCGGGCTGGGCGCGCGGTTGCCCTGGCTGAAGCCGCCATAGGCGGTCAGGCTCGGGCTGACCTGCCAGGTCAGGCCGGCGGCCGGGTTGAACTTGGTGTAGCGCGCGTCGGCGTCGAGGTTGGTGGGGAGGCCGAGCTCGGCCCGGCCGCGGTCGATCGTCGTCACGTGGGTGCGGTTCCAGCGCCCGGCCAGCGTGAGCTGCAGGGTCGGCTGCAGCGCGATCAGGTCGTGCACGTACAGGCTGGTCGTCTGGCTGCGGCCGGAGATCAGTGCGTCGATCTCGGGCGACTCCTCCGGCACCACGCCGCGCGTGGCGTCGAGCATGCCCTCGGCCTCGCTCTGCTTGAAGCGCGTGCGGGCGCGGTCGTAGGAGAGGCCGACGGTCAGCTGGTGGCTGCCCAGGCGCTGCTCGGACTGCAGCGCCAGCCCGGCGGCGCTCTGGCGCGAGCGGGTGCGGTTCTCGACGCCGGTCTCCTCGACGGCGGGCGGATCGTAGTCGTCGTTCAGGTCGCCGTTCAGCGTCGACGAGCGGGTGCGGCGCAGGTAGGCCGTGGCCGAGAGCGTGTGCGACGCGGAGAGGTCGAGGCTGCCATTGAAGGTCAGCATGCTGAGCCGGTTGTCGGTGCGGTCGGGCCGGGTGTAGACCTGCGTGCGGTCGACCGCCAGCAGCGATTCGGGCAGCAGCCCGTTGCCGATCAGGCTGTTCTCGGCATGCGTCAGGCTCAGGTCCCAGGACCAGCCGTCGCGGTGCTGCCCGCCCTTGACGAACAGCTGGCGCACCTCGGAGGGCGAGAAGTCGCGCCAGCCGTCCTCGTCGAAGCCGCTGGCCGCCACGAACAGGTGGCCGCTCTCGCCCAGCTTGCGGCCGTGCGAGAGCTCGAGCGAGAGGCGCTTGAACGAGCCGGCCTGCAACTCGATCTCGGTGCCCGGGTGGGTGTCGCCGCTCTTGGTCTGCAGAGACAGCGCGCCGCCCAGCGTGTTCAGGCCGAACACCGGGTTGGAGCCGGGCATCAAGGTCAGGCTGGCCAGCGCGGCGCGCGGGATCAGGTCCCAGTTGACCACGTCGCCGAAGGGTTCGTTCACGCGCACCCCGTCCATGAACACCGACAGGCCCTGCGGCGTGCCCAGCAGCGGGCTGGCCGAGAAGCCGCGGTAGTTGACGTCCATCTGGTACGGGTTGCCCTGGATCTCGTTCACGTTCACCGAAGGCAAGCTGCTGCCCATGAAGTCGGGCAGGTTCAGGCTCTGGCGGCGCCGCAGATCCCTGTCGTCGGCGGTCTGCACGTTGGCCGGGATCTGGTCCTTGGGCACGTTGGTGCCGGGCACCGGCGTGGCGCCGACCACCTGCACCGTGGGCAGGTTCGATTGCGCCTGGGCCAGGCCCGCCAGCAGCGCCAGGGCGGCCAGGGCCACCGGTTGCAGGCGCCGCGGCGGCGTCGTGCGGGTCATGGGGTCTCCTCGGTTCGTTGTGGTGGGGCGCCGCGGCGGCGCGCTCGGACGCCGACGCTAACAAGCCGCTCGCCGCGCGGACAGGGAAAACTTCCCGCGCTACACCGACACGAGCCCGTGCCGGATCGCCAGGTGCGCCAGCGCCGCCGAGGTGGCGACGCCGAGCTTCTCCTTGATCACCGTCTGGTGGTTCGAGACGGTCTTGGCGCTCAGCCCGAGTTCGCTGGCGCACTCGGCCGGCGAGCAGCCCTGCGCGAGCAGCCGGAACACCTCGCGCTCGCGCTCGCTCAGCGAGGCCAGCCGGGCGCTCTCGCCGAGCGGGTCGCGCCCGCGCAGCGCACGCTCCAGCCCCTCGCCCAGGTAGCGCCGGCCGGCGTGCAGCGCATGCACCGCATCGACCAGCTGGCCCGGTTCGCTGGCCTTGCTCAGGTAGCCCGTCGCGCCGGCCTCCAGCGCGCGCTGCACCATGGCCTCGCTCTCGTGCATGCTGAAGACCAGGATGCGCAGCGCCGGGTCGTGCGCCCGCGCGCGGCGGATCAGCTCGAGCCCGCCGCCGGGCATCGCCAGGTCGGTGACCAGCACCTCGGGCGCGTGGGCGACGAGGGCCGCGAAGGCGCCGTCGGCATCGGCCGCCTCGTGCACGACCACGATGTCGTGCGCCTGCTCGAGCAGGCGGCGGTAGCCGGTGCGCACCACCGGGTGGTCGTCGGCCAGCAGCACGCGGATCACGGCTGCGCCTCCGTCACCGGCTGGCGCACCGCCACCGGCAGTTCGAGCAGCAGGCGCAGGCCGCGGCCCGGCGCGCTGTCCAGCCGCAGCTGGCCACCCATGGCAGCGGCGCGCTCCGAGGCGCCGAGCAGGCCGAGGCCGCGGCGCGGCGCGGCCAGGTCCATGCCGCGGCCGTCGTCGTGCGCCTCCAGCCGCAGCCGCCCGCCCTGGCGCACCACACGCAGTCGCAGCGTGCTCGCCTGCGCATGCCGAACGGCGTTGGTCAGCGCCTCCTGCGCGACGCGGTAGACCGCCACCTCCACGGCCTCGGGCAGCGGCTCGTCCAGCCCCTCGTGCAGGCCCTCGTGGAGAAAAATGCAGGCCAGCCCGCTGCGCAGCTCCCAGCCCTCGCACAGCGCCTGCAGCGCGGCCACCAGGCCGAGCTCGTCGAGCTGCGCCGGGCGCAGCCGCTGCAGCAGCTCGCGCACCGACTGGTACAGCGCCTGCGCCGAGGCGTCGGCGCGCGCGGCGGCGGCCAGTGCGCCGGCGCGGTCGTCCGCGGCGCACTGGCGCAGCAGCGCGGTCTCGATGCGCAGCGCGGTGCAGCGCTGGCCCATCTCGTCGTGCAGCTCGCGCGCCAGCGCCGCCCGTTCGGACTCCTGCAGCGTGATCAGCCCCTGCGCCAGCTCGCGGTTGCGCGCCAGCAGCGTGTCGGCCTGGGCGCGCGCCTGCTCGCGCTCGGCGAGCGCGCGGCGCGCCTCGCGGCGGCGCCGGAACGCATACCACGCCAGCCCCGACGAGAACACCAGCAGCGCGAGCGGGATCTCGTCGGCCTGCCAGCGCTCCCAGCGCGCCAGCCAGCCGAAGTAACGTTCGTGCAGCTCGAAGACGACCGAGACGACCCAGGTCGCCAGCGTCGCCAGCGCCACGAGCAGCAGGTCGCGGCGCGCCGCCAGGTCAGCCGCCCGCACGTGTCAGCCCCATGCGCTCGACGTTGATCTTCTCGCGCGCGTACTGCTCGCGCAGCCAGCGGCCGTACTCGGCCGGGCCGCGGTAGTCGAGCTCCTGGTCGTACTTGGCCAGCTCGGCGACGAAGGCCGGCTCGAGCATCGCCTTGTGGAAGGCGTCGTGCAGCGTCGCGACGACCGACGGCGCCATGCCGCGCGGCCCGCCCAGGCCCCAGGGCGACATCGCGACGATCGGGAAGCCGAGTTCCTTCAGCGTCGGCACCTTCGGCCAGCGCTTCGAGCGCTGCGCGGCGAAGGTGGCCAGCAGGCGCAGCTGCCCGCCGTCCACCAGCGGCGCGAAGCCGGTGGAATTGACACCCACCATCACCTGCGCCGACTCGACCGCCAGCGTCAGCTCCGAGGTGCCCTTGTAGGGCACGTGGATGTACTTCAGGCCGCGCTGGGTGAACAGCTCCTCCAGCACCAGGTGCGGCGTGGTGCCGACGCCGTTGGTGGCGATGCTGAGCTGGCCCGGCCGGCTGCGCGCGAAGGCGAACAGGTCCTCGAGGCTCTGGAAGGCACTCGCCGCCGGCACCAGCACGCCGAAGGTGACCCCCGAGATCTGGATGATCGGCGTGACGTCGCGCACCGGGTCCCACAGCACCTTCTGGGTGTAGGGCACGCGCAGCACCGGCTGCGGGATCTGCGCGATCGTGTGGCCGTCGGGTTCGGCGTTCTGCAGGATCGGCATCGCCAGCGTGCCGCCGGCGCCGCCGCGGTTCTCGACGATCACACGCTGGCCCAGCAGCGGCGACGCCAGCTCGGCCAGCAGGCGGATCGAGACGTCGGTGGCGCCCCCGGCGGCCCAGGGCACCCACAGCGTGATGGGCTTGCTCGGAAAGGGCTGCGCCAGCGCGTGGCGCGGCGCCGCGAGGGCGGCGGCGGCCGCGGCGAGCAGGTGGCGACGGGGCAGGTTCACGGCATCAGCCTCCGCGCTTGGTCAGCCCGCCGAAGCCGCGCTGCGGGTCGTAGCCCCAGCAGGCGACGCCGAAGAACACCACCAGGCAGCCCAGCACCACCCAGGGCGCGAGCCCCGGGTCCTTGCCGTAGAGCGCGAAGCGGATCCACTCCACCGCGTGCGTGAACGGGTTGAAGCGGGCGATCTGGTAGACCCAGCCGGCGCCCGACTCCTCCAGCTTCCACAGCGGGTACAGCGCCGTGGACAGGAAGTACATCGGGAAGATGACGAAGTTCATCGTGCCGGCGAAGTTCTCGAGCTGCTTGATGTGCACCGACAGCAGCAGCCCGAGCGCGCCCAGCATCAGCGCGCCGGCGGCCAGCGCGACGAGCGCGTGCAGCGCGTCCCAGCCCAGCATCGGCAGCGAGGTGCCGAGCGCCAGCGCGACGACGACGAAGGCGAGTGCCTGCAGCATCGACAGCAGCGCCGTCGCGCAGAGCTTGCTGAACAGCAGCCACCACCTCGGCAGCGGCGCGGTCAGCAGCAGGCGCATCAGCCCCATCTCGCGGTCGTAGACCATCGCGAGCGAGGACTGCATGCCGTTGAACAGCAGCACCATGCCGACCAGCCCGGGGGCGATGTAGACGTCGTAGGGGATGTAGGTGTCGTACGGCTCGACGATCGCCACGCCGAAGACGTTGCGGAAGCCGGCGGCGAACACCGCCAGCCAGAGCAAGGGGCGCACCAGCGCCGAGACCAGCCGGCCGGTCTGCTGCGAGAACTTCAGGATCTCGCGCAGCACGATGGCCCTGAGGGCCTGCAAGGCATGCAGCGGCCCGCGGCGGGCCCCGGAATCGACGCCGTTCAGCGCGGCTGCTTGCATGACTTCTCCGGCGCATCGGCGCCCAGGGTGTCGAGCACGTTGCTCGGGTGCAGGATGCCTTCGACCGGCGCGAGCGCGATCACGCCCTGGCCGTCGCTCAGCATGAGGGGCTGGCGCAGCTGGCCGTCCCAGGCGCGGAAGCTCAGGGTGACCCCCTTGTAGCCGTCCAGCGGGTTCTTTGCCAGCGCCTGGGCCCAGGCGGTGGCCGGGCCCTTGGGTGCAGCGACCGCGGCGGTGACCAGCGCCTTGCCGGCCAGCCAGGCGGCCCAGTCCTGCCCGACCATCGGGCGCTTGAACGACTTGGCGAAGCGGCGCGAGACCTGCGGCGCGCCGAAGCGCTCGAACTGCGCGTGCCAGGCCAGCGACACCAGCCCGGCATCGCCGACCACCGGGCGCGGCAGCGCGGTGCGGTAGGGCAGCAGGCGGCCGAACTCGCCGTCGCTGTCGACCACCCAGACCGCGTCGTAGCTGGCGCCGCCGGTCAGCAGCAGCGGGTTGGCGAGGTCGCGCTCGCGCGGGTCGGCCGAGACCTTGAAGGGCTTGCTCGCCACCACCTGCAGGCCGTAGCGCTTCAGCGAGGCCTGCACGGTGGCGCTGCGGGCCTGGTCCGTGGCACTCGGACCGGTCAGCAGCAACAGCTTGCTCCATTTTCGTGACACTAGGTACTGCGCCAGCGCGTCGCTGCGCATGCGCTCGCTCGGCATCACGTGGAACAGGCGCGCCCGGCAGTCGGCGCCGCGCAGGCGGTCCGCCGCCTCCGACAGGTTCAGCACCGGGATCTTCACGGCGTCGGCCACCGCCAGCAGCCAGTCGGCCGGCAGGTCGGCCAGCAGCACGGCCGCGCCGCCCTTCTCCGCCGCCTGGGCGGCGCTGCGCGCGGCCTCCAGCGAGGCCGCCGCCTGGGTGGCGAGGGCCACGTCGGCGCCGGCGGCGTCGAGTTCGAACTTGCCGTCCTCCAGCGCCTGCTGCAGGCCCTGTTCGGCCGGCCCGCCGGTCTGGCCGAGGTAGGCACGCTCGACGCGCGTGCGCTCCAGCCGCGCGTCGTCGTCGGGCACCAGCAGCGTGGCCTTGAGCGTCGCGGCCGGGGCCGCGCCGCCGGCCAGCGCGAGCAGCGCTGCGGCGAACAGGGCTCGCGTCATTCGACCACCACCAGGCCGTAGGGCACGCGCCCGACCGGGATGCTCTTGATCGCCTTGGCGCCGGCCACGTCGACCACCGTCACGTCGTCGGACAGCCCGTTGACCACCCACAGCCGCGCCTCGGCCTTGTCGAGCGTCACGTTCCAGGCGCGCTTGCCCACCAGCACCAGGTCGGTCACCTTGCGCCCGGGCACGTCGACGAAGGCCACGTGGTTGGCCTTGCCCAGCGAGACGAAGGCACGCTTGCCGTCCTTCGTCATCGTGATGCCCACCGGCGTGATGTCCTCGGCGCGTGCGCCCTTGACGGCGAACTTGATGGTGTCGATCACCTCGTGGGTCGCGGTGGAGACGATGCTGACGCTGGTGTCCAGTTCGTTGGTGACCCACAGCTCCTTGCCGTCGGCGGTGATGGCCATGCGGCGCGGACGCTTGCCGACCTTGATGTTCTTGACCACCTTGGCCTGCGCCACGTCGATCACGTGCACCAGGCTCGCCACCTCGGAGGTGACGTACAGCGTCTTGCCGTCGGCGCTGACCTTCACGCCCTCGGGCTCCTGGCCGACCTTGACGGACTTCAACACCTTGCCGGTGGCCGCGTCGACGAAGCTGGCCTCGGCCTCGTCCTCGTTGGAGACGTAGATGGTCCTGCCGTCGGGCGAGAGGTCGAAGGCCTCGGGCTCATCGCCCAGCGGCACGCGGCGGACCGACTTCTGCGTGGCCGGGTCGATCACGTCCGCGGCGTTGGAGTCGGTGCAGGCCACCATCAGCTTGCCGTCGGGCAGGCGCTGGATGTGGCGGCCGCGCTTGCAGGTCGGCACGGTGCCCTTGACGGCCAGGGTCTGGGTGTCGATCAGGGTCAGCGCGTCGTCCTTCTCGCTGCTGACCCAGGCGGTGCCCTGGGCGGCGGCGAAGGTGCAGCCCAGCGTGGCGGCGAGTGCGGCAGTGCATCGAAGCAGGCTCAAGTCGGTCTCCCGGGTGATTGGGTTCAGGCGGTGCGCGCGATGAAGCCGGCCTCGAGCGTGGCGCCGCCGAGCGCGGCCGTGACCTCGCCCGGCGTGCCGTCGGCCAGCAGCTGCCCCTTGTGCAGCACCAGCACGCGGTCGGCCCCGGCCGCCTCCTCGACCCAGTGGGTCGCCCACAACACGGTGACGCCACGCTCGCGCACGTCAGCATGCAGGGCGGCCAGCAGGTCCTGGCGCGACTTGGGGTCCAGGCCGACCGTGGCCTCGTCCATCAGCAGCACCGCCGGTTGATGCAGCTGGGCCCGGATCAGTTCCACCTTGCGCCGGTTGCCGCCGGACAACTCGCGCACCTTGCGCCCGAGCTGGTCGGCCAGCCCGAAGCGGGCACAGCCGGCCTCGATGCGTTCATTCGCCACGGCCGCCGGCAAGCCGTGCAGGTCGGCCTGGAACTGCAGGTTGCGGCGGATGCTCAGGTCCAGGTCGAGCGAGATCTGCTGAAACACGACGCCGATGTGGCGCAGCGCCGCCGCGCTCGCATGGCGCAGCGACTGGCCGGCCACCTCGACCTCGCCCTCGTCGGCGGCGAACAGCCCGGTCAGCACCTGGAACAGCGTCGACTTGCCGGCGCCGTTGGGGCCGAGCAGCGCGACGAAGCGGCCCGCGCCGATCGCCAGCGACAGGCTGCGCAGGGCCTCGTGCTTGCCGTAGCGCTTGGTCAGCCCCGTCAGGCGCAGCATCGGCGGGGCGGCATCGGGATCGGTCATCGTGTCGGGGTCGGGCGTCGGCAAGGGGCGTGAGGATACGCGGGGCCCGAGCAAGGCCCAGGCCGGCCGCGGCGCGCATTGGAGACGCGCCGGCTGTGCCACGGCAAGCCGGTGGATTCCCGCGCCGCGTGACACGGCCCGGGACAGCGGCTGACACGCGCCGCGGTGATGAAACACTCTGTGCCGATGTGGATGCAACGCTTTTGGCGCAGCCTGTTTCCGCGCCCGCCGCCGCGCGCCGGCGGCGGTTTCGTGGACCGGGCAACCCTCCGTGCTTACCCTATCAGTGGCTTCCCTAGAGTCCGCCTTCCGCACGTGTTCCGGCCGGCTGCATTGCGGGTAAACCTGAGTCGCCGCGGTCGTCGGCGCAGCCCGTTCGGGCGTTGGCCTGGGCGGACGCATCCGGCGCCGGTCGGTCGCGTCAAAGGGGTTGGCGGGGTGGGCGCGGAATTTGCGGTTGCGGCCCCGCCGAGTACTCGAAGCCGCGTGTCGGGTTCGTCAGTCGACGATGCGCAGCGGCCGGGCTCCGGTCACGTCAACAAGGAGACATCGATGCGAATTTCAGGGCAATCCCGTCGGCACGCCTGGTCTCGGCTGGGGCTGGCAGCTCTTCTCGCGGCGCCGGGTTTGGCCATGGCCAACGCGGACGTCGAGAAGAACATCGCCAACAACAAGAACTGGGCGATGCAGGCTGGCGACATGTTCAACCAGCGCTACAGCACGCTGAAGCAGATCAACACCGGCAACGTCGGCAAGATGCAGGTGGCGTGGACCTTCTCCACCGGCGTGCTGCGCGGCCACGAGGGCTCGCCGCTGGTGATCGACGGCACGATGTACCTGCACTCGCCGTTCCCGAACAAGGTCTTCGCGATCGACCTCGACACGCAGAAGATCAAGTGGAAGTACGAGCCCAAGCAGGACCCGGCCGTGATCCCGCAGATGTGCTGCGACACGGTGAACCGTGGCCTGGCCTACGCCGAGGGCAAGGTCATCCTGCAGCAGGCCGACTCGATGCTCGTGGCGCTGGATGCCAAGACCGGCAAGCCGGTGTGGCAGACCAAGAACGGCGACCCGAAGCTCGGCGCGGTGAACACCAATGCGCCGCACGTCTTCAAGGACAAGGTCATCACCGGCATCTCCGGCGGCGAGTGGGGCGTGCGCGGCTTCATCGCGGCCTACAACCTGTCCGACGGCAAGCTGGCCTGGAAGGGCTACAGCACCGGCCCCGACGCCGAAATGCTGATCGATCCGGCCAAGACCATGACCTGGACCGACGGCAAGATGGCGCCGGTGGGCCCGGACTCGTCGCTCAAGACCTGGAAGGGCGACCAGTGGAAGATCGGCGGCGGCACGACCTGGGGCTGGTACAGCTACGACAAGGCGCTGAACCTGCTCTACTACGGCACCGGCAACCCGTCGACCTGGAACCCGTCGCAGCGCCCCGGCGACAACAAGTGGTCCATGACCATCTTCGCGCGTGACGTCGACACCGGCATGGCCAAGTGGGTCTACCAGATGACGCCGTTCGACGAGTGGGACTTCGACGGCATCAACGAGATGATCCTGGCCGACATCAACGTCAAGGGCAAGCCGACCAAGGCGCTGGTGCACTTCGACCGCAACGGCTTCGCGTACACGATGGACCGCGAGAGCGGCGCCCTGCTCGTGGCCGAGAAGTACGACCCGAAGGTGAACTGGGCCACGCACGTCGACATGAAGACCGGCCGCCCGCAGGTGGTCGCGAAGTACTCGACGGCGCAGAACGGTCCTGACGTCAACACCAAGGGCATCTGCCCGGCGGCGCTCGGCTCGAAGGACCAGCAGCCGGCCTCGTTCGACCCCGAGACCAAGCTCTTCTACGTGCCGACCAACCACGTCTGCATGGACTACGAGCCGTTCAAGGTCGAGTACACCGCCGGCCAGCCGTACGTCGGCGCCACGCTGTCGATGTTCCCGGCCCCGGGCAGCCATGGCGGAATGGGCAACTTCATCACCTGGGACGCCGGCACCGGCAAGATCGTCCAGAGCAAGCCCGAGAAGTTCTCGGTGTGGAGCGGCTCGCTCAACACCGCGGGCGGACTGAGCTGCTACGGCACGCTCGAGGGCTACCTGAAGTGCGTCGACAAGAAGAACATCAACAAGGAACTTTTCAAGTTCAAGACGCCCTCAGGGATCATCGGCAACGTGTTCACCTACGAGCACAAGGGCAAGCAGTACATCGGCGTGTTCTCGGGCATCGGCGGCTGGGCCGGCATCGGCATGGCGGCGGGCCTCGAGAAGGACACCGACGGTCTGGGTGCCGTGGGCGGCTACCGCGAGCTGAACCAGTACACCGACCTGGGCGGTTCGCTGACGGTGTTCGCACTGCCGAACTGAGGCGGCTGCAAGCGACGGCAGGGGATGGGCCCCTGCCCGCCTGACTCGCGGGGGATGGCGCCCGACGGCACCGTCCCCCGTTTTCACTACGGAAGATCGAGACATGTTTCGGAAGACGCTCCTGGCCCTGTCGCTCCTCGTCGCCACCACGGCCTTCGGGCAAGAAAAGCTCTACACCGTCGTGGACGGCTACAAGGTCGACCCGGAGACCATGAAGGGCTTCCGCGCCTGGCGCCAGGCGGCCTGCGACCGCTGCCACGGCGCCAACCAGGAAGGCATGGTCGGCCCGTCGCTGATCACCAGCCTGAAGACGCTGAGCAAGGAAGAGTTCATCAAGACCGTGCGCGACGGCCGGCTCGACAAGGGCATGCAGAGCTTCGGCACCAGCCAGGTGGTGATGGACAACATCAACCAGCTCTACGCCTACCTCAAGGGCCGCTCCGACGGCGCGATCACCCGCGCCAAGGTCGAACCGATCTCGCAATGAAGCAACTCGCACACGCCTGGCTGGCGGCGCTGGCGCTGCTGGCCGGTGCCGCCGGCGCCCAGGAGCAGAGCGCGCCGCGCCAGGCGCTGCGCGTCTGCCAGGACCCGAACAACCTGCCCTTCTCCAACGTGAAGGGCGAGGGCATCGAGAACCGCATCGCCGAGCTGTTCGGCAAGGCGCTCAACCTGCCCGTCACCTACTACTCGTTCCCGCAGCGCCTGGCCTTCATCCGCAACACGCTGCGCTACAAGCTGCCGGGCCAGGACTACCCCTGCGACATCGTGATGGGCGTGCCCACCGGCTTCGACCAGGTGTCGGTCACCAAGCCCTACTACCGCTCCACCTACGCGCTGGTGTTCCCCGAAGGCAAGGGCCTGGACGGCGTGCGCAGCGGCGAGGACTTCCTCAAGCTCGAGCGCGCCAAGCTCGACGCGCTGCGCATCGGCATCTACGACCGGTCGCCCGCCTCCGACTGGCTGTCAAAGCACGGGCTGGTCGAGCGCGGCGTGCCCTACAAGATCATGAACGCCGACCCGGACCAGTACCCGGGCGAGATCGTCGAGAAGGACCTGGCGTCCGGCAAGCTCGACGCGGCCATCGTCTGGGGCCCGATCGCGGGTTACTTCGCCAAGCGCGTTGCGTCGCCGGCGCTGCGGGTGGTGCCGCTCAAGTCGGAGCCGGGCGTCAAGTTCGACTACCAGATGGCGATGGGCGTGCGCTATGGCGAGCGCGAATGGAAACAGCAGATCGAGGGGCTGATCGAATCCAAGGCGCCGGAGATCCAGGCCATCCTGCGCGAGTTCGGCGTGCCGCTGGTCGACGAATCCTTCGCCGCCAAGAACAACTGAAGGCGTGGCATGCTGCCACCATGAAGTCCGCGCTCTGCCTGCTGCTTGCCGCTGCCGCCGCATGGCCGGCGGCAGCCTCGGTGCCGGACCCGGCTCGCCTGGTGTCGCTGGCCGGCAGCGTGCTGCGCATCGAGGCCCCGCGCGAGCGAGGTGGCCTGGCGGTCGGCTCGGGCGTGGCCGTCGGGCCCGACCTCGTGATCACCAACTGCCACGTGACACGCGAGGCACTCGACATCCAGGTGGTGCGCGGCGGGGTGCGCTGGAGCGCCAGCGCGCAGGCCGCCGACGTCGACCGCGACCTGTGCCTGCTCGAGGTGCCGGGCCTGCAGGCCTCTCCGGTGCCGCTCGGCCACACCGGCGCGCTGGCGATCGGCCAGCACGTGGCGGCGCTGGGCTACACCGGCGGCGTGGGCCTGCAGAACAGCCCCGGCGAGGTGGTCGAACTGCACCGCTTCGACGGCGGCCGGGTGATCCAGTCGACCAACTGGTTCACCTCGGGCGCGAGCGGCGGCGGCCTGTTCGACGGCAACGGCGCGCTGGTGGGCATCCTGACCTTCCGGCTGCGCGGCGGCGCGGCGCACTACTTCGCCGCGCCGGTGGAATGGGTGCGCCAGTTGCTCGATGAACGCCGGCGCGACCAGTTCCGCCGCGTGATGCCGCTGGACACGCGACGCGTGCCCTACTGGCAGGCCCCCGCGTCCACCCAGCCTCGATTCCTGCGCGCCCAGGTCATGCAGCGCGACCAGCGCTGGGGCGAGCTGGCGCTGCTGTCGTACGACTGGCTGCGCGCCGACGCCGAGGACGCCGAGCCCTGGCACCTGCTGGGCACCGCGCTCGAGCGGCTCGAGCGGCCCACGGAGGCGCGCATGGCGCTCGAATGCTCGCTGCGCCTCGCCCCGGCCCATGCCACGGTGCGCGCGCAGCTCGAGGCGCTGCGCGCGCGCAGCGACCAACCCGATCCGCCGGCCGACTGCCGGCCCGACCACCACTAGAAGGCCCATCTTGCGCATGTCCCTGCCGACGCGGCTCGCCGCGCTCCTGCTCCTGGCCTCGGCCGCCCTCGCCGTTCGTGCGGCGGACGACTTCTCCAGCGCCGAACGCGCCCTGTTCATGACCAACCACCTGGCGGCCATGAAGCCGCCGACCACGCTGCGCTACGGCTTCCGCAAGTCCGGCAGCCTGGAGTCGGGTTACGCCGAGCCGGTGTCCGTGAACCTGAAGCCGGCCGCCGACGGCTCGTGCTGCGCCGTGTCGGCCGACTTCCTGGAAGGTGAACACCGCGTCAACCTGCCCGAGATCGAGGCGGCCACCGGCAACCCGGTGATCCTCTATTTCCTCGAGCGTGACGTGCGCGAGATGAAGCGCCTGACCAAGGGCCAGTCGACCTACTTCCAGAAGCGCATCCGCATGGCGATCTACCAAGGCGCCAAGGAGATGAGCGCCACCGTGCTGTACGGCGGCAAGCCGGTGGCGGCGCGCCAGTTCATCGTCGCGCCCTATGTCGACGACCCGCTCAAGGCGCGCTTCGAGAATCTGTCCGGCAAGACCTACGAGTTCACGCTGTCCGACGCCGTGCCCGGCGGTGTCTACTCGATCCGCACCCGCGTCGACGGCCCGAACCCGGCCCAGCCGCTGCTCGTCGAGGAACTGCTGATCGACGGCGCCCACCGCAATCCCTGACCTCGAGAAGAGCCTCATGAAACACGCTCCGCGCCTTGCCGTTGCCGCCGGCGCCCTGCTGGCGCTGTCCGCCCTCGCGCGGGCCAACGACTTCCCGACCGTCGACCGCGTGCTCTACGTGCAGGAGTGCATGCGCGAGCACCCCGGCCCGAACTTCGAGATGGTCAACAAGTGCTCCTGCGCGGCCGACCGCCTCGCCGCGGAGGTCAAGTTCGACGACTATGTCGAGATGACCACGGTGGTCAAGGCGATCTCGATCGGCGGCGAGCGCGGCAGCGAGTTGCGCGACAACGAGACGGTCAAGCCCCAGCTCAGCCGCTGGCGCAACCTGCAGGCCAAGGTGAAGAAGGCCTGCTTCATCGGCGCTGCGCAGTAGGGCCCACGATGGACACGCTGCGCCGCCTCCTGCTCGCCCTGCCGGCCGCCCTGCTGGCTGCTGCCGCGTCGGCCGCCACGCTGCAGCCCGACGACGATCCGGCCGCCAGTCCGGTGTGGCAGAAAGTGCGCGCCAGCCTGTTCGAGAACCGACCGATCCAGCCGGCCGCGCCCGAGCTGCTCAAGCTCGAGGCGCCCGCACGCGCCGTGGACGCGGCCGTGGTGCCGATCGCGATCCGCACCCGCGTGCCGGCCGGCTCGTCCTGGCACATCAGCAAGCTGTTCCTGATCATCGACGCCAACCCGTCGCCGATCTCCGGCATCTTCTCGTTCACGCCCGACAGCGGGCGCGCCGACATCGAGACGCGCGTGCGCGTCGACGCCTATTCGCACGTGCGCGCGATCGCCGAGACGAGCGACGGCAAGCTCCACATGGTGACGCGTTTCGTCAAGGCCTCGGGCGGCTGCTCGGCGCCGGCCGGCGCGGACGCCGCGGCCGCGCAGGCCTCGCTCGGGCAGATGCGCTTCCGCGTCGAGGGCGACCTGAAGGGCAAGGAGCCGGTGCTGGCGCAACTCGCCATCGAGCACCCGAACCATTCCGGCCTGGCGATGGACCAGGCGACACGCCAGTACACGCCGGCCCACTACGTGCGCAAGATCGACGTGAGCTACGCCGGCCGACCGGTGCTCTCGGCCGACGTGGACTTCTCGATGAGCGAGAACCCGAACTTCCGCTTCTACTTCGTGCCGCAGGGCGGCGGCGGCGAGCTGCGCGCCACGGTGGTCGACTCCAAGGACCTGCGCTTCGTCGCCGCCCAGGCGCTGCGCGACAACCCGCGATGAGCCGGCGCGCCGCGGTGCTCGCGCTGCTGCTCGGCGCGGCGGCGGCGCAGGCGGCGCCGTTCGCCTACATCACCAACCAGGGCAGCCACGACGTGTCGGTGATCGACCTGGCACGCGAGGCCGTCGTGGCCACGGTGCCGGTCGGGCGCTCGCCGGCCGGCGTGGTGGCGGCCAGCCGGGCCGGCCGGGTGTACGTCTCGAACCCGGACGACAAGACCGTGTCGGTGATCGACATGCGCACGCAGCGCGTCGTCGATACGCTGCCGGCCGGCGCCGGGCCGGTGGGCATCGATGCGTCGGCCGACGGCCGCACCGTGTTCGTGGCCGACTGGTACCGCAACCGCCTGCTCGCGATCGATGCGAGCCGGCCGCCCGGAACGCCGCTGGAGATCGCGGTGGGCCGCGCCCCGGCCGGCGTGGCCGCCGATCCCGATGGCCGCACCGTCTACGTGGCCGAGCGCGACGACGACAGCGTCGCGCTGGTCGACCTGGTCGAGCGCCGCGTGCGCGCGCGTGTCGCGGTGGGCACGCACCCGTTCGCGCTGCTGCTGGATGCGCCGCGTCGGCGCCTCTATGCGCTGAACGTGCAGAGCGACGACCTGAGCGCCATCGACCTTCAGACCCTGCGCGTGACGCACACCGTCAAGGTCGGCAAGGCACCCTACGGTGCCGCACTGGCCGACGGCGGCCGGCTGCTGTACGTCACCAACCAGCATGCCGACAGCGTGAGCGTGCTCGACGCGGACAGCCTGCGCGTGCTCAAGACGCTGCCCGGCTTCGGCTACCCCGAGGGCATCGCGGCGCACGGCGAGCGTGTCTACGTCGTCAACTGGATGGACGACGAGGTCAGCGTGCTCGACGCCGCCAGCGGCAGGGCGCTCGAGCGCATTCCGACCGGCCGCAACAGCCGCGGCTTCGGCGCCTTCATCGGCGCGCCCGAATGAATCCCAACAACCACTCCGGAGACTCCCGATGATGCTTTCCACCCGCCGCACGCTGCTGGCCGCTGCGCTGGGACTGGCCGCTGCCGGCGCGCTGGCCCACGGCCCGACACGCCAGAAGGTGACCGAGACCGTGACCATCGATGCGCCCGCCGCCGCCGTGTGGGCGAAGATCCGCAACTTCGACGCGCTGAAGGACTGGCACCCCGCCGTCGCCAAGAGCCCGGCCGACAAGGGCAACGAGGAAGGCTCGGTGCGCCAGCTCGAGCTGAAGAACGGCGGCAGGCTGACCGAGACGCTGGAAGCTTACGACGACGCGAAGATGCGCTACAGCTACCGCGCCAAGGACGGCGGCGCCCTGCCGGTGACCAACTACACCTCGACGATCAGCGTCAAGGCCGACGGCAACAAGGCGGTCGTCGAGTGGCGCGGAGCCTTCTACCGCGGCTACCCGAACAACGACCCGCCGCCGGACCAGAACGACGAGGCCGCGGTGGCTGCCGTCACCGGCGTCTACCAGGCGGGCCTGGCGAACCTGAAGAAGCTCGTCGAAGGCAAGTAGGCGCGCCGTGGTCAGCACCTGGTGGCGCGTCTGGACGGCACTGCTCGGCCTCGGCCTGCTGGCCGTGCTGGGCGGCTGCGCGAGCGTGGCGCCGCGCGGGCCGCGGCCGGTCGCGCTCGCGCCCGGCGTCTACATGTTCGCCGGCAGCGCGGGCGCGGCCGATGCGGCCAACCTCGGGCGCATCGGCAACAGCGGCTTCATCGTCGGCCCGCAGGGCGTGATCGTGGTCGACACCGGCACCTCGCATGTCCACGGCCAGGCGCTGCTCGAGGCGATCGCCACGGTGACCGACCGGCCGGTGCGGCTCGCGCTGGTGACCCACGTGCGGCCCGAGTTCCTGTTCGGCGGCACGGCCTTCCAGGCACGCGGCATCCCGGTGGCGATGCACGAGCGCAGCGCCCGCCTGATGGCCTCGCGCTGCGAGACCTGCCTGAAGACGCTGCGCCAGGTCGCCGGCGAGCCGGCCATGCACGGCAGCCACGTCTACCAGCCCGACCGCACCCTCGACGCCGCGCAGACCCTGGACCTGATCGGGCGCCCGGTGCGGGTGCTGTACTTCGGCCACTCGAGCGGCCCGGGCGACATCGCGGTGCTCGACGAACAAAGCGGCGTGCTGTTCGCCGGCGGCCTGCTGGACGTGCGGCGCGTGCCCGACATCCAGGACAGCGACCTGCCCGGCTGGCACCGCGCGCTGGCCGCGCTGCGCGAGCTCGGCGCGCGCCGCGTCGTGCCCGGGCACGGCCCGGCGGCCGAACCCGGCGCCGCCATCGACGCCGTCGAGACCTACCTCGCGGCCCTGGAGAAGAAGACCCGCGCGCTGGTCGAATCGGGCGCCTCGCTGATCAACGTGGCCGACGTTGCGGAGATGCCCGACTATGAAGCCTGGGACCAGTACGAGATCATCCACCGTCGCAACGCCTCGGTCGCCTTCCTGCGGTACGAGCGCGAGCTGATCTTCAAGCCGGAGCCGCCCCGATGAACACGCCGCGCCTGCGCCGTCGCCACGCCCTCGCCAGCCTCGCCGCCGCCGCCTGGCCGGCCTGGGCCGCCGAGGGCGGGCTGCCGTCGGCGCGCCACGAGGATTCCTCGCCCGAGTGGGACAAGCTGTCGGCCCGCCTGTTCGCGGGCCGCCCGCTGCGCGCCGGGCGCGAGGTGGTGCAGCTCACGGTGCCGCTGCGCGCCGCCTACGGCGCCTCGGTGCCGGTCAAGGTCAGCTCGATGCTGCCGCAGCGGCCCGAGCGCCACGTGCGCCGCCTGTGGCTGGTGGTCGACAAGAACCCGTCGCCGGTGGCGGCGGTGCTCGACCTGAGCACCGAGATCGGCCAGGCCGATTTCGAGACCCGGCTGCGCGTGGACGAATACAGCCACGTGCGCGTGGTCAGCGAGCTGTCCGACGGCTCGCTGCACCTCGACTCGCGCTACGTGAAGACCTCGGGCGGCTGCTCCGCTCCGCCCAACCGCGAGGCGCTGCACCTGATCGGCCGCACGATGTTCAAGCTGCCGGCCGGCGTGCGGCTCGAGCAGCCCACGCCGGCCGACGTGACCGTCGTGCATCCGAACGACACCGGCTTCGAGCTGAACCAGCAGACGGTGATGTACATCCCGCCGCATTTCGTGCGCTCGATCAAGGTCAGCTACGACAAGCGCAAGATCTTCGATGCCGAGCTGGACTTCTCGGTGAGCGAGAACCCCACGCTGCGCTTCAACTTCGTGCCGCACGGCGACGGCGAGCTGCGCGCCGAGGTGACCGACTCGAAGGATGGCCACTACGTCGGCTCGCTGATGGTCTCGACCACCTCATGAGGCGCCGCGCCGCGCTCGCCCTGCCGCTGCTGCTGGCGGCCGGCGCGGCCCGCGCCATCGGCCTGCCGCCGCGCTATGGCGCGACCATCGTGCAGCCGCAGGGGCTGCCCGAGCAGTACGAGTTCGACCTCGGCCCGGCGCTGGCCCGTGCCCGCGCCGAGAACAAGCGGCTGTACGTCTACCTCGGCGCCAACGACTGCCCGTTCTGCCGCAAGTACGAGGCCTTCCTCGACAAGAACGCCGACGCCCTGCTGCCGCACTTCCAGAAGGACTGGCTGCTGTACGACCTGCGCAGCAGTCTGAAGGTGCAGGCCGACCGGCTGCGCTTTCGCATCGGCGCGCAGAGCTGGGGCTACACCGAGTTCATGAAGAAGCTCGGCGACGAGCGCGTGCGCCAGCTGGTCTACCCGAGCGTCTGGCTGCTCGACGGCGAGGGAAGGAACCTGATGCAGATGCCGGCCGGCACCGGCACCTTCGAGACGGTGCCCGAGCAACTCGAGATCCTGCGCCTCGAGAACTGAGGCGCTTGACGCACCGCAACCGCGGCCACGCCGGCGCTGCACAGAATGCCCCTGCAACCATCGAGGGGACAGCATGAAGAAGACGGTTCTGGGCAGCCTGCTGATCGCGGCCCTGGGGGCACCGGCGGCGCAGGCGGCCGGCAGCGCGGACGACGAGCTCGTGCAGCGTGCGGTGCATGTCTGCGCCACCTGCCACGGCGACTTCGGGCGCAGCAGCGACTCGCGCTTCCCGGCGCTGGCCGGCCAGGCACGCGAGTACACCATCCGGCAGCTGAAGGACTTCCGCGACAAGTCGCGCGCCGAAACCGACGTGCAGGCCTACATGTACGGCATCTCGGCGCTGCTGACCGACGGCGCGATCGAAGGCCTGGCCGACTACTACGCGAAGCAGGAGCCGCGTCCCGGCCGGGCCGGCAGTGCCGCGCTGATGAGCCAGGGCAAGGCCATCTTCGAGAAGGGCCTGCCGGCGCTGGGCGTGCGCGCCTGCGCGTCCTGCCACGGCGACAGGGCCGAGGGCCAGACCGGCTTCCCGCGCCTGGCGGGCCAGCATGCCGACTACATCGTGCGCCAGCTCAAGGTGTTCAAGACGCCGCTGCGTCCGCACGGCGTGATCATGAAGAACGAGGTGCGCGCCATGAACGAGGCGCAGATGAAGGCGGTGGCCGCCTACCTGCAGTCGCTCTAGCGGGCTAGGTCGCTACCTTCGCGAGCCGGCGCGAGTTCGCCGGGTCGCGGAACACCAGCGGGTGCTCGGTGACCGCCGGCGCGCCGCGTTCGGCCTGAGCCACGGCCTCGAGCACCTTGGCGTGGTGCGGGCTCTTGCTGCACACCGGGTCGGCCGCCTCGGGGTCGTTCGCGATCAGGTAGGCCTGGCAGCGGCAGCCGCCGAGGTCCTCCTCCTTGCGCTCGCAGCTCGCGCAGGGCTCCTTCATCCAGCCCGTGCCGCGGTAGCGGTTGAAGCCCTCGGACTCGAACCAGGCGTGGCGCAGGCTCGCCTCGCGCACGTTCGGGAACGTCAGCCCGGGCAGCATCTTCGCGGTGTGGCAGGGCAGCACGTCGCCGGTGGGTGTCACCGTGATGAACATGCTGCCCCAGCCGTTGACGCACTTCTTGGCCCGGCCCTCGTGGTAGTCGGGCGCGACGAAGAAGATGCGCATCTTCTCGCCCAGCTTGCGCCGCCACTCGTCGGTGACGGCCTCGGCGCGGATCAGTTGCTCGCGCGTGGGCAGCAGCTGCGCGCGGTTGACGAAGGCCCACGAGTAGTACTGCGTGTTCGCCAGCTCGATGTACTCGGCGCCGAACTCCGCGGCCATGCCGATGATGCGGTCGATGTGGTCGATGTTGAGCCGGTGGATCACGACGTTCATCACCATCGGCCAGCCCTGGTCCTTGATGATCCTCGCGACCTTGTTCTTCAGCTCGAAGGTCTTGGTGTGCGAGAGGAAGTCGTTCATCTCGCGCGTCGAATCCTGGAACGAGAGCTGCACGTGGTCCAGCCCCGCCTCCTTCAGCGCCCTGGCGCGTGCCTCGGTCAGGCCCACGCCCGAGGTCAGCAGGTTGGTGTAGTAGCCCAGGCGATGCGCCTCGGCGACGATGAGCTCGAGGTCGTCGCGCAGCAGCGGCTCGCCGCCGGACAGGCCGAGCTGCACGGCACCCATCTCGCGGCCCTCGCGCAGCACGCGCAACCAGTCGTCGGTGGAGAGCTCGGCGGGCTGCGTCGCGTAGTCCACCGGGTTGTAGCAAAAGACGCAGTGCAGCGGGCAGCGGTAGGTCAGCTCCGCCAACAGCCACAGGGGCGGTCCAACGACTTGGCTCATGGCTTCAATCCCAGGTCAGCCAGCGCTGCTTCGCGGCCACGTCGATGAAGCCGCGCACGTCGCCTTCCAGGTTGCTGGCACCGAAGGTCTTCTCCAGGTCGGCGACGATCGCGGCCAGCGTGGCCTGCCCGTCGCAGCGCTTCATGATCTCGCCGGCGCTGCCGTTGAGCTTGACCATGCCCTCGGGGTAGAGCAGCACGTGGCACTGCTGCGCCGGCTCCCACTGGAGCCGGAAGCCCGCGCCGAGGCGCGGGCGGCTGTCGGCGACCAGTTCCATCACGCGTTCACGCCGTACTTCAGCGCCATCGCGTCGTTCATCGCCCACAGGATGTCGAGCTTGAACTGCAGGATATCGAGCGCGCGCTCCTGCAGCGCGCGGGTGTTGAAGTGGTCCAGCGTGATGGCCAGGCCCTGCTCCACGTCGCGCCGCGCCTGGCTGACGCGGTTGCGGAAATAGCTCAGGCCCTGCGGCTCGATCCAGGCGTAATGCTCGGGCCAGGTGGCCAGGCGCTGCTTGTGGATCTCCGGCGCGAACAGCTCGGTCAGCGACGAGCACACCGCCTCCTGCCAGGGCGCGCGGCGCGCGAAGTTGACGTAGGCGTCGACCGCGAACCGCACCGCCGGGATCAGGTGGCGCTGGTCCTCGATCTCCTCGCGCGTCAGCCCCACCGCCTCGCCCAGGCGCAACCAGGCCTCGATGCCGCCCGGGTCCTTCACGCCGCCGATCTCGAAGCCGTCGTGGTCGAGGATGCGCTGGATCCAGCCACGCCGCACCTCGCGGTCGGTGCAGTTGGACATCACCGCCGCGTCCTTGATCGGGATCGCGATCTGGTAGTAGAAGCGGTTCGCCACCCAGCCGCGGATCTGCTCGGGCGTGGCCTTGCCCGTGTTCAGCATCACGTTGAACGGATGGTGGATGTGGTACGAACGGCCGCGCTCGCGCAGCTTGGCTTCGAACTCTTCGCGGGACCAGGCAGCAGTCATCTCAGATCTCGAGGGTGACACCGTCCTCGCAGACCTCGATGCGGTGGCGCGCCAGTTCGGCGCGCTGCGGCGAGTCCTCGTCGAGGATGGGGTTGGTGTTGTTGATGTGGATGAGGAAGCGGCGCGCGTTCGCCGGCATTTGGTCGAGCCACTCGATCATGCCGCCGGCGCCGGACTGCGGCAGGTGGCCGATGTCGCGCGCGGTCTTCTTCGACAGGCCGAGCGCGATCATCTCGTCGTCGGTCCAGAAGGTGCCGTCGACGAACACCGCGTCGGCGCCGCTCATCACGTCGAAGAGCGGCGGCGTGATCTCGCCGAGGCCCGGCGCGTAGAAGGCGCTGCGGCCGCTCGTGCGGTCGGTGATCAGCATGCCGATGTTGTCGCCGGGCACCGGCGCGTCGCGGTGCGGCGAGTACGGCGCGGCCTTGCTGGCCAGCGCGAAGGCGCGGAAGGCGAGGCCCGGCGCGCCGGGGATCGTGAACGGCGTGCCGTCGGGCACGATGCGCTCGCGCTGCACGCCGCAGTAGTGGCCCAGCACGCGCAGGATCGGGTTGCCCTGGGTCAGGTCCTGCTCGACCGGGTCGGTGCACCACAGCGGCAGCGGGCTGCCGCGCTCGCGCAGCATGAAGAGCCCGGTCGCGTGGTCGATCTGGCCGTCCATCAGCACCACGCCGGCGATCGCGCTGTCGCGCACCCGGCGGTTCGGCTGCAGCGCCGGGTTGGCGCGGATCTGCTCGAGGATGTCGGGCGAAGCGTTGAACAGCACGCCGTCGGCCGCCTGGTCGTCGCGCACGAAGATCGACGACTGGGTGCGTGGCCGCGCGCGCACGGCGCCGCTGCGCACGCCGGCACAGTTGCGGCAGTTGCAGTTCCACTGCGGGAAGCCGCCGCCGGCCGCGGCGCCGAGGATCGTGATGCGCATGGAGGTCCGGAGAAGAAAAACCGCCGCGCGAGCGTGAGCCCGGCGGCGGTCGGTCGGTCAGCCGCTCAGCGGGCCGCGACGTACATCGTGATTTCGAAGCCGAAGCGGAAGTCGGTGGCGGTCGGGGTGGTCCAGGTCATGCAGGTTCTCCTGTGGCGGTGGTCGCCCCACCGGATGGCGGGTGCGGGGAGGTTGTTTCCCGTGCCGTATCCTCGCCGCGCGCAGCGCCGCCGCACAGTCCCCGGACCATGAATCGGGCCTCATGATTTTCATGATTGGGGGCGCGGGTGCTCCCGATACCATCGTGCCCATGCCCGGATCCGCCCTGCACGAGGACACGCCGCCGCTGGCCACGCATGCGCTGCCGGTCGGCCACGGCCACGTGCTGCACGTGGCCGAGCACGGCGTGGCCGACGGCCTCCCGGCGCTCGTGCTGCACGGCGGGCCGGGCTCGGGCGGCACGCCGCTGCTGCGGCGCTTCTTCGACCCGCGGCGCTGGCGCATCGTCTGCCCCGACCAGCGCGGCGCCGGGCGCAGCACACCGCGCGGCGCGACCGACCACAACACCATGGCCGAGCTGCTGGACGACCTGCGCCGCGTGCGCGAGGCGCTCGGCATCGAGCGCTGGCTGGTGGTCGGCGGCTCCTGGGGTGCGACGCTTGCGATCGCCCATGCCGCGGCCGAACCCTCGGCTATCGACGGCCTGCTGCTGCGCGCCACCTTCCTGGCCCGGCGCGAGGACATCGAGGCCTTCGCCGCCGCGGCCGATCTGGACCTGGCCGCCCTCGCCCACGCGCTGCACGGCACCGACCGGTCCGCCGCGCGCCAGGCGGCGCGCCGCTGGTGGCGCGCCGAGCAGCAGCTGGCCGGCACGGCACCGGGCGAGCCCGACGCGGCCCAGCTCGACGCCCTGGTCGACCGCTACCGCGTGCAGAGCCACTACCTGCGCGCCGACTGCTTTCTGGCCGAGTCGCCGCTGCTGGCGCGCTGCGCCGCGCTGCCGCAGGTGCCCACGCTGCTGCTGCACGGCAGCGCCGACCGCATCTGCCCGCCGGCCGGGGCGCGCCTGGTGGCGGCTGCGCTGCCGCACGCGCGGCTGCGCTGGGTCGAGGGCGCCGGCCACGACCCCACCCACCCCGCGATGGTCGCGGCGATGGTGCGCGCGCTGGAGCGCTTCGCCGCCGACGGCCGTTTCGACGAGCCCGCTGCATGACGCTGCGCCTGAAGATCAACCTGATCGTCGGCGCGCTGACGGTGCTGTTCACGCTGGTCGTGATGGGGCTGCAGCTGCGCAGCATGCGCGACTCGGTGCACGAGGAGGTGGTGGCGGCCAACCGGGTCGCCGCACAGCTGCTCAACCGCACCGTCTGGCGCTACGCGGCGCAGGGCACGCCGGCGATGCTGGCCTTCCTGCAGGGCATCGGCCGGGTGCGCTCGAACGACATCACGCTGCTGGACGGCGCCGGCACCGTGCTCTACCGCTCGCCGCCGTCGACCTACAAGGCCGGGCGCGATGCCCCGGCCTGGTTCGAGGCGCTGATCGCCCCGCCGCCGTCGACGCAGTCGATCGAATTCCCGGACGGCCGGCTCGAGGTGCGCTCGAACGCCTCGCGCGCCGCGGTCGATGCCTGGGACTACCTGTTCTGGCTGGTGGTCGGCGCGCTGGCCATGCTGGTGCTCGTCAATGCGGCGGTGTTCTGGCTGGTCGGCCGCACGGTGCGGCCGTTCGGGCAGATCGTCGACGCGCTCAACCAGCTGCAGGGCGGGCGCTTCGACGTCGCACTGCCGCCGCTGCCGGGCCGCGAGGCGGCGGCCATCGGTGCGGCCTTCAACCGCATGGTCGGCGAGCTGCAGACCCACATCGAGACCGAGCGGCGTGCCGCACGGGCCGAGGCGCAGCTGTCCGACAACCGCGAGCTGACGCGCTGGATCGACCAGCATGTCGAGCAGGAGCGCCGCATGATCGCGCGCGAGCTGCACGACGAGCTGGGCCAGTCGGTCACCGCGATGCGCAGCATGGCGTTGTCGATCGCGCAGCGCGTCGGCTCGCGCGACCCGGCCTCGGAGCAGGCGGCGCGCGTGATTGCCGACGAATCCTCGCGGCTGTACGACGCGATGCACGGCATCATCCCGCGCCTGGCGCCGCTGGTGCTGGACAACTTCGGCCTGGCCGAGGCGCTCGACGACCTGGTCGAGCGCACCCGGCGCAGCCAGCCCGGCGTGACGATCGACACGCGGGTGAGGCTGGGCGAGGTGCCGCTGGCGCCCGAGCTCGCGCTGACGCTCTACCGCGCCGTGCAGGAGGGTCTGACCAATGCGCTACGCCATGGCGAGGCCACGCAGGTGCAGGTGCATCTGGCGGCCGACGCGCAGGGCGTGCAGCTCGAGCTGCGCGACAACGGCCGCGGCCTGCCGCCGCAGGGCTGGCAACGCCCCGGCCACTACGGCCTGCGCTGGCTGGCCGAGCGGGTGGAGACCCTGCGCGGCAGCCTGCGCATCGAGCCGGCCCAGCCGCACGGCGTGCTGCTCGCCGTGCAGGTGCCCCTGCCCGTGCCCGATTCCCTGGAGACCCGATGACGATCCGCGTGATGCTGGTCGACGACCATGCGCTGGTGCGCATGGGCTTCCGCATGCTGCTGGCCGATGCCGCCGTCGAGGTGGTGGCCGAGCTCGACAGCGGCGAGCAGGCCTGCGCCGAGTACGGCCGCGTCAAGCCCGACGTGGTGGTGATGGACATCTCGATGCCCGGCATGGGCGGGCTGGAGGCGGTGCGGCGCATCCTGGCGCAGGACGCCAAGGCGCGCATCCTGGTGCTCTCGGCGCACGAGGACACGGCCCACCCGCGCCGCGTGCTGCGCGCCGGCGCGCTTGGCTACCTGACCAAGCGCAGCGCGCCCGACGCGCTGATCGCCGCGGTGAGCGCGGTGGCCGCCGGCGAGGCGTACGTGGACGCGCAGACCGCCCGCTCGCTGGCGATGGCCCAGGTCAAGGGCGAGACCAGCCCGGCCGAGGCGCTGTCGGAGCGCGAGTTCTCGGTCTTCATCCAGCTCGCACGCGGCCAGAGCGTGGCGCAGATCGCCGAGAACCTGAAGCTCTCGCCCAGCACCGTCGGCACCCACCTGTACCACGTCAAGCAGAAGCTCGGCGCCAGCAACCAGTCCGAGCTGACACTGGTGGCGCTGCAGTGGGGTCTGATCCAGATCTGAGGCACCTGACGCGCCACGCCCCGCACATCAAGGGTTAACCCTCGGTCAGGCACGGCGGTTGCGTTGCCCACCGTCAAGGCGCGTCGCCGTTTGCGGCGCCCCAGCGAGGTGCGGCATGCAGTGGCTCCGGTGTCTTCTCCTGTTCCTTCCCCTGGTCGGCACGGCGCGCGCCGAGGACATCGTCGACGTGCTGCGGCGTTCGCAGCAGCTGCGCCTGGAGCAGCAGAGCACCGCCGACCCGGACGGCCCGCGCGCCGAGACGGTGCGGCGCACCTTCACGGCGCTGGTGGCCGCGGCACCCGGCCTGCCGCCGGTGGACCTGCACGTGATCCGCGGGCCGGTGCTGGCCGAGACGGTGCACGGCCACATCGTGCTGGCCAACGAATCCCTGGCCGATCTGCCGGAGGGCGAGCGCTTCTTCGTGCTGGCGCACGAACTCGGCCACGTGATGCAGCACCACTGGCTGCAGATGGCGCTGGTCTACCAGAAGTGGATCCCCGGCGAGGTGAGCCCGGAACTCGCCGACGCGGTGGCCGACCGGCTCGGCCGCGACGCCTCCGCGCTGGCGCACCGCCAGGAGTTCGAGGCCGACGCCTTCGCGCTGCAGTTGCTGCAGCGCACCGGGCAGGACCCGGCGCTGGCCATCCGCGCCTTCATGCGCCTGGGCCCGACCCCCGACACCGCCACCCACCCCGGCACGCGCAAGCGCGTCGCCTCGCTGCGCGCGGCGCTGGCCGGCAGCGAGTGATCAGGCGGCGATGCGGAACGAGCCCATCGACTGGTTGAGCCGGCCGGACTGGTCCTGCAGCGACTGGGCTGCCGCGGCGAGCTGCTCCACCAGCGCGGCGTTCTGCTGCGTGACGGTGTCGATGTGCGCCACCGCCTGGTTGATCTGCACCAGGCCCTCGCCCTGCGACTGACCGGCTTCGGCGATCTCGCCGATCAGCGCCGAGACCTTCTGCACGCTGGCCACGATCTCGCGCATCCGGCCGCCGGCTTCGTCGACCAGCTTCGAGCCGGCCTCGACGCGGCCCGACGAATCGCCGATCAGCGTCTTGATCTCGCGCGCCGCGGTCGAGCTGCGCTGCGCCAGCGCGCGCACCTCGGAGGCCACCACCGCGAAGCCGCGGCCGTGCTCGCCGGCGCGCGCCGCCTCGACGGCCGCGTTCAGCGCGAGGATGTTGGTCTGGAACGCGATGCCGTCGATCACGCCGATGATCTCGCCGATGCGCGACGCGCTGGCATTGATCTCGCCCATGCGCTGCACCACCTGCTGCATGGTCTGCGCGCCCTGCTCGGCGACGCGGTGCGACTGCTGCACCACCTCGCGGGCCTGCTGCGCGGTGCGCGCCGTCTCCTGCACCGACTGCGACAGGTGCTGCATCGAACTGGCGGTCTGCTGCAGCGCGCTGGCCTGGCTCTCGGTGCGCGAGGACAGGTCGGTGTTGCCGGTGGCGATCTCGGCGGACGCGACCCCCACGCCATCGGCCGTCTGGCGCACCTCCTGCACCATGCCGCGCAGCTTCTTGCGCATCGCGTTGAGCTCGTAGCGCAGCCAGGAGATCTCGTCCTTGCCGGGCGACTCGATCTTGGTCTCCAGGTCGCCGCCGGCGATGCGGATGACCGCCTGCACCGTGGGCTCGACACTGGACTTGATGCTGGCGACGATGGCCCAGGTCGCCACGGCGCCGAACAGGGCGACCGCGCCGGTGGCCACGGCCAGCGGTGCGGCCAGGCCGGTGTTGCCGTGTGAGGCCGCCCACGCGCCGACCGCGCCGAGCGACACCGTCGCCGCCCCCATGGCCGTGAACCCGAATACCACCCGCTTCACCAGGCTAAAGCGCCGAACCCATTCCATGTGGATGCCTCCATCGATGCCGCGACCGGCATGCTGCCCTGCGCCGGTTCCTGCCGCGGCTATCGGTCGATCGACGCCGGCACTTGAGCAGGCAGTGACTTATTCGACGTCGATCACGGTCCAACCGTGCCGTTGTGCATGCTCGCGTAGCCGCGCATCGGGCCTAACCGCCACCGGGTCGGTGACGGCGCACAGCAAGGGCAGGTCGCTGGCGGAATCCGAGTAGAACCAGGAGCGGGTGAATGCGGCGAGCCCGGGGTGGCCCCGGCGGGCCAGCCAGTCCGCCACATGGCGGGTCTTGTGCTCGCGGTGACAAGGCAGGCCGGCGATGGCACCGGTCGGCCGGCCGTCGGCGCCGAGTTCGGGCTCGGTGGCCAGCACCTGGTCCAGCCCGAAGCCACGCGCCAGCGGCTCGGCGATCAGCCGGCTGGTCGCGGTGACCAGCGCACACAGGTCGCCGGCCGCCAGGTGGCGCCGCACCAGCGCACGGGTGGCCTCGGGCAGGCGCGGCTGCATGGCCGACCCGAACTCGGCACGCCAGGCGGCGAGCCGGGCCGGCTCGAAGGCTGCCAGCGGGCCGACGGCGGCACGGTGCAGCGCATGGATGTCCAGCGCGCCGGCCACGTACTGGTGGCAGCAGTCCAGGTAGCGCGTCTCCACCTCGGGCGGCAGCGCGCCGCGCGCGATCAGGAAGCGCGTCCAGGCCATGCCGCTGTCGAACGGGATCAGCGTGTGGTCGAGGTCGAACAGGGCCAGGTTCACGGCAGCGCGCCCGCCGGCTGCCGCAGGCGCGCGGGCAGCACGCCGCGCAGCGCGTTGCAGACCACCAGGGCCTCGGCGCGCGCCAGGTCGCGCAGGTCCAGGCGGCGCTCGGCGGCCTGCCAGGCCGGGTCGTCGAGCAGCACGGAGCGCATCACGCCGGGCAGCGCACCATCGGCCAGCGGCGGCGTCCACCAGCGGCCGTCCAGGCGCACGAAGACCGAGCTGCGCCCGCCCTCGACGAGCCGGTCGTCGGCGCCGAGGAACAGGCTGTCGAAGGCACCGGCCGCCTCGGCGGCACGCACGCCGGCGTCGTAATGCGCGCGCCGGGTGGTCTTGTGCGCGGCCAGCGGGTCGGCGTCGGGCAGGCGCTGCGGCGCGATCAGCAGGTCCACCACGGCCTCGGCCAGCGGCGCCAGCGGCGCACGGCTCAGCCCGAGGCGCCCGTTCTTCGCCAGGGCCAGGCGCAGGCGCTGGGGCCGGCCGTCGCCCTGCCCCGCCGCGTCGTGCAGCGCCTCGCGCGCCGCGTCGCGGTCGAACTCGAAGCCGAGCGCGGCGGCGCTGCGCTGCAGCCGCGCCAGATGGCGTTCCAGGTACGGCAGGCTGCCGTCGCCCCGGGCGAGTACGGTCTCGAACAGCTCGAAGCCCGGATCCAGCCCGGTCAGGAAACGCGCCTTGAGGCGGCATTCCTCGTACTCGTCGGCGGCGACGCTGTCCTTCACGATGCCGGCGCCGATGCCCAGCCGCAGCGGCCGCGTGCCGTCGGCCTGCGGCGCACCGAGCACCAGCGTGCGGATGGCCACGGACAGGCACAGGTCGCCCAGCCGCCGCCCCGGCGGCGCGGCTTCGAGCCAGCCGATCGCGCCGCAGTACAGGCCGCGCGGCGTGCTCTCGATCGCGGCGATCAGGCCCATCGTGTGGTGCTTGGGCGCGCCGGTGATCGAGCCGCAGGGGAACACGGCGCGCAGCAGCGCGGCGAGGTCGACCTCGGGCCTGAGCCGCGCCTGCACCGTGGAGGTCATCTGGAACACGGTGGCGTAGGGCTCGATCGCGAACAGCTCGGGCACCGCGACAGAACCGGTCTCCGCGATGCGCCCGAGATCGTTGCGCAGCAGGTCGACGATCATCAGGTTCTCGGCGCGGTTCTTGACGTCCAGCGACAGCAGGCGCGCCGTCTCGCTGTCGCCTTCGGGCGCAGTGATGCGCCCGGCCGTGCCCTTCATCGGCCGCGCGGTGGCGAGGCCGCCGGCATGCCGCACGAACAGCTCGGGCGAGAGCGAGAGCACGCAGGCGCCCTCGGGCAGCGCGACGAAGGCACCGTAGGCCACCGGCTGGCGCGTGCGCAGCGCACGGTAGAGCACCAGCGGCTCGCCGTAGGCGCGGCCGGTGAGGCGGTAGGTGTAGTTGACCTGGTAGGTCTCGCCGTCGGCGATGGCGGCATGGATGCGTGCGATCGCCGCACCGAACTCCTCGCCCGTGACGCTCGCATGCAGGTCCAGCGTGCCGCAGGGTTCGTCGGCCAGCGTGGCCAGGCGCTCGTCGACCTGCGCGCGCGCGAGCCGCTCGAGGCACTCGAACATCAGCACGCGCAGGCTGGCGTCGCGGTCGCGCTCGCGCACGCCGGCGCCCAGCAGCTTCGCACCCCATTCGTAGTCGGCCAGCAGCACGGCGTGCAGGCCGGCGCGCTGGTCGGCCTCGAGCGCCGCGCACACCGCCTCGAGCGTGGCCGGGTCGCTGCAGCGGTGCTCGCGCACGAAGCCGGTGTAGAGCCGGCTGGTCGGGTGTTCCGCGCTCGAATCGCGGTCGTCCAGGAGGACGAACGGCGAGTCCACGACGCGTCAAGCAGTCGCCGCGGATCCGGCTTCGCCGGTCCGCTGGCGGCGCCCCCCCGGGGGGGAGGCGCCGCAGGCGCTTCCGGGGGGGGGCCCGTTCACGACCAGTCGTCCATGTCGTGCTTGATGCTGTGGCGGTTGGCGATCAGTTCTTCGACCGAGGGCTCGTTGTTCAGCGCGCGCCTGATCGCCAGCTTGGTGGCCTCGTAGTTGGTGCGGTACATGTCCTTCTTGTCGAGGTTCGGGTCCTTCGCGCAGCGCGGGTCGATCCACACCAGGCTGATGATGCACAGCTCGTTGGCCAGCGCCTTGGGGATGGTGCCCTCGATCAGGCAGTCGACCACCGCGTCGGCGGTGGCGCTCTGCACCACGCCGCCGAACAGGTCGATGTTGGCCACGTCCTTGAGCGTCACCTTCGGCACGATGATGGTCGCCGGGCGCACCAGCTGGTTGCAGGCGCGGATCGCGAACATCGCGGTGTGGCCCTTGGTCTGCGCCATCATGTTGGCGAAGGCCTGGCCCACCGGGCCGCTGGTGCGGCCGATCAGGATCTCCGGCATCGCATCGGTGAACTGGCCTTCGGCCGCGAGCACGGTCGCCTCGCCGGCGTGGAACAGGTAGTCGTTCATGTCGTCGTCTGCAGTGGATGGAAAGGAGGAGGCGGCGATTCTCAGGCGAGCGTGATCAGCTCGCCCTTGCCGCCGGCGGCGAGATCGCCCAGGCGGCGCCGGATGGCGCGGCGCGGCAGTTCGGCGAAGGCGCCGCCATGTCGGGCCAGGTCGCGCGCGAGCAGCTGCCAGAACACCGGCGCGTCGGCCACCGCCGGCACGAAGGTCGGCGAGTCGGCCGGCGCCGCACCGGCGAACACCAGGCTGCCGCGCCGCATGCCGTAGCCCGCATGCGCGCCGCAGCGGCCGGCCAGGGCGATGGTGCCGGCCACCATGCGCGAGCCGAGGAAGTCTCCCGCGTCGCCGAACAGCAGCGCCGTGCCGCGGCGCATGCGGTCGCCGAAGCGTGCGCCGGCGCGGCCGCGCACGATCAGCGTGCCGCCGCGCATGCCGTCCATGCTGCCGGGCAGCGTGCCGGCGGCGAAGTCGCCGACGTTGCCGCCGATCTCGACCAGGCCGCCGGACATCTCGCAGCCGGCCAGGTCGCGCGCACTGCCGCCGATGCGCAAGGTGCCGCCGCGCATCGCGCCGCCGGCGCAGTCGCCGGCGTTGCCGTCGACGATCAGCGTGCCGCCCGCCATCTGCCAGCCGATGCGGTCGGCCTTGGCGAGATCGCCTTCGAGCACGAGCGCGTCGTCGTCGCGCCGGGACGCGGTGAAGAACTCGGCCAGCGGCACGAGCGTGTTGCCGTACCCGACCAGCGTGGCCGCGGGGTCGTCGAGCCCGGGCAGCACACCGCGCAGATCCAGTCGCAGCGCGAGCGGGCGCTTCAGCGTGAGGGTCCAGCCGCTCATGCGCCTTCCCCCATCAGCTTGCGCAGGTGGAAGTGGAACGGCCCGAGCTTGCCGCCATAGTTGCCGGCCGAGATGCGCAGCAGACCGCCGGCCGCGCCGAGCGCGATGCCGGCGTCCAGCCCGGCACGCATCGCCGCGGCCACGTCGGCCTCGGTCAGGCCGTCGATCACGATCTCCATCACGCAGCGGGTCTCCGCGGTCAGTTCGGACTTCGCCACGAGGCCGACCAGGCTGGGGCAGAACGCATCGTTGGTGGAGGCACCGAGGGCCGGGTACTTGCTGCCCACCTTCGAGCCCGAGCGCACCACCCCACCCGGGAAGGGCATGATCACGTTGGGCAGCGCCTGCATCGCCGCCACCGCGGCCTCGGCCGCGGCCAGCGCCGCATCGGTGTCGCGCGCCAGCAGCAGCAGGTTGCCGCCGCCCACGCCCTTGACCACCGCGGTGGTCTCCTGCGCGACGAACTCGCCGTCCATCACCGGCACGCGCCAGTAGCGGATGCCGCCGATCACCTTGCTGATCTGCCAGCCGTCGCCGAAGAAGCGCAGGTTCTTGCCCAGCGCCACGGCCTCGCCGTCCGCGATGCCGGCGTAGACCGCCGTGGTCGGGCAGGTCAGCACGCATTGCCCGACGCGCCGCTCGATCTGCTTGGCCAGTTCCTTGCCCGACATCGCGAAGATCAGCACCGCGATGCCGGGCCGCCCGTCGGGTGTCTCGTCGGGGGCGAGCTCGCGCTCGATGCCGGCCTCGCAGCCGCAGGCGATCACCGAGGTCGCGAAGCCGGTGGCCGCCACCGCCGCATGGCGCGCCCAGGTGGGGTTGTGCGCGGTGATCACGAGCCGCGTGCCCTTCATCGGAAAGGCTTCGGCGAAGGTGTCGTCGATGGCAACGCCGTTGCGGATCATGCGGCGTCTCCGCTGAAGCAGGCCGCGGGCAGCAGCCGGCCGCCGTTGCAGCACGAACAGAGCTCGTCGTGCGTGATCGCGACGTTGTCGAAGGCGATCGCGGCACGGTCCTGCCAGTGCCTGCGCAAGGTCTTCTCGATGATCGGGTCGTAGCCGGGTTCGACGAAATGCGTGCCGCCCACCGGCGTGGCGGTGACACGACCGGCCTGCGCGACCAGCACGCCGTCCTTGAACACCCACTCGGGTGTGCGGAACATCGACTCGCGGTCGGCCTTCTCGCGGTAGACCGCGATGTCGGCCGCGGCGCCCACGCCGAGCTGGCCGCGGTCCGGCAGGCCAAGGAGTTTCGCCGGCGCGGCACGGGTGAGGATCGCGATCTCCTCCAGCGTCAGCTCGCGCGTGATCGACTTCAGCGCACAGTTCGCCGCCACCTCGGGATGCAGCTTCGCGAGCTGCTCCTCGCGGAAGGGGCGGTCCATCAGCAGGCGGATCAGGTGCGGGTAGCTGGTGAACGGGCCGCCGTTCGGGTGGTCGGTGGTCAGCACCACCTGCCAGGGGTTCTTCACGAGCAGGAAGATCTCGAGGCCGATCACCCACTGCAGCGCGTTGACGAAGCTCTGCTCGCGGTAGCGGAACGGCACCACGCCGCAGCCGGCCATCAGCTCGATGTCCGCGCCGACCCACTTGCGCGGGTTCGCGAGGCCGCTCTGCGCGAACTGGCGCATCGTGTCGCCCGAGGCGGTGACGGTCTGGCCGAACATGATCTGGCCGACGTCGATGCTGATCTGCGGGTTGGCATTGACGGCCTCGGCGAGCTGCAACGCGGCCGAGGAGAACTTCTTCGGCCCCTCGGTGCCGTAGGCGTGGAACTGGATGTGCGTCAGGTGCGCCGGCAGGCCTTCGAGTGCCTCGATGGTCTCGAGCGTCGAGCGGATGTTGCCCGGCACGCCGAGGTTGCTGCCGTGGATGTGCAGCGGGTGCGGCACACCGAGTTCCTTCAGCGCGCGGGCCAGGGCATGCACCACCTGGCGCGGCGTGACCTGCCAGTGCACGTGCGGCTCGTTGACGTCGAGCTTGCGCTGGTTGAACTTGAAGGCCGAGATGCCGCCCGGGTTCACCACCTTCACGCCCATCGCCTTGGAGGCGTTGATGGTCCAGGCGGTGTAGTCGCGGATCTGGTCGAAGTTCTTCAGGTCCGGCCCGCCCTGGGCGAGCAGTTCGAGGAACAGCTCGTCGCTGCCGAGCATGACGTAGGCGCCATGGTCGAGCACCGGCACGTCGCCCATCTCCATGTGGGCATGGCGCGCGTTGCTCGGCACCATGGCCGGCTCGAAGGCGGCCGTGTAGCCCATCTCGACATAGCGGTAGCCGGTGGCCAGCGTTCCGGGCGCGCAGGTGCCGCAGGAGGCCAGCTCGAGCGCATTGCCCGGCAGCACGATCGGTTCGACGCCCTGCCGGTGGTCCTCGGCCATCAGCAGGCGCGCGAGGTTGACCTTGCCGCCGCCGATGTGGGTGTGCAGGTCGATGCCGCCGGCCATCACGACGCAGCCGGCGGCGTCGATCTCGCGGTCGTACCGTTCGCCGGCCCGCGGCGCGACGATGCGGCCGTCGCGCACGGCGAGGTCGCGCACGCCGCTGCCGCCGATCGGATCGACCACCGTGCCGCCGCGCAGGATCACGCTGCTCATGCCGGCCTCCCGGCGCGCAGCGCCTGCAGGATCGCGCCGGCTGCCGTGGCCACGCTCGGCAGCGCGTCGCGCCGCGCCGCGCGCAGCGGCATCAGCACCGTGCCGTCGGTGCGGAACAGGTGGCCGTCGCTGCCGATGCCCGGGGTCGAGACCGGGATGAACACGCTGCGCCGGCCTGCGCGCCGCGCACTCGGCGCAAGCGCGGGATGGCCGAGCAGGATCAGCGGCGCATCGGTGTCCGGCGGTTGCGCTGCGGCGTCGAAGCTCGCCACCCACAGCAGCGCGTCAACCTCGCCGTCGGCCAGCAGGCGCGCGGCATCGAAGGCCATCGGCTCGTGCTCCAGTCCGCGTGGTCCGGCGCGGCTGCGCAGCGGCAGGCCGGACAGCCAGGCGTACACCTGGTTCACCGTGGCGCTGCCGTTGCCGCCGCCGATCCACAGGGCGGCCGCGCGTGTGCTCGCGTTCAGGTCGTTGACGATGCGGTGCACCGCCTCGATGAGCAGCGCGCCCTGCGGCGGCAGCGCCGGCGGCGCGCCGACCAGCACCGCGTACCGCGCCGCGTGCAGCCGCTGCGCAAGCGCCTGCAGCGGCTCCGGCGCGGCCACGCGGCGGCCCGCCACCAGCGCGGCCAGCAGGCCCAGCGTGTCGAACAGGTCGCCGTGCAGCGGCACGTCGGCCCCGAGCACGACCACCTGCCGCTGCGGCACCTGCGCATCGCCGATGCCGCAGCGCTCGCGCACCAGCGGCGCCACGTCCTGCGGCACCGCCCCGACGAAGACGATCAGGTCGGCGCGCGTGCGCACCTCCGCCAGCGTGGTGGTGAACTGACCGCGGTCCTGCAGCGCGCGCAGGCCCTGCATCAGCGCGGCGCCGCCGGCCGGATCGCTGATCGCACCGGTCGCACAGGCGAGCGGATAGAGCGAACGGGCGCCGGCCACGTCGGTGCCGAGTCCGCCGAACAAGGGCTGCTGCGCTGCAGCAAGCAGCGCCGCGGCGCCGGCCGCCGCCTGCCCGAGCGTGACCGGGCGTCCGTCGATCTCCGGCGCCGCGTCGTCCGGTTCGGCGCCGAACTGCGCCAGGCCACGCGAAGCACGCGGGCAGTCACCGCCGTCGAGTTCGAGCGTGGCGGCGCCGGTGCGCACCCGCAGGTGGTCGCAGGCGAGCGGGCAGAACGGGCAGGTCCAGGCGGCGGAGGCGGTCATGGGGACTGGGGGACGCAATCCATGTGCCATTGCGGCGCCGTCGGCGCCGAGCCGACGACGCCGGGCGTGGCCGCATCGCGCCGGCCAAAAGTGCCACACAGTGTGGCGATTTCGGCCCGCGAAGGCGCCCGCGGACGGCCCGGGGCGATGGCACGAATCATGATCTGTGGTCGGCCATGGAGCCGTCGATCCGACCGTCGTGCAGCGCGCTGGCCACCAGCCACGCACCCGCCCCGGCCGCCGCGGCGCGTTGCAGGTCCTCGGCGTGGCGGATGCCGCCCGCACCGATCAGCCAGCGGTCACCGGCGCGCCGCTGCACTGCAGCAAGCGTGTCCAGGTCCGGCCCGCTGTCGGCGCCGACACGCTCCAGCGTCATGACGATCACGCGTCGCGGCCAATGCTGCGGTGCATCCCAGCAGCCCGCCGGATCGAGGCGTTCGGCGCCGCGGCGGTCGAGCGACAGGATGGCGTCGGCCGGCAGGCCGGCCGCCGACTGCAGCGACTCGCTGCCGAACACCGGCACCACGCGCGCGCCGTCGGCGCCCAGTTCGTCGCGCAGCCGCTGCGCCTGCGCCGGGGTGGCGAAGCCGGCGTCGAGCCAGAGCTCGAGGCCCGGCTGGTCGGCCAGCAGCGTGCGCAACACCGCGGTCTGGGGGGCGCCGCCGAGCAGCGCGTCGAGGTCGGCCACATACAGTTGCCTCGCGCTGCAGCGCTCGAGCAGCGCACGCGCCAGCGTCAGCGGGTCGCTGCCGGCAGCCAGGCGCGAGACGATCGGCCGGTATGTGCTGCGCTCGCCGCGCACGGCACGCACCACCTGGCCGTGCATCAGGTCGATCACCGGAACGAGCAGCATGAAGGGGCGGGCGTGAGCCGGAAGGGCGTTGGAGGCGGCGGGCGGGCCGGGGCGATGCGGCGCGTGTTCGTCTACGAGTATCTCAGCGGCGGCGGCCGCCTCGACGACGACCCGCAGGCCGCCGCGGAGCTGATGCCGATGGGCGTCGCGATGCGCGATGCGATGGTGCTCGACATGCTGTGCGCGCCCGATTGTGCCGTCACCGTGGCCACCTGCGCCGAGGCCGGCACGAACCCGCCCGGCGCGGCCTGCACCAGCGCGCGCCCGGGCGAGACACCGGCGGATTTCGTGGGCCGGCAGGCCCGCCAGCACGACGCGGTCTGGCTGGTGGCGCCGGAGACCGGTGGGCTGCTGGGCCGGCTGGCCGCGGTGGTCGAGCCTGCGCGCTGGCTCGGCTGCACGCCGGCGGCCATCGCGGTGGCCTCGAGCAAGCGCGCCACCGTGGAGCAGCTGCACGCGCGGGGCGTCGCCACGCCGCTGGGCTGGCGCGACGATCCGGCAGTGCGACGCTGGGTCGTCAAGCCCGACGACGGCACGGGCGCGATCGACTCGCGTGTGCACCTCGAGCGCAGCGCCGCGGAGCGCGACCTCGCGGCACGCCCGGCCGGCAGCGGCTGGCTGGAGCCCTGGGTCGAGGGCGAGGCGCTCAGCGTGTCGATGCTGTGCCACGACGGCAGCGCGGACCTGCTGAGCGTGAACCGGCAGCACATCGCCGTGGACGCCGAGGGCGCGCTGCATTTCCGCGGCGTCGACGTCAACGTGGTCCCAGCCGACGATGCACGCCGCCCGGCCCTGGCGGCGCTGGCGCTGCAGGTCGCACAGGCGCTGCCGGGGCTGCGCGGCTTCGTCGGCATCGACGTCGTCTGGCATGTGCCGCGCGGCCCGGTGCTCATCGAGGTCAATCCGCGCGTGACGAGTGCGTACGTCGGCCTGTCGGCCTCGCTCGGGCGCAACATCGCCGCCGAGCTGCTCGACGGCTGCGCCGGGGAGGCCGGCCATGGCTGAGCCGCAGCTGTTCGGCTGGGACGTCGGCGGCGCGCACGTCAAAGCCTGCCGCCTGGTCGGCGCGCGGGTGCTCGATGTGGCGCAATGGCCCTGCCCGCTGTGGCAGGGCACCGAGCACCTGGAACATGTGCTCGCGCAGGCCGCGGCGCGCTGGCCCGGGCTGGCGCATGCGCCGCATGCAGTGACGATGACCGGCGAAATGGTCGACCTGTTCGAGCACCGCGAGCACGGCGTGCAGCGCATCGCCGCCTTGCTGGCCGGCGCGCTGCACGCGCCGCGCTTCTTCGCCGGCGACGCCGGCTGGTGCGAGGCCGCGCAGGCCGGGCGCCACTGGATGCAGATCGCCTCGGCCAACTGGCTCGCGACCGCGCGCCACGTCGCGCGTGCGATGCCGCAGTCGGCCGGCGTGCTGGTCGACATCGGCAGCACGACCACCGACCTGATCGCGTTCGCGTTCGGCCGGGTGCCCACCACCAGCCGCAGCGACGTGCAGCGCCTGGCGCGCAGCGAGCTGGTCTACCAGGGCGTGGTGCGCACCCCGCTGTGCGGCGTCGCGCGCCGCGTGCCCTGGCGCGGCGAACGGCTGAACGTGATGAACGAGTTCTTCGCCACCACGGCCGACGTCTACCGGCTCACGGGCGAGCTCGACCCGGCACACGACCAACAGCCCAGCGCCGACCATGCGGCCAAGGACGCCGCCGGCTCGCGCGCCCGCCTGGCGCGCATGATCGGGCTCGACGCACGCGACGCCGACGACGCCGAATGGCTCGACTTCGCGCGCGCCTGGCGCAGCCTGCAGCTGGCCGAGCTGCGCAGCCAGCTCGACCACGTGCTCGCGGCACAGCCGCGCGAGGCCGCGCTGCTGCTGGTGGGCGCGGGCTGCGGCGCCTTCCTGGTGCCGGAGCTGCTGAGCGCCGGCGCGACGGCGCTCGACTACGGGCGCGACGTCGCGCCGCTCCATCCCGCGGCCGCGCCCGGCGCGGCGCGCTGGGCCGGGGTCTGCGCGCCGGCCGTCGCGGTGGCGGCCCTGCTGGCGGAGGACCTGCGCTGATGTGGGTCGTGAAGCTCGGCGGAAGCCTGAACGGCGATCCGGTCCTGCCGCAATGGCTGGACCTGCTGGCGCGGCTGGGCGGCGGACGCGTCACCGTGGTCTGCGGCGGGGGCCGATTCGCCGACGAGGTGCGCCAGGCGCAGGCGCATTGGCAGTTCGACGATCTGCCGGCCCACAACATGGCGGTGCTCGCGATGGCGCAGACCGCCTACCTGGCCCATGGCATCAACCCGGCGCTGCGCCTGGCGCGCAGCATGGAGGAGATCCGCCAGGTGCTGCATGCCGGCCACACGGCGCTGTGGCTGCCCTACGACTGGATGCGCGACGGGCCGGACCCGCAGGCCAACTGGGAGCTCACCGGCGACAGCATCGCGCTCGACCTGGCGCGCCAACTCAATGCCGAGCACATGGTGGTGGTGAAGTCCTGCGCCATCGACCCGCAGGCCAGCCTGGCGGAGCTGGAGGAAGCGGGCGTGCTCGACCGGCGCTTCGCCGGCATCGCGCGCGGCGCGGCGTTCCCGATCGACGTGGTTCACAAGGGGGAGCTGGCGCGCATGCGCTCGCTGCTGCTCGGCGAGGCACGCTCGCTAGGCGCCTGAACCTCGCGCAGCGCCTGCACCAGGCCGGCCAGCAGGGCCGGCTCGAGCCGGCCGTCGCGCGCGCCGGCGCACAACGCGCTGCGGAAACCGGCGAAGTCCGGCGCCAGGCCGGCCAGCCGCGGCAGGTGCTTCAGGCGCAGCGCGCCGGCCAGCCCGACCATCGTGCCGGCCGTGCGGGCACGCGTGACGAAGCGCGACAGCGCCAGCACCGACACCGCGTCGAACAGGCAGCCGGCCGACTTGTCGGCCGTGTCGGCCATCACGCCGGGGAAGCCCAGCCCGAGCGCATGCGCGAGCGTGGCCGGGTCGAGGCCGCGGTCGGCGATGAAGACCGGGATGACCGGGTGGCCGCAGGCGGCCAGGCGCTCGAGCAGCGCGGCCGCGCCGTCCTCGCGCGGGATGCCCACCTTCACGACGTTCACGCCGCAGGCCGCGACGGCCGCGACGCGGCGCAGGATCTCGTCGCCCTCGCCCAGGGCGATGTCGCCGATGGTCGCGCTGACCGGCAGCCGGCAGCCCGCGCCGCGCAGGGCCGCGACGATCGTGCCGATGGCACCGACCGGCAGGCCGCCGAGCGCGCCCTGCCCCGGCTCCTTCAGGTCGATGAAGTCGGCCCCGCCGCGCGCCGCGAGCAGCGCCTCCTCGGCATCGCGCACGCTGACCAGCAGGCGGATCATCGCGGTACCTCCGCGGCCTTCGCGCGGTGCGCAGCGACCGCCTCGCGCAGCCAGCCCCAGGCTTCGTGCTCTCCCGCGCCGGCGGTCTTGTCGATCGCGATCTGCAGGTAGGCCATCTCGGCGTCGACCTTCTGCGCCGGCAGCATGTGCAGACGACTGACCAGCACCGCGCCCTCCACCACTGCCGCCTGCGCCCGGTTCAGCCCCGGGAAGACCGCGTGCACGACCTCGTGCACACGCTGCATGCGCAGCACGGGTCGCTGCGGGTCGTCCACCTGCTCGGCCAGGCGCAGCTCGACATGGCTGAGCGCCGCCGCCAGGCGCACGCCGCGGATCGTCTCGGCCGGCAGCGTGGGCCAGGCGCGGCGCCCGGTGACGCAGCCGGCGAACACCCGCCCGTCGACCACGATGTTCAGCACCGCGTGGCCGGTGGCGAGGATGTTGGCCAGGGTCGTCGACGGCTTGAACGGCATCAGCACCACCTGCCCGGCCTGGTAGCGCACACCCATCGGCGCGACATGGCTCGCGCCTTCGGCGGAGACCGTGGTCACCACCGCCTCGAAGATCTGGTCGTTCATCGTCTCGTCGTGCCCGGTGCACACCAGGCGTTCAGGTCCTCGGCATCGCGCTCGACGGCGCAGCCCCAGTCCAGCGGCTGGTCCTGCACGTAACGCTTGCCGAGCCGCCAGGCGAGCTCTGCATGTGCAAGTTCCACGCCCATGTAGAAGGCGTGCGAGGCATCGTTTTCCAGGTGCAGCTGCGGCCACAGCTCGAAGGCACCCTGCCCCGTGCGCAGGCCGTCGCGGTTGTAGACGTGCACGCCGGCCTCGGAGACCTGCACGCGGAAGTTCGGGTCGCGCACTTGCGAGGCCGTTGCCGCGATCTCCTCCGGCGAGTCGGGGAACGGATGCTTCGCGTGCACCGTCATCAGCTGGTCCGACAGCCCCTTGGGCAGCGAACGCTGGCGCGCCGCGGCATGCATGATGCGGCGCGCCCAGTCGGCCTCGCGCACCGCACGCCGCGCATGTGCGCTGACCTGCGTGGTCAGCACCGCGGCCACGTTCAGCTCGGCGGCGAGGCCGAACAGGATCGCGTTGATGCCCGAGGTGTCCGCCTCGGTCAGCTCGGTGAGGTTGCCGATGCCCATCATGATCGGCGCCTCGGGGAAGCGCTCGCGCAGCCGGTGGTAGCGCACGATCGAGGCGGTCAGGCCGAAGGGGATGGGGTCGAGGATGGGGTCGGCCAGGAAGGCGCAGCCGCGGGCCTGCAGGGCCTCGACGGCGGCGAACAGCGAGGCCTCGTCGTGCGGCACGCGCGGGATCAGCACCGGCGTGGCGGCCACCTCGTCGGCGATCCACAGCGTGCCTTCGTGCAGGCTGAGCAGGTAGTCGGCCCCCGCGCGGCCGCCGCGCAGCAGTTCCTGCGGGTCCATCGAGTCGATGCTGACCGCCAGGCCCTCGGCCTTGAGCGCGCGCACCGCGTCCTCGACCTGCGGGAACGGCGTCTCGGGCAGGCCGCCGAGGTCGATCACGTCGGCGCCGTCGCGCTTCAGCACGCGGGCACGCGCGACGATCTGCTCGACCGTGAGCCGCGGCGCATCGACGATCTCGGCAAAGATCGCCACCTCGTACTCGCTCAGGTCCACCGGTCGCGCGGCGCGGTCGAAGAAGCGCGGCAGGTCCTTCAGCTCCTCTGGGCCGCGCTGCACCGGGATGCCGTAGTGCGCCGCGAGCGCATCGAGATCACCGCGGCAGCGCCCCGGCACGACGATGCGGTTCGCCTGCACCGGCGCGGCGACGCGGCGCCGGATCATCTCGGCGGTCATCAGCGCGGCCACCTGCAGGCCGATCTCGCGCACCTCCCAGGTGAAGGGCGCGTCGTCGATCGAGCCCAGCACCTTCTCGAGTTGCGGCTGCGCGAGGCGGCCGGTCAGGAAGAGGATGTGTTCCACGTCAGCGACAACTCATGAAGGCGCTTCTCGAGAGCGGCTTCCAGTTCTGCCGGCGAGGCCACCACGCGGCAGAAGTCGATCTCGCGCAGGCGGTCCACGTTGTCGAGCTCGATGCGGCGCGGCCGCAGCGTGACCCAGTCGTGCGGCGACTTCGTCACCACCACCGGCTCGGTGTCGCAGGCGAACACGATGCCCGGGATGCGCAGCTTGCCGGCCTGCGCGAACATGTTGGTCGGCAGCGTGTCGCTGATGCCGAAGGCGCACTTGGCCACGGTGTTGCTCGTGGCCGGGGCGATCACCACCGTGTGGTAGATGTCCTCGTACAGCATGCCCACGGGCACGGCGCTGGCGGTCTTGTCGCGCACCAGACGGAAGCCGGGCGCGAAGCGCGAGCGCAGGTCCTCGAGCCGGATGCCGTAGATGCCCAGCACCTCCTCGCCGGCATCGGAGAGGAACAGGTCGAGCCCGGGCAGGCGCTGCGCCAGCGCCATCGCCTCGTCGAGGAAATGCCCGGAGCCGGTGATGCACCAGGCGAAGCGCGAACGCGTCGGCACCGACGCGTTGTCGAGCGCGCCGTGGTCAGTCGGGGTGGGAGACCTCGATGTGGAGCTTGTGGAGCTTGCGGTAGAGGGTGTTTCGGCTGACATCGAGCGCCTTGGCGACATTGCTCACGTTCCAGCGGTGCTGTTCGAGCAATTGGAGCAGAACCTGGCGCTCGTTGGCCTGGATGGGGTTGAGCTTGACCGGCAGCGCGGTGTCGGCCGCCGCCGGCTCGGCCGCTGGCGCGGCGGGGCGTGCCTGCGCCACGGCCGTCGGCAGCGCGGCGGGCGCAGCCGCCTGCGTGAGCGAGGGCAGGTGCTCGCGCGTGATCGGCCGGCCGTCGGCCAGCGCGGCCGCGGTGCGCAACACATGGCGCAGCTGGCGCAGGTTGCCCGGCCAGGGGTGCTCGAGCAGCAGCCGCTCGGCCTCGGCCGACAGCGCGCCGACGCCGCCGGACTCGGTGGCCAGCACATGGGCGATCAGGTCGCGCCGATCGCTGCGCTCGCGCAGCGGCGGCAGCAGCAGTTCGATGCCGGCCAGGCGGTAGTACAGGTCCTCGCGGAAGCGGCCCTCGCGCACCCGCTGCGGCAGGTGCTGGTGGCTGGCGCTGATCAACTGGAAGTCGACCGGGTGCGTCTCCTCGGTGCCCAGCGGCGTGACCTGGCGTTCGTCGAGCACCCGCAGCAGGCGCGCCTGCAGTTCGAGCGGCATGTCGGCGATCTCGTCGAGGAACAGCGTGCCGCCATCGGCCTGCAGGATCTTGCCGCGCCGGCCGGTGCGCTGCGCTCCGGTGAAGGCGCCGGCCCGGTAGCCGAACAGCTCGGACTCGATCAGGGTCTCGGGCAGGCTGGCGCAGTTGACGGCGACGAAGGCGCCGCCGGCATGCGGGCTGGCCTCGTGCACCGCGCGTGCGAACACCTCCTTGCCCGAGCCGGTTTCGCCGCACAGCAGCACCGGCGTCTGGCGCGCGATCACGCGGCGCGCGGTGTCGAGGTGGGCGGTCAGGCGTGGGTCCTTGAAGATCGAGCCGGGCGCACCGGCCGGGCGCGGCACGGCCGGCCGCGGCGGCACGCGCTGCGGCGTCGGGGCGACGACGCTGGCGCTTTCCGCCGCCACGGCACCCGCGGCGAGCGCCAGCGGGGCGCCCTTGGCATCGGTGGCCGGCCGGCGCGCCACCGCGAAGAAGCGCAGCGCGGCGTTGGCGCGGTAGGTCACCACCGGGTGGAACGAGGAGGACATGCTCCGCTGCAGCATGTCTTCCAGCGAGGTCTGGAACAGGTCCTCGATCTTGCGCGTGCGGATGTCCTCCATCGACTGCATGCCGAGCTGGAACAGCGCGCTGCGGTTGGCCGCGAGGATGCGGCCGTCATCGCCCACCGCCAGCTTGCCCTCGTGCAGCGTGTAGACGAACTCCGGCCGGCTGTGGAAGTGCAGCGGGTGCGCGTTGCGGTAGCGCGCGTCGATCAGGCGGTTCTCGACCATGCGCGCCGTCATGCCCAGCAGCACCAGCAGGTGCTGCTGCATCAGGCTGGAACGGCTGGTGACGTCGAGCACCGCGGCGATCTCGCCCGACGGGTCGTACACCGGCACGGCCGAGCAGGTGAGCTGCGTGAACTGGGTGTAGAAATGGTCCTCGCGACGCACCGACACCGGCCCGCCGGCGGCCAGGCAGGTGCCCATGCCGTTGGTGCCGGCGTCGTGCTCGCTCCACTTGCCGCCCACGCGCAGGCCCAGCGGGCCGACCTCGGCGGCGAACTCGGGCGAGGACACCATGTGGATGATCACGCCGTCGGTGTCGGTCAGCACGACCGCGCTCTCGACGTCGGCCAGCTGCTGGTACAGCGTGGTCATCTCGTAGCGCGCGCAGGCGATGATGTCGGCCTGCCGGGCGCGGCGCTCCTCGAGCTCGACGCGGCTGATGAACACCGGGTCGTGCGGCTTGGCCGGGTGCAGCCGGTACTCGTTGATGCAGCGGCCCCAGGACTGCGCCACGATGTCGCTGCCGATCTCGGGCCGGCCGCTGCGCACCAGCTCGAGGATGCGGTCGGCGTGGCGGTCGGCGTGGCGCATGGACAGGGTCATCAGGGTCTCCGGTACAGTCGGCCGTCTGCTGCGGCGCTCGCCCGGGGATTGTGTGCCTCCGGGGGCGGTGGACCCCCCCGGGAAACACCGATGGTCCAAGGGCACGGGCGCGCATTTTGCAGCAGGGCGTGACCCGCCCGGACCCACCCCACGCACGAGAGTCGCATTGATGTCCATCAGTCCGCAACCCCTGGCTCCGGCCCCGCGCACGCTCGACGATGCCGCGCTGGACCTGATCTTCATCGAGGGCTTCACCGGCGCGACGGTGATCGGCATCCACACCAGCGAGCTGCACCAGGCGCAGCCGCTGGTGATCGACGTGCATGCCGGCGTGCCTCGGCCACGCGCCTGCGACACCGACCGCATCGGCGACACGATCGACTACGGCGTGGTGCGCGAGCGCCTGCAGCGCCTGCTGCGCGAACACCGGCTGCAGCTGCTCGAGGCCTTCGCCGAGGCGGTGGCGACGATCCTGCTCGACGAGTTCGGTGCGCGCTGGGTGCGCGTGAAGGTCGTCAAGCCGCGCAAGTTCGACGACGTGCAGGCGGTGGGCGTGCAAATCGAACGCTGGGCGCCGGAGAAGCCGCGTTCGGCCGCGGCGGTGCTGCACCTGATCGGCAGCGGCATGGTGCCCGGCGGGCGCTAGGGCCAACAAGAACCGACCGGACCAGCCGGTAGAAACAAAAAACCGACCGGACGAGCCGGTCGGTGATCCCTCTCAACCCTCTGTCCGAAGCAGCGCAGCCCGAGGGCTGCGCGTCGAACTCATTTCGCCTGGAACGGGTGGGCGACGGTGCCCTTCTTGGCGACGACCTCGGCCGCGGTCGGCGAGCCGGCGACGGCGCGCTGGATCGACTCGCGGACGGCACGGTAGTTGTAGTCCTGGATCTTCTTGTCGTCTTCGGCAAGCCAGTGGATGAACACGCCGACGCAGACGAACAGGTTGTCGGCCTCCGCGGCCGGGATGGTGCCGTCCTCGACGCTGTCGGCCACCGCCATCGCGACGGCGCGCTGCGCCGGGCCGAACATCTGCACCGCCTGCTTGGCGCCCTTGATGGTGACCTTGTTGAACATCACGGTCGCCGGCTTGGTCAGCAGGTTCGGCGCCACCACCGCGAGCAGCGAGGTGAAGCCGTCCTTGTTGTTGGTCAGCGCGTTGGCGAAGGCGGACTCGGCAGCCGAGCCGCGCGGCCCGATGATCAGGTCGATGTGGGCAACCTCGTTGCCGTCGCCGACGAGCGACTCACCGACCATCATGCGATCAATCTTTGCCATGGCTTTGCAATCTCCTGTGGTGTGGTTCTGCGGGGTGTCGACACACTGGCCATGCACCAGCGCGACGAAGACCCTATCACGATCCATGCCACGCGTCAGCCGCGTGTCAGGCGAGCGCGGCGAGCAGCAGCGTCGCGACGGTCAGGTCGGCGCTTGTGCCCGGGTTGATGCCCTGCGCCTTGAGCGCCTCGTCCCAGGCGGCGAAGGCCGGATCGCGCTGCGGCTGCGCCACCCCGAGCCAGCCGTGCGCCGCGTGCATGACAGTCTGTGCCACGGCCTCGCCGTGTTTTCGAACAATGTGTGAATCGGGGAAACGCGCCAGCCAATGCAGGAACACCTGCTGCACCGGCGCGGCGGCAGCCGCGTCGACGGGCGCCGGCGGCATCGGCGGCATGAGTACAAACCCGGAGGCGGCAAGCGCTTCGGCGGCCGCCAGCAGCTCGCGGTAGCCGCCGGCGTACTGTCGCGCGATCAGGTCGCGCCCGGCTGCCAGCGCCATCGCCTCGCGCAGGCCGACGCTGGGCGCCGCGTGCACGTCCTGCGCCGGCGCCGTCCCGAGGCCGCCGGGGTTCGCCTGCGCGATCGCGCGGTAGGCCGCCGCGGCGTCGTCCAGCGCCAGGCCGGCCAGCACGGCCTCGAGGGCCTCGGCCCAGGGCGTCTGCGGCGCGCGTAGCTCCGCGGCCCGGGCGATCGGCGCGCACAGCAGCACGATGCCGAGGTTGGTGTTGCAGCCGGCGCTCGCCCAGCTGGCCTGCACCGCGCGCTCGATGCGCGCCCCGACCGCGGCGCCGCGCTCGAACAGCGGCACCGCCGCCGCCTGGGCACTGGCGATGAACTGCCGCGCCTGCATGCCGTGGCCGGCCGAGGCCAGGCTCACGTTGCCGGGCTTGCGCACCGCCACGTCCAGCGTGCAGGCGGCGAGGAAGGCCGCGCGTGCGCGCTCGAGCGTGTCGTCGGCAGTCATGCGCGCCGGGCCGGCACCTGCGCGGCGCAGCGTCGCGCGAGCAGGTCGTCGACCAGCGCGCCGGCGATGTTGAACGGGGTGACGCGCTGCAGGCCGTGCCAGGCCGCCACGCCGTTGACCTCGATGACCAGCGGCCCGGTCGGGCCGGGCATCAGGTCGATGCCCGCGTAGTCCATCTGCAGCGCCCGCGCCGCATCCTGCGCCAGGCGCGCCAGCTCGGGCGTGAGCTCGGCGCGCGCGACCCGCGCGCCCTGCGCGACGTTGTGGATCCAGTGCGTGCTGACGCGCCGCATCGCGGTCACCGCGCGCCCGCCGATCACCAGCACGCGCCAGTCGAAGCCCGGTTGCGCGACCGGCGGCACGAAGCGCTGCAGGTAGGCCACGCCGCCATAGCCGCGCGAGAGCGGCGGCAGCGCGCGGAACGCGCCGTCCACCAGGCCGACCCGCTGCAGGCCCTTGCCCTGCGAGCCGAACAGCGGCTTGAGCACCAGCGCGTGGCCGGCCGCCGCCTCGCGCACCACGATCTGCTGGGCCTGCGCCGGCGACTCGACGGCCCAGGTCGGCGGGCACGGCACGCCCGCGGCGTGCAGCAGCAGCGAGGTCATCGACTTGTCGACGCTGCGCTCGATCGCCCGCGCGTCGTTGTAGACCGGGACGCCGAGCTCGCGCAGCGCGTGCAGCACGCCGAGCCGGCGCGTCACCTGCTCGAAGCTGCCGCCGGCAATGCCGCGCACCAGCACCGCGTCGGGCAGCTCGCGACCGAAGCCCGGCAGCGCCAGGCCGTGCCAGGCGTGGCCGGTGTCGATGCGCACGTCGGCCAGGTCCAGGCAGCGCCCCAGCGCGCCGCGGGCGCGCAGGGCCGCCTGCAGCTGGCGCGTGTGCCAGCCCACCTCGTCGGTCGCGATCGCGATGCGCATCACTCGGCGTCGAGCCAGAGCTTGCGCAGCAGGTCCATGTCAAGCGCACCGGCATGCCAGGTGCGGCCGCTGTCGACGTTGCTGACCCACACCTCGGCCGGCGCGAACAGCGCGCCGTCGATCTTGTAGAAGTCGTACTCCACGTCCTTGAAGATCTGCGCGAAGGAGCGGCCGTAGTCCTTCGAGTTGCGCGAGGGCAGGCGCTGCGCCAGGTCGCGCGCCGCGTCGTCGCCGCCGCGCACGGCCAGGTGAACCCGCCCGCCATACAGGATCGCGTCGTTGGTGCGGCCCATCGCCTCGACGCCGTCGGGGCTGGGCGAGGGCAGCGGCGCGGTCGCCACGCCGTCGACCACCTGCGACAGGTCGAAGCCGAGTTCGTGCGCCTTGTGCAGCGCGACCTCGAGCACCCGCGCAACCACCTGCGTCGTGCCGGCCAGGCTGCTGGTGGGCGTGAGCACCACGGTCAGCGCCTCGGGCGCCAGGCCGCAGTCGCGCAGCAGCTTCTCGAGGATCACCGCCGGCGGTGCGCGGTCGACCTCGAGCACGATCACGCCGCGCTCGGCGCGGTCGCGGTAGCCGAGCTCGGCGAACAGCGCTTCCTTGGCCGCCAGTGCGCGCGCCGGGCCGGAGCCGAGCGAGAAGAACTTCTTGCCGCCGGTCTCCTCCTTGCTCGCCGCCAGGCTCCAGCCGGCGTACTGGCTGGCCAGACAGGCGAGCACCGGCTGCGAGCTGCGCGCCTCGAGCCAGCTCGGCCAGCCGTCGACCGCGCCGCTGCGCAGGCCGACCTGGCCGAAGCCACCCATGCAGATCTCGCCGATCAGCAGCCCGGCGGCGATGCTGCCCGGCGCCTCGATGCCGGCATCGACGATGGTCGGGCCGAGCGGGTCGCGCCGCACGGCCACGCGCAGCGCCGCGGCCTGCGCGACCAGTTGCTCGACCAGCGGCTGCACCTGCCGGTTCAGGCTCAGCTCGACGCCGGCCAGTGCCGGGGAATGTGGGTTCATGCCAGGGTCTCCAGGGAGGTGAGCAATGCGTCGCTGCGCCGCGCGAGCTTATCGCGCACGGCCGCGGCGCTCGCTCCCTGCGCGTCGACGCTGCAGATGGGTTCGCCGGGCGACCAGGCCCAGGGAAGGTCGGGCAGGTCATGCACGTCCGGCTGCAGCGCCAGCCAGGCGAGCTGGCGCTCGACCAGCCGCAGCGGCGCCCGCGCAAACACGATCTCGCTGCCGCGCACCGTGTCGGCGGCGCGCCGCGGCGTCGGCAGGCCCTCGCCGCGGCAGGCCTGCCGGTGCGCCTCGATCGGCCCGCCCTCGCCCACCTGCGGGTACAGCGCCACGCTGGCCGGCGGGCGGGCGTTCAGCTCCAGCACCTCGATGCGTTCGCCGTCGAGCAGGAAGTCGAGGCTGCCCAGGCCGCGCAGGCCGAAGGTCTCGACCAGGCTGCACACCGCGTGCGTGGCCTGGTCCAGCACCGCCACGGCCACCGGCACCGGACCGATCACGCCGCTGTAGAGGAAGCGCCAGCCGTGCCGCTCCTGCACGATCTGCTCGTTGCAGCCGAGCACGACGGCATCGCGCCCGTCGGCGACGAAGGTGGCCGACATCGGCACGCCGGGCCGCTCGCGCTGCAGGTACGTGGTGGCCGACAGCGCGCGCAGCGAGTGGCGCGGCGCGGCGACGATGTGCGTGCCGCCGCTGCCGGCGGCGTCCTTGACCAGCCAGCCCTCGCGCTCGTCGGGCCAGTCGCGCCGCACCGGCGGGTGCGCGATGCCGGCCGCGTCGAGCGCGGCGAAGAAGGCTCCGGGGTCGCGCACGCGCGCGACGGTCTCGGCATCGTTGCCGATCAGGGGCAGGCGCTGCGCGCCGGCGGCGAGCAGATCGGTGCGGCCGTCGAAGCCGCTGCCGGCGATCCAGCCCTCCACGCCCTGCCCGCGCAGCGCCTCGAGCGCCGCGAGCAGCAGCGCGGCGTCGATGCGCAACGCCGACGGATCGCCAATGCGCGTCCAGTCCAGCGCGGCGCGGCGCGTGTCGCGGTCGCCGAACAGGTCCAGGGCCAGCACCTCATGGCCCTCGAGCGCGGCCAGCTCGGCCAGCACGCGCACGGAATAGCCTGCGAGGGCGAGGCGCGTCACTGCTTGGCGGCAGACTCGGCGAGGAAGGCCCGCGCCGTGGCGAAGGCCTCGGCGAAGCCGAGCCGCACCGCCTTCTCGGCCTCGCGCATCTGCAACAGCAGGCGGTGCTGCGTCTGGTACTTGACGTTGCCGATCGCCAGCGCGCCGATGCCCAGCGCCGCCGTGCCTGCCAGCGGCCTGGCGTCGTCCATCACGCCGACACCGGCAATCCCCTCGGGCGGCACGGCGTTCACGTCGGCGGCCACCTTCAGGTCCTTCGCGAAGCCCAGGTCCTCGGCCGAGACCACCTGCACGCCGGCGGCGGCGCAGGCCAGCAGCACGTCGGCCTCGCCGATGGACGTGCGCACCGCGGCCCGGTCGCCGCCGGAAATGCCGTGCAGCGTGACGCCGAAGCGCGCGCCGGTTTCGCGGGCGGCCTGCTCGGCGACATCGATGCCGTTGCGGCTGGACAGCCAGACCGTGGCACCCGCCTGCGCCGCGATCACGCCGGCGATGCGCCCGACCGGCCCGGTGCCGCCGAGAACGACGACGCGCTGGCCGTCGAGCCCGGCGGCGCCCTGCCTCTTCAGCGCCGCCTCGACGCAGGCCACCATCGCCGCGGCGGTGGTGTAGGCCCCGCTCGGATCGGCCATCAGCGACACGACGAAGGGCTTGACCATCGCGCTCTTGGCGCGCTCGAGCATGTCGGCGGCGAGCAGCGCATCGCGCCCGCCGATGAAGATGCCGGTGCGCTGCACGCCCTTGGGCCCGCGCGAGAAGATTGCGTCCTGCGTCAGCCCGGTGATGCTGTCGAGACTGGCGTCGCAGTACGGCACGATGATCTGGTAGCCGGCGTCGGCGGCCATGTTGATGTCGAACGGGCTCATCTGCCGGCCCGGCGTGAACATGTGCAGGATGTAGGGGCGTTCCATCGCGTGGTCTCTCGGGAAGTGATTCGGTCAGGGCGCCGCGGCCAGCGTGGCGCCCGTGTTGCGGCCGGCGACGACCTGCAGCGCGAGCGCATCGTCCACCACGCCGGCGGTGCGCGCCGCGGCCAGCAGGTTGTCGGCGCGCCTGGCCGATTCGACGATCGCGAAGCCGGTCGGGCCCCAGCTGCTCTGGCCCAGGGCCACCGGGGCGCCGGGCGCCTCGCGCAGCCAGTGCATCAGTCGCGCGACGGCCGGGCTGGTCCAGGGGCTGCCGTGCTGGGCCGGCGCGAAATGTGCGCCGAGCACCTGCTGCACCACGTTCAGTCCGGCCGCGAAGGCGGCGAAGTCGGCCTGCGCCGCGCCGGGCAGCAGGCGCATCAGCACCTGGTGGCAGATCTCGGCGGCCCGCTCGCGCGGCAGCGGCGCCAGCGCGGCGATCGCCTCGCGCTCCTGGGCGCCGGACAGGCCGCGCCGCGCCGGCTCGAGCACCACGATCACACGCCAGTCGGCCGGCCAGGCGATGCGTGCGAGCAGCGGCGCGGGCGCCCCGTCGGGCGACGGACCGCCGTCGACCAGCAGCCCGCCGACGTCGAAGCCGGCGATGCCGATGCCCGAGCGCAGTCCGCGGCCGAGCCAGCGGGCCAGCGTCGGCGTGTCCACCTGCAGCCCGTGGCAGGCGGCGAACGCACGCCCGAGTGCCAGTGCCAGCTGGGTGCCCGAGCCGAAGCCGGCATGCACGGGCAGCGTCCGCAGCAAGCGCAGCTTCAGCGGATTGGTCAGGCCGGTCTCCTCGCGCAGGCGCTGCAGCCAGGCCACGGCGCGCTCGAGCTCCGCGCCGGACGCGGCGGGGTCGGCGCCGACCTCGTCGCGGCGCGCCGGTTGCAGCGACACCACGGTCTCGAAGCCCTCGACCACCAGCCCGATGCTGCCGAAGCGCCGTCCGAGCGTGCCGGAGGGATCGAGGAAGCCCAGGTGCAGGCGCCCGGGCGCGTGCACCGCCACCCCGGCGCCCTGGCGCAGATCGGTCGAGGGAGCGTTCATCGGGGCATGTCGGGCCGGTTCATCCACGTGGAATAGCAATCCCCGTTCCGCGGCCGCACACGGCGTGCGGCCGACCGTCCCCGGGCAGCGGTGTCCCGGGGCGGGGACATTGTGTCAGCGCACTGCCGCCCGGCCGGCGGCCGACTGGTGGCCTTCAGTCGTACTTGAGGTACTTGAAGCGCGGGTCGTCCGGCGTGCCCTCGAGCACCGCGCCCTCCTCGCGCCCGGGCTGCCACATCAGCACCTCCTCGATCTTGCGCGCCAGCGCGAAGTCCTTCTCGGTGATGCCCTTGGCCGCGTGGTTCATCAGCTTGACCGTCACGAACGCGTACGAGACGGTCAGGTCCGGGTGGTGCCAGGCCGCTTCGGCAAGATGGCCGACGCTGTTCACCACCATCAGCGTCGACTTCCAGCCGCTCGTCTTGTACTTGCGCCGGATCCAGCCGTCCTCGAGGTACCAGTGGGGCAGCTCGACCTTCAGGCGGCCTTCCACCTCGTCGGCGCTGTAGACCTCGTCCGCGCCCTTGCGTCGCCATTGCGTCATGGTTGTCTCCTTGCGACTGAGAGAAAACGGTACCCCAGAAGTACAAACCCCTCCCGACCTGAGGTGGGAGGGGCGGGTGGCTGACGCCACCGATCCGGGGCTCCGGAGGTAGAAGGTCCGGGGCTCCTGGCGCGCAGGGACTGCGCCATCGGAAAGACCTGCAGGGCAGGCCTTCAAACCTTAGGTCAGGCCCGCGGCGAGTTCAAGCGCGGCGTCCGTGCGTCTTTCCTCTTGTCAGCCGGCGCGCTTCATGATCTGCGCGACGATGCCCTCGACCCGCCGGGTGACCTCGGGCGCCATCGCGATCGCGCGGCCCCATTCGCGCTGCGTCTCGCCGGGCCACTTGTTGGTCGCATCCAGCCCCATCTTGCCGCCCAGCCCGCTGACCGGCGAGGCGAAGTCGAGGTAGTCGATCGGGGTGTGGTCGACCAGCGTGGTGTCGCGCACCGGGTCCATGCGGGTGGTGATCGCCCAGACCACCTCGTCCCAGCGGCGGATGTCGACGTCGTCGTCGGTCACCACGATGAACTTGGTGTACATGAACTGGCGCAGGAAGCTCCACAACCCGAACATCAGCCGCTTCGCATGACCCGGGTAGCGCTTGCGCATGCTGATGATCGCCATCCGGTAGCTGCAGCCCTCGGGCGGCAGGTAGAAGTCGACGATCTCCGGAAACTGCTTCTGCAGGATCGGCACGAACACCTCGTTGAGCGCGACGCCGAGCACCGCCGGCTCGTCGGGCGGCTTGCCGGTGTAGGTGGAGTGGTAGATGGCGTCGCGCCGGTGCGTCAGGCGCCGCAGCTCGAACACCGGGAACCAGTCCTGCTCGTTGTAGTAGCCGGTGTGGTCGCCGAACGGGCCTTCGAGCGCATGCAGGTAGCCGTCGACCTCCTTCAGGGGCACACCATGCTCGCTGGTGCCGGCATAGCCCGGCGCGGCCGGCGGAATGTGGCCTTCGAGCACGAACTCCGCATGCGCCGGCACCTGCAGCATCACGCCGGCGTCGCCCACCCCGGCCTCGGCCAGCTCGGTGCGGCCGCCGCGCAGCAGGCCGGCGAACTGGTACTCCGACAGCGTGTCGGGCACCGGCGTCACCGCGCCCAGGATGGTGGCCGGGTCGGCGCCCAGCGCCACGGCGATCGGGAACGGCTGGCCAGGCTTCTCGCGCGCGAACTCGCGGAAGTCGAGCGCGCCGCCGCGGTGTGCCAGCCAGCGCATGATCACGCGTCGAGGCCCGATCACCTGCTGGCGGTAGATGCCCAGGTTCTGACGCGCGCGTGCTGACGGGCCGCCCTGCGGGCCGCGCGTGATCACCAGGCCCCAGGTGATCAGCGGCCCGGCATCACCCGGCCAGCAGGTCTGCACCGGCAGGCGGCCGAGGTCGATCTCGTCGCCCTCCAGCACCACGTCTCGACAAGGCGCCTGGCGAAGCACGGCCGGCTTCATGTCCCACAGGGCCTTGGCCATGTGTAACAGCCTGCCGGCGTCGCGCAGCCCCTTGGGCGGTTCGGGCTCCTTGAGGCTGGCCAGCAACAAACCGATGTCCCGCAACTCCCCCACCCCGGTGGCGCCCATGCCGAGCGCCACCCGCCGGGGCGTGCCGAACAGGTTGGCCAGGACCGGAAACTTGTAACCGTCGGGCCGCTCGAACAACAGGGCCGGTCCACCCTGGCGCAGCACGAAGTCACTGACTGCTGTCATCTCGAGCCGCGCCGAGACTGGGTCTGCGACCCGGCGCAGTTCGCCGGACGCTTCCAGGCCAGCCATGAAGTCCCGCAGGTCCCGATACTTCATACAAAATCGTAATTAAGATTCAAATCCATAACCTTGACTGGTTATGACGAGACTCACAGAATCCGGCCCGTCTTCGCTCGAACAAGGGATAACCCGAATCCCGACCTGCGGGGATGGCCGGCAGACGCAACGCTGCCAGACTCGGTCGAGACGGCCCAGTCCCGACGACGTGTCCCGACGGCAACGCCGCCGGGTGAACAGACGAAGAGTATCGCTGCCAGGCGCAGCAGGCTCCGATACGGAGTCCCACGCTCGGCGCAGCGCCGAAGCAACAGGAGTGACATGGAGATGCTTCGACGATGGTGGGTAGCGGCAGGCCAATCTGCCGCCGTGTTCGCGAAGGATGTCGGGCATGGCTTGCTCGAGGTCTGCCACAACACGCTCGCCCTGATCGGACTGCTGCTCGTGGCGGCGGTCGTCTTTGCGCTCGGCAAGCCCGAGTTGCGTCATGCCGCCGAGGAACGGATGTTCGGCTGGCTGCAGGCCCGCCAGGAGGCGCGTGCCGATCCCGCTGAACTGCTGGCCGCGCAGCTCAGTGAACCCAGCGCCGTGGCGCGTGCCACGGCGGCCGACCCGCGCGAGCTCACCCGGCAGCAGGCCCTGGTGGCGAACTGGATCTCGCGCCGCTACCGCGTCGCCCCGGAGCCGATCAGCCGACTCGTCAAGGAGGCCTGGCACGTGGGAGAGCGCGCGGGCATCGACCCGACGCTGATCCTCGCCGTGATGGCGATCGAATCCAGCTTCAACCCGTTCGCGCAGAGCCCGGTGGGCGCGCAGGGGCTGATGCAGGTGATGACCAAGGTGCACGACGACAAGTACTCGGCCTTCGGCGGCACGCACGCCGCCTTCGACCCGGTGACCAACCTGCGCGTCGGCGTGCAGGTGCTCAAGGAGTGCATCCAGCGCGCCGGGGGGCTCGAGGCCGGTCTGCGCTGGTACGTCGGCGCCGCCAACCTGGAGGACGACGGCGGTTATGCCGGCAAGGTGCTGGCCGAGCAGAACCACCTGAAGCTGGTGGCCGGCGGTCGCAGCGTGCCGGTGAACGCCGCGATCGTGGTGGTTGCGGCACCGGCAGCGGCCTCCGCGCCGGCGATGACACCGGTGGCGGACCAGCCGGCCGCGGCGCCGGAGAGCGACAAGGCCCGGACCGAGCGGGTGGCACTGCTTCGCTGAGCGGGGCGCTCCGCTAAAATCCCGCGACCGCGCGACTGGCGATGCGGCCCCGCCCTGGGGCCTGAGGTGGTGAACCACCGGGGAGCGCGGCCGGCATGGCGCTTCGCCTGCCGAACGAGCCGTTCGCCTGGGCAGCCCTGCGACCGCGCCTTCCGCGCGCGGCCGGCCCCCGGGGACATCCGCTGACGAGGACTGCCTTCATGTTCGACCGCCACCAATCCACCATTGCCAACGTCGACCCCGAGGTGTGGGCGGCCATCCAGGCCGAGAACCTGCGCCAGGAAGAGCACATCGAGCTGATCGCGTCGGAGAACTACGCGTCGCCGGCCGTGATGGCCGCGCAGGGCTCCCAGCTCACCAACAAGTACGCCGAGGGCTACCCCGGCAAGCGCTACTACGGCGGCTGCGAGAACGTCGACGTAATCGAGCAGCTGGCGATCGACCGGCTCAAGCAGCTGTTCGGCGCCGAGCATGCCAACGTGCAGCCGAACTCCGGCTCGCAGGCCAACCAGGCCGTGTTCTTCGGGCTGCTGCAGCCGGGCGACACCATCATGGGCATGAGCCTCGCCGAAGGCGGCCACCTGACGCACGGCATGCCGCTGAACATGAGCGGCAAGTGGTTCAAGGTGGTGAGCTACGGGCTGGATGCCAACGAGGTGATCGACTACGCGGCGATGGAGCGCCTGGCCCACGAGCACAAGCCGAAGCTGATCATCGCCGGCGCCTCGGCCTACAGCCTGCACATCGACTTCGAGCGCTTCGCGAAGGTGGCCAGGGACGTCGGGGCCTACTTCATGGTCGACATGGCGCACTACGCCGGCCTGATCGCCGCGGGCGTGTACCCGAACCCGGTGCCCTTCGCCGACGCGGTGACCTCCACCACCCACAAGACGCTGCGCGGCCCGCGCGGCGGCCTGATCCTGATGAAGGAGCCTGTCGCCAGGCAGATCAACAGCGCGATCTTCCCCGGCATCCAGGGCGGCCCGCTGATGCACGTGATCGCCGGCAAGGCGGTGGCCTTCAAGGAGGCGCTGTCGCCCGAGTTCAAGGCCTACCAGCAGCAGGTGGTGAAGAACGCCGCGGTGCTCGCCCAGACGCTCTCGGAGCGTGGCCTGCGCATCGTCAGCGGGGGCACGCAGAGCCACGTGATGCTCGTGGACCTGCGTCCGAAGGGCCTGACCGGCAAGGAGGCCGAGGCCATCCTCGGCCGCGCCCACATGACGGCCAACAAGAACGGCATTCCGAACGACCCGCAGAAGCCGATGGTCACCAGCGGCATCCGCCTGGGCACGCCGGCCATGACCACGCGCGGCTTCAGGGAAGAGCAGGCGCGCCAGACGGCGCAGCTGATCGCCGACGTGCTCGACAAGCCGCACGACGAGGCGAACATCGCCGCGGTGCGGGCCAAGGTCGCGGCGCTGACGCGCGACTTCCCGGTGTACCGGTGACCGACATGGGGGCGGGGTCGCGCGCGCGACCCCTTCTCGGCGATGCGCTGCCCGTTCTGTAGCCACGAAGACACCCAGGTCGTCGAGACGCGCGAGTCCGACGAGGGCGACGTGGTGCGCCGGCGGCGGCGCTGCCAGCACTGCGACAAGCGCTTCACCACCTACGAGCGCGCCGAGATCGCCCTGCCCTCGGTGGTCAAGAAGGACGGCACGCGCGAGGAGTTCGACCTCGCCAAGCTGCGCGGCTCGATGACCCTGGCGCTGCGCAAGCGGCCGGTGAGCGTCGAGCAGATCGACGCCGCGGTCGAGCGCATCCAGGACAAGCTGCTGAACAGCGGCGCCAAGGAAGTGCCCTCCACCCGCCTGGGCGAACTGGTGATGCGCGAACTCAAGCGCATCGACAAGGTGGCCTACGTGCGCTTCGCCTCGGTCTACCGCAGCTTCGAGGACGTGGACGAGTTCCGGCAGCTGATCCGCGACATTTGAGGCGGATGAAGCCTTCAGTCCCTGCGGACTGAAGGCGCCCCGGCCTGGGCCCATACCCCCGCCCGGGGGACCCTTCGCCGGGGGCCCCGCGACGAGGACGCCCCGTTCGCCCTCCCGCGGGACGCGCCGTGCGGCGCCGATTCCTAGAGTCCGTGCATCGATTCCACCCGGAGGATGCACATGACCCGCCAGCACGCCCACAGGCACGCCCGCCAGCACGGCCTGAGCCTGGTCGAGACGACCGTGACGCTCGGCCTCGCCGCCGTGGTCGCCGGCCTCGCCGCACCCAACCTGAACACCGTGCTCGAGCTGCGCCGGCTCGACGGCGCGGCCACGCAGCTCGCCGGCGACCTGCAGTTCGCCCGCGGCGAGGCGCTGGCGCGCAACCGGCCGGTGCGGCTGAGCCTCGATGCCGCGCAAGCCTGCTACCTGGTGCACACCGGCGCCGCAGCGGACTGTCGCTGCGCCGGCGACGGCTCGGCCACCTGCAGCGGCGGCGCGCAGGCGATCCGCAGCGTCGCCTGGGGCGCGGGCGAGCGCATCGGCCTGCAGGCGAGCAGCGGCTCGCTGCTGTTCGACCCGCGTCACGGCACCGCCACGCCGAGCGCCACGCTGCGCGTGGTCGCGGCCGACGGCCGCGCGATCCACCACGTGGTCAACGTGATGGGCCGTCTGCGCAGCTGCTCGCCGCTGGCTGCCGTGCCCGGTTACCGCGCCTGCTGACGAAGGAGCCCGCCATGCACCACCGTCGTCGTCAGACCGGCTTCACCTTCGTCGAACTGCTCGCCGCGATGTCGGTGGCGGGCGTGCTCTCGGGCCTGGCCTGGCCCACCTTCCAGGGCGCACTGCAGAAGTCGCGCCGTGCCGACGCGCTGGTGGCGCTCACCCAGGCCCAGGCCGCGCAGGAGCGCTGGCGCTTCAACCAGCGCAGCTACGGCAGCCTGGCACAGATCGGCGTCTCACCCACCACGACAGGCGGCCATTACGCGCTCGCGGTGACGCAGGCCGATGCCGACCGCTACGTGGTGCAGGCCCGCGCCATCGGTTCCCAGGCCGGCGACCGGGCCTGCCGCCTGCTGCGCCTGACGGTCGATGGGGCGATGACCACTCGCAGTTCCGGCCCGGACGACGCGAGCCTCAACGACGCCGCGGCCAACCGCCGCTGCTGGGGCCTGTGATGGACCGCCCTGCACGGGGACTGTCCCTGGTGGAACTGCTGGTCGGGCTGGCAGTGGGCATGCTGGTGGTCGCCGCGGCGATCACGCTGCTGTCGGCACAGACGCGCGAGCAGCGCAGCGCCGGTGCCGAGCTGCGGCTGATGCAGGAACTGCGCGCCACCGCCGACCTGGTGGCTCGCGACCTGCGGCGCGCCGGCCACTGGGGCGATCCGGCACCGGCCTTGTGGGCCTGGTCGGCTTCCGCGCCGATGGGCAATCCGTACGCGGCCCTGGCGCCACTGGCGGCGGCTTCGGCGGGAGCGAGTTACGCCTACTCGCGCGATGCCGTCGAGAACCACCGGCTCGACGCCAACGAGCAGTTCGGCCTGCGCCTGCGCAACGGCGTGCTCGAGCTGCAGCTGGGCAGCGCCGGATGGCAGGCGCTCAGCGACCCGGCGTCGATCACGGTCACCTCCTTCGAGCTTCGGCCACGGCTGCAGGAAGTCTCGTTGCTCGGGCACTGCCCGAACCCCTGCCCGCCGGGCGCGACCTGCGACGTGCGCCTGCAGTCGCGCAGCCTGGCGATCCGCCTGAGCGCGCGTGCGGTGGCCGACCCGTCGGTGCAGCGCCAGCTCGAGGCCGAGGTGCGGCTGCGCAACCCGGCACCGATCGGTGCCTGTCCGGCCTGATGCCGAGGAGAAGCATCCATGCCACACCGACACCAACGTGGAGCAAGCACCGTGATCGTCACGCTGCTGCTGCTCGTCGCCACCCTGCTCGGCCTGCTCGTGGCCAACCGGCAGCTGCTGCTCGAGCTGCGCCTGTCGGCCAACCAGGTGCGCGGCGCCGAGGCCTTCGAGGCCGCCGAGGCGGGCCTCGAGTGGGGCACCGCACTGTTGAACTCGCCGCAGCCGATCGGCGACGACTGCCGCGCCGGCGGCACGCAGGACTTCCGTCGCCGCCACCTGGCGATCGACGACGGTGGCCGCATCGTGCCCGCCCCGCTGGCCTCGCACTGCACGCTCGACGGCATCGCGTGGACCTGCCGCTGCGCCGACGCCGCCGCGCCGCCCGCCGCAGCATCGGCACCCTCGTTCACGCTGGCCCTGGTCGACATCGGCCGTCCCGGCCTCGTGCGGCTGGTGGCCGACGGCGCCGGGCCCCCCGATGCCGTCGCACGCCAGGAGGTGCTGCTCGCGCTGCAGCCGGTGCTGGCCCAGGCACCCGCCGCCGCGCTGACGCTGAAGGACGCCGGCGTGCCGACCGAGGCCTTCTTCGCGCGCCACTTCGGCATGGCCCGCGCGACCTGGCTGTCCCAGCCGGTGGTGCAGCGCCTGGCCTGCAGCGGCGACTGCGGCGCGGCCGTGGCCGCGGCATGCGCGCGCGGCCCGCTGATCGCCGTGGAGGGCGACCTGCTGCTGCGCGGGCCGCTGACGCTCGGCTCGATCGAGCGGCCGCTGCTGCTGGTCGTCAGCGGCCGGCTGCGCCTCGAGGGCGCGGTCGGCTTCACCGGCCTGGCGCAGGCTGCGGCGATCGACTGGGTCGGTCCCACGGGCTCCTGGCGTGGCGCCCTGCTCGTCGAGGGCAGCGCCGCCGGCAGCGGGCCCTTCGATCTGGCCCACGACCCGGCCGTGCTGCAGCGCCTGCGCAATGGCCAGGGCAGCTTCGTGCGGGTGCCGGGCAGCTGGCGCGACTTCTGAAGGAGCCAACCATGACCCGGATCCCACGCCAACGCGGCCTCGGCCTGGTCGACGCCCTGCTCGGCCTGCTGGTGCTCACGCTCGGCCTGCTGGCCGTGCTGCGCCTGCAGCCCGAGCTGCGCCGGCACGCCGAGCTGGCCCGCCAGCGCAGCGAGGCGGTGCGGCTGGCGCAGGCGGAGATCGAGTCGCTGCGGGCCGCCCCGGGTGTGCCGGCAGCCGACGAGCGCCTGGTCGACCCGGCCCCGGCGAGCACGCGCTACCGGCTGGTGCGCAGCGTCGACGCAGCCGCCTGGCCGGGCGCCGTGGCCCTCAGCGTCAGCGTCCAGTGGAATGCACCCGACGGTGCACCTCAGCAGCTCACGCTCGCCACCCTGCTCGCGACCCTCGACCCGGCGCTGCCCGGCATCGCCGTGCTGCCGCGCTGATTCGCGCAGAATGGACCGGATGACCGACGCCGCTGCCGCACCGTCCGACCCGATGCTCGAGGCCCTCGCGCTGGCGCGCCAGGGCGTCGGCCTTACCGAACCGAATCCGCGCGTGGGCTGCGTCATCACCGCAGCGGATGGCCGCGTGCTCGGCCGCGGCCACACCCAGCAGGCCGGTGGACCGCATGCCGAGGTGATGGCGCTGCGCGACGCGGCGGCGCGCGGCGAGTCGGTCGAGGGCGCGACGGTGTACGTGACGCTCGAGCCCTGCGCCCACCACGGCCGCACGCCGCCATGCTGCGATGCGCTGATCCGGGCGCGTGTGGGCAAGGTCGTGATGGCGCTGGAAGACCCGTTCCCGCAGGTCGCCGGCCAGGGCGCGGCGCGGCTGCGCGCTGCCGGCATCGAGGTGATCGAAGGGCCGCAGGCCGAGGCGGCGCGCGAGCTGAACATCGGCTTCTTCTCGCGCGTCGTGCGCGGCCGGCCGTGGGTGCGCATGAAGTGCGCCGTCTCGCTGGACGGCCGCAGCGCGCTGCCCAACGGCGTGAGCCAGTGGATCACCGGAGCGGCCGCGCGCACGGATGGCCACGCCTGGCGCAAACGCGCCGGCGCGGTGCTGACCGGCGTGGGGACCGTGCTCGACGACGACCCGCGCCTGGACGTGCGGCTGGTCGAGACGGCGCGCCAGCCGCTGCGCGTGGTGGTCGATTCGCGCCTCGAGACGCCGCCCTCGGCCCGCCTGCTCGAGCCGCCCGGCCAGGTGCTGCTGTATGCCGCGCAGGCCCACGCCGAGCGCGAGGCGGCGCTGAGCGCACGCGGCGCCGAGATCGCCTTCGCGCCCGGGCCGGCCGGCAAGGTCGACCTTCCCGCGATGCTGGCCGACCTGGCGCGCCGCGGCGTCAACGAGCTGCACCTCGAGGCCGGCCACAAGCTGAACGGCTCGTTCGTCCGCGAGGGCCTGGTCGACGAGTTCCTGGTCTACATGGCCCCTCGCCTGCTCGGCCTGGGGCGCGAGCTGGCCGCGTTCGGCCCGCTGGAGCGGCTCGAGCAGTCGCTCGACCTGCGCTGGGTCGACGTGCAGCCGGTCGGCGAGGACCTGCGCCTGATCGCCCGGCCGCCCGGCCGCGAACGCTTCTGAGCCCCGCCGCCGCGTGACCTGACACCTGCGCGACGACGCCGGCGCGGCGCGCCTGCGACAATCGGCGCATGTTCACAGGCATCATCACCGGCGTGGGCCGCATCGAGCAGGTGCGACCCCTGGGCACCGACGCGACCCACGGCAAGCGGCTCGCCATCCAGGCCCCGGCGGGCTACCTGCACGACGTCGTGCTGGGCGACAGCATCGCGATCAACGGCGCCTGCATGACCGTCACCACGCTGGACCGCGACAGTGACCGTTTCGGCATCGACATCTCGGCCGAGAGCCTGGCGCGCACCGCGGGCCTGGCCGAACCCGGGCCGGTCAACCTCGAGAAGGCGCTGCGCGCCAACGACCGGCTCGGCGGCCATCTGGTCAGCGGGCATGTCGACGGCATCGGCACCGTGGTGCACTTCGAGCCGATCGGCGAATCGTGGGAGCTGCGCATCAGCGCCCCGCCGGCGCTGGCGCGCTTCCTGGCCTACAAGGGTTCGATCACCGTCAACGGCGTGAGCCTGACCGTCAACCGGGTCACCGACCTCGAACGCGCCTGCGAGTTCAGCATCAACCTGATCCCGCACACCGTGCAGAACACCACGCTCGGCACGCTGCGCGCCGGCCAGGCCGTCAACCTCGAGATCGACCTGATCGCACGCTACGTCGAACGCATGCTCGGCGGCTCGCTGCCGCGGCCCTGATAATCCCGCCATGTCGATTTCCCCGATTCCGGAGCTCGTTGCCGAGCTCGCCGCCGGCCGCATGGTCATCCTCGTCGACGAGGAGGATCGCGAGAACGAGGGCGACCTCGTGCTCGCGGCCGAGCATGTCAGCCCCGAGGCGATCAACTTCATGGCGAAGTTCGGCCGCGGGCTGATCTGCCTGACGCTCACGCGCGAGCGCTGCGAGCGGCTGCAGCTCACGCCGATGGCGGCGCGCAATGGCCAGAAGACCGGCACCGCGTTCACCGTCTCGATCGAGGCCGCCGAGGGCGTGACCACCGGCATCTCCGCGGCCGACCGCGCGCGCACCGTGCAGGCCGCGGTGGCGCGCCACGCCAAGCCGAGCGACCTGGTGCAGCCCGGCCACATCTTCCCGCTGCAGGCGCAGGACGGCGGCGTGCTGATGCGCGCCGGGCACACCGAGGCCGGCTGCGACCTGGCCGGCATGGCCGGCCTCACGCCCGCCGCGGTGATCTGCGAGGTGATGAAGGACGACGGCACGATGGCGCGCCTGCCGGACCTGATCGAGTTCGCGCGTGAGCACCGCCTGAAGATCGGCACCATCGCCGACCTGATCGAATACCGCAGCCGCAACGAGTCGCTGATCGAGCGTGTCTCGCAGCGCCGCATGAGCACCGCGCACGGCGAGTTCGACTGCGCCGCCTACCGCGACCGCACCGGTGGCCTGCACCTGGCGCTGACCAAGGGCCGCTGGCAGCCCGGCGAGGAGGTGCTGGTGCGCGTGCACGAGCCGCTGTCGGTGCTCGACCTGCTCGATGTCGGCCGCTGCGGCCATTCGTGGCCGCTGCCCAAGGCGTTGGCCGCGGTGCAGGCCAGCGAGCGCGGCGTGGCGCTGCTGCTGAACTGCGGCGAGGACGTTGCCGCCCTGCTGCCGCAGCTGGCCGAGGCGCGCGCCGAGCCGGCCGCGCCGGCCCGCGGCCAGATGGACCTGCGCACCTACGGCGTCGGCGCGCAGATCCTGCGCGACCTCGGCGTGGCCAGGATGCGCCTGCTCGGCAGCCCGCGGCGCATGCCCAGCATGGTCGGCTACGGCCTCGAGGTCACCGGTTTCGTCTCGCCCTAGGAGCTTTCATGCAAGACGCCGACAAGGGCGCCGGAGTCGATCTGGACGGCCAGGACCTGCGCATCGCCATCGTCCAGGCGCGCTTCAATGCCCCCGTCACCGACAAGCTGGCGCAGACCTGCCTCGCCGAGCTGCGCGCACTCGGCGTGGCCGAGAAGCACATCCGCCATGTCACCGTGCCCGGGGCGCTGGAGGTGCCGGTGGCGCTGATGGCGCTGGCCGACAGCGACGACTTCGACGCGCTGATCGCGCTGGGCTGCATCATCCGCGGCGAGACCTACCACTTCGAGCTGGTGGCCAACGAGAGTGGCGCCGGCGTCACTCGCGTCTCGCTGGACCACCAGATCCCGATCGCCAACGCGATCCTGACGGTCGAGAACGAGGCCCAGGCCTGGGCACGCGCCGAGGACAAGGGCCGCGACGCGGCACGTGTGGCGGTCGAGATGGCCTGCCTGATGGAAGACCTGTCGTGACCGAGACGCCTGCGAAGAAGAAGCCGCGCCCGGCGGGCAAGCGCCCGCCGTCGGCGCGCCGGCGCTCGCGCGAGTTCGCGCTGCAGGGCCTGTACCAGTGGCTGCTCGGCGGCGCCGAGCCGGGCGTGATCGACGCCCACATGCGCGAGCAGGACGGCTTCGCCGGCGCCGACGCGGCGCACTTCGACGCGCTGCTGCACGGCTGCATCGCCGAGGCGGCCGGCATCGACGCGGTGCTCGCCAAGCATGTCGACCGCAAGACCACCGAGCTGTCGCCGATCGAACACGGCGTGCTGATGATCGGCGTCTACGAGATGCAGCACTGCCTGGACGTGCCGTACAAGGTGGCGATCAACGAAGCGGTCGAGCTGGCCAAGAGCTACGGCGGCACCGACGGCCACAAGTACGTCAACGGCGTGCTCGACAAGGCCGCCACCGAGCTGCGCCCGGCCGAGGTGCAGCGCGCCCGTGGAGCGGCGCCGCGGTGAGGACCGCCGGCCGGCTCGAGCACATCGAGCCCTTCTACGTGATGGAGTGCGCCAAGGCGGCCACCGAGCTGGCGCAGTCGCCGCTGTGCGACCCGGCCCGCGGCGGCCGGCGCATGATCTTCCTGAACATCGGCGAGCCCGACTTCACCGCGCCGCCGCTGGTGCGCGAGGCTGCCGAACGGGCGCTGCGCGACGGCCGCACGCAGTACACCGACGCCACCGGGCTGCCGTCGCTGCGCGAGCGCATCGCTGGATGGTACGGCCGGCGCTTCGGGCTCGCCATCGATCCCGCGCGCATCGTCGTCACCGCCGGTGCCTCGGCCGCGCTGCAGCTCGCCTGCCTGGCGCTGATCGACCGCGACGACGAGGTGCTGCTGCCCGACCCGAGCTACCCCTGCAACCGGCATTTCGTCGCCGCCGCCGAGGGGCGAGCCGTGCTGCTGCCGGCCGGCCCGGCGCAGCGCTTCCAGCTCGATGCCGCCGGCGTCGAGGCGGCCTGGGGCGATCGCACGCGCGGCGTGCTGCTCGCGTCGCCGTCCAACCCGACCGGCACCTCGATCGACCCCGACGAGATGGGCCGCATCGTGCGCGCGGTACGCGCGCGTGGCGGATTCACGATCGTCGACGAGATCTACCTCGGCCTGAGCTACGACGAGCGCTACGGCCACAGCGCACTCGCCCACGGCGAGGACGTGATCTCGGTGAACAGCTTCTCGAAGTACTTCTCGATGACCGGCTGGCGGCTCGGCTGGCTGGTGCTGCCGGCCGCGCTCGTGCCGGCGGTCGAGAAGCTGGCCCAGAACCTGTTCATCTGCGCCTCGACGATTGCGCAGCGTGCCGCACTGGCCTGCTTCGAGGCCGAATCGATCGCCGAATACGAACGCCGGCGCGGCGAGTTCCGCGCCCGGCGAGATCTCGTCGTGCCGGCGCTGAATGCGATGGGGCTGAGCGTCCCGGTAGCGCCGGATGGCGCGTTCTACGCCTGGGCCGACTGTTCGGCGCACGCCGCCAGCAGCTGGGACTTCGTCTTCGAGGCCATGCGCGGTGCCCAGGTGGCGCTGACGCCGGGGCGCGATTTCGGCCGCCACGGCAGCGAACGCTGGCTGCGCCTGTCCTACGCCAGCGCGCTGCCGCAGTTGCAGGAGGCGCTGGCGCGGCTGCAGGACTGGCTGTCGCGCCGCCGCCAAGCGCCCCGCAACTTGGTGAGCAACGGTTAACAAGCGCGCCCTGCGGGGTCTTTTTCACGCATCGCGGCCCGGACGCTGCACTAAGCTGCCGGGGTGAGCTTTTCGAGCCCCCCGTCGCGGCCCGAGCCGGCCGATTCGGAGCCGGCCGAGCCGATCCCGCCCACCCTGCCGCCGACCGCCTCCGACTTCGTGAACTGGGGCGAGCAGGAGGCCAACCTGCCTGCCGGGCCGGTCCCGACCTTCTCGACCAACCCGCCGCCCAAGCGCGAGGGCGACATGCCCACCATCGGGCACATCGGCCGCTATGCGCTCAAGTACCGCATCGGCGCCGGCGGCCTGGGCACGGTGTACGCGGCGCACGACCCGCTGCTGTCGCGCCTGATCGCGATCAAGACCCTGAACCTGGAGATCTCGCCCGAGGAGCGCGAGTCCTTCAACGCGCTGTTCCTGAACGAGGCGCGTGCCGCGGGCAGCCTGAGCCACCCGCACATCGTCACGGTGTTCGATGCCGGCGTCAGCGACCAGAGCGCCTACATCGCGATGGAACTGCTCAAGGGCCGCGACCTGCGCCAGCTGCGCCAGGAGGGCTGGCGCCCGACAGCCACGCAGGCCGCGCTGATCGTGCGGCGGGTCGCCGACGCGCTGTCCTACGCCCACACCAAGGGCGTGGTGCACCGCGACATCAAGCCGGCCAACATCTTCATGGTCGGCCGCACCCAGCCGCGCGTGCTCGATTTCGGCATCGCCCGCATCGCCCACCAGCACGACGGCGCCGGCGACGTGGCCGCCGGCTCGCCCTACTACATGGCGCCCGAGCAGGCGCGCCACGAGGTGGTGGACCGGCGCGCCGACGTGTTCTCGCTCGGCGTCGTGTTCTACGAGCTGCTGACCGACCAGAAGCCGTTCCGCGGATCGACGCTGTCCGAGATCACCCAGGCGGTGCTGGAGCACCAGCCGCCGCGCGCCGACGAGGTCAACCCGGCCGTGCCGACCAGTCTGGCCGAGATCGCCGAGCGTGCGATGCAGAAGGACCCGGACCTGCGCTTCCGCTCGGCCCGCGCCTTCTCGCGCGAACTGCGCCACTGGCTCGACGAACACGCCGACGCGGGCGCCGAGGCGCCGGCCCCGGCCGAGCCGGTGCCGATGGCGCAGCAGCGCCGCACCTGGGCGCTGGCCGGCGCAGCCGTCGCGCTGCTGGCGGTGGCGGGCGCCTGGTGGGCCTTCGTGGCGCTGAACCACGGCATCGACCCGGCGACTGCCGTGGCCGAGGCGAATGCGGTGCCCGTGACGGCGCCGGCGCCACTGCCGCCCGCAGCAACGCCGGCCGTGCAGGCCGCAGCGCCCGTGCCGGCGGAGCCGCCGCCGCCCGAACCGGCGCCGGCCCCCGCGCCGGTGGCCGAGGCAGCACCGGCCGCACCGCCGGCGGCCGCGCCGGCCCCCCGGACGGCCACCGCCCCGGCGCGGGATTCGGCTCGCGAACGCCGCGCGCGTGACGCCCGGCCGGCGGCGACGGCAACGGCAGCGCCGGCACTCGGCACCGTGAAGGTGGCCGTCAGCCCCTGGGGCCAGGTGGAGGTCGACGGCACCCCGGTGGGCACCACGCCGCCGCTCAACGAGCTGACGCTGCCCGAGGGCCGGCACCAGATCACGATCCGCAACGCCGATTTCCCCGCCTTCACCACCCAGGTCACCGTCACCGCCGGCCAGTCGGTGACGCTCAAGCACCGCTTCGGATCATGAACTTGCGCTCGGTCGCCGCGGCCTCCTTCGCCCTGTTCACCCTGCTGGCCGCCGGCTGCGCCCAGCCGCCGGTCAATGCGCCGACGCTCGGGCTGCTGGACGTGGCCGAACGGCCGGCCGAGAAGGCCTTGCTGGCCGGCCTGCGCGCCTACGACGACGCGCAGTACCCGCAGGCCGAGAAGCAGCTGCAGACGGCCTTGCAGGCCGGCCTCGCCTCGCCGCGCGACAAGGCCGCGGCGCACAAGCTGCTCGCGTTCATCTTCTGCACCAGCAGCCGCATGGCCGACTGCGAGGCGGCCTTCCGTGCCGCGCGTGCCGCCGACCCGGCGTTCGCGCTGACCAAGTCCGAAGCCGGCCATCCGCTGTGGGGCCCGGTGTACCAGCGGGTGCAGCAGCGATAATCGCGGCTTGCCCGAGATCCACGCCCCCCCCTTCAGCTTCACGCTGCGCGTCTACTGGGAGGACACCGACGCCGGCGGCGTCGTGTTCTACGCCAACTACCTGAAGTTCTTCGAGCGCGCCCGCACCGAATGGCTGCGCTCGCTGGGCTTCGAGCAGGAGCGCTTGCGAACCGACACAGGCACGATCTTCATCGTCGCCGATACTGCGGTGCGCTACCTGGCCCCGGCGCGCCTGGACGACCTGCTCGAGGTCAGCGTGATGGCGCAGGAGGTGGGCCGGGTGTCGATGAGCCTCGTGCAGCAGGCCTGGCGCAGCGCGCCGGGCGAGCGCACGCTGCTGGCCGAGGGCCGCATCCGCATCGGCTGCGTCGATGCCGGAACTTTCAAGATGCGGCGCATTCCGACCGAGCTTCTCACCAAGTTGCCATGAACCAGGACTTCTCCATCTTCACCCTCGTCACGCAGGCCAGCTTCGTCGTGCAGCTGGTGATGGCCGGCCTGCTGCTGGCCTCGCTGGCGAGCTGGACGGTGATCTTCGGCAAGCTGTTCGGCCTGCGCCGCGTGCGCGGCGAGAACGACGAGTTCGAGCGCGATTTCTGGGCCGGGCGCAACCTCAACGAGCTGTATGCCGATGCGAGCAAACGCAGCGTCGACGGCCGCGGCGCGCCGATGGAGCGCATCTTCGCCTCGGGCATGCGCGAGTTCCTGAAGCTGCGCGAGAAGCGCGTGCTCGACGCCGGCGCGCTGCTCGATGGCGCGCGCCGCGCGATGCGCGCGAGCTTCCAGCGCGAGATCGACGCGGTGGAATCCAACCTCAGCTTCCTGGCCTCGGTCGGCTCGGTCAGCCCCTACGTCGGCCTGTTCGGCACGGTGTGGGGGATCATGCACGCCTTCGTCGGCCTGTCGAACATGCAGCAGGTGACGCTGGCCACCGTGGCGCCGGGCATCGCCGAGGCGCTGGTGGCCACCGCGATCGGCCTGTTCGCGGCCATCCCGGCGGTGATCGCCTACAACCGCTTCGCGCGCGACATCGACCGCATCGCGATCCAGCTCGAGACCTTCATCGAGGAGTTCTCGAACATCCTGCAGCGCAACGTCGGCGCGCCCGGCCCGGCGCCGGCCGCAGCCACCGTCAGCAGCGGCTTCGCGCACAGCCGCTAGAAAGGCTGCCCGATGCCTGCTGTCGTTTCGCGCGGAGGCGGACGCCGCCGCACCATCAGCGAGATCAACATGGTGCCGTTCATCGACGTCATGCTGGTGCTGCTGATCATCTTCATGGTCACCGCGCCGCTGATCACCACCGGCGTGATCGACCTGCCGACGGTCGGCAAGGCCAAGCAGCGGCCGGAGCATGTGGTGGAAGTGATCGTCGCCGGCGACGAGAGCGTCAAGCTCAAGCTCGACGGCAAGGACATCGACGGCGCGAACTTCAAGAACCTCGCCGCGCGCGTCAGGCAGGCCCAGTCCGGCAACCCGGACACGCCGGTGGTGATCTCGGCCGACAAGGGCATCAAGTACGAGAGCGTGGTCAAGGTGATGGACACGCTGCAGCGTGCCGGCATCCAGCGCGTCGGGCTGGCGGTCAAGAGCAGCTCCAGCTGAGCCCATGCACGTCTCCACGCTGACCCGCGACGCGCTGATCCCGCGCAACCCCGACGGCATCGGCCGCGGGCTCGGGCTCGCGCTGCTGGTGCACGCGCTGCTGGTCGTCGCGATCGCCTTCGGGGTCAGCTGGCGCTCGAGCAACCCGGCCGGCGTCGAGGCCGAGCTGTGGGCCGCGGTGCCGCAGATCGCCGCGCCGCGGCCGGTCGAACCCGAGCCGGCGCCGCAGCCCAAGCCGGCCCCGCCACCGCCCCCCAAGCCCGAGCCGGTGCAGAAGCCGCAGCAGGATGCGCAGATCGCCATCGAGAAGGCGAAGAAGGAAGAGGAACGCAAGCGCAAGGAGGAGGAAGAGGCCAGGCGCGAGGAGCTGCAGCGCCAGAAGGAGGAGCAGCTGCGCCAGCAGAAGGAAGAGGCCGAGCGCAAGAAGAAGGAAGCCGAGGCGAAGCGCAAGGAACAGGAGCGGCTCGAGGCGCTGCGCGAGGCGCAGATGAAGCGCATCCTGAGCCAGGCCGGCGCCACCGGCGATCCCTCCTCGACCGGCACCGCGCAGCGCACCGCCGGCCCGTCGGCCAGCTATGCCGGGCGCATCAAGGCGCGCATCCTGCCCAACATCGTGTTCAGCGACTCGATCGACGCCAACCCGCTGGCCACCGTGGAGGTGCGCGCCGCGCCGGACGGCACCATCATCGGCCGCAAGCTGCTCAAGAGCAGTGGCGTGCCGGCCTGGGACGAGGCCGTGCTGCGCGCGATCGACAAGACCGAGGTCCTGCCGCGCGACACCGACGGCCGCGTGCCGTCCACCATCGAGATCAGTTTCCGGCCGCGGGAGTGAGGCACGCCGGGGCGCGCGCCCAGCTCACTCGCCCATGACCCGCAGCAGCACCAGCGCCGCCTCGAGCGTGAAGGCATCGGCGGCCAGGCGGGCGCGCAGGGTCGGCTCGTCGACGCACTCGAAGCGCTCGACCTCGCCGTCCTGGTTCTCGGGCACCAGGTGGGCCGGCACACGCGCCGAATAGACCGCCATGCGCTCGACCATGTAGCCCTCGGCCACCGGACGGCGCACCGTCAGCGCGCCGTGCTCGCGCAGTTCCTCGAGATCGGCCAGGCGCAGGCCGGCCTCCTCCCAGGTCTCGCGCTCGAGCGTCTGCTGCAGGCTCTCGCGGTCGGCCACCAGGCCGCCCATCAGCGTGTCCCAGCGGCCCGGGTCGGTGGCCTTGTCCAGCGCACGCTGCTGCAGCCACCAGCGGCCCGCCGGGTCGCGCCCGACCAGGTGCACGGCGAAGGTGGTGATGCCCAGCGGCCGCACCGCGGCGCGCTCGACCGCAGCCTGCACCCGGCCCGTGTCGTCGGTCACCGCCAGCAGTTCGTCGCGCCAGCGGCTGGCCAGGCCGTGCTCGTGCAGCCAGCGGGCGATGCGCGCCAGCGAGGCATCGGCCTCGCCCTGCAGCACGACGGCATCGCCGGTCGCCGCCACGGGCAGCCCGGCCGCCGCGAGCTGGTCGCCGAGCCCCGGCTCGACCGAGCCGATCACCGCGGACGCCAGCCGCAGCGGCACCCGCGGGCGCAGCGGCGGCTGGTCCGCCCTGGCGCGCAGGCGCTCGAGCCAGGCCGCGTTCATGCCAGCAGCGCGCGCAGGCCGGCCTCGTCGAGCACCGGCACGCCGAGTTCGCGCGCCTTGTCGAGCTTGCTGCCGGCCTCCTCGCCCGCGATCACGTAGTGGGTCTTCTTCGACACCGAGCCGGCCACCTTGCCGCCGGCCGCCTCGATCAGCGCCTTGGCCTCCTCGCGGCCGAGGCTCGGCAGCGTGCCGGTCAGCACCAGCGTCTTGCCGGCCAGCGGTTTCGGCGCGGTGTCGGCCGTGCCGTCGTGTTCGTCCCAGCGCACGCCGGCGGCGCGCAGCTGCTCCACCACCTCGCGGTTGTGCGGCTGCTCGAAGAAGGTGCGGATGCTCGTCGCGACGATCGGTCCGACGTCGGGCACCTCGAGCAGCTGCTCGACGCTCGCGTCCATCACGCGGTCGAGCGAACCGAAGTGCTTCGCCAGGTCCTTGGCCGTGGCCTCACCGACCTGGCGGATGCCCAACGCATAGAGGAAGCGCGCCAGCGTCGTCTGCTTGCTCTTCTCGAGTGCGGCCACCAGGTTGGCCGCGCTCTTCTCGGCCATGCGGTCCAGCGCCGCCAGCTTGGCGACGCCGAGCTTGTAGAGCTCGGGCAGGGTGCGGATCAGTCCGCCGTCCACCAGCTGGTCGACGAGCTTGTCGCCCAGGCCCTCGACGTCCATCGCCCGTCGGCCGGCGAAGTGCAGCAGGGCCTGCTTGCGCTGTGCGGCGCAGAACAGGCCGCCGCTGCAGCGGTGGTCCACGCCGCCGCGCTCGCGCACGACGGTGCTGCCGCACACCGGGCAGCTGCGCGGCATGCGGAAGTTCGGCACGTAGTGCGGCCGCGCCGTCGGCACCACGCCGACGACCTCCGGGATCACGTCGCCGGCGCGGCGCACGATCACCGTGTCGCCCACCCGCACCTTCTTGCGCCGCAGCTCGAACAGGTTGTGCAGCGTCGCGTTGCTGACCGTCGTGCCGCCCACGAACACCGGCTCCAGCTTGGCCACCGGCGTGAGCTTGCCGGTGCGGCCGACCTGGATCTCGATGTCGTTCAGGCGCGTCATCTGCTCCTGGGCCGGGTACTTGTGCGCCACCGCCCAGCGCGGCTCGCGCGTCACGAAGCCGAGCCGCTTCTGCAGCGCGATGTGATTGACCTTGTAGACCACGCCGTCGATGTCGAACGGCAGCGCGTCGCGCCGTGCCGCGATGCGCCGGTGGTAGGCCGCCAGGCCCTCGGCCCCGTGCACCACCGCGCGCTCGCCGTTGACCGGCACGCCGAAGGCGGCGATGGCGTCGAGCGTCGCGCTGTGCGTGTCCGGCTGGGCCCAGCCGCGCAGGTCGCCCAGGCCGTAGGCGAAGAAGCTCAGCTTCTTGGCCGCCACCTGCGCCGGGTCGAGCTGGCGCACCGCACCGGCGGCGGTGTTGCGCGGGTTGATGAAGCTCTTCTCGCCCTTCTCGCGCTGGCGCTCGTTCAGGCGCTCGAAATCGTCGCGCCGCATGTAGACCTCGCCGCGGATCTCGATCAGCTCGGGCAGTTCGTCGCTCCGGCCGAACAGCCGCAGCGGGATCTGGCCGATGGTGCGGATGTTCTGGGTGACGTCCTCGCCGGTCTCGCCGTCGCCGCGCGTGGCGGCCTGCGCCAGCACACCACGTTCGTAGCGCAGGTTGATCGCCAGGCCGTCGAACTTGAGCTCGGCGCAGTACTCGACCGGCGGCGCGTCGGCCTCGAGCCCGAGCTCGCGCCGCACGCGCGCGTCGAAGGCCTCGGCGCCGGCGGCGGTGGTGTCGGTCTCGGTGCGGATCGAGAGCATCGGCACCGCATGCCGCACCGGCACCAGGCCGGGCAGCACCTTGCCGAGCACACGCTGGGTCGGCGAGTCCGGCGTCAGCAGCTGCGGGTGCGCCGCCTCGATCGCCTGCAGTTCCTGGAACAGCCGGTCGTATTCGGCATCGGGAATCTCCGGCGCATCGAGCACGTAGTAGCGGTGCGCATGGTGCTGCAGCTGCGAACGCAGTTCGGCGGCACGTGCCGCGGGGTTGGAAGCAACGGGGGTCATCGCGCGTAAGCATGCCATGCCGGCTTCCCTCGTCCAGCGGATTGCCCGGGCGGGCGGCAGCGGGCAAGCTTGGAGCGTCGCGAGTCGGAGGCCCCCCGCATGACCCAGATCGACCCCGGTGCGCCGCGCCCCGCCCCGGCCCACGTGGTGCCGCCCGACCTGGCGCGGCGGCTGACGCGGCCGCGGCTGCTGCGGCGCCTCGACGATCTGCTGGCCCGGCCCGACACCCGCGCGGTCTGGATCGGCGCCTGCACCGGCAGCGGCAAGACCACGCTGGCCGGCGCCTGCGCCGGGCGGGCCGCGGCGGCGCTGTGGCTGCGCCTGGACGGCAGCGATGCCGACCCGGCCGCGCTGCTGGCCCACCTCGGCGACGCCCTGGCACACGCCCGCGGAACGGACAGCCCGGCCACCCTGCCGGCCCCGAGCCGCGAGCAACTGGCGCAACCCGGCCATCTGCTGCGCAGCCGGCTGCGTGCCCTGTTCGCCGCCCTGCCCTCGCGCTGCGTGCTGGTGTTCGACGACCTGCAGGCGCTGGCCGACGAGGCTGCCCTGGTGCGTTTCGTCACCACCGTGGTCGACGAGGCGCGCCAGGGCCAGCATGTCCTGCTGCTGTCGCAGCACGAGGTTCCGGCGGCCCTGGCGCGCGCCGCGAGCGCCGGCCGGCTGGTTGAACTCGATCCCGCCGAGCTGGCGTTCGACCCCGACGAGACCGCCGCCTGGCTCGCGCCGGGCGGCAGCGACGCCGAAGCGCTCGATCTGCACCGACGCAGCGGCGGCTGGCCGGTCGCCGTCGCCCTGCTGGCGCAGCGGCGCGGCGTTGATCGCCTGCGCGATCTGCTGGAGCACGAGTTCTGGCCGAGCCTGGACGAGCCCACCCGGGCGGCCCTCGAGGCCTGCGCCTGGCTGCCCGAGATCACGGCGCAGGACGCCGATGCGGTGCGGCTGGACCGGCTGGCCGACCGCGCGTTGCTGCTCGACCGCTGCGGCACCGAGCCGCCGCGCTGGCGACTGCACGACCTGCTGGCCGACTTCCTGCGTGCGCGCCTGCGCGAACGCCTGCCGGCCGGCGAACTCGCCACGCGCCTGGCCGATTGTGCCGAGCGGCTCGAGGCGCGCGGCGACGCCGAGGCCGCACTCGGCCTGCGGCAGCGGGCGGCGCAGGCCGACGCCTCGGCCTGGCCCGCGGTGGACGCGCTGCTGTGCCGGCTCGCGCCGGCGTGGCTCGCGGGCTGCCGCCACGCCGGCCTGCGCGAGGCGGCGCTGGCCGTGCCCGCGCCGCAGCGCAGCGCCGAGTTGTGCTGGCGCCTGGCCCAGGCCGAGCTGGTACGCGACCCATCGGCGGCACGCGGACATGCCGACGCCGCGCTCGAACGGGCCACGCCGTCCGAGCGCGCATTGCAGGTCGCGTGCCAGACGCTCGCCATCGCGAGCCACTTCCAGTCCTTCGACGACACCCGGCCGCTGGCGGCACGTGTCGCGGCGCTCCAGGCGCTGGGCGTGCGGGCCGACGACCACGACGCGCCGGCCGAGCAGCGCGCCGCCGCCGCCGTGGCAGTGTGGAGTGCGCTGTTCCTGCGCGAGCCGAACCACCCTGCCCGCCCGGCCTGGCAGGCACGCGTGCAGGCGCTGCTGCACGAACCGGTGGACCCGACCCTGAAGCTGCGCGCCGCCATGCTGCTGGCCAAGAACGCCTGGTACCAGGGCCGGTACCTCGACCTCGCGGCGCTGCCGGCGCTGGCCCGTGCCGAGCTGGCCCGGCCCGGCGTGGCGCCGTACGCCAAGCTGCTCTGGGGTCTGCTGCGCCAGTACGCCGCCTGGGCCGACGGCGACTGGGACGGCGGGCTGCGCGCCACCCGCGAGGCGCTGGCCGACGCCGCGGCCAGCGGCATCAGCCTGCTCGACCAGCACCTGCGCCTGCACGGCGCCTGTTTCGCCGCGCTGGCGGGCGACCGGGTCGGCGCAGGCCGCTGGCTCGACGAGGTGGCGGCGCACGCCGACGCCAGCCGGCGCATGGAGGCCTGGCATCACTTCACGGTGCGCGGCTGGCTGCTGCTGTGCGGCGGCGAGGCGGCCCCGGCCGAAGCGGCGGCGCGGCTGGCGATCGATGCCGCGCAGGCCATGGGCCCGGCGCCGCTGGCGATGTCGCGCGCGGTGCGCGCCCACGCGCTGCAGCAGCTCGGCAACGCCGACGCCCTGCGTGCCGAACGCGACGCGCTGGCCGCCATCGCCGAGGCCACCGGCAACACGCTGACCCAGTTGCACGTGCTGCTGCTGGATGCCGGCACCGTGCTCGAGCTGGGCGACCACGACGGCGCGCGGCACCGCCTGGCCCGCGCGCTCGCCACCGTGCGCAGCCACGCGCTGTGGGCCCCGCCGGGCGGCGCCCCCGCGACCCTCGCCCGGCTGCTCGCGCTCGCGCTGGACGCCGGCATCGAACCCGTGGCGGCGCGCCGCCTGGTGCGCACGCTGCGCCTCGCGCCGCCTGCGCAGGCCGGCGCCGCCTGGCCCTGGCCGGTGCGGGTGCACACGCTGGGGCGCTTCGCGGTCGAGGTCGATGGCGAACCGCTGCCGTCGCAGGGCAAGCAGCAGAAGCGCCCGCTCGACCTGCTGCAGGCGCTGATCGCCCATGGCGGCGAGGCGCCGGCCGCGCACCTGGCCGACCTGCTCTGGCCCGACGCCGAGGGCGACCTCGCACTCGGTGCCTTCGAGGCCGCGCTGCGCCGGCTGCGCCAGCTGCTGCGCTGCGGCGACGCGTTGCGCCTGTCCGGCGGCGTGCTGGGCATCGACCGCCAGCGCATCTGGGTCGACGCGCTGGCTGCCCCCGCCGGCCCCAGCGCGGACTTCCTGCCCGGGCAGGACGCCGCCTGGGCCGCGCCGGCGCGGGCGCGCCTGGCGCGCCGGGTCGCACTCGGCGCCTGAGCGCCCGAGCCCTGTCGGCGGCCCGGCCGGGCCGCCGCTCCCCGCCCCCCACGAACGAGGTGCGCTCCGAGCCGATCCGTCGGCGATCGGTCGGTGCCGCGTGCCGAGCATCTGCCGCGATGGAACGGCTTGACCCTGGGGAGGCGGCAATGCACACGACTCGATCGATCCGGGCCCTGCTCGCGCTGCTCGCCGGGCTGGCGCTGGCCGCCTGCGGCGGCGGCGGCGGCGGAGCGGCCCCCCCGACCACGGCGGTGACACAGACCGTCGGCGCGGCCGGCGGCACCATCGTCGGCCCGGGCGGCGTGACGCTGACCATCCCGCCCGATGCGCTCGCCGCCGACACAGCGCTGACCATCGCGCTGGACGACGCCGGCGCCCCGCCCCTGCCGACCGGGCTGCCGGTGGCCGGCCCGACCATCGCGCTGCTGCCGCACGGCACCAGCTTCAGTGTGCCGGTCACGCTGACGCTCGAGCTGGATCCGGCGCAGGCCCCGGCCGGTGCGACGGTGAAGCTGCTCAAGACCAACGCGGCGCGCGACGCCTGGACGGCGCTGGCCACCGAGCGCATCGGCAACACCGCCCGCGCGGCCCTGACCAGCTTCTCGAACGGCGTGGGCCTGGTCTACCTCGCTCCCGGCGCCGGCCCGCCGCGTCCGGCCACGCTGAGCCTGCTCTCCAGTCCGGGCGACTGCAGCGTCGTCGAGGGCGGCTGGTGCTTCTTCTTCGGCGAAGCGCTCAGTTCGCGCGCGGACGACCCGCCGCAGTACCAGTGGCTGCGCGACGGCGCGCCGGTGGCCGGGGAGATCGACAAGACGATCCTGATCAACCCGGTGGCTGTGGGCGACGACGGCGCGCGTTACTCGCTGCGCATCAGCACGCGCAGCGGCACGCCGCTGACCACCGTGCCGGCCACCCTGCACGTGCTGGCGCTGCCACCGGCCATCGTGACCCAGCCGCTGGACCTGCAGGTGGAAGCCGGGCAGACCGCGGTGTTCAGCGCGGCCTCGACCTCCTCGGTCGCGCAGATGCTGCAGTGGAAGCGCTGCAACGCCAACCAGACCTGTCCCGCCGACCCGGCGCAGTGGACCAACACCCTCGGCGGCACCGGCGTCACCTACGCACTGCCAAACACCCAGCTGGCCGACGACGGCGCGCGCTTCGCGTTGTGCGCGGGCAATGCCGCCGGCAGCGCCTGCAGCAACCCGGCCCGGCTGTCGGTGATCCCGGCCCAGACGGCGCCGTCCATCTACGACCAGCCCGACGACCTGGGCACCGTGGCCGGCCGCTCGGCCCAGTTCGTCGTGCTGGCCAATGGCGGCGGCCTGCAGTACCAGTGGCAGCGCAGCGACGGCGGCGCGCCCTTCCAGGCCGTGCCGGGCGAGACCAGCGCGACCTACACGCTCTCCAACGTCGCACCGGCCGACGACGGCGCGCGCGTGCGCGTGCTCGTCAGCAACAACGCCGGCAGCCTGCTGAGCGGCACGGCCACGCTCACCGTCAGCCCGGGGGCCGGCGTCGCGCTGCAGCGGGTGTTCGGCGGCAACGAGCACAGCCTGGCCCTGGCCGCCGACGGGCGGGTGGCCGGCTGGGGTGCCAACACCTCCGGCGAACTGGGCAACGGCAGCGTCGCCGACCCGGCCGGCCCGGTGTTCGCCACGGGCATCGCCGACGCGGCGCTGCTCGGCGTGGGCCAGCTGCACAGCATCGCGCTGCGCAGCGACGGCAGCCTGCGCGCCTGGGGCTTCGGCGCCAACGGCCGGCTCGGCAGCGGCAACACGGCCAACGTGGCCGTGCCCGGCACCATCGCTGCCTTGCCGCTCACCCGCAGCGTGGCCGCCGGGCGCGGCCAGTCGCTCGCGGTGGCGGCGGCCGGCGGGCAGGTGCGCGCCTGGGGTGCCAACAACTGCGGCCAGCTCGGCGACGGCAGCAACACGCAGCGCCTGCAGCCGGTCACGAGCAACCTGTTCGGCGCGGTGCGCGTGGCCGCCGGCCTGGACCACTCGCACGCGCTGCGGGCCGACGGCTCGGTGTGGAGCTGGGGCTGCAACACCGCGGGCCAGCTCGGCGACGGCACGCTGCAGGCGCGCCTGGTTCCCACACCGCTTGCCGGCCTCTCCAACGCCATCGCACTGGCCCCCGGCGCGCTGCACACGCTAGCGCTGAGCAACGACGGCACCGTCTGGGCCTGGGGCCGCAACACCGAAGGCCAGCTCGGCGACGGCAGCACCACGGCCCGGCTCGCCCCGCAGCGCGTCACGCTACCGGGCATCGCCGTGGCGGTGGCCGCCGGCGGCACGCACTCGCTCGCGCTGCTCGCCGACGGCCGCGTGTACGCCTGGGGCAACAACGCCGACGGGCAGCTCGGCATCGGCAGCAACCTGAACGGCACGACGCCGGCGCAGGTGGGCGCACCGCTGCCGGCCGGCATCGTGTCGATCGGCGCCGGTGCCAACCACTCGCTGGCCATGGACGGCGCCGGCAACGTCTGGGCCTGGGGCCGCAACACCCGCGGCCAGCTCGGCGACGGCACACGGCTGCCGCGTGACCGCCCGGTGCAGGCCGCCGGCGTGAACCTGAACTGAGGGGAGAACGGCCATGAAGAGGTTTGTCGGCGTGCTCGCGGCGCTGCTGGGTGCCGCGCTGATCACCGGTTGCGGCGGTGGCGGCGACGCGGCGCCGCCGCCGGTGGTCGGTGCGGCCGGCGGCACCGTGAGCGGCCCGGCCGGCGCACAGGTGGTGGTGCCGGCCGGCGCGCTGGCCCAGCCCACCGCGGTGGCCGTCGCGCAGTCCGCCAGCGGCGCCCCGGCGCTGCCGGGCGGTCTGGTCACCCTGGGCGCGGTGTTCGCCTTCACACCGCACGGCACGAACTTCGCGCTGCCCGCCACGATGACCGTGCCCTTCGATCCGGCCGCGCTGCCGGCCGGGCGCACGCCGACGCTCTTCAAGACCGACGCGAACGGGGCCTGGCAGGCACTGTCCGGCGCCAGCGTGAATGCCGGCAGCATCAGCGCGCCGGTCACGTCCTTCTCCTGGGCGGTGGTGGGCCTGCTGCCGCCCTCGATCACGCAGCAGCCGGCCTCGGCCTCGGTGAGCGAGCCCGACACGGCGACCTTCAGCGTCACCGCGCTCGGCACGCCGCCCTTCACCTACCAGTGGCAGCGCTCCGACGACGGCGGCGCGAACTGGGACGACATCGCCGGCGCCACGGCGCGCTCCTACACCACCGGCGCCACCAGCGTCGCCGCGGACGACGGCGACCGCTACCGCGTGGTCATCACGAACCCGGACGGCAGCACGACCAGCAGCGCCGCGACGCTGCGCGTGAACGCCGTCGCGGTGGCCCCGGCCATCACCACGCAGCCGCAGGACACGAGCGTCGCGCAGGGCGCGACCGCCACCTTCTCCTGCACGGCCAGCGGCACGGCGCCCGCCTACCAGTGGCAGCGCTCGAACGACGCCACGAACTGGACCGACATCCCCGGCGCGACCAACGCGTCCTACACCACGCCCGCCACGCAGGCCGCGGACGACGGCAGCCGCTACCGCTGCCGGGCGTCGAACACCGCTGGCAGCGTGTTCAGCGCCGGCGCGCTGCTCACGGTCACCGTGCCGGGCACGATCGCCCCGGCCCGGCTGGCGGCCGGCGGCGGCTTCAGCATCGTCGCGCTGGCAGACGGCACGCTGCGCGCCTGGGGCGCCGATGGCACCGGGCAGCTCGGCACCGGCGCGGGCGACCAGTCGCGCAGCCTGCCGGGCGCCGGCCCGGCGCTCTCCGGCGTGGTGGCGCTGGCCGCCGGCAGCGCCCATGCACTGGCACTTCGCGGCGACGGCTCGGTGGCCGGCTGGGGCTACAACGGCTTCGGGCAGATCGGCAACGGCAACAACCAGACGCAGGCAAGCCCGGCCGAATCGACCTGGATCGACGCCGGCACGCCACGCGCCTTCGCCGATGCGGTGGGCATCTGCGCCGGCACCCTGCATTCGCTGGTGCTGCGCGCCGGCGGCGAGGTGCGTGCGATGGGCACCAATGCCGACGGCCAGCTCGGCGACGGCAGCAACACCGACCGCCTGCGCGGCGTGGCCGTCAGCGGCATCACGAGCGCGACGGCCGTGGCCTGCGGCGGCAACCACTCGCTCGCGCTGCTGGCCGACGGCAGCGTGCGCGCCTGGGGCGCGAACGACGACGGCCAGCTCGGCGACGGCTCGCGCACGGCGCGCAACACGCCGGTGGCGGTGAGCGGCCTCGCGAACGTCGTCGCGATCGCGGTCGGCACGCGCCACTCGCTCGCGCTGCGCAGCGACGGCAGCGTCTGGGCCTGGGGCTCGAACCTGAACGGCAAGCTCGGCGACGGCAGCGACACCGCGCGCCTCGTGCCGACGGCGACGCTGCTGACGAGCGGCATCGTCGCGATCGCCGCCGGCAGCGACAACTCCGCCGCGGTGCGCAACGACGGCGCCTTGTTCACCGTCGGCATCAACGAGGTCGGCGAGCTCGGCATCGGCGCGCTCACGCCGGGCTTCTCGGCCACCTGGCGGCGCGCGCAGGCGAGCAACGTGGTGGCCGTCGGCATCGCACGCGGCGGCGGGCTCTCGCACCTGCTCGCGCAGCGCAGCGACGGCAGCGTGCTCACGTGGGGATGGAACGGCGACGGCGAACTCGGGCGCGGGCCCAACCCGCCCTTCGAGGAGAACCCGGGCGTCGTCGGCGGTCTGAACCTGAACTGAGGCGCGCGGCTCAGCTGAACAGCCGCCGCGCCGCAGCCGAGCCGGCCGCCAGGTCGCGCGCCGCCAGCTCGTCGTACAGGCGCTTCAGCTCGGCGCCGATGCTGCCGAAGCTCTCGGCCGACAGCGGCGCGCCGTTGTCGTCGACGATGGCCGCGTCCATGCCCAGCGAGAGCGCCTGCGCGCTCGCCTGCCAGGTGATGAAGGGCTCGGCGAGCGGGTCGGTCTGCGGCACGTCGAAGGCCAGCGTCACGTCGCGCAGCGCGGCCTGGTTCGGATCGTCCGACAAGGCGGCCTGCGAATCGAAGGCCAGCGTCAGCACCGGCGGGGCGCCCTCCTCGGCGCCGGGCAGCACCAGACGCCCGGGCACCATGCCCGGCACGAAGCCGTGCCGCGCCGCATGCTGCTGGATGTAGCCCACGCTCCAGGCCACCGAGCGCGAGCGCAGGTGCACCGCGAGCTGCGCGTCGTGCTCGCTCGCGAAGGTGTCGAGCTCGCGGGCGCGGGCCACCACCTCGAGCATGTCGGGGAAATCGGGCAGCGCGCCGATGCCCTCGGCGAAGGCCTGCACCTTCTGCACGAACTCGGAGTACTCGATCTCGTTCAGCGCGCCGCCGCGGTTGGCCAGCTGCACGCCGGCCTGGAACTCGACGTAGCGCTGCCCGGCCGCCGGCGGCTCCCACTCGCGCGTCTGCACGTTCAGGCCCTCGATGAAGAAGGGCTTGCTGCCGGCGCGGCGCGTGGGCGGCAGGTGCATGAGCGCCATGTCGCCGCTGATCTGCACCTCGACCGAGAGCGTCGCCACGGCATCGATCAACGCGTCGATCCTCGGCACGTTGCGACGCGGCGTGCGCGGCGGCTCGGCGACGGGTTGGTCGGATTCGTCGGGCGCCGGGTCGGCCGGCGTGTCGAAGCCGGGCTCGCGCAGCACCGGCTCGCGCGGCTCGGCCGGCGGCGCCACCACCACGCGGCGCGCCTCGCGCCGGCGCGTCTGCCAGTACGAGTGCCCCGCCAGCGCCGCCAAGACCGCCGCGCCGAACAAGGCCAGCGCCAGGCTCAGGCTCATCGGCACCGCCCCGTCAGGCGGCTTCGGCCATGCCGACCGCCGCCTCGATGTCGACCGCGACGATGCGCGAGACACCCTGCTCCTGCATCGTCACGCCGATCAGCTGCTCGGCCATCTCCATCGCGATCTTGTTGTGCGAGATGAACAGGAACTGCGTGCCCGCGGCCATCTCCTTCACCAGCTTGGCGTAGCGCTCGGTGTTGGCGTCGTCCAGCGGCGCGTCGACCTCGTCGAGCAGGCAGAACGGCGCCGGGTTGAGCTGGAAGATCGCGAACACCAGCGCGATCGCGGTGAGCGCCTTCTCGCCGCCCGACAGCAGGTGGATGGTGCTGTTCTTCTTGCCCGGCGGCTGGGCCATCACCTGCACGCCGGCGTCGAGGATCTCGTCGCCGGTCATCACCAGCTTCGCCTGGCCGCCGCCGAACAGCACCGGGAACATGCGCCCGAAATGTTCGTTGACCTGCGCGAAGGTCGTGCCCAGCAGCTCGCGCGTCTCGAGGTCGATCTTGCGGATCGCGTCCTCCAGCGTGGTGATGGCCTCGGTCAGGTCGGCGTTCTGCGCGTCCAGGAAGGTCTTGCGCTCGCGCGCCGCGGTCAGCTCGTCGAGCGCGGCGAGGTTCACCGCGCCGAGCGCGTTGATTTCGCGGTTGATGCGGTCGATCTCGCCCTGCAGGCCGTAGAGCTTGACGCCGTCCGCCTCGATCGACTGGCCGAGCACGGCTAGGTCGACCTGTGCAGCGCTCAGCTGCTCGAGGTACTGCGCACCGCCGAGCTGCGCCGCCTGCTCCTCGAGCTGCAGCTTGGTGATGCGCTCGCGCAGCGGCGCGAGGCTCTGCTCGTGCTGCAGGCGCTGCTCGTCGGCGCGCTTCAGACGCAGCGTCAGGTCGTCGTACTCGCTGCGCTTGGCGCCCAGCGCCGCCTCGCGCTCGAGCTTGAGCGCCAAGGCGGTCTGCAGGCCGGCCTGGGCGGCGGCGTCGGTGAGCTGCGCCAGCTCGTCGTGCAGCTGCGCGGCCGACTGGCGGTTCGCCTCGGCCTGCTGGCGCGCCGTCTCGATGCCGCGCTGCAGCTCGCCGCGCCGCGCGGCCAGCGAGCGCGACTGGAACTGCGCCTCCTGCGCCTGGCGCTCGAGCGCACGGCCCTGCTCGCGGGCCTCCGCCAGGCGGCGCTCCGCGGCGATCACCGCCTCGTCGAGCTCGGCATGGCGCTCCTGTGTCGTCGCCAGCTGCATGTCGAGCTCCTCGAAGCGCGCTTCGCCGGTGGTGCGGCGCTCGTCGAGCTCCTCGAGCTGGGCATCGATCTCGGCCAGCTCCTCGTCGAGCTGGGCGCGCCGTGCGCCGGTCTGCTCGGCCTGCTGCGTCAGGCGCAGCAGCTCGACGTGCAGCTGGTGCGCGCGGGTCTGCGCCTCGGTGGCCTCGCGGCGCGCCGCGACGAGCCGCTGCGAGGCTTCGGTGTAGGCGGCCTCGGCGCGCACCAGCGCGCTGCGCGCCTCCTCGGCGATGAGCGACTGGGCGCGCTGCTGGCGCTCCAGGTTCTCGATTTCCTGGGCACGCGCCAGCATGCCGGCCTGCTCGGAATCCGGGGCGTAGAAGGCCACGGCGAATTGGCTCACCTGGTGGCCTTCGCGGGTGGTGATCACCTCGCCGTGCGTCAGCTTGTCGCGCTGCGCGAGCGCCTCGTCCAGGCTGGCGGCGGTGTAGACACCCTCGAGCCAGTCGTTCAGCAGCGCCTTCAGCCCGGCATCGCCCAGGCGCAGCAGGTCGGACAGGCGCGGCAGCGTCTGGTGCGTGTTGCTGATCGCGGCATTCGGCGGCGTGTAGAACGCCAGCTTGGCCGGCGGCGCATCGGCGGCGAACGCACGCACCGTCTCGACCCGGCCGACCTCGAGCGCGTTGAGCCGCTCGCGCAGCGCGGCCTCGAGCGCGGTTTCCCAGCCCGGCTCGATGTGGACCTTGGTCCACAGGCCCGGCAGGCCATCGAGCCCGTGCCGTGCCAGCCAGGGCTTGAGCTTGCCCTCGGTGCGCACCTTCTCCTGCAGCGCCCGCAGCGCCTCCAGGCGCGCCGACAGGTCGGCCTGCTTGCCCGCCTCGGTGTTGACCGCGGCCTGCTGGGCACGGCGCGCCTCGTCCAGCGCGGGCACCTGCTCCTGCAGTTCGTGCAGCCGCGCATCGGCCAGCTCCTGCGCCTGCTGCGCGGCATCGTGGCGCTCCTTCAGCTCGGCCAGGCGCTGCGCATCGGGCGCGGCGAGCTGTCCGCGTTCACCGGTCAGGCGCTCGCGCCGGGTCGTGAACTGGCGGCGCTGCTCGTCGAGGTTGCGGCTCTCGGCGGCCAGCAGCTGGATCTGCTGCTGCACCTGGGCCACCAGGTTGCGCTGCTCGTTGCTGCGGCCCTGCGCGGCGCGCAGCGCGTCCTCCAGCGTCGGCAGCGTGCCGGCCTGCTCCTCGGCCTGCGCGGCCAGCAGCTCGGCCTGCTCGTCGGCGGCGGCGATCTGCTCGGCGATCTGGCCCAGCTCGGCCTCGGCCTGCGCTGCGCGCTCGTCCCATTGCGTGCTGCTGGCGGCCAGCTCGGCCAGGCGCGCCTCGACCCGCGCGCGGCCCTCGACCACGTAGCGGATGCGCTCCTCCAGCCGGCTGACCTCGAGCGCGGCCTCGGCGAGCAGGCCCTGCGCGTCGTGCAGCTGGTCGCTCGCGGCGTAATGCGCCTGGCGGATCGTCTCCAGCTCGGCCTCGCCGTGGCGCAGCTCGGCCAGGCGCGCCTCGAGCGCGTTGGTCGCCTCGAGCACCGCCTTCTTGACGCGCTCCTCCTCGGCCGCGGCGTCGCGATGCTTCAGGAACCACAGCTGGTGCAGCTTCAGCTCGCCGCTTTGCTGCAGCGCGCGGTACTGCGCGGCCACCTCGGCCTGCTTCTCGAGCTTGTCGAGGTTGGCGTTGAGCTCGCGCAGGATGTCTTCCACGCGCGTCAGGTTCTCGCGCGTGTCCTTGAGCCGGTTCTCGGTCTCGCGGCGGCGCTCCTTGTACTTCGAGACGCCCGCGGCCTCCTCGAGGAACAGGCGCAGCTCCTCGGGCTTGGACTCGATGATGCGGCTGATCGTGCCCTGGCCGATGATGGCGTAGGCGCGCGGCCCCAGGCCGGTGCCGAGGAACACGTCCTGCACGTCGCGCCGGCGCACCGGCTGGTTGTTGATGTAGTAGCTGCTGGTGCCGTCGCGCGTCAGCACGCGCTTCACCGCGATCTCGGTGAACTGGTTCCACTGCCCGCCGGCGCGCGCGTCGCTGTTGTCGAAGATCAGCTCGACGCTCGACCGGCTGGCCGGCTTGCGGTTGCCCGAGCCGTTGAAGATGACGTCCTGCATGGACTCGCCGCGCAGCTCGCTGGCCTTGCTCTCGCCCAGCACCCAGCGCACCGCGTCCATGATGTTGGACTTGCCGCAGCCGTTGGGCCCGACCACGCCGACGAGTTGCCCCGGCAGCTGGAAATGAGTCGGCTCGGCAAACGACTTGAAGCCGGACAGCTTGATCGAGTTCAGGCGCATGGGAGAGCGGCGGGTGGACCGGGGGTCATGGCCCAAGTCCTTGATTCATATGAGAAAACCCGCGTTGTCGCGGGTCCTCTTCGGGGCGGGATGATAGCATCGCGGCCCTTTCGAAACCCTCTCCAGACGTGACCGCCATGGCTCGCCGCAAGACCCCCGAGACCGCGCCCAAGCAGCGCCCGATGCCGCCCAACCCGCCCAGCGCGCCGAGCAAGGAACTGCACGTCTTCCCGAACCCGGCGCCCGAGCGCGACTACGTCATCCAGTTCCAGGTGCCGGAGTTCACCTGCCACTGCCCGCTGACCGGGCAGCCGGACTTCGCGCACTTCACGATCGACATGATCGCGGACGAACTGTGCGTCGAGCTCAAGAGCCTGAAGATGTACTTCTGGAGCTACCGCAACGAGGGCGCGTTCCACGAGAAGGTGACCAACACCATCCTCGACGACCTCGTGAAGGCCACCCGGCCACGTTTCGTCCGCATCACCGCGAAGTGGTACGTGCGCGGCGGCATCTACACCAACGTGGTGGCCGAACACCGCAAGAAGGGCTGGAAGCCGCAGCCCGTGGTCACGCTGCCGGCCCACGCGCCGCAGGCCGGACTGCTGTAGGCGCCGGCCCGCGGCCGGCGCCCTCCCGGGCTCAGCCGAGCACCGCGGCGATCTCGCGCAGCTTGTCCTGCATCGGCTTGACGACGCGCAGCTGGGGCATCAGCTCGTTGCCGTCGAGCTCCTTCATCAGCGGGTCGGTCGCCACCACCCGCAGCACCTCGGTCAGGCGTGTCTTGGCCGCGCGCAGCTGGTTGCTGCGCGCCGCCGCGTCGGCGGCCTTGATGACCAGGTCGAGCTGCTTCTCCAGGTCGTCCTTGAGCTGGCCGGCCAGCGCGCGCAGGCGCTTGGTCGCCTCGGCCACCTGGGCACGCTGGTCGACCTCGTCGCGGTACTCCTGCTCGATGGCGCGGGCCAGCTGCTCGATGCCGCGCACCGCCTCGCTGCGCGCCGCGGCCCACTCCTGGCGCACCTTGGCGAGCTTGTCGGCCGGCGGCCCGGCCGGCGCGACGGTCGGCTGCGGAGGCGCCTTGGGCGGGGTGCCGGTCAGCAGGTCCTCGACCTGGCCGAGCAGGGCCTGCGCCTTGTCGACCTGCCCCTTGCGCGCCAGCTCGCCAGCCTGCGCGATCAGCGGCTTGACCTTGTCGGCGTTCGCGGCCGACAGGATGCGCGGCTTGAGCGCCTCGAGCCGGGCCGTGAAGGCCTTCAGCGGCTCGACGCCCTTGGGCTCCTTGGCGGGCGGCCCGGCCACGGCCTGGGCCTGGTCCTGGCCCTCGTCCGGATCGGCATCCGCCCCTTCGCTGTCCTCGCCCACCTCGCCCGGCTTCTGCAGGCGCAGGCGCGGCGCGTAGCCGATGATGGGCTTGAGCGCCAGCGACATCGAGGTCGCGTTGGCCCGTCCGAGCGGGATGTTCGGGCCCTCGAACACCCAGACCTTGGACTTGGGGTCGTAGTACATCTCGCCCTTGCAGTGCTTGAAGCCGCTGTCCAGGCCGGACAGGCGCTTGGCGATCTTCTTCTCGGACTCGCCGGCCGACTTGTTGAGGTACACGCCCCAGGTCTTGCCCAGCACGACGACGGTGAACTTGGCGCGCGGTGCGCCCTCGGCCTTGACCTTCTTGAACCAGGACAGCAGCTGGCTCTTGACCTTGTCGCGGAACTTCTTCTCGTCCTTGTGTTCCGCGATCGCGTCGGCGTCCTCGTCCTCCTCGCCCTTGGCGGACTTGGCCTCCTCCTTCTTGGCCTTGTCGGCGGCAGCCTGCTCCTTCTTGGCGTCGGCCGCCAGGCGCGCACGCGCCGACTTCAGGGCCGCCAGCGCCTGCGCCAGCGCGGCATCGACGTCGTTGGCCAGCTGCTGGGCGCCAGCGGCGATCTGGGCGGCGGCCAGCACGGCCGGCTTGGGCGCCTTCGGGTTCTTCTTCAGCTCGGCCTCGCACTTCCGGGCCGTCGTCGCGAGCGAGCGCGTCAGGTCGGCGATCGCCTTGGCGGCGCGCGCGACTTCGCCCTTGAGCACCTGCTCGGCGGCGTCGGCGGCCTTCTCGTCGGCCAGGCCGTCCAGCTCCAGCGCGTCCTGCGGCAGCTGGGCGAACAGCTTGGCCAGCTTCTTCAGGTCCTCGGCGATGCCGTACGGCTTGTCGAAGTCGCCGGCCTTCTTGGCCCAGTCGGCTGCCTGCAGCGCGGGGGACATCTTCACGACCATGTTCGAACCTCCTCGGTTGACTCTCGATGCCGCACTTACGCAGCGGCCCGTCCAACGGTTGCGGGGTCGAAAGCTAGCACAGCGCCCTGCCACCTGTCCCCCCCGTACGGGGTGATGGCCGGCGGGCCTCGCCGATAATCCGCGCGATGAATCCCCTGCTGGACCGGCTGCACCCCTACCCCTTCGAGCGCCTGCGCGAGCTGACCCGCGGGATCGTGCCGAACCCGGACCTGAAGCCGATCGGGCTGGGCATCGGCGAACCACGCCATGCGACGCCGGCGCTGATCGAGGAGGCGATCCGCGGCCACCTCGACGGCCTGTCGCGCTACCCGGCCACGGCCGGCGAGCCGGCGCTGCGAGAGGCCTGCGCCGCCTGGATCGGGCGCCGCTACGGCGTCGCGCTCGACCCGGCGACGCAGGTGCTGCCGGTCAACGGCTCGCGCGAGGCGCTGTTCGCGCTGGCCCAGACGGTGATCGACCCGAGCCGACCGGGCGCCACCGTGCTGTGCCCGAACCCGTTCTACCAGATCTACGAGGGCGCGGCCCTGCTCGCCGGGGCGCAGACGGCCTTCGTCAACAGCGACCCGGCACGCAACTTCGCGGCCGACTGGGACAGCGTGCCCGAGGAAACCTGGGCGCGCACCCAGCTGCTGTACGTCTGCTCGCCCGGCAACCCGACCGGCGCGGTGATGCCGCTGGCCGAGTGGGAGCGGCTGTTCGCGCTGTCGGACCGGCACGGCTTCGTGATCGCCAGCGACGAGTGTTACTCGGAGATCTACTTCCGCGACGAGCCGCCGCTCGGCTCGCTGCAGGCCGCGCAGGCGCTCGGCCGCACCGGCTTCCCGCGCCTGGTGGCGCTGACGAGCCTCTCGAAGCGCTCCAACGTGCCGGGCATGCGCTCGGGCTTCGTGGCCGGCGACGCGGCCATCCTCAAGCCCTTCCTGCTCTACCGCACCTACCACGGCAGCGCGATGAGCCCGGTGGTGCAGGCCGCCAGCATCGCCGCCTGGAGCGACGAGGCGCACGTGGTGGCCAACCGCGATCTGTACCGCCGCAAGTTCGCCGAGGTCACGCCGCTGCTGGCGCGCGTGATGGATGTCGCGCTGCCCGACGCCGGCTTCTACCTCTGGGCGCGCGTGCCCGACGGCGACGACGTAGCCTTCGCGCTGCGCCTGCTGGCTCAATACAATGTGGCGGTGCTGCCCGGCAGCCTGCTGGCGCGCGAATCCGGCGGCATCAATCCCGGCGCGGGGCGGGTGCGCATGGCGCTGGTCGCCGGCGTCGACGAATGCCTCGAGGCCGCCCGGCGCATCGCTTCCTTCCTCTCACCCCGCTGACACCATGAGCCAAGACCTGCAGAACGTCATCGACCTCGCCTGGGAAAGCCGCGCGACCATCAACGCCATCAACAGCCCCGAGGTGCGCGAGGCGGTCGAGCAGGTGATCCACGAGCTGAACGCCGGCCGCATCCGCGTCGCCGAGCGGCAGGGCGTGGGCCAGTGGACCGTAAACCAGTGGGTCAAGAAGGCGGTGCTGCTGAGCTTCCGCCTGAACGACAACCACATCATGCGTGCCGGCGACCTGAGCTTCTTCGACAAGGTGCAGACCAAGTTCTCGCACGTCAGCGAGGAGGCCATGCGCGAGGCCGGCATCCGCGTCGTGCCGCCGGCCGTCGCCCGGCGCGGCTCGTACCTGGCGAAGAACGTGGTGCTGATGCCGAGCTACGTGAACATCGGCGCCTACGTCGGCGAGGGCACGATGGTCGACACCTGGGCCACCGTCGGCTCCTGCGCGCAGATCGGCAAGAACGTGCACCTGTCCGGCGGCGTCGGCATCGGCGGCGTGCTCGAGCCGCTGCAGGCCGGCCCGACCATCATCGAGGACAACTGCTTCATCGGCGCTCGCAGCGAGGTGGTCGAGGGCGTGGTGGTCGAGGAGAACTCGGTGATCTCGATGGGCGTCTACATCGGCCAGAGCACCAAGATCTACGACCGCGCCACCGGCGAGGTGATCTACGGCCGCGTGCCGGCGGGCTCGGTGGTGGTGAGCGGCAACCTGCCCAGCGCCGACGGCAAGTACAGCCTGTACTGCGCCGTGATCGTCAAGCGCGTGGACGCGCAGACGCGCGCCAAGACCAGCATCAACGAGCTGCTGCGCGCCTGAGCGGCGCAGCCGAAGCGGAGGAACGGCATGAGCGGTGGCGGCAACATGGAGCGCGTGCTTCGCCTGATGGCGGAGAAGAACGCGTCGGACGTGTACCTGTCGGCGAACGCGCCGATCCTCATCAAGATCAGCGGCCAGCTGCTGCAGCTGTCGGACCAGCCGCTCACGCACGCCCAGCCGCGCCAGCTGCTGGCCGAACTGCTGACGCCGACGCAGCTCGAGGAGCTCGACGAGACCGGCGAGCTCAACATGGGCATCGGCATCCCGGGCGTGGGCAGCTTCCGCCTCTCGGCCTTCAAGCAGCGCGGCACGATCGCCGCGGTGTTCCGCTGCATCCCGGTGGTGATCCCGACGCTCGAGAGCCTGAACGTGCCCTCGGTGCTGACCAACCTGATCCTCGAGAAGCGCGGCCTGATCCTGATGGTGGGTGCCACCGGCACCGGCAAGAGCACCACGCTGGCGGCCATGCTCGAGCAGCGCAACCAGCAGATGGCCGGGCACATCCTCACCATCGAGGACCCGATCGAGTTCCTGTTCACCAACAAGAAGTCGGTGGTCAACCAGCGCGAGGTGGGCCGCGACACGCAGACCCTGCAGGTCGGCCTGAAGAACGCGCTGCGCCAGGCACCGGACTGCATCATGATCGGCGAGATCCGGGACCGCGAGACCATGACCGCGGCGATCTCCTACGCGCTGTCCGGCCACCTGGTGCTCTCGACGCTGCACGCCAACAACAGCTACCACGCGCTGGGGCGCATCCTCTCCTTCTACACGCCCGAGGCGCGCCCCGCGCTGCTGTCGGACCTGGCCTCGGGCCTGAAGGCGATCATCTCGCAGCGCCTGATCCGCGCGGTGGCCGGCGGCCGCGTGCCGGCGGTGGAGGTGATGCTCAACACCAAGCTCGTGCAGGAGCTGATCGAACAGGGCGACCTGAACGGCGTGAAGGAGGCGATGGAGAAGTCGCTGGCCGAGGGCTCGCAGACCTTCGAGCAGGACCTGGCGCGGCTGATCACCACGAACATGATCACGCGCGACGAAGGCCTGGCCTACGCCGACTCGCCCACCAACCTGATGTGGCGGCTGCAGAACGACATGGCACCGGTCTCGCGCGTGCAGCAGAAGAAGGAGGAGCCGGACGACCAGCCCACCTTCACCGAGATCACGCTGGACGTGCGGCCGGAGGACGGCAGCACGATGTCCGGCGGTCTGCGCCCGTTCTGATGGCTGCTTGTGCGTGGGCCGAGCGCCGGGCCGCTCCCAAGCCGGCCCGCGTCCCCCCGGGGGACCGTCCGACGTACTCGTCGGACGAGGGGCTGTCGTGAATCCGACGCTCTACCTCGCCGAACAGCTGATCGCCTGCCGCTCCGTCACGCCCGACGACGGCGGCTGCCAGCGCATCATCCGCGAACGGCTCGCGCCGCTGCGCTTCGAGTTCCACGAGCTCGTCGCCGGCCCGGCAGACTTTCGCGTCACCAACCTGTGGGCGCTGCGCCGCGGCAGCGACCCGGCCGCACCGACACTCGCGTTCGCCGGCCACACCGACGTCGTGCCCACCGGCCCGCTCGAGCAGTGGCGCAGCGACCCCTTCGTGCCGACGCACCGCGACGGCCGGCTGCACGGCCGCGGCGCCGCCGACATGAAGAGTTCGCTGGCGGCGATGGTGGTGGCGGTGGAGCGCTTCGTCGCCGCGCATCCGTCGCACCACGGGTCGGTCGCCTTCCTGCTGACCAGCGACGAGGAAGGCCCGGCCAACGACGGCACCGTCCGGCTGGTGGAGTGGCTGCGCGCGCAGGGGCAGCGGCTCGATGCGTGCATCGTCGGCGAGCCGACGTCGGTGCAGGTGCTGGGCGACATGGTCAAGAACGGCCGCCGCGGCTCGCTGTCGGGCCGGCTGATCGTGCGCGGCGTGCAGGGCCACATCGCCTACCCGCACCTAGCGCGCAACCCGATCCACCAGGCCGCGCCGGCGCTGGCCGAGCTGGCCGCCATCGAATGGGACCAGGGCAACGACTATTTCCCGCCCACCAGCTTCCAGGTATCGAACATCCATGGCGGCACCGGCGCGACCAACGTGATTCCCGGCGAACTGGTGGTCGACTTCAACTTCCGCTTCTGCACCGAGTCCACGCCCGAGGCGCTGAAGGCACTGGTGCACGCCGTGCTCGAGCGCCACGGCCTGCAGTACGAGCTGGCCTGGACGCTCGGCGGCGAGCCCTTCCTCACCCCGGCCGGCCCGCTCAGCGAGGCAGTGTCGGCGGCCATCCACGCGGTCACCGGCGTGACCACCGCGCTGTCCACCACCGGCGGCACCTCCGACGGCCGCTTCATCGCCAAGATCTGCCCGCAGGTCATCGAGCTCGGTCCGGTCAATGCCAGCATCCACAAGATCGACGAGTGGGTCGAGGTGGCGAGCCTCGAGCCGCTGGCCGAGATCTACCGCGGCGTGCTGGAGCGCTTCGTCGCATGACGCTGATCGAACTCGTGCAGGCCGAGGCGCAGCGGCTCAAGGAGGCCGGTGTCTCGTTCGGCCACGGCACGACCAATGCCTTCGACGAAGCCGCCTGGCTGGTGCTGTGGGCGCTCGGGTTGCCGCTCGAGGCGCTCGAGCCGAATGCGCAGAAGACCCTGGGCGACGAGCAACTCGCCAAGGCGCGCGCGCTGGTCACCGAGCGCATCGAGACACGCCGGCCGGCCGCCTACCTGACGCGGGAAGCCTGGCTGCAGAACGTGCCGTTCTACGTGGACGAGCGGGTGATCGTGCCGCGCTCCTTCATCGCCGAGCTGCTGGCCGACGGCGAGCAGGAGGGCACGCTGGACGCCTGGCTCAGCGATCGGACCCAGCGCGTGCTCGACCTGTGCACCGGCAACGGCAGCCTGGCCGTGATCGCCGCGCTGGCCTACCCGGAGGTGACGGTCGACGCCGCCGACATCTCCGACGACGCGCTCGCCGTGGCACGCATCAACGTCGACCGGCACCGGCTCGGCGCGCGCATCACGCTGCTGAAGTCCGACCTGCTGGACGGCGTGCGCGGCCCCTACGACCTGATCGTCTGCAACCCGCCCTACGTGAACGCGCAGAGCATGGCGGCGCTGCCGCCCGAGTACCGCGCCGAGCCGGCGCTGGCGCTGGCCGGCGGCACGGACGGCATGGACCTGGTGCGGCGCATCCTGCGCGACGCGCCGGCGCGCATGAGCCCGGAGGCCGTGCTGGTGCTCGAGATCGGCCACGAGCGCTCGAACTTCGAGCGCGCCTTCCCGCGTGCCGAGGTCGCCTGGCTGCCCACCAGCGCGGGCGACGACCAGGTGCTGCTGATGACCCGCGACGCGCTGCAGCGGCTATAGACTGCGCGCTCCCTTCAACACCGGGAGCCACTCGATGAGCCTGCACACGGACTGGACCGACGCGAAGAAGGACAGCAAGGCCAAGTTCAAGACGGCCTTGAAGGCGCAGCGCGACGCGCTCGAGAAGAAGATCAAGGACGGCGACGCGAAGGCGCGCGCCAAGGTGCTCGACCAGAACCTGGCAGACCTGGGCATGGGCCAGGGCGACGACCTGGACAAGTACTTCAGGTTCCGCGAGGACTTCGGGCCCAACCTCGACAAGCTCGAGAAGGCCGACGCCGGCGCCGGCGCGGCGCGCAAGAAGCTCGAGGCGATCAAGCATGTCGACGAGGTGATCGCCGACCCGGCGCTGAGCAAGGTGATGACCGCGGTAGCCAAGCGCATGCAGTTCGAGGAGTTCTGGGGCTTCATCACCGTGGGCTGGAAGGCCGACCCGGTGAAGGCCTACGCGATGTTCATCGCGCCGAACGCACCGCTGCTGATCAACATCGACGACGCCCAGCTCGACCCGCTGCGCCAGCTCGCCGGCAACCCGGCCCAGCTCAAGGCCCAGGGGCCGGCGCTGCTCAAGCGCTGCCGCGACGCGGCGGTGGGCTTCTCCAACGGCGACGTGATCAAGAAGTTCAAGGCCAGCCCCGAGGCCGCCGCCGTGGTGAACCTCGGCAAGGACACCACCGCGATCAAGAAGGCGGTGACCGACACCATCGCCTCCTACCGCCAGCAGATCAAGGGCTACGAGTCGAAGTGGAAGAACATCCAGCCCGATTTCCGCCGTCCGCTGCTGGATGCGCTGGATTCGATCGAGGCCAAGGTCGCGGACCTGTGAACCGATGCTGGTGCTGAACGAGGTCTCGCTGCGCCGCGGCGCGAAGCTGGTGCTCGAGCGCGCCGGCGTCACGCTGCAGCCGGGCGAGAAGGTCGGCCTGGTCGGGCGCAACGGCGCGGGCAAGTCCTCGCTGTTCTCGCTGCTCACCGGCCGGCTGCACGCCGATGCAGGTGAAGTGCAGATGCCGCCGCGCTGGCAGCAGCCCGGCGGCATCGCCGAGGTGGCGCAGGAGATGCCCGAGACGGCGCAGGGCGCCACCGAGTTCGTGCTCGCCGGCGACGTGCCGCTGGCGCTGGCGCAGCAGCGCCTGGCCGAGGCCGAGGCGCGCGACGACGGCCACGCCATCGCCGAGGCGCACCATGCGATCCAGGATGCCGGCGGCTTCGACGCCCGCGCCCGCGCGCAGGCCATGCTGCTCGGCCTGGGATTCCGCGTCGACCAGCTCGACGCGCCGGTCAACAGCTTCTCCGGCGGCTGGCGCATGCGCCTGCAGCTCGCCCGCGCGCTGATGTGCCCGGCCGAGCTGATGCTGCTGGACGAGCCGACCAACCACCTCGACCTCGACGCGCTGGTCTGGCTCGAGGCCTGGCTGCAGCGCTACCCCGGGTTGCTGATCGTGATCAGCCACGACCGCGAGTTCCTCGACGCCATCACCCGCGTCACGCTGCACCTCGACGACGCTCGGCTGACGCGCTACGGCGGCAACTACACTGCCTTCGAGGAACTGCGCGCCGAGCGCCTGGCGCAGCAGCAGGCCAACTACGAGAAGCAGCAGGAGCGCATCGCCCACCTGCAGCGCTTCATCGACCGCTTCAAGGCCAAGGCCACCAAGGCGCGCCAGGCGCAGAGCCGCGTCAAGGCGCTGGCCCGCATGGAGAAACTCGCGCCGGTGCTGACGGCCAGCGACTTCCAGTTCGAGTTCCGCGAGCCGGTCTCGCTGCCCAACCCGATGCTGGCGCTGGACGGCCTCGCGTGCGGCTATCGGGCCGACGACGGCGGCGAGACCGTCATCGTGCGCGGCATCGAGCGCTCGGTGCTCGCCGGCCAGCGCATCGGCATCCTCGGGGCCAACGGCCAGGGCAAGTCCACGCTGGTCAAGACCATCGCGCACGAGCTGCCGGCGCTGGCCGGCACGATGACCGAGGGCAAGGGCCTCGTGATCGGCTACTTCGCGCAGCAGGAACTCGACCTGCTCTCCCCGGGCGACGGGCCGCTGATGCACCTGGTGCGCCTGGCGCGCGACGTCGGCCCGCCGGCGCGCGAGCAGGAGCTGCGCGACTTCCTCGGCCAGTTCCGCTTCACCGGCGAGATGGTCGGTCAGCCGGTCGGCACGCTGTCCGGCGGCGAGAAGGCTCGCCTGGTGCTGGCCATGCTGGTGTGGCAGCGCCCCAACCTGCTGCTGCTCGACGAGCCGACCAACCACCTCGACCTGACGACGCGCGAGGCGCTGTCGATGGCGCTCAACGAGTTCGAGGGCACGGTGATGCTGGTCAGCCACGACCGCGCGCTGCTGCGCGAGGTGTGCGACGAGTTCTGGCTGGTGGCTGGCGGCGCCGTCAGGCCCTTCGACGGCGACATCGACGACTACCAGCGCTGGCTCATCGACCAGATTCGCGAGCAGTCGCGCGAGGCGGCCAAGGCGGTGGCGCGGCCGGCGCGCGACGACGCGGCCCCGAACCGCAAGGAGGAGCGCCGCGCCGCCGCCGCGGCACGCCAGGCACGCGCCGAGGAGGTCAAGCCGCTGAAGCGCGAGCTCAACCGCATCGACCACCGGCTCGGCGTGCTGTTCGCCGAGCGCGACGCGCTGGATGCCGGCTTCGCCGACCCCACGCTCACCCCGGAGCAGCTGGCCGAGGCGGGCCGCCGCCTGAAGGCGCTGGCCGAGGAGATCGAGCAGCTCGAGGGCCGCTGGCTCGAGCTGAGCACCACGATCGACGCGCTCGAGGCCGCACCCTGAACCGGCTCGGGGCGATCTCCCTGCCGGCGGCACGTGTATTAGATTGCGCGCAATTGAATTGCGCACATTGGGCGTACAGTCCCGCCCATGCCGCGCGCCCGCACCGACACCGCCCCCGCCGACGACTGGCTGCTGCTGGACCGGCAGCTCTGCTTCGCGCTGTACTCGGCCTCGCTGGCCACCACGCGGCTGTACAAGCCGCTGCTCGAGCCGCTCGGCCTGACCTACCCGCAGTACCTGGTGCTGATGGTGCTGTGGCAGCGCGACGGGCAGGCCGTCGGCGAGCTCGGCGAGCGCCTGCACCTCGACTCCGGCACGCTGACGCCGCTGCTCAAGCGCATGGAGTCGGCCGGCTGGCTGACGCGCGAGCGCGCCGCCGACGACGAGCGCCGCGTGCTGGTCACGCTCACCGCCGACGGCCGCGCGCTGCGCCGCCGCGCGCTGGCGATCCCGCAGCGCATCGCCGCCGCCAGCGGCTGCAGCAGCGCCGAACTCGCCGATCTCACGGCACGGCTGCAGCAGCTGCGCGACCAGCTTCTCGCTTCCACCCGGGACGTGCACTGAGCCCACGCCCCACCTGTCCCACCCGCAACCAAGGAACCACGATGGCCCTCGAGAAAGTCCTCTACACCGCGCATGCCACCACCACCGGCGGCCGCGAAGGCAGCTCCCAGACCGACGACGGCAAGCTGAGCGTCACGCTCGCGCCGCCGGCCGAGCTGGGCGGCAACGGCAAGGGCACCAACCCCGAGCAGCTGTTCGCGGTGGGCTATTCGGCCTGCTTCATGGGCGCGATGAAGTTCGTCGCCGGCCAGCAGAAGAAGACCATCCCGGCCGACGCCACCATCGAGGCCGACGTCGGCATCGGCCCGATCCCGACCGGCTTCGGCATCCAGGTGGCGATGCGCATCAAGGTGCCGGGATGGGACAAGGCCGAGACGCAGAAGATCGTCGACGCCGCGCACATCGTCTGCCCGTACTCGAACGCGACGCGCGGCAACATCGACGTGACGCTGACGGTCGTCTGACCCGGTCCGTCTAGGGCGACGCCAGCAACTCCAGCAGCAGCTCGACGCGCGCCTGCACCGGCGTCAGCGTCCCGGCCGTCGGGAAGACGTCGCCGGGCTTGGCCAGCACCGCGCCGGCCAGGCAGCGGCTGCTGCGCCGCACCGCCACTCCGGCCGCCTGCGCCTCGCGCAGCGCGGCCTCCAGGGCATGGTGCAGGGTGCCGTTGCCGGTGCAGGCCACGACCAGGCCGCGCACGCCGGCGGCCATGGCCGCGCGCACCAGCGTGCCGCCCGCGCCGGCGTGGCTGGTGAGGATCTCCACCGCCGGCCAGGCCGACGGCTCGGCCGCGATGCGCGCCAGGCCGAGCGCCCGGCCGTCCGGCCAGGGCCGCTGCTGGCGCAATGCGCCCTCCTCCACCCGGGCGATCCAGCCGGCGTCGCCGGCCGCGAAGGCGTCGAGCCGGTAGGTGTGCACCTTGCGCAGCTCGCGCGCATCCCACACCACGCCGGCCACCACCACCAGCGTGCCGCGCACGCCGGGCGTGCGCGCCACGGTCACCGCGTCGAGCAGGTTCTGCGGTCCGTCGCGCAGCAGCGCGCTGGCCGGGCGCATGGCCGCCGTCAGCACCACCGGCTTGGCCGGCGCGAGCACGCGCTGCAGGAAGTAGCCGGTCTCCTCCAGCGTGTCGGTGCCGTGGGTGATCACGACGCCGGCGACCTCGGCGCGCGCCAGGTGGTGCGCCACGCGCTGCGCGAGGCGCTGCCAGATCGCGAAGTCCATGTCCTTGCTGTCGACCTGGGCCACCTGCTCGGTCTCGAGCGCGCTGCCGGCCAGCCCGGGTACGGCGGCCACCAGGGCGTCGGCGCCGAGCTGCGCGGCGCGGTAGCCGATGTTGTCGCCCGGCGTGGGGGCGGTGCCGGCAATGGTGCCGCCGGTGGCGAGCACGACGACGGTCGGGGCGGGGCTTTGCATTTTGGTCAGGCTGGATGAAAATACAGTCACTGGACGGAGATCCAGTGTTCATTCCGGATCCGTCCTCCGGCTCGCGAAAGGTCTCCCGTGCTCGAAAAACCCAAGCTCACCGACCGGCAGCAGCAGGTCCTCGACCTGGTGCAGAGCGCCATCGAGCGCACCGGCGCCCCGCCGACCCGTGCCGAGATCGCCGCCGAACTCGGCTTCAAGTCGGCCAACGCGGCCGAAGAGCACCTGCAGGCCCTGGCGCGCAAGGGCGTCATCGAGCTCGTGGGCGGCACCTCGCGCGGCATCCGGCTGCAGTCTGACACATTGCGCGCGCTCAACGAGTCGCGCGGCAAGCAGTTCAGCCTGCCGCTGCCGAGCCTGGCCCAGCTCTCGCTGCCGCTGATCGGCCGCGTGGCCGCCGGCAGCCCGATCCTCGCGCAGGAGCATGTCGACCAGACCTACGTCGTCGAGGCCAGCATGTTCCCGCGCCGGCCCGACTACCTGCTGCGCGTGCGCGGCATGAGCATGCGCGATGCCGGCATCCTCGACGGCGACCTGCTCGCCGTGCAGAAGGCGCGCGAGGCCAAGAACGGCCAGATCGTCGTGGCCCGGCTGGGCGACGAGGTCACCGTCAAGCGCTTCCGCCGCACCCGCAGTGCGATCGAGCTGATCCCCGAGAACCCCGATTTCAGGACCATCGTCGTGCCCACCGACGGCAGCGGCGACGGCGAGCACTTCGAGCTCGAGGGCCTGGCGGTCGGCCTGATCCGCAACAACATGCTGATGTGACATGGCATCCGCCGCCGTGATCAAGTCGCCCAAAGCCGCCTCGGCCGCCGAGTGCACGGCGCTCGAGCAGTTGCCCAACATCGGCCCCGCGCTCGCCGCCGACCTGCGCCTGATCGGCATCCGCCACCCGCGCGAGTTGCGCGGCAAGGACGCCTTCGTGCTCTACCAGAAACTGTGCGCCGCCACCGGCCAGCGCCAGGATCCCTGCGTGCTCGACACCTTCATGGCCGCGGTCGACTTCATGGGCGGCGCACCGGCTGCGCCCTGGTGGCAGTACACCGCGCAGCGCAAGGCGCTGTTCGGCCAGGTCTGAGCGGCGAAGCCCCTGCTTTTCCGGCGAGCGCGGGCGCTCGCCCGGTGCGAGAGTCGGCCCAGCGCCGCCCCGACGGCGCACCGCGACGCCGATGCTCTCCACCCTGCCCAAGCCCATCTCCCGCCACGAGCTGCGCGTGGAGATCTGCCCGCCCGAGCGGCGCGTGGCCGCCCCCTGGTGGCAGCGGCTGCGCCGCTGGGCGCGCTCGGAATGGGCGCCCACCCGGCCCGACGACGGGCTGGACGGCATCCGCGAGGAGTTCGCCGAGGCCGTGGCGGACCTGCGCGGCCCGCGTGCGGACGAGCTGGTCGACCGGGTCGACGCGGCCCGCTCGCTGCGCGAACTCTGGCACCTGCGCGCCGAGGTGTTCCGCCTGGTCGCGCTGACACACAGCCAGCACGAGGCCGACCAGCGCCTGGCGCGGCTGAACCGGCATTTCCCGACCCGCGCGCCGCGCTCTGGCTTCGGTCAGCTCGAGTCGCCCGACATGTGGCCCTGACGGGCTTCAGCGCGGCGCAAGCGCCAGGCGCAGCCCGAGCCCGACGAACAGCAGGCCGCAGGCGCGCTGCAGCCAGGTCCCGAGCGAACCCGCCGATCCCGGGGTCGCCATGGCCTGTGCGACGCGTGCGGCGGCCAGCGCCACCACCAGGTTCACCGCCGTCCCGCCGAGGTTGAACAGGCTGCCCAGCAGCACCAGCGCCCAGGCCTGCCCGGGCGCGCCCGGTTCGATGAACTGCGGCAGGAAGGCGAGGAAGAACAGTGCCACCTTGGGGTTGAGCGCATTGGTCAGCGCGCCCTGCCAGAACGGGTCACCCGGCCTGGCCTGCGCCGGCGCCGGACCGCGGCGGGCACGCATCAGGCCGATGCCGAGCCACAGCAGGTAGAGCGCGCCGGCCCAGCGCACCAGGTTGAAGGCCAGATCCGAGGCAGCGACCAGCGCCGACAGCCCGAGCGCGGCCAGCACCGTGTGCAGCGCACAGCCGGCGCCGACGCCGAGCGCGGCCAGCACGCCGGCGCGCCGCCCGCGCGCCGCACCGGTGCCGGCCACGAACAGCATGTCGGCGCCCGGCGTCAGGTTCAGCAGCAGCGCCGCGCCGGCAAAGAGCGCGAGATCGTGGACCGGGAGGTCGATCACTGGAGCGGCCCGAGGTAGTCCGCCTTGCCCAGGTCCACGCCGTTGTGGCGCAGCAGCGCGTAGGTGGTCACGAGGTGGAAGTAGAAGTTCGGCAGCGCGTAGTGCTTCAGGAAGAACTCGCCCTGCAGCGTGACCGGCCCGTCGCGCCGCGGCAGCACCAGGTCGCGCTCGTCGCTGCCGGCCAGCCGCTCGGCCGGGATGCTCGCGATGAAGTCCAGCGTCTTGCGCACCCGGGCGCGCAGGTCCGCCAGGCTGGCCTCGTTGTCCTCGTACTTCGGCGCCTCGACGCCGGCCAGCCGCGCGACGCCGAACTTGGCCGCATCGCAGGCGATCTGGATCTGCTTGGTGAAGGGCAGCATGTCCGGCGCGAGACGGGCGCTCAGGTAGTTGGCCGGGTCGAACTTCCGCGCCGCCGCATGCGCCTCGGCCTTGTCGAGCCAGTTCAGCAGGTGGCCGAGCATGCGCGTGAACACCGGCGCGCTGGCCGAGTGCATCGTGAAGGACATCGTCTTCTCCTCGTGAGGGTGGGGTGGTGCAGGCAGGCGGCGATCGTAGCGAGGCCGCGACGGGCGTGCACAATCGGGGTCGCCGTGAACATCATCATCCTCGACGACTACCAGGACGCGGTGCGCAAGCTGAAATGCGCCGCCTTGCTGGAACCGCTGAACGCGAAGGTCTTCACCAACACCGTCAAGGGCATCGGCCAGCTCTCGGTGCGGCTGCGCGATGCCGACGTGCTGGTGCTGATCCGCGAGCGCACCCAGTTTCCGCGCCAGCTGCTCGAGAAGCTGCCCAAGCTGAAGCTGATCTCGCAGACCGGGCGCGTCGGCTCGCACATCGACCTGGAGACCTGCACGCGGCTGGGCATCGCGGTGGCCGAAGGCGTGGGCTCGCCGGTCGCGCCGGCCGAGCTGACCTGGGCGCTGATCATGGCGGCGATGCGGCGCCTGCCGCAGTACATCGGCAACCTCAAGCACGGCGCCTGGCAGCAGTCGGGCCTGAAGTCGGCCTCGATGCCGCCCAACTTCGGGCTCGGCCTGGTGCTCAAGGGCCGCACGCTGGGCGTGTGGGGCTACGGCAAGATCGGCCAGCTCGTCGCCGGCTACGGGCGCGCCTTCGGCATGCGCGTGCTGGTGTGGGGCAGCGAGGCCTCGCGCCTGCGCGCTGCCTCCGACGGCCACGAGGCGGCCGAGAACTGCGAGGGCTTCTTCGAGCAGGCCGACGTGCTCTCGCTGCACCTGCGCCTGAACGACGCGACTCGCAGCATCGTCACGCTCGACGCGCTGACGCGCATGAAGCCGACCGCGCTGCTGGTCAACACCTCGCGCGCCGAGCTGATCGAGGAAGGCGCGCTGGTCTCGGCGCTGAACCGCGGCCGGCCCGGCATGGCCGCGGTCGACGTGTTCGAGAGCGAGCCCATCCTGCAGGGCCACCCGCTGCTGCGCCTGGAGAACGCGGTGTGCACGCCGCACATCGGCTACGTCGAGCTCGACAGCTACGAGCTGTACTTCCGCGCCGCGTTCGAGAACGTCATCAACTTCATCAACCAGAACCCGACCGGCATCGTCAACCCGGACGCGCTGCGCGTGATCCGATGAGCGACGCGGACGTCGTCGCGCCGCGCGCGCCGGCCGAGCTGTTCTTCGCCTTCAACCGGCTCGCGTTGCAGGGCTTCGGCGGCGTGCTCGCGGTGGCCCAGGTGGAGCTGGTCGAGCGCCGGCGCTGGCTCACGCGCGAGCAGTTCCTCGAGCTGCTGTCGGTCGGCCAGGTGCTGCCGGGTCCGAACATCGTCAACGTGTCGCTGATGTTCGGCGACCGCTGTTTCGGCTGGCGCGGCGCGCTGGCCGCGCTCGCCGGGCTGCTGCTGGTGCCGCTGGCCATCGTGATGGCGCTGACGCTGGCCTACCACCGCTTCGCCGACTGGCCCGCCGTGGCCGGCGCGCTGCGCGGCATGGGCTGCGTGGCCGCCGGGCTGGTGGTGGCCACGGCGGTCAAGCTGGCCGGCGGCTTGAAGGCCAACCGGCTCGGCGCGCCGCTGTGCGCGCTGGTGGCGCTGGCCACCTTCGCGACCCTGGCCTGGCTGCGCCTGCCGCTGGCGGGGGTGATCGCCGGCGTGGGCACGGCCGCGGTGGTGCTGGCGGCCTGGAGGCTGACACGGTGAGCCTCACGCCCTGGGAACTGCTCGGCCTGGCCGGCCACTTCGCGCTGCTCAGCCTGCTGGCGGTGGGCGGTGCGATCACCACCGCCTCGGACATGCAGCGCTACGTGGTGGCCGAGCACGGCTGGATCAGCGACGCGCAGTTCAGCGCCTCGATCGCCATCGCCCAGGCGGCCCCGGGGCCCAACGTGCTGTTCGTCGCGGTGATCGGCTGGAACGTCGCCGGAGCGCCCGGCCTGCTGGCCACGCTCACCGGCACACTGGTGCCGCCGCTGCTGCTGACGCTCTACGCCACGCGCTGGGCGGCGGCGCGGCGCGACAGCCTGGGCGTGCGCGCCTTCACCACCGGCATGGCGCCGCTGACCATCGGCCTGCTGCTGGCCACCGGCTGGGTGCTGGCCGAGCCCTACGTGCGCGCGCCGGCCAGCCGCTGGGGCGCGCTGGCCCTGGTGGCGCTGACGATCGTCGTGATGAGCCGCAGCAAGCTCAGCCCGATGTGGCTGGTGGGCGTGGGTGCCGCGGCCGGCGCGCTCGGGCTCGTCTAGGCGCCTAGCGGTCAGCTCAGCGCCCGGTCCACCAGGCCGGGCAGCGCGAGCAGCTCGGCGGCCACCGTGTCGGGCAGCGCCGCGAGGCCGGCGTCGCCGACCCGGGCCATCAGCACGTCCGCCCCGCCGTCGGCATTGCGCCGCACCTGCACGGTCAGCGGCACGTCGGGCACCGCGTCGGGCGAGGTCATCAGCACCGGCGTGCCACCCACCGAGGAAGCCAGCACCAGCACCAGCTCGTTCGAGCCGATCTTGGCCAGCACCTCCTGGCCGCGCTGGCGCGCCGCCTGCTCGATGCGCAGCACCGTCTCGGTGACGCCGAAGGGACTGTGGCGCACCACGCGCATGGTCGAGGCGAGGCGCTCGTCGTCGAGCACGCCGCGGCCGGTGCACAGGGAGGCCATCACGACCGCCAGACTGCCGGTCATCCAGAGCCGGAACGGCTTGCGCCCGTCGCCGGCCGGAAGGAGCTTGTCTTCGATTCGCATCCTGCGACGGTAAGCCCGCGGTGTGTCAGCGGCAAGTCGCCGAGGCCCCGGTCCTGTAAAGAATCGCAAGCAGGAAGTGACGTCTGTCAACAGGGCCCGCGGCTTGTCACTTCGTGCCGAAGATCTTGTCGCCCGCGTCGCCCAGGCCCGGGATGATGTAGCCGACCTCGTTGAGGTGGCTGTCGACGGCCGCCGTCCAGCAGCGCACGTCCGGATGCGCCTTCTCGAGGGCCGCGATGCCCTCGGGCGCGGCCACCAGCACCAGGGCGCGCACGTCCTTGCAGCCGCGGCGCTTGAGCAGGTCGATCGTCGCGATCATCGAACCGGCGGTCGCCAGCATCGGGTCGACGATCAGCGCGGTGCGTTCGTCGAGATGGCCGACGAACTTCTCGAAGTAATGCTCGGGCTGCAGCGTCTCGTGGTTGCGCGACAGGCCGACTACGCTGACCTTGGCGTTGGGCACCATGTCGAGCACGCCGTCGAGCATGCCCAGCCCGGCCCGCAGGATGGGCACCACGGTCACCTTGCGGCCGGCGATGCGCTGCACCTCGGTCGGACCGCTCCAGCACTGCACCGTGGCCGGCTCGAGCGGGAAGTCGGCGGTGGCCTCGTAGGCCAGCAGGCGCGCCAGCTCGTGGGTCAGCTCGCGGAATTTCTTGGTCGAGATGTCGTCCTCGCGCAGCAGGCCGACCTTGTGCTTGACCAGGGGATGGCGGACATCGATGACGGGCATGGCGCGTGTGCGGCAGTGGGGTCGGCGCCAGTGTAGTCAGTCGAGCAGCGCCGGCAGCAAGATGGCGGCGGTGCCGCGCAGGCAGACATGGGCCTCGGCGTCGATCTCGCTCGCGGACGGGTTGACGATCGCCACGTGCGCACCGGCGCGACGGGCCGCCGCCGCCAGCCCCGCGGCCGGCCAGACGGCGCCGGAGGTGCCGACCACCAGCAGCACCTCGCAGTGGCGGGCTGCGTGCTCGGCATGCTGCAGCGCGGCGGGCGGCAGGCTCTCGCCGAACCACACGACGCCGGGACGGACCAGCCCGCCGCAGGCGACGCAGCGCGGCGGTCGCCCGGGCTCCGCCCGAGCCGGGTCGCAGGCCATGCCGCAGGGTTCGAGCCAGCGGTCCTGCAGGATGTCGCCATGCAGGCGGATCGTGTCGCGGTTGCCGGCACGCTGGTGCAGGTCGTCGACGTTCTGCGTCACCAGCGTCAGCACGCCCGGGCGACGCCGCGCGAAGGCGGCGAGCGCCCGGTGGCCGGCGTTCGGCTGCGCCGCCCGCACGCCGGCGCGGCGCTCGGCGTACCAGTCCCAAACCAGACCCGGGTCGGCGCGGAAGCCCTCCACGCTGGCCAGCCGCGCCGGGTCGAAGCGCGACCACAGCCCGGTCAGCGCGTCGCGGAAGGTCGGGATGCCGCTCTCGGCCGACATGCCGGCGCCGGTCAGCACGCAGACGGAGCGCGCCTGCGCCAACCGTTGCCGCCACTCGGCCAGGGCGCTGTGGTCCGGCGCTTCGGGCATGGGACTGGACATTGCGTTCGGGGCGGCTCGGGAGGAGTATGCGCCCAGGCAACGAGCGAGGAGGACACATGGCCCGCATCACCGCCTACACGACCCTCGAGGTCACGACGATCGACGCCACCGGTGACTGGCTGAACCCGGCCAACACCATCACCTTCAGCAACAACGCCAACGTGCGCAGCCCGGCAGGCGCCGTCTACGAGGACGAACTGCGCCTGAACTTCGGCTCGGATCCGGAATGGAACGACCACTGGGTGGGCAGCGGCATCGCCTACAACCCCGCAACGCGGGCAATCAGCGCCGGCACGCTGAGCGGATTCTTCGGGACCGAGTTCAACGGCAGCACGCATGTGCCGCAGTTCTCCGTCGACGGTTTCTCGCTGAGTGCCGTGACCTTCTACAACGCGATGGTCAGCGCCACGCCGGGCGACGACCTGGCGATCGTTCGCACCATGTTCGCGGGCAGCGACACCTTCGTGCTCTCGCCCGGCGGCGACAACGTCTGGGCCTGGACCGGCAACGACACGATGCGCGGCAATGCCGGCAACGACACACTGTACGGCCAGGCGGGCAACGACCTGCTGGACGGTGGCAGCGGTACCGACCGGCTGCTGGGCGGCGGCGGCGACGACACCTACGTGGTCGATGTCGCGGCCGACGTGATCGTCGAATCCGCCGGCGCCGGGGACGACACGGTACGCAGCGCCGCGACCCGCACCCTCGGCAGCAACCTGGAGAACCTGGTGCTGACCGGCAGTGCCGCGATCAACGGCAGCGGCAACAGCCTGCCCAACCAGATCACCGGCAACGCCGGGGCGAACAGCCTGGCGGGTGGCGGCGCCAACGATCGGCTGTCCGGCGGCGTCGGCAACGACACCTTGAACGGCGGCGCCGGGATCGACACCCTGATCGGTGGCTCCGGGCTCGACCAATACCGCTTCACCACGGCCCTGAACTCGGCGGCCAACGTCGACAGCATCACCGGCTTCGTCTCGGGCAGCGACCGCTTCGCGCTGGACGACGCGGTGTTCGCCGGCATCGGTGCGCCCGGTGCGCTGGCGGCCGGTGCGTTCCGGCTCGGCACCGCGGCGGCAGACGCCAGCGACCGCATCGTCTACGACGCCTCCAGCGGCGCGCTCTATTTCGATGCCGACGGCAACGGCGCCGGCGCGGCGGTCCGCTTCGCCACGCTCGCCCCGGGCACCAGCCTGGCCGCCGGGGACTTCGTCGTGATCTGATCAGCCGCTGCCGCGCTGGCGCAGCGCCTCGTACAGGCAGATGCCGGCCGCCACCGAGACGTTCAGGCTCTCCACCGCGCCCTTCATCGGCAGCCGCACCAGCTGGTCGCAGGTCTTCGACGTCAGCTGGCGCATGCCCGCGCCCTCGGCGCCGAGCACCAGCGCGAGCGGGCCGGTGAGGTCGGCCTCGAACAGCGACTGGGCTGCCGCGTCGCTGGTGCCGACGACGCGGATGCCGCGTTCCTTCAGCTCGCCCAGCGTGCGCGCCAGGTTGGTGACCATGAAGTACGGCACCGTCTCGGCCGCGCCGCTGGCGACCTTGGCGACCGTCGCGTTCAGGCCGACCGCATGGTCCTTGGGCGCGATCAGCGCGTGAGCGCCGGCGCCGTCGGCCACGCGCAGGCAGGCGCCCAGGTTGTGCGGGTCGGTCACGCCGTCGAGCACCAGCAGCAGCGGGTCGCCCGCGACGGCGTCGAGCCGGTCGTCGAGCGAATGCGTCTGCGCGAGCGGCTGCACCCGCGCCACCACGCCCTGGTGGCGCGGGCTGCCGCACAGCTGGCGCAGGCGTTCGTCGTCGCTCTCGATCACCCGGGCGCCGGCCTCCTTCGCCCGCTCGACGAACTGGCGCATGCGCTGGTCGCGCCGCGCCGCGTCGACATGCACCTCGATCACCGACTGCGGCGCCGTCTTCAGCCGCACCGTCACCGCGTGGAATCCGAACAGGGTCTTGGCGCTCATCGCGGCATGGTAGCCGGCCGCGCGACCGCCACCAGCGAGCGCGCATCGTCGACCCGCGCCATGCGCGGCTGGGTGCCGTAGCTGGCGTGCTGGCGCTGCAGCGCGTGCACCTGGGCGAGCAGCGCCGGCGCATCGGCGATGGCCGCGCGGTGGCGCTCCAGCGTGTGCAGCGCCAGGTCCATCAGCTTCGCGTTCAGGGTCCGGCGCGCACGCTCCAGCAGGGCCAGCGCGGCGTCACGCGGCCGGCCCTCCAGGGCCAGCGACACCGCCTGCTCGGCGGCGGCGCCGATGCCGGCATAGGCGGCACGGATGCGCTCGACGCTGCCGAGGTCGCCACGCAGCGCGCCGCACATCAGCTCGCAGGTGGTGCGCGAGACGGCAAAACGTTCGGCCAGTCGGCCGACCCGGTCGCCGAAATCCACCAGGTGCAGTTCGGCGCGGTCGACACGCGACAGCACCATCAGCAGGTTGCAGGCGGCCTCGAACTCGAAGTCCGGCGCCTCGCACTCGGTCATCAGGGCCTGCAGCAGCTCGATCGCCTCGGGCACGCGGCGCTCGAGCAATGCCACCAGGATCGCGATGCTGCTCTCGAAGCGGCGCAGGCGCGGGCTGTGCGGCGCGTCCGCGCGCAGGCGCGCCATGGCGTGCGCGGTGAGCGCGAGCGCGCGCCGGTCGCGCCGGTCGAACTGCAGCGCCGCCTGCAGCACCAGCGCCTGCAGGTCGAACACGCGCGAGTTCAGGCCCAGGCGCACCGCAGCGTCGAGGTGCACCAGAGCCTCGCGCGGGTCGCCGTAGTAGAAGACCAGCAGGCCGAGCTTGGCCTGGCGGCTGACGCAGTTGGGCGTGAGCCGCACCGCCCGGCGCAGCGCCTCGATCGCCTGCACCGGCTCGCCCTGGTCGAGCAGCACCCGGCCCATCACGTCGTAGGCGTCGGCATACCCCGGGTGCTCGCCGAGCAGGCTCTCCAGCGTGCGGCGCGCCTGGAACACGGCCCCGGCCTCGACCTGCGCCCGCGCCAGGCCCAGGCGCGCCCAGGGCAACGCGCCGGTGCGCAGGATGGTCTCGAGCAGGCGTGCCGCGTCGGCCGCGCGCCCGAGCCGCAGGTGCAGTTCGGCGGCCACCCGCGCCGCCTGCAGCCAGGCCACGCCGCGCGCCTCGGCCAGCTGCAGCGCGCTGTCCGCGGCGGCCTCGAAGCTCCCCGCCTCGACCTGGGCGATCACCTCGGCCAGCGCGCGCTTGCGCTGGCGCGCCTGGGCCAGCCGCTCGCGCAGCGCCGCCTCGGTGTGCGGTTTGATCAGGTAGGCGTCCAGTGCCGCCTCGGCGGCCTCGGCCACGTGGCCGTAGTCGGCCTCGCCGGAGATCATCACCACCACCGTGGCCAGCGGCAGCAGCCCGGCCTGGCGCAGGTCGTCCATTAGTTCCTGGCCGTTCATCGCACCGTGGTCGAAGTGGAACTCGCAGACCACGATGTCGAAGCGGCCCTGCTCGAGCAGCCGGCGTGCGTCCTGGGCCCGCGTGGCCTGGACGATGCGGCCCACGCCCGCATCGCGCAGCATGTTCACCAGCACGCTGCGCGAGGCCGGGTTGCCGTCGGCGACCAGGGCGACGGCCCGGTCGATGTCCGCGTCGAGGGGGCGCATGAAGGGGGATATCGGCAGCCCGACGGCTGCCGCCGCTGATCTTGCGCAAACCCGGCGCCCTCGCCGAGGACCCGCCCGGCCGTCCGGGGGGCATCGGGTACCATGCGCGCCGCCTTTCACCCCCGACCGCGCTGCGGAGCCTGCCCCATGCAAATGATCTGCCTCGACCTCGAAGGCGTGCTGGTCCCCGAGATCTGGATCGAGTTCTCCAAGCGCAGCGGCATTCCCGAGCTCTCGCGCACCACGCGCGACGAGCCCGACTACGACAAGCTGATGCGCTTTCGCATCGACACGCTGAAGGCCAACGGCCTGAAGCTGGCCGACATCCAGGACGTGATCGCCGGCATGGGCCCGATGGCCGGCGCGCGCGACTTCCTGGACGACCTGCGCAGCCGCTACCAAGTGCTGATCCTGTCGGACACCTTCTACGAGTTCGCGAGCCCGCTGATGCGCCAGCTCGGCTGGCCCACGCTGCTGTGCCACCGGCTCGAGGTCGACGAGGCCGGCTTCGTGACCCGCCACGTGCTGCGCATGGCCGACCAGAAGCGCCACGCCGTCAACGCGTTGCGGCTGCTCAACTTCCAGGTGATTGCCGCTGGCGATTCGTACAACGACACGGGCATGCTGTCGGCAGCGCACGCCGGCTTCTTCATCCACCCGCCGGCATCCATCGTGGAGCGCTTCCCGCAGTTCCCGGTGACCAACAGCTATGCGGAACTGAAGGCGGCGATCGACGGCGCGGCGGCAGGCCTGGCCGGCCGCTGAAGCGCGGCGCGTCGGCGGCGATCCGGCCCGCGGCACGGGATCCAGGGTGGGCAAGAGCATGAACCTGGAGGAATGCCATGGCCGTCATCACCGCCAACCGTTCGACCGATCTCGCCACCATCGACCTGTATGACCTGGTCTCCGGTGCCACGGCGATCACCTTCCTGGACAACGTCAACTACACCAGTCCTCAGGGCTACCACTACCAGGACATCCTGCGCATCTCGTACACGGACGTGCTGCCGTCGTACGCGAGCTGGGGCGGCAGCGGCTTCACCTTCAACAACAACGGGGACGTCACCGGCGGCACGGTGACCGGCTTCATCAGCCAGGTGTTCAGCGGCGGCAGCTATGTGCAGGCCTATGCGGTCGAGGGGTTCGCCTACAGCGCGGTGTCCATCTACAACGCCGCGCTGACCTTCTCGACCAGCGACGACATGGCGATCTTCGCCAGCGTGCTGTCGGGCAACGACAGCTTCAACCTGTCGACCGAGGCCGACCGCGTCGACGGCTTCGCCGGCAACGACACGATCCGCGGCAATGGCGCGGCCGATGTGCTGTACGGCGGCACCGGCAACGACTCGCTGGACGGCGGCAGCGGCGGCGACTTGCTGATCGGCGGGCCCGGCAACGACATCTACGTCGTCGACAGCAGCGCCGACGTGGTGTCCGAATCGGCGGGTGAAGGCGTCGACACCGTCCGCAGCAGCATCGGTCGGGTGCTCGGCACCAACCAGGAGAACCTGGTTCTGACCGGCAGCGCGTCGGTCAACGGCACCGGCAACAGCGCGGC
>NZ_ML137198.1:228147-317257 GCF_004011805.1 Piscinibacter defluvii
CGCGTCGGTCAACGGCACCGGCAACAGCGCGGCCAACGTGATCACCGGCAACGCCGGCGCCAACGTGCTCAACGGCGGCGGCGGCGCCGGCCGACTGGCCGGCGGCGCCGGCAACGACACCTACGTCATCGGCAACACCGGGGTCGTCGTGGTCGAGCTCGCCGGCGGCGGCATCGACACCGTGCGCAGCAGCGTCGGCCGCACGCTCGGCAGCTACCAGGAGAACCTGGTGCTGACGGGCACCGCGTCGGTCAACGGCACCGGCAACGATCAGGCCAACGTGATCACCGGCAACGCAGGCGCTAACGCGCTGGACGGTGACCGTGGCGCCGATCGCCTGTCCGGCGCCGGCGGCAACGACTCGCTGGAGGGCGAGGTCGGCAACGACACGGTGCTCGGCGGGAGTGGCAACGACACGGTGCTCGGTGGAAGCGGCAACGACGGGCTGGCCGGCGGCACCGGGCTCGACGCGTTCCGCTTCAATTCGCCGCTGAACGCGACGAACAATGTCGACAGGATTGCGGACTTCGTCTCCGCCGACGACCGCTTCCAGCTGGATGACGCGGTGTTCGCCGGCATCGGACCCACCGGCATGCTGGCGGCATCGGCCCTGCGCCTGGGACCGCAAGCGCTGGACGCCAGCGACCGCATCATCTACGACAGCGCGACCGGCTGGCTCTCCTTCGATGCCGACGGCAATGGCAGCGGCGCCGCGCTGCACTTCGCGACGCTGACGGCCGGCACGACCGTCGCGCTGTCCGATTTCGTGATCGTGTGAGCGCCGCGCACCGCGGGCGGCCTCAGCGCCGCCCGCGCCCGCAGCGCGACTCGATCAGGCAGCGGGCGTAGCCCGCGTCGGTCTTGAGCAGGAACAGCGCACGCGCCGCGACGGCGGCGTCGGGGAAGTCGCTGAACATGCCGTCGACACCGAGCGTGTAGAAGTCCAGGTATTCGTTGACCGGGTTGCCGGCGTAGTCCTTCGCCAGGCGCCGCTGCTCGCTGCGGAAGGTGTAGGGATGCACCACCAGCCCGAGCGCATGGGCGCGCTGCACCAGGTCGGTGGGCGGCAGCAGCGTGCGGTCGGCATCGTTGACCAGGCCGTCGCCGTTCACGTCGCTGCACGCGCCGTTGACCAGCGTGCAGGCCGAGCTGCGGATGTAGGGCTTCCACGGGCCGATGCCGTCGGCATAGGTGGCCACTTCGGCGAGCCCGGCCGGCGTCAGCAGGTCGGCGAAGCCGCCGGCACGCCCGGAGACGACCCAGTCGTACGGCTTGTCGAACGGCGCCGCGTAGGTGAGCCGGCCGTCCGGCGCGATGCCGTCCGCATCCACCAGCTGCACCAGCGGGAGCTCGGTGCGCGTGCGCAGGTAGCGCAGGTTGGCGGTCTCGAAGGACTGGATGTAGACCGGCGCGCCGCGGTGGTTCCAGCCGGCGCGCGTCAGCACGCGCAGCAGCCGGTCCTCCAGCGCCAGGCCGAGGCCCTGGTGGTAGGTGGGGTGCTTGGTCTCGGGGTACAGGCCGATGCGGCGCTGCTTCTCGGCCGACTTGCGTCGCACCAGCTCGATGATCTCCTCCAGCGTCGGCACCTCGAAGCGGCCGTTGAAGCCCTGGTCGCGCTCGCCGGCCGGCTGCACGGCGCGCAGCTTCTTGATCTCGGCGAGCGTGAAGTCGCTGGCGAAGAAGCCGGTCTCGGCCACGCCGTCGACCAGCTTCGTGGTGCGGCGCGCGGCGAACTCGGGGCGCGTGGCGACGTCGGTGGTGGCCGTGATGTTGGGCTCGTGGCGCGCGATCAGGTGGCCGTCCTTGGTGGCCACGAGGTCCGGCTCGACGTAGTCGGCCCCCAGCTCGATGGCCAGGGCATAGGAAGCCAGCGTGTGCTCGGGCAGGTGGCCGCTCGCGCCGCGGTGGCCGATCACGATCGGCGCCGGGTCCGCGGCAGCGCCGCCGTCGCGGTGGGCGAAGGCCGGCAGCGTGGCGGCCAGCACGAGCGCCAGCGCGCCGCCGCGCAGGAGGTTCGGGGTCATGGGGTCTCCTCGTTGGTGGTCCGCGAGGCTAGGCGCCGCGCGTGACAGCGCCTTGACAGGATCGCCTCAGCGCCGGATCCAAAGATAGAGCATCAGCGCGCCGATCAGCACCGGCTGGTGCAGCATGTAGAAGCTCAGGCTCCAGCGCCCCAGCGCCGCCAGCGGAGCCAGGGCACGCGGCAGCGCCCCGGCCAGCCAGCCGGGGCGCCGCGCCAGCAGCCACTGCCCGGCCGCCAGGCCCCACAGCATCACGCCGAGCCAGGGCAGGACGGGGGCCCAGTCCTCCGTGACCGGCTTGCGTGTCACGAGGCCGAGCCAGTTGGTCCAGCGCGAGTCGAAGAACGGATCGGCCACCAGGCGCGGCAGCGCGATCGCCACCAGCCCGAGCAGCCACAGCCAGCCGCGCAGCGGCGCCGCCAGGCGCGCCAGCACCAGCATCACGGCGATGCCGTGCAGGATGCCGAAGCTGATCCAGCTGCGCGGGAACATCAGCGCCGAGCCGGCACTGACCAGCACGGCGCAGCCGGCCACCTGCGCCCAGCGGCGCCAGAAGCGCGGCCAGCCCTGCCCGGCGTGCAGCGCCAGCGCCAGCGCCAGCCCGGCGCAGGCCAGGAACAGTGTCACGATGGCGGTGCGCTGCCAGAGCCAGAACGGGTCGCTGCGGAAGGCCTGGCGGATCAGGCCGAAATGGTTCAGGTCGTAGCAGAAGTGGAAGACGGCCATCCAGACCATCGCCAGGCCGCGCAGCGCGTCGAGCCGGTCCGAGCGGCCCGGCGGGCCGGGAGTGCGCAAAGGGTCCGCGGTTGTCAGCACGGCGCGACGATAGCGCACGCTCGTGGCCGCGGCGGCCCGGTTATGCTCGTGGGCCTAATGCCCCGCGACGCTTCCCCTGCCACGGCTGCTGCCGTCGAGCGCGAACTGCTCAAGCTCGCGCTGCACAACGCCGGGCGCAGCGTGATGGCGCAGGTGATCGTGGTGGCCTACATCGTGTGGGTCGGCTGGCGTGCCGGGCAGCGCGAGGCCGCGGTCGCCGCCGGCGCGATCGGCCTGCTCGGCGCCGCCTGGCGCTGGTGGATCTCGCGTCGCTTCGGCGACACCGCCCGCCTCGACGAACGTGGCCTGCGCGTCGCGCGGCACTCGCTGGAGGGCAACGCGGCCACCGCCGGGCTGCTGTGGGTGGTCAGCGTGGCCGGCATCTACACCGAGCTGTCGGGCGCCGAGGCCACCGCCTTCATGGTGATGGCCTGCGGGGCGACGGCGGTGGCGGCCTACTTCATGTCGCTGGTCGGCTGGTCGTTCCACCTGCTGGCGCTGCCGCAGCTGGCCGGCGTGATCCTGGTGTCGCTGCTCGACGACAAGGTTCGATCCCTGCCGCTGGCGGCGCTGGTGGCGATCTTCGGGGTCACGATGTTCCGTGTGGCGCGCGAGTTCACGCTCGCCACCACCGAGGCGGTGCGCCACGGGCTGGAGGCCGACGCGGCCAACGCCTCGCTGCAGCGCGCCAAGGCGATCGCCGAGGCGGCCAACGCGTCGCTGCAGCGCGCCAAGGAGCAGGCGGAGTCGGCCAACATGGCCAAGTCGCAGTTCCTGGCCACGATGAGCCACGAGATCCGCACGCCGATGAACGGCGTGCTGGGCGCACTCGAGCTGCTGCGCAGCTCGGCGCTCGACCCGCAGCAGCGCCGCCTGGTCAAGACCGCCGCCTCGTCGGGCGAATCGCTGATGGCGATCCTCAACGACGTGCTGGACCATTCCAAGATCGAGGCCGGCAAGCTCAGCCTGCTGCGTGCCCCGCTGTCGCTGCACACCACGGCGGCCTCGGTGGTGGCGCTGTTCCGCGCCAATGCGCAGTCCAAGGGCCTGTCGCTGGTGCTCGACCTCGAGCCCACGGTGGGTGACCGCGTGCTCGGCGACGCGCAGCGCCTGAAGCAGGTGCTGCTCAACCTGGTGGGCAACGCGATCAAGTTCACCGAGCGCGGCGGCGTCTCGCTGCGCCTGAGCCCGCGCGCCGCACCGGCCGGCCAGGTGCGGGTGCACTTCGAGGTGATCGACAGCGGCATCGGCATCCCGGAGGCGGAGGCGTCGAACCTGTTCGAGCCCTTCCACCAGCTCGACGGCTCGCGCAGCCGGCGCGCCGGCGGCACCGGCCTCGGCCTGGCCATCAGCCAGAAGATCGTGCAGGCCATGGGCGGGCAGATCGAGGTCGAGAGCCGGCAGGGTGCCGGCTCGCGCTTCGCCTTCGAGCTCGGCTTCGAGATCGACCCGCACCCGCCGGCCGGCGAGGCCACCGACTCGGCGATGACCCCGCTCGACCCCCTGCCCTCGCGCCTGTCCGGCACCGTGTTGGTGGTGGAGGACAACCCGGTCAACCGGGTGATCGCCGAGGAGATGCTGGAGTCGCTCGGGCTGTCGATCATCGAGGCGCAGGACGGCGTGGAGGCGCTGGACGTGCTGTCGCGCCGCTCGGTCGACCTGGTGCTGATGGACTGCCAGATGCCGGTGATGGACGGCTACACCGCGACCCAGCACATCCGCGCGCGCGAGACGCGCCACCGCCTGCCGCGCACGCCGATCGTCGCGCTGACCGCCAACGCCTACGAGGAGGACGCGGCGCATGCGCTGGAGGTCGGCATGGACGCACACCTGGCCAAGCCCTACACCCGCGACCAGCTGCGCGACGTGATCTCGGCCTGGCTCTGACGCAGCGTTGCACGCAATCGGCAGGCGGTTCCGGACAGCCCGCTCGGGGGATGGACCGGCGCGCCCGTGCGGCCGTCCAATGCGCCGCTGCGACCAGGGCCTGTTCACACTACGGCAGGGCTCGCGTGACTCGACAAACAGACGCCCGCAAGGCGCACGGCGCAGCCCAGGCTGGACGCCTGGGCAAGTCGTGCAACGCGGCGGGCGCCTGTTTGCCGAGATCACCCGGCGGGCCGGGGTACCCCAAGGCGCTGGGCCGCGTTGCGCCACTGGCCCAGGCCACCAGCCTGGGCTGCGCGCCGCGCCTTGCCCAGCGCCTTGGGCCACCCCGGCGCGAGTCCTGCCGTAGTGTGAACAGGCCCTAACCGAGGAGCCTATCGATGGGAACCGTGACCGAGGTGCTGGCCACCGCGAAGAAGCCGGAGGACGTGGCCGGCGTCGAGTGGGATGCGCGCTCGCGCGTCTCGATCCTCGACACGCCGCTGAAGGACAAGAAGGTCGACGCCGAGAAGATCGGCGAGAAGATGAAGAAGGCCAAGAAGGCGGCCGAGTTCGTGCTGACCTACGACGGCCGCAAGCTGGTCTACGGCATCCGCGTCGGCTCGGACCTGACCGTGATCGACAGCCTCGACGTGGCCGGCCAGTCCGACCTGGCCAAGCGCCGCCAGTGGCTGGTGCGGCTGAAGAAGAACTCCAAGGTGGTCACCTCGGCCGACCTCGACGCCTTCGACAAGGTCAACCCGATCCCGGCCGACCCGAAGGAGATCGCCGAGGTCGAGCAGAAGATCGCGGTGACCGAGTCGATCATCAAGTCCGAGACGGACGTGAAGAGCTGGTACGCGAAGAAGTACGCCGATTTCGACTGGCAGCAGCGCCGGCTCGACTTCCTGCCCTGGGCCAAGAAGCAGGGCTTCGAGGCGTACGCGCAGTTCATGATCGGCGTGACCGACGGCTTCCAGGACTACGCGATGATGAAGACGCATGTCCTGAAGGGCGCGAACCTGCCGGTCAAGCTCCAGCCCGCCACCCGCGCCGCGATGGAGAAGGCCTTCGCCGCCGGCCAGAAGGTCGACTACGCCGCCGCCAAGGCGGAGGTGCTGAAGATCGTCGACGGGGCGCTGATGCCCAAGTTCCGCGCGCTGCGCTTCAAGGAGGCCGAGAAGACGGTCGAGCGCGAGAAGAAGAACGTGGTCGCGCTGAAGGCCGAGCTGGCCAAGCTCAAGGGGCGGAAGTAGGCGACGCCCTCAGTCGGCCAACGCACCCCAGGCGGTGATGCCGGTGCCGCGCTCGTCGCCGAAGCCGGTGTTGCCGGACTTCAGCTCGCCCCAGGCGGTGTCGAGCTCGATCTTCTTGATCTCCTCGACCGCACCCTCGTCGGCGCCGCCCACCTTGCGCACCTGGGCACGCGCCAGGCGCTCCATCAGGCGCAGGTCGCGCGTGGTCAGCTGCAGCGCCGACTCGGCCCACAGTTCCACCGTCGTCATCAGCGACTCGTAGGTGATCGGCGCGGCCATGCGCTGCGCCGTCAGCGCGGCGAGCGTGCCGCGCAGGCGCGGCTCGACGGAGCGCACCACGTCCAGGATGGCCTCCTCGCCCTCGCCGTCCTCGACCACCCGGTCGACCAGGCTGCGCCGCAGCAGCTGCTCGCCGGTGAACAGCCGGCCGGACAGGATCATGTCGTTGGCCACCGCGAAGCCGGCCTTGCGGATCGTCAGCGGCCAGGCGCCCATGCCGGGGAACAGGTTGAACAGCACCTCGGGAAAGCCGGCCTGCGCGCTGCGCTCGAAGATCACCTTGTGGAAGGGCAGCACCGACTCGAGCCCACCGCCCAGCGTGTCGCCCTGCACCAGCACCGTGGTGTGCACGCCGCGCGCCGCGGCATGCTCGAGCCACCAGACCAGGTCGATGCAGCGCCGGCCGTACATCTTCAGCGAATCGACGTCCTGCGCGCGCACCAGCAGCACGAACAGCGCCAGGTCGCCGCCGAAGTTGAACACGCCGGTGACGTCGGAGCTGAGCACCAGGTGGCGCACCACGCCGGGGTTCTCGGCGATGTCGTCGAGCACACGCTGCATCTCGGTCAGCCCGGCCAGGCTGTAGCACTGGATCGGCTTGACGCAGGTGCGCACGCGCAGCATGGCGAGATCGCTCGACCACTCCAGGCGCAGGTACTTGTAGGGCCGCGACAGCAGCTTCGGGACACCGGACAGCCCGCGAGGGTCGTTCATACGGTCTCGATGATGCGCGTGAAGTGGTGGAAGTTCAGCAGCGCGGACTCGACCACCGCCTCGCGCGCCGGCTCGTCGTGCAGGGTGTTGAGGATCTTGCGCAGCACGGCCATGTGTTCGGCATCCATGGTGGCGTGCGAGTTGATGAAGGACACGCCGCGCTCGCCCTCGAGCAGCAGGGCCTCCGTGATGGCCGCGGCAAACGGCCCGCCGTACACCGAGGCGATCACCTCCAGCGTGTACAGCATGCCCAGCACCGAGCACGGATGGCGGCGCTCGGCGGCCCAGTAGTTGTAGCCGACCAGCGCGCGCGTGTAGGGCGAGGGCTCGTGCGCCTCCGTGTCCGACGGCATCACGCCGACCGCCTCGAGGTCGTTGCGCACCCACTCCTCGTGGCCCGATTCCTCGTGCATGTGCTCGTAGAGGAAGTAGCGCACCTGGCGGTGGCTGTCGGGCAGGCGGCTCGCCGCCGCGGCGCTGACCGGGTTGAAGTGCCAGACGACGTGGTAGAGCTCGAGCAGCAGGCGCCGGTAGCGCTCCAGGGTCATGCCCTTGGCGACGGCGTCGAGCACCACCGGATGGGTCTCGAACGCCCGGCGCGCCTCATCGGTGCGGACCACCAGGTCCGCGAAGAACAGCGTCATTCATCACTCCAACGACCGAACTTGTTGTGCGGCGCGCACCGCGGCTCGCCGTCAGGATGCCTTGCAGCATCCGTGCCGCATGCTAGCCGCAAGCATGCCCGCTCCACAACGTGTCAGCCCTGACAGGGCCGCTGCGCGTGCAGCGGTCCGGACGGGCAGTGTGCGTCGGCGATGCTGCACTGCAAACAGGCTCCAGGGCGCCGGCGTGCGCAGGTGGCCGCGGGCATGTCCGTCACGCCACAGTCTGTGGCGCAAGCGTCGAATCCTGCGCACCCGGCGATGACCTCGCAGGTCATCGCCGGCGGCACGCGGCTCGGCTATCGTCGCCGCATGACCGCCGGCCTGCGCGCCCCCATCGGCAGCCTGTTGCGCGAGTGGCGCCAGCGCCGCCGCCTGAGCCAGCTCGAGCTGGCCCTGGCTGCCGAGGTCTCGGCGCGCCACCTCAGCTTCCTGGAGACCGGCCGCGCCATGCCCAGCCGCGAGATGGTGCTGCGCCTGGCCGAGCGGCTCGAGGTGCCGCTGCGCGAACGCAATCGCTGGCTGACGGCGGCCGGCTTCGCGCCGATGTTCGCCGAGCGGCCGCTCGACGACCCGGCGCTGCGCAACGCGCGCGCGGCCGTCGAGCAGGTGCTGCGCGCCCACGAGCCCTGCCCGGCACTGGCGCTGGACCGGCACTGGAACCTGGTGTCGTACAACCGTGCCGTGCCGCCCCTGCTGGACGGGCTTGCGGCCGACCTGCTCGTGCCGCCGGTCAACGTGCTGCGGCTGAGCCTGCACCCGCATGGCCTGGCGCCGCGCATCCTCAACCTGGCGGCCTGGCGGCATCACTTGTTCGCGAGGCTGCGCCAGCAGATCGCCGCCAGCGGCGACGCCGCGCTGGCCGCGCTGCACGACGAACTCAGCGCCTACCCGGTCGCGCCGGGCACGGCCGCCGCGCCGGCCGAGCCCGCGGTGCTGGTGCCGCTGCAGCTCGCCAGCCCCGGGGGCACGCTGTCGCTGATCAGCACCACGATGGTGTTCGGCACGCCGGTGGACATCACGCTGGCCGAGCTGGCGATCGAGACCTTCTTCCCGGCCGACGCGGCCAGCGCCGCGCTGCTGCGTCGCCTGGTCGACAGCGCGCCGGCCGGCGCCGTGGCATAAGGCACGCAGCACCGCCCCGAGGAGACCCGCGATGGACGAAACGACGAGCCCGCGCACCGCCCACCGCATCTGCCCGCTGTGCGAGGCCTGCTGCGGGCTGGAGCTGACGATCGAGGGCCGCCGCGTGAGCGCGGTGCGCGGCCACGCGGCCGACGTGTTCAGCGCCGGCTACCTGTGCCCCAAGGCCGTCGCGCTGAAGGATCTGCACGAGGACCCGGACCGCCTGCGCCGGCCGCTGGTGCGGCGCGATGGCGCCTTCGTCGAGACCGGCTGGGACGAGGCCTTCGCCGAGATCGAACGCCGCCTGCTGCCGGTGATCGAGGCCCACGGCCGCGACGCGGTGGCGGTCACGGTGGGCAACCCCTCGGCCCACAAGATGAGCCTGCTGCCCTATTTCGGCCGGCTCGCCAAGGCGCTGGGCACGAAGAACATCTACTCGGCCTCGACGCTCGACCAGATGCCCAAGCAGCTCGCCTGCGGGCTGATGTTCGGCCACTGGCTCAGCATCCCGGTGCCCGACGTCGAGCGCAGCGACTTCCTGCTGATCCTGGGCGCCAACCCGGCGGTCAGCAACGGCAGCCTGTGGACCGTGCCGGACGTGCGCGGCAAGCTCAAGGCGCTGCGCGCGCGTGGCGGACGGGTCGTGGTGATCGACCCGCGCCGCACCGAAACCGCGGCACTGGCCGACGCGCATCATTTCATCCGCCCGGGCAGCGATGCCTTCCTGCTCGCCGCGATGCTGCACACGCTGTTCGCCGAGGGCCGGGTGCGGCCCGGGCGCATCGCGCCGCACCTGGCCGGCCTGGAGGCCTTGCCGGCGGCTGTCGCGCCATTCACGCCCGACGCGGTGGCGCCGGCCTGCGGCATCGCCGCCGACACCATCCGGGCCCTGGCGCGCGAGCTGGCCGCCGCGCCGCGCGGCTGCGTCTACGGGCGCCTGGGCACCTGCACGCAGCGCCACGGCACGCTCGCCTCCTGGCTGGTGGACGTGCTGAACGCGCTCACCGGCCACCTCGACGAGCCCGGCGGCGCGATGTTCCCGCGCGCCGCCGCCTTCGCCGCCAACACGGCGGGCAAGCCGGGGGTCGGGCGTGGCATCGTCACCGGGCGCCACGCCAGCCGGGTGAGCGGCGCGCCGGAGGTGTTCGGCGAGCTGCCGATGGGCGTGCTGGCCGAGGAGATCGAGACCCCCGGCCCCGGCCAGGTGCGCGCGCTGATCAGCGTGGCCAGCAACCCGGTGCTGTCGGCGCCGAACGGGCCGCGCCTGGCGCGCGCGCTCGGTTCGCTCGAGTTCATGGTGAGCCTGGACATCTACCTGAACGAGACCACGCGCCATGCCGACGTGATCCTGCCCGGCCCGAGCCCGCTGGAGGACGATCACTACGACATCGCCTTCCCGCAGCTCAGCCACCGCAACCACGCGCGCTACAGCCCGGCGGTGTTCGAGCCGCCAGCCGGCCAGCCGCCCGAATGGCAGAACCTGCTGCGCCTGGCGGCCATCGCGCTCGGCCGCGGCGCCGGCGCCGACGTGCTGGCGCTGGACGACGAATGGGTCGCCGACGAGGTGCGCAAGCTGGCCGGCGAGCGCACGCCGGCGCTGCTGGCCGCCCTCGCCCCGCGCCGGGGCCCGGCGCGGCTGCTCGACCTGGCGTTGCGCACCGGACCCTACGGCGACGCCTTCGGCGCACGCCCCGACGGGCTGAACCTGGACAGGGTGGCGCAGACGCCCGCGGGCATCGACCTCGGGCCGCTGCAGCCGCGCCTTCCCGAACTGCTGCGCACGCCCAGCGGCCGCGTCGAGCTGGCCCCCGCGCCGCTGCTGGCGGCGCTGGCGCAGGCGGCCGGCGAACTGGCGGCCGCGCCGGCCGACGGCCTGCAGCTGGTGGGCCGGCGCGAGGTGCGCAGCAACAACAGCTGGATGCACAACCTGCCGCTGCTGGCCAAGGGGCCGGAGCGCTGCACGCTGCTGATGCACCCGCACGATGCGCAGCGCCTCGGCCTGGCCGACGGCATGCTGGCCGAGATCGAAGGCGCCGGCCGCACGGTGCGCGCGCCGGTGCAGTTGGACGACGCGATGATGCAGGGCGTGGTCAGCCTGCCGCACGGCTGGGGCCACGACCTGCCCGGGGCCCGGCTGGCGGTCGCGGCCCGGCGGCCGGGCGCGAACCTGAACGCGCTGCTGGACGAGAACGCGCGCGATCCGCTGTCCGGCAACGCGGTGCTGAGCGGGGCCCCGGTGACGGTGCGCCTGGCTCAGACGTCCAGCGTGTAGACCTCGGCGGCGGCGCGTTCGTCGGGGTTGTGGCCGGCCAGGGCCTGGGCCCAGCCGGCCTCGAGCCCGCTGCGCTGCGGGGCGAGGCCGCTGGTCATGACCGCCACCTCCTCGGACGACGCGTCGAACTCGCCGAGCGGCCTGCGCTGCGCGTCGAACAGCCGCGCCACCATCGAACCGCCGGCGTCGATCACGATCAGGTACTTGGCAGGGGGGCTGTGCATGCGGGCCTCCGCGTCGGGCAGGCCTGCAGCATACGGCGCCCGGGGCGCCGTTGCGCTGCGCGGGATCAGGCCGCGTCGACGATCTGGCGCAGGGCCTTGATCAGGCGGTCGAACTCGGGGCGGTCGGTCTGCTTGAGCAGGTCGAGGTCACCGCGCAGGCGCTCCACGCGCGCCAGCGCCGACTGGCGCTTGACGGCGTCGATCTCGTCCTTCATGTCGACGAACTTGTCGACCGCCTCCTCGCCGCGCACCTTGGCCGGCGCGGCGGCGATCAGCACCGCCAACGCGTCGGCGATGCGGCCGAGCTGGCGCCCGTAGCTGTGGCGCTGCAGCACGTCGGCCTCGGTCTGCGGCGCGCTCGAGTTGTGGCTGTTGATGTTGAAGGTCCAGCCCGGCAGGATGGGCTGCACCAGATTCTGCGGCGCGAAGGCCTGTGTCCAGGAGCGCATCCAGGCCGCCGGGTCGGTGCCGGCCGGCCAGAGCCGTGTGCTCGTGCTGTCGCCCATCGAGACCTCCCTCACCCCACCCAGCGGCGGGCGTTGCGGAACATGCGCATCCAGGGGCTGGGCGCGGCCCGGTCGCCCGGGGTCCAGCTCATCTGTGCGTTGCGGAACACCCGCTCGGGGTGCGGCATCAGCGCGGTGAAGCGGCCGTCGGCGGTCGTGACCGCGGTCAGCCCGTCCGGACTGCCGTTCGGGTTGAACGGGTAGGCCTCGGTGGCCTTGCCGTGGTGATCGACGAAGCGCATCGCACGCTGCACGGCCTTGGCGTCGCCGCGCTGGGAGAAGTCCGCATAACCTTCGCCGTGCGCCACCGCGATCGGAATGCGGCTGCCTTCCATGCCGTCGAAGAAGAGCGACGGGCTCGCGAGCACCTCCACCAGCGAGAGCCGCGCCTCGAACTGCTCGCTGCGGTTGCGGGTGAACTTGGGCCAGGCCTGCGCGCCGGGGATGATGGGCGCCAGCGCGGCCATCATCTGGCAGCCGTTGCACACGCCCAGTGCGAAGGTCTCGCTGCGCTGGAAGAAGGCGGCGAACTGCTCGGCCAGCGCCGGGTTGAACATCACCGAACGCGCCCAGCCCTCGCCGGCGCCGAGCGTGTCGCCATAGCTGAAGCCGCCGCAGGCGACGAAGCCGAGGAACTGGTCCAGCCGCGCGCGGCCGGCCTGCAGGTCGCTCATGTGCACGTCGAAGGTCTCGAAGCCGGCCTTCGCGAGCACGTAGCTCATCTCGACCTGCGAGTTGACGCCCTGCTCGCGCAGGATCGCCAGCTTGGGCTTCGCGAGGTTCAGGAACGGCGCGGCCACGTCCTCGGCCGGGTCGAAACTCAGGTGCAGGTGCAGCCCCGGGTCGTCCGCCGCACCGGCGGCCGCATGCTCGGCCTCGGCGCAGGCCGGGTTGTCGCGCAGCGCGGCGATGCGGAAGCTGACCTCGTCCCAGGCCTGGTGCAGCGCGCGCAGCGGGGCGGAGAACACGCTCTTGGTGTCGCGCCACACCTCGAGCACGCCGCGCGTGTTGGTGGTTCCGATCACATGGCTGTGGCGTGCCAGGCCGTGCTCGCGCAGCACCTGGATCACCGCGTCGCGCTCGGCGCGCGGCACCTGGATCACGGCACCCAGCTCCTCGTTGAACAGTGCCTTGAGCGTGAGCTCGGCGCGCCGGGCCCCCACCTGGCCGGCCCAGTTCTTCGAGTCGCCATACTCGGCGCGGCTGTCGGCGATGCCGTCGCCTTCGGTCACCAGCAGGTCGACGTTCAGGTCCACGCCCAGGTGGCCGGCAAACGCCATCTCGCAGACCGTGGCCCACAGGCCGCCGTCGGCGCGGTCGTGGTAGGCGAGCAGCCGGCCTTGCGCGCGCAGCGTGTTGATGGCGGCGACCAGGTTCTTCAGCAGGGCCGGGTCGTCGAGATCGGGCACGGTGTCGCCGAACTGGTTGGTCACCTGGGCCAGCATCGAGCCGCCAAGGCGGTTCTTCCCCTGCCCCAGGTCGACCAGGATCAGGCTGGTCTCGCCCGGCTGCAGCTGCGGCGTGAGCGTGCCGCGCACGTCGCTCACGGTCGCGAAGGCCGAGACGATCAGGCTCACCGGCGCGGTGACCTGCTTCGTCTGCCCGCCCTCGCTCCAGCGCGTGCGCATCGAGAGGGAATCCTTGCCCACCGGCACGCTGATGCCCAGTGCCGGGCACAGCTCGAGCCCCACCGCCTTCACCGTGTCGTACAGCGCAGCGTCCTCGCCCGGCTCGCCGCAGGCGGCCATCCAGTTGCAGCTGAGCTTGACGCGCCCGAGCTCGATCGGCGCAGCGAGCAGGTTGGTGATGGCCTCGCCCACCGCCATGCGGCCGGAGGCCGGCGCATCGAGCGCGGCCAGCGGCGTGCGCTCGCCCATGCTCATCGCCTCGCCGGCGAGGCCGGCGTAGTCGGCCAGCGTCACCGCGCAGTCGGCCACCGGTACCTGCCAGGGCCCGACCATCGGATCACGATGGCTCAGGCCGCCAACCGTGCGGTCGCCGATCGTGATCAGGAAGCGCTTGCTGGCCACGGTCGGGTGGCGCAGCACGTCGAAGGCCACCTTCTCCAGCGCCACGTCGTCGAGCTTCAGCTCGGGAGCACTTCGGGCCACGCGCTGCACATCGCGCAACATGCGCGGCGGCTTGCCAAGCAGCACCTCCATTGGCATGTCGATCGGGCGGTCGTCCGAGCCGGGCTGCTCGAGCACCAGCTGCTTCTGCTCGGTGGCCACGCCGACCACTGCAAACGGGCAGCGCTCGCGCGCACACATCGCCTCGAACAGCGGCAGGGCCTCGGCGCGCAGCGCGATCACGTAGCGCTCCTGGCTCTCGTTGCACCAGATCTCCTTGGGGGCGAGGCCGGATTCCTCCAGCGGCACCTTGGTGAGATCGAAGCGAGCACCCTTGGCGGCGCCGTCGACGAGTTCGGGGAAGGCATTGCTGATGCCGCCCGCGCCCACGTCGTGGATCGCGAGGATCGGGTTGCTCTCGCCAAGCGCCCAGCAGTGGTTGATGACCTCCTGCGCGCGGCGCTGGATCTCCGGGTTGCCGCGCTGCACCGAGTCGAAGTCGAGCTCCGCGGCGTTCACGCCCGCGGCCATCGAACTCGCCGCGCCGCCGCCCATTCCGATGCGCATGCCGGGCCCGCCGAGCTGGATCAGCAAGGTGCCGGCCGGGAACGCGATCTTCGCCGTCTGCGACGCCGAGATCGTGCCCAGCCCGCCGGCGATCATGATCGGCTTGTGGTAGCCGCGCTGCACGCCGGCCACCGCCTGCTCCCAGACGCGGAAGTAGCCGAGCAGGTTGGGCCGGCCGAACTCGTTGTTGAACGCCGCGCCGCCCAGCGGGCCGTCGATCATGATCTGCAGCGGGCTGGCGGTGTGGGCTGGCTTGCCGATCGCCTCGCGCTCCCAGGGCTCGTTCGTGCCGGGCAGGCGCAGGTTCGAGACCGAGAAGCCGGTCAGGCCCGCCTTGGGCCGCGAGCCGCGGCCGGTGGCGCCCTCGTCGCGGATCTCGCCGCCGGCGCCGGTGGACGCGCCCGGGAAGGGCGAGATCGCGGTCGGGTGGTTGTGCGTCTCCACCTTCATCAGCACATGGGCCGTCTCGGTGCGCGGGCCGTACACCGGCGCGTTGGTGTAGCCCTGCGGCAGCCAGCGCTCGACCACGTGGCCTTCCATCACGCTCGCGTTGTCGCTGTAGGCGATCACCGTGTGCTGCGGCGCCACCTCGTGCGTGTGGCGGATCATGCCGAACATCGACTTCTCTTGCGCCACGCCGTCGATGACGAACTGCGCGTTGAAGATCTTGTGCCGGCAGTGCTCGGAGTTCGCCTGCGCGAACATCATCAGCTCGACGTCGGTCGGGTTGCGTTTCAGGCCGGTGAAGGCGTCGACCAGGTAGTCGATCTCGTCGTCCGACAGCGCCAGGCCGAAGTCGCGGTTGGCGGCCTCGAGGGCGGCCCGGCCGCGGCCGAGCACGTCGACATGCTCCATCGGCTTGCCCGGCTGCTCGTCGAACAGGTGGCGCGCGTCGTCGCGGCTGCGCAGCACGCTTTCGGTCATGCGGTCGTGCAGCAGCGCGGCACAGGCCGGCCAGGCGGCCTCGGGCAGCGGCTTGGCGCCGCCCAGCAGGCCGCCCTTGAGCGTCAGGCGGAATTCGGTGACGCGCTCGACGCGCCGGATGGCCAGGCCGCAGTTGTGGGCGATGTCGGTCGCCTTCGAGGCCCAGGGGGAAACGGTGCCCAGGCGCGGCGCGACGACGAACAGCGCACCGTCGTCCGGGCCGGAGGGGCCCTCGTAGGGGTCGCCGTAGCGCAGCAGCGCGGCGAGCCGGTCGTGCTCGGCGGCCGCCAGCGGGTGGTCGCTCCAGACCCAGTGTCCGTGGCGGGCGTGCACGGCGGCGATGCGCGGATCGACGGCCTGGAGCCTGGGCAGCAAGGCCTGGGCGCGGAAGGCGGAGAGCGCGTTGCCCCCCTCGAAGTGGATCAGGTGCTTGGGCGCAGGGCTCACGCGGGGGCCTTCTGGTGAGGAATGCGGGGGGTGGGGGAACCCCGGTGGAAACCCGCGATTCTACGTGGCCGATGAGATAATCCCGCCCCATGACGATCACGATCAAGAGCGCCGCCGAGGTCGAGCGCATGCGCGTCGCCGGGCGCCTGGCCTCCGAGGTGCTGGACATGCTCGCCGCCCACGTCAAGCCGGGCGTCAGCACCGAGCAGCTCGACAAGCTCGCGCACGAGCACATCGTCAACGTGCAGGGCGCGGTGCCCGCCCCGCTGAACTACGCGCCGCCGGGCTACACGCCCTACCCGAAGTCGATCTGCACCTCGATCAACCACCAGGTCTGCCACGGCATCCCGAACGACCGGCCGCTGAAGAACGGCGACATCGTCAACATCGACGTCACCGTCATCAAGGACGGCTGGCACGGCGACACCAGCCGCATGTTCGTCGTCGGCGAGGGCTCCATCGCCGCCAAGCGCCTGTGCGCCCTCACCTACGAGGCGATGTGGAAGGGCATCGTGAAGGTGAAGCCGGGCGCGCGCCTGGGCGACATCGGCCACTCGATCCAGACCTTCGCCGAGAGCCAGGGCTTCTCGATCGTGCGCGAGTTCTGCGGCCACGGCATCGGGCGCAAGTTCCACGAGGAGCCGCAGGTGCTGCACTACGGCCGCCCCGGCACGCTCGAGGAGCTGGTGCCGGGCATGACCTTCACGATCGAGCCGATGGTCAACGCCGGCCGGCGCGAGATCCGCGAGATGGGCGACGGCTGGACCATCGTCACGAAGGACCGCTCGCTGTCGGCGCAGTGGGAGCACACGGTGCTCGTCACCGACACCGGCTACGAGGTGCTGACGCTGTCGGCCGGCAGCCCGCCGCCGCCGGCCTTCGTCGCAGCGTGAATGCGGTCGAGCCGCTGCCGGCCGCGGCGCCCAGCGTCGCCGAGCTGCGCCAGCGCTTCCGCGAGGGCAAGGCCGAGCTGCTGGCGCATTTCGGCGCCGCGCGGCCGACGGCGCCGGCCGCCGCCCGGCTGGTGCGTGCGCTGGCCCGCCATGTCGACGCCACGCTGACCGCGCTGTGGAGCCGCGCCGGCATGCCCGAGGGCGCGGCGCTGCTGGCCGTCGGCGGCTACGGCCGGGGCGAGCTGTTCCCCTATTCCGACGTCGACGTGCTGGTGCTGCTGCCGCCGGCCGCCGTCGTGCTGCCGCCGGACGATGCCGCCGCGCGGCAGGCCGCGATCGAGGGCTTCATCACCGCCTGCTGGGACATCGGACTGGAGATCGGCTCGAGCGTGCGCACGGTCGACGAATGCGTCGCCGAGGGCCAGCGCGACGTGACCGTGCAGACCGCGCTGCTCGAATCGCGCTACCTGTGCGGCTCGCGCCGCGTGTTCACCACCTTCCGCCATGCCAACACGCGCGCGATGGACCCGCGCGCCTTCCTGCGCGCCAAGACGCTGGAGATGCGCCAGCGCCACCAGAAGTACGAGGACACGCCCTATTCGCTCGAGCCGAACTGCAAGGAAAGCCCCGGCGGCCTGCGCGACCTGCAGCTGGTGATCTGGGTGGCGCGCGCCGCCGGGCTCGGCAAGAACTGGGGCGAGCTGGCCGCCAAGGGCCTGATCACGCCGTTCGAGGTGAAGCAGCTGCAGCGCAACGAGGGCCTGCTCAAGCTGATCCGCGCGCGGCTGCACGTCATCGCCGGCCGCCGCGAGGACCGGCTGGTGTTCGACCTGCAGACCGCGGTGGCCGAGAGCTTCGGCTACAAGAACGCGCCGGGCCAGCGCGCCTCCGAGGTGCTGATGCGGCGCTACTACTGGGCCGCCAAGGCGGTGGCGCAGCTGAACCAGATCCTGATGCTGAACATCGAGGAACGGGTCGAGGGCTCGCAGGATCAGCCGATGCGCCCGATCAACGAGAAGTTCCTCGAGCGCGCCGGCATGCTGGAGGTGGCCAGCGACGACCTGTACGAGCGCGACCCGCACGCCATCCTCGAGACCTTCCTCACCTACCAGACGACCGTCGGGCCCAAGGGCCTGTCGGCGCGCACGCTGCGCGCGCTCTACAACGCCCGCGAGCTGATGGGCGCGGACTTCCGGCGCGACCCGGTGAACCGCGCCACCTTCATGAAGATCCTGCAGCAGCCCGAGGGCCAGACGCACGCCTTCCGGCTGATGAACCAGACCTCGGTGCTCGGGCGCTACCTGTGGGTGTTCCGCCGCATCGTCGGGCAGATGCAGCACGACCTGTTCCACGTCTACACGGTGGACCAGCACATCCTGATGGTGCTGCGCAACGTGCGGCGCTTCTTCATCCCAGAGCATGCACACGAGTACCCGTTCTGCACCCAGCTCGCGCTGACCTGGGACAAGCCCTGGATCCTGTACGTCGCCGCGCTGTTCCACGACGTGGCCAAGGGCCGCGGCGGCGACCACTCCGAGCTCGGTGCGCAGGAGGTGCGGCGCTTCTGCCGCGACCACCTGGTCGAGCGCGAGGACGCCGCGCTGATCGAGTTCCTGGTGCGCTCGCACCTGACGATGTCGCGCATCGCGCAGAAGGAGGACCTGTCCGACCCCGAGGTGATCGAGGAGTTCGCGAAGAAGGTCGGCAGCGAACGCTACCTCACCGCGCTGTACCTGCTGACGGTGGCCGACATCCGCGGCACCAGCCCGAAGGTCTGGAACGCCTGGAAGGGCAAGCTGCTGGAGGACCTGTACCGCCTGACGCTGCGCGCGCTGGGCGGCGCCAAGCCCAACCTGGACGCCGAGATCGAGGCGCGCAAGGAGGAGGCGCGCCACCTGCTGAACCTGCATTCGATGCTGCCCGGCACCGAGGGCCCGCTGTGGAAGACGCTCGAGCTGAGCTACTTCGCGCGCCACGACGCGCCGGACATCGCCTGGCACGCGCGCTCGCTGTTCCGCCACGTGCAGACGAACGAGCCGGTGGTGCGGGCGCGGCCGTCCTCGCTCGGCGAGGGGCTGCAGGTGCTGGTGTACTCGCCCGACCGGCCCGACCTGTTCGCGCGCATCTGCGGCTACTTCGACGGCGCCGGCTTCAACATCCTCGACGCCAAGGTGCACACCACGCGCGCCGGCTATGCGCTGGACACCTTCCAGGTCACCAACCCGGCGCTCGAGGAGCAGGACAACGCGCATTACCGCGACCTGATCGCGCTGGTCGAGAACCAGCTCGGCCAGGCACTGGCGGCCACCGGGCCGCTGCCCGAGCCCAGCCGCGGGCGCCTGTCGCGCCGCGTGCGCAGCTTCCCGGTCACGCCGCGCATCACGCTGCGGCCCGACGAGCGTGCGCAGCGCTGGCTGCTGGGCGTGTCCACCAGCGACCGCTCCGGCCTGCTCTACGCCATCGCACGCGTGCTGGCGCGCCACCACGTCAACCTGCAGCTGGCCAAGATCACGACGCTGGGCGAGCGAGTCGAGGACACTTTCCTGATCGACGGTTCGGCGCTGCAGCAGAACCGCACGCAGATCGCCATCGAGAGCGAGCTGCTGGACGCCATCTCCCCCTGATGCCCATCGTCGCGATCCCGGCGGCCGACGCGCTGGCGCAGCTCGACCGCTTCGGCACGGTCATCGACGCCCGCTCGGAGAGCGAGTACGCCGAAGACCGCCTGCCCGGCGCCGTCAACTGGCCCAGCCTGCACGACGCCGAACGCGCCGCGATCGGCTACGAGTACAAGCAGGTCTCGCCCTTCGAGGCGCGGCGGCGCGGCGCGGTGCTGGTGGCGCGCAACATCGCCGCGCACCTCGAGCGCGAGGCGATGGACCAGCCCAAGGACTGGCAGCCGCTGGTGTACTGCTGGCGCGGCGGCATGCGCAGCGGGGCGCTGGCGACGGTGCTGTCGCAGGTCGGCTGGCGGGTGCACCTGCTCGAAGGCGGCTACCGCGAATACCGACGCGCCGTGCTGGCTGCGCTGGACGAGCTGCCGGGCCGGCTCGACCTGCGCGTGGTCTGCGGCGTCACCGGCTCGGGCAAGAGCCGGCTGCTGCAGCGCGCCGCCGCGCTCGGTGCCCAGGTGCTCGACCTCGAGGCCCTGGCCGAGCACCGCGGCTCGGTGCTCGGGCTCGTGCCCGGACGACCGCAGCCCGGCCAGAAGCTGTTCGAGTCGCACCTCTGGGATGCGCTGCGCCGCTTCGATCCGGCGCGGCCGGTGGTCGTCGAGAGCGAGAGCCGCAAGGTGGGCGATCTGCGCGTGCCGGACAAGCTCGTCGAGCGCATGCGCGCCGCGCCTTGCCTGCGCCTGGAGCTGCCGCTGGACGCGCGCGTGGCGCTGCTGCTGCAGGAGTACGACTTCTTCGTGCGCGACACCGAGGCCTTCTGCGGCCGCCTGGACGCGCTGCGCGTCCTGCGCGGCCACGAGACCGTGAACCGCTGGCAGGCGCTGGCACGCGCCGGCGGGCATCCGCAGGTGGTGCGCGAGCTGCTGGAGCAGCACTACGACCCGCTCTATCTGCAGTCGATGGCGCGCCACTTCGCCGGCTTCACGGCACCGCAGCGGAAACTGGCCTGGGACGGCAGCGAGGCCACCCTCGACAGCGTGGCGCGCGAGCTGGCCGCGCTCTAGAATCCGCCTCGGTCGGCAGTTCACCCAGGCGTTGCCGCGCACCCCGTGTGCGAGCTGAACCTGCCCTTGTTCTCCCGTGTCCGGTCACCCTCGTGTGCGTCCGGCCGGAAGTCGGCAACCCCCGGCGCCTCGACACCGAGGCTTGGCGCATGCACGAAGGAAGACCTTCATGCCCCGAACCGACGTCCCGCTGCACGCGGCCGACATCTCGCGCTTCGCGAAATCACTCGCGCGCGACCTGAAGCAGACCCACGAGCTCGAGCAGCGGCCGCCCGGCCATGTCGAGCTGCTGAACATGCTGGCCCGCGCGGCCGGCTACCGCAACTACCAGAGCCTGAAGGCGCGCCCGCCCGCGCCGCAGCCCGCCGCCGGGCCCGCGCCCGAGCCGGAACTCAGCGACACGGCCCGCAAGGCGCTGCGCCAGTTCGACGCGCATGGCCGGCTGACCCGCTGGCCGATCAAGTTCAGCGTGCAGCGCCTGATGCTGTGGGGGCTGTGGCTGCGCTTCGACGCGCGGCGCCGCTACAGCGAGCGCGAGGTCAACGACATCCTGAACGCCTGGCACCTGTTCGGCGACCACTGCACGCTGCGGCGCGAGCTGGTCAACGAGAAGCTGCTGGCGCGCCAGAGCGACGGCAGCGACTACCGCAAGCTGCCGCGCCGCCCCCCGCCCGAGGCGATGGCGCTGATGCGCGCGCTGCGCGGGCGCCAGGGCTGATCAGGCCGCCAGCAGGTGCTGGCGGTAGTAGACCAGCTCGTCGATCGACTCGTGGATGTCGGCCAGCGCGGTGTGCGCCTGGGCCTTCTTGAAGCCGTCCAGGATGGCCGGCTTCCAGCGCCGCGCCAGCTCCTTGAGCGTGGAGACGTCCAGGTTGCGGTAGTGGAAGAAGGCCTCCAGCGCCGGCATGTGGTTGGCGAGGAAGCGCCGGTCCTGGCAGATGCTGTTGCCGCACATGGGCGACTTGCCGCGCGGCACGTAGCGCTGCAGGAACTCGATCACCTGCTGCTCGGCGGCGGCCTCGTCCACGGTGGAGGCCTTGACCCGGTCGATCAGCCCGCTCTTGCCGTGCGTGCCCTTGTTCCAGGCGTCCATCGCGTCGAGCGTGGCATCGCTCTGGTGGATGGCGAACACCGGGCCCTCGGTGCGCGAGCCGAGCTGGGCGTCGGTCACGACCACCGCGATCTCGATGATGCGGTCGCGGTCCGGGTACAGGCCGGTCATCTCCAGGTCAATCCAGACCAGGTTCTGGTCGCTGGCGGTCAACGGGGTGGCGCTCATCGGTTCGATAGTCATTGCGAAACGGGGGCCGATTCTCGCAGTTCTACACTTGGGGCCATGCACGCCTCGACCCTGACCTACGTCTTCGCCGCCGTGCTGCTCGCCTCGCTGGCCGTCAAGTACTGGCTCGCGACGCGGCAGATGCGCCATGTGGCGGCGCACCGCGACGCGGTGCCGGCCCCGTTCGCCGGCTCGGTGTCGATCGCCGCGCACCAGAAGGCGGCCGACTACACGCTCGCCAAGGGCCGCTTCGGCCTGCTCGCCACCGCGGTCGGCGCCGCGGTGCTGCTGGGCTGGACGCTGCTCGGCGGCCTGGATGCGTTGAACGGCGCGCTGCGCGAGGCGATCCAGCCGCGCTTCGGCGACATGGCCTACCAGCTGGCGCTGCTGGCCGCCTTCGCGCTCATCTCCGGTGCCATCGACCTGCCGCTGGAGCTCTACAGCACCTTCCGCATCGAGCAGCGCTTCGGCTTCAACCGCATGACGCTCGGGCTGTACGTCGCCGACATGGCCAAGGGCCTGCTGGTCGGCGCGCTGGTCGGGCTGCCGATCGCCGCACTGATCCTGTGGATCATGGGGGCAGCCGGCGGCACCTGGTGGCTGTGGGCCTGGGGCGTGTGGATGGGCTTCAACCTGCTGATGCTGGTGCTGTACCCGACCGTCATCGCGCCGCTGTTCAACAAGTTCGAGCCGCTGGCCGACGAGTCGCTCAAGGCACGCGTGCAGGCGCTGATGGCGCGCTGCGGCTTCACCGCGCGCGGCCTGTTCGTGATGGACGGCAGCCGGCGCTCGGCCCATGCCAACGCCTACTTCACCGGCTTCGGCGCGGCCAAGCGGGTGGTGTTCTTCGACACGCTGCTGAGCAAGCTCTCGCCGCCGGAGGTGGAGGCGGTGCTGGCGCACGAGCTCGGCCACTTCAAGCACAAGCACGTGGTCAAGCGCATGGTGGCGATGTTCGGCATCAGCCTGGCCGGCTTCGCGCTGCTCGGCTGGCTGGCCGGGCAGAGCTGGTTCTACGCCGGGCTGGGCGTGCAGGCCTCGGTGGGTGCGCCGAACGATGCGCTGGCGCTGCTGCTGTTCCTGCTCGTCGTGCCGGTGTTCGGCTTCTTCGTCTCGCCGCTGCTGGCGCAGCTGTCGCGCCGGCACGAGTTCGAGGCCGATGCCTACGCCTGCCAGCAGGCCAGCGGCGCCGACCTCGCCGCCGCGCTGCTCAAGCTGCACGAGGACAATGCGGCCACGCTGACGCCCGACCCGGTGTACGTGCGCTTCTACTACTCGCACCCGCCTGCCTCGGAGCGCCTGGCGGCCATGCAGCGCCAGCCGGCCTGAGGACACCACGATGAGCAATCTCCTGCACCAACGCTGCCAGCCCCTAGAAGGCCACCCGGCGATGAGCCCGGAGGCGATCCGCGACCACCTGGCCCAGCTCAGCGGCTGGCGCCTGGCCGACGGCGCGATCGAGAAGACCTTCTCGTTCCGCAACTACCACGAGACCATCGCGTTCGTGAACGCGCTGGCCTGGATCGCCAACGCGGAAGACCACCACCCCGAGCTGCGCGTGTTCTACGACCGCTGCGTGGTGCGCTTCGACACCCACTCGGTGGGCGGCATCTCGGTGAACGACTTCATCTGCGCCGCCAAGACGGACGCACTCGTCGCGTTCACGGCCTGAGTGAGCCGCCACCAGGAGCTCGATGTCGGACTGGTCGTGGCCGGCCACGGCCGCCACTACATCGTCGAGACACCGGAGGGGCGGCGACTGACCTGCCACCCGCGCGGCAAGAAGAGCGACTGCGTGGTCGGCGACCGGGTGCGCTGGATGCCCACCGCCGCCGGCGGCGACGAAGGCGTGATCGAGCATGTCGAGCCGCGCCGCAACCTGCTGTTCCGGCAGGACGAGTGGAAGACCAAGTCCTTTGCCGCCAACCTCGACCAGATCCTGGTGCTGGTGGCCGCGCGGCCGGTGTTCAGCGAATCGCAGCTGGCGCGGGCGCTGATCGCCTCCGAGCAGGCCGGCATCCCGGCGCGCATCGTGCTGAACAAGGCCGACCTGCCGGAGATCGACGAGGCCCGTGGGCGCCTGGCGCCCTACGCGGCAATGGGCACCGAGGTCGTGGAGCTGGCGCTCAAGGCGCGGCCGGACGAGAGCCGGGCGGTGCTGGCGCCGCTGCTGGCGCAGCGCGCGACGCTGGTGCTCGGCCCGAGCGGCACCGGCAAGAGCACCTTGATCAACCTGCTCGTGCCCGACGCCGGCGCGCAGGTGGGCGAGATCTCCCAGGCGCTGAACTCCGGCCGCCACACCACCACGACCACGCAGTGGTACTGGCTCGACGCGGCGCGCACGACCGGGCTGATCGATTCCCCGGGCTTCCAGGAGTTCGGCCTGCGCCACCTCGAGCCGGCCGAGCTGGCCGGGCTGATGCCAGACATCCGCGCCGCCTCGACCGGCTGCCGCTTCTACAACTGCACCCACCTGCACGAGCCGGGCTGCGGGGTGCTGGCGGCGGTCGAGGCCGGCCGCGTCAGCGCCTCGCGCCACCGCATCTACGCCGAGATCCACGCCGAGCTGGCCCGCTCGCGCTTCTAGCTCAGCCGATCAGGTTGGCCAGCGTCAGCAGCGCCAGCAGCAGCATCCACAGCACCACCGAGCGCCACACCAGGCCGACGATGCTGCGCAGGTGGCCGGGCACGGGCGGCAGGCCGGGCGTGGAGCCGTCGGCGAGCACGGCTTCGGGCAGCGCGCCGGCCTCGAAGGTCTTGCTGCGGTCGGGCGTCACGCCCGGTGCCGCGCTGCCGCCGAGCTGCACGCCGACGGCGCCCGCCGCGGCGGCCAGGATGATGCCCTCGTTGGGATGCTTCCACAGTGCCGCGTCGCGCCGCCAGCAGGTGATGGCCTCCTCGAAGTTGCCCACCACCGCGAAGCCGAAGGCCGTCAGCCGCGCCGGCACGTGGTCGAGCAGGCCGAACAGCCACTGCGAGAGGTTCATCAGGCGCTGGTTGATCGGCGCGCCGACCGTGCGGCTCTTGAAGGCCCAGTAGCGGCCGGCGAACTCGGCCAACCGGTACAGCACCGCGCCGGCCGGCCCGAACCCGAGGCTGGACAGCAGCACGAACCAGAAGAACACGCCGAACACGTGCCGGTGCGCGGCCAGCAGCGAATGCTCGATCACGTGGCGCAGCAGCTCGGTGCGCGGCAGTTCGCTCGCGTCGAGGTGGCGCCACTGGGTCAGCAGGCGGCGCGCCTCGGCCTCGTCGCCGCGGTCCAGCGCGTCGCGGATGTCGGTGAAGTAGTGGCTGAACTGGCGGAAGCCCAGCGTCAGGTAGAGCACCGCCACGTCCCAGGCCAGCGCCAGCAGCAGGCTGAAGTGGGCCGCGGCCTGGTAGGCCGCGAAGGTCAGCAGCGCCGGCAGCAGCACGGTGATGCACCACACGACACAGGCATGGTGGTCGCGCCCGGCATCGAAGTTCCGCCCCGTCCAGCGCATCCAGCCGGTCAGGGCGTCATGGATGACGTTGCCGCGCGGCAGCGGCTTGAGCTGTTCGATCAGCAGGGCGAACAGGACGGCGAAAAAACTCATGCCGGCCGATGATAGCGGCCACCCCGGCCGCCCCTGCAGAGTCAGGCCGCGAGGAAGCCGTACAGATTGCGCAGCATGGCGGCCGTGGCCCCCCAGATGAAGTACTGCCGCGGCGCGCCGTCGGCACCGGGCGCGACCCAGGGCATCGAGAGGAAGCGGCGCTGCTGCCCGCCGGTCTCGAACACATGCCGGTGGTGGTGCGCCGGGTTCATCAGGAAGGCCAGCGGCACCTCGAAGGCTTCGGCCACCTCGAAGGGATCGGGCGTGAGCTCGATGCCCGGGCGCACCAGCGCCACCACCGGGGTGACGACGAAGCCGGTGACGGTGGTGTAGTGCGGCAGCGCGCCGATCACGTCCACCGCGGCGCGCGGCAGGCCCACTTCCTCCTCGGCCTCGCGCAGCGCGGTGGCCACGGCATCGGCATCGTCCGACTCGGCGCGGCCGCCGGGGAAGCTGATCTGCCCGGCATGGTCGCGCAGGTGGTCGGTGCGGCGTGTCAGCAGCACGGTGGTGCCGGCGGCATGTGCCACCAGCGGCACCAGCACCGAGGCATGCGCCGGCTCGCGGCCGGCGAACAGGTGGCCGTCGCCGGCGATCTCGGGCCGGTAGGCCGGCGGCGCAGCGAAGCGCGCACGCAAGGCGTCCGGCAGGAGCGTGGCCGGATCGACGGCGGGCAGGTGCGCATCGGTGCCGAGCACCGGCACCGCCTGCGGGTCGAGGATCAGCGGGCGGGTCATCGGGGTGGAAAAAGACAAAGCCGCCCTCGCGGGGCGGCTTCGACGGCGTGAATCCTCATCGGGATCAGGCCAGCTTCTCCTTGATGCGGGCCGACTTGCCGGAGCGCTCGCGCAGGTAGTAGAGCTTGGCGCGGCGCACGTCGCCCTTGCGCTTGACCTCGATGGAGGCGATCAGCGGGCTGTAGAGCTGGAAGGTGCGCTCCACGCCTTCGCCGCTGGAGATCTTGCGCACGATGAAGCTGCTGTTCAGGCCGCGGTTGCGCTTGGCGATCACCACGCCTTCGTAGGCCTGCACGCGCTTGCGCGTGCCTTCGACGACGTTGACGTTCACGATCACCGTGTCGCCCGGCGCGAACTCGGGAATGGTCTTGTTGAGACGGGCAATCTCTTCCCGCTCGAGGGTCTGGATCAGGTCCATGGGTTCTCCAATGATCGTGGCGGGGCTTGGTCGGTGGTGTTGGTCGGATCCTTCGGATCCGGTGCCCGCCAGAGGATCGAAAAGCCGCAGATTATAGCCCGAGCGAGGCCAGGAACTTCTCGTCGGCCGGCCGGAGCCGCCCGGCGGCACGCGCCGCGGCGATCAGGTCGGGGCGCCGGCGCGCGGTGAGTTCGAGCGCCCGCTCGCGCCGCCAGCGGGCGATCTCGGCATGGTGGCCCGACAGCAGCACCGCCGGCACCGGCCGGGCATCGGGCCCCTCGCCCAGCACCTCGGGCCGGCTGTAGTGCGGGCAATCGAGCAGCGCGTCGGAGAAGCTGTCCTGCTGGTGCGAGGCGGCGTCGCCCAGCACGCCCGGCTGCAGCCGCGCCACCGCATCCAGCAGCGCCAGGGCGGGCAGTTCGCCGCCGGACAGCACGAAGTCGCCCAGGCTGAGTTCCAGGTCGACATGCCGGTCCAGGAAGCGCTGGTCGATGCCCTCGTAGCGCCCGCACAGCAGGATCGCGCCGGGCCCGGCGGCGAACTCGCCCACCGCGGCCTGGTCGAGGCGCCGTCCGGTGGGCGTGAAATGCACCACGGGCGCGGCGTCGGGCCGCGCCGCGCGCACCGCCGCCAGCGCCCGCTCGAGCGGCTCGGCCAGCAGCACCATGCCCGGGCCGCCGCCGTACGGGCGGTCGTCGACGCGGCGATAGGCATCGTCGGCGAAGTCGCGCAGTGCCCACAGGTGCACGTCGACCCGGCCCGACTCGTAGGCGCGGCGCGTGACGCCGAGTTCGAGGTGGGGCCGGAACAGGTCCGGGAACAGCGTCAGCACGTCGAAGCGCATCGCGACGCCCGGCAACTCAGTAGTCCAGGCCCCAGTCGACGACGATGCGGCCGGCCTCGCGGTCCACCGTGTCGACGTAGGCGGCGACGAAGGGGATCAGCCGCTCGGCCTCCTCGCCGGCGGCCGGGTCGGCGCCCTCGGGCAGCACGCGCAGCACGCTGTGCGGGCCGGTGTCGAGCAGGCCGACGACACGGCCGAGCGACTCGCCCGCGCGGTTGACCACGGCCAGGCCGATCAGGTCGACCCAGTAGTACTCGTCGGGCTCGGGCGTCGGGAAGCTGGCGCGCGGCACGAACACACGCGCCCCGCGCAGTGCCTCGGCGGCCGTGCGGTCGGCCACGTCCTGCGCCTGCGCGACCACGACTTCGCCGTGCTCGCGCGACTGCACGATCTTCAGCAGCGGGGGAAACAATGCAGGCCCCGGGCGCAGCGCGCCTTCGGGGCTCTTCAGGTACCAGCGGCGCGTGGAGAACAGCGCCTGCGGGTCGGTGGCGAAGGGCTGGACCTTGATCCATCCCTTGACGCCCCAGGCATCGACGATGCGGCCGACCTCGACCGCATCGGCGGGCCAATCGACGATGTCGGGCGGGGTGCCCGTCACGGCCGACCGGGCAGCCCTCAGGCCGCCGCCTTGGCCTGCTGGACCAGACGCTTGACCGTCGGCGACGGCTGGGCGCCGTGGCTGGTCCAGTGCTCCAGGCGATCGTAGGCCACGCGCAGCGGCTGCTCCCCGCCGGAGGCCACCGGGTTGTAGAAGCCGATGCGCTCAATGAAGCGGCCGTCGCGGCGCTCGCGCGAGTCGGCAACGACGATGTTGTAGAAGGGGCGCTTCTTGGCGCCGCCACGGGCCAGTCGAATCACGACCATGGGGTGTCCTCGGGGTCTGGGGCGATCGGCCCGGCGCGGGAGACACACCGTCCGTGCCGATCTGGGCTGTCGGGATTCACTGCCGTAGATACGCCGGTCCCCCGACCGGCCAGCAGCGAAACCCGGCATTATAGTCGCTCGCGCCCGCCACGCACCTGCCCATGACCGCATCCCTGTCGATCCGCCCCAGCACCGAGGCCGACCTGCCGGCCATCACCGCCATCTATGCCTGGCACGTCGAGCACGGCACGGGCACCTTCGAGCTCGACGTGCCCGACGCGGCCGAGATGGCCCGCCGGCGTGCCGACGTGCTCGACAAGGCCCTGCCCTGGCTGGTGGCCGAACGCGCCGGCGAGGTGCTCGGCTACGCCTACGCCAACCACTTCCGCCCGCGGCGCGCCTACCGCTTCTGCCTGGAGGACTCGATCTACCTGGCCGACACGGCGCGCGGGCAGGGTGTCGGGCGCCTGCTGCTGGCCGAGCTGATGGCACGCTGCCAGGCGGCCGGCGCGCGCCAGATGCTCGCGGTGATCGGCGATTCGGGCAACGCCGGCTCGATCGGCGTGCACCGCAGCCTGGGCTTCGAGCACACCGGCGTGCTCAGGAGCGCGGGCTGGAAGTTCGGCCGCTGGCTCGACGTGGTGCTGATGCAGAAGGCGCTCGGTCTGGGCGATGCAGCGGCCCCCGTCGACCGATGAGCGCCGGCTACAAGTCGAAGACCCTGGCCACCTGGATCGCGCTGGTGGGCGGCCCGCTCGGGTTGCACCGCTTCTACCTGCACGGCTTCAAGGACGTCTGGGGCTGGCTGCTGCCCTGGCCGACGCTGCTGGGCACGCTCGGCGTGCTGCGCATGCGTGAACTCGGCCAGGACGACCGGCTCGCCTGGGTGCTGATCCCGCTGCTCGGCCTGGTGCTGTCGGCCACGATGCTGAGCGCCATCGTCTACGGCCTCACGCCGGACGAGAAGTGGAACGCACGCCACAACCCGCAGGGCCCGCCGCACGTCAGCGGCTGGGGCGTGGTGATCGGCGTGATCGTCGCGCTGATGCTCGGCGCCGGCGTGCTGATGGCGACGATCGCCTTCTCGGCCCAGCGCTTCTTCGAGTACCAGGCCGGGCTCAGTTGAACAGCTTCAGGCCGATCCAGTAGAACACGCCGGCCACGAAGGCCGAGGCGGGGATCGTGAAGATCCAGGCCCAGACGATGTTGCCGGCCACGCCCCAGCGCACCGCCGAGGCGCTGCGCACCGAGCCGACGCCGACGATCGCGCCGGTGATGGTGTGGGTGGTCGAGACCGGGATGCCCAGCGCGGTGGCCAGGAACAGCGTCAGCGCCCCGCCCGTCTCGGCGCAGAAGCCGCCCACCGGCTTGAGCTTGGTGATCTTCTGGCCCATGGTCTTGACGATGCGCCAGCCGCCGAACATCGTGCCCAGGCCGATGGCGATGTAGCAGGTCCAGATCACCCAGGTCGGCGGCAGCTTGTCGCTGGCGCTGGTGTAGCCGGCGGCGATCAGCAGCATCCAGATGATGCCGATGGTCTTCTGCGCGTCGTTGCCGCCGTGGCCCAGGCTGTACAGGCCGGCCGAGACCAGCTGCAGGCGCCGGAACCAGTTGTCCACCAGCAGTGGCGACGCTCGTCTGAAGAGATGCGCCACCAGCACCATCAGCAGCGAGCCGAGCAGGAAGCCGAGCAACGGCGAGACGAGGATGAAGGCCACCGTCTTCAGCACCCCGGCACCGATCAGCGAACCGGCGCCGGCCTTGGCGATCACCGCACCGACGATGCCGCCGATCAGCGCGTGCGACGAGCTCGACGGGATGCCGTACCACCAGGTGACGATGTTCCAGAAGATCGCCCCGATCAGCGCGCCGAACACCACGTGGTGATCCACCACGCCCGGCACGACGATGCCCTTGCCGACCGTGGCCGCCACCTTCAGCTGGAACACGAAGATCGCGACGACGTTGAAGAAGGCCGCGAACAGCACCGCCTGCTGCGGCTTGAGCACGCCGGTGGAGACGACCGTGGCGATCGAGTTGGCGGCGTCGTGGAAGCCGTTCATGAAGTCGAAGGCCACGGCCAGCACGACCAGCAGCACCACGACCCAGAACGCGGTCTGGACGGAATCCATGTATCAGCCCGTCGGCGCGCGTGCGCTCAGGAGTTCTCGAGGACCACGCCCTCGATCAGGTTGGCCACGTCCTCGCAGCGGTCGGAGATCGATTCGAGCTGCTCGTAGATCGTCTTCAGCTTGATCAGCTCGCGCACGTCGGTCTCTTCGCGGAACAGCTTGGACATCGCGCTGCGCATCACGCGGTCGGCGTCGCTCTCGAGCTTGTCGATCTCCTCGCAGGTCTTGATGGCCGCCTCGGCGGTGGCCGGCTGGCTGATCTTGGGCAGCAGCGAGACGGCGTGCTGCACGCGCTCGCAGCACTTGGCCGAGAGGTCGCCCAGGCGCATCACCTCCTCGGTCATGTGGTGCACGTCGTACAGCGACATGGTCTCGGTCACGTCCTGCAGTAGGTCCAGCACGTCGTCCATCGCATTGATCAGCGAATGGATCTGCTCGCGGTCGATCGGGGTGATGAAGGTCTTGTGCAGCAGCCGGTTCACCTCGGCGGTGACGCGGTCGGCGCTGCGCTCGGCATTGCCCACCTCGGTGGCGTACTTCTCGCGCAGGCCCGGGTCGGCGTAGTTCTGGATCAGCAGCGTGAAGGCACGCGCGCCCTCGACGATGTGCCCGCCATGCTGGTTGAAGAGCTCGAAGAAGTTGCCTTCGCGGGGCAGCAGCTTGCCGAACAGCATCGAATGTCCTCGTGTCACACGACGGTCACGAAACCGTCATGGGGCGCGAGTGTAGCCGGCCCGGTCAGGCGCTCAGGCGCTCGATGCGCTGGTCCGAGACACCCGGCAGCTGCGCCTCCACGCGGCCCCGGCCGGGCACCACGAGCCCGGGCGCCAGCTCGGCCAGGGGATGCAGCACGAAGGCCCGTTCGTGCAGCCGCGGGTGGGGCACGGCGAGCGTCGGCGTATCGATCACCGCGTCGCCGTACAGCAGCAGGTCGAGGTCCAGCGTGCGCGGCGCGTTGCGGTACGGCCGCTCGCGGCCATGCGCCCGCTCGATCGCCTGCAGGCGCGCCAGCAGCTCGTGCGGCGCGAGCGTGGTCTCGAGCTCGGCGACGGCGTTCAGGTAGTCGGGCCCGCTGGAATCGATCGGCGCGCTGCGGTAGATCGACGAGCGGCGCAGCAGCCGCGTGGCGTCGATCCGGCCGAGCGCGTCGAGCGCCGCGGCCAGCGTGGCGCGTGCGTCGCCCAGGTTCGCGCCCAGGCCGACCCAGGCGCGCGCGGCATCGTCAGGCATCGGGCGCCGGTTCGGCGGCCGGCGCGGGCGCCGCGCCCTCGCCGGCCGGCTTGCGGCGCCGGCGGCGCTTCTTGCGCGCGGCCTCCGGCGCGCCGGCCGTGCCGGCCGGGCCGCTGCGGCGGGCCTGCTGGTCGCGCTCGCGCGCCTGCTCGACCAGTGCCTCGCGCTCCTCGTCGGTACCGAGGGAGAAGTCCTCCCACCATTCGGCGAGTTCGTTGTCCACCTCGCCGGCATCGGCGCGCAGGCGCAGGAAGTCGAAGCCGGCACGGAAGCGCGGCTGCTCGACCAGCGAGTACGGCGTGGTGCCGCTGCGGCGCTCGAAGCGCGGCTGCATCATCCAGATCTCGCGCATGTCGGCGCCCAGCTTGCCGCGGCCGGAAATGTCGCCGATGCGCGCGTCGAAGGCGGCGTCGACCGCCTGCTGCAGCGCCGGGAACGGGGCCTCGCCGCGCGCCCGGGCCTTCTGCCAGCCGTCGAGCACGTCGTGCCACAGCAGGCAGGCGAGCATGAAGCTCGGCGCCACCGGCTTGCCCTCGCCGACGCGCCGGTCGGTGTCGGCCAGCGCGAGCTGCACGAACTTCTCGCGCCCGTCGTGGCGCTGCGCCTCGTCGAGCGCCACGTCGAGCACCGGGAACACGCCGCGGTGCAGGCCCTGCTTGCGCAGCTCCTCGATGCTGGCCAGCGCGTGGCCGGTCTGCAGCAGCTTGATCATCTCGTCGAAGGTGCGCGAGGGCGGGATGTTGTCCAGCAGCGCGGCCATCTCGCGGATCGGCGCGCGGGTCTTGGGCTCGATCTCGAAGCCGAGCTTGGCCGCGAAGCGCACCACGCGGATGATGCGCACCGGGTCCTCGCGGTAGCGCGTGGCCGGGTCGCCGATCATGCGCAGCAGCTTCTTGCGCGCGTCGGCCAGGCCGCCGTGGTAGTCGACCACGATCTCGCGCTGCGGGTCGTAGTACATCGCGTTGACGGTGAAGTCGCGGCGCGCCGCGTCCTCGATCTGCGGGCCCCAGACGTTGTCGCGCAGCACGCGGCCGCTGGCGTCGACCACGCTGGTCTTGTCGGCCAGTTCGCGGCGCGAGCTCTTCTCGTCGCCCTGCACCTGCTCGGCGCTGGCGTCGATCAGCGCGCGGAAGGTCGAGACCTCGATCACCTCGTGCTCGCGCCCGCGCCCGAACACCACGTGCACGATGCGGAAGCGCCGCCCGATGATGAAGGCGCGCCGGAACAGTGCCTTGACCTGCTCGGGCGTGGCGTTGGTCGCGACGTCGAAGTCCTTCGGCCGCAGGCCGAGCAGCAGGTCGCGCACCGCGCCGCCGACGATGTAGGCCTCGTGGCCGGCCTCGGCGAGCGTGCTCACCACCTTGATGGCGCGCTCGTCGACCAGCGCCTTGTCGATGCCGTGCTCGCTCAGCGGGATCTCGACCCGCTTGCCCAGCGGGTTGGCCTTGCCGCTCTTGCCCAGCAGCTTGTCGATCAGCTTCTTGATCATTCGAACAGTCTCAGGATGCGCCAGCCGCGCTCGCGCGCGATCGCCTCGAGGGCCGGCGACGGATTGGTCGCCACCGGGTCGGTGGCGCGTTCGAGCAGCGGCAGGTCGTTGGGCGAATCGCTGTAGACGCTGACCCGCTCGAAATCGCCCCAGGCCGCGCCGGAAGCCGCCAGCCACTCGCCCACCCGCGCCACCTTGCCCTCGCGGTAGCTCGGCACGCCGTCGATCCGGCCGGTGATGGTACCCCCGGGCCCACGCTCCAGCCGCACGGCGATCAGCGCCTCGATGCCGAAGGCGCGCGCGATCGGCGCGGTGATGAAGTCGTTGGTCGCGGTGACCAGCGCGACACGGTCGCCGCGCGCCTGGTGCTCGCGCACCAGCGCCAGCGCCGCCGGGTGCAGCGCCGGTTCCACCACCTCGTGCATGAAGCGCGCATGGGCCTCGGCGCAGCGCTGCGGCCCCTGCGCACGCAGCGGCTCGGTGGCGAAGGCGATGTACGCGTGGATGTCGAGCCGGCCGGCCTTGTAGTCGGCGAAGAACGCGTCGTTGCGGCGCCGGAAGGCCCCCTCGTCGACCCAGCCGAGCCGGATCACGAACTCGCCCCAGGCGTGGTCCGAATCGAGCGGGATCAGCGTCTCGTCGAGGTCGAACAGCGTCAGGTTCACGGCGTTCCTTCCTCCGCGATCATCTGCTTGAGCAGCGGCACGGTGATTGCGCGCTTGTTCGCCAGCGAGAAGCGGTCGAGCCGCTCGAGCTGGCGCATCAGGTGCTTCAGGTCGCGCTCGAAGCGCGTCAGCAGGTAGCCCATCACCTCGTCGGACAGGAAGATGCCGCGCCGGTCGGCCTCGCGGCGCAGCGTGGCGCGCACGGCCGGCTCGTCCAGCGGCTGCACGCCGAACACCGGGCCCCAGCCGAGCCGGGTGCGCAGGTCCTCGCGCAGCGGCAGGTCCACCGGCGGCAGCCGTCCGGCCGCGGCCACCGCGCTGCCCTGCCCGAGCGAGTGCACCAGCAGCGCGAAGGCGGCCTGCTGGCGCGCCGCGTCGAGGGCATCGCAGTCGTCCAGCACGATCAGCGGCCAGGCCTCGTCCGCCTCCCAGGGCAGCGGCACGTCGGGAGCGAACCAGCCGGCGCGCTGCCCCTGGGCCTCGACCCTGCGCACCAGCGCGTGCAGCAGGTGCGTCTTGCCGCAGCCGCGCGGCCCCCACAGGTACACCGGCGCCGCGCCGGGGCCGAAGCCGGCCAGATGCGCCAGCAGCGCCGCGTTGGCGCCGGGCGTGAAGGTCTCGAAGCTCTGTTCGGGGCCCGCGCCCAGCGCGCCGATGGCCAGCGGCAGCTGCTTCATCCGCGGTACAGCGGGCTGTCGAGGTAGAGCGCGCGCAGCCGGCGCACCGCCACCACCAGCACCGCGCTGACCGGCAGCGCGATCAGCACGCCGACGAAGCCGAACAGGTGGCCGAAGGCGAGCAGCGCGAAGATGACCATCAGCGGGTTCATGCCGATGCGTTCGCCCACCAGGCGCGGCGTCAGGAACAGGCTCTCGACCACCTGGCCGATGCCGTAGACCACCGCCACCGCCACCACGCCGTACCAGCTGGCGAACTGCAGCAGGCCGGCCAGCAGCGCGAGCAGCAGGCCGAGGCCGAAGCCGAGGTAGGGAATGAAGATCGCCAGCCCGGTGAACACGCCCACCGGCAGTGCCAGGTCGAAGCGGAACAGCGCCAGGCCGATCGCATAGAAGGCCGCCAGGATGAGCATCACCAGCAGCTGGCCGCGCAGGTACTGGCCGAGCATCACGTCGCACTCGTCGAGGAAGCCGGTCACGGATTCCAGGCGCGCGCGCGGAATCAGCGCCTGGCTGCGCTCCACCAGCCGGGGCCAGTCCATCAGCAGGTAGAACAGCACCACCGGCACCAGCACCGCGTTGCCGATCACCGCCAGCAGGATCGAGCCGCCGATGCGCGCCGAGCTGAGCACGGTGCCGAGCCAGTCTTCCAGGTTGGCGTCCAGGTACTTCAGCACGAAGGCCTTGATGCCGGCGATGTCGAGCTGCACGTGGATGCCGAACTGCGCCAGCCAGGGCGAGAGGTTGCGGTTGAGCCGGTCGGCGAGCGTCGGGATCTGCTCGCGCAGCATCGGCAGCTCTTTCGAGATGATCGGCACGATCAGCAGCAGCACCGCCAGCACGGCGACGATGAACACCACCTCCACCAGCAGCACCGACAGCAGCCGCGGCACGCGCCTCGCGGCGAGCCGCTCGACCGCCGGGTGCAGCGCGTAGGCCAGCACCGCACCGACGACGAAGGGCGTCAGCACCGGCGCCAGCAGCCACAGCAGCAGCAGCGCAGCGGCAGCGATGGCGAACCAGGTCAGTGTCTGGCGTTGGGCGGGAGACAGCGTCATTCGGAGGAGTGTCGGCCCCGCGGGGCCGGGGTCGGCAGGCGCGGGATTCTAATCAGCCGCCCCGCGACGGCCCGGCGGCCGGCCGCCGCCGGCTCAATGCAGGCGTGGCGGCCCGAGGCGGCGCAGCTCGTCCAGGCGCTCACCGATCGCGCGTCGGTCGGGGGCCTCGCCGACACGCTCGAGGTACTCGGCCAGATCGCGCACCGCCTCGTCGTGGTGGCCGAGCTCGGCGTAGGCGAGGCCTCGGTCGCGCCGCTCCTCCCAGGCCTGCGGCAGCAGCACCACCAGGCGCTGCTGTACCGCCAGCAGGCGGCCCCAGTCCTCGGCGCTGCGGTGGATCTCCTTCAGGTTGCGCAGCATGCGCGCCACCACCTCGCGCGCCGGCGCGGCCTGCAGGAACAGGCCGAGCGGCACGTCGAACTCCCCCTGCAGGCCGCGGTGGCGCTTGTAGGGCAGCAACAGCTCGTCGAGTTCCTCGCGCGAGAGCGACTGGCCGGTGAACGGGTCGATCACCACCTCGCCCTGCGGCATCTTCAGCTTGATCAGGAAATGGCCCGGGAACGACACGCCGCGCGCCGTCAGCCCGATCTGCGTGGCCAGCTCGATGTAGAGCACGGCCAGCGTGATGGGGATGCCGCGCCGCGTGCTCAGCACCCGGTTCAGGTAGCTGTTGGCCGGATCGTAGTAGTTGTTGACGTTGCCGGCGAATCCGAGCTCCTGGAAGAAGAAGCGGTTCAGCCAGCGCAGCCGCTGCACCGGCACCGCGTCTGCCGGGATGCGCCGGCGCAGCTTGTCGGCCAGCGTGTCGATCTCGGCCAGCACGGCCTGCGTGTCGAGCCGGGGGAACTCGTCCTGCGCGATGGAGGCTGCCGCCTCGACGAGCGAGAGGCTGCGGTCCTCGGCCACCAGCGCGGCGAAGTACTCGAGCGCGCTGGGCGCCTCGAATTGCAGCGGTCCGGCCATGAGGTCAGTTTAGCCGCGGCGCGCGAATTGTCGAAGCTTCAGGCCGCTGGCCAGCAGGCAGGCGAAGTACAGCAGCACGGCGCCGGCCAGGCAGGCGGCCATCCAGCCGATGCGCTGCCAGGGATGCTCGCGCAGGCCGATCCAGTCGATCGCGCGCGCCGCCCAGGCCAGCGCCGCCGCCATCACGCCGCTGGCGGCGATCACACGCAGGCCGAACGGCCACCAGCCCGGCCCCGGCCGGTAGAGGCCGCCACGGCGCAGGCCGACGTACAGCCAGCCGGCATTGATCAGCGCGCCCAGGCCGATCGACAGCGCCAGCCCGGCATGGCCGAGGTGCGGCACGAACAGCAGGTTCATCAGCTGCGTCAGCACCAGCACGACCACCGCGATGCGCACCGGCGTGCGGATGTCCTGGCGGGCGTAGTAGCCCGGCGCGAGGATCTTCACGCCCACCAGTCCCATCAGCCCGACGCCGTAACCCATCAGCGCGAGCGCGGTGCGCTCGACGTCGCCCGCGGTGATCGCGCCGTAGTGGTACAGCACCGCGACGAGCGGCTGCGGGAACACCAGCAGCGCCGCGGCGCAGGGAAGCGCCAGCAGCAGCACGAGGCGCAGCCCCCAGTCGAGCAGGCCGGAGTACTCGCCCTCCTGCTGCCTGGCCTGCGCCGCCGCGAGCTGCGGCAGCAGCACCACGCCCAGCGCGACGCCCAGCAAGGCGGTCGGGAACTCCATCAGCCGGTCGGCATAGGTCAACCAGGAGACCGCACCCACACCCTGGTGCGAGGCGATCTGGGTGTTGATCAGCAGCGACAGCTGCGCCACCGAGACCCCAAGCAGCGCCGGCGCCATCTGGCGCAGCACTCGTACCACGCCCGGGTGCGTCCAGGCGGCGCGGATGCCCGCCGGCGCGAGGCGGATGTGCGGCAGCGCCCCGATGCGCCGCAGCGCCGGAACCTGCACCAGCAACTGCAGCGCGCCGCCGATCATCACGCCGACGGCCAGCGCGTGGATCGGCTCGATGCCGTGGCGCCGGAACAGCGGCACCAGGCCCCAGGCGGCGCCGATCACCGCCAGGTTCAGCAGCACCGGCGTGGCCGCCGGCACCGCGAAGCGCTTCCAGGTGTTCAGGATGCCGGCCGCGAGCGCCACCAGCGACATGAAGGCGATGTAGGGGAACATCACCCGCGTCATCAGCACCGCGGCGTCGAAGCGCTCCAGCCCCGAGGCCATCAGCCACACGACCACCGGCGCCGCCGCGACGCCCAGCACGCAGGCCAGCATCAGCGCCCAGAACAGCGCGGTGGCCACGGCGTCGACCAGGCGGTGCGTGGCCTCGTCGCCCTCGCGGGCGCGGGTCTCGGCCAGGATCGGCACGAAGGCCTGCGAGAACGCCCCTTCGGCGAACAGCCGGCGCAGCAGGTTGGGGATGCGGAAGGCAACCTGGAACGCGTCCATCCAGGCGCTGGCGCCGAAGGCCGCGGCGACGATCGCCTCGCGGGCCAGGCCGGTGATGCGCGACGCCAGCGTGAAGAGGGAGACGGTGGAGGCGGCCCGCAGCAGGTTCATGAAGGCGGCGGATTATAGGCAGCCGGCAGGCGCGCGCCGGATTACTGCTATACTGGCTGTCTTTGCTCCACCCAGGCAAACCCCTTTACACGCATGGCCACGTCATCCAAAGCCAAGAAGAAGACCGTCCGCATCGCGTCGGGCCGCAAGCGCGCGCGCCAGGACGTGAAGCTCAACGCCGCGAACACCGCGCTGCGCTCGAAGTTCCGCACCGTCATCAAGAACGTGCAGAAGGCCGTGGCCGCCGGCGACAAGGCCAAGGCGACCGACCTGTTCAAGACCGCCCAGAGCGTGATCGACTCGGTGGCCGACAAGGGCATGTTCCACAAGAACAAGGCGGCTCGCCACAAGAGCCGCTTGGCCGCCAGCGTCAAGGCGCTCGCGACGGCCTGAACGGCTTCTTGGGTGGTGGACGAAGGGCTCGCGCAGGCGGGCCCTTCTTCATTTCGGGGCCCGCTCCGACGTGTCGGGCAACAGGCAGGCGTCGCTGACCTGCAGTTGATTGTCGCGCGCGAAGTTCATCACGAAGTCCCAGGCCATCGGCTCGAGGTCGCGCAGCGCCTCGTTGACGATGACGAACTTGACGCCGCCGATCACGCGCGGCACGCAGTAGGGCGAGTAGCCGATGAAGTCGCCGATGCGGCCGCGCACCCCGTCGGGGCGGAAGCACGACATCGCGCCAGCCAGCCGTTCGGCCCAGTCGCTCGGGCGGAAGGTGCGGCCGTCCAGCGTGGTGCCCTGGATGAAGACTTCGCGTTTGGGATGGGGAGGCATGTCGGGTTCGGCCGGTGCAGGCTGCAGCGCAGGCCAGCGTTCGGCCCACAGGAACGGCCGTTGCGCAGCAGGTATTGTGCCGCCAAGTTGCTGCGCCGCAGCAAACCGGAATCCGGGTTCCATCACGCCCATGGCCGTTTATCGGCGCTTCCGGGGCGACCCTTAGAATTCCCCGCTCCTGCCGCGACGGAGACCGCGATGAATGCCCCGGAAAAACTGCCCGCGAGCCCCGAACCGCACGTGATGCGGACCTACGGGCGCCTGCCGATCGCGCTCTCCCACGGCCAGGGCTGCTGGGTCTGGGACACCGAGGGCCGCAAGTACCTCGACGCCCTGGGCGGCATCGCGGTCAACACGCTGGGGCATGCGCACCCGAAGCTCGTGCCGGCGCTGCAGGAGCAGATCGGCAAGCTGATCCACAGCTCCAACTACTACCTGGTGCCGCTGCAGGAGCGGCTCGCCGCGAAGCTGTGCGAACTGTCGGGTCTGTCGAAGGTGTTCTTCTGCAGCACCGGGCTGGAGGCCAACGAGGCGGCGCTGAAGATCGCGCGCAAGTTCGGCCACGACAAGGGCATCGAGCGGCCGGAGATCGTGGTCTACGAGAAGGCCTTCCACGGCCGCTCGATCGCCACGCTGTCGGCCACCGGCAACCCCAAGGTGCAGGCCGGCTTCGGGCCGCTGGTCGAGGGCTTCCCGCGTGTGCCGCTGAACGACGTGACAGCGCTCGAGAAGCTTGCCGCGGGCAACAAGAACATCGTCGCGGTGTTCCTCGAGGTGATCCAGGGCGAGGGCGGCATCAACCCGGCCACGGTCGAGTACCTGCAGGCGGTGCGCCGCCTGTGCGACGCCAACGACTGGCTGCTGATGCTCGACGAGGTGCAGTGCGGCATCGGCCGCACCGGCAAGTGGTTCGCGCACCAGTGGGCCGGCATCCGGCCCGACGTGATGCCGCTGGCCAAGGGCCTGGGCTCGGGCGTGCCGGTCGGCGCGGTGGTCTGCGGTCCGCGCGCGGCCGAGGTGTTCGGCCCCGGCAACCACGGCACCACCTTCGGCGGCAACCCGCTGGCGATGCGCGCCGGCGTCGAGACGCTGCGCATCATGGAAGAGGACGGCCTGCTCGAGAACGCCGCGCGCGTCGGCGCGCTGCTCAAGGGCGGTCTGCAGCGCGAGCTGGCCGGCGTCGCCGGCGTGGTCGAGATCCGCGGCCAGGGGCTGATGCTCGGCATCGAGCTGGCGCGCCCCTGCGGCGACCTGCTCGGCCGCGCCGCCCGTGCCGGGCTGCTGCTCAGCGTCACGGCCGACAAGGTGATCCGCCTCGTGCCGCCGCTGATCCTCTCGGCCGACGAGGCGGCGCAGATCGTCGCCCTGCTGGTGCCGCTGATCAAGGACTTCCTCGCCGAGGCCGAGCCGTCATGAAGCCGGGCCCGAGCCTGATGCGCCACTACCTGCAGTTCCGCGACCTGCGCGCCGAGGAGTACACCTACCTGCTCGAGCGCACGGCAATCATCAAGAAGCGCTTCAAGAACTACGAGAAGTACCAGCCGCTGGTGGACCGCACGCTGGCGATGATCTTCGAAAAGGCCAGCACGCGCACGCGCGTCAGCTTCGAGGCCGGCATGTACCAGATGGGCGGCTCGGTGGTGCACCTGACCACCGGCGACAGCCAGCTCGGCCGCGCCGAGCCGGTGGAGGACAGCGCGCGCGTGATCAGCCGCATGGTCGACCTGGTGATGATCCGCACCTACGAGCAGACCAAGCTGGAGCGCTTCGCGGCGCATTCGCGCGTGCCGGTGATCAATGGCCTGACCAACGAGTACCACCCCTGCCAGATCCTGGCCGACATCTTCACCTACATCGAGCACCGCGGCTCGATCCAGGGCAAGACGGTGGCCTGGGTGGGCGACGGCAACAACATGGCCAACACCTGGCTGCAGGCGGCCGACATTCTCGGCTTCACGCTGCACGTCAGCACGCCCTCGGGCTACGAGATCGACCCCAAGGTGGCCGGCGTGTCGAATCCCGACTGCGTGCGGATCTTCAAGAGCCCGATCGCCGCCTGCGAGGGCGCGCACCTGGTCACCACCGACGTGTGGACCAGCATGGGCTACGAGGCCGAGAACGAGGCGCGCCAGAAGGCCTTCGCCGACTGGTGCGTGGACCGGCAGATGATGTCGGTGGCGCAGCCCGATGCGCTGTTCATGCACTGCCTGCCGGCGCACCGCGGCGAGGAGGTCGAGGCCGAGGTGATCGACGGCCCGCAGTCGGTGGTGTGGGACGAGGCCGAGAACCGCATGCATGTGCAGAAGGCCTTGATGGAATACCTGCTGCTCGGCCGCATCGGATGACGGACCCGGGCGCATGAAGTTCGCGCTGATCACCGACCTGCACGCGAACCGCGAGGCGGTCGAGGCGGTGCTGGCGCACGCGAAGGCGCAGGGTGCGCAGCGTTACGCCTTCCTGGGCGATTTCGTCGGCTACGGCGCCGACCCCGGCTGGGTGGTCGACCGCATCCGCGAGCATGTGGCGCAGGGCGCGATCGCGGTGCTGGGCAACCACGACGCGGCCGTCGTGCAGGGCCCGCTGCCGACCATGATCCCCGAGGCGCGCCAGGTGGTCGAGTGGACCTGCGAGCGCCTGACGCGCGAGCAGATCGCCTTCCTCGGCGGGCTGCCGATGCAGGTGGTCGACGGCGACCGGCTGTTCGTGCACGCCAACGCCTTCGCGCCGTCCGAATGGATGTACGTGCTCGGCCGCGTCGAGGCGGTGCGCAGCCTGCAGTCCACCGACGCACGCTTCACCTTCTGCGGCCACGTGCACGACCCGAAGCTGTTCCACCTCAGCGGCACCGGCAAGGCGGGCGACTTCGTGCCCACGCCCGGCATGCCGATCCCGCTGTCGGAACAGCGCCGCTGGCTGGTCATCCCCGGCTCGGCCGGCCAGCCGCGCGACGGCAATCCGGCCGCGTGTTATGCCACCTTCGAGACCCAGGGCTCGACGCTGACCTACCACCGCGTGCCCTACGACGTGGAGTCCGCCGGCGCGAAGATCCGCGCGGCCGGCCTGCCGCAGCGCCTGGCCGCGCGGCTGCAGCATGGCGAATGAGTCGCGCTGGCCGGGTCCGGGCAAGCTCGAACCCGGCCAGGTGATCGACGGTTTCCGGCTCGTCGAGCGCACCCACCAGGGCGGCATGGCGCACCTGTGGCGCGTCACCCGCATGGACGACGGCGACGATTCGATGCCGCTCATCATGAAGGTGCCGCGCATCAAGGGCGGCGACGACCCGGCCACCATCGTCGGCTTCGAGGTCGAGCAGATGATCATGCCGGCGCTCGCCGGAACGCACGTGCCGCGCTTCGTCGCCAAGGGCGACTTCACGCGCCAGCCCTACATCGTGATGGAGCGCATCGAGGGCAACTCGCTGCGCACACGCTTCGAGCAGGCGCCGCTGCCGCTGGCCGAGGTGATCGAGGTCGGCTGGAAGGTCGCCACCGCGCTGCACGACCTGCACCGCCAGCACGTCATCCACCTCGACGTGAAGCCGAGCAACATCATGTTCCGCAGCACCGGCGAGGCGGTGCTGGTGGACTTCGGGCTGTCGCGCCACGACCTGCTGCCCGACCTGCTCGACGAGGAGTTCGAGCTGCCGATGGGCACCGGCCCGTACATGTCGCCCGAGCAGGTGCAGTTCGTGCGCAACGATCCGCGCAGCGACCTGTTCGCGCTCGGCGTGCTGCTCTACCACCTGGCCACCGGCCAGCGCCCGTTCGGCGCGCCGAACACGGTGCGCGGGCTGCGCCGCCGGCTCTACGAGGAGCCGGTGCCGCCGCGCGCGATCCGGCCCGAGATCCCGCCCTGGCTGCAGGAGGTCATCCTGCGCTGCCTCGAGGTGCAGCCGGGCAAGCGCCACCAGAGCGCGGCGCAGCTGGCCTTCGAGATGCAGCATCCCGCGCAGGTGGCGCTGACCGAGCGCGCCGGGCGGCTGGCGCGCGGCAGCCGCTGGCAGTCGCTGCGGCGCTGGTTCACCGCGATCGGGCACGAGCCGGCGCCGGCGGCCAGCGCAGTCGAGCAGACCGTGCGCAGCCCGATCGTGCTGGCCGCGGTGGACGTGGCCGCGGCCGAGCCCTCGCTGCTGGAAGCGGTGCGCCACACGGTGCAGCGCCTGCTGCAGACCGAACCCGGGGCACGCCTGGCCTGCCTGACCGTCATGAAGATCAACCGCATCGCCACCGACGAGCTGGTCGAGCGCGACGGCAGCAGCAAGCATGTCAACCTGCTGGTGCAGCTCAAGCACTGGGCCCACCCGCTGGTCAAGACGCTCGAGCAGCAGCACGAGGTGCCGGAAGGCCGGCTGACCTTCCACGTGCTGGAGGCGCCCGATCCGGCCGCCGCGATCGTCGAGTACGCGCAGCGCAACCAGGTCGACCACATCGTGATGGGCGCGCGCAGCAGCGGCAGCCTGCGCCGCTACCTGGGCAGCGTGTCGGCCCAGGTGGCGGCCGAGGCGCCGTGCAACGTCACCGTGGTGCGCACCGCCGCCGGATGAACAACCCCTGCACCCGCTGCGGCGCCTGCTGCGCCAGCTTCCGCGTCGACTTCGCGCGCGAAGAGCTCGAAGGCGAAGGCGGCCAGGTGCCGGCCGGCCTGGCCGTCGAGCTCAACACGAGCCTGTGCCGCATGCGCGGCACCGACCATGCCCGGCCGCGCTGCGCGGCGCTGGTGGGCACGGTCGGGGTGCAGGCGCAGTGCGGCATCTACGAGTGGCGCCCGTCGCCGTGCCGCGAGTTCGGCCTGCGCGCGCCGCTCGGCATCGGCGACGAGGCCTGCGCGCGCGCCCGCGCGCGCCACGGCCTGCCGCCGCTCTGACCGGCAGGTCAGTCGTCGGTCTCGTCGTCGCGCTCGTCCCGCTTGTCTCGGTCCTTGGGTCCCTGCGCCTTGACGCGCTTCAGGCCGAGCACCGTGCCCTCGCGGCGCAGGTCCGCACCGCCGTACTGGCGCCCGGTGCGCAGGTCGATCACGACGCCCTGCACCGAGCCGATGGTGGCCGTGCAGCCGTTGGCGCCGGCCGCGCCGGGCACCAGGTGGCCGAGGCTGCGCAGCGCGTCCTGCGTCGCGACGCTGAACTTGGGCTGCATGAAGGGCTCGACACCCTCGCACGAGACCGTGCCCGTCGCGCTCGTCACCGACAGCCGCGGCGCGTTGATCGCCTGCTGGATGCTCATGCCGTGGTCGATCAGGTTCAGCGTGACGTTGAACACCGAGTTGATGATCGTCGCGCCGCCCGGCGAGCCGTAGGCCAGCACCGGCTCGCGGCCCTTGAAGACGATCGCCGGCGCCATCGAGCTGCGCGGCCGCTTGCCCGGCGCCACGTCGTTCGCGCCCGGGTTGCCGGTGGCGGGGTTGAAGGCCGGGTCGAAGTTGAAGTCGGTCAGCTCGTTGTTGAGCAGGAAGCCGTAGCCCGGCACGGTGATGCCGGTGCCCCAGGTGGCCTCGATCGTTGTCGTGAAGCTGACGACGTTGCCCCACTTGTCCACCACCGAGTAGTGCGTGGTGTGCGAGGGGCGCTGCTCGGTGTCCTCCTTCTCGGGCGCGAGGCGCACGTTCCGGTTGCCGGTGGCCGCCGTGTCGTAGGGCAGCGGGTTGCCGGCGGCCGGCGTGGCCATGCGCGAGGTCAGGCTGATCATGGCCGAGCGCGTGGCCACGTACTCGGGGTTCAGCAGGCCGGTCTTGGGCACCGGCACGAAGTCCTCGTCGCCCATCCACACCGCGCGGTCGGCGAAGGCCAGGCGCATCGCCTCGGTCATCACGTGCAGCGTGGTCGGGCTGCCGAAGCCGAAGCCCTGGCCCGCGTCGCCCATCGGGAAACGCTCGACCATCTCGAGCATCTGCCCGACCGTGAGCCCGCCGGAGGACGGCGGCGCCATGTCGGCCACGGTCCAGCCGCGGTAGTCCACCTTCACCGGGTCGCGTTCGACGACGCGGTAGTCGGCCAGGTCCTGCAGCGTCATGCGGCCCACGCCTTCGGCCGCCACCGGCGTGCGGCTGCGCTGCTGCGCGGCCACCAGCGCCTGCGCGATCTCGCCCTGGTAGAACACCTTCGGGCCGTGCCTGGCGATCAGCCGGAAGGTCTTCGCGAGGTCGGGCTGCACCAGCAGCGCGCCGTCGGCCAGCGGCACGCCGCCCGGGCGGAACACGGCGGCCGTCTCGGGCTGGAAGCCGGTGCGGCCGCCGTCGTTGGCGATGTTGGCGGCCAGGAAGCGGTTGATCCTGAAGCCCTTCTCCGCCACCTCGATGGCCGGGGCCAGCGCCTCGGACAGGCGGATCGTGCCGTAGCGCCTGAGCGCATGGTCCAGCACCGCCAGCGTGCCCGGCACGCCGACCGACAGCCCGCTGGTGGAGGCGATCGTGAAGCGCTGCGCTGCCGGCACGTCGGTCAGCACGAACTGTGTCGGCGTGGCCGCGGCGGGGGCCTTCTCGCGCCCGTCGATCGCGAAGGTGCGGTGGCGATGCGCCAGGTGGATCATCATGAAGCCGCCGCCGCCGATGCCGGAGAACTGCGGCTCCACCACGTTGAGCATGAACTGGATCGCGGCGGCCGCGTCGATCGCGTTGCCGCCGCGTGCCAGCACGTCGCGGCCGGCCTGCGCGGCCAGCGGGTGCGAGACGGACACGACGCCGCCGCGGAACGCCACGCCGTCCCAGGCGGGCGGCGCCGGCACGTCCTCGTCGGTGGGCGGCAACACGATGCCCGGCGGCGTGCCGGGGGTGCGCAGGCTCGGGTGATGGCCGGGCGGATGGGCGGCGACCGGCAGGGCGCACGAGGCGCTGAAGGCGGCGAGCGCGAGGCTCAGCGCCAGCCGGCCGAGCGGGCTGGGAGCGTGCATGGGGGATCTCCTGTGTTTGTTCGGCGTCGAGCTGCGCCGCCGGCGATCATGCGCCGGTCGCGCGACGCGTGCAAAGACCACGCTGCAAACCAACGTTGTCAACGAAACGTGATGTGTTCGACACACCCTCGCGAGCACACGGGACTACAGTCGTTCCTGACGGCGGTCGGGCCAGTGATCCCCCGGACCAAGCAGACTCGGCAGCGAACGGTGCCGGCGCCGTCTCCAACACCCAGGCGACGATCAGCGCGGAATCACCGCGGTGACCTCGATCTCCACCTTCGCGCGGTCCTCCATCAGCGCGCTCACCTCGACGGCGCTCATCGCCGCGTGGTAGACGCCGATCAGCTCCCGGAACACCTGGCCCACTTCGCGGCCGCGCGCGAGGTACTCGCGCTTGTCGGTCACGTACCAGGTCATGCGCACGATGTGCTCCGGCCGGGCGCCCGCCTCGGCGAGCACGGCCACGATGTTGGCCAGCGCCTGGCGCACCTGCGCGACGAAGTCGTCGCTCTCGAAGCGGCACGCCGCGTTCCAGCCGATCTGGCCGGCCACGAACACCAGCCGGCCCTCGGCCGCGACGCCGTTGGAGTAGCCGCGCGGCTTCTCCCATCCTTCCGGTTGCAACACCTGCATCATGCTTGTCTCAGTTTGAAGCGCTGCAGCTTGCCCGTCTCGGTGCGCGGCAGCGTGTCGCGGAACTCGACGGCCCGCGGGTACTTGTAGGGCGCCGCGGTCTGCTTGACGAAGTCCTGCAGCTCGCGCACCAGCTCGTCGGACGGCGCGATGCCGGCCTTGAGCACGACGAACGCCTTGACGATCTGGCCGCGCTCCTCGTCCGGCACCCCGACCACGCCGCATTCGGCCACCTTCGGGTGCAGCAGCAGCGCGCCTTCCACCTCCGGGCCGGCGATGTTGTAGCCGCCGCTGATGATCATGTCGTCGGTGCGCGCCTGGTAGACGAAGTTGCCGTCGGTGTCGTGCAGGTAGGCGTCGCCGGTGACGTTCCAGCCGCCCTGCACGTACTGCGTCTGGCGCGGATCGGCCAGGTAGCGGCAGCCGGTCGGGCCCTTGACCGCCAGGCGCCCGACGTTGCCCGGCGGCAGCAGGCGGCCGGCGTCGTCCAGCACGCAGGCGGTGTAGCCCGGCACCACCGTGCCGGTGGCGCCGGGGCGGGCATGCGCCTCGTCGTGCGAGATGAAGATGTGCAGCATCTCGGTGGAGCCGATGCCGTCGATGATCTCGATGCCGCTGGCCTGCTTCCAGAGCTGGCGCGTCGCGGCCGGCAGCGCCTCGCCGGCGGCCACGCACTTGCGCAGCGACGAGAGATCGTGCCCCGCCAGCTTGCCGGCCATCGCGCGGTAGGAGGTCGGTGCGGTGAACAGCACCGTGGCGCGGTAGCGCTCGATGGCCGCCGGCAGCGCGTCCGGCGACGGCCGCTCCACCAGCGCGGTGGCGGCGCCCACCGAGAGCGGGAACAGCAGCAGCCCGCCGAGCCCGAAGGTGAAAGCCAGCGGCGGGCTGCCGATGAAGATGTCGCCGGCGCTCGGCCGCAGCACATGGCGCGGCCAGCAGGCGCAGGCCGCCATCACGTCGCGGTGGAAATGCATCGTGCCCTTGGGCATCCCGGTCGTGCCCGAGGTGAAGGCGATGATGCAGGTGTCTTCGGCCGCCGTGGCCACGTTGCGGAAGCTCGACGGCTTGGCGGCCGCACGCGCCTCCAGGCCATCGGCCGTATCGGTGTGGAAGCGCAGTACCTGCCGCAAGGTCGGGCAGTCCGCTTGCGCGAGGGTCAGTTCCTCGGCCAGGCGCACGTCGCACAGCGCATGGCTGATCTCGGCCTTGCCGACGATCTGCGCGAGTTCCTTCGCGCGCAGCAGCGGCATGCTGCCCACCGCGATGCCACCGGCCTTGACCACGCCGAACCAGCAGGCCGCGAGCATCGGCGAGTTCGGCCCGCGCAGCAGCACGCGGTTGCCGGGCACCAGGCCGAGGTCTTCCACCAGCACGCGGGCGATGCGGTTGGCCTGGGCCTGCAGCTCGGCGTAGCTCCAGCGCACCCCCTCGCCGAGGATGCAGAGCCGGTCGCCCTGCCCGGCGTCGACCCGGCGGTCGAGCAGCTCGGTGGCGCAGTTCATCTTCTCGGGGAACTGCAGGTCCGGGCCGTCGAACACGAACTCCGGCCACTGCGCACGCGGAGGCAGGTGGTCGGCGGCGAAGGTGTCGATGTGGGCGGAAGGCATCAGGTCTCCTTCAGCAGATCGCGGCCGATGATCAGTTGCTGCACCTCGGTCGCCCCCTCGTAGATGCGCAGCGCGCGGATCTCGCGGTAGAGCGATTCGACGACGTTGCCATGCACCACCCCGGCCCCGCCCCACAGCTGCACCGCGGCGTCGATGACCTGCTGCGCGCCCTCGGTGGCGGCGAGCTTGGCCATCGCCGCCTCGCGCGTGACCGTGCGGCCCTGGTCGCGCTGCCAGGCGGCGCGGTAGGTCAGCAGCGCGGCCGAGTCGATGGTGGTGGCCATCTGCGCCAGCTTGGCCTGCGTGAGCTGGAAGTCGGCCAGGCGCTGGCCGAACATCGGCCGCGCCCTGGCGCGCTGCAGGCCCTCGTGCAGCGCGCGGCGCGCGAAGCCGAGCGCGGCGGCCGCCACCGAGGTACGGAAGATGTCCAGCGTGCGCATCGCCAGCTTGAAGCCCTCGCCCGGCGCACCGAGCTGCTGTGCCCTGGGTACGCGGCAGCCGCTGAAGCGCAGCCGCGCCAGCGGGTGCGGCGCGATCACGTCGATGCGCTCGGCGATCTCGAAGCCCGGCGTGCCGGCATCGACGATGAAGGCGCTGATCCCACGCGACCCCGGCTGCTCGCCGGTGCGGGCGAACACGACGTAGAAGTCGGCGATGCCGCCGTTGCTGATCCAGGTCTTCTCGCCGTCCAGCACCCAGGCGTCGCCGTCGTCGCGCGCCGCGCATTGCAGCGCCGCGACGTCCGAGCCGGCCTGCGGCTCCGAGAGTGCAAAGGCCGCGATCGCCGCGCCCGCGGCCACCTTGGGCAGGTAGCGCTCGCGCTGCGCCGGGGTGCCGGCCAGCGAGATCGCGCCCGAACCCAGGCCCTGCATCGCGAAGGCGAAGTCGGCCAGGCCGTGGTGGAAGGCGAGCGTCTCGCGCAGCAGGCAGATCGCGCGGGTGTCGATCGCCTCGCCCGCGCCGCCGTGCGCCGTGCCGGCGACCGCGTGGCGCAGCCAGCCGGCGCTGCCGAGCTGGCCCACCAGGCCGCGGCATTGCGCATCGACGTCGCTGCCGTGGCCGGTGTGCAGGTGCTCGGCGCACCAGGCGCCCAGCAGTTCGGCCAGCTCGCGGTGGCGCGGCTCGAAGAAGGGCCAGTCGAGGTGGTCGCGGCGCATGGTCAGTCGCCCTCGAACACCGGCTTGCGCTTCGCGACGAAGGCCTCGTAGGCGCGCCGGAAGTCCTGCGTCATCATGCAGATCGCCTGCGCCTGCGCCTCGGACTCGATCGCCTCGTCCACGCCCATGGACCACTCCTGGTGCAGCATGCGCTTGGTCATGGCATGGCCGAATCCGGGGCCGCTGGCCAGGTCGCGTGCCCAGTCTGTGGCGGCGGCGAGCAGTGCGTCCGGCTCGGCGAGCCGGTTGTAGAAGCCCCAGGCGAGCGCCTCCTCGCCCGGCAGGGAACGGCCGCTGAACAGCAGGTCCGAGGCGCGGCCCTGGCCGACGATGCGCGGCAGGATCGCGCAGGCGCCCATGTCGCAACCCGCGAGGCCGACCCGCGTGAACAGGAAGGCCACCTTGCTGCGCGCGGTGCCCACGCGCAGGTCGGAGGCCATCGCGACGATCGCGCCGGCGCCGGCGCACACGCCGTCCACCGCCGCGAGGATGGGCTGCGGGCAGGCGCGCATGGCCTTGACCAGGTCGCCCGTCATGCGGGTGAAGGCGAGCAGGTCCGGCATGCCCATCTGCGTCAACGGGCCGATGATCTCGTGCACGTCGCCGCCGGAGCAGAAGTTGCCGCCGGCGCCCTGCACCACCACCGCGCGCACGTCGTCGGCGTAGGCGAGCAGGCGGAACAGGTCGCGCAGCTCGGCGTAGCTGTCGAAGGTGAGCGGGTTCTTGCGCTCGGGCCGGTTCAGCGTGATCAGGCCGACGCTTTGCCGGACAGACCACCCAAAGTGCTGCGGCACGAGCTCGGCCGTGGTGCGGCGGTTGCCGCCGGCCAGGTGCGAATCCATCGTCATGCGGAGTCCTTGGTGGTTCTGGTGTGGCGCCGCGGCGCGGGCGCGATGTCGAAGCCGGCCAGGTGCGGCTTCAGCGTCGCGAGCAGTTCGTGCACCTGCGTCTTCTGCGCCGGGCTCCAGCCCTCGAGCAGCTCGACCACCCAGCCCTCGTGCACCGAGGCCATGCGGCGGAACTGGCGCCGGCCCGCGGCGGTGAGCTGCACGCGAAAGGCACGCCGGTCGCTCGGGTGCTCGTTGCGCACCACCAGGCCTTCGGCCTCGAGCTGGTCGACGATGCCGGTCACGTTGCCGCCGGTCACCATCATGCGGGCCGAGAGTTCGCCCATCGTCAGCCCGCCGGGCTCGCGCTCGAGCTGGGCGAGCAGGTCGAAACGCGGCAAGGTGGTGCCGAACTCGCTGCGCAGCCGGTTGCGGATCACGGCCTCGACACGCGTCGTGCAGGCGAGCAGGCGCAGCCACAGCTTGAGCGCCTGGTGGTCACCCTCGTCGACGCGGGATTCGAGGTCGGCGGTCTCGACGATGGCCACGCTCAGACTCCCTGCGCGAGGTTGGCGCGCTCCTGCGCCGACAGCCCCGCGTTCTGCGCCGCGAGCTGGCGCTCGCGCTCGAGGTTGCGCTCGAGCTGGTTCTTGCCCGAGAGGTACTGCACCGGCCAGTCGGCGCCGACGCCGCTGGTGTGGCCGATCTTCGCCGCCTCCAGCAGCGTCCAGGCCGGGTTGGCCAGGTGCGGCCGGGCGATCGCGCACAGGTCGGCACGGCCCGCGGCGACGATGCTGTTCACGTGGTCGGCCTCGCTGATGGCGCCCACCGCCATGGTCGCGATGCCGACCTCATTGCGGATGCGGTCGGCAAACGGCGTCTGGTAGAGCCGCCCGTAGACCGGCTGCTGCTGCTTGCTGACCTGGCCCGACGAGACGTCGATCAGGTCGGCGCCCGCGGCCTTGAACGCGCGCGCGATCTCGACGGCGTCGGCCGGCGTGTTGCCGCCGGGCACCCAGTCGTGCGCCGAGATGCGCACCGACATCGGCCTGTCGTCCGGCCACTCGGCGCGCATCGCGGCGAACACCTCGAGCGGCCAGCGCAGCCGGTTCGCCAGCGAGCCGCCGTACTCGTCGCTGCGCTGGTTGGTCAGCGGCGAGAGGAAGGCCGACAGCAGGTAGCCGTGCGCGCAGTGCAGCTCGAGCCAGTCGAAGCCGGCCTCGACGGCGCGGCGCGTCGCGGCGACGAACTCGTCGCGCACGCGGTCCATGTCTTCGCGGCTCATCGGGTGCGCCCAGGCGCTGACGCCGTCCAGGTACTGCTGCGGCGAGGCCGCGAGCAGCGGCCAGTTGCCCTCGGGCAGCGGCAGGTCCTCGCCCTGCCAGGGCACGCGGGTCGAGCCCTTGGGTCCGGCGTGGCCGAGCTGCATCGCGATCTTCGCGCTGGTGTGACCGTGCACGAAGTCGACGATGCGCTTCCAGGCCTGCGTCTGCGCGTCGTTCCACAGCCCCGGGCAGCCCGGCGTGATGCGCGCCTCGGGGCTGGGGCAGGTCATCTCGCAGAACACCAGCCCGGCGCCGCCCATCGCACGCGCGCCCAGGTGCACCAGGTGGTGGTCGCCCGGCAGCCCGTCGACCGCGCTGTACTGCGCCATCGGCGAGACCACGACGCGGTTCTTCAGCGTCACGCCGCGCAGCGTGAAGGGCGTGAACATCGGCGGCACCGGCTGCGCCGCCAGGCCGGCGCGCTGCGCCAGCCAGCCCTCGAGCCCGCCGACGTAGCCCGCATCGCGCTCGCGCAGGTTCTCGTGCGAGATGCGCTGCGAGCGCGTCAGCAGCGAGTAGGCGAACTGCTCGGGCGCCAGCCTGGCGTGGCGCTCGACGTTCTCGAACCACTCGGTCGAGTTGCGCGCCGCGTTCTGGATCTTCAGCACCTCGACGCCGCGCTGCGCCTCGTAGGCGGCAAGTGCGCCGGCCAGGTCGCCCGGGTGGGCGGCGAGGCGCCCGGCCAGGTCGATGGCATCCTCCAGCGCGAGCTTGGTGCCCGAGCCGATCGAGAAATGGGCGGTGTGCGCCGCGTCGCCCATCAGCACCACCGGCGCGCGACCGTTGTGGTGTACCCAGTGCCGGCAGACCACGCGCGGAAAGCGGATCCACTGCGCCGAGCCGCGCAGGTGCGCGGCGTTGCTGATGAGGGCATTCCCGTCCAGGTACTTCGCGAACAGGCGCTCGCAGAAGTTGATGCCCTCCTCCTTGGACATCTCCTCGAGCCCGGCCGCACGCCACACCTCCTCCGGCGTCTCGACGATGAAGGTCGAGGTGTCGGCATCGAAGCGGTAGGCATGCGCCTGGAACCAGCCCCACTCGGTCTTCTCGAAGGCGAAGGTGAAGGCGTCGAAGCGCTTCTTCGTGCCGAGCCACACGAAGCGGCAGCGCCGCAGGTCGATGTCGGGCTGGTAGGTGGCGGCGTACTTGCTGCGGATGCGGCTGTTCAGGCCGTCGGCGGCGATGATCAGGTCGGCGTCGATGTCCTCGTCGCCCGGGCAGTCGGTGGAGTAGCGCATCTCGACGCCGAGCTCCTCGCAGCGCGCCTGCAGGATGTTGAGCAGCCGCATGCGCCCGATGCCGCAGAAGCCGTGGCCCGAGGAGCGGATCGTGCGGCCCTGGAAGTGGACGTCGATGTCGTCCCAGTGGTTGAAGGCGTCGAGGATCTGGCCGGCGGTCTTCGCGTCGGCACGCCGAAGCGCGCCGAGCGTCTGGTCGGAGAACACCACGCCCCAGCCGAAGGTGTCGGTGGGGGCGTTGCGCTCGATCACCGTCACCCGATGCGCCGGGTCCTGCAGCTTCATCAGCAGCGCGAAGTACAGGCCGGCGGGGCCGCCGCCGATGCAGGTGATGCGCATGTCCGGTCTCCAGGTCGTTCCGGTCACTTTAGGGCTTGATATTTTAGATGTCAAGCAACTACACTTCCGCCCATGCCTCGCCTCTGGGACATCTCCCCTGCCCTGAACCCGGCCACGCCGCCCTTCCCGGGCGACCAAACCTACGAGCAGCGCTGGACGGCGCGCATCGGCCCCGGCTGCCCGGTCAACCTGTCGGCGCTGACGCTCTCGCCGCACCTGGGCGCGCATGCCGACGCGCCGCTGCACTACGCCGACGGCGCGCCGGCCATCGGCGCGGTGGGCCTCGAGCCCTACCTCGGCCCGTGCCGCGTGATTTACGCCATCGGATGCGGCCCGCTGGTGCGCATCGAGCACCTCGCACACGCGGTGCGCGACCTGCCGCCACGCGTGCTGGTGCGCACCTGCGAGCGCGCGCCCACCGCCTGGTCGGACGACTTTGCCGCCTACGCCCCCGAGACCATCGCCTGGCTCGCCGCGCAGGGCGTGCGGCTGGTCGGCATCGACAGCCAGTCGGTCGACCCGGCCACCAGCAAGACGCTCGATTCGCACCGGCTGCTGCTCGAGCACGACCTGCGCGTGCTCGAGAACCTGGTGCTCGACGAGGTGCCCGAGGGCGACTACGAACTGATCGCGCTGCCGCTGAAGCTGACGCTCGCCTGCGCCAGCCCGGTGCGCGCGATCCTGCGGGAACTCCCATGACCACACGACACGACTGCGAAGCGCTCGACGCGCAGGACCCGCTGGCCCGGCTGCGCGAGCAGTTCGCGCTGCCCGCGGGCACCATCTACCTCGACGGCAACTCGCTCGGCGTGCTGCCGGCCACCACCGCGGCACGCGTGCATGACGTGGTGACGCGCGAATGGGGCGCCGACCTCATCACCAGCTGGAACAAGGCCGGCTGGATCCACCTGCCGCAGCGCGTGGGCGACAAGATCGGCCGGCTGATCGGCGCCCGCCCGGGCGAGACGCTGGCGGCCGATTCCACCTCGGTGAACCTGTACAAGGTGCTGAGCGCCGCGCTCGAGATCGTCGGGCGGGACGCGCCGCCGGCACGACAGCGCATCGTCTCGGAGCGGCACAACTTCCCGACCGACCTCTACATCGCGCAGAGCCTGGCGGCGCAGCACGGCTTCACGCTCGAGCTGGTGGAGCCCGACGAGATCGCGGCGCAGATCGACGAGCGCCTCGCGGTGCTGATGCTGACGCAGGTGAACTACCGCACGGGTCGAGTGCACGACATGGCCGCCGTCACGCGCGCGGCGCACGAGTGCGGCGCGCTGACGGTGTGGGACCTGGCGCACTCGGCCGGCGCGATCCCGGTCGACCTGAACGCGGCCGAGGCCGATTTCGCGGTCGGCTGCGGCTACAAGTACCTCAACGGCGGCCCGGGCGCGCCGGCCTTCCTGTGGGTGCACCGGCGCCACCTGGAGCGCATGGACCGCGAGCAGCTCTGGCAACCGCTGTCGGGCTGGATGGGGCATGCCGCGCCGTTCGAGTTCGGCCCCGACTACCGGCCCGCGCCGGGCATCGCGCGCTTCGCCTGCGGCACGCCGTCGGCGCTCGCGCTCGGCGCGCTGGAGTGCGGCGTCGACACCGTGCTGGCCGCCGAGCCGCTGGGCGGCATGGCCGCACTGCGCCGCAAGTCGCTCGCCCTGACCGGCCTGTTCATCCGCCTGGTCGAGGAGCGCTGCACCGGGCACGGCCTCGAGCTCGTCACGCCGCGTGACGAGGCCCTCCGCGGCAGCCAGGTCAGCTTCGCGCGCGCCGAGGGCGGCTACGCCATCGTGCAGGCGCTGATCGAGCGCGGCGTGATCGGCGACTTCCGCGCCCCCGACGTGCTGCGCTTCGGCTTCACGCCGCTGTACCTGCGCTTCGCCGACGTGTGGGACGCGGTCGAGCAGCTGCGCCAGGTGCTCGAGACCGGGCAATGGCGCGAGGCGCGCTTCAACGTCAAGGCGGCGGTGACATGAGCTGCCCGCACCACCCCGCCGGCGGCACGGGCGCGGGCGAGCGCATCGTCCAGGAAGAAGGTGCGCAGCTCGACTTCAGCCGCGACATGAGCTACGGCGACTACCTGCACCTCGACGCGGTGCTGAGCGCGCAGCACCCGCTCTCGCCGGACCACAACGAGATGCTGTTCATCGTGCAGCACCAGACCAGCGAGCTGTGGATGAAGCTGATGCTGCACGAGCTCGGCGCGGCGGTGCGTGCGGTGGCCGCCGACGAGCTGGCGCCGGCCTTCAAGATGCTCGCGCGCGTCAGCAAGATCATGGAGCAGCTGGTGCACGCCTGGGACGTGCTGGCCACGATGACGCCGCCGGAGTACTCGGCGATCCGGCCCTACCTCTCCAACAGCAGCGGCTTCCAGAGCTGGCAGTACCGCTGCATCGAGTTCATGCTCGGCAACAAGAACGCCGCGATGCTCAAGCCGCACGCGCACCGGCCCGACCTGCTGGCGCGCGTGGAGGCCGCGTGGCGCGCGCCGTCGCTGTACGACGAAGCCTTGCGCCTGCTGGCGCGCCGCGGCCTGAGCGTGCCGGCCTCGCACCTGGAACGCGACTGGACCCAGCCCTACCCGGCCAGCGACGCCGTCGAGCAGGCCTGGCTCGAGGTCTACCGCCACCCGCAGCAGCACTGGGACCTCTACCAGCTCGGCGAGGAACTCACCGACCTGGAAGACGCCTTCCGGCTCTGGCGCTTCCGCCACGTCACGACGGTCGAGCGCGTGATCGGCTTCAAGCGCGGCACCGGCGGCACCAGCGGCGTGGGCTACCTGCGCAAGATGCTCGACACGGTGCTGTTCCCGGAGATCTGGAAGCTGCGCACCGACCTCTGAGCGCGGGCCTCAGCGCGCCGCCAGCGCCCGCAGCGCCTGCAGGCGGGGCGAGCCGGACGCGTCTTCGGCCCGCTCGGCGTGCAGCGGCCAGTCGCGCAGCAGCGCGGCGACGTCGAAGCCCGCGCTGCGGATCCACTCGAAGGCGCTGCGGTCGGCCGCGAGCACCGCGTCGCGCCACAGCGTGGTGCGGGCCTGCGCGCGGCGGCCGGCGGCGGCACGCTCGTCGAACACGTCCACCGGCTTGGCCGACCAGCCGCCCAGCGTCGCGATGCCCAGCAGCAGCGACAGCGCGGACAGCCCGCCATCGACCACCTCGCCCCCCGCACCGCCTTCGAGGACCGCGCGCGTGCGGCCGACCTCGCGCCACATGGCCGCCTGGTGGGCGATCGCGAAGGCCAGCAGCGCGTCGTCCGCCGTCGCCAGCGGCAGCGTGTCCCCCTGCCAGACGAAGAACCGGTCCGAGCCCAGCACCGGCGTCAGCGCCGCCGACCGGCCCGCGCGCAGCCGGATGGCGAGCCGCTGCGGCCCGCGGCGGACGCCGAGCGCCACCTCGGCCGCCGGGTCGGCGAGCCGGGCGAGCAGGCGGCGCCGAAGCGGATCGTCCGGCGCGGCGGCCTGCCCGTCGACGCGCTCGACCAGGTCGCCGCGGACGAGGCCCGCCTGCGTGGCGGGTGACCCGTCGATGACATCGGCCACCTCGAGCAGCGACTCGCCGTCGTCGACCGGCGCCACGCGCAGTGCGGCCCGCAGGTCGGCGTCGAGCAGCACCAGGCCATGCGCCGGCGCCTCGGCCGCCACGCCGGCCGGCGGGTGCATGCGCAGGCGCCACGCGAGGGCGTGCAGGCGCGTCACGGCTGCCCGCAGGGTGTCGCCGCCGGCATAGTCCTCCCCGGTCACCGAGGCTGGCAGGAAGGCCAGTTCGCCGGCGTCGAGCAGCGTGGACGGCGTCGGGTCGTTGAGGCGGACCGTCGTGCACGCGCCGCCCAGCGACGCCGCGCCGAGCGACAGCAGCAGCGCGCGGCGTTGCCGGTCGACCGGGGGGCAATGGCGCACGCAGCCAATCTACGCGGTGTGGTGCCGACACCGTTGCGGTCCCTCAAGCGCCCCGCTTTCGCGCATCATCGCGCCCGTCCCCACCCGGCCGCACGGCCCTTCCTCCCATGCAGTGGCAAGCACAGTGGATCGACAGCCTGGTCTGGATCGCCCGGACCTATCTCTTCGTGGTGATCGGCTTCGCGCTGGTGGCCACGCTGCTGGCGCGCAGCACCGGCTGGGGCCGGCAGTTCTGGCGCCTGGCCGGACCCTATTTCGCGCCGCGGCGCGACTGGCGACCGCTGGCCGGCGTCGCGCTGATCCTGCTGCTGGCGGTGGCGGGCGTACGCATGAACGTGCTGTTCTCGTACTGGTACAACGGCTTCTACGACGCGCTGCAGGCAGTCGACGCAAACGGCTTCTGGTTCTTCATGCGCCTGTTCGCGCTGCTGGCGGTCGTTCACGTGGTGCGGCTGCTGGTGAACTACTACGTCACCCAAGCCTTCGACATCCGCTGGCGCACCTGGATGAACGAGCGCCTCACCGACGACTGGCTGGCCGGCAGCGCCTACTACCGCGAACGCTTCCTCGCCGAGCCGACCGACAACCCGGACCAGCGCATCCAGGTAGACATCGGCAGCTTCGTCACCACCACCCGCGGCCTGGCGATCGGCACGACCGACGCGGTGACCTCGCTGGTCACCTTCACCATCATCCTGTGGGGCCTGTCCGGGCCGCTGACGATCGGCGGCACCGAGATCCCGCGCGCGATGGTGTTCCTCGTCTACCTGTACGTGATCGTCGCCAGCGTGATCGCCTTCCGTCTCGGCCGGCCGCTGATCCGGCTCAACTTCATGAACGAGAAGCTGGCGGCCGACTTCCGCTACGCGCTGATCCGCCTGCGCGAGTACGCCGAGAACATCGCCTTCTACCGCGGCGAGGCGGTCGAGAAGCGCACGCTGAAGCAGCGTTTCGACGCCTTCATCGCCAACATCTGGGCGCTGGTGTTCCGCTCGCTCAAGTTCGACGGCTTCAACTTCGTCGTCAGCCAGACCGCGGTGGTGTTCCCCTTCCTGCTGCAGGCGCAGCGCTTCCTGTCGGGCCAGATCAAGCTCGGCGACGTGATGCAGACCTCGCAGGCCTTCGGCCAGGTGCAGGACGCGCTGTCGTTCTTCCGCCTCTCCTACGACAACTTCGCCCAGTACCGCGCGGTGCTGAACCGCCTGACCGGCTTCACCGACGCGAACCAGCAGGCGCGCGCGCTGCCGGGCATCGCCATCGAGACCGATTCCGCGGCGCTGCAGATCGCCGGCCTGGACGTGCAGCGGCCCGACGGCATGGCGCTGCTGCGCGGGCTGGAGCTGCAGATGGCCCCGGGCCAGGCGCTGCTGGTGCAAGGCGCCTCGGGCAGCGGCAAGACCACCTTGCTGCGCGCGCTGGCCGGCCTGTGGCCGCATGCCAGCGGCACGGTGCGCGCGCCGCTCGGGCCGGACGCGCTGTTCCTGCCGCAGCGCCCCTACCTGCCGCTGGGCACCTTGCGCGCCGCGCTGGCCTACCCCGACACCGGGGCCGACGACGCGGCGCTGCGTGCGGCGCTGCGCGAGGCGCAGCTCGGCCACCTGGAGGCGCGGCTCGACGAGGAAGCCGACTGGTCGGGCGTGCTCTCCGGCGGCGAGCAGCAGCGCCTGGCCTTCGCGCGCATCCTGCTGAAGCGGCCGCGCATCGTGTTCCTCGACGAGGCCAGTTCGGCGATGGACGAGGGGCTGGAGCACGCGATGTACGCGTTGCTGCGGCGCAGCCTGCCCGAGGCCATCGTCGTCAGCGTCGGTCATCGCCGCACGCTGCACGCCTTCCACACCCACCGGCTGCACCTGGAGGGCGACACGCGCTGGCAGCTGGCGCCGCTGGCGGGCTGAGGCCAGGCGTCGCGCCCGGGGCCCGGGCCGCCGCTTGCCGGCCATCAACGGTTCGCCGGGCGATCAGACGCGCTCGAGCACGACCGCAATCCCCTGGCCGACCCCGATGCACATCGTCGCGAGCGCATAGCGCCCGCCGGCAGCGTGGAGCTGGTTGACCGCCGTGGTCGCCAGCCGCGCACCGGATGCGCCGAGCGGATGGCCGAGTGCGATCGCGCCCCCGTTCGGATTGACGCGCGGGTCGTCGTCGCTCAGTCCCAGGTCGCGCAGCACCGCCAGCCCCTGGGCCGCGAAGGCCTCGTTCAGCTCGATCCAGTCGAGTTGCGCGAGCGTCAGGCCCGTGAGCGCCAGCACCTTGCGCGTCGCGGGCGCGGGCCCGATGCCCATGATGCGCGGCGGCACGCCGACCGTGGCCATGCCGACGACACGCGCGCGAGGCGTGAGCCCATGCCGCGCGGCGGTGGCCTCGTCGGCCAGCAGCAGCGCACAGGCGCCGTCGTTGACGCCCGACGAGTTGCCGGCCGTGACCGTGCCGTCGGGACGCACCACCCCCTTCAGGCGGGCCAGTGCCTCCAGGCTGGTCTCGCGTGGATGTTCGTCCCTCGTGACGACCAGCGCTTCGCCCTTCTTCTGGGGAATCGTCACCGGGGTGAGCTCGGCGTCGAAGAAGCCCGCGTTCCGGGCCGCGATCGCCTTGGCCTGCGACGCGAGGCCCATGCGGTCCTGGGCGGCCCGGTCGATGCCGAACTCGGCGGCCACGTTCTCGGCGGTCTCCGGCATCGAGTCGACGCCGTGGCGTTCCTTCATCAGCCGGTTCACGAAGCGCCAGCCGATGGTCGTGTCCTCGACCTGGGCCGCGCGCGAGAAGGCGCTTTCGGCCTTGCCCATCACGAAGGGCGCGCGTGACATGCTCTCCACGCCGCCGGCGATCATCAGGCCGGCCTCGCCGCTCTTGATGGCGCGCGCGGCGCTGCCCAGCGCATCGAGCCCCGAGCCGCACAGGCGGTTGACGGTGGAGCCCGGCACCTCCACGGGCAGGCCCGCGAGCAGGGCGCTCATGCGCGCCACGTTGCGGTTGTCTTCGCCGGCCTGGTTGGCACAGCCGTAGATCACGTCGGTCACCGCCTGCCAGTCGGCGCGCGGGTGGCGTGCCATCAGCGCCGCGATCGGGATCGCCCCGAGGTCGTCGGCGCGCACCGCCGACAAGGCACCGCCGTAGCGGCCGAACGGCGTGCGGAGGGCGTCGCAGATGAAGGCGTGTCGGGTCATGGTCTTCTCGTCGTCAGAGCAATGTCGCCACCGTGGGCGCTTCGTGCAGCGCCCAGATGCGCTCGATCAGGGCACGCGCCGCCGGCTCGCCGATCGACGGGCCGGCCAGTTCAAGCAGCTTGCCCTCCAGGTCGGCGTCGGACAGCGGCAGTTCCGGATCGCCCTTGCGGTCCGGTTGCAGGCGCTCGAGCACGCGGCCGTCGCGCAGCCGGATGCGGATGCGCGCGCCGCGCCGGCCCGGGAAGGCGGCGTCCACCTCCGGGTCGAGTGCCTTGGTGGTGCGGCTCATCAGCGCCCGCGTGGCGAGGTCGTTCAGCCGCGCCGGCTCGAAAGCCGCGAGGCGCACGCTGCCGTGCACCAGTGCCGTGGCCACCATGTAGTGCAGGCTGAACTTGGCCTGGTCGGCGTCGCGCGGGTCCACGTGCGGCGCGATGTCCAGCGCCGACCGGTAGACACCCAGGTGCAGGCTCTCGATCTCGCCGTGCCGGAAACCGTGCTGCTGCTGCAGCGCGAGCGCGCCGTCGATGGCGGCGAAGGTGTGGCCGCAGCCGACATGGTTCTTGAAGGTCAGCCGGGTGACGTGGAAGTCTTCGCCGAGCGTGGCACCGATGGCGGACCAGTCGGGCCCGTCGCTCATGGCCCGGCCGAGCCCGGTCTCGCCCTCCAGCATGTCGAGCGAACTGCGCATGCCGCGCGCCGCGAGCTGCGCGGCCAGCACGCCGGCTTCGGCGCCACGGCCCGCGTGCAAGGGCTTGGCCATGCTTTCCGAGCGGAAGGCCTGCTGCAGGCCGGCCGTGAAGGTGGCGGCCATCGCCAGGGCGTTGGCCGTGGCGTCCTGGTCCAGCGCCATCAGGCTGGCCGCGGCCGCCGCTGCGCCGAAGCTGCCCATCGTGCCGGTGTTGTGCCAGTACCGGTAGTGCGGGCGGCCCATCACCACGCCGATGCGCGTGGACAGCTCGCAGCCCAGCACCACGGCCCGCAGGAAGGCGGGGCCGGAGGCTGCACTCGCCTGGGCCACGGCCAGCGCGCCGGCGATGGTGGGCGCGCCGGGGTGCACCATCGCATCGCGGAAGCTGTCGTCGAGCTCGGCGGCATGGGCGGCGGTTCCGTTGTAGAGCGCGGCTGCACGCACCGTCGCGGCACGGCCCGTGCCCTTGTCGATCAGCCGGCACGGGCCGCGGTCCAGGTCGTCGGCCAGCACCTGCTCGAGCCGTTGCACCGCCGGCCTGTCCAGCCCAGGGTAGACCGAGGCGAACCAGTCGATCACGGCCCGCTGGGCGCCATGGGCCACCTCGGCCGGCAGGGGCCGGGCCGCGAGGTCGACCACGAAGCGGGCCAGTGTCTGCAGCGCGGTCATGCCCGGGCCTCTTCGGTGAGCACGGGGCCCAGCGCAGCGCGCACGAAGCCGGGGCCGCTGCAGCGCGCCAGTTCGTCCAGGCCCGCCGAGAGCGCGGCCTCGCCCTGCTCGCGCGCCCAGAACACGGGGCCACCCTCCCAGCGCGGGAAGCCGTAGCCGTTGACCAGCACGACGTCGACGTCGGTCGCGCGTTCGGCCACGCCTTCGGCGAGCAGGAGCGCGGCCTCGTTGACGATGGCCAGCAGCGCGCGGCGCACGATCTCGGCGTCGTCGAAGGGGCGCGCAACGATGCCCTTGTCGGCGCGGCACCGGTCGATCAGCGCCTGCACGGCCGGATCGACCTGCGGGCCCTCGTCGGCGCGCGGGTAGACGTAGTAGCCCGCGCCGGTCTTGCGGCCCAGGCGGCCGGCTTCGCAGAGCCGGTCGGGGATGTGGACGTAACGCGCCGCCGGGTCGCGGCTGGCGGCCCGGGCCTGCCGCATGCGCCAGGCGATGTCCAGGCCCGACAGGTCGGCCACGGCGAACGGCCCCATCGCGAAGCCGAAGTGCTGCAGCGCGGCGTCCACCTGGTCGGGCGTGGCCCCCTCCTCGACCATGAACTCGCACTGGCAGCGATAGGCCGAGTAGATGCGGTTGCCGATGAAGCCGAAGGCGTTGCCGGTCAGCACCGCCACCTTCTTCAGCCTCTTGCCGAGGGCCAGGCCCGTGGCCAGCGCATCGGGCGCGGAGGACTTGCCGCGCACCACCTCCAGCAGCTTCATCACGTTCGCCGGGCTGAAGAAGTGCAGCCCGATCACGTCCTGCGGGCGTCGCGTCGCGTCGGCGATCGCGTCCAGGTCGAGGTAGGAGGTGTTGCTCGCCAGCACGGCACCGGGGCGGGCCAGCGCGGCGATGCGCTCGAAGACCTGCCGCTTCACGCCGACGTCTTCGAACACGGCTTCGATGACGAGGTCCGCCTCGGCCAGGCGCGACCAGTCCAGGCTGGCCTGCAGCCGCGCCTCGGCGCAGGCCGCCGCCGCGGCCTCGAGCTTGCCGCCGCGCACGCGCCCGGCGAAGTGTTCGTGGATGCGCGTCGCGCCGCGTTCCAGCGCCGCGGCGTCCTGCTCGAGCAGCAGCACCTCATGGCCGGCCTCGAGCGCCGCGATCGCGATGCCCGAGCCCATGGTGCCCGCACCGATCACCGCCACGCGCTGCACCGCGCGCGGCGAGGCGCCCTCGAGCGACGGATGTTTGGCGCTGTCGCGTTCGGCGAAGAACTGGTGACGCAGCGCAAAGGCTTCGCGCGAGACGCGCAGGCGCTCGAACACCGCGCGCTCGTCGGCCAGCGCTTCGCTCATGGGTACGCGGGCCGACGCGAGCACGGCGTCGATCGCCGCCTGCACCGCCGGGCGGCGCTTGCCGGCCTTGAGTGCCGACTGCACCGCCTCGGCCACGGCGGCGGCGGCGGCCGCGGGCACGGCGCGCTCGCGCAGGCGCTGCTTGCGCCCGGCCAGCGACCGTGCATGAACCACGGCCGCCGTGCGCAGGTCGCCCTCGGCCAGGGCATCGACGATGCCGGCCTCCAGCGCCGCCGCGGCGGCCAGGCGCTCGCCGCTGCAGATCATCCGGATGGCCCGCGGGATGCCCACCAGCCGCGGCAGGCGCTGCGTGCCGCCGGCACCGGGGATGATGCCCAGCGTCACCTCCGGCAGGCCGACCACGGTGCCTGGGGCGGCCACCCGCGCGTCGCAACCGAGCGCCAGTTCGAAGCCGCCACCGAGCGCCGCGCCATGCAGGGCCGCCACCACCGGCTTGGGGCAGGCCTCGATGGCGGCGATCACCGCGGGCAGCTGGGGCTCGGCCAGCGGCTGGCCGAACTCGCGCAGGTCGGAGCCGGCGATGAAGGTGCCGCCGGCACCGATCAGCACGGCGCCCCGCAGGCTGGCATCGGCCTCGAGCTGCCGCACCGCGGCCAGGACGCCTTGCCGAACCGCCGCCGAACCGGCATTGATGGGCGGGTTGTCGATCACGATGACGGCGATGTCGCCGTCGCGTTCCATCCGCACGCGGGCTTCGCTCATGCCGGTCTCCGTTCAGGCCAGCACGGCCACGCCGTCGGCGGCGCGCACGCCCTGCCCCTGCGGCAGCACGAAGACGGGGTTGATCTCGGCTTCGACGAGGCGTTCACCCAGCTGGGCGGCCATGTTGGAGAACGCGACGATCGCATCGACCAGCGCCTCGACGTCGGCCTTGGGGCGGCCGCGGAAGCCGTCGAGCAGCGGCCAGGTCCTGAGCTCCCGGGCCATCGCCAGCGCATCGGCACGGCTCAGGCCACCGGTGGTGGGCAGCAGGCGCATCGTGGTGTCCTTGAACAGCTCGGCCGTCACGCCGCCCATGCCCAGCATGACGGCAGTGCCCAGGCCGTCGCGGTGCATGCCGAGGATCAGCTCGGTGCCGCCGCCCACCATCTCCTGCACCAGGAAGCGTTCGGGGCGCACGCCGGCCCGCGCCAGCACGTCGCCCGTCATCTGCTGTAGGCGCTCGCCGACGGTCTGCGGCGTCAGGCCGACCGCGACGCCGCCCACGTCGCTCTTGTGCGTGATCTGCGACGAGAGGATCTTCAGCACCACGCGGCCGCCGAGCTCGCGCGCCGCGGCTTCGGCCTCGGCCGGGGTGGCCACGACGCGCTCGGCCGCGCACGGCACGCCGAAGCGCGAGAACAGCTGCTTGGCCTGCGCTTCGTCCAGCGAACCCTGCCACGAGGCCGGCAGCGCCGCCGTCGTCGCCGTGTCGGGGGCGGGCGGCGCATCGGACGTCGCCACGAAGCGGCTCACGCGCAGCATGCCGTCCAGCGCCGCGGTGCAGCTCTCGGCCGCGGCGAAGGCCGGCACGCCGTGGCGTGTGAGCAGCGCGCCGACCTCGGGCGCGTGCGGGCTCACGTAGGCAATGACCGGCTTGTCGGTCTCGGGCAGGCAGTCCTGGATGGCACCGGCCATCAGCTCCGGCTGGGCCAGGCTGGACGAGCCCACGATGATCACCAGCGCGTCGTAGCCGGGGCTGGCCAGCAGCGCCCGGATCGCCCCGCGCAGCAGGTCGGGCCGCAGCCCGGCCAGGGTCACGTCGATGGGGTTGCGGTCCAGCACCGCCTCGCTGCCCGTCTGCAGCGCACGCAGCGCGTCGGCCGTGGCGGCATCGGGCGCCGGCGTGTCGAAGCCCGCCACGCCCAGGTCGTCGGACACCAGCGTCCCGGCGCCGCCGGTGGAGGTGAGGATGGCCACGCGCCTGCCGTGCAGGCGCCGCCCCGTGGCGAGCGCGGCCGGAACGTCCAGCAGGTCGCTGAAGCTGCGGGCGCGGATCACGCCCACCTGCTCGAAGAGGGCGTCGTACATGCGGTCGGCGCCGGCCATCGCACCGGTGTGCGACACCGCGGCCTTGGCGCCTGCCTCGGAGCGGCCGATCTTGAAGGCCACCACCGGCTTGCCCGCACGCGCCGCCTTCAGGCAGGCGGCGCGGAACCTGGCCGGGTGGCGCACCGTCTCGATGTACAGCGCAATCACCTTGGTGCCCGGATCGTCGGCCAGGTGGTCGATGAAGTCGGCCAGTTCCAGGTCGACCTCGTTGCTGGTGGAGATCAGCGTGGACAGACCGATGCCGCGTGCCGCTGCGCGCGACAGCAGCGAACCGAGGATGCCGCCGCTCTGCGACACCACGCCGATGCCGCCGACCGGGAACTCGTCCATCTCCAGCGCACCGGTGGCCGACAGCACGATGGCGTCGGTCAGGTTCACCAGGCCGATGGTGTTGGGGCCGAGGATGCGCATGCGGCCCGCGGCTTCCATCAGCTGCTTCTGCCGGCGCGCGCCGTCCTCGCCGGTCTCGGTGTAGCCGCTGGCCAGCACGATGGCGGCCGCGCAGCCGCGGGCCGACAGCTCGTGCACCGCCACGTGGGCGCGCTCCGCGCCGAGCAGCACGATGGCGACGTCCGGCGTCTCGGGCAGCGAGGCGATGTCCGGGTAGCACTTCAGGTCGCCGATGGCATCGGCCTTCGGGTTGACCGGATAGATGGCGCCGGCATAACCATGCTTGCGCAGGTAGGCCACCGGACGGCCGGCGGTCTTGCCCGGGTCGGCCGAGGCGCCGATGACCGCGACGCTGCGCGGCTTGATGAGGCGGGCGATGGGATTGGTGGTGTCCACGGCGTCACTCCTTGGTGGCCGACTTGGCGAGGAAGGCTTCGACCGCGGCGCGGTGCTCGCTGCTCGTGTAGCAGATGCCCTGCGCCTGGCTGCCCTGGGCGAACACGTCGTGCGACGACAGCTCGAAGCTCTGGTTGAGGATGGTCTTGGTCAGCGCCAGCGCCGTCGACGAGGCGCGGCTGAGTTCCACGGCCCAGGCCTGGGCGTCGGCCAGCAGGGTGTCGGCGCCGGTCTTGCGGTCCACGATGCCGAGAGCGACGGCTTCGTCGACCTTGACGGGGCGGCCGGTGAAGATGAGCTCCTTGGCACGCGCCAGACCGACGCGGCGCGGCAGGAAGTACATGCCGCCGCCGTCGGGGACGATGCCGCGCAGCACGTAGCTCCACGCGAAGCTCGCCCACTCGCTGGCGATGACGAAGTCGCAGGCCATCGCCGTGTCGGCGCCCAGGCCGGAGGCCGCGCCGTTGACCGCCGCGATCACCGGCTTGGGCATGGTGTGCAGCAGGGCCTGGGTGTGGTGCACGCGCTGCTGGCGGTGCCAGCCGTTGAAGCCCACCTCGCCGGCCGGGGCGTTCATGCGCTGGTGCATGCCGCTGATGTCGCCGCCGGCGCAGAAGCCCTTGCCGGCGCCCGTCAGCACGAGCGCCTTGATCGCCTGGGTGGCCGCCACGTGCTCGAGCGCGGCGATGAATTCCGTGCGCATGTCGTCGCTCATCGCGTTGCGCTTGTCGGGGCGATTGAAGGTGATCGTCGCGATCGCCTGGTCGTCGACCTTCAGGTCGATCAGGGGGGTGCTCATGAGAGTGCTCCCGTCGGGCTCAGTCGGCCTTGATGTTGTTTTCCTTGACGATCCTGGCCCAGCGCGCCTGCTCGGCGCGCACGTAGGCCTCGAGCTCCGCCGGGGGGCCGGCGCTGATCACGAGGCCTTCGTGCTCGACCTTGGCCTTGAACTCCGGCGATTGCGCCGCCGTCCTGGCGGCGGCGTTGAGCTTGGTGACCACGTCGGCCGGCGTGCCGGCGGGCGCGTAGATGCCGTACCAGCTCTCGACCTGGAAGCCCGAGACGGTGTCGGCGATGGCGGGCACGCCCTTCAGCGCCGGCGAGGGCTGCGGCGTCGTGACGCCCAGGGCCCTCAGCTTGCCGCTGTCGACAAAGGCCGCCACGGCGGCCGCCGTGCCGAAGAACAGATCCACCTGCCCGCCGAGCAGGTCGGTCATCGCGGGGCCGGCACCGCGGTACGGCACGTGCGTGATGTCGACCTTGGCGTAGTTCTTGAACATCTCGCCGGCCAGGTGCGCCGAGGTGCCGTTGCCCTGGGATGCGAAGGTGAGCTTGCCCGGGTTGGCCTTGGCCGCGGCGATCACGTCGGCGACGGTCTTGTAGGGGCTCTCGGGACGGACCACGAGCACGTTCGGACCGCGACCGACGAGGATCACCGGCGTGAACGCCTTGTCGGTGTCGAAGGGCATCTTCGGCTGCAGGGTCGGGTTGACCGCGTGGGCGAAAGAGGCCATCACGAGCGTGTGGCCGTCGGCCGGACTCTTGGCCACCGCGTCGGTGCCGATCAGGGTGCCGGCCCCCGGCTTGTTGTCGACGAGCACCTGCTGGCCGAGCGCCTGACCCATGCCGGCCCCGAGCGTGCGTGCGATCAGGTCGGTTCCGCCGCCGGGTGCGAACGGGACGACCAGCCGGATCGGCTTCTCGGGGAAGGCGGCGAGCGCCGGGGTCGAGGCGAGCGCCGCCGCGGCGCAGGCGAAGGCGGCAAGCCGCCGCAAGAAGGTGCTGCGTGCAATCACGTTGTCTCCAATGAGCTGTGGACCATGCATCCGCCGGATCGCCGGTGTCCGTCGAATCGAGCGGCGTCTGCGTGATGCGAAGAGTAGGTGCCGCCGACCGGATCGTCTGCCTGCGATTTCCATAGAATGGAATTCGACATGCCCGTCCGCACGGCGCGACGGGTCCTGCCGCTGCCACTTCAGGGGACTGCGATGCCCGCGGATCCGAACGGACCTTCTCGCGACAAGCCCGGAACGTCGCCGGCCAACCGCTCGCTGGAGCGCGGGATCGAGATCCTGCGCGCGTTCAGGCCCGGATCGGACCGGCTGGGCAATGGCGAACTGGCCGACCGCACCGGCCTTTCCCGGGCGACCGTCAGTCGCCTGACCCAGACCCTCGTCGGCATGGGGATGCTGCAGCAGGAACCGCTGCGCAAGGGCTACCGCCTGGCCCCGGCCGTGCTGAGCCTGGCCCATGCCATGCGGTCGGGCTCGACGATCCTGCAGGTCGCCGCGCCGTTGATGCGGGCCCTGGCCGAAAGCCGGCGCATCAACGTCGGACTCGCCGCGCCGGATCGGGACGAAATGGTCTACCTGGAATCGATCCGCTACAGCCGTCGGGTCGCGTTCCGCACCGTCCTGTCGGGTCAACGCGTGCCCATGGAGCTGACGTCGCTCGGCCGCGCCTATCTGGCCACGACCTCGACGGCGCGTCGCAGGGCGCTGTACGAGGTCTTCAGGGCGCGCAGGGGAAGACAGTGGCCTGCGCTGCAGGCCGACATCGAGCGGGCCGTCGAATGCGTGCGCGAGTCGGGTTTCTGCGCGGCCTCCTGGCAGCCCGAGGTCGTCGCCCTCGCGTCTCCGATCGTCGTGGGCGAGACCTGCTATTCGCTGAACGTCAGCGTATCGACCGTGGAGGGCATGGACTGCGTGGTCGCGACCTATGCGCTCCCCTTGCTCGAGCTGCGAGAGGCCATTGCGAGCGCCCTGCTGCAACGCGCCGACGCGTGAGGAACGCGACTGAGTCGCCGCGCCGGCGACCAGGGACCACACCCGCTGCATCACCGGGCCTCGGCCCGTCGCGCCGACGGCCGGGCATGGTCGCCAGCCCCTCAGCGCCGCAGGATCTCGTCGCGGATCTTCTCCAGCAGCGTGATGTTCGGCACGGTGCGACCGCAGATCAGGAACATCACGTTGTCGGCGATGGTCTCCTCCGGGTGCAGCACGTAGTCGGTGTTGCCGCCCAGGCGCTGCATGAAGGCAGGGGTCTCCTCCGGGTCGTGCCAGACCGGCTTGCCGTCGCGCAGCCGCGCGCGGGTCGGCTGGCCGCCCTCCCCGGGCACCACCTCGAGCAGGCGCTGCTCCATGCGGTCGAGCAGGCTGTCGCGCGGGCCGCCGGGCGCGATCACGGTCACCGGCATCACCCAGGTCGCCCGGCCGTCGAGCGTGAGCGGCATCGCATGCCGGTTGCGTGGCGCGTCGGGGTTGGCCAGGCGGATCGTGTCCCAGGCCGCTGGCCATTCGAGCTCGGCCACCGGCTGGTAGCCGATCAGCGCATACAGGCGCTGCGCCAGCTCCGGCCGGTGCCGCGAGACCACATGCCACAGCTCGTGCGCCAGCACCTCGGCGTCGCTGAACTGCTGCTGCTCGAAGCGCCCGGGCAGCATCACCGCATTGCCGCGCGTGTGCGGCTGGTAGGCGCTTTCGCGCCCATCGGTGGCCACCAGCAGCACACGCTCGGGCCAGGGCAGCTGCAGCGTGTTCAGGCCGACCGCGATGGACTTCAGCGCGGCCAGCCAGCGCGCGCGTGCCGGCCCGGTCCAGGGGATCGCCCGTCCCGCCTGGAAGGCCAGGAAGGGCAGCGGATCGCTGCGCGCGCCCACCAGCACCTGGCGCTGCAGCGCCGAGGTGGCGCGCAGCCAGTCGTCGTCGGCCCCGAGCACGGCGCGTGCGTCGCTCAGGTCGGCGAACTCGACCACCGTGCCCTCGATCAGCGTGCTGCGCTCGCCGGCCTGCACGGCCAGGGCGAGCACCATCAACGTGGCCGCGACGAAGCTTCGGAACATCCCCATGATCTTCGCATCTGGGCCAAGATCGCGGCATGGCGTTCTGGCAACTATTGCCGCGCGGGCCGCTCGCGCGTCACGTCGAGCGGCTGTGGGCGTCGCGCCGCGAGGCCCTGCCGCACGGGCTCGAGTGGCTGCTGCCCTCGGGCCGGGCCGACCTGGTGATCCCCCTGCACGACGAGGCGGTGTTGCGCGTCGTCAAGGGCCGCGTGCTGCGCCTGCGCGGCGGCGTGTTCCAGGGTGCCTCCGATGCGCCGGTGCTGCGCGCCACCGGCGGTGCCGCGGACGTGGTGGGCGTGCAGTTCCGGCCCGGCGGCGCGGCGGCGCTGCTCGGTGGTGCGGCCGGCGAGACGGGCGAGACGGGCGAGACGGGCGAGGCCGGCGACGGCGGCGTCGCGCTGGCAGACTTTCCCGGCGGCTGGGCCGCGCTGCGCGAGCGCCTGGGCGCCGAGCCCGAACCGCTGCGCCGCCTGGCCCTGCTGGCCGCGGCCCTCGAGGGGCGCGCCCGCGCGGCCGAGCCGGACCGCCTCGTCTCCACCGTGCTGGCGGCCCTGCACGCGAGCCCCGAGCTGCCGCGCATCGAGTCACTGCGGTCGCTCGCAGGCCTCGGGCCGACCCGCTTCACCGCCCGCTTCCACGCGGCGGTCGGGCTGACGCCCAAGCGTTACGCGCGCCTGCTGCGCTTCAACCGGGCCCTCGAGGTGCTCGCTGCGCCCGCGCCAGCGCCGCTGGCCGAGCTCGCGTTGCGTTGCGGCTACGCCGACCAGGCGCACTTCACGAACGAGTTCCGCCGCCTCGCCGGCGTGCCGCCCTCGCGCTACGAGGCGGCCACGGCCGATGCACCGCACCACCGCCCGGAGCGAAAGAACCTGCAAGACACGGCCGGCGCGGCAGGCCAGACTGGCGCCCCGATTCGAGCGAGGATCCCATGACCGTCATCCACGAGGTGTTCGCCTACCTGCGCGTACACGACACGGCGGCTGCGATCGTCTTCTACGCGCAGGCCTTCGGCGCGAGGGAGCGCTTTCGCCTCGTCGAGCCGTCCGGCCGCATCGGGCATGCCGAGCTGCAGCTTGGCCCGGCGGTGCTGATGCTGTCCGATGCCTTTCCCGAGTTCGGCCTGGTGGCGCCGCCGGGCGACCGCGACATCGGCGCCTCGGTGCACCTGCACGTCGACGACTGCGATGCACTGGTGCGCCGCGCGACGGCGGCCGGCGCCAGCGTGCTGATGCCGCCGACCGACCAGTTCTACGGCGAGCGCAGCGCCCGCCTGCGCGACCCCTTCGGCCACACCTGGCTGATCGGCCACGCGATCGAGCAGGTGTCGCCCGAGGAGATGCAGCGCCGCTACACGGCGCTGTTCGACCACTGATCAGCCGGTATGCGCCGGGAACACGAACACGCCGCTGGCGTGGCCGTGCTCACTGAAATGAAGCCCCCGAGCTCGCTTTCGCTCGCTACCCCCCGAGGGGGGGCCCACCAGCGGCCCGGCCGAGCCGGTTCCGCGGCGGGAAGCTTGGTCAGGCCTCGGGGCCTCATGCGGCGAGCGTGGCGGTAGCCGCCATCGACAACTGACATGCACCGCCTGCGCCGCCAGCGCGAGGCCGGCGCGTTGCAGGGGGCGGGAGAGCGAACCTTGTTTCATGGAGTTCTCCTTCGGGGAAAGAGGCCGGGGTTCACAGCTCGTCAGCCGAGCGTCACCGGCACGAAGATCTTGTCGCCGTCGCGCTGCACCAGCAGCGCCACGCTCCTGGGCTTGCCGGCCAGCAGGCTGCGCACCTGCTCGATGCTCGCCACCGGCTTGCCGTTGACGGCCAGCAGCAGGTCGCCCGGCTCCACGCCGGCGCGCGCCGCGGCGCCGCCCACGTTCTCGATCAGCAGGCCCTGCTCCACGCCGGCCTCGCGGCGCTCCTGGCGTGTCAGCGGGCGCACCGCCAGGCCGAGCTGGCCGCCCTCCGGCGCAGCAGGGCCGGCCAGCGCCCCGGTCTCGTCGATGCCGCCGAGCCGGGCGTCGACGCTGCGCGCCGCCTTGTCGCGCCACACCTTCAGCGCGACACGCTCGCCCGGTGCGGCCATGCCGATCAGGGTCGAGAGCTCGCCGGAGCGCTGCACCGCCTGGCCGTTGACCTCGAGGATCACGTCGCCCGGCTTCAGGCCGGCCTGCTGCGCCGCGCTGCCCTCGGCCACCTGGGCCACCAGCGCACCGTCGGGCCGCGCCAGGCCGAAGGACTCGGCCAGCGCCTGGTTCAGCTCCTGCACGCTGACGCCCAGGCGCGCATGGGTGGCCTTGCCGGTGGCGACGATCTGGTCCTTGACCTTCAGCGCCACATCGATCGGGATCGCGAAGGCCAGCCCCTGGTAGCCGCCGGTCTGCGAGTAGATCTGCGCATTGATGCCGACCACGTTGCCGCTGCCGTCGAACAGCGGACCGCCGGAGTTGCCGGGGTTCACGGCCGCGTCGGTCTGGATGAAGGGCACCACCGCGTCGCCCGGCAGCGAGCGCCCCTTGGCGCTGACGATGCCCTGCGTGGCGCTCTGCTCGAAGCCGAACGGCGCGCCGATCGCGAGCACCGGGTCGCCCACCTCGAGCCGGGCCGGGTCGCCCAGGCGCACGGTGGGCAGGTTCTTCGCGGCGATGCGCAGCACGGCCACGTCGGTCACCGGGTCGCTGCCCAGCACCTTGGCGGAGAACTCGCGCCGGTCGGCCAGCTTGACGTTCACCTCGCGCGCCTCGCGCACCACGTGCGCGTTGGTCAGCACCAGCCCGTCGCTGCTGACGATGAACCCCGAGCCCTGGCCGCGGAAGGGCTGCTGCGGGTTGCCGCGCAGCCGGCCCTCGAAGCCCGGCAGGCCGCGGAAGAACTGGAAGAACGGGTCGCTCCCGGCGCCCGGCGGCAGGCCCTGCTCCTCGAGCGAGGCCTGGTGCACGCCCGACACCGTGATGCCGACCACCGCCGGCCCGAAGGTCTTCACGATCGTGCGGTAGTCGGGCACGCGGCCCTGCGCCGCGATCGGCGGCACCGGCGCGGGCGCGGCGGCGTTGGTGGCGGCGGTGCTGTCGGCCACCGCCACGGGGGTCGCGCCGCGCGGCTTCCACCACTCCAGCGGGTTCAGCGTGAGCGCGCTGGCCGTGCCGGTGATCAGCACGCCGGCGGCCAGCAGGGTGCCGGTGAGGGGATGCAGTTTCATCGTCGCTCCTTGGGGTTCCTCGATGTCACGAAGATAGGGATGCGCCGTGAGGCCTGCGTTAGGCGACGATGAGGCGAAGGTTAAGGTGACGGGAGACGCGCCGCATGAACAGCACCGACCGCACGCTCAAGGTCTTCGTGTCGTACTCACGCGCCGACGCCGCCTTCGCCGACGAGCTGGTCGGCGCGCTCGAGTGGGCCGGCTACGCGGTGAGCATCGACCGCGCCTCGATCATCGAGGGCGAGGACTGGCGGCGCCGCCTCGGCGCGCTGATCGCCGACGCGGACACGGTCGTCTTCCTGCTCTCGCCGCACTCGGCGCGCTCCGACATCTGCGCCTGGGAGGTGGAAGAGGCGGCGCGGCTGTGCAAGCGCCTGATCCCGGTGCTGGTCGAGCGCACCGGCGAGCTGCCGGTGCACGAGCGGCTCGCCGCCCTGAACTACGTGCGCTTCGATCCGCACGACGACGGCCGGCCGCGTTCGTTCATCGGCGCCATGCGCGGCCTGCAGCGGGCGCTCGACACCGATCTGGACTGGCTGCGCGAGCACACCCGGCTGATGGCGCGCGCCGCCGAGTGGGACGGCGCCGGCCGGGCCGAGAGCCGGCTGCTGCGCGGCGCCGACATCGAGGCCGCCCGGCGCTGGGCCGCCGAGCGGCCGAAGGACGCACCGCCGCTGACCGAACTCCAGCTCGCGCTGATCGCCGAGAGCGAGGCGGCTGCGCAGCGCCACGAGGACCAGGAACGACAGCGCCTGCAGGAGATGGCCGCCGCGCAGGAGGAGCGCGCCCGCGCGCTGGACGAGCGCGAGTCGGCCGTGCGCGTCGTCGGCCGGCGCACCCTGCTGGGCATCGTCGGGACCTCCGTGTTCGCGCTCGGCGCGGCCGGTGCGGGCTGGTGGGCGCTGCGTGCCGAGCGGCGTGCGCTGGTGCTGCGCGACCAGCAGGAGGCCGAGCGCAAGGCGTTCGCCGACAAGCAGCGGGAGCTGGCCCGGCTGCGCGAGCTGACGCGCGACGAGGCCACCTGGCGCCGCGGCAGCGCGGCCGAGGCGCCGCCTCGGGTGACACGCTCGCCCGCCGCGCCGCCGGCCGGGCCGGGCGCGCCGACCCGGGCCGTGCGGCTGGTCGGCGCCGACCGCCAGGCCTACACCGGTGCCGGCGTGACGGTGGCGATCATCGACTCGGGCATCGACGTGGCGCACCCGGCCTTCGCCGGCATGGAGCTGATCCAGAAGGATTTCAGCGGCGAGGGTGACGGCGACGAACTCGGCCACGGCACGATGCTCGCCAGCATCGTGGCGGGGCGGCCGCTGGGCGGGCAGCGCATCGGCATCGCACCGGGCGTCACGCGCCTGGTGATGGTCAAGTACATCGGCAAGAGCGGCAACGCGAGCCCGGAGAACCTGCCGGTCGCGCTCGACTGGGCCCTGTCCTACGACGGCGGCAGCGTCGACGTGGTCTGCCTGGGCTTCGGCCTGCAGGTGGTCGACGACATCGAGCGCGAGGCGCGCGACGGCAGCGGCGTGCGCACGGGGATCTCGCGCACGCTGGCCACCTTCGCACAGTCCTACCGCACGACGGAGGGCATCGTCACGGCGGCGCTGGCCTCCGGCAAGGGGGCGCTGATCTTCGCGCCGGCCGGCAACGACAACCGCGCCGGCGAGGAGGTGCGCGTGAACGCACCGACCGCCCTGGCGCGCGGCGTCATCTCCGTCGGCGCGGCCGACGAGGCCGGCGCCGCAGCCGGTCTGACCATGGCCTCCTTCTCCAACGTCGGCGCCACCGTGGCGGCGCCGGGCAGCCGGGTGCCGGGGGCCCGTCCCGGCGGCGGCCTGGACGAGATGACGGGCACCTCGATCTCGTCGGCCGTCGCGGCCGGCACCGCGGCCTTGTGGTGGGAGATGCTGCGCCGCGAGGCCGGCGCCGCGAACGCCGCCCAGGTGTGGTCACGCATGAAGGCGGCGGCACGCGCCGATGTCTTCGCGCCGGGTGTCACGCCGCTGGCACGCGGGCTCGGCCTGGTGCAGGCGCCGCCGGGCTAGGCGGCACGAGCGGCCAGTGCACCGCGACACGCAGCCCGCCGAGCGGCGACTCGCCCAGCGTCACCTCGGCGCCATGCCGCTGCGCCACCGCGCGCACGATCGCCAGGCCGAGCCCGCTGCCCGGCTCCTCCTGCCCGGCACGGCGCACGAAACGGTCGAACACCTTGTCGCGCTCGGCCGGCGGGATGCCCGGCCCGCTGTCGTCGACGACGAGCTGCGCGGCGCCGCCCTCGTGCCCCACGCGCAGCTCGACCCGGCCGCCGGGCGGGCTGTGGCGCAGCGCGTTGTCGGCCAGGTTGCGCACCAGCGCCGTGAGGCCGGCACGTTCGCCCTGCAGCGGCACCGGCGCGTCGGCCTGCAGCTCGAGCGTGCTGCCGCGCGCGGCCGCCAGCGGCAGCAGGTCGGCCAGGGCCTGGCGCGCCAGCTCGGCCAGGTCGAGCGACTCCAGCGCCGCGGCCGCACCCGGCTCGCTGCGCGCCAGCGCGAGCAGTTGCTCCACCAGCCGCGCGGCGCGCTCGATGCCCTGCGCGAGCTGCTCGGTGGCGGCCTGGCGCGCCGGTTCGTCGGCGGCGCGGCGCAGCATCTGCAGCTGCAGCTTGAGCGCCGTCAGCGGCGAGCGCAGCTCGTGCGCCGCATCGGCCACGAAGGCGCGCTGCGCATCCAGCGCCTGGCCGAGCCGCCCGAGCAGGCCGTTGAGGGCCGCCACCAGCGGCGCCACCTCGTCGGGCAGCCCGGCCTCGGGCAGCGGCGCCAGCGCCAGCGCGTCGCGCCCGCGCACCTCGGTGGCCACGCGGCGCAGCGGCGCGAGCGTGCGCGCGACGATCCAGCCGCCCAGCAGCACGAACAGCGGCGCCACCACCAGCAGCGGCAGCACGCTGCGCAGCGCGGTGCCGGCGGCCAGGCGCTGGCGCACCGGGCGCGGCTGCGCCACCTGGATCACACGCGCGCGCGTGGCCACGCCGAAGGTGCGCCAGGTCTGCCCGCCGGCCTGCACGTCGGCGAAGCCGAGCAGCGCACGCGCCGGCAGCTCGGGGTGCAGGCGCGAGGCGTAGATGCTGCGGCCGTCCTCGGTCCAGATCTGCACGACGAAGTCGAGCTGCTCGTCGGCCAGCGCCTGCGCCTGGTCGGGTGCGATCTCGCCCTGGTCGCGCAGCGACAGCGCCATCTGGCGCAGCTGGTAGTCGAACAGCGCCTCGGTCTCGGCCAGCACGCTGCGGTAGGTGGCGAGGCCGAACACCGCCGCCGCGCCGAGCAGCAGGCCGAGCAGCGCGACCAGCAGCCGGTTCTTCAGCGAACTCACGCCGCGCCGCCGCCGGGCGCGCCGACGTAGTAGCCGACCCCGCGCATGTTGCCGATGAACTCCGCCCCGAGCTTGCGGCGCAGCTGGTGGATGTAGACCGAGACCGCGTTGCTCTCGATCTCCTCGCCCCAGCCGTACAGCCGGTCTTCCAGCTGGGCGCGCGAGAGCAGCGCGCCGGGGCGCTGCATCAGCGCCTCGAGCACCGCGAACTCGCGCGCCGACAGCAGCACCGGCACGCCGGCCTTGCTGACCTGGCGCGTGGCCGGGTCGAGCGTCACGTCGCCGCAGCGCAGCAGCGGCTCGGCGCGGCCGCCGTGGCGGCGCAGCACCGCGCGCATGCGCGCCAGCAGCTCGTCGAACTCGAAGGGCTTGACGAGGTAGTCGTCGGCGCCGGCATCGAGCCCGGCGACGCGGTCGCCGGTGCCGTCGCGTGCGGTCAGCACGATCACGGGCGTGTCGTTGCGCTGTGCGCGCAGGGCCCGCAGCACGTCCAGCCCGTCGCCTTCGGGCAGGCCGAGGTCGAGCAGCACCAGGTCGAAGCGCTCGCTGGCCAGCGTGGCCTGCGCGGCGCGTGCATCGCGCACCCAGTCGACCGCATGGCCCTCCAGGCGCAGCGCGGCGCGCAGGCTGTCGCCGATCATGCGGTCGTCTTCGACGAGGAGCAGGCGCATGGGGGGAGGATAGCGGCCCCGGCCGCCTCAGCAGGCCGTCGGCAACAAGGCGCGCGCCGCGGCGATCACGTCCTCGGGCAGCACGCAGGCGCGGCGCGCCCGGGTGTCGAGGTGCACGGCCACCAGCGCCGTGCGCGCGGCGACGTGGCCGGCCTCGTCGTCCACCATCTCGTGCACGAACACCAGGCGCTTCGCGTGCACCTCGCGCAGCGTGCTGCGAATCGAGACGGTGGCGCCGGCCATCAGCTCGCGGGCATAGGTGATCTGCTGCTCCACCGCGGCCATGCCGCGCCCGGCCTCGCGCAGCCGCGCGGGCGTGAGGCCGAGCAGGCGGAACAGCTGCCAGGTCGCCTCGTCGAACTTGCCCACGTACCACATCACGTTCATGTGGCCCATGTGGTCGCAGTGCCAGGGGTAGACGGTGCCGCGGTAGGTGATCGGCGGCTCGTGGGTCGGGGGCGGGGTCGGGGGCATCGTGGCTCCTGCGGCGCGTTCGGGGGACGCCCCATTCGGCCGCGCCGCGGTTGCACGCGCGTTGCGGCGCCCGGCCGCCGGGTTTCCGCTGAAACGCGGGCCCCGGTCTCAGGCTCTCAGGCTCCGAAGCGCTCGGTGCGGATGCGCGCCGCCGGCACGCCGAGCAACTGCAGGTGCCCGGCGATCGCTTCGACGAACGCATGGCGGCCGCAGACGTAGGCCCGCACGCCGCCCGGCGGGCCGAGCGGACGCAGCGCCTCGGCGAGGAAGGCCGCGTCGGGCCGCCCGACGCGGTCCTGCGCGCGCGCCACGCTGGCCTCGCGCGACAGCGCCTGGTGCAGCGTGAAGCCGCGCCCGGCCGCCTCCTCGGCCAGCAGCTCGTCGCGCAGCGGCACCTCGGCCGCGCAGCGTGCGGCCGCCACCAGCACCATCGGCGCACCGGCCGGGCCGGCGGCGCGGTGCCGCACCATCGCCAGCAGCGGCACCAGACCCGAGCCGCCGCCCACCAGCAGCGTGGGCGGCGCGGCCTCGCGGTCCCACACGAAGTGGCCCCCCAGCGGGCCGCGCAGCTCGATCTCGTCGCCGGCCTGGGCCACGTCGTGGAACCAGGGCGAGACCTCGCCGTCCGCAAGACGCTCGATCGCCAGTTCGATGCGCCCTTCGCACTCCGGCGGCGAGAGCAGCGAGTAGCTGCGCTGCGCCTGGTAGCCGTCGGCGGCGGTGAGCCGCAGGTCCACATGCTGGCCGGCGCGCGGGCGCTGCCAGGCCGCGGGCGCGAGCTCCACGCGCAGCAGGCGCGGCGTCAGGCGCTCGAGCGCGGTGATGCGCGCCGGGCTCCAGCGCAGCGGCTCAGTCACCGCCGTAGCGCTGCTCGAGGAACGGGTCGCCGCGCATGTGGTAGCCGCGCAGCTCCCAGAAGCCGGCCTCGTCGCGCGCGGTGAACTGCAGCGCGGTCACCCACTTGGCCGACTTCCAGAAGTACAGCTGCGGCACCAGCAGCCGCGCCGGGCCGCCGTGGTCCGGCGTCAGCGGGAGGCCGCCGAAGTGGGTGGCGATCATCGCGCGGCCGCCGGTCAGGTCGGCCGCCGGCACGTTGGTGCTGTAGCCGTCGGCCGAATGCGCCAGCACCCAGGGCGTGGGTGCGCCGAGGCCGGCGGCGGCCAGCAGGTCGTCGACCAGCACGCCCTGCCACTCGGTGTCGAGCTTGGACCAGGTGGTGACGCAGTGGATGTCGACCACCCGCGTCGTCTGCGGCAGGGCCTGGAACTCGTCCCAGGTCCAGGCCTGCAGCGTGCGCGGGCCGAGCCTGAGCGCAAAGCGCCATGCAGCCAGGTCGACACGCGGCGTGGGGCCGGCGCTGAGCACCGGGAAGTCCTCCGTCAGCGACTGGCCGGGCGGGATGCGTCCGGCCTGTGCCGCGGCGGGCCGGCGGCCACCGAATCCACGTGTGCTCATGCGTTCTCCGGTCGGGACACGGCTCGATGCAAGCGCCGAGCCAGCTGTGCGATGCTCGCACGTCCTGCCTCGGTCTGCCGCCATGCCCCAAGCCTTACGCCACACGCTGCTGTCGATCCGCGACCTGGCCATCACGGCCGGCCCCTTCGTGCTGCTGGCACTGGTGCTGCTGGTGCTGGCCTACGTGATCCTGCAGCCCAACCCGCCGAAGAAGGTGGTGCTGGCCACCGGCGCCGAACAGGGGGCGTATGCCGAGTTCGGCAAGCGCTACGCCGCGCAGCTGCGCGAGCACGGCATCGAGGTGGTGCTGCGCGCCACGCAGGGCGCGGCCGAGAACCTGCAGCTGCTGCGCGACCCGGACTCCGGCGTCGACCTCGCCTTCGTGCAGGGCGGCGCCGACGTCGAGCATGCCAGCGCCGCCGACGCCGAGGCGGCCAACGCCGGGCTGGAGTCGCTCGGCAGCCTGTTCCACGAGCCGCTGTGGCTGTTCTACCGCGAGGAGGCGGCGCAGCAGAAGCTCGGCAAGCCGGCGCTGGCGATGCTGCCCGAGCTGAAGGGCTGGACCCTGAACATCGGCTCGCCGGGCAGCGGGGTGCCCAACCTGATGCGCCGGCTGCTCGACGCCAACCACCTCGAGCCCGGCGCGCTGACGCTGACCGAGAAGCCCTCCACGCCGGCGGTGGTGGCGCTGCTCGAGGGCGAGATCGACGCGCTGGCCTTCGCCTCCGCGCCCGAGGCGCCGCTGGTGCAGCTGCTGCTGCAGACGCCCGGCATCCGGCTGATGGACTTTCCGCAGGCCGAGGCCTACACGCGGCGCTTTCCCTTCCTGAGCAACGTGGTGCTGCCGCGCGGCGTGGTCGACCTCGCGGCCGACCGGCCGCCGGCGCCGATCCGCCTCGTCGCGCCCACCGCCACGCTGGTGGCGCGCGAGGGTGTGCACCCGGCGCTGATCCAGCTGTTCGTTCAGGCCGCGCGCAGTATCCACGGCGGGCCAGGCTGGTTCCAGCGCAAGGGCAGCTTCCCCTCGGTGGAGAACACCGAGCGAGCGCTGGCGCCGGAGGCCGAGCGCTTCTACCGCAACGGCCCGCCGCTGCTGCAGCGCTACCTGCCGTTCTGGCTGGCCAACCTGATCGACCGCATGTGGGTGGTGCTGGTGTCGATCATCGCGATCCTGATCCCGCTGTCGCGCATCGTGCCGCCGCTGTACCAGTTCCGGGTGCGCTCGCGCATCTTCCGCTGGTACGGCCAGCTGCGCCGCGTGGAGGAGTCGATCGGCGAGAAGAGCGGGGCCGAGCTGCTCGAGCAGCTCGACGACATCGAGCAGCGCGCCGGCCGCGTGACCGTGCCGCTGAGTTACGCCGACGAGCTGTACTCGCTGCGCAGCCACATCGGCATGGTGCGGCGGCGGGTGCGCGAGGCGGCCGGCGCGTGACGTCCGCCGCTCCGATGGCCTTGCGGGCCGGCGCGCGGCGGGCGGCGGCGCTGCTGCGCGGGCTGCTGCTCGCCGGCGGCCTGGTCGGCGCCGGCGCGGCGCGCCCGGCGGTGCCGCCGGACGACGGCTGTGTGCGCGTCCCGTTCGCGCAGCAGGTCGACATGGGCAGCGTGAACGCGCTGGCGCGGGCGCAACCGCAGGAACTGCTGGCGCTGATCGCTGGCCTGCGGATCGACGTGCTGCGGGTGCCGAGCGCGCACCCCGCCCGGCCCGCCAACCCCCTGCTGGCCGAGCTGCCGGTGGCCCACGAGCAGCTGCTGCAGCAGGCCGGGTTCCGCGACAGCTACGAGGGCCGGTCCCTGCCCGCCGGCACCTGCTGCGGACTGGAGCGCGCCACCGTGCTGATCCGCGACACCGCGTCGAGCTACACGCTGCTGCACGAGGTGCTGCACCTGCTGATCGTCCCGGCCGACGGCATCGTGCTGCGTGCCGACCTGGAGACGCGCTTCGCGCTCGCCTTCCATCGCCTGAACGTCTACCAGCGGCGGCTGTACGACGACCCCTCGCGGCTGCTGAACCCGCTGTGGCGCCGCGACATCGCCGCGGCCCTGCACGAGGCGGCGTCGCTGCTGTTCGACCGACTGCGCATCGGTCAGAGCCAGGAAGCGATCGTCGAGCGCGTGCTCGCCGGCTGCATCGACGAGCGCAGCCCGTACTTCGATGCCGGCCGGCGCGCCGAGGGGCGACGCTATGGGGAGGCGATGGTCGACAACGCGGTCGACGTCTTCAACGTGCTGCACGCGGCCGTGGAGTTCTGCGACGCCGAGGTGCGGCAGCTGCGCGCGGACCTGGTGGCCGGCCACCGGCAGGAGACGCCCGGCACGAGCCTGTCGGCCCGGGAGCAGCAGGCCTTCGCGGCCGAGCTGCACGCGGTGCGCGAGGAGCTGGCACGCGTGCGTGCGGAGATCGAGTCGCTCAAGCGTTTCCAGTCGCGCTGAGGCGCGGCGCGGCGGCTGGCTGATCCAGCTCAACGCGCGCAGCACGAGGACGCTCGATCCGATTCGAACCGCTATCCTCGTCGGCATCAGGCAAGACCATGCCGGCGTCGATCGGGCTGACCACCGACGTCCCCGGCGGTGCCCGTTCGCGCAGGGTGGCCACGCCGAGCTGGTGCCTGGAGGCGCCCCCATCGGTGGGCGTGACGCAGGGGTCCGAACAAGGGAACATGACGCATGACGACGCTCACCTTCGGGAACTTCCCGGCCGACATGTCCGATCCCGGCTACTTCGGGTACGGCAGGTTCTATCCCGGTTCGACCTTCGAGCTGGTGTCCCTCACGGCGACCGAATTCCGGGCGCGCGACCCGGCGTCGGGCAGCACGATCGCCGCGTTCGGCTCGTTCGACTTCTCCACCGAGGAGGCGCTGCTGAACAGCCGCGTGACCGGGCTCGTCCAGCGAACCTCGTCCGGGGCGCTGCTGCTGGAATGGGGAGGCCTTTCCCTGACCGTCCGGCAGGTCTTCGAGTCCGCGAACGACGAGGCGCTGAACGCACTGATCCTCGGTGGCCCGGACGTCGTGTCGGGCGGGAACGGTGGCGACAACCTGCGCGGCTACGCGGGCAACGACCTGCTGAACGGGAACGGCGGCAACGACACGCTGCGGGGAGACCAGGGCAACGACACCCTCAGCGGGGGGCTCGGCCTCGACACCGCCTCCTACGCCGACGCGGCGGCGGGAGTGACGGTCAACCTGGGCGTGGTCACCGCCCAGAACACCGTCGGCGCCGGCACCGACACCCTGGTCTCGATCGAGAACCTGACGGGCAGCCCGCTCGCCGACCGGCTGACCGGCAATGCGGCCGACAACCTCCTGAACGGCGGCCTCGGCAACGACATCCTGGCCGGGGGCGCCGGCAACGACACCTATGTCCGCAACACGATCGGCGACGTGGTGACGGAGGGGTTCAACGCGGGCATCGACCTGGTGCGGTCGGCGGTGAGCTGCACGCTGCCGGCGAACGTGGAGAAACTGCTGCTCACCGGCGCGCAAGCCATCGATGGCACGGGCAACGCGCTCGACAACACCCTGACCGGCAACAGCGGCGACAACGTGCTCAACGGCGGCACGGGCAACGACACCCTGGCCGGGGGCGCCGGCAACGACACCTATGTCCGCAATGCGGCAGGCGACGTGGTCACCGAGGGAGCGAACGCGGGCATCGACACGGTGCAGTCCTCGGTGACGTACACGCTGTCCGCGAACGTGGAGAAGCTGGTCCTCACCGGATCGGCCGCCGTCGACGGCACGGGCAACGCACTCGCCAACACCCTGACCGGCAACGCCGGCCGCAACCTGCTCGACGGCGGCGCGGGCAGCGACACCATGGCCGGCGGGGCCGGCAACGACACCTATGTCCGCGACGCGACCGGCGACGTGGTGAACGAGGGGGCGGATGCCGGCATCGACACGGTGCAGTCGTCGGTGAGCTACCGGCTCCCCGCGAACGTGGAACGCCTCACGCTCACCGGGACGGGCAGCATCGGCGGCTCCGGCAACTGGCTCGACAACCTGGTGGTCGGCAACACGGGGAACAACGTGCTCAGAGGCGGGGCGGGAAACGACGTCCTCGACGGTGGCACGGGGCGCGACAGCCTGGTGGGCGGCAGCGGTGACGATGTCTACGTCGTGGACACTCCCGGCGACGTGGTGACCGAAACCGCGCTCTCGACCGAGCTGGTCTCCGCGTCGTCCGGCGGGATCCAGGCCAACAGTGGCAGCAGCTTCGGCGTCATGGCCGACAGCGGGAACGGCGTCGTCTTCGAGAGCTACGCCACCAACCTCGTGGCGGGAGCCCCGACCTTCAGTCAGCAGATCTACCTGAAGGATCTCGAGTCCGGGGGGGTGGTGCGGGTGTCCGCCAGCGCGGATGGAACGCCGGCCAACGGCAGAAGCTTCCTTCCCAACCCGTCGGCGGACGGCCGCTATGTCGTGTTCGAAAGCGATGCGAACAACCTCGTGCCGGGCGACACGAACGCATCGGGCGATGTCTTCGTCAAGGACCTGCTCACCGGGACCGTGACGCGGGCGTCCACCGCCTCGAACGGCGCGCAGGGCGACGCCTGGAGCGGAAACCCCGACATCTCCGCGAACGGCCGGTTCGTCGTCTACTCGAGCAACGCCGGCAACCTGTCCGGCACGGACGGTGAGCCCTTCGCGGACATCTTCGTCAAGGACCTGCGGACCGGCGCGACGACCCTGGTGTCGGCCACCTCGGACGGCACGGCGGGCAACGGCGCGAGCCGCGAGTCGGTCATCTCTGCGAGCGGGCGCTACGTGGTGTTCCGCAGCGACGCCACCAACCTCGTCGCCGGCGACGACAACGACGGACCGGACCTGTTCCGCAAGGATCTCCTGACCGGCGACATCGTGCTGGTGTCCTCGGCATCGGACGGCACGCCGGCCAGCCTGCTGGAGAACCCGGACTACTTCCAGCTCAACGGCAGCACGCTGGGCGGCGTGTCGGCCGACGGCCGCTTCGTGGTCTTCAACAGCGTGGCGGACAACCTGGTCGCCGGCGACACGAACCACGACGTCGACGTGTTCGTGAAGGACCTGTTGACCGGCGTGACGACGCGGGTGTCCACCGCGTCCGGCGGTGCCCAGGCGAACAGCGGGAGCAATGGTTGCGGCATCTCTGCCGACGGCAGGTTCGTGCTGTTCGACAGCATCGCCACCAATCTGGCGCCAGGGGATACGGATTCCGCCTTCGACGTGTTCGTCAAGGATCTGCAGACGGGCGAGACGGCCCTGATCTCGGCACCCGCGACCGGGGTCAAGACCGGCGATCTCAGCATGGGGTATTCGCTGTCCGGGGACGGCAGCGCCGTCGTGTTCTACAGCTTCGCGTCCAATCTCGTTGCCGGCGACACGAACGGGCAGTCGGACGTGTTCCTGTCCCAGAACCCGCTCGTCGAGCCCGCGGGCGGGACCGACGAGGTGCGCGCCAGCGTGACCTACAGGCTGGGCGACTTCCTCGAGATCCTGTCGCTGACGGGCGCCGACGACATCAACGGCACCGGCAACGCGCTGGCCAACCTGATCACCGGCAACACCGGGGCGAACGTGCTCGCCGGCGGCGGCAACAACGACACGCTCAACGGCGCCGCAGGCAACGACACGCTCAACGGGGGCAGCGGCAACGACGTGCTCACCGGCGGCGACGGGAGCGACTCGCTCACCGGCGGCGCCGGCCTGGACACCTTCCGCTTCACGAGCCTGCCCGGCGCGTCGAACGCCGACCGGATCGCCGACTTCAACGCGGCCGACGACCGCATCAAGCTCGAGAACGCGGTGTTCGGCAAGCTGACAGTTGCCGGAGCGCTGGACGCGGCGAACTTCCGCGCCAACCTGACCGGCACGGCGCTGGATGCCAACGACCACGTGCTCTACGACACCGACAGCGGCCAGCTGTTCTACGACGCCAATGGCAATGGCACCGGTGCCAGGCAGCTGGTGGCGACGCTGAGCGGCATGCCGGTGCTGACCGCGGCAGACATCTGGGTGGTCTGACCGATCACCCGGCCAGCCGCGCCGACGCCGCTCAGCCCGCCCCCACCACCTCGTCCAGCACCTCCACCATCGCGCGCTGGCACACCGCGCAGAAGCGCGTCGCGGTCTTGCTGAACATGCGGCAGTCGACCTCCGGCCGGTACAGGCCGCGTGCCAGGTAGCGTGCGCCTTCGAACGCGCCGACGCGTCCGCGCAGCGGCTCGGCGGCCAGCAGCGCGGCCACCTGCTCGCGCTGTTCGGCGGCCGGCGTGCCGGCGGCCATGATCGCCAGGAAGGCCTCGTGCTGCCAGGGTGTCGGCAGCACGAGGCCGGGGTCGAGCTGCGCGGCCCAGCGCGGCCGGCCCTGCGCATCGAGCAACGAGACGTTCGGCTCCCACGGCAGCCCGGCCGACGCGAGGTCGGTCGCGTAGGTGATCTCCTTGCCGAAGTACTCGTCGCCCAGCCCGCCGAGCGAGTGGCCCAGCTCGTGCAGCAGCACGTAGGCGAAGTCGGCCTCGTCCATGTGCGCGCCGAGCGTCGCGTTCGAATTGAAGATGCCGCTGCCGCCGTAGACCGTGGAGTTGGCGAGGATCACCAGCGTGACATGGCCGATGCCGTCCACCGCGCGGTGCAGCGCGTGCAGGTCCTCGGCCACCATGTAGCGCGCCATGCCGAAGGTGCCGTAGTGCGTGCCGAAGGCGGTGCCGGCCACCGCCTCGCCCGGCACCGCGGGGATGCCGCTGGCCGCACTCGGCACGTGCAGCGCCGCCACCGCGAGCCGCTCGCGCTGCTCGGCGAACGGGCTGGCCGCCAGCAGCAGGCCGCAGGCGTGCTGGGCACGCGCGAAGAAGGCCTCGCCTTCCCCGGCCGCGTAGCCCTCGGAGACGAACAGGATCGGCCGCAGCGAGCGCTCCCCGTGCAGCCAGCGCAGCGTGCGCGCTGTCGGCTCGGGCGCGGGCGGCAGCGTGGCCGCGTCGGGCAGGCGCTGCTCGAGCAGCGTCTCGAACCCATCGCGCTCGCCGCGCCGCTCGAGGCGCAGCGTCGCACCGGGCACCATTGGCACGACATGCGTCTCGCGGAACTCGCCGGTCACCGTCTCGTCCTGCCCGACCACGGTGGACTGCCACTCCTCCAGCAGGGTCGAGTAGCCGCGGCTGGCGATCACGCGGCCCTGCGCGTCGCGCAGCGACCAGCGGTAGCCGCCACGCTCGTCGAGCCGCCCGCGCACATGCGGATCGGCCGCGGCGCTGGCGGCCCAGCTGGTGATCTCGTAGCGCTCGCTGCGCGGCGTCGCTCGATGAACGAAATCGATGCGGACCGCTGCGCTCATGCCGGTTGTCCGCGGCGCCGCGGCGCGGCAAGAACGAGGGCCCGATCAAGCTTCCCGCCGCGGAACCGGCTCTGCCGGGCCGCCGGCGGGCGGCCCCCTCGGGGGGTAGCGAGCGACAGCGAGCTTGGGGGCTTCATTTCATCAGCGTGCGCTCGAAGAACTCGAGGATGCGCGCCTCCAGGTACATGCGCTGCGCCGGCGCGCGCACGCCGTGGCGCTCGCCCGGCAGCAGCAGGGTCTCGTAGGGCAGCTGCTGCTCGGCGAGCTGCTCCATCAGCGCGGCGCTGTGGCGCAGCAGCACGTTCTCGTCGTTCATGCCGTGGATCAGCAGCAGGCGCTGGCGCCGGCCGTCCGGCCGCGGTGCGGCCCGGCCGGCGCGGTAGCCCTCGACGTTGGCGCGCGGGAAGGCCGGCGTGGCCACCGGCGAGCCCATGTAGCGCTCGGTGTAGGGCGCGTCGTAGTCCTCCCAGCGCACCACCGGCGCGCCGGCCGCGGCGGCGGCGAAGAGATCGGGGCGCAGCTGCAGGCAGCGCAGCGACATGTAGCCGCCGTAGCTCCAGCCGCACACGCCCACACGCGCCGGGTCGGCCTCCGGGTACAGCGCCAGCAGCTGCTGCAGCGCGGCCACCTGGTCCTCCACCTCCACCTGCCCGAGCCGGCCGTACAGCGGCTTCTCGAACACGATGCCGCGCCCGCTGGTGCCGCGGTTGTCGACCTTGAACACCAGCCAGCCGCGCTGCGCGAAGAGCTGGGCGCGCAGGTCGAGCGTGAGCGCGCGCGAGCGCCGCACCACCTGCACGTGCGGGCCGCCGTAGACCAGCAGCAGCACCGGGCGCCGGCCATCGCCCGGCCAGGGCACCGTCGGCTCGTAGATCGCCGCGTGCAGCGGCGTGCGGCCGTCGGCCGCGAGCAGGTCGACGAAACGCGGCACGACCACGTCGCGCTCGTACTCGCGCGGCGCCGGCGGCACGAAGGCGTGTTCGACGCTCCCGTCGAGCGTCTCGAGCTGCACCCGCGGCGCCTGCTCGGGCGTGTCGAGCACATGCAGCCAGGCCTGCGCGCCGGGCGCCAGCGAGACGGCATGGAGGCCTGCCTCGCGCGTCACCTGCACGCCGGCCCAGCCGCCGGCCGGCGCCGCGTGGAACAGGTGGCGCTCGCGCGCATCGGCGCCGGTGGCGATGAAGTAGAGGCCGTCGCCGGCGGCGTCGGGCCCGGCCAGGCTCTCGACATGGCCGGCCTCGGCACCGATGTCGCGCTGCCAGGCGCCGTGGGCGTCGTACAGGCCGATGCGCGCCACGCCCTCGCGCTCGTGCAGCAGGAAGAAGCTGCCGTCCGCGGCGCGGAACAGCGGCCGGCCGAGCGCGTTGATCCAGGGCTGCTGGGCCTGCTCGAGCAGTGTCGTGAGGCGGCGCTCGCGCCAGTGCAGGCGCAGCAGCTGCAGGCTGGTCTGGTCGCGGCTCAGGCGCTGCACGACGATCTCGTCCTCGCCGCGCGGCACGAGGCCGAGGAAGTAGGGCCAGGCCGGGTCGGGCGCGAGCAGTTCCTCGCGCAGCCCGTTGGCCGGGTCGAGCAGCGCGAGCGACCAGGTCGCCACCGGCCCGCCGGGAAAGCTGTAGCGCGCGCGCTCGTGGCGCGTCTGCCCGCCGTCGGTGACGACCACCGGCTCGACCTGCGCCGTGTGGAAGCTCGCCACCAGCAGGCGCGAGCCATCGGGCAGCCAGGTGTAGGCACTGCCGCCGAACACCTCCTCGGCGGTGATCTGGTCGGGCACGCCGTGCGAGAGCGTCTCGCTGCCGTCGTCGGTGAGCGCGCGGGCGGCGACCGCCGGCCAGCCGTCCATCGGCAGCGCCCACAGCTGCGCGGCACTGGCGAACACCAGCGTGCGGCCGTCCGGCGAGAGTTCGGCGGCGGCGATGTAGTCGGCGTGCTGGACGCTGCGGGTGCTGCGCGTGTGCAGGTCGAAGCAGACCATGCGCCGGCCCTGCAGCGACAGGATCGTGCGGCCGTCGCGCAACCAGCGGAACTGCGTGACGCCGTGGTAACGCTGACGCGCCCGCTCGCGCGCGAGTTCCTCGTCCAGCGGCAGCGGTCGCTCGAGCGGCGCACCTTCGAGCGCCACCAGGCGTGCGCCGCTCTCGCGCTCCATCAGGTGCAGGTCGAGCAGGTCGGGCGTGCCCTCGCGCGGCTGCAGCCAGGCGAGCCAGCGGCCGTCCGGGCTGAAGGCAGCGGACTGCACGGCCGGCGTGGCCGCCGAGCTGAGCGGGGCGAAGTCTTCCAGGCGGACGGGGCGGGTCATGCGGCAATGGAGTGGGTGATGCGGTAGACGGGCACGCGGCGCCAGGCCGGCTCGGCGTAACGCGCGCAATGGCGGTGGATGAAGTCGAGCACCGCGGTGGCGTCGGTGGCCAGCGACGGGTTCGCCTGCTTCCAGGCCTCGAACGCGGCGCGCGTGGCCGGCTCGGCCTCGAGCACGCGCAGCGCCTCGTCCTCGAACAGGTAGTCGCTGTAGGTCTCCTTGCGGTCCAGCACCGCGTCGAAGAAGCCCCAGCGGAAGAAGCTGTCGGCGCCCTGCGGTTCGAGCGTCTCGATCACGTAGCGGTCGGTCGGGCGGCCGAGCGGCACGACCCAGTCGCCGGCACGCGCGGGGTAGTCGAGCGGCTCGGCCTGCAGCTCGAGGCGCCCGTGCAGGTGCTCGCCCTCGAAGGGGCGCGGCGCCTTCTCGTGCGCCAGCACGCGCCAGGCCTCGACGGCGATGCGGCGGTCGGCCGCCAGCGGCTGCAGTTCGACCCCGTTCAGCCGCAGCCGCGCCGCCACCTCGGGCCAGGCCTGTGGCAGCAGGTAGGCACGCGGCGGCACCACCTGGGCCGTGGCGCGGTAGCGGTCGTGGTAGGGGATGTCTTCCTCGAACGGCTGGCGGCGGTCGTAGCGCAGGCGCGTCCAGGGGCCGAGCGCACTCGGCAGCCGCTGCGCGCGGTAGCCGCGGAAGCGGAAGCGCGAGGCCTGCGTCTCGTCCAGCGCCCACTGCAGCGGCCAGGCCGGCGCCGAGGCCACCGCGGCGCGGTCGCGCGCGCGGGCTGCGCGGATCTCGCCACCGTGCGCCACGGTGAACGCGAGTGCGCTGTCGACCAGCGCGCGCGTGCCGTGGTAGCGCTGCGCGAAGGTCTTGAGCATGTGCGTCTCGGGCATGAAGCCGATGCAGTGGTGCAGCGCCGCGTAGCCGGTGGAAAAGCGCGGCGTGTCGAGGAAGTCGGCGATGCCCTCCTCCGGCGTGTCCTTCACGGTGTTGACATACGGGCACATCGGCTCGCCGCGTGCGGCCATCGCGGCGTAGAGCGCCGGCAGCATGCGTTCGCGCAGCAGCGCCCCGGTGGCGCCGCCGAGCTTGTCGGGCTGGGTCGGGATCAGCGTCACCACGTGCTGGTAGTCGGCGCCGTTGCTGGTGTGCGTGTCCACCATCACGTCGGGATCCCAGGCCGTGAAGAAGCGGCTGAAGGCCCAGGCGTTGCGGCTCGCGGCCTTGACGAAGTCGCGGTTCAGGTCGAGGTGGCGCGCGTTGCCGCGAAAGCCGAAGGCCTCCGGCGGCGATGTCCCGCTCGCTGTTGAACCGTGACCGGTGACGGCTCCTCGGTGGACATGC
>NZ_ML137199.1:0-2077 GCF_004011805.1 Piscinibacter defluvii
CGATGACCAGGACCTTGTATCGAAGCGAGGCATCGACAATGGCGTTGAGCATGATGGGTGATCTCTCTCAGTGGCCTTCGCCGATTTGCGACTTCAGCAGCCGCGCTTTCAGGGCGTATGCCCCCTCGGCAACCACCTGCTCACCAGCCTTCACTCCGGCCTTGACCACCGTGCGTCCGCCGACCTTGTCGCCGGGTTCGATGGCCCTCGGCTCGAAGCCGCCGCCTTCGGCCACGAACACCGTGGGCTGCCCTTGCAGCAGCAGAATCGCCGCGCTGGGCACCGACAGCGCCGGCGCACGCGCCGCACCGGTCTCGATCGTGGCGCTGGCAAACATCTCGGGTTTGAGCCTGCCGTCCTTGTTGGGGACCTCGATGCGTGCGGGAGTCGTGCGGCTGTCCTTGTCGAGCATGCTGGCGACGTAGGTCACGCGACCGGAGAAGCGCTCGTTCGGGTAGGCATTGACGGTGACCGTTGCCGCGGCGCCGACCTTCACGCGCGCGAGCTTGTCCTCGGTCAGATCGGCCTCGATCCAGACCGTCGAGAGGTCGGCCACGGAGAACAGCGGCTCCGCGGGAGAACCCAGTTCGCCGATCGTGGCCTTCTTCTGGACCACCGTTCCGCTCAGAGGGGCGGTGAGGGAGAAGGTCGACGCGGCGCGTTCGGTGTGTGACGCGGTACCTCCCAACAGGCGCAACTTGTCTTCTGCTGCGTGGAGGTCGGCGTTTGCCGTCTCCAGTGAGGACTTGGCGCGCAGGAGTTCGCGCTGCGGGATGATCTCGTCCTTGGCCAGCGACTCCGCGCGGGCGTAGTCGGCCTGCGCGACACGCTGTGCCGATCGCGCCCGCTCCAGGGCAGACTGTGCTTCGCCAAGGGCCAGGCTGTCGAGGACGGCCAGCACCTGGCCGGCCTTGACGGCGTCACCCAGCTTCGCGGTGACCTGCACGATGCGCCCTTCGACACGCGGCGCCACGCGGGCCACACGATCCTGGTTCGGCCGGATCGTCGCGGTGACGGTCACCGTGTCGGCGAAGCCTTGCTCCGCGAGCTTCTCGAGCTTGATGCCGGCGCGCTGCGCTTCTTCGGCCGAAAGCTTCAGGCCGCCTTCCTCCTTGTGCTCTCCCCCGGGAGCGGAAGCGGCCTTCTCAGCGGACTTGGCCTCGGCGGATTTCTCTCCGCCGCCACAGGCGGACAGGGCGCCTGCCAGAGCGAGGGCCAGCGTCGTCAGCACCAGCGATGTGGACGAGCCGTGCGGTTTCGAGTTCTTCATGGTTGGGTTCCTTCTTGCGGCCAGCCGGCCGCGAGTTCGAGGGCAATGCGGGTGCTCTGGTAGTCGGCAAGCGCGTCGATCAGGTCGCGCCTGGCATCCAGGGACTGCCGGCTGACGACGATCAGTTCGAGCAGGCCGATCTGCCCCGCTTGTTGCGACTTGACGGAGAGTTGCTGGTTGTCCGCCAGGGCAGGGAGCACGGACTCCTGCAGCCGGCGAATCCGATCCTCGAGGCTGGCCAGCCGCGTCCACAGCGAACTGACGCTTGCGCGCGCGTCGCGCTGCGCCGCCTGCCGCTCGATCTGGACCTGCGTGAGCTCGGTCTGGGCTGCGCCGATGCCTGTGGAATTGCGCTTGAACAGCGGCAACGGCACGGACAGGGTCAGGGTCGTCAAGCGTTCGCGCGCCGATCCGGGCCCCTCGCGACCGACGTTCAGGCCCACGGTCACGTCCGGGTAGGTGCTGGCCCGTTCGAGCTTCAGCCGCGCGGCGGCACTGGTCTCGCGCGCCGCCAGTGCGCCGGCGCGAGGCTGGTTGTCGGCGCTCGCGAGCAGGGCGTCGAGCGAGTAGCCGGGGCGCTGCGCCGAGAGTTCACCTGTAGCCATCGGCAGGCTTCCTGGCGGCAGTTGCAACTGCCTGGCCAACTCGGCGCGTGCTTCGAGCAGTTGCTCCTGAATCTGGGCCAACAGATTGCGCGCGCGTTCGGCCTCGACGCGAGCGACGTTGGCGTCGAGCCGCGTGTCCTCACCCGCCTGCCGTCTTCGCTGCACCGCGGCGGCCGTGTCATCGAACAGCTTCAGCGCCTGC
>NZ_ML137199.1:2087-304789 GCF_004011805.1 Piscinibacter defluvii
GTCGGCGATCTCCAGCCGCAGGGCGGTCAGCGCAGCACTGGTGGCTTCGCGACGGTAGGACGGCTGGCCGCCCACCTCGAAGGTCTGGGACAGACCCGCACCCCACTCACCGCGGCGTTCCGACCCGGTGGTCGAAGGCACGGATCGTCGCGTCTGGTCGACGGACAACTGCGGGTTGTTGTAGAGCCACGCGCTTGCGTCGGCACGCTGCCCTTCGGCCGCCGACAGTTCGGCCATCTTCAAGCGCAGGGTCGGGCTTGCCGCCTCGGCCAGCGCAAGGGCTTCCGCAAGGCTCAGACCCTGCTGGGCCTGATTCGCTGAGGCTTCAGGGGGGAGGACGCCAGGCTTTTGCGCCGGGACTTGCGCCTGCCCGATGTTGGACAGGCAGAGCAGGGCACCGGCAAGGGCCAGCGACTTCGTTCGCATCGAATTCTCCAGGTTGCAATGAACAACAAGGCGGAAGAATTCGGCGAGGAGTAAGTCGCAAGGGGGCAACCTCAATGGATGTGACAGTCCCTCGCCGAATCAGGCGGCGAGGAGCCATTTGGGGCGTTCGATTCGGCCAGGGCGACCGGAATCCGGAAGAAGAAGCGTGGTCAGCGCCAGGACGGAGGACTGGATCGCAGAAACCGAAGCGGTCTGACTGGCACAAGGTTGCACACAACCCAGGTGGCAAAACGCACAGTCTAGATCGTCTGCGAGCACCGAGGACGTTTTGGCAGCGGAGCCTGAATCGGACTCCGCCTTGGCTTGGTGCTGATGGCTATGGTGCCCGAAGTGCCCTGAACTCGGAGCCTTCTCATGTCCGCAGTAGGGCGCAGCCGCACCCCAGGCAAACTGGAGCGGCAGAACGGCCAACAGGAAGAGTAGGACCAAGCGACGCACAACAAGAGTTTAGCGGACACGGACGGAACGCTGCTTGCCTGACCTCATCGCGGACATTCCGGTGGAATGTGAAACGCCCGCACGGCGCGACATGTTGCCGGTTTGGGTCGGCACCCCCAGTGGCTCAGTTTTCGGTCGGCGCCAACAAGGTGGTCGGTTACAAACTGGCAGCAGGTGGTCCAGGCGACCCGACCTTGCACTGGACGGTGCTGCCGCAACGGCGAGAGGTAGTTCGTCAAGGCAACTAGGTGCAGATGTGGGTCAGCCACTGCTTGAACGCATCGACCCTGCTGGACCTCTGGCCATCGCGCCAGGATCTGGATGAGTTCATGGTCAACGGTGTGCAGCAGGATCCCAAGCGCCAGCGCCGCAAGCCCTTGTCATGGTGGGCGTGGCTGGCGACGGATGGCAACCTGCAGTTCGGCGTCTACCGGCGCGCGCCTGGCTGGATTGCAGCGCCCCGCACCGGCAAGGCTGAACGGCGGGCTATCCTCGTTGCGCGCTATGCCGCACAACAGCGAGAACTCGCCCAGATCGTCAGCGAACCAGCGATGACTCGCGACGCTGATGGGCAGTGGCGCAGCGAGGGTCGTTTGGATCTGGCGGCGGGAACGACCTACAAGCGGACTTGGCTGCTGGCGGGCCGGCGAACGCATTGCAATGTCGTCATCGCGCCCCAGGGCCATGCCGACGGCCGCCAGGGTTGGATTCTTCGATGCGTTCAGTTGCCCGTGCGGGTCATTTCGCCCGACATCAATTCCGGCTTCGCCAAGCTCAAGGTCGATGTACGCGAGTACGGCCAATTCATCTGCACCACCGCCGGCAACCACGTGGCTGCGATTCGGTGCCGCCTCATGCCTTGGCCAGCAGTTGGGCGCCACTGACTTTTGCGGCGTCCTTGTCGAAGGTCCACAGGGGCGGCTCGCCGGCATGCGTGGCCAATGCGACGTGCAGGCAATCCGCGAAGTCTGCCGAAGCCTTGCGGAACAACTGCAGCGCGACCTCGAGCGCGCGCTCGGACTCGAAGGTCAGCTCGGCGGCCGAGAAGAGGCTGGACAGGGTCATCAGCACGTCGTCCTTGCCGAACTCGAAGCTGGACCGCAGCACCCACTCGAGCTCCAGCACGACCGTCAAGGGCACGAACAGCGTCGCGCCTTCGGCGACGCAGCGGCTGATGAGGCGCTTGGCTGCGGCCAGCTGCGCTGCGTCGTCCTGGACGATGTAGCGCACCAGGACGTTGGTGTCGAGCGCTGGCATCGATCCGCCGAATTCAACGCCAGGGGTTCATGTCGTCGATGCCGACGTGCTTGCCCTTGGGGGCCTTGAGCATGCCGGCCATGTCGAGGATCGACTTGGTCTTAGCCCGAACGATGATGGTGCCGTCGGGCATCGCCGACCAGACCAGCCGCGTGCCGGGCTTGGCATCGACGAGCGCCCGGATGTCGGCGGGCACAGTGGTCTGGCCCTTCGCGGTGATGGTTGATTCAGCCATGGCGTCAGTCCTTACATCTGGCGCCATTGTAATGCGAATGCGCTGGATTTGGTTGGCGCCTCAGCCGGCTGTCGCAGACTGCCAAGAGTGGGCTGGAACATTCGTTAGAAGAAACTAGGAACAGTCCTTAGAAAATGAACGCGTACCGCGAACCGGGCGGCCCCGGAACCGCGCGCCTGACGCCCGCCCGAGTTGACATAAACATTAAAGTCGCTCACTCCGCCTGCTTGCGACCATTGCGCCGAGGTGACGCAAGGTGGCGGTTGCGTCCTCGGATCTCTCTGGCCAAAGACCTCAACGTCACCGCTGTCGTGGACCGCGCCGCCTCCCTGGCGGAGGCGTCGAATCGTAGGGCCACGAGTTCCGTGGCCGGCTTGGACAACTGGCGATCCGAGCCGGCATTCTTACTGAATCGCGCCCCCGGCGCACACGGCCGTTGCGCAGGGTCAGTCAAATGCTCATGATGCTTCCATCTTGAGTGCGATGGAACCGTCGCCAAGACTCGACCACCTCCGAGAACGACATGAGCCGCAGCGACGCCAGCCAAGCCGAACTGATGCGAACCGGCCATCAGCCCGCAGCTCACAACCGATGGCTCGCCGCCGAGATCCAGGACGCGCTGCGCGATCCGCGGCCAAGCGTCCCTCTCGAACAGGCCATGGCCGCCATGGAAGCTGAGATCGACGCGGTCGAGCGCGAGTCGGCCATCGATCGCGCTCCGGCTGAACAGCCATTCCCTTCCAGAGCCCCGCGTCGACAGTGAACATCAGCATGTTCTTCGCCTGGTGAGGTTCCCTGCAGGAGGTTTGCGCACGATGTTGCCTGGGGAGATCAAGGATCAAGGGTCGGAACGAGGCGGCTTGGTAGCTGCTAAGGCCCGGGGCGCAGCGGCGCGCGCCCGATGGATCGAGGAAGGACTCGTGGTGCCTGGTCCGCAACTGGCACAGGCGTGGGGGATCTCCCAGGAGACCCTGGCGACCGCCACCGCAAGTAGCGAGGTGGTCAGCATCGCCATCGACGGCAGCGAGTACTTCCCCAAGGCGTTGCTGAGCCTGGATCGTTTGACCGCAGGTGCGATCTGCCGCGCGCTGCGGCAGCTCCAAGACATCGAGAAGCTGATGTTCTGGCTGCGCGACCACGGAGCCCTTGGGGGCAGGAGCGTAGCTGCAGCATTGGAGGCCGGGACGCCGACCGCCAAGGTGACCGCTTTGGCGGAGGCCTGGGCGCGCGAGCGGACAGACGCAAGGGTCCAGATCGACGACGTGGTCGGGTGTCCTGATCGCAGTTCGTGACCAGGAGGGGAAGGCCCATTTCGGAGCCCAATGGTCGCCGGAGGTAGACGGGCGGACCGCTTCGTCGAACGGCGCGAGTGCTGTCGCGTCGCATGTCCCGCGGTCATCTGCGGGCTCCGTCGGGCCTGTGAGGGGTCACGAAAAGCTGAAGGCCGACAAGGGGTTACGTCGGACCTGGCCCCGCATGACGCCGAATGAGGACGTCCAATGTCGAACGCCAACATCCAGCCGTGGCAGTCTCATAACCGTCGCAGGTTCAAATCCTGCCCTCGCAACCACGAATCACCGAAGCCCGCCCCGTGCGGGCTTCGTCTTTTCCGGCATGCACAGCCCCAGTGCCGGCCCCGATGGCCGCCGTTTCGCCGGCGCGGCTAAGCTGCGGCGAGGAGGTCACCGATGCTGCCCCACGACCCGCACCGACGCGCGCATGCGCCGCGCGACAAGATCGTCAGCGCCGCCGAGGCCGTGCGCCTGATCCACGACGGCGACACGGTGGCCACCGGCGGCTTCGTGGGCATCGGCTTCGCCGAGGGCATCGCCGTGGCGCTGGAGGAGCGGTTCCTCGCCACGCAGGCCGAGACCGGCCGCGGCGCGCCGCGCGACCTGACGCTGGTCTACGCCGCCGGCCAGGGCGACGGGAAGGAGCGCGGACTGAACCACTTCGGCCACGAGGGCCTGGTGCGGCGAGTGGTCGGCGGCCACTGGGGCCTGGTGCCGAAGCTGCAGGCCCTCGCGGTGGCGGGGAAGATCGAGGCCTGGAACCTCCCGCAGGGCGTGATCACGCACCTGTTCCGCGACATCGCTGCCGGCAAGCCCGGCACGCTCTCGCGCATCGGCCTGGGCACCTTCGTCGACCCGCGCCTGGGCGGCGGTCGCATCAACGACACGAGCCGCGACGAGCTGGTGCGCCTGATGGACATCGACGGCGAGGAACTGCTCTTCTACAAGGGCTTCCCGATCCACGTGGGCATCATCCGCGCCACCACGGCCGACGCCGACGGCAACCTCACGATGGAGCGCGAGGCGCTGACGCTCGAGGCCTTGGCGATTGCGATGGCGGCGCACAACAGCGGCGGCATCGTGATCGCGCAGGTCGAGCGGCTGGCCGAGCGCGGTTCCCTGAACCCGCGCCAGGTGAAGATCCCGGGCGTGCTGGTCGACTGCGTGGTCGTGGCCGAGAAGCCCGAGCACCACCAGCAGACCTTCGCGACGCCCTACAGCGCCGCCTATGCGGGCGAGATCCGCGTGCCGGTGGCCACCCTGCCGCCGCTGCCGCTGACCGAGCGCAAGGTGATCGCGCGGCGCGCCGCGCTCGAGCTGCAGCGCAATGCGGTGGTGAACCTCGGCATCGGCATGCCCGAAGGCGTGGCCGACGTGGCCACCGAGGAGAAGATCTTCGACCTGCTGACGCTCACCGCCGAGCCCGGCGTGATCGGCGGCATCCCGGCCTCGGGGCTGAACTTCGGTGCGGCGGTCAACACCCAGGCGATCATCGACCAGCCGAACCAGTTCGACTTCTACGACGGCGGCGGGCTCGACCTGGCCGTGCTCGGCCTCGCGCAGGCCGATGCCCAGGGCAACCTGAACGTCAGCAAGTTCGGCCCGCGCCTGGCCGGGGCGGGCGGCTTCATCAACATCAGCCAGTCGGCGCGCGAGGTGGTCTTCGTCGGCACCTTCACCGCCGGCGACCTGCAGGTCGAGGTGCGCGGCGGCCGCCTGCACATCGCCAGCGAAGGCACGATGAAGAAGTTCGTGCGCGAGGTCGAGCACCGCACCTTCAGCGGCGCGGTCGCACGCCGGCGCGGCCAGCGCGTGCTCTACGTCACCGAGCGCTGCGTGTTCCGCCTGGTCGACGGCGGGCTCGAGCTGATCGAGATCGCGCCGGGCATCTCGCTCGAGCGCGACGTGCTGGCGCAGATGGAGTTCGAGCCGGCCATCAGCGCGCAGCTGCGCCCGATGGACCCGCGCCTGTTCGAGCCCGGCCCGCTCGGCCTGCGCGAGCGCCTGCTGGCGGTGCCGCTGGCGCAGCGGCTCGAGCTCGACGCGGCACGCCGGCTGCTGTTCATCGACTTCGAGGGCCTCGCCGTGGCGAGCGCGGCCGATGTCGATGCGATCGAGCGGGCCGTCGGCGCGCTGCTGGAGCCGCTCGGCCAGCGTGTCGACGTGGTGGTCAACTATGACCACTTCAGCATCCCGGCCGAGCTGATGGACGCCTACACGGCGATGGTGCAGCGGCTGGCGGCGCGCTACTACGGCCGCGTGACACGGTATGCGGCCAGCGGCTTCCTGAAGGCGCGGCTGGAACGCGAGAATCCTGCCCGATGAGGACGCAGGTCGCGCTCCACCACGCCAGCCGCCTGATCAACCACGGGCCGACGGTGCTCGTCACCAGCGCGGCCAACGGGCAGCGCAACGTGATGGCGGCGGCCTGGTCGATGCCGGTCGAGTTCACGCCCCCGCGCGTGGCGGTGGTGATCGACAAGAGCACCTTCACGCGCGAGCTGGTGCTGGCCGGTGCGGCGTTCGCGCTCAGCATTCCCGGCCGCGCGCTGGCCGACCTGACCTATACCGTGGGCAGCGTGTCCGGGCGCGACGGCGGGGACAAGTTCGCGCGCTACGGCATCGAGACCTTTGCCGGACCGGCGCTCGGCTTGCCGCTGATCGAGGGCTGCATCGCCTGGCTCGAGTGCCGCCTGATCCCCGAGCCGCATGCCCAGCAGGCCTACGACACGTGCTTCGGCGAGGTGTTGTCCGCCTTCGCCGACGAGCGCGTGTTCGCCCAGGGGCGCTGGTCGTTCCGCGACGACAACCTCGAGCAGCACACGCTGCACCACCTCGGTGGGGGACAGTTCGCCTGGCCGGCGCGTTCCCTCCAGGCGAGGGTGCTGCCGAACGTGCGCTAGTTGACGGCGTACACGTCCTGCAACCGCTGAAACCGTTGCGGGCCCCCACGCCCGCGCCCGCCGCGGCCACACTGCGGCCATGCCTTGCCCGATCCTGCTCCGTGCCACCGCCGCCGTGCTGCTGCTCGGCGCCGCGGCCGCGCAGGCCGAGCCCTGGCTCGATGCGGATGACCTGCAGCGCAACGGCGCCGTCTCGCGGCGCCTGTGGTCGCCCGAGTCGGCCTCGGTGACCTGGGGCGGCGTGCGCCTGTCGGCCGGGGTCGCGCTCGGCCTGCGCGGCCCGCTGCAGGCACAGCTCGGCCGGCGCCACACGCCGGCCCTGACGATGGAACTCGGTGCCCGCTCGTCCGTGTCGCTGCTGCCGGGCAACGACGGCGCGATGCTGGTCTGGCAGACCGCGCCGTAGCGTCGTCGTTCAGGCCGCCTGGCCGGCCAGCACCTGCGCGCGCAGATCGTCGTACTCGCGCTTGGCCACCGGTTCGGCATCCTGGCGGCCGAGGTCGTTCATGTGCAGGCGGTAGGTCTCGCGCGCCGTCCAGGCCGAGATGGCCGCCACCACCGTGATCGCCAGCGTGATCGCGCCGACCGTCAGTGGGATGTTGCTCGCCCCCGGGGGCGCCACGGCCACGAACAGCGCCGGCAGCAGCGCCGTCACGGCGGTGCCCAGGTTCTGCGAGATCGCCATGCCGGAGACGCGCGTGCGGGTCGGGAACATCTCCGGGTAGAAGCTCGGGAACACCGCGTTGTAGCCCTGGTAGACCACGCCCCACATCAGCAGCGACATCGCGACGGCCAGCCACACGTTGTGCACGCTGATCGCGTACAGGTAGCCGAACGACAGCAGACCGGCGAGCACCGAGCCGACGATGATCGGCGGGCGCCGGCCGATGCGGTCGGACAGGTTGCCGACGAACGGGATCACGATGCAGGCGACGATGTTGCCCAGCACGGGGATCCACAGGTACACGTCCTTCTCGAAGCCGATGCCGTAGCCCGGCTGCACCGCGTAGGCGGCGCCGAAGATCGTCGTCACGACCGGAATCACGTTCATCAGCGAGCACAGCATAACGCGCAGCATGTCGCGCCAGCTCTCGGTGACGGCCTGGATGACCGGCGCCTTGGGCACCGCCTTCTGCTCGCTCTCCTCGGCGAAGGCGGGGGTCTCCTGCACCTCGCGGCGGATGATCCAGCCGGCGATGATCACGACCACGCTGAGCAGGAACGGGATGCGCCAGCCCCAGCTGTTGAAGTCGTCCTTGGGCATGTAGTGCGCCAGCGGCAGGAACACCGCGGCGGCGAGGATCTGGCCCGCCTGCACGCCCTGCAGCGTGAAGCTGGCGAAGAAGCCGCGCCGGCCGAACGGCGCATGCTCGAGGATCATCGAACTGGCGCCGGAGATCTCGCCGGCCACCGCGAAGCCCTGGATCAGGCGCAGCAGCACCAGCAGCGCCGGGGCCAGCAGGCCGACCTGCTCGTAGGTCGGCAGCAGGCCCACCGCCACGGTCGAAAAGCCCATCAGGAACATGCACAGGATCAGCACGTTCTTGCGCCCGTGCGTGTCGCCCCAGTGGCCGAGGAAGAAGGCGCCGATCGGCCGCGCCACGTAGCCCACGCCGTAGGTGGCCAGCGAGGCGATGATGGCCACGGTCGGGTCGGTGTTCGGGAAGAAGACCTGCGGGAAGATCAGCGAGGCGGCGGTCGCGTAGATGAAGAAGTCGTAGTACTCGAGCGCCGAGCCGATCCAGCCACTGGCGGTGGCCTTCCTGGTCTGGTGCGCCCCGTGCGGTTCGTGCTCGGTGAGGCTGGACATCGATGTCTCCGATGGTGTGGACGTGTCCGGGCACTGTAGGCAGCGGGGCGGGCAAATCCCAGTGCCGTCCCGAGGAGAACGATCGATGATCGATCGCATTCGCGCGATCATCGATCGCAGTTCGGGTTATCCCTGGTCAAGCCCCGCGCCACCGTCGACCGCTCCCTGCTGATCGAGGGGCTGGGCAAGGGCTTGCGTGTGATCGAGTCCTTCTCCGACGAGCAGCCGCGCCAGACCGCCACCGAGGCCGCGCGCCGCACCGGCCTGACGCGCACCGCCGCGCGCCGCTACCTGGTGAGCCTGGTGCACTACGGCTATGCGGCCACCGACGGCAAGCACTACTGGCTGCTGCCGGCGGTGCTGCGGCTCGGACGCAGCTACCTCGAGTCGGCGCGCCTGCCGCGCCTGGCGCAGCCCTTCCTGCAGCGGCTGTCGATGCAGATCGGCGAAACCGCCAACCTCGGCGTGCTCGACGGCCACGAGATCGTCTACCTGTCGCGCAGCAACTCGCCGCGGGTGCTGTCGATCGGCTTCCATGCCGGCGCGCGGCTGCCGGCGCATGTGGTCTCGCCGGGCTACGCGATCCTGTCGACCTTCGACGAGGCGGCGCTGGAGGTCTGGATCGCGGCGCACGACTTCGCCAAGTTCACGCCGCAGACCATCGCCGCGGCCGAGGGCTTCCGTGCCGCGGTGGAGGCCACGCGGCGGCTCGGCTACGCCTTCGTCGACCAGTACATCGATGCCGGCCTGTGCGGCCTGGCCGTGCCGCTGACCGACCGGCGCGCTCGCTGCGTCGGCGCGATCAGCACCACCTTCCAGGCTCAGGCCTGGCCGCGCGAGGCGGCCCTGACGCGCCTGCTGCCGGCGCTGCAGGACGCGGCCGGCGCCATCCGCGCGGTGCTGTGATCACGCCAGGCCGGCGTCGGCGTTGACGGTCGCGGGGTCGACCTGCAGCGTCGCGGCCGCCTCGAGGATCTCGCGCCAGGTGGTCGGGTCCACCGGCACGCCGTCGCGGCGGCGCTGCGCGCGCGTCGCCCGTTCCGCGTCACCGGCCACCTGCACCGCGCCGAAGCCCTCACGCAGCGGGCTCTCCTGCACCCAGTCGATGAAGGCCCGCGCCTGCGCCTCGAAGGCCGCCGCATCGCCCAGCGCCGCCGGGTCGATCAGCACGCTCAGCATGCCGTTGAGCACGCGGCGCCTGCCGTCGTCGGCATCGTGCAGCGTCCGCCCGGCGGCCAGCGCGCCGCCCAGCAACTCGCACAGCAGCGCCAGCCCGTAGCCCTTGTGGCCGCCGAAGGCGAGCAGCGCGCCCCAGGGCGGCGCCACGGTGTAGCGCGGCTCGGTCGTGGGGCGGCCCTGGTCGTCGAGCAGGCAGCCCGGCGCGACCGGCTCGCCCTTGTTGTGCGCCACGCGTGTCTTGCCCTGCGCGATCACGCTGGTGGCGAAGTCCAGGATCACCGGCGCGCGCCCGGCCAGCGGCACGCCGGCGCAGAACGGGTTGGTGCCGAAGCGCGCGTCCGCACCGCCGTGCGGCGCGACGATCGGCCGCGAGATCACGTTGACGAAGTGCACCGACACCAGCCCGCTGTCGGCGCACTGCTCGGCCCAGGCGCCGATGCGGCCGAGGTGGTGCGCGTTGCCCAGCGCGACGATGCAGCTGCCCGCGGCACGGGCGCGCTCGATGCCCAGCGCCATCGCCTCGCGCCCGATCACCTGGCCGAAGCCGGCCTGGCCGTCCAGCCGCAGCAGCGTGCCGGCGTCGGCCAGCAGCTTGACGTGGGTGTTCGGCTGCAGGCCGCCTTCGCGCCACGCGTCGACGTAGCGCGGCAGCATGCCGATGCCGTGCGAGTCGTGCCCGGTGAGGTTGGCCTCGACCAGGTTGGCCGCCACCGTGGTCACTTCCTGCGGGGCGCTGCCGAAGCCCCGCACGACGCGCTCGACCGCGCGCTGCAGCCGGTCCGCCGGCACGAGATGTTGCTTGTCGCCCATGGTTCTGATTCTGCAATGGGCACAATGCGCGCTGCAGAACCGGGCGGCAGCTGGACCGTCGTCGGGCCTGCCAACGACCAAGGAACGCCGATGAAAAGCTACAAGGCCCTCCGGGCCCAGATCGCCAAGCTCGAGCAGCAGGCCGAGGCCATGCGCCAGACCCAGGTGAAGGCCGTCGTGGCCCAACTGAAGAAGACCATCGCCGAATACGGGCTGACCGCCGAGGAGCTCGGCCTCGTACCGGGTGGCCGCGGCGGACGTCGCGCCGCCAAGCCGGCGGCCACGCGCCGTGCCGGCAGCGGGGTGGCCAAGTACCGCGACCCGAAGACCGGCCAGACCTGGACCGGCCGCGGCCGCCCGCCGGCCTGGATCGCCGGGGCCAAGGACCGCGACGCCTTCCTGATCGCCGCCGCGCCGGCGGCCGAGGCGGCAGCCGAGCCCGCTGCGCCCGCCGCGCCGCGTCGCGCCAAGGCGGCCAAGGCCGCCAAGACCGCCAAGACCGCCAAGGGGCCCAAGCGCGCCGCGCCGCGCAAGGCGGCAGCGAAGAAGGCGCGTCGCACCAGGGCGGCGAACAAGACGCCGGCGGTGCAGATCGAGGGCGGCGTCGCGATGGAGTGAGTCCGCGGGGCGGTCGGCGCCCCGAGTCCGCTCAAGTGTGGCCAAGTTCACTTGCGGCGCGCCGCGCGCTTCGCTACCGTGCGCGCTTTCTTGCGTCGGAAACGTCCTGACACCACATGCCGCAACGCACGCCTGTCTCGGATGAGCAGCTGGCCCGTGCGCAGTACCAGGCCGACCCGCTGGCGGATGACACGATCGCTGCCATCCTCGGGCCGTGGCCCGCGGACCTGGCGGTGCTCGGCGGCGATGGCGCGCTCGCCGCGCTCGAACCGCAGTGGGAGCGCCTGCGCCAGGTGAACCTGGCCATCGCCGGCTGGCAGACCAACGCCGACGTGGCGCACTGGCAGGCCCCGGTCGACCTGCCCGCGGCCATCGCGCAGCCGCTGCGCCGCTACCTCGAGGCGGCGCACCGCCTGCCCGACTGGGCCGACCGCGCGGCGCTGGCGCGCGCCGAGGCGATGTTCTTCGACCAGGGCCTGCTCTCCGTGCTGCTGCTGTTCTGCGCCAGCCTGCCGGAGTGTTACGTCGTGCCGGACCTGGCCGAGGTGCTGCACACCACCGGCGCGCTGGAGCAGCGCACCGACTACCGCATCCGCAGCACCGCCGCGATGATCTTCCCGGTGATGATGAGCGGCGGCCTGACCGACCCGGCGGCCGGCGGCGTGGCGCAGGTGCTCAAGGTGCGCCTGATCCACGCCACCGTGCGCCACCTGATCCTGCGCGGCACCCCCGCCGACGCGGTGCTGCCCGGCGCGGCGGCGCTCGCGCCGCTGGCGCTGCACGGCCCGGCGGCCGGCATGCACCAGGCGCTGTTCGCGCACGGCTGGAACGTGCCCGAACGCGGCCTGCCCAGCAACCAGGAGGAGCAGGCCTACACGCTGCTGACCTTCGGCTACGTGCCGCTGCGCGGCATGCGCAGCCTCGGCGTGCCGGCCACGCCGCAGCAGGAGCGCGACGTGCTGCACGCCTGGAACGTGGTCGGGCACCTGGTGGGCATCCGCGACGAGCTGATGGTCGAGTCGATGGGCGAGGCGCAGGCGCTGTTCGAGCGCATGCAGCAGCGTGGCCGCGCCGAGCCGCGCCAGCCCGACCACCGCGGCGCACTGGCCGGCGCGTTGTTCGCGACGCTGGCGCAGGTGATCCCGGTCGCCGTGCTGCGGCCCTTCCCGCTGCTGCTGTGCCGACGGTTGATCGGCCCGCGCTCGTCGGCCGACCTGCGCCTGGACGGCCAGGTCGGCTGGCTGAGCACGCTGCTGTTCGCGCTCGCCATGGGACTGGTGCGGGCCATCGACACGGTCGGCCGCTGGTTCTCGCCCGGCTTCTCGCTCGCGCGCCTCATCAGCCGGCTGCTCGGCACCCAGCTGATCACCGGGCTGCTGATGGACCAGACGCGCCCGCTCAAGCTGCCCGAGCACCTGCGGGCCAAGACGGACCAGATGCTGCGCGCCTGGGCGGCCGGGGGGCGCGCGTGAGGGCGCTGACGGTCCTGCTGCGCTGCCTGCTGCTGGGGCTGCTGCTGGCGGCCGTGCTGCCGGCCCGGGCCGGCGGCGAACTGCTGCTCGAGGATGCCCGGACCCGTGTCGAGGCCTGGCCGGTGGTGGAGGTGCTGCCGGATCCGCAGCGACGGCTCGACTGGGTGGCCGCGCTGCGCGCCGCCGACCACTTCGAGCCGCCCGATTCGGCACGCCAGACGCTCGGGCTGCGCAAGGAGGCGGTGTGGCTGCGCATTCCGCTGCGCACGGCGCCCGACAGCCGCGCCCGCTGGCTGCTCGACATCGACTACGCGGTGTTGAACCGCATCGACGTGCACCTGCTGCGCGAGGGGCGGCTGGTGCAGCAGGCGCGCCTGGGCAACCTGCAGCCCTACGCCGAACGCCCGGTGCGCTCGCGCTCGCACGCTGTCGCGCTCGAGCTGACGCCGGGCGTGCCGCACGAGCTGCTGCTGCGCGTGGACACGCTGGGCGCGATGATCCTGCCGATCACGCTGACGCGGCTGACCGAGTTCCACAGCCGCGCGCAGGACGAGATGCTGCTGCAGGGCCTGCTCACCGGCCTGGCGCTGTGCCTGGTGCTCTACACGCTGGCGCAGTGGGCCTCGACGCGCGAGCCGCTGTTCCTGAAGTACGCGCTGCTGACCTTCGGCAGCATGATGTTCTCGGTGGTGCAGTTCGGCCTGGGTGGCATGTACCTGTGGCGCGACAACCTGTGGCTCGAGCAGCATGCGGCCGGGCTGGCGGCGCTGCTCGCCTCAGGCTGCACCTTCCTGTTCGTCGAGGAGGTGCTGCGCGGGACGGACGTGGGCCGGCACTTCAGCCGCGTGATGTTCGGCGGGGCTGCCGCGCTCGGGCTGACGGCGCTGCTGTACGCGCTCGACCTGATCCACGTGCACCTGGTCAGCACGGTGGTCGGCTCGCTCGGGCTGCTGCCGGCGCTGATGGGCCTGCCCGGCGCGGTGCGGCGCGCGCGCCGCGGCGACTCGATCGGCTGGTATTTCCTGGTCGCCTGGCTGGGCTACTTCGTCTCCACCGCCACCATGGTCGGCGTCATCAAGGGCCATGTGGACGCGAACTGGTGGACGCTGCATTCGTTCCAGGCCGGCGCGGCGCTGGACATGGTGCTGTTCCTGCGCGTGCTGGGCCTGCGTATGAAGGCGGTGCATGCCGCCGCTGTGCATGCGGTGCGCGAGCGCGACACCTTCGTCTCGTTGGCCCACACCGATGCGCTGACCGGGCTGCCGAACCGGCGCGGGCTCGACACCCGGCTGGCCCAGGCGATGCGCGACTGCGCGCCCGAGCGGCTGCTGGCCGTCTACATGATCGACCTGGACGGCTTCAAGCAGGTCAACGACCGCCACGGCCACGACACCGGTGACGAACTGCTGGTGCAGGTGGGCCGGCGCCTGCAGTCGCAGCTGCGCTCCAGCGACGTGGTGGCACGCCTGGGCGGCGACGAGTTCGTCGTCACCGCCGCCGGCCTGGCCGACGAGCAGCAGGCGCGCGACCTCGGTGCCAAGCTGGTGGAGGCCTTCCGCACGCCCTTCGAGCTGTCGGGGCAGCGTCGCATCGAGGTCGGCCTGACGATCGGCTTCGTGCTGGTGCCGCAGGACGGCGTGGATCCGGTCAGCCTGCTGCGCCAGGCCGACGCCGCGATGTACGCCGGCAAGCAGGGCGGCAAGGGCTGCGTGCGCCGCGGCGTGCCGCCGGCCCAGCCCGGTTACGCCGGCAGCGTGTAGCGCGTGCTCGGGCCCTTGCCGGTCTGCTGCAGCAGACCGCGCTCGGCCAGCAGGCCGAGGTGCTTGGAGGCGGTGGCCGGGCTCAGCCCGCACAGCTCGGCATAGCGGCTCTTGTTCAGCGTGCCCTCGGCCAGCAGGTGCTGCAGCAGCGCCTGGCAGCGCTGGTTGGTGATGAGGTCGGCCGTGGCCGCACGCCAGGCGGCAGCCAGGCGCTGCTCGCGCGAGATCTGGCGCTCGAAGGTGCGGCGCAGGCCGTCGAGCTCGTCGGCGAAGCGACCGCCCAGCGCGTGCCGCTCGATCAGCGCCAGCGCCGCCTCGCGCTCCTTGACCGCCACCGCGAGGTAGGCGTTGGCGATCGCCAGGCGGGCCCGCACATGCTCCTCGGGTGCCGCCGGCACGGCGAGGCGCTCGCGCTGGCGTGTCACCTCGCTCATCTCGGGCAGGTGGTCCACCGCCTCGGCGCTCAGCAGCCGGTCGCGCGAGCGGTCGTCGGCAGGGCCGAGGATGTCGCGCTTGAGCCGGTTCGTGCTTTCGGCATGCGACGGGTCGCTCTCGTGCGGCCAGACCGCCACGGCCGCGGCGGCATGGCGGTCGCCGCGCTGCTCGTCGGCCGGGTCGCGGGTCTGCTTGAAGCGCAGGTAGGCCACCTCGGCGAGGTTGTAGTGCGCCACGCCGGCCACCCGGCGCAGCTGCGCGCGCAGCGCGATCTCCAGAGCCTGCTCGTACTCGACGCTCGCCTCGGCGTAGTGGCCCTGCCAGAAGTGCGCCACGCCGAGGTTCAGGTGCGTGCTGGCCAGGATCTCGGGGTCCACCGCCATCGTGTCGGCCAGCGCCAGCACGCGCCGCGCGTACTCGCGGGCGCGCTCGTAGTCCTTGGCCTCGCCGTAGATCAGGCTCAGGTTGCCGCAGGTCTTGAGGATCGCCTGGCGGTCGTCGACCCGCTCGTACAGCAGCAGCGCGCGGTGGCGATGCTCGATCGCGCCGGGCAGGTCGCCGCTGCGCCGGCAGCATTCGCCCCAGGTCTGCTCGAGCATGGCCTGCGTGGGCAGCGTGATGCCCGGCCGTGCGCACAGCTGCTGCGCCCGCTCGAGCACGGGGCGGGCGCGCGGGTCGTTGCGCAGCACGTACAGCCAGGCGAGGCGCACCAGCGTCACCGCATAGGCCTCGATGACGCGGTCGGTCGCGGCGCGGTCGTCGGCCACGCCCGAGCGCAGCAGCGCGTCGGCGCTGTCCTGGTAGCAGGCGAAGGCGCGGTCCATGTCGCGCAGCTCGTGGAACTTGCCGAGCTCGCCGTAGACCACGCCGAGCATCAAGGTGTCGTCGCCGGCGGCCGCCTCGCGCAGTGCCTGCTCGCAGGCCTGCAGCTCGCGCTCCGCCTGGCCACGCATGCGCCACAGCGAGGCCTCGGCCAGCAGCAGCTCGCAGCGTTCGCGCACGCCGACGGCGGTGCCGTGCATCGCCTCCAGCAGGGCATCGGTCTCCGGTTCGCTGGCCAGCTCGACGCTGTGCCGCTGCAGCGCCTGCGCGAAGCCGGCCTGGTCGCCGGCCTGGGCCAGGTGCCACAGGGCCGAGGCGCTGTCGTGCCGGGTCAGCGCCTCGCCCGCGCGCTGGCGGTGCCAGGCCTGGCGCTGCGGCACGCCCTCCAGGCCGAGCCGCGCCAGCGCTTGGTCGCTGGCCATGCCACGCAGGGCCAGGCGCGCGGCCGCCGGGCCGGGGGGATCGCCGAGCAGCGCCGCCAGGCCGCGCTTGCCCTTGTCGAGGTAACGGTAGTAGGTGCTCGGGCCGACCGACCACAGCCCGCACAGGTGGCTGGCGGCCGGCTCGTCGGCGTGGCCGCGGTAGCGGTCGCGGAAGGCCGGCACCGAGCCGAAGCCGAACTGGCACCACAGGGCCAGCATCGGGCGCCAGCTGGTGCGGTCCAGCCAGGCCTCGCGCGGCACCGGCACGTCCTCGCCGGCGCGGTCGGGCCGCAGCTGCAGCACGGCCCAGCGCAGCAGCAGGCCGACGGCCGCGGCGCCCGCGCCCTCGCGGGCCGTGTCGCCGCCGCTGGCCAGCACCGGCGCCAGCCAATGCCCCTGCAGCCAGCGTGCGATGCGGCGATGCCGGCGCAGCCAGCCTTCGAGCGTGCCGGCCTTGTGGGCCGCCAGCAGGGCGCCGACCAGCGCCTCGGCCAGCGCCGGTGGCGGCATGCGTCGCCGCGCCGCGGGCGCCGGGACGGGAGAGAGGCTGGGGGTTTCCATGGGCGGCCGAAATCGTCTCACGATCGTCTGAGCAGCACCATCCCACCGAGGGACGAGATGCTTGTGAATGCAATTCGGGCAGGATTACCGTTGCCGGCCTGAACAAGAACGAGGAGCTCCCATGACCCTGCCCCGGCTGTTGCCCGAGAAGCCCAACGACCCGGCGCGCACCGACAGCGTGCTGCTGGCCGTGTACGCACCGTTCGGCACCGACCCCGTGCTCAGCACCTTCCCCGACGGCGACAGCCAGACCCTGGCCCAGCACCCGCTGGTGCAGGGGCTGCTCAAGGTCGCCGATGCCGGCGTGCACGTGTGCGCGCTGATCGACCGGGTCGACGACGACACCTGGCTGGTCGAGATCGAGGCCGGCAAGCCGGCCGGCATGGTGGTCACCTCGCGCTGGAAGCAGGACATGTCCCAGCCGCGCAACTTGGCCGGCTTCCTGCGCCACGCGCACCGCAGCCGCCCGACCGCGGCCATCGTGCTGGCGCTGGAGGGTCATGGTGCCGGCTTCCTGCCCGAGATCGACCGCACCCAGCTCGACACCGCCACGCTGACCGACAACGGCCGCTTCGAGTGGCGCTTCGACGACGACAGCGCCGCCCCGGTGCTGCCGGGCGATGCCCCGCTGCTGCCCGGCGGCTCGCCGATGCTGCCGGGCGGCTCGCCCATGCTGCCCGGCGGCTCGCCGATGCTGCCGGCCAATCACATGCCGCTGTCCACCTGGGGGCTGGGCGCGGCGTTGAGGATGGCGCTGGAGGCGGGCGTGCCGCGGCTGTCGGTGATCCACTTCGACAACTGCTTCAACATGTCGGTCGAGGTGCTGCACACCGTGGCGCCGTATGCCGACTACGCCACCGGCTACCCCAACTACAACTTCTTCACCGCCGGCGCGCCCTACCCGGGCGTGTTCGACAAGCTGCGCCAGCAGGGCAGCGCGACGGCCCAGCAGCTCGCGCTCTGGTTTGCCGAGGGCAACCACGCCATCCTGCAGGCCAAGGGCAACCACCCGACCGCGGGCTGCGTGGTGCGGCTGGCGCGCATGGGGGCGATCGCCGAGCGCGTGGACGACCTGGCCGACGCGCTGCTGGCGGCGATGCGCAGCGCGCCCGGGGCGGAGCAGCGCAAGGTCGTCGTGCAGCGCATCATGAACGCCATCATCCTGGCGCAGCAGTACGACACCGAAAGCGGCTTCTCGCTCGAGACACCCGACCAGCTGACCGACCTGTACAGCTTCGCCTCGCAGCTGCTGAAGTTCGACTTCCGGCCGCACCCGGTGCACCCGGCCTGCCGCGCGCTGCAGGATGCACTCAAGGGCATCAAGGTCTACGGCGACGCCGACCAGCCCTGGGTGGCCGACGGCACCGGCATCACCTGGAACTTCGGCTCGCCGCTGCTGGCGATGAACATCTTCCTGCCCGACCCGCTGCTGCGCGGCGTGTGGGACTGGCGCAGCCCGTTCTACCTCGACGTCAACCCCGATCCGGCGCGACCGCCGGTGCAGCCCCACATCATCGAGTTCGTCAAGGTGACCGACTGGGTCGACTTCCTGATCGAGTACCACCGCGACTCGCCGCTGGATGGCAGCTACGTGCGCCTGCTGCCCGCGGCGATCCCCGAGTTCCCGGTCTTCAACGCGAGCTTCAAGCCGAGCCAGAAGGTCCCGGGCAGGCCCGGCAGCACCGGCGCGGCCGGCACGCTGCCGCACCTGCCCTACAACCCGCCGGCCGCGGGCCGGACCCGTCGCACGCAGGGCTGACGCCGTCGCTGCCCGCGCGGGCCACCCCGGTGTCCGGCCGGGGTGGCCCGCGCCGCTTGCGGGGGCGGTCGGCGGCGCGACGATCGTCTGTCGATCGTCGCCGCTCCCCCCCCATCCGGACCGGCCGTGGCTGCGTCGCAATGGGAAGCACGGTGGACTGAAATGAACCCAGGACGACACCGCAGCGCGGATCGTCCGGATCACCGACACCGAGGACCATCATGCTGAACACCCAACTCCTCCATGCCCTTCCTGCCGAACAGGCACGCTGCCGCGAGCTGGTCCGCAAGTACGTTGCGATCGGTTCGGCAGGGGCGTTTGCCTCGGCCCTGATCGAGGCCTCGCTGCGCCGCGCCGACCGCGCGGTGATCGACGGCGACGAGCAGGACATCCGCCGCGCGCTCGAGGAACTGCAGGCCTACGAGGGCGCGCGCCGCGCGCCGCTGCGGCTGGCGGCCTGAGCCGCGCTGCGGGCCCCGGGCGGGGGTACGATCCCCGCCCGGACCATTTGGAGGAGCCCGCATGCAGCCATCCGGCAAGATCCTCGTCGCGCAAGGCGGCGGACCGACCGCAGTGATCAACCAATCGCTCGTCGGCGTGGTGCTGGAGGCGCGGCGCTTCCGCGAGATCCGGCAGGTGTACGGCGCGCGCCATGGTGTGCGCGGCATCGTCAACGAGGACTTCGTCGACCTCACGCAGGAGACCAGCCACAACCTGGAGATGGTGGCCGGCACGCCCGCCTCGGCGCTGGGCTCGACACGCGACAAGCCCGACCTGAAGTACTGCCGGGAGATCTTCAAGGTGCTGCAGGCGCACGAGATCGGGCACTTCTTCTACATCGGCGGCAACGACTCCTCCGACACCGTGCGCATCGTCAGCGAGGAGGCGCAGAAGGCGAACTACCCGCTGCGCTCGATCCACATCCCTAAGACGATCGACAACGACCTGGTCGGCAACGACCACACGCCCGGCTTCCCCTCGGCGGCGCGCTTCGTCGCGCAGGCCTTCGCGGGCGCGAACCTCGACAACGCCGCGCTGCCCGGCGTCTACGTCGCGGTGGTGATGGGGCGGCACGCCGGCTTCCTGACCGCGGCCTCGGCGCTGGGCAAGAAGTTCCCGGACGACGGCCCGCACCTGATCTACCTGCCCGAGCGCACCTTCGAGCTGCCGAAGTTCCTGGCTGACGTGAAGGCCGCCTACGAGCGCTTCGGCCGTTGCGTGATCGCCGTCTCCGAAGGCATCCACGATGCCAGCGGCCAGGCGATCGCCGCGCAGCTCGCCAAGGACCTGGAGCACGACGCACACGGCAACGTGCAGCTGTCGGGCAGCGGCGCGCTGGCCGACCTGCTGTGCGAGGAGATCAAGGCCAAGCTTGGCATCAAGCGCGTGCGCGGCGACACCTTCGGCTACCTGCAGCGCAGCTTCATCGGATGCGTCAGCGACGTCGACCAGCGCGAGGCGCGCGAGGTGGGCGAGAAGGCGGTGCAGTACGCGATGTGGGGCGACCGCGACGGCTCGGTGGCGATCAAGCGCACCGGCTACTACTCGGCCGACTACGAGCTGGTGCCGCTGGCCACCGTGGCCGGCAAGACGCGCACGATGGACGACGCGTTCATCAGCGACTCCGGCACCGATGTGACCGACGCTTTCCGCCTCTACCTGCGCCCGCTGCTCGGCTCCGGCATGCCGGATGCATTCCGGCTGCGGCCGAATCCGGTGCCCAAGGTGCTCAAGCGCTAGACAGACGCTACGGCCGCACCGCCGGCGTCTCCAGCGGCATGCCAGCGGCGCGCTGCATCAGGTACAGCTCGAGCTCGACCCATTCCGGCGCGTCCGGGGCGAAGGGCTCGGCGCGCACGCCGGCCAGGCAGCCGCGCAGGCGCCGCTGCAGCGAGCCGAGCGCCTGCCATTCGAGCCGGTAGACCGGGTAGCCGGTCGGGTGGCCCTGCGGGATCGTGCTGCCGCCCAGCCGCCCGCCGGCCAGGCCGTCGTGGCAGTGGGTGCAGGCGAGGTTGAGCTGGCCGAGGCGTTGCCCGTACAGCACGCGGCCGCGGTCGCGCCAGGGGGCCAGGCGCGGGTCCGGGTCGGGCGTGATCGGCAGGGCGCGCGACTGGTGCGCCACGTAGGCCTCGAGCGCGAGCCGGTCGCCGTCCTCCGGGCCGGGGCGCGGCAGGCCCTGGCGCACGCGGCAGGCCGCGATGCGCTGGCCGAGGGATACCGGCCGGCCGCTCGCCGCATCGAAGCGCGGATGGCGCGTGGCCGCGCCGCGCATCGACCGGGGTGCCTCGCCATGGCAGTCGCTGCAGCGCTGCCCCCGCGGCCCGGCCGGCTGGTCCCACAGCGCCGCACCCTCCAGCACCGACAGCAGCCCGGGGTTCTGGGCGTCGTCGCGCTGCAGCGCCTGCAGCGCCGGGCTCATGTCGTCGAAGCCGGAATGGCGCGCCGGCGGGGCGGGGGCCGGGGCCTGCGCGCAGCCGGCCGCCAGCATCAGCGCCGGCAGCCAGCGCGTCATCGCGCCATCCAGTCGGCCAGGAGGCGGCGCAGCCCGGCCCAGCCGGCCACGCTGGCCGGATCGCCGTCCGCAGCCCGGCGTTCGAGCTGACGGGCCTGCTCGCTCGCCACCTCGTCGCCGAGCAGCAGCAGCACCGACTTCAGGCTGTGCGCCAGGCGCCGCAGGGCCGGCAGGTCCGCCGCCGCGGCGCAGCGGTCTCCCTCGGCCAGGTCGGCGGCGAACTGCTGCACCGCCTGGTCGCGGAACGCGGCAAACAGCGCGGCGTCGCCACCGAAGTGGCGCTGCACCGCGTCGCCCGAGGCGGGGGCCGCCGGCGCCACCGGGGCCGGTGCGGCCCCGAGCGCCGATTCGACCGCCTCGAGCAGCGCGCCGATGGACACCGGCTTGTCGAGGATGCGCCAGACACCGAGCGCCTGCAGCCGCTCGCGCAGCGCCGCATTGACCCCGGCGCTGAAGACAATGCTGCGCGGCTGCGGCGGCGGCCCGGCGAGCAGCTCGATGCCGTTGCCGTCGGGCAGCATCAGGTCGGTGACCAGCAGGTCGGCGGGCTCGGCCAGCGCGGCGCGACCCGCCTGCAGGCTGGCGCATTCCACCAGTGTCAGCGGCAGCTCCTCCAGGGCCAGCGCGACGAAGCGGCGGATCGACGCATCGTCCTCGACGAGCACGACCCGTGCGCCCATCGCCGTCGCCGTGCGCCCCGTCAGCCGGCCTGCTCGGCGGCGGCCAGGCACTCGCGCAGGCGGCGCGGCAGCTCGGTGACCAGCTGCGACTTGTGCACCACCGGCACGCCTTCGAGCGCGAAGCGGTAGGGGCCGCGGTCGGCCTCGTCCAGCGAGGTGACGACGATCAGCTGGATGCCGTCGAACTGGCGGTGCGAACGCAGGCTCGTGATCAGCGTGGCGCCGTCGATGCCTGGCAGCAGGATGTCGACGATCAGCACGCGCGGGCGCAGCTGGCCGGCCATCGCCAGGCCGGAGATGCCGTCGTCGGCCACCTCGAAGGCGAGCTCCGGGAACTGCTGCCGCAGCAGCAGGCCGATCAGGTTCTGGTAATGCTTCGAGTCCTCGATCAGCAGCACCGTCGCCGGGGCCGCAGCGGACGGCCTGGGCGCGGGTTCGGCCGGCGCAGCGGCATGGCGCCGGTCCAGCCACTGCTGCACCGATTCGGCGGAGATCCGGCGGTGGCCGCCGGGGGTCTTCCAGGCGGACAGCTCGCCGCGGTCGACCATCAGCTGCACCGAACGCACGGCCATGCCGAGCATGCGCGCCACCTCGAGGGTGCTGAAGTCGCCGCTGGCGGTGTCGATGGCGGGGCGGTCGGGTTTCATCCCGAGCGATTTTGCCAAGAGTTGCCGCCCGGCGGGCCCCCGATTTGGGATCGATTGCCGCCCAAAGATGATAATAATGATCGTGAGCCCGTTCCTGTCTTCCTCCTTCGCCGTCACCGCGCCGCCCCCGCCCATGCCGGACTCGGGCGGGCTGTCGTTCGAGCCGGCGGCAGCGGCGCAGATGGAGCGCCTGGTGGCCGACCTCGGGCGCATGTACCGCGAACGCAACGACGCGCTGCGCGAGGTGGCGCGGGCCCACCACGACGCGCTGTTCCGCCTCGCGCTGGCGGCCGACTACCGCGACGACGACACCGGCGTGCACATCGTGCGCATCGGCTTCCTGGCCGAGGCGCTGGCGCGTGACGCCGGCTGCCCGGCCGACTGGGCCGCGATGCTGCGCACCGCCGCGCCGATGCACGACGTGGGCAAGATCGGCGTGCCCGACGGCGTGCTGAAGAAGCCCGGGCCGCTCGACGCGTCCGAGCGCGCGGTGATGAACCAGCATCCGCGCATCGGCGCGGAGATCCTCGGCCAGTCGCGCATCCCGCTGTTCCGCCTGGCGGCCGAGGTGGCGCTGGCGCACCACGAGCGCTGGGACGGCAGCGGCTACCCGAGCGGCCTGGCCGGCGAGGCGATCCCGCTGGCCGGCCGCATCGTCGCGGTGGTCGACTTCTTCGACGCGCTCACGATGGACCGCTGCTACCGCCGGGCCTTCGACGACGCGCGGGCGCTGCAGATGCTCGCCGAGCAGCGCGGCCGCGCGTTCGACCCGCGCCTGGTCGACCTGTTCCTGGCCGACGCGCCGACCTACGTGGCGCTGCGCGAACGGGTCAACCGGGCCGCGCCGAGCTTCGCCGACCTGGTGCGCGGCGTGGACGCGCTGGCGCAGATGAACGAGCAGGTGCAGCCGTGATGCGCCGGCTCGTGTGGGCACTGCTGGCGGCCGCGCTCGGCCTGCCGATGCCGGCCGCGGCCGGGCCGGTGCTCGATCGCATCAAGGGCAGCGGCGTGCTGCGCGTCTGCATCTGGCCCGACTACTACGGCGTCAGCCTGCGCGACCCGCGCAGCGGGCGCCTGTCGGGCATCGACATCGATCTGTCGGCCGAACTCGGGCGCGACCTCGGCGTGCGCATCGAGCATGTCGACTCCTCGTTCGCGACGCTGATCGCCGACCTGAAGGAGGGCCGCTGCGAGGTGGCGATGTTCGCGGTCGGCATGCTGCCGAAACGCATGGAGCAGCTGCGCTTCACGCGGCCCTACCTGCGCAGCGACGTCTACGCCATCGCGCCCAAGGGCAGCCGCGTGGTGCGCAGCTGGGCCGACATCGACCAGCCCGGCGTGCAGGTGGCGGTGCAGGCCGGCACCTTCATGGAGCCGGTGATGGCCGCGGCGCTCAAGCGCGCCACGCTGGTGGTGGTGCGACCGCCGGCCACGCGCGAGCGCGAGCTCGAGGCCGGCCGGGTCGACGTGTTCATGACCGACTACCCGTACAGCCGCCGCCTGCTCGACAACGCCGACTGGGCCGTGCTGATCGAGCCGCCGGCGCCGTTCCATCCGCTGCCCTACGCCTATGCCGTCAGGCCGGGCGACGAGGACTGGCTGGCCACGATGGACGGCTTCGTGCAGCGCATCCAGCGCGACGGCCGGCTCGACGCGGCGGCGCGCCGCCACGGCCTGAGTGCGATCGTGGCGCGCTGATCGATCCCGCCGATGCAGCGCACAGCGTTCGCCAGCCTGGCCCTGAGCCGCTGGGTGCAGCTCGCCGGCGTCGCGCTGGCCATGACGGTGATGGCGGTGGCCGGCTTCGAGCTGCGCCACGAACGCCAGCGCGAGGTCGACGAAGCGCGTGCGCGCCAGGCGCTGCACGCGCGCGTGCTCGAGGACCAGGTCACGCGCAGCATCGAGTCGACCCGGCTCGCGCTCTCCGCCGTGGCCACGGCGCTGGCCGCCGGCGAGCCGCGGGCACCGGGCGCGAGCGGCTTCGCGGTCGAACTGGCGACGCTGCCGCAGCTGCGGGCACTCGCGGTGCTCGACGCACAGGGCCGGGTGCTCGACAGCAGCGCGCCGCGCGAGGTCGGCCAGCGCATCGATCCGGCCCGGCTGGGGCCCTGGCCGGCGCCCGGGCGCGACCGGCTCGGCGCCTACCTCGGCGTGCGCAGCATCGGCGACCTCGCCGAGGGGGCCGCCGCGGTGCCCTCCGGCATCGGCTCCGTGCCGCTGCTGCTGGGTGCCAGCGGGCGCGACGGCCGGCCGCTGCTGGTGCTGGCGCTGCTGCACGCCGACGGCTGGGGCAGCCACATGCGCGTGGCCATCGACGAGCCGGCGACGCTCGGCATGCTGCTGTCCTTCGACGGCCAGGTGCTGGCCAGCACCGATGCGCGGCTGGCCGAGCCGGGCCGGCCGACGAGCGCACACACCGCGTGGCGCGAGCGCCTCGTCCGGCGCGACCATGACGACGGCGTCGGCGCCGGCCTGGGTGGCGCCGACCAGGTGTTCGCCTACCGCGCGGCGCGCCGGCTGCCGCTGGTGGTGGTGGTCGAACGTGCGCGCCACGACGTGATCGCCGGGCGGCGCGCCGAGGAGTTCGGGTTGCTGGGCGGCGCCGGTGTGGTGGCGCTGTTCGTGCTGCTGGCCTCGACCGTGGCCGCGCGCAGCCTGCGCGGCCGCGAGGCGGCGCGTGCCCAGGTGGTGCGCAGCGAGCGCGAGCTGAGCCTGATCGTCGGCAGCGTGCAGGAGCTGCTGTTCCGCACCGATGCGCAGGGCCGGCTGACCTTCGTGAACGCACGCTGGAACGGCGCCGCCGAGCCGCTCGGCCGCACGCTCGCCTCGCTGGCCCTGCCGGGCGACGCGGCAGCGCTGCAACAGCTGTTTGCCGACGACGGCGGCCAGGCGCCGCGTTCGGTGCAGGCGCGCCTGCGCGACGCCCAGGGCACGCCGGGCGGGCGCCGCTACGGCATCAGCGTGACGCCGCTGCGCGAGCCCGGCGGAGTGCTGGCCGGCTTCGCCGGCAGCGCGGTCGACGTCACCGAGCGCTGGGTCGCGCAGCAGCGCCTGCAGGCGCAGCTCGACTTCACCGAGCTGCTGCTGGAGATCGTGCCGATCCCGATCGCGCTGCTGGACGCGCAGGGGAGCTACCTGACCGTCAACCGGGCCTGGGAGCAGTTCTCCGGCCGGCGCCGCGCCGAGGTGCTGGGCCGCGCGGCGCGCGACTTCCAGACCGCCGAGGACGCCGAGCGGCACCAGGCGGTCGACCGCGAACTGCTCGCACTCGGTGGCAGCCGGCGCTACGAGGCCGGCTTCCTGCGGCACGACGGCAGCCGCGCCGACCTGCTGGTCAGCAAGATCGCGGTGCCGGGCGAGGACGGCCGGCCCAACCGCATCCTGTCGGCCTTCATGGACGTGTCCGAGCTGCGCCGCGCCGAGCGTGCGGTCGGCGAGGCGCGCGACGCGGCCGAGGAGGCCTCGCGCGCCAAGTCCGAGTTCATCGCCAACATCAGCCACGAGCTGCGCACGCCGCTGCAGTCCATCATCGGCTTCTCCGAGCTGGGCATGGTGCGCGGTCGCGCGCACGAGAAGCTGGCGGCGATGTTCACCGACATCCACGCCTCGGGCCAGCGCATGCTGGCACTGGTCAACGATCTGCTGGACGTGGCCAAGATCGAGAGCACGGTGGGCACCTTCCACCTCGAGCGCACCGACCTGCGTGCGCTGCTGCGCGAGGTGGTCCGCGAGCTCGACCCGCTGCTCGCGCCGCGCCAGCTGCGCATCCAGGCGCAGCTCGCCGAGCAGCCGCTGGTGGCCAAGGTCGACCCGCTGCGTTTCCAGCAGGCGGTGCGCAACATCCTGGCCAACGCCATCAAGTTCTGCGCCAGCGGCCACGCGATCGACCTGCTGGCCGAGGCCACGCCCGAGGGCGAGGCGCACATCGCGGTGCGCGACCGCGGCCCGGGCATCCCCGAGGCGGAGCTCGAGAGCATCTTCGAGGCCTTCGTGCAGTCCAGCCAGACCAAGGACGGCTCGGGCGGCACCGGGCTCGGCCTGGCGATCTGCCGCAAGATCGTCGCGGCCCACGGCGGGCGCATCCGCGCCGAGAACGCCGCCGGCGGCGGCAGCGTGTTCCACATCCACCTGCCGCTGCGCGGCTTCGCCGACACCCAGCCGGCCGACATGGTCTGAACCCGCGCAGGCGGGCTCGGCGTGACGGATTGCCTTGTCCGTAAAATGATAAAAGTGATCCAATCGCTTCCAGGAGATCACTCAATGCACGCCACCCTCACCGAACTGCTGGAAAACCTGAAGCCCGGCTTGCTGTGGGTCAGCCGCGAGGGCGTGGTGCGCTACGCCAACGGCGACGCCAGCCAGCGCACCGGGCTCGCGCCGGGGCGCAAGCTGTACGACCCCGACCTCACGCGTGCCGTCGCCGCTGCGGTGGCGGGCCGGGTGCCGCGCGCGGTCCGATCGGTGGGTGCGGTGCCGGCGCCGGGCGACGCGGCCGCCGAGCTGCAGTGCCGCGTGATCCCCGGGCTGACGGCGGACGACGCCTTCGTGCTGATCTCGCCCGATCCGGTGACCGACCACGGCACCGCCTACGACAACCTGATGCAGGTGATCCGCTCCGACCTGCGCGACCCGCTGGCCGAGCTGCACCGCGCGCTGCAGCTCGAGGGCGCGCGTGACGCGGCCGCCAACGACGTGCTGCTCGAGAAGGTGGACGACGTCACCCGCACCCTCGACAAGCTGCTCGACCTGGCCTCGGTGTGGGGCAGCGCCGCGCTGCTGGCCAGCGACCGCATCGAGCTCTGGCAGATGCTGCAGCAGGCCTGGGCGGGCGTCGAGCCGCTTGCCGTGGCGCGCTCGGTCAAGGTGCGCTTCCGCGCACAGACGCCGGCCGAGCAGCTGGCCACGCTGTACGGCAGCGAGTCGTGGCTGCTGCGCGTCTTCTCCGAGTGCCTGGAGATGGCCGTGCGCGCCGCGCCGCGCGGCGCGACGATCGACATCGAGCATCGCCAGATGGGGCCGCGCGCAGTGGTCGTGTTCCGCGACAGCGGCCTGTTCGCGCCGCGCAGCGCCGACGCCGTCGAGTTCAGCGGCGGCAAGGGTCGCGGTGCGCCGCTGCCGGCGCGCGAGCACATCAGCCTGAAGCTGTGCCAGCACATCGTGTCGCTGCACGGCGGCCAGTTGCGCGAGGAGACCGAGGACGGCCTGCGCAACTTCCTGATCGACCTGCCGACCGGCGCCCCGGCGCGCGAGGACGGTGCGCAGCTCGACATCGCCCAGGCGCAGCAGTACGCGCGCGACCTGGCCGCCCTGATGAGCCGCGCGCGCACGCAGCGCCGCGAACCCAATGCCAAGGGCTGAAGCGCCCGCGTACCGGAGAGACCCCATGAAGCGCATCCTGATCGTCGAGGACCAGAGCGACATCCGCAAGCTGATCCGCATGACGCTGGAGTTCGAGGACTACGAGATCCACGAGGCGGCCGACGGCGCGTTCGGGCTGCGCATGGCCTCGGCCGTGCAACCCGACCTGGTGCTGCTGGACGTGATGATGCCTGGCGAGCTCGACGGCCTGCAGGTCTGCAAGGCGATCAAGTCCAACCCGGCGCTGGCGCGCATGAAGGTCGTGCTGCTGACCGCGCGCGGGCAGGCGCGCGACCGCGAGGCCGGCGCGCTGGCGGGGGCGGACGAGTACCTGGTCAAGCCCTTCAGCCCGCTGCAGCTGATCGAGACCATCGAGCGGCTGCTGATCGCCGCCTGAGCCATGGGCCGCCCTGACGCATCCGGAGGCGGCCGGCCGCGCTGGTGGCCGCGCCGCCTCGGCACGCAGGTGCTGCTGGTGCTCTCGCTGGTGACCCTGGCGACGATGGCGGCGCTGTACGGCGCGACCACCCGGCGCGTCGACGACGTCGCGCTGGCGGCGAGCCGGCAGTGGGCCGAGGGCATCGCGCGGGCGGCGGCGGCCCAGGCCGGGCCCGCGCTGGCCCAGCACGACGCCGCGGCGCTGGAGCGCGCACTGCTGCCGCTGGCACGCCTGCCCGGCGTGCTGCGCATCGACACCATCGACGCCGCCGCGCAGCCGCAGCTCGCGCTGCAGGTCGCGCCGCACGGCGCCGTCGGGGTGCTGCGGCGGCCCGCCGACGTGCACCTGCCGCAACCCGGCGAGCCGGAGCCGGCGCGGCTGCGCATCGGCTCGATCGAGGCCATGCGGGTCTGGGCGCCGGGCGGGGCCGGCAGCGTCGGCGTGACCTACGCGGTCGCTCCGGCCCAGTCGCTGCTCGAGCGCCTGCGCTACGACAGCGTGGCGGCGATCGCGATGGTCTCGCTGCTGACCATCGTCGCGGCCCACCTGCTGCTGCATGGCGCGCTGGCGCCGCTGCGGCGCCTGGCGGCCTTCTCGCGCACCATGCACCGGGCGCGCGGGGCGACGCTGGACATCACCCCGCGCAGCCAGGAGCTGGCCGACCTGAGCGAGGCGCTGAACCACGCGTCGACCGCGATGCATGCGCAGTTCGAGGCGATCCGCGCCACCGAGGAGCGCACCCACGCCGTGCTGGACGCGGTGCCCGACGCGGTGATCGGCCTGAACGCGCAGGCCCATGTCGACTTCGCCAGCCCGGCGGCCACCAGCGTGTTCGGACTCGCGCCCGACCAGTTCGCCGGCCTCGCGCTGGAGCAGCTGCTGCCCGGCATCGACGCCGCGGAGGCGCGCCGGCGCGCCGACGGCGGGCTGTACATGCGCGCCAGCGGCACGCAGCTGGCGCGCTTCGAGACCCTGGCGCGGCGCCACGACGGCACCGAGTTCCCGGCCGACGTGTCGCTGGCGCGCATCGAGCGCCCGGGCGGCATGCGCTTCACCTGCGTGATCCGCGACATCACCGAGCAACGCATGGGCCTGTCGATGCTCAACCTGTACGGCCGCGCGCTGGAGTGCACCACCAACGGCATCGTGATCTCGGACCTGAACATGCCCGGCCAGCCGGTCTTCTATGCCAACGCGGCCTTCGAGCGCATCACCGGCTACGCGCCGCACGAGGCGATCGGCCGCAACTGCGACTTCCTGCAGCGCGCCGACCGCGAGCAGCCGCAGATCGCGCAGCTGCGCGCGGCCGTCGCGCGGCGCGAGAGCTGCTCCGTGGTGCTGCGCAACTACCGCAAGGACGGCTCGCTGTTCTTCAACGAGCTGGCGATCGCGCCGGTGTCCGAGGCCGACGGCAGCGTGCGCCACTACGTGGGCGTGCTCAACGACGTGACCGAGCGCGAGCGCACCCGGCTGGCGATCGCCGAGCGCAGCGCCCGGCTGAACGCGGTGTTCGACCTGAGCCCGGACGGCTTCGTCGTGCTCGACCGCAGCGGCACGCTGGTCTATGCCAACCGCGCCTTCGTGGCGATGACCGGCTGGGAGCCCGACCGCGGGGACGAGGCGCTGACGCTGCAGGACTTCGACCGCCGCTTCGAGCGCCTGTGCGACCCGGCCCAGCCGCCGCGCAGCGTGCAGCAGGTGCTCGACGAGGACGACAACGACACCGTGCCCGACACGCTGGTGCTGACCCTGCCGCAGCGCCGCGTGCTTGCGCGCGTGGTGCGTCGCCAGCACGATGGCGAGACGATCCTGTTCTTCCGCGACATCACGCGCGAGACCGAGGTCGACCGCATGAAGAGCGAGTTCCTGACCACCGCCGCGCACGAGCTGCGCACACCGATGGTCAGCGTCTACGGCTTCACCGAGCTGCTGCTGCACCGCCAGGTGCCCGACGCGCGGCGGCGCGACATGCTGGAGACCATCCACCGCCAGAGCTCGCTGCTGATCAACATGGTCAACGAGCTGCTCGACCTGGCCCGCATCGAGGCGCGCCAGGGCAAGGACCTGAAGTGCGAGCCGTGCCGGCTCGGCGCGCTGGTCGACGAGGCGTCCGCGGCGTTCGCGGCGCAGGGCGGCGCGCAGCGCCTGCAGCTGCGCCTGGGGCATGCCGACACGGCGGTGATGGTGGACCCGGAGAAGACCCACCGCGCCATCACGAACGTGCTGTCCAACGCGTTCAAGTACTCGCCCGGCGGCGGCGCGGTGGAGCTCGCCACCGTCGCCGGCGAGGTGCACGGCCGGCCGGCGGTCGGCCTGCGCGTGCGCGACCACGGCATCGGCATGACGCCGGAGCAGCTGGCGCGGGTGTTCGAGCGCTTCTACCGCGCCGACCCGTCCGGCAACATCCCCGGCACCGGCCTGGGCATGAGCCTGGTGAAGGAGATCACCGAGCTGCAGGGCGGGCGGGTCGACATCCGCAGCACCGCCGGGGAGGGCACCGAGGTCGTGCTGTGGCTGCCGCAGGCGGAGGCGGCCGCGCTGCTCAGCGCCGGCTGAGCGTGCGCGTCTCGCGGTGGGCGAAGCCGTTGTCGCCCTCCCACTCGAACTCCAGCCGGCCGGGGCCGTCGCCCACCTGCAGCCAGAAGGCCAGGTAGGGGTTGGCGGCCACGGCCGCGTGCAGCTCGGCCTCGATCACGGTCTCGCCGTCGCAGCGGCAGCGGAAGCGCCGGATCAGGTCGCGCGGCAGCATGCGCCCGTCGGCGTCGCGCCGGTAGCCGGTTTCCATCGGGTGGCTGACCAGCACGCGCAGTTCGACCACGTCGCCCGGACGCGCCGGCGGCGGCAGCGTGACGATCGCGCGGGTGGTCGACATCACGACTCCACGCAGGCGGCCAGCGTCACCACCACCTCGGCGCTGCGGCGCCAGCAGCTGCCGTCGGCGAACTGCGCCAGCGCGACCACGGTCTGCGAGCTGGCCAGGCGCATGCGCGTGTCGAGCCGGGCGCGGCCGCTGCGCGGGCCGAAGCGCGCGACGATCACGCCGGGCTGCGGGTTGCCGGACGTGAACAGCGCCAGCGCGCGCACCGCGCCGGGGGCGGGCGCCTCGTCCACCCCGAGCCCGACCGGCACCGCGTTGCCGTTTTCCACCAGCGGCGCGATCTCCAGCGTCACGCGGCCCTCGCGCAGCGGCGCGCCGCCGGTGAAGGCGGCGATCGCCAGCTCCATCTCCAGCGGCGTCGCGTGCGCCGGGCGCAGCCACACGGCGGCGCCGGCGGCGACCAGCAGGTGGCGTCGTGGCAAGCTCATCGCAGTGTCTGCAGCCAGGCCACGATGTCCTCGACCTGCTGCGCGTCGAGCACCGGACGGCCCTGCCAGGTGCTGCCCACGCGCTGCAGCGCATCGGTGGCGTGGAACGGCGGCATGGTCGTGGCCGGGTTCAGGCGCCGCGCGTCGACGATGCGCGCGCGCAGCTGCGCGGCGTTCCAGCGCGCACCGGCGCCGGCAAGGTCGGGCGCCAGGTTGCCGGCCTGCTGCCCGGGGATCGGCGCCGGGTGGCACAGCAGGCACAGGCTGGTGCGGCGCTCGGCCACCAGCGCGCGGCCGCGGGCCGCGTCGCCCGGCGTGGCGGTGAGCGGCGCGGCAATGGTGTCGCCCTCCCAGGCCGGCGGCGCGGCTGCGGCGGCGCCGGCGCCGAGCAGGGCGCCGGCCAGCAGCGCCGGCTTCACGCGCGCTTCAGGCTGTGGTGCCTGAGCGGCAGGTCGCGGATGCGCTTGCCGGTGGCCGCGAAGATCGCGTTGAGCACCGCCGGCGCGGCCACCGCGATGGTCGGCTCGCCGACACCGCCCCAGAAGCCGCCGCTGGGCATCACGATCGTCTCGACCTTGGGCATGGTGTCCATGCGCATCACCGGGTAGCTGTCGAAGTTGGTCTGCACGATGCGGCCCTTTTCGACCGTGCACTCGCCCCACAGCGCGGCCGACAGCCCGTAGGCGAACGAGCCCTCGACCTGGGCCTCGATCTGCTGCGGGTTGACGGCGTGGCCGCAGTCGGTGGCGGCAACGATGCGGTGGATCTTCAGCGTGCCGTCGGCGGCGACCGACACCTCGGCGCAGGCGGCCACGTAGCTGCCGAAGCCCATGGTCTGCGCCAGGCCGCGGAACACGCCGGCGGGCGCCGGCTGGTCCCAGCCGACCTTCCTGGCCACCGCCTCGAGCACCGCCAGGTGCTTCGGGTGCTCGGCCATCAGGCTGCGGCGCAGCGCCAGCGGATCCTGCTTCGTGGCGTGCGCCACCTCGTCGAGGAAGCACTCCAGGTACAGCGTGTTCTGGTTCAGGTTCACGCCGCGCCAGAAGCCCGGCGGCACGTGCGGGTTGCGCATCGCGTGGTCGACCAGCAGGTTCGGCACCGTGTAGCCGAGCGAGGCCTCGGGGCCGGGGGCGTTCAGGCCCTGGAACACCACCGGGTCCTTGCCGTCCTTGATGTTCTGCGGAAAGATGCCCGCGAGGATGGACTGGCCCGAGATGCGCATGTGCAGCGCGGTCAGCCGGCCCTGCGCATCCAGCCCGGCGCTGAGCTTGCACATCGTCACCGGGTGGTAGCGGCCCTGGACCATGTCCTCCTCGCGCGACCAGATCAGCTTGACCGGCGTGCCCGGCAGCTCCTTGGCGATCGCCACCGCCTGGCGCACCCAGTCGTGCACCGCGCCGCGCCGGCCGAAGCCGCCGCCCAGGTGCAGCTTGTAGACCTCGCACTGCGCCGGCTTGAGGCCCGAGGCCTCGGCCGCGGCGGCCAGCGCGGCCTCGCCGTTCTGCGTCGGCGTCCAGACCTCGCAACGCTCGGGCGTCCAGCGTGCCGTCGCGTTCATGGTCTCCATGGTCGCGTGGTTCTGGTGCGGGTACGAGTACACCGCCTCGATGCGCCGTGCCGCGGCGGCCAGCGCGGCCTTCGCGTCGCCCGCGCTGTGGCCCACCACCGCGTCGCTTGCGTCCAGCCCGGCCTTCAGCGTGGCGGCGAAGGCGCTGCTGCTGGCCTGCGCATGCGGGCCCTCGTCCCACTCGATCGGCAGGGCGTCGAGCGCGGTCTTGGCGCGCCACCAGGTGTCGGCCACCACCGCGACCGCGTTGTCGCCCACGCGCACCACCTTCTTCACGCCCGGCCGCTTCGCGATCGCCGCGGCGTCGAAGGACTTCAGCTTGCCGCCGAACACCGGGCAGGCGCGGATCGCCGCGTTCAGCATGCCGGGCAGCTTCAGGTCCATGCCGTAGACCTGCGCGCCGGTCAGCTTCTCGTGCGTGTCCAGGCGCGGCAGCGGCTTGCCGGCGATCGTCCAGGCCTTCGGGTCCTTCAGCGCCACGTCGGCCGGCGGCTTGAGGCGCGCGGCCGCCGGCGCCACCGCGCCGTAGGTGGTGCGCCGGCCCGACGGGCCGTGCGTGATCACGCCAGCGGCGGTGCGGCACTCGCTGGCCGGCACCTTCCACTGCTCGGCCGCCGCCTGCACGAGCATCGCGCGGGCGGTGGCGCCGCCCTTGCGCACATACTCGTGCGAATCGCGGATGCCGCGGCTGCCGCCGGTGGAGAAGCTGCCCCAGACGCGGTTGCGCGCCAGGTTCTGGCCCGGTGTGGGGTACTCGGTGCTGACCTTGCTCCAGTCGCAGTCGAGCTCTTCGGCCACCAGCTGGGCCAGGCCGGTCAGCGAGCCCTGGCCCATCTCGGAGCGCGCGATGCGCACGATCACACGCTCGTCGGGCTGCACCACGACCCAGGCGTTGATCTCGGGCACGGCCGGCACCTCGGCGGCGGGCTGCGCCGCCGGCACCGGGAAGCCGACCACCAGGCTGCCGGTCACGGCGGCCGCGCCGCCCAGGAAGCCGCGGCGCGAGAGCAGGTTCGTGTCGCTCATGGCACGCTCCTCAGGCCTGCTGCGCGGCCACGAGCTTGATCGCGGCACGCACGCGGTTGTAGGTGCCGCAGCGGCAGATGTTGCTCATCGCGGCGTCGATGTCGGCATCGGTGGGGCGCGGCTTGTCCTTCAGCAGCGCGGCCGCGGTCATCAGCATGCCGCACTGGCAGAAGCCGCATTGCGGCACGTCGAGCTGCTGCCAGGCGCGCTGCAGCGGGTGGCGGCCGTCGCTCGACAGGCCCTCGATGGTGACGATCTTCTCCTGGCCCGTCAGCGTGGACAGCGGTCGCACGCAGGAGCGCGTGGCCACGCCGTCGACGTGCACGGTGCAGGCCCCGCACTGTGCGATGCCGCAGCCGTACTTGGTGCCGGTCAGGCCGAGCTGCTCGCGCAGCACCCACAGCAGCGGGGTGTCGGGCTCGGCGTCGACCTCGCGCGATTGGCCGTTGACGTTCAGGCGGGGCATGCGACTCTCCCGGGCAGTGACGACGGCGCGAACCGTACCATCGCTGCCCGCATGGCGCGCCGAATCCGCGCGCCGCGCCGGGGCAATCGGGGCCCCGTTTGACAGCGGCGCCCGGCAGCCCGCGCCGCCTCAGCTGCGCAGCACCAGCACGCGCACCGACTGTGCCGGCACCGTCACCGTCACGCTGCCGCCGGCGTCGGTGGCGAGGTCGGTGCCGCTGGGCGGGAAGGCGTTGCTCAGCGTGCTGCTGGCCGGCAGGCCGTCGACCGTGGCGCTCGCGTTGCCGCGCCCGTAGTTGATCAGCACCAGGCTTCGTTCGCCGGCCACCGCGCGCTGGAAGTGCAGCAGCGAGCCGTTGACCACGGCCGCTTCGTAGCTGCCGCCGCTCAGCGACGGGTTGGCGCGGCGCAGCGCGATCATGGCCCGGTACCAGGCCAGCAGCGAGTTCGGATCGGCCAGCTGCGCCGCGACGTTCTGCGACGCGATGTTGGCCGAGACGGCGCGAAACGGCGTGCCGCTGGTGAAGCCGGCCGGCGTGGCCGTCCAGCTCATCGGCGTGCGCAGCTTGGGGTCGCCGGTCAGGGCGGCGGCGCCGGCCATGCCGATCTCCTCGCCGTAGTAGATGAACGGCGTGCCGGGCATCAGCAGCAGCGTCGCGGCGGCCAGGCGGTACGGGGCCGGGTCGCCGCCGAACTGGTCCCACGCGCGCTGGCCGGCGAACGTGTCGTGGTTGGACAGCATGGTCGACATCGTCAGCGGCGCGGTCTCGAAGTAGTCGGCCACCGCCCGGATCGCGGCCGTGTCGCCCTTGGCGGCGGCGGCCAGGTTGCCGTGGTGCCCGAACGCAAACGCGCTGCCGCAGGCGTCGGCGAACGGCACCGGGTTGGCGGGCGACTCGCACACCACGAAGCGCTGCGCGTAGCCGCCCACGAGCTGGCGCACGTCGCGCATCAGCGTGTAGTTCTGCGGCTGGCTCTCCCAGGCGTTCGGGCCGTTCTCGACCAGGTTGCCCACCGCGTCGAAGCGGAAGCCGTCCACGCCGCGGTTGAGCCAGAAGCGCAGGTTGTCGTGGTGCCACTCGACGACCGAGGCGTTGCGCAGGTTGAAGTCGGGCATCTGGTCCCAGAACGCGCCGTAGTACCAGCCGCTGCCGCCGTTGCGCCACGGGTCGCCGCCGAACACGTTCCAGCCCGAAGGGCGACCGGACTGCCAGACGTACCAGTCGCGGAACGGGTTGCCGCTGCCGGCCTTCGAGTTGACGAAGGCCGGGTGCCGGGCTGCGCTGTGGTTCATCACGTAGTCGATCACCACGCCGAGGCCGCGGGCATGCGCCGCGGCGACCAGGGCGTCGAAATCGGCCAGGCTGCCGTAGTCGCGCTCGATGCGGCGGTAGTCGCTGACCGCATAGCCGTGGTCGGCGTCCTGGCTCGCGGTGACGGGCATCAGCCACAGGCCGGTGACGCCCAGGTCCTGCAGGTAGTCGAGCCGCGAGATCAGGCCCTGCAGGTCGCCGATGCCGTCGCCGTCGCTGTCCTGGTAGGCGCGCACGAAGATCTCGGCGAACGGGCCCTCGCGCCAGTTGGCCGGCAGCGTGCTGCCGGGGTCGTCCTGTGCGACGGCGCGGGTGTCGACCTCCGGCAGCGGGCCGGTCTCGCCGCCTCCGCCACCGCCGCCGCAGGCGGCGAGCGCGAGAAGCAGGAGGGTCAGTGCCAGGCGGCGCAGCGGGGGTGTCGACATCATGGCGCGCGACTCTAGCGGTGCCGCGCCGGGGTGTGTAGTCGAATTACCCTGAACTACGCTCGACTACATTGGCATGACACCCCGATCGCTAGGGTAAGCACGGGTTCTGGCCTGTAGTTTGACTTCAATACCATGCGTTCCCCGCCGCCTCCGGCGGGCCAGGAGGCAGCCATGGGCATCGCGACGAGTTGGCGTTTCGGACTGGTGCTGCTGCTGGCCCTGCTGGCCGGATGCGGTGGCGGCGATGAGGGCGGCGCGACCGCGCTCGACGAGCGCGCCACGGCACAGCATGCCGGGCGGGGCGACGACCTGGCGGTGTGCAACGCGGCCAATCTCTCCACCGTGCTGGCCGCCGTGCCCGCGCCGCCCACGCCGGCGCCCAGCGGCCAGGTCAAGGTGCACTACCAGCGCGCCGACGGCAACTACGCCGACTTCGGCCTGCATGTCTGGCAGGTGAATGCCGCCAACGCCTACATCGCCGACTACCCCAACGTCAGCTGGCCCAACCCGCTGCCGCAGGCCGGCACGGACGCCTACGGCGCCTACTGGCTGATCGACGCGAGTGTGTTCCGCAGCGATGCCGCGGGCTTCGGCTTCATCGTGCACAAGCCGAGCGCCGACGGCGACCCGCCGGGCCTGGACCGGATCTGGAAGTTCGCCGACGGCGACGAGCTCTGGCTCAAGTCCGGCGAGGGCACGGTCTATCGCACCAACCCGGACGCGCTCGCCTCGCTCGACCTGAACACGCTGCGCGTGCACTACCGCCGCTTCGACGCGAACTTCGAGCCCTGGGGCCTGCACCTGTGGGACACCAGCCGCATCGATGCGGCGCGCCTGCCGGGCCTGACGCTGAACGTGTGGGAGAACCCGGTGCGCTTCGCCTCGATGCCGGGTTACGCGGCCACGAGCGCGAACGAGATCGTGTTCGAGCTGCCGGTGCTGAACCCGAAGGATGACGCCTCGCGCACGTCCGTCGAGTTCATCATCCACGGCACGCCGGACAACCCGAACGGCGGCAGCGGCAACAAGGACGGCTGGAGCGACAACATCCGCGTGGCCTACGCCAACCTCGCGGCGGTCAACGGCGTCGCGGACATCTGGCTGGTGCAGGAGACGCCGCAGGTGTTCTACCGCGAGCCCGACCTGCGCCAGGTGTCGACCACCGACGCACGCGCCTACTGGCTGACCGATCGGCTGCTGCAGTGGCCGAAGGTGGATGCGGGCGGCAGCTTCAAGCTCTACCACTCGGCGCGCGGCCAGATCGTGGCGGCGCGGGATGCGGCGGTGAGCGGCGCGGACGGGGCGATCGCCTTGTCGGTCGACACCGCCGGCGTGCCGGCCGAGGTGGCGACACGCTTCAAGTTCGTCGCCCCCGGCGTGGTGCTCGCGGTCTCGCGGCGCGACGCGCAACGCCTCGCGCGCAGCCTGATCGCCAGCCAGCTGGTGCTGGTGCAGGAAGACGCGCAGGGCAGGGTGCAGAACGCCACTACCGCGCAGCTGCCCGGTGCGCTCGATGCCGCGTTCGCCCGCGCCGCGCGCGAAGACGACCTGGGCGTCGAGCTGCACGGCCGCTCGGCCCACTTCAAGCTCTGGGCGCCGACCGCGCAGAAGGTGCAGCTGTGCCTGTACGGCAGCGGCGACGGCCCGGCGCGTGCGATCGAGCCGATGCGGTTCAACCCCGACACCGGCATCTGGAGCGCGCAACGGCCGCATGTCGAAGGGGGGTACTACCGCTATGCCGTGCAGGTGTTCGTGCGCGGCACCGGCCTCGTGCGCAACCTCGTCACCGACCCGTACTCGATCGGCCTCACGACCGACTCCGCCCGCAGCTGGATCGCCGACCTGGACGATCGCGCGCTCAAGCCCTGGGGCTGGGACCAGCACCGCGCCCCGCGCATCCCGGCGCAGACCGACATGTCGATCTACGAGCTGCACGTGCGCGACTTCTCGATCAACGACCCGACGGTGCCGATCGCCGACCGCGGCAAGTACCGCGCGTTCACCTACGGCAGCTCGAACGGCATGCGCCACCTGCATGGGCTCGCGCAGGCCGGGCTGACCGACGTGCACCTGCTGCCGGTGTTCGACATCGCCTCGGTGCCCGAGAAGGGCTGCGTGACCCCGGCGATCCCGAACGATGCGCCCGATGCCGAGACGCAGCAGGCCGCGGTGAACGCGGTACGCGATGCGGACTGCTTCAACTGGGGCTACGACCCGTACCACTACACCGTGCCGGAGGGCAGCTATGCGAGCGACGCGGCCGATGGCGCTAAGCGCATCGTCGAGTTCCGCCAGATGGTGATGGCGCTGCACCGCGCCGGGCTGCGCGTCGGCATGGACGTGGTCTACAACCACACCTCGGCCTCGGGGCAGAACGACAAGTCGGTGCTCGACCGCATCGTGCCGGGCTACTACCACCGGCTCGATGCGAGCGGCAACGTCGAGCGCTCGACCTGCTGCGAGAACACCGCGACCGAGCACCTGATGATGGGCAAGCTGATGATCGACTCGGCCAAGACCTGGGCGACGCAGTACCGCATCGACTCGTTCCGCTTCGACCTGATGGCGCACCAGCCGCGCGCGGTGATGGAGCAGCTGAAGAAGACGGTCGACAAGGCCGCCGGCCGCCCGGTGCAGCTGATCGGCGAGGGCTGGAACTTCGGCGAGGTGGCCAACGGCGCACGTTTCGTGCAGGCCTCGCAGCTCTCGCTCAACGGCTCGGGCATCGCCACCTTCAGCGACCGCGCGCGCGACCACGTGCGCGGCGGCGGTCCGTTCGACGGCGGCGACAGCCTGGTGCGCAACCAGGGCTACATCAACGGCCTCTGGTACGACGACAACGGCAGTGGCGCCGGCAAGAGCAGGAACGACCTGATGTGGTCGGCCGACCTGATCAAGGTGGGCCTGGCCGGCTCGATCCGCGACTACGTGCTGACCACGCACTGGGACGAGCAGCGCCGCCTCGAGACGCTCGACTACAACGGCCAGCCGGCGGGTTATGTGACGAGCCCCGCCGAGGTGGTGAACTACGTCGAGAACCACGACAACCAGACGCTGTTCGACATCAACGCCTACAAGCTGCCGCTGGCCACGAGCCGGGAGGACCGGGCGCGCGCGCAGATGCTGGGGGCGGCGATCAACGCCTTCAGCCAGGGCATTGCGTACTACCACGCTGGCATCGACACGCTGCGCAGCAAGTCGATGGACCGCAACAGCTACAACTCGGGCGACTGGTTCAACCGGCTGGACTGGAGCGTCCAGGACAACTACTTCGGCACCGGCGTGCCGCCGCAGGGCGACAACGGCGACAACTGGTACCTGATCAAGCCGCGGCTGGCGAACCCGGACCTGAAGCCGGCGCCGGAGAACATCGCCTGGACCCGCGACGCGTTGCGCGACCTGCTCGCGATCCGCGCCAGCTCGACGCTGTTCCGGCTGCGCACGGCCGAGGACGTGAAGACGCGCCTGGCCTTCCGCAACACCGGCTCGGCGCAGGTGCCGACGGTGCTGGCCGGCCACCTGGACGGCCACGGCTACCCGGGTGCGCGGTTCCGCGAACTGCTCTACCTCGTCAACGTCGACAAGGTGGCGCAGACGGTCACGATCGATGCCGACAAGGGCAAGGCCTGGGCGCTGCACCCGGTGCACCTGGCGCCGGGTGCCGCCGACCGGCGCGCCGCCAACGACGCCCGCTACGAGGCGGCCAGCGGCGCCTTCACCGTGCCGCCGCGCAGCGCGGTCGTCTGGGTGCTGGAGTGAGTTGAGGGTGCCGACCGTCCGGGCCTTGAAAGCCCGGGCGGTGCCCCCATACTCCGGACCGCCGGCGGGTGGACCGGCGGGCAACGCATTCCCAGACCATGAGCAAACAGACCCTCTCCTTCCAGGCCGAGGTCAAGCAGATCCTGCACCTCGTCACGCACTCGCTGTACTCCAACAAGGAGATCTTCCTGCGCGAGCTGATCTCCAACGCGTCGGATGCCTGCGACAAGCTGCGCTTCGAGGCGCTGAACAACGCCGCGCTGTACGAGGATGCGCCCAACCTCGAGGTGCGCGTCGCCTTCGACGCCGAGGCGAAGACGATCACGATCACCGACAACGGCATCGGGCTGTCGGAAAGCGAGGCGGTGGCCAACCTCGGCACCATCGCCAAGAGCGGCACGCGCGAGTTCATGGCCAAGCTCGAGGGCGACCAGAAGAAGGATGCCAACCTGATCGGCCAGTTCGGCGTGGGCTTCTACAGCGGCTTCATCGTGGCCGACCGCATCACGGTCGAATCGCGCCGCGCCGGCCTGAAGCCGGAGGAGGGCGTGCGCTGGACGAGCGAAGGCGCGGGCGATTTCGAGGTCGAGACCATCACCCGGCCCGAGCGCGGCACCAGCGTGACGCTGCACCTGCGCGAGGGCGAGGACGAGTTCCTCGCCGCCTGGAAGCTGCGCTCGATCATCGGCAAGTACTCCGACCACATCTCGCTGCCCATCCTGATGCGCAAGGAGGAGTGGGACAGCGAGGCCGGCAAGCAGAAGCTCACCGACGAGTGGGCACCGGTCAACAAGGCCTCGGCGCTGTGGACCCGCGCGAAGAACGACATCACCAAGGAACAGTACGAGGAGTTCTACAAGCAGATCTCCTACGACACCGAGGCGCCGCTCGCCTACACGCACAACCGCGTCGAAGGGCGCAGCGAGTACACCCAGCTGCTCTACATCCCGGCCAAGGCACCGTTCGACCTGTGGAACCGCGACAAGCGCGGCGGCGTGAAGCTGTACGTCAAGCGCGTCTTCATCATGGACGACGCCGAGGCGCTGATGCCGGTGTACCTGCGCTTCGTCAAGGGTGTGATCGACTCGGCCGACCTGCCGCTGAACGTGAGCCGCGAGCTGCTGCAGGAAAGTCGTGACGTGAAGGCGATCCGCGAGGGCTCGACCAAGCGCGTGCTCTCGATGCTCGAGAGCCTGGCCGACAGCGAGGACAGCGCCGAGCGCGAGAAGTACGCCAGGTTCTGGAAGGACTTCGGCGCGGTGCTGAAGGAAGGCGTCGGCGAGGACCACGCGAACCAGGAGCGCCTCGCCAAGCTGCTGCGCTTCGCCTCGACGCAGGCCGACGAGGGCGTGTCGCTGAGCGAGTACGTCAAGCGCATGAAGGAAGGCCAGGAGGCGATCTACTACATCACCGCCGACACGCTGGCCGCGGCCAAGAGCAGCCCGCAGCTCGAGATCTTCCGCAAGAAGGGCATCGAGGTGCTGCTGCTGACCGACCGGGTCGACGAATGGATGCTGGCGCACCTGTTCGAGTTCGACGGCAAGCCGCTGCAGAGCGTGGCCAAGGGCGCGGTCGATCTCGGCAAGCTGCAGGACGAGGAAGAGAAGAAAAAGACCGAGGAAGCCGCCGAGGCCTTCAAGCCGCTGCTCGAGAAGCTGAAGGAAACGCTGAAGGACCGCGCCAAGGACGTGCGCGTGACCACGCGCCTGGTCGACTCCCCGGCCTGTCTGGTGGTCGACGAGGGCGACATCAGCGGCCACCTCGCGCGCCTGCTCAAGCAGGCCGGGCAGGATGCACCCAAGGGCAAGCCCATCCTCGAGGTGAACGCCGAGCACGCGCTGGTCAAGCGCCTGGACGGCAGCGCGCAGTTCGACGACCTGGCGCACATCCTGTTCGACCAGGCGCTGCTGGCCGAAGGCGGCCAGCTCGAGGACCCGGCGGCCTATGTGCGGCGGGTCAATGCGCTGCTGACGTCCTGAACGTCGGTCCTCAATCGGCGGGGCTGCCGAGCGGCGGCTCCGCCATCGCCTCGAGCTGCTCGCGCAAGCGCGTGGTCTGCTCGTTCCAGTAGGCCGGGCTCTCGAACCAGGGGAAGGCGATCGGGAAGGCCGGGTCGGCCCAGCGCCGGGCGATCCAGGCGCTGTGGTGGATCATGCGCAGCGTGCGCAGCGGCTCGATCAGGCGCAACTCGCGCCAGTCGAAGTCCATGAACTGCTCGTAGCCGTCGAGGATGGCGGCGAGCTGGCGCGTGCGCTCGGTGCGCGCGCCGGCGAGCAGCATCCACAGGTCCTGCACCGCGGGGCCGTTCATCGCATCGTCGAGATCGACGAAGTGTGGACCGGCCTCGGTCCAGAGGATGTTGCCGAGGTGGCAGTCGCCGTGCAGGCGCAGGCGCCGCAGCTCGGGCAGGGTGTCGAAGGCCCGCTGCGCGGCCGCGAGCGCGTCGGCACTGGTGCGCTCCCACGCCGGCAGCGCATCCGGCGGAATGCAGTCCATCGCCAGCAGCGCGTCGCGTGCACCGTGGCCGAAGCCGGCCACGTCCAGGGTCAGGCGGTGTTCGAACGGCCGCACCGCGCCGACGGCATGAAGCCGGCCGAGGAAGCGGCCGATCCATTCCAGCACCTCCAGGCTCTCGGTTTCGGGCGCGCGCCCGGCACGGCGCTCGGCCACGGCAAAGCGGTACGGCCCGTCGGGCGTGGCGAAGCTCGACAGCGTGGGGCCGCAGGGAGTCAGGCGGTCGGCGTGCAGCGATGTCGTATCCACCTGCAGCGGCCAGGGCGCGGCGAGCGGGATCTCCTGCGCGGCCAGCTCGGCCGCGAAGGCGTGCTCCTCCAGGATCTGCTCGTCGCTCCAGCGACCCGGGCGGTAGAACTTGGCCACCACCACGCGGCCATCTTCCAGGAAGACCTGGAAGACCCGGTTCTCATAGGAGTTCAGCTGGATCAGCCGGCCGTCGCCGCGCAGGCCGACGGCATCGAGCGCGTCGAGCACGGTCTCGGGCAGCAGGGCAGCGAACGGGGTGACGGAGGGCGCAGTGTCGGGCGCGGGCATCCCGCATCCTACGCGGCGCCAGGCTCAGAAGCGCGTGGGTGTCGAGGGCTGCGGGTTGTCGACCACCACGCCGGCGATGTCGTCACCCGCGTCGTCGCTGCCGCGCGCCGGGCCCGGAACCGTGCGCGGACCGGCCAGGCTGCCGAACTCGCTGCCGGAAAAGCCGTCCACGCGGGTGTCCGGCGCGAAGAAGGAATCCTGGAACAGGGTCGAGTCCTGCCACAGCGCGGTGCGCGCCGCGCGCCGGGTCGCGACCGTGCTGGCCAGGGAGTCGCGCGCCTGGTCGAGCGTCGGCGTCGAAGCCGGCACCGCCTGTGGCGCCCTTGGCGTCGACCCTGACTGCGGCACGAGCAGCTGCAGCTCGGCCACCGAGGGCAGGTGATCCACCGGGCAGCGCAGGTAGCGCACCCGGCAGGCGCCGAGCACCGACTGCTTGATCTGCATCACGCGGCGGGAGTTGCCGCGGTCGGTGTCGAGGTCGACCGCCGCCAGGACCCGGCCGTTGGCGCTGCACACCGCGAAGGTGACGTGGATCGACCCCAGCAGGTCGTACCAGAACCTCACCCGGCCAGGATCGACCGGCTGGCTGAATCGCAGCAGCGGCAGCTTGGACAGGATGATGTGGTGCGGCAAGGCCTCGCGCAGCAGGCGGTAGACACGCCGCTCGTCGCTCGAGAACACCGGTCTGGAGGCGAGCGCCCAGTCGGTCGGAAGCGGAATCGGTTTCGCCGGGCGGCGCTGCCACCACCAGCCCACCAGCGCCGCAAGGGCGAAGCCCGCCAATGCTGCTGTCACGATGATCCACGGTGGGGTTTGCATCTTCAGGGCCCGCTGCTGGCTGCCGGGGGCGCAGTCGATCGCAAGTCGCCCCCCCGGCGGCAATGTACAGGATGTTACGGTTGCCGTTTGTGGGGGCGAGAACCCCTGACCGGGGGCCGCCGGCAGCGAGTTCGCGGGGTGAGGCCGCGCGGGCGGCTACTCCCCGGCGATGTGGGCCGACTTGGAAATGTTGGCCTTTACTTCCGAGATGATGTCGAGAAGGCGACCCATGTGGCTGGCGTGGAGCTTCAAGTGGTAGTCGACCTCCGCGGCCTGGTCGCCCATGATCTGCTCCACGTGCGAGGCCAGCGTGTCCGGCGGGAGGCGCACCCAGGCCTCCGATTCGGGGCCGGCACGTTCGATGGTGGCGCCTGCATTGCGTGCGATCCTCAACATCGCCGCGTTTTCGCTCAGCGCGTGGATCGTCAAGGTCTGCACGCCGCGGTTGCGGGCGTGCAACATCGCATGCTCGAACAGGCGGGCGCCGAAGCCGCGCCCGCGCGCCTTGCGTACCACCGAGACGCCGAACTCGGCCACGCCGCCGTCGGCGCGGTTCGACGCCGAGTCGGGCATCGCCAGGTGAGCCAGTGCAATCAGCTCGAGGCGGCGATTGAAGATGCCGAACACCTCGTCCCGGTCGAAGTCGAGCATGTCGACGTACTTGGCGATCTGCGCATCGGTGGCCGGGTAGCCGAAGCGCAGGTAACGGTCCGCCTCGTCGAGACCGACGAGGTGGGCCATGATCCGGTCGCGGTGCCGGGCGCCGAGCGATCGGGTGGGCACCCAGGCCCAGCGCGTGCTGGACGGGGCGGCGTTCGGTGTGCCCGAGTCTTGTGGACCCGGCGTCGGCTCGGCGTTCGCCGGCCTGTCTTGGGGAAAGGTCATGAGGTCGACCTCCTGTATCAGGGTTAACCCCAGTCTACGCGAACCGATCCCCGTCTGCCCAACGCGCGTCGCGCCGGGGCCATCGCCAGGTCGACGGTTTCCTGGTAGCATCACGGGTTCTCCGTTTTGCCCCGCCGGGGAGCTCGACAGCGGCCGCCACACGAGAAGCGGCACCTGCCCGAGCCCGGGCCGATCCGGCCCAGGGGCGACCAGCGACCCACATCCATGAAAACCTTCAGCGCCAAGCCGGCCGAAGTGACGCATGAGTGGTTTGTGATTGACGCGACCGACAAGGTCCTCGGACGGGTGGCCAGTGAAGTCGCCCTCCGCCTGCGCGGCAAGCACAAAGCCATTTACACGCCTCACGTCGACACCGGCGATTTCATCATCGTCGTCAACGCCGACAAGATCCGTGTCACCGGCAACAAGGCCGAGGACAAGGTCTACTACCGGCACTCCGGCTTCCCGGGCGGCATCTACGGCACCAAGTTCAAGGACATGCAGGCCAAGCATCCCGGGCGAGCGCTCGAGAAGGCGGTCAAGGGCATGCTGCCGAAGGGCCCGCTGGGCTACGCGATGGTGAAGAAGCTGAAGGTGTATGCCGGTGCCACGCATCCGCACACCGCCCAGCAGCCCAAGGCGCTGGCGATCTAAGGAGCGGTGATGATCGGAAACTGGAACTACGGCACCGGCCGCCGCAAGTCGTCGGTGGCTCGCGTGTTCATCAAGAAGGGCACGGGGCAGATCCTCGTCAACGGCCGGCCGGTCGAGCAGTACTTCGGCCGCCAGACGTCCATCATGATCGTCAAGCAGCCGCTGCTGCTGACGGCCAACGATGCGGCCTTCGACATCAAGGTCAACGTGCACGGCGGCGGCGAATCCGGCCAGGCCGGTGCGGTGCGCCACGGCATCACCCGCGCGCTGATCGACTACGACGCGGCGCTCAAGCCCGAGCTCAGCCGTGCCGGCTTCGTGACGCGCGATGCGCGCGAGGTCGAGCGCAAGAAGGTCGGTCTGCACGGCGCGCGTCGCCGCAAGCAGTTCAGCAAGCGCTGAGGCTTCACGCCGACCCTGTCACGACGAGGCCGCCGCTGCGCGGCCTCGTTCGTTTCCGGGCCGGGCTTACGAAGCGATACGCCACACGCCATGCGCTGGAAACTCTTGCGCCGTCGTCTCTCGGTGAGTGCGCCGAGGATGATCGTCCGCAGCCACCTGCCGTGGCCGCTGCGCTGGGCGGTGGCGGCGCTGGCGCTCGGCTTCTCGGCGGCGATCGCGCTGTGGGCCTTCGAGTTCGGCAAGGACATCGCCGGCCTGGACCGTGGCGCCAAGGAGGAGCTCGCGCAGCTGCGCGTCGAGGTCGCCGACCTGCGCGCGGAGCGGGAGAAGGCCCTGGCCATCGCCAGCAGCGTCGACAGCCTGCTCAAGACGGAGCGGGCGGCACAGGAGAAGCTGGCCCAGCAGCTCAACCAGGTCGAAGCGGAAAACCTCGCGCTGAAGAACGACCTCGGCTTCTTCGAGCGCCTGCTGCCGGCCGGCACCGGCGACAGCGGGCTGAGCGTGCGCGGGCTGCAGGCCGAGGAGGCCGGGAACGGTCAGCTTCGTTACCAGCTGCTGCTGATGCAGACCGGCAAGGGGCGTGGCGAATTCAACGGCCGGCTCGAGGTCAGCCTCGGCGGGACGCTGGACGGCAAACCCTGGGTCCAGGCCGAACCCGGCGGCGCGAAGCCGCTGCAGCTGCGACAGTATCGCCGCATCGAGGGCGTGATCGAGCATCCGCCGCTGGCGCAGGTGCGCTCGGTGACAGTAAAGGTCACCGACGGACGCGGTTCGGTTCTTGCAACCCACACGCTGAAGATGTAATCCTTTGACCCGGAGGGACCCGCGCATGTTCGGCAAGAAGAAACAACCGCCCATCCGCACGCTGATCGGCGAGGGCACCGTGATCCACGGCGAGCTGAAGTTCGCCGACGGGCTGCGCATCGACGGCGAGGTGATCGGCGACGTGGTGGCCGAGGGCGACGCCTACAGCATCCTCGTGATCAGCGAGAAGGCGCGCATCACCGGCAAGGTCACCGCCGGCCACGTGATCGTCAACGGCACGGTCATCGGCCCGATCCAGTCGACGGACCTGCTCGAGCTGCAGCCCAAGGCGCGCATCACCGGCGACGTGCGCTACGAGGTGCTGGAGATGCATCAGGGCGCCACGATCGACGGCGAATTGCGCCCGCTCAAGGCCGAGGAAAAACCATCGTTGAAACTGGCCGCCGCCAACATGTGACAATCGGCGCCTCGGCAAGGTGCCGTAGGAGCAGACGATGAGTGCAGTGGCGGAGAACCTCCAGACCGCGGTCCCGATGGACGAGCCGCCGGCGCCGATCATCTTCACCGACAGCGCGGCTGGCAAGGTCAAGGAACTGGTCGACGAGGAAGGCAACCCGGAACTGAAGCTGCGCGTCTTCGTGCAGGGCGGCGGCTGCTCCGGCTTCCAGTACGGTTTCACCTTCGACGAGGTGGTCAACGAGGACGACACGCAGATGACGAAGAACGGCGTCACGCTGCTGATCGACGCCATGAGCCTGCAGTACCTGGTCGGCGCCGAGATCGACTACAAGGACGACCTGCAGGGCGCCCAGTTCGTGATCAAGAACCCGAACGCGACGACCACCTGCGGCTGCGGTTCCAGCTTCTCCGTCTGATCCGTTGTCCGTCGATACGAGGCCGCCTGCGGGCGGCCTTCGTCGTTTCTAGGCGGGATAGAGCGCCCCAAGCAGCCGTGGCCCGCGCGCGCCCGTGACCGACGTCAGGTTCCCCGGCCGGCGCTGCACGAAGGCCGCTGCCAGCCACGCGAAGGCGCAGGCCTCCACCTGGTCGGGCGGCAGGCCGTGTGCGGCCGTCGTCGCCACCGTGCAGGCCGGCAGGCGCTCGCGCAGGCGGAACAGCAGGTCGTCGTTGAACGCGCCTCCGCCGCAGACCAGCAGTTCGGTCGTTGCAGGGGCGTGCTGCTGAAGGGCCTGTGCGGCCGCCCAGGCGGTCAGCTCGGCCAGCGTGGCCTGGACGTCCTGGGCTGACAGGGCGTCCGGCCCGAACCGGCCCAGCCAATCGGCATTAAACAGGTCGCGCCCGGTGCTCTTGGGAGGAGGCAGGGCGAAATAGGGCTCACGCTGCAGCGCGGCCAGCAAGGTGGCGTCGACACGGCCGCCCGCCGCCCAGCGGCCGCCGGCATCGAAGTCCTGCCCGAGATGGCGCCGCGCCCAGTGGTCGAGCAGCGCGTTGGCCGGGCCGCAGTCGAAGCCCGTGACCGAGCCGTCCGCATGCAACAGGCTGAGGTTGCCGATGCCGCCGAGGTTCAGCACCGCAACCGCCTGCCCCGGCCGGGCGAAGCGGGCCCGGTGGAATGCCGGCACCAGAGGGGCGCCCTGGCCGCCCGCCGCTACGTCGCGGCTGCGCAGGTCGGCCACCACGTCGATGCCGCTGAGCTCGGCCAGCAGCGCGGGATTGAGCAATTGCAGCGTGTAGCCGTGGCCGTCGAACGACTGCGGGCGGTGCCGCACCGTCTGGCCGTGGGCACCGATCGCGCGGATGTCGCTTGCCGCCATGCCGGCGCCTTGCAGCAGGTCGGCCGTCACCGCGGCATAGGTGCGGGCCACGGCATTGCCGGCCAGCGCGGCGCGGTGCAATTCGTCCGGCCCCGGCGTGTTGAGCGCGAGCAGTTCGTCGGCCAGCGGGCGTGCAAACGGCTGGTGCACGTGGGCATGCACGCGCAAGGCCTCCGGCCGGTCGAGGTCGAGCTGGACCAGCACGCCATCGACTCCGTCCAGCGAGGTGCCGGACATCAGCCCGACGTAGGCCGCGCTGGCCATGACCGGAGCGCCCTATTCGGCGACGCTGCCGCCGAGCGTGCCGGCGGCCTCGAGCTGGCCGCGCAGCCCGGCAGCCAGGGCCGCGAAGCGCGGCCGCGCGGCGGCGCTCAGCTCGATCGCCTCCGAGTTCTGGGCGATGGTGATCGGGTTGCGCTGCTGGCCGGCGACCTTGACCTCGAAGTGCAGGTGCGGTCCGGTGGCCCAGCCGGTCGAACCGACCGCGCCGATGCGCGCACCCTGGTCGACCCGCTGGCCCTTGTGCACGTCGATGCGGCTCAGGTGGGCGTAGACCGTGGAGCGGTTGCCGCTGTGCTCGATCTCGACCACGTTGCCGTAGCCGTTCTGCCAGCCCGCGAAACTCACCACGCCATCGCCGACGCTGCGCACCGGCGTGCCGGTCGGGGCGCCGTAGTCCACGCCCTTGTGCTGGCGCCACTGGTTCAGGATCGGGTGCAGCCGCATCGCGAATCCCGAGGTGACGCGCGAGAACTCCATCGGGCTGGCCAGGAAGGCGCGGCGCTTGCTGCGGCCCTCCAGGTCGTAGTAGCCGCCCTTGCCCTGCTCGTCGGTGAACCAGACGGCCGAGTGGCGCTCGCCCTTGTTGACGAACTCGGCGGCCACCACGCGGCCGCCGGCGTTGCTCCAGGTGATCGGCTCGCCGTCGGCGGTGAGCGCCTCGTAGACCACCGAGAAGGTGTCGCCGCGGCGCAGCTCGCGGTGGAAGTCGATGTCGGTCGAGAACACCTCGGCCAGCTGGCTGGCGACGTTGTCCGGGATGCGCGCCTCGTCGGTGGCGGCGAACAGCGAGCTCTGGATCGTGCCGCTGCCCAGGCGCACCTGGCTGGCCAGCACGTCGGTCTCGACCGCCGCGGTCAGGCCGACGGCGTCGCGCCGCACGGTCAGGCGCGTGAAATGGGTACCGAGCAGCTTCGCGTCGGCCGGCGCATAACGCGCGACGAGTTCGCTCAGCCGGCCGGTCTCGCCGGTCACCACCCGCACCATCTTGCCGGCCCGACCCTCGAGCAGGCGGCGCGCGACCGGGTCGCGGCGCAGGAAGGCCGCCGCCTCGGCATCGCTGACGCCCAGACGGGAGAGCAGGCTGTCGGCGGTGTCGCTGGCGCGCGTGAGGTCGCTGCGGTAGAGCTCGAGCTCGTGCTCGGCCAGCGCCTCGAGCTGCGCCGGCACGTCCTCCGGGGTGACCATTTCCGTCACCAGGCGACGCGGCAGGTCGGCTGCGTCCGGGCCCTGCGTGGCGATACCCCAGGCGGTGGCGCCGAAGCCGGCCAGCGCGAAGGCGACGGCCGCCGTCAGGCTGCGCGGGTGGGTGGCGACGAAGCGCTGCACGCCGGCCAGACCGGCGGCGAGGCTGCGTTCAGCGGAATCCAACGACTTCAATTCTGTTATCGGGAGCGCGTGGCTCCGGCGGTCATGGGTCGGACGGCGGGATGGTCCGGAGCGCCGAGGCGCGTCCACTAGAATCCCTGCGCTTGACGGGCCCCTCGCGGGCCGGTCGCAGGCGGTGCAAGACCGCGCCGCAGTATACCGGCCGGGTGCTGCGGGCCATTGCGTAGAACCACTAAAGCCCTCGAATGTCCCCAGGCACGCCCCCCCCGTCCTATCCCATCGACGATCGCGTTCGCGAGGCCCTTGCCATATCGCGCCGCGGTTGCGACGAACTGTTACCGGAGGCGGACTGGACCGCCAAGCTCGCCCGGTCTGCAGCAACCGGCGTGCCACTGCGAATCAAGCTCGGCCTGGACCCGACCGCGCCGGACATCCACCTCGGCCACACCGTGGTGCTGAACAAGATGCGCCAGCTGCAGGACCTGGGGCACACGGTGATCTTCCTGATCGGCGACTTCACGTCGATGATCGGCGACCCGTCCGGCCGCAACACCACGCGCCCGCCGCTGACGCGCGAGCAGATCGAGGCCAACGCGCAGACCTACTACCGGCAGGCCAGCCTGGTGCTGGATCCGGACAGGACCGAGATCCGCTACAACTCCGAGTGGAGCGACCCGCTCGGCGCGCGCGGCATGATCCAGCTCGCGGCGCGCTACACCGTGGCGCGCATGATGGAGCGCAACGACTTCGCCGAGCGCTTCAAGGCCGGCACGCCGATCAGCGTGCACGAGTTCCTCTACCCGCTGATGCAGGGCTACGACTCGGTGGCCCTGAAGAGCGACCTCGAGCTCGGCGGTACCGACCAGAAGTTCAACCTGCTCGTGGGCCGCGCGCTGCAAGCCGAGTACGGCCAGGAGCCGCAGTGCATCCTGACCATGCCGCTGCTCGAGGGGCTGGACGGCGTCGAGAAGATGTCCAAGAGCAAGGGCAACTACATCGGCATCACCGAGCCGGCGAACACCATGTTCGCCAAGCTGCTGTCGATCAGCGACACGCTGATGTGGAAGTACTTCACGCTGCTGAGCTTCCGCAGCGAGGCCGAGATCGCGAAGCTGAAGGCCGAGGTCGAGGCCGGGCGCAACCCGAAGGAAGCCAAGGTGCTGCTGGCCAAGGAGATCACCGCACGCTTCCACTCGGCGGCGGCGGCCGACGCAGCCGAGGCCGATTTCGAGAACCGCGCGCGTGGCGGCATCCCGGACGAGATCCCCGAGCTCACGCTGTCGGGCGCGCCGCTGGGTCTTGGCGCGCTGCTCAAGCAGGCCGGCCTTGCGCCCTCGAGCAGCGAGGCGCTGCGCCTGGTCGACGGCGGCGGCGTGCGCATCGACGGCACGGTGGTCGGCGACAAGGGCCTGAAGCTGCCCGCCGGCACCTACGTCGTGCAAGTGGGCAAGCGCAAGTTCGCGCGGGTCACGCTGAACTGAGTCGGATGCAGGCCAAGACCCTGCTGAAGCTGTCGGTGGTCGCGGCGGTCGCGACCATCACGCTGAAGACGCTGGCCTGGTGGCTCACCGGCTCGGTCGGCCTGCTGTCCGACGCGATGGAGTCCTTCGTCAACCTCGCCGCGGCGCTGTTCGCCGTGATGATGGTGACGATCGCCGAGCGCCCGGCCGATGCCGACCACCCCTTCGGCCACCACAAGGCGGAGTACTTCTCGAGCGGCTTCGAGGGCCTGCTGATCGTCGGCGCCGCGGCCGGCATCATCTGGACCGCGGTCGACCGCTTCCTGCACCCGCAGCCGCTCGAGCAGCTCGGCTGGGGCCTGGCGCTGTCGGTGCTCAGCTCGGCCATCAACGGCCTGCTCGCCTGGCGCATGCTGGTCGCCTCGCGCGAGCAGCGCTCGATCGCGCTCGAGGCCGACGCGCGCCACCTGTTCACCGACGTCTGGACCTCTGCCGGCGTGGTGCTCGGCCTGCTGCTGGTGTCCGTCACCGGCTGGCTCTGGCTCGACCCGGTGCTCGCGATCGGCGTCGCGCTGAACATCCTGCACGAGGGCTGGCGGCTCGCCTCGCGCTCGGTCGACGGCCTGATGGACACCGCCGTCGAGCCCGAGGTGCGCAAGACCATCGATGCGACGCTGGCGCAGTTCGCGCACCACACGATCCGCTTCGACCACCTGGTGACGCGCCGCGCCGGCACGCGCCGCTTCGTCGACGTGCACATGCACATGCCGGCCAACTGGTCGCTCGGCCGCGCCGCGGCGCTGCGCACGACGGTCGAGCAGGCGCTGATGAGCGCGGTGCCGGGCCTGCGCGCCTCGATCCAGCTGCTGCCCTCGGACGTCGAGGCGCATTTCGACGACCCGCGGGACCTGGTGTGATCGCCCTGCTGCAGCGGGTCGCGCGGGCGCATGTCGAGATCGCGGGTTGCACGGTCGGCGCGATCGGACCCGGCCTGCTGCTGTTCGTCTGCGCCGAGCCGGGCGACGACGAGGACACGGCCGACCGGCTGGTCGCCAAGGTCCTCAAGCTGCGCATCTTCGGCGACGCGGCCGGCAAGATGAACCGCAGCGTGGCCGACGTGGCCGGCGGCCTGCTGGTGGTGAGCCAGTTCACGCTGGCGGCCGACACCTCGGGCGGCAACCGCCCGAGCTTCACCGGGGCGGCGCCGCCGGAGCTCGGCCGGCGCCTCTACGAGCGCATGCTCGCCACTGCGCGCGCCTCACACCCGCAGGTGGCCTGCGGGGAGTTCGGCGCGGACATGCAGGTCCATCTGGTGAACGACGGACCTGTGACGATCAGCCTGCGCCTCAGTCCGCGTACTGACCGGCAGCCTTGATGACCGGGCCCCACTTGGCGATCTCGGCCTCGACGAACTTCTTGTGCTCGGCGCCGTTGGTACGCGCGTCGGTCACCACCACCGCACCGAGCGCTTCCTGGTTCTTGATGAACTGCGGTTCCTTCAGCGCGAGCTTCAGCGCGGCGTTGATCTTGTCGGTCACCGCCTTGGGCGTGCCCTTGGGCGCGTACAGCGCGTGCCAGATGCTGACGTTGAAGCCCTTGAGCCCGCTCTCGTCGAGCGTCGGCAGCTTGGCCAGCGCCGGCGTGCTCAGGCGCTTGGCCGTGGTCACCGCATAGGCCTTCACCTTGCCGGCCTCGATCTGGCCGGTGGTGTTGGTGGTCTGGTCGCACATCAGGTCGACCTGGCCGCCGAGCAGGTCGTTCATGGCCGGCGCGGTGCCCTTGTACGGCACGGTCTGCATGTCGATCTTCACGCTCTGCTGGAACAGCAGCCCGCACAGGTGCGAGGCCGCGCCCAGGCCGGCGTTGGCGAGGTTGACCTTGCCCTTGTTCTCTTCCAGCCACTTCATCAGCTCGGCATAGCTGTTGGCCGGCAGCGTGGGCTTGCCGATCAGCGTCATCGGCACCTCGTTGATCATGCCGAGGTACTCGAAGTCCTCCAGCGTCTTGTACTGCAGCGAGCGGTACAGCGCCGGCGAGGTGGCCATGCCGATGTGGTGCAGCAGCAGCGTGTAGCCGTCGTTGGCCGCCCGCGCCACCTTGGTGGCACCCAGCGTGCCGCCGGCGCCGCCGGTGTTGTCGATGATGATGGTGGCGTTGTTGAGATGCTTGCGCAGTGCCTCGGCCAGGTCGCGTGCGACCTTGTCGGTGGGGCCACCGGCGGCGAAGGGCACGACGATCGTGACCTGCTTCTCCGGGTACTCCGCGAACGCGGCGGTGGTCGTGAGGGCGGCCAGCGCGGCCAGCATGTAGCGCTTCATCGGGGCGTCCTTTCGGGGCGATAACAGGATGGGGCGGATTGTGGTGGGCCCCCCCTGCCCCGGCATGGCGGAAACTACGTAAGCGCCCCCCCTGGAAACCCCGGGGGCCTCACGCGCCGCCCGGCAGCTCCAGCACGAACTCCGCCCCGCCGACGGGATGGTTGCCCGCCGTCAGCCGCCCGCCGTGCTGCTCGACGATGCCGTAGCTGATCGACAGCCCGAGCCCGGTGCCCTTGCCGACCGGCTTGGTGGTGAAGAAGGGGTCGAAGATGCGCGACAGGTGTTCCGGCGCGATGCCCGGTCCGTTGTCGCGCAGCCGCAGGCGCACGCGGTCGGCCTCGCGCTCCAGCGTGATCCACAGCGCCGGCGCGGTGTCGGGCCGCGTGGCGGCCGCGTCGTAGGCGTTCTGAACCAGGTTCATCAGCACCTGCAGCAGCTGGCCGGCGCTTCCGGTCACCGGGCAGGGTGGCCCGGGCGACCAGTGCACCGCGAAGGCCGGCGCCGTGCCCTTGCGCACCCAGTGGATCGCGCGTTCGACCACGCCGTTCAGGTCGACCGTGCCGCGTTCCTCGCGGTCGACCGCGGAGAAACGCTTGAGGCCCTGCACGATGTCGGCGGTGCGCTGCGCGCCCTCCAGCGTGCCCTCGATCAGCGAGGGCAGGTCGGCCAGCAGGTGGTCGATGCGCAGCTTCGCGCGCAGCCGCGCCTGCTCGTCGCCCGGGCTGCCGGCGTGCAGCGCGGCCAGGTACTCGCGCAGCCGCTCGCTGTAGCGCTGCAGCGCGTGCACGTTGCCGAGCACGAAGCTGATCGGGTTGTTCAGCTCGTGCGCCACGCCGGCGACGAGCCGGCCGAGCGAGGCCATCTTCTCCGAGTGCAGCAGCTGCTGCTGGGTGCGCTTGAGCGCCTCGTGCGCCTCGCGCAGCTCGCGGTAGGCGCGCTTGAGCTCGCCCAGCGGCCGGCCGACGAACAGGTGGCCGACACGCTGGCCGGCGGCGTTGAAGCGCGGCGTGACGTTCAGGTCCACCGGCACCGGCTGGCCCTGCGCGTCGCGCAGGTCGATCTCCACCGAGGCGCCGCCGCGGCCCGTGCTGGCCAGTGCCGCGCGCAGCCGCTCGCCGCTGGCGGCATCGGCCAGCAGTTCGGCCAGCGGCAGGCCGCGCAGCGCGTCGTCCGGGCGCCCCACCAGCGCGCACAGCGCGGCGTTGGTCTCCTCGATGCGGCAGGCCTCGTCGCAGGCCACCAGCACGTCGCTCATCGCCGACAGCAGGCCGAAGATGAACTGCTGGCTCTGCTCGAGCTGGACGTTCTTCTCCTCCAGCGCGATCTCGTCCTGCACCAGCTGCGAGTAGACCTCGTCCATCTTCTGGATCACGTCCAGCCAGGCCGAGTCGTCCACCCCGTCCAGGCGCGCCAGCGCGTCGAGGCTGGGCCGGTCGACGGGCGGACGTTCCATCGGGCAGCCTCTCAATGCACCGTGCAGACCATGCACGGATCGAACGAACGCACCACGTGCTGCACGGCCACCGGCGTGGGCTCGTCCGCGGGCACCGGCACGCCCACCAGAGCGGCCTCGAGCGCGCCCGGCGTGCCGGCGGCATCACGCGGCGAGAAGTTCCAGCCGGTCGGCGCGACGATCTGGTAGTGCGCGATGCGGCCGTGGCGCACGCGCAGCCAGTGGCCGAGCGCGCCGCGCGCCGCTTCGGTGAGGCCGCTGCCCTCGGCGTCCTCGGGCAGGCGCTCGGGCGCGCAGAAGGGCTCGCGCGGCTGCAGCGCCGCAAGCCAGCGCTCCATCATCGGCAGCACGCGGGCCGTCTCGACCAGCCGCGCCAGCACCCGGGTGTAGACGCTCGCGCCGTGGCGTGCCACCGCGTCGCGCAGCAGGCCCTGGCCGTCGGCCAGCTGGCGCGCGATCGCGCCGGTCTCGACCACCCGGCCGGCCAGGCGCGGCGCCTTGTTCCAGGTGTAGCCGCCGGGCTTGTCGGCCTGCGGTTCGGTGTGGCCCTGGGCCGGGTGGCGCGGCACGTCGGCGGCCAGCCAGGCGTGCGTGCTGTCCTCGGTGATCGTGCGCAGGTCGAGCGGCTCCAGCACGCCGGCGGCCGCGTCCCACAGGCCGGCGGCGAGGGCGTGCGTGCCGCCGGGCTGCGGGTAGGCGCCGTAGCTGAGCATGCGGCCCGGCCCGCGGCCGAGCCGGTGCAATGCCACGTCCGCCGCGATCGTGAGGAACAGGCGCAGGTCGCCGCGCAGCGGATCGGCCGCATGCCAGGCCTGCAGCGCGGCCTCGTCGGGCAGCGCGGCGATCTCCTCCAGCGGCGCGGCGAAGGTGGTGTTCTCGAGGAAGGCGCGCAGCTCGCGCACCCGCGCCAGGAGGCGCAGCCGCTCCGCCGGCTCGATGGCGCGGGCGCTGCCGCCTGGCACCACGCTGCCGGTGTGTGGCCACTTGCCGCCCAGCGTGCCCATCAGCTCGAACCAGCGCTGGCGCGCCGCGATCGCCGCGCGGGCATGCTCGCCGGCCAGCGCGGCGAAGCGCCGCACCGCCTCGCCGAACCAGGGCCGGGCGGCATAGGCCGCGCGGGTGAAGTCCGGCATGAAGAACAGGTAGAAGTGGCTCAGGTGGTCGGCCAGGTTCTCGCAGGCGAGCATCAGGTTGACCGCGTGCAGGCCGTTGGGCGGCACCTCGAGGCCGGCCGCGTCGGCCAGCGCGCGCGCCGCCGCCACCGACTGCGACACCGAGCAGATGCCGCAGATGCGCGGCACGATCACCAGCGCGTCGTGCGGCGCGCGGCCGGCGAGCATCTGCTCGAAGCCGCGGTACATCGGCGCGTTGACATGCGCCTGCACCACCCGGCCGTCGGCCACCTCGAGCCGCACCTCGAGGTCGCCCTCGACGCGGTTGAACGGGCCGACGATCAGGCGCTGGCTCATTTCAGGCGGGTCTTGCGCACCGCCGGCGCGACGACGAGATGGTCGGCCGTGGCATTGCTCTTGACGCGGCGCGGCGTCGCGCTCTTGGACAGCGAGGCCAGCGCCACGAACCAGGCCTTGGGCATGTCGGTGGGCAGCCCGATCGGGATGCCGGCCAGCTTGGGCGTGCGGTGGAACGGGTGGCCCGGGTCCTGGAAGCCCGGCTCGGTGCAGCTGATGCAGGCGTAGCCGCCGCGTGTGCACGACCCCTCGCCGTTCCACAGCCGGGTGTTGCAGTCGGCATGCGCCTGCGTGCCCTTGCAGCCCAGGTGCTCCATCATGCAGCCCAGGTCGGAGGGTTTCTCGGCGCTGGCCTTGAACTCGTAGTACTCGTTGCGGGTGCAGCCGTGGTGCACCAGCTGGTCGGCGTAGAAGCGCGGGCGGTTCAGCGGGTCGAGGTCCGCGCGGGTGAGCAGCCCGGCGGCCAGCGCCATCAGCGTGTCGAGCACCCAGCCCGGGTGCGTGGGGCAGCCGGCCACGTTGACCGCCGGCAGCCCGCCGCGCGCGACGAAGGCCCCGCCGAGCAGGCCGCCAAGCCGGTCGTCCTCGTACTGCAGGCCGCAGGCCTCGGTGGGGTTGGTGCCGGTGGCGCTGAGGCCGCCCCAGGCCGCGCAGGAGCCGACCGCCACCACGTGGGTGGCGACCTGCGCCAGCTCGCGCACCCAGTCGACCATCGGGCGCCCGGTGCCGGCCAGCACGTGGAAGCGGCCGCTGCCCTGCGGGCCGCGCAGCAGGGCGCCCTCGACGCACAGCACGTCGAGCGGCTGGCGGCCGTCGCGGCAGGCCTCGAGCAGCGCCACCAGCTCGGCGCCGCTGGCCAGCGAGAGCGACGGATGCCACAGCAGCTCGATGCCGCCAGCCTTCAGCAGCGCGGGGAAGTCGGTCGTGTCGGCGCACAGCAGCGACATGCTGCAGCCGCCGCAGCCGCCCGATTGCAGCCACAGGATGTTCACAAGAGCTCCTCTGCCGGGTCGAGCGGCCGCCGCGGATCCGGCTCGGCCGGGCCGCCGGCGGCGCCCCCTCGAGGGGGAGCGCCGAAGGCGCTCCGGGGGTGGGTGTCTTCCAGTCCCAGGCGCTGCAGCTTGGCCCGCAGGCCCACGCGCGACAGGCCCAGCTCCTGCGCCGCGCGGGTCTTGTTCCAGCGGTGCCGCAGCAGCGTCTCGCGCAGCACCATGGCCTCGATCGCCTCGAGCCGCTCGGCCAGGGTGCCGCTGGCCGGCAGCGCGGTCCCGTCCGTCCCTCGGCTCGCGGCGCCGGTCTGCCCGGCGAGCAGCTTGCGCGAGAACGCGTGGGCATGCACCACGGTGCCGTCGCTCAGCGCCAAGGCCCGCGCGATCTCGTTGCGCAGCTCGCGCACGTTGCCGGGCCAGGGGTAGCCGACCAGCACCGCGCGTGTGTCCGCGTCGAAACGCGCCGGCGGCAAGGCCAGCTCGGCGGCCACGTCGGCCAGCAGGCGCTCGGCGATCGGCAGGATGTCGCCCGGCCGTTCGCGCAGCGGCGGCATCGCCAGCGTGACGCCGGCGATGCGGTAGTAGAGGTCCTCGCGGAAGCGGCCGGTGCGCACGTCGGCCTCCAGGTCGCGGTGCGTGGCGGCGATCACGCGCACGTCCACCGGCACCGCACGTGTCGAGCCCACCGGGCGCAGCTCGCCTTCCTGCAGCACGCGCAGCAGGCGCACCTGGAAGGCCGGCGAGGTCTCGCCGATCTCGTCGAGGAACACCGTGCCGCCGTGGGCGCGCTGGAACAGGCCCACATGGTCGTCCACCGCGCCGGTGAAGGCGCCGCGCTTGTGGCCGAACAGCTCGCTCTCGAGCAGCGTGTCCGGGATCGCGGCGCAGTTCTCCACCACGAAGGGCCCGGTCTGGCGCGGGCTGGCGTAGTGGATCGCACGGGCGATCAGCTCCTTGCCGGTGCCCGATTCGCCCAGCACCAGCACCGAGAGGTCGTGCCGCGCGATGCGCCCGGCGGTGGCGCACAGCGCATCCAGCGGGCTGCCCTCGGCCCGCACGATGCGCTCGAAGTCGAAGCTGCGCCGCGCCTGCTCGAGCCGGCCCTGGCTCTTGGCGCGCAGCGCGCGCGTGCCGCCGCGCAGCTCGAGGTCGAGCCGCGCCAGGCCGTGCTGCAGGTGGCGCGCCTCGGCCGCACCACGCACCGTCTGGAGCAGGTGGTCGGGCACCCAGGGCTTGAGGATGTACTGCCAGATGCCGGCCTCGTTGATGCCGGCGATGATGTCCTCGCTGTCGGTGTAGCCCGAGATCACGATGCGCACCGTGTCGGGCCAGCGCTCGCGCACCTCGCGCAGGAACTCCACGCCGGTCTGGCCGGGCATGCGCTGGTCGCACAGGATCACGTCGACCTCCTGAAGCTCGAGCAGGCCGCGCGCGGCGTCGGTGTCGCCGGCGGTGAGGATGGCGAAGTCCTCGTCGAGCGTGCGGCGCATCGCGTCGAGCGAGCGCGGCTCGTCGTCGACCAGCAGGACCGTCGGCATCACTTGCGGTGCGTCGCGAGGTGGCGCGGCGTCCAGGCGTGCGGCTTGCGCGTCACGAAGTGATGGCGCGCGACGTGGTAGCTCGGGTCGAAGCCGTAGAAGTTGCGGTGCATGTGCTGGAGCTCGTCGTCGCGGTAGGCGGCCAGCGGGCGGCGCGCCTCGTCCTCGGCGCGCCTGAGCTGCTTGGCGGCGATGCGCTGCGCATGATCGCACGCGGCGGCGAGCGCGGCCGCCTGCTGCGCCGCGAGTTCCTGCAGCTCGGCGGCGTCCGCGCCGAGCACCGCATCCACCAGGCCGAGCGCGGCGGCCTCGCGCGCGCCGATTGGCAGCCGGCGCTGCATCAGCCCGGCACCGCGCGCACCGGCGCGACGCGGCAGCGTGTAGGTCCAGTACTCCGAGCCGTACAGGTTGCCCATGTTCTTGTAGTGCGGGTTCAGCACCACGCCCTCGTGGGCCCATACCAGGTCGGCCGCGAACGCGAGGAAGCAGCCGCCCGCGCCGGCATTGCCGGCCAGCAGCGCGACGCTGAGCCGGTCGTCCAGCGTCAGCAGCTCGTGCACCACGTCGTTCATCGCCTGGATGTTGCGCCAGGAGGCGTCGGCCGCGCTGTCGCCCGGCTGCTCGGCGCAGGCCTCGATGTCGTGCAGGTGGATGCCGTTGCTGAAGAAGTCGCTGCCTCCGGCCAGCACCAGCAGGCGCACCGGCCGCGCGCGCAGGCTGCGCAGCGCGTCGCGCAGGCGCTCGCACTGGCGCGTGGACATCGCGCCGTTGTGGAACTCGAAGCGCAGCCAGCCGACCCGTGCGCCGTCCGGGCCGGTTTCGGCGTAGTGCAGCTCGTCCCATTCCCCGGCGTCGCGTTGCAGCGGCACCGCGAGCTCGGGCAGCGCCGCGGCCTCGGCCGCGAACGCGCGTGTCGCGGCGAGCTTGAGCGCGCCCACGCGCACGTGGCCGATCCAGACGGCACCGTCCAGCGTGCGGCGCAGCAGCGCCGGGCCGCGGCGTGCGAGCAGTTCGCCGGGGGCGCCCTGCGGTGCACGCGCCAGCGTGGCCGGCGTGGCGGGGTGCACGTCGTGCAGCCGGCAGGCGCGGCCGAACAGGGTGTCGGCCACACCGGGGTGGCCGTCGGCGCTGCGGACCTTGCGCAGCACGGTGGCGCTGTCGTCGCGGGCCCAGTCGATCGTGCGCGCGGCGACCGGCACCGGGCCGTGCCAGCCGCGCACGGATGCCGGCACCGCCTGCGGCGGGCCGGGTCGCCCGCGGGTCACCGCCTCGAGCACCGCGTCGACCGCGGCGCGCGTGATCTCGTGGCGGTAGCTGCTCGCCTTGGTGGCCTGCGGCCTCAGGCGCAGCGGCCGCCAGGCCCACACCGGCCCGGCGTCGTAGTCGCCGGTGGCCTGCAGCACCGTCACGCCCCAGTCCGCGGCGCCGTCGAGCACGGCCCAGTCCAGCGCCGCCGGACCCCGGTCGCCCGGCGGGCCCGGATGCACGACGAGGCAGGGCCGCACCGACCAGACCGACTCCGGGATGCGCCGCTTCAGGAACGGCGCGATCACCAGGTCCGGGTCGGCCAGCGCGACCGCCTCCTCGGTGACCGCATCGGCGATGTCCAGCTCGACGCAGACCTCGTGGCCGGCCTCGCGCAGCGCCACGTGCAGGCGCTGCGTCAGGCCGTTGAACGCGTGCGCGAGCAGCAGCAGCTTCATGGGCCGTGCGCGATCTGCGTCGCCAGCTTCTCGGCCAGCTTGCGGCCCATGTGCACCGACATCGTGTCGCGCAAGGTGGCCAGCGCGCGTGCGAACTCGGCCGGCGTGACCGCGCCGCGCAGCGGCTCGGCCATGCGCACCGCGTCCGGCCCGTAGTGCGGCGAGAGCAGCGTGAGTGCCCGGGTGCGGGCGGCGGCCAGGTCCTCGGGTTCGAGCGGATGGCGCTGCGGCGCCGGGGGGGGCGCCGGCGGGGCGGGCCGGGCCTCGGCGGCCGGTGCCGGCCGAGGCCGGGATGCTGCGGGCACCGGCTCGATCAGCCCGGCGCCGAGCAAGGCCATCAGCGTGCGCTGCGGGTCGAAGCCGACATGCTGCGCGAGCTGCGCCACGCTCAGCTCGCCGTTGGCCAGGATCAGCAGGCTGCGCGTGCGCATGTCCAGCCCGAGCGCGCGGCCGCGCACCTCGGCCAGGCCGGCGGCCGTCTTGCGGAACACCTCGCCGCCCATCAGCAGATGCGCGGCAGCGGCTCGCCGCTGAGCCAGTCCACCACACGCCGGCCGCCGAAGGCCGTGGCCATCTGCACGAAGCGCTGCGGGTCGTCCGTGACGCTGCCGATGTGCGCCGCGTCGCGGCCGAGCGGATGCGCGCGCAGCGCCTCGAGCGCGCCCTCGGCCACCGCCGGGTCGCACACCACGATGCACTTGCCCTCGTTGGCGATGTACAGCGGGTCGAGCCCGAGCAGCTCGCAGGCCGCTGCCACCTGCGGCTTGACCGGAATCGCGGCCTCGTCGAGCAGCATGCCCACACCCGACTGGCGGCAGACCTCGTTGAGCGTGGTGGCCAGGCCGCCGCGCGTCGGGTCGCGCAGCGTGCGCACGCTGCCCTCGGGCACTGCCGCGAGCAGGCGCGCGACGAGGCCGTGCAGCGCCGCGCTGTCGGATTCGATGCTCGTCTCGAACTCGAGCGATTCGCGCTGCGAGAGCACCGCGACGCCGTGGTCGCCGATCGTGCCCGACACCAGCACCACGTCGCCCGGCCGCGCCCGCGCGCCGCCGATCTCGCGGCCGCTCGGCACGCTGCCCAGACCGGTGGTGGAGATGAACACGCCGTCGCCCTTGCCCTGCTCGACCACCTTGGTGTCGCCGGTGACGATGGGCACGCCGGCGGCACGCGCCGCCGCGGCCATCGACTCGACGATGCGCTTCAGGTCGGCCAGCGGGAAGCCTTCCTCCAGCACGAAGCTCGCGCTCAGGTACAGCGGCGTCGCGCCCAGCATGGCCACGTCGTTGACCGTGCCGTGCACCGCGAGCGCGCCGATGTCCCCGCCGGGGAAGAACAGCGGCGAGATCACGTGCGCGTCGGTCGCCATCACGAGCCGGTGGCCGGGCGGCGGGGCGGGCAGCAGCGCGCCGTCGTTGCCCTGGCGCAGCGCCTCGTTGTCGAAGGCGCGTGCGAACAGCTCCTCGACCAGCTGCGCCGAGGCACGGCCGCCGGCGCCATGGTTCATGTCCACACGCCCGTGCCTGAAATCGATCGGGCGGACGTAGTCCTTCTTGATGCTCATGCTGCGACGACCGGGATGTCCCGGAACCTACCGTACGAGTAGTGCGCCGCGCACGCCCCCTCCGACGACACCATGCACGAGCCCATCGGGTTCTCCGGCGTGCAGACGGTGCCGAACAGCCTGCAGTCGGTCGGCTTCTTCACGCCGCGCAGGATGGCGCCGCACTCGCACTGCTTGTGGTCGGGCACGCTGCGATAGACCAGGCCGAAGCGCTTCTCGGCGTCGAAGCGCTCGAAGGCCGGTCGGATCTTCAGCGCCGAGTACGGCACCTCGCCGAGCCCGCGCCACTCGAAGCTCGTGCGCAACTCGAACACCTGCGAGACGAGCGCCTGCGCCGCGCGGTTGCCCTCGCGCGTGACGGCGCGGGTGAACTCGTTCTCGACCTCGGCGCGGCCGTCGTTGACCTGGCGCACCAGCATCAGGATGGCCTGCATCACGTCCAGCGGCTCGAAGCCGGCGATCACGACCGGCTTGCGGTACTCGGCGGCGAAGTGTTCGTAGGGCTGGGCACCGATCACGATGCTCACGTGCGCCGGGCCGACGAAGCCGTCGATCGGAACCGTGCCGTACTGGCGCACCTCGGGCGACTCGAGGATGTGCGTGATCGCGCTGGGCGTCAGCACGTGATTGCACAGCACGCTGAAGTTGGGCGTGTCGTCGGCCGCGGCCTGGCGGATCACCAGCGCCGTCGGCGGCGTCGTGGTCTCGAAGCCGATGGCGAGGAACACGACCTCGCGGTCCGGGTGCCTCTTCGCGAGGCCGAGCGCATCGGCCGCGGAGTAGACCATGCGGATGTCGGCCCCGCGTGCCTTCGCGCGCATCAGCGAGAGCGACTCGGAGGCCGGCACGCGCATCACGTCGCCATAGGTACACAGGATGACACCGCGCTCGAGGGCGAGCGCGATGGCCTGGTCGATGCGGCCGATCGGCAGCACGCACACCGGGCAGCCGGGGCCGTGGATCATGCGCAGGTTGGCCGGCAGCAGCTCGGCGATGCCGTAGCGCGAGATGGCGTGGGTGTGGCCGCCGCAGAACTCCATGAAGCTGTAGCGCCGCGCCGCATCGGCCTCGGCGGCGATGCGCCTGGCGAGGCCCTGGGCGAGCGCGCCGTCGCGGAACTCGTCGACGAACTTCATGACTGCCGCTCCTGCGCCGCCATCTCGGCGAACAGGGCCAGGGTGCGCTCGGCCTCCTCGGCATCGAGCAGGCCGATCGCATGGCCGACGTGCACGATCACGTAGTCGCCGACGCCGGCTTCGGGCGTCAGCGCCACCGAGACCGTCTTGCGTACGCCGCCGAGCTCGACCACCGCCTCCTCGGGCGGACGCCGTTCGACGATGCGGGCGGGCAGGGCGAGGCACATGTCAGTGGGTCTCCAGGGATGCGACGGATTCGGCGGCGCTCGCATCGCTCACGCTGCAGGCCGCCACCCAGGCCTGGCCGAGCGCGAGGCCGGCATCGCCGCAGGGCACGACCAGCGGCGCGTGCACGGCCAGGCCGCTGCGTTTCAGCAGCAGGGCGAGCCGCTCGCGCAGCACGCGGTTGAGGAAACACCCGCCGCCGAACACGACGTGTTCGACACCGCGGGCGGCGGCCTGCGTGGCCGCGACCTCGGCAAGGCCCTCGGCCAGCGCAAGGTGGAAGCGCAGCGCCGCACGCTCGCGCGCCGCCGGCTCGTCCGGCACCTCGAACAGCGACGCGACCAGGGCATGCAGGTCGAGGGTCGGCGCGGGCAGCGTCGGTTCGTCGCCCCGCGCCAGCGCCGCGGCGGCAAGCTTCTCGAGAGCGATCGCCGCCTCGGCCTCGGTCGACTGGCGCACCGAGAGACCGAGTGCGCCGGCTGCGGCATCGAACCAGCGGCCCGCGCCGCTCGTGGCCGGGCAGTTCAGCCCGCGCTGCAGCATGGTGTGCAGCGTTCGTGCCGCCTGCGTGCCGACCACGGGGCCGAAGCGCGGCTCGATCTCGGCGCCGCGGCCCTGCGCGTGCAGCACCGCCGCCGCCAGCCGCCAGGGTTCGCGCGCCGCGACGTCGCCGCCGGGCAGGCGCAAGGGCGCGAGGTGCGCGACCCGTTCCCAGCGCTGCGCTTCGTGCCCGCCGCCGACCCAGAGGATCTCGCCGCCCCAGGCCGTGCCGTCGCTGCCGAGGCCGACACCATCGAGTGCGATGCCGATCACCGGCCGCACCAGGCCTTGCTCGGCGATCACCGCGGCGATGTGCGCATGGTGGTGCTGCACGCCGATCGCCGGCACGCCGAGCCGCTCGGCCAGCGCGGCCGCGAGCCGGGTGCTGTGGAAGTCCGGGTGCAGGTCGTGCGCGACGGCACGCACGCCGCCCTGCGCGAGCAGCCCGTCGGCCGAGCGCTCCAGCGTGGCGCAGGCCGCCGCCTCGCCGAGATCGCCGTGCTCGGCCGACCACGTGACGCGCGCTCCGTCCAGCCGCGCCGCGCGGTTCTTCAGCCAGGCGCCGCAGGCCAGCACCGGCGCGGCGGCGGCGGCACGCGGCAGCACGAGCGCGTTCATGCGGCCGGGTGCGCTGGGGGGTGCATCAGCCACTCGACCCAGGCGTCCAGCCCGGCACCGGTCCTGGCCGAGACCAGCAGCACCTCGATGCTGGGGTTCACCCGCTGCGCGTAGGCGATGCACTTCGGCACGTCGAAGTCGAGGTGTGGCAGCAGGTCGATCTTGTTCAGCACCATCAGCTTCGCGGCGGCGAACATGTCGGGGTACTTCAGCGGCTTGTCCTCGCCCTCGGTCACCGAGAGGATCGCGACCTTGGCGGCCTCGCCCAGGTCCCACATCGCGGGGCAGACGAGGTTGCCGACGTTCTCGATGAAGAGCAGGGATTGCGCGTGCGCATGGTCGTGGGCGTGTTCGTCGCCGTGGTGCTGGTGCCCATGCAGATCGAGCCGCGCGAAGGCCTCCGCCACCATCTGCGCATCGAGGTGGCAGCCTTTGCCGGTGTTGACCTGGATCGCGCTCGCGCCGGTGGCGCGGATGCGGTCGGCGTCGTTCGAGGTCTGCTGGTCGCCCTCGATCACCGCCAGCGGCAGCGCGCTCGCGTGGCGCTTCAGGTGCTCGATGGTGGCGCACAGCAGGGTGGTCTTGCCCGAGCCGGGGCTGGAGACGAGGTTGTAGGCCGTCACGCCATGCGCGGCGAAGTGCGCCCGGTTGGCGGCGGCGATCGTGTTGTTCGCGCCCAGCACGTCGGCCTCGAGCTTGATCGCGCGGGCCTGGCTCATGCCCGGCACCGACACCTTGGCGGCACCGGCGCCGAAGTGCAGGTCGCCGGTCTTCGTGTCCACCGCGACGTGCGCGTGCTCGGGGTGGGTGGCGGTGGGGTTGGCGCAGCCGCAGACGACACACATGCTCGCCTCTCCTTCAATCGTCGTGGACCAGCAGGTCGAGCACCTTCAGCTCGGTGCCGCCGGTGGGTTGGATCTGGTGCCCGCCGCAGCGCGGGCAGGCGTCGGTGCGCGACGCGATCTCGATGCTGCAGGCGCAGCGCAGGCACCAGGCCTGGCCGGGCGGCTGCTCGATCTCGATGGTCGCACCGGCCAGGCAGGTGCCGGGCGTGATCGCGTCGAGCGCGAAGCGCAGCGCGCCGACCTCGACGCCCGAGAGGGCCCCCGCCTCGAGCCGCAGCGACGAGACACGCGCAAAGTGCTCGCGCGCGGCTGCGTCCTCGACCAGCTTGAGGATGCCGCCGGCCAGGCTCAGCTCATGCATGGGCCGGCTCCGGCGTCGCCACGACGAACTCGACGCAGGGATCGAAGGCCACCGCGGCGCGCGCGGCCTGGGCGGCGCGATCGCCCTCGGGCAATGCGGCAAGCGTGCGTGCCAGCACGCCCTCGGGGTGGAAGTTCCACTCGGTCGGTGCCAGCACCGCGGCGCTGCGCACGCAGCCCGCGTCGTCGAGCTGCACGTGGTGCACGAGCAGGCCACGCGCCATCTCGGTCCAGGCGATGCCTTCGCCGCGGGCCAGCGGCAGCGCGCCTTCGGCCAGCCAGTCGTGGCCGTCCGGGGCCGCGAGCTGCAGCAGATCGACGAGGCGGGCCGTCAGGCGCATCCAGCCATTGTGCAGGCGGGGGCGCACGCGGGAATTGATCCGCGTCCAGGGGCCGGTCTCGGCCGGCTGTCCGAGCCAGTCGGGCCGCGCGCAGAAGTCCGGCTGCTCGGCGATGCGGCGGGCGAGTTGCGGCAACGTGGCCAGCGGCTGCTCGAGCAGCGGCAGGGGGGCCTGCGGCGTCGCGAGCCGGCGCAGCGCGTCGGCCTGGCTGCGCAGCAGGCGGGCCGGCGGGGTGTCGACCGCGTGGCACCAGTGCAGCGGCCAGTCGGCCGGATCGTCGGCCCAGCGCTGCAGCCAGTCGCCGACCGTGCCACCGAGCCAGTGCTGCGCCAGCCAGGCGGGCAGGGCCGCCAGGCGCTGATCGGTCACCGGCCCCGGCTCGAACAGCGGGCAGCCGCGCAGGGCGTCGGCCGTGTCGATCACCGGCGCGCCGGGCAGCAGGCGCGGCCCGTCGTAGGCCAGCCGCAGCAGCTGGTCGCGCGCGGTGGCCGCGCGCAGCGCCTGGCGCTGCGCCGCGTCCGGCAGCGCCGCCGCGCCGCGCGCCGCGGCCACGGCACCTGCGGCGGTGTGGCGGTGCGCGTGGCCGCACAGCGTGAACAGCGCGCCCAGCAGGCCGGGCAGCTCGTCGGCGCGGCGCCCGCGGGCGAGGCGTGGCGCGAGCAGAGGCCGCTCGTTGACGACCGTCGGCGGCGGTCCGCCCGGGCGCAGCAGCACGCGGCCGGGGGTCACGGCCGCCCCTCGCGCCGGCCGAGCAGGAAGCCGCGCCGCGCCGGCTGCTCGGGCGGCCGCGTCGCGGGCCGGCCGCGCAGGTGCACGAGCACGGCACGCGCGGTGGCGACGGCCGCTTCCTGATCGGCGAACTCGTGCATCGGCGAGAACAGCGAACAGGCCTCGAAGGGCCCGAGCGCCGCCTCGTGCGCGCCGATGAAGTCGAAGGTGCACGGGCCGAGCGTGCGCGGCGCGGTCTCGCCGGGCGCGAGCGTCTCCACGCCCGGCGCGAGCGGCAGGCGCAGCAGGTTCATGAACCAGGGGGTCACCAGCACACCGGTGGCCAGGCCCTCGCCAGGCGCCGCCTCGAAATCCACCGCCTGCACCACGAGCGCCGGGTTCAGCATCGGCAGCCCGCGCAGCCGCTCGCGCTCGATCGTGCGGAAGCAGCGTTCGAGCAGGGCGAGCCGCGCGGCCAGCAGGTTCACGTGTTCTCCGTCAGCACCATGAACTGTTCAGCGTCCCCGTCGCACTGCGGGCAGCGCCAGTGCGCGGGCAGCGCTGCGAACGGCGTGCCGGGCGCGATCTGCCAGACCGGATCGCCGAGCGCGGGATCGTAGACCCACCAGCAGATCTTGCACTCCAGGCGCGCCTGTGCCGGCAGGCGCGCCGCGTCGCCGAGGTAGGAACCCTCGAACGTCATGACAGCCCCTCGCCCGGCGAGTACGCCGGTCGATCCCCCGAGGGGATTCGGGCCGGCTTGGGGCGGCCCGGCGCTCGGCCCGTCACGCCGGCTCCAGCCACTGCAGCACCTCGGCCAGGCGCTCGGCGCTGTCGGCCAGGTCCTCGGGCGCGGCGCGGGCCACCGCGGGCAGCGCACCGACCTCGATGGTGTTGAGGATCACCACGTCCTGGGAGTTGTAGAAGACCACGCGCCAGGTGTGCGGCACCAGCGCGTTGGTGATGCGGCAGTTGCCGTAGCCGCGCGAGAGCAGCAGCACGCGGCCGGTGCCGAGCTGGTGGTCGATGTGCGCGATGTCCTCCGGTGCCAGCGGCAGCAGCGTCAGGTTGACCACGTGCGCCGGGTCGCCCGGCTGCCAGCGCGCGCGCTGGTCGGCCAGCTCCACCAGCAGCGGCGGCACGTTGACACATTCCGGCGGCACCGGCGGCAGCGCGCCGCGCGTGGCGGCGCTGTCCTCGGCCGCCGCGGCGACCAGCGCGGCCGGCACCGCGCCGACCTCGACATGGTCACTCGTGGCGCCATCGTCCTCGACCGAGCGCACACGCCAGACACCGGCGAACACCGATTCCTGCACCCGCACGCGGGCCGCGTCGGCATCGACCGCGCGCAGCCCGGGGCGCGCCAGCACCTGCGCCGCGACCTCGCCTTCGCCGAGCACCTGGTCGAGCAGACGGCGGTCCTCGTCCGACAGCGCGAACAGCGGAATGCGTTCCGGCCGGCCGGCGCGCAGCGCGGTCAGCACCTGGCCGAGCACGGCGCGGGTGCCGGCATGGCCGGCGAGCTCCTCGGGCTCGGGCAGCACCGGCGCCCGGTAGGTGTCCATGCCCGAGGGCATGGTGATGTACTCGAGCGTCTCGTCCTCGGGCTGGCTGCCGGGGCCGACGGCGACGACGGGGATCGGGAAGGGGCGGGGGTTCATGTCGGTCCTCGGCTCAGTGGCAGGAGGAGGTTGCTGCCGGGCCGACCAGCGCGATCGGCGGCCGCGTGGTCGGTGCGGCGAGCGCGGCCGCCACGCGTTCGACGAACACGCCCCAGTCGTGCATGCCGGCCAGCGTGGTCACGTAGCGGCCGTCGCGCACGAACACCAGCGCGGGCCAGCGCTGGTTGCCGTAGCGCCTGGCGACGGCCTCCTGATCGTCGCGTGCCACCACGCCGATGCGGAACGCGCCGCCCGCCGCCGCGCGCAACTCGGGCAGCACCACCGCCACGTCCAGGCCCTCGGGGAACTGCACCGGGTCGCCGGACAGGAACAGTACCTGGTCGCCGGGATGCTCGAGGAACCCGGGCAGGCCGGCCTCGTCGACGGGCACGACCGCGTCGCGCTCGAGCAGGCGGCGGATCACGGGGGGCAGGGTGTCGGTGCTCATGACAGCCCCTCGTCCGACGGGTACGTCGGCCGATCCCCCGAGGGGATGCGGGCCGGCTGGGGAGCGGCCCGGCGCTCGGCCCGCCATGCCCAGGTTGATACAGGGTGTCTCATGTCGCTTGTCCGGTGAGGGCCGCGAGTGCGGCGGGATCCATGCGCGAGGGCAGCTCGAAGTCGGCATCGAAGCCGGGGTCGCCGGCGCCGAGCAGCGCGCCCTGCACCTGATCGAGCAGGGCGTTGACCTCGGCGGCGCGCGCGGCGTCGATGCGTTCGCGCGCGCTGTCGAGGAACACGAGCAGCCAGTCGCCGCGCTCGACCGCGCCGACCAGCGCGGTGCTGACACGCCGCCGTTCGCCGCGGGCGGCCACCCAGGCGTGGCCGGGTTCGGGGTGATCGACCTGCATCGGGATCGCGATGCACATGGTCAGGGCTGCAGCAGGAAACGTTCGTCGCCGATCCGGCAGGCCTGCGCGGCCGAGGGCCGCCCGGCCTCGTAGCCCTCGATCGCGAGGGTGCGCACCGTCACCGCCTCGTCGCCGCCGGGCGGGGCGAGCCGCGGCACCGGCTTGGCGCCCCAGGCGCGCAGGCGGTCCACGCCGAGCGCGAGCGCATCCTCCAACGCGGTGCGCACCGCCGGCCGCAGGCTGCCGCCGAAGTCCTCGATCTCCTGCGGCTGGCAGCCGATCAGCAGCACCCGCTCGGGGAACTTCTCGGTCAGCTGCGCCAGCATCAGCACCTCCTGGAAGCCGGTCTGGTGCAGGCTCATCTTCTTCGCGCCCATGAAACGCGGCACCGCGTCGTCCTCGATCAGCTTGAGCGTGCCGGGCTCGAGGCCGTAGTCGATCGCGTCGAAGATCAGCAGCTTCGTCGCCGCCTGCACGTGCTGGATCAGGTACAGGCCCTGCGTGCCGCCGTCGACCAGCTGCACCGGCTCGCCGCCTTCGAAGGCCCAGCGCTGCTGCAGCGCCTCGACGCAGCGCACGCCGAAACCCTCGTCGGCCCAGAGCACGTTGCCGATGCCGAGAACAACGATGGTGCCCATGGCCTCAGTCTTTGAACGTGCGGTAGCCCGAGATCATCGTGCTGACCATGCTCTGCCGGCCCATGATGTCCTCGCGGATCGCGGCGTACACGTGCAGGATCACGAAGATCAGCATCGCCCACAGGCCCAGGTGGTGCCAGGTGTGCACGTCCTGCGACTGGCCGAACAGCGGGATCACCCAGCTCGTGAAGAGGCTGTGGGCCCACGAACCCGGCTGCGTGCCTTCGCCGTAGAGCGCGAAGCCGGTGACGATCATGAACACCGTGATGACCAGGAAGCCGAAGAACATCGCCGCGCGCGCCAGCGGGTTGTGGCCCACGTAGCGGCTCGGGCGCGGGATGATGAAGGCGTACCACTTCAGCATCGTCAGCACCTCGCGCCAGTAGGCAAGGCGGAACACCGGCAGCCAGAACAGCTCGGCCGCGTGGTGGTTGCCGACGAAGGCCCAGTAGAGCCGCCCGACCAGCCCGATGGCGAACACGTAGCCCGCGGCGAAATGCGCGAAGCGGATGTAGCCCATCAGGAAGTTCGCGCTGGCCTCGCCGGGCAGCGTGGGCAGCGGCGAGCCGATGAAGTAGCCGGTGACGCCGAGCACCACGAGGCTGAGCGCGTTGATCCAGTGCCAGATGCGCACCGGCGCCTCGTAGACGTAGACCGACTTGATCGCCGCGGCCTGGGCGACCGCCTGCTCGTCGGTGCCGGTGGCATCGCGGAAGACCTGGGAAGGGGTGTGCGACATGCGGCCTCCTCGGGCAGGGTCAGAGACGCGCCAGCAGCGCGAGGCCGGCGAGGCCGAACGACGCGCCCATCAGCTGCCACAGCCGCGCGCCGCGCTCGCGCAGCGCCAGGCCCGCGGCCAGGCCGCCGCCGTGCAGCAGCGCCGTCGTCGCCAGGAAGCCGAATGCGTAGCCGGCGACACTCGCGCCCGCCGGCAGCTCGGCACCGTGCGCCACGCCGTGCAGCGCGGCGGCGCCGGCGATCAGCGCCAGGCCGGCGCCCGGGGCGATGCGTCGCGCGAAGGCGAGCATCACGCCGAACACCGCCACGCCGGCCGCGATGCCCGCCTCGGTGAAGGTCGGCGACACGCCGGCCAGGCCCAGCGCCGCGCCGGCGCTCATCGCCAGCAGGAAGGCCAGCGGCCCCTGCCACTGCCGCTCGCGCGGCAGCGCCGCGGCCGACCACAGGCCGACCGCGACCATCGCGAGCAGGTGGTCGAGTCCGAAGGGGTGCGCCAGGCCCTCGGCCAGGCTGGCCACGCCGTGGCCGGGGTGGGCGCTCGCGCTGCCGGCGGCCAGCAGCAGGGCCGCGGCGCCGGCGGCGCGCAGGAGTTGCTTGCGGATCATCGTGATCGTCTCCGTAGTCGGTGTAGGCGTTGTCAGCGCACCTTGACGCGCGCGAGCTCGGCACCGTCCTCGCTCATCACGTGGGTGGAGCAGGCCAGGCAGGGGTCGAAGGAGTGCAGCGTGCGCAGGATCTCGACCGGCTGCTCCGGGTTGACCATCGGCGTGTTCATCAGGCTGGCCTCGAAGGCGCCGATCTGGCCCTTGTGGTCGCGCGGCGAGCCGTTCCAGGTGGTGGGCACCACGCACTGGTAGTTCTCGATGCGGCCGTCCTTGATCTTGACCCAGTGGCCCAGCATGCCGCGCGGCGCGGCCACCGTGCCCACGCCCTTGGCCTCCTTGGGCCAGGTGGCCGGGTCCCACTTGTCGACGTTGGCGGTGGCCGTGTCGCCGGCCTTGATGTTGGCGACCAGCTCGTTCCAGTCGTCCAGCATCATCTCGCCGCAGTACTGGCCCTCGAGCGCACGCGCCAGCGTGCGGCCGATGGTGGTGGGCAGCAGCTGCTTGAGCGTGAACTGCGTCTCCGGCAGGCCGAGCGCCTTGGGGATGCCGGCGTTGATCATCATGGCCGAGAACTCGAGCTGTTCCTTCGGCCGCTGGGCGAACTTGTTGCCCTTCTTCGCATGGGCGTAGGCCAGGATGTAGCGCGACAGCGGGCCCACCTCGACCGCCTGGCCGCGCCAGCGCGGCGACTTGATCCACGAGTACTTGGCGCTCTCGTCGATCTGCTGGATGTTCGTCTTCGTGCCCTTGGTGTTGGCGCCGAGCGCGTAGTTCGGCTCGGTGACGCCGTCCCAGGGGTGCAGGCCCTTGGTCTCGTCGGCGTACTTGTACCAGCTGTGGGTGACGAACTCCTGCACCTGCTCGGGGTCGCGCGGGTCGATCGGCAGGATCTCGTCCCAGTTGCCGTTCAGGATCACGCCGCCGGGCAGCTGGTCGGTGCTCTTGTCGTAGTTGACCTTGGGGTACTCGCCGTAGTCGCTCACGTTGGTGGCGGAGAGCCCGCCGCCGTAGAGCCAGCCGGCCTGCTTGTAGATCGTGCCGATGGCCAGCACGTCGGGGATGTAGACGTTCCTGTTGAACTCGATGATCTCGTCGATGCGCGCCTTGACGAAGTTCAGCCGCTCCATGTTGATCGGCGCGCCGGCCGCACCGTCGCGGTCGAGGTTGATCGCGCAGGGCACGCCGCCGACCAGGTAGTTCGGGTGCGGGTTCTTGCCGCCGAAGATGGTGTGGATCTTGACCCACTCCTTCTGCAGGTCGAGCGCCTCGAGGTAGTGCGTCACCGCCATCAGGTTGGCCTCGGGCGGCAGCACGTAGGCCTTGCTGCCCCAGTAGCCGTTCATGAACGGCCCGAGCTGGCCGCTCTCGACGAACTTCTTGAGCCGGTTCTGGATGTCGCGGAAATATCCCGGCGAGCTGAGCGGATGGGATGGCGACACCAGGTGCTGCAGGTCCGAGGTCTTCTTCGGATCCGCCTTCAGCGCCGAGACGACGTCGACCCAGTCGAGCGCATGCAGGTGGTAGAAGTGCACCGCGTGGTCGTGCACCTGCAAGGTCTTGGCCATCATCTCGCGGATCAGGTGCGCGTTCTTCGGGATCCTGATCCCGAGCGCGTCTTCCACCGCACGCACGCTGGTCAGCGCGTGGCAGCCGGTGCACACGCCGCAGATGCGCTCGACGAAGGCCCACGCGTCGCGCGGGTCGCGGCCCTTGAGGATGACCTCGAGCCCGCGCCACATCGTGCCGGTGGAGACGGCGTTGCGGATGACGTTGTTCTTGTCGAGGTTGACCTCGCAGCGCATGTGACCCTCGATGCGGGTCACCGGGTCCACGACGACGCGGCGGCCGCTGTCGTCGAGCTTGAAGCCCTGGGTGTCGTAAGCGCCCATGTGATGCCGTCCTTATTTCTGAACCGGGCTGGCCACCCGCTTGATCGCCGAGACCGCCGCGTGCGCGGCGACCGCCGCGCCGACGATGCCGGCCGCGGTGCCGCCCACCTTGTCGGCGTTCGCCTCGACGCCGAAGTGCCCGATGTCGGTCAGCCGGTCGTAGAACGAGCCCTTGTCCCAGAAGCCGTCTTCCGAGCAGCCGATGCAGCCGTGGCCGGCCTGGATCGGGAAGCTGGTGCCCTCGTTCCAGCGCGTGGTGGAGCAGGCGTTGTAGGTCGTCGGGCCCTTGCAGCCGACCTTGTAGAGGCAGTAGCCGCGGCGCGCGCTCTCGTCGTCGAAGGCTTCGACGAACTGGCCGGCGTCGAAGTGCGGCCGGCGGTAGCACTTGTCGTGGATGCGCTGGCTGTAGAACATCTTCGGCCGGCCCTGGCGGTCGAGCTCGGGGATGCGGTCGAAGGTCAGCATGTAGGTGATGACGCCGGTCATCACCTCGGCGATCGGCGGGCAGCCGGGCACCTTGATGATGGGCTTGTCGGTGATCACCTTGTGCACCGGCACCGCCTGCGTCGGGTTCGGCTTGGCGGCCTGCACGCAGCCCCAGCTCGCGCAACTGCCCCAGCTGATGATGGCCTTGCAGTCCTTCGCGACATGCTTGAGCTGGTCGAGGAACGGGCGGCCGCCGATGATGCAGCTCATGCCGTCCTGGTTCAGCGGCGGGTTGCCCTCGACGGCGAGGATGTAGTTGCCCTTGTACTTGGCGATGATCTCCTCGAGGATGGCCTCGGCCTGGTGGCCGGCCGAGGCCATCAGGGTGTCGTCGTAGTCCAGGCTGATCATCGACAGCACCACGTCCTTGGCCAGCGGGTGCGCCGAGCGGATGAAGCTCTCCGAGCAGCAGGTGCATTCGAGCCCGTGCAGCCACAGCACCGGCGTGCGCGGCTTGGTCTCCATCGCGTGCACGATCTGCGGCACGAACGAGGGCGCGAGGCCCAGCGAGGTGGCCGTCAGCGAGCAGTACTTGAGGAAGCTGCGCCGGGAGATGCCCTGGCGCCGCATCACCTCGTAGAAGGTCTCCATCGTCCTCGTCTCCTGGTGGGTGGGCCAGGAGCAGGACTCAAGAGCCGTGCCGCGCGCGGGGTGACTTCGGGTAAGTCCGGGAGGGCGGCGCTAAGTGCTTGATGCGCGCCGCGTTTGCACGCGCCACCCGGCGCGCGCCGGCGCCGGCCGCGGCGCGGCTGGTCAGGCCGCTGCCGGTGCGGACACCGGAACGGCAACTGCCTTGTCAGGCGGCGCTGCGCCGGCGCCGTCCCCGTCGGTGCGGTTGATGCTGCACAACGCGACCCAGTCGTCGTCCACCGCGAGCGCGTAGCCGAGCTTCTCGACCACGGCGCCGGTGGCGGGGTGCATGCTCCTGAAGCCGACCCAGCCGCCGCCGGCGCGCGCCGCGGCGTGGGTGCGCGCGCACAGGTCGGCGATGTCGACGCCGGGCGCGGCGACGGCCGGCTTGTCGGCCTTCGACGGATCGACGCCGAAGGCGCGGAAGTGGTTCCTGCTGTCCATCAGGATGATGAACATGTCGCGGTCGCGGAACGGGCCCGTCGGATCGTGCACCGCGGCCACGGCGGCCTGCCGGCCGTGGGCGCGGGTGTAGGCCACCACCTTCTCCACCAGCGCGCGGGCCTCGTCGGCGCAACCCTGGCGCAGGCGCAGGTCGGCCACCGAGGCGGCGATCTCGTGCGACTGCTCGCGCAGCCGCTCCGCGGCCTGCACCGTCGCCTCGACGGTCTGCGCCTGGCGCTGCGTCAGCGTGTCGATTTCGGCCACCGCCACGGCCACCTGCTGCAGCCCGTCGTTCTGCTGCCGGCTCGACGCGGCGACCCCGCGCAGCGTCTCGGCCACCTCGCGGATGCCGCTGACCACGCTGTCCAGGGCCTGGGTCGAGGCGCGGATGCGCTGCACGCCGGCATGGATGTCGTTGCTGGAGCCGTCGATCAGCTTCTTCACCTCGGCGGCCGCCTGGGCGCTGCGCTGCGCGAGGCTGCGCACCTCGCCGGCCACCACCGCAAAGCCGCGCCCCTGCTCGCCGGCGCGCGCCGCCTCGACGGCCGCATTGAGCGCCAGGATGTTGGTCTGGAACGCGATGCCGTCGATCACGCCGATGATCTCGGTCATCTGGCGCGCCCGCTGTTCCAGGCCCTGCATGGATTCCACCGCCGAGGTGACCACGCTCAGGCCCTGCTCGGCCGATCCGCGCACGCGGCCGGCCAGCGTGTCGGCCTCCTGCACCGCCTGCGCATTGCGCTGCACCGCGCCGGCGATCTCGCCGACGCTGGCCGAGGTCTGCTGCAGGCTGCCGGCCTGCCGGTGCGTGTCGTCGGACATCGCGCCGGCATGCCGGCTGAACTGCTCGCCGGACATCGCCACCAGCTGCGCCTCGCTGCGCACCGTCGCCACGACGGCCGACCAGCGCCGCGTCAGCTGCTCGACCCGGCGCTGCAGTGCGGCCAGTTCGTCCGTGCCGCTGGCCTCGGCGCGGCGCGTCAGGTCACCGGCGTGCAGCGCCTGCAGCGCGCGCGCCAGGCCGTCCAGCCCGCCGCGCAGCAGCGAGTACCAGCACAGCAGCAGGTAGGCCGCCAGCGCGGCCAGCACCGCAGCCAGACCGCCGGGCAGCCCGACGCCCAGCGGCACGAGCAGCGCCGCGAACACCGCGAACTGGCCGGCCAGGTGCAGCCGCCCGAGCAGGCGGCAGCCGGGGCGCAGCAGCAACGACGACGGCGACGACAGGCGCATGGATGGTCCTCCTCGGCGGGCTTATCGGACGCGCCGCGCCGGCCTTGACCCCGGCAAACCCTGCTTGCGGTGAGTCAGGCGAATCAATAGTATGGATAACGGTTAGTCATAGATCGATTCACAAGGAGACAGACATGCCTCGTCGCAGCCTCGGCCGCCCGGCCGGCGTGGTGCTGGCCACGCTGGCCGCCGCCGGCGGCGCCGCCGCCCAGTCGTCGGTGACCCTCTACGGCGCGCTCGACGCCTACGTGGCCGTGCAGTCGGCCAGCGGAGCGGATTCGCGCAAGGTGCTCAACAGCGGCTTCAACCCGAACGCGCTCGGCTTCACCGGCAACGAGGACCTGGGCGGCGGGCTCTCGGCCGGCTTCACGCTCGAGACGCAGCCGGTGCTGGACACCGGCGGCACCGGCCAGGCCGGCAAGATGTGGGGCCGCCAGTCGCTCGTGTACCTGGGCAGCGGCAGCTACGGGCGCCTCTCGCTCGGCCGCATCCACACCGCCGGGCGGACCTTCGGCATCAAGTACTCGGCCACCGGCTGGCTGACGACCGATCCGCTGGGCAACCTGCTGATCGCCGCCGGCAGCGCGATGGCGCCGGTGATGAACCTGGACGGCGCCGGCTCGCGCACCAGCAACGCGGTGCTGTACAGCTCGCCGCGCCTCTCCGGCTTCAGCTTCTCGCTCATGCAGTCGGCCGGCGAGGGCGGCAGCTTCGCGGCCGGCTCGGCCAAGCTGACGCAGTTCGGCGCGGGCTACACCAGCGGTCCGCTGACCGCGGACCTGGTGATCAACCGCATTCCCGAGGTGCCGGGCAGCCAGATCGAGCAGACCGACCTCGCACTCGGCGCGCAGTACAGCTTCACCGCGCTGAAGCTGGTCGGCGCGTTCTTCTCGCGCAAGGGTTCGTCGATCGCCGCGCCGGGCGCGACCACGCCGATCCCGGGCTCCGAGGGCACCGACCGCGTGCTGATCCTCGGCGTCTCGGTGCCGATGGGCGTGCACACCTTCGGCGCCTCGGTCGGCCGGCTGACCCTGGCCGACGTGCACCGCGGCCGGCGGCCGGCCAACGTGGCCGCGCCGATCTCGACGGTGCCGGACGACTCGACCGCCTGGTCGCTCGCCTACACCTATGCCTTCAGCAAGCGCACCCAGGCCTTCGTCGCCTACGGCGCGCTGAACAACGGCGAACTCGGCAGCGCTTCGCTGGTGGGCGACCTGCGGCCCAGCGCCGGCGGCACGTCGCGCCTGCTGGCCAGCGGGCTGCGCCACAGCTTCTGACCGGAAGCCGGAGAAGCCCATGCGCCTCACCCGCCGCGCCGCGCTGGCGGCGCTCGCCGCGGCCGCCGCGCCGGCCGTGCGCGCGCAGGCCGTCGAGCAGCCGCGCATCCTGTACGGCTTCCCGCCCGGCAGCGCCGGCGACGTGGTCGCGCGCCGCGTCGCGGAGCGCCTGGCCGGCAGCGCCTACGCGAAGAACGCCGCGGTGGTGGAGAATCGCGCCGGCGCCGGCGGCCGCCTCGCGCTCGAGGCGCTGAAGGCCGCACCGGCGGACGGCTCGGTGCTCGCGCTGACGCCGTTCACCGCGACGGTGATCTACCCGCATGTCTACCGCCGCCTGGCCTACGACCCGCTGGCCGACTTCGCGCCGGTCGCCATCGCCGCGCTGACGCACCACGGACTGGCGGTCGGGCCGCTGGTGCCGCCGAGCGTCACCGACGTGAAGGGTTTTCTCGCCTGGGCCAAGGCGAACCCCGAGAAGGCGAGCTACGGCTCGCCGGGCGCCGGCTCGACGCCGCACTTCCTCGGCGCGCTGCTCGGGCTCGGCCAGAACCTCGAATTGCGTCACGTGCCCTACCGCGGCTCGGTGCCCGGCGTGACCGATCTGCTCGGCGGCCAGATCGCCGCCATGCTGACACCCAGCGGCGACTTCCTGGCCCACCACCGCGCCGCCAAGCTGCGCCTGCTGGCCACCAGCGGCCGCACGCGGCTGCCCTTCGCGGCCGAGGTGCCGACCTTCGCAGAGCAGGGCTTCGGCGAACTGACCGTCGAGGAGTGGTTCGGCTTCTACGCCCCGGCGGGGACCGCGCCACGCCTCGTGGCCGCGGCCAGCAGCGCGATCAACGCAGCGCTGAAGGATCGCACCGTGGTTGACGGCCTGGCCGCGCTCGGCCTGCTCGCGCAGGGCTCGACGCCCGAGGAGATGGCACACAGCCAGCGCGCCGAGCACGAGCGCTGGGGCCCGCTGGTGCGGCGCGTCGGCTTCACGGCCGACAGCTGATCAGGTCGCGACGCGCTCGAGCAGCGCCATCAGCTGCGCGCGCTCGGCGGCGCTGAGCCGCTGCGCCAGGCGCTCCTCGTAGGCGGCCAGCGCGCTGCGCAGCGCCTCGACCTTCGCGCGGCCCGCCGGCGTCAGCACGAGGTTGTAGCGGCGCCGGTCGTCGGCCACGTCCTCGCGCCGGATCAGTCCGCCTTCCTCGAGCGCATCGACCAGCTTCAGCACGCTCGGGCCGGCGACGTCGAGCCGCTTGGCGAGCGTCGCCTGATTGATCTCCGGCTCCATCGCGATGATCGACAGCGCCGTTACGCGCGCCGGCGAGAGGTCCATCGTGCCGAGCATCTCGTAGAAGCGCTCGTAGACGCGCAGCTGCGCGCGGCGCAGCGCGTAGCCGAGCGAGTCGCTCTGGAAGTCGAAGCGGGCGAGCGGGTCGTCCGCCGGGCGGCGCTTGCGCGGGGGGGCCGGCGGGTCGGTGCGGGAGGGCATTCAGCAGGCGGCGGGGTCGGAGGGGGCGGGGCCATTGTAGGAAGCGCGGCCGCCGCCCCGGCGGCCTCAACGCGGCGACGCGCGCAGCACCCGCGGGTCGGCCGGCTCGGCGTACAGCGCCTCGACCAGGGCGGCGCGCGTGCGCAGCACCGCGCGCTGGTTCAGCGAGCCCTTGTCGGTGAGTTCGCCGTGGGCGGCCGAGGGCGGTTCGTCCATCAGCAGCAGGCGCTCGACGCGATTCGAGCTGCCGGTGCCGGCGGCGGCCAGCGTGTCGAGCCAGCGCTGCGCCCAGGCGCGCACGCCGGGGTCCGCGGCGAGTGCGCCGGCACTTTTCGCGAGCGCGCCGGCATCGCCGCACAGCCGACGGGCCTCCGGCGCCAGGAAGGCCAGCAGCCCGAGCACCTCGCGCCCTTCGCCGGCGACCACGACGTCGTGCACATAGGGCAGCGCGTGCGCCAGCGCGCGTGCGCGCACCGCCTCGACGCCGACCCAGGTGCCGCTGACGAGCTTGAAGTTCTCCGCGATGCGGCCGTCGAAGCGCAGCCCGCGCGCCGGCTCGGCCGGGTCGATGAAGGCCGCGGCATCGCCGCTGCGGAAGAAGCCTTCCTCGTCCCAGCACTGTGCGCGCAGCTCGGGCTGGCGCCAGTAGCCGGGCGTCACGCTCGGCCCGCGGTAACGCACCTCGAGCTTGCCGTCCACCGGCGCGAGCTTCAGCGCCAGGCCCGGCGCAGGCAGGCCGATCACGCCGGCGTGCCAGCCGGGGCGGTGGTGCGAGACGGCGAACGGCGCGGTCTCGGTCATGCCCAGGCCCATCGTCATCGGCACACGCCAACCGACGGTCTGCAGCGCGATTTGGTCGAACTGCTCGATCACCGCCGGCGGCATCGCCGCGCCGGCCGCGAACACCAGGCGCAGCTCGGCGAACAGGCTGCGCCGCAGGGCCTCGTCCTCAGCCAGGTGGCGCACCAGCACCTCCAGGCCCTTGGGCACGGTGTAGATCGCGGTCGGCGAGATCTCGCGCAGGTTGAGCAATGTCTCGGCGATGCCGGCCTCGGTGGGCTTGCCGTCGTCGATGTACAGCGTGCCGCCGTTGCGCAGCACCAGCCCGAGGTTGGAGTTGCCCCCGGCGGTGTGGTGCCAGGGCAGCCAGTCCACGAGCACCGGCGGCACCTGCTCCAGGAAGGGGTAGCACTGGGCGTACATCTGCTGGTTCGCGCACAGCATGCGGTGGGTGTTGATCACCGCCTTGGGCGCCTGCGTCGAGCCCGAGGTGAACAGCAGCTTGGCGACCGTGTCGCCGTCCACGCGCGCGTGCGCCGCCGCGACGGCCGGCGTCGGCGTGGCGGCGAGCAGCGTCTCGAAGGCGAGCGTGGGCCGGCCGGGCAGCTTGCCCTGCGTCAGCAGCACCGGGACGTCCGCCGGCACCGCGCGCGCGATCGCGTGCGCGTAGGCGGCGCCTTCGGCCGCGAACACCAGGCCGGGTGTCAGCCGCTCGATCGCCTGCACCACGCGCACGGCCTCCGGATCGAGCCGCGAGTACGACGGCGACAGCGGCGCGACCGGGATGCCGACGTGCAGCGCGGCGAGGCTCAGCAGCGCGTGCTCCAGGTCGTTGCCCGACAGGATCACGAGCGGCCGCTGCGGCGAAAGCCCCAGGTCGAGCAGCGCCTGCGCGAGCTGCGTCACCTGCTCGAGCGCCTGCCCGTAGCTCAGGCGCCGCCATGGCCGCCCCGGGCTGCCGGCCGGCCCGGGTGCGCGCCGCGCCAGGAAGGTCTGCGCGGGCCGCCGCGCGGCCCACTGCACCAGGTGCTCGGTGAAGCGCTGCGGATACGGCTGCAGCGGCTCGCAGGCGCGCAGCAGCACGCAGCCGTCGGCGCGGGTCTCGATGTCGGCCGCGTACGGACCGAAGGCGACGTCGCGGTACGGTGCCACGTCAGCTGCGCTGCACCTTCGCGGCGCGCTTGGCGAGGAAGGCCTCGACCCGTTCCTTCGCCTCCGGCTCGGACTGGCTGATCGCCGCGATCAGCGACTCGGTCATCAGCCCGTGGCTCATCGGCTGCTCGGCGATCAGCGGCAGCGCGCGCATGATCGCGAAGTTCGACATCGGGGCGTTGCCGGCGATGCGCTGCGCGAGCGCCAGCGCCTTGGCGAGCCCTTCGCCCGGGGCCACGGTGTAGTGCGTCAGGCCGATGCGGAAGGCCTCGTCGGCGTCGTACACGTGGCCGGTCAGCATCATCTCGGTGACGCGCGAGAAGCCGATCAGCTTGGACACCCGCACCGAGCCGCCGCCGCCGAGGAAGATGCCGCGCTGGCCCTCGGGCAGCCCGAAGTAGGCGCTGGACTCGGCCACACGCACGTGCGCGCAGGCGGCCAGCTCGAGCCCGCCACCGACCACGGCACCCTGCAGCACCGCGACCACCGGCACGCGGCCGAACTGCAGCCGCTCGAACACCTGGTACCAGGCGTGCGAGTGGTGCACGCCCTGCGCGGCGGACATCTCGGGGATCTCCGACAGGTCGAGCCCGGCGCTGAAGTGCTCGCCGCGCGCGGCCAGCACGACCGCCTTCACGTCGTCGGGCAGCATGGCGATGCAGCGGTCGAGCTCGCGCACCATCGCCAGGCTGATCGCGTTGCGCTTGGCAGGGCGGTTCAGTTCGAGCACGGCCACCGGGCCGTCGTGGCGCGCCAGGACCAGCGGGTCGGCGTCGGGAAGTTCGTCGCGTGGCATATCGTTAGTGTAGCTAACGATATGGTCAGCGTAAAGGCGCCGCCCGCGGCCGCGCGTCAGAATTCGCTCCCGGACGCAGAGGGAGGCAGGCATGGGCGAGGCAGGGCTGTTCGCGCAGGTGGTGGCGGTGGTCGGCGATGCGGCGCGGCGCTGGCGGCGCCTGCAGCACGGCACGCCGGCGATGGCCGTCGGCACGACGCCGGTGATCCCCGCGGGGCGCCCGCAGGGCAGCCTGCCGACCCTGAAGATGCCCACGGCGCGGGGCTGGGCGACCGGTCAGCGGCCCGTGGCGGCGCCGGGCCTGAAGGTCAATGCCTTCGCGACCGGGCTGAAGCACCCGCGCTGGATCCACGTGCTGCCCAACGGCGACGTGACCGTGGCCGAGGCGCTGTTCGAGCCCGATCCGCCGCGCTCGCTGTTCGACCGTGCGATGGTGGCCACGCTGCGCCGCGCCGCGGCCATCGGGCCGAGCCCGAACCGCATCACGCTGCTGCGCGACGCGGACCACGACGGCGTCGCCGATGTCCGCGACACCTTCCTCGAGAACCTGCGCCAGCCCTTCGGCATGGCGCTGGTCGGCGACACCTTCTACGTCGGCCACACCGACGGCGTGCTGGCCTACGCCTACCAGCCGGGGGCGACCAGACTCGCCGGCGCGGGCCGGCGCCTGTCGACCCACAAGCCGGGCGGGCACTGGACGCGCAGCCTGCTGGCCAGCCGCGACGGCCTGCGTCTGTACGTCGGCGTCGGCTCGCTGTCGAACATCGGCGAGCGCGGCATGGACGCGGAGGAGGGCCGCGCCTGCATCGTCGAGATCGACCTCGCGCGCGGCAGCAGCCGCATCTTCGCCGCCGGCCTGCGCAACCCGGTCGGCCTGGCCTGGGAGCCGGTGACCGGCGCGCTGTGGACCGTGGTGAACGAACGCGACGGCCTGGGCGACGAGACGCCGCCCGACTACCTGACCTCGGTGCGCGAGGGCGGCTTCTACGGCTGGCCGTACTGCTACTGGGGCCGGACCGTCGACGACCGCGTGCCGCAGGACGCCGCGCTCGTGGCCACGGCGCTGCAGCCCGACTACGCGCTGGGCGGCCACACCGCCTCGCTCGGCCTGTGCTGGCTGCCGGCCGGCACGCTGCCCGGCTACGGCGAGGGCATGGTGATCGGCCAGCACGGCTCGTGGAACCGCAGCACGCTCAGTGGCTACAAGGTGGTGCACGTGCCGTTCGCGAACGGCCGGCCGGCCGGGCCGCCGCGCGACATCCTCTCCGGCTTCCTGGCGCCGGACGAGAGCGTGTCCTACGGCCGCCCGGTCGGCGTGGCCATCGGGCCGGACGGTGCGCTGCTGGTGGCCGACGACGTGGGCGACGTGGTCTGGCGGGTGACGGGGGCCTGACAGACGCCGGTTCTCAGGCCTTCTTGGGCCGGATCGCCTCCAGCGCCCGCACCATCGGGATGAAGGTCACGCCGATCCAGTTCCAGCGTTCCATCTCGTCGCGCAGGGTCACGGCGATGTCGTGCGCAGCCGTCCAGTGGCGCGCCAGGTCCTGCTGCAGGAACTTCTCGCCCGGCAGCTCGAGCGTGGTCAGCTCGGCGAACTCGTGCAGCGCCTGCGCCTTCAGGCCGCGCGCCTTCTCGCGCAGTTCCACCAGCTTGTCGTGCTGCTCCCGGTAGTCGCCGGCCAGGTCGCGCACGCGGCGGGCGTCGCGGGTCTCGCCGGAGCGGTCGAAGATGGCCCACATCTCCTCGATGAAGTCCGGGATCTGCTCGAAGGTGATCACGCGCGAGGTGTCGGCGGCGATCGACTTCGCCTCGGGCTGCGGCGCCGGCTTCTCGCGGCCGTCGGCGGCGTCTTCCCACTCCTTGACGCGGCGGTCCGTCATCTTCGCGATCGGCACCCAGATCTCGCCGGCGCGCGAGACGAACTCGAAGTAGCCCTTGAGCGCCGGCACCTCCTTGGTGGCGTCGGCGCCGAGCTCGCCGAACAGCTTGGCCAGGTCCCCCATGGCCTTGGCGTTCTCGACGCGCCGGCTCTGGTCGGTGAAGTCCACCGCGTCGACACGCGCCAGCACCCGCCGGCACTCCTCGAGCTTGCGCGCCGCCGCGGCCACGGCCAGGGCCTGGTCGGCGTGTTTCGAAGCCTTGTCCAGACCCTTGGCCACGTCGCCGAGCGCATCGGCTGTCTTGCCCAGGGCCTTGGCCGTGTCGGACTCGCCCTTGAGCTTGGACAGCAGCGACTGCGCCTTCCTGAGCTTCGCCGACGTGGACTTCACGTCGTCGGCGAAGTCCTTCAGACTTTGCTCGGCCGCGCCGGGGTCGACGGCGCCGTCGGTCGGGGTGTCCGAGCCGAAGTCCTGGTCGACGACCTTCTTCGCGTCCTTGACCGGTTTCAGGGCCTGCTCGACGGACTTCCTGGCCGCCTCGACCTTCTTCTTGCCGAGCTCGACCTTCTTCATCACCTCGTCCCACAGCCCGGCCTTGGCGTCGGCGCCGGCCGACTGGGCCAGCGCGCGCAGTTCGGTGCCGGCCGGATGCTGCTCGCCGATCAGCGACTTCACGTCGGCGACGAACCCCGCCAGCCGCGCCTGCGCGTCGGCGATGGCGGACTTGTCGGTCGCGGCGCGCGTCTTCGGCGGGCGCAGTTTCAGCTCTTGCAGCAGGCTCATGGTCGGTTCCCCCGTGGCAGAAGATTGTTGCCCGGGGAGAAGCATGGCCGCAGCGACGTTATGCCCCCGTTACAGGGGGGCGGGGTCACTCACTTGTAGCTGCGCGCGTCCTCGATCACCTTGCCGTCGTTGGGCAGGCTGCCCGGCGCGGCGAGCACCACGTCGGCGCGCAGCTTGGTCACGTCGCGCACGCTGGCGGCGAGTCGCTCGGCCAGGCCCTCCGGGGCGCCGGGCACCTCGACGTGCAGCGTCATCGTGTCGTTGGCCATCTCGCCGGCCACCACCAGCCGGGCGCGCTGCACCTCGGGATGGCGCTTCACCACCTCGGCCACCTGGCTCGGGTGCACGAACATGCCGCGCACCTTGGCGGTCTGGTCGGCGCGCCCCATCCAGCCCTTGATGCGGGTGTTGGTGCGGCCGCTCGGGCAGCGGCCCGGCAGCACCGCCGAGAGGTCGCCGGTGCCGAAGCGCACCAGCGGGTAGTCGGGGTTGAGCACGGTGACGACGACCTCGCCGACATCGCCCTCGGGCACCGGGTCGCCGGTGCCGGGGCGCACGATCTCGAGGATCACCGCCTCGTCGAGCACCAGGCCCTCGCGGGCCGCAGTCTCGTAGGCGATCAGGCCGGCGTCGGCCGTGGCGTAACACTGGTAGCCCTGCACGCCGCGCTCGGCCAGCCAGTCGCGCAGCGAGGGCGGGAAGGCCTCGCCGCTGAGCAGGGCCTTGCTCAGCCAGGGCAGCGCCATGCCCAGCTCGGCCGCCTTCTCGACCAGGATGCGCAGGAAGCTCGGTGTGCCCGCGTAGGCGTGTGGCCGCAGATCCTGCATCGCCTGCAGCTGCAGCTCGGTGTTGCCGGTGCCGCCGGCGAACACCGTGCAGCCCAGCGCGTGGGCACCCGTCTCCATCATCGAGCCGGCCGGCGTCAGGTGGTAGCTGAAGCTGTTGTGCACCAGCTCGCCGGCGCGGAAGCCGGCGGCATGCATCGCGCGGGCGATGCGCCAGTAGTCGGGCGCCTCGCCCTCGGGTTCGTAGATCGGCCCGGGCGACTGGAACACGCGGCGCGCGCCGCTTGGCGCGCGCAGGCCGTTCCAGCCAATGGTGGCGAAGCCGCCGAACGGGTCCTGCGCGCGGCCGGCCTTCTGCCGCTCGAACAGTTCGTGCTTGCGCAGCACGGGCAAGGCGGCCAGTGCGGCGCGCGAGGTGATGGCGGCGGCATCCACTCCCGCCAGCAGCGCGCCGAAGGCCGCGCTGCGCTGCGCCTGCGCCAGGTGCGCCGGCAGCGCCGCCAGCAGCGCGGCCTCGCGCGCCTCGGGCGGGCGGGTCTCGAGCGCGTCGAGGAAGTCACTCATCCCGGTCGCTCCATCCGGCCAGCTTCTTCTTCAGGTCGGCCACGAAGTCGCGCAGCGCGGCGGCGTCGCGCAGCGTCTTCTCGGTCCATTCGGGGCTGTTGCGGCTCGGTCGCCTCACGACCGCGGCCTTCAGCACGTCGCCCTCGACCGCCAGCATGGCGATCGCCACGCCGGCGCGCTCGAAGCGGCCCGCGCGCTCCGTCAGCCCGAGTTCGCGCAGGTCGCGCCGGGCGCGCTGCAGCGCTTCGTCGGGCTTGAAGGGCGGGGCGGCGAAGCCCCAGGACTCCTCGCTCATGGTCGTTCCTTCAGGCCAGCCACCGCTTGCGCCGCTTGTAGCTCTTGACGTCGCGGAAGCTCTTGCGGTCCGCGCCGCCCATGCCGAGGTAGAACTCCTTCACGTCCTCGTTCTCGCGCAGCGCCTTCGCCTCGCCGTCCATCACGATGCGGCCGTTCTCGAGGATGTAACCGTAGTCCGCGTACTTCAGCGCGATGTTGGTGTTCTGCTCGGCCAGCAGGAAGGTGACCTTCTCGCGCTGGTTCAGGTCCTTCACGATCTCGAACACCTCCTGCACGATCTGCGGGGCCAGGCCCATCGAGGGTTCGTCGAGCAGCACCATCTTCGGGTTGGCCATCAGCGCGCGGCCGATGGCGCACATCTGCTGCTCGCCGCCGGAGGTGTAGGCGGCCTGGCTGGTGCGGCGCGTCTTCAGGCGCGGGAAGTAGGTGTAGACCTTCTCCAGCGTCTCGGCCACCGCCGCCTTGCCGTCGCGGCGCGTGTAGGCGCCGGTCAGCAGGTTCTCCTCGATCGTCAGGTGCGCGAAGCAGTGGCGGCCTTCCATCACCTGGATCACGCCGCGCTCGACCATCTGCGCCGGCGAGAGCCTCTCGATGCGCTCGCCGCGCAGCTCGACCGAGCCCTTGGTGACCTCGCCGCGTTCGCCGGCCAGCAGGTTCGAGACGGCGCGCAAGGTCGTCGTCTTGCCCGCGCCGTTGCCGCCCAGCAGCGCGACGATGCGCCCCTCCGGCACCTGCAGCGAGACGCCCTTGAGCACGAGGATCACGTGGTTGTAGATCACCTCGATGCCGTTGACGTTCAGAAAAATCTGGCTCATGTCTCGGTGCCTTCAAGCAGCCGCCGCGGATCCGGCTCCGCCGGTCCGCCAGCGGCGCCCCCCTCGAGGGGGGAGCGGCGTGAGCCGCTCCGGGGGGTGGGTGTCAGGACTGGCAGTCTTCCGGCGTGCGGCGCGACAGCTTCTTCTCGGAGGCGTACTTGTCCGCCGCGGTGCGCACCATCGGCTTGAGGATGGACTCGTCGGCCTGGTACCAGTCCGAGGTGAAGTTCCACTTCGTGCCGTCCCAGGTGTGCAGCCGCGCCCAGGCGGCGCCCATGTGGTCGGCGCACGAGGTGGACACGGGCCGCATCACGCCGGCGAAGCCGAGTGCGTCGAGCTTCTTCTGGTCCAGCGCCAGGTTCTCGTAGCCCCAGCGCGCCTGCTCGCCGGTCATCACCTTGCCCTTGCCGAAACGCTCCTGGGCACGCCGCACGCCCTCGACCGCGAGCATCGCCGCCGACAGGCCGCGCATGTAGAGCACCTGGCCGACCTCCTCCTTCGGCCCGGTGCCCTGGCCCTTGGCGTGCACCTTGTCGAGCACCTCCTTGACGATCTTCGAGTTCGGCTCGGCGCCGTGCTGCAGCGCAAGCGCGTTGTAGCCCTTCGCGCCGTCGCCGACGTCCTTCACGTCGGGCTCGGCGCCGGCCCACCAGACGCCGTACATCTTGTCGCGCGGGTAGCCGGTGGCCACGGCCTCCTTGATGGCCGTCGAGTTCATCACGCCCCAGCCCCACAGGAACACGTAGTCGGGCCGCGTCTGGCGGATCTGCAGCCAGGTCGCCTTCTGCTCGACGCCCGGGTGCGTCACCGGCAGCAGCTGCACGTCGAAGCCGTGCATCTTGGCGCGCTCCTGCAGCAGCGGGATCGGCTCCTTGCCGTACGGGCTGTCGTGGTAGACGAGCGCGATCTTCTTGCCCTTGAGCTTGTCGAGCCCGCCCTCCTTCTTGCCGACGTGCTGCACCAGGATGTCCGCCGCCACCCAGTAGGTGCCCACGAGCGGGAAGTTCCACTTGAACACACCGCCGTCGGCGCTCTCGCTGCGGCCGTAGCCCGAGGTGATCAGCGGGATCTTGTCGCCCGGCGCCTTCTCGGTCAGCGCGAAGGTGATGCCGGTGGACAGCGGCTGGAACACCGTCGCGCCGCGGCCCTTCAGGCGCTCGTAGCACTCCACGCCCTTGTCGGTGGCGTAGCCGGTCTCGCATTCCTCGAAGGTGACCTTCACGCCGTTGATGCCGCCGTTGGCGTTGACGAGCTTGAGGTAGTCGACGTAGCCGTTCGCGAACGGGATGCCGTTGGGCGCGTAGGCACCGGTGCGGTAGACGAGCACCGGGAAGAACTGCTCCTTCGCCTGCGCGTAGGCGCTGCTCGTGCTCAGGCCGGCCAGGCTGGCCGCCGCGACGAGCGCGGCCGATGCAAGGGACTTCAACTTCATGTCTGCCTCCAGGGGGTGTGTCAGTGAGGGAAGGGCCAGAGCCGGAGCTTTTCCTTGCCGATCGACCACAGCCGGGCCAGGCCGTGCGGCTCGACGATCAGGAAGAAAACGATCAACGCGCCGAAGATCATGAAGGTCAGGTGCGAGGCGAGCGCGGTGTCGATCGGGATGCCGAACCAGTACGGCAGGTTGTCCAGCACGATCGGCAGCACGACGATGAAGGCCGCGCCGAAGAAGCTGCCCATGATCGAGCCGAGCCCGCCGATGATGACCATGAAGAGCAGCTGGAACGAACGGTCGATGTTGAAGGCGGCCGGCTCCCACGAGCCCAGGTGCACGAAGCCCCACAGCGCGCCGGCCACGCCGACGATGAACGAGCTGACCGCGAACGCGGTGAGCTTGGCGTAGACCGGGCGGATGCCGATCACGGCGGCCGCCACGTCCATGTCGCGGATCGCCATCCACTCGCGCCCGATGTGGCCGCGCACCAGGTTCTTGGCCAGCAGCGCGAAGACGATCAGGAAGGCCAGGCAGAACAGGTACTTCTGCACCGGCGTGTCGATCGGCATGCCCAGCACGTTGAGGCCGGCGACGCTGACCGAACCGGAGGCCGAGTCGTTGGTGAACCACTTGATGCGCAGGAAGGCCCAGTCGACGAAGAACTGCGCCGCCAGCGTGGCCACTGCGAGGTACAGGCCCTTGATGCGCAGCGACGGGATGCCGAACAGCACGCCCACCGCGGTGGCGCACAGGCCGCCCAGCAGCAGCGAGGCGATCAGCGGCATGCCCTCGATGCGCACCTGGAAGTTGTAGGCCGCATAGGCGCCCACCGCCATGAAGGCGCCGGTGCCCAGCGAGATCTGCCCGCAATAGCCCACCAGGATGTTCAGCCCGAGCGCCGCGAGCGACAGGATCAGGAACGGGATCAGGATGGCGCGGAACAGGTACTCGGGCGCGGCCAGCGGCACGACGACGATCGCGATCGCCAGCAGCGCATAGATCGCGACGCGGTCCTGCGCGATCGGGAACACCGCCTGGTCGGCGCGGTAGCTGGTCTTGAACTGGCCGTTCTCGCGGTAGAGCATGTTCTGGTCCTTCTGCGCTCAGACGCGATCGATGATCTTCTCGCCGAACAGCCCCTGCGGACGCACCAGCAGGAACAGGAGTGCGAGCACGTAGCCGAACCAGATCTCGATGCCGCCGCCGATCATCGGCCCGAGGAACACCTCGGAGAGCTTCTCGCCCATGCCCAGGATCAGCCCGCCGATGATGGCGCCCGGCACCGAGGTCAGCCCGCCGAGGATCACCACCGGCAGGCCCTTCAACGCCAGCACCGACAGCGAGAACTGCACGCCCAGCTTGCTGCCCCAGATGATGCCGGCCACCAGTGCCACGAAACCCGCCACGCTCCAGACGATCACCCACACGCGCGACAGCGGGATGCCGATCGACTGCGCGGCCTGGTGGTCGTCGGCCACCGCGCGCAGCGCGCGCCCGGTGGCGGTCTTCTGGAAGAACAGGCTCAGCAGCGCCACCAGCGCGGCGGCGATGCCGGCGGCGAACAGGTCTTCCTTGTTGACCAGCACGCCGCCCTGGAAGGTGCCCTCGAACAGGAACAGCGGGTCCTTCGGCAGGCCGATGTCGATCTTGTAGATGTCGCTGCCGAAGATGGTCTGGCCGAAGCCGTCGAGGAAGTAGGTGATGCCGAGGGTGGCCATCAGCAGCGTGATGCCCTCCTGGTTGACCAGCCGGCCGAGCACCAGCTTCTCGATCAGCCAGGCCACCAGCACCATCACCGCCAGCGCGGCGACGAAGGCCAGCAGATTGGCCACCAGCTTGCTCTCCAGCCCCAGCCCCTTGGGGATCCACTCGGCGAAGCGCGCCATCGCCAGCGCCGCGAACAGCACCATCGCGCCCTGAGCGAAGTTGAACACCCCGCTGGCCTTGAAGATCAGCACGAAGCCCAGTGCGATCAGCGAGTACAGCATGCCCGACATCAGGCCGCCGATCAGTGTCTCGAGGAAGAAGCCCATCGTCGCGCCTCAGTGGCTGGTGCCCAGGTAGGCGTTGATCACGTCGGGGTTGGCGCGCACCTCGCCCGGCGTGCCGTCGCCGATCTTCTTGCCGTAGTCGAGCACGACCACGCGGTCGGAGATGTCCATCACCACCCCCATGTCGTGCTCGATCAGCACGATGGTGGTGCCGTACTCGTCGTTGACGTCGAGGATGAAGCGGCACATGTCCTGCTTCTCCTCGACGTTCATGCCGGCCATCGGCTCGTCCAGCAGCAGCAGGCTGGGCTCCATCGCCAGCGCCCGGCCGAGGTCCACGCGCTTCTGCAGGCCGTAGGGCAGGCGGCCCACCGGCGTCTTGCGGTAGGCCTGGATCTCGAGGAAGTCGATGATCTTCTCGACCACCTCGCGGTGCGCCATCTCCTCGCGTTCGGCGGCGCCGAAGCGGATCGCCTGCTGGAACAGGTTGGTCTTCATGCGCAGGTTGCGGCCGGTCATGATGTTGTCCAGCACGCTCATGCCCTTGAACAGCGCGAGGTTCTGGAAGGTGCGTGCGATGCCCGATTCCGCCACCTGGCGCGAGTTCATGTGGCGGAAGGTCCGGCCCCGCAGCGTGATCTGGCCTTCCTGCGGCGCGTAGACGCCGTTGATGCAGTTCAGCATCGAGCTCTTGCCGGCGCCGTTCGGCCCGATGATCGCGCGCACCTCGTGCTCGCGCACGTCGAAGCTGATGTCGGTGAGCGCCTTCACGCCCCCGAAGCGCAGGCTGATGTTGCGCACGTCGAGGATGACGTCGCCGATCTTGCGTTCCGCCATCAGGCCGCCCTCTTCATCGCGGGAAAGGTCTTCGTGTCGACGATCTTCAGCGTCGCCGAGACCGAGCCCGTGCGCCCGTCCTCGAACTTGACCTGCGTCTCGATGAACTGCTCGGCCTTGCCGCCGTACAGCGCATCCACCAGCACCTGGTACTTCTCGCCGATGTGGCCGCGGCGCACCTTGCGCGTGCGGGTCAGCTCGCCGTCGTCCGCGTCGAGCTCCTTGTGCAGGATCAGGAAGCGGCTGATCTGGCAGCCGGCCAGCTTCTCGTCGGCCGCCAGGTCGGCGTTGACCTTCTCGACGCACTCGCGGATCAGCTCGTACACCTCCGGCTTGCCCGCCAGGTCGGTGTAGCCGGCGTAGGGCAGGTTGCGCTTCTCGGCCCAGTTGCCCACGGCCTCGAAGTCGATGTTGACGAAGGCGCAGACCTTGTCGCGCCGGTCGCCGAAGGCCACCGCCTCCTTGATGTGCGGGAAGAACTTGAGCTTGTTCTCGACGTACTTGGGCGCGAACAGCGCGCCGCCGGCGAGCTTGCCCACGTCCTTGGCGCGGTCGATGATCTTCAGGTGGCCGCCGGCGTCGAGGAAGCCGGCGTCGCCGGTGTGGTACCAGCCCTCGGCCGTCAGCACCTCGGCGGTCGCCTGCGGGTTCTTGTAGTACTCCTTCAGCAGGCCGGGTGACTTGATCAGGATCTCGCCGCTGTCGGTGAGCTTCACCTCCACGCCGGCGATCGGCACGCCCACCGTGTCGGCGCGCGCCTCGTGATCGGGCTGCAGGCAGACGAACACCGCGGTCTCGGTCGAGCCGTAAAGCTGCTTCAGGTTGATGCCGATCGAGCGGTAGAAGGTGAAGAGATCCGGTCCGATCGCCTCGCCCGCGGTGTAGGCCACGCGCACGCGCGAGAAGCCGAGCGTGTTGCGCAGCGGGCCGTACACCAGCAGGTTGCCGAGCGCATAGCGCAGCTTGTCGAGCGCGCCCACCGGCTGACCGTCCATCAGCGCCGGGCCGATGCGCCGGGCCAGCGCCATGTAGTGCTGGAACAGGGCGCGCTTGATCGCGCCGGCGTCCTCCATGCGGATCATCACGCTGGTCAGCAGGCCCTCGAAGACCCGCGGCGGCGCGAAGTAGTAGGTCGGGCCGATCTCCTTCAGGTCGATCGTCACCGTCGCGGCGGACTCGGGGCAGTTCACCACGTAGCCGCAGGCCAGCCACTGCGCGTAGCTGAAGATGTTCTGGCCGATCCAGGCCGGCGGCAGGTAGGCCAGCACCTCTTCCTTCTCGGTCAGCTTGTCGAAGTCGGCGCCGGCCTTGGCGCGGTCGAGCAGCGTGAAGTGCGTGTGCACCACGCCCTTCGGGTTGCCGGTGGTGCCGGAGGTGAAGAACATCGCCGCCACGTCCTGCGGCTGCGCCTTGGCCAGCTCGGCCTCGAAGAAGCCCGGGTGCGCCTGGCCGTACGCGCGGCCCTGCTCGATCAGCGCGTCGAGCGAGTCGAGGCCGGGTTCGCTGTAGTTGCGCAGTCCGCGCGGGTCGTCGTACCAGAGCCGCGCCAGCTGCGGACACTGCGCGCGCAGCTCGAGCAGCTTGTCGACCTGCTCCTAGTCCTCCACCACGGCGAAGGCGACCTCGGCGTTGTTGATCGGGTAGGCGAACTCGGCCGCCACCGCGTCCTGGTAGAGCGGGATCGGCACCGCGCCGAGCGCCTGCGTGGCGAGCATGGTGGCGGCCAGGCGCGGCCGGTTGTCGCCCACGACCACCAGGTGGTCGTCGCGCTTGAGCCCCGCGGCGGCCAGGCCGCCGGCGATCTCGCGCACCAGCACCGCGAGCTGCGCCCAGCTCGTGGTCTGCCAGATGCCATAGACCTTTTCGCGCAGCGCCGGCGCATCGGGGCGCTGGCGGGCATGCTCGAGCAGCAGTCGGGGAAAGGTGGTCTGCACCAGGGACTCCTCGCGTTGCCGGGCATTCTGGGAACAAGTTTGACGTCCGGTTGTCGTTCTGACGACAATCTCCGGGACAGTCCCGAGGGGAGTTTCCCCGGGGACGCCTGTCAGCCCGCCGTCAACCGCAGCGCCTATGACCGACCTGGCCGCCCCAGCGCGCACCCCGCCGCTGCGCTCGCGCGCCCGGGCGCCGGCGGCGGCCGAGCTGGCGATGGTGCCCTGGCTGGCGCTGCTGGACGCTGTACAGCGCGAGCGGGCGGTGGCCGACCTGCAGGTGGTCGAGGCCCAGCCGGGCGACTACGTCTGCAAGATCGGCCGCCAGGCCAACTACTGGTTCGGCCTGCTCGACGGCCTGCTGAAGATGAACAACGACGGCACGCAGGGCATGCCGATCACCTTCACCGGCATGCCGCCGGGCGGCTGGTTCGGCGAGGGCACGCTGCTCAAGCGCGAGGTCTACCGCTACAACGTCGAGCCGCTGCGCCGCAGCGTGGTGGCGGGCCTGGGCATCGAGACCTTCCACTGGCTGCTCGAGCGCAGCATCCCGTTCAACCGCTACGTGATGAACCAGCTCAACGAGCGGCTCGGCCAGTTCATCGCGGCGCGCGAGATCGACCGCCTGGACGACCCGGACACACGTGTCGCCCGCAACCTGGCGGCGCTGTTCCATCCGGTGCTCTACCCCGGCGTGGGCACGCTGCTGCGCATCACGCAGCAGGAGCTCGGCTACCTGGTCGGCCTGTCGCGCCAGCGCGTCAACGAGGCCCTCCGGGCGCTGCAGGCGCACGGCCTGATCCGCATCGAGTACGGCGGCGTGCGGGTGCTGGACCTGGCGGCGCTGCGGCGCTACAGCGCGGCGGACGCGGCCTGATGCAGATCGGCCGGCAGGTGCTCGAGGCCTTCAGCGCGCGGCTGCTGGCGCTCGACCGCGTGGCCGAGTCCGCGAGCCCGGCGCGCCTGATGCGCGACGGCCTCGAAGGCCTGCGCGCACTGGTGCCCTTCGAGGCGGCGTGGTGGGGTGAATGCTCGGGCGGCATGGACGGCCTCGCGCCGCGCAACTGGCTGAGCGGGCGCATCAACCTCAGCCCCGACTTCGCGCGCGAATGGAACCGCATCGGCCACCAGGACCGATTTGCCCTCGAGAGCCTGCGGCGGCTGGACACGGTGGTCCGCTCGGCGAGCTACGACGACCCCGTGCCCGCCGTCGAGGCCTTCGCGCGCCGCCACGACCTGTTCCACGCGCTCGCCGTGACCCGCGCCTTGCCGGGCAGCGGGTTGCAGCAGTTCATCTCGATCTACCGCGGCCAGGACAGCGCGCCCTTCGTGCCCGCGGAGGGTGTGCTGTTCGAGCAGTTCAGCGCGCACCTGATGCAGCGCTGGAGCACACGTGTCGCGCTGGCGATCGGCGGCGCCGGCGCGGCGCGTGCGGGCGACGGCCATGGCCTGCTCGACGCGGCCGGCGAGTTCGTCTACCTCGGCGCGCGGCTCGCGCTGCTGCTGCAGGAGCACTACCCGCACTGGGACGGCGCGCAGCCGCCGGCCGACCTGGTCGAGGCGCTGCGCCGCGCGGCCGGCAGCCTGAAGCTGGGTGCGCGCCGGGTGGCCGTGGATCCCAGCGGCGAGCTGCTGCTGCTGAGCCTCGCGCCGCGCCGCCAGGCCCCGCTGCTGCCGCCGCGCGAACTGAGCGTGGCGCTGCTCTACGCGGACGGCCGCTCGCACAAGCAGATCGCGCGCGAGACCGGCCTCAGCCCCGCCACCGTGCGCACCTACCTGCGCGACGCTTACCAGCGCCTGGGCGTGGCCGACAAGGTGGCCCTCGGCCGTGCGCTCGCCGGCCGCCGGGCACGCAGCCGCACGGCTTGACCCTCCTCAATTGCGGAGGGCCGTGCCGCGGCCCTGCCGCTACCTTCGACGCCACGCCGTTCCCGGCGTGGACAAGAGGGCGGAGGAGCGATGAGATTCCAGTTCAAGGCGGGCCTGGGCCTGCTCGCGGCCGCGGTGGCGGCCGTCGTCGTGGGGGGCTGCGGCGGCAGCGACGAACCGGCGGCCGAGGTGGTGCTGCGCGGCGGCAAGGTGGTGACGATGGACGGCCAGCGCCGCATCGCGCAGGCGCTGGCGGTGCGCGACGGGCGCATCACCTTCGTCGGCACCGATGCGCAGGCGACCGGCCACATCGGCGCACGCACCCAGGTGATCGAGCTCGGCGGCCGCATGCTGATGCCGGGCTTCGTCGATGCGCACCTGCATGCGCTGGCCGGCGGCCGCGCGCTGCTGGTGTGCGACCTGGCGTACGCGCCGCTGACCCGCGCGCAGCTGGCAGGCAAGCTGCAGGCCTGCCTGGACGCCAGCACCGACGCGGGCCCCGACGCCTGGCTCGAGGCGGTGAACTGGGACCGGCAGTCCACCGCCGCGCTCGACGCGGACCCGACGCGTGCGCTGCTCGACGGCCTGAGCACCACCCGCCCGATCGCGGTGACCTCGTCGGACTTCCATTCGGTGCTCGCCAACTCGCGGGCCTTCGCGCTGGCCGGCATCGACAAGGACACGCCCGATCCGGCCGGCGGCAAGTTCCTGCGCGATGCCTCCGGCACGCCCAGCGGCATCTGCGAGGACGCGGCAGGCTTCCAGCTCAAGGCCGCGATCCCGCCCGACAGCGAGGCCGACCAGCTCGAGCAGGGCCGTGCCGCGCTGGCGGCCCTGCGCGAGCAGGGCATCACCAGCTTCATGGACGCCGCGGCGGGCGAGCCGCACCTGCGTGTGTTCAAGGCGCTGCGTGACAGCGGCGAGCTCACGGCGCGGGTGAACCTCGCGATCAACGTCGACGCCGAGAACGCGAACACGAACCCGGCCGACGAGATCGCCCACGCCAGGGCGCTGGCCGCGCAGGCCGACAGCGCCGCGCCCACGCCCGCACCCGGCGTGCGTGCGCGCACGGTCAAGGTCTTCCTCGACGGCGTGGTCAACGCCCCGGCCGACACCGGCGCGCTGCTGACGCCCTACCTGCAGAACATCGGCACCGAGGCCGCGCCGCAATGGGTGCCCGGCACCAACCGTGGCCAGCTCTACTACTCCCCCGCCTCGCTGAAGGCACTGATGCTGGCCTCAGCCGACGCGGGGCTGGACATGCACCTGCACGCCACCGGCGACCGCGGCGTGCGCACCGCGCTCGACGCCGTGGCCGCGCTGCGCCAGGCGCGGCCGAACGCCGACTTCCGCGCCGCGATCGCACACAACGAGACCGTGGCCGTGGCCGACTACCCGCGCTTCGCGGCGCTGGACGTGATGGCCGCGATGTCGTTCCAGTGGGCGCAGCGTGCGCCGTACTCGATCGGCGACACCGAGAGCCACCTCGGCGCCGAGCGCTTCGCGCGCATGGAGCCCTCGGGCAGCCTGCAGCGCGCCGGCGCGCGCATCGTGCACGGCAGCGACTGGCCGATCGACCCGTTCGACACCTTCCTGGCGCTGAAGGTCGGCGTCACGCGTTCGGGCGACCCGGCCAACCCGCACAGCGCCGCGAGCCTCGCGCCCATCTTCGAGGGCCCGATCAACGACGACCCGGCGCTCAGCCGCGATGCGGTGCTGGAGGCGATCACCCGCAATGCCGCGCACCAGCTGCGCCTCGAGCGCGAGATCGGCAGCCTGGAGCCGGGCAAGTTCGCCGACCTGATCGTGCTGGAGCGCGACTTCCTCGCCGTGCCCGACGAGGAACTGGGCCGCAACCGGGTGCTGCTGACGATGGTGGGCGGCAAGGTGGTGGCCGCGCTGGCGCCTTTCGACGGCACGCTGAGCGCGGCGCAGAAGGCGGGCAACGCACGCGCCCGGCTGCTGAGCCCGCGCGGCTCGGCGGGGCATGCGATCCCGTCGACCGTGCCCGGGGCGCCACATGCGCACGGTGGGGACGGGCACAACCACTGACGAGCTGTGAACAGGGGCCGGGCCGGAACAAGGACCGCATCGGCCGGCATTTCCGGCGGCAGTGGCATGCGCTGCGCGGCATGATGGATGCCGGTGCCACTGCCGTCCTCGTGCCGCCATGTCATCCCCGACCATCATCGCCGACCGCGGCGAATTCATCGACGCCTTGCGTGCGTTGCGCCGCGGACACGTGCTGGTGCACGCCGCCGAGACCTGGGGCGGCTGCACGATCGACGGCGGCATCTTGCGCACGGCCTTCCGCCCGCTGACCGACTACCACCTGGTCGACGAGTACGAGAACCCGCAGGGCTTCGAGCACGTGCGCTACTTCAGGCTCAACGCCCGCGGGCGCGAGTTCGCCGAGCGCGCCTGCCGCGCCTGGGAACGCCGCCCCCTCCTGGAACGCCTCGCCACCCGGTTGTTGGGCTGAGCCCGGACGTGCGGGTGTCCCTGCGGACACCCGCTCGCCTGGCGAAGGACCGGGCGCCTGCAGGCGCACGGGCTGGGGCGAGCCCGGACGTGCGGGTGTCCCTGCGGACACCCGCGCGCCTGCAGGCGCGCGGGCCACGGCGCGCCCTACCGGAAGCGCAGGTCGGCGATGCGCTGCTTCACCAGCGCCTGAGCCGCGGCCGAGAACGGGTCGCGCATGGTGGCCGCCTCGGCCTCGTCCAGGCGCCGCATGCGCACGCCCTTCTCGCGCACCGGGGCGTGGCCTCCCTGGATCTCGGCGACCCGGATGTCGTAGTACCAGCCGCGGCCGCTGGAAGGCGCCTCGCGCGAGTCGAAGCTGACCTGACCCTGCCCGGCGATGGCCGCCCCGCGCGCGCTCTCGTGGAACCCCTGCCAGCGGTAGTGCAGCGTCGGCGGATCGTCCAGCTGCAACGCGGCGTCGGCCTGCCACTCGGCCAGGCGGCCGCCGTCCAGGTCGTAGGCGTCGCCGCGCAGCACGGCACCGTTGGTCACCGGGTCGAGGCCGATGGTCACCAGGCTGAGGGCCGACTGGTCGTCGTCGCCGTCGCGCATGCGCTCCCACCACAGGCCCTCGATGCGGCGCAGGAACTGCCAGCGCTGCTGCTGCCGCCGGCGCTCGTCGCCGTCGGGCCGGTAGCGCGTGCCGTGTTGCGCCAGCTGCTCCCGGATGCGCTTCTTCAGTTCGCGCGCCCGTTCCGCCAGTCCGGGCCGCACCCGGCGCGTCATCTGCTCGGGCGGCCAGTACTCGGCCGCCTTGACGCCGGACAGGTCGCTGGCAATCTGGGTGCTCGAGTCGTGCTCGACGAAGAAGGTGCAGCGCTCGCGCCCGATGCGGCCGATGAACAGGCCGAGCTCGAAGATCACGTTGTCGCGCGGCAGCACGACCTGGACGCCGCGCTTGTTGGCCAGGTCGTCGCCGGTCATCACGACGACGGCGAAGTCCGCCGTGTCGAGGGCCTTCTCGAGCGACTCGATGTAGACCGCACTGAAGGCGAACTCGCTGTCCCAAACCCGCACCGTCCACTCGGCCGGCTCGGCCAGCGCCTCGGCGATCGCGCGGGCGACCGGCAGGCGCTCGGTCGACGAGGCGACGAAGATCACCGGCTTGTCGGAGATCACGGCATTCCCTCCACGGTGTTGGCGACCCCGCTGGCCACGTGCCCCGCCGGCACGTGCGGCGCAGCGTTCTCGATGTGGCCGGTCTGGTCGTCGAAGAAGAAGTCCGGCTCGAACTCGCGCAGGAACTCCCCCTTGGGCAGGCCGCCGAGGAACATCGCCTCGTCGACCTCGATGCGCCAGGCCATCAGCGTGCGGATCGCGCGCTCGTGCGCCGGCGCGCTGCGCGCCGTGACCAGCGCGGTGCGGATGCGCATGTGGCGCGCCGGCTCGCGCTGCAGCCGGTGCAGCGCCTCGAGCAGCGGCTTGAACGGCCCGGGCGCCAGCGGCATCGCGGCGCGGTCGCGTTCGTGGCTCTGGAAGGCGTCCAGCCCGTCGGACTGGAACACCCGCTCGGCCTCGTCGGAGAACAGCACCGCGTCGCCGTCGAAGGCGATGCGTACCTCGTCCGGGTGGGCGTCGGAGGCACGTGCCGACTGCGGGTAGACGCGTGCCGCGGGCACGCCGGCGGCCAGCGCCGAGCGCACGTCGGCCTCGTTGGTGGACAGGAACAGGTTGGCCGCCAGCGGCCGCAGGTAGCGCCAGGGCGGCTGGCCACGCGTGAACACGCCGCGCTGGATCGGCAGGCCGACCTGCTGGGCGGAGCGGAACACGCGCATGCCCGACACCGGGTCATTGCGCGACAGGATCACCACCTCGACGCGTTGCGCCGGCTCCGCCCCCGCGGCGTTGAAGGCCAGCAGCTTGTTGACCAGGGAGAACGCCACGCCGGGCTTGGCGGTGCGCTCCAGCCGCTCGAGCTGCAGCTGCATGTAGGCGCGGTCGTCGCTGGCCTCGAAGACCCGGTTCTCCTCCTCGAAGTCGAACAGCGCGCGCGACGAGATGGCGACGACGAGCTGACCGGCGAGGCTGACGGGCATGGCGGGGATCATAGCCAGGGCCCGGCGCCGGGCCCGCCGGTCAACCGTGTCCGGCAGTGCGCCGGAACTGCCCCGGTGTCGTGCCCACCTTCTGCGCGAACGCGCGCGTCAGCTGGCTCTGGTCGGCAAAACCGCATTGCACGGCAACCTCGGCCAGCGGCAGGCCCTGCCGGATCAGCAGCTGCGCATGTTCCACGCGGCGCTGGATCAGGTACTGGTGCGGCGACCGACCCGTCGCGTGCCTGAAGGCGCGCGTGAACTGGCGCGGGCCCAACCCCGCGGCCGCGGCCAGCTGCTCGAGCGGGATCGGCTCGGCGAAGCGGGCCTCGATGAGATCGATGGCGCGCCGGCTGGCGCGTGCCGCGCTCGCGCGCGGCGTCGTGTCGCGCACGCCCGCGAGGTGCGCGACCAGGGCCGCGATCAGCGAATCCCCCACCAGCGCGCCGGCCGGGCTGCCCTGCGCGAGGTCGGCCCACAGCCCGTCGAAGATCAGCCCGGGCAGCGTCGCGCCCGGGATCGGGGCGGGGGTGGACGAGCGCAGCGGCCGGTCGTCGCCGAGCACCTCGGCCGCCCGGCCGCCGTCGATGAACAGGAACTGCGAGCGACCGCCCGAGCGCCATTCGAAGCGCTGTTCGTCGCCGGGCTGGCACAGCGCGAAGCCGGGCGGGATCTCGATCCAGTCGCGCTGGCCGAGCGCACGGTGGCCCTCATGGTGCATCACGCGCACGATGCAGTAGCGCTCGTGGGCATGGTCGACCACGCCTTCGCGCGCGCCGTCGATGTCGGTGAAGTACGCGCCCTGCCAGCCGACCCGCGCGCTGTCGAGCAGGAAGCGCGGCATCACGGAGACGTTGTAGAGCCCGTGCGGGCCGGGCAGGGGGGCGATGGGCATGGCGGGGCTGACGGGTGGCGGGCATGGTAGGCGGTGCCCCACCGGCATCGCATGCGGGGAAGCCCCGGGGGCCGCTTTCGACAACACCGGCCCGTTTCGACAAGACCCGCCGCCCCGGCCTTCCTAGATTGGCGATCGGCCCGCGCGCCCGTGGCGCGGCGCCGCTACACGTCCAACCAAGGAGGAGACCCATGCCCTGCCACCCGAAGCTCGCGCTGGCCCTGGCCGCCGGCGTCCTCGCCGCCTGCGGTGGCGGCGGCGATGCGCCCCGCACGCTCGCCTGCAGCGATCTGGTCACCGCCAAGCTCGACATCCCGAACCTGCAGGTCGCAAGCGCCGTGGAGGTGCCGGCCTCCGGAGCGCTGCCGGCGCACTGCCGGGTCAACGGCGCGCTGAACGAGCGCACCGGGATCGACCGCAAGCCCTACGCGATCGGCTTCGAGCTGCGCACGCCCGCGCCCGAGGCCTGGAACGGCAAGTTCTTCTTCCAGGGCGGTGGTGGCACGAACGGCTTCATCGTGCCGGCCACCGGCAACCTGCTCAACGCGCCCACCGGCACGGCGCTGGAGCGCGGCTACGCGGTGGCGAGCACCGACGGCGGCCACGACGGCGGGCAGTCCGACGTGAGCTTCGCCATCGATCCGCAGGCGCGCAGCGACTATGGGTACAACGCCGTCGGCCAGGTCACCCTGGCCGCGAAGACGCTGCTGCAGGCCCGCTTCGGCCGCGCACCGGAGCGCTCGTACCTGCTGGGCTGCTCCAACGGCGGGCGCGACGCGATGGTGGCCGCGTCGCGCTTTGCCGACCAGTTCGACGGCTTCGTCGCCGCCAATCCCGGCTTCAACCTGCCCAAGGCTGCGGTCGCGCAGCAGTGGGACACGCAGCAGTTCATGTCCGCGGCCGGACCGGGGCAGCTGCCGAAGGACGCCTTCCCGGCCTCGGCGATGACGCTCGTGTCGCAGAAGGTCCTGGAGCGTTGCGACGCGCTGGACGGCCTGGCCGACGGCATCGTCAATGATCGTGCACGCTGTCGCAGCCGCTTCGACCTCGACCGGGATGTGCCCACCTGCGCTGGCGCACCCGCGGCCGACTGCCTGAGCGCGCCGCAGAAGACCGCGCTGCGCAACATCTTCGCCGGCCCGCGCAACAACGCCGGTGATCGCCTCTACGCCAGCTGGCCGCTGGATCCGGGCGTGTCGGGGCAGAACTGGCGCTTCTGGAAACTCGATGCCGGTTTTGCGCCGCTGCCCTTCAACACCTTGATCGGCGCCGGCGCGATGGGCTTCATCTTCACGTCGCCACCGGATGCACCGGACCTGAGCGATGCCGGTTTCGCCTACCAGCTCGGCTTCAGCATGGACAGCGACGCACCGAAGATCTTCGCCACCACGACGACCTACCGCGAGTCCGCCATGGAGTTCATGACGCCACCGAACCCGACGCGGCTGACCACGCTGAAGGCACGCGGCAAGCTGATCGTGGTGCATGGCACGGCCGACCCGGTGTTCTCGGCCGACGACAGCATCGCCTGGTACGACGCGCTGACGGCGGCCGACCCGGCTGCCGCGGCCTACGCGCGCCTGTTCCTCGTGCCTGGCATGAACCACTGCGGCGGCGGCCCGGCCACCGACCGCTTCGACATGCTGACGGCGCTGGAGAACTGGGTCGAGAAGGGCCGTGCGCCCGACGTGGTGGTGGCCACCGTCAACGCCGCCGATCCCGACGTGATGGCCGCCGGCTGGCCGGCCCGGCGCAGCCGGCCCCTGTGCGCCTACCCGAAGCAGGCCCTGCTCCGGGCGGGGGCGGCCGACACCGAGAGCGCTGCATCGTTCGAATGCCGCTGACGCGCGACACGCGCGCCTTCGGCAACCAATGAAACACGGGCGGGCGGGCCTGAAAAACGCACGTCACAGTCGGCCGCCATCATCTGAGGCATCCCACCGGAGATGCCCATGACCCAGCTGCTCGCCTTCGCCCGTCCCCTCTCGCTCGGCTGGGTGGTGCTGTCGCAACGCCTGGCACGCGCGCCGCAGCCGCGCCGGCCCACCTTCGCGCTGACCGAGCCGGCGGTGTTCCGCAGCGAGTGTTTCGCCGAGGACCTGCCCGAGCATGCCGCGAAACCGATGAAACAAGGACGCCGGGCCAAGAAGCGCGGCTGAAACCGGCCGGCGCCAGCATGGCGCGCGTCGATATCATCGGCCCCTCCGGCCGTCGCGCGCCTCCATGAACACCACTCCCGCCGCCGAAGCGCCGTTCCAGATCCTGGCCGTCGACGACGAGCCCGAGCTGCGCCAGCTGCTGGCCGAGTACTTCGGCCGGCACGGCTTCGCGGTGCGCCAGGCGAGCGACGCCGCCGCCGCGCGCCAGCTGATCGCCCAGGCGGTGCCGCAGCTGGCCATCCTGGACATCAACATGCCCGGCGAGAACGGGCTGTCGCTGGCGCGCTGGCTGCGCGAGGCGCATCCCCAGGTCGGGCTGATCATGCTGACCACGGCCGGCGAGTCGGTCGACCGCATCGTCGGCCTGGAGCTCGGTGCCGACGACTACATCCCCAAGCCCTTCGAGCTGCGCGAGCTGCTGGCGCGGGTGCGCGCGCTGCAGCGCCGCCTGGCCGCCCCGCCTGCGGCCGCCGCGCCGGCCGAGGAGCCGACCCGCCGCGTACGTTTCGGTCCCTGCACGCTCGATCTCGACCAACGCCGCCTGTTCGGCGCCGAGGGCCACGAGATCGAGATCAGCGCAGCCGAGTACGACCTGCTGGCGCTGTTCGCGCGCCACCCGAACCGCCCGCTGAACCGCGACCAGATCATGGAGCAGGCGCACAACCGCGGCTGGGACGTGTTCGACCGCTCGATCGACCTGCGCGTGATGCGCCTGCGCCGCAAGATCGAGCGCAACCCCGACAAGCCCGAGGTGCTGAAGACCGTGCGCAACGTCGGCTACGTGTACGTGCCGACGGCGGCGTGAACCGGCCGGCCGAGCGCGATCCCGCCGCCGCCACGCTGGGCGCCACGCGGCGCCTGATGTGGCTGCTGGTGGTGCCGATGCTGCTGCTGCTGGCGGTGCTGACCCTGCTGCAGTGGCGCCAGCTGCAGGCCGATGCGCGCGCGCAGCTGGAACGGCGCGTCGACGAGCGGGCCCAGGAGCTGTCTGCGCTGGTGCGCCCGGCGATCGAGCACGTGGACGACCTGCGCACCATGCTCGAGACGCTGTGGGAGACGCCGCCCGACGCCGGCCCGGCGCTGCGCCTGGCGCTCGCGCCGCGCCTGGTGCACGGCCGGCCGGACGGCTGGTCGCTCGACGGCGCCAGCCGCGAGCAGCGCGAGCAGCTCGGCCAGATGTGGTGGGCCCCGCCGGACGGTTCGCCGCCGCCGGAGGTGTGGCTGCGCCGCGCCCAGGCCTTCCTCACCCAGGCCCGCGTGGTGCACCGGCGCAGCGCCGCCTTCGAGGCCACCTGGTTCGCCGGCACCGACCTGAACACCTCGTTCGGCTACCCCTGGGTCGCCACCTCGCGCATCACCGAGACGCTGGGCGTGCCCTCGCTGACGGCGATCGCGCCGCTGCGCGCCCAGGCCACCGCGCGTTCGCGCGTGCGGCTCGAGGCCAACCCGTTCGAGCGCGCGCGCTGGGGCCCGCCCTACACCAGCCAGCTGCACGGGGGCCTGGTGGTGTCGTACAGCGCCTACGTGTTCGCGCGCGGCGATCACGTGGGCGAGGTGTCGGTCGACGTGCGCCTGGACGACCTGCAGGAGCGCCTGGCGCGCTGGCAGGACCCGGCCGGACGCGACTGGATCGTCGACGAGAAGCTCCAGGTGCTGGCCGATTCGCGCCAGGCGCCCGCCGCGCCGGCCGGTGCGGGGCAGGGCAACCGGGTGGTCACGCTCTCGATGCAGGAGCGCCTGCCCGCCGGCCTGGACCGCGCCCAGATCGAGGCGGCACTGCGCCAGGAGGGCCGCCCGCTGCAGCACGAGGGTTGGGTCATCGCCGCGCAGGCGCGCAAGGACTCGCCCTGGGCCTACGTCAGCATCGTGCCGGAAGCGGCATTGACGGCGCGCCTGCTGCCCGCGCTGCTGCCCAACGCGCTGATCGCGCTGGCGCTGCTGGCGATGTTCGTGGCCGGGCAGTGGCTGCTGTCGCGCAACTTCGTCGACCCGGCGCTGCGCGTGCTGGCCTACCTGCGCGAGCTGTCGCGCCGCGAGGATGCGCCTGCGCCCACCGTGGGCGCGCGCTGGCAGCCCTGGCTGGAGGCGGTGCGCGAGACCTTCCGCCGCCAGCGCGAGCTGCAGCGGCGCGAGCGCCAGCAGGAGGCCTTCAAGTCGGCCATCGTCGACAACGCGCTGGCGGCCATCGTGGCCACCGATCCGGAGGGGCGCATCGTCGAGTTCAACCCGGCCGCCGAGGCGATGTTCGGCCACCGGCGCGCCGAGGTGCTGGGGCGTTCGGTCGGCGCCGTGCTGATCCCGGAGCGATACCGCGCCGCACACGACGCCGACATGCAGCGCCTGCGCGAAGGCGCCCCGCTGCGCCCGATGGGCCGGCGCGTCGAGATGGCCGCGCTGCGCGCCGACGGCAGCGAGCTGCCGGTGGAGATGGCGGTGTGGCGCGTCCAGGCCGAGGGCCAGGTGCACTTCATCGTCTCGATGACCGACCTGTCCGAGCGGCGTGCCGCGGCGCAGCAGATCGAGCAGCAGCGCGAGGCGCTGCGCCAGAGCGAGAAGCTCTCGGCCATGGGCAGCCTGCTGGCCGGCGTGGCGCACGAGCTGAACAACCCGCTGGCCATCGTGATGGGCCGCGCCAGCCTGCTGGAGGAGAAGTGCGCCGACGACGCGGCGCTGCGTGGCGACGTGCAGCGCATCCGCGAGGCGGCCGAGCGCTGCGGGCGCATCGTGCGCACCTTCCTCAACATGGCGCGCCACAAGCCGCCGGAGCGGCGCAGCGTGCAGCTCAACGACCTGACGCGCGCCGCCGCGGAGATGCTGGCCTACACCTTCCGCAGCCACGGCATCGAGCTGCTGCTCGAGCTGGAGGCCGACCTGCCCGAGGTGCGCGCCGATGCCGACCAGATCGGCCAGGTGGTGCTGAACCTGCTCGTCAACGCGCAGCAGGCGCTGGCCGCGCAGGAGCCGCGCGCGGGTCTGGTGCGGCGCGTGCGCGTGGCCACTGGCGTGGAGGCGCGGCGCGAGAACCGCGAGCCGCGCGTCTGGCTGCGCGTCTCGGACAGCGGCCCGGGCATCGCGCCGGCGCTGCGCGACAAGATCTTCGAGCCCTTCTTCACCACCAAGCCCGAGGGCATCGGCACCGGGCTCGGCCTCGCGGTCTCGCGCTCGCTGGTGCGCGAGCACGGCGGCCAGCTGCAGCTGGAGTCCGGCACCGACGGGGCCACCTTCCGGCTCAGCCTGCCGATCAGCGGCGAGCGCGACGACGCCACCGAGCCGGGCCGGCTGGGCCCGCCCGACGACGGCCCGGCCGCGCGGCTGCTGGTGGTGGACGACGAGCCCGAGCTGGCCGACCTGATGCGCCAGATGCTCGAGGGTGCCGGCTTCGAGGTGGCCACGGCCGAGTCCGGCGCGGTGGCGCTGGAGCTGCTCGGCGAGGCGCGCTTCGACGCCATCGTGTCCGACCTGCGCATGCCCGACATGGACGGCGCGGCGCTGTGGCGCGCGGTGCGCGAGCGCCATCCGGCCCTGGCCGGGCGCATGCTCTTCGTCACCGGCGACACGCTGTCGCCGGGGGCCGAGCGCTTCCTGGCCGAGTCGCGCTGCGCCAGCCTGGACAAGCCCTTCGCACGCGACGACCTGGTCGGCCGCGTGCACGAGCTGCTGGCGCGCTGATCCCGGCGGCCCGATTCAGATCGTCTGCGGCGCCGACTCGGCGCGTGCCGCGGCGATCATCGTCGAGCTGACCAGCGCGTACATCGCACTCCAGGCGGCCCGCGTGTCGGCGTCGAACTCGGCGCCGAGCTGCTCGGCCAGCGTGTCCAGCAGCGCCAGTCCGACGACCTGGTAATCGCGCGCCTGCACGCCGTAGCCGGCGTGGCGCGCGCCCAGGTGCTGCAGCACCGGCACCAGCTGCGCCGGGCGGTCGAGCAGGCCGACGGCGGCGCTGATCATCTGCATCAGTCGCGTGGCCTGCTGCCGGATGTCGCCGATGAACAGCGGGCGCAGGTCGGGCGCCAGCGCGAAGAGCTTGCGGTAGAAGAGCTGGCCGGCACGGTCGGCATGGGGGACGAGCCGCGCGTGGCTGGCGCGGATCAGCTGGGTCTGCTGCGGGGTCATGGGTGATGCGGGTTCGGGGGCGGCGCAGGCCGCGGAGATCACAGCATCGGCCCGGCGTGTCGCGCGCGCATTTCGGCCGCCGTTTCCTTTGTTGTGCTCAAGTTTCCGGGGCGTGCGTCGAAGTTCGCCGGGTGAAGTCATTTCTCGTCGCGCTGGCCCGCGGGTGCTGGGGCCTGCTCCTGATCGCCGCGGCGGCGGCGCCGGCGCTCGCCCAGCCATTGCGGCTGGAGGCGGCGCAGGGCGTGCTCGACGCCTGGCCGGCCGTGACCGTGCTGCCGGACGCCGACGGCAGCCTGGACGTGGCACAGGTGCGCGCCCGAGCCTCGGCCTTCGAGCCGCCCGACACGCCACACGCCAACCTCGGCCGGCGCAGCGACACCGTCTGGCTGCGTCTGCCCCTGGTGCTGCCGGCCGATGCTCCGGCGCAATGGGTGCTGGCGGTGGAGTACCCGTCGATCGACCGCATCGACCTGTACCTGCCCGGCGCGCGCGAGCCGGTGTCGCTCGGCCGTGCGGTGCCGTTCAGCCGCCACCCGCTGCCCAGCGCCTGGCATGCCACGCCGGTCACGCTCGAGCCGGGCCGGGCCACGGAGCTGCTGCTGCGGGTGCAGACCCGCAGCACGATGGTGCTGCCGCTGACCCTGTCCACGCCCGAGGCCTTCCTGGCCCGCGAGTCGCGCAACCAGCTGCTGCAGGGGCTGCTGGCCGGGGCCTCGCTGTGCCTGCTGCTGTACAGCCTGGCGCAATGGGTCAGCCTGCGCGACGCGACCTTCCTGGCCTATTCGCTCAGCCTCGGCGGCACCGCGATTTTCTTCATCGCCTACTTCGGACTCGGCCCGCAGCACCTGTGGGGCGACCAGCCCTGGCTCGCGCTGCACGCGGCGCCGCTGAGCGTGCTGCTGGCGCTGTTCGGCGGCTGCGTGTTCATCGAGCGGGTGCTCGGCGTGCGCCAGGTGTGGCGGCGCGTGTCCGACGCGCTGCGCGCCGTGGCCGGCATCTCGCTGCTGGCGGCGCTGGCCTTCGGCGCGGGGCTGATCGACTACCGCGTCGCGCAGAGCATGGCCAGCGTGCTCGGTCCGCTGCCGATGCTGCTGGCCATCCCGGTGGCCTGGCGGCGCATGCGCGCCGGCGACAGCGTCGGCACGACCATGCTGGTGGGGTGGGTCGCCTACGCCGTTGCCACGCTGACCATGGCGGGGCTGCTGCGCGGGCTGGTGCCGTCGAACTTCTGGACGCAGCACTCGTTCCAGTTCGGAGCCATGGTGGAGATGGTGCTGTGGATGCGCGTGCTGGCGTTGCGCATCGAGGACCTGCGCCGCGCCGCGCAGCGCGCCACGGTCGAGCGCGACGCGCTGCGCTCGCTGGCGCACACCGATGCCCTGACCGGCCTGCCGAACCGGCGTGGCCTGAACGAGGTGCTGCAGCGCCTGCTGCCGGCCGCGACGCCGGAGCGCATGGCGGCGGTCTTCCTGCTCGACCTGGACGGCTTCAAGCCGGTCAACGACCGGCTCGGCCACGACGCCGGCGACGAGCTGCTGGTGGGCGTGGCGCGCCGCCTCGAATCGCTGCTGCGCTCGAGCGACACGGTGGCCCGGCTCGGCGGCGACGAGTTCGTCGTGGTGGCCGGCGCCCTGCCGGGCGATGCGGAGGCGCAGGCGCTCGGGCGCAAGCTGCTGGAGGCCTTCCGCCAGCCGTTCGACGTGGCCGGCCAGGAGGTGCGCGTGGGCCTGACGATCGGCTACGCCCTCGCGCCGCTGGACGGGCGCGACGCGCTCGGCCTGCTCAAGCGCGCCGATGCCGCGATGTACGCCGGCAAGCAGGCCGGCCGCGACTGCCTGCGCCGCGGCCAGGCCTCGGTCGGGCTGGCCGGGGTCTGAGGCCCGACGCCGGGCCTACTGGACAAAGCCGATCGGCGACTTCTTCAGGCCGGGCTCGGGCAGGTCGCGCACCAGCACGTGGTCGCGGCGGTCGAGCTTGGCGTTGCCGAAGGCCGTCATCCAGGCGCGCCGCATCTCGCGCGGCGCCACCTCGGCCAGCCGGTCCAGCACCTCGGTGCGCGGCTCGGGATCGAAGCGCGAGCCCCAGTCGTGCTCGGCGCGGATGCCGCGGTACAGCTTGGCCGCGATGCGGCGCGCCGCCTCGTGGTCGGGGGCCTGAACCTCGTAGACGTTCATGCGGTTCAGGATCGGCTCGGGAATGCTGCGCGCATCGTTCGCGGTGGCGACCCAGATCAGCTGGCTGGCGTCGATCGGCACCTCGGCGAACTCGTCGGTGAAGGCGAGCGCGGTGTCGTGCTCGAGCAGGCTGTAGAGCGCGCCGAGCGGATCGTAGGCGTGCTCGCCACCGGCCTTGTCGATCTCGTCGACCACCATCACCGGGTTGGCGTACTGGCCGTCGACCAGGGTCTCGAACACCTTGCCGGGGCGCGCGCCCTTCCACTGGCTGGAGGCGCCGGAAAGCACCCAGCCGGCCGTCATCGAGCTCATCGAGATGAAGCCCATGCCGGTGCCCAGCAGATGCGACAGCGCACGCGCGAAATGGGTCTTGCCCACGCCCGGGGGCCCCAGCAGCAGCAGCGGGGTGATCTCGAGCGCGTCGCGGCTGTCCTCGCACAGCGCGAGCTGGCGGCGCACGTCGTCGAGCACCTCGGCGAAGTTGGGCAGGTCGTCGTACAGGTGGTCCATCACCGGCAGGCCGGAAGGCTTGACCTGGAAGCGCTCGGGGCCCTTCTCGATCATGCGCTCGTAGGTGGAGCGCAGGCTCTCGTGTTCCTTGGGCGGCAGCTTGTCGAGGCGGCGCTCGACGTCGCCGACGCGGTACACACTGCGCATGTGCGCAATCGGGAGGCCGCTGCGCGGCAGGGCTACCAGGTCCTTGGACGCGGTCATCCGTTCCTCCGAAACCACCGTGACACGATGCTATTCAAGCAAAGCGTGCCACGGTGCAGGCATCGAACAAAACCCCAATCACGGGGTACTTCGATGCAGGATGCGTGCCAGAGGTTCTCGGGCGATCCCTACTTCACCCAGGTATTCAGTTGAATGATGGGGAGGAGCACCGCCAGCACGATCAGCATCACCACCGCGCCCATCGCCACGATCAGCAGCGGCTCGAGGATGGTGGCCATCTGCATCGCGCGGCGCTGCACCTCGCCGCCGAGCTGGCGCGCGGCGCGCTCGAGCATCTGCGGCAGCTGGCCGGTCTGCTCGCCCAGACGCGAGAACATCGCCAGCAGGCCCGGAAAACGCTTCTTGCCGGCCAGCGCCGAGGCCAGCGGCGCGCCCTCGCGCACGCGCACCAGCGCGTCCATCGCGTCGGCGCGCATCGCGCGGTTGGACAAGGTCTCGGCCGCCGCCTGCAGCGCCTTGAGGATCGGCACGCCGGCGCCGGCCAGCATTGCCAGCGTGCCGGCGAAGCGCGCCGCGTTGTAGCCGCGCGAGAGCTTGCCGATCAGCGGCAGGCCGAGCCAGGCGGCGTCGAAGCGCTCGCGGAAGGCGTCGTTGCGCAGCATGAACATCAAGGTGCCGATGCCGCCGGCGATGGCCAGGATGAGCAGCCAGCCCCAGCTGCGCAGGAAGCCGCTGATGGCGAGCATCGCCACCGTCAGCGCGGGCAGGGCACGCTTGGAGCTGGTGAACACCGAGGCCACCTGTGGCACCACGTAGGTGACCAGGAAGATGACGATCACGACCGCGATCACCGAGACGATCGCCGGGTAGAGCGTTGCGCCGATCAGCTTGGCGCGCAGCGCCTGGCGCTCCTCCAGATCGTCGGCCAGGCGCTCGAGCACGGCGCCGAGCGCGCCGCTCGCCTCGCCGGCGGCGACCACGCCGCGGTACACGTCGTCGAACTCGCGCGGCACGCTGGCCAGCGCCCGCGCGAACGGCGAGCCGGCGTTGACCTCGCTGCGCAGGTGCGCCACCAGCTCGCGCTGGCGGTTGTCCTCGGCCTCGTCGGCCAGCGCGGTGAGCGCGCGCTCGAGCGGCAGCCCGGAGCCCACCAGCCCGGCCAGCTGGCGAGTCCACACCGTCAGCCCGGTGCTCGTGAAGATGCGGCGCGTCAGGCGCAGCCCGCCGCTGGCGCCGCCCGCCGCCGAGGCGACCGGCGTGACGTCCAGCGGCACCAGTGCCTGGGCGCGCAGCTGGGCGCGCGCGGCCTTGGCGTTGTCGGCCTCCAGCAGGCCGGAACTGGCCTTGCCGGCGGCGTCGAGGGCTTCGAAGCGGTAGGCGGGCATGGCGCGGGGCGGCCGGTGCTCAGTCGCGCGTCACGCGCAGCACTTCCTCGGCCGAGGTGATGCCCTCGGCCACCAGGCGCTCGCCGTCCTCGCGCATCGAGCGCATGCCGCCGGACTGCGCGGTGTGGATCAGCTGCGCCTCGGCGGCGCGCTCGTGGATCAGCGAGCGCACCTTGTCGTCGGCCACCATCAGCTCGTAGACACCGGTGCGGCCCTTGTAGCCGCTCATGCCGCACTCGCTGCAGCCCACCGGCCGGTAGCGGCCATGCTCGTCCTGGCGCTTGCAGTGCGGGCACAGCTTGCGCACCAGCCGCTGCGCCAGCACGCCCAGCAGCGAGGAGCTGAGCAGGAAGGGCTCGACGCCCATGTCGGTGAGCCGCGTCACCGCGCTCGGCGCGTCGTTGGTGTGCAGCGTGGCCAGCACCAGGTGGCCGGTGAGCGAGGCCTGGATCGCGATCTGCGCGGTCTCGAAGTCGCGGATCTCGCCGATCATGATGACGTCCGGGTCCTGGCGCAGGATCGCGCGCAGCGCCTTCGCGAACGTGAGGTCGATCTTCGGGTTGACCTGCGTCTGGCCGATGCCGGCGAGTTCGTACTCGACCGGGTCCTCCACCGTCAGCACGTTGGTCGTGCTGGTGTCGACGCGGCCGAGCGAGGCGTACAGCGTGGTCGTCTTGCCCGAGCCGGTCGGGCCGGTGACGAGCACGATGCCGTGCGGCTGCTGGATCAGGCGGTCGAAGCTCGTCAGCACGTCGCCGCTCATGCCGAGCGACTCGAGCGTGAACTTGCTCTCGCCCTTGTCGAGCAGGCGCAGCACGGCGCGCTCGCCGTGCGCGGAGGGCAGCGTGGAGACGCGCACGTCGACAGCGCGGCCGCCGATGCGCAGCGAGATGCGGCCGTCCTGCGGCAGGCGCTTCTCGGCGATGTCGAGCTCGGCCATGATCTTCAGGCGCGAGATCAGCGCGGCGTGCAGCGCCTTGTTGGGCTGCACCACCTCGCGCAGCGTGCCGTCGACGCGGAAGCGCACCGCCGAGCTGCGTTCGTAGGGCTCGATGTGGATGTCGCTCGCGCCGTCCTTGGCAGCCTGCGTCAGCAGCGCGTTGAGCATGCGGATGATCGGCGCGTCGTTGGCGGCCTCGAGCAGGTCCTCCACCGCCGGCAGGTCCTGCATCATGCGCGACAGGTCGACCGCGCTTTCCACCTCGCCCACCACCGTGGCGGCGCTCGACTCGCCGCCCGCGTAGGCCGCGGCGATGCGGTTGGCCAGCGAAGGCGCCGCCTCGCGCTCGAGTGCATCGACCTCGTAGACACGCAGCACCTCCGACAACGGGCCGAGCGGCACGCTTTCGGGCGCCCACAGCACCAGGCGCTCGCCGTCGTCCTCGAGCAGCAGCGTGTGCGCCTTGGCGAAGGCGTAGGGCAGGGGGTGGCGGGCGCCCATCGCGAGACCTTACGGGGCCGAGGCCGCGGCGGCCGGTGCGGAGGGCGCGCGCTCGGGCGGCAGCACCGGCGAGTCCTTCAGCGGGATGAGGGGGTGGTTGGCCGGTTGGGCGTCCTTCTGCGTGGCGCGGATGAGGTCGTAGCGGTCCAGCGAGAGCTTCTCGGCGCTGACGTTGTCGCGCAGGATGGTCGGGCGCAGGAACACCATCAGGTTGCTGCGGTTCTTCTCGCGCTTCTCGCTGCGGAACAGCTGGCCCAGCACCGGGATGTCGCCCAGCAGCGGCACCTTGGCCTTGGTGTCGGTGAAGGTGTCGCTGATCAGCCCGCCGAGGATCAGGATCGCGCCGTCGTCGACCACCACGGTCGACTCGATCGAGCGCTTGGTGGTCGACGGACCGGCGTTGCTGGTGCCTGCCGCGGTGGTTTCCTTCACCGCCGACTGCTCCTGGTAGATCGTCATGCGCACCGTGCCGCCTTCGCCGATCTGCGGCTTGATGCGCAGCGTGATGCCGACGTCCTTGCGCTCGATGGTCTGGAACGGGCTGGTCGTCGCGGTGCCGGTGTTGGTGAACTGGCCGGTGATGAAGGGCACGTTCTCGCCGACCACGATCTTGGCCTCCTCGTTGTCGAGCGTGATCAGGTTCGGGGTCGAGACGATGTTGGTGTTGGCCTGGGTCTGCAGTGCCCGCGCCACCGCGGCCAGCGCGTAGGTGCCGCCGTAGTTGCGCAGCAGCGCGATGTTCAGGCCTTCGCCGGGCAGCGTGGTGCCGGCCCCGGCGAGCGTCTGCGACAGCGAGATGATGCTCGGGCCGCCGACGGTGGTGTTGGTGCCGATGCCCACGCCGTACTTGTCGCCGTCCTTGCCGAGCAGGCCCTGCCACTGCAGGCCGAAGTCGGCCGCGTTGCTGCCCGACACCTCGACGATCATGCTCTCGATGTAGACCTGCGCGCGGCGCGAGTCGAGCTGCTCGATCATCGCGCGCACCTGGCGGTACAGCGGCTCGGGCGCGGTGACGATCAGCGAGTTGGTCGACGGGTCGGCCTGGATGAAGCCGCCGGTCGACGGCCCCGCACCGGCCTGCACCGGGCTGGTCGACTGCACCGACGCCCCGCCGGCCACGCCGCCGGCGCCGGCCGTGGCCGGCTGCGCCATGATGGCCGTCGGGGTGGCCGGGCTGGAGAGCGTGCTGCTGCCGCCGGCGCTGCCGCCGGTGTTGGCGGCGAAGGCGGCGCGCAGCACCTGCGCGAGCTTGGTGGCGTCGGCGTTCTTCAGGTGCACCACCCAGATGTTGCCGGTGCTGGCCGAGCCCTGCAGCGGCTGGTCGAGCCGCTCGATCAGCGCGCGGATGGTCGCCATGCGGGCCGGGCTGCCGGCCTTGACCAGCAGCGAGTTGCTGCGCGGGTCGACCAGGATCGAGCTGCCGCTGCCGCCCGCCGACGGCGGTGCGCCCGGCACCACCGCCGTGCCGCCGGCCTCGGCCAGGCGCTGCACGATCGGGCCCAGGTCGGAGGCGACCGCGTGCTTGAGCGGGATCACCTCCACCTCGCCGGCCGAGGGCGTGTCCATCGCCGCGATGATGCGGGCGATGCGCTGCAGGTTGTCGGCGTAGTCGGTGATGACCAGCGAGTTGTTGCCCGGGTTGGCGTTGATCGTGTTGTTCGGGCTGATCAGCGGGCGCAGCACCGGCACCAGGTTGTTCGCGTTCTCGTGGTTGAGGCGGAAGATCTGGGTCAGGATCTGGTCGCCGCGGCGGTTGGTCTCGCCGATCGCCACGGTGCCGGTCTGCAGCTTCGCATCCGCCTCGGGCACCACCTTGAACAGGCCGCCCACCTCGACCACCGTGAAGCCCAGGCCGCGCAGCGCCGCCAGGTAGTTGAGGTAGGCCTCGCGCGGCGAGATCGGCTGCTCGGAGAACAGCGTGATCGTGCCCTTGACGCGCGGGTCGACGACGAACTGCTGCTTCAGGATCGCGCCCATCGCGCGCGACACCGCCTCGATGTCGGCGTTGACGAAGTTCAGCGTCACCGGGTCGCCCGGGAAGCGGTTGGCCGGCGCCTGCGCGTACGGCGCCGTGGGCAGCAGCGCGGCGGCCAGCAGCGCCGCGGCGAGGCGCTTGGGCCAACCGTGCGTGCGGGAGGGCAGACGTGGATTCATGCTCATCCGATCGAAATGACGGACCGTGCGCCGTCGCGCCGCCCGATGATGTTCAGCAGGTTGGCCAGGGCCGTCTCGCCGCCCTCGGCGGCACGCGCCTCGCCGCGGAAGCGCACGCCGCTCGGCGCGATGCTGCCGCTGCCCGACAGCTGCAGCGTGCCCTGCTGCGTCGCCAGGTTCATCTGTGCCGCGCCGTTCGGGTCGCCCGAGATGGACAGGCGGTAGCTGCCCAGGGTGTCGAGCGTCGACAGGCGCGAGGAGACGTCCTGCAGGTCGATGTCGGCGCGTCCGGTGAGGCGCCAGCGGCCCTGCACCGATTCGACCGCCAGGCCGGGGGAGGACAGGCGCACGTTGCCGCCGAGCTGCAGCGTGTTCCAGGGCGTGCCCAGGCCGCCGAGCCAGGCGCTGGGCCACTGGCCGATCCATTCGGCACCGGGCTGCAGCGCCACCGTGACGCGGCCGAAGCCCGGGCGGATCGCCACCACCGCGGTGCCGTTCAGGCAGCAGGCCTGGCGCAGGCGCAGCTCGAAGCCGAGTCCGGACGGCACCAGCGTCCACTCGAGCCGGCCGGGCAGCGCGCTGGCGTCGCGGCTGCCGGGCCCGCCGGTCAGTACCGCCACCGCGCTGCCGGACCAGACCGTGCCGCGCGCGTCCGCCAGCAGCAGGTGCTCGCCGGTGGCCGAGGCCAGCCCGCGAGCCAGCCAGGCGGCCGGCGCGAACAGCACCAGCGCGATCAACGCGCCCAGCACCGCGCCGAAGAGGCCCCAGCGCATGCCGGCAGCGCGCGAGCGGTCCCAGGACAGCTCCGCGAAGGTCGACTCGCTCCAGCCCGTGGCGGCGGCGGTGTGGGCCCAGGCGCGGCCCTTGCGGCGACGGATCATGGCGCCGCCCCGCCGCTCAGCTGCACGACCAGCGTGCCGCTGTAACCGCTGCCGGCGCGCGTCAGCTGGGCCTCGATCGGACGCACGCGCGCCGCGCTGCGTGCCTCGACCAGCCAGCCGCGCAGCGCCTCGGGGGAGGCGCCGTTGAGCGTCAGCGTGGCACGGTCGCCCAGCAGCGCGAGCCGGCCCTTGTCGCCCAGGCGTTCGGTGGCGGCACGCAAGGCGGCCGTGGCCTGGCCGGTGCCGACCGCGGCCACGCCGCGCAGCAGCTGCGCCTCGGCGGCCAGCGCCTGGGTCTGCTGCAGCTGGGCCTCCAGCACCGCCAGCTGCGCCGGCGTCTGGCGCAGCGTGTTCAGCGCCGGCTGCACCAGCAGCAGCCAGGCGAGCGCAAACAGCAGCACGCCGCCCATCACGAGCAGCGCCAGGCGTTCGCGTGGCGCCCGCGTGCGCCAGTACTCGCGTGCCTTGTCGCGCTGCTGCGCCAGTGCCGGCGGCAGGCTCAGGCCGGCGGCGCTCACGGTCCTGTCCTCCGCACTGCGTGCTTCGGGGTTCGCGCTAGAGAGCGGCCCGGCGCGCTCACGAGCGACCCCCGCTGCGGGCGCGCGAAAGCGTCAGGCGCCCCTCGCTCGATTCCACCTGCCAGCCGGCGGGCTGCAGCTGGCTGCGGAACTGGCTGAGCTGCTGCTCGCTCCAGCCGGCCGCGGCCAGGCTGAGGCGGCCGTTCTCGAAGCGCAGGTTGTCGACCGGCGGGCGGTCGGCCGGCCAGGCCGAGGCGGCAGCAGCGAGCAGCGTCTCGAGGTCGGTGTCGCCGGCCTTGCCGGCCAGCGTGCGCATGGCCTGCACCTCGCGCTGCATCACGGCGCCGGCGTCGCGTTGCAGGTCCAGGTCGCTGGCGCGCGGGAAGGCGGCCTTGACCGCGTTGACGATCGCCACGCGGCGCTGCTCGACCGCCTGGCGCTGCTGCCAGGCCCACAGGTTCAGGCCCACCACCTGTGCCAGCACCAGCGCCGCCACCCCCCAGCGCAGCGCGCGCCAGGGCGGGCTGGCCAGGCGGCGCAGGCCGTCGCGCAGCGCGCGCGCGCCACGGGTGCGCTGCGCCAGGTCGAACTGGCGCAGGTTCCACAGGCTGCGCGCGGCCTGCAGCGCGCGTTCGCCGCGCGACATCACGTTCACCGGCATGCCGAGCCACTGCTCGGCCGCTGCGGCGGCGCCGGCGGTGGCGCTCCAGCGCGTGCCGGCCGGCGCGGGGCGCGGCACCAGCGCGCGCACCAGCGCCCCCTGCAGCCGCAGCGCGGCCACGCCGTCGGGATGGGCCCAGTGCAGCACGATGCCTTCGCTGCTGCCGGGTTCGCCCGCGCCGGTTTCGGCGAAGTGGCCGGAGGGCGGGTCGTCCGGCCAGCTCGAGGGCACGACCCGGTCGACGAACACGTCGGCCTTCTCGAGCGCGGCCAGCTCGGCGCGCAGCCAGGCCTTGTCGACCGCCGCCACCCAGACCGGCTGGCCCGGCGTCGCGCCCGGCGCGAGCGCCAGGTGCACCGCCTCGGCATCGTCGAGCAGCACGTCCTCGAGCACGCCGACCAGCGCGGCGCGCAGCTTGCCCTGCGGCGCCTTGGGCAGCGTGATGCGGTGCCAGCTCACGTCCGCATCGGCGAGCTGGGCGATCACCGTGGCGGCCCGGGGCAGCAGCGCGGCGGCGGACTCGCCCTGCTTGTCCAGCTGCAGCCCGTCCGGGCTGGTGGCGTAGGCGTACTCGGTGCTGCGGTCCGAGACGGACGGCGCCGCCTCGCCGGCACTGCGGCGGGCGGACAGGCGCGACCGCGAGGGGATCTGGACGACGAGGAGCGACATGCGGGCTTTATCGGACTGGCGCCATTGTAGAGAGGGCTCCGCTACAAACCTTCACGAATCAACGACTTAGGACACGACGTTGTAAACCCGTCGCGGTCCGCCCACAACCGGCGCTACCCGCTGGCGGCGCGCCTCCCGGACCCTCAGCCGCGGTGGGCGTCGCGCGAGGACACCTGTTCGCGCCGCAACACCACGACATCGAGTCCGCGCCGCACGACCAGCGAGCGCTGTTCGAGCACGCGGTCCTCCAGACGCAAGCGGCCACGCACCTCGAAGTAGTCGGAGTTGACCGACACCAGTGCGCCGTTGAGCGTCAGGCCCGTGGCCTGGGAGGAGACCGCCTCGAGGTTCTTGAACGGGTCGCGCTGGCGCACCTGGATCAGGCGTTCCGCGGTGGCCAGGTCCAGCCCCTTGATCGCCGCCGCGAGCACCTCGCGCGGTGCGGTGTTGACGTTGACGGCGGTGCGCGAGGGCAGCAGCGTGACGTAGGGCGCGAGGCGCTCGATCGTGTCGGCATCGATGCCGAACCAGGCCAGCTGCTCGAGGCTCTGCGGCCGCAGCGGCGCGGCGCTGTCGGTGCCCGGCGCCACCGCCGCGACCATGCCGGCGGCGATGCGCCGGGCCACGTCGTCGGACACGCCGATCGCCTGGCACAGGCGCTGCAGCGCCTCCAGGTCGTTGGCCGAGACCTTGTTGCCCTCGGCCAGGTTGAACAGGTTGAAGCGGGCCTGCGCGTCGGTGATCACGCCGGACAGGAAGGCGTCCGGCCCGTCCTCGGCGTTGGCGTTGTCGGCGGCCAGGAAGGTCGACAGGCGCGACTCGGCCAGCGGCGTGGCCCAGGGCTCGGTGAGCGCGGTCGGCCGGCCCGAGCGCTTGTCCTCGCGCAGGATCAGGCGCGCCCAGTCGAGCGCGCCGTTCAGGATCCAGGACGATTGCACGCGGCTGCGCTCGGCCGCCTCCACCAGCACGGCACGGCGCTGCTGCAGCACCATCGCCGCCACCAGCGTCGCCAGCAGCGTGACGATGATCATCGCGGTCAGCAGCGCGGCGCCGCGCCGCGAGCGGTGGCGCAGTCGGGTCATGGCTCGAGCAGCGCGTCGCGCGTGATCGACCCCGACAGTCCGCTGCCGGGTGCGAACTCCATCACCAGGCGCACGCCACTGGGCAGGGCCACGGCGGCGGCCGGCGCGCTGGCGCCGCCGGCCGGGGGCCGGACGACGTTGCCGCTGGACTGCGCGTTGCTCCAGCCGCTGCTCTGTGCCTGGTTCTGGTACCAGAAGTAGACCTGCCACTGGTTGACGCCCTCGAGCGCGCGCAGCTGGCCGGCTTCGTTGCCCTGCAGCTGCTGGCTGGCCAGCCAGCTGTCCTGCAGCGCGGCGCTGGTGGTGGCCACCGGGCCGGCCCAGCGCAGCAAGGTGCTGGCGGACTCGTCCGGGCGCAGCGACCAGGCCACCACCTGCACGCCGCCCGCCGCGCTGCGGGTCAGGCGCAAGGTGGCACCGTCGAAGTTCAGGGCCGGCACCGCGCCGGTGTCCTGCACCGCGCCGAGGTCGGTCTCCCACTGGCCGATCACCGCGTTCAGGCGCAGCGTGCGGTCGATCTGGCCCTGGCTGGTGTCGCGCGCACGCACGATGCCGTCCACGCCCTGCCAGGCCATGCTGGCCATCAGCGCCAGCACGAGCAGCGCCACCAGCACCTCGACCAGGGTGAAGCCGCGCGGGCGCAGGGGGCCGGTCATGGGCTCAGTACCGGCCGAGCACGGTGGACAGGGTCAGCAGCGGCTCGCCGACCTCGTTGAACACCTGCGCGTCGACGCGCCGGAAGTTCGGGTTGGGCGTCGGCCGCACCACCAGCCTGCCGGAAAAGCTGCGACCGAGCTGCTCGCAGGCGAAGTCGCCGTCGCCCACGCTCGGGAACACCTTGGCCAGGCGCAGCCCGGTGATCTGGTTGTCGGCACACCATTGCGCCGTGCTGACCTCGGCCAGGCGCTGCGCATTGCCGGTGAGGGCGCCGGCCGCCTTGATGCCGGCGCCGAGCGTCACCGCGACGACGGCGAGCGCGACCAGCACCTCGATCAGCGTGAAGCCCTTCGATGCCCTCATTGCAGCGCCTCCGAGCCGGTCTCCAGCACCGTGAACGGCCCGAGGCCGTCGGTGCCGAGCAGCAGGTACTGCCGGTCCAGCCGAAGCAGGACGCGCTGCGGCGGGATCAGCGGCTCCGGGCCGAGCAGCAACGCGCGCGCGCCGGGAATCTCGGCACGCACGCCCTCGCCGAGCCACTGCTCGGGCAGCTCGATCGAGGCGGGCAGGCCGAGGAAGCGGAAGCCGGGTTCGTCGGCCTGCTCGCGGCGCGGCTCCCAGCGCGCCTCCACGCCCGAGGCGCGTGACTCCGCGCGGGCCGCCTCGAGCAGGGCGGACAGCCGCGCCGCCTCGCGCTCCAGGCGCGTGGCCGCCGGGTCGCGCAGCGCGAGGCTGACGACGCCGCTGGCCACGGCGATCAAGGCGACGACGATCAGCAGTTCGACCAGCGTGAAGCCGGCCGAGCGCCGCGCGTCACTGCCAGGAGCCGATCTCCGCATCCTTGCCTTCGCCGCCCAGCACGCCGTCGGCGCCGAAGCTGAACACGTCGATCTCGCCCTTCAGGCCGGGGTTGGCGTACTGGTAGGGCTTGCCCCAGGGATCGTTCGGCAGCTTCTCGAGGTAGGGCTTCCAGTTCGGCGGGATCGGCCCGCCGGTCGGCTTGATCACCAGCGCCTGCAGGCCCTGCTCGCCGGTCGGGTAGCGCTGGTTGTCGAGCCGGTACAGCTTGAGCGCCTGCATCAGGTTGTTGACGTCCGTACGCGCGGCGGTCACGCGGGCGTCGTCGGCCCGGTCGAGCACGTTGGGCACGATCAGCGCGGCCAGCACGCCGATGATGACCAGCACCACCATCAGCTCGATCAGCGTGAAGCCGCGCGAGCGAAGGCGCCGGAAGGACGAGGGTTGCGACATCTTGTGACCGCCCCGCGGGGCAGGGCCGGTGGTTGCGAAAGCGCTCGATGATAATCCGCGCATGTTGGCAAGATTCGCCGCCTTTGCCGCCTGGGCCCTGGTCGCCGCGACTGCGGTGTTCTGGGGACTGCGCCTGTTCGTCGCCGCGCCGAGCGCGCCGCCCTATGCGGTGACGGTAGGCGAATCGACCGCGCAGCGCGGCGATCTCGGCCGGCTGCTCGGCGTCACGCCGCGTGAGGTGGCGGCGCCGGTCGCGGCACCGGAACTGGCCTCGCGCTTCAAGCTGCTGGGCGTGATGGCGGCCCGTCCGCCGGCCACCAGCGGCTTCGCGACAATCGCGGTCGACAGCCGGCCGGCACGCACCTACGCCGTCGGGTCGGTGCTGGACGGCGACCTGGTGCTGCAGGCCGTCAGCCTGCGCAGCGCGGCGATCGGCCCGAAGGAAGGCGCCCCGGCGCTGACCCTCGAGGTGCCGCCGCTGCCGCTGGCGGCCACCGGCAGCCTGCCGCCGGTGGCGATGGAGATGGTGCGGCCCGGCGCGCCTGCGCCGCAGCCGGCCGTCGGCATGCTCCCGCCGGGGCAGGGTGCCGGGCAGATGCAGCCGGGCCAGATGCCCCCGCCGCCGCAGCCGCTGCCGCCGGGCGCGAGGCTGCCGCGCACCCCCGGCGCGGCCAACCGCTGAGGCGGATCAGAGCGTCCCGAGCCCGCTGAGCGTCGGAATCGGCGTGGGCCGCGAGGGTCCGGGGTCCTCGCCCTCGGCCACCTCGGTCAGCAGCGCCGCGGCGCTGCGGATCAGCGGCCAGGCCAGCGTGGCGCCGGTGCCGTCGGTGCTCTCCATGCCGAGCTCGAGCAGCGCCGAGGCCTGGAACAGTGCCAGCGTGCGGTCCAGCCCCTGGTGGCCGTGGCTGCGGCAGTAGACGCAATAGTCGGTGACCGCCGGCGCGATGCGCGAGGCGACCATCAGCGCGGCGCAGGCCGGCACGCCGTCGACGACGATCAGGTGCCGCTTGCTGCCGGCCACCAGCATCACGCCGACCATCATCGCCATCTCGAAACCGCCGAAGGCGGCAAGCGCCTCGACCGGGTCGGCCGCGTCCTTGTGGCGCAGCTGCGCACCCTGCAACACGTTCATCAGGTGCTGCAGGTCCTCGGGCGTCATCGACGGACCGGCGTAGAGCAGGTCGCGCAGTTCCGTGCCGCCCAGGCGCGACAGCACGAGCGCCGCGCTTTCCTGCGATCCGACGCCGACGCCAGCGCAGGCGATCGCGTTGCCGGGCAGCGAGTCGGCGATCTCCATGCCGGCGCGGATGGCCGCGTGGGCCTGGTCGAGCGACATCGCCATGGTGGCGCGTGCGCTGCGCGTGCCATGGGCGATCTTGCGCGCCAGCAGGCGTGCGTGCGGTGCGACGGGTTCGGCCACGCCGCAGTCGACCACCGACAGCTCCAGCCCCTGGATGCGTGCGAACACCGCCACCGGCAGCTGCGAGGACAGCAGGCTGCCGACCAGCCTGGCCGTCGACGGGCGCCCGGGCATGCCGATGCCGTCGACCGCCAGACCATGGTCGGCGGCGAACATGACAATCTGTGGCGTCCGGAAGCGCGGCTTGAGCGTGTTCTGGATCAGCCCCAGGCGCACCGCCAGCGGCTCGAGTTCACCGAGGCTGCCGACGGTCTCGCCGCGGCGACCGAGCTTCTCGCGCAGGGCTTGCTCGAGCAGCGGGTTGGCGGTGGGCGTGATCAGCGAACGGTTGACCGACATGGAGGCGCTGGGGGATGCAGGAATCGCGCCGACAGGCGCGGCCGCTCACTTATTGTGAGGCCGCGGCCCCGCGCCGTGCAATGCGATCCCGCCGCGCCGTGCGTTCTAGCGCAGGAACAAGCGGTACACCGGGTTGTCCGTCTCGTCGTCGCATGGGTAGGCCAGGCCCTCGAGAAAGGCGCGGAAGGCCTGCTTGTCCGAGCGCGGCACCTGCAGCCCGACCAGGATGCGCCCGTAGTCCGCACCCTGGTTGCGGTAGTGGAACAGGCTGATGTTCCAGTCCGGGTGCATGCTCTCGAGGAAGCGCATCAACGCCCCCGGACGCTCCGGGAAGACGAAGCGGAACAGCCGTTCATCCTGCGCCAGTTCGCTGCGCCCGCCCACCAGGTGGCGCAGGTGCTGCTTGGCGAGCTCGTCGTCGGTCAGGTCCAGGGTCGGGAAGCCGTGCCGCTCGAGATGGCGCGCCAGCTTGTGGCCCTCCTCCCGGTTGGTGGTGGCCACGCCGACGAACACATGGGCCTGGTCCGAGTCGGAGATGCGGTAGTTGAACTCGGTGACCGCACGCGCGCCGATCAACCCGCACAGCCGCTTGAAGCTGCCGCGCTCCTCGGGGATCGTCACCGCGAACAGCGCCTCGCGCGCCTCGCCCACCTCGGCGCGCTCGGCGACGAAGCGCAGCCGGTCGAAGTTCATGTTGGCGCCGCAGGTGATGGCGACGTAGGTCTGCCCCTTGGTGCGGTGCTGTTCGACGTACTGCTTGATCGCCGCCACGCCGAGCGCGCCGGCCGGCTCGAGGATGCTGCGGGTGTCCTGGAACACGTCCTTGATCGCGGCACAGACGGCGTCGGTGTCGACCACCACGAAGTCGTCGACCAGCCGGCGCGTCAGGCGGAAGGTCTCTTCGCCGACCAGCTTGACCGCGGTGCCGTCGGAGAACAGGCCGACGTCGGCCAGCGTGACGCGCTTGCCGGCACGCACCGATCGCACCATCGCGTCCGAGTCGGTGGTCTGCACACCGATCACCTTGATCTCCGGCCGCACCGACTTGATGTAGGCCGCCACGCCCGAGATCAGCCCGCCGCCGCCGATCGCGACGAACACCGCGTCGATCGGGCCCTGGTGCTGGCGCAGGATCTCCATCGCGATCGTGCCCTGCCCGGCGATCACGTCCGGGTCGTCGAACGGGTGCACGAAGGTCAGGCCCTGCGAGCGTTCCAGCTCGAGCGCGTGCACATAGGCGTCGGAGTAGCTGTCGCCGTGCAGCACGACTTCGCCGCCGAGCGCGCGCACCGCGTCGATCTTCAGGCGCGGCGTGGTCACCGGCATCACGATCAGGGCGCGGCAGCCGAGCCGCCTGGCGCCCAGCGCCACGCCTTGCGCATGGTTGCCCGCCGAGGCGCAGATGACGCCGCGCTGCAGCTGCTCCGGGCTCAGGTGCGCCATCTTGTTGTAGGCGCCACGCAGCTTGAAGCTGAACACCGGCTGGCTGTCCTCGCGCTTCAGCAGCACCTGGTTGCCCAGGCGCTTGGACAGGCTGCGTGCGCTGTCCAGCGGCGACTCGATCGCCACGTCGTAGACACGCGCGGTCAGGATCTTCTGCAGGTAGTCGGCCGGCTTGAGTCGCGGTCGCTTGTCGGTGGGGGTCGGGCTGCGGCGGGAGCCGGCCATGGCGATCTTCTCCGGGCGGTGGGCCGTTGCGGCGCCGCATCATAGCCGCGCGGGCGCTGGGTGCCGCCCAAAGAAAAGAGCCCAAGGCATTGCTGCCTTGGGCTGAATCCACCAATGGAGGAGGTGGAGGAGACAAGCGGATCGGAGATCGAATCGCGTCTAAACGAACACAAACGACAGAAGACGATCACCGAATGAATCGAGTGTAGGCGCTTTCATGCTGCGCCGCAATAACTTCATCGCGTGAACTTAGAGCGATCTCTCGGCGACGTGATGCAGCGCACAATACGCGCCGCCGGTGCACCGCTGGGGTGCAACATCGACCGGCCAAACCCGGGGACCGAGCATGGAGTGCACGATCAATTGGCTGCCGGCCGCCGGCATGGCCTTCAGCGCCGAGACGGGCAGCGGCCACCTGATCACGATGGATGGCGCGCCCGACGGTGGCGGTCGCAACCTCGCGCCGCGACCGATGGAGACGGTGCTGGCCGGCACCGGCGCCTGCACCGCCTACGACGTCGTGCTGATCCTCAAGCGCGGCCGGCACGACGTGCGCGGCTGCCAGGTCAGGATCGAGGCCGACCGGGCTGACGTCGATCCGAAGGTATTCACCCGCATCCGCATGCATTTCATCGTCACCGGGCGCGATCTGCCGGAATCGGCGGTCGAACGCGCGGTCAAGCTGTCGCACGAGAAGTACTGCTCGGCCAGCGCCATGCTGGGCAAGACCGCGGAGATGACGACCAGTTTCGAGATCGTGGCCGCCTGACCAGCGCGGTTCGGGATCAGAAGCGGTGCGCGGTGACGGTCATGACCTTGGCCGCTGCCCGCATCGCCCAGCGCACCGGCGCGGGCAGTTCGGCGGCACCGGCCGCCTGGGCGGCATCGGCATGGCGGGCTTCGTCCTGCCGCATCTGCTCGACGATGGCGCGAGAGGCCTTGTCGGCGGCGGGCAGCCGATCCAGGTGACCTTCCAGATGCTGCTCGACCTGGCGCTCGGTCTCCACGAGAAAGCCCAGACTGGTCGCATCGCCGACTCGCCCGGCCAGCAGGCCGATCGCAAACGCACCGCCGTACCACAGCGGATTGAGCAGGCTCGGCCGGGCGCCGAGTTCGCCCAGGCGTCGCTGGGTCCAGGCCAGGTGGTCGGTCTCCTCGCGGGCCGCGGCATCGAACTGGTGGCGCAGAACCGGATCGCGTGCCGTCAACGCCTGCGCGCTGTACAGCGCCTGGGCGCAAACCTCGCCGACGTGATTGACGCGCATCAGTGAGCCGGACAGTCGGCGCTCGTCCGCGCCAAGGTCCCCATCCGGTTCAGGTGCGCTGGGGCAGGGTCGCCCCGCATGGCTGGCGCCGGCCAGGGTTCGCAAGGCGGTGTCGACGGCGGCGATCACGGCATCCGTGCCGCTCAAGGGCTGCCAGGAAGTCATGACACAAGTATGTCGCGCCTGGCCCGGAATGGCATCGTGGCCGGCCGTTGTGATCAGGCAACAAGGGGTTCGATATTCGTCCCAAATCTTTGCAACCCCGGAGGCCGTCTGGTGCAATACGCCCAACTTCCGCTGAGGGGGTTCGGCCTGATCTGCCCGAAAAGGGCGCCAGTCGATCGGGACCTCTTGTTCAACTTAGGAGATAGTCGCAATGAAAAAATCTCTGCTCGCTCTCGCCGTGTTGGGTGCGTTCGCCGGTGCGGCCTCGGCCCAGTCGTCGGTGACGATCTACGGCGTGGTCGACCTGGCTGTGCAGAAGTCCAACGGTGGCAACACCTACAGCCCGGGCGTGTGCGAGGTCCCGAGCGCGACCACGAACACCTGCGGCCCGCTGGGCACGAAGGCCTGGAAGCTGCAGCAGTCGACCGCCTCGCGCCTCGGCTTCCGCGGCACCGAAGACCTGGGCGGCGGCCTGTCGGCCCAGTTCCAGATCGAACACCGCTTCACGCCCGATGACGGTGCCGCCGGCAGCCCGTTCTGGGCCGGCCGCAGCTACGTGCAGCTGACCAGCGCCGCCGCAGGCTCGGTCTATCTGGGCCGCGAGTACGCGCCGTTCTTCTGGCTGGCAGCCAAGTCCGACCCGTTCGGCCCGGACGGCGTGGGTCAGTTCACCGGCTTCGTGTACGGCCTGGCCGGTACGCACGAGACCAACATGGGCGGTGACGGCCTGCCCGATGGCAACCCCGCCGGCCGCCACACCAACGGCATCGGCTACAAGTCGCCCAACCTGGGTGGGCTGACCGTCAACGCCGCGGTCGGCCTGGGTGAAGGCTCGACCACGCTGAACCGCGATGCCGGCATCAACGTCGAGTACTCGGGCGGCCCGATCTACGCGGGTATCGGCTATGGCAAGAAGACCGGCACCAATGCCAACAGCGACGGCAACTCGCTGGTCAACCTGGCGGCAGCCTACGACTTCGGCGTGGCCAAGCTGATGGGTTACTACATCCGCACGAAGACCGGCGTGAACAGCGAAGGCACGAACAAGTTCTTCCTGATCGGCGCGACGGCCCCCCTTGGCCCCGGCCTGCTGAAGGTCGGCTTCGGCCAGCTGACGGCTGAACCGGTAGGCGCGACGGAAGAGACCAAGGTCAAGAAGTTCGCGATCGGCTACAACTACAACCTGAGCAAGCGCACCAACCTGTACCTCGACCTGTCGACGGCGAACGACGACCTCGAGGTCGGCTTCGACGGCAACAACAGCAAGAACAGCACGGCCTACGCCTTCGGCCTGCGCCACACGTTCTGATCGAGGCTTCGCGCCCGATCCTCGAGGCCGCCTTCGGGCGGCCTTTTTCATGGTCCTGTCGTCCGCGCGACAGGTTCTCAAGGAAAACCAGCGTGGGTCCGGCGCGACAGGCAGCGGCCATGCCCGGTGGCGCTCGGCACAATCTTCGGATCACCGATCGGAGACCACCATGAAAAGAATCCTCGCGCTGACCGCCCTGGCTGCCGCCTCCTCCGCCGCGTTCGCGCAGAGCAGCGTCACCGCCTACGGCATCCTGGACGGTGGGGTCAGCCAGGTCACCGGCCTGCGCGGTGGGACCCGGACCTTCCTGGTCAGCGGCATCATGGATGGCTCGCGCCTGGGTTTCCGCGGCAACGAGGACCTGGGCGGCGGCTATCGCGCGTTGTTCACGATGGAACACCGCATGGAGATCGACACCGGCGGCATCAACAACCGGCCGCTGTCGGGTTCGCAGCTGCCCGACCGGCTGACCAATGCAACGCTCCTGGGCCTGCCCACCTTCCTGCAGCCGGCGGTCGACAACGTCGCGGCGGCACTGGGCAGTACCATCGGCGTCAACCTGGCCAACAACATGTGGGACCGGCAGGTCTTTGTCGGTCTCGTGACGCCGTTCGGCGCGGGGCTGGCGGGTCGCCAGTACACCCCGGCCTACGAGGTGTCGGCGAGCTTCGACGTGATGGGTACGCAGTCCAGCCTGGCCGCCGGCCAGGTGGCCTCGTTCCCGCCGTCGGTCGACATCCGCGTCAGCAATGCAGTTGCCTACCGCATCGCGCAGGGCCCGTTCTCGGCGTCGCTGATGTACGGCCTCGGCGAGGGCAGCACGTCGACCGGCCGGATGATCGGCGGCATGGCGATGTACAAGGCCGACGCGTTCGGCGCGGGCATCGGCTACAACACGCGCAACAACGAACGTGGCGACAAGGCGCTGAGCTCGCTGGTGCTGGGCGGTTACTTCGCGATCGGGCCGGGCGCCTTGTACGGCCAGTATGCCCAGGTGAAGGACGACAACCCGGCCGGCCTGTCGGCGCTGCGCGCCTCGCTGGTGAGCAATCCCCAGCTCGGCCCGGTGATCGGCGGCCAGGTGGCCGACGCCTTCACCGCCGCGCTGCGCCAGGACGGCCGGCTCTACCACGGTGGCTACAAGATGGTGACGGGCCCGCACACCGTGTACCTGGCCGCCACCTCGTACGACGACAAGCGCCCGAACAACGCCGATACCATGTCCTATGGCGTGGCCTACACGTACTCGTTCTCCAAGCGCACCGACGTCAACGCGGTGCTGACCCATTTCAACAACAAGAACCTCGGACAGGCCGCCCCGGGCCAGGCCGGCTTCATCGGCGGCGTGACCGACCGCGCCGGTACCGACTCGAACAGCGTCGCGCTCGGCCTGCGCCACCGCTTCTGACGTGCGCCTGCCGCGCAGTGCCGCGGTCTGCGCGGCAGCGGCGATGTTGTGGCTGGTGGGCTGCGCGACGCCACCGGCCGAGATCGGGTCCGATCCGTCGCCGGGCCTGTCGGGCTGGAACGAGTTCGTGCTGCCGGGCAAACGGCGGACCCGCTACCTGCCTGACAAGGAAGATGGGCGGCCGGTCGTGCGTGCCGAGGCGGAGGCCTCCGCGAGCATGCTGCGGCGCCCGCTGCAACTCGAGCCCGCCCAGGTTGCCCAGGTCGAGTTCTCCTGGCGTGTCGATGAACTGATCGCCGAAGCCGACCTCGGCGTGGCCGAGCGGTCCGACTCGCCGGTGCGGGTGCTGTTCGCGTTCGACGGCGACCACTCGCGGCTGTCGCTGCGCAACCGCGCCGTGTTCGAGCTGGCCGAGACGCTGACCGGCGAGCCGCCGCCCTACGCCACCCTGATGTACGTGTGGGACAACCGGGCCGCACCCGAGACGCTGTTCCAGGGCCACCGCACGGACCGGGTGCGCAAGATCGTGCTCGAGTCCGGCGCGGCGCGCCGTGGCCAGTGGCTGCGCTACCGGCGTGACCTGGTGGCCGACTTCCGGCAGGCCTTCGGCGAGGAACCCGGGCGGCTCATCGGCGTGGCCTACATGAGCGATGCCGACAACACCGGCGGCCGCGCACTGGCCCGCTACGGCGAGGTGCGCCTCTACGGCCGCGACGGCCGCCGTCTCTGAACGCTGCGGGGCGACGGCTGCGGGCAACCCCGCTTGGCGCATGGCGCGCGATTTGCTGAACTGAGTGCATGCTGGCTTTCGTGCTGCGTCGCCTGGTGCAGGGTGTCCTCGTGATGCTGACGGTGGGCTTCATCGCCTTCATGCTGTTCCAGTACGTCGGCGATCCGGTGATGCAGATGGCCGGGCCGGATTCGACGCCCGAGCAGCGTGACCAGCTGCGGGCCGACCTCGGGCTCGACCGGCCCTTCCCGATGCAGTTCGCGGCCTTCTGCGCCCAGGCGCTGCGCGGCGACTTCGGTATCAGCCTGCGCCAGGGCCGCAAGGTGTCGACGCTGATCGCCGAGCGCTTCCCGGCCACGCTGGAGCTTGCGGTGGCCGCCGCCGTGCTGGCCCTGGTGGTCGGCATCCCGATGGGCGTGGTCGCGGCCCTGCGCCGCGGCACGGTGCTGTCGCAGGTGCTGATGACCGTCTCGCTGCTCGGGGTGTCGCTGCCCACCTTCCTGATCGGCATCCTGCTGATCCTCGTGTTCGCGGTGATGCTCAAGGTGCTGCCGAGCTTCGGCCGCGGCGACGTGGTGCAGCTCGGCGCGTGGAGCACCGGGCTGTTGACGCTGGACGGCTGGAAGCACCTGGTGCTGCCCGCGGTCACGCTGTCGGTGTTCCAGCTCACGCTCATCATGCGGCTGGTGCGCGCCGAGATGCTCGAGGTGCTGCGCACCGACTACATCCGTTTCGCCCTGGCACGAGGTCTGCCCGATCGCGTGGTCTACTTCGGCCATGCCTTGCGCAACACGCTGGTGCCGGTGATCACCGTGGTCGGGCTGCAACTCGGCGCGCTGATCGCCTTTTCCATCATCACCGAGACGGTGTTCCAGTGGCCCGGCATGGGGCTGCTGTTCGTGCAGTCGGTGCAGTTCGCCGACATCCCGGTGATGGCGGCCTACCTGTGCCTGATCGCCCTGGTGTTCGTGCTGATCAACCTGGTGGTCGACCTGCTGTACTTCGTGGTCGACCCGCGCCTGCGCCTGGATGCCGGCGCCGGAGGCCATTGATGTCGACCGTTGCCGAGGCTCCCACCGGGGTCTACCGTCGCCTGTCGGAGTGGCATGGCGAGCTCACCGCGTTCCGCCGTGACCTGCATGCCCACCCCGAACTCGGCTTCGAGGAGCGCCGCACCGCCGCCCGCGTGGCCGAGGCGCTGCGGGTGGCCGGGGTGGACGAGGTGCACGAGGGCGTCGCGCGCACCGGGGTGGTCGGCGTCGTGCACGGGCGCGGCGGGCGCGACGCGAGCGCGCGTGCCATCGGCCTGCGTGCCGACATGGACGCGCTGCCGCTGGTGGAGGAGAACGAGTTCGCGTGGCGCTCGGCCACACGTGGCCTGATGCACGGTTGCGGCCACGACGGCCACGTGACGATGCTGGTCGGCGCCGCGCGCTACCTGGCCGAGACGCGCCGCTTCGACGGCCGTGCGGTGCTGATCTTCCAGCCAGGCGAGGAGGGTTTCGCCGGCGCCAAGGCCATGATCGACGCCGGGCTCTTCGACCGCTTCCCGGTCGACGCGGTCTACGCGATGCACAACTGGCCGGCGCTGCCGGCCGGCACGATCGGCATCAACCCGGGGCCGATGATGGCCGCATCGGACCGCATCGAGGTCATCGTGCAGGGCCGCGGCGGGCACGGTGCGCACCCGCACCTGGCGACCGACCCGGTGCTGGTGGCCGCGCACATCATCACCGCCGCGCAGAGCCTGGTCTCGCGCAACGTCAACCCGATGGACCAGGCGGTGCTCAGCCTGTGCTCGATGCAGGCCGGCGAACTCGGCGCCTACAGCGTGATTCCGCGCGAGGTGCGCCTGGTCGGCACGGTGCGCACCTTCCGGCGCGAGGTGCAGGACATGATGGAGGAGCGGCTCGGCCGGCTGGTCGAGTCGGTCGCGCTCGGCTTCGGCGCGACCGCGCGGCTGAAGTACCAGCGCAGCTACCCGGCCACGATCAACAGCGAGCGCGAGGCGCAGTTTGCCGCCGACGTCGCGGCCGGCCTGGTGGGCGAGGCGCGCGTGGTGCGCCAGCTCGTGCCCAGCATGGGCGCCGAGGACTTCTCCTTCATGCTGCAGGTCAAGCCCGGCGCCTACCTGCGCCTGGGGCAGGGCGGCGAGGGCAGTTGTTTCCTGCACAACAGCCGCTACGACTTCAACGACGCGGTGCTGCCGCTGGGCGCCGCGCTGCACGCCGCGCTCGTCGAGCAGGCGCTGCCGGCGTCGTGACGATGCAAGCGGCGCTGCGGCGATTCTTCGACGGCGACCTCTGGCACAGCTTCCGCGCCTCGCCGGTGGCGATGGCGGCGGCGGTGATCGCGCTCGTCTGCGCGGCCGGTGCCTTCCTCGCGCCCTGGTTCGCGCCGCACGACCCCTTCGACCTCGCCACGCTCGAGCTGGCCGACGCGCGCCTGCCGCCGGCCTGGGCCGACGAGGGCCGCGCGAAGTACCTGCTGGGCACCGACGACCAGGGCCGCGACGTGCTGTCGGCGCTGATGTACGGCGCGCGTATCTCGCTGGTGGTCGGCCTCGCGTCGGTGCTGCTGTCGATGGCGCTCGGCGTGAGCCTCGGGCTGCTGGCCGGCTTCGTCGGCGGGCGTCTGGATGCGCTGCTGATGCGCATCTGCGACGTGATGCTGTCCTTCCCGTCCATCCTCGTCGCGCTGCTGATCGACGGCGTCGGACGGGCGCTGTTCCCGAACGCCCACGACACGCTGGCCTTCGCGGTGCTGATCCTCGCCATCGCGCTGCCCGGCTGGGTGCCGTACGCACGCACGGTGCGCGGCTCCACGCTGGTCGAGCGGCGCAAGGAGTACGTGCAGGCGGCGCGCCTGATCGGCGTGCCGCCGCTGCGCATCATGCGTCGCCACGTGCTGCCCAACGTGCTCGGCCCGGTGCTGGTGCTGGCCACGATCCAGGTGGCCACCGCGATCCTGATCGAGGCGACGCTGTCCTTCCTCGGCGTCGGCGTGCCGCCCACCCAGCCCTCGCTCGGCACGCTGATCCGCAACGGCAACGACGCGCTGTTCTCGGGCGAGTGGTGGGTGACCATCTTTCCCGGCGCGGTGCTGGTGCTGATCGCGCTGTCGGTCAACCTGCTGGGCGACTGGCTGCGCGACGCGCTGAACCCGAGGCTGCGCTGAGATGGGTTCACCGCTGCTGGAGGTGCGCCACCTGCGCGTCGAGTTCCCGACGCGCCGCGGCACGCTGGTCGCGCTCGACGACGTGTCGTTCGAGATCGCGCCCGGCGAGGTGCTCGGCGTGGTCGGCGAATCGGGAGCCGGCAAGTCGCTCACCGGCTCGGCCATCATCGGGCTGCTGCCCCCGCCCGGGCGCATCGCGGCCGGGGAGATCCGGCTCGAGGGCCGGCGCATCGACCGGCTGGGCGCCGACGAGATGCGCCGCCTGCGCGGCCGCCACATCGGCGCGGTGTTCCAGGACCCGCTCACCTCGCTGAACCCGCTCTACACCGTCGGCCGCCAGCTGGTCGAGACGATCCGAGCGCACCTGCCGCTGAACGAGCGCGTCGCGCGCGAGCGTGCCATCGCGCTGCTGCGCGACACGGGCATCCCGGCGCCGGAGAGCCGCATCGACCAGTACCCGCACCAGTTCTCCGGCGGCATGCGCCAGCGCGTCGTGATCGCGCTCGCGCTGGCGGCCGAGCCGCGTCTGGTGATCGCCGACGAGCCGACCACCGCGCTCGACGTCTCGGTGCAGGCGCAGATCATCACGCTGCTCAAGCGTGTCTGCCGCGAGCATGGCGCGGCGGTGATGCTGGTGACGCACGACATGGGCGTGATCGCCGAGACCTGCGACCGGGTCGCTGTGATGTACGCCGGCCGCGTGGCCGAGATCGGCCCGGTGCGCGACGTGATCCTGCGCGCGGCGCACCCCTACACGCTCGGCCTGATGGGCTCGATCCCGGCGATGGACACGCAGCGCGAGCGCCTGCTGCAGATCGACGGCGCGATGCCGCGGCTCGACGCCATCCCGCCCGGCTGCGCCTTCCACCCGCGCTGCCCGCAGGCGCTCGAGCATTGCCGGCGCGAGCGGCCCGAGCTGCGCCCGGCCGGCGCGACCGAAGCCGCCTGCTGGCTGCACGCGGCGCCCGGGGGGCAGCAGTGAGTGCCGGCACGCCGCTGGTCGAGGTGATCGACCTGGCCAAGGTGTTCGAGGTCTCGGCGCCCTGGCTGAACCGCGTGCTCGAGCGCCGGCCGCGCCAGTTCGTGCATGCGGTGGACGGCATCGGCTTCACGATCGCGCGCGGCCGCACGCTGGCGCTGGTGGGCGAATCCGGCTGCGGCAAGAGCACCGTCGCGCGCCTGCTGGTGGGCCTGCTGCAGCCCACGCGCGGCACGCTGCGCTTCGACGGGGAGGACAGCACCGCGGCGCTCGCGGCGCCGGGGGCGATCGCGCTGCGGCGGCGCCTGCAGATGATCTTCCAGGACCCGTACGCCAGCCTGAACCCGCGCTGGACGGTGCTCGAGATCGTCGCCGAGCCGCTGCGCGAGCACGGCCTGGTGCAAGGGGCGGCAGCACTGCGCGCGCGTGTCGAGGCACTGCTCGCCTCGGTCGGCCTCGCCGCGGCGGACGTGGCCAAGTACCCGCACCAGTTCTCCGGCGGGCAGCGCCAGCGCATCTCGATCGCCCGCGCGCTGGCCACCGAGCCCGAGTTCCTGGTCTGCGACGAGCCGACCTCGGCGCTGGACGTGTCGGTGCAGGCCCAGGTGCTCAACCTGATGAAGGACCTGCAGCGCTCGCGCGGGCTGACCTACCTGTTCATCTCGCACAACCTGGCGGTGGTGCACCACGTGGCCGACGAGGTGGGTGTGATGTACCTCGGCCGCCTGGTCGAGGTGGCGCCCAAGGCCGAACTGTTCGCACACCCGCGCCACCCTTACACGCGCATGCTGCTGGACGCGATCCCCGACGTGCACATGAGCGGGCGCGCGCGCACCCCGGTGCAGGGTGAGGTGCCGAACCCGCTCGCACCGCCGCCGGGCTGTGCGTTCCACCCGCGCTGCCCGCATGCAAACGAACGCTGCCGCCGCGAGCGGCCGGCCGACACGCTGATCGGCACGGTGCGCGTGGCCTGCCACGCGGTGGAGGAAGGGCGGATCTAGGGAAGCAGGTGCTCGCCGCGGAAAAGCTCGGCGGGTGCTTCGCGATCGCGTATCAGCCAGGCCTCGGCGCCGTCGACCATCACCTCGGCGGCGCGGCCGCGGGTGTTGTAGTTGCTTGCCATGCTCATGCCGTAGGCGCCGGCCGACAGCACCGCGATGCGGTCGCCCGGCTGCACCGCGAGGCGGCGCTCGCGGCCGAGCCAGTCGCCCGACTCGCACACCGGGCCGACCACGTCGTAGGTCTGTACCGGGGCGGTGCCGCGCCGCGTCGCGACGATGTCCATCCAGGCCTCGTACATGGCCGGGCGCATCAGGTCGTTCATGGCCGCGTCGACGATGCAGAAGTTCTTGTCGCCGCCGGACTTGAGGTACTGCACCTGCGTCACCAGCACGCCGGCATTGCCCACCAGCGAGCGCCCCGGCTCGAGCAGGATCTTGCGCCGCCCGTGGCCGCGTGCATCGATGCGCGCGAGCATCGCGCCGACCAGCGCCTCGGCGGCCGGTGGCTGCTCGTCGGTGTAGCGGATGCCCAGGCCACCGCCGAGGTCCAGGTGCGGCAGCGCGATGCCGGCGGCCTCCACCGCCTCCACCAGGTCGAGCACGCGGTCGAGCGCGTCGAGGTAGGGCTCGGCCTGCGTGATCTGCGAGCCGATGTGGCAGTCGATGCCGACCACCTCCAGCCCGGGCAGGCCCGCGGCCCGGCGGTAGACGGCGAGCGCGCGGTCGTGCGCGATGCCGAACTTGTTGCCCTTCAGCCCGGTCGAGATGTAGGGGTGGGTCTTCGCGTCGACGTCCGGGTTGACGCGCAGGCTGACGCGGGCGCGTGCGCCATGGCCGCACGCGACCTCGTTCAGCGCCTCGAGCTCGCCCTCGCTCTCGACGTTGAAGCAGGCCACGCCGGCCTGCAGCGCCTGGGCCATCTCGGCGCGGGTCTTGCCGACGCCGGAGAACACCACCCGGGCCGCGTCGCCGCCGGCGGCCAGCACGCGCTGCAGTTCGCCGCCGGAGACGATGTCGAAGCCGCAGCCGGAGCGCGCGAAGGTCTGCAGCACCGCGAGGTTGCTGTTGGCCTTCATCGCATAGCAGATCAGGTGCTCGCGGCCGGCCAGCGCACGCTGGTAGCCGGCCAGCGCCTCCAGCATCGCGCGGCGCGAGTAGGCATACAGCGGCGTGCCGAAGCGGGCAGCGAGGTCGTCCAGCGGCAGGTCGTCGAGGTGCAGCGTGTCGCCGTGGTAGGCGACATGCGGGTGGCCGGGCAGGGTCATCGAGCGGGCGCGGAGGCCGCGCTGGAGGAGGGCAGGGGCTTGGGCAGGGTCAGCGGCCCCTTCTGGCCGCAGGCCGAGAGGGCCAGCGCCGCACCCAGCAGGACTACACTGATGTGGCGCTGCAACATGCCAGCGATTCTAGCGAGCGCCATGACCCTCCCGTTCGAGCCCACGACCCTGACCGACGCGCAGTACCACGCCGCCACCTCGGCGGTGCTGGCCCAGATCGAGGCCACCATCGACCGCTGGCTGCAGGACGACGTGGTCGACATCGACACCCACCGCACCGGCGGGCTGCTCGAGCTGGACTTCGGCCGCGGCGGCAAGATCGTGATCAACACGCAGCCACCGCTGCACGAGCTGTGGCTGGCGGCCCGCGCCGGGGGCTACCACTACAAGCACCACCAGGGCCGCTGGCGCGACACACGCGACGGGCGCGACTTCTTCGACGAGCTGTCGCAGCGCGCCAGCGAGCAGGCCGGCCGGGCGCTGCGCTTCGAGCCGCCTGCGAGCTGAACCGCGCCTGATCAGCGGTTGAACAGGTCGAGGATGCTCTTGCGCTCCTCGTCGTTGCGCGGCGCCTCCGGCGCCTCCTCCATGCCCAGGCTGCTGACGCCCGAGCCGTTGGCGTACTCGTCGTAGTACCACTCGCCGCCGACGTTGACCACGCCGGGCGGCGGCGCCGGCTCGGACACCGGCACGCCCTTGAGCGCGACGCTCATGTAGTCGATCCACACCGGCAGCGAGAGACCGCCGCCGGTCTCGCGGTCACCCAGCTTGCGCGGCTGGTCGTAACCCAGCCAGACGACGCCCACGACCTCCTTCTGCCAGCCGGCGAACCAGGCGTCGTTCGAGTCGTTGGTGGTGCCGGTCTTGCCGTAGACGTCGGGCCGCTTGAGGGTGCCCTGCGCGCGCGCCGCGGTGCCCGAGCGCGTGACCTCCTGCAGCAGGCTGGTCATCACGAAGGCGTTGCGGGCGTCCAGCACACGCATCGACTCGTCCAGCACCGGCGGCTTGGGCTCGTTGAGCACCCGGCCCTTGCTGTCGGTGAGCCGGCTCACCAGGAACGGGTTGACCGCGTAGCCGCCGTTGGCAAACACGCCGTAGGCGCTGGCCATCTGCAGCGGCGTCACCGAGCCGGCGCCCAGCGCCATCGTCAGGTAGGCAGGGTGTTTCTCCGCCTCGAAGCCGAATCGAGTGACCCATTCCTGCGCATAGGCCGGCCCGATCGCCTGCAGGATGCGGATCGAGATCATGTTCTTCGACTTCGCCAGACCGCGCCGCAACGACATCGGGCCGTCGAACTGGCCGTCGTAGTTCTTCGGCTCCCAGGGCTGGCTGCCGGTCACGTCGGCATCGAAGAACAGCGGCGCGTCGTTGATCACCGTGGCCGGCGTGAAGCCCTTCTCCAGCGCGGCCGAGTAGATGAAGGGCTTGAAGCTCGAGCCCGGCTGGCGCCAGGCCTGGGTGACGTGGTTGAAACTCGACTTGGAGAAATCGAAGCCGCCCACCAGCGCGCGGATCGCGCCGGTGCGCGGATCGAGCGCGACGAAGGCACCTTCGACCTCGGGCTGCTGGGTGATGCTCCAGTCCCCCTTGGGGCCCTTGATCAGCCGGATCACCGCGCCGCGCCGGATCGCCGTCTTCGGGTTGCCCTTCTCGGCGAGGCCGGACGTGGCCGGCTTCAGGCCCTCGCCGGTGATCGTCACCGATTCGCCGCTGGCCAGCACCGCGACCACCTTCTTCGGCCCGGCCTCGAGCGCGACGGCGGCCTTCAGCTCGTCGTTGTCGGGGTGGTCCTGCAAGGCCTCGGCGATGCGCGCGTCGACGTCCTTGAGGTTGCCAGGCAGGTCGATGTAGGCCTCCGGGCCGCGGTAGACCTGCCTCTTCTCGTAGTCCATGATCCCCTTGCGCAGCGCGCGGTAGGCGACCATCTGCTCGGCCGAGTTCAGCGTCAGGTGCACGTTCAGGCCGCGCGTGTAGGCCTCGGCGCCGTACTGCGAGAAGATCAGCTGGCGCGCCAGCTCGGCCACGTATTCGGCGTGCACCGCCACCTCGCTGGGTGCGCGGTAGCGCAGCTGCTGGGTCTTGGCGGCGTCGTGCTGCTCCTGGGTGATGAACCCGTTCTCGAGCATGCGGTCGATGATGTACTGCTGCCGCTCGGTGGCACGCTTCGGGTTGACGATCGGGTTGTAGGCCGAGGGCGCCTTGGGCAGGCCGGCGAGCATCGCCGCCTCGGCGACGGTGATGTCCCGCAGCGGCTTGCCGAAGTAGATCTCGCTGGCCGCCGCGAAGCCGTAGGCGCGCTGGCCGAGGAAGATCTGGTTCATGTAGACCTCGAGGATCTGCTCCTTGGACAGCAGGCTCTCGATCTTCAGCGCCAGCAGCACCTCGTAGATCTTGCGGGTGAAGGTCTTCTCGGTGGAGAGGTAGAAGTTGCGTGCCACCTGCATCGTGATGGTGGAGGCACCCTGGCTGCGAGATTCGCTCAGGTGCGCCAGGCCGGCGCGCAGCACGCCCTTGTAGTCGACCCCGCTGTGCTCGTAGAAGCGCGCGTCCTCGATGGCGAGCACCGCGTGCTGCATCACCTTCGGGATCTCCCCGATCGGCGTGAAGTTGCGTCGCTCCTCGCCGTACTCGCCCAGCAGCACGCCGTCGGCCGAGAAGATGCGCATCGGCAGCTTGGGCCGGTAGTCGGTGATGCCGCCGATCTCCGGCAGGTTCGGGTAGGCCACCGCCAGCGCGATGGCCACCGTCATCAGCAATGCGGCGAAGCCCGCCAACGCCAGGCCCAGCAGCGCGAGCACCGCACGCAGCGGCCACGCGGCCCACCCGGGCAGCGAAGAGGCGGCCTTGCGGCCCGACGCACCCGCGCCCTCGGTCTCGCTCATGGCACTCCAATGAAGCTGGAGGGATTATAGAAACCGGCTCCCGCCAGGCCCGGATGCATCAATTTGTCACGGCGCGAAGGCCGTGGCGGCACCTGCCGATAACGGGGTTTGTGACCACTTCGAAACGTCCGAGGGCAGTGTGAGTTTTGCAACGGCGCGAGGCGTTGCGGCGGGCATTTTTCTATGGTCCACAAAGGCTTTACTGCTAGCATTGAAGTAACTTATTAACAGTTCCAGCGTGTCCTCGAAGCGCTGGGGGGAAAGGCGTCGTGAGCTTTCTGGACACCCTTCTGGGCCGCAAGCATCCGCCGGTGATCGGGCTGGACATCAGCTCCTCGAGTGTCAAGCTGGTCGAACTCGGGCAGACGGCCAACGGCGAGTACGTGCTCGAGCGTTTTGCCTCCGAGAGCTTCGAGAAGGGCTGGATCACCGACGGCCAGATCGAGAAGTTCGACGAGGTGGCCGAGGCGGTCAAGCGGGTCGTCGCCAAGAGCGGCACCAAGACGCGCCAGGTCGTGATGGCGATGCCGCAATCGGCCGTGATCACCAAGAAGATCATGCTGCCGGCCGGGCTGCGCGAGGAAGAGCTCGAGATGCAGGTCGAGAGCGAGGCCAACCAGTACATCCCGTTTTCGCTCGATGAAGTGAGCCTGGACTTCTGCGTCATCGGCCCGAGTCCGACCTCGGTCGGCGACGTCGAGGTGCTGATCGCGGCGTCCCGCAAGGACCGTGTGCAGGACCGCCAGGGCCTGGCCGAAGCGGCCGGCCTGAAGCCCGCCGTGCTGGACATCGAATCACACGCCTCGCGCCTGGCGATGAGCCGCGTGGTGGCGGCGCTGCCCAGCGAGGGCAAGGATGCGCTGGTCGCGCTGTTCGAGATCGGCGCCGACACCACCAGCCTGAAGGTGCTGCGCGACGACGAGATGCTGTACGACCGCGACCAGGCCTTCGGCGGCTCGCAGCTGACCCAGCTGATCTCGCGCCAGTACGGCTTCTCGTACGAGGAGGCCGAGCAGAAGAAGCTCGCCGCCGACCTGCCCGAGGACTACGAAAGTTCCCTGCTCGCGCCCTTCGTCGACAGCCTGTCGCAGGAGATCGGCCGCGCGCTGCAGTACTTCTTCACCAGCACGCCGCACCACAAGGTGCACTACGTGATGCTGGCCGGCGGCACTGCCACGCTGCCGGGCCTGAAGGACCGGGTGACCGAGCTGACCGGCTTCGCGTCGATGGTCGTGAACCCGTTCGAGAACATGAAGCTCGGCTCCGCCGTGCGCGAGAGCAAGCTGCGCCGCGAGGCGCCGTCCTACCTGACCGCCTGCGGTCTGGCGATGCGGAGGTTCCTGCAGTGATCCTGATCAACCTTCTTCCCCACCGGGAAGAAAAGCGCCGCCGCAGGAAGGTCGCGTTCTTCGCCGGCCTGGGCGTGGCGGCGGGCGTCGGCCTGGGCATCGTCGGCCTGTGGTTCCTGGTGGTCCAGCAGATGACCGCGGCGCAGCAGGAGCGCAACGAGTTCCTGACCGCCGAGATCAAGAAGCTCGAGGTCCAGATCAAGGACATCGCGACGCTGAAGGCCGAGATCGAGGCCCTGAAGGCGCGCCAGAAGGCGGTCGAGGACCTGCAGATCGACCGCAACGTCCCGGTGCACATCCTCAACGAGCTGGTCAAGCAGACGCCCGAGGGCATCTACTTCAAGACCATCAAGCAGGACGGCCAGACCCTGTCGGTCAGCGGCATCGCGCAGACGCAGGAGCGCATCTCCGAGCTGCTGCGCAACACGGCGTACAGCTCGGAATGGCTGGTCCGTCCGGAGCTGATCGAGAGCAAGGCGACCAACGCCTCCTCGGGCCCCAACGCGCCCAAGGACGGCGGCCGGCAACTGTTCGAGTTCGGCATGCGCCTGGCCGTCAAGCGGCCGCAGGAAGCGGCCTCCGCGCCCGCGGGTGCCGCCTCCGGCGCGGCACCGGTGACCCCTGCCGCCGCTGCGGCCGCGAAGAAGGTGTGAGGCGCGCATGGCGACCAAACGTGGCATGAACGTGGACCTGAACTCGGTGTTCGAGGGCGCCGCGTCGCAGTTCCGCGGCCTGAACCCGAACGAGCCGGGCCAGTGGCCGATCCTTCCCAAGCTGATGACCTGGGCCGGCGTCGCCCTGGTGATGGTGGTGCTGGGCTGGTTCCTGCTGCTGTCCACCTCGCACGAGGAGCTCGACGCCGAGCGCGCCAAGGAGCCGACGCTCAAGGCCGACTACCGCAACAAGCTGGCGCAGGCGGTCAACCTGGACGAGCTGCGCAAGCAGAAGCTGCAGGTCGAGGAGTACGTGACGCAACTCGAGAAGCAGCTGCCGGGCAAGGCCGAGATGGACGCGCTGCTGTCGGACATCAACCAGGCGGGCCTGGGCCGCGGCCTGCAGTTCGAGCTGTTCCGCCCCGGCAGCGTGGTGGTCAAGGACTACTACGCCGAACTGCCGATCGCGATCAAGGTGTCCGGCCGCTACCACGACATCGGCGCCTTCGCCGCCGACATCGCGAACCTGTCGCGCATCGTGACCCTGCACAACCTGTCCATCAGCGCCACACCGCAGAACAGCGGCAGCACCGCGCCGCTGGGCATGGAGGCGACGGCGCGCACCTATCGCTACCTGGATCAGGAAGAGATCGCGCAGGCCCGCGCCGCGGCCCAGAAGAAGGCCCCGGGAGCCAAGAAATGAGCGCAACGACGACGCCCGCGCGGCCGCTCGCCGCGCCCGCCCTGCTGCTGAGCGCCTGCGTGCTGGCGCTGGCCGGCTGCGCCGGCGACGAGCAGGAGCTGAGCCAGTGGATGGATCAGCAGAAGCGCGAGGTCAAGCCCAGCGTGCAGCCGCTGACACCGCCCAAGAACTTCGTGCCGCAGCCCTACACCGCGCTGACCGGCGTCGAGCCGTTCAGCGCCCAGAAGCTGACGGTGGCGCTGAAGCAGGAGGCGCGGCAGCCGAACTCTCTGCTGGCCACCGAGATGAACCGGCGCAAGGAGCCGCTCGAGGCCTACCCGCTGGACAGCATGCGCATGGTCGGCAGCGTCACGCGCAATGGCCAGCAGTACGCGCTGCTGCGCGTGGACAACCTGCTGTACCAGGTCAAGCAGGGCGACTACCTGGGCCAGAACTACGGGAAGATCACCAAGATCACGGAGACCGACGTGAACTTGCGCGAGATCGTGCAGGACGCGGCAGGGGAGTGGATCGAGCGCCCCAGCGCCCTCCAGCTTCAGGAGAAGGCGCGATGAGCAGCCATCAGGAGAACACCATCATGAGCAAGTGGCGGGGCGGGGCGCTGGCATTCCTGCTGGCGGTCGGCATGCCGATCGCCGCGTTCGCGCAGAACGCGATCCAATCGATCAACAGCTCCCAGCAGGGCTCGTCCGACGTCGTGCGCATCGAGCTCAGCGAGCCGCTGGCCGCGGTGCCGGCAGGCTTCACGATCCAGACGCCGCCGCGCATCGCGATCGACCTGCCGGGTGTCAGCAACGCGCTCGGCCGCTCGAGCGTCGAGCTGAACCAGGGCAACCTGCGCTCGGTGAACGTGGCGCAGGCCGGTGACCGGGTGCGCCTGGTGCTCAACCTGAAGCAGGCGGCCAACTACAAGGCCACCGTGCAGGGCAAGACGCTGCTGCTGGCGATCGAATCCAGCGGTCCGCCGCCGGCCGCCGCGACGCCGACGGAACAGCCGGTGCGCTTCGCCGAGAGCCTGAACACCAACCCGCTGGCACTCAAGGACATCGACTTCCGGCGCGGCAACGACGGCGCCGGCCGGGTGGTGGTCGAGCTGGCCAACAACCAGGTCGGCGTGGACATCCGCCAGCAGGGCCAGAGCCTGGTGGTCGAGTTCCTGCGCTCGACGCTGCCGGACAACCTGCGCAAGAAGTTCGACGTCACCGACTTCGGCACGCCGGTGCAGACCATCACCACCTCGCAGCAGGGCGACCGCGTGCGCATGATGGTCGAGCCGCGCGGCTCGTGGGAGCACAGCGCCTACCAGAGCGACAACCAGTTCGTGCTCGAGGTGCGGCCGCAGAAGGTCGACCCGAACAAGCTGACGCAGGGCCCCGGCTACGCCGGCGAGAAGCTGTCGCTGAACTTCCAGAACATCGAGGTGCGCGCACTGCTGCAGGTGATCGCCGACTTCACCAACTTCAACGTCGTCACCAGCGACACCGTGACCGGCAACGTCACGCTGCGCCTGAAGGACGTGCCCTGGGACCAGGCCCTGGACATCATCCTGCAGGCCAAGGGCCTCGGGCTGCGCAAGTCGGGCAACGTGATCTGGATCGCCCCGAAGGACGAACTGGCCGCCAAGGAGAAGGCCGACCTCGAGGCCAAGCAGCAGATCACCTCGCTCGAACCGCTGCGCACGCAGTCGTTCCAGCTCAACTACGCCAAGGCCGAGGACGTGGCCAAGGGCCTGACCGGGCAGAGCAGCGGGGGCGGATCCGGCAGCGGCACGCGCATCCTGTCGCAGCGCGGCAGCGTGATCTTCGAGACGCGCACCAACCAGCTGTTCGTCAGCGACGTGCCCTCCAAGCTGGAGGAGATCCAGTCGATGATCAGCAAGATCGACGTGCCGGTGCGGCAGGTGCTGATCGAGGCGCGCATCGTCGTGGCCGACGACAGCTTCTCGCGCTCGCTGGGTGTCAAGCTCGGTGCCACCGACCTGCGCGGACTGCGCGGCGGCGTGCCGGGCTGGAGCGTGGGCGGCGACAACCGGGTGTCGATCGGCGGCAACCTGAACGCCATTGGCGCGCAGACGCGCCAGACGACGGCGACCAACGTCACCTTCAGCGACGCCCAGTTCGTCAACCTGCCGGCCATCGGCCAGGGCGGCTACGACCCGGCAACCTTCGCGATCTCGCTGTTCGGCGCGAACTCGAACCGCTTCCTGAACCTCGAGATCTCGGCCGCCGAGGCGGACGGCAAGGGCAAGGTGGTCTCGAGCCCGCGCGTCGTCACGGCCGACCAGCAGAAGGCGCTGATCGAGCAGGGCACCGAACTGCCCTACCAGGTGGCGACCTCCAGCGGCGCGACCTCGCTGCAGTTCCGCAAGGCCAACCTGAAGCTCGAGGTGACGCCGCAGATCACGCCCGAGGGCGGCGTGATCCTGGACGTGGACGTCAACAAGGACAGCGTGGGCCAGGCCACCGCAGCCGGCTTCGCGATCGACACCAAGCACATCAAGACCCAGGTGCTGGTCGAGAACGGCGGCACCGTCGTGATCGGCGGCATCTTCGAGCAGAGCGACCGCACCGACGTGGCCAAGGTGCCGGTGCTGGGCGACATCCCGGTGCTGGGCAACCTGTTCAAGACGACGACCAAGTCGTCCGAACGCACCGAACTGCTGATCTTCCTCACGCCCAAGGTCGTGACGGATCGGGTGGTGGCGCGCTGAACCGCCGCGCAACGCATCGAGAAGTGGGTCAGGAACCAACGACATAGAGGCCGGGAGCGAACCGAATGAAGGTGATCAAGTGGCTGGTGGCGGTGTTCGCCACCCTGATGCTGGCGGCGTGCGGGAGCGGCGGCTGCGACGCCGGTTCGTCGCCGCTGACGGGTTCGTCGGCTTGCGGCGGCGATGACGGCGGCACGACGACGGCGCAGTCCATCGACATGCTGGCCAGCGCGGTCCAGCTGGGCACCGGCGCGAACGCGTCGGTCACCATCACGGCCATCGTCAAGGGGGCCGGCAACGTCAGCCTTGCCGACACCGCCGTCAGCTTCTCGACCAGCAGCGGCACGCTGACCTCGGCCAGCGCCACCACGGATTCCGCCGGCGTCGCCACGGCCACGCTCTCGGCCGGCGGCGACAAGTCGAACCGGACCATCACCGTCACGGCGACCTCCGGCTCGGCCGTCGGCACGCTGCAGGTGGCCGTCGCGGGGACGACGCTGTCGTTCTCCGGCGCCACCACGGTGACGCTGGGCGCGAACAGCACGGTCGCGGTCAAGGCTACGGACTCACAGGGCGTGGCCATCGCCAACCTGCCGATCACCGTGGCGAGCAGCCTGAACAACGGACTGTCTGCCACCTCGGTGACCACGGACTCGCTGGGCAGCGCCTCAGTGACCTACACCGCCACCAACCCCGGCACCGACACGCTGACCTTCGACGGTGGCGGAGCCACCACCACCGCCACGCTGCAGATCAGCGGTGAGAACTTCGTCTTCACGAGCCCGGCGGCCAACGCGCAGATTCCGGTCGGCACGGCGACCGCGGTGAGCGTGCGTTACCTGCAGAACGGGAACCCGGTGTCGGGTCGCACCGTGAACTTCGCAGCCACCGGCGGCACGATCACGCCGAGCAGCGCGGTGACCAACGCGAGCGGCATCGCGACGGCCAGCGTGACGTCGACCACGGCCGGCCCGGCCACGCTGCAGGCCACGCTGACCGGCGCCACCACGGCGCAGGCCACGGTGCTGGTCGACTTTGTGTCGCTGGCGCCGAACAAGCTGGTACTGCAGGTCACGCCAACGGCGATCGGCCCGAATTCCAGCGGGTCGACCGGCAACCGGGCCGACGTTCTGGCCACGGTGACCGACGTGAACGGCAACCCGGTCAAGAACGCGGTGGTCAACTTCACGCGTGTCGAAGATCCGAGCGGCGGTGACCTGTCGCAGGCTTCGGCGACGACCGACGGCAGCGGCCAGGCCAAGGTCGAGTACATCGCCGGCGCGCTGACCACGGCCAGCAACGGCGTCAAGTTGCGCGCCTCGGTGGCATCGAACGCGAGTGTGTTCGGCACGGCCGCACTGACGGTCAACCAGAGCGCGCTGTTCATCGCTCTCGGCACCGGCAACGTGATCGAGAACCTCGACGAGCAGACCTACAAGAAGGATTGGGTGGCCTACGTGACGGATGCCAACGGCATCGCCGTCGAAGGCGTGACGCTAACCTTCAAGGTGCTGCCGGTGGCCTATGGGGTCGGCACGCTGGGCTGGAACGGCAAGTCCTGGGTCTACACAAACAACGTGAGCTTCTGCAAGAACGAGGACCTCGACTTCGACGGCGTGCTCGATGGAGCCACCGAGGACAAGAACTCCAATGGCGTGCTCGAACCCGGCAACGTGATCTCGGTGACGCCGGGCAACGCGAAGACCGACTCGACCGGACGCATCACCGTATCCCTGGTCTACGCCGAGAGCTATGCGCCTTGGGTCAGAGTGAGGCTGCGTGCCGAGGCCGTGGTGGCCGGCACCGAGTCGAGCAAGGAGGCCGAGTTCGTCGTCAACGGCCTCGCGTCCGACTTCACCAGCGAGACCGTACCGCCGGCTGGCGCCACCAGCCCGTTCGGCACCACCCCGGGCACCTGCGCGGCCTATCCGTGATTCGCGCGATGATGCGAGGGTGCTGATCTCCCTCGTCGCCATGCCCGGCGGTGGCAAGTCCACCGTCGGGCGTCATCTTTCTCGGGCCCTGAACGTCGCCTTCGTCGACGCCGACACCGAGATCGAGCGCCGCATCGGCTGCCCGATCCGGGTGTTCTTCGAACGCGAGGGCGAGGCGCGTTTCCGCGACATCGAGCAGGAGGTGATCGCGGAGCTCGCGCAGCGGCCGAGCGGCGTGATCGCCACCGGCGGCGGCGCGGTGCTGCGCGAGGCGAACCGGCGCGCGCTGCGCGACCACAGCACGGCGGTCTACCTGCGCTCCACGCCGGAGGAGCTGTTCCGCCGCCTGCGCCACGACACGCACCGGCCGCTGCTGCAGGTGGCCGACCCGCTGCGCAAGCTGCGCGAGCTGTTCGCCGAACGCGACCCGCTGTACCGCCAGACCGCCCACTTCGTCATCGAGACCGGCCGCCCGTCGGTGCCGACGCTGGTGAACATGATCCTGATGCAGCTCGAACTGGCGGGCGTGCTCGATTCGTCCACCGTGCCCTCACCGGTCGAGCCGCGCCCGCCGCAGCGCTGACGCGCCGGGCCGGGCCTACACTGCGGCCCATGACCCCTTCCACCGGCATCGCCGCCCGCGTCGGCATCGCGCTCGACGGCGGACGCAGCTACGACATCCTGATCGGCGCCGGCCTGCTCGGCGACGCCGCCGCCTTCGAGGGCCTGCCGCGTGCCAGCGGCGCGCTGATCGTCAGCAACACCGAAGTGGCGCCGCGCTACGCCGACGCGCTGGCGCGCACGCTGCGCACGCGTTACGCGCGCGTCGAGGTGCTGGCGCTGCCCGATGGCGAGCAGCACAAGGACTGGGCCGGCCTGAACCGCATCTTCGACGCGCTGCTGGGCGGCGGCTTCGACCGCAAGACGCTGCTGTTTGCGCTCGGCGGCGGGGTGGTGGGCGACCTGACCGGCTTCGCCGCGGCCTGCTACATGCGCGGGGTGCCGTTCGTGCAGGTGCCCACGACGCTGCTGGCGCAGGTGGATTCCTCGGTCGGCGGCAAGACGGCGGTGAACCACCCGCTGGGCAAGAACATGATCGGCGCGTTCTACCAGCCGCTGCGCGTGATCGCCGACCTCGCCATGCTCGACAGCCTGCCGCCGCGCGAGGTGTCGGCCGGCCTGGCCGAGGTCATCAAGTACGGCCCGATCGCCGACGACGCCTTCCTCGCGTGGATCGAGGCCAACCTGGACGCGCTGCGCGCGCGCGACCGCGCCGCCCTGGTGCATGCGGTGCGGCGCTCGTGCGAGATCAAGGCCGAAGTGGTCGGCCAGGACGAGCGCGAGGCCGGGCTGCGCGCGATCCTGAACTTCGGCCACACCTTCGGCCACGCCATCGAGACCGGCCTGGGCTACGGCGAATGGCTGCATGGCGAGGCCGTCGGCTGCGGCATGGTGATGGCAGCCGAGCTGTCGGTGCGGCTCGGGCTGGTGCCGGCCGCCTACGCGGCGCGGCTGAAGGCGCTGATCGGCCGCGCCGGCCTGCCGGTGGTCGGCCCGCGCCTCGGGGCCGCACGCTACCTCGAGCTGATGCGCCATGACAAGAAGGCCGAGGGTGGAGAGATCCGCTTCGTGGTCATCGAGTCGCCCGGCCGTGCGGGGCTGCGCGCAGCGCCCGATGCGCTGGTCGCGCAGGTGATCGAGGACTGCTGCCGCTAGGTCCGGCCGCGCCATGGATCCGTTTGCCGCCGGCCTGCGCGCCTGCGCGAGCGACCCGTCCCGCTCGCGCGGCCGACGCCATGCCGAGCCGCCGGCGCCGGGCCGCAACGACTTCCAGCGCGACCGCGACCGCATCGTGCACAGCACGGCGTTCCGCCGCCTGGTCTACAAGACGCAGGTCTTCCTCAACCACGAGGGCGACCTGTTCCGCACCCGCCTGACACATTCGCTCGAGGTGGCCCAGCTGGCGCGTGCGATCGCACGCCGACTGGGCCTGCACGAGGACCTCTGCGAGGCCATCGCGCTGGCGCACGATCTCGGCCACACGCCCTTCGGCCACGCCGGCCAGGACGCGCTCGATGCCTGCCTGCGCGAGGCCGCGCCCGGCAGCGGCGGCTTCGAGCACAACCTGCAGAGCCTGCGCGTGGTCGACGCGCTGGAGCAGCGCTACGCCGGTTTCGACGGCCTGAACCTCAGCTTCGAGACGCGCGAGGGCATCCTCAAGCATTGCTCGCGCCGCCATGCCGCCGAACTGGAGCGGATCGAACCCGGCGGGGTCGGGCGCCGTTTCATCGACGGTACCCGTCCCGGCCTGGAGGCGCAGGTGTGCAACCTGGCCGACGAGATCGCCTACAACACGCACGATGTCGACGACGGCGTACGCGCCGGGCTGCTGCAGGCCGACCAGCTGCTCGGCCTGCCGCTGTTCGCGCGCCACCACGCGCAGGCGCTGCACGAGCACCCCGGGCTCGCTGGCCGGCGGCTGCTGTACGAGACGCTGCGCCGCATGCTGTCGGCCCAGGTGCACGATCTCGTGGCCTGCTCCGAGCAACTGCTCCAGCGCCATGACCCGGCCGACGCCGACGCCGCGCGCCGAGCACCGCCGCTGATCGCGTTCAGCGAGCCCTGCGCCGGCGAACTCGGAGAGCTGAAGCGCTTCCTGCGGCGCGCGCTCTACCGCCATCCGCGCGTGGTGGCCACCACCGACGGCGGGCGCCGGGTGATCCGTGAACTGTTCCACGCCTACCTTGCCGAACCCGGCCGCATGCCGGACGAACACGCGCGCCGCGAGCCGCGCCCGGAGGCGGTGGCCGACTACATCGCCGGCATGACCGACCGCTTCGCGCTGCGCGAGCACGCACGGCTCTACGGCCCGGCCTTCTCCGCGGCGCTGCAGCGCCAGCTCGACACCGACTGAGGTGCCCGAGGCGGCGCGGCGGACGAGCGGCCGCCGGCGCGCGATGGGCGGCACGCCGGGGCGTTGCCCGGCTGCCGGCGGCCGACAAGAATCGCCACATGAAGATCACCGTCACTCCGGTGCGCCCGGTCACCCAGCGCGGCTTCACGCTGCTGGAGGTGCTGGTCGCGATCGTCGTGCTCTCCTTCGGCGTGCTGGGCGTCGTCGGCCTTCAGGCCATGGCCCTGCAGGCGAACAAGGAGGCGCGCTACCAGTCCACCGCGGTGGCGCTGGCGCGCGAGCTGGGCGACATGATGCGCAGCACCAAGAACATCGCCCGCGACACCAACGCGGGGGCGAATCCCTACCTGGTCGACTTCTCCGCGCCGGGCGCGCTGCCCGCGGCGCCGAGCGACTGCTTCGCCGTCTCCTGCCCGACGCAGCTCTCGGTGGCGCAGTTCAACATGCGCGAGTGGCTCGGCCGCATCAGCGCGGCGGTGCCCGGTGTGCGCGTGGTGGTCTGCTTCGACGACAACCCGTATTCGGCCGACGGCCGCCCGCGCTGGGCCTGCGATGGCGGCGCCACCAAGACCTCGGTGGTGAAGATCGGCTGGGCGCGCCAGTCGACCGACGCCAACGCGAACGACCTCGACCGCGTCACCGCCGGCGGCACCGGCGTGCCGGCGGTCGTGCTCCCGCTGATCGCCGACTGACCATGACGATGAACGCCACTCCGCTCGCGCGCCGGCAACAGGCCGGCCTCACGCTGGTCGAACTGCTGGTGGCCATGGCGCTCGGCCTGCTGATCGCCGGCGCGGCGGTCGCCACGCTGGTCATCGGCCGCCAGGGTTTCAACGCGGTCGACAGCAGCACGCAGCTGCGCGAGAACGCGCGCTTCGCGGCCAGCCTGATCCAGCGCATCGGCATCCAGGCCGGCTACGAGAACAACGCCGGCGGCAACTTCACCCCCTGGCGGCTGTTCTGCGGCACGCCCGGCGCCACCGTGCCGTGCGGCATCGGCGGCGACACCAACCCGGGTGTGCGTGCCTACGACAACGCGGTGATCGCCAACCTGGCCGCGCTGCCCGGCGGCCTGGCCCACGAGAGCCGCGGTGCGGCCTGTGCCGTGCCGGACACGAGCTGCCAGAACGGCAGCGACGTCCTGATGATCCGCTACTTCGGCGACACCCGCCCCGGGGCGGCGGTCGGCAGCGGCTCGATGATCAACTGTGCCGGCATGAACGAGCCGGAGAATCCGGCGCCGGCCTACAGCATCTTCCACGTGGTGCGCAGCGCCGCCGGCGAGCCGACGCTGGTGTGCGCCTTCGTCAACCCGACCACCGGCGCCTGGCAGCAGGTGCCTCTGGTCGAGGGCGTCGAAGGCTTCCAGCTGCTGTTCGGCGTCGACGGCGTGGCGCCCGGCGCCGCGCCGCCGGTGCTGCAGCTGCCGCTGAACATCAACAACGTCGGCAACGACACCGTGCCCGAGCGCTACCTGCGCGCCAGCGAGCTCGACGTGGCCGGCAACCCGGCGGCCACCGCGGACAACTGGCGCCGCGTGCGCGCCATCCGCGTCGGCCTGGTGGTGCGCGGCGGCGCGAACTCCGCGGTCGACCGCGCCAGCAGCGGCCGCACGATCGACGTGCTCGGCAACGGCTTCTTCAATGCCGCCGACGTCGGCTCGCGCCTGGTGGTGCCCGCCGACGGCCGGCTGCGCCAGACCCTGGTGTTCACGATCCACCTGCGCAACCCGCAGTACGTGTTCCCGAATTCCTGACCCGGACGCCGCCATGCACAAGCCCTCCCTGCTCCCACCGCCGCATGCCCAGCGTGGTGTGACGCTGGTCGTCGTGCTGCTGATCCTGGTGGTCGTGACCATCCTCGGCATCGGCGGCGCGCAGATCGCGCTGCTGGGCGAGCGCTCGACGCGCTACGACCGTGACAATCTCGTGGCCACGCAGTCGGCCGAATCGGCCCTGATGGACGCCGAGTTCGACATCGCCGGGCCGAACGCCTTCGCCGGCAACCGCGTGGCGCAGTTCAGCCCGTCCAACACCGGCATCTTCGTGCCCGATTGCGGCACCGCCGGCCTCTCGCTGGGCCTGTGCGAGCCCAAGCCCGAGACGCAGAAGCCGGTCTGGCTGACCGTCGACTTCCTCGACAACGACCCGGCCACCGCCCGCACCGTCGAGTACGGGCAGTTCACCGGCGGCCAGTTCGACGCCGGCGGCGTCGGCATCAAGCCGGCGCGCAAGCCGCGCTACATGGTCGAGGTACTGGACGACCAGGCGTGGGGCTCCAGCGCCAAGTACGACCCGGGCAAGCCGCAGCTGAAGCTGTACCGGGTGACCGCGATGGGTTTCGGCCCGCGCGAGGACATCCAGGTCGTGATGCAGATGACCTACAGGAAGGACAGGGACTAAGCCATGTCTCGACTCATGAACCTGCTGCAAGCCGTCGGCACCAGCCGTTCGGCCCGCTGGATCGGTGCCCCGGTGCTGATCGCCGCGGCCTTCGCGTCGCTGCTGAGCCAGAGCCAGACGCCGCTGCCGCCCACGGTGGCGCTGGCCGCTGAGCCGCTGTACGCCCGCGGCGCACGCGCCAAGCCGACGCTGACGCTGGCACTGTCGGTCGAGTTCCCGACCGTGGGCGCGCAGTACGTGAGTTCGCCGGGCGCCACCAGCGACAACACCTACGCGCCGACCACCAAGTACATCGGCTACTTCGACACCGAGAGCTGCTACAGCTACGTCAACGATGCCGATGCGACGCTGCGCCGCTTCGACCGCATCGGCGCGGCCACCAACCGCACCTGCGGCGGCACCGGCTTCAGCGGCAACTTCATGAACTGGGCCACCAGCTCGGCGATCGACGTGCTGCGCCTGGGCCTGACCGGCGGCGACCGCGTGGTCGACACGGGCACACTGACCGTGCTGCAGCGCGCCGTGCTGCCCAACACCAGCGTCTCGAACAACTTCTGGAACGGCTCGAACTTCCCGTCCAAGGTGCTGACCGCGGCGCTCGCCGCCGGTGCCGTGCCTGATGTGCTGCGCGGCGCCCACACCGGCGACATCTACATCGCCAACTGCCTGAACCGAGTGCACTTCGGCACCCAGGCCACGGGCAGCTGCGCCACGCCGGGCAACAACTCCAACCTCGGCACCGGGGCGGCGGTGACACCGGTGCTCGGTGTCGTCACGAACTACACCGGCACCTTGCCGTCGGACTTCTCCGCCACGGCCTGCGCGGCCGAGAACGGCACCTGCGCCGTGACCGGCACGGTGGAGGTGGCCTATGGCGCGGGCACGAACTGGCGCCTGATGACCACCAACACGAACGTCGCCTGCAACAACGCGACCTTCGGCGACCCGATCGTCGGCACCGTGAAGGCCTGCTACACGCGGCCGGTGGCGCCGGCCAGCGGCGGCCTCACGTCGGACGGCTTCTTCTACTCCCGCGTGCGTGTGTGCGAGAGCTCCGGCGGCGTGCTCACCGATCCGCGCATCGACCTGTGCCAGCGCTACCCATCGGGCAACTACAAGCCGGTGGGCAACCTGCAGAAGTACAGCGACCGGGTGCGCGTGGCCGCCTTCGGCTATCTGAACCACAGCCCGGGCGACCCGCAGCGCCATGGCGGCGTGCTGCGTGCGCCGATGAAGTACGTCGGCGACAAGTCCTTCGACGCGAACTTCAACCTGGTCACCGGCGCCAACCCGGTGCGCGAGTGGGACGACGTGACCGGCGTGTTCCTGCGCGACCCGGACTCCGGCGGCGGCCCCAACAGCGGCACGGGCAGCAACTGGCCCGGGCAGCCGATCAGCGGCGTGATCAACTACCTGAACCAGTTCGGCCGCCACGGCACCTTCGGCCAGTACAAGACCTACGACCCGGTGGGCGAGCTTTACTACGAGAGCATGCGCTACATCCAGGGCCTGCAGCCGACCAACATCGACTCCACGGTGGGCCATTCCGCCATCACCGGCATCACCGACACGATGCGTGACGGCTTCCCCGTCTACACCAGCTACACCGACCCGCATCCGGCCGTCTCCGGCATGACGGACTACAGCTGCGTGCGCAACAACATCGTGGGCATCGGCGACGTCAACACGCACAACGACCGCTACGTGCCCGGCAACCCGTCCACGCGCACCGGCAAGGGTGACGCGGCGCGCACCGCCAGCGACGCCGCCAACGAGCCCGACTTCTACTTCTGGACCAAGGTGGTCGGCGGGTTCGAGTCCAACAACTCGGTCACCTACACCGACGGCAAGGGCGTCTCGCGCACCACCAGCAACCCCAACACGCCGGTGACGGCGCGCTGGGGCATGGAGAACCAGAACATCGGTGCCGACGCCGCGTCGTACTACATGGCCGGCATCGCCTACTGGGCCAACACGCACGACATCCGAGGCAACCAGTGGAGCGATACCGCCAAGCGCCGCCCCGGGATGCGCGTGACGACCTACTGGCTGGACGTCAACGAGTACGGCCAGCAGACCGACCCGACCGTGCACCGCGTGCGCAACCAGTTCTACTTCGCGGCCAAGTACGGCGGCTTCAAGGACGTGACCGAGAGCGGCAACCCGTTCAAGAAGCTGGCCCCGGGCACCAAGCCGTCGGACAACAACTTCGTCAACGACCCGGACAACCTGAACTGGGAGCGCCAGACTGCCGACCTGACGAAGAAGGAGGCCAAGAACTACTTCCTGTCCAGCTCGGCGCAGGAGGTGCTCGACGCACTCGACCAGATCTTCGCCAACATCGCCTCCGAGGCGGCCTCGATCGCCGGCGGTGCGATCTCCACGCAGCGTCTCACCACCTCGGGCGGCCTGGTCTACCAGGCGCAGTTCGACCCGGCCGACTGGAGCGGCGACCTGGTCGCCTACCCGGTCTCGCTGGCCGCCAGCGGCACCTCGGTGTCGATCGGCACGCTGCAGAACTCGCCCTGGCGCAACCTGGCGGGTGACGCCGTCGGCGCCTCGGGCAAGCTCGACGACCGCAGCATCGCCTCGCGCAACATCTATGTCGGCTACTACAGCGGCTCGGGCACCGGGTTGTTCAACACGGCCGAGTTCGTCTGGAGCGGCAGCCTGCCGACCCAGATCAAGGATGCGATGAAGCTGCCGCCCGGCGGCTCGACTCCCGACTCCGACACGATCGGCGAAGCGCGCCTGAACTACCTGCGCGGCGAGCGTGCCTCCGAGGCCGGAACCGGCGTGGTGTTCCGTCGTCGCAGCGGCCGCCTGGGCGACATCGTCAACTCCGGCGTGGCCTTCTCCGGCGCGCCGACCAAGAACATCTCCGACAGCTCCTACGCCTCGTTCGAGTCGACCAACCGCAACCGCGTCAAGGCGCTGTTCGTCGGCGCCAACGACGGCATGCTGCACGGCTTCAACGCCGACACCGGCGACGAGCTGTTCGCCTACATCCCGAGCTGGGTGGTGCCGCGCCTGACGGCGCTGACCTCGCCGAACTACACGCACCAGAGCTACGTCGACGCCACGCCGACGGTGGCCGAGGCCAACACGGGCACGAGCGCCTCGCCGAACTGGAAGACGGTGCTGGTGGGCGGCACCGGCGGCGGCGGCCAGGGTGTGTACGCGCTCGATGTCACGGACCCGACCGCCTTCGGTGCCGGTGCCGGCAACGACAAGGTTCTGTGGGAGTTCACCGACCGCGACGACGTCGACCTCGGCAACGTGGTCGGCAAGCCGCAGATCCTGAAGGTCAACCTGAACGCCGGATCCGCGACGCCGAACTACAAGTACTTCGCCGTGGTGGCCAGCGGGGTCAACAACCACGCGGCCGACGGCCGGGCCAGCACCACCGCGGAGCCGGCGCTGTTCTTCCTCGACCTCGGCAAGCCCAAGACCGACAGCTGGTCGCTCGGCGGCAACTACTACAAGATCAAGTTCCCGGTGCGCACCAACGCGATCACCACCGGCATCATCGGCTTCAGCGCCCGCGTGGGTACTTCCAGCGAACTGAGCTACCTGTATGTCGGCGACCTGCAGGGCAACCTGTGGAAGCTGGACTTCACCAAGACGGCGGCGAGCGCCTGGTCGCTGGACGCGCTCAGCTCGTTCAAGCAGTCGGGCACGGCGCTGCCGATGTACGTGGCACGTGACGCGTCGGGCAGCACGAACCGGCAGCCGATCTCGATGGAGCCGGCCCTGGTGTTCGGCCCGAACCGCAGCATCGTGGTGGCCTTCGGCACCGGCAAGTTCCTCGAGGTGAGCGACATCTCGCCGTCCTACAACGCGCAGTCGGTCTATGCGGTGCTCGACAACGGCAGCAGCACCGTCGACGGCGTTGCCACGCCCGAGGCGGCGATCGCCGGCCGGCCGCGCCTGATGGGCGGCACGATGACCGGGACCACCGTCAACGTGCCGGCGTTCAACTGGGGACGGCCGACCACCGACAACAGCGCTACCTCGCGCGCCGGCTGGTACTTCGATTTCCCGTTCTCCGCCACCACCACCTCGCCGGCGAGCGCAGGGACCGGGGAGCGCCAGATCAGCAACTTCGCCGTGCTGGCGGGCAAGCTGATCTTCGGCTCGGTGATCCCGGCGCTCAACAGCTGCGACAACGGCAGCGGCAACCTGTACATCATCGACTTCCTCGGCGGCGACGGCACCGGCACGGTGTCCACGGTCGGCATCCTCGGCGAGCCGTTCGTGATGCAGCTGGGCAGTGCCTCGAAGGACGGGACCGACTCGACGCGGATGCGCCGCCAGACCTCGCGCTGGCAGATCATCCTGCAGGGCTCCGCGGGCATCTCCGCGCCGCCGAGCATCACCAGCGACAGCATGAGCGGCCGGCTCGGCTGGCGCGAGATCAGCAACTACCAGGAACTGAGGAACGCCCCGTGATGCGCCTGGACGCCAGCGGCCTGCGGGCCGCGCACAAGGCCGGCGGCTTCTCGCTGCTGGAACTGATGATCGTGGTGGCGATCATCGGCGTGATCGCCTCGGTCGCGTACCCGGCCTACACCGAGTCGGTGCTCAAGGGCCGGCGCGCCGAGGCGCGCACCGCGCTGATGAACCTGATGCAGCAGCAGGAGCGCTACCTGTCGCAGAACGGCTGCTACTTCCTGTTCAACGCCAGCGCCGGCGCCTCCACCGGCACCAACTGTGCCGGCGCCAACGTCGCGACACCGTTCAGCACCAAGTCGAGCACCCGTTCGAACGCGCACTTGCTGGCTGCCACAGCCTGCGTCGTCGGCGGCGCGCCGCTGCCGGCCAACCAGTGCGTGCAGCTCTCGGCCGTGCCCAACCCGGCCGGCACCGACCCGGCCGCCGGCACGCTCTCGCTGATGAGCACCGGCCGCAAGGACTGCACCGGAACCAAGCCGGAGATCTGCTGGAAATGAAGCCGATGCTGCCGACCCTGCGATCGCCTGCGTGGCGCCGACGGGGCATGACCCTGGTCGAGCTGATGGTCGTGATCGCGATGATCGCGATCCTGCTGGGCATCGCGTCGCCGAGCTTCATCGCCTACCGGCGCAATGCGGAGCTGACCAGTACGTCCAACGAGTTCCTCGCCGCCCTCAGCGCGGCGCGGGCCGAGGCCATGAAGCGCCAATTGCGCGCCTTCGTCGTGCCGGCCGACGGCGCGACCTGGGCCAGCGGCTGGATCGCCTTCGTCGACGTCAACAGCAACGTCACCGCAGGCACGCTGACCATGGAGGAGGGCACCGACTTCGAGGTCACGCGTCATGCGGCGCTGCCGGCCTCGCTGTCCACCCCGGCCTCCGCCGACGTGACCGGCTTCCTCAGCGGCGGCGTGCCGTACGCGATGTTCAACGGCAGCGGCTTCATGGTGCAGCTCGACGGTGCCTTCCCGGCCGGGGGCGTGCACGCGATCGACCTCTACAACGGCACCGACACGCGCCGCATCATCGCCAACACCACCGGCCGGCTGCGGGTCTGCAAGCCCGACCCGGTCACCTGCAGCGCCGCCGCGGGCGGCATCTGACGGACCTCCGACGCCTTGGCCCGCCTGCCCCGCCTCGTCGTCGCTGGCCTGCCCCACGTGGTGGTGCACCGCGGCCTGAACGGCCAGCCGGTGCTGCTCGACGAAGCCGATCGCGCCACCTACCTGCAGGCACTGTCGGGCGCCGCACGCGAAGCGGGCGTGCTGCTGCACGGCTACGGGTTGTTCTCCGGCGAGGTGCGGCTGCTTGCCACGCCCACCACGGCCACCTCGCTGGGGCAGATGATGCAGGCCGTCGGGCGGCGTTACGTGCGCGCCTTCAACCAGCGCCACCAACGTGCCGGCACGCCCTGGGAGGGGCGTTTCCGATCCACCGTGCTCGAGCCGCAGGCGCATTTCATCGAGGCACTGCGGTTCGTCGAGGGCTGCGACGATGACGGCACGCCGCTTGCAGGCGGTTCCGATGCACTGCGCTGGTCGAGCGCCGGGCACCACCTTGGCCGCCGGCACGAGCCGGCGCTGACCGAGCATGAGGTGTTCTGGGCCCTCGGCAACACGCCGTTCGAGCGCGAAGCGGCCTACCTGGCGTTGCTGGCCCAGCCGGTGCCTGGCGCCGCGCGCGAGGCGGTACGCGACGCCGCCCTGAAAGGCTGGGCGCTCGGGTCGCCCGCCTTCGTCGACGGGCTGCGTGCCGGCACGAGCCGCCGCCCGTCGCCGCTGCGCCGGGGGCGTCCGAGCCGCCAGTCCGGTACCGCCGAGGTGGCGGGGAGATTATCTGTCCCCTAAAAGTCGGGGGCTGATCGTTTGATCTGATTAAATGGGGTCAGACCCCATTTAAAACGCTTGGCGCCCATGTTGCGCTGCAGTAAGCTTGCGGCCGTTTCGATCTGCCGGAGCCTGCCATGGTCACGCCCCAACCGCTCAGCGCCACCGCCCACGAACTGCGCGAGGCGGCCGACAAGGGCCTGTACACCCCTGCGCTGGAGCACGACGCCTGCGGCGTCGGCTTCGTGGCGCACATCAAGGGGCAGAAGGCACATGCGATCGTCGAGCAGGGCCTGAAGATCCTGGAGAACCTCGACCACCGCGGCGCGGTCGGGGCCGACAAGCTGATGGGCGATGGTGCCGGCATCCTGATCCAGATTCCGGACGAGTACTACCGCGCCGAGATGGCGAAGCAGGGCATCGAGCTGCCCCCGCCGGGCGAGTACGGCGTCGGCATGATCTTCCTGCCCAAGGAACATGCGTCGCGCCTGGCCTGCATCCAGGAACTCGAGCGCGCCGTCAAGGCCGAGGGCCAGGTGCTGCTGGGCTGGCGCGACGTGCCGGTCGACAAGGACATGCCGATGTCGCCCACCGTGCGCGCCAAGGAACCGGTGCTCAGGCAGATCTTCATCGGCCGCGGGCCGGACGTGATCGTGCCCGATGCGCTCGAGCGCAAGCTCTATGTGATCCGCAAGACCGCGAGCAGCGCGATCCAGGCGCTCAAGCTGACGCACTCGCGCGAGTACTACGTGCCCTCGATGAGCTGCCGCACGGTGATCTACAAGGGCCTGCTGCTGGCCGACCAGGTCGGCAAGTACTACAAGGACCTGCAGGACCCGAGCGTCACCTCGGCCTTCGCGCTGGTGCACCAGCGCTTCTCGACCAACACCTTTCCCGAGTGGCCGCTGGCGCACCCGTACCGCATGGTTGCGCACAACGGCGAGATCAACACCGTCAAGGGCAACTTCAACTGGATGCGCGCCCGCGAAGGCGTGATGAAGTCGCCCGTGCTGGGCGACGACCTGAAGAAGCTCTACCCCATCAGCTTCGAGGGCCAGTCCGACACTGCCACCTTCGACAACGCGCTCGAGCTGCTGGTGATGGCCGGCTACCCGCTCGCGCACGCGGCGATGATGATGATCCCCGAGGCCTGGGAGCAGCACACGCTGATGGACGCACGCCGGCGCGCGTTCTACGAGTACCACGCCGCGATGCTCGAGCCCTGGGACGGCCCGGCCGCGATGGTGTTCACCGACGGCCGCCAGATCGGCGCCACGCTCGACCGCAACGGCCTGCGCCCGGCGCGCTACATCGTCACCGACGACGACCTGGTCGTGATGGCCAGCGAATCCGGCGTGCTGCCGATCCCCGAGGCGAAGATCGTCAAGAAGTGGCGCCTGCAGCCGGGCAAGATGTTCCTGATCGACTTCGAGCAGGGCCGCATCGTCGACGACGAGGAACTGAAGCAGCAGTTCGCCTCGGCCAAGCCCTACCGGCAGTGGATCGAGAGCGTGCGCATCAAGCTCGAGGACACTCCCGCCGAGCCGGAGAGCCTGGCGTTCAAGGAGTCTCTGCTGGACCGCCAGCAGGCCTTCGGCTACACGCAGGAGGACGTCAAGTTCCTGCTCTCGCCGATGGCCGTGGCCGGCGAGGAAGGCATCGGCTCGATGGGCAACGACTCGCCGCTGGCGGTGCTGTCCGACAAGAACAAGCCGCTGCCGAACTACTTCAAGCAGCTGTTCGCGCAGGTGACGAACCCGCCGATCGACCCGATCCGCGAGGCGATCGTGATGTCGCTCGTCTCCTTCATCGGCCCGAAGCCGAACCTGCTGGACATCAACGCGGTGAACCCGCCGATGCGCCTGGAGGTGCCGCAGCCCATCCTCGACTTCGAGGACATGGCGCGCCTGCGCCAGATCGAGAAGCACACCGGCGCGAAGTTCAAGACCTACACGCTGGACATCACCTACCCGCTCGCCTGGGGCGCCGAGGGCGTGGAGGCCAAGCTCGCATCGCTGTGCGCCGAGACGGTGGACGCGATCAAGACCGGCCACAACATCCTGATCATCAGCGACCGCGCGATGGACCGCGACAACGTCGCCATCCCGGCGCTGCTGGCACTCTCGGCGATCCACCAGCACCTGGTGCGGGAGGGGCTGCGCACCACGGCCGGCCTGGTGGTGGAGACCGGCTCGGCCCGCGAAGTGCACCACTTCGCGGTGCTGGCCGGCTACGGCGCCGAGGCCGTGCACCCGTACCTCGCGATGGAGACCCTGGCCGCGCTGCACCAGGAGCTGCCGGGTGACCTGTCCGCCGAGAAGGCGATCTACAACTACGTCAAGGCGATCGGCAAGGGTCTCTCGAAGATCATGTCGAAGATGGGCGTGTCGACCTACATGTCGTATTGCGGCGCCCAGCTGTTCGAGGCCATCGGCCTGGACAAGCCGCTGGTGGAGAAGTACTTCCGCGGCACCGCGAGCCAGGTCGGCGGCATCGGCGTGTTCCAGGTGGCCGAGGAAGCCATCCGCATGCACAAGGCGGCCTTCGGCGACGACCCTGTGCTCGCCGGCATGCTCGACGCCGGCGGCGAGTACGCCTGGCGCGTGCGCGGCGAGGAGCATATGTGGACGCCCGACGCCATCGCCAAGCTGCAGCACAGCGTGCGCGGCGGGAAGTTCGAGACCTACAAGGAATACGCCCAGATCATCAACGACCAGAGCAAGCGCCACATGACGCTGCGCGGGCTGTTTGAGTTCAAGGTTGACCCGAGCAAGGCGATTCCGCTCGACGAGGTCGAGCCGGCGGCCGAGATCGTCAAGCGCTTCGCCACCGGCGCGATGTCGCTCGGCTCGATCTCCACCGAGGCGCATTCGACGCTCGCGATCGCGATGAACCGCATCGGCGGCAAGAGCAACACCGGTGAAGGCGGCGAGGACCCGGCGCGCTACCGCAACGAGATGAAGGGCATTCCGATCGTCGACGGCACCAAGGTCAGCGACGTGCTCGGCGCCAAGGTGATGGAGGCCGACATCACGCTGAAGGCTGGCGACTCGCTGCGCTCGAAGATCAAGCAGGTCGCCTCGGGCCGCTTCGGCGTCACGACCGAGTACCTGGTCTCGGCCGATCAGATCCAGATCAAGATGGCCCAGGGCGCCAAGCCGGGCGAGGGCGGCCAGCTGCCGGGCGGCAAGGTCAGCGAGTACATCGGCTTCCTGCGCTACTCGGTGCCGGGCGTCGGCCTGATCTCGCCGCCGCCGCACCACGACATCTACTCGATCGAGGACCTGGCGCAGCTGATCCACGACCTGAAGAACGCCAACCACCGCGCCAGCATCAGCGTGAAGCTGGTGTCCGAGGTCGGCGTGGGCACGATCGCCGCGGGCGTGGCCAAGGCCAAGGCCGACCACGTGGTGATCGCCGGCCACGACGGCGGCACGGGCGCGTCGCCCTGGAGCTCGATCAAGCATGCCGGCACGCCCTGGGAGCTGGGCCTGGCCGAGACGCAGCAGACCCTGGTGCTGAACCGCCTGCGCAGCCGCATCCGGGTGCAGGCCGACGGCCAGATGAAGACCGGCCGCGACATGGTGATCGGGGCGCTGCTCGGCGCCGACGAGTTCGGCTTCGCCACCGCGCCGCTGGTGGCCGAGGGCTGCATCATGATGCGCAAGTGCCACCTGAACACCTGCCCGGTGGGCGTGGCCACGCAGGACCCGGTGCTGCGCCGCAAGTTCGCGGGCAAGCCCGAGCATGTCGTCAACTACTTCTTCTTCGTCGCCGAGGAAGCGCGCCAGATCATGGCGCAGCTGGGCATCCGCAGGTTCGACGAGCTGATCGGCCGCGCTGACCTGCTCGACACCCGCAAGGGCATCGCGCACTGGAAGGCGAAGGGCCTGGACTTCTCGCGCGTGTTCCACCTGCCGGCGGTGCCGGCCGAGGTGCCGCGCCGCCAGGTCGAGGAGCAGGACCACGGTCTCGCCAAGGCGCTCGACCAGCGCCTGATCCAGAAGGCGCTGCCCGCGCTCGAGCGCGGCGAGAAGGTGCAGTTCCTCGAGGACGCGCGCAACGTCAACCGCACCGTCGGCGCGATGCTCTCGGGCGAGCTGATCCGCCGCCATCCCGAGGGCCTGCCGGACCAGACCATCTTCATCCAGATGGAAGGCACGGGCGGCCAGAGCTTCGGCGCCTTCCTCGCCAAGGGCATCACGATCTACCTGATCGGCGACGCCAACGACTACACCGGCAAGGGCCTGTCGGGCGGCCGCATCGCGATCCGCCCGTCGATCGAGTTCCGCGGCGATGCGACGAACAACATCATCGTCGGCAACACGGTGCTGTACGGCGCGACCGGCGGCGAGGCCTTCTTCCGCGGCGTCGCGGGCGAGCGTTTCGCGGTGCGCCTGTCGGGCGCGACGGCGGTGGTGGAAGGCACCGGCGACCACGGCTGCGAGTACATGACCGGCGGCACGGTGGTCGTGCTCGGCAAGACCGGGCGCAACTTCGCGGCCGGCATGAGCGGCGGCATCGCCTACGTCTACGACGAGGACGGCAGCTTCGCGCAGCGCTGCAACACGGCCATGGTCGCGCTCGAGAAAGTACTGCCCAAGGCCGACCAGGAAGCCTCGGTGGACCGTTCGTTCTGGCACAAGGGCGAGGCTGACGAGGTGCTGCTGCGCAAGCTGATCGAGGACCACCACAAGTGGACCGGCTCGCTGCGCGCGCGGCACATCCTCGACCACTGGGCCGAGTCGCGCGCGAAGTTCGTCAAGGTGTTCCCGAACGAGTACAAGCGCGCGCTCGGCGAGCTCAACGCGGCGAAGGAAGCGGGCGACACCATCGCGAAGGCGAAGGCGCCGGAGAAGAAGGGCAGCAAGGCGATTCCCGCGAAATGACAGCCCCGGCCGCGGGGTACCGCGGCCACCCCCGAGGGGTCGGCACTCGGGCTTGGGGCGGCCCGGCGCCCGAGTGCCTGACGACGCAGCAACACTGAGAGCAAGAAACCATCATGGGCAAAGTCACCGGCTTCATGGAGTACGAGCGCCTGGAGGAGGGCTACGCGCCCGTCGCCGAGCGTGTGAAGCACTACAAGGAGTTCGTCATCGGGCTGAAGGCCGACGAGGCCAAGGTGCAGGGCGCACGCTGCATGGACTGCGGCACGCCGTTCTGCAACAACGGCTGCCCGGTCAACAACATCATCCCGGACTTCAACGACCTGGTGTACCGCGGCGACTGGAAGAACGCCTGGCACACGCTGGACTCGACCAACAACTTCCCCGAGTTCACCGGCCGCATCTGCCCGGCGCCCTGCGAGGCCGCCTGCACGCTGAACGTCAACGACGACGCGGTCGGCATCAAGTCGATCGAGCACGCGATCATCGACCGCGCCTGGGCCGAGGGCTGGGTCGTGCCGCGGCCGCCGAAGGCGAAGACCGGCAAGAAGGTCGCCGTGGTCGGCTCGGGCCCGGCGGGCATGGCGGCCGCGCAGCAGCTCGCACGCGCCGGGCACGACGTGACCCTGTTCGAGAAGAACGATGCGGTCGGCGGCCTGCTGCGCTACGGCATCCCCGACTTCAAGCTCGAGAAGTCGCACATCGACCGGCGTGTCGAGCAGATGAAGGCCGAGGGCGTGAGCTTCCGCACCGGTGTGCTGGTGGGCCACCTGCCGGAGGGCAGCAAGGTCACCAACTGGGCCAAGGAGATCATCGCGCCCGACGAGCTGAAGGCGGCCTTCGACGCGGTGCTGCTGACCGGCGGCGCCGAGCAGTCGCGCGACCTGCCGGTGCCCGGCCGCGACCTGGACGGCATCCACTTCGCCATGGAGTTCCTGCCGCAGCAGAACAAGGTCAACGCCGGCGGCAAGGTCAAGGGGCAGATCTCTGCCTCCGGCAAGCACGTCATCGTGATCGGCGGCGGCGACACCGGCTCCGACTGCGTGGGCACCAGCAACCGCCACGGCGCGAAGAGCGTCGTGCAGTTCGAGCTGCTGCCGATGCCGCCCGAGCAGGAGAACAAGCCGCTGGTGTGGCCGTACTGGCCGATCAAGCTGCGCACCTCGTCGAGCCACGAGGAAGGCTGCCAGCGCGAGTTCGCCATCGCCACCAAGGAGTTCATCGGCGAGAAGGGCAAGGTCACGGCGCTGAAGACGGTGCGCGTCGAGTGGCAGGGCGGCAAGATGACCGAGGTGGCCGGCTCCGAGCAGGTGCTGCCGGCCGACCTGGTGCTGCTGGCCATGGGCTTCGTCAGCCCGGTCGGTTCGATCCTCGAGGCCTTCGGCGTCGAGAAGGATGCGCGCGGCAACGCGCGCGCCGGCGTCGATGCCGAGGGCGGCTACAAGACCAGCGTCGACAAGGTGTTCGCGGCCGGCGACATGCGGCGCGGCCAGTCGCTCGTGGTGTGGGCGATCCGCGAAGGCCGGCAGGCGGCGCAGGCGGTCGACAAGTACCTGATGGGCGCGAGCGACCTGCCGCGTTGAAGCGGGCGGGCCGAGCGTGACCAATCCGGCAGTGCGCCTGCGCTGCTGGTGAGAAGATGTATCTGCGCCCTCCCCGGGCTGCGGGGGGCGACAGGGCATGCGCTAGGATGCCCCGATTCATATGCCGGGCTCCGTACGCGCCATGTCGACCTCGTTCGCCAGCAGTCTCGACGCCCTGAGCGGCTGGCGCTCGGCATTGCTGACGAGTCTCGAGTCGGTCGCACGTTTCCTGACCGACCACGAGCTGGCCGACGTGCAGATCGAGGCCCAGCTCGCCGCCGTGCGCGAGCGGCTCGCCCAGGAGAAGCTGGTCGTTGCCTTCGTCGCCGAGTTCTCGCGCGGCAAGTCGGAGCTGATCAACGCGGTCTTCTTCGCCGACGCGGGTCGGCGCATCCTGCCGGCCACGCCGGGCCGGACCACCATGTGCCCGGTCGAGCTGGCCTGGGACGGCGAGGAGGCCCCCGGCCTGGCGCTGCTGCCGATCGAGACGCGCCTGAACGGCCAGTCGCTTGGCGAACTGCGCCAGCAGCCGCGCCAGTGGAAGCAGATCGAGCTCGAGACCAAGAACCCCGAACGACTGGCCGAGACGCTGCGCGAGGTGATGCGCACCTCCTGGGTCTCGAAGGACGACGCGCGCGCGCTCGGCTTCTGGAACGACGAGACACCGGACGACAATCCGCCGCTGGACGAGATGGGCCGCGTCGAGGTGCCGGCCTGGCGCCATGCGCTGATCAACTACCCGCACCCGCTGCTCAAGCAGGGCCTGGTGGTGCTCGACACGCCGGGCCTGAACGCGATCGGCGCCGAGCCCGAGCTGACGCTCTCGCTGCTGCCCACCGCGCACGCCACCGTGTTCATCCTCGGCGCCGACACCGGCGTCACCAAGAGCGACCTGGCGATCTGGCGCGACCACCTCGGCACCGACCCGCTGTCGCGCTTCGTGGTGCTGAACAAGATCGACGCGCTGATCGATCCGCTCGCCTCGCCGGCGGTGGTGCGCGAGCAGATCGCCTCGCAGGTCAGCGAGACGGCGCGTACGCTGGCGATTCCCGCCGAGCGGGTGTTCCCGCTCTCGGCGCGCCAGGCGCTGGCGGCGCGTGTGGCCGACGATCCGGCCGGCCTGGCCGAGAGCCGCCTGCCCGCGCTGGAGGACGCCCTCGGCGCCGAGCTGATGCCGCACCGCCGCGCGCTGCTCGAGCGCGTGGTGGTCGAGGCGGCCGCCACGATCGAGAACCATGTCGCGCGCCACGTGCTCGACCGGCGCCGCCAGCTCGCCGAGCAGATGCTCGAGCTGCGCGGGCTGCGCGGCAAGAGCGCCGGCAAGCTGCAGATGATGCTGCAGCGGGTGGACGCCGAGACGAGCGAGTTCGAGGCCTGCACCACCAAGCTGCAGGCGATGCGTGCGGTGCACAGCCGCATGTTGAAGGACGCGATGGTCGATCTCTCCTCCGACCGCCTGCGCGAGCAGGTCGGCCAGATGCAGGAGCAGATGTCCGCCTCGCTGCTGAACCTCGGCGCCCGCAAGGCCTTCGTCGCCTTGTGCCAGCGCCTGCATGGGCTGCTCGGCGCGGCCGCCAAGCGCAGCGGCGAGATCCGCGAGATGCTCTCGGCCACCTTCGGCAAGCTGAACACCGAGTTCGGCTTCAGCCTGGCGGTCAACCCGGGCCCGGACCTGGAGCGCTTCGCCGACGAGCTGCGCCTGATCGAGAAGAGCTACACCCAGTACCTCGGCCTGACCCAGGCGCTGCGGCTGTCGCAGCCCAAGTTCATGGAGCAGTTCCGGCGCATGCTGATGTCCAAGCTGCGCGTGGTGTTCGAGAACGCGAGCGCCGAGATGGAGCTGTGGAACAAGTCCGCCTCGGCCCAGGTCGACGCGCAGCTGCGCGAGCGGCGCCGCGCCTTCCGGCGTCGCCGCGAGGCGCTCGAGCGCATCCAGGCCGCCGCCGGCGAGCTCGAGACGCGCCTGGGCGAACTCGAGGCGCAGGACGGGCGGCTGCAGGGCTTCCAGGGCCGCTGCGAGGAGCTGACCGGCGCGCTGCGCCGCCAGGCCCGCAGCGGCATGCGCGGCGAGACGGCCACGATGATCAGCATCGACCTGCCGCTGTCCGACGAGCCCGAGCCGTCGATGCTGCGCCACGCCGCGCAGGCGTGAGCCGGGCCGGTTTCTCCGCGCGCCTGATCGCCTGGCAGCAGCGCCACGGCCGGCACGACCTGCCCTGGCAGGCCACGCGCGACCCGTACCGCGTGTGGCTCTCCGAGATCATGCTGCAGCAGACCCAGGTGGCCACCGTGCTGGGCTACTACGGGCGTTTCCTGCAGCGCTTCCCCGATGTCGCCGCGCTCGCCGCCGCCTCGCAGGACGAGGTGCTCGCGCTGTGGAGCGGCCTGGGCTACTACAGCCGCGCGCGCAACCTGCACCGCTGCGCGCAGCAGGTGGTGGCGCGCCACGGCGGCGCCTTCCCGCGCAGCAGCACTGCGCTGGCCGAGCTGCCCGGCATCGGCCGCTCGACGGCCGCGGCGATCGCCGCGTTCTGCTTCGGCGAGCGCGTCGCCATCCTGGACGGCAACGTCAAGCGCGTGCTCACGCGCGTGCTGGCCTTCGAGGGCGACCTGGCCGAGGCCGCGCAGGAGCGCGCGCTGTGGCACGAGGCCACCGCGCTGCTGCCCGCACAGGGCATCGAGGCCTACACGCAGGGACTGATGGACCTGGGCGCCACGCTGTGCCTGCAGCGCGCGCCGCAGTGCCCGGTCTGCCCGGTGCGCGAGGACTGCCGTGCCGCGCGCGCCGGCGAGCCGCAGCGCTACCCGGTCAAGACGCGCAAGCTGCGGCGCGGCACGCGCACCAGCGTCTGGCTCTGGCTCTCCTGGCGCGAGCGGCTCTGGCTGGTGCAGCGACCGCAGCGCGGCGTCTGGGCCGGCCTGTGGAGCCTGCCCGAGTTCGACGACGAGGCCGCGTTCGAGACCGCGCGTTCCGGCTGGCCCGGCACCGTGGAGCGGCTGCCGAGCTTCACGCATGTGCTGACGCACCTGGACTGGACGCTGCACCCGCGCCGCCTCGTGCTGCCGTCGCGCACGGCGGCCGCGCGTGTCGACGCGATTACCGCCGCCTGGCCCGCGGGCCGCTGGTTCACGCGCGAGGAGGCGCTCGCCAGCGGCCTGCCCGCGCCGCTGCGCAAGCTGCTGCTCGCGTCTACTTGACCACGCCCTTGCCGCGCAGGAACTCGTCGACCAGGGCGAGGCGCGCCAGCGGGTCGGGCAGCTCCATCAGCTTCTGCTTGGCCGCCAGCGGGATCGGCAGGATTTCGCACCAGCGGTTGGCCACCCAGCCGGCGAGCTCGAAGTGGTAGGGCGCATCGAAGGGCTCGGCGCCCTGCGCCTTCAGCGAGGCGATCGCGTTGGCCAGGCCGCGCACGGTCTCGTGCTGGCTGGCCGCCGGCGCGACCGGTTCGTCGTCGGGCAGCAGCCGGGTGCGCGCCAGCCACAGGCCGTCGGCCTGCTGGTGCGACTGCTCGACCTGGAAGCGCTGCGTGCCGCGACCGCGCACCTGCAGGATGCCGGGGCGCAGGCTGTCCACCTCCACCAGCTCGGCCAGCACGCCAATGGTCTCGAAGGCCACCGCGTCGTCGCCCTGGCGCACCTCCTGCCCGCTGCGCAGCGCCACCACGCCGAACGGGCGCTGCTCGCGCAGGCAGGCGGACATCAGGTCGAGGTAACGTGCCTCGAACACCTTCAGCCCCAGGCGGCCGCCGGGGAACAGCACCGTGTTCAGCGGGAACAGCGGGGTCTCGTGGGCAGGGTCAGTCACGCGCGTCCAGTTCGCGGTGCCGGATCAGCGTGCCGCCGCGGGCGCGGAAGCGCGCGGCGAGCTGCTCGGCCAGGTAGACGGAGCGATGCTGGCCGCCGGTGCAGCCGATCGCCACGGTGAGGTAGCTGCGCTGGTCGGCCTCGAAGGCGGGCAGCCAGCGGCTCAGGAAGGCCTCGATCTGCACCAGCATCTCGCCCACCTCGGGCTGTGCGAGCAGGTAGTCGGCCACCGGCGCATCCTTGCCGGTGAGCGGGCGCAGCTCGCGGATGTAGTGCGGGTTGGGCAGCATGCGCACGTCGAACACGTAGTCCGCGTCCAGCGGCACGCCGTGCTTGAAGGCGAAGCTCTCGAACACCAGCGTCAGGTGCTGCGGCCGCGCCTGCACCAGCCCGCGGATCCAGGTGCGCAGCTGGGCCGGGCGCAACTGGCTGGTGTCGATCACGGTCGACACCTCGCGCAGCCCGGACAGCAGCTCGCGCTCGAACTCGATCGCGTCGATCAGCGCGCGCCGGCCCTCGCCCTGGCGGTCCTCGCGGCGGCGCGTGGGCAGCGTGGCCGCGGCCAGCGTCTCGTCGGACAGCGGGTGCGGCCGGCGCGTCTCGGAGAAGCGGCGCACCAGCGCGTCGGTGGTCGAGTCGAGGAAGATCGAGACGATCGCCACGCCCTCGGCGCGCAGCTGGTCGAGCAGCGGCAGCAGGTGCGGCAGCGAGCCGGCGCTGCGCACGTCCACCGCGATCGCCACGCGGCGCTGCGAGCGTTCCTGCTCCAGGCGCAGGAACTCGCGCAGCAGCTCGGGCGGCAGGTTGTCGATGCAGTAGAAGCCGACGTCCTCCAGCGCGTGCAGCGCGACCGACTTGCCCGAGCCCGAGATGCCGGTCACCAGCACCACTTCGCGTGTGCCGGCTTCCGCCTCGGGCGCCGGCTCGCCCCCCGGCGTGAACTGCTCGAGCTGCGCGAGCACCTCGCCGCGGTGATCGGTCGGCGGCGTGCTCACCGCCGGCTCCGCGCGCTGCCGTGCGCGAGCATCTCCTGCGCGTGGGCCAGGCTGGTGCCCGACAGGCGCTCGCCGCCCAGCATGCGGGCGATCTCGGCCACGCGCGCCTCGCCGGCCACCGGCGCGACCTCGCTGCGCGTGCGCCCGCCACGCGCGGCCTTGGTGACCACGAAATGGTGGTCCGCGCAGGCGGCCACCTGCGGCAGGTGCGTCACGGCGAGCACCTGGCGGTCGCGCCCGAGCTGTTTCATCAGCTTGCCGACGGTCTCGGCCACGGCGCCGCCGACGCCGGCGTCGATCTCGTCGAAGATCAGCGTTCCCGCCTCGCCCAGCTGGCTGGTCGTTACGGCGATCGCCAGCGCGATGCGCGACAGCTCGCCGCCCGAGGCCACCTTGGCCAGCGGCCGCGGCGTGCTGCCGGCGTGGCCGGCGACCAGGAACTCGGCCGACTCGAGGCCGAAGGACTGCGGCGCGTCCTGCGCGACCAGCGCCACCTCGAAGCGGCCGCCGGCCATGCCGAGCTGCTGCATCGCCTGCGTGACGCTGGCGGCGAGCCGGGGCGCCGCGCCCTTGCGGGCCTTGGAGACCTCCTTCGCCAGCTTGTCGAAGCCGGCCTGCGCGCGCTGCAGCTGCTGCTCGAGCGCGGCCAGGTCGGTGGCCGCGTCGAGCGAGCGCAGCTCGTCCTTCCACTGCACCAGCAGCGCCGGCAGCTCGGCGGGCGGGCGGCGGTAGCGGCGCGCCAGGCTCAGCCAGGCGGCCAGGCGCTCGTCGAGCGCGGCCAGGCGTTGCGGGTCGAGTTCGGTGCGACCGAGGTAGCCGTTCAGGGTGTGGGCTGCGTCCTGCAGCTGCGCCTGCGCGCCCTGCAGCACTTCGGCCACCTCGGCCAGGGCATGGTCGAAGTCGGCCACCGATTCGAGTGCGTCGATCGCGCGGCCGGCCAGCGCCTCGGCGTTTTCGTCGGCCTCGGCCAGCGCATCGAGCGCGCGGCGCGCCGCGTCCAGCAGCGCCTGCGCGTTGGCCAGGCGCTTGTGTTCGGCCTCGAGCTCGTCCCACTCGTCGGTGCCGGGCGCGAGCTTGTCGAGCTCGCCGATCTGCCAGGCCAGGCGCTCGCGTTCGCGCTCCAGGTCGGCCTGCGCGCCGCGCGCCTTCTCCAGCGCCTCGCCGGCCGTCTTCCACTGCTGCCAGGCCGCGGCCAGCGGCGCGGCGTCGATGCCCGCGTAGGCGTCGAGCAGCGCGCGCACCGCCGCGCCGCGCGTCAGGCTCTGCCAGGCGTGCTGGCCGTGGATGTCCACCAGGTGCTCGGCCGCCTCGCGCAGCTGCGCGACGGTGGCGGCGCTGCCGTTGATCCAGGCGCGGCTCTTGCCCTGCGCGTCGATCGTGCGGCGCAGCAGCAGGGTGTCGTGGGCCTCGAAGCCGGCCTCCTCCAGCCAGGTGGCGAGGCTTGGCGGCGGGTCGAACTCCGCGCCGATCTCGGCGCGTGCCGCGCCCTCGCGCACCACGCCCGCATCGCCGCGGCTGCCCAGCGCGAGCTGCAGTGCATCGACCAGGATGGACTTGCCCGCGCCGGTCTCGCCGGTCAGCACGCTGAAGCCGCCGTCGAGCTCGACCTCGAGCGCGTCGACGATGACGAAGTCGCGCAGGGACAGGCGCCGCAGCATCAGGCCGCTCCCATCATGCGACTCCCGCGTTCCAGTGCAGCTTGCGGCGCAAGGTGGCGTAGTAGCTCCAGCCGCGCGGGTGCAGGAAGCGCACCTGGTCGCGCGAGCGGCGGATGCCGACGCGGTCGCCGTGCAGCAGGCTGGCCAGCGCATGCATGTCGAACGAGACGCTGGCGTCGCGGCCGGCGACGATCTCGATCGCGATCTCGTCGTGGTCGGGCAGCACGATCGGGCGATTGGAGAGGTCGTGCGGCGCGATGGGCACCACCACCCAGCCGGCAATGCCCGGGTGCAGGATCGGCCCGCCGGCCGACAGCGCGTAGGCCGTGGAGCCGGTGGGCGAGGCGATGATCAGGCCGTCGGCGCGGAAGTTGGCGACGAACTCGGTGCCGATGTCGACCTTCAGCTCGATCATGCTGCTGGCGGCGCCGCGGCTGACCACCACGTCGTTGAGCGCGAAGCCCTCGAAGATGCGCTCGCCGTCGCGCCACACCGCCCCGGCCAGCATGGTGCGCCGCTCCTCCTCGTAGTCGCCGGCGATCATCGGCGCGAGCGCCTGGGCGAACTGGCCCACCGAGACGTCGGTGATGAACCCGAGCCGGCCCTGGTTGATGCCGATCATCGGCGTGCCGTGGCGCGCCAGCTGGCGCGCGATGCCGAGCATGGTGCCGTCGCCGCCGACGACGACCGCCAGGTCGCAGTGCCGGCCGAGTTCGTCCGGGGCCATCGCCGCGTAGTCGGTGAAGCCGGTGCTCTGCGCGGTCTGCAGCTCGAGCGTGACCTCCAGGCCCTGGCGCACCAGGAAGTGGGCGATCTCCTCGAGCACCGGACGGATGCCGCGCGCCTGGTACTTGCCCACCAGCGCCGCGTGACGGAATCGGCTCACCATGCGCGGGATTACACCACAGGGCCCTCCCGCGGCAGGGCGGGCAAACGGGGCAGGAATGCACGCGGTCCTACAATGAAAACCATGCTCGACGAGCGCGCCAAGACCCTGCTGAAGACCCTGGTCGAACGCTACATCGCGGACGGCCAGCCGGTCGGCTCGCGCACGCTGTCGCGCGCCAGCGGGCTGGAGCTGTCGCCGGCGACCATCCGCAACGTGATGGCCGACCTCGAGGACCTCGGCCTGATCGCCAGCCCGCACACCAGCGCCGGCCGCGTGCCGACGGCGCGCGGCTACCGGCTGTTCGTCGACACCATGCTGACGGCGCAGCCTCTGTCGCTGGAGGCGGCCGCGCTGCCCCCCGAGCTGCCGCCGGACCAGCCGCAGAAGGTGATCGCCAACGCGGCGCAGCTGCTGTCGAGCCTGTCGAGCTTCGTCGGCGTGGTGACCGCGCCGCGCAAGGCGAGCGTGTTCCACCACATCGAGTTCATGCGCCTGTCGGAGCGGCGCGTGCTGGTGATCATGGTCGCCCCCGACGGCGACGTGCAGAACCGCGTGATCGTCACCGCGCAGGACTACACCTCCGCCCAGCTGCTCGAGGCGAGCAACTTCCTGACCGCGCACTACGCCGGGCTGACGATCGAGGAGGTGCGCGAGCGGCTGAAGACCGAGGTCGACGCGCTGCGCGGCGAGATCGCCGCGCTGATGCAGGCCGCGGTGCAGGCCGGCAGCGAGGCCATCGCCGACAGCCAGGAGCAGGTGGTGATCTCCGGCGAGCGCAACCTGCTGACGGTGCAGGACTTCTCCAGCGACATGGGCTCGCTGCGCAAGCTGTTCGACCTGTTCGAGCAGAAGACCCAGCTGATGCGGCTGCTCGAGGTGAGCAGCCGCGCCGAGGGCGTGCGCATCTTCATCGGCGGCGAGAGCATGGTAGTGCCCTACGAGGAACTCTCGGTCGTCTCGGCGCCCTACGTGGTGGACGGCCAGGTGGTGGGCACGCTGGGCGTGATCGGCCCGACGCGCATGGCCTACGACCGCATGATCCAGATCGTCGACATCACCTCGCGCCTGGTCAGCAACGCGCTGAGCCAGAAGTAGCCCTGCCTAGAATCCGCCGCGGCGGGCCCTCAGCTCGGTCGGTCAGAGCGGAGGACGCATGACAACCTGCTGCTGCCCGGCGTAGCGGGTGCCAGCAGGGCGCGCTGTACGAGGGCTGCAAGCATCGATGCGCGGGGCACAATGCTGGGCGCGTGGGCCGGTAGCTCAGTCGGTTAGAGCAGCAGACTCATAATCTGTCGGTCGCGGGTTCGAGCCCCGCCCGGCCTACCACGATGACCAGGCGTGAAGACTCAGGTGCCGGGGAAACAACTGGCGAGGGACGGGTCTCCGGCGATCCATCAGGAGTGCCAACCCTTGAGAACTGCTGGCCACGCAGCCAGCCAAGCGTGGCCTGAAAGTGGTCGGTGATCTGCGCGATGCGTCTTTCCAAGCAGGCCTCGTGGTGGTCGACGCGAATCGACATTGACAGCGGCAACATCACGCACATGTCCTCTGCGATCAGCAGGTTCGCTCGCTGAGGGACAAAGGAGTACCCGGGCCTTCATCGGAAGGCGGACGCGCAGCGCACAGGATCGGATCAGACCTACGAAAGGGCCGGCATGTCCTCCGGCCCGCACACGAGACTCACCGCCGCATCGGCGGGAACGACGGGCAATGTCGCCGCCCATCGCTCCCATTGCTGCCGCATCTCGACGAGCCTCTCCGGGCGCCGGAGTGCCTGGTTGGCCCGTTCGCGCTCGTCGAGCGAGAGGTCGAAGAGGTACTCGTGCCCATCCCGCGCCAGATACTTCCATGCGCCGTCCCGCAGCGCGCGCTGCTGGCGGTGTTTCATGCGCCAGAACAGCGGTCGCTGCGGATCCCAGCGCGCATCGTCGAACGCAGGCAGCAGCGAGACCCCATCCATCGGGTAGTCCGCATGTGGTTCGACCCCCGCGGCGGCCAGCAACGTGGCCGTCCAGTCCATCGTGATGACGGGGGCGTCGCAGCGTCCGGACGGCGTGATGCGAGCGGGCCAATGGGCGATCAGCGGTACGCGGATGCCGCCTTCCAGCAAGTCCATCTTCTGTCCGACGAGCGGCCAGTTGTCCGAGAAGCGCTCGCCACCGTTGTCGGCCGTGAAGACGATCAGCGTGTCGTCGATCTGCCGGGTCGCGCGCAGCGTGGCTGCGACGCGGCCGATGCCCTCGTCCATGTGGCGGATCATCTGCCGGTAGATCGCGACCGACCCTCCGTCCTTGTGCGCCAGCGCGTTGCCGATGCGTCGGGACTCGGCTGAATCGTCGCGCGTCTCCCAGGGCCAATGCGGTGCCGTGTAGTGCACGCTGAGCAGGAACGGGCGCTGCCCGTCCTGCCGCTGCAGGAACTCGACGGCCGCATCGCTGATCAGATCCGTGAGATAGCCCTGGCGCAGCGTGGGCCGGTCCTGCTCGTACAGGTCGTGCTGACCGGTCATGTCCCGGTGCGAGAAGTAGTCGACCGCCCCGGACAGCGGCCCGAAGTAGCGCTCGTATCCGCTCTTCAGCGGCCCGAAATGGGGCGGATAGCCAAGATGCCACTTCCCGCACAGCGCGGTGGCATAGCCGGCCGCACGCAGCAACGAAGGCAGTGTCGGGTGTTCGGGCGCCAGCCCGACCACCTTGTCGCCCCGCGCCGTGCCGACCAGCGGCTCCTCGGCGCCGCCGCGAAGCCGGTACTGCCAACGACCGGTCATCAGCGCGAAGCGCGTGGGCGAGCACACGGGCGAGTTGGCGTAGCCCTGCGTGAATCGCAGTCCTCCGGCCGCCAGCCCGTCGAGCACCGGCGACACCGCGACCGATGCACGCGCGCCATAGCAGCCCAGGTCCGCATAGCCCAGGTCATCGGCGAGTATGAAGACGAAGTTCGGCCGCCCCATCGTCGGCCTCCTCACTCCCCGCGGATGCCCGCTTCCCGCACGACCCGGTTCCAGCGCGTGATCTCCGACTGGATCAGCTTGCCGAACGACTCGGGTCCGCTGTCTTCTGCCACGTCCATGCCCATCGTGGACAGCCGGTCGCGAAACTCGGGCAAGGCCGTGGCTCGCGCCACCTCGGCGGCCACCTTGCGAACGATGGCGCCGGGCGTGCCGCTGGGCGCGACGATGCCCTGCCAATCGCGGATGTCGAACCCCGCGAAGCCAAGTTCCGCCACCGTGGGGACGTCGGGCAACGCGGCCAGCCGTGTCGGCGCCGATGTGGCCAGCGCACGCAGCCGACCCGACCTGATGTGCGGCACCACGGCGCCGGCCGCTGCGAACATCATGTCGACCTGTCCGCTGAGGACCGCAGCCACGCCTTCGGGCGCGCCGCGAAAGGGCACGTGGCGAAACTGGCCTTGGGTGCGCAGGCCCAGCAGTGCCGCGCCGAGATGGGCCGGTGTACCGTTGCCACCGGACGCATAGGTCAGTTCGCCGGGCTTGTCCCTGCCCGCGGCCACCACATCGCCCAGGGTGTGCAGCGTCGACGTGTCGGCCACGACGAGGACGTTGCTGGCCCAGACCACCTGGCTGACGGCCGTCAGATCCTTCTGCTGGTCGTAGGGCATGGAAGGCAGGAGGCTCGGCCCGAGGATGAACGGCATCGCCAGCACGCCGAAGGTGTACCCGTCGGGCGCCGCCTTGGCCACCGTCTGCAACCCGATCGTGCCCACCGCTCCGGGCCTGTTTTCCACGACGACCGGCTGTCCGAACGCGGCGGCCAGCCGTTCGCCGATCAGCCGCGCGATCACGTCCGGAGGCGACCCCGGCGGCGTGGGCGCCACGATGCGGATCGGCTTGCTGGGATAGTCGGCCGGCATCGCGTCGGCAGCGACCGCGGCAGGCGCCGCGAGGGCCGCGAGCACGATGGCCGCCAGCCGCAGATGCAGTGACGACGTCTTCATGCGCAATCTCCTGAAGTGAAGGAAGGAGCTCTGGACGTCCGCATTCAGTAGACCACCGGCGACCCCCGTGCGTAAGATGGCTGCGCGTGGATGGCGATAGCCTGGAGGTTGTCACATGCGAATGAGCCTGAGACAGCTGGAGAACTTCGTCGCCGTGGCGGAGACGGGCAGCATCCGGGCTGCGGCGCGCGGCTTGCGGGTCTCGCAGCCGACGGTCACGAAGAGCGTGCGCCATCTCGAGGACGAACTGCACGCACAACTCGTGCAGCGCACGCCTCAGGGCGTGACGCTCACCTCGACGGGGCGAAACTTCCTGGCGCGCGTGCGTGCCGCTCAGGCGGAATTGCGCAAGGCGCAGGAAGAGGTCGCGTACGGCCGCACGGGCGCCGCACCGGTCGCGCTCGGCGTGGGACCGGTGGCGGCCGTCATGCTGGCCCCCCAGGCCGTGGCGCGATTCCATCTCGAGTCGCCCGGAGCCACTGTCCGCGTGGTCGAGGGCTTCCCGCCGGCGCTTCTGCCGCAGGTGCGCGACGGCACGCTCGATTTCGCGATCGGCCCGAAGCTCGACGCGCAGATCGATCCGGCGCTGTCGTTTCGGCCCCTCTTCCGGGAGGACTTCGCGGTGGTCGCCCGCAAGGACCATCCGCTGCGCGGGGTGCGGTCGCTGGCGCAGCTGGTTGACGCCGAGTGGGCCGCGCTGTGGAAGAGCGGGCTGCCGAACAGCCCGCTGGATCGCATCTTCGCGGCGGCCGGTCTGCCGTTGCCGAGACAGGTCGTGCAGTGCGAGTCGTACAACCTGGTGGTGTCCGTGGTCGCCCGGACCCACATGCTCACGCTCCTGTCGCGACGCTCGTTGGCCCTGCCGTTGGCCCGCGATTCGCTGCAGCCGATCGCGCTCAGGGAACAGCACCCCCAACTGACCGTTGGCATGTTCACGCGTGCCGGTGCTCCAATGACGCAACACGCGGCCGCCTTCGCCAAGGTGCTCGTCAGCGAAGCAAGAGCGCTCGTGAAGGCCGGTTAGTCGCTCGCCGTCGAGGCGCCCTGCGGAGACGGGTCGAGGTCAGGTCAAGTGGTCGATGTCCAATGCTTGGCGCTGATCGGTCACACAGCATTCTTTCCTCAAGGCCGCCAACGCTGCACTGCGATCGTTGCTCGACTTCCATCCCGTCGCCAGTGGTGGCGCCAGCCAGTGGGCGGTGGAGCGCGACTGCCCTCCGGGGACCCAGGCAAGCGTCGCTGAACGTGCCGATGGAGGATCAAACGTTGAATGGGCCCGATACCTGCGGCGCTGGCGCCCTCACCGTGAGCCGCGCTCCTGTCGCGCCTGGGTCAGAAGCGCATCCAGGGCTGCCTCGCTCAGCCCCTTCAGGGCTCCGAAGTTCGCCTTCGACAGTGGGCTCTGCTCGAAGCTGCGCAGCAGCATTGCGCGCTGGTGACGAGCCTCGGCCTCGGCCGCCTGCTCGGGAGTCAGCGGCAGGGCCGGCGCGTTCACCGGCTCTTGATGTGCACGGGCAGGTTTCCGCTCGGGCGGGGGCTTGTGTGGGCGCCGCGGCGCTTGGCCGGGATGAGATGGCCGCGGAGCGCGGTCTGGGCGCTTGGAAGCACCGGGCTGCGCCGAGCGCGCGCCACGAGTGGCGGGCCGCTCGCCAGTCGCTTGCGGAGCGGACTGCGACAACTGCGCCTGCTGGGCGGGGAGTGGTGGCCGGGGTGGCCGGGGTGGCCGCGGCGGGCGGGCATCATGGCGCGAAGCCCGGGCCGCCTCGCGCCCCGCCTGTTTCTTTGCTTCGACGATGGCCCGGCGCCGCTCGAGTTCCACGCCTGCCGCCTCGCGGTGTTCGGCGGCCACTTCGCCGGCCGGCTGGCCGTCGAGGTCGATGCGTGTCGCGCCCTCGGCCACCAGGGCCCGCAGGTAGGCGGTCCCGGTGGTGTGACGGTGCAGGAAGATGGACAGTGCCTTCTTGGTGAAGACTCCGGGTGCCCGATGATGAATGTCGGCCTGGATGCGAAGCTTGATCGGCTTGATCACGCCCGCACCGAACAGCGCCGGGAAGTGCTCGGCCAGCAGGCGCGCGGTGTCGGCCACGCTGGGTTCGGGCCGCGACACCGGTGCGACAGCCGCCGCGGGGGCGGCGGTCGCCGCCTCGGTCGGCGTGTCCAGCGTTGCATCGGGTGTCGGGACCGGAGCAGTCTCGGGAATCTTGGGGATGTCAGGCATTGGAACGAAGCAGGTCGGTCACCGGGGCTGTGTAGCCGGGCCACGTATTCTCGGCCCATGGCCCCGACCAGTACAGGACTCCGCTCGGATCGCGGCGCGTCGATGGCGGCGGTGTAGCCGGCGACGCCGGCAGTGGTTGGAACTGCTCAACGCAGCACGCCGAACAGGTTGTTGAAGTCGTCGGTCCAGGCCGCCAGGCCGGGCAGTTCGGGGAAGGGCGATCCGGCGTCGCGCAGGCGCGTCCGCTGCAGCGTTGCGCTCTCGCGTGCGACCAGCACCCAGTCGGTGCGGCGCAGGTCGGAGCCTTCCGCCTCGTCGTGCACGTACAGCGCGTGCAGGCCGCGCGCCTCGGCGACGCGCTGCACCACCGGCGGCAGGTTCAGGAAGCGGTTCGTCACGTGGAAGGCCACCAGGCCGCCGGGTGCCAGGTGGCGCTCGTACAGCGCGAGTGCCTGGGTGGTGATCAGGTGCATGGGCACCGCGTCGCCCGAGAAGGCGTCGACCGCCAGCACGTCGAAGCGCTGCGCCGGCTCGCGCTCGAGCGCGAGGCGGGCGTCGCCGAGCACCCGCTCGATGGTTGCCGGGCTGTCGCGCAGGAAGCTGAACTCGCGATCGGCCGCGTCGAACACCTGCGGGTTGATTTCGTAGACGCGGTACACGTCGCCGGCCCGGCCGTAGCTGGCCAGCGTGCCGGCACCCAGGCCGATCAGGCCGACGCGCAGCGGCCGCCCGGGCGCGGCCTCCATCGCGGCCTGCAGCGCCCGGCCGATGCCGGCGCTGGCGCCGTAGTAGGTGGTCGGTTCGCGGCGGCGTGCCGGCGCGAGGTACTGCTCGCCGTGCTTCACCGAGCCGTGGTACATCTGCCGCACATCGTCGGCCGGGTCGTCGCGATGCGTGTCCAGCGTGCTGAGGGTGCCGTAGAAGTTGCGCTCGAGCAGGCGCGCGCCGGCCCGGTCGTCGTGCACCTGCAGCGCCAGCCCGGCCAGGCAGGCGAGCGCGATCACCAGTCCTGCCGCGCGGGCCGCCGGGTGACGCCAGCCGACCGCTGCGCCGGCCAGGGCGCACAGTGCGAGGCCGAGCCCGAGCTCGTAGTAGCCGGGCAGCAGACGCGGCGCCAGCAGGCCCACCACGATGCCGCCGAGCGCGCCGCCGCAGGCGAGCATCAGGTAGAAGCGCGTCAGCCAGCGCGGACCGGGGCGGTCGCGCGCCATCTCGCCGTGCAGCGCCATGCACAGCAGGAACAGGCCGCCGACGTACAGCGGCAGCGCGGTCTGCAGCCGCGAACCCAGGCTGTCCTGCAAGCCCCAGGCGCACAGCAGCAGCGCGAGCGCGGCCAGCGGCAGCCAGACGCGCCGGCGGTACCAGCGGTCGCTCTCGAAGCACAGCACGAAGCTCAGCAGGTACACGACCAGCGGCAGCACCCACAGGAATGGCACCGCGGCGACGTTCTGCGTCAGGTGGTTGGTCACGGCCAGCAGCAGCCACGAGCCCAGCGCCGGCAGCACGAGCCAGAGCGCCTGCCGGAGCGGGCCCGGCGCTGCGTCGTCGTCGGGCGACACAGCGACCGGTGCCGGGGTCGTCGCCGGCGCGGCCTGCGCCGGCGGCGCGCGCCCCACCTGCCAGGCCACGCCGCAACCCAGCAGCACGAAGGCCGCGTAGCCGGTCGACCAGCCCCAGGCCTGCGGCAGCAGCGCGAAGCGCGGCTCGATAAGCACCGGGTAGCACAGCAGCGAGGCGAGCGACGCGAGGTTGGAGAGCGAGAAGTAGCGGTACACCTGCCGGCCCAGCCCGGCCGCCAGCGTGGTGCCCGACAGCCAGGCCTGCAGCAGCGGCCCGGTGGTGCACAGCAGGAAGTAGGGCAGGCCCACGGTGGCCAGCAGCAGGCCGAGGATCCACAGCGTCGGCTCCTCGTGGCCGGCGGGCTTCCAGTGCGGCGCGGCGACGATCGGCAGCGTCGCCAGGCTGGCCAGCAGCAACGCGGCGTGCAGCTGCGCCTGGCGCCGCTGGCGCAGCCGGCGCACCAGCTGGTCGGAGTAGGCGTAGCCGGCCAGCAGCAGGCACTGGAAGAACACCATGCAGATCGACCAGACCGCCGCCGAGCCGCCGAACCAGGGCAGGATCTGCTTGGCGATCAGCGGCTGCACCAGGAACAGCAGGAAGGCGCTGGTGAAGATGGTGCCGGCGAACAGGGCGCGGGCGGCAGCGGTCGGCATGGGTGCCGGGGCCGGCAGCAAGTCGCGTTCCTGCTGCCCGGGCGGGGGGTCAGTTGGCGGGCGCGGCGGGCGGTACCGAGGTGACCGGCGGGGCCTTGCTGACGCGCGTCTTGCCGCCGGTGGTGACGAGGATCACCGGATCGCCCGGGTTGAAGGTCTCGCTGCCCTTGGCCTGCACGATCGCGCGGCGTTCGCCGTTGCGCAGCTGCAGCAGGATCTCGAGCGCCTCTTCCTTCGTGGCGCCGCGCTCCACCGCGTTGCCGACCACGGCACCGGCCACCGCGCCGAGCACGCCGATCGCAATGCCCTCGCGCCGCCCGCCGACCGACGAGCCGGCCACGCCGCCGATCACCGCGCCGGTGGCGCCGCCGGCGCCGCTCTGCGAGCCGTCGACGGTGACCGGCCGGACCGACAGCACCGTGGCGTCCTGCACCTGCGACAGGCGCTGCGCGTCGCCGCGCTGGATCACGTCGGGGCTGGTCGTGGAACACGCCGCCAGCGCCAGCGCGCTCGCCGCGGCGATCAGGATCTTCTTCATCGAAACTCTCCGGAGTGTCCCCGGGCAACGCCCTGCGGGCGGGCCGGGTTGACCAGGGCGTTGAGCTGCCTCAGGCGTGCAGCCGGCTGCTGCGCGGCACGCTGGCCAGCAGGAACTCCATCTGGTCGGCCAGGATGCGCCGGCCGCGCAGGATCATGTCCTCGTGCAGGCTCGGCACGTAGGGCAGGAAGAGCAGGCTCATGCGCGCTTCCTCGGGCAGCCGGTTGCCCTTGTGCCCGTTGCAGGGGCGGCAGGCGGTGATGCAGTTCATCCAGCTGTCGTCACCGCCGCGCGAGACCGGCACGATGTGCTCGCGCGTCAGCTCGTCCACGTGGAAATGCCCGCCGCAGTAGGCGCAGACCTGTCGGTCGCGCGCGAACAGCTTCGGGTTCGAGAGGGCCGGCGTCTGGCGCCAGGCCCGGCTCGGGATGGCGCCGCGCACGGCGACGATCGGGTGCACCTCGATGCGGCTCTGCAGCCCGGTGCGGCGCTGCATGCCGCCGCGCAGCACCGTGCAGGCGTCGCCCAGCGTCCAGGCGATGCCGTCGCTGGCGTACAGGATCGCGGCCTCCTTCGCGGAGATCCACGCTTGCGGCCGCCCTGACACATCGAGTTGCAGCACGTCCATCTCAGCGTGCGAGCGTAGCAAATCCGCGCGATTGCGCTCAAGTCCGGGGCATGACCGACTTCAACTAGGGACGAATGCCTAGAAATACCGCAGGGGTGTTCGGCGACAAGCCGGGGGAATCTGCAAAATAGAACGATCGTTCGTTTCTTCATCGCCCCCGTGCCCGACCCCCACGCCACCGCCGCGCACCGTTCGCTGCACAAGGGCCAGCAGACCCGCGCCGCGATCCTCGACGCCGCGCTCACGCTGGCCTCGCACATGGGCCTGGAAGGCCTGTCGATCGGCGCGCTGGCCGAGGTGACGCACATGAGCAAGTCGGGCGTGTTCGCCCATTTCGGCTCGCGCGAGGAACTGCAGATCTCGGTGGTGCGCGAGTACCACGCCAAGTTCGAGGAAGAGGTGTTCTACCCGGCGCTGCGCGAGCCGCGCGGCCTGCCGCGCCTGCGCGCGCTGTTCGACCGCTGGGTGCGCCGCGTGGCGGTCGAGATCGACTCGGGCTGCATCTACATCAGCGGCGCGGTCGAGTTCGACGACCGGCCGGGCCCGGTGCGCGACGCGCTGGTCACGATGGTCCAGACCTGGCAGGACGCGCTCGAGCGCGCCATCCGCATGGCGGTCGACGAAGGCCACCTGAAACCCGACACCGATCCGCCGCAGATGCTGTTCGAGGTGCATGGGCTGATCCTCGCGCTGCACCATGACGCGCGCTTCCTGCGCCACCCCGGCGCGGTCGAGCGGGCCCGCCGGGCCTTCGACCGCGTGATCGAGCACTACGCCATGCCCGCCGCCCCGGCGCGCCCGCGCAGCCCGGCGCGGCGCGGCGGCGCGGCGCTGCGCACCTGAATCCCCCTCAAGGAGCCTGCACGATGCCTCAGTACACCCCGCCGTTGCGCGACATGCAGTTCGTGATGCACGAGGTGCTGCACGCGGTCGACGAACTCCGGCTGCTGCCGGCCCATGCCGAGCTCGACGTGGACACGGTCAACGCCGTGCTGGAGGAGGGCGGCAAGTTCGCCGCCGAGGTGCTGGCGCCGCTGAACCAGAGCGGCGACGCCGAGGGCTGCACGCTCGACCCGGCCAGCCACGAGGTGAAGGCGCCCAAGGGCTTCAAGGAGGCCTACAAGACCTATGTGGAAGGCGGCTGGCCGGCGCTCTCGTGCGACCCGGCCTACGGCGGCCAGGGCCTGCCGCACCTGGTGAACCAGGCCTTCTACGAGATGATGAACTCGGCCAACCAGGCCTGGACCATGTACCCCGGCCTCTCGCACGGCGCCTACGAGGCGCTGCACGCGCACGGCTCGGACGAGCAGAAGGCGCTCTACCTGCCCAGGCTGACCAGCGGCCAGTGGACCGGCACGATGTGCCTGACCGAGCCGCACTGCGGCACCGACCTCGGCCTGCTGCGCAGCAAGGCCGAGCCGCAGGCCGACGGCAGCTACCGCATCACCGGCACCAAGATCTTCATTTCCGCCGGCGAGCACGACCTGGCCGAGAACATCGTGCACCTGGTGCTGGCGCGCCTGCCGGAGGCGCCGCAGGGCAGCAAGGGCATCTCGCTGTTCGTGGTGCCCAAGTTCATCCCGAACGCGGACGGCTCGCTCGGCGCGCGCAACGGCCTGTACTGCGGCGGCCTCGAGCACAAGATGGGCATCCACGGCAACGCCACCGCGCAGATCGTGCTCGAGGGTGCGAGCGGCTGGCTGGTGGGCGAGCCGAACAAGGGTCTGGCGGCGATGTTCGTGATGATGAACGCGGCGCGCCTGGGCGTGGGCATGCAGTCGCTCGGGCTCACCGAGGTGGCCTACCAGAACGCGGTGGCCTACGCGAAGCAGCGCATCCAGATGCGCGCGCTGTCGGGCCCGAAGAACCCGGAGCAGCCGGCCGACACCATCATCGTGCACCCGGACGTGCGCAAGATGCTGCTGACCGCGCGTGCCTACGCCGAGGGCGCGCGTGCCTTCGCGATGTGGACCACGCTGCAGCTCGACAAGGAGCTCGCCTCCGACGACGAGGACGAGCGGCGCGACTGCGCCGACCTCGTGGCGCTGATGACGCCCATCGTCAAGGCCTTCTTCACCGACAACGCCTGGATTGCCACCTCGCACTGCCTGCAGGTGTTCGGCGGGCACGGCTACATCCGCGAGTGGGGCATGGAGCAGTTCGTGCGCGACGCGCGCATCAACATGATCTACGAGGGCACCAACACGATCCAGTCGCTCGACCTGCTGGGCCGCAAGGTGCTGGGCGACAACGGCAAGAAGCTGAAGAAGTTCGCGAAGCTGGTGAGCGAGTTCATCGAGGACGAGGGCACCAACGAGGCGATGCAGGAGTTCGTCAACCCGCTCGCGGACCTCGGCGACAAGGTCACCAAGCTGACCACCGAGCTGGGCATGAAGGCGTTCCAGAATGCCGACGAGGTGGGTGCCGCCGCGGTGGACTACCTGCGCATCTGCGGCCACCTCGTGTTCGCCTACTTCTGGGCCCGCATGGCCAAGGTGGCGCTCGAGAAGCAGCCCGGGGGCGACCCGTTCTACACCGCCAAGCTGGCCACGGCGCGTTTCTACTTCGCCAAGCTGCTGCCGGAGACGGCCGGCCTGATCCGCAGCTGCCGCGCCGGGCTGCAACCACTGATGGCGCTCGACGAAGCGCTGTTCTGAAGGAGACCACGATGCTGAAGACCGCCGCCGCCCTGGCCATGTTCGCCGTCCACGCCGCCGCCTGGGCCCAGGCCACGCCGGTGGGCCTGTGGAAGACGATCGACGACGAGACCAAGAAGGAGAAGTCGCTGGTGCGCATCGTCGACGGCGGTGGCGTGCTGAGCGGCAAGATCGAGAAAATCATCGATCCCGCCAAGCAGAACGACGTGTGCGAGAAGTGCAGCGACGAGCGCAAGAACAAGCCCATCGTCGGCCTGACCATCATCCGCAACGCCAAGGCGAGCGGAGAGGACGCCGCCACCTGGACCGGCGGCGACATCCTCGACCCGAACAACGGCAAGGTCTACAAGCTGCGCCTCAAGCCGCTGGACGGCGGCAAGGAACTCGAGGTGCGCGGCTACATCGGGCCGTTCTACCGCAACCAGACCTGGATCCGCGTGGAGTGAACAAGCAATGAACCGATTCAACGTTCGCAAGGTCGCCGTGCTGGGCGCCGGCGTGATGGGCGCGCAGATCGCGGCGCACCTGGTCAACTGCCGCGTGCCGGTGGTGCTGTTCGACCTGCCGGCCAAGGAAGGCGCGAAGAACGGCATCGTCACCAAGGCGATCGACAACCTGAAGAAGCTCAAGCCCGCGCCGCTGGGCGTGAGCGAGGACGCCGCCCGCATCGAGGCGGCCAACTACGAGGAGCACCTGGCCAAGCTCGCCGAGTGCGACCTGGTGATCGAGGCGATCGCCGAGCGCATGGACTGGAAGCTGGACCTGTACCAGCGAATCGCCGGCGCGCTCGCGCCGCACGCGATCGTGGCCTCCAACACCTCGGGCCTGTCGATCACCAAGCTGAGCGAGGCGCTGCCGGAGGCCATCCGCCCGCGCTTCTGCGGCATCCACTTCTTCAACCCGCCGCGCTACATGTATCTCGTCGAGCTGATCCCGACGCCGACGACGCGGCCCGAGATCCTCGACCAGCTCGAGACCTTCGTCACCAGCACGCTGGGCAAGGGCGTGGTGCGCGCGAAGGACACGCCGAACTTCATCGCCAACCGGGTGGGCATCGCCGGCATGCTGGCCACCATCAAGGAGGCCGAGACCTTCGGCCTGAGCGTCGACGTGGTCGACGACCTGACCGGCAAGAAGCTCGGCCGCGCCAGCAGCGGCACCTTCCGCACCGCCGACGTGGTGGGCCTGGACACGATGGCGCATGTCATCAAGACGCTGCAGGACAACCTGCAGGGCGACCCGTTCTACCCGAGCTACGGCACGCCGCCGGTGCTCGCCAGGCTGATCGAGCAGGGCGCGCTCGGGCAGAAGACCGGCGCGGGCTTCTACAAGAAGGTCGGCAAGGACATCCTGCGGCTCGATGCGGCCAAGGGTGAGTACGTGGCCTCGGGCGGCAAGGCCGAGCCGATCGTCGAGCGCATGCTGAAGAAGGCGCCGGCCGAGCGGCTCAAGCTGCTGCGTGAGTCGAGCAACCCGCAGGCGCAGTTCCTGTGGGCCATCCTGCGCGACGCCTTCCACTACGCCGCGGTGCACCTGGCCGACATCGCCGACACCGCGCGCGACGTCGACTTCGCGATGCGCTGGGGCTTCGGCATGCAGCAGGGCCCGTTCGAGCTGTGGCAGCAGGCCGGCTGGAAGCAGGTGGCGCAGTGGGTGAAGGACGACATCGAGGCCGGCAAGGCGCTCTCGACGGCGCCGCTGCCGGCCTGGGTGTTCGACGGCCGCGATGGCGTGCACACGCCCGAGGGCTCGTGGAGCCCGGCGCAGGGCCGCTACGTGCCGCGCAGCAGCCTGGCGGTCTACCAGCGCCAGGCCTTCCCCGAGAACGTGGTCGGCGCCGGTGCCGCCGAGCCGCTGAAGAGCGGCACGGAGGAGTTCCGCGGCGAGGAGATCCGCCTCTGGTCGCCCGACGGCGAAGTGCTCGTCGCCAGCATCACCGCCAAGCTGCACCTGATCAGCCCGGACGTCACCGCCGGCCTGCTGAAGGCGGTGGAGATCGCCGAGGCGAAGTACCAGGGCCTCGTGATCTGGTCGCCCGACGACGTGTTCTCGGCCGGCGCCAACCTCGAGTCGCTGATGCCGGTGTTCATGAAGAGCGGCGCCAAGGGCATCGCGCCCGAGGAGAAGAAGCTGCAGGACATGATGCTGCGCGTCCGCTACGCCCAGGTGCCGGTGGTGGCGGCGATGCGCGGCCTCGCGCTCGGCGGCGGCTGCGAGCTCGCGGTGCATTGCGCCAGGCGTGTCGCGGCGATGGAGAGCTACATCGGCCTCGTGGAGGTGGGCGTCGGCCTGATTCCGGGCGGCGGCGGCCTGACCTACATCGCGCGCCGCGCGGCCGAGATGGCGGCCGCGGGCAACGCGAATGCCGACATCTTCAAGTTCCTGACCGACGGCTTCACGAACGCCGCGATGGCCAAGGTGGGCACCAGCGCGATCGAGTCGCGCAAGCTCGGCTACCTGCTCGACAGCGACGTGATCGTGCCCAACAAGGACGAGCTGCTGCACGTGGCGATCGGCCAGGCCAAGGCACTGGCGGACGCGGGTTACCGCCCGCCGCCGAAGGCCGTGATTCCGGTGGCGGGCCGCTCGGCGATCGCCACGATCAAGGGCCAGCTCGCCAACATGCGCGATGGCGGCTTCATCAGCGAGCACGACTTCCACATCAGCGCGCTGATCGCCGACGTGGTGTGCGGCGGCGAGGTCGATGCCGGCTCGCTGGTCAGCGAGGAATACCTGATGGCGCTCGAGCGCAAGCACTTCTGCGGGCTGCTCGAGCATCCCAAGACCCAAGAGCGAATCATGGGCATGCTCCAGACGGGCAAGCCGGTGCGCAACTGATCGGAGCGACGAGATGAGCACGAAACAAGTCCAGGACGCCTACATCGTCGCCGCCACCCGCACGCCGATCGGCAAGTCGGGCCGGGGCTACTTCAAGAACACGCGGCCGGACGACCTGCTGGTCGCCGCCGTGCGCAACGCACTCGCGCAGGTGCCGAGCCTCGACCCGAAGGCGATCGAGGACGCGGTGATCGGCTGCTCCTTCCCGGAGGCCGAGCAGGGCATCAACATGGCGCGGGTCGCGATGGTGCTGGCCGGGCTGCCGCACAGCGTGGGCGGCGTGACGATCAACCGCTTCTGTGCCTCGGGCCTCACTGCCGTGCAGATGGCGGCCGACCGCATCCGCGTCGGCGAGGCCGACGTGATGATTGCCGGCGGCGCCGAATCGATGAGCATGGTGCCGATGGGCGGCAACAAGCCCTCGTTCAACCCGGAGATCTTCACCAGGGACGAGAACGTCGGCATCGCCTACGGCATGGGCCTGACGGCCGAGAAGGTGGCCAACCAGTGGAAGGTCACCCGCGAGGCGCAGGACGCCTTCGCGCTCGCCTCGCACCAGAAGGCGCTGAAGGCGATGGCGGCGGGCGAGTTCACGGCCGAGATGACGCCCATCGAGATCGTCGACCGCTTCCCCGACCTCGCCAGCGGCGAGGTGAAGACGAAGACGCGCACCGTGAACCTCGACGAAGGCGCACGGCCCGACACCTCGCTCGAGGGCCTGGCCAAGCTCAAGCCGGTGTTCGCCGCCAAGGGCAGCGTCACCGCCGGCAACAGCTCGCAGACCAGCGACGGCGCGGGCGCGCTGATCCTGGCGAGCGAGAAGGCGGTGAAGCAGTTCGACCTGAAGCCGCTGGCGCGCTTCGTCTCCTTCGCGGCGCGCGGCGTGCCGCCGGACATCATGGGCATCGGACCGATCGAGGCGATTCCGGCCGCCCTGCGCGCCGGAGGCCTGAACCTCGGCGACATCGGCTGGATCGAGCTGAACGAGGCCTTCGCCGCGCAGGCGCTGGCCGTCATCAACACCTGCGGGCTCGACCCGTCCCGGGTCAACCCGATGGGCGGTGCGATCGCGCTCGGGCACCCGCTCGGTGCCACCGGCGCGATCCGTTCGGCCACCGCGATCCACGCGATGCACCGCCACCACCTGAAGTACGCCATGGTCACGATGTGCGTGGGCATGGGGCAGGGCGCGGCCGGCATCTTCGAGCGGGTCTGAGCGCATGGAGGCGCGTACGCTGACGACGGCCGACGGCGCGTCGGTCGCCGCCCGCTTCTACGCCCCGGCCGACGCGGCCAAGGCACGCGCCGCGGTGCTGATCGGCGGTGCGATGGGCGTGCGCCAGGGCTATTACGAGGCCTTCGCGCGCTGGCTGTCGGGCGAGGGCTTCCTCGTCGCGACCTTCGACTACCGCGGTTCGGGCGACTCGCGCCCGCGCTCGCTGCGCGGCTTCCGCGCCGACCTGTTCGACTGGGCGCGCGACACCGACACGGTGATCGAGGCGCTGGCCGCGCGCGCGGGCGGCGCGCCGCTGTACCTGATCGGCCACAGCCTGGGCGCGCAGCTGCCCGGGCTGTTGGTGCAGCGCGAGCGCATCGCCGGGCTGCTCTCGGTGGCCGCGGGCAGCGGCTACTGGCGCGACAACACGCCGCGCCTGAAGCGCACGGTGCTGTACTTCTGGCACGTTGCGGTGCCGCTGGCCACTGCGCTGTGGGGTTACTTCCCGGGCCGGCGGCTCGGCAAGGTGGGCGACCTGCCGCGCGGCGTGATCCTGCAGTGGCGCCGCTGGTGCCTGCACCCGCGCTACCACGTCGGCGTCGAAGGCGCGGATGCGCAGTTCGCGGCCGTGCGCTTTCCGATCGTCGCGCTGTCCATCACCGACGACGAACTGATGACCGAGCGGGGCACCCGCACGCTGGTGGGCTTCTACGCCAACGCGCCGGCGCGCATCGAGCGCATCGCGCCGGCCGACGTGCAGGCGCGGCGCATCGGCCACTTCGGGTTCTTCCGCGAGCAGTTCCGCGCGACCCTGTGGCAGCACGCCGGGCGGCTGCTGCACGGCCTGCAGGCCGCACCGCAGGCGACGCCATGAACGCGGCCGCTCGCCGCGACGGGCCCACGCGCCGGCACGTGCTGGTGCGCACCATCGGCGCGGCGGCGATCGCCGCCCCGCCGCTGCTGTTGGGCGCCTGCAGCCCGGCGCCTGTGCGGGGCCCGGGCTTCGGCTCCTTGCCGACGGCGCTGGCGACCCTGCAGGCGCTGAAGGACCGGCCGCCACGCACGACCGGCGCGTGGGACCTGGCGCAGGTGCTGCACCACGCGGCGCAGAGCGTCGAGTACTCGATGCAGGGCTACCCGCAGCCCAGGCCGGCGTGGTTCCGCGCCAGCGTCGGGCCGCTCGCCTTCGCGCTGTTCTCGGCGCGCGGCCGCATGAGCCATGCGCTGGACGAACCCATCCCCGGTGCGCCCGCCAACGCGCGCGGCCTGCCGCTGGCCGCGGCGGTGGACCGTGTCGTCGCCGCGCTCACGTCCTTCGAGGCGCACACGGGTGCGCTCGCGCCACACTTCGCCTATGGTGCGCTGGGCAAGGACGACTACCGCCGCGCGCACCTGATGCACCTGGCCAACCACTGGGACGAGCTGCAGGCCTGAGCGCCCGGCCCCGCCCATCCACCGAGGAGACACCTGCATGAGCATCCGCACCGGCGTGAGCGAGGGCGTGGCGACGATCGAGATCGCGCGGCCCGAGAAGAAGAATGCGCTGACCATCGCGATGTACCAGGCCATGGCCGAGGCGCTGGATGCGGCGCAGGCCGATGCCGCGGTGCGCGCCGTGCTGATCACCGGCCAGCCCGGCATCTTCAGCAGCGGCAACGACATCGAGGACTTCATGAGGCGCGGTCCCGGCGAGGGCACGGCCAACCCGGACTCGCCGGTGTTCCGCTTCATGCGCGCACTGACGGGCATCGACAAGCCGGTGATCGCCGCGGTCACCGGCGCGGCGGTCGGCATCGGCACGACGATGCTGCTGCACTGCGACCTCGTCTACGTGTCGGACGAGGCGCGCCTGGCGATGCCCTTCGTCAGCCTCGGCCTGGTGCCCGAGTTCGCCTCCAGCCTGATCGTGCCGCGCCTGATGGGCCAGGTGCGTGCCGCCGAGAAGCTGCTGCTGGGCGATCTGTTCTCGCCGCAGGACGCGGTGGAGGCCGGCATCGCCAACGCCGTGCTGCCGGCCGGCGAGGTGGTGAACCATGCGCGCCGGGTGGCCGAGCGCTTCAACGCGCTGCCGCCGGGCGCGGTGCGCGAGACCAAGAAGCTGTTGCGCCGCGCCAGCGCCGAGGAGGTGCTGAAGACCATCGCCGTCGAGGGTGAGCTGTTCGCGCAGCGGCTGCGCAGCCCCGAGGCGATGGAGGCCTTCCAGGCCTTCTTCCAGAAGCGCAAGCCCGACTTCTCGAAGTTCTCCTGAACCGGTGCTCGCCGCCGCGCTGAAGCCCGCGCTGCTGCCGGTGCTGATCGCACAGGCGGTGGCGCTGCGGCGGCGCGCGCCAACGCTGCCGGAGGCCGACGGGCCGCGCGAAGGCCGGGTGGGCGAAGGCGAGCCCCTGCGCCTGCTGATCGTGGGTGACTCGTCGGCGGCCGGCGTGGGCGTGGCGACGCAGGACGAGGCGCTCGCCGGACACCTGACGCGCACGCTGGCCGCGCGCAGCGGGCGCCGCATCGACTGGTGCCTGCAGGCACGCAGCGGGACGACCAGCGCGCAGGCGCTGGCGCTGCTGCAGGAGGCGCCGCCCGGTCCGCATGATCTGGCCGTGGCGGTGCTGGGCGTGAACGACGTGGTCGAGCAGGTGGCACCGCGCCGCGCCGTCCAGCAGCGCGCGGCGCTGGTCGACTGGCTGCGCACCGAGACCGGCGTGCGCCACGTGGTGTTCGCGCCGCTGCCGCCGATGCACCAGTTCCCGCTGCTGCCGCAGCCGCTGCGCTGGATCGCCGGGGCCGAGGCGCGTGCGCACGACGCGGCGCTGGCGCGCTGGGCCGCCACGCGCGCGGACGTGCACCACGTGCCGATCGCGCTGCGGCTCGGGCCGGAGAACATGGCGCTGGACGGCTTCCACCCCGGCGCGCCGGTCTACCGCGCCTGCGGCGAGGCGCTGGCCGGCTTCGTCGCCGAGCGGCTTCTCAGACTTTCGGGATCTGGCGCGGCTGGCCCTGGAGGTCGATCGCCACGTAGGTGAGGTTGGCCTCGGTCACCTTGACCACCTGCAGGTCGGCCGGGTTGCGTTCGGCGTAGACCTCGACGTGCACGGTGATCGAGGTGTTGCCGATGCGCTCCACCTTGGCATAGAAGCTCAGCAGGTCGCCCACCGAGACCGGCTGCTTGAACACGAACTGGTTCACCGCCACGGTGGCGATGCGGCCCTTGGAGATGCGCGCCGGCAGCACCGCGCCGGCCAGGTCGACCTGGGCCATGATCCAGCCGCCGAAGATGTCGCCGTTGCCGTTGGCGTCGGCCGGCATCGGCATCACGCGCATCACGAGCTGGCGGTCCTCGGGGAGCTGCAGCGGGGTGGCCGCGTCGGGGTGGCTTGAAATCTCGGGCATATTGCTGCACCTGCGGTGGGTCCTGCCGCATTCTTCCACGCCCCGCCGTCATGCGCCGCCACAGCCTGCCGATGTCCAGCGCCCCGGCCGCGCCCGCCACGGGCGCGCCGCGCTCGGACTGGGCCACGCTGCGCAAGCTCGCGCCCTACGTCTGGCAGTGGCGCTGGCGCGTGCTGCTGGCGCTCGCCTTCCTGGTGGCGGCCAAGGTGGCCAACGTCGGCGTGCCGCTGGTGCTCAAGGGCCTGGTCGACGCGCTCGACCTGAAGCCGGGCGACCCGCGCACGGCGCTCGTCGTGCCGGTGGCGCTGCTGCTGGCCTACGGCGCGCTGCGTGTCTCGGTGACGCTGTTCACCGAACTGCGCGAGTTCCTGTTCTACCCGGTGGCTGCGCGCATCGCGCGGCGCGTCTCGCTGGAGGCCTTCGAGCACCTGCTCAGCCTGAGCCTGCGCTTCCACCTCGAGCGCCAGACCGGCGGTGTCTCGCGCGACATCGAACGCGGCTCGCGTTCGATCCACTCGCTGCTGAACTACACCATCTACACCATCGCGCCCACGCTGGTGGAGATGACGCTGGTGATCGCGCTGCTGTCGGCCAAGTTCGACGGCTGGTTCGCCGCCATCACGCTCACCGCGCTGGTGCTCTACATCGGCTTCACCGTCACGGTCACGGAGTGGCGCACGCATTTCCGCCGTGCCATGAACGAGCAGGACAGCAAGGCCAACACCAAGGCGGTCGACGCGCTGATCAACTACGAGACGGTCAAGTACTTCGGCAACGAGGCCTTCGAGCAGGCCCGCTACGACGAGAACCTGCGCCAGCTCGAGCGCGCCTCGGTCAAGTCGCAGACCTCGCTGTCGCTGCTGAACCTGGGCCAGAGCCTGATCATCTCGGCGGCCGTGGTGCTGCTGGTGTGGCGTGCCACCGTCGGCGTGGTCGCCGGCACGATGACGCTGGGCGACCTGGTGCTGGTCAACGCGCTCATGATCCAGCTCTACATCCCGCTGAACTTCCTGGGCGTCATCTACCGCGAGATCAAGCAGTCGATGATCGACATGGAGAAGATGTTCCTGTTGCTCGGCGAGCACCGCGAGGTGGCCGACGCGCCGGGCGCGCCGCCGCTGGCCACGCACGGCGCGGCGGTGCGCTTCGAGGGCGTGCGCTTTGGCTACGACCGCGAACGCGAGATCCTGCATGGCATCGACTTCGAGATCCCGGCCGGCAAGACGGTCGCGGTGGTCGGCCCGTCGGGCTCGGGCAAGAGCACGCTGGCGCGGCTGCTCTACCGCTTCTACGACGTCGACGCCGGGCGCATCCTGATCGACGGCCAGGACATCCGGCAGGTGACGCAGAAAAGCCTGCGCGCGGCCATCGGCATCGTGCCGCAGGACACGGTGCTGTTCAACGACACGGTCGAATACAACATCGCCTACGGCCGGCCGGGCGCGGGCCGCGCCGAGGTGGAGGCCGCGGCGCAGGCGGCGCACATCCACCGCTTCATCACGAGCACGCCCCGGGGCTACGACACGATGGTGGGCGAGCGCGGGCTCAAGCTCTCCGGCGGCGAGAAGCAGCGCGTGGCGATCGCGCGCACGCTGCTGAAGAACCCGCCGCTGCTGATCTTCGACGAGGCCACCTCGGCGCTCGACTCGGCCAACGAACGCGCCATCCAGGAGGAGCTGAAGAGCGCGGCGCGCAACAAGACGGCGCTGGTGATCGCGCACCGGCTCTCGACGGTGGCCGACGCGCACCAGATCCTGGTGATGGAGCACGGTCGCATCGTCGAGCGCGGCACGCATGCCGAGCTGCTCGAGCGCGGCGGGCGCTACGCCGAGATGTGGCGGCTGCAGCAGGCGGGCGAGGAAGAGCCGGCCTAGGGCCTGTTCACACGACGGGAGGGCTCGCGCCGGGGTGGCCCAAGGCGCTGGGCAAGGCGCGGCGCGCAGCCCAGGCTGGCGGCCTGGGCCAGTGGCGCAACGCGGCCCAGCGCCTTGGGGTACCCCGGCCCTGCGGGTGATCTCGGCAAACAGGCGTCCGCCGCGTTGCCCGTCTTGCCCAGGCGTCCAGCCTGGGCTGCACCGTGCGCCTTGCGGGCGCCTGTTTGTCGAGTCACGCGAGCCCTCCCGTCGTGTGAACAGGCCCTAGCGCAAGCGCCGCGCCACCAGTGCGGCCAGGCCCAGCGCCAGCAGCGAGGCGCTGCCGGTGGCCAGCCAGGTCCAGTGCCAGCCGCCCGCGCGGGCGGCCAGCGCGGCGACGATCGGCGGCCCGGCGAACTGGCCCAGGGCCGACAGCTGCTGCATCCAGCCCACCGTCGTCGAGACGGTGTCCTCGCCCGGCGCCAGGCGCATGGCGAGCGCGAACAGCGTGGCCGGCACCATGCCGCCGACACCCGAGAACACCAGCACCGCGAGGAAGCGTCCGGCCGGCGGCAGGCCCGCCTCGGGGCCGCCGGCAAAGGCCGCGCCGGCGGCCAGCGCCATCACGACGAAGCCGGTGGCCAGCAGCCGCGGCGGGGCCACGCCGCGCTGCAGCAGGCGCCCGGCGCCGAGGTTGCCGAGCATGTTGACCGCGGCGGCCAGCGCGGTCAGCACGCCGGTCAGCGCCGGCGCGATGCCGGCGCCGGTGTAGATGGTGGGCAGGAAGCCGATCACCGCCAGCCACTGGCTCGAGTAGAGCGCGAAGCAGCCCGCCACCAGCCAGGGCCCGGCGTCGCGCAGCGTGCGCGCCAGGCGCTCCGGCAAGCCGCCGCTGCGTGCATCCGCCGGCGCCTCGACGACCGTGCGCAGCGACAGCGCCGACAGCGCGGACAGCGCACCCAGCAGCAGCCACCACGAGCGCCAGCCCAGTGCCGCGATCCACACCGGCCCGGCCAGCAGGCCGATCGCCGCGCCCAGCGGCATGTAGGTGCCCCACACGCCCAGCATCAGCGACAAACGCTGCGGCGGCACCAGGCGGCGCATCAGTCCGGGCGCGGGCAGCACCACCATCAGGAAGCCGACGCCCTCCAGCGCGCGCAGCGCGAGCAGCGTCGCGACGCTCTCGGCCGCCGCGCCGAGCACGCTCGCGGCGGCCAGCAGTACCAGCCCGGCCTGCATGCTGCGGCGCAGCCCGATCGCGTCGGCGAGCAGGCCGAAGACGATGCCCGCCGCCATGCCGGCCGCCTGCACCAGCGAGAGCAGGAACCCCGCCTCGACCAGGCTCATGCCCAGAGCGTCGCGCAGCGCGACGATGGCCGGGGGCAGCTTGCCGACATGCAAGGCGGCACACACGCCGGCGGCGAACACCAGCCAGGCGGCGCGCCGCGCGGCGGCGCTGGGATTCGGATCGGTCATCGCGTTGCAGTGTGCCTGCGGCGCGGTCGGCGTGACGCCGCGCCGCGCGCGGTGACCCGAACGCAGGCCGCGTCATGCCGGCGTGAAATGAGCCCGTGATCTGAGCCACGCGCACTTGTGGCATCGGTCGGCGCCACGCGCATGCCTGGTCGCTTCTTCCTACAGTGCCGTCACTGCCACTGACACCTCCAGGGAAGGACGGTCGAGATGAAGAAGAATCGTTGGATCAGCGCCTGGGCCCTCGCGGCCGTCCATGCCCTCGCGGGCGCCCAGTCGGCCGCCGACGGCGACATCGTGTGGGTGGAGAACGAAAGCTTCGGCTTCGAGGCCTGCAGCGCACTGAATGGCGTGAACGGTGCCGAGAGCGCGTCGGCCACGCTGGCCGCGCTGCGCAGCAGCGCCGCGGGCGAGGTGCGGGAGGCGGTACGCCTGTCGGGCGTGGCCGTGGACGGCCCGCAGCGCCTGACGCTGACCCCGGTGGAGGGCCGCTTCGCCTGCGGCGCGGACGACAGCCAGGTGACCTTCCGCCTCGCCGCGGTCGACTCCCTGGGCGGTAAGTTCTGGTCGGCCGACCTGACCGTGCGCGCGCAGGAAGCGGCCACCGACCGCGCCGGGATCGCCGCACTGGCGGCCGACCTCGCGCAGTCCTTCCGCGGTGTCGTGTCCCGCTCGGCCGGCCTGCGCTGAGCGGATCCGGGGCCCCGCCCCGGAGCGGCTGGCTACACTGCCGGCCGTGGAAACCAAGTGGCTCGAGGACTTCGTCAGCCTCGCCGAGACGCGCAGCTTCTCGCGCTCGGCGCAGCTGCGCCACGTCACCCAGCCCGCGTTCTCGCGCCGCATCCAGGCCCTCGAGGCCTGGGCCGGCATCGACCTGGTCGACCGCTCGTCCTATCCGACGCGGCTGACGCCCGCGGGCGAGACGCTGCACGCGCAGGCGCTCGAGATCCTCGGCACGCTGCAGGCCACGCGCAACATGATGCGCGCACACCAGAGCGGCGCGGCGGACATGATCGAGTTCGCGGTGCCGCACTCGCTGGCCTTCAGCTTCTTCCCGCAGTGGCTGACGGACCTGCGCGAGCGCTTCGGCGCGCTCAAGAGCCGCCTCATCACGCTGAACGTGCACGACGCGGTGCTGCAGCTCACCGAGGGCGGCTGCGACCTGCTGATCGCCTACCACCACGCGAGCGACCCGCTGCAGCTGCCGGGTGACCGCTACGAGATGCTCAGCCTCGGCCGCGAGACACTCGCGCCCTATGCCAAGGCCGACGCGGCGGGCGCGCCGCTGTACCGCCTGCCCGGCTCACCGGCGCACAAGCTGCCCTTCCTGAGCTACGGCGAGGGCGCCTACCTCGGCCGCCTGGTCGGCGTGATCATGCGCGAGGCCAGCCCTGCGCTCGCGCTCGAGCCGGTCTACGAGACCGACATGGCCGAGGGCCTGAAGGCGATGGCGCTGGAGGGCCACGGCCTGGCCTTCCTGCCCGCCAGCTCGGTGCGCAAGGAGCTCAAGGGCAAGCGCCTGGTGCGTGCCGCCGAGCCGGGCCAGCACGAGCTGACCATGGAGGTGCGCATCTACCGCGAGCGGCCCGAGACCGCGCGCCACGCCAAGGCCGGCGCGCTGGCGCTGTGGGACTTCCTGCGCAGCGAGGCGCGCCGGTCTCCGGCTCAGGGTTGACCCGGAGGGGCCATGCAAGGATTGCATGGCCCGGCCGCGAAACGGCATTGGCCACGACACGGGGGCCGCGCCTACAGTGCGCCCCCATGCAAGCAGACACCCCCCAAGCGACCCGCACCGAGCAGGACTTCCTCGGCCCGCGCGTCATCCCGCAAGCCGCCTACTGGGGCGTGCACAGCGCCCGCGCGGTGGAGAACTTCCCGATCTCCGGCCACACGGTCGGCCAGTGGCCCGAGCTGGTGCGCGCGCTGGCCGCGGTCAAGAAGGCGGCGGCGCGCGCCAACCGGGGCTTCGGCGTGCTCGACGCGCCGCGCGCCGAGGCCATCGAACGCGCCTGCGACGACCTGCTCGCCGGGCAGCTGCACGAGCAGTTCGTGGTCGACGTGATCCAGGGCGGCGCCGGCACCTCGACCAACATGAACGCCAACGAGGTGATCGCCAACCGCGCGCTCGAGCACCTGGGCCGCCAGCGCGGCGACTACGCGGCGCTGCACCCGAACGACCACGTCAACGCCTCGCAGAGCACCAACGACGTCTACCCGACCGCGCTGCGCCTGGCGGCCTGGGCCGGCATCGAGGCGTTGCTCGCCGAGATGGCCGCGCTGCGCGGCGCCTTCGCCGCCAAGGCGGAGGAGTTCAAGGCGGTGCTGAAGATCGGCCGCACCCAGCTGCAGGACGCGGTGCCGATGACGCTCGGCCAGGAGTTCCAGGCCTTCGCCATCATGATCGGCGAGGACGAGCAGCGCCTGCGCGAGGCACGTGCGCTGATCCAGGAGGTGAACCTGGGCGCCACGGCGATCGGCACCGGCATCAACGCGCCGCACGGCTACGCCGAGGCGGTGATCCCGCTGCTGCGCGAGACCAGCGGCGTGCCGGTCACGCTGGCCGAGAACCTGGTCGAGGCGACGCAGGACACCGGCGCCTTCGTGCAGCTGTCGGGCGTGCTCAAGCGCGTGGCCTGCAAGCTCAGCAAGACCTGCAACGACCTGCGGCTGCTGTCCTCCGGCCCGCAGGCCGGCTTCGGCGACATCCGGCTGCCGCCGCGCCAGGCCGGCTCGTCGATCATGCCGGGCAAGGTCAACCCGGTGATCCCGGAGGTGATGAACCAGGTCGCCTTCGAGGTGATCGGCAACGACGTGACGATCACGATGGCCTCCGAGGCCGGGCAGCTGCAGCTCAACGCCTTCGAGCCGATCATGGGCTGGTCGCTGCACAAGAGCATCGTGCACCTGAGCCGGGCCTGCCGAACGCTGCGCGAGAACTGCGTCGAGGGCATCGCGGCCAACCACGAGCTGCTGGCGCGCCGCGTGGCCGAGTCGGTGACGCTGGTGACGGCGCTGAACCCGATCATCGGCTACGAGAAGGCGGCGCTCATCGCCAAGACCGCGCTGGCCGAGGGGGGCACGATCGCGGCCACGGCGCAGCGCCTCGGGCTGATGGGCGAGGCCGAGATGGCCGCGCTGCTGGTGCCCGAGCGGCTCACCCAGCCGGTGCGGCTGGTGCGCTGAGCGGGGCTCGCCGAGTGGTCTAGGCATGGAGCTTGCGAACCCGATGGCCACACCCGCTGCGGGGCGGGGAACCCCGTGAAGACCCGGATGTCCCCGCTCCCTAGAATCCCGTTCTTCCTTCACCCTCTGTCAACCCCTCAGGAGTCGCTATGAAGAAGGCTGTGCAGGTCTCGCTCGTCGCGCTGGCCGCCGCGTTGGTGGCCGCCGGTGCCCAGGCGGACACGCTCAAGAAGATCAAGGAGTCCGGCTCGGTGACCATGGGCGTGCGCGAGTCCTCGGGCGCGCTGGCCTACACGCTGGGCGACGGCAAGTACGTGGGCTTCCACACCGAGGTCTGCACCAAGGTGCTGGCCGACATCCAGAAGCAGCTCGGGCTGGCCAAGCTCGACATCAAGTACCAGCCCGTCACCTCGCAGAACCGCATTCCGCTGGTGCAGAACGGCACCGTGGACATCGAGTGCGGCTCGACCACCAACAACGCCACGCGCCAGAAGGACGTGGCCTTCGCTGTGACCACCTACGTCGAGGAAGTGCGTATCGCCACCAAGGCGAACTCGGGCATCAACTCGATCAAGGACCTGAACGGCAAGACGATCGCCACCACCACCGGCACCACCTCCGTGCAGACCCTGCGCAAGCACGAGCGTGCCGGCGGCGTCGACTTCAAGGAGGTGTTCGGCAAGGACCACGCCGACAGCTTCCTGCTGCTCGAGAGCGGCCGCGCCGACGCGTTCGTGATGGACGGCCAGATCCTGGCCGGCAACATCAGCAAGTCCAAGAACCCGGCCGACTACAGGATCGTCGGCGAGGTGCTGTCGGTCGAGCCGATCGCGATCATGTTCCGCAAGGACGACCCGGCCTTCAAGAAGGCGGTGGACGACAGCATCATCGCGCAGATCAAGAGCGGCGAGATGGCCAAGACCTACGACAAGTGGTTCATGCAGCCGATCCCGCCCTCGAACACCAAGGTCGGCCTGCCGCTGTCGGAGGCCACCAAGGCGGCCTGGGCGAACCCGAACGACAAGCCGATGGAAGACTACGCGAAGAAGTAAGCGCGGCCCTTTCGCCCCGGCGCCACCCAGGCAAGCCCTGAGGCGCCCGGGCGCGGGGCTTGCTTATGCTGCGTCAAGCGCGGCGACGGTCACCCCGCGTCGCGCTTTTTTCTGCCCGATCACGACAAGAGCCCAGGAGGCAGCGCGATGACATGGGACTGGCAGGTGTTCCTGCAGGACACCGGCGGAGGGGAAACCTACCTGCAGTGGATGATGTCGGCCTGGGGATGGACGCTCTCGGTCGCAGCCTGCGCGCTGGCGGTGGCGCTGCTGGTGGGCTCGCTGATGGGCATCCTGCGCACCACGCCGCACAAGGGGCTGGTGCTGCTGGGCAACGCCTGGACCGAGCTGTTCCGCAACATCCCGCTGCTGGTGCAGATCTTCCTCTGGTACCACGTGATCCCGGCCCTCTTCACCAGCCTGAAGAGCGTGCCGAGCTTCGTGCTGGTGGTCTTCGCGCTCGGCTTCTTCACCTCGGCGCGCATCGCCGAGCAGGTGAAGGCCGGCATCCAGGCGCTGCCCAAGGGCCAGCGCTACGCCGGCCTGGCGATGGGCTTCACGCTGCCGCAGACCTACCGCTACGTGATCCTGCCGATGGCCTTCCGCATCGTCATCCCGCCGCTGACCAGCGAGTCGATGAACATCATCAAGAACTCCTCGGTGGCCTTTGCGGTGAGCATCGCCGAGCTGACGATGTTCGCGATGCAGGCGCAGGAGGAGACCTCGCGCGGCGTGGAGATCTACCTCGCGGTGACGGCGCTGTACTTCGTGTCGGCGTTCGCGATCAACCGTCTTGCGCTCTTCATCGAACATCGCGTGGCCGTGCCCGGCATGATCGGAGGCCACAAGTGAACCTCGACTTCGGCTTCCTCAACTGGGGTGTCATCTCCAGCTTCGTCGCCAAGGGCTTCATCTTCTCGATCCAGCTGACCATCATCGCGATGCTGGGCGGCATCGCGCTGGGCACCGTGCTGGCGCTGATGCGGCTGTCGGGCAAGAAGTGGCTGGTGCTGCCGGCGGCGTTCTACGTGAACACGCTGCGCTCGATCCCGCTGGTGATGGTGATCCTGTGGTTCTTCCTGCTGATCCCGCTGCTGATCGGGCGGCCGATGGGCGCGGAGCTGTCGGCCATCATCACCTTCACGGTGTTCGAGGCGGCGTACTACTCCGAGATCATGCGCGCCGGCATCCAGAGCGTGCCCAAGGGCCAGGTCCACGCCGGCTATGCGGTGGGCATGACCTATGCGCAGTGCATGAAGCTGGTCGTGCTGCCGCAGGCCTTCCGCAACATGCTGCCGGTGCTGCTGACGCAGACCATCATCCTGTTCCAGGACACCTCGCTGGTCTACGCGATCGGCGCCTACGACCTGCTCAAGGGCTTCGAGGTCGCGGGCAAGAACTTCAACCGGCCGGTGGAGACCTACCTCGTCGCCGCCGTCGTCTACTTCATCATCTGCTTCTCGCTGTCGATGCTGGTGCGCCGGCTGCAGCAGAAGATCCAGATCATCCGCTGAGGAGGCTGCAGTGATCGACATCAAGAACGTCAGCAAGTGGTACGGCAGCTTCCAGGTCCTGACCGACTGCACCACCAAGATCGAAAAGGGCGAGGTGGTGGTGGTGTGCGGGCCGTCGGGCTCGGGCAAGTCCACCCTGATCAAGACCGTCAATGCGCTCGAGCCCTTCCAGAAGGGCGACATCGTGGTCGACGGCATCAGCATCTCCGACCCGAAGACCAACCTGCCCAAGCTGCGCAGCCGCGTGGGCATGGTGTTCCAGCACTTCGAGCTGTTCCCCCACCTCTCGGTGACCGAGAACCTGACGATCGCGCAGACCAAGGTGCTCGGCCGCAACGCCGACGAGGCCAAGACACGCGGCCTGAAGATGCTCGACCGCGTGGGCCTGATGGCGCACAAGGACAAGTACCCCGGCCAGCTCTCCGGCGGCCAGCAGCAGCGCGTGGCGATCGCGCGGGCGCTGTCGATGGACCCGATCGTGATGCTGTTCGACGAGCCCACCTCGGCGCTCGACCCCGAGATGGTGGGCGAGGTGCTCGACGTGATGGTGCAGCTCGCCAACGAGGGCATGACGATGATGTGCGTCACCCACGAGATGGGCTTCGCGAAGAAGGTCAGCCACCGCGTCATCTTCATGGACGCCGGCAAGATCGTCGAGGACTGCAAGAAGGAAGACTTCTTCGGCAAACCCGACGCCCGCTCGCCGCGCGCGAAGGACTTCCTGTCCAAGATCCTGCAGCATTGACCCCCCCGTAGCGCCTGCGGCGCTCCCCCCAGGGGGCGCCGCCAGCGGACCGGCGAAGCCGGATCCGCGGCGACAGCTTGATGGTGGCCTGGGCGGGAGACCCCTCAGCACGTAGCCACGCAAAGAGTGTTTGAATCGCGGGCGTGGACAGTCGCGCCGCCAGCCCGCTCTACCTGCTCGAACGCTCCGACGTGGGCGTGGTGCAGCTCGACCGCGACCTGACCGTGGTCGCCATGAACAGCTTCGCCCGGCGCGCGCTGCCGGTGGAGGACAAGCAGCCCTTCGAGAAGATGGTGCTGTCGTTCCACCCGGAACGCTCGGTGCCGAAGGTGAAGTTCCTGCTCGACCAGGCCGAATGCCCGGTCAGCAACCCGCCGCCGATGACGATGATCATCAACATCCCCGAGCGGGTGCTGCTGATCAAGGTGACCAAGCTGTCCGACCTGCGCGGTGAGACCACCGGCTACACGCTGATCTTCTACGACATCACCGACGTGGTCTCGCGCGACGAGCCGGCCGCGCAGAAGCCGGCGGCCAAGCGCCAGCTGCAGAAGATCCCCACCGTCTCGCAGAACCGCATCGTGCTGGTCGATGCCGACGAGGTGAGCTACGTGCGCGCCGAGGGCCACTACACCTGGGTGAGCACGCCGCGCGGCGCGAGCTTCTGCAACTTGAACATCTCCGACCTGGCCGAGCGACTGGACGGCGCCTCGTTCCTGCGCATCCACCGCAGCTACCTCGCCAACCTGGAGTTCGCCGAGCAGATCGTGCGCGACGACGGCAAGGTCAGCCTGAAGCTGCGCGGCGAGAACTCGGCCCTGCCGGTGGCCCGCACCAGCGTGCCGCTGCTGCTGGCGCGCCTGGGCATCGCCGAGGCCGACGGCGCGCGCTGACGGCGGATCCGGGTTAACCCGCTGGCCTGGCCGCGGCGCTGCCGCTCGTGGCCGGCGCGCCGCATTTCGTGCATCGCCACGCGCGGTTCGTGCAGACGCGCGACCCCGGCGCCGCGCGCCGCCCTATCTTGGCGCCCGTCAAGCCGGCACCCCGACCGGCTCGCCCAGGAGACACGCACGATGATCCCGCCCGGATTCGACTACCACGCGCCGCGCTCGGTGGCCGAGGCGATCGGCCTGCTCGGCAGCCTGCCCGACGCCAAGCTGCTGGCCGGTGGCCACAGCCTGCTGCCGATGATGAAGCTGCGCTTCGCCCAGCCGGCGCACCTGATCGACCTGAACCGCATCGACGCCCTGCGCGGCATCCGCGAGGAGGGCGCGACGGTCGTGATCGGCGCGATGACGGTCGAGAACGACCTGATCGCCTCCCCGCTGCTGCAGGCCAAGGTGCCGCTGCTGCCCGAGGCGGCGAAGCAGATCGCCGATCCGCAGGTGCGCAACCGCGGCACGATCGGCGGCGACATCGCGCATGGCGACCCGGGCAACGACCACCCGGCGCTGATGCTGGCGCTGGACGCCACGTTCACGCTGGAAGGGCCTAAGGGCAAGCGCCAGGTCGCGGCCGACGGCTTCTTCCACGGCACCTACATGACGGCGCTGGCGGAGGACGAGATCCTCACCGAGATCCGCATCCCGGCCTGCGCGCCCAGGACCGGCCATGCCTACGCCAAGCTCAAGCGCAAGACGGGCGACTGGGCCACCGCCGCCGCCGCCGTGGTGCTGCGCATGGACGGCGGGAAGGTGAGCCACGTGCGCATCGCACTGACCAACCTGGCGCCGGCCGCGCTGCGCGCCGCCGAGGCCGAGGCCGCGTTGCTCGGCCAGCCGCTGAGCGACGCGGCAATCGCCGCGGCCGCCACCAAGGCCGTGGCGGCCTGCGACCCGGCCGAAGACCTGCGCGGCGACCGCGAGTACAAGCTCGCGATGGCCGGCCAGATGGTGCAACGCGCGCTGCGCCAGGCCGCAGCGCGCTGCCAGTGAGAGGAGACGTCGCATGGGCAAGAAACTCGTCACCGTCAAGGTGAACGGCAGAACGGTCGAGAAGGCCGTCGAACCGCGCCAGCTGCTGGTGCATTTCCTGCGCGAGGAATGCAGCCTGACCGGCGCGCACATCGGCTGCGAGACCAGCCACTGCGGCGCCTGCACCGTCGACATCGACGGCAAGTCCGTCAAGAGCTGCACCCACCTCGCGGTGCAGTGCGAGGGCTCGGAGGTGCTCACGGTCGAGGGCCTGGCGCAAGGCGGCGTGCTGCACGCGGTGCAGGAGGGCTTCTACAAGGAGCATGGGCTGCAGTGCGGCTTCTGCACCCCGGGCATGCTGATGCGGGCCTACCGCTTCCTGCAGGAGAACCCGAACCCGACCGAGGACGAGGTGCGCGCCGGCATGAGCGGCAACCTGTGCCGCTGCACCGGCTACCAGAACATCGTCAAGGCGGTGCTGTACGCGGCCGCCAAGCTGCAGGCGACTGCGAAGGAGGCCGCATGAACGCGCCCGAAAGAATCGCTGCGCTGCAGGGCCTGGGTGACGCGCGCCTGCGCAAGGAGGACGCACGTTTCATCCAGGGCAAGGGCAACTACGTCGACGACATCAAGCTGCCCGGCCTGCTGCACATGGACATCGTGCGCAGCCCGCTGGCGCATGCGCGCATCAAGTCCATCGACAAGAGCGAGGCGCTCAAGGTGCCGGGCGTGATCGCCGTGCTGACGGCCGAGGACCTGAAGCCGCTCAAGCTGCACTGGATGCCGACGCTCGCCGGCGACGTGGCCGCGGTGCTGGCCGACGGCAAGGTGCACTTCCAGATGCAGGAGGTGGCAGTCGTCATCGCCGAGGACCGTTATGCCGCGGCCGACGGCGTGGAGGCGGTGCAGGTCGAGTACGAGGAGCTGCCGGTCGTGATCGACCCGTTCGCCGCGCTCGAGCCCGGCGCGCCGGTGCTGCGCGAAGACCTGGCCGGCAAGACCGAGGGCGCGCATGGCGCGCGCGAGCACCACAACCACATCTTCACCTGGGAGGCGGGCGACAAGGCGGCCGCCGACGCCGCCTTCGCCAGCGCGCCGGTCACGGTGAAGGAGCGCATCTTCTACCCGCGTGTGCACCCCTGCCCGCTGGAGACCTGCGGCTGCGTCGCGAGCTTCGACCCGGTGCGCGGCGAGCTGACGACCTGGATGACCTCGCAGGCGCCGCACGTGGTGCGCACCGTGGTGTCGTTGCTGTCGGGCCTGCCGGAATCGAAGATCCGCATCGTCTCGCCCGACATCGGCGGCGGCTTCGGCAACAAGGTCGGCGTCTACCCCGGCTACGTGTGCGCCATCGTCGCGAGCATCGTGCTCGGCAAGCCGGTGAAGTGGATCGAGGACCGCATCGAGAACATCTCGACCACCGCCTTCGCGCGGGACTACCACATGGACGGCGAACTCGCCGCGACGCCGGACGGCAAGATCCTCGGCCTGCGCGTGGACGTGATCGCCGACCACGGCGCCTTCGACGCCTGCGCCGACCCGACCAAGTACCCCGCCGGCCTGTTCCACATCTGCTCGGGCAGCTACGACATCCCGGCCGCGTGGTGCCGGGTCAAGGGCGTGTACACCAACAAGGCGCCGGGCGGGGTGGCCTACCGCTGCTCGTTCCGCGTCACCGAGGCGGTGTACGTCATCGAGCGCATGGTGGACATCCTGGCGCAGAAGCTGGGCATCGACAAGGCGGAGATCCGCGCCAGGAACTTCATCCGCAAGGAGCAGTTCCCGTACCACAGCCCCTTCGGCTTCGAGTACGACTCGGGCGACTACCACACCGCCTTGAAGAAGGTGCTCGACACCTGCGACTACCCCGGCCTGCGCGCCGAGCAGGCGAAGAAACGCGCCGACCCGAACAGCCCGACGCTGATGGGCATCGGCCTCGTCACCTTCACCGAGGTGGTCGGTGCCGGCCCGAGCAAGATGTGCGACATCCTCGGCGTCGGCATGTTCGACAGTTGCGAGATCCGCGTGCACCCGACCGGCAGCGCGATCGCGCGCATGGGCACCATCACGCAGGGCCAGGGCCACCAGACCACCTACGCGCAGATCATCGCCACCGAGCTCGGCATCCCGAGCGAGGTGATCCAGGTCGAGGAGGGCGACACCAGCACCGCGCCCTACGGCCTGGGCACCTACGGCTCGCGCTCCACGCCGGTGGCCGGTGCGGCGATCGCGCTGGCCGCGCGCAAGATCCACGCGAAGGCGCGCAAGATCGCGGCCCATCTGCTGGAAGTGGGCGAGAACGACCTCGACTGGGAGATCGACCGCTTCAAGGTCAAGGGCGACGACGCGAAGTTCAAGACCATGAAGGACATCGCCTGGGCCGCCTACCACCAGGCCCCGCCCGGGCTGGAGCCCGGGCTCGAGGCGGTGCACTACTACGACCCGCCCAACTTCACCTACCCGTTCGGCATCTACCTGTGCGTGGTCGACATCGACCGCGGCACCGGCGAGACCCAGGTGCGGCGCTTCTACGCGCTGGACGACTGCGGCACGCGCATCAACCCGATGATCATCGAGGGCCAGATCCACGGCGGCCTGACCGAGGGCTACGCGGTGGCGATGGGCCAGCAGATGCCGTTCGACGCGCAGGGCAACCTGCTGGGCAACACGCTGATGGACTACTTCCTGCCCACCGCGGTGGAGACGCCGAAGTGGGAGACCGACTTCACCGTCACGCCCAGCCCGCACCACCCGATCGGCGCCAAGGGCGTGGCCGAGTCGCCGCATGTCGGCTCGATCCCGACCTTCACGGCGGCGGTGGTGGATGCCTTTGCCCACCTCGGGGTCAAGCACATGACGATGCCGCATTCGGCGTACCGTGTCTGGAAGCAACTCAAGGAAAGCGGCGTGGCGCTGTAATGGAAGTCAAACTGGACAAGCGGTACCCGCTGGAAGTCGATGCCGAACGCGCGTGGCAGGTGCTGCGCGACGTGAAGGCGGTGGCCGGCTGCATGCCCGGCGCCGAAATCACCGAGCAGCTCGACGCCACGCACTACAAGGGCACGGTGAAGGTCAAGGTCGGCCCGGCCAACGCGGCCTTCGGCGGCGACATCGAGGTGAAGCAGCTCGACGAGGCCACGCGCCGCCTGCAGCTGTTCGGCAAGGGCGCCGACCGCGGCGGGTCGTCCGCCTCGATGGACCTGACCGCCACCGTCGAGCCGGGCGAGACGCCGGCCAGCTCGGTGCTGGTGGGCCAGGCCGCGGTGGTGGTGAACGGCAAGTTCGCGCAGTTCGGCGGCCGCATGATGACCCAGGTGTCGGACATGCTGCTGGCGCAGTTCGTCGACAACTTCCGCGCCGCGGCGGCTGCGTTGCCGGGGCCGGAGGCCACCGCCGCGCCGGCACCGGCACCGCAGGCCGCGCGCGAGATCAACGGCCTGGCGATCCTGTGGAACCTGATCAAGGCCTGGCTGGCCGGCCTGTTCGGCAAGCGCGCTTGAACCGTTCATGGAAGAGGCCGAGCTGCGCGAAGCCCTGCACCGCGCCGGCTACCTGGCCGACGAGGCGCTGGCCACCACCTTGTGGCTGGCCGGCGAGCTGGGGCGGCCGCTGCTGGTGGAAGGCGATGCCGGCGTCGGCAAGACGGCGCTGGCCGCCGCGCTCGCGCGGGCGCAGGGCCGGCGCCTGGTGCGGCTGCAATGCCACGAGGGGCTGGACCTGGCGCAGGCCGCCTACGAATGGAACTACGGCCGCCAGCTGCTCGCGATCCGGCTCAGCGAGACCGGCGCCAGCGCGCTGCGCGAGGCCGACCTGTTCGCGCGCGAGTACCTGCTCGAGCGCCCGCTGCTGCAGGCGCTGACGAGCGAGACGCCGGTCGTGCTGCTGATCGACGAGCTCGACCGCGCCGACGAGGCCTTCGAGGCGTTCCTGCTCGAGGTGCTGGCGGAGGACCAGATCACCGTGCCCGAGCTGGGCACGATCCGCGCGCGCCACGTGCCGCAGGTGATCCTCACGAGCAACGGCACGCGCGAGCTGTCCGACGCGCTGCGCCGGCGCTGCCTCTACCACTGGCTCGACTACCCCGGCCTGGCGCGCGAGATCGCCATCGTGCGCACGACGCTGCCGCAGGCCGAGGGTGTGCTGGTCGAGCAGGCGGTGGCCTTCGTGCAACGGCTGCGCCGCGAGGACCTGGCCAAGAAACCCGGCATCGCCGAGACGCTGGACTGGGTGCGCGCGCTGCACCGCCTCGGCCATGCCGCGCTGCCCGACGAGGCGGCGCTGCTGGCCGGCACGCTGGCCTGCCTGCTGAAGACCCGGGAAGACCGCTTCCAGCTCGGCGAGGAGCGTGTGCGCCAGCTGATCGAGGGGCGGCGCAGCGTCGGTGTCGCGGAGAAGGCATGAACACCGTCGCGCAGCCGCTGGAGGCGATCGCCGGGTTCGCGGCCTTGCTGCGTGAGCACGGTCTCGCCGTCGGCATCGCCGAGCAGCAGGCCATGGTGCAGGCCGCGCTGCGTGTGCCGGTCGAACGCAGCGGCCTGCTCGATCCGGCCTGGCGTGCCATCGCCTGCCACGATGCACGCGACTGGCGCCGCTGGCCGGACCTGTTCGAGCGCTACTGGCACCCGCAGCGCGTGCGCGGCAGCACGCGCGTCTCCGGCCAGACGCGGCCGAGCCGCTCGCTGCAGCAGCTGGTGCAGGGGCTGCACGACAGCATGGCGCCGGGCCAGCCGCGCGGTGCCCCGGCGGACACCGCGCTGCAGGCCCCCGCCGCCGGCGACGAGGCCGGCGCGCCGCGTGCCCAGGGCGGCGCGAGCCGCACCGAGGCGCTGCACGACCGCCAGCTGTCGCAGTGGCTGCCTCAGGACCTGGCCTTGCTCGAGCAGCTCGCCGAGCGCATCGCGCGGCGCCTGCGCCGGCGCCTCACGCGCCGCTGGCAGGCCGACCCGCGCGGCCGCCGGCTCGACCTGCGCCGCACCTTGCGTGTCAGCCTGGCCCAAGGCGGCCTGCCGCTGCACCCGGCCTGGCGCACGCCGCGGCGCGAGCGGCCGCGCCTGTTCATCCTGGTGGATGTGAGCCGCTCGATGGAGACGCATGCGCAGCTGTTCCTGCGCATCGCCCGCGCCTTCGTGCACGCGGTCGAGGCGCGGGTGTTCGTGTTCCACACCCGGCTGGCCGAGGTCACGCCGCTGCTCAAGAGCGACAGCGCCGCGGTGCAGGAGAAGGTCAACGCGGTGACCGCCGGTTTCGGCGGCGGCACACGCATCGCCACCAGCCTGGCGGACTTCCACACCGTGCATGCCCGCGCCCAGCTGACGCGCCGCGCGCGGGTGTGGATCCTGTCCGACGGCTTCGATGCCGACGAGCCCGAGCGCCTGGCCGACGAGCTCGCAAGTGTGCGGGGTCGCGGCGCGCGTGTGGCCTGGTTCCACCCGGCGCCGCAGCCACCTGCCTCGGCGGCGATGGCGGCGGTGCGCGAGCGCGGCGCGCTCGTCGACGCTTTCCATCGCTTGAACAGCCTGGCCGATCTCGCGACGCTCGCGGACCGGCTGCAGTGAAGGAGAACTGCCCATGTCGACCATCGACACCGTCTTTGCCGCGGCCACGCGGCTGCAGCAGGCCGGCACGCCCTACGCGCTGGTGAGCGTGGTGCGTGCGCTCGCGCCGGCCTCGGCTCGGCCGGGCGACAAGGCCGTGGTCACCGCCGACGGCCAGTTGCACGGCTGGGTGGGCGGTGGCTGCGCGCAGCCGGTCGTGCTGCGCACGGTGCGCGAGGCGCTGGCCGACGGGCGCGCGCGCCTCGTGCGCATCGCGCCGGCGGCCGAGGGCCACGAGAAGCAGCTCGATGACGTGCTCGAGTTCGGCATGAGCTGCCACTCGGGCGGCACGCTGGAGCTGTTCGTCGACCCGGTGCTGCCGCGCGCGCAGCTGGTCGTGATCGGCGCCTCGCCGGTGGCCGCGAGCCTGGTGCAGCTGGCGCCGCGGGTCGGCTTCGGCGTCACGCTGGTGGCGCACGAGGCCGACGCCGCGGCCTACCCGGATGCGCAGCGCGTGATCGCCAGCGACGAGATCGCCGGCGCCACTGCGCAGATCGGCCCCGGCGCCTGGGTGGTGGTGGCCACGCAGGGCCGGCGCGACGTGCAGGGCCTGCGCCTCGCGCTCGCGCTGCAGGCCCGCCAGGTGTCCTTCGTCGCCAGTGCGAAGAAGGCACAGGTGCTGAAGGGCTCGCTGATCGCCGCCGGCGCCGAGGCGGCCGCGGTCGAGGCGATCGTCGCGCCGGCGGGTTACCCGATGGCGGCCAGCACGCCGGAGGAGATCGCACTCTCGGTGCTGGCGGCGGTGGTGTCGCAGCGGCGCGGGGCGGGGTTGCCGGCGGTCGAACCGCAGGCCGCTGCCGCACCGGTCGAACCGGCGGTCGAGGGGCCGGCTGCACCGGTCGCCTCCTGCTGCGGAGGCGGGCGCTGACATGGGCTGCCTCCTGAAGGGCGGCGGCGGCCTGTACCAGCGCCTGGTGGTCGGCGCCGTGCTGCTCGCGGCCGGCGCCGGCAGCCGGCTCGGGCACCGGCCGAAATGCCTGCTCGAGCTCGGCGGCGTGCCGCTCATCCGGCGCCAGCTGATCGCGCTGTCGGGCGCCGGGGTCGACGAGGTGGTCGTCGTGCTCGGCCACCATGCCGAGGCCATCGAGCCGGTGGTGCGCGACTTCCCGGTCACCGTGGTGCACAACCCGGTGCCCGAGGCGGGCCAGGCGTCCTCGGTGCGCGTCGGCCTGGCGGCGCTGGCGGGCAAGCTCGACGCGGTGATCGTCGCGCTGGCCGACCAGCCCTTGATCAACGCGCAGGACATCACTGCGCTGATCGGCGCCTACAAGAGGCGCGGCGACAAGGCCATGGTGGTGCCGGCGGTGCACGGCGAGCCCGGCAACCCGGTGATGCTCGACGCCGCGCTGCGCGACGAGTGGCTGGCCGGCGAGGCCGACGCCGGCTGCCGCCGCTGGCGCCTCGACCACCCGGAGCGCGTGCACTGGTTCGACACCGACAACCCGCGCTACCGCATCGACATCGACACGCCCGAGGACCTGCAGCGCTTCGCCGAGCGCACCGGCCACGTGCTGCGCTGGCCCGCGGTGCCGGAGCGGGCCTGACCATGCCCCGGGCCTGGCGCGTCGAGGCGGCACGGGCGCTGTCCTGGGCGCTGCTGCTGGGCGGCTGGATCGTGCTGACCGCGCTGGCCGACCGGCTTGCCGGACCGCCGCTGGCGGCCTTCGGCCTGATCGCGGCCTGGCTGCTCGCGCTCGGCGGTTTCGCGTCGCTGCTCGGGCGGCTCGCGCTCGCGCCGGGCTGGCAGCGCCTGCTGCTGTCGGTGGTCGCGCTGCTGGCACTGCGCGGCCTGGCCGGCACGCGCGAGGGCGCCGGCGCTGCGGCGCTGCTGCCGCCGCTGCTCGCCTGGGGCCTGCTGGTGGCGCTGGCCTCCTCGACGGTGCGCATGCTGCGCCGCGCCGCCCCGGTGCGACCGGGCCGGCCGGTGGGCGCTGCTGCGGCGGGGGCGCTGCTGGCCTGGGCGGTGCTCGGCGACCCGACCGACCTGACCACCCTGGTGCCGCGGGCCGGGGCGCTGCTGCTCGTCGCGGCGCTCGGGCTTGCAGCGCTGCTGCAGGGCCTCCGGGCTGCGCCGCCGGGCGGCTGCCGGGCCGGCCTGTTCGACTGCTCGCTGCCGGCCTGGCCGGCAGGCGCCTGGCGCGAGCCGGCGCGCTGGCCGCTGCTGCTCGGCGCGCTGGTGATGCTGCCGATGATGGCCGGCCTGCCGCAGATGCTGGCGCTGTGCCGCGGCGATGCGCTCGGGCCGCAGGCGATGCTGGGCATGCACCTGGCGGCGATGTTCCTGCCGGCCCTGCTGCTGCCGCGCCTGCGCCCTGCGGCCGCGGCGCTGGCCTGCGGCGCGCTGCTGGCCGGTGGCGGGCTGGCCGCCGGGCTGGACGCGGGCGCCTGGTGGTGGCTCGTGCTGAGCCAGGGGGCGGCCTGGAGCCTGGCCTGGGGCGCGCAGCTGGCCGAGCCGGCCGCGCGCGCCGGGCCGCACCGCGACCCCTGGTGCGGCGCGGTTGCCCAGGCCGCGCTGCTGCTCGCGCTCGGGCTCGCGGTCGAGTGGTTCGGCCCCGGCGTGCTGCCGGCCGTGCCCTTCGGCTTCGCCGTCGCCGCGGCGCTGGCCCTGGCGTGCTGGCGGCGCGCGGCGGTCTGCCGCGCGCAATCCTAGGCCGCGCGCCGGGCGGCCAGCGCCGCCGCGGTGTCGTACAGGCCGACGAAGCGGCACACGCGGCCGTCGCGCAGTGTGAACACGTGCATCCAGTCGGTCTCGAACACGCCACCGGCGGGCCGCGCGCGGGTGCGCTCCCAGCCGAGCACGGTGACATGGTCGGTCCCGGCCAGGAACTCGCGCGGCTCGAAGGCCTGCACCTCGTCGAGCTCGGCCACCTCGCCGAACCAGCGCGCCACGTCGGCCCGGCCGCGCGCGGTGCGCAGGTAGGCGGCGCCGCTGCTGCCCTTGTGCTCCCACTGCACGTCGTCGGTCAGCAGGTCCAGCACGGCAGCGATGTCACCGCGGCCGAAGGCGGCGTAGAGCGACTGGACGATCTCGGTGGGGCTGGGCATGGCGCGGCTCCGCAGGTGGTGGTGGGGATGCCTGCTCTACGGGCCCGTCGCCCGGCCGGATGCAGGCCCGATGCGAGAATGCCCGCATGACGCTAGACACCCTGACGATCACGCGCCCGGACGACTGGCACCTGCATGTGCGCGACGGCGCGGCGCTGGCCGACGTCGTGCCGGCCACGGCGCGCCAGTTCGGCCGCGCGATCATCATGCCCAACCTCAAGCCGCCGGTGACCAGCACCGCGCAGGCGCTGGCCTACCGCGAGCGCATCCGCGCCGCGGTGCCGGCCGGGCTCGACTTCGAGCCGCTGATGACGCTGTACCTGACCGACCGGCTGCCGCCCGAGGAGATCCGGCGCGCCAAGGAGGCCGGCATCGCGGCCGTCAAGCTCTACCCGGCCGGCGCGACGACCAACAGCGACGCCGGCGTGACCGACCTGCACCACACCTACGACACGCTCGCGGCCATGCAGCGCGAGGGCCTGCCGCTGCTGGTGCACGGCGAGGTGACCGACCCGGAGATCGACCTGTTCGACCGCGAGAAGGCCTTCATCGACCAGAAGCTGATCCCGCTGCGGCGCGACTTCCCCGAGCTGAAGATCGTCTTCGAGCACATCACCACGCGCGAGGCGGCGCAGTATGTCGGCGAGGCCGGGCCGAGGACCGCGGCGACCATCACCGCGCACCACCTGCTCTACAACCGCAACGCGATCTTCCTGGGCGGTGTGCGGCCGCACTTCTACTGCCTGCCGGTGCTCAAGCGCGAGGAGCACCGGCGCGCGCTGGTCAACGCCGCCACCTCGGGCAGCCCGAAGTTCTTCCTCGGCACCGACAGCGCGCCGCACCCGGCGCACCTGAAGGAGCATGCCAGCGGCTGCGCCGGCTGCTACACCGCGCTCAGCGCGCTCGAGCTGTATGCCGAGGCCTTCGATGCGGCCGGGGCGCTGGACAAGCTCGAGGGCTTCGCCAGCTTCCACGGCGCCGACTTCTACGGCCTGCCGCGCAACCGCGGCACGGTGACGCTGCGGCGCGAACTCTGGGCGCTGCCCGAGAGCGTGCCCTTCGGCGAGGCGCAGCTCAAGCCGCTGCGCGGCGGCGAAACCCTGGCCTGGAGGCTCGCATGAACGGCAAGCTGATGCTGCTGATCGACGCCGACAACGTCTCGGCCGACGTGGTCAGCCAGGCGGTCGAGCTGCTGCTCGCCGAACACGGCGCGATCCATGTGCGGCGCGCCTACTGCACGGCCGAATCGGCGCAGAAGAACCTGGCGCTGTTCAAGCGCCATTCGATCCGGCCGATGGTCAACCTGTCGGCGGGCAAGAACTCGACCGACATCGCGCTGGCGGTCGACGCGCTCGACCTGGTGCTGGCCGAGCGGCCCGAGCGGGTGGTCATCGTGTCCTCGGACTCGGACTTCGCGCCGCTGGTGATCCGCCTGCGCGAGAAGGGCTGCCGGGTCGAGGGCATCGGGCAGGAGGGCAAGACGGGCGACGAGACGATCGGCGTCTACGACGCCTACACCGTGCTGGCGCACCGCAAGGGCGGCGCCGCGAGGACGGTGAAGGCGGAGAAGCCGGAGAAGCAGGCGCGGGCGGCGAAGCCGGCCAAGGAGGCCAAGCCGCCGCGCACGCGCAAGGCTGCCAAGGCCGCGCCCCCCGCGCCGCCGCCCGCACCGGCGCTGCCCGACGACGTCGAGCGGCTGCTCAACGCGCTGCCCTCGCTGCGCGGCGGCGGCGAGCTCGAACTGCGCAAGGCCGTCGAGTTCCTGCGTGCCGCGGACCTGCTGCCGAAGAACGCACCCTCGACCAAGCTGTTCCGCAAGCACCCGGAGTACTTCGCGCTGGTGCCGGAAGAACAACCCAACAAAGTCAGGTTCATCGGCCAGGCCGGATAATCGGCGCCGTGAAGCGGGCCAGACCGCCGCCGGTGCGAGCTTCGAAAGAAGGCACGGGAGGAAGGTCCGGACTGCACAGGGCGGCGTAGCAGCTAACGGCTGTCCGGCGCGAGCCGAGGATCAGAGCAACAGAGACGAGTCGAGGCGGGACCCTGTCCCGCCTCGGGTGAAACGGGCAATCTCTACGCGCAGCAACACCGAATAGGCCGGCAGTGATGTGGTCCCGCGGAGCCGGCGGGTAGGTGGCACCGAGCCGTGCAGCGATGCACGGCCCAGAGGAATGGCGGTCACGGCCGTGCCGGCGCAAGCCGGCGCGGCTGCACAGAATCCGGCCTATCGGCCCGCTTCACACTTTTCGCGGCCGGCACGACAACAACAACGATCCGATGAACCCCGACGCCCACACCCTCTGGCGCGCGCCGCGCTGGGCGCTGGCGCTGCTGCTGGCCTGCCTGGGCATGCTCGGGCCGTTCTCGATCGACACCTACCTGCCGGCCTTCTCCGGCATCGCGCGTTCGATCGGCGCCACGCCCACCGAGATGCAGCAGACGCTCTCGGCCTACCTGTTCGGCTTCGCGGTGATGAACCTGTTCCACGGCGCGCTGTCGGACAGTTTCGGCCGCCGCCCGGTGGTGCTGTGGGGCGTGGCCGTGTTCACCATCGCCTCGGCCGGCTGCGCGCTGGCCCAGCACATCGGCACGCTGGTGTTCTGGCGTGCGGTGCAGGGCATGTCGGCCGGCGCCGGCATCGTGGTCTCGCGGGCGGTGATCCGCGACATGTTTCCGCCGGCCGACGCGCAGCGCGTGATGTCGCAGGTGACGATCTACTTCGGCGTGGCGCCGGCGGTGGCGCCGATGGTGGGCGGCTTCCTGTTCGTGCATGCCGACTGGCATTCGATCTTCTGGTTCCTGACCGCGGTGGGCGTGCTGCTGTGGCTGGCCAACTGGCGCCTGCTGCCCGAGACGCTGCACGCCACGCAGCGCCAGCCCTTCAACGTGCCGCACCTGCTGCGCGGCTACTGGCAGCTCGGCGCGAATCCGCGTTTCCTGCTGCTGGCGCTGGCCAGCGGCATCCCGTTCAACGGCATGTTCCTGTACGTGCTGTCGGCGCCGGTGTTCCTGGGCGACCTGCTGCACCTCGCGCCGGACCAGTTCTTCTGGTTCTTCTGCCTCACCATCGGCGGCATCATGGCTGGTTCGTTCCTGTCGGGCCGGCTGGCCGGGCGCATCGCGCCCAAGCGGCAGATCCGCCATGGCTTCGTGGTGATGACGCTGGTCTCGCTGGCCAACGTGGCGCTGAACCTGCTGTTCCCCGCCGCAGCCTGGTGGGCGATGCTGCCGGTGGCGATCTTCGCCTTCGGCTGGGCGCTGATGGTGCCGGTGGTCACGCTGATGGTGCTCGACCTGGTGCCCGACCGGCGCGGCATGGCCAGCTCGCTGCAGGCCTGCGTCGGCAGCGTGGCCAATGGCTTCGTCGCCGGGGCGATCGCGCCGCTGGTGATGCATTCGGCGCCGGCGCTGGCCATCGCCTCGCTGCTGATGATGGGCATTGGCCTGGTGGCCTGGATCTGGGTCAAGCGGCACGTGGGCTGATTCAAGTTCGGCGCCCGAGCGGCCGACATCCCGTGCACAGGCCCGCCGGACGCGGGCCCGGAGCCCTGCCGCCATGTCCGCCCGAATCCTGCTCGCCCTGCTGCCCCTGGCCGCCGCCTGCGCGGCGCTGCCGGCGCAGGCCTCCGATGCGCATGCCGACCCCAAGCCCGCCCCGGTGGCCGCGCCGGCGCGCAAGCCGCTGCCCGAGGGCGACGCGATGGACAAGCTGCGCGAGCGCCTGGCCGAGAAGCTCGGCGCCACCAAGGCGGCCCCGGGCACCCCGAACGTGGTGCGCGTGACGGCCCGCCCCGGCGCCGAGCCGGCGCCGGCGGAGAAGGCGGCGGAGCGCGCCGCGCACGCTGCCGCCCCGGCGCCGCGCCCGGCGCGACCGGCGCCGTCGGCCCACGCCGCCCACGGCGGCCACTGGGACTACAACGGCCCCGGCGGCCCCGAGCGCTGGGGCGAGCTCAAGCCGGAGTTCGCCAAGTGCTCGACCGGCACGCGCCAGAGCCCGATCGACATCCGCGACGGCGTGCGCGTGCAGCTCGACCCGGTGCAGTTCAGCTACCAGCCCAGCGCGTTCCGCGTGCTCGACAACGGCCACACCATCCAGGTCAACGTGGCCGCCGGCAACAGCATCGAGGTGATGGGGCGGCGCTACGAGCTGCAGCAGTTCCACTTCCACCGGCCCTCCGAGGAGCGCATCGACGGCCGGCAGTTCGACATGGTGGCGCACCTGGTGCACAAGGACCTGGACGGGCGGCTCGCCGTGGTCGCCGTGCTGCTGGAGCGTGGCAGCGCGCACCCGATCGTGCAGTCCGTCTGGAACAACCTGCCGCTCGAGAAGGGCGACGAGGTGGGCGCGCGCGGCACGCTCGACCTGGCCCGGCTGCTGCCGCCCGAGCCGCAGCGCCAGTACTTCACCTACATGGGCTCGCTGACCACGCCGCCGTGCAGCGAGGGTGTGCTGTGGATGGTGATGAAGCAGCCGGTGCCGATCTCGCCCGAGCAGATCGGCATCTTCGCGCGCCTGTACCCGATGAACGCGCGGCCGGTGCAGTCGGCGGCGGGCCGACTGATCAAGGAGTCCGAGTAGTCCCGAGTCGGTAGACTGCGGCGCATTCGGTCCACCCGGTGCGCCCCATGTTGCTGCTGATCGTCGGCCTCGTCGTCTTCCTCGGTGTCCACTCGGTCTCGATCGTCGCGCCGGCCTGGCGCGACGCGCAGGTGGCACGCCGCGGCGAGGGGGCCTGGAAGGGCCTGTACTCGGTGCTGTCGCTGGTCGGCTTCGTGCTGCTGGTGGTGGGCTACGGCCAGGCGCGGCTCGATCCGGTCGTGCTCTACGTGCCGCCGGTGGCGCTGCGCCACCTCGCGCTGCTGCTGATGCTGCCGGTGTTCGTGCTGCTGCTGGCGGCCTACCTGCCCGGGCGCCTCCAGGCCGCGGCCCGCCATCCGATGCTGGCGGCCACCAAGCTGTGGGCCACCGCCCACCTGCTGGCCAACGGCACGCTGGCCGACGTGCTGCTGTTCGGCGCCTTCCTCGCCTGGGCGGTGGCCGACCGGATCTCGCTGAAGCGCCGCGTCGCGCGGCCGGTGCCGGGCGCACCGCGGCGGCCGGTCAACGATGCCGTCGCGCTGGTGGGCGGGCTGCTGCTGTACGGCCTGTTCGTCGCCTGGGGGCACCGCTGGCTGATCGGGGTGGCCCTGGTTTGACCGCACGGCCGGCCAGGGCTTGATCCATCACAAAAGCGGGGCCCCGGGTCCCGATTCGTCGAGATCTCCCCACATCGGCGGCCCGACAGAACCCGCGGCGCCCGCCGATACCGAGCACATCGTTCACTGCTCGGAAGTAGGCGCAGATGCGAAAGACCGGCCCCGTGACGCAGCGCGAGTTCGTCATCGACGACGGCGCGACCCTCGTCTCCACCACCGACCTGAAGAGCCGGATCACCTACTGCAACCCCGCGTTCGTCGCCGTCAGCGGCTACGAGCGCGAGGAACTGATCGGCCAGCCGCACAACCTGATCCGCCACCCGGACATGCCGGCCGAGGCGTTCCGCGACCTGTGGGCCACGCTCGAGTCGGGCCGTCCCTGGTCGGCGCTGGTCAAGAACCGGCGCAAGAACGGCGACCACTACTGGGTGCGGGCCAACGTCACGCCCGTGCTCGAGAACGGCGCCGTGGTGGCCTACATGTCCGTGCGCACCAAGCCGGCACGCGCCGAGGTGGAGGCGGCCGAGCGCCTGTACGCCGCGATGCGCAGCGAAGCGGCTGGCGGCCATCTGATCACCCACCTGGAGCAGGGCGAGGTGGTGCGCCGCGGGGCGGCGCGCCTGGTCGCGCGGCTGCGGCGTCCGTCACTCGGCGTGCGCCTGGCCGCCGCCGGTGCGGTGCCGGCGGCCCTGGCCGGTGCGCTCGGCCAGTTCGTGCCCGGGCCGCTCGCCTGGCTGGGCATTGCCGCCGCCGTCGCGCTCTCGGCCTGGCTGGTGCGCGCGCTGGCCGTGCGCCCGCTCGTGCTGGCCACCGACACCGTGAACCGCATGGCCGCGGGTGACCTGACGCAGGTGCTCGAGAGCGACCGGCTCGACGAATTCGGCCGCCTGGCGCGTGGCATCACGCAGCTGAACGTCAACCTGCAGGCCATCGTCGGCGACGTGCGCCGCGAGGTCGAGAACATCGACAACGCCTCGCGCGAGATCGCCACCGGCAACCACGACCTGTCCAGCCGCACCGAGTCGCAGGCGAGCAACCTGCAGCAGACCGCCGCGTCGCTGGAGCAGATCACCGCGACCATCCGCCAGAACGCCGACTCGGCCCGTGCCGCCTCGACCCTGGCCGACCAGGCCGCGCAGGTGGCACAGCGCGGCGGCGCCGCGGCCAACGATGCGGTGCAGCGCATGGGCGGCATCCGCGAGGCCTCGCAGCGCATCGGCGAGATCATCGGCACGATCGACGGCATCTCGTTCCAGACCAACATCCTGGCGCTGAACGCGGCGGTCGAGGCCGCCAGGGCGGGCGAAGCCGGCCGTGGATTTGCGGTGGTGGCCGGTGAGGTCCGTGCACTGGCGCAGCGCACCAGCGCCGCGGCGCGCGAGATCAAGGCCCTGATCGAGGACGCGATCGGCAGGGTCGAGGCCGGAACGCGCCTGGTGGGCGACACCGGCACCACCGTGCAGCAGACGCTGCAGGCCGTGCAGCGCGTGCAGCAGCTGGTGGCCGAGATCAGCTCGGCCTCGGAGCAGCAGTCCACCGGCGTGGTGCAGGTCAATGCCGCGGTGGCCAACCTCGACGCGCTGACGCAGCAGAACGCCGCGATGGTCGAGGAGCTCGCGGCGGCGGCCAGCTCGCTCAGCCAGCAGTCGGAAGTGGTGTCCGAGGCGGTCCGCATCTTCCGTACCCGGGCCGCGCGCAGCGCGTGACCTCGGGCCGGCAGTGGCGCCACAATGCGCGCCACTCACAGGCATGGCACGCATCTACCTCGTCGATGACCATCAGCTGCTGCGCGACATGCTGCGCGCGGTGCTGGAGGTCGACGGCCACGAGATCGTCGGCGAGGCCGCGACGCCGACCGTCGCCGTGACCGACATCCAGCGCCTGGCGCCCGACGTGGTGCTGCTGGACCTGAACCTCGGCCCGCGCTCCGGCCTGGAGGTGCTGGCTGAACTGCAGCGCCGCCAGCTCGGCGCGCCGGTGCTGGTGGTGTCGATGTCGGAGCAGCCGCGCGACCTGGCCCAGGCGATGGACCTCGGCGCGGCCGGCTACGTGCGCAAGGGCTCCTCGCGCGAGGAACTGCGCCAGGCGATCGACCGCGTGCTGGCCGGCAGCCGGCACCTGGCGCCCGCCGAGGCGGAGATGGTCCGGCTTGGCCGCTCGCTGGCCGAGAGCGACCCGGCCGCGCTGTCTCCGCGTGAACGGCAGATCGCCGTGATGGTGTGCCGCGGGGCGTCCAGCGCCGAGATCGGCGCGCAGCTGCATCTCTCGCCCAAGACGGTGGACACCTACCGCAGCCGGTTGATGGCCAAGCTCGGCCTGTCCGACGTGCCCGCGCTGGTGCGTTGGGCGGTGCGCGAAGGCCTGGTGGGGCTGGACGAGCGCTGAGTGAGCTTCCAGCGCCGGCGCGGCTCGGCTGCGACCCGCCGCTGAACCCTGAACTCACCACCGGCATCCTCGACCGAATTGGTCCGCAACCTCAGGCTTCACTTTCAGTGCAGCCTGCAAGTGCTTGCTTTTGAAAGAGAACTCTCGCGAGACTGCCTCAAAAACGAGCGCTAAGTGATTGATTTCACTGATTTTTCTTTACATGTCGGATTGACCCGGGGAGAAGTCATCCGCTAAAGTGGCACAAAGTGCACTTTAGTGGGTTTTTGTGGCGAACATTGTCTTTCAGGGCCCTGCGGCCCTGACGCTGGACACCAAGGGGCGGCTGGCCATGCCGGCGCGCCACCGTGTCCTGCTGGAGGCGATGCGTGTCACGCAGCTGACGGTCACCAAGCACCCGGACGGTTGCCTGATGATCTTCCCGCGCCCGATCTGGGAGACCTTCCGCGACCACGTGGCCTCGCTGCCGATGGACGCGGTGCGCTGGAAGCGCGTGTTCCTCGGCAGCGCGATGGACGTCGACCTGGACGCCTCCGGCCGACTGCTGATCGCGCCCGAACTGCGCAGCGCCACCGGGCTCGAACGCGACGTGATGCTGCTGGGCATGGGCAACCACCTCGAGTTGTGGGACCTGAAGAAGCACGAGGAGCACGAGGCCCAGGTGATGGCCTCGGAGATGCCCGAGTCGCTCAAGAACTTCAGCTTCTGATGACCGACGCGCAGACATGGCACCACACCACTGTCCTGCTGGCCGAAGCGATCGACGCGCTCCTGACCACGCAAGACGGTGTGTACGTCGACGGCACCTTCGGCCGCGGCGGTCATTCTCGCGCGTTGCTGGCGCGCCTGGGCCCGGCCGCGCGCCTGGTGGCGCTGGACCGCGACCCGCAGGCGGTGGCCGCGGCGGCCGGCATCGCCGATCCGCGTTTCTCGATCCACCACGCCCGCTTCGGCGACCTGCGCGCGGTGCTGGCCGCGCTGGGCATCGGGCGCATCGCCGGGCTGCTGCTCGACCTGGGCGTCAGCTCGCCGCAGATCGACGACCCGGCGCGCGGCTTCAGCTTCCGTTTCGACGGCCCGCTGGACATGCGCATGGACCCGACCCGGGGCGAGAGCGCCGCCGAGTTCCTGCAACGCGCCGACGAGCGCCAGATCGCGGAGGTGATCAGAGATCATGGGGAAGAACGGTTTGCTGTACCGATTGCAAAGGCGCTTGTTGCTCGGCGCCAAAGCGGGAACCCTGTTCGAACCACGCGGGAGCTTTCCGAACTCGTGGCTCGTGCGGTCAAGACCCGCGAGGGCAGCCAGGACCCTGCAACGCGCACATTTCAGGGCCTTCGGATTCACGTCAACGCCGAGCTTGAGGAGCTCCAACAGGGCCTGAGCGCGGCGCTCGACCTGCTGCAGCCCGGAGGGCGCATGGTCGTGATCAGCTTTCATTCGCTGGAAGACCGCATCGTCAAGAACTTCATCGCGCGCGAGAGCCGCGACGAGGTGGACCGGCGCGCGCCGTTCGCGCCGGCGCGGCCGCACCGCCTGCGCGCGCTGGCGCGTGTCAAGGCGTCGGAGGCCGAGCTGGCCGCCAATCCGCGGGCGCGTTCGGCGGTGATGCGGGTGGCCGAGCGGACGGAGGTGATGGCATGACCCGCCTCAACGTGCTGCTGTTCGTGGCCCTGCTGCTCAGCAGCCTGTACCTGGTGCGCATCTCCTACGACGCGCGCCGGCTGTTCGCCGAGCTCGACAAGGCGCAGGGCGAGGAGCGTGCGCTGAACACCGAGTTCGAGCGCCTGAAGGCCGAGCGCCAGGCGCAGGCCACACCGCTGCGCGTGGAGAAGACGGCGCGCGAGCGGCTGGCGATGCGCAACGCCACACCGGCCGTCACGCAGTACGTGCCGTGGGCGGGCGCCGCCTCGGCCCCCGGGGGGGCGCCATGAGCTGGTTCAAATCGCGTCCGGCCCGCGAGACGCGCGCCGCGATGGCGCGGCATCGCGGCGTGGCCTATTCGAGCAGCCCGCTGCTGGCCAGCAAGACGCCGCCGTGGCGCTCCAAGTTCCTGGTCGCGCTGGTCGGCCTGGGCTTCAGCGTGCTGCTCGGCCGCGCGGTCTACGTGCAGATCGTCGGCACCGAGTTCTTCCAGAAGCAGGGCGAGATCCGCTTCGCGCGCAAGCTGGAGCTGCCCGCCAGCCGCGGCCGCATCCTCGACCGCAACGGCCAGATCCTCGCCGCCAGCGTGCCGGCGCCTTCGCTGTGGGTGCTGCCGAAGGACTTCGCCGCCACGCCGGCGCAGCGCCGCACGCTCGCGAAGCTGCTCGGCATGACGCCGGGCGAGCTCGAGCGGCGCCTGGACGACAACCCGAACTTCATCTGGCTGCGCCGCCAGGTCGACGAGCAGGTCGCCAAGGACGTGCTGGCGCTGAACATCCCCGGCCTGCACCAGGTGCGCGAGTACAAGCGCAAGTACCCGGAGGGCGAATCCTCCGCCCACGTGGTCGGCTTCACCAACGCCGAGGAGCACGGCCAGGAGGGCGTCGAGCTGTCCTTCGACGCCCAGCTGGCCGGCCGCGACGGCCTGCGCCGAGTCATCAAGGACCGGCTCGGCCGCGTGGTCGAGGACATCGGCGACAGCGTGCCGCCGGTGGACGGGCAGGACCTGCGCCTGTCGATCGATTCCAAGGTGCAGTTCTTCGCCTACCAGCGCGTGCGCGACGCGGTGGCCGAGCACAAGGCCAGGGCCGGCAGCGTGGTCGTGCTGGACGTGCAGACCGGCGAGGTGCTGGCGCTGGCCAACTACCCGAGCTACGCGCCCGGCGACCGGCGCAACCTGAACCGCGAGCAGATGCGCAACCGCGCGCTGACCGACAGCTTCGAGCCCGGCTCGACGATGAAGCCGTTCATCGTCGGCCTGGCGATGGAGACCGGCCGCGTGACGCCGAGCAGCGTGATCCAGACCGCCCCGGGCTACCTGATGATCACCGGCTCGCGCATCAGCGACGCGCACCCGCACGGCGCGCTGACGGTGGCCGAGGTGATCCAGAAGTCGAGCAACGTCGGCACCACCAAGCTCGCGATGCAGATGCAGCCGCGCGAGATGTGGGAGCTCTACACCGAGCTCGGCTTCGGGCAGAAGCCGCAGATCCCGTTTCCCGGCGCGGTGACCGGCCGGCTGCGCCCGTACAAGACCTGGCGGCCGATCGAGCAGGCGACCATGAGCTACGGCTACGGCCTGTCGGTCTCGCTGTTCCAGCTGGCGCGCGCCTACACGGTGCTGGCCAACGACGGCGAGCTGCTGCCGCTGTCGCTGGTGCATGCCGAAGCGAACGAGGCCGTGACGCAGCGCGCCGCCGGGCTGCGCATCATGTCGGCGCAGACCGCGCGCGAGGTGCGCCGGATGCTGCAGATGGCTGCCGGCCCGGGCGGCACCGCGCCCAGGGCGCAGGCGATCGGCTACTCCGTGGGCGGCAAGACCGGCACGGCGCACAAGCAGGAAGGCAAGGGCTACGCGGAGAAGAAGTACCGCGCCTGGTTCGTCGGCATGGCGCCGATCGACAAGCCGCGCATCGTGGTCGCGGTGATGGTCGACGAGCCGAACAACGGCAAGTACTACGGCGGCGACGTCGCCGCGCCGGTGTTCAGCGAGGTGGTGCAGCAGACCCTGCGCATGATGGGCGTACCGCCGGACCTGGAGGTCAAGCCGCAGATCCTGGTGCGCGACGTGCCGGCGGTGGAGGAGAGCTTCTGATGCCGCTGCTGCGCCTGCCCGACCTTGCCGCCGTCTCGGCCTTCCTGGCCGCGCGTGGCGTGCGCGGGCTCGCCACCGACAGCCGGCGGGTCGGCGCCGGCGAGGCCTTCATCGCGTGGCCGGGCCATGCGCTGGACGGCCGGCAGTACGTGCCGCAGGCTTTGCAGCGCGGCGCCGTGGCCTGCCTGGTGGAGGCGCAGGGTGTCGAGTCCTTCGGCTTCGACGACCCGCGCATCGCCGCCGTGCCGGACCTGAAGGCGCTCACCGGGCCGATCGCCGCGGCCTTCTTCGGCGACCCGAGCGCGCGGCTCGAGCTGGTGGCCACCACCGGCACCAACGGCAAGACCTCCACCGCCTGGTGGACGGCGCAGGCCCTGTCGCAGCTCGGCCGGCGTGCCGGCGTGATCGGCACGCTCGGGATCGGTGAACCGCCGCAGGTGCAGTCCACCGGCCTGACCACGCCCGACCCGGTGACGCTGCAGCGCGCGCTGGCCGACTTCGCGCAGCGCGGCTTCTCGGCCTGCGCGATCGAGGCCTCGTCGATCGGCATCGTCGAGCACCGCCTGGCCGGCACGCACATCGCCGTGGCCCTGTTCACCAACTTCACGCAGGACCACCTCGACTTCCACGGCACCATGGAGGCCTACTGGGAAGCCAAGAGCGCGCTGTTCCGCTGGCCCGGCCTGCGCGCCGCAGTCCTCAACCTGGACGACCGCCACGGCCTCGCGCTGGCCGGGGTGCTGCGCGAGCAGGGCCTGGACGTGTGGGGCTACTCGCGCCGCTTCGAGGCGCGGCTGCACAGCGAGGCGCCGGCCTACCGGCAGGGCGGCCTGGCCTTCGACGTGCTCGAGGGCCGCGAGCGGGCCGCGGTGCACACCCGGCTGATCGGCGACTACAACGTGTCGAACCTGCTGGCGGTGATCGGCGCGCTGCGAGCGCTGGGGGTGCCGCTCGTGCAGGCGGCGTCGGCCTGCGCGCACCTGACGCCGGTGCCCGGCCGCATGCAGCGTGTGCCCGGCGGTGCCGCGGGGCCGGAGGTCATCGTCGACTACGCCCACTCGCCCGACGCGCTCGAGCAGGCGCTGCTCGCATTGCGCCCGTTCGCCGCGGCGCGCGGCGGCAAGCTGGTTTGCGTGTTCGGCTGCGGCGGCAACCGCGACACCGCCAAGCGGCCGCTGATGGGCGGCATCGCGCAGCGCCTGGCCGACCGGGTGGTGATCACCAGCGACAACCCGCGCCACGAGTCGCCCGGCTTCATCGTCTCGCAGATCGTCGCCGGGCTGGCGGGTGCACGCGAGCACGTGCAGGTGATCGAGGACCGCCGCGCCGCCATCGCCGCCGCGGTGCGCGAGGCGCAGGCGCCGGACGTGCTGCTGATCGCCGGCAAGGGCCACGAGGACTACCAGGAGATCGCCGGCGTGAAGCACCCGTTCTCCGACCTCGCCGAAGCCGCCGCGGCCCTGGAGCAGCGCACATGATGGCCACGCTCGAGCATCTGCACGCGCTGCTGCCCGGCAGCCGACTGGTCGGCGACGGCGCGATCGAGATCGCGCGCGTGCACAGCGACACGCGCACGCTGCTGCCGGGCGACCTGTTCGTCGCGCTGAAGGGCGAACGCTTCGACGCGCACGACTTCCTGGCCCAGGCGCGCGAGGCCGGGGCCGTCGCCGGGCTGGCCGAGCGCGGGCTGACGGTGACCGGCCTGCCGGGCCTCGAGGTGCCCGACACGCAGGCCGCACTGACCGCGCTGGCGACCGCCTGGCGCGCGCAGTTCGAGCTGCCCGTCATCGCCGTGACCGGCAGCAACGGCAAGACCACCGTGACGCAGATGGTCGCCGGCATCCTGCGCGCCTGGCACGGCCCGGCCGCGCTGGCCACCACCGGCAACCTGAACAACCACATCGGCGTGCCGTTGACCGTGCTGCGCCTGCGCGAACAGCACCGCGTGGCGGTGATCGAGCTGGGCATGAACCACCCGGGCGAGATCGCGCAGCTCGCCGCGGTGGCGCAGCCCACCGTCGCGCTGGTGAACAACGCGCAGCGCGAGCACCAGGAGTTCATGGCCAGCGTCGAGGCGGTGGCGCGCGAGAACGGCCAGGTGATCGAGGTGCTCGCGCCGGAGGGCATCGCCGTCTTCCCGGCCGACGACCCGCACGCGCCGCTGTGGCGGCAGCTCGCCGGGCGGCGCCGCGTGCTGCGCTTCGCGACCCGGGGCGAGGCCGAGATCACCGCGCTGGCGGCCTGGAGCGAGGACCACTGGTCGATGCTGCTCGACACCCCGATCGGCGCCGCGCCGGTGCGCCTGCGCGCGCCCGGCCAGCACAACCTGCACAACGCGCTGGCCGCCGCGGCCTGCGCACTCGGTGCCGGCTGCCCGCTGGAGGCGATCCGCGAGGGCCTGCAGGGCTTCGAGCCGGTCAAGGGCCGCTCGCAGCTGCGCCGCGTCGAGCGCGGCGGCCGCAGCGTCACGCTGGTGGATGACAGCTACAACGCCAACCCCGACTCGGTGCGCGCCGCCATCGACGTGCTGGCCGGCCTGCCGCGCCCGCGCTGGCTGGTGCTCGGCGACATGGGCGAGGTCGGCGAGCGCGGGCCGGAGTTCCATGCCGAGGTCGGCGCCTACGCGCAGCAGCGCGGCATCGAGAGCTTCTGGTGTGCCGGCGCGCTGATGCGCCATGCGGCCGAGGCCTTCGGCGCCGGTGCGCGCCACCACGAGGGCGTGGAGGCGCTGGTAGCCGCGCTGCCGCACGCGCCGGCCTTCGCCTCGGTGCTGGTCAAGGGCTCGCGCTTCATGAGGATGGAGCGTGTCGTCGCGGCGCTCACGCAGGGGAACGCGGATGCTCATTAGCCTCGCGCAGTACCTGCAGACGCTGTCGCCGGAGTTCGGCTTCTTCCGCGTCTTCCAGTACCTCACCTTCCGCGCGGTGATGGCGGCGATGACGGCGCTGCTGATCGGGCTGATGTTCGGCCCCTGGGTGATCCGCCGCCTCGCCGAGCTGAAGATCGGCCAGCCGATCCGCGAGTACGGCGTGCAGCAGCACCTGGCCAAGAGCGGCACGCCGACCATGGGCGGCGTGCTGATCCTGATCGGCATCGGCGTCTCGACGCTGCTGTGGTTCGACTGGAGCAACCGCTTCGTCTGGATCGTGATGCTGGTGACACTGGGCTTCGGCGCGGTCGGCTGGGTCGACGACTGGCGCAAGGTGGTGCACAAGAACCCCGAGGGCATGCGCTCGGGCGAGAAGTACTTCTGGCAGTCGGTGATCGGCCTGATCGCCGCGCTCTACCTCGCCTTCAGCGTCAGCGAGACCTCCAACGTGCGGGTGCTGGAGCTGTTCCTGCGCTGGGTGCAGAGCGGCTTCTCGAACGACCTGCCGCCCAAGGCCGACCTGATCGTGCCCTTCTTCAAGTCCGTCAGCTACCCGCTGGGCGTGTTCGGCTTCATCGCGCTGACCTACTTCGTCATCGTCGGCGCGAGCAACGCGGTCAACCTCACCGACGGCCTGGACGGGCTGGCGATCATGCCGGTGGTGATGGTCGGCTCGGCGCTGGGCGTGTTCGCCTACGTCACCGGCAACGTCAACTTCAGCCGCTACCTGCTGATCCCCTACATCCCCGGCGCCGGGGAGCTGCTCGTGTTCTGCGCCGCGATGGCCGGTGCCGGGCTCGCGTTCCTGTGGTTCAACACCCACCCGGCGCAGGTGTTCATGGGCGACGTCGGCGCGCTCGCGCTCGGCGGCGCGCTCGGCACGATCGCGGTGATCACGCGCCAGGAGATCGTGCTCGGGATCATGGGCGGCGTGTTCGTGCTGGAGGCGCTGTCGGTGATGGCGCAGGTCAGCTGGTTCAAGTACACGAAGAAGAAGTACGGCACCGGCCGGCGCATCCTGAAGATGGCGCCGCTGCACCACCACTTCGAGAAGTCCGGCTGGAAGGAGACGCAGGTCGTGGTGCGCTTCTGGATCATCACGATGCTGCTGTGCCTGGTCGGGCTCGCGAGCCTCAAGCTGCGATGAAACACCTCGCCGACCTCGACGTGCTGGTGCTGGGCCTGGGCGACTCGGGCCTGGCGATGGCGCGCTGGTGCGCCCGCCACGGCGCCCGCGTGCGGGTGTGGGACTCGCGCGAGAGCGCGCCGCACGACAGCGCGCTGGCCGAGCAGCTGCCCGCGGCGCAGCGCCTGCGCGGCGAGCTGTCCGACGCGGCCTTCGCCGGCGTGCGCCTGGTGCTCAAGAGCCCCGGCCTCGCGCCCGGCGACGCGCGCATTGCCGCGCCGCTGGCGCGCGCCGCCGAGACCGGCGTGCTGGTGCAAGGCGAGCTGGAACTGTTCGCGCGTGCGCTGGCCGACCTGAAGGCGGAGCGCGGCTACGCACCGAAGCTGCTCGCCATCACCGGCACCAACGGCAAGACCACCACCACCGCGATGACGAAGGGGCTGGTCGAGCGCGCGGGCCGCAGCGTCGCGATGGCCGGCAACATCGGCCCGACGATGCTGCAGACGCTGGCCGACCGCCTCGACGACGCCGGCAACGCGCTGCCGGAGGTGTGGGTGCTCGAACTGAGCAGCTTCCAGCTCGACGGCGCCCTGGGCTTCGAACCCGACGCCGCCACGGTGCTCAACCTCACCGAGGATCACCTCGACTGGCACGGCTCGATGGCCGCCTACGCCGCGGCCAAGGCGCGCGTGTTCGGCAAGAACGCGGTGATGGTGATCAACCGCGACGACCCGGCCGTCGAGAAGATGGTCCCCGCACCGGTGATTCCCAAGGGCCGGCACGCGAAGCCGATCGAACGCACCGTGGTGCGCTTCGGCCTCGACGCGCCGACACGCCCGGGCGACTTCGGCCTCGTCACCGAGAACGGCATGGCCTGGCTGGTGCGCGCCCACGCGGCCGACGAGACGCACAGGCGCGCCAAGGACGAGCCCGAGGAGCTCCACCTGCAGCGCCTGATGCCGGCCGACGCGCTGCGCGTGCGCGGCCGCCACAACGCCGCCAACGCGCTGGCCGCGCTGGCGCTGGCCACGGCCATCGGCTGCCCGCTCGCGCCGATGCTGCACGGCCTGCGCGAGTACGCCGGCGAGCCGCACCGGGTCGAATTCGTCGCCAGCGTCGACCAGGTCGAGGCCTACGACGACAGCAAGGGCACCAACGTCGGCGCGACGGTCGCCGCGCTGGACGGCCTGGGGGCCGACCGCGCGCCGGCCAAGTTGATCGTCATCCTCGGCGGTGACGGCAAGGGCCAGGACTTCGCGCCGCTGGCCGCGCCGATCGCGCGCCATGCGCGTGCGGTGGCCACGCTCGGGCGCGACGCCGGGCGCATCGAGCAGGCACTGGCCGCCACCGGCGTGCCGCTGCAGCGCCACGACACGCTCGAGGCCGCGGTGCGCTGGTGCTTCGCGCAGGCGCAGCCGGGCGACTCGGTGCTGCTCAGCCCGGCCTGCGCGAGCCTGGACATGTTCCGCAACTACGCGCACCGCGCCGAGGTGTTCGTCGCCGCGGTGCGCGCGCTGGCGGCCGAGCGCGGGGAGGTTGTCTGATGGCGCTGGCCTCCCGGCTCCCGATCCTCGGCTGGCGCGCCAAGCTCGCGGCCTGGCGCGCGCGCCGCGCCGACGAGCGCGGCACGACCATCCCGGTGCGCGACTGGATCCACGTCGGCAGCGCGAAGCCGGCGCGCCTGGCCGGCTTCGACCAGGCGCTGGTCTGGGTCGTGGTGGGCCTGCTCGCGCTGGGCATGGTGATGGTCTACAGCGCCTCGGTGGCGCTGCCGGACAGCCCGAAGTTCGAGAACTACCGCTCCACGCATTTCCTGCTGCGCCACGCGATCCAGATCGGCCTGGCCGTGCTGGCGGCGCTGGTGCTGGTGCAGGTGCCGGTCGCGTTCTGGGAGAAGGCCGCGCCGTACCTCTTCGTCGCCGCGCTGGTGCTGCTGGTGCTGGTGCTGCTGCCCTTCATCGGCAAGGTGGTGAACAACTCGCGGCGCTGGATCCCGCTGGGCGTGATGAACTTCCAGCCGAGCGAACTCGCCAAGCTCGCGATGGCGATGTACGCGGCCAGCTACATGACGCGCAAGATGGACGTGAAGGAGAACTTCTTCCGTGCCGTGTGGCCGATGGCGGTGGCGCTGGGCTTCACCGGCGTGCTGCTGCTGCGCGAGCCCGACATGGGCGCCTTCATGGTGGTGGCGCTCATCTCCATGGGCATCCTGTTCCTCGGCGGCGTGAACGGCAAGATGTTCTTCGCCAGCGGCCTGATGCTGGTGGGCGCCTTCGTCGCGGTGATCGCCTCGAGCCCCGAGAAGCGCATGCGCATCTTCGCCTACCTCGACCCCTGGGACCCGGAGTACGCGCTCGGCAAGGCCTACCAGCTGACCCATTCGCTGATCGCCTTCGGCCGCGGCGAGATCTTCGGCCAGGGCCTGGGCTCGAGTGTCGAGAAGCTGCACTACCTGCCCGAGGCGCACACCGACTTCCTGCTCGCGGTGATCGGCGAGGAACTGGGCTTCGTCGGCGTGGCCGCGGTGATCGTCGCGTTCTTCTGGCTGACGCGGCGCATCTTCCACATCGGCCGCCAGTCGATCGCGCTGGACCGCGTGTTCGCCGGCCTGTACGCGCAAGGCATCGGCATCTGGTTCGGCGGCCAGGCCTTCATCAACATGGGCGTGAACCTGGGTGTGCTGCCGACCAAGGGCCTGACCCTGCCGCTGATGAGCTACGGCGGCTCGGCGATCGTGATGAACCTCGTCGCGCTCGCCATCGTGGTCCGGATCGACGTCGAGAACCGCCAGATGATGCGGGGAGGGCGCCCGTGAGCCGCCATCTCGTCGTCATGGCTGCGGGCACCGGCGGGCATGTGATCCCGGGCCTCGCGGTCGCGCGCGAGATGCTCGCGCGCGGCTGGACGGTGAGCTGGCTCGGCACCACGCACGGGATGGAGAACCGGCTCGTCCCGCCCACGGGCATCCCGATGGACACCATCACCTTCAGCGGTCTGCGTGGCAAGGGACCGATGCACACCCTGACCGGCGGGTTGCGCCTGCTGGCGGCGTTCTGGTCCTGCCTGCGCATCCTGCGCGCGCGCCGCGCGAGTGCCGTGCTGGGCATGGGCGGCTACGTGTGCTTTCCTGGCGGCATGATGGCGTCGCTGCTCGGCAAGCCGCTGGTGCTGGTGAATGCCGACGCGGCGCTGCTGATGAGCAACCGCGCCTTGCTGCCGGTGGCCGACCGCGTGGCCTTCGGTTTCGAGGGCGACGCGGCGACGACGGTGAAGAACGCGGTCGTCACCGGCAACCCGGTGCGCGCCGAGATCGAGGCCCTGCCCGAGCCGGCGCAGCGATTCGCCGGCCGCGGCGGCCCGTTGCGCGTGCTGGTGGTGGGCGGCAGCCTGGGCGCGCGTGTGCTCAACGAGACCGTGCCGCAGGCCCTGGCGATGCTCGATGCCGCGCAGCGGCCGCAGGTGACGCACCAGACCGGCGCCGCGAACCTCGAAGCCGTGCAGGCGGCCTATGCGCAGCAGCAGGTACAGGCCGAGCTGCTGCCCTTCCTTGACGACATGGCGCAGCGCCTGGCCGACTGCGACCTGATGATCTGCCGCGCCGGCGCGGTGACGGTCAGCGAGCTGTGCGCCGCCGGCGTGGCCGCGGTGCTGGTGCCGCTGATCGTCAGCACGACTTCGCACCAGCGCGACAACGCGCAATGGCTGGCCGCGCATGGCGCCGGCATGCACCTGCCGCAGGGGGAGCTTTCTCCGCAGCGCCTGGCCGAGCTGCTGAAGGGCCTGACGCGGGACTCGCTGCTGGCGATGGCCACCAGGGCGCGCGCGCTCGCGAAGCCCAGGGCCGCGGCGCGTGTCGCTGATCAGATCGAAGGGCTGGTGCCGGCATGAAACACGCCGTCAAGCACATCCATTTCGTGGGCATCGGCGGCGCCGGCATGAGCGGCATCGCCGAGATCCTGCACAACCTGGGCTACACCGTGTCCGGCTCGGACCAGGCCGACGGCAGCGTCACGCGCCGCCTGGCCGCGCTGGGCATCCGCGTGGCGATCGGCCACGACGCGGCCCACATCGCCGGCGCCGAGGCCGTGGTCACCTCCACCGCGGTGAAGGGCGACAACCCCGAGGTGATCGCGGCGCGTGCGATGCGCATCCCGGTGGTGCCGCGCGCCGTGATGCTGGCCGAGCTGATGCGGCTGAGGAAGGGCATCGCGATCGCCGGCACGCACGGCAAGACCACCACCACCTCGCTGGTCACCAGCGTGCTGGCCGAGGCCGGCGTCGATCCGACCTTCGTGATCGGCGGCAAGCTGAACGCCGCCGGCGCCAACTCGCGCCTGGGATCGGGCGAGTACATCGTCGTCGAGGCCGACGAGTCGGACGCCTCGTTCCTGAACCTGATGCCCGTGATGGCCGTCGTCACCAACATCGACGCCGACCACATGGACACCTACGGCCACGACTTCGCGAAGCTGAAGCAGGCCTTCGTCGACTTCATCCACCGCATGCCGTTCTACGGCGCGGCCATCCTGTGTGCCGACGACGCCGGCGTGCGCTCGATCATGCCGATGATCTCGCGCCCGCTGGTCAGCTACGGCCTGGGCGCCGACGCGATGGTGCGCGCGGTGGACATCGAGGCGCGCGAGGGCGGCACGATGTGCTTCACCGTGCAGCGCCGCAACGGCGTGGCGATGCCGGACCTCTCGGTCACGCTGAACCTGCCGGGCACGCACAACGTGCTCAACGCGCTGGCGACGATCGCCGTGGCCACCGAGCTGGAGCTGCCCGACGCGCCGGTGGTCAAGGCGCTGGCCGAGTTCCGCGGCGTCGGCCGGCGCTTCCAGCACTACGGCGAGCAGCCCGCGGCCGACGGCGGGCGCTTCACGCTGATCGACGACTACGGCCACCACCCGGTGGAGATGGCCGCGGTGATCGCCGCCGCGCGCGGCGCCTACCCGGGCCGGCGCCTGGTGCTGGCCTTCCAGCCGCACCGCTACACCCGCACGCGCGACTGCTTCGAGGACTTCGTCAAGGTGATGGGCACGGCCGACGCGGTGCTGCTGGCCGAGGTCTACGCGGCCGGCGAGTCGCCCATCGTCGCCGCCGACGGCCGTTCGCTGGCGCGTGCCTTGCGCGTGGCCGGCAAGGTGGACCCGGTGTTCGTCGACGACATCGCCGCGATGCCGCAGACCATCGCCGAGCAGGCCAAGGGAGGCGACGTGGTGATCGCGATGGGCGCGGGGTCGATCGGCAACGTGCCGGCGCAGGTCGCCGAGCTGCTGAAGGATCGTTCATGAGCATCGATGTCAAGGCCCTGGGCAAGGTTGCCGTGCTGATGGGCGGCGATTCGGCCGAACGCGAGGTGTCGCTGATGTCCGGCGGCGGCGTGCTGGCCGCGCTGCAGTCGCAGGGCGTGGACGCACACGCCTTCGACCCGAGCCAGCGCGAACTGGTCGAGCTGAAGAAGGAGGGCTTCGCACGCTGCTTCATCGCGCTGCACGGCCGCCACGGCGAGGACGGCACGGTGCAGGGCGCGCTCGAGCTGCTGCGCATTCCCTACACCGGCTCGGGCGTGATGGCCTCGGCGATCGCCATGGACAAGGTGATGACCAAGCGTGTCTGGCTCGCCGAGGGGCTGCCGACGCCGCGTTACGTCACGCTGCGGCGCGACCAGCTGGTGCGCGAGCGCGTGGTGGCGATTCCCGACGAGCTCGGCCTGCCGCTGATCGTCAAGCCGCCGCACGAGGGCTCGTCGATCGGCGTCACCAAGGTGGCGGGTTACTCGCAGATGCAGGATGCCGTGGCGCTGGCCGCGCAGTACGACACCGAGGTGCTGTGCGAGGAGTTCATCGAAGGCGACGAGCTGACCTGCCCGGTGCTGGGCGAGGGCGACTCGGCGCGTGCGCTGCCGGTGATCAAGATCGTCGCGCCCGAGGGCGCCTACGACTACCAGAACAAGTACTTCACCGACGTCACCCAGTACCTCGTTCCCTCGGGCCTGCCGGCCGCGCTCGAGGCGCAGATCCAGGACCTGGTCGTGCGCGCCTACCGCACGCTGGGCTGCCGCGGCTGGGGCCGGGCCGACCTGATGCTGCGCGCCAGCGACGGCAAGCCCTTCCTGCTCGAGATGAACACCAGCCCCGGCATGACCGGCCACTCGCTGGTGCCGATGTCGGCCAGGGCGGCCGGCATGAGCTACGAGCAGCTGTGCCTGCACCTGCTGGCCCACGCGGCCCTCGATCATTGAGAAGCTGTGAAAGAACCCAACGCACCCGCGTGGGCCCCGGGAACGGGCCCAATGAAGGCGCAAAGCACAGACGTGCCGGGTGGCACGTCGAGCATTTGCAACGCGCAGTGGGCCCGTTCCCGGGGCTCACCCTTCGGGCCGGGGTACCCAAGGGCCTTGGGCCGCGTTGCGCCGCTGGCCCAGACGGCCAGTCTGGGCGGCGCGGCGCGCCTTGCCCAAGGCCCTTGGCCACCCCGGCGCGGGCGCGTTGGGTTCTTTCACAGCTTCTGAGCCCATGGCCGCCGACGCCCTTCAACCCACGCTGCCCGGCGACGTCCGGCTGATGAACGCGACCGCGCTGCTGCTCGCCTTCATCGGCTCGGCCGCGCTCGCTGCGGCACTGCTGCTGTGGGTGGCGAAGCAGCCGCCGTTCGCGCTCCAGTCGATCCGCATCGAGGGCGAGATCACGCGCAACAGCGTGTCGACCATCCGCGCCAACGCCGCGCCGCACCTGGCCGGCCATTTCTTCAGCCTGGACCTGGCGCGCGCGAAGCGGGCCTTCGAGGCCGTGCCCTGGGTGCGCCAGGCGGTGGTGCGGCGCGTCTGGCCGAACCGGCTGCACGTGCAGCTCGAGGAGCACCACGCCGCCGCCTTCTGGGAGACCGAGAACGGCGCCGAGAAGCTGGTCAACACCTTCGGCGAGGTGTTCCAGGCCAACCCGGGCGACGTGGAGGACGAGTCGCTGCCCACGCTGCAGGGCCCCGAGGGCAGCTCGGCGCGCCTGCTGATGCTGGTGCAGCGGCTGCAGCCGGTGGTCGCGCCGCTGGACATGCGCATCGAGCGGCTCGAGATGTCCGGGCGTGCCTCGCTGCGCGCCGAACTGGACGACGGCGCCGAGATCGAGATCGGCCGCGGCAACGACGACGAGATCGTCGAACGCGTGCGGCGTTTCGTTGCCACGCTGCCGCAGGTGATCGCGCAGCACCAGCAGCGCCCGCTGGTGTACGCCGACCTGCGCCACAACGACGGCTACGCGGTGCGCCTGAAGGGCATCTCGACGACCGTGCCGGCCGCGGCGGGAGGGAAATAAAGAATGCCCAAGGAATACAAGGATCTGGTGGTCGGCCTGGACATCGGCACGGCCAAGGTGATGGCGGTGGTGGCCGAGGTGCAGGCCGACGGCGAGCTGCGCGTCGCCGGCCTGGGCATCGCGCCCACGCATGGCCTGAAGCGCGGCGTGGTGGTCAACATCGACGCGACGGTGCAGTCCATCCAGCAGGCCTTGAAGGAGGCCGAGATGATGGCCGACTGCAAGATCACGCGCGTCTACACCGGCATCACCGGCAGCCACATCCGCGGCCAGAACTCCACCGGCATGGTGATCGTGCGCGACAAGGAGGTCACGCCGGTGGACGTGGCACGCGTCGTCGAGACCGCCAAGGCGATCAACATCCCGAACGACCAGCGCCTGCTGCTGGTGCAGGCGCAGGAGTTCGTGATCGACGGCCACGAGGTCAAGGAGCCGATCGGCATGAGCGGCGGCCGGCTCGAGGTGAAGGTGCACATCGTCACCGGCGCGGGCAGCGCGGCCGAGAACATCGTCAAGTGCGTGCGGCGCTGCGGGCTCGAGGTGGAGCAGCTGGTGCTGAACCCGAGCGCCAGCAGCCATGCGGTGCTGACCGAGGACGAGAAGGACCTCGGCGTGGCGCTGGTGGACATCGGCGCCGGCACCACCGACGTGGCGATCTTCACCGACGGCTCGATCCGCCACACGGCGGTGATCCCGATCGCCGGCGACCTGATCACGAGCGACATCGCGATGGCGCTGCGCACGCCGACCAAGGACGCCGAGGAGATCAAGGTCGAGTATGGCGTGGCCAAGCAGCTGCTGGCCGACCCGGCCGAGAACCTGGAGGTGCCGGGCCTGGGCGACCGTGCGCCGCGCATGCTCTCGCGCCAGGCGCTGGCCGGCGTGATCGAGCCGCGCGTCGAGGAGATCTACTCGCTGGTGCACCAGGTGATCCGCGAGAGCGGCTGCGAGGAGCTGCTCTCCTCCGGCATCGTGATCACCGGCGGCGCGGCGGTGATGCCCGGCATGGTCGAACTCGGCGAGGACATCTTCCTCAAGCCGGTGCGCAAGGGCATCCCCACCTACCACGGCCCGCTGTCGGACATGGTCGCCAACCCGCGTTCGGCCACCGTCATGGGCCTGCTCGAGGAGGCGCGCCTGGCGCGCACGCGCGGGCAGCGTGCCGCGCAACAGGCCGGTTCGGTGAAGACGCTGTTCGGCCGCGCCAAGGACTGGTTCCTCGGCAACTTTTGACAAGGAGGACACGATGAACAACCACGATCCTCCGCTGACCCACAAGACCCGGCTCGACCCGGGCCCGATGAAACAACGCAGCGTCTCGCGACGCTTTCAACCCATCACGGCAACTGCGACACAGGAACGGAGCACCACCATGCCCATCGAAATGATCGAAGAATTCGACCTCGGCACGAAGATCAAGGTCATCGGCGTCGGCGGCGGCGGCGGCAACGCCGTCGAGCACATGATCAACCAGGGCGTGCAGGGCGTGGAGTTCATCTGCGCGAACACCGACGCCCAGGCGCTCAACCGTTCGGCGGCCAGCCAGCTGATCCAGCTCGGCACCACCGGCCTGGGCGCCGGCGCCAAGCCCGAGGCCGGCAAGAACGCGGCCGAGGAGGCGGTCGATCGGATCCGCCAGTCGATCGACGGCGCGAACATGCTGTTCATCACCGCGGGCATGGGCGGCGGCACGGGCACCGGTGCGGCGCCGGTGATCGCGCGCGTGGCCAAGGAGATGGGCATCCTGACGGTCGGCGTGGTCACCAAGCCGTTCGACTTCGAGGGCAACCGCCGCATGAAGGCGGCCGACGCCGGCGTGGCCGAGCTGGAGGCCAACGTCGACTCGCTGATCGTGATCCTGAACGACAAGCTGCTCGAGGTGCTGGGCGACGACGTCACGCAGGACCAGGCCTTCGCGCACGCCAACGACGTGCTGAAGAACGCGGTCGGCGGCATCAGCGACATCATCCACATTCCCGGCCTCGTGAACGTCGACTTCGAGGACGTGAAGACGGTGATGAGCGAGCCCGGCAAGGCGATGATGGGTACCGCCAGCGCCACCGGCCCGGACCGCGCCCACAAGGCCGCCGAGGCCGCCGTGGCCTGCCCGCTGCTGGAGGGCATCGACCTGTCCGGTGCGCGCGGCGTGCTGGTGCTGATCGCCGCGGCGCGCAGCAGCTTCAAGCTCAGCGAGAGCCGCAACGCGATGAACTGCATCCGCCGCTACGCCGCCGACGACGCGCACGTGATCTACGGCACCGCCTACGACGACAGCCTGGGCGACCAGCTGCGCGTGACGGTGATCGCCACCGGCCTGAGCCCGGTGCGGCGCGCCCAGCAGGCGCCGATCCAGGTCGTGCACAGCCAGCCGGCGACCATGCAGCGCACCGGCACCGACAACATCCCGGTGCTGACCACGCCGGTGCAGACCACGCCGCCGGCGCACGACTACAGCGCGCTGTCCACGCCCAGCGTGTGGCGCAACGGCCGCACCGCGGCGGCCAAGGTCGACGCGCTGGCCAGCAACGGCATGGACGAGATCGAGATCCCGGCGTTCCTGCGCAAGCAGGCTGACTGAAGGGCCCACCCCCGGAGCGCCTGACGGCGCTCCCCCTCGAGGGGGCATCACCGGCGGACCGGCGGAGCCGGATCCGCGGTGATCGCTCGACTGGGCTGTCTAAGCGCGGCTGCGCGAGCGGCGCCGGATCGGGGACAATCGTGGCCATGCTCCAGCAGCGCACCCTGCAATCGATGACCCGCGCCGTCGGTGTGGGCGTGCACGGCGGGCAGCGGGTCGAGATGACGCTGCGCCCCGCGCCGCCGGACCACGGCATCGTGTTCCGGCGTGTCGACCTGCCGCAGCCGGTGGCGATCACGGTCACGCCCGAGGTGGTGAGCGACACGCGCATGGCCACCACGCTCTCGCCGGGCGGGGACCCGGGCGGCCCGAAGGTGCAGACGGTCGAGCACCTGCTGTCGGCCTGCGCCGGTCTCGGGCTCGACAACCTGATCGTCGACATCACCGCCGAGGAGGTGCCCATCCTCGACGGCTCGGCGGCCAGCTTCGTCTACCTGCTGCAGAGCGCCGGCATCGCGCTGCAGGACGCGCCCAAGCGCTTCATCCGGGTGAAGAAGCCGGTCGAGATCCGCGAGGGCGAGGGCGCGCGCCTGATGTGGGCAAAGCTCGAGCCCTTCGAGGGCTACAAGCTCGCCTTCGAGATCGACTTCGACCACCCCGCGGTCGACCAGACCGGCCAGCGCGTCGAGTTCGACATGGGCTCGGGCCAGTACAAGCGCGAGATCGCCCGCGCGCGCACCTTCGGCTTCACGAAGGACGTGGACATGATGCGCGCCCGTGGCCTGGGGCGCGGCGGCAGCATGGACAACGTGATCGTGGTCGACGAGCGCAAGGTGCTGAATGCCGAAGGCCTGCGCTACGACGACGAGTTCGTCAAGCACAAGATCCTCGACGCGATCGGCGACATGGCGATGGCCGGCCACCCGCTGCTGGCCGCCTACAGCGCCTTCCGCTCCGGCCACGCGCTGAACAACAAGCTGCTGCGCAAGCTGATGGCCGACCCGCAAGCCTGGGAACTCGTGACCTTCGACGATGCGTCGAGAGCCCCGCGCGGTCTGGCGGAACTCGCTCCCGCCTGGTGATGACCGCAAGAGATGCTGATCTTCCGACTGATCGTCCTGCTGCTGCTGGTGGCGGGGCTGCTGTGCTTCGCGATGTACGTCGGCACCGGCCAGCCGCGCTGGCGCGTGCTGGGCATCCGCATCGTCAAGTGGACCGTGATCGCCGCGCTCGGCTTCTTCGCCGTGCTACTGCTCGAGCGCGCGGCCATGCTGCTGTGAGGATGGCACCATGACCGTGTTCCGCTGGATCATGGGCGTGATCGGCGGCGTCTTCGCCGGCCTCTGGCTGCTCTCGTTCCTGCTCTACGTGCTGCGCGACGACGACCGCCTGAAGGAGCTCGGCGGCCGGATGCGCCAGTACACCATCCTGGTCGCGCTGGCCTGGTTCAACATCGAGGTCTGGGGCCGGGTGGTCTGGACCATCGTCACCTGGGGCCGGCCGGCGGACTGATCAGACGGTCATCCCGCCCGAGACCTCGATCACCGCGCCGTTCACGTAGCTGGCCTCGTCCGAGGCCAGGAAGGCGTAGACGTTGGCGATCTCCTCCGGCCGGCCCAGGCGCTTGAGCGGCACCTGGTCGCGCATCTGGTCGAGCACCTTGTCGGGGATGGTCGTCAGGATCGGCGTCTCGATGAAACCCGGCGCCACCGCGTTGACCCGCACGCCCTTGGGCCCGAGCTCGCGGCTCCAGGTCTTGGTGAAGCCGATCACGCCGAACTTGCTGGCCGCGTAGTTGGTCTGGCCGAAGTTGCCGTAGATGCCCACCACCGAGCTGGCGTTGAGGATCGCGCCGCCGCCCTGCGCCACCATGATGTCGGCCACCGCCTGCGAGGCATGGAACACGCCGCGCAGGTTGACGTCGATGACCGCGTCGAACTGCTCCAGCGTCATCTTCTGCAGCCGCGCGTCCTTCGTGATGCCGGCGTTGTTGACCAGCACGTCGATGCGGCCGAAGGCGCGGTGCACCGCCGCCACCATGGTGTCGACCGCGCCGCGGTCGGTCACGTTGACCACGTAGCCCTCGGCACGCGCGCCGCGCTCGCGGCACTGGGCCACCGCCTCGCGTACCGGGCCGTCGCGCATGTCGCACACCGCGACGGCGGCGCCCTCGCTGGCGAACTTCAGCGCAGTGGCCAGGCCGATGCCCTGTGCCGCGCCGGTGACGATGCAGACCTTGTCTTTCAGCTTCATTCGATGCACTGCGGGGTGAGTTGCAGGAAGTGGAGGATGTCGGGGAGATGCTCGTCGAAATCCGACAGCCCGTGGTCGCTGCCTTCGAGCAGCTTGACGCGGCCGCCGGCATAACGTGCGGCCATCTCGCGCCAGTCGAGCAGCTCGTCGCCCTTGGCGACGACGGCAAAGTAGCGCTGCGGCCGCGTGAGGGCCGTCGGTGTCAGCGCGCGCAGCTCGTCGACGAACTCGGGGCGGAAGAAGAAGCGCTCGGCCGGGTCGTGGAACGCCGTCTGCTCGCCGACATGGGCGCTCAGGTCGCGCGCCGGGTCCACCGCCGGGTTCAGCAGCACGGCCGGGCAGCCGTGGCGTTCGGCCAGCACGGTGGCGTAGAAGCCGCCCAGCGAGCTGCCGATCACGGCCATCGTGTCGCGCGGCCAGCCGGCGATCTCGCGCTCGGCCAGCGCGACGGCCTCGCGCGGCGAGGGCGGCAGCTGCGGGCAGCACCAGTGCAGATCGGGCCGGTGCGCGGCCACCCACTGCGCGAGGCGCTGCGCCTTGGCCGAGCGCGGCGACGAGCGGAAACCGTGCAGGTAGAGGAGGTGGGTCGGTGGCTTGCGCGGCATCAAGGACGGGAGTCTATCGGGCGACCCTACACTGGGCCTGACAACGAACGAGGAGACGAGGCATGCGTGTCGGCGTCCTGACCGGCGGGGGCGACTGCCCCGGCCTGAACGCGGTGATCCGGGCGGTGGTGAAGTCGCTCGTGCGCCAGCTCGGCGCCGAGGTGATCGGCATCGAGCAGGGTTTCCTCGGCCTGATCCAGCGCCGCGTGCGGCCGCTGGATCTGCGCGCCGTGGCCGGGCTGATCGCCACCGGCGGCACGGTGCTGGGCACGCACAACCGCGCCGACCCGTTTGCCTACTTCGGTGCCGGCGGGGCGGATGTGTCCGACGGCGTGATCGCCTATGCGCGCGAGCTCGGGCTGGACGCGCTGGTGGTGATCGGCGGCGACGGCAGCATGGACATCGCACACCGCATCAGCCTGAAGGGCCTGCCGGTGGTGGGCTGCCCGAAGACCATCGACAACGACCTCGAGCACACCGACCGCTGCTTCGGCTTCGACACCGCGGTGGCGATCGTCACCGACGCGCTCGACCGGCTGACCACCACCGGCCAGAGCCACGGCCGCGTGATGATCCTCGAGACCATGGGGCGCTACGCCGGCTGGATCGCGCTCGAGGCCGGCCTCGCCGGCGGGGCCGACGTGATCCTGATTCCCGAGATCCCGTACCGGCTCGACAAGGTGATCGAGGTCTGCCGCGAGCGCGAGCAGCGCCAGCGCTTCACCGTCATCGCGCTGGCCGAGGGGGCGACCGCCGAGGGCGGTGGCCTGACGGTGCAGGAGCGCATCGAGACCTCGCCCGACCCGATCCGGCTCGGCGGCGTCGGCAACCTGCTGCGCCATCAGCTGCAGCCGCACCTGGACTGCGAGGTGCGCACCACCATCCTCGGCCACGTGCAGCGCGGCGGCGCGCCGACGCCGTTCGACCGCGTGCTGGCCACACGCTACGGCCACGCGGCGGCGCAGCTGATCCAGCGCGGCGAGTTCAACCGCATGGTGGTGCTGCGCGGCAACGAGATGGCCAGCGTGCCGCTGGCCGAGGTGGCCGGGCGCAACCGCCACGTGCCGGCCGACCACCCGCTGCTGCAGGCGGCGCGCGACACCGGCGTGTCGCTCGGGGTCTGACCGCGGGCTAACGCGGCGCGCGTGCGAGCGCCTCCAGCAGCTTGGCGTGGATGCCGCCGAAGCCGCCGTTGCTCATGCACAGCACATGGTCGCCCGGGCGGGCCGCGGCGACGACGCGCTCGACCAGCTTGTCGATGCCGTCGCACACCACCGCGAGCCGGCCCATCGGCGCGAGCGCCTCCTCGGCGCTCCAGGTCAGCCCGCCGCTGTGGCAGAAGGCGAGGTCGGCCTCCTCGAGCGACCAGGGCAGCTGCGCCTTCATCGTGCCCAGCTTCATCGTGTTCGAGCGCGGCTCGAACACCGCCAGGATGCGCTGCGTGCCGACCTTGCGGCGCAGGCCGTTGATGGTGGTGCGCATCGCGGTGGGGTGGTGCGCGAAGTCATCGTAGACCTTCACCCCGCCCGCCTCGCCGCGCAGCTCGAGCCGGCGCCGCACGTTCTCGAAGCCCGCGAGCGCGCGCGCCGAAACCTCGGGAGCGACGCCGGCATGCTCGGCCGCGGCGATGGTCGCCAGCGCGTTGAGCTGGTTGTGCTCGCCCAGCAGCGACCAGTCCACGCGCGCCACCTTCAGGCTGCCGCGCAGCACGTCGAAGGCGTGCGGCTCGCCGCGTGCGCGCAACGCGCCCGGCTCCTCCTTGCGCGCGCCGAAGCGCACCACCTCGCTCCAGCAGCCCATCGCCAGCACGCGCTGCAGCGCCTCCTCGCGTGCGTTGACCACCAGCCGGCCCTGCCCGGGCACGGTGCGCACCAGGTGGTGGAACTGGCGCTCGATGGCCGCCAGGTTCTCGAAGATGTCGGCGTGATCGAGCTCGAGGTTGTTCAGGATCGCGGTGCGCGGCCGGTAGTGCACGAACTTGCTGCGCTTGTCGAAGAACGCGGTGTCGTACTCGTCGGCCTCGATCACGAACGTCTTGCCCGCGCCCAGCCGCGCCGAGACGCCGAAGTTCAGCGGCACGCCGCCGACCAGGAAGCCCGGCTGCAGCCCCGCCTGCTCGAGCACCCAGGCGAGCATCGAGGTGGTGGTCGTCTTGCCGTGCGTGCCCGCCACCGCCAGCACGTGGCGGCCCTGCAGCACATGCTCGGCCAGCCACTGCGGGCCGCTGGTGTAGGGCAGCCCGGCGTTCAGGATGGCCTCCATCAGCGCGTTGCCGCGGCTGACCACGTTGCCGACCACGAACAGGTCCGGCTTCAGCGCCAGCTGTGCGGCGTCCCAGCCCTCGATCAGCTCGATGTCCAGCGCGCGCAGCTGGTCGCTCATCGGCGGGTAGACGTTCGCGTCGCAGCCGGTCACCCGGTGGCCGCCCTCGCGGGCCAGCGCCGCGAGGCCGCCCATGAAGGTGCCGCAGATGCCGAGGATGTGGATGTGCATGCGGCCGATTCTAAGAACGCCCCCGCCGCCGGCGCCCTGCTAAGGTGAGGGGCATGCCGCGTGACGACTTCACCGCCTTCGCCTGGATCGCGACGCACCCCTGGCTCTACCCGGCGCTCGAGGCGGCGCACATCGTCGGCATCGCGCTGATGCTGGGCAGCCTGGTGCTGGTCGAGCTGCGGGTCTGGGGCCTGGGCGCCACGCTGGCCATGCCGGCGCTGGCGCGGCTCGGGCTCACGGTCTCGCTGGCCGGCTTCGGCCTGGCTGGCGCCACCGGGCTGATGATGTTCGTCAGCCAGGCCGGCGAACTGCTGGCCAACCGCGTGTTCGTCACCAAGATGGTGCTGCTGATGTTCGCCGGCCTGAATGCCGCGGGGTTCCACGCACGCGGCAGCCTCGACAAGCTCGACCGCACCGCGCGGGCGCAGACCTTGGTCTCGCTGGGGCTTTGGCTCGCCGTCATCATCTGCGGCCGCTGGATCGCCTACTACTGATCCGGCCCGACCTCGGAGCCCGCCATGCAGCGCAGAACCTTCCTTGCCGCCGCCTCCGCCGCGGCCTCGTCGGCCGCCTTCGCCCACCACGGCTGGAGCAGTTTCGACCAGGGGCGCCCGATCTACCTCGAGGGCCTGGCGCGCCGGGTGGCCTGGCGCAACCCGCACGTCGAGTTCGACCTCGAACTGGCGGCCGACCTCAGGCTTCCCGCCGACCTCGCTCAGCGGCCGCTGCCGGCGCAGTCGGCCCAGGTCGACGGGCCGAAGCTGCTTGCCGCAGCCCGGTTGCCGACGCGCCGCGACAAGGTCTGGCACATCGAGCTCGCGCCGCTGACGCGCATGCAGGCGTGGCAGGTGCCCGAGCTGAAGGACGGCGATCGTGTCGCGCTGCTCGGCTTCACCTTCACCGAGGAGAAGGGCGACGCGGTGCTGCGTGCCGAGTACCTGTTCGTCGGCGGCAAGACCTACGGGTTGCGTTCCTCGCCGGCCTGATCGGGCCGGATCAGGCGCGCAGCGCGCGGGCGGCGGCCTCGACCGTTGCCCCGATCTCCGCCGCGCCATGTGCGGCGCTGACGAAGCCGGCCTCGTACAGCGCCGGCGCGAAGTACACGCCGGACTCCAGCATGGCGTGGAAGAAGCGGTTGAAGCGTTCCTTGTCGGTGGCCAGCACGCTGGCGTAGTTCTGCGGCAGCTCGCCGGCGAAGAAGAAGCCGAACATGCCGCCTTCGCAGTCGCCCACCATCGGCACGCCGGCGGCCTTCGCCGCACCCACCAGACCGTCGACCAGCTCGCGGGTGCGCTGGGCGAGCGCTTCGTAGAAGCCTGGTTTCGCGATCTCCTTCAGCGTGGCCAGCCCGCAAGCCGTGGCCACCGGGTTGCCCGAGAGCGTGCCGGCCTGGTAGACCGGCCCGAGCGGCGCGAGCTGTTCCATCACTGCGCGCTTGCCGCCGAAGGCGGCCAGCGGCATGCCGCCGCCGATCACCTTGCCGAACACGCTCATGTCGGGCGCGAACCCGGGGATGAGCTTCGCGTAATGCGCCTGGGCACTGCCCAGCCCGACACGGAAGCCCGTCATCACCTCGTCGAACACCAGCAGCGCGCCGTGCTGCGTGCACAGCTCGCGCAGGCGCGTCATGAACGGCACGCTGGCGCGCACGAAGTTCATGTTGCCGGCGATCGGCTCGATCATCACGCAGGCGAGGTCACGGCCGTGCAGCGCGAAGGCCTCCTCGATCTGCGCCAGGTTGTTGTACTCGAGCACCAGGGTGTGCTGCACCACCTCGGCCGGCACGCCGGCGGAAGTGGGGTGGCCGAAGGTCGCCAGCCCCGAGCCGGCCTTGACCAGCAGCGCGTCGGCATGGCCGTGGTAGCAGCCCTCGAACTTGATGATCCTGCTGCGGCCGGTGGCGCCGCGCGCCAGGCGCAGCGCGCTCATCGCCGCCTCGGTGCCGGAGCTCACCAGGCGCAGCATCTCCATGCTCGGCACGTGCGCCAGGATGGCCTCGGCCAGCTCGACCTCGCGCTCGGTCGGCGCGCCGTACGACAGGCCCTCGCGCGCCGCCTGCTGCACCGCCTCGAGCACCGCCGGGTGGCCGTGGCCGAGGATCATCGGGCCCCAGGAGCCGATGTAGTCGATGTAGCGCCGGCCGTCGGCGTCGATCATGTAGGCGCCCTCGGCTCGGGCGATGAAGCGCGGCACGCCGCCGACGGCACGGAAGGCGCGCACCGGCGAGTTGACCCCGCCGGGGATGACCTGCTGGGCGCGGGCGAACAGGCGCGCGTTGCGGGAATCAGTGGACATGGCGCGGGCCTTTCGGGGGGTCGTCGGCAGCGGGTTCGTCGCCCGGTGTGGCGCCGCCGTCCTCGCCCTCCTCGGCGGGTGGCAGGGCCCAGAAGAAGCGGTCGGGCACGACATTGCCCATGCCGGGGCGGAAGCCCGCGTCCAGCGCCTCGTCGAGGAAGGTCAGCGCCTCGCCGACCGCGGCGTGCAGTTCGGCGCCCGAGGCCAGCAGCGCCGCCAGCGCCGCCGACAGGGTATCGCCGGCGCCGACGAAGGCGGCGTCGAAGCGCTCGAACTTCTCGCCCGTGATCGCGCCCTGTGGCGAGGCGAGCACATTGTCGAGGAACTGGTCGCTGCCCTTCTTGCCGCTGGGCAGCACCACGCTCGTCACCAGCACGAAGCGCGTGCCGTGTTCGCCGGCGGCCACCGCCAGCTCGCGCGGCGAGGCCGGGCGCTCGCTGTCCCAGTCGGGCAGCAGGAAGTCGGTCAAGGTCTGGTGGCTGCCCACCAGCACCTCGGTCTGCGGCAGCACCAGCTCGCGGAAGGCCTCCAGGTAAGCCTGCTGGGCGTCTTCCTCGAGCCAGCTGAGGTTGGGCATGTAGGCCACCAGCGGCACGTCCGGGTAGTCGGACAGGATCTCGGCCACCGCGCCGACGCCTTCGGCCGAGCCGAGGAAACCGACCTTCCAGGCGGCGATGGTCACGTCCTCCAGCACGCTGCGCGCCTGCTCGACCATCACGTCGGCGTCCAGCGCATGGTGGTCGAACACCTCGGCCGTGTCGCGCATCACGATGCTGGTGACGATCGGCAGCGCATGCGCCCCCATCGCGGCGATGGTCGACACGTCGCCGGCCAGGCCGCCGGCGCCGCTCGGGTCGCTGGCGTTGAAGCTCATCACGCACGCCGGCGCGCTCTGCTCCTGCAGGGCCTCGTCGGCACCGTCGGTGGTGGGGGTGGGAGTGCTCATGGGCGCGGGGTCGGTCGGGCCGGGAAAAGGCCTCCCGAGAGACCTTCGGCCGACCTCCAGCCGAACGTGAAGAATGTTGCGTATGTGCCTACGGATCCTTGGTTTTTTGCCAGGGTGCGTGGCTACAATCTGGCTCCATTGTAGTGAATGACCAAGTCAATCCGTGAGCGAACCGCGTACCTGGATGTGCCTCATCTGCGGATGGATCTATGACGAGGCGGCCGGGGATCCGGAGCACGGGATCGCCCCGGGCACGGCCTGGGCGGATGTACCGATGAACTGGACCTGTCCGGAGTGCGGCGCTCGCAAGGAAGACTTCGAGATGGTGCAGATCTGACCCCACGAGGGTCGGTCGCACAGCCGCCGTGCCAGGCGTCGTTGAGGAGAAAGCTCGGTGAGCAACGAAGTCCCAGCCGGAACCGCGGGCCTCAAGGTGCTGGTCATCGATGACAGCAACACGATCCGCCGCAGCGCCGAGATCTTCCTGAAGCAGGGCGGCCACAGCGTGCTGCTGGCCGAGGACGGCTTCGACGCGCTGTCCAAGGTCAACGACAACGAGCCCGACCTGATCTTCTGCGACATCCTGATGCCGCGCCTGGACGGCTACCAGACCTGCGCGATCATCAAGCGCAACGCGCGTTTCGCCGAGGTGCCGGTGATCATGCTGTCGTCCAAGGACGGACTGTTCGACAAGGCGCGCGGGCGCATGGTCGGCTCCGAGGACTACCTGACCAAGCCCTTCACCAAGGACCAGCTGCTGCAGGCCGTGGCCCAGCACCGGCGGGCCGCGTGAGGCCGGCCGTTCCCCCGATTCGAAAGCACTGAGGCGCCCTGGAGGCGCCGGTTGATGAGGACACCGTCATGGCGATCCAGAAGATCCTGCTGGTCGACGATTCGAAGACCGAGCTGCACCACCTGTCGGAGCTGCTGAGCAAGCGCGGCTACGCGGTGCGCACCGCCGAGAACGGCGAGGAGGCGATGCGCCGCCTCGGCGAGGACAAGCCCGACCTGATCCTGATGGACGTGGTGATGCCCGGCCAGAACGGCTTCCAGCTGACCCGGGCGATCACGCGCGACCCGCGCTTCGCCAACGTGCCGGTGATCATGTGCACCAGCAAGAACCAGGAGACCGACAAGGTCTGGGGCATGCGGCAGGGCGCGCGCGACTACATCGTCAAGCCGGTCGACGCCGACGAGCTGGTCTCCAAGATCAAGGCCTTCGACTGACGCGCGGGCAGCGAGCACATGGCCAGGAAGGAAGCCCTGCGTGAACTCCAGAGCCGGCTGGCCGAGCGCCTGCAGGCGGCGCGCACGCAGCAGCGCGGCAGCTCGTGGCTGGCGGTCGAATGCGCCGGCCGCGGCCTGCTGTTCCCGCTGCGCGAGGCCGGCGAGATCTTCGCGCCCGCGCCGCTGCTGGCCGTGCCGCACACGCACCGCTGGTTCCTCGGCGTGGCCAACCTGCGCGGCCACCTGCACGGCGTGGTCGACCTGGCCGGCTTCCTCGGCCTGAAGGGCGCGGACGCGCCGCCGCCGGCGCCCGGCCAGGGCCAGCTGGTCGGCTTCAACCAGTCGCTCGACCTGAACTGCGTGCTGCTCGTGGACCGCCTCGCCGGCCTGCGCAACGAAGAGCAACTCACGCGCGAGCCGGACGACGGCTCGACCCGACCCACCTTCGCCGGCGCGCGCCTGCGCGACGGCTCCGGCCGCGTCTGGCAGGAACTCAGCCCGGCGGCCCTGGCCGGCGACGAGCAGTTCCTGCGCATCGTCGGTTGAATCACATGCCCGTCGGCATCATTGACCCGGAGAAACTCGCATGAGCTTCCTGAACAAGATCAAAGGACTGGGGCGCAAGGACGGCGCCACCGACCAGGACACGCTCGAACAGGACGGCCGCTTCGACGATGCCCCCGCGCGCGGCGAGGTGCCCGACCTGCCGCTGCCGGGCCCCGACGGCAGCGCCGCGATGGACGCGGCCACGCTGCAGCAGACGGTGCAGATGGATTCGTCGATCATCACCGAGGCCGCACCCTCCGAGATGGCCGAGTTCACCGAGGCACGCGCCGCCTCGGCGGCCGCGGCCGCCGGCGCCGGCTCCGGCCTGCCGCTGATCGGGCAGCGCCCGCTGGGCGAGCAGCAGCGCATCCTCGGCGGCCTGGTGCTGCTGGGCTTCCTCGGGCTGGTGGTCGTCACCATCCTGTCGCTGCAGTCCGCCAACAAGGGCGCGGCCCAGGTGGGTGCCACCGGCCAGGCGCTGATGCAGTCGCAGCGGCTCGCGAAGTCGGTCTCGCAGGCGCTGATCGGCAGCCCGCAGGCCTTCCCGGAAGTGCGCGAGAGCGCCGACGTGCTGGTCAAGACCGTGCGCGACCTGAAGACCGGCGAAGGGGCGCTCGCCGCCGCGCCGGCGTCGGTGCAGCCGGCACTCGACCCGCTGATGCCGCTGGTGGACCGCGCCGAGAAGAACGCCAACACCGTGATCGGCCAGCAGAAGATCCTGACCCAGGTGGGCCAGGCGCTGCGCACCATCAACCGCCAGTCGTCCGACCTGCTGGAGATCGCCGAGACCATCTCCTCGCTCAAGCTGCAGCAGGAGGCCTCGCCGGCCGAGCTCTCCGCGGTCGGCCAGCTGGTGATGCTGACGCAGCGCATCGGCAAGTCGGCCAACGAATTCCTGACGATGGAAGGCGTGTCGCCCGAGGCGGTGTTCCTGCTCGGCAAGGACCTGAACTCGTTCCGCGAGATCGCCCAGGGCCTGGCCGACGGCAACCCCGAGCTGCGCCTGCCCGGCACCAAGGACCCGCAGACCAAGGAGCGCCTGGTCGCGCTGCTCAAGCAGTACGAGGACACCCGCACGCAGGCCGGCGCCATTCTGGGCAACCTGCAGGGCCTGGTGTCCGCGCGCGAGGCGCAGGCGGCGATCATCGCGGACAGCGAGCCGCTGCGCAAAGGGCTGGAGACGGTGCAGGAAGGCCTGTCCGGCCAGACCGGCTTCGGCGCCGGCAGCCTGCTGGCGCTGATCGCCTTCGCCGCGCTGATGGCGGCCGGCGGCTACGGCTTCCTGCGCCTGTACGTGCGTGACCAGGCGCAGCGCGCCCAGCTCGCCGAGGCGCAGCGCCAGGAGGCCGAGCGCCAGGAGCAGGAGGCCAAGCGCGTCAACGACGCCAACCAGGCGGCCATTCTGCGGCTGATGAACGAACTGCAGACGGTGGCCGAAGGCGACCTGACGCAGCAGGCCACCGTGACCGAGGACATCACCGGCGCCATCGCCGACTCGGTGAACTACACGGTGGAGGAGCTGCGCACCCTGGTGGCCCAGGTGCAGGGCACGGTGGGCCGGGTGACCGAGACCACGCAGCAGGTCGAGGCCACGTCCACCGAGCTGCTGGCGGCCTCGACCGAGCAGCTGCGCGAGATCCGCGACACCGGCGAGTCGGTGCTGCAGATGGCCACCCGGATCAACAACGTGTCGGCGCAGGCGCAGGAAACCGCTCAGGTGGCGCGCCAGTCGCGCGAAGCGGCCGAGTCCGGCCTGCGCGCGGTGCAGAACACCATCGGCGGCATGAACATGCTGCGCGACCAGATCCAGGAAACCTCCAAGCGGATCAAGCGCCTGGGCGAATCGTCGCAGGAGATCGGCGAAATCACCGAGCTGATCTCCGACATTACCGAGCAGACCAACGTGCTGGCGCTGAACGCCGCCATCCAGGCGGCCTCCGCCGGCGAAGCCGGTCGCGGCTTCTCGGTGGTGGCCGAGGAAGTGCAGCGCCTGGCCGAGCGCTCCGGCGACGCGACGCGCCAGATCGCGGCGCTGGTCAAGACCATTCAGACCGACACGCAGGACGCGGTGGGCGCCATGGAGCGCAGCACCCAGGGCGTGGTCGAGAACGCCCGCCTGTCGGACGCTGCCGGTGCGGCGCTGAACGACATCGACCGCGTCTCGCGCCAGCTCGCCGACCTGATCACGCAGATCTCCTCGCAGGCGCAGTCCGAAGCGCAGTCGGCCAACGTGGTGGCGGCCAACATCCAGCACATCTTCGCCGTGACCGAGCAGACCGGCGAGGGCACGCGCTCGACCGCCGCGATGGTGCGCGAGCTGTCGCGCACCGCCGAGGAGCTGAAGCAGTCGGTCGCGCGTTTCAAGATCGAGTGACGTCCCCTTTCCTCTGACCCTCCATCCAGGGCCCCGCATGGACACGCGAACCGCCACCCCGACGGCCACCCGCAGCGGGCCTGCCGACGACCTCAGCGCCCTGGCGTGGGTGCAAGACGAACTGCGCCGCTCGCTCGATGCGGCGCACAAGTCCTTGCGCCGTTACCTGAAGGAGTCGGAGGCGGTCAGCAGCTCGGACGTCGACTCGGTCGATCCCTCCGTGCTGCGCAGCGCGCGCACGCAGATCCACCAGGGCGTGGGTGCGCTCGAGCTGGTCGGCCTGCAGTCGGCGGCGCTGCTGCTGCGCGCCAGCGAGGCGGCGGTGCAGAAGATCATCGCCAAGCCGCACAAGCTGACGCCGGCGCTGGTCGAGTCCATCGAGCACGCCTCGTTCGCGCTGCTCGACTACCTGTCGCGCATGCTGGCCGGCAAGCCGGTCTCGGCGCTGGCGCTGTTCCCGCAGTACCGCGCGGTGCAGGAGGCGGCCGGGGCGGAACGCATCCACCCGGCGGATCTCTGGAACGTCGACTGGCGCTGGCGCGCGCTGCCGGCCGACACCGGCGTGCAGCCGCGTGCGATCGACGACGCGACGCACCATGCGCTCGAGGCCAACATGCTCGGCCTGATGCGCAGCCCGCAGCCGCTGGTGGCCGCGGCGCGCATGAGCGAGCTGACCGCCGGGCTCGGTGCCGCGGCCCGCGAGACCGAGGTCGCGACGCTGTGGAAGCTGGCGGCGGCGGTCTACGAGGCGAATGCGCAGAACCTGCTCGCCTTCGACGTGTTCAGCAAGCGCCTGGCCTCGCGCCTGCTGGCGCAGTACCGCGCGCTCGAGAAGGGCGAGACGCAGGTCTCCGAACGCCTCGCTCAGGACCTGCTGTTCTTCTGCGCCCAGGCCGCCTCGCCCGGCGACGGCAAGGGCGCGCCGCGCCTGGCCGCCGTGCGCCAGGCCTACGGGCTGGCGCACCACGTGCCGGTGGACTACAGCGTCAGCCCGCTGGGCCGTTTCGACCCGGCGGTGATCGTGCAGGCGCGCAAGCGCGTCGCGGCAGCCAAGGAATCCTGGTCCGGCGTGGCCGGTGGCGAACTGCATCGCCTGGCCGGACTGGCCGAGCAGTTCTCGCTGGTGGGCGATTCGCTCAAGCGGCTGTTCCCGCTCGGCGAGGCCTTCGCGGCCGAACTGCAGATGGCGGTGGCGCAGACCCAGAGCAGCGGCGAGCCGCCGGCGGCCCCGCTGGCCATGGAGGTGGCCACCAGCCTGCTGTACATCGAGGCGGCGCTGGAGGATTCCGAGTTCGACCACCCCGAGCAGGCCGAGCGCGTCAGGCGCCTCGCGGACCGGCTCGGCGCCGTGCGCGAGGGCCGCCCGCCCGAGCCGCTCGAGCCCTGGATGGAGGAGCTGTACCGCCGCGTCAGTGACCGCCAGACCATGGGCAGCGTGGTGCAGGAGCTGCGCAGCTCGCTGTCGGAGAGCGAGAAGGCGATCGACCAGTTCTTCCGCAACCCGGACGACCGCCAGGTGCTGATCCCGGTGCCGAACCAGCTTGCCGCGATGCGTGGTGTGCTGTCGGTGCTGGGCATGGACCAGGCCACCGCCGCGTTGCTGCGCATGCGCGACGAGATCGAAGGCCTGGTGCAGACCCAGCTCGACCCCCAGCGTGTCGACCAGACCGGCCTGTTCGACCGCATTGCCGGCAACCTGGGCGCGCTCGGCTTCCTGATCGACATGCTCAGCGTGCAGCCGCAGCTGGCCAAGTCGCTGTTCGTGTTCGACCCGCGCACCGGCACGCTGGACCCGGTGATGGGCCGCGGCCCCGGCGCACGCCAGCTCGGCGCGGCGCCGCCGCCGGTCGAGCCGCGCCTGATCGAGCAGGCCCAGCAGCTCGCCTTCACCGCGGCGCGCGGCGACGTGCCGGTGGCCGAGGTCGCGCGCGAACTCGAGCGCCTGTCGCACGAGGCCCAGGCCGCGGATCAGGGTGCGCTGCTGGCCACCGTCGAGCGCTCGCGCGAGGCACTCGAGAAGGCCGATGTCGAGCAGAACCCGGACTTCGTCGCCTCGTTGCGCGGCGAGCTCTCGGAGGCGCTGGTCGACTTCGTGCACACCTCGTCGCGGCCGATGGAGTTCGTGCCCGAGCCGCCGCCGCCGCCGCTCGCGGCCGCCGCGCCCGCGCCGGCGGTCGACTCCGGCCTGGCCGAAGACGACGAGATGCGCGAGATCTTCCTGGAGGAAGCGCGCGAGGTGCTGCGCGACGCCGGCACGGCGCGCGCCGACCTGGCGCAGGCGCCGTCCGACCTGCCGCTGCAGACCACCGTGCGGCGTGCCTTCCACACCCTCAAGGGCAGCTCGCGCATGGTCGGGCTGAAGGAATTCGGCGAAGCCGCCTGGGCCTGCGAGCAGCTCTACAACGCGCAGCTGGCCGAGCACCGCGGCGCCGACCAGCCGCTGCTCGAGTTCACCGAATGGGTGCTGGGCCAGCTGGCCGGCTGGGTCGAGGACATCGCGGCGCGGCGCGACGCCGCGCGCAGTGCCGCGCCGATCAAGGCCGCCGCGCAGCGCCTGATGGCCGGCGAGCCGCCGCTGCAGTCGGCCACCGCTGCGGCCGTGGCCGCCGCACCGGCCCCGGCCGCCCCGGCGCCCGTCGCGGCCGAACTGCCACCGCTGCCGCCGCTGAACATCGGCCTGCCGCCCGACCTGCCGAGCGCCGCCGACCTCGAGCTGCGCGACCTGTCCGCCCCGGCCGCCCCGCTGGCGCCGGCACTGGCCGAGCTGGCCTTCGACCTCGACCTGAAGGCGCTCGACGAACCGCTGCCCGCCGAGCCCGTGCCGGCCGCGCCAGAGGGGGCCGTGCTCGACATGCAGGCCACCGCGCTGCAGACCCCGTTCGACCCGCTGGCCACCCAGCCGCTGCCGCTGCACGAGCTGCCCGAGGCGGCGCTGCCGGTGCCCGACATGACGGTCGAGCTGATCGACCTGGACCTGGACGCTGCCGCCGCCGAGGCTCCGGTGTTCGAGGCCCTGCAGCCCACCCCTGTGGTGGAGGCCGACCTGGCGCTGGACCTCGGCGCACCGGCCGAGCCGGCCGCACCGGTGCCGGCCGCGTCGCCCGAAGAGGAGAACGTCAAGGTCGTCGGCCCGCTGCGCATCGGCATCCCGCTGTTCAACATCTACCTCAACGAGGCCGACGAGCTGTCGCGCCGTCTGACCACCGAGCTGGCCGAATGGGCCATGGAGCTGCATCGGCCGGTCGGCGAGACGCCGATCGCGCTGGCGCATTCGCTGGCCGGCAGCTCGGCGACGGTCGGCTTCAACGACCTGTCCAACCTCGCACGCCAGCTCGAGCATGCGCAGATGCGCTCACAGGCGGTCGGCTTCGGCACGCCCGACGAGGCGCGCCTGTTCGTCGAGGTGGCCGAGGAGATCCGCCGCCTGCTGCACCAGTTCGCCGCCGGCTTCCTGAAGGAGCCCGATCCGGCGCTGCTGCAACGCCTGGCCGGGCACGAGATCGATTCGGCGCGCCGCCTGGAGGCGGCCACCGCCGCGGCCGAGCTGCCCGAACCCACCGCGCCCGCGCCGCTGCCCGAGCCGGCCGTCGAAACGATCACGCTCGGGGCCGCGCACGAACCGGCCGCCGAAGCGCCCGCCGAGAGCACCGAACACATCGAGGCGACCGCGCCGGCGCCGCTCACCGGCCCGGGTTTCCTGGCCACCAGCGCCTTCGGCGCGCTGGATTCGCGCCTGGACGCACTCGGCCAGCCCGAGCTCAAGCCGCTGGCCGAGGCGCCCGAGCTGTCGCAGCGCGCGCACCACGTGGTCGAGCCGGCGATCGAGGGCACCGAAGACATCGACGCGGTCGATGCGGTCGACGCCGAGCTGTTCCCCATCTTCGAGGAAGAGGGGCAGGACCTGCTGCCCCGGCTGTCGGCGCAGCTGCGCGACTGGGCGCGCCGCCCGGGCGACGCCAGCCACGCTGCCGCCTGCATGCGCACGCTGCACACGCTCAAGGGCGGTGCCCGCCTGGCCGGCGCGATGCGCCTGGGCGAGATGGCGCACCGCCTCGAGACCCGCATCGAGCAGCTGCTCGCGCAGCAGCCGGTGCCGGCGGCCGACGTGGAGCAGCTGCAGTCGCGCGGTGACGCGCTGGCCCAGGTGTTCGAGGCGCTGCGGGCGCGTGACGCCGCGGCCTACGCCGAGGCCGGTGCGGCGCTCGCCGCCGAGCCGCTGCCCGAGCCGCCGGCGGCGCCGGCGCCGGTGGCCGTGGCCCCGGTGCTGCTCGCCGTGCCGGACGCGCCGGTCGCGCCGACCGACGTGAGCGCCGCCAACGAGCCCCCGGCCGCACCGGAGCAGGCCGCCGCGCCCGCTCCGGCTGCCGCGCCGGCCGAGGCGCTGCCGCCGATCGACTGGTCGCGCTTCGCCCTCGGCGGGCCGACCAGCCGCGTGGTGGCCGACAAGACCCAGGGGGCTGCGCAGTCGTCGGTGCGCGTGCGCGCGCCGCTGCTGGACCGCCTGGTCAACCAGGCCGGCGAGGTGTCGATCACGCGCTCGCGCATCGAGTCCGAGGTCGGCCAGATCAAGGGCTCGCTGGGCGACCTGACCGAGAACCTGGAGCGCCTGCGCCAGCAGCTGCGCGACATCGAGCTGCAGGCCGAGACGCAGATGAGCTCGCGGCTGGAGGCGGCCAAGGCGGCCTCGCAGTCCTTCGACCCGCTCGAGTTCGACCGCTTCACGCGCTTCCAGGAAATCACCCGCATGATGGCCGAGTCGGTCAACGACGTCGCCACGGTGCAGCGCACCCTGCAGCGCGCGCTGGACAGCGCCGAGGACGAGCTGGCCACCCAGGCGCGCCTGACGCGCGACCTGCAGGACGACCTGCTGCGCACCCGCATGGTGGAGTTCGAGAGCCTGTCCGACCGCCTCTACCGCGTCGTGCGGCAGGCCGCCAAGGAGACCGGCAAGCAGGTGCGGCTGGACATCGTCGGCGGCTCGATCGAAGTCGACCGCGGCGTGCTCGACCGCATGACCGGTTCGTTCGAGCACCTGCTGCGCAACAGCGTGACGCACGGCATCGAGTCGCCCGAGCAGCGCACGGGCGCCGGCAAGGAGCCGAGCGGGCTGGTGATCGTCTCGCTGACGCAGGAAGGCAACGAGGTCGGCATCGAGTTCCGCGACGACGGCCGCGGGCTGGACCTGGCGGCGATCCGCGCCAAGGGCCAGGCGAGCGGCCTGCTCGCGCCGGACGCGCAGCCGAGCGACGCCGAGCTCGCCAACCTGATCTTCACGCCCGGCTTCAGCACCGCCGAGACGGTGACCGAACTGGCCGGCCGCGGCGTCGGCATGGACGTGGTGCGTTCCGAGGTCAACGCGATGGGCGGCCGCATCGAGACCGCCACCTCGCCCGGCCAGGGCACCTCGTTCAGGCTGGTGTTACCGCTGACCACCGCGGTGACGCAGGTGGTGATGCTGCGCTGCGGCGACTCCACCGTCGCCGTGCCCTCGACGCTGATCGAGATCGTGCGCCGCGCCACGCCGGCCGAGGTCGATGCCTGCTACGCCAGCGGCGTCTACACGCTCAACGAGCGGCCGATGCCGTTCTTCTGGCTTGGCGCGCTGCTGCAGACCAGCGCGCGGCCGACCGAGGCGACCGGGCGCACCCGTGCGGTCGTGGTCGTGCGCAGCGCGCAGCAGCGCGTCGCGCTGCACGTCGACGAAGTGCTGGGCAACCAGGAAGTGGTGGTCAAGAACCTCGGCCCGCAGCTCTCGCGCCTGCCCGGCCTGGCCGGCATGACCCTGCTGGCCTCCGGCGCCGTAGCGCTGATCTACAACCCGGTGGCGCTGGCCACGCTGTACGGCGACTCGGCCCGCGCCGCGACGCTGTCCGCGCTGCAGGCCTCGGCCTCGCAGCCGGCGCAGCCGCAGCAGCCGATGGCCGCGGCGCCGGTGCAGGCCGCACCGCTGGTGCTGGTGGTCGACGATTCGCTGACGGTGCGCCGCGTCACGCAGCGCCTGCTGGTGCGCGAGGGCTACCGCGTGGTACTCGCCAAGGACGGCATCGAGGCGCTCGAGCGCCTGGCCGAGGAACTGCCGCAGATCGTGCTGTCGGACATCGAGATGCCGCGCATGGACGGCTTCGACCTGGTGCGCAACATCCGCGCCGACGCGCGCCTGCGTGCGCTGCCGGTGATCATGATCACCTCGCGCATCGCGCAGAAGCACCGCGACTACGCGGCGGAGCTGGGTGTCGACCACTACCTCGGCAAGCCGTACGCCGAAGACGACCTGCTGGCGCTGATCGCCCGCTACACGAGCGCAGCCGTGCCGGCCTGAGGCCGGGCTAGCGACCGCCGGATGCCCGATCTCGTCGACCACCTGGCCGAGCTGACGGGCTTTCGCGACCGCGAGCTGCTCGACGTCACGCTGGTCGGCGCGCTGCGCGACCTGATGCAGACGCAGGCGCGCTCGGTGGCGATCTACCGCAGCGTCGGCGAGCCCGGCCAGGAGCGCTGGCTGACGCGCGCGCTGCAGCGCGCCGGCGAGATGGCGGCCACCGCCGACCCGAGCTGGGTCGACATCGACTCGCTGCCGCGCCAGGCCGACTTCCCGTCGCGCCTGGAGGCCTTCCGGCGCCAGGCCATCGTCACGGTGGCCGGTGCGCTGCACCTGACGCTGTTCCCGGTCTCGACCGACCGCGAGAGCCTGGGCGTGCTGGAGATCGAGAGCGACGGCGCGCTCGACGAGCGCGACCGCCGCATGGTGCTGTCGATCCTGCGCATCTACCACAACTTCCAGGCCCTGCTGGACTACAGCGAGCGCGACACGCTGACCGGCCTGCTGAACCGCAAGACCTTCGACGAGAGCTTCATGAAGGTCGCCGCCGAGCCGGCGTTGCCGGGCTCCGCGCCGCTGCTGGACGGCCGGCGCGCGGTGCCCGTGAGCAGCCATTGCTGGCTGGGCGTGATCGACATCGACCATTTCAAGCAGGTCAACGACCGCTTCGGCCACCTGATCGGCGACGAGGTGCTGCTGCTGCTGTCGCGCCTGATGCGCGCGAGCTTCCGCTTCCACGACCGGCTGTATCGCTTTGGCGGCGAGGAGTTCGTGGTGCTGATGCGCTGCGCGGGCGCCGAGGCGGCGCAGCAGGCCTTCGAGCGGCTGCGCCGCAACGTCGAGCAGTTCGCCTTCCCGCAGGTGGGCCGCATCACCGTGAGCGTCGGCTTCACCGGGCTGCGCGGCGGCGACACGCCCAGCGCCGCCTTCGAGCGCGCCGATCGCGCCGTCTACCATGCCAAGACGCACGGCCGCAACCAGGTGGCGCACCACGCCGAGCTGGTGGCGCGCGGCGAGCTCGCCGAAGACGCCAAGATCGGCGACGTCGAGCTGTTCTAGTTCCTTTCCTTGACGACCGCGAAGCGCTCCAGCGTGCGCTGGCGTGCCTGCTCGTGGTCGACGATCGGTGCCGGGTAGTCGCGCCCGAGAACCAGGCCGGCGGCGGCCAGGTCCACCGGGCGCGCCTCCCAGGGGGCGTGGATCACCGCGTCGGGCAGTCCGGCCAGCTGCGGCAGGTAGCGCCGGATGAAGCGGCCCTGCGGGTCGAACCTGCGGCTCTGGCTGACCGGGTTGAAGATGCGGAACCAGGGCTGCGCGTCGCAGCCGGTCGAGGCCGCCCATTGCCAGCCGCCGTTGTTGGCGGCCAGGTCGAAGTCGTTCAGGTGGTCGGCGAAGTACTGCTCGCCGCGCTGCCAGTGAATGCCGAGATCCTTGGTCAGGAAGCTCGCCACCACCATGCGCAGGCGGTTGTGCATGTAGCCGGTCTGGTTGATCTGCGCCATCGCGGCGTCGACCAGCGGGTAGCCGGTGCGGCCCTCGCACCAGGCGGCGAACAGCTCGTCGGCGTGCCTGCCATGTTCCCAGCGCAGCGCGTCAAAGGCCGGCTTGTAGCTCGCGCCCACCACGTGCGGATGGTGGTGCAGGATCTGGTGGTAGAAGTCGCGCCAGATCAGCTCCGACAACCACACCCGCGCGCCCTCGCTGCCCGCCTCGGCGCGCTGCCAGGCCTCGCGCGCCAGCGCGCGGATCGAGACCGTGCCGAAGCGCAGGTGCACCGACAGGTAGCTCGGACCCTTGACGGCCGGGAAGTCGCGCGCGGTGGCGTAGTCGTCGATGCGCGCGAGGAAGTCGGCCAGCAATGCCGCGCCGCCCGAGGCGCCGGTCGGGATCTTCAGCGCATGCAGGTTGGTCGGCGCGAAACCGAGCGCCGGCAGCGTGGGCAGCGGCGCGGCGAAGCCTTCGGGCACGGCCGCGAGCGCGCCCGCGTGGGGCTCGACCGGGTAGGCCTTGACGTAGAAGGGGTCGAGCTTCTTCAGCCAGGCGTTCTTGTAGGGCGTGAACACGCCGTACGGCGTGCCGGCGCCGGTGAGCACCTCGCTGCGCTCGAAGACCACATGGTCCTTCGAGGTGTGCAGCGCGATGCCGGCGTGCGCCAGTTCGCCGCGGGCGTGCGTGTCGCGCGCCAGCGCGGCCGGTTCGTCGTCGTGGTTGGCGTAGACCGCCTGCACGTGCAGGCCGCGCGCCACCGAGACAACCTCGTCCACCGCCCGGCCGTGCCGGACGATCAGCCGCACGCCCGCGTGGCCGTGCGCCTGCCCGAGCGCCTGCAGCGCCGCGTCGAGCTCGACCAGCGCATCGCGGATGAACTCGACGCGTCGGTCCGCCGCGAGGCCGCGCGCGAGCAGCGGGTCCAGGATGTCGCGGTCGAACACGAACAGGCACCACACCTGCCGCGCCGAGCGCAGCGCGTGGTACAGCGCGGCGTGGTCGAAGGCGCGCAGGTCGCGCCGGAACCAGACCAGTGCGGCATCGACGGCTTTCCCGCTGCTCATCCGGCGAGTCTATAAAATCCCCCGTCATGGCCGGCTCGCCGATCAACCTCACGAACCAGTTCCTCATCGCCATGCCCGGCATGGTGGACGGCACCTTTGCCGGGACGGTCGTGTACCTGTGCGAGCACACCGAGAAGGGCGCGCTCGGCCTGGTGATCAACCGGCCGATCGACATCAAGCTGAAGAACCTGTTCGAGAAGGTCGACCTGACGCTCGACCGGGCCGACCTGGCCGAGGCGCCGGTCTACTTCGGCGGCCCGGTGCAGACCGAGCGCGGCTTCGTGCTGCACGAACGCCTGGGCGGCGATGGCGACGAGGGCGGCCACTACAACTCGACGCTGCAGATCCCCGGCGGCCTGGAGATGACCACCAGCAAGGACGTGCTCGAGGCCATGGCGCATGGCGCCGGGCCGAAGAAGGTGCTGGTCACGCTGGGTTACAGCGGCTGGGGCGCGGGCCAGCTGGAAGACGAGATCGGCCGCAACGGCTGGCTGACCGTCGACGCCGAGCCGGGCATCATCTTCGACACGCCGGTCGAGCAGCGCTACGACAAGGCGCTCTCGCTGCTGGGCATCGACCCGCGCATGCTGAGCCAGGAGGCGGGGCACGCATGAGACGGACGTGCGACCGTGCCTGCGCACGGGCGCGCGCCTTCGAATGAGCGCCACGTCTCGTGGCGCGCCTGCCGCAAGCATGAGCGGCGCCGCGCCTGCCCGCCCCGCCACTCCAGCATCTTTTCTCGCTTTCGATTTCGGCACCCGCCGCATCGGCGTGGCCTGCGGCAACAGCCTGACGCGCCGGGCCAGCCCGCTGCGCACCATCGCCGCCGAGGGCGATGCGCGCTTCGCCGCGATCGGCCGCCTGATCGACGAGTGGCAGCCCGACGCGCTGGTGGTCGGCGTGCCGTTCCACCCCGACGGCGCGGCGCACGACAATACGCGCCGGGCGCAGCGCTTCGCCCGCCAGCTGCACGGCCGCTTCGGCCTGCCGGTGCACGAGGTGGACGAACGCTACAGCACGACCGAGGCGCAATCCCACGGAGCGCGCGACCTCGATGCCGCGTCCGCCGCCATCATCCTCGACCAGTTCCTGGGTACCCTGCCATGAGCACGCTCCTCCTCGACGCCGAAGCGCTCTACGCCGACCTGGCCGCCGGCGTGCGCGGCCTGCTGCGGCCCGGCATGGCGCTGGTGGGCATCTGGTCGGGCGGTGCCTGGCTGGCCGAGCGGCTGCAGCGCGACCTCGGCCTGCCCGGCGAGCCTGGCGTGATCACCAGCGCGCTGCACCGCGACGACTTCGGCTCGCGGGGCATGAGCGCCAGCGCGGCGCAGACCCGGCTGCCGTTCGAGGTGGACGGGGCGCACATCCTGCTGGTCGACGACGTGCTCTACACCGGCCGCACGACGCGCGCCGCGCTCAACGAGCTGTTCGACTTCGGCCGGCCCGCCGGCGTGACGCTGGCGGTGCTGGTGGACCGCGGCGGCCGCGAGCTGCCGATCCAGCCGGCCTACGCCGCCGCGCGCGTCTCGCTGCCGCGCGGCCAGCGCCTGGCGCTGGCGCGCGACGAGGCGGGCCGCTTCAGCTTCCAGATCGAAGAGGAAAAGGGCGACTGATGCTCTCCCCCCGCAACCCGCAGCTCAACGCCCATGGCGAGCTGGTCCACCTGCTGAGCATCGAGGGCCTGCCGCGTGCGGTGCTGACGCAGATCCTCGACACCGCCGGCACCTTCCTGTCGGTCAACGAGCGCGAGGTCAAGAAGGTGCCGCTGCTGCGCGGCAAGAGCGTGTTCAACCTGTTCTTCGAGAACAGCACGCGCACCCGCACCACCTTCGAGATCGCCGCCAAGCGGCTGTCGGCGGACGTCATCAACCTCGACATCAACAAGAGCAGCACCGCCAAGGGCGAGAGCCTGCTGGACACGATCGCCAACCTGTCGGCGATGCACGCCGACATGTTCGTGGTGCGCCATTCGGAGAGCGGCGCGCCCTACCTGATCGCCAAGCACTGCGCGCCGCACGTGCACGTGGTCAACGCCGGCGACGGGCGCCACGCGCACCCGACGCAGGGCCTGCTGGACATGTACACGATCCGGCACTTCAAGAAGGACTTCACCGGGCTCACCGTCGCGATCGTCGGCGACATCGTGCACTCGCGCGTGGCGCGCTCGGACATCCATGCGCTGACCACGCTGGGCGTGCCCGAGATCCGCGCCGTCGGCCCGAAGACGCTGGTGCCGGGCGACCTGCGCGAGATGGGCGTGCGGGTCTGCCACGACATGACCGAGGGCATCCGCGGCGCCGACGTGATCATCATGCTGCGCCTGCAGAACGAGCGCATGAGCGGCGCGATGCTGCCCTCGGCCGGCGAGTTCTTCAAGAACTACGGGTTGACGACCGAGAAGCTTGCGCTCGCGAAGCCGGATGCGATCGTGATGCACCCGGGGCCGATCAACCGCGGCGTCGAGATCGACTCGGCCGTGGCCGACGGCGCGCACAGCGTGATCCTGCCGCAGGTGACCTTCGGCATCGCGGTGCGCATGGCGGTCATGTCCATCATCGCGGGCAACAACGCATGAAGATCCTCATCAAGGGAGGCCGGATCGTCGACCCGGCGAGCGGACGCGACGAGGTCGGCGACCTCGCTATCGCCGCCGGCCGCATCGTCGGCCTGGGGCGCGTCAACCCGGACTTCCAGCCCGGCCGCACGATCGACGCGCAGGGTCTCGTGGTGGCGCCCGGCCTGGTCGACCTCGCCGCGCGCCTGCGCGAGCCGGGCCACGAGCACGAAGGCATGCTCGAGAGCGAGATGGCCGCGGCGGTGGCCGGCGGCGTGACCAGCCTCGTGTGCCCGCCCGACACCGACCCGCCGCTGGACGAACCCGGCCTGGTCGAGATGCTCAAGTTCCGCGCCCGCAACCTGAACCTGGCGCACCTGTACCCGCTCGGCGCGCTGACCCGCGGCCTGGCCGGCGACACGCTGACCGAGATGGCCGAGCTGACCGAGGCCGGCTGCATCGGCTTCTCGCAGGCCGAGGTGCCCTGCAGGGACACGCTGGTGCTGCACCGCGCGCTGCAGTACGCGGCGACCTTCGGCTACACGGTCTGGCTGCGCCCGAACGACCCGTGGCTCGGCAACGGCGTGGCGGCCAAGGGGCCGCTGGCCACGCGCCTGGGGCTGAGCGGCGTGCCGGTGGTGGCCGAGACGATCGCGCTGAACCTGCTGTTCGACCTGGTGCGCGACACCGGCGCGCGGCTGCACCTGTGCCGGCTGTCGAGCGCCGCGGGCATCGAGCTGGTGCGCCAGGCCAAGGCGCAGGGGCTGCCGGTGACGGCCGACGTCAGCATCAACTCGCTACACCTGATCGACCTCGACATCGGCTACTTCGACTCGGCCATGCGGCTGACCCCGCCGCTGCGCCAGCAGCGCGACCGCGACGCGATCCGCGCCGCGCTGGCCGACGGCACCGTCGACGCGCTGGTCAGCGACCACACGCCGGTGGCCGCCGACGCGAAGAACCTGCCCTTCGCCGAGGCCGAGCCGGGCGCCACCGGGCTGGAGCTGCTGCTTTCCCTGGCGCTGAAGTGGGGGCAGGAGCAGGGCCTGGCGCTGCCGGCCACGCTGGCCACGGTCACGCAGCGGCCGGTGGCGCTGCTGGGCGACTCGCTCGGCTCGCTGGCCTCCAGCGTGGGCCGGCTGGTCGAGGGCGGCGTGGCCGACCTGTGCCTGTTCGACCCGGCGCAGCACTGGACGGTCCACCCCGCGCAGCTCGCCAGCCAGGGCAAGCACACGCCGTTCGCCGGGCTGGAGCTGCCCGGGCGCGTGCACACGACCATCGTCGCCGGGCACCTCGCGTTCGAGGCCGCACGCGGCGAACGGCACTGAGGTGCTGCGCCCCTGGCGCATCCTGCGCGCCGGCTGGCGCCTGCTGCGCGTGCTCGTGCACGGCCTGCACGGCGCGCTGATCTGCGCGCTGCTGTTCCCGCGGCTCGACACGGCCGCGCGCATGCAGCGCGTCGGCTGGTGGTCGGCCAAGATGCTGCGCCTGCTCGGCCTCGGGCTGCGCCAGCAGGGCCGGTTGCACCCGGGCCCGCTGCTGGTGGTGGCCAACCATGTGTCGTGGCTCGACATCCTGGCGCTCAACGCGGTGCACCCGGTGCGCTTCGTGTCCAAGGCGGACGTGCGGCACTGGCCGCTGCTGGGCTGGCTGGTGGCCTGCGGCGGCACGCTGTTCATCGAGCGCGAGCGCAAGCGCGACGCGCTGCGCGTAGTGCACCAGGTGGCCGAGGCGCTGCGCGGCGGCGAGATCGTCGCGGTGTTCCCCGAGGGCACCACCAGCGAGGGCCACGGCGTGCTGCCCTTCCACGCCAACCTGCTGCAGGCGGCCATCGCCACCGAGGCGCCGGTGCAGCCGGCGGTGCTGCGCTACCGCGATGCAGGCGCTGCACTCAGCAGTGCCGCACCCTACGTGGGCGACACCAGCCTGGCCGAATCGATCTGGTCGGTGGTGATGGCCGAGGGCCTGGAGGCACAGGTGCGCCTCGAGCCGGCGCTGGGCGCGCGCCATGCCGACCGGCGCGCACTGTCGGATCACCTGAGGGAAATCATTGCCGCGCGCCTGGCCTCGGGTGAGATCATCTCGCCCGAGTCATGAGCCACACCGTGTTCAACCCCTCGGCGCGGGCCGCGCGCCGGGCCGCTCCCAAGCCGGCCCGCATCCCCGGGGGGGATCGGCCGACGTACCCGTCGGACGAGGGGCCGACATGCTCACGCCGCTGACCGTCCGCCGCGTCGCGATCGACACCTTCCGCGAACACGTGGCCTACCTGCACCGCGACTGCACTGCGGTGCGCGCCGAGGGCTTCCAGGCGCTCGCCAAGGTCGAGGTGCGCGGCAATGGCGCGGCAGTGCAGGCGGTGCTGAACGTGGTGGACGACGCGGCGCTGGTCGGCCCCGAGGAACTCGGCCTGAGCGAGGAGGCCTTCGCGCGCCTCGGGCTGGCGGCCGGCCAGCCGGTGACGGTGCAGCAGGCCGAGCCGCCCGCCTCGATCGCCGCGCTGCACCGCAAGATCGCCGGCGAGCGCCTGGCGCGCGAGGACCTGCATGCCATCGTGCGCGACATCGCGCAGATGCGCTACACGAAGATCGAGCTGGCGGCCTTCGTCGTCGCGGCCAACCAGTTCGAGATGGACCGCGACGAGGTGCTCTACCTGACCGAGGCGATGATCGAGGCCGGCCGCCGCCTGGACTGGCACCACGAGGTGCGCGGCGGACCGGTGGTGGACAAGCACTGCATCGGCGGCATCCCGGGCAACCGCACCTCGATGCTGGTGGTGCCGATCGTCGCGGCGCACGGCATGCTGATCCCCAAGACCTCGTCGCGCGCGATCACCTCGCCGGCCGGCACGGCCGACACGATGGAGGTGCTGGCGCAGGTCGAGCTGCCGCTGGCGCGGCTGCAGGCGATCGTGCGCGAGACCGGCGCCTGCCTGGCCTGGGGCGGCACGGCCGACCTGTCTCCCGCCGACGATGTGCTGATCGCCGTCGAGCGTCCGCTGGCGATCGATTCGCCCGGCCAGATGGTGGCCTCGATCCTGTCGAAGAAGATCGCCGCCGGCTCGACGCACCTGGTGCTCGACATCCCGGTCGGCCCGAGCGCCAAGGTGCGCGGCATGCCGGAGGCGCAGCGCCTGAAGAAGCTGTTCGAGGTGGTGGCCGCGCGCCTGCAGCTGCAGCTCGACGTGGTGATCACCGACGGCCGCCAGCCGGTCGGGCGCGGCATCGGCCCGGTGCTCGAGGCGCGCGACGTGATGCAGGTGCTGCAGAACCACCCCGACGCACCGGGTGATCTGCGCCAGAAGGCGCTGCGCCTGGCCGGCCGCGTGATCGAATTCGATCCGGACGTGCGCGGCGGCGACGGTTTCGCGATCGCGCGCGACATCCTCGATTCGGGCCGCGCGCTGGCCAAGATGAACCAGATCATCGATGCCCAGGGCCGCCGGCCGTTCGACTGGGCTGCGCCGCCGGTGGCACCGCTCAGCTTCGAGGTCAGCGCGCCGCGCGACGGCGTGCTGGTCGGCGTCGACAACCTCGTGCTGGCGCGCATCGCGCAGCTGGCCGGCGCCCCCAAGGTGCCGGGGGCCGGCATCGACCTGCTGCGGCGCCTGGGCGACCCGGTGCGCGCCGGCGAGCCGCTGATGCGCGTGCATGCGCGCTTCGAGGCCGACCTGGAATTCGCGCGGCGCAAGGCGCAGGCCGAACCGGCCTGGCGCGTCGGCACGCGCGACGAGCTGCCGCGCGACTTCACCCCGACCCATGGCAACTGACGCAACTGACGACGCGCCGCTGCTGCTCGCCTTCCCCGACGAGGCCGCGCTCGCGCAGGCGCTGGCGCGCGAGCTCGGCGCAGCGCTGGCGCTGATCGACGAGCACCGCTTCCCGGACGGCGAGATCAAGCTGCGGCTGCCGCCGGCGCTGCCGGAACGCGTGACGCTGCTGCGCGGGCTGCAGGATCCGAACCACAAGCTGGTGGCGCTGCTGCTGGCGGCACGCACCGCGCGCACGCTGGGCGCGCGCCGGCTCGACCTGGTCTCGCCCTACCTGGCCTACATGCGCCAGGACATGGCCTTCCACCCCGGCGAGGCGGTCAGCCAGCGCATCGTGGCGGGCTTCCTCGGCGAGCTGTTCGACCGCGTCGTCACGATCGATCCGCACCTGCACCGCATCAACTCGCTCGACGAGGTGATGCCCGGCTCGCGCGGCATCGCGCTCGGCGCGGCGCCGCTGCTCGGCCGCTGGATCGCCGCGCAATGGCCGGGTGACACGAAGCCGCTGCTGGTGGGCCCGGACGAGGAGGCCGGCCAGTGGGTGCAGCAGGCCGGCGCGGCCGGCGGGCTCGCCGGCATCGTCTGCACCAAGACACGCCGCGGCGACCGCGACGTGACCGTGGAGCTGCCCGGGCACACGCTGCGCGGCCGGGCGGTGGTGCTGGTCGACGACCTGGCCAGCACTGGCCACACGCTGGTGCAGGCGGCGCGGGCCCTGTTCGCGCAAGGCGTCGCCTCGGTCGACGCGGCGGTCGTGCATGCGCTGTTCCGCGGTGATGCGCTGCAGCAGCTGCGAGCCGCCGGCATCGGCCGGGTGTGGAGCACCGACGCGGTGGCACACGAAACCAACGTGATCTCGGTGGCGTCCCTGCTGGCGCGGGCGCTGCGGCAGGCGTAGGCTGCGCAGCGAGGAGGGCCGCGCATGCAACTGCTCGGACTCGCGCAAGGCCAGGTGCGGCTGGGCGAACCGCTGCCCTGGAGCATCCGCGATGCGCAGGGGCGGCTGCTGCTGGCGCGCGGCCACGTTGTCGAGAACGAGGCGCAGCTGGCCGCGCTGCTCGAGCGCGGCGCGTCGGTCGACATCGAGGAGGTGCGCGCCGCCGCGGCGCAGGGCGAGACTCAGCGCACCCGGCCGCTCAGCCTGTTCGGCCTGTGGGAGCGTGCGCTGTGGCAGTTGGACCGCGTGCTGCGCTCGGCCGAGACCGAGCCGGGCTTCGTGGCGCGGCTCGACGAACTGGTGCGCCACATCGAGGCCCTGACCCTGCGCGACCCGGACATCGCGATCTGGCTGACGGTGCGCCAGGACCGCAAGCGCCTGACCATCTATGCACTGGCGCACGCGGTGCACTGCGCGCTGGTGGGTCTGCTGATGGCACGCCGGCTCGGCTGGGACGAACCGCGCACCACCACGCTGATGCGCGCCGCGCTGACGATGAACATCGCGATCCTCGAGCTGCAGGGCCGCATGGCGGCGCAGGGCGTGCCGCCGACGCCGGGGCAGCTCGACCAGATCCGGGTTCACCCGGCACGCGGCGTCGAGCTGCTGCGTGCGGCCGGCGTCGACGATGCGGTCTGGCTCGAGGCGGTGGCGCAGCACCACGAGCGGCCGGACGGGGGCGGCTACCCGGACGGGCTGCGCCAGGTGGCCGAGCTGCCGACCGTGCTGCGCTGGATCGACGTGTTCATGGCCAAGATGGCGCCGCGGGCGCTGCGTGCGCCCTTGTCGCCCCAGGTGGCGGCGCGCCAGCTGTTCCAGGAGACCGGCGGCCATGCGGCGGCGGCGGCCATCATCAAGGAGTTCGGCATCTACCCGCCGGGCGAGTTCGTGCAGCTCAAGTCCGGCGAGCTGGCGGTGGTGGTGCGGCGCGGCGCCAATGCCTCGACGCCGCTGGCCGCCAGCATCACCGACCGTCAGGGCATGCCCTCGACCAGCACCGTCGTGCGCGACACGGCGCGGCCCGAGTTTGCGATCACCGGCCTGCCCGCGGTGCAGGCGGTGGTGCTGCGCATGCCGCCGGAGCGGCTGTTCGGCATCCCCGAGTGAGCGAAGCTCAGGCCTTGCCTTGGTTCGCCACCGCCGCGGCGGCCTTCGCCGCCGCCTCGGCATCGCCGAGGTAGTAGTGGCGGATCGGCTGGAGCGCCGAATCCAGCTCGTAGACCAGCGGGATGCCGTTCGGGATGTTCAGCCCGACGATGTCGTCGTCCGAGATGCCGTCCAGGTACTTCACCAGCGCGCGGATGCTGTTGCCGTGCGCCGAAACCAGCACACGCTGACCGGCGCGGATCGCCGGGGCGATGGTGTCGTTCCAGTACGGCAGCACACGCGCCACGGTGTCCTTCAGGCATTCCGTCAGCGGCACCTCGCCGGCGGAGAGCTTCTCGTAGCGCCGGTCGCCGCGCTCGCAGCGCGGGTCGTCCGCCTCCAGCGCCGGCGGCGGGGTGTCGTAGCTGCGGCGCCAGACCAGCACCTGCTGGTCGCCGAACTTCTTCGCCGTCTCGGCCTTGTTCAGGCCCTGCAGCGCGCCGTAGTGGCGCTCGTTCAGGCGCCAGTGGTTGACCACCGGGAGCCAGTGCCGGTCCATCTGGTCGAGCGCGTGCCAGGTGGTCCAGATCGCACGCTTGAGCACCGAGGTGAACACCAGGTCGAACTCGTAGCCCTCGGCCTTCAGCAGCCGGCCGGCCTCCTGTGCCTGGGCCACGCCGGTGGGGGTGAGGTCCACGTCGGTCCAGCCCGTGAAGCGGTTCTCCAGGTTCCAGGTGGATTCGCCGTGGCGGATCAGCACGAGCTTGTACATGGCCTTGGTCCGTGGTCTCGAGGGGGCCGAATTCTATAATTCGCGACTTTGTCCGGCCGACCGGGCCGCCTCGCAGAAAGGCCAAGTGAAGTTCTTCATCGACAACTGGTTCCTGTTCGTCACCGCGATCGTCTCGGGCGGCCTGCTGCTGTGGCCGAGCCTGACGCGCGGCGGCGGATCGAAGGTCAACGCCGCGCAGGCGGTGCAGCTGATCAACCGCGAGAAGGCGGTGCTGATCGACGTCTGCGAGCCCGACGAATACGCCGCCGGGCATGCGGCCGGCGCGAAGAACGTGCCGCTGGGCAAGCTCGAGGGCTCCACGGAGCTGCCCAAGAACAAGGCCCTGCCGCTGGTCATCCTGTGCCAGACCGGCGCCCGCTCGGCGCGCGCGGCCGGCATCCTGAAGAAGCTCGGCTTCGAGAGGCCCGTGGTGCTGGCCGGTGGCCTGGCGGCGTGGCGCGAGGCCAACCTGCCGGTCGAGAAGGCTTCCTCCTGAGTCGCGTGCCATGCAGCCCGTCAAGATGTACACCACCCTGGTCTGCCCGTACTGCCAGCGCGCCAAGGCGCTGCTGAAGCAGCGCGGTGTCGATCAGATCGAGGAGATCCGGGTCGACCTCGATCCGGACCAGCGCCACACCATGATGGAGATCACCGGCCGGCGCACCGTGCCGCAGATCTTCATCGGCGACACCCACGTGGGCGGCTGCGACGACCTGGTCGCCCTCGACCAGCGCGGCGGCCTGCTGCCGCTGCTGGCCGGGCAGCGATAATCGCCGCCCCATCCATAGAGACCACCATGGCCGACGACAACCAGAACCCGGTGTTCAACATCCAGCGCATGTACCTGAAGGACCTGTCGCTGGAGCAGCCGAACTCGCCGCAGATCCTGCTCGAGCAGGCGCAGCCGCAGGTCGACATCCAGCTCGGCCTGGGCGCCGAGGGCATCGCCGACGGCATCTTCGAGGTCACCGTCACCGCGACCGTCACCACCAAGGTGGGCGACAAGACGCTGTTCCTGGTCGAGGCCAAGCAGGCCGGCATCTTCGAACTGCGCAACATCCCGCAGGAGCAGATCTCGCCGATCCTGGGCATCGCATGCCCGAGCATGGTCTACCCCTACCTGCGTGCGATCGTCTCCGACATCTGCACCCGTGCCGGCTTCCCGCCGGTGATGCTGGCCGAGGTCAACTTCCAGGCCATGTTCGAGGCGCAGCAGGCCCAGCAGGCCGGGCAGGGCGGCGGCAACGGCTCGGGCATCATCCTGCCGAACTGATCCGATCGGCGGCCTGCCGATGAACCTCACGGTGCTCGGCGCCGGCGCCTGGGGCACGGCCCTGGCGATCCACGCCTGCCGACACGCGCCCACGCGGCTGTGGCTGCGCGACGCGGCCCAGGCGGCGCAGATGCGCTCGCTGCGCCGCAATGCGCGCTACCTGCCGGAAGTGGCGCTGCCGCCGGCGCTGCAGGTCAGCACCGATTTCGACGCCTGTGTCGCGCATGCCCGCGACGGGCTGGTGATCATCGCGACGCCGATGGCGGCACTCGAGCCCATGCTGCGGGCCCTGCCGGGCGACGCGCCGGGCGTGCTGTGGCTGTGCAAGGGCTTCCAGGAAGGCACCGGCTGGCTCGGCCACGAGATCGCGCGCGTGGTGGCCCCGGCGCTGCGCGTGGGCGTGCTGTCGGGCCCGAGCTTCGCGCTCGAGGTGGCGCGCGGCCAGCCGACCGCGCTGGTGGCCGCCAGCAGCGATGCCGCGCTGGCCGAGCAGGCGGTCGAGGCGCTGCACGACGAGCAGTTGCGCCTGTACACCTCGAACGACCCGGTCGGCGTCGAGGTCGGCGGGGCGGTCAAGAACGTGATGGCGATCGCCACCGGCATCGCCGACGGGATGGGCCTGGGGCTGAACGCCCGCGCTGCGCTGATCACCCGTGGCCTGGCCGAGATGACACGCATGGGCCTGGCGCTCGGGGCGCGCGCGGAGACCTTCATGGGCCTGTCGGGCCTCGGCGACCTGGTGCTCACCACCACCGGCGACCTGTCGCGCAACCGGCGCGTCGGGCTGCGCCTGGCCGAGGGCGTGCCGCTGGCGCGGATCCTGGCCGAGCTGGGCCACGTGGCCGAAGGCGTGCTCAGTGCACCGACGGTGCTGCGGCGCGCGCATGGCCGTGGCGTGGCGATGCCGATCACCGAGGCGGTGGTCGGCGTGCTCGAGGGGCGGCTCACGCCGCCGCAGGCGCTCGAGCAGCTGATGGGCCGCGAGGCGCGCCCCGAGGCCTGATCAGAGCCCGCCGGCGTAGCCGCATTGCCGCCAGGCTTCGAACACCGCCACGGCCACGGCGTTGCTCAGGTTCAGGCTGCGCTGGCCCGCTCGCATCGGCAGGCGCAGCCGCTGCCCGGCCGGGAAGCGCTCGCGCAGCGCCGGTTCCAGGCCGGCGGTCTCGGAGCCGAACACCAGCCAGTCGCCGGCGCGCCAGTCGACCGCGTCGAAACGCCGCGTGGCGCGGGTCGTGAAGGCGAACATTCGCTGCGGATCGGGTTGGGCATCGCGCAGGAAGGCGTCCCAGCCGGCGTGCCGCCGCACCTCGGCGTACTCGTGGTAGTCGAGCCCGGCGCGGCGCAGCAGGCGGTCCTCCATCGCGAAGCCGAGCGGTTCGATCAGGTGCAGCGAGCAGCCGGTGTTGGCCGCCAGGCGGATCACGTTGCCCGTGTTGGGCGGGATCTCCGGCTGCACCAGGACGATGTTGAACATCGCCGGATGCTAAGCGTCCGGGCCGCCGATGTCGGGCCGTGGCGTGCGGGCCAGCACCCAGACCTGCACCTGCGCCGCGCCGGCCTGCAGCAGCGCCCGCGCCATCGCGGCGGCGGTCTCGCCGGTGGTCAGCACGTCGTCGACCAGCGCGATGCGGCGGCCGGCGAGCTCGCCGCGCCGGCGCGGCTCGGGCGCGAACGCGTCGCGCACGTTGGCGGCGCGCTGCGCCAGCGGCAGCGCCAGCTGGTGCGGTGTGTCCCGCAGTCGCAGCAGCAGCGACGCGTCGGCGTGCAGGCCGAGTTGCCGGCCGACGCGCCGCGCCAGCTCCCAGGCCTGGTTGTAGCCGCGCTCGCGCAGCCGCGCGGTGGCCAGCGGGGCAGGCAGCAGCAGCTCGGGCGCGGGCGCCTCGGCGCGCCGCACGGCCTGCACCAGCAACTCGGCGAAGACCGGTGCGAGCTCGAGCCCGGCGTGGAACTTGAACTGCGCGATCAGTTCACGCCAGGGCGGCAGGTAGTCGACCGCCGCAACGGCACGCTCGAAGGGCGGCGGCCGGCGCAGGCAGTCGCCGCATTCGGGGGCCCCACCGGGCAATTCGATCGCGCAGCGCCGGCAGCGCGCGCGGACCACGGCGAAGCGCGCCAGGCAGTCGCTGCACAGGCGGCCGCGGGCCCAGCCGCGGCAGATCGCGCAGCTGCCGCCGAGGCCGGGCCAGGCTGTCATCTCCCTATACTGCCCGAATGAGCGACGCCGCACCGACCGCCGCCGCGCGCGGGCTCGATGCCACGGCCGTCGCGCACGTCGTGCGCCGCCTGGCGCGCGCGGACGAAGCGCCCTGGCTGCACCGCGAGGTGGCCAGGCGCATGGCCGAACGGCTGGCGCTGATCCGCCTGACGCCGCAGCGCGTGATCGACTGGTCGAGCTGGCTCGGCGCCGGCGCCGGCCTGCTGCAGCAGGCCTACCCGGAGGCGCAGCGCATCCTCGTCGAGCCGCACGAGGCGCTGCGCGAGCGAAGCGCCGCGGCGGTGCGTGCGCCGTGGTGGTCGGCGCAACGCTGGCAGGGCCGCGCGCCGCAGGTGCTGGGCGAGAACGATGCGCTGCCCGGCGGCGCCCAGCTGGTCTGGGCGAACATGCTGCTGCACGGCGTCGTCGATCCGCCGCGCCTGTTCGAGCGCTGGCACGAGCTGCTGCTGCCCGACGGCTTCGTGATGTTCTCCTGCCTCGGCCCCGGCACGCTGCAGGGCTTGCGCACCCTGTATGCACGGCTCGGCTGGCCGGCACCGACGCCGGGCTTCGTCGACATGCACGACCTGGGCGACATGCTGGTGCAGGCCGGCTTTGCCGATCCGGTGATGGACCAGGAGCTGATCACGCTGAGCTGGCCCGATGCCGATGCCCTGCTGGCCGAATTGCGCTCGCTCGGCGGCAATGCGGCACCGATGCGGGCCGCCGGGCTGCGCACGCCGCGCTGGAAGGAGCGCCTGCGTCGCGAACTCGCCACGCTGGCCGGGCCCGACGGGCGGCCCTCGCTTGCCTTCGAGGTGGCCTATGGGCACGCCTTCCGCGGGGCGCCAAGGGCCCGCGACGGGGAACCCACTAGGGTATCCATCGAGGAAATGAGGCAGCTGATCCGGCGCAAAGGCGGTGGGCCGGTACGCTAAACTCCACTGATTCGGGAAGAGATCGGTCGTCAGGCACGCGCGCCAGGGCAGTCGGCGCGTCGGGGGCAGCATGACAGTCGGGGCGTCAACCGTGCAGTACAGCGCCGAGGAGCCGCAAGGCACCGAGGCTCCTGTGGAGTGGCGATTGCGCCGCAACTGCTCGATGGCGCCGCGCCAGGTGCTGTGGTCCTACGCGCTGCTGAGCACGGTGAGCCTGGGTATCGGCGCGCTGTGCTGGTGGCAGGGCGCGACGCTGGTCATGCCGTTCGCCTGGCTGGAGGTGGCGGCACTCGGGGCGGCGCTGCTCGTGTACGCACGGCACGCGGCCGACAGCGAGTGCATCCGGCTGGAACGCGGCATGCTCAGCGTGCTGCGCGAATGCGCGGGCCGCGTCGAGCGTGTCGAGTTCAGGCTCGACGGCGTGCGCATCGATTCCGGACACGACGACCGCTCGTTGATCGAGCTGTCGGGGCAGGGCAGGAGCGTGTCGGTCGGTCGCCTGGTGCGGCCGGAGGCGCGGCGGCAACTGGTGAACGATCTGCGTCGCGAGATGCGCAGAGTGTGCCAGGGGCCGCAGACGGCAGGTTGGGTTGAATCAAGAACTGACGACGTGACGAGACGATGAAGACGACCAAAGCACTCTGGGCTGCAACCGCGCGCTGGGGGCTCGCCCTGTCGGCCGCCCTGGCCAGCCACGCCGCGATGGCGGTGAACAGCCTGCCGGGCGGCCCCGCCGTCAACCAGCTCGACCTGCACCCGCCGGTCACGCAGATCGCCGCCGACCAGCGCTGGCTGCACTACTTCATGCTGGTGATCTGCACGCTCATCTTCGTCGCCGTGTTCGGGGTGATGTTCTACTCGATCATCAAGCACCGCAAGAGCAAGGGCGCCAAGGCGGCCAACTTCCACGAGAGCACCACGGTCGAGATCGTCTGGACCGTCGTGCCCTTCATCATCGTCATCCTGATGGCGCTGCCGGCCACCAAGACGGTGGTCGCGATGAAGGACACCAGCTCCGCCGACCTCACCATCAAGGCCACCGGCGTGCAGTGGAAGTGGGCCTACGACTACCTGAAGGGCGAGGGCGAGGGCATCAACTTCGTCTCCACGCTGGACGTCGCGCACCGCGAGATGTCCAACAGCGGCAAGCCGGCACCGACCGACGACTACCTGCTCAAGGTCGACAACCCGCTGGTGGTGCCGGTGGACCGCAAGGTGCGCATCATCACGACGGCCAACGACGTGATCCACGCCTGGATGGTGCCGGCCTTCGGCGTCAAGCAGGACGCCATCCCCGGCTTCGTGCGCGACACCTGGTTCCGCGCCGAGAAGACCGGCGACTACTACGGCCAGTGCGCCGAGCTGTGCGGCAAGGAACACGCCTACATGCCGATCCACGTGAAGGTGCTGTCGCAGACCGACTATGCCGCCTGGGTCGAGGGCAAGAAGAAGGAGATGGCCGCGGCCGCCGACGATCCGGCCAAGGTCTGGAAGCTCGAGGACCTGGTCGCGCGCGGCGAGAAGGTCTACGCGGCCAACTGCGCGGCCTGCCACCAGGCCAACGGCAAGGGTGCCGGCCCGATCAAGCCGGTGGACGGCTCGCCGGTCGTGCTCGACGCCGACAAGGGCAAGCAGATCGCGGTGCTGCTGAACGGCCAGAACAACGGCGCGATGCCGGCCTGGAAGCAGCTGTCCGACACGGAGATCGCCGCGGTGATCACCTACACGAAGAACTCCTGGTCGAACAAGACCGGCCAGCTGGTGCAGCCGGCCGAGGTCCTGGCCGCCCGCAAGTAAATCGAGCCCGCACGAGGAATCGCCATGAGCGCAGTTCTGCCCCAACACGGTGACCACGCCCACGAGCACGGGCACGGGCACGACGACCACCACGACCACGCGCCCACCGGCTGGCGGCGCTGGGTGTTCGCCACCAACCACAAGGACATCGGCACGCTGTACCTGCTGTTCAGCTTCGCGATGCTGATGGTCGGCGGCGTGCTCGCGCTGCTGATCCGCGCCGAGCTGTTCCAGCCGGGCCTGCAGATCGTCAACCCGCAGCTGTTCAACCAGCTGACGACGATGCACGGCCTGATCATGGTGTTCGGCGCGATCATGCCGGCGTTCGTGGGCTTCGCGAACTGGATGATCCCGCTGCAGATCGGCGCGCCGGACATGGCCTTCGCGCGCATGAACAACCTGAGCTTCTGGCTGCTGATCCCCGCGGGCATCATGCTGGTCGGCTCGTTCTTCATGCCCGGCGGCGCGCCCGCCGCGGGCTGGACGCTCTACGCGCCGCTGACGCTGCAGATGGGCCCGAGCATGGACGCCGGCATCTTCGCGATGCACATCATGGGCGCCAGCTCGATCATGGGCTCGATCAACATCATCGTCACGATCCTGAACATGCGCGCCCCGCGCATGACGCTGATGAAGATGCCGCTGTTCGTGTGGACCTGGCTGATCACCGCGTACCTGCTGATCGCGGTGATGCCGGTGCTGGCCGGCGCGATCACGATGACGCTGACCGACCGCCACTTCGGCACGCACTTCTTCAACCCGGCCGGCGGCGGCGACCCGGTGATGTACCAGCACATCTTCTGGTTCTTCGGTCACCCCGAGGTCTACATCATGATCCTGCCGGCGTTCGGGATCATCAGCCAGATCATCCCGGCGTTCTCGCGCAAGAAGCTGTTCGGCTACACCTCGATGGTGTACGCCACCTCGTCGATCGCGATCCTGTCGTTCATCGTGTGGGCGCACCACATGTTCACGACCGGCATGCCGGTGACCGGCCAGCTGTTCTTCATGTACGCGACGATGCTGATCGCGATCCCGACGGGCGTGAAGGTGTTCAACTGGATCGCCACGATGTGGCGCGGCTCGATGACCTTCGAGACGCCGATGCTGTTCGCGGTCGGCTTCCTGTTCGTGTTCACGATGGGCGGCTTCACCGGCCTGATCTGCGCGATGGCGCCGATCGACATCCAGATCCAGGACACCTACTACGTCGTGGCGCACTTCCACTACGTGCTGGTGGCCGGCTCGCTGTACGCCCTCTTCGCCGGCGTCTACTACTGGGGCCCGAAGTGGACCGGCGTCATGTACAACGAGGCGCGCGGCAAGATCCACTTCTGGGGCTCGCTGATCTTCTTCAACGTCACCTTCTTCCCGATGCACTTCCTCGGGCTGGCCGGCATGCCGCGTCGTTATGCCGATTACCCGATGCAGTTCGCCGACTTCAACGCGATCGCCTCGGTCGGCGCGTTCGGCTTCGGCCTGATGCAGGTGTACTTCTTCTTCTTCATCGTGCTGCCGATGATGCGCGGCCAGGGCGAGAAGGCGCCGCAGAAGCCGTGGGACGGCGCCGAAGGGCTGGAGTGGGAAGTGCCGTCGCCGGCGCCGTTCCACACCTTCGAGACCCCGCCGCTGCTGAACCCGTCGGCCACCAAGGTGCTGGGCTGAGGCCATGGCGATGACCCCGGAGCAACGCCGCAGCAACGTTCGCCTCGCGCTGATCCTCGCATCGGTGGCGGTGGCGCTGTTCGTCGGCTTCATGGTCAAGAGCGCCCTGTTCGGCATCTGATTCCTTCCGTCCGATGGATCGTCACGAGGCTCCCCGCGACGACGGCCTGCGCCGGGACAACCTGCGCATGGTCGGCAAGCTCGCGGTCGTCGCGGCGCTGATGTTCGGCTTCGGCTACGCACTGGTGCCGATGTACCGCGCGATCTGCACCGCGCTGGGCATCAACGTGCTGTCGGTGGCCGAGTTGCGCGGGGCCGAGAACGCGCCGGCCGTGGCCCGCAACACGCAGGTCGACCGCAGCCGCACCGTGACGGTGGAGTTCGACGCCAATGCACGCGGCCCGTGGGAGTTCCAGCCCGAACGGCGCTCGATCGACGTGCACCCGGGCGAACTCGCCACCGTGGTCTACGAGTTCCGCAACGTGCAGGACCGCACCATGGCCGCGCAGGCCATCCCGAGCTACGCGCCGCGCCAGGCGATGTCGTACTTCGACAAGCTGCAGTGCTTCTGCTTCAGCGAGCACGTGCTCAAGCCGGGCGAGAGGAAGCAGTGGCCGGTGGCCTTCGTGATCGACCCGAAGCTGCCGCGCGACATCAAGACGATCACCCTCTCGTACACCTTCTTCGAGGTGGGCGGGAAGGTTCCGCAGGAGCCGCAGCCGTGAGCGAGGGCCTGCGCGAGGCGGTGCAGCGCAAGGGGTCGTTCGGCCAGACCCTGCGTGCGGTGGCCTGGTCGTTCTTCGGCGTGCGCAAGGGCGCCGACTACCAGCGCGACGTCGAGAAGCTCAACCCGGTGCACGTGGTCGTGGCCGGCGTGCTGGCGGCGCTGCTGTTCATCCTGGCCCTGGTGCTGCTGGTCAACTGGGTGATCGGCAGCGGCGTGGCGACGTAGCCAGCAATCAATCGAGAAAGAGCGAGAACCTCAGGAGCAACCATGTCGGCAGCGACACCTCACGGGCAGACGCCCTACTACTTCGTCCCGGCACCGTCGCAGTTCCCGGTGCTCACCGCGATCGCGATGCTGTTGGTCATCTTCGGCGCCGGCCAGTGGGTCAACGGCCACGGCTGGGGTGCCTGGGTGACGCTGGCGGGCTTCCTGTTCTGGGCCTGGGTGCTCCAGGGCTGGTTCCGCCAGGCGATCAGCGAGAGCGAGGGCGGCCTGTACGGCAAGCGCATCGACATCTCGTTCCGCTGGAGCATGAGCTGGTTCATCTTCTCGGAGGTGATGTTCTTCGGTGCCTTCTTCGGCGCGCTGTACTGGACGCGTCTGCACGCGCTGCCCAACCTGGGCAGCCTGGACAATGCCATCCTGTGGCCCGACTTCAAGGCCGTCTGGCCGAGCGCCGCGCCGGGCGCCACCGGCTCGCCGGCCGGCATCGTCGAGCCGTTCACCACGATGGGCCCGTGGCCGCTGCCGACCGTCAACACCGCGCTGCTGCTGACCTCCGGCGTGACACTGACGATCGCGCACCACGCGCTGCTCGCGAACAACCGCGGCAAGACGATCCTGTGGATGTGGATCACCGTGCTGCTGGGCGCCACCTTCCTGTGCGTGCAGGGCTACGAGTACATGCACGCCTACCGCGACCTGAACCTCAAGCTCAGCTCCGGCGCCTACGGCTCCACCTTCTTCATGCTGACCGGCTTCCACGGCTTCCACGTGTTCGTCGGCATGCTGATGCTGCTGTTCATCACGATCCGCCTGATGAAGGGCCACTTCACACCGGAGCGCCACTTCGGATTCGAAGGCGCCGCCTGGTACTGGCACTTCGTCGACGTGGTGTGGCTCGGCCTGTACATCGTGGTGTACTGGGCGTGAGCGGGACGTGAGTGCGCGCCTGCGCGCGCACTTGCGCCTGCGAGCGAGCTGACGCCTGCAGGCGTCGGCGCGGCCTGCAAGGCCTGACGCGGGGCCGGCCGCGCACGAAAACGCCGCGCCAGCGGCGTTTTTGTTTGGCGGCCGCTCAGCGCCCGAGCGGGATGCCGCTGGGCTGGATCCAGCCCAGCGCCCAGGCCAGCAGCACCAGCAGGAACAGCGTGACCGACAGCGCCACGCGCACCGCGAGCGCGCGCATCATGTGACCCGACTTCGGCTTGTCCTCGCCGCCGCGCAGCATGAATACGCCGGCGGCCGCCAGGGCCGCCAGGATGCCCACGAACGCGAGGCCGAGCAGGATGGACTTCATGGCTAGCGATTATCCGCGCCGCCGGCGCCTGGCCGTCCTCGTCGCCGCCGTGCTGGGCCTGCTGCTGACCGCACGCCTGGGCCTCTGGCAGCTCTCCCGCGCGGCCGAGAAGGAGGCGCTGCAGGCGCTGCTCGAGCAGCGTGGCCGCGACCCGGTGCTGCCCGCCGCCGCGCTGGCCGACAATGCCGACGCCGCCGCCGCGCAGCACTACCGCCGCATCACGCTGCGCGGGCGCTGGATCGCCGGCCCCACGGTGTTCCTCGACAACCGGCCGATGGACGGCCGCACCGGCTTCGTCGTCGTCACGCCGCTGCAGCCCGCCGGCGGCGGCGCCGCGCTGCTGGTGCAGCGCGGCTGGGTGCCGCGCGACATGGCCGAACGCACCCGGCTGCCCTCGCTGCCGCTGCCCGAGGGCGAGGTCGAACTGAGTGGCCTGATCGCCCCGCCGCCGACCCGGTGGGTGGCCCTGGGTTCCGAGGCGGCCGGCCCGATCCGGCAGAATCTCGACCTGGAGAGCTTCTCCCGCGAGACCGGCCTGCGTCTGCGCCCGCTCTCGCTGCTGCAGCTGGACGTTCCGGGGGCCGCGCCGGACGGGTTGCTGCGGCAGTGGCCGAAGCCGGCCGTCGACGTGCACAAGCACTACGGCTATGCCTTCCAATGGTTTGCCCTCGCGGGCCTGATCACGATCCTGTATGTCTGGTTCCAACTCGTCCGACCGCGGCTCCGGCGCTGAGCTCGAGGCGCCGTCGCCGCTGGCGCTGACGGTGCACTCGCTGCCCGCGCCGACGCTGGACGACGCTGCGCGCCGCACGGCGCTGGGCCGGCTGAAGATGTTCCTGATCCTGGTGGTCTGCGCGGCACCGGTGATCGCCTCCTACCTGGCCTACTACGTGGTCCGGCCCGAGGGCCGCACCAACTACGGCAGCCTGATCGAACCCGCACGGGCGATGCCGGCGGCGCTGCCGCTGGCCGACCTGGACGGCCGGCCGGTGGCGCCGGCGTCGCTGCAGGGCCAGTGGCTGTTCGTCGTCGTCGGCGGCGGCGCCTGCGATGCCGGCTGCGAGCAGCGCCTGTGGCTGCAGCGCCAGGTGCGCGAGGCGCTCGGCCGCGAGAAGGGCCGCATCGACAAGCTGTGGCTGGTCGACGATGCCGCCATGCCGCGCGCCGAGACGCTCGCTGCGCTGCAGCGCGGCGACGCCGTCACCGTGCTGCGCACCGAGCGTGCAGCGCTCGCCGCCTGGCTGGCGCCCGAGCCGGGGCATCGCCTGGAGGAGCACTTCTACCTGGTCGATCCGCAGGGCCTCTGGATGATGCGCATGCCGGCGCAGCCGGACCCGTCGCGCCTGAAGCGCGACCTCGAGCGCCTGTTGCGCGCCTCCGCCGGGTGGGACCGGCCCGGCCGGCCCTGAGGATCGCGACATCGCCATGGACGCGACCTCGCTCGTCGACCTCGACCCGCTGCTGCGCATCGTGCTGCTTGGCGCGGTGGTCGCCGCCGGTCCGCTGGCCTGGTGGTGGCTGCGCCACCGCAGCACCGCACCGGCGGCGCGGCTGCGTGCGCTGACGCTGCTGACGCTGTTTCTGACCTTCGACCTGGTGCTGTTCGGCGCCTTCACGCGCCTGACCGACTCCGGCCTCGGCTGCCCCGACTGGCCCGGCTGCTACGGCAGTGCCAGCCCGTTCGGCGCGCGCGAGGAGATCCACGCCGAGCAGACGCTGCGCCCGGGTGGGCCGGTCACCCACGGCAAGGCCTGGGTCGAGATGGTGCACCGCTACCTCGCCACCGGGGTCGGCGCGCTGATCACGGTGCTGATGCTGGCCGCCTGGGCCCTGCGCCGGCGCGACCCGCACGCGCCCTCGCCCTGGTGGCCGACGGTTTCGTTCGTCTGGGTCTGCGCCCAGGGCGCGTTCGGCGCGCTGACCGTCACGCTCAAGCTCGCGCCGGCCATCGTCACGCTGCACCTGCTGGGCGGCATCGGGCTGCTGGTGCTGCTGGCGTGGCAGGCCGGCCACGCCCGTCCCGCGCCGCTGGCACTGGCGGGCCGGACGCGGCGCCTCGCCTGGGTGACGGCAGGGCTGCTGCTGGTGCAGATCGCGCTCGGCGGCTGGGTCAGCACGAACTACGCGGTGCTCGCCTGCCGCGACTTCCCGACCTGCCAGGGCGCCTGGTGGCCGGCGATGGACTTCGAGCATGCGTTCACGCTGTGGCGCGGCCTGGGCCGCACCGGCGCGGGCGACTACCTGCCCTTTGCCGCGCTGACGGCGATCCACGTGACGCACCGCGCGATGGCGCTGCTGGTGCTGGCCGCGCTGGGCTGGCTGGCCTGGCGGCTGCACGCCGTCGGTGCCGGTCCGGCGCGCCGCTACGCGCTCGGCCTGCTGGCGCTGGGCGGGCTGCAACTGGCCACCGGGCTGGCCAACGTCGTGCTCGGCTGGCCGCTGCTGGCCGCGGTGCTGCACACCGGTGGCGCTGCCGCGCTGGCGGTGCTGCTGACCTTCCTGCTGACCCGTGCGGGCCAGGGCCGCGAGCGGCCCGCCGCGCAGGCCGCGGCGCTGCCGCTGCCGATGACCTCCTGAGCGCCCGTCCCATGGCCGAGACCGCCGCCCGCGCCGCCCTGCCTGCCGCCCGCCCGCCGTCGCGGGTGCGCCAGTACTACGTGCTGACCAAGCCGCGCGTGGTGCAGCTGATCGTCTTCTGCGCCGTGATCGGCATGCTGCTCGCCTCGCCCGGCCTGCCCGACTGGCGCCTGGCGCTGGCCGGCACCGTGGGCATCTGGCTGGTGGCCGCGGCGGCGGCGGCGTTCAACTGCCTGGTCGAGCAGCACATCGACGCGCGCATGGCGCGCACCGCCTGGCGTCCCACGGCCAAGGGCGAACTCACCACCGCGCAGACGCTGCTGTTCTCGGCGCTGCTGTGTGCGGCGGGCAGCGCGATCCTGTACTGGGGCGCCAATGCGCTGACGATGTGGCTGACCTTCGCCACCTTCGTCGGCTACGCGGTCATCTACACCGTGGTGCTGAAGCCGCTCACGCCGCAGAACATCGTGATCGGCGGCGCCTCGGGCGCGATGCCGCCGGTGCTGGGCTGGGCCGCGATGAGCGGCGAGGTCACGCCGGAGTCGCTGATCCTGTGCCTGATCATCTTCGTCTGGACGCCGCCGCACTTCTGGGCGCTGGCGCTGTACCGCGCCGAGGACTACCGGCGCTCCGGCCTGCCGATGCTGCCGGTGACGCACGGCGCCGAGCTGACGCGGCTGCACGTCTTCCTCTACACCTTGGTGCTGTTCGCGGCCACGCTGCTGCCCTTCGTCTCGGGCATGAGCGGCTGGCCCTACCTGGTCGCCGCCCTGGTGCTGGGCGCACTGTTCATCGGCCATGCGTGGCGGCTGTGGCGGAACTACTCCGACCAGCAGGCACGCAAGACCTTCCGCTTCTCGATCGTCCACCTGTCGCTGCTGTTCGCCGCGCTGCTGGTCGACCATTACCTGGGACTGCTGCTGCCGTGACCCTGACCCGCCGCCACCTCCTCATCGCCGCCGGCGCCGCCCCGCTGGCCGGCTGCGACCGTGCCGCCGCCCCCGCCGACAAGCTGCAGTTCAAGGGCGTGGACATCACCGGTGCCGACTACGGCCGCACGCTTTCGCTGCCCGACCAGGACGGCACGCTGCGCACGCTGGCCGACTTCAAGGGCAAGGTGGTGGTGATCTTCTTCGGCTACACCCAGTGCCCGGACGTCTGCCCGACCACGATGGCCGAGCTGGCCCAGGTGAAGAAGTCGCTCGGCCCGGACGGCGACAAGGTGCAGGGCATCTTCGTCAGCGTCGACCCGGAGCGCGACACGCCGCAGCTGCTCAAGGCCTACATGGCCAACTTCGACCCGAGCTTCGTCGCGCTGCGCGGCACGCCGGAGCAGACGGCCGCGGCGGCCAAGGAGTTCAAGGTCTTCTACGCCAAGGTGCCGGGCAAGACCGAGGGCAGCTACACCGTGGACCACACGGCCGGCTCGTACCTGTTCGATCCGCAGGGCCGCCTGCGCGTGTTCGTGCGCTACGGCACCGGTGCCGAGGCGCTGACGGCCGACCTGAAGACGCTGCTGGGCGCCGCGGCCGGCTGACGCCGGCCGCGCGGTCGGCTCACTGGGCGACTTCGAGCGCCTTGCGCATCTTCTTCATCGCCGCCACCTCGATCTGGCGGATGCGCTCGGCGCTGACGCCGTACTCGCTGGCCAGTTCGTGCAGCGTCATGCCGCCGGAGCTGTCGTCGTTCACCTTGAGCCAGCGCTCCTCGACGATGCGGCGGCTGCGCGCATCCAGCGCGTCGAGCGCGCGGACTATGCCGTCGCCGGCCAGCCAGTCGCGGCTGCGCGCCTCGAGCACCCGGGTCGGCTCGTGCGACTCGTCGGCGAGGTAGGCGATCGGCGCGTAGCTCTCCTCGCCGTCGTCGCCGCTCTGCGGCTCGAGCGCCACGTCGCCGCCCGACAGACGGGTTTCCATCTCGAGCACGTCCTCGCGCTTGACGTTGAGCGTGCGGGCGACCGTGTCCACCTCGCCTTGCGTCAGCGTGGCGCGGTGCGTGTCCTGGTCTTCGGCCTCGCCCTTCAGGCTCTGCTTCATCGAGCGCAGGTTGAAGAACAGCTTGCGCTGCGCCTTGGTCGTGGCGACCTTGACCATGCGCCAGTTCTTCAGGATGTACTCGTGGATCTCGGCCTTGATCCAGTGCATCGCGTAGCTCACCAGGCGCACGCCCTGCTCGGGGTCGAAGCGCTTGACGGCCTTCATCAGGCCGACGTTGCCTTCCTGGATCAGGTCGCCCTGAGGCAGGCCGTAGCCGAGGTACTGGCGCGAGATCGACACCACCAGGCGCAGGTGCGAGAGCACCAGCTTCCCGGCGGCTTCCAGGTCGCCGCTGGCGCGCAGGCGGCGAGCCAGCGACACCTCTTCCTCCTGGCTCAGCAGCGGCAGGCGGTTCACGGCGCTGATGTAGGCGTCCAGGTTGCCCAGCGAGGGCACCAGGGCCCACGGGTCGCGCAAGGCCAGTGCAGTGGTGGGGGTCATGTTCATGGAAGCTTCAGACACGCTGAGACTCCTTTCGTTCCGCACATATTAGCACTCGCCCCCGTCGAGTGCTGATCTGCTGGCGGCAACAGTTCTCTCCATCCGGCACAACAATCCCGGAAGGAGAGAGTGCTCACTGACTTGATGCGGTCAGCGGCGCCAGCGGCTCCGGCACCCGGTTGCGCACCGCCGGCACCGTCTGCAGGTAGCGGAAGATGGCCTCCAGGTCGGCGTCGTTGAAGTTGTTGTAGACCGGGATCGGCATCGGCGGCAGCACCGGGCGGCCGCGGCCCAGGTGGCGCCCGGTGCGGATCGTCGCGACGAAGTCCTTCAGCGTCCACTTGCCCAGGCCGGTCTCGGCGTCCGGCGTCAGGTTGGCGGTGAAGCTCACGCCCCAGGGGCCGGACCAGGCGGTGTTGGTCGCCGACGAGACCACCAGCCAGGGCCCCTCGGCCAGCTTCGGCGCGGGCGGCATCTGCAGGCCTTCGGGGTGGCCCGAGAGCGCGCGGCTCATGTCCGGCTCCGGCCCGTTCGGCCCGAACTTGAACGGCGTGTGGCAGTCGTGGCAGCCGGAGGTGCTGACCAGGTACTTGCCGCGGGCGACGCTGCTGTCCTGGGCGGCGGCGGGCAGCGCGGCGGCCAGCAGCGCGGAGGCGATCAGGGAGAGGGCGGGTTTCATGGCTGCGGTTCCTTTCGCATGAGCAGCGGGTGGTTGATCCAGGAGGTGACGGCGGCGATGCCCTCGGCATCGGCGGCCCGGGTGCCCAGCGGCGGCATCTGGCGCAGCGGGTCGCGGCTGCGCATGCGCGCCAGCAGCAGGCTGGCGGACGGCTGCCCGGGCACCACCAGGCGCACGTCCGGGCCGGCGTCGGCCGGGCGCCAGCGGTCGGGGCCCACCAGCAGCGCGGCGCGCACGCGTGCGGCACTGCCAGCCGGGTCGGCGGCCGACTGCGCCAGCACCAGCGAGACCGGGGCGCCATGGTCGTTGTGGCAATGGCCGCAGTTGGCGTGCAGGTAGCCGAAGGCGGCGCGTTCGGCCGGGCTCTGCGCCGCGATGCGCGGCGGCGATGCCAGCAGCGCCGCCGGCAGACCACGCAGCCAGCCGCGTGCGCTCAGCGTGGCCAGGTCGGCGTCGCCCGGGCGGGCCGGCACGGCGTGCGGCGCGAGCGGATCCCGGTCGGGCGAGAGCTGAAGCGCGCCGGCGCCCAGCACCGGCACCGGCGCGCCCTCGTGGCAGGCGGTGCAATCCAGGCGCCCCGGCACGGCGTAGCGGCCGCCGGGAGCACCCTCCACGGCCAGCACGACGCCACGCTCGGGCGCGAGCCGCGCGCTGCGGCCATCGACCTCCCACAGGTAGCTGGCGTAGCGCCAGCGGCCGTCGGGCAGGCGCTCGATGTAGCGGGTCTCGACCGGCCGGCCGGCGAAGCCGAACTCCTTCCAGAGCCGGGTGCCGGGCGGGAACTCCCAGGCGTCGGGCCGGGAGGCGTCGATGAAGCGGCCCGCCGGCAGGTGCAGCCAGCGGCGCTTGACCGCGCCGTCGGTCCACAGCGGGTACTGCGGCGAGAACGGCAGCATCTCGAGGCGGCCGTAGCCGGTGTCGGCGAGGTACTCGGGTAAAGGCCCGGGCAGGGGCTCGGGCAGCGGTGCCTCGGCCGCGCACGGCGCGGCGGCGATCAGCAGGGCGGTGGCGAGCAGCAGCGGGAACATGCCCGCCAGTGTTCCGGCCGGGCCGCAGGGCCACATCGCTCGAACGGGCCATCGGCGGCGCGCCGGCGGGCCATCCCGGGGCTCAGCCGAAGCGCGTCTCGGTGCGCTCCAGCACGTCGTCCACCGCCGCCAGCAGCTCGGAGACGCTGACCGGCTTGGTCAGGTACAGGCTCGCGCCCGCCTGCAGGGCGGCGTCGATCTGCGCCGCGGTCGCGTCGGCCGACACCACCACCACCGGGATGCCCTCCGTGGCCGAGTCGGCCTTGAGGCGGCGCAGCAGTTCCTCGCCCGGCAGATCGGGCAGGTGCATGTCCAGCAGCACCAGGTCCGGCAGGCTGCGGCGGATCGCCGCCAGCGCCTGCGCGCCGTCGACCGATACCTCCATCTGCACCTGCGGACGCTGCGCCAGGATGCCGCGCATCACCTCGACATTGGTCTCGTTGTCCTCGACGTAGTGCACGATGCGGCGGTGGTAGCCGGGGGCCGCGCGGTCCAGCCCGTCCAGGTCGGACGGCACGGTGTCGGGCTCGTGCGCGGCCGGGAGCCCGAGGATGAAGGACGAGCCCTCGCCGGCCGAGCTGCGCGCCCGCAGCGAGCCGCCCATCAGTTCGGCCAGCCGCTGGCTGATCACCAGGCCGATGCCGGTGCCCTCCTGGCCCGACTCCTCGCGCCCGAGCCGGTTGAAGGGCTGGAACAGGTCGGCCAGCTGCGTCTCGGTCATGCCCAGGCCGGTGTCGGTGACGGCGATCTCCACCACCGGCCCCTCGGCCAGCCGTGTGCCGATGTGGATGCGGCCGCCCTCGCGGTTGTACTTGACCGCGTTGGACAGCAGGTTCACGAGGATCTGCTTGACGCGCGTCGGGTCGCCCAGCAGCACGCCGGTGCCGTCGGCCAGCGTGCTGCTGATCGTGATGCCGCGTCGCTTGGCGTCGGCGTCGACCATCGCGATGCTGGCGGCCAGCAGCTCGGCGAGGTTGACCGGCTCGATCAGCAGCTTGACGTTGCCCGACTCGATGCGCGAGAGATCCAGCACCTCGTTGATCATCTCCAGCAGGTGCCAGCCGGCCTGCTGGATCTGCGCCACCCAGGGGCGCTGCTCGGGGGCGAGCGGCTGGCGCTTGTCGAGGTCGAGCAGCTGCGCGAAGCCGAGCATCGCGTTCAGCGGCGTGCGCAGCTCGTGGCTCATGCGCGAGAGGAAGTCGCTCTTGGCGCGGTTGGCCGCCTCGGCGCGGTCGCGCGCCTTCTCGGCCTCGAGCAGGCGCAGGTGCTCGGTGATGTCCTCGACCACGCCGACGATGCGCCGCGGCCGGCCCGTCTCGTCGCGCAGCAGCGAGACGGTGGACTGCACCCAGACGATGCGGCCGTCCTTGCGCACGTAGCGCTTGTGGCGCCGGTACATCGGGAACTCGCCCTGCACCAGCGCGCGCGACTGCACCACGTCCTCGGCCTGGTCGTCGACGTGGGTGAACTGCGCCACCGTCATCGTCAGCAGTTCGTCGTCGCTGTAGCCGGTCAGCTCGCAGAAGCGCGGGTTGGTCTGCTTCACGTTGCCGCGCAGGTCGGTGTAGATCACGCCGATCGGCACGTGGTTGAGGATGTTGCGGAAGCGTTGTTCGCTGTCGCGCAGCGCCGCCTGGGCACGCTCGCGCTCGTGCACCTCGGACTGCAGCGCCGCGGTGCGCTCGCGCACCGCCGCCTCGATGCGCCGGGTGCGGCCGGTCACCACCAGCAGCAGCGCGCCGAGCATCGCCGCGCCCAGCAGCCCGATCAACGAGAACAGCCAGGCATTGGCGCCGCGCGCCTCGGCCAGGCCGCGCGGATCGGCGGTGACGCGCACGCGCCACTGCCGGTCGGCGAACGGGAACGGCCGTTCGTAGCTGAGCAGTCCGGCCGGCACCACGCCCTCGCAGCCGACCGGCCCGGCCAGGCGCCGCAGTGACGTGGCGCCGTCGACGTCCATCACGCACACGCGCAGCGCCGCTGGCAGCTCGCGCGTCAGCGACTGCAGGAACGGGCCCGGCCGCAAGGTGACGAACACCGCGCCGCGCAGGTGCCGTTCACGCGTCGCCTCGGCCGGCGGCCCGCGGTGGATCGCGCGGTAGACGACCACGCCGGTGCGGTCCTGGTCCGGCGGCACCTGGGTCAGCGGGAAGGGCGCGCTGGCCACCGCACGGTCCAGCTGCGCGCTGCGTTCGATCGCCTCGCGCACCGCCGGGACCGACCAGGCATTCAGGCCGAGCGCGGCCGCGTTGGGCGCGGCCGGCTCGATGTAGCGCATCGCCAGGATCTCGCCCGGCAGGCCGGCGCCGTCCTCGCGGTCGAACACCCGGTAGCCGGCCTGGCCCTCGGCCCGCGCGGCGGCCTCGAAGGCGCTCAGGTCGGCGTAACGCACGCGCTCGTACCAGCCGATGGCGCTGATCGCGCCGTCGTCCAGCCAGGCGCGCGAGGCGATCCCGAACTCCTCGCGCGTCACCGCGTCGGAGGCGACGTAGGCGCCGCGCATCGCCTCCAGTGCGTGCAGCGGGCCGAGCAGGCGCGAGCGCAGCACCGAGGCCACGGTGTCGGCGTTGCGCTCGAAGGCATCGCGCAGACGCGCCTCGTCCACCCGCGCCACCTGCCAGATGCCCAGGCCCATCAGCAGCGTCACCAGCGTCAGCGTCAGGCCCACCGGCAGCCGGCGCGCGTGCCAGTCCTCGCGCGGCTGGCCGATCAGCGTCAGGGCGATCGGCGCGGCGATCAGCGTGCCCAGCGCGTCGCCGCTGTACCAGGTGAACCAGGTGACCAGGCGGTCCTGCGCCGGCAGCGCGTCGCCCAGCGAGAGCGCCAGCGTCGCGATGCTGCTGCTGACCAGGCAGGCCAGCAGCGCGCCCAGCCCGAGCAGCACCGCGACGTCGCGCGGCTCGGTGATCGAACGCGGCGCGCGGGCGAAGCGCCGCACCAGCGCGGCACCGAGGCCGGCCTGCAGCGCCGCGCCGAGCGCGATCAGCGCCGGCACCGCCACCTCGGCCAGCGAGGGGGTGCCGCGCTGCGCGTTCAGCGAGGCGTTGACGATGAAGGCGCCGAGCAGCGCGCCCGGCACCGCGATGCGCCCGTAGACCAGCGCGGCCGCCAGCGCGATGCCGCTGGCCGGGTAGATCGGCGAGGCGTAGCTGGGCGGGATGGCCACCTGCAGCGCCAGCAGCCCGGCGATCGCGTAGGCGCAGGCGGTGCCGGCGACGATCGCCAGCGCCCGCAGCATGTCGTGCCGGTTCAAGGCAGCTCGTGGCCGCTGCCGGCCTGCCAGAGTGCGGCCCAGGCCTGCGCGTCCAGGCGCAGCGCGAGCGCGGCCACGGCCTCGCGCAGGGCCTCGATGCGGCGGCTGCCGGCCACCGGCAGCGGGCGCGACGGCAGGCGCAGCAGCCAGGCGAAGGCCACCGTGGCCGGCGCCACGCCGTAGGCCGCCGCGATCTCGTGCAGCACCGCCTGCACGCGCCGCGCGGCGTCGTGCGTGCCGCTCAGCAGGGCACCGCCGGCCAGCGGCGACCAGACCATCGGCCGCAGGCGCAGGCGCTGCAGCTGGTCCAGCGTGCCGTCGGAGAGCGGCGTGCGCTGCAGCGGGTGCAGCTCGATCTGGTTGGTGACCAGCGGCGTGCGGCTGGCCAGCAGCTCGAACTGCGCCGGCGTGAAGTTGGAGACGCCGAAGTGCTGCACCTTGCCGTCGCGGCGCAGCCGCTCGAAGGCCTGCGCCACCTCGTCGGCGTCGAGCAGCGGGTCGGGGCGGTGGATCAGCAGCAGATCGAGCCGGTCGGTGCGCAGCGCGCGCAGCGAGGCCTCGGCGCTGGCCACGATGTGCGCGGCCGAGGTGTCGTAGTGCTTGACGCGGTGCGCCGGCCGCGCCGCATCGACCAGCTTGATGCCGCACTTGGTGACGAGCTGCAGCCGCTCGCGCAGCCCAGGCGCGAGCACCAGCGCCTCGCCGAACAGCGTCTCGACCGCGTAGCCGCCGTAGATGTCGGCATGGTCGAAGCTGGTCACGCCCAGTTCGACGCATTGTTCGATCCAGCTCAGCCGCTCCTGCGGCGTCCAGCCCCAGTCGGCCATGCGCCAGGCGCCCGCCACGATGGGCGAGAGCACCGGGCCGTCGGGGGCCAGCGGTTCGAGGCTCATCGGTCGATGCTAGGCGGAGGGCCTGCGCCGGTGCTGCGCAGGCTCAGACGTTGAAGAGGAAGTTCATCACGTCGCCGTCCTTCACGACGTATTCCTTGCCTTCCGCCCGCATCTTGCCCGCGTCCTTGGCGCCCTGCTCGCCCTTGAAGGCGACGAAGTCGTCGTAGGCGATGGTCTGGGCGCGGATGAAGCCGCGCTCGAAGTCGGTGTGGATCACCCCGGCCGCCTGCGGCGCCGTGTCGCCGGCGTGGATGGTCCAGGCGCGCACCTCCTTCACGCCGGCGGTGAAGTAGGTCTGCAGGCCCAGCAGCGTGAAGGCGGCGCGGATCAGTCGGTTCAGGCCCGGCTCGGTCTGGCCCATCTCGGCGAGGAACAGCTGCTTGTCCTCGTCGCTCATGTCGGCGAGCTCCGCCTCCGTCTTGGCGCAGATCGCCACCACCGGCGCCTTCTGCGCGTCCGCGTAGGCACGCAGCTTGTCCAGCAGCGGGTTGGCCTCGAAGCCGTGCTCGTCGACGTTGCCGACGAACATCGCCGGCTTGGCGGTGATCAGGCACAACGGCCTGAGCACGACCAGCTCCTCCTTGCTGAACGAGATGCTGCGCACCGGCTTCGCCTCGTTCAGCGCCGCCTGGCACTTCAGCAGCACGTCCACGAGGCGCTGCGCCTCCTTGTCGTTGCCGGCCTTGGCGACCTTGGTGTAGCGCGCCAGGCTCTTCTCGACCGTGGCCAGATCGGCCAGGCACAGCTCGGTCTGGATCACCTCGATGTCGGCGATCGGGTCCACCTTGCCGGCCACGTGGATGACGTTCTCGTCCTCGAAGCAGCGCACCACGTTGACGATCGCGTCGGTCTCGCGGATGTGCGCGAGGAACTGGTTGCCCAGGCCCTCGCCCTTGCTTGCGCCGGCGACGAGGCCCGCGATGTCGACGAACTCGACGATCGCCGGCACCACGCGCTCGGGTTTGACGATCTCGGCCAGCTTCGCGAGCCGCGGATCGGGCAGCTCGACCACGCCGACGTTCGGCTCGATGGTGCAGAACGGGTAGTTCTCGGCGGCGATGCCGGCTTTCGTCAGGGCATTGAAGAGGGTCGACTTGCCGACGTTGGGCAGGCCGACGATGCCGCACTTGAGGCTCATGGGAAGGGCTTTCGGGGATACCGCAGGGGGAAGGCGGGATTCTAGGTGGCGCGCCTACACTGGCCGCCGATCCCCCCGGAGAGCGCGATGAGCGAACTGCAACTGATCCGCCCGCATGCCAAGGACCTCGGCGGAGGCTTCATGGTGCGCCGCAGCCTGCCGGCCGCGCAGCGCCAGGCGGTCGGCCCGTTCCTGTTCTTCGACCACTTCGGCCCGATCACCGCCGGCCCGGCCGACCACCACGACGTGCGCCCGCATCCGCACATCGGCCTGGCCACCGTGACCTACCTGTTCGAGGGCGCCCAGGTGCACCGCGATTCCACCGGCGTGGTGCAGCTGATCGAGCCCGGCGCGATCAACTGGATGACCGCGGGCCGCGGCATCGTGCACTCCGAGCGCACGCCGGCCGAGTGGCGCGGCCGGGCGCGGCGCAGCCACGGCCTGCAGCTGTGGTGCGCGCTGCCGGCCGAGCACGAGGAGGATCCGCCCTCGTTCCAGCACACGCCGGCGCAGCAGCTGCCCGAGGTGGTGCTGCCGCAGGCCGCGGTGCGGGTGCTGATCGGCGCGGCCTTCGGCGCCACCTCGCCGGTGACCACGCTCTCGCCGACGCTCTACCTCGACATCGCGCTGGCCGCCGGCGGCAGCCTGGCGATCCCGGACGTGGCGCAGGAGCGCGCGGTCTACAGCGTCGATGCCGACATCACGCTCGGCGGCGTGCCGGTGCCGGCCGCCACCCTGGCCGTGCTGGCGCCGGGTGCGCAGCCGACGCTGCATGCCGAACGCGGCGCGCGCGTGGTGGTGATCGGCGGCCAGCCGCTGGGCCCCCGCTTCATGGTCTGGAACTTCGTCTCCAGCCGCAAGGAGCGCATCCGCGAGGCCGAGGATGCATGGGAGGCGCAGCGTTTCGATCCCGTCCCGGGCGAGACCGAGTTCATTCCGCTGCCGCCGCGGCGGCTCTGAGCGGCGCGGCCGGCCGCAGCATCCAGACGTTGCCCCAGGCCGCCAGCAGCGCGCCAGCCAGGCTGATCCACTGCGGCCGGTACCCCTCGAGCAGCAGCGACACCACCAGCGCGAGCAGCGGTGTCATCACGCCGATCGTGCCGGAGGCGCCGGCGCCGAGCCGGTCGACGATGGTCAGGTAGCAGGCGAAGGTCAGCACCGAACCGACGATCGCCAGGTAGCCGAGCGCGAGCCACCAGCTCGGCGCCGCCGGCAGCGCGAACGAGCGGCCCAGCAGCGCCGCACACAGCAGTGCCGCGAGCGCACCGTAGACCATGCCCCAGCCGAGCGTGGGCCACAGCGGCAGGCCGTGGCTGCGGTTGCGGCTGGCCGCCAGCGCGCCGCCGGCCGAGAGCAGCACGGCCGCGGTGGTCCAGGCGACGCCGGCGGCCGTGCCGGCCGCAGCGGCGGCATGGCCGAACTCGGGCCAGAAGATCAGCGCCACGCCGGCCAGCCCGAGCAGCCCGCCGGCGACGAAGCGGCGCGTCAGCGGTGTGCCGAACAGCCAGCGCGAGCCCAGCCCCCCCAGCAGCGGCGAGGCCGAGTAGCCCACTGCGACCAGGCCGGAGACGAGCAGCGTCTCCGCGTGATACACCGCCACGTAGGAGATGCCGTAGAGCAGCACGCCCTGCAGCGCGAAGCGGGCATGTTCGCGCGGACCGCGGCGCCACGGCAGGCCGCGCAGCGCCAGCGCCGCGAGCACCACGGCGCCGGCCAGACCGAAACGCGCCGCCACGCCGACTTCCGGCGCGGCCGTGTCCACCTGCCAGGTGATGGCGTACCAGGTCGTGCTCCAGACGATCACGCACACCGCGAACAGCGCGGCGGTGGGCACGCGCGTCATTCGAAGCGGAAGCTCGCCTGCCCGCTCATGCCGGTGCGTAGGGCGCACTCGATGCCTTCGAGCACGATGGCGTTCATGCCGAAGGTGATCGCACCGTCCAGCCGCGCATCGGCGCGGTAGCCGGCCAGCGTGTCGCCCACCGCATGGCCGGTCTCGGCGGTCGCGGGGTCGACGTCCGGGATGCTGCAGCGCGAGCAGGGCTTCACGAGCTTGAGCCGCACCGGGCCTTCCGGCGCGTCGAACCGGATCTCGTCGAGGTGGTCCTCGCCGTGCGCATCGAGCCCGTCGAGCACCAGGTTGGGCCGGAAGCGCTGCATCGTCACCGGCGCATGGCCGGCCGCGGCGAGGCGGCGGTTCAGCTCGGCGAGCCCGGCGGTGGAGGCCACCAGCAGCGGGAAGCCGTCGCTGAACGCGTTCTCGGCCTCGAACGGGCCGGTCCAGCGCCGGCTCGACAGGCGGCGATGCTCGGGGTCGAAGCGCACCAGGCGGAGCTTGCGGCCGAGGAAATCGCTGAACCACTGCGCCGCGAGGTTGCCCATGTCGTAGGCGGCGACCTCGTCGTCCCACACCGTCACGCGCACCGGCGCCTCGACCGTGTCGAGCGCGATGTGCAGCGCCAGCATGCCCGGGGCGCGCAGGATCATGTCGAGCTGGCGCAGCGTCGGCTTCACCAGCGCCAGGCGCGGCAGCTCGCGCTGGCTGACGAAGCGGCCGGCCTCGTCCACCACCATCCAGGCGCGGTCGAACTCGAGCCCGGTCTCGACCAGCAGCGCTTCCTCCAGCGCGATGCCGGCGCAGGACTTGACCGGGTGCACCGCCAGGCCCGCGATGCGCACCTCGATGTCTCCTTGGCTCACTTGAGGATTCCCTTCAGCAGCTTGTCCTTCAGCACGTCCTTGGGCTTGGGCGCGGAGGCGCCGGGCGCGGCGCTCTGCACGCCCAGGCGCTCCTTCAGCTTGTCCTCCAGCTTGTTGCGCGCCGCGCCGGCGGCCACCGCGGACCAGCGGATGTTCCAGTCGATCGCCTCGAACGGGCCGGTCAGGCGCACCGGCACCGTCACGCCCTTGAGCGCAGCCAGCTCGGCGCCGCCCTGGCCGGCCGAGGTGTCGGTGACGCTCACGCGCGCGGTGTAGTCGATCAGGCCGCGCCCGATGTCCACCAGCCCGTCGCCGCCTACGCGCAGGTAGGGGCTCTTCAGGTCCAGGTCGTCGTTGCGCGCCACGCCGTCGGCGATGCGGAAGCTGGCGCTCATCTCGGAGAAGTCGGTCTTTTCCTCGCGGCTCGCCTTCTGGCTGCGGTCGGCCATGCCGAGCGCGGCCTTGGCCTGGCGCAGGCTCTTGGCCAGGTTGATGCCCTTGACCGCGCCGTCGCGCAGCTGCAGCGCGGCCTGGCCGCCCAGCCGCGAGCGCAGCTGGCCGACCGTGGCGCCGGCGCTGGCCACGTCCAGCGTCACGCGGCCCTGGCCTTCGAGCAGGTCCTTCCCTGCCACGTCCTTCAGCAGCGCGTTGATGTTCACGCCGCTGGCCAGCGCCTTGACGGCCACGCGGTTGCCCTTGGCGTCGGCCTGCGCGCTGGCGTCGAGCGTGCCGTCCCAGGCCTGGCCCTGCAGCACCGGCACGCGCAGCAGGCCGTTGTCCAGGCTGGCCTCGACCCGCGCGTTGGCAACGCGGTACTGGCGCAGCACCAGGCTGCCGGCGCGCAGCGCGAGCTGGGCGTTCAGCGCCTTCAGGCCGGACAGGTCCACCGGCGTGTCGGCCGGCGCCGGGCCGGGGCGCTCGCCGCTGGTACCGGCCGAGGCGCCTTCGGGCAGCAGGGTGTTCAGGTCGAGCGCGTCGAACTTGGCCTGCGCCTTGACGAAGGGCACCGCGGCGTCGAGTTTGGCGTTGCCGTCCAGCGTGAAGGCGTTGCCGTTCACCTGGCCGTTGAGCGCCCAGGCAGCGGCCTTCGGCCCGGCCGTGAGGCGGCCGCGCACCTGGCCGTCGATCTTGCGCCCGGCCGCGCTGCCGCTCACGCGGGCGTCGAGGTTGGGCAGGGTCACGGCGTCGAAGCTGCCGGCCGGCGCGCCGGTCTTGAAGGCCAGCTCCACGCTGGTGGCGCCGCCGAGCGACAAGGTGCCCTGCAGCGGGCTGCCCTTCAGGCGCTGGCCCTGGATGTCGAGCGCGGCCCAGTCCAGCGTCAGCGCCAGCGGTCCGGCGTCACGCCGCGCCTTCAGGCCGAGCTTGAGCCGGTCGATCGAGAGCGCCTGGTGCTCCGGCTCGAAGCCGAAGCGGCTCATCGCCAGGGTCAGCTCGGCCGCGGCGAGCCCGGGCAGGTCGCCACGCCAGGCGAGGTCGATGTCCCCCAGGCGCAGCGCGCCGCCCGCTTCCGGCGCCACGCGCAGTCGCCCGGCGAGCGTGCCCTTCAGCGCGGGCTGGCGGAGGTCCAGCCGCGCGTCCAGCCTCACCGGCGTGTCGAGCCCCGGCGTCAGCCGGCCGGTGCTCAGTTCGACCAGGTGCAGCGTGCCGTCGATCTTGGCAGGCAGGTCCTGCACGCTGGCGCGCACGTCCTTCAGCACGACGCCGCTGATGTCGAAGGCGAGCGGCGCGCGCGCAGGGGCCGAGCCCGCCGGCGCCGCGGGCGCCGGGCCGGACGGTCCGGCGCCGGCCAGGTCGTCGGTGTTGCGCCGGCCCTGGGCGTCGCGCTTCAGCACGACCTGCACGCCGCTCGCCTCGACCCGGTCGACCTGCAGGCGGCCCTGCAGCAGCGGCAGCAGCGCCACCGACAGCGCGGCCTGCTCGACGCTGGCGAAGCGCTCGCTGCGCCCGGCCTCGCTGAGGCTGACGCGGCTGGCCCGCAGCGCCAGGCGCGGGAACACCGACAGCTCGAGCGGGCCGTCGATCGCCAGGGTGCGGTTGCGGTTCGACTTCATCCAGTCGATCGCCACGCCCTTGTAGCGGTTGGCGTCGAAGGTGGCGACCAGCAGCACCGCGCCGGCCAGCAGCACCAGCAGCACGGCGGCCAGGCCGATCAGGCTGCGGCGGATCCAGGGCGGCATGGGTCGATCGGAGGCAGGGGAGCGCGATTGTGCACGCGCCTCGGGGACATGCCCGGCTCCCTACAATGAAAGCCCATGAAACAGGTGGACGTGCTGGTACGCGGCTCGGGCATCGTCGGGCAGTGCCTGGCGCTGGCGCTGTCGCGCGCCGGGCTGCAGGTGGCGCTGCAGGGCGAGCCGGCACGCGCCGACGCGCCCGAGGACGTGCGCGCCTATGCACTGAACGCCGCCTCGGTGGCGCTGCTGCGCTCGCTCAAGGTCTGGGACGGCCTGCCCGCGCGGGCCGCCACGCCGGTCTACGATATGCATGTCGAGGGCGACGCCGCCGCGGGGGCCACTCCCGGCGCGATCGACTTCTCGGCCTTCGAGCAGCGTGTCGGCGAGCTGGCCTGGATCGTCGATGCACCGGTGCTGGAGCGCGAGCTGGCCGCGGCGCTGCGCTTCGCCCCGCATGTCGAGACCCTGCCGCCGGACAGTCACGCGCCCGTGCGTGCCGCGCTGACGGCGCTGTGCGAGGGCAAGGCCTCGGCGACACGCGCCGCGCTCGGCGTGGCCTTCGAGCGCCACGACTACGGCCACAGCGCGATCGCGGCGCGCCTGGTGGCCGGTCAGCCGCACCACGGCACCGCGCGGCAGTGGTTCCGCTCGCCCGACGTGCTGGCGCTGCTGCCCTTCGACACCCCCGAGCCGGGGCGCTCGTACGCGCTGGTCTGGTCGCTGCCGCGCGAGCGGGCGCAGGCCCTGGCGGCGCTCGACGAGGCGGCCTTCGCCGCCGAGCTGGCGCAGGCCACCGGCGGGGCGGCCGGCACGCTGGCACTGGCCTCGCCGCGCGCCGCCTGGCCGCTCGCCATCGCCCGGGCGCAGGCCTGGTGCGGGCCGGGCTGGGTGCTGCTGGGCGATGCCGCGCACGTGGTGCACCCGCTGGCCGGGCAGGGCCTGAACCTCGGCCTGGCCGACGTGGCCGCGCTGGCGCGCGTGATCGCCGCGCGCGAGCCCTGGCGCGCGCTGGGCGACGAGAAGCTGCTGCGCCGCTACGTGCGCGAGCGCGCCGCGCCGACCTGGGCCATGGGCACGCTGACCGACGGCCTGCTGCGGCTTTTTGCCGAGCCGTCCCCGGCCGTCAGGGAACTGCGCAACCGCGGGCTGACTCTGGTGAACCGGCTCCCCCCTTTGAAGCGCTGGCTCACGGCCCAGGCGCTCGATGCCTGAAAGGCCCGTCATGCCCGCCCTGATCCGCACCGTCCTGCTCGTCGCTGCCTGCGTCGTCGGCAGCACCTCCTGGGCGCAGGACAGCGCCGCGATCCGCAAGACCATCGCCGAGCGGCTGCCCAACTTCCCGAAGATCGACGAGATCACCAAGACGCCGATCCCCGGGCTGTACGAGATCCGCGTCGGCACCGACATCTATTACTCCGACGAGAAGGGCAACCACCTGATCGATGGCCACCTGGTCGACACCGCGACCCGCACCAACCTGACGCAGGCGCGCATCGACAAGCTGACCGCGATCGACCCGGCCACCCTGCCGCAGAAGGACGCGATCGTCTGGAAGCAGGGCACGGGCGCGCGCAAGCTGGTGGTGTTCGCCGATCCGAACTGCGGCTACTGCAAGCGCTTCGAGCGCGACCTGAACGACATCAAGGACGTCACGGTCTACACCTACCTGTACCCGATCCTGGGCGGCGACTCGCCCGAGAAGGCACGCAACATCTGGTGCGCCAAGGACCGCACCGCCGCCTGGCGCGACTGGATGCTCAACGGCACCGCGCCGCCGCGCGCGATGGGCCAGTGCGACGCCTCGGCGCTGGAGCGCAATGCCGAGCTGGGCCAGAAGCACAAGATCAACGGCACTCCGGCGCTGGTGTTCGAGGACGGCAAGCGTGTCGGCGGGGCGATGAACGCCGCCGCGCTGGAGAAGCAGCTGGTCGCGAGCCGCGCCGCCAAGCCCTGATGACGCCGCGGCAACTGCTCGCCCACACCGACAGCGGGCAGCCCTGGCCGGCCGAAGCGCCGCGGCCGGCGGACATGGCGGCGGCCTACCGCGACGCACTGGCCGTGCGCGCGCTGCGCGAGGCGCGCGGCGAGCGGCCGATGGGCTTCAAGATCGGCTTCACGAACCGCACGATCTGGGACCGCTACGGTGTGTTCGCGCCCATCTGGGGCATGGTCTGGGACACCACCCTGCGCCACTGCCCCGACGGCCGGGCGACGCTCGCGCTCGATGGCCTGTGCCAGCCGCGCCTGGAGCCCGAGCTGGTGTTCGGCCTGCGCGCCGCGCCCGCGGCCGGGGCGACGCTCGAGCAGCTGTTCGAATCGCTCGACTGGCTCGCCACCGGCTTCGAGGTCGTGCAGTCGCATGCCCCGGGCTGGCGCTTCACGGCGCCCGAGACGGTGGCCGACGGCGGGCTGCACGCGCGCCTGCTGGTCGGCCCGCGGCAGCCGGTGCACGACTGGGCGGAGCGCGGCGCGGCGCTCGACGAGCGCCTCGCCGCCTGCCGCGTGCGCCTGTCGCGCGACGGCGTGCCGGTCGAGCAAGGGCAGGGCGCGAACGTGCTCGACGGGCCGCTGCATGCGCTGCTGCACTTCGTGCTCGAGCTGCAGCGCTGCCCGGGGGCCCCGGCGCTGCGGCCCGGCGACGTGGTCACCACCGGCACCTGGACCGACGCCTGGCCGCTCGCGCCCGGCCAGCGCTGGCAGGCCGACTTCGACGCGCCGCTGGCGGACTTCGATCTCGAGACGGTGTGATCAGCGCGGCGCGTCGGCGGCCGTGATCGCGCGCCGCAGCGCCGCCAGCGGCGCGTCCTCGCGCAGCCGGGTGCCGTCCACGCCGAGCCGGGCCCACAGCGCGTCGAGGTCGATGCGCACCGGCGTGTCCTTCATCTGCGCATAGAGCTCGCCGAGCGTGGTCTGGCCGGTGGCGGCGTCGGCGGTCGCCAGCACGCGCCGGATGTCCCAGGCTGCCGCGTAGCTGCCGCCGGCCGCCAGCAGGCCCTGCAGCGCCTGCTGCAGCCCGGCCGGCGCACCGCGCTCGCGCAGCCGCACGTCGGCCAGCAGGCAGAACAGGGTGCCGCCCCAGTAGGTGCGGGCCCAGGTCGGGCTGTCGTCCAGTCCGCCGTCGCCCGGGCGCGGCTGACCCTGCGGCAGCTGCTGCGCCAGTTCGATCCACAGCCGGCGCGGCGCGATCAGCCCGGCGCGGGCGCGTGCGACGCCCTCGACGTAGGTGGCGATGCCCTCGTGCAGCCAGTTGTGCGCGATCGCCACGCGCGGCACGGCGAGGTGCACCATCTCGTGCACCGCGATCCAGTCGTCGCGCAGCCACGCCGGGTCGGTGTCGGGCGCGAGGGCGAGCTGCAGCCGCGGCGGCGGGCCGGGCCGCGTGCGGCCGTGCCGCATGCCGGGGCCGACCGCCGCCACGACCGCAATCTCGGCCGCGGGCACCGGAAAGCGGCCGAAGTAGCCGGCCACGGCCTGCGCCGCCGCGGCCAGCCAGTCCGGCACCGCCGCGCGCAGCCCGGGCGCGAGCGTGTCGTCGAGCAGGAGCACGAGCCGGCTGCCGCCGACCTCGAGCACCGCCGGCGCCGCGGCCCGCCCCGGTGCCGCCAGCGCCAGGCCCGCCAGCAGCGCCGTGCGCCGCCTCATGCGTAGCGCAGCTCGCCGGTCTTGCCGCCGAACACGCGGTAGGCGAACACGGTGTAGGCGGCGATCGCCGGCACCGAGATGCAGGTGCCGATCAGGATCACCTTCAGCGCCGCCGGGCTGCTGGCGGCCTGCCAGATCGTCAACCGGTCGATCACCACGTAGGGGTAGAGGCTGTAGGCCAGGCCGAGGAAGCCGAGCACGAACACCACGATCAGCAGCACGAAGGGCAGGGCGCACAGCGGCCCGCGCACCGCGCGCGTGCCCAGCAGCGCACGCACCGCGAGCAGCGCCAGCGCCGTCATCAGCGGGATGGCCGACAGCGCGATGATCTCCGGCAGCACGAACCAGCGTTCGCGCACCGTCGCGCTGATCCAGGGCGTGGCCATCGAGATCAGCAGCAGGCCGCCGACCATCGGCCACCAGGCCAGGCGGGCCCAGTCGACGGCGCGCTGCTGCAGCTCGCCCTCGGTCTTCATCACCAGCCAGCAGGCCCCGAGCAGCACGTAGGCCATCGGCAGCGCGAGCGCGATCGCGGCGGCGAACAGCGGGTAGTTCCAGCCCTCGCCGAAGCCGCTCACGTAGCGCCCGAGCATCCAGCCCTGCGCCAGCGAGGCGAGCATCGAGCCGGCGAAGAAGGCGCGGTCCCACAGCGGCTTGTGCAGTGCCTTGGCCTTGACGCGGAAGTCGAACGCCACGCCGCGCAGGATCAGCCCGAGCAGCATCAGCGTGACCGGCAGGTAGAGCTCGGTGAGCACCAGGCCGTGCGCCTTCGGGAAGGCGATCAGCAGGATGCCGATGCCCAGCACCAGCCAGGTCTCGTTGGCGTCCCAGAACGGGCCGATCGAGGCCACCATCACGTCCTTCTGCTCGGGCGTGGCACGGTGCATCAGCATGCCCACGCCGAGGTCGTAGCCGTCGCTGATCACGTAGACCAGCATCGAGACGCCCATCAGCGCCATGAAGATGACGGGCAGCATCTCGTCGAAGGACATGAGGTTCATCTGAAGCTCCGGCTCACCACCGGCGAGGTGATCGCCCCCACCGGCGTGGCGGCGAGTTCCTCCTCGTCCACGCGCAGCACCTGCTCGGGCTTCTCGGCCATGTACTTCAGCACGCCGATGTAGGCGACGATCAGTGCGAGATAGACCGTGACGTACAGCGTGAGCGTGAGCGCGATCATCGGCGCGGGCACGTTCGAGGCCACGTCCGCGGTGCGCAGCAGGCCGAACACCATGAAGGGCTGGCGGCCGATCTCGGTGACGTACCAGCCGGCCACCGTCGCGACCCAGCCCGAGAAGGTCATGCCGGCGAGCAGCCAGAGCAGCCGGCGCGGCAGCGCCTCGGGCCGCCATTGCGCGCGCCGTGCCAGCCACCACCCGGCCCAGGCGGTGGCCAGCATCAGCACGCCCATGCCGACCATCGTGCGGAAGGCCCAGAACACCGGCAGCACCGGCGGGTGTGCGCCCTCGAATTCGTTCAGGCCCTTGATCTCGCCATCGGGGTCGTGCGTCAGGATCAGGCTGGCCCCGCGCGGGATGCCGATCTCGAAGTGGTTGGTGCGCTTCTCGTCGTCGGGGATCGCGAACAGCAGCAGCGGCGCGCCGCGTTCGGTCTCCCACACGCCTTCCATCGCGGCGATCTTCTGCGGCTGGTGCTTCAGCGTGTTCAGGCCATGCAGGTCGCCCACCACGATCTGCAGCGGGATCAGCAGCGCGGCCAGCGTCAGGCCCACGCGCAGCGTGCGCGGCGCGGCCAGCGACGAGGCGCCGCGCAGGATCTGCCAGGCCGACAGCCCGGCCATCAGGAAGGCGCAGGTCAGCGCCGAGGCGAGCAGCATGTGCGCGAAGCGGTACGGGAACGAGGGGTTGAACACCACCTCGAGCCAGCTGCGCACGTGGAACTCGTCGTCGATGATCTCGTGGCCGGCGGGTGTCTGCAGCCAGGAGTTCAGCGCCAGGATCCAGAACGCCGACAAGGTGGTGCCGAAGGCGACGAAGAAGCTCGCCAGCAGGTGCACGCGTTCGCTCACCTTGCCGTGGCCGAACAGCATGATGCCGAGGAAGCCGGCCTCGAGGAAAAACGCGGTCAGCACCTCGTAGCCGAGCAGCGGCCCGGCCACGTTGCCGGCGCGCTCCATGAAGCCGGGCCAGTTGGTGCCGAACTGGAAGCTCATCGTCACGCCGCTGACCACGCCGAGCGCGAACGACAGCGCGAACACCTTGGTCCAGAAACGGTATGCGTTGAGCCAGGCCTGCCGGTCCTGCGGCTCCTGGCTCTTCAGGTAGCGCCAGCGGAAGAACAGCAGCAGCCAGCCCAGCGCGATCGTGATCGTCGGGAACAGGATGTGGAAGGTGATGTTGGCGGCGAACTGCATGCGCGCCAGAACGAGGGCGTCCATGTCAGTGGCGCCCGGCCGCCCGAAGCCACTGACGCGCCCCCGCGGGGGGCAGCGAACGAAGTGAGCGTGGGGGTTTCATTGAGCATCTCCTAGCGTTTCGCGACGGCGACGGACTTCACCTTCTCGCCGATGTCGAGCAGGCGCTGCACCTGGGCGCCCATCTTCATCAGGCGCGCCAGCGTCGCGGCGTCGAGCCGCTGGATCTCGTCGAACCAGCCCAGCATCAGCTCGATCAGGTCGTGCATGCCGCGCATGCGCTCGAGCGCGATGCGGTCGGCCGCATCAGCCGGCTCCTCCAGCAGCGCGTTGCGCAGCATCGACAGGGTCGGCTCGATCTCGCGCCGGCGCCGCTCCTGCGCGAGCGTGCGGAACACCTCCCAGGCGTCGGCCGGCGCGTCGAAGTACTCGCGCCGGTCGCCGCCGAAGTGGCGCAGCCGCACCAGGCGCCAGGCCTGCAGCTCCTTCAGGCCCATGCTGACGTTGGAGCGCGAGAACTCCAGCCTCTCGGCGATCTGGTCGGCGTTCAGCGGCTCGGGCGAGACGTAGATCAGCGCATAGATCTGGCCGACCGTGCGGTTGATGCCCCAGCGGCTGCCCATCTCGCCGAAATGGCCGACGAAGCTGCGGACGAGCGGACTGAGGCCGGACATGGGTCGACGGGTGAATTGCGCTGGATCAAGAGTGTCGCTGAAATTTCAGTAATTTCTGAAAACTCAGGACGCCCGGAGGGTGAAAGAAGGGGCTGAAGGACAATCCCGCCATGTCGTCCGCCACGCTGACCCCGACCCCCGTCCCCACGCCCGGACCGGCCCCGTTGCCCGGGCCAAGCGCGGCCGCGCTGCGCCTGGGGTATGCGGGGCTGATCCCCTTCGTCGCCGGTGCGCTGCTGACCTGGTTGGTGCGGCCGGACGCACACCCCTACGTGACGCTGGCGCTGTCCGCCTACGCGGCGGTGATCGTGTCCTTCCTGGGCGGCATCCACTGGGGCTTTGCGATGCGCCGGGCCGAGGCGCTGCCGAGCCTGCTGTGGTGGGGTGTGACACCCTCGCTGCTGGCCTGGGTGGCGGTGATGATGCCGCCCTACGCCGGGCTGGTGCTGCACGGGGTGGCGCTGGTGCTGTGCTACCTGGTCGACCGGCGTGTCTACCCGGCGCAGGGGGCGGCGGCCTGGCTGACGCTGCGCTTCCGGCTCTCGGCCGTTGCGGCGCTGGCGTGTTTCCTCGGGGCCGCCGGAGCCTGAGATGGTCACCTACCGCCTCGACGTCGCCGACCCGAACGCGCACCTGTTCGAGCTCACGCTGACGCTGCCGCGGCCGGAGGCTCGCCAGCAGGTGAGCCTGCCGGTGTGGATTCCCGGCAGCTACCTGGTGCGCGAGTTCGCGCGCCACCTGTCCGGGCTGCGCGCCACCCAGGGCGGCCACGAGCGCGCGGTGAATCAGCTCGACAAGGCCACCTGGGAGGTGGCCTGCGAGGGCGGCACCACGCTGACGCTGCGCTGGCGCGTCTATGCCTTCGACACCTCGGTGCGCGCGGCCTACCTCGACGCGACCCGCGGCTTCTTCAACGGCACCGGCGTGTTCCTGCGCGTGCACGGGCGCGAGAGCGAGCCGCACCGGCTGCAGATCGGGCGCCTGCCGCGCGGCTGGGAGATCGCCACCGCGCTGAGCGCCGCGCCGGGCGGCGGCTTCGTCGCGTCGGACTACGACGAACTGGTCGACCACCCGGTCGAACTGGGCCGCTTCTGGCGCGGCGAGTTCCTGGCGCACGACGTGCCGCACGAGTTCGTCGTGGCCGGCGCGCTGCCCGATTTCGACGGCGAGCGGCTGCTCGCCGACACGCAGCGCCTCTGCGAGGCGCAGATCGCCTTCTGGCACGGCGGGCGCAGCCGCGGCAAGAGTCCGCGCGCGCCGTTCGAGCGCTACGTGTTTCTGCTCAACACCGCGGAAGACGGCCACGGCGGCCTGGAGCACCGCGCCAGCACCGCGCTGCTGTCGGCGCGGCGCAACCTGCCGGCACGCGGCAGCACGGAGGTCTCGGACAACTACGTCGAGCTGCTCGGGCTGATCAGCCACGAGTACTTCCACACCTGGAACGTCAAGCGCCTGCGGCCGGCGGAGTTCGTCCGCTACGACTACACGCGCGAGAACTACACTGAGCTGTTGTGGTTCTTCGAGGGCTTCACCTCCTACTACGACGACCTGTTCCTGCGCCGCTGCGGCCTGATCGACCCCGCGCGTTACCTGCGCCTGCTGGGCCGCACCGTCACCGCCGTGCAGGCGAGCCCCGGGCGGCAGGTGCAGAGCGTCGCGCAGGCCAGCTTCGACGCCTGGGTCAAGTACTACCGCAGCGACGAGAACACGCCCAACGCGACCATCAGCTACTACGCCAAGGGCGCGCTGGTGGCGCTGGCGCTGGACCTGAGCCTGCGCCGCGACGGCGGTTCGCTCGACGCGGTGCTGCGCCGGCTGTGGGACGGCAGCGCTGGCGGTCCGATCGGCGAGGCCGACGTGGCCGCGGCCCTGGAGGCGGTGGGCGGCCGCTCGTACGCCCGCGAGCTGGCCGACTGGGTGCACGGCACCGGCGAGCTGCCGCTGCAGGAGCTGCTCGCGGCGGCCGGTGTCGCCTGGCAGTCCCAGGCGCCGTCGATGGCGCAGCGCCTCGGCCTGCGCGTCAGCGAGTCGGCCCTGGGCGGCATCAAGGCCACGCATGTGCTGCGCGGCGGTGCGGCCGAGGCCGCGGGCATCGCCGCCGGCGACGAGCTGCTGGCGCTCGGCGGCTGGCGCCTGCGCCGGCTCGACGACGCACAGCGCGTGCTGCGCCCGGGCGACACCGCCGAGCTGCTGGCCGTGCGCGACCAGCGCGTGCTGAGCCTGTCGCTGCGCCTGCCGGCCGACGCCAGCCTCGGCGCACCGGTGCAGCTGGCGCCGGCGCCCAAGCCGAACGCGGCGGCACTGGCCCTGCGCGAGGCATGGTTGGGCCGCTGAACCGCACCGCCTTCGCGCTGCGCCGGCGCCTTGCCGGGGTCCTGCTGGTGATCGGCGTCGCCGTGCTGCACCTGCTGGTCGCCGAGTGGCTGGGCGAACGCATGGCGCAGTGGTCGGCCGATGCCGCGCTGCCCGAGCGCCTGCAGGCGGTCTACGTGCGCGAGCTGCAGCCGCAGGCCCCGCCGGCGGTGGCGCCGGCCCCGCCGCCGGCACCCGCCCCGGCGCCGCGCGCCGCGCCGCGGCCGACGCCGCCGGCCTCGGCGCC
>NZ_RCHJ01000013.1 GCF_004011805.1 Piscinibacter defluvii
CGAGCGGCGAGGGCACGTCGACCGAGTAGGTGCCACCCGGCTGGACGGTGGCCAGCACGCTCTGCTGAACGCCGTTGGCATCGGTGACCACCAGGCTGACGGTCGAACCGGCAGGGAGGTTGGTGGTGCCAGTGATGGTCGGCGTGGCGTCGTTGGTCAGCGCCGGTGCATCGACGGTAATGCTCGGTGCGGTCAGATCGATCGCGCCGGTGTCGTTGGCGTTGGCCGAGTTGCCCGCGGCATCGGTGGCGGTGGCGACGACGGAGAAGTTGCCCTCGGCGAGTGGCGAGGACACATCGACCGAGTAGGTGCCACCGGGCTGGACGGTGGCCAGCACTGTCTGCTGGACGCCGTTGGCGTCGGTGACCACCAGGCTGACGGTCGAACCCGCCGGCAGGTTGGTTGTGCCGGTGATGGTCGGCGTGGCGTCGTTGGTCAGCGCCGGGGCATCGACGGTGATGCTCGGTGCAGTCAGATCGATTGCGCCGGTGTCGTTGGCCGAAGCGGCGTTGCCCGCCGCATCGATGCCTGTGGCCACGACGGAATAGTTGCCCTCGGCGAGCGGCGTGGGCACGTCGACCGAGTAGGTGCCGCCCGGCTGGACGGTGGCCAGCACGGTCTGCTGGACGCCGTTCGCATCCGTGACCACCAGGCTGACGGTGGAGCCAGCCGGCAGGTTGGTCGTGCCGGTGATCGTGGGCGTCGAGTCGTTGGTCAGCGCCGGCGCATCGACGGTGATGCTCGGCGCGGTCAGGTCGATCGCGCCAGCATCGTTGGCATTGGCCGAGTTACCCGCCGCGTCGGTGGCCGTGGCCACGACGGAGTAGTTGCCCTCGGCAACGGTGGCCAGCACCGTCTGCTGAACGCCGTTGGCATCGGTGACCACCAGGCTGACGGTGGCGCCGGCCGGCAGGTTGGTGGTGCCGGTGATGGTCGGCGTGGCATCGTTGGTCAGCGCCGGCGCATCGACGGAGATGCTCGGTGCGGTCAGATCGATCGCGCCCGCGTCATTGGCATTGGCCGAGTTGCCCGCGGCATCGGTGGCCGTGGCCACGACGGAGTAGCTGCCCTCGGCGAGTGCACTTGGCACATCGACCGAGTAGGTGCCACCGGGCTGGACCGTGGCCAGCACGGTCTGCTGCACGCCGTTGGCATCGGTGACCACCAGGCTGACGGTCGAACCGGCAGGGAGGTTGGTCGTGCCGGTGATGGTCGGCGTCGAGTCGTTCGTGAGCGCCGGCGCATCGACGGTGACGCTCGGTGCGGTCAGGTCGATCGCCCCCACATCATTGGCCGAAGCGGCATTGCCTGCCGCATCGGTGGCGGAGGCGACGACGGAGTAGTTGCCCTCGGCGAGTGGCGAGGGCACATCGACCGAGTAGGTGCCACCGGGCTGGACCGTGGCCAGCACGGTCTGCTGCACGCCGTTCGCATCGGTGACTACCAAGCTGACGGCGGCGCCGGCAGGGAGGTTGGTCGTGCCGGTGATCGTCGGCGTGGCGTCGTTGGTCAGTGCCGGGGCGTCGACCGTGATGCTCGGTGCCGTCAGATCGATCGCCCCCGCATCATCGGCCGAAGCGGCATTGCCCGCGGCATCGGTGGCCGTGGCCACGACGGTGTAGCTGCCCTCGGCGAGAGGGTTGGGCACGTCGACCGAGTAGGTGCCACCGGGCTGGACCGTGGCGGAGAGGGTCTGGGCCACGCCGTTGGCATCGGTGACCACCAGGCTGACGGTGGAGCCAGCCGGCAGGTTGGTCGTGCCGGTGATGGTCGGCGTCGAGTCGTTCGTCAGGGCCGGGGCATCGACGGTGACGTTCGGTGCGGTCAGGTCGATGGCGCCCGCATCGTTGGCGGTCGCAGCATTGCCCGCGGCATCGACGGCTGTGGCCACGACGCTGTAGTTGCCCTCGGCGAGTGGCGAGGGCACCTCGACCGAGTAGGTGCCACCCGGCTGGACTGTGGCGGAGAGGGTCTGGGCCACGCCGTTGGAATCGGTGACCACCAGGCTGACGGTGGAGCCAGCAGGGAGGTTGGTGGTGCCGGTGATGGTCGGTGTCGCGTCGCTGGTCAGCGCCGGTGCATCGACGGTGATGCTCGGTGCGGTCAGATCGATCGCGCCGGTGTCGTTGGCCGAAGCGGCGTTGCCGGCCGCATCGGTGGCCGTGGCCACGACGGCGTAGTTGCCCTCGGCGAGCGGCGAGGGCACATCGACCGAGTAGGTACCACCCGGCTGGACGGTGGCCAGCACCGTCTGCTGAACACCATCGGCATCGGTGACCACCAGGCCGACGGTGGCGCCGGCCGGCAGGTTGGTGGTGCCGGTGATGGTCGGCGTCGAGTCGTTCGTCAGCGCCGGCGCATCGACCGTGATGCTCGGCGCCCCGTCGGAAGACGATGCCTCCCGCGTTGCCCCGGCTGCACCGTTGACGAACTCGACACGCGGCACCGCCTGGCTGCCGCTGCCGGGGCCGTTGCCGCCGGTCAGGTTCTCGGCGATCCGCTCGACCCGCAGCCCTTCCTGCAGGCTGCCATCGCCGCCGCCGGCCAGGCCGGCCCCGGGGGCCGTGCCGGCGTCGCCGCGGTTCAGCCCGGTGATGACCTGCTCGAGCTCGCTCTGCGCGGGCGCTTCCTTGGGCTTGGCCGCCGTCGCCGTGGCCGATCCGTCGTCCGGGTCGATCTGCACGATGCCGTCCTGCGTCGTCAGGATCTGGTCGCCGCGCTGCACCCGGTCGCCGACCTTCAGCTCGCGCATGGTTCCGTCCGCGTTCCGGATCAGGGCGCGCCCCCACAGCGCGGTGACAACTCCCTGGGCGGCTTGGGCGATGGTGGGCATGGTCGAGCCTTGATCTGCACGAGTCATAAATGCGAAACCGAGAGTAACTGAGCCGGGATGCCTTAAACCTGTGAGTGCGTGTACCGTTCGTGAGGTTCTGCACCGAACATCGGCAAACCGGCGCGCTTAAGGCACGGACGGAAGACCGGCCGTCGGCGCGCGCGCAAGCCCGCCGACCGGGTTGTCGGCCGGCAGCCAGGGAACTTGAGGGGGCGGGGGTCAGCGCTCGCGCAGCGCGTAGGCCTTGGCCTTGAGCACCGGCTTGAGCAGGTAGGACAGCACCGACTTGTTGCCGGTCAGGATGTCCACCTCGGCGGTCATGCCCGGGATGATGGGCAGCTTGTCGTTGAACTTGGCGCCCTTGGTGCGCACCCGCACCAGGTAGAAGGCGTTGCCCTTCTCGTCGACGATGGTGTCGGGGCTGATGTTCTCCACCTCGGCGGCCATGCCGCCATAGATGGCGAAGTCGTAGGCGCTGAACTTCACCGTCGCGGCCTGGCCCGGGGCGATGAAGGCGATGTCCTTGGGCTGCACGCGCGCCTCCAGCACCAGCGCGTCGTCCAGCGGCACGATCTCGACGATGTCCTTGCCCGGCTGCACCACGCCGCCCACGGTGTTGGCCAGCAGGCGCTGCACGCGGCCACGCACCGGACTCCTGATCTGGCTCTTGTCCACCTTGTCGGCCAGCGCCACCGCGCCCTCGTTGAGCGCGTTGAGCTTGCCCAGCACCTCGGCCATCTCCTTGCGCGCCTCGTTGCGGAAGGTGAGGTCGGTCTCCTGGATCTTGCGCTGCGCCTCGCCGATGGCCGCCTGCACCCTGGCGATCTGCGCGCCGGACTGCTCGGCCTCGCCGCGGGCGCGCGCCACGTCGCGCTCCAGGCGCAGGATGTCCACCTCGGAGACGGCGCCGCTGGCCAGCAAGGGGCGGGTCTTGGCGAGTTCCTGCTGGCTCAGGTCCAGGCTGCGCTCGGCCGAGGCGCGCCGGGCGCGCACCTCGGAGAGCTCCTGCTCGCGTTGCTGCAGCTGCTGCCGGTTGATGGCCAGCAGCGTCTCCAGCTCGGAGCGGCGCGATTCGTACAGGCGCCGCTCGTCGCCGACGATGCGCTCCTCCTCGGGGCCGGCGGGCACCGGCGGCGCGAAGGCGCTGCCCTCGGCCAGCGCGCGCAGCCGGGCCAGCCGGGCGCGCAGCGCCAGGCCCTGCGCCGCGCTTTCGCGCACGCCGGAGGTGGCGCGGGTCTCGTCGATCTTCAGCAGGAGCTGGTCGCGCTCGACCACCTGGCCCTCGGTGACGAGGATCTCCGACACCACGCCGCCATCGAGCGACTGCACGGTCTGCAGCTGGCGCGACGGAATCACCCGGGCGTCGCCGCGTGTCACCTCGTCCACATGCGCCAAAGCGGCCCAGACGACCAGCAGCAGCACGAACACCAGCGCGGTGCGCACGATCAGCTGGGCGCGCTGGGTGCGGCTGCGCGACATCACCGCGTCGGCCTGGGCCTCGAAGCTGGCCAGTCCGGCATCGGCGCTCGGGTCCGGCGCGGCGAACAGCTCGCGCAGGATGCGCTTCCACAACGGTGGCGTCACGATGGCGTTCATTCGGTGTCCCTCCGCGCTGGGCGCTTCGGGATGAACGCTTGGGATCGGCCCGACGCGTTCATGCGGCCTTCGCGATGCGCCCACTGGCGAGCGCTTCCATGATGCGGTCGCGCGGACCGTCGGCCACGATGCGCCCGCCGTCGATCACGATCACCCGCTGCACCAGTGCCAGCAGCGAGGTGCGGTGCGTCACCAGCACCACCGTCTTGCCCTGCGCGAAGGGCGTCATGCGCTGGGTGACCTGGGCCTCGGAGCTGAAGTCCATCGCGCTGGTCGGCTCGTCCAGCAGCAGGATGGGCGCGTTGTGCAGCAGCGCGCGCGCCAGGCCGACCGACTGGCGCTGCCCGCCCGAGAGCGACTCGCCGCGCTCGCCCACCGGCATGTCGAAGCCGCGCGGGTGGCGGTTGACGAACTCCGCCAGGCCGGCGGTCTCGGCGGCGGCCAGCACGGCGGCGTCGTCGGCGAAGGGCAGGCCGAGCGTGATGTTCTCGCGCAGGCTGCCATAGAAGAGCATCACGTCCTGCGACACGCAGCCGAGGTTGCGCCGCACGTCGGCCGGGTCGAGCTGGCGCAGGTCGATGCCGTCCAGCAGCACCGCGCCGTCGGTGGGCTGGTACAGGCCCATGATCAGGCGCTGGATGGTCGACTTGCCCGAGCCCACGCGCCCGATCAGCGCCACGTGCTCGCCCGGGTTGATCTTGAAGCTGATGCCGTCCAGCGCGCTGTCCTGCCGGTTCGGGTAGCTGAACTTGACGTTGCGGAACTCGATCTCGCCGCTGAGCTGCGGGCGGTGGATGAAGTTGTCGCCGGCGGGTCGCTCCACCGGCTTGGCCATCACCTGCTCGAGCCCGTCCATCGCGGTGCGTGCGCCCTGGTACTGCATCAGCAGGCCGACGATCTGCCCGGCCGGCGCGAGCGCCCGGCCGGCCAGCATCGAGGCGGCGATCAGCGCGCCCATGGTCAGCTCGCGTTCGCCGATCAGGTAGACGCCGATGATCACGATCGCGATCGTCACCGCCTGGGACAGGAAATTGCTGGTGTACAGCGCCGTCGAGGAGACCGCGCGCATCTGCACGTTGGTCTGCGCCAGGAAGTTGTTGGCGCGCTCCCAGCGCGCCTGCACCACGCCTTCGGCACCCTGCGACTTGATGGTCTCGATGCCGGTCAGGCTCTCCACCAGCGTGGCATTGCGCTGCGCGCCGGCGCGCCAGGTGGTCTGCGAGAGCTCGTGCAGGCGGTGCTGCAGCGCCCAGCCCAGGCCGAGGATCAGCGCGCCCGCCACGAGCACCGGCAGCGCCAGCCAGGGCGAGATCCAGATCAGCACGGCGACGAACAGCAGCGCGAAGGGCAGGTCGATCAGCGCGGTCACGGTGCCCGAGGCGATGAAGTCGCGCACCTGCTCGAAGCCGCGCAGGTTGGACGCGAAGGAGCCCACCGACTCCGGCCGGTGCTCCAGCCGCATGCCCAGCACCCGCTCCATCAGCGCGGCGGAGATCTTCACGTCGATGCGCGCGCTCGCCTCGTCGACGAAGCGGCTGCGCAGCATCCGCATGAACAGGTCGCCCGCGATCACCAGCACCACGCCGATGGCCAGCGCCCAGAGCGTCTCGACGGCGTGGTTGGGCACCACGCGGTCGTAGACGTTCATCGAGAACATCGGGAACACGATCGCAAACAGGTTCACCAGCAGCGCCGCCCACAGCACGTCGCGGTAGACGAAGCGCTGCTCGAGCAGCGCGCCCCAGAACCAGTGCGCCGAGCGCGGTGGCTTCGCCCGCGCGCTCTCGGTGCGCGCATCGAAGCGGAAATGCGGCCGGGCGAACAGCACCACGCCGGCATAGCGGCTGTCCAGGTGCTCGCGCGGCAGGCTCACCGACCCCTGGCCGGTTTCGGGCAGCAGCAGGCGCGCCTCGCCGGTCTCGCTCCAGCCCAGCAGCACGCAGGCGTGGTTGTCCTTCAGGATCAGGATGGCCGGCAGCGCGGCCGTGTCGATCTGCGCCAGCGGCAGGCGCTGCAGCCGGGTGGCCATGCCGGCGCGCGCGGCGGCGCGCTCGGCCAGCTCGATGGTCAGGCGCCCGTCGCGCAGCGGCAGCGCGGCGGACAGCGAGGCGCGCGTGGCCGCCTGGCCGTTCAGGCGGCACAGCTCGACCAGGCAGTCCAGCAGCGGGTCCGGTTGGATCAGGTCTTCGCGCAGGCGGACCGCCTGGGCGGCGGTGGGCGGCGCGGGGGGCTGGCTCATGGTGTCCGGGAGGCGATCAGCCGATATCGGCGCAATGCAGGCCGAACTGACCCCGCCGGCGGTCCTCGAAGAAGCAGCGCAGGGTTTCCTTCACGGTGCGGAAGGCCAGATCCTCCCAGGGCACCTCGGCCTCGTCGAACAGGCGCGCCTCGATGGTCTCCGGCCCGGGCTCGAAGCGGGTGTCGCGCAGCCGGGCGCGGTAGTAGAGGTGGACCTGGCCGACCTTGACCACGTTCATCACCGAGAACAGCTCCTGCAGCTCGATGTTCGCGCCGGCCTCCTCGACCGTCTCGCGCAGCGCGCCCTCGGCGGTGGTCTCGCCGAGTTCCATGAAGCCGGCCGGCAGCGTCCACAACCCGTAGCGCGGCTCGATGTTGCGCCGGCACAGCAGCACCTGCTCGCCCCACACGGGCACGGTGCCGACGATGTTGGTCGGGTTCTCGTAGTGGATGGTGCCGCAGGCGCTGCAGGTGGCGCGTTCGCGGTTGTCGCCCTCGGGCACGAGGTAGCGGGTCGGCGCGCCGCAGGTCCGGCAATGCTTGATGGCGCGGGGCACGAGCATGGCCGGCGAGTTTAGCGCGCGCCCCGTCGGTGTCCCGGGGGCTGCGTGGCATCATTCCGCGCTCCGTCGCTGCCCGAGAAAGCGCTGCCATGAGCTTCGTGCTGAACCCGCCGCCTGTTGCCGCCGTGCCCGTTGCCGGCGTGGCTCCGGGGGCCCTGTTCCCGGTGCACCGCATCTACTGCGTGGGCCGCAACTACGTCGAGCATGCCAAGGAGATGGGCTTCACCGGCCGCGAGCCGCCGTTCTTCTTCATGAAGCCGGCCGACGCGGTGCTGCCGGTGGCCGAAGGCCAGGTCGGCACGATGGCCTACCCGAGCCTGACGAAGGACCTGCACCACGAGGTGGAGCTGGTGGTGGCCATCGGGCAGGGCGGCCGGGCCATCAAGGCGGCCGACGCGCTGCGCCATGTCTGGGGCTACGCCGTCGGCCTGGACATGACCCGGCGCGACCTGCAGGGCGAGGCCAAGAAGCAGGGCCGCCCGTGGTGCATCGGCAAGGGATTCGACGCGTCGGCGCCGATCGGGACGATCCGCCGCGCCGCCGATTGCACGATCGGCCCGGAGACCGCCATCGTGCTCGACGTCAACGGCGCACCGCGCCAGAAGAGCACCCTCGGCAAGCTGATCTGGAGCGTGCCGGAGATCATCGAACACCTGTCGGCCGCCTGGGAACTGCAGCCCGGCGACCTGATCTTCACCGGCACCCCCGAGGGCGTGGCCGCGGTCGTGCCGGGCGACCTGCTCGCGGCGCGCATCGACGGCCTCGGCAGCCTGCAGCTGCGCATCGGCGAGCCGACGCCCTGAACCCCATGCAGCTCTACAACTACTTCCGCTCCTCGGCCTCGTACCGGGTGCGCATCGCGCTGGCGCTCAAGGGCCTGGACTACGACTACCTGCCGGTGCACCTGCAGAAGAACGAGCAGCTGCAGGAGTCCTACGCGGCGCTGTCGCCGGCCCGCCTGGTGCCGCTGCTGAAGGACGGCGAGAGCTACCTGCACCAGTCGCTCGCGATCATCGAGTACCTCGACGAGACGCACCCCGAGCCGGCGCTGCTGCCGGGCGACGCCGTGGCGCGTGCGCGCATCCGCGCGCTGGCGCTGGACGTCGCCTGCGAGATCCACCCGCTGAACAACCTGCGTGTGCTGCGTTACCTGGTGCGCGACCTGAAGGTGGTGGAGGACGACAAGAACCGCTGGTACCGCCACTGGGTCGAGACCGGCCTGGAGGCGGTGGAGACGCAGATCGCGCGCCACCCGGCCACCGGGCGCTTCTGCCACGGCGACACGCCGACGCTGGCCGACTGCGTGCTGGTGCCGCAGATCCACAACGCGCAGCGCTTCGACTGCCGGCTCGACCACGTGCCGACCGTGATGCGGGTGTTCGAGGCCTGCATGGCGCTCCCGGCGTTTGCGCAGACGCAGCCCTCGGCCTGTCCGGACGCGGCGGCCTGAATGGCCGCTGCGCAGCACCCGGACTGGCTGCGGCCGGACTGGCACGCGCCGGGCGTCGGCGCGCTGATGAGCACGCGCCGCGGCGGGGCCAGCGGCGGCGCCTTCGAGAGCCTGAATCTGAAGCCCGGCCTGGGCGACGACGAGGCGGCCGTGGCGGCCAACCAGGCGCGCTTCGCGCAGGCGATCGGCGGCGTGCCGCAGTGGCTGGAGCAGGTGCACGGGCGCGAGGTGGTGCGCCTGCCGCGTGCCGCCGGCGACCGGCCGCGCGCCGACGCGAGCCTGACCACCGAGCCCGGCGTCGCCTGCGTGGTGCAGGTGGCGGATTGCCTGCCGGTGCTGTTCGCTGCGCCCGGCGCGCGCGGCGTGGCGGCGGCCCACGCCGGCTGGCGCGGCCTGGCCGCCGGCGTGCTGGAGGCCACGCTCGCTGCGCTGTGCGAGGCCACTGGCGCCGCGCCGCAGGAGGTCCAGGTCTGGCTGGGCGCCTGCATCGGGCCGCGCCGCTTCGAGGTCGGGCCGGACGTGCTGCAGGCCTTCGGCGCGTCGGCCGAGGCGCACTTTCGCCCGCAGCGCGAAGGCAAGTGGCTGGCCGACCTGCCCGGCCTGGCGCGCGAGCGGCTCGCCGCTGCCGGCGTGCAGCGGCTCAGCGGCGGCGCCTGGTGCACCGTCGAGGACGCGTCACGGTTCTTTTCGTTCCGGCGCGACGGTGTCACCGGCCGCATGGCGGCCGCCATCTGGCTCGAGCGCTGAGGCCGCGGCCAGCTCGCGCGCCGCGCGGACGCGCTTGCGCATCGGCGTGGCCATCACGTAGAGCACCAGCGACAGCGGCAGCACGCCGTAGCCGAGGAAGCTGAAGACCGCGCCGAGCACAGTCCCATGAGGGCTGGTGGCTTCGGCGACGGCCATCATCAGCGTCACGTACAGCCACGCCACGGTGACCAGGAGCATCGGCAGCATCGTACGTACTTCTACCAAATGGTGAAACGCGCTGTCATGATGTGGTAAGCTATCGACCGTACAAACGATCGAACAAGAACCAGTTCACGCCCACCGAGAGTTTGCGCGAGGAGACTGACGTGAAACCGACCAAGCGGGCCAATGCCCCCAGATCCGCCCCTGCATCCGGCCCTGCATCCGCCCCTGTTCCTGACGTGGCCGAATCGGCCAAGGCCTTCGGCTCGACCGTGGGTGAGATCTGGAAGTCCATGCAGGGCCTGTCCCTGCCGCTGCCGGCGCTCACCGAACTGCAGGCCGACTACCTGAAGCAGGCCACCGAGCTGTGGAACCAGAACCTGCAGCAGGTGCAGGACAGCGGCAAGCCGGCTGCGCCCCACGGCGACCGGCGCTTCTCGGCCCAGGCCTGGGCCGAGAACCCGGCCAGTGCCTACCTTGCGCAGATGTACCTGCTGAATGCGCGCACGCTGATGCAGATGGCCGACCGCGTCGAGGGCGACCGCAAGACGCGCCAGCGCATCCGCTTCGCGGTGCAGCAGTGGGTGGACGCCGCGGCGCCGAGCAACTACCTCGCGCTCAACCCCGAGGCGCAGCGCAAGGCGCTGGAGAGCAAGGGCGAGAGCATCGCGCAGGGCATGAAGCTGCTGTGGAACGACATCCAGCAGGGCCACCTGTCGCAGACCGACGAGAGCGTGTTCGAGGTCGGGCGCAACGTCGCCACGACCGAGGGCGCGGTGGTGTTCGAGAACGAGCTGTTCCAGCTGATCGAGTACAAGCCGCTGACGGCCAAGGTGTTCGAGCGGCCGATGCTGTTCGTGCCGCCGTGCATCAACAAGTACTACATCCTCGACCTGCAGCCGGAGAACTCCTTCATCCGCTACACCGTCGAGCAGGGCCACCGGGTGTTCGTCGTCAGCTGGCGCAACCCGGACGAATCGATGGCCCGCTTCACCTGGGACCAGTACATCGAGGACGCCGCGATCCGCGCCATCAAGGAGGTGCAGGACATCTCCGGCGTCGAGCAGATCAACACGCTGGGCTTCTGCGTCGGCGGCACGATCCTCGCCACCGCGCTGGCGGTGCTGGCCGCGCGCGGCGACAAGCCGGCCGCCAGCATGACGCTGCTGACCACCTTCCTCGACTTCACCGACACCGGCATCCTCGACCTGTTCGTCGACGAGGCGCTGGTGCAGGTGCGCGAGATGACACTCGGGCCCGCCAGCCCCGGCGGCGGCAACCTGCTGAAGGGGCAGGAACTGTCGTCCACCTTCAGCTTCCTGCGCCCGAACGACCTGGTGTGGAACTATGTCGTCGGCAACTACCTGAAGGGCGAAACCCCGCCGCCGTTCGACCTGCTGTACTGGAACAGCGACAGCACCAACCTGCCGGGGCCGATGTACTGCTGGTACCTGCGCAACACCTACCTCGAGAACAACCTGGTCAAGCCGGGCAAGGTGACGGTCTGCGGCGAGCAGATCGACCTCGGCCGGATCGACTGGCCGACCTACCTGTACGCCTCGCGCGAAGACCACATCGTGCCCTGGGACGGTGCCTACCGCAGCATCCAGGCGCTGCCCGGCGCGAAGGGCAAGATCCGCTTCATGCTCGGCGCCTCGGGCCACATCGCCGGCGTGATCAACCCGCCGGCCAAGAACAAGCGCAGCCACTGGGTCGGCGCCGCCGGGGCCTTCCCGGCGCAGGCCCAGGACTGGTTCGACAAGGCCAAGGAGCAGCCCGGCAGCTGGTGGCCCGACTGGGCCGCCTGGCTGAAGTCCCAGGCCGGCAAGCAGATCCCGGCGCCCAAGGCCTACGGCAACCGCACCCACAAGGCCATCGAGCCGGCGCCCGGCCGCTATGTCAAGCAGAAGGCTTGATGCTGGAAAAGGCTTGATGCCACGCGGACGAAGCGCGACAGTGCGCCTTGTCCGCTCCCCCTCTCACCCGTTCAGCAGGAGACATCCATGAGCACCGACATCGTCATCGTCGCCGCGGCCCGCACCGCCGTCGGCAAGTTCGGCGGCACCCTCGCCTCGACCCCCGCTCCCGAGCTCGGCGCGGCCGTGCTGACCGAGCTGCTCAAGCGCGCCAGGCTCGAGGGCGGCCAGATCGGTGAGGTCATCCTCGGCCAGGTGCTGCAGGCCGGTGCCGGCCAGAACCCGGCGCGCCAGTCGGTCATCAAGGCCGGATTCCCCAAGTCGGTGCCGGCGATGACCATCAACAAGGTCTGCGGCTCGGGCCTGAAGGCGGTGATGCTGGCGGCGCAGGCCATCCGCGACGGCGACAGCGAGATCGTCATCGCCGGCGGCCAGGAGAACATGAGCCTGGCCCCGCACGTGCTGCCGAACTCGCGCAACGGCGCGCGCATGGGCGACTGGAAGCTGGTCGACTCGATGATCGTCGACGGCCTGTGGGACGTGTACAACCAGTACCACATGGGCATCACGGCCGAGAACGTGGCCAAGCAGTACGGCATCAGCCGCGAGGCGCAGGACGCGCTGGCGCTGGCCAGCCAGCAGAAGGCCGCGGCCGCGCAGGACGCCGGGCGCTTCAAGGACGAGATCGTGCCCTTCAGCATCGCCCAGAAGAAGGGCGACCCGATCGTCTTCGCCAACGACGAGTTCATCAACCGCAAGACCAGCGCCGAAGGCCTGGCCGGCCTGCGCCCGGCGTTCGACAAGGCCGGCAGCGTGACCGCCGGCAACGCCTCGGGCCTCAACGACGGCGCGGCCGGCGTGGTGGTGATGAGTGCCAAGACCGCCGACAAGCTGGGCCTCACCCCGCTGGCGCGCATCGCCTCGTACGCCTCCGCGGGCCTGGACCCCGCCACGATGGGCATGGGCCCGGTGCCGGCCAGCCAGCGCGCACTGCAGCGCGCCGGCTGGAAGCCTGCCGACCTCGACCTGCTCGAGATCAACGAGGCCTTCGCCGCGCAGGCCTGCGCCGTGCACAACGAGATGGGCTGGGACACCAGCAAGGTCAACGTCAACGGCGGCGCGATCGCCATCGGCCACCCGATCGGCGCCTCCGGCTGCCGCATCCTCGTCACGCTGCTGCACGAGATGCAGAAGCGCAATGCCAAGAAGGGCATCGCCTCGCTGTGCATCGGCGGCGGCATGGGCGTGGCGCTGACGGTCGAGCGCTGAAGCTTTCCCACCACCAACGGATTCAACCAGGAGAAGACAAATGGCTCAGAAACTCGCGTACGTCACCGGCGGCATGGGCGGCATCGGCACCGCGATGTGCCAGCGCCTGCACAAGGACGGCTTCAAGGTCATCGCCGGCTGCGGCCCGAGCCGCGACCACGCCAAGTGGCTGGCCGAGCAGAAGGCGCTGGGCTACGACTTCTACGCCTCGGTGGGCAACGTTGGCGACTGGGACTCCACCGTCGCCGCCTTCGAGAAGGTCAAGGCCGAGTACGGCACGGTCGACGTGCTGGTCAACAACGCCGGCATCACGCGCGACGGCGTGTTCCGCAAGATGAGCCGTGCCGACTGGGACGCGGTGATCGAGACCAACCTGACCAGCCTCTTCAACGTCACCAAGCAGGTGATCGACGGCATGCTCGAGAAGGGCTGGGGCCGCATCATCAACATCAGCTCGGTGAACGGCGAGAAGGGCCAGTTCGGCCAGACCAACTACTCGGCCGCCAAGGCCGGCATGCACGGCTTCACGATGGCCCTGGCGCAGGAAGTGGCCAACAAGGGCGTGACGGTGAACACCGTCAGCCCGGGCTACATCGGCACCGACATGGTCCGCGCGATCCGCCAGGACGTGCTGGACAAGATCATCGCCGGCATCCCGGTCAAGCGCCTGGGCACGCCGGAGGAGATCGCCTCGATCGTCGGCTGGCTGGCCGGCGAGGATTCGGGCTTCACGACCGGCGCGGACTTCTCCTGCAACGGCGGTCTGCACATGGGCTGAACGCGCGTCGCGCGTTCCACCGGGGCCTGGTCGCGCACCAGGCCCCTTTTTCTTTCAGAACGCCGCGTAGCGCCCCGGCCGGTGGTTCAGCGCAAGCGTCAGGTTCAGCGCCAGCGCGCCGACGATGGACAGCCCCACGCGCTGCGGCGGCAACAGCGCCAGCGCGCCGAGCAGGATCACGCCGTCGATGCCCATCTGCACCCAGCCGGCGCGCCAGCCGAAGCGCTGCTGCAGCCACAGCACCAGCACGTTCAACCCGCCCAGGCTGGCGTGGTGGCGGAACAGCATCAGGAAGCCCGCCCCCATCAGCAGCCCGCCGGCGATGGCGGCGAACCACGGGTCCAGCGTCGCGAAGCCGGCCCAGCGCGGCACCGCGCTGGTCAGCAGCGCGAGCAGGCTCACGGCCGCGAAGGTCTTCAGCGTGAAGGCCCGACCCATGCGCCTCCAGGCGAGCGCATAGAAGGGCAGGTTGACGAGGAAGAACAGCGGCCCGAAGCCGATGCCGCTGGCGTAGTGGGCCAGGAAGGCCAGGCCCGCGGTGCCGCCGGTCAGCAGCCCGGCGTGCGAGAACATCACCACGCCGATGGCGATGAACAGCGTGCCTGTGCCGAAGGCCAGCAGGTCGTCGTACCAGGCATGGCGCAGCGCGGCGGTGTTCAATCGCCCACTCCCGCGAGGAAGTACTTGATCAGGCCCTTGGCCGCGAAGCCGATCAGCCCGACCCCGAGGCCGAGCAGCAGCACGAAGGTGCCGAAGCGCCCCGCCTTGGACTCGCGCGCCAGTTGCAGGATGATGAACACCATGTACACCATGAAGGCCGTGACGCCGACCGTCAGGCCGAACTGCGAGATCTGCTCTTCGGTGTAGCCGAACATCGCCGGTGCCGCCCTAGGGTCGCTCGGCCAGGCCGGAGGTGTCTACCAGGTCGCGGTAGGCGTGCCAGCTCGCATGCCCGAGCCAGGGCACGACGACCACCAGCCCGATCATCAGCGTGGCCATGCCGGCCAGCGTCAGGCCGAGCAGGAGTCCGGCCCACAGTGCCAGCGGCACCGGGTTCTCCATCACCACGCGCCAACTGGTGAAGACCGCGCCGAGCACGCCGATCTCGCGGTCCAGCAGCAGCGGGATCGCCACCACGCTGGAGGCGAACACCGGGGCGGCCAGCACGCCGCCCAGCGCCAGCCAGGCCTCGAACAGGTAGCCCTGGTCGGCCAGCACCACCACGCGCAGGAACTCGATCGGGTTGCGAACCGGCGCGCTGGTGAAGCCGGTGATCAGCGCCGCGGAGGTCATCACCCAGCCGGTGCCGGCGAAGGCCAGCAGCAGGCCGAACACGATCAGGCGGCCGTCGCGCGGGCGCCAGGCCGCCAGGGCGTCGGCGAGGCTGGCGCGGCCGTTGCGCTCGAGCGCCCGGCTGATGGCATACAGGCCGGTGGCGACGATCGGCGCGACGATCAGGAAGCCCGAGAACGCACCCGACAGCAGCCAGAAATGGTTGCGCGCGACCCAGAACAGCGTGCCGCCGAACAGCGCGCACAGCAGGCCGTGCAGCAGGCCCGGCACGGGGCAACGCATGAAGTCGCGCCAGCCCGCGATCAGCCAGCCCAGCGGGCGCAGCCAGGGCACGCTGCGGGTGCCGAAGCGGCGCGATTCGACGAGGGCGGGGCTTTCACGCATGGGGCCGCAGTCTGCCAGTTCCAGGCCCCAGCGGGCTTGACGGACGTCACGCGGACCCCGCGGCTTGCTGCGCCGCAGCAGACCAGCGCACAAGCGGCTACAATGCGCTTCTCGGCCGGCGCACTGCGCCGGCTTTTCGTTCGTCTCCTCTGACCACTCCAGGTCTCCCGCAGCACTTTCGTGCGGGTCCCGGTCGGCGGCGATGCCGTCGCACACCGCGACCTCTCCACGGCCGGCGCCGAAGCGCGGCCGTTCATGCTCGAAAGACTGCCATGAGTTTCGTTTCCCTGGGCCTGCACGAGGCCCTCACCCGCGCTGTTGCCGATGCGGGCTACAGCACCGCCACCGAGGTGCAGGCCAAGGCCATCCCGCCGGCGCTCGCCGGCGCCGACCTGATGGTCTCCTCCAGCACCGGCAGCGGCAAGACCGCCTCGTTCATCCTGCCGGCGCTGCAGCGCGTGCTCGCCGCGCGCGGCGACAACACGAAGCGCCGCGAGAAGGGTGTGGTGTACGGCCCGCGCATCCTCGTGCTGTGCCCGACACGCGAACTCGCCATGCAGGTCGCGAAGGCGGCCGACAGCTACGGCCGCCACGTCCCGGGCCTGCGCGTGGCCACCGTCGTCGGCGGCGTGCCGTACCCGGCGCAGATCAAGGCCCTGCGCGGCCCGCTGGACATCCTGATCTCCACGCCCGGCCGCCTGCTCGACCACCTGCAGACCGGCAAGGCGGTGCTCGACCACGTCGAGACCCTGGTGCTCGACGAGGCCGACCGCATGCTCGACATGGGCTTCATCGACGACATCAACACCATCGCCGACCACGTGCCCGCGCAACGCCAGACGCTGATGTACAGCGCCACCTTCGCCGGCCACGTGGGCCGGCTGGCGGCCAACCTGCTGCGCGAGCCGCAGCGCATCGACGTGGCCTCGCACACCGACACCCACGAGCACATCGAGCAGCGCCTGCACTGGGCCGACGACGCGGGCCACAAGAACGCGCTGCTCGAGCACCTGCTGACCGAGCGCGACCTCGAGCAGGCGGTGATCTTCACCAGCACGCAGCGCGATGCCGACTGGCTGGCCGACCGCTTGGCCGACATGGGCCACGCGGTGGCCTCGCTGCACGGCGGCATGCCGCAGGGCCGGCGCAACCGCGTGCTGCAGGGCCTGCGCAACCGCCACCTGCGCGTGCTCGTCGCCACCGACGTGGCCGCGCGCGGCATCGACGTGCCGACCATCAGCCACGTGATCAACTACGGCCTGCCGATGAAGGCCGAGGACTACGTGCACCGCATCGGCCGCACCGGCCGCGCGGGCCGCCAGGGCCTGGCGATCACGCTGGCCGAGCGCATGGATGCCGGCATGATCCGCCGCATCCAGCAGTTCACGACGCAGGACATCCCGGTGGCCACCGTGGCCGGCCTGGAGCCGCGCCAGCCGGCGCCGCGCCTGCATGCGCCGCGCCCGGCGCGTGAGCCCGGGCGCTTCGGCGAACGGCCGCCGTTCGGCAAGAAGCCGTTCGCCCCGCGCAAGCCGGGCGGCCGGCCGGGCGCCGGCTTCAGCCGGCCGCGCGCACGCTGATCTCGTTCTTCACGGCCTTCACGCCCTTCACGCCGCGGGCGATGCTCTCCGCGGCGTCGCGTTCGGCCGAGCTCTTCGCGAAGCCGGACAGCAGCACCGTGCCGTTCAGCGTCTCGACGCTGATCGCGGCGGCGTCGACCTGCTTGTCCTCCACCATGCGGGCCTTGACCTGCGTGGTGATGGTCGAATCGTCGATGTATTCGCCCACCGTCGACTGACCGCGCGTGACGGCGCAGCCGGGCAGGACGATCAGGGTGGTGGCGGCCAGCGCCGCGGCGAGGGCATGACGGACTTGCATGGTGTGCTCCTTTCGAGCGGTGGTGGAAGGGGTGTTGTCGGGGTTCATTCGTTGGCGCCCTTGTCGTCGGACGAGCGCGTCCCGAGACCGATGCCGCGCAGGGCCAGCACGACGGCGACCACGAACGCCAGCAGGGCCAGCAGAAACAGGCTCCAGAGCCCGCTCATCGCTCATCGCCCGGGGCCCGGGCGCCCGGCAGGGACCGCGGTCAGCAGTTCGGCGATCAGCGCGCCGCCCTGGCGCTCGAGCCAGCGGCCGCCCAGCCTCACGCCCAGGCGCGAGACCTCGGGCGAGGCGAGCAGCCGCCACGGCCGCGTGACGACCAGCAGCGCGCCGCCGGCCGCCGCCAGCGTGACCAGCGCCACCGGGTGCTGCCGCGCGAACGGGCGCAGCGCCTCCCGGCCGGCATCGGCCGCCAGCGCGCCGACCGCGGACAGGGCGTCCGGCGCCGAGGCCGGCGAAGCGGTACCGGACGCGCCGTCCGCCGCGGGCTCGACGGCTTCGGCCAGGCGTGCCTGCAGCTGCGCCAGGCGCGGCCCGGCGGGGGCCGGGCCGGCAGCCAGGCCGCACAGCAGGGCCAGCACGGCGGCGCCACCCGGCACGGCCCAGAAGGCGCTCGGCAGCGCCGCGTCGGCGCGCGTGGGCAGGGCCGCGAGCAGCGCCGCCGTGCCGCCGAGCATCAGCGCCAGCAGCGCGAAGGCGCCGGCGGCGGCCTGCCAGGCGAGGCGGCGCTGCCAGCGCGCCGCCGACTCGGCCAGCTCCGCGCCGATCAGCTCGCCGCAACGGGCGAGCTGCTCGGCCAGCGCCTCGGGGCGGCGCTGGGCCAGCATCGACAGCAGCGTGCTCGGCATGGCGCGGCCCGGGCTCAGTCGGCGCGACGCCGGCGGTTGACCAGCTGGGCCAGGGCCATCAGCGCCGCACCGCCGGCCGCGGCGATCAGCACCGACTTGAGCGGCTCGTCGCGGATGTAGTCGACGGTGCGGTCGGAGGCGCGCAGCGCGCCGTCGCGCAGCTGGCGCGATCCGTCGCGCACGACATCGGCGCCGCGCTCGAGCAGCGCGCCGGCCTGCTCGGCCACGCGCAGCAGCGCCGGCGCGGCCTGCGCCTGCACGGCATCGGCCTGGTCGGCCACGGTCTGCAGGGCGTCGTCGACGCGACGGGCGGCGGTGCGGGGGGTCATGGTCATGATGCAACTCCTTTGACAGGTTAGCGGGACGGGACTAGCGGAACAGGCCGATCACGAAGCTCGCGACGGCCAGGATGGCGAACAGGACGAACAGGATCTTGGCGATGCCCGCCGCGCTGGCGGCGATGCCGCCGAAGCCGAACAGCGCCGCGATCAGCGCGATGACGAAGAAGACGACGGCGTAGTGCAGCAAGGCGGGCCTCCGTGGGGCTGGGTTCGTGATGACTCCAGCTTAGGAAGCACGCGCCACGGCGGACATCGCCGCGGGCCGCATCGCCGTGTAGGACGGCGCCCCGTCGCCCGGCCGGCGCCGTCCGGCTCAGCCTGTGCGCGCCGGCAGCAGGGCCTCGAGCCGCGTGCCGCGACCCGGGGCGGCGTCGATGCGCAGCCGGCCGCCGGCGGACTCGACGCGGTAGTGCATGCCCAGCAGACCGTGCGAGGAGGGCTTGCTGGTGGCCGGGTCGAAGCCGCAGCCGTCGTCCTCGACGGCCACGCGCACCTGGCCGTCCGGCGTGCCCTGCAGCAGCACCGTCACGCGGCGCGCGCCGGCATGTTTGCTGATGTTGGTCAGCGCCTCCTGCACCAGGCGGTAGGCGGTGAGCTCGGCGGCCGGGTCGAGCGCCACCTCGGCCAGGCGCGCCTCGATGTCGAGTCCGGAGCGCTGCGCATGCTCGCTGGTCAGGTTCTCCAGCGCCGGCACCAGGCCGAGGTTGGACAGCGCCGAGGGGCGCAGGTCCTCGATGATGCGGCGCTTCAGCGCGATGCCGCTGTTCAGCGTCTGCGTCAGGTGCGCGAGCCGCTCCTGCACCTCGGGGCCGAGCCCCGCCACGCGCGTCTTCAGGCGCGCCGCGTCGAGCTTGGCGGCGGTCAGCAGCGCGCCGAGCTCGTCGTGCAGCTCGCGCGCCAGGTGGCTGCGCTCGTCCTCGCGCGCGGTCTGCAGGTGGCGCGCCAGCTCGGCCAGCTGCGCGGTGCGGCGCTGCACCTGGCGCTCGAGCTGGTCGCGCTCGTCCTGGATGGCCCGGGCCTGCTGCGCGCGCTGGCGCTCCAGCGCCGCCGACTGGCGCAGGTACAGGTACACCGCCAGCAGCGCCAGCGCGGCCAGCGTGCCGACGCCGATGCGGCTGAGCTGCAGCGTGTCGTACACGTCGCGCCGGCTGGCCTCGACCTTGCGCGACTCCTGCGCCAGCAGCTGTTCCGACAAGGCGCGGATGCGGTCCATCTGCTCCTTGCCGATGTCGGTGGACAGCAGGGCGCGCCAGTTCTCCTCCTTGCCCTGGTCGTACAGCGCGAGCGAGGTGTCCAGCTCGGACATCTTGCCTTGCACCAGCTGGTCCAGCTCGGTCATCGTGGCCTGCTGGGCGCCGCCGGCGTAGTGGGCGCGCAGGTGCTTCAGGGTGCCCTGCAGCTCCTCGTTGGCCTCCCGGTAGGGGGAGAGGTACTCCTTGCGGCCGGTCAGCAGGTAACCACGCTGGCCGGTCTCGGCGTCGAGCATCAGGCGGTGCAGCGCCTGGATCGCGCTGCGTGCCTGGCCCAGCGCGCCGAGCTCGTTCATCGAGCCGCGCGCGCGCCAGTACGAACTCTCGCTGACGAACAGCAGCGCCAGCGCCGCAAGCGCCGCGAGCGGGAAGGCGAAGGCGCTGCGACGCAGCCGCGTAGCGATCTGACGCGAGGTGTCGAGCATCTACACTCTCCGGCCGAGGGCCCCATCATGATCCGAGTTGCCATCGTCGACGACCACGCCATCGTGCGCACCGGGCTGCGGCAGTTCTTCTCCGAGCAGGTGGACCTGCGCGTGGTCGGCGAGGCGGCCAGCGCGCGCGAGGCGCTCGACCTGCTGCGTGCGCAGGACATCGACGTGATGGTGCTCGACCTGAGCATGCCCGGGCAGGGCGGCGTCGATGCGCTGGCGGCCATCAAGGCGCGTGCACCGCAGCTGCCGGTGCTGATCCTGTCGGGCTTCCCGGAGGCGCAGTATGCGACCACGCTGCTGCGCCAGGGGGCGAGCGGCTACCTGAACAAGGAATGCGACCCGGAGGAGATCGTCAAGGCGATCCGCACGCTCGCGCTGGGCCGGCGCTACATCACGCCGGCGGTGGCCGAGCTGCTGGCCGACACGCTGAACCCGGGCGCGGAGAAGCTGCCGCACGAGCTGCTGTCCGAGCGCGAGCTGCAGGTCTTCCTGCACCTGGCGCGCGGCGCGACGGTGGGCCAGCTGGCCGAGGCGCTGTCGCTGTCGGTCAAGACGGTCAGCACCTACCGCTCGCGTGTGCTCGAGAAGATGAAGCTCGCCTCCAACAGCGAGCTGACCTACTACGCAGTGAAGAACGGCCTGATCCAGTGACGGCCCGCCGCGTGCACCGCTCATGCGGTGCCGCGGCCCGCCGCGAGCCCGGCGCACCAGTCGAGCAGCGCCTCGATGTCGTTGGACTTGTCGAACACCGCGTCGGCGCCGAGCGCGAGGCAGCGCCGGCGCAGGTCGGGCGTGGCGAAGTTGCTCAGCACGACGCGCTTGCAGGCGCGGCCGGTGGCCTGCAGCGCCTGCAGCAGGCCGAGTCCGGAGCCCTGGCGCAGGAAGATGTCGACGATCACGAGGTCGCAGTCGTGCGCCGGGTCGTCGAGCCAGAGCCGCGCGCCGCGCTCGTCCTCCGCGCTGCCGACCACCTGCACCGGGGCCATCTCCTCCAGCGTCGCGATCAGGTTCTCGCGGATGACGGGACTGTCTTCGACGATGTAGGTCTTCAAGGCGGGCACGGCGACGGTCCTTCGGGATACCGATGGTGGCAACGAAGCGTGTCCGATTGAATCAGGCGCCGCACCGTGGCGCTGTAGGACAGGTCCTACATCAGCGCTGGCGACGCACCTGCACCTGGACGTCCATGCCCAGGTAGGCGTCGGCGGCGCCGTACCAGGTGCCCGCGACGGGCGCCGCCTGGCCGGGGTGGCGCGCCACGCCGACGCGGATCAGCGAGTAGCCGCCGAGCAGGTTGTTGGTCGGGTCGAACGGCACCCAGCCGGCGCCCGGCAGGTAGGCCTGCAGCCAGGCGTGGGTGCTGCCGGCGCCCAGCGTCTCGGGCTCGCCCGCCGCTGCCGCGGCGGTGTCGTCCAGCGCCGGGTCGTACAGGTAGCCGGAGACGAAGCGCGTGGCCACGCCGAGCCGGCGTGCGGCCTCCATCATCAGCAGCGCGAAGTCGCGGCAACTGCCGCGGCCGCGCTCGAGCGTCTCCAACGGCCCCTGCGTGCCTTCCTCGTCGCGCGCGGCGTACTCGAAGTGGTCGCGGATGTGCTGGTTCATCTGCACCAGCAGCTCGCGCGTGCCGGTCGGGCCGTCGGTGCGGATGAACTGGCGCGCCCAGGCGGTGAGCTTGCCGTCCGGGTCGTCGTGGTGCGGGCGCAGGTAGTGCTCCAGGTCGAAGCGCTCCTCCACCGAGTAGGCAAACGGAAAGTGCTCGGCCGAGGGCGCCAGCGGCAGCTCGAGGTTGTGGCTGTGGGCGTGCTCGATCGTGAAGGTGCAGACGATGCGCAGCTCGGCGGCCGGCGCGAGCGGCTGCACCAGCGCCACCGAGTTGGAGTGCGGGTCCTGGATCAGCCGCACCTCGGCCTGCGGGCTGACCTCGAGGTCGGTGGCCAGCACGCGCAGGTCGTGGCTCTCGCGCGGGCGGAACATCACGCGGTGCTCGCCGAAGCGCACCGGCTCGCGGTAGCGGTACACCGTCGTGTGGACGATGTCGTACCGGATGGTCATGTCCCGAGCAACTCGACCTCGAACAGCAGCGTCGCGTTCGGCGGGATCACGCCGCCGGCGCCGCGCGCGCCGTAGCCGAGTTGCGGCGGGATCAGGAGTACCCGCGTGCCGCCGACCTTCATGCCCTGCACGCCCTCGTCCCAGCCGCGGATCACCATGCCGGCGCCGAGCGGGAAGTCGAACGGGTCGCCGCGGTCCTTGCTGCTGTCGAACTTCGCGCCCTTGGCGCCGTTCTCGTGCAGCCAGCCGGTGTAGTGCACGCTGACGTGGCGGCCGGCGCTGGCCTCGGGGCCGGTGCCGACGACGGTGTCCTCGTACTGCAGGCCGGATGCGGTGGTGATCATGGCGGGTCCTCGGGTGCGGGAAGGGGCGCCATCATAGTGGGCCCCAGGTGGCACGCCAGGCGCGGACGGCAGCGCCGAGCCAGCCGGCCGTGTCGGCCCCGTCGACCTGCAGGCCGAGCACCGCGCCTGCGGCACGCAGCGCCGCCAGCGGCTCGGACAGCTCGAGGGCCCGCGCGCCGTTTTGCTTCGACAGCTTCTCGCCGTCGTCGCCGAGCACCAGCGGCGTGTGCAGGTAACGCGGCGTGGGCAGGCCGAGCGCACGCTGCAGCAGGATCTGGCGCGGCGTGTTGTCGGCCAGGTCCTCGCCGCGCACCACGTCGGTGATGCCCTGCGCCGCATCGTCGACGACCACGGCCAGCTGGTAGGCCCACAGGCCGTCGGCGCGGCGCAGCACGAAGTCGCCGACCTCGGCCTGAACGTCCTGCCGCTGCAGCCCGAGGCGCCGGTCGTGCCAGTCCACCACGCCGGCCTCGCAGTGCAGCCGCCAGGCGCGCGCCGGCTTGCCCTGCAGGCCCGCGCGGCAGGTGCCCGGGTAGACCAGCTCGCCGTGGCGTGGCCGCGCCACGCCGCGTGCCGCCCAGGCCAGCTCGATGTCGCGCCGCGTGCAGCCGCAGGGGTAGGCGCGGCCGGCGGCCACCAGCGTGTCGAGCGCGTCCTGGTAGAGCGCGCCGCGCTGCGACTGCCACACCGGCGGTTCGTCGGGCCGCAGGCCGCAGGCGGCCAGTTGCTGCAGGATCAGCCGGTCGGCGCCGGCCACGCAGCGCGGTCCGTCCACGTCCTCCAGCCGCACCAGCCAGCGCCCGCCGTGTGCGCGCGCATCCAGCCACGAGGCCAGCGCGGCCACCAGCGAGCCGGCGTGCAGCGGCCCGGTGGGCGAGGGGGCGAAGCGACCGACGTACGGCGTCATCCGCCGTTCATCCTCCCCAGGGTCCGGCGTGGCGCTCGAGCAGCGCACGCCGCGTGGCCGGGCTGTCGAGCTGCTTGAGCCACCACTGCAGCGCCAGGCCGAGCGGCGCACGCTGGCCCTTCGGCCCGGTGCCGCAGCGCCAGGCATAGCCCATCGCGGCGGGCTGGCGATGGCGCTGCACCTGCTTGGCCACCAGTCGCCCGGCCTCGAGGTGGTAACGCGCCATCGGCTCGGGGATGAAGCCGCAGCCCAGGCAGCGCAGCTGTGCCTCGATCTTGGCCTCGGTGCTGGCCACCGTCAGCACGTCCTGGCCGGGCAGCAGGTTGACGGTCAGCGGCGCGAGTCGCTGCGCCGAGTCGGCGACGGCGACGGCGCGGTGCTTGAGCAGCTCGGTGTCGCTGATCGGCTCGGGTGCCGCGGCCAGCGGGTGGTGCGGCGCGACCGCGAACACGAACTCCAGCTCGCCCAGCGGCGCGTACTCGATGCCCGCCGGCGGCGCGGTGCGCGGGCCGACGCCGATCGCCAGGTCGGCCTCGCCCGACAGCAGCGCCTCCCAGGTGCCGGCCAGCACCTCGGTGCGCAGGCGCAGCCGCGTGCCCTGGCCCTCGGCCTGCTCGCGCGAGGCGGTGAAGAAGGCCTCGCACAGCTCGAACACGGTGACCTGCGAGATCACGCCGTCGACCGCGACCGTCAGCTGCGTCTCCCAGCCGGTGGCCACGCGCCTGACGCGGTTGGCCACGGCGTCGATCTCGGTCAGCAGGCGGCGGCCCTCGTGCAGCAGTTCCTCGCCCGCGGCGGTGAGCTGGGCCTGGCGCGAGCTGCGGTCGAACAGCAGCACGTCGAGCGCGTCCTCGAGCTGGCGCACGTTGTAGGTCAGCGCGGAGGGCACCTTGCCGAGTTCGCGCGCCGCGGCGGCGAAGCTGCCGGTGCGCGCGATGGTGTCCATCATCGCCAGGGCTTCGGGCGTCAGCACGTTGCGGCGGTCGGGCATGGGCGGGCAGGCGGGGGAGAAAGGCCTTCATCTTATTTGAACGCGAGCTTCAAGCCCGCGCCCCCCCTGCGCCGCAGGCGGCCCCTACATTGGCTCCATCGACCCCACCACTTCACTCGGAGATCAGGACTCATGATCGCGCTGCGCAAATCCTGCGAACGGGGATACGCGGACCATGGCTGGCTGAAGAGCTTCCACAGCTTCTCCTTCGCCGACTACCACGACCCGAAGCACATGGGCTTCGGCAACCTGCGGGTGATCAACGAAGACCGCATCGCGCCGGGCACCGGCTTCGGCACGCACGGCCACCGCGACATGGAGATCATCAGCTACGTGCTCGAGGGCGAACTCGCGCACAAGGACAGCATGGGCAACGGCACGGCCGGCGGCGCGAACGCCGGCGTGATCCGCCCCGGCGACGTGCAGCGCATGAGCGCCGGGCGCGGCGTGCTGCACAGCGAGTTCAACCACGCGCCGCACGCCACCACGCACTTCCTGCAGATCTGGATCCTGCCCGACCGCGACCAGCTCGGCATCGAGCCCGGCTACGAGCAGAAGCGCTTCGACGCGGCCGACAAGCGCGGCCGGCTGCGCCTGGTGGCCAGCCCCGACGGCGCCGACGGCTCGGTGACCATCCATGCCGATGCCCGCATGTACGCCGGGTTGTTCGACGCTGGCGAGAATGCCGAGCTCGTGCTCGACCCGGCGCGGCGCAGCTACGTGCACCTGGTGCGCGGCGAGCTGTCCGCCAACGGCCAGCGGCTGCGTGCAGGCGATGCGCTGGCGCTGACCGAGGAGTCGCGCCTGCAGCTGGCCGAGGGCCGCGACGCCGAGGTCATCGTGTTCGACCTCGCGGCCTGAACCTTCATCACCCCCTCACGACGGAGAAGTCGAATGTCGAAGATCGTCATCGTCTACCACAGCGGCTACGGCCACACCAAGAAGGTCGCGGAGGCCGTGGCCGCGGGCTCGGGCGGCACGCTGCTGGCCATCGACCCCGAGGGCAACCTGCCCGAGGGCGGCTGGGAGCAGCTCGCGGCCGCGAGCGCCATCGTGTTCGGCGCGCCCACCTACATGGGCGGCCCGAGCTGGCAGTTCAAGAAGTTCGCCGACGCCTCGTCCAAGCCCTGGTTCATGAAGGTCTGGCGCAACAAGCTGGCCGCCGGCTTCACCAACTCGGCCACGCTCAACGGCGACAAGTTCTCGACCATCACCTACTTCTTCACCCTGTCGCAGCAGCACGGCATGTTCTGGGTCGGCTCCGGCATGCACCCGAGCAATGCCAAGGCGCACACCCGCGACGACCTGAACAACCTGGGCGGCTACGCCGGCCTGATCACCGCCACGCCCTCGGACGCCTCGGTCGACGAGATGGTGCCGGGCGACCTGAAGACGGCCAGGGCCTTCGGCGAACGCATCGCCGAGGCGGTTGCAGGCTTCGCGAAGTGAGGCGCCCATGAGCGGCGTGCGCGTGCTGCTGCTGTCGGGCAGCGAACGGCAGGGCTCGTTCAACAAGAAGCTGGCCGCGGTGGCTGCCGAGGCGGCGCGGCGCGCCGGCGCCGAGGTCGCGCCGCTGGACCTGCGCGCGCTCGCGCTGCCGCTGTACGACGGCGACCTCGAGAAGGCGCAGGGCGTGCCGGCCGGCGCGCGCGCGCTGCGCGACGCGCTGCTGGCCAGCGACGCCGTGCTGCTCTCGACGCCCGAGTACAACGGCTTCCCGACGCCGCTGGTGATCAACAGCTTCGACTGGCTGTCGCGCCTGCAGCCCGAGGACGGCAAGCCTTCCGGCCTGGGCACCACGGCGAACAAGCCGCTCGGCATGCTCGCTGCGTCGCCCGGCCTGCTCGGCGGCCTGCGTTCACTCAACTACACCAAGCAGTTCCTGTCGATGACGTTCGCGATGCTGGCGGTGCCGCAGCAGTTCGCGCTGGCCCGGGCGAACGAGGCCTTCGACGAGCACGGCGCGCTGAAGGACGCCAAGCAGCAGGCCGCCGTCGAGAACGTGGTCAACGCGCTGCTGCGCGTGGCCGGGGCGCTGAAGACGGCCTGAGCTACAGTCCCCGGCCATGGAGCCGGCGATCAAGGTGCTCGCGCTGCTGCCCTGGACGGACTGGGTGGCGCTGCTGTTCTTCTTTGCCGGCTGGGGCGGCTACGTGGTGTTCGCCAAGCGGCGCAGCACCGCGCAGCCCTCGGTGCTGGACACCACCAACCGCATCCGCCGCCAGTGGATGCTGCAGTCCACCTACCGCGAGGTGCGGGTGATCGACGGGATCGTGATCCAGAGCCTGTCGACCAGCCCGTCGTTCTTCGCCTCCACCACCATCCTGATCATCGGCGGCCTGCTCGCGGTGCTGGGCACCACCGAGAAGGCGAGCGAGCTGGTGCGCGAGATCCCGTTCGCCGCGCGCACCTCGGTGCTGGTGTTCGACCTGAAGGTGGTGCTGCTGCTGGGCATCTTCGTCTACGCCTTCTTCCGCTTCACCTGGTCGATGCGCCAGTACACCTTCGGCGCGCTGCTGGTGGCCGCGGCGCCCGAGCGCGACAAGCTCAACGCGATGGGCGCCGCCGGCGAGGCGCAGCGCGAGGCCTTCGCCGAACGTGCCGGGCGCGTGGTGGCGATGGCCGCCGAGACCTTCAACGACGGGCTGCGCGGCTACTACTTCGCGTTCGCCGCGATCGGCTGGTTCTTCTCGCCGCTGGTGTTCGCCATCGCGACGGCGGGCGTGGTGTGGATCCTCTACCAGCGCGAGTTCCGCTCCGAGGTGCTGGAGGCGCTGCGCGAGTGAGGCGCGGGGAGCCGCCTAGAATCGGCACCTGCCGACGACACAACAGCGCTGCGGCAACGACCGCGGCGAACAGGGGGATTCATCGATGGCCACCGTGGTGATGTCGGGTTCGTTCGACTTCGCGAACCCGCCCCGCTGGACCACCTTCTATGCCACGGGGGGCGCGAGCCAGCTGACCCTCAGCGATGCCGAGAAGACCCAGACCTTCTACGGCACGCTGACCTACACCGGCACCACCAGCAACCCGCAGGTGCACGGCACGGTCGATCGCATCTACATGACGGTCGGTCCGTTCGCGGTCTACGACATCACCGGGTTGAGTCTCGACGCGGCCCGGCTGCAGCAGCTGGTGCCGACACCGAACGGCGAGGCGCAGTTCTACGCCTACGTGCTGGCCGGCAACGATCTCTTCCACGGCACGGGCGGCGGCACGGTGCTCGGGCTCACGGGCGACGACACCATCGGCAGCGGCTCGATGTCCGGCCTGTTCGACGGCGGTGCGGGCATCGACACCTTCCAGGCGATGTACGGCGCGGTGTCGGCCGACCTGGGCACCGGCCAGGTGATCCGGCAGGGCGATTCCTCCGGCGGGGTGCTGCGCCTGCGATCGGTGGAGAACCTGCTCGGCTCGACGGGCGACGACACGCTTGCCGGCAGCGCCGGCGACAACCTGATCAACGGCGGCGCCGGGATCGACACGGTGCGCTATGTGCACGCCACGACCGCAGTGCAGATCAACCTCGCCGCCGGCACCGGCCGCGGCGAGGGCAACGACACGCTGGGCAACATCGAGAACGCCATCGGCGGCAGCGCTGCGGATCTGCTGGTGGGCAGCGACGACGCCAACCGGCTCGACGGCGCTGCGGGCAACGACACGATGCGCGGCGGCCTCGGCGACGACACCTACGTGCTGCGCCAGGCGGGAGACGTGATCGTCGAGGCCCCGGGCGGCGGGCGCGATACCGTCCTCACGAGCCTCGCGGTGACCCTGGGGGCCCATCTCGAGAACCTGCAGCTCGGCGGCAGCGCCGCGCTCGACGGCACCGGCAACGCGCTGGCCAACCGCATCGTCGGCAATGCCGCCACCAACCATCTGCGCGGCGGGTCGGGCAACGACACGCTCGAAGGTGCCGCCGGCAGCGACACGCTGGAGGGCGGCCTCGGCGCAGACCGCCTGGACGGCGGTGCGGGTGACGACCGCTACCTGGTCGGTGACGCGCTCGACGTGATCGTGGCCGATGCCGGCGGGATCGACAGCGTGATCGCCAGCGTGGACTACACGCTCGGCGCGGCGGCCATCGAGACCCTGACGCTCTCCGGGACCGCCCTGAACGCCACCGGCAATGCCTGCGCGAACCGGCTCGTCGGCACCGCGGCGGCCAACCTGCTCGACGGGGGCCTCGGTGCCGACACGCTGCAAGGCGGCACCGGCGACGACCGCTACGTGGTGGACCAGGCCGGCGACCGGGTGGTCGAACTGGCCGGCGGCGGCATCGACCAGGTGCGCACCGGCGTGTCGCACGGGCTCGCGGCCAACGTCGAGAACCTGCAGCTCACCGGCAACCTGGCGATCGCGGGCACCGGCAACACGCTGGCCAACCAGATCACCGGCAACGCCGCTGCCAACCTGCTGGACGGCGGTGCCGGTGCCGACACGCTGAGCGGCGGGCGGGGCGATGACGCCTACCTCGTCGACAGCCGCTTCGACGTGCTGGTCGAGGCCAGCGGCGGCGGCACCGACCGCGTGACGAGCAGCGTGAGCTGGACCCTTGCCGCGCAATTCGAGGACCTGCTGCTCAGCGGCAGCGCCGCGCTGTGGGGAACGGGCAATGCGGCCGCGAACCACCTCGAGGGCAACGCCGGCGACAACCGCCTGGACGGCGGTGCCGGCGCCGACACGCTGAGCGGCGGGCTCGGCGACGACGTCTACCTCGTCGACTCCGCTGCCGACCAGGTCGTGGAGGCCTGGAACGCCGGCACCGACGTCGTCTACAGCGCGATCGGGGGGGTGCTGGCCGACAACGTCGAGCAGTTCCGCCTCACCGGCACGGCGTCCGTCGACGCCACGGGCAACACCCGGGACAACCTGCTCGTCGGCAACTCCGGCGCCAACCTGCTCGACGGTGGCGAAGGCTTCGACCTGCTGTACGGCGGCGCGGGGGACGACACCTACCTGATCGACTTCGGGAGAGACCAGGTGATCGAGGCCGCCAACGCCGGCACGGACACCATCCGCACCCTGGTGGCGATGACCTTGCCGGACCACGTCGAGAACGGCGTGCTGCGGGCCGGCGCCATCGGCCGCGAGCTGATCGGCAACACGCTGGACAACACGCTGAGCGGCAACGCGGACTCCAACCTGCTGGACGGCGGCGCCGGGGCCGACACGCTGAAGGGCGGCGAGGGGCAGGATGGCTACATGGTCGACAACGCCGGCGACGTCGTCTTCGACAGTGGCAGCTCCCTGGGCGACTCGGTGCTCAGCAGCGTCAGCATCGCGGCGCTGTGGAACGGCATCGAGACGATCACGCTGCTCGGCACGGAGAACCTGAACGCCACCGGCAACGCCGCGGCCAACACCATGCGCGGCAACGCCGGCGCGAACCGGCTGGATGGCCGGGCCGGCGCAGACACGCTGGTCGGCGGCGCCGGCGACGACGTCTACCTGGTGGACGACATCGGCGACTACCTCCAGGAGGACTGGGACGGTGGCACCGACCGCGTGCTGTCCTCGGCATCCGTCGACGGTGGCTGGGGCTGGATCGAGACCATCACGCTGACCGGCAGTGCGGACCTCGACGTGACCTGCCGGGTCTCGAACGTGACCATCGCCGGCAATGCGGGCGACAATCGGCTCGACGGCATCGGCGGCCAGAACACCGTCAGCTACGCGAATGCCACTGCTGCGGTGCGGGTCGACCTGGAGGCCGGCAGTGCGAGCGGATTCGGCAGCGACCAGCTGTCCCATTTCCGCGGCGCGCGCGGCAGCGCCTTCGACGACACCCTGCGCGGCAGCTTCGACGCCAACCGCCTGGCCGGCGGCGCCGGCCACGACCGCTTCGAGCTGTGGAACGCGACGGCGGACGAACTGCTCGATTTTGTCTCCGGCAGCGACCGGATCGCGATCGACCAGTCCGGCCTCGCCCTCGGCAACGGCGACCTGGTGATCGACGGGGCCACCGTCGCCGGCGCACCCGGCGGCTTTGCGCCGGCGGCAGAGCTCGTGTCCGGCTTCATGGCCGAGGGTCCGGCCGCCAACCTGGCGTCCGCGGCAGCCGCCATCGGCTCGGCCAGCGCAGACTACGCGGCCGGGCAGGCCACGCTGTTTGCGGTCCGTGTCGACGAGGGCGTCGCGCTTTACCGCTTCGTGTCGGCCGGCGAGGAGGCGGCCGTCGAGGCCGCGGAGCTGAGCCTGCTGGCAGTGCTGAACGGCGCGACGGGGGTCTCGAGCGCGGACTTCGCCTGGATCGCCTGATCACCGATCCCGCGCCAGGCGCAGCCCGCTGAACTGCCACTGCGCCTCGGGCGGGAAGAAGTTGCGGTAGCTGGCGCGGGCGTGGCCCGCAGGCGTGGCCCAGGAGCTGCCACGCAGTACCTGCTGCTGGCTCATGAACTTGCCGTTGTATTCGCCTACCGCGCCGGGCAGCGGGCGAAAGCCCGGGTAGGGCAGGTAGGCCGAGGCGGTCCATTGCCACACCTCGCCGAACAGCCCATGCAGGCGCCCATCGCCCTGGCGCGCGGCCAGCTCCCATTCATGCTCGGTGGGCAGCCGCGCACCGGCCCAGCGGGCATAGGCGTCGGCCTCGAAGTGGCTCAGGTGGCACACGCTGGCATGGGGGTCGAGTCCGACCAGGCCATGCACCTGGTGCTGCAGCCAGTGCCCGTCCTGCTCGCGCCAGTAGAACGGCGCGCGGCGCGCGCCGGCACGCACCCAGTCCCAGCCGAGCGAGAGCCAGAGCTCGGGCCGCGTGTAGCCGCCGTCGTGCATGAACGCCAGGAACTCGCCGTTGCTCACCGGCCGCGACGCGATCTCGAACGGCGCCAGCCAGGCGCGGTGGCGCGGGGTCTCGTTGTCGAAGCAGAACGCGCCGTCGCGTGCGGGGTCGTGGCCGGTGTCGACCAGGCCGCCGTCGAAGCCGAACCAGGCCAGCGCTCGCGCCGGAGCCGGCGCCTGCGGCCACTGCGCCGACCACGGCGCATGGCCCGGGTTGAACGAGAGCGCGTGCAGCAGGTCGGTGACCATCAGCTCCTGGTGCTGCTGCTCGTGCTGCAGGCCCAGCCGCACCAGCGTGGCCACGGCAGGGTCGTCGCCATGGCGTTGCAGCAGCTCGGCGATGCGTTCGTCCACCTGCGCGCGCCAGCGCTGCACCGTGTCCAGCGTGGGCGCCAGGATCAGGCCGCGTTGCGGGCGCGGATGCATCGCGCCCACGCCCTGGTAGTAGCTGTTGAAGAGCACCCGGAAGCGCTCGTCGAAGGCGCGGAAGCCGCGCTCGTGGCGCTCCAGCACGAAGGTCTCGAAGAACCAGGTGACATGCGCCAGGTGCCACTTGACGGGGCTGGCGTCCGGCATCGACTGCACCTGGCAGTCCTCGGCCGCGAGCGGCGCGGCCAGCCACTGGCTGTGCGCGCGCACGCGGCGGTACTCGTCGAGCAGGGTGGCGGGTTGGTTCATCGGCCGGCTCCTCCGGGTTCGGTCGTGCCGGGCGGCGGCAGCTTACGCCGGGCCGGCCGGCTGCAGCGCGGCGTCGAGCAGCTGGCGTTCGTCGAACACGAAGCAGCGGCCCTCGAAATGCCGGCCGCCGGTCTGCTCGAGGTACTTCAGGATGCCGCCGTCGAGCTGCCACACCGACTCGACGCCGGCTTCCTCGAGGAGGAGCGCCGCCTTTTCGCAGCGGATGCCGCCGGTGCAATAGCTCACCACCGTCTTGCCGGCCAGCGCCGCGGCCTGCGCCCGAACCGCGGCGGGGAAGTCGCTGAAGCGTGCCAGGCGCCAGTCGAGCGCCCCCGTGAAGCGCCCGGCGTCCACCTCGAAGGCGTTGCGCGTGTCCAGCGTCACCACCTCGCGGCCGGCGTCGTCGCGGCCGGTGTCGAGCCAGCGCGCCAGCGTCCGCGCGTCCAGCATTGGCGCGCGGCGCTGCTGCGGCCGGATGGTCGGGTGGTTCATGCGGATGATCTCGCGCTTGACCTTGACCTTCAGGCGGCGGAACGGCAGTTCGTCGGACCAGCTCTCCTTGGTCTCCAGGCCCGCGAACGGCGGCTGTGCACGCAGCCAGGCCACGAAGCCGCGCAGCGTGTCGGGCGGGCCGGCCAGGAACAGGTTGATGCCTTCCTCGGCCAGCAGCACCGTGCCTTTCAGGCCGGCCGCGTGCACGAGGACGCGCTCGCGCCAGCCCGGCAGGTCGGCCAGCGCGACAAAGCGGTAGGCACTGAGGTTCAGGACGCGGTCCACGGGCCGGATTCTAGGCAGCCGCCCCTGCCTAGAATGCGGCTCATGGACTTCGTTCACCTGCGTGCGCATACCGAGTTCTCGGTCGTCGACGGGACCCTGCGCAGCGACGATCTGGTGGCCAGCGCGGCCGCCGACCGGCAGGGCGCGCTGGCCGTCACCGACCTGTCCAACCTGTTCGGCGCGGTCAAGTTCTACAACGCGGCGCGCAAGAAGGGCATCAAGCCCATCCTCGGCGCCGACATCTGGCTCGAACCCGAAGTGGCCGGCCAGGGTGCGAGCCGGCTGCTGCTGCTGGTGCAGGACCAGCCCGGCTACCTGAACCTGTGCGAGATCCTCTCGCGCGCCTGGCTGGTCAACGTGCAGCGTGGCCAGGCCTGGGTGAAGTGGGAGTGGCTGCGCGAGCACGGCGCCGGGCTGATCGTGCTGTCGGGCGCCACCGAGGGCGCCATCGGCCAGGCGCTGCTGGCCGGCGACACCGAACGCGCCCGCACGATCGCGCGGCGCCTGGCGGAAGTCTTCCCGCGCCGCTTCTACCTCGAGCTGCAGCGCGCCGGGCTGCCCGGCCACGAGGCCCAGGTGCGCGCCGCGGTGCCGCTGGCCGCCGAGCTCGGCCTGCCGGTGGTAGCCACACACCCGGTGCAGTTCCTCACCCCGGAAGACTACGAGGCGCACGAGGCGCGCGTCTGCATCGCCGAGGGCGAGGCGCTCGGCAACCCCAAGCGCATCAAGCGCTTCGGCCGCGAGCAGTACTTCAAGACGCGCGCGCAGATGGCCGCGCTGTTCGCCGACATCCCCTCTGCGCTGGCCAACGCGGTGGAGATCGGCAAGCGCTGCAACCTGAGCCTGGTGCTCGGCAAGCCGCAGCTGCCCGACTTTCCGACCCCGCTCGTCGACGGCACGCCGATGCCGATGGCCGACTACTTCCGCCAGCTCTCGCACCAGGGCCTGGAGGAGCGGCTGCAGCACCTCTACCCGGACGCGGCCGAGCGCGAGCGGCAGCGCCCGCGCTACGTGCAGCGCCTGGACTTCGAGATCGGCACGATCCTGAAGATGGGCTTCCCGGGCTACTTCCTGATCGTGGCCGACTTCATCAACTGGGCCAAGAACCACGGCTGCCCGGTCGGTCCCGGCCGCGGCTCGGGCGCCGGCTCGCTGGTGGCCTACTCGCTGAAGATCACCGACCTCGACCCGCTGCGCTACAACCTGCTGTTCGAGCGCTTCCTGAACCCCGAGCGCGTGTCGATGCCCGACTTCGACGTCGACTTCTGCCAGGGCAACCGCGACCGGGTGATCGACTACGTCAAGCAGAAGTACGGCCGCGACGCCGTGAGCCAGATCGCCACCTTCGGCACCATGGCCGCCAAGGCCGCGCTGCGCGACGTGGGGCGTGTGCTCGGCATGGGCTACGGCCACGTGGACAGCGTCGCCAAGCTGGTGCCCGCGCCGCCGGGCAAGACGGTGACGCTGCGCCGCCCGCCCGAGCCGCCGGACAACTCGGTGATCTACGCGCGCAAGGAGGCGCCCGAGATCGAGGAGCGCGAGAAGAACGAGGAGGAGGTGGCCGAGCTGCTCGCGCTCGCCGAGCGCGTCGAGGGCATGGTGCGCAACGTCGGCATGCATGCCGGCGGCGTGCTGATCGCGCCGGGCAGGATCACCGACTTCTGCCCGCTCTACCAGCAGCCCGGCAGCGACAGCGCAGTCAGCCAGTACGACAAGGACGATGTCGAGGCGATCGGCCTGGTGAAGTTCGACTTCCTGGGCCTGGCCACGCTGACCATCCTCGAGCTCGCGAAGGACTTCATCCGGGCGCGCCGCAAGGGGCAGGAGCAGTTCGCCTTCGAGACCCTGCCGCTGGACGACAAGGCCTCGTACCGGCTGATGGCCGAGGGCAAGACGGTGGCGGTGTTCCAGCTCGAATCCTCCGGCATGCAGCGCATGCTGAAGGACGCCAAGCCGAGCGTGTTCGAGGACGTGATCGCGCTCGTGGCGCTGTACCGCCCCGGGCCGATGGACCTGATCCCGACCTTCTGCGCGCGCAAGCACGGGCGCGAGGAGGTGGAGTACCCGCATCCGCTGATGAAGGAGGTGCTCGAGGAGACCTACGGGATCATGGTCTACCAGGAGCAGGTGATGCAGGTGGCCCAGATCGTCGGCGGCTACTCGCTCGGCGGCGCCGACCTGCTGCGCCGCGCGATGGGCAAGAAGAAGCCCGAGGAGATGGCCAAGCACCGCGTCACCTTCGCCGAAGGCGCCGCGAAGAAGGGCATCCCGGAGCCGCAGGCCAACGAGATCTTCGACCTGATGGAGAAGTTCGCGGGCTACGGCTTCAACAAGTCGCACGCCGCCGCGTACGCGCTGCTCGCCTACCACACGGCCTACCTGAAGGCACATTACCCGGCCGAGTTCACCGCCGCCAACATGAGCGTGGCGCTGGACGACACCGACAAGCTGAAGATCTTCCACGACGACGCCGTCGGCACGCTCGGCCTGCGCTTCGAGCCGCCGGACGTCAACACCGGGGCGTACCGCTTCGAGCCGGTGGCCGACGACGTGGTGCGCTACGGCCTGGGCGCCGTCAAGGGCACCGGGCAGAGCGCGATCGAGGCGATCATCGCCGCGCGCGAGGAGGGCGGGGCGTTCAGGAGCCTGTTCGACTTCTGCAACCGGGTCGACCGCGGGCGTGTCAACAAGCGCACCGTCGAGGCGCTGATCAAGGCCGGTGCCTTCGACAAGCTGCACCCGGAACGCGCCGCGATGGTGGCCAGCGTCGGCCTCGCGTTCGACTATGCCGAGACGCAGGCGGCCAATGCCAACCAGGGCGGGCTGTTCGACTTCGGCGACTCCCATGCCGCGAGCACCCAGGAGCCCGCGCTGGTGGCCGCCGAGCCCTGGAGCATCAAGGAGCGGCTCGGCTTCGAGAAGACCGCGCTCGGCTTCTACCTCTCCGGCCACCTGTTCGACCAGAGCGCCGACGAGGTGCGCCACATCGTTCGCCGCAGGAACGCCGACCTGATCGACTCGCGCGAGCCGCAGCTGCTGGCCGGCATCGTCGGCGACCTGCGGGTGGTCAACGGCCAGCGCGGCCGCGTGGCGATCTTCAAGCTCGACGACAAGACCGAAGCGATCGAGGCGGTGGCCAACGAGGACCTGCTCAACGCCAACAAGGAACTGCTGAAGGACGACGAACTCGTCATCGTGCAGGGCAAGCTGCAGCCCGACCGCTTCTCCGGCGGGCTGCGGCTGAACGTCAACCAGGTGTGGGACCTGGCCGCCGCGCGCTGCCGCTTCGGCAAGTACCTGCGCGTCGAGGTCAACGGCAGCGTGCCGCCGGTGGCCGAGGTGCTGCGCGACTACCCCTCGCGCCGCCTCGTCACCGAGCATGGCGACCTGCCGCAGGGCCTGACCGTGCGCCTTGCGCTCAAGCGCGAACGCGCCAGCGGCGAGATCGACCTCGGCGACGCGGCGCGTTTCTACCCGACCGACGACGCGCTGGCGCGCTGGCGCTCGAGTGCGCACGAAGGCCGGGCCGAGGTCGTCTACGAGTGAGTGACGCCACCGTCACCGGGCTGGTGCTGACCGGGGGTGGGGCGCGCGCGGCCTACCAGGTCGGCGTGCTCAAGGCGGTGGCGCAGATCCGGCGCGAGTCGAAGGCGCCTGCGCAGAACCCTTTCCCGGTGATCACCGGCACCTCCGCCGGCGCGATCAACGCGGCCGCGCTGGCCTGCCGCTGCAACGACTTCGACGCCGGCGTGCGCGCGCTCGTCGAGGTGTGGGAGAACTTCCACGCCGAGCAGGTGTACCGCGCCGACTCGCTGGGCGTGATCCGCACCGGCGCGCGCTGGCTGACGCTGTTCTCGATCGGCTGGCTGATCGCGCGCTGGCGCCGCGCGCGGCCGAAGTCGCTGCTGGACAACTCGCCGGCGGCGAACCTGCTGCGCCGCATGGTCAGCAGCGAGCGGCTGCGCCAGATGATGCACGAGGGTCACCTGCACGCGATCGCCGTCACCGCGTCGAGCTACGGCTCTGGCCTGCACGTGACCTTCTACGACGCGCTGCAGGAGATCGTGCCGTGGACCCGCTCGCAGCGCATCGCGGTGCGCTCGGAGATCGGCGTGCCGCACCTGATGGCCTCGTCGGCGATCCCGTTCGTCTTCCCGGCCGTCGCGCTGCCGATCGAGGGCCGCACCGAGTACTTCGGCGACGGCTCGATGCGCCAGGCCGCGCCGATCTCGCCGGCCGTGCACCTGGGCGCCACCCGCATCCTGATCATCGGCGCCGGCCGCATGCACGAGCCGCCGGGCGCACGGGCGCACAGCGAGGAGTACCCGAACCTGGCCCAGATCGCCGGCCATGCGATGTCGAACATCTTCCTCGACGCGCTGGCGGTGGACGTGGAGCGGCTGCAGCGCATCAACGCGACGCTGAAGCTGCTGCCGGCCGACGCGCTGGCGCGCACCACGCTGCGGCCGATCGAGACCCTGGTGATCGCGCCCAGCCAGCGCCTGGACGACCTGGCTGCCAAGCACCTGCGCAGCCTGCCGGCGCCGGTGCGCGCGATGCTGCGCGGCGTCGGCGTGACGGGCAGCGGCGAGGACGCGCGCGGCGCGGCGCTGGCCAGCTACCTGCTGTTCGAGTCGCCCTACACACGCGAGCTGGTGGCCCTCGGCGCGGCGGACACGCTGGCGCGCCGCGACGAGGTGAAGGACTTCTTCGGCTGGGCCTGAGGCTCGCTCACGAGGCCGGCTTGTCGGCCTTCTTCTCGTTCTTCTCCGACTTGGCCTTGGGTGCCTTGTAGACCGCCGGCGCGGAGGCGGTGTAGGCCTTGCCGTTGACCGTCAGGCCGTTCTCGGAGAGCTTGTGTGCCTTGCCCTCGCCCACGCCCTTGACGCGGGTGCGCAGGTCGGCCCAGTCGGCGAACGGACCGCTCTTGCGCGCGTCGAGCATGCGCTGGGCCATGCTGGGGCCGATGCCCTTGACGGCCTCGAGCTCGGCCTGGCCGGCCTTGTTGATGTCGGTGGCGGCGGCGGCCAGCGTCGTGGCGAGGGCAAGGGCGGCGGCGGCGATGAACTTGAACATGATGAGGCTCCTGGTCGGTTGACGAGCCGCGGTATTGCGGGCTCGGAGCCATTGTTCGAAGCAGGCCGCGCGGCGTGAATCGCCACCGTGGGTTCCCCCGCGGACCTCCCCCCGACGGGGGCCGCCCTACGCGGCGGGCTGCGCCGCCAGCCAGTTCACGTAGCGCGTCACGCCGGTGGCCACGTCGGCGAAGGCGTGATCGCAGCCGGCGCCGCGCAGCGCGGCCAGGTCGGCCTGGGTGAAACACTGGTACTTGCCCACCAGCGCGTCGGGGAAGGGGATGTACTCGACCAGCCCGCGCGAGACGAGCTCGGCCAGCGGCAGCGACGCCTCCCCCTTCAGGGCGCGTGCCGCGTTGACCGTCGCGTGCGCCACGTCGTTGAACGGCTGGGCGCGGCCGGTGCCGAGGTTGAAGATGCCGCTCCTGTCCGGGTGCTGCAGGAACCACAGCTTGACGGCCACCACGTCATCGACGAAGACGAAGTCGCGCGACTGCATGCCCGGGCCATAGCCGCCGTACTCGCCGAACAGCTTGACCTTGCCGTGCTCGCGGAACTGGTGGAAGTGGTGGAAGGCCACCGAGGCCATGCGTGCCTTGTGCTGCTCGCGCGGGCCGTAGACGTTGAAGTAGCGGAAGCCCGCCACCTGCGCCTTCGAGCCCGGCAGCATGCGACGCACGACGTTGTCGAACAGCAGCTTGCTGTACCCGTACACGTTCAGCGGCTGCTCGAACTGCGGTTCCTCGCGGAAGCTGGCGCTGCCGCCGTAGGTGGCCGCCGACGAGGCGTACAGCAGCCGCGTGCCCTGCGCCTGGCAGGCGTCGAGCAGGTCCTTCGAACACCGGTAGTTGGTGTCCATCATGTAGCGGCCGTTGTGCTCCATCGTGTCGGAGCAGGCGCCCTCGTGCAGCACCGCCTCGACGCGGCCGAAGTCGCCACGCGCGAAGCGGGCGTAGAAGTCGGTCTTGTCGTAGTAGTCGGCGATCCTCGCGCCGAGCAGGTTGCGGTACTTCGGGCCGTTGGTGAGGTTGTCGACGGCGATGACGTCGTCGATGCCCAGCGCGTTCAGCCCCTGCACCATGTTGCTGCCGATCATGCCGGCCGCACCGGTGACGACGACTCGAATGCTCATGACAACCCCCTTGCGCTGCGCGCGTCCCCCCAAGGGGGAGCGCAAGACTTGAGACGGCTCGGCGTCATGCTGCAAACAGCTCCTCGAAGCTGACGCTGGCGGTGCCGAACTTGCCGACCACGATGCCGCCGGCGCGGTTGGCGTGCTCCATCGCCTCGCGCAGGCCCAGGCCGCTGGCGAGCATCACGGCCATGGTGGCGATCACGGTGTCGCCGGCGCCGGTGACGTCGAACACCTCGCGCGCCTGGGCCGGGATGCGCACATGGCCCTGGGCGTCGAAGAGCGACATGCCTTCCTCGCTGCGCGTGAGCAGCAGGCCGCCGAGGCCGAGCCGCTCGCGCAGCGCGAAGGCACGCTCGTGCAGCTGCGCCTCGCTGCTCCAGGCGCCGATCACCTGTGCCAGCTCGGCGCGATTCGGCGTGATCACCGTGGCGCCGCGGTAGCGCTCGTAGTCGCTGCCCTTGGGGTCGACCAGCACGGCGCGGTTCGCCGAGCGTGCCAGCTCGATCATGCGCGGGATGTGGGTCAGGCCGCCCTTGCCGTAGTCGGAGAACAGCACCACGTCGGAGACCGCCAGCGTCTGCTCGTACTGCGCGAGCAGGTCCTCCAGCACCTCGTGGTCGGGCTCCTCCTCGAAGTCGACGCGCAGCAGCTGCTGCGAGCGGCCGATCACGCGCAGCTTGACGATGGTGGTCATGCGCGGGTCGCGCTTGAAGAGCGACTCGACCCCGCTTTTCGCCAGCAGCGCCTCGAGCCGGTGGCCGTGTTCGTCGTCGCCGATGGCGGTCAGCAGCCGCGCGGTGGCGCCGAGCGCGCGGGCGTTCCAGGCGACGTTGGCGGCACCGCCCAGGCGCTCCTGCTCCTTGGCGCGGTTCACGCGCACCACCGGCACCGGCGCCTCGGGCGAGATGCGGTCGACGGCGCCGAACCAGTAGCGGTCCAGCATCGCGTCGCCGACCACCAGCACGCGGGCGCGCGCGATCTGCTCGCGCGTCGGTCGGGGGGTGTTCATCACAGGTCCTCCAGCCGCTGCGGCGGGTAGGTGTCCCAGCCCAGGCAGGCGGGACATTGCCAGAAGTAGTTCTGCGCCTCGAAGGCGCAGGCGGCGCAGCGGTAGCGCTGCAGCGGCTTGGCCGAGCGGCCCACGGCCTCGCGCAGCGCGAGCGCCTCGGCCTCGTCGAAGGCCGTGCCGCCGACCTGCAGCAGGCCCTGTGCGGCCGCGAGCGAGGGGTGCTGCTGCAGGTGCGCGAGCAGCCGCCGGCGGTGTCGCTCAGGATCCTCGTCCAGCAGCGCGAGTGCGGCCAGCAGGTCGCTGCTCGGGCTGCGCCGGTACAGCGCTTCCAGCTGTTCGTAGGCCGGGCCGGGCTCGCCGAGCTGCCGGGCGCTGTCGGCATAGTCGCACGCGACCAGGTTGAACGCGGCCGGGTGCGCCGCCATCAGCGTGCCCCAGGCCTGCAGCACCTCGCGGTGCTCGCCGCGTGCGCGGGCGCGCTGGCCGGCCAGGATCAGCGGGCGCGGCGCCTGCGGCGCGGCCTCGCGGGCACGCTGCAGGGCCTCGGTCGCCTCGGCCTCCTGCTGGCGCGCCTGCGCCTCCTGGGCCAGCTCGCACCAGTAATGCGCGATGCGGGCCTTGAACGAGCCGCTGCCGGCCCGCTCGAGCCGCGCCGCCACCTCGGCGGCGGCGCGCCATTCGCGCGAACGCTCGTGCAGCGCCAGCAGCGCCAGGCGCGCCTCGGTGTCGAAGGGCGAGCCCTCGAGCGCCTCGAAGGCCTGCTCGGCGCGGTCGAACAGGCCGGCCTTCATGAAGTCCTGCGCCAGCGCGTGCTGGGCGCGTTCGCGGTCGGCGCTGGCCAGGTCGCCGCGCTGCAGCAGGTGCTCGTGCACGCGCACCGCCCGCTCGTACTCGCCGCGGCGGCGGAACAGGTTGCCGAGCGCGAAATGCAGCTCGGTGGTGTCGGGGTCGTGCTGGACGGCCTCGATGAAGGCGTCGATCGCCTTGTCGTGCTGCTCGTTGAGCAGCAGGTTCAGGCCCTTGTAGTAGGCCTTGGGCGACTCCTGCTGCTCGCGCTTCCACTGGCGCAGGTCCAGGCGCGAGGCGAGCCAGCCGAGCGCAAAGGCCACCGGCAGCCCGAGCAGCAGCCACTGCAGGTCAAATTCCATCGCGCGGCGGGTGTTCCGGAGTGGGGGGCACCACGAGCTGCGAGGTGTCGGTGGCGGCGCCGGGATCGTCGTCGGTGGCCCGGCGGCGCGCCACGCGGCGGTGCCGCCACCAGCTCGGCAGCATCGCCAGCACGCCGGCCACGCAGCCGAGCGCGAAGGCGGCGAGCACGACGAACACCATCGAGGTGCGCCACTCGTAGCCGAAGAACCAGCGGATGGCCGCGTCGTGCTGGTTGTTCAGCGCGAACGCGAAGAGAACGAAGAAGAGGAAGGCCCGGGCGAGCCAGACGACGATGCGCATCGGTGGGTCGCGCCGATTCTAGCGACGCGACCCCCGGGAATCAGCCCGTCTTGTCGACGGGGCCCGGCTCGTCGCGCACCGGCACGTGGGCGTCGACCGCCTCGCGCAGGGCCTTGCCGGGCTTGAAATGGGGCACCAGCTTCTCGGGGATGATCACCTGCTCGCCGCTGCGCGGGTTGCGGCCCACGCGCGGCGGGCGGCGGTTGATCGAGAAGCTGCCGAAGCCGCGGATCTCGATGCGGTGCCCGCGCGCGAGCGCGTCGGACATCGCATCGAGGATCGTCTTGACCGCGAACTCGGTGTCGCGGTGGGTCAGCTGGCCGAAGCGCTCGGCCAGCCTGGTCACCAGGTCGGAACGGGTCATGACGGGCGTTCGGCGGTGAGGACCTTACTCGCTCTTGTTGTCGAGCTTGGCGCGCAGCAGCGCACCGAGGCTCGTCGTGCCGGCGCTCTCGCGCTCGTTGGTCTGCGCCAGGCGCTGCATCGCTTCCTGCTGGTCGGCGCTGTCCTTGGCCTTGATCGACAACTGGATCGAGCGCGTCTTGCGGTCGATGTTGATGATCAGGGCGGTGACCTCGTCGCCTTCCTTCAGCACGTTGCGCGCGTCTTCCACGCGGTCGCGGCTGATCTCGGACGCGCGCAGGTAACCCGTCACGTCGGCGTTGAGCTGGATCTCGGCGCCGCGTGCATCCACGCTCTTGACCTTGCCCGTCACCGTCGCGCCGCGGTCGTTGACCGAGGTGTAGCTGGTGAACGGGTCGGAATCGAGCTGCTTGATGCCCAGCGAGATGCGCTCGCGGTCCACGTCGACGGCCAGCACCACGGCCTCGACCTCCTGGCCCTTCTTGTAGTTGCGCACCGCGCTCTCGCCCGGCTCGTTCCAGGACAGGTCGGACAGGTGCACCAGGCCGTCGATGCCGGCGGCCAGGCCGACGAACACGCCGAAGTCGGTGATCGACTTGACCGGGCCCTTGACCTTGTCGCCGCGCTGCACGGTGGCGGCGAACTCCTCCCAGGGGTTCGCCTTGCACTGCTTCATGCCCAGGCTGATGCGGCGCTTGTCCTCGTCGATCTCGAGCACCATGACCTCGACTTCCTCGCCGAGGGAGACCACCTTGTTCGGGGCGACGTTCTTGTTGGTCCAGTCCATCTCGGAGACGTGCACCAGGCCTTCGATGCCCGGCTCGATCTCGACGAAGGCGCCGTAGTCGGCGATGTTGGTGACCTTGCCGAACAGGCGCGTGCCCTGCGGGTAGCGGCGCGAGACGCCGTGCCACGGGTCGTCGCCGAGCTGCTTGAGGCCGAGCGACACGCGGTTCTTCTCGGCGTCGAACTTCAGCACCTTGGCGTCGAGCTCCTGGCCGACCTGCACCACCTCGCTCGGGTGGCGCACGCGGCGCCAGGCCATGTCGGTGATGTGCAGCAGGCCGTCGATGCCGCCGAGGTCGACGAAGGCGCCGTACTCGGTGATGTTCTTGACCACGCCGTGCACGATCGCGCCTTCATGCAGCGTCTCGAGCAGCTTGGCGCGCTCCTCGCCCATCGAGGCCTCGACCACCGCGCGGCGCGACAGCACCACGTTGTTGCGCTTGCGGTCGAGCTTGATGACCTTGAACTCCATGGTCTTGCCCTCGAACGGCGTCATGTCCTTGACGGGACGCGTGTCGAGCAGCGAGCCGGGGAGGAAGGCGCGGATGCCGTTGACCAGCACCGTCAGGCCGCCCTTGACCTTGCCGTTCACCGTGCCGGTGACGAAGTCGCCGGATTCGAGCGCCTTCTCGAGCGCCAGCCAGGAAGCCAGGCGCTTGGCCTTGTCGCGCGACAGGATGGTGTCGCCGTAGCCGTTCTCGAGCGCGTCGATGGCCACCGAGACGAAATCGCCGACCTGGACTTCCAGGCCGCCGGTGTCGTTCTTGAATTCGTCGATGGGGATGTAGGCTTCCGACTTCAGGCCGGCATTGACCACCACGAAGTTGTAGTCGACACGGACGACCTCGGCCGTGATGACCTCGCCGCTGCGCATCTCCGAGCGCTTCAGCGATTCTTCGAACAGGGCGGCAAACGATTCGCCGCCCGAGCTGGTGGCTTGTTGAACTTGGGACATGGGGACTTTCGGGTGCGGCTCGCGCCGCGGGTTGCGGTTGATGATCCGTCGCCCCGGCGCGCCTTGCGGCGCTGGAGGGGAGGCGACGGGCCTTCTTCAGCGGCCCCTTGCCGAAGCGAAGGGCCGGCGCTGCTCCCAGGCTTCCAGCACCAGGGCCATCGAGGCCTCGACGCTCAGGGCCGAGTTGTCCAGCAGCAGCGCCTCCGGGGCCGGTTTCAAGGGCGCGACGCTGCGGTTCGAGTCTCTTGCATCGCGCGCCTCGAGGTCGGCTCGGAGGTCGTCGATGCTAGCCGGAATTCCCTTTGAAATCAACTGCTTGTAGCGGCGCTGCGCGCGCGTGGCGGCGCTCGCCGTGAGGAACACCTTGAAGTCGGCGGCGGGGAAGATCACGGTGCCCATGTCGCGCCCGTCGGCCACCAGGCCAGGCACGCGGCGGAAGCCCAGTTGCAGCTGGCGCAGCGCCTCGCGCACCGCCGGCCAGGCGGCCACGCGCGAGGCCATCAGGCCGACCTGCTCGTCGCGCAGCGCCTCGGCCACGTTCTCGGCGCCCAGGTGGGCCTCGCCGCCCACGAAATGCAGGTCCAGCCCGGCCGCCACGCGGGCCAGCGCGGCTTCGTCGTCGCCGGGCACGCCCTGGCGCATCGCGGTCAGCGCGGTGGCGCGGTAGACCGCGCCGGAATCCAGGAAGTGGTAGCCGAGCGCCTTGGCCACGGCGCTGGCCAGCGTGCCCTTGCCGGAGGCGGTGGGACCGTCGACCGTGATCACCGGGATGTCGTCCATCCGCGTGCGCACCAGCCCGAACAGCGCCTCGAAGTACTCCGGGAAGGTCTTGCCGACGCACTTCGGGTCGAGGATGCGCACCGGCGCGCCGGCGAAGGCGGCCAGCGAGAAGCACATCGCGATGCGGTGGTCGTCGTAGGTGCGGATCGCCGCGGGCAGGGTGCGCTCGGGCGGTGTCACGGCGATGACGTCGGGGCCTTCCTCGACCGTCGCCCCGAGTTTGCGCAGCTCGGCCGCCATCGCGGCGATGCGGTCGGTCTCCTTGACGCGCCAGCTGGCGATGTTGGTCAACCGCGTGGTGCCCTTGGCAAAGAGCGCCATGACCGCCAGCGTCATCGCGGCGTCCGGGATGTGGTTGCAGTCCAGCGTGATCGCCTGCAGCGGGAAGCGGCCGCGCTTGACCTCCAGCCAGCCGGGGCCGCTCGTCACGTCCGCGCCCATGGCCTGCGCGGCCTCGACGAAGCGGATGTCGCCCTGGATCGAATCGCTGCCCACGCCCTCGATGCGCACCGGGGCGTCGGGCGCCGCGATCGCGCCTAGTGCGATGAAGTACGAGGCGGACGAGGCGTCCCCCTCGACGTGGATGCTGCCGGGAGAACGGTAGGCGCTGCCCCGCGGGATCGTGAAGCGCTGCCAGCCCTCGCGCCGCACTGCGATGCCGAAGCGGGCCAGCAGGTTCAGCGTGATCTCGACGTAGGGCTTGGAGATCAGCTCGCCGTCGACCTCGATGACGATGTCGTTGCCTTGCGCGACCAGCGGCAGCGCGAGCAGCAGCGCGGTCAGGAACTGGCTCGAGACGTCGCCCCGCACCCGGATCGGCGCGTCGGTGCGCAGCGCGCCGGCCGACAGGCGCAGCGGCGGGTAACCGTCCTGGCCCAGGTAGTCCACCGTGCAGCCGAGCTGGCGCAGCGCATCGACCAGGTCGCCGATCGGGCGCTCGTGCATGCGCGGCACGCCGGAAAGCTCGAAGCGGCCGCCCTGGGTGGCCGCGAGCACGGCCAGCGCGGCGGTCAGCGGCCGCATCGCGGTGCCGGCGTTGCCGAGGAAGAGCTTTGCCTCGTTCGTCTTCAGCCGCGCGCCGAGCCCGGTGACACGCAGCGCCTCGCCCTCGCGCTCGAGGCCGCAGCCCAGCGTGCGCAGCGCCTCGAGCATCACGCGCGTGTCGTCGGAGTCGAGCAGGTCGTGCACGAGCGTCGTGCCCTCGCACAGGCCGGCGAGCAGCAGCACGCGGTTGGAGATGCTCTTGGAGCCCGGCAGGCGCACCAGCCCGGCGGCGGTCTGCAGGGGAGGGAGGTCGAGGAACTCGGTGGCGTACATGGGCCGAGCGTCAGCGGTTGCTGCCCGGCTTGCCGCTGCCCATCTGCCAGCCGGCACGCGCCTCGGAGGCCTTGCGGATCAGGTCCTCCAGCGCCTCGGCGTTGCCGGTCTTGATGACGTGTTCCATCGCGTCCAGCGTGTGCCGGAAACGCTGCGACTGCTTGAGGATCTCTTCGCGGTTGGACATCAGGATGTCGCGCCAGACCGTCGGGTCGCTGGCGGCGATGCGGGTGAAGTCGCGGAAACCCGGACCGGCAAGAGACAGGAAGTCGCGCCCGGCGGGCTGGCGCGCCACCGAGTTGAAGTAGGCGAAGGCCAGCATGTGCGGCAGGTGGCTGACGGCAGCGAACGCGGCGTCGTGGTTCTCGGGCGTCATGCGCAGCACCTGCGCGCCGATCGCGGCCCAGCAGTCGGTGGCCTTCTGCACCAGCTCGGGCGTGGTCTGCGGCAGCGGCGTGAGGATCACCTGCCGCCCGCTGTAGAGCGCGGCGTCGGCGTGGGTGATGCCGGCCACCTCCTTGCCGGCGATCGGGTGCGCCGGCACGAACGAGGGCACGCGTTCCTTGAGCACGCGGCGCGCCGCATCGACCACGTCGCGCTTGGTCGAGCCGACGTCCATGAACAGCACGCCCGGCTCCACCAGGTGGCGGATCGCCTTGAAGGTGGATTCGGTGGCCGACACCGGCACCGCGATCAGCACCACGTCGGAGCCGGAGACGGCCAGCAGCGCCGACTCGGCCGCCTGGTCGATCACGCCGAGCTGACGCGCGCGCTCGGTGGTGGAAGGCGACTTGCTGTAGCCGATCACGCGCTTGACCAGACCGGCGCGCTTGAGCGCCAGCGCGAACGAGCCGCCCATCAAGCCGCAACCGATGACACCGAGCTGGTTGAACATCTGCGAGTCGGTCCTGGTCAGTGCACGTCGATCGGGTAGGTGCCCAGCACCTTGAAGAACGCGCACACGCTGCGCAGTTCCTTGAGTGCCTGCGCCACCTGCGGCTGGTCCGGGTGGCCCTGCAGGTCGATGTAGAAGTAGTACTCCCACTGGCCCGAGCGCGCCGGGCGCGACTCGAAGCGGCTCATCGACACGCCGTGCTGCTTGAGCGGCACCAGCATGTCGTGCACCGCGCCGGGCCGGTTCGGCACCGAGACCACCAGGCTGGTGCAGTCGTGGCCCGAGGCGGCCGGGCGCGGCTGGCGGTCCGGGTGGGCCAGGATGGCGAAACGGGTGCGGTTGTGCGCCTCGTCCTGGATCGCCGGGGCCACGACGTGCAGGCCGAACTCGCTGCCGGCGCGCTCGCTGGCGATCGCCGCCAGGCCGGCATCGGCGGCCGCCAGGCGCGCGCCCTCGGCGTTGCTGGACACCGGACGGCGCTCCACCTGCGGCAGGTGGTTGGACAGCCAGCCGTGGCATTGCGCCAGCGCCTGCGGATGCGCGCAGACGGCGCGGATGCCTTCGAGCGCGTTCTCGCGGCGCAGCAGGTTGTGCTTCACGACCAGGCTGGTCTCGCCGATGATGAACAGCGGCGTGGTCAGGAACAGGTCGAGCGAGCGTGTCACCACGCCCTCGGTGGAGTTCTCCACCGGCACGACGCCGAAGTCGGCGGCGCCGGCCACCGTCTGGTGCAGCACCTCGTCGAAGTTGGCGCAGGGCACGCGCACGATCGACGAGCCGAAGAAGCCGAGCGCGGCCTCCTCGCTGAAGGTGCCGGCCGGGCCGAGGTAGGCCACGCGCGTGGGTGTCTCCAGCGCGCGGCAGGCCGACATGATCTCGCGCCAGATCGGCGCCACGCTCTCGGACTTCAGCGGGCCCGGGTTGGCGCTCTTCAGGCCGTCAATCACCTGTGCCTCGCGCTCGGGGCGGAACACCACCGAGCCTTCCTTCTTCTTCAGCTCGCCGACCTGCTGGGCCAGCTGCGCGCGCCGGTTCAGCAGCGCGAGCAGTTCGCGGTCGAGCCCGTCGATCTGCGTGCGCAGCGAGAGCAGCTCGGGCAGGGGCGAAGCGGGAGAGTCAGCCATGGGCCCGAAATTGTCGCATCACTTGCGGCCCGGCCCGGCAGCGCAGGCCGCCGGGCCGGGCCGGGCACGTGGCCTCAGGGGGTCTCTTCGGCCGGCTGCTCGTCGCCGTTGGCGTCGTTCTCGACGATGCGCTGCAGGCCGATCAGCTTGGCGCCGGCATCCAGCGCGATCAGCGTGACGCCTTGCGTTGCGCGGCCCAGCTCGCGGATCTCGGCCACGCGGGTGCGCACCAGCACGCCCTTGTCGGTGATCAGCATGATCTCGTCGTCCGGGCGCACCAGCGTGGCGGCCACCACGCGGCCGTTGCGCTCGCTCTGCTGGATGGCGATCATGCCCTTGGTGCCGCGGCCGTGGCGCGTGTACTCGACGATCGAGGTGCGCTTGCCGTAGCCGTTCTCGGTGGCGGTCAGCACGGACTGCGACTCGTCCTCGGCCACCAGCATCGCGATCACGCTCTGCCCCGGCTCGAGCGCCATGCCGCGCACGCCGCGTGCGTTGCGGCCCATCGGGCGCACGTCGTCCTCGTCGAAGCGCACCGCCTTGCCGCCGTCGGAGAACAGCATCACGTCATGCTTGCCGTCGGTGAGCGCGGCGCCGATCAGGAAGTCGCCCTCGTCCAGGTCGACCGCGATGATGCCGGCCTTGCGCGGGTTGCTGAACTCGTCCAACGCCGTCTTCTTCACCGTGCCCTGCGCGGTGGCCATGAACACGTAGTGGTCGGGCGGGAAGCTGCGGAAGCCGTCGTTCAGCGGCAGCACCACGTTGACCTTCTCGCCGGCCTGCAGCGGGAACATGTTGACGATCGGCTTGCCGCGCGAGTTGCGCGAGCCCTGCGGCACCTCCCACACCTTGAGCCAGTACACCCGCCCGTGGTTGGTGAAGCACAGGATGTAGTCGTGCGTGTTGGCGATGAAGAGCTGGTCGATCCAGTCGTCTTCCTTGGTCGTCGTGGCCTGCTTGCCCCGGCCGCCGCGCTTCTGCGCGCGGTACTCCGCGAGCGGCTGGCTCTTGATGTAGCCGGTGTGCGAGAGCGTCACCACCATGTCGGTGGGCGTGATCAGGTCCTCGGTGCCGAGGTCCTGCACGTTGTGCTCGATGGTCGTGCGGCGCGCGCCCAGCTTGGTCTGGCCGAACTCCTGCTTCAGCGCGGCGAGTTCCTCGCCGATGATGATGGTCACGCGGGCCGGCTTGGCGAGGATGTCCAGCAGGTCGGTGATCTGGTCCATCACCTCCTTGTACTCGCCGATGATCTTGTCCTGCTCCAGGCCGGTGAGGCGCTGCAGGCGCATCTGCAGGATCTCGCTGGCCTGGTCGTCGGAGAGGCGGTACAGGCCGTCGGGCTGCAGGCCGTAGTGGCGCGGCAGGCCTTCGGGGCGGTAGGCGTCGTATCCGCCTTCCATGCGCGCGAGCATCTCGCGCACCAGCGAGCTGTCCCAGCTCTTGGCCATCAGCGCCGTCTTGGCGATCGGCGGGGTCGGCGAGTTCTTGATCGTCTCGATGAACTCGTCGATGTTGGCCAGCGCCACCGCCAGGCCCTCCAGCACGTGGCCGCGCTCGCGCGCCTTGCGCAGCTCGAAGATCGTCCGGCGGGTCACCACCTCGCGGCGGTGCTCGAGGAAGATCTCGACCAGGTCCTTCAGGTTGCAGAGCTTGGGCTGGTTGTCGACCAGCGCCACCATGTTGATGCCGAAGCTGTCCTGCAGCTGGGTCTGCTTGTACAGGTTGTTCAGCACCACCTCGGGCACTTCGCCGCGCTTGAGCTCGATCACCACGCGCATGCCCGACTTGTCGGACTCGTCCTGGATGTGGCTGATGCCCTCGAGCTTCTTCTCGTGCACGAGCTCGGCGATGCGCTCGAGCAGGTTCTTCTTGTTGACCTGGTAGGGGATCTCGTCGACCACGATGGCCTGGCGCTGGCCGCGGTCGATGTCCTCGAAGTGGCACTTGGCGCGCATCACCACCTTGCCGCGGCCGGTGCGGTAGCCCTCGCGCACGCCCGCGAGGCCGTAGACGATGCCGGCGGTCGGGAAGTCCGGCGCCGGAATGATCTCCATCAACTCGTCGATCGAGGCCGACGGGTTCTTCAGCAGGTGCAGGCAGGCGTCGACCACCTCGTTGAGGTTGTGCGGCGGGATGTTGGTGGCCATGCCCACCGCGATGCCGGCCGAGCCGTTGACCAGCAGGTTCGGCAGCTTCGTCGGCAGGACGACCGGTTCCTTCTCGGAGCCGTCGTAGTTGGGCGCGAAGTCGACCGTCTCCTTGTCCAGATCGGCCAGCATCTCGTGCGCGATCTTGGCCAGGCGGATCTCGGTGTAGCGCATCGCCGCCGCGTTGTCGCCGTCGACCGAGCCGAAGTTGCCCTGGCCGTCGACCAGCATGTGGCGCAGCGAGAAGGGCTGGGCCATGCGCACGATCGTGTCGTAGATCGAGGCGTCACCGTGCGGGTGGTACTTGCCCATCACGTCGCCGACGATGCGGGCGCTCTTCTTGAACGGCCGGTTCCAGTCGTTGTTCTGCTCGTGCATGCCGAACAGCACGCGCCGGTGCACCGGCTTCAGGCCGTCGCGCGCGTCGGGCAGCGCACGGCCGACGATCACGCTCATCGCGTAGTCGAGGTACGAGCGCCGCATCTCCTCTTCGAGGCTGACGGGCAGGGTTTCCTTGGCGAACTGGGTCATGCGGCGCTCGAGACAGGGCTCGTGGAGGAGGTGGCGTCGCGGGGCTGGAGCCGGCGCCACGCAAAACGATTGATTCTAATTGCGCCACCTTGTGGCACCAGCGCAACATCGTCACCGACGTACCGCAGGCCCGAGGCCAAAATCAAGTCACGGAAAGGCCCTATGGCACAATCCGCCGTCGGTGGTCGGCACCCGCGGACGAGGGCTTGTCCCAGTCGTTCACGAAGACCAACTGCTCAATTCCCTCGAGAGGAGAATCATGAAGAAACTGAACAAGGTGGCGTCGCTCTTCGCAACCGCCGCGCTTGCCGCCTCCGCGTCGGGTGTGTCCGCCCAGACGATCGACAACTGGGTCAACAGCACCGGCATCACCTGGAAGAACGGCACCAACGAGCTGTGCTGGCGTGATGCCAACTGGACGCCCGCCACCGCCAAGGAAGACTGCGACGGCGCGCTGAAGAAGGCCGCTCCGGCCCCGGCGCCCGCCCCGGCCCCCGCGCCCGCTCCGGCCCCCGCGCCCGCCCCGGCCGCGCCGCCGCCCCCGCCGCCCCCGCCGCCGGCCGCCCCGGTGAGCGAGAAGGTCACGTTCGCGGCCGACGCGTTCTTCGACACCGACAAGGCCGTGCTGAAGCCCGAGGGCAAGGCCAAGCTGGACGACCTGACCAGCAAGATCTCCGGCATCAACCTCGAAGTCATCATCGCCGTCGGCCACACCGACAGCGACGGCTCGGATGCGTACAACCAGAAGCTGTCGGTGCGCCGCGCCGAAGCCGTCAAGGAGTACCTGACGAGCAAGGGCGTCGAGAAGAACCGCGTCTACACCGAAGGCAAGGGCGAGAAGCAGCCCGTGGCCGACAACAAGACCAAGGAAGGCAAGGCGAAGAACCGCCGCGTCGAGATCGAGGTCGTCGGCACCCGCACCAAGAAGTGACCTGACGGTCCTTCGGACGCAGACAAACCCCGCCCCGGCGGGGTTTGTTGTTTCTGGCCTTCGCTAACATCCGCGCATGACCACGAGCGCCAACGTCGACCCGCAGGAACTCGCCAAGTTCAGCGAACTGGCTCACCGCTGGTGGGACCCGGAGAGCGAGTTCCGCCCCCTGCACCAGATCAATCCGCTGCGGCTGGACTGGATCGCCTCGCTGATGCCGCTGGCGGGCAAGCGCGTTGTCGACGTGGGCTGCGGCGGCGGCATCCTGGCCGACGCGATGGCACGCCGCGGCGCCGACGTGCTGGGCATCGACCTCGCCACCAAGCCGCTGCGGGTGGCGCAGCTGCACGCGCTCGAGGCCGGTACCACCTCGGTGGCCTACCGCGAGATCGCGGCCGAGGCGCTGGCGGCGGAGCAACCCGGCAGCTTCGACGCCGTCACCTGCATGGAGATGCTCGAGCACGTGCCCGACCCGGCCTCCACGGTGCAGGCCTGCGCGGCGCTCGCCAAGCCCGGCGGCTGGGTGTTCTTCTCGACGCTGAACCGCAACCCGAAGTCCTTCCTGTTCGCGATCGTCGGCGCAGAGTACGTGCTGCGCCTGCTGCCGCGCGGCACGCACGAGTACGCCCGCTTCATCCGGCCGAGCGAACTGGCACGCTGGTGCCGCGACGCCGGGCTGGACGCCGCAGCCACGCGCGGCCTGGGCTACAACCCGCTGACCCGGCGCTACGCCCTGAACGCCGACACCAGCGTCAACTACCTCGTGGCCTGCCGCAAGAGCGCATGAGGATCGCCGCGCGGGCGGTGCTGTTCGACCTGGACGGCACCCTGATCGACAGCGCCCCCGACCTGGCGGGCACCGGCAACGACATGCGTGCGGCGCGCGGGCTGCCGCTGCTGCCGCTGGATCAGCTGCGGCCGATGGTCGGCGCCGGCGCCCGCGGCATGGTCGGGCGGGCCCTCGGCGTGGCGCCGGGGCAGGCCGAGTTCGAGGCGCTGCGCGACGAGTTCCTGCAGCGCTACGAGGCGCGCATGACGCGCGAGACACGTGTGTTCGAGGCGATCGAGCCGGTGCTCGTGGCGCTGGCCTCGCGACAGCGCCCCTGGGGCATCGTCACCAACAAGGTGACGCGCTACACCGAGCCCATCGTGCGTGCGCTCGGGCTGGCCGAGGCGGCGGCGGTGGTGGTGTGCGGCGACACCACGCCGCACGCCAAGCCGCACCCAGCCCCGCTGCTCGAGGCGGCGCGCCGCATCGGGCTCGAGCCGGGCGAGTGTGTCTACGTGGGCGACGACCTGCGCGACGTGCAGGCCGGCCGGGCGGCCGGCATGGCCACCGTGGCCGCCGCCTGGGGCTACCTGGGCGACGGCGAGCCGATCGACGGCTGGGGCGCCGACCACGTGATCGCCGAACCCGGCGAGCTCTTGAACTTGCTGTCCCTGGCCTAAACTACGCATCGAGGGGCTGACCTGGCTTCGACGTGGGTGCGGAGTCGGTTCAGGGCATGCCGAGCACCAGTAAGCTCGTAAATCCACTGGAAACAAAGTAACTGCGAACGACTCTTCGTACGCTCTCGCCGCTTAAAACCGGTGAGCCTCGCAACAGCTGGCCCATGGGCTGGGTCTGACGGGAAACCGGAGGACTGCGAGGTCATTCACATGGGATCGTCCTGAGCCGGGTCACTCGGCCCAGGATCAAATCAAGTGACTCGTGGTGACGGCAGCGTGCTGCTGCGCGGCCGGCACCATCAAACTCAAATCAGTCAGCTAAGCATGTAGAACTGGCCGGTGATGGCTTGCGGACGGGGGTTCGATTCCCCCCAGCTCCACCAAATGAGGCTCCGGCAGGGGCCAGAAGCGACCGAGGCGCTAAGTCAATCAACGACTTAGCGCCTTTTTCGTGTCCACATGAGCCCGTACAACTGGGCTTGCATCCAGCAGTTCGACGTACAACAATCCGTACAAGCCGAGGTTCTGGTCTTGGCGACTGCGGGAGTTGTACGAGATGGCAGCGACAGGCAAGTTGACCGACAAGGCGATTCAGGCTGCCCTGAAGAGTGCGGCCACGGCGGGCAAGGCGAGGGCGCTGGGTGACGGCGGTGGGCTCATGCTGGAGGCCCAGCCGAGCGGCTCTGGCTGGTGGCGGCTGCGGTACAGCTTCGGTGGTCGCGAGAACCGCCTGAGCCTGGGCACCTACCCGGAGGTGAGCCTGAAGGACGCGCGCCAGCGGCGCGACGAGGCGCGGAAGCTCGTCGCGGCCGGCACCGACCCCAGTGACGCGCGGAAAGCCGACAAGGCAGCCGCGACTGCCAGCGCGGAGGCCAAGCGTCTTGCGGCTGCCGGCAAGCCCGGCCCTGGCACCTTTGAGTGCGTCGCCCGCGAGTGGCTGGAGACCGTGCATCAGGTCAAGGTTAGCGAGGGACACTCGGACCGCACACGTATCCGGTTCGAGCAGGACGTTTTTCCGTGGCTCGGCGCCCGGCCCATCGCCTCGATCGACGCGCCCGAACTGCTGACATGTCTCCGGCGTGTGACGGCGCGCGGCGCGATCGAGACGGCGCACCGCATCAAGGACGCCTGTTCTCAGGTGTTCCGGTTCGGAGTGGCGTCCGGCTACTGCGAGCGCAACCCGGCAGCCGATCTGCGAGACGCACTGCCTCCGGTGCCGACGCGACACCTTGCGGCCATCGTGGAGCCCAAGCGCGCTGCCGAACTGCTTCGGGCCATGATGGACTACAAGGGGCACCCGGTGACGCGCGCTGCTCTCGCACTATCGGCGCTCGTCTTCCTACGGCCGGGTGAACTGCGCCAGCTCGAGTGGGCTTGGGTCGACCAGGAGCAGGCGGTGATCGTCGTGCCGTCGACCTTGATGAAGCGCCGCAAGGCCGAGAAGGTCAACGGCGCGCCGCACATAGTGCCGCTTGCCCGGCAGGCGCAGGCGATCCTGCGCGAACTCCACGCGCTCACGGGACATGGGCGCTACCTGTTCCCTTCGCTGCTCACCGGCGAGAGGCCGATGAGCGACAACACGGTTCGCGTCTCACTTCGTCGTATGGGCTACACCAACGACGACATGACGGCCCATGGGTTCCGAGCCATGGCACGCACGATGGCGGCAGAACGCCTGGGCGTCGCGCCTGAGGTGATCGAGGCGCAGCTGGCGCACGAGGTGGCCGACTCGCTCGGCCGCGCCTACAACCGCACGCAGTACCTTGAGCAGCGCCGGGAACTCATGCAGAAGTGGGCCGACTACCTTGACCGCCTTCGCGCAGGCGCGCAGGTGATCGAGATGCCGAGCAAGCGGGCGTAGGTCGCAAGCCGTCGAGGGAACTACGCCGCAGAACCGCTGCCGGCGTCAGATGCCTTGCCAGCGATCGGCCGCGGTACGTCGCACGCGGCCCAGGGCTTCGAGCGTATCGAGGATCGTGGGCAGTCGATCGCGCCAGCGCCCACGCGCCTTGAACTGCCCTTCGAGGTCGGGCAGCGCGATCGGCCGTGCCGAGGCGGCGAGTACCTCGGCGACCGCCTTGATCTGCTCAGGCAGCCCAGCCGGCCATGGCCGCTTCTCGACGGCCGCGGCAGGCGCCGCCACAGCTTCGGGCACCTCCTCGAATTCAACGCCGGCTTGCTCGCCTTGCTGGCCGCGAAGCTGGAACTCGGGGCGCAGCCAGCGCACGGTGCCGGCTTCTTCCTCGGCGGCGCGCTTGGTGTTCAAGGCGACGAGGCGTTCGAGCAGCGCCTCCACTGCAGCGGCGCGCGGCTCGGCGCCAGCCGGCGTGTGGTCGGCCAGGGCCGATTGCAGGTCCGACCAGCCGTAGGCTTCGAGCACCGCCGCGTCCAGTTCGTCGTGCAGCGACCGCAGCACCGCGACGAGGCCTTGCTCGTGGATGGTCTTCTCCTTCGCGGTCAGCGGCTCCCTGGAGCGCAGCTTGGCGAGCACGTTGTATAGGCCGGTGAGCGTCACGGCGTCATGGGCCGCCTGTCTGGCCTTGCGGTGCGCGTCAATCTGCTCGGCCAGCGCGCGGATGCGATCCGCAAGTATTGGCGCGAGGCCGGTGTCGCTGTCAGGGAAGGGGAACTTCTCGAAGCACGCGGACTTGCTATATACCGGGTCGTTGCCAACCCCAAGCCGACCGCCGGTTGCCAATGCCCAATGCAGGTGTACCTGACTGGACAGCACGCCGAGATGCAACGCGTCCCCTGAAGCAATGGCAATGAGCTTGTCGTCAGGGAGAATCACAGAATCCAACCACTGAAAGACTCGGTGCTTCGCTACTTGAGGTGTCGCAATGAATCGGTCCACCGACTGGAGCGCTGGACGAAACGAACTACGCGACCAAGCATGCAGCCACCAGTTCTCGCGTATTGACTGGCGACGAACCAGATCACGCTCGGGCTTCGCACGTTCGTAGAGCCACTGAAAGATGAGTGGGAATCGGTCGCGTAGACCATTCTCAGACAGGCCGATCGTGTCGATCACCAAGTGTCCCCGGGGCCTGTCCGTCAGATCGCGTCCGTTCCGGTACTCTCTAATGACGGCTGATGTGCCCGGCACCGAGAAGCGCCCAAGCGCCGCGGCTTGTTCGGGGGTAACGATGAACGCGGCACCGTGAGGAATCACTCCCCTATTGGACAGGCCCGAGTTTGCCCGGAGAGGCCATGCGGAAAGTACGTCTGCGCCGATTGTGAGGTCAGCGTGAATGGTGCCCAGGCGTTCCACAAACTCGACGTGAACCTCGCCTTCGGCTTGATCGAACTCTCGAACGACTCGCAATAGACGCCCTTCGCCACTGTCGTTGGCGCCGACCGTCATTGCGATTCGCACGGCTGCGCCATCTGCGCTGTCGACCCAGGGATGGTCGGGGATGGCAAAGACAATGCGCAGCGGCGGCTTCGCGTCTTGGGCCGCTTCGACGACGCGCCGGTTGAAGATCATCGTCAAGCTGTTGGTTGTGATGAGGCCGAAGCGCTTGGTCTTGCCCGCACGCAGCTTGTCTGCTGCGTGATCCCACCAGTACATGACGAAGTCCGCGCTCTCTGGAACCGATGGCCATGCCGCGCGCAATGCCTCGACGTAGCCATCACCAAGCGCGTCGCGCATCCGCTTGTTCCCAATGAACGGGGGGTTGCCGACGACGAACTCGGCGACCGGCCACTGGGCCGCCCGCGGGTTGACGTAGCGCCACTGCGGTACCTGTGCCGTCTCGTCAGGCACGTCCTCGCCCGTGACCGAGTGGCGCTTGAACGTGACGCCGTCCCAGCGCGACACCAGCTTGCCGGCTTCATCGAGCATCGGCTCCTGGCGGTCCCATGCGAGCACGGCGTCATGGCACTCGATGTTGCCGTAGTCGTGGATTACCGGCTCGGCCACGGCCGCGCTGCCGAAGGTGCGGATGTGCCACTGGAGGTAGCCGATCCACAGCACCAGTTCGGCCAGTGCGGCGGCGCGCTCGTTTAGCTCGATGCCGAGCAATTGCTTCAGCGTGACCGTCTCGCCTTCGAGGCCCAGCTTCGCCTGCGTGTCGCCCAGCGCGTCGAGCTGCGCCATGACCTCGCCTTCCAGGCGCTTGAGGTGTTCGAGCGTGACATACAGGAAGTTGCCACTTCCGCAGGCCGGGTCGAGCACTCGGGTTGTGCAAAGCTGGTGATGGAAGCGGCGCACCTCGGCGCGTGCCTCGGCGAGCTTCTTCTCGCGATCGCGGCCTTCGGGCATCGCGGCGGCCTCGGTGGCCAGCAGCAACGCCGCGGCCTGGGCATTGCTCCAGTCGGCACGCAGCGGCTCGACGACGGTAGGCAGCACCAGCCGCTCCACATAGGCGCGCGGTGTGTAGTGGGCGCCAAGGGCGTGTCGCTCGGCCGGATCCAGCGCCCGTTCGAGCAGAGTGCCGAAGATGGCCGGCTCGACCTCGCGCCAGTTCGCGCGAGCTGCCGCGAGCAGGCCGTCGATCTGGTCCCGGGTGAGCGGCAGCACGAAGTCGACCGTCTGCCAGCCCTTGAACAGCTTGCCATTGAAGCGCAGCAGATCCTTCGCCAACGCCGCGCTGAACCCGCCGCGGTCCATGTCTGCCCACAGAACGGCGAGCATCTTCTGCAAGGTGACCGGCTCGTCCTGGTAGCGCTTGAGCAGCGCGACGAAGGCACCGTCGCCGGCGTCCGTCTTGGGCAGCAGGCCTACGTCCTCGGCGAACATGCTGAACAGGCAGCGAGTGAGGAAGGCGGCAACCTTCTGCGCGCCGTGGCCGGCGGATTCCAGGCTACGCGCCAGGGCGGCGAGCTGCGTGGCAACCTCGCGCGTGACCTTGGCGCTGGCCCGCGAAGGGTCCAGCGACATCGGGTCGAGCCATAGTGCGCGCAGGCGCTCGCGCACACGTTCATCGGCCAGTTCGGAGAGGCGCATGCGGTGGCTGCGCGCGTCGGGGAAGGGTGTGTAGGTGGCGCCACTGCGCGTGAACTCGGCGTAGAGCTCGATGACGTGCCCAACGTCGACCACGATGAGGAACGGTGGCCGGCCTTCGGCGGCGGGCAGGGCGCGTGCGTAGCTCTCCGCCTGGGCTCGGGCGCGCAGCAGTGCGTCATCGAAACCCTTGGTGTGCGCACCGACCTTGATCTTCTTGGCCTCCAGCACGAAGTGACCGCGGCGGTAGCAGTCGATGAAGCCGTTGCTCTCAGTGCCGTCGCCGTGCGCGAAGGTAACGCGGCGCTCGAACACGTACGCGTTGTCGCGCGTGTCTTCGCTGGCCGGCCCAGGCTCCTCGACACCAAGCAGACGGCATAGCTCGGTGACGAAGAGCTGGTAGTTGGCTCTCTCCGAACCGGTGACTCCCTGCCAGCGCTGGACGAATCCCGCTGGCGCGTTGTTCTCGTGCATGGCGCAAGATCATAGAGGCGCCTCGGATTGGTTCACTCACGGCTGGCGCGTCTTGCGAATTGCGTCGCGACCCCAACGCAGAGTGATTTGTGCGCTGCGCGGCACGAGCCCGAGCGGCCGGGGCGCGGGAGTTCTGGTCCCGATGCCCCGAACCCTCGCGCCTGCTTCAGCCATTGTTGCGGGGCAACCTGCGGATCGCTCGATCCATCACCGGCACAAGTGCGCCTTGAAGCTCACCTTCCAGCAGTTGGGCGATCCAGCCCGCGCTCGACTCAACGCGCTCTACCAGCCGCACGCGGTTGTCGGTCGGCCCATACCGAAGCGCCAACACCACGTCGCCCGGTTTCAGCGGGGCCGCCTGCCTGATCGGCCTGACGTTGGCCGGGAGCGAACCGCGCCGGCGAGATTGAGTCACCGCCGGTCGGTTGTCCGGATGGAGGCAGATGACATTGGGCGCCAGCATCCGGCGCATCGTTGCGGCCCCGGGCTTCGCCGAAGCGCTCGACTGCGGTACATTGTTCCGAGCTTCCATTCGATCCTCCTATGATCGTTGGGAGTCAGAGGGTCGGGAGCGTTGGCGCGCTGCCGGCCCTCGTTCTTTGCCCCGCCCTTCGCCGCGGGGTTTGGCGTATTCACTCCTTCGGTTCGCGAGCCTTGTCGATGCGTTCGCGGACCCAGGGCGCCCCGCCCAGCCTGTCCAGCTTCTCCCGCTGCGACTCGCTCATCTTCATCGACCAAATCACGGTGCGCTCGTCTGCATGAAGGGGCTTGCGACCAGCCTTCTTGCGGCTGCCGCCCCATGTGCTCTTCGCCTTCTCCATGTTGTTTATGGTAATACGTATTCAAGACAAAGCAAGCACTTTCGCGCGGTGCCGTTGAGCGCAAACACCAACGTGATTGGCGCCGTTGGGAGAATGCGGCGACGCACCGATTCCGGGGCGAAGGGGGTAGCCAATGCCGCGTCGAACGACTCGCGTGCCCGATGACTTCAGGGACGAGATGCGACGCCTCGAAACGGAGCTGTTCCTGGCGCGTCAGACGATCCTCGACCTGTTGCCGGTGGATCGCCGCAAGCTGCTCGATGCGAGCTACTACTGCGACACCATGAGCGACTTCGACGAGTGGATGCTGTGGGCCGTCCGTTCGCTCGTCGACTTGGCTGAGAAGTTCCCGGGCGAGGAGATGGGCGGCGAGCCTGGCACGTTTAGGGCGCGGTGTCCCCTCTGCGGAGACGGCGCCATGTCTCCTGATGTTGAGGGGTTCCAACTGCCGGGCGGACTGGTGCGACACCTGCGTGGCACCAACGGAAGCGCTCGCTGTGGGGTGATGCGCGCAGTGGTCGAGGGCTGCCTAGAGTCGATCCGAGCGCATGAGGCTGGAGAGCCGCGCATCATCTGGGAGGACCGCACACCCCCATGGAAGGAGACTCCAGTCCAGCCTCTGTCGCGTCCGATCGCAACGGTCATCGAGATTCGAAGGAGCTGAAGCCGCCAGGCGGCAGGCTGGAAGCCTCCGGCCCAAGTGGAGCCGGCTCCACTTCCAGCTCGGGACTGGAGCCGGGCTCCACTGGTCGTGGTCGGACGGAGCCGATTGGCCAGCGGATTGCGACTCCCACGTCGCCGTGCGCTTCCTGGGCCACTTGCTCGGCGTCTGTGGGCGGCGCGGGCGGCGCAACCGGAGCCGGGGTGGCGACTGGAGCCGGCTCCACCTGCTTGACCGCGCTCTTGGCCCGGTTCTCGCTGCGCTTCTGCGCGGTGACCGGGTTGCGCACCGAGGCGACGAACGTGTGGGAGACGGCGCACGCCTTGGCGATCTCCCGATCGCTCCACTGGCCCCACTCGGGGTCATCGAGCATCGTGCGCACCACCTTGCGCTTGTCCTCGGTCGTGCGGCGCAGGCCGTGGTCGGCGTTCGTGCCGAGCGAGAACAGGATCGCGCTGCGCTGCCGCTCGTGAGCACCTCGGCCTGAACCGCGGCCGGGGATTCGATCCCGAAGGGGTTGCCCCCCGCGCTGGTCCTGGTGGAATCAAGCGGCCCCAACTGCCCGCGTGGGCAATTGCGCGGCAAACATACCGGAGAGACTGCGATGCAGGAGAAGATCAAGGAACGAGCGTTGCCGATGCTGATGTCCGACGACGATGCATGGGTCGACGTTCAAGCTGTGCGGAGGCTGACCTCGATGTCCGTCAGCCTGATCTACGAACAACTCGCCTCGGGCCACTTTCCCGAGCCGGTGATCCGGAAGCCGCGCTTCACGAGATGGCGCGTCGGTTCGATCAAGGACTTCATGCGACGGTGCGAACAAGCGGCGGCTGCCGACAGTCGCGCTGCCTCCGAGTTGAAGGCGCGTGCGGCGACCGCAAGCGCCGCGGCCAAGGCCAAGCGAGTAGCTGGGGCGCCGACGTGACGTACGCGATCGTGGCGCACTCCCGGCAGTCGGGTGAGCTCGGCATCGCAGTGGCTACCGCATTGCCGGCTGTCGGTGGTGTCGTGCCGCATGTCGAAGCGGGCGTCGGTGCCGTGGCCTTCCAAGGGCAGCCCGATCCTCGGTTGGTGACGCAGATGCTCGATCGCCTGCGCGCGGGCGACGCCGCGGAGACTGCGATGCGCATGGTGCTCGCCCAGGACCCTCACCGCGCCGCTCGCCAAGTGGGCATGGTTGACGCGCGCGGACGCCCACACGGCTGGACGGGGTCCAGATGCACGCGATGGGCAGGCCACTCCATCGACGGCTCGTTCGTCTTGCTCGGGAACACGCTTGCCGGCCCCGGCGTTCTGCGCGCGATGGCCCACGCGATGCAGTCCAGCGCGCACCTGCCTCTCGCGGAGCAGCTGCTGATGGCGCTCTCGGCCGGTGACGCGGCGGGTGGCGATAGACGCGGCCGAAGGTCAGCAGCGCTGAAAGTCAGCGGCGCGGCGCGGCACGCGATGCTCGATCTTCGCGCCGACGACGACCCGGACCCAGTGCAGCAACTGCGACGCGCCTACGTCGGCGCCGTGCGTCAGCCGCCTGCCCGTTCGCCCGCCGGCGGACGCATGGCGGTGTTCGCCTCGCGCGGAGTGCAGGTCCCTCAGGACGCGTCGGCCCCGCCGCTCCCGGGAGCACTTTGATGACGGCTACGGCACGGGCATCGCCGCCCGAAAAGAACGACGGCCACGACGCCTGCCAGCGTCCGGCCGCCTTGGGGTACTACTCGAACAGTTGCGATTGTGCCGAGAACGGTGCGGGAAGCCAAGCGCGCCGCGGCGCTGTGATTGGCGTCCGCGCGCACCCCGGCACGAGCCTGCGTGCACGACGCAGAGCCACGGGAGCCAACCCCTGCGCTATTCGGGGGTGCGCCCCATGAGCCGAGAAGACAAGGCGACACAGCGGCACGCAGATCGCCTCCGCTTTGACAAGATCAAGGCGGCGCAGGAAGGACGCGACGGCAAGACGCACGTACCGCTCCCGCATGTCGTTCTAGATAGTCCTGGGTGGCGGCGGGCCTCTCCTCAGGCGCGCGCCCTGCTCCTGGATTTCGTTGCGCCGCTCTTCCGCGGCGGTGGCGGCAGTGAGCCCGGACGGCCCAACGGTGGGCTCATGATCGAGTGGGAGCAGCGATTGGTGCCCAGGGGCTGGAAGTCAAAGTCGGTGGTGGGCAAGTGCGTGCGGGAGTTGGTTGCGTGCGGCCTGCTTTGCCTCACGCGTCAGGGCGCGCGCCGGCGCCCAGGTCTCTATGCGGCGACGTGGCTGGCGCTCGGGACCGGTGGCGACTACCAGCTTGAGATCGACCCGTTGCTTTGGGACCGCGTACACCGCGGCGCCTACATGCGGCCCAACAAGCCGGTAGCTCTGCCGAAGGTGGATCGGACGGCTAAGGCGCGTGCGGCTCGTGCCGCGAAGCACCCCCGCAAGAACGATTCCCTTGGACTGTCGAACAGTGCCAAGAGCCACGGCTATGGACTGTCGGACAGTCAACCGCATGTGAGCAATGGACTGTCGGGCAGTCCAAAGGGCGCCACAAAGCATCCACCGAGTGGACTGTCGGACAGTCGCTCTCTAGAGCATTGCCATCTGCGGCGGCGATCTGCGGTGCACGCGGCGACTGACGCGAAGCCGGCTGTCGCGCTGCCGATCGCGGCTGACCATGACGCAACGATTGCCCGGCGACCCTGGGTGTTGCCGGACGGCTTGCAGCCTGCGCTCACGCCCGCGACTCTCGAAACCATGGAGGACTGACCCGTGCTCGCCTATCCCATCACCCAAGGCCTGCGCGCGCCGCTCCGTGGCGTCCCGAGGCTCGACATCCGAACGGGAATCGCTGAGCCGGATACGATCCCCCGTCGCGGTGCCGGTGTCGTGCGCCTGTCCGGGGGCAACGTGGCCTCCTTCCGGGTCGAGCGGGAGGCCGTGTGCATCGAACACTCGCTGTTCGGGCCGCTGGTCCGACAACGACTTCCGATCGTGAGGATGCCGTTCGGAACGCCGCGCGAGAGGCTGGTGTGCCGCTGCGGCGATGCCAGCGTCTTGTTCTACGCCCGACCCGGCGTGGGCTTCGTCTGCAAGAGGTGCGCAGGCAAGTTCTGCGACTCGCCCGAGCAGGCCGACGTGCACGACCTCTTGCATGAGCGACAGGGGATCCTGCGCAGGCTCGGCCTCGTCACTGGCCGCGGCGAATGGGTGCATGTCAAGCCGACCAAGCTGAGCGCCGACGAGCGAGCTGAGCTCAAGGCGGAGCTCGATCGCGTGGAGGCGACGCTGAGGACCACGATCCTCGAAGGAGATCGGTGATGCGGTCGCACGGTGGCCTTCGACTCGCCCAGGCATCTTCGATTTCAGGCGAGGCAGCCCGATGAGCCGCGGTGGCAGCCGCTACGGCGCGGGCCGTCCGGCAACTCGGCCGCGCATCGAGGACTGCGCCGTGCTCGACGTGCGCCGGCTCCGGGCCAAGGGGGCACTGCGCCCCGGCGATCATGGCGCGATCGACGTTGGGCATGGGCCGCGACTGTGGTACCGCACCATGGGCGACCTGGTTGTGCTCCGCCGGGCGCCCGAGGGCTGCGTGTTCCAGACTGTCGGGATCGACTCGACACGCGCGAACCTCGGCGTTGGGCAGCGCTGGTGGTTGCGCTGCCCGCGCGAGGACTGTGGCAGACGATGCATGCGGCTGTACTGGCCTCCTGAGCGCTCCAGCGGGTTTGCCTGCGGCCGCTGTGCCAGGGTGACGTACCCGAGTCAGCGCTTGAGCCCCTTCGACATGGCGGAGCGGCGGTGTAACGATCTGCTGGTGCAGCTTCGCCAGGCGCGCATGCACAACAAAGGCTACCTGCGGCTGCGGCGCGCGCTCGTAGAGGCCGAGCAGGCGCGCGCGGCGGCGTTTCGAGCCTGGGCAATGGTTCGCCTGCGGCTGCCGGTGTGATCGGGACGGCGTGCGCCGTGAACCGCATCCATCGGCGGCAACTCCCGCCAGCGCTACTCGGGTACAGGCTCCAGGTCAACATCCGCAAATCGGTCGCTCAGTCGAGGCTGGAGCCGCTCACCATCGAGCTTGCCATCTCCAGCCACGTCTCCAGGTCGGTCGCCTGCAGCGCCTCGCTCGCCGCGCTGTTGCCCAGCGACACCTGCACCGGGAACGGGTCGGTTCGAGCCATCACCGCGAGCGTCATCGCCGTTCGCAGGTTGAGGTTGTGCTGCAGCAGCGTCTCCCCGGCCTGCTCCGGGCTGTCGGGCACCGGCGCTTCCAGCGCCGTCGCCGCCTCGCGCATCGCCGCCTCGGGGTCCGGCTCCTTGAGCACCATCGTCGTCAGTCGGTCGGCCAGTGCCGACCACCACTGCGCCTCCGTCAGCTCCCCGCGGGGAACCATCACCGCCGCCAGTGCCGGGTCCATCCCCGGCGGGCTCCACGCGACTCGTGCCGCCAGGGGGTGCCCGTCATTGGAGTCGGCGGCGGTCATGCAGTCCCCATCCGGCGTCGCCGTGGTCTCTTCCGCGTCAGCGATGGGCTCGAGCCACTGACATCCGCACGGCGGGCAGCACAGCTCGATCTCGTGGGCGGCCGAACCAATGTCGACATGGTGGGTGCGGCCGCACTCCGGGCAGCGCACATCGATGGAGCGAGAGGGTTGGGCGCGCGGGACTGACATGCGCGTCGCCTCATCGGCTACCGCATCGATCGCTGATCGGATGGCTTCCAGCGGCGCCTGGAAGAACTCGCGGTTCGAGCGCGCCCGGAATGGCGCAAGCCGGGCGAAGACTCGTTGCTCGGCGTTGAAGGATTCAGGCACCCGTCGCTCGTAGATGACACGGAACTTACCAACTGCGCCGGAGACACCCCGCAGTTGCTCGTTCATGAACCGGAGTCGAACAGCGGTGCCGACCGTCGTGTACCCGATCTTGTAGAGGTTGGGCGCGTGCAGATCGTTCCGAAAGACGTACAGCCATCCAGGCGTGGTCGCGTGGCGCGCGAAGTGGCCTTCCGCATGAGGCCCGTCTTTCGAACCGTCTGGCCGGCGATGGCGCGCCGGCCTCTGAACCTGCTGCGGCGCGCTCGGCGGAGAAGTCAACGGCGGCAGTCGACGTTGTGCAGAGGGCGATGCGTCAAACGACGATCCTGCGTCCGACTCCGCCATCACGGTGACGGCCTGCGGCAGGGGCGTTCGGTCTCTTCTCCGCGTCGGTGCCATGAGCACCAAGAGGGCGGCGCCCGCGACCGCGAAAACAAGCGCGCCCCATGGCCAAGCGACGTAGGCCACGTAGAGCACGCCAGCAAGAACGAAGATGCCGCCCCAGTTCACTCTGCGGCCTCGGCGATGGCAGCACAAGCGTGGCTCGTAGCCGAACTCGGGTCAGCGGCGCGTTGGCGTTTGCTCCTGCTCATCGCATCACTGATGTGGCGTTGCGGCTCTCGACTGGCCCTACGGCGCCGGCGGCGCGGCATCCAACCCGTACAGCTCGGCAATCTCGTGGCGGGCCAAGTGCCCATTGCCGGGTTGACTCAGCGCATCCCTTTCTCGTTCCACCTGCGCGATCAGCGCTGGCACGTATGCCCCGGCCTCAAGCAGCGTGCGCACTCGCCCCGGCCACCCAAGCATCCAGCGGTTCGCTACCTCCACGGCGAGGGGCCCTTGACGAAGCAGCGCCTCGCGCGCCGGCGCTGGGTAGGCCTTGTGACGATAGAGCTCCATCGACGGCTCCCTTGTCGCTGCTCGACCGGCTGCAACTCCACCGCGCCCGCAGCCTGACGCGACGGCACGAGCATCATCGAAAAGACGGAGCCGGCTGGCAATGCCCAGTGATCGAGGTCGCGCGCGCCTGGAAGCTGCCGGCCCAGGTGGAGCCCGGCTCCACGAAGAAATCACCCGAAGTGGAGCCCGGCTCCACGCCGGTCGATCACGACTACGTGCCCGTCACCGAGGCCGACATGGCGCGCGGCTGCCCGTGGGGCTTCGTAGGGTAAGCCCCGTGTCGGGGCCGTGCAGCTTCGTTCGCGAGCGGCGGCGTGGTCAACGGCGTGAGGGACGGCGGCTCGAATGTAGTAGTCGACTTCGGTCGTGTTCTACAACCCTGGCAGAAGGTGATCGACTTCTCGCGCTCGCCGGCGAGTACCGCATGATTTTCCTGCACCTGCTCTGAAATGTCGCAGATCCAGGCCGTCGCGGCCCGAAAGAGGCTGCGTCAACGACTTAGCGGTACGTAGGCGAGCAAATGAGGGAGGTTATCAACCGATGACCCCGAATTTCCACAGGCTTGCGCACAGGCGATCGTGGCGAGGCGCCCTATGATGGTGGCGCCCAAACGCAAACGCCAAGGCTTGCCGGCCTTGGCGCTGCGTCCCAGCCCAAATAGGCGCCGGGGAATGGGGCCCTCGCGGACCTCCGGATCGAACCCAGAGATTCTATGCGTGGGTGGGCGTTGGGGCCGTTCGTAGTTCTACGGAAGGGCTTGTCGTTACCTATGCCACGCATCTCAGCAAACAAGCTCGGCGAGTACATGATCTCGTCGAGTCCCGCACGCCGTCGCCGCATCATCTCCGATCAGAAGAAGCCCAGCGACCCGATACCCCAGTTGTACCGACTCGCTACCAAGCCGATTGCCGAGTTCATGGCGGCTGGAGCCAACGACGAATCCATCGTCGACCGCGCCGTGCTGCGGCTGCGGGCAAGCTCGGGCACCAAGTGGGCGATGGACGACGCGCGCAACACCGCTGACGCGCTTGAGGAGTTCCTCCAGGTCGCCAACGGTTTGCCTCCCGAGGAAGTGCGGTACGAACGTGGACCGGACCAGGCACCGCACTTGCGCATCAAGTCGGTGGACATCTCGGTCTGCCCGAACCTTCTCCTGTTCTCCGAGCAACGTGGAGTCCCTTGTGTTGGGGCGTTGAAGCTGCACTTCCCGAAGTCCGACGAGCGAGCGCTTGGCCGAGAGGGCGGCGAGTACGTCGCAACCCTTCTACTTCACTGGCTGGCGGAGTACGGGCCGCGCGGTGTGAAAGTGCTTCCCTCGTTGTGCTTGTCAGTGGACATCTTCCGCCGGTCCATTGTTCATGCACCGGCGGCGACTCTGCGCCGAATGGCAAGCGTGGCTGCGGCGTGCGAGGAGATTGCGGCGCACTGGGAGAGGCTCGATCCGGCAACTTGACCGCCCCGCTCGTGGCCGACTGGCTGCGAGCCGCTACCTGCCCGCGGTGTCACAGGAATCTGGACGTACAACTTTTCGTACAACTGACAGGCATCGCACGGCAGCGATTGAGTATCCACGAGGCTTCCGGCCAACTGTTCGATAGACCCCAGCCCCAAACAATGGTCCACAACGGACCGCTCGAAACCAAGGCGCCAGGTCGATCAACGACCTGGCGCCTCCGCTAGGCTGGCGAGGACCGGCGCGAGTTCGCGCTCCACGGCCTGCAGCAGCGGCTCCAGGGACGACGCTTCCGTGCGCTGCCGGCAGGCTTCCTCCAGCGCTGCGGCGGCCCGCTGCAGCGCGGGCATGCCCAGGGTGCCGGCGACGCTCTTCAGATCGTGTGCGTGGCGCGTGGAGGCCTCCTCGTCGCCCTGCCTACGGGCCTGGCGGAAGCGGGCGACGAAGTCGGACTCGCGCTCGCGGAACAGCCCCAGCAGCCGCCGGTAGAGCGCCTCGTCGCCCATCACCGCGGCCACGCCGGCGCGCTTGTCCAGCGTCGGCAGCGGCGTCTCCCGCACGGAGGGGGTCAGCGCCGGATGCACCCAACGCGCCAGCGTGGCGAAAAGGTCGTCGACGCGGATCGGCTTGGCGACGTGGTCGCTCATGCCCGCCTGCAGCACCTTCTCGCGGTCGCCGGCCATCGCATTGGCCGTCATCGCGATGACCGGCAGGTCCTTCAGCTCGGGGCGCTGGCGCAGCGCTCGCGTCGCCTCGTAGCCGTCCATCACCGGCATCTGGCAGTCCATCAGCACGGCGTCGAAGCGCTCGCGTGACAGGATCGCCAGCGCCTCCTGGCCGTCGCCGGCGATGTTGACGACGATGCCGGCGCGGTTCAGCAGATCGCGCGCGAGTTCCTGGTTGATCGGGTTGTCCTCGACCACCAGGACATGCGCTCCGGCCATGCCGGCCTGGCGTGCCTGCAGCAGCTCCTGGCGCTGCTCGTTGCGCCTGGGCCCGGGGCGCGGACGGCCCAGCGCGTTCGCGCAGGCATCCTGCAGCCCCGACGGCGTGACCGGCTTGGGCAGCAGCCCGGCCACGCGCAGCCCGCGCGCGGCGAGCTGGCGCTCGGCCTCCTCGAGGTTGAAGGCCGTCACCATCAGCACGGTGGGCGGGGCGTGCCGGCCGGCCACGTGCGCCAGCCGTTCGAGGCAGGCGACGCCGTCCAGCCCCGGCATGTGCCAGTCGAGCAGCAGCAGCTCGAACGGCCGGTCCTGCGCATCGGCCTGCGCCACCGCCTGCAGCGCCGCGGTGCCGTCGGGCGCCGTCTCGGCCTGCAGGCCGAAGGCCGATGCCAGCGTGCACAGCAGCTCGCGCGCCGCCGGGTTGTCGTCGACGACGAGCACGCGCAGGCCCGGCAGGTCGGCATCCGGCGGCGGCGCGGCCTGCGGCTGCAGGCCGAAGGACAGGCTGAAATGGAAGCAGCTGCCGCGCCCGGGCTCGCTCTCGACCCCGATCTCGCCGCCCATGCGCTCCACCAGGTGACGGCAGATGGCCAGGCCGAGCCCGCTGCCGCCGTAGCGCCGGCTGGTCGAGGCGTCGGCCTGCGTGAAGGGCTGGAACAGGCGCGCGAGGGCCTCCGGTGCGAGGCCGATGCCGGTGTCGCGCACCTCGAAGCGCAGCCTCACGCGCTGGCCGTCGCGCGCGCACTCGGTCACCGCCACCGTGACCTCGCCGCGATCGGTGAACTTGACCGCGTTGTTGCTCAGGTTCAGCAGCACCTGGCCGAGCCGCGAAGGGTCGCCGACGAGCGCGGTCGGCAGCCCGGGCGGCAGCGCGAACAGCAGCTCCAGCCCCTTCTCCTCGGCGCGCATGCCCACCAGCGTGGCGAGCTGGTCCAGCACGTCGCCGAGCTGGAACGGGATCTCCTCGATCTCCAGCCGGCCGGCTTCGATCTTCGAGAAGTCGAGGATGTCGTTGATGATGCCCAGCAGCGACTCGGCGGCGCGGTGCACCTTGTCGACGTAGTTGCGCTGGCGCGGGTCCAGCCCGGTCTGCAGCGCCAGGTACGACATGCCGAGGATGGCGTTCATCGGCGTGCGGATCTCGTGGCTCATGTTGGCCAGGAACTCGCTCTTGGCGCGCGTCGAGGCCTCGGCGGCATGCTGCGCGCGGGCCAGCGCTTCGGTGCGTTCGAGCACGCGCTGCTCCAGGCCCTGGGCCACCTCGTGGGCGATGCGGGCGCGCTCCTCGAATCGGCGCTGCAGCTGGCGCACCCGCAGGCGGTAGGCCAGTCCGAGCGCTGCGAGCAGCAGGGCAGCGATCAGGAGCAGGACGGGCCATGTCGCGTACCACGGCGGCGGAATGTGGATCCGCAGTGCAGGCGTGCTCTCGTTCCAGTCGCCGCGCGGGCCGCGGGCCTGGACCCGGAACGTGTAGTCGCCCGGCGGCAGCGTCGTGTAGGTCGCGCTGCGCCGGGCACTGTCCGTCTCGTTCCACTTCGCTTCGAGCCCTTCGAGCCGGTACCGATAGCGCGTGCGCGCCGGATCGACGTAGTTCAGGGCGGCGAACTCGAAGGACACGATGCTGCGCGGTTCCAGTTCCAGCGACGCGGTGGACCAGATGGGCTGCTGCAGCGGCGAGCTTCCTGGCCGCACCGGCTCGCCGAACAGGCGCAGGTCGGTCAGGTACACCGGCAGCGTGCGCTCGCGCTCGACGATCTGCCCGGGGAAGAACGCCACCAGCCCCTTCGGCGAACCGAAGAACATTTCCCCGCCCGGGCTCTGGGCGGCGACCACGGGGTTGGCGAACCGATCGGTCAGCAGACCGTCCGATGCGTGATAGTTGGTGAAGGTCTCGGCGTGCGGGTCGAAGCGCGACAGCCCGTTCGGGGTGCTGATCCACAGGCGCCCGTCGTCTTCTTCCAGGATGCCCAGGGCCGTGTCGGCGGGAAGCCCGGAGCGCGAGGCGTAGGACGTGAATGTCCCATGGCGCGGATCGAGCTTGCCGAGGCCGCGGAAGGTCGCGGCCCACACCGTCCCGCTGCGGTCGACGTGGACGGCGTTGACGCGGTTGTGGCCGGGCGGATGCGCGGCGCGCAACGCTGCATCGAAGACCGTGAACGTGCCCGTGCGGGGCTCGAACCTGTGCACGCCGCGCGACGACGTGGCCAGCCACAGGGCGCCGCTGGCGTCCTCCGCGATCGAGCGGTACTGCGCCAGGCCGGTGGCCGGCGGCCGGAAGGTCGCGAAGGACTGCGACGCGGGCTCCCAGCGGCTGAGCCCGAAATCCGTCGCGGCCCACAGGCTGCCGCCCCGGTCGACCCGCAGGGCCGTGACCCGGTCGTGGTTCAGCGATCGTGGATCGGAGGCATCGTGCGTGTACGTGGTGTAGCGGCCGGAACCGGGGTCGAGGCGAACCAGGCCGCTGCCGTTCGTGCCGAACCACAGGTGGCCGGCGCCGTCCTTCGCGATCGCGCTGACACCTCTGGCGAAGGCCGGCTGCTCGACCCGCGTGATCCAATCCGTCCTGCGGTCGACCCGGTTCAGGCCGCGGTCCGTGCCGATCCACAGCGTGTCGGGGTCTTCGGCGTAGGCCGCGGTCACCGCGCCCTTGCCCAGGCTCTGCGCGACGGCCTGCTGGTGGCGGTAGGACCGGAAACGCGGCGGCTCGGTGTCGAAGCGGTGCACGGCGCCCGCCTTGGTCACCGACCAGAAGTTCCCGTCGCGATCCTTGAACAGGCCGACCACGAGGTCGTCGCGCAGGCCGTCCGGATCGTCGGGGTTGCTCTGGTACCAGATCGCCTGCCTGCGGTCCGGGGTCAGCTTCACGAGGCCGAGCCTGTTGGTGCCGAGCCAGAGCGCCCCGTCGCTGCCCTCCTGGATCGAGACGACGCCGGAGGACGCGTTCGGCGCCAGCCCGCCGTTGCGGAACGCGTAGACCGTGACCTCGCCGCTGGCGACGTCGACCGAGGCCAGGTCCGCGCCCGAGGACAGCCCGATCCACAGCCTGCCGCTGCGGTCCTGAAACGGCCGCGACGGAAAGCCCGTGCAGACGAACCGGCGTCCCGGCCCCGCCGCGAGCGGGAGGTGGCGGAGGACCTTGCCCGAGCGCCGGTCGAGCACGTGGAGCCCCTCGCTGCTGGTGACCCAGAGGGTCCCGTCGTTCGCGGCGGCCATTCCGATGACCCGTGTCTCGCCGACCGAGGGCGTGTAGCGCGGACGGTGGCAGGTCGTCTTCGAGGTGACCGGGTCGAGGGCCGTCACGCCGTCGTCCGTCGCCAGCCAGATCACCCCGTCGGGGTCCTCGACGATGTCGTGGGCGATCGCGACGGTGCCGCAGTCGTCGTTGGGCGACCGGTACTGCGTGAAGCTGCCGGTCGCCGGGTCGTAGCGATTGAGCGAGTCGTCGGCGCCGATCCACAGCCGGCCCGCCCGGTCACTGGCGAGCGAGTGGCCGATGACGTGGCCGACGCTGCCGGTGCCCGTGCCCTCCGGGACCTTCATGAAGCCGTAGCCGTCGTAGCGGCGCAATCCGTCCGAGGCGCTCAGCCACAGGAACCCGTAACGGTCCTGCACCATCCGCTGCAGCGCGAGCGGTGCGGACGGCGCCGACAGCGGGTGAAACTGCAACGGTGCGCCCGCGACGAGCGCGACGTCGACCACCGTGATGTCCTGTGCCCGGGAGGGCCCGCAAGTCACCAGCGCTGCAAGCGCGGCCGACAGTGCGACGACGCCACGGATCCACCTCTTCATGCCCCGCGCACCTCTGCATCCTCCGGCGGCGCCGGTATCGACGATCGAGTGGTGGAACTCACCCCTGCAGGTCGAGTATCGCTCTGGGCGCTGCGGTGGCCTGCCCTGGATTACACGGGGCGCGGCGGGCGCGGGAGGGGGGTGCCCTCCGGGCTGCCGCTGCGGGCCTCGATGCGTGCCTTGAGGTCCGCCGCCAGGGCGTGGTCGGGGTCCTGGTCGAGCACCACGTCGAGCATGCGCAGCGCCGTGCTCCAGCGGTGTTCTTCGGCGGCGCGCGACGCGAGGTCGAGCATCTGCGTCGTCCAGCTGTCATCGTCCACGGCCCGCGCGCGCGCCTGCACGCCGGCGGCGGGCAGCCGCCGCAGCATTCTTGCGGCCAGCCGCCGGCCCAGCGCGGTCGGCGACCGGTCGCGCAGGCTGCCTTCGGTCCGGGCCAGGGGCGAGAGGAGCACGTACTCGAGCGTCAGGGCGTCGTCGCGGCGCGCCAGCCGGGCCAGCAGGACCTGCACGCCGGGGCTGCGGTGGGTGATGGCCGCGGCGATCGCGGCCGGCGTCGCGGCCGGCGTCGCGGCCGCGCTGCCGTCCAGCCCCGCCTGCATCTCGGCCGCGGACAGGAGGTGCAGCCGCGCATGCACGGCCAGCGCGTGGCCGAGCACGGCCAGCGCGTAGGCGAGGTCATCCTCGGCGCCGGCCGTGTCGGGCGTCGCCCCCGGCAGCGGCACGATGGCCAGGCGACCCGATGGCGCGGGGGGCAGGTCCGGCAGCAGCGCCGCTGCGGCGTCGTCGTCGGGCTCCACCCGTGCCTCGGCCAGCAGCCGGTAGCCTTGGCCGTAGATGGCCCGGACGTGCACCGCGTGCGTCCGGCTCTGCCGCATCGCGCGGCGGATCGTCGCGATCGCCTGCGCGACCACCTCCGGCGAGCCGGCCGCCCCGTCCCACACGGTGTCGAGCAGTTCGTCGCGCGTCACCACGCGATGGCGGTTGCGGTAGAGGTGCACGAGCACGTCGAAAGGCTTCGGCGCGACGGTCTGGCGCCGGCCATCGACCCACAGTTCTCGGCGCTCGACGTCGAGCACGCAGTTGGCGAACCGGTACTGCCGCCGCATCACGGCGCTCGGCACCATCGGTACCCGCGGCATGCCCTGCGGGCCGGCGGGCGTCGCCAACAGCTCCTGCCCCAGGCGCCGGAACAGGGGCTTCGCGGCCGGCGCCGACGCCAGGCGGGCCAGCAGCGCCTGGGCCTCGGGCTCCTGCCGGCGCCGCCGGGCCAGCAGCGCGCGCGGGTACAGCAGGTTCGCGGCGGTGACCTCGTCCTGCAGATGGGCCTGGGCCTGCGCGCGCTCCAGTTCCGCCTGCGCCAGCGGCAGGCGCCCGCTGCGCACCAGGGCCTCGACCAGCCAGGGCAGCAGCGGCGCTTCGGCCATGCGGTTGCCGCGGCGGCGACACTCGGCTGCCGCCTGCAGGAAGCACTCGGCCGCCTCGCCGACGCGGCCGGCCGCCATGGCCGCATGTCCGTGGGCCTGCCAGAGAAAGCCGTCGTCCTCCACCCCGGCCGGCTGCGGCAGCAGCGAGAGCAGCTCGGCGGCGGCATCCGGGCGGCCCTGCATGCGATGGACCAGGCAGTGGACATTGGCCACCGTGCCCGACAGGTTCACCTCGGCCTCGATCGCCAGCGCGGTGCCGGTCGCCTCCTCGGCCGCTTCCCGGGCCTCGTCCAGCCGGTCCGCGTAGACCAGTTCGCCGGCCAGATTGAGGCTCACGCTGACGAGCGCGGTGTTGGCGCCGAGGCGGCGGGCTGCGTTGGCGAGCCTCCTGTTCCAGCGGATGGACTGCTCGGCATGGCCCGACAGCGAGCTCATGATCGCCCGCAGCCACAACACGTTCAGAAGCCCCCAGCGGCTGCCGATGCGCGTGAAGATCGCCTGCGCCTCGTCCAGGCGCGTGTGCACGGAGTGCAGTTCGCCGAGGCGGCACTCCACGGAGGCCAGCAGCGTCAAGGTGGTCCCCTGCCAGTGCGGCGCCATCCAGCGGCGGCCCAGCGCGTGGGCCTGCTCCAGGCTCTGTGCCGCCTCGCGCAGGCGGCCCTTCACGTGGTGCAGCGACCCGAGCCGCTGCAAGACCTGCGCCTCGAGGACCTGGTCGCCGTCGCGCCGCGCGGCCTCCAGCAGCCGTTGCGCCGTGGCCGGCCCGGCGTCGCTGCCGCAGACGGCCTGGGCGCGCAGCAGCTCCAGATCGAGGCCGGGAAAGCCCGGTTCCAGCTCCTGCAGCAGCTCGAGGGCGCGCAGCGCGGCGGCCTGGTGGTGCATCGCCGCCCAGTGCCCGGCCCGTGCGAACAGCTCGATCGACAGCAGCGAGCAGCCCTGCAGCCGCGCGGCCGGGGCGCGGCGCCCGCCGACCCCGAGCAGGCGGCGCCGCAAGGCCTCGACGGCGGGGATCACCAGGCCGGCCAGCGTGGCGGCGCGGATCGGCACGAGGGTCCTCTCGGCGTGGTCGTGGACCTCCAGCTCGAGCGTGAAGCCGCCGTCCGCCAGACGCAACGAGCCGACCACGGCCTGCCGCGCACCCGCCGCGTGCAGGGTCTGCAGCATGCGCGAGGGCTTGTGCGACCACGACACCTCCAGCGACTGCGTGTCCTGGACCTGCAGGCGCGTGTCCAGCGACAGGCCATGCGCGATGCACGCCATCAGGCCGTGCGCCGTCCACTGCAGGCCGGGCCGCCCGGTCTCGTTGCGCAACGGGCCGATGATCACCGAGGGCATGCCCTCGTGCGGCGCGCCCGTGGAGACCGCCGCGGGCGCCGTTGCCGGCGGGACCTCGAAGATGTAGCCCACCCGCGGGATCGAGCGGATGATCGGCGCGGGCCCGTCGTCGCCGATGGCCCGTCGCGCCGCACGCACCGCCTGCCGAAGCGCAGCGTCGGAAACCGGGCCTTCGGAGCCCAGGGCCGCCAGCAGTTCTTCCTTCGTGACCACGCGGTGGCGCAGGCGCACCAGCTGGTTCAGCACGCGCCACGCCCGCGGCTCCACCTTCACCGGCTTCCCGTCGCGCAGCACACGTCCGGCGAGCAGGTCGAGCGACCCGCCGGGCAGTGCGATGACGGGCTCGGTCACGGACCCACCCGGCGTGCTGGGAACGGCCGCAGCACGGCATGCCGGGACGTGGCGGGGGAGGGCAGCCGAGGCATTGGCGGCGATTGTTGCGCAAGCACATTCGTGCACCTTGATACGTTTCGGGGCCCTCCGGCAGCCGCCCGTCACGGGTTGATCAAGAAGGCGCCCCGGCGCCTGCGCAGACTCGACGCCCGTCGACCACGACACCCACGGGCCGCGTGGTGCCGTGCCGACCGAACCGCTCCCCACACGACGAAGCCGACATGCCGACACATCAGGTGCTCCCCTCGCGACCCGACCAGACCGGCGGACGGCCCGCCGGGCGCCCGCTGCGGGGCATCGTCTGGCTGTGGCTGTCGGCCTGCCTCATGGTGCTGCTGGTGGGCTGCGGCGGCGGCGCCACGGCCGGGTCCACGCCCGGTCCCACGTCGCCTCCGCGCGCCCCTGCGTCGTTGACGGTGACGGCCGGCGACGGCGAGGCCACGCTGCGCTGGAGCGCGGTTGCTGCAGCGAGCTCCTACAACATCTACCGCTCCACGACCGCGGGCGTGCAGGGTGCAAAGATCGCCGCGACCTCGTCGACTTCCTTCGTGGATTCGAGCGCGGCCAACGGCACGACCTACTACTACCAGGTGACGGCCGACAACGCCGCCGGCGAAGGAACCGCCTCGACACAATCACCCGGCGTCACGCCCGCGGTGCCGGCCACGGTGCCCCCTGCACCCACGGGGCTGCAGGCCAGCGCCGGCGATGCACGGGTGACGCTGGACTGGACGCCGGTGGCCGGGGCCCGCTCGTACAACGTCCTCCGGTCGACCGATCCGGGATCGCCCGGCACGAAGATCGGGTCGAGTTCGACCGCGCAGTACGTCGACCTGGCGGTAACCAACGGCACCACCTACTACTACGCGGTCAGCGCCGACAACGCCGCCGGCGAGGGGCCTGCCTCGGCACCCACCGCGGGCGTGACGCCGAGCGCGCCGCTCGGCCCGCCGGCGGCGCCCGCCGGCCTCAGCGTCGTTGCGGGCAATGCCCAGGTCGGTGTGAGCTGGACGGCCGTGGCCGGAGCGACGTCGTACAACGTCTACCGGTCGACCACCGCGGCGGCACAAGGCGCGAAGATCGGCTCGAGCGCGACCAACCGATTCGACGACACCAGCGCGGTCAACGGCACGACCTACTACTACGTCGTCACGGCGAACAACGCGGCCGGCGAAGGGCCGGCCTCCGCCGCATCGGCGGGTGTCACCCCGAGCGTCCCGCTCTCCGCGCCGCCGGCGCCCACCGGCGTCAACGCGACGGCCGGCAATGCGCAGGTGACGCTGACCTGGACGGCAGCGCCCTCGGCGACCTCCTACAACGTCTATCGATCGACGACCCCGGGGTCCCGGGGCAGCGCGATCGGCTCGAGCCCGACGCCGGGCTACAGCGACCTCGCGGTGGTCAACGGCACGACCTACTACTACGTCGTCACCGCGGCCAATGCGGCCGGGGAGGGGCCGGCGTCGTCGCAGTCCGCCGCCGCGACGCCGCAGGTTCCGCTGGCCCGGCCGCCGGCGCCCACCGGCGTCAACGTGACGGCCGGCAATGCGCAGGTGACGCTGACCTGGACCGCCGCGGCGACGGCGACCTCGTACAACGTCTACCGCTCCACCCTCCCGGGCGTGCAGGGCACGAAGATCGGCTCGAGCGCGACGGCGGCGTATGCGGACTCGACGGCCGTCAACGGGACGACCTACTACTACCAGGTCTCGGCCGTGAACGCAGCCGGCGAGGGCACGGCCTCGACGCAGTCGGCGGGGGCGACACCGGCGATCCCGCTCAGCGTGCCGGCGGCACCGGCGAGCGTGAATGCCACCGACGCCGCGGCCCAGGTGACCGTCAGCTGGAGCGCCGTGTCCGGCGCCACGTCGTACCGGGTCTACCGCTCGACGACGCCGGGCCAGCGCGGCACGCTGATCGGCACGACCGCGGCGACCAGCCTGGCCGACGGCACGGTCGTCAACGGCACGGCCTACTCCTACGTCGTGACGGCGTCGAATGCCGCCGGGGAAGGGGCGGCCTCCGCCGCGGCGACCGTGACGCACGGCACCGCCTGGCGCAACGCGAAGTTCGGCGGCGGCGGCTACGTCACCGGCCTGATCTTCCATCCGGCGTCCGCGAACGTCCTGTATGCCCGCACCGACGTCGGCGGGGCCTACCGCTGGAACCAGGCCACGCTGGCCTGGGTGCCGATCACCGACGGGTTCAGCGGCGCCGAGGGCTTCCATCACGGCGTCGAAAGCATCGCCCTCGATCCGAACGACGATCGGCTCGTCTACATGGTCACCGGCATGTACAACTCGGCGGATGCCACCGCCCGGCTGTACCGCTCGAGCGACCGCGGCGACCGCTGGACACGCATCGACCTGCCGTTCTCCGCGGGCGGCAACAACGGCGGCCGGGCCATCGGCGAACGCCTGATGGTCGACCCCAACAAGCCGTCCACGCTGTTCTTCGGCTCGCGCACGGCGGGCCTGTGGAAGAGCGTGGACTCGGGGACCACGTGGACCCAGGTCAGCTCGTTGTCGGCCACCCGGATGACCGGCGACCAGATCACGGCGGCCGGCGGCAGCGCGGTGGGCGTGGGGCTGGTGGTCTACGACACCGGAACCCGGGGCACGGGCACGGCCACGCAGACCCTCTACGCCGCCATCGCGCCGGACTACGCCGGCGTGGCCGGCCTGAGCTCGAACCTGTACCGGTCCAGCAATGGCGGGGCCTCATGGACCGCGGTGGCGACGCCGGTGTCCGGCTACCACATCCCGCACATGGTGCGTGCCGCCAATGGCCGGTTCTACGTGGTGTTCACCCAGGGTGCGGGCCCGAGTTCGCCCGGCCCCGCCCGCCTCTACCGGTTCGACGGCAGCAACTGGTCGCTGCTCGCCAGCAACGACTCGTCGGGCTACGGGGGCGTGTCCGTCTCCGGCTCCGGCGCGGACACCCGCATCGCCCTGGGCGTGACCAACACCTGGGGCAACTACAGCGGCCAGAAGATCGTGCAACTGTCCGACGACGCCGGCGGCACCTGGCGCGAGATCGCGGCCACGATGCCGCACACGCCCGCCGGCGGCGACTTCTCCGGCTGGATCGACGATGTCGAGATCGATCCGTTCGACCGGGACCGCGTCCTGCACGTCTTCGGCGGCGGCATCTGGGAGACGCGGAACGCCTCCGCGTCGACGCCGAGCTGGACCTTCGCGGTCGACGGGCTCGAGGAGACCTGCGCGCTGGCCCTCACGACGCCGCCGGCCGGCGCGCCGTACCTGGTGATCAACGCCTCGGGCGACGTCGGCACCTGGGTCTACACGGACCTCGCGAAGAAGCCGACCCAGGGCCCTTTCGACCAGTGGAGCAACGGCAACTCCACCGATGTGGCGTGGTCCGATCCGCTCTACATCGCCGGCATCGGCGTGATCAACTCGAGCGGCCTCGGCACGGGCTTCTGGTCCGGTGATGGCGGCAAGACCTGGGCGAGCTTCGCCACGCTCCCTCCCGGCGGCGCATCCAGCACCAGCGACGCGTCCAACATCGCCGTCACCGCACGCAACAGGGCGGTCTGGGCGCCGGCCGATTCGGTGCCGTCCTACACCACCGACAACGGCGCGACCTGGACGGCGACCAACCTGCCCGCGCTCGCCGCCATCGGCGGGTTCCCGCGCAGCTACCGCCTGGTGGCCGACCGCAGGAACCCGGACAAGGTCTATGCCTACGACTCGGGCGGCGCCTGGTGGGGCACGCCGGGCAAGGTCTACGTCTCGACCGACGGCGGGCACACGTTCACGCTGAGCCAGGGGTCGGTGTCGGCCAACCTGCGCGCCAACCCGTTCGGGACCACGTCGATGGTGGTCAACCCGAACCTCGAGGGCGACCTCTGGCTGGCCGACGGCAACGCCCTCTACCACTCGGTGGATTCGGGTGCGACCTGGACCCGGCTCGACAACTTCGCGTCGATCTGGGGCAGTCGCCAGACCTGGCAGTGGCCCGAGGTGCAGGGCGCGAGCGTGGTGGCACTCGGCAAGGCGAAGGCAGGCGCCCCGTACTCTGCCGCGGTCTACGTGGTGGGCGTGATCAACGGCGTGTGGGGCGTGTACCGCTCCGATGACGCCGGAGCCACCTGGACACGTTTCAACGACGACGCGCACCAGTACGGCGGATTCAACCTGATGGCGGCCGACCAGAACGTCTATGGCCGCATCTACGCCGCCGGCGGCTGCCGCGGCATGTACTACAGCAACTGAACGAAGCCACGCACCGGCCGGGAGCGACACGGAAAGCGCCCAGGTGAAGCTCTTCGGCACCGTCGCCGAACGCAGCCATCGCCACAGGCCGCCCGACGCAGGGCGCTACGCCCCGGCGAGATCCGGCCACAGCGCCAGCACCACGCGTTCGGCGTCGTGCCGGGCGAGCGATTCGCCCTTCATGAAGGAGCCGGCGATGAGGCGCGGCACCAGCGCGTGCAGCCGCTCGAGCTGCGGCGCCACCGGGTGCGCGCCTTGCTCGGCGTAGCGCGCCGCGAGCGCCGGCGGCGGCATGCCGGTGTTGACGACCACCGTGTCGACGCGCCGGCCCAGGTGGCGGTGCACCTCGGCCACGAAGTCCGCGGCGCCGAAGCCGTCGGTCTCGCCGTGTTTGGTCATCACGTTGCACACGTACACCACCTCGCCCTCGCAGGCGCGGATCGCCTCGGCCACGCCGTCCACCAGCAGGCAGGGCAGCACGCTGGTGTACAGGTCGCCCGGCCCGATCAGCAGCGTGTCGGCACGCATCAGCGCCTTGCGCGCGGCCGCCAGCACGCCGGCCGGCGGATCGAGGAAGACGCGCCGGATCGGCTGCACCGGCCGCTCGCCGGGGCAGTCGATCGCGTCCTCCCCACGCACCAGGCTGCCGTCGCCGAGCTCGGCGCACAGCGTCGCCTGGCCGAGCGTCACCGGCAGCACGCGGCCGGCCGCATCGAGCATCTGCTGCGCGTCCTCGAGCGCGTCGAGCAGGTCGCCGCCGTTGCGGTCCTGCAGCGCATGCAGGATCAGGTTGCCGAGCGAGTGGCCGCCGACGTTGTCGTTCGGCCCGGCCGGAAAGCGGTAGCTGAACAGGTCGCGCCACAAGGTGCTCGAGCGCGCCAGCGCCACCAGCGCCTGGCGCAGGTCGCCCAGGGGCAGCGGCCGGCCGAACTCGTCCATCAGGCGGCGCGAGGAACCGCCCGAATCGGTCATCGCGACGATCGCCGTGAGCCGCGTCGCGACCTTCTTCAGCTCGGAGAGCATCGCGAACGAGCCGGTGCCGCCGCCGACGGTGACGATCCGGTCGTTGATCTGCTGGCGCATGGAACACAGGCCCCAAGGGGGCGCGGGGGACGGGAGCGCGATGTTGCCACCGCGCGGGCGCGCCCCGGCTGCTGCGCCGCAGCTAAGGGTTCGTGCAGGTCGTGCGGGCCGGTCGCGCGCTGAACTCGGATCGCCGGGCCGGGTCCCACCCTGCGCAGATGACGGAATTGAAGTGAACCAACCGGAGCTCATCGGAGCATGTACGAACGATCCTTGCTGGACCTCGGGGCGCCGCTCGCCCCCGGGGAACTCTGCGTGGTGCCGGGCGGGGCGGGGCTGGTGGTGTTTGCCCACGCCGACGGCGAGGCGCGCACCACCCGCCGCAGTGCCGACCTGGCGCTGCGCCTGCAGCGGCGCGAACTCGGCACGCTGCTGTTCGACCTGCTCGGGCCGGAGGAGTCGCACGCCACGCTGGCGCAGGACGTGCCCCTGCTGACGGCCCGCCTCGAGCAGGTGCTGCAGGCCCTGCCGCCCGAGCTGAAGCATGTGCCGATCGGCCTGATCGGCACCGATGCCGGGGCCGCGGCGGCCCTGGTGGTGGCGGCACGCCGTCCGCAGCAGGTGCGCGCCGTGGTCTCGCGCGGCGGCCGGCCGGACCTGGCCGGCGCCGCGCTCGGCGACGTGCGCGCGCCCACGCTGCTGCTGGTGGGAGCGGCCGATGCCGAGGTGCTGGAGCTGAACCGCCAGGCCTACGCGCGGCTGCGCGGCGAGAAGCGCATCGACCTCGTGCCGCGTGCCACGCACCTGTTCCTCGAGGCCGGGGCGCTCGACGCGGTGGCCCAGCATGCAGGTGACTGGTTCCTCGCCCACCTCGGGCCCCCGCCCGCGCGGTGAGCGCGCTCAACGCGTGCGCCAGGGGGCAGCCTAGATTGCCGACATGGCCGACACGCAGCAGCAGTACGGACCTACCGGTGGTCCGGTGCTGGTGGCGATGCCGGCGGGCGAGAGGCATGCCGGCGTGCTGGGGGCCGCGCTGCAGCGGCAGGGGCTGCGAGTGATCGCCGTGACCGGCGCACCACGTTCGGCCGCGGCCTTCGAGGCGGCGCTGCGCGAACGGCTGCAAGGCACCGACCTGACGGGTCGGCGCGTCGGCCTGTTCGGCAGCGGTCCGGCGGTGCTGGCGGTGCTGCGTGTCGCGGCCGCGGCGCCCGCGGTCGTGGCCGCGGTGGTGACCTGCGAAGGCCGCCCCGACCGGGCCGGGCGGGCGCTGGCGGCCGTGCAGGCGCCGACCCTGCTGCTGCTCGGCGCCGACCAGCCCGGGACGCTGGCCGCCGGGCGCGCGGCGATGCAGCGCCTGGCCTGCCGCAAGCGGCTCGAGGTGGTGCCCGGCGGCGTCGACGAGCCGGCGGCGCAGCACGCCCTGGCCGAGCTGGCTGCGGCCTGGTTCGCCAGCCACCTGGCCGAGCCGCCGCACGCCTGAGCGGCTCAGCCGAGCGTGGTGTCGCCGGCCAGGCCGTGTTCCATGCCGTAGCGGATCAGCGCCGCGGTGTTGGGCAGCTGCAGCTTGTCCATGATGCGGCTCTTGTGCGTGCTCACGGTCTTGACCGACAGGTGCAGCGCCGCGGCGATCTGCGTCGGCCGCTCGCCGGCCACCAGCCGGCGCAGCACCTCGAGCTCGCGGTTCGACAGCCCGTCGTGCGCCTCGGGCTCGCTGCCGCGCTGCAGCTGCAGCACCACGCGTTCGGCCAGCGCCGGCGTCACGTAGGCGCCGCCGCCGGCCACCTTGCGCACCGCCTGCACCAGTTCGGCCGCGGCACCGTCCTTGGTGACATAACCATTGGCGCCGTTCTTGAACGCGCGTATCGCGTACTGCTCCTCCGCATGCATCGACAGCACCAGCACGCCGACGCGCGGGTACTCGGCCCGGATGCGCCGGATCAGCTCCAGGCCGTTCATGCCGGGCATCGACAGGTCGACGATCGCGATGTCCACCGGCGCGCGGCGCAGCACCTCGAGCGCCTGGAAGCCGGTGCTGGCCTCGGTGATCGACCAGCCCTCGGCGGTGGCGTCGAGGATGCGCTTCATGCCCTCGCGCACGATCGCGTGATCGTCAGCGATCAGCAGGCGCAGCGGCTCGCCGCGCAGGCTCAGGGGGTCGGCCATGGTTCGTCGTCCGCGGTGGCCGCGGTACGTGTGTCGTGCGCCGGCGGCAGGTGCACCCGCACCCGCGCGCCGCCGCCCGGCGGATTGTCGATCTCGAGCCGGCCGCCGAGCAGCTCGGCGCGCTCGCGCATGCCCAGCAACCCCCAGCGTCCCTCGCGCTGCAGCGCCCGCTCGGGGAAGCCGACCCCGTCGTCGCGCACGCTCAGGTGCAGGCCGTCGTTGCGCCGGCGCAGCTGCACGCTGGCCTGGCGCGCGCGGGCGTGGCGGGCCACGTTGGTCAGCGCCTCCTGCACCATGCGGTAGAGCGCGATCGCGACGCGCTCGTCGACGTCCGGCACCTCGTCCAGGTCGACCTGCACGCGGATGCCGAGCCGGCGCGACGCCTCGTTGCCCAGCCACTCGATCGCGGCGTTCAGGCCGAGGTCGTCGAGCATCAGCGGCCGCAGGTCGGCCGCGATGCGGCGCAGCGCGGCCACCGTCTCGTCGAGCATCCCGAGCATGGCCGGCAGGCGCGTGCCGCGGTCCGTGCCGCCGTCCGACAGGCTGGACAGCTCCATCTTCAGCGCGGTCAGGCGCTGGCCGAGCTCGTCGTGCAGCTCGCGCGCGATGCGGCGGCGCTCCTCCTCGCGCGCCTCCATCACGCTGACCGAGAGCTGCCGCAGCTGGCGCTGCGTGCGCCGTGCCTCGCGGGCCTCGGCGCGCCGCTGGGTGACGTCGGCCACCACCATCTGCACCGTGGTGCGGCCGTGGTCGGGCAGGGCGGCCAGCGCGATCTCGACCTCGCGCGGCTGTCCGTCGGGGCGCAGCAGGCGGCCCTGCACCATGCCGACGCCATGTGCGCCCGCGAGCACGCCGGCGACCTGGTCTCGCAGTGCCGCGTGCGAATCCGGCTGCAGCAGCGAGTAGACCGATTCGCCCACCAGCGGGTGGGCGTCGCCGAGCAGGCGCCCGGCCGCCCGGTTGGCGAACACGATGCGGTCGCTGTCGGCGATCCACAGCGCCACCGGCGCCAGCTCGAACACCGCACGCAGGCGCTGCTGCAGGCTGCGCAGCTCGTCGCGCAGCCCGCGCTCGCCGCTCAGGTCGTGCAGCAGCGCGGCAACGAAGCGGCGCGTGCCTTCCGGGCCGGCCACGTCGACCCCGCTGAGCCACACCTCGGCCGGGAACTCGCGGCCGTCGGCGCGCAGTGCCGTCACCTGGCGGTGCGTGCGCACCGAGTGGTCGTCGCCAAGCGCGGCCGACCAGTCGCGCACCAGCTGCTCGTGCAGGCCGCGGTGGCGCGTCGGGATGAACTCCTCCAGCCGCCGGCCGAGTGCCTGCCCGGCGCTGCAGCCGAAGATGCGCTGCGCCGCCGGGTTCAGCGCGACCACCTGCTGGCTCTCGTCGACCATCAGGATGGCCTCGTGCGCGGCCTGCAGTACGCCGCCCAGGGGCAGCGCGAAAAGGTCCAGACCCCCCGCCGGCGTCGCGTCGCTCATGACCCATACCCTGCCCGGATCGCGCCGCGGCGGGATGACGCAGCGCAAGAAACGCGGCCCTCGCAGCGGGGTCGGAATCGTCCTAACGCGGGTCCGGAAAGGGCCGACGCCGGCCCGCAGGAACGGCCGATTGCCGTGCCGCGGCGCCGCGCGGATGCTGGATGCCTCGAACCCCGGAGACTGCCATGCCCGTCGTGTCCCTGTCCGAGTCGCTCAACGATCTGCTGCGCCTGTGGGGCGGCGACCTGCCACGCGCCGCCTGTGCCGGGCAGACGGTGCTGCCGGTATGGCGCGTGCGCGCCGGCGCGCCGCTGCTGCTGGAAGGTGCCCCGGCGGACCTGGTGCACGTGGTCCGCACCGGCTCCTTCAAGTGCCAGCGGGTCGGCGAGGACGGCTACGAACAGGTGCTGGCCTTCCTCGGCCCGGGCGACGTGCCGGGCATCGATGCCCTCGGGTCGGGCCGGCAGAGCTGCAGCGTGGTCGCGCTGGAGGACAGCACCGTCTACGCGCTGCCGGCACGCGAACTCGACCGGCTGCGCCTGCTGCACCCGGCGCTCGACCAGGGCCTGCAGCGCGCCGTGGCGCGCCAGCTGGCCGATGCGCGCCGCGCGGTCGAGATGATGTCGGCCGTGGCCGCCGAGGTGCGGCTCGGGCGCTTCCTGCTCTGGCTGTCGGAGAGCATGGCCACGCGCGGCCAGTCGCCGCGCCGGCTGCTGCTGCGCATGAGCCGGCGCGACATCGCCAGCCTGCTGGGCATCGCCCACGAGACCGTCAGCCGGGCCTTCTCGGCACTCACCGAGCTGGGGCTGCTGCGCGTCGAGAACCGCGACGTGGAACTGCTCGACCTGGACGGCCTGCGCCGCTGCACACGCGCCACGCGCAGCTCGCTGGTGGACCTGCCGGCCACGGCCGCGACGCGGCGCGCGCCCGTGCTGGCCGCCTGATCAGCCCAGCTGCTCGCCGCCGCGCTCGAGGAAGGGTGCCCAGGGAGCCCACCAGGCCTGCAGCAGGCGCGGGCCGGCCATCAGCGGGTTGTCGGGCACGGCAGGCCAGGCGGCCTGCATCCAGGCCGAGGCCGGCGCGGACAGGGCGTCGAGCCAGCTCAGCCAGGCCTGCGTGGCGATCTGCTGCTGCTGGGTCCAGCTTCCCAGCACAGCGTCGAACCACTCGCGCTGCTGCCCGATCCAGCTGTCCAGCGCCTCGTTCGAATCGAAGCGGACGTCGGTCACGACGGCCTCGGCCGCCGGCTTGCCTCTTGCCATGCTGATGCTCCTGGGTGGCGCGGCTACACGGCGACGGGCGCCTTGATCGCCGCGTGGTGCTGGTACTCGAGCACCTCGAAATCCTCGTACGCGTACTCGAAGATCGACGCCGGGCGCCGCTTGATCGCCAGCACCGGGTAGGGGAAGGGCGAGCGCGAGAGCTGCTCGCGCACCTGGTCGGTGTGGTTGCTGTAGATGTGGCAGTCGCCGCCGGTCCAGACGAAATCGCCGACCTCGAGATCGCACTGCTGCGCCAGCATGTGGGTCAGCAGCGCGTAGCTCGCGATGTTGAACGGCACGCCGAGGAAGATGTCGGCGCTGCGCTGGTAGAGCTGGCAACTCAGGCGGCCCTCGGCGACGTAGAACTGGAAGAACGCGTGGCAGGGCAGCAGCGCCATCTTCGACAGCTCGGCCACGTTCCACGCGCTGACGATGATGCGGCGCGATTCGGGCGTGGTCTTGATCTGGCGCACCACCTCGGCGATCTGGTCGACATGCCCGCCGTCGGGCGTGGGCCAGGAGCGCCACTGCACGCCGTAGACGGGGCCGAGTTCGCCGTCCGCGCGCGCCCATTCGTCCCAGATCGTCACGCCGCGCTCCTGCAGCCAGCGCACGTTGCTGTCGCCGCGCAGGAACCACAGCAGCTCGAGGATGATGGACTTCAGGTGCACCTTCTTCGTGGTGACCAGCGGGAAGCCCTCGCGCAGGTCGAAGCGCATCTGGTGGCCGAACACGCTGCGCGTGCCAGTACCGGTGCGGTCGCCGCGGTCCACGCCATGTTCGAACACATGGCGCATGAAGTCCTCGTACTGCGAGCGGACGGGGCGCGTGGGGTGCATCTGCGAGTGAGCCGGCATGCACCCGATTCTAGGTGTTCACCCCTGTGGCGCCGGCTCCCTCAGGAAGATCTCCACGCGCCGGTTCTGCGCCCGGCCGGCCTCGCTGGCGTTGTCGGCCACCGGCTCGTGCGAGCCGCGGCCCTCGGTCTCGACACGCGCCGGCACCACGCCGCGCGTGGCCAGGTAGTCGCGCACGCTCTGTGCGCGCTCGATGGACAGCGGGTTGTTGATCGCGTCGCTGCCGGTGCTGTCGGTGTGGCCGACGATGCGCACGCGCATCGCGGGGTCGAGCCCGGCGGCGAACTGGTCGAGCACCGGCCGCATCGCCGGCTTGATGGCGGCGCGGCCGACGTCGAACGAGAAGTCGCTCGGCACGTTGACCTTGAGCTGGTTGTCGGCGGTGCGGCTCACGTCGATGCCGGTGCCCTGGGTGGCCTGCTGCATGGCGGCGCGCTTCTCCTCCATGCGCTTGGACCAGAGGTTGCCGGCCACCGCGCCGATCGCGCCGCCGACCACCGCGCCGGTGCCGGCCTTGCCGCCGGTGGCGGAGCTCAGCACCGCGCCGACGCCGGCGCCCACGCCAGCGCCGATGGCCGTGCCCTTCTGGCGCTCGCTCATGTTGGCGCAGCCGGTCAGCAGCGCGGCGGCGAGCGCGACGGACGTGATGGGGCGAAGACGTTCGTGCATGGTGATCTCCTCGGCAATGGACCCCGGATCGACCCCAAGGCCCGTTACCGAGTTCGACCCCGCCGGCGCGGCAAGGTTTCCGGCTGTGTCAGGCGGTGACGGCGGAGGCCGGCTGGTCGAACTGCAGCGCCGCCAGCCGGGCGTACAGGCCGCCGGCGGCGGCCAGCTGAGCATGCGTGCCGGTCTCGACGATGCGGCCAGCCTCCATCACCACGATGCGGTCGGCGCTCTGCACCGTGGCCAGGCGGTGCGCGATCACGAGCGTGGTGCGGTCCTTCATCGCCGCCTCGAGCGCGGCCTGCACGGCGCGCTCGCTTTCGGCGTCGAGCGCGCTGGTGGCCTCGTCGAGCAGCAGCAGCGGCGGGTTCTTCAGGATCGCCCGCGCGATGCTGATGCGCTGGCGCTGCCCGCCCGACAGGCGCACGCCACGCTCGCCGAGGAAGGTCTTGTAGCCCTCGGGCAGGGCGCTGATGAAGTCGTGCGCGAAGGCCGCCTGCGCCGCGGCCATCACGTCCGCATCGCTCGCCCCGGGCCGGCCGTAGCGGATGTTCTCCAGCGCGTCGGCCGAGAAGATCACGCTGTCCTGCGGCACGATGCCGATGCGGCCGCGCAGCGCCTCCAGCGCGGCCTCGCGCACCGGCACGCCGTCGAGTTCGATGCGGCCGACGTCGGCGTCGTAGTAGCGCAGCAGGAGCTGGAACACGGTGGTCTTGCCGGCGCCGCTCGGGCCCACCAGCGCGACCGTCTCGCCCGGCCGCACCTCGAGCTCGAAACCGTCCAGCGCCGCGTGCTGCGGGCGCGAGGGGTAGCGGAAGGTCACGCCGCGCAGCGCCAGCGACGAGCCGCCGCGCGTGGGCGGCAGCGGCTTCGGGTCGCTCGGCGACTCGATCGGCGAGCGCGCCGCGAGCAGCTCCATCAGCCGCTCGGTGGCGCCGGCGGCGCGCAGCAGGTCGCCGTAGACCTCGGACAGCACCGCCACCGAGCCGATCAGGATGGTCACGAACACCACCGTCTGCGCCAGGTGGCCGGCGCTGGTCTTGCCGTCCAGCACCGCCTGCGTGCCCTGGTACAGGCCCCACAGCAGCGCGCCGAAGGTGGCGGTGATGATGAAGGCGACCAGGAACGAGCGCACCCGGGTGCGGCGCCGCGCGGTGTCGAAGGCGTTCTCGGTGGCGGCGTCGAAGCGCCGTGCCTCGCGCGCCTCCTGCACGTAGCTCTGCACCACGGGGATTGCGTTCAGCACCTCGGCGGCGATGGCGCTCGAGTCGGCCACACGGTCCTGGCTGGCGCGGCTGAGCTTGCGCACGCGCCGGCCGAGCCACACGCTCGGCAGCACCACCAGCACCAGCGTGCCCAGCACCTGAGACATCACGTAGGGGTTGGTGACGATCAGCATGCCGAGCGCGCCGATGCCCATCACCGTGTTGCGCAGGCCCATGCTGAGGCTCGAACCGACCACGGTCTGCACCAGCGTCGTGTCGGTGGTCAGGCGCGAGATCACCTCGCCGGTCTGCGTGGTCTCGAAGAACTGCGGGCTCTGCCGCACCACATGGGCATAGACGGCGTTGCGCAGGTCGGCGGTGACGCGCTCGCCCAGCCAGGTGACCATGTAGAAGCGCGCCGCCGAGAACACGCCCAGCGCCGCGCCGACGCCGAACAGCGCGAAGAAGTGGCCGCGCAGCGCCATCACGCGCTCGCCGGGGTCGCTCGCGACCAGGCCCTGGTCGATCAGCGACTTCAGCGCGATCGGGAAGGCCAGCGTGGCGAGCGCCGCCAGCACGAGGAACAGCAGCGCGAGCGCGATGCGGCCGCGGTACGGGCGCAGGAAGGGCAGCAGGCCGGAGAGCGAGCGCACGGGGCGCTTGTCGGCCGCGCCGGGGCGCGAGGGAGGGGTGACAGCCATGAGCCGAGTCTAGGGGCGCGCGTGCCGCAGCGTGTCGAGCAGGCGCTGCGCCGAGCCGAGGTAGCCGCCGCCGAACAGCAGCGCGTGGTTGAGCAGGTGGTAGAGCTGGTACAGGCCGCGCCGGTGCGCATACCCTGGCGCCAACCCCGCCGCGGCGCGGTACTTCTCCCAGAAGCCCGCGGGCGGGCCGCCGAACAGCTCCATCATCGCCAGCTCGGCCTCGGCGTCGGAGACCGACACCGCCGGGTCGTAGACGACCGGCGTGCCGTCGGCCAGGGCGGCCCAGTTGCCGCTCCACAGGTCGCCGTGGACCAGCGCCGGGCGCGGCGCGTGGCCGTCGTCGAAGAAGTCCCCGAGCCGCTCGGCCAGCGCCGCCACGCCGTCGAGCAGCCGGGCCGGCGCGCCGCGCTGCGCGAGCTGCGCGGCCAGCGCGCCGAGCCGTTCGTGCGCGAAGAAGCCGGGCCAGTCGTCGTGCCAGCGGTTGGTCTGCGGCGTGCCGCCGATCCAGTTGTCGCGCTGCCAGCCGTAGCGGCCCTCGCCCGGGGCGCTCGCGCGGTGCAGGGCGGCCAGCACCGCGCCGAAGCGCGCGCCGAAATCGGGCGGCGGCGGCGCGAACGTCAGACCCTCGATCGCGAGAACGCAGGCGGTTTCGGTGGTCCAGCAATCGACCACCGCGGGCACACGGACCGTGCCGGTGGCGCCCAGGGCCGCCAGCCCGTCGGCCTCGGCTTCCAGCATCGCGTGCTGCGCGGGCGGCGCCGACTTGACGAACAGATCGCCCGCGCCGCCGCGCGCGTGCCAGGTGGCGGCGAAGCCGCTGCCGCCGGCCGGGCGCAGCGTCCAGCGCCCGCCGAGGCGCTGCGCGAGCAGGGTGGCGACGGCGGCATCCATGTGTGCATCATGCCGCTTGCCGGGACCGGCGGCGTCGCATACAGTTAGCCGAATGGCTAACAAAATGGCCAACCAAGTGGCCCAGCTCACCGACGTGTTCTGCGCGCTCGCCGACCCGACCCGGCGCGCCATCGTCGGCGCGCTCGGCCGCGGGCCGCAGACGGTGTCGGCACTCGCCGCACCGTTCGAGATGGCGCTGCCCTCGTTCATGAAGCACCTGTCGGTGCTCGAGCGCAGCGGCGTGGTGCGCTCGCACAAGACGGGGCGGGTGCGCACCTGCGAGCTGGTGCCGCGCACCCTGACCCAGGCCGAGCGCTGGCTCGCGCAGCAGCGCACCGTGTGGGAGGCGCGCACCGAGCGCATGGCGCGATTCGTCGAAACCCTGCATGAACAGGAGCAGCCAGTTGACCCCGTCCGACACCCCCGCCGCTGAGCGGCACGACCTCCTCATCGACCGCCTCGTCAAGGCGCCGCGTGCCAGTCTCTGGCGCGCCTGGACGGACCCGACGCTGCTGAAGCAGTGGTGGTGCCCGAAACCCTGGACCACCGAGGTGCGCGCCTTCGAGCTGCGGCCGGGCGGTGCCTTCCACACCTTCATGCGCGGCCCCGACGGCGGGCAGAGCGACAACCCCGGCTGCTTCCTCGAGATCGTGCCGCAGCAGCGGCTCGTGTTCACCTCGATGCTGACCGGCGGCTGGCGCCCGGCCACGCCGTGGATGGGGTTCACCGCCGTCATCACGCTGGACGACGCGGTCGGCGGCACGCGCTACGTCGCGCGCGTGATGCACCCGGACCCGGCCACGCGCGAGCGGCACGAGCAGCTCGGCTTCTTCGAGGGCTGGAACACCTGCATCACGCAGCTCGACGAGTTCGCGCAGGGCCTCGCCTGATCACAGGTTGTTGGCGAACAGGCGTCGCACGAACAGGTCCTTGAAGCTGTGCGCGTCGGCCAGGCCGAGGCGCTCGAGGTAGGGCAGCGGCGCCTCCTTGCCCTCCCACAGGCTCTTCAGGATCAGGGTCACCATCTCGGCCGGGTGCTGGCTGGCGTGCTTGAGCTTCTTGAGCGCGCGCACGATCTTCAGCTCGTCGTCGGTCAGGTCGGTGCCGAACGGGAAGTCGGGCAGCAGCCCGGCCTGCACCCAGGGCTCGAGCTTGTCCTCGAGCGCCTGCGGCAGGTTGTGGCGGTAGCGCTCGGGCAGCTCGTAGCCCGCCTCCAGCTTGCCGTGCGCCTTGGCCTGGCGCACGAGCTCGTCCTGGAAGCGCGAGTCGGCGATCGCGATCAGGCGCTTGATCACCTCGCCGTCGGACTGGCCGCGCAGGTCGGCCACGCCGTACTCGGTGACGACGATGTCGCGCAGGTGGCGCGGGATGGTCACATGGCCGTAGTTCCAGACGATGCTGCTGGTCAGGCCGTCCTTGTTGTCGTGCGTGGCACGCAGCATCATCAGCAGCCGCGCATCGGGCAGCGCGTGCGCCATCGCCACGAAGTTGTACTGCCCGCCCACGCCGCTGACCACCTGGCCGGTCTCCAGCGCGTCGCTGCAGGCGGCGCCGAGCAGCGTGACGATCATCGTCGTGTTCATGAAGCGTGCCTTGCGCCGCTGCACACGCTTCAGCGCGCCCTGCGTGCCGTCCTCGGAGTAGAGCTGGTTGATGAAGTCGATGCGGGTCATGTCGATCTTCGCCAGCTCCTGCGGGGGCATGGTGCGCAGGCGCTCGTAGAAGTCGCGCGGGCCGAGGAAGAAGCCGCCGGTCATGAAGATGCCGTGCGCGAGCCGGCCGCCGAGCATCGTCTCGCCGATGCGCGCCAGGTTCTCCGGGTCGACCATGTCGTTGCGCAGCCGCTTGCCGTCGATCGCCAGCTGGCCCTCCTCCAGCGTCACCTCGGGGCGCAGGATGCCCCAGTGCTGCAGCCAGCGCAGGTCGTCGGGCACCAGCGGCGAGCGGATGCGGCCGTGGCGCAGCAGCACGGAGAGCGTGGCCGGCGTGACGACCTCGTCGATCTCGCCGTCGTTGACGAGCTGCTGCAGCAGCACGTCGGCGAACACCTCGCGGCGGATGATGCCGGCCTCGATCAGCTTCAGGAAGCCGTTGACGAACATCTCCGAGCAGCCGTACAGGCCCTGGTCGAAGCGGCCCAGCTCGCGCCCCGCGGTGCCGTCCGGGCAGAGCGACTCGAGGATGGCGCGGAACGCGTCGCCCTGCCGGTCGCGCACGATCAGCGCCTGGGCGATCGCGTCGCCCAGCGAGCCGATGCCGATCTGCAGCGTGCCGCCATCGGCCACCAGGCTCGCCGCGTGCAGGCCGATCGCGTAGTCGGCCAGGCTGACCTTGTTGTTCGGCGGCGCGAACACCGCATGCGTGCCGGCCGGGTCGGTGATCACCAGGTCGAAGAACGCCGGCCCGACCTCGGCGCCGTTGGGCATGAAGGGCATCTTCCGGTTCACCACGCCGACGGTCAGCAGCGGCTGGCCGGCCGCGCGCAGCTTCTCCACCACCTCGAAGGTGACCTCCGGGTTGCTCGACAGCGACAGCCGCATCGCCTCGCCCTCGCCGCGTGCGGCCACCGCCTGGGCGATCACGTTCATGCCCTGCACCGCCATGTCGCGCGCGACGAAGGTGTAGTTCGTCGAGATGTAGTTCTGCTGCGCGGCCGGGTTGCCGAGGTAGTCGCCGGTCTTCATGAAGAACTCGCGCACCTCGACGTTGGGCGGCAGCGCACCGGCGCGCAGGTCCTTCACGTACAGCAGGTCGGGGTAGTCCTCGAACACACGCTCGACCAGGGGCCCGAGGAAATGCTGCTCGAGCTCGCTCTTGCCGACCGGCTTCTCGAGCGACAGCGCGGTGACGATGCGCAGCCGCCGCGCCGGGTTGGCCTTGATGCGGCGGTACAGCGCATTGACGAAGGGGTTGGGCTTGCCGATGGCCAGCGGGATGCCGAGCACGATGTCGCCGGACACGGTGTCCAGCACATGGTCGACGGCGGCTTCGATCGAATCGATGAACAGCGGCAAGGTCACGGTTGTCTCCTGGGTCTTTGGTGCCGATGGTGCGCCCGCGCGGCCCGGCCCGGATTGACCACGAGCAAGCGCTACATGCGAAGCCGCTCGGCCCGGCCGGTCATCTCGAGGTAACCCAGGCCGATGCGCCGGCCGGCCTCGTCGAGCACCTCCGACAGGCCCTCCCAGTAGATCGCGCCGGTGCTGTCGCGACTGTCGAGTTCCTGCGGGTCGAGCAGGGCACGCACGACGAAGACGCCGGCCGGCGTGGCCAGGCGCCACTGCACCGGGTAGGTGGCGCGCGAGGCCGGGCTCGTCCAGCGCCGCAGCGGCTCGAAGCGCAGCTCGTCCGGGCCGAAGCGGCGCAGCGTGCCGTCGGCGCGGCGCAGCGTGCCGCCGGCCCAGTAGGCGCTGTCGTCCGGACGCCGGATGCGGAAGGCCATCAGCGCGCTGCCGTCGGCGAGGTTCAGCCCGACCCAGTCCCAGCCCTGGGCCTCGGCGGCGAGGTACTCGTCGCTCCACTCGTGGTCCAGCCAGGCGCGGCCCTGCACGGGCTGCGGCCGGCCCTGGCGCGTCAGCGTGCCGCTCACGGCGAGCTGCGGCTGGCTGTAGTAGTGGCTCGCCTGCTCCGGGCGCGGGCCCTTGCGCGACAGCCCGGCCTCGCCCTGCAGCAGCAGCGGCTGGGTGGCCGCCAGCTCGAGCGCGAAGGCGAAGCCGCCGGCATCGCTCGCCAGTTCGGCCCGGTAGCGGCTCGCGTCGACCGGGCCGGCGCGCTCGAAGCGCCAGTGGCGCAGCGCAATGCGGGTGTCATGCTCGTCGGCCCGCTCGCCGAAGGCGGCGCGGGCGATGCGCTGGTCGTGCAGCAGCCGGCCCGCGGCCAGGTCGGTCAGTGCCGCATGGGCGAACAGCAGCTGGCGCGCAGCGAAGCGGCTCGGGTGCTCCGCCGCCACCTCGGTGCGGGCGCGGAAGAAGGTCACCTGGAAGCCGTAGGCCGGCTCGGAGCGCCCCGGCGCGGCCAGCCAGCCGGTGGCGTACCACCACTCGGTGCGCTGCGCCGGGTGCGCGCCGTGGTCGCGCGGGAACTCGAGCCGGCGCGGCCCGACCGGCTGCATGCGCGCCGGCAGCGGCCACGCGAAAAGGGGGCATGCCAGAATCGTCCGGCGAGGCAGGGCGCGCGGGTGCATGCGATGCATTGTGGGCCGGCTGCGCAGCCCCCATGAGACAAGGCCGACGATGCCCTCACGCCTGCCCGAACTCGGCCCCGCGCCGCTGCTGATCGGCCACCGCGGCGCGCGTGCCTTCGCGCCCGAGAACACGCTGCCGGCGATCGAACGCGCCGCCGAGTTCGGCTGTGCGATGGTCGAGATCGACGTGCACCTGAGCCGCGACGGCGTGCCGGTGGTCCACCACGACGACACGCTGCGGCGCTGCACCGACGTGGCCGAACGCTTCCCCGATCGGGCCGACGCCTGGCTGTCGGATTTCACGCTCGCCGAGCTGCAGTCGCTGGACGCCGGCAGCTGGTACCTGCGCGAGCTCGCGCTGCCGGCGGCGCAGCGCCAGCCCTTCCTGCGTACGCTGTCGGACGAGGAGCAGGCGCTGCATCTGAGCCCCGGGCACCACGCGGCCTTCGGCGGCGGCCGGGTCCGTATTCCGACCCTGAGCGAGGTGCTCGATGCGGCCCGGTCGCTCGGCCTCGGTGTCAATGTCGAGATCAAGTCGATCCCGCGCATGTACCCGGGCATCGCGGCACGCGTGCTGCAGGACATCGACCGCAGCGGCCTGCGCGAACGCGTGATCGTGTCCTCGTTCGACCACGAGCAGCTGGTCGCGCTGCGCGCGCTGGACGCCTCGCTCGCGCTCGGCGTGCTGGTGGCCGAGCGGCTGGCGCAGCCCGAGCGTTACCTCGCGCTGCTGGATGCCGACGCGTACCACCCGGGCTGCAGCGGCGAGAGCGATTCGCTCGGCTTCCATTCGGTGGCCGGCACGCTGGAGACCCGCGGCCTCGACGCGGTGCGTGCCAGCGGCCGCGGCGTGTTCGTCTGGACCTGCAACGATCCGGCCCAGATGCGCACGCTGGCCGAGGCCGGCGTGAGCGGCATCATCACCGACTACCCGAACCGCTTCCCGCTCGTCACCAGTCGTCCTTGACGGCCAGCACGGCGCTGCGCGAGGCGGCGGCGCGGCCGGCCCACCAGGCGGTCAGCGTGCCGGCAGCGAACATCGCGCCGCACAGCGCCGCCAGGCGCCCGGCGGGCAGCAGCAGCTCCATGGTCCAGTGGAAGCTCTGCGGGTTCACCACGTGCACCAGCACCGCCGCCACGGCGATGCCCAGCAGCAGCCCGAGCGCCACGCCGGTGGCGCTCCACACCGCGCCTTCGCCGGCCACCACGGCGAGCACCTGGCCGCGGGTCAGCCCGAGGTGCGCGAGCAGGCCGAACTCGCGCCGCCGTGCCAGCACCTGGGCCGAGAAGCTGGCGGCGATGCCGGCCAGGCCGATCGCGATGGCCACCGCCTGCAGCCAGTAGGTGACGGCGAAGCTGCGGTCGAAGATGCGCAGCGAGAGCGCGCGGATCTCGCCCGGCGCCGAGAACTCGAGCGGCGTCTGCGCTCCCGCCAGCGTGCGGATCGCCGCCTGCACGGCTGGCGCGTCGGCGCCGGGCGCGAGCCACAGCGCCAGGTCGTTCACGCGCCGGTCGCCGGTGAGTCGCTGCCAGTCGGGCGTGTCGATCGCCAGCGCGCCGTGCTGTCGGGCGTAGTCGCGCCACACGCCGCGCACGAAGGTCGGCACGCGCCGGCCGTCGGGCAGCGGCAGCTCCAGCGTCTGCCCGGCACGCAGGCCGTAGAGCTGGGCCAGCGGCTCGCTGGCATACACCGCCAGCTGGCCGGCCGGCGCCGGCAGCAGGCCGCCGAGCATCGGCAGGCGCTGCTCGGGCGCGCCCAGCGGGCGCGCCAGCACCAGCACGTCGGGCCGGCGCGGGTCGAGCTGCACGCCGACCGTGCGCTGGCCCTCGACACGCGCCACGCCGGGCAGCCGTGCCACCGCGTCAAGCAGCGCCGGCTCGATGAACACCGTGTCGACCACCGACAAGGTGGTCGCGCTGCGCGCGTACAGGTCGGCCGGCAGCACCTGCTCGAGCCAGCGGTCGACCGCGTCGCGGAAGCTCGCCACCATCACCGTCAACGCCACCGCGAGCGCCAGGCTCGCCACCACGCCGGCCACCGCGATCGTCGCGCTGCGGCGCAGGTGGCGGGCACGCTCCACCGCCAGCAGCCAGAGCGGCCGCCGGGTCGGCGCGATGCCGCCCAGCAGCAGCCCGACGCCGGCCGGCACGCAGGCGATGCCGCCGAGCAGCAGGCAGGCCACCGCCAGGTAGGCCGCCAGGGGGATGCCGCCCCAGGGCGGCAGCAGGCTCAGCCCTGCGCCGAGGGCCAGCAGCGCCGGGCCGGCCCAGGCATGGCGGCCACCGCTGTCGCGTTCGCCCAGGCCCTTGAGCACGCGCGCCGGCGCGAGGCGCTGCGCCTGCCGGGCCGGCAGCCAGCCGCCGGCCACGGCCACCGCCAGGCCGAGGGCGCCGTACAGCGCCGCGGCGCCGAGGCCGAACTGCAGGCGCGGCTGCACGCCGGGGAAGTAGGCCCCGCCCAGGTCGCCGGCCAGCAGGCGCAGCGCGAGCTGGGCCAGCGCGGTGCCGAGTGCCAGCCCGAGCAGGCTGCCCGCCAGCCCGAGCAGCGCCGACTCGGCCAGCACCAGCACCAGGCGCTCGCGTGCGCCGAGGCCGAGCACGCCCAGCAGCGCGAGCTGCGGTGCGCGCCGGGCGATCGACAGCGACAGGATCGAGAACACCAGGAAGGCACCGGTGAACAGCGCCACCAGCGACAGCACGCTCAGGTTGACGCGGTAGGCGCGCGACAGGTTGGAGACGCGCTGCGCCGATTCGTCCGGCGCGGCGGCGCGCAGCGCGGGCGGCAGCGCGAGCTCCTGCAGCACGCGCGCGCGGTCGGCGCCGGGCACCAGGCGCACGTCGATGCGGCTGAGCCGGCCGAGCCAGCCGAAGCCGGCCTGCGCGCCGGCGATGTCCATCACCGCCAGCGGCGGGCCGTCGACCAGCACCTGGCCGCGCGGCGTCAGCAGCACCTGCTGCGCGCCGTGCCGCAGGCGCAGCGGTGCGTGCTCGCCGAGCTTCTGCGCCGCGGCCGGGTTGAGGTAGACGGCCGTGGGGTCGACCAGCGCGAGCCGGTCCTCGCCCTCGCGCGGGCGCGGCATCAGCGCCGGCGTCAGCGGCGCGGCCACCAGCGCGTCCAGGCCGATCACGCGCAGCGCGACGGGCGGGCCGTCTGCGGCCAGCGCCTGGGTGCTGAGCTCGACCACCGGGCTGGCCAGCGCCACCTGCGGATGCGCGGCCACCCGCTCGAGCAGCGCCTCGTCGAAGCCGTCGCGCTGCGCACGCAGCTCGAAGTCGGGCTGGCCGTTGACCTGGCGCACCGCGCCGCTGAACTCGTCGAGCGCGGACTGGTTGATCAGGTGCACCGAGAAGGCAAGTGCGACGCCGAGCGCGACCGCCAGCACCACCACGGCATGGCGCATCGGCTCGTGCATCACCTGGCGCCACGAGACGTGGCGCAGCAGCGAGCGCAGGGGCGAGGTCACCGGCGCATTGTGGCGCCGGCGCCCAAGGCGATGCCCGGGCTCAGCCCTCGCCGCGCCGCACCTGCGTCGGCGTGCGCCCGGTCCAGCGCTTGATGGCGCGGCGCAGGCTGCGCGTGTCGGTGAAGCCGGACTGCTCGGCCACCTCCACCAGCGAGCGCTCGGACTCGGCCAGCAGCGCGACGGCGCGGCGCATGCGCTCGTTGTCCAGCAGCGCCGCGTAGCTCAGGCCCGACTGCTGCAGGCGCCGGCGCAGCGTGCGTTCGCTCAGGTTGACCGACTGCGCGATGGACTTGACCGGCGGCGGCCGACGCAGGTCGGCACGCAGCGCGCGCACGATCGCCTCCTCGAGTTCGGAGGCGGCACGCTCGCCGCGCTGGCGCTGCGCCAGCAGTTGCCGGCACAGCTGCGCCGTGAGCAGGTCGGCGCTGGCGATCGGCTGCGGCGCGGCGGGGAAGACGATCCGGTTCTGCCCCTGACCGAACTGCACCGGGCAGCGGAAGTACTCCTCCAGCGCCGCGGCCGCCGGCGGTGCGGCGCAGCCGAAGCCGACCGACAGCGGCGCGAAGTTCGGCCCGGCGACGAAGCGGCTCAGCCGCACCAGCGCGGCGAAGGCGTTCTCCACCAGCACGGCGGAGACGTCCGGGTCCGGGAAGCGCGGTTCGGCGATCAGCTCGATCCCGCCCTCGCCATCGCTGCGATGCAGCGAGACGAAGTGGTCGGTCGAGCGCAGGTACTCGGTCGCCAGATCGAGCATGTCGACCGTGTCGGCACTGGCCATCAGCCCGATCAGGCCCAGGCCCCAGGACGCGAGGCTGGAGGCCCGCGCCAGCAGCAGCCCGAGCTGCTGCTGCGGCAGCAGCAGCGTGGCGCGGCGGATCAGGCGCGAGGTCTGCGCATACGAGACGCGGAACTCGAACGCGGTGAGGTCCTCGAGTCCGAAGCCGAGGCCGCGGACCAGCGCGGCGGCGTCCATGTCGCGTCGGGTGAACTCGCCGACCAGCTGGCGCACGAGGATCGGTTCGGCGTCGGCGATGGTGGCACGGTGGCTGCGCCGCAGCGCGGCCGGGTCGGGTTGGGTTTCGATGTCCACGATGGGTTCGGCGACGCTGAGAGAGATCCCACCGCCGACTGCCGTCCGGTTCGTCCGCTCGCCACCCAACCGGCGACGCGTGCCCCGGCCTTTCAATGCGGTGGCGGCTTGTTTCGGGGCACGACGATACGACGCAGCAGGCCGCTCTCGCGCCATCACCCTTCACGTTGGCCGGATGGGGACCCCATGAGTGTCCGATGCAGTCCCTCGCTGTCGCGGGCGTATCGGGGTTCGCCCCGACCTGGTCTAGGCCGGCACCGCGTAATCGCGTTCGTTCAGCAGGTCCACGCCGCAGGGCAGGCCCTCGACCCAGTCGATGAATTCGGCCACCGCACGCCCCTTCAGCGGCGCGCCGTGCTGCGGCACGATCATCGCGATGTCCAGCGTGCGCACCATGCGCGCCCACAGGCGCAGCACCTTGTTCGACACCATGTAGCGGCGGTGGAACGCCTCCATCTTGGGCAACTGCGCGGCCAGCGAACCGACCGGCTGCTGGGCCTCCAGCCCGCCCGTCATCGAGGCGCCGAGATCGCCCGAGAACAAGATGCGGCTGACCGGGTCGTAGAACTGAAAGTTGCCTTCCGAATGCATGAAATGCGCTGGCAATGCGATGAGTTCGCTTCGGCCGATATAAATGCGCTGCCCCGCGTCCGGGATGCCGACGATGCGCCCGGCCGTCTTGCCGGCCTTGCAGAAGTGCGGCACGAAGCGCTCCCAGATGCGCGAGATGTAGAGCTTCGCGCTGCTGGTGGCGGTCATCCAGCGGTCCAGCCCCGCGATGATGTCCGGGTCGGCGTGCGAGGCGAGGATCGCGCTGAGCTGCGCCGGCGCGAAGTGCCGCGTCATCGCGAGGTAGAGCTCGCCATAGGCGAGGTTGCCGCCCGGGTCGATCAGTGCACCGGTGTCGCCATCGACGATCAGGAACTGGTTCGACTGCACCACGTCGCCGCCCTCCTGGCAGAGGTCGGTGAACATCAGGCACTGGTGCCCGTCACGGTTGTAGAGCGGGATCGGCATGTGAGCTCCTGACGCGAAGCGCCGGACTGTAGGCAGCCCTCAGTCGCTGCCGGTTGCGGCGCGTCAAGGGCGCAGGTCGGGGCGCGCGACCAGGCCGTTGCGGCGCAACTCCATCACACGGTCGGCCCGTGCGGCGGCCGCCAGCGAGTGCGTCACCAGCAGGCAGGCCGTGCGGTGTTCGCGCACGCGCTGCGCGAGCAGTTCCAGCACGCGCTCCGCATTGCCGGGGTCGAGGTTGCCGGTCGGCTCGTCGGCCAGGATCAGTTTGGGGCGATGCACCAGCGCACGGGCGATCGCCACGCGCTGCAGCTGGCCGCCCGACAGCGTCTCGGGCAGGCGCGTGCCCAGCCCGGCCAGGCCGACCTCGGCGAGCATGGTCTCGACCTGCGCGTCGTCGGGGCACTGCAGCAGCAACAGGGGCAGCGCGACGTTCTGCGCCACGCTCAGGTGCGGCAGCACGTGGAAGGCCTGGAACACGAAGCCCAGTTCGGCACGCCGGCGCAGGGCGTGGCGCGCTTCGGGCAGGCCGAGCATGGGCTCGCCGTCGAGCCGCACCGTGCCGGCATCGAGCGTATCGAGCGCGGCGATGCCGTTGAGCAGCGTCGACTTGCCGACGCCCGACTCGCCGACCACCGCGACGAACTCGCCGGCGGCGAGGTCGAGGTCCACGCCCTCGAACACCGGCACGCCGGCGTAGCGCTTGGCCAGACCGCGCAGCTCAAGCATGGGTCAGGGCCTCCGCGTGGCGCCGGGCTGCATCCACCACGCGTGCGATCGCATCGGGCGCATCGGCGGCGACGGTCTCGCGCTGCGGCATGGCGCGCAGCCAGGTGAGCTGGCGCTTGGCGAGCTGGCGCGTCGCGGCGCGGCCGCGTTCGGGCAGCGCGGCCAGGTTGTCCGCCTCGAGCGCCTCCCAGGCCTGGCGGTAGCCGACGCAGCGCATCGACGGCAGGCCGGGGTGCAGGTCGCCGCGCGCGCGCAGCGCGGCCACCTCGTCGACCAGGCCGGCGCGCAGCATCGTGTCGAAGCGCTGCCCGATGCGCTCGTGCAGCCAGGCGCGCGAGCCAGGCTCGAGCGAGAGCAGCGGCGGCAGCGGATGCGCCGGGCGCGTACCGCGCTGGAACGCCGAGATCGGCCGGCCGGTCTGGCGGAACACCTCCAGCGCGCGCTGGATGCGCTGCGCGTCGGTGGGCGGCAGGCGCGCCGCCGTGGCCGGGTCGACGCGCGCCAGTTCGGCGTGCAACGCCGGCCAGCCGCGTTCGGCGGCTTGCGCGTCGAGCGCGGCGCGCACGGCCGGATCGGCCGCGGGCATCACATCCAGTCCGTCGAACAGTGCCTTGAAGTAGAGCATGGTGCCGCCCACCAGCAGCGGCAGGCGGCCGCGCGCACGGATCCCCTCGACCAGCGCCTGCGCCTCGGCGACGAAGCGCGCGGCGGAATAGGCCTCGGCCGGATCGAGGATGTCGATCAGGTGGTGCGGCACCTGCGCGCGTTCGGCCGCGCTGGGCTTGGCGGTGCCGATGTCCATGCCGCGGTAGACCAGCGCCGAGTCGACGCTGACGATCTCCACCGGCAGCACCTGCGCGATGGCCAGCGCGGCGGCGGTCTTGCCGGCAGCCGTCGGCCCGGCCAGGCAAAGGCAGCCCGGGCGCCTCATGCCGGCCGCGCGGCCAGGTGTTCGGCCACCGGGTCGCCGTGGCGCTGCACCAGCGTCCAGGCAATGCCGGTGACCAGCAGCGCGCAGGCCGCCAGGCCCAGGGCCATCGGGAACACCGTGCCGTTCATCGTCGCGCCCAGGATCTGGCCGACGCCGAAGGCCACCAGCATCATCCAGAAGCCCGACAGCGAGGCCGCGGTGCCGGCCTTGTCGGGGAAGGGGCCGACCGCGCCGGCCTGGCCGCAGGGCTGGTGCACGCCATGGCCGATCATGAACAGCCACGAGGGCAGCAGCACCGCCCACACCGTGTGCACCCCGGCCAGCGCGAAGCCGGCCATCGCCACGCCGCCGGCCAGGCTGAACAGCGCGCCGCGCCGCACCGCGCCGCGCAGCCCGTGGCGTGCCAGCAGGCGGCGGCACCAGAAGGTGCCGGCCAGGTAGGTGGCCGACTGGCTGAGCATGATCGCGCCGTAGGCCACGCGCGAGGTGCCCAGCACCTCGATGTAGACGAAGGACGAGCCGGCCAGCAGGAAGAACAGCCCGCCGTAGGCGAAGCCCGACAGCAGCGTCCAGGCGCGGAAGCTCGGGTGGGCCGCCACCACGGCCCAGTTGCGCAGCAGCGCCCAGGGCCGGGTGGCGAGCGGGTTGCGCTGCGGCACGGTCTCCTCGTAGCGCCAGGCCACCAGCGCCAGCGAGGCGGCGCCGAAGGCAGCGACCACGGCCAGCGTGGCATGCCAGTCGAAGGCCTGCACCACGAAGCCGCCGACCAGCGGGCTGGCCATCGCGATCACGCCCAGGCCGCTGAGCGCCTTGGACATCACGCGCGCGCCTTCCTGCGGCGCGTACAGGTCGCGCACGATCGAGCGGCCGCAGGTCACTGCCGCGGCCATCGCCGCGCCCTGCAGCGCACGCGCGGCGATCAGCGCCTCGATGCTGCGCGAGAGCGCGCAGCCGACGCTGGCGAGCGTGAACAGCGCCAGGCCGGCGAGCAGCACCGGGCGGCGGCCGAAGCGGTCGGCCAGCGGGCCGCACACCAGCTGCGCGAGGCCGAAGCAGATGATCAGCACCGACAGCGTCAGCTGCGTTGCGCCGATCGAGGCGCCGAGTTCGCGCTGCAGCGTCGGCAGCGCGGGCAGGTAGAGGTCGGTGGCGATGGGCTGAATGCCCAGCAGCAGCGTGAGCAGCAGCACCACGACGGCCGGGGTCATGCCCTGGCGTGCCGGAGCGGGAGACGACATGCTGCGAGCGTAGCAGGGCCGCGCGGTTGCAATCGGTGACGGCCGTGCACCGCGGATGAGTACGATCCGCGCACCGCTTCCCACCGTCGCGAGGACCCCATGAAGAACAGCATCCGTTGGACCACCCGCATCGTCGCCGCCAGCCTCAGCTTCGCCGGCTTCGTGCACAGCGCGCAGGCCACGTTGGTGGGCACCGAGCAGGTGGCCGCGGCCGAGGGCGTGCTGAGCGCCGCCGCACAGCGCGAGCGCGTCAGCCAGCTGCTGAACCGCGCCGACGTGGCCGCCGCGCTGCAGGAGCGTGGGGTCGACCTGGCGCAGGCGCAGGCCCGCATCGCCGCGCTGACCGATGCCGAGGTCGAGCACCTGGCGCACACGCTGGACACCGCGCCGGCCGGTGCCTCCGACGTGCTGGGCACGATCGTGTTCATCTTCCTGCTGCTGCTGATCACCGACATCCTCGGCTTCACCAAGGTCTTCCCCTTCACCCGCTCGATCCGCTGACGCGCCGATGCGCCGCCGCGCGCTGCTGGCCGGCGCGGCACTGTCCGGGCTGGGCGGCTGCGCCGCCGTGCAGACCGATGCCCTGACGCAGGCGCCGCCGGCCGGGCTGGCGCCGCGCGTCGAGCTGACGGCCACGCCGTTCTTCGCGCAGACCGCCTACCACTGCGGCCCGGCTGCGCTGGCCACGGTGCTGGCGGCGCTCGGCCTGCCGGCCGATCCGGCGCTGCTGGGCGAACAGGTGTTCCTGCCCGCGCGCGCCGGCACCTTGCAGATCGAGATGATCGCCGGCGCGCGGCGCCAGGGCGCGGTGGCCACCCGGCTGCCCGGCACGCTGGAGGCGCTGCTGCGCGAACTGCAGGCCGGCCATGCGCCGGTGGTGCTGCTCAACCTCGGGCTCGGCTGGGCGCCGGTCTGGCACTACGCCGTGCCGGTGGGCTACGACCTCGCGCGCGGCGAGATGCTGCTGCGCTCGGGCAGGACCGAGCGCGCCGTGTTCTCGCTCTCGGTCTTCGAGCGCACCTGGGTGCGTGCCGGCGCCTGGGCCTTCGTCGCGACGCGCCCGGGCGACTGGCCGAGCACCGCCACCGAGGACGCCGTCGTCGAGGCCGCGGTCGGCGTCGAGCGCAGCGCGGCGCCGGCCGTGGCGGTGCCGGTCTACCGCAGCGCGCTGGCTCGCCACCCGGGGCGCCTGAGCCTGCAGATCGGCCTGGGCAACGCGCTGCACGCGGCCGGCGACCGGGCCGCCGCCGCGGCCGCATTCGAGGCCGCCGCGCAGGCCCATCCAGACAGCGCCCCGGCCTGGCTGAACCTCGCCAGCACCTTGTCCGAGCTGGGCCGGCCGAGCGAGGCCCTGGCCGCGGCCCGCGAGGCCGAGCGGCGCGCCGCCGGCGGCCCGTGGGCACGGGCGGCGGCGGACCTGCTCGCACGGCTGCAGTCGCCCTAGCCCCGGCTCAGGTCCGCTCGTCCGGAAAGCGGGAGATGCGCGGGTCCAGGTGCAGTGCGGCCGGGCCCACGTCGCCCATCGGCACGAAGCCGGTCTTGTCTTGCGCCGGCACTGCGGGCGCGGCGCGCATGCGCTGCAGCGTGTAGGCTGCCAGCAGCGCCGCGACGCCAGCGAAGTAGAGCAGCAGGCTGCCGGGCCCGAGCGCGGCCATCAGCGCGCCGGCCAGCGTCGGCCCGAGCGCTGCGCCGGCGCCGTGCACCAGCAGCAGCCCGCCGCTGGTCTCGAGGGCACGCGCCGGCTCGACCAGGTCGTTGACATGCGCTGCCGAGAGTCCGTACAGCGCGAACAGCAGCGCCCCGATCGCAAATCCGAGCGGCACCAGCGCTGACGGCCACAGGCGAACCAGCACGAAGCCCGCGCCTGCCAGCAGCGCTATGCCGACGGCCGACGCGAGCAGCACGACACGGCGGTCGTGGCGGTCCGACCACTGGCCGATCGGCCACTGGAACAAGGCGCCGCCGAGGATCGCCGAGGCCATGAACCCGGCCGCGGCCGCGTCGCCGTAGCCCAGGCGCTGCACGAACACCGCACCGAGGCCGTACAGCGCGCCGGCCAGGGCGCCCGAGCCGAACGCACCGGCCAGCCCCAGCGGCGACAGCCGGTACAGCGCGCGCAGCCCGAGCCGAGGCGCGGGCAGCGGCTCGGGCTCGACCACCGGCGTCAGCGTGAGCGGCAGCAGCGCGAAGGACAGCAGCACCGACACCAGGGCGAAGGGCACGAAGCCGAGCCGGTCGCCCACCAGCAGCAGGCCCTGGCCGAGCGCCATCGCCAGCCCGCTGACGGCCAGGTAGAGCGAGAACACGCGGCCGCGCTGGGCCGGCGCTGCCAGCACGTTGAGCCAGCTCTCGACCACGATGTACAGGCCGACCAGGCAGACCCCGGTGAGGCCGCGCAGCAGCGCCCACCAGGCCGGCGCCACCCACAGCACGTGCAGGATCGGCATGGTCGAGGCGAGCGAGGCGAGTGCCGCGAAGGCACGCACATGGCCGACGCGGCGGATCAGCAGCGGGCAGATTCGCGTGCCGAGCACGAAGCCGGCGAAGTAGGCCGAGGTCACCAGCCCGGTCACGACGGTCGGGAAACCCTCCAGGCCGGCACGCAGGCCGAGCGTCGAGAACAGCAGGCCGACCCCGACCACCAGCAGCGCCACGCCGCCGAGCAGCGCGGCCAGCGGCACGCGCAGGCCCTGCAGCGAGGCGGTGTCGGTGCGGCTCACTCGGGCGGCACGAGCAGGGCGCGCACTTCGTCGAGCGCCACCTGGCCGACCACGGCGCCGCCGCGGCGCACCGCCAGCGGTGCCTGGCGCCCGACCAGGCGCGGCAGCACCTGCTCGAGCGTCGCGTCGGCGTCGACCGCGCGCTCGGGCGCCGGGGCCGGCTGGCCGGCCGGCCAGGGCGCGAGCGCGCTGTCGACACGCAGCGCGCGTGCCCGGTTGACGTCGGCCACGAAGGCGGCCACGTGCGCGTCGGTGGGCTGCAGCAGCAGCTCGCGCGGCGTGCCGACCTGCAGCACCGCGCCATCGCGCAGGATCGCCACCCGGCTGCCGATGCGCAGCGCCTCGTCCAGGTCGTGCGTGATGAAGACGATGGTGCGGCCGAGTTCGGCCTGCAGCGACAGCAGCTCGCCCTGCAGCTGCGAGCGGATCAGCGGGTCGAGGGCCGAGAAGGCCTCGTCCATCAGGATGATGTCGGTGTCGCTGCACAGCGCACGCGCGAGGCCGACGCGCTGCTGCATGCCGCCGGACAGTTGCGCCGGCCGATGCGCCTCCCAGCCCTGCAGGCCGACCCGCTCGATCCAGTGCCGCGCCCGCGCCTCGCGCTCGCGCGCCGCGACGCCGCGCAGCTCCAGGCCGAAGGCGACGTTGTCGAGCACGCTGCGGTGGGCCAGCAGGCCGAAGCGCTGGAACACCATCGCCAGGCGCTGGCGGCGCAGCGCGTTCAGGCGGCGCGAGGGCAGCACGGTGAGCTCGTCCTCGCCGATCCAGACCTGGCCGGCCGTGGGCCGCTGCAGCCCGTTGAGGTGGCGCACCAGCGTCGACTTGCCCGAGCCGGACAGGCCCATGATCACGAAGATCTCGCCGGGCTGGATGTCCAGCGAGACGCTCTGCAGCGCCAGCACATGGCCGTGCGCGAGCAGCGCCGCCTTGTCCAGGCCCTGGCGCCACAGCGCCAGGCCGGCCTGCGGACGCGGCCCGAACAGCGTCGTGAGCCCGCGGACCTCGATCAGCGCCACCGGTACACCTTCTCAGGGCTGCAGGCGGCGCCCGGCGGCCTGCAGCAGCCGGTCGAGCACGATGGCCAGGATCACGATCACCAGCCCGCCGACCAGGCCGGTGCCCGGGTCGTTGCGCTGCAGGCCCACCAGGACCGTCTCGCCGACGCCACGTGCGCCGATCATCGAGGCGATCACCACCATCGCCAGCGCCATCATCGTGCACTGGTTGACGCCCTGCAGGATGGACGGCAGCGACAGCGGGATCTGCACCTTGGCGAGCAGCTGCCAGCGGGTCGCACCGAAGGCGCGTGCCGCCTCGACCGCCTCGCCGCCGACCTGGCGCAGGCCGAGGTCGGTCAGCCGCACCAGCGGCGGCAGCGCGTACACCACCGTGGCCAGGATGGCCGGCACCTTGCCCAGGCCGAACAGCATCGCCGCCGGGATCAGGTAGACGAAGCTCGGGATGGTCTGCATCAGGTCGAGCAACGGTGCCAGCGCGCGCCGCACCCAGCGCGAGCGGCCGCTGGCGATGCCCAGCGGCAGGCCCAGCAGCAGGCAGATCGCCACCGACACCAGCACCAGCGCAAGCGACTGCATCGCCTGCTCCCACTGGCCGAGCGCACCGACCAGCCACAGCCCGCCCGCACCGATCAGCGCCACGGTCCACTGCCGGCTGGCGGCCAGCGCGAGCCCGGCCACCAGGACGATGAGCAGCCAGGGATGCACCGCACGCAGGGCCTGCTCGAACGTGACCAGCAGGGCGAGCAGGCCGTCGGCCGCGGCCTCGAGCCGGTCGCCGTGGTGCAGCACCAGCGCATCGACCGCGGCGTTGGCGCCGTCGCGCACGACCGGCTGCCAGTCCGGGAAGAGCGCGGCAGTGGCGGGCGGGTCCGTCACAGCGCGCTCTTCACCCGCGCCGCCACGTCGGCCGGCACCCAGGCCGTCCAGACCTCCGGGTGCGTGCGCAGGAAGTGGCGCGCCGCGTCGTCGACGCTGCCGCGGGTGCGCTGCAGGTAGGCCAGCGCCTCGGAGACGAGTGCGGCGCTGGTGCGGTAGCGTGCCAGGAAGGCGGCCAGCGACGGGGCGCGCTCGGCGAAGGCCCTGTTTGCCCCGACCAGCACCTCGACCACCGGGTAGGCGGTCGCGTCGCGTGCCTGGGCCGGGTCCTTCAGCGCCATCAGCGCGTCCCAGCGCGCCGGGTCGTACGCGGGCTCCTCGAGCATCACCACCTCACGGCCGATCTGGCCGAGCAGCCAGGTCGGGCCCCAGTAGTAGAAGAGCACCGGGCGGTGCCGTTTCAGTGCCGACAGGATCGCCGCGTCGAGCGCCGCGCCGGTGCCCGGGCGGACGTTGGTGAAGTCGCGGTCCAGGCCGTAGGCATGCAGCTTCTTGGTGTTGGTCAGCTCGCACTGCCAGCCGGCGATGCAGTTCAGGAAGCGGCCCTTGCCCGGCTCCTCCGGGTCGCGGAACAGGGCCTTGTAGCGCGGCAGGTCGCGCACCGAGCGCAGTCCCGGCGCGGCCGCCTTCGGGCCTTCGACGAGGTAGCGCGGCACGAACCAGCCCTGCGTCGCATCCGGGAAGTTGACGCCGAGTTCGACCAGCTTGCCCTCGGCCACGCCCCGGGTCCAGCTCGGCGGCGTGTTGGACTTCCAGACCTCCATCATCACGTGGATGTCGCCACGTGCCATGCCGTTGTGCAGCGGGATGGTCGAGCCGGGCACCAGGTCGACCCGGCAGCCGTAGCCGTCGCGCACGATGCGCTGCGCGACGGCGGTGTGGAAGGCGTTCGAATCCCAGTCCAGCCCGGCGAACACGACCGGATGCTCCACCTCGCAGGCGGCGGTGCGCAGCGCGGCGAGCGCCAGCCCCGCGGCGACGAGCAACCGGCGCATGCTCAATCGTGCCCGAGGCTGCTCATCACGCCGGCCGGGATGTCGGCATGCTTGCGTCCGACCAGCACGTAGTAGAAGAGCGCACGGCCGTCGATCGAGATGCGGTGGCGGTAGCGCTCCAGGTGGTGCACCTCCAGCGTGTCGCTGACCAGCAGGTGCTTGACCAGCATCGAGAAGCCGGTGCGGTCGCCTTCCTGCAGGAAGGTCTCCTTGATGTTGAACACCACCCAGCCGTCGTTGCGGATCAGGTTGAACGCGTTGGCGAAGGCGCGCACCGGGATGTCGCCGAAGCCCAGCGCCGCGATGCAGGTGAGCAGGTCGAGCTGCCAGCTCTTCATCTCGCCGGCCAGCGGCTCCTGCAGCCGGCTCATGTCGGTCACGTAGTAGGCGTCGTAGGCGTCGGGCCGGTCGCGCTCGCAGGCCTGGCGCGCGCTCTCGGAGATGTCCACGCCGATCACGCGCGCCGCATCCAGCAGCTCGCCGACCATGCCGTTGCCCGCGCCGAGGTCGAGCACGCGCAGCTCGCTGAGCTCGATGCGGTTCTCCTGCAGCACCTTGGCGAGCAGGTCGCGCGCCTTGCGCGGCGAGGCGCAGCGCAGGCGCTGGTAGAAGAGCTGCTCGTACAGGCCCGGGCGATCGTAGATCGCGTCGTAGTCGTGGAAGCGCAGGCGCAGTTCGCGCCCGTCCTCCTTGAGCAGGAAGTAGGCCTCGTCCTGCGCGAGCGCACCGGGCTCGGAGATCGGGAAGCTGATGTTGTGGACCTGTCTGACCATGGCCATGGCGACTCCTCAGTGTGGACGCTCCCGGGGCGGGAGCAGGGGCACCCGAAGGTGGGCGAAGCCAGACGCCACCCCGACGCAGCGGGGCCGGCGCATCGGAGTCGGACGGGGGCCGCGAAGGTGCCCCGACGCCGATGTGGATTTGTCCAAATATAACATCGGCGACATACCCTTCCGGAAATCACCCCACGACGACTGCCATGAACGACCTGCTGCAGCGCCTCGCCGATCTCGACTGGTCCCGCTGGGGCGCGCCTGCCGCGGCGGGGCTGCGCATCGTCGGCATCGTGCTCGGCGCGTGGCTGGCCATCGTGCTGCTGCAGCGCCTCGTGCGCCTGGTGCGCGTGCGTGTGGCCGAGCGCCTCGGCGGCGCCGACACGGCGCGCCGCGCCGAGACGCTGGGACGCGTGGTGCGTTACCTGGTCGCGCTGGTGGTCGGCGCGATCGCGTTCATGCTGGTGATGGCCGAACTCGGCGTCACGCTGGCGCCCATCCTCGGCGCCGCCGGCGTGGTGGGCCTGGCGATCGGCTTCGGCGCGCAGAGCCTGGTGAAGGACTACTTCACCGGCTTCTTCCTTCTGCTCGAGGACCAGATCCGCACCGGCGACGTGGTGACGGTGGCGGAGCTGACCGGCGTCGTCGAGGACATCACGCTGCGCCATGTGCGGCTGCGCGACTACCACGGCAATGTGCATTTCGTGCCCAACGGCCTGATCAGCACCGTCACGAACATGGGCCGCGACTTCGCGCAGGCGGTGGTGGACGTGGGCGTGGCCTACCGCGAGGACGTCGATCAGGTGATCGCCGAGATGAAGGCGGTCGGCGCGGCGCTGCGTGCAGACCCGCAGCTGGGACCGGCCATCCTGTCCGAGCTCGAGGTCGCCGGTGTCGAGCGCTGGGACGACTCCGCGGTCGTGCTGCGCTGCCGCTTCCGGGTGGCGCCGCTGCAGCAGTGGGGCGTGCGCCGTGAGTACCTGCGCCGGCTCAAGGCGGCCTTCGATGCGGCCGGCATCGAGATCCCGTTCCCGCACCTCACCGTGTACGCCGGGGCCGACCGCAGCGGCCAGGCGCCGCCGCTGCCGCTGCGGGTGGTGCGTTCGCGCCCCTAGCGGCCCAGCGGGATGTTGGGCGAGCGCCGGTCGACGTCCAGCACGGCGATCAGCGCGGCGAGGTCCTCGTCCAGGCGTGCCAGCGTGGCGGCGTCGAGCCGTCCCAGCGCCTGCGGCAGCACGCCGGCGAACGGGCCCGGCGCGCGGCGCAGCACCGCCCGTCCGGCCGGCAGCAGCTGCAGCTGCACCGCGCGGCGGTCGATGCCGTCACGCATAGTGGCGACGAGACCCCGCTCGACCAGCGTGCGCACCAGGTTGCTGGCAGTGGACTGGTGCACGTCCATCGAGCGCGCCAGGTCGCCGATGCCGATGCCCGGATGGGCCCGCACCACGCTCAGCGCCCAGAGCTGCGCCCCGCCGACGCCGGCGAGCTTCTCGACCTGCTGGAAGTGCGTCTTGACCGCGTTGAAGACGATGCGGAAGCGGCGCAGCACCCGTGCGGCGGGTTCGCCGATCTCGCTGCTGGCCAGCGCCCCGGCCGCTCGGACGGTGGCGCCGCCGGGGGGCTTCCTGGAAGGCATGCGCGGATCATACGGGCGCCGCCCGCGCAGCCTGCGCGGCGCGCCTTCAGGTCCAGTTCGTGATCTCGGGGTTGGTGTAGAGGTAGTGGTTCGGCAGCGCCAGGTTGGAGTACGAGAAGGACAGGCTCACGTCGAGCGAGGCCACCTGGTGCCACCAGCCCAGCGGCAGGAACACCGTCTCGCCGGGCTCGGCCACCACCTCCAGCACCTTCACGCCGGCGAAGTCGGGAAAGCGCTGCAGGTCGGGCCGGTCGATGTCGATCGGGCTGAACACGTTGTTGTAGTTGTAGAGCTTCGGCCACTCCAGCGGCGAGATGAAGCGCCAGCGCTTGCGCCCGACGATCTGGGTGTGGAACAGCATGATCGTGTCGTGGTGCAGCGGCGTCACCGTGCCGCCCGGGCCGAACCAGAACGAGGAGCGCGCGGCGAGCTGGCCGCGGTCGCACACCGACGGCAGCGGGCCGATGTCGGCCAGCAGCGGCGCGAACTCGGGCCGGCGCAGCACCTCGTTGTTGGCGGTCAGGTAGTAGTCGTTGGTGCTGCCGCCGGCCAGCACCTGGTCGACGAAGTCGGAGAGGCGCACCTGGCGCTTCAGCGCGAGCTTGTTCTCCTCGTAGCGCGGGTCGGCGTTGCGTTCGGCCTGGATCTCCACCTGGTGCATGCCGAAGCGCGCCTTCAGGTCGGCCGGCGACCAGCGCTGCAGCGCCGGCCAGTCGCGCGCCACGTCGGTCAGCACCACCGGCCGGCAGCCGACCACGTAGCGCTCGAGGAACTCGTCGCGCGTGGGCATGCGGCGCTTCTCGACGTGGGTGTAGCCGGGCGCCAGTTCCCAGATCTTCTGCAGGTTGCCGACCACCGACTCGAGCTTGCGCAGCAGCTGCTGGTGGCGCCGCGCGGCCAGGAACACCGGGTCGCGCTCGAGCTCGCGGATCGCCGCCAGCGCCAGGGCCGGATCGTGGCCGGCCGCGGCCATGGTCTGCGCCATCGACTCGGGCGTGCAGTTGCGCAGCCGGTTCTCGGCCATCCACTGGATCCAGCCGTCGTCGATCGATGCGGCCGCCGCCGGCGCCTGCGGCGCGGCCTGCGGCAGCGGCGCGGCGCGGGTCACGGTTGAAGGGAGGGTCATCGCGGACTCAGTCGAAAGTTTCACCCGCCTCAAGATAGCGCCATTGCCCGGGCGGCAGGTTGCCGAGCATCACGCGCCCGATGCGCACCCGCTTGAGTCCGGTCACCTTCAGGCCCACGGCCTCGCACATGCGGCGGATCTGGCGCTTGCGGCCCTCGGTGAGCACGAAGCGCAGCTGGTCCGCGTTGACCCAGTCCACCTGCGCCGGCGCGAGCGCCACGCCGTCGAGTTCGAGGCCGTGGCGCAGGAGCCGCAGGCCGTCGTCGGACAGCGGCGTGCCCTCCTGCGGCGCGACGCGCACCAGGTACTCCTTCTCGACCTCGCTGTCCGCGCCGATCAGCTGGCGCGCGATGCGGCCGTCCTGCGTCAGCACCAGCAGGCCGACCGAGTCGATGTCGAGCCGGCCGGCCGGCGCCAGGTGGCGCAGGTGCTCGCGCCGGAAGGCCCGGCCGCTCGGGTCCTCGGACCAGTGGTTCTCGGGCGTGACCAGCACCACCGCCGGCTCGTAGCCGTCCTCGGCCTGGCCGCTGACGTAACCCACCGGCTTGTTCAGCAGCACGGTGACGCGCTCGGCCTGCTGCTCGCGGGCGCGGCGGTCGATCGTCACCTGCTGTGACGGCAGCACGCGCGCGCCGAGCTGGTCGACCACCTGGCCGTCGACCCGCACCCAGCCGTGGGCGATCCACTCGTCGGCCTCGCGGCGCGAGGCCAGGCCGAGCTCGGCCATGCGCTTGGACAGGCGCAGGCTGCCGGGCGGATGCGCGGCCGCAGCAGCCGGCGCCGGAGGGCGGGGGGCGGGCGGGCGGGATGCCGGCGGGCGCGGCGCCGCGGGCTGCGCACGGGGCGGGGCCGCCTCGCGCCGCGCCTGGGCCTCGGCCAGCGTCGGCCGGGCCCGCGGCGTCTGGCCGCGCACCGGGGCGCGGTCGCCGCGGGCGACCGCGGGGCGTTTGAGTTTCAGCGTGGCCATGCGCGGATTGGACCACGCCCGGCGCGCTCAGCTGCCCGCGAGGCCGAACAGCTCGCGCAGCGCGTCGCGGTACAGCGCCTGGCCGACGCCGTTGGTGCTGTAGTGCGTGCCGCCTTGCACCAGCACGAAGCGCTTGGGCACGCCGGCCTGCTCGAACAGCGCGCGGCCGAGTTCGGGGCGGATCAGCCGGTCCTCGCTGCCGTGCACCACCAGCACCGGGGCACGCACGCGGCGGATGTGCTCGGTCGAGTCGAAGCGCTGCGTGATCAGCGGCGTGATCGGCAGCCAGCCCCACTTGAGGCTGCGGAACACGTCGGGGATCGAGGTGAAGGTGCCCTCGACGATCAGCCCGCGCGCGTCGTCCACCGCACCGGCCAGCTGCACCGCGATCGCGCCGCCGAGCGAATGCCCGAACACGTAGCGCGGCCGCTGCGGCTCGCTGCGCGCCAGCCAGTCCCAGGCGGCGCGGGCGTCCTCCACCACTGCCGCTTCGGAGGGCAGCTCGTCGCTGCTGCGGCCGAAGCCGCGGTAGTCGATGGCCAGCACCGAGAAGCCCAGCTCGTGCATGTTGCGGATGCGGAAGGTGCTGCCCCAGATGTTGCGCCGCGCGCCGTGCAGGTACAGCAGCACGGGCGCGTCGGCACGCGGCTGCGGCAGCCACAGCCCGTGCAGCTTCACGCGCTGGCCGCTGACCGCCGAGTCGTGCTCGATCCAGACGTCCTGCATGCCCTCGGCGCTGCCGCTGCGGGTGTCGGTGACCGGGTTGGGCTGGATGATCCACTCGCGCTGCTTGAGCTCGAGCGTCGAACAGCCGGCCAGGGTGGCCGCCAGGAGCACGGCGGCGGCGGGGGCGAGGAACCAGGAGCGCAGGCGGGGCATCGGAACACTGAGCGGCGCCGGCCGCGAAAGTTCAGCGGCCACGCCAGAACAGCGTGTCCAGATCCTTCATCGTCAGTTGGCGCCAGGTCGGCCGGCCGTGGTTGCACTGATCGGCGCGGTCGGTGGCCTCCATGTCGCGCAGCAGCGCATTCATCTCGGCCTGTGTCAGCTGCCGGTTCGCGCGCACCGCGCCGTGGCAGGCCATGGTGGCGAGGATCTCGTGCTGCGCACGCTGGATCACGCTGCTCGCGTCGTACTGCGCCAGCTCGGCGAGCACGCCGCGCGCCAGCTCGACCACGTCGCCGCCGGCCAGCGCGGCCGGGCGCGAGCGCACCGCCAGGGTGCCGGCCGACAGCGGGGCCACGTCGAGCCCGAGGGCGCGCAGCGTCGCCTCGTTCTGCTCGGCGGTGGCGATCTCCTGCGGCGTGGCCGCGAAGCTGGCCGGGATCAGCAGCGGCTGCGCCTCGATCACGCCGCCGGCCAGCGCGGCCTTCAGGCGCTCGTAGACGATGCGCTCGTGCGCCGCGTGCATGTCCACGATCACCAGGCCCTGCCGGTTCTCGGCCAGGATGTAGACCCCGCCGAGCTGCGCCAGTGCCCGGCCGAGCGGCCAGTCGCCGGGGTCGGCGACCGGCGCAGCGGCGGGTGCCGCGGCAGGTGCGGCAGGCCCCGCCCAGGCGGGCGGCGGCTCCTGCGCATACAGCAGGGCCGCCTGCGCCAGGCCGAGCGAGGCCTGCTGCGGCGCCGCCGGCGGCCGCCAGGCTGCCGCCGGGCCGGGGGTGTCGGACGGGACTTCCGGCACCTCCGCCCCGGCCTCGGCCGCGCGCGAGGCGCCGAGCGCCGACTCGACCGCGCGGCGCACCGCCTGGTGCACCTCGCGTGCATCGCGGAAGCGCACCTCGATCTTGGTCGGGTGCACGTTGACGTCGACACGGTCCGGCGCGATGTCGATGAACAGCACGTAGCTCGGCTGGCGTGCACCGTGCAGCACGTCCTCGTAGGCCGAGCGCACGCCGTGCGCGATCAGCCGGTCGCGCACGTAACGCCCGTTGACGTACACGTACTGCTGGTCGGCGCGGGCCCGCGCCGTCTCGGGCAGGCCGGCGCGGCCGTGGATGCGCAGCGGGCCGATGGTGAGCGTGAGCTCGCGGCTGCCGGCGACGAACTCGTCGTCGAGCACGTCGCGCAGGCGCTGGGCCGGCTCGGCGCGGCGCCACTGCTGCACCAGCTTGCCCTCGTGCCAGACGGCGAAGCCGACGTCCGGCCGCGTCAGCGCGTGGCGCCGCACGGCCTCGATGCAATGGGCCAGCTCGGTGGCCTCGCTCTTGAGGAACTTGCGCCGTGCCGGCGTGGCGAAGAACAGCTCGCGCACCTCGACGCTGGTGCCCACCGCCCGCGCCGCGGGCGCCAGTTCGCCCGAGCGCGCCTCCAGGCGCTGCGCATGCGCGGCGTCGGCGGTGCGGCTGGCGATCGTCAGCTCGGCCACCGAGGCGATGGCCGCCAGCGCCTCGCCGCGAAAGCCCATGGTCGCGACGCTCTCGAGTTCGTCGAGCGAGGCGATCTTGCTGGTGGCGTGGCGCCGCAGCGCGAGCGGCAGCTCGGCGGCCGGGATGCCGAGCCCGTCGTCCTCGACCAGGATCGAGCGGATGCCGCCGCCCGTCAGGCGCACGGCGACCTCGCGCGCCCCGGCGTCCAGCGCGTTGTCGACCAGCTCGCGCACCACCGAGGCGGGACGCTCGACCACCTCGCCGGCCGCGATCTGCGACACCAGCTCGTCGGGCAGTTCACGGATCGGGCGGCGCGCGGGGCGCGACAGCACCGCGTTCATGGGAGGCGGGTCCAGGGCATGGGGGGGATTGTAGGAAGGCCGCCTCGATAATCCGCCGCCATGGACATCGTCGCCTTCCTGATCGACTTCATCCTGCACGTCGACGTGCACCTGGCGAACTTCGTCGCCGCCTACGGGCCCTGGGTCTACGCGCTGCTGTTCCTGATCGTGTTCGTCGAGACCGGCGTGGTGGTGATGCCCTTCCTGCCGGGCGACTCGCTGCTGTTCGTGGTCGGCACCTTGTGCGGCGCCGGGCTGATGGACCTGCCGCTCGCGCTGGCGGTGCTGGCCTCGGCCGCCATCCTCGGCGACCAGTGCAACTACAGCATCGGGCGCTACGTCGGGCCCAAGGTGTTCCAGTGGGAGAACACGCGCTTCTTCAACCGCCACGCGTTCGACCAGGCGCATGCCTTCTACGAGAAGTACGGCGGCGTGACCATCATCCTGGCGCGCTTCTTCCCCTTCCTGCGCACCTTCGTGCCCTTCGTGGCCGGGGTGGCGCAGATGACACGCAGCAAGTTCACGCTCTACAACCTGGTCGGCGGCCTGCTGTGGGTGGGCGGCGTGACGACCGCCGGCGTGCTGTTCGGCAACATCCCCTGGGTCAAGGAACACCTGGACAAGATCATCTGGGGCTTCATCCTGCTGCCCGGCGTGATGGTGCTGATCGGCGCGTGGAGGGCGCGCCGGGCCGCGACGACCTGAGCCGCGCTTCCACGGCGCATCCGGCTCGGGCTCGTGCCCGTAGATGGCCTCACGGTCACGACGGGAGCACGACGATGGTGATGGACGAGGGCGGAACCTGGCGCGCCGCGCAGCGCGCCCCGGCGGGGCGCCGGGCGGTGGTGGCGGGCGCGAGCCTCGCCGGGCTGCTGGCGGCGCGCGTGCTGGCGGAGCAGTTCGACGAGGTGCTGCTGGTCGACCGCGAGGTGCTGCCGGCCGGCAACGCACACCGCCGCGCGACGCCGCACACCTGGCATGCCCACGGCCTGCTGGCGCGCGGGCGCGAGGCGCTCGAGCAGCTGTTCCCCGGCATCACCGAGGAGTGGCTGGCCCAGGGCGGTCGCTGCGGCGACGCGCAGCGCAACGTGGCCTTCTACGCGGGCCGGCAGCGCTTCGCGCCGGGCGACAGCGGCATCGGCGGCGTCGCGGTCGGCCGCGTCGTGATCGAAGGGTCGGTGCGGCGCCGCGTGCTGGCACTGCCGCGCGTGCGCGTGCTGGCACCGCTGCGCGTGCTCGGGCCGCTGTGGGATGCGGCGGACCGGCGCGTGCGCGGGCTGTGCGTGGCGCCGGAGGAGGACGGCGGCACCGCGTTCGAGATCCCGGCCGAGCTGGTGGTCGATGCCACCGGGCGCGGCTCGCGCCTGCCGCAGTGGCTGGCCGGCCTGGGCTTCCCGGTGCCCGACGAGGAGCGGGTGCACTCCGACATCCGCTACGCCACCGCGTACTTCGAGCGCCGGAGCGACGAACTGCCCGGCCTCGAGGTGGTGCTCGGCACCGCCACCGCGGACCACCCGCGCCCGGCGGTGCTGATCGGGCAGGAGCAGGACCGCTGGGTCGTGACGCTGGCCGGCTACGGCGCCGACGCGCCGCCGCTGGACCGGGCCGGCTTCGCGGCGCGTGCCGCGGCGAGCGTGCCCGAGATCGCCGCGGTGGTGGGCGCGGGTCGCTTCGTCGACGAGCCGCGTGGCTACCGCTTCCCGCACAGCCAGCGCCGCCGCGTCGAGCGCCTGGCACGCTGGCCGCGCGGCCTGCTCGCCGTCGGCGATGCGCTGTGCAGCTTCAACCCGATCTACGGCCAGGGCATGTCGGTCGCGGCGGCCGAGGCGCTCGCGCTGCGCGAGGAGCTGGCCGGCGCGCGCGAGGGCCTGGAGCAGCGCGTGCTGCGGCGCGCCGCGCAGATCATCGACACGCCCTGGACCACCGCCGCGGGTGCGGACCTGGCGATCCCGGCGGTCGAGGGCGAACGGCCGCTGCCGGTGCGCCTGGTCAACGGCTACCTGGCGCGCCTGTTCCAGGCCGCCGGCCGCGACCCGGCCGTCGGGCGCGCCTTTCTCGCGGTGGCCCACCTGCTGGCACCGCCGGGCACGCTGTTCGCCCCGGCGCTGGTGTGGCGCGTGTTCAGGGCTGCAGGGCGTGGCGCAGCGCTGCCGCACACAGCCACACCGCATCGTTCGCCTCGGCAATCACCCGCCCCATGGTGATGAAGCCGTGGATCTGGCGCTCGAAGCACAGGTGCGTCGAGCGCGACCCGGCCTGCGTGAGCCGCTGCGCGTAGGCCAGGCCCTCGTCGCGCAGCGGGTCGTAGCCGGCCGTCAGCACCAGGGCCGGCGGCAGGCGCGACAGGTCCGGATGCAGCAGCGGCGAGGCGCGCCAGTCGGTCCAGGTGGCCGGGTCGGGCAGGTAGTGCCGGCGGTAGTAGTCCATCGAGTCGCGGGTCAGCAGGTAGCCCTCGCCGAGCGCCGCATGCGAAGGCGCCTGCTGGCGCTGGTCGGTGGCCGGGTAGACCAGCAGCTGGAAGGCCGGCGGCGCGAGGCCGGCGTCGCGCCGTGCCAGGCACACCACCGCGGCCAGGTTGCCGCCCGCACTGTCGCCGCCCACGGCCAGGCGCTGCGCGTCGATGCCGAGCGACGCGGCCTCGCGCCGCACCCATTCGTAGGCGGCCAGCGAATCGTCCACCGCGGCGGGGAAGGGCGCCTCGGGGCCGAGCCGGTAGTCGACCGACACGACCACGGCACCCGAGAGATTGGCCAGTTCGCGGCACAGCACGTCGTGCGTGTCGAGGTCGCCGATGGTCCAGCCGCCGCCGTGCAGGTACACCAGGCCGGGCAGCAGCTCGCCCGGCACGCTGCCCTGCGGCCGCAGCAGGCGCAGCGGGATCGGCCCGTGCGGCCCGTCGATGCGCCAGTCGCGGCTCTCGGCCACGGCCGGCGCGTCGGGCTGGGTGAAGCCGCGCCGGTCGCGGTAGGCGGCGCGTGCGTCGACGGGGCTGAGTTCGTTGACCGGCGGGATGCGCTTCTCGACCATCAGGTCCAGCAGCGCGCGGGCGTCGGGGTGCAGCATGGCGGTCACAGGGTGCGGGTGCGGGCCAGGGGCGGGTTGCGCGCGAAGTAGCGGCCGATGCCGCGTGCCAGCGCGTCGACGAGCTGCGCCTGGTAGGCCGGGCTGCGCAGCTTGGCTTCCTCGTCGGGGTTCGAGATGAACGCGGTCTCGACCAGGATGGACGGGATGTCGGGGGCCTTCAGCACCGCGAAGCCGGCCTGCTCGACCTCGCGCTTGTGCAGCCGGCCGACGCGGCCGATCTGGCCCAGCACCTCGCCGCCGAGCTTCAGGCTGTCCTTGATTTGCGCGGCGGTGCTCATGTCCAGCAGGGTGCGCATCACGTCGGCATGGCGGTTCTTCACGTTGATGCCGCCCACCATGTCGGCCGCGTTCTCGCGATCGGCCATCCAGCGCGCCGCGCTGCTGGAGGCGCCGCGCTCGCTGAGTGCGAACACGCTGGCGCCGCGCGCCTCGGGCTTGAAGAAGGCGTCGGCATGGATCGAGACGAACAGGTCGGCCTGCACGCGGCGCGCCTTGCGCACCCGCTCCTGCAGCGGCACGAAGAAGTCCGCGTCGCGCGTCAGCATCACGCGCATGCCGGGGCGCTCGTGCAGCTTCTCGCGCAGCTGCAGCGCGATGGCGAGCACCACGTCCTTCTCGCGCAGACCGGTCGGGCCGATCGCGCCCGGGTCCTCGCCGCCGTGGCCGGGGTCGAGCGCGACGACGATCAGCCGGTCCACCTTGCCGCTGGCCACCGCCGGCGGCCGCGGCGTGCTGGCCGAGGCGGGCGGCGCCGGCGGCGGCGTGGACAGCGGCTTGTCGAGCTTGCCGATGAACTCGCCCAGCGCGTCGCGCATCGCCTCGGCGGCCTGGCGCTCGGCCTGCTCCTTCTCCTGGATCAGCACGAGCAGCGGGTCGCGCTCGCGCACCGGGTACAGGTCGAACACCATGCGGTGCTGGTAGGCCGCCACCGGCGCGAGCGTGAACAGCTGCGGCGCGGTGGGCTGCTTCAGGTCGATCACCAGGCGCACCACACGTGGCTGGTTCTGGCCCACGCGCACGCCCTGGATGAACGGGTCGTCCGACCGCACCTTGCCGACCAGCTCGCGCAGCGCCGGGCTGAGCTCGAGGCCGTCGATGTCGATCACCAGGCGGTACGGGTTCTCGGCCAGGAAATGCTTCTCGGCCAGCGCGGCGTCGGACTCGATCGTCACGCGCGTGTACTCCTCGGCCGGCCAGACGCGCACCGCGAGGATCGTCGCGCCGCGCACGATCTGGGCCGGGCCGAGCAGCAGCGCGAGGGTGCCGAACAGCTGGCGCCGCTTCATGGCAGCAGCTCCAGCCCGCGCGCGCTCTGCGCGGTGAAGGTGACGCGGCGCGACTCGTCGTCCTGCGGCTCGATGTGCACGCGCAGGTCGGCCGGCGGCAGCAGCGCGCGGGCCTTCTCGGGCCATTCGGCGAGCTTCAGTCCCGGGCCGGCGAACACGTCGCGCAGGCCGGCGTCCTCCCATTCCTGGGGGTCGTCGAAGCGGTAGAAGTCGAAATGCGCGACCGGGCCGCGCGGCGTGTCGTAGGGCTCGAGCAGCGCGTAGGTCGGGCTCTTGATGCGCCCGGCCACGCCGAGGGCTCGCAGCAGGTGGCGCACGAAGGTGGTCTTGCCGGCGCCGAGCGGGCCGTACAGCTCGACATAGGCGCCCTCCAGCGCGGGCGAGGCGGCCAGCGCCTGCGCACTGGCAGCGCAGGCGGCTTCGTCGGACCAGTGCCGGGTGCAGCTTCCTAGAATCGTCAAATGAGCGAGTTGGCCGGGTTGGACGGGCCGGCCCTGCTCGCGCAGTTGCGCGACTGGGCAGCGGCAGCGGGATTTTCACAGATCGGAGTCGCCGACGTGGACCTCGGTTCCGCCGAAGCCGGCCTGCTGGCCTGGTTGCACAACGGTTTCCACGGCTCGATGGACTACATGGCCGTGCATGGCCTGAAGCGCGCGCGGCCTGCCGAGCTCGTTCCGGGCACGGTGCGCGTGATCAGCGCGCGCATGGACTACCTGCCGCGCGCCACGCCGGCGGACTGGCAGGCGCTCGAGTGGCAGCGCGTGGCCACGCCGACGGCGGCGACCGTCTCGCTCTACGCCCGCGGACGCGACTACCACAAGGTGCTGCGCACGCGGCTGCAGCGCCTGGCCGACCGGCTGGCCGAGGCCGTGGGCCCGTTCGGCCACCGCGTGTTCACCGACTCGGCGCCGGTGCTCGAGGTCGAGCTGGCACAGCGCAGCGGCGTGGCGTGGCGCGGCAAGCACACGCTGGCGCTGCACCGCGAGGCGGGCTCGATGTTCTTCCTCGGCGAGATCTATGTCGACCTGCCGCTGCCGCTCACGCCGCCGATCGAGGCCCATTGCGGTTCGTGCAGCGCCTGCCTGGCGGTCTGCCCGACGCAGGCCATCGTCGCGCCGTACCGGCTCGACGCGCGGCGCTGCATCTCCTACCTGACGATCGAACACGACGGGCCGATCCCCCTCGAGCTGCGCCCGGCGCTCGGCAACCGCGTCTACGGCTGCGACGACTGCCAGCTGGTGTGCCCGTGGAACAAGTTCGCGCAGCGCGCCACGCTGCCCGACTTCGATGCCCGCGCGCCGCTGGACGGCGCCACGCTGCTCGCGTTGTGGGCCTGGAGCGGGGCCGAGTTCCTGCAGCGCACCGAGGGCAGCGCGATCCGCCGCATCGGCTGGCGGCGCTGGCGGCGCAACCTCGCGGTCGGGCTCGGCAACGCGCTGCGCGCCGGCGAGGACGCGGCGATTCGCTGCGCGCTGCAGGGCGCGCGCGACGCGGCCGACCCGCTGGTGCGCGAGCACATCGACTGGGCGCTGGCGGCGCCTCAGCGCGAGAGCTGAAGCGCCAGCAGCGCCAGCGGCAGGCCGGCCATGCCGATCAGCGTCGACAAGGTGACCAGCCCGGCCACGAAGCCGCCGTGCCCGCCCATGCGCGCGGCCAGCACGTAGGCGCTCGAGGCGGTGGGCAGCGCAGCGAAGGCCACGACGACCGCCTGCTGGGCCGGCGGCAGCGCCAGCAGCGTGACGATCAGCAGCGCCGCCAGCGGCAGCACCGCGTGGCGGATCGCCAGCAGCGCGGCCGCCAGCCGCGGCGCGGCACGCAGCCCGCCGAAGGTGAGCCCCGCGCCCACCGCCATCAGGCCGATCGGCAGCGCGGCCGCGCCGATGCGGCCGAGCGTGGTGGCGGCGAGTTCCGGCAGGCGCAGGCCGAGCAGGTTGAACACGAGGCCGGCCAGCGTCGAGACGATCAGCGGGTTGCGGGTCAGCTCGCGCAGGTAGCCGTGGCCACCGTGGCGCGCCAGCGGCCACACCGCGGCGATGTTGCACAGCGGCACGCACAGTGCGATCAGCAGCGCGATCCAGGCCACGCCGGCGGTGCCGGCCAGTCGCTCGGACAAGGCCAGCGCCACGTAGGAGTTGAAGCGGAACGCCACCTGCGCGCCGGAGGCGTGCAGGCGCGGGTCCACGCCCGGCGCCCAGCGCAGCACATAGGCCAGCACGATGCCCAGCGCCACCACCGCCACGCCGCTGCCGGCCAGCTGCAGCATCGCGCCGGGCTGCAGCGGGTTGCGCGCGATCGAGCTGAACAGCAGCACCGGGAAGAGCAGGAAGTAGACGAGCTTCTCGGCGCCGTCCCAGACGCTGCGGTTCAGCGGCGTGAAGCGGCACAGCGCCCAGCCGACCACGATCAGCATGAAGTCGGGCAGCAGCAACAAGGGGTCGGGCATCGGGCGAGTGTGCCAGCCCCGCCGGGTCCCACCCGCTATCCTCGCGGCTTCACCCGAACTCAGGAGACCCCGTCCATGCACCGCCGCACCCTGGTCGCCCTCGCCGCGCTGTCGTCCACCCTGCTCACCACGGCCGCCTGGGCCCAGGCCTACCCGGCCAAGCCGGTGCGGCTGATCGTGCCCTTCGCGCCGGGCGGCACGACCGACATCGTCGCGCGCGTGCTGGCCGAGAAGGTCAACGCTGCGCTCGGCCAGCAGATGATCGTCGACAACAAGGCCGGCGGCGGTGGCTCGGTGGGTGCCACCGAGATCGCGCGCTCGGCACCCGACGGCTACACGCTGGGCATGGCCACGGTCTCGACCACCGCCGCCAACCCGGCCATCAACGCCAAGATCCCCTACAACCCGCTGACCGACTTCACGCCCATCATCAACGTCGCGGCCACGCCCAACGTGATCGCGGTGCACCCGAGCTTTCCGGCGCGCGACTACAAGGGCTTCCTCGCCGAGCTGAAGAAGAGCCCGGGCAAGTACAGCTACGCCAGCTCCGGCACCGGCGGCATCGGCCACCTGCAGACCGAGCTGTTCAAGAGCCTGTCGGGCACCTTCATGACGCACATCCCGTACCGCGGCGCGGGCCCGGCGCTGAACGACACGGTGGCCGGCCAGGTGCCCATCATCTTCGACAACCTGCCGTCGGCGCTGCCCTTCATCAAGGACGGCCGGCTGATCGCCATCGTCGTCGCGGCGCCGCAGCGCCTGGCCGCGCTGCCCGACGTGCCGACTTTCAAGGAGGTCGGCCTCGAGGGCGTCAACCGCATGGCCTACTACGGCATCCACGGGCCCAAGGGGCTGCCGAAGGAGGTGGTCGAGAAGGTCAGCGCGGCGGTGAAGAAGACACTCGAGGACCCGGCGGTCAAGAAGCGCATCGAGGACACCGGCTCGCTGATCGTGGCCAACACGCCGGAGCAGTTCGCGGCGCAGATCGCCGCCGAGTTCGACGTGTACAAGAAGGTCGTCGCGCAGCAGAAGCTGACGCTGGAGTGAGTTGGACGCGCTCCGGGCCAGCGAGGCCTCGATCGACCGCTTCGCCGACGCGCTCTGGATCGAGGACGGACTCTCGGCCCACACGCTGGCCGCCTACCGGCGCGACCTGAGCCTGTATGCGCGCTGGCTGGCCAGCACGGCCGGCCGCGCGCTCGACGACACGCACGAGGCCGACCTGCGCGCGTACGCCGTGGCGCGCCACGCGCAGACCAAGGCGAGCAGCGCGAACCGGCGCCTGACGGTGTTCAAGCGCTACTTCCGCTGGGCGCTGCGCGAGCACCTCGTCGCCGCCGATCCCACGCTGCGCCTGGACGCCGCGCGCACGCCGCTGCGTGTGCCCAAGACGCTCAGCGAGGCGCAGGTCGAGGCGCTGCTGGCCGCGCCCGACGTGGCCACGCCGCTCGGCCTGCGCGACCGCAGCATGCTCGAGCTGATGTATGCGAGCGGGCTGCGCGTCAGCGAACTGGTGACGCTGAAATCGGTGCACCTGTCGATGTCGGAGGGCGCCCTGCGCGTCACCGGCAAGGGCGGCAAGGAGCGCCTGGTGCCCTTCGGCGAGGAGGCGCGTGCCTGGCTGCAGCGCTACCTGGGCGAGGCACGCGGCGCGATCCTGGCCGGCCAGGCGAGCGACGCGCTGTTCGTCACCGCGCGCGGCGGGCCGATGACGCGCCAGATGTTCTGGAAGCTGATCAAGGCGCATGCGCTGAAGGGCGGCGTGATGGTGCCGCTGTCGCCGCACACGCTGCGCCATGCCTTCGCGACCCACCTGCTGAACCATGGCGCCGACCTGCGCGCGGTGCAGATGCTGCTGGGGCACGCCGACATCTCCACCACGACCATCTACACCCATGTGGCGCGCGAGCGGCTGCGCGCGCTGCACGCGCAGCATCATCCAAGGGGGTGAGCGCCCTCGGGCCCCATGAGCCCCTGCGGGCTCATGGGCGGCGCGAACGCCGGCGGGCCTGCAGGCCCACCGGCCGGAGAGCTCGCGGCAGTGCTCCCGCGCTCAGGCCGTGACCACCGGGATCTTCCCGATCTTCGCCTGCCACTCCTTCGGCCCGGTGTCGTGCACGCTGGTGCCGCTGGCGTCCACCGCCACCGTCACCGGCATGTCCTTCACGTCGAACTCGTAGATGGCCTCCATGCCGAGGTCGGCGAAGCCCACCACCTGGGCCCCCTTGATCGCCTTGGCCACCAGGTAGGCCGCGCCGCCCACCGCCATCAGGTAGGCGCTCTTGTGCTTGCGGATCGACTCGATGGCCACCGGACCGCGTTCGGCCTTGCCGATCATCGCGATCAGGCCGGTGCGCGCCAGCATCATCTCGGTGAACTTGTCCATGCGCGTGGCCGTGGTCGGGCCGGCCGGGCCCACCACCTCGTCGCGCACCGGATCGACCGGGCCGACGTAGTAGATGACCCGGTTGGTGAAGTCCACCGGCAGCGGCTCGCCCTTGGCCAGCATGTCCTGGATGCGCTTGTGCGCGGCGTCGCGGCCGGTCAGCATCCGGCCCGACAGCAGCAGCGTGTCGCCCGGCTTCCAGCTCGCGACCTGCTCCTTCGTCAGCGTGTTCAGGTCGACCTTCTTGCTCTTGTTGTAGTCGGGCTGCCAGTGCACGTCGGGCCACAGGTCGAGGCTGGGCGGCTCCATGAAGGCCGGGCCCGAGCCGTCGAGCACCACGTGGGCGTGGCGCGTGGCGGCGCAGTTGGGGATCATCGCCACCGGCTTGCTCGCGGCATGGGTCGGGTAGGTGGCGATCTTCACGTCCAGCACCGTGGTCAGCCCGCCCAGGCCCTGCGCGCCGATGCCCAGCGCGTTGACCTTCTCGTAGAGCTCGATGCGCAGTTCCTCGAGCTTGTCCTTCGGCCCGCGCTGCAGCAGCTCGAACATGTCGATCGGCTCCATCAGCACCTCCTTGGCCAGCAGCATCGCCTTCTCGGCCGTGCCGCCCACGCCGATGCCCAGCATGCCCGGCGGGCACCAGCCCGCGCCCATGGTCGGCACGGTCTTGAGCACCCAGTCGACCAGGTTGTCGCTCGGGTTCATCATCACGAACTTGCTCTTGTTCTCGCTGCCGCCGCCCTTGGCGGCGACGGTCACGTCGAGCGTGCTGCCGGGCACCACCGTCATGTGCACCACGGCGGGCGTGTTGTCCTTGGTGTTCTTGCGCTCGAACAGCGGGTCGGCCAGCACCGAGGCGCGCAGCTTGTTCCCCGGATCGAGGTAGCCGCGCCGCACGCCCTCGTTGACGGCGTCCTCGATGGAGCCGGGGAAGCCCTCGAAGCGCACGTCCATGCCGATCTTCAGGAACACGTTGACGATGCCGGTGTCCTGGCAGATCGGGCGCCGGCCTTCGGCGCACAACTTGGAGTTGGTCAGGATCTGCGCGATCGCGTCCTTGGCCGCCGGGCTCTGCTCGCTCGCGTAGGCGCGCGCCAGGTGGGCGATGTAGTCGGCCGGGTGGTAGTAGCTGATGTACTGCAGGGCGGCGGCGACGCTCTCGACGAGGTCGGCATGGCGGATGACGGTGGGCATGGTCTTGTCCAGGGCGGGGAGGGCGAACCGAAAGTTTACCGACGCGGCTGACACCGGACTGATCTGTCAACCTCCGGCACGAAGCCCGCGACGCCGCAGGTCTTCTCGGGGCCGGCGGCGTGGCGTTCCTAGAATCGCGCCGCTTCTCCCGCCGACCCATGAACCCGCTGCCGCTCGTCGTCCTGCTGCCGCTGCTCCTGGGCACGACCCTGTGCTTCTGGAGCGGGCAGGTGCCCACGCGCGGGCGCCGCGCGCTGACCGCCTGGCTCGCCGCGGCCGTCACCGCGGCGTCGCTCGCGCTGCTGCTGGCGCTGGCCGGGGCGGTGTTCGACGGCCAGGTGCTGCTGTCGCGCAGCGCGTGGATCCCGGCGATCGGGCTGGACGCCAACTTCCGCCTCGACGGCCTGGCGCTGATGTTCGCGCTGCTGATCACCGGCATCGGCCTGCTGATCATCCTGTACGCCGCCTGGTACCTGCACGAGCGCGACCCGGCCGGCAAGTTCTACAGCCTGCTGATGCTGTTCATGGCGGCCATGCTGGGCGTGGTGCTCTCCGACAACCTGCTGCTGCTGGTGGTGTTCTGGGAGCTGACGAGCATCTCCTCGTTCCTGCTGGTGGGCTACTGGGGCCACAAGGCCGAGGCGCGTGCCGGCGCGCGCATGGCGCTCGCGGTCACCGGCGGTGGCGGCCTCGTGCTGCTGGCCGGCGTGGTGCTGCTCGGGCACATCGGCGGCAGCCACGACCTGTCGGTGCTGTTCGAGCGCGTTCCGCAGATCCGCGCGCACCCGCTGTTCCCGCTGGCCACGGTGCTGATCCTGATCGGCTGCTTCACGAAGAGCGCGCAGTGGCCGTTCCACTTCTGGCTGCCCGAGGCGATGGCCGCGCCGACGCCGGTCTCGGCCTACCTGCACTCGGCCACCATGGTCAAGGCCGGGCTGTTCCTGCTCGCGCGGCTGTACCCGGTGCTCGGCGGGCCGGGGCTGTTCGAGTCCGTGGTCGCCACCGTCGGCCTGGCCACCATGGCCTTCGCCGCCTACGTGGCGGTGTTCAAGCACGACCTGAAGGGCCTGCTGGCCTACTCGACCATCAGCCACCTCGGGCTGATCACCTTCCTGATCGGGCTGGCCACGCCGCTGTCGGCGGTGGCGGCGGTGTTCCACATCCTGAACCACGCCACCTTCAAGTGCTCGCTGTTCATGACCGCCGGCATCATCGACCACGAGACCGGCACGCGCGACATGCGCCGCCTTGCCGGCCTGATGAAGCTGATGCCCTGGACGGCGACGCTGGCGATGGTCGCCGCCGCCTCGATGGCCGGCGTGCCGCTGGCCAACGGCTTCCTCTCGAAGGAGATGTTCTTCGCCGAGGCGGTGGGCGTGCAGCACGGCGCCGCGTGGAGCGTGCTGGTGCCGCTCGCGGCGACCTTCGGCGGCATCTGCTCGGTGGCCTACTCGCTGCGTTTCATCCACGACGTGTTCTTCAACGGCGAACCGAGGGACCTGCCGAACCCGCACCCGCACGAGCCGCCGCTGATGATGAAGGCGCCGGTGGCGCTGCTGGTGCTGCTGTGCGTCGTGGTCGGCGTCGCGCCGGCGCTGACCTTCGGCCCGCTGGTGCATGTCGCGGCCAGCGCGGTGCTCGGCATGCCCCCGCCCGCGTACCACCTGGCGATCTGGCACGGCGTCAACGCCCCGCTGGCCATGAGCGCCGTCGCGCTGGTGCTCGGCGTGGCGCTGTACTTCGCGTTGCAGCGCCGCTTCGACCTGCACCTGCACCACCCGCGCGGCTGGACCGGCCGGCTGCTCTTCACGCACGCGGTCGACGGCCTGTTCGCGCTGGCCGGGCGCGTCACGCAGCGGCTGGAGAACGGCTCGCTGCAGCGTTATGCCGCGCTGATGGTCGGCAGCGCCATCGTGCTCGCGGCCTGGCCGTGGTGGGGCGGGCAGGGCGGCTCGATCGGCGCCGGCACGCGCACGCTGCTGCCGGCCTCGCCGCTGGCGCTGGTGCTGTGGGCGCTGCTGCTGGCCAGCGGTGCCGCGCTGGTGGCCACGCACCACCAGCGCTTCCGCGCCGTGGTGCTGCTCGGCGTGGTCGGGCTGGTCACCTCGCTCACGTTCGTTGCGCTGTCGGCGCCCGACCTCGCGCTGACGCAGCTCAGCGTCGAGGTGGTGTCGACGGTGCTGCTGCTGATGGGCCTGGCGCTGCTGCCGCAGACCGCGCCGCGCGAGTCGAGCCCGGCGCGGCGCACGCGCGACGCGCTGCTCGCGCTGGCCGGCGGCGGCGGCATCGCCTGGCTGACCTGGATCGTGCTGACGCGCGACCACGACTCGATCGCCTGGTACTTCCTGGAGAACTCGCTCGCCCGGGGCGGCGGCACCAACGTGGTCAACGTGATCCTGGTCGACTTCCGCGGCTACGACACCTTCGGCGAGATCACCGTGCTGGGCATCGCCGCGGTCGGCGTGCTGGCGCTGCTGGACGGCTGGCGCGTGCGGCGCCCGGCGACCGATCCGCAGGGCCGGCCCTGGAGCTTCGAGCCCGAGCCGCTGATGCTGCGCGTCGCGGCGCGCCTCGTGCTGCCGCTGGCGCTGGTGGCCAGCGTGCACATCTTCTGGCGCGGCCACAACCTGCCCGGCGGCGGCTTCGTCGCCGGCCTGGTGACCGGCATCGCGCTGCTGCTGCAGTACATGGCCAGCGGGCAGGGCCGCGCCGAGGCGCTGCTGCACGCCGGCGGCGGGCAGCGCTACACACGCTGGGTCGGCACCGGGCTGGCCATCGCCGGGCTCACCGGGCTCGGCGCCTTCGCCTTCGGCCGGCCCTTCCTGACCAGCGCGCATGGCCACCCGGTGGTGCCGCTGCTGGGCGAGCTGCCGCTGGCCAGCGCGGCGCTGTTCGACCTCGGCGTCTACCTCACCGTGGTGGGCGCCACGATGCTGATGCTCTCGGCGCTCGGCGCGGCGAGCAAGGAGACGTCCAAGGTGAGGGCCGCGTGATGCCGAGCATGGAGTTCCTCGTCGCCACGGGCGTGGGCTGGGTCACCGCCTGCGGCCTCTACCTGCTGCTGCGCGGACGCAGCTTCCCGGTGGTGCTCGGGCTGTCGCTGCTCGGGTACGCGGTCAACGTGTTCATCTTCGCGATGGGCCGGCTGTGGCACGACGCCGCGCCCGTGCTCGGCGGCGCGGGCGAGGTGGCCGACCCGCTGCCGCAGGCGCTGGTGCTGACGGCCATCGTGATCGGCTTCGCCACCACCGGCTTCGTGGTCGAGCTGGCGCTGCGCAGCCGGCACGAATCGGGCACCGACCATGTCGACGGCCAGCGCGACGAGGGGGCCGCACGGTGATTGCCGACTTCCTCGCAACCCATCTGCCCATCCTGCCGGTGCTGCTGCCGGCCGGCACGGCGGTGCTGCTGCTGCTGCTGGGTGACGCGGCGCCGCGCCTGCGCCTGGCGCGCCGCGCGGCCGTCGCCTCGGCGCTGCTCGGGCTGCTGCTGGCGGCCCGGCTGGCCGTCGAGGCGGATGCGGGCGTGTTGCGGGTCTACCGCGTCGGCGAGTGGCCGGCGCCCTACGGCATCGTGCTGGTGATCGACCGGCTCGCGGCGCTGATGCTGCTGCTGACCGGCTGCATCGCGCTGCCGGTGCTGGTGTACGCGGCCGGCGGCTGGGATGCGCACGGCCGCCACTTCCATGCGCTGTTCCAGTTCCAGCTGATGGGCTTGAACGGCGCCTTCGTGACCGGCGACCTGTTCAACCTGTTCGTCTTCTTCGAGGTGCTGCTGATCGCCAGCTACGTGCTGATGCTGCACGGCAGCGGCCGCGAGCGGCTGCGCGTCGGGCTGCACTACGTGGTGCTGAACCTGGCGGCCTCGGCCCTGTTCCTCGTCGGCGTGGCGCTGCTGTACGCGCTGACCGGCACGCTGAACTTCGCCGACCTGGCGCTGCGCGTGCCGCAGGTCGGCGCGCCCGAGGCGGCGCTGCTGCAGGCCGCGGCGCTGCTGCTGCTGGTGGTGTTCGGCTTCAAGGCGGCGCTGATGCCGCTGGCGCTGTGGCTGCCGGCCACCTACGCCGCGGCCAGCGCCCCGGTGGCGGCGCTGTTCGCCATCATGACCAAGGTCGGCGTCTACGCGATCGTGCGCGTGCACGGCGTCGTGTTCGGGGCCGAGGCCGGCGCCTCGGCCTTCACGGTGCAGCCGCTGCTGTTGCCGCTGGCGCTGCTCACCTCGGCGACCGGCGTGCTGGGCGCACTGGCCGCGACCACGCTGCCGCGCCTGGTCGCCTGGCTGACGGTGGCCTCGGTCGGCACGGTGCTGGCCGCGCTCGGCCTGTTCAACGCGGCGGCCTGGTCGGCGGCGCTGTTCTACATGGCCAACAGCACGCTGGTGATCGCCGGGCTGTTCCTGCTCGCCGAGCTGGTGGCGGCGCAGCGCGGCGAGGCCGCCGGCCGGCTCGAGCCGGCCGCGCCGGTGGCGCAGCCGACCCTGCTCGGCCTGATGCTGCTGCTGGCCGCCGCCTCGGTGGCCGGGCTGCCGCCGCTGCCGGGCTTCATCGGCAAGCTGATGATCCTCGAGGCCTCGCTGCCGCATGGCGCGGTGGTCGCCGTCTGGTCGGTGATCCTCGGTGCCGGTTTCCTGACGCTGATCGGCCTGGCGAGGGCCGGCAGCATCCTGTTCTGGCACGTGCGCAGCGAGTCGAGCGGCAGCGCGGCGGGCGCCAGCCCGCGGCTGGTGGCGGCGACGCTCGCCCTGCTGGGCTCCGGCATCCTGATGAGCGCGTTCGCCGCGCCGCTGCAGCGCTACACCGAGGCGGCCGCGGCGCAGCTGCTCGACCGCGCCGCCTACGCCCGCGCCGTGCTGGGCGACGAACGCGCCACGACCACGCGGCCCTACCGCGGCGAACCGGGAGCCCCGCGGTGAAGCCCGGCGCCGGCTGGTTCTCGCACCCGGTGCTGTCGCTGCTGCTGGCCGCGGCCTGGTTGCTGCTGCAGCGCAGCCTCGCGCCGGCGCAGCTGCTGACGGCGGCGCTGCTCGCGCTGCTGGTGCCGCGGCTGGTGCATGGCCTCCTCGGCCCGGGCGTCCGGCTGCGCAGCGTCGGCACGGCGCTGCGTCTGGCCGGCGTGGTGCTGTGGGACATCCTGGTGGCCAACCTGGCGGTGGCGCGCCTGGTGCTGAACCCGGCGGCGCGGCCCCGGCCGGCCTGGGTGCCGGTGCCGCTGACGCTCACCCATCCGACCGCGGTGTCGCTGCTGGCCAGCATCGTCACCACCACGCCGGGCACGGTCTCCTGCGTGGTCGACGAGGAGCGCCGTGAGATCCTGGTGCACGCGCTGGACTGCGCCGACCCGGGCGCGCTGGTGGCCGACATCCAGCGCCGCTACGAGGCGCCGCTGCGGGAGATCTTCGAATGAACCTGATCGAGCTGGCCCTGGACTTCGCCCTCGGCGCGGTGGCGCTGGCCCTGCTGCCCTGCGCCTGGCGGCTGCTGCGCGGCCCGGAGGCCGTGGACCGCGTGCTCGCGCTGGACACGCTCTACATCAACACCGTGGCGCTGGTGATCCTGCTCGGGTTGCGCTGGCGCAGCGCGCTGCTGTTCGAGGCGGCGCTGATCGTCGCGATGCTGGGCTTCGTCTCGACGGTGGCGCTGGCGCGTTACCTGAGCCGCGGTGACGTGATCGAATGACCGGAGACCGGTGATGGAAACCCTGCCGCTGTGGATCGAGATCGCCGTCGCCGCGCTGCTGGTGGTGGGCGGGCTGTTCACGCTGGTCGGCGCGATCGGCATGCTGCGCTTCCCGGACTTCCTGATGCGCCTGCACGCGCCCACCAAGGCGACCACGCTGGGCGTGGGCGGCGTGCTGCTGGCGAGCATGGCGCTGGCCTGGGTTCAGGGCCGGGCCGGCCTGCCCGAGCTGCTGATCACGCTGTTCCTGTTCGTCACCGCGCCGGTCTCGGCCAGCCTGATGGCCCAGGCCGCGCTGCACCTGCGCGTGCCCTCGCGCGCCGGGCCGCCGCCGGGCCGTGCTGCCGGCGCGAACACGGACGGGCCCGCATGAACGACCGGCTGCGTCGGCTGCTGCCCACCCCCGAGGCCCTGAGCCGCAACCGCTGGCTGCGCTGGATCGGCCCGGCGCTGCACCATCCGCGGCTGTGGCACATGAGCCGGCGCGGCATCGCGCTCGGGGTGGCGCTGGGCATCTTCTTCGGCCTGCTGGTGCCGATCGCGCAGATCCCGCTGGCCGCGGCCGCGGCCGTGCTGATGCGGGCGAACCTGCCGACCGCAGTGGCCAGCACGCTGGTCACCAACCCGGTCACCTTCGGCCCGGTGTACTACGCGGCCTGGCGCGTGGGCAACGCTGTCCTGGGCGGGCCGGCCGGCGAGCCGCCCGCGCCGACGGTGGCCGACGCGGAGGCCGAGGCCGAGGCGGCGCACGCCGCGGACGAATCCTGGTTCGAGCGCGCCTGGCGCCGCATCAGCGGGGTCGGCAAGCCGCTGCTGCTCGGGCTGGCGATCTTCGCCGCGGTGGGCGGGCTGCTCAGCTACCTGCTGGTCTCGGGCGCCTGGCACCTGAAGGTGCGCCTGCAGCGGTGGCGCCGACGCCGGCGACAGGGCGGGGCCTGAGCCGTCCAGAGGCCTAGTGTCCGTTGCGCACGGGCTGGAGGTGACGCTCGAGCAGCCGGTCGGCGAAGCCCAGCGCCATCGCCGACAGCAGGAAGGCGAGGTGGATGCCGACCTGCGCGACCAGCACCCGGTCGGGCAGCTTGTCGGCGTTGATGAAGCTCTTGAGCAGGTGGATCGAGCTGATGCCGATCAGCGCCATCGCCAGCTTGACCTTCAGCACCGAGGCGTTGACGTGGCTGAGCCACTCCGGCTCGTCCGGGTGGCCCTCGAGGTTCATGCGGCTGACGAAGGTGTCGTAGCCGCCGACGATCACCATGATCAGCAGGTTGCTGATCATCACCACGTCGATCATGCCCAGCAGCACGAGCATGATGATGGTCTCGTTCAGGCCCTTGATCTGCTCGTAGCCGACCCGGGCGCCCTCGGCGTTGAGGATCGGGTTGGCCTTGTAGCCGAGGTTCTCGACCAGGATCGTCAGCGCGTGCTGGCTGCCGAAGGCGGCTTCGATGAGGTGTACCAGTTCGGCACAGAAGTGGTACACGTAGACCGCCTGGGCGGCGATCAGGCCGAGGTACAGCGGCAGCTGCAGCCAGCGGCTGAGGAAGATCAGGTTCTCCAGCGGGCCCAGCTTCCCGCGCGGCCGCGTGTCCAGCGGTCTGCTCATTCGTTTCCCCCCTCGGGTTGTCCCAGTATTGGCCGGGGATTCTAGGCTGCGTAGCATCGTCGGCGACGCGGGGCGTCAGCCCTTCGTAAGAGCATCTGCCTAAGGTCCGCACCATACCGATCCGGGCCGCCGGTCCGATTCATTCATCAGGAGACGCCGATGAGCGAGACCCACCTCTATCCGCCGCCCGACGCCGCGGTCAAGAACGCATACATCTCCGGTCGCGAGGCCTACGACAAGCTGTGCGCCGAGGCGGAGTCCGACTACGAAGGCTACTGGTCGCGCCTGGCGCGCGAGTTCGTCACCTGGAAGAAGCCCTTCACGAAGGCGCTGGACGAGAGCAACGCGCCGTTCTTCAAGTGGTTCGAGGACGGCGAGCTGAACGTCTCCTACAACTGCCTGGACCGCAACGTCGAGAAGGGCCTCGGCGACAAGGTCGCGATCATCTTCGAGGCCGACGACGGCAAGGTCACCAAGGTCACCTACAAGCAGCTGCTGGCGCAGGTCAGCCAGCTGGCCAATGCGCTGAAGGCGCGCGGCATCAAGAAGGGCGACCGCGTCGTCATCTACATGTCGATGAGCGTCGAGGGCGTGGCCGCGATGCAGGCCTGCGCGCGCATCGGCGCCACGCACTCGGTGGTGTTCGGCGGCTTCTCGGCGCAATCGCTGCGCGACCGCATCGAGGACGCCGGCGCCGTGGCCGTGATCACCGCCGACGAGCAGCTGCGCGGCGGCAAGCAGCTGCCGCTGAAGGCCATCGTCGACGAGGCGATCGCGCTGGGCGGCTGCGAGAAGGTGAAGAACGTCATCGTCTACAAGCGCACCGGCGGCAACATCGCCTGGACCGCCGGCCGCGACGAGTGGCTGCACGACGTGGTGGCCGGCCAGAGCAGCACCTGCGAGCCGGAGTGGGTCGGCGCGGAGCACCCGCTCTTCCTGCTCTACACCTCGGGCTCGACCGGTAAGCCCAAGGGCGTGCAGCACAGCACCGGCGGCTACCTGCTGCACGCGGCGCTGACGACGAAGTGGACCTTCGACCTGAAGCCCGACGACGTGTTCTGGTGCACCGCCGACATCGGCTGGGTCACCGGCCACACCTACATCACCTACGGCCCGCTGGCGCTGGGCGGCACCGAGATCGTGTTCGAGGGCGTGCCCACCTACCCGGACGCCGGCCGCTTCTGGAAGATGATCCAGGACCACAAGGTCACGATCTTCTACACCGCGCCCACGGCGATCCGCTCGCTGATCAAGGCCGCCGAGGCCAACGACGCGGTGCACCCGAAGAGCTACGACCTGAAGAGCCTGCGCATCCTCGGCTCGGTGGGCGAGCCGATCAACCCGGCCGCCTGGGAGTGGTACCACCAGCACGTGGGCGGCGGCCGCTGCCCGATCGTCGACACCTTCTGGCAGACCGAGACCGGCGGGCACATGATCACCCCGCTGCCGGGCGCCACCACGCTGGTGCCGGGCTCCTGCACGCTGCCCTTCCCGGGCATCCAGGCCGCGGTGGTCGACGAGACCGGCAAGGAAGTCGCGTGGGGGCAGGGCGGCATCCTGGTCGTCAAGCGTCCCTGGCCGTCGATGATCCGCACCATCTGGGGCGACCCGGAGCGCTTCAAGAAGAGCTACTACCCCGAGGACTTCAAGGGCAAGTACTACCTCGCGGGCGACGGCGCGATCCGCGACGCCAAGACCGGCTACTTCACCATCACCGGCCGCATCGACGACGTGCTGAACGTCTCGGGCCACCGCATGGGCACGATGGAGATCGAGTCGGCGCTGGTGTCGCACACCGAGCTGGTGGCCGAGGCCGCCGTGGTGGGCCGGCCGGACGAGACCACCGGCGAGGCGGTCTGCGCCTTCGTCGTGCTGAAGCGCCCGCGCCCGACCGGCGACGAGGCCAAGCGCATCGCCAAGGAACTGCGTGACTGGGTCGGCAAGGAGATCGGCCCGATCGCCAAGCCCAAGGACATCCGCTTCGGCGACAACCTGCCCAAGACCCGCTCGGGCAAGATCATGCGCCGCCTGCTGCGCTCGATCGCCAAGGGCGAGGCCATCACGCAGGACACCTCCACGCTGGAGAACCCGGCCATCCTGGACCAGCTCTCGCAGGTCAACTGAGGGCGGCTCGCCCCGGTGACGACGCGGCGCCTCGGCGCCGCGTTTTCGTTGGGGCCGGCTCAGGCGAGCCGCAGCGCCACCACGCCGGCCACGACCAGCAGCGTGCCGAGCGCGCGCTGCGGCCCGAAGCGCTCCTTCAGCCACAGCGTGCCGATCAGCGCGGCGAACAGCACCGAGGTCTCGCGCAGCGCGGCCACGCTGGCCACCGGCGCGCGGGTCATGGCCCACAGCGCGATGCCGTACGAGCCGAACGAGGCCAGCGCGCCGAGCAGGGCGAGCTTCCAGCGCCCGGCCAGGTAGGCACGCACCTGCGCCGCCTCGTGCCGGCGCTGCCACAGCACCAGCGCGAAGTAGGGCGCGCCGTCGAACAGGAACAGCGTGGCCACGTAGGACAGCGCGTCGCCCGAGGCGCGCACGCCGCGGCCGTCGACCACGGTGTAGAGCGCGATGATCCCGGCGTTGGCCAGCGCGTAGCGCAGCGCCTTGCCGCGGTGGCCGGCGGCGGCGGCGGGCGAGAGCCCGACCACGACCACGCCCAGGCACACCGCGGCGATGCCGGCCCAGGCCTGCGGCGCGATCGCCTCGCCGATCAGCGGCGCGCTCGCGCCGGCCACCAGCAGCGGGGCCAGCCCGCGCATCACCGGGTAGGTCAGGCCCAGCTCGCCGTGCCGGTAGGCGCCGGCCAGCGCGATGTAGTAACCGACGTGGATGACCCAGGAAGCCACCAGCCAGGGCCAGGCCTCGGCCCGCGGCAGCCCGGTGACGGCCACCACCGGCAGCGCGACCACCAGGCCGAGCGCGTGGATCAGCCCGGTGTCCAGCGCCTTGTCGTGCCCGCTGCGGATCAGCGCGTTCCAGGCCGCGTGCAGCAGCGCGCCGGCCAGCACCGCCAGGACGACCGCGGCGCTCAAGTGTTGGTGTCGTCCGGCAGCGCGGCCAGGCGCGAGTGGCGGATGCGCGTCTGCGAGAGCACGCCCGCGGTCTCGAGGATCGGGTAGGCGATCGAGCAGATGTGCGAGTTGATGCGCTTGAGGTCGCTGATCAGGTCCAGGTGCAGCGAGCTGGTCTCGATGCTCTGCGCGGTGTTCTCGCGCAGGCGGCCGATGTGGCTGGCGGCGTACTCGTGCTCCAGGTCGCGGAAGCGCGCCTTCTCCTCGAGCAGCTTCTTGGCGTCGCGCACATGGCCGTCGAGGAACACGCTCATCCCGAGGCGCAGGTTGGCCAGCAGGCGCTCGTGCAGGTGGCTGATCTCGGCCAGGCCGGCGTCGGAGAAGCTGCGGTTCTTGCGGATCTTCTTGTCCTCCACGTCCTGCAGCACGCGCTCGATCACGTCGCCGATCTGCTCCATGTTGATCGTGAAGGAGAGGATGTCGGTCCAGCGCCGGCTCTCGCGCTCGGACAGCGCCTCGCGCGAGATCTGCGTCAGGTAGAACTTGATCGCCGAGTACAGCTCGTCGACCGTGTCGTCCATCTTGCGCAGCTGCTCGGCGAGCACCAGGTCGTTGTGCTTGATGACCGGCAGGATGCCGCGCAGCATGGTCTCCACCACGTCGGCCTGGTGCAGCGCCTCGCGCGCCGCGCAGCTGATGGCCAGCGAGGGCGTGGCCAGCGCCACCGGGTCGAGGTGGCGCGGGCGGGTGGAGTCGCCGCGCATGGTCGGCTCGGGCAGCAGCTTCTCGACCAGCCGGCCGACCGGGCCGGTGGTGCCGATCAGCAGCAGCGCCAGCGCACCATTGAACGCCAGGTGGAACCAGACCACCTGCTCGTGCACCGCGCCGCCGGTCTCCTGCAGCAGCACGTGGATCTGGCCGACGAAGGGGATCACGAGCGCCGCGCCGATCATCTTGAAGATCAGGTTGCCCAGCGGCAGGCGGCGCACCTGCGGCGAGGCGCCGCCGGTGGCCAGCAGCGCGAGCACGCCGCTGCCGAGATTGGCGCCCAGCACCAGCCCGAGCGCCACGGTGGTGGGCAGCATGCCCGAGGCGGCCAGCGTGGCCGTCAGCAGCACGATCGCCAGGCTGGAGTAGGACAGCACGGTCAGCACCGCGCCGACCAGCATGTCGAGCACGATGTCGTTGGGCAGCGCGACGATCAGCGCGCGCATCGCCGGCGATTCGGTCAGCGGCTTGGTCGCGCCGACGATCAGCTGCAGCGCCAGCGTGATCAGCCCGAGGCCGATCAGCACCCGGCCGACCCGCCCGACCACGGTGTTCTGGCGCACCGTGAACATCACCACGCCGGCGAAGATCAGCAGCGGCGAGAGCCAGGACAGGTCGAACGAGAACACCACCGCCATCAGCGCGGTGCCGACGTCGGCACCCAGCATCACGGCCAGCGCCGGCGCGGTGCCGACCAGCCCCTTGCCGACGAAGGAGGCGACGATCAGGCAGGTGGCGGTGCCCGACTGCATCAGCGCCGCCACGCCCAGGCCGGCCAGCAGTGCGCTGAAGCGGTTGCGGAAGCTGCGCTGCAGCACGCCGCGCAGGTTCTCGCCGAAGGCGCGCAGCATGCCGGTGCGCACCAGGTGGGTGCTCCACACCAGCAGGGCGATCGCGGCGAGCAGGTTGAGCAGGTGGATCATTCAGGCCTTCATCTGCAGCAGCTGCGAGATGCGCAGGGCCGCCTCCTGCAGCCTGGGCAGGAACCGTTCCACCATCGTCGCCGGCGGCGTGCGCAGCACCTGGCCGCTGACGTTCATCGCCGCGATCACGCGGCCGGCGCGGTCGCGGATCGGCACCGCGAGCGAGACCAGGCCTTCCTCGAGCTCCTGGTCCACCAGGCACCAGCCCTGTTCGCGCACGCGTGCGAGTTCCTGAGCGAAGCGGACGCGGTCGGTGATCGTGCGCGGGGTGTGGGCGGCCAGCGGGCGCTGGCGCAGCAGGGCGTCGATGGCCTCGGGAGCCAGTTCGGCCAGCAGCACCCGGCCCATCGACGTGGCCGTGGCCGGCAGCCGGCTGCCGATGCCCAGCGTGATGCTCATGATCTTGTGGGTCGGCACGCGCAGCACGTAGACGATGTCCGCACCGTCGAGCACCGCGGCTGAGCAGGACTCCTTCAGCTCGGCGACCAGCGCCTCCATCACCGGCTCGGCCAGGTTCCACAGCGGCAGCGAGGACAGGTAGGCGAAGCCGAGGTCGAGGATGCGCGCCGTCAGGCTGAACTGGCGGCCGTGGCTGCTGACGTAGCCGAGCGATTCGAGCGTGAGCAGGATGCGCCGCGCGCCGGCGCGGGTCAGCCCGGTGCGCTGCGCCACTTCCGTCAGCGTCTGCTGCGGATGCTGGGCCGAGAACGAGCGGATCACCGCCAGCCCGCGCGCGAACGACTGCACGTAGGCGTCGCCGGGGCGCGGGCTGTCGTCGGCAGGGGTGTCGGGGGCCGCGAGGTCGGTGGCGGGCATGTGATCAGTCTATCGCCGTGCGGGCATTGCTTTTGGGTACCATCCCGGCCGCTTCACATCTGCCTAGGAGTGCAAGGGATGGCTATGGACGTGGTCGACTTCGAGATCAAGGGCTCGGAGATGCAGTTCGTCGAGGTCGAGCTCGACCCCGGAGAGGCCGCCGTCGGCGAGGCCGGCAGCCTGATGTTCATGGATGCGGGCATCGCGATGGACACGGTGTTCGGCGACGGCTCGCAGAACCAGGGCGGCGGCTTCTTCGGCAAGCTGCTGGGCGCCGGCAAGCGGCTGATCACCGGCGAGTCGCTGTTCACGACGGTCTACTCCAACCAGGCGCCGGGCAAGCAGCGTGTCGCCTTCGCCGCGCCGTACCCCGGCAAGATCCTGCCGATGGACCTGTCCAAGCTCGGCGGCACGCTGATCTGCCAGAAGGACTCGTTCCTGTGCGCCGCGCGCGGGGTGTCGCTGGGCATCTACTTCCAGCAGAAACTCTCGGTCGGCTTCTTCGGCGGCGAGGGCTTCATCATGCAGAAGCTCGAGGGCAACGGCCTGGCCTTCGTGCACGCCGGCGGCACCGTGCTCAAGCGCGACCTGCAGCCCGGCCAGACGCTGCTGATCGACACCGGCTGCGTGGTGGCCTTCACGCCCAGCGTCAACTTCGAGATCCAGTTCGTCGGCAAGATCAAGACCGCGCTGTTCGGCGGCGAGGGCCTGTTCTTCGCCAAGATCACCGGCCCGGGCACGGTGTGGCTGCAGAGCCTGCCGTTCTCGCGCCTGGCCTCGCGCGTGTTCGCGGCCGCGCCGCAGCGCGGCGGCAGCCGCGAGGAGGGTTCGGTGCTCGGCGGCATCGCCGGCGGCGGCCTGCTCGGTGGCGTGCTCGGGGGCGACGACGAATAAGGTCCTCGCCGCCGCGGCGCTGGTGCTGGCCGCCGCCTCGGCCGGCGCGGCGCCGCCGGTCGAGCTCGAGCAGCTCACCTGGACCGAGCTGCGCGAGCGCGTCGCCGGCGGCGCCACCGTGGCCCTGGTGCCCCTGGGCGGCACCGAACAGAACGGCCCGCACATGGTGCTGGGCAAGCACAACGTGCGCGTGCGCGTGCTGGCCGGTCGCATCGCGCGCGAACTCGGCAACGCGATCGTCGCGCCGGTGCTGGCCTACGTGCCCGAGGGCAGCATCGAGCCGCCGCAGGCGCACATGCGCTGGCCCGGCACGATCTCCATCCCCGAGCCGGCCTTCGAGGCGCTGCTCGACGGCAGCGCACGCAGCCTGTGCCGGGCCGGTTTTCGCGACGTGGTGTTGCTGCCGGACCACGGCGGGTATCTGAAAAGCATCGAACGTGTCGCGGCGCGTCCGGGGCGGCCGGCCGGCTGCCGGGTGCACGCGCTGCTCGACTACTATCGTGCGACCCAGGGCGCGTACGTCGCGGCGCTCGCGGCGCGCGGCTACCGTGCCGAGGAGATCGGCAGCCATGCCGGTCTCGCCGACACCTCGCTGGCCCTGGCCGCCGACCCGGCACTGGTGCGCAGCGAGCGCCTGGCGCAGACCGGTCCGGGCGAGGGCGTTGTCGGCGATCCGCGCCGTTCCAGCGTTGAACTCGGGCAACTGGGGCTCGAGCAGGTCGTGACGGCCTCCGTGGCGGCGATCCGCGCGCGCTTGCGTGGGCAGTGAGACGTTTTCGACAAGAAGGTTCGGCATGACGACGAGTGAGGGAGCGCTGCGGCGCGTGGGGCCGCCGGCGGCGGGGTGGGCGTTGGCGGCCGTGCTGGCCGTCCTGGCGGGGCCGTCCGCGGCCCAGGGGACGGCGGCCTCGGCACCGGCGCCGCGCACCGTGAACGTGGCACTGCCGGGCATGCCGCCGGTGCCGGTGGCGTCCAACCTGTACAGCGAGACCGGCAGGTTCAGCGAGGTGGTCAAGGGGGACCTGGAGCGCATCTACGTGCCCAACCTGCGCTCCGGCGACGTCTACGTCGTCGACCCGCAGGCCATGAAGGTGGTGGACCGCTTCCGGGTCGGCATCGGCCCGCAGCACATCGTGCCGTCGTGGGACCTGCGCACCCTGTGGGTGACCAACAACGCCGAGGGCCGCACCGACGGCAGCCTGACGCCGATCGACCCGAAGACCGGCAAGCCCGGCAAGGCGGTGATGGTCGACGACCCGTACAACATGTACTTCACGCCGGACGGCAAGTCCGCGATCGTGGTGGCCGAGGCGCGCAAGCGGCTCGACTTCCGCGACCCGAAGACCATGGCGATGCAGTACTCGATCGACGTGCCGGACTGCCCGGGCGTGAACCACGCCGACTTCGCGATCGACGGGCGCTACGCGATCTTCACCTGCGAGTTCACCGGATCGCTGGTGAAGATCGACCTGGTCGAGCGCAAGGTGCTGGGTTACCTGAAGCTCACGATGCCCAGCACGCGCTTCAAGGAGGTGAAGGCGCCGCGCGGCGAGCCGCGCAAGGCCTGGGAGCCGGGGCCCACCGAGGTCTGCACGGTCGAGCGCGGCATGCCGCAGGACATCCGCAGCTCGCCCGACGGCCGGCGCTTCTACATCGCCGACATGCACGCCGACGGCGTGCACGTGGTCGACGGCGCGTCGTTCACCAAGGTCGGCTTCATCCCCACCGGCCTGGGCGCGCATGGCCTGTACCCGAGCCGCGACGGCACGAAGCTCTACGTGGCCAACCGCGGCTCGCACCGGATCCACGGGCCGAGGAACGGCGACGGCTCGGTCTCGGTGATCGACTTCGCCACCGAGAAGGTGGTGGCGCGCTGGGGCGTGCCCGGCGGCGGCAGCCCGGACATGGGCAACGTCAGTGCCGACGGCAGGCACCTGTGGCTGGCGGCGCGCTACGACGACGTGATCTACCGCTTCGACACCGCCAGCGGCGAGGTCAGGCAGGTCAAGGTCGGCGCCGAGCCGCACGGCCTGACGGTCTGGCCGCAACCGGGCCGCTATTCGCTCGGGCACACGGGAAACCTGCGATAGCCGAAAATCCGCGTCGATGAAGGAGCTTCTCGACGCGTTCTGGCGCGCGGCGGCCTACTGCCTGCACCCGCGGGTGATCGCGCTGTCGCTGCTGCCGCTGGTGCTGATGGTCACCGCGGCGCTCGGACTGGGGTACCTGTTCTGGGACGCGGCGCTGGACAGCGTCAACCAGACGCTCGACAGCTGGGACCTGCTGACCGCCTTCTTCCAGTGGCTGGAGCGCTTCGGCCTGGCCGGGTTGAAGGCGGCGCTGGCGCCGCTGATCGTGGTGTTCCTGGCCACGCCGGTGATCGTGATCGTCGCGCTGCTGGTGGTCTCGGTGCTGATGACGCCGGCGATGCTCAGCCTCGTGGCCGAGCGGCGCTTCCCGCAGCTCGAGCGCCGGCGCGGCGGGTCGCTGTGGACCGGCGCGCTGGGCGCGTTCGTGGCCACCCTGGTGGCGCTGCTGGCGCTGGTGGTGTCGGTGCCGTTCTGGCTGATCCCGCCGCTGGCGCTGGTGCTGCCGCCGCTGATCTGGGGCTGGCTGACCTACCGCGTGCTCAGCTACGACGTGCTGGCCGAGCACGCCAGCCGCGAGGAGCGCCTGGCGATCGTGCGCGAGCGCCGCTGGAGCCTGCTGGGCATGGGCGTGCTGGCCGGCTTCCTCGGCGCGGCGCCGGGCATCGTCTGGGCCTCGGGCGTGATGTTCGTGGCCCTCGCGCCGGTGCTGGTGCCGGTGGCGATCTGGATCTACACGCTGATCTTCGCCTTCGCGTCGCTCTGGTTCGCGCACTACTGCCTGGCGGCGCTGCAGGTGCGCCGTGCGGCCGACGCGCCGCTGCCCGTCAACCCGCCGCTGCCGGCCGTGCCGGACGCGGCCCTGCTGCCCCCGCCATGAACTTCGGACTCATCATCGTCGGCGACGAGATTCTTTCGGGCAAGCGCGAGGACAAGCACCTGCCGAAGGTGATCGACCTGCTCAACGCGCGTGGCCTGTCGCTGGCCTGGGCGCGCTACGTGGGCGACGTGCGCGAGCGCATCACCGCCGACCTGCGCGACGCCTTCGCCGCCGCGCGCCGGGGCGACGTGGTGTTCTCCTGCGGCGGCATCGGCGCGACGCCGGACGACCACACCCGTCAATGCGCGGCCGCGGCGCTGGACGTGCCGCTCGAGCTGCACCCGCGCGCGAAGGATCTGATCCTCGAACGCATGCGCGACGTGGCCGCCGAGCAGGGCAAGCCCTTCGACCCCGACCGCGCCGACAACGTGCACCGCCTCAACATGGGCGTGTTCCCGCAGGGCGCGCAGATCATCCCGAACCCGTACAACAAGATCCCCGGCTTCTCGCTCGTCGATGCCGCCAGCGGCGGCGGGGTGTTCTTCGTGCCGGGTTTCCCGGTGATGGCCTGGCCAATGATCGAATGGGTGCTCGACACCCATTGCCGCGCGCAGCACCGCGCAGTGACGCTGCGCGAGCGCTCGGTGATCGTGATGGGCAGCATGGAGGCCACGCTGACGCCGCTGATGGAGGCGATCGAGGCACGTTTCCCGGACGTCAAGGTGTTCAGCCTGCCGAGCGTCGACCATCCGCAATGGGGTCGTCACATCGAGCTCGGCGTCAAGGGTGCCGAGGCGGCGCTGGCCGGCGCGTTCGATGACCTGCTGGCGGGCCTGCGCGCGCTGGACGTCGAACTCGGCCCCGAAATGGTGCGCTGATATTCCCTTGCATTGCTCGATCGTGGTGCGCCGAGATGCACCACGAAGGGAGGCTTCGAGGCCCTGCCGTGCCCCGGTCTCGGGCATGCTTTCTGCTACATTCCTGCGCGCCCACCGGGGCCATTGCCCCACGCACCCACCACTCTCAAAAGCACCCCAGCCAGGAGAATTCTTGATGGCAGCCAAGACCGTCGCCGACGTGATGAAGATGGTGAAGGAGAACGAAGTCAAGTTCGTCGACTTCCGCTTCACCGACACCCGTGGCAAGGAACAGCACGTGTCCGTGCCGGTGTCCGCGTTCGACGAAGACAAGTTCACCGCGGGCCATGCCTTCGACGGCTCGTCGATCGCCGGCTGGAAGGGCATCGAGGCGTCGGACATGCTGCTGATGCCGGACCCGAACACCGCCAACATCGACCCGTTCTACGAAGAGCCGACGCTGATCCTGACCTGCGACGTGCTCGAGCCGGGTGACGGCAAGCCCTACGAGCGCGATCCGCGCTCGCTGGCCAAGCGCGCCGAGGCCTACCTCAAGGCCAGCGGCATCGGCGACGCGGCCTACTTCGGCCCGGAGCCCGAGTTCTTCATCTTCGACCAGGTGAAGTGGGGCGTGGACATGTCCGGCTGCTTCGTCAAGGTCGACTCCGAAGAGGCGCCCTGGAGCACCGGCAAAGACTTCGAAGGCGGCAACATGGGCCACCGCCCGGCCGTCAAGGGCGGCTACTTCCCGGTGCCGCCGGTCGACAGCTTCCAGGACATGCGCTCCGAGATGTGCCTGATCCTCGAGTCGCTGGGCATCCCGGTCGAGGTGCACCACCACGAGGTGGCGGCCCCGGGCCAGAACGAGCTGGGCACGAAGTTCAGCACGCTGGTGCAGCGTGCCGACTGGCTGCAGCTGCAGAAGTACGTGATCCACAACGTCGCGCACGCCTACGGCAAGACTGCGACCTTCATGCCCAAGCCCATCGTCGGTGACAACGGCAGCGGCATGCACGTGCACCAGTCGGTGTGGAAGGACGGCAAGAACCTGTTCGCCGGCGACGGCTACGGCGGCCTGTCCGAGTTCGCGCTGTACTACATCGGCGGCATCATCAAGCACGCCCGTGCGCTGAACGCGATCACCAACCCCGGCACGAACAGCTACAAGCGCCTGGTGCCCGGCTTCGAAGCCCCGGTGAAGCTGGCCTATTCGGCCAAGAACCGCTCGGCCTCGATCCGCATCCCGTACGTGGCCAACCCGAAGGGCCGCCGCATCGAGGCGCGTTTTCCGGATCCCCTGTGCAACCCGTACCTGGGCTTCGCCGCGCTGCTGATGGCGGGCCTGGACGGCGTCGAGAACAAGATCCACCCGGGCGAGGCCGCCACCAAGGACCTGTACCACCTGCCGCCGGAAGAGGACGCGAAGATCCCGACCGTCTGCCACAGCCTGGACCAGGCCCTCGAGTACCTCGACAAGGGCCGCGCGTTCCTGACCAAGGGCGGCGTGTTCACCGATGCCTACATCGACGCCTACATCGAGCTGAAGATGCAGGAGGTGACCCGCTTCCGCATGACGACGCACCCGTGCGAGTTCGACATGTACTACTCGCTGTGACCTTTCACACGCGGGAAGGAGAGGACGGCTGCGGCCGTCCTTTTTTCTTGGTGCATCTTTGCGGATCGGTGCACGGCCGCTGGGCGACAATCGGCCCGGCCCTGTCGGCGCCGCAGGCTGCTGCGGCGTTGCTCGGGCCAGGAGCCTGATTCATGCACCTCTCGCGTTCCCTGACCCTCGCGTCGCTCGCGGCCATCGCGCTGTGGCCGACGCTGGCCGCCGCGCAGCAGGCCAACTCGGCCGTCTACCGCTGCCCCGGGCCGCCGGTGCTCTACACCGATTCGATCAGCGCCGCCGAGGCCAAGGAGAAGGGCTGCAAGCTGCTCGAGGGGGCGCCGGTCACCGTGATCCAGGGCCCCCGGCCGCGCCAGGGCACGCCGGTGCCCACCGCCAGCGGCCCGCGCCCGGCCGATTCGAAGATCGACCCGGCCGCCCAGCGCGCCCGCGACGGCGATGCGCGCCGCATCCTCGAGACCGAGCTGAAGAAGGAAGAGGACGCGCTGGCCGCGCTGCAGAAGGAATACAACAACGGCGAGCCCGAGCGCCGCGGCGACGAGCGCAACTACCAGAAGTACCTCGACCGCGTGGCCGAGATGAAGGCCGCGATCGCGCGCAAGGAAAGCGACGTCGCCGCGCTGCGCCGCGAACTGGCCAAGCTGCCGCCGGCGCCGTGATGAAGCTGCCGGCGCTTCCCGCGGCACTCGGCGGGTCGCGACCGGCCGACCCGGCCACCGCCTACGCGGCCTTCGACCACCTCGCCACCATGGTGGCGGTGGTCACGCCCGACGGGCGCTGCGTGTTCGCCAATGCCTCGTTCGAGAACGTGCTCGGCCTGTCGCGCCGCAGCGTGCAGCGCGGCACGGTGTTCCAGTGGTTCGTCGAAGCCGACATGCTGCGCGACACGGTCGCCGCGGTGGCGCGCAACGAATTCGCCACCAGCCGGCTCGAGGCGCAGCTGCGCCGGCCCGGCCCGGGCGGCGGCGACGCGCTGCCGGTGCACGCGATCATCAACCAGATGGACGGCACGCCGCACGTGCTGGTGGAGCTCGTCGAGATCGAGGCGCAGACGCGCCAGGACCGCGAGGAACGGGCGCTCGGCCAGGCGCAGGCCACCAAGGAGCTGATCCGCAACCTCGCGCACGAGATCAAGAACCCGCTGGGCGGCATCCGCGGCGCGGCGCAACTGCTCGAGATGGAAGGCCACTCGCGCACGCTGACCGAATACACGCAGGTCATCATCCACGAGGCCGACCGGCTGCAGGCGCTGGTCGACCGGCTGCTCGCGCCGCACCGCAAGCCGCACGTGGTGAGCGACGTGAACATCCACGAGGTCTGCGAGCGGGTGCGCTCGCTGATCCTGGCCGAGTTCCCGCGCGGGCTGGCGGTCGAGCGCGACTACGACGTCTCGATCCCCGACTTCCGCGGCGACCGCGAGCAGCTGATCCAGGCGGTGCTGAACATCGCCCACAACGCCGCGCAGGCGCTCGCCGAGCGCATCGCCGGCGGTGACGCGCGCATCACGCTGCGCACGCGCATCGCGCGGCAGGTGACGATCGGCAAGCAGCGCTATCGTCTGGCACTGGAATTGCATATCGAGGACAACGGTCCGGGTGTGCCTGAGTCGATTCGCGATCGCATCTTCTACCCGCTGGTCTCGGGGCGCGAAGGCGGATCGGGCCTCGGGCTCACGCTGGCGCAGACCTTCGTGCAGCAACACCAGGGCACGATCGAATGCGAGAGCGAGCCGGGCAGGACGTTGTTCAAGATCGTGATCCCACTTCCCTGAGAGCGGCCCCGTCGCACGGGCCGGAGCATCGGGGATCATCCGCAGGCGCATGAAACCCATCTGGATCGTTGACGACGACCAATCCATCCGCTTCGTGCTGGAGAAGGCCCTCGCACGCGAGGACCTCGCGGTGCGCAGCTTCACCAACCCGCGCGACGTGCTCGCCGCGATGGAGGACGACGAGCCCCAGGTGCTCGTCTCCGACATCCGCATGCCCGGCGGCTCGGGCATCGAGCTGCTGGCCAAGGTCAAGGCGCTGCACCCGGGGCTGCCGGTCATCATCATGACCGCCTACTCCGACCTGGACAGCGCGGTCAGCGCCTTCCAGGGCGGCGCCTTCGAGTACCTGCCCAAGCCCTTCGACGTGCCCAAGGCCGTCGAGCTGATCCGCCGCGCGGTCGACGAGAGCCTGCGCGAGGAGGTGCGCGACGCGGCCCAAGCCACGATGCCCGAGATGCTCGGCCAGGCGCCGGCCATGCAGGACGTGTTCCGCGCCATCGGCCGCCTGAGCCAGAGCGTGGTGACGGTCCTGATCACCGGCGAGTCCGGTACCGGCAAGGAACTCGTCGCGCAGGCGCTGCACAAGCACAGCCCGCGAGCCAACGGCCCCTTCGTCGCGATCAACACCGCGGCCATCCCGAAGGACCTGCTCGAGAGCGAACTGTTCGGCCACGAGCGCGGCGCCTTCACCGGCGCGCAGACCACGCGCCGCGGCCGCTTCGAGCAGGCCGACGGCGGCACGCTGTTCCTCGACGAGATCGGGGACATGCCCTTCGACCTGCAGACGCGCCTGCTGCGCGTGCTCAGCGATGGGCAGTTCTACCGAGTCGGTGGCCACAGCCCGATGCGCGCCAACGTGCGGGTGATCGCGGCCACGCACCAGAACCTCGAGGAGCGGGTGCGCCAGGGCGTGTTCCGCGAGGACCTGTTCCACCGCCTGAACGTGATCCGGCTGCGCCTGCCGGCGCTGCGCGAGCGGCGCGAGGACGTGCCGGCGCTGGCGCGTTTCTTCCTGCAGAAGAGCGCACGCGAGCTGGGTGTCGAGGCCAAGCGCATCACCGACGCGGCGCTGGCGCGGCTGATGCAGTTCGACTTCCCCGGCAACGTGCGCCAGCTCGAGAACATCTGCCACTGGCTCACGGTGATGGCGCCGGCGCAAGTGATCGAGCCGAAGGACCTGCCGCCCGAGCTGATGGCCGAGGCCGTGGCCCGACCGGCAGTCGCGGAGGCCATGCCGGCCCTGCCCGCGGTGCCGGCGGGCGGCCCGGCCGACAGCACCGCGCCGATGCCCGGGGCGGTGGCGCCGGCGCCGGGCAGCGGGTGGCTCGGCGGCCTCGAGCAGGAGGCGCGCGGCCTGCTGCAGGCCGGGGCGCCCGAGGTGTGGGACGTGCTGACGCGCAAGTTCGAGGCGCAGCTGATCCACACCGCGCTCGAGATCACGCGCGGCCGCCGCATCGAGGCGGCGCAGAAGCTCGGCATCGGGCGCAACACCATCACGCGCAAGATCCAGGAACTCGGGCTGGACGACTGAGTCGCGGGCCGTCGACACGGCGCCGACCGCACCGCCGCGGTGCGTTGCCGTTCCGGCTGCACCGCTGACCGAGCTACCCACTCGAATGAGTGGTGCGCCTGCGCGATGCCCCCATCGTGCGTATCGACCGCACCCGATATCGTTTGTTCAGGCATCGACGCGAACCAGCAGGAGTGGATGAATGGCGACGATCGTCGGCGACGACAACCCCAACTCGTACCAGGGCGGCAGCTTCGAGGACAGCCTCAGCGGCGCGGGGGGCAACGACACGCTCGAGGGCCTCGGCGGAAACGACACACTGGACGGAGGCACCGGCAACGACGACCTGTGGGGCGGCGACGGGAACGACACGATCCTCGGCGGCGACGGCAACGACCGGCTCATCGCCGGCCTGGATGTCGTCGGGGCCGCCAACTACCTCGACGGCGGGGCCGGCAACGACGAATTGCGCGGCAGCGCCGGCAACGACACGCTGATCGGCGGCAGCGGTGACGACAACATCACCACCTACGACGGCGGCATCGACCTCATCCAGGGCGGCGAGGGCAACGACCGGCTGACGGCCTCCGGCCGAGGTACCTTCACCTTCCAAGGCGGTGCCGGCAACGACACGTTCGGCTCGATTGCGCTGGCCTACGCCTCGGTGGTCAACATGACGGGCGGCACGGGTGTCGACACCTACGTGGCCACCTACCAGCCGCCGAACCAGAACTGGAGCGACAGCCTGATCCGCGCCCTCGACTTCCAGGCGGGGGCGGGCGGCGACGTGATCGACCTCTCCAGCGTGCGCATCTGGCTGAGCGGCCTGGCGGGCACCGACGACCCGTTCGATCCGCGCCTGGGCCACCTGCGCCTCGTGCAGCAGGGTGCCGACACCGCGCTGCAGGTCGATGCCGACGGGCTGGCCGGCAATACCTACGCCTGGAAGACGGTGCTGCTGCTGAAGAACGTCAATGCGTCGGCCCTGACGCTGGCCGACAACTTCGTCGGCACGACCAACATCACCGCACTGACGGTGGTGCAAGGCACCAGCAGCGCGCCCACGCTGGCGAACCCGATCGCCGATCTGTCGGCCCGGGCAGGGGTGGCGATCAACTTCAAGGTCCCCAACGGTACCTTCGTGGACGCCGATGTCGGCGACCAGGTGCTGCTGAGCGCGACCCTGGCCAACGGTGATCCGTTGCCCAGCTGGCTCAGCTTCAACGGACATACCCAGACGTTCACCGGCACCCCCCCGGCCGGCGTGGCGCTGGTGCCCCTGTCCGTCCGTGTCATCGCCACGGATGTCGCCGGGCACAAGGTCAGCGACATCTTCGTGATCACCCCGGCCACCGCGAACAACGACTCGCTGGTCGGCTCGTCGGGCAACGACGTCTACGACGGACTGGCCGGCAACGACACGATCGACGGCGCCGCGGGAAACGACCGCATCGTCGGCAACGAGGGCAACGACTCGCTGCTCGGCAATGCCGGCAACGACACGCTGTTCGGCAGCGCGGGCAGCGACAGGCTCGAAGGCGGCACGGGCGTCGACTCGATGGTCGGAGGCTCGGGCAACGACACCTACGTCGTGGACGCGGCCGGCGATGTGGTCAGCGAGACCGGCACGCTCGCCACCGAGATCGACACCGTGCTCAGTTCCGTCAGCCGGACCCTGGGCGCCAACCTCGAGCGCCTCACGCTGACGGGCAACGCGGCGACCAACGGCGCCGGCAATGCCCTGGCGAACACCGTGACCGGCAACAACGCGGCCAACCGGCTCAGCGGGCTGGGCGGCAACGACACCCTGTCCGGCGGCATCGGCAACGACACCCTGGACGGCGGTTCGGGCAACGACGTGCTGCGCGGCCAGGATGGCAACGACCAGCTGATCGGCGGTGTCGGCAACGACACCTTGACCGGCGGCACGGGCCGCGACCTGTTCGTCTTCACGAGCAAGGTCGGCACCGACCGTGTGACCGACTTCAGCGCCGTCGACGACACCTTCCGCATCAGCATGGCGGGCATCAAGGTCGGCGACGGCGACCTGCTGGTCGAGGGCGGCGCGGTCGACGCGACCCCCGGCTTCGCGAAGGCCGCCGAGCTGGTGCTGTTCACGACGAACATCGTCGGCAGCATCGACGCCGCCAAGGCGGCCGCCACCATCGGCTCGGCCAGCAGCGCGTTCGCGGCCGGCGACACGCGGCTGTTCGTGGTCGACAACGGCACGCAGTCGGCGCTCTACCTGTTCACCGCGTCCGGCGCCGATGCGACCGTCTCGGCCGCCGAGCTGACCCAGCTCGCGCTGGTCAGCGGCACGACGACGACGCTCGCGGACTACGTCTTCGTCGCCTGACGGTCGAGGCGGCCGGGTCGCCGCGCCGCCTCAGTCGCCGAACTCGACCACCACCGGCGCGTGGTCGCTCGGCCGCTCGTTCTTGCGCGGCAGCTTGTCGATCGTGCAGGCGCTGACACGCGGCTTCAGCGCCTCGCTGACCAGGATGTGGTCGATGCGCAGGCCCTGGTTCTTGCGGAACGCGAGGTTGCGGTAGTCCCACCAGCTCCAGCTCTTGGGCGGCTGCTCGAACAGGCGGAACGCATCGTGCAGGCCGAGCGCGACGAGCTGGCGGAAATGCTCGCGCTCCTCGGGGGTGCAATGGATCTGGCCGGCCCAGGCCACCGGGTCGTACACGTCGCGATCCTCGGGGGCGATGTTGTAGTCGCCCAGCAGCACCAGCCGCGGGTGCTGCGCGAGCTCGGCGCGCACCCAGTCGCGCAGAGCGTCCATCCAGCGCATCTTGTAGGCGAACTTGTCGCTGCCGGGCGCCTGTCCGTTCGGGAAGTAGCAGCCGATCACGCGCACGCCGGACACGCTGCCGGCGATCACGCGGGCCTGCTCGTCGGCGAAGCCGGGGATGTTGCGCACCACGGCCTCGATCGGGCTGCGCGCGAGCAGTGCCACGCCGTTGTAGGTCTTCTGGCCGAAGCACTGGGCCTGGTAGCCGGCCGCCTGCAGCTCGGCGGCCGGAAACTTGTCGTCGGTGAGCTTGGTTTCCTGCAGCGCAATGGCGTCCACCGGGTTGGCGGACAGCCAGTCCAGCAGTTGCGGCAATCGAACCGCGAGCGAGTTGACGTTCCAGGTAGCGAGCTTCAAGCGGTGTCCTGTCCGGGCTGCGGGCGCAGCGCGCATGGTATGCCAGCTGCAGGTCGTGCGTGATCCGGACGGGTGGGCGGCGTGGCCCGGCTCAGGCCACCTCGCCGCGGCGGATGGCGGCGGCGCGCGCGCGCACCGCCTCGCGCTGCGCCTCGTCCAGCCGCGCCACGTTCCTCACCTGCATCACCATGCGCGGGTTGGCGGCCAGCCGGGCCTCGTGGCGCAGCAGGAAGTCCCAGTACAGCGTGGTGAACGGGCAGGCCGTCGCGCCGCTGCGCTGCGCCGGGTCGAAACGGCAGCCGCGGCAGTGCGGGCTCATGCGCTGGATGTACTTGCCGGTGGCCGCGTAGGGCTTGCTGGCCATCAGCCCGTCGTCGGCGTACTGGCTCATGCCCAGCGTGTTGGGCAGCTCGACCCATTCGACCGCGTCGACGTACACCGCCAGGTACCACGCATGCACCTGCTGCGGCTGCACGCCGTACAGCAGCGCGAACAGGCCCGTGACCATCAGGCGCTGGATGTGGTGGGCGTAGCCGTGCGCGAGCGTCTGCACCAGCGCGTCGCGCAGGCAGGCCATCGTGGTGTCGCCGCTCCAGTACCAGGCGGGCAGATCCTGCTGCGCGTCCAGCGCGTTCAGCCCGGCGTAGGCCGGCATGCGCGTCCAGTAGATGCCGCGCACGTACTCGCGCCAGCCGAGGATCTGGCGCACGAAGCCTTCGACGCTCTCGATCGGCGCAGCGCCGGCGCGCCAGGCCGCCACCGCGGCGTCGACCACCTCGCGCGGGTTCAGCAGCTTCAGGTTGAGCGCGGCGGACAGGTGGGCGTGGTAGAGCCAGGGCTCGCCGGGCCACATCGCGTCCTGGTAGCGGCCGAACAGGGGCAGCCGCTCGGCGACGAAACGCTGCAGGGCGACGAGGGCCTGCGCACGCGTCACCGGCCAGCCGAAGCCCTCGAGCCGGCCGGGATGGCCGGCAAAGCGCCGTGCGACCAGCGCCAACACCTCGCGTGTGGTGGCGTCCGGCTCGAACACCGTGCGTGGCGGCACGCGGCCCGGGCCGGCGTCGCCGAAGGCCGCGCGGTTGTCGGCGTCGAAGTTCCACTGCCCGCCGGCGGGCCGGTCGCCGTCCATCAGCACGCGGTGGCGTTGCCGCATCTCGCGGTAGAAGTACTCCATGCGCAGCGCCTTGCGGCCGCGGGCATGGGCGGCGAACTCGCGCACGCTGCCGTAGAAGTGGCGGTCCTCGCGGACCTCCAGCGGCAGGCCGCGGGCCGTGGCGACGTCCTTGATGGCCTGCAGCACGCGCCAGTCGCCCGGCGCCGTCATCACCAGCGCGGCCGGGCGCAGCCGCTCGAGATCGGCGTGCAGTTGCGCGGCCAGGCTGCCGCGGTTGGCCGGGTCGTCCAGGCGCATGTGGTGCAGCGGCCGGCCAGCGGCGCGCAGGGCATGCGCAAAGTGCCGCATCGCGGCCAGGAACAGCGCGATGCGCGCCTGGCTCGACCAGACATGGGTCGATTCCTCGGCCACCTCCGCCATCCAGACGGCGTCCTGCGCGGGGTCGAACGCGTCGAACGCGGCGGCGTCCGGGTCGAGCTGGTCGCCCAGCACGAGCACCAGGTGGCGCAGCTCAGCCACGGGGCGCCCTGGCGCGCCGGCAGGCGTCGGAGCAGTACTTCACCTCGTCCCAGTGGCGCGCCCAGCGGCGCCGCCAGCTCATCGGGCGGCCGCAGGCCATGCAGGGCTTGCTCGGCAGGGCGGCCTTGTTGCCGCGGAACGAGGAGCGGGTGGGCGCTGTCACGGCGGCATGCTAGCCCGACGCCGTGTCGCTCCCGGCCACAACGACACGAGGGTCGCCGACGCGGGCCTTGACCTTGCCATGGTGGAAAGGGGGATGCTTCGCGGCTCTCGGCTGTCCCGCGTCAATCCGGCGCCCCGGTGCTCCGCTACATTGCGGCCATGCCACCGGAGGCCGCGCCGTCCGGCGGGCCGGCTGATGGTCGAGCTGGCCATTGCATGAAGGAGTTTCTGAGATGAAGACCACCCCCGTCACCCGCCGCAGCCTGCTGCTGGCCGGCGTGGCGCTGGCGCTGCCGGCCGCGGCAGCGCCCGCCGTGCAAGGCGAGATCTGGAAGAGCCCGAGCTGCGGCTGCTGCAAGGACTGGATCGCGCACATGCAGGCCGCGGGCTTCGCGCTGACCGTTCACGAGACCGGCAACACCGCGATCCGCGGCCGACTGAAGATGCCGGCGCCGCTCGGCTCGTGCCACACCGCGCTGATCGGCGGCTATGCGATCGAGGGCCACGTGCCCGCGCGCGAGGTGCAGCGCCTGCTGAAGGAGCGTCCGCAGGCCGTCGGCCTCGCGGTGCCGGGCATGCCGATCGGCTCGCCCGGCATGGACGGCCCCGAGTACGGCGGCCAGCGCGACCCCTACGACGTGCTGCTGGTGCAGGCCGACGGCCGCACCCGCGTGTTCGCGTCCTACCGTTGACCCTTGGCTGGAACCCCGATGAAGAAGCTGCTGTCCATCACGCTGCTCGCGCTGGCGAGCCTGAGCGCCTGGAGCGCCGACGACTACGCCGATGCCAAGGTGCGCCGCGTCGACAAGTCCGCCGCCACGCTGACGCTCGAGCACGGCGAGATCCGCAACCTCGACATGCCGCCGATGACGATGGTCTTCGGCGTGCAGGACAAGACCGTGCTCGAGCGCGTCAAGGCCGGCGACAGGATCCGCTTCAAGGCCGTCAAGGACGGCTCGAAGTACATCGTCACCGAGCTGCAGCCGGCGGCGAAGTAGCGCCGCCCGGCCGCCTCAGGCGGTGGCCGCGGCGCTCAGCCCGAGCTCGCGCACCATCGCCTCGCGCATCAGGAACTTCTGCGGCTTGCCGGTCACCGTGACCGGCAGCTCGTCGACGAAGCGGATGTAGCGCGGCACTTTGTAGTGCGCGATCTGGTCGCGGCAGAAGTCGCGCACCTCGTCCTCGGTGCAGGCGGTGTCGGGCCGCGTGATGATCCAGGCGCACAGCTCCTCGCCGTAGCGCGCATCGGGCACGCCGAACACCTGCACCGCGGCGATCTTCGGGTGGCGGAACAGGAACTCCTCCACCTCGCGCGGGTAGACGTTCTCGCCGCCGCGGATCACCATGTCCTTCACCCGGCCGACGATGTTGCAGTAGCCCTCGGCGTCGAGGGTGGCGAGGTCGCCGGTGTGCATCCAGCCGTCGCGGATCGCGTCGGCGGTGCGCTCCGGGTCGTCCCAGTAGCCCTGCATCACCGAGTAGCCGCGTGTGCACAGCTCGCCCTTCTCGCCCACGGGCACGGTGTTGCCGTCGAGGTCGACGATCTTCACCTCCAGGTGCGGCAGCACCCGGCCGACGGTGGTGACGCGCTTTTCGAGCGGGTCGTCGGTCGCGCTCTGGAACGAGACCGGGCTGGTCTCGGTCATGCCGTAGGCGATGGTGACCTCGTGCATGTGCATGTCGGCCTGCACGCGGCGCATCACCTCGATCGGGCAGGGCGCGCCGGCCATGATGCCGGTGCGCAGGCTGGCCAGGTCGAACAGGCGGAACTCGGGGTGGTCGAGCTCGGCGATGAACATCGTCGGCACGCCGTGCAAAGCGGTGCAGCGCTCGCGCTCCACCGCCGCGAGCGTGGCGCGGGCGTCGAAGCCCTCGCCCGGGAACACCATGCGGGCGCCGGCCGACACGCAGGCCAGCACCGCCAGCACCATGCCGAAGCAGTGGTACAGCGGCACCGGGATGCACAGCGCATCCTCCGGCCCCAGGCGCATGCAGCGTGCCACCGCGATCGCGTTGTTGACGATGTTGTGGTGCGTCAGCGTGGCGCCCTTGGGCGCGCCGGTGGTGCCGCTGGTGAACTGGATGTTGATCGGCTCGTGGCAGTGCAGCGCCGGCACCTGCAGCGGTGCCGCGCCGGCCTGCCGCTCGCACAGCGCGGGCCAGTTCAGCATGCCCGCGGTGGCCTCCTCGCCCAGGCGCACCACGTGGCGCAGCGCGGGCAGGCGCGGGCTGCGGCCGCTCGCATCCACGCCCAGGTTCTGCAGCATGCCGAGGTAGTTGCTGGTCTTGAAGGCGGCGGCACTGACCAGCACGCTCACGCCGGCCTTGTTCAGCGCGTACTCCAGCTCCGAGAGCCGGTAGGCCGGGTTGATGTTGACCAGGATGGCGCCCAGCCGCGCGGTGGCGAACTGCGTCACCAGCCACTCGCTGCGGTTGGGCGACCAGATGCCGACCCGGTCGCCCTTGGCCACGCCGAGCCGCGCCAGCCCCGCCGCCGCGGCCTCGACCTCGGCGCGCAGCTGCGCCCAGGTCCAGCGCACGCCCTGGGCCACGAACACGGCCGCGTCGCGCTCCGGCCAGCGGCCGGCCGCCTGAGCCAGCAGGTCGTGCACCGTGGTGTCGGACAGCGGCACGTCGACCGGACCGCGGACGTGCGAGAGCCCGCCGATCGGACGGCGGTCGGTGGAAGGCGCGGTCATGGGTGTCTCCGTCAGAGGCTGAACGGCGCCCCCGCGTTGACGCGCAGGGTCTCGGAGGGCAGCTCGTCGAACATCAGCTTGTAGTGGCGCGTGAAGTGGCTCGCGCTGCTGAAGCCCAGCAGCGTGGCCACCTCGGTGATGGGCTGGTCGGCGCGCAGCTTGAGCGCACGGCGTGCCTCGTTCAGGCGCAGCGCCCGCAGGTAGGCCTGCGGCGTGGTGTGCATGAACTCCTCGAAGCAGTACTGCAGCGTGCGCCGGCTGGCGCAGGCGGCGTTGCAGATGTCGGGCACGCCGATGTCGTTGGCCAGGTTGGCGCGCATGAACTCGACCGCGCGCTTGACCACGCGCAGCCGCGTGTCGGCGCGGCGCGGGATGGACGAGGCCGCCTCGCCGCGGTCGCCGCGCATCGCCAGCACCACCGCCTGCGTCAGCGTGGCCGACAGCAGCGTGGATTCGTTGGCGTCCTGCGCCAGCGAGTCGATCTCGCGCTCGGCGCCGTCGCACACCGCCAGCAGCATGTGGCGGATCGCCGCGGCGACCTCCGGCGTCAGCTCCAGGTTGCGCTCGCGGCCGGCCTGCTCCAGCCACTCGATCTTGGACGGCGCCAGCGTGCCGGCCAGCGTATCGCGGTGCACCGACAGCCCGACGATGTCGAGTTCGCCGGCGGACACCAGGTCGTACTGCTCGCGGTCGGACAGCACCAGCAGCGACTCTCGCTCCAGCGGGCGGCCGGCGAACACCGAGCCGGGCTCCACGGCCAGCGGCACGGCGATCACGAGATGGTCCTTCGGCGGGACGATGTGCTCGGCCAGCGGGCGGTTGGTCGATTCGCGCAGCAGCACGCCCTGGTCCATCACCATCTGCCAGCACGATCCGCGGAAGCGCCCGCAGCCGAGCTGCTCGTAGGCCTGCTCCCAGTCGTTCAGGGCCTGGGCCTGGTCGTCGACATCGCGGGATTCGTGACGGTAGATCTGCGCCATGGGTACTCCTGGAGTCAGACGCGCGGGTCGACGAGCCGCATGCCGGCCTGGGTGGCCACCACCAGCGTGCCCGAGGGCAGGGCAGCGGCGGCGGTCAGTGTCGCCCGGTCGTCCAGGCGGCGGAAGCGGAGTTTCGCGAAGCCCGGCTCGGCGACGGCGAGCGTGCCGTCCACGCCCACCAGGGCGGCACGCCCCTCGGGCAAGGCCACCGCGGCGGTGAACGAACCGGCCTCGGGCACCGCCTGGTGGGCCCAGCTGCGCCCCTCGTCGCGGCTGGTCACCAGGTTGCCGCGCATGCCGCAGGCCACCAGCAGCTCGCCCAGCGCGGTGCCGCCCCACAGCGAGCCGTGGTAGGGCGTCTTGACGGGCTGCCAGGCCTCCCCGGCCGTGCCCTGGCGCAGCACCAGGCCGCCCTCGGCGGCGATCAGCCAGGTGCCGGCGGCGGAGACGACGATGCGGTTCAGGTGGCGCTCGCCGGCTTCGCCGTCGACCAGCACGGCCGGCGCCCAGGTGGTGCCGCCGTCGCGTGTCTCGAGTGCGATGCCGAAGCCCCCCACCGCCAGGCCGCGGCCGCCGGGCTCGACGCGGATCGACAGCAGCACGTCGGGGCCGTCGGCCCGGCCGGCTGCCACCGACCAGGTCTCGCCGGCGTCGGCCGAGCGCAGGATCAGGCCGCCGTGGCCGGCGGCCCAGAGCGTCTTCACGTCGGCGGCGTGCACGCAGGTCAGCGTGGTGCGTGTGGGCACGTCCTTGGCCTGGCGCCAGGTCTGGCCCTGGTCGTCGGACAGCAGCACGTGACCGCGCTCGCCCACGGCCACCAGGCGCGTGCCGGCGGTGGTGACGTCGAGCAGCGTGCCGCGCAACGCGCCGGCGCGCGGGCGGGCCGGGCCGTCGGCGGTGTAAGGGGCGGCCTGCGCGACGCCGGCGGCGCCGGCGGCGAGGAGGAGGGCACGTCGCGTGAGGCTCATTTCAATGGGCCATGAAGGGGCGGTGCACGGGGCCGCGGCGCGGGATCAGCGTGTCCAGCGTGACGGCGAGCGCCGGCAGCACGGTGATCGCCATCAGCATGTTGAGCATGAACATGAAGGCCAGCAGCAGGCCCATGTCGGCCTGGAACTTGAGCGGCGAGAACACCCAGGTGGCCACGCCCACCGACAGCGTGATCGCGGTGAACACGGTGGCGATGCCGGTCTCGGCCAGTGCACGGCGGAACGCCGGCACGATCTCCAGGCCGTCGGCCAGGTAGAGCTGCAGCCGGTTGTAGATGTAGAACGCGTAGTCCACGCCGATGCCCACCGCCAGCACCATCACCGGCAGCGTGGCGACCGTCAGTCCGATGTCCAGCACCTTCATGAACCAGTAGCCGACGAAGGTGGCCAGGGTCAGCGGCAGGCAGCAGGCCACCACGGCACGCCAGTCGCGGTAGGTGAGGAACACCAGCACCACGATGGTCGCGTAGACGTACAGCATCATCGGCAGCTCGGTCGCCTCCAGCACCTCGTTGGTGGCGGCCTGCACCCCGGCGTTGCCGCTGGCCAGCCGCACGGTGACGCCCTCGAGCGAGTTCCGTGCCCGGAACTCCTTCACCGTGGCGACCACGCGCTTGATCGTGTCGGCCTTGTGGTCGGTCAGGAAGGCGTTGACGGGCAGCACGGTGCAGCGCGGGTCGTACAGGCCCGAGCCCTCGCCGACCAGGCCGATGAAGCTGGCCATCGAGCGCCGGTCGCGCGGCATGTCGCCCCACTTCGGGTTGCCTTCGTTGAAGCCGGCCGCGCCGAGCTTCACCAGTGCCGGCAGCGAGGCGGTGCCGATCACGCCCTCGGTGTTGGCCAGCTCCCAAGCGAGGTCGTCGATGAAGGACATCGTGGTGCGGTCGTAGCAGGCCTCGGCCGGCGTCTCGTGCACCACGGTCAGCACGTCCAGGCCGACCGAGAACTTCTCGGCGATCGCCACCGCGTCACGGTTGTAGCGCGCGCTGTCGCGCAGTTCGGGTGCGCCGGGCTGCACGTAGCCGACGTGGCGGTCGCGCGCACCCCAGACGGCCAGCCCGAACAGCACCGCCGCCACGGCGACGACGAGGCGCGCCGGCTGCGGCTCGGCCAGCCGCGCCAGAGCCACCACCGCCATCGAGCGCCGCTCGCGGATGCCCTGCAGGCGCTGCCCGTAGTCGGCCGGCAGCCGCACGTACGAGGCCACCACCGGCAGCATCACCAGGTTGGTGACGATCTTGTAGGCCACGCCCAGGGACGCCGTGATCGCCAGCTCGCGGATCATCGGGATCGGGATCAGCAGCAGCGTCGCGAAGCCGACGAAGGCCGTGACCAGCGCCATCGTGCCGGGCACCAACAGCGCGCCGAAGCTGTGCCGCGCGGCGTCGAACGGCGTGGTGCCGGCACCGATCTCGCGCACGATGGTGTTGATCTGCTGCACGCCGTGGCTGACGCCGATCGCGAACACCAGGAAGGGCACCAGGATCGCCAGCGGGTCCAGCCCGTAGCCGAGCAGTTGCAGCGAGGCGAACTGCCACACCAGCGAGACCAGCGAGCACACCAGCGCCGCCGCGGTGAAGGCCCAGGAGCGGCAGTACCACCAGACGGCCAGCGCCGTCAGCACGAAGGCCAGCGCGAAGAACACCACCACGCCCTGCGCGCCCTGCGCGATGTCGCTGATCTGCTTGGCGAAGCCGATGATGCGGATCTCGTGCGCGTCGTCCTCGAAGGCGGTGCGCAGCGCCTTCTCGATCTCGGGGCCGAGCGCGATGTAGTCGGTGGGTTGCTTGCTGCGCGGGTCGGCGTCGAGCAGGTCGGCGGTGACCATCGCGCCGGAGAAGTCGCTCGCGACGAGCGAGCCGACGTAGCCGCCCTGGACCACGTTGTCGCGGATCTTCGCGACGGCCGCGGCGTCAAGCTTCTCGGGCGTGATGTCGCCGCCGATCACGTCGCGCGCCTCGTAACCCTCCTCGGTGACCTGCATCACGCGGGTGTTCGGCGTCCACAGCGACGAGACCGAGCGCCGGTCCACGCCGGGCAGGTACATCAGCGCCTGGGTGACCTCATTGAGCTTCTTCAGCGTGGCCGGCGACCAGATGTCGCCCTGTTTCGCCTGCACCACGACGATCAGCCGGTTGGCGCCGAACAGCACGTCCTTGTACTTGACGAAGGTCTCGGTGTACTCGTGGCCCAGCGGCAGCTGCTTGCCGAAGCCCGCCGTCATGTGCAGCCGGGCGGCGAACACCGCCGCCGCCGCGGTGACCAGCGCGAGCAGCGCCAGCACCGCGGCGCGGTGGCCGAAGATCACGCGCTCGCAGGCGAGCACGAAGCGGGCGAGCATGCGCGCGTCAGAAGCTGTACGAGACGCTCGCCGCGAGGTTGTCGCGGTCGCGGATGAGGTTCGAGAACCCGCCGCCGAAGAAGGTCGTGTAGCCCACCTGCGCCTTCCACACCGCGCTGTTGTCGAAGTTGAAGCCGACGAAGAGCGACTTGCGGCCCTTCACGAACGGCAGCGTGTTCGGCGAGATGCCGCTGACGTCGTGCGTGAACACCGTCACCTGCACCAGGTTCCAGTCGCTGCCCCAGACGCGCGGGTAGGACAGGTCGAACTCCATCGCGTAGCCCCAGGAGGTCTTGGTCGGGCTCTCGTAGGAGGGGAAGATCAGGTAGGGGATCTTGCCCAGTTGCAGGTCGGGGTAGTGCGTCACCGCCACCTCGGCCAGCAGCGTGCCCTCGGCTGCGCCAAGCGTGCGCACCAGTGCGCCGAGCGGCGAGTTGACCTCGGTGAAGTACAGCGCCGTCAGGTGCGCCTGGACCTTCTTCTCCTCGACGTAGCCGCGCACGGTGATGCGGTCGCTGGCGCTGACCGTCTTGGTCGGCCCGGGGGTATCGGCGTCGAAGATGCTGTAGGCGCCGGCAAAGGGCACCGAGGGGTCGATCGCCACCGAGTCGCGCGGCCGGTACGACAGCTCGCCGCCCACCGCCACCGGGCCGAGCTTGGTGTTGAACGAGGCGCCGAACAGGTTCTTCTTCTTGCCGTACTCGTTGTAGTAGCCGATGTTGGCGGCGTTGTACTGGGCGAACGTCGGGTCGGTGAACAGCGTCGTGAACGGCAGCTTGTCGTGGTAGCGCTCGTAGTACAGCGCGAACTCGGTGTCGATGCTCTTCGGCTTGAAGCGCATCGCCAGGCCGAACTGGCCGCCCCGGGGCGGGCGCTTGTCGTCCTCGAACGGCACCACGTTCACCCCGTTCTGGATGCCGCTGCCGATGTCGCCGCAGGGCGTGGGCGCGGTGCACAGGCCGAAGGCGGTGAGCGACGAACTCGGGATGTAGGCCGGCCGCTGCCCGGCGCCCACCACGTCGGCGCCGGAGAAGAAGGTGCCCACCGGGTCGAAGCGGAAGGCGTTCCAGCGGAACTGGTAGTAGGCCTCGGCGCTCATCGTGTCGGTCACGCCGGTGTTCAGCGAGAGCATCGGCGCCGGACGCAGGATCTCCTTGACCTGCGTGCCGGGCGTGTGGATCTTGCGCAGGTCGAAGGCATTGATCTGGTTGATGCCGCCGAGGATGAAGATGTCCTCGCCCCACGAGAGCACCTGGTTGCCCAGGCGCACCGTGGCGTTGCGGTCGCCGAACTTCAGGTCCTTCGACACCCAGGCATCCAGCAGCGTCACGTTGCGGGTGGCGATCTTCTTGGCTTCCTCCGACAGCGGCGTGCGCCGCGTGTCGCCGGCCTTGAAGTCTCCCACCCAGGTGCCGCGCACCAGGGCGCGCCAGCCGTCGGTGGTCTTCAGGCCGAACTCGTGCGTGCCCTTCAGCGCCGCGGAGACGATGTCCCAGCGGTCGTAGTTCAGGTTGCCGTCGTCGGCGTTCAGCACGTTGAAGTCGGGGTTGGCGGCGCCGTCGTTGCCGGGGCCGTTGAGCTGCGAGCCGAGCGCCGCACCGGTGGGCACGTTGCCTCCGTTGTCGTTGCCGATCGCCAGCTTGCTGCGGTTCTGCGTGCGCACCTGCAGGCCGAACGAGAGCGTCGAGCTGAAGTCGAGCTCGGTGCCGTTCTCGTTGACGCTGCGCACCGCCTGCGCCGGCAGCGCGGCCAGCAGCGCCGGCAAGGTCATGGCGGCCAGGGCCAGGGGGGTCATCTTCATGTCGTGGTCCTCCTGCCCTCGTTCAGCGCGAGCCCGCCCGGCGCAGCTCGTCCGGGTTGAAGCGCTTCATGTCGATGCGGCCCTCGCGGCCGGCGAGTCAGTCGACCTTGCCCTCCTGCGGCATGTTGTCGGCCATGTAGCGGCCGACGTTCAGGTCGTAGACGATGTAGCCCTGGTAGACGCAGGCCGGCAGTTCCCAGGCCACGTAGGGGTAGCTCTCCTGCACGCGCCACACCTTGCCCTGCGCGTCGTAGTTGTCCGCGGCCACCATCGCCCAGGTGTCCTCGTCGAGGTAGATCGTGCGCTTGGGGAACTGGTGGCGCTGGCCTTCCTTGACGGTGGCCTCGATCTTCCAGACGCGGTGCGCCTCGTAGCGGATCAGCTCGCGCTTCGGGTAGTCGGCGCCGAAGATGTCGACCAGCTTGGCGTCCTGGTTGTTGAAGCGGAAGGTGTTGTAGGGAACGATCAGTTCCTGCTTGCCCGCGAGCTTCCAGTCGTAGCGGTCGAGCCGGCCGCCGAACATCGGGTACTGGTCGACCGCGAGCAGGTTCTCGTAGCCGGGCACCGGGTTGTCGTAGGCGAAGGTCGGCGCGCGGCGCACGCGGCGCTGGCCGGGGAAGTACAGCCAGGCGTCGTTGTCCTTGGCCTGGTAGTAGTGGATCAGGATGATCTCGCCGGTGCGCGCCGCCGGCGTCACCACCTCGTTGAGCACCAGCCACTCGAGGCCGTCGCCCTCGTTCACCGGCTTGCCGGCCAGGTTGCCCAGCGGCGTGGCGGTGAGCTGGTCCTGCACCAGCGGCACGAACTTGCCGTCGCCGGGCGAGGAGAACACGGTCGAGTAGCGCTCGCTGCGGCCCTCGCCGACCCAGCGCATCTTGTAGTTCCACATCGCCTGCGTGCCGTTCTCCGGGATCGGGAAGGGCACGCCGCCGGTGACGCCGCCGCCGATGTCGATGCCGTTGGCGGCCAGCTTGGCGCTGGTGGCGTTCTTGCGCGTGTTGTCGTAGACGGGCTGCGGGTAGCCGCAGGAACGGCGCGTCGGGTAGACGTCCATGCGGTAGCCCTTGAGCTGCTTGAGCAGCGCGAGCTGGCCGTCGCTGAGCCGGTCCTTGTACTTGTCGGCGTTGCCGGCGTCGATGCTGTAGAGCGGCTTGTCGGCCGCGTAGGGGTCGGGCCGCGCCTGGCCGGGTTTCCAGCCGGCCGGGGCCTTCAGGTCGCCGCCGTTCCAGGCGGGGATCGAGCCGTCCTTGTTGGCGCCGCGTTCGGCGCCCATCGGCGTGAGGTCCTTGCCGAGCGCCTGGGCCTGGGCCTCGGTGGCTCCCAGCGCCGCCGTCGAAGCCAGCGCGCCCCCGGCCAGCAGCGCGACGGCCGCGGCCCCCCGTGTCCAACGATTCATCGGTTCCCTCCTCGCGCCGTGGCGGCGCCTGTCCCTTGTCGTGAATGAACTCAGTCGATCGTGATGCCGAGCGCTCGGGCGCGCTCCTGGATCTCCTTGCGGGCGCGGCCCACGTCCACCAGCGGTGCGGCGCGGGCGCGCGCCACCTCGGCGGCATCGAAGGGGCGGTGCTCGGGCGGCACCGAGTCGCGGGCGATCGTCGCCAGCACCCAGTTCGTGACCTCGGCCACCTGCGCGTCGCTCAGGCCCGAGCCCATCACGCCGGGCACGCTGATCACGAAGGCGCGGCCGCCCTCGACGCGCAGGAAGTCGCCCAGCCGGCGCATGTCGGGCACGTAGCCGAGCTTCGAGCCCGAGCCGTCCACGCCGTGGCAGCCGGCGCAGTGCAGCACGAAGTGCGAGCGCGGCTGGCTGACGCTGGCCACGGCCGGCGCGTCGGCGCGTGCCGGCACCTGGCGGCCGAGCGTGGTGTTGACGCCGCCGAGCGCACACGCCGCGGCCGGTGCCAGCGCGGCGAGCCAGAGCAGGGCGCGCGGCGCCTGCATCACGGCCCCAGCAGCTGCGTGCGCAGCGCGCGGGTCTGCGGCGGGCCGCCCGGCTTCTCGCGCGCGGCCTTCAGCTCCTCGGCGGTGTAGGCCGCCTCCGCACCCTGCAGCCTGCGCACATGGGTGGCCACGGCCGCCAGCGACGCATCGTCGAGCTGCGCCGCGAACGCGGGCATGCTGCCGGAGAAGGGCTGGCCGTTGACCTTGATCGGGCCCGACAGGCCATGCGTCAGCACCGCGGCCAGGTAGCCGCGCTCGGCACCGAGCCGGGTCCAGTGCTCGCCCTTCAGCGACGGGGCCAGGCCCACGGTGCCGCTGCCGTCGGCCTGGTGACAGGGCGCGCAATGCTGGGCGAACAGTGCCGCGCCGTCCGGCGCCGCCTGTGCACCGGAGGCCAGCAGCGCGGCGAGGACGCACCGTGCCTTCATGCCACCCCGACGATCACCGAGGTCGTGCAATGGAACATCGAGCTCGTGTTCGCCATGCACCAGTTGATGTCGTTGTGCACGCCGAGCCGGTAGCCGGGGCGCTCGCGCTCGTTGTTGTTGCACAGGCATTCGCCGCACGAGGCCTTGCCGCAGCAGTCGTTGTAGGACACGAGGTACTGGCGGCCGTCCTGCGGGTTCATGCAGGTGCCGACCCAGGACACCTTGGACGCCTCGGTGCCCGGCGGGCATTGCGTCAGCGAGCCGCCGCAGCAGGTGCACAGGTAGCCGTCGAAGGCGCAGTAGCGCCAGTACTCGCACTGGGTCGGGTCCTGGTTGGCAGCGAGCTTGCGGCCCTTGCCGCCGCCGTGTCCCGCCGCATGGGCGGAGCCGAACTGGCCGCTGCGGTCGAACGGCAGCATCGGCAGCAGCGCGCCGCCCACCAGCGCCACGCCGAGCCGCGTGACCAGGCTGCGCCGCCCGTGGCTGTGGGCCACGCGCCGCACGCTGCGCTCGGTGAGCCGGTCGATCAGGGAGAGGAGTCCGCGCATGGTCGAGTGCTCCGGGGTCAGGCGGCCGAGCCGCCGAGGTAGTGCTGGATGGTCGGCGCGCCCATGTCGTGGGCGTTGAGCAGGCTGTCGAGCTGCTCGCGCGAGTTGACGAGGCCCTTGGAGGCCACCGTGCCCTGCGCATCGAGCAGCACGGCATACGGCAGGCGCGACACGCGGTAGCTCATGCCGAGTTCGGTCGAGAGCACGTAGGGCAGCGCCTCCAACCCCTGCTCGCGCACGAAGCGCAGGTGTTCGGCTTGCTCGCCGTCGCTGGCCAGCACGATCGCCAGGCGCTGCTTCTCGTCGCGCGCCAGCGCCTTGAGCACCGGGATCAGCTTCTTGCACACCGGGCAGGTGGGCGCGAGGAAGAAGATCAGCGTCGGCGTGGTGCTCGCGCCGCCGATGACCACCGGCTCGCTCTGGATGCCGCGCAGGCTGAAGCTCGGCGAGGCCGCGCCGACTTCCGGGCCGGCGTCGGTGACGAGGGCACCCATCGGCGCGACACGCTCGAACAGCACGCCCACCTGGCGCGACAGCGCCCACAGCAGCACGCCGAGCGCGATCACCGCGGTCCACAGCAGCACGATGGAAACAGACAGCACGTCCATGGTCAGGTCCTTCTGAAAAGCGGGCGCAGCGTCGGCGCGCGGTGGCGCAGCACCTGGTGCAGCGCCGCGTAGAGCAGGGTGGCCAGCAGCAGCGCGGCGGCCACGACGAGGAAGTCGGCCAGGCTCATCGCGCGTGGCTGCAGCGGCGCGGCGGCGACGAGCGCCAGCGCCGCGAGCAGCCCGTTGCGCAGCACGAGCGCCCAGGACACCGGCAGCGGCTCGCCGCCGCAGCCGCAGTCGGGCCGCCGGCCGCGCGCCAGCGGCAGCGCCATCGCGGCGGCGTAGGCCAGCAGCAGCGCGGCCGCCAGCGCCGCACCGGCGGCGCGCCAGGGCGTGAGCAGCAGCAGCGCAGCCAGCGCCTCGGCCGCGGGCAGCACACGCGCCAGCAGGGCGAGCAGGCGGTCGGGCACGCCGAACGCGGCCAGGTGCTGCTCGAACAGCGCCGGGTCGCCGACCTTGGCGACGGCGGCGTGCGCGAACAGGGTCGCGAGGCAGGCCGCGGCCAGCCAGGCGAGCAGGGGGTCGACGGGGGCGAACATCGCGGCGCCCTCAGTCGTGCGACTCGAGCTGCAGCGCCGCCTCGCCGGCCGCCTTCACGGTGGCCACGGGCTTGAGCCTGCCGCTGTCGTTCCAGTCCCACACGCGCAGCGCGCCGGTCATGCCATCGAGCGCCTGCAGCCGCTTGCCGCTGCGCGAGAAGGTCAGCGAGGCCGAGCCCTGGCCGGGCGCGGTGGCCAGGCGCTTGCCGCTTTCCAGGTCGACCACCCAGAGCTGCTTGGCCGGCGTCTTGTGCGAGCCCTCGCGGCCCTTGTCGTGCATGGACACCACGGCCCAGCGGCCCGAGGGGTGCACCGCGAAGGCCTGGTAGCCGCCCGGCCGCCAGCCCTGCTTCTGCTGCGCCGCGTTGACGATGCTGCGCGCGCCCTTCACCTGCGCCACGGCGCCGGAGACGTCGACCTCGGTCAGCGTGCCCTTGAAGCTGGCGAACCAGTAGCGGTCGCCGATCTGCTCGGCGCTGTGAAACCAGGCGTCGTTGTCGGCGTCGAACACCTTCTCGCTGACCTGCCGGTCGGCGACCTGGCCCTTGTCGTCGAGCGTCACGGTGGCGAGCTTGCCGTCGCCGCACAGCATCGCGAAGCGGCTCGGGTGGCTGGCTGCCGGCAGCACGCCCCAGCAGCCCGGCGTGGGCACCTCGGTGCTCACCTTGCGCTCGGCCAGGTCGACCACCGTGAGCGAGGTCGCCGGCGTGGCGTTCTGCACCAGCACGAAGCGGCCGTTGCCGGTGGGCCGCACCAGGCCGCGGTAGTTGAGCGTCTGCGCGCGCTTGGGCGGCAGCAGCACCTCGTACTTGAAGGCGAGCGTCTGCGTGTCCCAGACCTCCAGGATGTCGCTGCGTTCGCCGCGCCCGCCCCGGCTGAGGTAGGTGGTCGCGACATAGACCTCGTCGGCCTTTTCAGACAGCGCGAAGTTGCCCGCGTAGCCGGTGTTGATCATGCCCAGCAGCTTGCCGGCGCGCGCGTCGAACACCCGCAGGCGGCCGTCGACGATGTGCGAGATGGCGACGTCGCCGACATACACCCGCTCGCTGGTGGCGCCCTCGAGCGTCGAGCCGACCAGGGTTTCGGCGGGCAGTTCGGGCGGCGGTTCGGCCGGCTTCGCCTTGCTGGCGGCCATGCCGGCCGAGGTGGCCAGCATCAGCAGCGCGGCCGCCCATGGCCGGGCCGTGCGCCGAGGCCTTGCTCGTGCAGTCATCGTGTTCTCCTCATGCCGGCCGGCAGGCCGGGCCCTCGTCTGGCACGCATTCTGGAAAGCGGGCCGGGGGGCCGATATCACGATTTGGCAAAGACGCGGGCGGGTTTTCACCGGCCGCGCGGCCGGCCGCACCGGCCGCACCGGTCGACGCGGTGCTGCGGCGCGGGGCGGCGGGTCAGGCGGCGGCGGACGGCCGCGGCCTGCGCCTCACGCCGCGCGGCGACGCTCGTAGCGGTTGAAGCGGTAGGTCAGGCCCGCAGCCGTCTGGCGCGGCTCGCTCTCGACCAGGCGCCAGGCGGCGCGGTCCCAGGCGGGGAAGAAGGTGTCGGCGTCGAAGCTGGCGTCGACCTCGGTCAGCACCAGTTCGTCCGCGCGCGGCACGGCCTGCGCGTAGAGCTCGCCGCCGCCGATCACGAACACGCGGGTGGCGGCACGGCAGCGCCGCAGCGCGTCGTCCAGCGAGGCCGCCGGCTCGGCGCCGCTGGCCTGCCAGCCGGCCTGGCGCGTGACGACGATGTTGCGCCGCCCCGGCAGCGGGCGGAAACGCTCGGGCAGCGAATCCCAGGTCTTGCGGCCCATCACGACGGGGCAGCCCATCGTGACGCGGCGGAAGTGCTTCTGGTCCTCGCTCTCCTGCCACAGCAGTTCGCCGCCACGGCCGATGCCACCGTCGCGGGCGACGGCGGCGATCACGGCGAGGATGGGGCGGGCCATGCGGCGATTGTCGCCGCGGGCAGAAGCCGCCCTCAGGAGAGGGTGGCGGCCTCGCGCCCCGCATCCAGGTGGGCGCGCATCAGGGACTGGGCACGGGCACCGTCGCGCTGCTCGATCGCGGCCATCACGGCCCGGTGCTCGCGCAGCGAGGCCTCGATGCGGCCCTGGCGCAGCAGCGACTGGCGGCGGTTGAGCTTCATCACCTTGCGCAGGTCGCCCACCAGCTGGATGCGCCAGCGGTTGTCGGCGATCTCCAGCAGGCGCAGGTGGAAGCGCTCGTTGGCGGCGAAGAAGCGGTCGCGGTCGGCCACGCTCGCCTCCAGCTCGGCGTGGAGGGCACGCAGCTCGGCGCGTTCGGCCTCGCTGGCGCGCTCGGCGGCCGCCGCAGCGGCATCGCTCTCGAGCAGGGCCAGCAGATGGAAGACCTCGGACAGATCGCGTTCCGACACTTCGGTGACGTAGGCGCCGCGGCGCAGCTTCATCGTCACCAGGCCCTCGGCGGCCAGCACCTTGAGCGCCTCGCGCAACGGCGTGCGGCTGATGCCGTATTCGGCGGCCAGCGCCTGCTCGTCGATCCAGCTGCCCGGCGCGAGCGTGTGCGCCAGGATGCGCTGGCGCAGCCGGTCGGCCACCTGCTCGTACAAGGCACGCTCGGCGAGCCGCGCCGGCGGGCGGCCGGCGGCGTCGAGGCGGACATCGGCAGAGGAGGTGGCCATGACGGACGGGCTTGAAAGCTGGACGAAAGCCGGTTACCGGAACATATAATTCAATTTTGAATTATGGATGAGGCCCGATCCCCCGTCCAGCCCCGCCGAGGAGACGCTTTCATGGCCCACGACGACACCTTGCCGAACGCCGCCGACCTCGCCGCCTGGCAGAAGGCCGCGGCCCGGTCCGCGCCGGGTGGCGCGGTCGAGGCGCTGAACTGGACCACGCCCGAGGGCATCGTCGTCAAGCCGCTCTACACGGCCGCCGACCTGCAGGGTCTGCGCTACACCGACACGCTGCCCGGCTTCGCGCCCTTCGTGCGCGGCCCGCAGGCCACGATGTACGCGGTGCGGCCGTGGACGATCCGCCAGTACGCCGGCTTCTCGACGGCCGAGGCCAGCAACGATTTCTACCGCAAGGCCCTGGCGGCCGGCGCGCAGGGCGTCAGCGTGGCCTTCGACCTGGCCACCCACCGCGGCTACGACAGCGACCACCCGCGCGTGACCGGCGACGTCGGCAAGGCCGGCGTGGCGATCGATTCGGTCGAGGACATGAAGATCCTGTTCGACGGCATCCCGCTCGACAAGGTCTCGGTCTCGATGACGATGAACGGCGCGGTGCTGCCGGTGCTGGCCGGCTACGTGGTGGCGGCGGAGGAGCAGGGCGTCTCGCAGGACAAGTTGAGCGGCACCATCCAGAACGACATCCTCAAGGAGTTCATGGTCCGCAACACCTACATCTACCCGCCCGCGCCGAGCATGCGGATCATCGGCGACATCATCGAGTACACGGCGAAGAACATGCCGAAGTTCAACTCGATCTCCATCTCCGGCTACCACATGCAGGAGGCAGGGGCGAACCAGGCGCTGGAGCTCGCCTTCACGCTGGCCGACGGCAAGGAGTACGTGAAGACGGCGCTCGCCAAGGGCCTGGACGTGGACGAGTTCGCCGGGCGGCTCAGCTTCTTCTGGGCGATCGGCATGAACTTCTACCTCGAGATCGCCAAGATGCGCGCCGCGCGTCTGCTGTGGTGGAAGATCATGCAGGGCTTCGGCGCGAAGAACCCGAAGAGCCTGATGCTGCGCACCCACTGCCAGACCTCGGGCTGGAGCCTCACCGAGCAGGACCCGTACAACAACGTGGTGCGCACCACGATCGAGGCGATGGCTGCGGTGTTTGGCGGCACGCAGAGCCTGCACACCAATGCGCTGGACGAAGCGATCGCGCTGCCCACCGAGTTCAGCGCGCGCATCGCGCGCAACACGCAGCTGATCATCCAGGAGGAGACGCACATCACCAACGTCGTCGATCCCTGGGCCGGCAGCTACCTGATGGAGAAGCTCACGCAGGAGATGGCGGACAAGGCCTGGGCCATCATCGAGGAGGTGGACGCGATGGGCGGCATGGTCAAGGCGGTCGATTCCGGCTGGGCCAAGCTGAAGATCGAGGCCAGCGCCGCCGAGAAGCAGGCGCGCATCGACTCGGGCCACGACGTGATCGTCGGCGTCAACAAGTACAAGCCGCCCAAGGACGAGCCGATCGAGATCCTCGAGGTCGACAACCACGCGGTGCGCGAGAACCAGATCCGGCGCCTGACCACGCTGCGCGCCGGGCGCGACGGCCAGGCGGTGAAAGCCAGTCTTGACGCGCTGACGGCCTGCGCGGAAAGTGGCCAGGGCAACCTGCTGGATCTGAGCATCCGGGCGATCCGCGCCCGGGCCACGGTGGGCGAGGTGAGCGATGCGCTGGAGAAGGTCTGGGGGCGCCACCGCGCCGACACGCAGAAGGTGACCGGGGTGTACGCAGCCGCCTACGACAGTGCCGAGGGCTGGGAGAAGCTCCAGGGCGAGATCGCGGCCTTCGCCGAGGCGCAGGGCCGCCGCCCGCGCGTGATGATCGCCAAGCTCGGCCAGGACGGGCACGACCGCGGCGCCAAGGTCGTGGCCACGGCGTTCGCCGACCTGGGTTTCGACGTCGACATCGGCCCGCTGTTCCAGACCGCCGAGGAATGCGCGCGCCAGGCGATCGAGAACGACGTGCACGCCGTGGGCGTCTCGACGCTCGCCGCCGGCCACAAGACCCTGGTGCCCGCCATCATCGAGGCGCTCAAGGCCCAGGGCGCGGACGACATCATAGTGTTCGTCGGCGGCGTGATCCCGCGCCAGGACTACGACTTCCTCTACCAGGCCGGCGTGAAGGGCATCTACGGCCCGGGCACGCCGATCCCCGCGAGCGCGAAGGACGTGCTCGAGCAGATCAAGGCGAACCTGAAAGCCGGCTGATCGTGACCTTGCCGGCAACGGACCAGGCCCTGGCCGACGGCGTACGGCGGCGCGACCGGCGTGCGCTCGCCAAGGCCATCACGCTGCTCGAATCGACGCGTGCCGACCACCGCGCGCGTGCCGACGCGCTGCTCGATGCGCTGCTGCCGCACACCGGCAACGCGGTGCGCATCGGTCTCTCGGGCGTGCCCGGCGTCGGCAAGTCGACCTTCATCGAGGCCCTCGGGCTGCAACTGATCGCGCAGGGCCACCGCGTCGCGGTGCTGGCGGTCGACCCGTCGTCGAGTGTCTCTGGCGGCTCCATCCTCGGCGACAAGACGCGCATGGAGCAGCTCTCGGTGCGCGACGAGGCCTTCATCCGCCCGAGCCCTGCGTCCGGCACGCTCGGCGGCGTGGCCGAGAAGACGCGCGAAGTGCTGCTGCTGTGCGAGGCCGCGGGCCACGACGTGGTGATCGTCGAGACGGTGGGCGTGGGCCAGAGCGAGACCGCGGTGGCCGGCATGACCGACCTGTTCGTGTTGCTGCAGCTGCCCAACGCCGGCGACGACCTGCAGGCCATCAAGAAGGGCGTGATGGAGCTGGCCGACCTCGTGGTCATCAACAAGGCCGACCTCGATCCGGCCGCGGCGACGCGCGCCCAGGCGCAGATCACGAGTGCCTTGCGCGTCTTCGGCCAGCAGGGCAACCCGGCGCACGGCACCGCGGCGCCGGTGATGCAGGCCAGCGGGCTGAAGGGCGAGGGCGTCGCCGCGTTCTGGGCGCTCGTGATGCAGCATGTCGAGGCCCGCCGCGCCAGCGGCGCCTTCGCGCTGCGCCGCCAGCGCCAGGCACAGGACTGGCTGTGGGACCTGGTGCGCAACCGCCTGCTGGCCGATTTCCGCGCCCACCCGGCGGTGAAGCGCGAACTGCCGGCCGCACTGGCCGAGGTGAGCGCCGCGCGATCGGCGCCTTCGGTGGCGGCGCGCCGCCTGCTGCAACTCTTCGAATCGAACAACTCCTGAGGAGGCCTCCGACCATGCACGACATCATCCAGCAGCTCGAAGAGAAGCGCGCCAAGGCGCGGCTCGGCGGCGGCGAGAAACGCATCGCCGCGCAGCACGGCAAGGGCAAGCTCACGGCGCGCGAGCGCCTCGAGCTGCTGCTCGACGAGGGCACCTTCGAGGAATGGGACATGTTCGTCGAGCACCGCTGCGCGGACTTCGGCATGCCCGAGAACAAGGTGCCGGGCGACGGCGTGGTCACCGGCTACGGGATGATCAACGGCCGGCTCGTGTTCGTCTTCAGCCAGGACTTCACCGTGTTCGGCGGCGCGCTCAGCGAGGCGCACGCCGAGAAGATCTGCAAGGTGATGGACCAGGCGATGAAGGTCGGCGCGCCGGTGATCGGCCTGAACGATTCCGGCGGCGCGCGCATCCAGGAGGGGGTGGCCTCGCTCGGCGGTTATGCGGAGGTGTTCCAGCGCAACGTGCTGGCCTCGGGCGTGGTGCCGCAGATCAGCATGATCATGGGGCCGTGCGCCGGCGGCGCGGTGTACTCGCCCGCGATGACCGACTTCATCTTCATGGTGAAGGACAGCTCGTACATGTTCGTCACCGGCCCCGAGGTGGTGAAGACGGTGACGCACGAGGAGGTGTCGGCCGAGGAACTCGGCGGCGCCGCCACCCACACCGGCCGCAGCGGCGTGGCCGACCTGGCCTTCGAGAACGATGTCGACGCGCTGCTGATGCTGCGCCGCTTCTTCAACTACCTGCCGCTGAACAACCGCGAGAAGCCACCCGTGCGGCGCAGCGGCGACGCGGCCGAACGCACCGACCTCTCGCTCGACACCCTGGTGCCGGACAACCCGAACAAGCCCTACGACATGAAGGAGCTGATCGCCAAGACGGTGGACGACGGCGACTTCTTCGAATTGCAGCCCGACTACGCGAAGAACATCGTGATCGGCTTTGCGCGCATGGACGGGCAGACCGTGGGCATCGTCGCGAACCAGCCGCTGGTGCTGGCCGGCTGCCTGGACATCAAGAGCAGCATCAAGGCGGCCCGTTTCGTGCGCTTCTGCGACGCGTTCAGCATCCCGGTGATCACCTTCGTCGACGTGCCCGGCTTCATGCCCGGCACCAGCCAGGAGTACGGCGGCATCATCAAGCACGGCGCCAAGCTGCTGTATGCCTACGCCGAGGCGACGGTGCCCAAGATCACTGTGATCACGCGCAAGGCCTACGGCGGCGCCTACGACGTGATGGCCTCCAAGCACCTGCGCGGCGACGTCAACTTCGCCTGGCCCAACGCCGAGATCGCGGTGATGGGCGCCAAGGGCGCGGTGGAGATCATCTTCCGCGAGGACAAGGGCGACCCGGCCAAGCTTGCGGCCAAGGAGGCCGAGTACAAGGCGCGCTTCGCCAACCCCTTCGTGGCCGGCGCGCGGGGCTACATCGACGACGTGATCCAGCCGCACGAGACCCGAAAGCGCATCTGCCGCAGCCTCGTGATGCTGCGCGACAAGAAGCTCGACAACCCGTGGCGCAAGCACGGGAACATCCCGCTGTGAGGGGGAGAGGGAACATGTTCACCAAGATCCTGATCGCGAATCGGGGCGAGATCGCCTGCCGCGTCATCAAGACCGCCCGCAAGATGGGCATCGCCACCGTCGCCGTGTACTCCGAGGCCGACCGCGATGCACGCCACGTCGAGATCGCCGACGAGGCCGTCTTCATCGGCCCGGCACCCAGCCGCGAGAGCTACCTCGTGGCCGACAAGATCATCGCCGCCGCGAAGCAGACCGGTGCCCAGGCCATCCACCCGGGTTACGGCTTCCTGTCCGAGAACGAGGACTTCGCGCGCCGCGTCGAAGAAGCGGGCCTCACCTTCATCGGGCCCAAGCACTACAGCATCGCGGCGATGGGCGACAAGATCGCCTCGAAGAAGCTCGCCACCGAGGCCAAGGTCAACACCATCCCGGGCTACAACGACGTGATCGAGTCGCCCGAGCAGGCGGTGAAGATCGCCAAGGACATCGGCTACCCGGTGATGATCAAGGCCAGTGCCGGCGGCGGCGGCAAGGGCCTGCGCGTGGCCTTCAACGACAAGGAGGCCTTCGAGGGCTTCAGCTCCTGCCGCAACGAGGCCAAGAACAGCTTCGGCGACGACCGCGTCTTCATCGAGAAGTTCGTCGAGCAGCCGCGCCACATCGAGATCCAGGTGCTGGGCGATGCCCACGGCAACGCGGTCTACCTGTGGGAGCGCGAGTGCTCGATCCAGCGCCGCCACCAGAAGGTGATCGAGGAGGCGCCGTCGCCGTTCATCAGCGAGGCCACGCGCCGCGCGATGGGCGAGCAGGCCGTGGCGCTGGCCAAGGCGGTGAAGTACCAGAGCGCGGGTACGGTGGAGTTCGTGGTCGGCAAGGACCAGAGCTTCTACTTCCTCGAGATGAACACCCGGCTGCAGGTGGAGCACCCGGTCACCGAGTGCATCACGCGGCTCGATCTGGTGGAGCAGATGATCCGCGTGGCCGCCGGCGAGAAGCTCGCCTTCGGCCAGGGCGACATCGTGCGGCGCGGCTGGGCGATGGAGTGCCGCATCAACGCGGAGGACCCGTTCCGCAACTTCCTGCCCTCCACCGGCCGGCTGGTGAAGTACCAGCCGCCGGCGGCGACGATGGAAGCCGCGCTGCCGGTGCCCGCCGGCGGCGGCGTGCGCGTGGACACCGGCGTGTACGAGGGCGGCGAGATCCCGATGTACTACGACTCGATGATCGCCAAGCTGATCGTGCACGGGGTGGACCGCGAGGACGCGATCCGCAGGATGCGCGAGGCGCTCAACGCCTTCGTGATCCGTGGCATCTCGAGCAACATCCCGTTCCAGGCCGCGCTGCTGGCGCACCCGAAGTTCGTCGCCGGCGACTTCAACACCGGCTTCATCGCCGAGCAGTACCCGAAGGGCTTCTCGGCCGACGCCGTGCCGCACGACGACCCGGACTTCCTGCTCGCGCTGGCCACGGCGGTCAAACGCCTGTCGCTGCAGCGCGCGGCCGGGCTCTCCGGCCAGCTGCGCGGCCACGAGATGGCCATCCGCGAGGACTTCGTCGTCGTCGTGATCGGCGAGGACGGCACGCGCCAGGCCACGCCGGTGCACGTGAGGGTCGAGGGCCTGGCCAGCCGCGTCGAGATCGACGGCCGCGCGCACGTGATCACGCTGCACGGCTCGCTGCGCGACATCGCGATGCAGGGCGACTGCGACGGCGAGCAGTTCTGCGCCCAGGTCGAGCGCATCGGCCTGGACTACCGCATCACGCACAACGGCCGCAGCGTGCGCGCCCGCGTGCTGGCGCCGCGCGCGGCCGAGCTCTACGAGCTGATGCCGGTGAAGGCGCCGCCGGACCTCTCGAGGTTCCTGCTCTCGCCGATGCCCGGGCTGCTGGTCGACGTGGCAGTGCAGCCGGGCCAGAAGGTGCTGGCCGGCGAGAAGCTCGCCGTCATCGAGGCGATGAAGATGGAGAACATCCTGGTCGCCGCGCAGGACGGCGTGGTGGCGAAGGTGGCCGCGAGCAAGGGCGAGAGCCTGGCGGTGGACCAGATCATCCTGGAGTTCGAATGAGCCGGCCCTTCAAGGTTCTCGGGATTCAGCAGGTCGCCATCGGCGGCCTCGACAAGCAGCGCCTGAAGACGCTCTGGGTCGACAAGCTCGGCCTGGAGGTGACGGGCACGTTCCGCTCCGAGCGCGAGAACGTCGACGAGGACATCTGCGCGATGGGGGCCGGGCCGTTCAAGGTCGAGGTCGACCTGATGCAGCCGCTCGATCCGGAGAAGAAGCCGGCGGTGCACGCCACGCCGCTGAACCACATCGGCCTGTGGATCGACGATCTGCCGAAGGCCGTCGAGTGGCTCACCGCCAACGGCGTGCGCTTCGCGCCCGGCGGCATCCGCAAGGGGGCGGCGGGCTTCGACATCTGCTTCCTGCACCCCAAGGGCAACGAGGAGTTCCCGGTCGGCGGCGAGGGCGTGCTGGTCGAGCTGGTGCAGGCGCCGCCGGAGGTGATCGAGGCGTTCGCTAAGATTGCCTGATGGCCGTCAGAGACATCCTGAAGATGGGCGACCCGCGGCTGCTGCGGGTGGCGAAGCCGGTGCGCGAGTTCGACACGCCCGAGCTGCACGCGCTGGTGCAGGACCTGTTCGACACCATGCACGCCGCCGACGGCGCCGGCCTGGCCGCGCCGCAGATCGGCGTGGACCTGGCCGTCGTCATCTTCGGCTTCGCGAAGAACCAGCGCTACCCGGATGCCCCGCCCGTGCCCGAGACGGTGCTGGTGAATCCGGTCATCGAGCCGCTGTCGGACGACGAGGAGGAGGGCTGGGAAGGCTGCCTCTCGGTGCCCGGGCTGCGCGGCGTGGTGCCGCGCTTCGCACGCATCCGCTACCGCGGCGTCGATGCCCGCGGCACGCCGATCGACCGCGAGGCCGAGGGCTTCCATGCGCGCGTCGTGCAGCACGAGTGCGACCACCTGATCGGCAAGCTCTACCCGATGCGGGTGCGGGATTTCACCCGCTTCGGCTTCACCAGCGTATTGTTCCCGGGACTGGACGCCGAGGCCGACGACTGAGGCGTTTGTAAAGCTGTGTGTCGCGGTGGGACGGCCGGTCGTCCGGGGCCGCGGCCCAAGCGTTGGAAGCGCCATGAACCGCTTGCGTCACCTCGTCTGCCGCGGCCTGGGCGCCGCGCTGCTGGCGCTGTTCGCCTGGGGGGCGGCGTCGGCCACCAGCCTGAGCACCGATCCGGCGGTGGATCCGCCCGGGCGCGTCGGCCGCATCGCCGAGCTGCAGGGCACGGCCTGGCTGTACCACCCGGCCGACGGGGACTGGCTCGCCGCCGAGCGCAACCGCCCGCTGACCGGCGGTGACCGGCTGGCCACCGAGGCCGGTGCGCGCGCCGAGGTGCAGATCGGCTCGACCACGCTGCGCCTGGACGGCGGCAGCGAGGTCGAGGTGCTGCGATTGGACGACGAGCGCGTCGTGCTGAAGCTGCACGACGGCAGCGCGGCGCTGCGGCTGCGCAGCGCCGAGGCGGTGCCGGAGTTCGAGCTGCAGACCGCCGAGGGCCGCTTCACCGTGCAGCGCACCGGCCGCTACCGCTTCGACCGCGACAACCAGGCCAGCTTCGTGACCGTCGACAGCGGCCAGGCCACCTACGAAGGGCAGGGCAGCGCGCTGCCCGTTCACGCCGGGCAGAAGGCGGAGTTCTGGGTCGATGGCGCCGGCGTGGCGCAGTACCGGCTGCTCGAGCCGGCGCGCGACGCGTTCGCGTCCTGGGTCGGCGAACGCGACCGGGTCGGGGACAGCGGCCCGGCGCAGCGCTACGTCTCGCCCGAGATGACCGGCGCCGAGGAACTCGACCGCTACGGCCAGTGGCAGAACGACGCCGAGTACGGCACCTTGTGGGTGCCGCGCCAGGTCGCGCCGGGCTGGGCCCCGTACACGATGGGCCGCTGGGCCTGGGTCGCGCCCTGGGGCTGGACCTGGGTCGACGAGGCGCCCTGGGGCTTCGCGCCGTTCCACTACGGGCGCTGGGTGTGGCATGGCAGCCGCTGGTGCTGGTCGCCGGGCCACTACGTGCGCCGGCCGATCTATGCGCCGGCCCTGGTGGCCTGGATCGCCGGCCCCGGCCTGCGCGCCACCCTCGGCACCGGGCCGACCATCGGCTGGGTGCCGCTCGCCCCGCGCGAGGTCTACGTGCCCGCCTACCGCGTCAGCCCGGGCTACGTGCGCAACGTGAACATCACGCACGTGGTCAACATCACCAACCTCACCACCATCGTCAACAACCCGCAGCAGGCGGTGGAGGGGCGCGACTTCCGCAACCGCAAGTTCCCGCACGGCGTGACCTTCGTGCCGGCCTCCACGCTGAGCACGCGCGCACCGGTGGCCCCGGCGGCCCGCACCCTGCGCGAGCTGCCGGAAGGGCGCGAGATCGTGCGCGGCCGGCCGCACGAGCGCGCGCCGGTGCTGGCTGCACCGCCGGCCACCCTGGTGGCTGCCAGGCCGCCGGCACCCGGCTTCTCCGAGGGGCCGCGCCGCCCGCCGCCGGGCGTGCGGCGCGATGACAGGCGCGATGACCGGCGCGACGACCGGCGCGATGACCGGCGCGATGACAGGCGCGATGACCGGCAGGATGACCGCCGCGACGATCGCCGCGAAGACTGGCGAAACGATCGAAGCGACGCCCGGCGCGACGACCGGGTCGAGCTGCGCCCCGCGCCGCGCCGCGATTCGCCGCGGCTGGCCGAGCCGACGGGCGAGCCGGCACTGCGCCAGCCGACGCCGCCCGAGCGCCGCGAGACACCGACACTGCGGGAGCGCGAGCCAGCCGTGCGGCCGGTGCAGCCGCCGCGCCCGGTGCAGCCGGTCACGCCGCGCGAACCCCCCGCGCCGCGCGAGGCGCCCGCCCTGCGTGAGGCCCCGCGCGAGTTGCCGCGCCAGGCGCCGCGGGTGCAGCGCGAGCCGCGCGAGCAACGCGAGGCGCGCCCCAACCCGGGCGGCCGCCAGCGCGCCGACTGAGCCGCGCGGTCAACGCTGCTTGAGCAGCGGCGCGAGCACCGGCCAGACGTTGGCCAGCATGCGCGGATGGGCCTGCGCCGTGGGGTGGATGCGGTCAGCCTGGAACAGCGTGTCGGCCTCCGCCGCATCGGCCACGCCGGCCAGCAGGAAGGGCACCAGCGCGGCCTGTTCGGCCTTGGCCACGCTGCCGAACAGGGCCGCGAAATCGTCGCCGTAGCGCCGGCCGTAGTTCGGCGGCACCTGCATGCCGACGATCACCACCTGTGCGCCGGCGGCACGCGCGGCGCGTGTCATCTGCACCAGGTTCTCGCGGGTCATCGCCAGCGGCAGCCCGCGCAGCGCGTCGTTGCCGCCGAGTTCGATCACCACGTGGGTCGGCCGGTGCTGCTGCAGCAGTGCCGGCAGGCGCGAGCGGCCGCCGGAGGTGGTGTCGCCGCTGATGCTGGCGTTGACCACGCTGGCCGCGATCTTCTCGCGCGCCAGGCGTTCGCCCAGCAGCGCCACCCAGCCGCTGCCGCGGGCGATGCCGTACTCGGCCGACAGGCTGTCGCCCACCACCAGGATGGTGGCCGGCCGCGCGGCGGCCGCGAACGCCCCCGCGCCGGCGCCGGCCAGCAGCATCAGGCTACAGTGCGCCAGCCAGGCGCGCCGATCGCGGCGACGAACCATTCCCGACCCATCCATGTCCGAACCCATCATCGCCGTCGAGCGTGTCACCAAGCAGGTGCACGACGCCAGCGGCCCGCTGACGATTCTCCACGAGATCGAATTCATCCTCGAGGCGCGGCAATCCGCCGCCATCGTCGGCGCCTCGGGCTCGGGCAAGAGCACGCTGCTGTCCATCATCGCGGGGCTGGACACACCCTCCCGCGGCACGGTGAAGCTGGCCGGCATCGACCTGTTCGCGCTCGGCGAGGACGAGCGGGCGGCGGTGCGGGCGCAGAAGCTCGGCTTCGTGTTCCAGAGTTTCCAGCTGCTGGCCAACCTGACGGCGCTGGAGAACGTGATGCTGCCGCTGGAACTGCAGGGCCGGCACGACGCCCGCGAGCGCGCCACCGAGATGCTCGGCCGCGTCGGCCTCGGCGAGCGGCTGCGCCACTACCCGCGCGTGCTGTCGGGCGGCGAGCAGCAGCGCGTGGCGCTCGCGCGTGCCTTCGTCGTGCACCCGGCCGTGCTGCTGGCCGACGAGCCGACCGGCAGCCTCGACTTCGCCACCGGCGAGAAGGTGATGGAGCTGATGTTCGAGCTCAACCGCGAGGCCGGCACGACGCTCGTGCTGGTGACGCACGACCGCGGCATCGCGGCGCGCTGCGACCGCCAGCTGCGCATCGAGGCCGGGCGGCTCGACGTGGGCGAGCAGCTCGCGATGTGACGGTATGGCTCCGATGCCGGAGCGCAGCCGGCCAGCGCCGGGCCGCTCCCAAGCGGCCGGCCGGCCCCCTCGGGGGGCGGCCGCGGTACCCCGCGGCCGGGGGCCGTCATCTCACTGCGTGAGGAACTTGTAGTCCGTCTTGGACTTGGCCTTGATCTCGTCGCGGAACTGGGCCATCTTCTGCTGGCCCAGGCGCTGCTGGATCTGGCCCTTCACTTCCTCGAGCGGCGGGAACTTGGCCTCGCGCGTGTCCTCGAGCTTGATGATGTGCCAGCCGAACTGCGACTTGACCGGCGCCTCGGTCATCTCGCCCTTCTTCAGCTTGACCATCGCCTGCGAGAACTCGGGCACGTAGGCGTTGGGCGGGGCGAAGTCGAGGTCGCCGCCGTTCTCGCCCGAGCCCGGGTCCTTCGAGTTCTTCTTGGCCAGGTCCTCGAACTTGGCGCCGCCCTTGATCTGCGCGATCAGCGCCTTGGCGTCGTCTTCCTTCTCGACCAGGATGTGGCGCGCGCGGTACTCGGTGCCGCTGGCCTGGCCCTTGAACTTGTCGTACTCGGCCTGGACGTCGGCGTCGGTGACCGGGTGCTTCTTCTGGTAGTCGGCGAACAGCTCGCGGATCAGGATCGACTGGCGCGCGATCTCCATCTGTGCCTTGAAGTCGGGCGAGGCGGCCAGGCCGCGCTTCTCGGCCTCCTGCATGAACATCTCGCGCAGCACGACCTCGTCGCGCACCTGCTGCTCGAGCTCGGGCGTCTTGGGCTGGCCCTGCCGGGTGGCCTGCTGCAGCAGCGCGTCGACCCGTGACTTGGGCACGGCCTTGCCGTTGACGATGGCGATGTTCTGCGCGAACACCGGGGCGGCAAGCGCCAGGGCAGCGCAGAACGCGGACAGGCGAACGGCCAGCGGGAGAGTCTTCATGGGTGGAGGGTCTTTCAGCGTGGAAGGGACGGCTGCGGCGCGGGGAGCGTCACGGCTCGTCCGGGGCCCGGGCATCGATGGCCAGCGCGTGGATGCCACGCGCGATCAACGGGCGCAGGGAATCATAAACGAGGCGGTGCCGCGCCACCCGTGACAAACCGTTGAAGCGTTCGCTGGTCACGCGCACGGTGAAATGACCGCCCTCACGCGCGCCGGCATGGCCGGCATGGGCCGCGCTGTCGTCGTGCACGGCCAGCGCCTGCGGCGCGAGCGCAGCCTGCAGGGCACGCTCGATGTCGTCGGCGCGCACGCTCACGGCGCCGGCCCCGGCGAGGTGGCCGCGGCCTCGTCGTCGTCCTTCAGGTGGCGGCTGATGTAGACGCCCTGGGCGACGGTGAAGGCCAGCATCAGCCCGATGCCGCCGAACAGCTTGAAGTTGACCCAGGCGTCGGTGCTGAAGCTGTAGGCCACGTACAGGTTGGCCAGCCCCATGAAGGCGAAGAACGCGATCCAGGCGAAGTTCAGCCGCTGCCAGACGCGCCCGGGCAGCTGCAGCTCGGCGCCGATCAGCACTTGCAGCAGGTTCTTGCGGAACAGCGCATGGCTGACCCAGAAGGTCAGGCCCATCACCCAGTACAGCACGCTGGGCTTCCACTTGATGAAGGTCTCGTTGTGGAACCAGATCGTCGCGCCGCCGAGCACGGTGACCAGGCCGAGGCTGATCCACAGCATCAGGTCGATCTTGCGGCCGCGTGCCATCAGGATGGCCACCTGCGCCAGCGTGGCCAGGATCACCACCACCGTGGCCAGCAGCACCGGCGCCTCGTCGGGGCCGACCACGCCGCCGGAGACGACGAAGCCGAGGTGGTCCGACGCGAACTGCGCTGCCCAGTCCTTGCGGCCTTCGGCCAGCTTGAAGGTGCCGAAGAACAGGATGATGGGCAGGAAGTCGAGCAGCAGTTTCATTTGGCCGCGAAGTTTAATGCGGCCGAATTGATGCAATAGCGCTCGCCGGTGGGTTGCGGCCCGTCGGGGAACACATGGCCGAGGTGGGCGCCGCAGTTGCGGCAGCGCACCTCCACGCGCACCATGCCGTGGCTGCGGTCGACCACGCGCTCGATCACGTCGGCATTGACCGGCTCCCAGTAGCTCGGCCAGCCGCAGCCGGCGTCGAACTTGGTCTCGGAGCGGAACAGCGGCGTGCCGCAGCCGACGCAGTCGTAGCGGCCGTCCTGCCAGTGGTCCCAGTAGCGGCCGGTGAAGGGGCGCTCGGTGGCCGCCTGGCGCGTCACCTGGTACTGCATCGGGTCGAGTTGCTCGCGCCACTCGGCGTCCGTCTTGCGGACCTTGTAGTCGCTCATGGCCTGGACGGGAAGGAACGCTGAATCCGCCAGTGTATCGAGCGCGTATCCAGGCGATGCGGCTAGGGGTAAACCGCAGGAAGGTGGTCCTCGAGCCGCTTCCTATGATCGGCCGCCGTTTCATCCGTTCCGGGAGACCCGCATGGCACAGCTGATGGGCCAGATGATGCAGATGCCGCTGATGATCTCGTCGCTGCTGCGGCATGCCGCGCGGCACGCCGGCGACGTGGAGATCGTCTCCAAGCGCGTCGAAGGCGACATCCACCGCTACACCTACCGCGACGCCGAGCTGCGCGCGCGCAAGCTGGCGCAGGCCCTGGCCCGGCTGGGCTGCGCGCCGGGCGACCGGGTCGGCACGCTGGCCTGGAACGGCTACCGGCACTTCGAGATCTACTACGGCGCCTCGGGCTCCGGGCTGGTGCTGCACACCATCAACCCGCGCCTGTTCCCTGAGCAGATCGCCTGGATCGTCAACGACGCCGAGGACCGGGTGCTGTGCTTCGACCTGAGCTTCCTGCCGCTGGTCGAGAAGCTCGCCCCGCAGCTGCGTTCGGTCAAGCAGTTCGTGCTGCTGGCCGGGCGCAGCCACATGCCGGCGCAGACCTCGCTGGCCAACCTGCGCTGCTACGAGGAACTGGTCGAGGCCGAGGACGGGGTCTACCACTGGCCCGAGTTCGACGAGAACACCGCCTCGAGCATCTGCTACACCTCCGGCACCACCGGCAACCCGAAGGGCGCGGTCTACAGCCACCGCTCGACGCTGCTGCACAGCTACGGGCTGGTGATGCCCGACGCGATGGGCGTGGGCGGGGCCGACGTGATCCTGCCGGTGGTGCCGATGTTCCACGTCAACGCCTGGGGCACCCCCTATGCGGCGCCGATGACCGGCGCCAAGCTGGTGTTCCCCGGGCCGCACCTGGACGGCAAGTCGCTCTACGAGCTGATGGAGGCCGAGAAGGTGACCTTCAGCGCCGGCGTGCCGACGGTCTGGCTCGGCCTGATCAACTTCGCCAAGGCGCAGCACCTGAGGTTCGGCACGCTCAAGCGCACCGTCATCGGCGGCTCGGCCTGTCCCCCGGCGATGATGCGCACGCTGGAGGACGAGTTCGGCGTCGAGGTGATCCACGCCTGGGGCATGACGGAGATGAGCCCGCTGGGCACGCTGGCGCGCCTGAAGGCCAGGCACCGCGACCTGGGCGTCGAGGCGCAGCGCCGCATCCTCGAGAAGCAGGGCAAGGCGATCTTCGGCGTCGACATGGCCATCGTCGGCGACGAGGGCCAGGCGCTGCCCTGGGACGGCCGGGCCTCCGGCAACCTGGTGGTGCGCGGGCCCTGGGTGATCCGCAGCTACTACCGGCGCGACGAGTCGCCGCTGATCGGGCTGGACGGGCAGCAGTGGTTCCCCACCGGCGACGTGGCGGCGATCGACGCCGACGCCTACATGCAGATCACCGACCGCAGCAAGGACGTGATCAAGTCCGGCGGCGAGTGGATCAGCTCGATCGAGCTGGAGAACATCGCGATGGCGCACCCGGCGGTGCTGGAGGCCGCGGCGATCGCCTGCGCGCACCCGAAGTGGGACGAGCGGCCCCTGCTGGTGGTGGTGCGCAAGCCCGGCGCCGAGCTGACGCGCGAGCAGATGCTCGGCTTCTTCGAGGGCCGCATCGCCAAGTGGCAGGTCCCCGACGACGTGGCCTTCGTCGACGAGATCCCGCACACCGCCACCGGCAAGATCCAGAAGCTCAAGCTGCGCGAGATGTTCAAGGGGCACCGGCTGCCCGGCGCCTGATGCCCCTGGTTGTCCCATGGGTGACAGGGCTTCGGGGTAGTCCCTGTCGCGCATGGAAAAGGGCTTCGGCTACCGTTGCACCGCCCTCAACCCCCCGGGAGATGAGTCCATGACAAGCCCCCTGCGTTTGCTGTCGCGCCGTACCCTGGCACTGGCGGCAGGACTGGCCCTGGCCGGCGTGGCCTTCGCGCAGACCAAGCCTGCGCCCAAGCCGGCGGCCAAGCCGCTGAACGGCCAGGTCGTCAAGATCGCCTGGATCGACCCGCTGTCCGGGCTGATGGCGCCGGTGGGCACCAACCAGCTCCGGAGCTTCCAGTTCTTCGCCGAGAAGTTCAGCGCCAGCAACCCGGCCGGCGTCAAGTTCGAGGTGATCGGCCTGGACAACAAGCTCAGCCCGACCGAGAGCCTGAACGCGCTGAAGGCCGCGATGGACCAGGGCGTGCGCTACATCACCCAGGGCAACGGCTCCTCGGTGGCGCTGGCGCTGGTCGACGCGGTCAACAAGCACAACGAGCGCAACCCGGGCAACGAGGTGCTCTACCTCAACCACTCGGCGGTCGACCCGGACCTCACCAACAGCAAGTGCAGCTACTGGCACTTCCGCTACGACGCCGACACCTCGATGAAGATGGAGGCCCTGTCCAGCTTCATGCAGGACCAGAAGGACGTGCAGAAGATCTACCTGCTGAACCAGAACTACTCGCACGGCATGCAGGTGGCGGCTTACGCGAAGGAGACGCTCAAGCGCAAGCGGCCGGACATCCAGATCGTCGGCGAGGACCTGCACCCGCTGGCCCAGGTGCGCGACTTCGCGCCCTACATCGCCAAGATCAAGGCCTCGGGGGCCGATGCGGTGATCACCGGCAACTGGGGTTCCGACCTGGCGCTGCTGGTCAAGGCGGCCAACGAGGGCGGCTACAACGGCAAGTTCTTCACCTACTACACCGGTGTCACCGGCACGCCCACCGCACTGGGCACCGGCCCGGCCGGGCGTGTGTTCCAGGTGGCCTACAGCCACTACAACGTCGGCGGGCCGCTGACCGCGTGGATGAAGGAATACAACGACAAGTTCGGCGACGACTTCTACACCGCCTCGGTGATCCGCATCTTCGAATCGCTCGGTCAGGCGATGGCCAACGCGAAGTCCACCGACCCGGTCAAGGTGGCCGCGGCGCTGGAGGGCCTGAAGTTCCAGAGCTTCAACGGCGAGCTCGAGATGCGCAAGGCCGACCACCAGCTGCAGCAGCCGCTGTACGTCACCGTGTGGCAGAAGGCCGACGCGAAGCACCCGTACAGCCCGGAGAAGACCGGCATGACGCTGGTGCCGGTAAAGGAGTTCCCGCCCTACGTCTCCAGCACGCCCACCAGCTGCCAGATGAAGCGCCCGGGCGCCTGATCCAGGCCAATCCAGGGCCCGACCGGCGCTGAGCTCGGCGGGCCCTTCCTTCTGCCTGCCCGATGGAGTTCTTCACCGTCTCGCTGCTCAACGGCCTGAGCTACGGCCTGCTGCTGTTCATGCTCAGCTCCGGGCTGACGCTGATCTTCAGCATGATGGGCGTGCTGAACTTCGCCCACGCGAGCTTCTACATGGTCGGCGCCTACGTGGCGTACTCGATCGCCAGGCTGGTCGGCTTCTGGCCCGCGCTGCTGCTCGCGCCGCTGGTGGTGGGTCTGCTGGGCGCCGCCTTCGAGCGCTGGTGCCTGCGCCGGGTGCACAAGTTCGGGCACGTGCCCGAGCTGCTCGTCACCTTCGGGCTCTCATACGTGATCCTCGAGCTGGTGCAGCTCGTGTGGGGCCGCTCGGCGGTGGAGTTCCAGCCGCCCGAACTGCTGCGCGGGCCGGCCTTCACGCTGGTCAACTCCTCGGCCGACGGGCTGAGCCTGGTGCTCGGCGCGGCGCCCGCGGCGCTGTGCCGTGCCGCCGACGCCGCGGTGCGCGTGGTGTGCTCGCCGTTCCCGGCCACGCGCGGCTTCATGATGCTGGTGGCGCTGGCCATGCTGCTGGCACTGTGGGCGCTGCTGACGCGCACCCGCATCGGCCTGGTGATCCAGGCGGCGCTCACCCACCCGGAGATGACCGAGGCGCTCGGCCACGACGTGCCGCGCGTGTTCATGGGCGTGTTCGGTGCCGGCGCGGCGCTGGCAGGGCTGGCCGGCGTGATCGGCGGCAGCACCTTCGTCACCGAGCCGGCGATGGCGCTGACGGTCGGCTCGGTGATCTTCGTCGTCGTCGTGGTCGGCGGCATGGGCTCGCTGGCCGGGGCCTTCCTCGCCTCGCTGCTGATCGGCGTGGTGCAGACCTTCGCGGTGGCGCTGGACTGGTCGCTCGGCGGCGCGCTGCGCAGCCTGGGCGTGGAACTCGGTCCGGCGGCCGCCGGCAACACCTGGCTGAAGCTGACCATCGCGCAGGTGGCGCCGATCCTGCCGTACCTGCTGCTGGTGCTGATCCTGATCTTCCGGCCACGCGGCCTGCTCGGCACGCGCGAGGACTGATGTCCCAGGTCTACCGCTTCAAGCCCTGGAACGTCGGCCGCGCCGTGGTCTGGGGCGCCTACGCGCTGCTGCTGCTCGTCGCGCCGCTGCTGTTCACGAGCAACCTGTCGCTGACCATCCTGTCGCAGATCGGCATCGCGATCGTCGCCTGCCTGTCCTACAACATGCTGCTGGGGCAGGGCGGCATGCTCAGCTTCGGGCACGCGGTGTACACCGGGCTGGCCTCGTTCGTGGCGATCCACGCGCTGAACCGCGTCGGCGCGGGCAGCCTGGCGCTGCCGGTCAGCCTGATCCCGCTGGTGGGCGGCCTGGCCGGCGCCGGCTTCGCGCTGCTGCTGGGCTACGTCACCACGCGCAAGGCCGGCACCACCTTCGCGATGATCACGCTGGGCATCGGCGAGCTGGTGTTCGCGATGTCGCTGATGGTGCCGGAGTTCTTCGGCGGCGAGGGCGGCGTCTCGGGCAACCGGGTGGTGGGCTCGCCGGTGCTGGGCATCAGCTACGGGCCGCAGATCCAGGTCTACTACCTGCTCGCGATCTACACCTTCGTCTGCACCGGCGCGATGTTCGCCTTCACGCGCACGCCGCTCGGCCGCCTGCTCAACGCGGTGCGCGACAACGCCGAGCGCGTCGAGTTCGTCGGCTACAGCACGCGCCACGTGCGCTACATCGCCTTCGTCGTGGCCGGCTTCTTCGCCGGCATCGCCGGCGGCATGTACGCGCTGAACTTCGAGATCGCCACCGCCGAGGTGGTGGGCGCGCTGCGCAGCGGCGCCTACCTGCTGTTCACCTTCCTCGGCGGCGCGGTGTTCTTCTTCGGGCCGATCATCGGCGCGGTGCTGATGGTGCTGGCCTCGGTGCTGCTGTCGGAGTTCACCAAGGCCTGGCTGCTCTACCTCGGCCTGGTGTTCCTGTTCATGGTGATGTATGCGCCGGGCGGCATCGCCAGCCTGATCATGATGAACCTGCGCGTGGCCGCCTTCGGCAAGCTGGGGCGGCTCTGGACCGCCTACCTCGCGCTCGGCGGCACCGCGCTGACCGTGCTGGTCGGCGCGGCCGCGATGATCGAGATGGTCTACCACCTGCAGCTCAACGAGGCGCTCGGGCCGACCCTGCGCTTCGCCGGCGCGACGCTCGATGCACGCGGCGTCGACGCCTGGTTCGGCGCCTGCTTCGTGCTCGTCACCGGCGCGGCGCTGTTCGAGCTGGCGCGGCGCCGCTTCGTGGCCGAATGGGGCCTGGCGCAGGAGGAGATCGAGAAGGAGATCAAGCGGAGAGAGGCCTTATGACTGACAGCCCCTCGCGCGCGGAGGTCCGCTCGCCATCCCCCGAGGGGATCTCGCCCGGCTTGCGGCGGCCCGGCGCCGGGCCCGGCGTCGCCGTGGAACTCAAGGACGTGTACAAGCGCTTCGGCCGCACCGAGATCATCCGCGGCGCGAACCTGGCGGTGAACGCCGGCGAGCGGGTCGCGATCATCGGGCCCAACGGCGCCGGCAAGTCGACCCTGTTCAACCTGATCAGCGGGCGTTTCGGTCCCAGCAGCGGGCAGATCCTGCTCAACGGCGAACGCATCGACGGCCTGGCGCCGTACGAGGTGAACCGGCGCGGCCTGGCGCGCAGCTTCCAGGTCAGCAACCTGTTCGGCCGGCTCTCGGTGTTCGAGAACCTGCGCTGCGCGGTGCTGTGGTCGCTCGGCTACCGCTACGCGTTCTGGCGATTCCTGTCCGGCGCGAAGGACGCCAACGACCGCACCGAGGAGGTCATGAAGATGATCCGCCTCGACAAGCGGCGCGACGTGCCGGCGATGAACCTCACCTACGCCGAGCAGCGCGCCCTGGAGATCGGCGTCACGATCGCCGGCGGCGCGAAGGTGATCCTGCTCGACGAGCCCACCGCCGGCATGAGCCGCAGCGAGACCACGCGCTTCGTGCAGCTGATCCGCGAGGTGACCGAGGGCCGCACGCTGCTGACCGTCGAGCACGACATGGGCGTGGTGTTCGGCCTCGCGGACCGCATCGCCGTGCTGGTGTACGGCGAGGTGATCGCCTTCGACACGCCGGAGAAGGTGCGTGCCGATGCGCGTGTGCAGGAGGCCTACCTGGGCTCGGTGCTGGCCGAAGGGAGCCACTGATGCTGCAGGTGGACAAGCTGCACGCCTACTACGGCAAGAGCCACGTGCTGCACGGCGTGAACCTGAACGTGCAGCCGGGCGAGATCGTCGCGCTGCTCGGGCGCAACGGCTCGGGCCGCTCGACCACCGCGAAGGCGATCATGGGCCTGGTCGATGCCACCGGCGAGGTGCGCCTGCGCGACCGGCCCATCCTTGGCCGCAAGCCCTTCGAGATCGCGCGGCTCGGGCTGGGCTACGTGCCCGAGAACCGCGACGTCTTCCCCAAGCTCACGGTGCACCAGAACCTGATGCTGGGCGAGCAGCGCGGCCGCAGCAAGCCGCGCTGGAGCTACGACGACATGTACCGCCTGTTCCCGCGCCTGAAGGAGCGCCAGCACACGGCCGCGGGCGTGCTCTCGGGCGGCGAGCAGCAGATGCTCACGCTGTGCCGCACGCTGATGGGCGACCCCGACCTGATCATGATCGACGAGCCGACCGAGGGGCTCGCGCCGATGATCGTCGAGCTGGTGGCCGAGTACCTGCAAGCACTCAAGGAGCGCGGCGTCTCGGTGTTGCTGATCGAGCAGAAGCTCACCATCGCGCTGACCATCTCGCAGCGCTGCTACGTGATGGGCCACGGCAGCATCGTGTTCGAGGGCACGCCGGCCGAACTCCGTTCCAACGCCTACATTCGCAAAGAGTGGCTCGAGGTCTGAGCCTGTCGCTGCGGCGACAAGGACGGCCTCCGGCCGCCCTCTAGAATCGACCGAATCGAACGACCGTTCTTTTTTGCAGGACCTTCCGCCATGACCGCCACCTGCCAGACCCGCGGCGCCGTCGCCGTCATCACGCTCGACAACCCGCCGGTCAACGGCCTGGGCTACGACACCCGCGTCGCCTTCGCGCGCCACCTCGAGGCGGCGCTGGCCGACGCGGCGGTCAAGGCCATCGTCGTCACCGGGGCCGGCAAGGCCTTCAGCGGCGGCGCGGACATCCGCGAGTTCGGCTCGCCCAAGGCGGTGGCCGAGCCCAACCTGCTGTCGCTGATCCTGGCGCTGGAGGCGAGCACCAAGCCGGTGGTGGCCGCGGTGCACAGCGTCTGCATGGGCGGCGGGCTGGAGCTGGCGCTGGGCTGCCATTACCGGGTGGCCGCGCCGGGCGCCCAGGTGGCGCTGCCGGAGGTCAAGATCGGCCTGATCCCGGGCGCCGGCGGCACGCAGCGCCTGCCGCGCGTGCTGGGCCTGGAGAACGCGCTGAACATGATCGTCAGCGGCGAGCCGGTGCCGAGCGAACTGCTCTTCAAGGCGCCGGGCCAGCAGCTCTTCGACAGGCTGATCGAGGGCGACCTGCTGGAGGGCGCCTGCAGCTTCGCGCTCGAGTTCGCCGAGCGCCGGCCGCTGCCGCTGGTGCGCCACCTGAAGGTGACGCACCCGAACCCCGAGGCCTACCTGCAGTTCGCGCGCAACACCGTCGGCGCGATGGCGAAGAACTTCCCGGCGCCGCTGAAATGCGTCGACGCGGTGGCGAATGCGCTCACCAAGCCCTTCGACGAGGGCATGCGCCTGGAGCGCGAAACCTTCGTCAACCTGATGATGACGCCCGAGTGCCGCGCACTGCGCCACGCCTTCGTGGCCGAGCGCGCCACCACCAAGATCCCCGACGTGCCGGCCGACACGCCGGTGCGTGCGGTGGGCAAGCTCGCGGTCATCGGCGCCGGCACCATGGGCGGCGGCATCGCGATGAACTTCCTGAACGCCGGCATCCCGGTGACCATCCTCGAGATGAAGCAGGAAGCGCTGGACAAGGGCGTCGCGACGATCCGCAGGAACTACGAGGCCCAGGTCAAGAAGGGCAAGCTGAAGCAGGACAAGCTCGAGCAGCGCATGGCGCTGCTGAGCACGACGCTCAGCTATGCCGACCTGAAGGAGGCCGACATGGTGATCGAGGCGGTGTTCGAGGACCTGGCCGTCAAGGAGCAGGTGTTCCGCACGCTCGACGAGGTGATGAAGTCCGGCGCCATCCTGGCCACCAACACCTCGACGCTGGACGTCGACAAGATCGCCGCGTTCACGAAGCGGCCCCAGGACGTGATCGGCACGCACTTCTTCAGCCCGGCCAACGTGATGAAGCTGCTCGAGGTGGTGCGCGGCGAGAAGACCGCCAGGGACGTGCTGGCCACGGTGATGCAGCTCGGCAAGAAGATCAGGAAGACCTGCGTCGTCTCGGGCGTGTGCGACGGCTTCATCGGCAACCGAATGATCGAGCAGTACTCGCGCCAGGCCGGCTTCCTGCTCGAGGAAGGCTGCACGCCGGCGCAGGTGGACAAGGCGATCGAGCGCTTCGGCTTCGCGATGGGCCCGTTCCGCATGGGCGACCTGGCCGGCAACGACGTCGGCTGGTACATCCGCAAGCGCCGCTACGTCGAGAAGCCGCATCTGCGCTACAGCAAGACAGCCGACCTGCTGTGCGAGATGGGCCGTTTCGGCCAGAAGACCGGTGCCGGCTGGTACGACTACGCACCCGGCAAGCGCGACGCGATCCCCTCGCCGCTGGTGGTGGAGATGATCGAGAAGCACCGCGCCGAACTCGGCATCACGCCGCGCAAGGTGAGCGACGAGGAGATCGTGCAGCGGCTCGTCTACGCGCTCGTCAACGAGGGCGCGCGCATCGTCGAGGAGGGCATCGCGCTGCGCGCCTCCGACATCGACATGGTCTACCTCACCGGCTACGGCTTCCCGCTGTGGCGCGGCGGGCCGATGAAGTACGCCGACGAGGTGGGCCTGTTCAACGTCGTGCAGGCGATGAAGCGCTTCGCGGCCAACCCGAACGACGACGCTGCGTTCTGGCAGCCCGCGCCGCTGCTGGCGAAGCTGGTGGCCGAAGGCCGCACCTTCAACTGATCCGAGGAAGCCGCACCATGACCCGCGCAGTGATCGTCTCCACCGCCCGCACGCCGCTGGCCAAGAGCTGGAAGGGCGCCTTCAACCTGACCCACGGCGCCACGCTCGGCGGCTTCGCCGTCAAGGCGGCCGTCGAGCGCGCCGGCATCGAGCCCGGCGAGGTCGAGGACGTGCTGATGGGCTGTGCCAACCCCGAGGGCGCGACCGGCTGGAACATCGCGCGCCAGGTGGCGCTGCGCGCCGGGCTGCCGATCTCGGTGGCCGGCATCACCATCAACCGCTTCTGCTCCAGCGGGCTGCAGACCATCGCGATGGCGGCGCAGCGCATCATCGCCGGCGAGGGCGAGGTCTACGCCGCCGGCGGCGTGGAGAGCATCTCCTGCGTGCAGAACGAGATGAACCGTCACCTGTTCGCCGACCCCTGGCTGCAGGAGCACAAGCCCGAGATCTACTGGCCGATGCTGCAGACCGCCGAGACCGTGGCCCGGCGCTACGCGATCCCGCGCGAGCGCATGGACGAGTACGGCGCGCGCAGCCAGCAGAAGGCCTGCGCGGCACAGGCGGCCGGCAAGTTCGCCGACGAGATCGTGCCCGTCACGGTGCTGGCCGGCGTGGCCGACCCGGTGATGGGCCTGCGCACCAAGGAGGTCACGGTCGGCGCGGACGAGGGCCTGCGCCCCGGCACCACGGTCGAGGCGGTGGCGGGCATCAAGCCGGCGCTTCCCGGCGGCGTGATCGCGGCCGGCAACGCCAGCCAATTCAGCGACGGCGGCGGCGCCTGCATCGTGGTGGACGAGACGCTGGCCGAGAAGCGCGGCCTGAAGCCGCTCGGCCGCTTCCTCGGCTTCGCGGTGGCCGGCTGCGAGCCCGACGAGATGGGCATCGGCCCGGTGTTCGCGGTGCCCAAGGTGCTGCAGCGCCTGGGCCTGACGGTGGCCGACATCGACCTGTGGGAGCTGAACGAGGCGTTCGCGGTGCAGGTGCTGTACTGCGCCGACCGGCTCGGCATCCCGATGGACCGGCTCAACGTGAACGGCGGCGCCATCGCGGTCGGGCATCCGTACGGCGTGAGCGGCCAGCGCCTCACCGGCCATGCGCTGATCGAGGGCCGGCGGCGCGGCGCCAGGCGGGTGTGCGTGACCATGTGCATCGGGGGCGGCATGGGCGCCGCGGGCGTGTTCGAGGTGCTGTGAGCTTTCGCGCCACGCTCGACTTCCTGCTGCACGAGTGGCTCGCCGTCGAGCGGCTGTGCGAGCGGCCGCGTTTTGCCGAGCATGGCCGAGAGACCTTCGCCGCGGTGCTCGACCTGTGCGAGACGCTCGCGGCCGAGAAGTTCGCGCCCTTCAACCGGCTGGTCGACGCCGAGGAGCCAAGGATCGACGGCGAGCGCGTGATCCTGCCCGCGGCCACGCAGGCGGCGGCACGCGCCTATGCCGAGACCGGCCTGCTGGCCGCCTCGCAGGACCAGTCGGTCGGCGGCATGCAGCTGCCCTGCGTGGTCGAGATGGCGGCCAACGCCTTCTTCTCCAAGGCCGGCATCGGCGTGGGCGGCGCCAACATGCTCACCAGCGGCAACGCCAACCTGCTGATGGCCCATGGCAGCGCGGCGCAGCAGCGCGCCTTCGCCGTGCACGAATACGCCGGGCGCTTCGCCGGCACCATGTGCCTGTCGGAGCCGCAGGCCGGCTCCAGCCTGTCGGACATCAGCACGCGCGCCGTACCCGATGGCGCGGACTTCGAGGCCGAGCCGCTCGGCCCGCGCTACCGGCTGCGCGGCACCAAGATGTGGATCAGCGCCGGCGAACACGAGCTGACCGAGAACATCGTGCACCTGGTGCTGGCCAAGATCCCGGGGCCCGACGGGCGCCTGGTGCCGGGCACACGCGGCATCTCGCTCTTCATCGTGCCGAAATGGCTGGTCGACGCCGAGGGCCGGCTGACCGGCGAGCGCAACGACGTGTCGCTCGCCGGCCTGAACCACAAGCTCGGCTACCGCGGCATCCCGAACACGCTGCTGAACTTCGGCGAAGGGCGCCATCCGGTGCGTGGCGGCCACGGCGGCGGATTGGACGGCGCCGGGGCCGGTGCCGTGGGCTACCTGGTGGGGCGCCCCGGCGAAGGCCTGAAGGGCATGTTCCACATGATGAACGAGGCGCGCATCGCGGTCGGCCTCGGCGCCGCGATGATCGGCATGGCCGGCTACGAGGCCAGCCTCGCCTACGCCAAGCTGCGCACCCAGGGCCGTCCGGTCGGCGCGGCCGGCAAGGACCCGGCGCAGCCGCCGATCCCGATCATCGGCCACGCCGACGTGAAGCGCATGCTGCTGGCGCAGAAGAGCTGGTGCGAGGGCGCGCTGGCGCTCGAGCTGTACTGCGCCCGACTGGTCGACGAGCAGCGCACCGGCACGCCGGAGGACGCGGCGCAGGCCGGCCTGCTGCTGGAGCTGCTGACGCCCATCGCCAAGAGCTGGCCCAGCCAGTGGTGCCTGGAGGCCAACAGCCTGGCGATCCAGGTGCACGGCGGCTACGGCTACACGCGCGACTTCCCGGTCGAGCAGTACTGGCGCGACAACCGGCTGAACATGATCCACGAGGGCACGCACGGCATCCAGGCACTCGACCTGCTGGGCCGCAAGGTGCTGATGGACGGCGGCGCGGCGATGAAGCTGCTGGCCGGGCGCGTCAATGCGACGATCGAACGCGCGATGGCCGAGCCGGCGCTCGCAGCCTTCGGCAACGAACTGGCCGGCGCGCTGCAGCACCTCGGTCGCGCCACCAAGGCCGCCTGGGCCACGGCGCAGCCCGAGGAGGCGCTGGCCAATGCCACGCCCTACCTGCAGGCCTTCGGCCACGTGGTGATCGCCTGGGTCTGGCTGGACGTCGCGCTGTGCGCGCAGGCGCGCTCCGGGCGCATGGACGAGGCGCTGCGCCAGGGCAGCCTGGCGGCCTGCCGCTATTTCTTCCGGCACGATCTGCCGCTGGTGGCGGCCTGGCTGAAGGTCGTCGAAACCCGCGACGACACCTGCCGCACCATGCACGAGGACTGGTTCTGACGATGACGACGGCACGACTCGAAGCCCTGGTCTGGGTGCTGATCTACGGCGGGCTGATCCTGGTGGCCCTCGGCCTGGCGGTGCAGCGCCGCGACGACCTGCTGGGCTGGAGCCTGGTGGGCCTGGGCAGCGTGGTCGCGCTTGCCGGGGCGGTGCTGGTGGTCGTGCGCGCACGCCGGCCGGAGGACAAGCCGTGAGGCGCGCGCTGCGGTCCGCCGTCGCGGCCTTGCTGCTGGCCGTGGGCGGGGCCTCCGCGCGCGCCGCGCCGCCGGTCGACCCGTTCCAGGCCCTGGACAACCCGGCGCGCATCGATGCCGACTGCCGGCGCCTGCAGCGCGACCTGAAGGCCGACGAGCGCGCGCTCGAGCAGGCCCGGGCCGACACGCTGCTGCCGGCGCTGGACGCGCTGCAGCAGCGCGCCGAGGCGCTGGTCGGCCCGCTCGACCTGCTGGCCGCGGTGCACCCGGCCAAGCCGATCCGCGACGCGGCCGAGCGCTGCAGCAGCGCGGTGCAGGGCTTCTTCGCCGCCTTCCTGCAGAACCGCCGCGTGCATGCGCGGCTGCTCGCGCTGGAGCCGGCCGATGCCATCGACGCGCAGGCGCGGCGTGACCGGCTCGACGCCTTCGAGGACGCCGGCATCGCGCTCGCCCCGGCGGCGCGACAGCGGGCGCGCGAGATCAACCGCGAGCTGACGCGCCTGGGCCAGGACTTCGAGCGCCGCGTGCGCGAGGAACGTACCCGGGTGGCCTTCCGCGTCGACGAACTGGCCGGTGTGCCCGAGTCGGTGTGGCGCACCGCCCCGCGCGACGCGCAGGGCCGCGTGCTGCTCGGCCTCGACTACCCGACACTCGATCCGGTGCTGCAGAAGGCCGAGCGCGCCGGCACGCGCGAGCGCCTGTGGCGCGCCGCGAACGCCCGCGGCGGCGCCGAGAACCTGCGCGTGCTGGCGCGCCTGGCCGACCTGCGGCGCGAGTACGCACGCCTGTTCGGCCTGGACAGCTACGCCGATTTCGTGCTGCGCCGGCGCATGGCCGGCAGCGCGGCGGCGGTGGGCAGCTTCCTCGATGCGGTGCGCCAGGTGGCGGCCCCGCGCGAGGCCGACGACCTGGCGTTGCTGCGCGCCGACAAGGCCCGGCTGCTCGGCAGCGAGCCGGCGCAGACGGTGCTGCAGCGCTGGGACGTCGAGTACCACCTCGAGCGCGTGCGGCGCGCGCAGTTCGCGGTCGACCAGGACGCGCTGCGCGTGCATTTCCCGCCCGAGGCCAGCCTGCGCTTCGTGTTCGCGATCGCACAGCGCCTGTTCGGCGTGCGCGCCGAGCCGCTCGGCCCGGCGCCCTGGCACCCGGACGCGCAGGCCTTCCGCATCGTCGAGGTGGCCGACGGCCGGACGCTGGGCACGCTCTACGTCGACCTCTACCCGCGGCCCGACAAGTACGGTCATGCCGCGATGTGGCCGGTGCGCGCCGGCGCGGCCGGCGTGCAGCCGGTGGCCGCGCTGGTGGCCAACCTCGACCGCCACGGCCTGTCGCTGGACGAGCTCGAGACCCTGCTGCACGAGGCCGGCCATGCCTTCCACGCGCTGCTCTCGCAGACCCGATACGCGCAGCACGGCGGCACCAACGTGCTGCTCGACTTCGTCGAGGCGCCGTCGCAGATGCTGGAGGACTGGGTCTACGACCCGGCGGTGCAGGCGCTGTTCGCCCAGGTCTGCGCCGAGTGCACGCCGATCCCGCGCGACACGCTCGAGCGCGCGGCGCGTGCGCGCGATTTCGCCAAGGGCTGGCGCACCATGCGGCAGCTGCTGTTCGCGAGCTACGACCTGGCGCTGTACGGGCCCACCGGCGGCGCCACCCGCGAGACGCCGCTGGCGCTGTGGACCCGGCTCGAATCGGCCACGCCGCTCGGCCATGTGCCGGGCTCGCGCTTCCCGGCGAGCTTCGAGCACATCGCCGGCGGCTATGCGGCCGGCTACTACGCCTACCAGTGGAGCCTGGCCCAGGCCGAGGACCTGCGCAGCGCGTTCGCGGCCGACAAGCTCGACCCCGCGGTCGGCCGGCGCTACCGCGAGGCCGTGCTCGCCCCGGGCGGCGAGCAGCCGCCGGCCGAGCTGATGCGCCGCTTCCTCGGCCGGCCGGCCAGCAACGAGGCATTCTTCCGCTGGCTGCGCCAGCCTTGACGGAGCACCCCGCGATGAGCACCCCCGTGCAGCAACTGTTCGACCTGACCGGCCGCCACGCCCTCGTCACCGGCGGCTCGCGTGGCCTCGGCCTGCAGATCGCCGAGGCGCTGGGCGAGGCCGGCGCGAAGGTGTTCCTGACCGCGCGCAAGGCCGACGAGCTGGAGTCCGCCGTCGCGCACCTGCAGGACAAGGGCATCGATGCACGCTGGGCCGCGGCCGACATGAGCAAGCCCGAGGACATCGAGCATGTGGCCGGCGAGGCGCTGCGGCGCCTGGGCGACATCGACATCCTGGTCAACAACGCCGGCGCCACCTGGGGCGCGCCGGCCGAGGACCATCCGCTCGAGGCCTGGGACAAGGTGATGAACCTGAACGTGCGCAGCCTGTTCCTGATGTGCCAGCAGATCGGCCGGCGCAGCATGATCCCGCGCAGGCGCGGACGCATCCTCAACATCGCCTCGATCGCCGGGCTGTCGGGCTCGATGGACGCGCAGTTCATCGCCTACGGCGCGAGCAAGGGCGCGGTGGTCAACTTCACGCGCACGCTGGCCGGCGAATGGGGCCGCCACGGCATCAACGTCAACGCCATCGCGCCGGGTTTCTTCCCGAGCAGGATGACCCGGGCGACGATCGCCGAGACCGGCGCCGACAAGCTGGCCGCCATGGCCCCGCTCGGGCGCCTGGGCGACGACGACGACCTGAAGGGCGCGGCGCTGCTGTTCGCCAGCGACGCCGGCAAGCACATCACCGGGCAGATCCTGGCGGTGGATGGCGGCGTCTCGGCCGTGCACGGCGGCGGATGACGGGCCGGCCATGAAGTTCCTCTCGCACATCCCCTTCGTCGAGCTGCTCGGCTTCGAGCTGCTGGTGTGCGAAGCCGGCCAGGCCGAGATCGCGCTGACGCTGCGCGAGGAGCTCACCAACTCCTGGAGCGTCGCGCATGGCGGCGTGACGATGACCCTGCTGGACGTGGCGATGGCGCATGCCGCGCGCAGCCCGAACCAGCCGAAGCACCCGGAATCGCACGGTGTGGTGACGGTGGAGATGAAGACCAGCTTCATGCGCGCCGGTCTCGGCCGGCTGCACGCCCGGGCGCGCGTGCTGCAGCGCACCGTGTCGCTCGCCTTCTGCGAGGGCTCGGTGGTCGACGAGCAGGGCGCGCTGGTGGCGCATGCCACCGGCACCTTCAAGTACCTGCGCGGCCTGCCGGCGGGCGGGCGGCGCATCCAGCGGCTCAACGCGTCCGACTGAGGAACACGACATGACGATGAACAAGCAGTGGCTGCTGGCCTCGCGCCCGACGGGCGAGGCGAGCGTGGACAACTTCCGCCTCGTCGAGACGCCGGTGCCGGCGCTGCAGGACGGCCAGGTGCTGGTGCGACACCACTACCTCTCGCTCGACCCCTACATGCGCGGCCGCATGGACGCGAGCAGGAGCTATGCGCAGCCGCAGCCGCTGGATGCCGTGATGATCGGCGGCACGGTCGGCGAGGTGCTCGAGTCGCGCCACCCGAAGTTCGCCGCCGGCGACCAGGTGGTCGGCATGGGCGGCTGGCAGCAGTACGGCGTGGTCGACGCGAACCAGCCCGGCGCGCTGCGCAAGGTCGACACCACCCACGTGCCGCTGCCGGCCTACCTCGGCGCGGTCGGCATGCCGGGGGTCACCGCCTGGTACGGGCTGACGCAGATCTGCCAGCCCAAGGCCGGCCAGACCATCGCGGTGAGTGCCGCCAGCGGCGCGGTGGGCGGCGTGGTGGGCCAGCTCGCCAAGGTGCGCGGCTGCCGCGCGGTGGGCATCGCCGGCGGGCCGGACAAGTGCCGCTACGTGGTCGAGGAACTGGGCTTCGACGCCTGCGTCGACTACAAGGCGCACGGCGACCTGAAGTCGCTCTCGGCCGCACTGAAGGAGGCCGCGCCCGATGGCATCGACGGCTACTTCGAGAACGTCGGCGGCCTGGTGATGGACGCGGTGATGCTGCGCCTGAACGACTTCGGCCGCATCGCGGTGTGCGGCATGATCAGCAGCTACGACGGGACGCCGGTGCCGATGAGCTACCCGGCGCTGATGGTCAAGTCGCGCCTGCTGCTGCAGGGCTTCATCGTCTCCGAGCACATGGAGCTGTGGCCGCAGGCGCTGCAGGAGCTCGGCGCGCTGGTGGCCGCCGGCCGGCTGAAGTACCGCGAGAGCATCGCGCAGGGCATCGAGGCCGCTCCCGAGGCGTTTCTCGGCCTGCTCAAGGGGCGCAACTTCGGCAAGCAGCTGGTGAAGCTGGTGTGAACATGACCCACGAGGTCACGAACCAGCCGCGGCCGCTGGTCGACCATGACCTCTACGCCGGCAACCGGCCGCTGCGCGACGCGCTGGCGTTTCACCTGCCCGGCGCCGACGAGGCGCCGCGCCATGCACTCGGGCAGCTGTTGGGCAGCGCTGCGATGCAGGGGCATGCGCGCCTGGCCAACGTGCACCCGCCGCGCCTGCGCACGCACGACCGCTTCGGCCACCGCATCGACGAGGTCGAGTTCCACCCGAGCTACCACGCGCTGATGGCCGCGGCGGTGGGCGCCGGGCTGCACGGCACGCCCTGGGCGCGCGGACCGGGCGCGCATGTCGAGCGCGCCGCGGCCTTCATGCTGTTCACCGAGCTGGAGCCGTCGATCCTGTGCCCGGTGTCGATGAGCTACGCCGTCACGCCGGCGCTGCGCGCCAACGCCGCGCTGGCGGCCGACTGGTTCCCCAAGCTCGCCAGCACCGCCTACGACCCGCGGCTCGTGTCCTTCGCCGACAAGCCCGGCGTCACGATGGGCATGGGAATGACCGAGAAGCAGGGCGGCTCGGACGTGCGCGCCAACACCACCCGCGCCGAGTTCGCCGAGGCCACGCCCTGGGGCGACTGCTACCGGCTCACCGGCCACAAGTGGTTCTTCTCCGCGCCGATGTGCGACGCCTTCCTGGTGCTGGCGCAGGCCGCCGGCGGGCTGAGTTGCTTCTTCCTGCCGCGTGTGCTGCCCGACGGCAGCCGCAACGCGCTGCAGATCCAGCGCCTGAAGGACAAGCTTGGCAACCACGCCAACGCCAGCTCGGAGGTGGAGTTCCACGGCGCGCTGGCCTGGCGCGTCGGCGACGAAGGCCGCGGTGTGGCACAGATCCTCGAGATGGGCACGCTGACGCGGCTCGACTGCGCGCTCGGCACGGCCGGGCTGATGCGCCAGGCGCTCTCCCTCGCGCTGAACCACTGCGCGCAGCGCCACGCCTTCGGCAAGCTGCTGCTGGCGCAGCCGCTGATGAAGAACGTGCTGGCCGACCTGGCGATCGAGTCCGAGGCGGCCACCGCGCTGGCGCTGCGCCTAGCGCGGGCGGTCGACCGCCAGGACGATCCGCACGAGGCCGCGCTGCGCCGCGTGCTCACGCCGGTGGCCAAGTTCTGGATCTGCAAGCGCGGCGCCGCCTTCGCCCAGGAGGCGATGGAATGCCTGGGCGGCAACGGCTACGTCGAGGAGCACGGCGAGGGCACGATGGCGCGCATCTACCGCGAGATGCCGCTCAACTCCATCTGGGAAGGCGCCGGCAACATCATGGCGCTGGACCTGCTGCGTGCACTGCGCGGCGGCGGCCGCGCGGGCACGGTGGTCGACGCGCTGCGTGCCGAGCTCGACACCGCACGGGGCGCCCACCCGGCCTGCGACAGCTTCGTCGACGCCCTGCCGCAGCGCATCGACGAGCTGGCCGACGAGCCCTCGGCGCGCCGGCTGGCACAGCACCTCGCGCTCGCGCTGCAGGCCGTGCTGCTGCACGCCCATGCGACGCCGGCCGTGTTCGAGGCCTTCTGCCGCGCCCGCCTGGGCGGCGCCGAGGGACTGGTGTTCGGCACGCTGCCGGCCGGCATCGACTTCGACCATCTCATCGACCGGGCGCTGCCCGTGCAAGGACAGGCATGACGGACTTCAAGGGCCGCACCGCGGTGATCACCGGCGCGGCGTCGGGTTTCGGGCTGGAGGCGGCGCGGCGCGCGGCGCGCGAGGGCATGAAGGTGGTGCTGGCCGACGTGCAGCCCGAGCCGCTGGAGCGTGCGGTCGAGGACCTGCGGCGCCTGGGTGCCGAGGCCATCGGCGTGCGGCTGGATGTCTCCAAGGCGGCCGAGGTGGAGGCGCTGGCCGACACGACACGCGCCACCTTCGGCGTGCCGCACCTGGTGTTCAACAACGCCGGCGTGGCCGCCGGCGGGCTGGTGTGGGAACACAGCGTGCAGGACTGGGAGTGGGTGCTGGGCGTCAACCTGATGGGCGTGGTGCACGGCGTGCGCGTGTTCACGCCGATGATGCTGGAGGCCGCGCAGGCCGACCCGCTCTACCGCGGCCACATCGTCAACACCGCCTCGATGGCCGGGCTGCTGACCCCGCCCAACATGGGCGTCTACAGCGTCAGCAAGCATGCCGTGGTGGCGCTGACCGAGACGCTCCACCAGGACCTGGCGCTGGTCACCGACCGCGTGCATGCCGCCGTGCTGTGCCCGTACTTCGTGCCCACCGGCATCCACCGCAGCGAGCGCAACCGGCCCGACGCGCTGCGCGCCGGCGCGGCGCCCACGCGCAGCCAGCTCGTCGCCCAGGCGATGAGCGACAAGGCCGTCACCAGCGGCAAGGTGACGGCCGAGCAGGTGGCGGGCCTGGTGTTCGACGCGCTGCGCGCGAACCGCTTCTACATCTACAGCCACCCGCAGGCGCTGGGCATGGTGCAGACCCGGCTCGAGGACGTGCTGCAGGGCCGCAACCCGACCGACCCGTTCGCGCAGAAGCCCGAGCTGGGCGAGCAGCTGCGTGCGGCGCTGCGCGCGGCGACCTAACAGCCGATCCGCAGCGCCTGCAGCGGCCGCCCGGTTGCCGCGTCGGTGACCACCAGGCTGACCGCGCGCGGATGGCCCGCCTGTGCCGGCATCGCGGGCGCGAACTGCAGCGAGGTGGCGCCGCGCCAGGCCGGTACCGGGTGCAGCTCGCGCACCACCGCGTCGTGGCGCAGCGTCTCGCCGCGGTTCTCGCCGGCGGCGACGGCGCTGCGGTGGCCGTCCTCGGTGACCGCCCACCAGGCTGCCAGCCGCACCGGCGCGCCCGGGCGAGGCATGACGCTGGCGTCGTAGCCGCCGCCCCGTGCCGCGAGCGTGATGTCCACCAGAGGCCGGCCCGCGATCTCGGTCGGTGCCGGGCGCGCGTGCCAGTCGCGGCTGTCGATGCCCTGCACCACCACCTGCGGCGTGTAGTTGTACGGCGCGCCATTGACCGCGCGCTGCTCGGCCTGGCGGCGCGTGAACTCGGGCGTTGCGAAGCGGTCGCGCCAGCCCAGCGAATCCCAGTAGTTGACGTGGAAGGCGAGTGCCACCACGCCGGGCTCGCGCGCCAGGCGCGACAGCCAGCGGTCCGCCGGCGGGCAGGAGCTGCAGCCTTCGGACGTGTAGAGCTCCACCACCGGCGCGATGCGCTCGCCGCTGCGAGCCTGGCAGGCGGGCGTGTCGGCGAGGGCGAGCGGGCAGGCGGCAAGCAGCAGCAGGGGCAGGGTGGTCTTCATGGGCCCTTGGTCGTGCGGCGCGGCCGGACCTGACGCCACCGGTGTCACACTGCGCGCGATGACTCACGACGAGATGCTGCCCGGTGCGATGGTGGTGGGCGCCGGGCCCGCCGGGCTGATGGCGGCCGAGGTGATGGCGCAGGCCGGCCTGCCGGTGGACGTGTTCGACGCGATGCCCTCGGCCGGCCGCAAGTTCCTGATCGCCGGCAAGGGCGGGCTGAACCTGACGCACGGCGAGCCGCTCGAGCCCTTCCTGTCCCGTTACGGGCGGCGCCGCACTGCCGTCGAACCCTGGCTGCGCGCCTTCGGCCCCGAGGCCCTGCGCGACTGGGCGCGCGGGCTCGGCGTGGAGACCTTCGTCGGCAGCTCGGGGCGGGTCTTCCCGGTCGACCTGAAGGCCGCGCCGCTGCTGCGCGCCTGGCTGCACCGCCTGCGCGCCCAGGGTGTGCGCTTCCACATGCGCCACCGCTGGGCCGGCTGGGCCGAGGCGCCGGCCGGCGCGCACGCGCTGCGCTTTTCCACGCCGGTCGGCGAGCGTGCGTTCGGCGCGCGTGTGGTGGTGCTCGCGCTCGGCGGGGCGAGCTGGCCGCAACTCGGCTCGGACGGCGCCTGGGTGGCACACCTGGCCGAGCGCGGCGTGGCCGTGGCGCCGCTGCAGCCCGCCAACTGCGGCTTCGACGTCGCCGCCTGGAGCGAGCACCTGAAGACCCGCTTCGCCGGTGCGCCGCTGAAGAACATCGCGCTGCGCTGCAGTGCGCCGGACGGCCGGCCCTTCGCGCAGCGCGGCGAGGCGGTGCTGACCGCCACCGGGCTCGAGGGCCAGCTGGTCTATGCCGCCTCCGCGCTGCTGCGCGACACGATCGCCGCGCAGGGGCAGGCCGTGGCCACGCTCGACCTGCTGGCCGACCACAGCGCCGACTGGGTGGCTGCCGAGGTGGCACGGCCGCGCGGCTCGCGATCACTCTCGACCCACTTGAAGACCCGCCTGAAGCTCGACGGTGCCAAGGCCGCGCTGCTGCACGAGCTGCTGCCGCGCGAAGCTTTCGCCGACCCGGCCGCGCTGGCCGCGGCGATCAAGGCACTGCCGGTCACGCTGGTGGCAGCGCGGCCGGTGGCCGAGGCGATCAGCACCGCCGGCGGCGTGGTCTTCGACGCGCTGGACGAGCGGCTGATGCTGCGCGCGCTGCCCGGCATCTTCTGCGCCGGCGAGATGCTCGACTGGGAAGCGCCCACCGGCGGCTACCTGCTGACGGCGTGTTTCGCCGGCGCGAAGGTGGCCGGCGCGGGCGCGCTGGCGTACCACAACGCCTCGTCACGAAGCGCCTGACCCCCTGTGGCACACTGCGCCGCTTCGTGATCCGGCCCCCTGCGGGCCCTGCCGAGTTGGACAAGATTCTTCTGCAGATCGCCGCCGAGCTGAAGGTTCGCCCGGCACAGGTGAACGCAGCCGTCGAGCTGCTGGACGGCGGCGCCACGGTGCCCTTCATCGCCCGCTACCGCAAGGAGGCCACCGACGGCCTGGACGACATCCAGCTGCGCGAGCTCGAGGCGCGCCTGGCCTACCTGCGCGAGCTCGAGGAGCGGCGCGCCGCGGTGCTCAGGAGCATCGAGGAACAGGGCAAGCTGACACCCGAGCTGCGCGCCGCGATCGAGGCCGCGCCCACCAAGCAGGAACTCGAGGACCTGTACCTGCCGTACAAGCCCAAGCGTCGCACCAAGGGCATGATCGCCCGCGAGGCGGGCCTCGAGCCGCTGGCCGACAAGCTGTTCGCCGACCCCACGCTCGAGCCGCTCGCGCAAGCCGCGGCGTTCGTCAATGCCGATGCCGGCTTCGCGGATGCCGCTGCGGTGCTCGACGGCGTGCGCGACCTGCTCTCCGAACGCTGGGCCGAGGACGCCGTGCTGGTGGGCAAGCTGCGCGAGTGGTTGTGGGAGGAAGGGCTGCTGAAGAGCAAGCTGCTCGAGGGCAAGGACCCGAACCACGCCGACATCGCGAAGTTCCGCGACTACTTCGACTACGACGAGCCGATCCGGAACGTGCCCTCGCACCGCGCGCTGGCCGTGTTCCGCGGCCGCACGCTCGAGTTCCTCGATGCCAAGCTGGTGGTGAACGAGGAGGTGGTGCCTGGGCAGCCGACGCTCGCGGAAGGCCGCATCGCCGCGCACCTGGGCTGGCGCCATGCCAGGCGCCCCGCCGACGAGCTGATCCGCAAGACCATCGCCTGGACCTGGAAGGTCAAGCTCGGCCTGAGCCTGGAGCGCGACCTGTTCGCGCGCCTGCGCGAGAACGCCGAGCAGGTGGCCATCAAGGTGTTCGCCGAGAACCTGCGCGACCTGCTGCTGGCCGCGCCCGCCGGCCCGCGCGTGGTGCTGGGCCTGGACCCCGGCATCCGCACCGGCTGCAAGGTGGCCGTGGTCGATGCCACCGGCAAGGTGCTGGCCACCACCACCGTCTACCCGCACGAACCGCGCAACGACTGGGAAGGCGCGCTGCACACGCTCGGCAAGCTGGTCGCCGTGCATGGCGTGAACCTGATCGCGATCGGCAACGGCACCGCCAGCCGCGAGACCGACAGGCTCGCCGCCGACCTGATCAAGCGCGTGCAGCAGCTCGCGCCGGACGTGAAGCTCGAGAAGGTGGTGGTCAGCGAGGCGGGGGCCTCGGTCTACTCCGCGAGCGAGTTCGCGAGCAAGGAGCTGCCGGAACTCGACGTGAGCCTGCGCGGCGCGGTGTCGATCGCGCGGCGCCTGCAGGACCCGCTGGCCGAGCTGGTGAAGATCGAGCCCAAGAGCATCGGCGTGGGCCAGTACCAGCACGACGTGAACCAGAGCGAGCTCGCGAAGAGCCTCGATGCGGTGGTGGAAGACTGCGTCAACTCGGTGGGCGTGGACCTGAACACCGCCTCGGCGCCGCTGCTGGCGCGGGTCTCGGGTCTGTCCAACGCGGTGGCCGCGAGCATCGTGCGCTGGCGCGATGCGAACGGTGCCTTCCGCAACCGCCAGCAGCTGCTGGACGTGAGCGGGCTCGGCGCCAAGACCTTCGAGCAGTGCGCCGGCTTTCTGCGCGTGCGCGGCGGCGACAACCCGCTCGACCAGAGCGGCGTGCACCCCGAGACCTACCCGGTTGTCGAGCGCGTGCTGGCCAGCGTGGGCCGCCCGATCGGCGAGGTGATGGGCAAGAGCGACGTGATCCGCGCCCTCAAGCCGCAGGCCTTTGCCGACGAGCGCTTCGGCGCGATCACGGTCAAGGACATCCTGGCCGAGCTCGAGAAGCCGGGCCGCGACCCGCGCCCGGACTTCAAGGTGGCGCGCTTCAACGAGGGCGTGGAGGACATCAAGGACCTGCAGCCCGGCATGACGCTCGAAGGCACGGTCAGCAACGTGGCGCAGTTCGGCGCCTTCGTCGACCTCGGCGTGCACCAGGACGGCCTGGTGCACGTGAGCCAGCTGAGCCACAAGTTCGTCAACGACGCACGCGAGGTGGTCAAGACGGGCGACATCGTCAAGGTCAAGGTGCTCGAGGTCGACCTCGCCCGCAAGCGCATCTCGCTGACGATGAAGCTGGATGCCAGGCCCGCGGCCAAGGGCGAGCGCGGCGACAACCGCTACCAGCCGGCGGGGCGCGGCGAGCGCGCCGGGCCGCGCGGCGCGGCGGCGCCGCAGGGCGCGATGGCGGCGGCGTTCGCGAAGCTGCAGCGGCGCTGAAAGGAAGCCCCCAAGCTCGCTGTCGCTCGCTACCCCCCGAGGGGGCCGCCCGCCGGCGGACCGGCAGAGCCGGATCGGCGGCGGGAAGCTTGGCGTGGCCGTGGCGCTTTCGGTGTCGCGGGTGGCAATGGCCGCCTTGGGGTCTGTTCACACGAGGGCGGCCCCAGCGCCCCCTGAACAGGCCCTAGGAAAACGGAGATGCGCCGCGCGCGGTGCTGGCTTTCACGCCTGCCCGGGCGCGCGCCTGCAGCAGCATCCCGGCCGCGGCGAGCCACAGCAGCGCGGGGGCGAGATCCGCCCACGTGCCGCCAGCCGAGCGCAGCGCCGTCGCCGTGCCGCTGGCCACCAGCGCCAGCCGGCACAGCGCGGCGCCGGCGAGGCTGGACGACAGCGCGCCGCTGAAGCGTCCTTCGCGTCCCACGTGGCCGAGCGCCAGCGCGGCCATGAAGCCGCCAGCGAGCATCCCCGCCCAGGCCATGCCGGCCACTGCCTGGGCGGCGGCCAGCAGGGCCAGCGAAGGCGCCGCGGCACCGGCCACGGCGGCCAGGGCGGCCATCAGCGCGGCCGCGGCCACGAGCCGCAGCTCACCCAGGCGCGGCGCGAGTTTCATGGCCGGCCACAAGGCCAGGTTGAAGCCGGCCCAGAACACCGGCAGCCACCACGCCAGGGCCTCCGCCGGCACGAAGCGGCGGTACTGCGCCGCGGCATTGAGGCTGGTGTGCAGCTGGAACGACAGCGCGGCCAGCAGCGCGGCCGCCAGCAGCAGGGTCCCGGGCGTGCCGCCCGGTGGCGCGGCGGATGCCGGGCTCGAAGCGGCCGTGGCCGTACCCGCGCGCCGGCGCACCTGGCGCTCGGCAGCGGCCAGTGCCAGTGCCGCGGCACACACGCCGAGGCTGGCCACGATGAAGGGCAGCCGTGCATCGCGGCCCTTGAGCTCGAGCGAGAGCCAGGGTGCCAGCGCCGCCGCGAGCCCCAGCCCGAGCATCGCCAGCGCCACCAGGGCCGGCTGGGCCGGTCGCCGCGCGTGCCGGCCGATCAGGTTCATCGGCGGGGCGCGCAGCACCGACGAGCTCAGCGTCCACACCAGGGTGACGGCGACGAACAGCGCCGGCGAGCCCGCGGGGGCGAGCACCGGCAGCAGCACGAAGGCGCCGGCCGACACCAGCGTGAACCCGACCAGCCACGGGCCGAGCCGGGCCTGCAGCGCGAGCATGCGGTCGGACGCCACGCCGCACGCATAGTCGGCCAGCACGAACACCAGCTGGTCGAGCATCAGCAGCAGCAGCACGGCCGAGGGCGCCAGGCCGGCCTGTGCAGCCAGGGTCGGCAGGAAGACCACGTAGACCGTCCAGCTCAGCGCCAGGGTCCACTGGGCGGCCGCCACGGTCAGGCCGAGCGGCAGGGGAGGCGGGGAGGCAGCGTCCGTCATGGCCGCGCGCAGCATAGGCCATGGCGTTGCTGCCCGGATCAGAACAGCCGGCCGACGTTCAGCAGCGTCAGCACGCCCAGCACCGCGAAGATCGCCGCGGCGATCCCGTGCACGAGCTTCATGGACACCTTGCGCGCGATCTTCTCGCCCAGGAACACGGCCGGCACGTTGGCCAGCATCATGCCGAAGGTGGTGCCCAGCACCACCGGCACGATGTCGGTGTAGCGCGCGGCCAGCGCCACGGTGGCGATCTGCGTCTTGTCGCCCATCTCGGCGAGGAAGAAGGCCACCGTGGTGGTGGCGAACACGCCGTGGCGGTGCCGGCGAGCGGCGTCGTCCGCGTCGATCTCGTCGGGGATCAGCATCCAGCCGGCCATGCCGAGGAAGGACAGGCCGATCACCCAGCGCAGCAGGTCGGGCCCGAGCAGCTGGGCCACCCAGCCGCCGACCGCGCCGGCGGCCGCATGGTTGACGATGGTCGCGACGAAGATGCCGAGGATGATGGGCAGCGGGCGGCGGAACGCCGCGGCCAGCACGATGGCGAGCAGCTGGGTCTTGTCGCCCATCTCACCGAGCGCAACGACGCCGGTGGACACGAAGAAGGCTTCCACGAAAGAGAGTCTCCAGGGCCGGCGGGATTCCGATGACCACACGGCCCCCCCGGCTCGTGCGGAGGCAGTGCGGTCAAAGGTCTTGCCAGGCTGTGGAGCTGCCCGCGCCATGGCCGGAAGGGCCAAGTGTGTTGACGCGGGCCCCTGCCGGGCGGCAGGGCGGCTACTCCCCGATGACGAACGGCGCGCAGTGTATCAGCCGGTGCAGACGGCCTCGATGTTGTGCCCGTCCGGATCGAGCACGAAGGCGGCGTAGTAGCTCGGGCCGTAGTCCGGGCGCAGGCCGGGCCGGCCGTTGTCGCGCCCGCCGTGGGCCAGCGCGGCGGCGTGGAAGGCCTGCACCGCGGCCGGGTTCGACGCGCGCAGCGCGACGTGCGCGCCCGGCCCGCGTGCGCCCGCATGGGCGTGCAGCCACAGCTGCGGCGCGCCCGCCGGGCCGAAGCCGGCGTAGCCCTCGCCGCTGGACTCCAGGCGCAGGCCGAGCGGCTCCAGCGCCGCGCGGTAGAAGGGGGTGCTGGCGGCCAGGTCGCTGACCTTCAGGCCGACGTGATCGAACATGGCTGACTCCTCGTCGAATGGACGAGGCCATGCTACGAAGCACGCGCCAGCCGGTCTTGGAGAAAGTTGCGGTCGCCGCGCGCGGCGCGGCGGAAGGCCCGCGGCGACAGGCCGGCGGCGCGGCCGAAGCTGCGCACGAAGTTCGACAGGTCGTCGAAGCCGGCCTCGAGCGCCACCTCGGTGACCGGGCGGTCGTCGCTGGCCAGCGCACGCGCCGCGCGGCGCAGCCGGCTGCGCAGCACGTACTGGTGCGGCGTGACCCCCAGCACCGCGGCGAACACGCGCAGGAAGTGCCAGGGGCTCAGCCCCGCCTGTGCGGCGAGCTGGGCCAGCGGGCAGGGCCCGGACGCGTGGGCATCGATCCACAGGGCCGCCTCGACAGCGCGACGCCGGTCCGCCGCAGCCGGGCGCAGCGGGGCGGACACCTCGCCGCGCAGCTGGGCTGCCACCTGGGCCACCAGGCGCAGGCCGAGCTCCTCCAGCGAGGCCTCGGCCGCGCCGCTGGCCGCGGCACGCGCGAGCTCGCCCAGCGTCACCAGTGCCGGCAGCGGCGGCAGCGCCCCCGAGTGCCAGCGCTGCGGCCGGGCGCCGAGCTCGTCGGCCAGTGCCGCGTCGGGCGCGAAGGCCAGGCAGTCGTCGCCGCCGGCGTGGTGCTCGTGGGTGCAGGTGAACTCGTCGCCCGGCCGGCCCAGCAGCACCGAGCCGGGCACCAGCTCGAAGTGCCGGCCGCGACAGCGGCAGCCGAAGCTGCCGCGCAGCACGTAGGAGGCCGACCAGCCGCCGTACTGCTCGGCGAACGGCCGCTCGCCCAGACGCGCGCTGCAGCGGTAGAGCGTCACCGCCAGCGGCCCGGCGAGCAGGGGCTGCGTCTGCAGCACCGGCCTACTCCTTCAGGTCGACGCCGAAGAAGTTGTGCCGCCCGAACGGGCTGAGCTTGAAGTCCACCACCTCCTTGCGCACCGGCTTGAGCTGCACCGCGTGGGCGATGGTGAACCAGGGCGCCTGCTCCTTGAAGATCACCTGCGCCTTCTTGTAGAGCTCGGTGCGCTCGGCCGGGCTGCTGGCGGTCTTGGCCTTGAGCACCAGTTCCTCGAAGGGCTGGAAGCAGAACTTGGCCACGTTGCTGCCGTTGGTCTTGGCCGAGTCGCAGCCCAGCAGGGTGTGCAGGAAGTTGTCCGGGTCGCCGTTGTCGCCGGTCCAGCCCAGCATGCCCATCTGGTGCTCGCCGGCCTGCATGCGCTTGCGGTACTCGCCCCACTCGAAGCTCTTGATCTCGGCCTTGACGCCGATCTTGGCCAGGTCAGCCTGCATCAGCTCGGCGATGCGGCGCGCGTTCGGGTTGTAGGGCCGCTGCACGGGCATGGCCCAGAGGTCGGTCTCGAGGTTGGCGACGCCGGCCTGCGCGAGCAGCTTCTTCGCGGCCTCGGGGTCGTAGGGGTCGTCCTTGACCGCGTCGTTGTAGGACCACATCGACGGCGGGATCGGGTTCTTGGCCGCGATGCCGGTGCCGAGGTAGACCGCGTCGAGGATGCCCTGCTTGTTGATGGCCATGCTGATGGCCTTGCGCACGCGCACGTCGTCGAAGGGCTTCTTCTGCGTGTTGTAGGCGAGGTAGCCGACGTTCAGGCCCGCCTGCTCGAGCACCACCACGTTCGGGTCCTTGCGGATCGCCGGCAGGTCGGCCGGGTTGGGGTAGGGCATCACGTGGCACTCGCCCTTCTGCAGCTTGGCCCAGCGCACCGACGCATCCGGCGTGATGGCGAACACCAGGTCGTCGATCTTGGCCTTGCCGCCCCAGTGCTGCGCGAAGGCCTTGTAGCGGATCACCGCGTCCTTCTGGTACTGCACCAGGGTGAACGGGCCGGTGCCGATCGGCTCCTGGTCGAGCTTCTCGGGCGTGCCGGCCTTCAGCATCGCGTCGGCGTACTCCTTCGACTGGATGCCGGCGTACTCCATCGCGAGGTTGGAGAGGAACGGCGCCTCCGGGCGGTTGAGCGTGAAGCGCACCGTGTGCTCGTCGACCTTCTCGAGCGACTTGATCAGCTTGCCCATGCCCATGTCGTTGAAGTACGAGTGGTTCGGGCTCGTGACCTTGAAGTACGGATGCTCCTCCTTCCACTGCCGCTCGATCGCGAACACGATGTCGTCGGCGTTGAAGTCGCGCGTCGGCTTGTAGTTCCTGTTGGAATGCCACTTCACGCCCTTGCGCAGGTAGAAGGTGTAGGTCAGGCCGTCCTTCGAGATCTCCCAGCGCTCGGCCAGCCCGGGCACCACCGTCGTGCCGCCGCGCTCGAAGTCGACGAGGCGGCTGTAGATCTGGCTGTTGGCGTCGAACGAGGTGCCGGTGGTGTTGATGCCGGGGTAGAAGTTCTCCGGGCTGCCTTCGGAGCAGAAGACGAGCGTCTTGGCCGATGCGGCGCCGGCGGCGAGCAAGGCGGCGAGGGCGATCGGGGCGAAGCGGGCAACTCGGTGGGCTGCGTTCATGCGACGGACTCCTTGTGGGTGGGTCGTTCGGGTGGGTGGATGCTAGGCCGATTCCTCGGCGAAATGGCAGGCGACCTGCGTGCCGTCGAGGCTGCGCAGCGCCGGGCGCTCGATGCGGCAGCGTTCTTGCGCACGCGGGCAACGGGTGTGGAACACGCAGCCCGGCGGCGGGGCGAGCGGCGAGGGCAGTTCGCCGGTGAGCACCACCGGCTCGCGCCCGAGGCCCGGTGTCGAGCCGAGCAGCGCGCGCGTGTACGGGTGCAGCGGCCGCGCGAACAGGCGTGACTTGGGCGCATGCTCCATCACGCGGCCGAGGTACATCACCAGCACCTCGTCGGACAGGTGGCGCACCACGGCCAGGTCGTGCGAGATGAACAGGTAGGCCAGGCCGAGCTGCTGCTGCAGGTCGGCGAGCAGGTTCAGCACCTGGGCCTGCACCGAGACGTCGAGCGCCGAGACCGGCTCGTCGGCCACCAGCAGCGCCGGCTCGGGCATCAAGGCGCGCGCGATCGCGATGCGCTGGCGCTGGCCGCCGGAGAACATGTGCGGGTAGCGCTGGGCATGCTCGGGCCGCAGGCCGACGCGCGCGAGCATCGCCTCGGCACGCTCGCGCCGCTCGGCGGCGGGCAGCGTGGTGTGGATGGCCAGCGGCGTCTCGAGCGCGGTGACGATCCTCTGGCGCGGGTTCAGCGAGCCGTAGGGGTTCTGGAACACCAGCTGCACCGCACGCCGCAGCCGGGCGCGCTCGGCCGCCGGCGGCTGCACGGCGTCCAGCCCAAGCAGCTGCAGCTGCCCGCCGGCGGGCGGCTCGATCAGCGTGACCATGCGCGCCAGCGTCGACTTGCCGCAGCCCGATTCGCCCACCACGCCGAGCGTGCGGCCGGCCTCGAGCCGGAACGACACGCCGTCCACCGCCTGCAGCCGCGCCGGTGCACGCCCCCAGCCGCGCCGGATCGTGTAGACCCGCTGCAGGTCGCTCGCCTCGGCGATCGGGCCGCTCACGGCACCTCCAGGGGGAAGTGGCAGCGCACGCGCTGCGGGCCGAACTCGCGCAACGCCGGCGGTGCGCTGCAGGTCGCCTGCGCATGTTCGCAGCGCGGTGCGAACAGGCAGCCGGTTGGGCGGTCCCAGGCGCCGGGCACCGTTCCGGGGATGCTGGCCAGGCGCGCACGGCCCTGCGCATCGAGGGCGGCGCGCTCGGGCAGCGCAGCCAGCAGCGCGGCGGTGTAGGGGTGGCGCGGCGCGGCGAACAGCGCCTCGCTGGGCGCCTGCTCGACCAGCTGGCCGGCATACATCACCGCCACGCGCTGCGCCATCTCGGCCACCACGCCCATGTTGTGCGTGATCAGCACCAGCGCCATGCCGCGTTCACGCTGCAGGCCCCGCAGCAGCTCGAGGATCTGGGCCTGGATCGTCACGTCGAGCGCGGTGGTCGGCTCGTCGGCGATCAGCAGGCGCGGGTTGCAGGCGATCGCCATCGCGATCATCACGCGCTGGTTCATGCCGCCGGAGAGCTGGTGCGGGTAGTCGTTCAGGCGGCTCGCGGCGGCCGGGATGCCGACCTGCTCGAGCAGCTCGACGCTGCGGCGCGCCGCGGCGCGCCGGTCCATGCCGAGGTGGTGGCGCAGCACCTCGCCGATCTGGAAGCCGATCGTGAAGCTCGGGTTCAGGCTCGCACCGGGGTCCTGGAAGATCATCGCCACGTCGCGCCCGGTCAGCGCGCGGCGCTGCCGTTCGCCCAGGCGCAGCAGGTCCTGGCCCGCGAAGCGCATCGACGCGGCGCGCACGCGGCCCGGAAAGCCCACCAGACCCATCAGCGCCAGCATCGCCACGCTCTTGCCCGAGCCGGATTCGCCGACGATGCCGAGCACCTCGCCCTCGCGCAGCGTGAGCGACAGGCCGTCGACGGCGCGCAGCGTCGCGCCGTGCAGCGCGAACTCGACATGCAGGTCGTCGATCTCGAGCAGGGGGCTCATCGTTTCAGCTTCGGGTCCAGGGCATCGCGCAGGCCGTCGCCCAGCAGGTTGAAGGCCAGCACGGTGACCAGGATCGCGAGGCCGGGGAAGGTGACCACCCACCAGGCGCGCAGCACGAACTCACGTGCGTCGGCCAGCATCGTGCCCCACTCGGCCGCGGGCGGCTGGGCCCCCAGGCCGATGAAGCCGATCGCCGCGGCGTCGAGGATGGCGGTGGAGATGCCCAGCGAGGCCTGCACGATCAGCGGCGCGGCGCAGTTGGGCAGCACCTCGCGCAGCATCAGGCGCCAGCGGCCGGCACCGGCCACGCGCGCCGCGGTGACGTAGTCCTTGGCCATCTCGGCGATCACCGCGGCGCGGGTCAGGCGCACGTAGTGCGGCAGCACCACCAGCGCCACCGCGAACATCGCGTTCATCAGCCCGGGGCCGAGCACCGCGACGATCACGATCGCCAGCAGCAGGCTGGGCAGCGACAGGATCACGTCCATCAGCCGCATCACCGCGGTCTCGAACCAGCCGCGGAACAGGCCGGCCGCCAGCCCGAGCGCGATGCCGACCACGGTGGACAGCGCCACCACCGCGATGCCGATCACGAGCGAGAGCCGCGCGCCATGGATCAGGCGCGACAGCAGGTCGCGCCCGATCGCGTCGGTGCCCAGCAGCCAGGCGCGGCTGCCGCCCTCCTGCCAAGCCGGCGGCTTGAGCAGCGCGGCCGGGTTGGTCTGGTCGGGCGGGTACGGCGCGATCCAGGGCGCGAAGGCGGCCAGCAGCAGCACGCCGACCACCACCGCGAGGCCGAGCACCGCGCCGGTGTTGGCGCTGAAGCTGGCCCAGAACTCGCGCAGCGGCCCGGGCGGGGCGGCCGGGGCGGCGCCGGCGGGCAGGGAGGTGTCAGCGGGCATGGGCGATGCGCGGGTTGATCAGCCCGTAGGCCAGGTCGACGAGCAGGTTCACCGCCATCACCAGCGCGCCGATCAGCAGCAGGCCGCCCTGCAGCACCGGGTAGTCGCGCCGTGCGATCGCCTCGATCAGCCACTTGCCGACACCCGGCCAGGAGAAGATCGTCTCGGTCAGGATGGCGCCGGTGAACAGCATGCCGACCTGCAGCCCGATCACGGTGACCACGGGGATCAGCGCGTTGCGCAGCGCGTGCAGCCCGATCACGCGGGCCGGCGGCAGGCCCTTGGCGCGGGCGGTGCGGATGTAGTCCTCGCCCAGCACCTCGAGCATGGCCGAGCGTGTCATGCGCGCGATCGAGGCGAGCGGTTGCGTGCCCAGCACGATGGCCGGCAGCACCAGGTGCAGCGCGGCCGACCTGAACGCACCCTTCTCGCCGGACAGCCAGGCGTCGACCAGGTGGAAGCCGGTCACCGGCTCGAAGAAGAACTGCACCGAGATGCGGCCCGACACCGGCGTGAGCCCGAACTGCACCGAGAACAGCAGGATCAGCAGCAGGCCCCACCAGAAGATCGGCATCGAGTAGCCGGTCAGCGAGAGCGCCATCACGCCGTGGTCGAACACCGAGTTGCGCTTCACCGCCGCCAGGATGCCGGCCGGGATGCCCAGGAGCAGCGCGAACAGCATCGCGCACAGCGCCAGCTCGATGGTGGCGGGGAACAGCGCGAGGAACTCCTCCAGCACGCTCTTGCTGGTGATCATCGAGCGGCCCAGGTCGCCCTGCAGCACGCGCAGCAGGTACAGGCCGTACTGCACCGGCAGCGGCTGGTCGAGCCCGTAGAGCCTGAGCAGTTCGGCGTGGCGCGCCGCGTCGACGCCGCGTTCGCCGGCCAGGGTCTCGATCGGGTCACCCGGCACCAGGCGGATCAGGAAGAAGGCGATCAGCGTGGTCCCGAGAAAGGTCGGGATCAGCAGGCCGAGCCGGGTCAGGACGAAGCGGCCCATGCGCGCGCTTCAGGGCTCGAAATCGCGCGGCTGCAGCTCGATCGGTGCGCCGTGCGGGGTGCGCTGCGCCGCATGCGCCCAGGCGTCGCGGTGGCGCGCCAGTTCGCCGGCGCTGCTCGCGCCCTTGGTGGCCACCAGGGCCTCGAGCGCGGCGAGCCAGTGGTGGTAGTAGGTGTCGCCGAGGTCGGCATCACCGCCGGCCTGCGCGCGGCGGATCTGCGCGGCCAGTGCGGCCGCCCACTCGGGCCAGCTGAACAGGCCGCGCTGGTGCAGCGTGACGGCCAGCGCGAAGGCATGTGCTTCCCAGGGTTCGCGGAACACCGGCTCGTCGCCCTGGGCGGGCTGGCCGGGCAGCAGGGGGCTCACCCGGCAGCCTCCAGGTAGGGCTCCCAGGCGTCGATGCAGACCACCGACCCGGGACAGGCCGCGTCGCCCCACAGCTCCGCCGCGTCGAAGGCCACGCTGTAGAGCCACTGCGGCTGCTCGCCCAGGCCGTGGGCATGGCGGTCGGCGAACACGTGCGCGCCGTGCACGCGCTCCACCGTGCCGCGCTTGCCGCGGGCGTACCCGGGCAGGCGCGTGTGGTGGCCCGCCGCCTCGGCGCGGGTGCGCACCGCATCGCCCACCCCGAAGCGGGCCGGCGCTGCCGCGGGCCGCTCGGTGGGCGCACCGCGCGCCAGCACTGCCGCCACGTCGTCGGCGCGCAGCAGGCGCGGCAAGGGCGGCGCGGCATGCAGCGCGCGCCCGGCGGCCAGTTCGTCGCTCTGCAGCAGGCCGCGCTCGGCCAGCAGGCGCTGCAGCGCCGCGATCCAGATGCGGTAGTAGTCGAGCTCGGCGTAGTCGGGCAGCGTCTCGCGCGCGCGGCGGCTCATGTCGATGTTCCAGGCGCCGGTGGCACCCATCGCGAGCGTGAGGGCCAGCGCGCGCGGCTCCCAGGCGGCGTGGAACAGTTCGCCCTCGGGCTCGGGCAGCACGCGCCCGAAGCCGTCGCGGCCGCCCAGGTCGGCATGGGTCGTGTAGCTCATGGTCGGGGGGCGCGCGCGAGGCCGGTGCCGATCATCGAGTCGCGCGTCACCAGCGTGGCCAGGCGCTCCTCGCTCCAGCCGTCGGTGCCGGCGGGCCGGCGCGGGATCACCAGGTAGCGCACCTCGGCGGTCGAATCCCAGACGCGGATGCGCGTGTGCTCGGGCAGCACGACGCCGAAGTCGGCCAGCACGCCGCGCGGATCCTTCACCGCGCGCGAGCGGTAGGGCGCGCTCTTGTACCAGGTCGGCGGCAGGCCCAGCACCGGCCAGGGGTAGCAGCTGCACAGCGTGCAGACCACGAGGTGGTGTGTGTCGTCGCTGCACTCCAGCGCCACCATGTGCTCGCCCTGGCGGCCGGTGAAGCCCAGCGAGGCGATGGCCGCGGTGGCGTCGCGCCGCAGCCAGTCGGCGAACGCCGGGTCGGCCCAGGCCCGCGCCACCACGCGCGCGCCGTTGCGCGGGCCGATCCGGGTCTGGTAGGTGTCGATCAGGACGTCGAGTGCGGCCGGGTCGATGTAGCCCTTGTCCGCCAGCACGGTCTCGAGCGCCCGCACGCGCAGGTCCATCTCGCCGAGCGAGGAGTGCTCGTCGTGATCGTGGTCGTGGTCGTGACCATGCGCCATGGCCGGCGATGGTAACCGCGAGCCGATACAGTCGCGCCCCATGCAAGCCCTGGAGATCCACGCCGGCGCGCGGGCGCTGAAGCACTTGCGCGAGCACGGCCTGCAAGCGGCGGACGTGCGCGCCGTTCCCGCCGCGGCGGGCGGGCCCAAGGGGCTGATCCTGAACGCGCTGGACCGCTTCGTGTTCGGCCGCTGGCTGGCCCGCGCCGACCACACCGTGCACCTGCTCGGCGCCTCGATCGGCGCCTGGCGCATGGCCACCGCCTGCCTGGCCGACCCGGACCGGGCCTTCGCGCAACTGGCGGCCGACTACATCGCGCAGGACTATCCGCATGCGCCGGGCAAGTCGCCGCGTCCCGCGGTGGTCAGCGAGGTGTTCGGCGCCAGGCTGACGGAGCGCTTCGGCGGGCGCGAGGCGCAGTTGCTGCAGCACCCGCGCTACCGCCTGCATGTGTTCACGAGCCGCGGCCGGCACCTGCTCGGGCGCGAAGGGCGGCTGCGCACACCGCTCGGCTACCTGGGTGCCTTCGCCACCAACGCCCTGAGCCGCCAGGCGATGGGCGGCTGGATCGAGCGCGTGATCTTCTCGGACGCGCGCGATCCGCTGCCGCTGCACCTGCACGACTACCGCACGCAATCCGTGCCGCTCGCGCCGGGCAACCTGCAGCCGGCGCTGCTGGCGAGCTGCTCGATCCCGTTCTGGCTCGAGGCGGTGCACGACATCCCGGGCGGCCCGCGTGGCGCCTACTGGGACGGCGGCATCACCGACTACCACCTGCACCTCGACTACGCCTCGATGCCCGAGGGCCTGGTGCTGTACCCGCATTTCCAGAGGTCGGTGGTGCCCGGCTGGCTGGACAAGGCGCTGCGCCACCGCCACCGCGCCAGCGCGCGGCTCGACAACGTGGTGCTGCTGTCGCCGGCGCCGGGCTGGGTGGCGACGCTGCCGGGCGGCAAGCTGCCCGACCGCAGCGACTTCAAGCGCTACACCGACGACACGCCCGGGCGCATCGCCGAGTGGAGCCGCGCGTTGCGCGAGAGCGAGCGCCTGGCCGAGGACTTCGCGCGCTGGCTGGAGTCGCCCGGCTCGATCGAGGTGAAGCCGCTGCCCTGAGGGCCGCTCTTCTACGCAGGTCTGCGCCGCCCGGATGCAAGGCCATGCGGCGCGCTCGGGTCGTCCATCCGCGCCGTCACGACCGGCGTAAGGCCGTCCACACCACGGCTTCGCCGCGGTGACCCCCCGGCCCCGGCCGGGCCGCTTCACCGGACACCCAGGACGACCCCATGAGCACCTTCTCCCGCTTCACGCGCCGCGTGCTGCCGCTCGCAGCGGCAGTGGCCGCCGCGTTCGGCAGCCTCGCCGTGCAGGCCTCGAGCCACCGCGAGGCTCCGTTCATCACCACCGCGCCCAAGGTCGACGGCACCGACCTCTACATGTTCATGAGCTACGAGGCCGGCCGCAGCGACTTCGTGACGCTGATCGCCAACTACCAGCCGCTGCAGGCGCCGTACGGCGGTCCGAACTACTTCAAGATGGATCCGAACGCGCTGTACGAGATCCACATCGACAACGACGGCGACGCGAAGGAGGACCTGAGCTTCCAGTTCCGCTTCGACAACAGGCTGAACTCGATCGCGCTGCCGATCGGCGGCAAGAACGTGCCGATCGCGCTGACCCAGGCCGGCACCGTGAGCGACCCGCGCGCCGCGACGCTGAACGTCAACGAGACCTTCAGCGTCGACGTGGTGCGCGGCGACCGGCGCGGCGGCCAGCGCGCCGCGGTCACCAACGCCGCCGGCGGCGCCAAGGTGTTCGACAAGCCGGTGGACAACATCGGCACCAAGACCATCCCCGACTACGCCGCCTACGCGGCCAAGCACATCTACAACGTCAACGTGCCCGGCTGCAACGTGCCCGCGAAGCTGTTCGTCGGCCAGCGCAAGGAGGCCTTCGCGGTCAACCTCGGCACGATCTTCGACCTGGTCAACGCGCCGGTCTCGGTGATCACCGATCCGGCCCTGATCAACGCCGTGCCCAACACCATCGACGACGCGAACGTCACCTCGATGGCGGTGGAGATCCACAAGAGCTGCCTGACGCGCGGCAGCGAGCCCGTGATCGGCGCCTGGACCACCGCCAGCCTGCGCCAGGGCAGCCTGCTCGACCCGACGCCGAAGAAGGGCCACCAGACCACCGCGATCAGCGGCGGCGCGTGGACGCAGGTGTCGCGCCTGGGCATGCCGCTGGTCAACGAGGTGGTGATCGGCCTGCCCGACAAGGACCGCTTCAACGGCAGCAAGCCGAAGGACGACGGCCAGTTCGCCGACTACGTGACCAACCCGACCTTCCCGGCGCTGCTGGAGATCGCGCTCGCGCTGCCGAACACCGCGCCCACCAACCTGCCGCGCACCGACCTCGTGACGACCTTCCTGACCGGCATTCCCGGCGTCAACCAGCCCGGCAAGGTGACGGCCTCGGAGATGCTGCGCCTGAACACCGCGATCCCGCCGGTGCCCTTCGCGCAGCAGAACCGGCTGGGCATCGTCGGCGAGATCCTGCGCGTCGGCGGGCCGCAGAACCTCGGCCAGGCGGTCGACCTGGCGGGTTACCCGAACGGCCGCCGGCCCAAGGACGACGTGGTCGACATCTCGCTGGTGGCGGTGATGGGCGGCCTGTGCGTGGCCAACGGCGACAACAATGCGCTCGGCTTCGGCACCTCCTGCAAGCCCTCCGCCGCGCCGCTGGGCGCGACCGCCTTCAAGCTGCACGACGGCGTCGACCAGGCGGTCGTGCCGCTGCTGCCGGGCTTCCCCTACCTGTTCACGCCGACCCCGGGTGCGGGCGCGGCGGCGCAATGAGGGAGGCGGCGATGAACACTCCCATCCGTCTGTCGATGCTCGCACTCGTCGCCGCACTCGCCGCCTGCGGCGGCGGGGGCGGGGACGACACGCCGGCGACGCCGCCGACCGACTCGGTGCCCGACAGCGCCAGCGCGAGCAGCACCGGCATGGTGGCCTGGCTGAAGCGCCTGGCCGGCATCGCCCCGGAGGACAAGGAGGCGCTGGACGTGGGCCGCTTCGCGCCCCCGCGTCCGGACGACACCGAGCCGGAGGCGCTGTGAGCCTCGGCCCGCTCACCCGGGCCGGCCTGTGGCCGGTGCTGCTCGCCGGGCTACTGCTGGCCGGGGCGGCCGGGGTGCTGCGGGCCGAGCCGCTGGTGCCGGTCGGGGACGACGAGGTCGTCGAGCGGCTGCCGTCGGCCGGCCGGGGTGCGGCCCAGGCGCGCCGGCAACTGGCCCAGCGGCCCGACGACGCGGGCCTCGCGGTGAGCGTCGCCCGCGCCGGGCTGGCGCAGGCCCGTGCGACCGGCGACCCGCGCCTCGCCGGGCAGGCGCTGGCCGCGCTGGCCCACTGGACCGATGCGCAGACCGCCCCCCGCGAGGTGCTGCTGCTGCAGGCGACCCTGGACCAGCATCTGCACGACTTCGACGCCGCGGCCGCCAAGCTCGAGGTGCTGCTGCGCCGGCACCCGGGCGACGCCCAGGGCTGGTTGACGCTGGCCGCGGTGCGCCGCGTGCAGGGGCGTTATGCACAGTCACACCGCGCCTGCGCCGGCGTGGCGCGTGCCCGCGCCGATCTGCATGCGGCCGCCTGCATGGCGGAGAACGATGGCCTGCGCGGCGGCTTCGAGCGTGCCCGGCACACGCTGCAAGGCCTGGTCGAGCGCCCCGGCCTCGACGGTCCGACGCGCGCCTGGCTGCACACGACGCGGGCCGAGCTCGAGCAACGTGCCGCCCGGCCCCAGGCTGCCGAGGTGGCCTGGCGTGCCGCACTGCAGGCCGACGCCGACCCGTATGCCGCGCTCGGATACGCCGATTTCCTGCTCGAACAGGGCCGCGCGCCGGAAGTGGGCACCGTGCTGGCCACGCAGCCGGCCAGCGATGCGGTGCTGCTGCGCCGCGCTGCCGCCGGCGACGCGGACGCAACGCGCACCTTGCGCGCTCGGTTCGAGCAATCGGCGCTGCGGCCGCAGACGGCGCTCACGCATGGGCGCGAGCGCGCGCTGCTGGCGCTGCGGGTCGAGCGCGACGCGCCGCGCGCCGTGCGGCTGGCGCGCGACAACCTGGCGCGGCAGCGCGAACCGGTCGACCTCTGGCTGCTGGCCGAGGCCGCCCGGCGGGCCGGCGACCGCGCGGCGCAGGACGAGGCCCGGCGGCTCGCGGCGGCGCAGGGCCTGGTCGATGCACGCTGGACCATCGACGCCGAGAGGAGCCCGTCATGAAGCGCCTGCTGTGCATGGTCGTGCTGTTCGTCGCCGTACTCGGCGCCGCCCGGGCGCACCAGGCGAGCGATGCCTACGTGCAGCTGAACTCGGCCGCGGACGGCGTGCAGGCGCGCCTGGACATCGCGCTGCGCGACCTGGACGCCGCGCTCGGTCTCGATGCCGACGGCGACGGCCGGCTCACCTGGGGTGAGGTGCGCGCCGCGTGGCCGGCCATCGAGCGCCTGGCACGTGCGCACGTGCAGTTCGGTCGTTGCGCGATGAACGCAGGCACCCCGGCGCTGGAGCGGCGCAGCGACGGCAGCTATGCCGTGCTGCACTGGCGCTCGGCATGCGCGCTCGCCGATGCGCAGCCGGTGCGCTACACGCTGTTCGCCGACATCGACCCGACACACCGCGGCCTGCTGCGTGTCGAGCACGCCGGGCAGGGGGAGCCGCTGCGCGTGCTCGACCCGAACCGGCCGGACAGCGGCGCCGCCGGGCCGCGCGCCTCCCTGCTTGGTGAAGGCGTGCGCCACATCGTCACCGGCTACGACCACCTGCTGTTCCTGCTCTGCCTGCTGGTGCCGGCGGTGATGCGGCGCGAGCGCGGCGCCGATGCCCGGCTGCGCTGGCGACCGGTGGCGCGCCGGTCGGCCGCGTTCGCGCCGGTGCTGGGCATCGTCACTGCCTTCACCGTGGCGCATTCGATCACGCTGGGGCTGGCCGCGGCCCGATGGGTGGCGGTGCCGGAATGGTTCATCGAGCCGGCCATCGCGCTGACCATCGTGCTCGCGGCCATCGACAACCTGCGCCCGATCTTCCCCGGGCCGCGCGTGCTGGTGACCTTCGTGTTCGGCCTGGTGCACGGCTTCGGCTTTGCCGGCGTGCTGGGTGAACTGGACCTGCCGGCCGCGCAGTTCGCCTGGGCGCTGCTGCAGTTCAACCTCGGGCTCGAACTCGGGCAGGTGGCCATCGTGCTGGCCGTGGCGACGCTGCTGTACGCCGTGCGCGACCACCGGCTCTACCCGCGCGTGGCGATCGCGGGCGGCTCGGGTGCGGCGATGTTGACGGGCCTGGCCTGGTTCGTCGAGCGCACGGCCGACCTGTCGCTGCTGCCGTTCTGAGCGGCTACAATCGCGGCTTCCTCCAACGAGCAAGAGCGAGAAAGGCAGCCTGGTTATGACACCGCGGACTACGAGCACCCCGTTCGCCTAGTCGTCCGCCGCGCCACGACCCGATCTTCCTTTTCGTCATCTCCCACATCAAAGCGCGGCGCCCGCCGCGCTTTTTTGTTGCCCCGAAGGATTCCGCATGATCTCGATTGAACTGCCCGACGGCTCGAAACGTTCCTTTCCCGGCCCCGTGACGGTGGCCGAGGTGGCCGCCTCGATCGGCACCGGCCTGGCCAAGGCGGCCATCGCCGGCAAGGTCGGCCGAGGCGCCGAGGCCAGGGTCGTGGACACCAGCCACCGGCTCGAGGCCGACGCCGCGCTGTCGATCCTGACCGACAAGGATCCGGAAGGCCTGGAGGTGATCCGCCACTCGACCGCGCACCTGCTCGCCTACGCGGTGAAGGAACTGTTTCCGGACGCGCAGGTCACGATCGGCCCGGTGATCGAGAACGGCTTCTACTACGACTTCTCGTACAAGCGCCCGTTCACGCCCGAGGACCTGGCCGCCATCGAGGCCAAGATGGCCGAGCTGGCGAAGAAGGACGAGAAGGTCGAGCGTCGCGTGCTGCCGCGCGACGAGGCGGTGGCCTACTTCAAGTCCATCGGCGAGGACTACAAGGCCGAGATCATCTCCAGCATCCCGGCCGGCGAGGCGGTGTCGCTGTACCGCGAGGGCGGCTTCGAGGACCTGTGCCGCGGCCCGCACGTGCCCTCGACGGGCAAGCTGAAGCACTTCAAGCTGATGAAGGTGGCCGGCGCCTACTGGCGCGGCGACCACCGCAACGAGATGCTGCAGCGGGTCTACGGCACGGCCTGGGCCAGCAAGGACGACCTGCAGAAGTACCTCACGATGCTCGAGGAGGCCGAGAAGCGCGACCACCGCAAGCTCGGCCGCGAGCTCGACCTGTTCCACATCGACGAGCACGCGCCGGGCCTGGTGTTCTGGCACCCCAAGGGCTGGGCGCTGTGGCAGAACGTCGAGCAGTACATGCGGCAGGTCTACCGCGACAACGGCTACCTGGAAGTCAAGGGCCCGCAGATCCTCGACAAGAGCCTGTGGGAGAAGACGGGCCATTGGGCGAACTACCGCGAGAACATGTTCACCACGGAGTCGGAGAAGCGCGACTACGCGCTCAAGCCGATGAACTGCCCGGGCCACGTGCTGATCTTCAAGTCGCAGCTGCGCAGCTACCGCGACCTGCCGATCCGCTACGGCGAGTTCGGCCAGTGCCACCGCAACGAGCCGAGCGGCTCGATGCACGGCATCATGCGGGTGCGCGGCTTCACGCAGGACGACGGCCACATCTTCTGCACCGAGGACCACATCCTCGACGAGTGCGTGGCCTACACGACGCTGCTGCAGAAGGTCTACGCCGACTTCGGCTTCAAGGACATCATCTACAAGGTCGCGACGCGCCCGGACAGCCGCATCGGCTCCGACGCGCTGTGGGACAAGGCCGAGCAGGCGCTGATGGAGGCGCTGCGGCGCTCGGGCTGCGAGTTCGAGATCTCGCCGGGCGAGGGTGCGTTCTACGGCCCGAAGATCGAGTACACGCTCAAGGATGCGATCGGCCGTCCGTGGCAATGCGGCACGATGCAGGTCGACTTCAACATGGCGCAGCGCCTCGAGGCCGAGTACGTGACGGAGACGAGCGGCCGCGCCCACCCGGTGATGCTGCACCGCGCCATCATCGGCAGCTTCGAGCGCTTCATCGGCATCCTGATCGAGCAGCATGCCGGCGCGCTGCCGGCCTGGCTGGCGCCGCAGCAGGTCAGCGTGCTCAACATCACCGACGGCCAGGCGGACTACGCCGAGGAGGTGGTCAAAACGCTGCAAAAACAAGGACTTAGAGTGGCGGCCGATTTGCGCAACGAGAAGATCACGTATAAAATCCGCGAGCATTCGCTGCAGAAGGTCCCGTACATCCTCGTCGTGGGCGACAAGGAGAAGGCAAGCGGGGCCGTGGCCGTGCGCGCCCGGGGTAACCAGGATCTGGGTGTGATGCCGCTCGATGCGTTCCGTGCCAGGATCGCCGACGACATCGCCCGGAAGGCCTGAACCCAGGCGCGCTTTTGTTCGTTTTGCGACCCTCTGCTTGCCTTGGGGGCCTGCTGAAAGGTAACCACCATCGCTACTTTTGCTGACCGCCGTACCCCCAACGCCGAGCGCAAGCACCGGCTGAACCGGGAGATCATGGCGCCCGAGGTCCGCTTGAACGGTCCCGAGAACGAGCCCCTGGGCATCGTTCCCCTGCAGGAAGCCCTGCGCATGGCCGGCGAGCTGGACGTCGATCTGGTCGAAATCGTTGCCCAGGCCGATCCGCCGGTATGCCGGCTGATGGACTACGGCAAGTTCAAGTACCAGGAGCAGAAGCGCGCAGCAGAGGCCAAGGCCAAGCAGAAGGTCATCGAAGTCAAGGAAGTGAAGTTCCGTCCGGGCACGGACGAAGGCGACTACCAGATCAAGATGCGCAACCTGCGCCGCTTCATCGAGGAAGACGGCGACAAGGGCAAGGTCACGCTGCGCTACCGCGGCCGCGAGATCACGCACCAGGACATCGGCATGCGGCTGCTCGAGCGCATCCGCGATGAACTGGCCGATGTGTCGGTGGTGGAGCACATGCCCAAGCTCGAGGGTCGCCAGATGATCATGGTGCTGGCGCCCAAGCGGAAGTGATTTGAAGGGTTCAGCACCGCGGTCTGGTCGCCGGGGTGCTGTCAGAAGCGGCTGCAGGCCGACAAGACGGGAGCGATGTTCCCGGCGCCTGCCGCAGCAACATAGAAGGAGCAGTCATGCCCAAGATGAAGACCAAGAGCAGTGCGAAGAAGCGGTTCCGCGTCCGTCCGGGCGGCACCGTGAAGCGCGGCCAGGCGTTCAAGCGCCACATCCTCACCAAGAAGTCCACGAAGAACAAGCGCCACCTGCGTGGCGCCACCAACGTGCACGACACCAACATGGGCCACATGGCGCAGATGCTGCCGTTCGCGGGTCTGTGAGTGTCGGACGACTGAACCGGTAAAGGAGAAGAGAAATGCCTCGCGTCAAACGTGGTGTCACCGCCCGCGCGCGTCACAAGAAGGTCCTGGCCCTGGCCAAGGGTTTCCGCGGCCGCCGCAAGAACGTGTTCCGCATCGCCAAGGAAGCGGTGATGCGGGCCGGGCAGTATGCCTACCGTGATCGCCGCACCCGCAAGCGCGTGTTCCGCCAGCTCTGGATCGCCCGCATCAACGCGGCGAGCCGCGGCCTCGGCCTGACCTACAGCAAGTTCATGGCCGGCCTGAAGAAGGCCCAGATCGACATCGACCGCAAGGTCCTCGCCGATATGGCCGTCAACGATCCTGCCGCGTTTGGCAGCATCGTCGAGAAGGTGAAGGCCCAGCTCGCTTGATGTGCCCCGCGGCGCCGCCTCCGGGTGTGCGTCGCGATCGAGCTTCGAAGGCCGACCTCGTGTGCGGCCTTTTTTGTTGATTCCCATGAACGATCTCGCCCCTCTCGCGGAACTGGTCGATTCGGCGCGCGCCGAGTTCGATGCCGCGGACACCCCGGCCGCGCTGGAGAACGCCAAGGCACGCTACCTGGGCAAGGCCGGCCGCATCACCGAGCTGCTGAAGGCGCTGGGCGCGCTGCCGGTGGAAGAGAAGAAGTCCCGGGGCGCCCAGATCAACGTGGCCAAGCAGCAGGTCGAGGCGCTGCTGACCGCGCGGCGCGAGGCGCTCGCCCAGGCCGAACTGCAGGCGCAGCTGCGCGCCGAGGCGCTGGACGTCACGCTGCCCGGCCGCCAGCGCGGAACCGGTGGATTGCACCCGGTCTCACGCACCATCGAGCGCATCGAGGCCATCTTCGGCTCGATGGGCTTCGACGTGGCCGACGGTCCCGAGATCGAGACCGACTGGTTCAACTTCACCGCGCTGAACAGCCCGGAGAACCACCCGGCGCGCTCGATGCAGGACACGTTCTACGTCGACCTGAAGGACGCCGAGGGTCGCTGGCTGAACCTGCGCACGCACACCTCGCCGATGCAGGTGAGGTACGCGCGGGCGCACGCCCGCAGGCACGCGGGCGCGGAGGTCATGCCCGAGATCCGAGTGATTGCGCCGGGCCGCACCTATCGCGTCGACAGCGACGCGACGCACTCGCCGATGTTCCACCAGTGCGAAGGGCTGTGGATCGGCGAGAACGTCAGCTTCAAGGACCTGAAGGTCGTCTTCACCGACTTCTGCCGCGCCTTCTTCGAGACCGACGAGCTCGAGCTGCGCTTCCGCCCCTCGTTCTTTCCCTTCACCGAACCCTCGGCGGAAATCGACATCGCGTTCGCGAGCGGCCCGCTGAAGGGCAAGTGGCTGGAGGTGGCCGGCTCGGGCCAGGTGCACCCGAACGTGGTGCGCAACTTCGGCCTCGACCCCGAGCGGCACATCGGCTTCGCCTTCGGAATGGGGCCGGACCGGCTGACCATGCTGCGCTACGGCGTCAACGACCTGCGCCTGTTCTTCGAGGGCGACCTGCGTTTCCTCAGCCAGTTCAGATAGAAGACGAGAACCCATGCAGTTCCCCGAATCCTGGTTGCGCGAGTTCTGCGATCCGCCGATCACCACCGCCGAGCTGGCCGAACTGCTCACGATGTCGGGCATGGAGGTCGAGGAGGCCCGCCCGGCCGCGCCGCCGTTCACGGGCGTCGTGGTCGGCCAGGTGCTCGCCATCGAGCGCCACCCGAATGCCGACCGGCTGAACGTTTGCCAGGTGGATGCCGGTACCGGCACGACGCTGACCATCGTCTGCGGCGCGCCGAACGTGCGCGTCGGCATCAAGGTGCCGTGCGCGCTGGTCGGTGCCGAGCTGCCGCCGGGCGAGGACGGCAAGCCCTTCGTCATCAAGCTCGGCAAGCTGCGCGGCGTGGAGAGCCAGGGCATGCTGTGCTCGGCGCGCGAGCTCAAGCTGTCGGAGGATCACGGCGGGCTGCTGATCCTCGACGACGGGGCGACCGTCGGCGCGGACGTCCGCGGGCATCTGAACCTCGACGACACGATCTTCACGCTCAAGCTCACGCCCAACCTGGCGCATGGCCTGAGTGTCTACGGCATCGCCCGCGAGGTGGCCGCCTTGACCGGTGCGCCGCTGAAGACGGTGGCCTTCCCGCCGGTGAAGCCGACGCACGACACGGTGCTGCCGGTGAAGATCGAGGCGCCGGACCTGTGCGGCCGCTTCTCCGGCCGCGTGGTGCGCCATGTCGACACGAAAGCGAAGACGCCGGCCTGGATGGTCGACCGGCTGGCGCGCTGCGGGCAGCGCTCCGTCACGGCGCTGGTGGACATCTCGAACTACGTGATGTTCGAGTATGGCCGGCCCTCGCACATCTTCGACTTCGACAAGATCCACGGTGGTCTGACGGTGCGCTGGGGCCGCCCGGGCGAGTCGCTCGAGCTGCTGAACGGCAACACCATCGAGGTCGACGCGACGGTCGGCGTGATCGCCGACGACCAGGCCGTCGAATCGCTGGCCGGCATCATGGGCGGCGAGGCGACCGCGGTGTCCGAGAGCACGCGTCATGTCTACGTGGAGGCCGCCTTCTGGTGGCCCGAGGCGGTGGCCGGGCGCTCGCGCCGCTACGCCTTCGCCACCGATGCGGGGCACCGCTTCGAGCGTGGTGTCGACCCGGCGAAGACGGTCGAGCACATCGAGCGCATCACACAGCTGATCATCGACATCTGCGGCGGCGAGGCCGGGCCGATGGACGACCAGGTGCTCGCGCTGCCGGAGGCCAAGCCGGTCACGTTGCGTGTCGAACGCGCCACCAAGGTGATCGGCATGCCGGTCACGCAGGAGCAGTGCGAGGGCGTGATGCGCCGCCTCGGCTTGGCGTTTACGAGCGAGCCCGGGCGGCTGCACGTCACGCCGCCGAGCTGGCGTTTCGATCTGAAGATCGAGGAAGACCTGATCGAGGAAGTGATCCGCGTGCTCGGCTATCGCACGCTGCCCGACACGCCGCCGCGCGCGCCGGTGCGGCCGCGGCCGCAGACCGAGACACGGCGCGGGCTGAATGCGATCCGCCACGCGCTGGCCGCGCTGGACTTCCAGGAGACGATCAACTTCAGCTTCGTCGAGGAGCGCTGGGAACACGAGCTGGCCGGCAACCCCGACCCAATCCGCGTCCTCAATCCGATCGCCAGCCCGCTGGCGGTGATGCGCTCCAGCCTGATCGGCAGCCTGGTCGCGGTGCTGCAGTACAACCTCGCGCGCCGCGCCAGCCGCGTGCGGGTGTTCGAGATCGGGCGCATCTACCGGCGCGATGCGCAGGTGGCCGACGGCGAGGTGGCCGTGGCCGGCGTGCATCAGCCGGTGCGGGTGGCGGCACTGGCCTGGGGGCCGGCCGATGCTCTGCAATGGGGCAGCAAGGAACGGCCGGTCGACTTCTTCGACCTGAAGGGCGACCTCGAGGCCCTGCTGGCGCCCCGCAAGGCGCAGTTCGAGCCGGCCGATCATCCGGCGCTGCACCCGGGGCGCTGCGCCCGCGTGCTGCTCGATGGCTGCGACATCGGCGTGATCGGCGAACTGCACCCGCGCTGGCGCCAGGCCTACGAGCTGCCGAGCGCGCCGGTGCTGTTCGAGCTCGACGCGGCGGCACTGCGCGAGCGGGCCGTGCCATCGTTCGTGCCGATCCCGCGCCAGCAGGTGGCCTGGCGCGACGTGGCGCTGGTGGCGGACGACAAGGTCACGCACGCGGCGCTGATGCAGGCGATCGGCGCCTCGGCCGACGGCCTGGTCCGCTCGGCACGCCTGTTCGATGTTTACCGGCCGGCCGCCGGCAGTGCCGACCTGAAATCCGGCGAACGCAGCCTGGCCGTGCGCCTGGAACTGCTGGACGAGGAAACGACCCTCACCGACGAACGCATCGAGGCGGCCGTGGCCGAGGTCCTGGCGCGGCTGCACGAGCGGCTCGGCGTGCGCCGCCGCGGCTGAATCCTGGGAGGACCATGAGCGACAACGAGAAGCCCGGCGGCCGCGTCGTCCTGCCGACGATCGAGACGCCGACGCTGACCAAGGCCGAACTGGCCGACCTGCTGTTCGAGCGGCTCGGGCTGAACAAGCGCGAGTCCAAGGACATGGTCGAGGCCTTCTTCGAGATCATCCACGGCACGCTGGTGGGCGGCGAGGATGTCAAGCTCTCGAGCTTCGGCAACTTCAACATCCGCCGCAAGGCGCCGCGGCCGGGTCGCAATCCGCGCACCGGCGAGGCGATTCCGATCAAGGCACGCAACGTCGTGACCTTCCACGCGAGTTACAAACTCAAGGGAGTCGTGCAAGGTGACATACCGGTCGGGGAGGAGTTCGAGTAAAGTCTAGCTTTCTCTTGCGATCTTATTGATTTAAATGGAGAAAGCGCTCCCAGCCATTCCCGCCAAGCGTTACTTCACGATCGGTGAGGTGAGCGACTTGTGCGGGGTGAAGCCGTACGTGCTGCGCTATTGGGAGCAGGAGTTCACGCAGCTCAAGCCCATGAAGCGCCGCGGCAACCGGCGCTACTACCAGCATCACGAGGTGCTGCTGATCCGGCGCATCCGCGAACTGCTATACGAACAGGGCTTCACGATCAGCGGCGCGCGCAATCGCCTGTCCGATCCGAGCGCGGGGCGTGAGTCGCCGACGGAGTCGGCCCAGGCGGCCGTCGTCGCCGACGAAGTGATCGACATGGCCGCAGCCCTGGCGCCCGCACCGACGGCGCCCGAAGATCCCGATCCGGCCGGCGCCTGGACACTGGACCAGGTGCGCGACGAGTTGCGCTCCATCCGCAGCCTGCTGAGCGAGTGATCCGGCAAGCGCAGGGCCGGCAGGCCCTATAATGCGCAGTTCGTCGGGGTGTAGCGCAGCCTGGTAGCGCACTTGCATGGGGTGCAAGGGGTCGCGAGTTCGAATCCCGCCACCCCGACCAAGAACTGCAGAAGCCCGGTGCCGCAAGGTGCCGGGCTTCTTGCTTGTTGGCCGGACGAAGCCCTGCGCCAGAGCCTCCGTGCGCCGCAGTCCGTCAGACGACGCGCTGGGCACGCAGGGCGGCGATCGCCTCCGGCTCGAGGCCCAGCCAGTCGTGCAGCACCTCCTCGCAGTGCTGACCGAGCGTCGGCGGTGCGCTGCGATACGCCACCGGCGACTCCGACAGGCGGATCGGGTTGGCCACCAGCGGGACGGCGGACGCCTCCTGGTGCGGGAGTTCCACGCGCAGGCCACGGGCGCGCACCTGTTCGTTGTCGAACACCCGGTCCAGCGTGTTGATCGGGCCGCAGGGCACGTTCGCGGCTTCCATCGCGGCGATCCAGTCGTCGGTGCGGCGTGTCCGGGTGATTTCGCCGATCGCCGCCACCAGTGCGTCGCGATGCCTCACCCGCTGCGGGTTGGTCGCGTACCGCTCGTCGCGCGCCCAGTCCGCCCGGCCGAGCACGCCACAGAACGAGGCGAACTGGCTGTCGTTGCCGACCGTAACGATCATGTGGCCGTCCGCGGTCGGGAAGTCCTGGTAGGGCACGATGCTCGGGTGGGCATTGCCCATGCGCTGCGGCACGCGGCCGCCGACCAGGAAGTTCGAGGCCTGGTTGGCCAGCGCCGCCACCTGCACGTCCAGCAGCGCCAGATCGACGTGCTGGCCGGTGCCGCTGACATGGCGGCGCTGCAGCGCGGCCAGCACCGCCACCGCCGCGTACAGGCCGGTCATCACGTCGGTGAGCGCCACGCCCACCTTCAGCGGCCCGCCACCGGCTTCGCCGTCAGGGCGCCCGGTGATGCTCATCAACCCGCCCATGCCCTGCATCAGGAAGTCGTAGCCGGGGCGCTCGGCATAGGGCCCGGTCTGGCCGAAGCCGGTGATCGAGCAGTAGATCAGGCGCGGGTTGAGCGGCGCCAGGCTCGCGTAGTCGAGCCCGTACTGCGCCAGGCCACCGACCTTGAAGTTCTCCAGCAGCACGTCTGCGCCCAGCGCCAGCTCGCGCACCAGGCGCTGCCCCTCCGGGTTCGACAGGTCGACCGTCAGCGAGCGCTTGTTGCGGTTCGCGCTCAGGAAGTAGGCCGACTCGGCACTCGCGCTGCCGTCGTCGCGCTGCAGCCAGGGCGGGCCCCAGGCGCGTGTGTCGTCGCCGCTGCCCGGGCGCTCGACCTTGACGACATCCGCGCCCAGGTCGGCCAGCAACTGGCTGCACCACGGGCCGGCCAGCACCCGCGAGAGGTCGAGCACGCGCAGGCCGGCCAGCGCGCCCGGTGGCAGGGCGGGGCGCTCCACGCTCAGAACGCCGCGATGCCGGTGATCGCCCGGCCGAGGATCAGCGCGTGCACGTCGTGGGTGCCCTCGTAGGTGTTGACCACCTCGAGGTTGACGAGGTGGCGCGCCACGCCGAACTCGTCGCTGATGCCGTTGCCGCCGAGCATGTCGCGCGCGGTGCGGGCGATCTCGAGAGCCTTGCCGCAGGAGTTGCGCTTCATGATCGAGGTGATCTCGACCGCGGCCGTGCCCTCGTCCTTCATGCGCCCGAGCCGCAGGCAACCCTGCAGGCCGAGCGTGATGTCGGTCAGCATGTCGGCAAGCTTCTTCTGCACCAGCTGGTTGGCCGCCAGGGGCTTGCCGAACTGCTTGCGGTCGAGCACGTACTGGCGGGCGCGATGGAAGCAGTCCTCCGCCGCGCCGAGCGCGCCCCAGGCAATGCCGTAGCGCGCGCTGTTCAGGCAGGTGAACGGGCCCTTCAGGCCGCGCACCTCGGGGAAGGCGTTCTCCTCGGGGCAGAACACCTCGTCCATCACGATCTCGCCGGTGACCGAGGCGCGCAGGCCGACCTTGCCGTGGATGGCCGGAGCGCTCAGTCCCTTCCAGCCCTTCTCGAGCACAAAACCGCGGATGGCCCCCGCGTCGTCCTTGGCCCAGACCACGAACACGTCGGCGATCGGGCTGTTGGTGATCCACATCTTGCTGCCGGTGAGTGCATAACCGCCGGGCACCTTCTTCGCGCGCGACACCATGCTGCCGGGGTCGGAGCCGTGGTTCGGCTCGGTCAGGCCGAAGCAGCCGATCCACTCGCCGCGCGCCAGCTTCGGCAGGTACTTCTGTTTCTGCGCCTCGGTGCCGAACTCGTTGATGGGCACCATCACCAGCGAGCTCTGCACGCTCATCATCGAGCGATAGCCCGAGTCGACGCGCTCGACCTCGTGCGCCACAAGCCCGTAGCTGACGTAGTTCAGCCCGGCGCCGCCATAGGCTTCGGGAATGGTGGGCCCGAGCAGGCCGAGTTCGCCCATCTCCCGGAAGATGCCGGCATCGGTGCGCTCGTGGCGGAAGGCTTCGAGCACGCGTGGCGCGAGGCGCTCCTGGCAGTACGTGCGGGCCGAGTCGCGCACCATGCGCTCCTCGTCGCTCAGCTGGGCGTCGAGCAGCAAGGGATCGTCCCAGTGGAAGCTGGCCTTGGTGTGATTGGAACTCATCTCAGGATCACCGCAGAAGAAACGAAGTGTCGGGACTCTAGAGGCGATTGTTCCCGTGCGCAAACGACATGTTTGCACCGTCTTGTGCGTCAGACGCACAATAGCCAGGTCATGCGCCGGAAGATCCCGTCCACGGGCGCTCTCGCCGCCTTCGAGGCGGCGGCGCGCCACCAGAGCTACACCAAGGCGGCCGAAGAACTCGCGGTGACGCAGAGTGCGGTCTGCCGCCAGATCGCCGCGCTGGAGGAGTTCCTCGGTGTGCGCCTGTTCCAGCGCAGCCGTCGCGGGGTGGCACTGACCGACGCCGGGCAGCGTTACGGCCGGCAGGTGAGGGCGCGGCTGGAGGAGGTCGAGCGCGATGCGCTGGAACTGATGTCGCGCGGCGCCGAGGGTGTGGCGCTCGAACTCGGCGTGGTACCGACCTTCGCCACCAAGTGGCTGCTGCCGCGCCTGCCCGGCTTCACCCGGGCGCACCCGTCGATCCAGGTGCACCTGACGGCGCGCACGCGGCCCTTCCTGTTCGACGACACGCCGTTCCATGCCGCGATCCACGCCGGCACCGGCGCGTGGCCGGGCACCGAAGGTCTGTTCCTGCTGCCGGAGAGCCTGGTGGCCGTGGCCAGTCCGGCGCTGGCCGCGGGGCGGCGCGACTTCACCGCGGGCGACTGGCGCAACGTGGTGCTGCTGCAGCAGGGCACGCGGCCCTACGCCTGGCGCGACTGGTTCGCCGCACAGGGGCTGCGGGTCGAAGGCGACCTGGCCGGCCCGCGGCTGGAACTGTTCTCCATGCTCGCCGAGGCGGCGACCCGAAGCATGGGCGTCGCCCTGGTGCCGCCGTTCCTCGTGGAAGACGAACTCGCGCGTGGGTCGCTCGTGACCGTCTCGCCGCAGGCCGTGCCGAGCGGCCGGGCCTATCGCCTGATCTATCCGGAGCGCGAATCCGGCAGTGCCGCGCTGCGCCTCTTCGGCACCTGGCTGCAGACGCAGGCGCAGGCGGCCGCAGCCTGATCGGCATCAAGGATTATTATTGAGAAGCATTCCTATTTGAGCTAGGATGGCTGCATCCGCACCGAGGACCGCGCGCCATGATCGTCTGCCTGTGCCATCGCATCTCCGATCGCGACATCGTCCGGGCGGTGGAGTCGGGCACCGACTGCTTCGAGGCGCTGCAGGACGACACGCGGCTGGCTTCATCCTGCGGGTGCTGCCACGACTGTGCGCGGGATGTGTTCGAGAACGCGCGGCAGCGGGTCTGTGCCGGCGGCGCCGCGCAAGAGCGGCGCGTCATCGCGCTGGTGGCCGGCTAAGCGCCGACCGGGCCGTCGTCAGGCCGCCGCCGCCGCTGAAGCGGCGATGCATTGGTTGCACTTGCCCACCCCGGGCAGACGCGGATCGGGGCGTCCATCGCCGGTCTTGAAATTGGCCTGGCAGCGCCGGCACACATACATCTTCGAACTCGACATCATCGGGCGGATGCCCGGCTCGGAGGCCGGACGTGCGGCGGTGTACTCGGCCTGCGTCTGGCGCAGCTTGGGCGTGCTGTCGTTGGTCGGCATGGGTGGCGAGGAGCGTCGAGTCGTCATAGGGGGAGGCGAAGAGCGAGGGCAGGCTCGATGCAGATGGGGGCGCCGGCGCCTGCGTCAACCCGCTATTGTCGGCGGAATCCGGCCGGACGGCGCAACAGGATGCACGAGAGGTCGCTCAGGCGACTCTGTCTTGGCCGCCGCGACGCTAGAGTGCCGGCCATGGAACGCCCCATCATCGCGCTGGATGCCGACGGCGTCCTGCTCGACTACCACCTGGCCTACGCCGACGCCTGGCAGCGCGCCTTCGGCGAGTACCCGGCCGAGCGCGATCCGCAGGCCTACTGGCCGATGGACCGATGGCAGGTCGAACGTCTCGGCCTGATCAAGCGGGCGCGCTTCCGCGCCGAGTTCGGCGAGCCGTTCTGGTCCACCGTTCCGTCGATCCCCGGGGCGGTCGAGGCCTGCCACCGGCTGCACGCGGCCGGCTACACGCTGGTGTGCGTGTCGGCGCTCGAGCCGCGCTTCGAGGACGCCCGGCGCCGCAACCTGCGCGCGCTGGATTTCCCGATCGAGCGCGTCATCGCCACCGGCGACGCCGGCCGGGACCGCAGCCCGAAGGCCGATGCCGTCGAACAGCTCGCGCCGCAGGCCTTCGTCGACGATTACCTGCCGTACTTCCGCGGCATCCCGGGCCCGGTGCACACGGCGCTGGTGACCCGCGGTGCGCCCAACGGCAGCCCGAACGTCGGGCCCGAGCTCGAGCTGGCCTCGAGCACGCATCACGACCTGGCCGATTTCGTCGACTACTGGCTCGCGCGGCGCTGAAATGAAAAGGGGCTGGCGCGGCCAGCCCCCGAGGTCGGGCGAGACGGGCTCAGTTGCTCGCTGCCGATGCCGGCGCGGCAGGCGCCGTGACGGCCGGCGGGCTGGCCTCGTGTGATGCCGCCTTGCTGGTGGCACCGCTCATCGGCAACAGCGGCACGATCAGCAGTGCCACGATGTTGATGATCTTGATCAGCGGGTTGACGGCCGGGCCAGCGGTGTCCTTGTAGGGGTCGCCGACCGTGTCGCCGGTCACTGCGGCCTTGTGCGCCTCGCCGCCCTTCTTGTGGGTCACGCCGGCATCGTCCTTGAAGCCTTCCTCGATCAGCTTCTTGGCGTTGTCCCAGGCGCCGCCGCCGGTGCACATCGAGATGGCGACGAACAGGCCGGTGACGATGGTGCCCATCAGCAGGCCGCCGAGCGCGGCCGGGCCGAGGAACAGGCCGACCAGGATCGGCACCACCACCGGCAACAGCGATGGGATGATCATCTCCTTGATCGCCGCGGTGGTCAGCATGTCGACCGCCTTGCCGTACTCGGGCTTGCCGGTGCCTTCCATGATGCCCTTGATGTCGCGGAACTGGCGGCGCACCTCGACCACCACCGAGCCCGCGGCGCGGCCGACCGCCTCCATCGCCATCGCGCCGAACAGGTAGGGGATCAGGCCGCCGATGAACAGGCCGATGATCACCATGTGGTTCGACAGGTCGAACGAGACGTGCATGCCGCGCGCCTCGAGCGCGTGCGTGTAGTCGGCGAACAGCACCAGCGCGGCCAAGCCGGCCGAGCCGATCGCGTAGCCCTTGGTGACCGCCTTGGTGGTGTTGCCCACTGCGTCCAGCGGGTCGGTGATCTCGCGCACCTCCGGCGGCAGCTCGGCCATCTCGGCGATGCCGCCGGCGTTGTCGGTGATCGGGCCGTAGGCGTCCAGCGCGACCACGATGCCGGCCATGCTCAGCATCGAGGTGGCGGCGATCGCGATGCCGTACAGGCCGGCCAGCATGTAGGACACGATGATCGCAATGCAGACCATGATCACCGGCCATGCGGTCGACTTCATGCTCACGCCCAGGCCGGCGATGATGTTGGTGCCGTGGCCGGTGGTGGAGGCCTGCGCGACGTGCTTGACCGGCGCGTACTGCGTGCCGGTGTAGTACTCGGTGATCCACACCAGGCCGGCGGTCAGCAGCAGGCCCACGGCGCAGGCGCCGATCAGGCGCATCTGCGAGCCGGCGGCGCCGAGCGCGTTGTCGGGCACGACCAGCATCGTCACGCCGACGAAGGCGATGAACGACAGCACGCCGGCGACGATCAGGCCCTTGTAGAGCGCCGGCATCACGTTCTTCATGCCGGGCGTGGCCTTGACGAAGCCGCAGCCGATGATCGAGGCGATGATCGACACGCCGCCCAGCACCAGCGGGTACACGGCCGCGGCCATCGGCGCGGCGCTGACCATCAGCGCGCCGAGCGCCATCGTGGCGATCAGCGTCACCGCGTAGGTCTCGAACAGGTCGGCGGCCATGCCGGCGCAGTCGCCGACGTTGTCGCCTACGTTGTCGGCGATCACCGCCGGGTTGCGCGGATCGTCCTCGGGGATGCCGGCCTCGACCTTGCCGACCAGGTCGGCGCCGACGTCCGCGCCCTTGGTGAAGATGCCGCCGCCCAGGCGCGCGAAGATCGAGATCAGCGAGGAGCCGAAGGCCAGGCCGAGCAGCGGCTTGAGCGTGGCCGACAGGCTCTTGTCCGGCGTGAGGTTGCCGTTGCCGGTGATGAACCAGAAGAAGATGCCCACGCCCAGCAGGCCCAGGCCCACCACCAGCATGCCGGTGATCGCGCCGCCCTTGAAGGCGACGTTCAGCGCCGGACCGATGCCCTGCGTGGCGGCCTGCGCGGTGCGCACGTTGGCGCGCACCGAGACGTTCATGCCGATGAAGCCGCAGGCGCCGGAGAGCACCGCGCCGACCACGAAGCCCACGGCGGTGGTGCCGTCCAGGAAGATGCCGATCAGGATGGCCAGCACGACGCCGACGATGCCGATGGTCTTGTACTGCCGCGCCAGGTAGGCCGCCGCGCCCTGCTGGATCGCGCCGGCGATCTCCTGCATGCGCGCATTGCCGGCGCTCTGGCCGAGGATCCAGCTTCGCTGCACGAAGCCGTAGACGACCGCGGCCAGGCCACAGGCCAGCGCCAGGTACAACGCCACGTTGGTGGACATCAGGGGATCTCCTTCCTCGTCTCGAGTTCGATGGAATGTGAGGCAGGCTGCGCACGGCGCAGGCTCGCGCCGCCCCGCCCGCGGGACCGCGGCATGCTACGGGATGGCTCGCGGCAAAGGCAACGCCGACCACATGGTGTTTTCCAGCGTTCCGTGCGGCAGGTCAATGTGTCAGGCCGCAGACAGTGCGCTGCGTAGAATCGACCGCAGTCCAAACGCTTTGAGCCCACCATGAGCCTGCACAACGTGACCCCCGGCGCCAAGGCGCCCGACGAGTTCAACGTGATCATCGAGATCCCGATGAATGCCGACCCGATCAAGTACGAGGTGGACAAGGAATCGGGCGCGATGTTCGTCGATCGCTTCATGACCACCGCGATGCACTACCCGTGCAACTACGGCTACGTGCCGATGACGCTGGCCGACGACGGCGATCCGGTCGACGTGCTGGTGATCACGCCGTACGCGCTGTCGCCGGGCGTGGTGGTCACCTGCCGGCCGCTGGGCGTGCTCAAGATGGACGACGAGGCCGGCGGTGACGCCAAGCTGCTGGCCGTGCCAATCACCAAGGTCTGCCCGATCTACAGCCACTGGAACAAGCCCGAGGACATCAACCAGATGCGCCTGAAGGCGATCCAGCACTTCTTCGAGCACTACAAGGACCTGGAAGCCGGCAAGTGGGTCAAGGTGCAGGGCTGGGAAGGGCCGGAGGCGGCCAAGCGCGAAGTCTCGGAGGGCATCGCGAGCTACCAGCGCAGCAAGCAGGGCTGAAGGCCGCGGGTCTCAGGCCTTGAACGGCCGGCGTTCGTCGAGTTCGTCGAGGTACTCGGCGACGCCAGCGCCCTCGCGCTCGAGGTAGTCGGCCACGGCCTGGGCGAACTGCGGGTGTGCGAGCCAGTGGGCCGAGCCGGTGGCCACCGGCAGCAGCCCGCGCGCCATCTTGTGCTCGCCCTGCGCGCCGCCCTCGAAGCGCCGATAGCCGTTCGCGATGCACCAGGCCAGCGGCTGGTAGTAGCAGGCCTCGAAGTGCAGGCAGCTCACGTGTTCGGTGCAGCCCCAGTAGCGCCCGAACGCGGCGCGCCGCGGCGGGTCGAGCGCGATCAGCGAGGCCGCGACGCGCTCGCTGCCGCGGCGCGCCACGAACATCAGCCAATGGCGCGCCATGGTCGCCTGCATGCGGGCGAAGAAGTCCCGCGTCAGGTAGGGCATCGAATGGTGCGCGCGGTAGGTGAGGGTGTAGCAGCGGTAGAAGAAGTCCCAGTCGGCGGTCGTGATGGCCTCGCCCTCGAGGGCCTCGAACACGATGCCGGCCTCGGCGACGCGGCGCCGCTCCTGCTGGATCTTCTTGCGCTTGTCGCGCTGCAGGGCGGCCAGGAAGGCCGCGAAGTCGGCATAGGGTGTGTCCTCCGGGTTGAGCCAGTGGAACTGCACCGTGCGGCGCGCCAGCCAGCCGGGGTCCTCGGTCGCCGCACGGTCGGCCTCGCTCGTGAACAGCAGGTGGACGGACGAGAGCTCGTTGTCGGTCGCGATGCGTCGCATCGCCGTGGCCAGCGCGGCGCGTGCCGCCGGCTCGGCGGCGAGCAGCCGGTCGCCCGGCACCGGCGTGAAGGGCACCGCACACAGCAGCTTCGGGTAATAGTCCAGACCATGGCGCTGGTAGGCATCGGCCCAGGCCCAGTCGAACACGTACTCGCCGTAGGAGTGCGACTTCAGGTACAGCGGGCAGGCTGCCACCAGCGCGCCGCCGCGCCGCGCCGCCAGGAACTGCGGCTGCCAGCCGGTGCGCGCCGTCGCGCTGCCCGACTCGTGCAGCGCGAGCAGGTACTCGTGGCGCATGAACGGGGTCGGCGCAGCACCGTTGTCGAGCAGCGTGTTCCATTCTCGTGCGTCGATCCGGCCGGGCTCGCCAACCACGCGGACCTCGAGGGAGAAGCTCATGCGGCGATGGTAGGTTGCGCGCGGCCGCGCTTACACTAACCGCGAACAACACCCCTCGGAGTCAGCGATGAAACAGATCACCGCGATCGTGAAGCCCTTCAAGCTCGAGGAAGTGCGCGAAGGCCTTGCCGAAGTCGGCGTCACCGGCCTGACCGTCACCGAGGTGAAGGGCTTCGGCCGCCAGAAGGGCCACACCGAGCTGTACCGCGGCGCCGAGTACGTGGTCGACTTCCTGCCCAAGGTGAAGGTGGAGGTCGTCGTGAAGGACAGCGACGTCGAGCGCTGCATCGAGGCCATCGTCAAGGCGGCCAAGACCGGCAAGATCGGCGACGGCAAGATCTTCGTCACCGCGGTCGAGCAGGTGGTGCGCATCCGCACCGGAGAGGTCAACGAAGACGCCGTCTGAGCGGCGCACCGGGCCGGGCTCAGATCGCCCGGTAATCGTCCGGCGCGGTGGCGCCGGGCACGGCGGCGGCGATCGCGTCGAGCAGACGCGCCGGATCACCATCCACCTGCAGCAGCCCGTGCTGCGGCGGCGAGACGAAACCCTGCATCACCGTCTGCTGCAGGAAGGCCAGCAGCGCGTCGTAGTACCCGGCGGCATTCAGCAGGCCGACCGGCTTGTCGTGGTAGCCGAGCTGGCGCCAGGTCCAGACCTCGAACAGTTCCTCGAAGGTGCCGATGCCGCCCGGCAGCGCGACGAAGGCGTCGCTGCGTTCGGCCATCAGGCGCTTGCGCTGGTGCATGGTGTCGACCACGTGCAGTTCGGTCAGGCCGGCATGCCCCACCTCGCGCTGCATCAGCGAGCGCGGGATCACGCCGACCACCGGCGCACCGCCGGCCAGCGCAGCATCGGCCACCAGGCCCATCAGCCCGGCGCGGCCTCCGCCGTAGACCAGCTGCCAGCCGCGACGGGCGATCTCGGCACCGACCGCCCGGGCCGCCGCGGCGAAGGCCGGTGTCGCGCCCTCCCGCGAGCCGCAGTAGACGCACAGCGACAGGCGCGCCGTCATGCCGCGCCCCAGCGCTGCCACAGGGCCGCCGCCCAGATGCCGCCGCACAGCAGCAGCGAGAGGAACACCGCGGCGCTGGCCAGGTCCTTGGCGCGCTTGGACAACTCGTGGAACTCGAAGGACACCCGGTCCACCGTGGCCTCGATGCCCGAATTCAGCAGTTCGACGATCAGCACCAGCAGCACCGAGCCTGCCAGCAGGGCCACCTCGACCCAGCCGCGGCCGAGCCAGAACGCCAGCGGCAGCAGCACCGCGGCGAGCCAGAACTCCTGGCGGAATGCGCTTTCGCCGCGGTAGGCGGTGGTCAGCCCGTCGATCGAGTAGCCGGTAGCGCGCAGGAGTCGATCCAGTCCGGTGCGGCCCTTGTGCGGATTGCTCATCGGGCCGGATTCTGCCTTGCGCCTCAGCGGCGCGGCGGCGGTCGCCAGGTGACGAGCCGTGTGCCGCAGGCCAGGTCGTGCCAGAACTGCCGCTCGCGATTGGACAGCGCCAGCATGGCGTAGCCGACCACCCCGGCCAGCAGCAGCACCGTCACCTCCAGCCCGCTGCGCAGGCCGGACAGGTAGAGCGCCGCCAGCGCCGGCGCGAACCAGAGCCAGCACAGCAGGTAGCGGGCGAAGGCGCGTGCCTGGGTGACCGGCGCGCCGTTGCGGTCGACCAGGCGGATGTGCCAGGCCTTCATCGCCACGGTCTGCCCACCATGGCTCCAGAACCAGACGAAGTAGATCGCCAGCACCAGGAACAGGAAGCCCTGCAGTCCGTGCCGGCCCACGAGCGCGTGGCGCTGCTGGGTCAGGGTGGAGAACAGCCAGCCCGAGATCATCAGCACGCCGAACAGCAGCACCCCCTCGTAGACGAAGCAGGCCATGCGCCGGCGCAGGCTCGGCACGCCGGTGCCCAGGTCGACACCGCCGGGGCGCTCCCCGGCCGCTGCTGCCTCGGGGCTCATCGGGCGCCGCGTCGTCCGGCGGAGGCGCCGGCGTCGACCGGGCGCGCCGCCGCGGCCTGCGGGCCGCGCTGCGGCAGCAAGGTCGTCTTGTCGACCAGCCCCGGCGTCGCCGCGATCTTCGGCAGCCCCGGCTGCTGGTGCGCGGGCGGGGCGGGTCGCTTGGTGATGAGCGAGGTGGTGGCGCCCGGAGCGGCCTGAACGACCGTCGGTGCGACCGGGCGCGGCGGCGGCGCGTAGGCCGGATTGGGCACGATGTTGGACTTGGTCTGGTTGGCCTCGCGCGCGGTGCTCACCGGCGCCACGGGAGACTTGCCGGCCCCGAGCTGCTTGCGCTGCTCGGGCGTCAGCGCCTGATAGGCCTGCCACCGGGCTTGGCGCTCCTGCGGCGCGAGCTGGCGGGCTTCCTGGAAGTTCTGCCGGGCCTGGCCGCGCTCGGCCGGCGACAGCTTGGCCCACTGCGTCATGCGGTTCGACATGCGCTGCTGCTCCTCGGGAGGCAGGGTGTGGAAACGCGAGGCGATCTCGATCCACTTCTGCTTGCGCGAGGCGTCGATGGAGGACCAGTCGCGCTCCAGCGGCTTCAGTGCCGAGCGCTGCGTGGCCGACAGTTCCTGCCAGCGCGGGCCCTCCTCGGCGCACACCGACCCCGCCGCGGACAGCAGCGTCAGTGCGATCATGGCGGCGAAGGCGCGGGCGTGCATGGCCGGCGCCTCACTCGCTCGGTGTCTTGAGGAACTCGGCGAATCCCGGGTCCGTGTAGGCGGCCGGCGGCAGGTCGTCGATCAGCAGTTCGGCGTCGATGTCGGCCGCCGTGGCGATCTGGGACTGGGTGTGCAGGTGCTCGATCAGCAGCAAGCCCGCCGCCAACACGGCCAACGGCAGCACCGAGGCCAGCTTGACCCACCACCCGCCGCCGCCCAGCAGGGCCGCCGACGAGCCGGAACTCACGAGCGCCGGCGCAGCCGCCGGGGCGGCCGCGCGTGCCAAGCGCGCGCGTTCGAGGGCCTTCTCGCGGGCGAAGCGCAGGCGCTCGGAGAGATCGGCCTCGAGCGCGTCGGCGCCCTCGGACAGGCGCCCGGCGACCCGGAACGCGAGGCGCGCCTGCATCGCCTCGACAACGGCGGCAGAAACGGTGCGGTTCGAGTTCTTCACAGTGCGATTCCCTTTGCCTGCAGCGCCTTCGCGAGCGCATGAACCGCCCGCGAGCAATGTGTCTTGACGCTGCCCTCCGAACAACCCATCGCGCTGGCGGTCTCGGCGACATCGAGTTCCTCCCAGTAACGCAGCAGGAAGGCCTCCCGTTGACGTGCCGGCAATGCCGCCACCTCCTGCTCGATGGCTAGCAGGATCTGCGCCCTCGACACCGTGTCCTGAGCGCTCTCCAGGCCCGCCACCGCGTCCAGCGATTCGAGAGTTTCCAGGATGTCGAAGTCGCCGTCGCCATCCGACGATTCGAAATCGGAGAAGTTCCGCACATAGGCATTGCGCACCTTCTGGCGCCGGAACCAGTCCATCGTGGCGTTGGACAGGATGCGCTGGAACAGCAGCGGCAGTTCGGCGGCCGGCCGGTCGACGTATTTCTCCGCCAGGCGGATCATCGCGTCCTGCACGATGTCCAGGGCCGCTTCCTCGTCGCGCACCGCGTACACGACGCGCTTGAAGGCCCGCTTCTCGGCGCTCTTGAGGAAGTCGGAGAGTTCTTTGTCTGAGGCCAAGGGGCGGGCGGCACGGGCGCAGGCCCGGAAGGTCGGCCGGGATTATGTCATCGCGTCCCGTGCGCGCCCGGCTTGGCGCGGGCGGTGTGCAAGCACATGTCATAATGCTGCTTTGCACAACAGCTGGGTCATCAGCTGGACGCCCGACCAAGGGCGCCTTGTTTGTTGATCGCGCAGGCACCACACCCGGCTCACGAGGCTGCGGAGAGGTGCACCGATGGTTTTTCGTCAGAGAAATTCACAGAGGTTCGTCATGGACATGTCTGCCGCGGAAGTCAAGCGTGCCGCTTCGGCACAACCGCATCCCTCCTCCCCCCAAGCCGACCCGAACGGATCGGAAATCCTCGTCCGCTGCCTGCAGGCCGAGAACGTCAAGTACCTCTGGGGCTACCCCGGCGGTGCGGTGCTCTACATCTACGACGCGCTGTACAAGCAGGACAGCATCCAGCATGTGCTGGTGCGCCACGAGCAGGCCGCCGTGCACGCCGCCGACGGCTACGCCCGCGCCACCGGCGAGGTGGGCGTCGCGCTGGTCACCTCGGGCCCGGGCGTCACGAATGCCGTCACCGGCATCGCAACCGCCTACATGGACTCGATCCCGATGGTGATCATCACCGGCCAGGTCCCCACCCCGGCGATCGGCCTGGACGCCTTCCAGGAGTGCGACACCGTCGGCATCACGCGCCCGATCGTCAAGCACAACTTCCTGGTCAAGGACGTGCGCGAGCTGGCGCTGACGCTCAAGAAGGCCTTCCACATCGCCCGCACCGGCCGCCCGGGCCCTGTGGTGGTGGACATCCCGAAGGACGTGTCGCTCAAGACCGCGCCGTTCCACTATCCGGCCACGGTCGAGATGCGCTCGTACAACCCGGTGCGCAAGGGCCACGGCGGGCAGATCCGCAAGGCGGTGCAGCTGCTGCTGGGGGCCAAGCGCCCCTACATCTACACCGGCGGCGGCGTGATCCTGGGCAACGCCTCGGCCGAGCTGCGCGAGCTGGTCAACCTGCTCGGCTACCCCTGCACCAACACGCTGATGGGCCTGGGCGCCTTCCCGTCCAGCGACCCGAAGTTCCTCGGCATGCTGGGCATGCACGGCACCTACGAAGCGAACATGACGATGCAGAACTGCGACGTCCTGCTCGCCGTCGGTGCCCGCTTCGACGACCGCGTGATCGGCAACCCGGCGCACTTTGCCTCGGTGCAGCGCAAGATCGTGCACATCGACATCGACCCGTCGTCGATCTCCAAGCGCGTCAAGGTCGACATCCCGATCGTCGGCGACGTGAAGGACGTGCTGCAGGAGCTGATCGCCCAGCTCAAGGAGGCCCAGGCCAAGCCCGACGTGCATTCGCTGTCGGCCTGGTGGGGCCAGATCAACGAGTGGCGCAAGCGCGAGTGCCTGCGCTACAAGAACAGCACCGAGGTGATCAAGCCGCAGTACGTGGTCGACAAGCTCTGGGAGCTGACCAAGGATCGCGACACCTACATCACCTCCGACGTCGGCCAGCACCAGATGTGGGCGGCCCAGTACTACCGCTTCGACGAGCCGCGCCGCTGGATCAACTCCGGCGGCCTGGGCACGATGGGCGTGGGCCTGCCCTACGCGATGGGCATCAAGCTCGCCAAGCCGGACGCGGACGTGTTCTGCATCACCGGCGAGGGCTCTATCCAGATGTGCATCCAGGAACTCTCGACCTGCTCGCAGTACAAGACGCCGGTCAAGATCATCTCGCTGAACAACCGCTACCTGGGCATGGTGCGGCAATGGCAGGAGCTGGACTACCAGGGCCGCTACTCGCACAGCTACATGGACGCGCTGCCCGACTTCGTCAAGCTCGCCGAGGCCTACGGCCATGTCGGCCTGCTGATCGAGAAACCGGGCGACGTCGAGCCCGCGCTGCGCGAGGCCATCAAGCTGAAGGACCGCACGGTGTTCCTCGACGTGCGCACCGACCCGACCGAGAACGTCTGGCCGATGGTCAAGGCGGGCAAGGGCATCACCGAGATGCTGCTGGGCTCCGAGGACCTGTGAACCGCGCCACGCCGGCGAGGGTGCACGCCTGACCGGGCGCGCGCCAGGAGCCGGCGGAACGCGGGGAGCACCCCGGACGATTCAACTTCTTCTTCGTCTCACCAGCGTGGCCAAGGGTCGCCGGTTACCGCCGTCGGCCTGAAGAGCGCGCCAAACCACCATGAAACACATCATCGCCTTGCTGCTCGAGAACGAGCCGGGTGCCCTGTCGCGCGTCGTGGCGCTGTTCTCGGCGCGCGGCTACAACATCGAGAGCCTCACCGTCGCGCCGACGGAAGATCCGTCGCTGTCGCGCATGACCATCGTCACCACCGGCTCGGACGAGGTCATCGAGCAGATCACCAAGCACCTGAACCGGCTGATCGAGGTGGTCAAGGTCGTCGACCTGACCGAGGGCGCCTACACCGAGCGCGAGCTCATGCTCATCAAGGTGCGCGCCGTCGGCAAGGAACGCGAGGAGATGAAGCGCATGGCCGACATCTTCCGCGGCCGCATCATCGACGTCACCGAGAAGAGCTACACCATCGAACTCACGGGCGACGCGGGCAAGCTCGATGCCTTCATCGAGGCCATCGACCGCGCCGCCATCCTCGAAACCGTGCGCACCGGCACCAGCGGGATCGGTCGCGGCGAGCGGATCCTCCGCATCTGATTCCCGCCTTTCTGAGAGACCAGGAGAACAGCATGAAGGTTTACTACGACAAGGACGCCGACCTCAGCCTCGTCAAGGGCAAGAACGTCACCATCATCGGCTACGGCTCGCAGGGCCACGCGCACGCCCAGAACCTGAACGACAGCGGCGTGAAGGTCACGGTCGGCCTGCGCCGCGGCGGCGCCAGCTGGAGCAAGGCCGAGCGCGCCGGCCTGCGCGTGGCCGAGGTGGGCGAGGCGGTCAAGAACGCCGACGTCGTGATGATCCTGCTGCCGGACGAGCAGATCGCGCAGGTCTACAAGGCCGACGTCGAGCCCAACATCAAGCAGGGCGCCTCGCTCGCCTTCGCGCACGGCTTCAACGTGCACTACGGCCAGGTCGTGCCGCGTGCCGACCTCGACGTCTGGATGGTCGCGCCCAAGGCGCCGGGCCATACCGTGCGTTCCACCTACACGCAAGGCGGCGGCGTGCCGCACCTGGTGGCCGTCTATGCCGACAAGAGCGGCAAGGCGCGCGACCTGGCGCTCAGCTACGCGGTGGCCAACGGCGGCGGCAAGGCCGGCATCATCGAGACCAACTTCCGCGAGGAGACCGAGACCGACCTGTTCGGCGAGCAGACCGTGCTGTGCGGCGGCGCCGTCGAGCTGATCAAGGCCGGCTACGAGACGCTGGTCGAGGCCGGCTACGCGCCCGAGATGGCCTACTTCGAGTGCCTGCACGAGCTCAAGCTGATCGTCGACCTGATCTACGAGGGCGGCATCGCGAACATGAACTACTCGATCTCCAACAACGCCGAGTACGGCGAGTACGTGACGGGCCCGAAGATCGTCACCGAGGAGACCAAGAAGGCGATGCGCCAGGCGCTCAAGGACATCCAGACCGGCGAGTACGCCAAGAGCTTCATCCTGGAGAACCGCGCGGGTGCGCCGACGCTGCAGTCGCGCCGCCGCCTGATGGCCGAGCACTCGATCGAGCAGGTCGGCGAGCAGCTGCGCGCCATGATGCCCTGGATCAAGAAGAACCGCCTGGTTGACCAGTCGAAGAACTGAGCGGGTATCCTCGCGTCCATGAACGACGCACCGGACCCGGCGCACGACGACGCGGAGCACGCTCCGCGTCCGCGGCGCAAGGGCATCTACATCCTGCCCAACCTGTTCACGCTGGCCGCGCTGTTCGGCGGCTTCTATGCCATCGTGATGGCGATGAACCAGCGTTTCGAGCAGGCCGCCATCGGCGTGTTCTGCGCGATGGTGCTGGACAGCCTGGACGGCCGCGTGGCGCGCATGACGAACACGCAGAGCGCCTTCGGCGAGCAGATGGACAGCCTGTCCGACATGGTGTCCTTCGGCGCCGCGCCGGCCCTGGTGGTCTACGAGTGGGCGCTCAAGGGCATGGGCAAGCTGGGCTGGATCGCGGCCTTCGTCTACTGCGCGGCGGCGGCGCTGCGCCTCGCGCGCTTCAACGTCAACGTCGGCGTGGTCGACAAGCGCTACTTCCAGGGCCTGCCGAGCCCGGCGGCGGCGGCGTTGGTGATGGGCTTCATCTGGCTGATGGACGACAGCGGCTACCGCGGTTTCCGCGAGGGGCCCTGGCTCGGCTGGGTGGCGATGGGCTTCACGCTCTACGCCGGGCTGACGATGGTCACCAACGTGCCCTTCTACAGCTTCAAGGACGTGCACTTCAAGCGCTCGGTGCCGTTCATCGTCACCGTCGCGATCGTGCTGGCCTTCGGCCTGATCGCCTACCACCCGCCCACCGTGCTGTTCGGGCTGTTCGTGGTCTACGGCCTGTCGGGCTATGTCGTGTACGGCTACCGCAAGACCAAGGGCAAGCCGGTCAGCGTGATCGCCACCTCGACCGACGAGCCCGACGAGCAGGGCCTGCACCAATGACGGGCCTGTGCTACATTGCGGCGATGACGTTCGGTCCCGCGATCACGCTAGCGCTTCTCCTAGGAGTTCCACGGGCTCGCTGATCGTCCACGTCCATCCGTTTCCGATCCGACGGCCCGTATGCAACCCGCAGCGGGCCGTTTGTCTTTCGTGATCGACGCGCGGGTTGCCCCAAGTTCCCCACCCACGAGGCAACCACGATGTTGAAGCAACCGCAGCAGAAGTACCGGGCGTTCCAGCCCGTCGCCCTGGCCGACCGCCGCTGGCCCGACGCCGTGCTCGACCGGGCGCCGCTGTGGTGCAGCGTCGACCTGCGCGACGGCAACCAGGCGCTGATCGAGCCGATGGACGCGCCGCGCAAGCTGCGCCTGTTCCAGATGCTCGTGAAGATCGGCTTCAAGGAGATCGAGGTCGGCTTTCCGTCGGCCTCGCAGACCGACTTCGACTTCGTGCGCCAGCTGATCGAGCGCGACTTGGTGCCCGACGACGTCACGATCCAGGTGCTGACGCAGGCGCGCGAGCCGCTGATCCGCCGCACCTTCGAGGCGCTGAAGGGGGCCCAGCGCGCCATCGTGCACGTCTACAACGCGACCGCGCCGGCGATGCGCCGCGTCGTGCTCGGGCTGGACGAGGACGGCATCGTCGATCTGGCGGTCACGCATGCGCGCCTGATCCGTGACCTGGCGCGCGAGCAGCCCGGTACCGCCTGGACCTTCCAGTACTCGCCCGAGATGTTCTCGGGCACCGAACTGCCCTTCGCCAAGCGCGTGGTCGACGCGGTGACCTCGGTGTGGGAGGCGTCGCCATCCAACAAGGTGATCGTCAATCTGCCGTCCACCGTCGAGCACAGCACGCCGAACGTCTTCGCCGACATGATCGAGTGGATGCACCGGCACATCGAGCGTCGCGACGGCGTGGTGCTGTCGGTGCACCCGCACAACGACCGCGGCACCGGCACGGCAGCCGGCGAGTTCGCGCTGATGGCCGGCGCGGACCGCATCGAAGGCTGCCTGTTCGGCAACGGCGAGCGCACCGGCAATGTCGACCTGGTGAACATCGCCCTGAACCTGTACACCCAGGGCGTGTCGCCGGGGCTGGACTTCTCCGACATCGACGAGGTGCGCCGCTGCGTCGAGCACTGCAACCAGCTGCCGGTGCACCCGCGCCACCCGTATGTCGGCGACCTGGTCTACACCTCGTTCTCCGGCTCGCACCAGGACGCCATCAGGAAGGCCTTCGCCGCGCGCCGCGACGGTGACGTGTGGGACATCCCCTACCTGCCGATCGACCCCAAGGACCTGGGGCGCAGCTACGACGCGGTGATCCGCGTGAACAGCCAGTCGGGCAAGGGCGGCATCGCCTACCTGCTCGAGGCCGAGTACGGGCTCGAGCTGCCGCGCCGGCTGCAGATCGAGTTCAGCCAAGTGGTGCAGGCGGTGACCGACGACACCGGCAAGGAGGTCGACGCGGCGCAGCTGCGTGCCATCTTCGATGCCGAGTACGGGATCGACGAGCCGGGCGTGGCCCATGTGGCGGTGCGCGAGTGCGGACCCGGGCGCGTGGCCGTGCAGGCGCAGGTGGGCCTCGACGGCGCCTCGCACGCGGTGGCGGGCGAAGGCACCGGCCCGATCGACGCCTTCGTGGCCGGCCTGTCGGGCTGGTGCCGCGCGCCGATCCGCGTGCTGGATTACCACGAGCACGCGGTGGGCGAGGGCGCCGACGCGCGCGCGGTGGCCTACCTCGAGCTGCGCATCGGCGAGCAGACGCTGTTCGGCGTGGGCATCGACCGCAACATCGTCAACGCGTCGTTGCGTGCCGTCGTCTCGGGCCTGCGCCGCGCGCTCGCCCGGGGGCAGGTGCGCATCGGGCGCGCCGCGACCGTCTAACATCCGCGCCATTCCGAGGAGACCGCCATGGCCGACAAGCTGATCATCTTCGACACCACCCTGCGCGACGGCGAGCAGTCGCCCGGCGCCTCGATGACCAAGGACGAGAAGCTGCGCATCGCGCGCCAGCTCGAGCGCCTGCGCGTGGACGTGATCGAGGCCGGCTTCGCGGCCTCCAGCAACGGCGACTTCGAGGCCGTGAAGGCGATCGCGGACCACGTGAAGGAGTCCACCGTCTGCTCGCTGGCGCGCGCCAACGACCGCGACATCGCGCGCGCCGCCGAGGCGCTGAAGGGGGCGGCGCGAGCGCGCATCCACACCTTCATCGCCACCAGCCCGCTGCACATGGAGAAGAAGCTGCGCATGACACCCGACCAGGTGTTCGAGCAGGCGAAGCTCGCGGTGCGCTTTGCGCGCAACCTGTGCGACGACATCGAGTTCTCGCCCGAGGACGGCTACCGCAGCGAGCCGGACTTCCTGTGCCGCGTGCTCGAGGCGGTGATCGCCGAGGGGGCGACGACGATCAACATCCCCGACACGGTCGGCTACGCGGTGCCCGAGCTGTACGGCAACTTCATCCGCCAGCTGCGCGAGCGGGTGCCGAACTCGGCCAAGGCGGTGTGGTCGGTGCACTGCCACAACGATCTCGGCATGGCGGTGGCCAACTCGCTGGCCGGCGTCAAGCTCGGCGGCGCGCGCCAGGTGGAATGCACCATCAACGGCCTCGGCGAGCGGGCCGGCAACTGCTCGCTCGAGGAAGTGGTGATGGCGGTGCGCACCCGGCGCGACTACTTCGGCCTCGAGCTCGGCATCGACACCACCCAGATCGTGCCGGCCTCGCGGCTGGTGGCGCAGACCACCGGCTTCGTCGTGCAGCCGAACAAGGCGGTGGTGGGCGCGAACGCCTTCGCGCATGCCTCGGGCATCCACCAGGACGGTGTGCTGAAGGCGCGCGACACCTACGAGATCATGCGGGCCGAGGACGTCGGCTGGGCCGCCAACAAGATCGTGCTGGGCAAGCTGTCGGGCCGCAACGCGTTCAAGCAGCGGCTGCAGGAACTCGGCATCGAGCTCGACTCCGAGACCGAGATCAACGCCGCCTTCGCCAAGTTCAAGGAACTGGCCGACCGCAAGAGCGACATCTTCGACGAGGACATCCTCGCGCTGGTGATGGACGAGTCGGTCACCACCGAGCACGAGCACTACCGGCTGCTTTCGCTCGCGCAGCATTCCGAGACCGGCGAGCGGCCGCACGCGAAGGTGGCCTTCGCAGCCGGCGCCAGCGAACTGCATGCCGAGAGCGACGGCAACGGCCCCGTCGATGCGAGCCTGAAGGCGATCGAGTCGAAGCTGAAGACTGGCGCGGAACTGGTGCTCTATTCGGTCAATGCCATCACGTCGGGCAGCACAGAATCCCAGGGCGAGGTGACGGTCCGGCTGCAGCACGGCGGGCGGGTCGTCAACGGTGTCGGCGCCGATCCGGACATCGTCGTGGCGTCTGCCAAGGCCTACCTGTCGGCGTTGAACAAGCTGCACAGCAAGACCGAGCGCGTGGCCGCCCAGGGTTGATCCCGAAGGCAATAAGTCACATTCCTGACAGTCCGAGGACCGACTTGAGGAATGGCGCGTAACGTTTTGATCTTGCGCGCTTTTTTCGAGACGCTTACACTCGCGCCGCATGGGCGTTGAAAGGACTGTCGTGGCAAAGTTGAAGCAACTCGTGACCCTTGGTCTGCTGACCTTGGTCGCGGCCGTTGCGCTGTCCACGCCCGTGTCCGCGGATGCGGCGCAGAAGAAGAAGCGCAGCACCGCCGAGGCGCGCCAGGCGCAGGCCAAGCCGGGCGTGCGTCGCGCGGCGGCCCGGCCGACCAAGCGGGTGGCGCGAGTGGTGCCGGAGCGTCCATCCTTCGGGCAGATCGCGGGGCTGCGGGCAACCGACGACGACCTGTCGCTCGCCTCCAGCGTCGCCCTGGTCGTCGACCAGGACAGCAACGAGGTGCTGCTCAGCAAGAACTCCGACGCGGTGCTGCCGATCGCCTCGATCACCAAGCTGATGACCGCGATGGTCGTCACCGAAGCCAATCTGCCGCTCGACGAGAAGCTCGCCATCGGCGAGGAAGACATCGACACCGAGAAGGGCAGCCGCTCGCGCCTGCGCATCGGCACCGAACTCTCGCGCGAGGAGATGCTGCACCTCGCGCTGATGGCCTCGGAGAATCGCGCCGCGCATGCGCTCGGGCGCCACTACCCCGGCGGCCTGCCGGCCTTCGTGGCGGCGATGAACCGCAAGGCGGCCGAGCTCGGCATGCACGACACGCACTATGTCGAGCCGACCGGGCTGTCGAGCAGGAACCAGTCGAGCGCCAAGGACCTGGCCACGCTGGTCAAGGCCGCCTACGACGTGCAGCTGATCCGCGAACTGTCGACGTCGCCGGAGTACTCGGTGGTGGTCGGCCGCCGCCAGCTGCAGTTCCACAACACCAACCGCCTGGTCAACAACCCGACCTGGGAAATCGGCCTGCAGAAGACGGGCTACATCTCCGAGGCCGGTCGCTGCCTGGTGATGCAGGCCAAGCTGGCCGGCCGCAAGCTGATCATGGTGTTCCTGGACTCCGCGGGAAAGTACTCTCGCCTGGGTGACGCCGAACGCGTGCGGCGCTGGGTCAACGACCTGGCTCCGGCCACGGCAGCGAGCCCGGCTCCGGCCACCTCGTCGATCGCGCTGCCGGAGCTCGATCCCGCCTCCTGAGCGCGCACCACGCGCCGGCTCAGCTCGGCCGGTAGCCGAGCGCCGACGAGATCTGCATCGCCGTCGCCTTCAGTCGGTCCATCCACGCCTCCTCCAGCCGGTCGGCCGGTGCGGAGATCGACAGGCCTGCGATCAGGTTGCCCTGGTCGTCGCGGATGCCGGCGGCCATGCAGCGAACGCCCAGCTCGAGTTCCTCGTCGTCGCGCGCGGTGCCCTGCTGGTTCACCCGCGCCAGCTCGCGCTCCAGGGCCGGCAGTTCGGTGATGCTGTTCCGGGTGTGGCCGGCCAGCCCGGTGCGGGCGGCATAGGCGCGCACGCGAGCCGGATCGTCGGCGGCCAGGAACAGCTTGCCGACGGAGGTGAGGTGCAGCGGCGCACGCCCGCCGATCGCACGCACCACCTGCATGCCCGAGCGTTCGCTGTAGGCGCGTTCGATGTAGACGATCTCGTCGCCCTGGCGCATCGACAGGTTGACCGGCTGATGCGTCAGCTTGTGCAGTTCGCGCATCGGGCCGAGCGCCGCGTCGCGCACGTCCAGCCGCGCCTTGACCAGGTTGCCGAGTTCGAGCAGCCGCATGCCGAGCCGGTAGCTGCCGGCCTCGGGCCGGTCGACGAAGCGGCCGATCGTCAGGTCGTTGAGGATGCGGTGCGCCGTCGAGGGGTGCAGGCCGGCCTGCTCGGCGATCTGCTTCAGCGGCACCGGATCGGGGTAGGACGCCAGCACGTCCAGCAGGTGAAAGGCCCGCTCCAGGACCTGGATCGTCGGTGACTTGTCGTCGGACTTGGACATGGGAACGGATTCTGACGCATCCTGGGGGCATTCTGCATGGCGAAAACGAAAACTTGGATGCGGAACAAATCAGGCCGGTGATTCCTCGAGCGCCCGCATCGCGGCCTGGGCGCTGAGCACGGCGCCCTCCAGCGTGGCCGGGTAGGGGCCGTCGACATGGTCGCCCGCGGCGACCAGGCCCGGTGCGATGCGCCCGGCCGGGCGCAGCAGTGCCGGGGTGCAGCGGAAGGTCGCGCGCTTCTCGGTGATCGTCTGCACCGGCTCGAGCGGCCCGCGCAGGACAGCGCCGAGCAGCCGGCCAGCCTGGGCCTGCGTGGCCGCGAGCGTGGCCGGCAGGCCGCGCTCCACCCAGGGTTGCGCGCCGCTGATCACGAAGGCGAGCAGGCCCGGCGGCCCGCCGAGCTGACCGCGGTCGAACACGAACTGGGCGGGCGACTCCGCGTCGCTGGGCAGCGCGAGCATGGGCTCGGGCAGCCGTGTCCCCTCGCTGCGCAGGTACACGGTGATGATCGGCTCGTAGCGCAACGCCGCGGCCACGCCGGACCAGGCCGGGGCGACCGGCGCCGCCAGGCGTGCCGCCTCGCCCGGGGGCACCGCCAGCACGACCGCGTCGAAGCGCTCGCCGTCGACCTGCCAGACGGGCCCGTCGGCCTGCAGCGCTTGCACGCGTCGACCGAGCCGGAGGGTGGCGCCACGCTGCCCCAGCCACTGCCAGGCAGCGCGCGGCAACAGCGCGCCCAGATCGGCGCGCGGCAGCAGCAGGTCGGCCGAACCCGGGCCGGCGAAGAGCGCATCGCGCAACACGCGCAGGAACACCGCGGCGCTGGCCTCCGGCGCGGGCGTGTTCAGTGCCGCCACGCAGAGCGGCTCGATCAGATCGCGTTGCACCGCCGGCCCGAGGCCCTGGGTCAGCTGCGCGACCGTCGCCAGGGGCGGGCAGTGGAACCCCTGCAGCCGCCAGCGCCCCGCCGCAGCCAAGAGGCCGAGCCGCTCGCGCAGCGGCCAGCCGGGGCGCGCCAGCACGCCGCGCACGAAGGCGAGCGTGGCCGGCCCGGGCGGCAGGCGCAGGCCGCGTCCGTCGGGCTCGACCAGGCGCAGCGGGCTGCGCAGCAGCACCTGCTCGGGGTCGACGCCGACGCGGCGCATCAGGCGCAGCGTCTGCCGATAGGCGCCGATCAGGATGTGCTGGCCGTTGTCGAGGCGCCAGTCGCCGAGCTGCACCTCGCGGGCGCGTCCGCCGGGCTGCGGCGCCATCTCGAACACGCTCACGGCGTGCCCGCCGTCGATCGCCTCCACGGCCGCGGCCAGCCCGGCCCAGCCGGCGCCGATGACGGCCAGGCGGCGCATCAGCGGCCCCGCCAATGGGTCTTCATCGCGATCCAGATCTTGCGGACGGGCGTCAGCGACACGCGCTGGTGGAGCACCTGGAAGCCGTCGGCCTCGATCTCGCGCAGCAGCGTGCGGTAGATGTTGGCCATCATCAGGCCGGGTTTCTGCGCCTCCCGGTCCGCCTCGGGCAGCAGCGCGAGCGCCTCGTCGTAGCAGCGGTGCGCCCGCTCGGCCTGGAACGTCATCAGCGCCGTGAAGCGCTCGCTATAGGCGCGCTGCAGGATCTCCTGCGCCTTGACGTCGAACTGCTTCAGCTCCGAGACCGGCAGGTAGATGCGGCCGCGCCGCGCGTCGTCGCCGACGTCGCGGATGATGTTGGTCAGCTGCATCGCGCGGCCGAGGCGGTGCGCATAGGCGAGGGTGGCGTCCTGGGTGCGGCCGAAGATGTTGGCCGCCACCTCTCCCACCACGCCGGCCACCAGGTGGCAGTAGCGCTCGAGGCCGGGGTAGTCGAGGTAGCGCGACTGATCCAGGTCCATCTGGCAGCCGTCGATCACCGCGGCGAGGTGCTCGGCGCGGATGTCGTAGGCCGGTGCATGCACCGCCAGCGCCTGCATGACCGGGTGGCTGGGGTGCCCCGCGTAGGCCTGCACGACCTCACCGCGCCACCAGGCCAGCTTGGCCGCGGCAACACTCGGGTCCTGCACCTCGTCGACCACGTCGTCCACCTCGCGGCAGAAGGCATAGAAGGCAGTGATCGCGGCGCGCCGCGGCGGCGGCAGGAACAGGAAGGCGTAGTAGAAGCTCGAGCCGCTGCCGGCGGCCTTCTCCTGCACGTACTGCTCGGGCGTCATGCGGCGCGTCCCTGCAGTGCGGAGTGCGGCGCCGCCATGCGCCAGGCGCGCCACAGCAGGCGCGGCGCGTCGGCGCGGCCCAGCGCCGGGCGCGTGCGCCAGCTGGCGTAGCCGAGCTGCTCGATCTTCTCGAGGATGCGCAGGCCACCCTGCACGACCAGGCGCAGCTCCCAGCCGACGCGCCCGGGCAGCGTGTGCACCAGCGGCGCGCCCTCGAGCATCAGGCCGCGTGCCCAGTCGACCAGTTCTGCCACCAGCGCCCGCAGTGCCGGGGATTCCTCGCGCCGCAGCACCGCCTCGGGCGCGACGCCGTGGCGCAGGCAGTCGCTTTCGGGCGGGTAGAGCCGGCCGCGTGCCGTGTCGATCGACAGGTCCTGCCAGAAGTTGGCCAGCTGCAGGGCGCTGCAGATCGCGTCCGAGCGGTGAAGCGAGAGCGGATCGGCCACGCCGTACAGGTGCAGCAGCAGGCGGCCGATCGGGTTGGCCGAGCGTCGGCAATAGTCCAGCAGGTCGGGGCGGTCGGCATAGCGCTGTCGCACCACGTCCTGCTCGAAGGCCGACAGCAGGTCGGCCAGCAGCGGCGCCGGCAGCGCATGGCGTTCGAGTGCCACGCGCAAGGGCCCGAACACCTGCGGCCAGCGGGCCGAGGGGCTGGCGCCGGCGGCCACCGCCTCCAGGTCGCGCCGGTAGTCGGCCAGGTCGGTCAGGCGCTGCGCCGGCGCGGCGTCGCCCTCGTCGGCCAGGTCGTCGGCGGTGCGCGCGAACCAGTAGATCGCGGCCACGGCCGGGCGCAACGCCGGGGGGCACAGCCAGGAGGCGACGGGAAAGTTCTCGTAGTGATCGACGCTCACGGGCGCGATTGTCCACTGCGTCGCGGGCGCACCTCGGGCTTGAACGCGCCCGTGCGGTTTGACACGCCGCAACGACGCAAATACATTACTGACCGGTCAGTCATTTACTGATGGCCGTCGGTCCCACCTCTTCCGCGTGCGCGAGGCTCCCATGAAGCTGCCCCTGGTCCTGCTGCTGTCGGCACTGGCCGCACTCACCGCCTGTTCGCGCCAGGAAAGCGCACCGGACCCGGTGCGCGCGGTGCGCACGCTGACGGTCGAGCCGCAGAGCGCCTCGGCCGGCTGGGAGTACGCCGGCGAGATCCGTGCCCGGACCGAATCGCGCCTGGGCTTCCGGGTCGGCGGCAAGATCGTCAGCCGCCGTGCCGACCTGGGCGATGCCGTCAAGGCCGGGCAGGTGCTGGCCCAGCTCGACGCGCAGGACCTGCGGCTCGGTCAGGACGCCGCACGCGCCGCACTCTCGGCGGCCCAGGTGAATCACGAGCAGGCGCTGGCCGACTACCGGCGCTTCAAGGAGCTGCGCGACCAGGGTTTCATCAGCAGCGCCGAGCTGGAGCGCCGCGACACCGCCCTGAAGGCCGCCAAGGCGCAGCTCGACCAGGCCGTGGCGCAAAGCAGCGTGCAGGGCAACCAGGCCGGTTATGCGGCGCTGGTGGCCGACGCGAGCGGGGTGATCACCGGGGTGGATGCCGAGCCCGGCATGGTGGTGGCCGCCGGTGCACCGGTGCTGCGCCTGGCGCACGACGGCCCGCGCGACGTGGTGTTCGCCGTGCCGGAGGACAAGGTGGCGACGCTGCGCCAGCTTGCCTCCCAGCCGGGCCGCTTCAAGGTTAGGCTCTGGGGCGGCGAGGCCGGTCCGCCGCTGCCCGCGACGGTGCGCGAGATCGCGGGCTCGGCCGACCCGGTGACGCGCACCTTCCTGGTCAAGGCCGACATCGGCAACGCGCCGGTGCGGCTGGGGCAGACGGCCACCGTGCAGGTGGACCTGCCGCCGGTGGCGGGCATTGCCAAGCTGCCGCTGTCCGCCCTGAAGGAAGAGCAGGGCAAGACCACGGTGTGGGTGGTCGACCGGCAGAGCATGACGGTGCAGCAGCAGGCGGTGACCCTGGCCGGCGCAGACGGCAACGAGGCCGTGGTGACGGCCGGCCTGGCCCCGGGCCAGCTGGTGGTGACCGCCGGCGTGCACGTGCTGACGCCGGGGCAGAAGGTGAAGCTGTACGGCGCCGTCTCCGCGCCCACTGCGGCAGGGGCCGGCACCGGCAGCGGTGCGGCCACCGCAAACGCCTCGGTGGCACGCCAATGAGCGCGGCGGGCGATGCGCTGCCGGGCGGCACCGGCACGCGCTTCAACGTCTCGCGCTGGGCGCTCGACCACCCGGCGCTGACGCGCTACCTGCTGGTCGTGCTGCTCGTGCTGGGCTTCGCGGCCTACTTCCAGCTCGGCCAGGACGAGGACCCCCCCTTCACGTTCCGCGCCATGGCGATGCGGGTGTTCTGGCCCGGCGCCACCGCGCAGCAGGTGGCCGACCAGGTGACCGACAAGCTCGAGAAGACGCTGCAGGAGGTGCCCTACGCCGACAAGATCCGCAGCTACAGCAAGCCGGGCGAGGCGCTGATCCTGTTCCAGGTGAAGGACAACTCGCCGCCGCGCGAGATGCCGCAGATCTGGTACACGGTGCGCAAGAAGATCGGCGACATGCGCGCCACGCTGCCGGCCGGCGTGATCGGCCCGTTCTTCAACGACGAGTTCGGCGACGTCTACGGCTCGATCTACGCGCTCTCGGCCGACGGCTTCAGCTACGAGGAGCTGCGCGAGCACGCCGACCGCGTGCGCCAGCGCTTGCTGAAGGTGAAGGACGTCAACAAGGTCGCGATCTTCGGCGCGCAGGACGAGAAGATCTTCGTCGAGATCTCGCAGAAGCGCCTGGCCCAGCTGGGCCTGGACTTCAACCAGGTGATCGCCCAGCTCGGCCAGCAGAACGCGGTGGAGTCGGCAGGTACCGTCAACACGCCCTCCGACTACCTGCAGGTGCGCGTGGGCGGGCAGTTCGGCTCGGTCGACGAGCTGCGGCAGTTCCCCATCCGAGCCGGCGGCACGAGCTTCCGTCTCGGCGACATCGCGCAGGTGCGGCGCGGCTACGTCGACCCGCCGCAGGTGAAGGTGCGCCACCAGGGCCAGGAGGTGATCGCGCTGGGCATCTCGATGGCCAAGGGCGGCGACATCATCGAGCTTGGCAAGGCGCTCAAGGCCACTGCGGCGGAGATCCGCGCCGCGCTGCCGGTGGGCATCGAGCTGCAGCAGTTCCAGGACCAGTCAACCGTCGTCTCGCGCTCGGTCAACGAGTTCGTGCGGGTGCTGATCGAGGCGGTGGTGATCGTGCTCGCGGTCAGCTTCGTCAGCCTCGGGCTGCACTTCAAGCCGCGCTTCCGGCTCGACTGGCGCCCCGGGCTGGTGGTGGCGATCACCATTCCGCTGGTGCTGGCCATCACCTTCGTCACCATGTACTACTGGGGCGTGGGCCTGCACAAGATCTCGCTGGGCTCGCTGATCATCGCGCTCGGCCTGCTGGTGGACGACGCGATCATCGCGGTCGAGATGATGGTGCGCAAGCTCGAGGAGGGCTACGACAAGCTGCGCGCGGCCACCTTCGCGTACGAGGCCACCGCGATGCCGATGCTGACCGGCACGCTGATCACCGCGGTCGGCTTCCTGCCCATCGGCATGGCCAGGTCCACCGTCGGCGAGTACACCTTCGCGATCTTCGCGGTGACCGCGGCGGCGCTGGTGATCTCGTGGCTGGTGTCGGTCTACTTCGTGCCCTACCTCGGCACGCGGCTGCTGCAGGTCAAGCCGCACGGCAGCGGCGAGCCGCACGAGCTGTTCGACACGCCGTTCTACAACCGCTTCCGGGCGCTGGTGAACTGGTGCGTCGCGCACCGCTGGATCACCATCGCGCTGACCGTGGGCACGCTGGGGCTCGGCATCGCCGGCATGGGCCGGGTGCAGCAGCAGTTCTTCCCCGATTCGAGCCGGCTCGAGTTGCTGGTCGACCTCTGGTACCCGGAGGGCACCTCGTTCGCGGCCAACCAGGAGGTGACCCGGCGCGTCGAGGCCCGGCTGCAGAAGCTCGATGGCGTCGACCATGTCACCACCTGGGTGGGCAGCGGCGCGGAGCGCTTCGCGCTGGTGCTCGACCAGATCTTCCCGCAGAGCAACGTCAGCCAGATCATCCTGATGCCGCGCGACCTGGCCGCGCGCGAGCGGCTGCGCCACGCCTTGCCGGAACTGCTGGCCACCGAGTTCCCGGAGGCGCGCGCGCGCGCCAAGCTGCTGCCCAATGGGCCGCCGGTACCGTACCCGGTGCAGTTCCGCGTGGTCGGCCCCGACCCGGCGCAGGTGCGGGTCTACGCCGACGAGGTGAAGGCCCTGATGCGCCAGAACCCGAACATGCGCGGCGTGAATGACAACTGGAACGAGGCCGTCAAGGTGCTGCGGCTGGAGGTGGACCAGGACAAGGCGCGCGCGCTCGGCGTCTCGAGCCAGGTCATCGCGCAGGCCGCGCGCACCTTCAACAGCGGCTCGACCATCGGCCAGTACCGCGACGGCGACCGCCTGATCGACATCGTGCTGCGCCAGCCGCTGGACGAACGCGACACGCTGACCGACCTGGCCAGCGGCTACGTGCCCACCAGCAGCGGACGCAGCGTGCCGCTGGCGCAGGTGGTCAAGGCGCAGTTCGCCTGGGAGCCCGGCGTGCTGTGGCGCGAAGGGCGCGACTACGCCGCCACGGTGCAGGGCGACATCGTCGAGGGCCTGCAGGGCGCCACCGTCTCGGCGCAGCTGAACCCGCTGTTCGATCCGATCCGGGCGAAGATGCCGCCGGGCTACCGCATCGAGGTGGCTGGCGCGGTGGAGGAGAGCAGCAAGGGCCAGGGCTCGATCGCCGTCGGCCTGCCGGTGGCCCTGTTCATCATGTTCACGCTGCTGATGCTGCAGCTGCACAGCTTCAGCCGTGCCGTGCTGGTGTTCCTGACCGGCCCGATGGGCATCGCCGGCGTGGCTGGCGCATTGCTGCTGCTGAACCGGCCGTTCGGCTTCGTCGCGCTGCTGGGCGTGATCGCGCTGATGGGCATGATCATGCGCAACTCGGTGATCCTGATCGACCAGATCGAGCACGACCGCGAGCGCGGCGTGGCTGCCTGGGACGCGATCGTCGAGGCCGCGGTGCGGCGCTGCCGCCCGATCATCCTGACCGCCGCGGCGGCGGTGCTGGCGATGATCCCGCTGTCGCGCAGCGTGTTCTGGGGCCCGATGGCGGTGGCCATCATGGGCGGACTGATCGTCGCCACCGCCTTGACGCTGCTGGCCCTGCCGGCCATGTACGCGGCCTGGTTCCGCGTCCGGCCGCCGGCCGAGGAACGCGGCGCGCCGTCCCGCTAAAATCGCCCGTTTGCCGGCGGCCGCCTCGCGCGGCCGCCCCGGGCGCGGGTGGCGAAATTGGTAGACGCACCAGGTTTAGGTCCTGACGCCAGCAATGGTGTGCGGGTTCGAGTCCCGCCCCGCGCACCAGTCATTCAACCAGAGAGTTCGAGATCATGTCCGTCCAAGTCGAAACCCTCGAGAAGCTCGAGCGCCGCATCAGCCTGACGCTGCCGGCCGAGGTCATCAAGTCCGAGGTCGAGTCGCGCCTGAAGAAGCTGTCGCGCACGGTCCGGGCCGACGGCTTCCGCCCGGGCAAGGTGCCGATGAGCGTCGTGGCCCAGCGCTACGGCTACTCGGTGCACTACGAGGTGATGAACGACAAGGTCGGCCAGGCCTTCGCCGACGCCGTCACCGAAGCCAAGCTGCGCGTGGCCGGCGCGCCCCGCATCACCGAGAAGGAGGGCGCGCCCGAAGGGCAGGTGGCCTTCGACGCCACCTTCGAGGTCTACCCCGAGATCAAGCTGGGCGACGTCGGCACGGCCGAGGTGGAGCGCATCTCCACCGAGGTCACCGAGGCGGCGATCGACCGCACGCTCGAGATCCTGCGCAAGCAGCGCCGCAGCTTCCAGCTGCGCCCGCAGGCCGAGGGCGCGGCCGAAGGCGACCGCGTGACGATCGACTTCGAGGGCAAGATCGACGGCGTGCCGTTCGACGGCGGCAAGGCCGAGAACTTCCAGTTCATCATCGGCGAAGGCCAGATGCTGGCGCAGTTCGACCAGGCGGTGCGCGGCATGCGCGCCGGCGAGAGCAAGACCTTCCCGCTGCAGTTCCCGGCCGACTACCACGGCAAGGACGTGGCCGGCAAGGAAGCCGACTTCATGGTCACGCTGAAGAAGATCGAGGCGCAGCACCTGCCCGAAGTCAACGAGGCCTTCGCCAAGTCGCTCGGCATCCAGGACGGCACCATCGAGGCGCTGCGCGCCGACATCAAGCGCAACCTCGAGCGCGAGGTGAAGTTCCGCGTGCTGGCGCGCAACAAGGCGGCCGTGATGGACGCGCTGGTCAAGCTCGCCGAGCTCGACGTGCCCAAGGCGCTGGTCGAGGGCGAGACCGAGCGCATGGTCGCCGACGCGCGCGAGGACCTGAAGAAGCGCGGCGTGAAGGACGCCGAGAAGGCGCCGATCCCGGCGGAGATCTTCCAGCCGCAGGCCGAGCGCCGCGTGCGCCTGGGCCTGGTGGTGGGCGAACTGGTGCGCGCCAACGGCCTGCAGGCCAAGCCCGACCAGCTGCAGAAGCACATCGAGGAGATGGCGCAGAGCTACGAGAAGCCGGCCGAGGTGGTGCGCTGGTACCTGAGCGACCGGCAGCGCATGGCCGAGGTCGAGGCGGTGGTGGTCGAGAACAACGTCGCGGACTTCGTGCTCGCCAAGGCCAGGGTGACGGACAAGGTGGTCCCCTTCGACGAACTGATGGTCGGCTGAGGGATATAGTCGTCCGCATCCCCCTCATCCGTCGGAACACTTCATGAGCGCGCTGGACACCACCAACCTGGGCATGGTCCCCATCGTCATCGAGACCTCGGGGCGCGGCGAACGCGCCTACGACATCTACAGCCGGCTGCTGCGCGAACGCATCATCTTCCTGGTCGGCCCGGTGACGGACCAGTCGGCCAACCTGGTGGTGGCGCAGATGCTGTTCCTGGAGAGCGAGAACCCGGACAAGGACATCTACCTGTACATCAACTCGCCCGGCGGCTCGGTCAGCGCCGGCCTGTCGATCTACGACACGATGAACTTCATCAAGCCGGACGTCTCGACCATGTGCCTGGGCCTGGCCGCCAGCATGGGCTCGTTCCTGCTGATGGCCGGCGCCAAGGGCAAGCGCATCGCGCTGCCGAACTCGCGCGTGATGATCCACCAGCCCTCCGGCGGCGCCCAGGGCCAGGCGACGGACATCGAGATCCACGCCCGCGAGATCCTGAAGACGCGCGAGCAGCTCAACCGCATCTACGCCGAGCGCACCGGCCAGACGCTCGAGAAGATCCAGCAGGACATGGAGCGCGACTTCTTCATGGATCCGCAGGAGGCCAAGGCCTACGGGCTGATCGACCAGGTGCTCGACAAGCGACCCTGAGCCGCGGAGCCGGTAAAACGGCCAAAAAGGGGGCAAACCGGGCCAAACCCACGGGGACGGCCCGGATCCCTTTTCAACTATCATTGGCTCCATGGCCGACAAAAAGGGCTCCTCCAGCGAGAAGGTTCTGTATTGCTCGTTCTGCGGCAAGAGCCAGCACGAGGTCAAGAAGCTCATCGCCGGGCCCTCGGTGTTCATCTGCGACGAGTGCATCGAGCTGTGCAACGACATCATCCGTGATGAAGTGCCGGCCGAGGGCGCCGACGCCAAGGCCGCCAAGTCCGACCTGCCGATCCCGACCGAGATCAAGGCCATCCTCGACCAGTACGTGATCGGCCAGGAAGTGGCCAAGCGCACGCTGTCGGTGGCGGTCTACAACCACTACAAGCGGCTCAAGCACATGAGCCGCACGAAGGACGAGGTCGAGCTCAGCAAGAGCAACATCCTGCTGATCGGGCCCACCGGTTCGGGCAAGACGCTGCTGGCCCAGACCCTGGCCCGGCTGCTCAACGTGCCGTTTGTGATCGCCGACGCGACCACGCTCACCGAAGCCGGCTACGTCGGCGAGGACGTCGAGAACATCATCCAGAAGCTGCTGCAGAACTGCGGCTACGACGTCGAGAAGGCGCAGCGCGGCATCGTCTACATCGACGAGATCGACAAGATCTCGCGCAAGGCCGACAACCCCAGCATCACCCGCGACGTGTCGGGCGAGGGTGTGCAGCAGGCACTGCTCAAGCTGGTGGAAGGCACGATGGCCAGCGTGCCGCCGCAGGGCGGGCGCAAGCACCCGAACCAGGACTTCCTGCAGATCGACACGACGAACATCCTGTTCATCTGCGGCGGCGCGTTCGACGGCCTCGAGAAGGTCATCCAGAACCGCACCGAGAAATCCGGCATCGGCTTCGGCGCCACCGTGCACACGAAGACCGAGAAGCGCGTCTCGGAGGTGTTTCGCCATGTCGAGCCGGAAGACCTGATCAAGTTCGGCCTGATCCCGGAACTGGTCGGCCGCCTGCCGGTGGTGGCCACGCTCGGCGAGCTGACCGAGGATGCGCTCATCCAGATCCTCACCGAGCCGAAGAACGCGCTGGTCAAGCAGTACCAGAAGCTGTTCGGCATGGACGGCGTCGAGCTCGAGATCCGGCCGTCCGCCCTGTCGGCCATCGCCCGCAAGGCGCTGGAGCGCAAGACCGGCGCCCGCGGCCTGCGTTCGATCGTCGAACATTCCCTGATCGACACGATGTTCGACCTGCCGACCCTTGACGGCGTCGTCAAGGTGGTGGTCGACGAGCACACGATCGAAGAAGAAGCCAAGCCGCTGCTCGTCTACCGCGAGCAGGCCAAGGCGAGCGCCTGAGTCCGGTGCGCCGCGCCCATCCTCCGGTGCGGCTCCTTGCAATCGTGACCTCGGGCCTCAGATCGGCCTGAGAAAGAGAGGTTTCCAATGTCCGGACATCCCATCCTGCCCGCCGAGAAGATCACGCTGCCGCTGCTGCCGCTGCGCGACGTGGTGGTCTTCCCGCACATGGTGATCCCGCTGTTCGTCGGGCGACCGAAGTCGATCAAGGCGCTCGAAGTCGCCATGGAGGCCGGGCGCCAGATCATGCTGGTGGCGCAGAAGGCCGCCGGCAAGGACGAGCCCAAGCCGGACGACATGTTCGAGGTCGGCTGCGTCTCCAGCATCCTGCAGATGCTCAAGCTACCGGACGGCACGGTGAAGGTGCTGGTGGAGGGCATCCAGCGCGCCAACACGCATTCCATCTCGGACAACGGCGAGTACTTCGTCTCCGAGGTGACGCCGGTTCCGCCCGAGGCCGACACCAAGCCCGAGGTGGAGGCGCTGCGCCGCGCGGTGACGCAGCAGTTCGACCAGTACGTCAAGCTGAACAAGAAGATCCCGCCGGAGATCCTGACCTCGATCGCCGGGATCGACGACGCCGGTCGCCTGGCCGACACGATCGCCGCCCACCTGCCGCTGAAGCTCGAGAACAAGCAGGCGGTGCTCGATCTGTTCCCGGTGTCCAAGCGGCTCGAGAAGCTGCTCGAGCAGCTCGAGCACGAGGTCGACATCCTGCAGGTCGAGAAGCGCATCCGTGGCCGCGTCAAGCGCCAGATGGAGAAGAGTCAGCGCGAGTACTACCTGAACGAGCAGGTCAAGGCGATCCAGAAGGAGCTCGGTGACGGCGAAGAAGGCGCCGACATGGAGGAGCTCGAGAAGAAGATCCGCGCCGCCAAGATGCCCAAGGACGCGCGCAAGAAGGCCGAAGCCGAGCTGAAGAAGCTCAAGCTGATGTCGCCGATGAGCGCCGAGGCGACCGTCGTGCGCAACTACATCGACACGCTGGTCAACCTGCCGTGGTCGAAGAAGACCAAGATCAAGCACGACCTGCCGTTCGCGGAAGACGTGCTCAACGAAGACCACTACGGCCTCGAGAAGGTCAAGGACCGCATCCTCGAGTACCTCGCGGTGCAGCAGCGCGTCGACAAGGTGAAGGCGCCGATCCTGTGCCTCGTCGGCCCCCCGGGTGTGGGCAAGACCTCGCTGGGCCAGTCGGTCGCGCGTGCGACGGGGCGCAAGTTCGTCCGCATGGCGCTGGGCGGCGTGCGCGACGAGGCCGAGATCCGCGGCCACCGCCGCACCTACATCGGCTCGATGCCGGGCAAGGTGCTGCAGAGCCTGACCAAGGTCGGCACGCGCAACCCGCTGTTCCTGCTCGACGAGATCGACAAGCTGGGCATGGACTTCCGCGGCGACCCGAGCTCGGCGCTGCTGGAGGTGCTCGACCCCGAGCAAAACCACACCTTCAGCGACCACTACGTCGAGGTCGACTTCGACCTGTCGGACGTGATGTTCATCGCCACCTCGAACAGCATGAACATCCCGCCGGCGCTGCTCGACCGGATGGAGGTGATCCGGCTGTCGGGCTACACCGAGGACGAGAAGGTCAACATCGCCCTGCGCTACCTGCTGCCCAAGCAGCGCAAGAACAACGGCGTGAAGGATGACGAGCTCGAGGTGACCGAGGCCGCGATCCGCGGCGTGATCCGCTACTACACCCGCGAGGCGGGCGTGCGTTCGCTCGAGCGCGAGATCAGCAAGATCTGCCGAAAGGTGGTCAAGTCGATCCAGCTCAAGCAGGTGTCGGACAAGGTGGTCGTCGATGACGAGAACCTGAACGACTTCCTCGGCGTACGCAAGTTCAGCTACGGCCAGGCCGAGAAGCAGAACCAGGTCGGCCAGGTGGTCGGACTCGCGTGGACCGAGGTCGGCGGCGACCTGCTGACCATCGAGGCGGCGGTGATGCCCGGCAAGGGCAACATCATCCGCACCGGCCAGCTCGGCGACGTGATGAAGGAGTCGGTCGAGGCCGCGCGCTCCGTGGTGCGCAGCCGCGCGCGGCGCCTGGGCATCAAGGACGAGCTGTTCGAGAAGCGCGACGTGCACATCCACGTTCCCGACGGTGCGACGCCCAAGGACGGCCCGAGCGCAGGCATCGCGATGACGACGGCCTTCGTCTCGGCGCTCACCGGCATCCCGGTGCGTGCGGACGTGGCGATGACCGGCGAGATCACGCTGCGCGGCGAGGTCACGGCGATCGGCGGGTTGAAGGAGAAGCTGCTGGCGGCGCACCGCGGCGGCATCAAGACGGTGCTGATCCCGGAAGAGAACGTCAAGGACCTGCAGGACATCCCGGAGAACGTCAAGAACCACCTGGAGATCGTGCCGGTCAAGTGGATCGACCGCGTGCTCGAGGTGGCGCTGCAGTCCGCGCCGCAGCCGCTGCCGGACGAGGAGCCGGCGGCCAAGCCGGAGGCCGCTCCAAAGGCCGAGCCGTCGGGCACCACCAGCGAGGCCATCAAGCACTGAGTGCCGCGTTGCCGGAAGAAATCGGAGACCGCCACGAGGCGGTCTCTTTTTTGTGGCTATAATGCGAGGCTCAACGCGGGAATAGCTCAGTTGGTAGAGCGCAACCTTGCCAAGGTTGAGGTCGCGAGTTCGAGACTCGTTTCCCGCTCCAGAACAGTGAAGAAAGGGAAGCCCAGGCTTCCCTTTTTTCCTCCGCTCACGGCGGCGCGGTAGCAAAGCGGTTATGCACCGGATTGCAAATCCGTGTAGGTCGGTTCGACTCCGGCCCGCGCCTCCACCTCTGTAGACGGCCCATGTTGGGGCCGTTCTAGCGTGGGGACCGGTGGGGAACTTTCGGGCCGGCGGCGCCCCATCTTCCCCACTGCGGCTGCCAGTTGCTCGACGGCGAGGTGCGCGTATCGCTTCGTGCTGGCCTGGCTCTTGTGCCCCAGCACCGCGCCCACGGTGTACAGGTCGACGCCGACCCGGATCAACTCCGACGCGGCGGAATGCCGTAGGTCGTGCGCGTGCAGATCTGGCATGCCGGCAAGCTCTCGCGCCTTCCTGAACCAGTAGCCGAAGGTGTAGCGGGTCGGGATCCCTTCGCGCTCGAGCAGGCGCACGCAGCCAGCCGCCTTCGGGTGCAGCGGCACGCGCCGCGGGCTGCCGTTCTTCGTGTCGGCCAGAACCGCCACGCCGGCGGCCAGATCGGGCCGCTGCGCCTCGATCTCGCCCAGGCGCATGCCTGAGTACCATGCGAGCCGGATCATCGACCTGGCGCCGCTGTGCCCGCAGGCGCGGGCCAGCGCCAGCATCTGCCGGCGGTCGATGAATACCTCGCGCGCATTGCGGACGGTCGGCATGACCACTCGTGCACCTGGATCGTGCTCGCAGAGCTGGTGCCGCTTCCACCCCCACCGGCAGGCCGCGCGGAGGTACGAAAGCCGGTTCTTGATCGTTGCCGGGGCGAGCGCGCCGTCCTGATCTTCGGCGTACTCCGCAGCGATGGTTGGCAGATCCTCGATGGCGCGCCCGGTCCACCAGTCGCGCATCGTCTCGAGCTCGCGCTCGACGTTCTGGCCGTGCTTCAGCTGCGGGAGCCGCTCCCGGGCGTAACGAGAGACAGCCTCGTCAACGGTGCGCCGAGGCTTGGCGACGCCGGTCGCGACCGCGTACAGGGCCGCGCTTTCCTTGCGGTCGTACGCGTCGGCCTGGGCTCGTGTCCACCCAACGGGGAGAAGGCGACGCTTGCGAAAACGGTTGCCGTCGATGCGGTGGCTGAACTCGAACTGGAAGCGTCGCCGGCCTTGGCCGTCGCGGATGACGTTGATCGGCATGATGCGCGGTAGGCCTCTACGTCGGCAGGATCGAAGCGAACGGCACCGGGCGCCGGCCGATAGCTCGGCAGCGCGCCCGAGGCGGCGAGATCATAGACCGTGCGCGGCTTGAGGCCGAGCAGGCGTGCGGCTTCCTTGGCGTCGATCATCACGCCACCTTCCCGCGATCCTGGAACCACTCCAGCGCGGCGCAGATCTCGGGCTGCTCCCACCAGCCGTCGATCTCCCGCCGGCACGCACGGTCGCGATAGAACGTCGGGCCGAAGTAGCTGTGCCACTCCATGAAGACCCGGCCGCCGCTGGCCAGGGGCAGGCGGAAGACGCGGTGGCCGGTGGCGCACGCGATGCACATGATTCGTCTCAGGCCTCCGACGTGGAGCTGGCCCACAGGAACGCCGAGGCGCGAAGCAGCCGTGCGGCGGCCCGGTAGTCGGCCAAGCCGACGCAGGGATGCGTCTCTGCCGGACCTTGCAGCCGGCCGTGCTCCAGCCAGTCTGCAGAGCGCTCGAAGCGATGCGCCAGGCTCATCACGTCGTCGTAGGTGATGTCTTGCGGCCCGACGTTGCCATCGTGGCGTTGACGAGGATGGGGCCGCTCATTCATCGCTTGCCGCTCCAGATGTTGAGCACCTGGCGGTGCGAAATGCCGTAAAGCGCGCCAGCTTTCCGGGACGAGAGCGTGCCTTTCAATGCGAGGAGTTCGTGGGCTTCATCGTCGGTCAGCTTCGACGCAGGGTTGGCTTCGCCGGTGAGGCGTCGACGGCCCAGCACGCGATAGGCATGTTCGATGTTCCCGCCGCGAGAAATGACCTCAAGGTTGGTCGTCGGCGCGTTGTCGCCCTTCGCGCCGTTGCGATGGTTCAGTTCCTCGGCGGCCTGGATCAGCCGCACCATGGCCGAGAACGTAGCGCGGTGGGCCGCCACGAAGACACGCCTGCCGCCGACCGTGAAATTGACCGCACGGTAGCCATTGCCGCGCTCGTGATCGCATCGCTGCGGCTCGATGGGCCTGCGCTTACCGGTACGGCCGAACGTGGCGAGGCGCCAGATGCTGCCGTCAGGGTCCACGCGGAACACGCCATCGGCGAGCAACCGGAGGAACTCAGCTTCGTGTGCCATCGTGGAATCCGTTGTGTTCGATGCCGTCGAGCAGGCGGCCGGCGGCCTTCTTGCCGACGTGCCGCACCGTTGTGCCGTCTGCGAAGTAGTGGTGCCGCCCCCGGCCGGCAACCGCGCTCACGCTGGCCCAGTCACCGTTCTGCTTGTGCAGGTAGGCGATGCCGTGCTCCGCAGCGAAGTCACGCGCGCCGCGGAACCAGTCTGGATGCGCTGGCCGAGCCTCGTGGCCTGACTCGCCGCCGCTGATGAGCTGGTGCAGGAACTCCCATCCGGTCCAGTCCACCGGACCGAGCGCCGGCTCGTAGCTGACGAACGTCTTCCAGCCAGCACAGGCCAAGGCACGCATGTGCGGCAGGTGCGCGTCAGCCTGGGCCTGGTTCTCGGCCGTGCAGCCGATGAAGACGTTCGGCAGCGGATCGCTCAGGGCAACCGGCTCGGCGAACCTTGCTGGCCGCTTCGTCAGCACGAGAAACGTGTGCCAGTGGGCGCGCTCCATGACGTCGAACGCGCAGGCGATCTGGTCGTTCGTCACCTTCTCGTGCGCGATGTCGCCCATGCTGGTCAGGAACCAGCGGCCTGGCTTCCGCGTCCTGAGCGGCAGGTCGAGCACGGCCTCGTCAAAGCGAACCTCGCCGGTCCACTTGCCGATGTTGCCCACGCGGGTTGCAAGGCCAGCGTACTTCGCTTGCCCCATCGCTTCGAGGCGGGCCGCCATCAGCGCGGCATAGCACTTGGCGCACGCGGGACTGACGGCCTCGCAGCCGACCACCAGCGTCCATGTGTGGTCGCACCACTCTATGGCGGTGTTCTCAGCCATGGGCGGCCTCCCGCAGCGCGTCGCGCGGCACGTCGAAGAACGAGAGCTGCCCCTTCCAGGGCACGAAGGGCAGCGGCCGCGGGTCGCGCAGCACGAAGCCGTACTCGCCGAAGAACCAGCCGGAGGCGCTCTCCGTCACGCAGTCGGCCAGCTCGACCGAACCGATCACGCCGCCGCGCTGCAGGTCCTCGGGGTTCGGCACGCGCTGCCCGAGCGACAGCGCGAGGTCCGCGGCGCTCTCGTACTCCGCGCGCGTCATGCCCTTGCCGGCGTGCACCAGCAGGCGACCGCGAAAGACCGTGGACCAGCTGCGGTTCTCGATGTCCTTGCGCCCCGGGCTGTGCAGCCATTCCTCGCGAGCGTCGCCGGTCAGGTCGGGCCGGATGATGAGCCAGGCCCAAGGCTGGCGGATGCTGAGGGTAATCACTGCGACCCTCCGTCAGTGGCACCAGCACGGTAGGCGTCGCACCGCTCGGCCGTCTGCAGCGAGCCGCACGGCGGTCCCTCGACGGCGCTGACGATCTCGCGCTTGCAGAACTCGCAGCGCGCCTTCGAGTCGTCCATCGCCAGCAGCCGGGCACGCGCCTCAGGATCGGTGACGCACTCGTTCACGGCCTCGGCCCAGGTCTGCTGCTTCGGCCGGCGCGCCTCGAGCGCGTCCCAGTCGAGCGTGCCGTCGGCGCGAACCAGGCCGGCCGAGCGCAGGATGGTGTCCGCATCCCTGAGCACCTGGGAGTGCTCGCCGGCGTGGAGCTTCATCAGCAGGCCCAGCAGCGTGGTGTTGCCGTTGCGGAACTGGTCGCGCTGCGTCTCGGCCTCGTTCGCGGCCAACAGCATGGCATCGACCACCCAACGGTGCGGCTGCCAAGTTTCTGCCAGCAGGTCGGTGGCCGGCATGTAGCTGTGCCGCTCGCCGCATGCGACGGCGGCTTCACGGGCGATCTGGACGCATCGATCCTGGTGCATGGTCAGGTCCTCGGGGTGGTCAGAGCGCGGTACTCGCGCATGGCGTCACGGCCGGTGATCAGCGGCGACTCGGTGGGCTGGATGGCTTCGCGCAGCAGATGCAACTCCAGCTTGAGCGCCCGCACCTCGGCGAGCACCTCGTCCACCTTGTCGTGCAGGTTGGACGGTCTGGACTCGAGACGAATGCCGGCTTCCTCGAACGCAGCGAGGTCGCGGAGGCGCTTCGCTACCGAGTAGGGGAAGCCAGAGGAGGCCGGATCAGTGTCAGAAGGCATTGGCTTTCTCCACGTTGGGCTTGGGTCCGAGCAGCTTCTCGCGCGCTGCGTCAAGGTCGATCTGTCTCTTGGGGCCGGCCGGGTGCTGGTGGTTGTGGTCGAGGTCCGCCAGCAACTCGCGGAAGGCCGTCTGGAACCATGTCCACTGGCTCTCGGCAAACCTCGCGTACAGCGACCAACTGATCGAGGATCGCAAGAGGCGATCAATCTCGGCATGCAGCAGGCGCAGGCACTCGAGCTCGCTGTGCGCCGTGTGCAGCCCGTAGTGCCTCAGGCCGGTATCGCCTTGCCTGATCGGGAACCCACAGTGCGAGCAGCGACGCTCCTCGCGGGCGGAAGCCGAGGGCGCTTCGGTGTTGGTGGTGTTCTTCTGCGTCACGGCTCGCCGCCTTCTTGACGAGCGTTCGAAGCAGCGCACGCGATCCGATCCGCACGCACCGTCAGCGCATGCGCCGCGGCGCGCAGCTCGGGCTCTGTCGGCTCGCGGCCGAGACTGGCCAGCAGGCCGTCGATGAACTGCACCAGCGCCGGCGGATGCTTCTTGCAGGCGAGGCCGTTCGGCAGCCGGCCCTCCACGACATCGCCGCCGCGGCACGTGCCGGGGAAGCAGCTGCAGGTCTGATGGCTCATCGGTAGATCTCCTGCAGCGCCTTCTCCTGCGCCGCGTTGAGCTCGGCCATCGCCTGGTGCGAGCCGCCGGGCTTGTCGGGGTGGTACCGGCTGGCCAGCCGGCGGTACGCGTCCTTGACGCCCTCGCGCGTGACGGCGAGGCGGTCGACGTCGAGCACCCGCCACCAGTCGCGGCCCACCGCCGCGCCAGGCGCCGGCAGCGCCAGGAAGCCCTGGAAGGTCGCGCGCACCAGCGCCAGCGTGCCGTGCCGCAGCTCCACGCGGCGGGCCTCGAGGATGTGGTGAATCGCCTGCAGGTTCGATGCGACGCTGTGATAGCGGTCGACCGGGATGCATACCTGCAGGCCGTCCCACACGAAGTAGACGGCCACGCCTGGGTCAGCCGGCGCGTCGACACCCAGCGTGACGTTGCTGCTGATCACCAGCTGCTCGAGCTTCTTCCCCGAGTCGGCCGCGAAGAGCTTCAGGCTGCTCTGGACGTTCTTGATCGCGGCCGGCAGCGCGGTCTTGAACTTGCCGTGCTCGCGGTACTTTGCGCGCGGGAAGTGCGCCGGCCAGCAGAGAGGAAAGGCCGAGGCGCTCACTGCGGTGCTCCGTTGGGAAGGCTGACCCCCAGCGCGATCGGCCGCACCCAGATCGGCTGCGCGCTGAGGATGAACGTCTCTCCGCTCCAGGCCAGCAGCAGCGTCGTGCCCATCACGTGTGCGATGGCCTCGGCAGCCGCGGGCGGCACGGCGTTGCCGATGCGCTCGCGCCAGGCGCTGTCGCTGAGGCCGTCGAGTTCGAGCTGATCCTCGGGGTCGACCAGCGACTGCAGGGCCGCCAGCTCGAGCGTGGTGAACGGCCGGTGCCAGGTGCCGTCCTCGGCGCGGATCACGGCCACGAGCTTCTCGTCGGCCGCCGGCATGTCCACTTTCGGCGCCTCATCCGAGGTCGGAAAACCGGAAGTGCACGAGGGCCCGACTTGCGCAATTTCGCAAGTTCGCGGATCGGCCACCGACCACCGGCCGTTGTCGTGCGTGGCGGCCGAGCTCACCGCCCCGGAGGGTGCACCCCACGGGATGACCCCGTAGTGGCCGCCCGTCAGGTAGGCCCCCCGCTGGGGGTCCATCCCTCCACGGGGGTCGGCCACGGCGTAGGCCCCCTGACCGGTGGTGCTGCCACTGATCACCGTGCCGGCCGGGCCTTCCCAGCCGGTCACCGCGTACTTCCCGAAGGCCTCGCCCTGCCGGCGCGGGTCGGCGACGCACTGGCCGCTGCCGTGCGCGCTGGTGACGGCGCAGGCCTCACGGTCCCAGCGCACCACGCGGAACTCGTTCGAGTGCTTCGGTGCGCCGGCGTGGCGCGGATCCGCCACGGAGCCGTACCCACTGCCGGGGGCCAGCTTGCTGGTGACGGTGCTGCTGCTCTCGCCCCAGTGGGTTACCCCGTACGCGTGCCCATCGTTCCATGCCGCCGATTCGGCGAAGCGCGGATCGGCCACGCTGAAGGCGCCGTTGCTCGGCCGGCTCTCGCTGGCCACCACGCCGGTCGGCTCGTTCCAGGCGCGCACGCCGTAGCCGCCGCGGTGCATCGCCGGCACGATCAGGTAGTCGCGCAGCTGGCCATCCTCGATCGCGAGGCGGTTGAGGCTGCGCCAGTCGCTGCCGGCTTCGACGAAGGCGAGACGAACCCAGGTCTTCCACTGCAGCGCCGGCACGCGGTGCATCGGGCCGGCGGCCGGATCGCCCGGCAGCGCCATGCGGCCCAGCACGGTGCCGACGGCGCGCAGCGGCCGCGTCTCGGGCTCGTACAGGAAGGGCGCGACCTTCTCGACCTGCCGGGCCACCAGCAGGAAGCGCTTGCGGCTCTGCGCGAGGCTGCCGAGTTCGCCGCAGTCGTGCGTCGTCTCGGCCACCGCGTAGCCGTAGGCCCGCAGCAGGTCGACGATCTGGTCCAGCAGGTGCCGGCCGCGCGTGGCGATGCGAGGCACGTTCTCGAAGACGATCAGCTCGGGCAGGTCGTCCTTCCAGGCCTCGAGCATCAGCCACACGCCGCGCAGCGTCAGGCGGTTCAAGGCCTGGTACCGGTCAGTGCGACTGCGGCTCTCGCTGAGCAGCCCGGAGAACCCCTTGCACGGCGCCGACAGGAAGACGATGTGCGGCCGCTCGTTCCCGGCGGCGCGCTGGATGTCGGCCGGCGTGGCCTCGCGCCAGTCGGTGCCCGGCTCGCGGCCGTGGAAGGCGCGGTACTGGTCGCGGTCGAACAGGTCGAGCACCGTGCCGCGCACGCCGGCCAGGCGCTCGAAGTCGCGCATCGCGGCTGCGTCGATGTCGATGCCGCCGAGGCAGCGGAAGAGCGCCTGCAGGTTGCCCACGCGAGGCTGGGCGCGGTTGAAGCCCTTGGCGCCGCCACCGAGGCCAGCGAAGAGATGGAAGTGGCGGATCTCGACGTTCGTCATAGCGACACCGGGCCCTTCACCATCGGGGCGTAGTGCGTCACGCCGCGGATGCGCCACGCGGTCACGTCGCGCCAGATCGGCTCGCCGGCTTCGTCCCGGCCGTCGAGGAAGCCTTCGAACGCGCCGGTCTCGCCGGGCACGAACAGCAGGATGTTGTTCCCTCCTGTGGGCAGGGCATTGGCATCGACCGGATGCCAAGTGATGGTCTCCGTGGTCATGCTGCGGCCTTCAATCGGTTCAGCATGCAGCCCTGACCGTCGTCCGCGAAGGTGCCGCTGCATCCAGGCGGCACAGGCGTGTCGCAGTTCCAGCAGACGGGCGGCAACACCGCGCGCTCCGTGATGCTGCTGGCGTCGACGATGGCGATGCCGACGCGGTGCGCCACGTGCAGCTCGAGGTGCGCGCCGTCGCTGATCTGCCAGCCCGGCAGCAGCGCGACGGTGTCGCAGGTGAGCATCTCCCGCAGATCGGCCCGCAGGCACATCTTCCACGGCGTGCCCGGGTCGGGGTTCACGTCGACCGGGTTCACCACGTCGTAGCCAAGCTGGCGCAGACGCGCCGCCTCGGCGTTGAACGCCGGGAAGTTGTGCTCCGGCATGCCGCTCATCGGCCCGCTGATGTAGACGCGGCGCATCAGGCGGGCACCTTCACGTCCATGATGAAGCGCACGCCCATCGCTGCGACCTGGATCGCCTCTTCGCGAGCGCCCTGCGGGAAGTTGCGCTTGACGTCGTCCCACAGCTCGTCGAGTTCCTCGGCGATCACCGCGTAGCCCTCGTGCGAGCTGTTGAACGCCGGATAGCGCTCGATGGCGCGAAGTACCTCCGCGCGTACCTGTGCCAGGGCTGCATCCAGAGCGGCGACGCGCTCGGGCGTGCAGTGGCTGATCGGTTCCGTCTTCAAGTTCGTCCCCCGTTGGCGGGCCATCGCGGCCCACATGCAGTGCTCGGCGCTCGTGTCGCACCCGAGGCACTGCCCGGGTGGACATGAGCAGGGCTCGGCCACCTCAGTGCGTGGTGGTGCTGGCGCCGGAGCCGGCGAAGGCGGCCGTCGCGGCGTCGGCCTTGGCGGCGTCCTTCTTCTCGAGGTCCGCGGCGACCTTCTTGATGTGCTCCTGCGCGGCGTCGCTCGCCTTCGTCATCTCGGCGGTCGAGCTGCCGGCGGCCAGCGCGGCCTTCGTGGCGGCCTTGCCGCGCTCCGTGCGCGCCGGGCGTTCCTCGCCCTTGTGCGGCACCTTCGGGCCGGCCTCGCCCTTCACGCGCGTGACCGCGGCGCGCTCGGCAGCACCCGGCTTGCGCGGCGCGGCAGGCGGCGGCGTGTCCGGATCGGTGTCGCCGGTGCCGGCCTCGTCCGCGAGGTCGCGCTGGTGCACCTCGGGCGGCGTCATGCGCATGGGCATGGTCTTGCTCTTCAGCGAGCCCAGCTCGCCGAGCATCACCTTCGACACGTCGGGCGACTCGAGCGAGCAGCCGGCCACCACGGTGCCGCCTTCCTTGAACTGCAGCACCCAGTCGCTCAGGATGCAGTCCTTGATCAGCAGGTTCGATTCCTTGCGGCCGGTGCCGATCACGATCTCCGTCGTGTAGCCGGTCATCTCGAAAGTCAGCGGCAGCTTGGCGATCTTGGCGCCGAGCTGCGTCAGGCGGACCGACTTCTTCGGCTCCACCACTTCGATCTCGCTCTGCGCGCCGCGCGTCTCGGTCGGCGGCTCGTAGACGAACTCGGTGAGGTGCGCGCCGAAGTGCTCCAGCGTGTCGGGCGGCAGCTGCATCTCGAGCTTCAGCTTCACGCCCGGCTTCTCGTCGGGCTTGCGGTTCTTCTGGCTGAGGGTAATGACGTTCTTCACCTTCACGTCGGTGGCATTCGACAGTGCGAACATGGCTCGTAGCTCCTGGTGGTTGCAGGTCAGACGGTGTGGGTGCCTTCGACACCGCGGCGCATGCGGGCCAGCGTGCGGCTGTGCAGCCAGTGCTGGGCTTCCTCGAGCTTCGTTAGCGCGATGGCGTTCTCGCGGCACGCGTAGGGGCCGGCCTGGAAGGAACGGAGGCGGTCGATCACGATGGCGATGAGCGCTTCGTGGGTGATGCCGTTGACGCCCTTCTCCGGGATCGGCCCGTTCTGGAACAGGATGTCGGCCATCTGATAGGCCGGCCCGCTGTTGCTCTCGTTCGTCGAGCTGTTGAAGCCGCCGATGGTGTACAGGTGGCTGGCGCCGCCGGCGCCGGGCTTGTCCACCACGGTGATGGTCAGCAGATCGTTGGCAGGGTTCACCTTGTGGTCGTGGATCGTGCGCATGTGGATTTCCTGGGGGTGTGGTCAGTAGGAGCGGCCGTGGCCGTCGAGGTCTTCCGGGTCGTCGTCGGGGTCGCTGGGCACGACTCCGCCGGGCAGGCGCAGCTGTCGCGCGTCGTCGACCAGCGCGGCGACGGCTTCCTTCGACTGGTAGGGCTTCAGCGGCTCGTGCTTGATGCCGCGCGCGGCTTCGCGCGCCACGTCTTCGTCGCACCAGTTCACGGCGTAGATGGCGCCGGCGCCGAAGCTGCGCGTGTGGGCCTGGATCAGCCGCTGCCGGCGCACCGGCGGCGATTCGTCGTAGTCGACTTCCGAGACGACGATCTCGGGCACGTCGACGCGGATGAACGCGGCACCGGCGAACACCTGCTCGCTGACGCGGCCGGCGATGCGGTTGTGGCCCAGGAGTTCGACCACGGCCCACATCGCGGGCGGCTGGGTGTTGGCTTGCTGATCGCTCATGGTCAGTGCGCCTTGTCGCTGGGCGGCACGTGGGTGCCGGGGAGGGTGTCGTCGTCGCCGACAACCTCCACCGAAACACTCGGGACGCCAACTTGCTGGAAGAGCTGCAGCAGAGCGCCTGCAGATGCGCCGCGGGCCTGGCATTCGTAGCAGTGCGATTGGTGCCACCACGAGGCCACGCGGCGCTTCATCCGGTTCACGCGCGCGATGCGCACCTGTTCCTGGAGGCTGGCGCTCATGACGGGCTCCCTTCTCCGACGGCCTTCTGGTCCGGCTCTTCGACCTGGACGCCAGCCTTGAAGGCGCGCTCGAGGTCGGTCTGCGTGGCGACGCGCGTGACGTAGGTGCCGCGCGCGACGTGCATGAGCGCGGCGTTCGGGTGCGACGCTCGCACCAGGCGCACCGCGTCGCCTTGCTCGATGGTGTAGATCCGCTTCGTGGCCATGGGTCAGCCCTCCGCCGGGTAGGTGCGCTCGAGGTGCGCCTTCAGGTCGCGCTGCTGATCGGCCGGTAGGTCGCGGGCGGCATCCAGTTCGGCCAGCGCGTCGTCGCGGTTGCCCGCTCGCGAGATGGCCTCGGCGACGGCGGCGTAGCTCGGGGCGCTCGTCGGCGCAGCAGCGGCCGAATTCGGCCCGCCAGGAGCCGATCGCGGTGCCGCCGCGGCCTGGGCAGCTGCGGCAGGCTCCGGCGCCTCCTTCGTGGCAGCACGCCGGGCAGCAGCCTTGCCGCCTGCCGGCGGGGCGGGAGGAGGCACCTCACCGGTGGCGCTGGCCACCAGCTTGAGCGACTCGGCGCTGGCGCGGAACTGGTCGACGCCTCCGGCCGCGGCACCGCCGAGGCCCATCAGCTCGGCATAGGACAGGCTGTCCAGCACGCGCCGGTCCAGGCCGATGCCATGCTTCGCTGCGAACTGCTGCGCACCGGAGCGCAGCTGGTCGATGGTCTTCTCCTGCGAAGCGTTGCCTGCGGCGAGGTGCTTCTTCTTGAAGTCCTCGATCACCTTCTGCGGCAGCACGTCCAGGATGCCGTTGCGGCGCGCCTTGCTCTCGGCGATCACGTCGAAGTGCGGGCGCTCGAACAGGCCGCCGTCGCGCTTCTTCTCGATCTTGGTTTCCTTCTTGCGCACCTGGGTGGAGTTGCCGGTCTTGATGTCGTCGACCTGCATCACGCACTCGTAGAAGTCGGTGTCGGCCTCGAGCTCGGGCAGCACGGCCGTGTGAATGGACAGCGGCTCGAAGCTGCGGAAGATGAACAGCGCACCGCGCTTCTCCACCGTCGCGACGATCTTGGACTTGATGCCCCCGTACTCGCTGGCCAGCTGACGGGCACCGACCACGGACACGCCGGTGACTCGGTTGCCGGAGATGGTGAAGTCGTACACGAAGGCCTTGCTGACCGCGCCACGCAGCAGCTCGTCTTCGATCAGCTGCTCGTCGCGCGCCTGCATCACGTGCCAGGCGTCGGGGCTGAAGGGGGTGAATCCCCGGTTCAGCAGCGAGCCGAAGTCGTCGGCCTCGCGGGGTTGGGCCTGGCCGGTGGCCACGGCGCGCAGTGCTTGGTTCATGCGTCGGTCGTCCTCTTCTCTTGGGTCATCAGCCGCGGCGCGCGGCAAAGCGCAGCACGCGGGTCGTGCTGGTGCGGGTGAACATGGCCTCCCAGTCCGGGTGCTTGCGGCGGAAGGCGGTCAGGTCGAAGCTCGAGCGGGTCTGCTCTTCGAAGGTGAGAAGGTCGCGCACACCGGCCGTCAGCAGGGCGTGGTCGCCCATGAACTGGCCGATCTGGAAGCGCAGCAGCGTCTCGCGCTCGACGATGTCCTTGGCCTGCTTCTGCAGCTCGCGCAGCTCGGCCACCTTGGTGGCGATCTCCGGCGTGGCCTCGATCGCGGCGGGCCGGCTCTTGGGGAACAGGCCGCGGATGTCGTCGAGCGAGGTGGGCTCCGGCGGCACCTTGGCCTTCACGTGGTCGGTCCAGAAGCGCAGCTCGCGCTCGCGCATCGCTTCGATCGTCACCTCGTCCCGGCGCGTCCAGTAGAGGTCGACGTCGTCGAGCGAGCGCAGCGCGGCCACCAGCGTGCGCTGGCGCCGGCGCGGGTGCACCATCAGGCCGTGCATGAACTGCGCGGCGTAGTGGATGGGCACGTCCTCGCTGCCGGGATCGCCCCACTCGTCGCGCACGAAGTGGCTGACGCTCTTGGCGTCGCCGTTGACCTCTTCCCCGTCGACCTCCAGCTCGAAGTCGATCTCGGCCGACAGGAAGCGGTGCTTCGCGTCGCGGTACCGGCGGTTCTTCGCCAGCAGCTTGACCTGGTGGCCGGCGGCGCGGAGCTTGTCGATCGCCATCTCCCGAATAACGGGTTCGAGCCTGCGACCTCTGGCGAGCACCATCGCGCGTTTGAAGTCGTCGAGGTTCTCGACCTTGCGGCGCGTCTTCTCCAGCCACAGATCGACAGGCGTCCTGTACGGATCGACGCCCAGCACTGCTGCAGCGTCGCTGCCGCCGAGCCAGGAACTGCGGTCAGCCACGGTAAGTCCTCCCCTTGAGCACGCCGTACACCGTCTTGCGATCGATCAGCAGTTCGCGCGCCAGCGCCGTGACCGTCTCGCCGTTGGCGTGCCGCACGCGCAGGCTGCGTGCTGCGTCATCGGACAACTTCCGTTTCGGATTGGGACCGTTCAGCCCAATGGCGTAGGCATGCCGGTTGTTGTCAGCCTGCGTGCACCACTCAAGGTTCTCTGCTCGGTTGTTGAGCTTATGACCGTCGATGTGGTTCACCTGCGGCAACGCCATCGGATTCGGTATCCATGCCATCGCCACCAGTCGGTGCACAGATGGGAAATGGCGCCTCTGACCAAGAGAGATTCGCACACGGAGGTAGCCGGTCTTGTCAAGGATTGGCTTCAACCACATGCCATCGTGAGATTGCGGCGCGCCCTTGCCGTTGACCCACTCGCGTGCGCGAGACCAAACGCGGCCGTCTTGAGTCACGGAGTACTGCCCATCAAATCCAGGCACTTCGCGCAGCTCCGCATCGCTGCCACCAAGGTACTTGGCGCGGCTGGGCAACGCGGGCATCAGGCGACGCCCCGCAGGTCGACCAGCAGTGCACGGGCCTCGGCCAGCGCCTTCATGGCGTCGGCGCGCGTGTGCAGCGGGATCGTGAGCTCGTGCGCGTAGACCCGGCAGTCGCGCTCGAACAGCAGCTCCAGCAGTTCGACCACTCGCGGCAGCTGCTTGATGGCTTGGGCGTTGGCTCGCGCCTCGGCCTCGCTGCGCAGCTGCATTCCGCAGTGGGCGATGCCGGCCGTCTGCGGCTCGCCTTCCTGGCGTTCGCACGGGCCGACGACGCACACGCCGTTCGACAGCACCGACCACGGGCCCGGCGTCACACGGCACCCCAGAGGCGGCGCAGCGCACGCATGGCGTGCCACCACAGCGGGCGGTGGCCCACCTGGATGACGAGTTGCTCGCGCTCGACGTTGGGCAGTGCGCGGCGCGCCTTCAGGCCCGGCGCCTTGCGCAGCAGCGCGGTCTGGATCTGCTCGGCCTGGCTGCCGATCTCGCGGCTCGGCTGGCGCTGGGCCGCGATGCCGATGACCACACCGGTCTCGGTGACGACCAGGCCGCGCCGGCGCGCCGCGAGCAGGAAGGCGTCGAGATCCATGCCGCCGCTCAGGCTGGTGTCGACACGGTGCAGGTAGCGGCTGTTCGAGGTCAGCATGCGACGAACTCCACGGCGGAGGGGTGCGCGGGCACCGTGACGGTGTTGCCCCGCGGGGTCTTGCTGCGCACGAGCACGCGGTAGTCGGTGTCGGGCGCGGCCACGTAGCGGAGGAACTCGCCGTCGCACCACTCGCAGCCGACGGGGTTTCGGTGCGGCGAGACGGCCCAGAGCACCTTCACCGGTGCGCCTTCGGCGCGCTGTGGCAGGGCGGGCGCGCTCACGAGCGGTCCTCCGTGACCCGGATCTCGTCGACCAGGAACACGCGCGGCGACAGGCGCTCGTCGACGGAGGCCGCAGCCTTCTCGGCATCGGCGCGGGTCAGCCAGCGGCCGGGCATCTTCAGCGGCACGATCCGGCCGCCGGCGACGTGGTCGCAGCGCAGCACCGCGAAGGCCTTGCCGCGCGGCGCGATCTTCACCTGGGTGGGAATGCGCGCGCTCACGGGAGCAGCTCCATCGGCTGGGTGATCGCGAAGGCGCGCTCAAAGTTGTCGGCCTGCAGGGCCTTGGCGAGGCGCCACTGGAGCGCGCCTTCGGCCGGCGGCAGCTCGGTGACCTCGCCGATGGGCAACAGGTCCGGCCGCGCCAGTTCGTCGCTGATGCGCCGGGCCGAGAGGAGGGAAGGCGGGTTGTCGACGAAGCGGGGCATGTGGATCTCCGATCAGTGGCGCAGCGCGGCGGCGACGATCGCCAGCAGCACGCCCACGCCCGAGAGGACGACCAGGCCGACGAGCAGCCACGTGGGCGCATGGCCGGCGCTCATGGAGGCGCCGAGGACGAACGCCTCGAGCGCCAGGGCAGCGTGGAAGAGGTGCTTCATCGCCACAGACCCACGCTGAGGAAGCGCGCGACCACGGCCATCCAGCGCCAGCGGTACGGCCCGTTGATGGCGCGCAGCTGCTTGGTGTCCCAGACGATCCAGCCGCCGATGACCTGCTGGATCTCCATGTGGTCGACGGTGCGGCTCATGCCGGTGCGCCTTCGCGCCACACGTGGCTCCAGGCGATGGAGAGCTCGCTGCCATCGAAGCGGCGCAGGCCGCCCGCAGGCATGGACTGCGGGGCGTCCAGCGAACCCAGGGCGGTGAAGTCGACGCTGTAGTCCGGCGTCCACGAATACACCGCCTCGCCGCGCAGCGACTCGCTCCGGGGCTGGGAGAGCAGGTCGCCGGTCTTGGCCTCGAAGCCGCGAATCACCTTGTGGCTCATGGCTCAGTACCCGCGCTGCGCGCTCACGCCCGCGAGCCAGATGCGGCGGCAGTAGAAGTACTCCGGCTCGCCGTCGAAGGCCGTGCCGCCGCCCAGCACGTAGTCGCGCGAGGTGGGCTTCACGCCGACCAGCTCGAACTCCTTGCCGACTAAGGTCACGGCGCCGTGCGCATCGCGCGGCCGGCTCATCGACCTGTTCGACCAGCTCTTCTCGGCGGCCTCGCGGCGCTTCTTGGCCCAGTGGTTCAGCAGACCCTGGACGTAGCGCGAGCGCACGTCGAGCCGGCGCCCGTCACCTTGCAGGTGCGTGCGGCCCGGGCCGCGCTTGGTGCTGCTCGGGCTCATTGCGCGCACTCCGCGATGAAGGCGCGTGCCTCGCGGCCGTTGCGCTCGGCCCAGGCGTTGAACGACGCGACGATGCGGCGCTGCGCCAGGCGTTCGGCCGTGGTGGTCGGCTTGACGTAGAACTTCGGCGCGTAGGTCGGGAGCGTCTCGGTCAGCTCCTGAAAGCTCTCCGCGCAGGTGACGAGCCGCACGCACTCGTCAAGGGTCATCCGCTCGTTCGTGCCGGGCCAGCGGTTGCGTCCGCTGCTGGCAGCCGGGTGGGCGTTCGTCTGCATCTCTGCTCCCAAGCGCCGGGGTGGCGCGTTGGGAACGACTATAGGCAATGCCGATTCTTGTGTCAACGGCATTGCCTATGTATCGTGCAATCCGCACGCCACGGGTTGGCCGGGGCGGCGATTCACTGGAGGGAGCGAGAGATGGAGATCGGATACGCTGCGCAGGTGGACGACAAGGAACTGCTCGCCCGGATCTCAGCTTGCGATCCCCCAGTGCGTGCTTGGGCCCTCGAGGAAGGCCACAAGAACCTGAAGGGGCGCATTGATTCGCAGGCGGCAGTCGCCTCGCAAGCCGCGACGACGCTGGCGCTGCTGCTGGCCGGGATCGGCGGTTCGCTGGCCTATGCGGTGCGGATCTTCGAGCCCGATGCATCGCCTATCGGGAGAGGTGCAGCGGCGCTTTGCCTGTACCTGATCCTGCTGGCTGCCGTGCTGATCTTCCGCTGCATCAACACGACGGCATCTCCGGCCCTGCACAACGAGCCGAAAAACCTATTGATGCCAGGCGCTTCGCTGGATCAGATCCAGGCGGGAGAGCTGCTGAATCTGCAGAGGCGCATCGAGGAACAAACAGCCCTCGTCGCCGCTCGAGCGCGCTGGCTCAATGGAGTGCGCCTGCTCGCGCTGTTGTCGCCAGCGGTCTTTTCGGCGGCCGCGCTCGCCTGACCTTCAGCGATACCGCTTCGGCGGCTCATCGCTCCTCGGTTCTCTTTCTGGCTGTTGCGGCACGACTGGAACGAATGGCGGTGGTGCTGGCGCTGGCTGAGGGGCAGGGCTCGAGACGTCGTTGACATCCATGTTCGCTCCTCCGTCAGTTCCACCTGGCGCGCCCATGGTTCACGGACACTGGTACGGCGACACGGTAGTACCAAGGCGCCGGTCTTCCGCGCTGCAGGTCAGGATGACGCTCCCGTCCGCTGTGCAGATCTTGTGCATCGTGACCTCCGGAGAATTCACGATCGCGAAGGTTCTTGTGGTGCCTGCGACAGCAAGCAGCGAACGAGCGACAAGCGTTCGGCACGCTTCGAAGTCAATGGCTTGCCACGTGGTTGTCGGCTTGGGGCGCGCGGCCTCCTCAGCGGCCTGCCTCGCCGCCGCACGTTCTCGCTCGCGGTCCCGCTTGACGATGCCAGCGGCGATCTCGGCGTTCATCTGATCGACGATCGCCTTTCTCTCGCCCGGCGTGAGTTGACCGTTGCCGCGTGGCGCTTGGCCGGTAGCAATCGGATCAGAACCTCGTGCACCATCGAGCGGGCAGGCAGCGTCCTGAAACGTCACCTTTCCGTCTTTTGCGGTGCACTTGTTGATCGGGAATGCGGTGGCCGAGCAGGCAAGCCCGACTACCAGGATGGCAATGCTTCTCATGGGCTAGAAGATGCCCCAGCTTCGGTCGATCGCCTCCACCCGAACAGGGGAGGCCTGCAAAGGTTTGCAGGTGCGGCGCCGGCCGAAGGTCGACAAGCTGGCAATGTTGGCGCTCATCCGTGGGTGCCGGAGCGTTTCCTTGATGGAGGCTTGACCTCGATTGCAGCGCCGGGCGCCGTGAAGTCTGGTCGGAAGTCGAGTCCTGACGTCGCCTCTTCGATCTGCTCGGCCGCGGCGCGCACGCGGTCCAGCAACTGCTGCTGAGCGGACGCTGGCAGACGGCGCAGGTGCCGCAGGAACTCCGCTTCGAACTTGGTGAATGGCAGCCCAAAGTGATCCGGCCCGACCACGTCATCGAAGAAGGAGATAAGCAGCGGCAGCTTCTCCTTGGCCAAGCGGCCAGTCTTCAGAAGCTCGCTGGCGGATGGTTGGGTCATTTCCAAGGCTCGCGCAAGCGCCGAGGGGCCGATGCGTCCGGCGCCTGGAAGCTTTGCCTTGAGCTCGAGCGCCGTGCGAATCGCAGCGGCGAGGTCTGTTCCTTGTAGCACTCGCCGATTCCAACAGGCGCCGCCTTTGATAGGCAATGCAGTTGCAGATTGCATCGGCAATGCCTATGATGCTGCGCTATGGAAGCGATCGAACGAGCCATCCGGGCGTTCGGGAGCCAGGCCGCAATGGCCTCGGCTCTCGGCGTGAAGCAACCCACCATCAGCGAGTGGCTGCGTGGCGATCGCCGTGTCCCGGCTGAGCGCTGCCCGCAGATCGAACGCGAGACGCGCCGCCTCGCGCGGGACAAGAGCGACCCGTCGCTGATCGTCACCTGCGAGCAGCTCCGCGACGACGTCGCCTGGGAGGTTCTGCGAGAGCAGGCCGTCGACGCCAAGGCCGCTTGACATGCCGCGCGACTTCCTACGGGCGATCCTCGTTGTCAGGCCCAACGAGAAGGGCGGCATCAAGTTCATCTTCGGCGGGCACGACGGCTTCCAGCCGGTGGCCGAGGCGATCGGTGCCGAGATCGGCAAGGCGCTGTTCACGGCCGGAAGACCCGATTCGTGTAGCTGCAGCTGCTGCAGCTGTAGTGGTCGGTCATCGCGCCGCTGTCGGCGAAATCGTCGTCGACGGGGGAAGAAGAAGTGAGCCGGTACGCCAACGCCCCGCACTTCGGGCACTTCTGGCCGCTGGCGGGCGCGATGCGCTCTTCCAGCGCGGCGATGCGCTTCTTCAGCTCGTCTACCTCCGATGGCAGGCCGCTGATGCGCTTCCAACCCGGCACTCGTTCGAGCGCCTTCAACACGTCCTCGAGGATGCCCATGAATCTCCTCTGTCAGTGGTCGCTGTTCTGTGATCAGACCGCCAACGCCAAGGCGGCCTGATCGTGCGCCGCTCACCAGTCTTCGGCCCGGAATCCCCGGCTGATCGTTCGAGGCCCGCTGTCCGGCAGCGCGGTCCCGGGAATGGCGATCGTGTGCGGCGCGCCACCCTCTGGGCACGTGTAGTGAGCCAGCACGCCCGTCCGGCCCTGGTGAAACACCAGCATCGCCTTGACGCCCTTGTCGTAGCAGGGCTGGCAAAGATAGGGCGCCTGTGGGTCGTTCCCTTCCTGCACTGGCTTTGTGGCGTATGCATACGCACCGGGACGAAGCTCGGTCAGCGTATGGCGTTCGCGGTCCTCGGCCTCCAGCTTCAGTTTGTGCAGTTCGTTCTCGAGCAAGCCAACCTGCGTGCTGAGCGCTCGATTGCTCTCCGCGAGGGCGAGGGCTGAGATGCTCAACGCCACGAGCTTCGCATTGACTTCGGTGAGAGCTTGCTGTGCTTTGCTGTCGTCGCGCGCCTCCACAGCAAGCTTGGTCAGTCCGATTGCGGTCGACAGACCGCTGAGTGCTGCCGGCAGATCCATGGGCGCCCTCCTTGGGCTGGTGCGTGTAGGAGCCACCAGCGTAACCGGGGAAGGGCGCCCGCCCATCCGAATGCGAGGCGGGCGATGACCGCGCCCGCACTCGCCGCGCTGTTCCGGGCGCCATCCGTGCCGCTGCACGAGCTCGTGATGCTCGTGCGCGACTGGAGCCTCGACGCTGGGCTTCCAGCGCATTCGCTTGGCGACGACGTGGCCATGTCCGCGGTGCTGATCGACCCGGACGCCAGCAGGCGGGCGCACTGGCGCTGCGCGATGCAGCTGGCGCGGGCATGCGAGCGCGCCACCGGTCGACCGATCGCTGACCTTCTTGCAGACCTCGAGCGGCCAGCAGCCGCCACCGGAGGCGCGTGATGCGCGCACCCATCACTTTCACCGTCCCGCCAATCCACCAGCGCATCACCGGGCGCGCGAGGTTGAGAGCGAGCGTGCGTTCCGCTTCGGTGCGCTGGGCGTGACGGTCTTCTACCTGGGGACACGACATGAGCGAGTTGGACTGGATCTTGTTGGGCTGGTGGGCTGCCGTGGCCACCGTCTTCGTTGCACTGCGCGGCGTGCCAAGAGTCGGCGATGCGAGGCCCATGCGCAAGGCAACCCCCACGGGTGAACTGGGGGGCCAGCAGAAATGAGCCAGAGGCCGAAGTGCGGAGAGGTGCAGCCGCTTTCTCGCGAGGCTGCGCGGTGCTACCCACACCATCCGGACCACGCGTGCTACGGCTGCGCGCGGCATCGCTTCGGTGAGCCGGACGAGGCCGAAGTGCGACGCGAGCCGATCATCGACGCGAGCCTGTTCCGCTTGGGCGATGGTCGGTGCCAGATGGTCGCGCCGTTGCCCGCCGTGGCGGTGGTGGACCTGTCCAAGTTGTCGGTGCTCGAACGAGCCCTCCGGGCGGCCGCATGAGCGACGCAGGCCCCGCCAAGATGCGCGACGGCACGCCGTACGCCGGGCACACGAAGTTCCTCGGCACCGGCCTGCGGCGCAGCTGCGGCAAGTGCAACACCTTCGGCCCGCTGACCGACTTCAAGCTGATGCGGCCGTGGGGCATGTGCTGCGCGAAGTGCAGGGGGGTGGCATGACGGCCACCCGCGCGCAGGCTTCCTTCTTCGACGGCGGCCAGCGGCTGCAGATGACAGAGAGCATCGAGCTCACTGTCCAGTCGATGCGGGCCTACGGACCGGAGCACGAGCACTGGTGCTTCGCCTGGTCTGGCGGCAAAGACAGCTCGGCCACGGTCACGGTCGTCCTCTGGCTCATCGCCGCCGGCAAGATCAAGGCGCCGAAGTCCATCACGGTCTTCTACGCCGACACCCGCCAGGAGCTGACGCCTCTGGCCATTGCGGCCGAGCAGATCATGGACGAGCTGCGCGAGCGCGGCATCCGCGTCGAGGTGGTCAGGGCACCGCTGCTCAAGCGGTTCATGGTCTACATCCTCGGTCGAGGTGTGCCGCCGCCGAACAACAACACGCTGCGGTGGTGCACCCGGCAGATCAAGATCGATCCGATGCAGGACGCGCTGGCACAGCGCCTTGCCGACCTCGACGGTCCCGTCCTGATGATCACCGGCGTGCGCCAAGGCGAGAGCGCGATCCGCGACCGCCGCATCGAGATGTCCTGCAGCAAGGATGGCGCTGAATGCGGGCAGGGCTGGTACCAGCAGGTGCTGCCGAACGCCAAGGGCCTACGCGGCCACATCGCCACCCTCGCGCCCCTGCTGCACTGGCGCGTTTGCCACGTATGGGAGTGGCTCAAGCACTGGGCGCCGCAAGAGGAGTTCGGCGACTGGTCGACGGCCATCGTCGCTGACGCCTACGGCGGCGATGAGGCGGAAGAGATCAACGCGCGCACCGGCTGCATCGGCTGCCCTCTGGCGCAGGAGGAGAAGGCGCTCGAGACGGTCCTCGCGCAGGAGCGCTGGGCCTATCTGGCGCCGCTGCGGGGCCTGAAGCCGCTCTGGCGCGAGCTGCGAGAGCCGCAGCATCGGCTGAAGAAGGCCGGAGTCGAGCGCCTGAAGGACGGCTCGATCGCGAAGAACCCGCAGCGCATGGGTCCGCTCACGTTCGCGGCCCGGCTGATGGGATTGGAGCGTGTGTTGGGCATCCAGGCCGAATGCAACGCCGCAGCGCGAGCCACCGGCCGGCCCCTGATCAACCTGATCGACGCCGAGGAAGAGGCCTGCATTCGTCAGCTCATCGCCGCCGAGACATGGCCCGAGGGCTGGGACGGAGACGAGCCGACCGCAGACACGGTACTGCCGGTGGTCTACCAGAACGGTGCGGTGCAACCGCTGCTGTTTGGCGCAGAGGGAGCGGGCTGATGATGCGCGAGTACGCCAAGCTAGGCCCGACCTTCTGGACCGGCGAGACCGGCAAGGCCCTTCGCAAAAGGGGCTCCGATGCGGTGGTGGTGGCGCTGTACCTGATCAGCTCGCCGGCCTCCAACATGCTCGGGCTGTACTACCAGCCCCTGCTGTACATGGCCCACGAAACCGGCCTCGGCATCGAAGGGGCACGGAAGGGCCTTCAGCACTGCATCGAGGTCGGCTTCTGCCAGTACGACGGAGACACCGAGATGGTCTTCGTCATGGAGATGGCGGCCTGGCAGATCGCCGAGCAGCTGAAGCCCGGTGACCTGAGGTGCAAGGGCATCCAGAAGGACTACGACAGCCTGCCCGACAACCCGTTCCTGGAGGCCTGGTTCGAGCGCTACCACGAGGCCTTCCACCTGACCACGCGCCGCGTCGGCAACCGGGAACCGAGCCTGTTCCCGGAGCTTGGAAAGCAAGGGCCTTCAAAAGGCCCTTACCAAGCCCCATCGAAGCCAGGAGCAGGAGCAGGAGCAGGAGCAGGAGCAGGAGCAGGAGCAGGAGCAGGAGCAGGA
>NZ_RCHJ01000014.1 GCF_004011805.1 Piscinibacter defluvii
GCGTGCCGCCGGCCACGACGCTGAGGTTGCGGTTGGCGCCTGCGCCCAGTGCGGACAGCGTCAGGTCGTTGGCGTCGCGCAGCGAGACCGCCGCGCCGCTGACGGCGAGTGCGCCGGTGAAGTCGTTGCCGGCGTTGGCCAGCGTGACGTTGCCCCCGGCACCGGCCGCGATGGTGACTGCCTGCGCGCCCGCGGCCTGGGTGATCGCGCCGTTCTGCGTCAGGTTGCCGGTGCTGGTCAGGGTCAGCGTGCCGCTGCCCAGGCTCAGCGTGCCGAGCAGCAGCTCGTTGGCATCCCTGAGCGTGACGGCGTCGCTGCCGAGGCTGCGCAGGCTCACCGCGCCGCGGAAGTCGTTGGCCAGGTCGAGCGAGATCGCCTGGTTGCCGGCGTCGATGCTGACCGCGCCGGCGCCGGACTGGGTGATCACCCCGCTCTGGCCGATCGGGCCGCCGGCGGTCAGGGTCAGCGACCCGCTGCCCAGGGCCGAGGTGCCGAGCTGCAGCGCGCCGACGCTGTTCAGCGCGACGTCGTTGGCGCCGCTGTTGGCCAGCGCGACACGGCCGCCGAAGCTGTTGTTCGGGTCGGTCAGCGTGATGCTGCCGGCTCCGGCGTCGAAGCGGCTCGTCCCGCCGATCACCAGCGCGCCGGTCTGGCCGATCGCGCCGTCCACGCCGACGTCCAGCGAGTCCACCGCGCTGCCCGCCAGCGTCAAGCCGCCGGTCCCGCGCAGCTGCACGTCGGTGCCGGTCAGCGTCAGCGCGCCCGCGAAGCGGTTGGAGCCGTTGCCCAGGGTGATGGCGTTCGCGCCGGCGTCCAGCGTCACGGCGCCGGCGCCGCTCTGGGTGAGCGCGGCGGCCGGGCTGCTGCCGGCCTGGGTGATCGGCCCGCCGGCGCGCAGCGTCAGGGCGCCGCTGCCGACGTTCACCGCGCCGAGCGCGAGCGCGCCGCTGTCGCTCAGGGTGACGTCGTTGGCGCCGGTGTTGCTCAGCGCGACGCTGCCCGCGAAGCTGTTGCCGGCGTCGGCCAGCGTGATGCTGCCGGCCCCGGCGCTGAAGCGGTTGGCGCCGCCGGCCGAGGTCGTGACCAGCGCGCCGGTCTGGCCGATCGCGCCGTCGGCCTCGACCACCAGCGAGCCCACCGTCGAGGCGGCCAGCGAGAGCGCGTTGCTGTCCGCGAGCTGCACCGCGCCGCCGGCCAGCGTGACGGCACCGCGGAAGTCGTTGCCGGTCGCGCCCAGCGTGATCGGGCTGCCGGCGGCCGCGATCGACACCGCTCCCGCGCCGGTCTGCGTGATCGCACCGGTCTGCGTGATCGCGCCGCCCGAACTGATCGTGAGGGCGCCGGAGCCGGCGCCGATGCCGCCGATCTGCGTCGCCAGGCTATTCGTCAGCGCGATGTCGTTGGCACCGCTGTTGGCGAGCGTCACGGCGCCCTGCAGGCGATTGCCCGCCTGGGTCAGCGTGATGGCGTTCGCGCCGCCCTGCACGCGGGTCGTGCCGTCGACCTGCAGCGAGTCGGTCTGCGTCAGTGCGCTGCCGGCGGTGACGTCGAAGTCGCCGCTGACGACCAGGCGGCCCAGCGCGCCGGCGCCGGTGATCGTGAGGTCGTGGGTGACGCTGCTGCCGGCGTGGGCGTCGACCTGCGCGCTGGACACCGGGCCGGCGACGAACAGGTCGCGCACCGTGGCGTCGAGCGCCACGCCGCCGACCGAGAGGCTGGGCGTTGCGCCGAGCGTCAGCCCGTCGGCGCCGCGGGCGAGCTGCGTGCCTGCGCTGGCCGACAGGCTGGTCGGCGCCGCACCGGCGCCGACCGCGCCGGCGAAGCGGATTGCGTTGCCGGCCGTCAGCGCGAGCGTCTGGCTGCCGTCGAGCGTGCTGTCGAAGCGGATCGTGCCGCCGCTGCTGGCGAGTGTCGTCGCGCCGGTGAGCGTGACCGCGCCGCTGTAGGTCTGGTCGCCGCCGGTCGAGATCGTGCCGGTCAACGAGGTCGCGCCGCCGCCGTCGGCGAGGGCGCCGCTCAGGCTGCCGCTGCCGCTGCGCGTGAAGGCATCGGCGCCGCTGCCGCCGCTCAGGTTGCCGACGCCCTGGACGGTCAGGGCGCCGACCTCGATCTGGTTCGCCGCCGACAGGGTGAACGAGTGGCCGGCGTTGCTGCCGGTCAGCGTGCTGCTGGTGCCGGTGCTGCCGTCGTTGCCGACCAGCGTCGTCAGCCCGGTGGAACTGCCGACCACGACGGTCGCGCCGCTGGCCACCGAGCCGTCGGCCAGGCGGAGCTCGAGCGTGCCGGTGCGCCCGGCCAGGCTCAGGGTGTCGTCGCCGCTGCCGGTGATCGCGCCGTTCAGGCGCGCGCTGCCGGTGAACACGAAGCTGTTGCCGCTGCTGCCGGCGCCGGCGGCGAGGTTGCCCACACCGTTGAAGGCGACGCCGCCGACCGTCCCGGCGTTGGCGCCGGTCACCGAGAAGGTCTGCGTGCCGGACGCGCCGGTCAGGGTGGTGCTGGTGCCGCCGGCCACCGTGTCGTTGCCGCGCACCGTGTTGATGCCGCTGAAGCTGCCGACGTCGGTGGCCGTGTTCGTGCCCAGGTCGATCGACACCGCGCCGCTCTTGGCGCGCAGGTCCAGCGTGTCGCTGCCGGTGCCCCCGGCGAGGGCCTGGATCGTGCCGGCGTCGGCCAGCGTGAAGGTGTCCGCGGCGCTGCCGCCGCTGAGGCGCCCGACGCCGCTGAACTGCACCGTCGTCGGCCCGGCGTAGCTCAGCTGGCCCTGGTTCGTGTCGTCGATGGTCCAGGTCGTCGCCAGGTCGGCGCCGAACAGCGTCGTGCCGCCGCCGCTGCTGCCGGGGGTGTCGTTGCCCTCGAGGGTGTCGTTGCCGCCGCTGACGCGCAGGGCCAGCCGGCCGCCCCAGGCGCCGGCGACGATGCGGTTGGCGCCGGTGCCGCCGCTCAGGTCGGCCGCGTCGATCGCCGACAGGGTGATCGGCGTGGCGCCGTCCAGGCTCAGGCTGGCGTCGTCGAGCGTGATCAGTGCCGCGTCCCGGGTCACGCGCAGCGTGTCGTTCGCGCCGGCGCCGCCCGTCGCGCTGACGGACCCGGCGCCGATCGCTGCCGCGCTGGAGAGGGTCAGCGTGTGGGTGGTCGCGCCGCCGGCCTGCCCGAAGGCCAGCGCCACGCCGGCGCCGCCGGCCGCGAGCGCGTCGTCCAGGGTCAGGTCGAGCCCGGCGGTCAGCGTGATGTCGGCGTCGTCGCCGTCGGCGTTGTTGCCGTTGCCGGTGCCGTGCGCGCCGCCGGTGGTCGTGATCGCCGCCGCCTGCAGCGTGCCGCCGGTGGCCGTGAGCGTCACCGCGCCGGCATTGCCGCCACGCGGCCGCGTGCCGTTGCCGCTGGCGTCGCCGCCGTCGCCGCCGCGGGCATCGATCGCCCCGACCGTGATACCGCCGTTTGCGTTGGCGACGCTGACGCTGCCGCCGGCGCCTCCGCGCCCGCCGGCGTTGTTGCCGCTCGGGCTGCTCGAGCCGAGCCCGCCGAGCGCCGTGATGTTGCCCAGGCTGACCTGGCGTGCCGTGCTCGGCGCGGCGACCACCACGTCCACCAGGCCGGCGGCACCGCCCAGCAAGGCGGTGGTGGAGGATGCCGCGTTGCTGCCGCTGGTGTCGATGGCGCCGACGCTGATCGCCCCGTCGCTGGCGTCGAGGTGCAGGTCGCCGCCGGCGCGGCCGACGCCGCTGCTGGCCGCCGTGCCGCCGCGGGTGGTGATGCTGCCGGTGGCCAGCGCGCCGCTGGTGCGGATCCAGACGTCGCCGCCATTGCGTGCGGCCGTGCCGCCGCCGGTGTCGATCGTGCCGGTGAGGTTGACCGACTCGGCGCGGGTGGTCGGCGGGCCGCTGGTGCTGGCCTCGGTCGCGCCGGCCACGCGCAACGCGCCGCCGTTCAGGCGAATGTTGCCCGCGCCGGTGACCGGGCCGCTGGTGAAGATGTTCAGCCCGCCGGTGCCGGCGTTCGTGATGTCGGCGCCCAGCGCGATGCTGTCGGTGGCGCGCAGGGTCAGCGAGGAGGCGGAGTTCCAGTCGGTGAGGTCGGACTCGAAGCTGATGGTGGACGCACCGGCGCTCGTGCCCGCGGTGGCGTCGACGGTCACGTCGGTGCTCTGCAGCGCGTTGCGCAGCGTCGTGACGCTCAGCGTCGAGGTGGCGGAATCGCTCGTGAAGACCGGGCCGGCGCTGATGTCGGTGCTGCTGTCGGTGATGCGGATCGCCGACGGGTCGAGCAGCAGCGTGCCGCGCCGGCCCTGCGGCGCCCGGGTGTCGACCGTGCCGGCGAAGGCGAGCGACTGCCGGCCCGACACCTCGACCTGCCCGCCGTTGCCGCCGGCGCTGCCGCCGCGGGCATCGATGTGGCCGTAGTAGCGCGTCGTCTGGTCGGACCAGACCACCGCCTTGCCGGCGTCGCCGGCGTCGAGCGCGCTGACGTCGATGGCGGCCGCCGCGTCGACGTGCACCTGGGCGGCGTTGCGCAGCGTGCCCTGGCCGTGCAGGTCGCCGCCCACGAGCACGCTGCCGCCGCCGGAGCCGCCGCGGGCGTCCAGCCGGGTTCCTGCGTCGAGCAGCACCTTGTCGCCGGTGACCTCGACCTGGCCGCCCCGCGCCGCACCGGAGACGTCGACCGTGCCGGCCAGGCGCGTGACTCCGGCATCGCCACCGTCGATCACGACACGGCCGTCGCGCACGCCGAGGCCGCGCGCCTGCACGATGCCGGCCATGTTCAGCACCGTGTCGGCAAAGCGGCCGCGCGCCGCGGCGCGCAACTCGACGCTGCCGCCGTCGGCCTGGATGCGGCCGAGCTGGGCGAGCCGGTTGGAGGCCTCGGTCGCGCTGGCCTCGAAGAAGATCAGCCCGTCGCCCTCGACGTCGACCAGCACCTTCTGCGCCGCGGCGAGGCCGACCCGTCCGCCGCTGGCCTGGATCGTGCCGACGTTGCTCACCTGCGGCGCGACCAGCGCGACGCTGCCGCCCGGTGCGTCGATCGTGCCCTCGTTGCGCACCGCGCCGCGCGGGCCGTCGCTGATCAGCAGGTAGCGGCCGGCCTCGAAATCGGCGTTGGACAGGCTGAGCGAGGACGCCACCAGGCCGCCCACGTCGATGCGCGCGCTGGCGCCGAACACGATGCCGTTCGGGTTGAGCAGGAAGATCCGGCCGTTGGACTGGATCTGGCCGAAGATCCGCGACGGATCGTTGCCGGTCACCCGGTTCAGCAGCACCGCGCTGGCGGAGGGCTGGTCGAAGCGCACGCGCTCGCCGGACGCCAGGGAGAAGCTGGTCCAGTCGACGATGCCGCGCGTGCTGCCCTGCCTGACGATCTGCAGCGTGGTGCTCGGCGAGCTGATCGACACCTGGCCGCTGACCACGGTCGCGCCCTGCGGCAGCGCATGGGCCGGGCCGGCGAGCGCCAGGCACGCGGCCAGGCCGACCGGGTGCAGGCGGGGCAGGGCGCGTCGGGGCTGTTTCATCGCTGTCTCCGCGAGCTTGCGGTGGGCCCGGTCAGAAGGTCTTGTTGCCGATCAGGTAGACCCGCGGCTTGCGCTCGCGGGTGTCCGCCTCCGCCTTGCCGCCGCTCGGCCAGGCGAGGTAGCCGCGCAGCGCGAAGTCGTTCGCGCGGTCCCACACGGTGCCGATCCCCCAGCCGCTGAAGGACTTGCTGTTGTCCGGCGGCGCGCTGCTGTCGACCGGCTCGGCCGGCCTGGCCCGCACCCGGATGTTCCCGGCGTCGACGAAGGCACTGAACACCAGCTCGCGCGAGAGGCGGCCGAACCAGCTCTCCGGCGGCAGGAAACGCAGCTCGAGCGAGCCGACCACGCCGCTGTCGCCGGTGCCCTCGCCCGGCGCGAAGGCGCGCACCCGGTCCGGGCCGCCGAGCTGGAACTGCTCGGTGCTGTCGAGGTTGTCGCGCGCGAACTGGGCCTTCAGGCTGGCGTACAGCAGCAGGCGGTTGTCGATCAGGTTCTGCATCCGCGCCAGGTTCATGCGCAGGTGCGAGAAGCTCGCGGGCAGCTCGGACGATCGGCGCGGCGAGTCCAGGCGCCCGTGCACCAGCGCCAGCTCGAAGGTGTTGACGCCACCGGTCAGCAAGTCGTCGCGCGCGTCGCCGGACAGCGAGACCTGCAGGTTGTCGACCTGCTTGCGGGTCGAGCTGAGCGCCAGGTCGACGCGGTCGACGTAGCGCTTGGCATCCAGCGACAGCAGCCCGAACAGGTTCAGGTTGCGCGAGCGCACCACCGGGTACAGCGCATAGGCGGTGAAGGTCGACGCACGCCCGTTCAGCCCGAGCGGCAGCTCGTCCTTGTCGAGTTCGTAGCGCACCAGCGACAGCGAGGTGCCGAGCTTGAGGCCGTCCGAGCCGACCGGGAGCGTGTAGCCGGCCAGCCCGAACACCAGCCCGCGGGTCGAGGTGGACAGCAGGTTGAGCACCAGGCCGTCGCCGCGGCCGAACGGGCTGTTGAAGGTGCCGAGCCAGCTGCCGCGCAGCGTGCCCGAGTATCGCGAGCCGAGCGTGTCGGCCTCGACGCGCTGCGTCAGCGGCGCCTCGGGCTGGGGCGTCACCACCAGCGAGGCGGTGCCGGGCGTGCGCCCGGCGCGCACCTCGAAGCGCGCCGTCAGTCCGCGCAGGTCGTTGACCAGGAAGACCACGCGCTCGACGTCGCGCACGTGCAGGATCTCGCCCGGCTTGAGCCGCGCCAGGTAGGCCTCGACCACCTCGCGGCGCACCGGCATGCCCTCGGGCCAGTCGAGCACGACCTCGTCGAGCCGTCCCTCGAGCACCGCGATGCGCACCCGGCCACCCTCGGGCGACTGCTCGGGCAGGTAGGCGTAGCCGAGGTAGTAGCCGAGGTCGCGCTGCAGGAAGCGCGTGACCTGCGCCGCGGCGTCGACCAGGTCTTCGTAGCTGCGGCCCGGGCCGACGTAGGCGGCGGTCAGCGCCGGCAGCGCCGCGCGCAGGGCGGCCGGTGCCGTGTCGTCGACGACATAGGCCGACACGTCCAGCCTGACCTCGTCGGCCGGCTTGCCGAGCTCGCGCGGCGCCGGCCGCTCGGGCGGCGGCGGGCCGTCGGGCCGCGCCAGCGGCGGCCGCGGGCGCAATTGGTCCGGCGTGGGCACCGCGCCCGCCGGCGGGGGCGCTGGGTCGGCGGTCGCGGCATGCAGCGGGAGCGGCAGCGCGAGCGCGGCCAGCAGGAGGCCACCGACGCGCCAGCCACGTTCCAGGTCCATGCCGAGCCCGCCCCAAGCTCCGCGAACCCCCCGGCCCGCGATGCCGCGAGCGTAACGCGCGCCGCCGGGCCCCGCATTGAGCGGCGTCGCGTCCGCACCACCCCATCCCGCGTTGCGGGGATCCGCAAGGATCTGGCGCGCGGACGCGACTCGTGCCCGTGTTCACTTGACGAGTGCCGAGCCCGCGCTATACAACCCACCGTCCCACCGGGGCGGCACCGCGTCCGTCGGCCGTCGCCCCGCGCCAATGAACCCTGCCGCAGAACACGAGAATGGATGACGAGACCGGGTTGGAGGGTGACGAGCGAGCCTCCGTCGATGCGTGGCTCGAGCCCCTGGGCGACCCGCCTTGCGGCGACGACCTGGAATGGGACAACGATTTCCTCGAGATGTCTCAGGCCGCGGTCGGCAAGCCCGGCACGCAGTTCAACAACGACTCCGACGCGAAGCCGCCCGATTGGCGTGCCGTCAGGCGCCTGGCCGAGGGCCTGTTCGAGCGCTCGCGCGACCTGCGCATCGCGGTCTACTGGGCGCGTGCCCTGGTGCACCTCGAAGGCGCCCGCACCCTGGTGGCCAGCATGCGCCTGGTGCACGGCCTGCTGGAGCGTTACTGGGACGACCTGCACCCGCGGCTGGACGACGGTGACGCCTACGCGCGCGTCAATGCGCTGAACGACATGGCCGGCGCGGCCGGGCTGATCGGCGACCTGCGCCAGTCCAGCATCGTGTCCGGGCGCGGTTATGGCGAACTGCGCGGCCGCGAACTCGAGATCGCGCTGGGCATGCTCGAGCCGCGCGAGGGCGAGGCGGCGATGTCCACCGCGCAGCTCGAGCACCTGCTCGCCGACGCCGTGGGCGAGGATCCGACGCTGCGCCACTTCGCCGGCGCCGTCGTCGCGCGCATCGAGCAGATCGACGCGCTGATGCAGGAGAAGGTCGGCTACGGCAATGCGCCCGAGCTCGGCACGCTGAAGTCGCTGCTGTCGGGGCTGCAGGGCTTGATGCCGGCCGACGCCGCCGAGGAGCCTCCGGCCGACGAGGGCGCCGGCACCGAGGTCGGCGACGGCAGCGCCGCCGACGAGGCGCCCGCGGCGGCCACGCCGCGCCGCGGGGGCGCCCGCGGCGGCGGCCTGCCGGGCAGCATCGAGACGCGCGAGGACGCGCTGCGGGCAATCGACCTGGTCTGCGCCTACCTGGAGCGCACCGAGCCGACCAACCCGGCCCAGTTCTTCCTGCGCCGCGCGCGCAAGCTCGTCGACAAGAACTTCATCGAACTCGTGCGCGAGCTCGCGCCGGACTCCCTCGAGCAGGTGGCCAAGATCATGGGGGTGTCCACCGACGAGTATTCGTCCGGCAGTTCGTACTGAAGAATTGATGGCAAGATTCTCCGTTCGTTGACGAGGCCGTTCCGGAGCGCCGCGGCGCTTCGATCCATTCCGAGGAGCCAGCCATGGGCAGCAGTCAGAAATTCATCGCGCGCAACCGTGCGCCCCGCGTGCAGATCGAGTACGACGTCGAGTTGTACGGCGCCGAGAAGAAGGTGCAGCTGCCCTTCGTGATGGGCGTGATGGCCGACCTGAGCGGCAAGCCGGCCGAGGCGCTGCCGGGCGTGGCCGACCGCAAGTTCCTCGAGATCGACGTCGACAACTTCGACTCGCGCCTGAAGTCGATGAAGCCGCGCGTCGCGTTCTCGGTGCCCAACACGCTGACCGGCGAGGGCAACCTCTCGGTGGACGTGACCTTCGAGAGCATGGACGACTTCTCCCCGGCGGCCGTGGCGCGCAAGGTCGAGGGGCTGAACAAGCTGCTCGAGGCGCGCCAGCAGCTCTCCAACCTGATCACCTACATGGACGGCAAGAGCGGAGCGGAGGAACTGATCGCCAAGGTGCTGGCCGATCCGGCGCTGCTGTCCTCGCTGACGGCCGAGGCCAAGCCGCAGGAATGAGTCGCGGGTCCACCCTGAACCGGAGCAACACCAATGGCTGAACTCGAACGACAAGGCTCGGCGATGGCCGGGGTCACCCTCGAGGGCAACGACTTCGCGTCCTTGCTCAAGAAGGAATTCAAGCCCAAGACCGACGAGGCGAAGAACGCCGTCGAGCAGGCGGTGCACACGCTGGCGCAGCAGGCACTGGCCAACACCAAGCTGGTCAGCGGCGACGCGATCCGCAGCATCGAGGCGATGATCGCGGCGCTGGACCGCAAGCTGACCGAGCAGGTCAACCTGATCATCCACCACGAGGACTTCCAGAAGCTCGAGGCCTCGTGGCGCGGGCTGCACTACCTCGTCAACAACACCGAGACCGACGAGCAGCTGAAGATCCGCGTGCTCAACATCTCGAAGCAGGACCTGGGCAAGACCCTCAAGCGCTTCAAGGGCACCGCGTGGGACCAGTCGCCCATCTTCAAGAAGCTCTACGAAGAGGAGTACGGCCAGTTCGGCGGCGAGCCCTACGGCTGCCTGGTGGGCGACTACCACTTCGACCACACGCCGCCGGACGTCGAGCTGCTGGGCGAGATGGCCAAGGTCGCCGCGTCCGCACACGCCCCCTTCATCACGGGGGCGGCGCCCTCGGTGATGCAGATGGAGTCCTGGCAGGAGCTCGCCAACCCGCGCGACCTGACCAAGATCTTCACGACGCCGGAGTACGCCGCCTGGCGCTCGCTGCGCGAGTCGGACGACGCGCGCTACCTGGCGCTGTGCATGCCGCGTTTCCTCTCGCGCCTGCCCTACGGCGCCAAGACCAACCCGGTCGACGACTTCGCCTTCGAGGAGGACACCGAGGGCTCCGACCACAGCAAGTACACCTGGGCCAACGCGGCCTACGCGATGGCCACCAACGTGAACCGCTCGTTCAAGGAGTACGGCTGGTGTTCGCGCATCCGCGGCATCGAATCAGGGGGTGCCGTCCAGAACCTGCCGACCCATACTTTCCCCACCGATGACGGTGGTGTCGACATGAAGTGCCCGACGGAGATCGCGATCTCCGACCGGCGCGAGGCCGAGCTCTCGAAGAACGGCTTCCTGTCGATGATCCACCGGAAGAATTCCGACTTCGCCGCGTTCATCAGCGGACAGTCGCTGCAGAAGCCCCAGGAGTACGACGATCCCGACGCGACCGCCAATGCATCCCTCGCGGCCCGTCTACCGTACCTCTTCGCATGCAACCGATTCGCGCATTACCTGAAGTGCATCGTCCGGGACAAGATCGGTTCGTTCCGCTCGCGCGAGTCGATGCAGGACTGGCTCAACGAATGGATCCTCAAGTACGTCGATGGGGACCCGCTGAACTCGAGCGAGGAGACCAAGGCGCGCCGGCCGCTGGCGGCCGCGCAGGTCGAGGTCGAGGAGATCGAGGGCCAGCCGGGCTACTACCAGTCCAAGTTCTACCTGAAACCGCACTACCAGCTCGAGGGCCTGACGGTGTCCTTGCGACTGGTGTCCAAGCTACCGTCGGAGAAGTCCGCGTAATCCGATTGACGCCGCGCGGGGCGTGAACCTGCAAAGGAGAGTGACACATGGCAGTCAATGCGTTCCTGACCTTCTTCGACAAGGCCGATGGCGAGTCGATCCAGAAGGGCAAGGAGAAGTGGATCGAGATCCAGGGCTGGGACTGGGAAATCGAGGCCGAGACCAGCTGGACCAAGGGTGGCGGCGCCTCGGTCGGCAAGCCCAACCCGGGCAAGATGAACTGGGAGCACTACTTCGACACCTCGTCGACGGTGATCATGGGCTACATCTGCACCGGCAAGGCCTTCCCGAAGGTCGAGCTGCAGATGATGAAGACCACCGGCAGCGCAACGCCGGAGACCTACTTCACGATGGTGATGGAAGGCGCCTTCATCACCAAGGTCAGCAACAGCGGCACGGAGGAAGGCAACGTGACGCAGAAGGTCGAGATGGTCTTCAAGACCGTCAAGATCGAGTACAAGCCGCAGGACAACAAGACCGGCAAGCTCGGCGCGGTCAAGACCTACAACTGGAACATCTCCACCGGCGAGGCCTCGCCATCGTCCTGACGCCGTACGCGTCGGTGGCGGAGTGGGGCCGGGCGCAGGCGTCCGGCCCAGCCGCCGCGTCACAGCAGGTCCATTGAACCACCGGGGCGTCGGGCATGAGCGGGTCCAACATCTACATGCGCATGATCACCGAGCGCGGCCCGGTGATCGGCGAAGGGTTGCTGCAGGGATGGGAGGGTGCCGTCGAGCTGAAGGAGTTCAGCTGGGGCATGCACGTCCTGAAGGACCCGCAGGAAGAGAGTGTCGGCAACGCGCTGGCCTCCATCGCGGGCATGGGCAAGCCGGTGACGGTCAAGCTCGAGCCGCTGGAGTTCGTCAAGCGCTTCGACGTGTCGTCGATGCAGATGCACCTCAGCCTGGACCGCCACTGGAAGGTGCTCAACGCCACCATCACCGTGCTGCACATCAAGCAGAAGGGCAAGTTCATCCACGAGCCCGGCTTCGTGCTGATGGCCAACGACGGCTACTTCTCCGACATCTCGCTCGACCTGTCGCAGGACGGCGGCATGGTCGAGCTGGTCGAGACCTGCAAGCTGAACTTCAAGCAGGTGACGATGCAGTACCTGAAGAAGATCGGCAATTCGGTGGCGCCGGCGGCGCCGTTCTTCTACCCCGCCCCATCGCTGGTTTGACGAGGTGCCATGGACGTTGCCGAGCTCTACCTGTCGATGACCCGCCCTTCCGCCGTCCCGGTGGTCGGCGAATGCATGGCGGACGGCTTCGTCGGCCAGATCCAGATCGAGCGCTGGAGCTGGAACCTGATGAACGACGAGGAAATCAAGCGGGCAAAGAAGGACGCCCGCGACTACGAAGGCCACAGCGAATTCCTGAACAATCTCGGTGACCCGCACGACCGGCAACGTCAGGCGGACCGTTTCGCCTTGGCGCGCAAGAAGCTGAATGATGCGCTGGAGGCGCAAGCGCGCGCGTCCGAGCCGGAAGACCCGGAGTCGGCCGCGACCGCTCGCGCGGCCGAGATGAAGAAGTACGCGAACAAGGACGAGGCGACCCGGGACAAGGCGATGGCGGAGTACGACCGCCGCAAGGGCATCGAGCGCAGGAATGCGCAGCTGGAGGCCTTCAAGAACGTCGAGCGGGCCCGCATCGCGCTCAAGGGGGTCGACAAGGACCTCACGCGCAAGGACCGCGACGAACTCGAGCGACTCGACAAGATGGTCGGCGAGGCGGTCAGCGATGCCGAGAAGATCGAGCGGCGGCTGAAGGCCGGCAACGAGGCCTGGGAAGAGCAGAACAAGAGCTACGAGTTCAACTTCAGCAAGCGCGTCGACTTCGCCACCACGCAGATGCTGAACTCGATGAAGGCCGGCGACGTGTTCCCGCTGGCCGTGCTGACCATCAACCAGCGGTCGTCGAACTCCGGCATGGTGCTGGTCTTCACCGTCACCAACCTGCGCCTGCTCGACTACAGCCTGCGCGCCGAGGTCAGCGAGACGATGACCGACATGAAGGAGCAGTGGAAGGCCGAGTTCCGCTCGCTGGCCTACGTGTACAAGAACCGCAAGGCGATCGAGTCGTCGTCCGACGGGGCCGAGGCCGCCACCAAGATGGCGACGCAGGGCACCGTGCGCACCTTCGCGATGAAGAAGGACCTGGGCATCTGACCCGGAGCGCCTCACGATGGCGATGACGAACTACCGCGACCTGAGCACGCTGAGCTCGGCCTCGGGCGCGGGGTTCCAGTTCGAGTTCTTCTGCGAGGTCACCGGCGAGACCTGGCGTTCGCCGTTCCGGCCCTACCGGCGCGGCCAGATGCACGGCCTGGTGTCCAAGCTGACCTACTGGTTCAACGACCTGCATGCGCTCGGGCGCGCCGCCGAGTACGCGGCCGATTCCGGCGCGACGCGTGCCAAGGCGGCGGCGCTGGCCGAGGCGCAGCAGCTCGCCGAGCAGCACTTCCGGCATTGCGAGGAGTGCGGCAAGTGGGTCATGCCGGCCGCCTGGGACGAGCGTGGCGGGCACTGCGTGCAGTGCGCGGCAAAGGCACGCGGCTACGGCGCCGTCGCGCCTTCGGCGACCGAGTCGGCCAGCCCGACCGCCGTGTGCCCGAACTGCCAGACGCCCTCGCAGGGCGGGCGCTTCTGCCACGAGTGCGGCTTCGACATGGCCAGTGCCTTCAAGAGTTGCCCGAGCTGCGGCGCTACATTGCCGCGTCAGGCACGCTTCTGCACCGACTGCGGACACGGCTTCTGACCTCCGGCGGCCCGGCCGCCGCAACCATCCGAGAAACACGCCATGGCCGATCCCCGAACCGATGCCGAAGAGGCCCTGCACGCCGGTGACCCGCGCGCCGCGCTGGCGCGCCTGACCGAGGCCGTTCGCGCCAAGCCGGCCGACGCGAAGCTGCGCATCTTCCTCGCCCAGCTGCTGTGTGTGCTCGGTCAGTGGGAGCGCGCCCACACCCAGCTCAACGTCGTGGCCGACATGGACAAGCTCGCGATCCCGATGCGCGAGACGGTCGGCCACGCGATCCGCTGCGAGCTGATCCGCGCCCAGGTGTTCGCCGGCAAGCGCACGCCGATGGTGTTCGGCCAGCCCGACGCCTGGCTGGCGCTGCTGATCGAATCGCTGCTGCAGAAGGGCCAGGGCGACGAGGCGCAGTCGCAGGACCTGGCCGCGCGCGCCTTCGACGCGGCGCCGGCGGTCGGCGGGAAGATCGACGGCACGCCCTTCGAGTGGATCATGGACGCCGACTCGCGCATCGGCCCCGTGCTCGAGGCCTGCGTCAACGGCAACTACTACTGGGTGCCGTTCGCGCGCCTGGCGCGCGTCAGCTTCGACGCACCGGAGGACCTGCGCGACTGCGTCTGGACACCCGCGCAGCTGCAGTTCGTCAACGGCGGCGAGACGGTCGCGCTGGTGCCCACGCGCTACCCGGGTTCGCAGGACAGCCCGGACGGCCTGGTCAACCTGGCGCGCAAGACCGAGTGGCTGCCAATCGGCAACGACCGCTTCGCCGGCCTCGGCCAGCGCGTGCTGGCCACCGACGCCGGCGAGTACGACCTGATGGGCGTGCGCCAGATCGAGCTCGACGAGTTGCCGGCCGCGCCCGAGGGCGACGGCGAGGCCGCCTAAGTGGCCGGGCTGTCCGCCCAGGAGCGTCTGCAGCCGTCGCTGCTCGACCGGCTGACCGACAACGACGCCAGCTCCACCAAGGAGCCGCTCGAAGCGCGCGTGCTGAACAAGAAGCAGCTGCGCGACGCGGTGCTGCGCGACCTGACCTGGCTGTTCAACTGCACTGCGCAGGAGCCCGATCCGCGCAGCCGCGACCGCGAGCGCGTGCGCATGTGGCGCGAGGCGCCCGAGGCGGTGAAGTCGGTCATCAACTTCGGCATCCCGGCGCTGACCGGCAGCAGCTGGTCGACACTCGAGTTCCCGGTGCTCGAGCAGGCGATCAGGGTCTGCATCGCGCGCTTCGAGCCGCGCATCGACGACAAGACCCTCGAGGTGAAGATCACCAACGACCTGTCCACCGGCCAGCGCCCGACCAGCCTGCGCCTGGTGATCCGCGGTCAGCTCTGGAACCAGCCGGTGCCGCTGGAACTGCTGCTGTCGGCCGACGTCGACGTCGACACCGGCCAGGCGGCCGTGCGCGACATGCGCAGCTGAGGGCCGGAACGATGGATCCGCGCCTGCTGCGCTACTACAACCAGGAACTGCGCTACCTGCGCGAGATGGGGGGCGAGTTCGCGCGCGAGTTCCCGAAGATCGCCGGGCGGCTCGGCATCGAGGGCCTGGAGGTCGCCGACCCGTACGTCGAGCGCCTGATGGAGGCCACCGCCTTCCTGGCCGCGCGCGTGCAGCTCAAGCAGGACGCCGAGTTCCCGGCGCTCTCGCAGCGCCTGCTCGACATGGTCTGCCCCAACCTCGGCGCGCCGCTGCCGTCGATGCTCGTCGCGCAGTTCCAGCCGGGCAACGACCCGAACCTGGCCGGCGGCTTCAAGGTGCCGCGCGGCAGCGCGCTGTTCGGTCCGGAGACCGCGCTCGGCCCGACGCGCTGCGAGTTCCGCACCGCGCAGGACCTGGTGCTGACGCCGCTGCGGGTGGCCTCGGTCGAGTACTTCCTCAACGCCACCGACCTGCCGCTGGCCACGCTGCCGCTGCCGGAGCGTCCGAGGAGCGGCGTGCGCATCCGCTTCGGGCTGCCGCCGGGCATGCTGTTCAACCAGGTGCGCCTGGACACGCTGCGCTTCTTCCTCGGCGGGCTGCAGGACGTGGCGCTGCGCCTGCACGAGCTGATCGTCGGCCACTGCGTCGGCGTGCTGGCCGGCGCGCCGGGGCGCGAAGGCGAGGGCACGCGACGCTTCCTGAGCGCCGCCGTGGTGCAGCCGGTCGGCTACGACGACGCCGACGCGATGCTGCCGGTCACGCTGCGCGGCCTGGCCGGCACGCGGCTCATGCAGGAGTACTTCGCCTTCCCGCAGCGCTTCCTGTTCGTCGACGTGGCGGGCCTTGCGCCGGCCTTCGGCGCCTGCACCGGCACCACGTTCGAGCTGGTGCTGCTGTTCAACCGCTACGACACCTCGCTCGAGGGCAGCGGCGAGCCGGGCAACTTCGCGCTGCACTGCGTGCCCGCGGTCAACCTGTTCGAGCGACGCGCCGAGCGCATCGACATCGACGACCACACCGCCGCCTTCCACGTGATGCCCGAGCGCATCGCGTCGGCCGACTTCGAGGTCTTCGACATCGCCTCGGTGCACGGCTACAACGACGACAGCGAGGAGATGGAGTTCCTGCCGTTGTTCGCGGTGCCGCAGCGCGACCCGGCCGGCGCCAAGGGCTACTACACCTGCCAGCGCGAGCCGCGCCTGGCCAGCAACCGCAGCCGGCGCGAAGGGCCGCGCTCGGGCTACGTCGGCACGGAGATGTACGTCTCGCTGGTCGACATGACCCATGCGCCCTACCGCGAGAGCCTGCGCCAGCTGGCCGCGCGCGTGACCTGCACCAACCGCGACCTGCCGGTGTTCATGCCGGTGGGCGCCGAGCACGGCGAGCTGACGCTGAACACGCGCGCCCCGGCCGACGCGATCCGGGTCGTCGCCGGGCCGTCGCGCCCGCACAGCGCGCTGCGCGAGGGGCCGATGGCCTGGCGGCTGCTGTCGCTGCTGTCGCTGAACTACCTGTCGCTGCTGGACGAGAACCCGCACGACGGCGCGATGGCGCTGCGCGAGCTGCTCGGGCTGTTCGCGCAGGGCGCGGACACCGGCCTGCGGCGCCAGGTCGAGGGCGTGCGCTCGGTGGCGGTGCGCCCGGTGGTGCGGCGCCACCCGGCGCCCGGGCCGATCGCCTTCGGCCGCGGCCTCGAGGTGCGCGTGACGGTCGACGACCTGTCCTTCGAGGGCGGCAGCGCGGTGCTGCTCGGCTCGGTGCTGCACCGCTACTTCGCGCGCCACGTGTCGATGAACAGCTTCGTGCAGACCGTGGTCGCCTCGCTGACGCGCGGCGACCTGAAGACCTGGGCCCCGGGGCCGGGCGCGAGGCCGGTGCTGTGAACGAACGGGCCGACCCCGCCGTCGCCGCGCCCGCGGACGAGCTGCTCGCGCGCATCGCGGCACGCCCCTCGCACTACGACCTGTTCCAGGCGCTGCGCCGCATCGAGGCGGCCCACCCCGAGCAGCCGCGCCTGGGCGACGCGCTGCGCCCGTCCGACGAGCCGGTGCGCTTCAACGAGGAGCCGGCGCTGACCTTCCCGCCCGGCGCCATCTCGCGCATCGAGTTCGGCCGGCCCGGCGCGCCGCGCCTGGTGCAGCGCGTGATCGGCTTCCTCGGGCCCAACGGCGCGCTGCCGATCCACCTGACCGAGTACGCGCGCGAGCGCCTGCTGCACCATGCGGACCGCACGGTCGGCGGCTTCCTGAACATGCTGCTGCATCGCTTCGGGCTGTTCTTCTACCGGGCCTGGGCGCGCGCCAACCCGGTGGTCGGCATGGACCGCCCGCGCGATGCACCGGTGGTGCGCCACGTCGGCGCGCTGATCGGCGTCGAGGAGCCGGCGCTGCGCGAGCGCGACGCACTGGGCGACTTCGCCAAGCTGAACTTCGTCGGCCGCCTGGCCCGCTCGGTGCGCGACGCCGACGGCCTGCAGGCCTGGCTCGCGCTGCGCTTCGGCGTGCCGGTGCAGGTGGAGCAGTTCTGCGGCCACTGGATGGCGCTGGCGCGCGCCGAGCGCTCGCGCCTGGGCGGCGCCGAGCCGCAGGGCCTGGGCCGCGGCGTGGTGCTGGGCGAGTCGGTCTGGGACGTGCAGCACAAGTTCCGCATCGTCATCGGCCCGCTCGAGTGGGAGGATTTCGAGTCGCTGCTGCCCGGCGGCTGGCGGCTCGACCCGCTGCAGGCGCTGGTGCGGCAGTATGTGGGCTTCGAGTTCAACTGGGACCTGCGCCTGATCCTGCGCCGCGAGGAGGTGCCGGCCTGGCAGCTCGGCCGCGAACGCGGTGTCGGGCAGCTCGGCCGCACCAGCTGGATGAACGGCCAGCGCAAGCCCGGCCACGCGGACGAGCTGATCATGAACGTCGAGAGCATCCGGCGCGCGCCGCTGCGGCCGTCGGTGGCCGCGCAGCGCCACTGACCGCGCCGCCGAGACCGAAGAACGAACGAGGAGAGCAAGCATGAGCGAAATCAGTCGGGTGGCCCTGTTCGGCAAGCTGAACCCGGTGGTCTACAAGGCCATCGAGGGCGCCACCGTGTTCTGCAAGCTGCGCGGCAACCCGTACGTGGAGCTGGTGCACTGGATCACCCAGCTGCTGGAGACCCAGGAGTCGGACCTGCAGGCGATCGTGCGGCACTACGGGCTCGACGCCTCGACGCTGGCCAAGGACGTCACCGCCACGCTGGACCGCCTGCCGCGCGGCTCCACCGCGATCTCCGACTTCTCCGAGCACATCGAGCACGCCATCCAGCAGGGCTGGGTGTATGCCACGCTGATGTTCGGCGACGCGCAGGTGCGCAGCGGCTACCTGCTGGTGGGCATCCTGAACACGCCGACGCTGCGCCACGCGCTGACCGGCATCTCGCGCCAGTTCGAGAAGATCAAGGCCGACGACCTGTCGGACAAGCTGCCGACCATCTGCGCCAAGACCGGCGAGAGCGGCCTGGGCGCGCAGGACGGCACCGGCGTGGGCAGCGGCGACGTCGGCGGCGAGACCGGCACGATGGCCCCGGCCGCGCTGGGCAAGCAGGAGGCGCTGAAGAAGTTCTGCGTCGACCTGACCGCGCGTGCGCTCGAGGGCAAGATGGACCCGGTGACCGGGCGCGACGAGGAGATCCGCCAGATCGTCGACATCCTGATGCGGCGGCGCCAGAACAACCCCATCCTCACCGGCGAGGCCGGCGTGGGCAAGACGGCGGTGGTGGAGGGCTTCGCGCAGCGCCTGGCGCGCGGCGACGTGCCGCCGCAGCTGCAGGGCGTCTCGCTGCTGAGCCTGGACATCGGCCTGCTGCAGGCCGGCGCCTCGATGAAGGGCGAGTTCGAGCAGCGCCTGCGCCAGGTGATCGACGAGGTGCAGGCGAGCCCGAAGCCGATCATCATGTTCATCGACGAGGTGCACACGCTGGTGGGCGCGGGCGGCGCGGCCGGCACCGGCGACGCGGCCAACCTGCTCAAGCCGGCGCTCGCGCGCGGCACGCTGCGCACCATCGGCGCCACCACCTGGGCCGAGTACAAGAAGTACATCGAGAAGGACCCGGCGCTGACGCGGCGCTTCCAGGTCGTGCAGGTGCCCGAGCCCGACGAGCACAAGGCGATCCTGATGCTGCGCGGCGTGGCCAGCGTGCTCGAGAAGCACCACCGCGTGCAGCTGCTCGACGAGGCCATCGAGGCCGCCGTCAAGCTCTCGCACCGCTACATCCCGGCGCGCCAGCTGCCCGACAAGGCGGTCAGCCTGCTCGACACCGCCTGCGCCCGGGTGGCGATCAGCCAGCACGCGATCCCCGCCGAGGTCGAGGACTCGCGCCGCCGCATCGAGGCGCTCGAGGTCGAGCAGGCGATCATCGGCCGCGAGGCGGCGGTCGGGATCGACGTCGCGGCGCGTGCGGCGGACGTGGAATCCAAGCTCGCCGCCGAGCATGAGCGCCTGGCCGGCCTGGAGGCGCGCTGGCACGACGAGAAGGCGCTGGTGGACAAGGTGCTGGCACTGCGTGCCCAGCTGCGCGGCGACGACCAGCCGGTGGACGCGCCGCACCCCGACGCGGCGCCCGACCGCGACAAGCTGCTCGCGCAGCTGCGCGCCGAGCAGGACAAGCTGGCCGCGCTGCAGGGTGATGCGCCGCTGATCATGCCCTCGGTGGACGCGCAGGCGGTGGCCTCGGTCGTCGCCGACTGGACCGGCATCCCGGTGGGCCGCATGGTCAAGAACGAGCTCAAGGCCATCCTCGAGCTCGGCGCCACGCTGGGCAAGCGCGTGATCGGTCAGCAGCACGGCCTGGACATGATCGCGCGGCGCATCCAGACCTCGCGCGCGCGGCTGGACAACCCGAACAAGCCGATCGGCGTGTTCATGCTGTGCGGCACCTCGGGCGTCGGCAAGACCGAGACCGCGCTGGCGCTGGCCGAGGCGCTGTACGGCGGCGAGCAGAACGTCATCACGATCAACATGAGCGAGTACCAGGAGGCGCACACCGTCTCCACGCTCAAGGGTGCGCCGCCGGGCTACGTGGGCTACGGCGAGGGCGGGGTGCTGACCGAGGCGGTGCGGCGCCGGCCCTACAGCGTGGTGCTGCTCGACGAGGTGGAGAAGGCCCACCCCGACGTGCACGAGATCTTCTTCCAGGTCTTCGACAAGGGCTGGATGGAGGACGGCGAGGGCCGGGTGATCGACTTCAAGAACACGATCATCCTGCTGACCAGCAACGCCGGCTCCGAGCTGATCATGAACATGTGCAAGGACCCGGAGCTGCTGCCCGATCCGGAGTCGCTCGCGCTGGCGCTGCAGGAACCCCTGTTGAAGGTGTTCCCGCCGGCGCTGCTCGGGCGCATCGTGACGATCCCGTACTACCCGCTGTCCGACGAGATGCTGGGCAAGATCGTGCGGCTGCAGCTCGACCGCATCAAGCGGCGCGTGGCCGAGAACCACAAGATTCCGTTCGAGTACAGCGACGAGGCGGTCCGGCTGATCGTCAGCCGCTGCAACAACGCCGAATCGGGGGGGCGCATCATCGACGCGATCCTCACCAACACGGTGTTGCCGCGCATCTCGATCGAGTACCTGAGCCGTACGTCCGAGGGCGGCGCGCTGAAGGCGGTGCGGCTCGGCGTGGCCGAGGGCGACTTCAGCTACGCCTTCGACTGAACGGGTGCCTGCGGGCGCACACTGAACCGGGGGAGACCACACCATGGCCTTGGGCGGACTGCTGGGCAGCAGCTCGGACGCGGTACTGAAGATCAAGACCACCGCCGGCAGCGACAAGCTGCTGGTGCTGCGCATGGAAGGGCGCGAGGCGCTCGGCCGGCTGCCCGAATACCGGGTCGACGTGGTCGGCAACGTCGACATGATGGGCAACCCCGAGGACATCGACGTGCACGACCTGCTCGGCACGCGCGCCAACGTCACGGTGGACCTGTTCGGCAAGCCGCGCGAGTTCAACTCGTTCATCGTGCGCATGCAGCGCGGCGAGCGGCACGGGCGTTTCGAGTCCTTCGCGATCCTGATGCGGCCCTGGCTGTGGTTCGCCACGCGCAGCCGCAACTCGATGGTGTTCCAGGACAAGAGCGTCAAGGACATCGTCTCGGAGGTGCTGAAGGTCTACAGCAGCGACTTCGAGTGGCGCCTGGCGATGCCCTCGGTCTACACCAAGCTCGAGTACGTGGTGCAGTACGAGGAGAGCGACTTCGACTTCGTCAGCCGCCTGCTCGAGGAGCACGGCATCTACTACTTCTTCGAGCACACCGACACCAAGCACACGCTGGTGCTGATCGACGACCTGGCCAAGCACAAGAGCAAGAAGAACAGCGACGCCATCACCTGGGGCAACTCGCTCAAGACCAACCACACCATCACCGACTGGCACGTGCAGGAGGAGGTGCGATCGGTCAAGGCGACGGTGCGCGACTACGACTACCTGGCCAGCACGACGCAGATCGAGCAGACCAAGTCCGCCAAGCCGACGCAGGCCACCGCCAAGCTCGGCAGCGGCGAGGTCTACACCTTCCCGGCCGGCGTGGTGCAGGACCAGGTCAAGCCCGACGCCCAGCCCGCCGCCAGCGCCGCCACCCAGCGCGCCAAGGTGCTGATGGAGGAGCTGTTCTCGCTGCAGAAGACGGCCACCGGCCGCACCAACGCGCACGACATCGCGGTGGGCGCCACCTTCCAGGTCAAGGAGGCCGGCGGCGGCCTGCTCGGCGGCCTGCTGGGCGGCGGCGAGTCCAAGCGCGAGGGCAAGTACCTGGTCGTCTCGGCCACCTACCGCATGGAGTTCGCGGATCACGAGGCGATCGAGGACCTGAAGTCGATCAGCCGCCGGCGCGACGGCTTCGTCGCCGACGTGGTGGTGATCGACGCCGACGACACGCCGTTCCGCCCCGAGCGCATCACGCCCAAGCCGGTGATGCACGGGCCGCAGACCGCGCTGGTGGTGGGGGCCTCGGGCAACGAGATCGAGACCGACAAGCACGGCCGCGTGAAGATCCAGTTCCCCTGGGACCGCAAGGGCAAGAAGGACCAGAACAGTTCCTGCTACGTGCGCGTGGCGCAGCCGCATGCCGGCAAGTCGTTCGGCTTCTGGAGCGTGCCGCGGGTCGGACAGGAGGTGGTGGTCGACTTCATCGGCGGCGATCCGGACCGCCCGATCATCACCGGCGCGGTCTACAACGACGCCAACCCGATCGCCTACGAGCTGCCCAAGCTCGCCACTGTCAGCGGCTGGCGCTCGCGCTCGAGCAAGGAGGGCACGCTCGAGATGTTCAACGAGCTGCGCTTCGAGGATGCGAAGGGCAAGGAGTACGTCTGGCTGCAGGCGCAGAAGGACTTCTACCGCAGCGTCAAGGAGAACGCCTTCGACATGGTGCTCAAGAACGAGACCGTGAAGGTCAAGCTCACGCGCAAGGAAGTGATCGGCGAGAACTGGTTCATGAACGTCGGCAAGGACGTCATGCACGAGTACGGCAAGGACATGCACGTCAAGGTGGCCGGCGACATCTTCTACACCGGCGCGGCCACGCTGCAGGCCACCTTCACCAAGGACATCCAGATCAAGGGCGACGCGACCTTCGGCCTGGAGATCAAGGACAAGTTCGACGTCAAGGCCGGCGGCGACATGAAGGTCGCCGCCACCGGCGCGGTGCACCTGAAGTCCGACGACAACCTGCTGCAGCAGGCGGCGCAGAAGCTCTCGCTGAAGGCCGGCGCGGACCTGCTCGCCGAGGGCATCAACGTCAAGATCAAGGGCAGCGCCGAGGTGGTGATCGAGGGCTCGGCCGGCATCAAGCTGGTGTGCGGCGGCTCGTCGATCGCGCTGGGCCCGGCCGGCGTGGACATCGTCGGGCCGATGGTCAAGATCAACTCCGGCGGCGGCGGCGGTTCGGCCGGCTCGGCGCAGGCCGCGACCGCGGCCGCGCCCAAGGCACCCACCGAGGCCAAGAACCAGGAGGAGCTGACCTCCGGCAAGGCCACCGACTACGACAAGCAGTTCGAGGACCCGATCGAGAAGGCCAAGGGCTCGGGCGGCGGAGCCTGACGCACGGATGGCCACCGGCTACTCGTACGACCAGCTCAAGGCCGCGCTGTGGACCGGCGCCGGTGCGCGTGTGCACGCGCTGCTCGACGGGCGTGTCGTGCCCGGCCTGCCGGGGCTGCTCGAGCAGGCCCAGTCGCCCGGCTGGGACTGCCTGCAGCGCGGCGCGCTGTCGGCGCAGGCGGCGCGCGAGGCGGCCTACCTGGTCGAGCTCGACCCGGCGGCGCCCTTCACCGATCGGGTGCTGCGCGAGCTGCCGCGCGACTTCCCCGGCTTCGGCCTGGTGATGGTGTCCGGCCGCGCGCTGCTGCCGATGCGCGAGCACTGCCGCAGCCTCTCCGAGGTGCAGACACCCGACGGCGAGCGACGCCCCTGGCGCTGGTGGGACCCGGAGCTGCTCGAGCGCCTGCTGCCCGAGTTCTCGCCCTCGCAGCTCGACGAGCTGTTCGGCGCCGGCCAGCAGATCGTGCTGATCGGCCGGGCCGGCTGGACCTGGTTCGCGCTGCGCGACGGCGTGCTGGCGCAGGATGCGCGGCCGCTGCTGGCGGCGGCGTCGCAATGAGTCTGCACGAACGATGTTGCGACTGAGTCACGAACAGCTCGACACGCTCCAGCAGCTGCTGCTGCGCCGCCATGCGGCCGCCGTCGCGGCGGTGCTGGCCGAGGCCTGGCCGGCCGTGGTCGAGCGGCTGCAGGAGCGCTGGCCGGCCTTCGTGGAGGCAGCGCTGCAGCAGGCCCACCGCCACGAGGTGGCCGCGGTCGCCGACCTGGCGCGCTTCGCCAGCCTGTGGTGCATCTGGGGCGCCTCGTTCGCCGACAAGCCCGGCTTCGAGTGGGCGCGCGAGATCCTCGGCGATCCGCGCCGCCCGCCCGGCCTGAAGGTGCACCAGCTGCTGCACCGCACGCGCGAGGAGCTGGCGCACCAGGCGGCGCCGGCGCCAGGCGGCGCGCCGCGGGTGAGCGTGGCTCAGTTCGACGCCGCGCTCGCCGCGGTCGAGTCCGGCATGGCGACGCAGGCGGCCGCCAAGGCGGTGTTCCTCGACGAGCCCGCCGCGCCGCCCATCGTGGCCTGCGACGTGGCGACGCTGGACCTGATGGTCGCCGAGGCCGAGATCCTCGAGTACCGGCTTGCTGGCGGCGTGTGGCAGCGCGTGCCGGCGCCCAAGCTCGGCCTGCCGGCGCTGCAGTGGAGCCGCGCGCCCGACGAACCGGCGGTGTTCGCGGTGCCCAGCCACCCGTTGCGCGGCGGCACGGCGGCGCGCCTGAACCTGCGTGTCACGCCGCAGGCGGTGTGCGACCCGCGTGTGCACCCCGAGGTGCTGCACGTCTCGCCGCAGGGCCGGCTGGCCTGGAAGGGCCGCGACGCGGCGCGCCTGAGCCTGGCGCTGTACGCCGCGCCGCCGGAGCCGACCGACCCGAAGCTCGGGCCCGACGGCATCGCCGCGCGCAGTGCGCCGGAGAAGCACCAGGTGCAGGTCGCCTCCTGCGGGCTGCGCGACGCGGGGGCGCCGTTCGGCGCTGTCTCGATCGGCTTGAGGGTCGTGCCGGCGCAGCAGTGCAAGGTCGAGCTGCGGCACGGCGCCTTCCCGACGCTGAGCTGGCCGAACCCGCCCAGCGGCGAGGCGCCCGGCGCCACGGCCTGCCAGCTCGAGGCCGACGGCCGCCCGGTCGACGCGCCGGCCTGGCAGCGTGCCTGGGCGCAGCTGCCCGGCCAGTTCCGCGCCGGGCTGGAGAAGCTGTTCAACGCCTGGGCGCGCCAGGTCGAGCAGCCGCGGCTGGAGGTCGAGGCCTCGCCGCTGGTCGGCCAGGCCGCGCTCACCTGGGGCTGGCGCCGCAGCGCGGCCGACGCGGTGGCGATGCGCACCGAAGGCCGTGTCGACCTGCTGGCGTGTGCGCTCGACCTGCGCCTCGCCGGCGAGCTGGTGCAAGAAGGCGCGCGGGCCCGCATCGTGCTCGCCTGCAAGGGCCGCAGCGAACTGCGCCTGGACGTGGCGCAGCTCGGTGACGAGGCCGAGGAGGGCCATGGCCTGGCGGCGGTCAAGCGGGCCTGGCGCTTCCCCTTCACGCTCGACGTCGAGCCGCTGGCCGGCGGCGGCATCGCGATGCTGCAGGCCGTGCCGCAGCCCGACGCCCTGCTCGGTGCGCTGGCCGGCGAATGCGGCCTGCGCCCGCGCCCGGACGGCAAGGGCCTGCAGTGGCATTTCGGCATGACGGTCGAGCCGGCACAGGTGGCGCTGGCCTGCGTCGACCCGCTGCTCGGCACGAACCGCACGCAGCGCACGCTGCTGGGTGCCATGCCGCTGGTGGACTGGAGTGCCGGGTGACTGACGGCCCCCACGCTCGCGGCTGTGCCGCTCCTCGGCCCCCAGGGCCACGAAGGAGCCCCTTCGTGGCCCTGGGGGCGCATGCCGCCCTTGGGGCGGCCCGGCGAGCGGCATGATGGACCGCCTGATGCTGCTCCAGCTCGAAAGCGCCGGCTGCGCCGTCGAGGCGCTGGTCAACGGCCTGCCGGTGGTGGCGCTGCCGACCGCCGGTGGGCGCGCCTGCCTGGCGGTGCACGAGTTCATCGTGGCCGGGCGCAACCGGCTCGGGCTGCGTGCCGGCCTGCCCGCCACCGGCCTGGCCGTTGGCGCGCAGCCGCGCGTGGCGGTGGGGCCGACCTGGGCGCGGGCCCGGCTGGTGCTGGCACGTGCCGGGCAATCGGCCGGCGACCCGGCCGCACGTGTGCTGGGCAGCGTCGACTGGGCCGTCGAGGAGGGCCAGGCCTACGAGGCGCCGGTCGGCCGCGAGCTCGAGCTCGACCTGCCGGTCAGCTTCCCGCGCTGGCGCTGGCTGGATGCGCCGCCGGTGCCGGTCAACCCGGTGACGCAGCGGCAGATCGTCGAGTTCCTGCAGGGCCTGGCCGTCGAACTCGGGCGCGGCAACCCGGAGCCGCTGCTGGCGGCCGCGCGGCTGCGCTTCGAGGAGATCGCGCTGGCCTACCAGTCCTCCGCGGCCGACGCGATGCAGCGATTCCGCGCGCACCTGCAGGGCCTGTTCGAGCGCAAGGCGCTGAAGATCGTGCCGCCGCAGGCCGAGACCACGCTGCTGCGGCCGGTGGCCGACGGGCGTCTGATCGAATGCCTGGACCCCCTTGGCGCCCCCGTGCTGCACACGCAGAATGACGACGCCTCCATCGGCAACCAGTCCTGGCCGATCCGGCTGGCGATGGTCGAAGGCAAGATCTACGTGCTGCGCTGAGCGGGCCCCGACCGAGCGAAGGAATGAACCCGTGATCACCCTCACCGTCGCCACCTACAACGGCGCGCCGCTGGCGGCGCCGCTCGCGGCGCAGTTCGACGAACTCGGCGGCAACATCGGCCGGGCCGACACCAACCAGCTCGTGCTGCCCGACCCCGAGCGCACCATCTCGCGCGTGCATGCGCAGATCGTGTTCCGCGCCGGGCGCTACGCGATCGTCGACCGCGGCAGCAACCCGATCAGCGTCAACGGCCGGCAGCTCGGCAACGGCCAGGAGGCACCGTTGTCCGGCGGCGAACAGGTGCAGATCGGCGGCTACGTGCTGCGGGTCGAGCTCGGCGGCGCCGGCGGCGCGGCCGCGGCCGATCCGTTCGCCGATTTCGGCGGGCTCGCCAGCCCCGCCGCGCCGCGGCCCGCGGCCGCGAGCCTGGACCCGCTGGCCGCCTTCGGCGTGCCCGAGACGACGCCGGCGGTGCGGCCGCTGACCGCGGTCCCGGTGACCGCCCAGCCGCTGCCCGCCGCACCGACGGCCGGCGGCATCCCTGACGACTGGGACCCGTTCGCGCCCGAGCCGGCGAGTGCGAAGCCGGCCGACTTCGCGCGTTCGCTCGGCCAGGGACCCGGCTTCGGCCTGGACGTGGCCTCGCCCAAGGCCGCGCCGCTGATCCCCGATCTGCCCGGGCAGGCGCCGGCCGCGGCCGACTCGCTCGACAACCTGTTCGGCCTCGGCGGCGGCGCCCCGGCCAGCGTCGACCCGCTGGCCGGCGGGGTGTTCGGGCAGGCCGCCGCCCAGCCGAACATGGCGGCCCATGCGGACCCGATGCAGTCGCTGAACAGCCTGACGCGCGGCACCGCGACCGCCAAGTCCGACGCCGGCTCCGAGCTGCACGCGCCGTTCCTCGCGCCACCGTCACCGCCGCGGCCCGCGGCGGCGCCGGCGATCCCGGCCATCCCCGAGGTGCCGCCGGCCGCGCCGCGCGGCGCGCCGTCGATCAAGGGCGCGGTGCTGTCCTGGGAGGACCCCTCCGGCGACAGCCACACCGTGATCCGCCCACGCCCGCGCGCGCCTGCGGCTGCGCCGCTGGTGCCGCCGCTGCCGGCCGCGCCCGCGGGGCCGGCCGCGGCCCTGCCCGACGATGCCTTGTTCGACCTCGGCCTCGGCAGCGCACCGGCCGCCCCCGTGGCCCCGGTCGACCCGCCGACCATGATCACCGTGCGGCCCAAGGCCGCGCCGGTGCCTGCCACCGCAGCGGCCCCGGCGGCCCCGGCAGCGCCGGCGGCCAGAGGGGCGGCGGCCGGCGACAACGCCGCGCTGATCGCGGCGCTGCGCGAGGGCCTGGGCATGCCCCAGCTGCCGCTGGACTCGCTGACGCCCGAGTTCATGCGTCTGCTCGGCCAGCTCGTGCACGAGTCGGCGCGCGGCACGGTGGACCTGCTGGTCGCGCGCGCCGCGCTCAAGCGCGAGATCCGCGCCGAGGTGACGATGATCGTCGCCAAGGAGAACAACCCGCTGAAGTTCTCGCCCACCGTCGAGGTCGCACTCGGCCACCTGCTGAGCCCGCCGCAGCGTGGTTTCCTGCCGCCCGAGCGCGCCATGCGCGAGGCCTACGACGACCTGCGCGCGCACCAGTTCGCCTTCGTGGCCGGCATGCGTGCCGCGCTCGAGGGCGTGCTCAAGCGCTTCGACCCGGCGGTGCTGGAGAGTAAGCTGACGCAGAAGTCGGTGCTGGCCAGCGTGCTGCCGGCGGCGCGCAAGGCGCGCATGTGGGACGTGTTCACCGAGCTGTACGGGCAGATCTCGGCCGAGGCCTCGGACGATTTCCACGAGCTGTTCGGCAAGGAATTCCTGCGCGCCTACGAGGCGCACATCGACCAGCTTTCGAAGGGCCGCTGATGGGGCTTCAGATCGAACTCGCGATCCAGTCGCGCCGCGGCGGGCGCAACTACAACGAGGATGCCTGCGGGCACTGGCACTCCGACACGCACCTGTGCTGCGTGGTGGCCGACGGCGCCGGCGGCCACGGCGGCGGCGACAAGGCGTCCAAGCTCGCCGTCGAGCACATCATCACCACCTATGCGGCCAACCCGGTCGGCTCGCCGGAGGCGATCCGCGCGATGATCGTCGACGCCGACCGCACGATCATCGAGCACCGCGCCGACGACGTGAAGCAGCGCAACATGCACAGCACGGTGGTGGCGATGTTCGTCGACCTCGAGCGCCGCACCGCGGCCTGGGGCCACTGCGGCGACTCGCGCCTGTACGCCTTCCGGCGCGGCCGCATGACGCTGCGCACGCGCGACCACAGCGTGGTGCAGTCGCTGGTCGACGGCGGCATGCTGACCGAGGACAAGATGCGCAGCCACCCGCAGCGCAGCGAGCTGCTGTCGGCACTCGGCGTCGGCGAGGAGGACCTGCAGGTCAGCGTCTCGGCCGAACCCTGGCAGCTCGCGCCCGGCGACGTGTTCCTGCTGTGCACCGACGGTGTGTGGGAGTACGTCGACGACACGCAGATGGAGGCCTCGCTGGCGGCCGCGGCCAGCGGACAGGCCTGGCTGCAGGAGCTCGAGCGGCGCGTGCTGGCCGGGGCGGCGCACAAGCCGCGGCACGACAACTTCAGCGCGCTGACCGTGTGGGTCGGCGAGCACGCGGACTGACGGGCGAAGGAGAAGCGGCGATGGGCAAGCAGGTCTGCATGGGCGCGATGCTCAAGTGCAGCATGGGCATGGCGCCGAGTTCGCTGGTGGTGCTGCCGAAGAACCGGGTGATGACCTCCAACGTGCCGGCGGCCAACATCATGGACAACATCCCGATGACCAACATCATGCCGTTCGGGATGTGCAAGAGCCCGGCCAACCCGACCGTCGCCGCGGCCACCGCGGCCGCCATGGGCACGCTGACACCGATGCCCTGCGTGCCGGCCACGCCCGCGCCCTGGGTGCCGGGCTCGCCGACGGTGCTGATCGCCAACCTGCCGGCGCTCAACGACAGCTCCAAGCTGATGTGCATCTGGGCCGGGGTGATCGAGGTCAGCAACCCCGGCCAGACCACGCACGACATCCCCTGAGGGCGTCGCGCCCCGCGCGGGTCGAGGCGCGTCGGAGCGAGAGTCTCAGGGCGCGTTCTGGCGCCCGATCTCCACGCGCCGGTTCTCCGCCGCGAGCGGCTGGGCCGGGTTCTTCAGTTCCTTGTCGCCGGCGCCGGAGACGAGCAGCATGCTGCCGTCCACGCCCTTGCCGACCAGGTAGGCCTTGACGGCCTCGGCGCGCCGCACCGAGAGGGCCTGGTTGCCCTCGGGCGTGCCGGAGGCATCCGCATGGCCGACCACGCGCACCTGGCGGCCGCTGCCCTGCTTGCCCTTGAGCACCTCGGCGAACACGTCGAGCTGCTTCTTCAGCAGCTCGGGCAGCTCGGCCGAGCCGATGCGGAAGTTCGATGCCGGCAGCGAGTAGCGCACCGCCGGCTTGAAGCCCATGCACTTGAAGCCGTTCGCCTCGAGCTCCTTGCAGGCGTCCTCGGGGAACAGGCCCTCCTTGACGGCCGCGGCCTCGGGCACCTGCGAGCCCACGTCGACCGCCGCGGTCTGGGCAAAGGCCGTCGCCGCGCCGCCGAGCGCGGCCAGGGCGATGAGCAGCGAACGCAGGGGAGCGGTGGGCTTCATGGACGGTCTCCAGTCGGGGATGGGGCCGATGATAGTGGCTGCCTTCCGCGCCACGGACACCCCGCCACACATCAAACCGGGGGCCCGGCCGCAGGGGGGACGATGCCCGCCCCAAGGCCGGGCCGGTGAAGTACATTGTGCGCTCGTTTTCGCTGGCGGCCGGCGGCGGCGACCTCCACAAAACACGCATACCCATGACCTGGACGAACAAGGTGGTTTGGACGGAGGGCATGTTCCTCCAGCCGCAGCACTTCCAGCAGCACGACCGCTACCTCGAGTACCAGCTGCGCCAGCGTCTGGCCGCTCTCGTCGGATACCCCTGGGGCTTCACCAGCCTGGCCATCGACGACGCCGCGCTCGCGCTCGGCAAGCTCGCGCTCAGCTCGGCGCAGGGCCTGCTGCCCGACGGCACCGCCTTCTCGATTCCCTGCAACGACGCGGCGCCCGCCGCGCTCGACGTCAAGGCCGACGTGCGCAACGAGCGTGTCGTGCTGGCGGTGCCGCTGCAGCGCCCGGGCATCGTCGAGACCGATGCCGAGCAGGCCGCCGGCTCGATGGGCACACGCTACCAGGTGGCCGAGGTCGGCATCGGCGACAGCAACAGCAACCTCGACCGCAACGCCTCGGTGCAGGTCGGCCGGCTGCAGCTGCGCCTGATGCTCGAGCGTGATGCCGGCGAGGGCTTCGCGACCGTGGGCGTGGCGCGCGTGGTCGAGCGGCGCGCCGACAACAAGCTGGTGCTGGACGCGAACTACGTGCCGCCGATGCTGCATGCGCAGGGCCACGCCATCCTCGACGGCTGGCTGCGCGAGCTGTGCGGTCTGCTGCACCAGCGCGGCGAGGCGCTGGCCGCACGCATCGCGCAGCCCGGCCGCGGCGGCGTGGCCGAGATCGCCGACTTCCTGCTGCTCGAGGCCGTGAACCGCGCCGAGCCGACGTTCCTGGACCTGCAGCAGCGCTCGGTGCTGCACCCGCACGATTTCTACGCGGCCTGCCTCGGCCTGGCCGGCAACCTGGCCACCTACCGCGACAAGCGCCGCCCGCCGGCCTTCCCGGCCTACCTTCACGACGACCTGCAGCGCTGCTTCCGCCCGGTGATCGAGGACCTGCGCCAGTCACTCTCGATGGTGATGGAGCAGACCGCGATCCCGATCGAGCTGCAGGACCGCAAGTACGGCATCCGCGTCGCCGTGATCCCCGACGTCGACCTGCAGCGCCACGCCAACTTCGTGCTCGCGGTGGCTGCACAACTGCCCGGCGAGGCGCTGCGCGCGCGCTTCCCGACGCAGGTCAAGATCGGCCCGGTCGAACGCATCCGCGACTTGGTCAACCTGCAGCTGCCCGGCGTGCCGCTGCGGCCGCTGCCGGTGGCGCCGCGCCAGATCCCGTACCACGCGGGCTTCAACTACTTCGAGCTGGAGACGCGCAACAACGACCTGTGGAAGCAGCTCGAAACCTCGGGCGGGCTGGCCATGCACATCGCCGGCGAATTCCCCGGGCTCGAGCTGGAGTTCTGGGCCATCCGCGCCTGAGCCGCTGACGCACGCACACCGCGCACACCGACATGAGCACCCCCGGCAAGGACCCCAACGATCCGTTCTCGGCCTTCGAGTCGGACCGCACCGTCATCAAGCCCGGCGCCGGGCGGCCGGCACGGCCCGGTGGCGCGGCCCCGGCCGGCGGTGCGCCGGGCGGGGGCGTGCCGGCCGGCGGCATGGCGGCCGCACCGGTGGGCGGCGGCAAGGAAGCGCCGCTGTCGATCGACGCGCTGATGACGGCCAACCTGAATCCGCTGGTGGCCGCCGCGTCGCCGCTGCTGTCGGCCGCGCCGCGCATCCGCCACATGCTGCAGCACCCGAACCCGGCCGGCCTGAAGGACGCGCTCGCCGACGGCATCCGCAAGTTCGAGGCGCAGGCGCGTGCCGAGGGCCTGCCCAACGAGCAGGTGATCGCCGGGCGCTACATCCTGTGCACGCTGCTCGACGAATCGGCCGCCAGCACGCCCTGGGGCGGCTCGGGCGTGTGGGCCAACCAGAGCCTGCTGGTGCAGTTCCACAACGAGACCTGGGGCGGCGAGAAGATCTTCCAGCTGATGTCCAAGCTGGCCGAGAACGTGGGGGCGAACCGCAACCTGCTCGAGCTGCTGTACGTCGTGCTGTCGTTCGGATTCGAAGGCCGCTACCGCGTCGTCAACGACGGCAAGGCGCAGCTCGAGAGCGTGCGCACGCGGCTCGCGCAGCTGCTCAAGCAGCAGCGCCCGCAGACGCCCGACAAGGCGCTCTCGCCGCGCTGGGAGGGCGTGCCGGCACGTGTGGCCAGGCTCGGCAGCGGCGTGCCGATGTGGGTGGTGATGTCGGCCACCGCGCTGCTGCTGCTGCTGGTGTACGTGGGCCTGCGTTTCTCGATCAACGGTGTGTCCGACGACGTGTTCGCCGCGCTGCGCTCGCTGGACGTGAAGGCCGCGCCGGTGGCGGCGCCGCCACCGCCCGCGCCGCCGGCCCCGCCGCGCCTGGCCAACCTGCTCAAGCCCGACATCGACGCCGGCCAGGTGGCCGTGCGCGACCTGGCCGACCGCTCGATCGTCGTGATCCGCGGTGACGGCTTCTTCGAGCCGGGCAGCGCGGTGGTGTCCGACCGCGTGCTGCCGCTGCTCGCCCGCATCTCCGGCGCGCTGCAGGCCATGCCCGGCACGGTGCTGATCACCGGCCACACCGACAACGTGCCGATCCGCTCGGTGCGCTATCCCTCCAACTGGCATCTCTCGCAGGACCGCGCCATCGCCGTGAAGACCGTGCTCGCCGCGACGCTCAAGCCCGAACGCCTGCGTGCCGAGGGCCGCGCCGATGCCGAGGCGGTGGCCGACAACGGCACGCCGGCCGGTCGCGCGCAGAACCGGCGCGTCGAGATCACCCTGTTCCTGGCCCAGGGGGGCGCGTGATGGGACGCGTGTTCGCCTTCCTGTTCAGCCCGGCGGTCTACGGCGTGCTCGGCACGCTCACGCTGGCGCTGCTGTTCTGGTTCGGCGGCCCGCTGATCGCGGTGGGCAGCTTCCGCCCGCTCGAGCCGCTGTGGGTACGGCTGGTGGTCGTCGGGCTGCTGCTGGGCAGCCTGCTGTTCAAGCTGGTGTGGGCCCGCGTCAAGCGCAAGCGCACCAACGCCGCGCTGGTCAACGGCATGGCCAAGGGGCCGAGCGCGGCGGATCGCGAACTCGGCACGCTCAACGAGCGCTTCACGCAGGCGCTCGAGGTGCTGAAGAAGGCACCCTCGGGATCGCGCTCGATCTTCAAGGGCGGCGCCTACCTGTACGAGCTGCCCTGGTACATCTTCATCGGCGCGCCGGGCTCGGGCAAGACGACCGCGCTGCTGAATGCCGGGCTCACGTTCCCGCTGGCCGAGAAGATGGGCGCTGGCGGCGTGCGCGGCGTCGGCGGCACGCGCAACTGCGACTGGTGGTTCACCGACGAGGCGATCCTGATCGACACCGCCGGGCGCTACACCACGCAGGAGTCCGACAGCGCGACCGACGCCGCCGCCTGGGACGGCTTCCTCGCGCTGCTGCGCAAGTCGCGCCCGCGCCGGCCGATCAACGGCGTGCTGCTGACCGTCAACATCCAGGACCTGCTGCAGCAGAACCCGAACGAACGCAAGGAGCACGCCGCGAAGCTGCGCGCGCGCATGCAGGAGCTGACCGAGAAGCTCGGCGTCAAGGCGCCGGTCTACGTGCTGGTCACCAAGGCCGACCTGATCGCCGGCTTCAACGAGTTCTTCGGCGACCTCGGGCGCGAGGAGCGCAACCAGGTCTGGGGCTTCACCTTCGCCTATTCGCCGCAATCCGCCGAGGACCCGCTGGCGAGCTTCGCCAGCGAGTTCGCCGCGCTCGAGAAGCGGGTGCGCGACCGCGTCACCGACCGCATGGACGCGGAGACCGACGTGCTCAGGCGCGCCGCGATCTTCAACTTCCCGCAGCAGTTCGTCGGCGTGAAGGGGCTGCTCGGCGGCTTCCTCGAGCAGGTGTTCAGTGCCGGCGGCAGCCTGGAAGAGCGCCCGCTGCTGCGCGGCGTCTACTTCACCAGCGGCACGCAGGAGGGCACGCCGATCGACCGCGTGCTCGGCACGCTGGCGCGCACCTTCGGCGTGGAGCGCAAGCTGGCCTCGATCGCGCCGGCGCGCGGCGGCAAGAGCTTCTTCCTGCACCGCCTGCTCAAGGACGTGGTGTTCAACGAGCAGGGGCTGGTGGGCGAGAACCTGGCGATGGAGCGGCGCCGCGGCCGGCTGCGGCTGGCGGGCTTCGCGCTGACCGGGCTGGTGTCCGTGGCGCTGCTGGCCGGCTGGGCGCTCAGCTACATGCGCAACAAGGGCTACATCGCGCAGATCGAGGCGCGTGTGCCGGAGGTGCGCAAGGCGGTCGACAGCCTGCCGCCGGCCGCCTCGGGCGACGTCTCGCCGCTGCCCGACGTGCTGCTGGCGGTGCGCGACGCGCCCAGGCCGTCCGACTTTCCGATCGACGAGCCGCCCTGGTCGATGACCTTCGGCCTGTACCAGGGCGACAAGCTCGACGCCGGCGCGCAGCTCGGCTACCGCCACCTGCTCGAGACTGCGCTGCTGCCGCGCGTCACGCGCCGGCTCGAGGAGCGGCTGCGCACCGCCAACCGCGACAACCTCGAGCAGGCCTACGAGAGCCTGAAGCACTACCTGATGCTCTACACGCCCGAGCAGTTCGACGCCGAGTCGTTCAAGGCCTGGGTCGGCGTGGACTGGGATGCGGTGTACGAGCGCAGCCTCAGCTCGCAGCAGCGCGAGGCGCTGGCGGCACACCTGGATGCGCTGATCGAGCGCGGCGCGCCGCCGCCGCGCGTGGCGATGGACAAGTCGCTGGTCGCCTCGGTGCGCGAGATGCTGGTGGCCTTCCCGCTCGAGTACCGGGTGTTCAGCCGCCTCAAGCGCACCCAGGTCGGCGCCGACCTGCCGCCCTTCAGCGCCGCCAACGAGGGCGGCCCGGCCGCGCTGAACGTGCTGACGCGCGCCAGCGGCGCGCCGCTGACGCAGGGCATCCCGGGCCTGTTCACGCGCGAGGGCTACCGCCAGGCCTTCGAGAAATCGGTCGAGCGGGCGACGCGCCAGCTCGCCTCCGAGCAGGAATGGGTGCTCGGCGTGCGGCCCACCGGCGCGGGGACCGGCGCCGCGGCCGGGGCGGTCAGCGCGGTCAAGGCCAACCCCGAGCTGACCAACCGCGTGCGGCGCCTGTACTTCGAGGAGTACATCAAGGTCTGGGACCAGTACATCGCCGACGTGCGCGTGGTGCGGCTGGGCAACCTGGAGCAGAGCCTGGCCGTGGCGCGCACCCTGGCCGGGGTCGATTCGCCGCTGGTCAAGTTCCTGCGCGGCGTGTCGCGCGAGACCACGCTGGTCGAACCGCCCAAGGAGGGCGCCGGCAGCGGCACGCCGTCGCAGATCGGCGCGCTCGCGGCGCTCGAGCAGAAGCTCTCGCTGGCCAAGCGCGAGGCCGCGGCGCTGGCCGGCAAGGTCAACGTGCCGATCGACGCCAACACCGGTGCACCGCTCGAGGCGATGGTCGACGAGCACTTCGAGTACATCCACCGGCTCTTCAAGGGCAACCCACCGCCGATCGCCGAGACGCAGAAGCTGTTCGACGAGGTCTACGCGCAGCTCGCCGCGGTGGACGCGGCGCAGAAGAGCAAGTCCGCACCGCCGCCGGCCGGCGGCGCCGACCGCGTGCGCGCCGCGGCCGGTCAGCAGCCCGAGCCGATCCGCCTCGCACTCGAGGCGCTGGCGGGGAATGCGGCGGCCACGGGCCGCACGGTCGAGGCGCAGGCGGCGACCAGCGACCTGAAGCCGATCGCCGACGCCTGCAACCGCATGATCACCGGCCGCTACCCGTTCACGCCGAGTGCCAAGGCCGACGTGCTGCCGGACGACTTCGCGCAGCTGTTCAGCCCCGGCGGCCAGCTCGACGAGTTCTTCCGCGCCAAGCTCGCGCCGCTGGTGGACACCGGCACCAACCCGTGGTCGTTCAAGCCCACCGCGGACGGCACGCGCCGAACCAGCCCGGCGGCGCTGGCGGACTTCCAGCGCGCCGCACGCATCCGCGAGGTGTTCTTCCGCAGCGGTGGGCGCCAGCCTTCGTTCAAGGTCGACATCCGTGCGCTCGAGATGGGCGAGGGCCTGAAGGAGATCACGCTCGACATCGATGGCCAGGTGCAGAAGTTCGTGGCCGGCAGCAGCACGCCGATCACCGTGAGCTGGCCGAGCACGCGGGTGGCCTCGCAGATCAAGCTCGGCACCACGCCGGCGGGCACGCCGATGACCTTCGACGGCCCGTGGGCGCTGTTCCGCCTGTTCGACCGATTCGAGGTGCAGCCGACGGCGCAACCCGAACGCTTCATCGTCGTGATGAACCTGGACGGCCGGCTGGCGCGGCTCGAGGTGATCGCCGGCAGCGCGTTCAATCCGTTCCGGCTCCGGGAAGTGCAGCAGTTCCGCTGCCCCGGCTCGCTCTGACGATGGACGCCGGCGCGACGGTCCCGGGCTGGTACGGCAAGCTGCCGACGCTCGGCGACTTCGCCTCGCGCCGGCTCGAGGCCGCGTTCATCGAACCCTGGGACCACTGGCTCGGCAGCGGCCTGGCGGCGCAGCGCGAGCAGCTCGGCGAGGGCTGGCTCCAGGCCTACCTGGCCAGCCCGGTGTGGCGCTTCGTGCTGATGCCCGGCGTGTTCGAGCACGAGGCGGCGGCGCTGGCCGGTGTGCTGATGCCCTCGGTCGACAAGGTCGGGCGCTACTTCCCGCTCACGGTGCTGCGCCGGCTCGACGAGCTGCCCCATTCGGCGCCGCAGCTCGAGGGCCTGCTCGGCTGGCTGCAGCGCCTGGAGGACGTGGCGGTCGACGCACTGCACGAGGACTGGGACATCGACACGCTCGACGGCGCGCTGGCCGCGCTGCCGCCGCCGGTGGTTCCGCCCGAGCCATCGCACGAGGCGCGTCTGCTCGCCGAGGCGATCGCAGGCGGCGGCGCGTTCGTCGACATCCGCGCGCTGCGCCGTCGCGCCGACCTCGCCACGCTGCTGTGGGACGCGCTGGCCGATGCCCCACGCTCGCTGCCGGTGGCGCGCGGGCTGTCGTTCTGGTTGGCGGACAATCCGGGCGCGCCGCAACTGCTGGTGCGGCGCGGGCTGCCCGACACCGGGCAGTTCATCCGCATGCTGGCTGCCGCCGAGGGCGGCAGCGCACCGGTGGATGGCCTGCTGCTCTGACCCGATGGACAAGGACGATCAACCCGAACGCACCGTCACCAAGCCGCAGGCGCGCGTGGTGGACCCGCCGCCCGACTCGGAGGCCACGCTGATCCGCCCGCCGCCGGCGCCCAAGCCGCCGGCGAGCCCGGCGCCGCGCAAGGACTCGGGCAACCAGCTGCCGGTCGGCACCTTCCTCGGCGAGTTCGAGATCACCGAGCTGATCGGCGAGGGCGGCTTCGGCATCGTCTACCTGGCGCGCGACCATTCGCTGCAGCGCCGCGTGGCGCTGAAGGAGTACATGCCCTCCGCGCTGGCCGCGCGCACCGGGCCGCTGGAGGTGTCGGTCAAGGCGGAGCGCTACGCCGAGACCTTCGACGCCGGCCTGAAGAGCTTCGTCAACGAGGCCCGGCTGCTGGCCTCGTTCGACCACCCGTCGCTGGTCAAGGTCTACCGCTTCTGGGAGGCCAACGGCACCGCCTACATGGTGATGCCGTACTACGAGGGCGTGACGCTCAAGCAGAAGCTCAAGGAGATGGGCGCGCCGCCCAACGAGGCCTGGTTGCTCGACCTGCTGGGCCCGCTGACCGAGGCGCTGCTGGTGATCCACGCCGACCAGTGCTACCACCGCGACATCGCGCCCGACAACGTGATGCTGCTCAAGGGCACCGGCCGGCCGCTGCTGCTCGACTTCGGTGCCGCGCGCCGCGTGATCGGCGACATGACGCAGGCGCTGACGGTGATCCTGAAACCCGGCTACGCGCCGGTCGAGCAGTACGCCGAGGTGCCGGGCATGAAGCAGGGCCCGTGGACCGACGTGTACGCGCTGGCGGCCGTCGTCTACTACGCGATCGTCGGCAAGACGCCGCCGCCCTCGGTGGGCCGGCTGATGAACGACAACTACGAGCCGCTGAGCCAGCTCGCGCAGGGCCGCTACAGCCCGAAGTTCACCGCCGCGATCGACCGCGCGCTGATCGTCAAGCCGGAGGAACGCACCCAGAGCATCGAGGAACTGCGCCACGACCTCGGGCTGGACACGATGGCCCCGGCGCCGCGCCCGGCGCCGGCGCCGGCTCCGGCCCGCCCGGCACCGGCCGCGACCGCTGCCGCGGCCGCGCCGTCGGCGCCGGCGAAGAAGGGCGCGATGGTGGCCGTGGCCGGCCTCGTCGCACTCGTGCTGGCGGGCGGCGTGGGCTACGCACTGCTCGGGCGCGACGCGCCCGCGCCGGCACCCGGTGCCGCGGCGCCGGCCCCGCCCGCGCCCGAACCCGCCAGCGCCGCCGTGGCCACCGCGCCGCCGCCTGCCCCGGTGGCCGAGCCGGCGCCGCCGCCGCCGCCGCCCGCGGCCATCGAGGCGCGCTTCGACCCGCTGCAGGACTTCGAGCGTGTGGCGGCCGGCCAGTCGGCCGATTTCGGCGTCGAGGCGGCGACCGCGAAGCCGCAGTTCCGCATCGACCGCGACTACCTCTCGTTCACCGTCAAGTCGACCCGCGAGGGGCACCTGTACGTCTTCCTGCACGGCTCCGACGGCGTGCTGGTGCAGGTGTTCCCGAACGCCGCCTCGCGCAACAACAAGCTGCGCGCCGGACAGACGATCACGCTGCCGCCGCCGCAGTCGAGCTGGGCGATGAAGGCCAGCGGGCCGGCCGGCACCGACCATTTCATCGCCATCGTGTCGGCGTACCCGCGCGACTTCGGCGCCATCGGCCTGAAGGTGCAGGACGGTTTCGGCATGGCCAGTGCCGAGGCCGTCGCGGAGGCGGCGCGGGCGCAGGGCGGGGCCGCGCCTCTGTTCCTCGGCAAGCCGGTGTGCAGCGGCGACTGCGTCGACCGCTACGGTGCCGCGCTGTTCTCGTCCCAGCAGATTCCCTGAAGGAGTGAGCATGTCCGACGACTGGAGCCCGAATTTCGGATCGCTCGACACCGCAGCGCCCGAGTGGGCGGCCAAGCGTCCGGTGCGCATCGCGGTGCTGGGCGACTTCAGCGCCGGCGCCGCCGCCGGCCGGCTCGACACCGGTGCGGAGCTGGCGCGGCGCAAGATGATCCCGGTCGAGTTCGACAACCTCGAGGACACGCTGGCGCGGCTGTCGGTCAGCCTGACGCTGCCGATCGGCGATGGCGGTGCCGGCGTGGCGCTGGAGTTCGGCGAGCTCGACGCCTTCCACCCCGACCAGCTGTACCGCGAGCTCGAGGTGTTCCGCGCGCTGGCGGACCTGCGCAAGCGGCTGAACAACACCTCGACGTTTGCCAAGGCGGCGGCCGAGGTGCAGTCGTGGGCCGGCGGCAGCCGGGTCTCGCGCAGCCGCAAGCGCCGCTCGCGCAGCGGCGCGCCGGCCGCCAACGCGAAGCTGAGCGACTTCGCGCGCCTGGTGGGCAGCGCGCCCGAACTCGACACCGATGCGCCGATCGATGCGCTGCTCAGGCGCATCGTCGGCCCCTTCGTCGTCAAGGCGCCCGACCCGAAGAAGGACGCGCTGGTGGCCACCGTCGACCAGGCCCTGTCGGACGCGATGCGCGCGGTGTTGCATCAGCCCGAGTTCCAGAACCTCGAGTCACTCTGGCGCGGCATGGACATGCTGCTGCGGCGCATCGAGACCGGGCCGATGCTGCAGGTGTTGCTGGTGGATGTGTCGGCCGAGGAGTTCGCCGCCGACTTGAGCGGCAGCGACGACCTGAGCGAGACCGGCCTGTACGCGATGCTGGTCGACAAGCCCGGCCAGGAGAAAAACGGCGGCGTGTCGCTGATCTGCGGGCTCTACCAGTTCGAGGCCACGCCGCCGCACGCCGAGCTGCTCGGCCGCATGGCCAAGATCGCGGCCAAGGCCGGGGCGCCCTTCGTCACCGGAATGGCCTGCGACGAGTTCATGAGCGCGAAGAGGCCGCCGCACCCCCTGGTGGCGCAGGCGCTGCGAGAACTGCGCGACCTGCCCGAGGGCCCCTACCTCTCGTTGATGGCGCCGCGTTTCATGCTGCGCCACCCGTACGGCAAGCGCAGCGACCCGATCAGCGCCTTCGCGTTCGAGGAGTTCAGCGATGCCGACGGCCTGCGCGGCATGCTGTGGGGTCACCCGGCCATCATCGCGGCTTGCCTGCTGGCCGCGCCGAGCGGCAAGTCGCTGGGCATCGGCGACCTGCCGTTCCACTACTACGTCGATGCCGACGGCGACCAGATCGCGCTGCCCTGCACCGACCGGCTGCTCAACGCCGAGGCCGCGGCGCGGCTGCGCCAGGTCGGCCTGACCGCGCTGATGGCGCACAAGGGCCAGCCGGAGGTGCGCGTCTCGGGCATCGATGCGGTGTCGGGCCAGGCGATCGCGCTGGCCACCAGCGCGAAGCCGGCGCCACGCGTGGGCGTCAGCATGGCGATCGGCAGCCGCAAGGAGCGTGAGGCCGCCGCCGCACCGGCCGATGCGAGCAGCGAGGTGTCGAGCGACGCCGACATGGCGCTGGCCGGCGACGAGGGCTCGTCCGCCGACGCGGGCGAGAGCGGCGACAGCAGCCTGGACGACCTGCTTGCCAGCCTGGGCGGCGACGACACGTCGACGTCGGGCGAGGAGGCCGCGGCCGGCGAGACGCCGGCCGAGGAGAGCACCGAGATGGATCCGGAACTGGCCGCGCTGCTGGCCTCGCTGGAGTAGCGCGCAGCCGACGGCTCAGTGCGGCGCGTCCGGCGGCGGCTCGGCGTCGTCCTCGTCGCGCTCCGGCTTGGCGGCGACGCGGTACTGCTCGCTGGCCCAGGCGCCGAAGTCGTGGTTCTTGCAGCGCTCGCTGCAGAACGGTCGCCACGGGTTCTCCGGCGCGTAGACGCTCGGGCCGCCGCAGCCCGGGCAGGCGACCGTGCGGCGGGGCGGGCGAGTGCCGCTCATGTGCACAGCGTGAGCTCGAAGCTCGTGTCCTCGCCGCTCGGCTTCAGGCGACCCTCGCCGTCCTGCTTCATCAGGCGGATGGAGACCATCAGACGGTGGCCGCTGATCTCCGGGATCGGCCCGTTGGCATCGGGCAGGCGCACGCGCAGCAGCTGGTAGACGCGCCCGGCCGGCAGGCTCTGCTGGTACTGCCCGCCCGGTGCGACCACCTTGTGCGGCACGCCCGAATCACGCAGCAGGCCCAGCAGCACCGACAGCGCCTCGGCCAGCGGCATAAGAGAGGCCGACCAGTGCAGCAGGTCGGCGCGGCGCCGGGCCGGCTCGTGCTTCTGCCAGGCGTAGTAGGCCGGCAGGTCGAACTCGCAGGTGCCACCGGGGATGCTGATGCGGCTGCGGATGCTCATCAGCCATTCGTTGCCGGTGAGCGCCGCGCCGGCCTTGCCGGGCAGCTGGTTCAGGCCGTTGAAGGCATGGTCGATGCGCGCGATCACCTGGTCCAGCGCGGCCTCGGAGATCGACGGGTTGCCGCGGAAACCGGCGTACTGCGCCTTGTGGCGCTCGAGCTCCTTGAGCAGGTCGGACTTCAGGTCGGCGCGCGACGCGACGTCCATGATCTCGAAGATCGTGGCGAGCGCGAAATGGTGGTCCACCGGCGCCTCGCGGCCGATCAGCTGGGCCAGCCGATCGAACAGGTGTTCGAGGCGGAGCATCGTGCGGATGCTCTCGTGGAAGGGGTACTCGTAGAGGATCAAGGGCCAGGGTCCTGCACATGCCGGCAGCCGACCGCGCGGCGCCGATTGTTCCACACGACTAGCCCGGGCCTGCGCTCCAGTGATCCCACAGATCGTGCACCGCGCGGTCGAGTTCCGCCGGGCTCAGCTGCTCGTTGAAGATCACCGCGTCGGCGCAAGCGCGGCGCGCGGCCCGCGCAGCCTGCTGCGCGATCACCGCCTCGACCGCCTCGGGCGTCCAGCCCGAGCGTGCCACCACACGCCGCACTTGCGTGGATTCGTTGCAATCGATCACCAAGACCCGGTCGACCCGCGCGCGCCAGCGGCCGGACTCCACCAGCAGGGGCACGTCGAACACGATGGCCGGCCCGTGCACCAGCGCGGCACGGCGCTCGGCCTCCTGGCCGATCAGCGGATGCAGGATCGACTCCAGCCGCTGGCGTTCCGCGCGGTCGGCGAAGGCGAGCTGGCGCATGTGCGCGCGGTCCAGGCTGCCGTCGGGGGCGATCGCGGCCACGCCGAACGCGGCGCGCAGCGGCTCGATCGCGGCCCCGCCGGGCAGCGTCAGTTCGCGTGCGATCGCGTCGGTGTCGACCAGCCCCGCGCCGAGCTCGACCAGGCACCGCGCCACCGTGCTCTTGCCGCTGCCGATGCCGCCGGTCAGCCCGATGCGCAGCGCGGCGGCGCACATGGCCCGGTCAGGCCCAGCCGAGCCAGCCCAGCACGCGCTCCGGGCCGGCGAGCAGCACCAGCAGGCCGCCGCCGGCGAGGAACGGGCCGAAGGGCACGTAGCGGCCCTCGCGCAGCTGCGCGCTGAGCTTCATCGCGATGCCGACGACCGCGCCCACCACCGAGGCGGCCAGCACGATCGGCAGGATCATCTTCAGCCCCAGCCAGGCGCCCAGCGCGGCCAGCAGCTTGAAATCGCCGTAGCCCATGCCCTCCTTGCCGGTGGCGAGCTTGAACAGCCAGTAGACCGACCACAGCGACAGGTAGCCCGCCACCGCACCCCAGACGGCCTCGGGCAGCGGCTGGGTCCAGCCCAGCGCGCTGGCCACCAGGCCGGCCCACAGCAGCGGCAGCGTCAGGTCGTCGGGCAGGAAGGTGGTGTCCCAGTCGATGCCGGCCAGCGCCACGAGCACCGCGACGAAGCCGCACCACAGCAGCGCCGTCGGGCTCGGGCCGAAGCGCCAGGCCATCAGCGCGAACAACGCGGCCGTGAGCAGCTCGACGAAGGGGTAGCGCAGCGGAATGCGCGTGCCGCAGCCGGCGCAGCGGCCGCGCAGCCCGAGCCAGCTCAGGACCGGAATGTTCTCGTACCAGCGGATCGCATGGCCGCAGGACGGGCAGCGCGAGCGCGGCCGCGACAGCGTGATCGCCTCGGCCACCTCGGTCTCGACGCCCAGCATGTCGGCGCTTTCGAGCCGCCAGCGCCGCTCGAGCATCAGCGGCATGCGGTGGATGACGACGTTCAGGAAGCTGCCGATGCACAGCCCCAGCAGGGCGAGCACGACGGGCGAGAACAGCGCCTCGCGCAGCAGGGCGTCCATCGGACGCGCGTCAGACCACCTGGCCGAGCTTGAAGATCGGCAGGTACATCGCGACCACGATGCCGCCGATGAGCGTGCCGAGGATCACGATGATGAACGGCTCCATCAGGCTCGACAGGCCCTTGACCGCCTCGTCGACCTCGTCCTCGTAGAACTCGGCCGCCTTGCCGAGCATCTGGTCGAGGGCGCCGGACTCCTCGCCGATGGCGCACATCTGGATCACCATGGTCGGGAACACGCCGGTGGTCTGCATCGAGGTGGTCAATGCGGCGCCGGTGGAGACGTCCTTCTGGATCTGCTCGGTGGCCTCGGCGAACACCGCGTTGCCCGATGCGCCGCCGACGGAGTCGAGTGCCTCGACCAGCGGTACGCCGGCGGCGAACATGGTCGACAGCGTGCGCGTCCAGCGCGCGATGCAGGACTTGTTGACCAGGTCGCCGAACACCGGCACGCGCAGCAGCAGGCGGTCCATCGTCTTCTGCATGCGCGTCGAGCGCTTCCACGACTCGAAGAAGAAGTAGGTGCCGCCGCCGATCACGCCGAAGATCAGGTACCAGTACTTGACGAAGAACTCCGACAGCGCGATGACGAACAGCGTCGGTGCCGGCAGATCGGCGCCGAAGGACGTGAACACGTCCTTGAACGCGGGCACCACGAACAGCATGATCACCGCCAGCACGACGAACGCGACCACCATCACCGCGACCGGGTAGATCAGCGCGGACTTGATCTTGTTCTTGATCGCCATCGTCTTCTCTTGATAGACGGCGAGCCGGTCGAGCAACTGCTCCAGGATGCCGCCCGCCTCGCCGGCCTCGACGAGGTTGCAGTACAGCGAGTCGAAGTACAGCGGGTGCTTGCGGAACGCCGACGACAGGCTGGTGCCGGTCTCGACGTCGGCGCGGATGTCGTTGAGCAGACGCGTCAGCTTGGGGTTGGTGGCGCCGCGCGCGACGATGTCGAAGGACTGGATCAGCGGCACGCCAGCCTTCATCATCGTGGCCAGCTGGCGCGTGAAGATCGCGATGTCCTTCTGCTTGATGGACTTGCCGCCGCTGGTGCGGCGCTTCTTCACGCGCGTGGTCAGGATGCCCTGGCGCCGCAGGCTCGCGCTGACCATGGCCTCGCCGCCGGCGCGCATCTCGCCGCGGACGATCTTGCCGTTCTTGTCCTTGCCTTCCCACTCGAAGACGAGGTCCTTCAGGTTCTTCGCAGCGACTGCTGTGGCCATGCTTGTCCGAGGGATGGTTCCCCCGCCCTTCGATCGTTGGAGACTATTCGTTGGTCACCGAGATCACTTCGTCGAGCGTCGTGACGCCCGCACGGACCTTGATGAGACCCGACTGCCGCAGGTCGCGCACGCCCTCGCGCTGCGCCTGCGCGGCCAGGTCGATGGCGGTGCCTTCGGCCAGGATGAGGCGCTGGATCTCCTCGGTGATCGGCATCACCTGGTAGATGCCGACGCGGCCCTTGTAGCCGTTGCTGCACGAGGAGCAGCCCACGGCACGGTAGGGCTTCCAGCTGCCGTCGAGATCGGTCTCGGCGTACCCGGCCTTGAGCATCGCCTCGCGCGGGTAGTCCGCGGGAGCCTTGCAGTTCTCGCACAGCTTGCGCGCCAGGCGCTGCGCGGTGATCAGCAGCACTGCGGAGGCGATGTTGAACGGCGCCACGCCCATGTTGAGCAGGCGGGTCAGCGTGGTCGGCGCGTCGTTGGTGTGCAGCGTGGACATCACCATGTGGCCGGTCTGCGCAGCCTTGATCGCGATGTCGGCCGTCTCCAGGTCGCGGATCTCGCCGACCATGATGATGTCCGGATCCTGGCGCAGGAAGGACTTCAGCGCGACGGCGAAATTCAGCCCCGCCTTGTCGTTGACGTTGACCTGGTTGATGCCCGGCAGGTTGATTTCCGCCGGATCCTCCACCGTGGCGATGTTCACGCCCGGCTGGTTGAGGATGTTCAGGCAGGTGTAGAGCGAAACGGTCTTGCCCGAACCGGTCGGGCCGGTCACGAGCACCATGCCGTAGGGCCGCTGGATCGCCTTGAGCAGGCGATCCTTCTCGATCTTCTCGTAGCCGAGCGCGTCGATGCCGAGTTTGGCCGAGGACGGATCCAGGATACGGATCACGATCTTCTCGCCGAACAGCGTGGGCAGCGTGCTGACGCGGAAGTCGATCGCCTTGTTGCCGAACTTCAGCTTCATGCGCCCGTCCTGCGGGACGCGCTTTTCGGCGATGTCCAGGCGGGAGATGACCTTGATGCGCGAGGCGAGCTTGTCCTTGATCGCGATCGGCGGCTGCGTGATCTCGCGCAGTTCGCCGTCGATGCGGAAGCGCACGCGGTAGTGGTATTCGTAGGGCTCGAAGTGCAGGTCGGACGCGCGGGCGTTGATCGCGTCGATCAGCATCTTCTGCAGGAAGCGCACGACCGGCGCGTCCTCGACGTCGGTGGCGGCCTCTTGCTCCTGCGGCGCGGTGACGTCGAATTCGAAGTCGCCCGAGGAAAGCGACTCGATCGCCTCATTGGCACTGGCGCCGGTCGCCTCGAGCAGCTTGGCGAGCTTGTCGTGCTCGACGATCACCCATTCCGGCGAGAGTTGCGTGGCGAACTTGATGCGTTCGACGGCTTCCTGGTCGGTCGGGTCCGCGCCGCCGATGAACAGGCGGTTGCCGCGCTTGCCGAGCACCACCACCTGGTACTGCGCCGCGAGCTTGATGTCGACGACGTTCTTGGGCAGCTTCTGGACGTCGACCGCCGCCAGATCGAGCAGCGGCAGCGCGAGCGCGGTGGACAGCGTGTGCGCCAAGTCGGCCGGGGCCACGGCGCCCGCACCGATGACCGAACTGATGAAGCTGGCCTTCTTTTCCTTGGCGCTCTTGACCAGTTCCTCGGCCGTCTTGGCATTCAGACGGCCGGCGTGGACGAGCACCCGGGCGACACCGGAAAGGGTCGACTGCGGTACTTCTGCCAATGTGTCCACGCGGGAATGCCAAGCAGGTTGTTACGGGATCAGATCATGATCGCCGATCCGCCGGGGACTGTAAACGAGAGATAGGTGGGCGCCAGCCAACAATTCCCGCGGCCGTCCCCGTGAAGATGCAACAAAATGAAGCGGCCGCCGTGGCATGACCCGCGGCGGCCGAATCGAATGGTCTGGTCGGGGTGAGAGGATTCGAACCTCCGGCCTCTACGTCCCGAACGTAGCGCTCTACCAGGCTAAGCTACACCCCGATGGGCGGTGGATTCGACTCAGGACGAGCGCTCCACCGACCGAACACAAAATTCTAGCAGAGCTTCGCGGTGGGGCGACTCGGGCAGCGCGCCGAGTTGCCGCACGGCGTCGTTCGCTTCGGTGCGAGCGGCCTCGCGTGTCGCGGCGATCGCGCCGGTGTGGCGCACGATCTCCACGATCTCGGCGAGTCGGTCGACCTCGCCGTGCTCGATGGCATGCCGGATGAGCTCGCGCTCCGCGCTGCTGCCGCGCGCCATCGCCAGCAGCAGCGGCAGCGTGGGCTTGCCTTCGCGCAGATCGTCACCGACGTTCTTGCCCAGTTGTGCGGTCGTGCCCTCGTAGTCGAGCAGGTCGTCGACGAGCTGGAACGCGGTGCCCAGCGAGCGGCCGTAGGACGCGCAGGCCTGCTCGACCGCCTCCGGCGCCTCGGCGAGCACGGCGCCCAGCCGGGCGCTGGCCTCGAACAGCTTCGCGGTCTTGTAGCGGATGACACGCAGGTAATCGTCGACCGCGATGTCGGGGTCGTGCATGTTCATCAGCTGCAGCACTTCGCCCTCGGCGATCACGTTGGTCGCATCGGCCAGAACCTCGAGAACGCGCATCCGGTTCACGGACACCATCATCTGGAAGGCGCGCGAGTAGACGAAGTCGCCCACCAGCACGCTGGCAGCGTTGCCGAACAGGGCATTGGCCGTCTTGCGGCCGCGCCGCAGGGCCGACTCGTCGACCACGTCGTCATGCAGCAGGGTCGCCGTGTGGATGAACTCGACCGTGGCGGCCAGCTCGAAGCGTTCCGGCCCGGTGAAGCCCAGCGCCCGCGCGAACAGCAGCACCAGCATCGGCCGGACCCGCTTCCCACCGGCGCTGATGATGTAGTGGGCGATCTGGTTGATCAGCACCACGTCGGAGGCCAGGCGACGCTGGATCACCGCATCGACCTGCCGCATCTCGTCGGCCATCAGGCTGACGGCGCCTACCGGGGCGGCCGACGGGGGCGAAAGGGGTGCGGACACACTGGGCTCGATGCGGGGGGACCGAGGATTATAGGAAGCGCCTGCCTCTGCATACGTTCGACGTGCCGGCATGGTAGAATTTTCGGCTTCGCCTTTGATGGCGGAGGTTTATCGAAAGGGCTGATATGTACGCGGTCATAAAAACCGGCGGGAAGCAGTACAAGGTTGCTGCCGGCGAAAAGATCAAGGTAGAACAGATTGCTGCGGACGTCGGCCAAGAGATCACGATCGACCAGGTGCTCGCTGTCGGCAACGGCGCGGACCTCAAGGTCGGGACTCCCTTGGTGGCGGGTGCCAGCGTGAAGGCCACGGTCGTGGCCCAGGGGCGGCACGACAAGGTGCGCATCTTCAAGATGCGCCGTCGCAAGCACTATCAGAAGCACGGCGGGCACCGCCAGCACTACACCGAACTCGAGATCAGCGCGGTCAACGCCTGATCCCGGCTGAAGGAGTCATCAGACCATGGCACAGAAAAAGGGCGGCGGCTCGACCCGAAACGGCCGCGACTCGAAGCCGAAGATGCTCGGCGTGAAGGTGTTCGGCGGCCAGGCGGTACCGGCTGGTTCGATCATCGTTCGCCAGCGCGGCACCAAGTTCCACGCCGGCACGAACGTCGGCACCGGCAAGGACCACACGCTGTTCGCGCTCGTCGACGGCCAGGTGGAGTTTGCCGTCAAGGGGCCGCAGAACCGCCAGACCGTCAGCGTCAAGGCTGCGTCCTGACGGCATCCCGGCTCTCGGGCCGGCCGCAGCGAAGCCCCGGTACGCCGGGGCTTCGTCGTTTGAGGCCTGGCTTACCATGGGCAAGGTCGCGGCCTGCAAGCAACCCATCATGAACAAGAGCGGACTGATCCTCATCGTCCTCGGCTGCCTGTTCCTGGCGCACAACTTCGGTCTGCTCGAGTGGGGCTGGCTGCGCCAGTGGTGGCCGCTCATTCTGATCGGGATCGGCATCTGGTCCATCGTCGACCACCGCCGCCGCCCCGGCGACCGGCCGCCCTCGGCAGGTGACGGGAAGTCATGAAGTTCGTCGACGAAGCGACCATCGACGTCGTGGCCGGCAACGGCGGCAGCGGCTGCGCCAGCTTCAGGCGCGAGAAGTTCATCCCCTTCGGCGGGCCCGACGGCGGCGACGGCGGACGCGGCGGAAGCGTCTACGCGGTCGGTGACCGCAACCTGAACACGCTGATCGACTTCCGGTACGCCCGCCGGCACGAGGCGCGCAACGGCGAGGCCGGGCGTGGATCGGACCAGTTCGGCGCCGCGGGCGCGGACGTGGTCCTGCGCATGCCGGTGGGCACGATCATCAGCGACGCCGAGACCGGCGCGGTGCTGACCGAACTGCTGGTGCCCGGCGAGCCGGTGCTGCTGGCCAAGGGCGGAGACGGCGGCTTCGGCAACCTGCACTACAAGAGCAGCACCAACCGCGCGCCGCGCCAGAAGACCCCGGGCTGGCCGGGCGAGCAGAAGAAGCTGCGCCTCGAGTTGCGCGTGCTGGCCGACGTCGGCCTGCTCGGCATGCCCAACGCCGGCAAGTCGACGCTGATCGCGGCGATCTCGAACGCCCGGCCCAAGATCGCCGACTACCCGTTCACCACCCTGCACCCCAACCTCGGCGTGGTGCGGGTCGGGCCGGAGCAGAGCTTCGTCGTGGCCGACATCCCGGGCCTGATCGAAGGGGCGTCCGAAGGGGCAGGCCTGGGCCACCAGTTCCTGCGCCACCTGCAGCGCACGCAGTTGCTGTGGCACGTGGTCGACCTCGCGCCGTTCGACGACGCCGTCGACCCGGTGGCGCAGGCGCGGGCGATCGTCGCGGAGCTGAAGAAGTACGACCCGGCCCTGCATGCCAAGCCGCGCTGGCTGGTGCTCAACAAGCTCGACATGCTGGACCCGGCCGAACGCGAGAAACGCGTCAAGGACTTCGTGCGCCGTCTGCGCTGGAAGGGCCCGGTGTTCGCGATCTCGGCGCTCACGCGCGAAGGCTGCGAGGGCCTGGTACGCGCTGCATTCCAGCATGTGGCCGCGGCACGGCACGAGGTGCCGGCGGACCCCGATCCCCGCTTTGCCGGCGAGCCGGCGCAAGAGCCGCCACGATGAACGCTCCGCTCGTGCAGGCCCGGCGCATCGTCGTCAAGGTTGGCTCCAGTCTCGTCACCAACGAGGGCCGCGGCATCGATGCCGACGCGGTCGGCAACTGGTGCCGCCAGCTCGCCGCGCTGGCCGGCCAGGGGCGCGAGATGATCATGGTCTCCAGCGGTGCCGTGGCCGAGGGCATGAAGCGCCTGGGCTGGCGCAGCCGGCCGAAGGAACTGCACGAGCTGCAGGCCGCGGCCGCGGTCGGGCAGATGGGGCTGGCGCAGATCTACGAGAGCAAGTTGCGCGAGCATGACCTGGGCAGCGCGCAGGTGCTGCTGACCCATGCCGACCTGGCCGACCGCGAACGCTACCTCAATGCCCGCTCGACGTTGCTGACGCTGCTCGCGCTGAACGTGCTGCCGGTGATCAACGAGAACGACACGGTCGTCAACGACGAGATCAAGTTCGGCGACAACGACACGCTCGGTGCACTGGTCGCCAATCTGGTCGATGCCGACGCGCTCGTCATCCTCACCGACCAGAAGGGCCTGTATTCGGCCGACCCGCGGCGCGATCCGCAGGCGCGCTTCATCCACGAGGCGCGTGCCGGCGACCCCGAACTCGAGCGCATGGCCGGCGGCGCCGGCTCGAGCATCGGGCGTGGCGGCATGATCACCAAGGTGCTGGCGGCCAAGCGCGCCGCCGGCAGCGGCGCGAGCACGGTGATCGCCTGGGGCCGCGAGCCCGACGTGCTGCTGCGCCTGGCGGCCGGCGAGTCGATCGGCACCGCGCTGCTGGCCACCACGCCCAAGCTCACCGCGCGCAAGCAGTGGATGGCCGACCACCTTCAACTGCGCGGCGCGGTGGTGGTGGACGCCGGCGCGGCCCACAAGGTGCGCAGCGAAGGCAAGAGCCTGCTGCCGATCGGCGTGGTCGAGGTGCAGGGCGAGTTTCACCGCGGCGACGTGATCGCGGTGCGAGACCAGGACGGTTCGGAGGTCGCCCGTGGCCTGGCCAACTACGGCAGCGCCGAGGCGCGGCTGATCGCGCGCAAACCGTCGAGCGAGTTCGAGAAGCTGCTCGGCTACAGCGCCGAGCCGGAGATGATCCACCGGGACAATCTCGTGCTCGCGTAGCGAGCAGCAGGCTGCGGCGCCTCAGTTCACCGAATCCGGCGGCGCCTCCAGCGGCCCCAGGTCCGACGGCCGGCCATCCAGCGTGCGCCGGTCCGGGTGCGGCTCGTGCGGTCCGTGCGGCCGCATGCCCGAGCGCAGGTAGCGGTTGTGGTGGTGGTTGCGCGGCAGGTAGCGTGCGAGCTCGGTCAGTGCCATCTGGTAGACGTCGCGCTTGAACTCGATCACCACCTCCAGCGGCACCCAGTACTCGTTCCAGCGCCACGCGTCGAACTCGGGGTGGTCGGTGGCGCGCAGGTTCATGTCGCTGTCGCGGCCGATCAGCTGCAGCAGGAACCAGATCTGCTTCTGCCCGCGGTAATGGCCACGAGCGTCGCGCCGGATGTAGTGCTCGGGCACCTCGTAGCGCAGCCAGTCGCGCGTGCGGGCGACGATGCGCACATGCTCGGGAAGCAGCCCCACTTCCTCGTGGAGCTCGCGGAACATCGCCTGCTCAGGCGTCTCGCCGTGCTTGATGCCCCCTTGCGGGAACTGCCAGGAATGGGTGCGTATGCGCTTGCCCCAGAAGACCTGGTTCTTGGTGTTGAGCAGGATGATGCCGACGTTGGGTCTGAACCCCTCACGGTCGAGCATAATCAACCCCGATTCTTGCTGCTTGAATTCATTATTGCATCGCCGAGGCGGGATTCAATCCCTTCGGTTTCCCTCACCCGGGCGCGGTGCCACCCCCCATGAAAGCCACCCAGTTCTTCATCTCGACGCTGAAGGAAGCGCCGGCCGATGCCGAGGTCGTGAGCCACCAGCTGATGATGCGCGCCGGGCTGATCAAGCGGCTCGGCGCCGGCATCTACACCTACATGCCGATGGGGTTGCGTGTGATCCGCAAGGTCGAGAACATCATCCGCGAGGAGATGAATCGCGCCGGTGCCGTCGAGCTGCTGATGCCGGTGGTGCAGCCGGCCGAGCTGTGGCAGGAGACGGGCCGCTTCGAGAAGATGGGGCCGGAGCTGCTGCGCGTGAAGGACCGGCACGAACGCGACTTCATCATCCAGCCGACGTCGGAAGAGGTGATCACCGACGTGGCGCGCCAGGAGCTGCGCAGCTACCGGGCGCTGCCGAAGAACTTCTATCACATCCAGACCAAGTTCCGCGACGAGCGCCGGCCGCGCTTCGGCGTGATGCGCGGGCGCGAGTTCACGATGAAGGACGCCTACTCCTTCGACCGTGATGCCGAGGCCGCCGGCCGCAGCTACGACCAGATGTACGCGGCCTACGTGCGCATCTTCGAGCGCCTGGGTCTGACCTTCCGTGCGGTGGCGGCCGATACCGGCGCGATCGGCGGCGACCGTTCGCACGAGTTCCAGGTCATCGCCGACACCGGCGAGGACGCGATCGTCTTCTGCCCCGGCTCCGACTACGCCGCCAACATCGAGCTGGCCGAAGCCGTCGCGCCGACCACGCCGCGCGCAGCGGCATCGAAGCCGCTGGTGAAGACGCCCACGCCCGGCAGGAGCACCTGCGAAGACGTGGCCGCACTGCTCGGCGTGCCGCTGCAGACCACCGTGAAGTCGCTGGTGCTGGCCACCGACACGAAGAACGAGCGCGGCGACATCACCGGCACCACGGTCTGGCTGCTGCTGGTGCGCGGCGACCACGCGCTCAACGAGGTCAAGGCCGGCAAGCTGCCGGGCCTGAAGGACGGCTTCCGCTTTGCCACGGTCGCCGAGATCGAGGATCACTTCGGCTGCAAGCCGGGCTACCTCGGGCCGATCGGGACGCGCAAGCCGGTCAAGGTGGTGGCCGACCGCACCGTCGCCGCGATGAGCGACTTCATCTGCGGCGCCAACGAGGCGGACTTCCACTACACCGGCGCCAACTGGGGCCGCGACCTGCCCGAGCCCGACCTGGTGGCCGACATCCGCAACGTCGTCGAGGGCGACCCCTCGCCCGACGGCCGCGGCGTGCTCGCGATCCAGCGCGGCATCGAGGTCGGTCACGTGTTCTTCCTCGGCACCAAGTACAGCGCCGCGATGAACGCCACCTACCTGGACGAGTCCGGCAAGCCGCAGCTGATGCAGATGGGCTGCTACGGCATCGGCGTCACGCGCATCCTCGGCGCCGCCATCGAGCAGAACCACGACGCGCGCGGCATCATCTGGCCCGACGCGATGGCGCCCTTCACCGTGGTGGTCTGCCCGATCGGCTACGACCGCACACCGGCCGTGAAGGAAGCGGCCGACACGCTGCACGACCAGCTGGCCGCCCTCGGCATCGACGTGATGCTGGACGACCGCGGCGAGCGTCCGGGGGCGATGTTCGCCGACTGGGAGCTGATCGGCGTGCCGCACCGCGTGGTGATCTCCGACCGCGGCCTGAAGGAAGGCAAGGTCGAGGTCCAGGGCCGGCGCGAGGCGCAGGCCACGGCGGTGCCGGCGGCCGAGGCGCTGGCCTTCGTGAAGGGCCGGCTCGGCGCATGAACCACGAGCTCTCCCGCGACGGGAGAGCGCGGCGTCGGCTCGCCGCGGCCCTGCTGCTCGGCCCATGCGCCGGTGGTCCTGCCCGTGCCGGAGCACAGATCGAGGAGCCGCTCGCGGATTCGGTACGCAGCGCGCTCTCGGCCGCGATCGCCAACAGCGCGCCGCCGCGTCCCGTCTTCACCGACATGGACTCGCGCCTGGCCTACCTGCGCTGGCTCGGCGAGATGAGCACCCGGCTCAAGCGCCGCAAGCCCGAGAACATGACACGCGTCGAGTTCCTCGAGACGCTCTGGTACGAGAGCACGCGCGCCGGGCTGGAGCCTGCGCTGGTGCTGGGGTTGGTGCAGGTGGAGAGCGGCTTTCGCAAGTACGCCATCAGCGCGGCCGGCGCGCGCGGCTACATGCAGGTGATGCCGTTCTGGGCGCGCCTGATCGGCGACGGCGATTCGGCCCGGCTGTTCCACATGCAGACCAACCTGCGCTTCGGCTGCGTGATCCTGCGCCACTACCTGGACGTCGAGCGCGGCGACCTGTTCCTCGCGCTCGGTCGCTACAACGGCAGCCGCGGCCGGGCCGAGTATCCGAACGCGGTGTTCGGCGCGCGCAAGGCCTGGGAGTACCGCGCCGAACGCGCCTGAGTCGGGTTCAGAGCCCCGGCCAGGCGCGCGGGTGCGCGCCCTCGACGCCGATCAGCGCCAGCACGCGCTCGACCGTGTCGTCCACCAACTCGTCGATCGAGCCGGGCCGGTGGTAGAAGGCCGGCAGCGGCGGGAAGACCACCGCGCCCATCTCCGTCACCGCGGTCATGTTGCGCAGGTGGGCCAGGTTGAACGGCGTCTCGCGCACCATCAGCACCAGGCGGCGGCGTTCCTTCAGCGTGACGTCGGCGGCGCGCGTCAGCAGGTTGTCGGCCAGGCCGTGGGCGATCGCGGCGAGCGACTTCATCGAACACGGCGAGACCACCATCGCGTCGGTCGCGAACGAGCCGCTCGCGATGGCCGCGCCCACGTCGCCCGGCGCGTAGGCCACGTCGGCACGCGCTTCGAGTTCGCGCCGGTCCAGGCCGAGTTCGTGGTGCACGTTGAGCACGCCGGCCGGGCTGGCCACGAGGTGGGTCTCGCAGCCGCTGGCCTTGAGGCGATCGAGCAGGCGCAGCGCATAGACGGCCCCGGTGGCGCCGGTGATGCCGACCACCACCCGGCGGGGCCGAGCGCTCATTGCTGCAGCAGCGGCTGCAGCTCGCCCGCCTGGTACATCTCCATCATGATGTCCGAGCCGCCGACGAACTCGCCGTTCACGTAGAGCTGCGGGATGGTCGGCCAGTTGGCGTATTCCTTGATGCCCTGGCGCACGTCCTCGTCCTCGAGCACGTTGACCGTCTTCAGGTCGTTCACGCCGCAAGCCTTGAGGATCTGCACGGCGCGGCCGGAGAAGCCGCACATCGGGAACTGCGCGGTGCCCTTCATGAAGAGCACGACGCGGTTGTTCTTGACGATTTCGGCAATGCGTTGCTGGACGTCGCTCATGGCTGGGAGTCGGGAAACTGGAAACAGCCGAGGTTATACGGCAAGCCCCGGCGCGGCGCCGTGCGCCGCGTCATGGCCCTGCGCGGGAGGTCAGAACGAGTAGGAGACGCCGACCTGCAGCAGTGGCGCCAGGCGCAGGTCGCGCACCTGCTCCTCCAGCCCCGGCGCGCCGCTGTAGGCGCGCCCGAAGCGCACCGTCTGGCGCGCCGGCTGGCCCACCAGGCCGAAATCGGCGCTGAAGTTCCAGCCGTTGCGGCTGCTCAGGCCGCTGTAGCCCACGCCCAGGTAGGGCACGGCAAGGTGGTCGGCCGGCTCGCCGGCCAGGCGGCGGTCGGCGCTGGTCAGCGGCCCGCCGGCCATGGCCGGCGACACCATCCACAGCGTCGGCTGCGGCCCGACCACCAGCCCCCCGGTGGCGCGGAAGCCGCTGGCCCGGCCGTTCTCCGCCGCCGCACGGGCGAAGAAATAGTCGCTCATCAGGCCCAGGCTGGTGGCCTGCGGGCGGTACAGGTCGAGCGCCGAGACCGACACGCGCGCCTGCCAGCGCGGCCAGGGCAGGTTGTCGGGGTGGGCCAGCAGGCCCTCGTTCTGGGCCCATGCCGCGGCGAGCGGTGCCGCGGCGGACATCGTGGCGAGCAACAGCTTGGCAATCGACATGGCAAGCTCCTCCAGACCCGGTGTGCGATTTCATCCTACGCCGCTGCCGGCGCGGCGGCACGCCGGATACACCTGTTTCCGGTGTCGCGAGCGTGGTGAATGTCACTGTGCCGACGCACGGGCCCCGGTGCAGCGCTCGTGTCCGGAGAGGTCGCGGCGGGTGGCCGGGTCGGTGAGGCCGTGTCGTGCGAGCAACAGCCGCAGCGCCGCAGCCTGGTCCCAGCCATGCTCGAGCAGCAGCCAGGCCCCGGGGGCGAGGTGCTCGCACGCGCCGCCGGCGATCGCCTCGAAGGCCTCCAGCCCGGTCGGCCCCGGGGTCAGGGCGGTGCGCGGTTCATGCGACAGCCCGGCCAGGTGCGGGTCGTCGCTGCGCACGTAGGGCGGGTTGGACAGCACCAGGTCGAAGCGCCGGCCGGCGACCGCCTGCCACCATGAGCCGGTGCACAGCTCGATGTCCAGGCCGAGCCGCCGTGCGTTCGAGCCTGCCACCTCGAGCGCCCCGGCACTGGCGTCGGTGGCCGTCACGCGCGCCGCCGGGTGCGCCTGCTTGACCGCCAGGGCGATCGCACCGCTGCCGGTGCCCAGGTCCAGCACCCGCGGCGCGGGCAGGGCCAGTGCGGCGAGCCGCTCGAGCGCCCAGTCGACCAGGGTTTCGGTGTCGGGCCGTGGCACCAGCACGCGGGCGTCGACGGCCAGGGCGAGGCCGTGGAACTCCCGCGTGCCGGTCAGGTAGGCCAGCGGCTCGCCGGCGGCGCGGCGCGCCAGCCGGGCCTCGAACTGCGCCAACGCCCCGGCGGTGAGCGGCTCGTCGTCGTGCGCGAGCAGCCAGGCCCGCTCGCACCCGAGCAGCTGCGCGAGCAGCAACTGCGCATCGAGCCGGTCCACGCCGCGCCGGCGCGCCGCCGCCAGCGCCTGGGCGATGGTCGTCACGCGGCGCCTTCGAGTGCGGCAAGCTGCTCGGCCGAACGCGCTGCCTGCAGCGCGGCGATCACCTCGTCGAGGTCACCGTCGACGATCGCCTGCAGCCGGTACAGCGTCAGGTTGATGCGGTGGTCGGTCAGCCGGCCCTGCGGGAAGTTGTAGGTGCGGATGCGGTCGCTGCGGTCGCCGCTGCCGATCAGGCCCTTGCGCGTGGCCGCTTCCTTCGCGGCACGTTCGCTGCGTTCCTTGTCGCGCAGCCGCGCCACCAGCACCGCCATCGCCTTGGCCTTGTTGCGGTGCTGCGAGCGGTCGTCCTGGCATTCCGCCACGATGCCGGTGGGCAGGTGGGTGATGCGGATCGCGCTGTCGGTCTTGTTGACGTGCTGGCCGCCGGCCCCGCTGGCGCGGAAGGTGTCGATGCGCAGCTCCGCCGGGTTGAGCTGCACCTCCTCGGCCTCGTCGGGCTCGGGCAGCACGGCCACCGTGCAGGCGCTGGTGTGGATGCGGCCCTGCGCCTCGGTGGCCGGCACGCGCTGCACGCGGTGGCCGCCGGACTCGAACTTCAGCCGCCCGTAGGCACCGTCGCCCTCGACGCGGATCACCACCTCCTTGTAGCCGCCCAGCTCGCTCGGGCTCTCCGACATGATCTCGGTGCGCCAGCCGCAGCGCTCGGCGTAGCGCAGGTACATGCGCGCCAGGTCGCCAGCGAACAGGGCCGATTCGTCGCCGCCGGTGCCGGCGCGGATCTCGAGGAAGGCATGGCGCACGTCGTCCGGGTCGCGCGGCAGCAGCGCGGTCTGCAGCTCGGCGTCGAGCGCGGCGATGTCGGCCTCGGCCGCGCCCACCTCCTCACGGGCCATCTCGGCCAGCTCCGGATCGGCCAGCATCTCGCGGGCCCCGGCCAGGTCGTCCTCGCGCTGCCGGAAGCGGCGGAAGCGCTCGACCAGCGAGCCCACCTCCGCATGCTCGCGTGTCAGCTCGCGGAAGCGCTTCATGTCCGAAGCGACGCGTGGATCGGCCAGCGTGGCGTCGAGCTCCGCCAGGCGCATGCCCAGGCGTTCGAACTGCTGGCGGAGGGACTCTTTCATGCGGGGAGGGCGAGTGCGGTGTGGCGCGCGGCGCCGCGGCGGGCGAGAGCGGGAGCCGGCGCGGCCGGCCGGGTGCGGCGGGCGCCGCTAGTGCGACTCGTCGGCCGGGTCGCGCGGGTTCTGGCGCAGGAACAGGCGCGAGACCGTGTGCACCAGCTGGGCCCGCTGGTGCTGGTCGGCCGCATGCAGCTCGGCCATCGCGCCGTGCAGCATCTTCTGCGTCAGGCCCTTGGAGAGGGCCTCCAGCACGGCCTCGACATCCTCGCCGCGCGCGAGCATCTTGCGGGCCCGGGCGATTTCCGCCTGGCGCCAGTCGTCGGCCTGGTGGTGCAGCGCCTTGATCAGTGGCACCGCCTCGCGCTGGCCGAGCCAGTGCTCGAAGCCCTGCACGCCGGTCTCGATGATGGCCTCGGCCTGCTGCACGGCGGCCTGGCGCTTCTCGCCGGCGGTCTGCACCAGGGCCGACAGGTCGTCGACGGTGTAGAGGTAGACGTCCGACAGGCGTGCGACCTCGGGCTCGATGTCGCGCGGCACGGCCAGGTCGACCATGAACATCGGGCGGTGCTTGCGCTGCTTCAGCGCGCGCTCCACCGCGCCCAGGCCGATGATCGGCAGCGAGCTCGCGGTGCAGGAGACGACGATGTCGAAATCGGCCAGCCGCGCCGGCAGGTCGGCCAGGCGCAGCGCCTCGGCGCCGAAGCGCCCGGCCAGCTTCTCGCCGCGCTCCAGCGTACGGTTGGCCACGGCCAGCGCCTTGGGCGTGCGCGCGGCGAAATGCGTGGCCACCAGCTCGATCATCTCGCCGGCGCCGACGAACAGCACACGGGTTTCCTTCAGTTCCTCGAACAGCTGCGAGGCCAGGCGCACCGCAGCGGCGGCCATGCTGATCGAATGCGCGCCGATCTCGGTGGCCGTGCGCACCTCCTTGGCCACCGCGAAGCTGCGCTGGAACATCTGGTGCAGCGTGGTGCCCAGCGTGCCGGCGGAATCGGCCTCGCGCACCGCCTGCTTCATCTGGCCGAGGATCTGCGGCTCGCCCAGCACCATCGAATCCAGCCCGCTGGCCACGCGGAAGGCATGCCGCGCGGCACCGCTGCCTTCGAACAGGTAGCTGTGCTGCTTCAGCGCCTGGGGCGAGACGCCGCCCACGCCGGCCAGCCAGTCCATCGCCGGGGTCACCAATGCGGGCGAGGCGCCGACGTAGACCTCGGTGCGGTTGCAGGTCGAGACGATCGCCACCTCGGCGGCGCGCTGCAGGCGCTCGCGGAAGCCCTTCAGCGTGGGGGCGAGTTGCTCCGGGGCGAACGCAAACCGACCGCGCAGGTCGACCGGCGCGGTCGTGTGGTTCAGGCCCAGGGCGAACACACTCATGGGGCGGATTATAAAATTCCGACCTGCTTCCGGGTGGCGGACGAGCTTGATTCTCCTCAAGCGCGGCGCCGCGCCCGCCGAGGATCTTCCCCGATGGGCCCGCTCGACGCCACCTGGCACCTGCTGAACTTCTTCGCGCCCGCCCTGGGCGTGGGCCTGATCGCGGCGGCGCTGAGCAAGTTGGTCTGGTTCCGCGAACTGCGCGGCGCCCCCTGGTGGCGCCTCGGCCTGGTGGCGAGCGCGGCCGCAGCGGTGGCGCTGGTGGCGGCGCTGGTGATCTTCGGCCGCGACGGCAAGATGGCCGGCTACGCCCTGATGCTGACGGCCTGTGCGGCCGCGCTCTGGTGGACGGGCCTGCGTGGCGGCAAGGCCTAGCCGGCTAGGCCGCGACCGTCTCGCCCACCACCACCTCGCCGCGCAGCGAATGCGGGTAGGCGCGCGTGATGGTCACGTCCACCATCTGCCCGACCAGCCGCGCCGGCCCGGCGAAGTTGACGATGCGGTTGCACTCGGTGCGGCCCATCAGCTCGGCCGGATCCTTGCGCGACGGGCCCTCGACCAGGATGCGCTGCCGCGTGCCGACGCGCGATTCGCCGATGCACCGCGCGTTCGCCTCGATCGCCGCCTGCAGCTCCTGCAGGCGCGCCAGCTTCTCGGCCTGCGGCGTGGCGTCGGCCAGGTTGGCCGCCGGTGTGCCGGGGCGCGGGCTGAACACGAAGCTGAAGCTCGCGTCGAAGCCGATCTCCTCGATCAGCGCCATCGTGCGGCCATGGTCCTCGGCCGTTTCGCCCGGGAAGCCGACGATGAAGTCGCTCGACAGGCTGATGCCCGGCCGCACCGCGCGCAGCTTGCGGATCGTGCTCTTGTATTCCATCGCGGTGTAGCCGCGCTTCATCGCCATCAGGATGCGGTCGCTGCCGTGCTGCACCGGCAGGTGCAGGTGGCTGACCAGCTTCGGGATGCGGCCGTAGGCCTCGATCAGCCGCTGGCCGAACTCGTTCGGGTGGCTGGTCGTGTAGCGGATGCGCTCGATGCCCGGCACCTCGGCCACGTACTCGAGCAGCAGGGCGAAATCGGCGATCTCGCTCGTCGCGCCCATCTTGCCGCGGTAGGCGTTGACGTTCTGGCCGAGCAGCGTCACCTCCTTCACGCCCTGGTCGGCCAGGCCGGCCACCTCGGTCAGCACGTCCTCGAACGGGCGCGAGACCTCCTCGCCGCGGGTGTAGGGCACCACGCAGTAGCTGCAGTACTTCGAGCAGCCTTCCATGATCGAGACGAAGGCGCTCGGCCCCTCGCGGCGGGGCGGCGGCAGGTGGTCGAACTTCTCGATCTCCGGGAAGCTGATGTCCACCTGCGGGCGGCGCTGCAGCCTGCGCTGCTTCAGCAGCTCGGGCAGGCGGTGCAGGGTCTGCGGGCCGAACACCACGTCGACGTAGGGCGCACGCTCGACGATCGCCGCACCCTCCTGGCTGGCAACGCAGCCGCCCACGCCGATCAGCACACCCTTGTCCTTCAGGTGCTTGATGCGGCCGAGGTCGCTGAACACCTTCTCCTGCGCCTTCTCGCGCACCGAGCAGGTGTTGAAGAGGATCAGGTCGGCCTGGTCGACGTCGCTCGTCTTCTCGTAGCCGGCGCTGTCGTGCAGCACGTCGGCCATCTTGTCCGAGTCGTACTCGTTCATCTGGCAGCCGAAGGTCTTGATGAAGACCTTGGGCGCGGTCTTGGGGCTGCTCATGGTGCGGCCCTCAGGGCTTGGCCCAGGTCTGCGCGACGACGTCGAAGCGCCAGCTCGCGGCTTCCTCGCGTGTGGCCGGCCAGGGCTTCTTCGCCGCCTCGGCCTCGCTGAGGATCCACACCTCGCGCAGCAGGCCTTGCGGGTCGACCGTGTAGTGGACGAGGAACTTCTGGCCGATCAGCGAGGCCGGCATGCGCACCAGGTTGTCCGGGCCGCGCAGGCGGGCGCCGGCGCCCAGGCGCGCGGCCTGGCCGTTGAGCTGCACGTTCGGCGCCTGGCCGATCACGATCTCGCCGCGCAGCGCGTCGGCCGGGAAGGCGCGCAGGGATTGAGCACTCGCGGCACCCACGAGCGAAACCGCCGCGACGGCGGCGGCGAGACAGCGGTACATGGTGTAGATCCAGTGGCTGCGAAAGCCGCGGATTCTATCGGGCGGGGTCGGCCAGCGCGGCGGCCCGGCCGAGCAGGAACTCGCGTTCGCGCGCGTTGCGCGCCAGGCCGGCGGCACGCTCGAACTCCGCACGCGCCTCGGCGCGGTGGCCGAGTCTTTCCAGCAGGTCGCCGCGCACGCTGGGCAACCAGTGGTACTGCTGCAGGGCCGGCGTGTCGCGCAGCGCGTCGACCAGCGCCAGGCCCTGCTCCGGGCCGAAGGCCATCGCCACCGCCACCGCCCGGTTGAGCTCCACCACCGGCGAGGGCGCCACCTGCGCCAGCGCGTCGTACAGCGCCACGATGCGCGGCCACTCGGTGCGCTCGGCGGCCGGCGCGCGCGCATGGCAGGCGGCGATGGCGGCCTGCAGCGCATAGGGCCCGAGCGCGCCGCCGAGCGCCTCGGCGCGTTCCAGCGCCGCCAGGCCGCGGCGGATCAGCAGCCGGTCCCAGCGCGAGCGATCCTGCTCGAGCAGCAGCACCGGGCGGCCCTCGCCGTCCAGCCGTGCGGCGGCGCGCGAGGCCTGCAGCTCGAGCAGGGCGACCAGCCCGAGCACCTCGGACTCGTCCGGCGCCAGCCCGGCCAGGATGCGCGCCAGCCGCAGCGCCTCGTCGCACAGCTCGGTGCGCATCCAGTCGTCGCCGGCAGTGGCGGTGTAGCCCTCGTTGAAGATCAGGTAGATCACCTCCAGCACCGAGGCCAGCCGCGCCGCCAGCGCCGCACCCTGCGGCAGCTCGAAGGGCACGCGTGCCTCGGCCAGCGTGCGCTTGGCGCGCACGATGCGCTGCGCGATGGTCGGCTCGGCCACCAGGTAGGCGCGCGCGATCTCCTGCGTCGTCAGCCCGCCGAGCAGGCGCAGCGTCAGCGCCACCCGTGCGTCGGTCGAGAGCACCGGGTGGCAGGCGGTGAAGATCAGGCGCAGCAGGTCGTCGCCGATCACGTCGGCGCGCTTGTCGTCCAGGCCGTCGACGAAGTCCGGCACCACCAGCGCTTCCTGCGCCTCCAGGTCGGCCCCGATCTCCTCGTGCTTGCGCGCCAGCATCTGCTGGCGGCGCAGGTGGTCGAGCGCGCGGTGCTTGGCGGTGGCCATCAGCCAGGCGCCCGGGTTGTCGGGAATGCCCTCGGCCGGCCAGTGCTCGAGCGCGGCGACCAGCGCGTCCTGCGCCATCTCCTCGGCCAGACCGACGTCGCGCACCAGCCTCGCGACGCCGGCGACGATCTTCGCCGACTCGATGCGCCAGACCGCCTGCACGGCCTGCCGGGTCTGGTTCGTCGCCATGGCCGGTGCGCTCAGCGTGTCGGGCTCGGTTCGCGGAACCGCTCCGCGGCCTCGCCCGGGGCGAAGTCCTCCCGCTCGTACAGGCGGCGCACCTCGATCTCGCAGGGCACGCCCTCGAACGGCGCCGGGAAGCGGCGCGACCATTCGAGCGCTTCCTCGCGCGAGCGCACCTGGATCAGCGTGGTGCCGGCGATCAGTTCCTTCACCTCGGCGAACGGGCCGTCGATCACCTGGCGCCGCGTGCCGTCGTAGCGGATGCGCCAGCCTTGCGCGCTCGGCTGCAGGCCGGCCGCATCCAGCAGCACGCCGGCCCGGGCAAGCTGCTCGTGGTAGTCGGCCATGGCGGCCATCAGGCGCGCGCTCGGCATCTCGCCGGCCTCGCTGGCGGCCGTGGCCTTCACGATGATCAGGTAGCGCATGTCGGACTCCTTCGTGGGGACAGGAGGACGACGAACGGCGTGCGCCGGTTTCGACGGCGGCTACTCGTAGCAGGGTGCGGTGGCGCGCACCTCGACCTCGCACCACTGCGCCGCCGGGCAGCGCGCCGCGATCGCGAGCGCCTCCTCGCGGGTGGCCACGTCGAGCAGGAAGAAGCCTCCGACCATCTCCTTGGCCTCGGCGTAGGGCCCGTCCAGCGTCTGCAGCTTGCCGCCGCGCACCGCGACGCGCACCGCCTTGTCCTGCGACTGCAGCGACTCCACCGCGAGCAGCTTGCCCTGCGCCTTCAGCGTCTGCGCGAAATCGACCATGCTCGCGTAGGCCTGCCGGCCCTCGGCCTCGGTGCGGGCGGCGCGCTGGCCGACCGGCTCGACGATCATCAGCATGTAGGGCATCGGCATCTCCGGGTGCGAAGACCGCGACCCTAGCGCAAATCGGCGTTCACGCTGTCGGTGCGGTCGGCGAACAGGTCGACGATTTGTTCGCGCAGCCACTGATTGGCCGCCGAGCGGTGCAGCTTGGCATGCCAGAACAGCGTGATGGCCACCTCCGGCAGCTCGGCCGGATGGGGCGCGCTGACCAGGCCGAAGGGCTCGACCAGGCGCTGCGCGAGCCGCTCGGGCACCGTGGCCACCAGGTCCGAGCCCTGCAGGATGTGGCCCACGCCGACGAAGTGCGGCACGGTCAGCCGAACGCGCCGCTCGATGCCGGCGCGGCGCAGTCGTTCGTCCACCCGGCCGTGCCCGGTGCCGGCCGACACCACCACCAGGTGCTCGGCGGCGCGGAAGTCCGCCAGCGTGAGACGCTTGCGGTCGAGCCGGTGGCCGCGCCGGAACAGGCACACGTAGCGCTGGCTGAACAGCCGGCGCTGGAAGAAGCCGCCCTTGAGCTGCGGCAGCAGGCCGATCGCCAGGTCCACCTTGCCGGCCTCCATCTCCTCCTTCAGGTTCACCGCCGTGTTGCGCACGGTGGACAGCAGCAGGCCCGGCGCCGCGCGGCGCAGCCGCTCGACCAGCGCGGGCAGGAAGACGATCTCGCCGATGTCGGTCATGCCGATCGTCACCGACTGCTCGGCCCGCGACGGCTCGAAGCCGCGCTGCGGGTTCAGGCCGCGGTGGATCAGCGCCAGCGCCTCGCCCACCGGCGCGGCCAGCTGCTCGGCGCGCGGCGTGGGCACCATGCCGGCGCTGGTGCGCAGGAACAGCTCGTCGCCGAACAGCCGGCGCAGCCGCGCCAGCGCGTTGCTGACCGCCGGCTGCGTCAGCCCCAGCCCCTCGGCCACCGCCGACACGCGCCGCTCGGCATACAGGCGCTGGAACAGCACCAGCAGGTTCAGGTCGAGGTCACGCAGCTCCATCGCGGCAACATTGACGCTGGTGATGTGGTGTATTCAACCCATTCTATTGGCTGATCTGCGTCAAGCCCTCAGCATGCCGGCACGAGGAGACCCGCATGGACCCCACATCCCCCTGCTTTCCCGACCAGCCGCACTGGGCCGGCGAGGGCACCCACCGCATCCCGTTCGCGGCCTACACCAGCGAGGCGCTGCACAAGCGCGAGCTCGAGCGCTTCTTCTACCGCGGCCACTGGTGCTATGTCGGCCTCGAGGCCGAGGTGCCGGAGCCGGGCGACTTCAAGCGCAGCGTCGTCGGCGAGCGCTCGGTGATCATGGTGCGCGACGCCGACGGCGCCATCAACGTGCTGGAGAACGTCTGCGCGCACCGCGGCATGCGCTTCTGCCGCGAGCGGCACGGCCGGCGCAAGGTGTTCGTCTGCCCCTACCACCAGTGGAGCTATAACCTGCAGGGCGGGCTGCAGGGGGTGCCGCTGCGGCGCGGGCTACGCCGCGACGGCGTGGTCGAGGGCGGCATGCCGGCCGACTTCGACACGGCCGAGCATGGGCTGACGAGGCTGAAGGTGGCGCGCCGCGGCGGCGTGGTGTTCGCCTCCTTCGACCCCGAGGTCGAGCCCTTCGAGGACTTCCTCGGCCCGACCATCCTCGGCTACTTCGACCGCCTGTTCGATGGCCGCGAGCTGCGCATCCTCGGCTACAACCGCCAGCGCATCCCGGGCAACTGGAAGCTGATGCAGGAGAACATCAAGGACCCGTACCACCCGGGCCTGCTGCACACCTGGTTCGTCACCTTCGGGCTCTGGCGTGCCGACAACCGCTCGCAGCTGCGCATGGACGCGAAGCACCGCCACGCGGCGATGATCTCCACGCGCAACACCGGCAGCGGCCAGGCCGGGCAGGCGACGCAGGTGTCGAGCTTCAAGGCCACGATGCAGCTCAACGATCCGGGCTTCCTCGACATCGTGCCCGAGCCCTGGTGGGGCGGGCCGACCGCGGTGATGACCACGATCTTCCCGAGCGTGATCCTGCAGCAGCAGGTCAACAGCGTGTCGACGCGCCACATCCAGCCGGCCGGCCACGGCGCGTTCGACTTCGTCTGGACGCACTTCGGCTTCGCCGACGACGACGAGGCGATGACGCGGCGGCGCCTGACGCAGGCCAACCTGTTCGGCCCGGCCGGCTTCGTCTCGGCCGACGACGGCGAGGTGATCGAGTTCTCGCAGCAGGCCTTCGAGAGCAAGCCCTCCGGCCACGCGCTGGCCGAGCTCGGCGGGCACGAGGTCGGCGACAGCGAGCACATGATCACCGAGACGCTGATCCGCGGCATGTACCGCTACTGGCGCAGCGTGATGGAGGCCTGAGCCATGGACGCCGACATCCGCTGCGAGGACTGGCTCGCGCTGACCCGGCTCTACGCCGACTACGCCAGCGCCCTGGACAACGCCGAGTGGGACCGCTGGCCCGAGTTCTTCACCGAGGACGGCGTCTACCGCCTGCAGCCGCGCGAGAACCACGAGCGCGGCTTCCCGCTGGCCACGCTCGCGTTCACCGGGCGCGGCATGCTGAAGGACCGCGTCTACGGCATCAAGGAGACGCTGTTCCACGACCCCTACTACCAGCGCCACGTGGTCGGCGCGCCGCGGCTGCGCCGCGTCGGCGAGGGCCGCTTCGAGGGCGAGGCGAACTACGCGGTGTTCCGCACCAAGCTCTCCGAGCCGAGCACGGTGTTCAACGTCGGGCGCTACCTCGACCTGATCGTGCGCACCCCCGAGGGCCTGCGCTTCGCGCGGCGCGAGTGCATCTACGATAGCGAGCTGATCCCGAACTCCATCATCTACCCGATCTGATGCCGCATCCGCCGAACGAGGAACCGCTGCGCGTGGCGGTGATGGGCGCCGGCGCGGTCGGCTGCTACTTCGGCGGCCTGCTCGCGCGGGCCGGGCACGACGTGGTGCTGATCGGCCGGCCCGAGCACGTGCGGGCGATCGAGGCCCATGGCCTGCGCCTGCAGACGCGCACCTTCGACGAGCACGTGCGCCTGCGCGCCAGCACCGACGCCGCCGCGGTGCAGGGGGCGGGCCTGGTGCTGTGCTGCGTGAAGTCCGGCGACACCGAAGCCGCCGCGCAGGCGATGCACGCGCACCTCGCGCCGCAGGCGCTGCTGCTGAGCCTGCAGAACGGCGTCGACAACGCCGAGCGACTGCGCGCGCTGCTGCCGCAGCCGGTGCGCGCCGCGGTGGTCTACGTCGCCACCGAGATGGCCGGCCCCGGCCATGTGCGGCACCACGGGCGCGGCGAGCTGGTGGTCGAGCCCGGGCCGGGCGGCGACGCGTGGGCCGACGCCCTGCGTGCCGCGGGTGTCCCGGTCGAGATCTCGGCCGACGTGCACCAGGCGCTGTGGGTCAAGCTGATCCTGAACTGTGCCTACAACGCGATCTCGGCGATCGGCCAGGTGCCCTACGGCCGCATGCTGGCCGTCGAGGGCGTGGCCGAGACCATGCAGCAGGTCGTGCGCGAATGTGTCGCCGTGGCGCGCGCCGAGGGCGTGGCGGTGCCGGCCGACATCGACGCCACCGTGCGCGGCCTGGCCGGCTCGATGCCGCTGCAGCGCTCGTCCACCGCGCAGGACCTGGCACGCGGCAGGCCCAGCGAGATCGAGCACCTGAACGGCCATGTCGTGCGGCGCGGGCAGGCCCATGGCGTGCCGACGCCGGCCAACCAGGTGCTGCTGACCCTGGTGCGCCTGCTGGAGCACGAGCGCCGCGCGGCTTGATCTGGCGCGGGATGCGCCGGCCCCGGGGCGTGCCATCATGGCCGCGCCGGCCGTTGCCGGACCCCGCTTCGATCCGAACCATGCGTCGCTGGCCCCCGTCCGCGTTGACCGTCGCGTTGTGCGCCGCGCTGCTGCTGGCCGCCCCGCCGCTGGCGCATGCGCGCGGCCCGTGGCATGCCTCCGAGGCCAACACGCCGGGCTGGGGACGCATGACGCCGCACGATCGGGTCGAGCACCAGCGGCACATGCGCGGCCTCGCACGCCATGCCGACTGCGTCGCCTACGAAACGGCGCGGCAGCGGCGGCTCGGCATCGAGGCCGGCGCGGTCGACACCCGGACCTGCGACGACCTGCGCGCGCGCAGGCGCTTGCGGTGAGCAGCCTGGCCCTGCCGGAGGGCGTGCAGCGCGCGCGGCCGCTCATGCTGGTGGTCGGCCTGGTCGCGGCGTTCGGCCTCTGGTCCTATCCGGCCGAACTGCCGCCCTGGCGCGCGCTGGGCATCGTGTCGGCCTGGGTCGGCTGCGCCCTGATCGTGGCCAGCTTCGTGCTGATGGTGCGCGAGCCGCGGCTGGCGCGCTGGCTCGGTGGCCTGGAGGCGATGCTGCGCTGGCACCACCGCAGTGGCGTGCTGGGCTACGTGCTGCTGCTCGTGCATCCGCTGGCGCTGGCCGCCGAGGGCTGGCGCGACGACCCGCGGCGCGCCTGGCAGACCCTGGACCCGTTCCAGCAGTCCTGGCCGGTGTGGTCCGGCTGGCTCGCGCTGCTGCTGCTGATGCTCGGGCTGGCCTTCAGCTTCAGCCGCCGGCTCGCCTACCGGCGCTGGCTCGTGCTGCACCAGGCGCTGGGCATCGGTGCGCTGGCGGGCTGGCTGCACGTCTTCGCGCTGCTGGGCGACGCCGGGCTCGCCGCGGCCGGCGCGGGGCTGGCCGGCGTCGCGCTGGCCTGGCGCTTCATGGCGGTGGATGCCGGCCTGTCCGCCTCGCCCTACCACGTGGCCGCGGTCGCCCGGCCGGCGCCGGGCGTGGTCGACTTGCGGCTCGTCCCGCTCGCCGGTGCGATGCCGATCGCCGCGGGCCAGTTCGTGCTGGCGCGTTTCGACGACGGCCCGGCCTACCACGGCTGCGGGGAGTTCCATCCCTTCACCGCCAGCCGCGTCGGCGCCGACGGCACGCTGCAGCTCACGATCAAGGCACTGGGCCGCTGCTCGGGCCGCCTGCAGGGCCTCTCGCCCGGCGGGCTGGCGCGGCTGCAGGGGCCGTTCGGCGACTTCCTCGCCGGCCGCGATGCCGGCCCGCAGCTCTGGGTGGCCGGCGGCATCGGCATCACGCCTTTCGTGGCGGCGCTGCGCGAACACCCGCGGGCGGCGCCGACGACCCTGGTCTACCTCTACCCGCGCAGCCGCGACGCCGCGTTCCTCGACGAGCTGCAGCAGCTCGCGCGCGAGGACACGCTGCTCGAGCTGCTCGCCGTCGAGACCGGTGATTCGCCGCCGCCGCTCGATCCGCTGCTCGACCGCGTGACCGGGCTCGCCGCACGCACGGTGCAGGTCTGCGGTCCCGCCCCGCTGGTGGCCGAGCTGAGCGACCGGCTGGCCCGGCGCGGCGTGCCTGGCCACCGGATCCTGCACGAGAGCTTCGACTTCCGATGATGCGCCGCCTCTACCTGAGTTCGACCGTCCTGTTCTGGCTTGCCGTGCTCGCGTTCGCGCTGGCACCGTTGTGGTGGGACGAGGCGCCGCGTGCGCAGGAGCGCAGCGCGCCGCAGCAACGGGTGCTCACCCTGGCCGAGGTGGCGCGCCACGCCAGCGCGGGCGACTGCTGGATGGTGATCGACGGCCAGGTCTACGACTTCACCCCGTACGTGGCGAAGCACCCGGCCGAACCGTCGATCCTGCTCGCCTGGTGCGGCAAGGAAGCCAGCGAGGCCTACCGCACCAAGACCAGGGGACGGCCGCATTCGCCCTACGCCGACAGCCTGCTGCCGACCTACCGGATCGGCCCGCTGGTCACCGCGCGCTGAACGCACCGCCGGGGGCGCCGCTCAGCGCGTCTTGCGCAGCAGCCGCACGTGCATCGGCCGGGTGAAGCGCGCGCCCTCGGCGGTCAGGTGGGGCGCGAAGGCGGCGCCCACGGCCGCCCGCTTGGCGTCGTCGATGCGGTGGTCGGCGTAGGTCGGTCGCATCATGCGCTGCTCGAAGTCGGCGAAGTCGCGGAAGCTCACCGGCACCTCGAAGAAGCGCTGCGCCGCCTGCACCCAGGCACCGGTCGCGAGCGCCGCGTCGAGCGCCGCCTGCGCGGCCGCGCGCACCACCTGCTCGTCGTTGAACAGCCGGGTCACCTCGTTCAGCGGCCCGGCGAACACCGGCTCGGACACGTACAGCAGGCCGTGCGGGCGCAGCACCCGGTCGATCTCGTCCAGGGCCGGGCCGAGCAGCGGCAGCGGCACGTGGTGCAGCGACTTGAGCATCAGCGCCAGGTCGAAACTCGCGTCCGGGAACGGGATCGCCTGCGCGCCGGCGGCGACGAAGCGCAGGCCGGGCTGCGGTGCGGCCAGGTTCTTGGCGTGCTGCCGCTCGTCCACCTCGAGCCCGGTGACGCGGCTGTCCGGGTGGCGCGCCAGCAGCGAACGGGCCAATGTCGCGGCGCCGCAGCCAAGCTCGACGATGTCGCGCCCGGCCAGCGGCACCAGCGCCTCGAGCAGGTCCAGCTCGTCGTTCACGGTGACAGGGTCGTTTTGCTGGGCGCTCATGGCTGGGGCGGTGTGTTCGATCCAGGGGAGGGCGGTCCGTCGCCAGCCCGCAGCGCGCGCAGGCGGCTGTCCAGCGCGGGCCCGTTCAGCATGCCGACATGGGCGTCGACGAGGCGGCCCCGGGCATCGTAGAACAGGGTCGTCGGCAGGGCGGGCGATCCGACCGCGCGGCCGAGCCCGGAGGCCGGGTCGCGCAGCACCTCGCGCAGCGGCGTGCCGAGGCCGGCGAGGTAGCGGCGCACGGTGTCTTCCGGCTCACCCTGGTTCACGAACAGGAAGCCGACGCGCGGCTCGCGCTGCTGGGCCGCGGCGAGCGTGGGCATCTCGGCCCGGCACGGGCCGCACCAGCTGGCCCAGAGGTTGACCACCACTGGCCGCCCGGCGGCGGCGCGGCGCAGGTCCAGGGCGGGGCCGCCGTCCAGCGGCAGCAGCGCCGTCGCGGGCAGGGGCGGCCGGTGGAACCGTCCCGTCAGCGCCGCACCGGCAAGCCACAGCGCCAGACCCGCCATCGCAGCCCGTGCCAGCGGCCGGCGCCAGTGCGGCCGGCGCCAGCCGCGCCAGGCCAGCCAGGCGGCACCGGCGGCCGCACCGGCGGGTGCCGACCAGCCGCCGTCGCGCAGGTCGAGCATGGCCAGCGGGGCGGCGAGGTAGGGCTCGGCATGCAACACCAGGTGCACCAGCCGGGCCGCCAGCAGGCCGATCAGCGCGGCCTGGTAGACCGCCGTGCCCGGCGCTTCGCCGGCCACGCCGCGGTCGGCCCACCAGGCTGCAAGCACCAGCGCGACCAGCAGCAGCACGGGCCCCACCGGCAGGCCGATCGGTCCGAGCGAGAACGAGAGCATCGCGCAAGGCTACGCGATCGGCCGTCACCCGGTGTGGCCGGGCGTTCAGCGCACCCGGATCCGCGTCAGCTCCTCGCCCTGCGGATCGAGCACGTGCACCGCGCAGGCGATGCAGGGGTCGAAGCTGTGCACCGTACGCTGGATCTCCAGCGGCTGCTTCGGGTCGTGCAGGTGGTGGCGGTCCATCAGCGCGGCCTCGTAGGCGCCGGGCTGGCCGGTGGCGTCGCGCGGGCCGGCGTTCCAGGTGCTCGGCACCACGGCCTGGTAGTTGTCGATCAGGCCGTCCTTGATCACCACGTAATGGCACAGCGCGCCGCGCGGCGCCTCCATGAAGCCCACGCCCTTGGCCTCGCGCGGCCAGCGCGACGGCTCCCAGAGCGCGTCGTTGTGCACCGAGAGCTCGCCGGCCTTGATGTTGGCGATCAGCTGGTCGAGCCAGCCGGTCATCTGGTCGGCGAACACCTTGGACTCGATCGCACGTGCGGCGGTGCGCCCGAGCGTCGAGAAGATCGCCGCCAGCGGCAGCTCGAGCGTGCGCAGCGCCTGGTCGGCCAGCGCGCGGGTCGGCTCGTGGCCCTTGGCATAGAGCATCACCAGGCGGGCGAGCGGCCCCACTTCCACCGCCTTGCCGCGCCAGCGCGGCGACTTCAGCCAGGAGTAGCCGCCTTCCACGTCGAGCTGCTCGTAGGGCGGCTTGGGCCCGGTGTAGGCGAGCTTCGTCTCGCCGGCATGCGGGTGCAGGCCCTGGGCCTTGCCGCCGGCGTACTCGTACCAGGAATGCGCCACGAACTCCTGCACCTGCTGCGGATCGCGCAGGTCGACCGGCTCGATCGCCTGCAGGTCGCGGCCGAGGATCACGCCCGAGGGGATCAGCCAACTGGACGGGTCGCTGCCGCCCGCCGACGGAAAGTCGCCCACGGTGAGGAAGTTGCCCAGGCCCTCGCCGCGGGCGAACCAGTCCTTGTAGAAGCCGGCGATGGCCAGCGTGTCGGGCAGGTAGACCTGGTCGACGAAGGTCCGCATCGACTGGATGATCTGGCGCAGCTCGCCGAGCGTGACCACGTTGAGCGTGGTGGCCGCCGCGCCGCCGCTGCCCGGCGCCGCACTGATCGGGCTGGCCGCGCCGCCGACCAGGAAGTTCGGGTGCGGGTTCTTGCCGCCGAAGATCGCCTGCAGCTTGACCACCTCGCGCTGCCAGGCCAGCGCCTCGAGGTAGTGCGCCACCGCCATCAGGTTGGCCTCGGGCGGCAGCTTGTACTCCGGATGACCCCAGAAGCCGCCGGCGAAGATGCCGAGCTGCCCCTGCTCGACGAACTGGCGCAGCTTCTTCTGCGTGTCGGCGAAGTAGCCGGGGCTGGACTTCGGCCAGCCCGAGATCGACTGCGCCAGCGCCGAGGTGGCCTTCGGGTCGGCCTTCAGCGCCGAGACGACGTCGACCCAGTCGAGCGCGTGCAGATGGTAGAAGTGCATCACGTGGTCGTGCACGTGCTGCGCGGCCACCATCAGGTTGCGGATCAGGTTCGCGTTGGCGGGGATGCGCCACTGCAGCGCATCCTCCACCGCGCGGATCGAGGCCATGCCGTGCACCAGCGTGCAGACGCCGCAGATGCGCTGCGCGAAGGCCCAGGCCTCGCGCGGGTCGCGGCCCCGGAGGATCAGCTCGATGCCGCGCACCATCGTGCCGGAGCTCCACGCGCCGGTGATGCGGCCGTCGGCCGCGGTCTCGGCCTCGATGCGCAGGTGGCCCTCGATGCGGGTGATGGGGTCGACGACGACACGTCTGCTCATGGTGTTCACTCGGTCAGGTTGTCGGCCACGAGCTCGAGCAGGCTCTCGGTCTTGCGGTCCCAGTGGGCCGCCTTGGCGCCCTGCTCGAGCGTGATGCGGCATTGCCCGCAGCTCGTGACGAAGCGCTGCGCGCCGGTGGCCTCCACCTGCGCCTTCTTCAGCGCGAACACCTTGGCGCGCAGCGGTGCGGCGCGCAGGTTCGACACCACGCCGCCGCCGCCCCCGCAGCAGAAGCCGGCCACGCCGGCATCCTGCAGCTCGCGCAGCTCGAGGCCGAGCGCGGCGAGCACGCGCCGCGCCGCCGCCTCGAGCCCGCCGCGCCGCACGATCTGGCAGGGGTCGTGGAAAGTGGCGCTGTCGCCGATCGGCTTCACGCGGATCGTGCCGGCGGCGAGCTGCTCGTCGAGGAACTCGGTCATGTGGATGATGCGCACCGGCAGCGCGGCGCCGTACCACTTCGCGGCCTCCCAGCGCGCCGCGCCGTAGGCGTGGCCGCACTCGGGCAGCAGCACGGTCTTCGCGCCGATCTTCACCGCGGTGTCGACGATCGCGCGCGTCAGCCGTTCCTGCAGTTCCAGGTCGCCGTTGTTGAAGCCGATGTTGGAGGCGTCGAAGCCGCCCTGGTGCATGGTCCACCGGGCGCCGATGCGGTTCAGGATCTTCGCCGCGTCGGCCAGCGCCTTGGTGTGGTCGCCCAGCTCGGCGGGCGCGGCCGTCACGAGGATGTCGGCCTGCGGCAGGTCGCAGGGGATCTCGACGCCATGTTCCTGCGCCACCTCGGCCAGGATGTCGGGCAGGTCCTCGGCGGGTGTCGCGGGGCTGCCCCATTGCCGCGCGGTGCGGTCCATCAGCGCCAGGCGCTCGGGAATGAGCCCGGCCTTGAACAGGCCGTGGCGTGCCTCCTTCACCAGCTCGGCGATGTCGATGCCCATCGGGCAGGCCAGCGTGCAGCGGCCGCACATCGTGCAGGAGTCGTAGATCAGCTCCTGCCACTGCTGCAGCTCGGCGAGGCTCGGCTTCTTCACCAGGCCGAGCGCGCGCACCAGCGGCGCGAACGGCGAGGCCTCGCGGAAGTAGGCGCGCCGGAACAGCTCGAGCTTGTGCACCGGCGTGTACTTCGGGTCGCGCGTGACGAGGTGGAAGTGGCAGGCCTCGGCACACAGCCCGCAGCGCACGCAGCTTTCCATGTGCAGCGCGGCGGTCACGCCGAACTCGCGCACGAAGCTGTGCATCGCGGCGTCGACGCGCTGTTCGTCGCTCTGCGTGCCCTGGCTGTCGAAGCCCGGCTTGGCGGTGGTGGTCGTGCTCATACCTTCACCCCGCGGTGGCTGAAGCGCATGCCGGTGGCGCCGCGCGAGAACACGAACAGGAAGGCGTGCATCAGCTTGCCGAACGGGAACCAGATCAGGAAGGCCGCGATGCTCAGCACGTGCAGGGCCAGCAGCGTCTCGTAGCGTGCGCCGAGGTGCGCGCTGGCGAGCAGCCCGGTGGCCACCGGCAGCACCGTCATCAGCCAGCTCAGGTAGTCGCCGACGTGCGAGAGCAGGCGCATCACCGGGTGCGTGAGGCGCCGCACCAGCACCGCCAGCAGCGAGGCGAGCGTCACCACGCCGACCGCGTAGACCAGGTTGCTCGGCAGCGCCGGCCAGTGCAGCCCGAGCAGCTGGCGGATGAACAGGATGTGCGGCGCGAGCCCGAACACCACCACCGCCAGCCCGAGGTGGAAGACGTAGCTGTTGATCGTCATGAAACGCGTGGCCTGGGCGAACTCGGGCCGCGGCCACATCTTGCGCAGCACCGTGCCCAGCGCGCCCAGCAGGGGCGGCGGCGCGCCTTCGCGCGCGGGCGAGCGGTCGCGCAGACGCGGCAGCAGCAGCACGCCGGCCAGGCGCCACAGCGTGCCGAGCACGAAGACGGCGAGTGCCGCCGTCAGGGCCGGGCCGCGGGCAAAGTCGAGCAGGTCCATGGCTCAGGTCTCCTTCTTCTCGGCCGTGGCCTGTTGCGCGTGTTCCGCCTGGCGCCGGCGCGCCAGCAGCGCCGAGCCGGCACCGAGCGCGACGCCGGCCGCCGCGGCGATGCCGATCACCTTGCGCGTGTCCGCGGTGCCGGTGGACAGGGGCCGGTACAGGCCGCCGCGGTCCCAGAAGCGCGGTTCGGAGCAGCCGATGCAGCCGTGGCCCGACTGGATCGGGAACGACACGCCGCCGTTCCACTTCAGCGAGGCGCAGGCGTTGTAGGTCACCGGGCCCTTGCAGCCCAGTTCGTACAGGCACCAGCCCTCGCGCGCGCCCTCGTCGTCGAAGCGGTGCGCGAACAGGCCGCGTTCGTAGAACGGCCGGCGGTAGCAGCGGTCGTGGATGGTCTCGCCGAAGAAGGCCCGCGGCCGGCCGAGCGCGTCGAGCTCGGGCAGCCGGCCGAAGGACAGCAGGTGCACCAGCGTGCCGGCCATCGCCTGCGGCAGCGGCGGGCAACCGGGGATGTTGACCACCGGCTTGTCCTTGACGAGCTGCGCGATGGGCACCGCGCCGGTCGGGTTGGGACGCGCCTCGGGCAGCCCGCCGAAGGCGGCGCAGGTGCCCACCGCCACCACGGCCGCGGCCTGCGACACCGTCTCGGCCAGCATGTCGAGGTTGCTCTGGCCGGCGATCACCGAGTAGACACCGCCGTCGGCCACGGGCACCGAGCCGTCGACCACGACGATGTACTTGCCCGCGTTCTCCTGCATCGACCGGCGCCGCGCCGCCTCGGCCGCCTCGCCCGACGCGGCCTGCAGCGTGTGGTGGTAGTCGAGCGAGATGAAGTCGAAGATCAGCTCCTCCAGCGTCGGGCTGAAGCTGCGCGTCAGCGACTCGGTGCAGCCGGTGCACTCCTGGAACGAGAGCCAGATCACCGCCTGGCGGCGTGCCTGCGCCAGCCCCTCGGCCATGGCCGGCGCGAGGCTCGGCGGCAGGGCCATCAGCGAGCCGATCCAGCCCGCGTACTTCAGCAGGGCCCGGCGCGACACGCCGCGCTCGCGCAGCAGTTCGCCCAGGACGCGTGTCTCAGCCATCGCAGTTCTCCTCGGTCGGGGTGGGCGCTGCAACGTCGTCGGCCAGGCGCCGGGCCGAGGCGACGATGTCCTGCGGGTGGGCCGGCAGCAGCGCCGGAACGCGCGCGACGACGATCTGCTCTAGCGCGTCCGGCGCGTGCTCGTCGCCATGGCGCACCCACCAGACGCCGGCGTAGGCCGTCTCCTGCACCCGCGTCGTGCCGGCCGCCTGCAGCATCGCGTCGACCTCGCCCTGGCCGAGCCACGCGTGCAGCGCGGCGCGGTCGGCGTCGGCCAGCGGCAGGCTGCGCAGGTCGATCGTGTGGTCGGAGGCCGGATCGGCCGCCAGGCCATCGAGCAGCCGGGCCACCTCGCGCAGCACGGCGAGCGCGGCCGGGCCGGACGGCGGCGCGGGCTTCAGCGGTTCCATCGCGCCACCAGTTCGCGCACCGTGGCGCACAACGCCGGGATCGCCTGCGCCACCGCCGGCGTCGGCGCCAGTGCCAGCGCGCAGCTCTGCGGCTGCACCGCCACCAGCGCGCGGCGCGCCGGCAGGCAGCCGCTCAGCTCGGCCGCGGCCATCAGGTCGAAGAGTGCGACCTCGTGCGCGCTGCGCTTGCGCCCGCCGAGCTCGCGGTCCATCGCGGCGCCCTCGAACACCTGCACGCTGCCGGGCGCGGCGGCCAGCTCGGCGGCGTCGACGGCCACCAGTGCCGCCGCGTCCTCGATCTCCGGCAGCAGGCTCAGGCCGATCGTGCCCCCGTCGCGCAGCACGGCCCCGGGCAGGCCCGCACCGGCCGCGAGCGCGGCCACGACCAGCGGCCCGGCCGCGTCGTCGCCGAGCAGGCGGTTGCCGAGTCCGAGCACGAGCACGCCCGGTGTGCGCTGCGCCATGGGTCCCCCGGGGGTGGTTGCAGATGCCCTGCAGGGTATGCCTTGCGGGCGGGCCGGCATTGACGCTGCTCAGCATCCGAGCACCCGCGGCGCACTACCGTTCAGCGGCCCACCGAGGGAGCGAGACGATGTGCCTGGCCATTCCGATGCGCGTGCTGGAGGTCGACGGCCTGAGCGCACGCTGCGACGCACGCGGCAGCGAGCGCTCGGTCAGCCTGCTGATGCTGCAGGACCAGGGCGTGCGGCCGGGCGACTACCTCGTGGTGCACCTGGGCACCGCGATGCAGGTGCTGCCGGCCGAGGAGGCGCTGGCCGTCTGGGCGCTGTACGACGAGATGCTGGCGGCCGAGGCCGCCCCTGCTCAGACCGGCTGAGCGCTCTGCAGCTTCTTCCAGGCCTGGAAGCCGCCCGCCACCGAGAGCGCCTTCGGGTAGCCCAGCGAGCGCAGCAGCTCCGCGGCCGCGACGCTGCGCCGGCCGCTGTTGCACACGCACAGCAGCAGGTGGTCGTGCGCGTGGTGCAGGCGGTTGATGGTGGTGAAGAAGGTCTGGACGTCGATGTCCTTGGGCTTGCCGGCGTCCAGGATGTCCTGCTCGTCCTCGCTCAGCGCGTGGCCGAGCAGGCGCTTCACCTCGAACAGCGGCACGTGCACGGTGCCGGGGATTGCGCCCTTGAGCTCGATCTCGAAGGACTGGCGGATGTCGATCATCGTCGCCAGCCCGAGGCTGCAGAGTTCCAGGGCCGAACCCAGGCTGATCTCCAGGCCGGGGGCGGTGGTGGCGGGCGGTGGGGCGTCGTTCATCGGATGCTGCGTTCGGCGTTCTCGGCGCGGTCGAGGCCGCGCACCTGCTCGAGGCCGGTGACCTCGCGCAGGATCGTGCCATCGAGATCGGCCTCCGTGAAGTCCGCGCCGGCGAGCTGGGCGCCGGTGAGGTCGGCGCCGGCGAGCTTCACCCGGAAGAGGTTCGCCCCGCGCAGGTCGGCCCCGCGCAGGTCGGCGAAGGACATCAGCGTGCGGTTGACGTCGGCCCCGGCCAGCGACGCGCCGGCCAGCCGCGCGCCCGACAGGTCGGTGCGCATCTGGCCCATGCCCTGGTTGCGGATGTTGACCCCCAGCGTCGCGCCGCTCAGGTCGGCACCGGACAGGTCGGCGCCGGGCAGGTCGGCGATGATGCGGGCGCCGGCCATCCGCGCGCCGCGGAACACCGGCATCTTCTTCACCGCCCCGCCGAGGATCACCACCGACAGCAGGCTGGCGCGGCGCAGGTTCGCGCCGCTGAAGTCCGTGCCCATCAGCCAGGCGCCGTTCAGGTTGGCGCCTTCGAGATCGACGCCGCGCAGGTCGGCCTCGACGAGCCGGGCTCCGAACAGGCTGGCGCCGCGCAGGCGCGTGTGACGCAGGTCGAGCCCGCTCAGGTCCAGGTCGGACAGGTCCTTGCCGTCGAGCACCAGCGGCTCGGCTGCGCTGGCCCGGGTCAGCCGGGTGCGCAGTTCGTCGCCGCCCAGCTCGGCCGCCCGCGCGCACGGCGCGGCGAGCGCGACCGTCGCGACCAGCACGGCACCGAGCACGAACCGCAGCAAGGGCACCCCCGCAGGTGGGCCGCCAGGACAGCGGCGGCGGCAGTCAGTCTAGCCGCGATCGGCCAGGCGCACGATGCCCAGCGCCTTGAGCACGTACTTCTCGTAGATCGGGTCGGAGTTGCCGGTCTTCATCTTGCGCATGAAGTACTTCTCGAAGGCGATCTTGGCGTAGTGCACCCACTTGCCCTTCTTGAACCAGTTGACGTTGCGCGGCGGGATCTGCGGCAGCGCAACGAACGCGGCCCCGGTGTCGCCCATGTCGGCCAGGCAGATCGCGTTCCAGGTGCCCTTGGCGGTGGCCGGCCTGCCGGCCAGCTCGTCGGCGATGTTGTGCGCGATCGCCGTGACCATGGTCTCGATCATGTAGCCGGTCTTGGGCGCGCCGCTGGGTACCGGCGTGGCCTCCACCGGCGGGATCGCCACGCACACGCCGGCCGAGAAGATGTTGCGGTACTTCCTGCTGCGCTGGTGCTCGTCGATCAGCACGAAGCCGCGCGGGTTGCACAGGTCGGCCACGCCGGCCACCGCGTCCACGCCCTTGAAGGCCGGCAGCATCATCGCCAGCTTGAACGGCACCTCGTGCTCCTTGACCACCTTGCCCTGGTCGTCGAGCTGCGTCGTGAACAGCGTGCCGGGCTCGACCTTGGTCGTCCTGGCGCTGGTGATCCACTTGATGTCGTGGCCGCGCAGCTCGCTCTCGAGCATCGACTTGCTGTCGCCCACGCCGCCCAGGCCGAGGTGGCCGATGTAGGGCTCGGCGGTGACGTAGGTCATCGGCACCTTGTGGCGCAGCTTGCGGCGGCGCAGGTCGGCGTCGAGGATGAAGGCGAACTCGTAGGCCGGGCCGAAGCAGCTCGCGCCCGGCATCGCGCCGACCACGATCGGCCCGGGCGCCTCGAGGAACTTCTGGTACTCGGCCCAGAACATCTCGGCGTGGCCGACGGTGCAGATCGAGTGCGTGTGGCCGCCGTGCGGACCGGCGCCGGGCACCTCGTCGAACGAGAGCTTCGGGCCGGTGGTGATCACCAGGTAGTCGTATTCCAGCGACTGGCCGTTCTCGAGCGTCACCCGGTTGGCCGCCGGGTCGATCGACGAGGCACCGCTGGCGACGAAGCGGATGCCCTTGCGCTCGAGCATCGGCGCGATCGGCAAGGTGACCACCGAGCGCTCGCGCCAGCCCACCGCGACCCAGGGGTTGGACGGGGTGAACTGGAAGGTGTCGCTCGGGTTCACCACCGTCACCTGGTGTTCCGGGGGCAGCAGGGCCCGCAGTTCGTAGGCGGCAGGCATGCCGCCCAGGCCGGCGCCCATGATCACGATGTGGGCCATGCGGTGTCTCCTTTGTGCGTGGCGCGCCGCGCCGGGTTCAGAAGCGGCGGCTCCAGGCAAGACCGATCGAGTACTGCCGCATGCGGATGGTCTCGCTTCCGCCGGCGCCCGGTCCCATCAGCTGATTGAACAGCGAGGTGCCGCTCACGCTTTGACGTGGCGCATACATGAAGGCGGCCGTCAGCTCGTTGGCCGGGTCCATGGCCCAGCTGAAGCCGGCCGTGTAGTGCGTGGTCATCACGCCCGGCGCGAGGATGTTGAAGGTGACGTCGGCGGACTCGATCGGGTTGTCGCCGTGGTTCACGCCGGCGCGCAGCGTCCAGGCCGGGCTGGCGCGCCACTGCACGCCGAGCTTGAAGACGTCGATGTCCTTCCAGCCGAAGCCGGGGCCGTTCGGGGCGCCCAGCTGGCCCTGCGGCAGGCTGGCGCGGCCCACCGAGGGCACGCCGCTGTACTCGATGCGCTGGTAGTCGAACGCGACGGTCAGCGCCGGCGTCGGCGTGAAGGCCAGCCCGATCGCGTAGTGCGCCGGGATGTCGAAGTCGCCGCCGCCGGCGAACAGGCCCTTGTACTCCTCGAAGGCGCTCATGTTCATCTTCGGCGCGTAGGCGGCACCGATCGTCAGCGAGTCGATCGGCCGTCCCAGGTAACCCAGGCGCACCCCGAAGCCGTGCGAGCGCGAGTAGCCGCGGTTGGTGACGCTGCCCGGCGCGCTGCTGAAGTTCGGGATGTTCTCGAAGGCCTGCAGGCCGTGGGCCTCGAACTGCTGGTAACCGAGCAGCAGCGAGACGCCGACCGAGTGGCTCGGGTTGAGCTTGTACGACACGGTCGGCGCGACCACCAGCTGCATCAGGTCCACGCCGAGCCCGCCGCTGCCGCACAGCATGTTGCCCGGTGCCACCGTGGTCGGGCTGTTCGGGCACTGGAACGGGCCCTGCGGGTAGTCGGTGTTCATGCCGCCGTTGCCGTACACGGTGACGCCCAGCGCCAGGTCGCTGCCGAGCAGGTGGTTGTAGCCGAGCTCGGGCACGTAGAAGAGCTTGCTGTCGCTGTCCACCGAGCCGTTCAGCGAGGCGACGCCGGCGCCGCTGCGCTGCGCGTCGCGCCGCGGCGAGAACAGGTCGACGCCCAGGTCCAGGCGGGGGCCGGCCCAGACCATGCTGGCCGGGTTGTTGGCGCCGCCCATCGCGTCCTCGGTCATCGCGACCGAGGCCCCGCCCATGCCCTTGGCGCGGATGCCGTAGCCGTGCGGGAAGTAGCCGTTGGTGGCGAGTGCCGGGCCGGCGGCCAGCGCCGCCGCGAGGGCGAGCGCGGCGGGCGCGTAACGAAGGCGGTTCATGGTGTGTCTCCTGTTGTCGTGGTCGTGGTCGTGGTCGGTGTCGGATCGGTATCGGGTCGGTCGGTGGAACTCGGGGGGGTCACCAGCGCGCCTGCACGCGACCGCCCTCGACGCGGCATTCCCAGCGCATCAGCGGCGTGTCGCCCTTGGCGACGCACCGGCCGCTGCGGATGTCGAAGGCCCACTCGTGCTTCGGGCAGGTGAGACGCGTGCCCTGCAGCGCGAGGTGCGGGATGTCGGTGGTCTGGTGCGGGCAGCGGCTGTCGTACACGTGCCAGTCGTCGCTGCCGCCGTCGCCCGTGCGGTGCACGAACACGGCGCGCCCATCGCACTCGACGCGCCGGGTCTGGCCGGGGGGCAGTTCGTCGGCACCGAGCAGGTCGTGCCAGCTCGATTCGCCGTGCAGCGCCTCGGGGCTGAAGCCCGGCAGGTTCATCGCCAGGATCAGGTCGGCGGCCCAGACGATCTTCGCCAGCCCGAGGGCCGGGAAGGCCATCAGCAGCGCATCGAGCACCTCCATCGGCGTGCAGCCCTCGCGCAGCGCGCGGTTGACGTACTGCTTGAAGCCGCGCTCGGTCTGCGCGTGCACCTTGGTGATCACCGAGATCAGGTTCCGGGTCTTCGGGTCGAGGTGCTTGCCGCACTCCTTCAGGAACTTGAAGTAGTGGCCGAGCGCATCGGGGCGGGCCTTGACGAGGTAGGCGAGGGCGTCGCTCATGTCCGGGGTCCTGTGGAGGAGGGCGAGGGGGTGATGCACACCAGCACCGGCTGCTCGGCCAGGCCGATGACCTTCTGCGCCACGCCGCCCAGCCAGGCATGGGCCAGGCTGTCGCTGCCGTGGCGGCCGATCACCAGCAGGTCGGCGCCGAGCTGCTTCGCACCGGCGACCACCTGCTCGTGCGGCCGGCCCACGCGCGTGGCCGCGTCGACCGCGACGCCGAAGCCGCGCGCCGCCGACCAGGCCTGCTGCAACGCGCGCTCGGCGTGCTGCATCGCCTCCGCGGCCGGACCGGCGACCGCCAGCACCGACAGCGGCAGGCCGCATTCGGCGGCGATCGCCGCGGCCGTCGACACCGGCGTCATGTCGGGGCTGGTCGGGTCGAGCGAGACCAGCACGCGGCGCTGCCACATCGCCGCGGCGCGCGGCACCACCAGCACGCTGCAGGGGGCGTGCGCGACGACGTTGCGCACCATCTCGCCGACCAGCAGGTTGGCCAGCAGGCCGCGCCTGCCGCGGCGCCGGATCACGATCAGGTCGCTGGCCAGGCGCCGTGCCTCCTCGACGATCTCGACCCAGGGCTCCGGACCGCGCCGTGCCTGCACCTCGAGCGCCACGCCGGCCCGCTGCGCGTCCGCCTGCAGGGCCTGCAGGCGAACGCCGGCCTGGGCCTCGGCGTGCGCGGCGAGCTGCGGCGCGAGCGTCTCGTACTCGGGGTTGCTGAGGATGGGCAGCACCGCGGCCAGCGGCAGGCTGCAGCGGCGCGCCAGCGCGAAGGCGAGCGTCTCGGCGCCGACATCGTGCTCCGAGTGCTCGGTGGCCAGCAGCAGCCGGGTGAAGGCGTGGGGCATGTCAGTGCCCCGTCGTGAGCACGCCCGAGGCCGCCAGCAGCAGCACCGCGACCTCGGCCAGGCACAGCGCGGCGTACAGACGCTCGCCGCGCCGCAGGTACAGCGGCAGCAGCGACAGCAGCGCCAGCAGCGAGGCACCCGTCAGCACAGCGATGCCGATCAGGTTGGCGATGTCGCCGCGGTGCGCATGCGCCACCCAGCCCCAGCCCGAGGGCAGGCCGGTGGCCACGAGGAACTGCGAGACCGGCAGGTTCCACACCTCGGGCAGGCGCGAGTGCGGTACGTGCGGCTCGGTCAGGCCCAGGCCGTAGGCGAGGAAGATCAGCACCAGCGCGGCCAGGCCGAATCGTGTGCCCGCCTCCAGCCAGCGTGCGTAGCGCAGCTGCTCCGGCGGCTGCACGATGCTGCGCGGATCGACCTTCAGCGCGCCGGGCTCGACCGGCTTCACGGCCACACCCCCGTGCCCTTGAGCAGCGCGCGCGCGCCGGCGAACAGCAGAACGCTGATCACCAGGCGACGGATCACGGCGCCGCGCAGCACGTCCAGCAGGCGCGCGCCGATGCGGGCGCCGAGCATCATGCCCACCACCGAGGGCACGGCGATCATCGGCAGCACCGCGCCCTTGTTGACGTACACCCAGGCCGCCGACGAATCGACCAGCGACAGCACCAGCCCGGAGGTGCCGGCGGAAACCTTCAGCGGCGCGCCCATCAGCAGGTTCAGCGCCGGCACGTTGGCCCAGCCCGCGCCGATGCCGAACATGCCGGCCAGCACGCCGATGCCGAGGAACAGCACCAGCCCCGGCAGCGTGCGGTGCACCTGCCAGTCGACCCGGTTGCGCGTCGCGCCGTCGACGAACACGCCGTGCAGCGCGAGCGCGGCCGACAGCCGATCCGGCGCCGGCACGACCGGGAACTCGGCCCGGCGCGACACGGCCATCAGCGCCACGATGCCCAGGACGATCAGGCCGAGCGTGGTCTGCACCACCGCCACCGGCAGCGCCAGCCCGAGCAGCGCACCGCCGATCGAGCTGGCCGAGGCCAGCAGCGCCAACGGCAGGGCCAGGCGCAGGCTGGCGAGCCCGCCGCGCAGCAGCACCGGCGCGGCCGCCAGCGCGCTGGCCAGCGCCACCAGCAGCCCGGCGCCGCGCACGAAGTCGAGGTGGAAGGGGAAGAAGCCGCCGACGATGGGCACGAACAGCGTGCCGCCGCCGATGCCCGCCGGCACCGCGACGATGCCCATCACGAAGCAGGCCAGGAACAGCGCCAGCGGCCAGCCCCACCAGGGCATGCCGGCGCCGAGCGCGCCGGTCGCGGCATGGGCCGGCGCGGCGGCCAGGGCCAGCAGCAGCGCGGCAGGCAGGGCGCAGCGCATGCGTGTCACGACACCGCCTGGTAGTAGAGGTTCTGCGGGTGGTTGGCCTGCGCGAAGAAGAACCAGCGCTCGGCCAGCAGCCCGGTCGACTGCAGCACCGCCGCCAGCAGCAGCACGCCCGGCGAGGCCGGCGCCAGCGCCAGGAGCAGCGCCGGCGCGGCGAAGCCCGCCGCCAGGAAGAACCACTTCACGTTGCGCAGCGCACCGGCGCTGCGGCCATGGAAGAACTCGCGCGTGTTGAACGAGCCGCCCATGAAGCCCTGCGCGCGCTGGCGGATGGCCGGGTGCTTGATGCCGATGGCGCTCTGCAGCGTCGAGCGCGGCTTGAGCCGGGCGTTGCGCCGCAGCGCCGCGGCGCGCCCGACCAGCGCCGCCAGCGTCAGCACCAGCGCGGCGAGCGCCAGCGCCGGCGCGATCGCCGGGGCGCGCAGGCTGGCCAGCAGCGCGGCCAGCAAGCTGCCCGAGGCGCAGCCGATCAGCGTGTAGTTCAGCAAGGTCAGCGGGCTGGCCCATTCCTGCAGGAAACGGATCGACGCGTAGACCATACCGGTGCAGATGAACAGCGCCAGGCACAGCAGCGCGGCCAGCGCGCCCAGCAGCCGCGTGCCCGGCATTGCCAGCGCCTGGGCGCCGCCCCAGGCGGCGCAGGCCGCCATGAAGGCGGGCAGGGCGATCACCTCGCGCGACAGCCAGGAGGTGCGCCACATCGCCGCCGCGCGCCAGGCGCGCTCCGGGTGGCCGAGGTGGAAGAACGAGGCCACCAGGCCCAGCCCGGTGAGCACGAGTGCCACGAGCGCGCCGAGCGCGAGGGTGAGCCGCTCGTCCGGCGCCGCGCCAAAGCCCGCCAGCTCGCCGGCGTAGAGGGCCAGGAACAGCCCCTGGCCGGCGCCGATCAGCACGGTGAGGAAGATCACCGAGAAGGCCGGATTCATGTCGCGTAGTCCTCGCGCCCGGGTTCGAGGTGTGCCGGCTCGGGGTGCTTGCCGTCGAGCTTGAGCGGGTTGTCCTGGCGCTGCAGGTCCTCGGCATGCAGCGTGATCTGCGTGCGTCGGCGTGGCAGGTAGTGGTTGGCCGGGCGCGTGCCCCATTCGGGCATCAGCGGGTAGCCGGCGCGTTCGTTGATGGCCACCGACACCGTCGAGCAGGGGTCGTGGATGTCGCCGAACAGGCGCGCGCCGGCCGGGCAGGCCAGCACGCAGGCCGGCTTGCGCTGCGCCTCGGGCAGGGTCTTGTCGGTGACGCGGTCCACGCACAGCGTGCACTTGGTCATCACCTGGCGCTCCTCGTCGAGCTCGCGTGCGCCGTAGGGGCAGGCCCAGCTGCAGTACTTGCAGCCGATGCACTTGTCGTAGTCGACCAGCACGATGCCGTCCTCGGCGCGCTTGTAGCTCGCGCCGGTCGGGCACACCGGCACGCAGGGCGGGTCCTCGCAGTGCAGGCAGCTCTTCGGGAAGTGCACCGTCTGCGTGTTCGGGAACTGGCCGACCTCGAAGGTCTGCACGCGGTTGAAGAAGCTGCCGGTCGGGTCTTCGCCGTAGGGGTTGTCGTCGGTCAGCGGGCCCGCGGAGCCGGAGGTGTTCCACTGCTTGCAGCTCGTCACGCAGGCATGGCAGCCGACGCAGACGTTCAGGTCGATGACCAGGGCCAACTGGGTCATGACGAGACCTTCCTGCGTCCGGCCATCCAGCCGCGCCGCTTCGGTGGCTCCGGCATGCCCGGCACCGGCTGCATCGCCTCGAACTGCGGCCAGCTCTCGGCCGGCTCCTCGGGCGACGCCGGACAGATGCGCACACGCACGTCGTACCAGGCGGCCTGGCCGGTGACCGGGTCGGAGTTGGACAGCGTGGTGCCGTCGCTGCCTCCCGGCAGCTCCTCGCGGATCAGGTGGTTGAGCAGGAAACCGCGACGCGACTCGTTGGCGCCGGCGTCGAGGTGCCAGGCGCCGCGCTGCTTGCCGATCGCGTTCCAGGTCCACACCGTGCCCGGCTCGACGGCCTCGCTGTGGCGCGCGAGGCAGCGCACCTTGCCCCAGGGCGACTCGACCCACATCCACGCGCCGTCGGCGATGCCCGCGGCCAGCGCGGTGCGCGTGTTGACGAACAGGAAGTTGTGGGTGTGGATCTGGCGCAGCCAGGCGTTCTGCGAATCCCACGAGTGGTACATCGCCATCGGCCGCTGGGTCACCGCGTTGAGCGGGTAGGTCTGCGTGTCGGTGGCCTGCTGCTCGAGCGGCGCGTAGAAGAAAGGCAACGGGTCGAAGTAGGTCGCCACGCGCTGCTTCAAGCGCTGCGGCGGCTGCTTGCCCGGATGCTTGCCCTGCGCCGCGAGGCGGAAGCGCTGCAGGAACTCCGAGTACAGGTGGATGACGATCGGATCGCGGTCGCGCCGCAGGCCGCAGCGCTGTGCCCAGTCCATGTAGCCCTGGTTCCAGTTGCGCATGTACTGCAGCGACGGCGGCAGGTGGTGCTGGAAGACGCAGTTGTTCCTGGCGTACATCTCCCACTGGCGCGGATTGGGCTCGCCGCGCATGGCCTTCTCGCCGCCCTTGCCGCGCCAGCCGGCGAGGAAGCCGATGCCCGAGCCGGGCGCCGTCTCGTAGTTGACGATGAAGTCGGGGTAGTCGCGGTACTTGCGCGAACCGTCGGCGTTGACGAAGGCCGGGAACTTCAGCCGCGAGGCCAGCTCGACCAGCACCTCCTGGAAGGGCTTGCACTGCCCGGTGGGCGGCAGCACCGGGATGCGCACCGAGTCGACCGGGCCGTCGAACTCGCTGATCGGCCGGTCCAGCATCGACATGCAGTCGTGCCGCTCGAGGTAGGTGGTGTCGGGCAGCAGCAGGTCGGCAAACGCCGTCATCTCCGAGTGGAAGGCGTCGCAGACGACGAGGAACGGGATCCGGTACTCGCCGCTCTCGTCCTTGTCGTTCAGCATCCTGCGGACCTCGGACGTGTTCATCGTCGAGTTCCAGGCCATGTTGGCCATGAAGATCAGCAGGGTGTCGATGCGGTAGGGGTCGCCGCGCCAGGCGTTGGTGATGACGTTGTGCATCAGCCCGTGCGCCGACAGCGGGTGCTCCCAGCTGAAGCCCTTGTCGATGCGCACCGGCTCGCCGGCCGCGTCGACGAACAGGTCGTCCGGGCTCTCGGGCCAGCCCAGCGGCGCGCCGTTCAGCGGCGTGTCGGGCCTGACGGCCTCGGGCCCCTTCGGCGGCCGCGCGTTGGGCGGCACCGCGCGCGGGTAGGGCGCCTTGTGGCGAAAGCCGCCGGGCCGGTCGATGGTGCCCAGCAGGCTCATCAGGATGGCCAGCGCGCGGATGGTCTGGAAGCCGTTGCTGTGCGCGGCCAGGCCGCGCATCGCGTGGAAGGCGACCGGGTTGCCGGTGACCGTGTCGTGCGCCTGGCCCCAGCAGTCGGTCCAGGCGATCGGCAGCTCGATCTTCTGGTCGCGCGCGGTGATGCCCATCTCGTGCGCCAGGCGGCGGATGGTCGCCGCCGGGATGCCGGTGATGCCCGCGGCCCACTCCGGCGTGTACTCGCGCACGCGCTCCTCGAGCAGCTGGAAGGCGGGCACGGCCGGCGTGCCGTCGGGCATCGCGTAGCGGCCGAGCAGCGCCGGGTCGGTGCCTTCGGTGTGGTCGCCCACCGGCCGGTGGGTGAGCCGGTCCCACCAGAAGAAGTTGTGCGGCCGCAGCGGGTTGACGACGTCGCCCTCGGCGTTGCGCAGCATCAGGCCGAACTCGTCGCTGGCCTCGTCCTGGTTCACCAGCTGGCCGGCGTTGGTGTAGCGCGCCAGGAACTCGCGGTCGTACAGGCCGAGCGCGATGATCTCGTGGATCAGCGCCAGCAGCAGCGCCCCGTCGGTGCCCGGCTTGATCGGCACCCACTCGTCGGCGATCGCCGCGTAGCCGGTGCGGATCGGGTTGATCGCGATGAACTTGCCGCCCTGGCGCTTGAACTTCGCCAGCGCCATCTTCATCGGGTTGCTGTGATGGTCCTCGGCGGTGCCGATCATCACGAACAGCTTCGCGCGCTCGAGGTCGGGCCCGCCGAACTCCCAGAACGAGCCGCCGATCGTGTAGATCATGCCCGCGGCCATGTTGACCGAGCAGAAGCCGCCGTGCGCCGCGTAGTTGGGCGTGCCGAACTGGCGCGCGAACAGCCCGGTCAGTGCCTGCATCTGGTCGCGCCCGGTGAACAGGGCGAACTTCTTCGGGTCGGTGGCGCGCAGGTGGCGCAGGCGCTCCTCGAGCATCGAGAACGCCTCGTCCCAGGAGATCTCCTCGAACTCGCCCGCGCCGCGCTCGCTGCCGGGCTTGCGCCGCAGCGGCAGGGTCAGCCGCGCCGGCGAGTACTGCTTCATGATCCCCGACGAGCCCTTGGCGCAGATCACGCCCCTGTTCAACGGGTGATCGGGGTTGCCTTCGATGTAGCGCACCTCGCCGTTGCGCAGGTGCACGCGGATGCCGCAGCGGCACGCACACATGTAGCAGGTGGTGGTGCGCACCTCGGTGCGCGCGTCGGGCACCGGCGCGGCCGTCGGGTCGTGGAGAGGGGTGGGCGGCATCGTGGAGCGTGGTGCGGCCCACCGGATACATCCGGTCCGGACAGCGACTTCATTAGGCGCAGGCGGCCCCCGCAGCGTCTATTACCGGGACGGGTAATGACCACCTACCCATCTGGGTAATGCGCTTCCACGGGCCCTGCGGCGATGCTTTCGGTTGAGATTCCTCAACCCGCGGCGTGATACGGTGGTGGGTATGGGGTTGTTGCCGATGACAGCCGGCGCTTGACGCGCTTCAATGCCGGCTGGATGAATGCGCGCGTCATGGTCACGCCTCGGCCCGACACGGGAGCCGCGCCGCCGGTCGGCGGCGGCGCGGATCTGTTCGTGCAGCTCGCCGCCGGCCTGGCCGAGGGACGCGACCTGCGCGGCCTGCTCGACCGCCTGCTCGAGCCGATGGTCGCCCTGGCCGGCGCGCAGGCGGGCGCGGTGCGCCTGCTGAGCGACAGCGGCGAGCGGCTGCAGCTGGTCAGCGAGGTCGGCCTGCCCGGCACGGTGCACCGCTGCGAGGCGACGGTCGACCGCCATTGCGGCAGCTGCGGCGACGCCACCGACACGCAGCGCATCGTCTGGTCGTCCGACCTGCGCGCCTGCGCCGCGCGCGGCGGCGAGGCCTTCTTCGGCGGCGCCTGCCTGCGCCTGCTGGCCGTGCCGCTGCAGCGCCGCGGCCGCGTGCTGGGCGTCTACAACCTGTTCTTCGCCGACGACGTGGAGCCGCCGGCGCCGGTGATGGCCATGCTGCGCTCGGTCGGCGAACTGCTCGGGCTCGCGCTCGACAACGCACGCCTGGAGGCGGAGAGCCTGCGTGCCACCGTGATGCACGAGCGCCAGATGATGGCCGCCGAGATCCACGACTCGATCGCGCAGACGCTGACCTTCGTGAAGATGCGCCTGCCGCTGCTGCAGGACGCGGTGGCCGAGTGCGACGAGGCGCACGCGCTGAAGTACCTGGCCGACGTGCGCCAGGCCGTCGGCGAGGCGCACGGCAGCCTGCGCGAGATCGTCACCCACTTCCGCAAGCGCATCGATCCGCGCGGCCTGGCCCACGCACTGCAGGCATTGGTGGCGCGCTTTCGCGAGCGCAGCACGATCGAGCTGCATTACGCCAACGCGGGCCTGCCGCTGAGCCTGTCGGAGGAGGCGCAGACCGAGGTGTTCCACATCGTGCAGGAGGCACTGGCCAACATCGAGCGCCATTCGCAGGCCCGCCACGCCTGGCTGAGCATCGCCGGCGGACCGGTCGGCTTCGAGCTGCGGGTCGAGGACGACGGCGTCGGCCCGCGCCCGGCCGACGAGCAGTGCGACGAGGGCTCGCATTTCGGCATCGGCATCATGGGCGAGCGCGCCCAGCGCGTGGGCGGGGAGTTCACGATCGGGCCGCGTCCCGGCGGTGGCACCCGGGTGCGGCTGGCCTGGAACGCGGGCGCGGGGGCGGCGTCGTGAACGAGGAGCGGCCGCTGAAGGTCATCCTGGTCGACGACCACTCGCTGTGCCGCAACGGGCTGACCGACCTGCTGCAGCACCGTGGCGGCATGCAGGTGGCTGCGGCCACCGGCGACCCGACCCGCGTGGTGCCGCTGCTGCGCGAGCACCAGCCCGACCTGGTGGTGCTCGACCTGCGCATGCCCACCACCGACGGGCTGAGCCTGCTGCGCCACATCCGCGCCGAGGGTGTGCAGACGCCGGCGGTGATCCTGACCATGAGCGACTCGCAGGACGACCTGGCCGCCGCGCTGCGGGCCGGCGTGAAGGGCTACCTGCTCAAGGACATGGAGCCCGAGGAGGTGATCGCCTCGATCGGACGCGCCGCGCGCGGCGAGCTGGCGGTGGCGCCGGCGCTCACGCTCAAGCTGGCGCACATGCTGCAGGCCGGCGCCGGCGAGGGCGAGCGGCGCGACCTGCTGTCCACACTGACCGAGCGCGAGCGGCAGATCCTCGAGCACCTGGCGCGCGGCGAGAGCAACAAGACCATCGCACGCGCGCTCGACATCAGCCACGACACGGTGAAGCTGCACGTGCGGCACATCCTGACCAAGCTGAACCTGAACTCGCGCGTCGAGGCGGCGGTGTTCGCCGTCGAGCAGCGCGTGGCGCCGCCCGGCAGCGCCAGCCTGGTCGAAGGCGCTAGGCGAACGCCGCGCTGAGGTCGGAGGCGGCGGCCGCCGCCGGCAGCGCGGCCGGCTGCACGCCGTACCAGTCGAGCTTCGCGCGCAGCGTGACCACCTCGCCGACGATGGTCAGGCAGGGCGATTCCAGCCCGGCTTCGGCCACGCGCTGCGGCAGGTCGGCCAGCGTGCCGGTGACGACGCGCTGCGCCGCCGTCGTGCCCTGCTGCACCACCGCGGCCGGGTGCGCCGGCGCAAGGCCGTGTTCGATCAGCCGGGTGCAGATCTGCGCCAGCGCGGTCAGCCCCATGTAGATCACCACGGTCTGGCGCGGGCGGGCCAGGCCGGCCCAGTCGAGTTCGGCGCTGCCGTCCTTCAGGTGGCCGGTGACGAGCGTGCAGCTCTGCGCATGGTCGCGGTGCGTCAGCGGGATGCCGGCATAGGCCGACACGCCGCAGGCGGCGGTGATGCCCGGCACCACCTCGAACTCGATGCCGGCGGCCACCAGCTCCTGCATCTCCTCGCCGCCGCGGCCGAACACGAAGGGGTCGCCGCCCTTCAGGCGCACCACCTGCCGGCCCTGGCGCGCCAGCGCCACCAGCAGCGCGTTGATCTCGTGCTGCTTGAGCGTGTGGTGGTTGCGCTGCTTGCCGGCGTGGATGCGCTCGGCCTGCGCGCCGATCAGCGCGAGCACCGGCGGCGCGACCAGGTGGTCGATCACCACCACGTCCGCGCTGGCCAGCAGGCGTGCTGCCTTCATGGTGAGCAGCTCCGGGTCGCCCGGGCCGGCGCCGACCAGGTAGACCTTGCCGGGGCGCGGCGCGCACGCGGTGTCGAACAGGGCGCGCGGGAAGTCGATGCGGGCGTTCATGGCAGTGCGTCCTTGAAGGGGCTCAGCAGGTACCGCAGCTGCCGCCGCCACAGCTGCCGCAGCCGCTGCGCCGGGGTGTCGCCTGGGGCACGAAGACGAATCCGAACTGGCCGGGCTCGAGCTCGACGAAATCGAGCTCGGTGTCCTGCAGCAGCGGCCGGGAGGCACTTGCGATCAGCACGGTCACGCCGTCGCTCAGCAGCGCGGGTTGTTCCCCGTCGCCGGGCTCGTCGAAGCCCATGCCGTAGGTGATCGAGCCGTCGGCCTCGCGGCGCGCGGCCACGCGCAGCGCGAGTTCCGCCATGCCGCCTTCGACGGCCGCCGCGCGGATGCGTGCCGCGGCTGGGGAGGTGAGCGTGAACATGGTGCCGGTCTCCTTCAGTGTTCGCCCTTGGTCCGCAGCAGGCCGGCCAGGCGGTTGCCCTGCTTCTGCGGCCCGCCGCGCGGGAACATCTCGTGCAGGTGGTGGTTGCTGCCGAGCTCGGCACCCCAGCGCTCGCTGAAGTGGCGGATCATCACGCGCACCTGCGGCTGCACGCCGTGCTCGGCCCAGTAGGCCCGTAGGAAGCGGATCAGCTCCCAGTGCGCCTCGGTCAGCGCAAGGCCCTCGCGCGCGGCGAGCGCACGGGCGAAGTCCTCCGACCAGTCGTCGAGGCGGCGCAGGTAACCTTCCGAATCGACCTCGATCAGCCGGTTGCCGACGCGCACGGTGTCGTTCAGGGTGTCGACCATGCCGCCCCTCCGACACGTTGGCGCGGCGCCTCGGCCGCCCGGGCCTCGGCGCGAAGTTGTCGCACGTGCCGCAGGTGGGCGACGAAGCGGCGCGGCCAGTCGGTGCCGCCGCTGTGGCGCAGGTGGGTGTAGCTGGCCAGCACGCGGTGCACCAGCACGCCGTCGTGCCAGCCGTCGATGCCGTGGCCGCGCTGCACGCGGTAGGCGAACTGCACCGACGGGTCCAGGTTGTCGAGCCGCGAGTGGTGGAACTCGTGGCCCTGGCGCAGCATCGGCTCGTCGTGCTCGCTCTGCCAGGGGAACTCGGCGGTCTCCTCCACCCGCACGTAACCGCGCCCCACGGGGCGCTTGCACATCACCACGTCGCCGGGGATCACGCCGACCATCTGCGCGCGGCGTCCGTTCCAGGCGATCGAGCGCGCCAGGTACATCAGGCCGCCGCATTCGGCATAGACCGGCAGGCCGTCGACGATGGCGCGCTGCAGCGCGCCGCGCAGCGCCGCGTTGGCCTCCAGTTCGTCCATGAACAGCTCGGGGAAGCCGCCGCCGATGAACAGGCCGTCGAGTGCCGGCGGCAGGTAGCGGTCGGCCAGGGTGTCGAAAGGCACCAGCTCGGCCCCTTCGGCCTCCAGGGCCGCCAGGTCGTCGGGGTAGTAGAAGCCGAAGGCCTTGTCGCGCGCGATGCCGATGCGCAGCGGCTCGCTGGCCGGGCGCAGCGTCGCGTCGGCGGCGGGGGCGGCCACGTCCTCGTGGCGGCGCGTCGCGGCCAGGTCGCGCACCCGGGCCAGATCGACGCAGCCGGCGATGCGCTCGCCCATCGCACGCACGCGCTGCGCGGCGTCGCCCAGTTCGCGCTCGGGCATCAGGCCGAGGTGGCGCTCGGGCAGCGCGAGCACCTCGTCCTGCGGCACCGCGCCGAGCACCGGCACGTCGGTGTAGTGCTCGATCACGGCGCGCAGCTTGGCCTCGTGGCGGCTGCCGCCGACCTGGTTCAGGATCACGCCGCCGATGCGGATGTCGCGGTCGAAGGCCTGGTAGCCGAGGATCAGCGGTGCGATGCCGCGCGTCATGCCGCGCGCGTCGAGCACCAGCAGCACCGGCAGGCCGAGCCGCGAGGCGAGGGCCGCGTTGCTGTTGCTGCCGTCCAGCGCCAGGCCGTCGTACAGGCCCTTGTTGCCCTCCACCAGGCCGAGCGTCGCGCCGCGCAGGTGCTGCGCGAACAGTTCGGCGATCTCGTCCCAGTCCATCAGCTGCGGGTCGAGGTTGACGCAGGCCCGGCCGGCGGCCCGCGTGAGCCACATCGGGTCGATGTAGTCCGGGCCCTTCTTGTACGGCTGCACCACCTCGCCGCGCGCGGCCAGCGCGGCGGCCAGGCCGAGCGTGAGCGTGGTCTTGCCCGAACTCTTGTGCGCGGCGGAAACCAGCAGCGCCGGGTTCATGACAGCGCCTCGTCGTGCGGCAGCACGTCCAGCGCGCGCACGCCGATCAGCGTCAGCACGAAGGCTGCGCCCAGGCCGCCGAAGCCGAGCAGCCACTCGGGTGCCCGCGGGGTGTAGAGCTCCACCTGGCCGTCGGCGAAGCTGCTCGTCACCTCGTGGCCGGGGAAGATCTCGAGCGGGAACGACTGGCCGCCGACGATGAACACGAACAGCAGCGCGAACGCGCCGGCCACCACCATCGCGCTGGCCAGCAGCATCGCGTTCGGGCCGACGCCGCGCGGGTGGAACAGCAGCGCCATCGGCAGCAGCGCGCCCATCAGCACGTAGCCGCCCCAGAACAGCGCCGGGTAGATGCCCAGCGCGTCGCCGCGGCCGAGCAGGATGAAGGCCTCGAACGCCCCCTGCCTGGCGAAGTACAGGTTGGTGCCGTGGTAGATGGCCACCAGGTACAGCGCCGCGGCGACGAACACGCCCAGCAGCCGCGCCATGCGGGCGCGCACCGCCTCGGGCAGCGCCTGGCCGTTCCAGGCGTACAGGGTCGACTGCACGATCAGGAACACCGCCAGCCCCCAGGCGAACGAGAGCACGATGAACAGCGGCGCCAGCACCGCCGACTGGTAGGCCTGGCGCGCCACCAGGAAGCCGAAGATCGAGCCGGTGCCGGTGGTCAGCGCGAAGCGCCACAGCAGCGCCGCGATGCCGGCGGCCTTCGAATAGCGGTTCATGCGCCGCTCGAACATCGTCCACAGGTAGATGCCGACGATGGCCGCCATGCCCGAATAGAGGAACACGTTCCAGGCGAACACCGAGCTGAAGTTGTAGTGCGTCGCCGCGACGATCACACGCTCGGGCCGGCCCAGGTCGAGCATCAGCACCATCAGGCCGCCGGCCAGCAGCGCGAGCGACAGCAGGCCCGACAGCGGCGCGCGCGGCTTGTAGGCGCTCTGGCCGAACACCGAGCCGATCGAGGCCACGTTCAGCACGCCCGACGCGGCGACGATCATGAAGATGGCGAACACATGCGGCAGGCCCCAGACGACCTGGTTCGTCATGCCGGTGATGGCGTGGCCGTGCAGTTCCATCGTGTGGGCGGCGTAGAGGCCGGCCGCGGTGACCGCGCCGCCGAGGGCCAGCAGGGCCCAGAAGGCACGCGGCTCGATGCGCTGGAAGTCCTGGCGGTCCATGGTCACAGCCCTTGGTAGCGCACGCCCGGATCGAGCTTCAGGTCGGCACGCAGCTGACGCGTCGCCACCTCGCGGATGCGCTTCGAGATCGCGCTGTCCGGGTCGTTCAGGTCGCCGAACAGCATCGCGTGGTGGCCGGCCTTCGCGCAGGCTTCGACGCAGGCGGGCTGCCCGCCGCGGTCGACGCGGTGCACGCACAAGGTGCAGCCCTCGACGCAGCCCTTGCCGCGCGGCACCTCGGGCTTCTGGTTCGTCACCGGCTCGTGCACGAAGCTGCGTGCCTTGTACGGGCAGGCCATCACGCAGTAGCGGCAGCCGATGCAGCTGTGGCGGTCGACCAGCACGATGCCGTCGGCGCGCTTGAACGAGGCACCGGTCGGGCAGACGTCCACGCAGGGCGGCTCGGCGCAGTGCTGGCACATCACCGGCAGCGAGGCGCTGCGGCCGGTGCGGATCTCCTTGATCTCGACCTTGCGGATCCATTGCGCCGAGGTCGGCGAGGGGCGCGGGTCGAGTCCGTTCTCGCTGTTGCAGGCGGTGATGCAGTCGGTGCAGCCGCTGCTGCACTTCGTGGTGTCGATCAGCAGGCCCCAACGCACCCGGGAGGTCACGGCCGGCGTCGCCGCCTGGGCGACTTCGATCAGGTGGATGCCCGGCGCGAGCAGCACGCCGCCCGCGCCGGCCGCGGCCAGACCGAGGAACTTGCGGCGCCCGGCGAGCGCTTCGGTCGAGCCCTTGGTCATGGCTTCACCGCCACGGCCTGCGCCGGCCGGCTGGCGTGGCACTCGAAGCAGTCGATCTGCACCGCCGCGTAGGCGTGGCAGCTGCTGCAGAAATCGGTCTTCGCCTGCGCGACGCTGCCGGTCGCGGCACTGGCGTGGCAACCCACGCAGCCCTGCAGGCTGTCGCGCGCCTGGCGCACGCCGCGGTGCACGGTGACGTCGCGCTGATGCTTGAGCAGGTTCGGGTGCTCGCGCCGCATCACTTCGGGCGGCGCGACGCACTGTGTGCCGGCTTTCGCCGGCTCGATGGCGGGTGTCGGCGTGCGGCCCTGTGGCTCGCGCGCCAGCACCGCGCTGGCGGCGATCAGCAGCACGAGGCCCAGCGACACCGCCAGGCGGTGGCGCATGAGCTGGCACATCACGCTGCAGTGCACGGTGCTATTCCCCGAGGCCCATCTGGATGTAGCCGGTCGGGCAGACGTCCTTGCAGATATGGCAGCCGACGCACTTGCTGTAGTCGGTGTCGACGTAGCGGCCGGTGGTGGACCTGGACTTCGGTACCTTGAACACCGCCGTCTGCGGGCAGTAGACGACGCAGTTGTCGCACTCGAAGCACAGGCCGCAACTCATGCAGCGCTTGGCCTCGGCCTGCGCCTCGGCCTCGGTGAGCGCCAGCACCCGCTCCTCGAAGTTGTTCAGCGCCTGCTCGGCGGTGAGCGTGACGATCTTGCGCTTGTGCCGGGCGGTGTAGGCGAAGTGGCCGAGGAACAGCTCCTCGTGCGGGATCACGTAGCGGTCCGAGCGGTTGTCGAAGTTGTGGATCGCGACGTTGGCACTGTCGGTGCCGCGGATCGGTTCGTGCACCTCGCTGACAGTGAGCCCCTTCTCGACCAGCTTGCGCTTGAGGTCCCAGGTGTGCACGTCGATCTTGGGCCGCTTGTCCAGCGGCTCGCCGGCGAGGAAACGATCGATCCCGTCGGCGGCGATGGCTCCGTGGCCGATCGCGGTGGTCAGCAGGTGCGGGCGCACCACGTCGCCGCCGACGAACATCCCGGCCTGGCCCTGCACCTGGTAGTTCTTGTCGGCGGCGATGCCGCCCTTGCCGTTGTTGAGCGACTCCAGCCCGGTGAAGTCCACCGCCTGGCCGATGGCCGAGACGATCAGGTCGGCCTCGAGGTCCTCCTCGGTGCCTTCGATGTTCCTGATCTCCAGCCTGCCGCCGGCGATCTTCGCCTCGCAGCGGATCACGCGCAGCGCGGTGGCGCGGCCGCTGGCGTCGCGGATCACCTTCACTGGTGCGTACCCGCCGCGGATCGCGATGCCCTCGGCCAGCGCATGCTCCACCTCGTGGCGGCTGGCCTGCATCTTGTCGACCGCGAAGATCGAGGTCAGCGTCACCTCGGCGCCCTGGCGCGCCGACACCGCGGCCACGTCGTGCGCCACCACGCCGGCGATGGCGTGCTCGGGGCGGTCGCTCTCGCGCAGCTGCTCGATGTGGCCGAGGCGCCGCGCGACGGTGGCGACGTCGATCGAGGTGTCGCCGCCGCCGACCACCACGACCCGCTTGCCGACATGGCGCATGCGGCCGTCGTTGAAGGCCTTCAGGAAGGCGGTGGCGGTGACGACGTTGGGCGCGTCCGAGCCCTCCACGGGCAGCGGCCGGCCGGCCTGGGCGCCGAGGCCGAGGAACACCGCGTCGAACTCGGCTCGGATCTGCTCCATCGTGACGTCGGTGCCGATGCGCGTGGCCATGCGCGCCGTGACGCCGAGGTCGAGGATGCGCTGGATCTCCGCGTCGAGCACCGGGCGGGGCGTGCGGAAGCCCGGGATGCCGTAGCGCATCATGCCGCCGAGCTCGGCGCGCTCGTCGAAGATCGTCACCGCGTGGCCCTTGCGCGCCAGCTGGTAGGCGGCCGAGAGCCCCGCCGGCCCGCCGCCGATCACCGCCACCGTCTTGCCGCTCAGCTTCGCGGGCTTCGGGAACTGCAGCTTGTTCGCGATGGCGTACTCGCCGAGGAAATGCTCGACCGAGTTGATGCCGACGAAGTCTTCCACCTCGTTGCGGTTGCAGCCCGATTCGCAGGGCGCCGGGCAGACGCGGCCCATCACCGAGGGCAGCGGGTTGGCCTCGGTCAGGCGGCGCCAGGCGTACTCCTGCCAGGCCATGCCCGCGGGCGGCTTCTCGATGCCGCGCACGATGTTGAGGTAGCCGCGGATGTCCTCGCCCGAGGGGCACGAGCCCTGGCAGGGCGGTGTGCTCTGGATGTAGGTCGGGCACTTGTGCGAGTGGTCGGCATCGAAGATCTCGTCCTGCCAGCGCTTCACCTTCGTGTCGCCGTCCTTGTAGCGGCGGAAGGTGAGCGGCTGGGCCTTCACCGTATCGGCAGGGGCGGACATGGGTGTCTCCTCGGAATGGGTCAGTGCGGCTCGCCGAGCCGGATGGCTTTGCTGACGAGCTGGTGCACGCCGCCGACCATGCTCATGTCGAAGCCGTAGTAGGGCAGCACCTTGCTGAACTGCGCCTTGCAAATGGCGCAGATGGTGGCCATGAAGTTCACGCCGTGGCGGTCGACCACCTGCTGCAGCGCCTCCATGCGCGGCAGCGCGCCCTTGACACGCAGCTCGATCAGGTCGTCGGTCAGCAGGCCGCCGCCACCGCCGCAGCAGAAGGTGCTCTCGTGGATGGTGTCCGGCGCCATGTCGTGGAACCGGTTGGCCACCGCCTTGATGATGTGGCGCGGAATGGCGAACTGCCCGCCCGGCGCATCGCCCATGCGCGAGGCACGCGCCACGTTGCACGAGTCGTGGAAGGTGACGATGCGGTCGTCGTTCTTCTCTTTGTCGAACTTCAGCGCACCGCGCTGGATCAGGTCCCAGGTCAGCTCGCAGATGTGCATCGGCTGCTTGTAGCGGCCGTCGAGCTGGCTCTGCAGCTGGATGGCAAACGGGTCCTTCCCGCCGGCGCCGATGCCCACCAGCGTGTTCCAGAAGCTGTAGGCCACGCGCCAGGCGTGGCCGCATTCGCCGACCACGATGCGCTTGACGCCGAGCTCGAGCGCGGCCTCGCGGATGCGCAGCGCGATCTTGCGCAGCTGCTCGTAGTTGCCGATGAACATGCCGAAGTTGCCGGCCTCGCTGGCCTTGCTCGACAGCGTCCAGCTGATGCCCGCGGCGTGGAACACCTTGCCGTAGCCGATCAGGCTCTCGACATGCGGCTCGGCGAAGAAGTCGGCGCTCGGCGTGACCAGCAGCACCTCGGCGCCCTGCACGTCCATCGGGTAGCGCACGTCGACGCCGGTGTCTTCCTTGACGTCCTCCTCGAGCCCGAGCAGCGTGTCCTCGAGCGCGGGGCCGGGCAGGCCGAGGTTGTTGCCGATGCGGTGGACCTTGCCGATGATCTCGTTGCTGTACTTCTGGCCCAGGCCCACCGAGTCCATGATCTCGCGCGCGGCCATGGTGATCTCGGCGGTGTCGATGCCGTAGGGGCAGAACACCGAGCAGCGCCGGCACTCCGAGCACTGGTGGTAGTAGGCGTACCACTGGTCGAGCACGTCCTTCGTCAGGTCCACCGCGCCGACCAGCTTCGGGAAGTGCCTGCCCGCGAAGGTGAAGTAGCGCCGGTAGACCGCGCGCATCAGGTCCTGGCGCGCCACCGGCATGTTCTTCGGGTCGCCGGTGCCGAGGAAGTAGTGGCACTTGTCCGAGCAGGCGCCGCAGTGCACGCAGGCGTCCATGTAGACCTGCAGGCTGCGGTACTTGCCCAGCAGCTCGCCCATCTTCGCGATGGCACGCTGCTCCCAGCCCTCGGCCAGCTCGCCCGGGAAGCCGATGTTGGTCTGGATGGCGGCGCTGGCGACGAAAGGCTTGCTGTGTCCCATCGCGCCCGCGGCCACCAGCGGGATCACCGGGTAGGGCTTGAGCTTCGGGGTCTCGAAGGCGGCAGTGGCCATCGGCTCACTTCTCCAGCACAGCCGCCCAGGACGCCATGTGGCGTGCCTCGCGCGGGTTGTCGACCTGGTAGCGCGTCGGGCTGAAGAACAGGCCGGGCGCGTGCAGCAGCTTGCTGATCGGGAACACGATCATCAGCAGCGCCACCAGCGTGAGGTGCAGCAGCAGCAGCGGGTCGCTGGGCAGCGGTTGCCAGTCGAATCGAAGCAGCCCGAGCGTGAAGGCCTTCAGCGCGACGATGTCGGTGTGCGCGACGAAGCGCATCAGCAGGCCCGAGCCGGCGATGGCCAGCAGCAGCGCCAGGTGAAGATGGTCCGAGGGCGTGGAGATGTAGCGCACGCGGTCGACCAGGACCCTTCGTGCCCACAGCCCGGCCAGGCCCGCGGCCATCGCGAAGCCGGCATAGGTGCCGAAGAACTGCACGAAGACGATCGCGCTCCACACCGGCTCCTGGAAGTAGCGCAGGTGGCGCAGCAGCACCAGCAGCAGCGCGGCGTGGAACAGCCAGCCGAAGGCCCAGGTCCACTTGTTCGACTTGAACAGGCTCTCGAACCACAGCACCTCGCGCGCCATGCGCAGCGCGACGCCGGCGCCGCTGGTCGGTGCCGGCGTGGTGGGGATCTTCAGCGGCGCGGGCGCGCGCAGGTAGAGCCGGATGCGCAGCGCCAGGCCGATCACCAGCACCGCGGTGGCCGCGTAGAACAGCAACGCGAACGTGATGGTCAGGATCGGCATGCGAGCTGCTCTTGCGCGCCCAGGGAGTCACACGCAGCCGGTCGGCTTGGGCAGGCCGGCGATCTTGCAGGCCTGCTTGGCCGGGCCGTAGGGGAACAGCTCGTAGAGGTACTTGCTGTTGCCCTTGTCGGGCCCGAGCTGCTTGCCGATCGCCTTGGTCAGCACGCGCACCGCGGGGGCGATCTGGTACTCGTTGTAGTAGTCGCGCAGGAAGTTGACGACCTCCCAGTGGTTGGGCGTCATCTCGACGTTCTCGCTCTGGGCGATGACCTTGGCCACGTCCTCGTTCCAGTCGGCGAGGTTGACGAGGTAGCCTTCCTCGTCGGTGTCGTAGGTCTTGCCGGCGGCTTCGATGGGCATGGCGTTTCTCCTTTGGAAGTCAGAGCCAGGTCTGGTTGTTCGGGTGTTCGGCGACGAGGTCGACGAAGCCGGCGTAGTCGACCGCCGTGACGCCGTCGACCAGCGAGGCGGCGACGCCGCGCGCGTCGAGATCGGGTTTGAGCACATAGACCTTCAGGCGCGGCAGCGCCTCGGCCAGGCCGGCCGAGGCGGCGCCGCCCTTCGTGGCGGCGTACACGCCGTCCTCGATCAGCAGCAGCGCGTGGCCGTCCTGCGCGAAGCGCAGGCAGCTGGCGAGCGAGCTGGTCTGTCGGTGCGACTTGTTGACGATGTGCAGCATGGCCGTTCCTCAGAAGCTCAGGACCACGTCCTGCTCCGCCATCAGCGCCGCCATCTCGGGGGTGGACAGCACCTCGACGTCGACGATCAGGTCGTCTTCGGTGAGTCCACGCGCCTGCAGCGACTCGCGCTCGACGTAGAGCTTCTCGACGTCGTAGCCGTCCAGCGCGCGGTAGGTCTTGGAGTGGTTCTTGATGCCGATGCCGGCGGTGTCCTGGCCCTTCACCAGCTCGTAGACGCCGTCGTCGAGGAAGACCAGGCTCACGTCCTGGTCGAAGGTGGCGGCGATCAGCACCACCTCCAGGCTCTCGAGCGCGTAGATCGTGCCGTACGGGGCCTTGCGGTTGACGAACATGAACTTCTTCATCGTTCAGTCTCCGAAGGTCACGAGCCGATCGGCCTTGATGCCGCTGTCCACCAGCTGGCCGAGGCCGCTGATGCGAAAGCCCGGCGCCAGCACCTCGTCCTTGATGCCGCGGCGCAGCGCGGCGGCGACGCAGACGACGAGGTCCACGCCGTGCTGCTCCTTCAGGGCCGACCATCGGTTGACGATGTGGCGGTCGTCCTGCGGCGGCTCGGTGAGCTTGGTCGCGTTGTAGACGCCGTCGTGATAGAAGAAGACGCGGTGGATCTCGTGGCCCTTGGCGATGGCGGCCTGGCAGAACTGCCAGGCGCTGTCGGCCGCCTGATGGGTGTACGGTCCTTCGCTGACCAGGATGCCGAACTTCATCTCAGAACCTGATGTGCGTGGAGGCGTTCAGGTTGGCCCGCGAGCCGCGCCAGTCGTCGATGAGGTACTTGGTGAAGGGAAGGTCGCACTTCTCGAAGAAGCGCGGCCAGCCGATGCGCTCCACCCAGTCGGACACGCGTTCCCACGAGCGGGCGTCTTCCTTGTAGGTGTAGAGGATCTTCTTGACGATGGCCGACACCTCGGGCCAGCGCGGCGGGTTGTTGGGCAGGCCGCTGGCGACCATCTTCATGAAGGTCGGCTTGCCGCGGGCGTTGGAGTTCTTGCCGCCGACCCAGATCGCCAGCTTCGAATGCTCCGGGTCGTTGATCTGCATCGGCGGGCACGGGGGGTAGCACGCGCCGCAGCAGATGCACTTCTTCTCGTCCACCTCGAGCGAGGGCTTGCCGTTGACCAGCGCCGGGCGGATCGCCGCCACCGGGCAGCGCGCCACGACGGCCGGGCGCTCGCAGACGTTGGCCACCAGGTCGTGGTTGATCTTGGGCGGCTTGGTGTGCTGCACGATGATCGCGATGTCGGCCTGGCCGCCGCAGTTGATCTCGCAGCAGCTGGTGGACAGGTGCACGCGGTTGGGCATGTCCTCGCGGATGAACTCGGTGTAGAGCTCGTCCATCAGCGCCTTCACCGCACCCGAGGCGTCGGTGCCCGGGATGTCGCAGTGCAGCCAGCCCTGCGTGTGGGCGATCATCGACACCGAGTTGCCGGTGCCGCCGACCGGGAAGCCGGCCGTCGTCAGCGCCTCGACCAGCGGCTCGACCTTGGCCGGGTCGCTGACCATGAACTCGATGTTGCTGCGGATCGTGAAGCGCACATGGCCTTCGGCATAGCGGTCGGCGATGTCGCACAACTTGCGGATGGTGTGCACGTCCATCTGGCGCTGCGTGCCGGCGCGCACGCTCCACACCTCGTCGCCGCCGTGGGCCACGTGGTGCAGCACGCCGGGGCGCGGCCGGTCGTGGTAGCGCCAGTTGCCGTAGTTCTTCAGCAGCGCCGGGTGCAGGAAGGGGCGGTTGTCGGGAACGCCGCTCTCGATCGGGGTGCGCATCTGTGCCATCTGCTGCTCCTCAGGCCGCGGCCTTCTTGGCGTTGATGCGCGCGACTTCCTCGTCCCAGCCGTCGGTGCGCACATAGGGGTTGGTGCGGGGCGTCGCGACCATGTTCGGGTCGATCTCCACGCCGATGCCCTCGAGGAAGTTGACGAGGCCGATGCGCTCGATCATCTCGCCGGTGCGCTCGTGCTCGAGCGCGTTCTCGGCGAAGAAGTCGATCACCTTCTGGCCCAGCTCGACCAGGGCCTCGTAGTCCTCTTCGGTCTTCAGCGGCAGGAAGGGCACGACCACGGTGCCCATCAGGTCACCGATCTTCAGCGTGCGCTTGCCGCCGATCAGGATGGTCGCGCCGGTGTCGGTGCCGTGGGCGAGCGCGCCGGTCATCACGTTGATGCAGTGCATGCAGCGCACGCAGTTGCTGTTGTCGATCTCCAGCGCGTGGCTGTCGCTGATCTTCACGCTGGAGATGGTCGGGCCGGTGGCCAGGTCCTTGACCTCCTTGAGCATGATGGTCTTGGTCGGGCAGCGCGAGATCACGTTGTTGACCAGCTCGTTCATGCCGTGGGCGGCGAACCACTTGCGCGCCAGCTCCTCGTCGCTGCGCATGTTGTCGCGCCAGGTGCCGATCACGGCCATGTCCGAGCGCTGGATCGAGTTCATGCAGTCGTTCGGGCAGCCGCTGAACTTGAACTTGAACTTGTAGGGCAGGGCCGGGCGGTGGATGTCGTCGAGGAAGGTGTTGATCACCTGGCGGTGCGCCTTGGCCTCGTCGTAGCAGCTCTGCTCGCAGCGCGCCGCGCCGACGCAGCTCATCGAGGTGCGCACCGCGGGGCCGGCGCCGCCGAGGTCGAAGCCGAGCTCGTTGAGCTCGTCGAAGGCGTCCTGCACCTTGGCGGTGGTGGCGCCCTGGAACATGATGTCGCCGCTCTGGCCGTGGAAGGCGATCAGGCCCGAGCCGTGCTTCTCCCAGATGTCGCACATCTTGCGCAGCACCTCGGTGTTGTAGTGCATGCCCGCCGGCGGCTGCACGCGCAGGGTGTGGAACTCGGCCGCGTCGGGGAACATCGGCTTGTCGTTCTCGTCCTTCAGCTCGGTGAAGCGCGGGATCACGCCGCCGCCGTAGCCGAACACGCCCACCGTGCCGCCCTTCCAGTAGCCCTTGCGGGTGCGGTAGGAGGTCTCGAGCTGGCCCATCAGGTCGACCATGTAGTCCTTCTCCTTCGCCAGCCGCTTCAGGCCGGTGACGAAGCTGGGCCAGGGGCCGCTCTCGAGCTCGTCGAGCATCGGCGTCTCGTGCATCTTCTTGGCCATGGTCGTGTGTCTCCTTGGGGTGAAAGCATCCTAGGGAGCGCTCCCGGTGCCCGCCATCACTCCGGTTGGGTGCGACGCACTACCCGAAAGGGTTATCCGGCCTTACCCGACGCGGTGATAGACGCTGCGCCGCCGCGCCGCGCCCAATGCCGGGCATCAGGAGAACCGGATGCCCCGCGTGACCCCGCTCGCGAAGCTGCGCGTGCCCCTCGGCGGCCAGGAGATCGAGCTGCAGCAGTTCGACCACGACGCCGGAGGCATGAGCCTGCTGCGCACCCGCATCCGCGAGAAGAGCCGCTTCACGGTGTTCGAGGTCGATGCGCAGACCGCCGCCGCCTGGGGCGAGGCGCTGCTGCGCTGGGCGCGCTCGCAGGGAGTCGGCTGAGGTGGCGGACGCGGCCATGCTCGATCTGGTGTTCCCGCTGCACGGCCACGCGCTGCCGCGCGACCACCGCTGGGCGCTCGCGCAGGCGCTCGTCGAGGCGCTTCCGGCGCTCGCCGAGGACCCGCTGGCCGCGGTGCATCCGGTCCGGCTGGTGCCCGGCACGGGCGAGCCGGCGCTGCTGTCGGCGCGTGCGCGGCTGGTGCTGCGCGTGGCCCGTGGCGCGGCCGGCGCGGCGCAGGCCCTGGCCGGCCGCCGGCTGCACGTGGGCGGCTGCACGGTCCAGCTCGGCACGCCGCAGCAGCGCGAGCTGCTGCCGCACACGACGCTGTACGCCCACTTCGTGGACGCCGGCCAGATCGACGCGGGCGACGAGGCGGGCTTCCTGGCCACGATGGGCGAGGAGCTGGCGCGGCTGGAGGTGCGCTGCCAGCGGGTCTGCGGGCGCGCGCAGCGGCTGCGCGGGCCCGACCACACGCTGCAGGGCTACAGCCTGATGCTGCATGGCCTGCGCGAGGCGGGCGCGCTGCGCGTGCTCGAGCACGGCCTGGGCGCGCACCGCCTGATGGGCTGCGGCGTGTTCGTGCCGCACAAGTCGGCCGCCGCCGTGGGCGAGATCGATTGACCACAGGAGAGACGAACCCGATGAGCTACACCGTCCATGGCCGCGAACTCGAGACCGACGAGCAGGGCTACCTGCTGGAGGCGGACTTCAGCGACGAGGTGGTGCCGGTGATCGCGGCGGCCGAGAACATCACGCTGGGCGATGCGCACTGGAAGGTGATCCACTACCTGCGCGACGAGTACCGCGAGCACGGCCACACGCCCAACTTCCGCAACATGCTCAAGGGCCTGGCGGACATCCTGCCCGGCTGCGACAGCAAGTCGCTGTACGACCTGTTCCCGCTCGGCCCGGCCAAGCAGGCGGCCAAGGTGGCCGGCCTGCCGCAGCCGCTGGGCAAGGGCGGGTACTGATGTTGACCCCCAAGACGCTTCGCGTCGCCCCCCCGAGGGGGAGCGTCCGGCTTGGGGCGGCCCGGCGCCGGACTTGATCGCCATGGCCACGCCCCCGCGTCTGAAGGCGCACTGGTTCAAGCCGGAGCAGGCGAAGAATCCGGCGCAGACCGGTAGCGCGATCGCGTTCATCGCCTGGCGCGTGGCCACGCACGCCATCAAGCGGCTGCGCGAGGCGGGCTTCGACATCGACGCCGGCGCGGCCTACTTCGGTGTGCTGCGCGAGCTGCTGGCCTTCCTGCTCGCCGGGGCCGACCGCATCGCCTATGCGCGGCTGGGCGCCGAGGGCCGCACGCCCTTCACCACCACGATGGTGCTGCGCGCCGCGGAGATCCTCGACGAGAACGAGTCCGACCTGCTCGGCCCGCTGGCCGACGGCGCGAGCTACGCCGAGCGCTTCGTCGAGCAGTTCAACGTGCTCTGCGGGCACTACGCCGAGTTCGGTTGGGGCGAGCGCGAGGGGCCGGACTTCGCCTTCACGCGCTACCTCGGCCACCGCCTCGAGCCGCTGGTGCCCGAGAAGGACCGCCGCTGGGTGCTCGACCAGGTGATGGCCGCCGAGGTGCCCGAGGCCGTCGGCCTGCTGCAGCGGGCCATGGACGGCGTGTTCTCCAGCGAACCGCGGCGCACGCGGCACGCGTCCATGAGCGGGGAGTGACATGACTCCCCCCCGTAGCGCCTTCGGCGCTCCCCCCCAGGGGGGCGCCGCCAGCGGCCCGGCGAAGCCGGTTCCGCGGCGGCCGCTTGGCTCGATCGGCGTCGTGCCGCGCGGCACGCGCAGCGGCCCCTTCGATCTCGACGACGAACGTGTCTACCGCGACTGGCGCGAGGTGAAGCTGGCCGATGTGCCGCTCGGCCTCGACACCCTGGTGGTCGACGTACGCGATCCCTTCGCCCTCGGCGAGGGCGAGCGGCGGGCACTGCGCGAGCGCTGTGCACGCTTCAACATGGCGATCTACCGCACCGCCCCGGGCACGGCCGACCCGGCGCTGCCGCGCGCCCTCGGCCGCCAGCTCGGCCTGGAGCGGCTGGACGCCAACTGGCTGGCCGACGAGGACGGCATCTCACCGATCACGGTGCGCGCCGGGGCGGGTCCGGCCGGCGCCTACATCCCCTACACCGACCGCGCGATCCAGTGGCACACCGACGGCTACTACCACCCGGCCGAGCGGCGCATCCGCGGCATGATCCTGCACTGCGTGCGCCCGGCCGCGCAGGGCGGCGCGAACCGGCTGCTCGACCACGAGCTCGCCTACATCGCGCTGCGCGACCTCGATCCGGCCCATGTACAGGCGCTGGCCGCGGCCGACGCGATGAGCATCCCGGAGCGCACCGACGAGGACGGCGTTGCGCGGCCCGAGCAGACCGGCCCGGTGTTCAGCACCGATGCCGACGGCTGCCTCCACATGCGCTACACCGCACGCACGCGCAGCATCGCCTGGAAGGCCGACGCCGCCACGCAGGCCGCCGTCGCCGCGCTGCGCGGCGTGCTCGCCACCTCGCCCTTCGTGCTGGCGCTGCGCCTGGAGGCCGGCATGGGCCTGGTGTGCAACAACGTGCTGCACGATCGCGCGGCCTTCGCCGACGACCCGCAACGCCCGCGGCTGCTGTACCGCGCGCGCTACCTCGACCGCGTCGACCGGGGCTGACCATGTCGCAATGGCTCACCGTCTGGCGCGCCGCCCACCTGGTGGGTGTGTCGCGCGGCGTGCTGCAGCAACGCGTGCGCAGCGGCGAGCTGGCGATCAGCGACGGTCTGGTCTCCACCGAGGCCCTGCTGCGCCTGTACCCGCAGGCGCAGCTGGAGGACGGTGGCGCCAGCGAGCAGGTTGCGCAGATCAAGGAGCAGGCCTTCGGGCGGCGCGTGCGCGAGCGCCTGCTGCCCAGCCAGGAGGTGCTGGCGCAGCGCATGTTCCGCCAGAGCCAGGAGCTGGCGGACCTGCGCCGCCACCTGCAGCGCTACCACGCGCTGGTGCTCGAGCTGCGCGACGCGGCGCGTGCGCAGGCCGAGGCCGCGCCGGGCGACGCGGCACTGCAGCGGCTGGCGAACCAGGCGACGACGGGCCTGGCGCGGGTGCTGGCCACCGAACCCGTCGACCGGCTGGATGCGATGGACGACATGCTCAAGGTGATGTGCGCGCAGGTGACGGTGCGCCCGAGCGGGCACCAGTTCAGCGTCGAGGGCCACGACACGCTGCTGCAGGCCGGCCTGCGCGCCGGGCTCAAGCTCAACTACGGCTGCGGCAACGGCAGCTGCGGCATGTGCAAGGTGCGCGTGATCGACGGCGCGGTGGCGAGGGTGCAGCCTTGCGACTACCCGCTGTCCGAGGCCGAGAAGGTGCAGGGCTACACGCTGATGTGCGCCCACACGCCGGCCAGCAGCGAGCTGACGATCGAGACGCTGGAGGCCGGCGGCCCGCAGGACATCGCGCCGCAGCAGATCCTCGCCACGCTGCGCGAGCTGCGCACGCTGGCGCCAGACACCCGGCTGCTGCACGTGCAGACGCCGCGCAGCCACCGGCTGCGCTTCCTGGCCGGCCAGTCGGTCACGCTCGGGCTCGGCGGCGACGGCGGCGACGACCTGCATGCCACGCTCCCGGTGGCGAGCTGCCCCTGCGACGACCGCAACCTGCACTTCCTCGTCGCCCGCACGGACGACGCGTTTGCACGGCACGTCTTCGGCGGGGGGCTGAAGCCCGGCACACCGATCGACCTGTGGGGGCCGCAGGGCGACTTCGTGCTCGAGGGCGGCGAGCGGCCGCTGGTGTTCGCCGCCTGCGACCTCGGCTTCGCGCCGGTGAAGAGCCTGATCGAACATGCGCTGGCGCGCGACGAGGCGCCCTCGCTCGCGCTGTTCTGGCTCGCCACGCGGCCCGACGGCCACTTCATGGCCAACCAGTGCCGCGCCTGGTCGGCCGCGCTGGACGGCTTCGAGCACCAGCTCAGCTACCACAGCGACCCGGCCGCCGGCGCGCGCCAGATGGCCGAGGCGATGCGCGCCGACCTGTTCGACATCGCCTGCGACTTCTACCTCGCCGGGCCCGAGCCCTTCGTGCAGACGCTGTACGAGGCGCTGCGCGCCGGCGGCGTGGCGGCCGGGCAGATCCACAGCGAGGCCTGCCCATGAGCCGTTGCGAAGGTGCCGAGGTGTTCGCGCTGCAGGTGCTCGGCCAGAGCATGGCGCCGGAGTTCGAGGAGGGCGAGGTGATCGTGATCGAGCCCGACGGCGCGCTGCACGACGGCAGCTTCGTGCTCGCGCAGCTCGACGGGCAGTGGCTGTTCCGCCAGCTGCGCCGCGCGGGCACCGGCTGGCAGTTGCAGGCCCTGAACCCCGCGTTCGCCGCGCGCCCGCTGCCCGACCTCGGCGCGGTGCGCGGCGTCGTGATCCAGAAGGCGCGCCCCGGGCGGCGGCGCGCCGCCAAGCGCTACGTCTGATCCCATGCCCTACTACCTCTACCGCATCATGCCGCTGGGCGTGCTGCACAAGCTCGACCAGTTCGATCGTTTCGCCGAGGCTTCGGCGCGTGCCAAGGCGCTGCGCGCCGCCGACGCGCCCGGCACGCCGGGCCGCGTCAAGGTGATGTTCGCGGAGAACGAACTGCAGGCAGAAGACCTGCTCGGGCAGGTGCGCGAGGCCGGGCCCGCCGGCGACGACTGACGCCGTGAAAGAACCCGACGCACCCGCGTGCTGCCACGGCCCCTCGGCCTGCGTGTTCGCCAAGGCGCTGCTGGCGCGTTCGGCGCAGTGCAGCCTGGCGCAGCGTCAGCCGGTCGGCGAGGCCGACGTGCTGGTGTGCAGCTCGCCGGTGGCGCGCATCAACTGCGGCACCCTGCTGGCGCTGCTGCGCGAACGGTCCAGCTTCGCGCTGCGCCTGCCGCGCCCGCCGGCGCCGCTGGTGCACGCCCGGGCGCTGCAGCTGCAGCAGGGCGGGTTGGCGGCGCTGCAGCGCTGCCTGGAGGCCGGGGCAGCGCAGGCCGACGTGCATGCGCTGGTCGCCCTGGCCCACGAGCGCCACGGCAGCCTGCTGGAGCTGCCCTGGCAGGCGCTGGTCGAGGCGGTCGTCGCCTGGCCGCCGCGCCGGCGCCGCGCGGACCCGTCGTCGTGATGCGGCCGCCGGCCCGCCTGGTGGAGGCGGTGCAGACCAACTGCCACATCGCCGACGCACGCCATGCGCAGGACCTGGGCCTGTGCACCTTCCTGCTGCAGATGCGCGAGTTCCACCGCTGGGAGCGCGGCCTGCCGCTGGATGCGCCACTGGTGCGCGCCGAGGTGGGCGCGTGGATCGCCCGGCGCGAGGCCTTGTGGGCCGAGCTGGAAGGGCGCGAGTTCGTGCCCGTGCCGCTGCCCGGCGGCGCGCGGCCGCAGCCCTTTTCGGTGGAGGAGGTCAACGCGGCGCTGCAGCCGCGCGGCCTCGTCTACGGCGCCGGCTGGGCCGGTGCGGAGCGGCCCGCGTTCTTCGTCGCCGAGCTGCAGGAGCTGCGCCGCCTCGACGAGGACGCGCTGGTTGTGCAGGTCTGCGGGCGCGAGTGGGCGCGCGGCCTGTTCGCGCCGCCGGCCGTGCTGGTGGGCGACACCATCGTGCTGCGCCGCGAGTCGATGGCGCGCTGGCTGTGGGAGAAATACGAGGTGTTCGGGCTGAAGCGGGTGGACGGTCCGTTCCGGGCGGTGGCGCAGGCCTACGGACTGGACCGCGATTTCACGGCCGGGCTGCCGCGCCTGCTGGACGAGCAGGGCGAGACGCTGATCCTGCACGAGCTCGGCGAGCACCGCGCCGGGCGCCGCCTGGGCCCGGCCTGGCCGGCGATGCTGCTGGCGCTGGCCGATCGGCGCAGCGAGCTGCTGGTGCGGGCGCTGCGCGACCAGCTGGCCGACCTCGGCACCACCTTGCCGGCGCTGCTCGAACGGGGCGAGCCGAGCGCGATCCACTTCTGGTTCGCCGGCTACGACGGCCTGCGCCGGCAGCTCTTCCCCGGCCTGCTCGAGGCCTACCACGCCTGGTGCCAGGGGGACGGCGGCGCCGCACTGCAGCAGGCCTGCGCCGCCGGGGACTGCCACTTCGACGACCTCGCGGCGCAGGTGCTGGCACTGCATGCCCGGCACGGCAGCGGCGCCGGCCGCCCGATCGCGCTGCTGCTGGGCTCGCCGGCGGCCGTCTGCGGGCCGTGAGGCGGCGCCGCCCGTCAGCGCAGCGGCTTGCTGATCGTCATCGCGCCGCGGATCTGGCCCACCGCGTAACCGGTGGCCCGGTCCTGCGGGTACAGCTCGGCGAGCCGCGCGCGCACCTCGGCAGGGATGCGCTCGGCACTGCCGTGGCAGGTGGTGCACAGCTCTGCCACCGGCAGCGCGCGCATGTAGCGCATCACCGCGCCGCCGGGCTGCTGCACGATCTCGGCGCGCTCCAGCGTGGCGGGCTTCTCGCCGGCAGCGGCGCGGCGGTCGAAGTCTTCCAGCGCCGCACGTTCCCAGTCATCCGGCACCGCCTTCGGGTTGCGCTCGCGCAATGACACGCGGCGCACGCTCCAGCCGGACTCCTGCGACGCGGCGCGCGCCAGCGTCGGCGCCTCCTCGCGGCACACGCCGATCGCATGGGCCGGCCCGCCGCGCTCGATCTCGGCGGTGAGCACCGCGGCCAGCTTCGGCGGCACCGAGGCGGCGACGCGGCGCGCCTCGTCGACCCAGGCGTCCTGCGCGGCGGCGGGCAGGCACAGCATGGCCAGCATCACGGGCAGGGCATGTGGTTTCATCCTTCACTCCTCGCGCTCGGCGCGCCAGGTGATGTACTTCAGCGTCGCGACCGCGCCGAGCATGATCGAAGCGAGCGCAAGGAAGGACCCGAGCGCCAGCGTCGACACCCCGGTCAGCCCCTGGCCCACCGTGCAGCCGGTGGCGGTGACGCCGCCGAAGCCCATCAGCACCGCGCCGACCAGCTGGTTGCGCAGGTCTGCCAGCGAGGCGAAACCTTCCCAGCGGAAGCTGCGCGTGGCCAGGGCCCAGGCGGCCGAGCCGAGCGCGACGCCGAGCGCCGAGGCGATGCCGAAGCTCAGGTGCAGCGACTTGTCGGTCCACAGCATCAGCAGCTCCAGCCCGTAGGCCAGCGGGGCGACGAAGCTGAGCGACTCGAGCGTGCGCGTGTTGGTGGCGAAGTAGCCGGTCTCGAGCGTCTCCGGGTTCTCGCCGAAGCCGAGGTGGCCGCTGACGTACCAGCCGCCCACCACCAGCATGCCCAGCACCAGGCCGCCCAGCCACTGCGTCGGGTTGGCACGGAAGCGCCGGTCGGCGAACACGAACGCAAGCAGCGCCAGCGCGAGTGCGCCGGCGGCGACCAGGCGCGCCAGCGTCGGCGCGACACCGGCGGCCGCCAGCAGCGTCGGCAGCCCCTGGTCCGCCCAGCCGAAGCGCGTCAGGTCGAGCGCGACCGGGTCGAGCCAGGCGGCGCGCCATTGCCCGAACAGGCCCTTGAGCGTCATGTAGCCCGAGATCGCGAGGAAGGTCAGCACCACCAGCGAACGCACGCTGCCCCCGCCGACGCGGATCAGGTTCTTGTTGGCGCAGCCGCCGGCCAGCGACATGCCGACGCCGAACAGCGTGCCGCCGACGATCAGCGAGAGCCAGCTCAGGCTGGGCCGCTGGTAGATGCTCTTGCCCAGGTCCACCAGGCCGGCCTGCGCCAGCGCGTTGGCGCCGACGATGGCCACCGCGATGGCCAGCAGCCACATGCGCATGCGCCCCCAGTGGCCCATGTTGACCACGTCGGACAGCGCACCCATGGTGCAGAAGTTGGACCGGTTGGCCACCGCGCCGAAGATGAAGGCGAGCGCGAAGCCGCCTGCGACGACGACGACGGCGGGGTTGGTGGCGAGTTCCATCTCGGTTCCTTCCGGCCGTGTCGCCCTCAGCGCGTTCCCGCGCCGGCCAGCCGGCCCAGGGTGGTGTGGATGAGGTCGGGCGCGCGCACGATGCGCATGAACTGGCCCATGCCGAGCGCGGGCCAGGACAGTGCGATGCGGTAGCGCCCGTACAGCGCGTACACCTTGCCGTCGACGATGTAGATCTCGTAGGGCAGGGCGGCCACGTGGTCCGGGCCGATCCGGCCGGCCCACCAGCCCTCGCCGCTGTCGGGATCGTTCATCGCCACGCCGATCACCGCCAGCTTCGCCTCCGGCAGCACGATCTCGTAGACGGCGGAGGTGCCGCCCAGGCCCTGGGCGAGGTTGGCGCGCACCGTGCCGAGCGCCTCGTCGAAGCTCGCGAAGCCGTTCAGCTCGTGGCGCGGCGAGTCGATCCGCTCCATGCCGATCATGTAGCGGTAGGCGGGCAGCTCGGCCTCGGGAACGTCGCCGCCGAACGCACCGCGCTCGCCCAGCGCGTGGGCCAGGCGGGCGCGCACGGCCTGCAACGCGGGCTCGGCGGCGTCGAAGCCGCCGCGCAGGTAGGCGCGGCCCCAGTAGCCCGGGTTCATGTACGACACGCTGCCGTCGCTGCGCACGCCGATGCGGATCGGCGCGGCGAGGATGGCACTGCCCCCAGCACGGCGCGCCGCCTGCGTCAGCGCCGGATCGGTGACGACCAGGCTGCCGTGCTTCGGCAGCCCCGGCGGCAGGTGGCGGCCGACCACGGTGAAGCCGTCGTCGCGCAGGCGCTGCTCGAGGCGGCCCATCAGCGCGGGCAGTTCGCCGGCGGGCAGCGGTTCGCCTTCGACGTAGGGCCCGATCGCCAGGCAGGCGGGCGCGAGCAGCAGGGCGGCCAGCGCCGCGAGCAGTCTCTTCACGCGGTGTCTCCTCGCGCCGCCGGTCTGCGCCGGTCGTGCGCGGCGGGCTTCAGATGAACAGGCAGACGTCGGTCTCGCCGGCGAACTTCATGAACGTGGCCGCGCCGCCGTATTCGATGCCGCCGATGAAATCGTCCTTGCTGAACTCGAACAGGTCCACCGTCATCTGGCAGGCGATGAACTTGACCTCGGCTTCCTGGCACAGGTCGCGCAGCTGCTCGAGCGAGGCCACGCCCTTCTTCTTCATCTTGGCCTTCATCATCGAGGTGGCCATTGCCTCCATGCCCGGCAGCACCGAGACGATCACCGGCATCGGCACGGGCATCGGCATTGCCGGGTTGCCGATCGGGCTGATGGCGATGCCGCTCAGGTCCTTGCGCAGCAACTGCAGGCCGTAGAAGGTGAAGAACACCTGCACCTCCCAGCCGAGCGCCGCCGCCGTCGAGGCGAGGATGAGCGGCGGGTACGCCATGTCCAGCGCACCCTTGGTGGCGATGATCGCCATCTTCTTGGCCGGCATCGCCTCAGGCCTTCTTCAGGAAGAACACGTACTTGCCGCTCTCGGTGCCCGAGTGCAGCAGCGCATTGCCGGTCTGCTCGGCGAAGGCGGCCATGTCGCACACCGAGCCCGGGTCGGTGGCGACGACGCGCAGCACCTGCCCCGAGGCCATGTCGGCGAGCGACTTCTTCGTCTTGACGATGGGCAACGGGCAGGCCAGCCCCGAGGCGTCGAATTCCTTGTCGAAGTTCATGCATGTCTCCAGCGCAACTCCCGGCTATTAGCGCGGCGGGGGCGGCCAACGTCTATTACCGCGATGGGTGAGGCCCGATAGCCCATCTGGGTAATGGGGTTTCGCGGCCGTGGCGTTCACGATCCATGGTCGTCGAACGGCGTTCGCAAGGAGACATGCGCCATGACCCATCGTCGAGACGTACTGGTTCGTGGCGCGGCCGTGGCCGCCGCGCTGGCCGGCCTGGGGCTGCTGCCGAGGGCGGCGCAGGCGGCCTGGTCGCAGGCGGCGTTCGAGGCGAAGTCGATGGCCGAGCTGATGAAGGCGCTCGGCCATGCGGCGCCCGCGGAGAGCAAGGACGTCACGCTCAGCGGCCCGGACATCGCCGAGAACGGCGCCGTGGTGCCCGTGGGCGCGGCCAGCACGCTGCCGGGCGTCAAGCGCCTGCTGCTGCTGGTCGAGAAGAACCCGAACATGCTGGCCGCGCTGTTCGACGTGACCGACGCGGTGGAGCCGAACATCGCCACGCGCGTGAAGATGGGCCAGTCGTCCAACGTGTTCGCCGTGGCGATCACCGGCGACGGCAAGGTGCTCTACGCCGCCAAGGAAATCAAGGTCACCCTCGGCGGCTGCGGCGGCTGAGGCGGGGGCATCCAGGAGAACTCAGATGGCAGACCCGATGCGCATCCGCGCCCAGGCCCAGGGCGACAAGACCACCGTGCGCGTGCTGATGAGCCACGAGATGGAAACCGGCCAGCGCAAGGACAGCGCCGGCAAGCCGGTCCCCGCCTGGTTCATCCAGGAGGTGAGCGCGTCGCACAACGGCAAGCCGGTGATGACGGCGCAATGGGGCCCCTCGGTGGCGAAGAACCCGTTCCTGCAGTTCACGATCAAGGGCGCCAAGGCCGGCGACAAGGTCTCGATCAGCTGGAAGGACAACAAGGGCGACAGCCGCAGCGACGAAGCGACCGTGTCCTGAGCCGGCGCTCGGCTCGCGCCGGACCGGGGCCCGCCGCCGATGTCCTATCTCGACGACCCGCGTGTCCTGTTCGCGGCCGAGCGCACCCTGCTGGCCTGGCAGCGCAGCGCCATCGCGCTGATGGGCTTCGGCTTCGTGGTCGAGCGCTTCGGCCTGTTCCTGCGCATGGTGTCCAACCAGCCGCTCTCGCCCTCGCAGCGCGGCTTCTCGCTCTGGCTCGGGGTGGCGCTGCTGCTGACCGGCGCGGTGGTCGCGGTGATCTCGGCGCTGCAGTTCCGCAACGTGGTGCGCGGCCTCGGCGACAAGGAAATCCCGCGGCCCTACTGGACCGAGGTCGGGGTCTGGCTGAACTTCCTGCTCGCGGCGATCGCGCTCGCGCTGGCCGTGCACTTCGTGACCAGCGGCTGAGGCCGCGTGGTGGCATGGCGGGGATTTTGGTGGCGCTTCAGGGACTCGAACCCCGGACCTGCGGATTATGATTCCGTCGCTCTAACCGACTGAGCTAAAGCGCCTGAGCCCGCCATTATATCCGCGTCGCGGAGGCGGAGTGACCCCCTCGCCACCGCCCCGCCCCCGATGTTCAGCTTCTTCCGCAAGAAACCCGCCGCACCGGCCGAGCCGGCGGTGGGTTCCCCCGCCACGCCCGATGCGGCACCGAGCGCCGCGCCGGCCGCCGCCGAGCCCGAGCGCGCCGGCTGGTTCAGCCGCCTGCGCCAGGGCCTGCGCCGCACCGGCAGCAGCATCGCGCAGGTCTTCACCGGCACGAAGATCGACGACGCGCTGTACGAGGAGCTCGAGTCCGCGCTGCTGATGGCCGATGCCGGCGTGCCGGCCACCGCCTACCTGCTCGACGACCTGAAGCGCCGCGTCAAGGAGGCCAAGGCCACCGAGCCGGCCGCGGTGAAGGCGCTGCTCGCCGACGGTCTCGCCGAGCTGCTCGCGCCGCTGCAGCGGCCGCTGGAGATCGGCGGCCAGCAGCCGACGGTGATCATGGTGGTGGGCGTCAACGGCGCGGGCAAGACCACCAGCATCGGCAAGCTGACGCGCCACCTCGCCGACGGCGGGCAGAAGGTGCTGCTGGCGGCGGCCGACACCTTCCGCGCCGCGGCGCGGGCGCAGCTCGCGGTGTGGGCGGACCGCAACCGCGTCGAGATCGTCGCCCAGGAGGGCGGCGACCCGGCCGCCGTCACCTTCGACGCGGTGGTGGCCGGCAAGGCGCGCGGCTGCGACGTGGTGATCGCCGACACGGCCGGCCGCCTCACCACGCAGGCGCACCTGATGGAGGAGCTGAAGAAGATCCGCCGCACGATCGGCAAGGCCCAGGAGGGCGCGCCGCACGAGGTGCTGCTGGTGGTGGACGGCAACACCGGCCAGAACGCGCTGGCGCAGGTGCAGGCCTTCGACGCGGCGCTGCAGCTCACCGGTCTCGTGATCACCAAGCTCGACGGCACGGCCAAGGGCGGCGCCGTCGCCGCGCTCGCACTGTGGGCGCGTGCGCGGGCGCAGCCGCTGCCGGTCTACTTCATCGGCGTGGGCGAGAAGCTCGAGGACCTGCAGACCTTCGATGCGCGCGAGTTCGCGCACGCGCTGCTGGACTGACGCGCGCGGCCCGCGGCGCGTCGAGGGCGCGTCAGCGCTCGCGCTTGCCCGGCTGCAGCGGTGTCGGGCCCGAGTTGAACTCGTCGAACCAGGTCGAGGGCGGCGGCTCGCGCATCTCGATCACCTCGTCGCCCGAGGTGTCGCGGTCCGGCTCGTCGAGCGGCGTCGGGCGCGACGGCCGGATGCGGGTGTCGGCCACCGGTGCCAGCGCCGCAGGGCCGGCTTCGGCCGCCGCCTTCTTGGGCAGCACCATCTCGCGCGCCGCATCGACCGAGGGCAGGGCGTTGTCGGTCCACACGTGCATCGGGATGCCGGCGGACCGCAGCACCCGCGCCATGCGCAGCTGGCGCTTGCGCGCGCGATCGCTGGTGCGGTCCGCGGGCGGCTGGATGCTGATCACGGCCACCACCTCGGAGCTCATGTCGCACAGCACCAGGTCGGCGCACTGGTTGCCGAGTCGGCGCAGCCACTCCGAGTAGGAGTGGCGGGTCGGCACCTTCAGGAAGCGCGCCAGCGGCACCTGCGCCAGCACCAGGTAGCCCGGCGCGGCGCGCACGAGCACGCTGTAGGCCAGGCGCTCGGCCGAGGTCATGATGCGGGTGGCGGTCGGCGGCCAGCCGGCCACCGTGTCGATGCGCGCGCCCTCGTCGCGTTCGGCCGTCGTGCCGCGATTGCGCAGCGCCAGCCAGGCCAGCACCAGCACGGCCAGGATCACGAGGGCGACGATCTGCCAGGTCTGCATCGTTGCGGGGGTGTCAGCGAGGGCCGCCGGGCAGCTTCATGCCGCCCATGCGCTTCATCATCTTCATCAGGCCGCCACCCTTCATCTTCTTCATCATGCCCTGCATCTGCTCGAACTGGTTGAGCAGGCGGTTGACGTCCTGCACCTGAACGCCGGCGCCGGCGGCGATGCGGCGCTTGCGCGTGGCCTTGATCAGCTCGGGCTTGCGACGCTCCAGCGGCGTCATCGAGCAGATGATGCCTTCCATGCGACGCACGTCGCGCTCGGCGCGGTCCATGTCGGCCTGGCCGAGCTGGGGCGTCTTGCCGCCCGTCAGCTGCGTGGGCAGCTTGTCGATCAGGCCGGACAGCCCGCCCATCTTCTTCATCGACGAGATCTGCATCAGGAAGTCGTTCAGGTCGAAGGCGTCGCCGGCCTTGACCTTCTCGGCGAGCTTCTGCGCCGCCGCGACGTCGACGCCCTTCTGCACCTCCTCGACCAGCGCGACGATGTCGCCCATGCCGAGCACGCGGCCGGCATGGCGCTCGGCGTCGAACACCTCGAGGCCGTCGATCTTCTCGCTGATGCCGGCGAACTTGATCGGCGCGCCGGTCACCTGGCGCACCGACAGCGCCGCGCCGCCGCGCGCGTCGCCGTCCATCTTGGTCAGCACGATGCCGGTCAGCGGCAGCGCCTCCTTGAAGGCCCGGGCGGTGTTGACCGCGTCCTGGCCCTGCATCGCGTCGACCACGAACAGCGTCTCGACCGGCTTGAGCGCCGCGTGCAGCTCGGCGATCTCCTGCATCAGCGCCGCGTCGATCGCCAGCCGGCCGGCGGTGTCGACCAGCAGCACGTCGACGTAGTGGCGGCGGGCGTAGTCGAGCGCTGCCTGCGCGATGGCCAGCGGCTTGTCGCTGGCCGACGAGGGGAACCACTCGGCCCCGGCCTGCGCCGTCACGGTCTTGAGCTGCTCGATGGCAGCCGGACGGTACACGTCGGCCGAGACCGTCAGCACTTTCTTCTTGCGCTTCTCGATCAGGTGGCGCGCGAGCTTGGCGGTGGTGGTGGTCTTGCCGGCGCCCTGCAGGCCGGCCATCAGGATCACGGCCGGCGGCTGCGTCGCGAGGTCGAGGTCGGCCGGGCCCTTGAGCGTGCCGCTGGCCGGATCGACCTCTCCCATGGTCGCGGCGAGCTCGCGGTGCACGATGCCCACCAGCGCCTGGCCGGGCGTGAGCGAGCCCACCACCTCGGCGCCGAGCGCCTTGTCCTTGACCCGCGCGATGAAGTCGCGCACCACCGGCAGCGCGACGTCGGCCTCGAGCAGCGCCACGCGCACCTCGCGCAGCATGTCCTGCACGTTGCTCTCGGTGATGCGGGCCTGGCCGCGCATCGTCTTGACGACACGACCGAGGCGTTCGGCGAGGGTGGAGGCCATGGGGGACGCCGCCGACGGGCGCGAGGCCGCGGGTGGCGAAAGTACACTGTGGCCATGATTCTATCGTTCGCTCCCGGCGACCCGGGCGCGACAGCCGAGGCCCTGCTGCTGGGTCTGCCGAGCATCGTCGCACTGACGGCCTACCTGGCCGCCGCCCTGATCGGGGAGCGCTTCGCGCCGGCCCTGCGCGCGACGCTGCTGGCGGCCTGGCTGGCGCATGCGGTGGCCATCGTGGTCGACACCGCCGGGCTCGGCACCGCCGCGCTCGGTGCGCGCTTCGGCTTCGCGCCGGCGCTGTCGGTGACGGTGTGGCTGGTGCTCGCGGTCTACGGCATCGAGAGCCGCTTCGTGCCGCTGCCGGGCGTGCGGCGCACGCTCGCCTGGCTGGGCGTGGTGACGGTGGTGCTGGCCTGGGTGTTCCCGGGCGAGTTCCGGCCGCACGCGGTGTCGCGCTGGGCGCCGCTGCACTGGGTGCTGGGCATCGCCTCGTACGGGCTGTTCGGCGCGGCCGTGCTTCACGGCGCGATGCTGAACCGCGCCGAACATCAGTTGCGCCAGCGCGTGGCCGCGCCCGAGCCGGCGCTGCCGGCCGGCATGCCGCTCCTGCGCCTGGAGCGGCTGACCTTCCGCTTCGTCGCGGCGGGCTTCGTGGTGCTGTCGCTGGCGCTGCTGCTCGGGGTGTGGTTTGCCAACCCCTGGCGCTGGGACCACAAGTCGGTGTTCTCGATGCTCGGCTGGCTGGTGTTTGCCGGCCTGCTGGCGGGCCGGCGCGCGTTCGGCTGGCGCGGGCCGCGCGCCACGCGCTGGCTGTATGCCGGGGCCGGGCTGCTGCTGCTGGCCTACGTGGGCTCGCGCTTCGTGCTCGAGGTGCTGCTGCAGCGCCCGCCACCGGCCTGAGGGATGCCCGCGCGATGCTGAAGTTCGTGCTGCTGATCGTCGTGGTGCTGGTGCTGCTGTGGCTGCTGCGCGGCAAGCGCCGCGCTGCCGAGCCGCCGCCCGGGCCGGCACGCGAGGCCGGCGGCTCGCGCCCGGTGGTGGCCTGCGCCCAGTGCGGCGTGCACCTGCCGCGTGACGAGGCGCTGCCCGGGCGCGGCGGCGTGTTCTGTGGCGAGGCGCACCGTGCCGAGTACGAGCGCAGCCACCCGGACGCCTGAGGCCTCGCGATGAGTACCTCGGCCACCGGCACCGAGCGTCGCGGCAGCCGGCGCCGCCCGACCGCCGACGAGTCCTGGTTCGGCGCGTTCGAGTCGGCCGAAGACACCCAGATCGGCGAGGACACCGCCCATACCAGCGGACCGGTGCCGCTGGACACCGGCCCGGCGCCGGCCACGGCCTCGCTCGACTCGCGCCTGTTCTCGCGCCAGGCCGAGCGCATCGTCAGCGCCGGTCAGAGCGCCTTCGACCGCATCTTCCGCACCTTCATCGGCGCGCGGGCCGCGCTCGGCGTCGCGCTGGCGCTGGCGCTGGCGGCGACAGGGCTGTTCGGCAGCCGGCCGTCGCTGCCGGCGGCGCTGGTCAGCGTGGCCTACGGCGCGCTGGCGCTGACGATGTGGCTGCTGCCCAAGCGCGGCACGGTCGAGCCGAAGGCGCTGGCGGAGTTCTGGAACCCGCTCTGGCTGGCCACCATCGGCGTCGACCTGGTGTGCTTCAGCGCGCTGCACGTGCTGACGCCCGGCTCGAGCCTGAACTACGTGGCGCTGCTGGTGCTGCCGGTGCTGATGGCCGGTGTGCTGACCCCGCGCCTGAAGGCGCTGGCCACCGCGGCGGCGGTGACGCTGATCCTGTTCGGCAGCGCCTGGCGGTCGGTGCTGGCCGGCGGGCAGATGACGCAGCTGCTGACGCAGGCGGGCCTGGCCAGCGCCGGCTTCTTCGTCATCACCGTGCTGGCCGGCGAACTGGCTGGGCGACTGGCGCGCGAGGAGCTGACGGCGCGCGGCAACATGGAGATGGCACGCCAGCAGGCCGCGCTGAACCGCCTGGTGATCGAGGAGATGCAGGACGGCGTGCTGGTGGTCGACCGGCGCGGTCGCGTGCGCGCGGCCAACCCGGCTGCACGTCGCCTGCTCGCGCCCGAGGGCATGTGCCGGCCGGCGCCGTTCCAGCTGCGCGGCGTGGACGCCTGGCGCGAGCTGGTGTCCACGGTCGAGCGGGCCTTCGTCGAATCGAGCTGGCCCGAGGCCGGCCGCGACGTGACGCTCGAGTTCGAACCCGGCCTGGCCCGCACGCTGCGCGTGCGCGTGCGCTTCACGCGCCAGCGCGCGGCGCAGGCGAACGAGGAGTTCTGCGTGCTGTTCCTCGAGGACGTGCGCAACATGCAGGCGCGCAGCCGGCAGGAGAAGCTGGCCGCGATGGGGCGCGTGTCGGCCGGCATCGCGCACGAGATCCGCAACCCGCTGGCGGCGATCGCGCAGGCCAACGCGCTGCTGGCCGAGGACAGCACCGATCCGGCGCAGCGCCGCCTGATGCGCATGATCGCCGACAACGTCGAGCGCCTGAAGCGCATCGTCGACGACGTGATGGAGGTGGCCCCCGGCCTGCCGCAGGAGGAGGTGCTGATCGATGCCACCGCGCAGGTGGCCGCGGTGTGCAGCGAGTGGGCCCGGGCGGCCGGCGTCGGCCTGGGCGAGCGCAGCGTGCTGCGGGTCGAGCTGCCGGGCGAGCCGCTGGGCGTGGCCTTCGACGCCGAGCACCTGCGACGCGTGCTCGTCAACCTGCTGGACAACGCGCGCCGCCATGCCAGCGACGCGCCCGGCGCGATCCTGCTGCGGCTCGAGTCGCGCGACGCCGAGACCGCCTTCCTGGGCGTGGCCAGCGACGGCGCGCCGATCCCGCCGGAGGTCGAGCGTTACCTCTTCGAACCCTTCTTCTCCACGCGCAGCCGCGGCACCGGCCTGGGCCTGTATATTTGCCGCGAGCTGTGCGAACGCTACGGCGCGAGCATCGACTACCGCGCCCGGCCGCCCGGCGATCCGCACGGCAACGAATTCTTCGTGGTGATGCGCCGGCTGCCGCTGGCCGACAACGAGGCGCGACTGCACCTGACCTCATGACCTCCGCGTCGCACTTCAGCCTGCTCGTCATCGACGACGAACCCGACCTGCGCACGCTCTACGAGCTGACGCTGCTGCGCGAGGGCTACGACGTCGAGACCGCCGGCACCGTCGAGGAGGCGCTGCTGCACCTGAAGGACCGCACCTACAGCGCCGTCATCACCGACATGCGGCTGCCCGACGGCACCGGGCTCGACCTGCTGCGCAAGCTCGAGGAGACCGGGCGGCGCGAGAAGGCGATCGTGATCACCGCCTACGGCTCGGCCGAGAACGCGGTCGAGGCGCTGAAGGCCGGTGCCTACGACTACCTCACCAAGCCGGTCGACCTGAAGCAGTTCCGCGCGGTGATCGCCTCGGCGCTGGGCCGCGGCGGGCCGGTGCCGACCACCGATCCGGCGTCGCTGCCGTCCGAACACGGCGGGCCCGCGCCGGCACGGGCCGCGCGGCCGCCCGCCGCGCCGCCGGCGAGCCCCTCCAGCCCGGCGCTGCGGCGCATGGCCGGCCAGTCGGCCGCAATGCACCAGGTGCGCGCGCTGGTCGAGAAGGTGGCGCGCAGCATGGCGCCGGTGCTGGTGAACGGCGAATCGGGCACCGGCAAGGAACTCGTCGCGCGCGCGATCCACGAGATCAGCGCGCGCGCCGCGGCGCCCTTCGTCGCGGTGAACTGCGGCGCGATCCCGGAGCAGCTGCTGGAGGCCGAGTTCTTCGGCTACCGCAAGGGCGCGTTCACCGGTGCGGCGGAGGACCGCGGCGGCTTCTTCCAGGCCGCCGACGGCGGCACGCTGTTCCTCGACGAGATCGGCGACCTGCCACTGTCGATGCAGAGCAAGCTGCTGCGCGCCATCCAGGAGCGCTCGGTGCGTCCGGTCGGCGCGGTCAGCGAGCAGCCGGTCAACGTGCGCCTGCTCAGCGCCACCCACAAGGACCTGGGCGCCGAGGTGCAGGCCGGGCGCTTCCGCCAAGACCTGTACTACCGGCTCAACGTGATCCAGATCCTGGTGCCGCCGCTGCGCGAGCGGCTCGAGGACCTGACTGCGATCACCGAGCGCGTGCTGGAGCGCATCGCGCAGGACGCCGGCGTCTCGCCGCCGCCGCGCCTGACGCGCGAGGCGCTGGCCCACCTGGGGCGCTACCGCTTCCCGGGCAACGTGCGCGAGCTCGAGAACCTGTTGCACCGGGCGGTGGCGCTGTCCAGCGGCGAGGCGATCGGCGTGGCGGACCTGGGCCTGCCCGACGCGCTGGTTTCCGAGTCCTACATGGCCGAGGCGGTCGGCTCGGCGCCAACGCCGCTGGACGAACGGGTGCCCGCGCCGGGCATACCGGCCCCGGCGCTGCCGACCGAGGAGCCGCTGCCCAGCGACCTGGCCACCTACCTGGATGACGTGGAGCGCGACATCCTCGTGCGCGCGCTCGAGCGTCACCGCTTCAACCGCACCGCGGCCGGCGCGAGCCTCGGTCTCTCGCTGCGGCAGATGCGCTACCGCATGGCGCGCCTGGGCGTGAACGTGGGCGGCGAGACCAGCCTGGTCGAACGCGACGGCAGCACGCCCGAGTGAGCGCGGCCGCACGCTGGCGACGGGGCTGGTGGAGCGGCGCGGCGCGCCGCAGCTCGCCCAACCACGGGCCGCGGCCGGACGGCGCGGCCATCGAGCTGCTGCTGCTGCACTCGATCAGCCTGCCGCCGGGGGAGTACGGCGGCGACTCGATCGAGCGGCTGTTCACCAACCGGCTCGATTGGGGCGCCCACCCGTACTACGCGACGTTCCGCGGGCTCGAGGTCTCGTCGCACTTCGTGATACGGCGCGACGGGCGCGCCCTGCAGTTCGTCTCGTGCGAGCGCCGCGCCTGGCATGCCGGTCGCTCGAGCTGGCGCGGCCGCGAGAACTGCAACGACTTCTCGATCGGCATCGAACTTGAGGGCCTGGAAGGCGAGCCGTTCGAGGATGTGCAGTACGTCACGCTGGCGCGCCTCGTCGACGCGCTAGCGCGACGCTACCCGCTGCATGCCATGGCCGGACACGAGCACGTGGCGCCCGGCCGCAAGCGCGACCCCGGCCCGGGCTTCGACTGGGCACGCGTGCGCGCACTGCCCGCCACCGCCGGTTGGGACTTTCCCGAGATGTGAACCGATGCAACCGCATGTGCGGTTGCAGCATCGCCGCGGCGCGAGCAATGGCGCGGCCTGCGGCCGTTCTGAGGCATTGGGGCCACACCGACGGCACACTACCGCTAGTGCTTGAAGCACCTTCGGGCCCCAGATATAGTGTTCCGTCGTGCTATCCTCCGCGCCCGCTCGACAGCCGCAGGACCCGCCCGGCAATTGCCGCGTGTCCCGCCGCGAACGCTGATCGACACCCACCGACACCTGCCTCCAGCGTGCATCCGCTCGATTCCATGACGACCACCGAAGCGCTCCAACAAGGGGAACCCATGCAAGCCGTTCAGTCACCGATGAGCTCTGTCCCACCCAGCCTGCACGGCGCGGCCGGTGCGTCGTCGGCGGCCGCATCGGCCTACCAGGGGTACCAGATCATCCGTCGCAACGGCGCCGTGGTTTCGTTCGAGCCCAACAAGATCGCGGTGGCGTTGATGAAGGCCTTCTTGGCCGTGCACGGCACGCAGGGCGCCGCCTCGGCCAGCGTGCGCGAGACCGTGGACACGCTCACCGAATCGGTGGTGCGCGGACTGCTGCGCTCGCGCCCGGGCGGCGGCACCTTCCACATCGAGGATGTGCAGGATCAGGTCGAACTCGGCCTGATGCGCGGCGGGCACCACGAGGTGGCGCGCGCCTACGTGCTGTACCGCGAGCGCCGGGCGCAGGAGCGTGCGCGCGCCGGCCAGAAGGCGGCGCCGGCGGAGCCGGCGCTGCACGTCACCGACCGCGGCCAGCGTGTGCCGCTGGACCTGGCGCGTCTGCAGGCGCTGGTGGAGTCGGCCTGCGCGGGCCTGGGCGCCGAGGTGAAGGCCGAGCCGGTGCTGGCCGAGACGCGCCGCAACCTGTACGACGGCGTGCCGATCGACGAGGTGTACAAGGCCGCGATCCTGGCCGCCCGCACGCTGATCGAGAAGGACCCGGGCTACACGCGCGCCACCGCACGCCTGCTGCTGCACACCATCCGCCGCGAGATCCTCGGGGAGGAGGTGACCCAGGCGGAGATGCCGGCGCGTTACGTCGATTACTTCCCGCAGTTCGTCAAGAAGGGTGTGCAGGCCGAACTGCTGGACGACAAGCTGCTGCAGTACGACCTGGCCAAGCTCGGCGCGGCGCTGAAGGCCGAGCGCGACCTGCAGTTCGACTACCTCGGCCTGCAGACGCTGTACGACCGCTACTTCCTGCACGTCAAGGACGTGCGCATCGAGATGCCGCAGGCCTTCTTCATGCGCGTCGCGATGGGCCTGGCGCTCAACGAGATCGACCGCGAGGCGCGCGCGATCGAGTTCTACGAAGTGCTGTCGACCTTCGACTTCATGAGCTCGACGCCGACCCTGTTCAACTCGGGCACGCGGCGCTCGCAGCTCTCGAGCTGCTACCTGACCACCGTCTCGGACGACCTGGAGGGCATCTACGAGGCGCTGAAGGAGAACGCGCTGCTGTCCAAGTTCGCCGGTGGCCTGGGCAACGACTGGACCAACGTGCGCGCGCTGGGCAGCCACATCAAGGGCACCAATGGCAAGAGCCAGGGCGTGGTGCCGTTCCTGAAGGTGGTCAACGACACCGCGGTGGCCGTCAACCAGGGCGGCAAGCGCAAGGGCGCGGTGTGCGCCTACCTGGAGAGCTGGCACCTGGACCTGGAGGAGTTCCTCGAGCTGCGCAAGAACACCGGCGACGACCGCCGGCGCACGCACGACATGAACACCGCGAACTGGATCCCGGACCTGTTCATGAAGCGCGTGATGGAAGGCGGCGACTGGACGCTGTTCTCGCCCTCCACCTGCCCGGACCTGCACGACAAGTTCGGCACGGCCTTCGAGGAGGCCTACCTGCGCTACGAGGAGAAGACGCGCAGCGGCGAGATCAAGCTGTTCAAGCGCATGCCGGCCAAGGACCTGTGGCGCAAGATGCTCTCGATGCTGTTCGAGACCGGCCACCCCTGGATCACCTTCAAGGATGCCTGCAACCTGCGCTCGCCGCAACAGCATGTCGGCGTGGTGCATTCGAGCAACCTGTGCACCGAGATCACGCTGAACACGAGCGACACCGAGATCGCCGTCTGCAACCTCGGATCGGTGAACCTGGCGCACCACCTGACGGACGGTGCCATCGACCAGGCCAAGCTGAAGAAGACGGTCGCCACCGCGATGCGCATGCTCGACAACGTCATCGACATCAACTACTACGCGGTCAAGAAGGCGCGCGACTCGAACCTGCGGCACCGGCCCGTCGGCCTGGGCATCATGGGCTTCCAGGACGCGCTGCACGAACTGCGCGTGCCCTATGCCTCGCAGGAGGCGGTCGAGTTCGCCGACCGCTCGATGGAGGCGGTCTGCTACCACGCCTACTGGGCCTCGACCGAGCTGGCCGCCGAGCGCGGCCGCTACTCGAGCTACCGCGGTTCGCTGTGGGACCGCGGCATCCTGCCGCAGGACTCGCTCGACCTGCTGGCGCAGTCGCGCGGCGGTTATGTCGAGATCGACCGCAGCAGCACGATGGACTGGGACGCGCTGCGCCAGCGCATCGCGGCGCACGGCATGCGCAACTCCAACTGCGTGGCGATCGCGCCGACGGCGACCATTTCCAACATCATCGGCGTGAGCGCGTCGATCGAGCCGTCGTTCGGCAACTTGTCGGTGAAGTCCAACCTGTCGGGTGAGTTCACCGTGCTCAACGAGTACCTGGTGCGCGACCTGAAGAGGCTCGGCCTGTGGGACGACGTGATGGTCATGGACCTGAAGCACTTCGATGGTTCGCTGCGCCGCATCGACCGGGTGCCCGAGGAGCTGAAGGCGCTGTACGCGACGGCCTTCGAGATCGAGACGCAGTGGCTGGTCGAGGCTGCGGCGCGGCGCCAGAAGTGGATCGACCAGGCGCAGTCACTCAACATCTACATGGCCGGCGCCTCGGGCAAGAAGCTCGACGAGACCTACAAGCTGGCCTGGCTGCGCGGGCTGAAGACGACCTACTACCTGCGCACGGTGGGAGCGACGCATGCGGAGAAGTCCACCGTCAAGACGGGGCAGCTGAATGCCGTGTCGAACGCGCCGAGCAGCATCGAGCTCGCGGCCGCCGAGCCCGAGGTGAAGTTCTGCGCGATCGACGACCCGACCTGCGAGGCCTGTCAGTGACCGCGGCGTCGATGCTCGCAGCGCTTCTTCGATGCAAGCCCGCAACAAGCACTCCGGCCAAAAGTCAATAAGTGCTTGGTGTTCTTGCGCAACACTCGGATAATTCGAACGTTCAGGACGTGACCATGCTTGTTTGGGAAGACGAGGTAAAGCCTTCGATTGCTCCTGCCCCGCGTCTCGCGCCGGTTCAACCGTCGACGAGCTCGCGAGGTTCGCAACCCAGCGCCGAACCGCGTTCGGCGGCGTCGGAGGCAGTGGTACCCAGCACGCGGCGTGTCGTCGCTGCCGACAAGCGCATCATCAACGGCAAGACGGACGTGAACCAGCTGGTTCCGTTCAAGTACAAGTGGGCTTGGGAGAAGTACCTCGCCACCTGTGCGAACCACTGGATGCCGCAGGAGATCAACATGTCGCGCGACATCGCGACGTGGAAGGATCCGAACGGACTCACCGAGGACGAGCGGCGCATCGTCAAGCGCAACCTCGGTTTCTTCGTCACTGCAGACTCGCTGGCCGCCAACAACATCGTGCTCGGGACCTACCGGCACATCACCGCCCCCGAATGCCGCCAGTTCCTGCTGCGCCAGGCTTTCGAGGAGGCGATTCACACGCACGCGTACCAGTACATCGTTGAATCGCTCGGACTCGACGAGAGCGAGATCTTCAACGCGTACCACGAGATCGCCTCGATCTGCGACAAGGACGAGTTCCTGCTGCCCTTCATCGAGCAGATCATGGACCCGGACTTCCGCACCGGGACGCCCGAGAACGATCGGAAGTTGCTCGAATCGCTGATCGTGTTTGCGTGCCTGATGGAAGGCTTGTTCTTCTACGTCGGCTTCACGCAGATCCTGGCGCTCGGTCGCCAGAACAAGATGACCGGTGCGGCCGAGCAGTACCAGTACATCCTGCGCGACGAGTCCATGCACTGCAACTTCGGCATCGATCTGATCAACCAGATCAAGCTCGAGAACCCGCAGTTGTGGACGCCGGAGTTCAGGGCGGGCATCAAGGCGTTGTTCCTGAAGGCGGTGGATCTGGAGTACCGCTACGCGGAGGACACCATGCCGCGCGGCGTGCTCGGCATGAACGCGTCGATGTTCAAGGGCTACCTGCGCTACATCGCCAATCGGCGCGCAATGCAGATCGGTTTGGAAGCGCTCTTCCCGAACGAGGAGAACCCGTTCCCCTGGATGAGCGAGATGATCGACTTGAAGAAGGAGCGCAATTTTTTCGAGACGCGCGTGATCGAGTACCAGTCCGGCGGCGCCTTGTCCTGGGATTGACGCCGAGGCCGCTGGCCGGCGGCACCGACACGCAGCGAGATCAAGATCCTCGGTCCGAGATGGCCTGCCACGCAGCAGGTTGCCGGGCCGTACCCTGTTCACCGGATCGCGGCGCCCCTCCTGGGCAGTCGGGGACGGTGAATGGCCATGCGGCAGTTGTGTTTGAAGGGCTGTGTGGTCTTTTCTCAACTTGATCAAGGAGAAGTGTGATGGCAACTGCGAAGAAGGCTGCGGCCAAGAAGGCGCCGGCGAAGAAGGCTGCCGCGAAGAAGGCCCCGGCGAAGAAGGCCGCGGCGAAGAAGGCACCGGCGAAGAAGGCCGCGGCGAAGAAGGCCCCGGCGAAGAAGGTCGCGGCGAAGAAGGCCCCGGCGAAGAAGGCCGCGGCGAAGAAGGCCCCGGCGAAGAAGGCCGCTGCCAAGAAGGCCCCGGCGAAGAAGGCCGCGGCGAAGAAGGCGGCTGCGAAGAAGGCGCCTGCGGCTCCTGCAGCCCCTGCGGTCAAGTCGGCGCTTACACCACAAGCCGCTTGGCCGTTCCCCACGGGCACCAAGCCCTGATGGCACGACGGCGCGGGGCGACTCTTGTTGCCCCCAACGCCGTCCTGCCCGAGCCGGGCCCGCAGGGGCCCGGCTCACTTCACTCAGTCACCAGTCGGTGCGGCACGGCATGGTTCTGTCCGCCACGGCACGCGATCTTGGCCGCGCCCAGGCGGTTGCCCAGGGCGGCACATCGGTCGAGTGGCCATTCTCTCTCGAGCCCGTAGAGCAGGCCGGCCCTGAATGCGTCCCCGCAGCCGGTGGGATCGACGATCTCCTCGGCCGCCACCCCCGGGACGTGGATGCGGTCACCATCGCGCCAGATGTCGCAGCCGTCCGCGCCGAGCGTGACGACGATGCCGCGCAGCGTCGACCGGGACAGCTCCGACAGTGAACGACCGACGCGGTCACAGAGCATCCGGGCCTCGTAGTCATTGACCGCCACCCAGGTGGCCATGCTCAGGAAGTTCGACAACTCCGCGCCGTCGAACATCGGCAGACCTTGCCCCGGGTCGAACACGAAAGGCACGCCCGCGGCGGCCAGTTGGGACGCATGCTGGACCATCGCCTCGCGCCCGTCCGGCGCCACGATCGCGATGCGCAGATCGTCGCGCGCCGGCACCGGCGAGACGTGCGCCTGCTGCATGGCCCCGGGGTGAAAGGCGGTGATCTGGTTGTTGTCCGCGTCGGTGATGATGATCGCCTGCGCCGTGTAGCTGTCCTCGATCACGCGGACGTGATCGGTCGTCGCATTCCAGGACTGCAGCCGCTGCAGGTATTCGCCGCCGTCGGCACCCAGCGTGGCCAGCACGACGGGCTCGCCGCCCAGCTGCGACAGCGTGTAGGCGATGTTGCCGGCGCAACCGCCGAACTCCCGCCTGAGCGTCGGGACCAGGAACGACACGTTCAGGATATGCACCTGATCGGGCAGGATCTGCTGGGCGAAGCGCCCGGGAAAGTTCGTGATCGTGTCGTAGGCCAGTGAGCCGCAGATCAAGGCTGCCATCGGATCTCCAGAGGGTGCGGATGCACTGCCACGCGGCGCATCAGGGATAGAACAGTTCCACGGTGTAACCCGCGATTCGCATGGTCCCTGCGGCGAGCTGGGCGCTGAGGGTGAATTCGGCGCCGCCGGCCACGTGTGTCGAGGTCGCATGCAGCTCGCCTGGCGACAAGGCCCGGCGTGCCACCAGCTCGCCGTTCGCGTCGGTAAGCGACAGCTCCAGCCACGGCAATGCAACCGGCAGACCGGCCCGGTTGCGCAGCACGACCGAAAAGCGGTAGGTGTCCGGTGTGTTGCCGCCGCGTGTCAGCGCCGTGCTCTCGACCGACAGGTCCGCGATGCGGCGTGGTGCCGACAGCTCGCATCCCGTCCAGCCGCACCAGGCCTGGAACGCCGATCGGGTGGCGGGCCAGCGCGCCGCCACTTCGTCGCGTTGCTGGTGCAGTACCTGGCCGGCCAGGAGGACACCGAGCAGCAGCGCCGACAGCGCCAGCAGCTTCCGCATGCCCGATCCTTCCCAGCGCGTCCGCCGCTCCGCGTCGCGCACGAAGCCTGGTGCCTCCGCGTCCTTCACGACCGATGGTTCGGACTCGACGTCGGCCGCGCCGGGCGGCGTGAGTGCAAGTGCCGCGTCGTCCGGCGGCACCGAGTCGAAGCGTGCATCGGCGAAGTCGTCGCCGCGTTCGCCCCGGCCGATTCCCGTCAGTCCACCGAAGGCGGATCGCCGCGCGCCGAAGATCTGCTCGTCGATCCGGTCGACCAGCGACGGGTCGCGTTCCAGTGACGGGCCGTCGTCGGCGTCGCCCACCTGGAGATCGACCACCGCGGCGCCGGCCGGCGCGGGCGGCGCAGTCCATTCGGGCGGCGCGTCGCGGTCCAGGTCGAACAGGCCCTCGAGCGCGTTGAAGACGGCATCGCAGCGCCCGCAGCGCACCCAGCCCTCGGACACCTTCAGCTGGTCCTGCACGACGCGGAAGACCGTTCCGCAGGACGTGCATCGGGTGGCCAGGCTCATGGCGAAATCATGCCATGGCGTCTGCGCCGCTCCTGCGGCCCGACATCAGGACCCAGCCCTCGAGCTCGTCGGTCACGGCCAGGTCCAGCCACGGCGCATAGGCGGCGGCGATTTCGTCGGCCTGCCTGCGGAGGATCCCCGCGAGCACCAGGTCGCCGCCGGGCGCCAGGTGGGAACACAGCAGCGGGGCGAGCAGCTTCAGCGGCGCGGCCAGGATGTTGGCCAGCACCAGCGGGTAGGTTCCCTGGGCCAGTTCCGGGCCACCGCAGCGCAGCGCGACGCCGTTGGCCAAGGCGTTCGCGCGGGTGGCTTCGACGGCCGCCGGATCGATGTCCACCGCATCGACCCCCGCGCCGCCGTGCCGCGTGGCGCCGATGGCGAGGATGCCGGAGCCGCAGCCGTAGTCGAGCACCCGGCTCCAGCGCCGGGCCGCGTCGCCGGCGTGGGCGGCGATCCAGCGCAGGCACATCAAGGTGGTCGGATGGGTGCCGGTGCCGAAGGCCTGGCCCGGATCGAGCCGGATGACCGTGCGCGCGCCCGGCGGAGGTTCGTGCCAGCTCGGCACGATCCAGAAGTCACCCGTCACCTGCACCGGCGGGAACTGGGTCTGTGTCAGGCGCACCCAGTCCTGATCCGGCACTACCGCCAGGCCGGTGACATGCACGCCGGCCGCCCAGTCCTGTGCCAGCAGCAACGCGGCCGCGTCGGTTGCATCGTCCTCCAGTGCGAACAGCACCCGCAGCCCCGAGCGCTGCCAGGCTGGGGCGGGCGCGGGCTGCCCGGGTTCGCCGAACAGCGGCCGCTCGGCGTCGGTGTCGGCGTCGGCATCCTCGACCGACACCGACAGCGCACCAAGTTCGCCGATCAGCGCGTCGGACACCGGCTCGACGAGGGGCTGCGGCACGAGCAGCTGCAGTTCGACCATCGCGGCCTAGCGCTTGTGCTGCGCCATCCAGCCTTCCAGGTAGTGGATGCTGGTGCCGCCTTCGACGAACTTCGCGTCGACCATCAGCTCGCGGTGCAGCGGGATGTTGGTCAGAATGCCCTCGACCACGGTCTCCGACAGCGCGATGCGCATGCGCGCGAGCGCCTGCTCGCGGGTGTCGCCGTGCACGATGATCTTGGCGATCATCGAGTCGTAGTTCGGCGGCACGAAGTAGTTCGTGTAGGCATGCGAGTCGACGCGCACGCCCGGGCCGCCGGGCGGATGCCACATCGTGATGCGGCCCGGCGAGGGCGTGAACTTGTACGGATCCTCGGCATTGACGCGGCACTCCATGGCATGCCCGCGCATCTGGATGTTGCGCTGCGCGAAGGGCAGCTTCTCGCCGGCGGCAACCCGGATCTGCATCTGCACGATGTCGATGCCGGTCACGAGCTCCGTCACCGGATGCTCCACCTGCACCCGCGTGTTCATCTCGATGAAGTAGAACTCGCCGTTCTCGTACAGGAATTCGAAGGTGCCCGCGCCGCGGTAGCCGATCTTCCTGCAGGCGGCGGCACAGCGGTCGCCGATGCGCTCGATCACCCGGCGCGGGATGCCGGGCGCCGGGGCCTCCTCGATGATCTTCTGGTGCCGGCGCTGCATCGAGCAGTCGCGCTCGCCCAGCCAGACGGCGTTCTTGTGCTGGTCGGCCAGCACCTGGATCTCGATGTGGCGCGGGTTCTCGAGGAACTTCTCCATGTAGACGGCCGGGTTCGCGAACGCCGCTCCGGCCTCCGCCCGCGTCGTCTGCACCGCGTGGATCAGCGCGGCTTCCGTGTGCACCACGCGCATGCCGCGCCCGCCACCGCCGCCGGCCGCCTTGATGATCACCGGGTAGCCGATGCTGCGCGCGATGCGGATGATCTCCTTCGGATCCTCCGGCAGCGCGCCCTCCGAACCGGGAACGCAGGGCACGCCGGACTTGATCATCGTCTGCTTGGCCGACACCTTGTCGCCCATGATGCGGATCGACTCCGGCGTCGGCCCGATGAAGGCGAAGCCGCTGCGCTCGACGCGCTCGGCGAAATCGGCGTTCTCCGACAGGAAGCCGTAGCCGGGGTGGATCGCCTCGGCGTCGGTCACCTCGGCCGTCGAGATGATGGCCGGCATGTTCAGGTAGCTCTGCGCCGAGGGCGGAGGGCCGATGCACACCGCCTCGTCGGCGAGCTTGACGTACTTCGCGTCGCGGTCCGCCTCCGAATAGACGACGACCGACTTGATGCCCATCTCGCGGCAAGCCCGCTGGATGCGCAGGGCGATCTCGCCCCGGTTCGCGATCAGGATCTTCTTGAACATCGCCCTGATCTCACTCGATCACGAACAGCGGCTGGCCGAACTCGACCGCCTGGCCGTTCTCGCACAGCACCTTGACGATCGTGCCGGACTTGTCGGCCTCGATTTCGTTCATGATCTTCATCGCCTCGATGATGCAGATCGGCTGGCCCTCCTTGACTGCGTCGCCGACCTCGGCGAAGGGCTTGCCCCCCGGACTGGACGAACGGTAGAAGGTCCCGACCATCGGCGACTTGACCACGTGGCCGGTCTCCGCCGGTGCCGCCGCCGGCGTGGCCGCTGCCGCCGCGGCCGGAGCCGGCACTGCCGCCGCGGCCGGCACCGGTGCGGGAACCACCACCGCCGGCGCTGCCGTGGCCAGCGCGGCGCTGCGATCGGCCTTCACGATGCGCACCTTGCCTTCGGCTTCCGTGATCTCGAGTTCGGAGATGTTCGACTCGGAGACCAGGTCGATCAGGGTCTTCAGCTTGCGCAGGTCCATGCTTCACTCCATCGGGCCTCGGGGCCCAGCGTGTCTTGTCCGCGGCGAATGCGCCGAACTGCCGTCAACTTCAGGCAGCGGCGCTCAACGTCGCGCTGTAGTGATGGTCGCCGTCTGTTGGCGCTGCCGCGCCGGCGCATTGAAACGGGAGGTCCTCAACGTTCGACGCCTCGTCCGGACGCCTTGATGAAACTACCCTTTTGGCCAGGGTTCAGCCCAAGAAGAGCGCGACTTTACGCGCTTTGGTGAAGTTTGGTAGCAATTGACAAGAAGGCAGGTTGGTGCTTGCGTGCGTCAGCCCAGGCTGGCCCAACGGCCCAGGTCGGCCTCCACCAGGGCGCCGAGCTTGCGCTCGCGAACCTGGCCTGCGCGGTCGATCAGCACGGAGAACGGCAGGCCGCCGACGTCGTTGCCCAGCGCACGCGCGAGTTCGGTGCCGTCCAGCCCGGCCAGGCCGACCGGGAAGGACAGCGGACGCTTGGCCAGGAATTCGCGCACCGGTGTCGGCCCGTCGACCGCGAGGCCCACGACCTGCCAGCCGGTCGCGCCGTGCTCGCGCTGGAACTGGTTCAGCAGCGGAAGTTCCTTCAGACAGGGCGCACACCAGGTGGCCCAGAAGTTGACCAGCAGCGGACGCTGACGCAGATCGGCCAGCACCAACTCGCCGCCTTCCGGGCGCTCGAAGCGCAGCGTCCAGAAGTCGGCCGGCAACGGCCGGTCCTGCAGGCGCAGGCGCCACCAGGCCGCCCCGGCGCCAGCCGCGGCAGCGGCGGCGGCCACCGTGCCGATCAGCAGCCGCCGGTTCATGCCCGGGCCTCCAGGCGCCGCAACGCGGCGAGGTCGCCCCGGGTGCTCAGGCCGCGAGCGTCCGGCTTGAGCGCGCCGCGCAGGTCGTCGTGGTCGAGCACGCTCAGGTGCACGGTGACCCGCTCGCCGAGTTCGGCGCAGGGGCTCGTGACGGTCAGCACGGACGGGCCGTCACTGCCGGGCGGACTGTCGACCTCGTAGGCGATGCGACGATCCAGCAGTAGCAGCTCGGCCTGCTTCGGGTCGTCGCAGAAGAGCTGCAGGTGCACCGCCGACAGTCGCGTGGCCGTGCCGCGCCAGACCGCGCCGGTCAGGTGCGGCCGCAACGGCGCCAGACGCTCCATCCAGTCGGCCGCCACACGGCGCAGCGCCGCCAGCTCGGCGGGCTGGGTGTCGGCGCAGAACAGCTCGAGGTAGCTGCGCACCTCGTCCTCGACCGTCAGGTTGTCGGGCAGCTCGGCCGGGCGCACCGAATGCCGCCCGACCATCCGGGCGGCCTTGCGTTTCGCCGGGCCGTACTCCATGCCTTCCTCGACGACCAGGCGCGCCGCGGCCGCCGCAATCTCTGCACTCAGGGACATGGGGAAATTCTAGGCAGCCGAGGCCGACCCTCGGTCAGGGAAGGTCGACCGCGCCCATGCGCGCCGCCACCGTGCCGGCCCGGCCGATCACGTAGGCCGACGCCGGCCGCTTCTCGAAGCGCTTGGGCGCCGGCAGCATCACCGCCAGGCGCGCCGCCTGCATGGCGCCCAGGGTGGCGGCGTCGGTGCGGAAGTAGTAGCGCGCCGCGGCCTGCGCGCCGAACAGCCCCTCGCCCCACTCGACGTTGTTCAGGTAGATCTCGAGGATGCGCTGCTTGGACAGCAGTGCCTCGAGCATCAGCGTGACCACGAACTCCTGCCCCTTGCGCGCCAGGCTGCGCTCGCCGGCGAGGAACAGGTTCTTGGCCAGCTGCTGGGTGATCGTCGAGCCACCCACCAGCTTGGCCGGCGCCAGCGTGGCCGGCGGCGCCGCACCGGCGCGGGCACGTGCGGCGCGGCGCTCGGCCTGTTCGGCCAGCTTCTCCTGGCGTGCCTCGGCGCGCTGGTTGCGTTCCCAGGCCTTCTCGACTGCGTCCCAGTCGATCCCGCCATGGTCCGCGAACGCGGCGTCCTCCGAGGCGATCACCGCGCGCTTGAGGTTCGGCGAGATGCGCTCGTAGTCGACCCACTGCTGCGCCCAGGCGATGCGGTGCTGCTCGACCAGCAGCCGCCAGGCCTCGGAGCGCTGGAAGGTCGTCGATTGCGGATCGATCACCGTCATCAAGGCGATGCGCAGCAGGAAGTAGAGCTGCAGTGCGAGCGCCGCCAGCACCCACAGCGCGGCCAGGCGCCACAGCGCCGTCCAGAGCGGCCTCATCGGGCAGCGGCCGCCAGGCGCGCGCGCAGCGCCGCCAGCACCGGCGCGGTGTCGGGCATCACGCCGCGCCAGCGCGCGAACGATTCGGCGGCCTGCTCCACCAGCATGCCCAGCCCGTCGCGCCCGCGTGCGCCCTGGGCTTCGGCCCAGCCGATGAAGCCGCGGGCGGCCGGACCGTACATCATGTCCAGCGCCAGCGCGCCGGGCGCGAACACGCCCGGCGGCACCGGGATGTCCGCCCCCTGCAGGCTCGCCGCCGTGGCGTTGACCACCACGTCGAAGCCGGTGCCGGCCTCGGCCGGCAACGCGGCCCGCAGTTGCACCGCGCCGGCCATGGCACGGTGGCGCTGCACCAGCGCGTCGGCCCGGGGCACGGTGCGGTTCGCGATCACCAGTTCGGCCGGCCCGGCCTGCAGCAACGGGCCGAGCGCCCCGGCCGCCGCGCCGCCCGCACCCACCAGCAGCACGCGCGCGCCGGCCAGCCGCACGCCGGCGTTGCGCTCGATGTCGCGCACCAGGCCGATGCCGTCGGCGTTGTCGCCCAGCCAGTCGTCGCCGTCGAAGCACAGCACGTTGACCGCCTCGGCGAGGCGGGCGCGCTCGGTCAGCCGCGTCGCCAGGCGGGCCGCCTCGAACTTGAACGGCACCGTGACGTTGCAGCCGCGCACCGGGCCGCCGGCCGTGTCGGCCACGAATCGACGCAGCGCACCGGCGAAGTCGTCCAGCGGCACCAGCAGCCGGCCGTAGTGCAGGGCCTGGCCGGTCTGGCGCGCGAACTCGGCGTGGATGAAGGGCGACTGGCTGTGTTCGACCGGATGGCCGACGACGGCATAACGGTCCACCGGGCCGCCGGGCGGAGTGGTCGCGAGATCGCTCATTGCGCGTTGGACAGCGAGGTTTCGAGGCCTTCCTCGCGCGTGAATCGGAAGCGCGAGGTGATCACCAGCTGGTCGGCCTTGCGCCGCATCGCGGCACTGAACGGGCCGAAGGGCGCGGCGGCCTTGACGATGGCCAGCGCCCGGCGGTCGAGGATCTTGGACTCCGAGGGCCGCACGATCTCGGTCTCGAGCACGCGGCCCTCGGCGTCGATGGTCACGTTCATCACCAGCTCGCCGTACAGCTTCTTGCCCTGGTACTCGGGGAAGTTGCGCGTGCCGCGCTCCTCGATGCGGCGGCGCAGCGCGTCGTAGTACAGCGCGTAGACCTCCTCGCGCGTCGACGGGCCGATGAAGCGCTTCTTCGGGCGCGCGTTCTCCTCGTTGATGCGCTTCTCGATCTCGGCCAGCAGCTCGATCAGCTGGCGGCGCCGCTCCTCCTGCGCGCGCTCCTCGGGCGAGCCCTGGTCGCGCCGCGGGTCCGGCGGCGGCAGCAGCGCGAGCTCGCGGCGCAGTTGCGCCAGCAGCTGCTGCTGGGTCTCCTGCAGTTGCTCGATCTGGCGGTGCGCGTCCTCGTTCGCGTCGCCCACCTGCACGGTGGCCGAAGGCGGCAGCGGCGAGGTGGCGCGGCCCTGGTCGGCCGTGCCGCCACCCTGCAGGTTGGCCTGCGCGATCGCCTGTGCCTGCGCCGGCGCCTCGCCGGAGCGCGTGTTGACCAGGATGACCTCGAGCGGCGTGTCCTTGAAGACGCGGTTGAAGCCCTCCGGGTCGACGAAACGCACGCCCAGCAGCGCGGCGTGCACGCCGAAGGAGAAGAGCAGCGCGAGCTGCAGCGTCGAGAGGCGGCGGCGTCGGCGCGGCGGGGCCATGGTCTGCCTCAGGCGGCCGGGGCCGGCAGGTCGGCGGCCGGCTCCGCGGCACCGTCCTCGGCCACGTCGATGGCCAGGGTCAGCGCGCCCGCGGCCGCTTCCTCGACGCCTTCCTCCACGTCCGCCTCGTCGACCGGCGCGTCGTCGGCGGTGGTGCCCGGGTCGTCGAGGCGCTGCAGCACGTTGGCGTGCAGATCCAGCGTCAGCAGGTCGGTGCCGGTGACGCGCACGCGCACGCGCGCGCCGCGCGGCAGGCCGTCGGCGCCGAGCGCGCGGAACACCAGCGGCAGGGTGTCGGCGCGCACCAGGCCATCCTTCAGCACCGCGGCATCGAGCTCGGTGACGCCGTTCTGCGTCAGGTACAGCAGCGTCCAGTAGCGCTCGATGGCCGACTGGAAGCCGTTGTACTCCGCATAGGCCGCGTCGAAGGCCGAGATGATCGAGAACAGCGCCGCGTCCTTGGGCTTGAACGGCGCGGCCAGCGCGGCGGTGCGGCCGTGCCGCGCGCAGGCGATGATCTGCCACTGGTTGACCAGGTCGACGTAGCGCCGCAGCGGCGAGGTGGCCCAGGTGTACTGCGCCACGCCCATGCCGGCGTGCGGCGCGGGCCTGACGCCCATGCGCACCTTGACCCCCGGCGCCAGGCTGGCCTGGCTGCGGTAGATGCCGGGCACGCCGCACTCGGCCAGCCAGCCGCCCCAGGTGCTGTTGGCCAGGATCATCGCCTCGGCGACGATCAGGTCCAGCGGCGCGCCGCGCTGGCGCACGCCGATGTGCACCGTCTCGTCGCCGCGCGGCTCGCCCGCGTCGCCCTCGGGCCGCTCGAGCCGGAAGTTGTAGTCGGGCCGGTTGAAGGTCTCGGGCTTGCCGCGCGCCAGCTCGCGCTGCGCCTTCAGCCGCTGGGCCAGGCGGAAGGCGAAGGCCAGCTCGGCGGCGAACGGGTAGTCGGCCGGGGCGGCGCCGGTCAGCGCCGCCTCGGTGATCACCGCGTCGAGCCGGTCGTGGCGCAGGTTGGCGACGATCGGCACGCGCTCGAGCCGCGTCTGGCTGCCGCGCACCTCGAGCGTGGCCTCGTCGAGCGTGACGTAGAGCGAGACGGCCGGGCAGTCGCGCCCTTCGGTCAGCGTGTAGGCCTGCACCACCTCGTCGGGCAGCATGGTCAGCTTCCAGCCCGGCATGTAGACGGTCGACAGGCGCTCGCGTGCCAGCTTGTCGAGTGCCGACTCGGCGCCGATCGCCAGGCCCGGCGCCGCGATGTGGATGCCGAACACCACCGTGCCCGTGCCCAGGCCCTGCACCGACAGCGCGTCGTCGATCTCGGTGGTGGCCGAGTCGTCGATCGAAAAGGCCTGCAGCGCCGCCGTGGGCAGGGCCTCCTTGACCGGCGGCGCGGCCAGCGCCGCGAAGGCCGTGCCCTTGGGGAAGTTGTCGAACAGGAAGCGCCGCCAGTGGAACTGGTAGGGCGAGTCGATCGCGCCGGCGGCCTTCAGCAACTCCAGCGGTGCCCGGCCGGACTGCTTGGCCGCCGCCACCACCGCCTTGTACTCGGCCGCGTTCTTGTCCGGCTTGAACAGGATCTTGTAGAGCTGCTCGCGGATCGGCGCCGGGCACTGTCCGGCCACCAGCTCGCCGGCCCAGGCCTCGATCTGCGCGGCCTGCTGCTTCTTGCGCTCGATGCCCAGCAGCGCCGCCTTGACCGTCTCCTCCGGCGCCTTCTTGAAGTTGCCGCGCCCGAGCCGGCGGAAGTAGTGCGGCGCCTCGAACAGCCGGAACAGCGCGGCGGCCTGCTTCTCGACGCCGGCCTGCGCGTCGAAGTAGTCGCGCGCCAGGTCGGCGAAGCCGAACTCGGTGTCGGGGGCGAATTCCCAGGCCAGGTCCAGGTCGATGTCCAGCGCGAGGTGGCGCGCCGAGGCCAGCAGCTCGGCCGGCTGCGGCTTGTCGAACTTGAGCAGCACGTTGGCGGACTTGACCTTCACGCGCTTGCCCGATTCGAGCTCGATCTGCAGCGAGCTCTCCGCCTCGGTCATCACCCGGCCGGCGTGGAACTTGCCGGCCTCCTCGTACAAAGCAAACATAGGGGGGCGATTGTCGCAACTTTGTGGATCATCGCGCCGTATGTCCCCCGGTCACCCCTGCCAAGGAGCACACGCATGCCCAGCGACAAGATCCCCGTCGAGATCTCCGTCAAGGCCAAGTCCGAGTTTGCCTCGGCGGCCATCGCCATCATCGAGAAGACGGTCGAGAAGGCCGTCAAGGGCTCCGGCACCCTGACCACCGATGCCGCCAAGGACAAGAAGGCGCCGCGCTGGATGCTCAGTGCCGAGTTCAGCGGCGCGCTCGACAAGGACGGCAAGAAGTTCGCCGGCAAGCTGGCCACCACGCTGCTGGTGATGAATGCCAGCGCCTCGGGCGCGACGCTGTCGGGCAACGGCGCCGCCGAGCTGGCCAAGCCCGGCAAGCTGGCCTCCGGCGACGTCGAGGTGCTGGCCGAGACGCTCGCCGAGGGCATGGCCAAGAAGGCCGTGGCCCACATGAAGACGCTCAAGCCCTGACCGCGCCGACGCGTCAGTAGCTGCGCCCCTTGCGGTACTGCGCATGCGCGCGGCGCGCCAGCGTCGTGCTGCGCGACAGGGCCGCGAACGAGGCGCCGGCGTGGGCGTGGCAGATCGCCAGGCCGAGCGCGTCGGCCGCGTCCTTGCCCGGCTCGCCGGGCAGCGCGAGCAGCCGCGCGACCATCGCCTGCACCTGTTCCTTGCGCGCCTGGCCGTGGCCGACCACCGCCTTCTTCATCTGCAGCGCGGTGTACTCCGAGACGGCCAGGTCGTTGGAGACCAGCGCCGCCAGCGCCGCGCCGCGTGCCTGCCCGAGCAGCAGCGTGGACTGCGGGTTGACGTTGACGAACACGATCTCCAGCGAGGCGCAGTCGGGCCGGTAGCGCGCGGTCACCTCGCGCACGCCCTCGAAGATGATCTTCAGCCGCGCCGGCAGCTGGCCCACGTCCACCGCGCCGGTGCTGATGGTGCCGCTGGCCACGTAGGCCAGGCGCGGGCCATCGGCCTCGATCACGCCGAAGCCGGTGGTGCGCAGGCCGGGGTCGATGCCGAGGATCCGCATGCCGCGTGGACGCTCCGTCAGAGTCAGACGCCGAAGTACCAGCGCACGGAGTGGAAGAACACCGGCGCCGCGAAGCACAAGGGTGCCACACGGTCGAGCAGCCCGACGGCGCCGGTCACCGAGGCCTTGCCGCCCCAGTTGCGCACGCCGGCGTCGCGCTTGAGCGCCTTCATCACGAACTCGCCCAGCGTGCCCGCGCCGCCGGCCAGGAAGCCCATCACCAGCGCCGGCACGGGCTTGAACGGGGTGGCCCAGTACAGCAGCGCGCCGACGAACCCGGCCGCCAGGGTGCCGCACCACCAGGCGCGCCACGAGAACGAGCGGCTGATCGCGCGCGCCACGGGGCGGCGGCGCAGCCAGCGGCTGGCCAGCTCCTGCGCGATCTGCGCCGCGGCCACCACCAGTACCAGGTAGAGCACCAGGAAGGCACCACGGTCGGCATAACGCGGCAGGTCCAGCAGCAGCAGGGCGGGCGCGTGGCTCATGCCGTACACGCAGACCATGATGCCCCACTGGATCTTCGCGGTGCGCTCGAGGAAGCGCTGCGGGTCGTTGCCGAACGCGCTGACCACCGGGATGGCGAGGAACACGTAGACCGGCACGAACACCGTGAACAGGTCGAAGTGCCGCGTCGCGACGATCAGGTACTGCAGCGGCAGCACCGCGAAGAAGGCCAGCAGCAGGCTGCGGTGGTCGGCGCGCGCGGTCTGCGTCAGCGTCACGAACTCGCGCAGCGCGACGAACGAGAGCACGCCGAACAGCAGCGTCGACACCGCCGCGCCGGCGATCCAGGCGATCCAGAACAGCACCGTGGCCAGCCACACGGCGCGCAGGTCGCGCACGAAGCGACCGAAGCGGTCCTCGTCGTCGGGCGTGCGCTCGCGCACCGAACGCGCCACCGTGACCACGGTGACGATGGTCAGCAGCCCGAACAGGGCGACGAACAGCAGCGCGATCTGCTGGGAGACGGCGAGTTCGCGCAGGGTGCCCATGTCAGCGGATGTGGCGCAGCGCGATGACGGCCTGCCGCGCCCGCTCCAGGAAGGCGCGCTTGTCCTCGCCCGGCTGCAGGGCCAGCGGCGCGCCGAAGGTCACCGAGCACAGGATGGGCACCGGGATCACCTCGCCCTTGGGCATCACGCGCTGCACGTTGTCGATCCAGGCCGGGACCAGCGGCACGTCCGGAAAGGCCTCGGCCAGGTGGTACAGCCCGGCCTTGAACGGCGCCGGGTCGGCCGCGAAGCCGCGCGTGCCTTCGGGAAAGATCACCAGCGAGTCGCCGCGGCGCAGCGCCTCCACCAGCGGCTCGAGCGGGTCCTCGTCGTCGGTCCGCTGGCGCGACACGTACACCGCGTTGAACACCTCGCCGGTCAGCCAGCGCTTGAGCGGCGAGGCGGTCCAGTAGTCGCGCGCCGCGATCGGGCGCGTCATCGCGCGCAGGTCGCGCGGCAGCGCGGCCCAGATCAGCACCCAGTCGAAGTGGCTCTGGTGGTTGGCGAAGTAGATGCGCTGCTCGGCCTTGGGCGGGCTGCCGTACCAGTGGCCCTGCGCGCCGGTGATGAGGCGGGCGAGGAAGGCGAGGACGAGGCCCGTGGCCTCCGGCAGCTTCAATGCCTGAAGTGGCGCACGCCCGTCAGCACCATCGCGATGCCGCGCTCGTCGGCCGCCGCGATGACCTCCTCGTCGCGCACCGAGCCGCCGGGCTGGATCACGCAGCCGGCGCCCGCGTCGACCACCACGTCCAGCCCGTCGCGGAACGGGAAGAACGCGTCGCTGGCCACCGCCGAGCCGGCCAGCGACAGCCCGGCGTTGCCGGCCTTGATGGAGGCGATGCGGGCCGAGTCGACCCGGCTCATCTGCCCGGCGCCCACGCCCAGCGTCATGCCGCCGCCGCAGAACACGATCGCGTTGCTCTTGACGTACTTGGCCACCGTCCAGGCGAACAGCAGATCGTCGAGCTGCGCCGGTGTCGGCTGCTTCTTCGTCACCACCTTCAGCTCGGCGCGCGTGACCTGGCGGTTGTCGGCGTCCTGGATCAGCAGGCCCGAGCCGACGCGCTTGACGTCCTGCGCGTTGCGGCCCTGCAGCCAGGGCGTGTCGCCGCCGGGCGGCAGCGCGATCTCGAGCAGCCGCGTGTTGACCTTGGCGGCGAACACCGCGCGCGCCTCGGGGGTGAACGAGGGCGCGATCAGCACCTCGACGAACTGCTTGGCCACCAGCGCGGCGGCCGCCGCGTCGAGCTCGCGGTTGAAGGCGATGATGCCGCCGAAGGCCGAGGTCGGGTCGGTCTTGAAGGCCTTCGAGTACGCCTCGGCCGGGCTGGCGCCCAGCGCCACGCCGCAGGGGTTGGCGTGCTTGACGATCACGCAGGCGCCGGCCTCGAAGCTCCTGACACACTCCCAGGCCGCGTCCGCATCGGCGATGTTGTTGTAGGAGAGCTCCTTGCCCTGCAGCTGCGTCGCGGTGGCCAGCGAGCCGGGCGCGGGGTGCAGGTCGCGGTAGAAGGCGGCACGCTGCTGCGGGTTCTCGCCGTAGCGCAGGTCCTGCAGCTTGACGAAGCGGCCGTTGGCCTGGGCCGGGAAGGCGCTGCGCGAGCCGTCGGCCTGCAGCGAGGAGAGGTAGTCGCTGATCGCGGCGTCGTAGTTGCTGATGCGGTTGAAGGCCGCCACCGACAGCGCGAACCTGGTCTTGTCGCTGATGCCGCCGGCCTTCAGTTCGGCCAGCACCTCGTCGTACTGCGTCGCGTCGGTCAGCACCGCGACGTCTTTCCAGTTCTTGGCCGCCGAGCGCACCATCGCCGGCCCGCCGATGTCGATGTTCTCGATCGCGTCCTCCAGCGTGCAGCCGGGCTTGGCGACCGTGGCCTCGAACGGGTAGAGGTTGACGACCAGCAGGTCGATGGTGGCGATGCCATGGGCGCTCAGCGCCTGGATGTGCGCCGGCAGGTCGCGCCGCGCCAGCAGGCCGCCGTGGATGGCCGGGTGCAGCGTCTTGACGCGGCCGTCGAGCATCTCGGGAAAGCCGGTGTGTTCGGCCACCTCGGTGACCGGCAGGCCGGCCTCGGCCAGCAGCCTGGCGGTGCCGCCGGTGGACAGCAGCCTCACGCCCAGCGCATGCAGGCCGCGGGCGAACTCGACGACGCCGGTCTTGTCGGAAACGGAGAGGAGCGCGGTGGTCATTTGATCAGCTTGTGCTCGAGCAGCTTGCGCCGCAGCGTGTTGCGGTTGATGCCCAGCCATTCGGCGGCGCGGCTCTGGTTGCCCTCGGCGTGTTTCATCACCACCTCGAGCAGCGGCCTTTCGGTGACGCGCAGGATCATCTCGTACATCGCGGTCGGCTCGACGCCGCGCAGGTCCTTGAAGTAGCTCTCCAGGTTCTCCCGGATGCACTCCTCGATGTGCTTCTTGCTCATGGGTTGTGTTCGAGGGTGTCGTCGTGGGCCGCGCCGCTCGTGGCGGGCAGCCGCGGGTGATCGACGGCGAGCGCTTCGAAGAAGTCGCCCACCGCGCGGACCTGTTCCTCGCAGGTCTCGATCAGGTTCATGCGCGCACGGAAGGCCTCGCCGCCGGGCAGGCCGCGCACGGCCCAGCCGATGTGCTTGCGGGCGCTGCGCACGCCCGAGTGTTCGCCGTACAGGCCGTAGTGGTCGTGCAGGTGCTCGAGCAGCCAGGCGCGGACCTGCCGCGTGGCCGGCGCCGCGCGGTGCGTGCCGTGCTCGAGGTAGTGCGCGACGTCACCGAAGATCCACGGCCGGCCCTGCGCGGCGCGGCCGATCATGATCGCGTCGGCGCCGGTGGCCTGCAGCACGGCCCGGGCCTTCTCGGGCGAATCGATGTCGCCGTTGGCGACCACCGGGATGGCGACCGCCGCCTTCACCGCCGCGATCGTGTCGTACTCGGCTTCGCCCTTGTAGCCCTGCTCGCGCGTGCGGCCGTGCACCGTCACCATCGCCACGCCGGCGCTCTCGGCGATGCGCGCCAGCCGCACCGCGTTGCGCTCGCTGGCACACCAGCCGGTGCGCATCTTCAGCGTCACCGGCACGCGCCGCGGCGCGCAGGCCGCGACCACCGCCTCGATGATCTGGGTGGCCAGCGGCTCGTCCTGCATCAGCGCCGAGCCGGCCCACTTGCTGCACACCTTCTTGGCCGGGCAGCCCATGTTGATGTCGATGATCTGCGCGCCGCGGTCGATGTTGTAGGCCGCCGCCTCGCCCGTCATGGCCGCCTCGGTGCCGGCGATCTGCACCGCGATCGGCGCGGCCTCGCCGGCGTGGTCGGCACGGCGGCTGGTCTTCAGGCTGGCCCACAGGTCGCGCCGCGAGGTCACCATCTCGCTGACCGCGTAGCCCGCGCCGAGCTTCTTGACCAGCTGGCGGAACGGGCGGTCGGTCACCCCGGCCATCGGGGCGGCAAACAGCCGGTTCGCCAGCGTGACGTGGCCGATGCGCATGGGTGGGAGAGGGGGGAAGGCTGCCGAAAAAGGAGGCAGGAGTATAGCGGCGCCCCCTCGATGGCCCGGGCTGCGCGACGTCAAGCACCGCTGCCTATGATCGCGCGGCATGGAAGTCTGGATGGACGCCGCGCTGGCCTGGCTGGCCCTTCCCAAGCACGGGCTGTCGACCGTCTTCGTCGTCGCCTTCGTCTCCGCCACGCTGCTGCCGATGGGCTCGGAGCCGGCCGTGTTCGGCCTCGTCAAGCTCAACCCCGAGCTGTTCTGGCCGGCCGTGCTCGTCGCGACCGCCGGCAACACGCTCGGCGGCGCCGTCACCTGGTGGATGGGTTATGGCGCCGAGAAGGCCTATGAACGCGTCAAGCACCATCCGTCGGAGGCGCGCGCGCTGCAGTGGCTCAAGCGCTTCGGCGCCAAGGCCTGCCTGCTGTCGTGGCTGCCGATCGTCGGCGACCCGCTGTGTGCCGTGGCCGGCTGGCTGCGCCTGCCGTTCTGGCCTTGCGTGGCCTACATGGCGGTGGGCAAGTTCGCGCGCTACCTGACGATGACGGCGGCGCTGCTCTGGGTGTTCTGAGCCTCAGCGCCGCGCCAGGGCCTGCTCGAGGTCGTCGAGCACCTCGTCGAGGCGCTTGACCGCATGCGCCGGCGCACTGCGCACCGGCACCTGGCGCTCGGGCCGGCGCAGCAGGCGGCGCTGGCGGTCGTCGAGCACCTCGTCGTCGAAGGCGAGGCCGTGGCGGGCCAGCCGCGCCGCCAGTGCGCCGCGCTGCGAGCGCAGCTGCTCGCGCGTGCGCTGGTAGGCATGTTCGGCCAGCCAGCGGCGCTGCGAGTAGCCGAAGGTGTTGGCGAGGAACATCTCCGGATCGCGCTGGTCGGGCTCGAACAGCAGGATGTCGGTGTCCGGGTGGCTGCGCTCGTAGCCCTTCATGCCGAGCTCCAGGCGCGAGTGGATCAGGGTGCGGAAGGTCTGCGACAGCACCACCGGCAGCCCGCCGTCGACCAGGCGCGGGATCTGCACCTCGCCGCTGGAGAGCACGCGGTGGCGCGGCGGGCGGGTCGCGTCGAAGGGCACCAGCGGGTTCAGGCAGATCAGCAGGTCCAGGCCCTCGTCGAGCAGCACCGAGGCGTGCAGCGTCTTCTTCAGCGCGCCGTCGACGTAGTAGCGCCCATCGATCTCCACCGGCGGGAACAGCCCGGGCAGCGCCGAGCTGGCCTGCACCGCCAGCGAGATCGGCACATGGTCCCAGCCGGGCTGGCCGAAGGGGGCGCTCTCGCCGCTGTCGAGGTCGGTGGCCACCAGCACCAGCTTGCGCCGGAGTTCGCGGAAGTCGTTGCTGCGCCCGGCCAGCGCGAACTGGCGGCGCAGCTGGGTGTCGACGCGCCGGTTCGAGAACAGCCCGGTGGGCAAGGCGTGGCCGAGGTGCTCGAGCAGCATGGTCAGCGAGCGGCGCTTCACGCCGCCGACCCACAGGGCCTCGGCCGCGACGCGCGGCAGCGAGGCCAGGCGCGCCGCGAACTCGCCCCAGGCCGGGCGGATCAGCACCGAGGGCTCGAAGATGTCGTGCGCGGCGCCCTCGTTCTCGACGAACGAGCTGCACAGCTCGCGCGGGCTCATGCCGTTGGCCAGCCCGGCCGCGATGAAGCCGCCGGCCGACACGCCGACATAGGCCTGGCAATCCGCCAGGCGAAGCGTCGGGATGGCCTCGTCGAGCGCGCACAGCGCGCCGATCTCGTAGATCGCGCCGAGCGGCCCGCCACCGGCCAGCGCGAGCCCGATGCGGGCCCGTCGCCGAGGGGGCAACTGCTGCGGGGAAACCATGGCTCAGTCTAGGCCGGCGGGGGCTGCAGGTTTCGGGGCGGGCGTCTAGACTGCGGCGCATGAGCCCCGTCAAGGCCGGCGCTTGCCTCCTCGTGCTCGGCACGCTGTCGCCGACGGGGTTCGGGCAGGCGTTCATGCCCGCGCCGGGGCCGGCCGTGGCGCTGGAGACCTGCGTCGGCGCCGAGCGCTACCAGCTCAACGCGGGCAGCGACAGCGTGGTGCTCGACGACGCCGACCGCGACGGCGTGCAGGCCGCGCTGCTCGAGCGCTACCCGGCCTTCGGCCGGGACGGCTCGGCGGTCAGCGCGATCGTGCTGTGGCGCAAGCCCGATGTCGGCTGGGTCTACCTGGCGCTCAAGACCCACCCGGACAAGCCGGGCAAGGTCTGTTCCGCCGCCAGCTTCTCCGCCGGCGTGTTCGGCTTCTCGGCCGAACTCCAGCGCAAGTACTTCCTCGGAACGCGCAGCTGAACTCAGGCCGCGGCCGACTTGCGCGCCGCGGCGCGCTTGGCGGCCGGCTTGGCGGCGCCGTTGGACTTCGTGGCCGTCGCGCGGGCCTTCTTCGCCGGCGCGGTGCCCGACAGCTTGGCCACCTGCGCGCTCAGTTCGTCGATGCGCTTGATCAGCGCTTCCACGTCCTTGGCCGAGGGCACGCCGAGCTTGTTCAGCGCCTTGGCGGTGCGCTCCTCGAAGATCGTCTCGAGCTTGTCCCAGTGCTGGCCGGCCTTGGCCTGCACTTCGCCGGCCATGCCGCTCATCTTGCTGGTGACGGCGCCGAGCTTCTCCTCGGCCACCGCCTGGGTCTTGCGCTGCAGCGACAGGCCTTCGTTGACGAGCGCCTCGAACACCTTGCCGCCTTCTTCCTGCGCCTTCGAGAAGGCGCCCATGCCGGCCAGCCAGATCTGCTGGGCGGAATCCTTCACCGAGCCGGCCAGCGCGTTGTCGAGCAGGCTGCCGCTCGACGTGGCCTTCTTCTGCGCCATCTGCTTGAGCTTCTTGACCATGGTGTACGTGTCCTTCGCGTGGTTCGATGCGTATCGACTATAGGCACCCCCTGTCGAGGAAGCAGCCTAATTCTCTAGTGATCCGGCTCTACGCCCGGGGCGGCCCGCTCCGGGTAAGCGCGCAGCGTCGCGCCAGGGGCTTTCGACAAGAATAGGTGCAAACCCGTTCATCGATAGACCGTTCAGAGGAGACTCGCGCATGCAGTATTTCGTCACCGGTGCCACCGGCTTCATCGGCCGGCGACTCGTCAAGACGCTGCTGGCGCGCCGGGGCGCGGTGGTGCACTTCCTTCTGCGCCCGGAGTCCGAGGGCAAGGTGCCGGAACTGCTCGCCTACTGGGGCGTGAGCAAGGCGCGCGCCGTGCCCGTGTACGGCGACCTCACCGGCAAGAAGCTCGGCGTGAGTGCCGAGGCACTGAAGGCGCTGAAGGGGCAGATCGATCACGTGTACCACCTCGCCGCGGTCTACGACCTCAAGGCCGACGAGGAGAGCCAGGTGCGCGCCAACATCGACGGCACGCGCAACACGGTCGAGTTCGCCAAGGCGATCGACGCGAAGCACTTCCACCACGTCAGCTCGATCGCCGCCGCGGGCCTGTACGAAGGCGTGTTCCGCGAGGACATGTTCGACGAGGCCGAGGGCCTGGACCACCCGTACTTCATGACCAAGCACGAGAGCGAGAAGATCGTGCGCAAGGAGTGCAAGGTGCCGTGGACGGTCTACCGCCCGGCGCTGGTGGTGGGCGACTCCAAGACCGGCGAGATGGACAAGGTCGACGGGCCGTACTACTTCTTCAAGCTGATCCAGCGCATGCGGCAGATCCTGCCGCCGTGGATGCCGAGCATCGGCCTGGAAGGCGGGCGCGTGAACATCGTGCCGGTGGACTTCGTCGTCGCCGCGCTCGACCACATCAGCCACCACTACCACGCCAGCGGCAAGTGCTACCACCTGGTCGATCCGGTGGGCTACCGGGTCGGCGACGTGCTCGACATCTTCTCCAAGGCCGCGCACGCGCCGAAGATGAACCTGTTCGTCAACGCGGCGCTGCTGGGCTTCATCCCCAAGAGCGTGAAGAAGGGGCTGATGGCGCTGGCGCCCGTGCGGCGTGTCTACCGCGCGGTGATGAAGGACCTCGGCCTGCCCGAGGACATCCTCAGCTTCGTCAACTACCCGACCCGCTTCGACCGGCGCGAGACCGACGCGGCGCTCAAGGGCAGCGGCATCGAGTGCCCGAACCTGCACGACTACGCCTGGCGGCTGTGGGACTACTGGGAGCGCCACCTCGACCCGGCGCTCTTCATCGACCGCAGCCTCAAGGGCACGGTGGGCGGCAAGGTCGTGCTGGTGACCGGCGGCTCCTCGGGCATCGGCCTGGCGGCGGCCTGCAAGTTCGCCCAGGCGGGCGCGGTGACGATCATCTGCGCGCGCGATGCCGACAAGCTGGCCGAGGCCGTCAAGGAGATCAAGGCCTTCGCCGGCAAGGACGCGGCCGTGCACAGCTACAGCGTGGACATCGCCGACGAGGCGAGCTGCGCCGAGTTCATCAAGGCGCTGCACGAGCAGCACGGCGGCGTCGACTTCCTGATCAACAACGCCGGGCGCTCGATTCGCCGCGCGATCGAGTCGAGCTACGACCGCTTCCACGACTTCGAGCGCACGATGCAGCTGAACTACTTCGGCTGCCTGCGCGTGACGATGGGCCTGCTGCCGGGCATGGTGGCCAAGAAGAAGGGCCACGTGGTCAACATCAGCTCGATCGGCGTGCTGACCAACGCGCCGCGCTTCTCGGCCTACGTGGCCAGCAAGGCGGCGCTGGACGCCTGGACACGCTGCGCCGCCAGCGAGTACGCCGACGTCGGCGTCACCTTCACGACCATCAACATGCCGCTGGTGCGCACGCCGATGATCGCGCCGACCAAGATCTACCAGAACGTGCCGACGCTCAGCCCCGAGGAGGCGGCCGACATGATCGCCCAGGCCTGCATCGACAAGCCGGTGCGCATCGCCACGCGCCTGGGCAACTTCGGCGAACTGCTGCACGCGGTGGCGCCGCGCGTGGCGCAGATCGTGATGAACACCAGCTTCCGCATGTTCCCCGACAGCGAGGCGGCCAAGGGCGAGAAGGGCGCCAAGCCGCAACTCAGCGCCGAGGCGGTGGCGCTGCAGCAGATGATGCGCGGCATCCACTTCTAGGATGCCGGTGCGGCGTCAGTGCGGGGTGTCGCGCAGGTCGGCGAGCAGGCGCTGCATCAGCGCGAAGTAGCGGTCGTAGAAGGGACCGGCGGGAATCGTCTCCGAGCCGACCTTCACGAGCGACTCCTCGCTCGAGGACAGCGGCACCGAGATCGAGCCCAGCGCGCCCACCCCCAGCCCGGCGCTGGTGGAGGCGCGCTTGATCACGTAGCGGTCCTGCTGGGCCGACACGTAGGCGGTGGAGACCGCGCCGCCGGCGCCCTCGGGCACGCAGACCACGGTGAAGCTGATCTCCATGTGCACCGCGCCCTCGGGCTGGAAGCGCTTGCTGCCGTTGATCACGTCCGGGCGCGCCGTGCTCACCACGTAGCCCTGGCTCAGCAGCGCGCGGCGCGCGGCTTCGCACGTGTCGGCTACGCCGGCATCGAACAGGCGCGAGAAGGTCTCGTCGGGCTGGAAGCGCTCGTCCTGGTAGACCGAGGGCGTGCGGCCGTTGCCGAGCCCCGGCTGCCATGCGCAGCCGGCCAGCAGTGCGGCAGCGGCCGCCAGCGCGGCGCCTACAATTTGCCGCACTGCATCAATACTGCGGAGATCACCTGCCATGAGTGGAAATTCTGCCTCGTCCACGGCGCTGCACGACCTTAGCCACATCGGGCCGCGCGACAAGGCCGAGATCCTGGCCCAGGCGCTGCCCTACATCCGCAAGTTCCACGGCAAGACCATCGTCATCAAGTACGGCGGCAATGCGATGACCGACCCGTCGCTGCAGCAGGACTTCGCCGAGGACGTGGTGCTGCTCAAGCTGGTGGGCCTGAACCCGGTGGTGGTGCATGGCGGCGGGCCGCAGATCGACGAGGCGCTGGCCAAGGTCGGCAAGAAGGGCACCTTCATCCAGGGCATGCGCGTCACCGACGAGGAGACCATGGAGGTGGTCGAGTGGGTGCTCGCCGGCCAGGTGCAGCAGGACATCGTCGGCCTGATCAACGCCGCCGGCGGCAAGGCGGTCGGCCTGACCGGCCGCGACGGCGGGCTGATCCGCGCGCGCAAGCTGAAGATGGTCGACCAGAAGGACCCGAGCATCGAGCACGACGTCGGCCAGGTCGGCGAGATCGAATCGATCGACCCGAGCGTGGTGAAGGCGCTGCAGGACGACCAGTTCATCCCGGTGATCTCGCCGCTGGGCTTCGGCAAGGACAACGAGAACTACAACATCAACGCCGACGTGGTGGCCGGCAAGCTGGCCGAGGTGCTGAAGGCCGAGAAGCTGATGATGCTGACCAACACGCCGGGCGTGCTCGACAAGGCCGGCAAGCTGCTGACCAACCTCTCGGCCCGCGAGATCGACGAGCTGTTCGCCGACGGCACGATCAGCGGCGGCATGCTGCCGAAGATCGGCTCGGCGCTGGATGCGGCCAAGAACGGCGTCAACACCGTGCACATCATCGACGGCCGCGTGCCGCACGCGATGCTCTTGGAGGTGCTGACCGACCAGGCCTACGGAACGATGATTCGTTCCCACTGAGGTGGGCGGGCGCGCGTTCTTCAGCTGGAGCGGCGGCAAGGACTCGATGCTCGCGCTGCACCGCGCGCTCGGGTCGGGCTGGCGCGTCGAAGTGCTGCTGGCGATGTTCGACGAGACCGGCGAGCGCTCGCGCTCGCACGCGATCCCGCCGGCACTGATGCAGGCCCAGGCCGACTCGCTCGGGCTGCCGCTCGTGATGCGACGCGCCGGCTGGGCCGACTACGAGGCGGTGTTCACCGAACAGCTGCGCGCCTTCGCGGCGCAGGGCCTGACGCACGGCCTGTTCGGCGACATCGACCTGCAGCCGCACCGCGACTGGGAGGAAAAGGTGTGTGCGGGCGCCGGCCTGCAGGCCGTGCTGCCGCTGTGGCAGGCGCCACGCCGCGCGCTGGTCGACGAACTGCTGGCGCTGGGCTACCGCGCGCGGGTGGTCTGCGTGGATCGACGGTTCCTGGCGGCGGAGTTCTGCGGCCGCGAGTTCGACGCCGGATTCATCGCCGACCTGCCCGAGGGCGTGGACGCCTGCGGCGAGAACGGCGAGTTCCACACCTTCGTGTTCGACGGTCCGCGCTTCGCCCACCCGGTGCCGCACCGCGTGCAGGCACTGCACGAGATCCGCCCCGCGGCGCCGGCGCCGGGGCACTATGTCGTCGCGGAGCTGCGGTGAAGCGCGGCCGCATCACCTGGCTGTTCGACCTCGACAACACGCTGCACGACGCCAGCCATGCGGCCTTCGCGCCCACCAGCCAGGCGATGACGGATTACATGATCGAGCACCTCGGGCTGGCGCCGCCGGCTGCCGCTGCGCTGCGCGTGCACTACTGGCAGCGCTACGGCGCCACGCTGCTCGGCCTGGTGCGCCACCATGGCGTGAAGGCCGCGCATTTCCTCGAGCAGACGCATCGCCTGCCGGGGCTCGAGAGCCGGCTGCGCACCAGTGCGCATGACCGCGCCGCGCTGCGCCGGCTGCCCGGCCGCAAGCTGATCCTGACCAACGCTCCGCGCGCCTATGCGCTGCGCGTGCTCGACGCGCTGCGCCTGACGCGCGCCTTCGACGGCGTGCTCAGCATCGAGGACATGACGATGTTCGGCGAGCCCCGGCCCAAGCCCGACGCGCGCATGTTCCGCCACCTGCTGGCGCGGCTGAAGCTGCGCGCCGCCGACTGCGTGCTGGTGGAAGACACGCTGCAGCACCAGAAGGCGGCGTACGGGCTGGGCATGCGCACGGTGTGGATGCAGCGCTACCTCGACGGAAGGTTCAAGGGCACTTTGCGTGACGGAATCAACGACGGCCGGAAGACGCCGAAAGTTGGTGTTCACCCTTGCCTCTGTCCCCGGTACGTGTGTGCCAGAATCAAGTCGCTGCAGACGTTACGCGCCTTGCGATGAGCCACTCCACCGATCCGGCGTCAGTTCCTCCTGTCGAGACCGACGCCACGGTGGTACCCCCGGCGGCATCTGCCGATGCGCTGGCCGAGGAGCCGGTGGCTGCTGCGGCCCCCACGCGCAAGCGCCCCAAGCCGGGCGAGCGCCGCATCCAGATCCTGCAGACCCTGGCCAGCATGCTCGAGCAGCCCGGGGCCGAGCGCATCACCACCGCGGCGCTGGCCGCCAAGCTGGATGTCTCCGAAGCGGCGCTGTACCGCCACTTCGCGAGCAAGGCGCAGATGTTCGAGGGCCTGATCGAGTTCATCGAGAGCAGCGTCTTCACGCTCGTCAACCAGATCGTCGAGCGCGAGGCCGATGCCGCGGTGCAGGTGCGCAAGGTGATCACCGTGCTGCTGCAGTTCGGCGAGAAGAACCCGGGCATGACACGTGTCATGGTCGGCGATGCGCTGGTGTTCGAGAACGACCGCCTGCTCGCGCGCATGAACCAGTTCTTCGAGCGCATCGAATCGCAGCTGCGCCAGAGCCTGCGCAGCCTGGCCGAAACGGCCGGCTCGGCCACGCCGACGGTCGACGCCAATGCGCGCGCCTCCGCGTTGACCGCCTTCGCGGTCGGCCGGCTGCACCGCTACGCGCGCTCGGGCTTCAAGCGCAGCCCGACCGAACACCTCGACGCCGCGCTGGCGCTGTTCGTCGCCTGAGTCCCGTCCGTCCCGCGATGGTCACGATCGAGGTCGGTGGCCGGCCGCTGGTGTTGCTGCCGCAGAAGGCGGCGCTGCTGCCGCAATCGCACACGTTGCTGGTGGCCGACGCGCACATCGGCAAGGCCGTGAGCTTCCGCGCGCTCGGCGTGCCCGTGCCGCGCGGCACGACCAGCGACACGCTGGCGCGTCTGAGTGGCCTGGTCGAGCGCCACGGCGTGCAGCGCGTCGTGTTCCTCGGCGACCTGCTGCACTCGGCGCGCTCGCATGCCGCCGCCACGCTGTCTGCCTTCGCGCGCTGGCGCGAGCGGCACGCCGCACTGGATCTGCTGCTGGTGCGCGGCAACCACGACGACCGCGCCGGCGACCCGCCGGCCTCGCTGCGCATCGAGGTGGTCGACGAGCCACACCTCGACGGCGGCATTGCGCTGTGCCATCACCCGCAGCCGCACGAGGCGGCCTACGTGCTGGCCGGCCATCTGCACCCGTGCGTCGCGCTCGGCGGGCGCGCGCACGACCGGCTGCGCCTGCCGTGTTTCCATCTCGGCGAGCGTGTCGGCGTGCTGCCCGCGTTCGGCAGCTTCACCGGCATGCACGCGCTCGAGCGCGGCCCGGCCGACCGGGTGTTCGTGATCGCCGACGACGAGCTGCGCGAACTGCCCTCGTAAACTCGCGGGCATGCCCGATGTCAACTCGCTGATCGCCCGTGCCGAGGCGCTGCTCGCGCGGCTCGAGGCCGTGCTGCCGCACCCGCCCGCCGCGCCCGACTGGTCCGCCTCGATCGCCTTCCGCTACCGCAAGCGCGGCGGCTCGGGCGTGCTCGAGCCGGTGAAGCATGTCGCCACCATCCGCCTCGCGGACCTGGTCGAGGTGGAGCCGCAGAAGGAGCGCCTGCTGCGCAACACCGCGCAGTTCGTCGCCGGCCACGGCGCCAACAACGTGCTGCTGACCGGCGCGCGCGGCACCGGCAAGAGTTCGCTGATCAAGGCCTGCCTGAACGAGTTCGCGCCGCAGGGCCTGCGGCTGATCGAGGTCGACAAGGCCGACCTGACCGACCTGCCCGACATCGTCGACCTGGTGGCCGAGCGCCCCGAGCGCTTCGTGGTGTTCTGCGACGACCTCAGCTTCGACGAGGGCGAGCCGGGCTACAAGGCGCTCAAGTCCATCCTCGACGGCTCGGTCGCGCAGGCTTCGGACAACGTGCTGATCTACGCCACCAGCAACCGGCGCCACCTGCTGCCCGAGTACATGAAGGAGAACCTGACCTACCAGCACACCGAGGACGGCGAGGTGCACCCCGGCGAGGTGGTGGAGGAGAAGATCTCGCTGTCCGAGCGCTTCGGGCTGTGGATCAGCTTCTACCCGTTCTCGCAGGACGAGTACCTGGCCATCGTCGCGCAGTGGCTGCGCGGCTTCGGCGTCGACGACGCGGCGATCGTGGCGGCCCGGCAGGAGAGCCTGGTGTGGGCCCTCGAGCGCGGCTCGCGGTCCGGGCGCGTGGCCTATCAGTTCGCCAGGGACTATGCCGGACGCCATCACGCCGACTGAGCGGACCCCGGTCGACGTTGCCGTGGGCGTGCTGATCGACGCCGACGGCCGCTTCCTGCTCACCTCGCGCCCCGACGGCAAGGTCTACGCCGGCTACTGGGAGTTCCCGGGCGGCAAGCTCGAGCCGGGCGAGACGGTCGAGCAGGCGCTGCGGCGTGAACTGCACGAGGAGCTGGGCATCACCATCGGCGCCGCCACGCCCTGGAAGGTGGAGCTGGTCGACTACCCGCATGCGCGCGTTCGCCTGCACTTCTGCAAGGTGTTCGACTGGACGGGGACCTTCGAGATGCGCGAGCGCCAGGCGATGGCCTGGCAGCAGCTGCCGGTGCAGGTCGCTCCGGTGCTGCCCGGCACCGTGCCGGTGCTGGCCTGGTTCGCGCAGGAGCGCGGCTTCGCCGGCGCGACGCACCACGATTCCTGACTACACTGCCCGCATGGACTGGCTCGACGAGGTCAAGTGGGATGCGCAGGGCCTGGTGCCTGTGATCGCGCAGGAGGTCGGCAGCAACGACGTGCTGATGTTCGCCTTCATGAACCGCGAGGCGCTGGCGAAGACCGCCGAACTCGGCGAGGCGGTCTACTGGAGCCGCTCGCGCGGGCGGCTGTGGCACAAGGGCGAGGAGTCCGGCCACTTCCAGAAGGTGCACGAGCTGCGCCTCGATTGCGACAAGGACGTGGTGCTGCTCAAGGTCACGCAGCTCGGCCACGAGCCCGCGCAACCGTCGATTGCCTGCCACACCGGGCGCCACTCGTGTTTCTTCCACAAGCTCGAAGGCGGCGCCTGGCACGAGGTCGAGCCGGTGCTGGTCGACCCGGAACGGATCTACAAGTGAGCGACACCTCCGACGACACGCTGGCGCGACTGGCCGCGGTGATCGAGTCCCGCAAGGGCGGCGATCCGGACAAGAGCTACGTGGCGCGCCTGTTCGCCAAGGGCGGCGACGCGATCTACAAGAAGATCGGCGAGGAGGCCACCGAGACGGTGATGGCCTGCAAGGACGGCGTGCCGGAGAAGATCGTCTACGAGGTGGCCGACCTGTGGTTCCACAGTCTGGTCGCACTGGCCGCGCACGGCCTGGCGCCCGCCCAGGTGCTGGCCGAGCTGCGCCGCCGCGAGGGGCTGTCGGGCCTCGAGGAGTTCGCGCTGCGCAAGGCACAATCCCGCGACAAGGAGGACAAGCCGACATGAACGACGTCATCCAGACCGCCCCGGCACCGGCGCCCGACGCGGCCAAACTCGAGAGCCTGAAGCAGCTCACGATGATCATCTACGTGCTGTACGCCTGCAGCCTGTTCGTCGGCTTCACCGGCATCGTCGCGATCGTCATGAACTACGTGAAGCGCGACGACGCCGCCGGCACCCTCTACGAGAGCCACTTCACGTGGCAGATCCGCACCTTCTGGTGGGGCCTGCTGTGGGCGGTGCTGGGCTTCCTGACGGTGTGGCTGCTGGTCGGCTTCGCGATCCTGTTCGCCAACTTCGTGTGGTGCGTCTACCGCATCGTCAAGGGCTTCCTGAACTGGAACGACGGCAAGCCGATGGTGGTGTGAGATGAGCGCCGATCCGAACTGCATCTTCTGCAAGATCGTGGCGGGGCAGATCCCGAGCCGCAAGGCCCACGAGGACGACGAGCTGATCGTGTTCCACGACATCGCGCCCTGGGCGCCGGTGCACGTGCTGATCGTCCCGAAGCAGCACATCGCGACGATGTACGACACCGACGCCTCGCACACCGCCATGCTCGGCCGCATGACCGCGCTGGCGCCGGTGCTGATGCGCCAGCTCGGGGTGACGAACGGATTCCGCATCGTGGTGAACACCGGCCATGACGGCGGCCAGGAAGTCCAGCATGTCCACATGCACGTCATGGGCGGACCGCGCCCCTGGGCCAAGGGTTGAACCGCGCGCCGCGCACGGGCGAACCCGGACCCTCCCCTAGAATCAAAGGCTTGCCGGCATGGTCGCCGGCTGGAGAGTAGACATGGGTTCATTCAGCATCTGGCATTGGCTGATCGTGCTGGTCATCGTGCTGCTGGTGTTCGGCACGAAGAAGCTCAAGAACCTGGGCTCGGACCTGGGCGGTGCCGTCAAGGGCTTCAAGGACGGCATCAAGGACGGCGCCGCGGGCGAGACGCCGCCGGCCAACCCGGCGCAGCAGGTGACGGCCAACAAGGCCGCCGACCCCAACACCGTGGACGTCGAGGCCAAGACCAAGTCCTGAGCCGCGGACCTGGGCCTGCCGCTGCATGATCGACTTCGGCTTCGACAAGCTCGCGCTGATCGGGGCGGTGGCGCTGATCGTCATCGGCCCGGAGAAGCTGCCGCGCGTGGCGCGCACCGTCGGGCACCTGCTGGGCAAGGCGCAGCGCTACGTGGCCGATGTCAAGGCCGAGGTCAACCGCTCGATCGAGCTCGACGAGCTGAAGAAGATGAAGACGCAGGTCGAGGAGGCGGCGCGCGACGTCGAGCAGTCGGTGTCCAGCCAGATCCACCAGACCACGGCCGAGCTCGACCGCAGCTGGCAGGACGCTACCGCCGGGCTGACCGACACCTCCGCATCCTCGTCCGACACCCTGGCCACGCCCGTGCCCGAGTACAAGCCGCCGAAGAAGAACTGGCGCGTCAAGCGCGGCGCGGTGCCGCAGTGGTACAAGCAGCGCCACGGCGTGCGGGGCAAGGCCCAATCTGGCGCGGCGCGGGTGGCGCGCTTCCGGCCGCCGCGGCCGGGCGCCTGAGGCGGCGATGAGCACGTCGCCCGACGAGAAGCCCGACGAACTCGCGGGCACCGAACAGCCGTTCGTCTCGCACCTGATGGAGTTGCGCGACCGGCTGGTCAAGTCGCTGATCGCGCTGGCCGTGGTGTTCGGTGCGCTGTGCCTGTGGCCCGGCATCAATGCGCTGTACGACCTGCTGGCCCAGCCACTGACCAGCCACCTGCCGCCGGGCACCAAGCTGATCGCCACCAACGTCTTCTCGCCCTTCCTGGTGCCGCTGAAGATGACGCTGATGTCGGCCTTCCTGGTGGCGCTGCCCTACCTGCTCTACCAGGTCTGGGCCTTCGTCGCGCCGGGGCTGTACTCGCACGAGAAGCGCATGGTGCTGCCGCTGGTGGTCTCGAGCACCTTGCTGTTCTTCGTCGGCGTCGCTTTCTGCTACTTCGTCGTGATTCCGGCGCTGACCTCGTTCATCGTCAGCATCGCCCCGAGCTCGGTCAGCGCGGCGCCGGACATCGAGCAGTACTTCGGCACGGTGCTGACGCTGTTCCTGATCTTCGGCATCGCCTTCGAGGTGCCGGTGGCGGTGGTGGTGCTGGCGCGGCTGGGCGTGGTGTCGATCGTGCAGCTGCGCGCCTGGCGGGGCTATTTCGTCGTCGCCGCGGCCATCGTCTCGGCCATCGTCACGCCGCCGGACGTGATCTCGCAGCTCTCGCTGCTGATCCCGCTGGTCGTGCTCTACGAGTTCGGCATCGTCGCGGCCCAGCTGTTCATCAAACACACCCGGGCACCGGCCGAGGAAGGCCAGCCGGGCGCCTGAGGCACCCGCGCGGCCGGGTCACTGCGGCTGGCGCGTGCGCGCCTTGGGCCGCTGGGCGACCTTGATGCTGAGCTCGAGCGCGCGTTCGCCGCGCTGCACGCCGACCACCGCCGTCTCGTTGGGCCGCAGGCCCGCCACCGCATTGAACAGCTGGGCGGTGTTGGCCACCGGCCGGTCGCCGATCTTCACCACCACGTCGCCCGGCCGCATGCCGCCCTCGGCGGCCGGGCCGCTCTGCAGCACGCCGGTGATCAGCACGCCCTGGCGGATCGGCAGATTCAGCGTCTGCGCGATCTCGGGCGTCAGGTCGCGCGGCTCCACGCCGATCCAGCCGCGCGTCACCTGGCCGTCCTTGATCAGGCCGTCCATCACCTGGCGCGCCGTGCTGACGGGAATGGCGAAGCCGATGCCCATGTTGCCGCCGCTGCGCGAGTAGATCGCGGTGTTGATGCCGATCAGGTTGCCGCGCGCATCCACCAGCGCGCCGCCGGAGTTGCCGGGGTTGATGGCCGCGTCGGTCTGGATGAAGTTCTCGAACAGGTTGATGCCGAGCTGGTTGCGCCCGAGCGCGCTGACGATGCCGGACGTGACCGTCTGGCCCACGCCGAACGGGTTGCCGATGGCCAACACCACGTCGCCGACCTGCAGCGCGTCGGCGTCGCCGAAGCCGATCGCCGGCAGCCGCTCGAGCTCGACCTTGAGCACCGCCAGGTCGCTTTCCGGATCGGTGCCCACCAGCCGGGCCGTCGCGGTGCGGCCGTCGGCGAGCTGCACCTCGATGTCGTCGGCGCCTTCGATGACGTGGTTGTTGGTCAGCAGGAAGCCGTCCGGCGTGACGATCACGCCCGAACCGAGGCCGACCTGGGGCTGCGAGAACTGCTCGGCACGGTCGCCGAAGAAGAAGCGGAACCAGGGGTCGTTGGACTGCGCCGAGCGCTGCGGTGCCTTGCGCGCGGTGATGCTCACCACCGAGGGCGTGGCCCGCTGTGCGGCGGCGGCGTAGCTCGCCGCCGGCGCGGAGCCGGCCGGCGCGGGCGCCGGCAATGCCACGGCCGGCGTGGGCGGTGGCGCGACCGCCGGCACGGCCGGCACCGGCCAGGCGCCGTCACGCGGCAGCCATTGCGGCTTGAGCGTCGCGACGACGAACAACACTGCCACGGCGACCGTCACCGCTTGCGAGAAAATCAGCCAGGTCCTGCGCATCTGAGCCCCACTCGAAAGACCGTTCCATGGCCCTTCGCTCCGAGATCGAATCGCACCTCTTCGTCCTGCTGGACACGGGGCGTTTCCGGGATTATGGGCCGAACGGTCTCCAGGTTGAGGGCAAACCCGAGGTCCGCAAGATCGTCTCGGGCGTCACGGCCAGTCTGGCGCTGATCGAGGCGGCCATCGCGGCGCAGGCCGATGCCATCCTGGTACACCACGGCCTGTTCTGGAAGGGGCAGGACGGCCGCCTCACCGGCTGGCTCAAGGCGCGCGTCGAGAAGCTGCTGGCGCACCAGGTCAACCTGTTCGCCTACCACCTGCCGCTGGATGCGCACCCGGAGTTCGGCAACAACGCGCAGTTCGGCGCCAAGCTCAAGCTGGTGCCGGACGGACGCTTCGGCGAGCAGGACCTCGGCTTCATCGGCAGCCCGGCGCAGCCGCTCACGCTGGCCGCGCTGACGGCGCTGCTGCAGTTCCGCGTCGGCCGCCCGCCGGTGGTGGTGGAGGGCGACGGCCGGCCGCTCAGGCGCATCGCCTGGTGCACCGGCGGCGCCCAGGGCTACTTCGAGGCGGCCATCGCGGCCGGGGCCGACGCCTACATCACCGGCGAGATCTCCGAGCCGCAGGCGCACTACGCGCGCGAGACCGGCGTGGCCTTCCTGGCCTGCGGCCACCATGCCAGCGAGCGTTTCGGCGCACCGGCCGTGGCGGCGCAGGTGGCGCAGCATTTCGGCCTGGAGCACGAGTTCATCGACATCGAGAATCCGGCGTGAGCGCGGGCCGCCTGCCGCTGGCGATCACGATGGGCGATGCCTGCGGCATCGGGCCGGAGATCATCGCGAAGCTGTTCCGTGACGGGGCGGCCGACGGTTGCCTGGTGCTCGGCGATGCCGGCGTGATGCGTGCCGCGGCGCGGCTGGTCGGCGCGCTGCAGGCGGTGGCGGTGCTCGAGTCGCCGCAGGATCTGGGCGGTGTGCCGCCGCGCGCCATTGCGGTGCTGCCGGTGCGCGGCCTGCCGGAAGGCCTGGCGCAGCTGCCGACCGGGGGCGTCGAGGCCCGGGCCGGCGCCGCCGCGGCGCGCTGCATCGAGCAGGCGGTGACGCTGGCGCGATCCGGTGCCGTGGCCGGCATCGTCACCGCGCCGATCCACAAGGAGGCGCTGGCGGCCGCCGGCATCGGCTACCCCGGCCACACCGAGATGCTGCAGGCGCTGGCCGCCTCGGGCGGCACGCCGGCGCCGGTGCGCATGATGCTGGCCAACGACGAGCTGCGCACGGTGCTGGTGACGATCCACCAGTCGCTGCGCAGCGCGGTCGACGCCGTCACCTTCGAGGCCGTGCTGGAGACCATCCGCATCGCGCATGCGGCCGCGGCGCGCTGGGGCCAGCCGCGGCCGCGCATCGCGGTGGCCGGGCTGAACCCGCATGCCGGCGAGGGCGGGCTGTTCGGCGACGAGGAGATCCGCATCATCGCGCCGGCGGTGGCGGCGGCGCGTGCCGAGGGCATCGATGCACGCGGGCCGTTCGCGCCCGACACTGTGTTCATGCGCGCCCGCCACGCGCCACCGGCCCACCCGGGCGAGTTCGACCTCGTGGTCGCGATGACACACGACCACGGGCTGATCCCGGTGAAGTACCTCGGCGTCGAGCAGGGCGTGAACGTGACGCTCGGCCTGCCCTTCGTGCGCACCAGCCCGGACCACGGCACCGCGTTCGACATCGCCGGGCGCGGCGTGGCCGATGCGTCCAGCCTCGCGGCGGCGGTCAGGATGGCGCGGGTCCTGGCGGGCGCCGCGGCGCCCGGGCTCAGTGCCGCGTCGCCGGCACCTTGAGCGCGGCGAGCTGCTTGCGCGCCCGCGCCGTCGCCCGCTCGATCAGGTAGCTGCTCTCGTAGGCGCGCATGCGACCGGTCTCGCACATGCGCGAGAGCATGCGCGCGGTCATCGAGATCGTCTCCTGGTGCTTCTTGCCGTGCGAGAAGACGAAGAAGCTGCGGCCCGGGCTGACGTAGGTGAGCCGCACCTTCTGCCACTGGTCCTTCAGCAGCATCTGGTAGGCGAAGCCGAGCTTGACGTGGTCCATCAGCTGCGGGCCGCGCGTCGGCTCCGCCGGTTCGGCCGGTGACAGGCCGAGGTCGATGTCCAGCCCGAGGTCGACCGGCGCCGAATCGCCCGCCTCGAGCTCGGCCTCCACGTCGGCGCCGGCCGGGGCATCGGGGGCGGCCGGATCGCCGACCTCGATGTCGACCTGGCCATTCCAGTCAACCGCGCTCTCGGGCACGAGTCCGACCTGCTTGGCCTCCTCGGCCGTGAAGCGCTTCTCGACCAGGGCGGTCTCGGCTTCCGGCACCATGTCGGCCACCGAGAGCGACTCGACCCCCGGCACGGTCGTCGCGAAGATGCCCTCGATCTGCTTGGCCAGCAGGTTGTGGTCGAGTTCGGACAGCGGCGCCGCCTTGAGCGACTCGGCGTGCGCCGGCAGCAGCTGGCCGAAGAAGGCCTTCTGCGCCGGCTCGGGCCAGCCGATCAGCGCCATGCCCTCGTTCAGGTCCTTCATCAGCGGCGGCAGCTGCATCAGGAACTTCTTGCGCAGCGCCGGCGAACCCTTGGGCTGCACGCTCATCACCAGGTCGCGTGCGACGCGCTTGAAGCGCTGGAAGCGGTCCGAGGCCGGCCCGTCGCGCCGCACCGCCAGCACCAGCGCCTGGCTCCACACCTGCGAGAGGAACTCGCGCAGGTAGGGCGCCAGCGGGATCGGCTTGAGCGCGGCGGTGAGCTGCAGCATGTAGCGCTGCTGGATGCGCAGCTCGGATTCCTTGTTCTCCAGCGTGGTCGCTGCCGGGCTGGCCTGCACCTCGCCCTGCGTCTGATCGGCGATGAAGCGCTCGAGCTCGTTGAGCTTGGCGCTGTAGAGCTCGATCTGGTCGAAGTCGCCCTCGACGATCTCCTGCACCAGCGAACGCACGCGGTCGAGGAACTGCTTGCCCGGGCCGTCGTCGAACTCATCGAAGGCCAGCGCCAGGGAGGCGATGCGGTTGACGAAGCGCCGCACCGGATGGCGTCGCGACGAGAAGAAGGTGGCATCGGCCAGCGCGACGCGCAGCACCGGCAGCTGCAGGCGCGCGATCTGGCGCGCCATCTGCGGCGGCACGCGCGGGTCGGCCAGGATCTGGTCGAACAGGCTGCCGACCACGTCGATGACCATGTGGTCGAGCTTGCCGGCCGAGGCCTGCAGCAGCTCGTCGCGGTGTGCCCGGATCAGGTTGACCGCCACCCCGCCGTGCAGCGCGGCCTCGTCCGCGCCGGCACCGAAGCCGTGGCCGCCCGGGGCCAGGGCCCCGCCCAGGCCGCCACGGCCGCTCGTTCCGGGCAGCACCACGTCGGGCATCGCCGGCACGTCGTCGAACTCGCCCGGGCGGCTGGCCAGCGCCGTCAGGCGGCGCAGCAGGTTCATCAGCTGGGCGTCGGCGCGTGCGCGGGCGCCGGGCGAGAGTGCTTCGTTCGCCGAGCCATGCCCGCCGCTGCGTCCGATGCCTGGCGCGGGGTAGCCGCCATGGCCGCTGCCGGGCACGCCGGCCAGCCCCGGCCCGCCGCGCCAGGACGGCACGGCCGCGCCCGCGGGCGCGCCGCCGCTGCCCGGGTCGAAGCTTCCGGGGTGGCTGGTGTAGCCGCTGTGCCCGCTGTGCCCACCGTGTCCGCTGTCGCGCAGCGTCGAGTAGCCGGAGTTGCCGGCGCCGGGCAGGTGGAAGCCGGGCCCGTCGCCCATGCGCGGGTTCAGGCCGAGCGGCTGCACGCCGCGCCCTTGCAGGTCGCGCGCGATGTCGGCGTAGCACTGCTTCATCGCCTTGGCCACGGCCTGGCCGAGCTCGCGCGCCAGCAGCTTGCGCGACTCGCCGTCCTTGGTGGTCGACTCGATGGCGCGGTACAGCGCCGCACCGACCACCTGCGGGCGCAGCGGGCTGCGGTCCTCGTCGGGCCGGCCGGTGCGCAGCAGCGAACCCAGGTGGGCGGCGACGTCGCGCTGCTCCCACTCGGCTTCCTGCAGGATGGCCTGGGCGATGCGGCCGGAATGGAGCTGCTCCTCGACCTCCTGGTCACCCACGAGGCTGAGCGACGTCCAGTCGGTCACCTCCAGGCGGCGCCGGCCGTCCTCGCGCGGCGCCAGGTCCTTGGCGATGCTCTCGCGCAGCGTCTCGCGGAAGGTCAGGTGGAACGAGGCCATGCCGCGCCGCAGCTCGAACTGGGTCGACAGCAGCAGGTCGCGCTCGGCGATGCGGGTGGCCGACAGCGACAGCGTGCCGAGCAGGTCCGCCACCCGATCCACCACCTGGGCGACGGCGTTCTTGATCAGGTTGACGGCCGCGTCCATCGCGGCCTGCTGGCGGGGATCGATCGGGCTCATCGGCTGGCTGGAAACGCACGCGTGCGTGCCCCGCCCGAGGCACGGGCGGCAGCGAAGTATGAGCCCAAAGAACGGCCGCCCGTTGTGCGGTCCGTCACGCCGGCCCGGCGGCTGCCGGCTTGACGGCCGCGGACTACTTCTTCAGCGCGTCGCGGATCTCGCGCAGCAGCACGATGTCCTCCGGCGGAGCGGCGGGGGCCGGCGGGGCCGCCGGCGCCTCCTTCTTCAGCCGGTTGATCTGCTTGACCATCATGAAGATGATGAAGGCGAGGATCACGAAGTTGATCGCCACCGTGATGAAGCTGCCGTACGCGAACACGGCGCCGGCCTTCTTCGCATCCGCGAGGTTGGTCACGGTCTGGCCGGCCAGCGGGATGAAGTAGTTCGAGAAGTCCAGCCCGCCGAGCAGCTTGCCGACGATGGGCATGATCAGGTCACCGACGATCGAGTCGACGATCTTGCCGAAGGCGCCTCCGATGATGACGCCGACCGCCAGGTCGACGACATTGCCCTTCATCGCGAATTCCTTGAATTCGGTCGCGAATCCCATCGTGATCTCCTCTCTCGTTGAAGTGCGCCGGCGGCGCGGTGACTTGTGATCGGGGTGCGGCAGTATTCCTGCGATCGTCCGGAAGTCAAGCCGGCCGGGGAGGCTTGACGTGTCCGTTAGAATGCCGGGTTGACCCTGATCCGCAGCGAATCCCAGAGAAACTCCCCGAGGACCTTCATGAGTGACAGCCCCGTCGACAGCGGCAAGCGCACCTGGCTCATCGCCTCAGGTTGCGCCGGTGCCGTGGGGGTCGGCTTCACCGCCGTGCCCTTCGTCAGCAGCTTCCAGCCCTCCGAGCGCGCCCGTGCCGCCGGTGCGGCCGTCGAAGTCGACATCAGTGCACTCAAGCCGGGCGAGAAGCTCACCGTCGAGTGGCGCGGCAAGCCGGTGTGGATCGTGCGGCGAACGCCCGAGCAGCTGGCCGAGCTGCCCAAGCTGGACGCCCAGCTGGCCGACCCGAAATCGCAGCGCAACCCGGGCGAGCTGACGCCGGAGTACGCGCGCAACGAGCACCGCTCGATCAAGCCGGAGGTGCTGGTGGCCGTGGGCATCTGCTCGCACCTGGGCTGCTCGCCGAGCGACAAGTTCCAGCCTGGCGCGCAGCCCTCGCTGCCCGACGACTGGGCCGGCGGTTTCCTGTGTCCCTGCCACGGCTCGACCTTCGACATGGCCGGCCGCGTGTTCAAGAACAAGCCCGCGCCGGACAACCTCGAGGTGCCGCCGCACATGTACCTGTCCGACACGCGCCTGCTGATCGGCGAGGACAAGAAGGCCTAACCCCCAGGACCCGGACGCACGACCATGGCTGAATTCAAGGAAGTTCCCGCCGACGCACCGGTGGCCCAGAAGGTGACGGTCTGGTTCGAGAACCGGTTCCCGACCGCCTTCTCGGAATACAAGAAGCACATGTCGGAGTACTACGCTCCGAAGAACTTCAACGTCTGGTACTTCTTCGGCTCGCTGGCCATGCTGGTGCTGGTGATCCAGATCGTCACCGGCATCTTCCTCGTGATGCACTACAAGCCCGACGCGGCGCTGGCCTTCGCCTCGGTCGAGTACATCATGCGCGACGTGCCCGGCGGCTGGATCATCCGCTACATGCACTCGACGGGCGCCAGCGCGTTCTTCGTCGTGGTCTACCTGCACATGTACCGCGGGCTGATCTACGGCAGCTACCGCAAGCCGCGCGAGCTGGTGTGGATCTTCGGCTGCGCGATCTTCCTGTGCCTGATGGCCGAGGCCTTCATGGGCTACCTGCTGCCCTGGGGCCAGATGAGCTACTGGGGCGCGCAGGTGATCGTCAACCTGTTCTCCGCGATCCCGCTGATCGGGCCGGACCTGGCGCTGCTGATCCGCGGCGACTACGTCGTGAGCGACGCGACGCTGAACCGCTTCTTCAGCTTCCACGTGATCGCCGTGCCGCTGGTGCTGCTCGGCCTGGTCGTGGCGCACCTGCTGGCGCTGCACGACGTCGGCTCGAACAACCCGGACGGTGTCGAGATCAAGGGGCCGAAGGCGCCGAAGGATGCACAGGGCCATCCGCTGGACGGCATCCCGTTCCACCCGTACTACACGATCCACGACATCATGGGCGTGGCGGTGTTCCTGTTCGTGTTCAGCGCGATCATCTTCTTCGCGCCCGAGCTTGGCGGCTACTTCCTCGAGTACAACAACTTCATCCCGGCCGATCCGCTGCAGACGCCCGCGCACATCGCGCCGGTGTGGTACTTCACGCCGTACTACTCGATGCTGCGCGCCATCACCAGCGAGATGATGTACGTGCTGGTGGCCTGCGTGCTGCTCGGCGCGCTGCTCGGCGTGGCCAAGGCGAAGGTCTCCGCGGCGCTGAAGGGTGCGGTGGTGATCGCCGCGCTGGTGGTCGTCGCGCTGATGCTCAGCATCGACGCCAAGTTCTGGGGCGTCGTCGTGATGGGCGGCGCGGTGATCATCCTGTTCTTCCTGCCCTGGCTGGATGCGAGCCCGGTGAAGTCGATCCGCTACCGCCCGGGCTGGCACAAGTATGTCTACGCCGTGTTCGTGATCAACTTCCTGATCCTGGGCTACCTCGGCGTGCAGCCGCCCTCGCCGATCGGCGAGCGCGTGTCGCAGGTGGGCACGCTGTTCTACTTCGGCTTCTTCCTGCTGATGCCCTGGTGGAGCCGGCTGGGCGAATGCAAGCCCGTGCCCGAGCGCGTGACCTTCGCTGCCCACTGATGCCAGGGAAGAACGAGACCATGAAGAAGATCCTCCTTTCCCTGCTCCTCGCCCTCGGCCTCGCCGGCGGCGCTGCCGCGGCCGGCGGCAGCGCGCACTGGGACAAGTTCCCCGAAGGCAAGGTGAACGACCTGGCCGCGCTGCAGAACGGCGCCAAGCTGTTCGTCAACTACTGCCTGAACTGCCACTCAGCCGGCTACATGCGCTACAACCGCCTGCGCGACATCGGCCTGAGCGAAGAGCAGATCAAGAAGAACCTGATGTTCGCCACCGACAAGGTCGGCGAGACGATGAAGGTCACGCTCGACCCGAAGCAGGCCAAGGAGTGGTTCGGTGCCTTGCCGCCCGACCTGACGCTGATCGCGCGTTCGCGCGCCGGTGCCGGCGGCAGCGGCGCCGACTACCTGTACACCTACCTGCGCACCTACTACCGCGACGACACCAAGGCCACCGGCTGGAACAACCTCGCGTTCCCGAGCGTCGGCATGCCGCATGTGCTGTGGGAGCTGCAGGGCCAGCGCGTCGCGAAGTTCGTCGACGAGAAGGACCCGCACGACCCGAGCAAGACGGTGCACCGCTTCGCCGGCTTCGAGCAGCTCACGCCGGGCCAGCTCGACCCGCGCGAGTACGACGAGGCGGTCGGCGACCTGGTGGCCTTCCTGCAGTGGATGGGTGAGCCGGCCGCCGGCCAGCGCGTGCGCATCGGTGTCTGGGTGCTGCTCTTCCTCGCCTTCTTCACCGTGATCGCCTGGCGCTTGAACGCCGCCTACTGGAAAGACGTGAAGTGAACCCTCCCGTGCCCGCCGGCGTGAGCGCGCCGACGGGCCGCCGCGCAGCGGCGCCGCCCGCCAGGGGGCCCGCTGCGTTCGTGTCTTTGGACTCCCGCAAGGAGAGCGCGCCATGATGGTGCTTTATTCCGGAACCACCTGCCCCTACTCGCACCGCTGCCGCTTCGTGCTGTTCGAGAAGGGCATGGACTTCGAGATTCGCGACGTGGACCTGTTCGCGAAGCCCGAGGACATCGCGCTGATGAACCCGTACAACGAGGTGCCGATCCTCGTCGAGCGCGACCTGATCCTGTACGAGTCGCACATCATCAACGAGTACATCGACGAGCGCTTCCCGCACCCGCAGCTGATGCCGGGCGACCCGGTGGCGCGCGCGCGGGTGCGGCTGTTCCTGTTCAACTTCGAGAAGGAGCTGTTCAGCAACGTCAACATCCTCGAGTCGCGCGGCATCAAGCCCAACGACAAGCAGCTCGAGAAGGCGCGCGCGCAGATCCGCGACCGGCTGACCATGCTCGCGCCGATCTTCGTCAAGAACAAGTACATGCTGGGCGACGACTTCTCGATGCTCGACGTCGCGATCGCCCCGCTGCTGTGGCGCCTGGACTACTACGGCATCGACATGTCGAAGAACGCCGTGCCGCTGCTGAAGTACGCCGAGCGCATCTTCTCCCGCCCCGCCTACATCGAGGCGCTGACGCCGTCCGAGAAGGTGATGCGGAAGTAGACTGGCCGGCATGAGCACCCCGCCGAGCGCCGGCACCGGCACCTCGACCCGCCCGTACCTGATCCGGGCGCTGCACGACTGGTGCACGGACAACGGCTTCACCCCGTACATCGCGGTGTTCGTCGACGGCTCGGTGCAGGTGCCGGTGGAGTACGTGAAGAACAACGAGATCGTGCTCAACGTCGGCTTCGAGGCGACCAGCGCGCTCAAGCTCGGCAACGAGTACATCGAGTTCAAGGCCCGCTTCGGCGGGGTCTCGCGCGAGATCGTGGTGCCGGTCGACCACGTGATCGCGATCTACGCGCGCGAGAACGGGCAGGGCATGGCCTTCCCCGTGCCCTCCGAGGCGCCCGCGGGCATGCAGCCGGCGCCGCTCGACGCGGCCGCCGCCGCTCCGCGCACGCCGCCTCACCTGGCGGTCACCGACGGAGGCTCGCGGGGCGACGCCGAGGGGGCCACGGAGCCGCCCGAGCCGCCCTCCGGCGGACGGCCCTCGCTCAAGCGCATCAAGTAGCAGCGCGCCTATACTGCGGCGCCCCCGGTGGCCGTGCCGGCTTAGCTCAGTTGGTAGAGCACCCGCCTTGTAAGCGGAAGGTCGTCCGTTCGATTCGGACAGCCGGCACCATGTCACGCTCCGGCCCGGTTTGCGGCGGTGCGCCGGAAAGGGTTGAAACGTCCTGTCAGGGCGTTTGAACCTTGATGCGGATTGCGCTAACCTGCCAGCCCCGCTGCTGAAGAATCGCTTCCAGTCGGGGCCTGAGCTGGCGCAGCTTGGCCGCCACCGCGGCATTGGCCGCCAGCACAGACCAGCCCTCGGCATCGACCGGCCCCGGCGCGACCTGATTCGCGAGCCCCGGGGGGAGGCTGGCCCGGATGGCCTCGAACCGCTCACCCGACTCCTTCAGCCGCTCGCGCAAGGCCGCCAGCGGCGCGCTGCGACGCAGGGCTTCCGCCACCGGCATCGAGTCCGGCACCAGCGGAGGGGACTTGAGGTGGTTGGGACTCACGACTGGAGTGTAGCGATGCAGATCATGATCACGCACGGCACGCTGGCGCGCACGCGGGTGATGCATTTCAATCGCTGGCAGGCCGCGCTCGCGCTGTTTGCGCTGGTGGTGGTGCTGATGTCGCTGTCGGGCGCGATCTACCACTTCGTCTTCCTCAAGGCCGCACGCGAGGGCTGGCCGGTGGTCAGCCAGATCGTGCGCCTGGTGGTGCGCGACGAGTTCGCCCAGCGCGACCGCTTCCTGCGCGCCAACCTCGACGCGATGGCGCAGAAGGTCGGCGAGATGCAGGCGAAGCTGGTCAAGCTCGAGGCCATGGGCGACCGGGTCGCCGGGCTGGCGGGCGTCAAGGCGGACGAACTCAAGCCGCTGCGCCCGGCCACGGCGGCGTCGGCCGGCGGCGCGCAGGGCGGGCCGTACGTGCCGCCGCAGGCCGCCACGCTGGAGCAGCTGACCGGGATCATCGACTCGCTCGACGAAACCGCCGATCGCAGCACCGACCTGTTCACGCTGATCGAATCGCGCCTGATGGAGTCGCGCCTGCATGCGCTGACGATCCCGAACAGCGCACCGGTGGCCGGGACGATCGGATCCGGCTTCGGCTTCCGGGAGGATCCGTTCACCGGCCGGGCCGCGCTGCACACCGGGCTGGACTTCCCGAGCGACGTCGGCACGCCGATCATGGCCGCCGCCGGCGGCGTGGTGCTCAACACCGAGCATCACCCGGCCTACGGCCAGATGATCGAGGTCGACCACGGCAACGGCCTGGTCACCCGCTATGCCCACGCGTCGCGGCTGCTCGCCCGCGCCGGCGACATCGTCAAGCGCGGGCAGACGATCGCCGAGGTAGGCAACACCGGCCGCTCGACGGGGCCGCACCTGCACTTCGAGGTGCTGGTCGACGGCGTGCCGCAGGACCCGGCCAAGTTCCTGGCCGGCGGCGAGCCGGGCGCCCAGGCCAAGGCGGGGCGCCGCCAACGGCGCCTGGCGGTCGCGGAGTAAACTTACAGGCTTTGGCTGAACGCCGCGCGCCTTGCATCGGCAAGGTGCGCCCCCAGATGCCGACCTACGTGCGCCGTCGTGCCGCGGCCGGTGGCTGCGGGGCCGGCGAGCCCCCTCAGAAGAACGCCGCCGCCGTCGTCGCATGTTGCCCAAGCTCCTCACCTCCATTTTCGGCAGCCGCAACGAGCGCCTGCTGAAGCAGTACCGGCGTGTCGTCGCCCAGATCAACGCGCTGGAGCCGACGTTCGAGACGCTGTCGGACGAGGCGTTGAAGGCCAAGACCGACGAGTTCCGCGCCCGCCACGCCAAGGGCGAGACGCTCGACGCGCTGCTGCCCGAGGCCTTCGCCACCGTGCGCGAGGCCGGCAAGCGCTCGCTGAAGATGCGCCACTTCGACGTGCAGCTGATCGGCGGCATGGCCCTGCACAACGGCAAGATCGCCGAGATGCGCACCGGCGAGGGCAAGACGCTCGTGGCCACGCTGCCGGTCTACCTGAACGCGATCTCCGGCAAGGGCGTTCACGTCGTCACGGTCAACGACTACCTGGCCCGCCGCGACGCCGAGTGGATGGGGCGCCTGTACAACTTCCTCGGCCTGTCGGTGGGCGTGAACCTGCCGCAGATGCCGCGCGAGGACAAGCAGGCCGCCTACGCCGCCGACGTCACCTACGGCACGAACAACGAGTTCGGGTTCGACTACCTGCGCGACAACATGGTGCAGGACACGGCCGACCGCGTCGCGCGCGGCCTGAACTACGCGATCGTCGACGAGGTCGACTCGATCCTGATCGACGAGGCGCGCACCCCGCTGATCATCAGCGGCCAGGCCGAGGACCACACCGAGCTGTACGTGCGCATCAACGCCGTGGTGCCGCAGCTCAAGCGCCAGGAGGGCGAGGCCGACCCGCGCACCGGCGAGGGCGTCAAGGTGCCGGGCGACTTCACGGTGGACGAGAAGAGCCACCAGGTCTTCCTCACCGAGGCCGGCCACGAGAACGCCGAGGCCATCCTCGCCCAGGCCGGGCTGCTGGCCGAGGGCGCGAGCCTGTACGACCCGGCCAACATCACGCTGATGCACCACGTGTACGCGGCCCTGCGCGCGCGCCACCTGTACCACCGCGACCAGCACTACGTGGTGCAGAACGGCGAGGTGATCATCGTCGACGAGTTCACCGGCCGACTGATGACCGGCCGGCGCTGGAGCGACGGCCTGCACCAGGCGGTGGAGGCCAAGGAGGGCGTGAAGATCCAGAGCGAGAACCAGACGCTCGCCTCGATCACCTTCCAGAACTACTTCCGCATGTACGGCAAGCTGTCCGGCATGACCGGCACGGCCGACACCGAGGCCTACGAGTTCCAGGAGATCTACGGCCTCGAGACCGTGGTGATCCCGCCGAACCGGCCGACCATCCGCAAGGACGAGCTCGACCTCGTCTACAAGTCCGAGCGCGAGAAGTACGACGCCGTCACCAAGGACATCCGCGACTGCCACGAGCGCGGCCAGCCGGTGCTCGTGGGCACCACCTCGATCGAGAACTCCGAGAAGGTCTCGGCGCTGCTGACGAAGGCCAAGCTCGAGCACCAGGTGCTCAACGCCAAGCAGCACGAGAAGGAGGCGCAGATCGTCGCGCAGGCGGGTCGCCCGGGCGTGATCACGATCGCCACCAACATGGCCGGCCGCGGCACGGACATCGTGCTCGGCGGCAACGTCGAGAAGCAGATCCAGTTCCTCGAGGCCGACGAGTCGCTGCCGCCCGAGGAGAAGGCCGCGCGCGCGAAGCAGCTGCAGGACGAGTGGCAGAGCCTGCACGAGAAGGTCAAGGCGCAGGGCGGCCTGCGCATCATCGCCACCGAGCGCCACGAGTCGCGCCGCATCGACAACCAGCTGCGCGGCCGCTCCGGCCGCCAGGGCGACCCGGGCTCCTCGCGCTTCTACCTGAGCCTCGACGACCCGCTGATGCGCATCTTCGCCGGCGACCGCGTGCGCGCGATCATGGAGCGGCTGAAGATGCCCGACGGCGAGGCCATCGAGGCCGGCATCGTGACGCGCAGCATCGAGAGCGCGCAGCGCAAGGTGGAGGCGCGAAACTTCGACATCCGCAAGCAGCTGCTCGAGTACGACGACGTCGCCAACGACCAGCGCAAGGTCATCTACCAGCAGCGCAACGAGATCCTCGAGGCGCAGAGCCTGAACGAGCAGATCGCCAACCTGCGCGCCAGCACGATGACCGACGTGGTGCGCACCTTCGTGCCGGCCGACAGCGTCGAGGAGCAGTGGGACCTGCTCGCGCTCGAGAAGACGCTGCGCGAGGAGTGGCAGCTCGAGGTACCGCTGGCTGCCGAGGTGGAGAAGAGCAGCAGCATCACCGACGAGGACGTGGTCGAGAAGGTGATCAAGGCCGCCGACGCGCATTTCCAGGCCAAGCTCGAGCGTGTCGGCGACGCGCAGTTCACGCCCTTCATGCGCATGGTGCTGCTGCAGTCGATCGACTCGCACTGGCGCGAGCACCTCGCCGCGCTCGACTACCTGCGCCAGGGCATCCACCTGCGCGGCTACGCGCAGAAGAACCCGAAGCAGGAATACAAGCGCGAGGCCTTCGAGCTGTTCTCGCAGATGCTCGACCTGGTGAAGATGGAGGTCACGCGCATGCTGATGACCGTGCGCATCCAGACGCAGGAGGAGGCCGCCCAGGCCGCCGAGGCGATCGAGGAGGCGGCCGAGCGCATCAGCAACGTGACCTACCGCCACCCCACCGAGGACGGCGGCGAGGCCGAGGAGACCGACGTCGCCACGCTCGCCGCCCAGGTGCCCAAGGTGGGACGCAACGACCCCTGCCCGTGCGGCAGCGGCAAGAAGTACAAGCAGTGCCACGGCCGGCTCGCCTGAGCGGCTGATCGATTCCGGGAGAGCGCCATGCCGGTGAACCTGTCGGCCCCCAACCCTGCCGATCTGCACCCCGTCGCCGGCGTCGAACTCGGCATCGCGATGGCCGGCGTGCGCAAGGCGAATCGCCGCGACGTGCTGGTCGTCAGGCTCGCCGCGGGCAGCGCGGTGGCCGGCGTGTTCACGCAGAACCGCTTCTGCGCGGCGCCGGTGCAGGTCTGCCGCGAGCACCTGGCAGCCGGGCAGGGCATCCGCGCGATCGTGGTCAACACCGGCAATGCCAATGCCGGCACCGGTGCGGACGGCCTGGCCCGAGCCCGCTCCACCTGTGCGGCGCTCGGCGCGCTGATGGGCGTCACGCCGCAGCAGGTGCTGCCGTTCTCGACCGGCGTGATCATGGAGACGCTGCCGAACGAGCGCATCGAGGCCGCGCTGCCGGCGGCGCTGGCCGACGCCAGGCCCGCGAACTGGGCGCTGGCGGCCGAGGCGATCATGACCACCGACACGGTGCCCAAGGCGGCCTCGCGCCAGGTGCAGATCGGCGGCCGGACGGTCACCATCACCGGCATCAGCAAGGGCGCCGGCATGATCCGGCCGAACATGGCGACCATGCTCGGCTTCATCGCCACCGACGCGGTGATCGCCCCGGCGCTGATGCAGGAACTGGTGCGCGAGGCGGCCGACCGCTCGTTCAACCGCATCACGATCGACGGCGACACCTCGACCAACGACTCGTTCGTGCTGATCGCCACGCAGCAGGCCGGCCACGCGCCCATCACCCAGGTCGAATCGAACGACGGCGCGGCCTTGCGCGCCGCGCTGATCGAGGTCGCCCAGCAACTCGCCCAGGCCATCGTGCGCGACGGCGAAGGCGCCACCAAGTTCATCACCGTGCGTGTGGACGGCGGGCGCACGAAGGAAGAGTGCCGCCTGGCGGCTTATGCCATCGCGCATTCGCCGCTGGTCAAGACGGCGTTCTTCGCCAGCGACCCGAACCTCGGCCGCATCCTCGCGGCGGTGGGCTACGCCGGCATCGCCGACCTCGACCAGTCGCAGATCGACCTGTTCCTCGACGACGTGCACGTCGTGCACCGCGGCGGGCGCCGGCCCGAGTACCGCGAGGAGGACGGCGCACGGGTCATGAAGCGCTCCGAGATGACGGTGCGCATCGTGCTGAACCGCGGCCAGGCCCACGCCACCGTGTGGACCTGCGACTTCTCGTACGACTACGTGAAGATCAACGCGGACTACCGTTCCTGATCGCTGCGCGCAGCAGCCAGGCCGCCGCGGCGGCGGCCAGCAGGTGTTTCAACGTGTGGCCGCTGACCACCCCGCTGGCCTGCAGCACCGCATGGTCGGCCAGCTCCAGGGCCTTGGCCGCAGCGTAGAGCGCGAGCGTCGTCCACCATGCAGCGTCGCTCACCGCGTGGGCAGACAGCGGGCGCAGGCGCATCGAGAGGCCGGCCACCACCAGCACCATCGGCAGGAACTGCACGAACAGGTAGGCGCGCAGGTCGCCGCGGCCGGCTTCTTCGCTCGCCCACCACAGCAGCACCGACGCCGCCGCCGCGACCAGCGCCCCGGCCAGCACGGCGGGGCGCGCCCAGCGCGGGTCGACGCGCTCGGCCAGGAACAGGCAGACCAGCAGGGCGCACGCGGCCGCGATCGGCAGGCGGTCGAACACCAGCGAGGCGTTGTCCGGCGCCCAGTGGTAGCCGGCCGAGCCGAAGGCGGTGGCGCCGATCGCCAGCGCGAACAGTCGCCACGGCACGTCGCGCAGCGCGGCCCAGGCCCAGGCGCCGATCAGCAGGAAGGGCAGGTTGCTCAGCACGTCGGCTGCATTCGGCACCGCGAACCAGGTGCGCCGGTCGGCGAAGTCGTGGTAGCTGCTCCACTGCGGGATCGGCCCGTGCAGCAGCAGCGCGAGGGCGAACAGCAGCGTGGCGGCCAGCAGGAGGTGGGAACGTGTCATGGCGCACATGCTGCACGCCGGCCCGCCGCCCGCGCAAGCGCGGCGGCTGCCGGTGGCATGCGGCGGCACTGCCGGTATCGCGCGTCGACGCCGCATCCCACGTTCTACCGATTGCAGGCCACGCAGGGAGGCTGCTAGGATGTTTCGCATTCGATCCCGCCCACGCCACGCCATGAGCCACGCCCTCCACCTCGCCGTATGCCGCCGCCCTCGCGCCGCGTCGTTCGGCCTGGCGTCGTGGCTCGGCGTCGCAGCGCCGAATCGCCCGTCCAAGCGGGCCATCGGCGCCATCTAGTCCTCTCGGCACCCGCCTCCACCGAGGCCCCCGCCGAGAGATCGGCGGAGGAATCGGGTGTCCCCAGTTCCTCCGTCAACGGGCCCAACGGCCCGCCAGGGTTCCCACCGGAGCCCGCCGCGAGAGAAAGACGAGGAAGCCATGACCGAATGGCTGCTGGAAGGCAAGGAGGGACGCATCGTGCGGCTGAGGCGCTGGCTCGACGGCCTGCTGCCGCACGACGACCTGTTGCGCCAGGTCACCTACCGCAGGCTGTGGACCTCGATCCTGATCAGCTCCTTCGGCGGCCAGGTCACCATGCTCGCGTTGCCGCTCACCGCGGCGGTACTGCTGCATGCCAGCCCCACGCAGATGGGCCTGCTCACCGCGATGGAGATCCTGCCCTTCGTGCTGTTCTCGCTGCCTTCGGGCGTGTGGCTGGACCGGGTGCGCAAGCTGCCGGTCTACGTGGCCGGCGAACTGCTGCTGGCCGCAGTGGTGTCGAGCGTGCCGCTGGCCTGGTGGCTCGGCTGGCTGACCATGCCCTGGCTGTACATCGTCGCCTTCGTGATCGGCACCGTGTTCACCACCGCCGGCTCGGCCGCGCAGATCGTGCTGACGCAGGTGGTGGCGCGCGAGCGCCTGGTCGAGGCGCACGCGAAGAATGCGCTGGCGACCTCGGGCGCCGAGGTGGCCGGCCCGGGCTTCGCGGGGCTGCTGATCAAGCTGGTCGGCGCGCCGCTCGCGCTGCTGGTGGATGCAGCGCTGCTGGTCGTCTCCGCGACGATCCTGCGCGGCATCGTCGTCGACGAGCGCCGCGCGGTGCGCCACGACGCCCACTTCTGGCGCGACCTGAAGGCCGGCGTGCGTTTCGTCGCGCGCCAGCGCCTGCTGGTGGCACTGGCCTGTGCGGTGGGTGTGTGGCAGATGTGCCATCACGCGGCCATCGTGGTGCAGATCCTGTTCGCCACCCGCACGCTCGGCCTGAGCGAGCACCAGGTCGGCCTGAGCTATGTCGGCATGGGGGTGGGCACGGTTCTCGCGAGCATCTGGGGCGACCGCATCAGCCGACGCATCGGTCCGGGGCCCTGCCTGACGCTCGGCTTCGCGGTGTGCGGCGCGGGCTGGTGCCTGCTCGCGCTGGCGCCGGCCGACCGCTGGGGCGTCTCGGCCTTCGCGCTGATGCTGCTGATGTTCTCGGCCGGTGCGGTGCTGGTGTTCATCAACTTCCTGGCGCTGCGCCAGGCGGTGACGCCCGAGCCGCTGCTGGGCCGCATGACGAGCACGATGCGCTGGCTGATCCTGATCCCGGCCGGCCCCGGCGCGCTGCTGGGCGGCTGGCTCGGGGAGCATGTGGGCCTGCGGAGCGCGCTCGCCTTTGCCGGCGGCACGGCGCTGCTGCTGGCGCTGGTGGCGTCGCAGGTGCCGGTGATCCGGCGCGTGCGCGAGCTTCCACTGCCCGAGTCGGTCGACGACTGGCTCGGCGCCGAGGCCGAGGTGCGCGACAGCCGCCTCGGCACGAACTGAACGATCAAGGAGGACTTGGACCATGGACCCCGTGCTCATCGACCTGCCGATGCAGCTCGTCTCCGAACGGCTGATCCTGCGCTGCCCGCGCCCGGGCGATGGCCCGGTGGCCAACGAGGCCGAGCGCGAATCGATCCAGGACCTGCGACCCTGGATGCCCTGGGCGCGCGCCGACAAGAGCGTGGCCGAGAGCGAGGCCTGGTGCCGCCGCGCCCATGCCCGCTACCTGCTGCGCGAGGAGCTGCACCTGTTCATCTTCGAGCGCGACGTGCTCGGCCGCGAGGGCAGCCTGATCGGCGGCATCGGGCTGCACCACATCGACTGGGCGCTGCGCAGCTTCGAGATCGGCTACTGGCGCCGGCGCGGCTTCGGCGGGCGCGGCCATGCCACCGAGGCGGTGCATGCGCTGGTGCGCTTCGCCTTCGACCAGCTGGCCGCGCGGCGTGTCGAGATCCGCACCGACGACGCGAACCGGCTCAGCTGGCGCCTGGCCGAGCGCGCCGGCTTCACGCTCGAGGCGCTGCTGCGCGGCGACAGCCTCTCGCCCACCGGCGAGGTGCGCAGCACACGGGTCTACGCGCGGGTGCGAGGCATCGAGGAGCCGATGGCGCTGCCGAACGCCGCGGCCGCGGCGGCCTGATCCGCAGCGATCGTCAGCCGACGCGCTGCTGTGTCGACGCGTCGAACCAGTGCAGGTGCGCCGGGCTCGCGCGCAGCGCGAGACCATCGCCGGCGCGCGGCGCGGCCAGCGTCGCGTCGACCCGCACGGTGAACGGCGCGTTGCCGACACGCCCGTGCACCAGGCGCTCGGCGCCCAGCATCTCGACGGTATCGACGGCGAACGGCCAGCCGCTGCCGGGGGCCTGCAGCTCGGTGTGCTCCGGCCGCAGGCCGAGGATCAATGCACCGTCGCGCGGCGCCGGCGCGGGCAGGGCCAGCTCGGCGCCCTCGAGCACGAAGCGCGTGCCCTCGGCGCGCCCGGACACCAGGTTCATCGGCGGCGCGCCGATGAAGCCGGCCACGAAGGTGGTGGCCGGCGTCGCATAGACCTGCTCGGGCGTGCCGATCTGCTCCATGCGGCCGGCGTTCATCACGATCATGCGCTGCGCCAGCGTCATCGCCTCGACCTGGTCGTGCGTCACGAACAGCGAGGTGACGCCCAGCTCGCCGTGCAGCTTCTGGATCTCCAGGCGCGTCTGCGCGCGCAGCTTGGCGTCGAGGTTGGACAGCGGCTCGTCGAACAGGAACACTTCCGGCTGGCGCACGATCGCGCGGCCCATCGCGACGCGCTGGCGCTGCCCGCCCGAGAGCTCGCGCGGCTTGCGGGTCAGGTAGGGCCCGAGCTGCAGGATCGCCGCCGCCTTGTCCACGCGCGCGCGGATCTCGTCGACCGGCACCTTCTGGATGCGCAGCCCGTACGCCATGTTGTCGAACACGCTCATGTGCGGATACAGCGCGTAGTTCTGGAACACCATCGCGATGTCGCGCTCGCTCGGCTCGACGTGGTTGACCACGCGTCCGGCGATCGCGATCTCGCCGCCGCTGATCTCCTCCAGCCCCGCCACCATGCGCAGCAGCGTGCTCTTGCCGCAGCCCGAGGGCCCGACGATGACGATGAACTCGCCGTCCGCGATCTCGGCGTTCACGCCGTGGATCACCTGGTTCGCCTTGTCGCCGCGGCCGTAGCGCTTGACCACGTCGCGGATGCTGATCGCTCCCATGCGCTTCTTTCTACTTCTCGGTGTCGACGAGGCCCTTGACGAACCACTTCTGCATCAGCAGCACCACCAGCGCCGGCGGCACCATCGCCAGGATCGCCGTGGCCATCACGATGTTCCAGTCGGTCGCCGCGTCGCCGCCGCTGATCATGCGCTTGATGCCGATCACCACCGGGTACATCGACTCGTCGGTGGTCACCAGCAGCGGCCAGAGGTACTGGTTCCAGCCGTAGATGAACTGGATGACGAACAGCGCCGCGATCGAGGTGGCCGACAGCGGCAGCAGCACGTCGATGAAGAAGCGCATCGGCCCGGCGCCGTCGATGCGCGCCGCCTCCACCAGCTCGTCGGGCACGGTCAGGAAGAACTGGCGGAACAGGAAGGTCGCGGTGGCCGAGGCGATCAGCGGCACGGTCAGGCCGGCATAGGTGTTCAGCATGCCGAGGTTGGCGACCACCGCGTAGGTCGGCCCGATGCGCACCTCGACCGGCAGCATCAGCGTGATGAAGATGGCCCAGAAGAACACATGGCGCAGCGGGAAGCGGAAGTAGACGATCGCGAAGGCCGAGAGCAGCGAGATCGCGATCTTGCCGAAGGCGATGACCAGCGCGGTGATCAGGCTGACCATCATCATGCGGCCCACCGGCGCGTTGGACGCCGCGCCCTGGCCCGTGCCGCCGAGCGCGGCGAGGTAGTTCTCGACCATCCGGTCGCCCGGCAGCAGCGACATCGGCACCTGCAGGATCTGCTCGGCCGTCTGCGTGGAGGCGACGAAGGTCACCCACAGCGGGAACGCGACCAGCGCGACGCCGGCGATCAGCACGACGTGCGCGAGGATGCCGAGGGTGGGGCGGCGTTCGACCATGTCAGTGGCGCCCGACTGCCCGAAGCCACTGACGCGCCCCCTCGGGGGGCAGCGAACGAAGTGAGCGTGGGGGTTTCATTTCAGGTGTGGATCATCAGTAGTTGACCTTCTTCTCGACGAAGCGGAACTGCACCACCGTCAGCGCGATCACGATCACCATCAGCACCACCGACTGCGCCGCCGAGCCGCCGAGGTCCAGCGCCTTGAAGCCGTCGTAGTAGACCTTGTAGACGAGGATCGCGGTGTCCTTGCCCGGACCGCCCTGGGTGGCCGCGTCGACGATCGCGAAGGTGTCGAAGAAGGCGTAGACGACGTTGATCACGAACAGGAAGAAGGTGGTCGGCGAGAGCAGCGGGAACTGGATGGTCCAGAAGCGCCGCCAGGGCCGCGCGCCGTCGATCGCCGCGGCCTCGATGAGCGATTTCGGGATGCTCTGCAGCCCGGCGAGGAAGAACAGGAAGTTGTAGGAGATCTGCTTCCACACCGCTGCCGCGACGATCAGCGCCATCGCCTGGCCGCTGTTGATCAGGTGGTTCCAGTCGATACCGATGCTGCGCAGCGCGTACGAGACGATGCCGATCGAGGGCGCGAACATGAACAGCCACAGCACCCCGGCCACCGCGGGGGCCACCGCGTACGGCCAGATCAGCAGCGTGCGGTAGACCAGCGCGCCGTGCGCCACCCGGTCGGCGAACACCGCCAGCAGCAGCGAGATCGCGATGCCCAGCCCGGCCACCAGCACCGAGAACACCGCGGTGGTCTGGAACGACGCGAGGTAGGTCGGGTCGTTCCAGAGGTGGGCGAAGTTCTCCAGCCCGATCCACTCGGTCGAGGTGCCGAAGGCGTCGGACTGCTGGAACGACTGCAGCAGCGCCTGCCCGGCCGGCCAGAAGAAGAACACCGCGATGACGGCCGCCTGGGGCGCGAGCAGCGCCCAGGGCAGCCAGCCGGAGCGGAAGACGACGCGTTTCTCGGCGGCCAAGATCGCGCGATCAGGACTTGTTGGCGCGCTCGAAGCGCTCGAGCAGCTCGTTGCCGCGCTTGACCGCGCTGTCCAGCGCGTCCTTGGCGGGCTTCTTGCCGGCCCAGACCTGCTCGAGCTCCTCGTCGACGATGGCGCGGATCTGCAGCATGCTGCCCAGACGCACGCCGCGCGACTTGTCGGTCGTCTTGCGGATCATCTGGTTGACCGCGGTGTCGGTGCCCGGGTTCTGCTTGTAGAAGCCGGACTTCTCGGTCAGCTCGAAGGAAGCCAGCGTGACCGGCAGGTAGCCGGTGCGCTGGTGGCTCTTGGCCTGGATCTCGGGGCTGGTGAGGTAGTTGAAGAAGGCGGCCACGCCCTTGTACTCGGCCGGCTTCTTGCCCGACATCACCCACAGCGAGGCGCCGCCGATCACGGTGTTCTGCGGCGCGCCGGGCACGTCGGGGTAGTAGGGCAGCGGGGCGATGCCGAACTCGAACTTGGCGTTCTTCTTGATGCTCGCGTAGGTCGACGACGAGGCGGTGGCCATCGCGCATTCGCCCGAGTAGAACGGCGCGTCGCCCAGGTTGCCGCGGCCGCGGTAGTGGAACAGGCCCTGCTGCGCCATGTTGGCCAGGTTCTCGATGTGGCGCACGTGCAGCGGGCTGTTGAAGGCCAGGCGCGCGGCGTTGCCGCCGAAGCCGTTGTTGTGCGTGGCGAACAGCGTGTTGTGCCAGGTCGAGAAGCTCTCCAGCTGCGTCCAGCCCTGCCAGCTCGTCGTGAACGGGCAGGCCACGCCGGAGGCCTTCAGCTTGGCGGCGGCGGACACCAGCTCCGGCCAGGTGGCCGGCGGCTTGTTCGGGTCGAGGCCGGCCTTGCGGAACGCGTCCTTGTTGTAGTTCAGCACCGTGGTCGAGCTGTTCAGCGGGTAGCTCAGCATCTGGCCGTTGGGCGCCGTGTAGTAGCCCACGACGGCGGAGATGTAGGCCTTCGGGTCGAACTTGTAGCCGGCGTCGGCCATCACCTGGCCGACGGGCACGACCGCACCCTTGGCCGCCATCATCGTCGCGGTGCCGACCTCGAACACCTGCACGATGTGCGGCGCGTTGCCGGCGCGGAAGGCGGCGATCGAGGCCGTCATCGATTCGTCGTACTGGCCCTTGTAGGTCGGCACGACCTTGTAGTCCTTCTGGCTGGCGTTGAAGCCGTTGGCCAGATCGACGACCCAGTCGTTCAGGCCGCCGGTCATCGAGTGCCACCATTGGATCTCGGTCTGGGCCCGGGCGGGCAGGGCGGCGGCCAGCGCGAGGGCGCTGAGGGCGGTGCAGGCGATGCGGAAGGGCTTCATGACGGCTCCGTGATGGTTTCGTGACAGGCCTCGTGGGCCAGCCGGCCAGTGTCTACGGCTCTTGTGACAGGCGCGTTTATGGTCGCGTGCGTCGCCCGCGGCAACGGGGATAACCCGCCAGGGGGGCGGGCGCCGGCGGGCAGGGGAATGCGGCCCTTTGCTACGATTCGCCCCTGACAGCCTGATCGGGGGCACGCCAGCCCCCGACCGCCATGAACGCACCCGCCACCTTGTCCCAGCTGGCCGCCGTCGCCCCGACCGGCCCGGCCACCGAGGGCACCGCTCCGCGCCTGCGCGAGATTCCCTACAACTACACCTCGTTCTCCGACCGCGAGATCGTCATCCGCCTGCTCGGCACGCGCGCCTGGGACGTGCTGAACCGGCTGCGCGAGGAACGGCGCACCGGCCGCTCGGCGCGCATGCTGTACGAGGTGCTGGGCGACATCTGGGTGGTGCAGCGCAACCCCTACCTGCAGGACGACCTGCTGGACAACCCGAAGCGCCGCAAGGCGCTGATCGACGCGCTGCACCATCGGCTGCACGCCATCGAGGCGCGCCGCGCGCCGCAGGCCGACGGCGAGCGCGATGCCCTGGTGGGCGAGCTGCTCGAGGCCGCGCAGAGCGCCGTCGAGGGCTTCTCACGCCAGTTCGACGCGATGGCCGAGCTGCGCCGGCGCGTCGTGCGGGTGCTGGGGCGCCGCACCGACCGCGACAACATCAAGTTCGACGGCCTGTCGCGCGTGGCCCACGTGACCGACGCCACCGACTGGCGGGTCGAGTACCCGTTCGTCGTGCTGACGCCCGACAGCGAGGCCGAGATGGCCGCGCTGGTGGCCGGCTGCATCGAGCTCGGGCTGACCATCATCCCGCGCGGCGGCGGCACCGGCTACACCGGCGGTGCCGTGCCGCTGGCCTGGAACAGCGCGGTGATCAACACCGAGAAGCTGGAGGCGATGAGCGAGGTCGAGATGACCTCGTTGCCGGGCGTGGCGCAACCGGTGCCGACCGTGTGGACCGAAGCCGGCGTCGTCACCCAGCGCGTGGCGGACGCGGCCGAACGTGCCGGCTTCGTCTTCGCGGTCGACCCGACGTCGGCCGAGGCCTCCTGCATCGGCGGCAACATCGCGATGAACGCGGGCGGCAAGAAGGCCGTGCTGTGGGGCACGGCGCTGGACAACCTCGCCTCCTGGCGCATGGTCACGCCGCAGGCAACCTGGCTCGAGGTGGTGCGCCTCGACCACAACCTCGGCAAGATCCACGACGCCCCGACCGCGAGCTTCGAGCTGCGCTGGTTCGACGCGACCGGCAAGAAGCTCGAGAAGACCGAGCGGCTCGACATCCCCGGCGCCACCTTCCGCAAGGAGGGCCTGGGCAAGGACGTCACCGACAAGTTCCTGGCCGGGCTGCCGGGCATCCAGAAGGAAGGCTGCGACGGACTGATCACCTCGGCCCGCTGGGTGGTGCACAAGATGCCGGCGCACACCCGCACGGTGTGCCTGGAGTTCTTCGGCAACCCGAAGGACGCGGTGCCCTCGATCGTCGAGATCAAGGACTTCATGTTCGCCGAGCAGAAGCGCGGCGGCGCGATCCTGGCGGGCCTGGAGCACCTGGACGACCGCTACCTGAAGGCCGTCGGCTACGCGACCAAGAGCAAGCGCGCGGTGCTGCCGAAGATGGTGCTGATCGGCGACATCGCCGGCGACGATGCCGACGCCGTGGCCCGCGCCACCAGCGAGGTGGTTCGCATCGCCAACTCGCGCAGCGGCGAGGGCTTCGTGGCCGTCAGCGCCGAGGCACGCAAGAAGTTCTGGCTCGACCGCAAGCGCACCGCGGCGATCAGCCGCCATACCAACGCCTTCAAGATCAACGAGGACGTGGTGATCCCGCTGCCGCGCATGGGCGAGTACACCGAGGGCATCGAGCGCATCAACATCGAGCTCTCCCTGCGCAACAAGATCGAGTTCGCCGACGCGCTGGAGGCCTTCTTCGACAAGGGCAGCCTGCCGCTGGGCAAGACCGACGACGCCAACGAGATCGCCAGCGCCGAACTGTTGGAAGACCGGGTGCAGCAGGCGCTCGCGCTGGTGCGCGAGGTGCGCGGCCTGTGGCAGCACTGGCTCCAGAACCTCGACGCGCCGAATCCGGCCAGCGGCCGCAGCTTCTTCGCCGACCTGCAGGACCATTCGCTGCGCGCCTCGTGGAAGACCCAGATCCGCGCGCCGTTGCAGCAGCTCTTCGCCGGGGCCGCGCTGGCGCCGGTCGTCGACGCCTGCCAGCAGATCCACGCCCAGGTGCTCAAGGGCCGCGTGTGGGTGGCGCTGCACATGCACGCCGGCGACGGCAACGTGCACACCAACATTCCGGTCAACAGCGACAACTACGCGATGCTGCAGACCGCCCACGAGGCGGTGGCGCGCATCATGGCGCTGGCGCGCCGGCTCGACGGCGTGATCTCCGGCGAGCACGGCATCGGCATCACCAAGCTCGAGTTCCTGAGCGATGCGGAGCTGGCCGGCTTCACCGACTACAAGAAGCGCGTCGACCCCGAGGGCCGCTTCAACAAGGGCAAGCTGCTGCGCGACCCCGCGCTGAAGGCGGACCTCACGAACGCCTACACGCCGAGCTTCGGCCTGATGGGCCACGAGTCGCTGATCATGCAGCAGAGCGACATCGGCGCCATCTCCGACAGCATCAAGGACTGCCTGCGCTGCGGCAAGTGCAAGCCGGTGTGCGCCACCCACGTGCCGCGCGCCAACCTGCTGTACAGCCCGCGCAACAAGATCCTCGCCACCTCGCTGCTGGTGGAGGCCTTCCTGTACGAGGAGCAGACGCGCCGCGGCATCAGCATCAAGCACTGGCAGGAGTTCGAGGACGTCGCCGAGCACTGCACCGTCTGCCACAAGTGCCTGTCGCCCTGCCCGGTGAAGATCGACTTCGGCGACGTGTCGATGAACATGCGCAACCTGCTGCGCAAGATGGGCCAGAAGAGCTTCCGCCCGGGCAACCGGATGGCGATGTTCTTCCTCAACGCGACGCAGCCCGAGACCATCAAGCTGATGCGCTCGGCGATGGTCGATGTCGGCTTCAAGGCGCAGCGCAGCGCGAACCGGCTGCTGTCCGCCTTCGCGAAGCGCCAGACCGCCCGGCCGCCGGCCACCGTGGGCCTGCCGCCGGTGAAGGAGCAGGTGATCCACTTCATCAACAAGAAGATGCCCGGTGGCCTGCCCAAGCGCACGGCGCGCGCGCTGCTGGACATCGAGGACAAGGCCTACGTGCCGATCATCCGTGACCCGAAGAGCACCACGCCCGACAGCGAGGCGGTGTTCTACTTCCCGGGCTGCGGCTCGGAGCGGCTGTTCTCGCAGGTGGGCCTGGCGACGCAGGCGATGCTGTGGCATGCCGGCGTGCAGACGGTGCTGCCGCCAGGGTATCTGTGCTGCGGCTACCCACAGCGCGGCAGCGGCGACTACGACCGCGCCGACAAGATGATCACCGACAACCGGGTGCTGTTCCACCGCGTGGCCAACACGCTGAACTACCTGGACATCAAGACCGTCGTCGTGAGCTGCGGCACCTGCTACGACCAGCTGCAGGGCTACAAGTTCGAGGACATCTTCCCCGGCTGCCGCATCGTCGACATCCACGAGTTCCTGCTCGAGAAGGGCATCAGGCTCGAGGGCAGCGGCGGCTACCTCTACCACGACCCCTGCCACACGCCGATGAAGCTGCAGGAGCCGATGAAGACGGTGAAAGCGCTGGTGGGCGAGAACGTCCGCAAGAGCGAACGCTGCTGCGGCGAGAGCGGCACGCTCGGCGTGACGCGGCCGGACATCTCGACCCAGGTGCGTTTCCGCAAGACCGAGGAACTGCGCCGCGACGAAGCCGCGCTGCGCGAGATGATGAAAGGCGCCGCAGGCGGCGCGGGCGCCGTGCCGGCCCAGGGCGACGTGAAGATCCTCACCTCCTGCCCGAGCTGCCTGCAGGGTCTGCAGCGCTATGGCGACGATCTCGCCAACGGCCTGCTGGAGGCGGACTACATCGTCGTCGAGATGGCGCGCAAGATCCTCGGCGAGCAGTGGCTGCCCGAGTACGTGGCACGCGCCAACGCCGGGGGCATCGAGCGCGTGCTGGTCTGACTCACTCTGCGGAGAGCTTGCGCTCCCTGATGAGCGCGTGCCAGAAGGTGGTCTCCTTCTGGATGAAGGAGGCCAGCGCCGGCCCGTCGGTGGGGGTCACTTCGAGGCCGAAGTCCTCCAGCTTCGCGCGCACCTCGGGCACGACGATGGCCTTGTTCATCTCGGCCGAGAGTCGGCTCACGATCTCCGCGGGCGTGCCCCTGGGCACGAACAGGCCCTGCCAGGCGGTGACCTCGAAGTCCTTGATGCCGAGCTCGTCGAGCGTCGGCACGTCGGGCAGCGCGGGGATGCGCTTCCTCGACATCACCGCCAGCGCCTTGACCTTGCCCGCGCGGATCTGCGGCAGGCCGGCCGCGGTGTCCAGCACCATCATCGGCACCTGGCCGGAAATCACGTCCTGCACCGCCAGCGCCGTGCCGCGGTAGGGCACGTGCACCACGAAGGTCTGGGTGCGGTTCTTCAGCAGCTCCATCGCCAGGTGGTGGGGGCTGCCGATGCCCGGGGAGGCGTAGCTGAACCGGCCCGGGTTCTTCTTCAGTGCGTCGAGCCATTGCCGCCCGTCGGCGAAGCCGGCGCCGGGGTGCACGGCGACGATCAGCGGAAAACGCGCCATGAAGCCCACCGGCGTGAAGTCGGACGGCGCGTACGGGATCTTCTTGTACATCGCCTCGTGGAACACCATCGCGCCGTTGTCGCCGGTCAGGATGGTGAAGCCGTCGGCCGGTGACTTGGCGGCGTTGTCGGTGCCGATGATGCCGGCCGCGCCCGGCCGGTTGTCGATCACGAGGTTGGCGCCGAGCTGCTTGCCCAGCTGCGGCGCGAGCTGGCGTGCCAGGAAATCCGAGCCGCCGCCGGCGGGATAGGCCACCACCCAGCGGATCGGCTTGCCCTGCGGCCAGTTGTCGGCGTGGGCCAGCGGGGTGGCCAGGGCGGCCGCCAGTGCGAGGGCGTGGCGGCGGGTCAGGGTGGCGTTCATGCGGCGCGGTCGGTCGTGGATGACGGCGCGCATCTTAGGGCGCCGCCGCGAGCGGCGAGAATCCGGGCCTGCGCCAATCACAATCCCGGCGATGCCGACGCCCGCAACGCACCGATCCGACCCGCCGCGCTGGCCGCGTGCCGTCGCGGCGTGTCTGCTGGCCCTGGCCAGCCTCGCGGCCGGGGCACAGCGCAGCGAGGGCTACCCGCCGGAGCTGCTCGGCATCCACGACCTCGAGCTCGAGGACCCGCGCACCGCGCTGGCGCGCGCCAGCAGCGCCACCGACGACGCGGAGCGCTCGTTCTGGCAGGCCCTGGGCCGTGCCAGCGTGCACACGCTGCTCGAACGCAGCAGCGCCGCGCACGAGAATGTCGAGCAGGCCCGCGCCGTGCTCGCGCGCTGGCCGCAGGCCACGCCGCGCCACCACCTCTGGCTGGAGGCCTATGCGATCGGCGCGGCCTACCGCACCGGCGAATCGGGCGCGCTGCTGCAGCGCAACGTCGCGCTGCGCCGCGCGGCGGTGCCGCTGCGCGACGTGCACCTGCTGTGCGAGGTGTCGGCGGCCGACCTGTTCCTGCTGCGCGACACCAACGCGCTCGACGAGGCCTGGATCGCCGCCGAGGAGACCGAGCGCTGCGGCCGCGAGCTGATGCTGCCGCACCTCGAGACCGCGGCGCTGATCGCGCTCGGCGGCATGGCCGGCGACCTGGGCGGCAAGGCGCCGACCGAGAGCTACTTCGAGCGCGCGCTGGCGGTGCTGGGCGCGCGCACGGCCCGCTTCCAGCGCGCCTGGATCGAGTGGGAGCTGGGCAACGCGCTGCACCGGCAGGGGCGGCCCGATGCCGCGGCGCGTTACTTCGAGGCGGCGCTGACCCGCAGCCGCGAGATCGACGACCGCAGCAGCGAGGCCATCGTCACGCTCGACCTGGCGGCACTGCGGCTGGCCCAGGGCGAGCCGGCGCAGGCACTGGCGCTGGTGCGCGGCGTGGCACCCTTGCTGCAGCCGGCCGAGTCGCCGGTGCGGGCGGCCACCGCGGCGCGCCTGGCGATCGAGGCGCTGACGGCGCTCAAGCGCCCGGAGGTGCTGGCCGAGGCGGCCCGCGCCCGCGAGCTCGAGCCGCTGCCGATGCCGGCTCAGGAGCGGGCGCGCCTGGCGCGTGCGGTGGCGGCCGCGCTGGCCAGCCAGGGCCAGCACGCGCAGGCCTATGCGGCGCTGCTGCGCGCCTCCCAGGCCGTCGACCTGGGCCAGCAGTCGCTGCGCGACGCGCAGGTGCTGCGCCTGCAGGCGCGCTACGAGCTGGCGCGGCGCGAGGCCGAACTCGCCGACCTGCGCCACCGCGCCGAGGCCGCGCGGCTCGAGCTGGCCGCGCGCGACGCCCAGCAGCGCGCCTTGTGGGCGGCGCTGGTGGTGCTGGCCGGCGCCTTCGGCCTGGCGCTGTGGTTCGTGCTGCGCGTGCTGCGGCGCCGCCGCCGGCTGGCCGAGCTGGCGATGCGCGACGAGCTGACCGGCATGCCGAACCGGCGCGCGGTGCTGGCCTTCGCGCAGGAGCAGTTCCGCGTCTGCCGGCGCGTCGGCCTGCCGCTGTCGATCGCGCTGATCGACCTGGATCACTTCAAGTCCGTCAACGACCGGCATGGCCATGCGGTGGGCGACCGCGTGCTGATGGCCTTCGCCGCCGTGGGGCGCAGCGTGCTGCGCGGCCAGGATCGCCTGGGCCGCTACGGCGGCGACGAGTGGCTGCTGGTCATGCCCGGCGCCGGACCGGAGCGCATCGCCCAGGTGTTCGAGCGCCTGCGCGCGGTGCTCGCGGAACGCGCCATCGACGGCCTGCCCGCGCCGCACGGGCTCACCCTGTCGATGGGGGCGGCCGGCCTGGCCGAGAGCGTGGAGACGCTCGAGGTGCTGATCGAGGAGGCCGACCGCCAGCTCTACCGCGCCAAGGCCGACGGGCGCGACGCGTTGTGCCAGCCCGGGCCGACCGTGGCCGGCACGCTGGACGAATCGGTGCTGCCTGCCGCGGCCTGAGCCGCCTCCCCCGCACGGGGGCTTAAGGTTTCGTGAGGGTCGGCGCAAGGAAGTTTGACGAACGCGCCGGCGCTGTCCTTCCTACAGTGGCGCACCGCGTCACGAACGCGCCGAGCCGACGAGAGCCGCCATGTCCGCCACGAGCCTGCGCCCCGCCTCCCACCCCGCCTCCCACCCCGCCTCCGCCGCGACCCTGATCGGGGGCGGGCCGCTCGGCCTGCTCAGCGGGGCACGCTGAGCAGCTGCACCATGCGGCCGACGACGAGCCGGAAGCGCCCGCGCCCGGTCTTCTCCAGGCGCAGGTCGGCGCGCCGCTCGGCCAGCCGGCGCGTCAGCAGCAGCAGCCGGGCCTCGAGGTTGTCGCCCAGCTCGGGCAGGCCGATCTGCGGCGCCAGGCGCAGTTCGCGGTTGCTGAACTCGCTGCGCCCCTGGCGGGCATGTTCGCCCAGCAGGTGCCACAGGATGCGGCCGGCCACGCCCTTGATCAGGTAGTCGTCGTCGAGGAACAGGCTGCCGTCGGCCTCGAAGTGGCGCACGCGCAGCGGCGCGCCTGCCGGGCGTGGCGCGGCCGGCGCGGCGGCGGCAGGCAGGCCCTCGTCGCCCGCCTCGGCCACCAGCTGGAAGCCTCGCACCAGCGCGGCCAGCTGCGCCGCGAAGGCGGCCAGCGCGTCCTCGTCGTCCCAGCCGAAGCGCATGTCCTGCGAGCTCTCGACGAACAGCACGCCCTGCAGCGAGTCGGCGCAGACCAGCGGCAGGGCGAGCTGGCTGTGCGGCTCGGCCAGGCCGGGCCACGGGATCTCCGACTCGAGCGCGCCGGCGCCGCCCTGCGCCGTCAGGCGCTCCCGGATGCCGCGCGTGTAGGCGTAGTCCAGCGTCAGGTGGTTGATGCGGATCGCGCAGCGCAGCCGCGCCGCGACGCCGATGACCCCGGCATCGAGCGGGATCTCCGAGCCCACGCCCGAGCTGCCGTAGCCGCGGCTGCCGACGGTGTAGAGGCGCTGGCCGGCCGCATCGAACATCAGCAGCATCGCGTGCGTGACGCCGTGCTCCTGCGCGAGCGTGTCCAGCGTGGCCTCCACCAGCCCGGCCAGGTCGGTGCAGGCGGCCAGGCGTTCGACGCTGCGGCGCAGCCGCACCAGGTGGTGGCGCGGCGGGGGCGGGGGCGGCAGCGCCGGCGTGCTGACGGCGTGCAGGCCGGTCAGCTCGTACACGTCCGAGCCGAGCAGGCGGAACACGCCGGCCATGCCGGTGTGCGAGGCGATGCCGGCGAGCTTGGCCTTCATGCGCTCGAACAGCGGGCCCTCGGTCTCGGTGCGCAGGTAGCGCGCGCGCAGCCGCCACAGCGTGCCGTCGCGCGGGTCGACCACCAGCAGCTCGACCTGCGGGTTGGCCAGCACGTTGCGGCGCGTCTTGTTGAAGAACTGGAACGACAGCGCGAGGTGGCGCTCGTCGACGTACTCCACCTGCGACAGGTAGGCCACGTTGGGCACGCCGTCGTCCGAGCAGGTGGCCATCACGCCCGGGATGGCTCCTTCCAGGCAGGGGCGGATCAGGTCGAGCGTGAGCGCCTCGCTCACCTGACGACCCTCCGCGCAATGCGCTCCGGGATTCGCGCTGGGGAGCGGCCCGGCGCGCTCATGGCCGGATGCGCTCGCCGGCCTGCGGACCGGGGGTCTGCTCGTAGGCCTCGCGCGGCTCGAAGCGCACCGTCACCAGCTCGTGCGGCTCGTGGCGGAACATCGTCTTCACCAGCACGCGGTCGAAGCCCAGCAGAGCGATCTCGTCGGCGAAGCACTCGACGTAGTGCGCCACCAGCGCCGCATCGCCCGGTGCCGGCGGCTCGATGCACGCACCGTCGCCCTTGAGCTGCAGGCTGCGGTCGGTCGTGGGCTCGGTGAACACCACCGCGATGCGGCCGTTGTCGCGCAGGTCGTCGAGCAGTTCGGTGCAGGCGCCGGTGGACAGGAACAGCGTCAGCTCGCGCCGGTCCGCCGTGAGCCGGCAGCCGAGCGCGCGCATCAGGTGCGGGCGGTGCAACGCGTCGCGCGTGGCCGCGATGATCGAGACGCGCCGGCGCATCAGCGCGGCGTGCTCCGGGCCGATCACGGCGGGCGGGGCGTCATGCTCCATGTCGGGCCAGTGTAGTGGCGCGGCCGGCGCCGATAATGCCGCGCATGAGTGCCCGGCCCGATTGCCCCCTGTGCCGCGACGCCGGCGGCCCGCTCGTCTGGCAGGACGCGCAGTGGCGCGTGATCCGCGTCGACGACGCGGACTTCCCGGCCTTCTACCGCGTCATCGCGCAGGCCCACGTGGCCGAGTTCTCGCAGCTCGATGCGGCCGAGCAGCGGCGCTGCATGGCGCTGGTGGCGGCGCTGGAGCGCACGCTGCTCGAGCAGCTCTCGCCGACCAAGATCAACCTCGCGGCGCTCGGCAACATGGTGCCGCACCTGCACTGGCACGTGATCGCACGCTTCGACTGGGACAGCCATTTCCCGCAGGCGATCTGGGCGCCGCGGCAGCGCGAGGTGATACCGCCGGCGGTACGGCGCCTGGCGCTGCCGCTGCCGGCACTCGATGCCGCGGTGGCGCAGGCGCTGCACAAGACCGCGTGATCGATGTCCCCAATGCGAGCGCGCCGGGCGCGTTCGCTACACTGCGGCGCCTGCGATCCACGCGACCTTCCATGGCCGGCCTGAACCCCGATACCCCATTGCCCACCGGCATCACGGTGCACCAGCACAGCCGCGTTCTCGAGGTGGCCTTTGCCGACGGGCGCAGCTTCCGCATCCCGTTCGAATTGATGCGTGTCTATTCGCCGTCCGCCGAGGTGCAGGGGCACGGGCCGGGGCAGGAGGTGCTGCAGACCGGCAAGCGCGACGTCGAGCTGACCGCGCTCGAGCCGGTGGGCAACTACGCGGTGCAGCCGAGCTTCAGCGACGGGCACGACTCCGGCATCTTCTCGTGGGACTACCTCTACTTCCTGGGCGACCAGCAGGACGCGCTGTGGGCCCGCTACGAGGAGCGCCTGCGCGAGGCCGGCATGGACCGCGACGCGCCGATGGCCGCGCCGGCCTCCGGCGGCGCCTGCGGCCACCACCATTGAATCGCCACGCCATGAGCGAGACGCATTTCGGGTTCGAGACGGTCGACGAGCAGCAGAAGGCCAGCCGCGTGCGCGGCGTGTTCGATTCGGTCGCGTCGAAGTACGACGTGATGAACGACGTCATGTCGATGGGCCTGCACCGGGTGTGGAAGTCCTACACCGTCGGCGTGGCCAACCTGCGGCCGGGCATGCAGGTGCTCGACATCGCCGGCGGGACCGGCGACCTGGCGCGTGCCTTCGCGCGGCGCGTCGGCCCGGGCGGCACGGTGCTGCTGACCGACATCAACGAGGCCATGCTGCGCCAGGGCCGCGACCGCCTGCTCGACGAGGGCCTGGTGCTGCCGACCGTGATCTGCGACGCCGAGGCGCTGCCCTTCCCGAACGAGCGCTTCGACCTCGTCAGTGTCGCCTTCGGCCTGCGCAACATGACGCACAAGGAGCGTGCGCTGGCCGAGATGTGCCGCGTGCTCAAGCCCGGCGGCCGTCTGCTGGTGCTGGAATTCTCCAAGGTCGCGCCGCCGCTGGCCAAGGCCTACGACTGGTACTCGTTCAACGTGCTGCCGCGCCTGGGCAGGCTGATCGCGGGGGACGAGGCGAGCTACCGCTACCTGGCCGAGTCGATCCGCATGCACCCGGACCAGGCCACGCTGAAGTCGATGATGAAGGCGGCCGGCTTCGGCCACGTCGACGTGCACAACCTGAGCGCGGGCATCGTCGCGCTGCACGCGGGGATCAAGTGCTGAACCGGCCGGGTGCCCGGCGCGCCCTGCGGCCGCTCGCGCTGCTGCTGGCGGCGGGCCTGGCGGTGCCGGCAGCCAAGGCCTCGGCGCTGACCGCCCTGAGCACCTCGCTCGGCCTGGGCGCGGCGCTCGCGTCGCTGACCGCGCTGCGCGGCGGTGCCTCGCCGCTCGCGCTGGCCGGGGTCGGTGCGCTGGTGGTCGCCTCGCTGGTGTGGGCACAACGCCGGGGCGGCGTGGGCCCGTCGTCGCCGCATGCCGCCGAGCAGGCGCTGCTCGCCATGGCGCGGGAGCGCTTCGTGGCGCTGCAGGCGGCCTGGGACCGCGGCGACGTCGAGGCCCTGCGGGCGCTGACCACCGACGGCATGCTGGACGAACTGCTCGACCAGCTGCCCGAGCGCGGCCCCGGGCCGAACCGCACCGACGTGCTGTCGCTCGAGGCCCGGCTGCTGGCCCACGAGAAGCTCGACGCGCTCGAGTTCGCGAGCGTCGAGTTCAGCGGCATGGTGCGCGAAGGACCCGGCCGCCACGCCGCGCCGTTCCGCGAGATCTGGATGCTGGCGCGCAGCGCCGGCGAGCCCGACTGGCGCCTGGCACGCCAGCAGGCCCTTCTCTAGAGGGCTAGAGGCGCCAGCAGCGCAGGCCGAGCGCGGCCACCTCCGCCGGCGCGTAGCCCGACTTCACGTCGGCGAACACGGCGCCGGGCACCGCCTTCTCGGCGATCTTCGACAGGCCCATCTCGCGGTACTCGCGGTGCGACACCGCGGCCACGATTGCGCAGGCGCGCGGCAGCTGCTCCCAGGGCGTGAGCGTCACGCCGTACTCGTGCTCGCATTCGGCCGACACCGCGATCGGGTCGTGCACGTGCACACGGGCGCCGAAGCTCTTCAGCTCGTTGACCACGTCGATCACCTTGCTGTTGCGCAGGTCGGGGCAGTTCTCCTTGAAGGTCATGCCCAGCACGATGACATCGGCGCCCTTGACCGGCAGATCGGCCGCGATCATCTGCTTCACGGTCTGCTCGGCCACGTACTTGCCCATGCTGTCGTTGATGCGCCGGCCGGCCAGGATCACCTGCGGGTTGTAGCCCAGCTTCTCGGCCTTGTGCGTCAGGTAGTACGGGTCGACGCCGATGCAGTGGCCGCCGACGAGCCCGGGCCGGAAGGGCAGGAAGTTCCACTTCGTGCCGGCCGCCTGCAGCACCTCCAGCGTGTCGATGCCGATGCGGTGGAAGATCACCGCCAGCTCGTTCATCAGCGCGATGTTCAGGTCGCGCTGGGTGTTCTCGATCACCTTGGCGGCCTCGGCCACCTTGATGCTGCTGGCCGGGAACACGCCCGCGGTGATGATCGCGCCGTACACCTCGGCCACCTTGGCGAGCGTGGCCGGCGTGTCGCCCGAGACCACCTTGGTGATCTTGGTGACGGTGCGCTCCTTGTCGCCCGGGTTGATGCGCTCGGGGCTGTAGCCGACGAAGAAGTCGCGCTTCCACTGCAGGCCCGAATGCTTCTCGATGATCGGGATGCAGACCTCCTCGGTCGCACCCGGGTAGACGGTGGATTCGTAGACGACGATCGCGCCCTTCTTCAGGTTCCTGCCGACGCTCTCGGAACTCTTGACCAGCGGCGTGAAGTCGGGCTGGTGCGCGTCGTCCACCGGCGTGGGCACGGCCACGACGATGAAGTCGGCCTCGGCGATCACCTTCGGGTCGGTGCTGCAGACGAGCTGCGTGGCGGCCTTCAGGTCCTCGCTCGAGACCTCGCCGGTCGGGTCGACGTGGCGGCCGTAGGCCTCGACCTTCTCGGCCGAGAGGTCGAAGCCGAGCGTGCGGAACTTCTTGCCGAACTCCACGGCCAGCGGCAGCCCGACATAGCCCAGGCCGATGACGGCGATGGTGGTCATGTGCTTTTCTCCCTCAACCCCAGATCACTGCTTGAAGTAGTCGCGGTACCAGGCGACGAAGCGGCCGATGCCCTCGGGCACCGGCATGCGCGGGCGGAAGCCCGTCCAGGCCTCGAGCTCGGACACGTCGGCGTAGGTGGCCGGCACGTCGCCGTCCTGCAGCGGCAGGAACTCCTTGAGCGCGGGGCGGCCCACCGCGGCCTCGATGGCCTCGATGAACTCCATCAGCGTCACCGGGGCGTTGTTGCCGATGTTGAACACGCGGTAGGGCACGTTGCTGCGCGCCGGGTCGGGCGCGGCGGCGTCGAAGGCCGGGTCGGGCGTGGCGACGCGGTCGAGCACGCGCACCACGCCCTCGGCGATGTCGTCCACGTAGGTGAAGTCGCGCACCATCTTGCCGTGGTTGAACACCTTGATCGGCTCGCCGGCGAGCATCGCCTTGGTGAAGAGGAACAGCGCCATGTCGGGCCGGCCCCAGGGCCCGTAGACCGTGAAGAAGCGCAGCCCGGTGGTCGGCAGGCCGAACAGGTGGCTGTAGGTGTGCGCCATCAGCTCGTTGGCCTTCTTGGTGGCCGCGTACAGGCTGACCGGGTGGTCGATGTTGTGGTGCTCGGAGAACGGCATCGCGGTGTTGCCGCCGTAGACGCTCGAGCTCGACGCGTACACGAGGTGCTGCACGCCGTGATGCCGGCAGCCCTCGAGGATGTTGGTGAAGCCGACGACGTTGCTGTCGATGTAGGCCTGCGGGTTGACCAGCGAGTAGCGTACGCCCGCCTGCGCGGCCAGGTGCACGACGCGGTCGAAGCGCTCCGCGCGGAACAGCCTGTCCATGCCGTCGCGGTCGGCCACGTCGAGCTTCTCGAAGCGGAAGCCGGCGTGCGGCTGCAGGCGCGCCAGGCGGGCGTGCTTCAGGCGCGGGTCGTAGTAGTCGTTCAGGTTGTCGACGCCGACCACCTGGTCGCCGCGGGCCAGCAGCAGCTGGCTGACGTGCATGCCGATGAAGCCGGCCGCGCCGGTGACGAGGATTTTCATGGCCGCAGGCTGGAAGAGGGGTGGGTCATGGCAAACCGGGGATTCTGCGCGATGCGGGCACGCCGCCGTACCCGCCCGATCCGGGGTGATGCGACGCGGCCGGGCTCACGTGGTGCGGCCGTAGGTGTCCTCGTAGCGGACGATGTCGTCCTCGCCGAGGTAGCTGCCGGACTGCACCTCGATGATCTCGAGCGGCACCTTGCCCGGGTTCGCGAGCCGGTGCTTCTCGCCCAGCGGGATGTAGGTGCTCTGGTTCTCGGACAGCAGGATCTTCTTCTCGCCGCAGGTCACCTCGGCGGTGCCGCTGACGACAATCCAGTGCTCGGCGCGGTGGTGATGCATCTGCAGGCTCAGGCTGGCGCCGGGCTTGACCAGGATGCGCTTGACCTGGAAGCGTGCCCCGGCGTCGATGCTGTCGTACCAGCCCCAGGGGCGGTGCACCTGGCGGTGCAGGTTCTGCTCGCTGCGCCCGGCGCGGCCGAGTTCGGCGACGATCTGCTTGACCTCCTGGCTGCGCGCGCGGTCGGCCACCAGCACGGCGTCGGGTGTCTCGACCACCACCACGTCGTCCATGCCGACCACGCCGACCAGCCGGCTGGTGGCGTGCACCAGCGTGTTGCGGCTGTCGCGCAGCAGCGTGTCGCCGCGGCTGACGTTGCCGGCCTCGTCCTTCGCGCCGACCTGCCAGACCGCCTCCCAGGCGCCGAGGTCGTTCCAGCCGGCGTCCAGCGGCACCATGCGCAGCGAGAAGCGCCCCGGCGCGGCGGCCACGGGCTCCATCACGGCGTAGTCCACCGATTCGGACGGGATCGCGGCGAACTCGGCCTTGCCCGGGCGCACGAAGCTCGCGTCGACGCTGCGGCGCTCCCAGGCGGACCGCGTGGCGGCCAGGATGTCCGGGCGGAAGCGCTCCAGCGCCGCCAGCCACACCGACGCGCGCACCACGAACATGCCGCTGTTCCAGAAGTAGTGGCCTTCGGCGAGGTAGCGCTGCGCGGTGGCGAGGTCGGGCTTCTCGACGAAGCGCTCGACGGCGCGGCCGGCCGCGTCGCCCGCGCCGGCGGCGATGTAGCCGTAGCCGGTCTCGGGCCGGTCCGGCGTGACACCGAGGATCACGATCTGGCCCTGCGCCGCGCCGCGCACCGCCTGCTGCAGCGCCTGCGTGAAGGCCGCCTCGTCGGTGACGGTCTGGTCGGCCGGGCTGACCACCAGCACCGGGTCGGTGCCGCTGTGCTGCGCGTGCAGCGCCGCCAGCGTCATGGCCGGCGCGGTGTTGCGGCCCACCGGCTCGAGAAGCAGCGTCGCGCCGCTCTGGCCCAGCTCGCGCAGCTGCTCGAGCACGAGGAAGCGGTGCTCGTCGTTGCCCACCACGCAGGCGGGCGCCACCTGCAGGTCGGCCGCGGCCAGGCCGGCCAGGCGCTGCACGGCCTGCTGGAACAGGCTGTTCTCGCCCTGCAGCACGAGGAACTGCTTGGGGAACTGCGCACGCGACAGCGGCCACAGCCGCGTGCCGCTGCCCCCGGCCATGATGACCGGCTGGACGGCGATGGGAGAGGTGTTCTTGTTCATCGGGGTGGGCCGCCTGAGGCGGGATCGAAGCCGTTCGGGTTCATGGACTGCCAGCGCCACGCGTCGCGGCACATCGTGTCGAGGTCGCGCCGGGCGCGCCAGCCCAGCAGCTCGGCCGCACGCGACGGATCGGCGTACATCGCATCGACGTCGCCGGGCCGGCGCGGCAGGATCTCGTAGGGCACCGCGCGGCCGCAGGCGCGCTCGAACGCGCGCAGCACCTCCAGCACGCTGTAGCCGCGACCGGTGCCGAGGTTCAGGGTCAGCAGGCCGGTGTGGGCGAGCAGCCGGCGCAGCGCGGCCACGTGGCCTTCGGCCAGGTCCATCACGTGGATGTAGTCGCGCACGCCGGTGCCGTCGGGCGTGGCGTAGTCGGCGCCGAACACGCGCAGGTGCGCGCGCCGCCCGACGGCCACCTGCGTCAGGTAGGGCATCAGGTTGTTCGGCACGCCCTGCGGCGCCTCGCCGATCAGGCCGCTCTCGTGCGCGCCGATCGGGTTGAAGTAGCGCAGCAGCGCGATGCGCCAGTCGGCATCGGCGGCGTGCAGCTCGCGCAGCAGGTTCTCGCCCACAAGCTTGGTCGAGCCGTAGGGGTTGGTGGCGGTGAGCGGTGCATCCTCGGGGATCGGCAGCGTCTGCGGCCGGCCGTACACGGTGGCGCTGGAACTGAACACCAGCGTGCGGCAGCCGTGGCGCTGCATCGCCTGTGCCAGCGAGACCAGCCCGCCGACGTTGTTGCGGTAGTAGGCGAGCGGCTGTGCCACGCTCTCGCCCACCGCCTTGAAGGCGGCGAAGTGCACCACCGCGTCGATGCGGCGCTGGCCGAACAGCGAGTCGAGCACGGACCCGTCGCCGACGTCGCCGCGCACGAACTCCGGCACCTGACCGGACAGCCGCTCGAGCCGGTTCAGCACCTGCGGCGAGCTGTTCGAGAAGTCGTCCAGCCCGACCACGCGAAAGCCCTCGGCCAGCAGCGCAAGCCAGGTGTGGGAGGCGATGTAACCGGTGGCCCCGGTCAGCAGGACGGTCGCGGCAGCGCTCATCAGGGCGGCAGGAGAGGTGTCGGACGATTCTCGCCCAGCGTGCCGTGCGCCGGGGCCCGTCTTCGCGGGGGGCGCTGTGACGCTCTGCCTACAATCGCGTCATCATGCTGCAAAGCCTGCAAACATTCGCCTCGGCGGCGGTGATGGAGCGCGTCACGTTGCTGCTGAACCACGTGATCGCCTCGGAGCCGGCGGCGCAGCAACGCCTGCGGCCTCACACCGGGCGCCTGCTCGAGATCCGCTTCGACGGCTGGCCCTCCCTGCTGCCGCCGCTGCCTGCCACGGCCTTCCGCATCAGCGCGGCCGGCCTGCTCGAGTGGTGCGGGCAGGAGCCGCCGGCGACCCCCGAACTGCGGGTCGGCGTCGATGCCTCCAACCCCGCGCTCGCGCTGGTGCAGACCTTGTCGGGCGAGCGCCCGCGGGTCGAGATCGCCGGCGATGCGCAGTTCGCGACCGACGTCAACTGGCTGTTCGACAACCTGCGCTGGGACGTGCAGGACGACCTGGCCCGCATCGTCGGCGACGCGCCGGCACGCGAGCTGGCTCGCCTCGGCCAGGGCATCGCCGCGGGGCTGCGCGAGGCGGTGCGCACGATCGGCAGCGTGGCCTCGCGGCTGCGCGGCGGCGACTCCGGAGCCGCACCGCCGCGATGAGGCACCTCGGCCGGCTGGTCGTCATCTGCGTCACGGTGGTTCGCTACGGGCTGGACGAGCTGGTGCTCGGCAGCTTCCGGCAGCGCTGGGTGCGCGTGCTGGTGCGGGTGCTGACGATCGGCCGCCGCCTCGACGCGCCGCGCGGCGAGCGCCTGCGCCTCGGGCTCGAGCGGCTCGGGCCGATCTTCGTCAAGTTCGGCCAGGTGCTCTCGACCCGGCGCGACCTGCTGCCGGCCGACTTCGCCGAGGAGCTCGCCAAGCTGCAGGACCGCGTGCCGCCGTTCCCGGCCGCCGTCTCGCGTGCCATCGTCGAGAAGGCCTTCGGCCGGCCGATCGAGCAGGTCTTCGCCAGCTTCGAGGACGAGCCGGTCGCCTCCGCATCGATCGCCCAGGTGCACTTCGCGACCCTGCAGTCCGGCCGCGAGGTGGCGGTCAAGGTGCTGCGCCCGGGCATGCTGGCGGTGATCGACGACGACCTGGCGCTGATGCGCACGCTGGCCGCCTGGGTCGAGCGCTTCTCGTCCGACGGCAAGCGCCTGAAGCCGCGCGAGGTGGTGGCCGAGTTCGACAACTACCTGCACGACGAGCTCGACCTGGTGCGCGAGGCCGCCAATGCCGCGCAGCTGCGCCGCAACATGCAGGGGCTGCGGCTGGTCGAGATTCCCGAGATGGTGTGGGACCTGTGCCGCCAGAACGTGATCGTGATGGAGCGCATGAAGGGCGTGCCGATCAGCCAGGTCGAGCGCCTGCGCGAGGCCGGCGTGGACTTCAAGAAGCTGGCGCGCGACGGCGTGACGATCTTCTTCACCCAGGTGTTCCGCGACGGCTTCTTCCACGCCGACATGCACCCGGGCAACATCCAGGTGAGCATCGAGCCGGCCACCTTCGGCCGCTACATCGCGCTCGACTTCGGCATCGTCGGCACGCTCACCGAGATCGACAAGGAATACCTGGCGCACAACTTCATCGCCTTCTTCCGGCGCGACTACAAGCGCGTGGCCGAGCTGCACGTCGAGAGCGGCTGGGTGCCGCGCGAGACACGTGTGGACGAGCTCGAGGGGGCGATCCGCGCGGTCTGCGAGCCGCATTTCGACCGCCCGCTGAAGGACATCTCGCTCGGCCAGGTGCTGCTGCGCCTGTTCCAGACCTCGCGCCGCTTCAACGTCGAGATCCAGCCCCAGCTGGTGCTGCTGCAGAAGACGCTGCTGAACATCGAGGGCCTGGGCCGCCAGCTCGACCCCGAGCTCGACCTGTGGACCACCGCCAAGCCCTTCCTCGAGCGCTGGATGCACGAGCAGGTGGGCTGGCGCGGCCTGGTCGAACGGCTCCGGCAGGAGGGGCCGCGCTACGCCCAGCTGCTGCCGGAACTGCCTCGCCTGCTGCACCAGGCGCTGGCGCGGCCGGCCGGGGCCGAACTGCGCGCACTGGAGCTGCTGGTCGAGGAGCAGCGCCGCACCCAGCGGATGCTGCGCGCACTGGTGGTCGCGGTGGCCGGGTTCGTCGCCGGCGCGCTGCTGGCCTTCGTCTTGCTTCGCACCCTCTGATCCGGCCCCCCAGTCGCTTCGCTCCTGCCCCCGAGGGGCGTCGTCCGGCTTGGGGCGGCCCGGCGCCGGACATGGCCCTTCCGCCGCTAAACTGCGCGCCAGTTTTTCGACCGATCCACCCCTTCTCGCCGAGGATCCTGCCGTGCTGATCGCCTTCGTCGTCCTCTACATGGCCGTGACCATCGCCATCGGGCTGATCGCGGCGCGCCGCGTGCACAACTCGAAGGACTACCTGGTGGCCGGGCGCAGCCTGCCGCTGTACATGAACGTGGCCACGGTGTTCGCCACCTGGTTCGGCGCGGAAACCGTGCTGGCCGTCTCGGCCACCTTCGCGAAGGACGGCCTGAACGGCATCCCGGGCGATCCGTTCGGCGCCTCGGTCTGCCTGGTGCTCGCCGCGCTGCTGTTCGCGCGGCTGTTCTACCGCATGAACCTGCTGACCATCGGCGACTTCTACAAGCACCGCTACGGCAAGTTCGTCGAGGTGCTGACCAGCCTGGCGATCACCGCCAGCTACCTGGGCTGGACCTCGGCGCAGATGACGGCGCTGGGCCTGGTGATCCACGTGCTGTCGGGCGGCGCGGTCGAACTGAACCACGCCATCCTGATCGGCGCGGGCATCGTGCTCGTCTACACGATCTTCGGCGGCATGTGGTCGGTCGCCTTCACCGACCTGTTCCAGACCGTCGTGATCGTGATCGGCCTGACGCTCGTGGCGGTGGTGGTGGGCGACATGGCCGGCGGCGCCGGCAAGGTCATCAGCCAGGCGGCGGCCGACGGCAAGCTCGCGATGTTCCCGGCCGAGATGGATGCGGCCGCGTACTGGGCCATGGCCGGGGCGTTCTTCGCGTTCGCGTTCGGCTCGATCCCGCAGCAGGACGTGTTCCAGCGCATGACCAGCGCCAAGAACGAGAAGACCGCGGTGCGCGGCACCATCCTCGGCGGGGTGATCTACTTCTGCTTCGCCTTCGTGCCGATCTTCATCGGCTATGCGGCGCTGGTGGCCGACTCGTCCCTGAAGGAACTGTTCGACTCCGACGACGCGCGCCAGATCCAGCGCATCCTGCCCGACCTCGTGCTGGGCAAGATGCCGGTGTGGGCGCAGGTGATGTTCTTCGGCGCGCTGCTGTCGGCCATCCTGTCCACCGCCAGCGGCGCGCTGCTCGCGCCGACCGCGATCTTCACCGAGAACGTGCTGCGGCCCTTCGTGCCGCACATGGGCGACCGGCAGTTCCTGCTGACGCTGCGCATCATCCTGGTCACCTTCTGCGCCTGCGCGCTGCTGTTCGCGGTCAACAGCAAGAGCACGATGTACGAGATGGTGCAGAACGCCTACAACGTGACGCTGGTGGGCGCCTTCGTGCCGCTCGTGGCCGGCGCCTACTGGAAGAAGGCGTCCACGCAGGGCGCGCTGGCGGCCATCGTGTTCGGCGTCGGCGCCTGGCTCGGGGCGACCGTGCTCGCACCCGAGGCGATGGTGCCGCCCAACCTGGTGGGCCTGTTCGCCTCGGCGATCTTCATGGTGCTGGGGTCGCTCGCGCCGCAGGTCATCCGCCACGGCGGCCACTCGATCGAGCACACCTTGCAGCATGCGGCGGCCCATGCCCACCCGCACCACCCGGCCACGCACTGAGGAAGGCGCCGTATAATTCGCGTTTTTCCGTTTTGCATCAAGGGTTTAGCCATGCCGATCTACGCCTACCGCTGTGACGCCTGCGGCCACGCGAAGGACGTGCTGCAGAAGATCTCCGACCCGGTGCTGACCACCTGCCCGGCCTGCGGCGCCGGCGAGTTCCGCAAGCAGCTGACGGCCGCGGGCTTCCAGCTCAAGGGTTCGGGCTGGTACGTGACGGACTTCAAGGGCGGCAACGCGGGCGGCAAGACGGCCGAGGCGAAGCCTGCGGACGCCAAGCCGGCCGATGCCAAGCCGGCCGACAGCAAGCCGGCGGAAGGCGGCGGCACTTCCGGCGGCGACGCCGGCGCCGCGGCGGCCGGCGGCTGCGGTGCGAGCTGCGCCTGCCACTGACCCCGCATCCCGACGGCGCCCGGCGCCGCAACGAAAGCCTCGCTTGAAGAAATACCTGCTCGCCGGCCTGCTGGTCTGGCTGCCGATGGCCATCACCATCTGGCTGCTGCATTCCGTGCTCGGCCTGCTCGACGGCGTGTTCGGCTGGTTCCTCAGCGCCTCGCAGGCGGTGCTGCCGGCCGGCGCGCAGCAGCCGCTCGAGGCGCTGCGCAGCATTCCGGGCCTGGGGGTGATCGTGATGCTGATCGGCCTGCTGCTGACCGGCATGTTCGCCACCAACATGGTCGGCCAGTGGTGGCTGCGCCAGGGCAGCCGGGTGCTGCACCGCATCCCGATCGTCAAGTCGATCTACAGCTCGATCAAGCAGGTCTCGGACACGCTGTTCTCCAGCAGCGGCAACGCCTTCCGCGAGGCGGTGCTGGTGCAGTACCCGCGCCAGGGCGCCTGGACCATCGCCTTCGTCACCGGCAAGCCCGGCGGCGAGGCGGCGCACCACCTGAGCGGCGACTACCTCAGCATCTACGTGCCGACCACGCCCAACCCGACCTCGGGCTTCTTCCTGATGGTGCCGCGCGCCGACGTGATCGAGCTCGCGATGAGCGTCGACGAGGCGCTCAAGTACGTCATCTCGATGGGTGTCGTCGCGCCGCCGCTGCCGCCCGCGCTGGCCCGAAACTGACCCCTGCCTGCGCCGGCGCGTGGCATGCCGCCGGCCCCGCCCGAACTCCCCGGAGACACCCCATGAGAACAAGCTACTGCGGCCTCGTCAGCGAAACCCTGCTGGGGCAGACCGTCACCCTGGTCGGCTGGGCGCACCGCCGGCGCGACCACGGCGGCGTGATCTTCATCGACCTGCGCGACCGCGAAGGCCTGGTGCAGGTGGTCTGCGACCCGGACCGCCCGGACATGTTCAAGGTCGCCGAGGGCGTGCGCAACGAGTTCTGCCTGAAGATCGTCGGCAAGGTGCGCGAGCGGCCGGCTGGCACGACCAATGCCAACATCACCAGCGGCAAGGTCGAGGTGCTGTGCCACGAGATCGAGGTGCTGAACCCGAGCGTCACGCCGCCGTTCCAGCTCGACGAGGAGAACCTCTCCGAGACCACGCGCCTGACGCACCGCGTGCTCGACCTGCGTCGCCCGCAGATGCAGCGCAACCTGATGCTGCGCTACCGCGTCGCGATGGAGGTGCGCAAGTTCCTCGACGCCAACGGCTTCATCGACATCGAGACGCCGATGCTCACCAAGAGCACGCCGGAGGGCGCGCGCGACTACCTCGTGCCCAGCCGCGTGCACGACGGCATGTTCTTCGCGCTGCCGCAGTCGCCGCAACTGTTCAAGCAGCTGCTGATGGTGGCGGGCTTCGACCGCTACTACCAGATCACCAAGTGCTTCCGCGACGAGGACCTGCGCGCCGACCGCCAGCCCGAGTTCACGCAGATCGACATCGAGACCTCCTTCCTCACGGAGGAGGAGATCCGCACGATGTTCGAGGGCATGATCCGCTCGACCTTCGAGCATGCGATCGGCGTCAAGCTGCCGGCCTTCCCGGTGATGAAGTACGCCGACGCGATGCGCCTGTACGGCTCGGACAAGCCCGACCTGCGCGTCAAGCTGCAGTTCACCGAGCTGACCGACGCCATGAAGGACGTCGAGTTCAAGGTCTTCTCCGGCCCGGCCAACAGCGCCGACGGCCGCGTGGTCGCGCTGCGTGTGCCCGGCGGCGGCGAGATGAGCCGCGGCGAGATCGACGCGTACACCGAGTTCGTCAAGATCTACGGCGCCAAGGGCCTGGCGTGGATCAAGGTCAACGACACGGCCAAGGGCCGCGAGGGCCTGCAGTCGCCGATCGTCAAGAACCTGCACGACAAGGCGATCGCCGAGATCCTGGCGCGCACCGGCGCGGTCAACGGCGACCTGATCTTCTTCGGCGCCGACAAGGCCAAGGTGGCCAACGACGCGATCGGCGCGCTGCGCATCAAGATCGGCCACAGCGAGTTCGGCAAGGCGCGCGGCCTGCTGCAGGGGCAGTGGGAGCCGCTGTGGGTGATCGACTTCCCGATGTTCGAGCACGACGACGAGGCGCAGCGCTGGAACGCGGTGCACCACCCGTTCACCAGCCCGAAGGACGGCCACGAGGACTGGCTCGAGACCGACCCCGGCAAGTGCATCGCCAAGGCCTACGACGTGGTGCTCAACGGCATCGAGCTCGGCGGCGGCTCGGTGCGTATCCACCGCGAGGAAGTGCAGAGCAAGGTGTTCCGCGCGCTCAAGATCGGCGCCGAGGAGGCGCAGCTGAAGTTCGGCTTCCTGCTCGATGCGCTGAAGTACGGCGCGCCGCCGCACGGCGGCATCGCGATCGGCCTGGACCGCTTCGTGATGCTGATGACCGGCGCCGAGAGCCTGCGCGACGTGATCGCCTTCCCGAAGACGCAGCGCGCCCAGGACCTGCTGACCAACGCGCCGAGCCCGGTGGACGAGAGGCAGCTGCGCGAGCTGCACATCCGGCTGAGAAACCCGATGCCGGCGGCCTGAGCGAAGCCCCCAAGCTCGCTGCGCTCGCGGCCCCCCGGGGGGGGCGCCCGGTACCTTCGGGCGGCCGGGCGGTACCGAAGCCGCTCATGCAGAATCGAAGGGGCACGCCGCGTGCCCCTTCGTCGCTTCTGCAGATGGCCAAGCCGTTCAAGATCCCGGAATCGGTGCTGGTGGTGATCCACAGCCCGCAGCGCGAGGTGCTGCTGATCGAACGCGCCGACCAGCCCGGCGCCTGGCAGAGCGTCACCGGCTCGAAGCACGATGCCGACGAGCCGCTCGAGGCCACCGCGGTGCGCGAGGTGGCCGAGGAGACCGGCATCGTGGTCGGCGGCGAGCGCGTGCCCGCCAGCGCGCTGGTGGACTGGCGGCTGCGCAACGTCTACGAGATCTTTCCCGTCTGGGCGCACCGCTACGCACCCGGCACCACCCACAACACCGAGCATGTCTACGGGCTGACGGTGCCGCGCGACATCCCGGTCAGGCTCAGCCCGCGCGAGCACCTGGCCTGGCGCTGGCTGCCCTGGCGCGAGGCGGCCGACGCCTGCTTCTCGTTCTCCAACGCGGAGGCGATCCTGCAGCTGCCGCGCTTCCTGCCGCCGGTCGCGCCATGAGGCCGCTCACCCCGCACCCGCACGCAGGGCACGGCGACGCGCTGCGCGTGGCGACCTACAACATCCACAAGGGCGTGCGCGGCGTCGGCCCGGGCAAGCGCCTGGAGATCCACAACCTGGGCCTGGGCATCGAGGCGCTCGACGCCGACCTGGTGTTCCTGCAGGAGGTGCGCCACTTCCACCACGGCGACGCGCGCCGCTTCGAGCGCACCTGGTTCGGCTGGCCGCGCGAGGGGCAGGCCGAGTTCCTCGCGCCCGAGGGCTACGAGGTGGCCTACCGCACCAACGCCGTCACGCGCCAGGGCGAACACGGCAACGCGCTGCTGTCGCGCTGGCCGCTGGGCGACATCGGCCACCACGACGTGTCCGACCACCGCTTCGAGCAGCGCGGCCTGCTGCACGTGCCGGTGCACTGGCAGGGACGGCGCCTGCATGCCGTCGTCGCCCACCTCGGGCTGATGCATGCGAGCCGGGTGCGCCAGGTCGAGCGCATCGCCTCCTTCGTGGAAGCGCATGTGCCGCCCGGCGAGATGCTGATCGTGGCCGGCGACTTCAACGACTGGGGCGAGAAGCTCGATGCGCCGATGCGCGGCTGCGGCCTGGCGCGCGCCGCGGTCGAGGGCGTGGCGCCGGCACGGCTGAACACCTTCCCGTCGCGCGTGCCGGTGTTCTCGCTCGACCGCATCTACGTGCGCGGGCTGCGCTGCCTGTCCACCACGGTGCCGCGCGGTCCGGCCTGGGCGCGCATGTCCGACCACCTGCCGCTGCTGGCGGAGCTGGCGCCGGCGTGATGCAGCAGGCCCTGCGACCGGACCACGAGCTCACGCTGCTGGCCGGCGGCGTCGAGCTGTTCCCGGCGCTGGTGGCGGCGATCGACGCGGCACGCGCCGAGGTGATGCTCGAGACCTACATCCTCGACTTCAGCCGCTCGGTGATCCCGGTGGTCGAGGCGCTCGAGCGCGCCGCCGCGCGCCACGTGACGGTGCGCGTGGTGGTCGACGGCGTGGGCACCGGCGACATCCCGCCCGAATGGCAGCGCCGCTGGGCCGCCGCCGGCGTACGTTGGCGCGTCTTCAACCCGGTGCGCGGCTGGCGCCTGCTGATGCCGCGCACCTGGCGGCGGCTGCATCGCAAGCTCTGCGTGATCGACGGCGAACTCGCCTTCTGCGGCGGCATCAACCTGCTGGACGACTACTGGGACCCGAACCACGGCGAGCTCACCCGGCCGCGGCTGGACTTCGCGGTGCGGGTCACCGGGCCGTTGGTGGCCGACGTGCACGACACCATGACCCGCCTGTGGTGGCGCCTGCAGGTGGCGCGCGAGGCGCGCCAGCGCGACCTGGAAGGCGCGCTGCGGGCGGTGCGCGCGGCCGCCCGCGCCGGGATGGACGAGGGCCCGCACGACAGCGTGATGGAGCAGGGCGGGGCGGTGGCCGCGCTGGTGCTGCGCGACAACCTGCGCTTCCGCCGCCGCATCGAGGGCACCTACCGCATCGCGCTGGCGCAGGCCAGGAGCGAGGTGCTGATCGCCAACGCCTACTTCATCCCCGGCGTGCAGCTGCAGCGCGCGCTGCTGCGCGCGGCGCGGCGCGGCGTGAAGATCACGCTGCTGCTGCAGGGCCGCTACGAGTACTTCATGCCCTACCACGCCAGCCGGGCGGTGTACGACCAGCTGCTCGCCGCCGGCATCCGCATCGTCGAGTACGAGGCCAGCTTCCTGCATGCCAAGGTGGCGGTGATGGACGCGCCGCGCGGCATGCTCGCGACGGTCGGCTCCTCCAACCTCGACCCGTTCAGCCTGTTGCTGGCGCGCGAGGCCAACGTGTTCGTGCGCGACGACGACTTCGCCGGCGAGCTGCATGCCCACCTGCTGCGCGCGCTGCAGCACGGCCGGGTGGTCGACATGGACAGCCATCGCCGCCGCCCCTGGCTCACGCGGGTGGGCAACTGGGTGGCTTACGGGCTGATGCGATTCGCGGTGCTGGTGAGCGGCAAGAAATACTGATCGGCGGACGCCAGCATCGGTCGCGTGTCCCGCTTGAGGGATCTCAGGCCGTGCCGCGGCAGCCCCTGTTCGAATCGAACCTGATGTCCTGCCGGCGCCGCTGCCTCGTCCTGACGCTGCCCCTGCTGCTGGGCCGCTCCGCCTTCGGGCAGGCGCGGCCGGCAGTGCAGCTCGGCTTGCTGGTCGACGGCAGCAGCACGCTGGCGGACTGCATCGGTCGGCTCGGCCCGCCCGGGCGGCAGTTCGCGGCTGCCGGGGGTGGGGTCGTTTTCACCTATCGGCTCGGCGAGGACGGCACCGGGCTGCATCCGGTCGAGACGCTGGAGTCTTGGTTCGAGTACAGCCGCCGGCGCAGCCTGGTGTTGGTGTTCGATTCGCGCGGCACCTTGACGCGGCACGCGCTCGTCAAGGTGCGCGGGGACTGACTTGGGTCGCCGCTGCCGCGCCCGTGCCGGTGCGTTGCCGATCGCGCTGGCCCTCCTGCTCGCCGCCTGCGCCGTGCCGATCCCGGGCGACACGAGCCGGGCGCGCGACAACCTCGATGATCCGGCTGCGGCGACGTGGCAACCGGGTGAGACGCTTCTCCAGGAGGTGCTCCTCGTGCTGGGCGATCCCGACGACCTCGCGCCGGACCGGAGCTGGCTGGCCTGGGAGGACTACCGCTCGCCGGGTCACCTGCTGTTCGTCGTCGGAGGGCCGTATTGGATGGACGCCTTCTCGACGTCGGACGTGCTGCGCTATCGCCGGCGCTATGTCTACTTCGACGGCGATGGCCGATACCGTGCCACGCACCTGGATGCCGGGGGCTGTGCGCGGCCGGCACCCTGCGCTGCCGCGTCCACGCCCGAGCGGCCCGAGACCCTGCTCATCGACGCGGCGGTCCAACCGCTGCTGGTCGCCGGCGAGATGGTCCACGAACGGCTGCTCGGCGCGCTGCGCGCGGCCGATGACCGCTGGGTGCCGGGCGCCGTGGTCGTCACGTCCAAGGCGATGATCTTCGTCGACCGGGTGGATGCCTGGCCGCTCCACCGGCCGGCGCTGCGCATGGACTATGCCGAGCTCGGCGTGGTCGAGCGGCTCGAGCTGCCCGGCGGCGCGGGCGGGGTCGCCAGCCTGGCGCGCCCGGACGGCTCGCGCGAGTCGATCGCCTTCAAGCCGCGCCCCTTCGCCGCACCGCTGGATGCGCCGCCCTTCGACCGCACGCGCGCCCAGGTGCTGCTCGATGCCATTGGCTCCCTGCGACCCTAGGAGGCGTGGCCGCCGCTAGCATGCGGCCATGTCCTCCGACCTCGTCGTGCAGCGCCCCGAGGGCCTGTACTGCCCGCCGGGCGACTTCTTCATCGACCCCTGGCGCCCGGTGGACCGCGCCGTGATCACGCATGCGCATGCCGACCACGCGCGCCGCGGCCACGCCCACTACCTCGCCGCCGCGCCGGCCGAGGGCGTGCTGCGTGCGCGGCTGGGCGAGGTCACGCTGCAGGCGCTGGCCTACGGCGAGGCGGTCGAGCACCGCGGCGTGCGCATCAGCCTGCACCCGGCCGGGCACGTGCTCGGCTCGGCGCAGGTGCGGCTGGAGCACGGCGGGCAGGTGTGGGTGGCCTCGGGCGACTACTTCGTCAGCGGCGCCGACGACCACAACCCGACCTGCGCGCCGTTCGAGCCGGTGCGCTGCGACTGCTTCATCACCGAATCGACCTTCGGCCTGCCGGTCTACCGCTGGCGCCCGCAGCGCGAGGTCTATGCCGACATCGACGCCTGGTGGCGCGCCAACGCTGCCGAGGGCCGCGCCAGCGTGCTGTTCGGCTACAGCTTCGGCAAGGCGCAGCGGCTGCTCGCCGGCGTCGATGCGTCGATCGGGCCGATCGTCGTGCACGGCGCGGTCGAGGCGCTGAACGCCGCCTACCGCGCCGCCGGGGTGGCGCTGCCGCCCACCCTGCTCGGCACCGAGGTGAGCGACAAGGCGCTGCTCCAGCGTGCGCTGGTGGTCGCGCCGCCCTCCGTGCAGGGCTCGCCCTGGCTCAGGCGCTTCGGCGGCTACGCCGACGCGTTCGCCAGCGGCTGGATGCAGCTGCGCGGCACGCGTCGCCGCCAGGGCCTGGACCGTGGCTTCGTGCTCTCCGACCACGCCGACTGGCCGGGCCTGCAGCGCGCCATCGCCGCCACCGGCGCGAGCCGCGTGATCGTCACCCACGGCTACGAGGCCGTGATGGTGCGCTGGCTGTCCGGGCAGGGCCTGCAGGCCGGTTCGTTCGCCACCGAGTACGGGGACGACCGGCTCGAGCCGGACGCCGTGGCATGAAGCGGTTCGCAGCCTTGTTCGCCGAACTCGATGCCAGTACCGCGACGAATGCCAAGCTCGCCGCGCTGCAGCGCTACTTCGCCACCGCCGCGCCGGCCGACGCCGCCTGGGCGACCTACTTCCTCGCCGGCGGCAAGCCGCGCCAGCTGCTGCCCACCGCGCTGCTGCGTGCGCTGGCCTGCCGCCGCGCCGGCATCGACGACTGGCTGTTCGAGGAGTGTTACCAGGCGGTCGGCGACCTGGCCGAGACGATCGCGCTGGTGCTGCCGCCGCCGGCGCGCGACAGCGACCTGGGCCTGGCGGCCTGGGTCGAGCAGCGCCTGCTGCCGCTGCGCGGTGCGCCGGCCGAGGAGCAGGCCGCGCACGTGGCAGCCTGGTGGGACGAGCTCGACGCCGCCGGCCGCTTCCTGCTCGTCAAGCTGATCGGCGGCGGCTTCCGCGTCGGTGTCAGCAAGCTGCTGGTGCAGCGCGCGCTGGCGGCACAGGCGGGCCTGGACGCCAAGCTGGTGGCACAGCGCATGATGGGGTACACGGATGCACGCGCGCGGCCCGACGCACGCGCCTTCGAGGCGCTGGTCGCGCCGGCGCAGGCCGGGCGCATCGAGGGCGGCCAGCCCTATCCGTTCTTCCTCGCCCATGCGCTGGACGCGCCGGCCGATGCGCTCGAGGCGCGCCTCGGCCCGGCGGCCGGCTGGCTGGTCGAGTGGAAGTACGACGGCATCCGTGCGCAGCTGGTGCGCCGCGCCGGGCAGGCGTGGATCTGGTCGCGCGGCGAGGAGCTGGTGACCGAGCGCTTCCCCGAGATCGTCGCGGCCGCACAGGGCCTGCCCGACGGCACGGTGCTCGACGGCGAGATCCTGGTCTGGAACGACGACCGTCCGGCGCCGTTCAACCTGCTGCAGCAGCGCATCGGGCGCAAGACGCTGACGAAGAAGGTGCTCGCCGACGCGCCGGTCGCCTTCATCGCCTACGACCTGCTCGAGTCCGATGGCGTCGACCGGCGCGACGAGCCGCAGGCGCAGCGGCGCGGCCGGCTCGAGGAACTGCTCGCGCGCTCGCCGCTGCGGCTCTCGCCGCGGGTCGAGGCGCCCGACTGGGCCGCGTTCGCCGCCTTGCGCGGCGAGTCGCGCGCACGCGGGGTCGAGGGCTTCATGCTCAAGCACCACGAGGCGCGCTACGGCAGCGGCCGCACCAAGGCCGAGGGCACGTGGTGGAAGTGGAAGATCGAGCCGCTCTCGGCGGATGCCGTGCTGGTCTACGCGCAGGCCGGGCACGGGCGGCGCGCCAGCGTCTACACCGACTACACCTTCGCGGTGTGGAACCGCACCCCGGCCGATGCGGCCGAGGCGCAGGCGGTGCTCGAGGCCATCGCGCGGCGCGAGCCGGCGCAGCCCGGCGCCTTGCAGCTGGTGCCCTTCGCGAAGGCCTACTCGGGGCTCACCGACGCCGAGTTCGCCGAGGTCGACCGGGTGATCCGCCAGAGCACGCTGGAGAAGTTCGGCCCGGTGCGCAGCGTGCGGCCGAGCCTGGTGTTCGAGCTCGGCTTCGAAGGCATCAACCGCAGCAGCCGGCACAAGAGCGGCATCGCGGTGCGCTTCCCGCGCATGCTGCGCATCCGCCACGACAAGCCGCTGCACGAGGCCGACACGCTGCAGCGGCTGGAGGCGCTGCTGGCGCCTCCCGAATCGGCGTGACGAAGCGACACGGAACGTCACGTCTGCCGGTGCAGAATCGCGCCCTGAACCGGAGGTGACGATGACGAGGAACTGGATGTGGCTGCTGCTGCTGGCGGCGAGCCTGAGTGGATGCATGGGCACCGAGCCGGACAAGCCCAAGCCGGTGCTGGAGGCGCTGAGCGCCGCGGGCGGCGAATTCGGCAACACGCTGATCACCGGCCCGCGCAAGCAGCTCGACTTCGCACTGCGCAACAGCGACGCCGGCTTCGCGTCGGTGGAGACGCTGGAGAACATCGTCATCAGCGTGAGCGGCACCTCGGTGACCATGAGCGAGACCTGCCCGAGCTCGCTGGAGGAGGGCGAGTCCTGCCTGATCTCGGTGTACTTCCAGCCCAGCGCCGCCGGCACGATGGCCGGGTCGCTGAGCGTGGCCAGCAACGCCGAGCAGGGCACGATCGTGGTCGGCCTGTCCGGCGCCGGCGTCACGGCCATGAGCCCGGCGCAGGGCGTGCTGATCCTCACCGGCGACACCAGCACGACCTTCACCGCGTCCGTGGGCAACACGGCCAGCCGCACCTACACGGTCAGGAACGTCGGCAACGCCACCGACACGCTCACCATCACCGGCCCGGGCAGCAGCGACACCCAGTGGAGCTTCACGAACAACTGCCCCGCGACCCTGGCGGCCGACGCCACCTGCACGCTGACCCTGAACTTCACGCCCGCCGACTCGGGCACCTCGGTGCCGACCGCGATCGAGATCACGGACGACTACAACCGCGACTACGGCAAGCTGGTGATCAGGCCGGTGGGCATCGGCACGTGATCAGCGCCCGAACAGCCCCTTGATCATCCCGCCGACCCCCTCGACCACGCCGCCCAGGCTGACGCCCACGGCCTCGGCCAGACCGCCGGCCAGGCGGGTGGCGAGGTTCTCGTCGAGCGAGAACGCCGGGTCGTCGAGCCGGCCCTCGAGCGTGAAGCGCAGCTCGATGCGGCCGTCGCGCGCCATCGCCGCCAGCACCGCCTGGCGCGGCACGCCGGCGAAGGTGGACAGCAGGCCGCCGGCCGGCGACAGCTCCAGGCCGGTCAGCGTCATCCGGCCGGGTGCGTGCAGGCGCTGGCCGCGCACGCTGGCCTCCAGCACCAGGTCCAGCGTGCCGCGCTTGACGCCGCCTTCGTCCGCCTTCAGCAGGTAAGGCTGCAGCGCCTGCAGGTCGACGCCGTGCACCCGGCTCTCGAGCTGCGCGTCGCGCGTCGCGGCATTGAGCGAGCCGGCGATCGCGAGCGTGCCGTCCCGGTGCGGGCCCTTCAGCCGCGCCTGCAGCTCGATCTGCATCGCCTCGTCCAGCGCCGGCAGCACCAGCGGGCCGAGGCGCGCGTCGAGTGCCTCGAGGCGCAGCCGGTGGGCCGGCTGGCGCACGCTGGCGTCGATGAAGTCGATCGCGGCCCCGTTCAGCACCACCTGCTCCAGTTCGACCGCGGTCGCGGGCGCGCCTGCCGTGCCGGGGCGCTCCAGCAGGGCCGGGAGCAGGCGCAGCCTGCCCTGGCGCGTGCGCAGCAGGCTCAGGTAGGCGCCGTCGACCTCGAGCGAGGCGATGGTCCAGCGGCCGGTCCACAGGCTGGACAGCGCCGGGCGCAGGTGGATGCGCGCGGCGCGCAGCTCGTCGCTCGCCGGCCAGCCCGGCGCGGCGGCGATGCGCAGGTCGCGCAGTTCCAGGCCGGTCAACCCGAGCGCGACGCGGCCCACCTGGGCGCGCGGGCCGAGCGCCTCCTCCAGCACCGCCTCGAGGCGCGCGCCGGCCACGCGCAGGCCGGCCAGCACCAGCAGCACCAGAGCGGCCGCGAGGGCCAGGCCGGCAAGCAGTCGATGGCGCAGCAGCGGGGTCATGCCCGGATTGTCGCCAGCACCGGATGACCTTCTCCTGCGTGCTACCGTTGCCCGATGCCCTTGTCCGAGAGCCCCGCCGTGCGTCTGGCCGGCGTCGACTTCACCAGCCGGCCGACGCGCCGCAAGCCGATCACCGTCGCGCTCGGCACGCTGGCGCAGGGCGTGGTGCGGCTCGAGCGCGTCGACGAACACGCGGCGTTCGACGGCTTCGCCGCCTGGCTGCAGGCGCCGGGGCCGTGGGTCGGTGGTTTCGACTTCCCGTTCGGCCTGCCGCGCGAACTGGTCGAGTCGCTCGGCTGGCCGCGCGAGTGGCTGCCGCTGATGCGCCACTACGCGGGGCTGAGCCGGGAAACGATCCGCGACACCTTCGCCGCCTTCTGCGCTGCGCGTCCACCGGGTGGCAAGTTCGCGCACCGCGCCTGCGACGGGCCGGCCGGCTCGTCGCCGTCGATGAAGTGGGTCAACCCGCCGGTGGCCTTCATGATGCACGCCGGCGTGCCGCTGCTGATCGAGGCCGGCGTGCACCTGCCCGGCCTGCACGCCGGCGACCCGGCGCGCGTGGCGCTCGAGGCCTACCCGGGGCTGCTGGCACGCGAGCTGATCGGCATGCGTTCGTACAAGAACGACGCGGCCGCCAAGCAGACGCCCGAGCGGCTGATCGCGCGCAAGGACCTGGTCGATGCGCTCGAGCAGGGCCGCACGCGGCTCGGCCTGCGGCTGCGCGCCAGCCACGCCCAGCGCGACACGCTGGTGGCCGACGCGAGCGGCGACCGGCTCGACGCCGTGCTGTGCCTGCTGCAGGCCGGCTGGGCCGCGACGCAGCCGCGCCTCGGCCTGCCCGAGCGCGTCGATCCGATCGAAGGGTGGATCGTCTCGGCATGACGCCGCAGGAGTGGTTCGACTCGCGCGGCTGGCAGCCGTTCGACTTCCAGCGCGAGGTCTGGGCGCACCTGGCCGCCGGCCGCAGCGGCCTGCTGCATGCCACCACCGGCGCCGGCAAGACCTACGCGGTGTGGATGGGCGCGCTGCAGCGCCGCGTGGCCCGGCCGGCCGCGCCGCTGCAGGTGCTGTGGATCACGCCGATGCGCGCGCTGGCGGCCGACACCACGCGCGCGCTGAACCTGCCGCTGGCCGACGTGGCGCCCGGCTGGCGCGTGGGCCAGCGCAGCGGCGACACGCCGGCAGCCGAGCGCGCGCGGCAGGACCGGCGCCTGCCCGAGGCGCTGGTGACCACGCCCGAATCGCTCTCGCTGCTGCTCACGCGCGAGCAGGCGGCGCAGGAACTCGGCGGCGTGCACACCGTGATCGTCGACGAGTGGCACGAGCTGATGGGCAACAAGCGGGGCGTGCAGGTGCAGCTCGCGCTGGCCCGGCTGGCGCGCTGGAACCCCGGGCTCGTCGTCTGGGGCCTGTCGGCCACGCTCGGCAACCTCGAGGAGGCGCAGCAGGTGCTCACCGGCGGCCGCGACGCGGTGCTGGTGCAGGGCCGCATCGACAAGACCCTGGTGATCGACACGCTGCTGCCGCTCGAGCCCGGCCGCTTCTCCTGGGGCGGCCACCTGGGCGCGCAGATGCAGCAGCCGGTGATCGCCGAGATCGAGTCGAGCCCCAGCACCCTGGTGTTCACCAACACCCGCTCGCAGGCCGAGACCTGGTACCAGCTGCTGATCCAGGAGCGGCCCGAGTGGGCCGGCCTGGTCGCGCTGCACCATGGCTCGCTGGACAAGGACGTGCGCGAGTGGGTCGAGCTCGGGCTCAAGGATGGCCGCCTGAAGGCGGTGGTGGCGACCTCGTCGCTCGACCTGGGGGTGGACTTCCTGCCGGTCGAGCGCGTGCTGCAGATCGGCTCGCCCAAGGGCATCGCGCGGCTGCTGCAGCGTGCCGGCCGCAGCGGCCACGCGCCGGGCCGGCCGAGCCGCGTGACCATCGTGCCCACCAACACGCTGGAGCTGGTCGAGGCCGCCGCGGCGCGCCGCGCTGCCCGTGCGGGGCGCATCGAGAAACGCGCCACGCCGGAGAAGCCGCTCGACGTGCTGGTGCAGCACCTCGTCAGCGTCGCGCTCGGCGGCGGCTTCACGGCCGACGCGCTGTACGACGAGGTGCGCACGGCCTGGGCCTACCGCGCGCTGAGCCGCGCCGAGTTCGACTGGGCGCTCGCCTTCGTCGAGCGCGGCGGTGCCAGCCTGGGCGCCTACCCCGAGTACCACCGCGTGAGGCTGGTCGACGGGGTCTACCGGGTGCCCGACCGCGGCATCGCCAAGCGCCACCGGCTGCAGGTGGGCACCATCGTGGGCGACGGCACGATGCAGGTGAAGTACCTCTCCGGCAGCAGGCTCGGCGCGATGGAGGAGAGCTTCATCGCGCGCCTGCGCCCGGGCGACTGCTTCGTGTTCGCCGGCAAGGTGCTCGAATTCGTGCGCACGCAGGAGATGACGGCCTACGTGAAGAAGGCGACGAAGAGCCGCGGCATCGTGCCGAGCTGGGCGGGCGGCAAGATGCCGCTGTCGACCGAGCTGGCCGACGCGGTGCTGGAGCTGCTGGCCAGTGCCGCGCAGGCGGACTGGATCCGCGACATCGAGGACCCGGAGATGCGTGCCGCGCAGCCCATGCTCTCGACGCAGGCGCGCCTGTCGCGCCTGCCGACGCCGAAGACGCTGCTGATCGAGCGCTACCGCTCGCGCGAAGGCCACCACCTCTACCTCTATCCGTTCGCGGGCCGCAACGTGCACCTGGGTCTGGCGAGCCTGCTGGCCTGGCGGCTCGCGAAGGACTCGCCCAACACCTTCAGCATGAGCGTCAACGACCACGGCTTCGAGCTGCTCAGCGCGGAGGCGGTGGACATGGCCGCGCTGCTCGACAGGCGCGCCTTCGACACCGGCGAGCTGCTGGCCGACGTGCTGGCGAGCCTGAACTCGAGCGAGCTGGCGCAGCGGCGCTTCCGCGAGATCGCACGCGTTTCCGGGCTGGTGTTCACCGGTTACCCCGGCGCGCCGAAGACGACACGCCAGCTGCAGGCCAGCAGCGGCCTGTTCTACGACGTGTTCCGCAAGTACGACGCCGGCAACCTGCTGCTCTCGCAGGCCGAGGGCGAGGTGCTGAGCCAGGAGCTGGATATCCGGCGCCTCGCCGCCACCTTGAGGCACATGAGCGCGCAGCGGGTGGAGTTCGTCGAGCTGAAGGTGCCGAGCCCGTTCTCGCTGCCGCTGATGGTGGAACGATTCCGCGAGAAGCTCAGCAACGAGAAACTGGCCGACCGGCTGGCGCGCATCATCCGCGATGCAACGGCCGAGGCCGACCACGACACCCGACCATGAAGCGACTCTCCCGCCTGTTCCGCTTTGCCAACGCCGCCCGGCTGGCGACCTACCTGATCGCGCTGTGGAAGCTCGCCCGCCATGCCGAGACGCCCACCGCGGCCAAGCTGGTGGCGCTGGCGGTGCTGGCTTATGCGGTCAGCCCGATCGACCTGATCCCGGACTTCATCCCGGTGCTCGGACAGCTCGACGACCTGATCCTGCTGCCGTTGGGCGTGGCGCTGGCGGTGAAGCTCACGCCCAAGCCCCTGTGGGAGGCGCGCCTGCGCGAGGCGGAGGTCTCGAGCGAGCGGCTGCCCAAGCTGTGGTGGGGCGCGGCGGCGATCGTGCTGCTGTGGGCAGCGCTGTTCGGGCTGTTCGTCTGGTGGCTGGTGCGGGTGCTGGCGGCGTGAGGCGGGCGGTCGTCCTGCTGCTCGTGCTGGCCGCGGGCGCTGCGCAGGCCTTCACGGCCGACGTGACGCACGTGAGCGACGGCGACACGGTCTGGGTCAAGCGCGACGGCCGCGCCCCGTTCAAGCTGCGCCTGGACGGCCTGGACGCCCCCGAGCGCTGCCAGGCCGGCGGCGCGGCGGCACGCGACGCACTGGCCGCGCGCTTGCTGCACCGGCGCGTGGCGGTACGCACCCGCGCGCACGACGACTACGGCCGCGCTGTCGGCACGTTGCAGCTCGACGGTGCGGACGTCGGCGCCTGGCTGGTGTCGCAGGGGCTGGCCTGGAATGCCCGCTTCGGGCGCCGTGCCGGGCCGTACGCGGAGGAGGAGCAGCAGGCGCGCCGCGCCGCCCGCGGCGTGTTCGCGCAGCCAGCGCCCGAGTACCCGCGCGACTTCCGGCGCCGCCACGGGCCGTGCGGGTGAGGCTCAGGGCCGCTCGCGCATCAGCGTGCTCTTGCCGAACAGGCTCTCGATCAGGTCCACCGCCAGCAGCGCGGTCTTGTTGCGCACGTCCAGCGCCGGGTTCAGCTCCATCACGTCGAGCGAGGCGAGGCGGCCGGTGTCGGCGATCATCTCCATGCACAGCTGCGCCTCGCGGTAGGTCGGCCCGCCGGGGATGGTGGTGCCGACGCCGGGCGCGATCTCCGGGTCGAGGAAGTCGACGTCGAAGCTGACGTGCAGGTGCGTGTTCGAGTCCAGCGTCGCGAGCGCCAGCTCCATCGTGTGGCGCATGCCCATCTCGTCGATGTAGCGCATGTCGAACACCTCGAGGCCGGCCTCGTGCACGAAGCGCTTCTCGCCCGGGTCGACGCTGCGGATGCCGATCTGGCGGATCCACTTCGGCTGGATCGCCGGCACCTGGCCGCCGATCTCGATCAGCGCCTGCGGGCCATGGCCGCACAGGCAGGCCACCGGCATGCCGTGGATGTTGCCGCTCGGGGTCAGTTGGTTGGTGTTGAAGTCGGCATGCGCGTCCAGCCACAGCACACGCAGGCGCTTGCCGGTCTCGCGGCAATGGCGTGCCACCGCGCTGATCGAGCCGATGCCCAGGCAATGGTCGCCACCCATCAGGATGGGCAGCCGGCCGAGCGCCAGCTCGGCGTGCACCGCCTCGTGCACCGCGCGGTTCCAGGCCACCACCTCGTCGAGGTGGCGGTAGCCATCCACCGGCGGCAGCCAGGGGTTGGCCGGGCCGGCCAGGTTGCCGCGGTCGAGCACCTCCAGGCCGTGGCCCTGCAGCACCGGCAGGATCTGCGCCACGCGCAGCGCCTCCGGCCCCATGCTCGCGCCGCGGCTGCCGGCGCCGATGTCGGTCGGCGCGCCGATCAGGCTGACTCGCTTGTTCATCAGTCGTCGGCGAACTCGCCGGTGGTGGTGTCGGGGGCGTCGAAGCCGTACTCGGCGGCGAGCACGCCCCAGGCCTCCTCGGCGGTCTCGACGAAGCGGAACAGGTTCACGTCGCCCGGGCCGATCATGCCGGTCTCGATCAGCCAGTCGAAGTTGATCAGCTTGGTCCAGAACTCGCGGCCGAACAGCAGGATCGGGCGGCGCCGCGACTTTCCGGTCTGCGTCAGCGTGAGCGTCTCGAACAGCTCGTCGAGCGTGCCGAAGCCGCCGGGGAAGCACACCAGCGCGATCGAGCGCATCACGAAGTGCATCTTGCGCAGCGCGAAGTAGTGGAACTGGAAGCACAGCTCCGGCGTGATGTACGGGTTGGGCTCCTGCTCGTGCGGCAGCACGATGTTCAGCCCGATGCTCTTGCCACCCACCTCGAAGGCGCCGCGGTTGCCCGCCTCCATGATGCCGGGGCCGCCGCCGGTGACCACGTAGACCGGCGTCTCGAGCTCCTTGGACTTGTGCGTGACGATGGCGGCGAAGCGGCGCGCCTCGTCGTAGTAGCGCGACATGTCCAGCAGCGCCTGCGCGCGTGTGATGGCGCCGGCATCGCCGTCGCGGCGTGCCGCGTCCAGGCGCGCCTGGGCCACGTCCGGCGGCTGGATGCGCGCGCTGCCGAAGATCACGATGGTGGAGGTCACGCCGTGCTCGTGCTGCACCATCTCCGGCTTGAGCAGCTCGAGCTGCATGCGCACCGGGCGCAGTTCCTCGCGCAGCAGGAACTCGGTGTCGGTGAAGGCGAGCCGGTAGGCGCTCTCGGGGCCCGCGTAGCGCGACGGTGGCGCCGCTTCGGCCTCGACGACCGCTTCCTCCTCGGCCGTCGGGAAGTTGCGGGCGGTGAGGTCGAGTTTCTTGTCCATGGTGCGCAGCTTAACGCTGCGGCCGGGCGGCGCAGACCGGGCAGGCCTCCTGGCGGCCGAGCCGGATCTCGTGCCACTCCATCGTGCGCGCGTCCAGCATCTGCAGCCGGCCGGCCAGCGAGCTGCCGACGCCGGCCAGCAGCTTGAGCGCCTCGGCCGCCTGCACCGTGCCGATGATGCCCACCAGCGGCGCGAACACGCCCATGGTCGAGCAGCGCACCTCCTCGTAGGTGGCCTCGGGCGGGAACAGGCAGGCATAGCAGGGGTTGGCGGCGTCGCGCGTGTCGTAGACGGAGATCTGGCCGTCGAAGCCGATCGCCGCACCGGCCACCAGCGGCCTGGCGCAGGCCACGCAGGCCGCGTTGACGGCCTGGCGGGTGGCGAAGTTGTCGCTGCAGTCGATCACCACGTCGGCCGCGGCCACCAGCGTGGCCAGCCGCGCGGCGTCGGCGCGCTCGCGCAGCGTCACCACGCGCACGTCCGGGTTGATCGCCGCGATCGCCTGCGCCGCCGACTGGACCTTGGGCTGGCCGACACGGGCGAGCGTGTGGGCGATCTGGCGCTGCAGGTTGGTGACGTCCACCGTGTCGTGGTCGACCAGCGTGATCGTGCCGACGCCGGCCGTGCCGAGGTACAGCGCCACCGGCGAACCGAGGCCGCCGGCGCCGATCACCAGCGCGTGCGCGGCCAGCAGCTTGCGCTGGCCCTCGATGCCCAACTCGTCAAGCAGGATGTGGCGCGAGTAGCGCAGCAGCTGGTCGTCGTCCATCCGGGCAGGATACCCATGAATGACAACGCCCGCGCGGTGGCGCGGGCGTCGGCGGGGCGGGGAATCCGCGTCGGGCTCAGTTGTTGGTGGTGGCCTCGGCCTTGCGCTCGACGGCGGTCTTGCTCACCAGCACCGGCTTGCCCTTGAGCTGGTTCAGCGCCTGGGCGAGCTGGAAGTCCTCGGCGCTGCCGAACTCGGGCAGCGGCCTGGGCGTGGCGGCCTTCTTCTGCTGCTCTTCCTCGAGCTTCTTGCGCGCCTCCTCGCGGGCCTTCTCGCGCGCCTCGTCCTTCTGCTCCGGGCCCTGGCCGCTGGCGATGTGCTTGTCGAGGTCGGCTTCGCGCACGCGCAGCGCGGCGAACAGGTTGCCTTCGGCGGTTTCGTCGAGCATGACGTCGGGCACGATGCCCTTGGCCTGGATCGACGCGCCGCTGGGCGTGTAGTACCGCGCCGTGGTGATCTTCAGCGCGGTGTCGGGGCCGAGCTGGCGCACCGTCTGCACCGAACCCTTGCCGAAGGTCTGGGCGCCCATGACGGTGGCGCGCTTGTGGTCCTGCAGCGCACCGGCGACGATCTCGCTGGCCGAGGCCGAGCCCTCGTTGACCAGCACCACCAGCGGCACCTTCTTCACCGCCTCGGGCAGCTTGCGCAGCGGGTCGGTGCCGCCGCGGCGCAGGTAGTACTCGGGCGAGGCCTTGAAGGTGGCCTTGGAGTCGGCGATCTGGCCGTTGGTCGTCACCACCACCACGTCGCTGGGCAGGAAGGCGGCCGAGATCGCCACCGCGCCCTCGAGCAGGCCGCCGGGGTCGTTGCGCAGGTCGAGCACCAGGCCCTTGAGGTTCGGGTCCTGCTTGTACAGGTCTTCCAGCTTGCGGGCGAAGTCCTCGACCGTGCGATCCTGGAACTGGCTGACCCGCAGCCAGGCGTAACCCGGCTCGACCAGCTTCGCGCGCACGCTCTGCACACGGATCTCCTCGCGCACGATGGTCACCGGGAAGCTGCGCGTCTCGGACTTGCGGAACACCTGCAGCACGACCTTGGTGTTGGGCTCGCCGCGCATGCGCTTGACGGCCTGGTCCATCGTCAGGCCCTTGACCAGGGTGTCGTCGATCTTGGTGATCAGGTCGCCGCTCTTCAGGCCGGCGCGGAAGGCGGGCGAGCCCTCGATCGGCGAGACCACCTTGACCAGGCCGTCCTCCATGCCGATCTCGATGCCCACGCCGACGAACTTGCCGGTGGTGCCCTCGCGGAATTCCTTGAAGCTCTTCTTGTCGAAGAACTGGGAGTGCGGGTCGAGCCCGGAGACCATGCCCGAGATCGCGTCGTTGATGAGCTTCTTCTCGTCCACCGGCTCGACGTAGTCGCTCTTGACCATGCCGAACACCGCGGCGAGCTGCTGCAGTTCCTCCAGCGGGAGCTGGGAGACCGGGTTGCGGGCGATCGCCTGGAACTGCATGGTGGTCAGTGCGCCGGCGACCGCGCCGACCGCCAACCAACCCGCGACCTTCAATTTGCTGCCCATTCGACGACCCCTTATCCCCGCGCGTTCGCCCGTGTACTGCCCTGTGCAGACCCAGGCCGGACCAGTATAAAACCGGGCCCTGCCTGAGAGCTTGGCCGGGGCGGGAAAGTTGCACGCGCCGGCGGTGCTTTTCGACGCAGTTGCCTAGGAGCGTTCGCGGGCGAAGGTCACGACGTGGTCGACCTCGGCGCGGATGCCGATCCACTCGCCGACCTGATGGTCGTGGTGCGAGGGCACGTGGGCCACGACCTGTTCGCCGCCCTCGAGCCGCAGCGTGTAGAGGAACTCCGAGCCGCGGAAGGTCTTGCGCTCGATGCGCGCGCGCACCGGCGCGGCGTCGTCGTGCACGATGTCGTCGGCGCGCAGCAGCACCTCGCACAGGCCGCCCGCATAGGCGTCGGGCAGCGGGCATTCCTGCAGGTCGACCAGGTCGCCCAGCGGCGTGCGCACCACCGCCGCACCGCCGCTCTCGGCGACGATCTGCGCCGGCGCGAAGACGCCGTGACCGATGAAGTCCGCCACGAAGCGGGTCGCCGGGCGGTGGTACAGCGTGTAGGCGTCGTCCCACTGCTCGAGCCGGCCCTGGTGCATCACACCGATCAGGTCGCCCACCGCGAAGGCCTCGAGCTGGTCGTGCGTCACCATCAGCGCGGTCGTGCCCGACAGCTGCAGGATGCCGCGCAGCTCGTGTGCGAGGCGCTCGCGCAGGTCGACGTCCAGGCTGGAGAAGGGCTCGTCCAGCAGCAGCAGGCGCGGCGAGGGCGCCAGCGCCCGGGCCAGCGCGATGCGCTGCTGCTGGCCGCCGGAGAGCTGGTGCGGAGCGCGCTGCGCGGCGTGGCCGAGGCCGACCAGGTCCAGCACCTCGGCGGTGCGGCGCCGGCGCTCGGCCGCCGGCAGGTGGCGGATGCCGAAGGCGACATTGGCCTCCACGCTCAGGTGCGGGAACAGCGCGTAGTCCTGGAACACCATGCCGATGCGGCGCAGCTCGGGCGGCACGTGGCGACCGCCGGCGGCGTCGGCCAGCACCTCCCCGTCGATCGCGATGCGCCCGTGTGCCAGCGGTTCCAGCCCGGCCACGGCACGCAGCAGCGAGGTCTTGCCGCAGCCCGAGGGGCCGATCAGCACGCCGAGCTGGCCGCGCGGCAGCCCGAGCGTCACCGACGCCACGGCGGCACGTGTCGCGGTGCTGCCGGGGTAGCGCACCGAGGCCTGGTCGATCTGCAGGAACATGGACCTATCATATCGGCGCGTTCGATCAAACGAGAATCGTTCGCAACCATATTGATCCACGGCAAGGCCCGACCGCGCCGGTGACGTTCTGATCCCACCGCATGTCGCGCCTGCTCCTCGTCCTGTGCCTGCTGCTCGCCGTGCCGGTGCTGGGTGTGCTCGGCTCCTGGCTGGGGCTGGACGCTGCCAGCCTGGCCGTGCTGCGCCACCAGGCCGAGACGGTGCTGCCGGGCTACGTGGCCCAGTCGCTGCTGCTGGCGCTGGTGGTGGCGCTCGGCGTGGCACTGGTCGGCGGGGCCTGCGCGGCGCTGGTCGTGCTGTTCGAGTTCCCCGGCCGGCGGGTGTTCGAATGGGCGCTGCTGCTGCCGCTGGCCATGCCCGCCTACGTGCTCGCGTACGCCGCCACCGACTTCCTGCAGTACAGCGGGCCGCTGCAGACCACCTTGCGCGCGCTCACCGGCGCGCAGGGGGCGCTCTGGCCGGACGTGCGCAGCCTGTGGGGCGCGGCCGCGCTGTTCGTGCTGTGCCTGTACCCCTACGTCTACCTGCTGGTGCGCACCGCGCTGGGCGAACGCGCCGTGCCGTTGATGGAGGCGGCCCGGCTGCTCGGTGCCGGGCCGGGGCGGCGCGTGCGCGAGGTGGCGCTGCCCTTGGCGCGGCCGGCGCTGGCCGCTGGCGTCGCGCTCGCGTTGATGGAAACCCTGGCGGACTACGGTGTTGGTGCCTACTTCGGCTTGCAGACCTTCACCACGGGCATCTACAAGGCCTGGCTGGTGATGAACGACCGCGATGCGGCGGCCCAGCTCGCCTCGCTGCTGCTGCTGGTCGTGGCCGTGCTGCTGTGGCTGGAGCGGCGCGCGCAGCGTCGCCTGCGCTTCGCGGCCAGCCGCCGCGGCGCCGCGCATGGCGCCGAGGCGCGCCCGCTGCGGCTGAGTGGCGGTGCGGCCGCGCTCGCGGTGGGCGTGTGTGCGTTGCCGGTGCTGCTCGGCTTCGTGCTGCCGGTGGCGGTGCTGCTGCGCCTGCTCTGGCAGGAGGCCCTGCACGGCGAGATGGGGCTGCCGCTGGCGCGCTTCGCGCAATGGTGCTGGACCAGCTTCAAGCTGGCCGGCATCGCCGCGCTGCTGACCACCGCGGTGGCGCTGGCGCTCGGCTTCGCCCTGCGCCTGCGCGACAGCCCGGCGCTGCAGGTCGGTGCCCGGGTCGTGTCGCTCGGTTATGCGGTGCCGGGGGCGGTGATCGCGGTGGGCATCCTGCTGCCGGTGGGCTGGCTGCAGGCCCGCTGGCCGCAGGCCGGGGCGGCTGCGCTGGTCACCGGCACCCTGTTCGGCCTGATGTACGCCTACCTGGTGCGCTTCTCGGCGGTGGCGCTGCAGTCGGTCGAGGCAGGTTATGCACGCGTGCCGCCGGCCATCGACGAGACCGCCCGCATGCTCGGCGCCACGCGCCGGCGCCTGTTCGCCGAACTTCACGCGCCGCTGCTGAACCGCGCGGCGCTGGCGGCGGTGCTGCTGGTGTTCGTCGACGTGATGAAGGAACTGCCCGCCACCCTCGTGCTGCGCCCGTTCGACAGCGACACGCTGGCGGTGGTGGCCAACCAGCTGGCCCGCGACGAGCGCCTTGGCGAGGCGGCCCTGCCGTCGCTGGCGATCGTGCTGGTGGGTCTGCTGCCGGTGCTGCTGCTGTCGCGCTCGCTGCGCGCCGAGCCGGCCTGAGGAGGCCCTGAGGCTCAGCCCTTCTTGGGCTCGTCCTTCTTGTCCGTCTTGAAGAACTCGTCGATCAGCTCGCCGGGCAGGGTTTCCATCGGGGTCTCGCTGACGCGCACGCCGCCGAGCAGTTCCAGCGAGGAGCCGAGCCAGCTGCGCTCGCGCACTTCCTCGCCTTCGGTCTTCGGCCGCTTGGGCCGGGCCGCGATCTTCGGATCGACGTACTCGCCCAGCGGCGCGTCGGCGGTGATGCGCCAGACGAGCCGCGGCGGCTCCTTGTCGTCCTTGCGCCGTGCCATCCTGTACCTCTTTGTCACATCCGGGCGCATGATGACCCCGGCGCCCCCGGGCCGCAAGCCGTCCGATCAATACCTAGGGATACGTCAGATCAAGTCGGCGATCGCCTCGCCCATGCCCGTCGTGCTGGCCTGGCCACCCAGATCCGGCGTTCGCGGGCCCTCGGCCAGCACGCGCTCGATGGCGCGCAGGATCGCGTCGTGCGCCGCCCGTTCGCCCAGGAAATCGAGCATCAGCGCGCCCGACCAGATCATCGCCACCGGGTTGGCGATGTTGCGGCCGTAGATGTCGGGCGCCGAGCCGTGCACCGGCTCGAACAGGGACGGGAAGCGCCGCTCCGGGTTCAGGTTGGCCGAGGGCGCGATGCCGATCGTGCCGGTGCAGGCCGGGCCGAGGTCGGACAGGATGTCGCCGAACAGGTTGCTCGCCACCACCACGTCGAAGCGCTGCGGCTGCAGCACGAAGCGGGCGCTCAGGATGTCGATGTGCTGCTTGTCGACCGTCACCTCCGGGTAGCCGGCGTGCACGGCGTCGGCCCGGCCGTCCCACCAGGGCATGCTGATCGCGATGCCGTTGCTCTTGGTGGCCACGGTCAGGTGGCGGCGCGGGCGCTGGCGCGCCAGCTCGAAGGCGTAGGCCAGCACCCGGTCGGTGCCGTGGCGCGAGTAGACCGACTCCTGGATCACGATCTCGCGCTCGGTGCCGGCATACATCACGCCGCCGAGGTTGGTGTACTCGCCCTCGGTGTTCTCGCGCACCACCAGGAAGTCGATGTCGCCCGGCTTGCGCCCGGCCAGCGGGCAGGGCACGCCCTCGAACAGCCGCACCGGGCGCAGGTTGATGTACTGGTCGAACTCGCGCCGGAACTTCAGCAGCGAGCCCCACAGCGACACATGGTCCGGCACCGTGGCCGGCCAGCCGACCGCGCCGAAGTACAGCGCGTCGCGCCCGGCGAGCTGCTGCTTCCAGTCGTCGGGCATCATCTGCCCGGTGCGCTGGTGCCAGTCGCAGCTGGCCCACTCGATGGGCTGCAGGTCGAGCCCGAAGCCGAAGCGCCGCGCCGCAGCCTGCAGCACGCGCAGGCCCTCCGGCATCACCTCCTTGCCGATGCCGTCGCCCGGGATCACGGCGATGCGGTGCGTGCGGCCCATGGCGCTCTCCTGTGCAGAACCGGAACCGCGCAGGTTAGCGCGGCGCGGGTGGGCGGGCGTACTTCTCGGTCAGCCGCGTCTGACGGTTGCCCGTGTCGAGCTCGCGGCCGGCGATGAAGACCCGCTCGACGCGTGTGCCCGCCTCGAGCGGGTCGCCGTCGGTGACGATGAAGCTGGCCAGCAGGCCGGGGGCGAGCGCACCGAGCCGGTCGGCCACGCCGAGGATGCGCGCCGGGTAGAGCGTGATCGCCCTGAGCGCCTCGTCGCGCGGCAGGCCGTGCGCCGCGGCGCTGGCGGCCTCGTAGGGCAGGTTGCGCTCGTTCGCCGCGCCGAACACGTCGCCATTGCGCGCGATGCAGAACTCGACGCCGGCCGCGTGCAGCCGCGCGGCCAGGGCGTAGCGCGCGTCGATGTCCTCGTCGCGCCGTGTCGGCAGCTCCAGCACGCCGCCGATCACCACCGGCACGCGGCGCTCGCGCAGCACGTCGGCGATGCGCCAGGCGTCCGCGCCGCCGACGATCACCAGCTTCAGCCCGAAGCGCTCGGCCAGCCCGAGCGCATGGCGGATCTGCGGCAGTTCGTCGGCCAGCACGAACACCGGGCGCTGCCCGGCGAGGTAGGGGCGCATCGACTCCCAGCGCTGGTCGGCCGGCAGCTCGGGTGCCGCGGCGCGTGCACGCAGGTAGTCCTGCGCGGCGCCGAAGGCCTCCTCGATGCGGCGCAGCCGCTCGGCGGCGAAGCGGGTGTACTCCTGCTGCAGCGGCTCGGGCACCGCCGCAAGGCGCTCGCGGCCCAGCCGCATGGTCGGCAGCACCACCTGCAGCGCCGCCTCCGGCTCGAGCGCGAGTTCCTCCCAGGTGCGCCCGGCGAGCTGGATGAGTGCCGCACGCCCGGCAATCGAGCCGCCCGGCGCCGTGCCCGGCAGCACCAGCGCGCTCAGCACGCCGTTGGCCCGTGCCACCGGCAGCAGCTCGCTGTCGGCATTGATGGCCACCACGGCGCGTGCATGCGGGTTCACCGGCCCCGCCTCGGCATGGTCGACCGTCGCGGCCACCGAGGCCACCTCGGTCAGGCCGAGCGCCGTGTTGGCGGCGATGAAGCCCGGGTAGACATGCTTGCCGGCCAGGTCGATCACCCGCGGCGCCGGGCCGCGCGTCGCGGGTAGCGGCGCGTCCGCAGCCAGCACGGCCGTGATGCGGCCGCGTTCGACCAGTAGCCGGCCGCCCGCCAGCACCGGCCCGGAAACGGTGTGCAGCGTCGCGCCGGTCACGAGCAGCGGCGCCTCCTCGGCCGGGGTCTGGGCCGCCGCCAGGCGCGCGGCCAGCAGCGTGGCGAGAAACAACGCGGCGGCCCTCATGGCGCGTGCCCCGTGCATTCGTTCCACCCGCCCTGCTCGGCATAGGCCTCGCGCAGCATCGCCAGCTCGGCCCAGCCGCGACGCCAGGCCAGTGCGCCGAGGTGCTCGCCCGCGATGGCCGGTGCCGGCGCCGCAGCCGGCGGGGCCGCGGCACGCGCGCGCAGGGCCAGCGCGGCGAGGCGCGTGCGCTCGGCGGCGGCGCGTTCGCGCAGCCGGGCATCCTCGTCGCGGTCGAAGCGGCGCCGGCCGTCGACCCAGGTCTGCTCGACCCGGGCATAGGTCGACAGCGGCGGGCCATTCCAGATCACGAAGTCGGCGTCCTTGCCCGGTTCCAGCGAACCGACGCGCTGCTCGATGCGCAGCTGGCGCGCCGGGTTGATGGTCACCAGCGCGAGCGCCTCCTGCTCGGACAGGCCGTGGCGCAGCGACTTCGCGGCCTCGACGTTCAGGCGCCGCGCCAGCTCGTCGCTGTCGGAGTTCAGGCTGGTCAGCACGCCGGCGCGCGTCAGCAGCGCCGCGTTGGCCGGCACCGCGTCGAGCACCTCCATCTTGTAGGCCCACCAGTCGGAGAAGGTCGAGGCGCCGGCGCCGATCGAGGCGATCGCGTCGGCCACCTTGTAGCCCTCTAGCACATGCTGGAACGCGGCCACCGTGAAGCCTAGCTCGCGCGCCAGCCGCACGAACATCAGGATCTCGTCGGCGCGGTACGAGTGCACGTGCACCAGGCGCTTGCCCTCCAGCACCTCGACCAGCGCCTCCAGGCGCAGGTCGCGGCGCGGCTCGGGGCGCCCGCTGCCGGCGCGCCAGCTGCTGCGCGCCTGGCGGTAGTCGCGCGCCTGCGCGAAGGCGTCGCGCAGCACCTGCTCCACGCCCATGCGCGTGGCCGGGTAGCGCACGGCGCCGGGCGTGTTCCAGCCGCCCTTGACGTTCTCGCCGAGCGCGAACTTGATGGTCGGCGCCGCGCCCTCGAAACGCAGCGCGTCGGCGTCCTCGCCCCAGCGCAGCTTGAGCAGCTGGTTCTGGCCGCCGATGGTGTTGGCCGAGCCGTGCAGCACGTGCGAGACCGTCGTGCCGCCGGCCAGGATGCGGTAGATGCCGATGTCGGTCGGGTCGACGATGTCGCCCACGCGCACCTCGGCCGTCACCGAGTGGCTGGCCTCGTTGTAGCCGAGGTTCATCGCGATGTGCGAATGCGCGTCGATCAGCCCCGGCGTCACATGCTTGCCGCGCGCGTCGATCACCAGTGCGCCGGGGCCGGCGCGCAGGCTCGGCCCGACCGCGGCGATGCGGCCGTCGCGCACCAGCAGGTCGGCCTCGGCGAGGCGGCCGGCCGGCCCCTGCGTCCACAGCGTCGCGCCGCGCACCAGCAGCTCGGCCGGGCGCGCTGCCGGCAGCACGCCGTAGGCGCCGGCCGGGTAGCTGCCGTCCGGTGGCGCCACCGTCTCCGGCGCCGGTGCGGGCGCCGCCGGTGCGGGCGCGATGCGGCGCGCGCTCCAGGGCTGCAGCCGGCCGTCGCCGCCGTCGCGCGTGCCGACGAGCTGCTCGCCGCGCAGCTCGGCGATCACCGTCGCGCCCGCGTCGCCGCCGGCGCCGCAGGGCAGGCGCAGCACCCACTGACGGCCCTGGCGGCGCGGCGCGCAGGTCTGGCCGGGCGCGCCGCCCTGCAGCAGCGGCGCGGCGGCGCTGCCGGCGATCTCGAAGCCCTCGGCCGGCGCCTCGGCCTGCCAGCGCCCGCGCAGCTCGCCGCGTTCGAAGGCCTCGTTGGGCAGCGGCCGGCCGTCGACGAACAGCAGCTCGGGCTCGGCCTGCGCGTCGGTGAACAGGTCGCCGCGTGCCACCACGACGTTGGCGATGCGCCCCGGCTGCAGGCTGCCGAGCCGCGCCGACTGGCCGATCAGCGCGGCCGGCTGCGTGGTCAGCGCGGCCAGTGCACGCTCCGGGCTCAGGCCGCGCCGCACCGCCTGGCGCAGGCGCGGCCAGAACTCGCGCGCCGGGTCCTTCAGCCCGGCCGCCGTCACCGCGAAGGGCACGCCGGCACGCTCGAGCAGGGCGAGGTTCGACGGCGCCTGCTCCCAGTGCTGCAGCGCCTGCAGCGGCACGTCGATCGCGGTGTCGGGGTCGGACACGTCGGGCGCCTCGGGAAAGGCCAGCGGCACGATCACCGGCAGCCCGCTCGCCTTCAGCCAGGCGGCGCGCCGGTACTCGTGGCCGGTGCCCTGCAGCACCATCTGCAGGCCGAACTCGGTGCGCAGGCGCGCCGCGCGCGCCAGGTCGAGTTCGTCGAGCGCGTGGTGGATCACCGGCTGGCGGCGCTCGAGCACGGCGGCCAGCGCCTGCAGCGAGTTGTCCGGCGGCACGCGCTCGCCGCCGCCGGCGGCTGTCGCGGCCATCGCGGCCTGGTACCAGCGTGCATCGAGCAGGGTCTGGCGCGCCAGCGCCACCGCGCCCATCAGCGAGCGCGGGTAGTCGCCGCGCTCCGAGCGGTCCAGCTCGAAGGCGAGGTGCTGCGCCGCGCGGGCCGCGATCACCTGCGCCTTGGCGGCGCCGACCGCGTCCGGCTCGCCGGCTTCGCCGGTCGCCAGCAGCGCGCTCTGGCCGCGGAACACCCCCGTGCCCGGCACGGCCAGCACGGCGGTGAAGCCGAGCGCGCGCTGGGCGCGCAGGTCCTCGGGCTTGAACTCGAGCTGCTCGGCGATCGACTGCTCGGGCCGCACGAAGCGGTTGGCCGCGGCGATCGAGCGCCCGACCAGTGCGGCGGCGGCGGGCGGTCGGTCGCGCGGCGGCGGCAGTTCGGCGCCCAGGCCCCAGCGCGGCCGTGCCGGCATCTCGCGGCGCAGCGCGGCGGGCACGCCGACGCTGGTCGACAGGTCGATGAACCCCGCATACACGGTGCGCCCGGGCAGCGCCCAGACGCGTGCGCCGGCGGGCACGGGCACGTCGGCGCCGGCGGCGGCCACCAGACCGTCCTTCAGCACCAGCGTGCCGCGCTCGACCACCTGGCCCGGCGCGATCACCAGGCGCACCTGGGTCAGCGCATGCCAGCGGGGCGTGCCGTCGTGCAGGCCGAGCGGCCGGTCGGCCACCGGCTGGGCGTGGCCGGCGAGCGGTGCGAGAGCGCACAGCACCAGCGCTGCGGCCAGCCCGGCCGAACGTCCCGCCTCGCGTCGAAAGCGCATGTCTCCACCCCGATCGTGTCGTGGCCCCCCCGACAGGAATCGAACGTCGTCGGTGGCTGCCTATAAAGAATCTTCGGAACTGTTGCCTGTTGCTCGGCAGCTACCCCAAGTGTTACCCACAAGCGACAAGGGCCGTCTGCCCGTGACCCATTGCCCCCCACGTCGCCGGAGCCTGTAGGGCAAGCGGGGTCTGTAGCGGGAGCGGCTCGCCTCTGCGGCGAAAGGCCTATCGCAACATCTCGAAAAGCCAATCGAGCGGCGCCTTGTCGAGAAGGTGAAAGCCGAGTTTGATCGCAAACGAGGCAGCGACAAGCACCAGCCCCTGTCGTAGCCTCCGCCTGTCTACCGGGTCATACTCGTCAGCGCGTTCGTCGGCCCTGCGCAACTGCTCGCGCAGGAGTGCAATTTGCTGATGCGAAGCTTGTCCCTCGTTCTCGGCTAGTTGCAGGCTCCGTCGGCTTGCTTCGAGCTCACGCCGGGTTTCAATCAATCGGCCCGTCGGAGCCAGCAACACCAGCGCGCCGACAGCGCCGACAATATCCGATAGAACTTCGAGCGCGTTCGCGATTAGCGATAGAGCGTCCACGGGTTTGCCCGCAGACGAGGCGCTACTCGTAAGTGACGGTGAGACTCAGGGGTTTGCCGGGGACTTCAAGAGTCACACCACTGATGCCCTTCCACGCGGGGATCTCTCGAACTTCCAGCCCGTTCTCACGGGCAAGCGCAATCAGGATGGCGCTCTGGGTTTCTCCACCAACCAGTGGAACGTGTCGCGGCGGCAGTGTCGCGGTGAACATATTCCCCGGCTCTTGCGCATCGTTGAGGAGTTGCTGAAGGGCCTCATAGACACCGCTATTTTCGATGATGAAGCTCATCATCGGATTGCGCCGATCAGGCGGGTAGAGCTTGTCAAATTGTTCGCGCGAGATCGGATCCATCACAACACTCCATCGAGAGTTAGGGCAGCCGTCTGCCAGCACGGGCCTGCGGGTAGTCCCCATGCCACCAAGGGCTTGCGGAAACGTCGCAAGCGAGCACGTCTTGACACTTGTGGGCGCCGTCGTCATAGACCGCCGCAATCGCGACGCCCTTTGTGACTCTCCCGAATACGGGCAATGACCTCACTACAGATTCCACAATGTGAAGATTCGCGCTAGGCTGCCCTGGCCCCTTCGAGTAGGTTGCCGTGAGCGGATAACTCGTTGACTTACTTCTCCAGCAAGCGCGTAGCGCGTTGATCCATGCAGCCGTAGCGACCGCACATTGTGTGGCGCTGCCATTGACCGCAATGTCGTCATATTCGCGGGCCGCTTCAGGATGGATCGAGTTCGGTTGGCACATTACTGCCGCACTGTCGATGGGTCGCGCGCAGTATGACGGGTCCAACGCGCCATTGCCGTCGATGTACTAGGGGTTTCCAGCAAGTCTTCGCTCAATCAAGGGATGATTGCACCAGACTGGTGCATCCTGCGTCGTTGACCCTTGTGTGAGCAAGCCCCACGCCAAGCGAAGGGCGATGTTCCGGAAGCACCGCCGAGATCTTCGCCCGTGAACCCGGCTAGTTCGCCAACAGGCGCCCACGACGACATCGAGCGGCTACCGCCGCTGTCGCCGTGCTGAATACCCCACATAGACCGCGATCGGCTCCCTCTACGCTGGGTTCCGAGCGGGTCGTCCGCTCACATCCCCTCCAACACCATGACCAACTGCAATCAACTCCCTCTTCTGCAACAGGCTCGCCTAGCCTTTCGTCAGCGGTTCCGCGGCCGAGTTGTGCTGGGCGCGACCCATGCACGCCCATGGCCCGAGGTCCACTACTGCGAACGCACGTTCTCTGATCCGAACGAGGCCGCAGGAGACGCCCAACGCCAGGCCACCGTGTTGTATCCCGAGGGCGAGTTGGCCGGCGCGTCGCTGAGTGCTGACTCGGTGCGCGCCTGAGCCGGACCCGGGGCTACGAGGCGCGCTGCGCCTGCGTAGCGTGGGCCTGGCGCTCGAGCCTGCCCACATCCCGCACCGTGACCTCGCCGCGCTTCATCCGCGCGACCAGCAGCCGGCCGCCGTAGCCGGGCCGCTTGGTCTCGGCGCAGCGCTCGAGCTGAAGCGAGGCCAGCAGGTAGGCGCCGGTGTCGGTCGCAAGCATCAGCGGCGCGGCCTTGATCAGTTCGTCTTCTGGCGGACTCACCACGAGCCCCGCGCGCTTGAGCACCTCTGCAGAAGCACCCGGTCGGGCGCGCTTGATGTAGGTGGCCTCGATGTGGCCCGTGCGTGCTGACAGGCCCACGAGCAGGCATTCCGCGCCGAGGTAGCGCACGTCACTGCCATCGGTTCCGAACTCGCGCTCGTACAGCGATGCCACGCTCATGCCGAGCGAAGCAGCCGCGGCCTCGTCGTGCGCAGGAAGCGCATCGTGAACTTCGACAAGCTCGCGCTCCAGTTCGTTGGCTGCCTGGTCAAAGCTGGCGAACTGCATGACCCGGGCCGCGATGCCCTTGGAGACAGCGGCTCGACCACGACCGGCGATCACCGCGCCCAGATGCGGCAGCACCAGCATCTTTGCGGACTCGCTGCCGCGGCTGTCCAGCGTGTCGACGGCCACGGCTGCCGTGTCGTCGTCGAATTGGTAGAAGTTCAAGAGGCTCATGCGCGCGACGACCTCTCACGGGCGAACGACGCGCCGCCGGGCGTGGCGCCCAGGATGCCAAGTGCCGCGTTCTGCCCCCCTGGCAACATCCCGACCGAAAGCGCGAGCGCCGAAGTCGGCAGGGACTGCACCCCGCTGTAGAGACCGCGCTCAAACACTCCTGCATCAGTCGGAACCTGCGGCCCGACCCGCTGCGCAACGGCATCGGCCGCACGCTGCTCATTGAGCAGGAAGCCGCCGACCTTCGTACCGACGTTGCTCGGCTCGTAGCCGTCCGCGCCCATCATCCGAGCGATGCCGGCCTCGGCCGCACCGAACGCCTGGCCGGCCACCTCGAAAGGCGCGGCGGCGGCGCCCCAAAGGCCACCACCGAGGCGATGAACGCCAGCCGCCGCCGCCGGGGGCAAGTTCTTGAGCATGCGGATCGTGGTCTCGATGCCGCCCAGGGTGTCAGCGTCATCCTGCGCCTGCTGCGCGAAGATCCGGTCCTCGCGCATACGCTTGGCGAGCGCAGGAGAGGCGAACGCCTTCTGCTCGAGTTCATCCACCAGCGCAAGGCGCTCCACCTCGCGCAGGTTGCGCAGGATCACCTCGCCTGGCTTGCCGGTGGTGCGCGCGAGTTTCGCGGCCTTGGCCGCCTCGTCGGGGCTTCCACCCGCCGCGCCGTACAGGGAGGAGCGCAGCGCAGTCCGGTCCTCGCTCAGGACGGACTGGACCGCCGAGTCGACTGCGGATCGTGCGGTCGATTCGTCGCCGCCGGTGTCGGCGAGAGTGGCCTCGACGGCTTCGTCAAGTAGGTCTGCGTATTGACCCATGTGCGTCTCACTTCCGGCTGTGACGCCGGATCCTTGCTGAAAGTGGCTCGCGGCCACGGTTGACGGGAGGGAGGGCGCTGGCCGGCAGGATGTGTCGCCGCCAGCGCGACGGCACGCCATCCTCGTCGGGAATCGGGCGCTCGAGGATCGGAGCCGGTGCGCGTACCGGGGCGGCGTCGGCTTGCGCAGCAGGCGCCGGCAACGGCTCGGCCGGGGTTGTTGGCTCGTCGGCTTCGCCGGTCAGTAGACGGATCGCTGCGTCCAGGGAAGGAAGGCTTTCAGGCATTGGTCGAGGCCTTTCCTTCACGCTCCCGCCGCATGTCCTCGGCGGCCAGCCGAAGCATGAAGGCGAGGTGCATGCCGAACTCAATGCGCTCGCGCGGGGTCCGCTCACTGAAGGGCCTCTCCGGGTCCGAGGGCACGACGTGCGCGTTGACCGAACGCTCTGCGTAGCGATCGGGCCGGAGCTTGGCGCAGGCCCACTGCCGGGCCTGAATGCGGTTGCGAGCGCGCGCGGCTTCGGCCGCATCTGCCACCGGGGCATCAGCGATCTCGATCATCTCCTCGAACAGGATGTCGGCCTTGTCGGCATGCGCCGCCTGTAGGAGTCGATCGAACTCCGGGTGATCGCGACGCCAGCGAAACACCGTGCGCAGCGTCGGCATACCGCGCTCCTCGCAGATGGTCTTGAGGCTCTTACCCTCGGCCGACCGCCATGCGATTTCGACGGCCAGGTCCCGGGAATAGTCACTTGGTCTGGCCATCGCGAACCATGCGAATGAACTCGGCAACGACAAGTTCGGGGTCGGCCATGGCCACGCCCATGCGCCGGATCCGCCACACAACGTCAAGCGCAGTCTCCGACTCGTCGCGAGTTCCCACGCAGGGGCGGAGCATGTCCAGAAGCTCGGCGATCATTGCCGGTGGCATGCCCGCAATGATTCGTCGCACTCGAGCGAGAGCCGCCTTGTGCTCAGCGTCGTCCGCGCACCTACTGAACTGCATGACCTCAGCCACTAGCCCCTCTGCCGGTAGAGCGCGCGCAGCCGAACCTGCATGCCCAGGTCTCGGCGGTAGCGCTGCGGGTCGTCGCCCATCACCGCCTCGAGCGCGGCAATGTCGCGGGCCAGGTCGCCTGTCGACCGTACAGCCGGCATGGATGCCGCCACCTGCTGCAAGTGCATGGCGACTCCCACGTCGTTAAGCAGTGCGCGGCCATTGACTCGGGCGTTCATGACAAGGTTGCCGACGCCGGGCGGCAGTGCGTGCTCGAGGTACGAGCGGATCGCCTCGACGTTGGCACCGTACTGGTCGCCCCACACCTCGCGCAGTTCGGTCTCGGTTGCGCGGCGTTCCTCGGCGTCGCGCGCCGAGTAGTCCGCCGTGTCGGCGAACCCGTCGACGATCGCCTCGATCAGTTGCGGCGGCGCGCCGATGTCGCCGAGCAGGCCGGCGAAGTCGTCGTAGACGGCAGATCCGGCGTCGTGCTCGGCTGGGGCGACGTCGTCGGCGAGCAGTTGCATCGGGTCGGCTTCCTCAGCGCTCGGTTCCGCGTCCGGTAGAAGCGAGTTCGGTTCCGGCGACTGCGCGTCGGGCCCCGCTGCGGGCTCCGGCACGATGGCCCGAACGACTCGGGCCTCACCTTCGGGGAAATGGTCCACGTCAGTTGCCGCGCTTGCTCGCCGCGGCCCGCGCCGCACTCCGCACCAGTTCCTCCTTGAACTTCACCGCGAACTGCTCGGCTTCACGCTCGGTGTGCAGCTTGGTTCCTCTCGAGATGACAACCTGGTCGTGCGGGCGGAAGACCTCGAACGTGCTGCGGGAGCCCGGCGGGCACAGCCGCACCACATAGCCATCGGGCAGCGCGCTGCCCTTGCGGGTGGCGTCCGACTGCGGGCGCAACAGGTCGCGGTAGAGGATCACCTCTGCCATGGTCCGGCCCGGGCCGCAGTCGGTGACGAGGCACATCGCGAACCACTCCCTGTGGACGACTTCCACGATGTCGTTCAGCTTGAGCTGCGAACCAGCGAACCAGGCGCGATGGTCGGTCAGATCGTGGACGGTCATGTCGTCGGGCGCGTAGGCGCGGTGCCGCGCCGTGACGAACTCGGCCACTTGAGGCGCCAGCGACTTGACTACCCGCGTTTGCTCCGCAGCCGGCGGATCAGCCTCGGCTGAGACATCCGCGTCGTGACTGGCCCGCGCGCGCCGGCCGCTGGTCTTGCGCGCTCCGCTGATGGCCTGCTGCGCAGCCTTGGCAGCGGCGTCATCGGGGGGAAGGGTTTCATCCGTCATGGCTCAGGTCGAAGTTAAGGTTCTGCAATGGTCCGTCTGCCTGCTGTCTCGGCGAAATACCGTGCGACTCGGTACCGAGTAGACCGGCGCACTCGGCCAGCTTCTCGGCTCGCCTCCGCCGTATGAACTGACCCAGCCTCTTGTCGCTTAGCACGGTCTCATTGACGACTTGCGCGTGGTACGGGTGGTCTACCCGCAATGCCTTGGCTCGCTCGCGCAGGGACTCGACCGCATCCCGTGTCGGGATCCGATGCAGAGGGAGCCCCTCGGCCAGGAGGCTCAGCGCTTCATTCACGGCGGCAGCGCGGTCTGCTCGCACGCGCGCACTCTTGCGACCGTGCAGCGCGCGCGTTGCCCAGGCGTCCAGCGCCCGGGACAACACCTCGGCGGCCTCGTCGGCGTGAGGCAAAGCGGATCCCCGCAGCAGCGCGTCTATCGCTGCTCGTGCCGCGAGATCGGCGTAGAGCGGAACAGTCACGCCGGCCCTTGCGCCATCGCCCAGGCCAGCAGCGCGAGTGCATCGGCCTCGTTGTCGTCGGCCGGCGTGAAGCCGCGAGCCTGCGCCGCGGCGATCATCGTGGCCTTGTCGGCGTTGCCCTTGCCGGTCGCGTGGCGCTTGATCGTGCCAACCGGAACCCCGGCATAGGGAATCTGGTGGTGTTCGCACCAGGCGGTGAGCGTGGCGAGGAATCCGCCGTAGGCGTGCGCAGCGTCGACGCCAGCGTGGCGCCTCACCTCCTCGAAGTACGCAGCGCCAATCGGCTCGGCCGTGGTCTTGAGTTCGGCCAGCCAGCGCCGGAAGCGCAGGAAGCGCATCCCGCCGCCCTCGAACCGGCCCGGCTTGAAGGACTCCGTTCCGCTGACGATGCGGCCCTCGGGCGTGCGCAGCGCCCAGCCGGTCGACGTGCCGAGGTCAAGTGCGAGGATGCTGCGTGGGTAGCTATCCGGGTAACTTGGCCGCTCCGACTGACTGACGCCCGGGAATGCGGATCCTTCCAGAGCAAGCGAATGCGTCCGCACCGGCTCGCCACAACCATCGCCAACTCCATCAACGTCCAACAACCCGCCGCGCGCGCACGCGCGCGATGCAGGTGCCGAAACCGTGGTACCCGCTCTCACCTGTCGTCATCCCGCGCGAGCGCTTTCCACAACTCCGCGTGCTGGAAGTCGGGCAAGCCGGGATCCCTGTGCCGCGGTGCCTCTCCACGATGGCACGACACCACTGCCGGCAGCCGCGCAAGCCGCTCGATGAGGAACCGGCTCGCTGAGGGGTCGGCCAGCACGGAGCAGAGGAAGGCCCAGGCGTCAGGCATTGGCGCGCCACCGTCTCACCGTTCCATCCCTAGGGATGGGATGGAACGTATCGGCCGAGAATTCGGTCCGCGTGTCACTTGCCGTATCGCGGGAAACCAAGCAATGGCGCGGGTTTGCGGCGTTTCGTCTCACACCCGTTTCGGCCTGTCGTTTCGAACGAGACGTTTCGGCAACCGTATCGGTCATGGAAGGGCCTCCGCGTCCTTGTGGCCCTTGGTCGTCAGACGCCACTTTCCCTTCCGGTCTTGCTCAACGAGTCCGAGGGCGTGCAGCTTCTTCAGTCGGCGGTCTGCGCGGGCCTTCAGCGGCTCCCCGCTTTCGTTGATCCACCCGCAGGCCCGTGCCAGGTCGGCGAGGCTGCCAGCATCTCGACGCAGCGCAATCAACACCCGGTCTTGATCGTTCAGCTCGCGCGCCTCGAGTTGTTCGGCGCGCTCGTCAGCGAGGTGACGGGCGGCGACGCTGTGTATCGGCCGGCCGCGGCAGTCCTTCAAGCCTGCAAGCTCGACTTGGTGGAGATCGAAGCGCAACGGGTCGAAGTTGGCACCGCGTATCTTCCCGGCCCAGTGGAGTTCGATTACCCCGGCGTCGTCCTTCCACGTCGTCAGGTTCGCATCGACTTCGGCCAGAAACGCGCCGCCGCCGCGCGGCAGCAGGTTGTCCTTGGTCGCGCCCTTGGTCGGATGGCATAGGACGATCACTGCCGGATTGCCGGGCAAGGTGGACAACTCGCGCAGCGCAGAGGCATGGGCGCGCATGGCGGTGTTGCTGTTCTCATCGTCGCCCTGGTAGAAGGCAGCGGACGTGTCGACGACGACGGCCACCAGCGGTCCGGCGCAGTTCGACAGCTTCTCGCGCAGGTAGTCGAGCCCGAACGCCACGGAGAAGACGCCGGGGACGACGAGTAGCGCAGTCTTCGTCTCGTGGTCGAAGAGGCCCGCGCGGTCGACACCTTGGTCCTGCAGCGTCGCTGCCAGGTGCATGGCCCAGTCGTCCGGGTTCTCGCCGGCCAGCACCAGCACAGACCCCTTCGTCACCTCGCGGCCGGCGAACCTGCTGCCGCGCACGAAAGCGAGTTCAAGGGCCACGCTGATCGTGGTCTTGCCGTGCCCGGTTGGTCCGGTGATCGACACGAGCCCACCGCGCGGTACGGGTAGCCCGTCGATGACACTTTCGATCGGCTTGAACTGGCGCAGGTAGTTGCCGGCGGTCCAGATGGTCGGCTCTGATACGCCACAGGCGACCGGGGCCAACGGGTGGGCGGCAGACACGATCAGACAGTCGCCCGCTTGGAAAGCTCAAGCAGGTAGGCCCGACAGGCCGCTGACTTCCACCCGTGCTCACTCGCCAGTTCTACGAACCGCATCCACGCTTGCTCAGGCGAAACGCGCCCGTCACGCAGCGCATCGACGATGCGCTGCGCCTGAATCGCGCCCGTCGCCTCCTGGGCCCCATGCTCGTTGAGGTAGGCGGCGCCCATCAGCGTGCGCCCCCTGCCAAGAAGCGTGAGGCAGCGCTGCAATCCCGGAAGACGCCGAGTTGCAGATCACCCGGGCGACTGCGCAGCTCCACGAAGGGCTCGCCGGCCAGGCGTGCGGCGCGGCGCAGCCTGACCTTGACGGAATGGCGCCGCGCGAGCTTGAGCAGTTCTGCCTTGGCGGGATCGTCGGCAGGCGAGAGAGAGGTGCGGCCGGCGGTCATGCTGTGGCACCGCCCTGCTTCGCCACGAGGTACGCGCGGCAGTCGCCCGCCTTCAAGCGAGTACACCCGCGTGACAAGCGCAGCGGCCGCGGATGCTGCGGGTCAGTCTTGATCCGAGCCCAGGCCGTCGACCGTGCGACACCCTGAATCGCAGCCCAGGTGTCGACGCTGATCAGCGCCGAATCGGGTAGCGCGTCGAAGCCTTGTGCACGCTCTGCACGGCTCGGACGGGCTTGTTCGTACTCTGCCATCTTTGCTCCGGGTCAGACTAGACCGGAGCACTTTAGGAAGGGGCCGTCGCGTTCGCTACTTAACTGGTCTGTTACGTCTTTTCCGGCCGCGCGGGCGCGGAGCGAGTCCCGCCTTGATGGTCTTGCGAAGACGGGCCGGCATGGGGTAGACGAGTTCCCTCTGCAGAGTACGAGGAGTCAACTCCGGCGCGGGGCCCGTGTAGCCGGTCGCGAGGGTGATCGCCTCTTCTTCTGCCGCGGTAGCCCACGATCCGTCGTGCAGCAAGAGGTGCATCGCAATATCCGCTAACGGCAGCCTTGCCAGGCTGCCCGGCACTCGGCGGCGCCTTGACTCGCGTGTGAAGCGGCTCCAATCGACGGGCGGCGTTGTTGGCACGTTCGGGTCAGGTGGATCCACCAACGTGTTCCGGTGCCAGCGGTCGTATTCCGTTCGCCACCAAGACCGATAGAGCTGCTCGACACGCTTGTGGCTAAGAGGCTGCCCACTGGAGTCTTTTCGCTTGAGCACCGACTTGGCGGCGTACGCGACGCACTCAAGCGCACCGCGCGGTGACGGTCCCGCGCCGCCAGGCATCAGCACAAAGCCCCAACCGTCCAGCACATAGACGGCCCGAGCGATCAGGGTATTGTCCCTCTCCAAATCGGCATCTGTTGAATGCTTCGGCCGGCCGAGCTTGCCCGAGCCTTTCGCCCCGAGCTTGTTCCTGCTCGTTGGCACGTCAGTTCTGCCCTTCACCGTGGCGGACGAAGGCCAAGCCAACGGGTCTTGAAGGCCTGAAAGTCTTTGTCTCGCCACGCAAGGAGAGTGCGCTCGACCATGGCCCTCCCTATCGGCCCGCGGCGCCACAACTCCCGACGCAATGTTTCCTGCATCTGGTACAGCGTTGCCTCGTCCCCGCCGCGACCCTCGCACAAGCGGCATACCTGCCACCAGTCGTGGTGGCCCCATGCGCCTCGACCAGAGCCGGGCCGCCTCCGCCGCTGAATGCTGCATTCGAAACCGGCGTGCGTGAACGTGTGGGGCCCCGTGTCCCCAGGCCACTCGAACCCGTCCGGAATCAACCCTTCGTCGATCAATTGCGCTGCCGTGCCCTCCCAGTAGTCACCTTGTCGAGGAACGATGTGCAGGGTCAGTTCGCCCTCGACGAGCTCAGGTCGCGGTGGACAGTAGCCACCCCTACGCATGATGAACCCCGTGCGACAGATGTTGCAGCGCGGCAAGAACCTTAGCGTGACGGCCGAGTCTGACGAGTGTGTTTGAATCGATGTCAGCCATTCATCACTCCTTCCTAGTGGTGGGTGGTTAGGCCCGGCTCGCTGTGACAGCAGCATGCCGGGCCGCCTTGCCTGAAAGGGTCAGGCAGCCCTGAACGGGATCACCTCTGCCCCGTCACGCAGCTTGTCCAAGTGATCCGCGTACCACTGCATGAGCTTGGTCCGCTCCGGTAGGTGCATGGCCCTGTTGTAGGCCGCGCGCACGTCGTCGCGTTCCTCATGCGCTAGCTGCTTCTCGATCACGTCAGGCGCGAACCCGTGTTCGTTGGCGATCGTCGAGAACAGGGTGCGCATGCCGTGCGCCGTTGCCGTCCCCTTGTAGCCCAGGCGCGCCAAGGCGCTGTTCAGCGTGTTCTCGCTCAACGGTTTGCCGGGGTAGAAGGGGGAAGGGAACACCAGCTCGTCACCACCGGTCAGCGGCTTCATAGTGGCGAGCACGGCAAGCGCCTGGGACGACAGAGGGACCAAGTGCTCGGTCTTCATCTTCATGCGATCCGCACGTATGCGCCACAGCGCACGCTCGGTGTCGAATTCGTCCCAGCGCGCGCCGCGCAGTTCCCCGGGGCGAACTGCGGTCAGCATGAGCAGGAGAAGCGCATTCTTCGTGCTTGGGTCGCCCTCGTAGTTGTCCAGCTTGCGCAAGAACGCTGGCGCTTCGGCCTGCGACAGGGCAGGGCGGTGCTTCACCCGGTGGCCCTTCAGGATCTCGTCGGACCGTAGCGAGTAGGTCGGGTCAACGTTCAGAAGCTCGTGCTGGATCGCGTAGCGGAACACTGCCCGAATGCGCTGGAACACTCGGCCCGCGGTCTCACTGGCCCCAGTTGCCTCTACTGCCTTGACCACGTTGCGCACGTCCGCGGGCTTGATGTCCGCGATCGGCGTGCGGCCCAGCTTCGGGAAGACGTGGTTCTCGAAGCTGGCCTCGATCAGATCGGCCGTGTGCTGCGCCCACTTCGGCCCGCGATGCTTGAGCCACTGCCGGGCGACAGCCTCGAATCTGTTGGCTACCGCGGCGGCGCGGGCGGCCTTGTTGGCCTTTCTAGAAGCGCTCGGGTCGACGCCAGCAGCGACCTGCTTGCGGGCGCTGTCGCGCTTCTCGCGTGCCTCGGCCAGGCTCACCTCGGGGTAGGTGCCCAGCGACAGCAGCTTCTCTTTGCCGTCGAACCGGTACTTGAAGCGCCACCACTTGCCGCCCGCGGGAGACACCTCGAGGTACAGGCCGAGGCTGTCGTACAGGCGCTTGGCCTTCTCCTGCGGCTTGGCCCGCTTGATCGCCGTGTCAGTCAGCGCCATGGGGTAACTCGTCGTGGGTAGTGGGTAACTGAGGCTTGAATCTACCCCCACGAGTGCCAGGCTTCAACTGGACTTGGCTGGACTAGCCCGGATTCTTGCTCGCTGCCGCACCTCGTATTCACTACGGAAAGCGGACTTGGCTGGACATCCTCGGCCCCTGAACTGGTCCCCCCGACAGGAATCGAACCTGTATCTGCCGCTTAGGAGGCGGCCGTTCTATCCATTGAACTACGGCGGGAGGGCGCGATTCTAGGTCGCGCGAGTCAGTTCCAGCGCCAGGTCCAGATCAGGTCCAGCGAGCTGTCCTCGCCCGACTGCGCGCGCAGCGTGAAACGCTGGGCGATGCGGTAGATCAGCTGCCAGCTGCCGGCGGTGGCGGTCAGGCTGCGTTCGTAGCCCACGTACCAGCGCCGCGAGAGCTGTTTGCCGAGCGACACCACCGTCTCGCGCACCTCGCCCTCGCTCTGGCTGACCGACAGGTTGTCCAGGCCGAGCGCCTGCAGCAGCTGGTCGGTCGGGCCCTGCTTCTCGCCGGCCAGCAGCGCGAGCGCGGCACGTTGCAGCAGCGCGGTGTCGGTGCGGCCCAGGCCGTCGCTGGCGCGGCCCAGCACCAGCCAGGAGAGCTTGTCCATCTCCGACATCTCCGGCTCGGAGAACAGCCGCACGCGCGGATTGGCCGCGCTGCCGGTGACCGCGACGCCGACCCGCACGTCCAGGTTCGGGCGCGTTGCCTCGATGTCCAGGCGCGGGTTCTCCACCGGGCCGTTGAAGACCAGCTCGCCGCGGTCGATCTCCAGCTTCTGCCCGTAGGCGGCGTACTGGCCGTCGACCGCGCGCACCGTGCCGTCCACCGCCAGCTTGCCGCCCGGCGCGCTGAGGTGCAGGTCGCCAGCCAGGCGCGTGTCCAGCCCGCGGCCACGCACGCGCAGCGCGTCGCCCAGGTCCACGCGCAGGTCGAGCGCCACGCTCGGCAGCCGCACCGCCGTGCCGCCTGGCGCGGGGCCGGCGGGCGCCTTGGCGCCCTGGCCGTTGCCGCGCAGCACCACCACGTCGTCGCCCAGGCTCGGCGCGTCGCCGCGCGTGAAGTCGACCAGGCCCTCGTCGACGCGGAAGCGGCCGTCGAGCTGCAGCCGCTCGCGTTCCAGGCGCACCTGGCCGTCACCGCTGGCGACGATGCGGCGGTCGACCCGGCCGAGCAGCTGGAACTGGCGTGCCGCCACCGTCAGCCGGGCCTGCGGTGCCGCGCCGAGGCTGGCCTCGCCGCCGATCTCCAGCGTGCCGCTGCCGGCACGCGCGCTGAAACGTTCGATGCGCGCCGTCGCGCCCTGCAGCGCGATCGCCACCTCGCCGTCGCTGACGTTCACGCCCTGCAGGAAGTTGCGCACGCCGAGCCGGCGGCCCTGCAGCGCCCCGGTGTACTCGGGCGCCGCGAAGGTGCCGCCGATGCCGGCGCTGACCCGCAGCTCGCCGGCCAGGCGCCAGCCCGGCGGCACCCACGGGCCCCAGGTGCCGAGCTGCGCCACCTGCAGCTCGAGCACGCCGGAGACCGGCGTGTCCGGCGCCGGCCAGAGCGACTGCGGCGAGGTGCGCGCGACGAAGGCGCCGGCGGCCACGCCCAGCGTCGAGCCGGCCAGGCCCTGGGTGAAGCTCCAGACGCCGTCGGCCACGTTCAGGCCCAGCCGCAGGTCGCTCAGGCCGAGCGCCTGGGTGCCGGTCTCGTCGGTGACCGTCAGGTCGCCGCGTTCGCGCTGCAGCACGATGTCGGCCCGCACCGTCGGCGCGCTGGTCACCTCCAGCGTGGCGCCGACGCGCAGGTCGCCGCCCCAGCCGAACTCGGGCTGCAGGCGCGCCAGCAGCGGCGCCACCGCCACCGGGTCGATCGCGGCCCGGGCCTCCAGCCTGGCCGGTACCGCGCCGTCGGCGGCCTGCCAGGCGATGCGCTCCCAGCGCAGCAGCGCGCCGGGCAGCTCGGCGCGGCCGGGCTGCAGCTCGAGGCGCAAGGGCGCCTGCGCGAAACCGCCGGCCTCCAGGCCGACGGCGCTGCTGCGCAGCCAGGCGGGCTCGTCGGCACCGCTGCCGCGCAGCTCGAGCTGCTGCAGGCTGCCGCGCCAGCCGTCCACCTGGCCGGTGCGCTCCACCAGGCCGCCTTCGGCCTGCAGCGTGGCCAGGCTGGCCGGCCCGGCGGGGCCGCCGCGTGGCGGCTGCAAGGTGTCGAGCCAGGCCGGCGGCCGCGCCGGCACCCGGGCCTGCAGCTCGAGCCGGTGCGCGCGGCCGCTGCCCTGCAGGCTCAGGCGCGCGCTGTCCAGGCCCATGCCGCCCCGGCGCAGGCCGGTCAGCTCGGCCTGCGCCTCCACCGGCGCGTCGAGCGACAGGCCGGCGCGCCAGCGCGCCTGCGCACTGCGCAGCGAGGTGCCGTCCACCTGCAGCGCGCTGGCACTCGCCTCGCCCTGGGTGGCCAGCGCCGGCCAGCGCCCGTCGACCTGCACGCGGGCCTGCAGGCTGCCGGCCAGCGCAGCGTCGCCGCCGGGCGGCCGCAGCAGCGCCCAGACCGGGGCGAAGGCCGCCAGCGCCGGCGCATCGAGCACCAGCGACCATCGGTCCTGCGCGCCGCCGCGCCCGGTGAGGCGGCCCTCGAGCGTGGCGCGGTTGGGGCCCGAGTCGAGCGCGGCCGTCACCGCTGCGGTCTGCGCGTCGGCGTTGCGCCAGCGGGCCTGGCCGCGCAGCGGCACGCCGGCGAGCAGGCTGTCGGCCAGCTGCAGCGTGGCCTGCCCGCGCAGCGCGAGCAGCCGGTCCGCCAGTGCCGCGCGGCCGAACGCGGCCTCGGGCAGGCTCAGGTCGAACTCGCCGCTCGCGTCGATGCGGTGCGGGCCGCGGCGCCAGGGTGAGTCCTCGCGCCCGGACCACCAGGGCAGCGGGTCGAACCGTTCGAGCCGGGCCTGGCCCTGCAGGCGCCAGGGCGCATCGGCGCCGCTGCTGCGGGCGGCGCTGCCGGTCAGCGTGGCCGAGGCAGCGCCGGCGCGGGCCCGCGCGGTGCGCAGCTCGAGCCGGTCACCGGCCGCATCGCGCAGCGCGCGGGCGTCGAGCGTCAGCGCCAGCGCCGTGTTGCCCTGGCGCGGCGGTGCGCGGCCGGCCAGTTCGGCCGTGAGCGTGAGCTCGGTGGAGGCGCCGCCCGGCGGCGCGCCGCGCAGCGCGAGCGGGCCGGACAGCGGGACCGCCGCCGCGCGGGCATCCAGGCGCGCCGGCAGCACCTCCTCGAGCCGGGCGTCGAGCGACCAGCCGTCGCGCGCCCAGCGGCCGCTGGCCTGCACGCGCCCGGCCGGCTGCGCCGCGCTGCCGAGGCGGGCCTCGAGCGACGACAGCTCCAGCGTGGTCGGGTCGTCGGGCCGCGCGCGAAGCGCGAGCTGGAGCTCGTGCAGCGGCAGGCGGGCCTCGTTCCAGCGCCCGGCCGCGGCGTTGGCCAGGCGCAGGTCGACGCGGGCCGGACGGTCCATCGCATCGCTGGCCAGCCGCGCGGTGCCGCTCAGCGCGGTGCGGGGCAGGCGCGCATCGAAGGCCGACAGGTCGAGCGCCTGCGCGCGGGCGTCGAGCGCGCCCAGCGGCCAGGCGGCAAACGGGCGCAGCTGGGTGTCCAGGTCGAGCGATTGCGCGGCGGTGCCCGGCGCGGTGGGCTCGGCGCGCAGCGTGGCCACCAGCGGCAGCGCGGCGAGCGGGCCGTCGGCGCGCAGCGAGGCCTGCCAGCGCGCGTTGGCCAGCGCGCCCTCCTGGCGCAGGCCCAGCTCGGCCTGCACGGCGAACGGTGCAGCGCTGGCCAGGCGCACGCCACCCTGGCCGGACAGCGTGCCGTAGGCGAGCGAGAGCCCGTCGAGCCGGTGCAGCGCGCCGCCGTCGGCGCCCAGGTGCAGTCCGGCCTGCAGGTCGCGCAGCGGCTCGTCGCCCAGCGGCACGATCTTCACGCGGCCGGCGCGCAGCGCGGTGACCCGCAGCTCGAAGGGCAAGGCCAGCGACTCGGGCACGGACAGCGGCGCACCGTCGCTCGCGCCGGGCCGCACCTCGACCTGCGCGGCCTCGAGCCGCTCGACCGTGACGGCCACATGCCAGGCCCCGCTGCCATGGCCCAGCGTGAGGCCCTGCCAGCGCAGCGCGTCGATCACCACGGCGCCGCCGCGCGGCAATGCGATCTCGACCCGCTGCGCGCCGAAGTCCCCGAGCAGCGTGCCCTGCGGCGCCGTCACCCGCAGCCCCGGCACCAGCGTCAGTAGCCAGGCGGTGCCCGCCTCGCTGCGCAGCGACAAGGCGACGAGGGCCGCGACCGCCAGCGGCAGCACGAGCAGCAGCGTGAACAGCCAGCGCACGCCATGCAGGCGGGCACGCGGGGGCGTGGCGGGGGCGTTCACGGCGCCGGCGTCAGAACGCGATGCCCACGCTGACATGCAGCCGCACCCGGCGCAGTCCCTCGCCGTAGGCGAGGTCCATGCGCAGCGGGCCGACCGGGCTGCGCCAGCGCAGGCCGAGGCCGTAGCCGCGCGCCAGCTTCAGCGCGGTCCAGGTATTGGCCGCGTTGCCGGCGTCGAAGAACAGCGCCCACCACACCGACGGCAGCTTCGCCGACAGGGGCCGGGCGACCTCGGCGCTGCCGGTCAGCATCACGCGGCCCGAGGCGAGCGCGCCGTCCACCGTCGGCCCCAGCTCGCGGTAGCCGTAGCCGCGCACCGAGTCGTCGCCGCCGGCACGGAACAGCAGCGGGTCGGGAATGGCCAGCGTCTCGCGCGCGAACAGCTCGCCGGCCTCGGCGCGCACCACGCCGTACCACGCGGCGCCGAGCGGCTTGTAGACGGTCAGCCGGCCGTACAGCCGCGCGAACGGACCCTGGTCGCGCGCCGTGCCGGTGACGCCGCTGGTCCTGCGGCCGCGCGCCTCGCCGGCACCGGCCTGCAGCGCGAGCGTGTAGCCGTCGGTGGGCAGCAGCACGCTGTCCACCTCGCGGAAGGTCCAGTGGTAGTTGGCCCACAGCGCGTCGGCGATCGTGCTGCCGGCCAGCGTGTCCAGGCGCGCGTGCACCAGCTCGCCGTAGTACAGCCGCTCCAGGCGCTGCGTGTCCAGTGTGCGGCCGATGCGTGCGCTCGAGGCGGTGCGCAGCTCCTCGCCCGAGCGCAGCCGCTCGTACGAGCCGGCGATCAGGTTGCGGTACTGGCCCTCCAGCGGCCAGGACAGCAGCTCGCCCTCCCAGCGCTTGAGGTCCGAGCCGTACTCGAGCTTGTTGCGCGCGATCCACTCCAGCCCGAACGGCCGGCGGTGCAGGTGCTCGAGCGTGACACGCGGGCCGGTGTTGGCGCTGATGCCCACGCCGGTGGTGGCCTGCTGCAGCGGCTGCTCGCGCAGGCGCACGCGCACCGGGGTCTGCTCGGCCTGGGCCGGATCGGGGTCGATGTCGACCGTGGCGGCCTCGAACAGGCCGCTCTTGCCCAGGCGCTCCTGGAAGTCGAGCAGCGTCTTCTCGCTGTACGGCGTGCCGGGGCCGAAGCCGGCCAGGTGACGCACCGCGGATTCGTCGTAGCGCTCGATGCCGCTGATGGCCAGCGGGCCGAGCGTGAACAGCGGCCCGCTGTCGAGCTCGAGCTGCAGCGCCGCTGCCTGGCGCGGCACGTCGATCTGGGCGCGGGTGCCGGCCCAGGCGGCGGCCGGGTAGCCCTGCGCCCGCACACGCGCCAGCGTGCCGTTCTTGGCCGCCGACCAGTCGGCCTGGCGGAACGGCGTGCCCGGCGGCATCGGCCAGTCGTGCTGCAGCGCCGCGAGCTGCGCCGCGGCCGGGCCCTGCGGGTCGGCCTGTGCGGCATCCTGCAGCGCACCGCGGGCCGTCAGCTCGGCACTCGTCACGCGCACCTGCGCGCCGGGCTGCACCGTCACGCGCAGCAGCGGCAGCGCGCCGGGCGGATCCTCGCGCGCGATCGTCACGGTGGCGCCGAACAGGCCTTCGGTCTCGAGCAGCGCACGTGCCTGCGCGGGCGCGGCGGCGGCCAGGCGGCGCAGCTCGTTGTCGTCGATGGCGTCGGTTGCCGGCGCATTGCGGAAGCGCGCCAGGTCCAGGTGCTCGAGCAGCAGCGCGCGCAGCTCGTCGGGCGCCTCGACCTCGAGGCGGTACAGCGGCTGCGCCGGCGCGCTGCCCGCCTCGGCCGGCTTCTCGCCGCCCGGCAGCAGCGCGCAGCCCTGCAGCGCCGCGAGCACCAGCGCACCGAGCAGGCGGCGCGCGGCGGCGGGCGTCATTTGCCGAGCAGGCGCATCGCCCCTTCGAGGCCCTGCAGCGTGAGCGGGAACATGCGCTGGTTCATCAGCTGCTGCACGATCGCGATGCTCTGCCGGTAGCCCCACACGCCCTGCGGCTCGGGGTTGATCCAGGCGAACTTGGGGAAGGCCTGCGTGAGCCGCTGCAGCCACTCGGCGCCCGGCTCCTCGTTGTTGTACTCGACGCTGCCGCCGGGCTGCAGGATCTCGTACGGGCTCATCGTCGCGTCGCCGACGAACACCAGCTTGTAGTCTTTGTTGTACTTGCGGATCACGTCCCAGGTCGGCGTCTTCTCGCTGTAGCGGCGCCGGTTGTTCTTCCAGACGAAGTCGTAGACGCAGTTGTGGAAGTAGTAGAACTCGAGGTGCTTGAACTCGCTCTTGGCGGCGCTGAACAGCTCCTCGACGCGGTGGATGTGCTCGTCCATCGTGCCGCCCACGTCCATCAGCAGCAGCACCTTCACCTTGTTGTGCCGCTCGGGCACCATCTTGATGTCCAGCCAGCCGGCGTTGGCGGCGGTCGAGCGGATCGTGTCGTCCAGATCCAGCTCCTCCTCGGAGCCCTCGCGCGCGAAGCGGCGCAAGCGGCGCAGCGCGACCTTGATGTTGCGCGTGCCGAGTTCGAGCGAGTCGTCGTAGTCCTTGTACTGGCGCTGGTCCCACACCTTCACCGCGCTCTTGTTGCGGCCCTTGTCCTGGCCGATGCGGATGCCCTGCGGGTTGTAGCCGTAGGCGCCGAAGGGGCTGGTGCCGCCGGTGCCGATCCACTTGCTGCCGCCCTCGTGGCGCTCCTTCTGCTCCTCGAAGCGCTTCTTGAGCGTCTCCATCAGCTCGTCCCAGCCCATCTTCTCGATGGCCGCCTTCTCCTCCGGGCTGAGCTCGAGCTCGAGCTGCTTGCGCAGCCACTCGAGCGGCACGTCCTGGCTGAAGTCGGCCACCCTCTCGACGCCCTTGAAGTAGGCGGCGAAGGCGCGGTCGAACTTGTCGTACTGGGCCTCGTCCTTGATCAGCGCGGTGCGGGCGAGGAAGTAGAACTGGTCGACGGATTGGTCGATCACGCCGGCCTGCAGCGCCTCGAGCAGCGTCAGGTACTCCTTGACGGAGACCTTCAGCTTGGCCGAGCGAAGCGCGTAGAAGAAGTTGATCAGCATGGCAGGACCGCTTCCCGCCGCCGAGGATACACGCCGACGAAACTCAGCGCTTCGGCCCGGGATCGTGCCGCTTCAACCAGGCGAAGAACTCGCCGTACCACTGGCGCGAGTTGCGCGGCTTGAGCACCCAGTGGTTCTCGTCGGGGAACCACAGCAGCCGGGCGTCCACGCCCTTGGCCTTGAGGGTGTTGTAGTAGGCCAGACCCTGGGCGTCGGGCACGCGGTAGTCGAGCGCGCCGTGAATCACCAGCGTGGGCGTCTGCATGGACTTCACGAAGGCGTGCGGGCTCTGCGCATGCACCCTGGCCATGTCGTCCCAGTAGGAGGCGCCGAGCTCGCGCGGGAACCAGGTGTAGACGTCCTCGGCGAACATGCCCACCCAGTCGAAGCAGCCGGCATGGCAGACGTAGGCGCGGTAGCGCTCGGGCCTGGCATGCGCGTTCAGCCACGCGACCAGGTAGCCGCCGTAGCTGCCGCCGCTGGCGAACACGCGCCGGCGGTCGGCCCAGCGCTGCTTCAGCAGCCAGTCGGTGGCGCCTTCCAGGTCCTGCAGTTCGAGCTCGCCCCAGCGGTGCGTGATGCTGTCGAGGAAGGCGTAGCCGAAGCCGCTCGAGCCGTGGTAGTTGATCGCCGCCACCACGTAGCCCTGCGCCGCGAACACATGGTGGTTCCAGCGGTAGTGGAAGGTGTCGCCCGAGGCGGCGTGCGGTCCGCCGTGGATCACGTGCAGCACGGGGTACTTGCGCTTGGGGTCGAAGCCGGGCGGGTGGACCAGCCACATCTGCACCGGCTCGCCGTTCGCGCCGGCGACGTTCACCTCCTCGTGCGTGCCCAGGCGCAGCGCGCCGAGCAGCGTGTCGTTGAAGCGCTCGAGCCGGCGCGCCGGCTCGCCCGGGCGGTGCGCGTGCACCCGCGCCGGGTGGTCCATCGCATCGGCCACCGTCACCGCCACGTCGCCGGCCAGGTCGAACTGCTGCACCCATCCGCCCTCGACCATGCGGCTGGCGCGGCGCGTCTCGAGGTCGAAGCGCCACAGGTGGTTGCGGGCGCGTTCCTCGGCGGTGAAGCAGACGGCGCTGCCGTCGGCGCTCCAGCGCAGCGGCGCGTGCACGGCGTGGTCCCAGTCGGCGCTCAGCACCTGCCAGCGGCTGCCGCGGGCGCGCCGGTCCAGCAGCGCCAGCTGGCTCGGCATGGTGTGGCGCTTGCCCTGGTGGGCCGCAGTGAAGGCGATCTGCGAGCCGTCCGGCCCGTAGCGCGGGGCGTCGAAGTCCCAGTCGGCATCACGCGCCAGCACGTTCACGCGGCCGGTCTTCAGGTTCAGCTCGCCCAATGCCTTGCAGTGGTCCAGCCGCTGCTCGGGGTTCGGGTCGAAGGCGAAGGCAAGATGCAGGCCGTCGGGCGAGACGTCGAAGCCGGCCGCGTCGAGCTCGGCGCGCGGCAGCTCGTAGGGCGTGCCCTCGAACAGGTCGGTCACGCGCCCGGTGGCCACGTCCAGCACGTGCAGGTGCGCGACCCGGCCCATCGGCACATGGTGGTCCCAGTAGCGGTACTGGGCCTCGCCGGTGGCGTAGCCGGTCTCCTTGCGCTCCTTGAATTCCTTGGCACGTTTGGCCTGCGCGCGCGTGCCGCGCAGCTCGGGCCAGACCCAGGCGGCGAAGGCGATGCGCCTGCCGTCCGGGAACCACTTGAACGCCTCGATGCCGGGCGCGAAGTCGCTGATGCGGCGCGCCTCGCCGCCGTCGGGCGCGATCACGTAGAGCTGCGTGCTCTCGTCCTTGCTGCCCTGCTGCTCGCGGCGCGCCAGGAACGCGATGCGCTCGCCGGTGGGCGACCAAGCCGGCGCGCCGTCCTTCTCGCCGCACTGGGTCAGCCGGCGCGGGCCGCCGCCGAAGGTGGACAGCAGCCACAGCGCCGAGGCGCCCTTGTTCTCCTCCATCGAGTAGCTGCCCACCGAGCAGACCGCCTGTGCGCCCTCGGGCGAGAGCGAGATCGCCCCGACGCGGTCGAACTTCCACAGGTCCTCGACGGTGATGGCATTCTTCTTCTTCGCCATGAACGCTCCCGGTTTCAGCGCGGCCGCTCGAGCTGCCACAGCAGGTGTGCCTTGACCTCCGGCCACTCGCCGGCCGCCAGGCTGTACATGACCGTGTCGCGCACCGTGCCGTCGCGCCGCAGCGCGTGGTGGCGCAGCACGCCGTCCTTGCGCGCGCCGAGCCGCTCGATCGCGCGCTGGCTGGCGAAGTTGTAGTTGTCGGTGCGCCAGCCAACCAGCTGCGCGCCGAGCGTCTCGAAGGCGTGCTGCATCAGCAGCAGCTTGCAGGTGGTGTTGACGGCGCTGCGCTGGCGGCTCGCGGCGTACCAGGTCCAGCCGATCTCGAGCCGCTCCACCGCCGGCACGATGTCGTGGTAGCTGGTGCAGCCGATCACCGCGCCGGTGGCGGCGTCGAGCACCGCGAAGGCGAAGCGGTGGCCCTGCGCGCGGCCCTGCAGCGCCGTCTCGATGTAGGCGCGGGTGGCCTCGGGCTCGGGCACGGACGTGAAGCGCAGGTTCCAGAGCGCGCCGTCGGCGGCGGCCGTCTTCAGGCCCTCTTCGTGTTCCAGCCCCAGCGGGACCAGCCGCACCGGCGCCCGTTCGAGGATGACCGGGCCGACCGGCTGCATCAGCGGTTGTGCCTCTGCATGAACACCAGCTTCTCGAACAGCGAGACGTCCTGCTCGTTCTTCAGCAGCGCGCCCACCAGCGGCGGCACGGCCACCTTGTCGTCCTTGCTCTGCAGCGCCTCGAGCGGGATGTCCTCGGCCACCAGCAGCTTGAGCCAGTCCAGCAGCTCCGAGGTCGACGGCTTCTTCTTCAGGCCGGGCAGGTTGCGCACGTCGTAGAAGTTCTTCAGCGCGGTGGCCAGCAGTTCCTTCTTCAACGTCGGGAAGTGCACGCCGACGATGGACTTCATGGTGTCGGCGTCGGGGAACCTGATGTAGTGGAAGAAGCAGCGGCGCAGGAAGGCGTCCGGCAGCTCCTTCTCGTTGTTCGAGGTGATGAACACCAGCGGACGGTGCCGGGCGCGCACCAGCTCGCGCGTCTCGTAGACGTAGAACTCCATCCGGTCGAGCTCACGCAGCAGGTCGTTCGGGAACTCGATGTCGGCCTTGTCGATCTCGTCGATCAGCAGCGCCACCGGCTGCTCGGCCGCGAAGGCCTGCCACAGCACACCCTTGACGATGTAGTTGTGGATGTCCTTGACCTTCTCGTCGCCGAGCTGCGAATCGCGCAGCCGGCTCACCGCGTCGTACTCGTACAGGCCCTGCTGCGCCTTGGTGGTGCTCTTGACGTGCCACTGCAGCAGCGGCAGGCCGAGCGCCGTGGCCACTTCCTCGGCGAGCATGGTCTTGCCGGTGCCGGGTTCGCCCTTGACGAGCAGCGGGCGCTTGAGTGTGATGGCAGCGTTGACGGCCAGCATCAGGTCCGTGGTCGCGACGTAGTTGGAGGAGCCTTGGAACTTCATCGGGGACGGACTTGACACGTGTTCAGGCCAGTATAAGGGCCCCCCTATAATCCGCCGCGCCCGAGACAAGCACAGCCCGCCACGACCATGAAGACGCCGCTTTCCGCCCTGATCGCTCTGACCCTCGCGACCGGCTTCGCTGCCGCCGCCCATGCCCAGGACGCCGAGGCCGGCAAGAAGAAGGCGGCGATGTGCATCGGCTGCCACGGCATCCCCGGCTACCAGGCGAGCTTCCCGGAGATCCACAAGGTGCCGATGATCTCGGGCCAGAGCGACAAGTACATCGTCGCGGCGCTGAACGCCTACAAGAAGGGCGAGCGCAAGCACCCGTCGATGCGCGCGATCGCGGTGTCGCTGTCCGACCAGGACATGGCCGACCTGGCGGCGTTCTACGCGGCCAATGCCGGTCCGTCGGGTGCCGCCGCCTCGGGCGCCACGCCGCCGGCCGAGGTGGCCGCGCTGCTGACCAAGGGCAACTGCGCCTCCTGCCACGGCGACAACTACAGCAAGCCGATCGACCCGAGCTACCCCAAGCTGGCCGGCCAGCACGCCGACTACCTGTACGTCGCGCTGAAGGCCTACCAGACCGAAGGCAACCCGCAGGTCGGCCGCGGCAACGCGATCATGGCCGGCATGGCCAAGCCGTTCAGCCACGCCGAGCTGAAGAAGATGGCCGGCTACCTGGCCTCGCTGCCGAGCGACCTGAAGACCGTGCCGGAGTCCCGCTTCCGCTGATCGGCGGGTCAAGTCGGCCAGGGCTTGGCCGATAACGCCGGGGAAACCTCCAATCCTCGGCGTCCATGCTCAAGAAGATCGAAGTCCAGGACGTGCGCCTGGGCATGCACCTGCACGCCATGTGCGGTGCATGGCTGGAGCACCCGTTCTGGAAGACCAAGTTCGTGCTGCGTGATCCCGAGGATCTGCGCAAGCTGCGCGCCAGCACGGTGCGCGAGGTCTGGATCGACGTTTCCAAGGGGCTGGACGTCCCCGAACCGCCCGGCGTGGCGCCGCGGCGCGACGCGCGTGCCGCCGCGCCGGCCCCGTCCGTGCCGGCCCGCGAGGCCGAGCCCGCCGCGGCGGCGCCGGCCGCCGACACGCTGGCCGGCGAGCTGCAGCGCGCCACCGCGCTGGTGAACCAGTCGCGCCAGGCGCTCAGCTCGATGTTCGCCGAGGCCCGCATGGGCAATGCGCTGGACACCGAGAAGTGCCTGCCGCTGGTGGACGAGATCGCCAGCTCGGTGTGGCGCAACCCGGGGGCCTTCGTCAGCCTGGCACGCCTGAAGACACACGACGACTACACCTACATGCACTCGATGGCGGTGTGCGCGCTGATGATCGCGCTGGGCCGCCAGCTCGGCCTGGACGAGAGCCAGGCACGCGAGATCGGCCTGGCGGGCATGCTGCACGACATGGGCAAGGCGGCCATGCCGCTGGAGGTGCTCAACAAGCCGGGCAAGCTGACCGATGCCGAGTACGAGATCATGAAGGGGCACCCGCGCGCGGGTGCGGACCTGCTGGCCGAGGGCAAGGCGGTGGGCGCGATCACGCTGGACGTGTGCCTGCACCACCACGAGCGGCCCGACGGCAACGGCTACCCCGACCGGCTCAGCGGCGACGCACTGACGCGCGTGGCGCGCATGGGGGCGGTGTGCGACGTCTACGACGCGATCACCTCCAATCGCCCGTACAAGAGCGGCTGGGACCCGGCCGAGTCGATCGCCAAGATGGCGTCCTGGCAGGGCCAATTCGACGCCGACATCTTCCAGGCCTTCGTCAAGAGCCTGGGCATCTACCCGATCGGCTCCCTGGTGCGCATGCGCTCGGGCAAGCTCGGCGTGGTGGTCGAGCAGGGTGAACGCTCGCTGGTGGCGCCCAAGGTCAAGCTGTTCTTCTCGACGCGCTCGAACATGCCGATCGCCGTCGAGCTGGTCGATCTCGCCGCGCCGGGCTGCCACGACGCGATCGCCGGGCGCGAGAGCAACGCGCAGTGGAAGTTCCCGCACCTCGACGAGCTCTGGGCCGGCCCCGAGGTGCTGCGCCGGGTCGGCAGGGGCTAGGAGTCTGCGCGGCCGGCGCGATGGTCACGGCCGGGGCTTCCATCGCTTGAGCAGCAGCGCGTTGGTGACCACGCTGACGCTGGACATCGCCATCGCCGCGCCCGCCACCACCGGGCTGAGCAGGCCGAAGGCCGCCAGCGGGATGCCGACCACGTTGTAGGCGAAGGCCCAGAACAGGTTCTGCCGGATCTTGGCCGAGGTGCGGCGCGACAGCGCGATCGCCTGCGCCACCAGCGCCGGGTCGCCGCGCAGCAGCGTGATGCCGGCGGCCTGCATGGCGGCGTCCGTGCCGCCCTGCTCGCCGGCCATCGCGATGCCCACGTCGGCCGCGGCCAGCGCCGGTGCGTCGTTGATGCCGTCGCCCACCATCGCCACCTTGCCGTCGCCCGCCTCGGCGCGCAGCGCGGCGACGATCTCGGCCTTCTGCCCCGGCAGCACCTCGGCACGCACCTCGCGAACGTGGTCCAGTCCGAGCTGGCGGGCGATCGCCTGGGCGCTGCCGGCGTTGTCGCCGCTGATCATCAGCGTGCGCACGCCCAGCGCCTTGAGCGCCGCGAGCGCCTCGCGCGCGCCCGGCTTGAGCGTGTCGCCGAAGGCGAACAACCCCAGCACGCGCGGCGCGGGGCCCGCCTCGGCGAGCCACGAGACGCTGCGCCCCTCTGACTGCAGCGCCCGCGCGCGCGCCTCCAGCGGGCCGCGCGCGGCGCCGAGCTCGTCCATCAGCCGCGTGCTGCCGAGCTGCAGCGCGCGGCCGTCCAGCGTGCCGGCCACGCCGCGGCCGGGCAGGGCGCGCAGGTCCTGCGCCGACGGCAGCGGGCCGCCGGCCGCGGCACGCAGCGCGGCGGCCAGGGGGTGCTCGCTGCCGGCCTGCAGCGCCGCCGCCAGCGCCAGCAGGGCGTCGGGCGACAGCCCGCTGCCCGGCGCCGGCTCGGCGGCCACCAGGCGCGGCTTGCCCTCGGTCAGCGTGCCGGTCTTGTCGAAGGCGACCGTCGTCACCGCATGCGCCAGCTCGAGCGCCTCGGCGTCCTTGATCAGGATGCCGTGGCGCGCCGCGGTGCCGGTGCCCACCATGATCGCCGCCGGGGTGGCCAGGCCGAGCGCACAGGGGCAGGCGATCACCAGCACCGCCACCGCGTTCAGCAGGCCGTGGCTCCAGTCGCCGGTGGCCAGGCCCCAGCCGAGCAGCGTGAGCAGCGCGGCGAGCATCACCGCCGGCACGAACACGGCGCTGACGCGGTCGACCAGGCGCTGGATCGGCGCCTTCTTCGCCTGCGCCGACTCGACCAGCCGCACGATGCGCGCCAGCGTGGACTCGGCACCCACCGCCGTGGTGCGCACCAGCAGCAGGCCCTCGGCGTTGACCGCGCCGCCGGTGACGCGGTCGCCCGCCTGCTTGGCCACCGGCAGGCTCTCGCCGGTCAGCAGCGATTCGTCGACATGGCTGCGGCCGTCCTCGACCCGGCCGTCGGCCGGCAGCCGCTCGCCGGCGCGCACCACGACCAGGTCGCCGACCTGCAGCTCGGCCAGCGGGATCTCGCTGTCCACCCCGTCGCGCCGCACCCGCGCGCTGGCCGGGCGCAGCGCCTCGAGCGCGCGGATCGCCTCGGTGGTCTGGCGCTTGGCGCGTGCCTCCAGCCACTTGCCGAACAACACCAGCGTGATCACCACCGCGGCGGATTCGAAGTACAGGTGCGCCATCACCTCGGGGTCGCGCAGCCAGAGGTAGAGGCTCAGGCCGTAGGCGGCGCTGGTGCCCAGCGCCACCAGCAGGTCCATGTTGCCGGTGCCGGCGCGCAGCGCGGCCCAGCCGGCCCGGTAGAAGCGCGCGCCGAGCCAGAACTGCACCGGCGTGGCGAGCAGCCATTGCAGCAGCGGGTCGAGCATCCAGTGGCGGCCGAGCAGGTCGCCGAGCATCGGGATGGTCAGCGGCAGCGAGAGCGCGCCGGCCAGCAGCACCTTCCAGCCGTCGCCGTGTTTCGGCGCAGCGGGCGGCGCCTCGGCGTGCAGCGGGTGGGCGGTGTAGCCGGCGCGCTGGACCGCAGCCAGCAGCGCGGCGCTGTCGGCCGCGCCGCGCGCCCGCGTGACCGAGGCGCGCTCGGTGGCCAGGTTCACCGTGGCGGCCAGCACGCCGGGCACGCCGCGCAGCGCCCGCTCGACCCGGCCGACGCAGCTGGCGCAGGTCATGCCGTCGATGGCGAGTTCGAGCGTCTCCTCGGGCACGGCGTAGCCGGCGCGCTGCACCGCCTGCACCAGTGTGGCCGGGTCGACGCGGCCGTCCAGCTCGAGTGCGGCCGACTCGGTGGCCAGGTTCACCTGGGCCGCGGCCACGCCGGGCACCTTCTTCAGCGCCCGTTCGACGCGGCCGACGCACGAGGCGCAGGTCATGCCCTCGACGGGCAGGGACAAGGTGGTGGTCGTATCCATGCGCGCAGCGTAGACCTTGACATCATGTCAGAGTCAAGCACGGCGAGATTGACCGGCGTGCTTGACCTTGCCACGGTGTCAGGGGCCAGACTGTGGCCATCGTTCCCCCAGGAGTTTCCGATGATCGAACTGACCCTTCCCGACATGACCTGCGGCCACTGCGTGCGCACCGTCACCAGCACGGTGCAGAAGCTCGACGCGCAGGCGCGTGTGCAGGCCGACCTGCCGAGTCACAAGGTGCAGATCGAGACCGTCGCGCCGCCCGAGCAGGTGCGTGCGGCGCTGGCCGAGGAAGGGTATCCGGCCGCGGCATAGCCATCTCACTACACTGCGGCTCTCTTCGCATCCACGGAGTGAGCTGCATGACCAAGTTCCTCGCCTCGGCCCTGCTGGCCGCCGCGCTGGCGGTGGCGCTGCCCGCCTCGGCCCAGACGCTGCGCTGGGCCAGCCAGGGCGACGCCCAGACCATGGACCCGCATTCGCAGAACGAACTGCTGACCAACTCGATGAATGCGCAGGTCTACGAGAAGCTCGTCAACCGCGACAAGCAGCTGGGCATCGGCCCGGCACTGGCCACCGAGTGGCAGCAGGTCTCGCCGACGCTGTGGCGCTTCAAGCTGCGGCCGAACGTCAAGTTCCACGACGGCACGCCGTTCACCGCCGACGACGTGGTGTTCTCGATCGGTCGCGCCACGCAGGACACCTCGCTGATCAACGCCTACGCACGCGCGGTGGGCACGCCCAGGGCGGTCGACCCGCTGACGGTCGAGTTCCAGCTCGCCGCGCCGAACCCGATCTTCCTGCAGCACCTCGAGACCCTGTTCATCCTCAGCAAGGCCTGGTGCGAGAAGAACAAGGTGACCCGGCCGCTCGACTTCAAGAACAAGGAGGAGAGCCACGCCTCGCTGAATGCCAACGGCACCGGGCCCTACATGCTGGTGAGCCGGCAGCCCGGCGTGAAGACGGTCTACAAGCGCAACCCCGCCTGGTGGGGCAAGTTCGAAGGCAACGTGCAGGAGATCGTGTTCACGCCGATCGCCAACGACGCCACGCGCCTGGCCGCACTCGTCTCCGGCGAGATCGACTTCGTGCTCGACCCGGCCCCGCGCGACGTGCCGCGCCTGCGCAACACCGCCGGCGTGAAGATCATCGACGGGCCGGAGAACCGCATCGTCTTCATCGGCATGGACCAGTTCCGCGACAAGCTGCTGTACGGCAGCGTGCCCGGCGACCGGAACCCGTTCAAGGACGAGCGCGTGCGCAAGGCGCTCTACCACGCGGTGGACATCGAGACGCTGCGCACCAAGCTGATGAACGGCTTGTCGGTGCCCACCGGCGGGCTGACGCCCTCGCCGCTGGGGGCCTACAACGACGCCGAGATCGAGAAGCGCCTGCCCTACGACCTGGCGCTGGCGCGCAAGCTGATGGCCGAGGCCGGCTTCGCCGACGGTTTCGAGGTGACGCTCGACTGCCCGAACAACCGCTACATCAACGACGAGGAGATCTGCATTGCGCTGGCCGGCATGTGGGCGCAGCTGAAGGTCAAGGTGCGGGTCAACGGCATGCCGCGCGCGACCTACTTCCCGAAGATCGAGAAGCAGGACACCAGCATGTACATGCTCGGCTGGGGCGGCGCCATCACCGACGCCGAGACCACCTTCACCCCGGTGCTGCGCAACCGCGGAGAGAAGGGCGTGGGCTACTGGAACTTCGGCGGCGTGAAGAACGACAAGTTCGATGCGCTCGCGGCCGCCTCCAGCACCGAAGGCGACCCGAAGAAGCGCGAGGAGCTGGTGAAGGCCGCGCTGCGCGAGTACAAGGAGGGCGTGCACGTGATCCCGCTGCACCGCCAGGTGATCCCCTGGGCGGCGCGCAGCAACGTCACGGCGGTGCACCGGGCCGACAACTGGCTCGAGGTGCAGTGGGTGACGATCGGGAAATGACACTCCGGGCGCGTCCGTCCGCCGGTTGATCTCGTAGCTTGTCCGGTCCGGTGCCCGGAATGCGTGGCACCCCCAGAGGAGATACGTCCATGTCCCTGATTGCCCAACTCGGACTGCGCCCGACCGCGCGCATGAACGGCGCGGCCGATGCGATCGCCGCAGCCCTGCCCGGCGCCGACGCCGGAAGCCGCAAGGCGCCGCAGGCGCAGCTGGAGCTCGGCGGCGCACAGATCGTCGAGCAGACGCTCGGCACGCCGGTGACCGGCCCGCGCATCGACACGCTGATGGCGCTGATGGCCGCCGACGGCAGCGGGCCGCTGAACCGCTCGAACTCCTCCCTCGGCGGCCAGCTGAACCGCGACGGTGCCGCGCTGCAGCAGCGCTTCGCCGGGCTCTCCGGGCTCGAGCGCCAATGGCGCGGCCACCTCGACGCGGTGCAGAAGCTGGCCGACCAGAGCGCCGTCGACGTCAAGACGATGGAGCAGCAGGGCGGCGCCGTCGGGCAGCGCAGCACGGGCCGCCCGGGCGACTACGTGCGCAACAAGTCCGAGGCCTACGTGAAGGCCGAGGCCGCGGTGCGCAACGCCCTGCGCGAGTTCGGGGTGCGCGAGGCGGCCCTGCGCAAGGCCGTCTCGGCCCTCGACGAGGCCGAGCTGCGCAAGCAGGTGGCCGCGCAGGGCCGGGTGGTCGAGAAGGCCAAGGCCGACGTGGAGGCCGAGAAGAAGCGCATCGAGGTGATGAAGAACCGCCTGAAGGGCGTGCTCGGCGTCGCCATCAAGGTGGTCAAGCAGGACTGGAAGGCGGTGGCCGAAGAGGCCGCCAAGTTCATCGGCGGGCAACTGATCGACGAGATCTCCACCTCGCGCCTGGCCGAGCTGAAGGCCCAGCTCGAGCAGGCCACGGCGCGGCTGCACTCGCTCGAGGACCTGGCGATGCTGCAGGCCATCGAGACGGCCAGCCTCGGCCTGGAGGAAGCGGCCGGCGCCCTCGACGATGCCGGCAAGGACATCCGCGACGCGCTGGTCGAGCTGCGCCTGGCGCGCAAGACCGCCGTCGAGGCGCTCGGCGAGTCGGGCCGCACGCGCGGCGCGGCGCGCATGATCGAGCAGCGCGGCAAGATGCTCGACCGCATGGCGCAGATGCGCGAGGCGATTCAGGCCTATCTGGCGGAATCTCCGGCCGTCGCCGACCTGATCCGCAAGCTCGACTCGATGACCAGCAGCTACCCGGGCTTCGTCAACAAGACCCCGGGCATCGACCCGGCCTACGCCAAGTCGCTGGTCGACACGGTGGCGCGCAACCGCGAGGCGCTGGCGGTCTGGGGCCTGTGGATCCAGCACGAGGAGAACTCCTGCCGCACCGCGCTGGGCATGCTCGACGCCCGCGGGCCGGGCAGCTTCATGGAGCACTTCGACCGGGTCGAGGAACTGCTGCAGGACGCGCTGGCCGGGCGCTGAAGCCGGCGCCCGCCGCCTGTCAGGGTTCGCGCAGCGGCGCCAGGTCCCAGCTGAAGACGACCGAATCGGGGCTCGAGCTGGCGGCCCAGCTGCCCTTCAGGCGTCCGTCGAGGCCGATCACCGGAGCCAGCGCCGGCTCGGTGTGGGTCAGCGCGAACATGCCGGGCGCCGAGGCGTACTGCGTGCCGCAATCGGGCTGCGGCCCGCTCACGCTGCCGAGCAGGCCGAACCGCTGCGAGCCGGCGTCGATGCTGTAGGCGCCGCGCCGGCTGCCGACCACGCCCTGCTGCTGCACGCGCAGGCTGGCCGGCAGCGACTCGGCGAAGTTGTTGATCACGATGCTGCCGAAGGCCAGCCCGCCGAGCACGATCGAGGTGTCGGTGGCCGAGGCGTTGAGCAGGTAGCTGCAGCCGCTTTCCGTGTAGGCCTCGCTCAGCGTCCAGGCCGCGCGGCGGAACAGCGGCGCGGCGATCGGCACGCGCAGCCGGCCGGTGGCCGCGTCGTTGTACTGCAGCGAGGCCAGGCCGTTGGGCTTGTAGTCGAACAGCAGCGTCGAGGTGGCGGTGATGGTGCCGGACGACCAGGAGCCGAGGATGTCGGTACGCCGGGCGCTGCCGCTGAAGCCCCAGCAGCCGATGTTGTTGCGCTTGACCGTCGGCGCGGTCGCGGCGACCACCTGCGTCGTGCTGCCGATGTCGGCGCTGGCCACGATCACCACCAGCTCGGCCAGCCGCTGCGCCTTGGCGTCGCGGCAGAAGCCGATCCACTCCTTCGCGGTCCAGTCCTCCTCCACCCAGCTGCCACCGGCCGCGCGCCACAGTGCCTGCACCGAGACGGCCTTGCCGGCCTTGTAGGGCGGGTAGAAGGTGTTGCGGACCATCAGCGAGCGGGTCGCCACGTCGCTGAAGGTGAAGCGGTAGTAGCGCGTCGACACGTTGGCCACCGAGCTGGCGAGCGCGGTCGAGGCCTCGGCGACGCCGCCCAGGTTCGCGTTCACCGTCGTCGGGTGGTCCGGCGCCAGCACCGCAACCGTGGTCAGCCCGTCCCAGTTGCGGAACGCCGGCCTTCCGGCGTTCGTCACCGGCGGCTGGTTCCACAGCGCCTTGGCGTACTTCGGCCACAGCGCGCGCCGCCCGCCCGGCAGCACGGCCTCGATCGCGGCGAGCGCGCTGAGCTGCGTCGTCGTCGCGGCGAGCAGCTGTCGCACGGTGGTGTTGCCCATGGTGCGGCCGATGAACTGGTAGAGCAGGTAGGCACCGTAGTCGCGGGTGCGTGTCGTGCTCGCCGCGCACGACCCGGCGGCGCGGCTGGTGATGGACAGGAAGTTCGAGTTCATGTGGCAGCTGGCGTCGGCCAGCAGCGTCGCGTTGCCCGGGTAGCTCGCCTCGACGGCCCAGTTCGCCAGCGCGTTGCGCATCCAGCCGTAGCTCAGCTGGTCCGCCGCCATCAGGTAGGACCACATCACCGCGTGCATGAACTGGTGCGCGAGGGTGTACTGCAGCACCCCGGCCGCCAGCCCGCTGCGCACGACGATGAAGCTGCTGCTCTGGCGCGTCGAGGCCGATTCGGGATAGGTCGCGCCGCGCGAGCCGAAGCCGGCGACGATGTAGACGTCGAGCCGGTTGTCGCCGCCGTCGCAGGCCAGCGCGAGATCGGACAGCGGCGCCTTGAAGCCCAGCCCCGTGACCAGCGTCGGCCAGATGGTGGCGTCGAACGCGGCGACGATGGCCTGCGCCTGAGTCAGGTCAGCGGTGCGCGACTTGTCGTACCACACCCGCACGCGTGCCACCGCCCCGGGCAGGCTGGCCCAGGTCGCGTTGGCGGCGCAGGCCGGCCGCGCGACGGCGGCCGCCTGCACGCGCCCGGCGTCGGCGCCCGCCCAGCCGGTGGCGGCGGACGGCCGCAAGGTGAAAGGCGCGAGCTGCTGCCGCATGGACGCCGACAGCCCCTCCCAGGCCAGGCGCAGATCGGCGATCACCGCGTTGCCGTCGACCTCGTCGATCGGCTCGCCCGCGGCGTCGGCGGCGGGGCGGAAGCGCTCCGGCAGGCGTGCGTCGCCGGCCAGCGCGAACACGCGGTAGGCGAGGGCGGTCTGAGCGTCGATCTCGCCGGCGTCGCGGGCGGCGGCGATCGCCGCGTCGACCGTCGTGCGCGGGGTGCGGCCGTCGGCCGAGACCGGCGCGGGCGCGGCTTCCTGCTCGTCGTCGTCGGCCGGGCCCCCGCCGCAGGCCGCCAGTGCGGCCAGGACGAGCAGGGCGGCAAGGCGGTGCAGCATGCGGATCCGACCCATGGCTCCCTCCCCGGCACGGCGCAGTGAGATGCGGCCCGGCCGATCGAGACCGGCCGGCGCAGACCACTCTCTGCCGCGCGAAACCGGAAGTCAACGGGCCGTGCCCCGCGTCCCGGGGGGGTCAGGCGCCGGCCAGCAGCGCCGCCGCGATGCCCCACATCACCAGCGCGATGGCGCCGTCCAGCAGGCGCCAGGCCAGCGGGCGCGCGAACAGCGGCGCCAGCAGTCGGGCGCCGTAGCCGAGCGCCGCGAACCAGACTGCGCTGGCCAGCACCGCGCCGAAGCCGAAGCTGGCGCGAGCATCGGCAGGCTGCTGTGCGCCGATGGCGCCGAGCAGCACCACCGTGTCGAGCCAGCAGTGCGGGTTCAGGTAGGTGAAGGCGAGGCAGGCGGCCACGGCGGCGCGCAGGTCGGTGGTGGCGCGGCCGCCCGCCTGCAGCGTGTGCGGCGATGCGGCCCGCCGGGCCGCCGCCGCGCCGTAGGCGATCAGGAAGGCCGCGCCGCCCCAGCGCGCCAGTTCCAGGGCGGACGGGTGCGCCTGCACCAGCGTGCCGAGGCCGAGCAGGCCGAGCGTGATCAGCAGCGCATCGGAGGCGGCGCACAGCAGCACCACCGGCAGCACGTGCGCACGCGCCAGGCCCTGGCGCAGCACGAAGGCGTTCTGCGCGCCGATGGCCACGATCAGCGCCGCCGAGCTGGCGAAGCCGCTGGCGAAGGGAAGGGCGAAGGACATGACGCCAGTGTCGGCCCGTACCCCGGATCGATCCAGCTAAACTTTCTCATCCTGGATTAGCAGAACTGATGCAGCTCGATTCCCGCCAGCTCGCCGCCTTCGCCGCCGTGCTGCGCGAGGGCAGCTTCGAAGCCGCCGCGCGTGCACTGCACGTCACGCCCTCGGCGGTGAGCCAGCGCATCAAGGCGCTGGAGGAGCGCCTCGGCCGGGTGTTGATCCGGCGTGGTGCGCCCTGCGTCGCCACCGAGGCGGGCGAGTCGCTGCAGCGCCACGCGCAGCAGGTCGCCCTGCTGGAGGCCCAGGCGCTGGCGCCGTTCGGGCTGGCCGCAGCGGAGGGCCGCCCGCGCGGCGCCGCGGCGGCCGCGCTGCCGCTGGCGCTGGCCGTCAACGCCGACTCGCTGGCGACCTGGTTCGTGCCCGCGCTGGCGCAGGTGCAGCGCGTGCACCCGGTCGGCTTCGAGCTGCAGGTGGAGGACCAGGACCATTCCCACGAGCTGCTGCGCCAGGGCCGGGTGATCGCCGCGGTGACGGCCGAGCCGCAGCCGGTGCAGGGCTGCGCGGTGCGCCGGCTCGGTGCGATGCGCTACCGCGCCGTGGCCAGCCCGGCCTTCGTGGCGCGCTGGTTCCCGCGTGGCCTGGAGGAGTCCGCGCTGGCGGCCGCGCCCTGCGCGGTGTTCAACGAGAAGGACCGGCTGCAGGAGCGCTTCCTGCGCCGCCTGCTGCGCAAGCCGCCGGTGCCGCCGCGTCACCGCGTGCCGAGCACGCACGGCTTCGTGCACGCGGCACTGCATGGCCTGGCCTGGGGCATGAACCCGGAGGCGCTGGTCGCGCCGCTGCTGGCCGGCGGCGACCTGGTCGAGCTGGCACCCGGCCAGGTGCTGGACGTGCCGCTGCACTGGCAGCACTGGCGCCTCGAGGCCGAGGTGCTGCGCGCCCTGAACCTGGCCGTCGAGGCCGCGGCGCGGGCCGCGCTGGTGCGCTGACTTCCACCCTCGCGCAGGCATCGCGCCGGCCCGGTCCGTCAGCTCGCGAGATCGTCGAGCGTGCAGCCGGCTGCGGCCGCCAGGTCGGCTGCCAGGCTGGGGTGCGTGGCCACGAGGTCCAGCGCGCGGCGGCGCAGGGCGACGGCGGCGCGACGGGTCTGCCAGCGTTGCCAGGCAGCGGTCAGCCAGGTGATGGGTTCGCGTGCCGGGAACCGCAGGCGCGACGGCAGGCGTGCTGCGGTCGGATGGATCGTCGTCGAGCTGTGCATGTTGTTCTCCACGAAGGACTCGAGCAGTCCCCACGCGGTGAATCTAGGCCCGCGATTGACATCCATGTAGGCCTACGATCCGGTTTCAGTACCAACCAACGGTTGTGAATGCGACCCTGCCGCCATGGACACCTTGCGCGCCATCACGCTCTTCGTCGACGCCGCCGCGGCCGGCAGCTTCCAGCGCGTGGCGCTCGCGCGGGCCATCACGCCGCAGGCGGTCAGCAAGGCGATCCGCCAACTCGAGCAACACCTGGGCGTGCGCCTGTTCCATCGCACCACGCGGCGCAGCAGCCTGACGACCGACGGCCTGGCCTTCCTCGAATCGGTGCGGCCCGGGCTCGACGCGATCGATGCGGCCGTCGGCCGCGCGCGCGCCAGCACCGAAGCGATCGAGGGGCCCCTGCGGATCACCGCGCCGCGCTTCGCCCGCAAGGCCCTGCTGGCGCCGCTGGCCGAGTTCTCGACCCTGCACCCGCAGGTGCAGCTCGACCTGCGCATCGAGGACGACTACACCGACATCGTCGCGGCACAGATCGACGTCGGCTTCCGCGGCGGGTCGGCCCCGACCGGGCAGGTCATCTCGCGCCGGCTGTTCTCGGTGGAGCAGCGCCTGTGCGCCTCACCGGCGTACCTGTCGCGGCACGGCCGGCCCGCCGACGTGGCCGCGCTGGCCCGGCACCGCTGCACCGGCTTTCGCCTCGCCACGACCGGGCGCCTCGCACCTTGCCAGCTGCTCGTCGACGGCGAGATGCGGCGCATCGACCTGCCGGTGGTGTTCTGCGCGAACGATTCGGAGGTCGAACTCGATGCCGTGCTGGCCGGCGTCGGCATCGGTCTGATCGACGGCCTGACCGGCGCCGACGAAGTGCGCTCCGGCCGGCTCGTGCCCCTGCTCGAGGCGCATCCGGGGCCGGAAGTCGGCTTCCACCTCTACTTCGCGCAGCGCAGGAACCTGCCGCGGCGCGTGCGCACCTTCATCGACTTCATCGTCCAGAGGCTGCAGGATTCGCCCCGGTTCCGCTTCGATCCGGCTCCGTCGCGGCGCCGCTCGCGCTGAGCCCGGCCGCGCCCGACGGTGTGGCTGCGCCGGCCTGGCCGCGCCGCCACGTGGCCGGCGGCAGCCCGGTGGCGCGCTTGAACGCGCGCGAGAACGCGGCCTCCGAGTCGTAGCCGATCTCCAGCGCCACCGCTGCCACGCTGAGATGGCTCTCGCGCAGCAGCCGCGCGCCGCACTGCATGCGCCAGCTGGTCAGGTACTGCATCGGCGGCATGCCGATCAGCGCGACGAATCGCTCGTGCAGCGCCGAGCGGGACAGCCCGACCCGGCGCCCCAGGTCGTCCAGCGTCCAGGGCGCGGCCGGGTCGCCGTGCATCAGCGCGATCGCACGCCCCACCTGCCGGTCGCGCAGCGCGCTCAGCCAGCCGCGTGACTGCGCGGGCAGCGAGTCCAGGTAGCGGCGCGCGCCGTCGACGAACACCATCTCGCTGACCCGCTGCAGCAGTGCGGCGCTGCCGGCGCGGCGGGCGCCGGTTTCCGCAGCCGCGTGTTCCAGCATCGGCGCCACCCAGGCCCCTACGCCCTCGGCCGGCAGGTGCAGCAGCCGCGGCAGCGCCTCGATCAGCGGGTTGAAGGGCTTCAGGTCCACGGCGATGAAGCCGCACACGATGACGGCCGTCGCCTCGTCGGGCGGGAGCCCCCGGCCGGCCTCGAACATGCCGCCGCGGTAGGTGACGGGAATGGGCTTGGGGTCGTCGCGCATGCGCACGAGCCAGTCGCCGCGTTCATCGGCCGGCGTCACCCCGGGCGCGCTGGAGACCACGTGCTCGTCGCCGTGCGGCAGCATGACGATGTCGCCCTCGCGCAGGCGCAGCGGCGGCTCGCCGTCGACGGCGACCCAGCCTTCGCCCTTGACGATCATGTGGTACTCGATCACGTGCTCGGCGCCCGGCATCACCGCCGGCCCCATCACCTTCGACGACGGGGCCTGAGCCGCCCACTCGTCGCGGCAGCTGACATGGAAGAAGACCGAGCCGCGCAGCCGCACGCTGCGCAGCACGTCGGACAGCGGATCCGCCACGTTCATCGGGCCGCCTGCGGCGGGTGGGCGGACGCACGAGCAAGGTCGGGCGACGCGGGGCGAAGCGCCGCCGGGCGCGCGCGGGAATCATGGCCACACCGCCGACGGACCCGTCGGTCCCCATCGACCCGCAAGGAATCCACCATGGCTCCCACCTCCTCCGCCCCGGCCGTCGCGCCGGACTATGCCGCGATCAAGCAGCGCCAGCAGGCCACCTGGGGCAGCGGCGACTATGCCGTCGTCGGCACGACACTGCAGATTGTCGGCGAGACCCTCGCCGAGGCCGCCGACCTGCGCGCCGGCGAGCGGGTGCTCGATATTGCCGCGGGCAACGGCAATGCCACGCTGGCCGCGGCACGCCGCTTCGCCGACGTGACCTCGACCGACTACGTGCCCGCCCTGCTCGACAAGGGGCGGCGGCGGGCCGAGGCCGAAGGCCTGGCGAACGTGCGCTTCGAGGTCGCCGACGCCGAAGCGCTGCCCTACGAGGCCGGCCGCTTCGACGTGGTGCTGTCGACCTTCGGCGTGATGTTCGCGCCCGACCAGGCCACCGCCGCGCGCGAGATGCTGCGCGTGACACGTTCCGGTGGCCGCATCGGCATGGCCAACTGGACCCCGGAAGGTTTCATCGGCCGCCTGTTCAAGATCATCGGTGCCCACGTCGCGCCGCCGGCCGGCGTGCGCTCGCCGGCGCTGTGGGGCAGCGAGTCGCACCTGACCGCGCTGTTCGGTCCGCGCGCGCGTGAACTGCGCATCGAACGCAGGCACTTCGCGTTCCGCTACCAGTCGGCCGCGCATTTCCTGGCCGTCTTCCGCGAGTACTACGGCCCCACCCACAAGGCCTTCGGCGCGCTGGACGCGGCCGGCCAGCAGGCGCTGGCACGCGACATCAGCGCGCTGCTGGACGAACTGGACGTCGGGGGCGGCCGTGGCCTGGTCGTGCCCAGCGAGTACGCCGAGGTCGTCATCACCGTGGCCTGACGGCCGCGGCCACCAACGGCGCCGGCAACGGGCCCGGCACGGGTCCGCATCCCGGCACAGGAGAGATCGACATGCAGGCAGGTTTCACGCCCTCCGCCGCGGCGGCCCGGTGCGCCGCGCGCGCCGGGGGGCCGGAGGCGATCCGATGGTGAGCCTGGCCATCGACAGCCGGCAGGCCCCGGGCCAGTGGCCGAGCGGCGCCACGTCCGAGGCGCTGCTGCACTACGAGCGCGCGCTCTGCGCCTTCCGCGCCTGGCGCGGCGGGGTCGACGAGCTGCTGGCGCGCGCCGTGCGCGCCGCCCCCGCGTTCGTGATGGCGCACGCGACGCAGGCCTGGCTGCTGCTGCTGAGCCGCGACCCGCGGCGCGTCCGCCGGGCCGCCGCGCCCTACGCCCGGGCGATGCAGCTGCCCACCGGTTCGCGACGCGAGCGGCTTCATCTCGAGGCGATCGGCGCCGTGCTGGCCGACGACCACCGGCGCGCGCAGGACCTGCTCGACCGGGTGCTGCACGACGATCCGCACGACCTGCTGGCGCTGCAGGTGGCGCACTCCCTCGACTACCTCGGCGGCGACCAGGACCAGCTGCTCGACCGAGTGGCGCGGGTGCTGCCGGCCTGGGCGGGCAGCACGCGGCCCGGCCAGCATGCCCTGCGGGCCATGCATGCGTTCGGCCTCGTCGAGCGCGGCGACTGCGCTGCCGCCGAACGCGAGGCCCGCGCTGCCCTGGCACTGCATCCGGCCGATGCCCGGGCCCACCACGTGATGGCCCACGTGTTCGACGGCACCGGCCGCGCCGCCGACGGGCTGCGCTGGATGGCCGAGCACGCCCCGGTGTGGCGCACCAGCGCGGTGGTCGCCGCCCACTGCACCTGGCACATGGCGCTCTTCCACCTGGCGTTGGGCGAGGCCGCGCAGGCCCTCGCCCTGTACGACGAGGGGATCCCGGCGGTGCGCAGCGGCGAGCTCGCGGACCTGATCGACGCCTCGGCCCTGCTCTGGCGCATGGCGCTGCGCGGCGTCGACGTCGGCGCGCGCTGGCCGGCGCTGGCCCAGGCCTGGGCGGCGCACATCGACGACGGCTACTGCAGCTTCAGCGACGTACACGCGATGCTCGCCTTCGTGGGGGCGCGCGACGAGGGGCGGGCGCGCCGGCTGCTGCGTGCCCTGGCGGCGGCGGCCGGACGGCCCACCCGCCACGGCCGCACCACGCGGCAGCTGGGCCTGCCGGCCTGCCAGGCGCTGGCGGCCTTCGGCCGCGGCGACCACACGCTGGCGATCACCCTGCTGGCCGGCCTGACGGCGACGGCGCACGGCCTCGGCGGCAGCCATGCCCAGCGCGACGTGCTGCACCTCACGCTGCTGCAGGCGGTGGAGCGCTTGCGCCGGCCGATCGCCCGCACGGCCGGCACGCTGTTCGCGCGGGCCGCTGGCCGCGACGCTGCCCGCAGCGCGGGGGCGACGCTGCCGCTGCGGCCTGCCACCTGACCACCGGTGCATCGCGCCATGAACACCGTTCACGACCACTACGCCAGGCACCTGGCACCGATCTACCCATGGATGGTCGGCGGCATCGAGCAGGCACTCGCGCTGGGGGCGCAGGACATGGCGCCGTTCCTCGCCCGGCCGGGCTACGCGGTGGACCTCGGTGCCGGGTTCGGCATGCACAGCATGGCGCTGGCGCTCGCCGGCTTCGAAGTGCTGGCGCTGGACCGCTCGGCGCAGCTGCTGGCCGAACTGCGCGCGCAGGTGGCGGGATGGCCGGCCGAGGCCGTCGAAGCCGACCTGCTGCGGTTCACCGCACACCTGCGCCGGCCGGCCGATCTCATCCTGTGCATGGGCGACACCTTGCCGCACCTGCGCAGCCTGCGGCAGGTCGAGCGCCTGATGCAGGACGTGGCCCGGTCGCTGCGCCCGGGCGGACGGTTCGTGGCCAGCTTCAGGGACTATCGGCAGCTGCCGCAGGGTGAGCTGCGCTTCATCCCGGTTCGCAGCGATGCGGACCGGATCCTCACCTGCGGCCTCGAGGTGCGCCGCACGCGGGTGCTGGTGCACGACATCCTGCATGAGCGGACCGGCGCCACCTGGTCGATGAGGGTCGGCAGCTATGCCAAGCTTCGGCTCTCACCCGACGGCGTCCGGCGCACGGCCGAGGCGGCGGGCCTGCGGTGCCGCGTCGAGCCGGGCCCGCGCGGCATGGTCCAGGTCCTGGGCGAAGCCGTTGCGCCGTCCGGTCACTTCGGGAGCCACGATGAACCACCCCCTTGAAAGCCTGGCCCGGGAGCTCGGACTCGACGCCCCCGCCCAACTCCCGCTGCGGCTGCAGTTCGGATACGCGTGCGTGATTCGCGTCCGGCACCTGCTGGAGGAGCCGGCCGTCCTCGAGTGCCTGGCGGTGCTCGGCCGCCGGGTGCAAGGCTCGGAGTCGGCGGATCGCCTGCGGGAGGCAGCGGCGGAAGCGGCGCGCCTGGCCAATCGGCACGAAGGCTCGCGTTCCATCGACGGCTGCGGCCATGCGGCAGTCTCGGCCACCTATGCGGTGGCCAACGCACTGGCCGGCAAGGCGCTGGCGGCGGCCGAGTACGCTGCCTACGCCAGCGTCTATGCCATGGGAGGGTACGGTGCGGTCGCCGATCGGGCGTCGTTCGAGCCCGAGTTCGCGTGGCAGGTGGCCACCCTGAGATCGCTGGCCGAGGCGTAGAACGCCCCGTTCAGAGATCCAGCCCGATGCGCTGCGCCGCCTGGTGCGTGAGCGCCAGCGCATCCTCGCCGAGTCGGAACGAGGCGAGGAAGTCGTCGAGCCGGTAGTCCGGCCGCGCGGCGCGGATCGAGGCCGCCACCTGGCGCGCCTCGTCGAGCCGGCCGGCCAAGGCCAGGCAGTGCGCGCCGATGCACTGCACGTGCACATGCGCATTGGGCCGCGCGATCGCACGGGCCGCCCAGTCGGCTGCCTCGTCGTGGCGGCCCAGCCGCATCAGCGCCAGCGCGCGCGAGGCCAGCATCGCGAACAGCAGCGGGTCGAACGGGCTCAGGTCGCGCGACTGGTCGCAGGCGCGGATCGCGGCGCGCGGGTCGCCCGACTGCGCACGCACGAAGCCGAGCGTGTAGTGGCCGAGCGCGAAGTTCGGGCTCAGCTCGACCGAGGTCTCCAGCTCGCCGAGTGCCGCGTCGAGCGCGCCGCGCAACCACAGCGCGCGGCCCATCGCCCAGTGCGCCGCCGGGTCGCGCTCGTCGGCCAGCACGCCCTGCGCGGCGCAGCGGTAGGCCGCCTCGACCTCCTGCGCCCGATCGCCCCAGCCGAGGAAGGCGTTCTGGAAATGCGTGAACGAGAGCCCGGCGTGCGGCCGCGCGAAGGTCGGGTCCAGCCGGGCCGCCTGCGCGAAGAAGTGGTGCGCCTGCTCGTTGTCGGCGCGGTTGAAGCGCACCATGTGCCACAGGCCGCGGTGGTGTGCCGCCCAGGCGTCCAGCGAGCCGGGCGGCAGCAGCACCGCGCGGTTGCGTTCGGCCACCTCGATCTGCTGCGCGATCGAGGCGACGATGCGGTTGCCGATCTCCTCCAGCAGCGCGAAGGTGTCCTGCAGCGGGCTGGCGAAGCGGTCGGCCCACAGCACGCGGCTGCTGCGCGCCTCGACCAGGCGCACCTCCACTGCGATGCGCCCGGGCTCGCGGTGCAGCGTGCCGCTGGCGAGGTAGTCGACGTCCAGCGCGCGGCCGGCCTCGTCGGCGTCGATGCGGCGCTCGTCGAGCGCGAACACCGTGCCCTGCGCGATCACGAACAGGCTGCGCAGCTTGGCCAGCCGGGTGATCATGTCGTGCACCAGGCCGTCGGCCAGGCCGCCGCGCGAGTCGCCGTGGCGGCCCGGGTCGGCAAACGGCATCACCGCGATCGAGGCGCGCCGCAGCGCGGCCGGCGTGGCCGCCAGCGGGCTCTCGGCCACGCTGGCCGGCAGCGCCGACGGCAGCGCCCGGCCGCGGCTCGCCTTGGCCTCGGCCCAGGCGCGCCCGAGCGGGGCCCAGTCCTGCGACTCGGCCTCGAAGGCGCGCGCGGCCGCGGCCAGGTGCTCGTCGCCCTCGCGCAGACGGCCGCGTGCGGCCAGCGCGCCGAACAGCGCCAGGTGCGCGCGCCGCTCGAACGGGTTGATCTCGAGCCAGCGTTCGAGCGCACCGACGGCCTCGTCGTCGCCTTCGGGCAGCGCGCGCGCCAGCGCCTCCAGCGCCGCGGCGTGCAGCTCGCGGAAGCGGCGCCGCTGGCCCAGCAGCCAGGCCGAGAACGGCGCGCTGCGCTCGATGGCCAGGTCCTGCAGGAACTCGCCGTCCAGCGCGGCGGCGCGCTGGCGCCAGCCGGCGGCATCGGCGGGGGCGGCGGCGTTCAGCAGGGCCCGGGCATCGATGGCCGCCTCCGGCAGCGCCAGCCGCACCGACTCGCCCTCGCTGAGCACGGCCGGGCGGCCCGGCGCGTCCAGCAGCGCGCGCAGCTTGCTCAGGCACCAGCGCAGCTCGCCGCGCGGGTCGTCCGGGCCGTCCCACAGCAGCTCGACCAGCCGGCTGCGCGGCACGCCCTGCGGCGCCAGCGCCAGGTAGGCGAGCAGCGCGCGCACCTTGCGCGAGGGCGGCAGCGCCAGCGCCTGCCGGCCGCGCCAGACGGTCAGTGGCCCGAGCAGGCACAGCCGCAGCGAGCCGCCGGGCGGTGCCGGGTCGGGCCGGTCCGGGAACGATTCCACGGTCGATTCCACGTGCGCTTCCATGCCGGGTTCCACGCAGGGGCCGGAGAGTTCCGGACATCCCGCCGCCGGGCGGGCCGTCAACCCTTCCCCTGGAGCCTCTCGATGACCGTTTCCACCCCCACCGCCGCGGCCGGCCCCGACTTTGCCGCGATCAAGACCCGCCAGCAAGCCGCCTGGTCCTCGGGCGACTACGCCGTGGTCGGCACCACGCTGCAGATCGTCGGCGAAACCCTCGCCGAGTCGATGGACCTGCGCGCCGGCCAGCGTGTGCTCGACGTCGCGGCCGGCAACGGCAACGCCTCGCTGGCCGCCGCGCGCCGCTGGTGCGAGGTGGTGTCGACCGACTACGTCGGTGCGCTGCTGGCGCGCGGGCGCGAGCGCGCCGCCGCCGACCGGCTCGACATCGAGTTCCGCGAGGCCGATGCCGAGCAGCTGCCGTTTGCCGACGGCGCCTTCGACGCCGTGCTGTCGACCTTCGGCGTGATGTTCACGCCCAACCCGCGCCGTGCCGGCGCCGAGCTGCTGCGCGTGTGCCGCGCCGGCGGCAAGATCGGCCTGGCCAACTGGACGCCCGACGGCTTCATCGGCCAGCTGTTCAAGACCATCGGTCGCCACGTGGCGCCGCCGGCCGGCGTCGAGTCGCCCGCACTGTGGGGCACGCCCGAGCGCATCGAGGCGCTGTTCGGCGCGCAGGCCGCCGACATCACGATCGAGCGGCGCCAGTTCACGTTCCGCTACCGCTCGCCGCAGCACTGGCTGGAGATCTTCCGCACCTTCTACGGCCCGGTGCTGAAGGCCTTCGCGGCGCTCGAGCCGGCCGGCCAGGCCGCGCTGGCGCACGACCTCGGCGAGCTGATGGCGCGCTTCAACCGCGCCGGCGACGGCACGCTGGTGGTGCCGAGCGACTACCTCGAGATCATCGTCACCAAGGCCTGAACAGGAGCACGAACATGAAGAACCTCACCCGCACCGCCCTGGCGCTGGCCGCCGCGATCGCCGCGCTGCCGCCCGCCCGGGCCGACGTGATCACCGACTGGAACATCAAGGCCGGGGCGATCCTGGCCGAATCGAAGATGGGCACGCCGCCGGCGGTGCGCGCGATGGCGATCGTGCAGACCGCCGCGGCCGACGCGGTGGAGGCGGTCGGTCGGCGCCCCGGCTTCGCGCGCAACGGCGGCGCGCTGGAGGCCGCCGTGGCCGCCGCGCACCGCGTCACGCTGCTCAAGCTGATGCCGGCGCAGGAGGCCAGCATCCAGGCCGCCTACCAGGCCGCGCTCGCCGCGCTGCCCGACACCCCGGCGCGGGCCGCGGGCATCGCGGCCGGCGAGCAGGCCGCCGCCGCCGTGCTGGCCGCACGGGCCGACGACGGCGCGGCCGCGCCGGACCGTTTCGCGTCGCAGACGAGCGCGGGCCACTGGGTGCCGACGGCCGCTGCCGCCGCCAGCACCTGGCCGCAGCGCAAGCCCTGGCTGCTGCAGAGCCCGGCGCAGTTCCGTCCGCCCGCGCCGCCGGCGCTGACCAGCCCGACCTGGCAGCGCGACCTCGCCGAGGTGAAGGCGCTGGGCGCGCGCGCCAGCACGACGCGCACGCCCGAGCAGACCGCGATCGGCCGCTTCTGGGACTACTCGCTGCCGCCGGTCTACCACGGCGTGGTGCGCTCGGTGGCACTCGCGCCGGGGCGCGACGTGGCGCGCAACGCGCGGCTGTTCGCCACGGTGGCACAGGCCATGGACGACGCGATGATCGCGGTGTTCGAGGCCAAGTACCACTACCGCTTCTGGCGCCCGGTGACGGCGATCCGCCAGGGCGCGGCCGATGCCGGCGAGGCGGGCTGGGTGTCGCTGATCGACGCGCCGATGCACCCCGAGTACCCGAGCGCGCACAGCATCCTGGCCAGCACGGTGGGCACCATCCTGCAGGCCGAGGTGGGCAGCGCGGCGCTGCCGGAACTCGCCACCAGCAGCCCGACCGCCCAGGGGGCCACGCGCCGCTGGACGAGCGTGGACGACTTCGTGAACGAGGTGTCGGTGTCGCGCATCTACGGCGGCATCCACTACCGCTTCTCGACCGAGGTTGGCACGGCGATGGGCAAGCAGGTCGGTGCGCTGGCGGCGCAGCGCCAGGCGGCCGGGGGCCTCTGATCAGAGCAGGCCGCGCCGCGCCAGGTTGCGCATCAGCGCGGCCGTGCCGAAGCGCCAGGGCTCGGCACGGTCGCTGGTCGTCACGCGGTTGACCAGCGTGCCGAGCCGCGGCGTGGCCACCCGCACCACGTCGCCGAGCGCGTGGGTGAAGCCCTGGCCGGGGCCGAAACGGTCCTGCACCGGCGCGAACATGGTGCCGAGGAACAGCATCAGCCCGTCCGGGTACTGGTGGTTCGGCCCGATCGCCTGGGCGACGATGGCAAGCGGGTCGCGGCTGATCTTCGCCAGCGAGCTGTGGCCGTCGAGGTGGAAGCCCTCGGGCCCGTCCACGCTCATCGCCAGCTCGGCGCGTCGCACGTCGGCGATGCCGAAACGCTCGTCGAACAGGCGGATGAACGGGCCGATCGCACAGGACGCGTTGTTGTCCTTGGCCTTGCCCAGCAGCAGCGCGCTGCGGCCTTCGAAATCGCGCAGGTTGACGTCGTTGCCCAGGCTCGCGCCGACCGTCTCGCCGCGGCTCGTGACCGCCAGCACCACCTCCGGCTCCGGGTTGTTCCAGCTCGAGCCCGGGTGCAGCCCGACCTCGGCACCGAGGCCGACGGCCGACATCGGCTGCGCCTTGGTGAAGATCTCCGCATCGGGCCCGATGCCGACCTCGAGGTACTGCGACCAGGCGCCTTGCGCGAGCAGCACCTCCTTCACCCTGGCGGCCTTCTCGGACCCGGGCACGACGTCGGCCAGGCTGTCGCCCAGCACGCCGTGCAGCGCGGCGCGCACCGACTGCGCCCTGGCGGCATCGCCGCGCGCCTGCTCCTCGATCACGCGCTCGAGCAGGCTGGCGACGAAGGTCACGCCGCTAGCCTTGACCGCCTGCAGGTCGCACGGCGCGAGCAGCCAGGCACGGCTACGGTCGCGCGGCTCGGCCAGCGAGTGGGCCAGCAGTGCCGGCGTGTCGGCGAGCTTCGGCAGCGTGCCGGCCGCCAGCGCGGCGCGCAGCTCGGCGACGAGCCCGTCGCGCTCGAGCAGCTCGCTGACGGTGGGGGCGAGGCGCGCCAGGTCCCAGGCCGCGTCCGGCCGCACGAGCACCGGGCTCGGGCCCTGTTCGGGCAGCCAGGCGCGGCCGATCAGCAGGGCCTGTTCGGCGTCGGCGGGCAGCAGGTGTTGCAGCGGCGTGTCGAGCGGGGGCAGGGTGGTGGTCACGGGTGGGGCTGGAAGGGCAAGGGAATGCATCACACCCCAAGCCCGGGTCTTGCGTCAAGGTGCTGCCGCGCTGGAAGTCGCCGCAGTGTTGTTCGGCTCGCCGGAACGAGTCGTCGGATCGATCCATGGCCCTTGATGGTTGTCCGCCACCCGGAGCCGCAGTTCATACCCAGTTGTGTGTCGTCGATCGACGTCCGATCGGCTCACGGCATCGCCGCACCGCGCGCTTTCACGTGACGACGAAGTCAGCCGAACTCAGAATAGTCCCGCTGATGAGCGTCGCGAAGAGTACCTGTGCACCGACCCCTGTGCCGTCGCTGTCGTAGAACAACTGGCCGGACACTTGGTCGTAGATGATGCGGTCACTCGCGTCGCCGGCTTTCGTTCCGGAGCGAAACGCCGCACCGGCAAGTTCTCCCGTCGGGCCGACTGCGGTGAAGATGGCATTCTCCAGCTGGATGGTGTCGTCGGCGGCGGCAAAGTCACTCAGGCGATCGACGTTGCTTGCGGCACCGAGGGTGTACGCGAACCGGAACACGTCCAATCCAGCGCCGCCGACCAGAGTGTCCATTCCGGCGCCGCCAATCAGCGTATCGCTGCCAGCGCCGCCGTTGAGTGTGTCGTTGCCACTGCCGCCGGCGAGCGTGTTCACGGAGTCGTTGCCGGTGATCAGGTTCGCGAGCACATTGCCGGTGCCGTTGGAGGCACTC
>NZ_RCHJ01000015.1 GCF_004011805.1 Piscinibacter defluvii
TGCGCCGCGGCCTGATCAAACGTGCGCTTGGGCCGCGCACCGTGAAGCGTCACGGTGCGCAACTCTTCGAGCTGCTTGATCAGCCAGGCCTGCGCTTCGCTAGCACTTGTGAAACCGCGCTGGCGAAATCGAGTGCCGCGCCAGATCTTGTCGACCTGCCAGGTACCGCCTTCGTCGGGGTGGATCCCCCGTGTTGATCGGCCCATGGTTCAACTCCTTTCTGTGGAATGGGCCGTCCGTTCCTGCGCGCATTCTGCGCCGGCTCGGAGGCGCTGGCAGGGGTATCCGACGCCTGCGAGGCCGCCTTCAACTCGTCGAAGGCGCGATCGAGGTCGTGCACGTCGAAGATCAGGCTCGTGCCCACGCGGATCGGCGTCACGCGCGGGCGAATCAGGCTGTCGAAGGTCCGGCGCTTCAGGCCGACATGCGCCATGGCTTCGGAAAGGGGCAGGCCGCGGCTCATGACGACTGCTCCGCGGGATCGCCCTCGGCGGCGGGCGGGACCTCGGCCGTATCAGCCTGGCCGGGCTTGCCCATCGTCCCAACGTAGAACGTGCTGGAGCGCAGGCGCGAGTGGCCCAGGCGGATGGCCGTGCGATAGCGCGCATCGGCATCGTTCTCCGGGCGCTCCTGCTGGCCGCGCACCGGAGAGGGCGCGCCGGTGTCGGCCTCGTAGCCGTCGTTCGCCGACTGGTGCCGCAGGCCGTGCGGCGTGACGCCCAGCCCGGTTCGCGTCAGGCCGAAGCGCTTCATGACGTTGTAGAAGCGGTACTCGTTTTGGTACGCGGTCCGGCCTGGTTGGCCCACGTACCAGCCTTTGGCAACGATGGACTGGAGCCGTATCAGCAACTCACGCTGCTCGGGCGTCTGCAGCGGTTCGTCGCGCGGGCGTCCGCCCTTCGTGCCTTGGGCGAAGCGCACGAACTCATCACACTCCGGGTAGGCCGCTGCATCGCGCTCGAAGGCCTGCTCTCGGGGGATCAGCGCGCCGTGAGGCCGGAAGTGCCGAGCTTCCTTGGGCCGGGCGCCGAACCGGTAGCAGATCTCCAACTGCAGGCCGACCCACTGGTCGAAAGCGGCCACCTCGGCAATCTTGGCTTCGATGTCGACGCCATGGGCCGTCCAGCTGCGGTCTTCCACCGCCACTTGCCTGCGGTGCACGTGCGGCGAATCGGCGCCGACGTAGAAAGCCACCTCGCGGACCAGGCCAGGTCGCCCGATCCAGCCCGCGTAGGTACGCAGGAAAGACAGGTAGTTGTGGATGCTGGCGGTGGCCATGTCACGCTCCAGCCAGCGCGCCACCACCGCCTGCACATGGCGCTGCTTGAGGACGCGCGGGTCGGCGTCCCGAAACGTCGTGTGGGTGCGCAGTTCGTTGAAGAAGCTGAAGTAGAAGTACTCGCGGTCCCTCATGGTCTTGAACGACACCACCTTGTAGAGCTTGGCGTGCTGGCTGTTGTGCTGCTTGACGATGGCGTCCAGCACACGCTTCCAGTCGCTCGTGCCGATCGGCAGCGACGCCAGCACCGCAGCGGGGTCACGTCCTTCACCTGCTTGCTTGCGCAGCTCGTGCCTGCCGCGCTGTCTTGTCTTCGAACCCATATCGATCTCCAAGTGGGTGACCCCGGGAGCCAGCCGGGGTCGATGGCCAACCTGGAACACGGCGTCGGGGCGCGTCGCTCCGAGGTGTTCCGTCTCGAAGCGGCGCGGAGGCGAAGAGCGGTGTCTACATCCGGCGGGCCTCGGTGCCGGAAGGGTTCGTCCAAAGGGGCGGCCGAGCTGGCCGCTGGAGGTCTTAAAAAATCGGAAGCTGCCCGGACGACCGCGCGCGTTTCCGCGCGGAGTCATCGATGCGCTCGTGGCGCGGCGACCAGTCCAGCTGGTCATTCAGTGGGCAAGCGAAGGTGATCCCTCGGCTCCTGCTGGACGCGCCCCCTTCCACCGAGGGCGTGCAGGGTCACGGTGGTCTTCACCCGGCTCGCTGCGACGTGCAGCGCGTGCCGGGCGAACGCCCGCAAGGGCAGTGGCCGTGACGAGGGTATTCAGGGATCGCAACGCGTACGCATTGCGGGGTGTGGCTGCAGGTGCTCGCGGGCGAGCCTGGCAGCGCATCGCATCTCGGGGATGCGGATCGGAGAGAGGGATGGGGGCCGCGTCTTGCACGGCCGCGTAACTCGTCTAAGCAGGCTACGCGATGGAAGTGCGGGTCACGACCGCTAACGGCTGCTTCAGCGTCTGAGCGCTCGGTGGCAGCGTCCGGCCTGCTGTTGACTTGACGTCCTGCTGCAGGCACCGCAGGGCTGATCGAGAGTTGACCGCAAGCGTGCGTGTGATGTCAACAGCGCCGCAAACGCGGCGCATGTTCATCGGGCAAGAACCGACCACTTGATCCGGGCAGAGTTGCAATTAGGTGCGACAAGACACCTTGCGGCACTGACGATGCGGTCTTCCCCTCGGGCTTGACCTTCTTCTGCCATGCCTCTAGTTGGGCGCGGACGAGGCTCGCGTTCGTGGGTTGCTGGTAGGTCCGACACGCGCGGCAGCGGAGTCACCGCGAGGCGCCCGGCGAACGGGGGAAACTACCGCAACGGCCGGACTTTCCAGCCCCTCAAGCCGCCGAAAACGCGCTTCACTGTGACCGATGAACATGCGCCGAGCGCCTGAGAGAATCACCGGCCGAGCCCTTTGACCCGACCCTGCCGACCGCATGCCCCACCAACGCCTCACCCTGGCCCGCCTGGAGCAACTGCTGCTCACCGCCTGCGACGACCTGCGCGGCAACATGGACGCCAGCGAGTACAAGGAATACGTCTTCGGCATGCTGTTCTTGAAGCGCGCCAGCGACTTGTTCGAGCAGCGTCAGGCCCAGATCCGCGCCGAGGGTGAGCGCGACGGCCTCGCGCCCGCTGCCATCGAAGCCAACCTCGAAGACCCTGACCAGTACGCCGGCCAATACTTCTACGTGCCGGCGCGCGCCCGCTGGAACACGCCCTGGACTGAGCCCGAGACCGGCACTCGCCACCCGGCGCTGAAGCACATCAAGGAGAACGTCGGCTCCATGCTCAACAAGGCGCTGGAGGCGCTGGAAGACGCCAACGCCGACGCGCTGCAGGACGTGCTGAAGGGCACGATCAACTTCAACAAGAAGATCGGCTCCACCACGCTGGACGACGACACGCTCGTCAACTTCATCCAGAACTTCGACAAGATCCCGCTGAAGGACGAGGACTTCGAGTTCCCCGACCTGCTGGGCGCAGCCTACGAATACCTGCTGAAGGACTTTGCCGACCAGGCCGGCAAGAAGGCCGGCGAGTTCTACACCCCGGCCGAGGTGGTGCGTGTGTGCGTGGAGGTGTGCGACCCGCAGGAGGGCATGCGCATCTATGACCCCACCTGCGGCAGCGGCGGCATGCTGATCCAGGTGCGCGACTACCTGCGCGAGCACGGCCGCAACGCGGCCAATGCGTCGCTGTTCGGGCAGGAAAAGATGGGCACTACCTGGTCCATCTGCAAGATGAACATGCTGCTGCACGGCATCCCCGATGCCGACATCCGCCAGCAGGACACGCTGCGCGAGCCGCAGCACCAGGACGAAGACGGCCAGTTGAAGCGCTTCGACCGCGTGCTGGCCAACCCGCCCTTCAGCCAGAACTACATCAAGAAGGACATCAAGTTCCCCGGCCGCTTCCCGGTGTGGCTGCCCGAGAAGGGCAAGAAGGCCGACCTGATGTTCGTGCAGCACATGCTGGCCGTGCTGAAGGCCGACGGCAAGCTGGCCACGGTGATGCCGCACGGCGTGCTGTTCCGCGGCGGCGAAGAGCGCGAGGTGCGCCGGCAGTTCATCGAGCGCCGCGTGCTGGAAGCCGTGATCGGCCTGCCCGCCAACCTGTTCTACGGCACCGGCATCCCGGCCTGCATCCTGGTGCTGAACAAGGCTGGCGCCGCCACCCGCGAGCACGCCCTGTTCATCAACGCCGACCGCGAATACCGCGAAGGCAAGGCCCAGAACCACCTGCGGCCCGAAGACATCGACAAGATCGTGCACGTCTACCGGGCCGGTCAGGACGTGTCGGCCTACGCCCGCCGCGTGCCCTATGCCGAGATCGCGGCCGAGGACTACAACTGCAACATCCGCCGCTACGTGGACAACGCGCCGCCGCCCGAGCCGCACGACGTGCGCGCGCACCTGCACGGCGGCGTGCCGGTGGCGGAGATCGACGCGCTGGCGCACTTCTGGAGCAACTACCCCGGCCTGCGGGAAAGCTGCTTCTTGCCGCGCGGCGGGGCGGATGCCGAACGCTATGCCGACTTCAGCCCCGCGCTCGCCGACAAGCGTGCCATCGCCACGAACGTAGCCCAGCACAACGGCGTGCAGCAACGCCATGCCGAATTCATTGCGCAGCTTCAAGCCTGGTGGCAGCAGCACCTGCCGGTGATCGATGCGCTGGCGCCGGACCCCACCAACCAGCAGGGCGCACCACGCAACGTGTACGCGGTGCGCGCCACGTTGCTGGACAGCATCGAGCGGGTGTTCGGCGGCCAGCACCTGCTCACCCGCTACCAGGTGCGCGGCGCGTTCGCCAACTTCTACAAGCAGTTGTCGGCCGACTTCAAGTCCATCGCGGCCAGCGGTTGGGGCGCGGAGTTGATTCCCGACCAGGACATCCTGCAAAGCCAGTTCCCGCAGGTGCTGGCCGAGTTGGAGCAGCAGCACGCGCGCCTGGCCGAGCTGCAGGCGCTGTTTGCTGCGGCGGGCGAAGAAGACTTCGAGGACAGCGACGGCACCGGCGTTCTGCCGCCCGAGCAGGTGAAGGACCTGAAGGCCCAACTCAAGGAAGCCAAGGGGCAGGCCAAGCTGGCCAAGAAGGACAGCAGCTTCGGCGACTGGAAGTCCCACCAGGCAGAAGCCGACCGACTGGATGCACTGCTGGCGCGGCACAAGGCGCTGGAGGAAGAAGCGAGGGGCCTTAAGGCGCGCATCAAGAGCACCGAGAAGAACCGCGATGAGCTGGTGGAACAGGCGCGGCAGCGCATCGGCCGCGATGAGGCGCGGCAGGTGATCCTGCAACGCTTGCAGGCGGTGTTGATGGACACCTATGGGCAGTACCTGCGGGCGGACCAGCGGGCCTGCGTGGCGGCGATCGAGAACCTGTGGGGCAAGTACGCCGTCACAGCGGCGCACTTGGAGCAGGCGCGTGCTGGAGCGACGGCGGAACTAACGCACTTTCTGTCGGGGTTGGGATATGCCTGACTGGAGAACAGTTCAGCTCCATGAGGTGGCCGACATCCGGGTGAGCAACGTCGACAAGAAGGCGGTGGCAGGCGAGTTGCCGGTCAAGCTATGCAACTACATGGATGTGTACGGCAACGACTACATCCGGGCAGACCTGTCATTCATGGAGGCGACAGCTACTGCTGCCGAGATCGAGCGCTTCGGTGTGCGCCGCGGCGACGTGATGATCACCAAGGATTCGGAGACGCCTGACGACATCGGAATACCTTCGGTCGTGTTGGATGACATCGAGAGTCTGGTGTGTGGCTACCATTTGGCTCAGTTGCGGCCCAGAGAAGCTGTGGTCGATCCCATCTACTTGTCGAAGCAACTATCTCTGCCGGAGACTTCCGCCTACTTCGCGCAGCGTGCGACGGGTTCCACGCGCTATGGGCTATCGACGCGGACGATCGCGCAGACGCCCATTCGCCTGGCGCCGTTGGTTGAGCAGCAGCGCATCGCCGCCATCCTCACCAGCCTCGACACCGCCATCGCAGCCACCGAAGCGCTGATCGAGAAGCACCATCAGATCAAGGCCGGGCTGATGCACGACTTGTTGACGCGCGGCGTTGCGGACGGAGGGTCGCTTCGACGATCCGCTCTTGAGGCCCCCGACCTCTACGTGCCAACCAAGATCGGCCTGGTGCCGGTAGGTTGGGAAGTGACCGGTCTTCAAGCGAAGCAGCGCGGTGCCGACAAGTGGATTCGGACCGGGCCTTTCGGGTCGTCATTGAAGGGTGAGCACTGGGTGGTTGAGGGCTGCCCTGTTGTCACGATTGGCTCACTAGGCGAAGGATTGTTTGATGAGCATGAACTCCTGTTCGTCGGCGAGCGTGACGCGGCACGTCTGGCCGAATTCAGGCTCAAGCTCGGAGACGTCGTGTTCTCGCGCGTCGCAGATGTCGGCCGGTCCGTCGCTGTGCGCCAGGAGAACGTCGGATGGATCATGTCGTCCAACCTCATGCGTATTGCCGTGGACGCGAGTCAGGTTCGCCCCGATTTCCTGCAGATGCTGCTGGCAGGCGATGCCCGGGTCAAAGCTCAGATTCGCGCCAAGGTCAACAGCGGCGGACGCGAAGTGGCCAATAGCGAGATCCTGGGGCAACTGCTCTTTGCGTGGCCGCCCGTCGATGAGCAAGAGCGCATCATCGAGCGCGTGCAATCCATCGAGGCACCGATTCGCTTGGATCAGGATCGGCTGCGGAAGCTTCGCATGCAGAAGCAAGGCCTGATGCACGACCTGCTGACTGGCAAGGTCCCTGTTGGAGCCGGCTGAAAGTCCACGCCCATGGCCGACGACTACGCCAAGTTGCTCAATCCCGAGCGCGCGCTGATCTTCCGGATCATCCATCGCGCGAACCTGCCCTGGGTGCTGCAGCACGGCCTGCATTGCGGCAACAGCGCCACGCGCGCGGCGGACTGGGTGAGTATCGGCAACCAGGAGTTGATCGGCAAGCGCGCCCACTGGCCGGTGACTGTGGGGCCGGGCGGCGTCTTGAACGACTACGTGCCCTTCTACTTCACACCCTTCTCGGTGATGATGCACAACATCAACACCGGCTGGAACGGCGTGCCCAGGCATCCCAAGCCGGACATCCTGATCCTGGTGGCGAGCTTGCGTCGTGTGGTGGAACTGGGCCTGACGGTGCTGTTCACCGACAGCCATGCCAACAACCCGCTGGTCAACTACTACCGGGACCCGGCACAACTCGACCGCATCGACTGGCCCATCCTGCAGGCGCGTGACTTCAAGCGTGACCCGGAGGACCCGGACAAGTTCTCCCGCTACCAGGCCGAGGCGCTGGTCCATCGGCATTGCCCGCTGCAGGGGTTGTCGGGGATTGTCTGTTACAACCAGGGCGTCAAAATCCAGGTCGAACAGGCCGTAGCCGCGGCCCAGGTGCCGCTGCAGGTGGCAGCCCGGCCCGCCTGGTACTTCTGATGATCCACTACACGCAAGGCAATCTGCTGGAATCCAAGGCCCAGGCCCTGGTGAACACGGTCAACACCGTGGGCATCATGGGCAAGGGCATTGCCTTGATGTTCAAGGACCGGTTCGCCGAGAACTTCCGGCTGTATGCGCAGGCCTGCAAGGCCGGCGACGTGCGCACGGGGCAGATGTTCGTGACCGAGCCGGGCGAGTTGGACGGGCCGCGGTGGGTCATCAACTTCCCGACGAAGCGAGACTGGCGCGCCAAGTCCCGTCTGGAATGGATTGTCGAAGGGCTGCAGGACCTGCGGCGCTTTCTGGTCGAGAACCACGTGCGCTCCGTCGCGATTCCGCCGCTGGGTGCCGGCAATGGCGGCCTGGATTGGCCGCTGGTGAAGGACCAGATCGAGCGCGCCCTGGGCGACCTGGACATCGCGATCACGGTCTTCGAGCCGACTCGTACCTATCAGAACGTGGCCAAGCGTCATGGCGTGGAAGCGTTGACGCCAGCCCGGGCCATGATCGCCGAACTGGTGCGCCGTTACTGGGTGATGGGCTTCGAGTGCAGCCTGCTGGAAGTGCAGAAGCTGGCCTGGTTCCTCAATCGCACGCTGGACCGGGACGTGCCCGGGAACAATCCGCTGAAGCTGCGCTTCGAGGCCAACAAGTTCGGCCCGTATGCGCATGGGCTGACCAAGGTGCTGGACCAACTGGATGGCAGCTACCTGGGCAGCGAGAAACGCATCGGCGATGCCAAGCCCTTCGACGTGGTGTGGTTCAACGAACAGCGCACGCAGGTGGTTCAGGCCTACCTGCGCAGCGAGGCCAAGCCGTACCTGGCCGCTCTGGAGGACACTTCGGCGCTGATCGATGGTTTCGAGTCGCCCTACGGCATGGAGTTGCTGGCCACGGTGGACTGGTTGCTGGCACGCGGCAACGTCGAGCCAACGGTTCAGGCCGTGCGCGATGGCCTGGCGCGCTGGCCCCACGAAGATGGCGCCGAGCGCAAGACTCGGCTGTTCGATGACCGCGCCGTCGGCATTGCGCTGAACAGGTTGCTGCAATCACCCCGCACGGGCGAGCGGCCCGGATTGCTTCAGACGATTGCCGCATGGGAACCACTGCAGGACGGCCTGCCGCCGCGTGAGGACCTGGCGCCGCAGGAGCGTGACCCGCTTTAGGCGTGGCCTGCCGGGGCCACCGCGATGAGCGAGTATTCCGAGGTCGAACAGCCCTTCCTGCAGCAGTTGGCTGCGCAGGGGTGGACTGTTGTCGACCAGGGCCCGCAGCTGCCGCAGGACGCGGCGCCTAGCCTGCGCCCCAGCTTTCGGCCCTGGTGGCTGCCCGGCGTGTTCCGCGAAGCGGTGCGCGGGCTAAACACCCTGCCAGATGGCAGAGGTGAAGGTGCTCCCTGGCTCACCGACCACCAGCTCGACGAACTGGAGTCGCAGCTCTTCCGCCAACCCCAGCGCACGCTGCTGGAGGCCAACCAGGCCGTGCACGAGCTGCTGCTGAAGGCGCAGGTGGACGTGAACGAGGCCACCGGCGAGGTGGACCCGGTGGTCAAGCTCATCGACTTCCACCACCCCGAGCGCAACCGCTTCCACGCCATCAACCAGTTCCGCATCGCCACGCCTGGCTGCGTGCGCGAGTTCATCGTGCCGGACATCGTGCTGTTCGTGAACGGCATCCCGCTGGCGGTGGTGGAGTGCAAGAAGGGTTCGGCCACCTGCGCCAACCCGATGCAGGAAGCGTTTGTGCAGTTGCAGCGCTACATGCGCAAACGCGCCGAAACGGAGGCTGCCGGTCTGAAGGAGGGCGAACCCCGCCTCTTCCACAGCAACCTGCTGCTGGTGCGAACCTGCGGGCTGGAGGCGGACTACGGCAGCATCAGCTCCGGCGAGGAGCACTTCTACGCCTGGAAGACGCTGTACCCGGCTGACGATGCCGCCAGGGCGGGTATGAACCCGCAGCAGCAACTGGTGGCGGGTATGCTGATGCCAGCCAACTTGCTGCAGATGCTGCGCACCTGCACCGTGTTCATGGACACCGATGCCGGCGCGCGGGTGAAGGTGGTGTGCCGCTACCAGCAGTTCCGCGCCGCCGGCAAGATCGTGCAGCGGCTGCGCGCCGGCCACACGGCGGCCGAGCGTAGCGGCGTGGTGTGGCACACGCAGGGTTCGGGCAAGTCGCTCACCATGGTGTTCGTGGCCCGCATGCTGCGCGCCAGCCAGGACCTGAGCGACTTCAAGATCGTGCTCGTCAACGACAGGCAGGACCTGGAGGAACAGCTCGGCGAGACGGCCACGCTGATCGGCGGGCGCGTCAACGTGATCGGCAGCACGCAGGACCTGCGGCGCCACCTGGCCACCGACAGCTCGGACATCAACATGGTGATGGTCCACAAGTTCCAGGAGCGCGAGCAGGTGCTCAGCAATGCAGTGGCCGAGGCGCTAGGCACCTACAGGGCCATGCCGGCGGGCAAGACCTTTGGCGTGGTGAACGCCAGCGACCGCATCGTACTGATGATCGACGAGGCGCACCGTACCCAGGGCTCCGACCTGGGCGAGAACCTGTTCGAAGCCTTCCCCAACGCTACGCGCCTGGCCTTCACCGGCACGCCGCTGATCACCGAGCGCCATGGTGAGCGCAAGACGCACAAGCGCTTCGGCGAGTACATCGACACCTACAAGCTGCTGGACGCGGTGAACGACGGTGCCACGCTGCAGATCCTCTACGAAGGCCGCACGGCCGACAGTGCGCTGAACGAGAAGCACGCCTTCGACGAGAAGTTCGAGGACCTGTTCCGCGACCGCAGCGAGGAAGAGCTGGCCGCCATCCGCAAGAAGTACGGCGCCACCGGCGACATCCTGGAGGCCAAGACGCGCATCGATGCCATCGCCCGCGACCTGGTGCGGCACTACGTGGACAACATCCTGCCCAACGGCTTCAAGGCACAGGTGGTGTGCCACTCCAAGCTGGCCTGCGTGCGTTACCAGGAGGGCATCGATGCCGCCATCGCGGAGCGCCTGGCGGCGGAGCAAGCGAAGGCGCGACCGGATGCTGAACTGCTGCGTCGGCTGTCCTTCCTGAAGACCGCGGTGGTGGTGTCGTCCGACGGCACCAATGAGGCGGCCTACATCACGCACGCCCGCAAGCAGGCCGCGCGGTTGAATGCGGTGGAGAACTTCTGCAAGGGGTTCGACCTGGATGACCCCGACAAGGCCAACACTGGCATCGCCTTCCTGATCGTTTGCGACATGCTGCTGACCGGCTTCGATGCGCCGATCGAGCAAGTGATGTACATCGACAAGCGGCTGCGCGAGCACACGCTGCTGCAGGCCATTGCCCGCACCAATCGCGTGAAGCGCGGCAAGCAGCGCGGCTATATCGTGGACTACATCGGCCTGGCCAACCACCTGACCGAGGCACTGACGCTCTACACCGCCAGCGACGAGCTGCAGGAACTGCACGACGGGCTGAAGAGCATCACCACCGAACTGCCGGTGCTGGAAGAGCGCTACCAGCGCTTGCTGCAGCACTTCAACGCCCGCGGCGTGAATGGCATCGAGGCCTTCGTGACCGGCAAGCTGGGCGACATGCGGCAGGCCGCCGCCGTGGTGCATGCGGCCGTGAAGGCGCTGGCCGACGAGCGCTACCGGGCCGACTTCGAGGTGTACCTCAAGAAGTTCCTGATGAGCCTGGACATCATCCTGCCGCACACATCAGCGCAGGCCTTCCGCGTGCCGGCCAAGCGCTTCGGCTACATCCTGCAGGTGGCCAAGGAGCGCTACAAGGACGAGAGCCTGCAACTGGGCGACGCGGGCGAGAAGGTGAAGGCGCTGATCAACGAACATCTGGTCAGCCTGGGCATCAACCCCAAGGTGCCGCCGGTGGAACTGCTGGCCGAGGACTTCCTGCATCGGCTGCAGCAGCACGCGGGCGGCAACGACGAGGCCAAGGCCAGCGAGATGGAGCATGCCATCCGCAAGCACTGCACCGTGCACCACGACGAGGACCCGGCGTTCTACAAGAAGCTTTCGGAGAAGGTGGATGCGCTGATCGAGCGTCACCATGACGAGTGGGACCTGTTGGTGGAGAAGCTGGAAGAACTGCGCACCGAAGCCGTGGCCGGCCGCAAGCAGGGTGTGGAAGGCCTGGGCACCGAGGCCAGCACGTTCTACGAGCACCTGGCCGACGTGGCCTATGGCGGCACCACCGTGCCGGCGGCCGACCTGCCGGCGTTCAAGGTGCTGATGGCCACGCTGGTGGAACTGTTGCAGGACACCATCGGCAGCATCGACTTCTGGCAAAGCGCTGACAAGCAGAAGCGCCTGCGCGGCGAGATCAAGACTGCCATCGCCCGCACGGGCCTGGAGGCTGTGCTGGCGCAGCGTGAGCGTGTGGCCGTGGAGGTGATGAAGCTGGCGAAGAACCGCCATGACCAGCTGTTGAAGGCCGCGAACGATGCAAGCTGAGGCCGCGCCCATCGTCCGCAAGGTGAAGGACATCGAGTACCGCCTGCTGCCCGGCACGGCGCGGCAGACCACCGACATCGTGATCGAGCGCGACGGCTGCGTCACCGTGCGCCCGCCCGCGCGCATGACGCCCGAGCAGGTGGACGAGACCGTGCTGAGCCGCCGGCACTGGATCTACCGCAACCTGGCCGAATGGCGCGACCTGAACGCCACCCGCGTGGTGCGCGAATGGGTGAACGGCGAGAGCTTCCTGTACCTGGGCAGCGCCTACCGCCTGCTGCTGGTGCCGGAGCAGGACGAGCCCCTGAAGCTGAAGGACGGCCGTTTCTGCCTGCTGCGCAGCGTGGTGGAGCAGGACGGCAAGACGGCAGCGCAGGACGCATTCCGCGACTTCTACATTGCCCGAGGCATGTCGCGCCTGGTCCAGCGCGTCAACCACTTCGCGCCACGTGTGGGTGTTCAGCCCGGGCCGCTGCAGGTAAAGGAGCTGGGCTTCCGCTGGGCCAGCAGCCTGCCCGGCGGCGGCCTGCACTTCCATTGGAAGTGCCTGATGGCGCCGCCCAAGATCACCGACTACATCGTCGTCCACGAGCTGTGCCACATGCACCACCGGGATCACACCGACCTGTTCTGGAACGAGGTGGACAAGGTGATGCCGGACTATCGTGAGCGGAAGGAGTGGTTGAGGCAGCGGGGGGCGGGGATGGATCTGTAGGTGGGCGAAGTGGTCCGCGTACGAGGGTCTGTGGTCAAGTAACTGGAGGGCAAGGCGGCCTTCACCCGCATCCGCGGCCTGAGTCCGATCCGCGACGCGGAGATGGTGCGCGCTTAGCGATTGGGGTTGGCGCCGGCCCGTTTCCGAAACCTCTTTCAAATCAAAGGCTTAGCGCTTAGCTTGTTAAGCGCACTTGCTAAGTACTCTTGGCGCTTGCCGGCCAGAAAGCGAGAAGCCCCAGTGAACCCACCGAGGCTGTAGCGCCAACCAGGAACCCCCGATCCACTTGGCGCGAGAGTGTATGGGCGTTGGCGCTGCGGGCCCCTGCAAGCGTGCTTTCGCAGGCTTTCCATGAATTAAAGAATACTTTACTATGAAGGCGCACTGCTCAAGCCAGCTTTCATACGATGCGCACCACCGGAACCTCCGTCACCACCACCACGCTGGGCGAGGCGGTGCAAGCGTTCGTGCCTCATGCGCTGCCGCCGGCCGACCCGTCGCTGGCGGCTGAGAGCTACGCCACCGCCAACCACCGCGCCGAGATGGCCCTTGCCCGGTTGGGCGGCGTGGCCGGCCTGGTGCCCTCGGTCGACTGGCTGCTCTACAGCGCCATCCGCAAGGAGGCACTGCTCACCTCGCAGATCGAGGGCACCCAGGCTACGCTGACCGACCTGTTCGATGACGAGGCCGGCCAGGTGCTGACGAACACGGCCGATGTCGAAGAGGTCACCAACTACCTGCGCGCCTTCCGGCTCGTGCGCGACAACCTGCGCAACGAGGCCGGCCTGCCGATCTCGGTGCGCTTGCTGTGCGACGCCCACCGGCTGCTGCTCGATGGCGCACGCGGCGCCGGCAAGCAGCCGGGAGAGTTACGGCGCTCGCAGAACTGGATTGGCGGCGCGCGGCCCGGCCGGGCCGCGTTCGTGCCGCCGCCACCAGACAAGGTGCCGGGGCTGCTGGCCGACCTGGAGCGTTTCATCCATGACCCGGCGCCAGCGCTGCCGCCGCTCGTGCGCGTGGCCCTGGTGCACGTGCAGTTCGAGACCATCCACCCGTTCCTCGACGGCAACGGGCGCATCGGCCGATTGCTGATCGCGGCGCTGCTGGAGCAGTGGGGCCTGCTGCCCGAGCCGCTGGTCTACCTGAGCGGCTACCTCAAGCAGCACCAGGCCGAGTACTACCGGCGTCTGTCGGCCGTGCGCACCGAAGGTGACTGGGAAGGCTGGGTCGGCTTCTTCCTCGACGGCGTGGAGACCGCCGCCACGGACGCGGAGCGCGGCATCGTCGCGATGGCGAGCCTGATCAACGCCGACCGCAAGCGCCTGCTGGCTGCGCCCCGCGTGGGCGCGGTGGCCTTGCGCCTGTTCGAACTGCTGCCCCTGATGCCGCGCTTCGCCATCGAACAGGCGCGGCAGAAGCTGGACACCACCTTTCCCACGGCCACCGCGGCGGTGAAGCTGCTGCAGGACCTGGGGATGTTGAGCGAGCTGACCGGCCAGAAGAAGAATCGCCTGTTCAGCTACGCTGCTTACGTCGAACTGCTGGCAGGGAGCCCATGACGGAGGACCAGCGCGAACAAGAGTACCTGGCGTGGCAGGCCGATTGACGCGACACCGGTCGCCTTCGCGCCCCAACACGACGCGTCGGAATCGATGTGATCCCGATTGCAAGCAAGCACGCGAACCGCTAGGCTACCTGCAGCACGACCTTTATCCGGGGCGGCTCTTCTTGCCGACAATGCCAGGGCGCGGGCAATTGGATGTCACGCCTTGTGATGGGGGACTGGAGATCAAATCAGGACGTAAGGTTGTCGCTGACCTTTGCTACTGGAATGCAGGCTGGGGACCGGTTCGCCCGATCCAATTCGGCGGCAACTGTGGCACAGCCCTTGTCTCCAGAGGTACGGCCTATCGCGCATCACCGGATGGAGTGGCCCCGGATGTGCGGCTGTTCTACTTCTGGCGCGTTCGAACGCTTCACAGGACGGGCGGCTTCAACAGCTTCGAGGAAAAGCTGGACGAGAAGGGCGGCAAGCGCCACGAGATGCCGTGCCACCACCGGCTGGAGGAGTGGCTCTACGACTACCTGGAGGCGGCCGGCATCGCCGACGATCCAGGCGGGCCGCTCTTCAGGTCGGCGCGCGCCGCCACCGACACGCTGACGTCGCGGCCGATGTCCCAGGCCGACGTGTACCGGATGATCCGGCGGCGCGCGGAAGCTGCCGGGATCGCCACGGCCATTGGATGTCACTCGTTCCGCGCGACCGGCATCACCGAGTACCTCTTGAACGGCGGCAAGCTGGAGATCGCGCAGCAGATGGCCAACCACGAGTCCTCGCGCACGACGGGCCTGTACGACCGGCGCGGCGACCAGATCAAGCTTGACGAGGTGGAGCGGATCGGCATCTGAAGTGCGGCGGAGGCGGTACCCGGCCCGCGCACCACCCCTTGAAGCCTGGAGATCCAGGGCAAGCATCCCGGCAGGTTCACTTGCCGGAGCGACGCACTTGACCGACTCTCCAACAGACGACGACAGGTTCCAGGACTTTCGGCTGCCCGGCGTGCCCGAGCAGCGACCGCCCGATTCCAGTTGGGAGCGGCGCCTGGATGACTGGCACGCGATGATGTGTGTTGGTCCCCACGCCGAACTGCCGGAGGTGCTGGCCGGCGCGCAGGGCGAGCTGTCGCTTCGGCGCGTCATGGGGCGGCACCAGTCGTCCCGCTTCGGGCACATCTTCGGCGGCAAGCGCGTGCCGCGAGATCCCGCCATTCCTGCTGCCGGTCGCTATGAGATCGACCTGGTCGTCGTGACACCGCGGCGCATCGCGATCATCGAGGTCAAGCACTGGAGCGGCACCTTGCGACTCGACGGCGAGCAGTGGGTCTACCAGCGGCGCTCGGGCGAGGTGCAGGCATTCGACAGCCTGGTCGCGCACAACGACAGCAAGGTGCGGGCGCTGCGCCAGCACCTGCAAGGCACCGGTCTGGACGTGCCGCGCGATCTGTTCAGCCAGGTCGTCGTCTTCACGCACCCGAGGCTCGACCTCGACGAGCGTTTGGCGGCGCATCCCAACGTGGTCACGCTCTACGATCTGCAAGTCAATGGTTCACGGTTCGGCCGCGGCGTGTCCGGATCCGAACTGCTGCTGGCCAAGCTGATCGAGCGGTGCGCCAAGCCCTCGACCGCGAGCAAGCTGACCGACGGCCTGCTGGAGATGATGACGCCGGCCACGACGGCGAAGATCGCCGAGGTCGTCGGCCGGCTTCGGACGTGGGATGTCGTCCGACTGCACGGCGGGCGCGAACTCATCGGTGATCTGCTCTGGGTCCGGGCGGGAGGGCGGCGCACCAATGCGCTCGCTGCTGGGCGCACCGCGTCGCTGCACTGGTGGCGTGGCAAGCTGTGGGGCCTGGTGCCCCTCGTAGGGCTGGCACCGTTTGGAAGGCTGGGAGGCAATCTCTTGCCCACCACGGCGGTCGGCATCGACGATTGCGTGTACTTCCACGAAGCAGGGCGGCCTCGGCCGTCGGTCATTGCGCTGCCTCATGTAGACGAACTTCGGACCGGGTAACGAGGATGTGACCATGATTCGATACGGCAACCGGCTGATGCTCAGCGAAGTCGACGTGCGACGGTGGACGCGGATCACCGGCTTCGAGCCGACGGCGATCACCACGATGGACGATCTCGAGGACTATGTGCGCGACTGCAAGCGCTACTACGCCGAGCCATCCGACGACTCGGCGTTCCTCAACTGGTTGATGGACGTGGAACTGGAGCGCTACGGCTGCCGGCCAGCCAGCAGCCGACCGGTGCAGTTGGAGGCCGTGAGCCCGGACCACGCTCGGACTGACGCTGAGCGTGAACTGCTGTGGAACATCGCGCTCGACGGTGATCTTCGGAGGCGATGCGACTTGATCCAGATGCTCGACGGGCAAGCGAGCGGGCGTAGCGCACCGAATGTGCCTACCAGCGGCGCTGTGCCCGATGAATAGGCCTGACGGGACCGGGTCCAACTGCGGTCAGATGCCGTCGCAAGGCGGCTGGCAGTGGTCGACCCATCTCAGTCGTTCGGGCTGACCGGCTCAGCAATGACTCTGCAGCGATTGCGGACAGTCGACCTCAATCCGCGAACTCACGGTTTCGGCCACATGGCGATCACTACCAAGCTGGGTTGACTGACATCCATGCGAGTGATCACCTCGAGCACTGATGCCCATCAGGGCCTGCGCGGGCAGGGCAAGGATCAGCTGGTAGGTGTGGTCTGCAAGACATAGCCCAAGCCGCGAACTGTCTGAATCAGGATGCCAGGATGATCCAGCTTGCGGCGCAGGCGACACATGTAGACCTGGATCGAGTTCGGGGTCAGCGCCTCGTCCCATTCGAACATCTGGTCGATGAGCACGCCGGCGCTGACGTGTCGACCGGACCGACGAATCAACGCCTCGAGAAGACCGAGTTCGCGGCGCGACAGTTGCAGCCTTCGTCGAGCCAGGTGGACGGTGCGATCGTGTGTATCGAAAACCAGCGGACCGACTGTGATCACAGGGGCTGCGCTGCCCATGCCGCGACGGTGCCAAACACGAATTCTGGCGAGCAACTCCTCGTCGCTCTGGCTCTCCGAAGCGCAATCGTCGGCGCCGGCATCGAGGGCCTTGATGCGGTCGGCCCCCACGTCGCGAGCATTGATGGCAAGGATCGGAATCTGCGAATCCAACCGCCGCAGCGTCGCGATGATCGATGCGGCGTTGCTCGTCGATCTGGCCAAGTCGACCGTGATCAGGTCGATGCCCGTCAGCGTCAACCGATCGATTCCGAGCGCGTGGAACTCGGCTTGGTCGACTGCATGACCTGCGTCACGCAGTCGCGATGCCAGTCCAGGCATGCGCCCATGCGCATGATCAATCAACAGCACGCGCATCTCGCCGCTACCCGATCATGCGGCAGGCAGTTCGTGGTCCTTGTACTGTTCGCGAAGCTTGTGCTTGAGCATCTTGCCCGTGGCACCCAGCGGAATGCTGTCGACGAACACCACGTCGTCCGGCGTCCACCACTTCGCAATCTTGCCGTCGTAGAACGCCAGAAGTTCCTCGCGGCTGAGCGCCATGCCGGGTCTGCGCACGACGATCAGCAGCGGCCGCTCGTCCCACTTCGGGTGCCTGGCCGCGATGCAGGCGGCCATCGCCACGGCCGGGTGCGCCATCGCGATGTTCTCCAGGTCGATGGATCCGATCCACTCGCCGCCGGACTTGATGACGTCCTTGCTGCGGTCGGTGATCTGCATGAAACCGTCGGCGTCGATGCGTGCCACGTCGCCGGTCGGGAACCAGCCGTCGACCAGCGGCCCCGGACCTTCCTCGCGGAAGTAACGTGACACCACCCACGGACCGCGCACCAGGAGGTCACCGCTGGCCGCGCCGTCGTGCGGCAGCGCCCGGCCGTCGGGATCGACGATCTTCATCGACACGCCGAACACCGCACGGCCCTGGGTGGACTGCACGGCCAGGCGCTGATCGGGCGTCAGCGCATCATGTCGGGCCTTGAGCGCACACACCGTGCCCAGCGGGCTCATCTCGGTCATGCCCCAGGCATGGATCACCTGCACGCCGTGTTCGTCCTGGAAGCTTCGGATCATGGCCGGCGGGCAGGCCGAGCCGCCGATGACGGTGCGCCGCATCGTCGAGAAGCGCAGGTCGTTGGCCGCCACGTGCGACAGCAGCCCTTGCCAGACCGTGGGCACGCCCGCCGACAAAGTCACCCCTTCGGCCTCGAACAGTTCGTACAGCGACTTGCCGTCCAGCCCGGCGCCCGGGAAGACCAGCTTGGCGCCGACCATGCACGCCACGTAAGGCAGGCCCCAGGCGTTGACGTGGAACATCGGCACGACCGGCAAGATCGTGTCGCGCGCCGAGCAGTTCAGCGAATCAGGCAGCGCCGCCGCATAGGTATGCAGCAGGGTCGAGCGGTGGCTGTAGAGCACGCCCTTGGGGTTGCCGGTGGTGCCCGAGGTGTAGCACAGCGTCGCCGCCTCTTCCTCGGAGAACTCGGGCCACTCGAAGCGGTCGTCTTCGGCCGCCAGCAGGTCTTCGTAGCACAGCAGGCCGTCGATCTTCGACGCCGGCATGTGGGCGCGGTCGGTCATCGCGACGAAGGTCCGGATGGTGCCGACCCGGCCGGCGATGGCCTCCACGAGCGGCAGGAACGTGAGGTCGAAGAACAGCACCTGGTCCTCGGCGTGGTCGGCGATGTAGACCACCTGGTCGGCGTGCAGGCGCGGGTTGATCGTGTGCAGCACCGAGCCCATGCCCGAGACGGCGTAGTACAGCTCCATGTGACGGTGCGTGTTCCACGCCAGGGTGGCCACGCGCCGGCCCGGCTGCACGCCCCGCCCCACCAGCGCGCTCGCGAGCTGCCGCGCCCGGCGACCCAGGTCGCGGTAGGTCATGCGGTGGATGTCGCCCTCGACGCGTCGGGTGACGATCTCGCGGTCGCCGTGCTGCGACTCGGCGTGCAGGAGCAGCGACGAGGTGAGCAACGGCATGCTCATCATTTGGCCAAGCATTCTGGAGCCTCCGTGTGTGAAGCGATGGGGGCGCGAACCTGAGCCAGTGCATGGCGGAGCATGGTCATGTCGTGGTCCTGCGGCTGCGGCGTTCAGAGCGAGCGGACCAGTTCGGGAACCGCCTCGAACAGGTCGGCCTCGAGGCCGTAGTCGGCCACTTGGAAGATCGGCGCCTCGGGATCCTTGTTGATCGCGACGATCACCTTCGAGTCCTTCATGCCCGCCAGGTGCTGGATGGCGCCGGAGATGCCGCAGGCCACGTACAGCTGCGGGGCGACGATCTTGCCGGTCTGGCCGACCTGCCAGTCGTTGGGTGCATAACCCGCGTCGACCGCGGCCCGGCTCGCACCGAGCGCAGCGCCGAGCGCATCGGCCAGCGGCGTCAGCACTTCTGCGAACTTCTCGGCCGAGCCGAGGCCGCGGCCGCCGCTGACGATGATCTTGGCCGCCGTGAGCTCCGGCCGGTCGAGCTTGACGATCTCGGCGCCGACGAAGCTCGACAGGCCGCTGTCGGCCACCGCAGCGATTGGCGCCACCACCGCGCTGCCGCCCCGGCCCGCCGCATCGAAGCCGGTGGTGCGCACGGTGACCACCTTGATCGGGTCGGCGCTGCGCACCGTGGCGATCGCGTTGCCAGCGTAGACCGGGCGCTCGAAGGTGTCAGCCGCGATCACCCGGGTCGCGTCGCTGATCTGGGCCACGTCGAGCAGGGCGGCCACGCGGGGCGCGACGTTCTTGCCGTGGGCCGTGGCGGGAAACAGCAGGTGGGTGTAGTCCATGGCGACCGCCATGACCTGAGCCGCGATGTTCTCGCCAAGTTGTTCGGCCAGTTGTGGCGCATCGGCATGCAGCACCTTGGCCACGCCCTGCAGCGCGGCCGCATCCGTGGCCGCGCCATTGGCGTTGTGGCCCGCGACGAGGACGTGGACTTCGCCGCCGGCCAGCCTGGCGATGTCGATGGCCGCGGTGACGACGTTGAGCGTGGCGCCCTTCAAGGCGCCGTGGTCGTGTTCCGCGATGACGAGGATGGTCATGGCAGGTTTGCTCCTGTGTCGGTTGGGGGTGATGTCCGGCGCGTCACATGCCGGCGTAGTTGGGCCCGCCACCGCCTTCGGGCGTCACCCAGACGATGTTCTGCGTCGGGTCCTTGATGTCGCAGGTCTTGCAATGCACGCAGTTCTGTGCATTGATCTGCAGGCGATCGGCGCCGTCCTCGCCCTTCACGAACTCGTACACACCGGCTGGGCAGTAGCGGCTCTCGGGCCCGGCGAAGCGGGCCAGATTGATCTGCACCGGCACCGCGGCGTCCTTGAGCGTCAGGTGCGCCGGCTGGTGCTCTTCGTGGTTGGTGTTGCTGACGAAGACCGACGACAGGCGGTCGAAGCTCAGCCGGCCGTCCGGCTTCGGGTAGGCGATGGGCTCGAAGCCGCTGGCGGGCTCCAGGCCCTCGTGATCGGCGCGGTGGTTGTGAAGGGTCCAGGGTGGGGTCATCACGCCGACCCTGGGCAGCAGCCACTGCTCGACACCGGCCATCAGCTGCCCGATCGCCTTGCCCTTCTTGAACCAGAGCTTGAAGTTGCGGGTCTGCTGAAGCTCGTCGTGCAGCCAGCTCCTCCCGAAGGCCTCGGGGTAGGCGACCAACTCGTCGTGGGCGCGGCCGGCGGCGAGCGCAGGCGCAAGCGCTTCGGCGCAGAGCATGCCGGACTTGATCGCGGCGTGGCTGCCCTTGATGCGCGCCGCGTTGAGGTAGCCGGCGTCGCAGCCCACCAGCGCGCCGCCCGGGAACACCGTCTTCGGCAGCGCCTGCGGCGTGCCGTTGTTGATCGCGCGCGCGCCGTAGCCGATGCGTTTGCCGCCTTCGATGTGCGCGCGGATCGCCGGGTGCGTCTTCCAGCGCTGCAGTTCCTCGAAGGGGCTGAGGTACGGGTTGCGGTAGTCGAGCCCGATCACGAAGCCGAGCGTCACCTGGTGGTCCGCCAGGTGGTAGAGGAAGCCGCCGCCAAAGGTGTCGCCCGACATCGGCCAGCCGGCGGTGTGCACCACGCGGCCGGGCTGCGCCTTGTCGGCGGGCACCTCCCACAGTTCCTTGATGCCGATCGCGAAGGTCTGGGTATCGCGGCCCTCGGTCAGCTTGTACTTTGCCAGGAGCTGCCTGCCCAGGTGGCCGCGTGCGCCTTCGGCAAAGACCGTGTACTTGCCGCGCAGCTCCATGCCGAGTTGGAAGTTGTCGCCCGGCGCCCCTTCCTTCGTGAGGCCCATGTTGCCGGTCGCCACGCCCACGACGCGCCCCTGGCCTTCGTAGAGCACCTCGGCCGCGGCAAAGCCCGGGAAGATCTCGACGCCGAGGCCTTCAGCCTGCTGCGCCATCCACTTGACCACGTTCGACAGGCTGACGACGTAGCAGCCGTGGTTGTGCAGGTTGCGCGGCACCAGCCAGTCGGGGGTGCGCGTGCTGCCGGTTTCGCTGAGGAACAGCACGTCGTCGCCCGTCACCGCCTGGCCCAGTGGCGCGCCGAGCTTCTGCCAGTCGGGAAAGAGTTCATCCATCGCGCGTGGGTCCATGACGGCGCCCGAGAGGATGTGCGCGCCTGGCTCCGAACCCTTCTCGAGCACGACGACGCTGGCGTCCGGCGCGATCTGCTTCAACCGGATCGCGGTGGCCAGCCCGGCCGGCCCGGCGCCGACGACGACCACGTCGTAGTCCATGGCCTCGCGCGGGCCGTGGGTGGCGATGAGTTCCTGCGTGTTCATGTCGATGCCCGTCCGACCCGGCGTCCGCTCAGATCACCTTGACCTCGTTCTTCAGCTTGTCGACCAGGCTCGCGACATCGGGCACCTTGATCCCGGCCTTGCGCCCCGAGGGCTCGCGCACCGACAGCGTCTGCAGGCGCGGGGCCACGTCCACGCCGAGCTCGCCGGGCTTGACCACGACGAGCGGCTTCTTCTTCGCCTTCATGATGTTGGGCAAGGTCACGTAGCGCGGCTCGTTCAGCCGAAGGTCCGTGGTCACGATCGCGGGCGTGGCCAGACTGACGGTCTCCAAGCCGCCGTCCACTTCGCGTGTGACACGGACGCGGCCCTCCTCGACCTCGACCTTGCTCGCGAACGTCCCCTGCGGCCGGCCGAGAAGCGCGGCCAGCATCTGGCCGGTCTGGTTGCAGTCGTCGTCGATGGCCTGCTTGCCGAGAATCACCAGGTCGGGCTTCTCCTGTTCGACCAGTGCCTTCAGCAGCTTGGCCACCGCCAGCGGCTGCAGTTCTTCACCGGTCTCGACCAGGATGCCGCGGTCGGCGCCGATGGCCATCGCGGTGCGCAGCGTCTCCTGGCACTGGGTCACGCCGCACGAGACGGCCACCACCTCGCCGGCAGCCCCCTTCTCCCTGAGCCGCACCGCCTCTTCGACTGCAATCTCGTCGAAGGGGTTCATGCTCATCTTGACGTTGGCGGTGTCCACGCCGGTGCCATCGGCCTTGACGCGCACCTTGACGTTGTAGTCCACCACCCGCTTGACGGCGACGAGGATCTTCATGGCTGCCACTCCTCAGCGTGGTTCGGTTCTTCAGGGGGCCGCGACCGCGGCGCCCGCCGCAGGCGTGCCAGAGGCCTCGGCCGAGGCGGCCTTCGCCTCGCGCCTCGCCCGCGATGTCGTCATCACCTGCGCCTCGCCCTCGATCACCACGGTGTCGCGCACGCGGCACACGGTGGCCAGCACGGCGCGGGCCTTGGCCAGGTCCACTGACATCACGGTCACCGTGGCATGCACGGTGTCGCCCGGCCGCACCGGCGCCTTGAAGCGCATCTGCTGGCCGAGGTAGATCGTCCCCGGTCCGGGCAGGCGGTTGGCCACTGCGGCGGAGATCACGCTCGCGGTCAGGAAGCCGTGCGCGATCCGGCCGCCGAAGGGCGTGTCGGCGGCGAACTCCTCGTTGACATGCACGGCGTTGTTGTCACCCGAGACACCGGCGAACAGCACGATGTCGGCCTCGGTGATCGTCTTGGAGAACGTGGCCGCCATCCCGGGCTGCAGGTCCTCGATGTCGTGGCCGTTCTGGTCGTTCATGGGTGTCCCCGTCTCAGAGTTGCGCGGCCGCAAGGCCCAGCGTCGACTCGGCGCCATGGAGCACGACGTCGCGCCAGGCCGCGGCATGCGGCATCACATGCAGTGCGAAGTGCAGCGCCGTGACGCGCTTGGCCTCCAGGAATTCGCGATCCTCGCTGCCACTGGAGAGCTGTGCGCTGGCCGCCACGGCGGCGCGCGTCATGAGCCAGCCGCCGATGACCGTGCCGGCCAGCCAGAGGTAGGGGACCGCAGCGGCCGCGGCCTCGCGCCCCCCTTGGGCCAGCAAACCCTCGGTGCCCTCGGCGAGGGCCTCGACGCCGCGACGCAGCGCCGCATGCAGCGCCACCATCAGCGCGTCGCCTTCGTGCCCCACCGCGCTGGCGTCGGTGCTCATCTGCGCGATCAGGCGCTTCATCACGGCACCACCGTCGCGCGCCACCTTGCGGCCGATCAGGTCGTTGGCCTGGATGCCGGTGGTGCCCTCGTAGATCGTCGTGATGCGCGCGTCACGCTGGTGCTGCGCCGCGCCGGTCTCCTCGATGAAGCCCATGCCGCCGTGCACCTGCACGCCGGTCGCCGTCACCAGCTGGGCACCCTCGGTGCACCAGCCCTTGACGATCGGAATCAACAGATCCACGAGCGCCTGCGCCGCGGCGCGCTGGTCGGCGTCGGCATGTCCGCGTGCGCGATCCATCCAGCCGGCGGCGAAGTAGGCCAGCGCGCGTTGCGCCTCCGTGCGCGCCTTCATGTCCATGAGCATGCGGCGCACGTCCGGGTGGCCCACGATCGTGCGGTCGGCATCGCCTTCGCGCGACAGGGTCTTGCCCTGCACGCGATCGAGCGCGTAGCCGCGCGCCTGCTGGTAGGCGCGCTCCGAGATCGCCACGCCCTCCAGGCCGACGTTCAGGCGTGCGTGGTTCATCATCGTGAACATGCACGCGAGGCCTTGGTTGGCCTCGCCGACCAGGTAGCCGATCGCGCCCGGCCCTTCGCCGAAACTCATGACCGCGGTGGCGCTGGCGCGGATGCCCATCTTGTGCTCGATCGACGCGCACACGAGGTCGTTGCGCTCGCCGAGGCGGCCGTCGTCGCCGACCAGGAACTTGGGCACCAGGAACAGCGAAATGCCCTTGACGCCCGGGGGTGCGTCCGGCAGACGCGCCAGCACGAGGTGCACGATGTTCTCGGCCATGTCGTGTTCGCCCCAGGTGATGAAGATCTTGGTGCCGCTGATGCGGTAGTGGTCGCCCTCCGGCACGGCCTTCGTGCGCAGCGCAGCCAAGTCCGACCCGGCCTGCGGCTCGGTCAGGTTCATCGTGCCGGTCCAACGGCCCTCGACCATCGGCGGCAGGAAGCGCGCCTTCAAGGTCTCGGTGCCGTGGTGGGCGATGGCCTCGACGGCACCAAGCGTCAGCATCTGGCACAGGCTGAAGGCCATGTTGGCCGACTTCCACATCTCGAGCACCGCGGTCGACAGCAGCGTGGGCATGCCCTGGCCGCCAAACTCCGGATCCGCCGGCATGCCGTTCCAGCCACTTTCGCAGAAGCTCGCGTAGGCCTCCTTGAAGCCTTCGGCGGTGGTCACCACCCCAGCGTCCCAGCGGTTGCCCTGGCGGTCGCCGGACTGGTTCAGCGGCGCCAGCACCTCGCCAGCGAACTTGTCGGCGGTGTCGAGGATGGTCTCGACGAGGTCGGGCGTGACCTCCTCGAAGCCGGGTTGGGCGAGCACGGCGTCGAGACCGCCGATCTCCTTCATCGTGAACAGCATCTCGCGCAGCGGTGCGGCGTAGGTCATGGTCGTCTTCTCCGTCGGGGGCAGAGGGTTCAGCGTCGGGTGAGAGCGGCCGTCAGTGGTCTGCGCCGCCGCGGCTTCGCAGGGCCGCCAGCTCGCCAACGATGCCGCGCCGGAACGCGAGCACGCAGACGACGAAGATCACGCCCATGATCACCATGACCCAGGGGCCGACCTTGTCGGCGAGCACGTTCTCGAGGCCCACGATCGTGGCTGCACCCACTACCGGACCGAGCACGGTGCCCAGGCCGCCGAGCAGCGTCATCAGCACCACCTGGCCGGAGGTGTGCCAGTGCACGTCGGTCAGCGAGGCGAGCTGGAACACAAGCGACTTGGTGGAACCTGCCAGGCCGGCGAGCGAGGCCGAGATCACGAACGCCAGCAGCTTGTAGCGGTCGACGTCGTAGCCGAGCGAGATCGCGCGCGGCTCGTTGTCGCGGATCGCCTTGAGGATCTGGCCGAAGGGCGAGTGGATCGTGCGGTACACGACGAACAACCCGCCCAGGAAGACCAGCAGCACGAACCAGTACATCGTCATGCTGTCGTTCAGGTCGACGAGGCCGAACAGCTTGCCGCGCGGAATGCCCTGCAGGCCATCCTCGCCGCCGGTGAACTTCATCTGCAACGCCAGGAAGAACACCAGCTGTGCGAGGCCGAGCGTGATCATCGAGAAGTAGATGCCTGCGCGCCGGATCGCCAGGCCGCCGAAGACCGCCCCGAGCAGCGCGCCGAAGCCGGCACCCGCGAGCAGCCCGAGTTCGGGCGTGGCGCCGACTTGCTTGCACAGCCAGCCGGTGACGTAGGCCGAACCGCCGAAGAACGCGGCGTGGCCGAAGGACAGCAGGCCGGCGTAGCCGAGCAGCAGATTGAATGCGCAGGCGAACAGCGCGAAGCACAGGATCTTCATCAGGAACGTGGGATAGACCACGAACGGTGCGATCGCACCGACGAGGGCCACGCCGAGGAAGAGATGCCAGGTCGGGGTCTTCCCGGCGGCCGCGATGACGGGTTTCATGCGTCGCTCCCTTTCAAGCCTGCTTGCCGAACAGCCCTGCGGGGCGGAGCAGCAGAACGATGACCATGATCAGGAAGATGACCACGGCAGACGCTTCCGGGTAGACGACCTTGGTCAGACCCTCGATCAGGCCGAGCCCGAGCCCGGTGACGATCGAACCGAGGATCGATCCCATGCCGCCGATCACCACGACTGCGAAGACGACGATGATCAGGTTCGAACCCATCACCGGGTTGACCTGGAAGATCGGCGCCGCCAGCACGCCGGCGAAGGCGGCCAGGGCGGATCCGACCGCATAGGTCGCCGTGATCAGCACAGGCACATTGATGCCCAGCGCCTGCACCAGGTCAGGCCGCTGCGTGGCGGCGCGCAGCGTGGCGCCCAGCGACGTTCGCTCAATCAGGTACCAGGCCATCAGGCACACCCCGAGCGCCGCAACCACCACAAAGCCGCGGTACAGCGGCAGGAACATGAAGCCCAGGTCGACACCGCCGGACAGGGCCTCCGGCGCCTCGTAGGACTCGCCGGAGACACCGAAGAAGTTCTTGAACAGCCCCTCGAGGATCAGCGCCAGCCCGAAGGTCAGCAGCAGGCCGTACAGGTGATCCAGGCCGCGCAGGCGCTGCAGCATCGTGCGCTCGATCACCACGCCGAGCACGCCCACCGTCAGGGGGGCCAGCAGCAGGGCGAGCCAGTAGTTCACACCCAGGTACTTGGACGCGAGCAGTGCCACGAAGGCGCCGAGCATGTACTGCGCGCCATGCGCGAAGTTGATGATGTTGAGCAGGCCGAAGATGATCGCCAGGCCGAGGCTGAGCACGGCGTAGAACGAGCCGTTGATCAGGCCGACCAGCAATTGGCTGCCCAGCAACGCGCTGGGAATGCCGAAGATCTCCATGTGTCGCTCCTCCTCTTGGGGATGAAGGCGCGGGCTGCCCCAGCCCGCACCGTGCTGCGAGGCAGCCTGTTACTTCTTCACCAGGGGGCAGCGCGACTCGGACAGCGGCTGGAAGGCCTCGGCCGCAGGGATCGTCGCCTTGATCTTGTAGTAGTCCCAGGGCTTGGTCGACTCGGCGGGCGTCTTCACCTGCGCCAGGTACATGTCGTGCACCATGCGACCGTCATCGCGGATCTTCCCGTTCTTGGCGAAGAAGTCGTTGATCGGCGTCTTCTTCATCTGCGCCATCACCTTCGCCGTGTCGTCGGAATTGACCGCCTTGACCGCCGAGAGGTAGTGGTAGACCGACGAGTACTGGCCCGCCTGGATGCCGGTGGGCATCTTCTTCATCTTGTCGAAGTAGCGCTTCGACCAGGCGCGCGTTTCGTCGTTCAGGTCCCAGTAGAACGAGTCGGTCAGGTACATGCCCTGTGTGGTCTTCAGGCCGAGCGCGTGCACGTCGGTGATGAACATCAGCAGTCCCGCGAGCGACTGCTTCTTCGAGATGCCGAACTCGGCCGCCTGCTTGATCGAGTTGGTGGTGTCGCTGCCGGCGTTGGCCAGGCCGATCACCTGCGCGCCGGAGCTCTGCGCCTTGAGGAGGAACGACGAGAAATCCTGTCCGGGGAAGGGATGACGCACCGAGCCGAGCACCTGGCCCCCGTTGTCGGTGACGACCTTGGTCGAGTCCTTCTCCAGCGCGTGGCCGAACGCGTAGTCCGCGGTCAGGAAGAACCAGGTCTTGCCACCGGCCTTGGTCACCGCCTTGGCCGTGCCGTTGGCCAGGGCATAAGTGTCGTAGGTGTAGTGCACCGTGACGTCGTTGCACTTCTCGTTGGTGATCGGCGTCGAGGCGGCGCCGTTGATCAGCAGCAGCTTGTTCTTGGCCTTGCCGACCTCCATCACCGCCAGTGCCACCGAGGTGGTGACGAGTTCGGTGGCGGTGTCGACCTTGCCGCTCTCGAACCACTCGCGCGCCTTGTTGGCGGCGATGTCGGCCTTGTTCTGGTGGTCGGCCGAGACGATCTCGATCTTGAAGCCCGGCTTTTCCTTGGCAATGAAGTCGGCCACCGCCATCTCCGTGGCGTAGACCGCGCCGGCGCCGGTCAGGTCGGAGTAGGTGCCCGACAGGTCGGTCAGCACGCCGATGCGCACGACGTTGTCGGAGATCTGGGCCATCGCCGGCGCGGCGAAGGCGGTGAACAGGGCAGCAGCCAGGGCGGTTCGTTTCATGGGTGTCTCCAGGGTCGGTGGTGGGTTGTCGAAGGTGTGGCGGAAAGGGGTCAGACGCCGAGCAGCTCGTGCAGCATCTCGGTCTTGGAGGCCAGCTCGTCGCGCTGCACGGTGGCCACGACGCGGCCGTGCTCCAGCACGTAGTGGCGGTCGGCCAGGGGCGCCGCGAAGCGGAAGTTCTGCTCGACGAGCACGATGGTGTAGCCGCGCGACTTGAGCAGGCCGATCACTTCGCCAAGGCGCTTGACGATCACCGGCGCCAGGCCTTCGGTGATCTCGTCGAGCAGCAGCAACCGTGCCCCCGTGCGCAGGATGCGGGCCATCGCCAGCATCTGCTGTTCGCCGCCGGACAGGCGCATGCCGGGGCTGGCGCGGCGCTCGAGCAGGTTGGGAAACAGCTCGTAGATCTCCTCGACCGTCATGCCGCCGCTCTTGACCTGGGGCGGCAGCATCAGGTTCTCTTCGGTGGACAGACCGGCAAAGATGCCGCGCTCCTCCGGGCAGTAGCCGATGCCCAGGCGTGCGGCCTGGTGCGGCGGGACCGATGTCAGCTCGCTGCCGTTGAACATCACCGAGCCGGTGCGCCGGCCGACCAGGCCCATCACCGCCTTCAGCGTCGTCGAGCGGCCCGAGCCGTTGCGGCCCAGCAGCGTGACCAGCTCGCCCTCGTTCACTCTCAGGTCGATGCCATGTAGGATGTGCGATTCACCGTAGAAGGCGTGCAGGTCGGTGATGCGCAGCATCTCGTTGCCGGTTGCGGTTGCGGTCGCGGTCATGCTTCAACTCCGACGTAGGCCTCGAGCACGCGCGGGTCCTTGGACACCACCTCGTACGGTCCTTCGGACAGGATCTGCCCGCGTTGCAGCACGGTGATGGCGTCGCTGAGCTTCTCGACCACCGACAGGTTGTGTTCGACCATCAGCACCGTGCGTCCCTTGGACACCCGCTTGATCAGCTCGACGACGCGGTCGACGTCCTCATGGCCCATGCCTTGGGTCGGCTCGTCGAGCAGCATCAGCTGCGGTTCCAGCGCGAGCGTGGTCGCGATCTCGAGCGCGCGCTTGCGGCCGTACGGCATCTCGACGGCCAGGGTGCTTGCGAACGATCCGAGGTCCACCGCGTCGAGCAGTTCCCGGGCCCGAGCATCGAGCGAGGCGAGGCTGGCCTCGGAGCGCCAGAAGTGGAAGGACGTGCCGAGCCCGCGCTGCAGCGCCACGCGCACGTTTTCCAGCGCGCTCATGTGACCGAAGGTGGCCGAGATCTGGAACGAGCGCACGACGCCGCGCCGCGCGATCTGCGCCGGCTTCTCCGCGGTGATGTCGTGGCCGTCGAAGGTGATGCGGCCCCGCGTGGGCTGCAGGAACTTCGTCAGCAGGTTGAAGACGGTGGTCTTGCCGGCGCCGTTGGGTCCGATCAGGGCATGGATGTGGCCGCGGCGGATGCGCAGGTCCACGTTCTGCACGGCGGCGAAGCCGCCGAACTCCTTGGTCAGACCCTGGGTGTCGAGGATGAAGTCGTGTGCCATGCTGCGCCTCACTCGATGGCCGAGATCGAACCGACCCGCTCGCGCAGCTGGAACTTCTGGATCTTGCCGGTCGAGGTCTTCGGCAGTTCGCCGAAGACCACGCGCTTGGGCACCTTGAAGCGCGCAAGTTGACCGCGGCAGAATTCGACCAGCTCCGGCTCGCTCGCCTGGGCGCCGGGCTTGAGCTCGACAAAGGCGCAGGGGACCTCGCCCCATTTGGCGTCCGGCAGCGCGACCACGGCGGCCAGCATGACCGCCGGGTGGCGGTGCAGGACATCCTCGACCTCGATCGACGAGATGTTCTCGCCGCCGGAGATGATGATGTCCTTGCTGCGGTCCTTGATCTTGACGTAGCCGTCCGGGTGCATCACCGCGAGGTCGCCCGTGTGGAACCAGCCACCGGCGAAGGCCTCCTCGGTGGCGCTCGGGTTCTTGAGGTAGCCCTTCATGACCACGTTGCCGCGGAAGAAGATCTCGCCAATGGTCTCGCCATCGGCGGGCACCGGTTGCATCGTGTCGGGGTCGAGCACGGTGACGGCTTGCTGGAGCGGGTAGGTCACACCCTGGCGGCCATTGAGGCGGGCGCGCTCCTCGGCGCTCTGGCCAGCCCAGGACTCCTGCTTGGCGCAGACCGCCGCCGGGCCATAGACCTCGGTCAGGCCATAGACGTGCGTGAGCTCGATGCCGGCCGCCTCGCAGCCTTCGATCACGGCGGCTGGCGGCGCCGCCCCGGCGATCAGGCCCTTGACGACATGGCCGAAACCCTCGCGCGCCGCCGGCGCGTTGATCAGCATGTTGTAGACGATGGGCGCGCCGCACATGTGCGTCACCCGGTGCTCGCGCACCAGCGGGAAGATCAGCGCCGGATCGACGCGGCGCAGGCAGACGCTGGTGCCGGCGACCAGCGCCATCGTCCAAGGGAAGCACCAGCCGTTGCAGTGGAACATCGGCAGCGTCCACAGGTACACCGGGTGGTGCGGCAGGCTCCAGGCGATCACGTTGTTCGCGGCGTTCAGGTAGGCGCCGCGGTGGTGCGTGACCACGCCCTTGGGGTTGCCGGTGGTGCCCGAGGTGTAGTTGAGCGCGATCGCGTCCCACTCGTCGGCGGGCAGTCGCCAGGTACCGTCGGCATCGCCGCTCTCGAGGAACGCCTCGTAGTCGATCTCGCCCAGGCGATCGCCGGCCGGCGCACTGTCGTCCTCGACCTCGATCACCAGCGGGCGCCTGTCGCCCATCATCGCCAGCGCCTTGCCGATCACGGGCGCGAATTCGCGGTCGGTCAGCAGCACCTTGGCTTCGCCGTGCTGCAGCATGAAGGCGATCGCCTCGGCGTCGAGCCGGGTGTTCAGCGTGTTGAGCACCGCACCACACATCGGCACGCCGAAATGGGCCTCGAACATCGCCGGCACATTGGGCAGCATTGCCGCCACTGTGTCGCCGGCGCCGATGCCGAGGCGCGAAAGCGCGCTCGACAGACGCCTGCAACGCCCGTAGGTGACGCGCCAGGTCTGGCGCAAATGGCCGTAGACGATGGCGGTGTGCTCAGGGTAAACCCAGGCGGCGCGTTCGATGAAGCTCAGCGGCGACAGTGCGACGTAGTTGGCTGGGTTCTTGTCCAACCCGTTTGCATAAGGGCTCGAACGGAGGTTCGGCGTTGGCGTGGCGGCTGCCATGTCTGTCTCCTTTGCCTGGCTGATCGGCTCTCTGCAGGCCGTGGGGAGAAGAATGGACGATGACCTTTGCACCACTTCCGAACGAATATGACGAATGTTTGCGTCACCGGTTGCATGCGAGTCCGGGCTCCTAGAATTTCCTCACCCCACGCTGAGCCACCAGGCGCCGTACGCCATGCCCACGCCAGACACAGATGACCGGCTCGCGCGCTACGAGTCGCTGCAGGCCGCACTCGACCTGATCGACCAGGGCTTCACGCTGATCGACCAGGACCTGCGCCTGGTGGCCTGCAACCAGGCCTTCCTGCGCCTGCTTGACTTCCCCGCATCGCTCGCCTACACCGGCGCCCCCTTCGAGGACTTCATCCGCCACAACGCCGCGCGCGGCGAATACGGTGCGGGCGACGCCGATGCGCATGTGGCCGAGCGCGTGGCTGCCGCCCGCCGCTTCGAGCCGCACGACTTCGAACGTGTGCGCCCGTCGGGGCAGGTGCTGCGGGTCAAGGGTGTGCCGGTGCCGGGCATCGGCTTCATCACGCTGTACTCCGACATCACGGCGAGCAAGCAAGCCGAGGCACAGATCCGGCAGGACGCGGCGGAGCTTGAGCGGCGCGTGGCCGAACGCACCAGGGAGCTTCGCCTGTCGGAAGCTCAAATGCGGCTGATCACCGACAGCCTTCCGGTGCTGATCGGCTACTTCGACCATCGCAAGACCTATCGCTACATCAACCATGGCTACCAGCAGTGGTTCGGTTTGGACCCTCAGCGGCTCGACCGCGTGAGCGCTCGCTCGTACCTGGGAGACGCTACCTATGAGGCGATCCGGCCCAACGTGGCGCGCGCGCTGGCCGGCGAGCCGGTGACCTACGAGTACGAGGTACGCTGCGTCGACGGCCGCGCGCGCACCGCGCGCACGACCCTCGTGCCCGAGCGGGCGTCCGACGGCAGCGTGATCGGATGCTTTGAGCTGACCTTCGACTTCACCGAACTGCGCCGCACGCAGCAGCAGCTCGCGCAGGCCGAGAAGATGGAAGCCCTGGGCCAGCTCACGGGTGGCATCGCGCACGACTTCAACAACATGCTGACCGTGATCATCGGCAACCTGAGCGCATTGCGGGACCGGGTGGGTGATGGCGAGGATTCGGCAGAGTTCCTGGACCCGACCCTGGCGGCCGCGCGGCGCGGCGCCGATCTGATCCGCGCACTGCTCGGCTTTGCACGCCGCCGGCCGCTGGATGCCGGACCGGTAGACATCAGCCCGCTGGCGCACACGGTGGTGAAGCTGTTGCGGCGCTCGCTGCCCGACGGCATGAAGCTCGAGGTCGACGCCGGAGAGGCCCCGCTGCGGGCCTGGGCCGATGCCAGCCAACTGCAGGACGCGTTGGTCAACATGATCCTCAACTCGCGCGACGCCAACGCGCGCCGCATCACGGTGCGCGCCGCGCCGGCGGTGCTGCTGCCCGAGCGCGCGGCCGAACTGCATGCCGCCCCAGGTGCCTATGTGCGCATCGACATCGCTGACGACGGCCACGGCATGGACGCCGCCACACGCTCGCGCGTCTTCGAACCGTTCTTCACCACCAAGCGCCAAGGGGCTGGCACGGGCCTGGGCCTGTCGATGGTCTACGGCTTCGTGCGCCAGTCGGGCGGTGCGATCGACATCGCGAGCACGCCAGGCCGCGGCACCGTGGTGTCGTTTTGGCTGCAGGTGTCTGCGGGCGCCGAGCGCGCCGATGATGTCGACCACTCCCTTGACGCAGCCGTTCCCGCGCCTGCCGCCGGGCCCGCACTCGCGCTCGCGCTACTGGTCGAGGACGACCCCGACGTGCGCAAGGTGGTTCGGCGCTCGCTGATCGACCTGGGCTACGCGGTCGTCGAAGCGGAAAACGGCGCCGAGGCGCTGCAGCTGCTGGACCAGACGCCGCAGATCGCGCTGCTGTTGTCCGACGTGGTGATGCCTGGCCCGGTGGATGGCCGAGAAGTCGCCCGGCACGCTCTGGCGCGGCACGTACCGCGCGTGGCCTTGATGAGCGGCTACGCGCCCGGCGAGACCGGCGGTGGCCCGGAGGGCGTGCCCATGCTGGCCAAGCCCTTCACCCATCGACAGCTGATCGACCTGCTGCGCCAGCCCGCGCGCAGTTGAATCTGTGAACGAGTCCAAACGCGCGCGGGTGTTCGTCGTCGAGGACGACCCCGATGTGGCACGCCAGGTTGCACGCACCCTGCAGGAGTTCGAATTCGTCACGCAAGAGTTCCGCGACGGCGCGGCGGTGTTGCGGCGGCTGGCGACCGAGCGGCCCGACCTGTGCATCGTCGACCTCGGTCTGCCGGACATGGACGGCATGGAGCTGGTACGCGAGATCGCTCGCCGTTGCGACTGCGGCGTGCTGATTCTCACTGGCCGCGGCTACACCGCCGACCGCGTGATGGGGCTCGAAGGCGGCGGCGACGACTACGTGGTCAAGCCCTTCGAGCCGCGCGAGCTGGTGGCGCGCGTGCGGAGCATCCTGCGGCGCCGCGGCACGGGCGGCGTCACAGGCGCAGCGCCTGGCCTCCAACGCCGCTTTGCGCACTTTGGCGACTGGACCCTCGACTGCGCAGCCAACACGCTTTGCAGTCCCAGCGGCGATCAGCACGTGCTCGGCACGGCAGAGGCGCGGGTGCTGCGTTGCTTTCTTGAACGGCCGCATCAGATACTGACGCGCGAACAGCTCGAGGGCACGCGCGACCTTTCGCCGTTGGACCGGAGCATCGACGTTCGCATCTCGCGGCTGCGCAAGCGGCTCGAGCCCGATCCGCAAAATCCCAGGATCATCAAGACGGTCTACGGCGCCGGCTACATGTTCTCGGCCACAGTCGAGTGGTCCTGAAGCGTAATGGCGGGGCTGGCCAGAAAGTCGAGATTCGCCAGCACCAACCTGGGGCGACTACGGACGGATCTGAGAACCATCAAGCGGTTCCATGGATATAGCTGACTGCTGTGCCGTGCGACCGTCAACGTCAGGTTTCGGAGCTCGCCGCCATTTGGCAGGCAAACGCGGCCGACGGCTGCCAGTGTTGAAGGATCGCTCACGTCGAAACGGCTGAGGTCCGTTGATGGCCGTCCAGCGCCTGTGAAGATGCGCTGCTGTTCGATCGGGAGAACCCTACTGACAAATGCGATTCGCTCGCAACTTCTCTGGGTGACTTTTGGGTGACTTTCCTGGGCGGAACTGTCCAAAACAGGGCAAAATGGATAGGAACAGACGGCTTCAACCCCTGATAAATCAACAACTTAGCGGTGTGGCCGAAACTACGAACCAAGGGGTCGTGGGTTCGAATCCTGCCAGCCGCGCCAACTCATCGCGACAGGGTCAACGGGTTGGATGCTTCGGCATCCAGCCCGTTTTTCTTTGCCTGGGGTAGCCTGGGGGGCCGCAGACCGGCTTCCCGCCCATAGCTCGCACTTCTTCCGGAAGCATCCATGGATCGAACCCATTGCATTCGGCCGGCCATGGTGCTGGCACTGGCGGTCGCCTGCACCTGCGGCAGCGCGGCACGGGCGGCCGGCAAGGCGCACGAACACGGCGCCCTGAGGCTCGACGTGGCGGTCGACGGCCACACGCTGACCATCGCGATGCAGGCGCCGCTGGACAACCTGCTCGGTTTCGAGCGCGCCCCTCGCACCGAGGCCGAGCGCAAGGCTGCCGCCGACATGCTGGCGCGCTTGCGCAGTCCGGACCGCGCCCCGCCCCTGTTTGCGGCGGATGCCGCCGCGCAATGCAGCCTGAGCCGGGCCGAGGTGTCAGCGCCCGTGCTCGAGCCCGGTGCCGGCGCCGCGGCCAAGGACGAACACGCCGACCTGGATGCCGACTACGAGTTCAGCTGCGCGCGGCCGGGTGAGCTGCGCAACCTGGACGTCGGGCTGTTCGAGGCCTACCGACGCATCCAGCGCATCGATGTGCAGGTGGCCGGGCCGACGGGCCAGGCCAAGGTGACCCTGAAGCGGCCGGCACGCAGCGTCAGGCTGCTGCGCTGAGCCGGTCCTCGCCTCGGCCCTCGGCCTGCTGGCGCTTGCCGCTTCAGGCCAGCACCGCGCGTTCGGCCAGTTCGTCGCGCCAGGCGTCGATGTCGGCCGCGGCGATGCCCAGCCAGTCCAGCGCCGCCGGGTGGAAGCGGGCCCACTCCGGCTCGGGCGGAAGGCTGTTCTGACGCGCCACCAGCATGTCGGCCACCAGCCCGGCGGCCAGCAGCGTGTGCACCTCCGGTTCGATGCCCGGCTGGCCGAGCGACTCCAGGCTGTGGTGCAGCCGGATCGCCGCCACCACCGGCGCGGCGAGGTGCCAGCAGCGCGCCGTCAGCGCGCCGACCACGGCATGGTCGGTGCGGTGGTTGGCGTTCTCGGTCTCGACGAAGCTGCGGTCGCGGCGCGCACGCGCCTCCATCATCGTGCCGGCGTAGCCGCGCACACTCTGCATCAGCACCGGCTGGCCGACGTGGCAGAACAGTCCGAAGCCGTAGGCCAGGTCGGGCGACAGCCCGGGCAGGTGGCGGGCGATGCAGGCCAGCGTCTCGGCGCGCTGCGTCGAGTGCTCCCAGAAGCCCTCGAGCAGCGGGCTGCGCACCGGAATCGCATGGCGTGCAAGAAAGGCGCGCATCAGCGCGGCGCTGCGCTGCAGGCCGAGCCGGTTCATCGCCTGGCCGGCCGACGAGACCGGTGGATCGGCGGCGAACAACGCGCCGTTGGCCTGGCGGATCAGCGTGGCGGCCATGGCCACGTCGGCCTGGGCGATCCGCGCGACCTCGTTCAGGTCGGGCTCGACCGTCGCCATGACCCGCTCGAGCCGGGTGAGCAGCTCGGGGCAGGGCGGCACCACGATCTGCTGCAGCGGGCCACGCCGGCGGGCGTGGTCGATTTCACTCTCGATGGCGGCCATGCCGCTGGGGATGAAGGCGGAAGACATCGGCGCTCGCAGGCAGGGGGGCCGGGACGGCTTGCTCGGTTGTCGGCCGGCCGGCGCCGATCTTGAGCCCGCGGCCGCCCGACTGCGTAGACTGTGGTCCACGTCACGTCGCCCCGCCGCCACCATGAGACCGACCGTCCGCCTGAGCTTCGGCCCCACCGACATCCACTGCCACGTGCCGGAAGGCGCTGCACCCGGCGCCGTCGAGGACGCGCGCCGCTGGCTCGACGACCGCTTCGTCGCCTACGAATGCGAACCGACGAACCCGCTCGGCAAGGTGTTGACGCGGGACAAGCTGGTCGTGCTGGCCGAGGCGATCGGCGCGCGCGGATTCGAGGCCGACGAGGCGCTGCGGCTCGAGTTCGCGCGCGCGGCGACCACGCTGCTGGGCAGTGCGTCGGTGCACATCGACGTCGACGCGCGCACCGTGTCGTTCTGAACCGCGGGTGTCCGCAGGGACACCCGCGCGCCCGGGCTCAGCCCTGAGTGCTCTCGGTCATGCGGTGGCAATAGGCCTGCAATTGCTCCGGCAGGTCGGTCGGGCACACGCCACATTGCCGGTTGCCCGGCACGGCGTGGTCGATGAACTTCGGGTAGGGCAGGTTCAGCCCGGCCATCAGGGCCTCGAACTCGGCCTGGCTGCGGCCCTGGCCGAGGCGCGGGTTGCGCGCCTTCTCCTGCCCGATCGAGGAGACGCGGCGGCCCTGGTAGTCGTGCCCCGGGTAGACCAGCTGCTCCTCGGGCAGTGCGAACAGCGTCTGCGTCACGCTGCGGTACAGCACGGCGGCGCTGCCGTTCTGGAAGTCGGTGCGGCCGCAGCCGTCGATCAGCAGCGCATCACCGGTGAACACGCGCTCGCCGGCCACGTAGGCGAAATGCCCGTCGGTGTGGCCGGGCGTGTGCAGCGGGCGGATCGACAGGCTGCCCAGCGTCACCAGCTGCTCGTGTTCGATGCCGAGGTCGGTGCAGGGCAGTCGCTCCAGCGCCGGCATGCCGATGCGGCTGCCGACGCGCTCCTTCAGGTGCCGGGCCCCGGTGATGTGGTCGGCGTGGATGTGGGTGTCCAGCGTCAGGGCGAGCGTCAGGCCGAGTTCGTGCAGAACGGCCAGGTCGCGCTCCAGGCTGTTGACCACCGGGTCGATCAGCAGCGCCTGGCCGGTGTGCTCGCAGGCGATCAGGTAGGTGTAGGTGCTCGACAGGGGTTCGAAGAGCTGGCGGAAGATCATCGCGGCACGGGGCGCTCCTCAGGAGCGGAAGCGCAGGTCCAGGTCGCCGTGAGCATAGATCACCACGCCGGTGTCGGTCTCCGTGATGCGGTGCCCGGTGCCGGCCGGGGCGAGCTGGTAGTCGCCCTCGCGCAGCAGCAGGTCGTCGAGGAACAGCTCGCCGCGCACCATCAGGCATTCCTCGTCGTGGCCATGGTCGTGCAGCGGCACGCTCGCGCCGGGCTGCGCGAGGTAGAGCAGCGCGGCCTGCCCGTCGCGCTGCCACAGCACGCGGCGCCGGATGCCGGCTGCGAACTCGGGCCAGCCGGCCTGCGCGTCGTGCACGGTGAAGGGCACGTCGCCGGGGCCGGCGGGCGCGTCGCTCTCGCGCAGGAACACCCGGGCGCCTTCGGCCGAGGCCAGCCGCGCGGTCGCCGCCGGGGCAGGGTCGACGTGGTAGTCGCGCTCGCCGAGCGTCGCCTCGCCCAGGGTGACGCAGCCGCGCAGCACCAGCCACTCGCGGTGCACGCCCGGGCCCGGGCCGGCCCAGGCCGCGCCGGGCGCGAGGTCGATCAGCCGCGCGCGCAGCGGCTCGCCGGGGCGCAGCCGCGCGCCCGCGTCGTGCTCGTACAGCGTCACGGCCTGAACGCCGTCGGCCAGCGCCAGCGGGGCGCAGCGCGCGATGCGGCGCGTCACCATGGCCTGCGCGGCGGCGCGCGAGGCGGCCAGGCGGCCGAGCAGGCGAGCGCGCAGCGCGTCGGCGGGCAGCGCCGGGGCGGTGTCGACCAGGCTCAGCAGCGGTGCCAGCGCCGGGTCGATCGGTTCGGGTGCGGGGACGATGGGCAGCGGGGTGTCGGGCTTGTTCATGGCCGGTTCCTGATGGCGCGGCTCAGGACGCCAGCGCCCAGGCGCACTCGTCGCCGAGGATCTGGCGCAAGGTCTGCAAGGCGCGGCGGATCTGCGATTTCACCGTGCCCAGCGGCAGGCGGGTGTGGTCGGCGATCTCCTCGTGGGTCAGGCCGCGGAAGAAGGCGAGCGAGACCAGCTGGCGTGGCTGGGCGCCGAGTTGCAGCAGCGCCTGGTGCAGGTCGGCATGCCGGCGGGCCAGCTCGAGCAGCTCGTCGTGGCCGGCACGCTCGTCGGCGACCTCGGTGCCGGGCCCGTCGTCCAGTGCCTCGTGGCGGAAGCGCGCCTCGCGGCGCAGCGCGTCGATGGCGCGCGAGCGGGCCATCGCGAGCAGCCAGGTGATCGCCGCGCCGCGCGCCGGGTCGAAGCGCGGTGCCTGGCGCCAGACCTGGAAGTAGGTGTCCTCCACCACCTCCTCGGCCAGCGCCTCGCGCCGCACGATACGCCGCACCAGGCTGTAGACCCGCGCGACGGTGGCGTCGTAGAGCGCCGCCAGCGCCCGCTCGTCCTGCTCGACCACGGCCTCCAGCCAGCGCACCAGTTGCGCCTCGTCGGCGGCGGCGGGCAGGGCACGCGGGCCGGGGCCCTCGTCCGCCACCGGCTCGCCAGCGCCATGCGCGAGGGCCTCGGGGTCGTCGAGCGGGTCGAGCGGAAACGCCGGATCGGGACCGGGCTCGCCCGGTTCGATGCTTGCAGCGTTCATGCAGCCACCTTGCCTTTCCCGGCGCGCGGGCCGGATGTCTCCGATCGCGGGCTCTACGCAGCCGCGCGCCGGCTGGATTCAACCGATCAGGTCTTCCACCCCGGGCGCCGCGCCGCGCAGGAAGATGACCGCACCGGTGTCGCTGCGCACCGAGGCGTGCAGCGCGCCGCGGTGCGCCAGGTGATAACCGCCCGGGCCGACCTCGAGCTGCGAGCCGACCTGCAGCCGGCCTTCCAGCACCACGCATTCCTCGTCGATCGGGTGCCGGTGCGGCGGCAGCGCCGCGCCGGGCGCCAGCCGCAGCAGGTACGACAGCACGCCCTCGTGCTCGCGCAGCACCTTGATCTGCACGCCGTCGAGGAAAGGCTGCCAGTCGCCGCCCTCGGCGGGAACGGTCAGGTGCGTGGTGTCGGCATCGGCGACACGTTCCATCAGCCGGCGGCGGATGCCGCGGGCCTGGGCGCGGCCCAGGCGCAACGGGTCGGTGTCGGGGTCGGAGGAAGGCATGTCGGCGCTACGGAAGGACGTCCGGACTGGATTCAATCCCCTGCGGCGCCCGGGGGGGAAGAGGCCGTACCCTGAATCCGCGCCGGCCGGCGGGCCGTACGCCGCGGCATGTCCCGTCCGGGCCGAGGAGCCCCACCATGACCCGATTCGACCTGGTGAGCCATTGGCGCATCCCCGCACCGGTGGAGCCCGTCTGGGCCGCCCTGGCCGACCCCGACGGCTGGCCACGCTGGTGGCCGCACGTGCGCGAGGTGCAGATCCTGCGCGCCGGCGCGCCCGACGGGATCGGTGCGCTGCGCCGCATCCGCTGGGGCACGCTGCTGCCCTACGAGATCGTCATCGAGGTCGAGGCGATCGAGTCGGTGCGCCACGAGCGCCTGCGCGGCCGCTCGCGCGGCCAGTTGCACGGCGAGGGCCTGTGGCTCCTGCGCGCCGGCCCGGGCTGGACCGACGTGACCTATGTCTGGCGGGTCGAGCCGACACGCTCCTGGATGCGCTGGCTCGCCCCGCTGCTGGCGCCGCTGTTCCGCTGGAACCACGCCGGCGTGATGCGCGCCGGCGAGGCCGGGCTGCGGCGCCACCTCGCGCCGGTGTCGGCTTTGTCGTGATCCGCACAGCCGGCCGCACCCGGCCGGCAGCGCTAAGTGCTTGATGCGATTGGCATCGGCGCTTGGCACAGCTCTCGCAATGCAGACCGCATCACGAACGGATGGCGGGGTGCGGAATGAGCAATGCGGCTTTCGTGTCGATCGGCGACCTGCGCAAGGGTCGCCCCGTGTTGAGCCCGACGATCGAAACCCCCGCCACCGGCGGCGGCTGCGGCAGCAGCGGCGGCGCGGGCAAGTCGAGCTGCGGCTCCTCGGGCGGCCCGGACGACATGCCCGCCGAGATCTGGGACAAGGTCAAGAACCACCCCTGCTACTCGGAAGAGGCGCACCACCACTTCGCGCGCATGCACGTGGCCGTCGCGCCGGCGTGCAACATCCAGTGCAACTACTGCAATCGCAAGTACGACTGCAGCAACGAATCGCGCCCCGGCGTCGTGAGCCAGAAGCTCACGCCCGACCAGGCAGTGAAGAAGGTGCTCGCGGTGGCCAGCGAGATCCCGCAGATGACGGTGCTGGGCATCGCCGGCCCGGGCGACGCGCTCGCCAACCCGAAGAAGACCTTCGAGACCATGCGCCAGCTCACCGAGAAGGCGCCGGACATCAAGCTGTGCCTCTCCACCAACGGCCTCGCGCTGCCGGAGATGGTCGACGAGATCTGCAAGCACAACATCGACCACGTGACGATCACGATCAACATGGTCGACCCCGAGATCGGCGCCAAGATCTACCCGTGGATCTTCTGGGACCACCGCCGCGTCACCGGCGTGGAGGCCGCCCGCATCCTGCACGAGCAGCAGATGAAGGGCCTGGAGATGCTCACCGCGCGCGGGGTGCTCACCAAGATCAACTCGGTGCTGATCCCCGGCATCAACGACGCGCACCTGATCGACGTGAACCGCGAGGTCAAGAAGCGCGGCGCCTTCCTGCACAACATCATGCCGCTGATCAGCGAGCCCGAACACGGCACGCACTTCGGTTTGACGGGCCAGCGCGGCCCGAGCGCGCAGGAACTCAAGGCCGTGCAGGACGCCTGCGCCGGCGGCGCGAACTTGATGCGGCATTGCAGGCAATGCCGCGCCGATGCGGTCGGTTTGCTGGGCGAGGACCGCAGCGAGGAGTTCACGCTCGACAAGATCGAGCAGATGGAAATCGTCTACGACATCGACAAGCGCCGTGCCTACCAGCAGAAGGTGGAGGCCGAGCGCGAGGCGCAGCACCAGGCCAAGGTGGATGCACTGGCCGACGCGTGGGACGAGTCGCTCGCCGGCGGCGACATCAAGGTGCTGGTGGCCGTGGCGACCGAAGGCGGCGGCAAGGTCAACCAGCACTTCGGCCACGCCACCGAGTTCCAGATCTTCGAGGTGAGCGCGAAGGAAGCCCTCTTCGTCGGCCACCGCCGCGTCGACCTCTACTGCCAGGGCGGCTACGGCGAGGACGAGCAGCTGCCCTCCATCGTCTACGCGATCAACGACTGCCATGCCGTGCTGGTGTCCAAGATCGGCGCCTGCCCGCGCGACGAGCTGAAGGCCGCCGGCATCGAGCCGGTGGACGCCTACGCGCACGAGTTCATCGAGAAGGCCGCGCTGTCCTGGTTCGCCGACTACCGCCAGCGCCTCGCGCGCGGCGAGATCGTGCACCAGGCGCGCGGCGATGCCCGCATCCGACAGGGTGCCTACACCGGCGGCGAACAGGCCGCCGCTGCCTAGCCAGTTCTTTGACAAGGAGACCGCCATGGCCCTGAAGATCATCGCCTCCATGTGCACCGGCTGCTCGGCCTGCGAGCCCGAATGCCCCAACGTCGCGATCCGCGAGAAGGGCGGCACCTTCATCATCGACCCGGCCAAGTGCACCGAGTGCGAAGGCCACTTCGATGCACCGCAGTGCATCGCGGTCTGCCCCGTCGACGGCTGCATCAAGAAAGCCTGACCATGCTCACGCCCCGTATCGAAGTCACCCCCGCCGCCGAGAAGTTCATCCGCCGCATGGTGCGTTTCTCCGAGCACCCGACCGGCGGCTTCCGCCTCACGGTGACCCCCGGCGGCTGCTCGGGCTACTCGAGCGAGTTCAGCGTCGAGTCCGCGCTGCGCGAGGGTGATGCCGAGGTGCTGGTCGGCAGCACGCGCCTGTTCCTGCCGGCGCAGAGCCGGCTGCTGCTGGACGGCGTGACGATCGACTTCACCGAGACGCCCACCTCCGCCGGTCTCGCCTTCATCAACCCGAACCAGGCGGCCTGCGGCTGCTCGAGCTCGAGCGAGGCGGCGCCGCCGGCAGAGACGGCGGTGTCCGTGGGGTCGATCAAGCGCATGGTCAAGGCGTGACATGGAGCCCCCAAGCTCGCTTTCGTTCGCTACCCCCCGAGGGGGCCGCCCGCCGGCGGACCGGCAGAGCCGGTTCCGCGGCGGGGAGCTTGGTCTGGCCTGCGTGCTTCAGGCGCCGAGGGCGGCGATCGCCGCCATGGGAGGCTGAGATGCATGCGGCCGACGGCTTCGACGACGCGGTGCTGGGTCACGGCTTGAGTCCGGCCGCAGAGGCCGCACTCGCCGAGGCCGGCGCCTGCCGCAGTAGCGATCCGCCGGCGGCGATGCTCGCGCTGATGCGCGCGCAGGCGCTCGCGCCGGAGCATCCGGCGGTGCTGATCGCGCTGTACCGGCACCACTTCTACGGCCACCGGCTCGCGCCGGCGCGCGACGTGGCGCGCCGCGCGCTCGTGGTCGCGGCCGAGGCGCTCGGCCTGCCGCGCGTCTGGCGCGAGGTGCCCAAGCAGCCGCTGCCGGACGCGAAGACCGATGCGCGCTCGCGCTTCTACCTCTTCGTGCTCAAGGGCTACGCCTACCTCAGCCTGCGCCTGGCCGACGAGGTGGAGGCGCGCGACGCCCTCGCGCTGCTGGCCGCGCTCGACCCGGACGACCGGGTCGGCGGCTCGCTGCTCGAAGCCGTGCGCGTGCGGGCGCTGGTCGGTGCGGACGACGAGCGCGCCGCCGCCTACGCCTCCGGCGCCGCCGCCTGGGCGATGGCCCGCACCGGGATGCTGCCGGCCTGAGGCACGACCATGGACAGCAGCGCCGCCGCCTGGAACGACATCCCGGTGCGCGACTGGCTGGGCCAGCCGGTCGACTGCGCGGCCTGCGCGCACCACGCGCTGCAGGCCGAAGGCGGCTGCCGCCCCGGCCACAGCTGCATGCAGGACGCCTACGCGCGCCGCATCGACCGCTTCTTCCGCACCCACCCGGCGCTGGCCGGCGGGCACCTGACGCATCCGTACTTCGAGGTGCGGGCGATCGCCGCGCGGCATGCCGAGATCTTCCTGCTGCCCGGCCTGGTGAACGACCCGGACGAGACCGTGCGCCTGCAGGTCGCGCTGCGCATCCCGCAGCGCTGGCTGAGCCGGATGCGCAGCGACCCGCACCGCGAGGTGCGCATCCGCGTCGCGCAGCGCCTGGCCGAGGCCGAGCTGCCGGCGATGCGCGCCGACGCCGACTACCAGGTGCGCGAGACCGTCGCGCGCCGCCTGCCCGCCGCGCTGCTGCACACGATGACCGGCGACGCCGATGCGCAGGTGCGCCGCGAGGTCGCGCGGCGCCTGCCGATGCCCGCGCTGCTGCGCCTCGTCGACGACCCGGCCGATGTGGTGCGTCGCGTGGTCGCCGAACGACTGCCGCTCGCGCTGCTGCACCTGCTCGAGGGCGACGCCGACGTGATCGTGGCGCACACCGTCGCCACGCGCCGCACCGAGGAGGCCGCGCATGGCTGACATCGCCCGTGACGACGACGTGATCGAGATCGCCGCGCCGCCGCGCTTCGGCATGGGCGAACGGGTGATCAGCCGCAGCGTGATCCGCAACGACGGCACCTACACCGGCCGCGACATCGGCGAGGTGCTCGTGAACAAGGGCGAGATCGGCTACGTGCGCTCGATCGGCACCTTCCTGCAGCAGTTCTACATCTACGCCGTCGAGTTCGTCGACAGCCGGGTGCAGGTGGGGATGCGGGCCAAGGAGCTGTGCACGCTCGACCATCTGCCGCCCGAGGTGATCGCGCTGCTGCAGGAGCGGCTGGGCGATGACGTCGCGCGCCTGAACGACCTGCGCTAGGAGAACGCCATGAGCACGCCGAACCTGCCGCCCGAGATCCGACTGCCCCGCTACGACTGGGGCCTCGAGGTCACCGCCGCCGTCGACCTCTACAACGACGGCAGCCTGCCCGACATCCCCGAGGACGCACTGCTGATCGCCGCCGGCGGCCCCGGCGAGATCGTGCAGGTGGGCCGGCACGAGGAGGCCAACGTGCCGCTGTACCTGGTCGATTTCGGCCTCGTCGTGCTGGGCTGCCTGGAAGAGGAGATCACTCCCCGCGGCGCCGCCGCGCCCGGCCCGCGCCCCGGCGTGATGGAGGCGCTGCCGTGAATGCGCAGCGCGTGGTCGCGTTCGAGGCGGCGCGCATCCAGCGCTCGCTGCGCGAGCGGCTGCGCTACCGCTACGTGCGCCCGCACGTCGAGCGCGAAGGCGAGGGCTGGAAGATCGTCAGCCCGAACTGCTCGCGCAACATCGACCCGCAAGGCGGCGAGATCGACATCGCCTGGTTCGAGCCGCTGCCCGCCGGCCGCTGGCTGCTGCACGCGCGCGACCATGCGTCCGCGGCGTGGCGGCCGGTGTGCGGCACGCGCGACCTGAGGTCGGCGCTCGAGATCGTCTGTGCGGACGAGAGCCGGGTGTACTGGCCATGACGGTCTACTTGGATCACAACGCCACCACGCCACCGCTGCCGGCCGTGCTGCAGGCGATGGCGCAGGTGCAGGCCGAGCACTGGGCCAACCCGTCGTCGACCCACGTACCCGGTCAGGCGGCGCGACAGGCGATGGCGCAGGCGCGTGCGCGCATCGCGGCCTTCCTCGGCTGCAAGCCCGCCGAGCTGGTGCTCGGCAGCGGCGCCACCGAGGCCAACCACCACGCCGTGCTCGGCGCACTGCAGTCGCGCGCGGGCGAGGGCCGGCGGCGCTGGCTGCTCTCGGCCGTCGAGCACCCCGGGCTGATGGCGCTGGCCGCGCACCTGCAGCAGCAGGGCGTGCCGGTGACGCGCGTGCCGGTGGACGGCACCGGCCGGCTCGACCTCGCCGCGCTGCGCGCCGCGCTCGGCCCGGACGTGGCGCTGCTCAGCCTGATGGGCGCGAACAACGAAACCGGCGTGTGCATGCCGCTCGCGGAAGCCGTCGCCCTCTGCGACGCCGCGGGCGCCTGGCTGCACGTCGACGCGACGCAGCTGATCGGCAAGAGCCCCTTCCGATTCGCGGGCAGCGGCATCGACCTGCTCAGCGCTTCGGCGCACAAGCTGAACGGGCCGAAGGGCGTGGGCACGCTCGTCGTGCGCCAGGGCCTCGCGCTGCCGGCGCTGCTGCACGGCCGCCAGGAGCGCCAGCGCCGCGGCGGCACCGAGAACCTCGCCGGCATCGCCGGCTTCGCCGCGGCCTGCGACGCCCACGCGGCCGACCTGCCCCACGAACTCGAACGCCTCGCGCGCCTGCGCGACCGGCTCGAAGTCGCGTTGCTCGACGCGCTGCCCGGCGTCCACGTCGTCGGCCGCGCCGCGCCGCGTGTGCCCAACACGCTGTGCCTGCGCTTCGCCGAGCTCGATGCCGACCCCGTGCTCACCCGCCTCGAACGCGCCGGCGTGGTCGCCTCCTCCGGCGCGGCCTGCAGCGCCGGCGGCACCCAGCCCAGCCACGTGCTGCTCGCGATGGGCGAGAGCCCCGCGCATGCCCGGGGCGGCATCCGCTTCTCGCTCGGCCGCACGACGACCGAGGCGCACATCGATACCGCGATCGCCGCCATCGTGCGTGCGCTCGCCCCGCTTCTGGAACCCACCGCTTCCCTGGAGAGCGCCGCATGAAAGTCATGATCCGCAAGACCTCGTCCGGCGCGCTGTCGGCCTATGTGCCGAAGAAGGACCTGGAGGAACCCATCGTCAGCCAGGAACTGCCGGGCCTGTGGGGCGGCACGGTCACGCTCGCCAACGGCTGGCAGCTCGCGCTGCCGGAGATGGCCGAGGGCACGAGCCTGCCGATCACGGTGGAAGCCCGTCGCCTCGCCGGAGACTGACGTGAACGGTGACCTGCTCGCCGAAGCCCTGGCGCTGGCCGACGCCGCGCCCGGCGTGCGCGAGGCCGCGAGCGCCTTGCGGCAGCGCCTGCCGGGGCTGCGCATCGTGGTCGTCGACGCCTTCGACATGCGCGACGAGAAGCCTGCGGCCCGTGGCGCACGCCGCGCGCTCTACCTCGGCGCGAGCGACGGCCACTGCTGGCAGGTGACCGACGACCCGGCGGCCGCGCGCGGGCTGTTCGTCTGCTGAAGGAGGCCGCCGTGACCGACGACGACCTGAACGTGCCCGAGGAACCGCTGCACCTGTCCGAGCCCGACGTCGGCGAGGTCGAACGCGAACTGGTGCAGGCCGCGCTCGCGCAGCCGCGGCTCTCCGCGGGCCGCATGGTGGAACACTTCGAGCAGCGCTTCGCCGCGCACGCGGGCCGCGCGCACGGGGTCGCTGTGGCCAGCGGCACCCTGGGCACCCTGCTGCTGCTGCGCGCGCAGGGCCTCGGGCCCGGCGACACCGTGATGGCCTCGCCCTACGGCTGGCACCAGGTGCCGCACGCGATCGCGCTCGCCGGCGCGACGCCGCTCTTCACCGAGATCGACTACTGGTCCGGCTGCGCCGACCCGGTGCGCGCCGAGCCGCTGCTCGGGCCGCAGGTCAAGGCCGCGATCGTCGGCAACGTCAACGGCCACCCGGCCGCGTGGGCGGCCTGGCAGCGCCTGGCCACGCAGCACGGCCTGTTCCTGATCGAGGACTCGACCGAGGCGATCGGCTCGGTCTATGCCGGCACGCGCGTCGGCGGCTTCGGCGACGCCGCGGTGTTCGACTTCTCGCAACCTTCGGCGCTGTGTTGCGGCGAGGGTGGCATGGTCGTCACCGACGACGAGGCGCTCGCACGCGAGCTGCGCACCCTGCGCGCGCGCAGCCTGGCGGACCGCCGCTCGGTCTCGATCGGTGCGCGCGTGCCGCTGCAGTGCGGCCTCTCCGAGCTCGCCGCCGCGCTCGGCGCTGCGCAGCTCGCGCGCCTGCCCGAGCTGCTCGAGCGGCGCCAGCAGGTCGAGGCCTGGTACCTCGAGCAGATGCGCAGCTTCGAGGGCATCAAGCCGCCCTACGTCGGGCCGGACGTCGACGCGGTGCACTGGATGCTCTACGTCGTGCACCTCGGCAAGCGCTTCACCGCGAGCGCCTGCGACCAGATCGTCGAGGACCTGGCCGAGGAGGACATCGAGGCCGCGCGCTACTGCCAGCCGCTGCACCAGCAGTTCCACTACCAGCAGCCGGGCGCCGCCGAGGGCGGCGCCCGGCGCGGCCAGTTCCCGCTCACCGAGCGCATCGCCGACCGCGCGATCGCGCTGCCCTTCCATGCCGGGCTGACGGCCGACCACGTGAAGTTCATCGTCAAGACGATGAAGGACTCGTCGGTCAACGTCGGCGCCGGCGCCGCCATCTACTGAGAACCGCGATGACGACCACCTTCGACCACCTGCCGCCGCAAGTCGCCGCCGGCCTTGCGGCGGGCACGCTCGCGCCCTACCTCGGCCCGGGCCTGCTCTCGCTGTGCGAGGGGCCGCTGCCCCCCGCCGACCCGCTCGCGCTCGCCGCAACGCTTGCGGCGCGCAGCTCGGTGCCGGGCAAGATCCGCACGCGGGTCACGGCGGTGGCGCAGTTCATCGAGAACTTCAAGCACCGCAAGACGCTCGTCGGCCTGATGGGCGAGGCCTTCGCCACCGCGCCGGCCCCGTCGCCGCTGCACCGCTGGCTGGCCGCGCTGCCCGCGCCGCTGATCGTCGACACCTGGTACGACGACACGATGCGCCGGGCGCTCGCCGCGCGCAGCGACTGGGCCGAGGTGCAGGGCCTGAGCCAGAGCGAACACTTCGGCAGCTGGACCGGCTGGTATGGTGCCGACGGCACGGCCGTCGAGGGGCCGGTGGCCGCGCGCACCGTGTTCTACAAGCCCTGGGGCGGCCACGCGCCGGCGGCGAACTACCTGGTGTCGGACAGCGACTTCGTCGAGGTGCTGACCGAGATCGACATCCAGACGCCGATCCCGGCGCTCGTGCAGCAGCGCCGCGCGTCGCTCGGCTTCGTGTTCCTCGGCTGCCGCTTCAACGACCAGCTGCCGCGGGCCTTCGCACGCCAGATCACCAAGCGCAGCGGCGGCCCGCACTACGCCGTGCTGCCCGGCGAGCCCACCCGCATGGAGCGCCGCTTCCTCGAGGAAGCCGGCATCACCCGCATCGACCTGCCGCTGGCCGAGGTGGCCGCGGCGCTGACCGGCCAGCACGCCGTGGCCGCCTGAGAACGGAGCCCCACCACCATGACGACCCTCACCCTGCTGCCGGCCGGCAAGACCTTCGAGGTCGCCTCCGGCATCTCGCTGCTCAAGGCCATGCTCGACGCCGGCGTTCAGCTCGCCACCAAGTGCGGCGGCAACGCCAGCTGCGGCGCCTGCCACGTGTTCATCCAGGAGGGGCGCAAGACGGTCTCGCGCACCACGCCGGCCGAGAACGCCAAGCTCGACACGCTCGTCGGCGTGGGCAGCAAGTCGCGCCTCGCGTGCCAGGTGGTGCTGGGCACCGAGCCGGTGACGGTGGAACTGCCCGGCGCGCTCTCGGGCTACTGAGCGCCCGGCCGCGACGGCATGTACCAGCGCTCGCTCCACGACATCGTCGTCGACACCGGCCGCGCGATCCAGACGCTCACGAGGGAGATGCAGGGCGAGGACGAGCTCTTCGCCAGCACGCTCACGCTGCGCGCCGTCGAGGCGCAGCTGTTGATCATGGCCCACACGCTGGGCAACGTGACCCCGCTGCTGCACCGCCGCCTCGCGCCGCTGGACTGGAACGGCTGGGCCGCGCTGCACGACAAGCTGCGCCGCGGCGTCCAGCCGCGCCGCGAGGAGATCTGGTATGCGGTCAGCGCCCTGGTGCCGCAGACCTTGGCGTTGCTGGAGGCGCTGCGCAAGCGCGAGCCGGGCTTGTTCGCGTGGGACTTCTCAGCCGGAGCCTGAGCAAGGCCGGCTCCCGACCCGTGCCGCCCGGGCACACCCACGGCGGGCGTTGTTCTCGCACAGGCTCGATCCGGAACGGTCGCCCGACACCTGCACGCCCGGCGCGCGGCCAGGGTGCACCCTGTCGTCTCACCGAGGAAGTGCCCGGGCAGGGCATCGTCACGTCAACCAGTGGCGGAGTCGGTCATAGACCTCGGTGCTGGACAGCAAGTCAAGGTGACCAGTCTCGAATACCACCGCCTGACGGTCCGGATCGAATGCGAGGCACCGCTCAGGGTTCTCGTGCTGGCCCAGCGCGCTGGCAACCGGGACCAGGCCATCGCCCAGGAGCCGGCTCTTGAGGTGACCGCCCGACGGCCCCAGGCTCGCGGCGATGGCATAGCAGCGGGTCCGTTCCGGCAGAGGCACGGGCGTGAACTCGTGCGTGCCGAACTGGTCGGGCGGGACGTTGACGATGTTCCCATGCCGCAGGTCATTGATGCCGGCGCTGCGAACCTTGCCCAGGCGTGCCAGGGGCGCCGCATAGGGCAGGGCCGCGAGCAGCCGGTCGACGCCGTGACCGGCGCGCTCGAGCGGCGCACCCTGGTGCGGCGTGCCCAGGCAGACCAGGTCGTTCAGCCGCGCAGGCCAGCGCAGGGCGTTGCGCTGGATGAGGGCGCCGTGGTGCAACGCGCTGCGCGCGACGAGTCCGCCCATGCTGTGCCCGATCATCACCAGGCGCTCGATCGGCACCGGCCACCCGTCGTAGAGCTGTTCCATCAAGGCGGCCAGGATGCGGCCATTGGTCGACACGCTCAGACCGCTGTTGTAGTGAAGGTAGACCGGCGTGTATCCAAGGTCCCGAGCCAGCGCCTCGCCATGATCGTGATCGGCACGACGCCACTGCAGGTCGTTCATGCACAGCCCGTGCAGGAGTACGGCCACCCTCGGTGTCGCGCCGACAAGTCGCGAACGCAGCGCGTACCGCTCCATCGGCAGCGGCTGACCGGCACGACGAAATGCCATGGTGATCGCCAGCGGGTTGTCGGTTGCGGCCAGGTGGTCGCCGAGCACGCCGTTGAGCGCCGCCACGATGGCCTCCCGTTCGGGCCGCGGCGGCTGGCGTGGATCCGTGGCGGCAAGCGCCGGTGCCAGCCAGCCGAGCAGGGCTTCTGCCGTGCCGCCGACCACGCGTGTGACGCCGCGCACCGATTGATAGACCACACCCGTGATGCCGCCCGCGCGTTCTGCCGGCGGATCATCATCACGGCTGGCAATCCGCAGCGGGTTGGCGATGCGCGCATGCATCGCCTCGACCAGGCTCGTCAAGCCCGAGACGGCATCCGCGGTCAGTCGCACGGCGCCGCGCAGATCGGCAGCTTGCAGCAGAGGTTGTGTCATGGGGCAGTGTGCGCGCTGCCCGGCTGCGCCGCAAGTCGTCGAAGCGCGCCGGCTTGTCTGACCCGAAGCGGGCCACACCGCACAGGCGCCGGTTCACATGGCCGGCGCCGAGGTGCCGGAAAAGAAAGTGCGGCACTGGGCGCCGCTTTCCTGTACCATGGCTGGGCTGAAATGCACGAGACCATCCGATCCTAGGTCTTCGCTCCTCAACGGCGTTCTGCCGGCGGTCGAATCCCCTCTTGAAGATTTTCTTGGCGTCTCTTCGCCTGGCGCGCTGTTGCGTCCGGCAACTTCGAAAGGATTTCGATATGACTACCCAAACCGGCACCGTGAAGTGGTTCAACGAGGGCAAGGGCTTCGGCTTCATCGCCCCCGACGACGGCGGCAAGGACCTGTTCGCCCACTTCAAGGAGATCCAGGGCAGCGGCTTCAAGACGCTGACCGAGAACCAGCGCGTGGAGTTCGAGGTGACCCAGGGCCAGAAGGGGCCGCAGGCCTCGAGGATCCGCAGCCTCGGCTGACACCCCTGCACGATCCGCCGAAGGTCGGGCATGACCCGGCCTTCATCGACGAAAGCGCGGCCTGGCCGCGCTTTTGTCCTTCTGCCCAAGGGGTCCGCATGAAGAATCTCCAGGAAGCCACCGAGCGGATCTGCGAACTCAAGGGCAGCCTGGTCGCGCTCGATGCGCTGGTGCCGGCGCTGATCGATGCACTTCCGCCGTCGGCACGCGAGACGATGCTGGCCATCTTCGAGGCCCGTGCGGAAGCGGCGCGAACGGTGCTGCTGCACGCCGACATCTCGGACGTCGTCCTGTCGACGTTCGAGCGCGATGTCGAGCGCAATCGCGAGCTGCTCCGGCTCAAGCGGCCTGCAGGCGCGTCCTCAACGCGCCGCGCCGGGTCTGCCTGAGGGTGGCGGCGCCGGCAGGGGGCGCCGGATCACGGGCTGTCAGCGGTGAGCGTGAGCAGGATGTCGGCGTACCACGCGCAATTGAGTCCGAGCGACTCGTCTTGAGCGACGTCGCGGGTCGCCATGTCCATGCGGCTCGAGTGCACGCCCAGCAAGCACCACCGGGGAGCGCCATCGTTGGCGGATTCGGCCCTGGCCAGCACGGGTGACCCGCTGCTGCCACGGTGCATGCGTGCATCGGTGAGGAAGAAGCCCTGGCCCTGGAATCGCACGCCGAAGTGAGAGGCGATGCTCGCCTGGCGTACCACCGGCAGGTGGTGCACCGTGTCGAAGAAGCCGAGCGGAAAGCCTGGGATCGCCAGCCGGTCGCCCACCTCGAACAGGTCGAACGCAACCGACAGGTGCTGCGGACCGAAGGCCTGGACCACGCTGCTCGAAGGCATGGCATTGCGGTCCAGTTCGAGTGCGGCCACGTCGACTTCCCCGCCGCTGTCGCGCGCCTGACGCCAGACGGCGGCTCCCTCGCGATACAGCAGGATGGACAGCGTGGCCAGCCGCGTCAGGTCCCGCTGGTCGGTGTGCACCTGGATCTCGATGCGGTCGGGGGCATGCCCGCTGGGGGCATCGAACAGCACATGCCGGCTGGTGACGAGGAACAGGCGGCCGTCGCGCTCGAAGAAGAAACCACTGGCCGAGGTCAGGCCCGTGGCGCCCGCGAACGTGAGCACGCGGGTGACGCCGAAGAGCGTCTCGTCCCGCACGCGGCCGCGCTCGGCCACGCTGCCTGCCGGTCCGTCCGGAGGCTCCTTGAACGACTCTTGCGCGACGCGGCCCTGCTCCCACGCGTCGCGGCGGCTGGCCCACATCGCCTGGCTCTCCCCGGTCGATGGAGGCTGATTGATGGCATCGAGCATCGGATTCGCCTCCCGGGGCTCGCCGCGTGCGGCCGCCTTTGCGCCCTGACGCTGCAACTCGGCGCTCTCGCTGTCCCTGCTGCCGGCCGCGGCACGCGGTGCCGCGAGCAAGGAGGGGTCGGGCGCAGCCTCGGCCGGCGGGGCGGCGGCCTCGTGATCCGGTGGATCGGAAGACATCGGGCAACTCCAGTCGAGGACTGTCCCGTCAGGGGCGACGCTTCCGCCGGTGGCGCTCCAAGGGGGGCATGGTGGGGCGGCATCGCTTCGACAGTCGCCCCGTGGACGGCATCGTACCCGATGGGTCCGGCCGAGCTTCGACGATGGACGATGCGGCTGTCCGGAGAAGCAGGGCCGGGCCGCTGGCGCTGCCCATGGCGGGCCGTCTCCGGGCACATGTTCCAGCCATTCCGTCACGCCGACGGCCCTGGCGGCGCCAGACCGGCCGAGGCCGCTACTTCGGCAACTTCGCCCGCTCTGCCTTCGAGTAGTGGCTGAAGTGCCCTTCCTTCGCGGCCTGCCGCCGCGCGCCCGCGATCAGCGCGGCACTGGTTCCGGCCGGTGCGATGCGCGACAGCTGCCGCTCGACGGTCGTCGCCCGGCAATGCGGGCAGGCCGGCACGGTGCCGGAGCGCACCAGCAGCTCGAAATCGGCGTGGCAGGCGGGGCAGTGGTAGTCGTACAGGGGCATGGCCGGGGTCCTCAGCAGGAAGTCGGGTCGAGAGCGAGCGCGAGCAGCGAACTGGCCTGGTCGGTCACGGCGCGTCGGGTCGCGGCGTCGAGCCGTGCGAGCCAGCGCGCCGGCAGGGCCTGCACGCCGTGGCGCGCACCCATCAGCATGCCGACCAGCGCGCCGGTGGTGTCGGCGTCGTCGCCGCGGTTGACGGTCCACACCATCGCGGGCTCGGGCTCGTCGTGGGTCAGGAAGGCGTGCAGCACGGTCTGCACCGTGTCCACCACGTAGCCGCTGGCACGACCGGGGTAGGGCATGCAGGCGAACACGGGCCACTGCAGCAGCCAGCGGGTGGCCCGGGTGCGCACGGCGTCGATGTCCTCGCCGCGCAGCAGCGCGCGGGTCAGGTGGCCGAGGCCGAGCACCGCGGCGTCCGAGAGCGGATGGTGGTGCGTGATCCTTGCCTGCGCGAGCGCCACGCGTTCGAACGCCGCATCGTCGCCGAGCGTGGCGATCACCGTCGGCAGGTTGCGCATCAGCGCGCCGTTGCCCGCGTCGCCCTCGTTGGGCGCGCCCTGCAGGCTGCCGTCGGCGAGGTAGCGCTGGATGCCACGCCGGCAGGTGTTGCCGCAGTCCACCGGCTTGCCGCGCCACCAGTGCACGAAGTGCTCGGCGACGAGCGTGGTGTCGAACGGGCGGCCGCGGCGTTCGCCCTCGAGCAGCGCATCGCCGAGCGCGAGGCTCATCGTGGTGTCGTCGGTCACCGCACCGGGCGGCAGCTTCAACCAGCCGCCGCCGGTGATCTGGTCATGCAGCCCACCTTCGCGCGCGAAGCGGTGCGCGATCTCGCGCGGGGTCATGAACTCCACCGTCGCGCCGAGGGCATCGCCGAGCGCGAGGCCGAGGTAGGCACCCAGGCAGCGGTCGAGCAGGCGGTGCGGCGACTCAGGGGCCATAGCTGACCTCCACCTCGTAGTCGCCGCCCAGCGCGAGCACCTCGGATTCGCCGCTGAGCGAGGAGGTCGCCAGCAGCCCGGGCACCAGCAGCAGCTTCGCGAGCGGCACCCGGGCGCGCATCACCCAGTCGCCGAAGCACTCGGCCGTCTCGCGCTCGCGCGTGAAGGAGACCAGGTTGTTCAGCCGCACGGTGCAGCGCCGCGCGCGCAGCGAGCCGGCCACCACCTGCGCCTCGCAGTCGCGGCTGCCGCGCCAGAGCGTCGCGTGCGTCCCGTCGCCCAGCAAGGCGAAGCGCGCCAGCATCCACTGGCAGAACTCGAACAGCAGGTCGAGCTGCTGGAAGATGCTGTTGTTGTGGTAGCGGCTCGCGGCCTTCTGCTCGAGGTAGGCCACCCAGGCCGGCGAGGGAAAGTGCGCCAGCGGTGCGCCGTGAAAGGCGGGAACGAGGCCGAAGCGGCTCTCCACCCAGCCCTTGAGCACGGCGCCGGCCGGGCCGTTGGCGTCCAGCCCCCAGCCCTGCAACAGCTTCAGGTAGCTCGAGCGCCAGCGGCGCCGCTCGGGATGCGCAGGCGCATCGCCGGCGGGCCTGGCGAGGCCGAAGGCGACCGTCATGTAGTGCTCGAACACCTCGCGCGCCGCCTCCGGCGTGGCGCAGCGCGCGAGCAGGGCGAACAGGCCGCGGTTGCCCTCGCGCGCACCGCTGACATGCAGCGGCTGCGGGTGTGCATTGAACGCGGCGGAGGCGAGCACGCCGGCCGGCACGCCGACGAGATTCGTCGTGAACCAGCGCTGCGGCTGCTCGCCATGGTCACTCACACAGGGCGGTTCTCGTAGATGTTGCGCACGGGGCCCATGCTGGCAACGCCCTGCTCGTAGGTGATCTTCTCGAACGAGCCCGTGAACGCGAGCGCCTTGTCGGCCACCGCATCGGTCTTCCCCGCGGTGTCGAGCTTCTTCAGGTCGTTCTTCTCGATGTACAGCAGCGCGAGCAGCTCGTTGTAGACGGTCGACTCGTCGATCGGCAGCACGTAGAAGGTGGCGCCGCCGTAGTCGACCTGGTAGCGCTTGCTGATGTCGATGTTGTCTACGAACAGGAAGTACTTGCCCTGCGGCGAGAGCGCGTCGCCCAGCACCTCGGCCAGCAGCGCGATGTACTCGAAGCTGAGCAGGAAGCCGGTGAAGAACGCGATGTAGGGCTCGCCGGCGCGGGCCACCGCGATCACCTGGTCGGAGCTGATCTCCGGCGGCCGGGCCTCGTCGGCGCGCTTCTCGGCGAACTTGAGCGCGAGGTCGCCGCGGAAGCCGATGCGGCCCGGGGTCTTGGTCGGGCCTTTCAGCACGCTGTTGAGCAGCCGGCCTTCGGCGTCGAGGCGGCCGAGGGCGGTGTCGGTGATGGCGAGGGTCATCGTGTTTTCTCCTTCAGTGGGATGGGAGGTTGCGCACCGCCTCCGCCACCTTGGCGAAGGCGGCGAGCAGTTCGGTGCGCAGGGCGGCATCGCCGCAGGTGTCTTCGAGGGCCTGGGTCATGCAGGCCATCCACGCATCACGCGCCGACGCGTCGATCGCAAACGGCGCGTGCCGGCGGCGCAGCTTCGGCGCACCGCGCTGCACGCTGTAGTCCTTGGGGCCGCCGAGCCATTCGGTGAGGTAGCTGACCAGCACGCGCTTCGTGGCCGCGAGGTCGTGCTCGTGCATCGCGCGGATCGTGCGCGCGTCCGCACGCGTGTCCATCGCGCGGTAGAAGGCCTCGACCAGCGCGACCACGGCGGCGTGCCCGCCGAGCCGCTCGTAATGCGGGTTGGCGCGCGTGACCACGGGCAGCTCGTTCGCGTTCATGCATGGCCGTTAGCAACGCCCGTGCCGTCGGCTTTTGTCGGGTTTCGTACATCGCGCGCCTGTCGCACGACAAGCCCGCGGCGCGCACATTGCCCATGAAAAACAAGCACTTGCGACGATCGCGAGGGCTGGCACAACGGTTGCGATGAGGAGGCTGCGCGGAATCCATGTCAGGCCCCGAGGGACCTTCGAAGAAGACCAGATAGGGCACCGAAGCCGGCATGAGAAACCGACGACCGTGGTTTCACTCGTCAACTTCTCATCGATTCAAAGGAACACTGCAATGGCTTCACTGCGTCAGATCGCCTTCTACGGCAAGGGTGGCATCGGCAAGTCCACCACCTCCCAGAACACCCTCGCGGCCCTGGCCGAGATGGGCCAGAAGATCCTGATCGTCGGCTGCGACCCGAAGGCCGACTCCACCCGCCTGATCCTGCACGCCAAGGCGCAGGACACCATCCTCTCGCTCGCCGCCGAGGCCGGCTCGGTGGAGGACCTCGAGCTCGAGGACGTGATGAAGATCGGCTACCGCGACATCCGTTGCGTCGAGTCCGGCGGCCCGGAGCCGGGCGTGGGCTGCGCCGGCCGCGGCGTGATCACCTCGATCAACTTCCTCGAGGAGAACGGTGCCTACGACGGCGTCGACTACGTCTCCTACGACGTGCTGGGTGACGTGGTCTGCGGCGGCTTCGCGATGCCCATCCGCGAGAACAAGGCGCAGGAGATCTACATCGTGATGTCGGGCGAGATGATGGCCATGTACGCGGCCAACAACATCTCCAAGGGCATCCTGAAGTACGCCAACAGCGGCGGCGTGCGCCTGGGCGGCCTGGTCTGCAACGAGCGCCAGACCGACAAGGAACTCGAGCTGGCCGAGAGCCTGGCCAAGATGCTGGGCAGCAAGCTGATCCACTTCGTGCCGCGCGACAACATCGTGCAGCACGCCGAGCTGCGCCGCATGACCGTGCTCGAGTACGCGCCGGAGTCCAAGCAGGCCAACGAGTACCGCGAGCTGGCCCAGAAGATCCACGCCAACGCCGGCCAGGGAACCATCCCCACCCCCATCACGATGGACCAGCTGGAAGACCTGCTGATGGAGCACGGGATCATGAAGACGATCGACGAGAGCCAGGTCGGCAAGACCGCGGCCGAACTCGCCGCGTAAGCAACACGAACTGCCCAGGAGCAAGACCATGACGATGACGGTTGAAGAGCGCAAGGCCGCCAACAAGGCCTTGATCGACGAGGTCCTGAAGGCCTACCCGGAGAAGATGGCCAAGCGTCGCGCCAAGCACCTGGGCAGCTTCGAGGAAGGCAAGCCGGACTGCGGCGTCAAGAGCAACATCAAGTCGCTGCCCGGCGTGATGACGATCCGCGGCTGCGCCTACGCGGGCAGCAAGGGCGTGGTGTGGGGTCCGATCAAGGACATGATCCACATCAGCCACGGCCCGGTCGGCTGCGGCCAGTACAGCTGGGCCGCGCGACGCAACTACTACATCGGCGTCACCGGCGTCGACACCTTCGTGACGATGCAGTTCACCTCCGACTTCCAGGAGAAGGACATCGTCTTCGGCGGCGACAAGAAGCTCGACAAGATCATCGACGAGATCCAGGAGCTGTTCCCGCTGAACAAGGGCATCTCGATCCAGTCGGAGTGCCCGATCGGCCTGATCGGCGACGACATCGAGGCCGTCAGCAAGAAGAAGAGCGCGCAGTACGGCAACCACACCATCGTGCCGGTGCGCTGCGAGGGCTTCCGCGGCGTGAGCCAGTCGCTCGGCCACCACATCGCCAACGACGCGATCCGCGACTGGGTGTTCGACGGCAAGACCAAGAAGGAACGCGAGTTCGAGTCGACCCCCTACGACGTGGCCATCATCGGCGACTACAACATCGGCGGCGACGCCTGGTCGAGCCGCATCCTGCTCGAAGAGATCGGCCTGCGCGTGATCGCGCAGTGGTCGGGCGACGGCACGATCGCCGAGCTGGAGAACACGCCCAAGGCCAAGCTCAACGTGCTGCACTGCTACCGGTCGATGAACTACATCAGCCGGCACATGGAAGAGAAGTACGGCATTCCCTGGGTGGAATACAACTTCTTCGGCCCGACGCAGATCGAGAAGTCGCTGCGCGAGATCGCCTCGCACTTCGACGACACGATCAAGGCCAACGCCGAGAAGGTGATCGCGCGCTACCGGCCGATGGTCGACGCCGTGATCGCGAAGTACAAGCCGCGCCTGGAAGGCAAGACGGTGATGCTGTACGTCGGCGGCCTGCGTCCGCGCCACGTGATCGGCGCGTACGAGGACCTGGGCATGGAAGTCGTCGGCACCGGCTACGAATTCGGCCACAACGACGACTACCAGCGCACCACGCACTACATCAAGGACAGCACGCTGATCTACGACGACGTGACCGGCTACGAGTTCGAGCAGTTCGTCGACAAGATCAAGCCGGACCTGATCGGCTCGGGCATCAAGGAGAAGTACGTCTTCCAGAAGATGGGCGTGCCCTTCCGCCAGATGCACAGCTGGGACTATTCCGGCCCGTACCACGGCTACGACGGCTTCGCGATCTTCGCGCGCGACATGGACATGGCGATCAGCTCGCCGATCTGGGGCCTCGCGAAGAGCGCGCCCTGGAAGAAGGCCGCCTGAAGGTCGAACCCAACACTGCCAGGAGATTGACATGCCCCAGAACGCAGACAAGGTCATCGACCACGAGATGCTCTTCCGCGAGCCCGAGTACCAGCAGCTCTTCGCGACCAAGAAGGAGTTCGAGTTCAACCACGCGGACGTCAAGATCGACGAGATCCGCAACTGGACCAAGACGCCCGAGTACAAGGAGAAGAACTTCGCCCGCGAGGCGCTGACGGTCAACCCGGCCAAGGCCTGCCAGCCGCTGGGCGCCGTCTACGTGGCCAACGGCTTCGCCAAGACGATGAGCTTCGTGCACGGCTCGCAGGGCTGCGTGGCCTACTACCGCTCGCACTTCAGCCGCCACTTCAAGGAGCCGACGTCCTGCGTCAGCTCGTCGATGACGGAAGACGCGGCGGTGTTCGGCGGCCTGAACAACATGGTCGACGGCCTGGCCAACACCTACAACCTCTACAAGCCGGACATGATCGCCGTCTCGACGACGTGCATGGCGGAGGTGATCGGTGACGACCTGAACGCCTTCATCAAGACGGCCAAGGAGAAGGGCAGCGTGCCGGCCGCCTTCGACGTGCCGTTCGCGCACACGCCGGCCTTCGTCGGCAGCCACGTGACGGGCTACGACAACGCGCTGCTCGGCGTGCTGCAGCACTTCTGGGACGGCAAGAGCGGCACCGCGCCGGCGCTCGAGCGCAAGCCGAACGACAGCATCAACTTCATCGGCGGCTTCGACGGCTTCGTCGTCGGCAACATGAAGGAAGTGCGCCGCATCTTCGACCTGTTCGGGGCGGACGTCACGATCCTCTGCGACCCGTCGGAAGTCTGGAACACGCCCACCGACGGCGAGTTCCGCATGTACGAGGGCGGCACCACCAAGGAAGAGGTGGAGCGCGCGCTGAACGCCAAGGCGACCATCGTCTTCCAGGAGTACTGCTGCGAGAAGACCGCGAAGTACATCGCCGAGAAGGGCCAGGAAGTGGTGGTGCTGAACGCGCCGGTGGGCGTGGCGGGCACCGACGAGTTCATCATGGCCATCAGCCGCCTCACCGGCAAGCCGGTGCCGGCGCAGCTCGAGAAGGAGCGCGGCCAGCTGATCGACGCGATGGCCGACAGCCAGGCCCACCTGCACGGCAAGAAGTACGCGCTCTACGGCGACCCGGACCAGATGATCGGCTACACGCAGTTCCTGCTGGAGCTGGGCGCCGAGCCGACGCACGTGCTCGCGACCAACGGCAACGACGACTGGGCGGCCAAGGTGCAGAAGGTGCTCGACGCCTCGCCCTTCGGCGCCGGCGGCAAGGTCTACCCGAAGCGCGACCTCTGGCACCTGCGCTCGCTGCTCTTCACCGAGCCGGTGGACTTCCTGATCGGCAACACCTACGCGAAGTACCTGGAGCGCGACACCGGCGTGCCGCTGATCCGCCTGGTGTTCCCGATCTTCGACCGCCACCACTACCACCGCTACCCCACCTGGGGCTACGAGGGCGCGCTGCGGCTGCTGACGATGTTCCTGGACGAGTTCTTCGAGACCCTGGATGCGAACACCATCATCCCGGGCAAGACGGACTACAGCTACGACATCATCAGATAAGTCCACCCCCGGAGCGCCTCACGGCGCTCCCCCTCGAGGGGGCGCCGCCAGCGGACCGGCCAAGCCGGATCCGCGGCGGCTGCTCGATCTCACCGCAGTACGTTGACGAGGCAAGCATGGCCAACGTGACCTTCAGTTCCCCGCGCCTGAAGAAGGACGTGACGGTGTACGCCGTCGCGGGCGACACCAAGACCCTGCTGGCCGTGGCCAAGCAGCACGACATTCCGCTGAACTTCGAGTGCGAGAACGGCGAATGCGGCTCCTGCCAGGTGCAGGTGACGGTGCTGTCGGGCAAGGCGCCGTACGGCGTGGCGCTCACCGAGAAGGAGAAGACGGTGCTGCGCTTCGCCGGCAAGATCACCGCGGAGCAGATCGCCGCGGCCGAGACCGGCGACGTGCCGCCGCCATGGCGCTTGGCGTGCCAGTTCGTCGTGCGGCACGAAGACATCCTGGTGCAGTTCTGATGGACGCCGCCGCCGTGCTGGTGAAGACCACCCTCGACGGCCGCAAGGTCGAGGTGATCGACGGCCGGGTCTGCCTCGACGGCCGGCCCGAGGCCGACACGCTGATCACGATCGACGAGCACCCGAACCGCGCGGCCATCCTGCGCGCGGTGCCCGGCGCCACGCACGTGGCCGGCCGGCTGCCGCTGACCCTGGCCGAGGCCTCGGTGGCGCAGGCGGCGCTGCGCCGCGCGCAGGACCGCTTCGACGGCAGCGAACACGCGGTGCGCGAGCGCTTGCGCCGCGTGGTCTGGCAGAAGGCCTGCGCCGAAGGGGTGGAGTAGGGGCTGCGCGGTGTTCTACGCGCTCGAGTGGCCCGAAGGCGCCGAGCCGCGTGCCTGGTTCGCCTACGAACCGGCCGACCTGCTGGCCAAGGTGGCCGACGGCGATGCGCTGCAGGCCCACGAGATCTGGGACTGCGCCAGCCCGCGCGAACTGCTCGAAGCCTTCGACACCACGCCCGAGACGCCCGGCGTGGCCGAACGCTGGCCCGGCATCTGCGCGCTGGCCCGCGATCACGGCTGGGACACGATGCTCTACCGCGCCGATCACCTGCGCGGCCGGGGCCACTTCGGCCCGGAGCCGGTCTCGATCGTCGAGGCCTGCGCCGCGGCGATGCGCGCGCGGCGCGGCGGTCGGCTGTGGACCGACGCGGCGCAGGCCGTCATCGCCTTCGAGAACGACGCCGATCCGCTGTGGGGCGGCGCGGGCTGGAAGGCGCGCTGGGCGTTGCACGAACAACTCGTCGCGACCGACGTGCTGGCGGACGGCTGAGGCTACAGTCGGGCGCCCGATGCGCCAGGCTGCAGCCCCCTCGTGCCCGACTCCACCACCACCCGCCGGCTCACCCGCCTGATCCTCGCCGGCATCGTGCTCGCCTCGGGCGGCATCTCGCTGTACGTGCCGCTGGTGCTCGCGGCGGTGGGTGCCGGCTTCTCGGGCACCTGGGCGGCGACCATCATCTTCGCCACCAACCTGGGCCGCGTGATCGGCTCCTACGTCGCCAGCCGGCAGGCGCTGTTCACCGAGCGGCCTGCGGCGCTGGTGGTCACCATCGTGCTCGAAGGCGTGGCGCTGTTCTCCATGGCCTTCGCGAGCACGCCGCTGGCCTACGGCGCGGCGGCGCTCGCGGCGGGGCTGGGCAGCGGGATGTCGTTTCCCGGCATGAAGGCCTGGCTGCTGCGCATCCCCGGCGAGGAGCCCTCGCGTGTGTTCGCCGAGCACTCGCTGGCGCTGCGGCTGGGCATGTTGTGGGGCTACGTCGCCGGCGCGTTCGTGCCACCGGGCAGGCTGCTGGAGGTCTTCAGCGTCGTGCTGGCGAGCTTCGTCGCCTACGCCGCGGCGATGGGCCTGGCCACGCGCCGCATCACCGCGCTGGCGCAGGCGCAGACGGCGTCGCCCGCCGCGCGCGACGGCGAGGCCGCCGCGCCGCCGGACGAACCGGTGCCCATCGGCCTGCGCACGCTGATCGCGCTGAACGCGCTGTTCTGGCTGCTGATGATCCAGCCCACCGTCGCGATGAGCCTGCACGTGCCGCGCTACGTGCCCGAGCTGCCGGTGCAGACCACCTACTGGGTCATCACGCTCACCATCCTGTTGCTGCAGACCCGCGTGACGCGCCGCGCCCGCGGCCTGGCCGGCCATGCGCGCTACCTGCGCCTGGGCTTCGCGGTGCAGGGCGCCGGCTTCGCACTGATGGCGCTGGCCGGCACGCACGCCACCGCGGTGGTGCTGGCGGCGGTGCTGCTCGCGCTCGGCCAGGTGCTGTTCGTGCCCTCGTCGGACGTGCTGCTCACCGCCATCGCCCGCGCCCGCAGCCTGCCGCCCGGGCCGCTGATGGCGCGCCAGCTGGTGCACCAGAACCTCGGCGTGATGCTGGGCGCGCTGGCGGCCGGCGCGCTGTTCGACCTCGGCGTGGCGCAGGGCTGGCCGGCGCTGTCGTGGTCGCTGCTCGCGCTGGCGAGCGCGGCGGCGTTGGCTTTGTCGGTTTCCCGCCATCGCGCGCGGCATGCGGGCGAGCCACCAAGTGCTTGATTCAGCGGGTGTTTCGAGCGGATCCAGCGCTGGCACCGAACCTGCAATGCCCCGGGCAACCCACGCCCGGAGGCCTGCATGTCGCCCTCGCTCAATGCCAAGATCGCCCAGGTCTTCGACGAGCCCGGCTGCGACGTCAATCAGGCCAAGAGCGAGAAGGAACGCAAGAAGGGCTGCACCAAGCAGCTGACCCCCGGCGCGGCCGCGGGCGGCTGCGCCTTCGACGGCGCGAAGATCGCGCTGCAGCCGATCGTCGACGTCGCGCACCTCGTGCACGGCCCGATCGCCTGCGAGGGCAACAGCTGGGACAACCGCCACAGTGCCTCGTCCGGCCCGCAGACCTACCGCACCGGCTTCACCACCGACATCAACGAGCTCGACGTCGTCTACGGCGGCGAGAAGCGGCTCTTCAAGTCGATCCGCGAGATCGCGGAGAAGACGAAGCCGCCGGCCATCTTCGTCTACCAGACCTGCGTGACCGCGATGATCGGCGACGACATCGAGGCCGTCTGCAAGCGCGCCACCGACAAGTTCGGTCTGCCGGTGATCCCGGTGGACGCGCCGGGATTCGCGGGGCCCAAGAACCTGGGCAACAAGCTCGGCGCCGAGGCGCTGCTCGATCACGTGATCGGCACCGTCGAGCCCGAACTGCTGACGCCGTACGACATCAACATCATCGGCGAGTACAACCTCTCGGGCGAGCTCTGGCAGGTCAAGCCGCTGCTGGATGCGCTCGGCGTGCGCGTGCTCTCGTGCATCTCGGGCGACGGCCGCTACAAGGAGATCGCCGGCGCGCACCGCGCCCGCGCCAACATGATGGTGTGCTCGAAGTCGATGATCAACATCGCCACGCGCATGCAGCAGCGCTTCGGCATCCCGTACTTCGAAGGCTCGTTCTACGGCATCAGCGACATGAGCAGCACGCTGCGCGAGATCGCGCGGCTGCTGGTGGAACGCGGCGCCGACGCCGAGCTGAAGGAGCGCACCGAGGCGCTGATCGCCGCCGAGGAGGCGCGCGCCTGGGAGCGCATCCGCGCCTACCGCGAGCGGCTGGCCGGCAAGCGCGTGCTGCTGATCACCGGCGGGGTGAAGAGCTGGTCGGTCGTCTCGGCGCTGCAGGAGGCGGGGCTCGAGGTCGTCGGCACCAGCGTCAAGAAGAGCACGAAGGAAGACAAGGAAAAGATCAAGGAGATCATGGGGGACGACGCCCACATGATCGACGACCTCTCGCCGCGCGAGATGTACGCGATGCTGCGCGACGCCAAGGCCGACATCATGCTCAGCGGCGGCCGCAGCCAGTTCGTCGCGCTGAAGGCGCGCATGCCCTGGATGGACATCAACCAGGAGCGCCACCACGCCTTCGCGGGCTACGAGGGCATGGTGACGATGATCGCGGAGATCGACAAGGCGCTGTTCAACCCGATGTGGCGCGAGGTGAGAACGCCCGCGCCCTGGGAAACGCAGGACGCCCTGCTGGCGGCGGAGGCCTGATCCATGGCATTGGTCACCGACAGCCGCAAGGCCTGCACCGTCAACCCGCTGAAGATGAGCCAGCCGCTGGGCGCGAGCTACGCGTTCATGGGGCTGGAGAGCTGCATGCCGGTGATGCACGGCTCGCAGGGCTGCACCTCGTTCGGCCTGGTGCTGCTGGTGCGGCACTTCAAGGAAGCCATCCCGCTGCAGACCACCGCGATGAACGAGGCCACCACCGTGATGGGCGGCTTCGACAACCTCGAGAAGGCGGTGCTGAACATCCGCAGCCGCGCCAAGCCGAGGATCATCGCGATCTGCTCGACCGGCCTCACCGAGACCAAGGGCGACGATGTCGACGGCCACCTGAAGCTGATCCGCCAGCGTCACCCCGAGGTGGCGGACACGGAACTGGTCTACGTCTCGACGCCGGACTACACCGGGGCCTTCCAGGACGGCTGGGCGAAGGCGGTGCAGGTGCTGGTGTCGCAGCTGCCGCGCACCGACGAACCGAGGCGCGCGAACCACGTCGCGGTGCTGCCTGGCGCGCACCTGACGCCGGGCGACCTGGAGGAACTGCGCGAGCTGATCGAGGCCTTCGGCCTGGTGCCCAGCTTCGTGCCGGATGTCTCCGGCTCGCTCGACGGCCACATCCCCGACACCTGGCTGGGCACGACGATCGGCGGCTGCAGCGTGGATGCCATCCAGGCCCTCGGCAGCGCCGTGCACACGCTGGCGATCGGCGAGCAGATGCGGCCGGCGGCCCAGGCCCTTCACGAGTGCTGCGGCGTGCCCTTCACCGTGTTCGACCGGCTCACCGGGCTCACCGCCACCGATGCGCTGATCAGGACCCTGGCCGAGCTCTCCGGCGCGCCGGTGCCGGCGAAGATCCGCCGCCAGCGCAGCCAGCTCGTGGACGCGATGCTCGACGGCCACTTCCACTTCGGCAACGTGAAGGTGGCGCTCGGCGCCGAGCCGGACCTGCTGTGGGCCGCGGGCAGCTTCCTCGTCGAGATGGGTGCGGAGCTCGGCGCCGCCGTCACCACCACCGCCTCGCCGCTGCTCGAGCGCATGCCCTGCAACGAGGTGGTGGTTGGCGACCTGGAGGACTTCGAGCAGCTCGCCCAGGCCCATGGCTGCGACCTGCTGATGACGCACTCGCACGGCCGCCAGGCGGCGGAACGGCTGGGGAAGCCGCTGTTCCGCCTCGGCATCCCGATGTTCGACCGCATCGGCAACGCGCACGTGAAGATGGTCGGCTACCGCGGCACGCGCGAGTTCCTCTACGCCGTCGGCAACCTGCTGATGGACCAGATCCCGCACCACGGCCCGAACGACTGGCCGCTGCCCGAGGCCTCGCGCGCCGCGGCGGTGCGCCCGGCCGAAGCCTATGTCAGCGCGCGCATCGGCCGCCTCTCGGCGGCCAGCGCATGAACTTCAGGAGCGCCCCATGAAGATCGCCTTCGCCACGCAGGACCAGCAGCGCGTCGACGCGCATTTCGGCTGGGCCAAGCACCTCGCCATCTACGACATCACGGCCGAGGGCTACCAGTTCGTGCAGGACCTGGCCTTCGGCGACGACCTCGCCGAGGACGGCAACGAGGACAAGCTCGCCCCCAAGCTCGAGGCCATCAAGGACTGCGCGATCGTCTACGTCGCGGCCATCGGCGGCAGCGCCGCGGCGCGCGTGGTGGCACACAAGATCCACCCGGTGAAGGTGAACCAGCCCGAGCCGATCCTGGACATCCTGGACAAGCTGCAGGAGGTGCTCAAGGGCACCCCGCCGCCCTGGCTGCGCAAGGCCCTGATGAAGGGCCAGGCGCGCAGCTTCGATTTCGACGACGAAGAGGAATCCGCGAAATGAGCGAACCCGCCGTGGCGCCGGAAGCGCCGACCGACGAGGCCCTGCTGCAGGACGGCTTCGTGCGCGAGCTGATCAAGCAGATCCGCGCGCAGGACACGCATGGCACCTGGGAGGGCAAGAGCGACGCCAAGCTGCTCGAGCCCTTCATCCTGACGGCCGAGCAGCGCCGCGCGATGCCCATCATGGGCGACCCCGACCCCGAGACCCTGTGGCGCATGGACCTGTTCCACAACGCCGTGGGACTGGCGATCGAGCGCGCCACCGGCTGCATGGTCAGCCCCATGACCAAGATGAGCCACGAGGGCTTCGGCCGCACCGTGCTCACCACCGGCCGGCTGATCGTCGTCAACCGCTACCTGCGCGACGTGCACCGCTTCGGCTTCCCGTCGCTGGCCAAGCTGGCCGAGGGCGGCAACAAGCTGGTGAACGAAGGCGTGGGGATGATCGAGAAGTACAAGGAGGTGGCCACCTATGGCTGACATCGAATCGCTCAAGAGCGACGTCAAGAAGCTCAACGCCAAGGCCACGCAGGCGAAGATGGACCTGCACGACCTGAGCGAGGAGCTGCCGACCAACTGGCAGCGCATCCCCGAGGTGGCGAAGATCGCGCACGAGGCGCATGCGGCGCTGGTCGCGGCGCGCCAGGCGCTGGCGGACGCACAGGCAGGAGCAGGGGCATGAACTCGTCGATTGTTGCCGCGCGGCGGGCCGAGCGCCGGGCCGCCCCAAGCCGGCCCGCAACCCCCACGGGGGGTCGATCGGCGTACTCGCCGGTCGGGGGGCTGTCATGAGCACCTTCGAAGTCACCCTGCCGTCCGGCTCGACCTGGACGCCGACCTTCGTGCAGTCGATCAACGAGGAGAAGTGCATCGGCTGCGGGCGCTGCTTCCGAGTCTGCCCGCGCGGCGTGCTCGAACTCGTGGGCCTGGACGACGAGGGCGAGCGCATCGTGCTCGACCCCGACGGCGACGAGGAAGAGGAATACGAGAAGAAGGTGATGACGATCGCGCACGGCGAGCTGTGCATCGGCTGCACCGCCTGCTCGAAGATCTGCCCGAAGAAGTGCTACACGCACGCGGCGGCCACGCTCTGAGCCTGGTGCCGGCGCCCGTGCCGGTGGCGCTGGCACGCCAGGCGACACGTTTCGACGAGGTCGAGGACGTCGAGCGCCTGCTGCTCGAGCATGCCGACCCGGCCGCCGGCAGCGGCGAGGCGATCGCGGCGATGGCGCGCACCGTCTCGCTCGCCTGCCTGGGCGACAACCACCTCTGGCAGGACCTGCAGCTCGGCTCGCGCGCCGAGCTCTCGGCCTTGATGCGGCACTGGTTCCCGGGCCTGGTCGAGAAGAACCGCTTCGACATGAAGTGGAAGAAGTTCCTCTACAAGCAGCTGTGCGAGCGCGAGCAGGTCTTCGTCTGCAAGGCGCCGAGCTGCGCGGTCTGCAGTGACCGCCCGGTGTGCTTCGGGCCGGAGGAACCGGGGCGCTGAGCGCCCGGAGCGGCTCAGAAGCTGCCGCGAGCCAGCCGCGCGATCACGTCGTCGCCGATGCGCGCCTGCGGCTCGAGCCGGGTGATCAGTGCCAGCCGATCGCGCGCCTCCTCGGGACGGCCGCTGCGCAGCGCGAGAAAGGCCAGCGCCTTCTGCGTGAACAGCCAGAAGCGCGCCGGGCCGGTGCCGTGGAAGTCCACCGTCGCGCCGGCGACCCGGGGCGCTCCGGTGTCGTCGAGGCCCGCCTGCTGCGCCGCTTCGGCCAGGCCGCGGCGGGCGGCCCGTTCGGCCTGCGCGAGCTCGCGCCGCGTCGCATGGTGCTTGGTGAGCGCGTAATACACCGCGAGGCAGCGTGGCGCGAGCGCCTGCGCCGTCCACAGCAGCACGGCACGCTCGTCGGCCTGGGCCCGGGCCGCATCCTGGAGCAGGGCGCGCACGGCGGCCGGCACGTCGCCGCCGAAGTACTCGTCCGAGGTTTCACCGGTCAACAGGTTCATGGCCGGGCGGCAAGCACGAGCGATGCCCGGCCCGACACGTAGCCTCTGCGACAAAACCGACAGCGACGCCGCGCCCGACGGGACGCCCCGACAACGTCGCAAGTGCTTGTGGCACCGTGGCTTTTGCGCTGCACCCCGGCTTGGCACGCTCCGTGCGAATCGGTCTGCCAACAGCCCACGCAAGGAGCGCCATGGACCCGAGCGGAACCAAGCCGATCTACCTGGACTATGCGGCGACCACCCCGGTCGACCCGCGCGTGGTGCAGGTGATGGTGCCTTACCTGTACGAGCAGTTCGGCAACCCCGCCTCGCGCAGCCACGCCTGGGGCTGGGCGGCGGAAGAGGCGGTGGAGATCGCCCGCGAGCACGTGGCCGCGCTGATCGGCGCCGACCCGCGCGAGATCGTCTGGACCTCGGGCGCCACCGAATCGAACAACCTCGCGATCAAGGGCGCCGCGCAGTTCCACAAGGCCAAGGGCAAGCACCTGATCACGGTGAAGACCGAGCACAAGGCCGTGCTCGACACGATGCGCGAGCTCGAGCGCGAAGGTTTCGAGGTGACCTATCTCGACGTGCAGGACGACGGCCTCGTCGACCTCGCGGCGCTCGAGGCGGCACTGCGGCCGGACACGATCCTCGTCTCGGTGATGGCCGTCAACAACGAGATCGGCGTGATCCAGGACCTGCCGGCCATCGGCACGCTGTGCCGCTCCAGGGGCATCCTGTTCCACGTGGACGCGGCGCAGGCCACCGGCAAGATGCCGATCGACCTCTCGGCCCTGCCCATCGACCTGATGAGCCTCTCGGCGCACAAGACCTACGGGCCCAAGGGCATCGGCGCGCTCTACGTGCGGCGCAAGCCGCGCGTGCGCATCGAGGCGCAGATCCATGGCGGCGGCCACGAGCGCGGCATGCGCTCGGGAACCCTGCCGACGCACCAGATCGTCGGCATGGGCGAGGCCTACCGGCTCGCGAAGGAGCACATGGGCATCGAGAACGAGCGCATCCGTGCGCTGCGCGACCGCCTGCTCGCCGGCCTGCAGTCGATTCCGGAGATCCGCGTCAACGGCAGCCTCGAGTCGCGCATTCCGCACAACCTGAACGTGAGCTTCCAGTTCGTCGAGGGCGAGTCGCTGCTGATGGGCATGAAGGGCATCGCGGTCTCGTCCGGCTCGGCCTGCACCTCGGCCAGCCTGGAGCCGAGCTACGTGCTGCGCGCGCTGGGCCTCTCCGACGAGGTGGCGCACAGCTCGATCCGCTTCTCGATCGGCCGCTTCACCACCGAAGCCGAGGTGGACGCCGCCGTCGCGCTGACCCGCGACACCGTGGCCCGGCTGCGCGCGATGAGCCCGCTGTGGGACATGCACGTCGCCGGCATCGACCTGAACACGGTCCAGTGGGCCGAGCACTGAGCAGGAGCACCCCATGGCATACAGCGACAAGGTCATCGACCACTACGAGAACCCGCGCAACGTCGGCGCCTTCGACGCGCAGGACGGCGACGTCGCCACCGGCATGGTCGGCGCGCCGGCCTGCGGCGACGTGATGAAGCTGCAGATCAAGGTCAACCCGGCCACCGGCGTGATCGAGGACGCGAAGTTCAAGACCTACGGCTGCGGCTCGGCCATCGCGTCGAGCTCGCTGGTCACCGAGTGGGTCAAGGGCAAGACGCTCGACCAGGCGCTCGCGATCAAGAACACCGCGATCGCCGAGGAGCTCGCGCTGCCGCCGGTGAAGATCCACTGCTCGATCCTCGCCGAGGACGCGATCAAGGCCGCCGTGGCCGACTACCGCCAGCGCCACGTGAGCGCCGCCGCCGACGGCAGCGCCGTAGTGGAACAACCGGCCTGCGCGCCGACCTGAACATCCCCCGCCAGGAGCACACGACCATGTCCACTTGCCAGTCGCAGGGTTCGTCCTGCGCCACCACCCCGACGATGACGATGCCCGCCGAGATGCCCACGTGGCCCGAGGGCACCGACCCGATCGCCATCAGCGACAGCGTGATCACCAAGGTGGCCGAGCTGATCGCCGAGGAGGGCGACCCCTCGCTGCAGCTGCGCATCTTCGTCACCGGCGGCGGCTGCTCGGGCTTCCAGTACGGCTTCGCCTTCGACGACGAGCGCAAGGCCGACGACGTGCAGGTCAGCAAGGGTGCGGTCACGGTGGTGGTCGATGCGATGAGCCTGCAGTACCTGGTCGGCGCCGAGATCGACTACGAGGACAAGCTCGACGGCGCGCGCTTCGTGATCCGCAACCCGAACGCGGCCAGCACCTGCGGCTGCGGCAGCTCGTTCTCCGTCTGAAGGAGGGTGCCATGTCGATCAGCGTCACCCCGAAGGCGGCGAACCAGATCCGCAAGGCGCTCGACAAGCGCGGCTCGGGCGTGGGCCTGCGCGTGGCGGTGAAGACGAGCGGCTGCTCGGGCTACGCCTACGCGCTGGAGTTCGCCGATGCACCCGCCGACGAGGACCTGCGCTTCGAGAGCGAAGGCGTCACGCTGCTGGTAGACGCGCGCAGCCTGCCGATGATCGACGGCACCCAGCTTGACTGGGTGCGCGAAGGGTTGAACGAGGGATTCAAGTTCAACAACCCGAACGCGAGCGCCACCTGCGGCTGCGGCGAGTCGTTTGCTGTGTAGGTAGCGGACCATGGCCCTGCTGCAGATCGCCGAACCCGGCCGCGCGGCGGCGCCGCACCAGCACCGCCTCGCCGTCGGCATCGACCTCGGCACCACCAACTCACTGGTCGCCGCGCTGCGCAGCGGCGTGCCCACGGTGCTGCCGGATGCGCAGGGCCGCTCGCTGCTGCCCTCGGTCGTGCACTACGGCGACGCGGTGACGGTGGGCCACGAGGCGATGGCGCAGGCCGCCGCCGACCCGCGCAACACCATCGCCTCGGCCAAGCGCCTGATCGGCCGCGCGCTGGCGGACGTGGCGGGGCACGAGCTGCCCTACCTCGTCGAGTCGATCTCCGAGAGCGCGGTCGGCATCCGCACCCGCCAGGGCGTGAAGAGCCCCGTGGAGGTGGGTGCGCAGGTGCTGCAGGCGCTGCGCGAGCGCGCCGAGTCCGCGCTCGGCGGCGCGCTGGTCGGCGCGGTGATCACGGTGCCGGCCTACTTCGACGATGCGCAGCGCCAGGCCACCAAGGACGCCGCGCGCCAGGCCGGCCTGAACGTGCTGCGCCTGCTGAACGAACCCACGGCCGCCGCGGTGGCCTACGGGCTCGATTCCGGCCACGAAGGGCTGTACGTCGTCTACGACCTGGGCGGCGGCACCTTCGACGTCTCCATCCTGCGCCTCGCGCGGGGCGTGTTCGAGGTGGTCGCCACCGCGGGAGATTCGCAGCTCGGCGGCGACGACGTCGACCAGCTCGTCGCGCGCTGGTTCGCGGCCGAGACCGGCGGATGGACGGGCGGTGAATCCGGCGCGCTGCACGCCGCCGCGCGCAAGGCCAAGGAGGCGCTGACCGACGCCGCCAGCGTGAGCATGACCTGCACCCGCGCCGACGGCTCGATCGAGATCGCGACCCTCACCCGCGAAGGCCTCGAAGCGCTGGTGAAGCCGCTGGTCGAGCGCACCCTGGTGCCGCTGCGCCGCGCGCTGCGCGACGCGAAGCTCAAGCCCGACGAGGTGGACGGCATCGTGCTCGTCGGCGGTTCCACCCGCATGCCCTGCGTGCGCGCGGCGGTCAAGCGCTTCTTCGGCCGCGAGCCCTTCACCGGCATCGACCCCGACCAGGCCGTCGCGCTCGGTGCGGCGATCCAGGCCGAGCAGCTGGCCGGCAACCGCGCTGGCGCCGACGGCCTGCTGCTGCTGGACGTGAACCCGCTCTCGCTCGGCCTCGAGACCATGGGCGGCCTGGTCGAGAAGATCATCCCGCGCAACAGCACGGTGCCGACCGCGCGCGCCCAGGAGTTCACCACCTTCAAGGACGGGCAGACCGCGATGATGCTGCACGTGGTGCAGGGCGAGCGCGAGCTGGTGGGCGAGTGCCGCTCGCTGGCGCGCTTCACCCTGCGCGGCATCCCGCCGATGGTGGCGGGTGCGGCACGCATCCGCGTCACCTTCCAGATCGATGCGGACGGGCTGCTCTCGGTGAGTGCCCTCGAGCAGACCACCGGCGCGCAGGCGCACGTGGAGGTCAAGCCGAGCTACGGCCTGGCCACCGAGCAGGTCACCGCCATGCTGAAGGATTCGCTCGGCGCCGCCGAGGCCGACGCCGCGGCGCGCCTCTTGCGCGAGGCCGAGATCGACGCGCGCCGGCTGCTCGATGCGACCGAGGCGGCGCTGTCGGAAGACGGCGACGCACTGCTCTCGCGTGCCGAGCAGTTCCAGATCCTGCGCGTGATGCAGGGTGTGGCCGACGCGCTGGAGCAGTGTGCCGAGAACGAAGGCAGCGACGTGGCCCAGCAGAAGGCCTTGCGCGAGGCCCTGCGGACGGCCAGCGACGAACTGAACCGCGCCACCACCGCCTTCGCGGGCCGCCGCATGGACGCGCGGGTGCGCGAGGCGCTCTCGGGTCAGCGTCTCGACCAGCTGGCGGCCTGATGGAGAAACCTCCCACCCGCGTGCGCGTCCTGCCGCATCCGCAGCTCTGCCCCGAGGGCAGCGAGTTCGACGCCAAGGCCGGCCGCAAGCTGGTCGACGAACTGCTCGCGCATGGCATCGCCATCGAACACGCCTGCGAGAAGGTGGGCGCCTGCGCCACCTGCCACGTGCACCTGCGCGAAGGCGGCGAACACGTCGCCCCCGCCGACGACGAGGAAGAGGACCAGCTCGACGACGCCTGGGGTCTGGACGCGCAATCGCGCCTGGCCTGCTGCGTGAAGGTCAAGGGCCCGGGCCTCGTGGTCGAGCTGCCGCGCTACACGAAGAACCACGCCCGCGAGGCGTGATCGCGTGTGGCGGTCGGCGCTGTACCGAACCGCACAAACCCCACACCGCCACGCCGGCGGCCTCCCGGAAGAAAAGTCCTTGTGCCAGAGGCACTTGGCCGCGATGCGCGCGTGGCACGCGCTTTGCGATGACGAGCTCGTGACCAGGAGCCCGACGTGAACCCGACCGAGCCGATCATCGTCGTCAACGACACCACCCTGCGTGATGGCGAACAGACCGCGGGCGTGGCCTTCACCGACGACGAGAAGCTCGCGATCGCCGCGGCGCTCGATGCGGCCGGCGTGCCGGAACTCGAGGTCGGCATCCCGGCGATGGGTGAGCACGAGTGCGAACTCATCCGTGCCATCAACGCGACAGTGACGCAGGCGCGCACGATGGTCTGGGGTCGCATGACCGACGGCGACATCGAGGCCGCGCTCGCCTGCGAGGCGGACATCGTGCACCTGTCGGTGCCGGTGTCGGACCTGCAGATCCAGCGCAAGCTCGGGCGCGACCGGGCCTGGGTGCTGCAGGCCATCCGCCGCAGCGTGCGCAAGGTGGGCAACGAGGGTGCGTTCGTCAGCGTCGGCTTCGAGGACGCCTCGCGGGCCGACACCGAGTTCCTGCGCCGCTGTGCGGAAGCGGCCGAAATCGCCGGCGCGGTGCGGGTGCGGTTTGCAGACACCCTGGGCCTGCTCGACCCGTTCGCGACGCACCGTGTCATCGCCGAGCTGCGCCGCACGGTGGACATCGGCATCGAGATGCATGCCCACAACGACCTGGGCCTGGCCACCGCCAATACGCTCGCCGCGGTGTGCGCCGGCGCGACGCATGTCAACACCACCGTCAACGGCCTGGGCGAACGGGCCGGCAATGCGGCGCTGGAAGAGGTGCTGATGGCGCTGCGCCACGTGCACGGCCGGGAGTGCGGCGTGGACACGGCGGCGCTGCCGGCCATCAGCACGCTCGTCGCGCGCGCCTCGGGCCGGCCGGTGGCGGCGGGCAAGTGCATCGTCGGCGACGCGGTGTTCAGCCACGAGAGCGGCATCCACGTCGACGGCCTGCTGAAGGACCGGCGCAACTACGAGAGTTTTGCGCCCGAGGAAGTGGGCCGTGCCCACCGCCTCGTGCTCGGCAAGCATTCCGGCGCGGCCGCGCTGCGCGACGGTTATGCGCGCCTGGGCCTGCCGGTGCCGGCCGGACAGGTGGCGCCGCTGCTCGAACGCATCCGCAGCCACGTGCTGGCCACCAAGCGCGAGCCCTCGCGCGAGGAGCTGACGCGCTTCTACCTCGAGACCTGCGGCACTGCCGAACCGGCCGCCGCCTGACGAAGGAGACGACGATGGAAGGTTTCCTGAACAGCCTGAAGGCGCTCTCCAGCGCCGAGGACTTCCTGCACCACTTCGGCGTGCCGTTCGACCCGAAGGTGGTCTATGTGAATCGGCTGCACATCCTCAAGCGCTTCTACCAGTACCTGCGCCAGGAGGAAGGGCTGGCCGCACTCGACGAGGTGGCGATGTTCCGCCGCTACCGCGAGCTGCTGCAGCGCTCCTACCTCGACTTCGTGCGCTCCACGCCGGCGCAGGAGAAGGTGTTCAAGGTGTTCCAGGAGGCCGGCGGCACGCGCACGGTCTCGCTCGATTCGCTGCGCGGCAGCCTGGCCGCCGCGCGCCGCTGAACGCACCCACGGGAGAAGCCATGCACATCGTCGTCTGCATCAAGCAGGTGCCGGACTCGGCGCAGATCCGCGTCCACCCCGTCACCAACACCATCATGCGGCAGGGCGTGCCGGCCATCGTCAACCCGTACGACCTGTTCGCCCTCGAGGAGGCGCTGCGCCTGAAGGACCGGTTCGGCGGCCGCGTCACCGTGCTGTGCATGGGCCCGCCGCAGGCCGAGGAGGCGCTGCGCAAGTGCCTGAGCTTCGGCGCGACCGACGCCATCCTCGTCACCGACCGCGCCTTCGCCGGCGCGGACACGCTGGCCACCTCGTACGCCCTCGCCTCCGCCATCAAGGTGATCGGCCAGGAGCAGCATGTCGACCTCGTCTTCACCGGCAAGCAGACCATCGACGGCGACACCGCGCAGGTCGGCCCCGGCGTCGCCAAGCGGCTGGGCATGAACCTGCTCACCTACGTGAGCCGCATCGTCGAGGTGGACCTCGATGCGCGCCGACTGAAGGTGGAGCGCCGCGCCGAAGGCGGCGTGCAGCTGCTGGACACGACGCTGCCCTCGCTGATCACCATGCTCGAAGGCAGCAACGAGATGCGCTTCGCGACCATGGACGACATGCTGCGCGCTGCACGCTGCCCGGTGCGCAAGTGGAACAAGGAGCAGGCCGGCATCGAGGACCTCACCAAGATCGGCCTGAAGGGCTCGCCCACCATCGTCAGCAAGGTGTTCGGCCCGACGCCGCGCAGCGAGAAGGCCGACGTGCAGGCCGTGGCCGACAGCAACGTCAACGACGTGTGCCTGAACCTGCTCGAGAAGATCTTCACCCAGCACCCGACGCTGGAAGAGGAAACCATCGAACGCCTGAGCGCCTGAACGGAGGACCACGATGAGCGACGACGCCAAGCCCTCGGCCCCTGCCGCGCCCAGGGCCGCCGGCCGTGCCGGCCGGAACACCGAGCTGCCCGAGCACCTGAAGTCCTACAAGGGGGTCTGGGTCTTCATCGAGCACGACCGCGGCCACGTGCACCCGGTGAGCTGGGAGCTGATGGGCCAGGCACGCATCCTGGCCGACAAGCTGCAGGTGAGCGTGGCCGGCGTGCTGCTCGGCGGGCCGGCCGACGAGCTCGAGAAGTACGCGAAGGAGGCCTATACCTACGGCGCCGACCGCTGCTACCTGGTGCGCGATCCGGTGCTGCAGGGCTACCGCAACGAGCCCTACACCAAGGGGCTGACCGACCTCGTCAACACCCACCAGCCGGAGATCCTGCTGCTGGGCGCGACGACCATGGGCCGCGACCTCGCCGGCTCGGTGGCGACCACGCTGCAGACCGGCCTGACCGCCGACTGCACCGAGCTGAACATCGACGGCCGCGCGCTGGCCGCGACCCGGCCGACCTTCGGCGGCTCGCTGCTGTGCACGATCATGACGCTGGCCTACCGGCCGCAGATGGCCACCGTGCGCCCGCGCGTGATGCCGATGCCGCGCAAGGACACGACGCGCAGCGGCGACATCGTCGAGATGCCGCTCGGCATGGTCGAGACCGACATCGTCACCAAGCTGCTCGACTTCATCCCCGACGCGACGCGCAACACGGTGAACCTGGCCTATGCCGACATCATCGTCAGCGGCGGCAAGGGGCTGAAGAACGCCGAGAACTTCCGCCTGGTGTGGGAGCTCGCGCGGGTGCTGGGCGCCGAGGTCGGCGCGACACGCGCGGTCACGCAGGCCGGCTGGTGCGAGGCCGAGCGCCAGGTGGGCCAGACCGGCAAGACCGTGCGGCCCAAGCTCTACATCGCCTGCGGCATCAGCGGCGCGATCCAGCACCGCGTCGGCATGGAGGGCTCGGACGTGATCGTCGCGATCAACACCGATCCGAACGCGCCGATCTTCGACTTCGCGCACCACGGCATCGTCGGCAACGCGATGCAGGTGCTGCCGGTGCTGACGCAGACCTTCCGAACTCACCTGGACAAGCGGATCCGCAAGGTCGCCTGAAGGAGGACGCCATGGCAGCTGAAAAGTTCGATGCGATCGTCGTCGGTGCGGGGCCCTCGGGCAACACCGCGGCCTACACGCTGGCCAAGGCCGGCCTCAAGGTGCTGCAGATCGAGCGCGGCGAATACCCCGGCAGCAAGAACGTGCAGGGCGCGATCCTGTACGCCGATGCGCTGGAGAAGGTGATTCCCGATTTCCGCGACGACGCGCCGCTCGAGCGGCACGTGATCGAGCAGCGCATCTGGGTGCTCGACGAGGCCTCCTTCGTCGGCACGCACTACCGCAGCGACGACTACAACAAGCCGCCGTACAACCGCTACACGATCATCCGCGCGCAGTTCGACAAGTGGTTCAGCGCCAAGGTTCGCGAGGCCGGCGCGATGCTGATCTGCGAGACCACGGTGGAAGAGCTGCTGATGGACGGCGACCGCTGCATCGGCGTGCGCTGCGACCGCAAGGGCGGCGAGGTGCACGCGGACGTGGTGGTGCTGGCCGACGGCGTGAACTCCACGCTCGCGCGCAAGGCCGGGCTGCACGAGGAGCTCAAGCCGAAGAACGTGGCGCTCGCCGTCAAGGAGATCCTCTTCATGCCCGAGGAGGTGATCCAGCAGCGCTTCAACGTGCAGGAAGAGGAGGGCGTGGTCATCGAGATGATGGGCACGGTCACCGAAGGCATGGTCGGCACCGGCTTCCTCTACACGAACAAGGAGTCGCTGACCATCGGCGTGGGCTGCCTGCTCTCCGACTTCAAGGCCAACCCGAAGCGCACGCAGCCCTATGCGCTGCTCGAGAAGCTGAAGAAGCACCCGAGCATCGCGCCGCTGATCGCCGGCGGCGAGATGAAGGAGTACTGCGCGCACCTGATCCCCGAGGGCGGTTTCCACGCCGTGCCCAAGGTCTACGGCGACGGCTGGATGATCGTCGGGGATTCCGGCGGCTTCGTGAACGCGGCGCACCGCGAGGGCAGCAACCTCGCGATGACGACCGGGCGCCTGGCCGCCGAGACCATCATTGCCGCCAAGGCCGCCGGCAAGCCGCTGACCGCGAAGACGCTCTCGGCCTACAAGGCAGCGCTGGACGACTCCTTCGTGATGAAGGACCTGCACAAGTACCGCGACATGCCCGAGGTGCTGCACACCAGCCCGCACTTCTTCACCACCTACCCGGCGCTCGTCAACCAGGCCGCCCGCACGATGTTCACCGTCGACGGCGTGGACAAGAAGACCAAGGAGCGCGCGATCTTCGGCAGCTTCAAGACGGCCCGCCGCTGGGGCGGCCTGGTCGGCGACGCGTTCAAACTCTGGAGGGCCTTCCGATGAGTGCCGTGATGACGCAGATCCACGTCAACGTGGAGGAGAAGCTGTTCCAGAACCGCTACAAGGTGGATCACGGGCGGCCGCACATCCAGATCAAGAATGCGTCGATCTGCAGCAACGACTGCAAGGACCAGAGCTGCACCTTCGTCTGCCCGGCGAGCTGCTACAAGGCCGAGGGCAACCGGTCGGTCACGCTGATCACCGACGGCTGCCTCGAGTGCGGCAGCTGCCGGGTGATCTGCACCGAGCACCAGAACGTCGCCTGGGAGTACCCGCGCGGCGGCTACGGCATCCTGTTCAAGTTTGGGTGAATGGGCCCACCCCCGGAGGCGCTGACGCGCCTCCCCCTCGAGGGGGCGCCGCCGGCGGACCGGCAGAGCCGGATCCGCGGCGGCCGCTCGATGGCACGGCTTCGGTTCGGACCGCATGCGCAGCCGTGCCGAAAGGACGATCATGAATGAAGTGGAACGTTTCCTCGCCCACGCGATCGCGCTCGAGCGCGAGGCCGCGCGCCGCTACGAGGAACTGGCCGCGGCGATGCGCACCGAGGGCAATGGTGAACTGGCCGGCTTCTTCGCGAAGATGGCGCACTACTCGCGCCTGCACCTGGCCGAGGCGCAGCTGCGCGGCGGGTTCCGCACGCTGCCGGTGCTCGCGCCGCACGAGTTCGAGTGGCCCGACGCCATCGCGCCCGAGACGGCCGACTGGGCCGGCGTCGATGCACTGATGGACGGCGCCGCCGCACTGCAGCTCGCGCTCGAGAGCGAACTGCGCGGCCACGCCTACTACGCCGCCGTGGCCGCCACCTCGCGCGACCCGGAGACGGTGCGCCTCGCGCGCGAGTTCGCCGCCGAGGAGGCTCAGCACGTGGTGGATCTGCGCCGGCTGATCGCCGCGCGGGCGGCTTCGTAGGCAAGCATCTTGCACAGGTTGGCGCGTGCGCGCGCCGGGAAGTGGGTGACCGCCCGCAAACGATGCGCCGTTGCACGAGGTACGTGACGGACGTACCGTCTCGGGGCGTCCGGCGCGCGGGTGGTGGCCTCCTGGAGGTGCAGTCATGCTGGCCAGAGCTTCGATGGCGGAACGCTCCCACGTCGAATTGATCTCGGTCTACGAGATCTGCCGCATCCTCGGCAGTTCGCTGGACATCGAGCGCACTTTCCGCGCGGCGATGAACGTGCTGACGGCCCACCTGGGCCTGACCCGCACCATGATCGTGATGCCCGCCGAAGACGCCGCCGGGCAGCTCGGCGTGCACAGCTCCGTCGGGCTCGACCGCGAGCAGGAGGCGCGCGGGCGCTGGAAGGTCGGCGAGGGCGTGATCGGCCGCGTGTTCCAGAACGGGCTGCCGGTGGTGGTGCCCGACGTCGCGCAGTCGGCCGAGTTCATCGACCGCACCGGCGCGTTCAGCGCGCGCGGCGACACGATGACCGCCTTCGTCGTCGTGCCGCTGAAGACCGACCGCGGCGTGCTCGGCGTGCTGGCCGCGCAGCGCGAGGTGATGGGTGGTGCGCGCCTGTCCGACGACCAGCGCATCCTGACCATGGTGGCCACGCTGCTGGCGCAGGCCGCCGGGCTGCACGCGGCGGTGCGCGAGGAGCATCACCGCCTGCAGCAGGAGACCACCCGGTTGCAGAAGGCGCTGGCGCGCGAGCCGCGCGGCCGCCATGCGCTGGAGCAGGTGATCGGCGACTCGCCGCCGATGCAACGCGTGTTCGAGGAGGTGCACCAGGCCGCACCCTCGCGCGCCACCGTGCTGCTGCGCGGCGAATCGGGCACCGGCAAGGAGGCGATCGCACGCGCGATCCACTTCCTCTCGCCGCGCAAGAGCGCGCCCTTCGTCAAGCTCAACTGCGCCGCGCTGACCGAATCGCTGCTCGAGAGCGAGCTGTTCGGCCACGAGAAGGGCGCCTTCACCGGCGCCGTCGGCGAGCGCAAGGGCCGCTTCGAGATGGCGCACGGCGGCACGCTGTTCCTCGACGAGATCGGCGACATCTCGCCCGCCTTCCAGGCCAAGCTGCTGCGCGTGCTGCAGGAGCGCGAGTTCGAGCGCGTGGGCGGCAGCAAGCCGGTGAAGGTGGACGTGCGGCTGATCTGCGCCACCAACCGCGACCTGGAGAAGATGGTGCAGCGCGGCGAGTACCGCGCCGACCTGTACTACCGCATCAACGTGGTGTCGATCTTCCTGCCGCCGCTGCGCGAGCGGCGTGCCGACATCCCGCTGCTCGTGGCCCACTTCCTGGACCGCTTCAACAAGGAGAACCGGCGCCAGCTCAAGGTCACGCCCGAGGCGATGAAGGTGCTGTCGAGCTGCTACTGGCCGGGCAACGTGCGCGAGCTCGAGAACTGCGTCGAGCGCACCGCGACCATGGTCACCGGCGACGTGATCCGCGACCTCGCCTTCCCCTGCCGCCAGAACCGCTGCCTCACCCAGACGCTGCACTTCGTCGAGAAGGCCGACGCGGTGGCGGCGGTGGAGGCACTCCGCAAGGCGCCCGCGCCGGCACTGCCGATCGACGACGACCTCGGCGACCGGCCCGTGCCCGACGCCGACGGCGTCACCCGCATCGGCCCGACCCAGCACCTGCCGCCCAGCCCCTCGCGCGACCCCGTCCGCGCGGCCGAGCGCGGCAACGAGCCGCCGGAGGGCGAGCGCGAGCGCCTGATCTGGGCCATGGAGCAATGCGGCTGGGTGCAGGCCAAGGCGGCGCGGCTGCTGCGCATCACGCCGCGCCAGCTCGGCTACGCGCTCCAGAAGCACCAGATCGAGGTGCGCAAGTTCTGACGCCTCGCTTCAGTGTTTCGTGGCGTCGTGGCCGCCGGCCAGCGCCTTGACCGGCGCCTTGAGCTCGAGGGTCTCGCGCCGGCCGTCCTTGCCCTCGACCACCAGGGTCAGCGGCACCGACTCGCCGTTCTTCAGCGGCTGCTTCAGGTCCATCAGCATCACGTGGTAGCCGCCTGGCTTGAGCTCGACGGTCTTGCCCGCCGGAAGCTCCAGCCCCGGGACGGCGCGCATCTTCATCGTGTTGCCTTCCATCGCCATCTCGTGGATCTCCACCACGCCGGCCACCGGCGAGGAGGCCGAGACGAGCTTGCCGCCCTGGGTGGACTGCAGTTGCATGAAGGCGCCGGTGGCCTTCTGCTCGGGCACGGTGCCGCGCACCCAGGCGTCCTTGACGGTGGTCTGGGCCAGCACGATCGGTGCCCACATGGCGAGGGTGGCGAGGGTGGCGAGGGTGGCGAGGGCGAACGAAGTCTTGATGTGTTTCATGGGTCTCTCCGGGGTGCCGCCCAGTGCGCGGCACACGTTGACGATCCGGCACGGGGCGCAGGGCCCGGTGGCCAGCCAGGGGGTCGGCAGATCAGGAGAGGGGCGGCGGGGCGCGCGGCTGCGCGCTCACCCACGCAGGCGGGGTGCGCGGCGCGGCCAGGCAGGCCGGGACGAGCCGCTCGGTGCCGCCCAGCAGCGCCAGCGTCGGCGCAGCCGGCGGCAGCGCCGGCCCGTTCGCCTGGAAGGAGCAGAAGGTGCAGTGCTCGAAGGGGTGCGCCGGCGCCGCGCCGTCCGCGTCTGCGCCGGGGTCGACGCTCACCCGGGCCGGGCCCTGCGCGGTGCAGACCTCGACCCAGGTTGCCGCCGCATGGCCCCCGAAAGCCTGCGCGAGGGTCGGTGCCAGCGCCGCGAACAGCAGCGCCAGACCGGCGATCCAGCCGGTCAGCAGGCGAGCGCAACGATGCAGGCGCATGACGGGCCGATTCTATCGGCCAGGGGTCCCGTCAGGCCCGCTCCAGGATCGTCACGTTGGCCATGCCGCCGCCCTCGCACATCGCCATCAGCCCGAGGCGGGCGCCGCGCCGACGCAACGCATGCACCAGCGTGGTCGCAAGCCGTGCGCCCGACGCGCCGAGCGGGTGGCCGAGGGCGATCGCCCCGCCGTGCACGTTCAGCCGCTGCGGGTCGGCATCGAGCGCGTGCTGCCAGGCCAGCGGCACGCAGGCAAAGGCCTCGTTGACCTCGTACAGGTCGATGTCGTCCAGGCGCAGCCCGGCGCGCTGCAGCGCCCGCTGCGTGGCCGGCAGCGGCGCCTCCAGCATCAGCACCGGGTCCTGGCCGAGCACCTCGAGGTGGCGCACGCGCGCCAGCGGCGTCAGCGCGTGCGTGGCCAGCGCGCGTCCGCTGGCCACCAGCAGCACCGCGGCGCCGTCGCAGACCTGGCTGGCATTGCCGGCCGTCACCGTGCCACCCGTCCGAAGCGGCTGCAGCGCGGCGAGCGACTCCGGCGTGCCGCCGGTGCGGATGCCCTCGTCCTGCGTGTGCAGCGCCGCGCTGCCGCCGTCGGCGAGCCGCACCGGCAGGGGCAGGATCTCGTCCGCGAACGCGCCCGCGGCCGTGGCCGCCGCGGCACGCTGGTGGCTGCGCAGGGCATAGGCATCCAGCTGCCCGCGCACCAGGCCGTGGCGCTGCGCCAGCATCTCGGCGCCGGTGAACTGGCTGAACTCGGCGACCGCGTAGCGCGCTTGCAGGCGCGGGCTGAGGTAGTGGCCATGGCCCTGTGCCGCCGGCAGCGTGATCGGCAGGCCCATCGGCACGCGGCTCATGCTCTCCACGCCGCCGGCCACCACCAGGTCCATCGTGCCGCTCATCACCGCCTGGGCCGCGAAATGCAGCGCCTGCTGCGACGAACCGCATTGCCGGTCGATGGTCGTGCCCGGCACCGATTCCGGCCAGCCGGCGGCCAGCACCGCATTGCGCGCGATGTTGCCGGCCTGCTCGCCGACCTGCGAGACGCAGCCGAGGATGACGTCGTCGACCGACGCCGGGTCGATGCCGGCGCGCGCGGCGAGCGCGGCCAGCAGCTGCGCCGCCAGGTCGACCGGGTGCCAGCCGGCGAGCCGGCCGCCGCGGCGGCCGCCGGCGCTGCGCAGCGCGGCGGCGATGTAGGCCTCGGGCATGAGACGCGCCTCCTCGGCCCCCACCGGGCCGACCGCCGACGATAGCCCGCTTTCAGCCCGCGGGGGCGATCGGCAAACCGACCAGGCGCTCCAGCCCGGCGTGGTCCAGCCCGTCGACCTGGTCCACCAGCCGCAGGCCCTGCGGCGTGCAGTCGAAGGTGGCGAGGTCGGTGTAGATGCGCTTGACGCAGGCCACGCCGGTGAGCGGGTAGCTGCAGCGCTCGACGATCTTGCTCGTGCCCTGCCTGGTGAGCAGGTCCATCATCACCCAGGTCTGCTTCGCGCCGATCGCGAGGTCCATCGCACCGCCGACGGCGGGAATCGCGCCGGGCTCGCCGGTGCTCCAGTTGGCGAGATCGCCCGTCGCGGACACCTGGAAGGCGCCGAGCACGCAGACATCGAGGTGGCCGCCGCGCATCATCGCGAAGCTGTCCGCGTGGTGGAAAAACGCCCCCCCGGGGCGCAGGGTGACGGGCTGCTTGCCGGCGTTGATCAGGTCGTAGTCCTCCTCGCCCGGCGCGGGCGCCGGGCCCATGCCGAGGATGCCGTTCTCGCTGTGCAGCACGATCTCGATGCCCGGCGGCAGGTGGTTGGCCACGAGGGTGGGCATGCCGATGCCGAGGTTGACGTACGCGCCGTCGAACAGGTCGCGCGCGACACGCTGGGCGAGCTGCTCCTTGCTGCGCCGGCGGGGTTGGTTGCTCATCGGGTCCTCCTTCACGCGGCCTTGAAGCCGCCGGCCTGCGTGACGGTGCGCGGCACGCGCACGACGGCGCTGACATGGATGCCCGGCGTGACGATGGCCTCCGGGTCGAGCGTGCCGAGTTCGGCGATCTCGTGCACGCTCGCGACGGTGCGGGCCGCGGCCGTGGCCATCACCGGCCCGAAGTTGCGCGCCGCCTGGCGGTAGACCAGGTTGCCCCAGCGGTCGCCGCGCTCGGCCTTGATCAGCGCGAGGTCGCCGCGGATCGGGTACTCCAGCACGTAGGGCCTGCCGTCGATCACGCGGGTCTCCTTGCCTTTCGCGAGCTCGGTGCCGACGCCGGTGGGCGTGAAGAAGGCGCCGATGCCGGCCCCCGCGGCACGCAGCCGCTCGGCCAGGTTGCCCTGCGGCACGAGCTCGAGCTCGATGCGGCCGCTGCGGTACAGCTCGTCGAACACGAAGGAATCGGCCTGGCGCGGGAAGCTGCAGACGATCTTGCGCACGCGCCCGGTCTTCAGCAGCGCGGCGAGCCCGGTGTCTCCGTTGCCGGCGTTGTTGTTGACGACGGTGAGCTCGCGGGCGCCCTGCTCGATCAGGCCCTGGATCAGCTCGTTCGGGATGCCGGCGGTGCCGAAGCCGCCGATCAGCACGATGGAACCGTCGCGCGTGCCGGCCAGCGCCTGCGCCACCGACTCGACGATCTTGTCGATCATGCGTTGCCTCCTTCCTGCGGCTGCAGCACGAAGTCGAACTCGAGCAGCGCCGTGCCGTCGCTCTGCTCGACCCAGTCGGCCACCAGCGAGGGCTTGACGCCGAACACCGGGTCGCTCGCGAGCTGCGGGTCGCCGCGCCGGAAGACGTGCGTGATCAGGCGCCGCCAGCCCGGGGCCTGCACCATGAAGTGCAGGTGCGCCGGGCGGATCGCGGAGCGCCTCGTCGCACGCAGCAGCTCGCCGACCGGGCCATCGGTCGGGATCGGGTAGGGCTGCGGCAGGATCGAGCGGAACTCGAAGCTGCCGTCCGCACGCGCCTGCAGCACCGCACGCGCCTGGGCGTGTGGCAGGTGCTCGCGCTGCACGTCGTACAGGCCGTCGTCGTCGGCCTGCCAGACGTCGATGCTCGCGTGCGGCACCGGCTCGCCCTGCGGCCCGAGCACGCGGCCGCGCACGGTGCAGGGCGTGCCGCGCGCGCCCTGGGCGATGTCGGCGCCCAGGTCGAGCTTGGGCGCATCCGGTACGTGGAAGGGGCCGAACACGGTGGACTCGGTGCAGCCCGGCTGCGACGGTGCGTTGATCGCGACCGTCTGCATCGAGAGCCCGAGCACGTCGCTGAGCAGGATGAACTCCTGCCGCGTGCCGCTGCACTGGTGGCCGGTGCGCGTCAGGAAATCGATGCCGCGGAACCATTCGTCCTCGGTCAGCTGCACCTCGCGTGCGAAGGCGTGCAGGTGGCGCACCAGCGAGGAGAGGATCTCGCGCAGGCGCGGGTCGGGCGTGTCGGCGAAACGCGCGACGACCTCGTCGGTCAATGTGTCATTCGCTGTGTCGGTCATGGTTGGTCTCACGGCTCGCGCCTGAGCGTGCGCGCGGTGGGAAACAGGGTCCAGCCCCAGCGCTGTTGCGCATAGCCCCACAGACCCTGGCGGAAGAAGATCGTCGTGACGATCGCCAGCAGCCCGAGGCCCAGCAGGTACCAGCTGCCGTAGTCGCTGAGGAACTTGTTGAGCAGGAAGAAGATCAGCGCGCCGACGATCGGCCCCTCGATGCGGCCGATGCCGCCGATCACGACCATGAAGATCGCGAACGCCGTCCAGTTGACGCTGAAGGCCGCGTCCGGGCTGATGCGCAGGTTGCCGACGAAGTACAGCGCCCCGGCCAGCCCGGCGCCGAAGGCCGCCACCACGTAGACCGCGAGCTTCATGCGCCTGACCGCGATGCCCTGGCTCTCGGCCGCGACCTCGTTGTCGCGGATCGCCAGCAGCGCCAGGCCCTGCTTGCTGCGCAGGAACAGGTAGACGAGCGCGATGCTCGCCACCACGCAGGCCAGCGCCATCCAGAACGTGACGCTCTCGCGCGTGGCCTTCTCGATGCCGCGCAGCGCGGTCAGGCTGGTGCCCGAGCCCCCGCCGACCGCGCTGATGTTGGCCACGCTCAGCCGGAACACCTCCGCAATCACCCAGGTGCCGATCGCGAAGTAGCCGCCCTGCAGCCGGAACGCGACCCAGGACACCGGCACCGCGATCGCTGCCGCCGCCAGCGCAGCGATCGGCACCGCGACGAACGGGTTCACGCCGGCGAAGTTGCCGAGCGCGAGCATCACGTAACCGCCCAGGCCGAAGAAGGCCTGCTGGCCAATCGACACCATGCCGCCGTAGCCGGCCAGCAGGTTCCACATCATCGCGAAGATGAAGTAGCAGGCGATCTCGACGAAGTCGCGCATCCAGCTCGATTCGCCCCAGGCCGGCAGGGTCGCTGCAAGGGCCACCAGCAGGACGCCGACCGCCAGCGCGGCGCGGCTCGCGCGCGTGCCGCGCACGACCTCGAATCGGTGTCCCGGAGCGGGCGGCGCGTCGGCCAGCGGGGAAGGCATCACGGCACTCATCCTCGGTTTCCCTTCATCCCCGGGTCTTGGGGAACAGTCCCTGCGGCCGCACCACCAGCACCGCGAGGAACATCAGGTGCCCGGCCCACAGTCCCCAGCCGGGATCGATGCGAAAGCCGATCTGCTGCGTGAGCCCGAGCACCAGCGCGCCGACCAGCGTGCCCCAGAACGAGCCCATGCCGCCGATGATCACGGCCTCGAAGGCGAACAGCAGCAGCAGCGGGCCGTCCGACGGCGCCACCGTCGTGCGCATCGCCTGCAGCGTGCCGGCCAGCGCGATCACGACGAAGGCGATGCCGGTGGCCAGCGCGTAGACCTTGCGCGCATCCAGGCCCATCAGCTCGGCGATCTCGCGGTCGTCCGACACGGCACGGAACGAGCGGCCCAGGCCGGTGCGGTCGAACAGGGCCTGCAGCGCCGCGGTGGCGGCGAGCGCGACGCCGAGGATGACGAGCGGCAGCACGCCGACGGACAGGCCACCGGGCAGCGCCAGGCTGCTCGTGGCGAGCGCGCCGCTGTCCAGCGAGCGCGGGTCGGCCGAGAAGGTCTCGAGCAGCGCGTTCTGGATCACGATCGACAGGCCGAAGGTGACCACCAGCGAGGGCAGCGGGTCGCGCCCCAGGGTGCCGTTGAGCACGAAGCGCTGCAGCGCGTAGCCGGCGCCGAAGGCGATGGGCAGCAGCGCCAGGCCGATCAGGCTCGGATGCGCCGCCCAGGTCGAGGCCAGTGCGATCGCGCCGAAGGCGGCGAGCACGACGAAGTCGCCCTGCGCGGTGTTGGTCAGCCGCATCACGCCGAACATCAGCGAGAGGCCGAGCGCGAAGAGCGCGTAGAGGCCGCCGAGCAGCAGGCCCTGGACGAGGGTCTCGATCATGGTGTCACACGCCGAAGTAGGCCGCGCTGATCTGCTCGCGGCTGAACGAGTCGCTCGCGCCTTCGAGCGACACGCGCCCTTCCTGGAAGCAGTAGACGCGGTCGCTCACGCGCTGCGCGACGCTCACGTCCTGCTCCACGACGACCACGCTCATGCCCTCGGCGGTGATGGACGGCAGCGCGTCGTAGATCTCCTTGATCACGATGGGTGCGAGGCCGAGCGAGAGTTCGTCGCACAGCAGCACGCGCGGGTTGCTCATCAGCGCGCGGCCGATCGCCACCATCTGCTGCTGGCCGCCCGACAACGACGTGCCCGGGTTGCGGCGCTTCTGCTGCAGGATGGGGAAGAGCTTGTAGAGCCGCTCCAGGCTCCACGGCCCCGGCCGGCCGGCCACGGCACCCATCAGCAGGTTCTCCTCGACGCTGAGGCTCGGGAACAGGCGCCGGCCTTCCGGCACCATCGCCAGGCCCTGGCGCACGATCTGGCCCGGCGGCAGGCCGCCGATGGCCCGGCCATCGAAGCGGATGTGCTCGCGCGCCGCCCTCACCAGGCCGGTGAGGGATTTCAGGAAGGTGCTCTTGCCGGCGCCGTTGGCGCCGATCACGGCCACCACCTCGCCGGCGGCGAGCCTGAAGTCGATGCCGAACAGGGCCTGGGCGTCGCCGTAGAAGGCGGTGAGGCCGTGTGTCTCCACGAGCGCGCTCATGCTTCCATTCCCATGTAGACCCGCCGCACGTCCGGGTCGGCCATCACCGCGCGTGGTTCGCCTTCCGCGAGCTTCTGGCCGAAGTTGATGACGAACAGGCGATCGGCGATCGCCAGCAGGGCGTGCACCACGTGCTCGATCCAGATCATCGTGACGCCGCGCGCCTTGATGCGCTTCAGCTCGCCGACCAGTTCCTTCGCCTCCGGCTCGGTCAGCCCGCCGGCGATCTCGTCGAGCAGCAGCAGCTTCGGGCGCGTGGCCAGCGCGCGGGCGAGCTCGAGGCGCTTGCGGTTCAGCAAGGTGAGGCCACCGGCCGGGCGGTTGGCGTGCGGCGCGAGGCCGGTCTGCTCCAGCACCTCCACCGCGGTGGCCCAGGCCTCGCGCTCGCGCTGCCCGCCCCCGAAACAGGCCGCGGTGACGAGGTTCTCGAACACGCTCATGTTCCCGAACGGCTGCGGCACCTGGTAGCTGCGCCCGATGCCGCCGCGGCAGCGCTGGTGCGGCGGCAGCGTGCTCACGTCGCGGCCCTCGTACTCGATGCGGCCGCCGTCGGCACGCAGGTCGCCCGAGATCAGGTTGAAGAGCGTGGTCTTGCCCGCGCCGTTGGGGCCGAGGATGCCGAGCGTCTCGCCCGGCGCGACGGTCAGCGAGATGCCGTCGGTCACCTTCACGGCGCCGAAGGACTTGTGCACCCCGTGCAGCGCGAGCAGCGGCATGGCCGACCTCGTGGCTCAGGCGATCAGCGACAGCGTGCCGCCGGTGGGGATGTTCTTCGCGGCCTCGTTGTTGACGACCACCAGCTCCACCTTGCGCTTGCCCGTGCCCTTGACCCATTGGCCCAGCACCAGCGGCGTCTTGCTGACGTTCTTCATCGGCCCCGGGCCGCCCCACTTGACCGGGCCGACCACGGTGTCGAGCGAGGTGGCGGCGACCGCATCGCGCACGTCACCCGCCTTGAGCGACTTGCTGCGCGAGAGGGCGTTGCTCGCCACCTCGAACAGCGCGTGGGCAAAGCCGATCGGCTGCGTCCACTGCTTGCCGGTGCCGCTCTCGTAGGCGTCGGCCAGCGCCTTGGCGCTCTGCCTGGTCAGCGACGAGGCGAACGGGTGCGAGGGTGTCCACCACACCTCGGTGGTCAGGCCATGGCCGAGGTCGCCGAGCGCCTCGATCGCGCCGGGGAAGAGCAGCGCCTTGCCCAGCGTGATGACCTTCGGCTTGAAGCCCTGCTGGCGCGCCTGCGTCAGGAAGGTCTTCGCATCGGGCGGGATGACGACGCCGGTGACGATCTCGACACCGTCCTTCTTGAACGCGGCGATCTGCGCGCTGAAGTCCTGCGTGCCGTTCTGGAAGCGGCCCGGGTCGGTGAGCGAGTAGCCCATGCCGGCCAGCGGCTTCGGGAAGCCGAGTTCCTTGTCGCCCCAGGCGTTGCCGTCGCCGTCGTTCGGGAACAGGCCTCCGACCTTCTTGTTCGTCGCCACGCTCTTCCAGCCGTTGGTGAAGTTGGCGATGACGTCCTCCAGGCCCCAGAACAGGTGGTAGGTCCACGCGAAGCCCTTGGCCGGATCGCCCTTGCGGCCGAAGAACCACGGCTGCCAGGGCACCACGCTGCTGACGCAGGGGATCTCGTTGAGCTCGCAGGCGTCGCTGACCGGGTTGGCCGTCTCGGGCGTGCCGGCCGTCAGCATCAGCGCGACCTTGTCCTTCAGGATCAGGTCGTTGGCCACCTCGCCGGCACGGTTCGGGTTGCTCTGGCTGTCCTTCAGCACGATCTGCACCTCGTGCTTCCTGCCGCCGATGGTCAGGCCGTCCTTGAACGCGGCCTTCATCTGCTCGATCACCCACTTGTCCGCCTCGCCGAAGGGCGCGAGCGGCCCCGTCTGCGGGCTGACGTAGCCGATCTTGACGACATCGGCGGCGAAGACGCGCGGCACGGTGCCGGCGGCGGCGAGCGCGGCGGCGCCCTGGATCAGGTGGCGGCGGTTCATCGTCATGGAGGTCTCCTTCGTGGTGGTTGTGGTGTCAGGACTGCGGCGGGGCGCCGTCGAAGGCACGCTGCAGCAGGGCGCGCAGCGCGGCGCGTTCGAGCGGGCGCGGGTTCGGGTAGGGCGTGGTGACGGCGAGGTCGGCGGCGCGATCCAGCCCGCCCTCGGGCATGCCGATGGCGCGCAGCGCGGTGGGCGCGCCGTGTCGCGTGGCCAGCGCCTGCACGGCCGCCGGCACCTCGCGCGCATCGACACCGAGCGCGCGGCCGAAGCGCCGCATCGCCTCGGGCGCCTGCGCGGCGTTGTAGGCCAGCGCATGCGGCAGCACGACGGTGTGCACCTCGGCATGCGGCAGATCGAAACTGCCGCCGAGCGTGTGGCAGAGCTTGTGGTGCAGGCCCATCGCGACCGTGCCGAGCACCGTGCCGCACAGCCAGGCGCCGTAGAGCGCATCGCTGCGCGCGGCGAGGTCGCGCGGGTCGGCCGCCAGCGCCGGCAGTGCGGCGGCGCAGGCGCGGATGCCTTCCTCGGCCATCAGCGCGGTGACCGGGTTGCCGTCGTGGGCGTACAGGCCCTCGGCGGCATGCGCGATCGCGTTCAGCGCGCTGGTGACGGTCAGGCCGAGCGGCAGCGTCAAGGTGAGCTCGGGGTCGTACAGCACGACCTTCGGCAGCACGCGGGCATCGCGCCCCGTCTTCTTGACGCCGCCCTCGGTCAGCCCGTAGATCGGCGTGACCTCGCTGCCGGCGTAGGTGGTCGGGATGGCGATGATCGGCAGGCCGCTGTCCAGCGCGATCGCCTTGCCCAGGCCGGTGGTCGAGCCGCCGCCGATCGCGACGGCGCAATCGGCGCCGAGCCGCGCGGCCTCTTCGCGCGCCGCGCGGGCGGTTTCGAGCGGCACGTGCATCACCGCACGCGGGAATACGCCGGCGCTGCGCTCGCCGAGCAGGGCGGCGACCCGCTGCGCCGCCTCGGCCTGCTCGGGCGTCGACAGCACCAGCGCGCGCTTTGCGCCGAGCCGTTCCACTTCCTCCGGCAGGCGCGCCAGCACACCCGCACCGAACACGATGCGCGCCGCGTTCGCGGTGTAGGTGAAGGCGTTCATCCGCGGGGATACCAAGGGGGAATCTGCGCGTCGACGTTGACCCACACGCTTTTCACCTGCGTGTACTCGCGCATCGCGTCGAAGCCCATCTCGCGGCCGTAGCCGCTCTGCCCCACGCCACCGAACGGCGAGCCGGGGTTCACGCGCTTGTAGGAGTTGATCCACACCATGCCGGCGTGCAGCTCGCGGGCGAAGCGGTGCGCGCGCGGCAGGTTGCTCGTCCAGAGGCCGGAGCCGAGGCCGTACTCGGTGCCGTTGGCGATCTGCAGCGCCTCGGCGTCGTCCTTGAAGGTGAGCACGGTGACGAAGGGACCGAACACCTCCTCCTGCGCGACGCGGTCGCGCCACGAGGCCGCGCGCACGATGGTCGGTTCGACGTAGCAGCCGTTGGCCAGCGCCGCGTCCGCGGGCGGCTTGCCACCGGCGATCACCACACCGCCCTGCTCGCGCGCCACGCCGACGTAGCTCAGCACGCGATCGCGGTGCTGCGCACTCGTCAGCGGGCCCATCTCCGTCGTCGCTTCCAGCGGGTTGCCGAGCCGGATGCTCCTGGCCAGCGCGGCGAAGCGCTCCAGGAACTCGTCGGCGATCCTCTCGTGCAGCATCAGCCGGCTGCCCGCGATGCAGGCCTGGCCCTGGTTGTGGAAGATCGCCCAGGCGCTGCCGTTCACCGCTGCGGCGAGGTTGGCGTCGTCGAACACGATGTTCGCGCCCTTGCCGCCGAGCTCGAGCTGCACCTTCTTCAGGTTGCCCGCGCTCGCCTGCACGATGCGCCGGCCCGTGGCCGTGCTGCCGGTGAAGGCCACCTTGGCGATGCCCTCGTGCTCGGCGATGTACTGGCCGGCCACCGCGCCGAGGCCGGGCACGATGTTGACGACCCCGGGCGGCAGGCCGGCCTCGGCCATCAGCTCGGCGATCTTCAGGCTCGTGAGCGGCGTGATCTCGGCCGGCTTCATCACGATGGTGTTGCCGGCCGCGAGCGCGGGTGCCATCTTCCAGCTCGTGAACATCAGCGGGAAGTTCCACGGCACCACCTGGCCGACCACGCCGACCGGCTCGCGCAGCGTGTAGTTCAGGAAGCCGGCCTCGACGGGAATGGTCTCGCCCTGGAACTTGTCGGCCATCCCGCCGAAGTAGCGGTAGCAGGCGGCGGTGCGCGGCACGTCGAGGCTGCGGCTGTCGCGGATCGGGTGGCCGGTGTCGAGCGACTCGAGCCGCGCGAGCTCTTCGGCATTCGCCTCGATCAGGTCGGCCAGCTTGAGCAGGATGCGCCCGCGGTCGGCCGCCGCCATCCGGCTCCAGGCCGGGAAGGCGCGCTGCGCGGCCGCGACGGCCTTGTCGATGTCGACGCGCCCGGCCATCGCGACATCGGCGATCGGCGAGTTGTCGTGCGGGTTGAGCGTCGGCAGCGTCTCGCCGCTTTCCGCATCGACGAACTTCCCGTCGATGAACAGCTGATGGCGGATGGGCGCGCGCAGGCCGGCGGCGGCCTGGATGTCGGCCAGGTTCATGGTGGGTCGTCCTTGGGTTACTTCGCCTTGGCCGCGAGCCAGGGGTAGCGCGCGGTGTCCTGGCCCGCGTAGTCCGGATCGAGGTAGATGAAGCAGCGCTGGATCTGCCAGTCGCGGATCTCGAACACGTCGCACCAGCGGCCCGCGCCGTGCTCGGGCACGCCGGCGCGCCAGGGGCCGTCGCGGTGCACGCCGTAGCTCGTGCCTTCGCAGACCACGAGGTCGCTGCCGGAGAAGATCCAGTTGAAGGCCGCGTAGTCGTGCACGATGGATTTGAGCGTGCCGCCCACGTCGCCGAACAGCCGGCCGATCTCGTCGCGGCCGCTGGCGATGCCCCACTTCGGGAAGTAGACCTGCGCGTCCGTCGCGAACAGCTCGAGGATCGAGCCGCCGCTGGAGGTGACGCCACCCTTGTCGAAGGCCTTCAGGTATTCGAGCGCAACGGACTTGCGCTGCTCGTCGGTCATGGTCTGGCGGGTGAGGGCCATGGTGCGGTCTCCTTCACTGGAGCGATTGCAGGTAGGCGATCAGCGCGTCGCGCTTGCGCGGGTCGTCCTGGAAATAGACCATCCCGCTGCCGGGCGCGACGGTCTGCGAGTCGGTGAGCCAGCGATCGAGCAGCGCGCGGTCCCAGGTGCGGCCCTTCATCGCCGACGTGTACTGCGGCGTGAAGGCGAAGCCCTCGGCCACCGCGGCCGGCCGGCCGAGCAGACCGAACAGGTTGGGCCCGACGCCATGGCCTTCGCCCGCGGTGAAGCTGTGGCACTGGGCGCAGCTGCTCTGCGCGAGGCGCTGGCCGAGCTCGACGTTCGCCTGGGCCTGCGAGGCGGTGCCGGCGAGCAGCAGCGCGGCAGCGAGAAGCCGTGGCGCCTTCATGCCGCGACTCCGTCGCGCATCGCCGCGTTGGCCGTTCGGTAGGCAAACGCGAGGATGGGGCCGAGCGTCGCGCCGCCGGCCCAGTAGGCGCGGCCCGAGGCCGAGGCGACGCAGTTGCCGACGCCGTAGAGGCCGGGGATCGGCTTGTCGGCCGCGTCGAGCACGCGGCCGTTCGTGTCGGTCTTCGGCCCGCCCTTGGTGTCGAGCGTGCCGGCGACCACGAGCGCGGCGTAGTACGGCCCGCTGTCGGACAGCGGCCACATCGTCGGGTTCTTGCGGCCCGGCTCGTCCTTCACGTCGCCGTTGAACAGCTGCTCGACGATGCGCTCGCCGCGATGGAAGTCGAGGTCCTTGCCATTGCGGGCGAAGCCGTTGAAGCGGGCGATGCTCGCGCGCAGCTTGGCGAGGAAGTCCGGCGCGAGCTTCGCACCGCCGGTCACGCTGGCGTACTTGGCCAGGCGCGCATCGATCGCCTTGGCCAGCTCGTCGAGCGTCGCGCCGCGGATCACGTGGCGGTCGTCGGTGCCCTTGGGCACGATCAGGCGGCCGTACTCGGCGCTGGCGGAATGGTCCTGCGAGCGCTGGTCCCACACCGCGATGCGCACCAGGTTCGGGTACTCGGCCTTGGCGCCGTCCCACTCGAAGAAGGTGTGCGCGAGCTCGTTGTACTGCAGCTTCTCGTTGACGTTGCGCACGCCGTACTTGTTGACCCACAGCATCGAGTCGCCGGCCACCGAGAACATGCCGGAGATCGATCCGTCGCGCGCCACCGCCTTCTCCAGCGGGATCGGGCACATCCAGGCGTAGTTCATGTTGCGCAGCTGCGCGCCGACGGCCGAGGCGAGCGTGACGAAGTCGCCCTCGTTGCTCGGCGCCGCGCAGCCGCCGTAGACCGGGCCGTTCAGGAAGTGGCGGCGCAGCTCGGCGTTGTGCGTGAAGCCGCCGGTGGCGAACACCACACCGCGGCGCGCCTTGAAGCGCAGCGTCGCGCCGAGCTCGTCGGTGGCTTCCAGGCCGATCACGCGGCCCTCGGCATTGCGCAGGATCTTCGTGGCGCGCGTGCCGGTGCGGATCGAGATGCCCTCGGCGCGTGCCTTGGCCGACATCGTGCGGATCGCGACCCGCCCGCCGTCGGACATGCTCGGCGCCGCCTCGGCCGGCACCAGCACGCGGCCCTTGGGCGCCTTGTCTTCCGGCAGCTCGGCGAAGTAGTCGGGCACGTCGGCCACGTGGCGGTAGGGCAGCGCGCCGCGTTCGGCCAGCAGCTCGGCGGCCGGCGAGGCGCTGTCGTAGAAGGCCTCGCACATCTCGTACTCCCAGGCGCTCAGGCCATAGCGCGGCGCGGCCGGGTCGTAGCCCTGCGGGTTCGAGAGCCGCGCGACGTACTTCAGGAAGTCCGGCTTCGGGTCGCTCATGCCGGCCTTGCGCATCGCGGCGTTGTTCGGCACCCAGTACCAGAACGCAGCCTTGTTCGTGGTGCCGCCGATGCTGCCGGCCTTCTCGAGCACGACGACGCTGGCGCCCTGCCAGCGGGCGAACAGGGCCGAGGCCAGGCCGCCGGCGCCGCTGCCGCAGACGACGAAGTCGAACTCGCCGTCGAAGGCCGGTTCGGCGGCGGCCGCGGGGCGCGCGGCAAGGCCGAGGGTGGCGGCGGCGGCGGTGGCGCCGGTGACGAAGCGCCGGCGCGAGGTGGTGGCATCCATGGCGGATCTCCGGGTTCAGGCAAGGCGGCGCCCGGCGCGCCCGTCGGGGCGCGTGGTCGCGAGCGTCGGTGCCGACCGGCGCGCTCGCCGGTCAGCGGGTCGCCGTCAGAACTGCACCGGCACTTCGGGCGCTTCGCCCTTCTGGATCTCGTAGACGAGGTTCGGCGAGCCGTTCTCCCACACCAGCAGCATCGAGCGCTTCGGGCTGTAGCCCTGGTGGCGGCAGTAGGCCGGCATCGCGGCCATGTCGCCGGCCTTCATGATCACGCGCGCCAGCGGCTTGCCGCTTTCCTTGTGCGCGCAGTCCCAGTGGATCTCGTCGCACATCTGGAAGAACCACTCGACGCGGTCGTTGCCGTGCACGATGGGCAGGATGTGCTCCTCGGTGGTCGGGCACATGTAGCTGTACTTGACGACGCTGGTGAAGCTCGGGTTCCAGGTCACCTGGCTGCGGCTCAGGAAGGCGAACAGGTTGAAGGCGTGCACCTCGTTCTCGAAGCCGGGCTCGGGGTGCAGCTCGGGCTGGTCCTGCGGCACGTCGGCGAAGGCGCGGTTGATCGGCGCGCCGCGCGCGTCGGTGCGCAGGTCGAGGTCGCCCTTCAGGCCGACGCAGCGCGTGGCCAGCTCGCGGGCCCGCGTGATCGCCGGGCGGTTGTGGCCGTTCTTGCGGCCGTAGGGCGAGCCGGTCTCCTGCGGCGCGGCGAAGGGGTCGAAGCCCTCGTTGGTCCAGTCGTCCAGCATTTGCTTGAAGGTCTCGCCGATCTGCTCGGTCGGGAAGTTCTCCAGCAGGTCGACGCCCGCGTCCTTCATCGTCGCGTTGTAGCTGCCGGCGAAGAAGTCGACCGTCTTGTAGTGGTTGACGGTGCCGATCACATGGTCGAAGTTGACCCAGCCGTAGAAGAAGCCCCAGGCCACGTCGCGCATCAGCGCGCGCAGGAAGTTGCCCGCGTCCATCGTGTGGCTGAGCGGGCGGCCGTCGCGCGTGGTCCAGGTGATGTGGGCGAAGTACTCGTCGCGGCGGAAGGTGAAGCTGCCGAGCGTGAAGCTCCGGTAGCCCATCGTGGCGTCGGGCTGCGAGGCGATGACCTTGGCGAGGTCGGCGGGTGCGTTCATGGTGTGGTTCCTCGGCGAAGACGGTGGGAGGCGATCAGTTGGCCTGGCAGATCTCGGCCCAGCGCTCGACGGAGACGTCGCCCTTGCAGGTCTGCAGGATCACGACCCCCGGCTTCGCGCTGCGGAACTGGTAGGCGCAGTTCTTCGGCAGCAGGCCCTGGTGGCCGCGCCTGAGCTTCATCCAGCCCATCTTCGGGCCCTTGGGCTCGCCCTTCACGAGCACGGCGCCGTTGTGCTCCGCGTCGGGCACGATCTGCTCGCCCTGCAGCTGCACGAGGTGGATCTCGACCTCGCCGTCCATCGCCAGGGCGAACTCGTCGTGCGCGCAGGTGTACCAGGGCGAGGTGCCCTCGGCGCGCACGCACTCGAGCACGTAGATCTGGTTCTGGCCGAACACGACGCGCTCGTACGGCCTGGCCTTCGACGCGATCTCGAAGCAGTTGCTGAACGCGTAGTGGCGCACGTCGTCGTCGATGGCCTGGACCTGGCCCTTCTCGTAGTGGTCCAGCGACGCGAACTTCGTCTGGTAGGCAACCTGGGGCATGGAGGGTCTCCTCGGTGGATCGTTCGCCTTTGCGAGCGGATGAAGACCAGTCTAGGCACCAGTCCGCAGTTCGGGTAGAGGCAACAAGGGCACGTCATTGTTCGACGATGCCGAGCAATGCTCCGGGTTTTCCCCCCTGGCCTTCCGTGGCGTCACCGAGCGGTCGCAGGCGCCGGCAACCCTCGTCGCCGGCTCGACTCCGCTGCCCGGCCCCCGCATGGACCGCGGCACCAATCCCGCCGAACTCGTTTCCCGCATCCGCGCCGACCTGCTTCAAGTCCCTGTTCGCGCTGCAGCGCGAGCGGGTGCGGCTGCAGGACGCGGTGGCCGCCACGACGCAGAAGGTCGTGACCATGTTCGAAGGGCGCGACGCGGCCGGCCAGAGCGGCGCGATCAAGCGCACCACGCCGCACCTGAACCCGCGTGTGTGCCGCGTCGTCGCGCTGCCGGCGCGGATGTTCGTGCCCGAGCGCTACTGAGCACCCCCAGGGCCGGGACGAGCCCGGCCCGCCCCCCGCGGGGGGCAAGGAAACTTGGGGCGGCCCGGCGTTTCCTTGGGAGGCACCGCGTCGCTCCTGCGCCTCACAGCCTCACACCTTCTCAGGGCAGGGCGTAGCGCGCCACGGCCGCCTCGTCCCAGTCGATGCCCAGGCCGGGGCCGCGGGCGGTCACGCAGCCGTCGACGGGCTGGCAGGGGTGGGCCAGCACCGCGGCGCCGAAGTCCATGAACTCCAGCCAGTCGCAGGTCGGCGTGACGGCCAGCACATGGGCGCTGGCCTCGATGAACAGGTGGCTGGACATGGGCATGGATGCCGCGCGCGCCAGGCCCATGACACTGAGCCAGCCGGTGATGCCGCCGATCTTCATCAGGTCGGGCATCATGCGGTCGCAGGCGCCGGCGCTCAGCGCCCGTTGGGCGTCGCGCGCGAACCACCAGTTCTCGCCGGTCTGGATCGGTATCGGCGAACGCGCGCGCACCTGCGCATGACCCTGCAGGTCCTCCGCGGCGACGGGCTCCTCGACCCATTCCAGCCCGAACGGCTCGAGCGCGCGCACGCGCCGGATCGCTTCGCCGGGACCGAGGCTCTGGTTGTAGTCCACCATCAGCGCGACGGCGTCGCCGACGATGCTGCGCAGATCGCGCAGCGTGGCCAGGTCATGCTCCAGCGACCCGCCGCCGAGCTTGATCTTCAGGCCGCGGAAGCCGCGTTCGACGCTGCGCGCCAGCGCCTCCGCATCCCTGGCCGGGTCGACCAGGCCCCAGCTGTCGTAGGCCCGCACGGGCCGCGCTTCGCCGCCGAGCAGGCGCACCACCGGCAGGCCCGAGGCCTGCCCCATCGCATCCCAGAACGCCATGTCGAGGCCCGAGACCAGCATGCCCAGCAGGCCCTGCAGGCCCAGCAGGCGGAACTGCTTCTCGAACTGCTCCTGCCGTGCCAGCGGCACCACCGGCTGCCCGCGCAGCAGCGGGGCGACCTGCTCGGCGAGCGCCAGCAGCGGCCGCAGCACGACCGGCGTGTACGCGAACAGGTAGGAGCGCCCGGTGATCCCTTGTTCCGTCGCCACGTCGAGCAGCACCAGCGGCGAGGCCTCGATGCTGCCGGAGGCCGTCCGGATCGGTCGCAGCAGCGGCGCGATCACGGCGCGGGCGCGGATGTCACTGATCACCAGGGATTCCATGCGGCGCTCTCCGTCGGCCCGGACCGGGCTCGCGAGACCGCAGTCTAGGCAGGTCGCGCGGTTTCACGCCACCGCGTGGCCTGCCCGCAGCGTCACCTCTCGGCGGGGAGGCCGGCAGCGACACGCGCGTACCGGTACCACAGGTTGTCGGCGTGGTAACCCGAGCCCAGGATGAAGCGCGTGACGGTGACCTCGTCGCTGCGCCAGTTGACGACCAGCGAACCGTCGACGGCGCGCAGCAGGTTCACGAAGGTCCCGCCGCCGCCGATCAGCAGGATCGAGACGCGGCTGTGGGCGCTGGGCTCGTTGAAGAACCTCAGGGTCGGCTCGCCGTACAGCGACCGGCAGCTGAACAGGTCGTCGACACGGTCCTCCGACAGCGCGAAGCGATAGCGACGGAAGCTCAGCGGCGTGCGGCCGCCGGCGGCGTCGATGAAAGTGACGGTCATCGACTCGGGTGCCTGCTCGATGGACACCCAGGCCGGGTCGGCCGGGAGCGTCGGCCAGGTCCGGTTCCAGGCCGCCGGGCCGGTGGGGCTCCTGGAGCGGGCCATGGCGGTGAAGATGTCGGCCAGGGAGGGCGGCTCGCCGGCCTCGGGCGGAAACGAGGCCGCTCCCCGGTTGCCGTACGTTCCGCGGATGTCGGGGCAGCCCTCGGCGGTCGGTGCTGACTTGATCGATGCCCATGCCGGCGGGTAGGGCGGGCTGCCGGCACTCGTGGCGCACCCCAGCTGGGCCAGCAGCAGCCCCAGGGCCAGGGCGGCCGGCACCACCCGGGGCAGCCCGTCGGCGCGGGTCACGGCAGGGGCGCAACGCAGCGCGGGCCCATGGTGGGCCATGTCGCCGGCGTGGCCGCTCACCCCGGCACCGGCCCCCAGGCCTTGAGCGCGCGCAGCAGCGGGCGCTTCTTGGACTGGTGGCCCTCCATGCGGCGCAGCACGTCGTCGAGCGTGTGCATCGCCTCGAGGATGTGCGGGCCCTTGTTCAGCATCACGCACTCGGCGCGTTCGCCCATTGCCGCGTCGGTGATCTCCGCGCGTGAGGGCCGGCCGGTCTTGGCCAGGCCCTCCAGCACCTGGGTGGCCCAGACCACCGGCAGGTGCGCCGCCTCGCAGGCCCAGAGGATCTCCTCCTGCACCTCGGCCAGGCGCTCGAAGCCGCATTCCACCGCCAGGTCGCCGCGCGCGATCATCACGCCCGCGGCCTCGCCGGCCATCGCGGCGAACAGCATCTCGGGCAGGTGCTCGAAGCCGCGCCGGGTCTCGATCTTCAGCACCAGGCCGAGCGCGCCCGCGCCGCGCCGCGCCAGCTCGGCGCGCAGCGCGCGCACGTCGGCCGCACCCTGCGCGAACGAGAGGCCGACCAGATCGGCCTGCTGCGCCACCAGGTCCAGGTCGGCCAGGTCCTTGGGGGTGAGGGCCGGCAGCTCGAGCCGGCTGTCGGGCAGGTTGATGCCCTTGTCGGCGCCCAGCGTGGCGCCGGCCTCGGCGATGTCGGTGATCTCCACGTCGACGCCGCGCGCGGCCACGCGCCGCACCACGCCGCCGATGCGTCCGTCGTCGAACCAGACGCGCTCGCCCTTGGCCAGCCGGCCCAGCACCTCGGGCGGGGTGCAGGCGATGCCGGCCGGGCGCACGCGGCCCTCGTCGGAGCCGTGGCTGGCGTCGTGGCCCAGGCCGCTGCGCAGCAGGCGTAAGGTGTCGCCGCGCTGCAGGCCGATGCGGCCGGGCCGCTCGGGCAGGTCCGCGAGCAGCGTGTCGCGCGGTTGCGCGCCGTGGCGCAGCAGGCGCAGCCGCGTCTGCGGCGTCAGGTAGGCGCTGCGCTCGCATTGCAGCAGCACGCCGCCGGAGCGCTCGTCCACCACCGTCAGGCGGCGCTCGGCGCCGCGCGCGTCGACCAGCTCGACCCGGTCGCCCGGGTGCAGACGCGCCAGCCACTCGGGCGCGACGCCCAGCGTCAGCTGCGCGCCGTGCACGGGCGCCGCCAGGCCGCGCGCGCGCAGCCCGAGCAGGGCCGGCGCGGTGACGCGGCCGAAGGCGTCGCGCTGCGGACGCAGCTTGACCACCTGCGGGCCGGGCGCCACCGGCCCGGTGCGGATCTTCTGGCCGGCCAGGTCCATCAGCACCCGCACCGGGCGCCCGACCGCGGCCGCGGCGCGGCGCACCTGCGCGGCCATCGCCGTCCAGCACGGCGCGTCGTCGTGGGCGCAGTTGATGCGGGCCACGTCCATGCCCGCGTGCACCAGCGCATCGACCAGCGCCGCGTCGTGCGCCGCCTCGGCGGGCAGCGTCACCATCATGCGCACGCGCCGGCCCGGCGGCGGCGGGCCGAACAGGCGCTGCGCCTGCCCCTCGAGCAGCGCGCGGCCGAGGCGGAAGCCGGCCGGTTCGTCGGCCAGCGCCTGCCAGGGCCGGCCCAGCAGCACGTGCAGCAGGCCGATCACCTTGTCGAGGGTGGCCATCACGTGGCTTTCGGCGCGCCCGAGCGAGGACAGGCCGAGCCGCGCCAGCCGGTCCTGCAGGCCGCGCGCGTCGACGCTGCGCATTGCCAGGTAATGCGCCAGGTTGCGCGCGCTGGCCGCCTGCGACGGGTGCACGGCGGCGATCCAGTCGGCCAGGCGCTGCTCGCAGTCGGCCATCGCGCGGCGCAGCCCCTGCAACTCGACCAGCAGCGCCTGGCATTCGGTGCGCTCCCAGGCCGCCTCGCGCGGCAGGCCGGTGTCGACGCTGTGTTCCATGCGCAGGGAGTCTGGCCCCGCCGAATGACGCGTGCATGACGGCGTGCGCGGGCGACGCGAACCGCCGACAGGAAGCTTGAGCCGGCTCAACACCGGGCCACGTGGCGACCGCGCCTGCCACCGCGCCGTCACGCCGACACCGAACACTGCGCCGGTCGCCACTCGCCGCCGGACCCGTGACCACAACGACCAAGACGCTGCTGCTGGCCCGTCATGTGCAAGCCGCCTGGCAGGACGCCGGCGCCAGCGAACGTCACCGGCCGCCGGACCGGCGCGGCGAGCAGGAGCTGGCCCGGCTGCACCGCTGGTGCGCCGAGCGCCTGGTGCTGCCGCGCCGGATCGTCAGCAGCCCGGCCACGCAGGCCCTCGAGACGGCCCGGGCGATGGCGCACGGCTTCGGCCTGCCGGGCGGCGCGGTCGTCGTCGACGAACGGCTCTACCACGGCTCGGCCCACGGGCTGACGACGCTGCTCGAGGGCCTGGACGATGCGTGGGACTGTGTCGTGCTGGTCGGCCACCACCCGGAGCTGGCGGACCTGTGCCGGCACTTCTGGCCCGGGATCGGCTACCTCGCCACCGGCACGCTGGCCGAGTTGCGCTTCGAGGCCGGAGGGTGGCGCGGCCTGCTCGATCGGCGCCCGAGCCTGGGCCTGCTGCACGCGCCGGCCGCCGGCGTGCGGGCGGGCGAGCGCAGCGCGGCGTAGGAATGAGCACCCGGGGCCGTGGCCCTGAACGCGGTTCGGCCACGGCGCAGCGCCGCCGCTCAGGCCTTCACTTCGACCACCTGCTCGAAGCCGCCGAAGATCATGCGCTTGCCGTCGAAGGGCATGGGAGGATTGCCGGGCGTGGACGGGTCCATGCGGGGGTCCTCGATCATCTTCTTCATGGCGGCGTCGCGCGTGGCCTTGTCCGGCCACTCGACCCACGAGAAGGCCACCGTCTCTTCGGCGGTCGCCTGCACCGCGCGGCGAAAGTCGGTGACCTTGCCGTCGGGGACATCGTCGCCCCAGCTCTCGATCACACGGATCGCGCCCAGTTCGATGAACAACGCATCGAAGTGCTGCGCGTGCTCGATGAACTTCTGCTTGTTGGCCGTGGGAACCGCGATCACAAATCCGTCGATGTAGGACATGCCTGGACTCCTGTGGGGTGGACCGGTCGCCGCGCCCGTCCGAGGACGCGTCGTACCTGCTCGACGAGCCAACGCTAGCCGATTCGACACGATCGACCGATCGCGCGGGCGGGCGCGCCTGGGGATGCGACGCCGGCTTGGCCCGAGACCGCCACTCGGGGACACCCGCTCACGGCCCACAGCGCGGGGCCTCGAAACCGCTGGGCGAGCCGACCATCCGGCTCGCTCACCGCACCTCGAACGTCGGCGGTCGGGCGCAGGCTCGAAACCACGCAGTCGGCCAGGAGCGGGCACTGGCGACCGGCCGCGCGATGTACGTACCGAAGTCCAGGCTCCAGGCCTGGATTGTCACGCGAGCCAGCGCCTTGTATGGTTGACCCACCATGGCGTCGCCTACGCTGCCCGCCGGCACCGCATCGCTCGAGCAAGCGCTGCAAGCGTGCCGTCGGGAACTCGCCGAGGCGCTGGAGCGGCAGACCGCGACGGCGGAGATCCTGCGCGTCATCTCCTGTTCGCCGACCGATGCTCAGCCGGTGTTCGTCACCATCGCGGCGGCGGCGCTGCGCTTGTGCAATGCGCGCTCGGCGAACGTGGTGCGCTATGACGGAAAGCTGCTGCACATCGCCGCGCTCGCGAATGCCGATGCGCTCGGTGCCGATGCGATCCGCGAGGTGTATCCGCGCCTCGTCGACCGCGGCACCTCGCTCGGGCGGGCCATCCTGGACACCGATGTTGCGGAGGTGGCCGACGTGCTGGCCGATCCGCACTACCGCGTCGCGGACGCGGCGGTGCGGTCCGGGTTTCGCAGCGTCGTCTCGGTCCCCTTGCTGCGCGAGGGGCTGCCGATCGGTGCCATCGCGGTGGGTCGCGCCGAGCCGGGGCCGTTTCCGGCCTCCCAGATTGCCTTGCTGCGCACCTTTGCCGACCAGGCCGTGATCGCCATCGAGAACGCCCGTCTGTTCACCGCGCTGCAGGAGAAGACGCGCGAGTTGGAGATTGCGAGCCGCCACAAGACCGCGTTCCTGGCCAACATGTCGCACGAACTGCGCACGCCGCTCAACGCTGTCCTCGGCTTCACGCGGATCGTGTTGCGCGAGACGCGCGCGCAGATCGCGCCGAAGCAGACCGAGAACCTGGAGAAGATCCAGGCCAGCACGCGCCACCTGGTCGGCCTGATCAACGCGACCCTGGACTTGACACGCATCGAGGCCGGGCGCGTCGAGATCGTCGCGAGCGAGCTTGAGCTGGGGGCGCTGGTCGACGAATGCCTGCGCAGCGTCGAGCCTCTGGCCGCCGATGGCGTCTCCCTGCACGCTCGTCTTCCCCCCGGCCTGCCACCGCTGCGGGTCGATGTCGAGAAGCTGCACCAGATCCTCCTGAACCTGCTGGGCAATGCAGTCAAGTTCACCGAGCAGGGCACGATCGAGCTGCGGGCAGCCGTCCGCGACGGGAACATCGCGATCGACGTCGAGGACAGCGGCATCGGCATCCCACCCGACAAGCTGGAAGCGGTGTTCGAGGAGTTCGAGCAGGTCGATGCCAGCCATGCGCGCGCGCACGGCGGCACGGGTCTGGGTCTGGCGATCGCGCGCCGGCTGGCGCGGGCCATGGGCGGCGACCTGGTGGCGGTGTCGGCGCTGGGCGTCGGATCAACCTTCACGCTGAGCCTGCCGCTGCGCTGGAGCGAACCCGGTGAAGCCTGAGGCCGCCCGCGTGCTGATCGTCGACGACCAGCCGCTCAATATCGACCTTCTGGAACAGGAGCTCGCAGCTGCAGGCTACCGCACCATCGCCGCGCGCAGCGGCGAGCAGGCGATCGCGCTGGCCCGGCGTGAGGCCCCCGAGCTGATCCTGCTCGACGTGATGATGCCCGGCGTGGACGGCTACGAGACCTGCGCACGCCTGAAGGCCGATGAGACCACGCGGGCAACTCCGGTGATCTTCCTGACCGCGCTGAAGGAAACCTTCGAGAAGGTGCGCGCCTTCGAGCTCGGCGCCGTGGACTATGTGACCAAGCCCTTCGAGGCTGAGGAGCTGCTCGCGCGCGTGGGGGTGCATGTGGCGTTGCGACGTGAGATCGAGGCGCATCGGCGCTCCAGGGCGACGATCCGCGCTCTGGTCGATCAGGCGCATGGCGACGCCGAGGGCGAGCTGCTCGGCCGGTCGGCGGCGCTCGCGCATGTGCGCGAGCAGATCGCGCAGGTCGCAGGCACCGACAGCACGGTGCTCATTACCGGCGAGACCGGGACCGGCAAGGAGCTGGTGGCGCGCGCCGTGCACGCGCAGAGCGGCCGGCGCAACCGGCCGCTGGTCAAGCTCAATTGCGCCGCGCTGCCGCGCGAGCTGGTCGAGAGCGAGCTGTTCGGCCACGAGAAGGGCGCCTTCACCGGCGCGCTCGCGCAGCGGCGCGGGCGCTTCGAGCTGGCCGACGGCGGCACGCTGCTGCTCGACGAGGTCGGCGAATTGCCGCTGGAAGCCCAGGCCAAACTGCTGCGCGTGCTGCAGGAGCGCGAGTTCGAGCGTGTCGGCGGCACGCGTAGCCTGCGCGTGGACGTCCGGTTGGTGGCGGCGACCAACCGCGACCTGAAGGCCGAGGTCGATGCCGGGCGCTTTCGTGCCGACCTCTATTACCGGCTCAACGTCTTCCCGATCGCCTTGCCACCTCTGCGCGAGCGGCGCGAGGATACCGCCGCACTGCTGGACCATGCGGTGCGGCGCCTGGCGCGCCGCCTCGGGCGCGAGGTGACGGGCATCGCACCGTCGTTCCTCGCGGCGGCGGCGGTCTACGACTGGCCCGGCAATGTGCGCGAACTCGAGAATGTTGTCGAACGCGCGTTGATCGTCTCGCAGGGCGGCCTGCTCGATGCACCGCTGCCGGCGGCACGACCGGCGCCCTTGAGGGCGCCGCCGGACGGCGACGCGCTCGAGAGCATTGAACGCGCCCATCTGCTGCGCGTGCTGGAGGGCAAGCACTGGGTCATCGAGGGCCCGGACGGTGCGGCACGCGCGCTGGGCCTGAACCCCAGCACGCTGCGAGGTCGGCTGCGCAAGCTCGGCATCGGCAAGCCGCGTTGAGCCGTCGCCGGTGGCGGCCGGCCCGTCGCATGCGGTGGGTCCGCGCGGCCAAGATCGCCCGCCGGCAGTTCCAAGTGCTTGATCCATCTTGGTCTTGGTGCCAGGCAGCGGCTGGCATGGCTGATGCGCTCCTGCGGGAGCGGTGTTCCTTTGAACAGCGGCTCTACCAAGAGGAGCGTGACCATGGCAAGGAGTGCAAGGCGATGGATGGTGGCCTGGGCCGTCGCGTCGGCTGCGACGCAAGCCGGCGCTCAGGGCGCAGGCACAAGCCTGCAGGAACTCGAGCGGGAGTTCTGGCGCTGTGACCATGCGGCCGCGCGGAGCTTGCTCGACGCCGGCACGGCGGCGCAGTGCAGCATCGCCTACGAAGCGCTCAACAAGCGCCGCTTCGGCGGCGACTTCGGGGCGATGTTGGCCTGGTGGCGGGCGAACAAGGATGCGGAGCACCTCGCGCTGTCGGCCGAGGCGGAGCGCAAGGCGAGCCTCACGCCGTGAGCAGCTGATGGCTGCATCACGCGACGCCAGCCCCCACCCGGTCCGCAGGACTCGTTGAGTATTCTCCCATCGTGCAGCACGCCGCCGCGATCATCGGTTCCGCGATCTTCCTGGTCATTGCTCCGGGCACGCTCGCCGTGGTCGTCCCTTGGTACCTCACGCACTGGCACTTCGCGCCGCCGCTATTCCCGATCGCGCGCGTGCTCGGCGCCGCCCTGATCGTCGCCGGGTTGCCCATCTTGCTGGATTCGTTCGCCCGCTTCGCGTTGCAGGGCCTGGGCACACCGGCGCCCGTGATGCCTCCCCAGCGCCTCGTCGTCACCGGGTTCTACCGCTACGTCCGCAATCCGATGTACGTCGCAGTCACGGCGTTGATCGCCGGCCAGGGCCTCCTGTTCGGGAGCGTCACGGTGCTGGAGTACGGTGCAATCCTGTGGGTCGGATTCTTCGCATTCGTGGTCGCCTACGAAGAGCCGACGCTGGACGAGCAGTTCCGCGACGAGTACAGGCGCTACCGGGCGAACGTGAGGCGATGGTTGCCGCGCATCACCCCGTGGCGCGGGTAGGTGGCAAGAACGCTGCGTGCGCGTCGTCCCCGCAGCGCCGTGGCTTGGCTTCGCGTTGGCAGCATGGCTGCTCCGTCGGCGGCCGGTGCGGTGAGCAGCCCCTTGTCAGCAGTGTCCGGTTCAATTGATGCCAGCAAGCCGCAAAGCCAATGCTGACGCGGGTTTCGGAAGACTCAGGGGTGGCCGTCGCGAAGGCTGTGCTCCCGCTCGGTGTCACCTCGATGACGGTGCCGGCGCTGATGTCGCATTCAGCGGGGCTAGGCCAGCCTCTCTGGGCCGAAGCGGCGTTTCGGCCACCCCAGTTGCGTTGGGCCGGATGGCGGCGGCTGCCGCCACTACTTCTCGCGTACCAGCAGCAGCGCCGTCCGGCAACGCGACGCCACACGGGTTGCGACCGAGCCCATGATGGAGTGCCGGGAAGCACCGAAGCCGAGCGACCCCATCGCCAGCAGGTCCAGCCTGCTCTTCGTGGCCTGTGAGGCGATCGCATCGCCAGGCACCTGCCCGACCAGCCGCACTTCCGTGGCCGCGATGCCCGCTCGGGCCAGCAGATCCTGAGCCGGCTTGAACACGTTCTCGAATGCGGCCTTCTGCATGGCCTCGGCCTGCTCCGGCTTGAGGCCGGTCTGCACCTCCCGTTCGATCCAGCCCGGCACGCTGATCTTCGCCAGGTCGGGAACGACGTGAATCAGGCTCACCGAGGGCGATGCGCCGAACAGGTCGCGATGTCCGGCCACGAAGCGCGCGACGGCAAGGCCGTAGGGGCTGCCGTCCAGCGCAATGCCGACCTTCAGCGAATCCCGCCTGGGGATGGGGGCTCCGCGCAGGATGAGCAGCGGCTTGGTGCACGCGACGGCCACGGTGCTCGCCACCGAGCCGAGCAGCAGCTTCTTCAATCCCGTGTCGCCGTGCGAGCCCATCACGATCAGGTCGGCCCGGTCGTTGGCGACGATCGACCCCAGATCATGTGCCACGGTGCCGACGACGTACCGTGCCGTGGCGTTCGCGCCCGCTCGCTTGAGCGCCGCCGCCGCGGACTTCAATGCCTTCGCCGCTTCAGCCTCGTGGTAGCACTGCACGATCTCCTTGCCTGCAGCGCGTGAAACCCGCGGCGAGACCGGATATTGGACGTTGATCAGTTCGACCTCGGTTGGATTCTTCAGCAGTGTGGCGCGCGACGCGACGAAGGAGACCGCGGCCTTGCTGAATTCGCTGGCATCGACGGGCATCAGGATGCGCACAAGGAACTCCTCAGGTGATCGGAAGGTGTGGAACGGTCAGGACTTCTCGAGTCGCAGCACCTCGACGTCGGCCACGAACAGGACCATCGAGCGATGGTCCTCGCAGCGCGTCGCACAGGGCAGCCTCGCACTCTCGGCGTCACGCTTCGCCGGCGGTTGGAGTGCTCGGCGTCATCGGCCGGTTCTCGGCTGAGGTGATCTCAGCGAAGGCGCAGCCTGTGCCCGGCATCGGCTGCGACGCCACGCGGGCGCACCTGGAAGTCCGCGCCATACAGCATGGGTTCGAGCAGCGCCTGGTCGTCGGGGTGCAAGCCCCAGCGCTCTATCGCGGCCAGCAGCACGAAGGACTCGCCGTCGTCGATCTGCCGGTCGGCGTGCACGACGGCCGAGCACAAGCGCAGCACGAGGCGCCGCGTGGTGTCGTCGTCGACCTCGTCCAGCATCCGGTCCAGCAGTCCGCTGGGGATGCAGCCCTCGTTGCCGCAGCGGGCCGGCCCCAGCAGGTCGGCGCACAGGTCATGGATCACGCCATGCCACTGCGGCCGGGTGAGACCGAGCCGTTCGGGGGCCTGGAGTGCCTCGAGCGCCGCAGTCTCGACCGCCTTGATGCGGCCATTGGCGATCAGCGCCAGCGCGACGATCCGTGCTGCAGCCTCGGCACTGTTGCGGGGATAGGGGCGGAGCTGCGGGGAAGGAGTGTCCATGTGGGTGCGCATGTCAGAGGGGGACCGAGGGGGCGGCCATCAGCCAGAGGGAGGTCGTCAGCAACAGCACTGCCATGGCGAAGTGACGCGGGTCGAGACGCGGACTTGTGCTCGCTCGGGTTCTCAAGGGCGGGCTCCTGCGAAGTGGTGGCGGAAGACGAGGTCGAGAATCGACGGCCGGAGGCGCGGGACGCGGGGCGCGGTGGGCACCCGCGGGGCGTCGAACGGCCACCCGCTTGCGGAGCCGGCGGTCACCGTACGGGGTGACGCCGCGCCATGTGAGCAGCGCGGCAGTTCGATGGGCGCCGCCGGTGTCGACGGAGTGCTGCGAGTGGTGCTCACGAGCCACCCACCACCAGCAATGCCATGCCGGCACCGACGCCAGCCGGAATGCCGAACTTCTCCCATGCGCCGGCCGTGGCGCCGCAGATCAGCTCGACCGGCACCGAGCTGCGCTCGAGCAACGGACCGCTGAGCGAGTTCTCGAGCGCGCGTGCGAAAGCGCTCTTGCGCGCCGTGCCGATGACACTGCGGGCGCAGTGGAGGCGGCGTGCCGCGTCGGCGATGCAGCGGGCCTGGTCCCTCACTTCCGTGTGAACGTGGTGAGGCACGCCGGCGGCCTCGAGCAACTGCCGCGCCTCGGCGAGCGCTTCGTCGGCGCGCTCACGGTGGAAGTCGGCGCGCAGCTCCCGGTTGATGTGCCGTGCCACGACCGCGTGCCGAACCGCAAACAACGCGTTGGAAGATCCGTCGCAGGGCAGGAGAAGCGTGACCATGGGGAGGTCTCCCGGCAAGGTGGACAAGGGCTCGTCAGTCACTGGTGCTGCCGAAGCCGAACAGCGCCAGCAGACTCACGAACAGGTTGTAGATCGAGACATACAGGCTCACGGTGGCCATCACGTAGTTGGTCTCGCCGCCGTGCACGATGCGGCTGGTCTCGAACAGGATCAGGCCGCCCATCAGCAGCACGAAGGCCGCGGACACGGTGAGCGATAGCGCCGTCACGTCGAAGAACAGTGCGCCCAGACCGGCCAGGAAGGCCACGACGATGCCGGCCAGCAGGAACCCGCCCATGAAGCTGAAGTCCTTGCGGGTGACCAGCGCGTAGGCCGACAGCGCGACGAAGATCGCCGCCGTGCCGCCCATGGCCATCATCACCACCTGGTGGCCGTTGGGCAGCGCCAGGTGCTGGCCGAGGATCGGGCCCAGGGTGTAGCCCATGAAGCCGGTCAGGCCGAACACCGACAACACGCCCCAGCCGCTGTCGCGCAGCTTGCTGGTCAGGAACAGCAGGCCGAAGAAGCCGGCCAGCGTCAGCAGCAGGCCAGGGTGCGGCAGCGCGAAGGCTGCACTGGCTGCGGCGGTCGCGGCGCTGAAGAGCAGCGTCAGCGACAGCAGTCCGTAGGTATTGCGCAGCACCCGATGGGTGCTGATCAGGCTCGGCGTGACCTGGTGCTCGGCGGCCGGTCTCTGGAGGGTCTCGATACTCATGCCAAGTCTCCTTGGGCACGGTCGGATGGCTGGGGTTCCCGGCGGTTGCGCACCGGGCGCGCGCCATGGCGCGCGACGTCGCGCACCGGATGCGTGCGATTGAGGTGTTTGACGACCACCCGGCCGACGCGATCGGCGGCTCGGTCGATCACGGCGTACAGCTCGGCGCCGACATCCGTGACCACGGCGACGGGCGCGTCGAGCAGGTGGACCTGGATGCGGCAGTACTTGTCGACACCGCCGCGCGGCCCATTCTCGTCGCCCACACGGATCGCGACCCGCTGGATGCGGTTACCGTGGCGTGTCAGCACGAAGCCCAGCCGGCGCCGCAGGTGCTCGGCCAACGCCGGCGTCACCGTGAATCCCTGACCGTGGATGTCGACAATCACCTTGCACCTCCGCTTCGCCGTCAGTGGCGACACGCAAGAATCTAAGGCCGGGTACTGTCCGTGAAAATCAGATTGTTCGGCTGACATCATCCGAAAAAAACGGACAATCGTGCCTGCCAGGCCAGACTCCACGACGGCCACACCCATGAACTACAAGCACCTCCACTACTTCCTGCAGGTCGCCAAGCTCGGTGGCGTGCTGCGTGCCAGCGAACGTCTGCACCTGTCGCCGCAGACGATCAGCGGCCAGATCCAGTCGCTCGAGGAGGCGCTTGGAACGCCGCTGTTCGCCAAGAGCGGGCGCGGCCTGGTGCTGACCGAGGCCGGCCGCATGGTGCTCGGCTACGCCGAGGACATCTTCTCGACCGGTGCCGAGCTCGAGGAGGCTGTGCGCGACTACCCACGCAAGGGCAAGCTGCTCGAGTTCCGCGTCGGCGTGGCCGATGCCGTGCCGAAGACGATCGCCTGCCGGCTGATCGAGCCGGCCTCGCAGCTGCCAGAGCCGGTTCGCATCGTCTGCCGCGAATGGAAACTGGACACGCTGCTCGGCGAGTTGGCCCTGCACCGGCTCGACCTCGTGATCGCCGATGCGCCCATCCCCTCCGGCGTCAGCGTGCGTGCCTTCAACCACAGGCTGGGCAGTTGCGGTGTCAGCTTCTTCGCGGCACCGTCGCTGTTCGATTCGTGCAACAAGCGCTTCCCGGCCTGCCTCGACGGTGCGCCGCTGCTGATGCCGGCCGACGACTCGGCGGTCGGCCAGCGCCTGCGCGCGTGGCTGCAGGCGCGGTCGCTGCACCCCCGGGTGGTCGGTGAGTGCGACGACAGCGCCCTGGCCAAGGAGTTCGGGCGGCGAGGAATGGGCATCTTCGTCGGTCCAACCGTACTCGAGCGGGACATCGAGAAGCAGTACGGCGTGCGCGCGCTCGGCGCGACACCCGATGTCGTGGAAGAGTTCTTCGCGATCTCGGTCGAGCGCCGCATCACGCACCCGTGCGTGACGGCGATCACCGAGGCGGCGCGCAACGAACTGTTCGCACCTCCTGCACGGCGGCGCGCCAGGCGTGTTGCCTGAACGCGGCGAGCGTCAGCGCGCCGTGTCGAGCAGGATCGCCTGCGTCACCAGTCAGTGATCACCGCGGCGGCGAGCGCTGAGTGCGTCGCTTGGACAGGGGCGGCGACCTCCTCCGATGCAGCGCACGCTTGCTGAAACGCACAGCGCGCCACGCATCAGGCGCGCCGGCCGGGTCTCTTGGGACCCTCTATGCCTGCTCGTCCTGCTTCTTCACGCCAAACGGATAGGCACCGCCAGGGGCCCCCTTGGGCGGGATCTTGAGAGACAGGATCATCGTCACGGCCAGCGTGACCGCGGTGAAGCCGAGCGACAACACCACAGGAATCTTGTAGACGTCGATCAGCAGCATCTTTGCGCCGATGAACACCAGGACGATGGCCAGACCGTAGCTGAGCAGGTGAAAGCGCTCGTGCATGTTGGCCAGCAGGAAGTACATCGCGCGCAGGCCCAGAATGGCGAACACGTTGGAGGTGAGCACGATGAAGGGGTCGGTCGTGATCGCGAAGATGGCCGGGATGGAGTCGACAGCGAACACGATGTCGACGATGCCAATGAGCAGGATCACCACCAGCAGCGGCGTGGCCATCTTGACGCCGCCAACGACGGTGAAGAACTTCTCGCCGTCGTAGTCCGGTGCGATCTTGAATCGCCCGCGGATCCATTTCAATGCCGGGTTGTTGTCCAGGTCGGGCTCCTGGCCGGCGGCCCACCACATCTTGACGCCGGTGAACAGAAGGAAGAGGCCGAACACATAGAGGATCCAGTGGAACTTCGCGATCAGCCACGCGCCCACCACGATCATTGCTGCACGCAGCACGAGCGCAGCCAGGATGCCGATCATCAGCACGCGCTTCTGGAACTCGGCCGGCACCGCGAAGTACGTGAACAACATCAGGAACACGAAGATGTTGTCGACAGCAAGTGCCTTTTCGATCAGGTAGCCGGTCAGGAACTCCAGCGACTTGGCATTGGCCAGCGAGCGTGCGGCCTCGTCGGTTCCAGCGCCACCGAGGTGCCACCACAGCCACCCCATGAAGACGAACGACACGCCGACCCAGACGAGCGACCAGATGGCAGCCTCGCGGGTGCTGACGCGGTGCGCGCCCTGCTTGCTCATCGCAAGGAAGTCGACCAGCAGCGCAACGAGCACGAACGCGGCGAACAGGGACCACATGAGTGGAGAGCCGGTGGATTGCATGACTGCCTCTTGAGTGACTCGCAGAGCCGGTCCATTTCTGGATGACGATGTAGCGATCGTGCGGCCCAGACCCCAGCGTCAGACGCTGGCACTGGACAGAACCGCCTGGCCAGGCCAACCCTCGTTCATCATTGCCTCGTGCAGTCGCGCGCAGGCCGCGACAGATGCCGCGTTCGCGACCGGATAGGAAAGCGGCGGCGGGCGACGGCATCGGCACCAGGCTGTCCTGGCCAGGAAGGGAATGTGCTCAGCATCTCGTCATTCGCGCATGAGCGTGCGCAACTCTCGCGCTTGACCGAGAAGACGAAGGCGACCACGGGTGCCCGCGCGGACTGTCGGCCCTGCCGCATTGGGCCGCCGGCACGAACGGCGGCCAAGGTCGAAAGCGCCAACCCTGCCAGGATGGGAGCGATCGCCGAGCCGACGAGTCGCCTCGGCGAGGCGACGAACGTCTCCTTCGCAACGCGCTGCGGGCACGGGCGATGGAACTCGCTGCAGGGCCGCTGCTGCCGTCCGCCGGCGTTCATGCGGCTGTTGCAGATGAGTGCCGTCGGTGTGGCGCCGCCGGCCACCTCGGGTCACATCGAGATCATCGGTGGCCGTGACCGCCCTGGCCTCTGCCCGCTCGCTCGCGAGGTCCGTGCCGAATCTGACGGCCCGTCAGCGACGGCCATGTGGCATGGCCGAACGCGGCGCCGCCTCAGGTGGCTCAGGCGTAGCTGCGCGGCAGCGCGTCCCAGCGGCCGCGCGCGACGGCTACCGGGTCATGGGCGCCCAGCCAGGGCCAGAGCGCCTGCGCGGTGCGGCGCACCTGCTCGGCACGGCCCGCCGGCGGGCGGCCGTCGAGCAGCGCGCCGGCGAAGCGGTCCACCCACAGCAGCTCGCGCTGCGCGCCGGGTGGCGGGCCGGCCCCGTCGTCGTCGGCGCCGCGTCGCGCCCGGTCGAGCCGGTCCATCAGCCGGGGCAGCTCGTTCCAGCGCCGCGCCTGCGCCAGCACCTCGCGCAGCTCGGCACGCAGTTCCTGATAGCGGCGGGGGGCAGCGAAGGCATCCATGCAGGGCTCCGAGTCGACGCGGGGGCGGGGCGATCGATCCTCGGCGCCCGTCATGACAGCTTGACGACAGGCGCGCCGTCGGCCGGGTCACTCCGTGCGATCACCCTCGTCCGCGTCGTCGTCCGCGTCGTCGTCCTCGTCGTCGCAGTGCAGCGCCAGGCGGAACAGCGAGGTGGTGTCGCTCACCTCGTTGGCCACCGCCACGTACACGTGACGGCCGGCGCGGAAGGCGGTCAGGCCCTCCGGCGAGACGTCGCCCTCGCCGACGATGGTGCCGAGGGGGCGCACGTCGCGCGGGTCGGTCACGTCCCAGACCACGACCACCGACTTCAGCGTGCGCTCCAGCCCGACGAAGGCGAGCGTGCGCCCGCCCACGCGCAGCAGGGCGACGCCTTCGGGCTCGACGCCCTTGTTGTCGCTGCGGCCGTCGTCGTACAGGCCGAGCCGGATCGCCTCGCGGTCGAGCGCGCTGCCGCTGTCGAACACCAGTTCGCCGTCGGTGGTGCGGATCGAGAACGAACGCGCGCCGAAGGCCACCAGCGGGCCGCCGCGCGCCGAATCGACGTTCGAGAAGGTCAGCCGGCCCAGCTCGCTGCCGTCGGGAACGTACTCGATGGCGGCGTTGCCGGCCGCACCGCGCCGCTCGTCCTCGCCGTCGCCGCTGCCGTTGTCGCGCGCGTCGCCCTCGTTGGCCATCAGCAGGTAGCTGCGGCCGCGGTGCGTGTAGGCGGCGATGGCGTCGGGCTGGTAGAGGCCGAAGGCGCTCACGCTGCGCAGGCGGATCTCGCCGTCCTGGTCGTTCGGGTCGATCTCGTTGCCGGGCCGCGAGAAGTCCTTCAGCCCGAGCGGCAGGATCTTCTCGAAGCGCTGGCGGCGCAGGTCCAGCACCGCGATGCCGTTGGCCTCCTGCAGGGTCACGTAGGCGCGCTGGCCGTTCGGGTCGACGGCGATGTACTCGGGCTCGGGTCCGTAGGGGCTGTAGGCGGCCGGCTGGGTCGGCAGCGTGCCGGCGGCCGGGAACAGGCGCAGCCTGTCGTAGCCGGGGAGGGAGGGCTCGATGGCCAGGGTCGTCACGCGCCGGCTGTGCACGTCGACGATGCTCACGCTGCCGGTCGGATCGTCCGTGCCCTGGCCGGCCGGCGCGGGCCGCGGGTTCGGCGTCGCCTCGTTGGCCACCAGCAGCCGGCGGCCGTCCGGCGTGAAGGCCAGCATGTCAGGCAGCGCGCCCACCGGTACCGGCGCGCCGAGCTGCCGGCGGCTGCGCGTGTCGTAGAACACCACCACGCCGGGCAGGGTGCGGTCGAGCGTGTTCTCGATCGCGACGGCGGCCAGGCCGCGGTGGATCGCGACGCTGTTCACCGCGCCGAGATGCGCCAGCGCGATGTGCGCGAGCGGGCTGCCGCTGGCGCGGTCGAGCACATCGATGCCGAGCACGCCGGCCACCCAGAGCGTGTCGGTGCGCTTGTCGTAGGCCACGATCTCGGCCTTCTGGCCCGGGTTCGCGGCCTGATGCGCGTATTGCCAGACCCGCTCGGCGCCCAGCGCGTCGGCACGGGCGAAGGGCGCGGCCAGCAGGGCGGCGGTGAAGGCGAGGGCGCGCAGCGGCGCGGGGCGGTGGAGCACGGGCATCGGGAGGCGGCGCGTGGCCGGTGGTGACGGTGCAAGGCGCAAGGCTCGCTGGCGACGATGACAGACGCGTGACGACTCCATGACGCTGCTGCGCCGCCGGGACGAGTCACGCCCGCGTCATGCGCTGTGCCTAGCCTGCGCGCCATGCCGACTGACGAGACGCCGGCGGCGCTGGTGTCGGCCGCGCTGCCAGCCCTGCCGGCGCCCCGGCGGTGCGGCCTCGGCGCGCTGCTGGGGGCGCAGTTCTTCTCCGCGCTGGCCGACAACGCGCTGCTCATCGTCACCATCGCCTGGCTCGAGCGCGGCGGCCATCCGCCCTGGTGGGCGCCGCTGCTGAAGGTCGGATTCACGCTCGCCTACGTGCTGCTCGCGCCGCTGGTCGGGCCGCTCGCCGATGCCTTCCCGAAAGGCCGGCTGATGGCCTGGATGAACGCGTTGAAGATCGGCGGTGCGGCGCTGCTCCTGGCCGGCGTGCACCCGATGCTCGCGTTCGCGGTGGTCGGCCTGGGCGCGGCGGCCTACGCGCCGGCCAAGTACGGCCTCGTCACCGAACTCGTCGCGCCGCACGCGCTGGTGGCGGCCAACGGCTGGCTCGAGGTGTCGGTGGTGTGCGCGGTGCTGCTGGGCACCGCGGCCGGCGGCGTGCTGGTGGGCGGGCCCTGGCTGGCCTGGGCCGGCTCGCTCGAGGCCTCGGTCGGCGTGGTGCTCGGCGCCTACGCGCTGGCCGCGCTGCTGAACCTCGGCGTGCCCGACAGCGGCGCGCGCTACCCGGCGGCCGACGTGCACCCGCTCGCGCTGTGGCGCGACTTCCTGGCCGCCAATGCAACGCTCTGGCGCGACCGCGACGGCGGCCTCTCGCTGGCCGTGACCACGCTGTTCTGGGGCGTCGGTGCGACGCTCCAGTTCGTCGTGCTGCGCTGGTCGACCGAGGCGCTCGGCCTCACGCTGGACAAGGCGGCCTACCTGCAGGCCGCCACGGCGCTGGGCGTGATCGGCGGCGCGGCGGCGGCGGGGCGCTTCGTCGCGCTCGCGCGGGCGCGCCGCATGCTCGCCTGCGGCGTGCTGCTCGGGCTGATGATGCCGGTGGTGGCCGGCGTGCACGACGTGGCGCTCGCCGCCGCGCTGCTGGCCGCCACCGGCGCGGTCGGCGGCCTGCTGGTGGTGCCGCTGAACGCCCTGCTGCAGCACCGCGGCTGCGTGCTGCTCTCCGCCGGCCGCTCGATCGCGGTGCAGGGCTTCAACGAGAACGCCAGCGTGCTGGCGATGCTCGCGGCCTACGCCGCGCTGCTCGCACTGCAGGTGCCCATCGTCACGCTGATGTGGGGGCTGGGCCTCGCGGTGGCCGCCGGCATGCTCGTGCTGATGCGGCGCGCGGGCCGGCCATTCGATGGGTGAGATCGGTCGTCGCCGAACGGCCGCGAACGGACCCTCGACGAGGGCACTCGAAACGCTCGCTCCACCGACGGCAGTGCGCCGAGGTGCCCGTTCCCGGCGGTCCTGTCATGCCCCCAGTTCGAGCGCCAGCCTGGTAACCACGGCGGTCAGCTCGTCGTGGATCTGCCGCGCGCTGTTCTCGATCGCCGGGGAGGGCAGGCCGGTGGCCGATGTCTCCAGCGCCGCCGCAAGCTCCGCAGCCGTCGACACGCCGACGCTGGCGCACGCACCCTTGAGCGAGTGGCAGATCGTCATCACGGCAGCCCGGTCGCCCGCAGCGGCCGCCTGGAGCAGCCCCGGAACACCGGTGCGATAGCTGCCGAGGAAGGTTCGCAGGATGCGCACGAGCACGTGGAACTTGCCGCCGACATTGGACAGGCCGTGGGCCAGGCTGAACCCGGGCACTTCGGCCAGCCGTTCCTCCAGCGACCGCTGCGCCGCCATCGCGGGCGGCATCGATCTCGCCGCCTCTTCCGGTGACCCATCCGGGGGGACGTCGCCGGCGGGCGATGGAAGCCAGCGCAGCAGCAACGCGTAGAGCCTCTCGGGATCGACCGGCTTGCCGATGTGATCGTTCATCCCCGCGTCCAGGCAGGCGACCTGATCCTCCCCGAACGCGTTGGCGGTCATGGCGATGATGGGCAGCGCGTCGCCGATCGCCTGCCGGATCCGTCGTGTCGCCTCGAGCCCGTCCATCACGGGCATCTGCATGTCCATCAGCACGAGGTCGTAGGGGTTCGCCGTGGCCAGCGTGACGCCCTGCGCGCCGTCTGCGGCCGGCTCGACCACCAGGCCGACGGAGCGCAGCAACTCCAGCGCGACCTCTTGATTGATCGGGTTGTCTTCGACGAGCAGGACGCGCCTGCCGGCATGGAGCTGGCGCAGCTTGGCCTCTGCCTTCCCGATGCTCTGGCCGGAAGTCCGCGGGCCGTGGCGCTGAAGCACGGTGGACAGCGCATCGCCCAGCGCCGAGAGCGTGATGGGCTTGAGCAGCACCGCGTTGATGTGTTGCTCGCGCACCTGCCGCCACATCTCCGGATCGTCGAATGCCGTGACCAGGATGCTCGGCGGCATGGCACTGCCCAGCGCCAGCTTCGCGCGGCGCAACATCTCGATGCCGTCGATCTCGCCCATCCGCCAGTCGACGAGCAGAACGTCGTACGCACGTCCCTCCCGGGCGGCCAGTTCCATGCGGCGCAGCGCCTCCTCGGCGCTGCTCTCGGAGTCGACCGTCAGCCTCAGCACCCCGAGTTGCGTTTCGAGCGCTTCGCGAGCCTCCCGGAGGTCGTCGACCAGCAGGACACGCAGGCCCTGAAACGAGTGGGACCACGCCTGCGGGTGCTCCGCCGGCGGGGCATGCTCCAGCCGCGCCGTGAACCAGAAGGTGCTGCCTTCCCCCTCCTGGCTGGACACGCCGGCCTCGCCCCCCATCAGCTCGGCGAAATGCCTGGTCAATGCGAGACCCAGGCCGGTGCCGCCCTCGCGCCGTGTCAGCGAGGTGTCGCCCTGCTCGAACGGCCTGAACAGCCGTTGCTGCTGGTCGACCGAAAGACCCGGGCCCGTGTCCTGCACCTCGAAGCGCACCACCAGGCGGTCACCTTCTTCCGCAACGCGGGCGCCGCGCAGGCTGACCCAGCCGGCGGACGTGAACTTGACCGCGTTGCTCAGCAGGTTGATCAGCACCTGGGCCAGTCGCGTCGGATCGCCCAGCAGCCGATCGGGCAGGTGGTCGCTGTTGAGCACCAGCTCCAGCCCCTTCTCCGACGCGCGGGAGCGCACCATCCCGACCGCACGCTCCAGGACCTCGTCCAGAACGAACTCGCGGCGCTCCAGCACCAGCTTGCCGGCTTCGATCTTGGACAGGTCCAGGATGTCGTTGATCACCTGCAGCAGATGCTGGGCCGCCGCATTCACCTTGGCCAGCCGGTCACGCTGCAGCGCGTCCGTGGCGTCGCGAGCCAGCAGGTGGTTCAGGCCGATGATCGCGTTCATCGGCGTGCGGATCTCGTGGCTCATGTTGGCCAGGAACACGCTCTTGGCGCGGTTGGCCTGCTCGGCGCTGTCGCGCGCAGCCTCCAGTTCCTGCTGCCGCAGCAGCAGTTCCGACGTCCGCGCCGCCACCTCCGCCGCCAGGTCCTGGTTGTAGCGCTGGAGCTGCTGCTGGCTCGCCTTCAGCGCCTGTTCCGTCCGCTTGCGCTCGGTGATGTCGAGCAGGCTGGCGAAGACGAGCGGGCGCCCTCCGACGTGCGCCAGGTCGGCACGCACGATGACGTCGCGGGTCTCGTCCGCGCCCTTTCGGTGGCGTGACTCGAACTCCAGGGGCTCGCCGGACGCGGCGACGGCGTGGAGTCCCTGCAACAGCGCCGCATCGGAGAGTCGGTCGATCTCGTCGATCCGGCGTCCGACCAGGAGCGGATGGTCCAGGCCCAGCTGGTCGACGGCACGGTGGTTGGCGTCGACGATGCGATCGTCCACCGGATCGATCACGACCATCGCCACCGGCGAGGCGTTGAACAGGGTTCGAAAGCGCTGTTCGCTTTCCTGCAGGGATGCCGTTCTCGACTGGACGACCTTGCTGGCCGCCTCCAGGCTGTTGCCCAGGCTGTCGAGCTCCGCGATCCAGGACCACGGGGCGGCAATCGGATCCAGCGCCTGGGCTTGGGCGACGGCCTGCGCACGGTTCCCGAGCACGCGAAGCGGGGCGACGATGCGCCGCGCCAGCATCACGGCGAGGATGACCCCGATGGCCAAGGCGACGGATCCGCCGGCACCAGCGCCGTCAGCGGCGTACGCCAGGCGAAGTCGAAATCTCGAGCCGGCTGGGCGATGACCATGGTCCATCCCGGCGCCGTGGCGATCGCGCGGGAACTCTGGACGTGCTCGACACCGTCGCGTGTCGCGCGCCACACCCGGTGGTCCTGGCCGGCATCGGCGGGGCGAAGGCTCGTCGCGGCCTTGCTGCCCAGCTGCGCGGCGTGCAGCTTTCCGTCGGAGACCGCGACGACCGTGCCGGCCGCATCGAGAACCGTGGCGACCGCGCCCGTCGGCAACGACTGGGCGGCCAGCAGGCGCTGCAGGCGTTGAGGCTCCAGCCGCGCCGCGACGATCAGGCTGACCGCGCCGTCGCGCTGGACCGGGACGGCCACGCCGACGACCGGTTTGCGGGCCACTGCGCCGATGACGACGTTGGTGACCAGCGGGCGTGCCGTCCGGACGACCTCGCTGAAGTCCGCCGCCGAGACGCCGCGCGGGGCCTGCCCCGGGGGCAGCGCCGTGTTGATGAGTTGCCGCAGGTCTTGAGCGTCCAGTACGACGATCGACGTGTCGAGTACCGACGACGCGCGACGAACTTCGGTCTCGAACCGCTGGAGTTCGGGCGGCCTGCTGTCCAGCACCGTGGATGTGGCCAGGGCCGACATGGTGCTTCGGATGCTGGCGATCTCGCGGTCCACGGACAGGGCAAGCCCATGAACCGTGTCCTGCAGTCGGCCGGTCGCCGCAAGCCGGTTGGCGTTGGCAGCCTGCCAGGCCGAGAGTGCGCCGAATCCCAGGGCGGGAACCAGCACCGCGAGGATCGAGCCGAGCAGCACCGCCGCCAGGGGAGGATTGCGGCGGCGGCCACGGCGCGCCGGGGAGGAACGCGGATCCTGAATCGCTCCTGAAGGGATCGGGGTCTCGACTTGGATACTGCGCGGCATCGACTTCCCCCTGCAGGGCACGGCCTGTTCGGGCGAATCTCCATCGCGGTTCGCCTTGGGCAGGGCCATCGGTTCCGCAGATTATCCCGGGGGACGGGGCCCCGCGAACGATGTCTCGGCCGCCGCACGCATGTCATCCACGGGCCAGGGCACGCAGCGCGTGGCCGTTCCGGTCCGACGCCGCAGCCGAATCGCGCACGGTGGCCGCGGGCCGGTCGCGGCGACTCATCCCGTCGTCACCGTGCGGCGCGTCGAGCCACCTGCCTCCAGACCCACACCGCCACAGGCCGCCACGTTCGGCAGCGACCGGAGCCGGACCCGCTGCGGATCGGCGCGGCACCCCAGGCAGCGGGACAGCGACACGCAGCGGCGACCGCACGCCCCTTCGTCGGCCTCCTGACCCCGGGTGTCGTCACGGATACCTGATCACGTACGACGGGTCTTCGTAGTTGTCCGGGTCGCCCGGATCGGGGATGCCATCGACCTTGGCACCGACACCGTTCACCACGGCGTTGATGGTGCCCGGGCCGCTGAGGTTCTTCGTCATCACGTGGACGAGCGAGATTCCCGGACCCCTGGGCACCTCGTAGCCGTTCTGGGTGACGATGGAGGGGTTGTTGCGGTTGAAGCAGTAGACGCCGGCGCCCCAGAGGCTGTGCTGCTGCACGTGGTCCGCCACCTTGTAGCCCGGATAGCCCAGCGTGCCGTCGGGTCGGTACCACTCGGCCTGGCTCGGCGGGTCGTAGGGCAGTTCGTTCTGGTACAGGTAGACGCGGCCGCGCTCACCGTTCCAGAGCGTGTTGTAGGTCTGGAAGTGTTCGACGAAGAGCCCGGTCGCCGTGACGTCGTCACCGTTCACGATCAGGCCCACGGTGCCGATGTTCGTGCGCCAGCGTTCGTTGTCGCCGAACGCACCGTCGGCACGGTTGAAGCCCTCGATCCCGTGGTCGGCGCGCCAGACCCAGGTGTGGTCGATCAGCACGCCATCGCTGTCGATCTGCATGGCGGTCTGCGTCTTGCCGACATAGGGCCCACCGACACGGAAGTAGACGTCGCTCAGCGTGATCGGGTTCGCCGGATCGGCCTTGGCGGTGCCGCGTTCGCCGCGCGACTTGCCGACCTGCAGCAGGACCTTCGAGAGGGTCTCGCCTGCGTCGATGGTGACGCCCGCGATGACGATGCCGGGATTGTCCTTGACCACGAGCGGCGTCGAGCCGCGCACTGCCTTCAGCGTGGCCAGGCCGAGGCCCAGGACCACGGTGTTCGGATGCCTGACCTCGATCGACGAGTCGATCGGATAGACGCCGGGGGTCAGGAGCAGGTGCCTGCCGCGGGCCAGCGCAGCGTTGATCGTCTGCACGCGGTCACCGGGTCTGGCGACGAAGAAGCTCGAAAGCGGCAGGCTGCGGCCGGCGGGCAGGCCGGCGGACCACGACGTGCCCTTCGTGTCGAACCTCGCGTCCGGGACACGCACGAACGCCTGGCCGTCCTTGACGTGCAGATAGGGCTTCTCGCGGCTGACCGGCGTGGTTTCGAGCGTGGTGTAGGGCGGATTCGGGAAGGTGCTGTCGTCCGGGGCGCCAATGACTCCGGTGAACACCTGGTTCCAGACCGCGTTGGTCCAGACCGCGACGTTGCTGTTTCGGGTGTACCACTGCTGCTGCGAGCCGTTGATCAGCACGCCTGCGGCGCTGTCCGCGATGAATCCGCCGGACGCGAACGACGGCCCGGTGCAGTAGTCCATCAGCGACAGGTTGCCGCCCCGCACCTCGACGCGGCGCATCGAGACCGCCTGTGAAACGGCCCAGAAGTTCGACGACGCGGTGCACCCGTCCTGGCCGGAGCCGTCGACCTGGATCGTGAGGTTGGAAATCCCGCGCCAGAAGTTGTTCAGCGCGAAGCATCCGATGAACTCGGGGTTGCTGGGGTCGTTGAAGCAGCGGTTGCGCACCTCGACCTTGCCGACGATCGTCACGTCACCCGGCGACTCCCCGAGGCCCATGACCTCGGTGTAGTAGCCGACGTTGATCTGCAACGGCTGCCCCGGCATGCCGTAGGTGCCGGGCTTGAAGAGCAGGGCGTAGCGGTTTCCACCCATCTCGTCGTCGACCTGGGCGGCCCAGATCGCGTCGGCGGTGGCCTTGATCTGCCAGACCGGCATCGACGGGTCGAAGACGACGACGTTGGGTCCGAGGCCCGCGAGGGGCGCGCCGGCCAGCGCGGGCCGCGCGAGGCCGATGCCCGCCGCAACCATGAGCACGACGAGGATTCCTCGCAGGGCGGCGGCCCATGCGCACCGGACGATCACGGATGGCGTCTCGCGGGTGACCGCGCCTGCCCCGGTCTTGAGAGTCGAACGGGCGCCCAGGACCAACGATCGAAGGGATTTCATGCTTGTACTGCTCCAGGGTTCGATTGCGTGCCGGGACTGGCCCGCCTTGCGCAGGCCCGGCCAACTGCGCAAGAAGCCAGCCCATTCTTTGCACCTTCCCGACAAATCGGATCTGGCGTTTACCCGCTCCGCGGGCGCCTCTCGGTGCGACTTCGCTCGTGGCAGCGCAGGAGCCATCCGGCGCCCGTTGCAGCCGACGGCCGCCGGCATGCACGCCACGCTCTCGAACTCATGAGCGAGCATGGCGGCAATCCGAGCGTCGCACCTCAGTCGCCGTTGCTTGCCTGACGATGTGCGTACACCGCCTCGGGGCCCGCAGCGGGTGCCTGTGTCACACCCGACGGCTTGCCGAGGTCACCGCCGCAACGCAGTCCTTGGAGCAGGCCGGCCCGGAAGCAGTGGGTCGCCACCGCGTGGAGTCGAGCCAAAGCGGCCCGCGCGATGGCTGCAAGGCAGACGTGCGTCACCTGTCCGTCGCGCTAGCGCGGGAGGCGATACAGCGCCTTCGCGTTCCCCGACAGGATTCCTTCCCGCAGCGCTGCTGGCGTCCACATGTCGAACAGCGCCCGCAACGCGACCGTGGAGGGGCGCTCGCCGGCGGGTCGGGTGTGCGGCCAGTCGGATCCCCAGACGAGCCGGTCCGGCGCAGCGTCCAGCAGCACCTGGTGGATCCGGCGCGCATCCTCGCATCGCGGCGCGGCCTCCGAGAGGTTCGCCACGCCCGAGAGCTTGACCCACGCCGGCCCGTCCCGCATCAGCCGGGCCAGGGAACGCAGGCCCTCGTGCGCCGCGCCCAGCGAGGCGGGCGCGCGGCCCATGTGGTCGATCACGACCGGCACACGACAGCCCATCAGCCGCTCTTCCAGCGCCGGCAGCAGCCGGCTGTCGGTGAAGAGCTGCAGGTGCAGCGCGCGCTCGGCCAGCCGGTCCTCCAGCGCGTCGAACGCCTCGAAGGGCACGAAGCCGCCCATGGCCCGTGGATCGCCCGGCTCGAAGTGCGCCAGACGCACGCCGCGCACGCCGGCGGCGACCAACTGGTCCAGCTCGGCGTCGGAGACGTCGGGCCGCACGGCCGCCACGCCGACCAGCGCACCGCCACCCTCGGCGAGCGCGCCGAGCAACACCCGGTTGTCGGTGCCGTAGATGCTGGGCTGCACGACCACGCCGTGCGTCACGCCCAGCGGCTCGAGCGTCGCGCGCCACTGCGCGAGCGAGGCGGGCGCGGGCGTGTAGCTGCGCCCGGGCAGCATCGGCGCCCGATCCGCCGGCGCGATCACGTGGAAGTGGCAGTCGACGGTGCCCATGGCGCCATGCTCAGTCGAGCGTGATCTTCGCGTCCTTGACGATCTTCGCGGTGCGCGCGATCTCGCCGCGGATGAACTCCGCGTACTCGGCCGGCGTGCCCGGCTTCACCTCGGCGCCCAGCCGCGCGAACTGCTCCCTGACGGCTGCCTGCGCCAGCACCTTGTCGAGCACCTGGTTGAGCCGTGTCGCGAGTTCGGGCGCTGCCTTGCCGGGCAGCACGAGGCCGAGCGTCGTCGACGCGTCGAACGTCGCGACACCCGCCTCGGCGAGCGTCGGCACGTCCGGCAGCAGCGCGGAGCGCCGCAGCGTCGTGACCGCGAGCGGGCGCAGCTTGCCGCCCTGCACCAGCGGCAGCACCGACGACAGCTGGTCGAAGTGGAGGTCGACGTGGCCGCCGGCCAGGTCGGTGTTCGCGGGTGCGCTGCCCTTGTAGGGCACGTGCACGAAGCGGACCACGGTCGCCTCCTGGAACAGCTCGCCGACGATGTGGTTGCCGCTGCCGCTGCCGGCGGAGGCCATCGTCATCGCGCCGTTGCGGCTGCGTGCGAGGGCCAGCAGTTCGGAGACCGACTTCACCGGCGACGACGGGCCCACCACCAGCACCATCGGCACGCTCGCGATCAGGCCCACCGGCGTAAAGTCCCTGATCGAGTCGTAGGGCAGCTTCGGGTACAGCGACGGCGCGGCGAGGTGGTTCACCGGCGACGCGATGCCCAGCGTCGTGCCGTCCGGCGCCGACTTCGCGACGGCATCGAGACCGACGGTGCCACCGGCCCCGGCCTTGTTCTCGACGACGACGGGCTGGCCCAGCTCCTTCGCGAGCTCCGGCGCGAGGATGCGCGCGCTCAGGTCGACGTTGCCGCCCGGCGGAAAGGGAACGATCAGCCGGACCGGCTTGTTCGCGGCCGGGCTCTGCGCCGGGCTCGCCAGCGGCAGCGCAAGCAGCGCTGCAATGAGCAGACGACGGCTGCGGATCAGCATGACCATCACTCCACCTTCAGGTTGAGGTCGCGCGCGAGGCGCGTGTTGGCGTCGATCTCGCGCACGATCTGCGCCGCGAAGGCCTCGCCGCAGACGCCACCGGGCTCGAGGCCGGCCGACGCGAGGCGCTCGCGCGCGGGCTCCGATCGCGCAAACTCGGCCGCCTCGCGGCTCAGCACGCGCAGTGCCTCGGCCGGCGTGCCGGCCGGGGCCAGCACCCCGTACCAGGTGTCGATCACGAAGCCCTTGACGCCGGCCTCCTCGAAGGTCGGCACCTCAGGCAGCAGCGCCGAGCGCTGGCGCGAAGCGACCGCGAGCGCCTTCAGCTTGCCGGATTTCAGGTGCGGCAGCACCGAGCCGACCGTCGCGAACGACAGGTCCACCTGGCCGCCGATCAGGTCGGTCACCGCGGGCGCCGCGCCCTTGTAGGGCACGTGCACCATGCTCGTCCCGGTCAGCCGGCGGAACTGCTCGGTGGCGAGGTGCGGCGAGCTGCCCTGGCCGGGTGTCGCATAGGTGGAGGCATCGGGCTTGGCCTTCACGCGGGCGAGGAACTCGGCGACGTTCTTCACCGGCATCGACGGGCCGACGACGAGCACCGTCGCGCTGCTGGCGATCGTGCAGACCGGCACGAAGGACTTCGCCGCATCGAACTTGATGCGTTCGCCGTACAGCGCCGGAATCATCGTGTGGTTGGTCGCCGCGGCGAGCAGCGTGAGGCCGTCCGGCTTCGCGGCCGCAACGGCCTCGGTCGCGAGCACGGCGTTCGCGCCCGGCTTGTTCTCGACGATGACCGGCTGGCCCAGCGTGCGGGCCGCCTGGTCGGCGAACGCGCGGGCGACGAGGTCGGACGGTCCGCCGGCGGCGAAGCCGACGACGAGCTTGACGGGCTGGGCCGGGTAGCCCGGCGCCTGCGCGGATGCGGTGCCGGCCACGAAGGCGGCGAGCCACAGGACACGGTGCATGGAAGGGTCTCCTCTTGGTCTTCGGATCAGCGGCGGGAGCGGTGGATCGGGCCGCCCGGGGTGTCGAGCGTCGCGCGCAGCACGCTGCCGGTGACGGACTCGGTGCAGTACAGCGTCCGCCGGTCCGGCCCGCCGAATGCGACGTTGGTCAGCGAGCTGCCGGCACAGCTGCGCAGCACGCATTCCGGCTCGGCACGGTGGTTCAGCACCCAGGCATATCCGAGCCCGGGATTGGCGACGATCAGGCGCCCGGCTTGATCGACGGCCAGGCCATCCGGGCCGCTGGGCCCGTACGAGGTGAAGAACGCGCTGACCTTCGAAACGCTGCCGTCCTCCAGCAGGGGCACGCGCCATACCTGGTTGCCGCGCGTCACGGCGAGGAAGAGCACGCGCTCGTCGGGCGACAGCGCAACGCCGTTCGGGCTCGGCACGTTGGCCAGCAGCAGGTCCAGCTGCCCGTCCGGGCGCAGCCGGTAGAGCCGGCCGGTCGGGTCGTGCAGGCCGGTCTGGCCCTGGTCGGTGAAGTAGAGGTTGCCGATGCTGTCGAAGACCAGGTCGTTGACGCCCTTGAAGCGCTCGCTGTTGCGGCGGTCGAGGAAGGGCCTCACTGCGCCGGTGGCGACGTCGACGGCCATCAGGCCGTTGCGGTAGTCGGTCACCAGCAGTTCGCGGTCGTTCAGGAACTTCGCGCCGTTGGGCTCGCCGTCCCACTCGGCGACCTGCGACCATTCGCCCTGCGAGTCGATGCGGAAGATGCGGCCGAACGGAATGTCGGTCACGTAGAGGTTGCCGGCGCCGTCGAACACCGGCCCTTCGAGGAAGGAGTCGGTCGGCTGGCCGCCGCGGTTCGCGTCCGCCCAGCTCGAGCGCACGCCGGTGCGGCGAAAGCGATCCGGCAGCCGCGTGAACACCTCGGTGTCGCGCACCTGCGGAGGCTGCAGCAGCGTGATCATTCCTTCTTGATCCCGGCGGCCTTGACGGTCTCGGCCCAGCGCGAGTGCTCGGCGGCGAGGAACTTGCGGAAGTCCTCCGGCGACGAGGCGACGATGCGCGAGCCGAGGGCGTCGAAGCGTTCCTTGACCTCGGGCAGCGCCATCACGTCGCGGATCGCGGCGTGCAGCGCGTTCACGGTCTCGGCCGGCGTGCCCGCGGGCACGAACATCCCGTTCCACTCGTAGACCTCGTAGCCCTTGACCGCGCTCTCGCCGATCGTCGGCACGTCGGGGTAGCCGGGGTTGCGCGCGCCGGAGGTGATCGCCAGCGGCTTGACCATGCCGCTCTTCACGTGGGCGGTCAGCGCGGGCACGTTGCCGAAGCCCAGGTCGATCTCGCCGGAGAGGATGGCCTGGATGAACGGGCCGCCGCTCTTGTAGGGCACGTGCGTCAGCGCGATGCCGGCCTTCTGCGCGAACAGTTCGGCGCCCATGTACTGCACCGTGCCCTGTCCACCGGAGCCGAAGGTCAGCTTGCCGGGCGACTGCTTCGCCGCCTTGATCAGGTCGGGCAAGGTGTTGTACGGCGAGCTCTTCGGCACGGCGACCAGCATCGGCGTGACCGCCACGAGCGACAGCGGCTGCAGGTCCTTGTCGGGGTCGTACGGCAGCTTCTGCAGGTGCGGGTTGATCGACAGCGGCGTCGCGTCGTAGAGAACGGTGTAGCCGTCGGCCGGTGCGCGGGCGACCTCGCCCTGGCCGATCACGCCGCTGGCGCCCGCCTTGTTGAGCACGACGACGGTGGTCTTCAGGCGCGGCCCGAGGTGCTGGGCCACCAGCCGCGCGAGCGCGTCGGCGGTGCCGCCGGGCGCGTAGGGCACGACGAGGCTGATCGGCTTGTCGGGCCAGGCCGCGAAGGCCGGGGCGATGCTGCAGGCGGCGGCCAACGCGAGCAGTGTGCGGGCGAGGAATCGGCGTTTCATCGGGTCGTCTCCTGGTGGGTGTGGGGTGTCGAGGTCGGGGTCAGACCGTCGCGATCGGCGTGACCGGCGAGCCCACCGCGCCGGGCAGGCGCAAGGGCGGCGCGGTCAGCAGGAAGCGCGAGCGGCCGTGCGCGCGCAGCCAGCCGGCGAGCTCGGTCAGGTACCAGAGCTCGCCGAGGTGGATGCCGTTCTTGAACAGGCAGTGCTCGTGCAGCGGCAGCCGCGGCCGGCGCAGCGGCTGCGGGTGCTGCAGCTTCGGCACGACCAGCTCGACGGCCGGGTTGTCGGCGATCAGGCAGGCGAGCCGGACGTCGACGATCCAGTCGAGCAGCCGCCGGTCGTGGCCATCGAGGCCGCTGCCGGTGGCGTGCAGCACGTCGAGGTCGGGCTGGCGGTTCATCGCCAGCAGCGTGTCGGCGAAGCCGGTGTGCAGGCACACCATGTCGCCGGGTTCGATCGTGATGCGGTCGGCCTCGAGGATGCGCATCAACGCGTCGTAGCCGACCGCCTGGCGCGTGCGGCCGAGGTGGTGGGCCAGGTCGATCAGCACGCCGCGGCCCTGCACGCCGTGCTCGGCCAGCCGTTCGATGCCGAGCGCGCCGGCCACCGGCTCGGGATAGCGGGCGTGCGCCTCGCTCGCCGCCGCGTCCTCGCGCGCCGGCCGGATCTCCGCGCCCGCGCGGAAGCCGTTGTAGAAGACCGCCTCGTCGATGCCGTCGCCGTCCGCATCGAAGCGGCTGCCGACGTGCGCGAGGCTGTCCCACTGCGTCGAGTACTGCAGGCTCATCAGCACCAGGTCGTCGTTGACGACGTCGGTGAGTTCCGGGTCCTCGCTCGCGTAGGACCAGCAGAAGCCCTGCTGCCCGGCGCTGCGGCCGTCGCGCGTGACCGCATAGCGGCGCGGCGCGATGCGGCGCGGGTTCATCGCCTGCCCGCCGGGCACGTCCAGCGGCAGGCTGAGGCAGAAGCTGCGGCCGTGGCGGACTTCGGCGATGCCCTGCAGCACCTTCTCGGGCGTCACCAGGTTCATGCGGCCGCGCTGGTCGTCCGGCCCGAACTCGCCCCAGTGGCTGCCCTCCGGGGCATGGACCCAGCGCCGGCTCATCGTGTCCTCAGCCGTGCAGCACGGCCAGCGCGTTCTGCGCCGCGCCGACGCCCATCTTCACGTAGGCATCCGCCGTCACGCCGCCGATGTGCGGGCTGAGCGTGATGCGCGGTTCGCCGTGGAAGGGATGCGGTGCCGTCATCGGCTCGACGGCGAAGCTGTCGAGACCGGCGCTGGCCACCTGGCCGCTGCGGATCGCCTCGAGCAGCGCCGCCTCGTCGATCAGGCCGCCGCGGGCGGTGTTGACGATCAACACGCCCTTCCGGCAGGCCGCGAGGGTCTGCGCATTGAGCAGCTTCGCGTTGTCGGCGGTCAGCGGGCAGTGCAGCGAGATGGCGTCCGATTCGCGCCAGACCGTCGCCAGGTCCACCGACTGCACATGGGCCGGCAGATCCTTCGCGAACGGATCGAAGCCGATCACGCGCATGCCCATCGCATCGCACATACGCGCGAAGCGCAGGCCGATCGCGCCCAGGCCGACGAGGCCAATCGTGCGGCCCTCGAGCTCGACGCTCTTGTGCGTGGCCTTGTCCCAGTGGCCGGCGTGCATGCGTGCGTTCAGCGTGACGACCGACTTCGCGCAGGCGAGCAGCAGCGCCAGCGCGTGCTCGGCGACGGCCGCCGCGTTGGCGCCCGCGGCCGCGACGACCTGGATGCCGCGAGCGGCGGCAGCCGTCTTGTCGATCGTGTCGGTGCCGCTGCCGTGCTTGGAGATCACCTTCAGGCTCGGGGCGGCGGCCATCGCGGCGGCGCCGACCTTGCCGTAGCGCACGATGATCGCCACCGGGTCGTGGTGGCGGCACAGCGCGACGATATCGTCCTCGGTCGGCGCCTTGCCGGCGTAGATCACCTCGTAGTCGCCGAGCAGCGCCAGCGCCGGGGCGGCGAGGTCGTTGCCGGTGACGAGGAAGACGGGCCGCTTCGTGCTCACAGCGATTCCCCTTCGCCGATCACGCCGGCCGTGCGCAGCGCGCCGTCCAGCCAGCCCGGGCGCAGCGACTTGCGGCTCTTGATGTCGGCGATGCGCTTCGTCTCCGCGGCCACCTTCTCGGCGGCGAGCGGCAGCATCGCCGCGGCCTTCTCGCGCTCGATCACCGTCACGCCGTCGGCGTCGCCGACGACCAGGTCGCCCGGCTTCACGCTCACGCCGCCGATCGAGATCGGGTGGTTGAGCCGGCCCGCGACGCTCTTCGTCGGCCCGTTCGGGTTGAGCCCGGCCGCGAACATCGGGAAGCCGAGTTCGCGGATCGCCTCGCTGTCGCGCACCGCGCCGTCGATGACGACCGCGGCAACGCCGAGCGCCACCGCCTGCTGGCTCATGATCTCGCCCATCAGCGCGCTGCTCAGGTCGCCCTTGCCATCGACGACGATCACGTCGCCGGGCTTGGCCACCGCGAGCGCGGCGTGGATCATCAGGTTGTCGCCCGGGCGCAGCTCGACCGTCAGCGCCGGGCCGGCGAAGCGCATCGACGGCGCCAGCGGCGCGATGCGCCCGTGCAGCGCCCCGCGGCGCCCGGCGACGTCGGCGAGGATCGACGACGGGAACTGCGCGGCCTGCTCGACGATGCCGGGCTCCACGCGTTCGAAGTCCCGGACCACGTCCGGGCATGCAGCGGCTTGACTCATGAGAATCTCCTTCGGGTGTTCGGGGTGGCCGCGGGGAGCGGCCGTTGGCGGACGGTCAGTCGACCTTGGCGCCGGATTCCTTGACGACCTTGCCCCAGCGCGGAATCTCGTCGCGGATCAGCGCGGCGAACTGCTCGGGCGTGCCGCCGGCCGCGTCGGCGCCTTCGTCGCCGAGGCGCTTGGCGGTTTCGGGTTCCTTCAGCACCTTGTTGAACTCGGCGTTCAGCCGGGCCACCACGTCCTTCGGCGTGCCGGCCGGGGCCAGCAGGCCGAACCAGGTGACCGCGTCGAAGCCCGGGTACCCCGACTCGCCGATCGTCGGCACGTTCGGCAGGTCGTCGACGCGCTTGGCCGAGGTGACCGCCAGCGGCCGCAGCTTGCCCTGCCTGATCTGGGCGAGCAGTGTGGGCACCGACGACATGTAGAGGTCCACCGTGCCGCTCACGACGTCGGTCAGCGCCTGCGCCGCGCCCTTGTACGGCACGTGCTGCGTCTTCACGCCGGCCGCCTTCTGGAACAGCTCGCTCGTCAGGTGCGCCACCGTGCCGTTGCCCGGCGACGCGAAGTTGATCTGCCCCGGCTTGGCCTTGGCGGCATTCACCGCGTCGGCCAGCGTCTTGTAGGGCGTCGTCATGCCGGTGACCATGACCAGCGGCGCGTTGGCCACCAGCACGATCGGCAGCAGGTCCTTCTGCGGGTCGTAGGGCAGCTTCGTGTACAGCGTCGGGTTGATCGCGAGGTTGCTCGACTGGCCGAGCACAAGGGTGTAGCCGTCCGGCGGCGCCTTGGCCACCGAATCGACGCCGAGGTTGCCGCCGGCGCCGGGCTTGTTGTCGATCACGAAGGTCCAGCCGGTCGCCTTGGCGACGCGCTGGCTGGTCTCGCGGGCGATGATGTCCGTGCCGCCGCCGGGCGGGAACGGCACGACGATGCGGATCGGCTTGGTCGGCCAGCTCTGTGCCTGGGCGGCACAGCCGAAGGTGACGGCGGCCAGCGCGAGCGCGAGGCGTCGGATCGAGGGCATGGTGTCTCCGTGGATGCCTTGGCGCCGGCGTCGGGAGCGATGCGGGCGCGGGGTCTGGCGGCAAGTATTGGCGCCGGCAGGCGTACAGTCCAATCGATAGTTTCTTGGAACCGATCAACGGGACTTTTGCAATGGACCTGCGGGACCTGCGCTACTTCGAGACCATCGCCGAGCTGCAGCACCTGGGCCGCGCGTCGGCCCGGCTGCACCGCACGCAGCCGGCGCTGACCAGCAGCATCCGGCGGCTCGAGGCGGCCTGCGGCGCCGCGCTGTTCGAGAAGGCCGGCCGCGGCATCCGGCTCACCGAAGCAGGCAAGGTGCTGCAGAAGTGGGCGCAGCGCATGCGCTTCGACGTCGAGGACGCGCAGCGCGAGCTGCAGTCGATCGGCGCGGGTCTGACCGGTCACGTGCGCATCGGCATCGTGCCGACGGCGGCGCAGTTCCTGCTGCCCGCGGTGGCGCGGCAACTGCTGCAGGAGGCGCCGGGCGTGACGATGCGGACCGTCGTCGGCCTGGTCGATACCTTGAAGCCGCAGCTGCGTGCCGGCGAACTGGACCTGGTGGTCGGCACCGAGAGCGCACCGGAGGCCGGCTGGGTCTCGGAGCCGCTCGCCGAGGACACCATCGTGGTGGCGGCGAGCGAGCGGCACCCGGTGTTCCGGTCAGGCCTCACGCTGGGGGAACTGACGTCCTATCCGTGGGCGCTGCAGCCTCCCGGCGCGCCGACGCGCGACTGGCTGGACCACACCTTCGACCGCCACCGCCTGCCCCGCCCGCGCGTGCAGGTCGAGACCACGATGCTGCTGATGCTGCCGACCTTGATCGTGCAGACGGGGCTGCTGAGTTTCATCTCGCGCCATCACCTCGAAGGTGACGCGCGCATCCGGGGCCTCAAGGAGGTGCCGGTGAAGGGCGCGGCGATGCGGCGCCGACTCGTGATCATGTACCGAGCCCATGGCTACGTGTCACCGGCGACCCGTCGCCTTCTCGAACTCTTCGGGCAATTCGCAAAGCAGGCATAGCGGCGCGGAAGGTGGCCTTCGGGGCCGCGCCGGAGGGGCCGCATGTGGCCAGGACTTCCGGTTCAAGGTCGCGGCAGACAGCTGAGCTTCGCCGGCCGTGCGCACAGCGCGAAGGTCAGCGCTCCGGCTCGGCCCGTACTCATGTTGCCGGCCACCCGCCGACGCCTGCGAAGGGCCGCTGTCGGAAGGCGCAGGTCCCGCATCCCCGCGGCCCTGCCGCCGGAGCTGCGCCGCGGGTTTCGCGGCCACCGCGCGGGCCCCTAGTGCTCGCTGTACTCGAAGTAGTCGAAATCCGCAGGCAAGCGCTGGCCCGACAGATCCTGGCAGCACATGCCGACGAAGGCGCTCGTGAAGGCCGGTGAGTAGTTCCCCAGGACCTTCATGACCATCCTGTCGACCCACGATCTCACCAGGTCGTGATTCTCGTCGGACAGGGTGCTGGCGTCGCAGGGCTTGCCGATCGCCTTCCAGTCTTCGCCATCGGCCGAGTAGCTGAACACCAGGCGGCTGTCCGTGATGCTCGCACGCAGGCGGATCCGGCCTGCGTCGTTGACGGGGACGGGGTTCCACAGCAAGGGCCTGGCGACGTACTTGCTCGATCCGATGATGTCCAGGACCTTTCCGAGCCTCTCGTCGTGGGTGATGCGCAGGTAGTAGTAGTTGCCCGTGTCGTACCAGGCGATGAGACCCGCGGACTGGAGGAAGCTCCGGGGCTCGAACTCGACGCAGGTTTCCGCCCTGCAGGTGAACGACTGCTGGCGGCGGGCGACGAGGGCCTGGGTGAACAGCGAGCCGAGGCCTTCGCGCCCCTTCAGTCGAAGAAAGCCGGGGCGTTCACCGAGCGACAGGCTGTCTTCGCCCAGCGGAACCCTCAGGGTCTGGTACTCCAATCCCAACTCGGGCGCGTCGAAGTCGTCGCGGGCGGGCTTCGAGGGCCAGGCCTGGGCGGGGAGGCCCGGCGCCGGGACCGTGAGTTCGGGATACCGGCTGCCACTCTCGAGCCTCAGCCACCCGTCATCGCCCCAGGTCACCTTCTGCAGCGCCGACTCCCGTCCCAGGGGGCACCGGGCCTGCCGGGTCCCCTTGACGGGCCTGGAGCAGAGATGGGGCAGGTACCACTCGCCGCCCTGCGTCTCGACGAGGCTGCCGTGTCCCGCCTTCTGGAGCGTCAGTGCGCGCCTGCCCCGGGACGTCAGCACGGGGTTGTCCGGGTGCACCTCGTAGGGTCCGCCGATGGCCCGGGAGCGCGCCAGGGTCACCGCGTGATTCCAGCCCGTTCCGCCCTCCGCCGTCATCAGGTAGTAGTACCCGCCGCGCCGGTAGATGTGCGGGCCCTCGGTCACCCCGAGTCTTGTTCCCGTGAAGATCACCGTCGGGTCGCCGACGAGCTTCTCCTGCTCGTGGGCGTACTCCTGCATCACGATGCCCTTGAACGGGTTCACGGCGCCGGCACCCCACTTGACCAGCATCCTGAGGCCGGTCAGGTAGTGCAGCCGGCCGGACTGCATGAAGTACATCGGCCGGTAGTCGAATGCCGCCCACAGAAGCCATTTCCGGCCGTCGGTGTCATGGAACAGGGAAGGGTCGAAGCCGGCGTTGACCAGGTGCACCGGCTCCGACCAGGGGCCCGTGATGTCCGGGGCCGTGACGAGATAGGTGTAGAGGTCGTTCATCGGGCCGCCGTGCATGCCGCTCATGCACATGGCATTCGTGTACACGAGGTAGAAGGTCCCGTCGTGATGGCTGAGACAGGGGGCGAAGACACCGCCCGAGTCCTTGACGCCCCGCAGATCGAGCTGGGAGGTCCTCGTCAACGGGCGCGTGAGCAGGCGCCAGTGGACGAGATCGCGCGAGTGGTGGATCTGCACGCCGGGGAACCACTCGAACGTCGACGTCGCGATGTAGTAGTCGTCGTCGACCCTCAGGATCGACGGGTCGGGGTTGCATCCCCGCAAGATGGGGTTCTTGATCTTCATTCGTGCGTCGGTTCCCGATGCCTGGCGCGCCGGGCGCAGGGGCAACGGGCCGTCCATGCCCACTGCGGGAAGAGGCTTGTGCGAATCACTGGCCGGTCGCGCAGAGACCGCGCGTGCCGTCGGCCGGCCCTAGGGTCGCGGCCCCCGCCCTCGCCATGCCGACAGCACGATGGCCGCGCCCGCGGCGATGAACGCCGAAGGCACGAGCCAGGCCGGCACCGCCAACTGACCCAGGGGGACGTCGAGGGCGCGCCATCCGCCGGCCGCGACAAAGCACGTGCCGAGCACGAGCGCGAACCAGTCCGGCCTCAGGCCGAGGCGCCTGCGCGCCGCCTGGCCGCCGAGCATGATGAGGCCGGTCCCCACGAAGAAGACGGGCCAGCCGACGTCCGCCAACAGGGCCGTGCCGACCCACATCAGGAAGACGCCCCAGCCGACGGTGTCGACCTTGGCGGCGCTCGGTGTCTGCGCTCGTCCCGGCCGATCCTCTTCAGTGCCGTTCATGTGCCACCTCCTCGCTGCGTCGCCCGCCAAGCCGGATGACGCCACGCCCACTCGACGGCACTCTGCGCCGACGCATGGCGGCGGCCGTTGCGCCGGGTCAAGCGAGCGGCAGCCTTGCGGTGCCCGGCGCAGCGCAGCGGATGTTGCCGAAGCGCCGTGCAGCGACAGGCGATCGACGTGTCCGAACGCGGACTCTTGTCAGGCCGGCAGCGCCGAGTGTTCGGCAGGCGCCGGCGCGGTCTGCGGCGTGGCGACGAACGGGCGGCCGATGCCCATGTGGCCGAAGCCGAGCGCGCGCAGCGTGGCCGGGTCGTACAGGTTGCGGCCGTCCAGGATCAGCGGCTGGCGCAGGTGGCCGCGCAGGCGCTCGAAGTCCGGGCTGCGGAACTCGTGCCATTCGGTGACGACCAGCAGCGCGCTGGCGCCGGCCGCCGCCGCGTAGGGCTCGTCGACCAGGCTCAGGCCCGGGCGCGGCGACACCCCCGCCATCGCCACCGGGTCGTAGGCCTGCACGCGCGCGCCGCGGGCGAGCAGCTCGTCGATGATGGTCAGGCTCGGCGCCTCGCGCAGGTCGTCGGTGCCGGGCTTGAAGGCCAGGCCCCACAGCGCCAGCGTGTGGCCTTCGAGCTGCTCGCCGAACAGCGCCACCACCCGTTCCACCAGCAGCCGGCGCTGCTGCTCGTTGACCGACTGCACCGCGCCGACGATGCGCAGCTCCAGGCCGACCGATTCACCCATACGGCGGATCGCCTTCACGTCCTTGGGCAGGCAGGAGCCGCCCCAGCCGCAGCCGGCGTAGAGGAAATGCGTGCCGATGCGCGGATCGCTGCCGATGCCCTGGCGCACACGCTCGATGTCGGCGCCCAGGCGCTCGGCCAGCAGCGCCATCTCGTTCATGAAGCTGATGCGCGTGGCCAGCATCGCGTTGGCGGCGTACTTGGTCAGCTCGGCGCTGCGCACGTCCATCACCAGCAGGCGGTCGCGGTTGCGCAGGAAGGGCGCGTACAGCGCGCGCATCAGCAGCTCGGCCTGTTCGTCGTCGGCGCCGACGATCACTCGGTCGGGCCGCATGAAGTCGTCGATCGCCGCGCCTTCCTTCAGGAACTCGGGGTTGGAGACCACCGCGTAGCGCAGCGCGACGCCGCGCCGCTGCAGCTGCTCGTCGATCGCGCGGCGCACCCGCTCGGCGGTGCCCACCGGGACCGTGCTCTTGTCGACCACCACCTTGTAGTCGGCCATGTGGCGGCCGATGCTCTTGGCGGCGGCCAGCACATGGTCGAGGTCGGCCGAGCCGTCCTCGTGGGCCGGCGTGCCCACCGCGATGAAGATCACCGTCGCCGCCTGCACCGCCAGCGCGGCGTCGGTGGTGAACTGCAGACGCCCGGCGGCGGCGTTGCGTGCCACCAGCGTATCCAGCCCGGGCTCGTGGATCGGGATCTCGCCGCGGCCGAGCGCGGCGACACGCGCCTCGTCGATGTCGACGCACACCACGCTGTTGCCCATCTCGGCCAGGCAGGCCGCGGTGACCAGGCCGACGTAGCCGGCACCCAGGACGCTGATCTTCATGCTCGCTCCAGGAGTGAAACCGGGGCCGGGGACGGCGTGCTGCCGGCCCCGCAGGCGGCGCCGAGGTGGCTCTCGAAGCGCGCCACCACCGCCTCCCAACCCAGGCCCTGCGCGGTGGCCAGCGCCTGCGCCGCGAGCCGCGCGCGCAGCGCGTCGTCGCGCGCGAGGGCCACGGCGGCGGCGACGAACGCGGCGCTGTCGCCGGCCGCGGCCAGCCGGCCGTTCTCGCCGCTGCGGATCAGCTGCCCGGCGGCCGCATGGTCGAAGGCCAGCACCGGCAGGCCGCTGGCCAGCGCCTCCACCGTGACGTTGCCGAAGGTCTCGGTCAGGCTCGGGAAGAGGAACAGGTCGAGCGACGCGTAGTGCGCCGCGAGGTCGTCGCCGCCGCGCATGCCGGCGAAGACCGCGTCGGGGCAGGCCGCGGCCAGCTCGGCACGCAACGGGCCGTCGCCCACCAGCACGAGCCGGGCGCGCGGCAGGTTCTCGCGGATCGCGCGGAAGGCCGCCAGCACGACGCCCAGGTTCTTCTCCGCGGCGAGCCGGCCGACGCAGCCCACCACCAGGTCGCCGGGCGCGGCGCCCCAGGCGCGGCGCAGGTCCTCGCTGCGGCGCGCCGGCGCGAAGCGCTGCGTGTCCACGCCGCGCGGCACCACCTGCAGGCGCTCGAAGCCGGCCGCCGCGAGGTCGGCGCGCAGCGCCTCGGTGGGCACCAGCGTGCAGACGCAGCGGTTATGGAACTTGCGCAGGTAGGCCATGATGGGCCGCTGCAGCCAGCCGACGCCGTAGTGACGACTGTAGGCGTGGAAGTTGGTGCGGAAGTCCGAGGTCGCGGGCAGCTGCAGGTGGCGCGCGGCCTGCAGCGCCGACCAGCCGAGCGGCCCTTCGGTGGCCACGTGCACCACGTCGGGCCGGCGCAGCGACCAGAGCTTGACCAGCGCGCGCTTGGACGGCACGCCCATGCGCAGCTGCGGGTACTTCGGGATCGCCAGCCCGCGCATCAGCACCTCGTGGAAACCGGGCTCCGCATCGGGCCGGTCGCCCTCGGCCTGGCGCGGCCGGATCAGCTGCACGTCGTGCTGGCGCCGATGCAGGCCCTCGACGAACTGCGCCGTCGTCGTGGCCACGCCGTTGACCTCCGGCGGGTAGGTCTCGGTGACGAAGGCCACGCGCATCGAGCGCCGGCGCGCCGGGATCTCGTCGACCTGCAGCTCGAGCGTGTCGTCCATGCCCTGCATCGTGAACGGCGAGTTCGACAGGCCGATGACAGCCGTGCGGTCACAGCCGTTTCACGCGCGCGCATCACGATCGCGTCATCTCCTTCCCCCACGACAAGAGAGGATTGCCCGTGAAGCCATTCTTCGAGACGCTGCGCATCCAGCGCTGGGACGACCACCGCTACTACCACCAGAGCCGCATCAACCAGAGCCTGCACTTCGTCAGCGCGGTCAGCTTCCTGGTGGCCTATGCGCTGCTGTTCGTCGACCCGGCGATGGCCGCCATCGTCGGCTGGTGCGTCTCGATGACCACGCGCCAGGCGGGCCACTTCTTCTTCGAGCCGCGCGGCTTCGACCAGGTCAACGGCGTGAGCGACGAGTACAAGGAGGAGGTCAAGGTCGGCTACAACATCCGCCGCAAGATCGTGCTGCTGTCGGTGTGGGTCGGCCTGCCGCTGGTGCTGTGGCTGAGCCCCTCGCTGGGCGGGCTGATCGAACCGGCCGCCGGCTTCTCCGGCTTCGTGCACGACGTCGGCATCGCCTGGCTGGCGCTCGGCGTGGCCGGCCTGGGCTTTCGCGTCGGCCAGCTGTGGCAGCGCGACGGCGCGGTGCCGGCGCTGGCGTGGATGACGAAGATCCTCACCGACCCGGTGCACGACATCGTGCTCTACCACAAGGCGCCGCTGGCGCTGCTGCGCGGCGAGCTGATCGACCCGATGCCGCACGTGCGGCACCGTTGAGCCGACGCTCAGGCAAAGCGCCGGCGCAGCATCTCCTTGAGCAGGCTGCGCCGGATCGCCTTGTTGCTGGCGCCGGCATCGCGCCACCACCAGCCGTCGGCCTGCATCTCGCGCGCGGCGGCGACGAACCTGGCGATCACCGCGTCGAGGTCCGCCTCCGTGTAGTTGAGGCTGAAGACGATGCGGCCGCTGCCCACCCACGACAGCGCCAGACCATGCGCGCGCAGGTAGAACTGCAGCATCCAGTTGTAGCGCGAGGGCTCCGTGTAGAGCACCGTCCAGATGCTCGACAGGTTGGCCACGCGCACCGGCACGCCCGCGGCCTCGAGCGCGGCGTTGAAGCGTGCCGCGCGTGCGTTCCAGCGCTCGTCCAGGCCGTCGTAGAGCGCCGCCACCTCGGGGCTCTCGAGCCGGTCGAGGAACGCGCTCATCGACGCCATCACCGCCGGGTGCGCGTTGAAGGTGCCGCGCGCGAAGCAGATGTCGGCCGGGCGTTCGTCGCGGAAGCGCTTCATCAGCGCCGCGCGCCCGCACACCACGCCCACCGGCAGCCCGCCGCCGAGCGTCTTGCCGTAGGTGACCATGTCGGCCTGCACGCCGAAGTACTCCTGCGCGCCGCCCTTGGCGAGGCGGAAGCCGACGAAGATCTCGTCGAAGATCAGCACGATGCCGCGCTCGCTGCACACCGCGCGCAGGCGCTTCAGCCAGTCCGCGTAGGCGGCGCGGTCGACGCCGGCGCGGCGGCTGCTGTCCACCAGCGACGAGTCGCCCGGCGCACTGGCGTTCGGGTGCAGCGCCTGCAGGGGGTTGACCAGCACGCAGGCGATGTCGCGCCGGGTGCGCAGCACCGCGAGCGCACGTTCGTCCATGTCCTTGAGCGTGTAGGTCTCGCGCGGCGGCACCGGGTTGCCGGGGCCGGGCTGCACGTCCTCCCACCAGCCGTGGTAGGCGCCGCTGAAGCGCACCAGGTGGCGCCGGCCGGTGTGGTAGCGCGCCAGGCGCACCGCCTGCATCACGGCCTCGGTGCCGCTCATGTGGAACGAGACCTCGTCCAGGCCCGAGAGCGCCTTCAGGCGCTCGACGTTGCGCGCCACGCAGGGCAGGTAGCTGCCGAGGATGGGGCCGAGCGCGCGTGCGGCGGCGAAGCCTTCGTCCATGCAGGCCTTGTAGAAGTCCACGCCGAACACGTTGACGCCGTAGCTGCCGGTCAGGTCGTGGAAGAGGTTGCCGTCCACGTCCTCGAGCGTCACGCCGCTGGCGCGCGCGACGAAGCTGCTCGTCTTCAGGTGCTCGCGCACCAGCGGGCTGAACTGGAAGGGCACGCGGTAGCGGCCGGTGAACTGCAGGTCCGAGAGGCCCTCGCGCGCCTGCGCTGTCAGCGCGATGCCCTTGGGGAAGCGCTCGGCGAACTGCACCGCAAGGCGGAAGAAGCCGGCACGCCGCCGCGCCGCGACGTGCTCCGGTGCGCCGTCGACCGCGAAGAAGCGCGCCTCGTCGTAGGCGTAACCCGGGATCAGCGCGGCGATGCGCTTGGCGATGCGTGCGTGGCCGGCCAGCGAGCGGTGCTTGGCACGCGAGAGCTGCAGCCGCCGGTGCGCCTTCGGCAGCCCCCAGGCGAGCAGGCCGAGCGCAGCGGCGGTGAGCGCGAATCCGTCGTCCATGTACGTCCCTTGTCCGAAAGACCGAGGTCTAACCGAGATGATTGACACCGTCGTGAAAGCCGGCGCGTTGCGTCGCGTCCTGCAGCAGGAGGACCTGAACTTCCTGCTCACCAACCGCATCCCGCGCCTCTTGCTCACGCGGCTGATGGGACGCTTCAGCCGCATCGAGAGCCCGTTGCTGACACGCGCCTCGCTCGCCGTGTGGCGCCTGTTCACCGAGCTCGATCTCTCGGAGGCGAAGCCGCGCCGCTGGCGCAGCCTGCACGAGGTGTTCACGCGCGAGCTGGTCGAGGGCGCGCGCCCGGTCGACCCCGACCCGGGCGTGCTGACGAGCCCCTGCGACGCCATCGTCGGCGCCTGCGGCCAGGCGCAGCGCGACATCGTCGTCCAGGCCAAGGGCTTTCCGTATTCGCTGCACGAGCTGTTCGGCCCGAGCCAGGACCCGTCGCCCTTCGAGGGCGGCACGTACGTGACCTTGCGCCTGACCTCGGCGATGTACCACCGCTTCCACGCACCGGCGGAGGCGCGCCTCGGGCACGTGACCTACCTGAGCGGCGACACCTGGAACGTCAACCCGATCGCGCTGGCGCGGGTGGAGCGGCTGTTCTGCCGCAACGAACGCGCCGTGCTGCGTTTGACGCTGTCCGACGGCACGCCGCTCGCGCTGGTGCCGGTGGCCGCGGTGCTGGTGGCGAGCATCCGGCTGCATGCGCTGGACGTGCTGCTGCACCTGCGCTGGAAGGGCCCGAACGAGATGCCCTGCGACGTGGCGGTGGCCAAGGGGCAGGAGATGGGCTGGTTCGAGCACGGCTCGACCATCCTGGTGTTCGTGCCGCCCGGCTTCGCGCTCGCCGAGGGGGTGGCGCCCGGGCGGCGGCTGAAGATGGGGGAGCCCCTGCTGCGGCGGGTGTGAGGCCGGCCGCGGGCGCCACGACGAGCCCGCGCGGAACCCGCGCTGCCGTGGCGCGCCGGCAGCGAGCGCCGATCAACCGGCCGTGGCGCTCGAATCGCCGGGACGGCGCCCTCGGTCCGCCGGTACGGGGACCATGGGTGCCGCCTCGCCCGGCAGGTACAGGTCGATGGCGCTGGCGCCCGGGACGACGTGCAGCGCCGCCTGCGACGAGCTGGCGAAGCGCAGCGGTTCGGCGTCCGGCGCCATGCGCTGTGCGGTTCCGCGCTCGACGTCGATGCGCCACCAGCGCTCGTCCGCGCCGCGCGCCAGCAGCAGATCGTCCACCCGGCGCAGCATGTCCACGGTGTCGGGCAGGGCCAGGGGCAGGGCGGTCGCGCAGCCCGCGTCGGCGCCGTCGTGCAGCACCAGCCCGCGCGGGGTGGCGAGCACCAGCCGGCGGCCGTGGGTCGCGATCGCGGTCGCGTCCGTCGCCATCGATCGGCGCAGGCATCCGTCGTCCGCGCTCCGGCACTCGATCATCCCGGCGCGCAGGACGAACAGCTCGCTGCCCAGGCATGCCGCCCCTCGCACGCCGGTGCCCGCGGCGCCGAGCCGCAGGTCGTCGCCGTTCGCACGGTGGAGCAGCGCACCGCAGTCGCCGACGACCATCACGCCCGCCGGGGTGGCGACGAGCTGGCGCGCGCCGGGGGCCGGGCGGCGCCGGACCACCGTCATCCGGTGCATCGAGGCCAGCGCCAGGTCGAGCACCGCACCGTCGATCAGCACGACGAAGCCCGCCGCGCCGCGCACGGCGGCGCCGACGGCCATGCGCACCGGGCGCTCGAGCCGGATCCGCGCCACGCGCAGCATCGCCTGCCGCGACACCGCGATCCCCGGCAGCGGCCCCTGCGCCGCCGCGCGCACCCCGGCACCGGCGGAGCGGGACAGCAACGGCGCCTGCGCGGAGAGTTCGGGCACCTGGCCGCCGGGCAGCAGCAGTGACAGCGATGCCGTGCCGGACGGGCCCGCCACCGACGTCGTCCAGCGCGCCTCGTCTTCGGTTCCGAGCAGCACCGTCGTCTCGGCGGGCATGCCGCTCAGGTGCACGTTCCAGCGCTCGAAGCGAGCGCCGCTGACGACGGGGTCGCTGCCCCAGCGCTCGGGGTCGATCAGCGGGTCGTCGATCCAGTCGAGCCTGAACTTGCGGCCGCCGCCCCAGCCGCCGCCGAACCACTCCGGCAGCACCTGTTCGCACGCCAGCAGCTTGACCTCGATCGCGCCGCTCAGCGCGCGCCGCAGCTCGGGGCGCAGCTCGCCCGCAGGCGGCAGCGTGACCCGCAGCACGCCGGCGGTGGTGCGCAGTTCGATCGTCACGCTGTCGCCCGGGTGACGCTGCGCCCAGCGGCCCGAGGCCTGCAGCGCCACGGCGCGCGGCAGGTGGCCGGGCAGCACCGGTGCCAGGGACAGCGGAAACTCGAGGTCCTCGGGCGCCTGGGCGATGGCGGCCGAACACAGCTCGATTGGCTCGCTGCCCGCCTGCGACAGCTCGATCACCGCATCCAGCCGGATGTGCGCGTACGGGTCGTTCTCGAAGTCGGTCAGGATGTTGCGGCTGGCCGCGCTGCAGGAGAACTGCGGGCCGCGCCACTCGAAGCCTTCGGAGCGGACCTCGACGGTCGAGGGCGTCAACGCCACGGCAGGCCAGCCGCCGGCGAGGCTGAAGCCGCCGGCGTCGGAGGCCAGCCGCCGGATCGACGCCCCCGGGCCCACCAGTTCCGCCGGCGCCGGCAGCTCGATGACGCCGCGCACCGAGTACGGCCCGGGCCGGGTGAAGGTGATGCCCTTCTTCGGCGGCACCTCCAGGCCCTGCAGCAGGTCTTCGCCGGCGGACACGCCCTCGCCGATCGCGAACTGCATCGGCAGCGACAGGGCCGGCGGCAGGAACGACACCGCCACGCGGGCGAAGCCGATCACGTCGTCGACCAGCTCCTCCAGCCCCTGCAGCCACAGGTCCACCACCAGGCCGGCGCCGCCGGGAGCGAGCGAGATCGTCGTCACCACGGGGATCTGCTTGTCGAAGGTCGGCACCATCGGCACGTCGACACGGATCACGACCGTGGTGCGGAAGCGCGCCACGTCGGTACCGCCCTCGAAATCGGTCCAGCACTGCCTGAAGCGCGCCTCGGGGGTGCTCAGCGCCTCCTTCAGCAGCGCCTCGACCGTCAGGGTCATGGTGAGTGCGATGTCGCTGGCGCGGAAGTACAGCGCCCAGTCCTCGCCGTGCAGGCGGTCGACGAGCTGCCCCTGGTGGAAGTAGGTCCAGCGCACGTGGTTGTAGTCGTTGCCGGGCGAGGCTTCGCTGCGCAGCTCGAGGAACTCGAGCGAGGCATCCGCGGCGAGCCCGGCGTTGACCGCCTCCTGCCCGCCGTGCAGCCGGCCCTCCGGGTCGAGCCGGCGCGTCACGTTGGGCACATGCTGCAGCACCTCGTCCTCGACCGCCTGCTGGATCAGGTGCATCGGCAGCGGCACCGGTGTGGGCGGCAGCGCGGGCAGCGAGCCCGGCGGCCACTCGAGCGACCGCTTCTCGACGCGCAGCGAGATGCCGGGCCCCGGCGGCACGAAGGCCGTCAGGTCGCAGACCAGGCGCGGCGTGAAGGCCAGCAGCTGGTTCGTCAGCGCGCCGGGACTCGCGGCGACGGCGTCGGAGGTGGTGACCGAGAGATCCAGGTCCAGCACCAGCTGCGTCTGGCGCCCCTTGGCAGGGAAGTCGTTGGCGACGCGGTCGCCGAGCGCGTCACGCGTGAAGATGTCGAAGTCCTTCGGCTCGTTCTGCCACAGCGACACGCCGGTGACCCGCACCCGCTGCAGCTGGATGCCGAACTGGGCCGGCGGCGGGCAGGGCGGCCGGCGCTGCAGTTCGGCCAGCTGGTGCGCCAGGAAGGTCGATGCGCGGAACTGCACGCTGACGGTGGCAAGCATGGCAGGCGACCTCCCGCAATCCGTTGCCGGCCCGCCGCTGCGGGCCGCCCCGTATTGGAGACCTTGCGCGGCATTGCCGCAAGCGCACCGGCGCGCACCGGCCGCCGGCGACTACCTCATGCCCATGCAGCTCGCGTAGTACGACACCGTGGCCGGCCAGTCGGAGAAGATGCCCAGCACGCCGACCTCGCGCGCGAGCACGTCGACGGCGAGGTACTGGTCGCTGTCCTTGCGGATCGCGCGGCCGGCCGCGTCGAAGTCGTAGTAGAAGCCGGCACGCGAGGCGCCGGCGCGCAGGTCGGAGCGCTCGAGCGTCCAGGTGATGATGTCGAAGCCCCAGGCCCTGAGCTGCTTGGCCAGCGCCGAGGGCACGATGCGGCCGTTCGCATCCACCGCCAGCAGCGCCGGGATCGGCGGTGCGACGATGCGCACGCCGCGCTGCTTCAGCATCCTGAAGTACTCGGCGCGGTCCATCTGGTTGTAGGGCGACTGGATCACGATGTCGTTCACCGGGTCGGCCGCGTTGTAGTCGAGCAGGTAGACCGCCTGGCGCCCGTAGGGGGTGTGGTCGATCCAGGCCAGCACGTCCTCGACGTTGAAGGACTGCGGCCAGGCGTCGCGCGGCCGCACGCCGGCCCGCCGGAGTTCGTCGGCGAACTTCAGCGCGTAGTTCTGCTGGCTGCCGAACACGGCGGCGATCGAGGCTGCGTCGCCCGCCTTCAGCTCCGGCGTGTGCTTCACGCCGAGCCGCTCGTTCAGCGCGATGCTCTCGCGCAGCGTCATCAGCGTGCCGCGGCCGGTGTAGAGGTCGGTGCGCCAGGGCGCGGTGCCGCCGACGAACTCGTCGACCGTGCGCGCGGCCGGGTTGAACGCGTCCATCTTGCCGCGCAGGCTGCGGAACTGGTCCAGCGTCAGCTCGGAGGTGCGGCATTCGGCGCTGGCCGGGGTGACGACCTTGCCGTTGCCGTCCAGCACCGCCGGCACGAAGGGCCTGAGGCAGGTGGCGGCCAGCGCCGTCTGCAGGATGTTGGTGGTCGTGTGCAGGTCGTTCTGCGCATGGCGGCAGACGAACTCGCCCTCGCGCGTGAAGGTCACGTCGCACTCGACGATGCCGGCGCCCAGGCGCGCCGCCGCCGTGTACGACTCCTGCGTGTGTTCGGGGAACTGCAGCGCCGCGCCGCGGTGGCCGATCGAGAAGTCGGTGCGGCGCGTGCTCCCGTGCCGGCATTGCTGCAGGGCGCGCTTCAGCGGGCCATCGTCCAGTCCGTCGACGAGGTAGAACGGGCGCGGGCCGAGCTGGATCGCCGTGCCGCCGTCGCGGCCGTGCAGGCGCTGCCCATGCTCGACCTCGCGGTCGTCGGCCTGCACGGCCGGCGGCAAGGCGAGTGCGGCGCAGGCCAGGGCCAGTGCGCCAAGTCGGAGGGTCTGTTGCATCGAGGGTCTCCTGCGTGAACGAGTCAGTGGACCGGGTCCGGCAGCGGTGCCGGGGCCGGGGCCGCGATGCCCGCGGCGGGAGCGGGAGCAGGCCGCAGCGTGAACTGCGGCGCGGTCGCGGTCAAGCTGCGGTCGATGATTTCGAGCCGGCCGTCGGGGTGTTCGATCAGCGCGGTCAGGCTCTCGACCCAGTCGCCGTCGTTGCAGTAGAGCACCCCGTCGATGGTGCGCATCTCGGCATGGTGGATGTGGCCGCAGACCACGCCGTCGGCGCCGCGCCGGCGCGCCTCGTGCGCGACGGCGCGCTCGAAGTCGTTGACGTAGCTGACCGCGCGCTTGACCTTGAGCTTCAGGTAGCGCGAGAGGCTCCAGTACGGCAGCCCGAGGCGCGCCCGCGCGCGGTTGAAGCCGCGGTTCACCTTCAGCACGAACTCGTAGGCGAGGTCGCCCGCATGGGCGAGCCAGCGGGCGCACTGGATCACCCCGTCGAACAGGTCGCCATGCGTGATCCACAGCCGGCGGCCGTCGGCGGTGAGGTGGATGCAGTCGTCGACCACGTCGACGCCGCCGAAGTTGTGGGTGACGTACTTGCGGGCGAACTCGTCGTGGTTGCCCGGCACGAACACCACGCGCGTGCCCTTGCGCGCCTTGCGCAGGATCTTCTGCACCACGTCGTTGTGGGCCTGCGGCCAGTACCAGCTGCGCCGCAGCTGCCAGCCGTCGATGATGTCGCCCACCAGGTAGAGCGTCTCGCACTCCACCTCGCGCAGGAAGTCGAGCAGCGCCCGGGCCTGGCAACCCGGCGTGCCGAGATGCAGGTCGGAGATCCAGACCGTGCGGACGCGCAGCGGCGCGGGGTCGGCGGGTTCGGGCGCGTCGGGCATCATCACCCCGGCATGCTGCCCGCGCCGCGTGACGCGCGCGTGAAGCCGGGCTACTCGATGATGTCCGCGGGAATCAGCCCGGCGTCGAGCAGCACCTGGTCCCAGGGCGGGGTGCCGGTGAAGCTCTTGACCAGTGCCTCGAGGAACAGCTTGAGCTTGAGCGAGCTGCGCGCCGCCTGCGGGTAGAACACGCTCAGCCAGAACGAGCTGAGCTGGTGCCGGGGCAGCACCAGCACCAGGTCGCCCGCGGTCACCGAGGCCGAGGCCACCAGCGTGGGCAGGCAGACGATGCCGGCATGCTCCAGCGCGTACTCGCGCAGCAGGTGCACGGAGTTGGACAGCAGGGTCGGCTTCAGCTCCAGCGACACCGGTTCGCCCGCCGGGCCGTGGAAGGCCACGCGCTCGCGCGTCGGGTAGCCCGAGTACCAGCCGAGCCGGTGGCGCAGCAGGTCGGCCGGCTGGCGCGGCACGCCCCAGCGCCGCAGGTAGGTGGGCGAGGCGCAGAACACGCGCCGCACCGGGAACAGCTTGCGCGACACCAGCTCCTCCGAGCGTGGCGGGAAGATCTGCAGCGCGCAGTCGAAGCCCTCCTTGACCGGGTCGATCGCGGCGTCGTTGACCACGATGTCCAGCGCGATCTGCGGGTAACGCGCCTGGAACTCCTGCAGCAGCGTGGCCAGGTGGCCGAGCACGAAACCGGGCAGCGCATGCACGCGCAGCCGGCCCACCGGCGAGGTGGTCACCTCGCGCATCTGGTTGACCACCTCGTTGGTGCGGCCGACCAGCTCGACGCAGTCGCGCAGGAAGGTCTGGCCGAGGTCGGACAGCCGCACGCTGCGCGTGTTGCGCACCAGCAGCGGCGCACCGACGAAAGCCTCGAGCTGCTGCACGCGCTCGGTCAGCACCGAGCGGCTCAGCCGCATCTGGCGCGCCGCTTCGGCGAAGCTGCGCGTTTCGGCCACACGCACGAAGGCCTCGATGGCGAGGAAGCGGTCCATGGCTGGGCGCGATTCTGTCCGATGGCCGCACCACGGCGGGCCGGGCCGGCCTGTCAACCGGGCGCCGGCGCACCGCGTTCAGAGGGCGTCACAAGATTTCCAAGCGCGTTGCGGGCCTCCCGCAGCGATCCGGTGTCCCGATGTCATTCCGTTCCGCGCAACCGCCGGTCTCCCCCAAGCAACCGCCCCGGCCGGTGTCCCGCCTGCTCGGCGAACGCCGCGATGCCAAGCAGGAGAGCCCCTTCTACGAGATGGCCGGTTCGGTGCGCCGCTCGCTGAGCCAGGAATTGCTGGCCGATCGCAAGCGCTGACCCCCGCTCTGCGGCCATGCGGCCGCGTGAGCAACCACTCACAAACCGACCGACCGCTCACTCGCGCGACCAGCGTCGCGCCAACGCGGCGATGTGCTCGGGCGTGGTGCGACAGCAGCCGCCGATCAGCCGGGCGCCGCCAGCCGCCCAGGCCATCGCCTGTTCGGCCAGCGGTGCGCCGGCGCATTCGTCCTGGCCGCGCCAGACCTTGGCGGCGCCGTCCCACTCCTCGCCGCTGTTCGGGTAGACCACGATCGGCTTGCGGGTCTGCGCCGCGGCGATGGCCACCAGGCCCGCCACGTGGTGCGGCGCGGTGCAGTTGATGCCGATCGCCGCCACCCGGGCGAAGCCGTCCAGCGCCGCCACGCAGTCGGCGAACGGCTCGCGCTGGCAGTCGTGCGCCGCGTCGCGGCAGGAGAAGGCGAACCAGGCGCAGGCCCCCGGCAGTTCCTCGATCAGCCGCGCCAGCGCGCGCGCCTCGGCCAGGCAGGGCAGCGTCTCGCAGGCCAGCAGGTCGGCGCCGGCGTCGGCCAGCACCCGCAGGCGCGGGCGGTGGAAGCGCATCAGCGCGGCCTCGTCCAGGCCGTAGTTCCCGCGGTACTCCGAACCGTCGGCCAGCATCGCGCCGTACGGGCCGATCGAGGCGGCCACCAGCGGGCGCCGCGCCGGCCGGGCCTCGGCGACGTACTGATCGCGCGCCTCGCAGGCGAGCTGCACCGCGCGCCGCATCAGCGCCGCGGCGTCGGCCACGCCGATGCCGCGCTGCGCGAAGCCTTCGAAGGTGGCCTGGTAGGTGGCGGTGGTCGCCACGTCGGCGCCGGCGCGGTAGTAGTCCAGGTGCACGGCGCGGATCAGGTCCGGGTTCTCGATCAGCAGGCGCGCGGACCAGAGCGGATCGCTCATGTCCGCGCCACGCCGGGCGAGCTCGGTGCCCAGCGCACCGTCGAGCACCAGGTGCGGCTGCTGCGCGAGCCGCTCGGCGATCGGGTCGTCGTGCGAGGTGGAAGCCATGGTCGATTCTCGCTCCGCCGAAGTGGGGATCCTGGGGGCTTGTGCCGCGCGCCGGACTGTCCAGAATCCTCTGCCTCACCTCGCGAAAGGAACCGCCATGCCCGCCAACCGCGACACGCTGCGCCGCTACATCGCCGATCTGCCGGTCGGTGCGCTTCCCCGCTCGATGGCCGAGGAGGGCGAGGTCGTCAACGCGATCAACGTCGACCAACTGCCCACCGGCCTGGTGACCGGCTCGAACCTGATCCAGTTCTCGCCCGCGGTCTCGGCGCCGATCAAGTCCAGCGTCACGCTCTCGCTGCTGGCCGCCCAGCGTGTGGCCAGCAACGACCCGGTGGTGCTCGACCCCGACCAATGGGTCGCGCGCCACAACACCGTGCTGCAGAACCTGAACTGGCACAACGACGGCGGCGGCAAGGTCGAGTCGGAGTTCAAGAGCGTCAACGTCGCGGTGCACCAGGCGATCATTCCGTTCCTGACCGCGGCGCTGGGCGGTGCGGTGGCGGCGGGCAGCCTGATCGTCACCGCGCTCGAGCAGCTGCAGAAGATCGACCAGGACTCGCCCTGGATCACGCTGTTCGACAAGCAGAGCCGCCGCTTCGACGTCACCGAGTACCAGTTCACCGTGGTCGAGATGGACGAACCGAACCGCCTGGTGCGCCTGAGCATGGCCGCGGCGCGCCTGAACGCCGACTACGGCCGCACCCAGGTGCTGTTCTTCAAGCTCACCAAGGAGAAGGCCCGCTTCGAGCAGGTGAGCCAGAAGTTCTCCGCCGACATCGACCTGCTGGCCGACATGAACGGCGACCTGAAGGCGCGGCTGAGCGCGCTGACCAAGTCCTTCATCCGCGGCCTGCCCGACGAGTTGCTGCTGGGCACCGGCCAGCCCTGAGCGGCAGCCGTGGCCTGCGCCTGGGTGATCCTGGCCGCCGTGGACGCGCCGCCGCTGCGCGAGCGCGTGCTGCCCGGCCTGCCGCGGCTGGGCTACGGCGGCTGGCTGGCGCGCCTGCTGCTGCCGGACGCCGATGCCGCACAACAGGACCGGGCGGCCGCCGCCTGCCCGGTGCTGCTGGTGGTGGCGACGCCGGCGCTGCTCGGTCTGCCGACGCTGGCGCAGGAGCTGGCGCTCGTGGCGGCGCATCCGGGCACGCGGGTGGTCGTGAGCCTGGGCGCGACGGTCGGGCTGCCGGCGCCGCTGGCCGCATTGCCGGTGGTCGACTTCTCTTCGGCCGACGACCTGCAGCCGGCCCATCGGCAGCTCGCCGCGCTGCTGCCGGAGCCTGCGCCGGGTGACGACGCCGGCGCGGCCGGCCTGCCGGCGCGCCCGATCGAGTGGAACGAGGCGCTCTTCAGCGAAGCGCTGCAACGCGCCGTGCGACGGCATGACGCTGCCGGGGCCGAGCGGCTGCTCGCGGCGCTCGAAGGCCAGCGCTCGCGCCGGACCGGGGCCTACCCCGAGCGGCACGCCGTCGCGGACCTGCAGGCCTTGCGGCGCGAGCGGTCCTTCGCGGCGATGCGCCGCCTCGCCGAGCTGCAGCTTGCCTCCGGCACCCGGAGCGATACCGTGCGCCGCCTGTACGCCCAGGCGCTGATCGAGACTGGCGCGCTCGAGCAGGCGCTGGAGGTGCTGCAGTCGATCATCGGCGGGGCCGATTCGAGCCCGGATGAAATCGACGAGGCCCACGGCCTGGTCGGCCGTGTGTTCAAGCAGCGTTACGTGGATGCGCCGAAGGCGGCCGAGGCGCCGGGCTGGCTGCGGCGCGCGATCGCGGCCTACGGCGCGGTGGCCGAGCGCAACCGCGAACGGGTCTGGCACGCGGTCAACGCCGCCAGCTGCCTGCTGCGCGCCGAACGCGACGGCGTGCTGCTCGACACCGGCCCGCGCGCCGAGGCGATCGCACTCGACGTGCTGACGACGCTCGCGCAGCGCGAACGCGAGCGGCCGCTGGACGTGTGGGACTGCGCCTCGCACGCCGAGGCGCTGGTCGCGCTGCAGCACTACGCCGGCGCCGAGGCGGCGGTCGAGGCCTACCTGCGCCACCGCGACATGCATGCCTTCGAGGTGTCGTCCACGCACCGCCAGTTCGACCAGCTGCTCGAGCTCGGCCGGCGCCAGCCCGGCGGCTCGATCCTGGCGCGCCTGAGCGCGGCGGTGCGGCGCCACCGCACGCGCCTGGCGCCGGCCGGCTCGGCGGAGGGGGAGCGCCGCACGCTGCTGATCCGCCTGGCCGACGCGCAGTGGCAGCCGGCCGGCATCCCGGGCCTCGCGCTGCAGTCGCGCCTGGGCACCGTGGTCACGGCGCAGGGCAGCGACGCGAGCGTGCAGGCCCTGCTGGCCGACCCGAAGGTGATCTCGGTCGAGCAGAGCCGCCCGGTCGCCGCGGCGCTCGACTGCGACCGCTCGCTGCCCTTCATCGGCGTGGCCGCGCAATACACCGCGCCCGCCGGGCCGTTCGAGGAGCGTGGCGACGCGGCGCTGGTGGCGGTGATCGACGACGGCATCGACGTGCTGCACCAGGCCTTCCGCGATGCCGCCGGGGCCTCGCGCATCGTCGGCATCTGGGACCAGACCGCCGCGGCCGGCACGCCGCCGCCGGGCTTCGGCTACGGCCACTTCCACGACGCCGCCAGCATCGCCGCCGCGGTGGCCGCGGGCCAGTGGCCGGCCGGGCTGCCGCGCAATGACGAGGGCCACGGCACGCATGTGGCGAGCATCGCGGCCGGCCGTGCGGCCGGAGACTTCGCCGGAGGCGTGGCGCCGCAGGCGAAGCTGCTGGTGGTGATCGCCGCCGCCTCCGGGCCGACCGGCTACTCGGGCAGCCACATCGACGCGCTGGCCTTCATCGACCGCGTGGCCGACGAGCTGCGCCTGCCGGTGGTGGTGAACCTCAGCCAGGGCATGAACGCCGGCGCGCACGACGGCAAGTCGGCGCTCGAGGTGGCGTTCGACGCCTTCGCCGAATCCGGCCGCAAGCCGGGCCGGGTGGTGGTGAAGTCGGCCGGCAACGAGCGCGACAAGGGCGGCCACGCGCTGCTCACCGTGCCCACCGGCGGGCTGGACGCGCTGCGCTGGCAGCGCAGCCCCGACGCCGATGCGGTCGAGCGCCTGGAGCTGTGGTGGAGCAGCGCCGACCAGCTCGCCTTCCGCCTGCGCGGTCCGGCCGCGGCGCACTGGACCGACTGGGTCGACGCGGCACATCCCGAGTGCGCCGGCAGCCTGCCCGACGGCGGGCCGTACCGGCTGGTCTTCACGCCGCGCCACGTCGACAACGGCGACAGCCTGCTGGCCATCGAGCTGGGCCGCGACGCCGCGCCGGCCGCACCGGGTGAATGGGCGCTCGAGGCCCAGGGCATCGACGCGCCGGAGGGCGGCGAGGTGCATGTGTGGATCGAGCGCAGCCCGGGGGCGCCGAGCCGCTTCCTCGACCATGCGGACGAGAACGTGACGCTCAGCATCCCGGGCACCGCCGCCAGCGTGATCGCGGTCGGCTCGGTCGAGGCGAGCCGGCCGGTGCGGGTGGGCAAGTCCTCGTCCTACGGGCCGACGCGCGACGGGCAGCGCAAGCCGCTGGTGTGCGCCCCCGGCGTCGGCGTGAGGGCCGCGCGCGGAGGCAGCGCCGACGGCGTGACCCGCAAGGACGGCACCAGCATGGCCGCACCGCACGTGGCCGGCGCGATCGCGCTGCTGCTGTCGCGCGGTGCCAAGGCCGGGCGTGTGCCCGGGGCCAACCAGATCGCCGGCGCGCTGCGCCAGAAGACGCAGAACTTCAACGGCCGCTGGGACCGCGGCCAGGGCTGGGGCGTGCTCGACGTCGCGGCGCTGCTGGCCGCGTTCTGACGCCGCCCATCAGCCGCCGATCAGGCCAGCACCGGCGCGGCGCCGACCAGCGCGCCGTAGCGGAAGCCGACCCAGGCGTGCTCGCGCATCAGCATCTCGACACGCGCCGACTCGCGCCGCTCCAGCGCGTCGACCACCAGCTGGTGCTGCAGCTGCGCGATGCGCAGCTTCTCGTACTCGGCCGGCAAGGCCGCGCGGTCGAGCGCGATCGAGTCGGCCGAGGCGAAGGGCAGGTGGTTGTTGCGCGCGATCGCATCGGCGATCACGCGGCTCTCGTGGGCGTCCACCAGCGCGTCGTGGAAGCGCTTGTTCAGGCGGCTCCAGCGCGCCACGTCGGCGTCTTCCAGGTGACCCTTGGCGAGCACCGCGGCGCCCTCGGCGAGGCACTCGTGCAGCACCGCGCGCACCGCCTCGTCGAGTCCGCGTTCGGCCAGCTGGCGCGCCGCCAGGCCCTCGAGCGTGCCGCGCACCTCGATGGCGGCGCGCACGTCGGCTTCGGAGAAGCGCCGCACCACGTAGCCGCGCTTGCCCGCCTTGGAGAGCAGCCCCTCCTGCTCGAGCGCGCGGAAGGCCAGCCGCACCGGCGTGCGCGAGACGCCCAGCGACTGCGCCACCGGGATCTCCGCCACCCGCTCGCCGGCGGGCAGCCGGCCGCCGACGATGAGCTGGCGCAGTGTCGCCACGACGCTGGTGGTTTCCGTCCCGGAGGGTTTAATTGGATCCATTGAAGCTCGAATCTTGCGTTCAATGGCTTGTTTGTCGCACAATTGGATCCAATCTACAAGCCCCGGAGACTTCCCATGTTCCCCAAGAACGCCTGGTACGTGGCCTGCATGCCGCACGAGATCGACGAGAAGCCGCTCGGCCGGCGCATCTGCGGCGAGCCGATCGTGTTCTTCCGCGGCCCCGAGAACCAGGCCGTCGGGCTGGACGACTGGTGCCCGCACCGCGGCGCTCCGCTCTCGCTCGGCCAGGTGGTCGAGGGCAAGCTGGTGTGCGGCTACCACGGCCTGGAGATGGGCTGCGAGGGCAAGGTGGTCGCGATGCCGGGCCAGCGCGTGCGCGGCTTCCCTGGCGTGAAGAGCTACCCGGTGATCGAGCGCCACGGCTTCGTCTGGGTCTGGCCGGGTGATGCGGCCCAGGCCGACCCGGCGAAACTGCCCCGACTCGACTGGGCCGAGGACCCGGGCTGGGCCTACGGCGGCGGCATGTACCACGTGAAGTGCGACTTCCGCCTGATGGTCGACAACCTGATGGACCTGACGCACGAGAAGTACGTGCATGCCACCAGCATCGGCCAGAAGGAACTCGACGAGGTGGTGCCGCAGACCGTGACCGAAGGCGACCTCGTCATCACCAAGCGCGAGATGCCGGGCGTGAAGGCACCGCCGTTCTGGGCCACCGCGATGCGCGGCAACGGGCTGGACGGCGAGGCCACGGTGGACCGCTGGCAGCGCTGCCGCTTCATGCCGCCGTCCAGCGTGATGATCGACGTCGGCGTCGCGCTGGCCGGGCAGGGGGGCTTCGACGCGCCGGCGCCGGTGAAGACCTCGGGCATCGTGGTGGACCTGATCACCCCCGAGACCGAGACCTCGATCTGGTACTTCTGGGGCCTGGCGCGCAACTTCCGTCCCGAGGACAAGGCGCTCACCGCCTCGATCCGCGAGGCGCAGGGCAAGGTGTTCCTGGAGGACCTGGAGATGCTCGAAGCCCAGCAGCGCAACCTGAGCGCGCAGCCCGAGCGCAAGCTGCTGTCGCTGAACACCGACCTGGGCGGCGTGCAGGCGCGCCGCATCATCGAGCGCCTGGTGGCGCAGGAGCAGGCCTCGTGAGTGGCGCGACGCTCCAGGTGCGCGTGGCGCGCAAGGCGGTCGAGGCCGAGGGCATCTGCAGCTTCGAGCTGGTGAGCGTCGGCGGCGCGCCGCTGCCGGCGTTCTCGGCCGGCTCGCATGTCGACGTGCAGGTGCCCGGCGGGCTGACGCGCCAGTACTCGCTGTGCAACGATCCGCGCGAGACGCACCGCTACCAGATCGCCGTGCTGCGCGACGCCGCCTCGCGCGGCGGCTCGGTGGCCATGCACGATGTGGTCAAGGAAGGCGACACCCTCGCCATCAGCACGCCGAAGAACCACTTCGCGCTGGCGCACGAGGCGAAGAGCCACCTGCTGCTGGCCGGCGGCATCGGCATCACGCCGCTGCTGTGCATGGCCGAGAGGCTGGCCAACACCGGCGCCGTGTTCGAGATGCACTACTGCACCCGCTCGCGCGCACGCACCGCGTTCGTCGAGCGCATCGTGGCCTCGTCCTTCGCCGGCCGTGTGCACTACCACTTCGACGACGGCGCCACGGTGCAGAAGCTCGACATCCCGGCGCTGCTCGAAGCGCCGCAGCCGGGGCGGCATCTCTACGTCTGCGGGCCCAAGGGCTTCATGGACGTGGTGCTGGCCAGCGCGCGCGCGGCCGGCTGGCCCGAGGCCCAGCTGCACTACGAGTTCTTCGGCGCCGAGGTGGCGCAGAAGGCGGACGACGGTTCATTCGAGGTGCTGCTGGCCAGCTCCGGCCGCATCGTCGTGGTGCCGCCGGACCGCACGATCGTGCAGGCGCTGGCGGCCGAGGGCATCGCCGTGGCCACCTCCTGCGAGCAGGGTGTCTGCGGCACCTGCCTGACACGCGTGATCGAGGGCACGCCCGACCACCGCGACATGTACCTCACGCCCGAGGAGCAGGCCGCCGGCGACCAGATGCTGGTGTGCTGCTCGCGCGCGGCCACGGCGCGGCTGGTCCTGGATCTCTGAGCGGCGCGCAGAAGCCCAGGCCCGACCCGACGACGGATCGTGCCCGGGCCGGTCACCCGGTCGGCGCCATGGCCGTCGCTGCCTTGCGCTGCCGGGCATCCGGACCGAAACGTGCCTCGAGCGCACGCAGGAGGTCCGGCAGCCGCTGCCGGGCGTGCGCCTCGCCGCGGGCGCGCGAGTCGACGAAGTAGCTGCGCCACGGACCGGCCCGGTAGTCGAGGTCCGGATGGAGCAGGAAGTCGGCCTGCGCCACCTCGGGCTCGATGCGCAGGCGCCGGCGCCGGTCGCGTTCGCGCATCGCCTCCGACGCATCCGCGGGCGTCGTGCGCGCGGCCACGTCGACGGCGATCACGAACTGCGTGCCGGCCGCGCGCGCCGCGCGCACCGGCACCGGCAGCGACTCGTCGCCGTCCTCGTACTCGATGCCGGCGATGCCCACCGGCGACACGATGCCGGGCATCGCGCCCGACGCACGCACCGCCACGCCGGCGTTGCCGCGCAGGAAGAAACGCGGCTGCTTGTCGTCGCGCCGCGTGACCGCGACGACCACCCGCCGCGGCAGCGCCTCGAGCGGCCGGCCGGCCACGCCGCGGTTCACGTAGTCCTGCAGCTTCTGGCCGCGGATCCAGCCGCGGTCGGCAAACGGGCTGGGATCGAACACCGTCAGCGGGCCGCCCTGGAACGACAGTTCGTCCAGGCGCGCCGCGTCCAGCCCGCTGGCCCAGAAGGTGCCGATCAGCGCGCCGACGCTGCTGCCGACGATCAGGTCGGGCTGCACCCCGGCCTCCTCCAGCACGCGCAGCACGCCCAGGTGCGCATAGCCGCGCGGCCCGCCGCTGCCCAGCACGAGCGCGATGCGCGGGCGGGGCGACAGCGGCGGCACGTCGGCAAGCGGTTCCGGCGCGTCGCCCTCCCGGTAGTCGAATGCGGCGCAGCCGGGCAGCGCGAGCGGTGACAGGAGCGCGCCGAGCAGCAGGTGCCGCCGCCGCGGAGCGGGCAGGCGATCGACGAAGGGGGGCATCTCGACTCCTTTCGTCTATGGCGCGATGGCCGGCACCGCCGGGCTTGCGCCGCCGGCCGGCGGCGCGGGCCGCGGGCGCGGCACGCGGAAGAACGCGGCGTAGAGCGCCGGCACGCACACCAGCGTCAGCGCCGTGGCGGCCAGCAGCCCGCCCATGATCGCCATCGCCATCGGGCCCCAGAACACGCTGCGCGTGAGCGGGATCATCGCCAGGATCGCTGCCGCGGCAGTGAGCACGACCGGGCGCGCGCGCCGCACCGTCGCATCGACGATGGCCTGGGCGGGTGAGGCGCCGGCCTCGATGTCGCGGTCAATCTGGTCGACCAGGATCACCGCGTTGCGCATGATCATGCCGCCGAGCGCGATCACGCCCAGCAGTGCGACGAAGCCGAACGGCGCATCGAAGGCCAGCAGTGCCGGCACGACGCCGATCAGCCCGAGCGGCGCGGTCAGGAACACCAGCCCCATGCGCGCGAAGCTCTGCAGCTGCAGCATCAGCAGCAGCAGCGTCACCGCGAACATCGCCGGGAACACGGCGAACAGCGCCAGGTTGCTCTTGTCGCTCTCCTCGATTGCGCCGCCCTGCTCGATGCGGTAGCCGGGCGGCAGCGCGTCCAGCAGCGGCTGCAGCGAGGGCCGGATCTTCTGCGTCGCGTACGGGCCCTGCACGCCGTCGGCCAGGTCGCTGCGCACCGTCAGCACCGCGTCGCGGTTGCGCCGCCACAGCACCGGGTCTTCCCAGCCGGTGTCGATGTGCGCCACTTCCGACAGCGCGACCGCGCCGCCGCCGCGGGTGGGCAGGCGCAGATCGGGCAGCGCGTCGAGCGTCAGGCGTTCCTCGGGCGCGGCGCGCAGCACCACGTCGACGAGTTCCTCGCCGCGCTTCAACTGCGCCACCGGTGCCCCCGAGAGCGCGAGCTGCACGGCGTTGGCGACCTCCGCGCTCGACAGGCCGGCCAGCCGCGCACGGTCCTGGTCCACGTCCAGCCGCAGCGTGCGCACCTGCTCGTTCCACTCCAGGTGCGTGTCGCGCACGAGCGGGCTCTCGCGCACCAGGTCGCGCACCCGGTAGGCGATCTGCCGCACCTGCACCGGGTCGGGCCCGATCACCCGGAACTGCACCGGGAAGCCCACCGGCGGGCCGAACTCGAGCCGCTGCACGCGGCCGCGCAGGTCGGGGAAGGCTTCGCCGGCATCGAAGAGCGCGATCAGGCGCCGCCGCACCGCCTCGCGCTCGGGCGTGCCGGCGGTCTGCAGCACGAACTGCGCGTAGCCCGGGTTCGGCAGCTCGGGCGCGAGGCTCAGGTAGAAACGCGGCGAGCCGGCCCCGGTGTAGGCCGTGAAGCCCTGGACGTCGGCATCCTGCTTCAGCACCGCCTCGAGCCGCTGCACCTGCAGCGCGGTCGCCGCGAAGGAGGCCCCCTCGCGCAGCCGCAGGTCCACCAGCAGCTCGCTGCGCGAGGCGGTCGGGAAGAACTGCTGCTGCACCAGCGTCATGCCCGCGCCGGCGGCGCCGAAGGCAAGCGCGGTTGCGCCGAGCACCCACCAGCGGTGCCCGACCGCGAATCCGACCACCCCGCGCAGCCGCCGGTAGATCGGCCGGTCGTAGGGATCGTGCGCCACGGCCTGCATGCGCGCGGGCAGCAGCAGCACACCCAGGTAGGGCGTGAACACCACCGCCACCAGCCACGAGGCCAGCAGCGCCAGCCCGACGACCCAGAAGATGCCGCCGGCGTACTCGCCCGAGATCGACTTCGCGAAGCCCACCGGCATGAACCCGGCCACCGTGACCAGCGTGCCGGTGAGCATCGGGAAGGCGGTCGAGCTGTAGGCGAAGGTGGCGGCGCGCACGCGGTCCCAGCCCTGCTCGATCTTCACGACCATCATCTCCACCGCGATGATCGCGTCGTCGACCAGCAGCCCGAGCGCGATGATCAGCGCCCCGAGCGAGATGCGGTCCAGCGCCCAACCGGCCGCGGCCATCACGGTGGCGACCAGCGCCAGCACCAGCGGCACCGAGGCGGCGACGACGATGCCGCTGCGCCAGCCGAGCGCGACGAAGCACACCGCGAGCACGATCGCCAGCGCCTCCAGGAAGGCGCGTTCGAACTCCCACACCGCCGCGTCGACGATCCTCGGCTGGTCGGCGTACTTCTCGAGCGTCACGCCCAGCGGCAGCTTCGCGGTGGCGGCCTGCGCAGCCGCCTCGACCGCGGCGCCGACCTCGAGCACGTTGACCTGGCGCGAGAACGCCACGCCGATCGCGAGCACCGGTTCGCCGTTGCGGCGCACGGTGAACGACGGCGGGTCTTCGAGCCCTTCGCGCACCTCGGCCACGTCGGAGAGAAGCAGCAGCCGGCCACCCGCCTCGATGGGCAGCCGCGCCAGCTCGGCGGCGCTGCGCGCGCTGCCGCTGACGCGCACGAAGGGCCGGTCCGCCGGTCCCTCGAAGGCGCCGGACGGCAGCACCAGGTTCTGGCGCGCGAGCGCGTCGATGACCGCCTGCACCGGCACGCCGAGCGCGGCGAGCCGGCGCGTCGAGACCTCCACGTGCACCTGCTGCGCCTGCCGGCCCATCACGTCGACCTTGACGACACCGGGCACGACCTGCAGCGCGCGCTTCACCTCCTCGGCGACCGCCTGCTGCTCGGCCTGCGACAGGTCGGGCGCAGCCAGCGCGTACAGCAGGCTGTAGACGTCGGTGAACTCGTCGTTGAAGAACGGCCCGCGCACGCCGTCGGGCAGCTCGTGGCGGATGTCGCCGATCTTCTTGCGCGCCTGGTACCAGGAGGTCTCGAGATCGGCCTTCGAGGTGCCGCCCTTCATCCACAGCGTGATGCCGCCGTAGCCCTGGCGGGCGAAGCTGCGCACGTTGTCGAGGGCGTCGAGCTCCTGCAGCTGGCGTTCGAGACGGTTCAGCACCTGGTCCTGCACCTGCTGCGCCGGCGCCCCCGGCCAGGCGACGATCACGGTCATCGTCGGCACGTTGAACACCGGGTCTTCGAGCCGACCGAGTCGCGTGAACGAGACCAGTCCGGCGAGCAGGGTGCCGATCAGCAGGAACAGCACCAGCGGCCGGTGCGCGACGGCCCATTCGGAGAGGTTGAAGCGGCTCACGGCCGCGACTCCTGGCGCGCGACCGCGACCGCCGGTGCCGCCGGCAGCGGGGCATCGAGCGGACGGGCGACGGGCCGCACGCGCATCCTGGCATCGAGCTTGTGCGCGCCGGCGCTCACCACCCAGGCGCCGTCGGGCAGCCCACGCAGGCGCACGCGGTCGCCCGACTGGCCCAGCACCTCCACCGGCTGCGCGCGCAGCGTGCCGGCCGAGTCCCTGGCGGGGTCGGCCACCAGCCACACGGCGGGCGCGCCATCGGCCTTGAGCAGCGCGCCGGCCGGCAGCTCGGCCACTGCGGCGGCGGCCCGGCCGGCCAGGCGCAGCTCGACCGTCATGCCGAGCCGCCAGCCCTCGGGCCTGGGCGCGGCCAGTGCGTAGCGGGCGCGGAAGCTGCGCGTCGCCGGATGGGCGCTCGGCGCCAGCTCGCGCAGGCGCAGCGGCAGCGCCGCGCCCGCCGGGCCGGTGGCGCTGGCCTGCTGGAGGGCCAGCGTCGCGGCCAGCGCCTCGGGCACGTCGACCGCGAGTTCCAGTTCCTGCGCGCGGGCGATGGCGAAGGCCGGCTGCCCTTCCGCCACCACCTGGCCCGGCTCGACGCGCACTGCAGTGACCACGCCGTCGAACGGCGCGGCGAGCGTGGTGTAGCCGTCGCGGTTGCGCGCCAGGTCGAGCTGGCGTTGCGCCTGCGCGAGGCGCGCCGCGGCGGCATCGGCACGCGCCTGCTGGCGTTCGCGGTCGGCGCCCGGGATCGAGCCGTCGGCCGCCAGCCGCGTGAAGCGCGCCGCGTCGCTCGCCGCCTGTTGCGCGTCGACCTCGGCGGCGCGCCACTGCTCGGCCGCGGCGTCGACCGCGAGCCGCAGGTCCTTGCCGTCCAGGCGCGCCAGCGGCTGGCCGGCGCGCACGGACTGGCCGAGGTCCACCAGCCGCGCCAGCACCTTGCCGCCGGTGCGGAAGGCCAGGTCGCTCTCGACGCGCGGCGCGACGACGGCGGTGAAGCGCCGTTCGTGCGCGGCCGGCTGCAGCACGACCGGCGTGACGTAGACCGCGGGCAGCGCGGGCGGCGTGGACCCGGGCGGGCTGCAGGCGGCGAGCGCGGCAGCCAGCGGCGCGGCCAGCGCGAAGGACGGGCGAGGGTTCACGGGCGGACCTCCGAAACGCGGGTGGCGGGTGGGGCGTCGAGCGACCAGCCGCCGCCGAGCGCGCGGTAGAGCTGGAGGCCGTTCAGCGCCAGCTGGGTGCGGTGCTCGGTCCACGCCAGCTCGGCGGCGATGCGGCCGCGCTGCGCGTCGAGCAGTTGCAGCAGGTCGATCTGGCCTTCGCGGCGCAGCGACTCGGCATGGCGCAGCGCCGCCGCACGTTCCTCGCGCAAGGCGTCGAGCGGGGCGGCGCGCTCGCGTTCCTCGGCCAGCGCGACGAGGCTGGACTCGACCTCCTGCAGCGCCGCTAGCCAGGTGCGTTCCAACTGCAGCGTCGCGCCGCGCGCGCGGGCCGCGGCGCGCTCCTCGCCCGCCTGCAGGCGCCCGGCGTCGAACAGCGGCCAGGCAAACGCGAGCGCCACGTTGCGGTAGCCGACCGGGCTCAGGTCCAGCCCGTTCAGGCGCAGGTCCTGGCGGCCCAGCAGCGCGGCAAGGAAGAACTTCGGCAGCCGGTCGGCCCGGGCCTCGCGCAGGCGCGCGTCTTCGGCGGCGAGCTGGCGCTCGGCCGCGCGCAGGTCGGGGCGGCGCAGCAGCAACTCGGCGGGCTGGCCGGGCGCCAGTGCGGGAACCTCGGGCAGCGCCGCGGCCTGCGCTCGCGGCAGCGCATCGAGCGGCGCCGACGCCGGGCGCCCGAGCAGCAGCGCGATCTGGTGCTCGGTGCTGGCGACGAGCGTGCGCAGCGGCGGCAGCTGGGCCGCGAGCGCGCGCGTCTCGGCCGCAGCCCGCGCCACGTCGAAGCGGCTCGCCTGGCCGGCGGCCTCGCGGCTGCGCGTCAGGCCTTCGGTCTCGGCCTGGGTGCGCAGCAGCTCCTGCACCTGCGCGAGCCGCAAGCGGGCGCCCTGCCAGACGACGTACTGGCGGGCGGTCTCGGCGGCGGCGAGCAGCCGCGCGGCGCGCGCGCCCTCGGCGGCGGCGTCGGCATCGAAGGCCGCGGCAGCGCGCGCGGCACGCGCGGCGCCGAAGAGGTCGAGCTCCCAGCCGAGGTCGACCGAAGCCCGCAGCGCCCGCGTGTCGGGCGAGCCGCGCTTGACCTCGTCGGGCAGACCGCTGCGCTGGTCGGAGGCTCCGGCGTTCAAGGCCAGCATGGGCGCGAGCCGCGAGGCCGCGGCGCTGGCGCCTGCGCGGGCCTGCTCGACGCGCGTGACGGCGATGCGCCAGTCGAGATTGCGCTCGCCGGCCTCGGCCACCAGGGCCTGCAGCGGCGCGTCGCCGAGGGCCCGCCACCAGGGTTCGTCGAACGCGGCCGCGGGTGCCGGCGTCGCGCCGAAGGCGGCGGGCAGCCCGGTCGTCGGCGGGCGCGTGACGGTCGGCGGCGCGGCGCAGCCGGCCAGCAGCGTGAGCGCCACGAGCGCGGCCCCGGCCGGTGCGAAGGTCGGCCAGGGAGCGGTCGCCGGGGCCGACGGTGCGGAAGGCAGGACCTGGTGCATGGCAGCTCGTTTCGATGATCTGAGTTGACGGTGTCAACAATGATCGTCTATGCTGTTGACGCTGTCAACTCCCCGTCCGGCTCCGCCTGGTCCCGGGGATCGAAGTCAACCTCGAAGGAGTCTTGCGATGAAGCCCAAGCGATGCCCGCCTGCCGCGCTGTGCGCGTCCGCCTGTCTGCTCCTGCTGGCCGGGCCCGCGCGGGCAGCGGCCACCGAAGTCGTCGTCCGCGTCAGCGGCCTCGCGGGGTCGGCCGGCGAGATCGGCTGCGCGCTGTTCCCTGCCGGCACGGCCTTCCCGATGGATGCCGGCGGCGCGCGGCAGGTGTGGGTGAAGGCCGATGCGGCCGGTGTCGCCTGCCGCTTCGCCGACGTGGCCCCGGGCACCTGGGCGGTCTCGGTCTCGCACGACCTGAACGGCAACCGCAAGGTCGACACCAACTTCCTGGGCATGCCCACCGAGGCCTGGGGCGTGTCGAACAACGTGCGGCCGACGCTGCGCGCGCCGCGCTTCGACGAAGCGGCGTTCAAGGTCGCCGACGGCCAGCCGGTCGAACTCGAGGTGAGGGTGGCGAAATGAGCCGCCCGCAGCACGAGACCGCGAAGAACGCCTTGCCGGCGCCTCGTGACAACGCCTTCGCGCATCGCTACGGCCCCTGGGCGGTGGTGACGGGCGCCTCCGACGGCATCGGACTGGCGATCGCGCGCGAGCTTGCGGCGCGCGGCCTCCACCTGGTGGTGGTGGCGCGCCGCGGCGAGCGGCTGCAGCAGCTGGCACGCGAACTGGCCGGCCGCCACGGCGTCGAGTGCCAGGCGCTCGCCGCGGACCTGGGCACGGCCGAGGGCTGCGAGGCGGTGCGGCGCATGATCGCGGCGCACGAGGTCGGCGTGCTCGTGGCCGCGGCGGGCTTCGGCACCTCGGGCGCGTTCGTCGACAGCCCGCTCGGCGCCGAGCGCGAGATGCTGGCCGTCAACTGCGCGTCGGTGCTCGAGCTGGTCGGCCACGTCGCCCCGCGGATGGCGGATCGCGGACGCGGCGGCATCGTGCTGCTCAGCTCGGTGCTGGCCTTCAACGGCGTGCCGGGCTCGGCACACTATGCGGCGACCAAGGCCTGGGTGCAGTCCCTGGCCGAGGGGCTGCGCGGCGAGCTGCGCGGGCGCGGCGTCGACGTGCTCGCGAGCGCGCCGGGGCCGGTGGACACCGGGTTTGCCGCGCGCGCCCGGCTGGCGCCGGGCACGATGCTGAGCGCCGAGGTGGTCGCCCGGCAGACCATCGACGCGCTCGGCCGGCAGGGCACCGTTCGGCCCGGCTGGCTGTCGAAGCTGCTCGGCTGGTCGCTCGCGACGCTGCCGCGCCCGATGCGCGTGGTGCTGCTCGCCCGGGTCATGAAGGGCATGACCGGGCGCCGGCGCGACGGCGGCCCGGGCGTCGCGCCCACGCGCTGAGAGCCGTCGCGGATGCGGCCGTGTTACCGTGCCGGCGTTGCCCGCTGACCCGTGCCCGATGCCGAAGAAGAAGGACGAGCCGCTCGAACTCAAGGAGGCCTGCATCCTCGCCGCCCGCGAGGTGATCGCCGAGCATGGCGTCGAGCAGCTGAGCCTGCGCGAGGTGGCGCGCAAGCTCGGCGTGTCGCACCAGGCGCCGTATCGCCACTATCCGAGCCGCGACCACCTGCTGGCCGAAGTGATGCGGCGCTGCTTCGAGAGCTTCGCGCAGGCCCTCGACGCCCGCGAGCGCAACGACGACCCGATGGAGGACCTCGAGTCCCTGGGGCGGCAGTACCTGGGCTACGCGTCCGCCCACCCGCTCGAGTACCGGCTGATGTTCGGCACGCCCTGGCCCGAACCGGCCGAGCATCCGGAGCTGGTGCGCGATGCGGTGCATGCCTTCGACGTGCTGCGCGGCGTGCTGCGCCGGCTCCACGGCGAGTCCGCGGCGATGCGGGCCGAAGTCGACCTGAATGCGATGTTCATCTGGTCGACGATGCACGGCTTCGCGAGCATCACGCACGCCAACGTGATGGACTGCCTGAAGCTGGCGCCCAAGGTGGGGGCGCAGGCCCCCGAGCATGTGATGCGGATGATCGAGACGGCGATGCGCGGGGCCGGCGGCGCGGCCCGGGCCGCGGATCCGCCGCCGGCGAAAGTTCCGCGCAGGCGACGTTGACGCGGGCCAGGCCCCCTGTCCGGGCCCACGGCGGATGCGCGGGCGCGGATCCGGCCGGCGAGCGCCTCAGTCGACCGCCGCCGCGCCGCGCAGCCGCGCCACCTCCTGCGGCGCCACCGGTGCGGCGCCCTCGCGCTGGCGCAGCCAGGTGGCCAGCGCGGCGATCCGGGCGTCGTCGAGCAGCAGGCCGAAGGGCGGCATGCCGAAGGGCCGCGGGTTGCCGCGTGTGGCCGGCAGGTAGCCGCCGTGCACGATCACGCGCACCAGGTTGACCGGCGGGTCCATCGCCACCATCCGGCTGCCCTGCAGCGCCGGGTAGAGCAGCCGGCCGTCCGCGCTGCGCCCGCCTTCGCCCTGCGCGCCGTGGCAGCCGGCGCAATGGTCGGCGTAGGTCGATTCGCCCAGCGCCAGCACCTGCGGATCGGCCGGCCGGGGCGCGGCGCGCGACGCGGCCGCCTGCGGCAGCGACTTCAGGAAGCTGGCGATCGCGCGCAGGTCGGCCTCGTCCAGGTGCTGCGTGCTGCCGAGCACCACCTCGGCCATCGGCCCGAGCACGCTGCCGCGCGGCGCGACGCCGTCGCGCAGCAGCGCCACCACCTCGTCCTCGGGCCAGTCCGCCACCCCGGCCTGGGCCGGCGAGGTGAGCGCCGGGGCGTACCACTGGCGCATCGGGATCACGCCACCGGCCAGCGACTGGCCGCCGTCGGGCGTGGCGCCCAGCACGTTGCGGCCGCCGTGGCAGGCGCCGCAATGCCCGAGCCCGCGCACCAGGTAGGCGCCGCGGTTCCAGACAGGTGAGCGCGCCGGGTCGGGCTCGAACACCCCGGCACGGAAGAACAGCGCGCGCCACACCGCCAGCGCCGCCTGGGTGCGGTACGGGAACTCCAGCGCATGCGGCCGGTTGGCCTGCGCCACCGGCGGCAGCGAGCGCAGGAAGGCGTACAGCGCATCGCTGTCCTCGCGTGTCACCCGCGTGTAGTCGGGATAGGGGAAGGCCGGGTAGAGCAGCCGACCGTCGGCCGAGCGCCCGTGGTGCAGCGCGCGCCAGAAATGGTCCGCGCTCCAGCGCCCCAGGCCGGTGGCCGGGTCGGGTGTCAGGTTGCTTGCGTAGACGGTGCCGAAGGGCGTGGCGATGCCGCGCCCGCCGGCATAGGGCGCGCCGCCGCGTTCGGTGTGGCAGGCCGCGCAGTTGCCGGCGCGGGCCAGGTAGGCGCCGCGGGCGATCTGCGCCGGCGTGCCGTCGGCCGGCACCGCCCCGGGCGCGATGGCGGGCTCGCCGCGCTGGTTCAGCCAGGCCACGCCGGCCGCCAGCAGCGCCAGCAGCACGAGCAGCAGGGCGATGAAGCGTGCCGTCATGGGCTGCGCGGCACGCCGCCGCATTCGAGCGGCGGGTCGGCCTCGAAACGCGCGGCCGGCCTGGCCGGCTGCGGCACCGGCCGGCTGGCCAGCCAGGCGGCGAGGGCCGCCACGTCCTGCGGCGTCAGCTTGCGGGCGATGGCCGCCATGCAGTCCGGCGCCTGCGCGCGCCGCTGGCCGCTGACCCAGGCACCGAGCTGCGCCCCGAGGTAGTCGCGCGGCAGGCCGAGCAGCCCGGGCACCGCCGGTGCCACGCCGGTGAGCTGCCGGCCGTGGCAGCCGGTACAGGCGGGCAGCTCGCGCGCCGGGTCGCCCTGCTGCACCAGGCGTTCGCCATGCTGCAGGGTGGCAGCGTCCTCGCGGGTCGGGGCCGGCGCCGGGTAGGGCAGGTCCAGCGCGGCGAAGTGCTCGGCGATCTCGCGCAGGTAGCCGTCGCTGAGCGGATCGACCAGATAGACCATCGGCGCGTAGCGCCGCCGGCCGTCGCGGAAGTTCAGCAGCTGGTTGTACAGGTAGCCGGCCGGCTTGCCGGCGATGCGCGGGTGGTAGCCGTCGGGGGCGGCCCGCCCTTCCTTGCCGTGGCAGGCGGTGCAGGGCGCCACCCGCTGGGCCAGCGTGTCGGGCAGCGGGGCGGCCGCGGCCGCGAAGGCGGCCGCCAGGCCGCCGCAGGCCAAGGCCGTTCGGTATCGGTGCATGCGGACGATTGTGCCGCGGGCCCGCGGGCGGCCCGATTCCCGGCACCCGGGTCAAAACAGAACTGACCAAACGATCGCGGGCAATCCTCTATTCGTTTTGTCGCACAAAGTGTATACAGTTTGTGCGTACATTGACCCGTCACCCCCAAGGAGCGCCCATGTCCGCCACCACCTCCTCCCTGCCCGGGGCCGACCCTCGGCTGATCAACGAAGACCTCGCGCCGGTACCACCCGACAAGCGCACCTGGTCGTCCTACAGCGTGTTCGCGATGTGGATGTCCGACGTGCACAGCGTCGGCGGCTACACCTTCGCGGCCAGCCTGTTCCTGCTCGGCCTGTCGGGCTGGCAGGTGCTGCTGGCGCTGGTGATCGGCATCGGCATCGTGAACGTGCTGATGAACTGGATCGGCAAGCCGAGCCAGCAGCACGGCATCCCGTTCCCGGTGATGGCGCGGGTCTCGTGCGGCGTGATGGGGGCCAACCTGGCGGCGGTGATCCGCGGCGTGGTCGGCATCGTCTGGTACGGCGTGCAGACCTACTTCGCCTCCAAGGCGGTGGCCACGCTGGTGCTGGTGTTCTTCCCCGCAGCGGCCTCGCTGCAGGCCACCAGCGTGCTGAGGCTGGACCTGCTGGGCTGGAGCTGCTTCCTGTTCATGTGGTTCTTCCAGCTGATGATCTTCCAGCGCGGCATGGAGACGATCCGCAAGTTCATCGACTTCTGCGGCCCCGCGGTCTACCTGGTGATGTTCCTGCTGATGGGCTGGATCCTCTGGAAGGCCGGCTGGGACGCGATCGACCTGTCGCTGTCGGACAAGGTGCTGACGCCCACGCAGTCGATCGTCGCGATGGGCAGCGCCGTGCTGCTGGTGGTGAGCTACTTCGCCGCGCTGCTGCTGAACTTCGGCGACTTCTCGCGCTTCGCCAAGAGCGAGAAGGCGATGCGCCGCGGCAACTTCCTCGGCCTGCCGCTGAACTTCATCCTGTTCGCGATCATCGTCGTGATCGTCACCGCCGGCAGCGCCAAGGTGTTCGGCCACATGATCATGGACCCGGTGGAGATCGTCGCCCGGATCGACAACAAGTGGGCCGTCGTGCTGGGCAGCGTGACCTTCGTGATCGCCACCATGGGCATCAACATCGTCGCCAACTTCGTCTCGCCGGCCTACGACATCGCCAACCTGTTCCCGAAGCACATCGACTTCAAGAAGGGCGGGCTGATCGCCTCCATCCTGGCGGTGGTGGTGTGCCCGTGGATCTTCGTCGACAGCCCGCAGGCGATCACCGTGTTCGTCAGCGTGTTCGGCGCCGTGCTGGCCCCGCTGTTCGGCGTGATGGTGGCCGACTACTACCTGGTCAAGCGCCAGCAGATCAAGACGGCCGACCTCTACACGATGGCCCCCACCGGGCGCTACCACTACGACGGCGGCTGGAACAAGCTGGGCCTGCTGTCCCTGGCGGTCTCGGGCACCATCGCGGTGGGCTGGGAACTGGCCACGCAGCTCTTCAAGGTGCTGCCGGAGAACAACTTCGGCTGGGTGATCGGCGCGGTGGCCGGCGCGGCGATCTACCTGGTGGCGATGCGCCTGGCCGGGCGCAGCGCACCGGCCGGCACGCCGGCGGCCGCCTGATCAGGGCGCGCGCATCCACCACTCGCCGTCCAGCTGCACGCGGAGGAACTCGATGAAGCTGCGCACCTTGTGCGGCACCAGCTTCGGCGACGGGAACACCGCGTGCAGTTCCTGGGCCGGCAGGCCGAACTCGGCCAGCACCGGCACGATGCTGCCGTCGGCCACCGACTCGCGCGCCACGTACCAGGGCAGCACCGCCAGGCCGAGCCCGGCGCGGCAGGCGGCCAGCACGGCCGACAGGTTGTTCGAGCGCAGCGGGCCGCGCACCGGCACCGACTGCTCCTCGCCGCCCGGGGCGGTGAAGGCCCAGCGGTCGTCGCCCTGCACGCTGCTGTAGACCAGGCAGTCGTGCGTGGCCAGCTCGGCCGGCGTGGCCGGTGTGCCGCGCCGCGCCAGGTAGTCGGGCGCCGCGGCGGTCAGCCAGGGGTTCACCCCGAGGTAGCGCGCGCCCAGCGCGGAATCCGCCAGCCGGCCCATGCGCAGCGCGACGTCCACGCCCTGCTCGACCAGGTTGACGTAGCGGTCGTCGAAGCTCAGGTCGATGGTGACCTCCGGATGCTCGCGCATGAAGCGCAGCGCCAGCGGCGTGGCGATGCGCCGGCCGAAGGCCACCGAGGTGCTGATGCGCAGCTGCCCGCCCACCTTGCTCTGCAGCAGCGCGGCCAGGCTGTCGGCCTCCTCCAGCTCGCGCTGGATGGTCTTGCACTTCTCGTAGTAGAGCTGGCCGATCTCGGTGGCGCTGACGCCGCGGGTGTTGCGGTTCAGCAGCCGCGCGCCGAGCTTGGCTTCGAGCGCGGCGACATGCTTGGTGGCGGTGGGCTGGGTGATGCCCAGGTCGGCCGAGGCCTTGCTGAAGCTGCCGGTCTCGACGATGCGGACGAACAGCTGTACGCCGGTGATGCGGTCCATGGGCGCCCATCATGCACTGCCGGGGGCCGGCGTACATTGCCGGGCATGGATCGACGCTCGTCCCGTCGCCGCCTGCTGGCCGGTGCGGCCGCCTGGTGGGCCGTGCCCGCGGCGGGCGACGACGACGCCCCGCGCGCCGGCGACCGGCTGGCGGCCGAGCCCGGCACGCCGACGTTGCGCAGCGACATGCTCGCCACCGGTGCGGCGCCGCGGCTCGTCTGGGCCGTCGACCCGGCGACCGGCCGCGCGCGCCAGGGCTCGCCGCGGCACCGCATCCTGCTGATCCGCCTCGACCCGGCCGCGATGGACGCGGCCACGCGGGCGCGCTCGGCCGACGGCGTGCTGGCCTACTCGGCCGTCTGCACGCATGGCGACTGCGCCGTGCGCGACTGGCGCCCGCGGCAGCAGCTGCTTCACTGCCCCTGCCACTTCTCCCACTTCGACCCGCTGCGCGGCGCCGCCGTCGTCTCGGGCCCGGCGCCGCGCCCGCTGCCGCACCTGGGGCTGCGCGAGGAGGACGGAGTGCTGGTGCTGGCCGGTGGATTCTCGGAGCGCCCCGGCGCCTGACAGCCATTCCGGCACGGAATAGGTCTGATGCCCGGGCTGGGCTTCACGCCGCGCGCGCCTGCGCCGACCATCGGCGCCAATCGGATTCACACTCAAGGAGACTTCCATGGCGAAGATGAAGGCCGCGTTGGCGGCGGTGCTGGTGATGGAGAAGGAAGGCATCAGCCAGGCCTTCGGCGTGCCGGGCGCGGCGATCAACCCGCTGTATGCCGCGCTGCGCGAGCGCGCCTCCATCGCCCACGTGCTGGCGCGCCACGTCGAGGCCGCCTCGCACATGGCCGAGGGCTACACCCGCGCCAGGGCCGGCAACATCGGCGTGTGCATCGGCACCTCGGGCCCGGCCGGCACCGACATGATCACCGGGCTGTACTCGGCCAGCGCCGACAGCATCCCCATCCTGTGCATCACCGGCCAGGCGCCGCGTGCGCGGCTGTACAAGGAGGATTTCCAGGCGGTGGACATCGAGTCCATCGCCAAGCCGGTCACCAAGTGGGCCGTCACGGTGCGCGAGCCGGCCCAGGTGCCGCGCGCCTTCCAGCAGGCCTTCCACCTGATGCGCTCGGGCCGCCCGGGCCCGGTGCTGATCGACCTGCCGTTCGACGTGCAGATGGCCGAGATCGAGTTCGACATCGACACCTACGAGCCGCTGCCGGTCTACAAGCCCGCGGCCACGCGCAGGCAGGCCGAAAAGGCGATCGACATGCTGCTCGCGGCCGACAAGCCGCTGATCGTGGCCGGCGGCGGCATCATCAACGCCGACGCGTCCGGGCTGCTGGTCGAGCTCGCCGAGACGCTCGGCGTGCCGGTGATCCCGACGCTGATGGGCTGGGGTGCGATCCCCGACGACCACCCGCTGATGGCCGGCATGTGCGGCCTGCAGACCAGCCACCGCTACGGCAACGCCACGATGCTGGCGAGCGACTTCGTGCTCGGCATCGGCAACCGCTGGGCGAATCGCCATACCGGCTCGACCGAGGTGTACTGCAAGGGCCGCACCTTCGTCCACGTGGACATCGAGCCGACGCAGATCGGCCGCGTGTTCTCGCCCGACTACGGCATCGTCAGCGACGCCAAGAGCGCGCTCGAGCTGTTCGTGCAGGTCGCGAAGGAGCGCAAGGCGGCCGGCACGCTGAAGAGCTACGCCGACTGGGCCGAGCGCTGCGCCGAGCGCAAGAAGCTGATGCACCGCAAGACGCACTACACCGAGACGCCGATCAAGCCGATGCGCGTCTACGAGGAGATGAACGCCTCGTTCCCGCGCGACACGATCTACGTCACGACCATCGGCCTGTCGCAGATCGCGGCGGCGCAGTTCCTGCACGTCTACGGCCCGCGCCAGTGGATCAACTGCGGCCAGGCCGGCCCGCTGGGCTGGACCATCCCCGCCGCGCTCGGCGTGGTGGCCGCCGACCCGACGCGCACCGTGGTCGGCATCTCGGGCGACTACGACTTCCAGTTCCTCATCGAGGAGCTGGCGGTCGGCGCGCAGTTCCGCCTGCCCTACGTGCACGTGCTGGTCAACAACAGCTACCTCGGCCTGATCCGCCAGAGCCAGCGCGGTTTCGAGATGGACTACTGCGTGCAGCTCGCCTTCGAGAACCAGAACGTCGACGACCCGGCGCTCAAGGGCTACGGCGTCGACCACCAGGCGGTGGTGCAGGGCCTGGGCTGCAAGAGCCTGCGTGTGACCGACCCCGAGAAGCTGCAGGGCGCACTCGCCGAGGCCTCGGCGCTGGCGCGCCAGCACAGCGTGCCGGTGGTGGTGGAGGTGATCCTCGAGAAGGTGACCAACATCGCGATGGGCACCGAGATCGACAAGGTCAACGAGTTCGAGGCGATCGACTGCCGACACCCCGAGGGCACCAAGGGCCTCGAGCTCGCGGGTCTTCTCGACTGATTCCGGAGAGCACGCCATGCCCCGCTTTGCCGCCAACCTCTCGATGCTCTTCACGGAGGTGCCCTTCCTCGACCGCTTCGAACGCGCCGCGCGCGCCGGCTTCGGCAGCGTCGAGTTCCTGTTCCCCTACGCGCACACGCCCGGCGAGGTGGCCGCGCGTGTGCAGGGCAACCGCCTGAAAGTGGTGCTGCACAACCTGCCCGCCGGCGACTGGGAGGCCGGCGAGCGCGGCATCGCCTGCCTGCCCGACCGGGTGGACGAGTTCCGCGCCGGCGTCGGCAAGGCGATCGAGTACGCCACCGTGCTGGGCGCGCCGCAGCTCAACTGCCTGGCCGGCAAGGTGCCGCTGGGCGCGGGCGAGGAATCGCTGCGCAAGACCTTCGTGGCCAACCTGCGCTATGCCGCCGCCGAGCTGAAGAAGGCCAACCTGAAGCTGCTGATCGAGCCGATCAACACCTACGACATCCCGGGCTTCTACCTGAACCGCACCGCGCAGGCGATCTCCGTCATCGACGAGGTCGGCGCGGACAATCTGTTCCTGCAGTACGACATCTACCACGCGCAGCGCAGCGAAGGCGAGCTGGCCGCGACGATGGAGAAGCACCTCGCGCGCATCGCCCACATCCAGGTGGCCGACAACCCCGGCCGCCACGAGCCGGGCACGGGCGAGATCAACTATGCCTTCCTGTTCAAGCGGCTCGACCAGCTCGGCTACCGCGGCGCAATCGGCTGCGAGTACAAGCCGGCGTCGACCACCGAGGCCGGCCTCGGCTGGCTCGAGCAGGCGCGCCGCACGCTGCGCGCCACGACCTGACCTTCACCTCACGACCCCGAGAACCACATGACTTCCTCGCCTCTCAAGCTCGGCTTCATCGGCCTGGGCATCATGGGTGCGCCGATGGCGCTGCACCTGCTCAAGGCCGGCCACCAGCTGTTCGTCTTCACGCACGGCAAGCTGCACCCGGAGATCGCCGCCAGCAGCGCGACGCAATGCGTCAACGCACGCGGCGTGGCCGAGCGCGCCGACATCGTGTTCACGATGGTGCCGGACACGCCGGACGTCGAAAGCGTGCTGTTCAGCGAGACCGGTGTCGCCTCCGGCCTGACGAAGGGCAAGATCGTCGTCGACATGAGCTCGATCTCGCCGATCGCGACCAAGGAGTTCGCCAAGCGCATCAACGCGCTCGGCTGCGACTACCTCGATGCGCCGGTCTCCGGCGGCGAGGTGGGCGCCAAGGCGGCCTCGCTCACGATCATGGTCGGCGGCCCGCAGGCGGCCTTCGACAAGGTGCTGCCGCTGTTCCAGCTGATGGGCAAGAACATCACGCTGGTGGGAGGCAACGGCGACGGCCAGACGACCAAGGTCGCGAACCAGATCATCGTGGCGCTGAACATCGCCGCCGTCGGCGAGGCGCTGGTGTTCGCCAGCAAGGCGGGGGCCGATCCGGCCAAGGTGCGCCAGGCGCTGATGGGCGGCTTTGCGGCCAGCCGCATCCTGGAGGTGCACGGCGAACGCATGATCAAGCGCACCTTCGACCCGGGCTTCCGCATCGGGCTGCACCAGAAGGACCTGAACCTGGCGCTGCAGGGCGCGCGCGCGCTCGGCGTGGCGCTGCCCAACACCGCCAACGCCGCCCAGCTGATGCAGGCCTGCGCCGCCAACGGCATGCAGGACCTGGATCACTCCGCGCTGGTGCGCGCGCTCGAGCTCATGGCCAACCACGAGGTGGCCAAGGCCTGATCAGCAGCCGACGACCTTGAACTCGACGCGGCGGTCGAGCGCGTCCGACGCGTCGTCGCGCCCGTTGCCGACCATGGTCTCGCGCGAGCCCCGTCCGTTGGCGATCATCCGGCCGGCGAGGATGGGGCTCGTGCGCTCGATCTGCCCCTTGACGTACTCGGCGCGCAGCAGCGAGAGCCGCTCGTTGACCGGCTCCGGTCCGGTGGCGCTGGTATGACCCACCACCTCCAGGCAGGCCTTGCGCTCGCCCGCGCGCGAGGCGATCTCGCTGAGCCACATCGGGTAGGGCGCCGCGCCGGCACGGGCGTCGTTCCAGAACGCGGTCGAACCCGGGCGGAACAGGAACTTCACGCCCAGGCGCTTCGCGTCCAGCCCCTGGTCGACGATCTGGCCGAAGGCGCGCGCCGCGTCGTTGCGCCGGCCGAGCTTCAGGTTGGTCAGGTACAGGCCGGTGTAGGTGCGCAGCTGGCGGCCCACCGGTGTGCGCAGCACGGTGTCGTAGAGCGACAGCGCGTCCTTGTAGCGACCGGCGTCGTAGGCGTCCATCGCCTCGGCGAGCATCGAGGCGACCAGGATGCGGTCCACGTACAGCGGGTGGATAGGGTCGCCCGCGCGCGTGCCCTGGCAGGTGCGGATGTAGCCCAGCGTGGCCGGGTCCTCGGCCCAGGCGGGCGCATCGCGGAACGCGGCCGTCGGCGTGATGTCCACGCCCTCGGCCTTGGCGAACGCGAGGCCCTTGCTGACCAGCTTGCCCGTGCGCAGATCCGCGAGCGCGAAGCAGATGCGGAAGGCCTCGCGCGTTCCTTCGGTCTTGCGCTCGGCGTTCACGCCGGTGAAGGTGCCGATCAGCACCAGCGGCGACTTCGCCACCGTGCCGGTGTTGAACGGCTGCAACTCGTAGCGCTGCTCGTAGCGTTCGCGGATCAGCCCGGCCAGGCGCCGGCCCATGTCCTGCGTGGCCTTGGACTGCATGCCGGTGACGCCGTCGATGAGCGGATCGATCACCACCGGGTATCGCGCACCGGGGTCGGCCAGCTGGGCCTTGCCGAGCAGGTTGGTGGCGGCGCTGAGCACGGCCTCGTCGAAGGGCAGGATCGGCGGCGGCGGGGCCGCCGGGGCCGCGGCCGGTGCTGCCGGGGCGGCGGCGGGGGGCGGCGCGGGCGCGGCGGCCACCGGCGCGGCGGGCGCCTGCACGGCGGGCGATGCGGCGGGGGACGCGGCGGGGGACGCGGCGGGCGGCACGGCGCAGCCGGCCAGCCACAGGGCCACGAGCAGTGTCGCGCCGCCTGCCAACCCAGCGCGCAGATCGATTGTCGTCATCACGAGCCACTCCAAGTGCGGTGCGCCGATGGTGCACCATCGACGCCGCGTTGTCCTCCCCCAGCACCCTCTCGATAATCGACGCATGAACATGGAATCGCACCAGACCGACCCGCGCGCATTTCTTCGCTCGCTGTACGACGCCGCGGTGGCGCGTGCGCTGCCCGCCGAGAACACCGCCGCATGGCTGCCGCCGCCGCCGAAAGGCCGCACGGTCGTGATCGGCGCCGGCAAGGCCGGCGGCGCGATGGCCGCGGCGGTCGATGCGCTCTGGCCGGCCGGCGCGCCCTTGTCCGGCCTGGTGGTGACGCGCTACGACCACGTGCCGCCCGCCTACCGGGCGCGGCCGGGCCGCATCGAGGTGGTCGAAGCCTCGCACCCGGTGCCCGACGAAGCCGGCCGGCAGGCGGCCGCGCGCATCCTGGCGCTGGCCCAGGGGCTGACGGCCGACGACCTGGTGCTGTGCCTGGTCTCCGGTGGCGGTTCCGCGCTGCTCTCGCTGCCCGCGCCCGGGCTGACGCTCGAGCAGAAGCAGGAGATCAACAAGGCACTGCTGAAGAGCGGCGCCGCGATCGACGAGATGAACTGCGTGCGCAAGCACCTCTCGGCCATCAAGGGCGGGCGGCTCGCGGCGCTGTGTGCGCCGGCACGGGTGGTGACGCTGCTGATCAGCGACGTGCCGGGCGATGCGCCGGAAGTGATCGCCAGCGGGCCCACGGTACCCGACCCGACCACCTGCGCCGACGCGCTGGCCATCCTGGAGCGCTACGGCATCCCGCTGCCGGCGGCGGCCCGGGTCGGCCTGGAGACCGGCAGCTTCGAGACGCCCAAGCCGGGGGACCCGCGCTTCGCCGGCCACCAAGTGCACATGATCGCCACGCCGCAGCAGAGCCTGGAGGCGGCCGCCGCGCTGGCCCGGCGCGCCGGGGTCGACGCGCACATCCTGTCCGACGAGATCGAGGGCGAGAGCCGCGAGGTCGGCAAGGTGCATGCGGCGCTGGCGCGCGCGGTCGCGCGGCGTGGCGCCCCGTTCGCGAAGCCCTGCGTGATCCTCTCCGGGGGCGAGACCACGGTGACGGTCAGGGCCAAGGGCGGGCGCGGCGGGCGGGCCACCGAGTTCCTGCTCGGCTGCGCGATCGCGCTGCAGGGCGAGCCCGGGGTGCACGTGCTGGCGGCCGACACCGACGGCATCGACGGCGTGGAGGACAACGCGGGCGCCATCGTCGCGCCCGACACGCTGGAGCGTGCCGCCGCGAAGGGCCTGAAGGCGCAGGACTACCTCGACCGCAACGACGCCTACAACTTCTTCGCGCCGCTCGGCGACCTGGTCGTGCCCGGGCCGACCTTCACCAACGTCAACGACTTCCGCGCCCTGCTGGTGCTCTGACGCAACCTGCACGGGCCTCCATTCCGGGGGGTGGAGTCCGTCACGAGCCGGCGTAGATTCTTCGACGCTGAGGCTTGCCGGGAGGAGAGGGTCATGCTGACCGCTGTCGCGCTGATCGTGGGTGCCATCGTGGCCTGGCTCGCGGTCGACCATGTGCTGATCACGCTCAAGGAGCGGCGCGAGCAGGCTGGCCATGCCTGGCACGGCCGCGGCCCGGGCACCACCTTCCACTCCACCGGCTTCGAGGACACCGTGCCGCCGCACGAGGTGGTCGAGGCGGTGCGCCGCCGCAGCGCGGTCCGTACCTAGAAGTCTGCGCGGCAAAAACCCGGGCGTCTGCCCCAGGAGCGGGCTGGGGCTCTTGTCAGGCTCGGCCGGGATAATCGCCGGACCCATGGATCCGGTCACCCTCGTCATCGTCCTCGCGATCAATCTTGTCTGCGTCGGCGGCCTGTTCCACCTGATCGGTCGCGGCATGCCGCCGCGCAGCGGCCTGCAGCACTGGAGCGCCGGCGCCGTGCTGTTCGGTTGCGCCTACGTGGCTCGGCTCGCTGCCGGCCTGTCCAACCCGCAGGCCTGGATGCTGCTGCTGGACGCGGCGATGCTGCTCGCGGCCCTGCTGTTCATCGGCGGCCTGCGACGCTTCCTCGGCCGGGCGGCGCCGACGGCGACCCAGCTCGCCGCGCTGATCGTCGGCTTCCTGCTCGCGCAGGGCGCCATGGTGGCGGCGGCCGGGCAGGGCGGTCGATATGCGCTGCTGAACCTGGCGCTCGGCCTGGCCTACGCCGTGCTGGTGATCGACAACCTGCGCGCCCTGTCGCGCGAGGGCCGCCCGCTGCGCGCCCCGCTGATCGTGCTGACGCTGGTGATGGGCCTGCTGGCCGCGCTGACCGTGGTCCGCGGGGTGCACATCGCGCAGCGCGGCGTCGAGGTGATGTACCGCGGCGGCTTCGCGCAGGCCTACTACGTCTACGCCTCGCTCGCCGCGGTGCTGCTCGGGCTGAACCTGCTGTGGATGGTGTTCGTGCGGCTGCACCGCCAGCTCGCCGAGCTGGCCTCGCGCGATGCGCTGACCCGGGTGCTGAACCGCAACGGCCTGGACGAGGTGCTGGCGCGGCATTTTGCCGCCCGCAGCGTGCAGCCGCTGACGCTGCTGCAGGTCGACATCGACCACTTCAAGCGCATCAACGACGAACACGGCCACGCCGCCGGCGACGCCGCGCTGCACGCGGTGGCGCAGGCGCTTGCGCGCGCGGTGCGTGGCAGCGACTTCGTCGCCCGCGTCGGCGGCGAGGAGTTCCTGGTCGGCTGCGTCGGCGGCGACGCCGGCACGGCGGCCGCGCTGGCCGAGCGGCTGCGCGACGCGGTGCGCTCGCTCGCGCTGCCGACGCCGGACGGCAGGGCGCCGATGCGCTGCACGGTCAGCGTGGGCATCTCGCAGCCCTGCACCAGCCGCGCGGGCTGGGACGCCGCCTGGCGCGAGGCCGACCGCGCGCTCTACGCCGCCAAGCGCGCCGGGCGCGACCGCGTGCTCTCGGCTCAGCCCCCCGGGGCCCAGGGCGCCAGCATGCCGGCGTAGGGCTTGCGCAGCGGCGCGGCGTAGTCGCCGCGTTTGCTGGTGCCCAGGCCGATGCGCACCAGCGCCTCGGCGGTGGCCACCGCGGCGGCCACGCCGTCGATCACCGGCACGCCGAGTTCGCCGGAGAGGCGCCGGCACAGGTCGGCCATGCCGGCGCAGCCGAGCACGATCGCGCCGCAGCCGTCCTCGGCCAACGCACGGCGGCATTCGGCCAGGATGGTGCGGTAGGCGTCGCTGGCCGGGTTCTCCAGCTCGAGCACCGCGATCTCGCAGGCGCGCACGCGCCGGCACTGGGCGCGGGCGCCGTACTTGTCGAGCAGGTGCTCGGCGATCACCACGGTGCGCTGCAGCGTCGTCACCACCGAGAAGCCGGTGGCCAGGTACCCGGCCGAACGCATCGCGGCCTCGGCGATGCCGATCACCGGGCCGCGCGCGATCTCGCGGGCCGCGTCCAGCCCCGGATCGCCGAAGCAGGCGATCACGTAGGCGTCGACGCCGTCGCGCTCGCCCTTTTTCACCTCGTCGAGCAGGCCCAGACAGGCCATCGCCTCGTCGTAGTGCCCTTCGATCGACACCGGCCCGTGCGCCGGGCTGACGGCCTCGATCTCGACCCCCGGCGACACCGCCGCGCGCGCCGCGTGCGCGATCGTCTCGGTCATCGACCAGGTGGTGTTGGGGTTGATCACCTTGATGCGCATGAGCGGCTCCGTGAAGTTTGCCTGCGGGAAAGTACCAACTATGTCCGCAAGACTCTAGGCTAGATTGTATGCAATCTCAAGCCGTGAATGTCAGCAAGCGAGCTCGAGAGCACACCGAACGAACCCTGAGGAAAGGACCTCCCGATGAAGCAAGTTCTCCGCCCGACCCTGCTGCGCGTGGCCTTCGCCAGCAGCCTGCTGCTCGCCGGCGCGGCCCACGCGCAGGAGGTGCTGAAGATCGGCGTCAACGGCGTGATGTCCGGCGAGGCCGCCTCCTGGGGCCTGGTCAACAAGTACTGCGCCGAGACCACGGCCGACCTCTACAACGCCAAGGGCGGCGTCGAGATCGGCGGCAAGAAGTACAAGCTCGAGATCGTCGCGCTGGACGACAAGAACGACCCGAAGATCTCGGTGACCAACGCCGAGAAGCTCACCAGCCAGGGCATCAAGTACGTCATCGGCCCGAACATCGACACCACCGCACTGGCGGTCAAGCCGGTGATGGAGCGTGCCAAGGCGATGAACTTCCCGTACGCCTTCGCCAAGGAGCTCTACAAGGCGCCGGCCAACGCCTCGGTGCTGGGCATGGTGGCGAGCTACCAGGTCGGCCCGATCATGTACGACTACCTGAAGGGCAAGAAGGGCGTGAAGTCGATCGCCTTCCTGGCGCGCAACGAGTCGGACGCGAAGAACCAGCAGGTCGAGGGCGTCGAGGCCGCGAAGAAACTCGGCCTGTACGTGGTGGCCGCGAACGAGAGCTACGAGCCCGGCACCAAGGACTTCATGCCGGTGATGACCAAGATCATCAAGACCAAGCCCGACCACATCGTGCTCTCGGGCGTGGCGCCGGCCGATGCGCCGCTGCTGAACAAGGCGGCGCGCGACCTCGGCTTCAAGGGCACGATCTCCACCGAGACCGCGCAGGACGCGAAGATCCTCGCGCAAGTGGCCGGCGCCAAGGCGGCCGGCTTCATGAGCGTGGGCGGCGCCTCGACGCCGGAGATCCAGTCCGACGAGATGAAGGCCTTCGCCGAGGCCTACAAGAAGCGCGTCGGCGAGTGGAACGACGAGGCCGGCACCAAGGTGTACGCGCTCGAGCTGATCCTCGCGGTGCTGAAGAAGAACCCGGCCGCGATGAACGACGTGGAGGTGTTCAAGAAGGAGATGGCGACCTTCTCGATGACCAACCCGTATGTCAAGGGTGGCACGACCAAGCTCGAGTTCACCGGCAACGCCGACTTCGGCCGGCGCAGCCAGGTGGGCGTGCCGCTGGTGGTGAACGAGTTCGACGGCAAGGAGTTCAAGACCTTGTTCGTCGGCACCATCAAGAACTGACCGGCGACCGAACACGAAAGGCGCCAGCCATGGCCCAGGTCCTGATCAACGGTGCGGTGCTGGGCTGCGTGTACGCCCTCATCGCGCTCGGCCTGACGATGGTGTTCTCGATCATGCGGGTCGTGAACTTCGCGCACGGGCAGATGTACATGCTCGGCGCCTTCGTCGTGTACTACCTCTACGGCGAGTACGGCGCGCCGTTCTTCGTCGCGCTGCCGGCCGCCGCCGCGGTGCTGGGCGTGGTGGGCGTGCTGTTCAACCGCTTCTTCTTCCAGCCCGTGCTCGCCAACGCGACGCGCGAGGAGAACTCGATGCTGATGGCGGTGGGCACCGCGCTGCTGCTCGAGAACCTCGCGCTCACTGTGTTCGGCGAGAAGCAGCGCGGCGTGCCGCCGGTGGTGGACGGCGCGTTCATCTTCGGCGACGTGGCCGAGGGCGGCGCGATCCTGACCTACCCGAACGCGATGGTCGCGCTGCTCGCGGTGGTGGCCATCGTCGGGCTGCTCGCCTTCGTGCAGTACACCCGGCCCGGCCGCGCGCTGCGCGCGGTGGCGCAGGACAAGGAGGCTGCGCGCCTGCAGGGCGTGGACGTGAAGGCCACCACCACGCTCGGCTTCGCGATCGGCGCCGCGCTGGCGGGCCTGGCCGGCGGGCTGCTGGTGACGACCTACGGCGTCAACTCCGGCGTCGGCACCAACATCTCGACCAAGGCCTTCATCATGATCATGATCGGCGGGGCCGGGGTCACGCAGGGCGCGATCGTCGGCGGCGTGCTGCTCGGCTTCGCCGAGGCGATCGGCTACGACCTGCTGCCCGGCAGCGTGACCTACCTGCTGATCTTCGTCGCGATGATCGTGTTCCTGGTCTTCAAGCCCAACGGGCTCTACGGCAAGCCTTGGGGCTGAAGGAGGCCACCATGAATCCCCTGAAGAAACGCGACCTCACCATCGCGCTCGGCTTCCTCGTCGTGCTGGCGTTCCTGCCGCTGGCGCTCGGCGGCTCGCGCTACCTGCTGTCGGTGCTGATGAACTGCGCCGGGCTGTCGCTGATCGCCTTCGGCGTGTGGATCACCTTCACGATCGGGCGCATCAACATCTGCCAGGCCGGCTTCGCGCTGATCGGTGGCTACGCGACGGCGATCCTGCTGTCGCGCTTCGGCCTGAGCTTCTGGCTCGCGCTGCCGCTGTCGGCGCTGGTCTCGGCGGCCGCGGGGGCCGTGATCGGCAGCTTCATCCTGAAGCTGCGCGGCATCTACTTCTCGATGCTGACGATCTGCCTGACCGAGGCGATCCGCCTGGCCTTCCTCAACGGCGGCGACTTCACGCAGGGCAGCAAGGGCATCACCGGCCTGCCGCAGCCCTTCGAGGGTGATTCGCCGCTGCCGATGTACTACCTGGCCGTCGCGCTGCTGGGTGTCGGGCTGCTGGTCACCTGGCGGGTGCACTACTCGCGCCTGGGCCGCATCTTCCGCGCGATGCGCCTGAACGAGGACCTGGCCGAGAGCTTCGGCACCAACGTCTGGCGCTACCGCGTCGTCGCGTTCTCGATCGCCTGCGCGCTCGGCGGCCTGGGCGGCAGCTACTTCGCGGTGTTCACGCAGAGCGTCTACCCGCAGAGCTTCACGGTCGAGCACAGCATCTACTACATGCTGTTCTGCTTCCTCGGCGGGCTGGAGTTCGTCTCCGGCGCGATGATCGGCGCGTTCGCGCTGACCATCCTGTTCGAGCTGCTGAGCCAGTTCCAGCAGTACCAGACCCTGATCTACGGCGTGCTGATGATCGCGGTGATCCTGCTGCTGCCCAACGGGCTGATGGCGATCCGCGCGGCCACGAAGGAGGGTCGGGCATGAGTGCACCCATCCTGGAGGCGCGCAGCATCACCAAGCGCTTCGGCGGCCTGACGGCCAACGAGGACGTCAGCCTCGTGCTTCCGGCCCCGGTGGGCCAGGTGATCTCGGTGATCGGCCCGAACGGCGCCGGCAAGAGCACCTTCTTCAAGATGCTCTCCGGCTTCCTCAGGCCCAGCAGCGGCCAGGTGCTGCTGCACGGGCAGGACATCACCGGCATGCCGCCGCACCGCATCGCCAGGCTGGGCCTGGTGCGCACCTTCCAGGAAACCACGATCTTCCCGGACCTGACGGCGATGGAGCATGTCTCGCTGGCGCACCAGCTGCACCGCGAGGCCAGCGACCTGGAAGTGGTGCTGGGCGCACCACGCGCCAAGGGCGACGAGATCCGCCTCGGCGAAAGCGCACGCGAGATCCTCGAGCTGATGGAACTCTCGGCCAGCGCCGACGTGGCCGCGCGGCATCTGCCGCAGGGCCTGCTGCGCCTGCTGGGCATCGCGATGGGACTGGCGGCGCGGCCGCAGGTGCTGCTGCTGGACGAGCCGTACGCCGGCCTGAACCCGGAGGAGACCAACCGCGCCGTCGCCATCACGCGCAAGATTGCCGCCTCCGGTGTCTCGGTGCTGCTGGTCGAGCACGACATGAAGGCGGTGATGGCGATCAGCGACCGCATCCACGTGCTGTACTTCGGCAGGAAGATCGCCGAGGGCACGCCCGAGGAGATCCGCAACGACCCGAAGGTGATCGAAGCCTACCTGGGCCAGGAAGACGAGGAGCTGGGGCTGTGAGCGCCGTGAACGGAACCCCGCACCTCGAGCTGACGAAGGTCTCGCTGCGCTACGGCGAGGTGCGGGCGCTGGAGCAGGTCTCGCTGAGGGTGCAGCGCGGCCAGATCGTCGCGCTGATCGGCGCCAACGGCGCGGGCAAGTCCTCGTCGCTGCGCGCCATCACGGGCCTGCGCAAGGTGGCCGGCGGCGAGGTCAAGCTCGAAGGCCGCACGATCAACTCGAAGGACCGGCAGGAGCCGGCGCATGCCCTGGTGCGCCAGGGGGTGGCGATGGTGCCGGAAGGCCGCCACGTGTTCCCCTACATGAGCATCAAGGACAACCTGCTGATGGGGGCCTACACGCGCAGCGACAAGGACGGCATCGCCGCCGACCTGGAGCGTGTCTGCGAACGCTTCCCGCTCCTGAAGGAACGCTTCCACCAGCAGGGCTCCAGCCTGTCGGGCGGCGAGCAGCAGATGGTGGCGATCGGCCGCGCGCTGATGGCGCGCCCGAAGCTGCTGCTGCTGGACGAGCCCTCGCTGGGCATCGCGCCGCAGGTGATCCGCCTGATCGGGCGCAGCCTGCGCGAGATCAACCAGGCCGACGGCATCACCATCGTGCTGGTGGAGCAGAACAGCCGCATGGCGCTGGCGCTCTCCTCCTACGCCTACGTGCTGGAGACCGGGCACGTGGCGCTGGAAGGCCCGTCGCAGGAGCTGATGCACAACGACCACGTGAGGCGCCTGTACCTCGGCGGATAATGCATGCCATCCCCCGGGCCCACCGACGACGACGTGAGCGAGCTGAGCAACCAGGAGATCTACGAGCGCATCTACGCGGCGATCAGCGACCGCCGCCTGCTGCCCGGCACCAAGCTCAGCGAGGAGCGCCTTGCGCAGGCGTTCCACGCCAGCCGCACGCGCATCCGCGAGGTGCTGATGCGGCTGTCGCAGGAGCTGATCGTCGAGCTGCACATGAACCGCGGCGCCTTCGTGGCCCGGCCGAGCGAGCGCGACATGCAGCACGTGTTCGAGGTGCGGCGCGCGCTCGAGCGCGCCATCGCCGCCCAGCTGGCCACGCGCTACGCCGGCCAGGCGCTGGCGCCGATGCGCGGCCATCTGGAGGCCGAGGCGCGCGCGCGCGCGGCGGGTGACCGCGCCGAGCTGGCGCGCCTGACGGGCATCTTCCACGTGCGCCTGGCCGAGATCACCGAGAACCGGCTGTTCTCCGACAACCTGCGCCGCCTGGTCGCGCTGACCAGCCTGGTGATCGCGCAGTACGACGCGCAGGCCCACAGCGCCTGCCCCGAGCACGAACATGCCGACATCGTCGAGGCCATCGAAGCCGGCGACGCGCGCCGCGCCGAGAAGCTGATGCTGACGCACCTCGACCACGTCGAGGCCGGCATCCAGCCGCCCAGCACGCCGACGCGCGGCATCGACTTCGAGCAGATCTTCGGCACCGCGCCGGCCAAGGGCAGCAAGGCGCGCTGACACGCCGTGGGCGCCCGGGTGGCCTAGGCCAGCCCATGCATCGAACGGTGCAAGCCATGCGCATCAGGCATGGCTGCGGCGGACGCACGGGCGTAAGCTCCGCGGACACGAAAACAACGAGGAGACACCATGTCGCCCGCCCCCGATTCGCTGCGCCAGGAGCGCGCCGAGGCCGTGCTCGCGCTGGCCGCGCCGGCCGCGGCGCAGCGCCCCGGCTTCGAGACCTTCGTGCAGGCCCACCTGCGCCAGCTCGACCTCGACGACCTGGCCGAGCGCTCCGCGGAAGACCTGTACGGCGCGCTGCTGGCGCACTGGCAGTTCGGCGCGCAGCGCCTGCCGGGCCGGCCCAAGGTGCGGCTGCTGAACCCGAGCGTGGAGGAGCAGGGTTGGGCCTCGCGCCACTCGGTGCTGCAGATCGTCAACGACGACATGCCCTTCCTGGTGGATTCCGCCAGCGCCGAGATCCACCGCCACGGGCTGACGCTGCACCTGATCGTGCACCCGATCTTCGGCGTGACGCGCGACGCGGCCGGCCACCTGCAGTCGCTGCAGCTGCCCGGCGACGCGCCGACGGCCCGCGGCGAATCGTGGATGCTGGTCGAGATCGACCGCATCGTCGACGCGGCGCAGCGCGCCGAGCTGGTGGCCGGCCTCGAGCGCGTGCTCGCCGACGTGCGCGCCGCGGTGGAGGACTGGCAGCCCATGCTGGACCGGCTGGCCGAGGCCGAGCGTGAGCTCGCGCTGGCCCCGCCCGTGCTCGACGCCGAGCTGGTGGCCGAGAGCCGCGCCTTCGTGCAGTGGCTGTCCGACGACCATTTCACGCTGCTGGGCTACCGGCGCCACGACCTGGTGCTCGCCGAGGGCGGCGCCGACGCGCTGCAGCTCGTGCCCGGCAGCGGGCTGGGCGTGCTGCGCGAGGCGGCCGGCGAGGGCACGGCGCCGGTGCCGCTGCCGCCGGGCGCCGGCGCGCTGGCACGGGCCCCGGCGCCGGTGCTGATCGTCACCAAGGCGAACACCCGCTCGACGGTGCACCGTCCGGGCTACACCGATTACGTCGGCATCAAGCGCTACGACGCACAGGGCCGCGTGGTGGGCGAGCACCGCTTCCTGGGCCTGTTCACCGCCACCGCCTACTCGGCGCGGGTGGCCGAGACGCCGCTGCTGCGCGGCAAGGTCGAGGCCCTGGCGCGGCGTGCCGGGCTGCCGCCGGGCGGCCACCTCGCCAAGGCGCTGGACCACATCCTCGAGACCTTTCCGCGCGACGAGCTGTTCCAGATCGCCGACGACGACCTGTACGAGACGGCGCTGGGCATCCTCGCGCTCGGCGAGCGGCAGCGCCTGCGCCTGTTCGTGCGGCGCGACCCGTTCGACCGCTTCGTCAGCTGCCTGCTCTACGTGCCGCGCGAGGCCTACTCGACCGAGCTGCGCGTCAAGTGCCAGCGCCTGCTCGGCGAGGCCTTCGGCGGCAGCGCGGCCGACTTCGAGGTGCAGCTCGGCGACATCGCGCTGGCGCGCATCCGCTTCACGATCCGCACCACGCCCGGCGCCGTGCGCGAGGTGGACCGCCGTGCGCTCGAGGCGCGCCTGGCGCAGGCCGCGCGGCGCTGGCCCGACCAGCTGCGCGACGCGCTGGTCGAGGCCGAGGGCGAGGCGCGTGGCCTGGTGCTGTTCAAGCGCTGGGCGGCTGCCTTCCCGGCCGCCTACCGCGAGCGCGTGAGCCCGCGCGCCGCGGTGGCCGACGTGCGCAAGGTCGACGCCCTGACGCCCGAGGCGCCGCTCGCGCTGGCGCTGTACCGCCCGCTCGGCGCGGCGGCCGGCCAGCTCGGCTTCAAGGTCTACCGGCTCGGCGAGCCGGTGGTGCTGTCCGACAGCCTGCCGATGCTCGAGCACCTGGGCGTGCGGGTGCTGGCCGAACACTCGGCCCGGCTGGAAGGCAGCGACGCGGCGATCGGCATCTACGACTTCGAGCTGAGCGCGCCGGGCAGCGAGGAGCAGGAGCCCGACACGCTGGCGCGCCTGTTCGAGGACACCTTCGCGCGCGCCTTCCGCGGCGAGATCGAGAACGACGGCTTCAACCGCCTGGTGCTGCGCGCCGGGCTCGCCGCTGACGAGGTGGTGGTGCTGCGGGCCTACGCCAAGTACCTCAAGCAGATCGGCTTCGCGATCTCGCAGGCGGCCATCGAGGCCACGCTGGTGGCGCACCCGCGCATCGCGCGCATGCTCGTGCTGCTGTTCAAGCTGCGCTTCGACCCGGCCGGCCGCGACGCCGAAGGCGAGCGTGCCCAGGGCAATGCCATCGAGCAGGCGCTCGAGAAGGTGGCCAACCTGTCCGAGGACCGGGTGCTGCGCCAGCTGCTGGCGCTGGTGCGCGCCACGCTGCGCACGAACTTCTGGCGCACCGGCACCGGCCACACCGGCGCCCCCGGGCCGCGGCGGGCGTTCCTGTCGTTCAAGTTCGAGTCGGCCAAGGTGCCGGGCCTGCCCGAACCCCGGCCGCTGTACGAGATCTTCGTCTACGCGCCGAGGTTCGAGGGCATCCACCTGCGCGGCGGCAAGGTGGCGCGCGGCGGCCTGCGCTGGAGCGACCGGGCGGAAGACTTCCGCACCGAAGTGCTCGGTCTCGTGAAGGCGCAGATGGTGAAGAACACCGTCATCGTGCCGGTGGGCAGCAAGGGCGGCTTCGTGCTCAAGAAGGCGCCGCCGGCCGGCGACCGCGACGCCTTCATGAAGGAGGGCGTGGCCTGCTACCAGGACTACCTGCGCGGCCTGCTCGACCTGACCGACAACCTGGTCGGCGGCCAGGTGGTGGCGCCGCCGCAGGTGGTGCGCCACGACGGCGACGACCCCTACCTGGTGGTGGCGGCCGACAAGGGCACCGCCACCTTCTCCGACTTCGCCAACGCCGTCAGCGCCGAATACGGCCACTGGCTGGGCGACGCCTTCGCCTCCGGCGGCAGCGCCGGCTACGACCACAAGGGCATGGGCATCACCGCGCGCGGCGCGTGGGAGAGCGTCAAGCGCCACTTCCGCGAGCTGGGCGTGGACACGCAGTCGCAGCCCTTCACGGTGGTGGGCGTGGGCGACATGAGCGGCGACGTGTTCGGCAACGGCATGCTGCTGTCGCGCCACATCCGGCTCGTCGCGGCCTTCGACCATCGGCACGTGTTCCTCGACCCCGATCCGGACCCGGCGGTCTCGTTCGCCGAGCGCGAGCGGCTGTTCAAGCTGCCGCGCTCGAGCTGGGCCGACTACGACCTGCAGAAGATCTCCGCCGGCGGCGGCGTGTGGGCACGCGGCGAGAAGTCGATTCCCCTGTCGCCGCAGGTGCGCGCGGCGCTGGGCATCACGGCCGAGCGGCTCACGCCCAACGAGCTGCTCTCGGCCATCCTGGCCGCGCCGGTGGACCTGCTCTACAACGGCGGCATCGGCACCTACGTGAAGGCGAGCGACGAGACGCATGCCGAGGTCGGCGACCGCGCCAGCGACGCGATCCGCATCGACGGCCGGCAGCTGCGCTGCAAGGTGGTGGGCGAGGGCGGCAACCTCGGCTTCACCCAGCGCGGCCGCATCGAGGCGGCGCAGGCGGGCGTGCGCATCAACACCGACGCGATCGACAACTCGGCGGGTGTCGACACCTCGGACCACGAGGTCAACATCAAGATCCTGCTCGGCCTCGCGGTGGCCGACGGCGAGCTGACCGTCAAGCAGCGCAACACGCTGCTGGCGCAGATGACCGACGACGTGGCGGCGCTGGTGCTGCGCGACAACACCTTCCAGACCCAGTGCCTGTCGGTGCTGAACCGGCTCGGGCCGCGGCTGCTCGACGCCGAGATCCGCTTCATGCGCTTCCTCGAGCGCCAGGGGCGGCTGAACCGGGCGGTCGAGTTCCTGCCCGACGACGACGAGCTCGCGCAGCGCCAGGCCCACGGCGAGGGCCTGACGACGCCCGAGCGCGCGGTGCTGCTGGCCTACTGCAAGATGTGGCTGTTCGACGAGATCCTCGCCAGCGACCTGCCCGAGGACCCCTGGGTCGGCACCGCGCTGGCGCGCTACTTCCCGGCGCTGCTGCGCGAGAAGTTCGGCGCCTGGATCCCGCGCCACCCGCTCAAGCGCGAGATCGTCGCCACGCACGTGCTCAACAGCATGGTCAACCGCGTCGGCATCACCTTCACGCACCGCATCATCGAGGCCACCGGCGCGAAACCGGCGCAGGTGGTGCGCGCCTACCTGGCGGCGCGCGAGGTGTTCGGCCATGTCGCGCTGTGGCAGCAGGTCGAGGCGCTCGACAACCGGGTGCCCGACGCGCTGCAGGCCGAGCTGCTGATCGAGGAAGGCTGGCTGACCTCGCGCGCCACCACCTGGTTCCTGCGCAGCCGGCGCCTGGCCGACCCGATGGAGCAGACGGTGGCGCGCTTCACGCCCGCGGTGGCCGCGCTGCGCGATCGGCTCGAGCCGGCCGAGGCGGCGCAGCCGCGCACGCAGGGCTGGATAACCGCCGGCGTGCCGGCGCCGCTGGCCGCGCGCATCGCCTGTGCCGACGGCCTGGTCGCGGCGCTCGACGTGGCCGAGGTGGCCGAGGCCGCGCAGCGCCCGCTGCCCGAGGTGGCCGAGGTGTTCGCCGCGATCGGCGCGCGGCTCGGCCTGGCGCGCCTGCGCGTCCAGATCGACGCGCTGCCCGGCGGCAGCCACTGGCAGGGCCTGGCCAAGGGCGCGCTGCGCGACGACCTGGCCGGGCTGCAGCGCGCCATCACGCAGGACGCGGTGTCCGGCGGCGAGGGCAGCGCGGCGCAGCGCCTGGCCGCATGGGAGGAGCGCAACGCCGCGGTGCTGGAGCGCGCCGGCAAGCTGCTCGTCGAGCTGGCGGACGCCAAGTCGGCCGACCTCGCGATGCTGTCGGTGGCCCTGCGGGAACTGCGCCACCTGGCCTGACGAGGGGCAGGGCAGATTTAAGACAGTTGACTGTCTGAAATAACTGTCTGATACTGGCGCATGCCCGCCAGTCCTGCCCCTGCCGACCCCGAACGCTTCTCGCTCGACGAGCTCGCGGCGCGGGCCGGCCTGACGCCGCGCACGGTGCGCTACTACATCGCCGAGGGGCTGGTCTCGCGCCCGGCGGGGGAGAAGCGCGGCGCGCACTACCTGCGCCGCCACCTCGAGCAGCTGCTGCTGATCCGGCGCTGGACCGAGGCCGGCCTGAGCCTGGAGCGGGTGCGCGAGCTGATCGCCGGCGCGCCCGACGACCCCCCGCCGCGCCGCGCCGCGCCCGGTTCGGTCGAGGTGTGGAGCCGCGTCACCCTGGCCGACGGCGTGGAGCTGCACCTCGAACCCGGCCGCGCCGGCCTCGCGCCGGAGCAGGTGCGTGCCCTGGTGCGGGGCGTGACGGCGCTGTACCGGGACATCCGTGCAGCCGACGCGGCGCCCGCGCCGCCGGCCGCTTCCCTGCCCCTTCCGACCCGGGAGAACGACGATGCCTGAATCACGAGAACATGCCTTCCAGCTGTGCTGCCGCCATCCCGCGATGCCTGCTCCCGTGCTGACCGGGGTGCGGCTGGAGGGCCGGCTCGACGCGGTGCTGTTCGAGCAGACGCTGCAGCAGTCCTACCGCAACGACGGGCCGCGGGTGCTGGAGGTCGTCTACACCTTCCCGCTGCCGGCGCAGGCCGTGCTGCTCGGCTTCGCCAGCACGCTGAACGGGCGCCGGCTCGAGGGCGTGGTCACGCAGCGCGGCCGGGCCGAGGCGCGCTACGAGGCCGCGCTGGACGAAGGCGACGCGCCGGTGCTGCTCGAGGCGCTGGGCGACGGGCTGTACACCGCCAACGTCGGCAACCTGCAGCCCGGCGACGAGCTGGCGATCGAGCTGCGCTTCGCCGAACTGCTGCGCTTCGAGCAGGGCCGGCTGCGCATCGCCATCCCGACGACGATCGCACCGCGCTACGGCGATGCCGGCGCTGCCGGCCTGCAGCCGCAGCAGGTGCCGGAGAGCCGGCTCGACGTCGAGTACCCGCTCGAGTGCCGCCTCGCGATCGGTGCCGCGCTCGCCGGGGCGACGGTCGAATGCCCGACGCATGCGGTCACGCTCGAGGCCGCCGGCGGCGAACGCTGCCTGCGCCTGGCCGGCCGCGCCTTCCTCGACCGCGACCTGGTGGTGCTCGTCACGCCGCGCGAACCGCGCCCGTCGCTGCTGGTGCAGGGCCACGACGCGGCCGAGGGCGCCGCGGCGCAGGTGCGCCTGGCCGCACTGCAGCTGCCCGCGGCGACGGCCGACGCGCCGGTTGCACTGAAGCTGCTGGTGGATTGCTCCGGCTCGATGGCCGGCGCCGCGATCGACTCGGCGCGCAGCGCACTGCGCGGGCTGCTCGCGTCGCTCGACGAGCGCGACCGCGTGGCGCTGACCCGCTTCGGCTCCTCGCCCGACGTGCTGGCCGGGCTCGCGCCGGCCGGTGCGGCCACGCTGCGCCGCCTCGCGCCGGCGGTCGACGGCCTGCAGGCCGACCTGGGCGGCACCGAGATGGCGGCCGCGCTCGAGGCCGCGTTCGCGCAGCCCGGCGGCGCGGCCGACGTGCTGCTGATCACCGACGGCGAGATCTGGGACACCGACGGCGTGGTCGCCGCGGCGCGCCGCGGCGGACAGCGCGTGTTCGTGATCGGCGTCGGCCACTCGCCGGCCGAGGCCCCGCTGCGGCGCCTGGCCGAGGCGACCGGCGGGGCCTGCGAGTTCGCGACGCCCGGCGAGGCGCTGGCGCTGGCGGCGCAGCGCATGCTGCAGCGCATGCGCCAGCCGCGCCGCAGCGGGCTGCGCATCGACTGGGGGGCCGAGCCCGCCTGGCAGCTGCCGCTGCCGCAGGGCCTGTTCGACGGCGACACGCTGTTCGCCTGCGCCGGCTTCGCCCGCGCTCCGGCCGCCGGGGTGCGTCTGCTCGACGGCGCCGGGCAGGCGCTCGCGGCCACCGAAGCCCAGGCCCCGGTGGCCGGCGACACGCTGGCCCGCCTGGCGGCGGCGCGCCGCTGGGCCGAAGGCGGTCACGACGCCGCGTTCGCGGTGCGCTACCAGCTGCTGACGGACCAGACCCATTGCGTGCTGGTGCACGAACGCGCGGCGGCGCAGAAGGCCGGCAAGGCGGCCGAACTGCACCGCGTGGCCTCGATGGGGCTGTTCGGCGCGCTCGAGGCTCATATCGGCGCGAGCCCGGAGATGCGGCTGAAGCAGGGCGGTGCGGTGCGCTACGCACTGGGCGCGCCGCGGCGTGCGGGGCTCGGCTTGGACGCGCTGGACGGGGAGGTCCGCTTGAGCATCTGCGCCGGCGCGCCGGATACCCTGCGGGAGATGCTGGCGCGCGCCGCCGCCGATGCCGCGGCCGGACGCTCGCCCGCCGAAGTGGCCGAGCGGCTGGTGGCGCGGACCCTGCACGACGATGTGCAGGGCGCGATCCAGGCCGCCTGCCGTCAAGGCCTGGATCTGGCCACGGCCGTGGCTGCGTTGCTGCGCTGGATCCTGTCCCGGCCCGGTGCGCCGGCGGTGGCAGCGCTTGCCGCGTGGCTGGATCGCGCGCTGGCCGCCGCCGAGCCCGCCGCGCTGGCCGCGGCCCGGGCCGAGATCGAGGCGCTGCTGTCCGGCTGCACGCTGGACGGCTGGACCTCGCGCCGGGCGCAGCGCCTGCGGCAGGCGCTCGGCCGCGCCGGGGGCGTCAGCTCATGAAGCGCCCGCCGCTGCCGATCACCGCCACGTCGACGAAGTGGCTGCCCTCGCGCTGGCCCTTGCCGAAGCCGATGCGCAGGCCGCCCAGGTCGAGCGCGTCGACCTGCTCCAGGGCCGCGACGATGGCGGCGCGGCTCGGCGCCGACCCGGCCCGGCGCAGGCCCTCGGCGAGCACGCGCGCGCCGACGTAGCCTTCCAGGCTCGGCAGCGAGAAGTCTGTCGACCCGGAGGCCTCCATGTCGGCCTGGTAGCGGCGCACGATCTCGTATTTGGTCGCCACCGGCGACGGCACGACGATCGAGAAGCCGAGGCCGCGCGACAGCTCGCCGAGGTCGCGGATGTTCTGCGCGCTCATCGCGATCGACAGGCCGTAGATCGTGCTGGTGCTGCCGGTCTTGCGCAGCGCGCGCACGAACAGCGGCGCCGTGCCGGCCCCCAGTCCCATGATGACCACCTGCGGCGCCGCCTTGGCGATCTCCTGCGCGGCGGGCTCGACCTCGGGGCTGGTCGTGCCGGGCGTGGTCGCGATGACGGCCGGCTTGATCCTGTGCTTCTCGCACGACGCGGTGAAGGCCGCCAGCAGGCCGGCGCCGAGCGGATCCTTGGGGTGCACCAGGCCGAGTTGCGAGATGCCCAGCGTGGTGGCGGTGGAGATCAGCTTCTCGACCTCCTGCTCGTAGTTCGCCCGCACCCAGAAGGTGTTCGGCGACGGCTTCTTGCGCAGTGCCACGGTGCCGGTGTTCGGCCCGACGATGGCCATGTCCTTGACGGCGTCCATGGCCGCCGCCGTCTGGCGCGTTCCGAGCGGGTGCAGCAGGGCCAGCACGGTGGGGTCGGCCTGGAAGGCCAGCACGTTCTGCTTCGCGATGTCGGGGTTGAACTGGTCGTCGGCCATCACGAGCTCGACCTTCGCGCCGCCGATGCCGCCGGACCGGTTCACGGCGTTGAAGAAGGCCGTCGACCCCTGGAACAGGCCGGCGCCGTTGACCTTCTCCGGGCCGCTGTTGGCGAAGGTCGAACCGATGCGGATCACGCGACCCTGGGCCCGTGCCGGGGCGGCCAGGCAGGCGGCCCCGGCGCCGGCCAGGCACAGCAGGTCGCGGCGGCGCAGCAGGGGGACGGGGCGGCGGAGTCGGTCGGTCATCGTGGGCTCCAGCGGGCGGTTGTCGGGCGATCGCGGCGGAGTGTGCCGCCGGCGATTGCGCCGGGGCCGTCGCCGGCCGCCGCCGCCGCGCCCCGGCGTGAAGGATCACCGGCAATCCTCGATGGCCGTGCGGCCGCCGCGACGCTCAGGTCACCGGGGCCGGGTTGAACAGCACGAGTGCGTTGTGCAGCCGGTGCTGCTCGGCCCAGGTGCGCCGGCCGCTGGCCACGTCGAGCAGCAGGTGGAACAGCTCCCAGCCCAGTTCCTCGATGCTCTTCGCGCCGTCGGCCACCTGGCCGGCGTTCAGGTCCATCAGGTCGTGCCAGCGGCGTGCCAGGTCGCTGCGCGTCGCCACCTTGACCACCGGGCAGGCGGCCAGGCCGTAGGGCGTGCCGCGGCCGGTGGTGAAGACGTGCAGGTTCATGCCGGCGGCCAGCTGCAGCGTGCCGCAGATGAAGTCCGAGGCCGGCGTGGCGGCGAACACCAGGCCGCGCTGGTCGCGCCGCAGCTTCTCGCCGGGCGCGAGCACGTGGGCGATCGGCATGCGGCCGCTCTTGACGATCGAGCCCATCGCCTTCTCGACGATGTTGGACAAGCCGCCGGCCTTGTTGCCCGGCGTGGTGTTGGCGCTGCGGTCGACCCGTCCGCGCTCCAGGTAGCGGTCGTACCAGCCGAGCTCGCGCACGATGGCCTCGGCGACCTCGGGCGTCGCGGCGCGGCTGGTGAGCTGCTCGACCGCGTCGCGCACCTCGGTGTTCTCGCTGAACATGATGGTCGCGCCGGCGCGCACCAGCAGGTCGGCCGCGAAGCCGACCGCCGGGTTGGCGGTGACGCCGGAGAACGCGTCGCTGCCGCCGCACTGCACGCCGACCACCAGCTCGCTGGCCGGCACCGTCTCGCGCCGGCGGCGGTTCAGCCGCTCGAGGTGCACACGCGCCTGGCGCAGGATGGAGTCGATCATCGAGCCGAAGCCGACATGGGCCTCGTCCTGCAGGCGCACCACGTCGAGATCCGCGCTGCCGTCGTGCTCGGCGATCGCGATCGTGCCCGGCGGCAGCATGCGCTCGGGCTGCAGCTTCTCGCAGCCCAGGCTGACGACCATCACCTCGCCGCCGAAGTTCGGGTTCAGGCTGATGTGGCGCAGCGTGCGGATCGGGATCACCGCGTCGGGTGCGTCGATCGCCACGCCGCAGCCGTAGCTGTGCTCGAGCGCGACCACGCCGTCCACGTTCGGGTACTGCGGCAGCAGTTCGTCGCGGATGCGCTGCAGCGCATGGGCCACCACGCCGGCCACGCACTGCACGGTGGTGGTGATGGCCAGCAGGTTGCGCGTGCCCACCGAGCCGTCCGGGTTGCGGTAGCCCTCGAAGGTGTAGCCCTCCAGCGGCGGCTGCGGCGCCGGCGTCACGGTGGCCATCGGCAGGGCCTCGAGCGTGCGCGCGGCCGGCATCTCGAGCAGCTTCTCGTGCACCCAGCGCCCGGCCTCGATGGCCTGCTTCGCGAAGCCGATCGCGACGCCGTAGCGCCGCACCGGCGCGCCGGCGGGGATGTCGGCCAGCGCCACCTTGTGCCCCTGCGGCACCTTGTCGCGCAGCACCGGCCCGCCGGGCAGCGCGGTGCCGGCGGGCAGGCCGCCGTCGTTGGCGACGATCGCCACGTTGTCGTCCGCCTGCATGCGGATCGCCAGGGGGTCGGACATCACAGACCTTGCACGTTGACGGCCAGCGCGTAGACGCTGTGGCTGGCCGCCATGAAGAGACGGTTGCGGCGCGCACCGCCGAAGCACAGGTTGGCACAGCGTTCGGGCAGGTGGATGTGGCCGATCGGCCGGCCGTCGCGGTCGAACACGCGCACGCCGTCGAGCGCCGCGGCGTCCGCGCCGGCCCGGCCGTCGCTGCCGAAGCCGCACCACAGGTTGCCCTGCACGTCGACCGCGATGCCGTCGAGCGCGCCGGCACCGTCGGCATCGACCTGCAGGCGCTTGTTCGAGAGGCGCCCGGCGGCGTCCACGTCCCAGGCCCAGACGCGCCGGCTCGGCACCGCGCGGCTCTCGATCACGTAGAGCACGCGGTCGTCGGGCGCGAAGGCCAGGCCGTTCGGGCCGGCCAGGTCGTCGAGCACGCATTCCAGCCGGCCGTCGGTGCCGAGCCGGTACACGCCGTGCGGGCGTTCGGCTGCCGCCGGCTCGCCCTCCCACCAGCCGCCGATCCCGAACGGCGGGTCGGTGAACCAGATCGAGCCGTCGCGCCGGCAGACGATGTCGTTGGGCGAGTTCAGCCGCGCGCCGTCGAAGCGGTCGGCGAGCACCGTGACCGAGCCGTCGTACTCGGTGCGGGTGATGCGCCGGCCGAGGTGCTCGCAGGCGAGCAGCCGGCCCTGCGCGTCGCGCGCCAGGCCGTTCGAATGGCCGGACGGGGCGCGGAACACGCTGGTCAGGCCGCTGGCCTCGTCCCAGCGGACGATGCGGTCGTTCGGGATGTCGGAGACGAGCAGGCAGCGCATGTCGCCGAACCACACCGGCCCCTCGGCCCAGCGCAGCCCGGTGACGAGCTGCTCGACGGTGCCGCCGTACAGCCGCAACGCGGCGAACGACGGGTCGAGCAGCTCGACGGCCGGGTCGGGCAGCCGGCTCGACGGCACGAAGGGCACGCGGGGCTCGCTGCCCATCGGCAGCGCGGCAGCAGGGGTCATTTCAGCAGCAGGTTCGGCAGCCACAGCGAGAGCCAGGGCAGGTAGGTCACCATCGCCAGCACGATCAGCAGCGCGCCGAAGAACGGGTAGAGCGCCTTGACCACCCGCTCGATCGGCAGCTTGGCGACCGCGCTGCCGACGAACAGCACCCCGCCCACGGGCGGCGTGATCAGCCCCATGCCGAGGTTGACCATCATGATCATGCCGAAGTGCACCGGATCGACGCCGATGGACTTGACCACCGGCATCAGGATCGGCGTCATGATGAGGATCAGCGGCGCCATGTCCATCAGCGTGCCCAGCGCCAGCAGCAGCACGTTGATCAGCAGCAGCACCATGATCGGGTTGCTCGACAGCTGCGTGATCGCCGCGGTGATCTTCTGCGGGATCATCATCAGGGTCATCACGTAGCCGAAGGCCGCCGCGAAGCCGATCAGGATCATCACGATGGTCAGCGTCTTGACGGTGCGGTGCACGAGCTTGGGCAGGTCGCGCCACCGGTAGTCGCGGTAGATGAACATCGTGACGAAGAACGCCCAGATCACCGCGATCGAGGCCGACTCGGTGGCCGTGAACACGCCGGTGAGGATGCCGCCGAGGATGATGACCATGGTCATCAGGCCCCACAGCGCATCGATGCTGATCTTCACCGCCTCGCCCAGCGGGATGCGCCGCCCGGCCGGGAAGTTGCGCTTGCGCGCGATCACGAGGCACAGGATCGCCAGCGTCAGCCCGAGCAGCAGGCCGGGCAGCACGCCGGCCAGGAACAGCGCCGCGATCGACACCGAGCCGCCCGCGGCCAGCGAGTAGATCACCGCGTTGTGGCTGGGCGGGATCAGGATCGCCTGCACCGAGCCGCTGACCGTCACCGCGGTGGCGAAGTCGCGCGGGTAGCCCTTCTTCTCCATCTCGGGGATCAGCACCGAGCCGATCGAGGCCGTGTCGGCCATCGACGAGCCGGAAATCGCGCCGAAGAAGGTCGACGCGAGGATGTTGACGAGCGAGAGCCCGCCGCGGATGAAGCCCACCAGCACGCCGGCGAAGGCGACCAGCCGGCGCGACATGCCGCCCTCGGCCATGATGGCGCCGGCGAGCACGAAGAACGGGATCGCGAGCAGCGAGAACTTGTTGACCCCGGCGGCGATCTGGATCATCAGCGCATCGAGCGGGATGTCGATCCACCACGCGCCGACCAGCGCCGCCGCGCCCATCGCGTAGGCGACGGGCACGCCGATGATCATCAGCACGAAGAAAGAGCCGAGCAGGACGAGGGCATCCATGTCAGACGGGCTCCGGCGCGGGTTGCTCGTGGTCGAAGGTGACGACCGGCCGCGTGTGCTGGCTGCCGAACAGGATGTGCTCCAGCACGAACAGCAGGGTGATCAGTCCGCCGACCGGAACCGGCGTGTAGCTCAGGCCCACCGGGATGAACGGCAGCTCGCCGATGCTCTGGCCCCAGGTCTCGATGCACAGCCGCGTGCCGTACCAGACCATGAAGGCGGCCACCGCCAGCATCACCACGTGCACGATGCCGGCCAGCAGCCGGCGCGGCACGGCACCGAGCCGGTCGGTCAGCATCGCGACGGCGATGTGCGCGCCGGCGCGGTAGCTGACCGCCGCGCCGAGGAAGGTGAACACCACCATCAGCAGGATCGCCACCGGCTCGGGCCATTGCGAGCCGGTGCCCAGCACGTAGCGCGCGAAGATCCCCCAGGGGATCACCAGCGACATCACGACGATCGCGATGCCGGCGACCCACAGGCAGGCGAGGTACAGCGCGTCGTTCAACGCGAGGAAGCGTTCCTTCATGACGGGGGCGGCGGCGCTCACTTGACCGCTTCGATCTTCGCCAGCAGGTCGGCGTACTGCGCGCCGTACTTGGCCCGCACCGGCGCGGTGGCGTCGAAGAAGGGCTTGTTGTCGATCGGGATGAACTCGACGCCGGCGGCCTTCAGCTTGCCGGTGTACTCCTCGACGCTCTTGTCCCACAGCACGCGCTGGTCCATCTGCGCCTCGCGACCGAGCTTCTTGACCAGCGCCTGATCCTCCTTGGACAGCTTGTCCCAGGTGACCTTGGACATCACCAGGATCTCCGGGATGATCAGGTGATGGGTCTGCGTGTAGTACTTCGCGCCGGCCGAGAAATGGTTGCTCGTGAACATGCTCGGCGGGTTGTTCTCGGCGCCGTCGATCACGCCGGTCTGCAGCGCGCTGAACACCTCGCCGTAGGCCATGCTGATGCCGTTGCCGCCCATCGCGTTCATGGTGTCGACGAACAGCGGGTTGCCCATCATGCGGATCTTCTGGCCCTTCAGGTCGTCGGGCTTGCGCACCGGCTTCTTCGTGTAGAGGCTGCGCGAGCCGCCGTCCATCCAGCCCAGGGCCACCAGCTTGGCCGGGCTGGCGGTGACCTTGGCGAGCAGTTCGTCGCCCACCGCGCCGTCGATCACCTTGCGCATGTGGCTGATGTCGCGGAACACGAAGGGCATGTTGAAGACGTTGACCTCCGGCACCACCGGGCCGATGACGCCCAGCGAGATGCGCGCGATCTGCACCGCGCCGAGCTGTGTCTGCTCGACCGCCTCCTTCTCCTGCCCGAGCACCGCGCCCGGGAACATCTGCAGCTTGATGCGGCCGTTGGTGGCCGTCTCGAGCTTCTTGCCCATCATCTCGACGGCCGCCACGGTGGGGTAGCCGGCCGGGTGGGTGTCCACGGCCTTGAGCACCATCTGCGCCTGGGTGGCGAACGGGGCGAAGGCGCCGGCGACGGCCAGCGCGGCAGCGGCGATGAGTGAACGGCGCAGAGCCATGGATGTCTCCTGTTGACGGGAAGGGAAGTCAGTCTTCGAACGGACCCTTGGTGACGAAGCCACCGCCCTGGTGGCGGGCCGCCGGGTCGTCCGGGTCGATCACCGGCTGGCGCGCCTCGACGGCGGCGCGGAAGCGCTCCGAGCTGTCCTGCGGGCGGTAGCCGACATGGCGCGCGTGCGTGTTGTCCCACCAGCTCGTCGCGTTGTCGGACGCGCCGTAGATCACCGTGTGCCCGACCGCCGGTGCGGTGAGGCTGGCGACCACCAGGCGCTCCAGGTCGTCGTAGCTCATCCAGGTGGCGAGCATGCGGCGGTCCTTCGGCTCGGGAAACGACGAGCCGATGCGCAGGCTCACCGTCTCGAGGCCGTAGCGGTCCCAGTAGAACTGCGCCAGGTTCTCGCCGAAGGCCTTGGACAGGCCGTAGTGGCCGTCGGGCCGCATCGGCACCCGGGTGTCGATCACTTCGTCCTGGCGGTAGAAGCCGATCACGTGGTTCGAGCTCGCGAACACGATGCGCTTCACGCCCTGCCTGCGCGCGGCCTCGTACACGTTGTAGGTGCCGACGATGTTCGCCTGCAGGATGGCGTCGAACGGGTGCTCGGTGGAAATGCCGCCCAGGTGGACCACCGCGTCGACGCCCTCGAGCAGCGCCAGCACGGCGGCGCGGTCCTCCAACTCGGTGCGCTGCAGCTCCTCGCCCGGGCCGGCCGGGCCGAGCTCGGCGATGTCGGACAGGCGCAGCGTGTCGCAGTAGGCCTTGAGCCGGCCGCGCAGTTCGCGGCCCAGGCCGCCGGCGGCGCCGGTCAGCAGGAGGCGGCCGAAGCGCAGGCCGGTGGGGTGCAGGGCAGTCATGTCGGGAGAAGGCGGGTACCGGGGTCGGTGTCTGCTAGAGTCCGGGTCGACACGCTTGAGGTCAGACATCAGTTGTCGTATAACTTGATTGTTCAGCGATGCCCGACCGCCTGTCAAGGCAAGCCGATCGGGGTTTGTACCGAAGTGCCATGAACCCAGACGCCCTGGCCGCGCGCCGGCCCCGCACCCTCGCCCTCGGGCTCGTCGAGGCGCTCGGCGAGCGCATCCGCGACGGCCGGCTGGCGCCGGGCGACAAGCTGCCCACCGAGGCCGCGGTGATGGCCGAGTTCGGCGTCAGCCGCACCGTGGTGCGCGAGGCGATCTCCAAGCTGCAGGCCTCGGGCCTGGTGGAAACGCGCCACGGCGTGGGCACCTTCGTGGTCGGCGTGGGCGACGGCTCGGCCTTCCGCATCGAGCCGGCCCAGCTCGGCACCTTGCGCGACGTGATCGCGGTGCTCGAGCTGCGCATCGGCGTCGAGAGCGAGGCCGCCGCGCTCGCCTCGCGGCGCCGCACGGCCGCCAACCTGGCGGCGATGCGCGCCGCGCTGGACAGCTTTGCCGCCGCGGTGGAGGCGGGCACCGACGCGGTGGCGGCCGACTTCCAGTTCCACGCCGAGATCGCGCGCGCCACGCAGAACGAGCATTTCACCGGGCTGATGGCCACGTTGGGTGCGCAGATCATCCCGCGTGCCCGGCTCGAGGGCGCCGCGCCCGCCGCGCCGCCCGACCCGGCGCGCCAGGAGTACCTGCGCCGCGTGAACGCCGAGCACGAGAGCATCTTCGACGCCATTGCCGCGCAGGACGCCGACGCCGCGCGTGCCGCGATGCGCACGCACCTGGCCAACAGCCGCGAGCGGCGCCGCCGGGCATTTGCCGAGTCGGGGGCGGGTACGCAATAGTCCTTATCGGCGGGCGGTTGACTTCGGCGGATCTAGTTGTACGATGACATACAACTACTGACCTGTGATTCACCCACCCGACCCGGAGCGACCGTCTTGAATCCGCAGCAACTGAAGCAGGCCATGTCCTCGGGCCTGCTGTCCTTCCCGCTCACCGACTTCGACGCCGACCTGCGCTTTGCGCCACGGCCGTACGCGCAGCGCCTGGAGTGGCTGATGCCCTACGGCGCGAGCGTGCTGTTCGCCGCCGGCGGCACCGGCGAGTTCTTCTCGCTCGAGCCGACCGAGTACGCCGAGGTGGTGAAGACCGCGGTCGAGACCTGCCGCGGCCGCGTGCCCATCGTCGCCGGTGCCGGCGGCGGCACCACGCTGGCCATCCAGTACGCCCGCGAGGCCGAGCGCCTGGGTGCACAGGGCCTGCTGCTGCTGCCGCACTACCTGACCGAGGCCACCCAGGAGGGCCTGGTCGCGCATGTCGAGGCGGTGTGCCGCAGCGTGAAGTTCGGCGTGATCGTCTACAACCGCGGCGCCTGTCGCCTGAGCCCGGCCTCGCTGGAGCAACTGGCCGCGCGCTGCCCGAACCTGGTCGGCTTCAAGGACGGCGTGGGCGACATCGAGGCCTTCGTCGCCATCCGCCAGCGCCTGGGCGACCGCTTTGCCTACCTCGGCGGCCTGCCCACCGCGGAGGTGTTCGCCGGCGCCTACAAGGCGATGGGCTGCCCGGTGTACTCGTCGGCGGTCTTCAACTTCATCCCGCGCACCGCGATGCAGTTCTACGAGGCCAGCGCGAGCGGCGACCACGCCACCACCGGCCGGCTGCTGGACGAGTTCTTCCTGCCCTACATCGAACTGCGCAACCGCGGCGCCGGGTACGCCGTCAGCATCGTCAAGGCCGGCGCGACGATCGTGGGCCACGGTGCCGGTCCGGTGCGCCCGCCGCTGTCGGACCTGAAGGCGCCGGAGGTCGATGCGCTGCGTGCGCTGATCGCGCGTCTCGGCCCGCAATGACTTCCCCCAGGAGACAAGCCATGAAGAAACTGTTTGCCCTCGCGGCCTTCGCGACCTTCACCCTCGGGCTCGCCGCCCCGGCCCAGGCCTGGCCCGACAAGCCGGTCACGCTGCTGGTGCCCTTTCCGCCGGGCGGCTCGACCGACTCGATCGCACGCGCCATCGGCCCCGCGCTGTCCAAGACCTTCAACCAGACCTTCGTCGTCGACAACAAGGCCGGCGCCACCGGCACGATCGGCGCGGCGGCGGTCAAGCGTTCGCCGCCGGACGGCTACACCTTCTTCGTCTCCTCGCTGGGCCCGTTCGTCATCGCGCCGCACCTGATCAAGAACGTGCAGTACGACGCGCTGCACGACTTCGACCTGATCACCGTCGCGGTGCAGGCGCCCAACGTGCTGGTGGTGCCGGCGGCGTCGCCGCACAAGTCGCTCGCCGACGTGATGGCCTGGCAGAAGGCCAACCCGGACAAGATGAGCTTCGCCTCCTCGGGCAACGGCTCGAGCGACCACCTCACCGCCGAGCTGTACTGGCTCGAGAGCGGCACCACCGGCCTGCACATCCCCTACAAGGGCGGCGGTCCGGCCGTGTCGGACCTGCTCGGCGGCCAGGTCGACGCCTCGTTCCAGAACGTCAACACCGTCTTCCAGCACATCAAGGCCGGCAAGCTGCGGGCGCTCGCGGTCACCGGCGCGAAGCGCTCGCCGGTGCTGCCCGAGGTGCCCACGATGGCCGAGGCCGGCGTGAAGAACGTCGACGTCTACTCCTGGCAGGCGATCGCCGCGCCCAAGGGCCTGCCCGAGGACATCAAGCTCAAGTTCCACGCGGCCGTGGTCGCGGCGCTGAACGATCCGCAGATCCGGCAGCAGTTCACCTCGGTGGGGCTGGAGATCGTCGGCAACACGCCGGAGCAGTTCGCCGCCTTCCAGGCCAGCGAGTACGCGCGCTGGAAGAAGCTGATCGAGGCGCGCAAGATCACTGCCGACTGACGCCATGAGTTCGACACCAACCGTCACCGCGCTGCGCGCGATTCCCGTCGCAGGCCGCGACAGCATGCTGCTGAACCTCAGCGGCGCGCACGGCCCGTTCTTCACCCGCAACCTGCTGGTCCTGACCGACAGCGCCGGGAACACCGGTGTCGGCGAGGTGCCCGGCGGCGAGAAGATCCGCCAGACGCTGGAAGACGCCGCCGCGCTGGTGGTCGGCCAGCCGATCGGCAACGTGCAGGCCGTGCTGCGCCAGATGCAGCAGCGTTTCGCCGACCGCGACAGCGGCGGCCGCGGCCTGCAGACCTTCGACCTGCGCACGACGATCCACGCCGTCACCGCGGTCGAGTCGGCGCTGCTCGACCTGCTCGGCCAGCACCTCGGCCTGCCGGTCGCCGCGCTGCTCGGCGAAGGGCAGCAGCGCGACTCGGTCGAGATGCTCGGCTACCTGTTCTTCGTCGGCGACAAGGCGAAGACCGATCTGCCCTACGTCAGCGACCCCGAGGCCGACAACGCCTGGTTCCGCGTCCGCCACGAGACCGCGATGACGCCCGAGGCCGTGCTGCGCCTGGCCGAGGCGGCGCGCGAGCGTTACGGCTTCAACGACTTCAAGCTCAAGGGCGGCGTGCTGGCTGGCGACGCCGAGGTCGATGCGGTGACGGCACTGCACGAGCGTTTCCCGGACGCGCGCGTGACGCTCGACCCGAACGGCGGCTGGCTGCTGAAGGAGGCGATCCGCCTCGGCCAGCGCATGCGCGGCGTGGTGGCCTACGCCGAAGACCCCTGCGGGGCCGAGGGCGGATTCAGCGGCCGCGAGGTGATGGCCGAGTTCCGCCGCGCCACCGGCCTGCCGACCGCCACCAACATGATCGCCACCGACTGGCGCCAGATGAGCCACGCGCTCGCGCTGCAGAGCGTCGACATCCCGCTCGCCGACCCGCATTTCTGGACCATGGCCGGCTCGGTGCGCGTGGCCCAGACCTGCCGCGACTGGGGCCTGACCTGGGGCTCGCACTCGAACAACCACTTCGACGTCTCGCTCGCGATGTTCACGCATGTCGGCGCCGCCGCGCCGGGCAAGGTGACGGCCATCGACACGCACTGGATCTGGCAGGACGGCCAGCGCCTGACCAGGGAGCCGCTGCAGATCGTCGACGGCCACGTCGCCGTGCCGAAGAAGCCGGGCCTGGGCGTCGAGCTCGACATGGCCGAGGTCGAGAAGGCCCACCTGCTGTACAAGCAGCATGGGCTCGGGGCACGCGACGACGCCGTCGCGATGCAGTACCTGATCCCGAACTGGACGTTCGACCCCAAGCGCCCCTGCATGGTCCGCTGACTTCGAAGGAGATGCGATGCACAGGAACCTGATCAACGGCGAGTGGGTCGAGGGGGCCCGCGTCAGCCGCAACATCAACCCGTCGGACACGCGCGACCTGGTCGGCGAGTACGCGCAGGCCGATGCCGCCCAGGCCAGGCAGGCCATCGCCGCGGCGCGTGCGGCCTTCGCCGGCTGGAGCGTCACCACGCCGCAGCAACGCTTCGACCTGCTCGATGCGGCGGGCAGCGAGATCCTCGCCCGCAAGGCCGAGCTCGGCGACCTGCTCGCGCGCGAGGAGGGCAAGACCTTGCCGGAAGCGATCGGCGAGGTCGCGCGCGCCGGCAACATCTTCAAGTTCTTCGCCGGCGAGGCGCTGCGCGTGGGCGGCGAGGTGATCGGCTCGGTGCGGCCGGGTGTGGGCGTGGAGGTCACGCGCGAGCCGCTCGGCGTGGTGGGCCTGATCACGCCGTGGAACTTCCCCATCGCGATCCCCGCCTGGAAGCTCGCCCCCGCGCTCGCCTTCGGCAACTGCGTGGTGATGAAGCCAGCCGATCTCGTGCCCGGCTCGGCCTGGGCGCTGGCCGACATCCTGCACCGCGCCGGCCTGCCCAAGGGCGTGTTCAACCTCGTGATGGGGCGCGGCTCGGAAGTCGGCGCGGTGCTGCTGGAAGACAAGGGCGTCGACGCCATCAGCTTCACCGGCTCGGTGGCCACCGGCCAGCGCGTGGCCGCGGCCTGCGCCGCGCGCATGGCGAAGTTCCAGCTCGAGATGGGCGGCAAGAACCCGTTCGTCGTGCTCGACGACGCGGACCTCGCCGTCGCCGTCAACTGCGCCGTGCAGAGCGGCTTCTTCTCGACCGGCCAGCGCTGCACCGCGAGCTCGCGCGTGATCGTCACCGAGGGCATCCACGACCGCTTCGTCGCCGCGGTGGCCGAGAAGATGAAGGCGCTGAAGGTCGACGACGCGCGCAAGGCCGGCACCGACATCGGCCCGGTGGTCGATTCCGCGCAGCTGGCGCAGGACCTCGACTACATCGAGATCGGTCGCAAGGAAGGCGCGACGCTCGCCGCCGGCGGCGAGGCGATCGAGCGCAATGCCGACGGCGCACCCGGCTTCTACCTGCGCCCGGCGCTGTTCACCGAGACCACGCCCGGCATGCGCATCAACCGCGAGGAGATCTTCGGCCCGGTGATCAGCGTGATTCGGGCGAAGGACTACGACGAGGCGCTGGCGCTGGCCAACGACACGCCGTTCGGGCTCTCGAGCGGCATCGCGACCACCTCGCTGAAACACGCCACCCACTTCAAGCGCCATGCGCAGGCCGGCATGGTGATGGTCAACCTGCCCACCGCGGGGGTCGACTACCACGTGCCCTTCGGCGGCCGCAAGGGCAGCAGCTACGGCCCGCGCGAACAGGGCCGCTACGCCGCCGAGTTCTACACCACCGTCAAGACCGCCTACACCCAAGCATGAAACAACTCGCCCTGAAGGCCCTCGCGGCTGCATCGCTGGCCCTGCTGCCGTTCGCGGCCGCTGCCCAGGCCTGGCCGACCAAGCCGGTCCGCATCGTCGTGCCCTACCCGCCGGGCGGCTCGTCGGACATCATCGCCCGCGCCATCTCGCAGCCCTTGTCCGAGGCGCTGAAGCAGACGGTGATCGTCGAGAACAAGGCCGGCGCGAACGGCAACACCGGCACCGACGCGGTGGCCAAGTCGACGGACGGCCACACGATCCTGCTGTGCGACGTCGGCGCGCTGGCCATCACGGCCTCGGTCTACAAGCAGCTGCCCTTCGAGCCGAGCAAGGACCTGCGCGGTGTCACGATGCTGGCCTACTCGCCGCACCTGCTCGTCGTGCACCCCTCGGTGCCGGCGAACAACCTGGCCGAGCTGGTGGCGCTTTCGCACAAGGACAAGCTGAACTTCGCCGTCACGGCGATCGGCAGCGCGCCGCACCTGGCCGGCGTGGCGGTCGAGAAGGCGACCAGGGCCGAGTGGACCTACATCCCGTACAAGGGTGGCGCGCAGGCCATCGGAGACACCGTGGCCGGCCAGACCCAGGTGCTGATGAACGGCATGCTGGCCACGCTGCCGCACGTGCAGTCGGGCAAGCTGAAGGTGCTCGGCGTGTCGAAGTCGAGCCGCGTGCCGCTGCTGGCCAACGTGCCGACCATCGCCGAGCAGGGAGTCAAGGGCTTCGAGAGCGGCACCTGGCAGGGGGTGCTGGTGCCGGCGTCGACACCGCCGGCGGTGCTGGCGAAGCTGTCCGCCGAGCTGACGCGCATCATCCGCCTGCCCGAGGTGCGCGAGCGACTGGTCTCGCAGGGCGCCGAGGTGTACACGATGACGCCGGCCGAGTTCGCGTCGTTCTTCGAGAAGGAGCGCCGGAACTGGGCCGCCGTGGTGCAGTCCGGCGGCGTCAAACTCGACTGACATGAAGACGCGCATCCTGCAGGCCGGCCGGCTGCTGCCTTCGCTCGAGGCGCGGCTCGCGGCGGCGTTCGACACCGTGCTGCTGGCCGAGCAGCCCGACCCGCAGGCCTACCTCGCCGAGTACGGTGCCGGCTTCGAAGGCTTCGTGACTTCGGCCGGCGTCGGCTTCACCGCGGCGACGCTGGACAGGCTGCCCCGGCTGCGCGTGATCTCGAGCTTCGGCGTCGGCCTCGACAAGCTCGACCTCGCCGCCGCGCGGGCGCGCGGCATCGCGGTGGGTTACACGCCCGACGTGCTGAACGACTGCGTCGCGGATCTCGCGATGGCGCTGCTGCTGGACATCGGCCGCCGCGTCAGCGAGGCCGACCGCTTCGTGCGCCGCGGCGCCTGGACCACGCCAGGCGCGAAGAGCTTCCCGCTGGCGCGCAAGGTGAGCGGCGCGAAGCTCGGCATCGTCGGCTTCGGCCGAATCGGCCAGACGATCGCGCGGCGCGCCGCCGGCTTCGGGATGGACATCCGCTACCACACGCGCCGGCCGGTCGCGGGCGCGCCGTGGCTGCACGAGCCCGCGCTGGTCGAACTGGCGCGCTGGTGCGATTACCTCGTCGTGATCACCGCCGGCGGCGCCGGCACGCGCCACCTGGTGAACGCCGAGGTGCTGGAGGCGCTCGGCCCGCGCGGCTTCGTGGTCAACGTGGCCCGCGGTTCGGTGATCGACGAGGCGGCGCTGGTGCAAGCGCTGGTCGAGCGCCGCATCGGCGGAGCGGGGCTGGACGTGTTCGAGGACGAGCCGAACGTGCCGCGCGCGCTGTTCGATCTGGACAACGTGGTGCTGGTGCCGCACATCGCCAGCGGCACCGAGGAGACGCGCCAGGCCATGGCCGACCGCGTGTTCGACAACCTGCAGGGCTTCCTGCGCGACGGCCGCATGATCTCGCCCGCGCCGATGTGACCCACACCCGGAGGAGACGATGAGAGAGAACCGCCTGCGTATCCTGTGGAAGGACGACCGGGCCGCGCTGAACGGCTGGCTCGCGATCCCGAGCGGCTTCGCCGCCGAGACCATGGCCCACCAGGGCTGGGACACGCTGACCATCGACCTGCAGCACGGCGTGGTCGACTACCAGGCGATGGTCTCGATGCTGCAGGCCATCTCCACCACGCCCACCGTGCCGGTGGTGCGCGTGCCCTGGCTCGAGCCCGGCATCATCATGAAGACGCTGGATGCCGGCGCCTACGGCGTGATCTGCCCGATGGTCAACACGCGCGAGGACGCGCAGCGTTTCGTCGCCTACACGAGCTATGCGCCGCAGGGCACGCGCAGCTTCGGGCCGATCCGCGCGCTGCTGTACGGCGGGGCGGACTACCCCGAGCACGCCAACCGCACCATCGTGCGCTTCGCGATGATCGAGACGGCGCAGGCGCTCGACAACCTGGACGCCATCCTCTCGGTGGAGGGCCTGGACGCGATCTACATCGGCCCCTCGGACCTCTCGCTGGCGCTCGGCTGCCGGCCGACCTTCGACGACGTCGACCCGCCGGTGGTGCAGGCGATCGACCACATCCTCGCGCGGGCCCGCGCGCACGGCCTGGTGGCCGGCATTCACAACGGCACGCCCGAGGCGGCGCTGGCGCGCGTCGCCAGGGGCTTCCGCTTTGTCACGGTCAGCTCGGACGCCCGTCTGATGGCTGCCGGCGCGCAGCAGGTGGTGGCGAAGATGCGCGCCGGCGCACCGGCGCCGACGGGCTCCGGCAGCTACTGACCCCCGACTCGAAAGGACTTGCCATGAAACTCGGATTCATCGGCCTCGGCATCATGGGCGCGCCGATGGCGGGCCACCTGCGCGCCGCCGGCCACGAGCTGTTCGTCACCACGCGCAGCAAGCTGCCCCAGGCGCTGCTGGACGCCGGCGCCGTGGCCTGCGCCAGCGCGGCCGAGGTGGCGCGCGCCGCCGAGGTGATCTTCACGATGGTGCCGGACACGCCGGACGTGCAGAAGGTGCTGTTTGGCGAGAACGGCGTGGCCGCCGGCCTCTCCCCGGGCAAGACGGTGGTCGACATGAGCTCGATCTCGCCGATCGAGACCCAGGCCTTCGCGAAGCAGATCGAGGCGCTGGGCTGCGACTGGCTGGACGCGCCGGTCTCCGGCGGCGAGGTGGGCGCCAAGGCGGCCTCGCTCACCATCATGGTCGGCGGCAAGGCCGAGGTGTTCGAGCGCGTGCAGCCGCTGCTGGCGCTGATGGGCAAGAACATCACCCATGTCGGCGCGGCCGGCGCGGGGCAGATCACCAAGGTCGCCAACCAGATCATCGTGGCGCTGAACATCGCCGCCGTCGGCGAGGCGCTGGTGTTCGCCAGCAAGGCCGGGGCCGACCCGGCCAGGGTGCGCCAGGCGCTGATGGGCGGCTTCGCGTCCAGCCGCATCCTGGAGGTGCACGGCGAGCGCATGATCAAGCGCACCTTCAACCCGGGCTTCCGCATCGGGCTGCACCAGAAGGACCTGAACCTGGCGCTGCAAGGCGCCCGATCGCTCGGCGTCGCGCTGCCCAACACCGCCAGCACCGCCCAGCTGATGCAGGCCTGCGCTGCCCAGGGCTGGGACCAGCTCGACCATTCGGCGCTGGTCAAGGCGCTGGAACTACTGGCGAAACATCCGGTCACGCCTGAATGAGCCTCGGCCGGTTATCCGGCCTCAAGCCCGGCGGGGTGTCGCCGATCATGTCGTCATGGGCCGCAAACGTTCCTCCCGCCCCGAACTCGTCCGCCTCACCCCCTGGGTGATCGGTTCGGGCGCCGTCGCGCTGTGCGTGGCCGGCCTGCAGCTGGTCGGCCACCGGGCCGGCCTGGGTGCCGCGGCCCCGGCCGTGGCGGCGGCCGGCCTGGGGTTGGCGGCGGCAGCGCTGTGGCAATGGCGCCGGCGCAGCGCGCCTCGCGGGCCGTCGGCCGTCTCCCGGAGCCGGCGCGAATTCGAGGGGCGCCTGGCGGAAGCCTTCCAGTCCCAGGGTTACCAGATCGTGCCCGGCGGCACCGGCGGGCCGGTCGATCTGGTGCTGCGGCGCGACCGTGGCACCTTTCTCGTGCACAGCCGCCAGTGGCAGGCCGACAAGGTCGGCATCGAGGCGCTGCGCGACCTGCAGGCCGAGATCCGGTCGCGCGCGGCGGCCGGCGGCTTCGTCGTCTGCCAGGGCCGCTTCAGCCGCGAGGCGCAGCGTTTCGCCGCCGGCAGCCCGCTGCGCCTGATCGACGGCGCCGCCCTGCAGCAGTGGCTCGGCCGCTGACGCGCCTCCCCAGTCCGACACCCGGCGCCGGCCAGTCCGGGCCCGTTTGACGAGCCGCAAGGCAGCCCGCCAGCGGCTGCGCCACAGTCAATTCATCCGAATCCAGGGTGGGGACTGCAGTGGACACCAACATCGCCAGCAACGCAGCAGTCGGGCGGCGCACGGTGCTGCGGCCGCCGCGGCAGCGTTTCGTCGGCGCCGGCGAAGGCAGCGCCAGCGGCATGGAGCGCGCGCTGTGGGGCGGCCTGCTCGGCCTGCCCGTGCCGGGCCCGGCGCTGATCGACGAACTGCAGGCGCTGGCCACTGCGCGCGACCTGCCCGCCGGCAGCCTGCTGGTGTCGCGCCAGCAACCGGCCCGTGAGCTGCTCGTCCTGGCCCACGGCGACGCCGCGCTCGGCTTCGTGCAGGAAGGCGCGCCGTTCCAGCCTGAGCGCAGCCTGCAGGGCCCGGACTGGCTGGACCCGGCCAGCGCCTGGCTGGGCGGCACGCCGGCTCAGGACGCGATCGCGCTGAGCGACGTGCGGGTGCTGGCCCTGCCGGTGGCCGAGGTGCAGGCGCTGCTGCTGCGCCAGCCCGAGCTGGCCGCGCCGCTGCTGCACGTGCTGGCCCAGCAGGTGCGCCAGCTGACCACGGTGGCGCACGACCTGATGCACAAGGATGCCGAGGCGCGCTTCTGCGACTGGCTGATCCAGCGCTGCGTGGCCGTGCCCGACGCGCCGGAGCAGGCCATCGTCACCCTGCACGAGCGCAAGCGCGACATCGCCGCACAACTCGGCATCACGCCCGAGACCCTGTCGCGCCTGCTGCGCCAGCTCAGCCGCAAGGGCCTGATCGAGGTGCGCGGCTACACCGTCAGCGTACAGGACGTGGGCGCGCTGCGGGTCGTCGCCTCGTCCTGAGCCGGCGCGTCGGCCGGCACCTCGGCCGACCTGTGACCGCGCGCGGCGGCGCTGCTCGCCTGCAGCAGTTGCGCGGCCACCGACGCGGCGATCACCTCCGGCTCCTTGCCCGCTATGCCCGGCACGCCGATCGGGCAGGTCATGCGGGCGATCGCCGCCGGCGGGAGCCCGTAGGTCTCGAAGCGGCGAATGAAACGGGCGCGCTTGGTCTTCGAGCCGATCAGGCCGAAGAACCCGGCGTCGCCCCGCTTCAGGATGGCCAGCGCGAGGCGCAGGTCCAGGTCGTGCCGGTGCGTCAGCACGAGGTAGAAGGTGCCGGGCGGCGCCTCGTCGACCTCGGCCTCGACCGCGTCCACGCAGACCTTGCGCACCCCCTCGGGCAGCTCGTCATCGGGCGGAAACTCGGCGTCGCGTTCGTCGATCCAGTCGATGCGCACGTTCAGCGGCGCCAGCGCCATCACGATCGCGCGGCCGACGTGGCCGGCGCCGTAGAGCTGAAGATGCAAGCGCGGCGCGCGCTGCGGCCAGGCCGCCAGCGCGGCGGCATCGAACGCCGCGAAGCCGAGCGTCACGGCGCCGCCGCAGCATTGGCCGAGGGCCGGGCCGAGCGGGTAGTGCACCGACAGCGGCCCGGTGCTGCCGGCCGCCAGCATCTGCCGCGCCTGCTCGATGGCCTTCAGCTCGAGGTGGCCGCCGCCCACCGTGCCGGCGCAGCGCGCGGCCGAGACCAGCATGCGCGTACCGGCCTCGCGCGGGGCCGAGCCGAGTGCCCGGGTCACTTCGACCAGAACCGCCGGCTCGCCCCCGGCCAGCCATTGCGTTGCGGTGCGGCGCAAGGGGTCCATGCTCAGCCCGCCTTCACCGCGGTGATCGCGCGCAGGATCGATTCGCTCGTCGCCGGTGCCGACAGCGGCGGATCGACCCGGTGCCCGCCCACCGCCGAGACCGCATCGCGGATCGCGTAGAACACCGAGAAGGGCAGTAGCAGCGGCGGCTCGCCGACCGCCTTGCTGCGGTGGATGCTGTCCTCGACGTTGGTGTTCTCGAACAGCCGCGTGGTGAACTGCGCCGGGCAGTCGTTCGCGGTCGGGATCTTGTAGGTGCTCGGCGCGTGCGTGGTCAGCAGCCCGCTCTGCGGGTGCCAGACGAGTTCTTCCATCGTCAGCCAGCCCATGCCCTGGATGAACGCGCCCTCGACCTGGCCGATGTCCACCGCCGGATTCAGCGACTTGCCCACGTCGTGCAGCAGGTCGGCGCGCAGCAGCTTCCATTCGCCGGTCAGCGTGTCCACCACCACCTCGCTGACCGCCGCGCCGTAGGCGTAGTAGTAGAAGGGCCGGCCCTTGAGCTTCTCGCGGTCCCAGCTCAGCCCGGGCGTGGCGTAGAAGCCGTCGGACCAGAGCTGCACCCGGTCGACGTAGGCCTGCGCCACCACGGCCGAGAAGGGCAGCCGCTTGCCCGCCACCTCGACGAAGTCGTTGGCGAAGCGCACCGCCGATGCCTCGCCGCCATGGTGTGCCGCGATGCAGGCGGCCAGGCGCTCGCGGATCTGGCGCGCGGCGTCCTGCGCCGCCTTGCCGTTCAGGTCGCTGCCGGTCGAGGCGGCCGTGGCCGAGGTGTTGGCCACCTTCTGGGTGTCGGTGGCCGTCACGCGCACGCGTTCGAAGTGCACGCCGAGCTCGTGCGCCACCACCTGCGCCACCTTGGTGTTCAGGCCCTGGCCCATCTCGGTGCCGCCGTGGTTCACCAGGATCGAGCCGTCGTTGTAGACATGCACCAGCGCGCCGGCCTGGTTGAAATGCTTGACGTTGAAGGAGATGCCGAACTTCACCGGCGTCAGTGCCAGGCCGCGCTTGAGCACCGGGCTCGTCGCGTTGAACGCGGCGATGGCGGCGCGGCGCTCGCGGTACTGGCTGGTGGCCTCGAGCTCGCCGACCAGCTCGTGGATCACGTTGTCGACCACCGGCTGCTCGTACGGCGTGCGCTGGCCCTGGCCATAGAAGTTCAGCTTGCGCACGTCCAGCGCATCCTTGCCGAGCGTGCGGGCGATCGAGTCGACGATGTTCTCGATCGCGATCGCGCCCTGCGGCCCGCCGAAGCCGCGGAAGGCGGTGTTGCTCTGCGTGTTGGTCTTGCCGGAGTAGCCGTGCATGGCCACGTCGGGCAGCCAGTAGGCGTTGTCGAAGTGGCACAGCGCACGCGTCATCACCGGGCCGGACAGGTCGGCCGAGTGGCCGGCGCGCGAGACCATCGTCACCTCGGCGCCGAGGATGCGGCCGTCGTCGTCGTAGCCGACCTCGTACTCGTACCAGAAGCAGTGGCGCCGGCCGGTGATCAGGAAGTCGTCGTCGCGGTCCAGGCGCAGCTTGACCGGGCGGTTCAGCTTCCGCGCCGCGACGGCGGCGATGCAGGCGAACGGCGCCGACTGCGACTCCTTGCCGCCGAAGCCCCCGCCCATGCGCCGGCACTGCACCTGCACGTGGTGGGCGGACAGGCCGAGCGCGTGCGCCACGAGGTGCTGCATCTCGCTCGGGTGCTGCGTCGAGCAGTGCACCAGCAGGCCGTCGTTCTCGAGCGGGACGGCGTAGCTGATCTGGCCTTCCAGGTAGAACTGCTCCTGGCCGCCGACGTCGAAGCTGCCCTTGAGCCTGCGCGGCGCGGCGGCTATCGCGGCGCGTGCGCCGCCGTTGGTCGCGCGCTCGAGGTGCATAGCCGGCAGCACGTACTGCTGCTTCGCGTGCGCGTCGCGCGGGGTCAGCACCGGCGGCAGGGGCTCGACCTCGAGCACGTCCTTCGCCTTCGCGGCGGCGCGGCGGGCGGCGTCGCGTGTCCTGGCGATCACCGCGAACACGGGCTGGCCGAGGTAGCGCAGCTCGCCGTCGCTGAGGATGGGCTCGTCGTGCACGATCGAGCCGCAGTCGTTCGTGCCGGGGATGTCGGCGGCGCTCAGCACCGCGACGACGCCCGGCAGCGCGCGGATCTTCTCCAGCGCCATCGCCCGGATGCGGCCATGCGCCACCGGCGACAGGCCGAGCGCGCAGTGCAGCGTGCCGGCGAGCTCCGGCAGGTCGTCGATGTAGGCGGCCTCGCCGGCCACGTGCAGGTGGGCCGATTCGTGCGGGCGGCTGATGCCCACGCGCGCGCCGGCGCGGTGCGCGGCCTCCTCGGCGGGTTGCAGCTGCGGGTCGAGCAGGGCGGCGGGAAGGGGCTTGTTCACGGCGGTCTCCTTCCTCAGGCAGCGACGAAGACGTTGACCTGCGCGGCCGCCAGCGGCGCGTCGCGCCGGGTCTCGAGCCAGAAGCGCTGCAGCAGATTCTGCGCCGCCTGCGCGCGGTAGGCGGCGCTGGCCCGCATGTCGGTCAGGGGCTTGAAGTCCTGCGCCAGCGCCTGCATCGCGGCGGCGACGTTCGCCTCGGTCCAGGGCTTCCCGAGCAGCGCGGCCTCGGCCGCGGCAGCGCGCTTGACGATCGCGGCCATGCCGCCATAGGCGAGGCGGATGGCCTTCACGCTGTCGCCGTCGAGCTCGATCGACGCCGCCAGCAGCAGCGCCGAGATGTCGCAGTCGAAACGCTTGCTGATCTTGTAGGCGCGCACCTGGCGCGACGCCGGCAGCTCGGGCAACCAGAGCGCCTGCACGAACTCGCCCGGCTCGAGCCGGTTCTTCATGTAGTCGACGTAGAAGTCGGTCAGCGGCAGGCGGCGCACCCGCTCGCCGCGGCGCAGCTCGATCAGCGCGTCCAGCGCCATCAGCACCGGCGCCGAGTCGCCGATCGGCGAACCGTTGGCGACGTTGCCGCCCATCGTGCCGGCGTGGCGCACCGGCGGCGAGGCGAAGCGCCGCCACACCTCGGTGAGCGACGGGTGGCGCTGCGCGAGCGCGCCCCAGGCGGCCTCGAGCGAGGCGGCCGCGCCGATCCACAGCCCGCCGTCGCGCGGCTCGATGGCCTTCATCTCGGCCACCTCGCCGACGTAGATCAGCGTGCCGACGTCCTTGAACTGCTTGTTGACCCACAGGCCGATGTCGGTCGAGCCGGCCAGCAGGCGCGCCTGCGGCAGGCGCTCGCGCAGCGCCGCCAGTTCGTCGAGCGTGCGCGGCGCGTGGTAGCCGGCGCCCTGGTCGTAGGCGAAGCTCATCGGCTGGTGCAGCGACTGCAGCGCCGCCACCACCGGGGCGGGGTCGAACGCGGCGGCCGGCAGCTCGAACATGCGCTCGCCGGCATCGAGGATGGGCCGGTAGCCGGTGCAGCGACACAGGTTGCCCGACAGCGCGTCGGCCATCTCGGCGCGCGTGGCCTGCGTGCCGCAGGGCTGGTGCTGCTGGTAGACGTGCCACATCGACATCGCGAAACCCGGCGTGCAGAAGCCGCACTGCGAGCCGTGGCAGTCCACCAGCGCCTGCTGCACCGGGTGCAGCGCGCCCTGCGGCGACTTCAGGTCCTCGACGGTGAAGAGGGCCTTGCCGTCGAGCGTGGGCAGGAACTGGATGCAGGCGTTGGTGGTGGCCAGCGCGAGCCGGCCGTCGACGTCGAGTTCGCCGAGCACCACGGTGCAGGCGCCGCAGTCGCCCTCGTTGCAGCCTTCCTTGGTGCCGGTGCAGTGCGCGTCCTCGCGCAGCCAGTCGAGCACCGAGCGGGTCGGCGCGGCGTCGGCCACTTCGACGATCTGGCCACGGTGGAAGAAGCGGATGGGGCGTGTGCTCATGGCGGGTTCAGCGGCGTGCGAAGAAGCCGCAAGTTACGCCGATCCGGCGGAAGTGGTATACGGGATTTCTCATATCGGTTATGGGAGATGCCTTATGGCGCAGCCTTTGGCTTTGGACAAGATCGAGCTCCATCTCATCCGGGTGTTGCAGACCTTGATCACCGAACGCAGTGTCTCGCGGGCCGCCATGAAGCTGCACAGCTCGCAGCCGGCCGTCAGCGCCCAGCTCAAGCGGCTGCGCACGCTGACGGGCGACCCGCTGCTGGTACGCGCCGGCAACGGCATGGTGCCCACCGAGACCGCGCTGCAACTCCTGGACCCGGCCAACCGCGTGCTGCAGGACGTGCAGCGCCTGTTCGGCGCGCATGCGCCGCAGCGCGGCTTCGAGCCGCTGGCGAGCACCCTGACCTTCCGCATCGCCGCGAGCGACTACCTCGACCCGCTGTTCCTGCCCGAGCTGGTGGCGCACCTGAAGCGCGCCGCGCCCGGCGTGCGATTGGAACTGCTGCCGCTGTCGGGCGAGTTCGACTACCGGCGCGGCCTGGCGCAGGGCGCGGTGGACCTGGTGATCGGCAACTGGCTCGAGCCGCCGGGCGAACTGCACCTGGGCAAGCTGCTGTCCGACGAGATCGTCTGCCTGGTCGGCGAGCAGCACCCGGCGGCGCGCATGAGCGCGCGCAGCTGGACGGCCGAGCGGTATCTCGCGAGCGAGCACGTCGCGCCGACCCCGCTGCACGCCAAGGCCAGCGGCGGCGCGCCGGGCGTCATCGACGAACACCTCGCCTCGCAGGGCGTGACGCGCGACATCGTGGTGCGCAGCGCGCACTTCAGCCTGATCCCGCTGATGGTGGCACAGAGCCTGCTGGTGCTGACCACCGGGCGGCTGTTCTGCAGCCGCTACGTCGACACCCTGCCGGTGCGCATCGTGCGCTGCCCCGTCGCCTTCCCGCCGCTGACCTACTACCAGCTCTGGCACGACGTGACCCATGCGTCCGCGGCCAACCGCTGGCTGCGCGAGCAGGTGCGCGACGTGGCGCGCAACCTCGGCACGCACGGCATGCTGCGGCGCGGCCGCGCGGAGGCGGCGTCATGAAGCTGGCACTCCGAGGCGACCTGCTCGATTTCACCGCCGAGCCGGCCTGGGGCGACACCGAGTCGCCCGCGGTGCGCTTCCGCCCCGGCCACTGGCTGCTGGTGGACGACGGCCGCATCGTCGCGGTGCAGGCCGAAGCGCCCGGCCCCGAGTGGGTGCGCGACGACCAGGCCGGGCGGCTGATCCTGCCGGGTTTCATCGATACCCATGTGCACAGCCCGCAGCTGGACGTGATCGGCAGCTACGGCACCGAGCTGCTCGACTGGCTCGAGACCTACACCTTCCCGGCCGAGCGGCGCTATGCCGACGCCGGCGTGGCCGAGCAGGGCGCGGCGGTCTTCCTCGACGCGCTGCTGGCCCGCGGCACCACCGCGGCGGTGGTGTTCCCGACGGTGCACAAGGTCTCGGCCGACCGCCTGTTCGCGGCCGCCGAGCAGCGCGGCATGCGCGTGATCGCCGGGAAGGTGCTGATGGACCGCAACGCGCCGGACGGCCTGCGCGACGATGTCGCCGGCGCCGAGCGCGACTGCCTCGACCTGATCGCGCGCTGGCACGGCAAGGCGCGCCTGGCCTATGCGGTGACCGTGCGCTTCGCGCCGACCAGCACTACAGCGCAACTGGCGATGGCCGGCGCACTCTGCAGCGCCGACCCGACGCTCTACATGCAGACCCACGTGGCCGAGAACCGCGCCGAGGTGCAGTGGGTGCGCGAGCTGTTCCCCGATGCACGCAGCTACCTCGACGTCTACGCCCGCGCCGGGCTGCTGCACCCGCGCAGCGTGCTGGCGCACGGCATCTGGCTCGACGACGAAGACCGCGCCGCGCTGCGTGACGCCGGCGCGCAGATCGCGCACAGCCCCTCGTCCAACCTGTTCCTCGGCAGCGGGCTGTTCCGCTGGCGCGACGCCGAGGCCGGCGGCGCGGCCGTCAGCCTGGCCAGCGACGTGGGTGGCGGCACCGACCTCTCCATGCTTGCGACGCTGCGCGACGCCTACAAGATCCAGGCGCTGTCGGGCGAGCGGCTGACGGCCTGGAAGGGCCTGTACGCCGCCACGCGCGGCGGAGCCCGCGCGCTCGGGCTCGACGCCGAGATTGGCTCCCTCGAGCCCGGCCGGCTGGCCGACGTCTGCGTCTGGGACTGGGCCAGCGAGCCCGTGGCCGCGCGCCGCCTGGCGGTGGCGCGGGGCCTGCACGAGAAGCTGTTCGCCTGGGCGACGCTGGCCGATCGCAGCAACCTGGTCTCGACGCGCGTGGCCGGCGTCGAACGCTACCGCCGCCCGCCCACCGGCGTGCCCTGACCGGCCGCCCGGCCGAACCCGGAGCGCCGCATCAGACGGCGCCCTCATCACGACCCATGCACAGGAGACAAGCGTGCAAGCACTCGAGAAGTTCTTCAAGCTCGAAGAACACGGCACGACCGTCCGCACCGAACTGGTGGCCGGCCTGACCACCTTCCTGACGATGGCCTACATCGTCTTCGTCAACCCGGCCATCCTCGGTGACGCCGGCATGCCGCGCGATGCGGTGTTCGTCGCCACCTGCCTGATCGCGGCGCTGGGCACGCTGATCATGGGCCTGTTCGCCAACTACCCGATCGCGCTGGCGCCGGGCATGGGGCTGAACGCCTACTTCGCCTACGTCGTCGTCAAGGGCATGGGCTTTTCCTGGCAGGTGGCGCTCGGCGCGGTGTTCATCTCGGGCTGCCTGTTCCTCGCGGTGACGCTGTTCCGCCTGCGCGAGCTGATCATCCGCGGCATCCCGCACACGCTGCGCAGCGCGATCACGGTGGGCATCGGGCTGTTCCTGGCGATCATCTCGCTCAAGAGCGCCGGCATCGTCGCGGCCTCGCCGGCCACCTACGTGACGCTGGGCGACCTGCACTCGCCCACGGTGGTGCTGGCGGTGCTCGGCTTCTTCCTGATCGTCGTGCTCGACCGGCTGCGTGTGCCCGGCGCGATCCTGGTCGGCATCCTGGCGGTGACGGTGCTGTCCTTCTTCTTCGGCGGCAACACCTTCGGCGGCGTGTTCTCCGCGCCGCCCTCGATCGCGCCCACCTTCCTCGAGCTCGACATCAGCGGCGCGCTCTCGGTCGGCATCCTCAATGTGGTGCTGGTCTTCTTCCTGGTCGAGCTGTTCGACGCGACCGGCACGCTGATGGGCGTGGCCAAGCGCGCCGGGCTGCTGAAGGAAGGCAAGATGGACCGCATGAACAAGGCGCTGCTGGCCGACAGCGGCGCCATCTTCGCCGGCTCGCTGCTGGGCACCTCCAGCACCACCGCCTACATCGAGAGCGCGGCCGGCGTGCAGGCCGGCGGCCGCACCGGGCTCACCGCCGTCACCGTGGCGGTGCTGTTCCTGGCCTGCCTGGCGATCTCGCCGCTCGCGGGCTCCGTGCCGGCCTATGCCACCGCGCCGGCGCTGTTCTTCGTCTCCTGCCTGATGCTGCGCGAGCTGACCGAGCTCGACTGGGACGAGAGCACCGAGGTCATCCCGGCGGCCGTCTGCGCCCTGGCCATGCCCTTCACCTACTCGATCGCCAACGGCCTAGCCTTCGGCTTCATCACCTACGCGGTGCTGAAGGGGTGCACCGGGCGCGCCCGCGAGGTGCATCCGATGGTGTGGCTGATCGCCGGCGTGTTCCTGTTCAAGTTCATCTACGTCGGCGGGCATTGAGCCGCCGAGGGCACGGAACTTGCGGACCACCCCCGCCGGTATCCGTCACCCCTTCCCACACACCAAGAGGACACGACCATGAGCAAGCTCTCTTCCATGGCGGGCGCCGTTGCGCTCGCGCTGCTCGGCGGCACCGCGGCTGCCGCCGATTGGAGCGACACCTCCATCGGCTACCGCTACGGCACCAAGTTCGCCGAGCCGTTCAACCCGAACGACATCAAGAAGAGCATCGTCAACCTGAACCACGTCAGCGGCTACGCCTGGGGCACCAACTTCTTCAATGCCGACCTGCTGCTGTCCGACTCGAAGGACCCCGGCGGCGCCGGCTCGAGCGCCGGCGCGCAGGAGGTCTACATCGTCTACCGCCACACGCTGGACTTCGGCAAGCTCACCGGCAGCCCGATCGCGTTCGGCCCGATCCGCGGTGCCGGGCTGACCTTCGGCTTCGACGCGAACGCGAAGAACCACGCCGGCTACAACTCGCGCAAGCGCATGCTGGTGCTCGGCCCGACGGTGTTCGTCGACGTGCCGGGCTTCCTGAACCTCAGCCTGCTGCTGCTGGAGGAAAGCAACGCGCCCTACAACACCTTCACCAACACCGGCGTGTCGCGCTACACGTACAAGACGCACCCGATGCTGAACGCCGCCTGGGGCATCCCGATCGGCAGCACCGGGCTGTCGTTCGAGGGCTTCATGAACTGGATCGCCTCCAAGGGCAGCAACGAGTTCGGCGGCGGCACCAAGCCCGAGACCAACATCGACATGCAGCTCATGTACGACGTGAGCTCGGCCTGGGGCAGCAAGGGCAAGTTCAAGGTCGGCCTGGAGTACCAGTACTGGCGCAACAAGTTCGGCAACGACCACCAGGGCCCGGCCGGCGACGGTGCCTTCGCGAAGACCCCGATGATCCGCGCCGAGTACCACTTCTAGACTGGGGCACCATGCCGGTCGCGCGGCACCAGGTCGCGCCCGGCAGACGAAGGAGGAGACATGCTGCGCCTCGAGCTGGTCGACATCAGCAAGCAGTACCCGGCCGTCAAGGCCAACGACCGCGTCAACCTGCGCGTCAAGCCCGGCGAGATCCACGCCGTGCTGGGCGAGAACGGCGCGGGCAAGTCGACCATGATGAAGATGATCTACGGCGCGGTCCGCCCCGACGAGGGCGAGATCCGCTGGAACGGCCAGAAGGTCGAGATCGCCTCGCCGGCGCAGGCCCGCCAGCTCGGCATCAGCATGGTCTACCAGCACTTCTCGCTGTTCGACACGCTGACCGCGGCCGAGAACGTCTGGCTCGGCCTGGACAAGAGCCTCTCGCTCGCGGACGTGACGGCGCGCATCGGCCAGGTGGCCAAGAGCTACGGGCTGGACGTCGACCCGGCGCGCCCGGTGCACACGCTCTCGGTGGGCGAGCGCCAGCGCGTGGAGATCGTGCGCGCGCTGCTTACCAATCCCAAGCTGCTGATCCTCGACGAGCCGACCTCGGTGCTGACGCCGCAGGCCGTGGAGACGCTGTTCGTCACGCTGCGACAACTCGCCGACGAGGGCTGCTCGATCCTCTACATCAGCCACAAGCTCGACGAGATCCGCGCGCTGTGCCACCACTGCACGGTGCTGCGCGGCGGCAAGGTCACCGGCGAGGTCGACCCGACGCAGGAGACCAACGCCAGCCTGTCGCGCCTGATGATCGGCGCCGAGCCGCCCTCGCTGCAGCACATCCAGGCGAAGCTCGGCGGCACGGTGCTGGCAGTGAAGGGCCTGTCGGTGCCCAAGGCCGACCCGTTCGCCACCGCGCTGACGGACATCGGCTTCGAGGTGCGCGCCGGCGAGATCGTCGGCATCGCCGGCGTCTCCGGCAACGGCCAGCAGGAGCTGATGGCTGCGCTCTCGGGCGAGGACCTGCGCGCGCCGGCCGGCTCGATCACGCTGTTCGGCCAGGACATCGCGCACGACTCGCCGCGCCGCCGGCGCAAGGAAGGGCTGCACTTCGTGCCCGAGGAGCGCCTGGGCCGCGGTGCGGTGCCCACGCTCTCGCTGGCGCAGAACACGCTGCTGACGCGCACCGGCACGGTGGACCGCAGCGGCTGGATCCGCACCGGCGAGGTGAAGAAGCTCGCGGAGGACCTGATCCGCCGCTTCAACGTCAAGGCCGGCGGGCCGGAGGCGGCTGCGAAGTCGCTCTCGGGCGGCAACCTGCAGAAGTTCATCGTCGGTCGCGAGATCGATGCCAACCCGAAGCTGCTGATCGTCTCGCAGCCCACCTGGGGCGTGGATGTCGGCGCCGCGGCGCAGATCCGCGGCGAGCTGCTGAAGCTGCGCGACGCCGGCTGCGCCGTGCTGGTGGTCAGCGAGGAGCTCGACGAGCTGTTCGAGATCTGCGACCGGCTGGTGGTCATCGCGCAGGGCCGGGTGTCGCCCAGCATTGCCACCTCGAAGGCCACCATCGAGATGATCGGCGAGTGGATGAGTGGTCTCTGGAACAAGGAGGCGCTCCATGCTGAAGCTTGAAGCCCGCCCGGAAGCGTCGAAGTTCATGTCCATCGCCTCGCCGCTGCTGGCGCTGGCGATCACGGTCGTGATCGGCACCATCCTGTTCGTCGCACTCGGCAAGGACCCGGTGCGCGGCCTGCAGGTGTTTTTCGTCGAGCCGGTCAAGAGCCTGTACGCGCTCTCCGAGCTGGCGATGAAGGCCACGCCGCTGCTGCTGATCGCGCTCGGCCTGGCGGTGTGCTTCCGCTCGAACGTGTGGAACATCGGCGCCGAGGGCCAGTTCATCCTCGGGGCGATCTTCGCGAGCGGTGTGGCCATGCAGGCCACGCCCGACACCGGGCGCTGGATCGTCGTGCCGGTGCTGCTGGCCGGCGTGCTGGGCGGCATGGTGTGGGCCGGCATCGTGGCACTGCTGCGCGACCGCTTCAACGCCAGCGAGATCCTGGTCAGCCTGATGCTCGTGTACGTGGCCGACATGGTGCTCGGCTACCTCGTCTACGGGCCCTGGAAGGACCCGGCCGGCTACAACTTCCCGCAGACCATCACCTTCCTGAAGAGCACGCAGGTGCCCAAGCTGATGCAGGGCTTCCGCGTCAACATCGGCCTGCTGCTCGCGCTCGGCCTGGTCGCCGCGTTCTGGGTGCTGCTGTTCCGCACCTACGCCGGCTTCCAGCTGCAGGTGGGCGGTCTCGCGCCGGCGGCGGCACGCTACGCCGGCTTCTCGTCGCGCAAGGCGCTGTGGACGGCGCTGCTGCTCTCGGGCGGCATGGCCGGGCTGGCCGGTGGGCTCGAGGCCGCCGGACCGCTCGGCCAGCTGACGCCGCACGTGCCGGCGGGGTACGGGTTCGCCGCCATCATCGTGGCCTTCGTCGGTCGGCTGCATCCGCTGGGCATCGTGTTCTCCGCCGTCCTGATGAGCATGTTCTACATCGGCGGCGAACTGGCGCAGTCGCGCCTCGGGCTGCCCAAGTCGCTGACCGGCGTGTTCCAGGGGCTGCTGCTGTTCACGCTGCTGGCCTGCGACACCCTGATCCACTACCGCATCCGCTGGAAGACGGCGCACGTGCCGGCGGCGAAAGCGGCCGTGGTGAACACGACCACGAAGGAGGCCTGAGATGGACGCCTTCGCATTGCTCCTGGCCGCCACCTTCAACGCCGGCACCGTGCTGGCGATCGCCGCGCTCGGCCTCCTGATCAACGAACGTGCCGGCATCGTCAACCTCGGGGCCGAAGGCATGATGCTGGTGGCCGCGATCGCCGGTTTCGCCACCGCGGTGCACACCGGCAACGACTGGCTCGCCTTCGGCGCCGGCGCGCTGGCCGGCGCGCTGATGGCCGCGGCCTTCGGCGTGCTGGTGATCTGGCTGAACACCAACCAGTACGCCACCGGCCTGGCCCTGAGCCTGTTCGGGGCCGGCTTCTCGGCCTTCGCGGGCATCGCCTACACGCAGGAGAAGCTGTCCGAGCGGCCGCATTTCGAGATCCCGTTCCTGGCCGACATCCCGTTCGTCGGGCCGGCCGTGTTCAAGCAGCATCCGATGGTGTACTTCGCCGTCGCGCTGACGCTCGGGCTGGCGTGGTTCCTGTACCGCTCCCGCGCCGGGCTGGTGCTGCGCGCGGTCGGCGAGTCGCCCGAATCGGCCCACGCACTCGGCTACCCGGTGCGCCGCATCCGCCTGCTGGCGGTGGTGGTGGGCGGGGCGCTGTGCGGTGTCGCCGGGGCCTACATCTCGGTGATCTACACGCCGCTGTGGGTCGAGGGCATGATCGCCGGCAAGGGCTGGATCGCGCTCGCGCTCACCACCTTCGCCACCTGGCGACCGGCACGTGTCTTGCTCGGTGCCTACCTGTTCGGCGGCGTCACCATGCTGCAATTCCACCTGCAGGGCGAGGGCGTGCAGGTGCCGAGCCAGTTCCTGACCATGCTGCCCTATGTCGCGACCATCGTCGTGCTGGTGCTGATCTCGCGCAACGCCAATTTCATCAAGGTCAACATGCCCGCGTCGATCGGCAAGCCCTTCTTCCCGGGCTCGTGACGCACCGGATAATCCGCGTTTCCCGATACCACCCCCAGACCATTCCCTCGGAGGTTTCATGACTCTCGATTCGAAGCGCTCGCTGCTGAAGCTGGCCGGCTGGTCCTCGCTGGCCGCGCTGGCCGCCCTGGCCGGTTGCGGCAAGAAGGAGGAGCCGGCACCGGCTGCCGCGCCGGCACCGGTGGCCGAGGCCCCCGCGAGCGCCGCCGCCCCCGCCAAGCCCGAGCCGCTGAAGATCGCCTTCGCCTACGTCGGCCCGGTGGGCGACGGCGGCTGGACCTTCGCGCACGACAACGGCCGCAAGGCGGTCGAGAAGGAGTTCGGCGACAAGGTGATCACCAGCTTCGTCGAGAAGGTGCCCGAGGCGGCCGACGCCGAGCGTGTGTTCCGCGACATGGCCGGCCAGGGCAACAAGCTGATCTTCGGCACCACCTTCGGCTACATGGAGCCGATGCTCAAGGTCGCGGCCGACCTGAAGGACGTGAAGTTCGAGCATGCCACCGGCTACAAGCAGGCCGAGAACATGCGCACCTACGACAGCCGCACCTACGAGGGCGCGTACATGGCCGGCATCATCGCCGGCGGCATGACGAAGTCCAACACGCTGGGCGTGGTCGGCTCGATCCCGATTCCCGAGGTGATCCGCAACATCAACAGCTTCACCCTCGGCGCGCAGAGCGTGAACCCGAAGATCAAGACCAAGGTGGTCTGGGTCAACGAGTGGTTCAACCCGCCCAAGGAGACCGAGGCCGCGCAGTCGCTGATCAACGGCGGCGCCGACGTGCTGTTCCAGAACACCGATTCGTCGGCCGTGCTGCAGACCGCCGGCAAGGCCAAGAAGTACGCCTTCGGCTGGGACAGCGACATGAGCGCCTACTCGCCCGAGGCGCACCTGGCCTCGGCGATCATCAACTGGGGCCCGTACTACATCAAGGCCACGAAGGACGCGCTCGAAGGCACCTGGAAGGGCAACGAGGCCTCGTGGTGGGGCGTCAAGGAAGGGACGATCGACATCGTTTCGATCTCCGACAAGGTGCCCGCCGAGATCAAGACCAAGGTCGAGACCGTCAAGGCCGGCCTGAAGGACGGCAGCTTCGCGATCTGGAAGGGCCCGATCGTCGGCCAGGACGGCAAGGAAGTGCTGAAGAAGGACGAGGTCGCCGACGACAAGTGGCTCGGCGGCATCAAGTTCTACGTCAAGGGCGTCGAAGGCAAGGTGCCGGGCGACAAGTGATGGTGGAGCGGCGCGTCGCTCATCCCGTGCTCGACGCGCGGGTCCTGGGCGATGCGCCCGTCGCCGTGCGCCTGCTCGGCGACGACATCGTGCTCTGGCGCGATGCGGGCGGCACGCCCCGCGCCGCGCCGGACCGCTGCCCGCACCGCGGCACCCGGCTGTCGCTGGGCCGCATCTGCGACGGGCAGCTCGAGTGCCCGTATCACGGCTGGCGCTTCGAGGGCAGCGGGCGCTGCGTGCACATCCCCGCGCTGCCGAGCTTCGCGCCGCCGGCGTCGCATGGCCTGGCGACCCTCGGAGTGGTCGAGGCACACGGCCTGCTGTGGCTGCAGCTCGAAGCCGGCGCGCCGCTGCCGCGCCTGGACGCGGAGAGCGACCCGAAACTCCGCAAGCTCAACGTCGGCCCGTACGACGTGGCGACCAGCGCGCCGCGCATCGTCGAGAACTTCCTCGACCTGGCCCATTTCGGCTTCGTGCACGAGGGCTGGCTGGGCGACCGCGCGCATGTCGCGCTGGACGACTACCGCACCGAGCCGACGCCCACCGGTTTCGTCGCCACCGGTTGCCGCGCCTGGCAGCCCAAGAGCAACCGGCTCTCGACCGAGGGCTCGTGGGTCGAGTATCGCTACGAACTGCTCGCGCCCTACGCCGCGCTGCTGACCAAGCTGCCCGAGAGGCAGGGCGGCTACCGCGACGACATCGCGCTGTTCGTCAGCCCGGTCGACGAGGAGTCGAGCCGCGTCTGGTTCCGCATGGCGCTGACCGACTTCGACTCCAGCGACGCCGAGATCACCGCCTTCCAGCACACCATCTTCACGCAGGACCAGCCGGTGCTGGAGTCCCAGCGGCCGAAGCGGCTGCCCCTGTCCGGTGAAGTGCATTGCGCCGCCGACCGCAGCTCGGCCGCCTACCGCCGATACTTAAAGGAACGAGCCATCACCTTCGGAGTGACGCCATGACGTTCACCGCCTTCGATCGCATTCCGCGCGATTGCCTGCCCGCCTTGCTGCGCGCCATGCCCAAGGCCGAGCTGCACATGCACGTCGAGGGCTCGCTCGAGCCCGAGCTGATCTTCCGGCTCGCGCAGCGCAACGGCGTGGCGCTCGCCTACCCGAGCGTGGAGGCGCTGCGAGCGGCCTACGCCTTCACCGACCTGCAGAGCTTTCTCGACATCTACTACGCCGGCGCCAGCGTGCTGCTGAAGGAAGAGGACTTCTTCGACCTGGCCTGGGCCTACCTGCAGCGCGCCGCGGCCGACAACGTGCTGCACGCCGAGATCTTCTTCGACCCGCAGACCCACACCGCGCGCGGCGTGCCGATCGAGACGGTGATCAAGGGCCTGGACCATGCCTGCCGGCGCGCACACCAGGAGCTGCGCATCAGCGCGAAGCTGATCCTGTGTTTCCTGCGCCACCTGAGCGAGGACGAGGCGCTCGCCACGCTCGAGGCCGCGCTGCCGTACCGGCACCATTTCATCGGCGTCGGTCTGGACAGCAGCGAGCGCGGCCACCCGCCGGAGAAGTTCGTGCGTGTGTTCGACCGCGCCCGCGCCGCGGGGCTGCACGTGGTGGCGCATGCGGGCGAGGAGGGCCCACCGGAGTACATCCGCAGCGCGCTCGACATGCTCGAGGTCGAGCGCATCGACCACGGCGTGCGCAGCATCGAGGACCCGGCGCTGATGGCGCGCCTGGCCAGGGAGGGCATCCCGCTGACGGTGTGCCCGCTGTCCAACGTCAGGCTGTGCGTCTACAAGACCATGGCCGAGCACCAGCTGCCCGCGCTGCTGGCGGCCGGGCTGAAGGCGACCGTGAACTCGGACGACCCGGCCTACTTCGGCGGCTACATCAACCAGAACTTCGTCGAGACCTTCGCGGCGTTGCCGCAGCTCGGCGCGCGCGAGGCCTACGTGCTGGCGCGCAACAGCTTCGAGGCGAGCTTTGCCGACGACGCGGCCAAGGCCGGCTGGATCGCGCAGCTCGATGAGGCCTTCGCCGCCGCGGCTCAGTGAATCCGGGCCGGCGTCGCGGCCGGCTCGGCCTGCAGCGTGCACGCGCTCATCAGCTGCCAGCGCGCCTGCAGGCCCAGCGCGATGCGCTGGAAGCCTTCGCTGAGCGCCGGGTGCCCGGCCAGCAGCTCGAGGTTGCGGCCGATCTTGGCGCCCATCAGCAGGCGCTGCTGCGGGTGCAGCTCGGCCTGCAGCGCCTGGCTGTAGCCGGTCATCAGGGCGAGCGTGGCGGCGATCACCGCTTCGCTGGACGGCAGTTCGTGCTCGTCGGCCAGCGCATGGAGGGGGCAGGGCATGCGGAACTCCGTCGGTCCGGGATGCGACGGATTCTGCATCAAATGAGAATCATTCTCAAATAGGCCTGCCCGCCGGCGGGGTCAGTAGCCCACCGTGAAGCGGCGCCGGCGATGCGCCGGCCGCTCCAGCTCGTCGAGCATCGCCACCGCGTAGTCGGCCACCGAGATGTGGCTGCGGCCGTCCGCGTCCACCAGCAGCTGGTCGCCGCCGAGGCGGAAGCGGCCGGTGCGCGGCCCGGGCTCGAGGTGGGCCGACGGGCTGAGCATGGTCCAGTCGAGCGTCGGCTCGTCGCGCAGCAGGTTCAGCACGTCGCGCGCACCGGCGGCGGTGCCGTGCCACTGGGCCGGGAAGTCGGGCGAGTCGAGCAGGATCCTGCCCGGCGCGATCTCCAGGCTCGCCGCGCCGCCCACCACCAGCAGGCGCGCCAGCCCGGCCTGCTTCGCGGCGGCGATGACCGAGCGCATGCCGGCCACGTAGTAGCCGCGCACGTCGGCCTGCGCATGGCCGCTGAAGGCGCTCAGCGCCGCGTCCTTGCCGCGCAGCTGCGCTGCCAGCGCGGCACCGTCGTTGACGTCGACGCGCTCGACCGCCAGGCGCTCGCGCGCGGCGATCTTCTCGGGGCGGGTCACCAGCGCGGTCACGTGGTGGCCGCGCTGCAGGGCTTCGGCCAGCAGCGCCGAGCCGATGAAGCCGCTGGCGCCGATCAGGGCGATGTTCATGGGAACTCCTTCGTGGGGGATGCAGGACGGGTGTCATCCTCGCGGCCTTCATTGGCACGATCAACCGTCACAATCGGAACGTACTGTCATCGTTTCGACGACAATCTCGGCATGACCTTCCGCCACGCCGTCGACCTGAACGCGCTGCGCAGCGTGGCCGCGGTGGCCGAGGCCGGCGGCTTCACCGCGGCGGCCGAGCGCCTGGGCACGAGCAAGGCGCGTGTCAGCCAGGACGTCGCCCGGCTCGAGGCCCGGCTCGGCGCCGGGCTGTTCGTGCGCACCACGCGCCGCACCACGCTCACCGAGGCCGGCGAGGCGCTGCTGCGCGAGGGCCTGGCGCCGCTGCGCCAGCTGGAGTCGGCACTGGCCACGCTGGGCCAGCCGCGCGGCGCCGGGCTCTCCGGCAGCCTGCGCATCGCCAGCACCGCGGAGTACGCCAGCCTGTCCCTGGCAAAGGCCGTGGCCGAATTCGCGGCCCTGCATCCGGCGCTGCAGATCGAGCTGCGCAGCAGCGACCGGGTGGTCGACCTGGTGGCCGAGGGCATCGACCTGGCCCTGCGCATCGGCTGGCTGCGCGACTCGACGCTGCGCGCGCGGCGCCTGGGCGATTTCGAGCAGCACCTGGTGGCGGCGCCGGCCTACCTGGCGCGCCGCGGCGCGCCACGCCGTCCGGAAGACCTGGCCGGCCACGACTGGGTCGCGCTGACGCTGTTGCGCAGCCCGCTCACCTGGACCTTCGTCTCCCCCGGCGGCCAGCGCCGCACGGTGCGCATGGCCAGCCGGCTGCGCAGCGACGCCTCGCTCTCGCTGCGTGCGCTGGTCGAGGCCGGTGCCGGCATCAGCGTGATGGACCAGTTCAACGCCGAGGCCGGGGTGCGCGCCGGCACGCTGGTGCGCCTGCTGCCGCAATGGCAGCTGCCCAGCGGCGGCATCCACGCCGTGTGGGCGCCGGGCCGGCACACGCCGCCGAAGGTGCGCGCCTTCGTCGATTTCTACGCCGCGTGGATGGCGCGGCGCAATGCCGATCAGAAGTCGTGACGCAGGCCGAACTCGAGGCCTGTCGACGCCTTGCCGCCGAAGTAGTTCGGCGCGGTCGGATTGCCGCTGGTGGCCGGTCCGCCGGCGATGGCGAAGGCCGCGCCCCCCTGGTTGTCGATGCGCGCGACATGCCCGTACAGCGCACTGCGCTTGGACAGGTTGTAGACGTAGCCGGCACCGAACAGCCTGGCGTCGTTGGCGTCCGCGACGCCCTTCTGATCGGCGCGCACGTGGGTCAGCTTGACCACGCCCGGCCCGACCGGAATCACCGCGCCGAGTTGCGTGTTGACGGTCTTGTCCGCGCCGAACACCCAGCGCCGCTGCGCGAGGCTCAGCTTCACGACGCCGAAGTCGTAGGACGCCCCGAGCACCTGGTCCTTGAACGACCGGTTGGCCGTCGAGTTGCGCGTCGTGAACTGTGCCGCGGCGAGGTTGAATCCCGCGCCGGCCCAGCCGAGCCGGAAGCCGTTGCCGCGCGTGAAGCCGGCCGCGGTCGCGCCGCCTTCGCCGGCCGTCACGATCAGCTGGCCGTAGACCCCGCCCAGGTTCGCCGGCAGGAAGTACTCCGCTGCATTGCTGACGCGCAGCGTCGGGTTGGCTGCCTGCGCGTCCGGCAGCGTGCCGAAGGCCTGGCCGAGCGCACGCGACCCGGCGAAGGAGCGGAAGCTGTTGGCGCCCGCGATGCCCAGCGTCGCGAACGGATCGAAGCCGCTCCACACCAGGTGCGTGGGCACCCAGTCGCGCCCGAGTCGCACTTCGCCGAAGCGTGCGTGCGTCAGGCCGACGGTCGAGCGGCGGTCCCAGAACTGGCCCGCGGGTGTCGCCGCGCCGGCGCCACCGGTGTCGGCCAGGAGCGTGCCGTCGAGATAGAAGCCGGCGGCGAGGCCGCCGCCCAGGTCTTCCTGTCCGCGCACGATCAGCTTGCTCGTGGAGTTGGAGCCGCTGACCTGCGAGCTGATGCTGCCCAGCGTGTCGTTGCGCACCTGGCGCACGGCCACGTCGAGCGTGCCGGACAGGGTGACGGAGGATTGGGCGAGCGCGCTCGCGCCCAGGCCGGCCAGCGCGGCCGCCAGAACGGTGTTCATCGGAAGGTCTCCTTGGTGTGTCGGGTGGCGGCCTACTCGGGGCGGTAGCCGGCGTTCTTCAGCAGCTCGGCGCCTTGCGCCACGTCCGCGGCGACGAAGCGCCGGAACTGCTCGACGCTCTCGTTGACGGGATCGATGCCCAGGCTCGCGTAGGCGCCGGAGCGGCCGAGTTCCGTCACGGCCTGGTTGATCGCGCCGTTCAGGGTGGCGATGCGATCGGCCGGGGTGTCCTTCGGCGCCCACACGCCGTACCACGAGGTGTAGGCGAACTTCGCCAGCCCGCTCTCCTGCACGGTGGGCACCTCGGGCGCGAGCGGGCTGCGTTTCGTCGACGTGATCGCGATCGGCCGCACCTTGCCGCTCTTGGCCAGCGGCAGCAGCGAGATCATCGAGTCCATCAGCAGGTTGACATGCCCGCCGCCGACATCGACGAGCGCCGGCTGCGTGCCCTTGTAGGGCACGTAGCTGAACTTGACGCCGCCTTGCTGGGCCAGCAGCAGCGTGGCCAGGTGGCTGGGCGCGCCGGCCGCGGGGATCGCCGCCATCCAGCTCTCGGGCTTGGCCTTGGCCGCCGCCAGCACCTCGGCCAGGCTGCGCTCGGGCAGCTGCGGCGCGATCACCAGCATCAGCGGCGCCTCGCCGACCCGCGCCACCGGCGCGAAGTCGGTCTGCGGGTCGTAGGGCGGGCTGCTCAGCACCTGCTTCGCGAGCACATGGGTCGCGGCGGAGAACAGCAGCGTGTAGCCGTCGGCCGGGGCGGTCTGCACCGCCTTGCCGCCGATGCTGCCGCTCGCGCCGGCCTTGTTCTCGACGATCACCGTCAGCCCCAGCTGCTTGCGCAGCTGTTCGCCGAGCAGCCGGGCCGCGTTGTCGACCCCGCCGCCGGCCGCGAAGGGCACGACGATCTTCAGCGTCTTGTCGCGCTCGGGGAACTTGGCCGTGCCCTGTGCGCCGGCCGGCAGGGCCGGGCACAGCAGCAGCGCGGCCAGCGTGCTGAGCAGTCGCATGTCGTCTCCTGGTGGTGTCGTGATCGGCCGCGTCGGGCTCAGCGCACCCGGCCCAGGCCGGCTGCACGCATCGCCTCGGCGATCTCCTGCTCGGCGCCCTCGGCCAGCGGCAGCAGCGGCGAGCGCACCGTGGCGTGGTCGAGGATGCCGCGTGCCACCAGCGCCCACTTCAGCGCGACCGAGCCTTCCATGTGCGAGCCGCGGTGGTAGACGTTGGCGGTGACGGGCAGCAGGCGGTCGTGCAGTTCGCGCGCCTTCTTGTAGTCCTTGGCCTTGCCCGCGGCGATCATCTCGATCAGCGGCTCGGGCGCGATGCCGCCGTAACCGACCAGCGCGCCGTCGACGTCGAACATGGTGTGCAGCAGGTACTCGTCGTGGCAGGTGAAGACCTGCAGGTTCGGACGCTCCTTGCGGATCACCGGGATCTCGCGGTCCCAGCGCTTCATGTTGCGCACGCCGTTCTTCATCGCGAACACGCCCGGTTGCGCGGCGATGTCGAGCATGGTCTCCAGGCTGTAGGTGGCCTTGGTCACGTCGGGGTACTGGAACAGGATCAGCGGCAGGCCGCTGGCCTCGTAGATGGCGCGGTAGCGGTCCTGCGGCGCGCCTTTCTGGTAGCCGAAGCGCAGCCAGCCGTGCGAGGGGTAGACCAGGCCGGCCGAGGCGCCGGCCTTGACGGCACGCTTGGCCTCCTCGGCCGCGACCTGGGTGCCTTCGAGCGTGATGCCGGCAATGATCGGCAGGCGGCCGCCGACCGATTCCTTGAAGGCCTCGATGACTTTGAACTGTTCGTCACGCTCGAGGAAGGTGCCTTCGCCGGCGTGGCCGAGCACGGTCAGGCCGGTGACGCCGGGCACGCTGGCGAGCCAGGAGCCGAGGCGCTGGATGGCCGCGTAGTCGACCGCGCCGTCGCGGGTGAAGGGGGTGATGGGAGCGGGAACCAGGCCGCGCAGATCAGGGGCGTTCATGGGAGTGTCCTTTCGGTGGGGGGAGGTTTCGGGCTGCGGTAGGGTCACTTTAGGGACCGAGCAGATCTGCGGCTAGATAGAATTCAGAGCTTTCAGACTTGCCATTTCAGGCATATCACGGGGAGCCCGCCCATGAACCCCTCCAGCGTCCGGCTGTTCGTCGAGGCGGCCGAGGCCGGCAGCCTGAGCAAGGTGGCGGCACGCCGCCGGACCGTGCAGTCGCACGTCAGCCGCCAGATCAGTGAGTTCGAGGCCGAGTGCGGCGGTAAGCTGTTCCGCCGCACCGGCCGCGGCGTGGCACTGACCGAGCTGGGCACGCGCGCGCTGGCGCGCCTGCGGCCCTGGTTGCAGGAAACCGAGCGGCTGGCCGAGGAACTGCGCTCGGAGGCGGGCCGACTGACGGGCGTGGTGCGGCTGGGCATCATTCCTTCCGCAGCCCATCCGCTGACCACACGCCTGTTCGAGCGCCTGCAGGCCGAGCACCCGGGCATCCGGCTCGACATCGCCGAGGCGCAGGGCGCCGAGCTGGACACGATGCTCGACAGCGGCGCGGTCGACCTGGCGGTGCTGTTCCGCTTCCAGCGCCCGAGCGGCGGCGAGGAACGCCTGCTCAGCGTCGCGCACACCTTCCTGGTTTCGGCACCCGGCGATGCGCTGACGCGCGAGCCGACGATTCCCTTTGCCCGCCTGGCCGGAGCGCGCCTGGTGCTGCCGCGCCGCCCGAGCCACTGGCGCAACGCGCTGGACGAGACCGCGCGCAGCCTGGGCTTCAAGCTCGATCCGGTGGCCGAGGCGGATTCGCTGACGGTGCAGAAGGCGCTGGTGGCGCAGCAGGCCGGGCTGTACTCGCTCCTCGGGCCCTACTCGATCGCCGACGAACTGCGGCGCGGCCAGCTGCAGGCCAGCCGCCTGGTGCGACCCGACCTGGTCCGCCACGTCACGTTGGCACTGCCCCGGCACGGCAAGCTGGCACCGGCCTGCCGCGTGGTCGCGCAGACCCTGCAGGCGCTGGTGACCTCCTGGGGCGATCAGCTGACCGACCCCGCATAATCCAGCCCACGAAGCGGCCGTGCTCCCGGCCGCTTCGTCGTTTCCAACCCCCGGAGCCATGTCGAGGACAACCATGCTCAAAAACCTCATGCGCGCCGGCGCGCTCGCGCTGGCCGTTGCATCGAGCCCCCCCACCATCGCCGCCGACGCCCCGCTGAAGGTCGGCTTCGTCTACGTCAGCCCGGTCGGCGAGGCCGGCTGGACCTACCAGCACGACCTCGGCCGCCGGGCGCTGCAGCGCGCGCTCGGCGCGCAGGTGCAGACCACGGTGGTCGAGGCGGTCGCCGAAGGTGCCGATTCGGAACGCGTGTTGCGCGACCTGGCGCGCCAGGGCCACGGCCTGATCTTCGCCACCAGCTTCGGCTACCTGGAGCCGGCCCTGCGCGTCGCGGCCGAGTTCCCGCAGGTCAAGTTCGAGCACGCCGGCGGCTACAAGAGCGCGCCCAACCTCGCCACGTACAACGCGCGCTTCTACGAGGCGCGCTGGCTGGCCGGCTGGCTGGCCGGACGCACCAGTCGCTCGGGCATCGCCGGCTACGTGGCCGGCTTCCCGGTGCCCGAGGTGGTGCAGGGCATCAACGCCTTCGCGCTCGGCCTGCGCGAGGCCAACCCGAAGGCCGAGTTGCGCGTGCTGTGGCTCAACACCTGGTTCGACCCGGCGCGTGAGCGCGAGGCTGCGCAGGCGCTGATCGACCAGGGCGCCGACGTGCTGACCAACCACAGCGGCTCCCCGGCCGTGCCGCAGGCGGCGCAGGCGGCGTTCCGCGAGAAGGGCGTGCGGGTGATCGCCTACCAGAGCGACATGCGCCGCTACGCGCCGGACGCCCAGCTCGCCGCGGTGACGCACCACTGGGAGGGCCGCTACACCGACGTGGCGCGCAGCGTGCTGGCGGGCCGCTGGTCGAACCGGCCCTACTGGGGCGGCCTGCGGGACGGCACGGTGCAGCTCGAGGCGCTCGACCCCGCCTTGCCCGCCGCGCTGCGTGCCGGGCTGGAGGAGCGCCGTGCCGCGCTGCTGGCCGGCCGGCGCCAGCCCTTCGACGCCCCGCTGCGCGATCAGCAGGGCCGCGTGCGGCTGGGGGCCGGCACGCTCGACGACGCCGCGATCGCGACGATGGACTGGCTGGTGCAGGGCGTGGTCGGCCGATTGCCGTAGCGCGCGGCCGCGCGGCGGCGGAGAATGGCTGCCGCAGGGAGGGCACGTGGCAAGTTCAGTACCGCCGCCCGACATCGACGCCGAGTTCACGCTGGATGCCGAGCAGCTGGCACGCCGCAAGGCGGCCGCGGCACGCCGCGTGCACACGCGCGAGATCCCGCTGATCCGCACCGGCGGCTTCGTGATCCTGAGCCTGATGGCCATCGTGCAGGACCTCCGGCTGCACGATGTCCCGGCCCATCCCCCGCTGCAGGTGCTGGTCGCGCTGAACTTCGGCTACGCCGCGCTGGCCTGGGCCTGGTCGATCTGGGCGCACCGGCACGTGCGGCGGGTCGACACCAGCCTGCTGCTGTTCCACCTCGACCTGCTGGTGTGGCTGGTCAACCTGCACCACTTCGAGCGCGGCGGGCTGTTCTTCGCCTACTTCCTGCTGGTGCGCGTGGCCGACCAGGCCAACGTCGGGTTGCGCCGCGCACTGTGGTTCAACCATGTGGTGATCGCCGCCTACCTGGGCTACTGCGCCTGGCTCGGCGCCTTCGACGCTCCGCTGGCGTGGGCCGAGCGCGGCCCGATCGCCGCCACCATGTACCTGCTGGGCACCTACCTCGCCTTCACCGGGGTGGTCAGCGAGCGGCTGCGTGCACGCACGCGCCGCGCGGTCGAGGCGGCACGCGGCCTGGTCACGCGCCTGGAGCAGAAGACCGAGGCGCTCGAGGCGCAGGCGCGCGAGCTCGAGCAGGCGCGCAGCGCCGCCGAGGCGGCGAGCCTGGCGAAATCGCAGTTCCTGGCCATGATCAGCCACGAGATCCGCACGCCGATGAACGGCATCCTCGGCACCACCGCGCTGCTGCTGGAGACGCCGCTGACGCCGCAGCAGCGCCAGTACGCCCGCACCGCGCAGCACTCGGGCAACGCGCTGCTGGCGCTGATCGACGACGTGCTCGACCTCTCGCGCATCGAGGCCGGCAAGCTGACGCTGCATCCGTCCACCATCGAGCTGCGCGCGCTGGTGGCCGAGGCGGTCGACCTGATGCAGGCGATCGGGCGCGACAAGCCGATCGAGCTGCGCTGCACGGTCGACGCGGCACTGCCGCGCCATGTCGAGGCCGACCCGCTGCGCCTGCGCCAGATGCTCGTCAACCTGCTGCACAACGCGATCAAGTTCACCGAACGTGGCAGCGTCGTGCTCGAGCTGGCGCTGCTCGAGGCTGCGGGCGAGGCGCTGCGCGTGCGCATCGCCGTGCAGGACACCGGCATCGGCATCCCGCCCGACAAGACCGACACGGTGTTCGACGCCTTCACGCAGGCCGATGCCTCGACCACGCGGCGCCACGGCGGCAGCGGACTGGGCCTGGCGATCGTCAAGGAGATCGCCGAGCTGATGGGGGGCACCGTGGGCGTCGAGAGCCGGCTCGGCGAGGGCTCGCGCTTCTGGGTCGAGCTGCGCCTGGCGCGCGCCGCCGGCGAACCGCTGCCCACGCCCTCCACCTGGGCCGAGATCGGCGCGCTGCAGGCGCGCCTGCTGCTGGCCGAGGACGACCTGGTCAACCGCATGGTGGTCGAGGAGATGCTGCGCGGCCTGGGCTGCGAGGTGGTGCTGGCCGGCGATGGCGAGGAGGCCTGCCGCGCGCTCGAGCGCGGCGGCTACGACCTGGTGTTCATGGACTGCCACATGCCGCGCGTCGACGGCTTCGAGGCCACGCGTCGCATCCGCGCGCAGGAGGCCGGCAACGCAAGGCATGTGCCGATCGTCGCGCTGACCGCCGATGCCCTGGCCGGCGACCGCGAGCGCTGCCTGGCCGCCGGCATGGACGACTACCTGACCAAGCCGGTGGCCAAGGCTCAGCTCGCGGCGGCGGTCAGGCGCTGGGTGAGCGCAGGCGCCGAATCGCCGAACGCGTAGGCGTCCATGCCCAGGCAGCCGTAGGTGATGCTCGTGTGCAGGCGCTGCGGCGCCGCGTCGCGCCCGCCGGCGCCGGCGGCCACGTACCAGGGCAGCAGGTGCTCGTCGGTCGGGTGCATGTCCGCTGCATGCGGCGCGCGGGCGCGGTAGTCGAACAGCGCGTCCCAGTCGCGCGCCGCGCTGCGCTGCGCGAACCAGTCGCGGAACGCGGCGCTCTCCGGGATCTCCGGCTTGTCCACCGGGCCGCGCAGGCCGTCGGCGAACACCCGGCGCAGGTTGTGCGTGATGCTGCCGCTGGCCAGCACCAGCACGCCCTGCGCGCGCAGCGGCGCGAGCGCGGCACCGAGCGCGAACTGCTGCGCGGGCGTCCAGCCCGGCACCCAGCCGAGCGGCAGCACCGGCACGTCGGCTGCCGGGTAGACATAGCGCAGCGGCGTCCAGATGCCGTGGTCGAGATCGCCCTCCGTGAGTTGGTGCGCCGGCAGCCCGGCGGCGCCGAGCAGCTCGGCCACCCGGCCGGCCAGCGCCGGTGCGCCCGCCGCGTCGTAGCGCAGCGTGTAGAGCGCCGGATCGAAGCCGCCGAAGTCGTACACCGCGGCGTGGCGCGGCGCGGCCAGCAGCACCGGGGCGCGCATCAGCGTGTGTGCCGAGACGGCCAGGATGGCCTTGGGCCGGCCGAAGGCGGCGTCGATGGCCGGGCCGAGCGCGCCGAAGAAGGCACCGGCCGCGCCCGGCTCCAGTGCCGTCATCGGCGAGCCGTGCGAGACGAAGATCGAAGGCAGCGTGTCCATGCGCTGCATTGGAGCACCAGCGCCGCCGCGCTCGGCTCAGCCGGCTTGCACGCAGCGTTCAGCCCGGCTGCGGCTCGGTGTCGGCGCGCCGGGCTTGACGCAGCGCATCGCCCGGCCGGAGAGGGCGCGCTCGGTGGCCGCGCCGTCGAGCAGCGGCAGCACAGCGGCGTGGCGCGTGTCGTGCCGGATGCACTCGAAGCACTGCGCCACCGCGCCGATGTCGGCAGGCTCGAGCGCCCGCGCCGCCGTGTGCGCTGCATGCCGACCCGGCCGCCGGCCCGGCCACCGGTCCGGCCACCGATGCGGTTTCGCGCGCCGTGGCACAGTCTGCCGCCTGCCCCACCCGCCGAGGCTGCCGACCGTGCCACCGAACCAACTGCCCTCCCTGCTGCAACTGGCCTGGCGCCAGACCCTGCGCGACCTGCGCGCCGGCGAGCTGCGCCTGCTGATCGTCGCGGTGATGCTGGCGGTGGCGGCGCTGACCGCGGTGGGCTTCTTCGCCGACCGCATCGACCGCGGCCTGCAGCGCGACGCGCGCCAGCTGCTCGGCGGCGACGCGGTGGTGGCGAGCGACAAGCCGGCGCCGCCGGCGTTCGCCGCCCAGGCCGCCGCCTTCGGCCTGGTGACGGCCGACAGCGCCACCTTCCCGAGCATGGGCCGGGCGCCCGACGAACGTGGCGGCGCGACCCGCCTGGTCACCGTCAAGGCGGTGAGCGACGCCTACCCGCTGCGGGGCCGCCTGCGCATCGCCGACGCTGCGGGGCGCGAGGCCGAGCTGGCGCAGGCGCCGGCGCGCGGCACCGCCTGGGTCGACCCGGCGCTGCTGGTCGCGCTGAACCTGAAGCTCGGCGACACGCTGCTGCTCGGCGACGCCGCGCTGCAGCTGACCCATACCCTGCTGATCGAGCCCGACCGCGGTGCCGGCTTCATGGCCTTCGCGCCGCGCGTGATGTTCCATGCGGCCGACCTGCCGGCCTCGGGCCTGATCCAGCCGGCCAGCCGCGTCACCTGGCGCCTGGCCGTGGCCTCGCGCGCGGGCGACGATGCCGCCGTGCAGCGTTTCGTCGCCTGGGCCGAGGCGCAGATCAAGCAGCAGGACCTGCGCGGCCTGCGCATCGAGTCGCTCGCCGGCGGCCGGCCGGAGATGCGCCAGACGCTCGACCGGGCCGGCAAGTTCCTCAACCTGGTCGCACTGCTGGCCGCGCTGCTGGCGGCGGTGGCGGTGGGCATCGCGGCGCGCGACTTCGCCGAACGCCACCTCGACGACTGCGCGATGCAGCGTGTGCTCGGCCAGCCGCAGCGGCGCATCGCCTGGCAGTACGCGCTGCAGTTCGGCGGTGTCGGCCTGGTGGCCAGCGGCGCCGGCGTGGCGCTCGGCTTCACGGTGCACCACGTGTTCGTCTGGCTGCTGGCCGGGCTGGTCGAGGGCGGCCGCCTGCCGCCGGCCGGCGTGTGGCCGGCGCTGTTCGGTCTCGGTGTCGGGCTGACGCTGCTGGCCGCCTTCGGCCTGCCGCCGGTGCTGCAGCTGGCGCGCGTGCCGCCGCTGCGCGTGATGCGGCGCGACCTGGGCGCGCTCAAGCCGGCCTCGCTGACGGTGCTGGCGGCCGGCGCGGCCGGTTTCGTCGCGTTGCTGCTGGCGGTGGCCAGCGACCCGAAGCTCGGCCTGTTCGCGGTGGGCGGCTTCGCTGCCGCGGTGGCGCTGTTCGCGCTGCTGTCCTACGTGGCGGTGCGCCTGCTGCGGCGCCTCGTGCCGGAGTCGCGCGCTCCGCGCTGGCTGGTGCTGGCCACGCGCCAGATCGCCGCGCGGCCGGCCTTCGCGGTGCTGCAGGTCTCGGCGCTGTCGGTCGGCCTGCTCGCGCTGGTGCTGCTGGTGCTGCTGCGCACCGACCTGATCGCCAGCTGGCGCGCCGCCACGCCGCCGGACGCGCCGAACCGCTTCGTGATCAACGTGCAGCCCGAGCAGGCCGAGGCCTTCCAGGCCCGCCTGGCCGAGGCCGGCGTGGGACGGCACGACTGGTACCCGATGATCCGCGGCCGCCTGGTGGCGATCAACGGCCGTTCGGTGCGGCCCGAGGACATGGGCGAGGAGCGTGCGCAGCGCCTGGTCGACCGCGAGTTCAACCTGAGCCACGCCGCCCGCCTGCCGGCGCACAACGAGCTGGTGGGCGGCCGCTGGGTCGAGGACGAACCCGATGCGCTGAGCGTCGAGGAGGGCCTGGCCAAGACGCTCGGCGTGACGCTCGGCGACCGGCTGCGCTTCGACATCGCCGGCACGCTGGTCGAAGGCCGCATCAGCAGCCTGCGCAAGGTGGACTGGACCTCGATGCGGGTCAACTTCTTCGTGATGTTCCCGACCGCGGTGCTGGACGGGCTGCCCTCGACCTACATCGCCGCGTTCCGCGCGCCCGGCGGCCCGGGCGGTGGCGCGGTCTTCGACAACGCCCTGTCGCGCGACTTCCCGAACATCACCGCGATCGACGTGACGGCCCAGATCGCCCAGGTGCAGCGCGTGCTGGACCAGGTCATCCGGGCGGTCGAGTTCCTGTTCGGCTTCACGCTCGCGGCCGGCCTGGTGGTGCTGTTCGCCGCCGTGACGGCCACGCGCGAGGCGCGCTCGCGCGAGTTCGCGGTGATGCGTGCGCTCGGTGCCGGCGCGCAGCTGCTCGCCCAGGTGCAGCGCGCCGAGCTGCTCGGCGTCGGTGCGCTGGCCGGGCTGCTGGCCTCGGCCGCCGCGGTGGCGGTGGGCTGGTCGCTGGCGCGCTGGGTGTTCGAGTTCAGCTGGAACCCGTCACCCTGGGTGCCGCTGGCCGGCACGCTGGCGGGTGCCTTGCTCGCCCTCGGCGCCGGCTGGTGGGGGCTGCGCGAGGTGCTGCGCCGGCCGGTGGTCGAGACACTGCGGCGCGCGGCCGAGTAGCCGGCCGGCGCCGCGCGGTCGCCCCGGTCAGAAGGTTTCCCAGGAGTCGGTGCCGGCGGCGGCCAGCGCGGCGTCCGTCGGCGCTGCCGGCTTGACGGCCGGTTTCTCGGAGGCTTTCGCGGCGGGCTTGGCCACGGGCGCCGCGAGCGGTTTCGCAGCCGGTTTCTTGGCCGGCACGGCGGCCCGAACCGTCGCGGCCGGGGTCGGGGCCGGGGCGGCGGTGCGGTAGCCCGCGTCGTGGGAGAGCCTGAACACCGCGACCGCATCGACCAGCTGGCGCGCCTGGCCCTTCAGGCCCTCGGCCGCGGCCGCGCTCTGCTCGACCAGCGCCGCGTTCTGCTGCGTCGCCTGGTCCATCTGATTGACGGCCTGACCCACCTGCGCCACGCCGGAACTCTGCTCCACGCTGGCCGAGCTGATCTCGCCCATGATGTCGGTGACGCGCTGGATCGAATGGACGATCTCGGCCATCGTCGTGCCGGCCTCGTCGACGGGCTGGCTGCCGCGCTCGACGCGTTCGACGCTGTCGGAGATCAGCGACTTGATCTCCTTGGCCGCCTCGGCGCTGCGCTGCGCGAGGTTGCGCACCTCGCCGGCGACGACCGCGAAGCCGCGGCCCTGCTCGCCGGCGCGCGCCGCTTCCACCGCGGCGTTGAGCGCCAGGATGTTGGTCTGGAAGGCGATGCCGTCAATCACGCCGATGATGTCGGCGATCTTGCGCGACGAGTCGTTGATGCCCTTCATCGTGTCGACCACCTGGCTGACCACCTCGCCGCCGCGCTGGGCCACCGAGGAAGCGCCTGCGGCCAGCTGGTTGGCCTGCTTCGCGTTGTCGGCGTTGTTGCGCACCGTGCTGCCCAGCTCGTCCATGGTGGCGGCGGTCTGCTGCAGCGCGCTGGCCTGCTGCTCGGTGCGGCCGGAGAGATCCTGGTTGCCCTGGGCGATCTGCGCGCTCGCGGTGGCCACGCTCTCGGCGTTGCCGCGCACGTTGCTCACCACCCGGGTCAGCGCCTCCTGCATGTCGCGCAGCGCGGCCAGCAGGGGCGAGAACTCGTCCTTCGCGTCGTCGCGGATGGCGGTGGCGAGGTCGCCGTCGCGCACGCGCTCGGCCACCTCGCGCGAGGTGGCCACGCGGCGGCGCAGCACCGACGAGATGTGCCACGAGAAGACCATCAGTCCGCCCATCGTGGCCAGCACGAGCCCGATCAGCACCTTCAGCGTCGTGGCGGCCTGGCTTTCCACCCGGTTGAGGTCCTCGCGCAGCAGGCCTTCCTGGAGCTTGACCAGGTCGGCCAGCACCACCAGCACGTCGTTGCGCGCGGGGATGGTCTTGTCCACGAGGAAGGCGAAGGCCTCGACCTTCTGCCCGGCCTTGATCAGCTGGATGTTCTCGGTGCCCACGGCCCAGAACTTGTCGAACAGCGGCGGCAGCTTGGCGAAGCGCGACTTGCCTTCGGGCGTCTCCAGGGCCTTCTCGAAGCTCGCCATCAGCTCGGCGATGAGCTTGCGCTTCTCGCCCACGTCGGCCAGCGTGGCCTCCAGCTCCTGCGGCGTGCGCGACAGGATGGCATGGCGCAGCTGCAGCGAGGTGCGCGTGACGTTCAGCTCGAGCTGCGCCACGCGCTGCAGTTGCGGCACGCGCTGTTCCTCGGTGTGGTGGGCGAGTTCCTCGACGTCGCTGAGTTTCGTGTACGACATGCCCGCCACGCCGGCCAGCGCCAGCGAGAGCACACCGGCCACGGCGTAGAGGCGGCCGGAGATTCCGAAGGAGGTCAGGGGGTTCATTGGTCTTGTCCTTGGCGTGGTCTCAATGGGTGGTCTCGAACAGCCCCATGTCGGTGGAGGCCATGAGGGCCTCGATGTCCATGAGGATGAGCAT
>NZ_RCHJ01000016.1 GCF_004011805.1 Piscinibacter defluvii
CTGAAGGCGTTCTGAGGCCCCTGAGCCACAATGAAACCCGGCGTTTTCGAATCGCCGGGGCCAGCGCGAACACACAGCGTCGAACACAATTCCCATGCGAGCTGTCGTCTACAAGAGCCCCGGGCACGTCGAAGTCAGCGACGTCCCAGAACCGCATGTTGCGGAGGCGACTGATGCTATCGTGAAGGTCACGCACGCCGGCATCTGTGGCACGGACTTGCATGTAGTGAAAGGCGACTTCGCGGGTATCACGCCGGGTGCGGTGGTTGGACACGAATTCGTTGGCGAGGTCGTGGAAGCAGGTCGTGCAGTTCACCGAATTCGCTTGGGCGACAAGGTGATGTCTTCCGACTTCACTGCCTGCGGCCAGTGCCGCTGGTGCGATCGAGCCGAACACTGGCAGTGCACTGAGCGTGCCTTCTTCGGCACCGGCACCGCATTTGGCCCCAGCATCTCCGGAGCGCAGGCGGAGTACGTCCGGGTGCCGTTTGCCGACCAGACGCTGGGCCATTTGCCGGAACAGTGTCCACCGGAAGCAGCCTTGCTAATGGGCGACAACCTCGCCACCGGCTGGGTCGCGATCGAGCGCGCCAGCACCCAAGCGGGGGACTTCGTCGTAGTCATCGGCGGCGGCGCTGTTGGCCAGCTCGCCGCATTGTCGGCGCAGGTGGCCGGTGCGGGGGTTGTCGTGCTGGTCGAACCCAACGAAACGCGCAGGGCGTTCGCGAATGCCCAGGGATCCATCGCCGTGCACCCGGACGACGCCGCGGCGCTGGTGCGGAAACTGACGGATGGCGACGGTGCCGAGGTCGTCGTTGAGGCGGTCGGCGGCAATGGCACACTCGACTTCGCGATGTCGCTGGCGCGCGCGCGCGGACGCGTCGTATCCGTGGGCGCGCACGTGGCAGAAAGCTGGGCCTTTCCGGTCGGCCGCGCGTTCAGGGACGAGCTGACACTCAGCTTCGCGATCGGCGACAGCATTCGCCTGCGTCGCAAGCTGCTGCGCTTGGTCACCAGCGGAGCCCTAGATCCGACCGTGGTGGTGGATGCCCGCGGCCGCCTGACTGATGCGCCTAGCCTTTACGACCTGCTCGCAAGGCAGCAGCGCATGAAAGCAGTGATGACCCCATGATCCGGCGCGCGCACGACGGCGCAGACTCGGGGGCATGGGAAGTCGATTCACCTCCGAGCCAACGCTGATGCCGGGCGCACTGACGGGCGTTCTCGAGCCGATTGCGACTGCAGCGGCCCGTGGGCAGTACGACCTCCTGCTCGCGGAGGCAGAACGGGCCGTTGCCGAACTGGTCCCCGCCGCCCGCGCGCGCGTCATTCTTCGCACCGGCGGCGCCTGGTATGCGCCGTCAACGCTGGAACATGTTAACGAAACACCGGGTCTGGATCTTCCCGGAGGACTCGAGACGTGCGAAGCACCGCTGCGGGTGGGGAAGGGCGTGTTTGTCCCGGTTGCCCCCGGCGCGCTCGCTCTGCTGATTGAGGGGGATCCCGTCACGATCGAAGCCTCCGAGTCGCTCGGCGTGTTCTGCAAGTTCTTCGCGCTTGCGCTACAGACCTGCGAGCGCCAACGGATTGCGGTCCAGAACCTCGACGAGGTGCAGGCGCTGCAGCGGGTCGCCACCCGCATGCTCAAGAGCCACGACCTGAGCGAGATCCTGCTGCTCATCACGCAGGAGGCCAAGCAATTGCTGTCGGCGGACATCTGCGGCGTTCTGCTGCGGCAGGACGACAGGATCGTCATGCGCCGCTGCGTCGGTAACCGCTCCCCGGAAACGGCGAACCTGCAGATGGGGCCCGGGCAGGGGTTGGCGGGGCTCGTCCTGGCGCACCGCACACCAGCCTCGGTCGAGGACTATGTAACCAGCGAGTCGATCAGTCGCGATTTCTTCCATCTGGCCGAGGCCGAACTCGTTCGCTCGGCGCTGGCGGCCCCTCTGCTCGGACGCGACGACATCATCGGCGTGCTGGAAGTTTGGCGGCGGCGACCTTCGACGTTCACACCCCAGGACACAACCAGGCTGACGGCACTGGCGAACCTGACATCCATCGCCATCGAGAATGCGGAGCTCTACGCTGGGCAACGCCGCATGGTCGAGGAGCTGGGGCGTGCGCACGAGGCGCTCAACCAGCGGTACGACGTCGTGCGCAGCGTGTCGAGCCTCACGCAGACACTGATGCTGCTGTTGCTCCAAGGGGCCGGATTGAACACCATCGTGTCGACGGCGGCGACGACGCTAAAGACGGACGTCGCCGTCATCGACCGGGACGGTACGCTGTTGTCATGGAGCGGCAGTGACCGCGCCCATGAACTGGTTGCTGGCGCGGCCGCTGCTGCCATCGCGCGAGGAGTCGCCACCGCAGGGTTGTCGGTGACTCAGGACGGCATGTCCTGGCGAGCCCAACCGATCTTCGTCGAGGGCGAGGCGGTGGCCTGGATCCTCGGAACGCTCGATGACGGGCAGCGCTTGGAGCTCATTGAGCTGACACTCTCGCAAGTTGCGGTCATCGCTGCCTTGCAGCGGCTGGAACAGCGATCGGCAAGCCGAGCCCGATCGGAATCGATTGATGCGACGGTGTGGGATTTGTTGCGCGCGGACGAAACCGCACGTGCAGCGGCCATCGACCGCTCGGCAGATCTCAAGCTGGATCTGGAAGGCCCGATGCGACTCTATCTCTGCGAACTCGGCGCCGCGGTGCCGGGATCTGCGGAGAGTTCGGGCTCCATCCTTCGCCAGAAGATCACACGTTCCGTTCAGGCCATACGTGGCGAGAAGGTGCGCGCCATTGCATTGCAGGGCCTGTCGATCGCCGTGTTGTGTTCCGACCAAGCGCTCGGCGATGCCGAACGCTTTGCTAAGGGTCTCGCAGGAGCCATCAGCGATGGTCTCAGCGGACGCCATGTTGTGGTGGGTGGGAGTAGCCGCTGCCACGTTCCCCGTGCGCTCGCAATCGCATACCGGGAGGCGCAGATCGCGCTGGACGTCTCGCGACAGATGGGCAAGACCGCCTCGGTCGTGTACGACCGTGCAGGCGTAGTCGGCATGTTGCTGAGTCTGCGCCATGATGTCGGCATGCGGAGATTCCTGGAACTGAACCTTGGTGGGTTGCTGAACGAGGAACCGAAGCAGCGCGACCTTTTCTTGCAGACGCTGCGCGTCTACTTCGACGTGAACTGTTCACACGAAGCAGCGTCGCAGAAGCTTGGTGTGCACAGGAAGACCGTCGCACACCGGCTTGGTCGAATCTCTGATTTAACGGGCCTGGATCTCAGTACGCACGACGACCGGTTGGTCGCGGACCTTTCGCTTTACGTCTTCCAGCTGCTGAACAACGGTACAGCATCCGGCGATGCAGAGGATCGGCGCGGCAGGTAGTTGGTAAGCAACTGGATGGACGCCCAACCACCCGTTGAAGGCAGCAGCGTGCCAGAGCAGCATTCGACGAAAGGAGTTCCGAACGGGGGCAATGAGTTAACATAATTAACCACGTCACACAGAGGCAGCACAAAAACTCTCACCACTGGTGAGAGCGTTCTTGGGCAGATCACAGGCGGGTTGTTGTTTGATCGCGGGCCCATTCTCTGACTGATCGAGCAAAGAGTCGGCGCCGGCCTCGTCCCGGCAGGGAGGAGCGCACGGCGCCGTGATTTGAAGTCTATATGCCTCAGCCGACCATCAGCGTGACCGGCGTCCCGTCGGCGGCGTGGCGGACGATGCGGTTGCCCGCGAGCCGCAGGCCGTCGCTCTCGACTTCGCCGAGCATCGTGCTGGGCAGTTGAAGCCCGAGTTCGGCGACTTTGCCACGCAAGGTCGCGATGGCGGTCCAGTCCCGCTGGGGCTCCTGAAAGCTGGCGTAGAGCACCGTGTTCCGCTTGCCGTTGACCTGGAGGAAATAGTCCCCCAGGCGGCGATCGAAGCCGGCCACGACCTCGACCGTACGTCCGTTCAGCTGTGCCGTCGCGAGGTGCTGGCTCACGGCCCCGGCTCCACTGCGTCGAAGACCGGAAGGCCATCGATGACGGCGGCCTCGCGGTCAAACATCAGCCAGGCTACGCCGGCGGATTCGGCCACCTCGAACAGCATGGCCAGATCGGGCTCCGACGGCACGCGGTACTTCGGTGCCCCGACATAGACGAACCCGCCGCAGTCGGTCGGGTAGGCGTTCACGGACAGGTCGTCATCGGCGAGCTTGTTGCGCGTCGCCGAACTCAGATGCTTCAGGGACAGGCTGGCCAGCATCTCGGCCTGCTGTCGCAGGCCGGTGGCGGGCAGGGTATGCATCGTGGCTTCCTCCTCGGGATGAACTGGGAGATGCGGGGGATTCAGCCGCTGGCTTTCTGGTCGAGAGCGCACGGGGCGTGCGCTTCGATCGTCCGGCGCGGGCGAACGTCATGCCGCAGTCGCGGCAGCGGAACCAATGCAGGTGACCGAGCGCGCCCAGGGGCACGCCGTGGCCGGCACAGCAGGGGCAGGTCGGGGGTCTTCTCTCCGACATGGGCATCCTTGGTTGGGGTGGGATCGGCGAGAAGGGCACTGCCGAGGCGGTGCCCTTCTCGCGGCTGGGTCATGCAGGGCGTGACTGCCGCACATGGCGTCAGAGCAGTCCGCGCTCCACGAAGCTGACGCACTGGTCGCCGGCGACGACGAAGTGGTCGATCAGTCGGATGTCCACCAGCGCCAGCGCCGACTTCAGCGTCTGCGTCAGGAACTCGTCCGCGCGGCTCGGCTCGGCCTGGCCGCTCGGGTGGTTGTGGGCCACCGCGATCGCGGCGGCGTTGCGGGCCAGGGCGCTCTTGACCAGTTCCCGCGGGTACACCGAGGTCTGGGTGAGCGTGCCGCGGAACACCTCCTCGTGGGCGATCAGCCGGTGGTTGGCATCCAGGTACAGCGCGAGGAAGACCTCGTGCTGCAGGCCTGCGCAGCGCAGGCGCAGCCAGTCCCGAAGGACCTGGGGCGACGACATCACCGGCCCCTGCGCCATCCGGTCACGCAGCTCGCGCATCAGCAACTCGCGGGCGACACCGAGTCGGCGCGTCAGGAGCTGCTGCGTGGCCGGGTCCTCGTGGGGCGTCTCCCGGTCGCTGACGCGCAGCGCGGCCGGCGTCGGGCCTGGCAATGGGTGGGCCTGCAGGCCCAGCATCTCTGCCACCAGGGCCTCCCGAGACGCATGGGCGGCATCGGGCAGGTCCGGCAGATCTTGAAGGCCCTGGAAAGGGTGGAAGTTCATGGCGTTCTCCTCTCGTGGCGAAAAGGAAGACGGGAACGCCGTTCCCGGTGGGGACTGGTGTCCCCGCAAGGGAAGGATGTGCAGACACACGACGGAGCGTGGCCGGCACGGTGGCTCAGATGATCATCCGAGGCAGGTAACGACTGCGACGCCGCTGCCGCCGGTTCGGTCGGCAGCGGAAACACTCCTCTCGGGAGTGGGTGTGAGCCCATCAAGTCTGCGCCATCGGCGCCGGGGATTCAACCGGGGTGGTGCCAGTGACAGAGCCTTTGCCGCGCTTGCCCGCGTAAAGGGCGCCAGGGTCCGTGCCTTGGTCGGGCATCGGTACGCGGGGAGGTGGCACGGTTCGCGTGACCGCACTGCGCGTGGCCGCGCCGTTGTGGCTGGGCCACGGCCTGCGCGGATGTCTTGGCGGGCAGACTGCAAAAGTGACACCGCAGAGGCACTACGCTGTCACTGCAGAAATTTCTTCGTCGCGGGCCGCAGTGGATGTGCACAGACCTGCGCAGGCACGCGAAGATGCGCGGCTTCCCGACAAGGCCGACCCGACATGCTGCGCACCGGAAACCAGCTTCGACTGACCCGACCCGAACGGGCGCGGCTGGCCCGCATCACAGCCATCGAGCCGGGGTCCATCCGCAGCGTCGCGGACCTGCAGGCCTACGTCCGCCGGTGCAAGGCCCATTACTGGGGCCACTCCGATGACACCCGCTTCCTGCACTGGCTGATCGAGCGTGAGGTGCAGTCCCTGACTGGACGCTGAGCGCCCGTCGCCCCGTTCGCAGCCTTGGAAACAGGAACGCCCCCGGTGCTGGGCCGGGGGCGTGCTGGGTGACGGCCTGGAGTGGATCTGGATCGCGCCGTCTGAAGGGCCTCGAACGTTCGACAGGGTGGTTCAGCGGAACACGCGCGGCTCGACGCTTGCCCCGCGCATGAACGCGAGGTATGCACCGGCCTTGCCGATGTCGTCGAAGGTCGCCACGGGCTGCTCGTGCAGCACGACGGCCCAGGGACGGACATCGTCATCACTGGCGCGGATGCGCAGTTCCGGTGGCTGCCAGCGCGGGTGGCGGTACAGGGGCAGGCCGGTGTCCCAGTCCATCAGTGCCAGCACATGCGCACAGAGGATGGCCGTGCCGGCCGCCTCGCCCGGCTCGACGAGCAGGGGCACCTTCAGCAGGCCGGTCGAGCGGCCGACCGTGCCGACCACGTCGAACTCGTCGAGCCAGCTCGCGCCGGTGCTGGTGTCGCCGAGCACCAGCCGCACCTTGCGGCCTTCCCGGCGGCAGGTCTCCAGCACCCTCGCCAGGCGAGGGTCCGTGCCGGGATCGAAGTAGGTGCTGTGGCCCTGGGCGGACTCGCCCCAGGCACGCACGGCAGCGAGGTACTTCTCGTAGCCGGTGAGGCTGCCCGCGTCATCGGCGGTCGGCATCAGGTCGGGACGATCGAGCCGCTTCGCGATCTGCTGGGCATGATCGCGGGCGTTGTCGAAGCCGAAGCAGGTCACGCCACATTCGGTGGCGATCACATACAGGCGTTGCTCGGGATTCAGGGTGATGTCTCGCATGGTGAACTCTCGAAGTTGGGAGGGCGGACACCGGCCCTGGCGGGACAGGCCCGCGGGCGGTTGGATGGGGTGCCGGTCAACACAGGCCGCTGGACGTCAGTCCTTGGACGAGGCACGTCAGCGACTGAACCCGGTGCAGCCGATGGGGCTGCGCCGGGGCTCGGTCTTCGGATCAGCGCCGGCTGATCTGCACGGCGGGTGCGAGGCCGTCGACGGGAGGTTCCGGGGCACGCTCGGAGCCGCCTTCGGAGCCATTGACCGGCGACGCCGGGGACATGCCGGCCTGGTGCTGGAAGCGGGCGTGCGCGTCGGCGAACTCGGCATCGCCCAGCAGCTGACGAACCTGCGCGGCGGCCGGTTCGGTCCTGCCGTCGGCGTCACGGCCCGAGGCGGGGCGCGCGCCCCGCTTCGATGTCGCTGGCGAGGCTGGCGGTGTGGCGGCAATGGCCTCGTCGAGGACGTCCGCAGTGCGGTGGTACGCCTTCTGCGTGACGCCGCCCACGAAGGCTGCGGGTCGCTGCAGCGTCCACTGGACCAGCAGGCGCAGCCACTGCCCGATGCGCTTGTCGCGGGCCTGGCGCGCCTTGTGGACGCGCAGCGACTGCTTGCAGGAGAGGTACAGCGCCAGGTGGCGACGCTTCATCTCGGCGTCGCCGTCGAGCTGCGCCATCACCTCGGCGGCGAGGGCGACGTCACGGCCGACGCGTCTGTAGAAGCCGACCCAGGCGCGCTGCTCCTCGATGTCGATGGTGCTGCGCCGTGGTGACGGGCTCTGGATGGATCTGTCTGGGAAAGCATGACTCATGGGGTTCTCCAAGAAGGCGAGGGAACCCCGGCCCCGACGGGAGACGGTGACTCCCGGAGGTTGGATGGCGAGGACGGCTGAAAGCCGGAGCAAACGGGGTGTCGGGTGATGGCGTCCCGATGCCATCGCTGGCGGTCGGTTCACCATCCCCGAGACCCGAGGACTCGATCGGCACGAATTCGAGCCGACGGCAGTGCCGCGACGGACGACTCGATGCCCGCGACCATCAGGTCGTGAGCACGCGAGCGGCGCCTTGGCGCAGGCCCTCGGCAATGCCGATCCAGCGGTCGGCGATCCGGTCCAGATAGACCAGGTCGTCGGCCGCGATCTCGCCCGAGGCGCGGAGCCGGGCGATGACTTCCTTGACCAGGAGGGGATCCTCCCGGGCCAGCACGATGGCTGTCGAGGCGATGCGCCTGCGGTAGGTGTCGACCGTCATGGTCAGCACACCGTCGAGCAGGGCGCTGACGCCAGCGGGGCCGGGGCCTCGCACACCATGCGGATGGACGCAGGGGGCGTGCAGGTCCGGGCCCGGAGCAGCGCCGGAAGGGCGACAGGCCGCCGGGTGGGCACACGGGCAAGCCCGGTACCACCCAGCAGTGCACACACCGGCGCGACAGTGCGGTTCCACGGAACGGGACTCATGGGGGTTCTCCTTCAGGGGTGAAGGGGAACGCCCATCCCTGGCGGGGAACTGGGGTTCCCCGTCTGGGATGCCGTGCCGGGAAGGCAAGGCGCTTCGTCGCGTACAAGTGCGTACGCGAGCTGCAGAGGTCCGCGTCCGAGAGGACGCGGCCAGGGCAGATGCGTGCGTCAGGCCAGGCTTCTGATCGAGATCAGGCCAGGCTGGTGAGCGCAGGGCGCGTCACGACGCGAAGGTCGTGGTCGGCGCATGCGAGGAGGGGCCAAGACGCAGGGTCATGGCCGGTTCCGGGTTTCGGATCCGAATGGATCGGAATCGGCCCGGCACACGGAGGTGCCGGACGGGACACGAGGCAGGTAACGACTGCGACGCCAGCTGGGCTGGACTTCAGGGCGACCGGAGCCACCGATGAAGGCTGAGCAGACGCGATGTCCGCAGGAAGCCGGGCCAGTATGGGACGCGGGAACTTGGCCGGCAACAGACCCGAGGTCTCCTCGCGACAATGCCCGCCCAAGCGACCGGCTCGGCAGACGCTTGGGCGGGCAGTCGAATCCGAGTCATCCACATCGATGGCCCGGAATGCGTCGCCGCCCGCTTGCAGGGCGTGCAGGTCGGCAGTCGGTTCGTATAGTGGGTGGATCAAGACCTCCAGCAGACCGGTTCCGCACTGTCCATGACCGTCGAGCGCTATGCCTTCACTGACTGCGAAGCAACCACGGCGGCTGGGGTGCCGCTGCGCATTCCTGCTGGCGTTCACCACGTCGAGCGGCGATCGCTGGTGTTCCGCGTGCGCCTAGGTGGCCGCGAGCTTGATCTGACCCTGGCCGAGTGGGAACGGCTGCTGCACGCAGGCTGTGTCGGGCCGATCCCCGTCGTGGTTGCCGATCCTCAGGGAGCCGGCGACACCCATCCTCGGTGAGGCGTGCACCGTGGCGAAGGCAGAGTGGAACGTCCAGGCCGGGAACTCAGATCGCCAGATCCCGGCGACCACGGGACCTGTGCCGCTCAAGTGGGCCAGCGACGCGTCGACGGGTGCCCCCCGGTACATCCATGACCCGGACATCGTTTCGCAGGCTGCTGGCGCCGTATGTCCCGGCTGTGGCAGCAAGTTGTGGACGGTACTGGCGGGTCAGCCGCAGCGCGTTCGACCGACGGCGCACTTCCGCCACGTGGCCGGCACGCCGCGAACCGCGTGTGTCGTCGTCGCGGCGCGTCTTGCCGCCTCGCACCATCTGGCGTCGCTGGGCTACATCGACCTGCCGCGACGGCGGGTGACCGCCGTCTCGAAGGGTTTCAGCGGTGAGGGCTACGAGGGATGGGTGGAGAAGCCGGCGCAGCGTGTTCGGATCAGTGATGTGCGAATGGTCGATCTGGCCACGGCGGAACTGACGCTGGACGATGGCAGGACCATCCTGGTGGACTTGACGGGCGAGCGCGTCGAAGGCGAGGCAGGCCGCGCTGTCATCACGATCAATCTGTCGGATCCGGCGCTGGCGGAGATGGACGTGGACGAACTGCGAGCGCGACTGCGGCTGCTGCCTCCCGCAAGATGGTGCTCCCACTGGCGTGATCGCGAGTTGACGACAGAGGCGAGGACCCAGGCTGTGGACACGGCGCGGCAGGCGCTCGATGCCTGGTCCGACGAGGACGAGGCGCGGTTCCAGGCGCAACTGCCGCCGGGCATGGACCCGGACGCGACCGCGACGATGCGTCGGGAGACATTGCTTCACCGAACCGTCAAGTCGATCCTAGAAGACGCGAGGCGGATCCGAGCACCGGGCTTGCATGCCGCCGTGCAGCGTGATGCACCGGATGGGTACGGCGACGGCTGGTATGACCATCGCGTCGAGATCCTCTGGTGGAGCGCGCCGGCCGAACTCAGGTTTGAGGCCGTGGAACTGGAGCGGCGCCTCGGCCGCATCGTGCCGGATGTTGTCGGGCACCTGGCGGAGCCTCGACCGCGCATCCTGGGCGGCATGGCCACCCGGGTTCAACGGGGCGATGACGAAGAAGAGGACGAGCAGCACGATGAGTTCCCAGCGCACTGGTCGGAGACGGTGCTGATCGAAGTCGCGGTGACGCACAAAGTGGATGAGGAGAAGCTGCGAAAGGTCCGGCATCTCGATCTGCCGACGCTCGAGATCGACCTCGGTGCGATGGGGGGACGGCTGACCCTGGACGGTCTGCGCAGACTGGTCGTGGATGGGTTGGAAGGCAAGCGTTGGCTGCACCACCCAACGCTGCGAACCCAACGTGCGCTGCTGCGCTACAAGCTCCGTGAACATGCCGAGGTACTGGCCTACCAGGCCTACATCCGGGCACACCGGCGTGAGCGTCTGCTCGAAACACCCCCTTCGCTCTGGGCGGAGCGCTACCTGCAGGCACTCAGGGCGTTCTGCGACGCCAACATCAGGATCGAGAGGCTCCGAAAGACCGAAGGACCGCGATACCTCGAACACCTGGACGAGGACAGCGAGGAATGGGCGAAGGTCGCCCTGGCAGCCGAGGCCCTTGAAGCGCATGGGTTCGAGGGCGGTGTCGAGCGTGTGTTTGCCCGCACGATCGTGCCTCGCATCCTTTCGATCCAGTTGAACACCGGGGTTGGCTGCGCCGTGTCAAGCGCGATCCAGGTGTTGAACGCGATCATGAACACCCGCAGCGACAACAGCACGCAGTGGCTGTCGCTCTACCTCATTGCCGCGAAGTCCTTCGACGTGGAGCGGCACTTCAGGCCCGAGCAAGTTCAACGTTTCCGCAAATGGCGCGAGGAGGTCGTCGGGCAGATCGAGGCGGGGGCACCCGAGTACCTCCGGCCGGCTCGATTCGATGCCATCCTGTCCTTGCTCTTTCCATCGATGGCTCGTGGACTGGCAAACGGAAAGGGTCGCGTGATCTGAATTCCCAGGTGCCGAGGCAGGTGGCACTGGCCGGACACCGGCCCTTGGCGAGTACCCGGCCCCGGCCAGGAGCGGCACTTCGAGAGGCCTGGGCACCCCACTCGGTGAGTGGTCAGCTCGCGGCGCATTGCAGCCTTTCGCTGGTGCGTCTCTCGAGCGTGGGTCTCGGGTTCCACCGCCCCCGGCCGGGGTTTCGGCCCGGCGGCCGACCTACCTTCTTTGCTGGTGCAAAGAAGGTAGGCCAAGAAAGCACCTTCAACTCCAACACCCACGGCTCGTCGGGTGCCGATCGCTCGCTGGCGCTCGGTGCGGCTGTCACTCGATGCTCTCGCGAAGCCTCGCTCGACAGTCCACGACTTTTCACCGACACAGGAACGCGGGCGGCGTCACGCTGGACCACCAGCCGCCGCCCATGCGCACGAGCGGCGGCATGCCGATGGCGGGTGGTCCAGCGTGACCAGGCCACGGCTCGCCTCGTCGGTGAAAAGTCGTGGACTGTCGAGCAACCCTTTGCGAGAGCATCGGGTCACCACCGGCTCGAGCGCAGCGAGCGAAACGCACCCGACGAGCCGTGGGTGTTGGAGTTGAAGGTGCTTTCTTTGCTTGGCGGTCTCAAGTCCGAAGTGCAACACCTCAGGAAGCGAGAGGATAGCTCGATCGCGGTCCTGGCAGCTTGACAGACAGCACCCATCCCCCCGCCCTTCCCGCCGAGCGGGAAGGGAGCGAGTCGCCCTCTGTCGTCAGCGGGCAGGACATCGAATGCATGTCCTGCCCGCTGACGCTCAGCGTAGGCCTCGTGCACTCGTGTCGAGGCCAAGCCCTGGCGGGTGGCCTTGCGGCCAGCCTTGACACGAGCGCGCGAGGCGAGCAGCCGCGCGGGCTTTCAGTGAACGGCACCGCTGGGCTGCTGCGCCTGAGCGAGCAAGCGCGCGTACACGCGTATGGGCACGTCCCAGTCCAGCGTGGCGCGCGGCCGGGTGTTGAGGCTGTCGGCGATGGCGTCGAGCTGGTCTTGGCTGTAGCTGGACAGGTCCGCCCCCTTGGGCAGGTACTGCCGCAGCAGGCCGTTGATGTTCTCGCAACCGGCTCGCTGCCATGGGCTGTGCGGGTCGCAGAAGTACACGCGGATGCCCGTCGCGGCGGCCAGTTGCCGGTGGTGCGCCATCTCCTTGCCCTGGTCATAGGTCAGGGTCTTGCGCATCGGCGCGGCAATCGAGTTGAGCTTGTAGGTGAATCCCGCCAGAGCGGAGTCGGCCGTGGCGTCGGCCAGCTTGGCCAACAGGACCACCCGGCTGGCTCGCTCGTAGAGCACACCCACTGCCGATTGGTTGCCCGCGCCTCGCAAGAGATCTCCTTCCCAATGCCCAGGCATGGTGCGGTCTTGGACTTCGGGTGGTCGAAGGTGGATGCTGACCATCTCCGACAGCCGTCCCCGGCGGTCGGCTCCACCGCTGCGCGGGCGCCGCGTGCCCTTGCCTTGGCGCAGGCACGCGATGAGCTGCCGGCGTAGTTCACCCCGCGGCTGCGCGTAGATGGCCGTGTAAATCGTCTCGTGCGACACCTGCTGGCGCACCTTGCCCGGATGCATCTGCTTAAGTGTGGCGGCAATCTGCTGCGGCGACCAGAGCTGCTCCAGCAACGTGAGCACCTCCAGCCATAGATCTCCCTGGGCGTCGAGCTTGCGTGCCGGTCGCGCCTTGCGCCTGCGGGCTTGACTCGCGCGCTGCGCTTCGTCGCTGCGATAGCCCACCCGAGGCTTGCCGTTGCGGCGCAGTTCGCGACTGATCGTCGAGGGTGATCGCCCCAACTCACGCGCGATCCGCCGTACCCCAAGCTGCTGCAGTCGCATCCCCGCCACCGCCACACGCTCGTCCTGCGTCAACTGCCGATAACTCTTGCTCTGTTCCATTCGAACACCTCATCTGGGGACGAGGTGTTGCAGTTCAAACTTGAGGCTGCCCTTCCTTTCTTTGCACCAGCAAAGAAAGGGAGTCGGCCGCCGGGCCGAAATCCCGGCCGGGGGCGGTGGAGTCCAAGACCAAGGTTCGGAGCGCGGTGAACGGCTGCAATGCGCCGCGAGTTGACTGAGGTCGCGCGTTTGCCCGGGTGCAACTCGATGTCCGCCAAGGGTCGTCCAGGGACAGCGGCCTCGCTGACTTGAACGCCACAAAGCGGTCGCTCTTTGAAGTGCGACATGGCTCCGGCCGGCTTCCACCCGGACAGCACTGTTCCCGCCCTTCCTCGGGCCCTTGGCACAATCCTCGTATGCCCAACATTGCATCCGTGCTCAAGGCCGAGATCGTTCGTCTGGCTCGCAAGGAGTTGCGCAGCGAGATCGATTCGATCAGGAAGGCGCTCGCGGCAGCGCGCGCGGAAAGCGCCGCGTTGAAGCGCAGAGTCAGCGAGCTGGAACGGTCCGTGCGGCAGTCCGCGCGCGCCGCGCCCGCTCGGCCGCCATCACCACCTGCGGTCGAGGAAGCGGACGGCGCCGACAGATTCCGGTTCCGAGCCTCCGGTATGGCTAGCAATCGCAAGCGCCTGGGCTTGTCGGCTGCGGATTTCGGGTTGCTCGTCGGCGCATCCGGACAGAGCGTTTATGCCTGGGAGCAGGGCAAGGCACGCCCCAGAGGTAAGAACCTCGCGGCCATCGCTGCCTTGCGCGGGGTCGGCAAGCGCGAGGTGGTGGAGCGGTTGGCAGCCCTGAAGTCGGGCGAGCAGTCGTAGGCGAGCCGATGCGCGGTCCGGCGTCCTGACCGGACCATCGGCGAGCGCTCCTCGTCACCCTTGAAGTGCATGGGCTCAATGGGATCCTGACTGCATGGTGGGCCGCCGGCCTGCCATGCAACCGATCAGGAGTCCCTCATGAAATTCTCCAAAGCCGAGGTCGACGCCATCATCGAGGCGTCCCCTCGCACCTTCGTTCCCTTCAGCAAGCTGGTGCTGTCCGAGGACCACCAGGCCCGCAGTGCCACGACGCCCGCGCTGTCGCTGCCGGAACTGGCCGCGTCGATCAAGGACAGTGGCGTGCTGCAGAACCTTGTCGTCGTCCAAGCGGCGCGCGGGCGCTACGAGGTCTGCGCCGGGGGGCGGCGGCTCGCCGCGCTCACGCTGCTCGTGCAGCAGGGCGACATCGCCGACAACTACCCCGTGCCGGTGCTCGTCGTGCCGGCCGACAAAGCGCTCATTGCGAGCCTTGCAGAGAACTGCTTCCACGTGCCGATGCACCCGGCCGACGAGTTCGCCGCCTTCGCCAGACTGCTCGCGCAGGGCAAGTCCGTCGAGGACGTGGCCGCAGCCTTCGGCGTGACGCCGCTCATCGTCAAGCGGCGCATGAAGCTCGCCATCGTCTCGCCCCAGTTGATGGCTCTGTACCGCGAAGGCGGCATCGGCCTGGACTGCCTCATGGTGCTGGCCTCGGTCGACGATCACCAGCGCCAGGAGCAGGCCTGGGCCGGTCTGCCGAGCTGGAACCAGCGCCCGGAGCATCTGCGGCAGTTGCTGACCCGGGGCGAGATCGAGTCGGACGCCGACCCGCTGGCCCGGTTCGTCACCGTCAAGGCCTACGAGAAGGCCGGCGGACCACTGCGCCGCGACCTGTTCAGCGACGACGATCGCAAGGCCTACCTGCTGGACCCGGCCCTGCTGGACCGCCTCGCCGCCGACAAGCTGGGCAAGCGCGCGAAGCAACTCCTGTCTGAAGGCTGGAAGTGGGTCGACATCCGTCCGCGCTTCGCCTACGACGAGTACGTCAAGCACGGCGAGCTGCGCAAGCCCCGCCGCGCTCCGACGCCCGAGGAAGCCGAGGCGCTGAAGGCGCTGGACACGCGCATCGCTGCCCTGCACGAGCAGATGGACGCGCTGGTGGACCGCGACGGCGATGGCGATGCCGGCGAGGGCGTCAGCGGCGCCAGCGAGGCGAACGACGCCGCCGACGAGGACGACGCGTCGCGCGACCGTGCCTTCCTCGCCCTGGAGTCCGAGGCCGATGGGCTGGAGGAAGAGCGCAAGGCGAGACTGGAAGCGCTGACCGAATGGCCCGTGGCCTGGATGGCGCTCTCCGGGTGCGTGCTGCATGTGGGCGCGGACGGCCGTGCCGCGATCAAGGCAGGGCTCATCCGTCCCGAGGATCGGGCCGATCTGGCGCAGGCCATCACCAAGGCTGCCGAACAGAAGTCGGCCGGTGGACGCGGCTCGGAAGGCGACGCGGAGGCTGCGCGCGGCTCGGGGCTCCCGGCCCTGCAGTCGCTTCCATCGGCAGCCGGCGCCACGGCACGGCCCGTGCACTCCGAGAAGCTCATGCGCCGCCTCACGGCCCACCGTGTCGCCGCGATCCAGGCCGAACTGCTGGACCGACCCGAGGTTGCGCTGGCGGCACTGACAACCCACCTGACACTGAAGCTGCTGGCCGACCCGCTCCATGGCGCCTACCGACTGCCCAACCTGCTGGCGATCAGCGCGACCGGCAACCAGCACGAACTGCGGGGCGCGGCCGAGGACATCGAGGCAAGCCCGGCGGCCCAGCGCATCGAAGCCGACCGCGCCGCCTGGATTGCGAACCTGCCCAAGGAACCCGACGCGGTGTTCGACTGGATGCTGCGGCAGCCGCCGCAGACGGTGCAGCGGCTGCTGACCTTTCTGGTCGCGTCCACCGTGAACGGCATCACCGGCACCGACGCCGGCCGACCGGTCAATGACGGTCTGGCCCGCGCCCTCGGCCTCGACATGACGCGATGGTGGTCGGCGACGGGGGAGGCCTACCTTCAGCACGTGTCCAAGACGAGGGTGGTCGAGGTGGTGCACGCCGTGGCCGGCGCCAAGGCGGCAGGTCCGCTCGCGACGCTGAAGAAGGATGCCGCGGTGGCGCAGGCCGAACAACTGCTCGCCGGGCGTGGCTGGTTGCCCGATTGCCTGCGCATGCAGCCGCACGCCGATGCCCCGGCGACGGGTGGCGAGGAGGTCGACGCCAACGATTCTGCCCGGACCGAGGCGCCCGCCTGCGCCTGAACGCGGGGCCGGCGCAGAGCGGGCCGGCTCAGGCGATCGGGACAGGCGTGTCACCGTCGTCCCCGATGCTCCGCGGCCCGGGCTTGCCGGTCTCGCCCTGGACCGGGTCGCGGCTCCCTGCAGGCGAGCGCCGGATCGCACCAATGTAAGCCCCGGCCGAGCGCAGGCGGGCATGGCCCGCGATACGGGCCACACGCAGCCGCGCCTGGCGGTCGAGGTCCTGATCGACAGGCCCACCGCCACGCACCGGCGCGGGCGTGCCCGTCGTGTCCTGGTACTGGCCTTGAAGGTGGTCGTGCCGCGCCCCGTGCCCGGTGGTGCCGCTCTCGCGCTTCGTGAGGCCGAACTTGCGCAGCGCATAGTCCAGCCGACGGAGGTTGGACTTCAGGTCCCGATCCGGCGCCCCCATGTGTGCGTCATGGCCGCTGACCACGCTGCGGGCATGCGCGATGGCCGACTGCTGCTCCTCGGTGGCCAGCGGCAGCCAGCGCGCACGGCCTCCCTTGCCCTTTGTCCACAGGTACCGATCCGCCTCCCGTTGCTCGTCGGGCAGGCCTGTCTCCTCGAAAGGGTGGACGTGGGCGTAGGGGCGGCACATCACCGACTCCTTGCGCCGCAGACCGACCTTCACCATCAGGCGCATCGACGCGCCGATGCGGGCATCGTAGGCAGAGACCTGGGCCAGCAAGACCTCCACGTCGATGCCGTTGCCGCTCCAGCTCTTGTCGCGCTGGGCGTTCTCGTGGCGCTCGTACTCGTCAGGCGTCAGGCCGTAGTGCTCGGGCCTGCGGATGAAGCCCGGCTTGTTGAGCCACATCGCCAGGCCTCGCAGAAAGCTCAGGTAGGTCTGGATCGTCCCCGGCGAGAGCTTGCGGCGCTGCCACACCTTCACCATCGCCTGGACGTGCCGTTGGCCGAGGTTGCGCGGGTCGGGCGCCAGCTTGAAGCCCGCGTCCGTGTGCAGTTCGCGGAAGAAGCGTCGCAGGAAGTGGGCGCGCTCGTAGCGCGTCTTGTGCGACACGGTCTTCTCCAAAGCGGTGTGCAGCGGGTTGAACAGCTCGATCAGCACGTCCACCACCCGGTTCACGGGCGTCCTGCCCGGCGGGTACATGGCCAGCACCTGCTGGGGCGACTTGCCGGCCCAGTTCTGGCGGCGTGGCGAGTCCTGGCCATGCACGCGGCCTGGGCTGGCCGAGGTCATCGAGGAGTTCCTGGAAGGGCGGGTGGATGAGGGGGGCAGGGTGGAGCCATTGCGCGGGTCGTTGCGGCGGTCGTTGAGGGAGAGCGGTGCCTGCCGGCGGCGGCGCGAGGGTTCTGCACGGCGGATACGGGACATGGTGGGCTTTCTGCAAGGTGGCGGACTGCCCGAACAGCACGCCGGTGGATGAATGGTCCGGGGGACCGGAATCGGAGGAATCCATCTGGACATCCCCGGGGCGGATTCCTGGCAAGCCCACGGCGATGGAGATCGTGTGCAACGTCGGTGCGGCGGTCGATCTCTGCAGCGCCACACCCACCCATGGCTTTGCTGTCCGGGCTCCTCATGGTCTTCGGCGAGGGGCCTGGTCAGCTCGGTCAGACGTAAAAATGGAACACGTTGATCCAGGCCGTCTGCGCATTTCTGCGACGCGACGACAAGGGTGATGTCCACCCCGCTCGGGGCTGGGTGCGACATCGACGCCAGGGTCGAGCCCTGGGTCATTCGGTGGATCAGGCCTGGTGTGCAGCGCCGGCCGCTCGCATGGGTCCACCCCTGACCGAGAGTCCAGGGCGGTGTCGAGTTGATGAGCGAGGGTCGTGCGGGGAGCCTCATGGAGGCCATCACGCCGCGCGATGCGCGTCATGCGCGCGTGCTCAAGGGCTGGCGGGAACGGTGCGCGGCATCAGGTGCCGCCACGGGGTTCTGCTGCGCCGGTGCGCTTCTGGAGCGCCCAGCCGTCATCGCGGGGATGGGGCTGGCAAGGACCGGGCAGATCACTGCGGTGGTGGATGACTCGGCACGCTCGCGGCGTCGATCCTTCTGGAGGTCAAGGCCGGTCGCGCCACCCGTTCGGGACGGGAACTTCGGTTGAAGGCACGAGGCAGGTAACGACTGCGACGCCTGCAATGCTCCACGGGGAGCGGGCCAGGAGCCCTCGGGAGCCCACAGTGGAAACCGCGACGCCATCCACGGTCAAGGCCGCATGCGCAGCGCCCGCCGCAAGACCCCTGATCGTGCGGCCCTTGGGGCAGGCAGTTGACGGCGCGAGATTCGGCGGCAGGGCCCATCTAGCGTCGCAATGGCCCGGATCGCCAGCAACGGCGCGGGGTTGACAGGGAAGGCTGCCGCCTCAGGTACCTCGCGCGGACGTCGGTCTGGCTGGCGCGTCCGCAGCCTGTCCGCGCGCGCCGAACTGGAGAGGGGTTGAAAGGCCCGCGCGAGGTGAGACCGTGGTGACAGAAGTGCGCCCTGCGAACAGGCTCATGGCGAGCCGCGGGGCGCCTTCTGTCGCTGCGATGCAGTTCCGCTGATCCTGCATTGGCACTGAAGTCGAAAGACGCGCCGATTCGAGGCCATTGAGCGTGGAGAACGCGGCCTGGTGCGGCGACGCTGATCAGCCTTTCAAGGCAGTCAACTGCGCCAAGGAGCAACTGCATGGAACTCATCGTCAGAGCCGTGGATGTCGGGTCAGGCAACACGAAATTCGTTACCGGCATCTCGGGAGCCGACATCCGATGTGCCAGCTTCCCCTCGGTCGCTTATCCGTCGAGCGCCGACACGTCGGCCATGCCTGCAGCGGAGAAGCGCAAGACGGTCTGCATCCCTGTCGGCTCCCTGTTTTATGAGGTGGGTCCGGACATTCACCTGGCCGCGGACACGTTCCGCGCGAAGCAGCTGCACGACGAGTACACCGAGTCGCCGGAGTACATGGCGCTGCTGCGCGGGGCGCTGTCGATGATGAAGGTGCCGCACATCGACCTGCTCGTCGTCGGGCTGCCCGTCGCGCTGCTGGCACTGAAGAAGGCGGCGCTCGAGAAGGCGATGACGGGCAGCCACGAGATTGGGGCGGGACGAACCATCACGGTCCGCAAGGCACTGGCGGTGGCGCAGCCGCAGGGTGCGCTCGTCCACTACGCGGCCGAGCACGAGAAGATGGCCTCGATCGGCACGGAGCAGAGCCTGGTCATCGACCCGGGATCGAGGACCTTCGACTGGCTGGTCTGCCGCGGCATGCGGCTGGTGCAGAAGCAGTCGCACTCGATCAACCGGGGAATGTCCGATGTGCTGCGGCTGATGGCGGCCGAGATCTCGAAGGACATCGGGACACCCTACCGCGACTACGACGCCATCGACCTCGCCCTGCGGACCGGCAAGGCGCCGGTCATCTTCCAGAAACCCTACGACATGAAGCGGCACCTGCCCATCGCCGAGAGCGTGGCACAGCAGGCCGTGTCGACGATGCGCCAGTGGATCGAGACGCCCGAGAGCCTGCAGAACATCATCCTCGTCGGCGGCGGCGCGTTCCTCTTCAAGAAGGCGGTGAAGGCAGCCTTCCCCAAGCACCGGATCCACGAGGTGAAGGAGCCCCTGTACGCGAACGTGAGGGGCTTCCAGATGGCCGGGCAGAACTACGCGATGACTTCGCTCGCAACGCCGGCGCCTTCGGATCGTGCGCCAGGGGGTGGTGTATGAGCGCGCAGGAACGCGGAGCCCTTCGACCGATCCGGCTGGTGTTCGAGCTCTCGCGCGAGGAGAACCCGCGCCTGTTCGATGAACTGAGCCAGTTTCGGCAGGGGCGAAAGCGGGTCAACCGTCTGCGCCTGCTGGCCTACGACGGTCTGCTGGCGCAGCACGGCGTGTTTGCGATGGCTAGCCTGAAGACGCCCGACACGATCAAGGTCCCGAAGGAGCCTGACGTGCAGCAGGCCGCTGCGGTGACGAACGGGCTGTTTCAGCCTGCCATTCCGGAATGAAGGTCGACAAGCGTCGCCGCCGGGCTGGACGCAGGTCGATCGTGGGTGGGAACCCGACCGAACGGGCGCTCAGCGCCTCCCGGCTGGCCGAGATGGGGTTCTGCGAGCGGTGGGTCGTCCTCGAGCATCGGCATGGCCGCCCCCGTTCCAGACCGCTGCAAGTGGCCCGGGAGCGCGGATTGGTGTTCCATGGGCGACTCGAACGTCAGGCGAGGCTGGCCATGGGTGTTGGCCATGTACCGTCACCTGGGCCGAAGGGGCGCTGCTTCGTCGCCACCCTGGCCTTCGGCGAGGGATGGCAGACACAGACGCTCCGCCACTTCCGTGATGCCGTACTGCGACGCCGAGGCTGGGGACGGTCGATCGTGTACCACTACTACCGCGCCGGTCCCCGCATCTGCGCGGTGCTTGAAGCGTCTCCGGCACTGCTCGGGTGCATGCGATGGCTGCTCGGGCAGGCCGCTCGGCTGTGGAGGTGGTGGTCACGAGAGGCTGGACGATGAACATGGTCGAAGTCGTACTGGCGGTGATGATTCTTGCCGTCGCGATCGGCTTCGTCGGATGGGTCATCGCTGGCAGGCGCGCTGCGGCAGCGGAGCGTAGGCAAAGACCGGCGCGCCTCCGGGATGCCGAGCTGGTCTTCGTCGAGAGGCAGTTCAGGTCCTCGGGTCGCTGGCCGGTCGTCGCACGCGTCGACAGGGTCTATCGGAAGCCATCAGGGATCCTGGTGCTCGTTGAGCTGAAGACCCGTGCGAGCCCGGTGGTGACGCGTTCGGATGTCATCCAGTTGTCGGCGCAGCGAGTGGCGATGGAGGACGAACTGCACGCCACCGTCGCCGATGAGGCCTACGTGCTGATTCCTCGGAGGCGTCGGGGCACCTCGCTGATTCCTCTGCCTGTCAACCTCATGGCCCGGGAGGGGGTCGAGGACCTGATGCGCCGACGGGATGCGTTGCAGCGCGGACTGGTCGAGCCTCGTTGGCCCGCAAGCCAGCGGACTTGCCGTGCCTGCGGGTTTCGCGATCGATGTGGGCGGGCTCCATCGGCCGAGCCTTGAACCCGCAGGAGACCTCCTTATTCGTAGCCGAGTTGGAGTTCCTGCCCTTGCCTGGCCAACTCTGCCATCGCTTCGCTGCTTGCGTGATCCTGAACGGCCTTGAAGCGCATCAGATCTGCAAAACGCACTCGCTTGTCGTTGCCGCTCCGGTGGGCGTGAAGAGCCCCGGCTTCAAGCAGCTTGACCAAGTGTGAACGCGAAATCTTCAGCAGATCCGCCGCATCTTGGATCGTCAGGTCATCTTGGATCGGTTCGACTGTCACGGCGATGCCCTCGGCTCACTCGGCCCGATCTGCCTTGTCAAGTAAGGCCAGTGCGCGCTTGGGGTTGCCACGCGCCGCACGCGTCTCGAAGCGCACGCGGGCGTCGTAATTGGCGAGCGCCACCGTAGCCAACTCGTCCATCAGCTTGTTGATGCTGATCGAGTTGGACTTCGCGAGTGCCTTCAGGCGCTCGTGCTTGTCATCCGGCAAACGAATCGTCAAGGTGGACATGGAAAGGCCTCCAGGCATTGTTCGGGCGTCAGGACCCGCAGCGTCGGGAACTTCAGCTCGCCGCGCGCAACATCCCGCAGATTGCGCGTCACGATGGCATCGGCCTGTGCGGCCACGGCCAACTCGATCAGGTGGTTGTCGGCTTCATCAGGCAGGTTTGGCCGCCAAGCGTAGAACACTTCGACCCATCGGCAGCGGTTTATGAGACCGTCGAACACCTCGCCGCGTTCCTTGGTCGACAGCACGGAGTCGGCGAACAACTCGGAGCGGCCCAGAACGTCTTCGTACTCGGCCAGCAATGCGGGCCCGAGCACGGGTTGGTATCTGCCTCGCAGACATTCCCGTACCACGGCACGCCCAGTGCCGCCGCCCCGCAAGAGCGCGGCGACCAGTACATTGGTATCCAGCACGACCGTGACCATGCGGTATGATAGCACCGGTGCTATCATCTGATGAAGAGTCCGGGTCGTCAGCGCTCTGGGTGTCCGGCCGCGGCCTGTGAGTGCAGACCCCGCCGCGCGCTGAAAGGCTGCGCAGCCTACCTGACCAACCGCCGGGCAAGGCACCTGCGGCACAGGTCGTCATGGCCGTCGGGGATGCGGCCGCAAATGAGGGCTGGCGCCTGTGGCAGTCTGACGTAACGTCGCGAAGCTTGGCAGGTTACCGGCCGTGAACGGGCAGGGTATGTAGGCATAGATGCACGCAGGCGATGCCTGGATGAAGTCCAGCACATCGATGTAAACACGTGGAGCGCGTCGTGGAAACGACCATCACCAGAGTGCTCAGGATCGGCGACAGTCAAGTGGTGCGGATTCCTGCGGAGTTCCGGCTCAACAGTGAGCTTGTACGTGTTTCGCGCAACGAACAGGGCGACTTGGTAATCCATCCCTTGCGGGCCGACCGAGGTTCTGCGCTGCTCGATGCCCTGCGCGCCGTAGGCGAGGCGGACGTTGCCTTCATCGCAGCGCTGGAAGCCGAACAGGCTCGCTCTCAGCCTCTACACAGGCGCGAGGGCTCCGATGTGCCGGGTGGACACTGACTTCCCCAGCGACCTGACCAACGGCTGGGGTTTGACGGCATGGGAGGTACTGCTACATTGGCGCTGATCCTGCTCAGTGTTCGGCCAAGTGACAAACGTGCATCTGGCCCCACCTATGAAAGTTGGAGGATTCCCGATGGAGGGTCCTTTGACGGGAGATGGAGGGTGCCAGCGGGGCCGGAGCGTTATGCGACGCGGACTTAGGTGCGATTTCCATGTGATGATCGAGCAGATGGCCTGAGCCACGGCGGGCGCCGCGCCCGCCCCAAACGACGAGGGCCCGCATCGCGGGCCCTTGTTGCTTGTGGAAAGGAGGCGTTCAGGGTGCCGCTGCCGCCTTGGCCGGCGCAGGCTCGAGCGCGACGATGTTCTGGGCCAGCTGGCCCTTGGGCCCCTGCACGATGTCGAAGCGCACTTTGCTGCCTTGCTTCAGCGTGCGGAAGCCGTCCATCTGGATGGCCGAGAAATGGGCGAACACGTCGTCGCCCCCGCCCTCCGGCTCGATGAAGCCGAAGCCCTTCGCGTCATTGAACCACTTGACGGTGCCGATCGGCATGGTGGTCTCTCCTGAGGATCGAAAAGCGATTCTTGTGCAATGACTTTGCAAGTGTCAAGGACGTTCGCCCCAGTCGGACGGGCCCACCACGCGCTGGGTCGGTCTTGCGGAAAGTTGCCGCGGCGCCATATCCCTGGGCATGGATCGTGCACTGCCCAAGTCGATAGAATGCCTCGCATGTCCGACAACACGCCGTCGAAGCCACCGGCTCCGCCGGGCCAGAACAAGCCCGGCGACGGGCAAGGCGCCGTCGTGGCCGAACGCCGGACTCAACGCACCCAGCCGCCGCGCATGTACCAGGTGGTCATGCTGAACGACGACTACACGCCGATGGAATTCGTCGTGATGGTGCTGCAGGAATACTTCAAACGCGACCTCGAAACCGCGACCCAGATCATGCTGAAGATTCATCATGAGGGTCGAGGCGTCTGCGGCGTCTACTCCAAGGATGTCGCCGCGACCAAGGTTGAGCTGGTGCTGGCCGCTGCCCGCCGGGGCGGCCACCCGTTGCAGTGCATCATGGAGGCGCAATGATTGCCCAGGAACTAGAGGTCAGCCTGCACATGGCGTTCGTCGAGGCGCGCCAGCAGCGCCACGAATTCATCACGGTCGAGCACCTGCTGATGGCGCTGCTGGACAACCCGTCCGCCGCCGAGGTGCTGCGCGCCTGCTCGGCCAACCTGGATGACCTGCGCAAGAGCCTGGCGGGCTTCATCAAGGAGAACACGCCGACGGTCGGCGGCACCGAGGAGGTCGACACCCAGCCGACGCTCGGCTTCCAGCGCGTGATCCAGCGCGCCATCATGCACGTGCAGTCCACCGGCAGCGGCAAGAAGGAAGTGACCGGCGCGAACGTTCTGGTGGCGATCTTCGGCGAGAAGGACTCGCACGCCGTCTACTACCTGCACCAGCAGGGCGTGACGCGGCTGGACGTGGTGAACTTCATCGCCCACGGCATCAAGAAGAGCGATCCGCCCGAGCCGGCCAAGTCCAACGAAAGCAGCCAGAACAACGAGGGCGAGAAGGACGAGGGCGAAGGCAAGGGTTCGCCGATCGACCAGTTCACCCAGAACCTGAACCAGTTGGCCCGCGAGGGCAAGATCGATCCGCTGATCGGGCGCGAGCACGAGGTCGAGCGGGTGATCCAGATCCTGTGCCGGCGGCGCAAGAACAATCCGCTGCTGGTGGGCGAGGCCGGGGTCGGCAAGACCGCCATCGCCGAGGGCCTGGCCTGGCGCATCACGCAGGGCGAGGTGCCGGAGATCCTGGCCAACTCGATCGTCTACGCGCTCGACATGGGCGCGCTGCTGGCCGGCACCAAGTACCGCGGCGACTTCGAGCAGCGCCTGAAGGGCGTGCTCAAGCACCTGAAGGACCAGCCGAACGCGATCCTCTTCATCGACGAGATCCACACGCTGATCGGCGCCGGCGCGGCGTCGGGCGGCACGCTGGACGCGAGCAACCTGCTCAAGCCTGCGCTCAGCCAGGGCCAGATGAAGTGCATCGGTGCCACCACCTTCACCGAGTACCGCGGCATCTTCGAGAAGGACGCGGCGCTGTCGCGGCGTTTCCAGAAGATCGACGTGGTCGAGCCCTCGGTCGAGCAGACCATCGAGATCCTGAAGGGCCTGAAGTCGCGCTTCGAGGAACACCACAGCGTGAAGTACGCGCTCGGTGCGCTGCAGGCGGCGGCCGAGCTGTCGGCCAAGTACATCAACGACCGCCACCTGCCCGACAAGGCGATCGACGTGATCGACGAGGCCGGCGCCGCACAGCGCATCCTGCCCAAGAGCCGGCAGAAGAAGACCATCACGCGTGCCGAGGTCGAGGACATCGTCGCCAAGATCGCCCGCATCCCGCCGACCAGCGTGTCGAGCGATGACCGCGGCAAGCTCAAGACGCTGGATCGCGACCTGAAGAGCGTCGTGTTCGGCCAGGAGCCGGCCATCGATGCGCTGGCCGCCGCCATCAAGATGGCGCGCTCGGGCCTGGGCAAGCCGGACAAGCCGATCGGCTCGTTCCTGTTCAGCGGCCCGACGGGTGTCGGCAAGACCGAAGTGGCCAAGCAGCTCGCCTACATCCTGGGCATCGAGCTGATCCGCTTCGACATGTCCGAGTACATGGAGCGCCACGCCGTGAGCCGCCTGATCGGCGCGCCGCCGGGGTATGTCGGTTTCGACCAGGGCGGCCTGCTGACCGAGGCGATCACCAAGAAGCCGCACGCCGTGCTGCTGCTCGACGAGATCGAGAAGGCGCACCCGGACGTCTTCAACGTGCTGCTGCAGGTGATGGACCACGGCACGCTGACCGACAACAACGGGCGCAAGGCCGACTTCCGCAACGTCATCATCATCATGACGACGAACGCGGGCGCCGAGACGATGAACAAGTCGACCATCGGCTTCCTGAACTCGCGCGAGCAGGGCGACGAGATGGCCGACATCAAGCGCCTGTTCACGCCCGAGTTCCGCAACCGGCTCGACGCGATCGTGTCGTTCCGCGCGCTGGACGAGGAGATCATCCTGCGCGTGGTCGACAAGTTCCTGCTGCAGCTCGAGAGCCAGCTCGGCGAGAAGAAGGTCGAGGTCACCTTCACCGACGCGCTGCGCAAGCATCTGGCCAAGAAGGGCTTCGACCCGCTGATGGGCGCGCGGCCGATGCAGCGCCTGATCCAGGACACGATCCGGCGCGCGCTGGCCGACGAGTTGCTGTTCGGCCGGCTGGTCGACGGCGGCCGCCTGTCGGTGGACATCGATGCCGAAGGCCAGCCACTGCTGGACATCACACCGAACAAGAAGAACGACAAGCCCAAGGCCGAGGCGGCCACGGCATGACGAACGAGGGGCCTGCGGGCCCCTCGGTTCATTCGGCGGCCGGGTCCTGACGGTAGTACCTGGCCAGCAGCGCGTAGAGCGCCGGGTGGTCGGCGCGCAAGGCGGCCGGGTCGACGAAGAACACCTCGGAGGCGACCGCGAAGAACTCGTCCGGCCCCTCCGCGCCGTACGGATCGAGCAGGGTGCCCCGGCGGGAGTCGACCTGGGCCCGGAACGCGTCCCACTCGGGCTCCAGCACTGTCAGCCAGCGTTCGCGCGCAGCCGCGGTGGGCAGCAGCGGCACGCCGTCGGAGGCACCGTCGCGCATGTCCAGCACGTGCGCGAACTCGTGGATCACGACGTTGTAGACCCACGCGGCACTGTCGCCGGCCCCGGCGACGTCGCGCCACGAGAGCATCACCGGGCCGCCTTCCATGGCCTCGCCGGCGAGTTCCTCGGCGTAGTGGTGCACGATGCCGTCCTCGTCCATCACCTCGCGCCGCGCCACGACGACATCCGGGTGCACGACGATGCCCTTGAAATGGTCGTAGCACGACAGCCCGAGGCGCAGCACCGGCAGGCAGGCCTGCGCGGCGATCGCCACCGCCATGCCGTCGTCCACCTCCAGGCCCTGCATGCCGGCGAACTCCTTGTCGGCGAGGAACAGCGTGGCGAGCTCGCGCAGGGCGGTCAGGTCCGCCTCGCTGCGCTGGGTGAGGAAGGGGTAGCGGGCCAGCGTGATGGCCCACAGCGCGTCGGGGATCGGCCGACGCGCCAGCGTGCGCTGCGCGCGCCAGCGACGCCAGCGCTCGAACATCACTCGGGGCGCAGGCGCACCAGGCCCGAGCGTCGCAGGCGCAGCACCTCGGCGCGGTCCGCGTGGTCCAGGTCCCAGTCGCTCAGCACCTCGCGCATGAAGCCGGGAGCGAGGTCCTCGTGGCCCGGGCGGTGCGTGTGGCCGTGGATCATCGTCGGCGCACTCGCCTCGTGCTGCCAGCGCACGGCGGTGGCGCGATCGACGTCGACCCAGTCGGCCATGCCCGGGCCCTCCTTGCGCGCCTGGCTGCCGTCGCGCATCGCCCGCGCCCGGGCGCGCCGTTCCTCGAGCGGCAGGGCGAGGAAGTCGCGCTGGAACGCCGGACTGCGCACCTGGGCGCGAAAGGCCTGGTAGGGGCGGTCGTCCAGGCACAGCGCGTCGCCGTGGGCCAGCAGCATGCGCTCGCCGAAGGCCAGCAGCACGGTCGGATCGGGCAGGGCCATCACGCCGCATTCCTGCAGCAGGTCGCCGCCGACGAGGAAGTCGCGATTGCCCGCCATGAAGGCCACGCTGCGCCGCGTCGCCGCATCCGCCAGCACGTCGGCACAGCGGGCCGCGAAGCCGGTGCGGCGATCGTCGTCGCCGATCCAGAGCTCGAACAGGTCGCCCAGGATGAGCACCGCCGAGGCCGAGGTGTGGCGCATGTGGTGCGCCCAGGCCTCGAAGGTGCGCGGGGTGTCCTCGGCCAGGTGCAGGTCGCTGATGAAGTCGATCGCCGACCAGTCGGCCGGCGCCTCGAGCTCCCAGAACGACGGCAGCGGCAGCGTCTCGGTCATGGGCTCCGTGTCAGTCGAGCAGCACCGCCTTGACGATCACCACGTCTTCCAGCGGCACGTCGCCGTGTCCGCCGCTGCGGCCGGTCTTGACGCCCTCGATCGCGTCGACCACCTCGGTGCCGGCCACCACCTTGCCGAACACGGCGTAGCCCCAGCCGTCCTGCGACTGGGCCTTGTTGAGGAAGCCGTTGTTGGTGGCGTTGATGAAGAACTGCGCCGTCGCCGAATGCGGCGCCGAGGTGCGCGCCATCGCGATCGTGTAGTGGTCGTTGGTCAGGCCGTTGTGCGACTCGTTCTGGATCGGGGCGCGTGTCGGCTTCTGCTTCATGCCCGGCTCGAAGCCGCCGCCCTGGATCATGAAGCCGGGGATGACGCGGTGGAACACGGTGCCGTCGTAGTGGCCACTTTGCACGTACTCGACGAAGTTGCGCGCGGTGTCGGGCGCCTTCGCGTCGTCGAGCTCGATCGTGATGTCGCCCTTGCTGGTCTGCAACTGGACGCGTTGGCTCATGTCATTTCTCCAGGGTGGCCTTGTTGATGGTGACCGGCTCGAGCGGCACGTCGCGGTGCATGCCCTTGTTGCCGGTGGGCACGGCGCGGATCTTGTCGACCACGTCCATGCCGGAGATCACCTTGCCGAACACCGCATAGCCGTTGCCGTCGGCCGACTGCGCCTTGTTCAGGAAGGCGTTGTCCTTCACGTTGATGAAGAACTGCGCGGTGGCGGAGTTCGGGTCCATCGTGCGCGCCATCGCGATCGTGCCGCGCAGGTTGTCGAGGCCGTTGCCGCTCTCCAGCGGGATCGGCGCGCGCGTGGGCTTCTCCTTCATGTCCGCGGTCATGCCGCCGCCCTGGATCATGAAGTTGCTGATGACCCGGTGGAACACGGTGCCGTCGTACTGGCCGGCCTTCACGTACTCGACGAAGTTGGCCACGGTCTTGGGTGCCTTGGCGGCGTCGAGTTCGACGACGATGTCACCGGCCGAGGTGGCCAGCTTGACCTTCTGCGCGTGTGCGGCGAGGCCGGTGCCACCCAGCGCGAGGGCGGTGGCGGCGAGCGCGACCCAGCGGGTCACGGTTCGGTTCATGCGTTCACTCCTTCCAAGCAGACGACGACGAGAGAGGGCAGGTCAGGGCGCCGGGCGGCCGAGCAGTTGCCGCACCAGCTTCAGCTTGCCCGGGAGCGCGGCGTTGGCGGGCTCGAGCTGCTGTGCGCGCTGGTAGGCACGCAACGCCATCATCGCCAGCACGTCGCCGAGGTTCTCGTGCGCGGCGGCGAAGGACGGATTGGCGCGCACCGCCTGGTCCAGCGCCGCCTTGGCGCGATCGTAGTCTCCCGCTGCGGCGTACAGCGCGGCGAGGTTGTTGTACGGCTCGGGCAGTTCGGGATAGTCCTCGACGAGGCGCTGGAACACCTCGCTCGCCTCGGCCTCGCGCCGGCTTTCGGCCAGCAGCACCCCGCGCAGGAATCGCATCGGCGCGTCCTTGGGCTTGGCCGCCAGGAACTGCTCGGCGCGCGCGAGGGCAGGGCCGGTCTGCCCGGTGGCCTGCAGCCGCTGCACCTCGGCATGCTCGTCCGCACGGGCGACGCCGACGGCCAGCATGCCGGCCAGAGCGAGGCGCAGCAGCGCAGGCACGGGTGACTTCATTGGGGGGATTGCACGGACCGGCACGGCAGGGCCGCACCGCTATACTGGTTCGCATTGTAGTTCAGCCCCCTCGTCCGGCCGCCGTCGCGACGGCCGGTTCGCGAGCGCGGGAGCGCCCCTCTCCGTCCCACCGAACGCAGGCCGCACTCCGGCGTGCGTGACCGTCCACCGGCCCATGACGCTGCGCATCCACAACACGCTCACGCGCGAGACCGAGACCTTCCAGCCCCTCGAACCCGGCCATGTGCGCATGTACGTGTGCGGCATCACCGTGTACGACCTGTGTCACGTCGGCCACGCCCGCTTCATGCTGGTGTTCGACATGGTGCAGCGCTGGCTGAAGGCGCTCGGCTACCGCGTGACCTACGTGCGCAACATCACCGACATCGACGACAAGATCATCAAGCGGGCCGTCGAGCGCGGCATCCCGATCCGCCAGCTGACCGAGGAGATGACGGCGGCGATGCACGAGGACATCGGCCGTCTGGGCGTCGAGGCGCCGACGCACGAGCCGCGCGCCACCGACTACGTGCCGCAGATGCTGGCGATGATCGGCACGCTGGAGGCCAAGGGGCTCGCCTACCGGTCGAGCAACGGCGACGTCAACTACGCGGTGCGCAAGTTCCCGGGCTACGGCAAGCTCTCGGGCAAGTCGATCGACCAGCTGCGCGCCGGCGAACGGGTGGCCGTGCTCGAGGGCAAGGACGACCCGCTGGACTTCGTGCTGTGGAAGTCCGCCAAGTCCAGCGAGCCCGACGACGCCAGGTGGGACAGCCCCTTCGGCAGCGGCCGACCGGGCTGGCACATCGAGTGCTCGGCGATGGGCTGCACGCTGCTGGGCGAGCAGTTCGACATCCACGGCGGCGGGCTGGACCTGATCTTCCCCCACCACGAGAACGAGATCGCGCAGAGCGAGGGGGCCAACGGCCGGCGCTTCGTCAACACCTGGATGCACAACGGCTTCCTGAACATCGACAACGTGAAGATGTCGAAGTCGCTGGGCAACTTCTTCACCATCCGCGACGTTCTGAAGCACCACGACGGCGAGACGGTGCGCTACTTCATGCTGCGTACCCACTACCGCAGCCCGTTCAACTTCAGCGACGCCAACCTCGACGATGCCAGGCACGCCCTGACGCGGCTCTACACCGCGCTCGATGGCGTGGCCGCCGACACCGTGCCGGTGGATTGGGCCCATCCGCAGGCCAGCGCCTTCCGCGCCGCGATGAACGACGACTTCAACACACCGGTGGCCTTCGCGCAGCTGTTCGAACTGGCCAACGAACTGAACCGTACCCGCGACCCGGCCACCGCCGCGCTGCTGAAGGGGCTGGGCGCGACGCTCGGGCTGCTGCAGCAGACGCCGCGCCGCTACCTGCAGGGCGGCACCGACGGCGTCGCCGAGGCCTGGATCGCCGAGCGCATCGCCGCCCGCAGCGCGGCCAAGGCGGCGCGCGACTTCGCCCGCGCCGACGCGATCCGCCAGGAGCTTGCCGGGCGCGGCATCGTGCTGAAGGACGGCCCCACCGGCACGACCTGGGTGAAGGGCTGAGCGGTGGCGGCCGCCAAGACTCCGGGGACGACCCCCGACTACTGGGACGACGCCTGCAAGCACCTGGCGCGCCGCGACCGCGTGATGCGCAAGCTGATTCCGCGCTTCCCCGAAGGCCGGCTGCAGAGCCGCGGCGACGCCTTCACCACGCTGGCGCGCTCGATCGTCGGCCAGCAGATCTCGGTGAAGGCCGCCCAATCGGTGTGGGACCGCTTTGCCGCGCTGATGGACGAGCCCTCCAACCGGTTGCGTCCGGCCGCGGTGCTCGCGCTGGACGCGACGGCCGCACGCGCGGCCGGGCTGTCGGCGCGCAAGGTCGAGTACCTGTTCGACCTGGCGCGCCACTTCGAGTCCGGCAGCGTGCACGTGCGCCAGTGGCAGCAGATGGACGACGAGGACATCATCGACGAGCTGGTGGCGATCCGCGGCATCGGTCGCTGGACGGCCGAGATGTTCCTGATCTTCCACCTGATGCGCCCGAACGTGCTGCCGCTGGACGACCTCGGTCTGCTCAAGGGCATCAGCGTCAACTACTTCAGTGGCGAGCCGGTGTCGCGGGCCGAGGCCCGCGAGGTGGGCGACGCCTGGACGCCGTTCCGCTCGGTCGCCACCTGGTACATCTGGCGCAGCCTGGACCCGCTGCCGGTAGACTACTGAGTGACCCAGAAAAGAACGTCGGAGGGTTGCCGATGAGCAAGCGACATTTCCTGGATTTCGAGCAGCCGGTGGCCGAGCTCGAGACCAAGATCGAGGAGCTCCGCTACGTGCAGAGCGAATCCGCGGTCGACATCTCCGAGGAGATCGACCGCCTGTCCAAGAAGAGCCTGCAGCTCACCAAGGACATCTACGCCAGCCTGACACCCTGGCAGGTGACGCAGATCGCGCGCCACCCGCAGCGCCCCTACACGCTCGACTACGTCAACGAGTGCTTCACCGAGTTCCAGGAGCTGCACGGCGACCGGCACTTCGCCGACGACCAGTCCATCGTCGGCGGGCTGGCACGCTTCAACGGCCAGGCCTGCATGGTGATCGGCCACCAGAAGGGCCGCGACACGAAGGAGCGCGGCCTGCGCAACTTCGGCATGTCGCGCCCCGAGGGCTACCGCAAGGCGCTGCGGCTGATGAAGCTGGCCGAGAAGTTCGGCATCCCCGTGTTCACCTTCGTCGACACGCCGGGGGCGTACCCGGGCATCGGTGCCGAGGAGCGCGGCCAGTCCGAGGCGATCGGCCGCAACATCTACGAGATGGCGCAGCTCGAGGTGCCGATCATCTGCACCATCATCGGGGAGGGCGGCTCGGGCGGCGCGCTGGCCATCAGCGTGGGCGACCAGACGCTGATGCTGCAGTACTCCATCTACTCGGTGATCTCGCCCGAGGGCTGCGCCTCCATCCTGTGGAAGACGGCCGAACGCGCGGCCGACGCCGCCGAGGCGCTGGGCGTGACGGCGCACCGCCTGAAGGCGCTCGGCCTGGTGGACAAGATCGTCAACGAGCCGGTCGGCGGCGCCCACCGTGACCCGAAGCAGATGGCCTCGTTCCTCAAGCGCGCGCTCAACGACGCGCTGCGCCAGGTCAGCGACCTCAAGCCCAAGGAACTGCTGCAGCGCCGCTACGAGCGGCTACAGGGTTACGGCCGCTTCGTCGACAGCAAGGAGCGCTGAGCCGCGCGCGCGACGGTGACCGATCGCTGCGTCGCCGTCGCCTGGAGTGGGGGCCGTGACTCGACGGCGCTGCTGCATGCCACGCTGAAGGCGGCCGAGCCGCTCGGGCTGCGCGTCGTCGCCCTGCACATTCACCATGGCCTGAGCCCGCACGCCGACGACTGGGTGCGCTCCTGCCAGCGGCAAGCTGCGCGCTGGCGGCGGCGCGGCCTGCCGCTGCTGCTGCGGGTCGAACGCCTGTCCGATGTGCCGACCGCGGGCGAGAGCGTCGAGGCCTGGGCCCGCGCGCAGCGCTACCAGGCACTGCGCCGCCTGGCGCTGGAGCAGGGGGCCCGCATCGTGCTGCTGGCGCACCATCGCCGCGACCAAGCCGAGACCTTCCTGCTGCAGGCACTGCGCGGTGCCGGCGTGGCCGGGCTGGCCGCCATGCCCGCCGGCCTCGAGCGCGACGGCGTGCTCTGGCTGCGTCCGTGGCTCGCACACACCGACGCCCAGATTGCTTCGTACGTGCGCCGCTACCGGTTGCGCCACGTGGAGGACGACAGCAACGCCGATCCGCGCCTGGCGCGCAACCGCCTGCGGCTGCAGGTCTGGCCGGCGCTCAGCACTGCGTTTCCGGGGGCGGAAGCCGCCCTGGCCGACAGTGCCGCATGGTCGGGCGAGGCGGCGCATTGCCTCGAGGACCTCGCCCGGCTCGACCTCGCCGCTGCGCGCGAGGGCGAGCGCCTCGCCTGGAACCCGCTGGCCGCGCTCGGCGCCGCCCGCCGCAGCAATGCGTTGCGCCACTGGCTGCACGAGCGCACCGGCCTGCGGCCGCCGGCCTCGCTGATCGGGCGCCTGGCGCGCGAAATGGGTCCGCGGACCACGGCGTGCTGGCCGCTGCCGCACGGCGAGTTGCGCGCCTACCGCGGGCTCCTGGCGGTCCATGCCGGACCCGCCACCAACCCGGTCGCCGCCCGTGAGCACGGCCTGAGCGTGGACGCGCCCGGCTTCTATCCGTTGCCGGGGTGGGGCGGCGGCTTGCTGGTCCAGCCTGCGCTGCAAGGGGGTGTGCCGCTCGCCTGGCTGGCCGGGCTCGACTTGCGCGAACGCTCCGGGGCCGAGCGCTTCCAGGCCGGGCCGGGCCGGCCGCCGCGCAGCCTGAAGAAGCAGTACCAGGCGTCCGGCGTACCGGCCTGGCAGCGGACCGGCCCGCTGCTGTATCGAGGCAGCCAGCTGCTGTTCGTGCCCGGCCTGGGCCTCGACGGGCATGTTCTCGAGGCGCCCGGCCAGCCGCGCGTGCTGTTGAGCTGGCAGCACCTGGGCTGAGCCGGCGAGGCGGCGCGGCCAGATAGAATCGCGGGTTCACGAGCGCGGCGTGAACCGCTTTCAACCCCCGGACCGCGAGCATCCATGGCATTGATCGTTCACAAGTATGGCGGCACCTCGATGGGCTCCACCGAGCGCATCCGCAACGTCGCCAAGCGCGTCGCCAAATGGGCCCGTGCCGGGCACCAGATGGTGGTGGTGCCCTCGGCCATGAGCGGCGAGACGAACCGCCTGCTCGGCCTGGCGAAGGAACTGTCGCCGGCCGCCACGACACCCGAACTGCAGCGCGAACTGGACATGATCGCCTCGACCGGCGAACAGGTGTCCGTCGGCCTGCTGGCCATCGCCTTGCAGGCCGAGGGCATGCCCGCGGTGAGCTACACCGGCTGGCAGGTGCCGATCGAGACCGACAGTGCCTACACCAAGGCGCGCATCCAGCGCATCGACGACCAGCGCGTGCGCGCCGACCTGGCGGCGGGCAGGGTGGTGATCATCACCGGCTTCCAGGGCGTGGACGCGGGCAGCAACATCACCACGCTCGGCCGCGGCGGCTCGGATACCTCGGCCGTCGCGGTGGCCGCGGCGCTGAAGGCCGACGAGTGCCTGATCTACACCGATGTCGACGGCGTCTACACCACCGACCCGCGCATCGTCGAGCAGGCGCGCCGGCTGCACACCATCAGCTTCGAGGAGATGCTGGAGATGGCCAGCCTCGGCTCGAAGGTGCTGCAGATCCGCTCGGTCGAATTCGCCGGCAAGTACCGTGTGCCGCTGCGCGTGCTCTCCAGCTTCACGCCGTGGGACATCCCGATCGACGAGGAGGCCTCGTCCGGCACCCTGATCACCTTCGAGGAAGACGTCAAGATGGAACAAGCCGTTGTCTCGGGCATCGCGTTCAACCGCGACGAGGCCAAGATCAGCCTGCTCGGCGTGCCCGACAAGCCGGGCATCGCCTTCTCCATCCTCGGGCCGGTGGCCGATGCCAACATCGACGTCGACGTGATCATCCAGAACGTGTCTCACGACGGCAAGACCGACTTCTCGTTCACCGTGCACCGCAACGACTACGCGCGCACGATGGACCTGCTGAAGTCGGTGGTGGTGCCCAGGACGGGGGCGGCCGAGGTGACGGGCGACACCCGCATCTGCAAGGTCAGCATCGTCGGCATCGGCATGCGCTCGCATGTCGGCGTGGCCAGCCGCATGTTCCAGGCCCTGAGCGACGAGGGCATCAACATCCAGATGATCACCACCAGCGAGATCAAGACCAGCGTGGTGATCGACGAGAAGTACATGGAACTGGCGGTGCGTGCGCTGCACAAGGCCTTCGACCTGGACCAGCCCGCAGCAGCCTGAGCCCGGAGCGATTGCCGCTAGAATCGCGCTCTTCGCCGGAGTCGTGACCGAGAGGCCGAAGGTGCTCCCCTGCTAAGGGAGTATGCGGGCAAAACCTGCATCGAGGGTTCGAATCCCTCCGACTCCGCCAGCGATAGATTCGACAGCAGCCGCACACAGCCGCTAATGTCACGCTAAAGCCCCGCCAGCCGGGGCTTTTTTGTTCGTCAATGGCCGTCAACGGGCTTTGACAGCACGCTCAGAAGTGGGGCATCTTATGGGGCATCGCAGCGCCGAAACCGCTGATCCTCCAAGGATGCCCCCACCATGCCGCTGACCGATCCCGCCTGCAAGAACGCGCGTTGCCCGGCTGACAGGCCCCGCCTGCGTCTGGCCGACTCGCAGGGCCTGTACCTCGAGGTGACGCCGAACGGCTCGAAGCACTGGCGGTGGAAGTACCGCTTCGGCGGCAAGGAGAAGCGCCTCGCGCTGGGCAGCTACCCGGCGATCTCGCTGGCGCAGGCACGGCTCGACCGTGACGCCGCGCGCCTAAAGCTCAAGGGCGGCGTCGATCCTTCGGCGGAACGCCGCGACGAGCGCCTGACCCGCAAGGTCCGGCTCGGGACGACGTTCGAGGCGGTCGCGCGCTCGTGGCACGAGAACTGGAAGGGCGCCAAGTCGGCGCGCCATGCCGACTACGTGCTGCGCCGCCTGGAGGCCGACGTCTTCCCAGCCATCGGCGCGAAGCCGATCGCCGAGGTCACGGCGCCCCAGCTGTTGGCGCTGGCCAAGAAGATCGAGAGCCGCGGCGCCCTGGACATCGCCCGCCGCGCCTGGCAGACGGCCGGACAGGTGTTCGAGCACGCGCTCGCCCACGGGATGATCGAGAGGAATCCCGCGCGCGACGTGCGGCCCGGCGCCGCCCTGAAGCCGCGCACGAAGGGCGAGTTCGCGCGGCTAGAGCCCAAGGACATGCCGGAGCTGCTGCGGAAGATGCAGGCCTACCCCGGCTCCGTCTTCACGCGCTACGCGCTCGAACTCATGGCCAGAACCTTCGTTCGCACCGGCGAGCTGATCGCGGCCCGCTGGGACGAATTCGACCTCGATGCCGCCGAGTGGCGAATCCCCGCGGCGCGCATGAAGATGAAGACGCCGCACATCGTTCCGCTGTCGACGCAAGCGGTCGACGCGCTGCGCTGCCTGCACGAGCTGAAAGGCCTCAGCGGCCTTCTCTTCCCGGGCGAGCGCGACCACGAGAAGCCGATGAGCAACGGCACGATCCTCGGAGCGCTGAAGCGGATGGGCTACGCCGGAGCGATGACCGGCCACGGCTTCCGCGGCGTCGCCTCGACGATCCTGCATGAGGCCGGCTTCGACCACGCGCACATCGAGCTGCAGCTCGCGCATCAGGAGCGCAATGCGGTCTCGGCGGCATACAACCACGCGACCTACCTGCAGCAGCGCCGGCGCATGATGCAGTGGTACAGCGACCACCTCGACCAGCTGCGCCAGGGCGCGAAGGTGATCCCGTTCAAGGCCGCGTAGGCCGAACCGGTGCCTCAGCGGTCCTGAGGCAGGCGGGGTGCGGCGGTGGTGGAACACCGCCGGCCCCTGACTCTCCCCACCCGATCGCTGGAGGATCGAATGACGAAAGCTGCGAAGACTGTACCCGCCCTGGCCGATGCGCCTGCTGCACTGGAACGGGCCCGCGAGGCCTACGAGGAACTCAACGACTACGTCGAGCGCCTCGCCGCCATGGCGCTGACGATCGAGGGTAATCTCGCTCGACTCGCGGACGAGAAGGAGGGCAACCTGCCTGTGGTGATCGAATGGCGCCTGGCACAGGTCATGGCCGACATGCTGGGCGACCCGGAGGTGCTTCGCGGGATCCGCGTATCGCTGGGCATCGAAGACCCGCGAACCGGCGCAGCGAAGCCGTTCGAGGCGACCGCGTAGGCCTGACGATGGCAGCGAAGGCACCGAAGAAGCCTCGCGGTACCGGCACCATGCCGTTGGCGCGCCCGGCTACGGCGAACGAGGTCGAGCAAGCCGCGGGGGCGGTCCGCGTCTTCATCCGTGACCCTGGAGCGGATTCGACCCCATCCGGTGATGCTCGCATCGCCGGCTGGCTCGTCAGCGCGCTTGTGCCTTCAATGCCGCCTCGAGACGAGCCGCGCCTCAGCGTGCTCGACGTCGCGGTCGGGCGCTATTCGCAGGCGGAGGTCGAGCGCATGCGGGCCATGGTCCCTTTCGACGTCCCGGTTCTGCTGCGGGAAGTGCCGAGCGAGCTGCAGCCCCTCCAACCGGATGAGCCTGTGCGCGAGCGTCGCGGAGGAGTGGACGGACTGACGACCGCCGGCGCCTTGCGCGCGGAGCTAGAGGCGGTGGCAGCGCGTCAGGCGAGAGGCCACTACACGCTCGGCGAGTGCGTGGCGCTCCTCTCCGAGGCGGCGGTGACTGCTGGGCTTGCTGCAGATGGCGACCCCCGCGAGCGCTACTGGCGACAGCTGAACGAGGCTGCAGCTTCCGGGTCGCTGGCCGTGCTCGATCCGCTGACGCTGCTCCGCTCAAGTATCGACGAGTGGCCGGGCCCGTCGTCAGGTCTGCTGCTCATCGAGCGCAGGGAGCTCGCCGCCTGGCTTGAGCGCGAGAAGCATGCGCTGCGGCTGCCGGAGGAGCAGTCGAAAGACGCGCCGAAGCCCGCTTCGGGCGTGCCTGCCGGCGGGTCCTGCCCGCCGAATGCCCCGGAAGCGGGCCCCACCAGGCGTCCCTATCTCTCGATGCACTGGCGACTGCAGCGCATTTGCGAGGTGCGGGCTGCACTCGAAGAGGCCGACGCCTCCGACGCCCGTGCATCGCGCGTCGGTGTCCCGTCCGTGAGAGCCGCAGTGCTCAAGAAGCTGCGCGCCGACGATGGCAAGCCTGCATGGGCAAATAGTGCTTTCAGGCACGCCTGGGAGAGGCATCTGAAGGCGAAGCCGTAGTAGCCCATTCGCTGAATGGGCGCACCCGAAATCACTTTGGGTGCCGTTGAATGGGCGCTGGACCTCGCGGAACACTTTCGTCATTGACTGCTGGGTGCAGTCAACGACTGAAAGGGGCTGCAACGTGTCCAAAACGAACCATCTTCCCGAGCTTGGCTTCGCAAGAGAGCCGGCCGTGCTGGCTCACGTGGGCTTTGGCCGCACCAAACTGCGCGCCCTAGTCGCTGCCGGCGAGTTCCCTGCGCCGCGCCGACTTGGCCCGCGCTGCACCATGTATGACGCGGCCGCCGTCCGAGCGTGGATCGCCGACCGCGCTGCGAATGCGCCCGTCGTCATGCCGAAGGCGCCGAAGGTCGCGCAGACCACTGCCGGGCAGGTGACCGCGTGAGCGGCTCCACGCCAGAGCCCTCGAATCCTTCCGCGCGCCTCGACCACGACGGCTCGCACGTGCCTGTCGTCTTCGCAATCCGCGGCCCTGGCGGGCTGAGCGTCGACGCGCCGATGGGCGATCACGCGGTGCTGAATGTGACGGTCACGAAGGACCTCGCGCGCGGCATCGTCATCCAGCTGACCACGGGGCCCGAAGATGCAGCCGACATCATCCGTCGCATCGCCGAGCGAGGCTGAGAAGGCGTTGCGCACCATGCAGGCGGTCGCGGCGCTGGCCGGCTACGAGCTGCGCGAGACGACCGACTCGAGAGGCGCGCCCGCGTACGCGATCACCAGGTGGAACCTGGCGCGCGTGCTGCCGGATCTCGGCGCCGTCGAGGCCTTCCTCGAGCGGGTCGCGGGCCCGGGCCGAGGAACCTGATGCCGAAGCTCTTCCGCACCGCTTCGCGCCGGCGGCAGCCCCTGGCGTATCGCTCGGTGCTCGCTGTGCCAGCCTGCACGTGCTCAAGCGCGACGGCGGCCGCCTGCATGACGTGCGCCCGCTGGCGTGGCCACCTGCGCGCCCTGCTGGCGAGGCGCGCCGCCTGGAGTGCAACCCGATGAGCTGGCCAGCGGTCGCGTGGGCTCTGGGGCAGCGCGCGCCTTCGAGTGCAGCGAAGTTCCTACTCGTGGTCCTGGCCGACTCGGCGAGCGCTGGCGACTGGCTCTCATGGCCCTCGGTCGCCTACCTGGGAGAGACGACCCAGCAGGACAGAAAGACGGTCCTGGCCAACCTGCAGCGCCTGCAGGAAGAGCGCCTCGTCGAGCCGGCCGGCAAGACCGGGAAGACAGGCCAGATCACAATCTGGCGCCTACCCGTCGAGGTACCCGGAAGGGCATCGAACGGTACCAATTCCGGTACCGTTAGAGGTCGCCTTAACGGTCCCAAAAACGGGACAGCTTCGGCCGGCGAAACAGTACCGCTTTTCCCTGCAAAGAGTACCGGTTTTCCCTTGAAAGAGTCCCAAAAACGGGACACGGAACCTGAGAGGAACCCGAAGGGAACCAGAGAGGGCGCCGGCTCTCGCCTCCCGACAGACTGGACTCTCCCGTCGGAATGGCGACAGTGGGCTCACGACCGTCGGCCGGATCTTGACATCGACGCGGTTGCGGAGTCCTTCGCGGACCATTGGCATGCCCAGCCCGGCCGCGCCGGCATGAAGGCCGACTGGCAAGCCACTTGGCGAAGCTGGGTGAAGCGCGAGCGCGCCGGGTCACAAGCATTTGCGCGCCGTGTGTCAGGCGCATCTGCTATCCACGCCGACGACGATCTACGCGAGGTCTACCCGTGACCGCCCGCGACGAGGTCGAGCTGCGCAAGCCGCCGAACTCGGCCGAGGCTGAACAGAGCGTGCTCGGCGGGCTACTGCTCGACAACGGTGCTTTCGACCGCGTCGGCGATCTCCTCGAGGCCCGCGACTTCTACCGCAGCGAGCATCGCGCCATCTTCGAGGCGGTCGTGCAGCTGGTGGAGGCGAGCAAGCCGGCCGACGTCGTGACGGTGTACGAGCGCCTGCAGCGCGCTGGCCGCGCCGAAGACTGCGGCGGGATGGAGTACCTCGATGCGCTCGCGCGCAGCGTGCCCAGCGCCGCGAACGCACGGCGCTACGCCGAGATCGTGCGCGAGCACGCCGAGGCGCGCGCCGTCATTGCAGCCGTGGACGAGGCCGCCGCGATCGCCTGGACCGCGGAGACATCGCCTGCTGACAAGCGCGATCGAATCGGCGCCGTGCTGGCTCGGCTCGAAGGCCGCGCCGTCGGCAGGGAACCGCGGGCGATTGGCGACCTCGTCGCGGCGCGCCTCGATCACTACAGCGCGCTCGCGGAGGGCACGGAAGCCCCGGGCATTCCGACCGGACTCCGGACGCTGGATCGCGCCCTCGGCGGAGGCCTGAAGCCTGGGAAGCTGGTCGTCCTAGGTGCAAGGCCGACCATCGGCAAGACCTCGCTTGCCGGGCAGATCAGCGGCACGGTTGCCGCCGCTGGCCATGCGACGCTGATCCTGTCGCAGGAGATGACAGCCGGCGAGTTGGTCGACCGCTTCATCGCAAACACCGCCGGCGTGCAGTTGGAAGCGCTGACCTCCGGCCGGCTCGAAGATGCCGACTGGGGCAACCTGAGCAGTGGGGCGGATCGCCTCGCCGCGTCCGCCTTGTTTGTCGACGACTCGCCCGCGCTGAACCTGCAGCAGATCCGCGCCAAGGCGCGCCAGGTGCGCCGCCGGCATGGCTTGGCGCTGGTCGTCGTCGACTACCTGCAGCTTTGCTCGTCGGCCACGCCGACCGAGCGCCGCCATCACCAGATCGAGGCGATCAGCCGAGGCCTGAAGCAGCTCGCGAAGGAACTCGCCACCTGCGTGATCGTGCTGAGCCAGCTGGGCCGCGCCAGCCTGGATCGGCCCGACAGCGAGCCGGAGATGAGCGACCTGAAGGAGTCCGGTGCGATCGAGGAAGACGCCGACGTCGTGCTGCTGCTGCATCCGACCGGCAGGCAGGAACCGGACGGCTCGGCGCTGATGCTGCTGAAGCTGGCCAAGAACCGCCAGGGCAGGCGAGGCAGGATCGCGCTGGCATTCGATGGGCGTCTGCAGCGCTGGGCGGAGTCCGAATCGGACGTGTCTCGGCGGAGGGGCAAGGGTGATGAGTGAAACCCGACCGGACGAGGTACGAGCAGCCGAACCATGCCGCGCGCGCCGCGCCGGCCTTGAGCCGGCCGGTGTCCGCGGCGCTGCGCTGCCGCACCTGATGCCCCCGATTGGCCGGAGTCACCGCGGCGGAGGCCGGCGGTGCTGAGCTGCCTCTTCACCGGCACGGTCGTCCGAGCGCCTGAGCAACGCCTCGACCGGCGACTGCGCCCCATCGCGACGGCAGGGCTCGAGGTGATCGACGCCGAGGGCGCAACCGTGCTCGTCTCGATCATCGCGTTTCGGCCGGCGGCCGTTGAGGCCATTGGGCGCCTGCAGATCGGCGAAGACGTCGCAATCGCCGGCCACGCATCGTTGAGCCGTTGGAAGGACGGCGATGGGCGCCAGCAGATGGGTCTGAATGTCACGGTGGGCCGCTTCCTGACGGCGGCCGATGCCGGCATGCATCACACCCCGGTCGAGCGGCGTCAGTGGCGTCAAAGCGCACCTCAGGGGGACTCAAGTGGCTGAGCGCGACACCTCTCGATCGCACGAAACCCGCGCCGATGCTCGCGATTCGACCGATCCCCCGGTGGGCGAGAAGCGGCTCCGGTTGCCGCTGAAGACGATCGACGATGTCAAGGCCGAGCTCGCGCGCCTGTACCGCGAAGGCAAGGCAGGTCGGCGAGCCATCGGCGACGTCTCGCGCCTGGCCAACGTGCTTGGCATCCTCGGCCGACTGATCGAGTCGGAAGACCTTGCGGCGCGGATCGAGGCGCTCGAGGACGAAGCGATGAGGGCCGCTGCTGGCGGACCTGCAGCTCGCGGAACGGACGAGGGATGACCCCGGACACCGATCCGAGCTGGGCCGCCCTCGAGGCTCTGCTCGACGTCGCCGGCGAGAACAAGGCCCGCGAAATCCTGGCGCAGATCGGGCGGCCCGCGGCACTGGCCGAGTTCGAACGTGTCGCGGCGCTCCGCCTGGCGATGCGCCTGCGCGAGGCCCATCAGCCGCGCACCGTCATCCGCGAGCGCCTGGCGCTACGAGGCATCAGCCGATCCGCGGCCTATCGCCTGATCGCCCGAGCGATCGACGTCCCGATCGCGAACTGTCCCAGCAACGGCCCTACGTTGGGACGCGGCCCGGCCATCCTCGACGAACCGGCCGAGATGGCCTTCGATCGCCTACTGCAACCGCAGGAGAACACCATGCCCACCGACCCCACCACCCAAGACCAGCCCTCCGCCGGGCTCCGCGTCGAGGTCACAGCCCTCCGCGCGCCGTGGCCGGCCGGCGCCGTCATCGGCTCGATCGTCGAGATCCCGGGGAACACGCTGCCCGACTCGTTCGTCGGCAAGTGCCAGCCGGCCAGGCCGAATGTCGCGGTCACGCACCGCTACGAACCGCCGCGGTCCCCGGTCGCCGAGCCTCTCGGCGCCGTCGACCTGTCCGACATCGTCGGATCGTCCGGCAACGTCGAGTTCCTGACCACCAGGCGCGACGAACTCCGCGCGCGCCTCGCAGCGATCGACCTGCCGGCGGCGCGCAAGGCGCTCGAGAAGACGCATGCGGATGCGCTGGCTTCGCCCGGCGACGTGGCGCCGGTGTCGCCGCCGGGCGTTGGCGAGATGCCCGAGCAGACGGAACGCCGGCTGCGCCATGAGCGCGCCGCAGAGGCCCACAAGACCGCTCAGGCCAGGGTTCCGCAGCTCGAGGCCGAGGATCGCGAGTTGCGCTCGGAACTCGCCTACGTTGAGGGACTGCTCGCCGCCGAGCAGCAGGTCGACGAGGCGAAGGCCAGGGCGGAGGCGGCAGACGCCGAGGTGGTGCGCTTGGCCGAGGCCGCTGCAGCTGCCGACGCGGCGCTGCGCCGCATCGTCGACCTCATCGCCGACGAGGAACGGGCCTATGCGAAGGATCGCGACGCCGCCGGTGCGCGCGTGCTCGAGGCGGTGAAGGCCGGCGGCAGCGTGCCAGTGAAGGCGGCCAGCCGCGACAAGATCGCGACGCTGGAGGTCGCGAAGCGCGGTGCCGAGCAGGAACAGCTGGTCGCGCGAGCCGCCCACCAGCAGGCCGCGCAGCGCCGGCGCGAAGCATGGCAGCGCGTCAGGGTTGCCGAGGCGACGCTCGCCGAGCGTGCCTTCCGCCAGGCAGAGCGTGATTTCGTCGAGGCGCTGACGCGGGTCATGGTGGCGAAGGCCGTGGCGCACGACCCGTTCGGCGCCGCGGATCCGAGGGGCGAGGCGATCGTGCGTTCCCGCCGCATCGTCGAATCCTTGGGCATCTGAGCCGCCCTTCGCAGCATTCGACATCGAAGGAGAACCGTCTTGCACCACTTCATCGTCAATCCGACACTGTCGACCAACACCGGCGCGAGCGGGGCCGGCGATCCCATCCGGCGCGCGATCGTCGCGAGACTGAATACGGAAGGAGTGTCGACCGATGGGCGGTCCGACGAGGCTCTACTCGCCGACTACAACTCGCTGATCTGTGCGCCGCTCGAGGAGCAGCTCGCCGCCGTCAACTGGCGGATCTCGGTCAACGCAGCGACCGCGCAGTCTGCGAAGCAGCACGGCCAGTTGGCCAGCAACTCGGCGAAGGGCCTTCTCGAAGCGCCGGCGTCTGGGCTGGTCAACAGGTTCCGCATCGGGCAGCGATGACCTAACGCCACCGGACGGACACATAAGGCCCCGGACACCCATGGCAGCCTCCAACAAGACCAGCGCCGCAGCGGCTCGATCGCTGCAGCGCCAGGCCAAGGCGATCGCGCTGCGCTGCGCAGGCCTGTCCTACGCGTCGATCGCCGCGCACCTCGGCATCGGACGGAGCCAGGCGCACGCGCTCGTGTGCAGGGGTCTCGACGATGCACGCAGCCAGGTCGCGGCAGCTGCGGACGAACTTCGCGCGCTCGAGCTGTCCCGGCTCGACGGCATGCTGGCGAAGGTCTACCCGCGGGCCGCTCGCGGCGACCTGCCGGCAGTCGACCGCGTCCTGAAGATCAGCGAGCGCCGCGCGAAGCTGCTCGGCCTGGACGCGCCGGAGCGGCATGCGCTGCAGGGCGGAGGGGAGGGCGCGCCGCCGATCGTGTCAGACGCGCGCGTGACGTTCTACGTGCCGGAGAACGGTCGCGATGCTGGCCGTGCACGTTCGGCTGCCCCCACAGCGGCGCAACGATGAGCGCCGGCACTGTCCCGGCGCCGCGCCGCGCCGCGCATGCGCCAGCGGTGCCCCCAGATCAACCCCGCAACGAAGGAAGCGGGACGCCCGCGCGCAGCTGATGGGCCGAACTCGCGTCGTCAACAACCTGTCTGCGTTCACGGACAAGGTGCAGCGCCGCGCCGCGCGCAACCTCACAGCGGCGCTCGTGGTCATCGGCAGCGAGGCCGCGGGCCGCGCACCGCAGGACACCAGCACGCTGATCAACTCGCAGTTCCGCAACGTCCGCCGCGATGGCGATCGAATCGTCGGGGCGATCGGCTTCACGGCCGACTATGCACTGCCGGTCCACGAGGCCGAGGGCAAGCTGAAGGGTCAGCCGCGACCGAAGGAGAACGGCAAGGACCACGGGGTCTACTGGGGCCCTCATGGCGAGCCGGAGTTTCTGCGCAAGGGCGCCGAGGCGGCGGCGCCCGAGGTCCGCCGCATCCTGGTCGAGGGCATGAAGGAACAGAAATGAGCAATGGGACCGTCGTCGGTGGCGTGATCTATGAGGTCGCGTACGACACGCGGCCGCTGATCGAAGGGCAGCGCCAGGCCAGCAAGTCGCTCGACCAGCTCGACACCGATTTCACCCAAGTCAACAAGGCTGCCAAGGTGCATGTAGCCGGACTGGCTCTGTCGGGAGTCGCCGCGCGCGAAGCGGCGCGGTCGACGGACGCGCTGTCGAATGCGAGCGTCAAGGCGGCCGCCGCTACCGAACGTCACTCGATCTCGTCGCGTCGCCTGATGGAGGCACTGCGCGGCAGCAAGGTCGCGCTTGCCGACGTCGCGACGAGCATTGCCACCGGCGAGGGGCTGATGCGCAGCGCAGGCGCTGCCGCGTCCGGCCTCGGCGCCGTCGTGCTCGCCGTCGGCACCGCCCTAGGCTCGCTCGCGCTCGGGTTCGTCAAAGGCCGCAAGGAGACCGAGGAGTTCAATCGCAGCCTGACGCTGACCGGCAACCTCTCCGGTATGACGGAAGGGCAGCTGAACGTGCTGGCCGGCCGGCTCGACAGCTTGGCCGGCATCACGCGCGGTCAGGCGGCCGAGGCGCTCAATCAGCTCGCGCAGGCAGGGGTGCGCGGCGGCGATGGGCTGGGCCGTGTCGCTGAGGCCGCGATCCGCCTCGAGCAGGCCGGCGGGCCCGCGGTCGCCGAGACGGTCAAGGCGTTTCAGTCGCTCGAGCGAGAGCCGGTGCAGGCAGCGCTCAAGTTGAACCAGGCGACCAACTTCCTGACTGTCGAGCTGTACCGCCAGATCAAGGCGCTCGACGAGCAGGGCAAGCACGCCGAGGCGGCGCGCGTCGCGCAAGAGGCCTTCGCTGATTCGATCCTCGAGCGCACGCCGAAGATCACGCAGAACCTCGGGTTGCTCGAGCGCGCTTGGCGGTCGGTGCGGGACGCCGCGCGCGAGGGCTGGGACGCACTGTTGAACGTTGGGCGCAAGGAGACGCCCGAGGACAAGATCGAAGCGATGCGCGCGCGCCTGGCGCTACTGCAGCGGCAAGAGGCTTCCGGTGGTCCAAAGACCATCGGCGGCCGCGCGACCGGATCCTATGGGCCGGAGGGCGCGGCGCAGCGTCGGGCCGAGATCGAGGACCTGCAGCGCCAGCTCCGCGCGTACGAGCAGGCGGCCGGCTACGCGCGAGCCGCCGCTCAAGCGGACTCGGACCGTGCCGCAGCAGTCGAGGCGGCCTCGGATGCGGACAAGAAGGCAGGCGCGAACCGAAAGGCGAAGTTCGATGAGGCGCAGTACCTGCGCGAGCTGCAGATGCGCACGGCCGATGCGGAGGAGCGAGTCAACCTCGTCGAGCAGGAAGCGAACGCGCGAAACGACCAGCTGTTGAAGGAGGGCGTGCTCAGCTCGGAGAACTACGAGAAGGCGCGGGTGTTCATCGCCGAAGCGGCGGCCCAGGCCCGCGTCGAGGTTGCCAGGCGAGAGCGAGAACAGATCCTCGCCACCTTCGAAAAGGACGGCCGTGACATGGAGCGCCAGCGCGGCGAAAAGGCGAAGGCGGGCAACTTCGCGGAGGGAATCATCGCCGGCGGGTCGCAGGAGGACGCGACCGTCAACCAGTACCGCATGCGCAACGACCAACTTAACGAGTTGCGCGCGGCCGACCTTCTGAGCGAGCAGCAGTATTCGGCCGCGATCGTCGCGAACGCCCAGCAAACGCAGCAGGCGCTCGCGGCAATCGCGCAGGCACGCTCCGACGCGGAGGTGCAAGCACAGATGACGACGCTCGCCGCGGTGTCCGGTGCAACCGACCAGCTGATGGGCGTGTTGCGCGCTGCCGGGAAGGAGCAGAGCGCTATCGGCAAGGCCGCCTTCCTGGCATCGAAGGCGCTCGCCGTCGCAGAGATCATCCTGAACGCCGAGGTCGGCGCGGCGAAGGCGATGGGGCTGGGCCCGTACGGCATTCCCCTGGCCACCTACATTCGCGCCGCCGGCTATGCGAGCGCCGCGATGGTGGGCGGGCTTGCGATCGCGCAGGTCGCCGGCGGCCGGCAGTACGGCGGCCCGACGACCGCAGGGCAGCTCTATCGCGTCAATGAAGCAGGGAAGCCGGAGATGTTTACAGCGGCCAATGGCAACCAGTACATGCTGCCGACCGCGAACGGCAACGTCACTCCGGCGAACCAGGTCGGAAGCGGCGCGACGTGGACTATCAACATTCACAATGCGCCGCCAGGGACGACAGCGACCGTCAATGAAAGCGCGCGGATCATTGAAATCGCTGTCGCTCGTGCCGAGGCGAACTTCGTCGATCAAGTCAGCAACAACATGGGGCCGCAGTGGGCAGCGTTGCGCAACGCGAGTAACCTCCAAGGGCGCCTATAAAGCGGAGGTCAAATGCACGAGACGCTTGCGAGTGATGCCGGTCGCCACACGGCCATCATGACACTCCTGGCCTGGGTGATCGCGCACGACGAGCGCATCAGCCTGGAGGACACTTCTTCCTTGCCGAAGGCGCTGATGAATGCTCTCCCGAGAGGGGCTCTTCCAGATGAGATGGAGGATCAATTTCGGGTTTCCGCGAGGGACTTCACGATGCAAGTCCTGCGCCTCGCGGCTTCTATGCGGCGTGGAGGCATCTAGGGCATGCGCGTGAGCCTAGTCGACAAGTTCGGCAGCAACAGCGGCCCGGTTTGGCATGCGCCCAGGGGCGCGAGCAACGTGCAATCTCGCCTCTCCTGATGCGCTCGCTGCTTGTGAGGGTCAAGCGGCTCGAGGAGGCTGTCGCTCGCGCGAAGTTGCGGGAGGCACAGAGGGCGGCGGAGCTAAGCCTGCCACTCGATGAAGTCGAGACTCAGTTGCGACGCCAGGTGGCCATCTCGAAGCTGTTCGACTCGCTCGAGGCGAGCTACCCCGCCGACCCGTTCGACGCCGCAGGCTTGCCGCGGCTCACTACTTGGCAGAAGGTCGGGGCGGCCGCCGATCGCCTCATCGCCTGCCGCCACACCGACGTCGACCGGCGCGTGCTCGCCGCATTGCCGGCCGACGCCCTACGTGCCTTCGGCCACTCGGCGGAGGACTTCCTCGCCGCGGTGGGATTGCTGCACGCAGGGCCCGCCCTGGCACGCGGAGTCGAGCTCGACGAAGAAAAGCGCGGGCCGCTCGCTGCCTAGCATCCGGGCGCATGCCCAGCAGCTGCGCAGCGATGGAGACGGACCCCCACCTAGGCGATTCTGCAGTCGAGGCGGAGAACGAAGTCGACCCCTACTGCTACCCGGTGCATCGCCAGGTGCCAGCTGCCGGCGCACCGCGGCCTGAAAGCGTGGCGCCGCGCTGGATCTTCGAACTTGCCTCCTCGAACATCAAGATCGCGCGCTTCGATCCGCACCCGGGCAAGGCGCGCTCAACAGGCAGTGGTCCGCCACTTCGCACCTTCACCCTGGCCCTGCGCGAGGCCGGCGCGACACGATGCATGGGTGGCCAGTACCCCAGCGATCGCTGGACGGCAGAGCGCGAGGAGAAGGAAAGGGCACGACGGGCGAGGCAGCGCCCGCCGCGTCCGCCGAAGGGTGCGAAGACTCGCGGCAGGAAGCTGTTCGACCTGATCGGCAACAGCTTCGACTTCGACGTCTGACCGTGAAGCCCCTTGCATGGTTCACGCTGATGCTGTGCGCCGTCGCAGCGCATCGCCTCCTACGCTGGGACGTGCTAGTGGACCAAGACCGCGCCCGGCTCGATCGGCTGTTCGGCGCGAGCCCCAGGCACCGCGACATCGCCGAGGATTTCGCTCGCCTCTCGGTGCTGGGCGACCTGGGATTCGCCGCGGTCTCCGCCATGCTGCTGTAACCGGCGTCCACCCGTTAGGCTGCAATTCGAGCAGCGTGACGAACGCTGCAGACCCGCCATCTGTGCGAGTTGCTTTCTCGCCAGCCGATGCAAGACCCCCGGAATGGCCCCCCTCGCGACCGAAGCGCGCCCGTTAGGGCAGGCGTTCGGCGTAGAGCATGACGAACCCCTCGCCCTTGATTCGCACGGAGCGCCTCCCAGCCGGTGCCGGCGGTGGCCGCCTCCCGACGCGTCGGTGCCCGCCCGGCGTTCGAACGTCGTTCGCGGCGGGGATCGGACCGAAGCCGCGACCGTCGAGGGACTCGGCCTGCCGCTGGCTGATGTCCTCTGCCGTGCTTGTCCACCCCATCGACGCACTCCCCGGTACAGGCCTCGTCAGAGCTGGCTGGGCGCAGCAAGTTCCGGCAGCGTTCAGGGGTAGGGTGGGCAGATCAGTAGGGGCTCAGCGGTGGCAACCGCTCGAGGTCGTCGTCAGCGCCTGGCTCGCGCTCGAAGCAGCAGCAGACCTTGCCGGCGCCGCCCTGACCCGGGAGGCAATTCGGACAGGCGCAGGCGACGCTGTAGGTGCCCGGGAAGCGCATGCTCGGCGCCATGTCGACCCAGTGGCAGCACTCGCAGCGCCGGGCGTGGTCGCGCAGGTAGGGCGAGGTGATCAGGGGCAGGCCGGCCATGCGCCGAGTCTTGCAGGCAGGTGGCTCATAGAGTGAGACACCGGGCCATCCTCGATCAAGCTACAGAGTGGCACAGCGGAGAACGTCGTCCCAGCTTCAACTGTCGCTGCGCCTGCGGCGCAAGGTCTGACGATCGCGCAACTGACTGAGCCGTCGAGTCCCCGGGGCAGCGCCCTGGCCGACGCTGGGCAGGCGCCAGCGGTGTCGCCCGGGCAAGACGGCGCAAGCGCGCCTCCGGATTCACCGCGGCAGACTGGGGGCACGGCGGGGGGAATCACCAGTCCTTGATCTAGTGGAAACCAAGCAACGGCCTGCATTTCCGCTGAACATTCATCCGACTCCGACTCCGCCACACACAAGTTGTGCAGATCGAGACGGGCCCCGCGGGGCCCGTCGCTGTTTCTGCCATCCCCTGGATCAGGCCAAGCGCCAAGGGCGCGAGGGCGGTCGCGTATACGGCCGATTGTCCGCACAGTTGCCATCGTCCGCACAGTTGCCATCGTCCGCACAGTTGCCATCGTCCGCACAGTTGCCATCCACATGAGTTTACATAATATACATCGTAGCGCATTTTGATCAGGTACCGAAGCCGTTGCCAGCCGCGCTCGGCACACGAACGGCCGTCGGCTCGATGCCGAACATGCGCTTGTGCGTTCGGGCCAGGTGCGCGGAATCGGCGAACCCCGCCTCGTGGGCCGCCTGGGTCCAGGTGGCGCCGGCCGCCGCAGACTCGATGGCGACGTTGATGCGCTGCCACAGCACGTAGGCGCGGAACGAGCATCCGGTCTGCAGGGCGAACAAGTGGCGGAAGCGGCTGGCGGACAGCGTGGCCGCATCGGCCGCGGCGTCGAGGGTGATCGGCTCGCGGATGTGCGTGCGGATGTACACGAGCGCGCGCGCCAGGCGGGTGTCGATCGAACGGTCGACTTCCGTCGTTGCCCCGGACAGCCTCGCCAGCACCTGCGCCGCGATGTCGGCCATGGTCTCTCGCTGCGGCGTGGCTGCGAGGGCTTCGAACAGGCTGTGCGCTGCGGCGCGGCCATCTGCCACGGGAAGCGCAGCGACGGCGTCCGCGCCGAAGCGTTGCGTCAGCGCTCGTCCAGCACGGCTCTCCGGCTCCACGAACAGGTGCGCCATTGGCTGGGCAACGGTGTCGAACTGATGGGGCCGGTGGCTCGGCACGAAGGCCGCGTCGAAGGCCTGCCAGGCCCCGCTGGCGTCCGTCCTGAAGCGAACCTGGCCGGTCGGAACCACCACGATCTGATGGGCGTGGTGATCGTGCCATTCGGTGCGCCCCTGTCCGCGCCCGATCCAGAGGCTGCCGCCCGGCCAGAAGTAGATGCGCCCGGTCGAGGCGTTGGTGCGCGACATCCACCCTGCCGGGCCACCCGCCTCGGCTGCCTTGCCGCCGCGCGGCTTCGTCACCGCGGCGCCCCCTGCAAGTCAGCCGTTTCGTTCAAGTCCGTGCGCGCCCGGCTCCACAGAATCCCGTCCATCCCGAGTGCTTGTTTGTGGAGTCGCACGATGAACCTTTCCCTTCGATTCGCCCGGCGCATCCGCCCCTTCGTCCAGTACGAGCTCGACGCCGCCACGCGCCACGAGTCCCGCGGCGAGTTCGCCTCGGCCTTTGTCCGCCTCGAGCGTGCCCATGTGCTCGGCCAGGCATCGACCGTCGAGCACGTGCGCGTGCACTGGGCGATGTTCTGCTGGGCCCTTCGGCAGCAGGTGACGGTCGAAGCCATCGGTCAGGCGTGGCGCATGGTCGGCGCCTTCACGAAGACCTGGCTCTGGGTGCCGCTCGGCAACACCGGCGGCAGCAACGTCAGCGGCTTCGAGCCGATGCCGATCGCGCCGGACCTGCAGCGCCTCATCGACCTGGCGCGTCGCTAGCCCCGACCCGCCATCGCCCCGCCGCTGCGGCCGCCCGCCCTTCCCTTCGCCCATTCAACGGACCTGCACCCATGTTCCCTCGCATCCCCATGGCGGTTGTCGCCGCCCTCGCCTCCACCCTTCTGGCCGCGGCCTGCGCCACCCCTCAAGACCTCGACCTGACTCTGCAGCACGCCAGCACGCAAGGCAAGTTCATGGTCGGCCTGCAGCCGCCGGCCACCGGACCGGCCGTCAACCGGATGCAGGCCTGGCTGCTGCGCGTGACGGCACCCGACGGCACGCCGGTGTCGCACGCGTCGGTCAGCGTCGACGGCGGCATGCCGCAACACGGGCACGGCCTGCCGACCCGACCGCGAGTGACGCGCGAACTCGGCCCCGGGGTCTACGCCCTCGAAGGCATGAAGTTCAGCATGACCGGCTGGTGGGACCTGCGGCTGAACATCGCGGCGGACGGCGTGGCCGACACCGCGGTGTTCAACATCGTCCTCACCGACTCCGGCCTGCAGCGCCCGGTCGCGCCATGAGGCCGCGTCTGCGTGCTGCGGCGGGCGCAGCGCTCGCGCTGGCGGCCGGCGTGCTGGGCCTGGTGGCAGCGGCCTGGTCGGGGCCAGCCGACATGCCTCGCCACGACGCCTGGACCGCGGCCGAGAAGGCCACCCTCGCGTCGATGCAGCTGTCGCGCCTGGCCGAGCTGCCGGCCGCCCCCTCGAACGCGGTCGAGGCGCGCGCCGAGGCCGTCGCGCTGGGCCGACGCCTGTTTTCGGACACTCGGCTGTCGGGCAACGGCCAGGTGGCCTGTGCCACCTGCCATGACCCGCAACGCGAGTTCCAGGATGGCCGGCCGGTGGGCCAGGGCGTGGCGACGGGGCGCCGGCGCACGATGCCGATTGCCGCCGCGGGCCACGGACCGTGGCTGTTCTGGGACGGACGCAAGGACAGCCTGTGGTCGCAGGCGCTCGGTCCGCTGGAGGACGCGGCCGAGCACGGCGCGAACCGCGTCCAGCTGGTGCGCCTGCTCGGCACCCATTACCGGGCCGAGTACGAGGCACTGTTCGGCCCCTTCCCTTCGCTGCAGGACCTGCCCGTGCGCGCCAGCCCGCTGGGCAGCCGCGCCGAACGCGAGGCCTGGGCGGCCATGCCGCCGGCGCAGCGCGAGTCCGTCAACCGCGCGTTCGCGAACCTGGGCAAGGCGATCGCGGCCTACGAACGAACCGTTCGCTACGAGGAGTCCCGCTTCGACCGCTACGTCGCCGCGGTGCTGCGGGGCGACGCCGCCGGGCAGCAGGTGCTGTCGGCGCAGGAAGTGGCCGGACTGCGCGTCTTCATCGGCCCCGGTCAGTGCGCTACCTGTCACAACGGGCCGCTGCTGACGGACCAGCACTTCCACAACACCGGTGTGCCGCTGCGCGAACCGTCGCGCCCGGACCGTGGTCGCACCCAGGCGGTGGCCGCGGTCCTGGCCGACGAGTTCAACTGCCGCGGAATCTACAGCGACGATCCGCGCGCGTCCTGCGCGGAACTGGACTTCCTCGCGACGGACGACCCGGCGATGGAGGGCGCGTTCAAGACGCCCAGCCTGCGACACCTTGCCGGTCGGGCGCCCTACATGCATGCCGGGCAGTTCGGCACGCTCGAGGAGGTCGTGGCGCACTATCGCCGCGCACCGCCGGCGGCGACGGGGCGATCGGAGCTGCTGCAGAGCGGCAGCGCCCACGGCGTGCGGATCCCGATCCGCCTGGCGGACGCCCAGGCACGCGACCTGGTCGCCTTCCTCCGGTCCCTCGGCCCGGTGCCGGCGCCGTAGCATCGGGCGTGGCCGGGATGCGGCACGTCAGTCGTCGCGCACCAGCCGGTCCACCGCACGCCGGGCCAGCGGCGTCACCAGAAGCACCGCCGGGAACGCCAGCGGCCACGCGGTGAGCCAGGCGCCGGCCCAGGACAGTGCGAAGCCCGCGCCGACGCCCACCGCTCGCACCGTGGCGATGCCCGAGACGAGCAGCGACATCAGCCCGGACAGCAGCAGCCCGAACAGGACGGGGCCGAATCTGCGTGGGAACATGGTCGGGCCTCCCGGCTCAGATCGGTGTGGCCACCGGCGTGCCGGCGGGCGCCGCGACGGACACGCGCAGCAGGCTTTCGGCGAAGTGGCGGCCGAACATCCGCGCGGTCTTGAGGTCGCCCGGCACGAAGGCGTCGGCCGGGGCCGAATGTCCGGCCTGCGCCATCAGGCCCGACCAGGAGCCCAGCCGGTTGGCCGCCTCGTCGTAGGGCACGCCGCCGTGCTGTTCGGGCAGGATCGGGTTGCCGACCCAGAGCAAGCCGTGCTGCATGCTGAACACGAACATCGAGAACAGCGTCGACTGCTTGTCGCCCGACGGCAGCGACGACACCGTGAAGCCGGCAGCGAGCCGGCCCTTGAGGCGCTGGGTGCGCCACAGCCGTCCGGTGGCGTCCATGAAGCCCTTGAACGGCGCGGAGACGCCGCCGAGATAGGTCGGCGAGCCCAGGATGAAACCGTCGTAGGCGAGCAGGTCGTCGGGGGTACCGGCGATGGTCTCGGCGCGGACCAGGGCGACCTCGACGCCGGTGACGCTGCGCGCACCCTGGCAGACGTGCCGGGCGATGAACTCGGTATGCCCGTGGGCACTGTGGTAGACGATGGCGATCTTCTTCATGGTGTGGTTTCCAGGGTGGTGGGGCTGATGGCCGGTTCGGTGCGCTCAGCCGCGAAGTGCGGCCAGCGCCGACGCGGCAAGGTAGAGGCCGAGGCCGAACACGGCGTGGTTGGCGGCGCTGCGCAGACGGTTCATCCAGGGCGCGGGCGTCTTCGACGCGGCGACGCCCGCCCCCATCGCCGGCTGCATCACCAGCCAGGGTGCCGCCAGCGTGGCCAGGCCGAACGCCAGCGCGGGTGCCGGCGTCGGCCGCTGCAGCCAGTCGGCACCGGCCAGAGCCGCCAGCAGCGCCGCATAGGCGATGCCGATGGCGTAGTGCGTGGCCCAGCCCAGCGCCAGCTCCGCCCGCACCGGCGCGGCTGCGGCCATGCTGGCGTGCACGAAGCGCCCGTGGCTCATGTGGCCGACCCAGCGGCCGATGAGTGCGAAGCTGGACGAAGGCACCCCCAGCCGGGCCAGGGCCAGCAGCCAGAGGTCCATGAAGGCAGTGGCGCCGATGCCGACGGGCACGGCCAGGAGGGGAACGTCGGACGGGTGCATGGGGGGCCTCGAAGGGTTGACTCGATGGGGAGTCAGGGCCACTATAGAAGTTGAAGTCAACTTCAAGTCAAGGGCCCATGGACATTTCCGAAGTGGCCCGGCGTTCCGGCGTGGCGGCCTCGGCACTGCGCTACTACGAACGCAAGGGGCTCATCCGCTCGCTCGTGCGCGAGGGCGCGCGGCGCAAGTTCGCGCCGGCGGTGCTCGATCAGCTGGCGCTCATCGCGCTCGGCCAGGCGGCCGGCTTCTCGCTCGACGAGATCGGCGCCATGTTCACGCCCGGCGGCGCACCGAGCATCGACCGGACACTGCTCGCGGCCAAGGCCGACGAACTCGACCGCACCGTCAGGCGGCTGCAGGCGATGAGCGAAGGATTGCGGCACGCGGCCGCCTGCCCGGCGCCCAGCCATGCCGAATGTCCGTCCTTCCAGCGCCTGCTGAAGGCGGCAGCCAACGGTGCACTCGAGCCCCGTGGCCCACGCCGCGTGCCGCGGCGTGCGCAGCGCTGAGGGAGTTGCGCGCCTGTGGCCCGACGGGCCGGCGCGTCAGTGCCGCGCGGTGCGCGGCGGTGGGTGTCAGCGAATGATGTCGCTGATGTCGCCGAGCGACCCCGGCAGTGATGTGGCGAACTCCTCCGCCTCGACCGGCTTCTCGTCGGCGGTGGTGCCCGGCGTCGGCTTGTCCAGCGGACGGCAGATGCGGCTGGCGAGCCGGTTCAGGCGGTCGGAGCGCTCGACCTGCGCCAGCACGGCCGACGGATCGAGCAAGAGCGCAAACGGATTGTTCGCGAGTTGAGCGGTTTGCATCGGCGACCTCCCTGAGGCACTGGGATGGCTCGCAATCTACGCACCGGGGACCGGCACGGACAGTCGATGCAGCGCCAATCGGCGTGTCGGAAACGCGCTGACAAAACGCGAATCGCGTGACGGAGTTGGCAGCGCTCAGCGCACCGCCCGCTGCAAGGTGTCGGCAAGCTGGGCGCGGCCAGCCAGGCGCGCGAAATCGGCCGCGCTCAGGTCACGTTCGTTGCGGCGCGACGTGTCCGCCCCCTTGGCCAGCAGCAGGCGCACCGACTCCTCGCTGCCGTAGCGCGCGGCCATCATCAGCGGCGTCGAGCCGTTCGGCGACACCGCCTCGACCTCGGCCCCGCGCGCCAGCAGCAGCTCGACGATGCGCGGGTTTGGGCCCGTGGCGGCGTAGTGCAAGGGCGACCAGCCGGGCTGGTTGACCCGGGCGCCGCGCTGCAGCAGCTTCTCGCACCAGTCGAGCTGGCCCTTGATGGCGGCCAGCATCAGGGCGCTCTCGCCCGCCTTGTTGAGCTGGTTCACATCCAGCCCGGGCGTCTCGACCAGCGCCGCGAAGGCACGCGCCGAATCGCGCTGGATGGCCACGTTGGCCGCCGGCTCACCCTGGGGATCGACGCTGTTCGCATCGAACCCCTGGGCGATGAGCGACTTGACCGTGCCCGGATCGTCCCGGATCAGTGCCACGAAGAAGTCATCGTAGGTGCCGGCATGGGCAGACGAAAAGCAAATCACAGCAAAGAGATAGAAGGCTTTCTTCATGTGATGGATTGCTTGTCTCGGTCAATCGATTGCGTCGCGACGGGTTGTGTTCGGGCAAACAGCCGTTCGAAGTTCCGGCTGGTCGCCTCGGCCACCTCGGCCACCTCCAGGCCCTTGAGCGCAGCGAGCTGCTTGGCCACGAAGGGCACCCGTGCCGGCGTGTTGATCTTGCCGCGAAACGGGACCGGCGCCAGGTACGGGCTGTCGGTCTCGATCAGGCAGCGTTCGAGCGGCACGAAGCGGGCCACCTCCTGCAGCTCGACCGCATTGCGGAAGGTGAGGATGCCGGAGAAGGAGACGTAGAAGCCCAGGTCCAGCGCGGCGCGTGCCACGGCCAGGGTCTCGGTGAAGCAGTGGAACACCCCACCCGCCTGCGCCCCGCCCTGCTCGCGCAGGATCGCCAGGGTGTCGTCGGAGGCGCTGCGGGTGTGGATGACGAGCGGCAGCCCGGTGGCCCGGGCGGCGTCGATGTGCACGCGGAAGCGCTCGCGCTGCCAGGCCATGTCGGCGACGCTGCGGCCGTTGAGGCGGTAGTAGTCGAGCCCTGTCTCCCCGATCGCGACCACCTTGTCGCGCGCGGCCCGCTCGCACAGGTCGCCCGGGGTCGGTTCGGCGATGCCTTCGTTGTCCGGGTGCACGCCGACCGTGCACCAGAAGTTGTCGTGCGCGACGGCCATCGCGTGCACCGTGTCGAACTCCTCGAGCGTGGTGCAGATGCACAGGGCGCGGTCCACACCGGCGGCAGCCATCTCGGCGCGGATGTCGGCGAGCTGGCCGGCCAGTTCCGGAAAGCTCAGATGGCAGTGGGAATCGACGTACATGGGTCGCGCAGGGAAGGAGCCGGCAAGCCGCGCCAGCGCCGGCGGCGCCGGCTCAGATCGTCTGGGTCGGCTTGGCCGAGGAGATGGACGTGCCGAGGATCTCCTCGATCTTCAGCTTCAGCACGCGGGTCTTCTCGTCGGTCGGGAAACGCACGCCGACACCCTGGGTGCGGCCGCCCGAGGCATTGGCCGGGGTGATCCAGCCGACCTTGCCGGCCACCGGGTAGCGCTGCGGGTCGTCGGGCAGCGACAACAGCAGGTAGATGTCTTCGCCGAGCTTGTAGTCGCGGGTGGTGGGAACGAACAGACCGCCGTCGGAGAACACCGGCATGTAGGCGGCGTACAGCGCACCCTTCTCGCGGAACACCAGCTGGATGACGCTCGGCCGGGCGCTGGCCGCCGATGGGGCGGCGCCGGACAGGGGGGGGCGACCAGAGGCCTCGCTCATGGGCCGGAGTTTAGCGAACGGCCGCGCCGGCCGCGCGCGGAACAGCCCGGCGTCCGCATGCCATCTCACCCTGCGTGACGAGTGCCTCGATTGCCAGGCCGGCGTTGAGCGGGTGCTCGGCATGGCGCGCCGCGCGCCGCAGCGCCGCCGACCAGCCAAGCAGCCCGTCGAGCGACGCCCCGCGCGGCAGCGACGCCGCGGGGAAGTAGCGCGGTGTACCGCCCAGTGCACTCACGCTCAGGTCGTGGCAGAGCTTCTGCAGCGCGTCGATCGCGCGCGGCAGCGGCCAGCCGGCGAGCACGGCCGCGTCGCCCTGGGCGAGCGCCTGGGGCAGGCGTGTCCACGTGGCCGCGTCCAGACCGGCGCGTGCGGCCTCGAGGGCTTCGAGCGGCTGCCCGCCGCAGGCGGCCAGCAGCACCTCGGCCCCCGCGACACCCTGCGCCGCCAGCCAGGCCACGGCCTGCTCGGCGGGTGGCAGCGGCAGCGCCATCGCCTGGCAGCGGCTGCGGATGGTCGGCAGCAGCGCCTCCGGCGTTGCGCAGGCCAGCACGAAGCGGGCCGCGCCGGCCGGCTCCTCGAGCGTCTTCAGCAGTGCGTTGGCGGCGACGGCGTTCATGCGCTCGGCCGGGTGCAGCACGACCACCTTGCCATGCCCGCGCGCCGGCGTCGTCTGGGCGAAGCCGACGGCGCCGCGCACCGCATCGACCTTGATTTCCTTGCTCGGCTGACGCTTCTTGTCGCCGGCGGCGGCCTCGGCGCCCTCGCCGTTCGCATCCTCGGTGCTCCAGCCGAGCGCGGCCTGCAATGCCTCGGGCAGCAGCACGCGCAGATCGGGGTGCGAACGCGCCTGCACCAGGCGGCAGCTGGCGCAACGTCCGCAGGGCCGCGCCGCGGAGGCGTCCTCGCAGAGCCAGGCCTGTGCCAGCGTCAACGCCAGCGGCCACTGCCCGACGCCCGTGGGCCCATGCAGCAGCACCGCGTGCCCACGTTGCGTCTGCAGCGCCTGGGTCAGCCAGGGGCCGAGCCAGGGCAGCGGGAGCACGCCGTCCGGGCCTACCATCCGCGCGCCTCGAGGGTGGCCTCGATCTGTGCCCAGACCTGCTCGCGCGGCCGATCGGACTCGATGCGCACGATGCGCTGCGGCGCGGCGGCCTGGCGCGCCGCGTAGCCGGCGCGCACGCGCTCGAAGAAGGCCAGGTCCTCGCGCTCGAAGCGATCTGCCGCACGCGCCGCAGCCCGGCGCCGTGCGGCCTCCTCGGCCGGCAGGTCGAGCCACAGGGTCAGGTCGGGCTGCAGCGCGCCGTGCACCCAGGCCTCGAGCTGGGCCAGCACCGCCGCGTCGAAGCCGCGCCCGCCGCCCTGGTAGGCGAAGGTCGCGTCGGTGAAACGGTCGCAGACCACGGTTTCGCCGCGTGCCAGGGCCGGCTCGATCAGCGTCACGACATGGTCGCGGCGCGCAGCGAACACCAGCAGCGCCTCGGTCAGCGCGTCCATCGGGTCGCTCAGCACCCGCTCGCGCAGGCGCTCGGCCAGCGGGGTGCCTCCGGGCTCGCGGGTGCAGTGCACCGTCGTGCCATCCGCGCGCAGCCGCTGCGCCAGCGCATCGAGGTGGGTGGACTTGCCGGCCCCGTCGATGCCTTCGAAGGTGATGAAGCGACCCGCGCGGCCCGGGCCCATCAGCGGTTGCGCTGGTACTTGTTCACCGCCCGATTATGCTCGGCGAGGGTGTCGCTGAATTCGCTGGTGCCGTCGCCGCGCGCCACGAAGTACAGCGCCTTGCCCGGGTCCGGCCGCACCGCCGCCAGCAGTGCCGCCTTGCCCGGCATGGCGATCGGGGTCGGCGGCAGGCCGGGGCGCAGGTAGGTGTTGTACGGGCCGTCGGTCTGCAGGTCGCGCTTGCGCAGATTGCCGTCGAAGCTCTCGCCCAGGCCGTAGATCACTGTCGGGTCGGTCTGCAGCGGCATGCCGATGCGCAGGCGGTTGATGAACACCTGCGCGACGCGCCCGCGCTCGGCCGCTGCGCCGGTCTCCTTCTCGATGATCGAGGCCAGGATCAGCGCCTCCTCGGCGCTCTTCAGCGGCGTGTCCGGTGTGCGCTGCGCCCAGGCGGCGTCCAGGCGCTGCTGCATCGCGCGCCAGGCGCGCCGCAGCACCGCCAGGTCGGGGCTGCCCTTGCTGTAGGCATAGGTGTCGGGATGGAAGCGGCCCTCGGGCGCGACGCCCGGCTGGCCGAGCGCGGCCATCACCTCGGCATCGCTCATGCCGGCGGTGGTCGGCTTCAAGGCGTCAGCACGGGCAAGTTCGGCGCGGAACTGGCGGAAGGTCCAGCCTTCGATCAGGCGCACGGTGGCGAGCGTCTCGTCGCCGCGCACCATCTTCTCCAGCAGGGCGCGCGGCGTCGTGCCGGCCGTGATCTCGTAGCTGCCGGCGCGGATGCGCCGAGCCTGGCCGGACCAGCGGAACCATTCGTACAGCAGCAGCGGCGAGGCCTGCACGCCTGCGGCCACCCAGCCCTGCGCGATGTCGCGCGGCGAGGTGCCGGGCTCGATGGAGAGCTCGGCGCTCTCGCCCGCCAGTGGCAGCGGCTGCTGCAGCCACCACCACGCCGCACCGGCGGCCGCCCCGGCCAGCAGCACCACGAGCAGCAGCAGCCGAAACAACCACTTCATCGGCGGCGGCGCGGCGGCTCGGGCACGGCAGGAAACATGGGCGCTGATGATAATGGCCGCATGCACACGACCTCCTTGCCCTTCGACGGCGCGGTGCGCCTGCCGCGCTGGGGCGTGATCCGCGCGCGCGGTGCCGATGCCGCAACCTTCCTGCACGGGCAGCTGACCAGCGACGTCGCCCAGCTCGGGCCCTCGCAGGCCCGCCTGGCCGGCTTCTGCTCGGCCAAGGGCCGCCTGCAGGCCAGCTTCGTGATCTGGCGCCCCGGCCCGGACGACGTGCTGCTCGCCTGCCATGCCGGCGTGCTGCCGGCGACGCTGAAGCGGCTGTCGATGTTCGTGCTGCGTGCCAAATGCAAGCTCGACGACGCGAGCGCCGAGTGGCCGCTGCACGGCCTCGCCGGCCCCGCCGCGGCCGGCCTGCTCGGCGACACCCCGCCGTGGCAAGGCCGCACATCCGGCGGCGCGACGCTGATCCGGCTGCCCGACGTCGACGGCCTGCCGCGGGCGCTGGCGGCCGGGCCGCTCGACACGTCCGCCCTGCCCGCGCTCGACGAAGCCGCGTGGCGCTGGCTGGAGGTGCTGTCGGGTGTGCCGCTCATCGAGCCGGCCACGGTGGACCAGTTTGTTCCGCAGATGATCAATCTCGAACTGCTCGGAGGCGTCGACTTCAGGAAGGGCTGCTACCCCGGCCAGGAGGTCGTCGCGCGCAGCCAGTACCGCGGCACGCTCAAGCGCCGCACCTTCCTGTTCGACGTCGACGCCGGCGCGCAGGCCGGACAGGAGTTGTTCCACAGCGCCGATCCCGGCCAGCCGGCCGGCCTGGTGGCCAATGCCGCGCCGCGCCCGGACGGCGGCAGCTCGGTGCTGGCGGAGGTCAAGCTTGTGGCGCTCGACGCCGGCAGCCTGCACCTGGGCGCGCCCGACGGCCCGCTGCTGCGCCGCCGTGCCCTGCCCTACGCCGTCCCGATCGACGCCGCCCAGCCCGCCTGAGCCGCGTCAGACGGCACGGAAAGACTTCACGCCCTGCCGACGACCCAGCGGCATGCGCGAGCTGTTCATCTACTATCGATCGCCTGCGGACCGCGAGGCCGAGGTGGTCGAGCGGGTCCGAAACTTCCAGGCGCGGCTGTGTCGTCGGCACCCGCAACTCGTGGCCCGGCTGCTGCGCCGGCCCGAACTGCGCGACGGCCGGCTCACCTGGATGGAGACCTACGCCCTTCCCACCATGCACAGCCCCGACGGCATCAGCGCCGAACTGCAGCAGGACATCGAAGCCGAGGCCACCAGCCTGGCCGACTGCATCGAGGGCGCCCGCCACACCGAGGTGTTCACCGCATGTGCCTGGTAGCCCTGGCCATCGACCTGGACCGGCGCTTTCCGCTGGTCATTGCCGCCAACCGCGACGAGTTCTTCGACCGGGCCGCCGCGCGCCTGGCCTGGTGGAACCCTGCACCCGACCTGCCCGCCATCCTCGGCGGTCGCGACCTCGAAGCCGGCGGCACCTGGCTCGGCCTGACCGCCGCCGGCCGGCTCGGCCTGCTCACCAACGTGCGCAACCCGCAGCGCCACGACGCCGACGCCCCTTCGCGCGGCCGCATCGTGCCCGAGTGGCTGGCCGCGCGCGAGCCGGTCGACCGGTTCTGGATGCGTACTGCGCTGGCCGGCTACAACGGCTTCAACCTGATCGCCGCGGACTTCCGCCTCGGCGAGTGTTACTGGGCCAGCAACGACGGCTCGCATCCGCAGCGGCTCGAGCGCGGCCTGTACGGCCTGTCCAACGCCGGGCTCGACACGCCCTGGCCGAAGGTGGAGACAATCAAGGCCCAGCTCGGCGAGGCGCTGGCCGAGGCCGACACGGTGGACAAGCTGGCGCGCGAACTGTTCGACGCGCTGGCCGACCGTGAACTGCCGCCGGACGACGAACTGCCGGACACCGGCGTCGGTCTGGAGCGCGAACGGCAGCTCGCTCCGGTCTTCATCCGCACGCCCGACGGACGTTACGGCACGCGCTGCTCGACGCTCGTCATCACCGAACGGGCCGGCCGCCACAACGTCACGCATGTGCTGGAACGCACCCATTCGCCGCATGGCGGCGTGGCGCTGCTGCGTCGCACCACGCTGAACCACTGGCCGCCGCGCTACGCCGCCGGCGAGCCGGTGCAGCCGGCGCAGGCCGGGGCGGTGTCGGAATCGGAGATCGACACCGCCGCTGCGCCGCCGCGCCGAACCCGCGTGCGCAGCCTGCTGCGGCCGGACGCACGCCGCCGTCGCGGCAGCACGACGCACCCCTGAGCCGCAGCGGCCGCTACAACGAGCGCACCATCTCGATGTGCGGGATGCCGGCCTCCTCGAACATCGGCCCGCGCGGGCTGAAGCCGGCACGCGTGTAGAAGCTCGCGGCGCTGGCCTGTGCATGCAGCAGCACCTCGCGCTCGCCGCGCGCCCTGGCCTGCGCCATCAGCGCCTCCAGCACGGCGCGGCCCACGCCGCTGCCGCGCACCGCCTGGCTCACCGCCATGCGGCCGATCTTGGCCACGCCGGGCACGTGCGACAGCAGCCGGCCGGTGCCCACGGCATGGCCGATGCGGTTGTAGGCCACCGCGTGCACCGCACCGGCATCGGCCACGTCCCACTCCAGTTCGGCCGGGATCTTCTGCTCGTCCACGAATACCGCAGTGCGGATCGCCTGCGCGTCGCGGCCCAGCTCGCGCCAGTCGCCGACGCGCACGTCCACCATCGGGCGGCCCGCCTCGAAGCCGTTGAGCACCTCGCGCAGCGGCTGCGGCACCGGCACCGCGGTCTGGGTGGCCGGATCGGCGAACACGTAGACCAGCTCGCCGCCGACCAGCGCCTCGTCGGCACGAAACACGCCGCCGCGGAACAGGATCGAGCTGTTGCCGATGCGCTCGCAGCGCAGCCCCACGTCGATCTGGTCGTCGTAGCGCGCCGAGCCGTGGTACTCGAGCGTGGCCTTGCGCACGTACAGGTCGCCGCCCAGCGCGTGCATGGTCTGCTCGTATGGCAGCGCCAGCGCGCGCCAGTAGGCTGCGATGGCCGTGTCCAGGTACATCAGGTAGTGCGCGTTGAAGACGATCTTCTGCGCGTCGATCTCGGCCCAGCGCACACGCAGGCGCTCGAAGAAGCGGAACTCGCTGCGGTTCATGGCTCGAAGGCCCTCCTCAATGCCGCGCCGGCGAAGGCGTGGGCGGCGCGGGCCTCCTCGAGCACCCGGCCCATCTTGATGAAATCGTGCGTGACACCGCGCACCAGGTCCAGTTCGACCGGCACGCCGGCGGCGCGCAGCCGGTCGGCATAGGCCAGGCCCTCGTCGACCAGCGGGTCGCATTCGGCCAGGATCACGGCGGCCGGCGCCACGCCGTCCAGCTCGGGTGCCTCGAGCGGCGCGAAGCGCCAGTCGTGCCGCTGCGAGCGGTCGATGTAGTGGTCGAAGAACCACTCGATCGTCACCGCGTCGAGCAGGAAGCCGTTGGCGTACAGGCGATGCGAGGCGCTGTCGGCGTGCGCCGCGGTGCCCGGCGTGATCAGCAGCTGCGCGCGCAGCGGCAGGCCGGCATCGCGTGCCAGCAGCGCGCCGACGGCGGCCAGCGTGCCGCCGGCGCTGTCGCCGCCGATCGCCAAGCGCGTCGGTTCCACGCCCGCCAACCCGCCTTGCGCCAGCCAGCGCAACGCGGCCCAGGTGTCCTCCACCGCTGCGGGGAAGCGGTGCTCGGGCGCGAGGCGGTAGTCGATCGACAGCACGCCCGCAGCGCTGTGCAGCGCGAGCTGCCGGCACAGGCTGTCGTGCGTGGCGAGCCCGCCGATCGTGAATCCGCCGCCGTGCAGGTAGAGCAGCGTGCCGCGCGGCGCCGCGCTGGGCAGGTAGTGGCGCGCGGCGAGCGGCGTGCCGTCCGCACCCGGCAGCTCGAGCCGGTCGACGCGGTGCAGCGGCGCGCGCGGCAGGTCCAGCACCTCGGCGCCCAGCTCGTAGGCGGTGCGCGCCTGCTCGACCGTGAGCGCGTGGAACGGCGGCCGCTTCGCGCGCCGGATGCGCTCGAGCACGCCGGCCATGCGCGGGGTCAGCAGGTGGACGTGCGGGTTCATCGGGGCGCGCAGTCTGCCACAGCCTCACTACACTGCGCCGACATGGCCCTGATCCTCTACCTCACGCAGATCCAGCTCGACTTCGGCGCGGTGCGCCTGCTGCCGCAGGAGTGCGCACGTGTCGGCATCAAGCGTCCGCTGGTCGTCAGCGATGCCGGCATCAAGGCGGCCGGCGTGCTCGCGCAGGCGCTGCAGCCGCTCGCACAGCTGCCTTATGCGGTGTTCGACCAGACCCCGTCCAACCCGACCGAGGCGGCCGTGCGCGCGGCCACCGAGCTGTTCAAGGGTCACCGCTGCGACGGCCTGGTGGCCGTGGGCGGCGGCTCGAGCATCGACCTGGCCAAGGGCGTGGCGATCGCCGCCACCCACGACGGCCCGCTGGCCACCTACGCCACCATCGAGGGCGGCAGTGCGAAGATCACCGAGCGTGTGGCGCCGCTGATCGCCGTGCCCACCACCGCGGGCACCGGCAGCGAGGTGGCACGCGGCGCGATCGTGATCGTCGACGACGGCCGCAAGCTCGGCTTCCACAGCTGGCACCTGCTGCCGAAGGCGGCGATCTGCGACCCCGAGCTGACGCTGGGCCTGCCGCCGCTGCTGACCGCCGCCACCGGCATGGACGCGATCGCGCATTGCATGGAGACCTTCATGGCGCCGGCCGTCAACCCGCCGGCCGACGGCATCGCGCTCGACGGCCTGGAGCGCGGCTGGGCGCACCTCGAGGCCGCCGTGCGCGACGGCGCGAACCGCGAGGCGCGCTGGCACATGATGAGCGCGAGCATGCAGGGTGCGATGGCCTTCCAGAAGGGCCTGGGCTGCGTGCACAGCCTCAGCCACAGCCTGGGCGGCGTGAACCCCAAGCTGCACCACGGCACGCTGAACGCGCTGTTCCTGCCGGCGGTGCTGCGCTTCAACGCCAGCGCCGGGTCGATCATCAAGGAACGCCGCCTGGCACGCCTGGCGCATGCGATGGGGCTGCCGGGCTGCGACGACGCCGGCGACACGATCGCCGAGGCGATCCGGGCGAAGAACGCCGCGCTCGGGCTGCCGGGCGGCCTGGCCGCACTGGGCGTCACGCCGGACCTGTTCGAACGTGTCATCGACGGCGCGATGGCCGACCATTGCCACAAGACCAACCCGCGCCTGGCCACGCGCGAGGACTACCGCGCGATGCTCGAAGCCTCGATGTGACCCGGGCCCGCCAGTCGCTGCGCTCCTGCCCCGCGGGCCACGTAGAGGCCCGCTCTCGCGGCCCTCGGGCGCCGTCCGGCTAGGGGAGGCCCGGCGCCGGACACGCTAGAAGATCGAATCGCGGTCGATGCCGGCGCGGATCATGCGCCGCTTCAGCTTGAGCAGCGCCTCCTGCTGGATCTGGCGGATGCGCTCGCGCGTCAGGCCCAGGCGCTCGGCCAGCACCTCGAGCGTCTCGGGCTCGCGGTCGCGCAGGCCGTAGCGGCCGGCGAGCACCTCGCGCTCGCGTTCGTTCAGCTCGTCCAGGCCGTTCTCGAGCAGGCGCTCGACCTCGTTGGACAGCGTCAGGCTCATCGGATCGGACGAGCCGTCGTCGGCCACCGTGTCGAGCACCGACTCCGACGAGTTGTCCGACGGGTGCCGCTCCAGCGGCGCATCCAGCGAGGTCGGCTGCTCGGCGAAGCGCAGCAGCTCGTTGACCTCGCGCACCGGGCGGCCGACGGCCGCCGCCACGTCTTCCACCCGCACCGTGCGTTCGCCGTCGAGGCCGTCGTTGCCCTGCGACTCCAGCGCGCGGCGCGCCTTGAGCACCTGGTTCAGCTCGCGCACCACGTGCACCGGCAGGCGCACCAGACGGGCCTGGTGCATGATGGCGCGTTCGATGTTCTGGCGGATCCACCACGAGGCATAGGTCGAGAAGCGGAAGCCGCGCTCCGGCTCGAACTTGCCGATCGCATGCATCAGCCCGAGGTTGCCTTCCTCGATTAGGTCGGTCATCGGCAGGCCGCGGCCGATGTAGTTCTTCGCGATGCTGACGACGAGCCGCAGGTTGTGCTCGATCATCGCCTGGCGCGCCTCGAAGTCGCCCTGGCGGGCACGCATCGCGGTGTCGTACTCCTGCTGCGGCGTCAGCAGCGGCGCACGGCGGATCTCCCGCAGGTAGGTCTGCAGCGTGTTGCCCACCTCGCCGTCGCCGGCGGCCAGTTCGATAGGCCGCCCGTCGGCGGGCACGGCATCGGCCTCGCCGGCCGGCTCCTCGAGCGGCACCGGCTCGCTGTCGGACTCCAGCGAGGCCGACAGCGCACCGTTGATCAGCGGGCCGGCCCCCGGGCCAACCGGACTCCCGTCGAGCGATGTGCGCTTCCTGGGCATGGTCCGGTTCCCCGCCGCATCGTCACCGCGCTGGCAACAGCTTAGCCGGATCGACCGGCTTGCCCTGCTTGCGGATCTCGAAGTGCAGCATCACGCGCTCGGCATCGCTCGAGCCCATCTCGGCGATCTTCTGCCCGCGCCGCACGGACTGGTCTTCCTTGACCAGCAGCGCCTGGTTGTGCGCGTAGGCGGTGAGGTAGGTGGCGTTGTGCTTGAGGATCACGAGATTGCCGTAGCCACGCAGGCCGGAGCCGGCGTACACGACCCGGCCGTCGGCCGCGGCGAGCACCGGGTCGCCGGCCTTGCCCGCGATCGCCAGTCCCTTGCTCTTGCCTTCTTCGAAGCTGCCGATCACCGAGCCGACAGCGGGCCACTGCCAGGACAGGTCGTCGTCACCCTCGCGCACCGCAACCGGTGCCGCGCTCACCGCCGGCGCGGGCGTCGCCGCCGGTGCCGGCGCGCCACTGGCGGCCACCGGCGCAGGCTTGGCGTCGAGCGGGCGCGTCTCGGCACGCGCGGTCGACACCGGGCGCGTGGAGGCGCCGGCATCGCTGCCGGGCGGCACGACCCGCAGTACCTGGCCGACCTCGACCACGTTCGGGTTGTCGAGGTTGTTCCACTTGACCAGATCCTTCCAGTTCTGGCCGGTCTCCAGCCCGATGCGGATCATCGTGTCGCCGGGCTTGACGGTGTAGTAACCCGGCTTGCCCGCGTTCTCGGCGCCGGGCAGCACCTTGCCGGACTCGCCGGCGGGCAGCGCCGTCGCCGTGCCGGGCACCGGCACCGCGGTCGGCGTGGCGTTCACGACCGGCGCGCGGGCGGGCGAGCGGTCTTCCACCGGCGCGTAGTTACGGGTCGAGCCACAAGCGCCGAGCGTCAGCAGCACGGCCACCAGCATGCCGGCCGCGCCGACGCGGCGCAGGGGGGTTCGATTCAGCATGCCTTCTTCAGTCATGGATCATCCGGAGCGTCCGGATTTTAGGGGGACGAATTTGACCGCCTCGTGCACCTGATGCACGTAGCCGTCGGCGCGGCGATCGACCACCACCAGCACCTGGTCGCGCTGGCCGGGCCGCGCCAGCGGCGCCACCAGGCGGCCGCCGACGGCGAGCTGGTCGAGCCAGGCCTGCGGCAAGGCCTCGCCTCCGGCCGCGGCGATGATGCTGTCGTACGGCGCGTTCGGCGCATGTCCCTGCATGCCGTCACCATACACCAGCCGCACGCGGTCGAGCCGCAACGGGCCCAGCAGTTCGCGGGCCTTGTCGTGCAGCGCGCGCAGCCGCTCGATCGAAACCACACGGCGCGCCTGCTGCGCCAGCAGCGCGGCCTGGTAGCCGCAGCCGGTGCCGATCTCGAGCACGCTGCCGAGCTGGCCGAGCGTGCGCGCATTGGCCCCGGCATGCAGCAGCTCGAGCATGCGCGCCACCACGGAGGGCTTGGAAATCGTCTGCCCGTGGCCGATCGGCAGGCTGGTGTCCTCGTAGGCCTGCGTCACCAACGCCGCGTCGACGAAGGCATGGCGCGGCACGGCCGCGAAGGCCTCGAGCACGGCGGCGCTGGCGACACCGTCGCGGCGCAGGCGCGCCACCATGCGCGCGCGCACGTCGGCGGAATCGAGTCCCAGGCCGGCGGGCGCGCTGCGCCGTGCCGCATCGGCATGCGCCTGCTGCACCGGCGCCTGCGGGCGCAGCACCGGCGCCGCGTGGGGCCGCGCCGGCCCGACCTTGTCCAGCCGCAGCGGAAAGCGCGGCGTGCGGCCGTCGCCGCCGCTCATGCCGAGGCCTTGCCGAGCCAGGACTGCCAGGCAGGCAGCAGCGCGTGGTCCGTCAGGTCCACCTGCAGCGGCGTGATCGACACCTCGCCGCGTGCCGTGGCGTGGAAGTCGGTGCCCTCGCCCGCCTCGCGCGCGTCGCCGGCGGGGCCGATCCAGTAGATCGTGTCGCCGCGCGGGTTGGTCTGGCGGATCACCGGCTCGCTCGCGTGGCGCCGGCCGAGCCGGGTGACGCGGCGCGGCAGCGCCGTTGCATCCGCCCGGTTGGGGATGTTGACGTTCAGCAGCCAGGCCGCGCCCGGGGGCGGATCGCGCAGCACCTGCTCGATGACCGAACGGGCCACGCCGGCCGCGGCATCGAGGTGGGCCCAGCCCTTCTCGACCTGCGAGAAGGCGATCGACGGCACGCCGAACAGGTAGCCTTCCATCGCCGCGGCGACGGTGCCGGAATACAGCGTGTCGTCGCCCATGTTGGCGCCGTTGTTGATGCCCGAGACGACCAGGTCCGGCCGGTGCCCGAGCAGCCCGGTCAGCGCGACGTGCACGCAGTCCGACGGCGTGCCGGTGACGTAGCGGAAGCTCGCCACCCGGTCGCCGTGCGGGTGGCGCGCCGGATAGACCGAAAGCGGCCGGTTCAGCGTCAGCGAGTTCGAGGTGCCGCTGGCGTTCTGCTCCGGGGCCACCACGTCGATCTGGCCAAGGCCTTCGCAGGCCTGGATCAGCGCGGCGATGCCGGGCGCGAGGTAACCGTCGTCGTTGGCGATCAGGATGCGCATGACCTGCATTGTAGGGAGCGGCTGCACCGCGTCGCGCAGGCGACGCGGCGCCGGGGTCGCGCTGCGTATCATCGCGCGCTGCCCGACCCGAGGAGCGCGCGATGCATGCCTGGCTGTGCGAGAACCCGACCGGCCCCGAGTCGGTCACCTGGAAGGAACTGCCGACGCCCGAGCCGCGCGACGGCGAGGTGCGCGTGGCCATCAAGGCCGCGAGCCTGAACTTTCCCGATCTGCTGATCGTGCAGAACCGCTACCAGCTCAAGCCGCCGCTGCCCTTCGTGCCGGGCTCGGAGTTCGCCGGTGTGGTCGAGGCGGTGGGCGCCGGCGTGTCGCACCTGAAGCCGGGCGACGCGGTCGCGGCGTTCTCCGGCACCGGCGGCTTCGCCACCCAGGCCTGCGTGAGCGCGGCGGCCACGCTGCCGCTGCCCGCGGGGGTGGCGTTCGACGATGCCGCGGCCTTCGTGCTGACCTACGGCACCACGCACCATGCCCTGCTCGACCGTGGTGCCTTGCGTGCCGGCGAAACGCTGCTGGTGCTGGGCGCGGCCGGCGGCGTGGGCACCGCGGCGGTGCAGATCGGCAAGGCGGTCGGCGCCACCGTCATCGCGGCGGCCTCGAGCGACGAGAAATGTGCGCTGTGCCGTTCGATCGGCGCCGACGCCACCATCGACTACAGCCGCGAGAACCTGCGCGAGCGACTGAAGGAACTGACCGGTGGCCGCGGGCCCGACGTGGTCTACGACCCGGTCGGTGGCGACCTGGCCGAGCCGGTATTCCGCTCCATCGCCTGGCGCGGCCGCTACCTGGTGATCGGCTTCGCGCAGGGCGCGATTCCCAGCCTGCCGCTGAACCTGCCGCTGCTGAAGGGGGCCTCGCTGGTGGGGGTGTTCTGGGGCGACTACGCCCGCCGCGAGCCGCAGGCCAACGCGCGCGCGCTGGGCGAACTGCTGCGGTGGTACCGCGAGGGCAAGGTGAAGCCGGTGATCGGACAGCGCTTGCCGATGACCGAACTGCCGCAGGCCTACACGCTGATGGGCAGCCGCCGGGTGCTCGGCAAGCTCGTGCTTGTCAATGCGTAACCCGTTCCGATGGGGGACGGTTTCCGTGACGGAGTGCGCTAACATGCAACGACAAATTCCTGTGGGTCGGCAAGGTCGGGCGCATGGCGGTCAAGGTACTCATCGTCGAAGACAACCCGGTGGCGCGCAGCTTCCTGTGCCGCGTCGTGCGCGAGAGCTTCAGCGACGCGATCGCCATCACCGAGGCGGGTGATCTCGAGTCCGCGCGCCGGCACATCGGTCCGCTGAACCCGCAGCGCGAGCCGGTCGACCCGTTCAAGCTGATCCTGGTCGATCTCGAGCTGCCCGACGGCAACGGCATGGAGCTGCTCGGCGAGCTGGTCAAGTACCCGGCCACCAAGATCGTCACCACGCTGTACTCCGACGACGACCACCTCTTCCCGGCCCTGCAGTGCGGTGCCGACGGCTACCTGCTCAAGGAAGACCGCTTCGAGGTGCTGGTCGAGGAGCTGCAGAAGATCGTGCGCGGACAGCCGCCGCTCTCGCCGGCCATCGCGCGGCGCCTGCTGACCCATTTCCGCCAGGGCGGCACCGACTCCGGCCCGATGCCGCTGAACTCCGGCTTCCAGAGCAGCCGCCCGGTGCCGATGGGCCGCGGCGCGCCGCTCGACCACGAGCGCCTCACGCCGCGCGAGAGCGAGGTGCTCACCTACCTGAGCAAGGGCTTCACGATCAAGGAGATCGCGAACCTCATGGGCATCAAGTGGTTCACCGTGAACGACCACATCAAGTCCATCTACAAGAAGCTCAACGTCTCGAGCCGCGCCGAGGCGGCGGTGCTGGCGAGCAAGCAGGGATTGGTCTGAGGCTGTCCCGGCCGCCGTGGCAATCGATGCCGGTTCCTCCCGCTCCCCATCGTCTGCCGGCGGGGTGACCGGTCCCAACAGCAGCCTGGGCGGCGGCGACTCCCTTCTCGAATCGACCTTCGGCGAGCGGCTCGGCCTGTCCGCCGGCGTGTCGACGCGCTGGATGGGCTGGCGGCTGCGCATGCTGGTGGTCTCGGCGCTGATCGGCTGCGTCGGGCTGTTCCTGCTGACGCGCGAGATGGCCTCGGTGCCGACCGTCGATGCGCAATGGCGCGCGGACGCGGCCGGCCGCATCGCGCTGGCGCGCAGCAACGACCCGCTGCTCGCGCCGCTGACCGGGCAGGTGCTCACCGGGCTGCGCGCCGGAACGCGCGAGGTGAGCCTGCCCGACGCGCTGCCGCTGCAGCGCTCGGCGCGCTGGCTGATCGACGACGGCGAGCGCACGCGGCTGCAGGGCCTGCACCGCCAGATCGACGCCGCGTTCGCCGAGCCGGCCGTGCGCTTCGTCTTCGCCGACGGCCGCGGCGTCGAACTGCACCCGATGCCGCGCGGTTTCGCCGGCCTGCCGGTCACCTACTGGGTGCTTTGCGCGGTGGCGCTGCTGCTGCACCTGGTGGCGATGGTGGTGCTGATGGCCAAGCCGAACGGGCGCAACCTGCTCTACGCGCTGATGTCGCTCGCCCAGGCCGGCAACCTGGTGTTCATCGCCGTCGAGTCGACGCTCGACCTGCGCCTGCCCGGGCTCTTCGCGCGCTTCGACATGCCGCTGCGCGTGGCCTTCGACCTGTTCACGGCGGCGGCGATCGTCAACGCGGCGTGTTTCCATCCGCGCCGGCTGCCCGGCGCCGGCGCCATGGCGCTGGCCGCCTGGATCATCGCTGCCCTGCTGGCGCTGCTGGTGGGCAGCGGCTCGATCGAGCGCGGCTGGTGGTGGACGCAGCTGGCCATCGTCGCCTACGGGCTGATGATGGTCTCGCTGATGAGCTGGTCCTACCAGGTCGAGCCGCACCCCTTCGCCACGGTGCTGCGGCGCTTCGGCATCGTCACCATCGGCACCTGGCTGCTGCTGACCTTCTCGCTCGCCGCCGCGGTGCGCAACCCCGGCGTGCACCAGAACATCGCCTCGATCGGATCGATGATCTGGTACGTCTTCTTCGCCTCGCTGCTGCTGCTGGTGCCCTTCCTGTCGCGCTCGCAGCAGATCATGCGCGAGTTCTCGCTGCTGGCGGCGGTCAGCACCGTGGCCACCTCGCTGGACCTGCTGTTCGTCGCGGTGTTCTCGCTCGGGCAGTTCGCCTCGCTGACGCTGTCGCTGTTCGTCTCGCTGGCGGTCTATTCCGGCGCGCGCCAGTGGATCCTCGACCAGCTGCTGGGCTCGAGCATGCTGACCACGGAGCGCATGTTCGAGCAGCTCTACCGCATCGCGCGCGAGGTCGAGGCGCATCCGGAGCGCACCGCGACGCTGCTGTCGCAGCTGCTGCGCGAGCTGTTCGAGCCGATGGAGGTGGTGCTGGTGGAGCGCTCCACCGCGCAGACGCGTGTGTCGGGCGACGGCTCGACGCTGATGATCCCGGTGCCGCGCCTGTCGGACAGCGAATCGCCCGGCGGCTCGATCGTGATCCGCTTCGCGCAGCGCGGGCGGCGCCTGTTCACCTCGGAGGACGTGCGCCTGACCGAGCGCATCGTCGAGCAGCTGCGCCGCGCGGTGGCCTTCGACAAGGCGGTCGAACAGGGCCGCAGCGAGGAACGCGCCCGCCTCGCGCAGGACCTGCACGACGACATCGGCGCCCGGCTGCTGACGCTGATGTACAAGGCCCAGTCGCCCGAGATGGAGGAGTATGTCCGCCACACGCTACAGGACCTGAAGACGCTCACTCGCGGCCTGGCGGCGCCCAACCACCGCCTGTCGCACGCCGCGGCCGAGTGGAAGGCCGACCTGACGCAGCGCCTGACGGCCGCGCATGTCGAGCTCGGCTGGTCCTTCGAGTTCGACCAGGACATCCTGCTGACCGTGGTGCAGTGGTCGGCGCTGACGCGCGTGCTGCGCGAGCTGGTGAGCAACGCCATCGCGCACGCGCACGCGACCCGGGTCGACGTGGCCTTCGAGCTGCACCATGACCGGCTCGACCTGCACGTCACCGACAACGGCACCGGCCGCAACCCGCGCGCGTGGTCGCACGGCCTCGGCCTGGGCGGGGTGCGCAAGCGCGTCAAGCAGCTCGGCGGCGAGGTCGAGTGGCGCGAGGTGTCGCCGCAGGGCATCGGCTGCCGGGTGACGATCCGCGACCTGTCCGCCCGCGGCTGAGCCGCTCCGTCCCGCAGGGCTTGCGCGATACTGCGCCCGACACGGCACGTGCGGAGGGCGAATGGGTGCTGCGATCGGTGTGATCGGCCTGGGGGCGATGGGCCGCGGCATGGCCGCCTCGCTGCGGCGCGCCGGCTTCCAGGTGCACGTGCACGATGTGCGCGCCGAGGCGGCCGAGGCCTTTGCCGCCGAAGGCGGCACCGCCTGCGCCAGCCCGGCCGCGCTGGCCGCGGCCTGCGAGGTGATCGTCAGCGTGGTGGTCAATGCGGCGCAGACCGAGGACGTGCTGTTCGGCGCGCACGGTGCCGCAGCGGCGATGCGCCCCGGCAGCCTGTTCGTGATGTGCTCGACGGTCGACCCGAACTGGTCGGTGGCGCTCGAGGCGCGCCTGGCCGAGCGCGGCCTGCTCTACCTCGATGCACCGATCTCCGGCGGCGCCGCCAAGGCCGCCGCCGGCCAGATCACGATGATGACCGCCGGCCGCCCCGAGGCCTATGCCAAGGCGGGCGGCTCGCTCGAGGCGATGGCCGCGCAGGTCTACCGGCTCGGCGAGCGTGCCGGCAACGGCAGCAAGGTGAAGATCATCAACCAGCTGCTGGCCGGCGTGCACATCGCCGCCGCGGCCGAGGCGATGGCGCTCGGCCTGCGCGAGGGCGTGGACGCGGCCGCGCTGTACGAGGTGATCACGCACAGCGCCGGCAACAGCTGGATGTTCGAGAACCGCATGGCGCACGTGCTGGCGGGCGACTACACGCCGCTGTCGGCGGTGGACATCTTCGTCAAGGACCTGGGCCTCGTGCTCGACACCGCGCGCGCCACCAAGTTCCCGTTGCCGCTGGCCTCCACCGCGCACCAGATGTTCATGCAGGCCTCGACCGCCGGCCACGCGAAGGAGGACGACAGCGCGGTGATCAAGATCTTCCCCGGCATCACGCTGCCGGAGCGCAAGGCATGAGCGGCGGCGCGCTGCTGGGCTGCATCGCCGACGACTTCACCGGCGCCACCGACCTGGCCAACAACCTGGTGCGCGAGGGCATGCGCACGCTGCAGACCATCGGCGTGCCGGACGGCGGCCTGGACGAGCCGGCCGATGCGATCGTGGTCGCGCTCAAGTCGCGCACCATCCCGGCGTCCGACGCGGTGGCGCAGTCGCTGCGGGCGCTGCGCTGGCTGCGCGAGCGCGGCGTCCGGCAGGTCTACTTCAAGGTGTGCTCGACCTTCGACTCGACGCCCCAGGGCAACATCGGCCCGGTCACCGATGCGCTGCTCGATGCGCTCGGCAGCGACTTCACCATCGCCTGCCCCGCCTTCCCGGCCAACCAGCGCAGCGTGTACCGCGGCCACCTGTTCGTCGGCGACCTGCTGCTGTCCGACAGCGGCATGCGCCACCACCCGCTGACGCCGATGACCGACGCGAACCTCGTGCGCGTGCTGCAGGCCCAGACGCGCCGCCGCGTCGGCCTGGTGCCCTGGGAGGTGGTGGCGCGCGGTCCGGCGGCGATCCGCGAGCGCTTCGAGGCGCTGCGCGCGCAGGGCATCGGCATCGCGATCGTGGACGCCATCGCCGACGAGGACCTGCGCCGCATCGGCCCGGCACTCGACGGCATGCCGCTGGTGACAGCCGGCTCCGGCATCGCGATCGGCCTGCCGCAGAACTGGCGCGCGCGTGGCCTGCTCGGTGAGGCCGGTGCGGACACGCTGCCCGCCGCCGCGGGCGCGCGCGCCATCGTCTCGGGCAGCTGCTCGGTGGCGACCAATGCGCAGGTGCGCGACTTCCTCGCGCGTGGCGGCACGGCCTTCGCCGTCGACCCGCTGGCGCTCGCCCAGGGTCGCGACCTGGCCGCCGAGGCACTCGCCGCGCTGCGCCCGCGCCTGGGCGAGCGGCCGGTGCTGGCCTACGCCACCGCCGAGCCGCAGCAGGTGCAGGCGGTGCAGCAGCAGCTCGGCGTCGAGCGCGCCGGTGCGCTGGTCGAGCAGGCCCTGGCGCGCATCGCCGCCGGGCTGGTGGAGTCCGGAGTGCGGCAGCTGATCGTCGCCGGGGGCGAGACCAGCGGCGCGGTGGTGCAGGCACTGGGCGTGCGCCAGCTCGCGATCGGCCCGCAGATCGACCCGGGCGTGCCCTGGACGGCCGCGCGCACGCCACGCGCCGGTGGCGACTGGCTGCACCTGGCCTTGAAGTCGGGCAACTTCGGCGGCACGGGCTTCTTCAGCGACGCGTTCGCGCGTCTAGCCCCATGAGCGACGCCGCGCTGCGCGAAGCGATCTGCCGCATCGGTACCTCGCTGCACGCGCGCGGCTACGCGCACGCGACCGCCGGCAACATCAGCGCGCGCCATGGCGACGGCTTCCTGATCACGCCCACGGATGCCTGCCTCGGCACGCTGCAGCCCGAACGCCTGGCGGCGGTGAATGCGCTGGGCGTGCAGACCGGCGGCGATCGGGCCTCGAAGACACTCGCGCTGCACCGGCGCATCTACGCCGCCGACCCGCAGGCCCGCTGCGTGATCCACACCCATGCGACGCACCTGGTCGCGTTGACGCTCTCGGGCGTCTGGCAGCCGGACGACATCGTGCCGCCGATCACGCCGTACTACGTGATGAAGGTCGGCCACGTGCCGCTCGTGCCCTACCACCGACCCGGCGACCCGGCGGCGGCCGAACTGGTGGCCGCACGCATCGACACGATGCGCGCCCGCGGCACGCCGATCCGTGCCGTGATGCTGGAGCGGCTCGGGCCGGTGGTCTGGCACACGAGCCCGGAGGCCGCCAGCGCGGTGCTGGAGGAACTCGAGGAGACGGCGCGCCTGTGGCTGATGACACGCGCCACGCCGCTGACGGACGTGCAGATCGAGGAACTGCGCCGGCACTTCGGCGCCGCTTGGTGAGCGGGCGACAGCAAGGACTCCGGGCTTGACCTTGACGCGATGGGAACGCGAAGACTCGCGCCGCAACCCCCATCGCACGGAGCGACGACATGAACCCGACGACCCACGCACGCTCGCGGCCCTTCGGCATCGGCACGCGCACCGAGATCCGGCTCGACGCGCATCGCCTGCTGACGCTGTCGCTGCGCGCCGGCGACCTGCTGCGCAGCGACGGCGGCCTCGTCTGGGCCACCATCGACGGCCAGGCCGACGACATCGTGCTCGAGCACGGCGACGTGCACGTGGTCGTGCGCGACGGCGAGATGCGCGTGTCGGGCTTCGGGCCGGCGCGGCTGGAGGTCTACGGGAACGGGCCGCTGCGGTTCGAGTGGCCACGGCGCAGCCCGATGCTCGCCGCGCTGGCGTCGGCCTGGGGCGCCTTGGCTGCCGGCCTGGGCCGCGCCGGCACGGCCGCCCGCGAACGGGGCGCCCCGGCTCACGCGGCCTGAGCCTCGACGGGCCTGCCGGAGCCGCCCGGCACGGGCGCTCCCCCGCCGCGCCGCAGCAGCGCGAACACGGCGGGCACCACGAACAGCGACAGCAGCGGCGCGGTGATCATCCCGCCCAGCATCGGCGCGGCAATGCGGCTCATCACCTCCGAGCCCGTGCCGCTGCCCCAGACGATGGGCACCAGGCCGGCCAGGATCACCGCCACCGTCATCGCCTTCGGCCGCACGCGCAGCACGGCCCCTTCTCGGATCGCGTCGTGCACCACGCCCGTCGAGGCCGACGCGCCGCCATCCAGCCGCGCCTGCAGCGCCTGCTTCAGGTACAGCAGCATCACCACGCCGAACTCGGCCGCCACGCCGGCCAGCGCGATGAAGCCGACGCCGGTGGCGATCGACAGGTGGTAGCCCATCGCCCACAGGAACCACACGCCGCCGGTCAGCGCAAAGGGCAGCGTGGCCATGATCAGCACGGCCTCGTCGACACGCCGGAAGGTCAGGTAGAGCAGCACGAAGATGATCATCAGCGTGGCCGGCACGACGATCTTCAGCCGCGCGTTGGCGCGCTCCAGGTACTCGAACTGCCCCGAGTAGGCGATGCTGACGCCGGGTGCGAGCGTCACCTCGCGGGCCACGGCGGCGCGCAGGTCGGCCGCCACCGAGGCCAGGTCGCGGCCGCGCACGTCGACATAGACCCAGCCCGAGGGCCGTGCGTTCTCGCTCTTGAGCATCGGCGGGCCGTCGCTCACCTGCACGGTGGCCAGCGTGCCGAGCGTGATCTGCTGGCCCATCGGCGTGAGGAGCGGCAGCGCCGCCAGCCGCTCGGGCGTGTCGCGCCACTCGCGCGGGTAGCGCAGATTGACCGGGAAGCGCGCCAGGCCCTCCACCGTCTCGGCCACGTTCTCGCCGCCGATGGCACCGCTCACCACCGCCTGCACGTCGGCGATGTTCATGCCGTAGCGGGCCGCGGCGGCGCGGTCGATGCGCATATCGACGTAGCGTCCGCCGGTCAGCCGCTCGGCCAGCGCCGACGACACGCCCGGGACGGTCTTCGCGACCCGCTCCACGCCCTGCGCGATGGCGTCGATGGTGGCGAGGTCGCTGCCCGTCACCTTCACGCCGATCGGGCTCTTGATGCCGGTGGCCAGCATGTCGATGCGGTTGCGGATCGGCGGGATCCAGATGTTGGCCAGCCCCGGCACCTTCACCGCGGCGTCGAGTTCCTCGACCAGCTTCTCGGGTGTCATGCCGGGCCGCCACTGCTCGCGGGCTTTCAGCTTGACCGTGGTCTCGAACATCTCCAGCGGCGCCGGGTCGGTGGCCGTCTCCGCCCGCCCGGCCTTGCCGAACACATGCTCGACCTCGGGCACGGTCCGGATCATGCGGTTGGTGATCTGCAGCAGCTCGGCGGCCTTCTGCGCCGACAGGCCCGGCAGCGCCGAGGGCATGTAGAGCAGGTCGCCCTCGTCCAGGCGCGGCAGGAACTCGCCGCCCAGCCGCGCCAGCGGCCAGACCGTGCTCGCGGCGAGCACGACGGCGATCGCCAGCGTCGCCTTCGGCCAGCGCAGCACCCACTCCAGCGCGGGCCGGTAGACCGCGATCAGACCGCGCGTGATGGGGTTCTTCCGCTCGTCGGGGATGCGGCCGCGGATCCAGGCGCCCATCAGCACCGGGATCAGCGTCACCGAAAGCGCCGCGGCGGCCGCCATCGCATAGGTCTTGGTGAAGGCCAGCGGGCCGAACAGGCGACCTTCCTGCGCCTCCAGCGTGAACACCGGGATGAAGCTCAGCGTGATGATCAGCAGCGAGAAGAACAGCGCCGGGCCGACCTCCTCGGCCGCGTCGGTGACCACCTTCCAGCGCGCCTCCCCGGCCAGCGCCGCGCCCGGGTGGGCATGCTGCCAGGCCTCCAGCTTCTTGTGCGCGTTCTCGATCATCACCACCGCCGCATCGACCATCGCGCCAATGGCGATCGCGATGCCGCCCAGCGACATGATGTTCGCGTTGATGCCCTGCCAGCGCATGATCAGGAAGGCGGTCATCACGCCCAGCGGCAAGGCGATGATGGCCACCAGCGCCGAGCGCACATGCCACAGGAAGACCGCGCACACCGCCGCGACGACGATGAACTCCTCGAGCAGCTTGGCCGCGAGGTTGTCGATCGCCCGTTCGATCAGCGCGCTGCGGTCGTAGGTGGTGACCACCTCCACGCCGGGCGGCAGGCTGCCCTGCAGCTCGGCCAGCCTGGCCTTCACGGCGGCGATGCTGCGCTGCGGGTTCTCGCCCGAGCGCAGCACCACCACGCCGCCGGTCACCTCACCCTGCCCGTCCAGTTCGGCGATGCCGCGGCGCATCTCCGGGCCGACCTGCACCGTCGCCACGTCGCCCAGCCTCACCGGCACGCCGCCGCGCGCGGCCAGCGGCACGGCACGGAAGTCGTCCAGCGTCTTCAGGTAGCCGCTGGCGCGCACCATGTACTCGGCCTCGGCCAGCTCCAGCACCGAGCCGCCGGCCTCCTGGTTGCCGGCCATCAGCGCCTCGCGCACCTGCGCGTGCGTGACGCCGTAGGCGGCGAGCCGGAGCGGATCCAGCACCACCTGGTACTGGCGGTTCATGCCGCCCACCGTGGCCACCTCGGCCACGCCCGGCAGGCTCTTCAGCTCGTACTTGAGGAACCAGTCCTGCAGCGCCCGCAGCTGCGACAGGTCGTTGCGCCCCGAGCGATCCACCAGCGCGTACTGGAAGATCCAGCCCACGCCGGTGGCGTCCGGCCCGAGCGACGACCTCGCGCCGGCCGGCAGCCGCCCCTGCACCTGGTTCAGGTATTCGAGCACGCGCGAGCGCGCCCAGTACAGGTCGGTGCCGTCATCGAACAGGATGTAGACGAAGCTGTCGCCGAAGAACGAGAAGCCGCGCACCGTCTTCGCGCCGGGCACCGACAGCATGGTCGTCGCCAGCGGGTAGGTGACCTGGTTCTCGACGATCTGCGGCGCCTGCCCGGGCAGCGTGGTGCGGATGATGACCTGCACGTCCGAGAGGTCCGGCAGCGCGTCGACCGGCGTCGTGCGCAAGCCCCACAGGCCTGCGGCGGCGAGGAGGATCGTGCCCAGCACCACCAGGAAGCGGTTGGCCACCGACCAGCGGATCAGTGCGGCGATCATCGCGATGCTCCCGTGGCGCCGTGGCCGGCGTGCGGGCCGGCCGCCGCGGCTTCGCGCTCGATGGTGGTGACGACATGCTCGTCGCCCTGGCGGCGGAAGCGGAAGCGGACCGCGTCGCCGGCCTTCAGCCCGCGCGCCAGGTCCGGCCGCGCGAGCTGGAACGGCATCGTCATCGCCGGCCACTTCAGCGCCGGGACGGCCTCGTGCTCCAGCGTGATCGAGGCCCCGTCGGTGTCGACGACCCGGCCGCGCGTGTCGAACTCGGCCGCGGCCGCTTGCACCGCGACCCCCGCCGCCGCGCCGGAGGCGGCGATCGACGGCGACTGCGCCTGCGTGGTCAGCCCCTGCAGGCTGGCCTCGGAGTCGATCAGGAACTGGCCCGAGGCCACCACCTGCTGCCCGGCGGCCAGTCCCCGCAGCACAGCCACCCGGCCGTCGACTTCCGGCCCGAGATCCACTTCCACGGGCCGGTAGCGGCCTGCCGCCTCCACCACGTAGACGAGCGCGCGGCGCCCCGTGCGGATCACCGCCTCGCCCGGCACGCTGACCTGCTCCTTGCCCTGCCCTGCGCCGAGCAGGCGCACCTGGGCGAACATCCCGGCACGCAGACGGCCGGCGGGGTTCGGCACCTCGACGCGCACGCGCAGCGTGCGGCTATCGCGGCTGGCCTCGGGCAGGATCGCGGCCACCTTGCCGCGCAGCACCTCGCCGGGGAACGCCGCCAGCCGCAGCTCGGCGCGCTGGCCCGTGGCCACCGCGGCGGCCAGCGCCTCCGGGACGGCCGCCTCGACCCACACCGTCGACAGGCCGTTGATGCGCGCCAGCGTCGTGCCGGCGGCCACGGTCATGCCCCGGCGCACCATCAGCTCGGCGATCAGCCCGCCGCTCGGCGCGGTGATCGTCGTCACGGCCTGCGGCTGCGCGCTGGCGTCGACCCGTTCGACGAGGCTCGCCGGCATGCCCAGCAGCGTCAGGCGCGCGCGGGCCGCCTGGGCCAGCGCCGCGTCGCCGGTGGCACGCACCGCGAGGTACTCGCGCTGCGCGGCCAGCCAGTCCGGGTGCAGCACGTCGGCCAGCGGCGCACCGGCCGCGATCACGTCGCCCGGCGCACGGGCATGGACACGCTCGACGAAGCCGTTGGCGCGCGCCTGCACGATGCTGACGTCGCGCTCGTCGAGCCCGACCGTGCCGACCACGTCCACCGCCGGCTGCAGCACGCGGGACTCGGCCGTGGCCACGCGCAGGCCGAGCGACTGCACGGCCTGCGGCGACACCGCCACTGCCGTGCCGGCGTCGGCGCCGGCCTCGTCGGCATAACGCGGCACCAGCTGCATCTCCATGAAGGGCGACTTGCCGGGCTTGTCGAAGCGCTGCGTCGGCACCATCGGGTCGTACCAGTACAGCACCCGGCGCTCGGGCGCGCTGGCGGCGCCGGGCGCCGCCGATGGCGCGCCACCGGCGGGGCCGGCGCCCGACAGCCACTGCGACAGCGCCCAGCCGGCGCCCAGGCCCACCAGCAGCATCGCTGCTGCGCTCACCAGCGTCTTGTTGGAACGGGCATTCATCGTCTTACTCCGCGATCAGGGTGGACAGGCGCAGGCTCAGGGCAGCGCGCTGGGCGTCGAGGTCGATGCTGCGCAGCTGCGTCTCCAGCACCTGGCTGCGCGCGGCCAGCACGGCCGAGAGGTCGCCCCGGCCGGCCTGGTAGGCGGCCGTGGCCAGCGTCACCCGCTCGGCCGCCAGCGGCTGCCCGGCGCCGCGCAGCCGCTCGGCCTGGGCGTCGAGCGCCTGCAGTTCGGCCAGCATCGCGTCGGTCTCGGCCGCATGGCGGCGCAGCAGGTCGTCGCGTTCGGCCTCGAGGCGTTCGAGCTCGCGCCGCTTGGCCGCGATCTGCGGCTGCTGGCGGCGCTCGCGCTGCCAGGGCAGGTCGAAGCGGAGCTGGAACGACACCATGTCGTCGTAGCGCGGGCGCCGGCTGTAGGCCACTTCCCAGGCCCAGTCGCCGCGCTGCTCGGCATCGGCCTCGGCCGCCTCGGCCTGGGCCATCGCACGCATCGGCGCATAGGGCGCCAGCTCGGCGTGCTGCGGCAGCGAGGCCCGCAGGGCGTCGCCGTCGACGCGACGGGTCGGCGGCTCGCCCTGCAGCGGCGCGTCGGCGCGTGCACCGATCCAGCGGCGCAGCTCCGCGCGCGCCTTGCGCAGGTCGCGCGCCAGTTCGTCGGCACGGTCGGCGATGGCCAGCGCCTCCTGCCGCGCCATCGTCAGCTCGGCCGGCAGCGCCGAGCCGCCCGCGATGCGCGCCGGCAGCGTGTCCTGCAGCAGCCGGTTCTCGCGCTGGAAGCCGGCCACCTGCGCCAGCCGCGCCTCGGCGTAGTGCACCGCCAGCCAGGCCAGGCCGGCATCGCGGCGGACGGCCAGCTCGGCGGCCACCAGCATCGCGCGGTCGCGCTCGCTGCGGGCCTGCGCCGCCTGCTCGCGTGCGTCGCGCCGGGCGCGGTTGGGCATCTCCTGCATCAGCGCGATGCGCTGCATCGTGCCGGTGTCGCGCGTGGTGCGCCAGCGGTCGGGCCCGGCGATCGGCAGGTTCTCGACACCGACCGACAGGCGCGGATCGGGCAGCGCCGCGGCGGCCGGCACGAGGGCCGTCGACCCGGCCAGCGTGGCCTGCTGCGCCCGGAGGGCCGGCGCACCCTGGCGGGCCAGTTCGAGCGCCTCGGCGTAGCTCAGCGCGGGGGCGGCCGGGTCCGCCGACGCGGGGCCGCCCCCCAGTGCGGCCATGCCCAGCACCCACGCCAGGGCCAGCTTGGACGGCAGGCGCCGCCCGGCGTGCCGGCACGGCACGCGAACGATGAAACGGGACACGACACTCTCCTTCGGATCGAAAGCACGGCGAACGCACGAGACCCGGGCGCACCGCAGGGGCGCGCCCGGACCCGGGTCCGCGGGCTAGTTCCGCAGGACGAGGAAGGTGAGGAAGAGCGGGGGCGACCCGCGGGGCGGCCCGTGGGCCACCGAGGCCTGCATGCGGGCCGCCAGCTGGGCGGCGTCCGCGACGTCGATGCTGCCGAGCAGCGCGGCGCCGACGGCCATCGCCGGCGGCGCGTCCGGCGCCGCCGTCTGGCTGTTCACCGAGGTCGTGCCGGCCTCGCAGTGCGCCTTGCACAGCTGCGGCTGCTCCGGGTCCATGCGCGAGGGCATGCTGCCGTCGCAGTCCGGCATGGTGGCCATCTCGGCCACGGCGTCGCCGCTGGCCGGCGCAAGCTGCGGGCAGGCATACGCCGCCGTGGCCAGCTGGGTGAACAGCAGCACGGCGAGCAGCCAGCCCGAAAGCCGGCGGCGGTGACGGAGCAACGCGCGCATGGGGCGCAGTCTAGGCGCTTGCGGTGCTCGCGTCCTGTCCCGGGTCAAGCGCCGCGCCCGTCGCCATCAGCGCTCGAGCAGGAACTGCAGGGTGACCGGCTGGCCGGCCTTGTTGGTCCACATCCAGCAGTAGTCCTGATCGAGCGCCACCTTCAGCCGGCCGCTGGCGCCGGCCAGGGCGTCGCGGCGCTCCGGGTAGCGCACCTTCTTGCCCTCGTGGTAGTGGATGTTGAAGTTCAGCGGCCCGCTGGCCTCGAAGCGCCACGCGATCGACTCGGCGCGGGCGAGCCTGCCGCAGGCCTCGGCGAACTTGCCCGGCGCCACCGTCACGCGGTGCTCGAACCGACCGGCGCCGCTCCAGGCGATGTCGATGACTTCCGCCTGCGCGGCGGCCGGCCAGAGCACCGCGAGCGGCACGAGAAGGGATCGAAGGGGATTGGTCATCCGCGTACTGTAGGCAATGCCGGCGCCGGGCTGCGGCCCGGCATCCGCGGCCCGTCCCGGCGCAGCCGCAGCGCATTGGCGATCACCGACGCCGAGCTCAGGCTCATCGCCAGCGCCGCGATCATCGGCGACAGCAGCCAGCCGGTGAAGGGGAACAGCAGCCCGGCGGCCAGCGGCACGCCAAGCGCGTTGTAGACGAAGGCGAAGCCCAGGTTCTGCTTCATGTTGGCGATGGTCGCCTGCGACAGCAGGCGCGCCTGCGCGATGCCGCGCAGGTCGCCCTTGACCAGCGTGACCGGCGCGCTGTTCATCGCCACGTCGGTGCCGGTGCCCATCGCCACGCCCACGTCCGCCTGCGCCAGCGCCGGCGCGTCGTTGATGCCGTCGCCGGCCATCGCCACCACCCGCCCCTCGCGCTGCAGCGACTGCACGAGCGCGAGCTTGTCGGCCGGCTTGACCTCGCCGTGCACCGAGGCGATGCCGAGCCGCCGTGCGACCGCATGGGCCGTGGTCCAGCCGTCGCCGGTGGCCATCACCACGCGCAGGCCGGCGGCGTGCAGCGCCGCCAGCGCCTCGGGCGTGCTGGCCTTGACCGGATCGGACACCGCCAGCAGCCCGGCGAGGCGGCCATCCACGGCCAGGTGCATCACGCTCGCGCCGTCGCTGCGCAGGGCCTCGGCCCGGTCGGCGAGCGGATCGACGGCCACACCCAGCTGCTGCATCAGCGCGGTGTTGCCCAGCGCGACGCGGTGGCCTTCGACCACGCCGCGCACGCCGATGCCGGTGCTCGACTCGAAGCCCTCGGCCTTCGCCAGGGCGAGCCCCTTCGCGCGGGCGGCCCGCACGATCGCCTCGGCCAGCGGATGCTCGCTGCCCTGGTCCAGGCTGGCGGCGATGCGCAGCACCTCGTCGGCGGCGAAGCCCTCGGCCGGCACGGCGCGCTCGAAGGCCGGCTTGCCTTCGGTCAGCGTGCCGGTCTTGTCGACGATCAGCGTGTCGACCTTGCGGAAATGTTCGATCGCCGCGGCATCGCGGAACAGGATGCCGCGCGTCGCGGCGCGCCCGGTGGCGACCATGATCGACATCGGCGTGGCCAGCCCGAGCGCACAGGGGCAGGCGATGATCAGCACCGCCACGGCATTGATCAGCCCGTAGACCCAGCTCGGCTCGGGCCCCCACAGGCCCCAGGCGAAGAACGTGGCCACCGCGACGGCCACCACCGCCATCACGAACCAGCCGGCCACCTGGTCGGCCATGCGCTGCATGGGCGCCTTCGAGCGCTGCGCCTGGGCCACCATCTGCACGATCTGCGCGAGCATGGTCTGCGCACCGACTCGCTCCGAGCGCATCACCAGTGCGCCGCTGGTGTTCAGCGTGGCGCCGATCAGCTTGTCGCCGGGGCGCTTGCCGACCGGCACCGGCTCGCCGGTCAGCATCGACTCGTCGACCGCGCTCGCGCCCTCGGTCACCACGCCGTCGACCGGCACCTTCTCGCCCGGGCGCACGCGCAGCAGGTCGCCGACATGCACGTGGTTCAGCGGCACGTCCTCCTCGCTGCCGTCGGCACCGATGCGGCGTGCCGTCTTGGGCGCCAGCCCGAGCAGCGACTTGATCGCCGCCGAGGTCTGCGACCGCGCCTTCAGCTCGAGGATCTGGCCCAGCAGCGTTAGCGAGATGATCACGGCGGCCGCCTCGAAGTACACCGCGACGCGGCCCATGGACTGGAACGATTCCGGAAAGACACCCGGCGCGAGCGTGGCCACGACGCTGTAGCCGAAGGCGGCGCCGGTGCCCAGGCCGATCAGCGTCCACATGTTCGGGCTGCGCTGGCGCACCGAGGCCACCCCGCGCACGAAGAACGGCCAGCCGGCCCACAGCACGATCGGCACCGACAGCACCAGCTCGATCCGGCTCTGCGTGGCCATGTCGAACCACTGCAGGCGATGTCCGAGCATGGCCAGCAGCGTGACGACCGTGGTCAGCGGCAGCGTCCACCAGAAGCGCCGGCGGAAGTCGGCCAGTTCCGGGTTCTCGTCCTCGTCGATCGTGGGCAGCACCGGCTCCAGCGTCATGCCGCACTTGGGGCAGTTGCCGGGATGGTCCTGCCGCACCTCGGGGTGCATCGGGCAGGTGTAGATCGTGCCGGGCGGCGGGGCCGGCGCGTGCGGTCCGTCGTGCCCGTGGTGCGGCCCGTGGGCATGGTGGTGCTCGTGGGCGTGGCCATGGGCTTGGGCGTGCCCGCCGTGCCGGGTGTGCGTGTGCATGTCCATCGCATCACGCTCCGTGGCGGTCGTGGTCGGGCCCCTGCCCCGCGCGTCGGGTGCACCGCTGTCATCGACAGGGAGGTTCATGAACGGGCTCCTCGGTCCGACGGGCATCGGCGATGCCCGAACGCGATGGGATGACCATAGGCCTTGCCGCGGTGTGAAGGTCAAGCCCGGCGGGTTCAGCGCCCGGCCGGCCGGTTCAGTTCGTCGTGCCGCGCGCGAATGGCAGCCGGCCACTGCGCCTTGATCCACGAGAGCGCGGCGACGATCTCCTCGTCGCTGAGCCCGCCCTCGTAGGCGGGCATCGCGGACACGTAGTCCTTCAGGTTCGCGGCCTTGGCCACGCCGTGCTTGGTGATGCGGAACAGCACCTCGTCCGGGTGATGCCAGGTGTGCCCGCTCGCGTCGTGTGGCGGCGCCGGCAGCATGCCGTCGGGACCACGCTCGCGCCAGGCGGGCTGCCCCTCCAGGCGCGCGCCGTGGCAGGCCGCGCACTGCGCCGCATAGACACGCTGGCCCAGCGCGGTGACGGCCGGGTCGTCCGGGCGAAGCCGGACCTCGGGCGGCAGGGCGCGCTCGGCACGCCACCACAGGTAGGCGCCCGCCGCGACCGCGGCGAGCACCGCCGCGGCCAGCCCTGCGGCGACCCGGGACGTCCAGGCGACGGCCATCGTTCAGGGCCGGGCCGGCGGCGCGCCCATGCGGTCCATCATCATCTGCATCATCGACTGCATCATGTCCATGCGCTTCTCCATCATCTGCTGGCGCGTGGCCATGTCCATCGGCGCGCTGGCGGCACCCGCCGGGCCCATGCCTCGCATGCCGCCCATGCCGCCCATGCCCATGCCGCCCATGCCGCCCATCAGCGCCATGCCGTCCTGCATCAGCTTCATGTGCTCGGCCATCAGCGCCTGGCGCTCCTGTGGCGTCGCCGCGCGCGACATCTTCTCGTGCATCTCGCGCATCGCCTTCATGTGCGCATCCATCATCGCCATCCGGTCGGCCGGCCCGGGTGCGGCCGCGGCGGAACCCGGCGGGTGGTGGGCGGCATGACCGGGGCCGCCGCGGGCGGCCGGGTTCTGGGCGCAGGCGGTCAGCGAAAGGGCGGCTGCGACGGCCAGGGCAATCGAACGACGAGTGACCATGATGAGGCTCCAGTGGAATGGGTACGGGTTTCGCCGTCGTGCGACGGCGGGGGCCGCGGCGCGCGGACCGGTGCGCTGCGCGGGTCACGCCCGCGCCGGCGCCAGCCCGGCCGGAGGGGGCTACAGCGTCAGTCGCAGGAAGGCGATGGCCACCGGCGGGCCCGGTGGCGGCGGCGCCGCAAGGGGGCGCCAGCGGGGCCCGGCGCGCGCCGGCGCCAACGCCGGCCAGCCGTCGAAGGCCGCGGGCGGCAGCACCGCCGCGACGGCAGCGCCGTCTCCCTTCGAGGGCTGGGCCTTCGCGACGATGTTCTGCTCCGACTCGCAGAAGCTGGCGCAGGCCTGCCGTGCCGGGTCGGGCTCGTCTGCCGTGCCATGCGGCGCAACGACGTGCCCAACGGCGGGTGCGCCGGCGATGCTGTGCGGGTGGTGTTCGGGCACGCCCGCCATGACGGCGGATGGCTGCACGAGGCAGGCATGGGCCCAGCTCGCGACGGTCGCGAACAGCCAGACGAGCAGCATCACCGAGGCGATTCGGCGGGGTCGTTGGCGGCGTGGCGCGAGCGGCATGGACACGGTGCTCGCCGGGGCATCGAACTCCGGCCGAGTCATGCTAGGCCCACCCGTAGCACCCCGCTTGAGCGCCATCAACCCGGCTCTCCCGCGCGCGCGATCCGCGGCTACTTCGCCGCCTCGATGGCGGTCACGACATAGCTGCCGGCGGACTTCTCGGCGCGGAACTTCACCTTGTCGCCCACCTTGACCTTGTCGAGCAGCGCGGGATCCTTGACCTGGAAGACCATCGTCATGCCCGGCATGTCGAGGTTCCTGATCTCGCCGTGCTTGAGGGTCAGCTTGCCGGCGTCCTTGTCGACCTTGCGGACTTCGCCGTCGGCCATGTCGGACGTGTCCGCGGCGGCGTGGTGGGCGGAATGATCGTCCGCCTTCGGCTGCGCCACGGCGGGGCCGCCCAGCAGGGCGGCGGCGAGGAGTGCGGGGGCGAGGTGGTTCATGGGATGTTGTGTTCCGAATGGAGGGAGCGGGAGAGGAAGAAGCGACGCGAGGCGGCGCCGCGTTCAGCCGGGGCCGACATGGATGCGGCCGATCATGCCGGCCTGGTAGTGGCCTGCGATCAGGCAGGCGAACTCGAAGGTGCCGGCGCGGTTGAAGGTCCAGACGATCTCGCCGGTCTTGCCCGGCGCCACATGGGCCATGTACGGCTCGTCGTGTTCCATGTCCGGGAACTTCATCATCAGCTCGGCGTGCCTGGCGTTCTCGGCCCGGGTGCCGATGACGAACTCGTGCATCGTCTTGCCGGCGTTGTGCACGCGAAAGCGCAGCGTCTCGCCGAGCCGGACGTCGATGCGCTCGGGCGTGAAGCGCATGTTGTCGGCCATGCGGACCTCGATGGTGCGGCGGGCGGCCCTGGCCTCGCCGGCGATGCCCCAGTCCTTCTGTTCCTTGCGGACCGGCCCGGCTTTCTGCGGATGGTCCTTGTCGCCGTGGGCGCGTGCGAGGCCGGGCAGGCCCAGCCCCAGGGCCGAGGCGGCGGAGATGAGTCGACGTCTGCTGATCTGCATGGGGAACCCCTTCAATGACCGACGTGCCCGCCGGCCGGCTTGCGAACCGTGACCTCGATGTCTTGCGCGGGCCGGGACACCATCGGCATCGATCCGGCACTCTCGGCCTTGAAGCGCGCCGGGTCGGGCACGCCGCCGGCGGCACCGATGGCGCCGGTGAACTCGTAGGCCACCGTGCCCGCCGGGTGCCGGTACCAGCCGGGGTCGGTGTAGTCGCCGCGCTTCTGCTCCTTGCGCACCTTCACGACGCTGAACATGCCGCCCATGCCGACGGCGCCGAACGGTCCCTGGCCGGCCATCATCGGCGCCGTGTTGTCGGGCAGCGGCATCTCCATCTCGGTCATGTCCTTCATGCCGCGCTCGCCCATCACCATGTAGTCGGGAATGAGCTTCGTGATCTGGCGCGCCACGCCGGAATGGTCGACGCCGATCATGGTCGGCACGCCATGGCCCATCGCGTTCATCGTGTGGTGGCTCTTGTGGCAGTGGAAGGCCCAGTCGCCCTCCTCGTCGGCCAGGAAGTCCATCTGCCGCATCTGGCCCACCGCGATGTCGGCCGTCACCTCGTACTGGCGCGAGCTCTTCGGCGTGGGGCCGCCGTCGGTGCCGGTGACCAGGAACTCGTGGCCGTGCAGGTGGATCGGGTGGTTGGTCATCGTCAGGTTGCCCACTCGGATGCGCACCTTGTCCATGTGGCGCACCACCAGCGGGGCGATGCCCGGGAAGATGCGGCTGTTCCAGCTCCAGAGGTTGAAATCGAGCATCGTCATGATCTTCGGCGTGGCGCTGCCGGGATCGATGTCGTAGGCGTTGAGCAGGAAGCAGAAGTCGCGGTCGACCTCGTCGATCAGCGGGTGCCGGCCCTTCGGGTGCGTGACCCAGAAGCCCATCATGCCCATCGCCATCTGCACCATCTCGTCGGCATGCGGGTGGTACATGAAGGTGCCGGGGCGCCGCGCGACGAACTCGTAGACGAAGGTCTTGCCCGGCGGGATGCCCGGCTGCGTCAGGCCGGTGACGCCGTCCATGCCGTTGGGCAGGCGCTGGCCGTGCCAGTGGACGCTGGTGAGTTCGCCGAGCCGGTTGGTGACGAACAGGCGCACACGGTCGCCCTCCACCACCTCGATGGTCGGCCCCGGGCTCTGGCCGTTGTAGCCCCACAGGTGGGCCTTGAACCCGGGTGCCATCTCGCGCACCACGGGCTCGGCCACCAGGTGGAACTCCTTGACGCCGTTGTTCATGCGCCAGGGCAGCGTCCAGCCGTTGAGCGTGACCACGGGGTTGTAGGGGCGGCCGGTGTTGGGCACCAGCGGCGGCATCGTGTCGGGCGTGGTCTGGATCACCGGCTCGGGCAGCGCGGCCATCGCGACCTTGCTGACCGTGCCGGCCGTCACGGCCGCGGCGGCGCCCAGGAGGTTTCTGCGGGAGAACATGGATTCCTTCCTCGTGTTCGGTTCGGGCCGTTCAGTGGCCGGGGCCGCCGGCCTCGGCGGCCGGCATCGCCGGTCCGGCGGCGGCACTCAGGCTGGGTTTGCCGACCAGGGCCATGTCGAGGTCGGCCTGGGCGATCCAGAAGTCGCGCAGCGCGTCGATCGCGCCGTTGACACTGGCGATCTGCGAGCGCGCATCGGCGAGCAGTTCGAACACGCCGATCAGCATGCCGTTGTAGCGCAGCAGGTTCTCCTCGGCGATGCGCGCCTTCAGCGGCACGATCTCGTCGCGCTGGTGCCTGGCGATGTCCCAGGCCGAGCGGTAGGCGCCATAGGCCTCGCGCACCTCCGAGCGGGCGTTGACCGCCGTCTCGGCGGCGCGGTGCAGCGCCTGCATGTACACGCCTTCGGCGCGTGCCACGCGGGCACCGCCCCAGTCGAACAGCGGCAGCTCCAGCCCGATCTCCCAGCCCTTCTGCGTGGGCGCCTCGTTGGAGCTGTTGCGTACCCCGCCCAGCTCGAGCACGTTGATGAAGCGCGTCGTGCGCGTCAGGCCCAGGTTGCGCGCCGTCGCCTCGGCGCCCGCGCGGGCCGCGGCCACGTCGAGCCGCTGCGCCAGCGCGGTGCGCTCGATGTCGGGCAACTCGCGCGGCTGCGGCGGCAGGTCGGGCAGCCGCTGTGGCAGCTCGAAGCCGGTCTGCGCGCCCCACAGGCCCAGCAGGCGCGTGAGGCGTTCGCGCGCGGCCCGCTGCTGCTGCTCGGCCCGCGCCAGGTTCAGCGCCGCGTCGGCGTAGAAGCCCTGTTCGCGCGCCTGCTGCAGCTTGTTGAAGTTGCCCACCTGCGCCATGCGGCGCGCCAGCTCGGCACCGGCCTCGGCAGCCTGCATGACCTGGCGGCTGTAGCGCGCAGACTCCCCGGCCGCGACTGCCTGCACCCAGGCCTTGCGCGTGTCGGCGGCCAGCGCCAGCACCTGCATGGCCACCGTGTGGCGCACCTGCTCGAGGCGGCGGGCCTCGACGCGCTGCACCAGCGGCAGGGCGATCAGGCGGGCCAGGTCGACGTGGAGGCCGCGTTCCAGCTCGATTTCGTCGCCCTTCGTGAGGCGGCCGAAGCTGAAGCCCGGGTTCGGCAGGCGGCCGGCCTGCACGACCTCGGCCTCGGTGATGCCGAGGTCGGCGTAGGCGGCCTGCAGGCCGCGGTTGTTCAGCAGCGCCACCTGGACCGCCTCGTCCATGCCCAGCGGCCGGGCCAGCAGTTCGGCAACGCGCTGCTCGATGCGGTCCAGGTCCTCGGGCTGGCGGGCCCAGGCCAGCTCCGCCGCTGTGCCCAGGTGCCCGGCGGTGGCCTGCCGGACGGTCTCGAAGCCCCCGTCGGGACTGAAGGACGCGCATCCCGCCAGGGTGAGCACCAGGGCGGCCAGCCCGCCGAGCCGGGCCGGCGACGACGGCGCGACGACGAGGCCGCTGGTTGGTAGTCGAGTCATCGCCATCCCCTCAATGCATCCTGTGGCCGCCGTGGGACGGCGCGCTGTTCGACGCCGGGGCGGGCGTGCCACGACCGACCGGCGCGGAGGCCGCCGGATCCGGCTGCTGCGCTTCGCGGGTGTAGGTGCGCCAGCCGCCGATGCGGTTCACCGTCTCGTTGGCCTCGCGCCACGAGACACGCGTGTCATCGCCCAGCCGGCGATAGTTCGCCAGCGGCGACTGGTGGGTGACGGCCGGCACGGGCGCCTGCGCGTCGAGGGGATCGGCGCGCCCCTGGCGGGCGGAATCGCCCTGGGCCTGCGCCTGGGCGATGGACACTGCCGCGAACATCGCGACGGCGCAAACACCTCGGAACCATCCAAGGCGACGGGAAGCGGGGACCATGGGGACCTCCGGAAGCTCGACGAGGAGGCCTGCGGCCGGGGCGCGCAGGTGGGCAGACGGACGCGGTCCGCCGCTGGGGGCTCGATCGCGGCCCGATGGACCGCCGGAGCAACCGTCGGGTGGACGGCTGCGCGGGCCTTGCAGGCACCCGCATCACCCCACGGCGAAGCGCCGTGTCAGGCGAGGACGGCTCGAGGGGGACGGTCCGGCCCGTCGGGATGGTGCGAAACGACCGGCGCGGACGCAGCAGCCTGCCGCGGCAGCGCCGGGCCCGCGGCCTCGGGAAGCGAGAAGCTGGCCGGCAGTGCCAGCGCGGTGCAGCAGGCCGCACAGGCGCTGCAGCTGAACTTGCCGTGTGGCGCCAGCAGGCCTTCGGCGCCGTCCATCCCGGCTTCGGCGGAAGGCCGCGACGCCTCGTCATCGTCATGCGCCGCCGTGTGCGCGTGCATGGCGTGGCCGGCCGCCGCGTGCTCGTGTCCGGGCTCGCCGGCCCACGCCGGCGGCGCTGCCGCGTCGAGCTCCGCACCTTGGCCCATGTGCACGTGGCCCGGCCCGCAGAACCGCATCATGGACGCGGCCATGCCCTGCACCGGCATGGCGAACACCATGACCCAGACGAGGAAGGCGCGGACGACGCGGCTCATGGAATCAGTTTAGCGGAGCGCCCTTGACCATGCGCACGACCTTCGCGGCCGGCTCTCCTCAGAGCGTCGCCGCACCGCGCCAGCGCCGCAGCGTCAGCGCGTTGGCCACCACGCTGACGCTGCTGAACGCCATCGCCGCACCGGCGATCACCGGGCTCAGCAGGCCGAAGGCCGCCAGCGGGATGCCGAGCACGTTGTAGGCGAAGGCCCAGAACAGCCCCTGCTTGATCTTCGCGTAGGTGCGGCGCGACACGTCGAAGGCATCGGCCACCAGGCGCGGGTCGCCGCGCATCAGCGTGATGCCGGCGGCCTCCATCGCGACATCGGTGCCGGTGGACATCGACAGGCCCACGTCGGCGGCCACCAGCGACGGCGCGTCGTTCAGCCCGTCGCCGACCATCGCGACCACCTGCCCCTGCGCACGCAGCTGCTGCACGATCTCGGCCTTGCCGCCCGGCAGCAGCTCGGCGCGTACCTCGTCGATGCCGAGTTCGCGCGCCACGGCCTGGGCGCTGCCGTGGTTGTCGCCGGTCAGCATCACGGTGCGGATGCCGAGCATGCGCAGCCGCTTCACGGCCGCACGCGACGCCGGCTTGATCGTGTCACCGAAGGCCAGCAGGCCGAGCACGCGGGCACCCTGGCCCGCGCCATCGCCCGGCGCGAGCAGCCACGAGATGCTGCGGCCCTCGCCCTCCAGGCCCTGCGCCGACTCCATCAGAGCGCCCGGCTGCGCCTGCGACTCGTGCATCAGGCGCGTGCTGCCCAGCAGCAGGCGTCGGCCGTCGACCGCCGCCTCGACGCCGCGGCCCGGCAGGGCGCGGGCTTCGCGGGCTTCCGGAACGGCGACAGCGTCGGCCTTCGCCTTCTCCATCACCGCGTGCGCCAGCGGGTGGTCGCTGGTCTTCTGCAGTGCGGCGGCGAGCTGCAGCACCAGGCGCTCGTCGACCCCGTCGGCGGCCTCGACGGCGACGAGTGCGGGCTTGCCCTCGGTCAGCGTGCCGGTCTTGTCGAAGGCCACCGTGGTGACCGAGTGCGCCACCTCCAGCGCTTCGGCGTCCTTGATCAGGATGCCGCGGCGCGCGGCCACGCCGGTGCCGGCCATGATCGCGGTCGGCGTGGCCAGCCCGAGCGCACAGGGGCAGGCGATGACGAGCACGGCCACCGCACTGATCAGCGCCTGCTCCCAGTCGCCGCTCCACGCCAGCCAGCCGGCGAAGGTCAGCGCCGCAATGCCCAGCACCACCGGCACGAAGACGGCACTGACGCGGTCGACGATGCGCTGGATCGGCGCCTTGGCCGCCTGCGCCGACTCGACCATGCGGATGATGCGGGCGAGCGTGGTCTCCGCGCCGATGGCGCCGGTGCGCACCTGCAGCACGCCCTCCTCGTTGACCGAGCCGCCGGTGACGGCGTCGCCCGCGGCCTTGGCCACCGGCAGGCTCTCGCCGGTGATCAGCGATTCGTTCACGTGGCTGCGGCCGTCGACGATCCGGCCGTCGACCGGGATGCGCTCGCCCGGACGGACGAGCACGAGGTCGCCCACCGCCACCTGCTCGACCGGCGTGCTCACCTCCGTGCCGTCGACCAGGACGCGGGCCACCGTCGGCCGCAGCGCATTCAGCGCGCGGATCGCATCGGCCGTCTGCCGCTTGGCGCGCGTCTCGAGCCACTTGCCCAGCAGCACCAGCGTGATGACCGCGGCCGAGGCCTCGAAGTACAGGTGGGGCATGCCATGGTCGGCGTGCTTCCACAGCAGGTAGACCGACAGCCCGTAGGCGGCGCTGGTGCCCAGCGCCACCAGCAGATCCATGTTGCCGGCACGCGCCTTCACGGCCTTCCAGCCGGCGCGGTAGAAGCGCGCGCCGAGCCAGAACTGCACCGGTGTCGCGAGCGCGAGCTGCACCCAGCCCTCCGGCGTCCAGTCGATGCCGAACAGTTGCAGCAGCATCGGCAGCACGAGCGGCAGGGTCAGCAGCGTGGCGGCCAGCACCGGCCACCACTCCGGCAGGCGGCGCGCCGGCGCGGCGCTCGTCGGGGCCGCCACCGGCCGGGCCGCATAGCCGGCCTTGTCGATCGCCGCCGCGAGCGTGGCGAACGACACCGTGCCCAGCGCCTCGATGCGGACCTTCTCGGTGGCCAGGTTCACGGACGCGGACGACACGCCCGGCACCTTCAGCAGCGCCTTCTCGACCCGCGCCACGCAGGAGGCGCAGGTCATGCCCTCGACCTGCAGCTCGACGCGGTGCGTCGGCACGTCGTAGCCGGCCTTGCGCACGGCGGCGGCCAGCGCGTCGGCCGCCAGCGCCGCCGAGGCGCGGACCGTGGCCTCTTCGGTGGCCAGGTTGACCGCGGCGCTCTCCACGCCCGGCAGCGCCTTCAGCGCCTTCTCGACACGCAGCACGCACGAGGCGCAGGTCATGCCCTCGATGGGCAGCTTGAAGTCCTTGGACACGCTCAGGGCAGCGCTGGCACTCATGACGGCGATCTCCAGGTGGGTCGGGTTCGAAGTGCACTCAGCGTCGGCCTTGCCACCATCGGAAGGTCAAGCCCTGGCGCAGCGACTCGACAACACGGGCTCGGCCGACGCCCGACGCCGCTTGACCTTCCCCCGACGGCAAGGCCCAGAGTGGCCGACCGTCCACCACCTGCTCGCAAGGAGAGCTCCATGATTGCCTTCGAAGTCAACGACATGACCTGCGGCCATTGCGTCGGCACCATCACGAGAGCGCTGAAGTCCACCGACCGGGACGCCAAGGTCACGATCGACCTGGCAAGGCACCTCGTGATGGTCGAGCCGACCGAGGCCGATGCACAGGACCTGCGCGATGCCATCGCCGAGGCCGGCTACAGCCCGGTGCCGGTCGAGGCGGCCACGGTCGACGCCGCAGCCCCGGGGGGCGCCTGCTGCGGACACTGCCGCTGAGGCCGCCCGCTGCCGGCCAGCGGCGAGCCAGCGGCATGCGGGCTCAGTGCCCGCCGTGCTGACGGTTCAGCTGGTGCGTCCAGGCCATCAGGCCGTCATGCCCCGCCGACGGCGCCGGTGCGGCGGGCGATCGCGGCCGCTTGACCGCCGGCTTGCGCGCGGCGGCCGACTTGCGCAGCGCACCGGGCTCGATCGACCCCGGGTCCGGGGCGGCCGGGCTCTGCGCGGCGAGCCCGGCGAGGATCGCGCAGTGCGGCTGGTCGTCGCCATGGCAGGAAGCGACGAGCCGCTCGAGCGCCTGCTTCATCTCCGCCATCTCGCGCATCTTCTGCTCGAGGTCGGCCACGTGACGCTGCGCGATGGCCTTGACGCTGCGGCTGGCCCGGCGCGAATCGCTCCACAGGCCGAGCAGTTCGGCGATCTGCTCGATGGAGAAGCCCAGCCGGCGCGACTGGCGGATGAAGCGCAGGACCGACACGTCGCGCCCGGTGTACTGGCGATAGCCCGAGTCGGTGCGGGAGGCGGCAGGCACGAGGCCGATCTGCTCGTAGTGGCGGATCATCTTCGTCGAGACGCCGGCCGCTTCCGCGGCCTCGCCGATGTTCATCGCGCGGTCCATGGGTCCTCCTCGGGCGTGGGGAATGACGCGACTCTGAGGCTTGCCATTATTGGAAGGTCAAGGCCACGGGCGCAACGAGGCCTCCGGGCCCGCTCCACCGAGGTTGCGCACGGGCCGTGCCGCCCCGGCTGGTCAGCCTGAAGCGACAAGGCCTTGATTCCCGACGGAATCAAGGCCTTGCGCGGATCAGCAGGGTTCGGTGGGGTGGCTGATGGGACTCGAACCCACGACGACCAGAATCACAATCTGGGACTCTACCAACTGAGCTACAGCCACCGCCGAGCCGCAAATTATAGCGTCAAGCGTCGTGGCGACAGCTCAGTTCGCAGCCGGTGAACTGGCGGCCGCGGCGGCCGCTTCGGTGGTGCGGGCCCCCAGGCGCGTCTTCAAGGATGCGAAGTAGGCCTGCGACTCGGCATCGGCCCAGGCCTGCGCGTACTGCTGCTGCAGGCGTGCCATGTCGCCGGTGGCCGGGTCGCGCGGCAGCACCTTCAGCAGGCGGACCACCGCGTAGCCCTGCGCGCCCAGGTCGACCCCTTCGACCGCCGGCAGCTTGTCGGCGTTCGCCCGCAGCGTGGCATCGACCACCTCGCGCGGCAGGTCGCGCGTCTGTGCCCGCGAGATGGTCAGCGTCGCGCCCGGGAGCGCCGTTTCCGGCGCCTTGCTCAGCTCGGCCAGACGCGCCTCGCCTACCTTGCGCGCCAGCGCGGCGGCCTGCTCGGCGGCGACCCGGTCGCGCACCTGCGCCTTCACCTCGGCCAGGGCGCGCTGGCGCGCCGGCTCGTGCTTGACGATGCGGCCCGAGACCATCTGGTTCGGGCCCGTCTCGACGGCCTCGGTATTGCGCTTGTTGCGCACCGCCTCGTTGCCGAACAGCGCATCGAGGAACTTCGTGCTCGCCAGCGGACCGGTGGCGCCCGGCTGCGGCGCGCGCTTCACGGCGCTGGCCGTGCGCAGTTCGAGCTTGAACTTGTCGGCCGCCGGCTTGAGGCTGTCGGACTGTTCGTACACCGTGTTGGTGAACTCCACCGCCACCTCGGAGAACTTGCGCTGCGCGAGCTGCTTGCGGATCTCGTCCTCGATGCCGGCGCGCACCTCCTCATAGCTCTTCTTGTCGCCGCCGCGCGCCGCGGTCACCTGGATGATGTGGAAGCCGAAGTCGCTTTCCACCACACCGCTGATCTCGCCCGGCTTCAGGCCGAAGGCGGCGTCCTCGAAGGGCTTGACCATCGCGCCGCGTCCGAAGAAGTCGAGGTCGCCGCCGCGTTCCTTCGACCCGGGGTCGTCGCTGTTCTTGCGCGCCAGCTCGGCGAACGAACCCGGGGCCTTCTTCACCTCGGCGAGCAGCTTCTCGGCCTTCTCGCGCGCCTTCGCGCGCTCGGCCTCGGGCAGGCTCTTCTCGGCCTTGACCAGGATGTGGCTGGCGCGGCGCTCGGCCGGCGTGCTGTAGCGCGCCTCGTTCTCCGTGTAGTACTTCTTCAGGTCCTCCTCGGGGACCTTGATGTCCTTCTTCAGTGCCTCCAGGTCGAGCACCAGGTACTCGATGTCGGCCTGCTCGGGCGCCTCGAACTCGGCAGCATGGACCGGGTTCTTGTAGTAGGCCTCGATGTCGGCATCGCTCGGGCTGACCTTGGCGAGGTAGTCCTTGGGCTCGAAGCGCTGCAGCTGGATCTCGCGTTGCTGCAGCAGCGCGTCGAGCGCCGTGCCACTGCTGCCGGCCGGTCCGACTGCGGTGGCCGTGATGCCCTGCAGCACCTGGCGCATCGACAGCTCCTGGCGCAGCCGCTGCGCGAACTGCACCGACGACATGCCCTGCGCCGCCAGGAACTCCTTGCTGACGCTGCCGTCCGCGTTGCGAAGCTGGGCGAACTGCGGGTCGGTCGCGAAGATGCGCTGCAGCCGGTCGTCGGTGGTCACGAGGTGCAGCTTGTCGGCCGCCGCGAGCATGGTGCGCTCGCGCACCAGGCCGTCAAGCACCTGCAGGCGCATCTCCGGCGTGTCGAGGAACTTAGGATCCAGGCCCGGCATCTGGCGCCGCAGCCGCTCCACCTGGTCACGCTGCGCGGCGTCCCACTCGGCCCTGGTGATGTCGTGGCCGTCGACCTTGGCCACCGCCGTCGCCTCGCCGCCGGTAAAGCGCGAGTAGCCCTGGATGCCGAAGAACACGAACGACGGGAAGATCAGCAGCACCAGCACGAATTGCAGCAGCCGGGTGTGCTTGCGGACGAAATCGAACATTGCCGGAGGCCTCGGGGAATGCGGGGTCCAGATGCGACAAAGGCGAACCGGGGTTCGCCTTGTGTTTTCTGGGTCGGGCGGGATTCTAGCGCACGGCCTGCGTGCTGCCGGCGGCTCCCGGCCGGGCCGGAGGGTGGTGGGTGCTGAGGGGTTCGAACCCCCGACCTACGCCTTGTAAGGGCGCCGCTCTGCCAGCTGAGCTAAGCACCCGATGGATGGGACCGGATCAGTTCAGCGCGTCGCGCAGCGCCTTGCCCGGGCGGAACTTGGGCACCTTGGCGGCCTTGATCTTGATGGTGGCGCCGGTGCGGGGGTTGCGTCCGCTGCGCGCGGCGCGCTTGCTGACGCTGAAGGTGCCGAAGCCGACCAGCGAGACGCTGTTGTTCTTCCTCAGCGTCGCCTTCACACCGCTGATCATGGCCTCCAGCGCGCGTGTGGCCGCGGCCTTGGAGATGTCTGCCTGTCGTGCGATGTGCTCGATCAATTCCGACTTGTTCACGTGTCTACCCCCTCTCAAAAGGTGTCTCGAAGGAATTCGGTTGGGTGCATCGGACTGCATCCGTCCCGGTGCAGCCGGCTCGGTTCATTACAGCCCTGCCCCCTGCCACTGTCAAGCGCGGAGCGCGATTCTATGCGCAATCATTTGCATCCGACGTCGCACATCGGGCACGCAGCAGGCACTGCAGTGTGCACTGCAGCGCGGCATGAAAGTATCAGCGCACGACCAGTGCGACGCCAGTCACCGTCATCGCCATGCCCAGCAGCATGGTGCCGGTGAAGGCCTCGCCGAACAGCAGCCAGGCGAGCAGCGCGGTGCACGGCGGCACGAGGTAGAGCAGGCTCGTGACCTGCGTCGCCGCACCGCGCTGGATCAGCAGGTACAGCAGCGAGCTGCCGCCCAGCGTCAGCGCGAGCACCGACCAGGCCAGCGCGCCGATCAGCTCCGGATGCCAGGTGATCGGCTCGGTCTCGAGCAAGGCCAGCGGCAGCGTGGCGGCGAACGCGGCCAGCAGTTGCACCAGGTTGGCCATCCGCACGTCGGCCACGCGCACATGGGCCTTCTGGTACAGCGTACCGACGGTGATGCTCAGCAAGGCGAAGAGGGCCAGCGCGACGTTCAGCGGCGTGACCTCGCCCGCGCCGAGCTTGCGCCAGACCACCAGGGCCAGGCCGCCGAGCCCGAGCACCAGGCCGAGCCACTGGCGCGCGCTCACCGCCCGCGCGTCGCCGTGGCTCGCGCGCATGCTCAGCCACACGGCGGTCAGCACCGGCTGCAGGCCCACCAGCAGCGCGACGGTGCCGGCGCCGATGCCGTGCTTGACCGCGGCCCACACACCGCCCAGGTAGCCGGCATGCATCAGCACGCCGCTGACCGACAGGTGCAGCCACTCGGAGCGTGCCGGCCAGGCCGGGCGCAGCACCACAAGCCAGGCACCGAAGCACAGCACCGAGAGCGCGTAGCGCAGCGCCAGGAAGGACAGCGGCGGCGCATGCGGCATCGCGTAGCGCGCGACGATGAAGCCGGTGCTCCAGATCAGCACGAACACCCAGGGCATGGCCCGCAGCGGGGCCGAGGTCGGCACCGACAAGCTCAACGCACCTTGGCCCGGATCTCGGGCAGCGCCTTCTGCAGGTAGTACACCATCGACCAGATCGTCAGCACGGCTGCCACGTAGATCAGCAGCGTGCCCCACCAGTGGGTGTCGATCACGCCGAACAGGTGGCCGTCGAACAGCAGGAACGGGATCGCGACCATCTGCACCGTGGTCTTCACCTTGCCGAGCATGTGCACGGCCACGCTGCGCGAGGCGCCGATCTGCGCCATCCACTCGCGCAGCGCCGAGATCGCGATCTCGCGCCCGATGATCACCAGCGCCACCAGCGCGTGCAGCCGGTTCAGGTGCACCAGCACCAGCAGCGCGGCGCAGACCAGGAACTTGTCGGCCACCGGATCGAGGAAGGCGCCGAACGAGGAGGTCAGGTTCATGCGCCGCGCCAGCCAGCCGTCGGCCCAGTCGGTCAGGGCGACGACGACGAACAGCACGGTGGCCAGCAGGTTCTGCAGCCCCGGCTCGAGCTGCAGGTAGAACACCCCGACGATCAGCGGAATCGCGACGATGCGCGCCCAGGTCAGCAGGGTCGGGAGATTGAAGAACATCGGCCGGATTGTGCCGAAGTTCTTCCCCGCGTCCGATCGCGGGGATGCTGGGCTACAGCTGGCCCTCGGTCAGGGTGTCGAGCTGGAAGCGCCCGCTCTTGTCGACCAGCCAGGTGTCGGTGTACTTGACCGTGCCGAGCCGCGCCGGTGCCGGCAGCGGCGAGGCCTGGCGGATCATCTCGCGCACGCGCGCCGTGACCTCGGGCGCGTGGCTCGGCGTGCGCAGCATGTTGACGGCGCGCACGTTGCCGTTCGAATCGAGCTCGGTCTCGACGACCACGATCGCGTACAGCAGCGGCGGCAGCTTGCCCTTGAAGATGCGGTCCGGGTAGGTGGCGTAGATGGCCCGGGCACCGTCCACGCGGTAGGCCCGTGCGTCGCCGGCCTGCGAGACCTTTGGATTGGTGATGCGCGGCGCGGCCGCCGGTGCAGGTGCCGGCGCCGGAGCCCGCGCCACCGGGGCGGCCGGCGCCGGTGCCGGTGGCGGCGAGGCGCAGCCGGCCAGCCCGGCGCCGATGACCAATCCGAGCGCGACGCGCCGATCAATGCAATGCACGATAGATTTCCTCCGCCAGTTCCTTCGAGATGCCGTCGACGCTGGCCAGATCGTCGACGCTCGCATGCCCCACCCCGCGCACGCCGCCGAAGCGCTGCAGCAGCTTGGCGCGCTTGCGCGGGCCCACCCCCGGGATGTCCTCCAGCCGGCTGCCGCCGGTGCGCACGCTGGCGCGCTTGGCTCGCATGCCGGTGATCGCGAAGCGGTGCGCCTCGTCGCGGATCTGCGCCACCAGCATCAACGCCGCCGACTCGCGGCCGAGCGCCACCTTGGGCCGGCCGTCGGCGAACACCAGTTCCTCGAGGCCCACCTTGCGGCCCTCGCCCTTCTCGACGCCGACGATCAGCCCGAGGTCGAGGCCGAGTTCCTCGAACACCTCGCGCGCCATCGCGACCTGGCCGCGCCCGCCGTCCACCAGCACCAGGTCGGGCAGCCGGGCGTGGCCGCCTGCGGCGCCTTCGGCCAGCTTGGCATAGCGCCGCGTCAGCACCTGGCGCATCGCGGCGTAGTCGTCGCCGCCGGTGATGCCCTCGATGTTGAAGCGCCGGTACTGTGAACTCTGCATGCGGTGGTTCTCGAACACGACACACGATGCCTGGGTGGCTTCACCGGCGGTGTGACTGATGTCGAAACACTCGATGCGAAAGGTGTCGAGATCCTGCACGGCGAGGTCCAGAGCGTCGACCAGTGCACGAGTGCGCTCGCGCTGCGAGCCTTCCTCGGCCAGCAGCTGGGCCAGCTTCAGGCGCGCGCCCTCCTCGCACATGTCGAGCCAGGCGCGCCGCTGGCCGCGCGGCTGGTGCTGCGCGCCCACCTTGACGCCCCCGGCCGCGGACAGCGCCTCCAGCAGCGCCGGGTCGACCGCGTGGCTCGTGATCAGCAGCGGCGGCGCGGCGCCGTCGAGGTAGTGCTGGGCGATGAAGGCCTCGAGCACCTGCAGCTCCGGCGTGCGCTCCTCGCCGAACTCGGCCGCTGCGTCGACATGGGCCGGGAAGTAGGGCCGGTCGCCGAGGTGGCGGCCGCCGCGCACCATCGCCAGGTTGACGCAGGCCCGCCCGCCCTCGACGCGTGCGGCCAGGATGTCGGCATCCTTGGTCGTCACGCCGCTGTTGTCCTCCACCGCCTGGCGGTGCAGCACGCGCGAGAGCGCGCCGATCTGGTCACGGATCTCGGCCGCCTTCTCGTACTGCAGCGCCTCGGCGCGGGCCATCATCTGCGCCTGCAGCGCGTCCATCACCTCCTGCTCGCCGCCGCGCAGGAAGCGCTCGGCGTTGGCCACGTCGCGGGCGTAGTCGTCCGCGTCGATCAGGTTCACGCAGGGCCCCGAACAGCGCTTGATCTGGTAGAGCAGGCAGGGCCGCGTGCGGTTCGTGAACACGGTGTCCTCGCAGGTGCGCAGGCGGAACACCTTCTGCAGCAGCTGGATCGACTCCTTCACCGCCCAGGCGCTCGGGTACGGGCCGAAGTAGCGGTGCTTCTGGTCCACCGCGCCGCGGTAGTAGGCGATGCGCGGGAAGCGGTGCGAGACGATCTTCAGGTAGGGGTAGCTCTTGTCGTCGCGGAACAGGATGTTGTAGCGCGGCTGCAGCGTCTTGATCAGGTTGTTCTCGAGCAGCAGCGCCTCGGCCTCGGTGCGCACCACCGTGGTCTCGAGCCGCGCGATCTTCTCGACCATCAACCCGATGCGCGCATCGGCATGGGTCTTGTGGAAGTAGCTCGAGACGCGCTTCTTCAGGTCACGTGCCTTGCCGACGTACAGCACCTGACCGGCGGCGTCGAAGTAGCGGTAGACGCCCGGCCGCGATGGCAGCGCCGCCACCTCCTCGAGCAGGCGCTGGCGCAGGTCGCTGGGGGGCGGGTCGACCGGGAGTTCGTCCATCGGCGCGGATTATCGAGCCGGGATAATCGGCCGCATGCTGTGGGACCTGTACTGCCGCGTGGTCGACAACCACGGCGACCTCGGCGTGTGCTGGCGCCTCGCGGCCGACCTGGCCGGGCGCGGCGAATCGGTGCGGCTGTGGGTCGACGACGCCACGGCGCTGGCCTGGATGGCGCCGCAGGGCTCGCCCGGCGTGCAGGTGCACGCCTGGGACGAGGCCATCGCCGGCGCAGCGCCGGGCGACGTGGTGATCGAGGCCTTCGGCTGCGAGCTGCCCGAGGCCGTCGTCGCCGCGCTGGCCGCACGGCAACCCGCGCCGGTCTGGATCAACCTCGAGTACCTGAGCGCCGAGCCCTATGTCGAGCGCTCGCACCGGCTGCCCTCGCCGCAGCGCAACGGTCTGACCAAGTGGTTCTTCTACCCGGGCTTCACGCCGGCCACCGGCGGGCTGCTGCGCGAGCCGGGCTTGCTGCAGCGGCAAGCCTGCTTCGACGGTGACGCGTGGCTGGCCGACCACGGCTGGCCGCGTGCGCCCGGCGAGCGGGTCGTCAGCCTGTTCTGCTACGACGGTGCGCCGCTGCCGGCGCTGCTCGAGGCGCTGGGCGACCGCCCCACCCTGCTGCTGGCCACGCCCGGCCCGGCCACCACGCTGCTGCAGGAGCGCCGGCACAGCGGGGCGCTGCGGGCCGTCACGCTGCCCTGGCTGACGCAGACCGACTACGACCGGCTGCTGTGGAGCTGCGACCTCAACCTGGTGCGCGGCGAGGATTCGTTCGTGCGCGCCCAATGGGCCGGGCGGCCGTTCGTCTGGCACATCTACCCGCAGCACGACGCCGCGCACCGCGCCAAGCTGGCCGCCTTCCTGGATCGTTTCCTGGCCGGCGCCGACGCCGCGCTGGCCGGCGCCTGCCGGACGCTGCATGACGCCTGGAACGACGCCGTCCCGGCCCTCGTGCTGCCGGAGTTCGAGGCCTGGCGAGCCCAGGTCCTGCGCTGGCGCGACGGACTGCTCGCGCAGGACGACCTGACGGGCCAGCTTTTCAGGTTCGTGGCCGAAAAACGCTAGAATTGCGGGCTTTGCGCGGACTGGCTCACGAGTGCCTTCGGGGCCCCACGCCGCGCCCGGGCGGCGCCACCTCCCCGACCCAACGCCGCCTCGCTCCACGGGTAACACGGAAGTCACCATGAAGATCGCACAGGAAATCCGCGCCGGCAACGTGATCATGCAGGGCAAGGACCCGATGGTCGTGCTCAAGACCGAGTACAGCCGCGGCGGCCGCAACGCCGCCACGGTGCGCATGAAGCTGAAGAACCTGCTCAACAGCTCGGGCACGGAAGTCGTCTTCAAGGCCGACGACAAGATGGACCAGATCGTGCTCGACAAGAAGGAGTGCACCTACTCCTACTTCGCCGACCCGATGTACGTGTTCATGGACGCCGACTACAACCAGTTCGAGGTCGAGGCCGAGAACATGGGCGACGCCATCAGCTACCTGGAAGACGGCATGCCCGTCGAGGTGGTGTTCTACGACGGCAAGGCGATCTCGGTCGAACTGCCCACCACCGTGGTGCGCGAGATCCAGACCGAACCCGCCGTCAAGGGCGACACCTCCGGCAAGGTGATGAAGCCGGCTCGCCTGGTCGGCACGGGCTTCGAGATCTCGGTGCCCCTGTTCGTCGAGAACGGCGACAAGGTCGAGATCGACACCCGCACGCACGAGTACCGCAAGCGCGTATAACGCCGCAGCGCGGGCCACGACAAGGGCGCCTCGACAGGCGCCCTTTCTCTTTCATCAACGCCATGCCGTTCGACTTCGCCGCCGTCGCCGTACCGTTTCGCATGCAGCCGGGGCTGCGGCGCCTGCCGCCGGGCGCGGTGCAGCTCACGCCCAATCGGCCCGGCGATGCGGCGCTCGTGGCCAAGCTGCGGGTGCTGCACCACCACGCCGGCGAGGCGCTGCTGCAGGTGCCCGGGTTCGATGCGGCGCCGATGCTGGCGCGGCTCGAGGCGCATGCCGCGCAGGAGCATCCGCAGGCCCTCGCGGGCAACGCGCAGGAACTGGCCGCGCCGCTGTTGGGCTGGTCGGTGCGCGGCGAGGCGGTGCATGGCGACGGCGATCCATCCATCGGCGCAGTGCTGCAGGCGCTCCCCCCGCCCTGGCGCCGCGCCGGCCTGCTGGCGCTGGCGTTCGCCGAAGACTTCGCCATCCTCGACGGCGCCGGCGCGACCATCCCCTGGCTCGCGGTCTGCCTGCCCTCGCACTGGTCACCGCGGCAGAAGGTCGGCCGCCACTTCGCCGAGGTGCATGCGCCGGTGGCCGACAACCGCGTGCTGCTGGCCGCGAGCGACCATCTCGCACGCCTCGTGACCGGCGCGGAACGCTGGGAGCGCTTCGTCTGGACCGTCTCGAGCGACGGTGCGCTCGACCACCACCCGGCGCGCACGGTGCTGCCGCCCTGGCCGGCGGATGCGGATGCCGGGGCGCTGGCTGCGCGGGCCTGGTTCCGCACCGAACGGCAGACCTTCATTCCCGCCCCCGAGCTCGGCCAGGCGGTGTTCACGATCCATGTCGAGGCGCGCCCGCTCGCCGAGGCGATCAGCACGGCCGAGCAGGCCGCGCGGCTGCACGAGGCGATCGCCAGCATGAGCGCGGCGGTGCTGGCCTACCGCGGGCTGACCGACGCCCGCGAACGCCTGCTCGCCTGGCTCGCCGCGCAGCGATGAAGTCGCGGCCGCTGCAGCCGGCCGTGCCGGAGACGGACGCCCACGGACGGCCGTTCTCGCCGGCACATGGTGATGTCTACCACCCGCACGGCGGCGCACTGGCGCAGGCACGTCATGTGTTCCTGGCCGGCAACGGCCTGCCGCGGCGCTGGCAGGGGCGCGAGCGCTTCGTCGTGCTCGAGACCGGCTTCGGCCTCGGCAACAACTTCCTCGCCCTCTGGCAGGCCTGGCGCAGCGACCCGGCGCGCTGCGAGCGCCTGCACCTGGTCTCGATCGAGATGCATCCGCTGCCGCGCGCCGCGCTGTCGACGCTGCGGCGCGATCCCGAACTGGCCGGCCTCGCGGCGCAGCTGATTGCGGCCTGGCCGCCGCTGGTGCACGGCCTGCACCGGCTGGTCTTCGATGACGGGCGTGTCGAACTGCTGCTGGCCTTCGGCGACGTGCAGGACTGGCTGCCCGAGCTGGTGCTGCAGGTCGACGCGGTGTTCCTGGACGGCTTCGCCCCCGCGCGCAACCCGGCGATGTGGTCGCCCGAGCTGATGCGGCAGATCGCGCGACGCTGCCGCGTCGGCGCGACCGCGGCCACCTGGTCGGCTGCGCGGCCGGTGCGCGAGGCGCTGGCCGCGGCCGGCTTCGCGGTCGAGCGCGGCGCCGGCATCGGCGGCAAGCGCGACATCACGCAGGCGGTCTACGCACCGGTCCATGTCGAGACCCGGCTGCCGCCGGGCCGCCCGGCACCGCGCGCGGTGGAGCGCGAGGCCGTGATCGTCGGCGGCGGGCTGGCGGGCTGTGCCGCGGCCTTTGCGTTGGCGCAGCACGGCTGGCGCAGCACGCTGCTCGACCGGCACCCGGTGCCGGCCTGCGAAGGCTCGGGCAACCCCGCTGGCCTGTTCCACGGCACGCTGCACGGCGAGGATGGGGTGCACGCGCGCTGGAACCGCGCCGCCGCGCTGGAGGCGCAGCGCGCCGTCGCCCACGCGATCGAGACACAGGGCGTGCCGGGGTCGGCGCAGGGCCTGCTGCGGCTCGAAGCGACGCTCGCCCCGTCCGCGATGCAGGCGCTGCTCGATGCCCAGGGCCTGCCGTCCGACTATGTGCAGGTGCTCGACCGTGCGCAGGCGGCGGCGCGGGCCGGCCTCGACCTGCCGGCCGCGGCGTGGTTCTATCCCGGCGGCGGCTGGGTCGCACCGGCGCGCCTCGCCGCCGCCTTGCTCACGCAGGCGGGCGAGGCGGTCCGCTGGTGCGGCGGCGTCGCCGTCGACCGGCTCGAGCGCCACGGCAACCGCTGGCACCTGCTCGACGCGCAGGGCACGACACTCGCCGAGAGCGGCACGGTGGTGCTGGCCAACGCGCACGACGCGCTTCGGCTGGCCGGCAGCACGCTCATCGCGCTCGACTCGCTGCGCGGCCAGATCTCCGGCCTCGACCTCGCGCGCCTGCCCGAGGAGGCGCGTCTCGGGCCCCGCCTGCCGATCTCGGGCCACGGCTACGTGTTGCCGGCGATCGACGGCCGGCTCTGGTTCGGCGCCACAGCGCAGCGCGGCGACCCGGAACCCGCACTGCGCGAGGCCGACCACCGGCACAACCTGGCGCAGCTTCAGCTGCTGAGCGGCCGGCCGCTGCCGATCGAGGCCGCCGCGTGCACGGGGCGCGTCGGCTGGCGCTGCACGGCGCCGGACCGGCTGCCGCTGATCGGTGCCTGGCCGGACGAAGCCCTCGGCATCGGCCCGCTGCAGCCGCGTGCCGTGCCACGCCTGCCGGGCCTGTTCGCGTTCACCGGTCTGGGCTCGCGTGGCCTCACCTGGATGGCGCTGGGCGCCCGCGTGCTGGCCGGCTGGGTGTGCGGCTCCCCGGCGCCGGTGGAGGCCAGCCTGCTCGACGCGGTCGATCCGGCGCGCTTCCTTTCGCGCGCGGCGCGGCGCGAACGCTCGCTCAGCCCCCCTCGGGGCGGGCCGGCGCGGGGCTAGCGGCCGGCGCATCCGGCGCGTCGCCGCCGGACGCGGCTTCGCCGCCGCCCGGGCCGGACTTGCGCTCGGCCTTCTCGCGCGCCTTCTCTTCCTTCTTCTGCTTCTTGGCCAGTTCGCGCTGGCGCTTCTCGTACTGGTAATTCGGCTTGGCCATGGACCGTCCTCTTGTTGCGCCGCCCCGAGGTTACGCGTTTTCCGGGCGGTTATTCAGAAGTTGAGCGTGCGCACGCCGGCCGGCGTGCCGAGCAGGCAGGTGCCGGCGCGGTGGCGCGCGAAGATGCCCACGGTCACCACGCCGGGCCACTGGTTGATCTCCTGCTCCAGCCCCAACGGGTCGGTGATGGCCAAGCCGCGCACGTCGAGGATGCAGCAGCCGTTGTCGGTGACCACGCCGTCGCGCAGCCCCGCGTCGCCGCCGATCGCCGCGAAGCGGCGCGCCACCTGCGCGGTGGCCATCGGGATCACCTCCACCGGCAGCGGGAAGCGCCCGAGCGTGCGCACCAGCTTGGATTCGTCGGCGATGCAGACGAAGCGCTCCGCCAGGTCGGCGACGATCTTCTCGCGCGTCAACGCGGCGCCGCCGCCCTTGATCATGAAGCCGCGGTGGTCGATCTCGTCGGCGCCGTCCACGTAGACCGGCACCCGCTCGACGCTGTTGCTGTCCAGCACCGCGATGCCGTGCGCCTGCAGGCGCTGGGTGCTCTTCTCGCTGCTGGAGATCGCGCCGGCGATCCGGTCCTTCATCGTCGCCAGCGCGTCGATGAAGCAGTTCACCGTCGAGCCGGTGCCCACGCCCACCACGGTGCCGGGTTGCACGTAGGCCAGCGCGGCCTGGCCCACGAGGGCCTTGAGTTCGTCCTGGGTCATGGCAGCGGGTACGCGGCGGTGGTTTGAGAGAATCCGGCGATTATCCAAGAGCCTCCCGCATGGCCCTGCTGCCCTACGCCCTCGCCCGCCCGTTCCTCTTCGGCCTCGATCCCGAGCAGGCCCATGACCTCACCCTCGCCACCCTCGAGCGCCTGCAGCACACGCCGCTGCGCTGCGGATTCGCGCAGGAGCGTGTGGACGACCCGGTGACGCTGGCCGGCCTGCGCTTCCCGAACCGCATCGGCCTGGCCGCCGGGCTGGACAAGAACGGCCGCTGCATCGACGCCTTCGGTGCGATGGGCTTCGGCTTCGTCGAGGTCGGCACCGTCACGCCGAAGGCGCAGCCGGGCAACCCCAGGCCGCGCATGTTCCGCCTGCCCGAGGCGAATGCGCTGATCAACCGGCTCGGCTTCAACAACGACGGGCTCGAGGCCTTCCTCGCCAACGTGAAACGCGCACGCTTCCGATCGGGCGGCGGCATCCTCGGCCTGAACATCGGCAAGAACGCCGCCACGCCGATCGAGCGTGCGGCCGACGACTACCTGGCCTGCCTGGACGGTGTCTACCCGCACGCCGACTACGTGACGGTCAACATCTCGAGCCCGAACACGAAGAACCTGCGCGAGCTGCAGAGCGACGCGGCCCTCGATGCGCTGCTCGGTGCGATCGGCGGCCGCCAGGCGCAGCTGGCCGCGATGCACGCCCGCCGCGTGCCGGTGTTCGTGAAGATCGCGCCCGACCTCGACGAGGCGCAGGTGCAGGTGATCGCCGCCTCGCTGCGCAAGAACGGCATCGACGGCGTGATCGCCACCAACACCACGATCGCCCGCGAGGCGGTGAAGCACCTGCCGCACGGCGAGGAGGCCGGCGGACTCTCGGGCGCGCCGGTGTTCGAGGCCAGCAACCGGGTGATCCGGCTGCTGCGTGCGGCGCTCGGGCCGGGCTACCCGATCATCGGCGTGGGCGGCGTGATGAGTGGTGCCGACGCGCGCGCCAAGCGCGACGCCGGCGCCGACCTGGTGCAGCTCTACACCGGCTTCATCTACCGGGGGCCGCCGCTGGTGACCGAGGCGGCGCGCGCGCTGAAGCAGCCCTAGCGCGGCGCCGAGGTCTGCTGCACGCCGCTGGACCGGTTGGTCAGGCGGATCCGGCCGTCGTCGATGTCGGCCTGGAGGTCGAAGTCGAGTCGCTGTCCGACGGTGAACGGCAGGCCGCTGCCGGCCGACTCGATGTCCAGCGTCAGCCGTGGTCCCTGCAGCCGGGCGCGGCCTGCGGCCGCGGCCCCGTCCGCCAGCAAGCTGAAGGGCAGCCGGTGGGCGCTGCCGTCGGCCGAGGCCGGGCCGAACGCCAGCGTGGTGCGGGTGTGGTCGAGCGCCGGATCGAACACCGCGCCGTAGCTGAAGTCGGTGAAGACGAAGGACTGCGACTCGATGTCGTCGATGGTCGGATCGCGCGGGACGAACTCGTCCCAGTAATCGCCGCCGCCGCAGGCGGAAAGCAGCACGCTGGACAGGATGGCGGCGAGGACGGCACGACGCGGGGCACGGAAGCGGAGCATGGGAACGGGTCGGAGGTTGGACACGCGCCGATGGTCGACGCCAGGCCGGGCCCCGGTCGCGCCGGAACCACCCGATCAGCGGCCGTTTCCGGAATCGGCCAGCGGCGTCGAGGTTTCGGCCTGTCCGCGCGTGCCGCCGCCGCGCCGGAAGTCGCCCGGGGTCTGGCCGAACGCCTCGCGGAAGGCGCGGTTGAACGGCCCGATGCTGGCGTAGCCGCTGTCCAGCGCGATCGACAGGATCGGCAGATGCGCCTCGGCCGGATCGCACAGCCGCCGTGCGACCTCGCGCAGGCGGAAGTGATTGAGGAAGGCGCTGTAGTTGCGAAAGCCGAGGTGGCCGTTGATGACGGCGCGCACGCGGTGTTCGGGCAGCGACAGGTGCCGCGCCAGGTCGCCGATCGCCAGGCCGGCGCGCCGGTACAGCCGCTCGCCCTCCATCGCGGCGAGGATGGCGGCGGCGTGGCGCGCCGCCATGGCTTCGGCCGGCGTGGGCAGGGGCTGCAGCGGCGTGGGCTCGGGCAGGTGGCTGGTGGCGTACAGGCGCACCAGCGGGCTGGGCTGCCCGACCGTCAGCGCCAGCCAGGCCAGCTTGAACAGCGCCTGCGCCGCGCTCAGCCAGGCCGCGGCCAGCAGCGGCCGACCCTGCAGGCCACCCGCCAGGTACAGCAGCAGCACCGCACCGACGTAGAGCGATCCCCCGCCGGCCAGCAGCAGGCGCAGGCGGCGCCGAAAGGCATCGAGGTCATCTCCCCAGCCGGCCACCAGCAGCCACAGCATGTGGGCGACCGCGGCGCCGGCCACCAGCACGATCGCGACCGCCGCCAGGGGCCGCAAGGCAGGTTGCAGGCTCGCCGCCGCGCCCGGCAGCAGCAGGCCGACGCCGATCAGCGCGGGCACCAGCCCCGGCACGCGCGACAGCCGGTCGTGCCCCTGGAACAGTTGACGCACCGCAGACCACAGCAGCACGACCGCGGCCGCGGCCAGGGCCCGGGCCAGCGGCAGCAGCTCGCGGCCGAGGGCCTCGGCCAGGGGGCCGGACAGCAGGTTGTAGAGCGCCCCCGCCACGGCCATGCCGGCCACGGCGCGGCGCAGGCGCGGCTCGAGTCCGTGGTCGCGCCACAGCGCCACCAGGATCGCCGCCGAGAGCGCCACCGACGCCCCGAGCAGCGCGTGATAGGCCTCGGCCGGGCTCATGCACCCGGCGCCGCCGGGCACCGCCTCACTGCAGCGGCACGCCCGTCTTTGCCTGCACCTCTTCGCGCGTCACCCCCGGCGCGAGCTCGACGAGCTTCAGGCCGTGCGGCGTCACGTCGAGCACGCACAGGTCGGTGATGATGCGGTCGACCACGCCCACGCCGGTCAGCGGCAGCGTGCAGTGCGGCAGGATCTTCAGGTCGATGCCGCCGTCCTTCTTCTTCGCGACGTGCTCCATCAGCACGACCACGCTCTTGACGCCGGCCACCAGGTCCATCGCCCCGCCCATGCCCTTGACCATCTTGCCCGGGATCATCCAGTTGGCCAGGTCGCCCTTCTCGCTGACCTGCATCGCGCCGAGGATCGACAGGTTGATCTTGCCGCCGCGGATCATCGCGAAGCTGTCGTGGCTGCCGAAGATGCTCGAACCGGGCAGCGTGGTGACGGTCTGCTTGCCGGCGTTGATCAGGTCGGCGTCGACTTCGCTCTCGTCGGGGAACGGGCCGATGCCGAGCATGCCGTTCTCGCTCTGCAACCAGACCTCGATGTCGGGCGAGACGAAGTTGGCCACCAGCGTCGGCAGCCCGATGCCGAGGTTCACGTAGAAGCCGTCGGCGAGTTCCTGGGCCGCGCGCGCGGCCATCTGGTCGTGGGTCCAGGCCATGTCAGGCTCCCTTCGGGTTCTGCTTGGTGGTGCGCTTCTCGATGCGCTTCTCGGGCGTGGCATTGAGCACCAGGCGGTGCACGTAGATGCCGGGCAGGTGCACCGCATCGGGGTCGAAGGTGCCGGTCTCGACGATCTCCTCGACCTCGGCCACCGTGATGCGCCCGGCCATCGCCGCGGCCGGGTTGAAGTTGCGCGCGGTGCGGCGGAAGATCAGGTTGCCGCTCTTGTCCGCCTTCCAGGCCTTGACCAGCGAGACCTCGGGGTTGAGCGACCGCTCCATCACGTAGACGTGGCCGTCGAACTCGCGCGTCTCCTTGCCCTCGGCCACCACCGTGCCGACGCCGGTGCGGGTGAAGAAGGCCGGGATGCCCGCGCCGCCGGCGCGCAGCTTCTCGGCCAGCGTGCCCTGCGGCGTGAACTCGAGCTCGAGCTCGCCGGCCAGGTACTGGCGCTCGAACTCCTTGTTCTCGCCGACGTAGCTCGAGATCATCTTCCTGATCTGGCGCGTCTCGAGCAGCTTGCCGAGGCCGAAGCCGTCGACCCCCGCGTTGTTCGAGATCACCGTCAGGTTCCTCGCGCCGCTGTCGCGCAGCGCATCGATCAGCGCCTCGGGAATGCCGCACAACCCGAAGCCGCCGACGGCCAGCAGCTGGCCGTCGCGCACGATGCCTTCGAGCGCCTTGGCTGCGCTCGGATAGACCTTGTTCATCCGCCTGTCTCCTCGAAACGGAACAGCGCGGGAGCGTACTACGTATCGCATTACGTAGTCGTTACGTAGAATCAACTAACGGGAGGAGGAAGCATGGAGAACAGCAGCTCGACGGTGGACCGCGCGATGCTCGAGCACGCGCTGCACACCGTGTTCGCGCCCTGGGTGCAGCAGCTCGACCTGCGCGTCATCGACGCCCAGGCCGGCGAGGTGCTGCTCGCCCTGCCCGTCACGCCGCAGCATGTGCACGTGGGCAACGTGGTGTCGGGCCAGACGCTGATGGCGGCGGCCGACACCGCGATGGTGCTGGCCGTGATGACACGCGCCGGCGGCTTCAAGCCGATGAGCACGGTGCAGCTGCAGACCAGCTTCCTGCGCCCGGTGCCGGCCGAGTCGGGTGTCGCGCAGGTGCGCGCCAAGGTGCTGCGCATGGGCCGCAGCCTGGTGTTCGGCGAGGTGCGCATCACGACGGCCGACGAGATGCTGGCCGCCCACGCCACCACCACCTGCGCGCTGCTGTGAGCCGCGAGCTCGACTACCGCACCGCCTTCGACCTGGCACCGATCGGACTGGTGCTGTCGCGCAACCGGCTGATGGTGGACTGCAACCAGGCGGCGCTGGCGATGTTCGGCGCGCAGCGCGAGCAGCTGGTGGGGTGCAGCTTCGAGGTGCTGTACCCGACCCACGACGAGTTCGAGCGCACCGGCGAACGCATCGTCGCGAGCCTCGACACGAACGGCTTCTACGCCGACGAGCGCGTGATGAAGCGGGTCGACGGCCCGCAACGCGGCGAGCTGTTCTGGTGCCATGTGTCGGGCCGCGCGCTCGACCCGTCGGCACCGCATGCGGCCGGCATCTGGGCCTTCGAGGACCTGTCCTCGCGCCGCCGCCTGTCGGTCGACCTGACGCCGCGCGAGCGCGAGATCGCCGCGCTGCTGATCGAGGGCCTGACCAGCAAGTTGATCGGCAGGAAGCTCGCGATCAGCCCGCGCACGGTGGACGTCTACCGCGCCCGGCTGATGAAGAAGCACCGCGCGGCCACCACACCGGAACTGGTGCAGAAGCTGCTGCGCGGCTGACGCGCCGTGAATCCTGGGCTCACTCCCGCACCTGCCGCGCCAGCTGCAGCACGCGGCTGCTCAGCTCGAGCCGGGCGGACCGCAGCGCGCGCAGGTTGACGTCCAGACGCATCGCGTCGTTGACGTTGACCAGCTCGACCATGCCGCCGCGCGCCACGAAGCCGTCGCCGTCGCCGACCGTCAGCACGGGCGTCCCGCGGGCCGCCGCCAGCAGCGCCGCGGCGTCGCGCTCGGCGCCATCCTGCACGAACAGCACATGGCAGCCGGCCGCCGCCGGCGGCGGACTGGTCAGCACCCGCACAGGCCGGCCGGCCACGGCCTGCCCGGCCAGCTCGCCGAAGGCCAGGGCAAGCACGTCGCTGCGCTGCGCCACGCACAGCACCAGCGCATCGCTGCCGGCACCGGCGCTGGCGGCCGGCCATTGCGTGTAGCGCGCCAGCGTGAGCGTCAGGCGCGCCTTGACGCGCGCCTCGTCGAGCGTCTGCGCCCGTGCCGCCATGCCCAGCGGCAGCGCCGCGGCACAGGCCAGCAGCGAGCGGCGGCGCCAGGCCATGCGGCTCAGAAGCGCAGGCCGAGCTGCAGGCGCCACTGCCGGCCGTCCTGCGCGAGCTGGTCCTGCACCAGCTCGGGGCCGCCCGGATCGGCGTAGGCGCGGTCGAACAGGTTGTAGATGCTGCCCGACAGCCACCAGGCCGAGCCGGGCGGGTCGACCTGCACGGTCAGTCCCACCAGCAGGTGAGGCGCCAGCGTGTCGCCGGCGAGCGTGCGCCGCGTGCCCACACGCTGCGCCTCGACGCCGACACGCGCCGCATGGCGCGCCACCGGCAGCGTGGTGTGCAGCTTGAGCAGCGTGGCCGGCGAGTTGCCGATCTGCTGCTCGCTGCCGGCCTCGCGGGTGCGCTGGCGCGTCCAGCTCGCGCGCACGCGCCAGCCGCTCGAGTCGACATAGTCGCCTTCGAGCTCGGCGCCGCCGGAGTGCACGGTGCCGGCGTTGTTGTAGACCAGCCGCTCGGTGAGCTCGTCGAACTGCTGCTCGATCAGGTCGCTCACCTCGTAGCGGTACAAGGAGCCGGCCAGGCGCAGCTGCGCCAGCGCGCGCCACTCGACGGCCAGTTCGCGGGCGCGCAGCGATTCGCGCCTGAGCTGCGGGTTGGCGCGCACGAACAGGTCCTCGTACTGCGATTCGTAGGCGTTCGGCTCGCGGAACGCGCGGCCGTCCAGCGCCTTGAGCTGCAGCCCGGGGGCGGCCGTCCAGACCAGCGCCAGACGCGGCGTGGCCACGTGGCCGCCGTCGAGCTGGCGGTCCACGCGGGCACCGAGCACGGCACGCAACGACGGCGCCAGCGTCCACTCGTCATTGACGAAGACACCGAAGCGACGCGAGCGGCCCTGGATGTCGGCCGCGACGCCGCCGTCCTCGCCGTCGAAGGACGAACGCTGGCGCTGCGCCAGGTTCTGGCGCAGTTCCAGCCCCAGCACCAGGCGGTGGCCGGTCCAGCCGGACCAGAGCCAGCGGGTCTCGAGGTCGATCCAGCGGCCGGTCTGGTCCAGGTGCTGGCGGCCGTCGGGCGGGCCGTAGTCGAAGCGGCCGTCGAACTCGTACTGGCCGACGCTGCCGCGCAGCACCAGCTGGCGCTGCGCGTCGAGGTCGCGCTGCCACTGCAGGTCGGCGAAGGCATAGCGGTCGGTGCCGGAGGTGTCGCGGCTGCCGAACACGGTGCCGAAGGCGCCGGTCGGGATCAGCTTGCGCCGCTGCGAGAGCAGCCCGGTGGCGGTGAGCTCGCCCTGGGTCCAGCGGGCGAACAGCTTGCGGTCGGTTTCGCGGTCGCCGCCGTTGCTCCAGGCCGCGGGCGCGGACGCGTCACCGAACTCGGGAAAGTGGAGGGATTCGCCCGGCCGCAGCTCGCTGCGACCGGCCACCAGCACGCGGCCCTCGCCCCATTCGCTGCCGCTGCTGAAGCCGATGCGCCGGCTGCCCGCCGAACCGAGCTCGGCCTCGACCGCCTGTCCGAGCATGGCGGCGCCGGAACGCGTGACGATGTTGACCACGCCCAGCACGGCGTTCGAGCCGTACAGCGCCGAGCCGGGCCCGGGGATGAACTCGACCCGCTCGATCAGGCCGATGTCGAGCGGGAACTCGCGCCCGGCACCGGCCTGGTCGTAGATGTTGTCGTTGACGCGCATGCCGTCGATCAGCATCAGCAGGCGCGACGAGAAGTCGCCCGGCCGAGCCAGGCCGCGCACGCCGACGTACTGGTAGAACCGGTCGTAGCGCAGGAACACGCCGCGGGCGCCGTTCAGCACCTCGGCCAGCGTGCGCCAGCCGAAGGCGCGGATGTCGCCGGCCGTCAGCACCGTCACCGCCGCGGGGGCGTCGGCCGCGTCCTGCGCGAATCTCGAGGCCGCGTAGACCGGCTGGTTCAGCAGCGCCTCGAGGTCGGCCGCGTCGCCGTTCTCGGCCGCGCCCGCGGCACACCACGCCGCGACCAGCGCCGGCGCCACAGCAGCCGGCCAGGGCCGGAATCGACGAGTCATGGACAGCTTCTCCAGTGCCCGTACCGCGGGCCCTGACACGCTAGGCGAACGGCCGACGCTCGAGACCACGATAAGTGAGGGTCAGACGTCTCAATTCGTTGCGCCGACGCCGGGCGTGCATTCCGACACGCGTGAGTGGCCGCCCCGCCGCCAGAATCGGGCCCCTTTCAGGAGACCGCCGTGGCCCGCACCCCGCTGCTTCGCTCGATCGTCCAACTGGCCCGCGAGCATCAGCGTGCCCAGGCGCTCGGCCTGGACGTGCAGGCCCTGCGCGCCGCCCGCGCGCCGCGCCCCGATGCGCGGCGGGCCGGGCTGTCGCGGCGCGATTTCCTCGGTGCCGCCGCCCTGGCCACCGGCGCGCTGGCCGCGCCGCGTGCGGCGCACGCGCAAGGCCAGCCGCGCATCGCGATCGTGGGCGCCGGCATGGCCGGCCTGGCTGCGGCGCTGAAGCTGGCCGACCACGGCGTGGCCGCCACGGTCTACGAGGCCGGCCACCGCATCGGCGGGCGCATGTTCTCCAACACCAGCTACTTCGACCAGGGCCAGGTGTTCGAGTGGTGCGGCGAGCTGATCGACAGCGGCCACGAGACCATGCTGCGCCTGGCACAGCGCTTCGGCCTGGTGCTGGACGACCTGCACGCCGCCGAGCCGCGCGGCTCGGAGGAGACCTACCGCTTCTTCGGCCAGTACTACCCGAAGGCGCAGGCCGACCGCGACTTCAAGGAGATCGCGCCGCTGCTGCGCGAGGACCTGCGCCGCGCCGGGCCGTACACCACGGTATACGAGAGCACGGCCTGGGGCCGCATGCTCAACCGCATGAGCCTGTACGACTGGATCGAGTCGCGCGTGCCGGGCGGCCACGCGTCGCCGCTGGGTGCGCTGCTGGACACGGCCTACTACATCGAGCTCAACAGCGACACGCGCGAGCAGTCGGCGCTGAACCTGGTCTACCTGCTGGGCTACCAGCCGAGCTGGAACGAGCTGCACATGTTCGGCATCTCGGACGAGAAGTACCACCTGCGCGGCGGCAACCAGCAGCTGCCGCAGGCCATCGCCCAGCACCTGGGCGCCCAGGCGCTGCGCCTGGGCATGCGGCTGCAGGCGATCCGCCGGCGCGCCGACGGCCGCTACGAGCTGGTGTTCCTCGAGGGCTCGACCACCCGCGTCGAGCTGGCCGACCTGGTGCTGCTGACCACCCCGTTCGCCGTGCTGCGCGAGCTGGACTACGCACACGCCGGCTTCGACGCGCTCAAGCACCACGCCATCCAGCAGCTCGGCCGCGGCCGCCAGAGCAAGCAGCACCTGCAGTTCACGCGCCGGCTGTGGAACGAGCGCGGACACTGGCCGGGCATCGGCAACGGCTCGAGCTATGGCGACACCGGCTACCAGTCGAGCTGGGAGACCTCGCGCGCCCAGCCCGGCGCGGCCGGCATCCTGGTCGGCTACGCCGGCGGGCCGTTCGCCGACGCCATGAGCAGCACCCTGCCCTTCGCCACCGCCACGGTGCCTGCGGTGCGCCAGGACGCGCTGCGTTTCCTCGGCCAGATCGAGCCGGTGTTCCCCGGCCTGGCGGCGCTGTGGAACGGCCGCTCCACCCAGGGCCTGCCGCACCTGGACCCGAACATGAAGTGCTCGTACTCCTACTTCCGCATCGGCCAGTACGAGACCATCGCCGGCTACGAGCGCGTGCGCCAGGGGAACGTGTTCTTCGCCGGCGAGCACTGCTCGTTCGACTTCCAGGGCTTCATGGAAGGCGCCGCCGCGGAAGGCGAGCGAGCCGGCGTCGAGATGCTCGAGACCCTCGGGGTCACGCCCCGCTGATCAGGGCCCGCAACCGCTCGGGCAGCGGCACGGACTTCTGCTTCGGGAAGTCCACCCACACCACCTTGGCACCGCCCTCGGTGCAGACGATGTCCGGCGCGTCGGTGCGCGCCAGGGTCAGGAAGGTGTCGAAGCTGGTGCGGCCGGGGTGGGCGACGTAGTGCCGCGCGATCACCTCGCCGGGGTACTCGAGCTGGCGGATGAAGTTGCAGAACGCGTTGACGATCACCGGCCCCTCGCCGGCCGGGTTGGGCGGGCAGCCGATGCGGTCGAACCAGGCCAGCCGCGCGATCTCGAAGTAGCGGAAGTAGACCGTGTTGTTGACATGGCCCATCGCGTCCATGTCGCCCCAGCGGATAGTGATCACCATCTCGTGCACCAGCGTCTTGTGCTCGGGCACGGTGAAGCGCAGCGTCATCCCTTGCTCACTCCCAGCTCGGCATAGAGGCGCTCGACCAGGCTGCGCAGCTGCTCGACCTCGGCGCGCAGCGACTGCTGCTGCGCCTTCAGCGCGGCGATCTCGGTGGCGGCGACGAAGTCCTCGCCCGCGGCGGCCACCGGCAGCGCGGCGACGTCCACCGCACCGGTGAGCAGCTGCGTCCAGCGCGGCTCGCGCGCGCCGGGTGCACGCGGCAGCTTGAGCGCGAGCGGGCCGCCCTTGTCCTCCGGCCGCGCGGCCAGTTCGTCGAGGAAGGCCTCGACCGAGGACACGTCGGCGAAGCGGTGCAGGCGCTCGCAGTTGGCGCGCAGCTCGGAGGCGGTCTGCGGTCCGCGCAGCGCGAGCACCGACAGCAGCGCGACCGACTGCGACGGCACACCCAGCACGCGGCCGATGTTGTGCTCGTAGCGCGTGACGCGCGAACCGCTCACCTCGAACACCAGGCTGAGCGACTTGAGCGCGTCCAGCGTGGCCTGCACCTCGGCCTCGCTGGCGTTGAGCACCGGGTCGCGCGCGGTCTTCTGGTTGCAGCCGAGCGTGAGCGCGTTCAGCGAGAGCGGGTAGCTGTCCGGCACGGTGTGCTGCTTCTCGACCAGCACGCCGAGCACACGCGCTTCGAGGATCGAGAGCGCACGCATCTCACACCGCGAAGCCGTCGTCGACCTGGATCACGGCCCCGTTGACGAAGTGGCTCTGGTTGGCCACCAGCATCATCAGCGTCGAGTCCAGGTCCTGCGGCTGGCCGATGCGCTTGCGCGGCAGCATCTCGATCAGCTTCTGGCCCTGCTCGGTCTGCCAGTGGTGGTGGTTGATCTCGGTGTCGATGTAACCCGGGCAGATCGCATTGACGTTGATGCCGTAGCGGCCCCACTCGAGCGCCATGGCGCGGGTCATGTGGATCACCGCGGCCTTGCTCATGCAGTAGACACCGATCTGCGACAGCACGCGCAGCCCGGCCATCGACGCCACGTTGACGATGCGCCCGCCGGTGAAGGTGCCCGGCGCCGCGCCCTTGGCACGCGCCAGCATGCGCTTGCCGACCTCCTGCGCGACGAAGAAGGCGCCCTTGGTGTTGGTGTCGAACACGTAGTCGTAGTCGTCCTCGGTCACGTCGACCAGCTTCTGCGTGGTGCTGACGCCGGAGTTGTTGACCAGGATGTCGAGCGTGCCCATCTCGGTCTCGGCGTGGGCCACGGCGGCCTTGATGCTCACCAGGTCGGTGACGTCCATCGCCACCACATGGGCATCGCCGCCGCCGGCCTCGATCTCCGCACGCAGGGTCTTCAGCCGCTCGACGCGCCGGCCGGCCAGCACCACGGCGCAGCCGGCCCGGGCCAGCGTGCGCGCGAACTGCTCGCCCAGCCCGCTGGACGCGCCGGTGACCAGCGCCACGCGCCCGGCCAGATCGATCGTGTAGCTCATGTCGTGCCGCTCTCGGGGGTGGATGGGTGCCGGCGACGATAGCACGCAGGCCGCGCTGGAGAGCTCGCTCCAGGTCATCGAACGATCGTGCTTTTCCGACCTCTCCACCCCGTAGAATCGCCGCCCGGATTCCCCCTGGACGCACGATGACCCCTCAGCAGATCCTCGAGCAGTACGGCCCGCGCGAAGCCATGGAGTACGACGTGGTCGTGGTGGGCGCCGGCCCGGCCGGCCTGGCCACCGCGATCCGCCTGAAGCAGCTTGCCGCGCTCGAGAACCGCGAGGTCTCGGTGGTGGTCATCGAGAAGGGCTCGGAACCGGGCGCGCACATCCTCTCGGGCGCGATCATGGACCCGATCGCGCTCACCGAACTGTTCCCGAAGTGGCAGGAGATGGGCGCGCCGCTCACCCAGCCCGTCACCGAGGACCGCTTCCTGTTCCTCTCCGAGACCGGCGCGCAGGCCACGCCCGACTTCCTGCTGCCCGACTGCTTCAAGAACCACGGCAACTTCATCCTGAGCCTGGGCAACCTGGTGCGCTGGCTGGCGCAGCAGGCCGAGGCGCTGGGCGTGGAGATCTTCCCCGGCTTCGCGGCGGCCGAGGTGCTCTACACCGACACGGGCGCGGTCAAGGGCATCGCCACCGGCAACATGGGCGTCGGCCGCGACGGCGAGCCGACCGAGGCCTTCCAGCTCGGCATGGAGCTGCACGGCAAGTACACCGTGTTCGCCGAGGGCGCGCGCGGCCACCTGGGCAAGCAGCTGATCGCGCGCTACAAGCTCGATGCGGGCAAGGACCCGCAGAGCTACGGCATCGGCCTGAAGGAGCTGTGGGAGGTCGACCCGTCCAGGCACCGGCCCGGGCTGGTGCTGCACACCGCCGGCTGGCCGCTCGACGCCGACACCTACGGCGGCTCGTTCCTCTACCACGATGCGGACAACAAGGTGGAGCTGGGCTTCGTGGTCGGCCTCGACTACGCCAATCCCTGGCTCAGCCCGTTCGAGGAGTTCCAGCGCTGGAAGACCCACCCGGCGATCCGCGCCACGCTCGAGGGCGGCAAGCGCATCGGCTACGGTGCGCGCGCCATCACCGCCGGCGGCATCCTGAGCCTGCCGAAGGTCGTGTTCCCGGGCGGCGCGCTGGTCGGCTGCGAGGCCGGCTTCCTGAACGCCAGCCGCATCAAGGGCAGCCATGCGGCGATCAAGACCGGCATGCTGTGCGCCGAGGCGATCGACGCGGCGCTGAAGGCCGGCCGCGGCGGCGACGAACTGGCCGCCTACCCGGCCGCCTTCGAGAAGAGCTGGCTGCACGAGGAACTCGACCGCGCACGCAACTTCAAGCAGTGGTTCAAGAAGGGCCGCACCACCGCGACACTGATGACCGGTGTCGAGCAGTGGCTGCTGCCGCGCCTGGGCTTCAAGGCGCCGCCCTGGACACTGCATCGCCAGGCGGCCGACCACACCTATCTCAAGCCGGCCGACCAGTGCACGCCGATCACCTACCCGAAGCCGGACGGCGTGATCAGCTTCGACCGGCTCGGCTCGGTGTTCATCAGCAACACCAACCATGCCGAGGACCAGCCGGCGCACCTGACGCTGAAGGACACCTCGGTGCCGGTGGCGGTGAACCTGCAGAAGTACGCCGGGCCCGAAAGCCGCTACTGCCCGGCCGGCGTGTACGAGTTCGTCAAGGCCGACGGCGAGGACGACCGCCTGCAGATCAACGCGCAGAACTGCGTGCACTGCAAGACCTGCGACATCAAGGACCCGACGCAGAACATCGTCTGGGTCACGCCCGAGGGCGGCGGCGGGCCGAACTACGCCGGCATGTGAAGCCCGGCGTCGCGCTGCCACGGGCGGCCGGGCCGCTGCTGCTGGTCGCCGCCTTCGCGGCCGGCGCTGCGCTCGATGCGCTGCCCGGCGGCCAGCGCATCAACCTGTTCGCCCCGCCGCTGCTGGCGATGCTGGGCTGGAACCTCGCCGTCTACGCGCTGCTGCTGGTGGCCGTGGCGCGCCATCGGTCGTTGACGACACCGCAGCGGCGCCTGGCCGCCTGGCTGCACGCCGCGGCGGCGCTGCTCGCCTGCGGCGCGGTGCTGTCGATGTACGCCCGCGGCAGCTTCCTCGAGTTCCGCGCCGGCTGGGACAGCACCTTCTTCGACGCCCCCGCGCTGCATCGCTTCATGCAGTGGCTGTTCGGCCCGGCTGCGGCGCTGGGCGGCATCACGCTGCCCACGCTGGACGAGTTCGCGGCGCTGCGCTTCTCGGCCGGGGGCGGTGGCGAGCGCGCGGCCCGCTGGATCCATCTCTACGCCATCACGCTGGCCGCGCTGGTGATCCTGCCGCGCACGCTGCTGGCCTTCGCCGCCGCCCGCGCCAGCGAGGCGCCTGCACCGAGCGCCGGCGCCCGGCCGCTGCAGGTGCTGCCCTACAGCTACCAGGGCGCCGAGGCGCTGCGCGCCGGGCTGCGGGCCGCGCTCGAACGGCACGTGGGCGGCCCGGTCGAGCTGCAGCTCGCGCCCTCGCTGGCGCAAGGCGAGGAGGCGCAGGCCGTCGCAGCCGAGGTGCTGCTGCTGCCGCTGACCGCCACGCCCGAGGCCGAGACCCACGGTGCGCTGCTCGCCGCCCTGCCCGCGCCGCCGGCGCTGGTGCTGCTCGACGAATCGGGGTTCCGGCGCCGCTTCGCCGGGCCGGACGGCGCGCGCCGCCTCGAGGAGCGCCGGGCGCTGTGGCGATCCTGGCTCGTGTCGCGCCACCTTCCGGCGCTGTTCGTCGACCTGTCGGTGCCGTGAGGATCGCGCTCAGCCTGGTCTCGCACACCAACGTCGGCAAGACGACGCTGGCGCGCACCCTGCTGCGGCGCGACGTCGGCGAGGTGCGCGACGCGCCGCACGTCACGCAGGTGGCCGAGCGCCAGACCCTGGTCGAGGCCGGCGATCACGTGCTCGAGCTGTGGGACACGCCGGGCTTCGGCGACAGCGTGCGCCTGGCGCGTCGGCTCTCGCGTGCCGGCAACCCGATCGGCTGGTTCCTCAACGAGGTGTGGGACCGCTGGCGCGAGCCGGCGCTGTGGTCCAGCCAGCGTGCGGTGAAGAACGTGCTCGACGAGGCCGACGTGGTGCTCTACCTCGTCAACGCCGCCGAGCCGCCCGAGGACAGCCCGCAGGTCGACGCCGAGCTCGCGGTGCTGGACCTGCTGGGCACGCCGACGCTGCTGCTGCTGAACCAGGTCGGCCCGCCGCTGGACGCGCTGTCCGAGGCCGCCGAGCGGGCGCGCTGGCAGGGCGTCGCCGAGGCCCACCGCTGCGTGCGTGGCGTGCTGGCACTGGACGCCTTCGCGCGCTGCTGGGTGCAGGAGGATGCGCTGCTGCGTGCCGTCGGCGCCGCGCTGCCGGGCGAGGCGCGGTCCGCCTTCGACGTGCTGCACAGGGCCTGGCGCGAACGCGAGCGTGGCGTCTGGCAGCAGGCGCTGCAGGTGCTGGCGCAGCGCCTGGCGCGCGCCGCGTGCGACCGCGAGCCGATCGCCGAGACCGGCTGGACCGACCGCCTGGCCGAACTCGGCAGCGCGCTCGGTCTGCGCCGCGGCGGGCCGGCCACGCCGCGCGAACGCGCGATGAGCGCGCTGGCCGAGCGGCTCGACACCGACATGCGCGCCAGCACCGACCGCCTGATCGCGCTGCACGGCCTGGACGGCCACGCCGGCGCGCAGGTGCTGCAACGCCTGGCCGAGCACTATGCGCTGCGCGCGCCGCTCTCCGAAGGCCGCTCGGCGCTGGTCGGCGGACTGCTCAGCGGCGCGCTGGCCGGACTCAAGGCCGACCTCGCCAGCGGTGGCCTGACGCTCGGCGGCGGCCTGCTGGCCGGCGGCCTGCTCGGGGCGCTCGGCGCCGCCGGCCTGGCACGCGGCTACAACCTGGTGCGCGGCCTGGAGCAGCCGACCCTGGCCTGGACCGAGGAGGTGCTGCACGAGCTCGCCGAATCCGCCCTGCTCGGCTACCTGGCGGTGGCGCACCATGGGCGCGGCCGCGGCGCCTGGGTCGACGGGCCCGGGCCGGCGTTCTGGGCCGAGCAGGTGCAGGCGGCGCTGGCACCGCAGCATGCCGCCTTCGACGCGGCCTGGCGCCGGCGCACGCCGCAGGACGAGGTGGCCGTGGCCGCTGCGCTGCAGGCTCCCCTCGGCAGCGCCGGTGCGGCCCTGCTGCGATCGCTCTATCCGGACGCGGCCGACTGGCTGTGAACGGGGGCGCGCGCGTCAGGCGCTGCGGCCGCCCCACACCAGCGCGTCGGGCACCGCGCGCATCTTGTCGAGCAGCGCGGCCTGCGCCTTGTCGGCCCAGACCGGGTGCGCGGTGTCGATCACCATGAACGGACACGGCAGGTCGATGCGCTCGCGCAGCTCGGCCCACCAGGACTGCGCGTCGGGCTGGCCCAGCACCTTGGAGCGCTCGACGATGACGATGCAGAAGCGCCAGTCCGGCGCCTCGGCCACGGCCTTGCGCACCACCCAGGCCCGGCCGGCCGCCTTCTCGCCGCGCAGCAGGTCCTCCAGCGGGCGCAGCGCGCGACGGCCCAGGCCGTGCGGCTCGAAGCGCGGCTCGCCTTCGAAGTCGTGCAGCGCCTCCCAGGTGGCCTCGGTGCGCTGCTCGATGCGCGCCAGCGTGGCGCGCCAGGTCTTCAGCTCGTCCCAGCGCTCGCGTGCCTGCAGCCAGGCCTCGATGCGCTGCGCCGCGGGCAGCGCCCAGGGGTGGTTGCCGCCCTCGGCCACCTCGCGCAGCAGCTGCGCGCCCTCGTCGTTGAACTGGCGGTCGTCGACCTCGATCAGCGTGCTGCCGAGCTCGTAGCGGGCGCCCAGGTGCGTCGGGTGGTCGCGCAGCATGCGGCGCAGCACCGTGATCTCGGCCGCCTCGCCCTCGATCCACAGCGCGGCGCGGGCCCACAGCAGGTGGTCGTCCGGGTCCAGCGGGCCCTGGTTCAGCGCCGCCTGCAGCTCCTCGGCCATGCGGCGCTGCGCCTGCGCGTAGCGGTGCCGCTCGCGCCAGCCCTCGGCGCTGCGCCGGCGCCACTGGTGGTCGAGCCGGGTCAGCCAGGCCGGCAGCGCCTCGCGCAGCAGCGCCTCGGCGGCCGAGACGGTCAGCGGCGGCGGCAGCTTCGCCGGCACGTCGGCGAAGTCGAGCCGGTCGCGCAGGCCGGGGTGGGTGTCGGACAGGTCGGGCAGGCGCTTGACCGCCTCCTTCAGCCACAGCCCCGCCTTTGCGTTCGCGGGCGCGCTCTTCAGCGCCTGCTGCATCGCGCGGTAGGGCCGCTCCTTCTCCGGGCTCGGCAGGTGCGCGGCATGGCGCCACACCATCGGCCAGAACTGCTCGTGCAGGTAGCGCGCCTGAAGCTCGATGGCGATCAGCCCGGTGGCGGCCGGCTCGCGCCCCACCACCTCGTGCGCGGTGCGGTCGGCCTCGTACTCCTGCTGGCGCGAGAGCACGAAGGCGCGGGCGTTGAAGCGCGGGAAGAAATGGCGGAAGAAGAAGGCCAGCGCCAGGTCGGCCACCGAGCCGCCCAGGCGGGCACGCTCGCGCGACTCGGCCAGGCGCACCCAGGAGCGCCGCGTGCGGTAGACCCAGGCGCCGAGCTTGCCGTGCGCGCCGCGCAGGTGGCCGAACTCGTGCGCCAGCACGGCGGCGAGCTGCTTGCCGTCCAGCGCCATCATCAGCGGCAGGCCGAGGATCAGGGTGTTGCGGTGCCAGCCCAGCAGGCCCAGGCGCGGCTGCTGCACCACCGCGGCGTTCATCTCGCCGTCGATCAGCACGCGGTCGGGACGTGGCGCCCCGACACGCCGGCGCACCTGGTCGATCAGCTCGAACAGACGCGGCGCCTCGCGGTGCGTGATGGGCATGCCCTCGGGCTCGCCGCTGCGCAGCCACAAGGCGCGCAGCAGCGAGACCAGCAGCGAGGCGCAGCCGATCACCAGCAGCACCTTCCAGCTGCGCACGCGGCCGTGCACCAGCTGGGTCAGGCCCCAACCCAGGCCGACGGCAGCGCCGGCCAGCGTCGCGACGATGGCGGCGTAGCCGAACGCGGCCAGCGCCGCGGTGACCAGCGCGAAACGGCGCGGATCGTCGCGGCTGTCGTGTTCGTAGGCCGCGACGAGGCGGCGGTAGTCGTGGTCGTGCACGGGAGGCTCCGAAGGTCGAAGTGTCGCGGCTGGGCGTGCTGTCCGGCCGTCGCGCCCGGTGGCGACGCGAAGTTGTTCACGGGCAGAACTCCCCCTGACCGGGGGCGTCGCTGGGTACACTGTCCCCTTTGCCGCATACCCCCCACCGTGAGCACCCTGCACCGTCGCCGCTTCGTTGCCGCCCTCGCCGCGGCCCCCTGGCTCACCCAGGCCGCCCAGGCCGCACTGCCCTCCGCGCCGCGCGTGCTGAGCTTCGCCCACCTGCACACCGGCGAACGGCTCGAGCTCGAGTACGCCCGCGGCACCGACTACCTGCCCGACGCGCTGACCGCCGTCAACCGGCTGCTGCGCGACTTCCGCAGCGGCGAGGTCGGCGCGATGGATCCGGCATTGCTCGACCTGCTGCACGCGCTGCACGGCCGGCTCGGCAGCCGGCGGCCGTTCGAGATCATCTCGGGCTACCGCTCGCCGGCGACGAACCGCATGCTGCACGAACGCAGCAGCGGCGTGGCCAGCGGCAGCCTGCACATGAGCGGTCGGGCGATCGACGTGCGCCTGGCCGACGTGCCGCTCGAGCGGCTGCGCGACGCGGCGCTTGGGCTGGGCGGCGGCGGCGTCGGCTACTACCCGGGCTCGAACTTCGTGCACGTCGACACCGGCCGCGTGCGCCGGTGGTAGGCGCAGATCGTCAGGGCCGCGGCCGCCGGGACAGCGCACGCTCCAGCGCCGCGTCGTGGCCGTAGATGTCGGCGGCGAAGTGCAGCTGCCCGTCCTCGGGCATCACCATCGCGGTGAGGTAGTACAGCAGCACCGGCAGCGGTGCGCTCAGGTCGACCTGGCGTGAATCGCCGCCGTTCATCGCCGCGAGGATGGCCTCGCGGGTCCACTCGGGCCGGTCCTTCAGCACCCACTGGGCCAGCGCGACCGGGTCCTCGACGCGCACGCAGCCGTGGCTGAAGTCGCGCCGCGGCTGCGCGAACAGGCGCGGCGCCGGGGTGCCGTGCAGGTACACGTTGGCATCGTTCGGGAAGATGAACTTGACCAGCCCGAGCGCGTTCGACGGCCCCGGCCGCTGGCGGATGCGCGGCAGCGCCTCGCCGGGCACCTGGGTCAGCTCCATGTCGTGGCGCGCCAGGTAGGACGGGTCGCGCGCCAGCGCCGGCAGGATCTCGTCACGCACGATCGAGCGCGGCACGTGCCAGGACGGTCGGAACACCAGCCAGCGCATCTCGTCGGCGAACACCGGCGTGCGCGTGTTCAGCGCCCGGCCGACGATCACGCCCATGGACAGCGCCGGGTGCGCGTCGTCCCGGCCTGCGTCCCAGGCCCACAGCCGGTACATCGGGATGTTGACCGCCACCACCGGCCGGGCACTGCGCGGCGGCAGCCAGCGCAGGCGCTCGAGCGCGAGCTCGATCTGCCGCACACGCTGCGCCGGCGTCACGTTCAGCGCCGCCTGCGTTGCGCGTCCCGGCACGCCGTCGGCCGCGAGTCCGTGGCGGGCCTGGAAGTGCCGCACGGCATCGGCCAGCGTCGCATCGTCGTCGCTGTCCGTGTCGGGGGCGTCGGCCGGCAGATCGCCGAGCGCCTGCAGGCGCTGGCGCAGTGCCTGCGGCGCGGGCGGCGTCGGCAGGACCGGCCAGGCCCCAGCGGCGGCGAGCGTGCGGTAGGCCGCCAGCGCGGCGCGCAGCTGGCGGTACTGCACGAACGCGGGACGCAGTTCATCGGCCAGCGCGACCAGCCGACCGGCGGCCACCGCCTCGTCGAGCCGCCGGGCCAGTTCGGCCGCCGGCAGCGGCGCGGCCACCACGCCGAAACCGAGGTCGCGCGGCGTCACGCGCCCGCCGTGCAGGTGGCGCAGGTAGCGCAGCAGGTTCGCCTCGAGGGCCGCGGCCCAGGCGGCGTCGGGCGCGCGCGCGGCCAGGCCGGCGGCATCGTAGTCGCGCGGATCCAGCCCGTCGTCGCCCGCCGTGGCCAGCAGCGCGAGCGCGTCGCGTGCGCCCGGCAGGGGCCGGCCGGCGTCGTCGAGCCAGCGCGGGGCGGCCAGGGCCGCGCTCGTCCAGGTGCCGGCCAGCCAGAGCGCCGCCAGCAGCAGTGCCCGGATCATCCGCCCGGCGTGCCCCAACTCGGCGGACGCTTGTCGATGAAGGCCTGCACACCCTCGAGTGCGCTGGCGTCCATCATGTTGCAGGCCATCGTGCGGCCGGCATCCTCGTAGGCGGCAGCGATGCCTTCCTCGAGCTGGCGGTAGAACAGGCCCTTGCCGAGCGCGATCGCGACGCGCGGCTTGGCGACGATGCGCGCCACCAGCGCCTCGACCTCCGCATCGAGCGCCTCCGGCGCGGCCACGCGGTTGACGAGGCCCTTGGCCAATGCCTGCTCGGCGGAGATGAAGTCGCCCGTCACCAGCATCTCGAAGGCCGCCTTGCGCGGCAGGTTGCGCGACAGCGCCACGCCCGGCGTGGAGCAGAACAGCCCGAGGTTGACGCCGCTGACCGCGAAGCGCGCGTCGCGGCTGGCGACCGCGAGGTCGCACATCGCCACCAGCTGGCAGCCGGCGGCGGTGGCGATGCCCTGCACGCGCGCGATCACCGGCACCGGCAGGCGCTGGATCGCCAGCATCACCTGCGCGCATTGCGCGAACAGGCGCTGGTAGTACTTGAGCGAGGGCTCGGCGCGCATCTCCTTCAGGTCGTGGCCGGCGCAGAAGGCCTTGCCGGAGGCGCCCAGCACGACCACGCGCACCGACTCGTCCCCGGCAAGGGTGCCCAGGGCCTGTGCCAGCGCCGCGAGCATCGCCTCCGAGAGCGAATTGAAGGCCTGCGGCCGGTTCAGCGTCAGCGCCACCACGCCGCGCTCGTCGCGCTGCTGCAGCAGCAGGGGCTCGTCAGCCATGTCCGTCTCCTGTGTGTTATTCGATGGCCGAGGCGCTCTTGGCGCGCTCGCGCAGCTGGAACTTCTGGATCTTGCCGGTCGAGGTCTTCGGGATCGCCTCGAAGCGGATCTCCCTGGGCACCTTGTAGCCCGCCAGCAGGCCCTTGCAGTGCGCGATCAGTTCCTCGGCCGTGACGCTCGCGCCGGGCTTGAGCTCGACGTAGGCCAGCGGCGTCTCGCCCCATTTCTCGTGCGGCCGGGCCACCACCGCGCAGGCCAGCACCGCCGGGTGGCGGTACAGCGCATCCTCGACCTCGATCGAGCTGATGTTCTCGCCGCCGGAGATGATGATGTCCTTGCTGCGGTCCTTGATCTTGACGTAGCGGTCGGGCTCCATCACCGCCAGGTCGCCGGTGTGGAACCAGCCGCCCGCGAACGCCTTGTCGGTGGCCGACGGGTTCTTCAGGTAGCCCTTCATCACGATGTTGCCGCGGAACATGATCTCGCCCATCGTCTGGCCGTCGGCCGGGGTCTCGCGCATCGACTCGGGGTCCAGCACCGTCATGCCCTCCTGCAGCGCGTAGCGCACGCCCTGGCGGCCGTTCAGCCGGGTCTGCTCGGACAGGCTCTCGGCCGCCCAGCCGGCGCGCTTGACGGCCACCGACGCGGGCCCGTAGACCTCGGTCAGCCCGTAGACATGGGTGATGTCGAAGCCGATCGTGGCCATGCCCTCGATCATCGCGGCCGGCGGCGCCGCGCCGGCCACCATGCCGCGCACCTTCTGGCGGATGCCCGCGCGCTGCTCCGGCGCGGCGGCAATGATCAGGTTGTGCACGATCGGCGCGGCGCAGTAGTGGTCCACGCCGTGCTCGCGCATCGCGGCGAGGATGGAGGCGGCGTCGACGCGCCGCAGGCACACATGCGTGCCGCCGAGCATCGCCACGGTCCAGGGGAAGCACCAGCCGTTGCAGTGGAACATCGGCAGTGTCCACAGGTAGGTCGGGAAGTGCGGCATGGTCCAGGTGGCCGCATTGCACACCGCGTTCAGGTACGCGCCGCGGTGGTGCGTGACCACGCCCTTCGGGTCGCCGGTGGTGCCGGAGGTGTAGCTGACCGCGATCGCGTCCCACTCGTCGGCCGGGCCCTCGAGCCGCGCGAGCGGCTCGTATGCGGCGAGCAGCGCCTCGTACTCGTGCGCGCCGAGCCGCTCGCCGGGGCCGGTGTATTCGCTGTCGAAGACGTCGATGACCACCGGGCTGCGGCCGTGTTCCTCCTCGAGCAGCCGCAGCGCCGGCCCCATCACCGGCGCGAACTCGCGGTCGGTGATCACGACCGCCGCCTCGCAGTGGTTCATCTGCCAGGCCAGCAGCGGCGCGTCGAGCCGCGTGTTGAGCGTGTTGATCACCGCGTTCAGCGCCGGGATGGCGTAGTGCGCCTCGACCATCTCGGGCGTGTTCGGCAGCATCGTCGTCACCGTGGTGCCGCGGCCGACGCCGAGCGCACGCAGTGCCGCGGCCAGGCGAGCCGAGCGCTCGCGCAGCGTGCGCCAGTCGTACCGGCGCGTGCCGTGGATCACCGCCGGCAGGTCGCCGAACACCTCGGCGCTGCGTTCGACGAAGCTGACCGGCGAGAGCGCCGCGAAGTTGGCGGGGTTCTTGTCGAGGTGCTGCTCGTAGATGCTGCTCACGTCAGTCTCCCGCCTTGCTCAAGGCCTGGTCTATGTCCCACAGGATGTCGTCGATGTGCTCCAGCCCGACCGACATGCGGATCATGTCCGGCAGCACCCCGGCGGCGCGCTGCTGCGCCTCGTCGAGCTGGCGGTGCGTGGTCGAGGCCGGGTGGATGATCAGCGTGCGCGTGTCGCCGATGTTGGCCAGGTGGCTCATGAACTGCGCCGACTCGATGAAGCGCACGCCCGCCGGAAGCCCCCCCTTCACGCCGAAGGCCAGCAGCCCGGAGGCACCGCGCATCTGCCTCGTCACCAGCGCGTGCTGCGGATGGTCCGGCAGGCCCGGGTAGTTGACCCAGCCGACGCGCGGGTGCGCACGCAGGAACTCCGCCACCTTCAGCGCGTTCGCGCCATGCCGCTCCATGCGCAGCGGCAGGGTCTCGATGCCCTGCAGGATCTGCCAGGCACTCATCGGCGCGAGCGCCGCACCGTAGACGCGCAGCGTCTCCATGCGCGCGCGCATCGTGAAGCCGAAGTCTCCGAAGGTCTCGTAGAACTTGACGCCGTGGTAACCCGGCGAGGGCTCGGTCATGCCGGGGAACTTGCCGTTGTCCCACGGGAAGCGGCCGCTTTCGACGATCACCCCGGCCAGCGTGGTGCCGTGCCCGCCGAGGTACTTGGTGGCCGAATGCACGACGATGTCCGCACCATGCGCAAAGGGCTGGCACAGGAACGGCGACGGCACGGTGTTGTCGATCACCAGCGGCACGCCATGCGCATGGGCCACCTCGGCCACCGCGGCGATGTCGAGCACGACGAGGCTCGGGTTGCCCAGGCTCTCGGCGAACACCGCACGGGTGTTGGGCTTGATCGCGGCCGCGAAGGCGTCCGGTTTCGTCGCGTCGACGAACGTGGTCTCGATGCCGAACTTCGCGAGATTGACCGCCAGCATCGTCACCGTGCCGCCGTACAGCGCGCCGGCCGCCACGACATGGTCGCCCTGCTGCAGGATCGTCATCAGCGCCATCGCCTCGGCCGCCATGCCGCTGGCCGAGGCGACCGCGGCGCGCCCGCCCTCGAGCGCGGCCACGCGCTCCTCCAGCGCGGCCACCGTCGGGTTGGACAGGCGCGAGTAGACGTTGCCGAAGGTCTGCAGGTTGAACAGCGACGCGGCATGGTCGGCCGAGTCGAACACGAAGCTGGTGGTCTGGTAGATCGGAAGCGCCCGCGCGCCGGTGGCCGCGTCGGGGATCTGGCCGGCGTGGATCGCGAGCGTTTCGGGCCGGAAGACGTGGTCGCTCATGACGTCATGGCGTCAGACGGGCCGACGAGCCGAGATGACCTTGGTGTTCACGCCCGCCCAGTGCAGCCCGCCGAAGAGGCGCGCATGCTCGATCTTGACGCAGCGGTCCATCACCGACTCGAGCCCGGCGGCGCGCACCAGCGCGTCGGCCTCGAGGTTCTTCACGCCGATCTGCTGCCACAGGCACCGCGCGCCGATTGCCACGGCCTGTTGCGCGATCGGCAGCACGTCCTCGGTGCGGCGGAACACGTCGACCAGGTCGACCGGGTGGGGGATGGCCTCGAGGCTCGGCCAGCAGCGCTCGCCGAGGATGGACTGGTAGCGGGGATTGACCGGCACGATGCGGTAGCCGTGCTCCTGCATGTACTTGGCGGCGAAGAAGCTCGGCCGGTGCCACTCGGCCGACAAGCCGACGATGGCGAGCGTCCTGCAGGTCTTGAGGATGCGGCGCAGCTCGGAGATGTCGTCGGCCATGCGGCGACGATAGCGCAAGCGAAGGCACCGTCGACCGGTCAGGCGCCCAGCCGCGCCGCCAGCGCGTCGACCCGCTGCATGTTCTCGGCCCGGAAACCGCCGGGGTTCGCACGCATCCGGGCCTGCACACTGGCGATGGCGCGCGCGCCCTCGGCGCGCAGCTCCGGCGTCCAGGCGGCGTCCTCGGTGGCCAGCAGGAAGTTCAGCAGCCGGCTGCGCTGCGCGACCGTGCCCAGGGTCTGGAAGCGTTCGTACGGCAGGTAGGCCAGTGCGGCCTGCACCGCCTCGCGCGAACGCAGATGGTCGCGTTCCAGCGTCGCGCTGGCCTCCTGCCGCGCCTGCGCCTCCGGGCCCACCAGCGCCGCCACGAGCGCCTGCACCGACGGCGACGGCGCCGCTGCGGCCGCCATGACCGGCGCCGGAGTCGGTGTCTCACGCGGCGCCTTCTGTGCAGCGGGCGGTGCCGGCGCGGCGGCGGCCCTCGGTGCCGGCGCGGGGGCCGGCGCCGGTGTGGCCGGTGGCGGTTCGGGCACAGGCGCCGCGGCGGGCGGAGCCGGAACCGGGGGCGCCTGCGTCGCCGCCGGCGGCACCGGCGCGGGTGCGGGCGAAGGCGCGACGGCCACGTCCGGCGTCGCAGCGGCCGTCGGCGTCGGCGGCGCCGGCGGCTCCTGCAAGGCGAACCACGCGCCACCCGCCGCGGCGACGGCCAACAGCGCCGCCCCGGCCAGCATGGGCGTGCGCGAGCGCGGGGTGTCGCTGCGGCCGACCGGCGCCAGCCCGAGCCGCGCGACGAGTTCGCGCACGTTCGAGTCCCAGGTCTGGTGGCTGATCTCGAAGCCGTTGCGAAAGGCGAGCGGCTTCAGGTCGTCGGGCAGCGCGTCGGCTGACGGCATGCGCGCGTCCTGCACCAGCACCGGCGTGACGGCCACGTTGCGCTGCAGCGCGGTCGCGATCTCCAGCCGCACGAAGTCGTTCGGCTGCTCGAGCCGGCGCTGGCCGGCCGCGTCGCGTGCGTCGGCCCAGCCGCGGCCGATCAGCGCCAGCATCACCTCGCAGTCGTCGAGCCGCTGGCGCAGCACCTCGCGGAAGTCGCGCCCGAGCGCGATGTTGTCCACGTCCATGAAGACGCGCTCCGCGCCGAGCTGCTGTACGAGGCTGTTGAACAGTGCACGCGCCTCGCCCGCCGTGCTGTCGCGCCGGTAGTTGATGAAGACGATGCCCATCGTGACCTCCCGGGACGCGACTGTCGCGGCCCGCCGGCCGCCTTGTCAACGCCGCGGAAAGGCCCGGCAGTGCCGGGCCCCCTGTCTCCTCGCGTTGCGCCTTACGCGTGCTTCTTGTCGAAGAACTGCTCGTCCTCGGTCGAGCCCTTCAGCGCGGCGGTCGAGGCCTGGGCCTCGATCGTGGTCGTCACCGCATCGAAGTAGCCGGTGCCGACCTCGCGCTGGTGCTTCACCGCGGTGAAGCCACGCTCCGCGGCGGCGAACTCCTTCTCCTGCAGCTCGACGAAGGCGCTCATGTTGTTGCGCGCGTAGCCGTAGGCCAGGTCGAACATCGAGTAGTTCAGGCTGTGGAAGCCGGCCAGGGTGATGAACTGGAACTTGTAGCCCATCGCGCCGAGCTCGCGCTGGAACTTGGCGATGGTCGCGTCGTCCAGGTTCTTCTTCCAGTTGAACGAGGGCGAGCAGTTGTAGGCGAGCAGCTTGCCCGGGAACTTGGCGTGGATCGCGTCGGCGAACTTCTTGGCGAACACCAGGTCCGGCTTGCCGGTCTCGCACCAGATCAGGTCGGCGTACGGCGCGTAGGCCAGGCCGCGGCTGATCGACTGCTCGAGGCCGTTCTTGGTGCGGAAGAAGCCTTCGACGGTGCGCTCGCCCGTCAGGAAGGGCTTGTCGTTCTCGTCCACGTCGCTGGTGACAAGGTCGGCGGCTTCGGCGTCGGTGCGCGCCAGCAGAATCGTCGGCGTGCCCATCGTGTCGGCCGCCAGGCGCGCGGCGACGAGCTTGGCCACCGCTTCACGCGTGGGCACCAGCACCTTGCCGCCCATGTGGCCGCACTTCTTGACCGAGGCGAGCTGGTCCTCGAAGTGCACGCCGGCCGCGCCGGCGTCGATCATGGCCTTCATCAGCTCGAAGGCGTTCAGCACGCCGCCGAAGCCGGCTTCCGCGTCGGCCACGATCGGGGCGAAGTAGTCGATGTCGTTCTTGCCCTCGCTCCACTGGATCTCGTCGGCACGCTTGAAGGTCGCGTTGATGCGCTTGACGACCTTGGGCACCGAGTCCACCGCGTAGAGCGACTGGTCGGGGTACATCTCGCCGTTGCTGTTGGCATCGCCGGCGACCTGCCAGCCCGACAGGTAGATCGCCTTCAGGCCGGCCTTGACCTGCTGCATGGCCTGGTTGCCGGTGAGCGCGCCGAGCGAGTTGATGAAGGGCTCGGTGTTCAGCAGGTTCCACAGCTTCTCGGCACCGCGCTTGGCCAGCGTGTGCTCGATGGGCACCGAGCCGCGCAGGCGCACCACGTCGGCGGCGCCGTAGCCGCGCTGGATGCCCTTCCAGCGCGGGTTGGTCGCCCACTCCTTCTCGAGGGCGGCGATCTGTTGTTCACGGGTCGGGTTCGTCATGGGACCTCCGGTCAGTTGAGAGACAAGGCATTGAGCCGAAACGATGGCTCTAGCCTACGCCCGGAGAGAAGCGCTGCGAAGACTTATGTCTTATAGAAGACTAAAAATCTTTCTTCATTAAATCAACAACTTACGCGCATCATTCCAGGATGCGAAGTGTCATCCTTCACAATGAGAAAAAATGCGGCAGCGCAGCAAGGCCCCGTTCCGGATCCCGAAACGGCTGTCGTGGATCGTGAAATCAGCCGGCGGCGCCGATCCACCGCGCATAGAAGCGCGCGGCGAGGCGCTGCTGCGCGGCCAGGTGACGCGCCGCATCGGCGCGCATCGCCGCGCCGCTTTGCACGCTCGGGCAGGTCTCCTGAAGCGCGAGGTAATGCGGGTCGTCGCAGGCCGACCAGACGGCCAGCTTGTGCTCGTCCACCTCGACGTGGAACTGCAGGCCCAGGTGCGGGCCGATCGCGAAGGCCTGGTGCGGACAGGCCGGGCTCGAGGCCAGCAGCGTGGCCCCGGCCGGCAGGTCGAAGGCCTCGTAATGCCACTGGTACACCACGGCCTGCTTGCCCGCGCCGAACCAGTCGCTGGCCGCGGCGTGCGGCTCGATGCGAACGGGCTGCCAGCCGATCTCCGGCGCTGGCGACGCACCGATCCCGGCCCCGAGCGCCCGCGCCATCAACTGGCCGCCGAGGCAATGGCCGATCACCGGCACGCCGGCCTGCATGGCCGCGAGGATGAGGCGCTCGGCCTGGCGCAGCGAAGGCAGTGGATCGTTGGCGCTCATCTCGCCGCCCAGCACCGCGAGCGCGCCCCAGGCGTCGATCTGCGCCGGGTAGGCCTGCCCGGCGCTGCTGTCGAACACCTGGAACGGCAGCCCCTGCTGGCGCAGCCAGGTGGCGAGGTAACCCGGCCCGTCGCTGGCCATGTGCTGCAGCACCAGCACCGGCTTCACGCACACACCTCGGACAGGAAGGCTCCCACCGCGCCGACCAGCCGCTCGATGTCGGACGCCCCGGTCTGCGGCGCGACCAGCAGCATGTTGTGGAAGGGCGTGACCAGCAGCCCGCGGTTGAGCAGGTACAGGTGCAGTGCCTGCTCGAGCGGCGCATTCATCGCGGCGCGCGCGGCGGCCGCGTCGGCGGGCGTGACGGCGCAGAACTGCAGCTCCATGCGGGCCCCCAGCCGCGTGACGGTCCACGGCACGCCGGCCGCGGCGATCACCTCGTCCAGGCGCTGCTCGAGCAGCGCCGCGTGCGCCAGCATGCCGGCGTAGACCGCCGGTGTCATCACCTCGGCGAGCTGGGCCTGCAGGGCCGCCAGCGCGAGCAGGTTGGCCGACAGCGTGGTGCCGATGCCCGAGTGGCCGTCCGGCGCGGCGCGCTTGGCAGCCTGCATGCGCGCGTCGACCGCCTCGGTGAAGCCGTAGACGGCGCAGGGCAGGCCGCCGGCCACCGCCTTGCCGACCACGATGACATCGGGCTGCAACCCCTGCTGGCGGCCCTGCCCGCCCCAGCCGCTGCTGATGGTGTGTGTCTCGTCGAGCACCAGCAGGCAGCCGTGTTCGGCACAGGCGCGCTGCACGTCCTCGAGAAAGCCCGGCCGCGCCGGAACGAGGCCGCAGTTGGTCAGCGCCGGCTCGGTGAGCACGCAGGCCACGTCACCCCGCGCCAGTGCGGCACGCACGGCCGCGGCATCGTTGAACGGCACCACCACCGTGCCGAGCGCCAGGTCGTGCACCTGGCCGAGCAGGCTGGCGCGGGTCAGCGTGCGGCCGTCGCCGGCACGGTCGACCAGCGTGTCGTCCACGGTGCCGTGGTAGCAGCCGTCGAACACCAGCACCTTGGGCCGGCCGGTGATGGCGCGCGCCCAGCGGATCACGAAGCGGTTCGCGTCGCTCGCGCTCAGCGTCATCTGCCAGCGCGGCAGGCCGAAGGTGTGCGCGAGCAGGCGACCGACCTCGGCGCTGCGCACCGACGGCAGCATGGCCGTCAGGCCCTGCGCCGCCTGGCGGGCGATCGCCTGCGCCACCGGTTCGGGGCTGTGGCCGAACATCGCGCCGGTGTCGCCAAGGCAGAAGTCGACGATCTCGTGGCCGTCCGCATCGACGAGCCGGTTGCCAAGGGCGTGTTCGACGTGCAGCGTGGCCGGCGTCGGCCAGTCGCGCATCCAGTGCATCGGCACGCCGAACAGGTAGTGCCGCGCATCCTCGGCGGCGAGCGCCACGCTGCGCGGATGGGTCTCGACATAGCGCGTCAGCTCGGCCGCGTGCAGGGCGGCCAGGCGCGCGCGGTCGGGGCAATGGCCATCGGTCCGTATCATCGCGGCCCGAGTGTGCATCAGCAGCCCCGATGAGCGCCTTCGCCTTTCTCTCCCACCACACCTTCCTGAAGGCGCCGCCGGCCGGCGTGGACACGCCGTTCGCCGTGGCCGGCATTGCCTGGGACGGCGCGGTCACCAACCGCCCCGGGGCGCGCATGGGCCCGCGGGCGATCCGCGCCGCCAGCCACATGCTGTGCGACGCGATCCACCCGCTGTTCGACCTCACGCCCAGCGGCCGGCTCGGCGATGCCGGCGACCTGGAACTGCCCAACACCAGCCTGGTGGCGATGCGCGAGGCGATGCACGCGCCCGTCGAGCGCCTGATCCGCGCGCACCACATGGCCTGGCTGGGCGGCGACCATTCGATCACGCTGGCGCTGCTGCGCGCCTACCGCGCCTGGCTCGGCCGGCCGCTCGCGGTGATCCATTTCGACGCCCATTGCGACACCTGGGAAGACCATTTCGGCGAGCCGAGCGGCCACGGCACCTGGGTCTACGAAGCGATCCGCGAAGGCCTGGTCGTGCCGGAGTGCTTCACGCAGATCGGCATCCGCTCGGCCGGCGTGCGCGCGGCGCGCGAGTACGTGCGCGACCAGGGCGGCCAGATCTTCACCGCACGCGACCTGCGCGGCCTGGAGAACCCGGCGCAACTGGCCCCGGTGCTCGAGGCGATCCGCGCGCGCCAGGCCGCGCACGGCCACCCGCCGCTCTACCTGAGCCTGGACATCGACTGCCTCGACCCCGCCTTCGCTCCCGGCACCGGCACGCCCGAGCCGGGCGGAATGAGCACCAATCAGGTGCTGACGCTGCTCGAGGAGACGGCCGGGCTGCCCTTCGTCGGCATGGATTGCGTCGAGGTGGCCCCGCCCTACGACCACGCCGAACTCACCAGCCAGGCCGCTGCGAACTTCGTCTGGACCTACCTCTGCGCCCGCCTGTCCGGGGCTTGATCTGCCGCAGATGCTGCGTCGCAGCAGTGCTAAGAATGGGGCGTCACCACGAGGAGTACCCATGGCTGCAGCAGCGAAGCACCCCCAGCCGACCGATTTCCGCGCGCTCGACGACTGCCACCAGCAGATCGCCCAGCACCTGGAGCGTCTCGGCGCGCTGATGGATCACCTGGACCGCGAGGGCGTGGACGATCACGCCCGCAGCGAGGCCGACACGATCGAGCGTTTCTTCAGCACCACCTCGCAGCGCCACCACCTGGACGAGGAGACCAAGGTCTTCCCGCAGCTGCTGGCCTCGACCGACGTCGACCTCGTCGCCACCGTGCGCATGCTGCAGCAGGACCATGGCTGGATCGAGGAGGACTGGCTCGCGATCGCGCCCCAGCTGCGCGCCATCGCCGCCGGCTACAACTGGTACGACCCGGCCGAGCTGCGCCACGCGCTGCAGGTGTTCCTGGAGCTGTGCCGCGAGCACATCGCCCTCGAGGAATCGCTGATCTACCCCGAGGCCAAGGCCCAGGCCGAGAAGCTGCAGCGCCGCCGCGCCGCGCTGCCGCCGCTGGTGTTCAGAGCGGGAGCGCCGTCGTCCTCTTGACGGTGCGCAGCACCAGCATCGAGTTCGAGCGCGCCACGCCGGGCAGGTGCATCAGCACCTGCGAGTGGAAGCGCTCCAGGTCCTCGGCGTCGCGGTAGGCGAAGCGGATCAGGTAGTCGTTCTCGCCGGCCACGTAGTAGCAGTCGAGGATCTCGGGTGTGGCGCGCACCGCGTTCTCGAAGGCCTCGAGCAGCGGCGTGTTCATGCTCTCGAGGTTGATGATCGTGTAGCTGATGCCGTGCTTGCCCACGGCCTTCGGGTTCAGCAGCGCGACGTACTGCGCGATGACGCCGGAGTCCTCGAGCGCCTTGACGCGCCGCAGGCAGGCCGAGGGCGAGAGATGCACGCGTTGCGCGAGCTCCAGGTTCGAGAGCCGGCCCGCTTGCTGCAGCTCGGTCAGGATGGCCCGGTCTATCGCATCCAGTTGCACGTCGGCGGCCTTGAGTCGCATCGGATTGACTTTGTTGTTCGATTCTTCGAATGATATTGCAGTAACCGGGGTGAACCCGGCGCGATTGCGCAAGCACATTGCGCGCCGGTTTCTCTAGACTGAGTCTGTAGCGGATTGCACACTTGCCCGCACTCAGGCCCGGCCCCGGAGAGCCCCGATGAACAAGCCGATCGACCCCGCCGTCCTCGAGGTGCGCCAGACCGCCGCGCAGCACCCGCATGCGCTGGACGCCTACTGGATGCCCTTCACCGCGAGCCGGCAGTTCAAGGCCGCGCCGCGCCTGCTCGCGAAGGCCGAGGGCATGCACTTCTGGACGCCCGAGGGTCGCCAGGTGCTCGACGGCATCGCCGGCCTGTGGTGCGTGAACGCCGGCCATGCACGGCCGCGCATCGTGCAGGCGATCGCGCAGCAGGCCGCCGAGCTCGACTTCGCGCCGCCCTTCAACATGGCGCACCCCAAGGCCTTCGAGCTGGCCGAGCGCCTGGTGAAGATCGGCCCGCCGGGGCTGGACAAGGTGTTCTTCACCAACTCGGGCAGCGAGGCGGTGGACACCGCGCTGAAGATCGCCGTGGCCTACCACCGCGCCCGCGGCGAAGGCACCCGCACCCGGTTGATCGGCCGCGAGCGCGGCTACCACGGCGTCAACTTCGGCGGCGTGTCGGTGGGCGGCATGGTCGGCAACCGCAAGTCCTTCGGCCCGCTGCTCGGCGGCGTCGACCACCTGCGCCACACGCACGACCTCACGCGCAACGCCTACAGCCGCGGCGTGCCGCAGCATGGTGCGGAACTGGCCGACGACCTGGAGCGCCTGGTCGCGCTGCACGATGCCTCGACCATCGCCGCGGTGATCGTCGAGCCGGTGGCCGGCTCGACCGGCGTGCTGCTGCCGCCCAAGGGTTACCTGGAGCGCCTGCGCAGCATCTGCGACAGGCACGGCATCCTGCTGATCTTCGACGAGGTCATCACCGGCTTCGGCCGCCTCGGCGCGCCGTTCGCCTCGACCTTCTTCGACGTGACGCCGGACCTGATGACCACCGCCAAGGGCATCACCAACGGCTGCGTGCCGATGGGCGCGGTGTTCGCGAAGCGGCACATCCACGACGCCTTCATGACCGGGCCGGAGCACCTGATCGAGTTCCCGCACGGCTACACCTACTCGGCCCACCCGCTGGCCTGTGCCGCGGCGCTCGGCACGCTCGACACCTACGCCGAGGAAGGCCTGCTGGTGCGCGGCGCGGCCATGGCCAAGCCCTTCGAGGACGCGCTGCACTCGCTGCGGGGCCTGCCCGGGGTGATCGACATCCGCAACATCGGCCTGGTCGGCGGCATCGAGCTCGAGCCGATCGCCGGGCAGCCCGGCAAGCGGGCCTTCGAGGTGTTCCTCAAGTGCTGGGAGCGCGGCGTGCTGATCCGCACCACCGGCGACACGATCGCGCTGTCGCCGCCGCTGATCATCGAGAAGCAGCACATCGAGCAGCTCGTCGGCACGATCGCCGACGTGCTGAAGGGTGCGGCCTGACCGGGTCCTTATGTCGCTGCTGCGCATCGATCAGAACCTGACGAAGCACTCGTACTACGCGGCCACGGCGCCGCGCGAGCAGCGCCATCCCGCGCTGCAGGCCTCGCTCGACTGCGACGTGGCGGTCGTCGGCGGTGGCCTGGCCGGGCTGTCGGCCGCACTCGAGCTGGCCGACCGCGGCTACAGCGTCGTGCTGCTGGAGGCGCGCCAGGTCGGCTGGGGTGCCTCGGGCCGCAACGGCGGGCAGGCGCTGGTGGGCCTGGCCTGCGACCAGTCGGTGATCGAGTCGCAGCTCGGCCGCGAGGCGGCCCGCCGCGTGTGGGACATGACGCTGGAGGCAATCCGCCTGATCCGCCAGCGCTGCGAGCGCTTCGCGATCGACTGCGACTGGCGCGACGGCTACCTCAGCCTGGCCGTCAACGAGCGCAAGGCGCGCGAGCTGCGCAACTGGCAGGTGCAGATGCAGCGCGACTACGGCTTCGAGACCACCTGGATCGAACCGGCCGAGATGCCGCGCTGGATCGCCAGCCCGCGCTTCCACAGCGGCCTGCACGACCGCTTCAGCGGCCACCTGCACCCGCTCAAGTACAGCCTCGGGCTGGCCCGCGCCGCCGCCGGCCTGGGCGTGCGCCTGTTCGAGGACTCGCCGGTCATCGGCATCGAACCCGGCCCGCCGCCGAAGCTGCGCACGGCGCAGGGCTCGGTGAGCGCCTCGCACGTGCTGCTGGCCGGCAACGTCTACCTGCAGGGCCTGGCGCCCGCGCTGGAGAGCCGGGTGATGCCGGTCGGCACCTACATCGTCGCCTCGGCGCCGCTCGACCCGGCGCTCGCGGCCGCGCTGATCCCGTCCGGCGCGGCGGTGTGCGACACCAACTTCGTGCTCGACTACTTCCGCCCGACGGTCGACCAGCGCCTGCTCTACGGCGGGCGTGTCAGCTACAGCACGGCGACGCCGATCAACCTCGCCTCGAGCATGCAGCGCCGCATGGCGCGCACCTTCCCGCAGCTGAAGGACACTCCGGTCGAGTACAGCTGGGGCGGCTTCGTCGACATCTCGATGAACCGCGCGCCGGATTTCGGCCGCCTGTCCGATCGCCTCGCCGACAAGGCGCCGGGCTGGCGCAACGTCTACTACCTGCAGGGCTTCTCGGGCCATGGCCTGGCGCTCACCGGCCTGGCCGGCAAACTGGTGGCCGAGGCGATCGCCGGCGACGCCGAACGCTTCGACACCTTCGCACGCATCCGCCACCACCCGTTCCCCGGCGGCCGGCTGCTGCGCATGCCGGCGCTGGTGGCCGGCATGGCCTATTACCGACTGAGGGACATGCTGTGACCGCGACCGCCAAGCCCCTGGTGCTGGTGCCTTCGTGCAACCGCATGATCGGCCAGCACCCGTATCACATCGCCGGGCACAAGTACGTCGACGCGGTGCGCCTGGCCGGCTGCCAGCCACTGGTCGTGCCGGGTGCCGATGCGCAGGAGCTCGAGGTGCTGCTGGCGATGGCCGACGGCGTGTTCCTGACCGGCTCGCCGTCGAACGTGCACCCGAGCCACTTCGGCGAGGCGGTGCACGACCCCGCGCTGCCGCTGGACCCGGCGCGCGACGACTGGACCCTGCCGCTGATCCGCGCCGCGCTGGCACGCGGCATCCCGCTGTTCGGCATCTGCCGCGGCTTCCAGGAGACCAACGTGGCGCTGGGCGGCTCGCTGCACCAGGCGGTGCACGAGGTCGAAGGGCAGCACGACCACCGCGCGCCCGAGGGCGCCGACGCCGAGGTCGCCTACGGCCCGGCGCACCCGGTGGACGTGCAGCCCGGCGGGCTGCTGGCCGGCATCCTCGACGCGCCACGCATCCAGGTGAACTCGGTGCACGGCCAGGGCATCAAGCGCCTGGCGCCGGGCCTGCGCGTCGAGGCGCGTGCGCCGGACGGCCTGGTCGAGGCCTTCTCGGTGCCCGAGGCACCGGCCTTCGCCCTGTGCGTGCAATGGCATCCGGAGTGGCAGGCGGCCCAGAACCCGTTCTCGATGCGCCTGCTGCGCGCCTTCGGCGTCGCCTGCGCGGCCTACCGCGACCGCCCGCGCGCGCCCCAGCCATCGCGCTGAGCGTGCCGCGCCCCGCCCACCGGCGGGACCAGAATCCGCAGGCCGGCACGACCGGCCTGCCTACAACCCCAGGTGACCCCATGGTAGACAAACAGAACTTCGGCTTCGCCGACCTCGAACAGTGGTTGAACGAACGCCGTGTGACCGAAATCGAATGCCTCGTGCCCGACCTCACCGGCGTGGCCCGCGGCAAGATCCTGCCGCGCGAGAAATTCACCGAGGACCGCGGCATGCGGCTCCCGGAGGCGGTGGTGGCGATGGGCGTGACGGGCGAGTTCCCCGAGGAAGGCCCGTACTACGACGTCATCACGCCGACCGACCGCGACATGCACCTGCGCCCCGACCCGAGCACGGTGCGCATCGTGCCCTGGGCGGCCGACCCGACCGCGCAGGTGATCCACGACTGCTTCGACCGCGACGGCACGCTGGTGCCCTTCGCGCCGCGCTCGGTGCTGCGCCGCATCTGCGACCTGTACGACGCCGAGGGCTGGAGCCCGGTGGTCGCGCCCGAGCTCGAGTTCTACCTGATCGAGCGCAACTCCGACCCGAACACCCCGCTGCGCCCGCCGCGCGGCCGCAGCGGCCGCAGCGAGACCTCGCGCCAGGCCTACTCGATCGACGCGGTCAACGAGTTCGACCCGCTGTTCGAGGACATCTACGAGTACTGCGAGAAGATGGAGCTGAACGTGGACACGCTGATCCACGAGGTCGGCGCCGGGCAGATGGAGATCAACTTCTTCCATGCCCATCCGCTGGGCCTCGCGGACGAGGTGTTCTTCTTCAAGCGCACCATCCGCGAGACCGCGCTGCGCCACGAGATGTACGCCACCTTCATGGCCAAGCCGATGGCCAACGAGCCCGGCAGCGCGATGCACGTGCACCAGAGCATCGTGGACAAGGCCAGCGGCCGCAACATCTTCAGCAACCCGGACGGGACGCCCTCGAAGTACTTCTACTGGTACATCGGCGGGCTGCAGAAGTACACGCCCGCGGCGATGGCGCTGTTCGCGCCCTACGTCAACTCCTACCGCCGGCTGGCGCGCTCGACCGCCGCGCCGATCAACATCCAGTGGGGCACCGACAACCGCACCGTGGGCATCCGCTCGCCGGTGGCCGGCCCGGCGGCGCGCCGCATCGAGAACCGCGTGATCGGTGCCGACGCCAATCCCTACGTCGCGCTGGCGGCCACGCTGGCCTGCGGCTGGCTGGGCATGAAGAACAAGATCGAGCCGAGCCCCGAGTGCAAGGGCGACGCCTACCTGTCGGAGTACCAGCTGCCGCGCTCGCTGAACGAGGCGCTGAACTGGCTGGCCGAGGAGAAGGACCTGCACGAGGTGCTGGGCAAGGAGTTCATCACCGTGTACTCGGAGGTCAAGGAGATCGAGTACGAGGAATTCATGAAGGTGATCTCCCCCTGGGAGCGCGAGCACCTGCTGCTTCATGTTTGAGATTGGAGACCCTGCGATGAACGCCGTTCTGAACACCCCCGCCGAGCGCAGCACCAAGGAGTGGCAGGCCGCCGACGCGGCGCACTACCTGCACCCCTTCACCGACTTCAAGACGCTCGGGCTGAAGGGCTCGCGGGTGATCACGCGCGCCGACAACATCTACCTGTGGGACAGCGAGGGCCACAAGATCCTCGATGCGATGTCGGGCCTGTGGTGCGTCAACGTCGGCTACGGCGCCCGCGAGCTGATCGACGCGGCGACGCGCCAGCTCGAGACGCTGCCCTTCTACAACAGCTTCTTCCAGACCGCGACGCCGCCGGCCATCGAGCTGGCCGAGCTGCTGGCCGAGGTGACGCCGCCGCAGTTCCAGCACGTGTTCTTCTCCGGCTCCGGCTCGGAGGGCAACGACACCATCGTGCGCATGGTGCGGCGCTACTGGGACCTGCTCGGGCAGCCGCAGCGCAAGGTGATCATCAGCCGCAAGAACGCGTACCACGGCTCGACCATGGCCGGCGCCTCGCTGGGCGGCATGAGCGGCATGCACGAACAAGGGGGGCTGCCGATCCCCGACATCGTGCACATCGAGCAGCCGTTCTGGTTCGAACTGGGGCGCGACACGTCGCGTGAGCAGTTCGGCCTGAAGGCCGCCGGCTGGCTGGAGGCCAAGATCCTGGAACTCGGCGCCGACCGGGTGGCCGCCTTCATCGGCGAGCCTGTGCAGGGCGCCGGCGGCGTGATCGTGCCGCCCGAGACCTACTGGCCCGAGATCCAGCGCATCTGCGACAAGTACGGCGTGCTGCTGGTCTCCGACGAGGTGATCACCGGGTTCGGCCGCACCGGGCAGTGGTTCGGCTGCGAGCGCTTCGGCACCCGCCCCGACCTGATGACCTTCGCCAAGGGCGTGACCTCCGGCTACATCCCGCTGGGCGGCGTGATGGTCGGCGACCGGGTCGCCAAGGTTCTGATCGAGAAGGGCGGCGAGTTCAACCACGGCTACACCTACTCCGGGCACCCGGTGGCCTGCGCCGTGGCGCTGGCCAACATCCGGCTGATCCGGCGCGAGGGCCTGGTCGAGCGCGTGCGCGAGGATGTCGGCCCCTACCTGGCCCAGCGTTACGCGGAACTCGCCGAGCACCCGCTGGTGGGCGAGGCACAGACCTGCGGCCTGATGGCAGCGCTGCAGCTGGTGCGCAGCAAGGCCGACGGGGCCGGCTTCCCCGACTGGCAGGAGGTCGGCATGGTCTGCCGCGGCCACTGCTTCGGCAACGGCCTGATCATGCGCGCGGTCGGCGACCGCATGATCATCGCCCCGCCGCTGGTCATCACGCGCGCGCAGATCGACGAGATGGTGACCCTCATCCGCCGCTGCCTGGACCTGACGCTGGCCGACCTGAAGGAGCGCGGCTGGGTCTGAACCACCACCGCCCCGTGCCCGCGCGAGTGGCACGGGGTTTGCCTGTAGCCGCCCCAGGAATGCCCCTGGCTAGACTGCGCAGGCTTCGCACTGCGCGAGAGAAACAAGCAACGCCCCCATCCACCGAAGGACCCCGACCATGACACGGATGTTCAGTCGCTCCACCACCCTTCCCGCGGCCCTGCTGGCCGTCGCCGCACTGTGGGCCGGGCCGCCGGCCGCCGCGCAGGAAGAGGAGAAGGTGCTGAACATCTACAACTGGTCCGACTACATCGCCGAGGACACGATCCGGAACTTCGAGAAGGAGACCGGCATCAAGGTCCGCTACGACAACTTCGACAACAACGAGATCGTCCACGCCAAGCTGGTGGCGGGCAAGACCGGCTACGACGTCGTCGTGCCCTCGTCGTACTGGGCCAAGATTCAGGCCGACGGCGGGCTGCTGCAGAAGATCGACAAGAGCAAGATCCCGAACTACAAGAACCTCGACCCGGCGCTGCAGGAGCAGCTCGCCAAGCTCGACCCGGGCAACCAGTACCAGGTCAACTGGCTGTGGGGCTTCACGACGGTGGGCATCAACGTCGACAAGGTCAAGGCCGCGCTGGGCAGCACGCCGATGCCCGACAACGTGTGGGACCTGGTGTTCAAGCCCGAGTACATCTCCAAGATGAAGGGCTGCGGCGTCAGCTTCCTTGACTCCGCCACCGAGGTCATTCCCGCCGCGCTGCACTACCTCGGCAAGCCGGCCTACTCGAAGAACCAGGCCGACTACGCGGCCGTCGCGCCGCTGCTGAAGTCGGTGCGCCCGTACGTCACGCTGTTCAGCTCGTCGGGCTACATCAACGACATGGCCAACGGCTCGATCTGCCTGGCGCTGGGCTGGTCCGGCGACATCAACATCGCGCGCCAGCGCGCCATCGACGGCAAGACCGGGCAGAACATCCAGGCGCTGATCCCGAAGACCGGCGGCATCCTGTTCTTCGACGTGATGGTGATCCCGGTCGACGCGCCGCACCCGGGCAACGCGCACAAGTGGATCGACTACATCCTGCGCCCGGAGGTGCACGCGAGCCTGACCAACAAGGTCTTCTACGCCAACCCGAACAAGGAATCGAAGAAGTTCGTCAAGCCGGAGGTCGCCAGCAACCCGACCGTCTTCATCCCCGACGACGACATGAAGAAGATGCAGGCACCCGACGCGCTGTCCAACGACATCCGCCGCACGATGACCCGCCTGTTCACCAGCTTCAAGACGGGCCTGTGACGTGAGCCCGACCGCGCCCGCGTTCCTCCAGATCATCGACGTCGTGAAGGACTTCGGCGGCGGCGCCGTCGCGGTCAACCACGTCTCGATCGACATCGCCAAGGGCGAGATCTTCGCGCTGCTCGGTTCCTCGGGCTGCGGCAAGACGACGCTGCTGCGCATGCTGGCCGGCTTCGAGACGCCGAGCTCCGGGCGCATCGTGCTCAACGGGCAGGACCTGGCCGGCCTCCCGCCGTACGAGCGGCACATCAACATGATGTTCCAGAGCTACGCGCTGTTCCCGCACCTGACGGTGTGGGAGAACATCGCCTTCGGCCTGAAGCGCGACGGCCTGCCGGCCGCGGAGATCGAGCAGCGCGTCGAGGCCATGCTCAAGCTGGTGCAGCTCGGCAAGTTCGCCAAGCGCAAGCCGCACCAGCTGTCGGGCGGCCAGCAGCAGCGCGTGGCGCTGGCGCGTTCGCTCGCGAAGCGGCCGCAGCTGCTGCTGCTCGACGAGCCGCTGGGCGCGCTCGACAAGAAGCTGCGCGAGGAGACGCAGATCGAGCTGGTCAACATCATCGAGGAGGTCGGCGTGACCTGCGTGATGGTGACGCACGACCAGGAGGAGGCGATGACCATGGCCTCGCGCATCGCCATCATGAGCGAGGGCAAGGTGCTGCAGGTCGGCGCGCCGAGCGACATCTACGAGACCCCGGCCACCCGCTTCGTGGCCGACTTTATCGGCAACGTCAACCTGATGGACGGCACGCTGGCCGAGGACGAGGCCGACCACTGCGTGATCGACTGCCAGGACCTGAAGCACTACGTCGGCCACGGCATCACCGGCACCGCGGGCATGCCGGTCTCGGTGGCGGTGCGGCCCGAGAAGATCCACCTGTCGCGCCATGCGCCGTCGAACGAGGACGCCGCGCGGTCCTTCAACCGGGCCAAGGGCGTGGTGAAGAACCTGTCCTACTTCGGCAGCTACACGGTCTACCACCTCGAGCTGCCCAGCGGGCGCATCCTCAAGATCAGCCAGAACAACACGCAGCGCCACCGAGAGCACGAGCTGACCTGGGGTGACGAGGCCTGGGCGCACTGGTCGCGCCAGTCGCAAGTGGTGCTGACGCAATGAGGAAGCTGCGCGCCCTGCTCGCCTGGTTCCGCCGCGGCCGCACCGCGGTGATCGGCATGCCGTACCTGTGGCTGCTGGTGTTCTTCCTGTTCCCGTTCCTGATCGTCTTCAAGATCAGCATCTCGGAGATGGAGGCCACCTCCTTCAAGGACGTGCTGACGCTCCAGGACGGCGTGCTCGCGCTGACCATCAAGCTGTCGAACTACGTGTTCATCACGCAGGACGACCTGTACTTCAAGACCTACCTGTCGAGCATCAAGTACGCGGCCATCACCACCGCGCTCTGCCTGGCCATCGGCTACCCGTTCGCCTACTTCATGGCGCGCGCCCGGGCCGCCATCCAGCCGGCGCTGCTGATGCTCGTGATGCTGCCGTTCTGGACCTCCTTCCTGCTGCGCGTCTACGCCTGGAAGGGCCTGCTCAGCGAACACGGATGGGTGGCCGAGCTGCTGATCTTCCTGAAGCTCGACCACCTGCTGCTGGCCATGGGCGTGATCCCGGCGCTGGGCAAGTTCATGAACTCGCCCTTCTCGCTGGTCATCGGCATGGTCTACACCTACCTGCCGTTCATGATCCTGCCGCTGTACGGCAACCTGGCCAAGCTCGACCTGCGGCTGCTCGAGGCGGCCTCCGACCTCGGCGCCACGCCCTGGGTGGCGTTCTGGAAGGTCACGGTGCCGCTCTCGAAGGCCGGCATCATCGCCGGCTCGATGCTGGTGTTCATTCCCTGCATCGGCGAGTTCGTGATCCCTGAACTGCTCGGCGGCCCGCAGACGCTGATGATCGGCCGCGTGCTGTGGGACGAGTTCTTCAGCAACAACGACTGGCCGATGGCCTCGACCGTGGCCATCGTGATGATCCTGCTGATCCTCGTGCCGCTGGCGATTTTCAACCGCTACCAGGCCCAGGTGCAGGAGGCGCGCAAATGAGCCGGCGCGCATGGTTCGGCGCGGGCTTCGCGCGCGGCTTCGGCAAGGCCTGGCTGGCGGGGGGCTACGCCTTCCTGTACCTGCCGATCCTCGCGCTGGTCATCTACTCGTTCAACGACTCGCCGATCGCCAACGTCTGGGCCGGCTTCACGCTCAAGTGGTATGCCGCGCTGCCGGGCGACCGCGAGATCATCGCCGGCCTGTGGCTGAGCCTGCGCATCGCCTTCTTCACCGCCTGCGCCTCGGTGGTGCTGGGCACGCTGGCCGCGTTCGCGCTGGTCAAGTACCGGCGCTTCACCGGCCGCACGCTGTTCTCCGGCATGGTCAACGCGCCGCTGGTGATGCCGGAGGTGATCATCGGGCTGTCGCTGCTGCTGATGCTGGTGCAGGTGCAGCGCGCCATCGGCTTCCCCGAGCGCGGCATGATGACCATCTGGCTCGGCCACCTGCTGCTGGGCATGGCCTACGCGACGGTCGTGGTGCAGGCCCGCCTGCAGGACCTGAACCCGCAGCTCGAGGAGGCGGCGATGGACCTGGGCGCGCGGCCGCACCAGGTGTTCTACCTCGTCACGCTGCCGATGATCACGCAGTCGCTGATGTCGGCCTGGCTGCTGACCTTCACGCTCTCGCTGGACGACGTGGTGCTCTCGGCCTTCCTGTCCGGGCCGGGCTCGACCACCATGCCTCTCGTGATCTTCTCGCGCGCGCGCCTCGGCCTGAGCCCGAGCGTGAACGCGGTGGCCACGCTGATCGTGCTCGTCGTCACCATCGGCGTGGTGCTCGCCAGCCTCGCCATCGCGCGGGCCGAGCGCCGCCGAGCCCAGGACATCGCCGCCGCCGCGCGCGGCAACTGAACCGGAACCATGACACCCACCCGAGGAGAACCCCGATGAGAACATGCCGACCCTCCGCGCTCGCCCAGGCCGCCGCGCTCGCGCTGGGTGCCGCGTTCAGCGGCGGCGCCGCCGCGCAGTCGGCAGCCGACCTGCTCAAGGAGATCCAGGCGCTGAAGGCGCGCGTGGCCGAGCTGGAGGCCAAGCAGAAGAGCGCGGCCGAGGCCAAGCCGGCCGCCGGCCAGTGGGGCATGACGCCGGAGCAGGCGCAGGAGTTCAACCGCATCGCGGTCAAGACCGAGGCGCTCGAGGACGCAATGGAGGCGCAGGGTTTCAAGGGCCTGAAGATCACCGGCCAGATGGACCCGACCTACATCTACAACCGCAACCAGAACCGCTCCGGCTTCCAGGTCCTCAACAAGGTCAGCGACGACGGCTACAACTACGACAACTCGTACTTCGGCATGGCGATGATCGACTTCCTGAAGGAGACGCAGGAAGGCACGCGCTGGCGCCTGACGCTGGCGCCCAACCGTGGCGTCGGCTCGGCGTTCGACCCGGATTCCGTGGTGCACGAGGCGAGCGTCTCGGTGCCGCTGACCGACCTGCAGACCCGCTTCATCGCCGGCCAGATCCCGGACTGGTCGGGCTACGAGTACCTGCAGCCCACGCTGAACAAGCTGATCACGCACAACCTGCTGTTCGACTTCACGCTGCCTACCGCCTACACCGGGGCCGGCCTGGAGATCACCAGCGGCAAGTGGATCGTCAAGGGCGTGCTCGCGAACTTGAACGCGAGCCGCAACGGCCAGGGCGAGAAGGCGCCGGTGTTCGCCTACCGCGTCGACTACTCGCGCGGCGAGTTCCAGGGCTTCGGCTTCGCCGGCGTGCACGGCAAGGCGGCCAACTTCAGCGAGAACGTGCTCGACGAAAACGGCGACCCGATCGCGCAGCGCAACTCGCGCGTGGACCTGTTCGAGTTCGACGCCTACTTCATCCGCGGCGACTTCACCTGGCAGGGCCAGCTGAGCTACGGCCAGCAGAAGAAGGCCTCCATCACGCCGGCGGCCGACGGCTCGCTGCGCACCGCCAAGTGGTACGGGCTGACCACGCTGGTGGCCTACAAGTTCATCCCGCGCTACGAGGCGATCGCGCGCTTCGACTACCTCAACAACAAGAAGAACGGCGGCGGCCTGCTCGGCTACACCTCGGCCGACGACCGCAACGGCATCGGCCCCGACCCGAGCGGCGACCCGGACACCGGCGCCAACCGCATGGCCCTGTCGCTGGGCATGTCGTACCTGTACAACCTGAACACCGTCTTCAAGGTCGAGTACCGTCTGGACCGCGCCACCCAGCCGGTGTTCCTCGACGTCAAGGACAACAGCTACCGAAAGAACAACCAGATGTTCGGCACCTCGGTCGTGCTGAGCTTCTGACCAACCCCGGGGGTGGGCCGCCAGCGGCTCCGCCGCCGGCCAAGGATCCCACGATGAACCACCCCACCCCCGACTGGCACGCCGCCGCGCGTGCCGTGAAGATCGACGGCCGCGCCGTCATCGGCGGCCAGCGTGTCGCCGCCGCGAACGGCGCCGCCTTCGTCAAGACCTCGCCGATCGACGGCCGCGTGCTCGGCGAGATCGCCCGCGGCGGCGCGGCCGACATCGATGCCGCCGTCGCCGCCTCGCGCGCCGCCTTCGCCGACGGCCGCTGGGCCGGCAAGGCCCCGGCCGCGCGCAAGAAGACGCTCCAGCGCTTCGCCGAGAAGATCCTCTCGGCCAAGGACGAGCTGGCCGTGCTCGAGACGCTCGACATGGGCAAACCGGTCCAGTACAGCCTGGCCGTCGACGTGGCGGCAGCCGCGCGCACCATCGCCTGGTACGCCGAGGCCGTCGACAAGGTCTACGACGAGATCGCGCCGACCCCCGCCTCGGCGCTTGCGCTGATCACGCGCGAGCCGATGGGCGTGATCGGCGCCGTCGTGCCCTGGAACTACCCCATGATCATGGCGGCCTGGAAGCTCGGCCCCGCCCTGGCCGCCGGCAACAGCGTGGTGCTCAAGCCGAGCGAGAAGAGCCCGCTGACCGCGCTGCGCCTGGCCGAGCTGGCGCTCGAGGCCGGACTGCCCGCCGGCGTGTTCAACGTGGTGCCGGGTTACGGCCACGAGGCCGGCGAGGCGCTCGCGCTGCACATGGACGTGGACGCGATCGGCTTCACCGGCAGCACGCGCGTGGGCCGCAAGATGCTCGAGTACGCCGGGCGCAGCAACCTCAAGCGCGTCTACAACGAACTGGGCGGCAAGTCGGCCTTCGTGGTGTTCGACGACTTCGCCGACATCGAACGCGCCGCGAAGACGGTCGCCGGCAGCATGTTCTTCAACCAGGGCGAGAGCTGCAACGCGCCCTCGCGCGTGCTGGTGCATGCCCGGGTGGCCGAGCGCTTCCTCGAGATCGTCGCCGCCGAGGCGCCGAAGTACGCGCCGGGCGACCCGCTGTCGGGCCATGCCGAGATGGGTGCGCTGGTCGACGAGGGCCAGCTGCGCACCGTGCTCGGCTACATCGAGGCCGGGCGCAGCGAGGGTGCGGCCGTGGTCGCCGGCGGCGCCGCGGCGCGCACCGAGACCGGCGGCTACTACGTCGAGCCGACCGTGTTCGCCGGCGTGCGCAACGACATGAAGATCGCCCGCGAGGAGATCTTCGGCCCGGTGATGAGCGTGATCCGCTTCGACAGCGAGGCCGAGGCGGTCCACCTCGCCAACGACTCCAGCTACGGCCTGCAGGCGAGCGTCTGGAGCGACAACATCAACCGCGCGCACCGCGTCGCGCGTCAGCTCCGCGCCGGCACCGTGCACGTGAACCAGTACGACGAGGACGACATCACCGTGCCCTTCGGCGGCTACAAGCAGAGCGGCAACGGGCGCGACAAGAGCCTGCACGCCTTCGACAAGTACACCGAGCTGAAGACCACGTGGATCCGCATCGACGCGGCCCGGGGAGCGTGACATGAACCATTCGCTGAACGAGCAACTGCAGGCCCGCAAGGCCGCCGCCACCGCACGCGGCGTGGGCGTGATGGGCACGTTCTTCGCCGACCGGGCGAAGAACGCCGAGCTGTGGGACGTCGAAGGCCGGCGCTACATCGACTTCGCCGGCGGCATCGCGGTGATGAACACCGGCCACGGCCACCCGAAGGTGATCGCCGCGATCGAGGAGCAGCTCAAGCGCTTCACCCACACCTGCTGGCAGGTGGTGCCCTACGAGGGCTACGTCGCGCTGGCCGAGAAGCTCAATGCGCTGACGCCCGGCACGCATGCCAAGAAGACCGCGTTCTTCTCGACCGGCGCCGAAGCCATCGAGAACGCGATCAAGATCGCCCGCTACGCCACCCGGCGCTCGGGCGTGATCGCCTTCTCCGGCGCGTTCCACGGCCGCAGCCTGTTCGCGGTGTCGCTGACCGGCAAGGTGGCGCCCTACAAGGCCGGCTTCGGGCCCTTCCCGGCCGAGGTCTACCACGCGCCCTTCCCCTGCCACTGCGCCAGCCTCGCGGAAGTGAAGAAGGCGGTTCATCACCTCTTCAAGGCCGACATCGAGCCCGCGCGCGTGGCCGCGATCGTGTTCGAGCCGGTGCAGGGCGAAGGCGGCTTCAACGTCATCCAGCCCGAGGCGGTGCGCTGGATCCGCGAGCTCTGCGACGAACACGGCATCGTGATGATCGCCGACGAGATCCAGACCGGCTTCGGCCGCACCGGCACGATGTTCGCGATGGAGCAGTTCGGCGTGATCCCCGACCTGATGACCATCGCCAAGAGCCTGGCCGGCGGCGTGCCGCTGTCGGCCGTCACCGGCAAGGCGGAGATCATGGACGCGCCGGCACCCGGCGGCCTCGGCGGCACCTACGCCGGCAACCCGCTGGCCGTCGCCGCGGCGCATGCGGTGATCGACGTGATGCACGAGGAGCAGCTGCCCGCGCGCGGCCAGCGCCTGGGCGACCGGCTCAAGGTCGTGCTCGAGGCGATGCGCGCCGAGGTGCCGGCCATCGCCGACGTGCGCGGCCTGGGTGCGATGGTGGCCTGCGAGTTCCGCCGCGCCGACGGCTCGCCCGACGCCGACTTCACCAAGCGCGTGCAGGCGCATGCCCTGCAGCAGGGCCTGATCCTGCTGACCTGCGGCGTGGATGCGAACGTGCTGCGTTTCCTGTTCCCGCTCACCATCGAGGACACGGTGTTCGACGAGGCGATGCAGATCCTGCGCGCGGCGCTGCGGGCGGCGCGTTCGTGAGCGAGGAGATCCGGCAGCGCCTCGCCGCGCAGGGCGTGCACACGCTGATCGCGCAGTTCACCGACCTGAACGGCGTCGCCAAGGGCAAGTTCGTGCCGCTGGCGGAATGGCCGACCCTGCTGGCCACCGGCGCCGGCTTCTCGGGCCCCTCGATCGCCGGCACCGGGCTGCCGCGCATGGGCCCGCGCTCGGAGTACTACGGCCGCGGCGATGCTGCCACCGCGGTGGCGCTGCCGTGGATGCCGGGGTACGCACGCGTGGTGTGCGACGGCTTCGTCGACGCAGCGCCCTTCGAGGCCTGCCCGCGCCAGGTGCTGCGGCGCCAGCTCGCGCGCCTGGCCGAGCGCGGCTGGAGCCTGCAGACCGGCATCGAACCCGAGTTCTTCCTGCTGCGACGCACGCCCGAGGGCCGGCTCGTGCCCGCCGACGAACACGATCGCCTCGACAAGCCCTCCTACGACCTGAAGAGCCTGCCGCGCCGCGCCACCCTGCTGCACGAGCTGGCCAGCGGGCTGCAGGCCTGCGGCCTCGACGTGTTCCAGGTCGACCACGAGGATGCCCACGGCCAGTACGAGCTGAACTTCCGCCATGCCGACGCGCTGGCCAGCGCCGACGCGCTGATGCTGTTCAAGCTCGGCGCGCAGGCCATCGCCGAACGACACGGCCTCGTGTTCTCGATGATGCCCAAGCCCTTCGCCAACCAGCCGGGCAGCGGCATGCATTTCCACGTGTCGCTGTGGCAGGGCACACGCTGCCTGTTCGACGATGCGGCCACGCTGCGCCACTTCGTCGCCGGCGTGCTGTTGCATTCGGCCGGGCTGGCTGCGCTCGCCGCGCCCACGGTCAATTCGTACAAGCGCCTGGTGGTCGGTGAATCGCTCAGCGGCACGAGCTGGGCGCCGGCCTCGGTCTCGCACGGGCCGAACAACCGCACCGCGCTGGTCCGCACCCTGCCCGGCCGTTTCGAGTGGCGCCTGCCGGATGCCGCGGCCAATCCGTATCTCGCCACCGCCGGCCTGATCGCCGCCGGGCTGGACGGCCTGGAGCGCCAGCTCGACCCCGGCCCCGCCGCCGAGGACGACCTGTTCGAGGCCCCGCCCGCGCGGCTGCGCGAACGCGGCATCGTGCCGCTGCCGCAGAACCTGGCCGAGGCCGCCACGGCGCTGGAGAACGATGCGGTGCTCACGGCAGCCCTCGGGCCGCTGCTGACGCGCGAGTTCCTCGCCGCGCGCCGCGCCGAATGGGACGAGTACGCCCGCCACGTGAGCGACTGGGAGCTGCGCCGCTATGGCGAGCGCTTCTGAGGCGCCGCCGGCCCACGCTCACCTGCCCTGGGTCTCGTACGGCTGCCTGGCTGCCAGCATGGCGCTGGTGGGCAGCTACGTCGGCCTGTCGAAGTGGCTGGTGCTGATCTTCCCGGTGTTCCTGCTCGCCTGGCTGCGCTTCGGCATCGCGGCCGTGGCCATGGCGGGCTGGGTGAGACGTGCGCCGGGCGAGGCACCGCTGTCGCGCCACGACCGCGGCCTGCTCTTTCTCGAATCCTTCTTCGGCAACTTCCTGTTCTCGGTGTGCATGCTGTTCGGCGTCGCGCTGACCTCGGCGCTGGCGGCCGGCGTCATCATGGCGGCGCTGCCGGGCGTGGTGGCGCTGCTGTCGTGGCTGTTCCTGCGCGAGCGCATCGCGCCGCGCGTGCTGGCCGGCATCGCCTGCGCGGTGGGCGGCATCGCGCTGGTGTCGGCCAGCAAGGCGGCCGGCGATGCACCCGGCTCGCTGTGGGGCAACCTGCTGCTGCTGGGCGCCGTCACCTGCGAGGCGAGCTACGTGGTGATCGGCAAGAAGCTCACCGGGCAGGTGTCGCCCAAGCGCATCAGCGCGCTGATCAACCTGTGGGGCCTGGCGCTCGTCACGCCCTTCGGGCTGTGGCAGGCGCTGTCGTTCGACTTCGGTGCGGTCGCCCTGTCGCACTGGTGGCTGCTGCTGTTCTACTCGCTCGCCGCCAGCATGGTGACGGTCTGGCTGTGGATGACTGGGTTGAAGCATGTGCCGGCGGCCTCGGCCGGCGTGTTCACGGTGATGCTGCCGGTCAGCGCCGCGGCGGTGGGCGTGCTGTTCCTCGGCGAGCGCTTCAGCACCGCGCAGGCGGCAGCGTTCGCGCTCGCGCTGGCCGGCGTGGTGCTGGCCACCTGGCCGGGGACACGGCGCGACGGCTGACGCGCTACCATGCCCCGCACCCGTTGCGGGGAACCCATGGTCGCGCTGCACGCCCTGACGCACCGCTGGCCCGCGCTGAGCGCGCTGCTCGACGAGGCGCTCGCGCTGCCGCCCGGCGAACGGCCACGCTGGCTCGAGGCGCTCAAGGTCGATGCGGCGCTGCGCGACACGCTGCGCACCTTGCTCGCGAACTATGCCGAGGTCGAGCACGGCCCGTTCCTCGCCACGCTGCCGCGCCTGGACGCCGCGCCCGGCGCGGGCGCCGGTCCCGCGCCGGGCGCGCGCATCGGCCCCTACCGCCTGATCGCGGAGCTCGGGCGCGGCGGCATGGGCACCGTCTGGCTGGCCGAGCGGGCCGACGGCGCCTTCGAGCGCAGGGTGGCGCTCAAGCTGCCGCTGGTGCACCGCCTGCGCCCGGAACTGGCGGCGCGCTTCCTGCGCGAACGCGACATCCTCGCGCGCCTGGAGCATCCGCACATCGCCCGGCTCTACGACGCCGGGCTGGACGCGGACGGACTGCCCTACCTCGCGCTCGAGCTGGTCGAGGGCGACCCGATCGACGCCCACGCCGACGCACGCCGGCTCGGCCTGCGCGCGCGCCTGGCGCTGTTCGTCCAGGTGCTGGAGGCGCTCCAGTACGCGCACGCGAACCTGGTGATCCACCGCGATCTCAAGCCGTCCAACATCCTGGTCGACGCCGCGGGTCAGGTGCGGCTGCTCGACTTCGGCATCGCCAAGCTGCTGGCCGGCCCGGACGCGCCCGAGACCGAGCTGACCCGCGTGAGCGGCCGCCCCTTGACGCCGGAGTACGCCAGCCCCGAGCAGGTCCGCGGCGAGCCGCTCGGCACGGCCAGCGATCTCTACTCGCTCGGTGTGGTCCTGCACCGCCTGCTGGCGGGCGCGGCGCCGTACCGCGTCGACCTGCGCTCGGCGGCGCAGTGGGAGCAGGCCGTGCTCGGCGCCGAACCGGTGCGCCCGAGCGAGGCGATCGACGAGCGCGCGGCCGCGCAGCGCGGCGGCACGCGCAAGGCGCTCGCCCGCGCGCTCGCCGGCGACCTCGACACCATCGTGCTGAAGGCGCTCGCCAAGGCGCCCGCCGAGCGCTACCCGACCGCCGACGCCTTCGCCGACGACCTGCGCCGCCACCTGGACGGCCGGCCGGTGCAGGCCCGCCCGGCCGCCTGGACCTACCGGCTGCGCAAGGCCGTGCGGCGCAACCGCCTCGCGGTGGGGGCGGCCGGCGCCGTCGCGGCCGCCCTGCTGGCGGGCAGCGCGGCCGCGCTGTGGCAGGCCCGCATCGCCGCCGAGGAGGCGCGCAGCGCAAGGGCCCAGGGCGCGCGGGCCGAAGAGGTGAAGCGCTTCGTGGTGTCGATCTTCGAGGATGCCAGCCCCTACGGCGGCGCGGGGCGCGCGGTCACGGCCGTCGAACTGCTGCGCCAGGCGCGCGCGCGGCTCGAGGCCACGCCGGTCCGCGATGCCGCCACGCAGGTCGAGCTGCGCACCACGATCGGCAACAGCCTGCGGGCGGTGGGCGACTACCCGAGCTCGTTCGAAGTGCTGCGCGAGGCCGCCGCGCTCGCCACCCGGCAGCTGGGTCCGCTCGAGCCGGCGCGGCTCGACGCCCAGCTCGCCCTCGGCTGGAGCGCCGTCCTGCTCGGTGAACTGGCCGCCGCGCAGGCCGCGCTCGACGACGCGGAACGCGGTCGGCGGGCGCGCGGCGAGTCGGCCGCGCTGAGCAAGGTGCTGATCGCGCAGTCCGAACTCGTCAAGGACCGGGGCGACACCACGCGGGCACTGGCGCTGGCCGAGCAGGCGCTGCAGGAGGCCGAGGCCCATGCGGCGCGCACCGGAGACACGCTGCCGGTGATCGATGCGCTGGTGGCCCTGTGCAACCGACTGCGGGGGCTCGGCCGGCCGGGCATGCTCGCGCCGGCACAGCGCGCCCGTGCGCTGGCGCTGGCGGCCTTCGGCGACCGGCCCACCGACCAGGCACTGGACGCCCGACGCGTGCACGCCAGCGCACAGATCGCCGAAGGTGACCGTGCCGCCGGCGTGGCCGAGATGCGGGCCATCGTGCGCGAGCGCACCCGGCTCTCCGGCGAGGGGCACCACGCCGTCGCCGTGGCGCTGCGCGAGATCGGCACGGCGCTGCTGCTGGCCGGCGACCCGTCCGGCGCGGCGGCCGAATGGCAGGAAGCGCTGCGCCTGACGCGCGCGCAGAGCGACGGCCGACCCAACCCGGAGATCGCGAACACCGCCTACAACCTGGGGGTCGTGCTGGCGGCCGCGCGCCGACCGGCGGACGCGCTGGTCCAGTTCCGCGCCGCCGCCGCGATGCACCGGGAACTCGCCAGCCCGCAGCACCCGGTCGCGCTGCTCGCGCGCTGCGGCGAGGCCGACATGCTGCTCGCGCTGGGGCGCGTCGACGCGGCCGAGGCGGTGCTCGACGCGCTCGCCCCGCAGCTCGGCGACGATGCCCATGTGCGGGCCGTCTACCGCTGGCGCCTGGGCCAGCTGCGCAGCGCGCAGGGCCGGCATGCGCAGGCGCTGGAGCTGCTGAGCGCCACGGCGGCGCACTTCGACGGCGGCTCGCCCCGCCATGCATCGGCAAGCCGGCACAGCCTCGGCCGCGCGCTGCTGGCCGCCGGCCGGGCGCACGACGCCCACGAGGCACTGAACATCGCCCGCGCCCGGCTCGAGCCCGAGCAGCCCGACGGATCACCCGACCTGGCGGACATCGCCGCCGACATCGCGCGGGCCCGGCAGGCGATGACCGCCGCCGCGCCGCCCGCGCCGGTACGCTGACGCCGTCCTCAACCCGGCGTGGACGCGCCGAGCGCCTCGGGCGCGGAGTCCGGCGCCGGATGGCGCCGCGCCTGCGCCGCGAGGCCGGCCACCACCGCGGGCGGCTGCTCCTTCAGGCGGTGGTCCGACCACACCTGGCGCCAGCGCCGCGCGCCCGGCTGCCCGTTCCACAGGCCCAGCATGTGGCGCGCCGCGCGCGGCCAGGGCTCGCCCTCGCGCTGCATGCGCTCCATGTACTCGACCATCGCCGCCTCGACCGACTCGCGCGAACGCGGCTCGGGTTCGGCAGCGAGGAAGCGCGCGTCCCAGTCGGCCATCAGCCAGGGGTGGTGGTAGGCCTCGCGGCCGACCATCACGCCGTCGAGCGACTGCAGCTGCTCGGCGATCTGCGCGTCGCTGGTGATGCCGCCGTTGAGCACCACGGTCAGCGCCGGGAAGTCCTGCTTGAGCCGCCGCACCACCTCGTAGCGCAGCGGCGGGATCTCGCGGTTCTGCTTCGGGCTCAGCCCCTGCAGCCAGGCATTGCGGGCATGCACGATGAACACGGCGCAGCCGGCCGCGGCCACCGTGCCGACGAAATCGCGCACGAAACCGTAGTCCTCGCCGCGGTCGATGCCGATGCGGTGCTTCACCGTCACGGGAACAGTCACCACATCGCGCATCGCCTTCACGCCATCGGCCACCAGCGCCGGCTCGGCCATAAGGCAGGCGCCGAAGGCACCACGCTGCACACGCTCGCTCGGGCAGCCGCAGTTCAGGTTGATCTCGTCGTAGCCCCAGCGCTCGCCGAGCCGCGCCGCCTGCGCCAGGTCGGCCGGTTCGCTGCCGCCGAGCTGCAGCGCGAGCGGGTGCTCGGCCTCGTCGTGGTCGAGATGCCTCGGCACGTCGCCATGCAGCAGCGCGCCGGTGGTCACCATCTCGGTGTAGAGCCGCGTGCCCCGCGTGATGAGGCGGTGGAAGTAGCGGCAGTGGCGGTCGGTCCAGTCCATCATCGGCGCCACGCTCAGGCGCCATGCGCTATGTGATTGATTCACAAGCGTTTTCTCTCTTGAAGTCGTAACAGAAATGGCCCGTGTGCACGAAACGGTGCACACGAGGTGCACATGCGGTGGTTAAATGGGCGACGGGACAGACACAAACCGCCGCACACGAGACGCACACCATGCCCACATTCTCACAGCTACCCAGCGGCCGCTGGCGCGTGCAGGTTCGGCGCGGCGGCACCTACAAGGCCGCGACCTTCGATCGCAAGCGAGACGCGGAGGACTGGGCGCGGACCATGGAGACGCAGGCACAGCTCGTGAAGGTCAAGGGCTACGCGCCACCACCTGGCGCGGCGACGCTGGCCGACCTGATCGACCGCTACCTCGAGCTGCATCCTCGCGAGCCGGGCAAGACGAAGGCCGCCACGCTCGACATGCTCAAGGCCGACCAGCTCGGCAAGACGAAGCTCGCCGCGCTGTCCGCCCTCACCTTCCGCGACTTCGTCGACCGCCGCGTGAAAGCCGGCGCCGGCGGGGTCACGATCGCCGCGGACCTATCGACGGTCTCGGCGGTGCTCAAGTGGGGTCGGCACGCGCGCCGTCTCGACCTGCCTGTCGAGCTCGCGCTCGACGCTCGCCGAGACCTTCCCTACCGCGGACTACGCACACGCAGCGTCGAGCGCGATCGGGAGCCGACCGACGTCGAGCTGGCCCGCCTGTACGCGCACTGGGAAGAGAACGACCGCCAGCGCATTCCGATGGCGACGCTGTGCCGCTTCGCGCTCGCCACGGCCATGCGGCAGGAAGAGATCACCCGGATCCAGCTCGAGGACATCAACGTCATCGCGCGCACGGTGGTGATCCGTGACCGCAAGGACCCTCGCGAGAAGCTCGGCAACGATCAAGAGGTGCCGCTGCTGCCCGATGCGTGGGCCATCGTCGCGCCGATCCTCAAGGAGCGCTCGACCGGCTCAGTGTTCCCGTACCGCGCGGCCTCAGTCTCTACCGCCTTCACGCGCGCCTGCCAGGCGCTCGGCATCAAGGACCTGCACTTCCACGACCTGCGGCACCGCGCGACTGCGGACCTGTTCCGCATGGGGCTCGACATCCCGCGCGTGGCGCTGCTGACCGGGCACCGGACCTGGGCCCAGCTGCGCAGGTACACGAACATCAAGCCGGCCGACGTTCACGCGGCCGTCGCCAAGAACACCGGCACGGTCGTGCCGATGCCCGCGGCTGCCCGGAAGGCAGCAAGACGAGGCCCGCGCGGCGGTAGCGCGCCGGCGGGCCTCTGACCACAACCGCCCCCCAAAGGAGCCACCATGGCTGAAACGATCGTAGCAGCGCCCGAACTGAAGGATGCTGCCCACTATGGCGTCGACCGTCTCTTCGACGCCCTTGCGGCGCTGCAGGCGGCTCGCAGCGTCAGCGCACCCGGTGAGCCCGTCACCGACGAACAGGCCGGCCGCGTGCGCCGACTGGTCGGGCTCGCCGAGGATCGCGTGAACGAGGTGATCCAAGAGCTGCAGCCGCTCGTCTGAGCGCATGTCGACAACCAAGCCTCGGCGCGACGCAAGGTCGGGAGACCTGGCGGCCGAGGTCTTGGCCATCTTGAAGCCGAGGCCTCCTGTCCCGTACGTGCAGTACACCTTCGGCGAACCTGGCGCAGAGCGTTTCGAGCGCGTGCCACTGGCCGAAGTCGAGCGGCAGCTGCTCGCGCAGGTGCGGCAGGTGGCCGTGCTGAAGGCTCAAGCGGAGGCCCAAGCAGCCCGCGGCAGACTCAAGAGCGAAGCGGGCGACAGGACGCGCGCTGAAGTCTTGGCAGAGTACCTCGCCCTGCCGGACTCGAAGCGCGGCCGAGACGCCGCGAGCATCATCGCCCGCCGCATCGATAGGACGTCGGCGCAGGTCCGCACGCACCTGAAACGACTCGAAGAGTTGGGACAGATCGAAAAGCGAAAGTAAGCCGGCAAGCTTTCGTTTCGCTGCGAGCCGTGCCGCTCCGCGCCAGCGTCTGACCCATACAACTGCCGCACCCCAACTGCGCGCCGGTTTGAGCACCGGCGATACCCGGTGCAGCCCAACGACATCCCCGTTGCTGAAGACGGCGAGCAATTGCGGCAGCTTGCCGCTCGGCTTGATTGCATGACCGAGGATCAGTTCTTGCTCCTCGCACGGATCACGCGTCTAACCGCCGCGACTTGGAGAAAGCGCGGTCGCGGCCCCGGCTTCGTTAGGGTCGGTACCCGCATCCTGTACCCGATGAGGCTGGTGCAGCGATTCATCGAGACGGCGGCCCGCGAGCGCGACGAGAACACTGCAGCGAGGGACGCGCTGTGAGCGGCGGCTTCGAGTTGGACATCGAGGCCGTCGCCCGCCTTGCTGCGGGCGCCTTGCTCGCCCAGGAGGTTGCCGAGCGGATCAACGCTGGTGCACCGCTGTCCGTCGCCTTCGACGCCCTCGTCGCAATCCTGCGCAACGATGGCGAACTCACCGGCCCGGCGGCCCGCGGCTTTGTGCAGGAGCTGGCCAAGCAAGCGCGCCGCGCGGGGTGAGGCTTGGCGAAGCGCCGATACAGCAAGGGCGGCTCCCGCGACGCCGGCGACTTCATCGCTATCCCTCGCGCGGTCCTAACTTGCCCATCCTATGTAGCGCTCGGGCACTCAGCACGTGCCCTGCTGCTCGACGTTAGCTCGCAGTATCGCGGCGACAACAACGGCAAGTTGTTGTGCTCATGGTCGTTCATGACCGAAGAGCGCGGCTGGCGCGGCAAGCACTCGCTCATCAACGCCAAGCGCGAGCTTCTGGCTGCCGAGGTCTTGATGGTTGAGACCCGCATCGGCCGCTTCCCATCGACCGCCGCTTGGTACGCGTGCACTTGGTGGGCCCTCGATTGGTGTCCCGACATGGACCTTCCCGCGTCTCAGTTCCCTCGAGGCGCCTATCGAAGAAGCGCGCCGCTTGGTGCCGAATCAGCACAAAGAGCCCGCGCTACAGGTGCCGAATCAGCACAAAGGACCACACCGCTAGGTGCTGAAACAGCACCTGTAGGAGCCGGTTTTGGCGCCTCGCTTAGTGCCGATTCAGCACAACTTCTAGAGTTGCCATCTCCCCTGCCTCCGGTCGGAGGTGCAGCGCCATGAGGATGCATCCCGGGGGGGTGAGCTCAAGCATTCGGCGGCCGGCCGCGCGTGACCGAGCGGGGTCCGTCGCGCACACGGTGTCAGTTCGGTGCGCGGATTTTTTCGGGGTCGCGGCCGCATGAGTCTGCCGCTCGACCCGTTCGGACGGTCACAACTGCCTGACGCGCTCGCGTCTGAGCTGTGCCGTGAGCGGGCGCGGGCCGAGCGAAAGGAGCGGGTCCGCGACATTGCCCGGGCGGCCGAGGCGATGTTGACGAGCGGCGACCCAGCGCAGGTGTTTGTCGGCAGCGCGCTTGCGAGTTGGCTCGCAGACGGCGGGGACCTGGTGCGCGTTCACCTGAAGGTCGCGGCGCCGCGGTCATCACGCGCGACGCCCGCCGTTCTCTGGGCCGAGCTGCAGCAGGAGGCTCATCCGGATGAGGACAGGAGACGGCTCGGCGCGCCACAGTCTCGACCGTCCGAACTCCGAACGTCACGATGACCCGACTCGAAGCCCGCAGAGGCACAACCCTCGCGCACTACGTCAAAGCGCTCGCTGCCGGCCAAGGCGACAGGGCGGCGTCCGCCGCATACGCGATGGGCCGCAGTTGGTCCGACTCCGCGCAGATCGCGGGCATCCTCAAGAGCGCCGTCACGGCGCACTCTCTCGCGGAATTGGCTTCGGTGCTCGGGCCGATCAGCAGCGACCTGGTCGAGCTGGTCCGGCCGCTGACGATCGTCGGACGGCTCGAGAGCCGCATGCGGCGCGTGCCATTCGGCGTCAAGTCGATCCGGCAGGCGGGCGGTGCGCAAGGCCGGTGGGTCGAGGAAGGCGCGGCGATCCCCGCGAGTCGCCTGGACCTCGACGCCGCTGCGAACCGCCTCATGCCGAAGCGGGTTGCAGCGATCGCGTTCCAGACGGACGAGATCGCCAAGCACAGCGACCCGTCTTCGGACGCGATCATCTCCAACGATGTCGCCGCCGCGCTCGCACCGGCGACCGACCTTGCGTTCGCCGACCCGACGAACGCCGGCGACGATGCGACGCCGGCATCGGTGTTCTACGGCGCAGCGTCGATCCCTTCGTCGGGCAGCGACGTTGGGTCGATCGACGAGGATCTGCGGAGGCTCTGCGGGTTGCTGCTGGTGGCCGGCAGCACTCTGCGTGGCGCGACGTGGGTCATGAGCGCTCGGACGGCCGCCTATCTCGCCTTCCTGCGCGACGCGAGCGGTGCGCGGGCCTACCCGGCCATGCGCGTTGACGGCGGGACGATCGCGGGCATGGAGGTGCAGGTCTCGGCCTCGGTGCCCGAGGCCGGGTCCCCGGCGGAGACGACCATTGGCTTGCTCGACCCGGCCGGCGTCAACTTCGCGGACGATGGCCAGGCTCGCGTCGACGTTTCGACACGCGGCGCGGTGCAGATGGACGACGCCCCGACCAACGATGCTGGCGCCGGCACCGGTGCCTCGGTGGTGAGTCTGTGGCAGGTCGGTGCAATCGCCATCGCGGCGCAGCGGTACATGAACTGGTCCGTCGCACGCGCCGGTTTCACGGCCTACATCTCGGGCGTCGCCTACTGATGCGCCTCGCAGTCGGTCGGTTCGAGCTGAGTTTCACGCGCAAGGCGGCGGCCGAGCCTCGAGCCTCGGGGCTCACGTACCCCGACCGTGCGAGGGGCGGATGGCACACGATCGTCGAGCCGTTCGCCGGCGCTTGGCAGCGGGGCATCGTCGCAGAGGACCCGAAGGCACAGCTGCTGCGCTTCGGTTCAATCTTCGCGTGCATGTCTCTGGTCGCAGGCGACATCGGACGCATGCGGCCGATGCTGCAGATCAGGCAACCGAGCGGGACTTGGGTCGAGGTCGACGACGACTCGCGCCTGTCGCGCCTGGTGCGCAAGCCGCACCCGTTCTACACCTGGGGTCAGTTCCTCGAGAGCTGGGTCACGTCGCGCCTCATGTGGGGGAACGTGTACCTTCTGAAGGAGCGACGCGAAGATGGTGCCGTCGGGCGCCTTCATCTGCTCAGCCCCGAACTCGTGGCGGTGAAGTTGACCCCCGACGGTGGCGTCTACTACCAGCTCAATCGCGACGTTCACGCGGCGATCGAAGAGCCGATCCTCGTGCCCGCGAGCGAGATTGCGCACGATCGAACGCACTGCTTCTTTCATCCCCTGATCGGCTTGTCCGCGTTGTCCGCAGCGGCGGCGAGTGGCACGTTCGGCCGCAGGATCCAAGAGCAGTCCTGCACCTTCTTCGCGAACGCGAGCCAGCCAGGCGGGCATCTGACCGCAGAGGGCAACATCCCTGACGAGACCGCGGAGCGCCTGAAGCGCGACTTCGAAGACAAGTTCGCCGGCGGCTTCATTGGCCGCCTCTTGGTGACTGGCTCCGGGCTGAAGTACGAGCCCCTTGCGATGCCCGCGCACGATGCGCAGCTGATTGAGCAGCTCCGATGGACTGGCGAGGATTGCTGTCGCGTGTTCAAGATACCCGGCTACAAGGTGGGCGTGGGTCCGCTGCCGAGCTTCAACAACATCGCGCAGCTTCAGAACGACTACCTCGGCCAGGCGCTGCAGCCGGCGATCACCGCAATCGAGCTGCTGATGGCCGAGGCGCTCGAGCTGCCGCCGAACATGCGGATCGAGCTCGACACCTCGGCGCTTCTGCGCATGGACCCGCTGTCCCGCGCGGAGACGGCGGCGAAGCTGGTCGGCGCCGGGATTCTCTCGCCGAACGAGGCACGGGCCGCAGAGAACCTGCCACCGGTGCGCGGCGGCGATCAGCCCTTCATGCAGCAGCAAATGTGGCAGGTGGGGCAGCTGGCCTCGCGCACCGCGCCGAGCGATGCGCCCACGTCCCCGCCGGCGAAGGACTGGCTGGCTCGCCACGTGACCAAGGAAATGTGATGCCCTCGACCATCGACGAACCTGCGACCGTCTCCGTCGATGAACTGCGCGCGCAATACACGCGCGAGATTGAGGCACACCGCGCGGCCGCGCATCGCCAGGTCGACGCCTATTGCGATGCGCTGCTCGAGCAGCAGCGCCTCACGTTGGAGCGCCTCGAGCATCAGCTCGAGGGCGGCGCCGTCCATTGATCGGCCCCGGCACTTCGCCGGCGGGGCGTTAGTCGTGAGTGGCCCCGGCGAGGAACAAACCGCGACAGCCGGCGGCGGGGCGCTTCATGACCCGCGCGGCCGGCAACCATTCAAGGGGACTTGATGCCGCTCGCGAAACTGGAAGTTCTGCTCACCATGGGCCTCGCACAGTTCGAGGCCGCGTCGAATCGTGCGACCCGCGTTGTCGCGGGCGACCAGCAGAAGATGGCCGCTGCTGCCGAGGTGACGAACGCGGCACAGAAGCGCTTCCTCGCCTCGCTCGAGCGCACCGTCGACAAGGCCACGCTCGCGCGCTCGGCACTGCTCGCGCAACGTGCGGCGCAGCTCGGGGTGAGCGACGCGGCCGCGGGCTACATCAGGCGCCTCGAGGATGCCGAGAAGCGTCAGCAGGCAGTGAACGCCGCGACGCGAGCCGGCGCCTATCTGGGCCCTCTGCTGTGGACTGCTGCCGCCGGCGGTCTGACTGTCTTTCTCGACGGCTCCCTGCGCGCGGTCGACGCGCTGAATGGGCTCAGCGCCGCGAGCGGCTCAAGCATCGAGAACCTGTCCGCACTCGACGCGATCGCGCGTCGCTCCGGGTTCGGGTTCTCCGATCTGCAGCAGCTGGTGCTCCAGGTGAACAAGGCGCTCGAGGCTGCACCGGACAGCGGCGCCGGCCGCGCGCTGAAGGCCCTCGGGCTCGACGCAGCCGAGCTGCGCCGGCAGGACCCGGCCGAGGCGGTGCGCCAGATCGCAGTGGCGATCGCAAGGTATGCCGACGACGCGAACAAGGGACGATTACAGCAGGTGCTGCTCGGCCGCGCCACGAAGGAATCCGCCGACTTCCTGAAGGACCTGGCCGGGCAGACGAAGCTGACCGCCACGCTCACGCGCGACCAGGCGGAGGCAGCGGAGGCCTACACCAAGGCCTTGTCGACGCTCCGGGCGCAGACGGAGGACGCGGCACGCGCCCTGACACTGAAGCTCGCGCCGGCGCTGGCCGAGGTGCTGAAGGGCTACAACACCGGCGGCATCCGCGGTGCTGGCGACGCGATCGGCGAGCTGATCGGGCTCGGCTCCGCCTACTACGAAGGCAAGGCACTTGGTCGGCTCAAGTCCGACCTCGCGGACCTTGAGGCGCAGGCCAAGCGGCTGCGCACCGTGGTCCGCATCTCGCCTACAAGCCCGCTCGCGGCCGAGCTCGAGCAGGTCGAGGCGCAGATCGCGCAGCGAACCGAGGCGATCGCCGCGGCTCGTGCGAAGTACCTGCGCCTGACCGACGGCAGCGCCGGCGGCGGCCGGGGCTTTGTGAACCCGGAAGCGGTGAAGCCCTCCCTTCCCGACCTCGGCGAACTCGAGCGCCAGGGCAAGGCAGCCGAAGCGGCGGCGAGGTTCTATGCCGACCTGCAGACCAGCATCGCCGGCAAGCGCAGCGAGGCCGAGGCCGAGCTCGCCGGCGGCGAGAAGCTCAGCAGCGCCCAGCAGTTCGCGTTGGGCATCGTGCAGAAGCTGGCCGGTGCCGAGGTGGCGCTGTCGGACGCGCAGAAGCGCGCGGCCGCCGCGTCGCTCGAGCAGTACCTCACCACGGCTGCCACGATCGAGCAGCGGCGGGACCAGCGCGCGGCCGCTGAGGCGCTCGCGAAGTCAGAGCGCGAGTCGTCCGAGGCGCTCGACCGCCAGGCCGAGGCGCGCCTGTCCGCGAACGCCTCATTGCGTGAGCAGATCGAGGTGATCGGACTCACAGCCGACCAGGTCGACCGCCTGCGCATCGCGCGCCTCGAGGAGGCGATCGCGACCGAGCGGACCGCCCTGGCCATCGCCCGGGCTCGTGACGCGAGCGAAGCCGAGTCGGCCGGCGGTGAGCGGAACCTGCGCCTGCTCGAGGAAGAACTCCGCCTGCGGCGGGAACTGTCCGAACGCACGCGCGTGGCGGCCCAGCTCGAGCAACTGCGCACCGGTGCAGACTCGCTAGCGGATGGCTTGGCCGGTGCCTTCGGCCGAGCGCTGACCGAGGGCGGGAAGTTCCGGGACCTCCTGACGGACATCGGCCGCATCGGGCAGGGCATCGCGGTGCGCGTGCTTATCGAGGAGCCACTCGCCGAGTCCCTGCGCACGTCGTTCCGCGGCCTGCTGCCGGGCGCCGGCGCGGACTCTGCGACGGCATCGCAGACAGCCGCGATTGCGACGAACACGGGCGCGGTGACGACGTCGACCGGTGCACTCGCGGCGCTGACTCAGGCAGCCGGCGCGGCCGCTGCAGCTCTCGCGGCGATCGGCGGACAGCAGGCCGCCTCCGGCTTCGCATCGTTCGCCGGCTTCGCCTCACCAGGTGGCAGCGGGCTCGAGGGCCTGTCGCCCGATGCGCTGTCCTACTTCTTCCACGATGGCGGAGTAGCCGGCGCCGGCGGCCGCGCCGCGCGCGTGCCCGCCTCGGTGTTCGCTGGTGCGAAGCGCTACCACTCCGGCGGCATCGGTGGCCTGATGCCTGACGAAGTGCCCGCGATCCTGCGCAGGGGAGAAGAGGTCATCCGGCGCGATGACCCGCGCCACCGAGCGAACGGCGGGGCCGCTGGCGGCCGGCCGGTGCAGGTGGTGATCGAGAACCATGGCGCGGACGTGCAGACCGAGCCGACCGGGGACGGTGGCGTGCGCGTGATCATCGATGCCGCGGTGGCCGAGGTAGATCGCCGCATCGCGCGAGGCGGCAGCACGTACAGCGCGATGAAGTCGCGATTCGGCCTGCAGCCTGCGCTCGCGCGTCGCGGCTGACTGTCCCGCTTTGCGCTGCAGGGGCGAGACGCGGTCCGTACCATCCGGGCATGGACCCGTGGCCTTTCGCGATTGCAATGCTCCTGGGAACCTTCGCCGCGCCGGCTGTGAGCTGGCCTGCGGAGCGTTGCCGTGTGGTGATCACTACCGAGCCGGCCGGCGAGCCTGAGGAAGCGCTGCCGCCGGAACCACGCACCGCGCTCGACGACGAGGCACTGCTCGCGCAGCTGCAGCAGCTCGGCACGGGCAGCGTTCGCACCATCGCCGCAGCGACGGGCCGACCGAAGTCATCCATCGATCGCGCGCTGAAGCGCCTGGCTCGAGCGGGCTCCGCACGCATGGATGCGGATGGCTGGCGCGCCACCGCGTGACGCACGGGGGGTACTCGCGAGCATTCGGCGAGGCCTCGACCTAGACCGAGCCTGGCCACACGCAGAGAGTTTTTCCTCGGCGCTGAGATTCAGCCGGTGCCGAGTTTCTGCGCAAGAACTGAGTTTCGAGGAAGCGGCCAACTTGGCTCACGTAGACGCTTGGTAGACGCCCGCTGTAGACGCACGCGAGACGCTCAAGCGTCTACACGGCCCCCTCCCATCTGGACGAAGCCCCAGGCTTGGCCCCCATGGCAACCGGGCCGAGCCTCGGCTTTCCCTGTCTTCCAGCCGATCGGCTCACGCGAGCGGGACGCGTGGCCCACGCGTCACTGCACGCGCTGCACGTGCGCGCGCGTGCACGAATGGCGTCAGCCCTTCCCTCTTGCTCGATCAACGGCATCCGACGTTTGAGCGTGAACCTCGCCGAGGCGTGCTATGCGCGCAGCCTCGTGCTTTCGCACCAGCTCGACCGCCCGACGCTTGGCCTCCCCGTGATGGCGATTGCCCTTGGCGAAGTCTCGCTTGTGCTGCACGAGGAACACCGACTCCTCATGCGTCAACCCGACCATGCAATCGCGCCCCTCAGCGTCCGTGACCATGTCGCCGAACTGAATACGCAGGTCCCGTTCGTCATCGTTGAAGAGCATGCGTTGCCTCAGTCTGTTCGATCACTGTCCGATTCTTGGCCTTGCACACGCCCAGCACACGCCTACCGGCCAGGCCGCGCCAATGCTGCGCTTTCGCAACGATCCATCATCGGCGCGACGCTGAGGCGCCAGAGGCTGGGCAAGGGAGCGGAAGACAAGGGGTGAACGGGCAAGTCGATCGGGCGTGCCGCGATTGTCCTCGCTTCGACCTCGTCGCACGGAGGGTCAAGGCATGACCGTGCCGGCAACGGGCGTCCGGGGAGTACCCTGCGCGCTCCGCGGGGCCCGAACCAGCGGCGGCGCGGTCACTCGAGGAGAAGCATCGATGGCGAGCCTGCAGATCAACGGCAAGTCGATGAACGTCGACGCACCGGGCGACACACCCCTGCTCTGGGTGCTGCGCGACCACCTCGGCCTGACCGGCACCAAGTTCGGCTGCGGCGGCGCCCACTGCGGCGCCTGCACGATCCACCTCGACGGCACGCCGGTGCGTGGCTGCCAGACGCCGCTCTCCGCGGCGCTGGGCAAGAAGATCACCACCATCGAAGGCATCGGCACCACGCGCGTCGGCAAGGCGGTGCAGAACGCCTGGCTCGCGATCGGCGTGCCGCAGTGCGGCTACTGCCAGGCCGGGCAGATCATGAGCGCCGCGGCGCTGCTGGCGTCCAACCCCAAGCCCAGCGACGCCGAGATCGACGGGGCGATGAGCGGCAACCTGTGCCGCTGCGGCACCTACACCCGCATCCGCAGCGCGATCAAGGTCGCGGCCGGCATCAAGGAGGCATGATGGACCTGCACGCCCTGATCCGGGCCGGCCACGGCTCTACCGCGACCAGCCGTCGCCGTTTCCTGCAGACCGCCCCGCTGGCCGGCCTGGTGCTCGGCATCGGCCTGCCCGGCGCGGGCCGCGCCGCCGAGGAACCGAAGAAGTACGGCGGCGACGCCATGCCCCACGGCCTGCGCGACAGCCCGAAGCTGTTCGTCTCGATCACGCCGGACGGCACGGTCACGATCGTCGTGGCCCGCTCGGAGATGGGCCAGGGTGTGCGCACCAGCCTGCCGCGCATCGTGGCCGACGAACTGGAGGCCGACTACCGGCGCGTGCGCGTGGCCCAGGCGCCGGGCGACGAGCCGACCTACGGCAACCAGGACACCGACGGCTCGCGCAGCACGCGCCACTGGTTCGAGCCGCTGCGCCGCTGCGGCGCGGCCGCACGCCAGATGCTCGAGCAGGCCGCGGCCGCGCAGTGGAAAGTGCCGGTCGCCGAGGTGCAGGCGCGCAACCACGAGGTGGTGCACGCGCCGAGCGGCCGGCGCCTCGGCTACGGCGCGCTGGCCGCCGCCGCAGCCAGGCTCGAGGTGCCGCCGCGCGAGGCGCTCAAGCTGAAGGACCCGTCGGCCTTCCGCTACATCGGCAAGAACGACCCGGCGCTGACCGACGGGCCGGTGATCGTCGACGGCCGCTCGAAGTTCGGCATCGACACCCGCCTGCCCGGCATGCTGTACGCCGTCATCGCGCGCCCGCCGGTGCTCGGCGGCAAGCTGAAGGGCTTCGACGCCGCCGAGGCGCTGAAGGTGCCGGGTGTCGTCAAGGTGTTCGCGCTCGAGGGCACGCCGCCGCCCTCGGAGTTCATGCCGGTGGGCGGCGTGGTGGTGGTCGGCAAGGACACCTGGGCCGCGATCAAGGGCCGCAACGCCTTGAAGATCGAGTGGGACGACGGCCCGCACGGCAGCTACGACTCCGAGGCCTTCCGCACCGAGCTCGAGGCCGCGGTGAAGAAACCCGGCGGCAAGGTGGTGCGCAACGAGGGCGACGCCTATGCGGCGTTGGCCGGCGCGGCGAAGCGGCTCGAGGCCGATTTCTACGTGCCGCACTACGCGCACGCCACGATGGAGTGCCCGGCCGCGACGGCGCGCATCGTCCGCGGCGCCTGCGAGGTATGGGCACCGAGCCAGTCGCCGCAGGCCGCGCGCGACCGCGTCGCCAAGCGCCTGGGCCTCAAGCCCGAGCAGGTGAAGGTCAACGTCACGCTGCTGGGTGGCGGCTTCGGCCGCAAGTCCAAGGCCGACTTCGTCGTCGAGGCGGCGCTGGTCAGCAAGGAGATGGGCGGCCAGCCCGTCAAGCTGACCTGGACGCGCGAGGACGACCTGCACAACGACTACTTCCACACCGTCACCGCGCAGCACCTCGAGGCCGGGCTCGATGCGAGCGGCAAGGTGGTGGCCTGGCTGCACCGCGCCGCCGAGCCGACCATCGTGTCGATCTTCGCGCCCGATCCGAAGGTGCTGGCGGAGTTCGAGCTCGGCCTGGGTCTGACCGGCATGCCCTACCAGATCCCGAACATCCGCATCGAGAACCCCGAGGCCGTGGCGCACACCCGCATCGGCTGGCTGCGTTCGGTGAACAACATCCAGCATGCCTTCGCGGCGCAGTCCTTCATCGCCGAGATCGCGGCGGCGCAGGGCAAGGACCACCGCGACTTCCTGCTCGCGCTGCTCGGGCCGGACCGCAAGCTCGACCCGGTCAAGCTCGGCGAGCCGTGGAACCACGGCGAGTCGCCCGAGCGCTACCCGATCGACACCGGCCGGCTGCGCAAGGTGATCGAGCGCGTCACGCAGGAGGCGGGCTGGGGACGCAAGCTGCCGGCCGGCCAGGGGCTGGGGCTGGCGGCGCACTACAGCTTCGTCAGCTACCTGGCCGCAGTGGTGGAGGTGACGGTCACGCCGCGCGGCGAGGTGATCGTGCCGCGCGTGGACATCGCGGTGGACTGCGGCACGACCATCAATCCCGACCGCGTGCGCTCGCAGCTCGAGGGCGCCTGCGTGATGGGGCTGAGCCAGGCGCTGGTCAGCGAGATCACGTTCAAGAACGGCCGCGCGCAGCAGGACAACTTCCACCAGTACGAGATCATGCGCATGAACGCCGCGCCGCGGCGCATCGTGGTGCACTTCGTCGACTCGGGCTCGTACGACGCGCCGCTGGGCGGGGTCGGCGAACCCGGGGTGCCGGTGATCGCCCCGGCGCTGATGAACGCGATCCATGCCGCCACGGGCAAGCGCATCCGCCGCCTGCCGCTGCGCGACCAGCTCTCGGCGCCGGTCTGAGTGACCCGGGGCGGCGCGCGCCCGCCGCCCCGGGCGCCGTCACGCTCAGATGATCGTGATGTCGGCGGCGGTCATCGTCGGCGGCACCGCGACCCAGTCCAGCTGCGCGATCTTCAGCAGCACGGCGTCGAAGCCGGAGCCGTCCGCGTCGTAGTAGAGACCGCCGCCGAAACTGTCGAAGATGACGCGGTCGGTGCTGTCCAGCGTCCGGTCGGTCGCCGTCCACACACGGAAGGCCGCGGCGGGCAGGGCCCCGTCGCTGAGGATCGCCGTGAAGACGGCGTTGTCGAGTTCGATGGTGTCGGCCGGCGACGACCAGTCGGTGATGCGGTCGACGTTGGAGACCGGGTCCGGCAGGGTGGTGAAGCGGAAGTGGTCCAGCCCGCTGCCGCCGCTGAGGATGTCGTTGCCGCGCCCGCCCGCGAGCACGTCGTCCCCGCCTTGCCCCTGGAGGGTGTTGGCACCGCCGTTGCCGACGAGGTTGTCCGAGTACGCCGAACCGCGCACGCCCTCGATGCGGATGAGCGTGTCGGCGCCCGAGCCCCAGGTGTTCTGCATCGTGGTGCGGCCCAGGTTGACCCGCACGCCCGCAGTGGCGAACGAGTAGTCGACCACGTCGGTGCCGGCGCCGCCGTCGATGATGTTCGAGCCGGCCCCGGAATACAGCCGGTTGGCCCCGGCATTGCCGGTCAGGTGGATGTCCGCGGCGCCGGCGATCCGGCCCACTTCCACGTTGGCCGCGAGGGTGTACGAGTACACGCTGCTGATCACCGTGTCGGTGCCGGTGCCCTGCCCCGCGGCCTCGATCACCAGGTCGCCGGCATTGCGCACCTGGTACTGGTCGTTCCCGTCGCCGCCGACCATCCGGTCGACGCCGGCCAGGCCGTCGAGCGTGTCGTTGCCGGCGCCGCCTTCCAGCCGGTTCGCCCCGGCGTTGCCGGTCAGCCGGTCGGCATTCGGCGTGCCGACCAGGTTCTCGATCGAGATCAGCGTGTCCGTGCCCGAGCTGCCGGTGGCCTGGGCCGCCTCGGTGTCCAGCCGCACCGTGACACCCTGGTCGTCGACCTCGTCGTAGCGCACCGTGTCGCTGCCGGCGCCGCCGTCGATGCGGTTGTTGCCCCGACCGGCGACAATGAGGTTGGCCAGGCCGTTGCCGGTCATGCCGGCGGTGCCGACCGAGAAGATCCAGCCGTTCTCGACGTTGCTGGGCAGGGTGTAGGAGGCCAGCAGGCTGTACACCGTGTCGGACCCGCCCGTGGCGAGCGCGGCGTCGGTCTCGACCACGCGGTCGCCGGCGTCCATGACGGTGTAGCTGTCCGAGCCCGCGCCGCCGACCATGGTGTCGGCCCCCAGGCCGGCGTTGAACATGTCGTTGCCGCCGTAGCCGTACAGCAGGTCGGCGCCGTTGCGCCCGGTGATGCTGTCGAAGCCGGCCAGCGCGAGCGACTTCAGTTCCGCGCCGGAACGGCTCGCGAGCAGCCCGTAGACCGTCGCTGCCGAGAGGTTGAGCTGCAGGATCTGCAGGTCGCGCACCTGCCCGCCCTCGATCGCCCCTTCGAAGGCCGTGATGGTGCCGGCCGTGACCACCCCGTTCACCACCGTGATGCCGGTGCCGATGTAGCGGTCGTACGAGGTGGGCGAGCCGATGCGGATCTCGGTCGCGCTGACGAAGAAGACCGAGTCCGCGGCCGTGTAGGCCATCAGCTCGGACATGTCTGCCAGCCCGAGGTAGTTCACGATGGCCATTCGGCTCTCCCTGATGGTGACTGCGTGCCGCACCATAACCCGGGCCCGCAGTGGCGTCGAGAAAGACCGGTCCGGTCCGTGGGGTGCTCAGTGGTCCGGGCGCCGTGCCGTCAGCAGGCCGAGGCCCATGAGCAGCACGCCGCCCCATTGCAGGGCATCGAGCGGGCGGCCGAAGACCAGCGCGTCGACCAGCACGGCCGTCGCCGGGTAGACGAACTGCAGGGTCGCCAGCCGCCCGGCGGACACGCGCACGACGCCGGCATACCAGAGCACGTAGGCCAGCCCGGTGTGCACGACGCCCAGGGCGGCCAGCCAGCCCCAGGCCGCCGCCGCGGGCCAGCCGTGCAGCATCGGCCACCAGGCCAGCGCCAGCGTGCCGACGGCACATTGCCACCAGGCCAGCACCAGCGGGCTGGCGCCCTGGGCACGGCGGGCGAACAGCGTCACGCCGGCATAACAGAGCGAGCTGGCCAGGCACAGCGCGACGCCGAGCAGCGTGCCGGTGTGCGCCGTGCCCTGTGCCGAGGCCGCCAGGCCCGAGGCCAGCGCGAGCCCGAGCAGCGCCACGCCGGCCGCCAGGCCCTGCCGCAGCGTGATGCGCTCGTGCAGGAACAGCGCACCGAGGGCCATCACCCAGAACGGCTGCACGTGCACCACCACGGTCGCCACCGCGATGCCGGTGTGCTCGAGCGCCGCGAAGAACAACGCCCAGCTGGCCACCATCAGCGCACCGGCGGCCAGTGCCGCGGCCAGCGTGCGGGGCGCCAGCCGCAGCTCGCCGAAGCGCCGGGTCGCCAGCATCCAGCCGCTCAGCGCCAGCAGGCCGAACACGCTGCGGAACCACACGGCCGTCAGCGGATGGGCGCCGGCACGCTCCAGGAACAGGCCGATGGTGCCGAGCAGGACCCCGGCCGCACCCAGCAGCAGTGCGCCGTGCGGGGCCGGCACGGGCCGTGGCAAGGTCGTTGCGATGGTGGACATGCCTCGATGGTCGGTGCGGCTGGGGTCGGCGTAAAGCGGATAGATCGACACGCTATCATTCGATTCTCGAAACATTCTCGCGGCAGCCATGCCCTCCTCCGACCTGCAGCTCGACTGGCTGCGCGCCTTCGTCGCCGTGGTCGACAGCGGTTCGCTGACCGCGGCCGCACCGCTGGTGCACCGCTCGCAGTCGGCGGTCAGCATGCAGATCCTCAAGCTCGAGGAGGCGGTGGGCCGGCCGGTGCTCTCGCGCGGGCCGCGCCACCTCGAGCTCACCGACACCGGGCGCGAGCTGCTGCCGCACGCGCGGCGGCTGCTGGCCGACCATGCCGAGGCGCTGCGGGCGATCTCGGGTCGGGCCCTGTCGGGGCGGGTGCGGCTGGGCGTGCCGGACGACTACGCCGCGCGTTACCTCACCCCGGTGCTGAAGACCTTCGCGGCGCGCCACGCCGGCGTGGAGATCGAGCTGGACTGCGAGCAGTCGACCGTGCTGGTGCCACGCGTGCAGCGCGACGAGCTGGACCTGGCGCTGGTCTCGCGCCCGCGCGCCAGGCTCGGCACGCTGCTGTTCCACGAGCCGCTGGTGTGGGTCGGCGCGCCGGCCTTCGAGGCCTGGCGGCGCGAGCCGCTGCCGGTGGCGATGTACGAGGCCGGCTCGCTGGCGCGGCGCGACGCGGCGCAGGCGCTGGCGGCGCTCGGCCGGCCCTACCGCGTGGTCTACAACAGTTCCAGCCTGGCCGGGCAGCTGGCCGCGGTCGAGAGCGGGCTCGCGGTCGCGGTGCTGACGCGCTGCAGCGTGCCGCCCGGGCTGGAGGTGCTGGGCGAGCGCCACGGCCTGCCGCCGCTCGGCAGCATGGAGGTCGCCGTGCTGCGCAGCAAGGCCTCGCGGCGCAACCCGGCCGTCGATGCGCTGCACGCGCTGGCGGTGCAGACGCTGGGCCCGCGCTGAGGCTCAGGCGCCGAACAGGTAGTCCGCCAGCGTCGTGCTCGCCGTGCCGCTCAGCGTGGCCACCAGGCTCAGCTCGCTGGCGGACACATGGTTGTCCGCCGCGCTGGAGCTGAAGCGGTACAGCGCCGTGTCGCTGCCGTTGTCGACCACGAACAAGGCGGTCGCACCGAAGGCGTAGTTGCCGACGGCGTTGCCGATCGCCGCCGCGGCCGCGCTCGTGGTGATGGCCCCCGCGATGTCGTTGGTGACGATGACCAACTCCGCGGCGGACGTGAAGCCGCCCGGCCCGGCCACGACTGCCCCGCCCTCGACGACGCTGTCGCCATCGCCGATGCGCAGCCCGGACTGGCTGATGCGCACGCGGTCGCTGCCGCTCGCCAGATCGGTGACCGTGTCGGCGCCGGCCAGGCTGTTGAAGACGAACAGGTCGGCACCACCCGCACCCGCCAGCGTGTCGGCGCCGGCGCCGCCGGTCAGCACGTTCGCGCCCACGTTCCCGCTCAACGCGTCGTCCCCCGCACCGCCGACGGCGTTCTCGATCGAGATCAGCGAATCGCTGCCGCCCGCGCCGGTGGCCAGGCCGGTGGCGAGGTTCACGGTGACCGAACCGGTCATCGCGGCATAGCTGACCGTGTCGGTGCCACCGCTGCCGTCGAGCACGTTGGCGCCGGTGTTGCCCGTCAGCAGGTTGGCCTGGGTGTTGCCCGTGCCGTTGATGTTGGCGCTGCCGGTCAGCGTCAGGTTCTCCACGTCGGCGGCCAGGGTCCAGTTGATGCCGGAGAGCACCGTGTCGGTGCCGTTGCCCGCGGCTTCGATCGTCCGGTCGCCTGCGTCCTGCACGACGTAGCTGTCGTTGCCCGCGCCGCCGCGCATCGTGTCGGCGCCGAGCCCGCCATCGATCAGGTTGCCGCCGACGCTGCCGGTCAGCAGGTCGTCGAAGGCGCTGCCCGTCAGGTTCTCGAACTGCAGCACGGTGTCGGTGCCGGCACCGCCGGTGGCCTGGGCCGCCTCCGTGGCCAGGCTCACGGTGACGGCGCCCGCGGCACGCGCGTAGCTCAGCGTGTCGGTGCCGTCGCCGCCGTCGAGCACGTTGGTGCCGCCGTTGCCGTGCAGGGTGTCCGCACGGCCGCTGCCGGTCAGGTTCTCGATCGAGACCAGCGTGTCGACACCGGCACCGCCGGTGCTCTGCGGGCCGGTCTTGTCGAGGCCCACCTTGACGCCGGCCAGCGCGCCGGCGTAGCTCGCCGTGTCGACGCCGCCGCCACCGCTGAGCACGTTGTTGCCGCGGTTGCCGGTCAGCACGTTGCCGACGGCGTTGCCGGTGGCGTTCAGGTTCGCCGTGCCGAGCAGCGTCAGGTTCTCCAGCTCGGCTCCCAGCGTCCAGCTGACGCTGCTGCGCACGGTGTCCGTGCCGCCGCCGCCCGCCTCGACGATCTGGTCGTCACCGTGGTCGACGGTGTAGGTGTCGTTGCCGGCGGCACCGATCAGCAGGTCGTCCCCGGCGCCACCGTCGAGCCGGTTCGCCGCGGCGTTGCCGAGCAGGGTGTCGCCGAAGGTGCTGCCGACCAGGTGCTCGATCGACACCAGCGTGTCGACGCCCGCTCCGCCGGTGTCCTGCGCATCGCCGTTGTCCAGGTCGACGACCACCGCCCCCGCCGCCCCCGAGTAGGAGGCGGTGTCGGCGCCGCCCTGCCCGTCGAGCCGGTTGTCGCCGGCGTTGCCGCTCAGCACGTTGGCGCCGCTGTTGCCGGTGGCATCGATCGAGGCGCTGCCGGTCAGCACGAGGTTCTCGACGTTGTCCGCGAGCCGCAGGCTGACCGAGCTGCGCACGGTGTCCACGCCCGCGCCGGCCGCCTCGACGATCACGTCGCCGCTGCGCTGCACCTGGTAGACGTCGTTGCCCGCGCCGCCGGCCAGCGTGGCGCCGAACAGCGGGTTCGCCACGGTGTAGACCTGCACGCCGTTGGTCGGGTCGCCCGGCAGCAGGCTGCGCGAGGGGGAGGTGAAGCTGATGGTCGAGCCGTCGGCCGAGAACTCCGGGTGCCAGCTGAAGGTCATGATCGTCGGCGTGCCGGAGCTGCCGTCCGGCGCCACGCCCAGGCGCTCGATGTCGCCGGTGCGCAGGTCCTTGACGAACACGTCGTACCAGCCGTTGTGGTCGGTGTCGACCAGGTTGCCGGCCGCGCTGTAGAAGGCGACGTAGCGGCCGTCGGCGGAGAGGGTCGCGTTGCCCGAGAAGCTGGACCCGAGCGTGCCGTCGGCGCGCTGCGAGACGAGGGTGACGGCGCCGCTGACCAGGTCCTTGACGAACACGTCGGAGCTGCCGTTGGTGTCGCCGGCCACCAGGTTGTTCGCGCTGCTCTCGAAGCAGACGTAGCGGCCGTCGGCCGAGAGCGACGCATTGAGGCTCGTGCCGTTGCCCTGCAGGCCCGCCGCGTCGGTCGAGGCGCGCTGCAGCGATCCGGTGACCAGGTTGCGCACGAAGATGTCGCCGACGCCGTTGGTGTCGCCCGCGATCAGGTTGGTCGCGGCGCTGTCGAACGCGACCACGCGGCCATCGGCCGAGATCGCGGCGTTGCCGGACGCCAGATCGCCCACGGCGGCGTTGCTGCGCGACAGCAGCGTCATGCTGCCGGTCTGCAGGTCTTTCAGGAACACGTCGTTGGTGCCGTTCCCGTCGCCGGCCACCAGGCTGCTCGCGCTGCTGGTGAACAGCACGAAGTGGCCGTCGGCGGAGATCGTCGTGTCGAAGCAACTGCCGTTCGCCTCCTCGCCGGCCAAGCCGGTCGACGCGCGGGTGGTCTGCCCGGTCTGCAGATCCTTGACGAACACGTCGCCGACCCCGTTCGTGTCCCCGCTCACCAGGTTGGTCGCGATGCTGTAGAAGACGACGTAGCGCCCGTTCATCGACAGGCTGGCCTCGCTGGAACCGCCATTGGCCTCCACGCCCGCCGAATTGGTCGAGACGCGGATGGTCTGCCCGCTCACCAGGTCCCTGACGAAGATGTCGTTGGCGAAGTTGGTGTCCGAACCGACCAGGTTGGTGGCCGTCGAGAAGAAGGCCACCAGGCGGCCGTCCCCGGACATCGAGGCGTAGGTCGACCCGCTGTTGGCCGCCTGGCCAGTGGTGCTGATCGAGGCCAGCGCGAGGCCCTGCGCGGGCGCCGCGCCGAGCAGCAGGTCGTTGCCGCTGCCGCCCAGCAGGTCGGCACTGAAGCTGTTGTCCAACGAGGGCGTCAGCAGCCGCGAGCCGTCGGCGAACACCAGGTGGGACAGGTCGAACTGGTGCAGCGCCGCGTTCGCCAGGGTGATGGTCTTGCCGAGCGCATCGGTGATGACGATGCTGCGCCCGTCGGCGCTGCGCCCGACGTTCAGGCTGGCCGCCGACAACGCCGGGTCGTCGAAGCGCAGCAGGTCGAGCTCGGGTCGCCAGTTGAGGGTCAGGCCGCTCGGCAGCTGGCTGTACAGGTAGACGCTCATGAGATCCCCTCGGTGCTCCGGTGATGCTGGCCACAGCATCACGCACACGCCGAGGCGGCTCGTTGCGCCGACTCAAGCGGGGTACCGATGGGGGGTGCCGGCGGGCGCGCCGGCCCGCCGGGGTGTCAGGCGCGCGTGGGCAGCACCGTGCCGCGGCACTCGCCGAAGCCGATGCGGCAGGCGCCGGGGCGCTCGCAGAAGGCCTTGAGGAACACCGTGTCGCCGTCCTCGAGGAAACTGCGCTGGTCGCCGCTCGCAAGCGTGATCGGCTGCTTGCCGCCCTTCGTCAGCTCGAGCAGCGAACCGCCCTGCTCCGGCGCCGGCCCGGAGATCGTGCCGCTGCCGAGCAGGTCGCCCGCGGCGAGGTTGCAGCCGTTGACGGTGTGGTGCGCGACGAGCTGGGCCACGGCCCAGTAGGCGTCGCGGAAATTCGAGACGCTCAGCCGCTCGGGTGCGCGGCCGGCCTCGCGCATCGCCGCGGTCTGCAGCCAGACCTCGAGCTGGATGTCGAACATGCCGGCCTCGCGAACGGCCGGTGCGTCCAGGTAGGGCAAGGGCTGCGGATCACCCGCCGGCCGCACAAAGGGCGCGCGGAACGGCGCCAGCGCCTCGAGCGTGACGATCCAGGGCGACACCGTGGTGGCGAAGCTCTTCGAGAGAAACGGCCCGAGCGGCTGGTACTCCCAGGCCTGCACGTCGCGCGAACTCCAGTCGTTCAGCAGGCCGAGGCCGAACACCTGGTCCTCGGCCCCGGTGATGTCCACCGGCTCGCCCAGCGCATTGCCGCCGCCGACCCAGACGCCGAGCTCGAGCTCGTAGTCGAGCCGCGCGCTCGGCGCGAGCACCGGGGCCTCGGCATCGGCGGCCTTCAGCTGGCCCAGGGGCCGGCGGAACGGGGTGCCGCTGGCGACGATCGAGGAGCCCCGGCCGTGGTAGCCGATCGGCACCCACTTGTAGTTGGGCAGCAGCGGGTTGTCGGGCCGGAACAGCGAGCCCACCGTCGTGGCGTGGTGGATGCCGGTGTAGAAGTCCGTGTAGTCGCCGATCGTGCAGGGCACGCCCAGCTCGACCTGGTCCGCCGCCACCAGCGCCTCGGCGAAGCGCGCCCGTTCGTGGCTGCCGTGGCGCAGGCCGAGGCTCAGCGCGCTGCGCAACGCGCGGCGGTAGGCCGGGCCCTCGGCCATCAGGCGGTTCATGTCGGCGTGGTCGACCAGGCCGGCAGCGGCCAGGTCGAGCACGCGGTCGCCGATCGCCACGCCCAGGCGCCAGGGCTCGGCCGCATCGCGCCGGAACCGGCCGAACGGCAGGTTCTGCACCGGGAAGTCATTCGACTCGTCGTTGGCCCCGTCGACCCAGCTGCGCAGCGCCGGGTCATGCGTCTCGTCGAGCCTCACGAGAACTCCCGCTGGTGGATGAACGCGGCGTGCTTGGGCGCGCGCTTGGTCTTGCTCCAGTCCTCGAGCATCTTCCACTTCACCTCGTCCATGCGCTCGAGCATCGCCGCCTCGTCCGGATCCGGGCAGGCCAGTTCGACGCGGTGGCCGTTCGGGTCGAAGAAGTAGATCGAGTGGAAGGCGCCATGGTCGGTGACACCCAGCACGTTCACCCCGTTGGCCTCCAGGTGGGCCTTGAACTCGAGCAGCTCGGCGCGGTCCTTCACGCGGAAGGCGATGTGCTGCACCCACTCCGGCGTGTTCGGGTCGCGCCCCATCGGCGGCCTGGTCGGCAGCTCGAAGAAGGCCAGCACGTTGCCGCCGCCGGCGTCGAGGAACACGTGCATGTACGGGTCCGGCTCCTTGGTCGAGGGCACCAGGTCCTCGGCGATGGCGAGCACGAAGTCCATCTTCAGCATCCTGCCGTACCACTCGACGGTTTCCTTGGCGTCCTTGCAGCGGTACGCCACGTGGTGGATCTTCTCGATCTTCATGCGGTCTCCAGCACGCCACGGCGGATCTGGTCGCGCTCGATGGATTCGAACAGGGCGCGGAAGTTGCCTTCCCCGAAACCCTCGTCGCCCTGGCGCTGGATGAACTCGAAGAACACCGGGCCGAGCAGCGTGCCGGAGAAGATCTGCAGCAGCAGGCGCGGCTTGCCGCCGGCCGTGGTTCCGTCGAGCAGGATGCCGCGGGTCTGCAGCTCCTTCGCCGCCTGGCCGTGGCCGGGCAGGCGCTCGTCGAGCATCTCGTAGTAGACGTCGTTGGGCGCGCTCATCAGCGGGATGCCGGCCAGCTGCAGCGCATCGACCGTCTTGAAGATGTCGTCGGTCAGCAGCGCGACATGCTGGATGCCCTCCCCGTTGAACTGCATCAGGAATTCCTCGATCTGGCCGCTGCCCTTCTTGGATTCCTCGTTCAGCGGGATGCGGATCTTGCCGTCCGGCGCGGTCATCGCCTTGCTGGTCAGTCCGGTGTACTCGCCCTGGATGTCGAAGTAGCGGATCTCGCGGAAGTTGAACAGCTTCTCGTAGAACGCCGCCCAGTAGCCCATGCGGCCGCGGTAGACGTTGTGCGTCAGGTGGTCGATCAGCTTCAGGCCGTGGCCCACCGGGTGGCGCTCCGCCCCGCCGACCCATTCGAAGTCGATGTCGTAGATCGAGCGGCCGCTCTCGTAGCGGTCGATCAGGTACAGCGGCGCCCCGCCGATGCCCTTGATGGCCGGCAGGCGCAGCTCCATCGGCCCGGTCGGGATGTCGATCGGCTGCGCGCCGAGCTCGAGCGCGCGGGCGTAGGCCTGGTGGGCGTCGCGCACCCGGAAGGCCAGGCCGCAGGCGCTCGGCCCATGCTCGGCGGCGAAGTAGGCCGCCTGGCTGCGCGGCTCGTTGTTGACGACGAAGTTGATCTCGCCCTGCCGGTACAGCAGCACCTGCTTGGAGCGGTGGCGCGCCACCAGCTCGAAGCCCATCTTCTCGAACAGCGGCTCGAGCACGCCGGGCGTCGGCGAGGCGAACTCCACGAACTCGAAGCCGGCGAGGCCCATCGGGTTGTCGAACAGGTCAGCCATGGTGGGTTCCTTTCAGCGCACGAGTTGGTCGAGGGCGATCTCGAAGGCGGTGCTGGCGATGCCGCGCGGCGCGCCCGAGCGGGCATGGCAGCGCTGCAGCGCAGACGCGATGGTGGCAGAAACGTCGCCGAAGATGGCCTCGTCGGACATCTCCGGCTCGCGCTGCATCAGGAAGGCGAAGGCACGCGCCATGCCGCAGTTGGCGATGAAGTCAGGGATCACGGCCACCTGGCGGTCGGCGTGTTCGTAGGTCGGGCCGTAGAAGATCTCGTGGTCGGCGAACGGCACGTTGGCACCGCTGGAGACGACCTCCAGCCCGCCGGCCACCAGCCGCTCGACCTGCTCGCGCGTCACCAGGCGCGAGGCGGCGCAGGGCAGGAAGACCTCGGCACCGATGTCCCACACGCGCTGCTGCACCTCGGCCGCGCTCAGCAGGTCCGGCGCGTGCAGCCGGTTGCCCTGCTTGGCGAGGAACAGCGCGCGCACCTCGTCGAAGGAGAAGCCTTCGGCGTTCAGCAGGCCCCCGTCGCGGTCGACGATGCCGACGATCCTGGCGCCTTCCTGCGCCAGGTAGTAGGCCGCGGCCGAGCCGACGTTGCCCCAGCCCTGGACGATGACCCGCTTGCCGGCGAGCGCGCCGCCGTAGAGCCGGTAGCAGTGGCGCACCGATTCGGCCACGCCCCAGCCGGTGATCAGGTCGGCCACCAGGTACTTCCTGTGCTGATCAGGCGTGTAACGCGGGTCCTCGACGACCTTGGCCACGCCCAGGCGCAGCTGGCCGACCTTCTGGATGCGCTCGCTCTCGCTGGGCTGGAAGTGGCCGTTGACCACGCCCTCCTGCGGGTGCCACAGGCCGTAGCTCTCGGTGATCGGGATCACCTCGTGCACCTCGTCGACGTTCAGGTCGCCGCCGGTGCCGTAGTAGGTCTTGAGCAGCGGCGTGACGGCCTTGTACCAGCGGCGCAGCACGCCGTCCTTGCGCGGGTCGGCCGGGTCGAAGTCGATGCCCGACTTGGCACCGCCGATGGCCGGGCCGGAGACGGAGAACTTCACTTCCATGGTCTTGGCGAGCGATTCCACCTCGCGGCGGTCCAGCCCCTTGCGCATGCGCGTGCCGCCGCCGGCGGCGCCGCCACGCAGCGAGTTGATCACCACCCAGCCCTTCGCGGGCGTTTCGCTGTCGTGCCATTCGAACACGATCTCGGGGGCCTGGGCTTCGAAACGGGTCAGCAGTTCTTTCATCGGATTCTCGTCAATCGATTCGGTTCAGGCGAGCAGGAGCTTGTCGTCGTCCAGCACTTCGCCGCGGGTCTTCTCGAACATGTGCAGCAGGTCCTCGACGCTCATGCCGCGCCGCTGCGGGCCGGCCACGTCGAGGATCACGCGGCCCTCGTGCAGCATTACGGTGCGGCTGCCGAAGTCCAGCGCCTGGCGCATCGAGTGCGTGACCATCATCGCGGTCAGCTTCGCGCCCTCGACGATGCGCGCGGTCAGCTCCAGCACGAAGGCGGCGGTCTTCGGGTCCAGCGCCGCGGTGTGCTCGTCCAGCAGCAGGATGCGCGAAGGCTTGAGCGAGGCCATCAGCAGGCTCACCGCCTGGCGCTGGCCGCCGGACAGCAGGCCGATGCGGTCGGCCAGCCGGTTCTCCAGGCCGAGCCGGAGCATGGCCAGCTTGTCGCGGAACAGCTCGCGCGTTGCCTTGTCGACGCTGAAGCGCAGGCCGCGGCCCTCGCCGCGGCGCCAGGCCAGCGCCATGTTCTCCTCGATCGTCAGGCTCTCGCAGGTGCCGGCCATCGGGTCCTGGAACACGCGGGCGACGAGCCCGGCGCGCTGCGCCGCGGGGACGCGGGTCACGTCGCGGCCGTCGATCTCGATCGTGCCGGCGTCGACGATCAGGTCGCCGCTGACGGCGTTCAGGAAGGTCGACTTGCCGGCGCCGTTGGAGCCGATCACGGTGACGAACTGGCCGGTCGGGATCTCCAGGTCGAGGCCGCGCAGCACGCGGTTCTCGATCGGGGTGCCCGGGTTGAAGGTCATCTCGAGTTGGCGGGCGCGCAGCATCAGCGGGCCTCCTTCTGCACGGGCATGGCGACGGCGCGGCGCTTCGGCAGCCCGGCCAGCAGCTTGCGTTTCCACGCGGGCACCAGCAGCGCCAGGGCAACCAGCACGGCGGTGACGAGGTTCAGGTCCTGCGCCTGCAGGCCCAGGCTGTCGGTGTTCAGCGCGGCGGCGATGAAGAAGCGGTACAGCACCGCGCCGAGCACGCAGGCGAGCGTGGTGATCACCAGGTAGCGCGTGGGCAGCAGCGTCTCGCCGATGATCACGGCGGCCAGGCCGATGACGATGGTGCCCACGCCCATCGAGATGTCCGCCCCGCCCTGCGACTGGGCGAAGAGCGCGCCGGCCAGCGCCACGAGCGCGTTCGAGAGCGCCAGGCCGAGGATGGTCTGCGCGTCAGTCGAGATGCCCTGCGCCCGCGCCATGCGCGGGTTGCCGCCGGTGGCGCGCATCGCCAGGCCCGCCTCGGAGGCGAAGAACAGGTCCAGCAGCAGCTTGGCGGCCAGCACGATCACGATCAGCACCAGCGGCTTGAGCCACTCCTCCGGCAGGGCCAGGCCCTCGAAGGCGGCGAACACCGTCGGCTCGCTGATCAGCGCGACGTTGGGCTTGCCCATCACGCGCAGGTTCACCGAGTACAGCGCGATCATCACCAGGATGCTCGCGAGCAGCTGCATGATCTTCAGCCGCACGTTGAGGAAGGCCGTCAGCGCCCCGGCGCCCGCGCCCGCGAGCACGGCCAGCGCCGTGGCCGCGAACGGGTTCCAGCCCGCCACGATCAGCGTCGCGGCGACCGCGCCGCCGAGCGGGAAGCTGCCGTCGACCGTGAGGTCGGGGAAATTGACGATGCGAAACGAGAGCAGCACCCCGAGCGCGACCAATCCGAAGATCAGCCCGATCTCGAGCGCGCCGAGCGACGCGATGAGCGACATGACGAGCCTCCTGGCGTGCGCGGCTTACTTGACGACGACCTTGGCCGTCTTGACCAGCTCGTCGGAGAGCGTCACGCCCTGCTTCTGCGCCGCCGCCGGGTTGACGTGCAGCTCGAAGGTCTGGCTCACCTGCGACGGGATCGCGCCGGGCGCCTCGCCCTTGAGCACGCGCACCACCACCTTGCCGGTCTGGCGGCCGAGGTCGTAGTAGTTCAGGCCGAGCGCCGCAACCGCGCCGCGCTTGACGGCCTCGGTGTCGGCTGCGACCAGCGGCAGCTTCGCCTGCTGCGCGACCTTCACGACCGCCTCGAGCGCGGACATCACGTTGTTGTCGGTCGGCGCGTAGATCACGTCGGCCTTGCCGACCAGGCTCTGCGCGGCGCCGGACACGTCCACCGTGCGCGGCGCGGCGGCTTCGACCAGCGTCAGGCCGGCGTCGGCCGTGGCCTTCTTCAGCGCCTCGACGATGGCCACCGAGTTCGCCTCGCCCGGGCTGTAGATCACGCCGACGCGCTTGGCGGCGGGCACGACCTTCTTGATCAGCTCGAGGTGCTTCGCGAGCGGCGAGAGGTCGGACACGCCGGTGACGTTGCTGCCCGAGGCGTCCCAGGTCTTCACGAGCTTGGCAGCCACCGGGTCGGTGACGGCGCTGTAGACCACGGGGATGGTCTTGGTCGCCGAGACCACCGCCTGCGCCGACGGCGTGGCGATGGCGACGATCACGTCCGGCTTCTGCCCGACGTACTTGCGCGCGATCTGCGCCGCGGTGCCGGTGTTGCCCTGCGCGCTCTGGTACTCGAACTTCAGGTTCTTGCCGGCTTCGTAGCCGGCGGCCTTCAGCTCGTCCTTCACGCCGTCGCGGGCCGCGTCCAGCGCGGGGTGCTCGACGATGGCCGTCAGCGCGACGGTCTTGTCGGCAGCCAGCGCGGCACCGGCGAATGCAAGAACCAGGGCGGCCAGGCTGCCGCGGACGAAACAATGTTGCATCGGGAAAGTCTCCTCGTGGGATCCGTGAATCTGGGGTCCGCCACGGGTGTGCGGACAAGCGAAACTTTAGAAGCGCGGGGGCGCAATTGCATTGCGTTGGATTGCCGGGTGAACCCACAATCGCGAAATCCCGTTGCACTGGAAGCGATTGCGAGGAGACAAACTTGTACGACCTTGATCTGGATCGAATCGACCGCCGCATCCTCGACCACCTGCAGGGCCATGCGCGCGCCAGCAACCTCGAGCTGGCCCAGGCGGCCAGCCTCTCGCCCGCGCAGTGCCTGCGCCGGCACCGCCGGCTCGAGGAGGCGGGTTTCATCGGCCGCTACGAGACGCGGCTGAACGGCGCGCGGCTCGGCCTGACCGTCACCGCCTTCATCCACGTCTCGATGGAGCGCAGCCACGTGCGCGAGCTGCAGAAGTTCAAGGACCAGCTCGCCACGCTGGCCGAGGTGCAGGAGTGCTACTCGGTGACCGGCGACTTCGACTACGTGCTGAAGGTGGTGGCGCGCGACCTGCCTGCGCTGTCGCGCTTCCTGATGGACACGCTGATGCGCCTGCCCGGCGTGGCCGCCGTGCGCTCGAGCGTGTGCATGGACGAGATCAAGTGCACCAGCGCCTTGCCGCTGCCTTCATGACCCGCGCCTTGCCGCTGCCGGCCTGATCAGGCGCGGGCGGCGGCCTTCAGGATGTCGTCCACGAAGCGCGGCCAGAGCTGCTCGGGCAGGTCGTGCCCCATGCCCTCGATCAGGTCGATCTGCGCGCCGGCGATGCGCCGCGCCAGGTCGCGCCCCGCCTCGACGGGCACGAGCGGGTCCTGCAGGCCGTGGATGATCTGCGTCGGCGCCTGGATGCGCGGTAGCAACGCGCTGCGGTCGCCGTCCGCGGCGATCGCGACCAGCTGGCGCGCCACCGCCGCCGGGCGGTACGAGCGCTTCAGCGAACGCGCCAGGCGCTCGCGCAGCTCGTGCTCCTCGGCCGGGTAGCCCGGGCTGCCGATCAGCCGCGCGATGCGCGTGAAATGCGCCATCAGGTTGTCGAACTCGCGCGGGTTCTGCGGGCGCGAGAGCATCGCGGCCTGCAGCTTCCAGTGCGGCTGCGGCAGCCGGCGCGCGCCGCTGGTGGTCATCATGAGCGTCAGGCTGCGCACGCGTTTCGGATGCCGCACCGCCAGGTGCTGCGCCACCATGCCGCCCATCGAGGCGCCGCACACATGCGCGCTGTCCAGGCCCAGCGCCTCGATCAGCGCGGCGCTGTCGTCGGCCAGGTCGGCCAGGGTGTAGGGCGCGTGCACGCGCATCCCGGTGAAATGCCGGAAGGCATCGAGGGCCAGGTTGGGCACGCCCAGGTGGTCGAAGCGCTGCGACAGGCCGATGTCGCGGTTGTCGAAGCGGATCACGCGCAGGCCGCGCGCCACCAGCTGGCCGACGAAGCCATCGGGCCAGCCCAGCAGCTGCATGCCCAGGCCCATGATCAGCAGCAGCGGCGGGCCGCTCGCCGGCCCGTGGTCCTCCACCTCGAGGGCGACACCGTTGGCGGAGATCTGCATCAGTCGGCCGGATGCCCGCCGCGGTAGAACCAGCGCCGCCCGCCGTGCGGCTCGAACGGCTTCCACTGCCCCGGCGGCTGCGCGAGTCGGTCGGCGATCGCGTACAGCGCGAGCGGGTTCATGCCCATGCCGACATGGCTGGCGTGCACCTCGATGTTCTCGGCCTGCGGCGCGGGCGTCACCACGCTGCAGCGCCAGGACACGATGCCGTCGGTGCGCGACCAGATCGAGGTGGTGGGCACCGGCGGATCCTGGCGCAGCTGGGCGATCAGCTCGGGGTCGTTCACCGTCTGCCCGCTGACCAGCTCGAAGAAGCGCCAGGCGTTGGTGGCGCGCGGGTGGCCCGTGAAGGGCGTGCCCAGCGTGATCACGCAGCGCACATGGTCGGGCAGTTCCTTGGCCAGCTCGCGGGCATACAGGCCGCCCAGGCTCCAGCCGATCAGGCTGACCGGACGTGCGTGCTTCGCGAACAGCGCGCGCACGTCGGCATGGCTGCGCTGCAGCACGCCGTTGCGCGGGCCGAAGTTGAAGCCCTGGCCCCAAGGGTGGGTGGTGTAGCCGAGCTCGTCCAGGAAGCGGCGCAGCGGCCCGGTGGTGAAGTCGTTGGCGCCCAGGCCCGGGAACACCAGCACCGGGTGGCCGTCGCCGCGCGGCAGGCGGCGCAGCCAGGGTGTGGCGGCCAGCATCGCCGCGTACTCCCAGGGCGCGCGGCCCTCGAGGGCCATCAGCAGCAGGTGCGGCGCGCGCAGCTCCTCGGCGTGAAGAGTCTGGTGGTCCCGCGGGTCGGGTGGCTTGCGCGGTGCGCGGCGAAACTTCGTCGGCATGCGGCCGATGTTAGCGGCTGGCCCCGCGCACGGCTGGAGCCTGGGCCCTAGGCCGAGCGACCTTCTTCGCGACCTTCTTGGCGACCTTCCTGGCGACCTTCTTCGCCACTGCCTTCACGGGTGTCGCCGGGGCGACATCGGCACGCTCGGCCACCGGCAGCGCCTGGAACTCGTAGAACGCGATCTCGAGGTGGGCGGCGAGTTCGTCCACCTGGGGCAGCGCCTCGGCGCAGGCCATCAGCCCGATGTCGAGCGACTGGTCGTAGGTCTGCACCGTGATGTTCAGCGCCACGCCGTGCACGACGATCGAGGCGGGGTAGTTGGTCAGCATGCGTGCACCGGCCAGGTACAGCGGCACCGTCGGCCCGGGCACGTTGGAGATCACCAGGTTGGCCACCGGCGGGATGCGCTCGGCCAGCCCGGCCCGGCCGTACACCGCGGTCAGGCCCTCGATCAGCCAGGGAACGCCCATCGAGGGAAAGTCGGTCGGCAGCAGGTTCTTGACGCTGCCGACGGTGGACTTCATCGCGGCGGTCGACGCCATCACGTAGGCCAGCCGCTTCGCCGGATCGGCCAGGTGCGTACCGAGGCTGACGAGGGTCAACGAGGCCTGGTTGTTGGACGCCGTGTCGCCGGCGGCACGCAGCGAGATCGGTACCGCGGCCACCATCGGCTTGCGCGGCAGCGGGCCGTGGCGCGTGAAGAAGCGGCGCAGCGCGCCGCTGCAGATCATCAGCACCGCATCGTTCAGGCTCGCGCCGTGGCGCCGCCGCGCGGCGTTGAGCGCGGCCAGCGGCAGGCTCAGCGTCGCGAAGGCGCGGTGGGTCGAGACGGTGGCGTTCAGGCGCGTGCGCGGGGCGAGCGCGAGGCCGCTGCCCTGGGCCGACGACCCGCCCGGGCGCCCCTTCAGCCGCGCGAGCAGCCCGGAGACCGAGTCGCCCACCGCGCCGCCGGCCACCTGCGACAGGGTGCCCACCGCACCGGGCAGCGCCTTGACGATGCCGCCGAGCTGCATCACCTGGTGCGCCACCGCGCCGCGCAGCATCTCCGCCAGGCCGAGCTGGCCCTTGCGCTGGCGCGTCGGCCGCACCGCGATCTCGCGCGGCTCGGGGCCGAGGTCCAGGATGGCCTGGGCCAGCGCCACCGCCGCCTGGCCATCCACCGCGGCATGGTGCAGCTGGGTGTAGAGCGCGCGGCGCTGCTCGCCCTCGGGCCCGGGCGCGAGGCCGTCGAAGACGTGGAACTTCCACAGCGGCCGGTCGCGCTCGAGCAGCACCGGATGCAGCGCGCCCACCTGGGCCTGCAGTTCGGCGATGCCGCTGCCCTCGGGCAGCGTGATGCCGACGATGTGCTGCGCCAGGTCGGGCTCGGCATCCACCCAGGCCGGCGCGGCGAGGTTCAGCGGCATCCAGGCCAGCTTGCGGCGCAAGGCGGGCACCAGCGGCAGCCGCGTGGCGATGTGCTCGCGCAGGTCGGCCGCGAAGTCGCCGGCGTAGTCGGCCGGCAGCTCGAACAGGTGCAGCGCGCCGACATGCATCGGCATCTCGGGCGTCTCGAGGTACAGGAAGCTGGCGTCCAGGCCGGACAGCTGTCGCATCGGCGTCTCCCACGCGTCGTGGGCCGATGCTATGCGGCGCGCCGTGCCGCCGCCTCGTGGGGAAACCCCGGTCAGGCGGCGGCCGGTGCGCTGCGCCGCAGGGCCAGCAGCTCGTTGGCGGCCAGCGCGCCCAGCACCATCGCCCCCCCGGCGAGCACCGCGCCGGACGGTGCCTCGTCGGCGCCCAGCCAGGCCCACAGCACGCCGAACACCACCTCCAGCAGCGCCAGCAGCGAGATCTCCGGCGCCGCCAGCCAGCGCGCCACGCTCACGGCGAGCAGGCAGGGAATCGCGAGCTGCACGGTGCCGAGCATGGCCAGCAGCGCCAGGTCGCCGCCGGTGGCGGCAAAGGGCAGCGCCATCGGCAGGGTGAGCGCGGCGGAGATCAGCGCGCCGATCAGCACGGCGGGCAGCATGTCCTGCTGCGCGGCCCCGCGGTTGTGCTGGATGACCGTCCAGTTGATCGCGGCGGCCACCGGCACGCCGAGCGCGACCAGTGTGCCCAGCAGGTGCCTCGGATCGCCCGCGCTGAACTCGCGCGCGTACATCCACGCGATGCCGATGCCGGCGACGACGATCGCGCCCCAGGTGCGCGCCGCCAGCCGGTGGCCGAGCGCGACGCGCGCCAGCAGCGCCGTGAACAGCGGCGCAGTGGCCATGGTCACCAGCACGTTGGCGACGGTGGTCAGCGACAGCGCCATCATGAAGGCGGTGAACATCACCGACCAGCACACGCCCGATACCCACAGCGTGCGTCCGCCGGAGCGGATCGCCCCGGCCAGCGCCGCCGGGCCGCGCAGCCAGCCGAGCATCACGACCAGCGCGAGGGCGTTGAACGCGCTGCGCCAGAACGTCACCTCGAAGCCGCGTGCCGCCTCGAGGTGGCGCGTCACGACACCCGCGATGCTCCACATCAGCGTCACGGCGACCATCGTCGCCACGGCCCGGGCGTGGGTCATGCCGCTTCGCGCGAGGCCCGCTTGCGCTCGTGTTCCTTGAGGTGCCGCTTGCGGATGCGGATGCTCTTGGGCGTGATCTCGACCAGCTCGTCGTCGGCGATGAACTCGACCGCATACTCGAGCGTCAGGATGATCGGCGGCGTGATCTTGATCGCGTCCTCCTTGCCGGAGACGCGGAAGTTGGTCAGCTGCTTGGCCCGCACCGGGTTGACCACCAGGTCGTTGTCGCGGCTGTGGATGCCGATCACCATGCCCTCGTACAGCGGGTCGCCGGCCTTGACGAACATGCGGCCGCGGTCGTCGAGCTTGCCCAGCGCGTAGGTGACGGCCTCGCCGTCGTCCTGGCTGATCAGCACGCCGTTCTTGCGCCCTTCGATCTCGCCCTTGAACGGCTCGTAGCCGTCGAAGATGTTGCTGATCAGGCCGGTGCCGCGCGTCAGGTTCAGGAACTCGTTCTGGAACCCGATCAGGCCGCGCGCCGGAATGCGGTACTCCAGGCGCACCCGGCCCATGCCGTCCGGCTCCATGTTGACCAGCTCGCCCTTGCGCTCGCCCAGCGCCTGCATCACGGCGCCCTGGTGCTGGTCTTCCACGTCGGCGGTGACCAGCTCGATCGGCTCGTGGCGCTCGCCGTCGATCTCCTTGAACACCACGCGCGGCTTGCTCACCGCCAGCTCGTAGCCCTCGCGGCGCATGTTCTCGAGCAGGATGGTCAGGTGCAGCTCGCCGCGGCCGGAGACCTCGAACACGCCGTCCTCGTCGGTGTCGCGCACGCGCATCGCCACGTTGCTCTGCAGCTCGCGGTCGAGCCGGTCCTTGATCTGCCGGCTGGTGACGAACTTGCCCTCGCGGCCGGCCAGCGGCGAGGTGTTGACGCAGAAGTTCATCGTCAGCGTCGGCTCGTCGACCTTGAGCATCGGCAGCGGCACGGGGCGCTCCGGGTCGGTCAGTGTCACGCCGATGCCGATGGCCTCGATGCCGTTGATCAGCACGATGTCGCCCGGGCCGGCCTCGCTGGCCTGCTTGCGCTCCAGGCCCTCGAACTTCAGCACCTGGTTGACCCGCGCGGTGAACGGCGTGCTGTCCGGGCCGGCATAGACGGCCACGCTCTGCATCGGCCTGAGCGTGCCCTGGTTGACGCGCCCGATGCCGATGCGGCCGACGTAGCTCGAGTAGTCGAGCGAGCAGATCTGCAGCTGCAGCGGGTCGGCGGCCGAACCCTCGTGCGCCGGCACGTGCTGAAGGATGGCGTCGAACAGCGGCGCCATGTCGGTGCCGACCTCGCCCTGCTTCAGCGTGGCCCAGCCGTTCAGGCCGGAGGCGAAGATGACCGGGAAGTCGAGCTGCTCCTCGGTGGCATGCAGCTTGTCGAACAGCTCGAAGGTGGCGTTGATGACGTAGTCGCAGCGCGCGCCGGGCCGGTCGACCTTGTTGACCACCACGATGGGCTTGAGCCCCAGCGCGAGCGCCTTCTTGGTGACGAAGCGGGTCTGCGGCATCGGGCCCTCGACCGCGTCGACCAGCAGCAGCACCGAGTCGACCATCGACAGCACGCGCTCGACCTCGCCGCCGAAGTCGGCATGGCCCGGCGTGTCGACGATGTTGATGTGCGTGCCCTTCCACTCCACGGCGCAGTTCTTGGCCAGGATGGTGATGCCGCGTTCGCGCTCGAGGTCGTTGCTGTCCATCACGCGCTCGGCGACCTTCTCGTTCTCGCGGAAGGTGCCGCTCTGGCGCAGCAGTTGGTCGACAAGCGTGGTCTTGCCGTGGTCGACGTGGGCGATGATGGCGACGTTGCGGATCTGGCGGGTCATGGGGTTCTTTCCTGCAGGAGGCCTTGCACCTCCACGGGGCTGAGCAATCGGGTGGAGATCAGTTCGCCGGCGGCGATGTGGCCGCTGCCGAGGAAGGCGCGCGGCTCGGGGCCGAACACGCGGACGCAGTCGGCGTCGGGCAGGTCGATGCGGCGGCGCATGCCGGCCAGGAAGCGCGCGGCCTCCTCGGCGGCCAGCCGCACCTCGGGGCACTCGGCGAGCAGGCGGTCGGCGCTCAGCAGGCAGGCGTCGCGCGCCGGCTCGTCCATCGCCTCGAGCGCCTCCAGCGTCACGGCGCGGTCCAGCGTCAGGCCGCCGGCGCCGGTGCGGCGCAGGCCGGCCAGGTGCGCGCCGCAGCCGAGTGCGGCGCCCAGGTCCTCGGCCAGCGTGCGGATGTAGGTGCCCTTGCTGCAGCGCACGTCCAGCGTCCAGCGGTCGTGCTCGCCGGCGACGATGGCCATCGAATGGATCGTCACGCGGCGCGGCGTGCGTTCGACCTCGACACCTTCACGGGCGTACTCGTACAGCGCCCTGCCCTCGTGCTTGAGGGCCGAGTGCATCGGCGGCAGCTGATCGATCGGGCCGACGAAACGTGCGCAGGCCGTCTCGAGATCGGCGCGTGTGGTGTGCACCGGCCGGCGCTCGATCACCGCGCCTTCGAGGTCGCCGCCGAACCGTGTCTCGCCCAGCTGCACGGTGGCGAGGTAGCGCTTGTCCGCGTCCAGGCTCGCCTGCGAGAACTTGGTCGCCGCGCCGAAGCACAGCGGCAGCAGGCCGCTGGCCAGCGGGTCGAGCGTGCCGGTGTGGCCCGCCTTCTCGGCGCGGAAGAGGCGCTTGGCTCTCTGCAAGGCATCGTTGCTCGACAGGCCGAGCGGCTTGTCGAGCAGCAGCACGCCATGCACGGCGCGCCGGACGATCCGGGGGCGCGGCTGCACTCAGTCGTCCTTGGCGCGGCTCGCGTTGGCCTGGTTGATCAGCAGGTTCAGCTCCGCGGCGCGCTCGGTGGTGCGGTCGAACACGAAGTGCAGCGTCGGCACGGTGTGGATCTGCAGGCGCTTGAACAGGCTGTTGCGCAGGTGGCCGGCGGCGTCGTTGAGCGCAGCTTCAGTCTCCTGCGGGTCGCCCACCAGCACCGAGAAGAACACCTTGGCATGTGCGTAGTCGGGCGTCACCTCGACGGCGTGGATCGTGACCATGCCCACGCGCGGGTCCTTCAGGCCGCGGATCAGCTCGGCCACGTCGCGCTGGATCTGGTCGGCCACGCGGAAGCCGCGGTTGGGAATGGATCGCTTGTGTCGCATGGTCGACTCCTGAAACACGAAACCCCGCCTCCGTTCGGAAGGCGGGGTTCGCGAACGAGACCTCGCCTTACAGGGTCCGGGCGACTTCCTTGACCTCGAAGAACTCGAGCTGGTCGCCTTCCTTGATGTCGGTGACGTTCTTCAGCTTGATGCCGCACTCGAAGCCTTCCTTGACCTCGCGCACGTCGTCCTTCAGGCGCCGCACCGACTCCACCTCGCCGGTGTAGACGACGATGTTGTCGCGCAGCTGGCGGAAGCGCGCGCCGCGCCGCACCACGCCGGCGGTGACCATCGAGCCGGCCACCGTGCCGATCTTGGAGGCCACGAACACCTGGCGCACCTCGGCCTGGCCGATGACTTCCTCGCGCTGCTCGGGCGCGAGCATGCCGCTCATCGCCGCCTTCACCTCGTCGACCGCGTCGTAGATGATGTTGTAGTAGCGGATGTCGACGCCGTTGCCCTCGGCCAGCTTGCGCGCGCCGGCATCGGCGCGCACGTTGAAGCCGATGATGATGGCCTTGGAGGCAATCGCCAGGTTGACGTCGCTCTCGCTGATGCCACCCACCGCCGCGTGCACGATCTGCACCTTGACTTCGTCGGTGGAGAGCTTCTGCAGCGACTGCGACAGCGCCTCCTGCGAGCCCTGCACGTCGGCCTTGACGATCAGCGCCAGGGTCTGGGCGCTGCCCTGGCCCATCTGCTCCATCATCGACTCGAGGTTCGCGGCCTGGCGCTTGTTCAGCGTCACCTCGCGGTACTTGCCCTGGCGGAACGTGGCGATCTCGCGCGCACGGCGCTCGTCGGCGAGCACCATGAACTCGTCGCCGGCCTGCGGCACCTCGGTCAGGCCCTGGATCTCGACCGGAATCGACGGGCCGGCCTCGTCGGCCGGCTTGCCGTTCTCGTCGAGCATCGCGCGCACGCGGCCGTAGCTCGAGCCGGCCAGCACCACGTCGCCCTTCTTCAGGGTGCCGCTCTGCACCAGCACGGTGGCCACCGGGCCGCGGCCCTTGTCGAGCTTGGCTTCGATGACGAGGCCCTTGGCGGGCGCCTCGACCGCCGCCTTCAGCTCCAGCACCTCGGCCTGCAGCAGCACCTGCTCGAGCAGGTTGTCCACGCCCTGGCCGGTCTTGGCCGAGACGGGCACGAACGGCGAGTCGCCGCCGAACTCCTCGGGCACCACCTGCTCGGCCACCAGTTCGCTCTTGACGCGCTCGAGGTTGGCCTCGGGCTTGTCGACCTTGTTCATCGCCACCACGATCGGCACCCCGGCCGCCTTGGCGTGCGAGATCGCCTCCTTGGTCTGCGGCATCACGCCGTCGTCGGCGGCCACCACCAGGATGACGATGTCGGTCGCCTTCGCGCCGCGTGCGCGCATCGCGGTGAACGCGGCGTGGCCCGGCGTGTCGAGGAAGGTGATCATGCCGCGCGGCGTCTCGACGTGGTAGGCGCCGATGTGCTGCGTGATGCCGCCGGCCTCGCCCGCCGCCACGCGGCTGGTGCGGATGTAGTCCAGCAGCGAGGTCTTGCCGTGGTCGACGTGGCCCATCACGGTGACCACCGGCGCGCGCGGCAGCTCCTCGTGCGCGCCCTCGGCGGCCTCCTCCTCGAGGAAGGCCTCGGGGTCGTCCAGCTTGGCGGCGAAGGCCTTGTGGCCCATCTCCTCGACGACGATCATCGCCGTCTCCTGGTCGAGCTGCTGGTTGATGGTGACCATCTGGCCCAGCTTCATCAGCTGCTTGATGACCTCGGAGGCCTTGACCGACATCTTGTGCGCCAGGTCGGCCACTGAGATGGTTTCGGGCACGTGCACTTCCTGAATCACCTGCTCGGTCGGCGCGGTGAAGGAGGAACTGCTCGACTCGCCCCGGTCGCCGCGGCGGCCGCCGCGCGGCGCGCGCCAGCCGGCGCGGGCGCCGCCGGCGGCACCGTCGCTGCGGCCCTTGAGCGCGGCGCGCTTCTTGGCCGCGTCGTCGGCCCAGCTCGAGGACAGCTTCTCGGACTTGACCGACTTCTTGTCACCCGGCTTGGCCGTGGTGGAAGCCGGCGCGGAGCCGGGGGCGGCCGGCGCGCCGGCCTTCTTGTGGATGGTGCCGACCACGGCCTTGGCCGGCTCGGCCGGCTTGGCGGGTTCGGGCTTGGGCGCGACGAGCACCTTCTTCGGTGCGTTCATCATCTCGCGGATCGCGCGTGCCTCGGCCTCGGCGGCCTGGCGGCGCTTGGCCAGGTCGGCGGCGCGCTGGGCTTCCTCGTTGGCCACGTCGGCAGCCTTGACGACGCGCAGCGCCGGCTTGGGCGGTTCGGCCGGGGCGGCAGGCGGCTCGGCCGGCTTGGCCGGTTCGGCCGGCTTCGCCTTGGCCTTGGCCTCGCTCTTGGCGGCCGCGGCGGCCAGCGCCGCGGCGGCGGCCTCCTCGGCGGCCTTGCGCGCGGCCTCGGCGGCGCGCGCCTCGGCGGCCTCGCGCTCGCGCTTCTCCTGCTCCTCGCGCTGGCGGCGCTTCTCGGCCAGGTCTTCCTCCTGGCGGCGCAGCAGCTCGGCCTGGGCCTGCGCCTCTTCCTCGCGGCGCTTCAGCTCGGCCTCGTCGATGACGGGCGCAGCCTCCTCGGGCGCGGCGATGTCGTCGCGCTTGACGAAGGTGCGCTTCTTGCGCACCTCGACCTGGATGGTGCGGGCACGGCCGCTCGCGTCGGCCTGCTTGATCTCGCTGGTCGACTTGCGCGTCAGCGTGATCTTCTTGCGCTCACCGCTGGCGGTGCCGTGCGCCGACCGCAGGAACTCGAGCAGGCGCTCCTTGTCCGACTCGCTCAGCGTGTCGTCGGTCGACGCCTTCTTGACGCCGGCAGACTGCAGCTGCTCGAGCAGCGCAGACGCCGGGCGGTTCAGCTCGGCGGCCAGCTGGGCGACGGTGGTCGAAGCCATTGTGGGGTCCTTGCGTTTCTAGCGTGTTCGGTTCGCAGCGGCGGTCGGGCTCAGGCGGTGAACCAGTGTTCGCGGGCCTTCATGATCAACGCCTTGGCACGCGCCTCCTCGACGCCGGTCATCTCGGTCAGCTCGTCGACGGCCAGGTCGGCCAGGTCGTCGCGCGTGTGGATGCCGCCTTCGGCGAGCTTGGCGATCAGGTCGGGCGACAGGCCGTCCAGGTCGCGCAGGTCCTGCGAGACTTCGTCGACGCGTTCCTCGCGCGCGATCTCCATCGTCAGCAGCGCGTCCTTGGCGCGGTTGCGCAGCTCGTTGACGGTGTCCTCGTCGAAGCTCTCGATCTCGAGCATCTCCTGCATCGGCACGTAGGCCACTTCCTCGAGGCTGGTGAAGCCCTCGGCGATCAGGATGTCGGCCACCTCCTCGTCGACGTCGAGCTTCTCGACGAAGAGCTTGCGGATGTGCTCGGTCTCCTGCTGCTGCTTGGACGCCGACTCCTCGGCCGTCATGATGTTGATGCGCCAGCCGGTCAGCTCGGAGGCCAGGCGCACGTTCTGGCCGCCGCGGCCGATCGCGATCGCGAGGTTCTCCTCGTCGACCACCACGTCCATCGCGTGGCGCTCCTCGTCGACGACGATCGACTGCACGTTGGCCGGCGCCAGCGCACCGATGACGAACTGGGCCGGATCCTCCGACCACAAGACGATGTCGACACGCTCGCCGGCGAGCTCGTTGGTCACGGCCGTGACGCGCGAGCCGCGCACGCCGACGCAGGTGCCGATCGGGTCGACCCGCTTGTCGTGCGAGACCACGGCGATCTTGGCGCGGCTGCCGGGGTCGCGGGCGCAGCTCTTGATCTCCAGAAGCCCCTGCTCGATCTCGGGCACCTCCTGCGCGAACAGCTCGATCATGAACTGCGGCGCCGAGCGCGACAGGATGATCTGCGGGCCGCGCAGCGTCGGGTCGACCTCGAGGATGTAGGCCCGCACGCGGTCGCCCGAGCGCAGGTTCTCCTTCGGGATCATCTCGTTGCGGCGCAGGCGTCCCTCGACGCGGCCGGACTCGACGATCACGTCGCCCTTGTCCAGGCGCTTGACGGTGCCGACGAACACCTTGTCGCCGCGCGACAGGAAGTCGTTGAGCAGCTGCTCGCGCTCGGCGTCGCGGATCTTCTGCAGGATCACCTGCTTGGCCGCCTGCGCGCCGATGCGGCCGATCGAGACGGACTCGACCGGCTCCTCGATGTAGTCGTCGACCTCGATGTCGGGAATCTGCTCCTTGGCCTCGAACAGCAGGATCTCGGAGTCGGGCAGCTGCAGGCCGGCCTCGTCCGGCACCACGTGCCAGCGGCGGAAGGTCTCGTACTCGCCGCTCTCGCGGTCCACCGCCACGCGCATGTCGACCTCGCCGCCGTGCAGCTTCTTCGACGCCGAGGCGAGCGCCGCCTCGACCGCGCCGAACACGACCTCACGGTCCACGCTCTTCTCGCGCGAGATGGCGTCCACCAGCATCAACAGTTCGCGGTTCATCGATCCCGTCCTCCGTCCGTCTCATCGTGCGCCGCCGTCGGGCCGGCCGGCGCAAAACGCCGCCCCTTGAAGTCCAGCACCGGCACCAGCCGGGCCTCGCGGACCTCGTCGAGCGAAAAATCCAAGGCCTGGTCGGCCTTGCCATCGTTGAACACCAGCCGCCAGCCGGCCTCGGGCGTCTCGCCGGCCTGCAGTTCGCCGCGGTACTTCTTGCGGCCCTGGAAGGCGAGCTTGAGCGTCAGGTCGATCTGCGCGCCGGCGAAACGCGCGAAGTGCGCCGCCGTGCGCAGCGGCCGGTCCAGCCCCGGCGAGGAGACCTCGAGCCGGGCGTAGTCGCAGCCCTCGACCTCCAGCACATGCTGCAGCTGGCGGGTGACCTTCTCGCAGTCCTCGACGGTGATGAACTCACCGTTCGGGTCGTCGGCGACGCGGTCGATCGTGACGCGCAGCAGCCCCCCGCCGGCGCGCTCGACGTCCACGAGCTCGTACCCGAGCCCGCTGACGGTGCGTTCGACGGCCTGATGCCAGTTGCTCACGAGTGGTTCGACCCTTGCCAACACCTTGCCAAATAGATCTCGGTTCACACGAGCCGCGTCCGGGCTGCAGAAAAGACGCGGCAAAAAAAATGGGCCGGAAGAATCCGCCCAATCGCATGGAAGCAGCTTTCTAGGAAACGCCGGATTGTACTCTGCGCAGCAGGTACTAGCAAGGCGCAAGCCTGTCAAGGCCCCTCGCCGGGCACCTGACACATGCCAAAATCCGGCCGCTTCGACCCGACCACCCCTCTCGCGGAGACTCCATGGGCTTCCTCGCCGGCAAGCGCTTCCTGATCACCGGGCTGCTCAACAACCGTTCGATCGCCTACGGCATCGCCCGCGCCTGCCATCGCGAAGGCGCCGAACTCGCCTTCAGCTACCAGGGCGAGCGCTTCAAGGAGCGCATCGCCGAGTTCGCCGCCGAGTTCGGCTCGACGCTGACCTTCGACTGCGACGTCTCCGACGATGCCCAGATCGCCGCGCTGTTCGACGGCCTGGCCAGCGCCTGGGGCGAGTTCGACGGCTTCGTGCACTCGATCGGCTTTGCCCCGCGCGAGGCGATCGCGGGCGACTTCCTCGACGGCCTGAGCCGCGAGAACTTTCGCATCGCGCACGACATCTCGGCCTACAGCTTCCCGGCCATGGCCAAGGCGGCCGCGCCGCGTCTGCGCCGGGGCGCGGCGCTGCTGACGCTGTCCTACCTCGGCGCGGTGCGCTACGTGCCCAACTACAACACCATGGGCCTGGCCAAGGCCTCGCTCGAGGCCAGCGTGCGCTACCTGGCGCACAGCCTGGGCGCGCAGGGCGTGCGGGTGAACGCGATCTCGGCCGGGCCGATCAAGACGCTGGCCGCCTCGGGCATCAAGGACTTCGGCAAGCTGCTGGCCGACTTCGCCGCCGCCGCGCCGATCCGCCGTGCGGTGACGATCGAGGACGTGGGCAACGTCGCCGCGTTCCTGCTGTCGGACCTGGCCGCCGGCGTCAGCGCCGAGGTCACCTACGTCGACGGCGGCTTCAGTCACGTGATGGGCGGCTCGGGCAACGCCTGAGCGCCCCACCCCGGCGGCGCCTCAGAGCTGCTGCAGGATCTCCTTGCGCTTCTGCTGGTACTCCTCCTCGGAGATCAGCCCGCGGTCGCGCAGCCGCTTCAGCGTGGTCAGGCGCTGCTCGACCTCGTCGGCGAAACCGGGGTCGCGCGGGCGCAGCAGCGGCACGGCCGGCGCCGCGGTGGCCGGGGCAGCCGCCGGCGCCGGCGCGGCGGTCGGGGCCGCCGCGGCAGGCGCGGCAGCGGCGGGCACGGCGGCGGCAGCGGCCACGCTGAGCGGCAGCGCCAGCCAGTCGGCGCGCATCACGCTGGCGCCGTCGGCGCGCAGCGACGCCGACCCGGGCCGGGTACGCGAGCCGTAGGTGAATTCCGGCGCCCGATTGGTGCCGCGCATGGCGTCGTAGAACTCGTAGCGGGCGTCGTTCACGATGAGCTGCAGCGCCCCGCCCTGCACGAACAGCCGCGCCGTGACGGCCACCGGACGCATCATCACGGCATCGCCGCGCCGCGCGCTGCTCAGCAGCAGCACGTCGTCGCCGGGGCCGGCGCCGGCCAGCGCCTCGATCAGCGGCTGGACCAGCTCGGCCGCCTCGTCGGAGGCGAGCAGCGGGCGGCTCGTGCCGCTGGCGTCGAAACGCAGCTGCACCAGCTGCTGGCGCAGCAGGTCCGGATTCAGCTGCGCCGGGTGCTGGTTCGGCTGCGAACCGGCTTCGCGCGCGACGATGCGCACCTCGCTGAAATCACGCACCACCCACAGCTTCTGACCGGCGGGCCCCTTGGGCGCATTGCTCGACGAGCCCCCGCCGAACAGCGAGTCGAGCAGCCCGGCACGGGCCGGCACCGCGGTGGACAGCATCAGGCTGCCGATCAGCAGCGGCAGCAGCCGCGTGGCGGGTTTCATCCAGGTTTCTTTCATCGGATCGTTCAGAGGTCGTCGAGGGCACGCGAGGCACCGAGCAGGGCCGGCGAGATGCCCGCCTGCAGCACCCAGGTCGGGATGCCCTGCAGGTAGGCGCGGAACCGGCCCTTGGCCTCGAAGCGCTCGCGGAACGGGGAGCGCAGGATACGGTCTCCGAGGCGCGGCACGATGCCGCCGCCAATGTACATGCCCCCGCGTGCGCCCAGCGAAAGCGCGAGGTTGCCCGCGGTGGTGCCCAGGAAGGCGAAGAACAGGTCCACCGTCGCCGTGCAGGCGGGATCCTGGCCGGCCGCGTCTCGCGCGGTGATGCCGGCCGGGTCGAGTTCGGCCGCCGGTTCGCCGCGCACACGGCAGACCGCCTGGTACAGGTTGGCCAGGCCCGGCCCGGAGACGGCACGTTCGGCCGACGCGTGGCCGAAGCGCTCGCGCAAGCAGCGGATCACATCCTCCTCGAGCGTGTCGGTTGCCGCGAGCGTCACGTGACCACCCTCGCCGTTCAGCGGCACCGGCCGCCGGTCGCCGCGCGCGGGCAGCAGGCCCGACACACCCAGCCCGGTGCCCGGGCCGAGCAGCCCGAGCGGCGCCAGCGGCACGGCCTGTCCGCCACCCACGGCGCGCAGGTCGGACGGTGCCAGCACCGGCAGGGCCAGCGCGAGCGCGGTGAAGTCGTTGATGACCAGGAAGCGCTCGAAGCCGAGCGCGCGGCGCATCGCCTCGATCGAGAAGGTCCAGTCGTGGTTGGTCATGCGCACCTGGTCGCCGACGATCGGGTTGGCGATGCCGATGGCACACCAGCGCGGGGCCACGCGCCCGAGCACGCCCAGATAGTGGCGCATCGCCGCCTCCAGCGACGCATGGTCGGCGCAGGGCAGCGACACGACATCGGTGATCGCTGCGTCCGGCGCCGCGTGCCAGCCCAGCCGGGCGTTGGTGCCGCCGATGTCGCCGACGAGGCGCGGGTAGCCGGTGGAATCCATGAGGTACGGGCCCTGGGCCTGCGGGGAGTCCGGGAAGCGGAGCAATGTAGCCGAACTACGCGGCGCCCCGAAACCACATTGAAACCCTGAGCGGGTTCCGGGCCGACCCACAAGCCTTCGGTGTTGCAATCATGCACAGTTGGCGTAAACCCGCGTATGACCCTTGTAGTCCGACTACTAGAGTCGATCGCGACTTGAGCAGGGCGCCCGCACGGGTGCCCGCGGCCGCCAAGAGCCGGTTGCGGAGACAAACGCGCGTGTCGTCGGGCATCCCCCGGCGACGTGGTGCCCTGGGAGGTCGGAAGAGCGAGTTCGCGACGCCTCCACGGCGTCGCCCTTTTTCCGCTCGCTTCCAGCCTCCCCCTGTTGAACGGGTTTCCCCCGCCGCCAGCGGCCGGACACGTGTGGACGCTGGTTTCTTTCAAGCAAAACCTCTGAGGAGTCAAGGATGAAAATGAAACACACCCTGATCGCCGCGGCGGCGGTCGGTCTGCTCTCGACCGGCGCGCAAGCGGTGGACTGGGGCGGCTATGTCCGCGTCGGCCCGGGCCAGAAGCAGAACAGCGGCGACAGCAAGCGCTGCTTCAGCGGTGGCGAAGCTGCCGGCTTCGGCTCGCAGGCTCCCGGCAGGGGCGGCATCGGACGTCTGGGCAACGAGTGCGAGACCTACGGCGAGTTCGGTCTGAGCCAGACGATGACGGCAGGCGGGGTCAACTACAAGGCCCTGCTGATGACGAACTTCTTCAAGCCGGGTTCCGACGTCGCCGGCACGACCACCGCGGTCAACCAGATGTACGTCGAAGGCAAGGGCTATGACATCGCCCCGAACCAGACCTTCTGGATCGGCAGGCGCTTCTACCATCGTGCCGACGTTCACTTCGATGACAGCTTCTACGTCAACATGAGCGGCACCGGTGCCGGCGTGGACGGTATCGACGTCGGCGTGGGCTCGCTGAGCCTGGCCGTGTTCCGTACCAGCGATGCTGCGTCGACCGACAACGCCGGCACGCGCCTGAACGTGGACCTGGAAGGCATCAACGTCAACCCGGGCGGCAAGCTGCGCCTGACCGCCGCCTTCACGGACTTCTCCGGTCCCGGCGGCGAGAACGGTGCCGGCCTGAGCCTGCAGCACAACCAGGCGAACCTGTTCGGTGCCAACAACACCCTGTGGCTCCAGTGGTCCAAGGGCTCCACCTGGCTCGACATGGGCTTCGCCGGCGCGACCTCGGGTTCGGACAGCAAGCGCTGGCGCATCGCCGACAGCCTGGCATGGCTGAAGGGCCCGCTGACCGCGCAGACGCTCGTTCACTACGGCCAGATCGAGCAACCGACGCTGGCGGGCGACTACAAGGCCAAGACCTTCTCGGTCGCCGGCCGCGTGGCCTACGCGCTGACGAACAACTTCAAGCTGCAGGGCGAACTGGGCTTCGCGAGCACGAAGCCGGATCTGGCCGGCGTGTCGGGCGACAAGCAGAACGTCACCAAGTTCACCATCGCCCCGACGCTGACCGTCGGTCCGAACTACTACGACCGTCCGGAACTGCGCTTCTACGTGTCGGCGTTCAGCATGAACGACGCCTACAAGAACGCGACCGGCCAGTCGAAGAAGTCCAAGACGGCAGCGGGCTTCCAGGCCGAGATCTGGTTCTGACGCACCTTGCGTGATCGGGGGCCGGTCCGGCTGGGCCGGCCCCCTTTTTCCTCCCGACACCGCGTACAGGCATGGCCAACGTCCTGCTGAAGTCGCTCAAGAAGGCCTACGGCGATCTCGTGATCGTCCCGGGCATCGACCTCGAGATCCGCGACGGCGAGTTCATGGTGTTCGTCGGGCCCTCGGGCTGCGGCAAGTCCACCGTGCTGCGCTGCATCGCCGGGCTGGAGGAGATCACCGCCGGCGAGCTCTACATCGGCGGCGAACTGGTCAACGAGATGCCGCCGGCCAAGCGCGGCATCGCGATGGTGTTCCAGAGCTACGCGCTCTACCCGCACATGACCGTGGCCGCGAACATGGCCTTCGGCCTGAAGCTGGCCGGGTTCTCCAAGGACGAGATCAAGGCTGCGGTCGACCGCGCCGCCCAGATCCTGCAGATCGAGCCCCTGCTCGAGCGGCTGCCCAAGGCGCTCTCGGGCGGTCAGCGCCAGCGCGTGGCGATCGGCCGCGCGATCGTGCGCAAGCCCGGCGTGTTCCTGTTCGACGAGCCGCTGTCCAACCTCGACGCCGCCTTGCGCGTGCAGATGCGCGTCGAGCTGTCGCGCCTGCACAAGGAGCTGGCGACGACCATGATCTACGTCACCCACGACCAGGTCGAGGCGATGACGCTCGCGCACCGCATCGTGGTGCTGAACAAGGGCGCGATCGAGCAGGTCGGCACGCCGATGGAGCTGTACCACCAGCCGGTGAACCGCTTCGTGGCCGGCTTCATCGGCAGCCCGAAGATGAACTTCCTGGCCGCGACGCTGGTCTCGGCGACGCCGACGCTCGCGCAGGTCAGGCTGGCCGACGGCACCACCGTGCCGGTGGGCGCCGACGCGACCGCCCTGCCCGCCGGCGCAGCGCTGACGCTGGGCACGCGCCCGGAGCATGTCGTCGCCCGCGCCGAGTCCGGCGACGGCGCGCTGCGCGCCCACGTGCAGCTCGCCGAGCACCTGGGCGACACCATCTACCTGCACGCGCTGCCCGCCGGCGCCGGCGAGGCGATCACCGTGCGCACCGAACCCGAGAACCCGCTGGACACCGGCGACACCGCGTGGCTCACGTTCCCGCCGCGGCGCAGCTTCCTGTTCGACGAGCAGGGGCGCACGCTGCCGGCCGTGCGCTGAGGGTCGGCCCGGACAACCGAGGGCGCCGCCACGCGTTCAGGCCTCATCCCGCCACACCCACACGGCCCCTCACGGCCACACCCCCAAGGAGACACCGCATGAAAACCCAACGTCAGCGTATCCGCCTGCTGGCCGCCGCCGCGGCGCTCGCACTCGGCAGCGCCTCCGGCGCCTTCGCCGCGGAGCCGGGCAAGCTGCTGATCTGGATCAATGGCGACAAGGGCTACAACGGCCTGCAGAAGGTCGGCGACGAGTTCGCCAAGAAGACCGGCGTGCAGGTGGTCGTCGAGCACCCGGAAGATGCGCCGGGCAAGTTCCAGCAGGCCGCCGCCGCCGGCAAGGGCCCGGACATCTGGATCTGGCCGCACGACCGCATCGGCGAATGGATCGCCGGCGGCCTGCTGCAGCCGCTGAACCCGGGCAAGAAGGCCCGCGCCGACATCGACCCGCTGGCGCTCAAGGCCTTCACCGTGGGCGGCAAGGTGTGGGGCTACCCGATGTCGATCGAGGCCGTCTCGCTGGTCTACAACAAGGACCTGGTCAAGACGCCGCCCAAGAGCTTCGAGGAAGTGATCGCGCTGGACAAGAAGCTCTCGGCCGAGGGCAAGAAGGCGATCCTCTGGGACTACAACAACACCTACTTCACCTGGCCGCTGCTGGCCGCCAACGGCGGCTACCCGTTCAAGCTCAAGGCCGACGGCACCTACGACCCGGCCGACACCGGCGTCAACAACGCCGGCGCGCTCAAGGGCGCCGAGCTGCTGGCCAAGATGGTGAAGGACGGCGTGATGCCCAAGGGCGCCGGCTATGCCGACATGGAAGCCGGCATGGCGCAGGGCAAGATCGCGATGATGATCAACGGCCCCTGGTCGTGGGACAACCTGAAGAAGTCCAACATCAACTTCGGCGTGGCGAAGATCCCGACGGTGGCCGGCAAGAAGTCGGCGCCCTTCGTCGGCGTGCTCGGCGCGATGATCTCCAAGGCCTCGCCCAACCGCGACATCGCGGTCGAGTTCATCGAGAACCACATGCTCTCGGTGCAGGGCCTGAAGAGCATCAACGACGACGTGCCGCTGGGCACCCCGGCGAGCAAGGCGCTGTTCGCCGAGCTCAAGAGCAACCCCAACATCCAGGCGACCATGGCCAGCGCGCAGGACGGCGCGCCGATGCCGAACAACCCGGAGATGGGGCGCTTCTGGTCGTCGATGCAGTCCGCGCTGCAGAACATGACCGAGGGTCGCCAGTCGCCCAAGGAGGCGCTGGACGCCGCCGCCAAGCGCATCAAGGGGCAGTGAAGCGATGAAGAAGAGCAGCCGCTGGGTCGGCCCGGCCGTGCTCGGCGCGGTCGTCCTGGCCCTGCTCTACCTGATCACGGTGGTCTACGCCACCGGCGAGACCATGCTGGCGTCGACGATGCTCGTCATCGTCGCGCTGGCGCTGTGGATCTACGCCTCGCCGAGGACCTACGCCTACCGCTACCTGTTCCCGGGCATCGCGGCGGCGCTGGTGTTCGTGGTCTTCCCGATGCTCTACACGATCGGCATCGGCTTCACCAACTACAGCTCCAAGAACCTGCTCGAGTTCGACCGCGCGCGCCAGTACCTGCTGGACGAGACCACGATCGGCGAGGGCACGCGCCTGGCCACCACGGTGCACCCGGTCGACGGCGGCTTCCGGCTGCGCCTGGAGGACGCCGACGCCGAGAAGGCCTGGCTGACCGGCCCGGTCGCGCTGGCCGGCGAACAGCCGGCCACGCTGGAGGCGCAGCCCGAGCCGGCCGATGCGGCGCTGCCCGAGCCGCTGGCGATCAAGGAACTGATCGCGCGCCAGAACGCGATGCGCGCGCTGACCGTGCGCCTGCCCGACGGCACCCAGGTGCGCATGGCCGGCCTGCGCGAATTCGCGACCGTGCAGAAGCTCTACGCCGAGCAGCCCGACGGCTCGCTGAAGAACCAGCAGACCGGCGCCGTGCTGCGGCCGAACATGCAGACCGGCTTCTTCGAGACCGAGGCCGGCGAGCCGCTGCAACCCGGATTCCAGGTCGGCATCGGCTTCGACCACTACAAGCGCATCTTCACCGACCAGCGCTTCCAGGAGCCCTTCCTGCGCATCTTCGTCTGGACCGTGATGTTCTCGGGCCTGACGGTGCTGCTGGCCACCTCGCTGGGCATGCTGCTCGCGGTGGTGCTCAACTGGGACGCGCTGCGCTTCAAGGGCGTGTACCGGATGCTGCTGTTCCTGCCCTATGCGGTGCCGGGCTTCATCTCGATCCTGGTGTTCCGCGGCCTGTTCAACCAGAACTCGGGCGAGATCAACCTGATCCTGGACATGATCTTCGGCGTCAAGCCGGCCTGGTTCTCGAGCCCGCTGCTGGCCAAGGCGATGCTGCTGATCGTCAACACCTGGCTCGGCTTCCCGTACATGATGGTCGTGTGCATGGGGCTGATCAAGGCCATCCCGGCGGATCTGTACGAGGCCTCGGCGGTGGCCGGTGCAGGCCCGGTGACGAACTTCTGGAGCATCACGCTGCCGCTGATCATCAAGCCGCTGACGCCGCTGCTGATCTCCTCGTTCGCGTTCAACTTCAACAACTTCGTGCTGATCTCGCTGCTCACCGGCGGCCGGCCCGACTTCCTCGACACCAGCGTGCCGGCCGGCACGACCGACATCCTGGTCTCCTACACCTACCGCATGGCGTTCCAGGATTCCGGCCAGCAGTTCGGCCTGGGGGCGGCCATCTCGACCGTGATCTTCCTGATCGTCGTGGCGATCACGCTGGTGCAGATGCGCTACACGAAGATCGTCGAGACCGAGAAACGCTAGGAGGCTGCACATGGCCATCGTCCTCGACAAGAGCCACCGCTGGCGCGTGATCGCGGCGCACGCGCTGCTGATCGCGCTGTGCGCGCTGGTGGTGTTCCCGTTCCTGATGATCCTGTCGATCTCGCTGCGGCCGGGCAACTTCGCCACCGGCAGCATCATCCCCGAGACGATCACGCTGGACCACTGGCGCTTCGCGCTCGGCATCCCGTTCGCCGGGCCGGACGGCAAGCTGATCGAACCCGACCTGCCGGTGCTGCGCTGGCTCTGGAACTCGGCCAAGGTGGCCACGCTGTCGGCGCTGATCGCGCTGCTGCTGTCGACCACCGCGGCCTATGCCTTCGCGCGCATGAAGTTCGCCGGCAAGAAGGCCGCGCTGACCGGGCTGATGCTGATGCAGATGTTCCCGGCCGTGCTGGCGCTGATCGCCATCTACGCCATCTTCGACCGCATCGGCAACGCCTTCCCGGCCTTCGGGATCGACTCGCACTGGTCGCTGCTGCTGGCCTACTCGGGCGGCATCGCGCTGCACGTGTGGACCATCAAGGGCTACTACGACACGATTCCCGTGGAGATCGAGGAGGCCGCCAAGGTCGACGGTGCCTCGCCCTGGCAGGCCTTCTACCTGGTGCTGCTGCCGATGGCGCTGCCGATCCTGATGGTGGTGTTCCTGCTCGCCTTCATCGGCGCGATCATCGAGTACCCGGTCGCCTCCATCCTGCTCAAGCAGCAGCACAACCTGACGATGGCGGTGGGCTCGCAGCAGTTCCTCTACGCGCAGAAGTACCTGTGGGGGGATTTCGCCGCCGCGGCCATCCTCTCCGGCCTGCCGATCACCGTCGTCTTCATCCTGGCCCAGAAATGGATGATCTCCGGCCTCACCGCCGGCGGCATCAAGGGCTGAACCCTCCCGCCAACCTGCGGGCCGCAGGCTCGCCTCACCGACATACGAGGTCACACATGATCCGCAAGCACTCCCTGGTCCGACTGACTGCCGCACTCGCACTCGCGGCCACGCTGCCCTGCGCCTGGGCGACCTCCAACCCGCCGGCCGGCACGGTGGCGATCAACTACAACCGCTGCGACGGCAGCTACGGCGGCTGGGAACTGCACATCTGGCAGCGCGGCCCGGGCGGCCCGGCGGTGCCCGGCGTCTCCTGGACCAACGGTGCGCAGCAGACCGGCAAGACCGACTTCGGCGTCTACTGGCACATCAAGCTCGAGGACTTCCCCGGCGGCAAGGTGAACTACATCATCCACAAGGGCGACTCGAAGGACCAGGGCGGCAAGGACATGCAGTTCGACGGCAACACGACCAAGGAGATCTGGGTCAACAGCGGCGACCGCAACATCTACACCTCGATCGAGGACGCCAAGAAGGCGCGCGCCGAGACTCCGTGCAAGTGAGGCCTGTGGTGGCGCTGCTGCCGCGCCGTGCCGGCACCGTGCTGCTGGGCTGGCTGCTCGCGCTGCTCGCCGCGTCGGCGGGCGTGCAAGCGGCCGGGATCCCCGACCTCGGCCCGGTGCCCGTGGTCAAGCGCGACAGCCCGCTGCCGGCGGACTGGGCACGCAGCGGCGTGTTCATGGAAATCCTGGTGCGCGCCTACCAGGACAGCGACGGCGACGGCATCGGCGACCTGAACGGCCTGACCTCGCGACTCGACTACCTGCAGTCGCTCGGCGTGCGCGGCCTGTGGCTGATGCCGATCTTCAAGAGCGAGGACCGCGACCACGGTTACGCGGTGGCGAACTACCGCGAGATCGAGCCCGACTACGGCACGCTGGCCGACTTCGACCGCCTGATCGCCGAGGCCCACAAGCGCGGCATCGGCGTGATCGTCGACTACGTGATGAACCACAGCGCCTCGGGCCACCCGCTGTTCGAGAGCGCCTACGACAGCCGCAAGTCGCCCTACGCCGACTGGTACATCTTCAGCGAGGACAAGCCCAAGGGCTGGAACACCTTTGCCGGCGAACCCTGGCGCGAGGGCAACCAGCGCTGGTACTACGCGGTGTTCGATCCGCAGATGCCGGACTTCAACCTGCGCAACCCGAAGGTGGTGGACTTCCACCTCGACAACCTGCGCTTCTGGCTGAACCGCGGCGTGGACGGCTTCCGCTTCGACGCCGTGGGCGTGCTGTTCGAGAACAGCGCGATCGCCTGGGAGAACCAGCCCGAGAACCATGTGCTGCTCAAGCGCGTCCAGGACCTGCTCGACGACTACGGCAAGCGCTACATGGTCTGCGAGGCGCCGAGCGACCCGGCCCCGTTCGCGCAGCCCGACTCCTGCGGCGCCGCCTTCGGCTTCGGCCTGCAGAAGCACATCATCGCGAGCGTCAAGCTCGGCCGGCTGCGCGCCGACCTGCTCTACAACCTCGAGAAGCTGCCGGTCGCGCGCATGGGCACGCTGCTGGCGAACCACGACTTCTTCGCCGGCGCGCGGCTGATGCGCCAGTTCGCCGGCGACGAGAAGAGCTACAAGCTGGCCGCCGCCACGCTGCTGACGCTGCCCGGCACCCCGTTCCTCTACTACGGTGAGGAGATCGGACTCGGCGAGTCCGCGCCGGTGGCCCACGACGACCAGGCGATCCGCGGGCCGATGGCCTGGAGTGCGGAGCCGCAGGGCGGATTCACCCGGGCCGCGCAGCCGTTCCGGCCGCTGGTGTCGAACTGGAAGACGCACAACGTGGCCACCGCAGAGAAGCAGCCCGGCTCGCTGCTGAACTGGTACCGCGGCCTGATCGCGCTGCGCAATGCCGAGCCGGCGCTGGCGCTGGGCCGCTTCACGCCGCTGACCACGCGCGATGCACCGATCTTCGCCTTCACCCGCCAGCACGAGGGCAGCACCCTGCTCGTGCTGATCAACTACGCCTACCGCGAGGCGAACGCCACGCTGGCGCTGGCGCCGGCCGCGGCGCAGTGGCAGGTGCAGTTCCCGGCCGGCGCCGCCTCGGTGCTCGCCGGCCAAGCCGGTCAGCTGCAGGTGCGCATGGCACCGCAGCAGGTGCTGGTGCTGAAGGCGCAGCCCTGAACCACCCCATGCCCGCCGAACGCAGCGCCGCACCGTTGCCCGCCGACGCGGCCCCGCGTCTGCTGGCCGACATCGGCGCGACCTACGCACGCCTGTGCATCGAGCAGGTGCGCGGCCGGTTCGACCACGTGTCGGTGCTGCCGTGCGACGAGTACGCCGGCTTCACCGAGGTGGTGCAGGCCTACCTGGCGACGCTGCCGCCGGCCCTGCGCCCGCGCCACGGCGCCGTGGCGATCGCCAACCCGATCGAGGGCGACCGGGTGCGCATGACCAACCGCGACTGGAGCTTCTCGATCCGCGAGGTGCAGCGCGAGCTGGAGCTCTCGACGCTGCTGGTGGTCAACAACTACACCGCGCTGGCGATGTCGCTGCCGGCCCTGGCGCCCGGGGGCCGGCGCCAGGTCGGCGGCGGGCAGGCGCAGGCCGACGGCGTGATCGGCCTGATCGGCCCGGGCGCGGGACTCGGCGTCTCCGGCCTGGTGCCCAGCGGCGACCGCTGGGTGACCCTCGCCACCGAAGGCGGCCATGTCAGCTTCGCCCCCACCGACGAGCGTGAGCTGCGTGTACTGCAGCACGCCTGGAAGACGATGCCGCGGGTCTCGGCCGAGCGGCTGCTGTCGGGGCCGGGTCTCGAGCTGATCCACCAGGCGCTGGACCAGGCCGACTCGACCCTGCACGCGGCCGACATCGTGCAGCGTGCGCTGGCCGGCGACGCCGCCTGCGGCGCGACGCTGGACTGCTTCTGCGGCATGCTCGGCACGATGGCCTCGGACCTGGCGCTCACGCTCGGCGCCACCGGCGGCATCTACGTGGGCGGCGGCATCGTGCCGCGCCTGGGCGCACGCTTCGATGCCTCGCCGTTCCGCGAGCGCTTCGAGGCCAAGGGCCGCTTCAGCGACTACGTCGCGCGCATCCCGACCTTCGTGCTGACGGCCGAGAACCTGGCCTTCCTCGGCGTCTCGTCGCTGCTGGCCGACCACATGCCGGAGGCCGAGGCCGGCAACCCGCTGCTCGACCGGGTGCGCGGCGCACTCGAGACGCTCTCGCCGGCCGAGCGCCGCGTGGCCAGCTTCGTGCTCGACAACCCGCGGGCCGCGCTGAACGACCCCATCGCGCAGATCGCGCAGGGCGCCGAGGTCAGCCAGCCGACGGTGATCCGCTTCTGCCGCTCGCTCGGCTTCCAGGGCCTGGCGGACTTCAAGCTCAAGCTCGGCTCGGGCCTGACCGGCACGCTGCCGGTGCAGCGCACCCAGGTGCGGCGGCAGGACAGCACCGGCGACCTGTGCGCCAAGGTGCTGGACAACACGATCTCCGCGATCATGCAGTTCCGCGAGTCGCTCAACGTCGAGGCGGTGGACCGGGCCATCGAGCTGCTGCGCCGGGCCAAGCGCGTCGAGTTCTACGCGATGGGCAATTCGGCGGTGGTGGCGCTGGACGCGCAGCACAAGCTGTTCCGCTTCCGCATCCCCTCGGTCGCGCACACCGACGTGTCGATGCACGCGATGGCCGCGGAGCTGCTCGGCCCCGACGACGTGGCGGTGTTCGTGTCGAGCTCCGGCCAGCCGCCCGAGCTGGCGCGCTCGGCCGGGCTGGCGGTGGAGCGCGGGGCCTCGGTGATCGCCGTCACCTCGGGCCAGTCGCCGCTGGCGCGACGCGCCACGGTGTGCATCCCGGTCGAGCACAGCGAGGACGCGACCACCTTCGTGGCGATGATCTCGCGCATCCTGCACCTGCTGGTGGTGGACATGATGTCGGTGGGCCTGGCGATGCGGCGGCCCGGCGCGGCGGTCGGCCCCGGCAGCGTGCCCGCCGCCGGCACCGGCACCCCGGGCGATCAGGTGCAGCCCGCGCCCGGCGTGCTGATCTCGCACATCACCTGAGCGCCAGCGCGATCACAGGCGCACGCAGTCCACGTAGTAGCGCCGCTCGCCGCCGGCCTCGCCCTCGTCGCCCACGAGGCCATGCACATCGGTGTCGAAGCCCGGAAAGGCCGCGTTGAACTCGCGCGCGAAGCGCAGGTAGTCCACGATGCGCCGGTTGAAGCGCTCGCCCGGGATCAGCAGCGGAATGCCCGGCGGGTACGGCGTCAGCAGCGCGGTGGTGATGCGCCCTTCCAGCTCGTCGATCGGCACGCGCTCGGTGCGGCGGTGCGCGATGTGCGCGAAGGCGTCGCTGGGCTTCATCGCCGGCTGCAGGTCCGACAGGTACATCTCGGTGGTCAGCCGCGCGATGTCGCCCTTCGCGTACATCTCGTGGATGCTCTGGCACAGGTCGCGCAGGCCCATGCGCTCGTAGCGCGGGTGCGCGGCGCAGAACTCCGGCAGGATGCGCCACATCGGCTGGTTGCGGTCGTAGTCGTCCTTGAACTGCTGCAGCGCGGTCAGCATCGTGTTCCAGCGGCCCTTGGTGATGCCGATCGTGAACATGATGAAGAACGAGTACAGCCCGGTCTTCTCGACCACCACGCCGTGCTCGGCCAGGAACTTGGTGACGATCGAGGCCGGGATGCCCGTCTTGGCGAACTTGCCCGACACGTCCAGCCCCGGCGTGATGATGGTGCTCTTGATGGGGTCGAGCATGTTGAAGCCGGCGGCGAGCTTGCCGAAGCCGTGCCACTTCTCGTCGGCCTTGAGGATCCAGTCGGCCTGGGCGCCGATGCCCTCGCCGGCCAGCTTGTCCGGGCCCCAGACGGTGAACCACCAGTCGCGCCCGAACTCCTTCTCGACCTTGCGCATCGCGCGGCGGAAGTCGAGCGCCTCCTTCAGGCTCTCCTCCACCAGCGCGGTGCCGCCGGGCGGCTCCATCATCGCCGCGGCCACGTCGCAGCTCGCGATGATCGAGTACTGCGGCGAGGTCGAGGTGTGCATCAGGTAGGCCTCGTTGAACAGGTGCCGGTCCAGCCGCACCGTCTGCGAGTCCTGCACCAGTACCTGCGAGGCCTGGCTGATGCCCGCCAGCAGCTTGTGCGTGCTCTGCGTCGAGTAGACCATCGCCTGCTTCGGCCGCGGACGGCCCTTGCCCATCGCGTGGAAGCTGCCGTAGAACTTGTGGAAGGCGGCGTGCGGCAGCCAGGCCTCGTCGAAGTGCAGCGTGTCGATCCAGCCGTCGAGCTTGGCCTTGATGGTCTCGGTGTTGTAGAGCACACCGTCGTAGGTGCTCTGCGTCAGCGTCATGATGCGCGGCTTGACCGTCTCGGGGTCGACGCCCGCCAGCAGCGGGTTGGCGGCGATCTTGCGGCGGATCGTCTCGGGCGCGAACTCGCTCTCGGGGATCGGGCCGATGATGCCGTAGTGGTTGCGCGTCGGCGTCATGAACACCGGCACCGCGCCGGTCATGATGATCGAGTGCAGGATGGACTTGTGGCAGTTGCGGTCCACCACCACCACGTCGCCCGGCGCCACCGTGTGGTGCCACACCATCTTGTTGCTGGTGCTGGTGCCGTTGGTGACGAAGAAGCAGTGGTCGGCGTTGAAGATGCGCGCCGCGTTGCGCTCGCTCTGCGCCACCGGGCCGGTGTGGTCGAGCAGCTGGCCCAGCTCCTCGACGGCGTTGCACACGTCGGCGCGCAGCATGTTCTCGCCGAAGAACTGGTGGAACATCTGCCCGACCGGGCTCTTCAGGAATGCGACGCCGCCCGAGTGCCCCGGGCAGTGCCACGAGTAGGAGCCGTCCTGCGCGTAGTCCATCAGCGCCTTGAAGAACGGCGGCGCCAGGCCGTCGAGGTAGCTCTTGGCCTCGCGGATGATGTGCCGGGCGACGAACTCCGGCGTGTCCTCGAACATGTGGATGAAGCCGTGCAGTTCGCGCAGGATGTCGTTCGGGATGTGCTGCGAGGTGCGCGTCTCGCCGTACAGGTAGATCGGGATGTCGGCGTTGCGGAAGCGGATCTCGCCGATGAACTTGCGCAGCGAGAGCACCGCCGGGTCGAGTTCCGGGCCGGGCGTGAACTCCTCGTCGTCGATCGACAGGATGAAGGCGCTGGCGCGGCTTTGCTGCTGCGCGAACTGGCTCAGGTCACCGTAGCTGGTGACGCCCAGCACCTCGAAGCCCTCCTTCTCGATCGCCGCGGCCAGCGCGCGGATGCCCAGGCCCGAGGCGTTCTCGGAGCGGAAGTCCTCGTCGATGATGACGATGGGGAAGTGGAAGCGCAGCATGCGGGCCTCGGGACGGGCGGAAGCGGGAGAGCGCGAAGTGTAGGGCCACGCGATGTCGCTGCACGACCGCACTACACTGGCCGAACGCAACGACCGGGAACGAGGATGGACGTTTCAGCCGCGACGCTCTGGTGGGTCGCCGCCGGCGTGGCGGTGGCAGCCGAGCTCGCCACCGGCACCTTCTACCTGTTGATGGTGGCCCTTGGCCTGGCGGCCGGGGCGGTCGCCGCCCACCTGGGCGCCGGCGCTCCGGCGCAATGGATCACGGCGGCGCTGGTCGGCGCGGCCACCACGGCCGCATGGCACTGGACGCGCGCCCGCGCGCCGCGCTCGGCCCCGGCCGAACGCAACCGCGACGTCAACCTCGACATCGGTGAGCGGGTGCAGGTCGCGGCCTGGAACCCCGACGGCACCGCGCGGGTCCACTACCGCGGCACGCAGTGGTCGGCCCGGCTGCAGCCGGGCACCACCGCCACGCCGGGCGAGCACCGGGTTGCCGCGGTCGAGGGCAACTGGCTCGTGCTCGTCCCCCACTCCCACCCCTGAACCGGAGCCTCGCGCCGCACCATGGAAGTCGCGCTCGTCATCGCCGTCATCGCACTGATCTTCATCGTCCGCACCTTCAAGATCGTGCCGCAGCAGCACGCCTGGGTGGTGGAGCGGCTCGGCAAGTTCGACCGCACGCTGACCCCGGGGCTGAAGTTCGTCGTGCCCTTCATCGAGCGCGTGGCCTACAAGCATTCGCTCAAGGAGGTGCCGCTGGACGTGCCCAGCCAGGTCTGCATCACCAAGGACAACACGCAGCTGCAGGTGGACGGGATCATCTACTTCCAGGTGACCGACCCGATGCGCGCGAGCTACGGCTCGAGCAACTACGTGGTGGCCATCACGCAGCTGGCGCAGACGCTGCTGCGTTCGGTGATCGGCAAGATGGAACTGGACAAGACCTTCGAGGAACGCGACGCGATCAACGCCGCCGTGGTGAGCGCACTCGACGACGCGGCCGCCAACTGGGGCGTGAAGGTGCTGCGCTACGAGATCAAGGACCTGACGCCGCCGGCCGAGATCCTGCGCTCAATGCAGGCGCAGATCACCGCCGAGCGCGAGAAGCGCGCGCTGATCGCCGCCTCCGAGGGGCGCAAGCAGGAGCAGATCAACATCGCCACCGGCGAGCGCGAGGCGTTCATCGCGCGCTCCGAGGGCGAGCGCCAGGCCGAGATCAACAAGGCGCAGGGCGAGGCCGCGGCCATCACCGCGGTGGCCGAGGCCACGGCGGAGGCGATCCGCAAGATCGCCGCGGCGATCCAGTCGCCCGGCGGCGAGCAGGCGGTGCAGCTGAAGGTGGCCGAGCGCGCGGTCGAGGCCTACGGCCAGCTGGCGCAGAAGAACAACACGATGATCGTGCCCGGCCACATGGGCGAGGTGGCCACGCTGATCGGCACCGCGATGACGCTGATGAAGGGCAAGTCCCCCGGCTGATAAACTCCCGCCTCCCGGAGAGATGGATGAGCGGTTTAAGTCGCACGCCTGGAAAGCGTGTGAGGGTTAACAGCCCTCCGCGGGTTCGAATCCCGCTCTCTCCGCCAGGACTACTGATCACGAAGGCTCACGAAGGCCGACAGATCCACCGCCAAGCCCCGTAGATCGGGGCTTTTTCATCGGTTGATCCGCCGTGATCCGATTTGACGGCGCACGATCGGCGGGGGCACATTTCGGGGCACATGAACCCGAACCGTGGGGGCACACGCTACCTGCGCCGCTGACGCGATGCTGCGAGACCTGGATTGCCGGAACGCGAAGTGCCCTGACGGGAAGTCCCGCTTGAGGCTGGCCGACGCACAGGGCCTGTACCTCGAGGTACTACCCAACGGCGGCCGCTATTGGCGGCTCAAGTACCGCCATGGGGGTGTCGAGCGCCGGCTCGCCCTCGGCGTCTATCCGGAGGTGAGCCTCGCGCAGGCACGGCAGGCCCGAGACGCTGCTCGAGAGACGCTCCGGCACGGTGTCGACCCCCTCGCGGCAAGGCGCGAAGCCAAGGCCGCCGCGCGCGTTGCAAGGGCTACGAACTTTGAAGCCGTTGCCCGCGAGTGGCATAGCGCTTGGAAGGCCGCACGAACTGACCACCATGCCGCCTACGTTCTCCGCCGGCTGGAAGCCGACGTCTTCCCGGCAATCGGCGGGAAGCCGGTGAGCGAAATCACCGCGCCGCAACTGGTCGCGATGGCGAAGCGGATCGAGTCTCGGGGCGCTCTCGACATTGCGCGACGCGCGCTGCAGACCTGCTCGCAGGTCCTGCGCTACGCCGTTGCTCACGGGCTGGCGGAGAGAAACCCAGCGGCCGACATTCGCCCCGCCGACGTGCTCACCTCTCGTCGGCGCGAAAACTACGCGCGGATCGAGCCGAAGGAGCTGCCCGAGCTGCTGCGCAAGATGGCCGTGTACGAGGGCAGCCCTTATACGCGCCTCGCGCTGCAGCTGATCGCCTTGACGTTCGTTCGGACAACCGAGTTGATCGAGGCCAAGTGGAGCGAATTCGACCTCGACGCTGCAGAGTGGCGGGTTCCCGCATCTCGGATGAAGATGCGCCAGCCGCACATCGTCCCTTTGTCGACGCAGGCAGTCGATGCGCTGCGCTGCCTGCTGGAGCTGCGCAACCGCTCGGAGTTCGTCTTCCCCGGCGAGCGCGACCACGAGCGGCCCATGTCGAACAACACCTTGCTGAAGGCACTCGAGCGCCTCGGCTACAAACATCGCATGACTGGGCACGGCTTCCGCGGCCTAGCGTCGACCATCCTCCACGAGCAAGGTTGGCCGCATGAGCACATCGAACTGCAGCTCGCCCACCAGGAGCGCAATAAGGTGAGCGCAGCGTACAACTGGGCAACGTACCTGCCTGAGCGGCGCCGCATGCTGCAAGCCTGGGCCGATCACCTGGACGCGCTTCGCAAGGGCGCGACAGTCCTGCCGTTCAAGGCTGCGTGACCGCGCCGCGGCGGATCCGCGGCAACCGATGAAGGAGCGACCCCAACCATGGCACACGGCACACGCGCATCGCTGCGCGGCAAGCAAGCTGCAATCTCCATGCTCGAGGACCTTCGAGCCAAGAGCCGCGGCGGAACCTCGGCCGCAGAGCTTGATCGTCAACTCGCGAAGGAGCTCGAGCGCGGCCTTTCAGGCCAGGACCGACACGCGTTCGTGACGACACTTCGTCGGTGGGCCTGCTGCAGCCTGGACGGAGCAACCATAAGCCCTAGCTCGCTGTGACCTTGACTCTTCCTGAGTCGCCGTTGCACTAAACTTCGGCTCAAGTCCCCAAACGATCACGGGCACCAGCCCGAAGCATCAAGGGGTTTTCTCCGGATTCGGAGTTAACCGCTGATGTGGAGTTGATCGTGAGCGTAGGACAGAAATTGCCGGAGCCCTCCCGGAAGCTGCGACCCAAGGACGCGGCAAACTTGCTGGGCATCTCTACCGCCACCCTCTATAGGTGGAGTCGACTCCGGCCGGGTTTCCCCAAGCCCACGAAGCTCAGCGATCGCGTGACGGTCTTCGAGCAGGCCGAGCTCGAGGCTTTCGTCGCCCAGGCCGGTGCAGTCGCATGACCGGCAGCACGTATGCGCACGCGACCGACCAGGTCGCGCAGGAAGCAGTCGCAGCTCTCGAGGCTCAACGTGTGCGCGATACCGTTGCCAGCGGCGACGCGCCGGAGCTTCTTGCTTGGCTTACGTTCGCTGAGCTGGCAGGCAAGTATGGGCATCACAGCCCCGCCGCGCGGGCCTATGTGGTTGCTCTCGCGAAGCCGGTCAGCCGCACTCGGTGAGCTTCGACGCAATCGCTTGGGCTTTCCAACAGGACTGCGGCAACTCCTCGGGGAAGTTGCTGCTGCTCACGTTGGCTAACCTGGTGCGGCCGCCTCGCTTCGAGGCGTTCGCGAGCGCCGGGACCCTTGCTGCGCTGACGCACCTTGACCGGAAGACCGTGCTTTCGACGCTGACCAAGCTGGAGCAACGCGGCCTCATTGCACGCAAGGACGTGAAGACCGGCTCCACTCCTACCTTTCAACTGGTCGGTTGGACCGTTGGGGAGGAGCGAGGCAGCGGGCCAGGTGAGTCAATCGAGAGTGAAAGCGATCCCGAAAACGGGTCCGCTTCGCCTCGCGCCAGCAGTGCGCAACCGATACCAGAATTCCCAGCGACCAGTACCAGTTTTCCCGCAGACCCATCCCAGAATTCCCATGGACCAGTACCAATTTCGGGTCACATAACCAGTACTGAACCAGTATCGGAACCGGCTGTTGAACCAGTGACACGCGCGACGCGGTACGCGCGCACGGCTAACGACGCAGCAAGGTTCATCGACTTCTGGGCGTCCTGGCCGGCTACGGATCGCAAGCAGGACCGAAAAGCCTGCCTCGAGCACTGGCGAAAACATCGCCTTGACGAGGTCGCCGATCAGATCGTTGCCCACGTCATCGCCAGCAAGGGCACACAGAAGTGGCTCGACGGCTACGAGCCGGCGCCGAAAACGTACCTGCGCAATCGACGATGGGAGGACGGCACGCCGGTCTCGGCTGCCGAAATGCGCGAACGCATCAAAGCCGAAGAACGAGCGCGACTTACTGCGGAGGGCCTCCGAATCCTGCAGCGTGGCAACTCATCGGTTCTCGATATCGTCGCCCGCGAGGTGGAAAAGTGACCGGGGGGGATTGGTCAAGCGTTCAACAGGCACCCGGCCGTGACCGAGCCTGGTCCGTCGCGCACTTCGCGTCAGTTCGGCGCGCGGTTTTTTTCCGGGTCGCGGCCGCATGACGCTGCCCGCTGACCCCTTCGGCCGGTCGAGGCTGCCGCGCGGCGCGACGCGACACGACCGAGTCGCCTTGCTACTCGAGGCCTTCGAGGCGCTGCTCGCCGGTGAGCTGCCATGCCTCGAGGCTTGCATGTTCCTCGGCGGCGCCGGCACGGCCTGGCTCCGGGAAGGCGGCGACCTCGAGCGCGACTTCTTGCGAGTCGCGGCACCGGCCGGTTCACATCGGACGCCGGCGCAAATTGCATCGGTCATCCGATCCTGCTCGCGAGGAGCGACAGGCGCCGACGAAGCCGAGACCATCGCGCCCGTCTCAACTTCCGACGACGCCTCCGATGGCTGATCTGTTCCACGGGCGCATGGTTGCCCGATTCGTCCGGTCACTGACCCATGCGCGCGGCGACTACGCGGGCGCGGCGGCATACGCGAACAGCCAGCGCTGGCCGGAGCGAGAAGAGCTCGTCGGAGTGCTGCGGGCTGCGGTCGAGCCCCACACTGCCGCCGGTGCTGCAGCCCTGCTGCGGCCGCTGGCAGACGACTTCCTCGAGGTCGCGCGCCCGATGACGGCGCTGGGCAAGCTCACGCAGTTGCACCGCGTCCCCCTTCACGTGCGCCTGCTGTCGGGTACCGGTGGCGCGACGGCATGGTGGGCCGGCGAGGCCCAGCCCGCGCCACTCTCGGCAATGAACTTCGCTGGTGAGACGCTCGAGCAGCTGCGCGTCGATGCTGTGCTGGTCGCGACGCGCGAGCTCGTTACCGACCCGTCCGCCGATGCCGAGCGGCGCCTCTCGCAAGACCTCGGCCGCGCGTCGGCGGAGGCGATCGACGGGGCCTTCCTCGACCCGGGCAACGCTGGTGAAGCTGGCGTCAAGCCCGCATCCGTGACGTACGGTGTCGACCCGATCGTGTCGTCCGGCGCCACGGTCGCCGCGGTCGATGCCGACTTGAAGCTGATGCTCCGCAGGCTCGTGGATTCGGGCTCCGACCTGAGCGCGGCCGCGTGGATCCTGCACCCGCAGGATGCGGTGGCGCTGTCACTGCTTCGTGGCAGCGGAGGCGCACCCGCCTTTCCGTTCATGACCGCCCGCGGTGGCACGCTCGTTGGCCTGCCGGCCGTGACGACGGCGAACGTCAAGCGCTCCGGCAGTCCCGGCTCGACCACGATCACGCTACTCGACCAGGCCGCAATCTCGGTCGGTGACGAGGGTGGCGCGACACTCGAGGTCGCGACGCACGCGTCGCTGCAAATGGTCGACGACCCGGTCGATGGTGCCGCTTCGATGGTGTCGCTGTGGCAGGCCGGCGCCGTGGGGATCAAGTCGAGCAGGTACCTGAACTGGAAGGTCCGTCGACCCGGCGCGGTGCAGGTGCTCGCGGGGGTGAGCCTCTGATGCGCCTGGCCATCGGAAGCTACGAGCTCACGCTCGCGCGCAAGGCCGCGACCGAGCCGCGATCGACTGGGCTCCCATACCCTGACCGCGCGAGGGGCGGATGGCACTCGATCCTCGAGCCGTTCGCTGGCGCCTGGCAACGCGGCATCGTCGCGGAGGACGGCAAGAGTCAGCTCCTGCGCTTCGGTTCGATCTTCGCGTGCATGTCGCTCATCGCTGGGGACATCGGACGCATGCGGCCGATGCTGCAGATCAGGCAACCGAGCGGGACTTGGGTCGAGGTAGACGACGACTCGCGCCTGTCGCGCCTGGTGCGCAAGCCGCACCCGTTCTACACCTGGGGTCAGTTCCTCGAGAGCTGGGTCACGTCGCGCCTCATGTGGGGGAACGTGTACCTTCTGAAGGAGCGGCGCGAGGATGGTGCCGTCGGGCGCCTTCACCTGCTCAGCCCCGAACTCGTGGCGGTGAAGCTGACCCCCGACGGTGGCGTCTACTACCAGCTCAATCGCGACGTTCACGCGGCGATCGAAGAGCCGATCCTCGTCCCCGCGAGCGAGATTGCGCACGATCGAACGCACTGCTTCTTTCATCCCCTGATCGGCTTGTCCGCGTTGTCCGCAGCGGCGGCGAGTGGCACGTTCGGCCGGAAGATCCAAGAGCAGTCCTGCACCTTCTTCGCGAACGCGAGCCAGCCAGGCGGGCATCTGACCGCAGAGGGCAACATCCCCGACGAGACCGCCGAGCGACTCAAGAGGGAGTTCGAAGACAAGTTTGCCGGCGGCTTCATCGGCCGCCTTTTGGTGACCGGCTCGGGCTTGAAGTACGAACCGCTTGCGATGCCCGCACACGATGCCCAACTGATCGAGCAGCTCAAATGGACCGGCGAGGATTGCGCTCGCACGTTCAAGGTACCCGGATACAAGATTGGCGTCGGGCCGCTGCCCTCGTTCAACAACATCGCCCAGCTTCAGAACGATTACCTCGGCCAAGCGCTGCAGCCGGCGATCACCGCAATCGAGCTGCTGATGGCCGAGGCGCTCGAACTGCCGCCGAACATGCGCATTGAGCTCGACACGGCGGCGCTTCTGCGCTTGGATCCGCTATCCCGCGCGGAGACGGCGGCGAAGCTGGTCGGCGCCGGCATCCTGTCGCCGAACGAGGCGCGGGCCGCGGAGAACCTGCCACCGGTGCGCGGCGGCGATCAGCCCTTCATGCAACAGCAAATGTGGCAGGTCGGGCAGCTGGCCTCGCGCACCCCGCCCACCGACGCCCCCACTACGCCGCCGGCGAAAGACTGGCGGGCTCGCCACGTGACCAAGGACATGTGATGCCCTCGACCATCGACGAACCTGCGACTGTCTCTGTCGACGAGCTGCGCGCGCAGTACAGGCGCGAGATTGAGGCACACCGCGCGGCCGCGCATCGCGAGATCGATCGCTACTGTGATTCGCTGCTGGAGCAGCAGCGCCTCGAACTGGAGCGCCTCAAGCTGATGCTCGACGGCGGCGCCGTCCATTGATCGGCCCCGGCTCGCGCCGGCGGGGTCTTCGTCGTGAGTCACCCCGGAAAGAAAGCAACCGCGACTGCCGGCGGCGGAAGTTGCGATTCTTCATGGCGCGTCCTTTCCTCCGCGTGGCCGGCACCTACAAGGAGACTTGATGCCGCTCGCGAAGTTGGAAGTTCTGCTCACCATGGGCCTCTCGCAGTTCGAGGCCGCGTCGAACCGTGCGACCCGCGTTGTCGCCGGCGACCAGCAGAAGATGGCCGCCGCTGCCGAAGTGACGAACGCGGCACAGAAGCGCTTCCTCGCCTCGCTCGAGCGCACCGTCGACAAGGCGACGGTCGCGCGCTCGGCACTGCTCGCACAACGTGCGGCGCAGCTCGGGGTGAGCGACGCGGCCGCGAGTTACATCAGGCGCCTCGAGGATGCCGAGAAGCGCCAGCAGGCAGTGAACGCCGCGACGCGAGCTGGTGCCTATCTTGGCCCTCTGCTGTGGACTGCTGCCGCCGGCGGCTTGACTGTCTTCCTCGACGGGTCGCTGCGCGCGGTCGACGCACTGAATGGGCTCAGCGCCGCGAGCGGATCGAGCATCGAGAACCTGTCCGCGCTCGACGCGATCGCGCGTCGCTCCGGATTCGGGTTCGGCGAGCTGCAGCAGCTCGTCTTGCAGGTGAACAAGGCGCTCGAGGCTGCGCCGGACAGCGGCGCCGGCCGCGCACTGAAGGCCCTCGGGCTCGACGCAGCCGAGCTGCGCCGGCAGGACCCGGCCGAGGCGGT
>NZ_RCHJ01000017.1 GCF_004011805.1 Piscinibacter defluvii
GCACGCTGGCCAGACTGCGAACTCGGCATGTCCAGGTTCTCGGCATAGTGGATCAACGAATGCCTGACACGCGCGGTGGCGCTGTACCTCGCGCAGCAGTCCGGCCGGCGCTGCATGACCCTTTTCTGCGACGAGGCCGATGGCGCACTGGATGCCGACCGCAAGCGCATGTTCATGGCGATGAAGCGCGAGGTTCTGAAGCTCGGTGGATACGAACGCGAGTTCTTCGTCTCGCAGACCCCCGAGCTGACGGCCATGGCGGATGCGGTCATCGATCTGGACGCCATGTCCGTCAATGCCCCAGCGCAACGGCTGGGTGTCGCTTGCTTCGATACACTCACCGGTTGATGCGCCGATCCACCGTCCTCTTCGTGATGCTGTTTGCCATGCTCTGGCAATCGGTGGCGCTCGCCCGCGCCGGCTCGACGGTAAATGCTCTGGCCGACCTGGGGCACGCCGCGCTGCACTGGCAGGAGGAAGGCCATCACCACCACGAGGATGGTTCGTACCACCTGGACGAGTCGAAGGAATCGGCGCAGCACGTGCTCAGCGATCACGTGAGTGCGGCGGCTGCGCTGATGGTCCCGGCCTCACACGCCTTCCCACCCCCGGGGTCGGCCGCGCCTGGCGGCCTGCACGACAGACTCGTGCCCGACCCCACGCTCGACGGCCTGCTCAGGCCACCTCGGTCCCGCTCCTGACCCGCCTTCGCGGCGGGCGTCCGCTCATGGGCGCCCGGCCTTCCGCTGAACCGGCACTCCGCGCACGTTCTCGGCCGCCCCTGGCGCGCACCGAACGCGCTCACCGCCGGTCCAGGCCGTTGAATCGTCAGGATCATCGTGAAGTCTTCTTTCTGGCTGTCTGCCTGCGTCATCGCGGGCAGCCTGGCCGGCGGGCTCGTCCGGGCCCAGCCTGCCGAAATCCCACGGGGCCCGAGCGCGGCGCTCCCCTCCGCATCCGGCCCGGCGGCCGGCACCGTCAGCCTTCGCACGGCCCTGGACGCCGCCTGGCAGCGCGCCGTCGCGGCGCGCGAGAGTGATGGCCAGCGCCGCCGCGCCGAGGCCGATCGTGCCTCCGCGGGCAGCTTCTGGGCTGCGCCACCGTCGCTGGCACTGAGCCACCGCGACGACCGCCTGCAAAGCAACGCCGGCAAGCGCGAGACCGAGATCGGGGTCGCCGTTCCGCTGTGGCTGCCCGGCCAGCGGGCCGCCCGCTCGGGTACGGTCGAGGCCGCGGTGGCTCAGGCACTCGCCGCGGAACAGGCGGCGCGCCTGCGCTTGGCCGGCGAAGTGCGTGAAGCCGCATGGCAACTGACGGCCTCGCAGTCCGAGCTCACTCAAGCCGACACCCAGGCTCAGGCGCTGAAGCAACTGGCCGACGATGTCGAGCGTCGCGTGCGCGCCGGCGATCTGGCGCGTGCGGACGCCCTGGCGGCCCAGGCCGAGCAGTGGTCGGCGTCCGCGCTGCAGTCCGAGGCGCGCCAGCGCCTGCAGGCGGCGCGCGCCCGCTGGACCTTGCTCACCGGGCTGACCGCCGGGCCGGACCTGTCGGCTGCGACGCCGGCCGATGCAGCGCCGGTAGGCACGTCGCCGCATCCGGAGCTTCAACTGGCAGGCCAGGCCCGTGAACTGGCGCGCAAGCGGGTGGAACTGATGCGCCACTCACGGCGCGATGCGCCCGAGCTGAGCGTGGGAGTGCGGCAGGACGTCCCCGGCCGGGCCGAGGGCTCGCAAGGCAGCCTGGTCGTCGGCCTGCGCCTGCCCTTCGGCACCGACGACCGCAATCGGCCGCTGGAAGCGGCTGCGCTCGCGGAACTGGGCGTCGCAGAAACCCACGAGCAACGCCTGCGTGAGCGCATCGACAGCGACATCGCCGCCGCCAGCGTTGCGCAGCGCTCGGCCGAAACCCAACTCGATGCCGAGACCGCGCGCGCAGGCCTTCTGCGCGAGCGCGCCAGCCTGATCGACAAGTCCTTCCGTGCCGGCGAGACCCCGTTGCCCGACCTGCTGCGGGCGCTGGCCGCCGCGGCGCACGCCGACAGCGCCGTGGCACGCCAGACCGCCGTGCTGGGCCTGGCCCGCGCCCGACTCCAACAAACCCTCGGACTCCTTCCATGAGATCTTTCCCCGATCGCATTGCCTCGCGGCACCCACTGCCCAGGGCACCCAGGGCCCTCTGCGCCATGCTGCTGACGACAAGCGCGTTCGTCATCGCCGCGCCGGGTGCCCACGGCCCCAATGGCGAGCATCTGGACAGCCCGACGACGATGCGGGCCGCCTCGGCCCTGCCGCGCATCGAAGCCAAGTCCGAAGCCTTCGAGCTGGTCGCCGAAATGCGTGCCGGCGAGTTGGTCATCGTGATCGACCGCTACGAAACCAACGAGCCCGTGCTGGGTGCAAAGCTCGAAGTCGAGAGCGGATCGCTGAAGGCCGCGGGCGTGTTCCGCGCCGAGCAAGGCGACTATGTCGTCACCGATGCGGCCATGCTCAAGGCATTGGGCGCTGCCGGCGAGCACGGCCTCGTGTTCACGCTGGTGGCAGGCAAGGACAGCGACTTGCTCGATGGCACGCTGGTGAACACCGGCGGTCGCGCTGCGGCCGTCGTTGCGACGAGCGATCACGGACACGCCCCAGGCAACGATGCCCACGGACACAGCCATGAGCGGGAACGCGCTGCATGGATCGGCGCCGGTGCCGCAGCCCTGGCTCTGATCGGTGGCATCGCCTGGTGGCGCCGACGCCGCCGCGATGCCGGCAAGCAGCAGGGGGGCCTGTGATGAAGCACAAGTCCTGGTGGTTCGGCGGCGGCCTTGGCCTGCTGGTTCTCGCGGCGCTCGTCGCCCGGATGCTTCTGGTGTCTCTGGCGTATGCAGCCCCGGGCGCGCACGGCCCGAACGGCGAGCACCTCGACGCACCCGGCGCCGCGGTCAACGCTTCCGGTCTGGAGCGGCTGCCCGACGGCAGCGTCAACGTGCCCAAGCTCGCGCAGCGGCGCATGGCCATCCGCACGGTGCTGGCACCCGAGTCCGACGCCGCCGCCACGGTCGAGATGCCGGGTCGGGTGATCATGGACCCGAACGCCAGCGGCCGCGTGCAGGCGGTGCACGGCGGGCGCATCGAGCCCGGGCCCAAAGGGTTGCCGGTCGCCGGCCGGTCCGTCAGGCGCGGCGAGGTGCTGGCCTACGTCCGCCACCATGCCGAGCCCTATGCCCTCGGCACGCAGCAGGCCCAGCTGGCCGAACTGCGTGCGCAGCGGCAACTGGCCGAGCAGCGCGTGCAGCGCCTCGAAGGCCTGGAGGGCACGGTGCCGCGCAAGGAGATCGAGGCCGCGCGCAGCGAAGCGACGAGCCTGGCCGAGCGCGAGCGCAGCATCGGCGGCAGCCTGGTGGCGCGCGAAACACTGACAGCGCCGGTCAGCGGCGTCATCGCCCGCGCGGATCTCGTTGTCGGCCAGGTCGTCGAGCCGCGCGACGTGCTGTTCGAGGTGGTGGACCCGGCGCGCATGCTGGTGGAGGCCACCACTGCCGATGCGGCGGTGGCTGCGCGTGTCGCCGGTGCATCGCTGCAGGGTGTGCCCGAGGTGACGCTGCGCCTGCTCGGGGTATCGCGCTCGCTGCGCGACGGCGTGCTGCCGCTGACTTTCGCGGTGACGCCGGCAAAGCCGGGCGCAGCTCAGCGCGAGTCCCTGCCTTTGGCGATCGGCCAGCCGGTCACCGTCGTGGCGCAGTCGAAGGAGCGCATCAAGGGCGTGGTGCTGCCGGCCCAGGCCGTGGTGCGCAACCCGTCCAACGAACCCATCGTCTGGATCAAGTCGGGCGCCGAGCGCTTCATCCCGCAGCCGGTGCAGTACCGGCCGCTGGACGCGAGCACGGTCGTGGTGACCCAAGGGCTGAGCGCGGACAACCGCGTCGTGGTCCAGGGCGCGCCGCTGATCGCGCAGATCCGCTGAGCGAGGAACGATCATGTTCAACTGGATCGTTCGCTACAGCCTGCACAACCGCCTGTTCGTGCTGGCGGTGGCGGCGCTGTTGATGGTCTACGGCGCGATGACGGCCTGGCGCACGCCGGTCGATGTCTTCCCCGACCTCAACAAGCCGCTGATCACCGTGCTCACCGAGGCGGGCGGCATGGCGCCGGAAGAGGTCGAGCAGCTCGTCACCTTTCCGCTCGAGACCGCGCTGAACGGCATGCCGGGCGTGACCCGCGTGCGCTCGACCTCAGGGGTGGGCCTGTCGCTGGTCTATGCCGAGTTCGACTGGGGCACCGACATCTACCGAAACCGCCAGTTGGTAGCCGAGCGGCTGGCGCTGGTGCGCGAGCAGATGCCCGGCGACATCACGCCGGTGATGGGTCCGGTGTCGTCGATCATGGGCGAGGTGATGCTGGTGGCCTTGCCGCTGGTGCCGGGCGACGGCAAGTCGCCGGTGGCCACACCGATGCGGGCCCGCGAGTACGCCGACTTCGTGCTGCGCCCACGCCTGCTGTCGATCCCCGGCGTGTCGCAGGTCATTCCCATCGGCGGCGAGGTGCGCACCTTGCGCGTGGCACCCGATACCGCGCGCATGGCGCAGTTCGGCGTCTCGCTGTCCCAGGTCGAGCAGGCCTTGAAGGGCTACGCCGGCAACGCCGGCGGCGGCTTCATCGACCTGAACAGCCGCGAGTACCTGATCCGCCACCTGGGCCGCAGCAACCGGGCCGAGGACCTGGCGGGCATCGCCGTGGCCTGGAAGGAGGGCCGTGCCATCCTGCTCGAGCAGGTGGCGACGGTCTCGTTCGCGGCCGGCCTGAAGCGCGGCGACGCCGGCTACAACGGTCTACCGGCGGTGGTGGTCAGCGTGCAGAAGCAGCCCGATGCCGACACGGTGAAGCTCTCCGCGCAAATCGAGGCGGCGCTCTCCGAACTGAAGCAGGGCCTGCCGCCGGGGCTTGCCGCGCCGCGCGTGCTGTTCCGCCAGGCCGACTTCATCAAGGCCTCGATCGGCAACGTGACCGAAGCGCTGCGCGACGGCGCCACCATGGTCGCCATCGTGCTGTTCGCCTTCTTGCTGTCGGCGCGCACGACGGTGATCTCGCTGGTCGCGATCCCCCTGTCGCTGGCCGTCACCGCGGTGGTGTTCCAGTGGCTCGGGCAGTCGATCAACGTGATGACACTCGGCGGCCTGGCCATCGCCATCGGCGAGCTGGTGGACGACGCGGTGGTGGGCGTCGAGAACATCGTGCGCCGGCTGCGTCAGAACCGCAGCGCGCCGAACCCGCTGCCGGTTTTCGACGTGGTGGAGCGGGCCAGTGTCGAGGTGCGCTCGGGCATCCTCTACGCGACGATCATCGTCGTGCTGGTGTTCGTGCCGCTGTTTGCACTGCCGGGCATCGAAGGGCGGCTGTTCTCGCCGCTGGGCATTGCCTACATCGTGTCGATCCTCGCGTCCATGCTGGTCTCGATGACAGTGACGCCCGCGCTCTGCTACTACCTGCTGCCGAAGATGAAGCGGCTCGACCACGGCGACAGCCCGCTGGTGGCGTGGCTGAAGCGCCAGGACGGCAAGCTGCTGGCCTGGTCGTTCCCGCACGCGAAGGCGCTGATCGCGATCGCCGCGCTGGCGGTGGCCGGCGCCGCGGCCACGGTGCCGTTGTTCCCGCGTGCATTCCTGCCGGCCTTCAACGAGGGTTCGCTGGTGCTGGGCCTGGTGATGCAGCCGGGCACTTCACTGGCAGAAGCCAACCGCGTCGGCTCTGTCGCCGAGACGCTGATCCGCGAGGTGCCCGAAGTCACTCAGGTGGGCCGCCGCACCGGCCGCGCCGAGCTCGACGAGCATGCGGAGGGCGTGCACTCGGCCGAGATCGACGTCGACCTGAAGCGCAGCGAGCGTGACCGCGAGACCATCATGGCCGACATCCGCGAGAGGCTCTCGTCGTTGCCGGCGCAGGCGACCATCGGCCAGCCCATCAGCCACCGGCTCGACCACCTGCTCTCCGGCGTACGTGCGCAGATCGCGGTGAAGATCTTCGGCGACGACACCGACACGCTGCGCGGCCTGGCCGAGCAGATGCGTGGCCAGCTGGCGGCCGTGCCGGGGCTGGTGGACCTGACGGTCGAGAAGCAGGTGCTGATTCCGCAGATCAGCGTGCGGCTGGACCACCGCAAGGCCGCGCAGATGGGTCTGGCGCCGGGCGAGGCGATCCGCGTGCTGCAGGCGCTGACCGATGGCGCGCATGGCGCGCAGATCGTCGATGGCCCGCGCCGTTACGAGCTGGTGCTTCGCCTACCCGATAACCAGCGCACGCCGCAGGATCTGGCGCGCACGCTGATCGACACGCCGGCGGGGCGCATCCCGGTGTCGGCCATCGCGACCGTGGAAGAGACCGACGGGCCGAACCAAATCGGGCGCGAGAACGGCCGCCGCCGCATCATCGTCTACGCCAACACCGATGGTGGCGACATGGGGCGGGTGATCGCCGACATCCGCAGGGTCATCGACGGCACACCCCTGCCCAGCGGCAACTTCGTCAGCCTGGAGGGGCAGTTCCAGGCCCAGGAGCAGGCCACGCGGTTGATCGCGGGCCTGTCGATGGTGTCGCTGGCGCTGATGTTCCTGGTGCTGTACTCGCGCTACCAGTCGGTGGTGCTGGCCGGCATCATCATGGCCAACATCCCGCTGGCGCTGATCGGCTCGGTGGTGGCGATGTGGATCGCGGGCGTGACCCTGTCGGTGGCGTCGATGGTGGGCTTCATCACACTGGCCGGCATCGCCACGCGCAACGGCATCCTCAAGATCAGCCACTACATCAACTTGTGCAAGTTCGAAGGCGAAACCTTCGGCCAGGCCATGATCGTGCGCGGCTCGCTGGAGCGGATGACGCCGGTGCTGATGACGGCGCTGGTGGCGGCCTTTGCGCTGACGCCGCTGCTGCTCGCCGCCGACGCGCCGGGCAAGGAGATCCTGCATCCGGTGGCGGTGGTGATCTTCGGCGGCCTCGTCAGCTCGACGCTGCTCGACACCCTGCTCACGCCGGTGCTGTTCTGGCTGTTCGGCGAGAAGGCGACACAGCGCCTGACCCAGCCGGAAGCCGAGGCGCCGCAGGGCGCCGCCGGCACCCAGGAAGCCTATTGAGATGACATCAGGCCCGGCGGCGCCGCCTGTTCCAGAGCGCCGCACCCTCGCAGGAGATCGAAGAGATGATGAAGAAGCTGTTGACCGCGGTCGTGCTGGGCCTGTCGGCCGTGTCTTTCAATGCCGCATTTGCCCACGGTGGCGGCCCTGCCAAGCATGGCGGTGTGGTCGCGACCTCTAGCGACCTGTCGTTCGAACTGGTCGCCGATGGCGGCAACGCCGTGATCTATGTCGAGGACCATGGCAAGCCGATGGCGCCTGCGGGGCTAAAGGGCAAGCTCACCGTGCTGAACGGCGCCGAGAAGTCGGAGTCCGAACTGGTCGTGGCGGGCGACAAGCTCGAAGCCAAGGGCGTTAAGCTGACCAAGGGAGCCAAGGTCGTCGCGGCGATCGTGACGCCGGCCGCAAAGGCGATCACCGTTCGCTTCACCGTCAAGTAGATGACTCTGTCCGCCCCGACCCGGCCAGCCCTGCGAGGCGGCCTGCTCGCGCTGCTGGCCGCGGCGCTGTTCGGCGTCAGCACGCCGCTGGTGCAGCAGTTCGGCGCCGGGCTCGGGGCCTTCAGCACGGCCGCGCTGCTCTATGCGGGGGCGGCCGCCGTCGGCTTGCTGTCGCGCCAGCGCATCCACCGCGAGGCGCGATTGCAGCGCGCCGATCTGCCTCGGTTGCTGGCGATGGCGGGTTTCGGTGCCGTGATCGGCCCGGTTGCGCTGGCCTGGGGGCTCCAGAACACCAGCGGCACCAGCGCCTCGCTGATGCTGACGCTGGAGGCCTTGTTCACTGCCGTGTTGGCCTGGCGCCTGTACCGCGAGACCATGGACGGCCGGGTGTGGACGGCGATGGCTTTGCTGCTGGCCGGTGGCATGGTGCTGGTGCTCGAGCAGGGGCGCACGGGTGGCGCGCAGCTGTGGGGTCTGCTGGCCGTGCTGCTGGCCACCGCAGCATGGGGCGTGGACAACACACTGTCGCGGGCCCTGGCGGAGCGCGATCCGGGGCAGGTGGTGATGGCCAAGGCCGTGCTGGGTGCGTCGGCCACCTTTGCCCTGGCGGTCTTGTTCGGCGAACCCCTGCCAACAGCCGGCGCCGCGCTGGCCCTGTTCGCCGTCGGGGCCTCGGGATACGGGCTGAGCCTGAGGTTCTACCTGCTTGCGCAACGGGCCTTCGGCGCGGCGCGCACGGGGTCGGTCTTTGCGTTCGCGCCCTTCATCGGTGCTGCATTCGCGGTAGCGCTGGGTGATCGGTCAGCCAGCGGGCTGATGGCGCTGGGCAGCGTGCTGATGCTGGCCGGCGTGGTGCTGCACCTGGCGGAGTCACACGGCCATGAGCATGATCACGAACCGCTGGAGCACGAGCACGCGCATCGCCACGACGACGGGCATCACGAGCACGACCACGATCGCGCCTCCACCGGAGATCACAGCCACCGACACCGGCATGAAGCACTACGACACGGACATGCCCACGTGCCAGATGCCCACCACGGCCATCGACACTGATCTTGCAGTCTTGAACGAAAGGAAGCCAGGCCCTCCGCGGCCTGGCCTCTCTTCCTGCGCGGTCGATGCCGGTATCAGACCGGCACCTCCTTTGCGCCACCGTCCGGTGAGTGCTCCGCGATCCGGTTGCCGGCGCGATGGACACCGTCGGCGACGACAGCATCGATCATCGAACGTGGCACCAGGATGTCGAATTCCTCCAGTCGTCGAATCAACGTGGCGATGTCGCGCCAGTCGGCTGCCGGCTCATCGAGGCTGCTGTAGGCGGGTGCGTCGGCATCGGCTTCGCGGCCATCTTCCCAGAGCTGCAGGAAGAACTCGTTCAGCGGCCGGTCGTAGCCCATCACGACGAGCAACGGGCTTCCAGCCCGAACCGTGTGCAGGTGATGCCGGCTCATGATGCTTCACCTGGTTCTTCGAAGCATTCGATGCCTTCGACCGCGGCGCCGTGCACGTCGAATTTGAGCCAGACGATCCCCGCGCGCTCGGCCAGATCGAACAGCTGGGCGAGGTCGGCCTCGAGCGGCGTGTCGTAGCGGGGCACGCCGACATAGACAAAGCCACCGGTGAGCGTCGGATAGGCATTCACGGACAACTGGTCCTCCTGCAGAAGCTGGCGCGTGGCCGGTGAAAGGTGCGCGTTCGACAGCGCGACGAGGGGCTCCGTGAGCTCGCGCAGGCGGGTCAGGACAGGCTCGCTCATGACGCCCTCCCGGCCGCCTGCAGGGACGGTCTCGGCGACGCTTTCGCGCGCCGGTTGAAGTCGATGCCGCAATCGCGGCAGCGGTACCAGCGCAGGCGGCCGAGTTGACCGAGCGGTACGCCCCGGCCCGGGCAGACCGGGCAGGTGGGTGATTGCGGCGAAGTGCCGGTGAACATGGTGTTGCTCCTTCTCTTCTCGAAGGGGCGCTCGCCCACGAGGGCGATACGCCCCCTCGGGGTTGTCGATGGCGGCGGCTGCCGCGGGTCAGATCAGTCCGCGTTCGGCGAACGACGCGCACTGGTCACCGGCCACGACGAAGTGGTCGAGGACCCGGACGTCGACCAGCGCGAGCGCCGACTTGAGGTTCTGCGTCAGGAACTCGTCGGCACGGCTCGGCTCGGCCGAGCCGCTCGGGTGGTTGTGTGCCAGCGCCACCGCAGCGGCGTTGCGCTCCAGCGCGCTCTTGACGATCTCGCGCGGGTAGACCGAGGTCTGCGTCAGCGTGCCGCGGAACATCTCCACGGCACTGAGCAGCCGGTTCTGCGCATCGAGAAACAGCACGATAAAGACTTCGTGCTGCAGGCCGGCGCAGTGCAGGCGCAGCCAGTCGCGCAGCGCCTGCGGCGAGTTCATCACCGGGCCGGCGCTCAGCTGCGCACGCAGGTCGCGCATCAGCAACTCGCGTGCGACGCCGAGCTTGTGGTCGAGCAAGGTGTCGCTCGCCTCGGTGGCGACGGCAGCGGTACCGAAGTAGGCGGACTCGAGGTCGTTCACCTGATCCGCATGCGGATAGTCCTTGGGCAGGACGGGGGCGAGCAAGGCGCCGATCAGTTCGGCGCGCGACAAGGCAGCAAGGTTTTGCATGGCGTTCTCCATGGGGTTCATCGAAAGGACGAACGGGAACGCCGCCCCAGCCGGGAACGGGTTCCCGAGCGGGTGGCGCCGCGAGGGCGCCGAAGGGGGCAGGTGACGACTGCTACGCCTGGCAGGGCCAGGACCTCCTGTCGGAGGGCTTGATCTCACGATCGAATGCCGCGTCAGTGTCGTCGCGACGGGGTTCGGCCAACAGGGTGGCGATGCGAGCGCCATCGGAGCGGGCCGGCGGAATGGGACAGTTCTGCGTGGCGCCAGTGCCCGGTGCCGCGTCGCGTGCCCGCAACGCGGCGCCATCTGGCTGCGACTGGAATCGCAGCCGGACGCGACTGGCGTCGAACTGGCGAAGAAAGTCCAACGAGAGCGTGTTTTGCGCTTGCAGGTGTGCGCGGCTTGGCGCGAGCATGGCGGCGAGCCCCTCGTTTGCGCGCCCACCATGATCCGCCTTGGAACCCACATTCGACTGACTCGGCCCGAGGCCGAACGGCTGTTCCGGCTCACCGACATCGAGCCGGTGAACATCCGCACGGCGGCGGACCTCGACGCCTATGTGGCCCGCTGCAAGGCGCACTACTGGGGCCGCTCGCGCGACACGCAGTTCCTGCACTGGCTGATCGACCAGGAGCGGGCCCGACTCGAAGTCGCGGCGTGAAGAAGGAAGGCCCCGAAGCACGAAGGCTTCGGGGCGAGGGGTGGCGTCAGGCCGTGCGCGCGGCGACGGGCGCTGGCGCTGCGGTGTCCGACGAAGGCTGCCGCGTGGCCTTGGGGTCGAAAGCGGCAAGGGCCTGGGCGACGTCGGCGTCGCGCCGAAGTTCCCGTACCTTTGCCGCGGCGGGTTCGCGACGCATCTCGGGCAGGCACTCGACGAACAGATCGATCGCGCGAGAACTCTTCAGTCGAAGCGCTCGCAGCGGCTCGGCGACGAGCACGCGGCCAGCCTGCCGCACGAACTGCCCGATACGCTTGTTGCGCTGCGTCCGCGCCTTGTGCGCGCGCAGCGATTCGCGGCAACTCAGGTACAGCGCGAGGTGGTCGTGCCGCGCCTGCGCGTCGGCATCGAGCTGGGCCAGTATCTCGGCGGCGATGTCGGCCTGGCCGACCTGCCGGTAGAAGCGGACCCAGGCGCGCTCTTCTTCGATCTCCACGGCCGAGCGCTTCGCCTTGCGGGGAGCCGGGTAGGGCCTGTCGTTCAACATGGGGGACTCCTTGGTCGGCGAGCGCACCGGCACCCCGAGGGGAGACGGTGGACTCCCCTGGTTGGAAGATCGCCGACAAATCGGCATCGTTGGCGGTGGGACGCGGAACGCGACCTATCGGCCTCGTCGGGCGAGTGTCTGGCCGTGAGACCAGGCGACTCGCCGACGAATGCACTCTCACACCGCGGCAGCGCGCAGCAACGCGGCCAGTCGCGGTGGCGGCGGGACCGGCGCGCGAACGCGTCCCGACCCTCCGAGCAGCACGCCGACGGGCCGTGGCGCTCTCATTGCTTGACTTGCACACATGGCAGTTCTCCTTCGTGAAGCGAAGGGGAACGCCGCTCCCGTCGGGGAACATGGTTCCCCGTCTGGGATGCATCGGCCCGGGTGGGTCGAAGCGACTGGATGGCAGGTCACCGCCCCATAAGGGGAAGTGGTTCGCCATGAAAGGAAGGCCCACGGTCTTTCGATCGGGGCCTTGCTCGGCGCCGGGCATCACGCTGCTTGCGCAGCGCGTGTCGGCGCTTGTGAAGCCCGCACGTTGGCGGCTTCATCCACTCCGGCGCCCGCATGATGGCGGGAGCCGCTGACGGGCCGCATGGAGCGGCCTGACCAGGCAGGGCCTGGTGCTCGAAGGCGGGTAACGACCGCGACGCCAGCGATGCTGGACTTCAGCGCAGCCGAAGCTCCGGTGAAGGCTTTGCAGGCACGATGCCCACAGGTAGCGCCGCCAGTGTTGGCCGGAGGCCTTGCCGAAGCAAGGGTACTGGTGCGGGCGTCGATGACCGCCACGCGCAAATGTGAGCCTTCGTCGGTCCTGTGACGTGGCGGAGTCGGTCGACTTCGTCAGCGACGACGGAATCGATGGTCAAGCCCGCCGAGCACTCCTGTTCGTTTGCCGACCTGGCCGTCGCTTGAAGACACGCAGCACGGCCGGCCACTTTTGGCGCGCGCCATTCGCGCAGCGTTGAGCGAAGAGAGCTGGCGTGCGCATCATCGGCGGACCCCGCTGCTGCAACCGCCGGATGGCCCGCAGGCGCCATCCAGCCGCGCCGCCCGCCCGACGAAGTGCCCGTAGAGCAGCGGCGCGAACTCGCCGGCTTCGGCTGGCGCGGTGATGTCGAGATGCACCGCGTCGGGCGTCCTGTGCATGTCTATCTGCAGGAACGCACAGCACTGACGTTCCTGCGCCACGAGCCGCTCGAGCTGCGCCGCGGCACCGAAGCCATAGCGAAGGTGCAGCGTGCGGCCGTCCTGTTCATGGTGCAGCAACGCGTGGTCGGCCAGTGCGCTGATGTCGGCGCAGCGGGACCTCAGCTCCCGTGCCTCCAGCGTGCAGGCGATCGGCACGCTGACATCAGCGTGCCGGTCGTTCACGACGAAGCCCTTGCGCCGCCACCGGCACAGGAGGACGGCGGACAGCCACAAGCGGCACCCGATGCCGCCGCGGCCTCGCGGGCACGGGCTCGTCGTCGGTTGTGAAGAACGACGGCGATCCCCAGTGCCGCTGTCGCGATGAGCACGGCGGCAGCAGCCTGCCAGCCCAGTACGGCCAGGCCAAGCCCGGAAGCAGTGAGCCCCGCCAGCAGGGGCAGCGCAAGGGGAATGGCACAGCAAGCGGCGCAGGCGGCAGCAACACCGAATACGGCCCAGACTTTCTTCATCGTGTCCTCATGGGTAGCGAGGCGTGGCACCCCGATACACTCACTGTAGAACCTCAAGTTACTTGAGATGCAAGAGGCCTTCCATGAAAACCCCGCAGACCGAAGCGGCACTGACGATCGGTGCGCTGGCCGATCGCAGCGGCTGCAGCGTACCGACGATCCGCTACTACGAGGAGATCGGCCTCATCCCGCCGGCGAGGCGCCGCGACAGTGGTCACCGCGTGTACGACGCGAGCGCCGTGGACTTGCTCACCTTCGTGCGGCATTGCCGGGACTTCGGCTTTCCGATCGAGCAAGTCCGCGAACTGGTGTCGCTGGCTGCCAGCGAACAGCGCGACTGCTTCGAGACACTGGACATCGCACACGCACACCTGAAGACAGTGCGGGCCAAACTCGCCGAACTGCGCGCGCTGGAGCGCAGCCTGGCGCGCTTCGCGAAGTCCTGCTCCGAGATGTGCGCCGGCGGTCCGGCCGCGCGTTGCAGCATCCTCAGAGATCTGGGCTCGGCGCCATCCAACATTGCAGCGAACTGCTGCGGCTGAGTCGACGCTAGCGCACCGGCTGAAACATGATGATGCCCATGCCGAGAAGCGCCACCGCGACGCCTGCCAGGTCCCACGGTGTCGGACGCACCTGGTCAACGGCCCACAGCCACGCCAGTGCCACCCCGACGTAGACGCCACCGTAGGCCGCGTAGACGCGCCCGGCGGCGGTGGCATGCAGGGTCAGCAGCCAGGCAAAGAGCGCCAGACTCAAGGCGGCAGGCACCAATAGCCAGACCGAGCGACCCTGCTTCAACCACAGGTAGGGCAGATAGCAGCCCACGATCTCGGCCAAGGCCGTGACGACGAACAGCAGGAAAGTCTTCATCGCCCCATTCTGCCGGGGCGCATCCGCCGCGGTTCAACCGCAGCACGACCTGCTTGCCTGGACCGGAGGACACTTCACCGAGCCGTAGGAGCAGAACACGCAGCAGTCGCCCGGCCGTGGCTTCAGCAGCGTCTTGCAGGCCACGCATTGGTAGAAGAACTGGCAGGCGTCGACCGGCATGGTCTCGTGCGCAACGTAGCCGCATTGCGGGCAAGTCAGCGCGGACTCGACGACGATGGTGTCCATGCGTTCACTTGCGGGGCGTCGACGGAAAGCCGGCTTCGGTGGTCGCCTTCACCAGCGCAGCCACGTCGGCCTTGCCGGTGTCGAACCGGACCGTCGCGGTCTTGCGCTCGAAGTCGATCTTGGCATCGGTGACGCCGGGTACCTTCTGCAGCGACTTCTTGACCGTGATCGGGCACACGCTGCAGGTCATGTTCTGCACGTCGAGGATGGCTGTCTGCTCGCCGCCGCCCAGCACCGCGACGGGAATGACGAGAGCGAGGGTCGCGGCGAGGATCTTGCGCATCGTGGGGTTCCGTCAGTAGAAGAGTGGCGCCATCCATGGCACCGCGAGCAAGCTGGCCAGGGCGACAACGACAATCCAGAACATCAGTCGCTGTCGCATGACGATCCGCGGATCGGCGCAGGGCGCGCCGGGCGCGCAGACCTGAGGCATGAGGTAAAGGCGGCGGAAGGCGAGCGCGACGAAGAGCAGGGCCGCGCCGATGAAGAACGGGCGCATGGGTTCCAAGGCCGCCAGGTTGGCCACCCAGGCCCCGCCGATGCCCATCAACAACAGCACGAGCGGCCCGACGCAGCAGATCGACGCCCCGATGGCCGCCAACGCGCCCGCAACGAGCGAACCCTTGACGTTGAGCGATGCCACCGCGACCTCCGAACCTATGACGACAAACGCAGTCTAGAGTCCGTACCATGGTACGGAGTCAAGGGGTGAGACGTGACGTCTGAACTGTCGATCGGGCGGCTGGCCGCCGAGGCTGGTGTCAACGTGGAGACGATACGCTACTACCAGCGGCGCGGCTTGCTCGCGGAGCCGGAAAGGCCGCTCAACGGCCAGCGCCGCTACCCGGCCGAACTCACCAAGCACGTACGCTTCATCAAGCGCGCGCAGGTGCTCGGTTTCACGCTCGAGGAGATTGCGGGCCTGCTGCGACTCGAAGAGGCGCGGGCCTGCGCCGAGACGCGAGAGCTGGCGGACCGCAAGCTGCAAGTCATCGACAGCAAGCTGGCCGACCTCAAGGCCATGCGCAAGGCGCTCGCCAAGCTGGTGCGCCAGTGCGATGCGCCCGACAGCAAAAGCTGCTGCCCCATCATTCACGCGCTGGCGGCGGACTGACCTGTCGTTCAGTCGGCGCTCGGCGAGGGCCACGCCGATGTGAAGAGAGGCCCTCACCCGCCGTAGCGGGGAGGGGCCAAAGCCGCTGTCAGGCGGCGAGCTTCGAATCCTCGGCATCCATGCGGCTGGCGCCGGCCGAGTCCTGGTCGAGGTCGAGCTGGCGCTGCAGACGGCGCTGCCGCGCGAGGAGGTCTGCCAGGCGGCCCTCATGCTCGAACGGGCGTTCGAGCTCGATCCGCAAATCGACCAGGCGCTTGCCGCGCACCGCCAGTTGCTGGCGTGCCGCATCGCGCTCCTTGGGTACCGACGCCAGCGCTGCGAGCAGCGCCGCCGCCAGGCCCTGGGCCGTCTGGTACACCTCGGCGTCGTACCGGCAGTGACCTTCGAGGTACAGGCCGGGAATGCCGTCGTCGCGGCTGGCGCGCAGTCCGAGGTTGAAGCCGGCGAACCGGCCGACGCGCTGCTCGACACTGCCTCGGGCGGCCTTTGCCGCACGCACCAGCTGCCGCAAGCCTTCGCCGACAGCCTCAGCGCCGACCAGCACCTGGCCGGCCAACTCGACGCGCATGTCGTTGACCGACACCGGTTCGGCACGCTCGCAGTCCTGTTCCAGCAACGCCAGCTTGCGCTCCAGCGACTCGATGAGCATCGGCAACCGCGCCACCTCGCTCTCGTTGGCATAGCGCTGGTTGCGCCACACCGAGAACAGCGTCGACAGCTTGGCCACTTCCGCGTCCACGCCGGCCTTCTCGATCACGAGCGGGTTGCCCGAGGCGAGCGCCTTCACTTCAGCGTACGACAGCGCGGCCAGTTCCACGTCCTCGATCGAACGCAGACCCTTGTCGCCGCTCATCACCTGCGCGATGAACCGCGCCTTGGTTTCCAAGGCCTGCCACATGTAGCTGTCGAAGCTGCCTTCGGTGACGTAGCGGAAGATCTCCACGTCCTCGCACTCGTTGCCCTGGCGCAGAATGCGCCCTTCGCGCTGCTCCACATCGCACGGCCGCCAGGGCGCGTCCAGGTGGTGCAGGGCCGCCAGCCGGGTCTGCACGTTGGTGCCGATGCCCATCTTGGCCGTCGATCCGAGCAGTACCCGCACCCGGCCTTCGCGCACGGCCTTGAACAGCGCGGCCTTCTGCGCATCGGTATCGGCGTCGTGCACGAACGCGATCTCGGTTGCCGGCACACCGGCATCGATCAGCCGCTGCTTCAGGTCGTCGTAGACGCTGAAGGCCTTGCCTTCCTTCGGCGAGGACAAGTCGCAGAACACCAACTGCGCGCCGCGAAAGGCCTCGGTGCGTTGCCGCACCGCGAGCACCTCGCGGATGCAGGCCGCCACCTTCCCCTGCGCGTCGAAGCGCGCACTCGGTGCCACCAGCCGGAAGTCCAGCGCGGCCTTGCGGCCATCGGTGGTCACCGCGAGCATGTTGTCCTGCTGAGGCTGGACACGCCCCATGCGGATCGCCTCCGCGCGCTCGACCAGCGTGCGCACGTAGGCTTTCAGCGCACTGCTCGCCGGGCAGGCCACGATGCGCGGCTTGCCGCCACGCAATTCCGGCACCGGCAGCTTCAGCATCTCCGCGGTGCGGATGTCGGCCACTTCGCCGAACACCGCCATCAGCTCGGGCACGTTGATGAAGCGCGCGAAGCGCGTGTTCATGCGGTAGCCGCTGCCGTCGGGTGCGATCTCGAGCGCCGTGACGCTTTCGCCGAAGGTAGCCGCCCAGGCGTCGAACTGCTGCAACCCGAGCGCTTCCAGCCTTCTGGGCTGCAGGTAGCGCATCATCGTGTGCACCTCGGCCATGGTGTTGGCCACCGGCGTCGCGGTGGCGAACACCACCCCGCGCTGCGCACCGCCGTGCAGGCGCATCGTGTAGCGCGTCTTCAGGAACAGGTCGAAGGCCCGCTCCGAGTTCGCCAGCGGCAGGCCGGCGACGCGCGTCATCTTCGTGAACCGGTACAGGTTCTTGAACAGGTGGGCCTCGTCGACGAAGAGCGTGTCGATGCCGAGTTGTTCCCAGCTCAGCAGGTCGTCCTTCTTCGCGTCGGCCAGCAGCTTCTCCAGCCGCACGGTCCAGTTCTTCTTCATCGCTTCGAGCTGCTTGACGATCCGGTTGCCCCGGTCGTTGCGCCGCTCGGCGCGCACTGCCATTTCGATTTCCATGATGAGTTCCTTGATGAAGGTTTGTGTGAAAGCCGGTGACATGCGGATGCGCTCGAAGCTCGAGTGTGTGATGACCACCGCGTCCCAGTCGCCCGTGGCGATGCGCGACACCAGCTCGCGCCGGCGGTCGCCCTCCAGGTCTTCCTTGCCCGCCATCAGCACGGCGGCATTGGGGTAGAGCCGGACGAACTCCGCCGTGTACTGCGCCAGCATGTGGTTCGGCACCACGTGGCAGGGTTTGGCCGCGAAGCCGAGGCGCCGCAGTTCCATGCCGGCGATCGAGCAGACCGCGGTCTTGCCGGCGCCGACGACGTGGAACAGCCCGGTGTTGCCGGACTGCACGACACGCCACACGGCGTCCCGCTGGTGCGGGTGCAGCGCATAGCAGCGCGAGAACCCCGGCAGCTTCAGATGCGAGCCGTCGAACTGCCGCGGCCGCGTGGCGTTGAACAGGTCGTTGTAGGTCCGGCACAGCCGCTCACGGCGCTCGGCTTCATCGAAGGCCCAGCCCGCGAAGCGCTCCTTGATCAGCGCCAGCTTCTCGCGCGCCGCCAGCGTTTCGTCGGGGTTGACGATCATGCGGTCGCTCTCCGGGTCCGGATCGCGCACCGTCGGCACCTGCACGTTCAGCGCGCATTGCACCAGTTCGATCGCGTTCAGCCGCGAGGTGCCGAACTCCTGCGTCACTTTGACGTTCTGGCGCGTGCTCCATTCGGGGTAGCGCACCGACCAGGCTCCGGCCTGCGCCGAGTAGCCCACCTCGCAGTCCTTCTGCTCAAGCACCTGCCGGAGGAAGTCCTCCACGTCGCCGGCGGGAATCCACACCGCGCCCAGGCGCGGCTCGATGGCTGCCGGTGGCAAGTCCTCGGGCTGCACACGCTCCAGTGCGGTCACATTGCGCGCGGCCTCCGGGCCGGCAGCCAGTGCCTGCCTGAGCTTGGCCTTGACTTCGCCGGACAGGTAGTCGTCGGCGGTCTTCCACAGCCCGTCCGCCGGATCCAGAAACACCAGTCCGCGTTCGGCCAGCGCATCGAGCACCGCTTGTGGCGGCGCTGACAACAACTGACCCATCCAGGCAGGATCGACCCGGCCGCGCCACTGCACTGAGGCGGCGAGCGCCTCCTCGGGCTCGGCCGCGGCTTCGGGCTCGACGATCCTTGCCAGCGTGCGCCGGCTGAACAGTGCCGCCTTGGTGGCGGTCTCGGTCTCCTCGTCGTAGTGCTCCAGCGACAGCAGCAGTGGGTAGTCGGGGTCGCGCCGGAACGCGAGTGCGTTGGCCCGGTTCGACAGGCACCCGAAGCGCGCAACGTAGCGGTCGTAGCTGCCGTTCAGCATGGCGCGCTCGTGGCGCTGCCGGATGTCATCGGCGTCCGCCAACTGCAGATCGAGCAAGGTGCGCGCGTGGTCGCGGATCGAACACAGGCCCGCGGTGCGGGCGCGCTGCGTGGCGTTCAGGCGCTCATGGATGTCCACCAGCTTGCCGTCTTCCACTCGATGCACGCGGCCGTGGTGGAGGTGGTGACTCCCAGGCCGTGTTGCGCCTGCCGCGGTTGTCCCGCGTCGCGGGGCCGGCGTGGCCTCCAGCGCGACGGCGCTGTACACGCCGTGCGGCAGCAGATCGATTCGGCGCGGCAGTTCGTCGGCTAGATCGCCGTCGAACACCGCGGTCGGCACCGGCTCGTGGCCGTTGCTTTCCTGGCGAATGCGGCCGATGCAGAACTCGGGCTGCGCCGCGTACCACTGGTTGACCTGCAGGTAGCGTTCGCCGCAGCGTGGATCGCGCAGCGACTCGGGCACCATGCTCAGGCCCAGCCATGGCTGCTCGTCGGCCTCACCCGTCACCCGCTTGCGCAGGAACAGGATGTCGGCCTGCACATCGGTCGAGGCGATCTCGGCGAAGGCGCCACGCGGCAGGCGGATCGCGCCTACCAGCACCGCCTGCGACGCGAGGTAGCGCCGCACGGTGTCGTCCCAGGCATCCATCGTGTGGCTGCTGGTGATGAAACAGGCCAGCCCGCCGGGCCGCAGCAGGTCGAGCGCGCGGCCAAGGAAGTAGTTGTGGATGCTGAAGCGGCCGTAGGGCCGGTTGCTCGAATCGGCCACCTTGTAGGCGCCGAAGGGCACATTGCCGATCACCAGGTCGTACCAGTCACTGGCCAGCGGCGTCTTCTCGAACGCGCCGATGGCCACGTCCACGCCGCTGGCGCTGTAGAGCGCCCGCAGCATCCGGCCCGAAAGCCGGTCGATCTCGACGGCGGTGACCGTGCAGCGCTCGGCCAGTGCGACTGGCATCGCGCCGAGGAAGTGGCCGATGCCGGCACTCGGTTCGAGTACGCGGCCTCCGGCGAAGCCAAAGCCCTGAACCGCCTGCCACATCGCCGCGATTACCGCGACCGGGGTGTAGTGGCTGTTGTTCACTGAAGCGAGCGCCGAGCTGTGATCGTCGGCTTCGAGTACGTCGCGCAGTTGCGCGGCGCGGCGTGCCCAGGCTGGTTCCGGCGCCTCGAGGTTGAAGCTCGCGGGCAGGCCGCCCCAGCCCGTGAAGCGCAGCAGCGCGCCGCGCTGGTCTTCGTCGGGCTCGGTGCCCGACGCGTCGAGCGTGTGCAGGGTCTGGATCGCGGCCAGGTTGGCCTCGAACTTGGCGACCGCGCCGCGCGGGATGTCGAGCCCGCCGGCGGGCAGTTGAGGCCAGGGGCACCGCGCGGCGCTGGGCGTCGGCGGCTCGCTCGGCCGCCACAACGGCTGTGGTGGGCGAGGCTCTTGTTCCTCGTCGCCCGGCTCGTCGTCGAGCGGCGGATCGGGAGGAACGGGAGGCATGGGCGGCGCAAAGGCCGCGGCGGGCTCCGGCTCGAAGCCGGGCAGCCAGGAACAGGGCTCGGGGATGCGAGTCATGGGGGTCTCCGTGGGGCGACGGAGAGGCACCTGCCCCAGCGGGGAGATGGCTCCCCGTCAGGGTGGATGGATGGCCCACCGGATGCGCGGACGCATGGGTGGGTGGCTCTGGCGCCGCGCGAGGCGGCGATCAGTCAGTCAGATGCGGTGTCGGTGTGCCGCAGGCATCGGGCTCCTGGCGGAGCACGAAGGGGCTTGGAAGGCGGGTATCGACCGCGGCGCCGACGCAAGTCGGGGCTGGGCAGGCTGACGCCTGCGAGTAGCTCTTGTACTGTGCGCGAAGGCCTGCGGGTACGAGCGCGTCTCAACCGGTTGCCACTGCCAAGGCCCGATTTCTAAGGGGCCGCGCGGTGGCGACCGGCACCCGACAATGAGGCATGCCGGACGACCAGCCACCACCCGCCGACGCTGACGAAGCCTTGGCGGAAATGCTTGAGCAGTGCGAGCGCTTCGAGGGTGACCTGGCCCCGCTGCTGGCGCATCCGCGCCGCCCGCCGTCGCGGCGAGCGCTGCTGGCCCTCGCGTTGTGCGACGTCGCGGTGGAGTTCTGGGTGGCGCAGCGCCTGCTGATTCGCTCCGGCATGCACACCGCGGCCCTGGCCCTGGTACGCCTGCACTTCGAGGCGACCGTGGGGGCGATCTGGCTCCATCACGGCGCCAGCGACGAGTGGCTGGATCGCTTCGCCGCGCCGATGGCCCCGGGTCAGCTCGCCGAGCCCGTGCTCGGGCCGAACGTCGACGCGATGTTGCAGACGCTGGCGAAGACCGCGCCGCCGTTCCTCGCGCAGACGCTCGGCGCCTTCAAGGCAGCGACTTGGCAGCCGATGAACTCGTACGTGCACGGCGGCATCCGGCCCGTGGTGCAGAGTCTGGCCGGCGGCACGCCTCAGCAACTCGTCGGTGTGCTGCAGAACGGCAACGGCATGGCCTTGATGACGGCCAACCTGCTGGTGGTAGCGCTGCAGGACCCGGCGCTCGCAGGACGCATCGGCCCGATCCAGCACAAGCACCGGGCGTGTCTGCCGCCCATGCAGCCACCCGGCACTTGATGGCGCAATTCCTCATGGGAACCTGAATCCACGGGCCGATGTCGCGCCCGCCCTCACTCAGGAGCCCCCATGAAACTCTCCAAGCAGGAGTTGGAAGCCGTGATCGCGGCTTCACCCCGCAGCTTCGTCCCCTTCAACAAGCTCGTGCTGTCGCCGACCTACCAGGCGCGGCCCGAGAACCTGGCGGCGCCGCTGCTGCTCACCGAACTGGCAGCGTCCATCGAGGCCGCAGGCCTGCTGCACAACCTGATCGTCGTGCGCGGCGCGCGCGGCGTGCACGAGGTCTGCGCCGGCGGGCGGCGCTTGCGCGCGATGGCGCTGCTGGTGGAGCAGGGCCGCTGGGCCGAAAACCAGCCGGTGCCGGTGCTCGTGGTGCCGGCCGAGCAGGCGTTGATGGCCAGCCTGATCGAGAACGTCGAGCGCGAGGCCTTGAATCCGGCCGACGAGTTCGCGGCCTTCGCCCGACTCATCGACGGCGGCCGGTCGGTCGAGGACGTGGCGGCAGCCTTCGGCGTCACGCCGCAGGTCGTGAAGCGCCGGCTCAAGCTGGCGGCCGTGTCGCCCGCGCTGCTCAAGCTGTTTCGTGAAGGCGGGATCGGGCTGGATTGCCTGATGGTGCTGGCCTCGCTCGATGACCCAGCGCGGCAGGAGCAGCTGTGGCAGCAGTTGCCCGAATGGAACCGCAGTGCAGATCAACTGCGCCGGCTGTTGACCCGGGGCGAGGTCGAGTCGGATCGCGACGGCGCGGCGATCTTCGTGACGGCGGCCGCCTACGAGGCCGCGGGCGGCCCGCTGCGACGCGACCTGTTCAGCGACGACGGCAAGGCCTACCTGCAGGACGCCGCGCTGCTCGAACGACTGGCGCTGGACAAGCTGCAGCAGCCGGCCCGCGAGGTCGCTGCCGAAGGCTGGAAGTGGGTCGAGGTGCGTGCCCGGTACGTCTACGAAGACTACGTGCGTCACGGCGAGGTGCGCCGCGCACGCCGCGCGCCGAACGCTGACGAGGCGGCGCGCCATGCGCAGCTCGAAGCCGAGCTGGAGACGCTGCACGCGCGCATGGAGGCGCTCTCGGACGACGACGGCGACGAGAACGAGTACGCCGCGCTGGAAGCCGACGACGAGCGGCTGCAAGCCGAACTGAATGCCCTGGACGAAGCACTGGCGGTGTTTCCGGCGGATTTGGTGGCGCAGGCGGGCTGCGTGGTGTTCGTGGGATCGAGGGGAACGGTCGAAGTCAAGCGCGGGCTGGTCCGGCCAGAGGATCGCGATGCGGTCGTGCAGGCCGCGCGGCAAGCCACGAGCGGCGAGCCGACCACGGGCACCGCGCTCGTGAGCCTGCCCAAGGGCGGCGCCCGCGCAGTGCACTCCGAGAAGCTGATGCGCAGCCTGACCGCGCACCGCGTCGCGGCGATCCAGGCCGAACTGCTGCTGCGGCCCGATGTGGCCCTGGCCGCGCTGACAGCTCATCTGGCCGCGAAGCTGCTCAAGGACGGCTTCCACCGCTACCGCGGCGGCGACGATGCGCTCACCGTCAGCGCGAGCGAGACACACGAGGGCCTGCGGCGCGAGTCTGCGGACATGGCCGAGGCCGAAGCCTGGAAGCTGATGGAGCAGACCCGCATCGAGTGGACCGCCCGACTGCCCGGCGACGGCGCGGCGTTGCTGCCCTGGCTGCTGGCACAGGAACGCCAGACCGTGATCGGACTGCTGACCTTCCTCGTCGCCGCGAGCGTCAACGGGGTCGAAGGCGCCGAGCGCGAACGCCAGAGCACGGACGCGCTGGCCGAGGCGCTGGCGCTCGACATGCGGCGCTGGTGGAAGGCCAGCGCCGCCTCCTACTTCAACCATGTGTCGAAGGCGACGACGCTCGCCGCGGTGACCGAGGCCGCGGGTGCCAACGCCGCCGCGCCGCTGGCTGGGCTGAAGAAGGATGGCGCCGCGGCGGGTGCCGAGCAGGCTCTGTCCGCGGCGGGCTGGCTGCCGCAGTGCCTGCGGACGCCGCCGCAACGGTCCGAGACTGACCGCGCGCGGCTTGACGGCGGGGACATGCAAGCCGCGTCCGGGGGTGAGCCGCACGGCGAGCAAACCCTCGACGAGGGCGCCCGTTGATCGAGGGCCGGGACGGCGGGCCCTAGTGAAGCACGCCTCCCGGCTGCGGCAGGGCCGTGACGGGTTCCAGCATCAGTGGCACGGCGAACAGGTCGTGGTCGCCAGGGATGTCGAACGGCGCGATCTCTTCGCTCATGTGCCGCAGCAGGCCCGGCAGATGATCGAGCATCCATCGCTCGGCGGCGTGGCGAGCCGCTGGAGTCGCCCGCGGAAGCCACGGGCACCAGATGCCGAACGGTGTCTGGCGGATGTCCAGTTCGAGCCCCACGGTCGGCCGGCGTATCGCCGAGATGGCGAACCTGGCGCTGGCTGAGCGATCCTCTTCCACATGGCCGAAGGCGGTGACCATCGCCCCGGCCCAGAACGCCGCGCGTGCTGCGTCGCCGAGCAGGGCTGGCACGATCAGCTCCCAGACCAGGCTGCCGCCGATGTCCCATTCGAGCAGCCACAGCGAGGGGCTGAAAGCCCGAATCCCGGCCCGCTCCATCGGCGGCAACTGGTGCGCCAGGTTGGTGGGCGTCCAGGGACTCACCAGCGGTGAGTCGGTGTAGATGCCGTTCAGCGACTCCGGATCGTGACGGCCAGGGAGCCGCTCGAACAGGGCATGGTCGTGCGTGACCGCCGCCGCGACCCCATCGCGCAGCGCCTTGGACCAGACGCGGGCCAAGGGCTCGCATCGCACGACGGGCAGCGCGGGCTTGGCGAACAGATCTGGGGCGACGGGCGCGTCCGCGTCGAACGGCATCGGCAGTGCCGGCGGGAGGCTGAAGGGCAGCTTGTAGGGCTTCATGGTGTCCTCAGAGCGTGGAAGCGGAGGGGAATGCCACCGGCGGGGCGTCGGATTCGGCGGTCGCGGGCGAGGGCAGTTCGGGCGGCGAGCCGGCTGGCGCTTTGCTGCGCATATGCGCGGACTGGCCTAAATAGGCGTTTGTGATCTGCGGCCGACCATGGCCAAGCAGGGCGGACACGTGTTGCCTCGCGGCGCTGTCGGCGCTCGGCGCGACGCCCTGGCCGCCGGCCACCGGGGGCGGCGAGCCGGTCAGCTCGGTGTAGCGGCTGGCGGCGAACTGGTGTCGCAGGCCATGCGGAACCACGCGCAGATCGCGCTTCGTGATGCCGAACCGCTCCATCACGTAGCGCAACCGGCGCAGCGCCTGGACCAGCGTCAGGTTCGGGTCGCCGACGCTGCCCTGCGTGCCTTTGGCGACGTGGCACGCGTAGGTGATGGCATGACGGCACAAGGCATCGTCGATCGGCACGTAGCGCTGCCGCCCGCCTTTCGTGCCGCGGTGGGTGTCGAGGTACTGGACCGCTCCGCTCCCGTCCTCCCCATCCGATCCTGAATCGCCCTTGGCCTGCCGCGCGGTCGCCACGTCGACGTGCGGACGCAGCATCAGGCTCTCCTTGAACCGCAGCCCGAAGGCGAGCATCAGCCAGAGGCTGGCCGCCGCGTGCACGTCGTAGTCCTCGACATCGCGGACCACCGAGGCGACTTCGATGCCCAGCGCGCGCCACGACTTGTCGTTCGTCGTGATGCCGCTGCGCCGGTACAGCGCAGGGTCGTCGAAGTAGGCCCGGATGGGCTTGAGCAGCTTGGGCTTGCCGATCCAGCGGGTGAAGGTCTTCAGATGCGAGTAGTAGGTCGGGATCGTGCCCGGCGCCAAGCGGCCGGCCTTCGCTTCGGCGCACCAGTGCGCCAGCACGAAGTCGGCATGGCGACCGCTGAACGAGCGCGGGTCGAGCTTGAAGGCCTTGACCGGGTTGTGGTGCAGGAACCGGAACACCCACACGCAAAGCCGGCCACGCGACTGCGCGGTGCGATGGCCGATGTTCTTGGCCTTGACCGCGTGCTGCCAGTTGTGCCGGTGCAGGATCAGCGCCAGCACGTGCATGCACCGCTGCGGCTGCAGCGGCAGGGTGTCGAGATCGACGGTGAGCGGATCGGTTTGGGACATGGCGACCTCCGGGTGCCGGTGAATCGAAAGGGATGGCCCGTTGAGAGACCGACAGATGCCGGGCGAGGCATCGAGTCGGTTGCGCGTCCCCACGCGCAGTTGCCTAGGGTTCGGACGGCAGCACCGTCCAGGCCTTCGTAAAAGTGATCGCCTTGCACACGGTGCGTACACGCGTGGCTGTCCGCTCGGGGCGGACCGCGACGCCAGCTCGGCAGGAGCCGAGGGCGGGCGCGGCATGGTGTGCGGGCGTCACCCGTACGTCGGCCCATTGAGGGGCCGCACGCGGACGTTTCAACCGGACCGAAAGGCACCACCGCAGCCAACGCGGTGGGCGGTCCGTTCACGCAGGTCCCGCGGGTACCGGTCGAGCCGGTGGCCGTGGGTCGCGGTCGCTCGAGGCGGCCGCGGCGCGTGATGCTGGAACGTCAGAGGAAAGGAGGCGGGTGCCTGTGGGCACGCCGCAATCCATGGCCTCGCGGGCCATGGCGGCTGATGGGTGAACTTGGCGGATCGAGTCCGCGTGGATCCGGGGCTCTTGGCCCTCGGCGACCGAGGTCACCGGACTGATGGGCTTCCTTCGACGCGGCGACTGTGCACTGCGCCCGGTGTGGAAGCTACCGGCTTGACGCACCGCAATCATGTGCCAGCGCGACGCGGACCTCAAGCTCGAAATGTGCCGATAAGCGCGCCGTGATCGAGGTCGGCTGGCAGAGCGAGAGGGGTTGACAGGCTCTTCTCCTACCTCTGTCTCCGACCGACCGGGAAAGGACGGTCTGGCGGGGCATTGGCGCGACTGCGGCACTTGACGGGACCGAGACGGGTGCGACCGTGGAGCGACTTGCGGAAGCGTCGTTGCGGCTGCGGTGAGGTGGGAGTGCAGCGAGAGCTGCGTTCCACCGCAGTCGCCGCCGCGAGCGACCTGATCGCGATAGCGCGCCCGGTTCGACGGTCTTCCGCGTGGGAGCCAGCCATCGGTCGTCCGATGCTGGGTGGTCTTCACTGATCCTGTTGGAGGAACTCCATGACAGCAGTTGTCAGAGCCATCGACGTTGGCTTCGGCTACACCAAGTACACGACGGGCGGGACGGCCGCCGACATCCGCTGCGTCAGCTTCCCGTCACTCGCTTGCCTCAGCACGCGCGATCCGTCGGCATCCTTGGGCGCGGAACGCCGGCGGACGTTTGCGATCCCGATCAAGAGCGTCTTCTACGAGGTCGGCCCGGACGTGGTCCTCGCCGGAGACGGATTCCGCGCCACGCAGATCCACCACCGCTACATCGACACACCGGAGTACCTGGCGCTGGCGCGTGGCGCCATGCGCTCGATGAAGGTGGAGCACATCGACCTCTTGGTGGTCGGCCTGCCCGTGGCGACCTTCGCTGCGGACAAGACCGCGCTCGAAAAGCTGATGACCGGCCGGCACGACGTGGGCGGCGGAAAGTCGGTGCAAGTGCTCAAGGCGCTGGCCATGGCCCAGCCACACGGCGCGTTGATCGACTATGCGGACCAGCACGACCGCGTGCTCGCGATGCAGGACGAACAAAGCTTGGTCATCGACCCCGGCTCTCGCACCTTCGACTGGCTGGTGGCGCGCGGCATGAAGCTGTCGCACAAGCGCAGCCATTCGGTCGACCGCGGGGTGGCCGACATCCTGAACCTCATCGCGGACGACGTGAGCGTGGAGATCGGCTCCACCTACACCGGCCTGGACAGCATCGACCACGCGTTGAGGACCGGCAAGGCGTTGACCGTGTACCAGAAGACCTATCAGCTCTCGCGGATGAGGCCGATGGTCGAGAGCATCGCCCGGCAGGCCGTCGCGGCCATGATGCGGCGCATCGGGCCCGCCTACGACGTGCGCAACGTGATCCTGGTCGGCGGCGGCGCCTTCCTGTTCCGCAAGGCGGTCAAGCAGGCGTTCGCGTCGCATGAGGTGTTGGAGGTCAAGGAGCCGATGTTCGCGAACGTGCGCGGGTATCAGATCGCGGGTTCCAACTATGTGGCCGCAGCCACGCAGGGCGCGGGCGTTGTGGTGGCGGAAGGGGGCAGGGCATGAGTGCGGTCGACACGAAGGTGGATCGCAGCGTCAGGCTGCTCTTCGAGTTGTCGCGCGACGACAACCCGCGGCTGTTCGACGACCTGATGCGATTCAACAAGGGCCCCAAGCGGGTCAACCGGCTGCGGTTCCTCGCCCACGAAGGCCTGCTGGCGCAGCAGTGGCTTCTTGGCATGACCGTTGCGGCGCCGGTGCCGATGGCGGCCGCGCCAAGGGCGCTGCCGCATGTCGGCGTGGACCCAGCTGTGGCGCGCCAGACCAGCCAGGCGTTCGAGGTCAGTGGCGGTGCGGAGGATTGATGGGACGCCGATGCAAGAAGAAAGGCGCGGTCAGCGCCTCGGCGCTGTCGCAGATGGGAGTCTGCGAGCGGCTGGTCGTTTTCGAGCACTTTGAGGGAAAGCGGCCGACACCCGCGCAGAGGGTGGCCCTGAAGCGCGGGCTGCGGGCGCATCGGCAGTTCGCGTCCGAAGGCGCGTCGGGAGCAGGCCGAAGAGGGCGCTGCTTCATCGCCACGCATGTCTTTGGTGAAGGGCCGGAGACGCAAGTCCTGCGTTGCTTCCGCGATCGGTACCTTCGACCCACGCGTGCAGGACGGAGCCTGATCCTTGCGTACTACCGATTGGCGCCGACCGTGTGCCGGGCGATGGAAAGGTGGCCGATGACGCGGTCCGCGGTGAGGGCAGCGATCAAGCCGCTGGTTTGGTTCGCCACCTGTCTGCTCGCTGATCACGAGGCAAGCCATGCCAGCGACTGAGCTCGGGATTCTTCTCGCCGGTTGCGTTGTCTGCGTGACAGCGGTCTGGGCTGCAGCACGCACTGTTCGCAGGCTCTCCCTGAAGGTCGATGAATGGATGCCCGAGGGGTTGAGGGATCACACGCTCGCCTACTCGGAGCGGACATTCAGGTCGGGTGACGACATGCAGGTGGTCGCCCGCGTGGATCGCGCTTTCCGAGGGCCCACCGGGCTGATCGTTCTGGTCGAACTCAAGACGCGACAAGCCGACAGGGTCCATCTGTCGGACATCATCGAACTGTCGGCGCAACGCGTCGCGCTGGCGGGAGAGACAGGGGAGCCGGTGGCTCGAATCGCGTGGGTTGTCGTGGAGTCTGCCGGACGGCGAACCGCCCATCGGGTCACTCTGTTGACGCCCCGGGCCGTTTGGGATCTTGCTGCGCGACGCGAGGCCCTTCTGGCGGGCGCTGAGGCGCCCAACTACCCGACTACGGGGGGAGTGTGCATGACATGCCCGCACCGAAGCCAGTGCCGCCTGAGCCACTGAGCCGCGTCACTCGGTCGAGAGAGCCTCCCACTCACGACGCATCGCGCGCCATCCCTTGCCATCCAGCGATTGGAGTGCTGACATGCATTGTCATTCATTCTAATAAACGTTAGAGTGTAAGTATGAAGGCTATCCAATCATCGATGCATCGGCAAGTCCTGCTGCTCGCGACGGCGCAGGCGTTGTTCCAGACCGCATCGGTGATGGTGATGGCCGTCGGCGGGCTGGCCGGAGCGCTGGTTACCAGTGATCCCCGCCTGGCCACGGCACCCATCGCGGCCATGTTCCTCGGCACTGCCGTGAGCACGGTCCCGGCGTCGATGTGGATGGAGCGCGTGGGACGCAGGCCAGGCTTCGTGTTCGGGGCAACTCTTGGAGTGCTTGCCGGCGTCGTGGCGGCGCTCGGCTTGTGGCTTGGGTCGCTGGTCGTGCTCTCGATCGGCACCTTTCTGGTCGGTGCCTATCAGGCCTTCGGGCAGTTCTATCGCTTTGCTGCCGGCGAGGTTGCCGACGACGCTTTCAGACCACGGTCGATCTCTCTCGTGCTCGCCGGCGGCATCGTGGCTGCCTTGCTCGGGCCGGCCATCGGCAGGCTTGGCGGGCCGATGCTGTCGCCGACCTATGTCGGCTCTTTCCTGTTACTGGCGCTGGTCTCGCTGGTGGCCGCGTTGCTGCTGACCCGGCTGCAGATGCCTGCGGCACCGCCTGCACAAGCGGGTCTCGTGGCCCGCCCGCTGGCCCTGATCGTCCGGCAGCCGACTTACCTGGTGGCGCTGTTCGCCGCCGCTACGGGCTACGGCGTGATGATCCTGGCGATGACCGCGACGCCGATCGCGATGACTCATCACCACCATGCATTGGCCGATGCCGCGACGGTCATCCAGCTCCATGTGCTCGGCATGTTCCTGCCGTCGTTCTTCACCGGCTCGCTGATCGCCCGCTTCGGTGTGTTGCGCGTCATGCTGACTGGTGTCGCACTGCTGACGGGACATGTCCTGACCACGCTCACCGGCACCGGATTCGAGTCCTTCGCAGCCGCGCTCATCCTGCTCGGGGTCGGCTGGAACTTCCTCTACGTCGGTGGCACGACCTTGCTGACAACGACCTATACAGCCGCCGAGCGCGGACGTGCCCAGGCCACCAACGATCTGTCGATCTTCGTGGTCGGTCTGTTGAGTTCCTTGGGCGCCGGCGCGCTGCTCGATGCGGCCGGCTGGCAGATGACGAACCTGCTGCTGCTCCCGTGGCTCGCAACCGCCGCGCTCGCGCTGCTGGCGCTGGCATGGACGCGGCGCCAGTCGGCGACCGCCACCGCTTGACGAGGGCACTGCCATGCGCGAACTGAAGAACCAGCTCTATGACCAGGTGGCCCGGCTCGGCAAAGCCCTGGCCAGTCCGAAGCGCCTCGAACTGATCGAACTGCTCTGCCAGTCCGAGAAGACCGTCGAGATGCTCGCGGCCCAGGCGGAGATCAGCATCAAGCTCGCCAGCGCGCACCTGAAGGAATTGCGCCTGGCGCGCCTCGTCGATACACGCCGGGACGGCAAGTACGTGCTGTACCGGCTCGCCAGTCCGGGTGTCGCCGACCTCTGGGTGAACCTTCGCTCGGAGGCCGAGGAGCGCTTGGTCGAGCTGCAGGTGGCCCTGGCCTCCCTCGTCGAGCATGGTGACGAGCTGGAAGGTGTCGATCGCGCCGGCATCCTCAAGAAGGCGAAGGCCGGTGAAGTGCTGGTGCTGGACGTGCGCCCGCCGGCGGAGTTCGCATCGGCGCACCTGCCGCATGCGCGTTCGCTGCCCGTGGACGAGTTGAAGAAGCGATTGGCCGAGCTGCCGAAGGATGTGCCGGTCGTGGCCTATTGCCGCGGCCCGTTCTGCCTGATGGCCAAAGACGCCGTCGAACTGCTGCGCAAGAAGGGCTACCGCGCCTTCCATCTGACCGATGGTGTCGCCGAGTGGCGTGCCCGAGGCCTGCCGCTCGTCGAGGGTGACGCATGAGGACGCTGCTGATCCTCAACGACGCGCCCTATGGCAGCGAGCGCACCTACAACGGCGCGCGTCTGGCGGGTTCCCTGGCGAAGCAGGAGGGCAACGAGGTGCGCGTGTTTCTGATCGGTGATGCAGCGTCCGCTGCGCACCGCTTGCAGAAGGTTCCCGCCGGCTTCTACAACCTCGAGGTGATGCTGGGGTCGGTCGTGAAACACGGCGGCACGATCGGCGTCTGCGGCACCTGCATGGACGCGCGCGGCATCGGTGTCGACGACCTCGTGGCCGGCTCGCACCGCAGCAGCCTCGACGAACTCACCCAGTGGACCACCTGGGCCGACAAGGTCCTGGTGTTCTGAACGAGGAGGCCCGCATGTTCTTCCGCCAACACGCCGCAGCCAACGCGACGCTGTCGTACTTCTTCGGCTGTGCCGGGCACCAAAAGGCCGTGGCGGTCGATGTCGTGGCCGGCGACGAGGACTGGTTCATCGCCGAGGCGGAGAAGGCTGGTGTCCGCATCGCCTTTGTCATCGACACCCATGTGCACGCCGATCACTACTCGGGTGGCCCGGAACTGGCCCGTCGCGTGCAGGCTCCCTACTGCCTGCACGAGAGCAACCAGGGCCGGGTCTCGTTCGCCTTCCAACCGCTGCGCGATGGTCAGCGGCTGGAAGCCGGCAATGTGCTCGTCGATGTACTTCATACACCCGGCCACACGCCGGACAGCATCTGCTTGCTGGTGCGCGACCTGCGACGCGGCGACGAACCCTGGTTCCTCATCACGGGCGACACGCTGTTCGTCGGTGCCGTGGGTCGGCCGGATCTCGCGGGTCGCGAGCGGGAGATGGCCGCGCAGCTCCACGACACGCTGCAGCACAAGCTGATGACGCTGCCGCCCGAGCTGGAGATCTACCCGGGGCACCAAGCCGGCAGTGCTTGCGGCGCCGGCCTGTCCGGCAAACCCGCATCGACGATCGGCTTCGAGAAGCGCTTCAACCCGATGCTGTCGATGGGGAGGGACGAGTTCGTCGCGGCCCTGACGGCGGAGATTCCGCCGCAGCCGGCCGACATGGCGAGCATCGTCGCGGCCAATCTGCGCGGGATCGCTCCGGAGCCTGCTCATCCATGAATCCGGCTGCGGCCTTCGGCATCCGCGCCAACCTGGGCCAGGTGCTGCATCAGCTGCTGCAGGTCCTGCTCGTCGGCATGACCATCGGCATGATGCGCAACGTCGTCCCGGCGCTGGCCGAGACCGAGTTCGGCGTGCCGCGCGGCTCGTTCATGCTCCTGGTGGCCTTCGTCGTGGCCTTCGGCTTCGTGAAGGGGGCGATGAACTTCGTCGCCGGTCGCCTGGCCGAGCGCATCGGGCGCAAGCAGGTGCTGCTGGTCGGCTGGTTGGTGGCCTGGCCGATTCCGCCGCTGGTGTACTTCGCGCCCTCGTGGGGCTGGATCGTGGCCGCGACGGTGCTGCTGGGCGTGAACCAGGGCCTCACCTGGTCGATGACGCAGACCGCCAAGCTCGATCTGACCCGTGCCGACCAGCGCGGGCTGGTCATCGGGCTGAACGAGTTCGCCGGCTACGTCGGCGTGGCCATCGCCGGCATCGCCACGGGCTATGCGGCCTCGTTGTGGGGCGCGCGGGACGGACTCATTTGGTTCGGCGCGGTGGTCATCGGGCTGGCGACCCTACTCGCGTGGATCGGCGTGGCCGAGACGCTGCCATGGGCACAGGCCGAGGTGAAGCGGCATGCGATGCCGTCAGCGTCGTCGTTGCGCCCGCGCTATCCGAGCGGAGTCAGCGAGCGGCCGACGACCCGAGAGGTGTTTGCGCTGATGAGCTGGCGTGATCGCCGCATGGCCGCGCTGTGCCAGGCTGGCCTGGTGGAGAAGTTCGTCGACGCGCTGGTCTGGGCCTTCTGGCCGATCTATCTGCATCAGCAAGGTGTCGGCCTGCCCGGCATCGGCTGGATCGTCGGCGTCTATGGCTTCACCTGGGGCGCCGCGCAGTTCTTCACCGGCAAGCTGTCCGATCGTTTGGGGCGGCACCAGCTCAACGCCTGGGGTATGTGGATCTGCGGCGCGGGCGTGGCGCTCATGCCGCTGGGCTCAGGGGCAGGGTGGTGGAGCACCTCGGCCGCCGTCGCTGGTCTGGGCATGGCGATGCTGTACCCGAACCTGAGCGCCGCTGTCGCCGACATCGCGCATCCCAACTGGCGGGCTTCGGCCATTGGCATCTACCGCTTCTGGCGCGATCTGGGCTACGGCATCGGCGCGCTTGGGCTTGGTGCGGCGGCCGCCCTGGGCGGGCAGCTCGAAAGCGCCTTCTGGTTCGTGGCCGTCGCGATGCTGGCGTCGGGCGCCGTGCTGCATCGCTGGGGCGAGGAGACACACCCTCGCCTGAACCCCGCCACCTGATTCCCTGTGCATCCATCGGAGACTCCGTGACCTCACACCGCCTTGCCCTGTCCTTCGTTCTTGTCACCTTCACCGCGCTGACACCGGCCGCCCACGCGCAGGTCGACAAGGCCACGGCCAACGCCATCGAGGGCTATTTCGACTTCGTCGACTACAACAGCGGCACCCTGATGGCGGAGCAGATTCCTGCTGACGACTACAAGAAGCTGTTCGTGCTTGATGTGCGCGACGCCGGGCAGTTCGCCATGGACCACATCCCCGGCGCCGTCAACATCGAGTGGCGCAAGGTGTTCGCGGAGCGCGGCAAGCTGCCCAAGGACAAGACCATCCTCGTCTACTGCAACACCAGTTCGTTCTCGGGCCAGGTGGCAATGGCCTTGCGCATGGACGGTTACGAGAACGTTCGCATCCTGCACGGCGGTTATGGAGAATGGAAGGCACGCGGCGGCCTGGAGGCCAACGCGCGAGCGGCGAAGAAGAGATGAGCAACGGAGCGCGACGCATGAAACCCTTCCAACTTGCCCTGGTGGCCCTCTGTGCATGGCTGCCAGCGGCCTTTGCGCAGCACACGGGTGCGACCCATCGCGAGCACGGGGCGACCACGCCTTCCAATCAGGCCCACGGCCCTTACGCCGGCATGCAGGAGCGTGCCATCAAGGCCTTGTCCGAACAGCAGCTGAGCGACCTGCGGGCCGGCAAGGGCATGTCGCTGGCGCTGCCGGCCGAACTGAACGGCTACCCGGGCCCCTCGCACGCGCTCGAGTTGGCCGAGCCGCTGAAGTTGACAGCCGAGCAGAAGAGCCGCACGCAGGCGCTGTTCGCACAGATGCAGCAGGAGGCCAAATCCGCTGGGGAGGAAGTCATCACGGCCGAGGGGGCGCTCGATGCACTCTTCAAGACCAAGGCGGCCACGCCCGGCGCCCTGCGGACCGCGACGCACAACGCGGCCGTGGCGCAGGGCCAGCTTCGCGAGACCCATCTGCGCTACCACCTGGCCATAGTCGAACTGCTCTCGCCCGAGCAGGTCGCGACCTACAACCGGCTGCGCGGCTACTGAGGCAAGAGCGCTGCGACCGGCGGGCACCGGCCCGGGTCGGCGCGACGCCAGACCTGCGTCTGGCAGATGAACAGCACGCAGCCGTCGACGACCAGCCGTTCCGGCGACTGCAGGTGGAGCGAACCCTTGTAGTCGCGCCCGTCCTCCGGGTTGTAGAGGCGCCCGCCGCGCCAGAAGCCGGCTTCGGCGGCCTGCATCCGGTCGATCACCAGGCGACCGACGAGCGGGCTCTTGTCGGCTACGTTCTTCGGCGCTTCGTCCCACAGCCACACGATGCGTCCGCAGACCGCGTCGCCGCAGGGTTCGATGCGGACCTTGGCATTGAACCCGGGGGTCCACCACTCACCCGTCACGCTGGCCTGTGCGTGCACCTGGGGCGCGGCGAGCAGCGCGCTCGTCGCGAGGATCAGCGCGGCTCTCATGCCGCGGGCTCAGATGCCTTCCCCGCGCCGAACCGGGCGTCACCATGGCGCAGGTACTCCGGGTCTTCGGTGCCGCACCAGCGGTCCCACCAGGTGAAGTAGAGGCCGAAGTTGCCGCGGTTGCGGGCGTGATGGAAGTGGTGGTGACTGACTGGCGTGATCCAGCCCAGCCAGCCGCGCGGCGTCCAGCGCCAGGGCAGCAGTTCGTGGGCGCAATGGCCGATCGTGTTGCGCAGGATCATGTGCACGAGGAACACCGCGATCGCGCCCTCGTGCATCGGCACGACCAGCAGGAACAGCGGGAGGAAGACCGCCTGCACCAGCGCCTCGACCGGATGGAAGGCGTAGGCCGCCCAGGGTGTCGGGTGCAGGGACGCATGGTGGCGGCCATGCACCGCGCGGAACCAGCGCCGGTGGTGCAGGGCGCGGTGGGTCCAGTAGAACCAGGCATCGTGCGCGACGATGACCAGCACCAGGCTGGTCCACCACCAGACCCAGCCGCGTTCGTCGACGTCGCCGTAGATGTCGATCGTGCCGGCATTCGCCAGCAGCCAGATCAGCAGCCCGTTGGCGGCGAAGATGAGCACTGTCGCGACCGAGTAGGTGAACTCGCGTCGCACCTGCCCGGGCTGGCGCGTGGCGTCGAGGATGCGCCGGCCGGCCAGGTGGCGGCCGAGCAGCACCTCCACCAGCAGCCAGACCGCGCCTGCGGCCAGTGCGTAGCGCAGGAAGTCGATGACGACGATGGTCAGCGTCAGTTGGGGTAGCGAGGGATCTTGCACGGGAGGCCTCCGATGGGGTTGGGATGCCCTCATCGTGGCCAGCGAGCCCCTTGCGGTCTGGCCGATTCGTCGCAAAGTCTGGCCGAAACGTCGCCGTGGCAGCCCATCTTGGTCAGGTGGCCTGCCGATGCCGCTCCATGCGGGCTGCAGCCCGGTACTCGGTCGGCGTCATGCCGAAGCGCTGCCGGAAAGCGCGGTTGAACGGGCCGATCGAGCCGTAGCCGCATTCGAGCGCGATGCTCAGGATCGGCAGGTCCTCGCTGATGAGCCGCTGCGAGGCTTCCTGCAGCCGGTAGTGGTGTAGGAAGTCGTTGAAGTTGCGGTAGCCGAGTTCCTGGTTGATCTGGCGGCGCAGCGCCGCTTCGCCGACCTCCAGCGTCCTCGCCAGCTCGGCCAGCGTCAGGCCTTCACGCCGGTAGGCCTGCTCCTCGGTCATCGCGCGGATCAGGCGCGCCATCGCGGGAGACGGCGCGGCGGTGGGGCGGTCGGCCATGGGCGCCACCGGCCCGTCGGCAGCCGGGATCGGCGTTTCGGGGTCGGGCGGCAGGCCCAGGATGGCGCCAAGCGATCGCCGCGCCACCAGCACCGCCAGCGCCAGCGCGACGCTGCCGATGCCCAGCACATGCAACGCCGGCAGCAGGGCACCGACCGGACGCCCGCGCACTGCCAGCTCGACCACCAGCGCCACGGCGGCGTACACACCGATGCCGAGGGCCACCCAGCGGCGGACCGCCCGGCGCGGCTCGACCAAGTCGTCGCGCCAGCCGCGTGCCACCTCCCATAGCGCGGCGCAGGTGAACCCGAGCATCGCCACGGCATGAAGGTGCTCGAGCACGCCGCCCTCGGGTCTGGGTAGGCCCGCCAGAGCGGCATCCAGTTGAGGCACGTTCTCCACCAGGCCGATCAGCATCAGCGCGATCGGCGCGGCGAGCAGGGGCGCGGTGAGCGCAAAGCGGTCGTCGAACAAGCCGCGCGCGGCAAGCCAAAGCCAGGCCGTGCCGCTGGTACACAGCGCCAGCGTGACCAGGGCGAGCGGTCGCGGCAGTGTGAAGAGGAGTTCGCTGCGCTGGCAGAACAGGTAGGCGATCAGGGAAAGGGTGAACACCGCCAGCGCTGTCCGCGCGGCGGCGCGCGGGCCTGGCAGGGCGAGGTGGATCAGGTGAAAGCCCAGCACGCCGCCGACCGCACCGCGCAGCAGCAGATCCCACACCAACACGCCAGCCGGCAGGCTCATCATCTCGATGCTCGCTTGAGCTGGGTGCGGCTGTAGACGCGCCAGGGCTGGCCTGGCGGCGCCAGCTCGAAGACCTCGATCAGCTCGTCGTCGGACGGGAACTCGTAGCTCTCGCGCGCCTTCCAGGCATTGCTGAAGTTCTCGAACGACTCGCTCTCGAACACCAGCGTGGCCGTCGATCCGGCAGCCGGCTCGACGCGCCGGTAGGTGTTGACGAAGCTCTCGATGTGGAACTGGCGCAGCACCAGCGTCTTGCGTGGCTTGTCGTAGCTGAACATCCCCCAGTGCTCATGCACCTTCCCGTTCTTGTTCTTCTCCTGTGGCGGATAGGCGGAGGTGCTGGTCTCGTGGATGTAGCGGCCGCCCATGACGAACACGTAGCGTCGCTGCACGCTGGCCTCGCCGGCCGATCCGGTGGAAGTGCCGGACCAGGTGCCGATCAGCCGCGCGACCGGTTGCCAATGTTCGGGCGTGGGATCAACTGCCCCGACAGGGCTGGTGACGAAGAGCGTGACAAGCAGGAATGCTGCTATGCGAATCACGAGGTGGCCTCCCACGCGACTAGTGCCGGTCAACCGCCATTCTGGTCCCGCGCGTCAGCAACTCCTCCGCCAACGCACCCCGCGGGTTGGTCCAGATTCGGCATAGCCTCGGTGGCACCAGCCGGGCGCACCGCGCCGCAGCCACTCATTCGCGCTTCGCGAACATCGCACATTTGGAGTTCTGCGACGAGATGTCGCGGCGCCCGCTCCCGTGCCGACGGTATCGGCCTCGGGCGCCTGGAAGACATCACCTGGCGCCGGCACCTCAAGCCTGGAGCGCGCACCGCCCTGATACCGTCAGCTCCGAGGAGAGGCATCGTCGCCGATACCGTCAAGTCCTTTGGAACCACCCGCGCCGATACCGTCAGGCCTCGCACATTGGCCGGTTCTCTGGGCCCATTCGGTGGCGCCCGACGGGTTGGAACTACCTCAGCGTCGCGCTCAACAAACGAGGCAGTGCGGGTCCTTTGCGATACTTCAACGTCGGACCGATATGGCCCTTGATGAGACCAGTTTGATGCAGAGCGCAAAGGCATGGCAGTTTGTCGGTATCGGCGCCGGTACCAAACGGCCTGCGTCCGGTCGCTGGCCCTGCTACGCCCGGGCGACCAGGTTCGAGTTGACGATCGAGTGGGAGTGACTGACAAGCCCGCTTCGCGCGAGACCGCGGCCGTTCCGCTGGGCGCCGCAACGCCGGTAGCAGGGCGCTCGGGTGGGTTGGCACACCGGAAGACGGCTCCCGCCGGGGCCAACCTCCGCAATCGACCCGGAAGCGAACTCCGAGGTCGCCGTCTTGCGGCCCGGGAACCGGCCGTCGAACACGTCTGCACGCATGGGGCACGCTCGACATCGAGCACGTGAGCTTCAACCTCGCCGACGTGCTCGACAACCTGAACGGCCCAGTTGCACGTCGGCTCCAGCGACTCGTTGCTTGCGCGGACGCTGCAACGCTTCCTGGCGCCCGAGCGCGACTTCCGGGCGCGGCGTGCAGGGGGTTCAGTCCTGGTCCGACGCACGGTCGCGGGCCGTCGGCACGACCGACTGAACGCGCCGCCACAGCCAACTGGAATGCGCGTGACGCAGACATCGGTGTGCCGCCCGGCAGCGAGCGGGCGCGGTGCTGCCGCGCGGTGCTGCCCTATAGTCAGGCCTGTCGTATTCCCGGGGTCCCACGTGGCGCGTCGAATCCGGACGGTAGATCAGACTCAGCCCGCAGCTCGCCAGCCGGCCCCCATGCCCCACGGCGGATGACCATCGAATGGGTGTGACCCGCCAGCCCGGTGCGACCGACCGGCTCTTCTTCGCCGTCCAGCCCGACGCCGCCACGGCGGCGCAGGTCCATGCGCTCGCGCAGCAGCTGGCGCAGCTGCACGGCCTGCAAGGGCGGCCGCTCGGCATGGACCGCTACCACGTCACGCTTGCCTTCCTGGGCGACCACGCCGGCCTCGCCGAGACGCTGCTGGACCAGGCCACGGCGGCCGGCGACGCGCTGGCCCAGCCGGCCTTCGACATCAAGCTCGACGAAGTGCGCAGCTTCGCGCGCGGCCAGGGCGTGCCGCTGGTGCTGTGCGGGCGCGGTGCCGGCATCGCCGGGCTGGAGCAGCTGGCCGCCGGCCTGCGCGCCGGGCTCGAACCCTTCGGCCTCGCCGAGCGCCGCACCTACCGCCCGCACCTGACCCTGCTGCGCGACGACCGCGCGCTGGCGGTGCAGCCGGTGCCTCCGGTGGCCTGGCGCGCCAAGGAGTTCGTGCTGGTGCGCAGCCTGATCGGCCAGGGCCGGCACGAGGTGCTGCGACGCTGGGCGCTGCAGGACGCGCCGTGAACGATCCGCGCGACGAACATGCGATGGGCCTCGCGCTCGACCAGGCGCGCAATGCCTGGCTGGTGGGCGAGGTGCCGGTCGGCGCGGTGATCGTGCGAGACACGCCCAACGGCCGCCAGGTGGTGGCCACCGGCTACAACCGGCCGATCACCGAGCACGACCCGACGGCACATGCCGAGATCGTCGCGCTGCGCCATGCGGCCACGCTGCTGGCCAACTATCGGCTGCCCGAGTGCGAGCTCTACGTGACGCTCGAGCCCTGTGCGATGTGTGCGATGGCGCTGATGCACGCGCGCTTCAAGCGCGTCGTGTTCGGCGCCGCCGACCCCAAGACCGGCGCGGCCGGTTCGGTGCTGGATCTCTTCGCCGAGAAGCGGCTGAACCACCACACCGAGATCGTCGGCGGCGTGCGCGGCGAGGAATGCGGCGCGCTGCTGCGCGAGTTCTTCACCGAGCGGCGCGAACAGTACAAGCGCCGGCGCGCCGCGGCCGAAGCGGACGCGCCGAGCATTCCCACCGGCGAGGCCACCGAGATCGGGCCGACCGAGCCGGGCGACTTCGCATGACGTCGCTGACCCTGTTCACCCCCGCCGGCGTGGTGGCCGAGAAGGCGAGCCTGCGCCGCGCAGGCCGCCGCCTGCAGGCGCTCGGCTTCGAGGTGACGATCGATGCCCATGCCGCCGCTCGTCACCAGCGCTTCGGCGGCGACGACGCTGCGCGCCTGGCCGCGCTGCACCGCGTCGCCGGCCAGGCGCCGTCCATCGCGATGGCCACGCGCGGCGGCTACGGCCTGACGCGGCTGCTGGACGCGATCGAGTGGAAGCGCATCGCCGCGAGCATCGAGCGCGGCACGCGCTGGGTCGGCCACAGCGACCTCACCGCGCTGCAGCTCGGCCTGCTCGCGCATGCCAAGGGCATCACCTGGGCCGGGCCGATGGCCTGCTACGACTTCGGCCGCGAAGGCGACGACGCGGTCGACGAGGTCACGCGCGACTGCTTCGTCGAGGCCATGTCGGGCGAGCTCGAGGCGGTGGGCTTTCGCACCGAGCCGGGCTTCGACGGGCTGGAAGCGCGCGGCACCCTGTGGGGCGGCAACCTGTGCATGCTGGTCTCGCTGCTGGGCACGCCGCACTTCCCGCGTGTCAAGGGCGGCGTGCTGTTCCTCGAGGACGTCAACGAGCATCCCTACCGCGTCGAGCGCATGCTGCTGCAACTGCAGCAGGCCGGGGTGCTGGATGCCCAGAAGGCCGTGCTGCTGGGTGCCTTCAGCGACTGGAAACCTTCGCCGCTGGACCGCGGCTACACGCTGAAGAGCGCGATCGCCCACGTGCGCAGCCGCATCCGCACGCCGCTGCTGACGGGCCTCCCGTTCGGGCACGTGCCCACCAAGGTGAGCCTGCCGGTGGGTGCGCGAGTCAGCCTGGTGGTGCAGGCACGCGACGTGCTCATCGCCTGGTGAGCCGCACCCGCGGATAGAGGGGCGCCTCCAGCGCGCACGGTGAAACCCTGAGCGAACGACCGTTCGCCGGCCTTATCATCCGCGCCTGCCTTTCGGCGGCCCGGCCACAAGCCGGTGCCCGTCGGGGGCTCCATCTTTTTCGGGGGCACCGCGCCAAGCCTGCGGCGGCCTTCAGGGACGACGAAGGGAACGACCGCATGCCCGGTCTGCTCGAGACGTGGAGGGCGCGTGCCGCGGTGCTGCTGATTGCGCTGCTGGCCGCCTGCAACAACAGCCCGTACCCCGACGGGGCGGCCGCCACCAACACGCTGTTCAACTCCTTCGACGAGCGCTCGCCGCGCTACCTCGACCCGACAGCCTCATACAGCAATCCCGAGACGCCCTACACCTACACGGCCTACGAGCCGCTGTACGCCTACCACTACCTGAAGCGGCCCTACGAGCTGATCCCGAAGACGGCCGAGGCGGTGGCGCAGCCCCACTACCTCGATGCCGCCGGCAACCGCCTGCCGCCCGACGCGCCGGCCGAGCAGATCGCGCACAGCGTCTACGACATCAGGATCAAGAAGGGCATCCTGTACGCGCCGCACCCGGCGTTCGCGAAGAACGACAAGGGCGAGTACCTGTACCACCATCTGACCCGTGCCCAGGTCGGCGACAAGCGCTCGCCGTGGGAGTTCGACAAGCAGGGCACGCGCGAACTGGTGGCCGAAGACTACGTCTACGCCTTCAAGCGCCATGCGACCACGCGCATCGAGGCGCCGATCTTCGCGATCTTCTCCGAGTACCTGGTCGGGCTGAAGGAGTACGCCGAGCGCGTCAAGACCGAGGACGCCAAGCTGCTCGCTGGCCTGTCGCAGTCCAGCCCCGACAAGCCCTTCCTCGACTTCCGCCAGTGGCCGCTGGAGGGCGCGCAGGCGCTGGACAGCCACACGCTGCGACTGCGCATCAAGGGCAAGTACCCGCAGTGGAAGTACTGGCTGGCGATGACCTTCACCGCCCCGGTGCCCTGGGAGGCCGACGCCTTCTACGCGCAACCGGGCATGAACGAGAACGGCCTGTCGCTGGTGAAGTGGCCGGTGGGCACCGGCCCTTACATGATGACCGAGTACGTGCAGGACCGCCGGCACGTGATGAAGCGCAACCCCAACTACCGCGGCGAACCCTACCCCTGCGAGGGCGAGCCGGGCGACAAGGAGAAGGGGCTGCTCGAGGACTGCGGCAAGACCATGCCCTTCATCGACACCATCGTGTCGACCATCGTCAAGGAACGGGTGCCGCGCAAGGAGCTGTTCAAGCAGGGCTACCTCGACGTGCCGGAGATCGAGCGGCCCGAGTGGGGCGTGGACTTTCGCGTCGACATGGAAGACTCCGACCGCGTTCGCCAGTTCTACGAACAGCGCGGCTACAGCTTCCCGCAGACCACCGACATCAACAACTGGTACCTCGGCTTCAACTGGCTCGATCCGGTGGTCGGCAAGGGCGACACGCCCGAGCGGCAGGCGAAGAACCGCAAGCTGCGCCAGGCGCTCTCGATCGCGATCGACTGGGAGGAGGGCTACGGCAAGATCTTCCGCACCAAGGCCGGCCTGGCCGCGCACGGCCCGGTGCCGCCGGGCGTGTTCGGCTCGCGCGAGGGAACGCCCGAGGGCTTCAACCCGGTCACGCACCGCAAGGAGGGCGACCAGATCGTGCGCCGCCCGCTCGACGAGGCGAAGAAGCTGCTCGCTGAGGCCGGCTATCCGGACGGGCGCGACGCCGCCACCGGCAAGCCGCTGGTGCTGAACTACGACTACCAGCGCACGCCCACGCCGGAGATCAAGGCCGAGCTCGACTGGATGGTCAAGCAGTTCGGCAAGCTCGGCGTGCAGCTGGAGATCCGCGCCACCGACTACAACCAGTTCCAGGACAAGATGCTCAAGGGCAAGCAGCAGATCTTCTGGTGGGGCTGGCTGGCCGACTACCCGGATGCCGAGAACTTCCTGTTCCTGCTCTACGGTCCGAACGCGAAGTACCCGACCCAGGGCGAGAACGCGGCCAACTACAGCAACCCCGAGTACGACCGGCTGTACCGCCAGATGCAGACCATGGACGACGGCCCGGAGAAGCAGAAGGTGATCGACCAGATGGTGGCCATCGTGCGCGAGGACGCGCCCTGGGCCTGGGGCTACTGGCCCTACGTGGCGCTGGCCTTCCAGCCCTGGGCGCACAACGGCAAGCCGACCATCGTGGTGCGCGACCTGGCCAAGTACTACCGCGTCGACCCGGCGATGCGCGTCGCGAAGCAGTCCGAGTGGAACCATCCGGTGCGCTGGCCGCTGGTGCTGATCGCGCTGGCGCTGCTGGCGCTCGCGGCCGTGGCCTGGCGCAGCTACCGGGCGCGCCAGCGCGCCACGGCCCGGCCGGCGCGGCTCTCGCCGTCGGGAGCCTGAACATGCTGAACTACCTGATCCGCCGTCTCGGCTACGGCGTGCTGATCCTGATCGGGGTGAACCTGTTCACCTTCGCGCTGTTCTTCACCGTCAACACGCCCGACGACATGGCGCGGCTGAACATCGGCGGCAAGCGCGTCACGCAGGAGCAGATCGACAAGTGGAAGGCCGAGCGCGGCTACGACAAGCCGCTGTACTGGAATGCGAAGGCGCAGGGCAGCTCGAAGCTGACCGAGACGATCGTCTGGGAGCGCTCGGTGTCGCTCTTCGCGCTGCAGTTCGGCCGCTCCGACGCGCGCAACGCGATCGACATCGGCCACGAGATCAAGGAGCGCATGTGGGTGAGCCTGCAGCTCGCGCTGCCGCTGTTCATCCTGCAGGTGATCGCGAGCACGGCGTTCGCGCTGCTGCTGGTGTTCTTCAGGCATTCACGCATCGACTTCTGGGGCGTGGTGCTGTGCGTGCTGATGCTCTCGATCTCGAGCCTGTTCTACATCATCGTCGGCCAGTACCTGTTCTCGCGCGTGCTGCGCCTGGTGCCGATCAACGGCTACGCGCCAGGGCTGGACGCGGTCAAGTTCCTGGTGCTGCCGGTCGTGCTCTCGCTGCTCTCGCGCCTGGGCACCGAGGCGCGCCTGTACCGCGCGATGTTCCTCGAGGAGATCGGCAAGGACTACGTGCGCACCGCACGCGCCAAGGGCCTGTCGGAGGCAGTGGTGCTGTTCCGCCACGTGCTGAAGAACGCGCTGATCCCGATCATCACCAGCGCCGGCTCGTACCTGCCCTACGTGTTCCTCGGCAGCCTGGTGTTCGAGAGCTTCTTCGGCATCCCGGGCCTGGGCGCCTTCGTGATCGAGGCGATCACTGGGCAGGACTTCGCGATCGTGCGCTCGATGGTGTTCCTCGGCGCGCTGCTCTACATCGCGAGCTACGTGATCATCGACGTGGCCTACACCTGGGCCGACCCGCGCGTGCGGCTTTCGTGAGCAAGAGACATCGACATGCCTAAGTTCGTCCTGCTCTGGACCGATGCCGTGCTCTACCTGATGCTGGCCGCGCTCGGCTGGTACCTGTGGCGCATCCGCACCGACCGCAACCTGCGCGCCACCTGGCTCAAGGTGCTGCGCGACCCGGCCGCGCTGTCGGCCGGCATCGTGCTGGCGCTGTTCGCGCTGGTCACGCTGGCCGACAGCATCCACTTCCGCCGCGCGTTGCCCCCGGTGGCGGGTGCGCCGGCCGATGCGCCGGTGTTCTACGCCACCAACACCGAAAGCGTGCTCGACCTGCTGCTGGCGCGCCAGATCGGCATGCGCGAATTCAGCTACTCGGAGCCGCTGGCCTATCTCGGCCACGAGAAGCAGGCGATCGAGCGCAACGGCGAGATGGTGCGCGACTACCCGCGCCTGGCGTTCGGCGGCGCGCACCTGAGCGACCCGGCCACGCAATGGGCCGGCGACCTGGTGGCGCGCGCGCTCACAGGCGCGGCCGTCGGCGCGCTGCTGTCCGGGCTGGTGCTGCTCGCCTTCGGCGCGGCATTGCGCCGCTCCCACGGCGGGCTCGGTGCGGCCGTGCGCGACGTGCTGGCCGACCGCACCGACCTGCCGCTGCGTGCCGCCTGGCTCACCGCGCTGGCCATCGGCCTGGTCGGCGGCGCCACGGTCGGCCTGATGGGCCACTACCACGTGCTGGGCACCGACCGCACCGGCAACGACGTGCTGGTGCAGTCGCTCAAGAGCGTGCGCACCGCCTTCGTGATCGGCACGCTGGCCACCGTCGCCACGCTGCCCTTCGCGGTGGTGCTGGGCATCCTGGCGGGTTACTTCCGCGGCTGGGTCGACGAGGTGATCCAGTACGCCTACACCACGCTCAGCTCGGTGCCCAACGTGCTGCTGATCGCCGCCTGCGTGCTGATGGTGCAGGTGTTCCTCGACAAGAATCCCGACCTGTTCGAGACCGGCCTGGAGCGCTCGGACCTGAAGATCTTCCTGCTCTGCGTGATCCTCGGCGTCACCGGCTGGGCCACGCTGTGCCGCCTGGTGCGCGGCGAGACGCTCAAGCTGCGCGAGCTCGAGTTCGTGCAGGCCGCCACCGCCTTCGGCGTCGGCCCGGTGCGCACGATGGCGCGCCACATCGCGCCCAACGTGATGCACCTGGTGCTGATCACGACCGTGCTGAGCTTCTCCGACCTGATCCTGTACGAGGCGGTGCTGACCTACGTCGGCGTCGGTGTCGATCCGGCGATGAACAGCTTCGGCGGCATGATCAACTTCGCGCGCAGCGAGATGAGCCGCGACCCGATCGTCTGGTGGAGCTTCGCGGCCGCGTTCGGCTTCATGGTCACGCTGGTGCTGGCGGCCAACCTGTTCGCCGATGGCGTGCGCGACGCGTTCGACCCGCGCGCCCGCAGCCTGCGCCCGCGCCTCGTGCGCCAGGTCTCCTGAAGGGCTCGCGATGCTGAAGATCGACGACCTGAAGGTGGTGCTCGACGCGGAGGTCGGGCTGGTGCGCGCGATCGACGGGCTCTCGCTCGCGATCCGCCGCGGCGAGACCTTCGCGCTGGTGGGCGAGTCCGGCTGCGGCAAGAGCATGACGGCGCTGGCGCTGATGCGCCTGCTGCCGGACAACGGCGGCGTGGCCGGCGGCCGGGTGCAGCTCGGCGAGCACGACCTGCTGGCACTGCCCGAGGCCTCGATGCGCGCGGTGCGCGGCGGGCGCATCGGCATGATCTTCCAGGAGCCGGCCACCAGCCTGAACCCGGTGATGCGCGTGGGCGACCAGATCGTCGAGGCGATCGAGGCACACACCGAGCTGCGCGGTGCCGCGGCGCGCGCCAAGGCGATCGAGTGGCTCGGCAAGGTCGGCATCCCCGAGCCCGAGCGGCGCATCGACGAATACCCGTTCCGCCTCTCGGGCGGCCAGAAGCAGCGCGTGATGATCGCGATGACGCTGGCCTGCGAGCCCGACTTCCTGATCGCCGACGAGCCGACCACCGCGCTCGACGTCACCATCCAGGCGCAGATCCTCGAGCTGCTGAAGCGGCTGCAGAAGGAGGAGGGCATGGGCCTGCTGCTGATCACGCACGACCTCGCGGTCGTGTCCGGCATGGCCCAGCAAGTGGCGCTGATGTATGCGGGCCAGATCGTCGAGCTGGCTTCGGCGCAGGAGTTCTTCGAGCGGCCGCGCCATCCCTATGCCCAGGCGCTGCTGCGTGCGCTGCCCGACTCGGCCAAGCGCGGCGAGGCGCTGACGGCCATCGCCGGCACCGTGCCGCCGCTGCACGAGGCCTTCACCGGCTGCCGCTTCGCGCCGCGCTGCCCGCGCGCCTGGGACGAGTGCCGCAGCACGCCGCCTGCGCTGCTGCCGGCCGGCGCGGCGCAGGTGCGCTGCCTGCTCTACCGCGGGGCGGACGCTGCCGCGGCGGCCGAGCCGGCCCCGGCGGCGATGCCGCTGCGCTACGAGGCGCCGCGCGCGGCCGGCGAAAGCCGGCCGCTGCTGCAGGTGAACGACCTGAAGGTGCGCTTCCCGATCCGGCGCGGCCTGCTGCAGCGCGAGCACGGCGCCTTCGTCGCGGTGGACGGCGTGTCCTTCGAGATCCCGTCCGGTCGCACGCTGGCGCTGGTGGGCGAGTCGGGCTGCGGCAAGACCACCACCGGCAAGGCCATCGTGCAGCTGCTGCGCCACCAGGCGCGCATCGACGGCCAGGCGCTGTTCGAGGGCCAGGACCTGTTCAAGCTGGAGGGCGAGGCGCTGCGCCAGGCGCGCCGCTCGGTGCAGATCGTGTTCCAGGACCCGTTCGGTTCGCTCGACCCGCGCATGCGCGTGTCCGACATCCTCGAGGAGGGGCTGCTCGCGCTGCGCCCCGAACTCGACGCGGCCCAGCGCCGCGAGCGGCTGCAGCGCCTGATCGAGCAGATCGGCCTGCGGCCCGACTGGCTGCAGCGCTACCCGCACGAGTTCTCCGGCGGGCAGCGCCAGCGCATCGCGATCGCGCGTGCGCTGGCGGTCGAACCGCGGCTGATCGTCTGCGACGAGCCGACCTCGGCACTGGACGTCTCGGTGCAGGCGCAGATCCTGAACCTGCTGCGCGACCTGCAGCGCGACACCGGGGTCTCGTACCTCTTCATCACGCACAACATCGGCGTGGTCGAGTACATCGCCGATCGCGTGGCGGTGATGCAGCGCGGCCGCATCGAGGAGCAGGGCAGCGTCGACGAGGTGCTGGGCGCGCCGCGCTCCGACTACACCCGCACGCTGCTCGCGGCGGTGCCGCGCATCTCCGCCTGAATCCGCCGCAGCCAAGCAAAAGGGCCGCCCCGGAGGGCGGCCCTGAACGGCTAGAAGCTCGTGCTCAGCGCAGGCGGATGGCCTCCGCCTCGCGGTCGGCGTTGCGCCGGTACATCAGGAGCAGGCCGAGCTCGCTGCTCTTGGACGCATCCACCATGGCGCTGCTCACCGGCAGCGACGCGGCGCGGAACGCGCCGACCTCGCCGAACGGATCACCCGCCAGCGAGAAGCGCGGCGCGCCCGGGGTGAAGCGCATGTTCTCGATCGCGTCGGTGTTCAGGCCGCTGAAGTAGTTGTCGAACACGTACACGCCGAACGAGAGCGTTCCGCCGGCCGGCAGGTCGATGCCGCCGGAGCCGACGTTCAGCGGGACCGTGAAGATCACGCTGCCCGAGTTCAGGTCGGCATCGGTGAAGAAGAACGCATCGGCCGGGCCGTCGTTCGAGCCGTCCGGCTTCAGCTTCTGCACCCAGGCGACGTTCTGGCCGCTGGACGCGAAGGCACCGAGTTCCGCGTTGTAGACCACGTACTCGGGCACACCGTCGCCGTTCGTGTCGACCGGGATGTCGAACTCCGCCGGGTAGTTCGGATGGGCGCGCCGGCCGTTGGTGCTGATCGCGAACTCGACGAGGTCGAACGGCAGGCCGGTCAGGTCGGCAGCCAGGTGCCGCACGCCGACCGAGCGCAGGTCGATCACCGCCTGATTCGACCCGGCACCCGGGATCTCGCTGCGCGGGATGCGCGGGCTCACGCCGGTGAGCGAGAACGCGTCGTACTCGCCGGCGTTGAAGGCCCAGTTGCGCAGCTTCAGCGAGGTGCCCTTGCGGCCCGACTCGACATCGGCCGACAGGTTGCCCGCCTTGCGCGGCAGCACGTGCCAGGGCACGGTGATCTTCTCGCTGCCGCTGGTCAGCGTCAGGTAGCCGTCGAACTCGTGCTCGTTCAGCAGCGCGCCGTCGCCGCCGCTGCCGCCGCCATCCAGCGCCCAGTCGGGCAGCTTGGTCGGATCGATCAGCAGCCGGACCTCGAGATCCTCGCGGTCGCGCGGGCCGACGCTGACGTACGGCCGCACCAGCACCTTGATGGCGCCGCTGGCCTGGTCGTTGGCGTAGCGGAAGCTCGGCGTGACCTTGAAGGTGCGCGCGTGGCGCGAGAAGTTCTCCAGCCGCAGCGTCTGCTCGACGATCATCGGCGCCGCAACCTCCTGCGCCCCGAACGATAGGCTGGCGGAGCGGGTCTCGCGGTTCCAGGCGATGACGGTCTGGTTCAGCGCACGGTCCACGCGCAACTCGCCGGCACCGATGCGGGTGATCGGCGCCAAGCCACCGGGCAGCAGGGCCGGGTTGGTGTAGACCACCGTCTCGGCCGTGTTCATCAGCATCGCCTTGAGTTGCTCGGGCGAGCGGGTCGGGTGCGCCTGGCGCAGCAGCGCCACCGCGCCGGCGACCATCGGCGCCGCCCCGGAGGTGCCGCCGAAGGCGGTCTCGCCGGTGCCGGTGCCGACCTCGGCCGACAGCGACGCGCCGGGCGCGCCGATCTCCGGCTTGATGGTCTGCCAGCTGTACGAGGGCCCGCGCGACGAGGTCGAGGCCATGCTGCCGATCAGCGGCACCGCCGAGGCGGGCGAGAACGACACGTTGACCGGCGCCGCCAGGTTGCCCTTGATGTCGTTGGACAGCGACTGCTGGATCACCAGGGTCGGCACGAAGTTGTCGCCGCCGCCGAACGAGAACGACACCGCGTCGCCGCCGGCCACCAGGCCGATCAGCACGCCGGTGGCGCCGGCGTCCGCAGCCACGTCGACCTTCAGGCTCACCGCACAGGCACCGCGGTCGATCAGCGCGATCTTGCCGGCCGGGCTGGCGAGCAGCGCATCACCCGGGCAGCCGCGGCCGATGTAGACCACGTCGCCGGTCACGCCGCCACCCACCGGGGCCCATTCGACCGTCGCGGTATTGGCGTACACACCGGCAATGGCCTCGGGCGAGTTCACCACCAGCGGGATCGCCACCGCACTCGGCACCTGGGTCTGCGCGACGCTGATCACGCCGGGCGTCGTGCCGGGCGAGCCGGTGATGTAGGGCCGGTCGCCGCTGTTGCCGGCGGAGGTGACCACCGCGACCCCCAGCTTCACGGCGTTGGCGGAGGCCAGGCTCAGGTCGTCCTCGACCTGCCCGTACGACTGGCCGAGCGACATGTTGATCACGTCGACCGCGTCGTCGGTCTCGCCGTCGCCGTTCGGGTCGAGCGCGAAGTCCATGCCCTGCAGCAGCGCGACGCCACTGCACGAGGTGGCCACCGCGCTGCAGACCTTCACCGCCACCAGCTTCGCGCCCGGCGCCACGCCCTTGTGCGCGCCGTCCGTGCTCTGGCCGGCGATGATGTCCGACACGTGCGTGCCGTGGCCCTCGAAGTCGATCGGGTCCTCGTCGGGCGCTTCCGGCGCGTTCGGCCAGGATTCGCCGACGAAGTCGTAGCCGTCCACCACCTTGGCGGTCGGGAACAGCCCGTCGCGGGTGGTGTTCTTCGGATCGCCAGTGCCGCCGCCGTAGGCCGCCTCGTAGGCCGCCTGCGTGCCCGCGCCGCCGAGGTTGCGGTGCGTGTAGTCGATGCCCGAGTCGAGCACCGCCACGGTGACGCCGCTGCCGTCGTAGCCGGCGGTCTGCACCTTGCTCGCGCCCACGTAGGGCACGGTCTCGGACAGGTCGAGCTGGTAGTTCACGACCGGTCGCACCTTGGAGACGCCGGGCAGCGCAGCGATGTTCTTCAGCTGCGCGGCGTCGACCCGCACCGCGATGGCGTTGTGCGCCACCTGCACCCGTGCGAGCTCCTTGGCGCCGAGCGACTGCAGCTGCGCGGCGAGGCCGGCCTGGGTGTCGCGCACGCGCTGGCGATGCGCCGACACGCCGCTGCGCAGCGCGCTGGCCGCCTGGGCGCTCTTGCGGTCGGTGAGGCCGGCCGCCTCGGCGAGCTGCGCCCGCTGCGCGGCCACCGAGTTCTGGTCCAGCGAGACCCAGACATTGACGCTGCCGCGCGCACTGCGCAGCCGGGCGTCGACCCGATCCGACACCACCTTGTCCGGCAGTGCCAGGCGCGTCATGCGCGCCGACGACGTGGGCGTGGCCCGGTTGGCGCCGTCACCGGCGTCGCCGGTCGAACCGCCGCCGCAGGCGACAAGCAGCCAAGCTGCCGCGCCCACCGCCAGCGGTGTGAAGAGTCTTCTCACGTGGACCTCCGTTGACTTATTGAGGGCAGCACCGATGAGTGCTGGCCGGCCAGCGGCGGGCGCGCGGAGCGTTCATCCCGGCGGCTTCATCCGCGACCGACCCGTGATCTTGATCACGCCATGTGTCGAGCGTCAACGGGGTTGTGACCTAGGCCAGTCGCAGCGCCCGCGCCCTAGGGGTGCGATCCCGCGCGTTGGGCGCGTTTGCTGCACGGCGGGGCCGGCACGCACCGTGGCGAGGCAGTTTCAGAGGGCCTGTTCGAATTGCCCGATCGCCTCGACGAGCAAGGTCAGTGCTGCGCGCTCCGTGGCGCTCAGGTGCGGGTTCCAGCAGTCCATGAGCAGCACGATGCGGGTCGCGTCGCTGCGGTTGCTGGCCTCGTGCAGGTAGGTGTCGTCGAACAGCAGCAGTTCGCCCTCGCGCCAGCGATGCGCGCCGATGTCCACCAGCCGGAGCTCGCAGTCCGGCGGCACCCGCAGCGGCAGGTGCATCACGAGGCGGATGTTGCTCACGCCGTGGTGCGGCATGATCGTCGTGTTCGGTGCCAGGTACGAGAAGCAGATCTCCGGCGCCTGGCCCGGCATGCGGAACAGGTCGAGCGACTCGAGCACCGCGCTGGTGACGGGGCAGCGGCGGTGGTTGTCGTCGAAGCGCTGGCCGCGGCGGAAGAAGAAGAAGGCGTCCCAGGCCGGCTTCTCCGACAGGCCGCCCAGGTATTCACCCATGCGCTCGCCGGGGTCGAAGTCGATGAAGCTCGGGATCGGCTCCCTGCTCTCGTGCAGCTCCAGGGCCTCGCGCCGGATGTCCGGGAACGCGTCGCGCAGGCGGGCTGCCCAGGGCACCAGGTACGGGTCGAGGAACGGCGTGTCCGGCAGGCCGGGGACCCACAGGAACTTGGGGCGCTGGCGCGGGTGCGGCGGCATCCCGGGCGGATCCTCGGTCATCACCCGCACGGCCTCGTCGATGCGTGCCAGCGCCGCGGCGCCGAACTCCGCGCGCAGCTGCGCCTGGGCCTGGTGCAGGAACTCCCGCCGGTGAAGGCGCGCCGACTCGGCCGCGCGCAGGCCGAGCTCGCGCATCGGGGCTGGCAGCGAAGGATCGGCCAGCCACTCGCGGAACCCGGCATCGCGGGCCGTGCCCTGGTGCCAGGCCCGGGCACAGCCGGCCTCGTCGCCCCGCAGGCGGCGCAGTTCGCCGAGCAGCAGCCAGGCGAAGCCCGTGTCCGGGTCGGCGCGCGGCGCCCTCGCCAGGCTGGTCTGCAGCACGGCCTGGGCCGGGCCCAGTTCGCCGGCCGCCCAGAGCATCCGCACCAGCTTGAGGGCCAGCCCCACCTGTGCCGGTGCGGCGGCATGGGCGCGCCCGAGCAGGGGCAGGGCGCGCTCCGGTTCGCCGCGTGCGGCCGCCAGGTCCGCCAGCAGCACCAGCACCGCCGGGTCGTCCGGGCGCATCTGCATGGCCCGCAGGCACAGCGACTCGGCCTGCAGAGACTGCCCGTCGGCCACCAGCGCGCGGGCGCGGTCCAGCAGGTCGTCGATGGGGGGCGGTTCGGTGCCGGTCATTCTGGAGGGTGCGCTGGGAGGGATTAGAGAACCTGGCCTAGGCCATTCGGCCCTCGCGTGGCGATCGCGCCACGCAGGGTTAGCCGCAGGATTAGCTACGGCACGTTACGTGCATATTACCGGCCACGTCATCGAGACAGGGTCGGGCTCACCTACCCGCCGTGCCCGGGCCGAGTCGATGTGACCGTTTTTTCAACTCTCCGAGGAGGACGAATGTTCAAGCGCACGAAAGTCAGCGCAGCCGCCGTCCTGGCCCTATCCGGGCTGGGCATCGGTCTCGGCCAGGCGCAGGCCCAGGTACAGTTGGACCGCGTAGAAATCACCGGCTCGTCCATCAAGCGCATCGACGCTGAAGGCGCTCTGCCGGTGCAGGTGTTCAAGCGGGAAGACATCGAACGCACCGGCGCCACCAACACGGTGGACCTGCTGCAGCGTCTGCCCGGCATCCAGGGCGGTACGTCCGAGGGCACCAGCGTCGGCGGCGGCGGAGCGGGCTTTGCCGGCGTCTCGATCCACAACGTCGGCGAGACGCGCACGCTCGTGCTGCTCAACGGACGGCGCCTCACGCAGTATGGCGGCCAGTCGCTCACCGGTTCGGCCGCGGCAGTCGACCTGAACACCATCCCGATCGCGGCCATCGACCGTGTCGAGATCCTGACCGACGGTGCGTCGGCCCTGTACGGCTCCGATGCGGTGGCCGGCGTGGTGAACTTCATCACCAAGAAGAACAGCCAGGAAGGCGATCTGACGGTCGGTGCGTCGATCCCGCAGGATGGCGGCGCGCAGGAATACCGTGTCAGCCTGACCAAGGGCTTCGGCGACGTCGACAAGGACGGCTTCAACTTCCTGATCTCCGCCAGCGCCGACAAGCGCACCAAGCTCGACGGCGTCGACCGCGACTTCTCGAAGTCCGGCGTGATCAATTTCCACCACAACGGCAACCGCTACCAGGCCTTCCTGGGCTCGCCGCGTGCCGTGCCGGCCAACGTGGCCGACAACGCCGGCGACCTGATCAACCCGTATTTCGAGGCGAACGGGTCGTGCGCGCCGGGCAACGTTGCGGTGGTCGCGAACGGCAAGACCGCGTGTTACTTCGACTTCGTGCGGCAGCTCGAGATCTACCCGGAGCGCGAGCGGCAGAACCTGATGCTCACCGGCGCGGTCAAGCTTGGCAACCACAAGCTGCATGCCGACCTCGTCTACTCGAAGACCAAGAACGTCGGCCGCATTGCGCCGCTGGCCGCCGACATCCTGATCGAGGAAGGCACGGCGCTGCACACCCAGTACCTGGTGCCGCTGGGCATCACCGGCGACGCGTTCGCCAACTGGCGCGGCGCGGACCTCGGCAAGCGCACCGACATCAACAAGTCGACCTTTGCCAGCGCGGTGGTGGGCCTCGAGGGCACGCTCGCCGGCTGGGACTACAAGACCGGGGTCTTCTACTCGGAGAACAAGTACAAGAACGACATCGCGGGCTACCCGGGCGGCCTTGCGCTGCGGCGGGAGCTGAACCGCGGCGTGGTCGATCCGTTCGTGCAGCCCGGCCAGCAGACGCAGGCCGGCCTGGACGCGCTGAACGCGATCAAGTTCTCGGGCTACTGGGACGGCGGCGACGCCAAGCTGAGCGGCGTGGACCTGAGCGTCTCGAAGGAGATCTTCAACTTGCCCGGCGGCGCAGCCGGGTTCGGTGCCGGCGTGCAGGCCTACAACGAGAAGTTCGCCGGCAAGCCGAGCCTGTTCGCGCAGGGCAAGCTGGCCGATCCGGTGACCGGGCGCGAGTGCGATCCGGCGGCGGTCTTCCCGTCACCTGACGCCTGCGACCAGCGTGCCGGCGACGAGGCCGCCATCGTGCCCTACGGCGCGGACCGCAACGTGGTCGGCGTGTTCGCCGAGATGGTGCTGCCGGTGACCAAGACGCTCGAGCTGACGGCCGGCGTCCGCTACGACGACTACGAGAAGGTCGGCAACACCACCAACGGCAAGCTGAGCTTCCGCTGGAATGCGGCCCAGGGGCTGCTGCTGCGCGGTTCGCTGGGTACCGGCTTCAAGGCACCGACCGTGCCGCAGCTGAACGCCTCGCCGCAGCCCTTCGGCGTGACCTCCGCACCGTACAGCTGCACGACCAACCCCGACCTGGCGACGGTGGCGGCCCAGCTCGGCGTGCAATGCCGGCCGGGCAACGTGCAGTACGACGTGATCGCCGGCGGCAATGCGAGCCTGCAGCCGGAGAAGTCCGAGCAGGGCACGCTGGGCATTCGCTTCGAGCCGTCGACCAACCTGTCGTTCGGCGCCGACCTGTGGCACGTGCAGGTCGAAGACGCAATCGGCCAGATCGCCGAGGAAGAGGCCTTCGCGAAGCCGCTGGTCTACAACACCTGGACCTCCAAGCGCGACAACTCGACCGGCATCACCTTCCTCGCCCTCAACCAGGGCAACGTGAACCTCGGCAAGGAGTTCTTCACCGGCATCGACTTCGACATCGTCGGTCGCACGGCCACCCCGCTCGGCCGACTGACCACCCAGCTGCTGGCGACTTACATGATCCGCGAGGACCGCCAGCTGATCCCCGACGGCGAGTACTTCAGCGCGATCGGCAACAACAGCCCGTCGCTCGGCTTCGTGAGCTTCCGCTGGCAAGGCCGCCTGTCCGCGCTGCTCGAGACCGGCAACTGGAAGCACAGCGCCGCGGTGAACTTCAAGTCGGGCTACAAGGACGCGGAGCTCGATGTCGAACTGCTCGGCCCGGGCGATACGCTGACCGGACAGTTCGCGACGGTGCAGCGCAATATCGGCCGCTACTTCACCTTCGACTGGCAGTCGCAGTGGAACATCAACAAGTGGCTGTCCGTCACGGGTGGCATCCTGAACGTGTTCGACCGCGATCCGCCGCTGTCGCTCAGCACCAGCGGCCTGAACAAGGGCCAGATGTTCGGCTACGACGATCGCTACTACGATCCGCGCGGCCGCACGTTCTACGCGAACGTCTCGCTCAAGTTCTGACACGGCGTTAACAAGGGGAACTGACCCCAACGTGCCCGCTGGCCACGAGCCGGCGGGCATTTTTGTTAACCTTGCCCGCTTCCGAACTGGAGATCCCAGGCCATGAATTTCGCCAAGCAGCAGCGGGACCCGAGGCGACACCTCGTCGGCTTCTCTGCTGTCGTCCTGTTTCACGGCTTCGTCGTCTACGCGCTCGTCACCGGGCTCGCGAAGAAGGTCGTCGAGGTGGTGCGTGCACCAATCGAGACCAAAGTCATCGAGGAGGTCAAGAAGCCGCCTCCGCCACCGGAGACGGTGGTGCCCCCGCCGCCCCGGCTGGAGGCCCCGCCGCCGCCCTTCATCCCGCCACCCGAGGTGCAGATCGCCACGCCGCCCCCGCCGGCACCGGCGATCACCGCGGTGACGCCCACGCCGCCGCCGGCGCCTGTGGTCATCGCGCCGGCTCCGCCGCCGGCCGCCCCGGCGCCGCCCGCGCCGCCGGCCCCCGCGCCGGCGGTGGTGTCGGCGGCGGTCGTCTGCTCGAACTACACCACCGTGATGGGCGACGCGAGCTTCCCGCGCGACGCCGCCCGTGCCGGCCTGGAGAAGGGCGAGGCGATGATCCAGTTCACCCTGTCGGCTGCCGGGGAGGTGAAGGACATCAAGGTCCTGAGCCAGTCGCACCCGGCATTCGGCCGCAACAGTGCCCGCATCGTGGGTGAATACAAGTGCCAGGGCCAGGGCCACGACGTCGTGGTCAAGGTGCCCTTCAGCTACAAGCTCCAGTGAGACCGGTCTCGTACCCCAGACCGTACCTCGCCACTTCATTTCTGATCACGCAGAAAGTCAGCAACATGTTCCTGCGCAAATCCATCACCGCCCTCGTCCTCACGCTGGCCGCCGCGCTGGCGCCGCAGTTCGCCGCCGCGCAGGCGGCCGACGCAGCCTCCGCCGCACCCGCGGCCGCGCCCGCCGAACCGGCACCTGCACCGATGCCGCCCGTGGCCACCACGGCCAAGGAGACCGTCGACAACCCGTACGGCCTGCAAGCGCTGTGGGCGCAGGGCGATTTCGTCGCCAAGGGCACGCTGGTGATCCTGGTCCTGATGAGCATGGGCAGCTGGTACATCCTCGTCACCAAGCTGTACGAGAGCCTGAAGATCAGCGGCGAGGCCAAGGCCGCGCGCGCCAGCTTCTTCAAGGCGGCCAGCCTGCAGGAGGGCGCCAAGAAGCTGAAGGAGGGCAGCGCGTTCCGCTTCATCGCCGAGACCGGCATCGACGCGGGCGAGCACCACGAGGGCGAGCTGACCGAGAACATCGACCGCAACACCTGGGTGACGATGAGCGTGCAGCGCTCGGTCGACGAGGTGCAGTCGCGCCTGCAGGACGGCCTGGCGTTCCTCGCGACGGTCGGCTCGACCGCGCCGTTCATCGGCCTGTTCGGTACCGTCTGGGGCATCTACCACGCGCTGACCGCGATCGGCATCGCCGGCCAGGCCTCGATCGACAAGGTGGCCGGCCCGGTGGGCGAGGCGCTGATCATGACGGCCATCGGCCTGGCGGTCGCCGTGCCGGCGGTGCTCGGCTACAACTGGCTGGTGCGCCGCAACAAGGTGACGCTGGACGCGGTGCGCGGCTTCGCCGCCGACCTGCACGGCGTGCTGATGGGCGCCAAGGCGACGCGCTGAAGCACCACCGAGGAGTGCCGACATGGCCATGACCATCGGTTCGAGCAGCGGGGAGGACGAGGTCGTCTCCGCGATCAACACCACGCCGCTCGTCGACGTGATGCTGGTGCTGCTGATCATCTTCCTGATCACGATCCCCGTGGTCACGCAGACGATCGCGATGAGCCTCCCGAAGGAGACCAACATCGCGCGCCAGACACGCCCCGAGAACATCGAGATCTCGGTCAACAAGGACGGCGACATCTTCTGGAACGCGATGCCGGTCGCCGACAGCGAGGCGCTGTTCCAGCGCCTCAAGGAGGTGGCGACCAAGACGCCGCAGCCGGAGATCCACATCCGCGGCGACGAGCACGCGCGCTACGAGTCGATCGGGCGCGTCGTGTTCGCGTGCCAGCGCGCGGCGATCGCCAAGATCAGCTTCGTGACGGAACCTCCGCCCAAGGGATAAGGACGAACGCGCATGGGAATGAACGTCGGCTCGGGCAGCGGCTCGAGCGAACCCGAGGTGATGCTGGACATCAACACCACGCCGCTGATCGACGTGATGCTGGTGCTGATCATCATGCTGATCATCACCATCCCGATCCAGCTGCACACCGTCAACCTGAACATGCCCGCGGGCAACCCGCCGCCGCCGACCAAGGAGCCGGTGGTCGTGACCATCGACATCGACTTCGACGGCACGGTGCTGTGGAACGGCGAGGCGCTGCCGGACAAGGCCACGCTGGAGGCGCGGCTCGCGCAGGCCGCCGCCGAACCCGACCAGCCCGAGGTGCACATCCGGCCCAACAAGCTGGTGGAGTACAAGTCGGTGGCGATGGTGCTGGCCTCGGCGCAGCGCCTGGGCGTGACCAAGCTCGGCATGGTCGGCAACGAACAGTTCGTCAAGTGAAGCGATGAAGCAACTGTCTTGGATCGCGCTGGCGGCCGCGCTGGCGCTGTCGCCGGCCGTGCGGGCCCAGGAGGCCCTGCGCCCGGACGTCGGCAAGCCGCTGCAGGCGGCGCAGGAGCTGATCAAGTCCGGCAAGTACAAGGAGGCGTTGGCCAAGGTGCGCGAGGCCGACTCGGTCGGCAACAAGAACGCCAACGAGAGCTTCATGATCGAGCGCATGCGCATCGCCGCGGCCTCGGGCGCAGGCGACCTCGACACGGCGGCCAAGTCGTTCGAGGTGCTGGCCGGCAGCGGCAAGGTCGCTCCGGCGGACAAGGCACGCATGGCCGAGTCGATCGCCGGCGGCTACTACCGCGCCAAGGACTACGCCAAGGCGATGCAGTGGTGCCAGCGCTACTTCAAGGAAGGCGGCACCAGCCCGGCCATCCGCACGCTGCTGATCCAGAGCCAGTACCTGTCGGGTGACTTCGCCGGCGCGGCGCGCGAACTCACCGCCGAGATCCAGGCCGCCGAGAAGTCGGGCACGCCGCCGGCGCAGGACCGGCTGAACCTGCTGCTGAACGCGGCCACGCAGCTGAAGGACCAGAACGCCACCGTGTTCGCGCTCGAGCGCCTGGTGACCTACTACCCGCGCAAGGAGTACTGGGTCGACCTGCTCAGCCGCATGCAGCGCAAGCCCGGTTTCAGCGACCGGCTGGTGCTCGATACCTACCGGCTGAGCCTGGCCACCGGCAGCATGAGTGCGGCGGCCGACTACATGGAGATGGGCCAGCTGGCGCTGCAGGCCGGCCACATGCTCGAGGCGAAGCAGGTGGTCGACAAGGGCTTTGCCGCCGGCATCCTCGGCCAGGGACCGGAAGGCGAGCGCCACAAGCGGCTGCGCGACCTGGTCGCCAAGAAGATCGACGAGGCCAAGGCCAGCGCGGCCACCGAGGAGAAGGAGGCGTTGGCGGCCAAGGACGGCAATGCGCTGGTGGCACTCGGCTTCGCGCAGGCGATGGGCGGCGACGCGGCCAAGGGCATCGCGCTGATGCAGCAGGGCATCGCCAAGGGCAGCCTGAAGCGCCCGGACGATGCCAAGCTGCATCTGGGCGTGGCGCAGGTGATGGCCGGCGATGCCAAGGCCCAGGCCACGCTGCGTGGTGTCGGCGGCGCCGACGGCACGGCCGATCTCGCGCGGCTGTGGAGCCTCTACGCGAAGCGCCGGTCCTGACGGGGCGGGGCAGGGAGGGCCGTCGCGACGACGGCCCTCGCGTCACTTGGGCGGCAGGCGGATCGCACCGTCCAGGCGGATCACCTCGCCGTTGAGCATGTCGTTCTCGATGATCGAGCGCACCAGCTTGGCGTAGTCCTGCGGCGTGCCCAGGCGGCTCGGAAACGGCACGCCGGCGGCGAGTGCGTCCTGCACCTCCTGCGGCATCGAGAACAGCATCGGCGTGCCGAAGATGCCCGGCGCGATCGTCATGTTGCGGATGCCGTTGCGCGCCAGGTCGCGTGCGATCGGCAGCGTCATGCCGACCACGCCACCCTTGGAGGCCGAATAGGCCGCCTGGCCGATCTGGCCGTCGTAGGCGGCCACGCTGGCGGTGGAGATCAGCACGCCGCGCTCGCCGGTGGGCTCGGGCGCGTTCTTCGCCATCGCCGTGGCGGCCAGGCGGATCATGTTGAAGCTGCCGATCAGGTTGACCGTCACGACCTTGCTGAACAGCGCCAGCGGGTGCGCGCCGTCCTTGCCGACGGTCTTGGCGGCCGGCGCGATGCCGGCGCAGTTCACCAGGCCCACCAGCTTGCCGAGGCCGACCGCGGCGTCCACCGCGGCCTGGGCATCGGCCTCCTGACTGACGTCGCAGCGGACGAACACGCCGCCGAGTTCCTTGGCCAGGGCCTCGCCCTTGTCGACCTGCAGGTCGGCGATGACCACCTTGCCGCCGGCACCGGCCAGCATGCGCGCGGTGCCTTCGCCGAGGCCCGAGGCACCACCGGTGACGAGGAAGACCTTGCCTGCGATGTCCATGAGCCCGGTCTCCTCAGCTCAGCGCGGCCAGCGCGCGCGCCGTGATCTCGTCGACGCCGCCGGTGCCGTCGATCTTGCGGTAGCGCGGGGCGTTTGCATCGCCCGTGGCGGCCCAGGCCGAGTAGTAGTCCACCAGCGGGCGGGTCTGGCTCTGGTACACCTGCAGCCGCTTGCGCACCGTCTCTTCCTTGTCGTCGTCGCGCTGGATCAGGTCCTCGCCGGTGACGTCGTCCTTGCCGGCGACCTTGGGCGGGTTGAACTTCACGTGGTAGGTGCGGCCCGAGGCCACGTGTACGCGGCGGCCGCTCATGCGCTCGATGATCGCGCTGTCGGGCACGTCGATCTCGAGCACCACGTCGAGCTTGACGCCGGCGCTCTTCATCGCCTCGGCCTGCGGGATGGTGCGCGGGAAGCCGTCGAACAGGAAGCCGCGTGCGCAGTCGGGCTGCACGATGCGCTCCTTCACGAGGCCGATGATGATGTCGTCGCTGACCAGGCCTCCGGCGTCCATCACCTTCTTCGCGGCGATGCCGAGTTCGGTGCCGGCCTTCACGGCGGCGCGCAGCATGTCACCGGTGGAGATCTGCGGGATGCCGAACTGCTTGCAGATGAACGCGGCCTGGGTGCCCTTGCCGGCGCCGGGTGCGCCCAAGAGGATGAGTCTCATCGGATTGCCTCGGTGGTCGTTGTCTCGTGCTTCCGGTCCATGCACGAGGGCGGCCGGCGCTGTCGCATCGAGAATAGCATGCGACCCCCTGCGCGAAACTGACGCCTTCCCGGAGGCGCCGGATGGGGTCAGCGCGCGAACAGGGCGCGCACGCGCTCGAGGTCCTCGGGGGTGTCCACGCCGGGCCCCGGGGCGGCATCGGCGACGTGCACCGCGATGCGTTCGCCATGCCACAGCACGCGCAGCTGCTCGAGCGATTCGAGCTGCTCGAGCGGCGCCGGCGGCAGGGTGGGGAAGCGGCGCAGGAAACCCGCACGATAGGCATACAGGCCGATGTGGCGCAGCGGCGCGGGCGACTGCAGCGCGGGCGCACCGGACGCGCGACCGTCGCGCCACCACGGGATCGGCGCGCGCGAGAAGTACAGCGCGCGGCCGGCCGCGTCGAGCACCACCTTGACGACGTTCGGGTTGTCGAGTTCGCCGCGCACGGCGATCGGGTGGGCGGCCGTGCTCATCACGCAGTCGCCGCGCTGCAGCAGCGCAGCGGCGCAGGCGTCGACCAGCGCCGGGTCGATCAGCGGCTCGTCGCCCTGCACGTTGACGACCAGGTCGTCGCCGTCGAGGCCGAGCAGCATGCAGGCCTCGGCCAGACGGTCGCTGCCGGTGGCATGGTCGCGCCGCGTGATGACCGCGCGCACGCCGTGCACCTCGCAGGCCGCGACGATGGATGCATCGTCGGCCGCCACCACCACCGCCTGCGCCGACGACTGCGCGGCCCGCTGCGCGACACGCACGATCATCGGTACGCCGGCGATGTCGGCCAGCGGCTTGTTCGGCAGGCGGGTCGACGCGAGCCGCGCGGGCAGCAGGACGGTGAAGCGCATCAGGCGCCGCGGCCTTCGCTCTCGGCCAGCGGACGGGCTTCGGACTCGAGCATCGCCGGGATGCCGTCGCGCACCGGAAAGGCCAGCCGGTCGGCGTGGCAGACGAGTTCCTGCGCCTCGTGCTGCGGCGGGCGGCGATGTTCCAGCGGGCCCTTGCAGATCGGGCACACGAGCAATTCGAGCAGGCGGGTTTCCATCGTCGTCAGGGGCGGCGCGGCAGCAGGGCCAGCAGGGCGGCCGCGGCCGCGGGATCGAGCGCGAAGTCTAACGCCGCGACCCAGACGCGCGTCGTCGCGCAGCGCTCGGGGCGCAGCTTGACCGCGTCCTTTTCGGTCAGCACCACCTCGGGCGTGCCGGCGGGCCAGGGCAGCTCGGCGAAGTCGTGGTGGTCGGGCAGGGGCCGCTCGTCGATCGCCAGGCCGGCCGTGTGCAGCATCCCGAAGAAGCGCTGCGGCCGCGCGATGCCGGCGACGGCGACCAGGCGGCGCCCGCGCAGCGTGTCCAGCGGCAGCCAGGCGCGGCTGCCGGCCCACCAGTGCGCCAGCGGCAGCACGCCGCCGAGCGCCCGCCGCACCACCCAGCCGGGCCAGGGCGTGCTGGGCGCAGCGGCGTTGTAGACCACCACGCTGCGCGGCGGCGGGGCCGGGTCGAAGGGCTCGCGCAGCGGGCCGGCGGGCAGCAGCCAGCCGTTGCCGATGCCGCGTTCGTCGAACACGATCAGCTGCGCGTCGCGCGGCAGGCGGCGGTGCTGCAGGCCGTCGTCGCTGACGATCACGTCGACCGCCGGATGCCGCTCACGCAGCAGGCGCGCCGCCGCGACGCGGTCGCGCCCGACGACCACCGGCACCCGGCCGCGCCGGTGCAGGAGCAGCGGCTCGTCGCCGCAGCGGCGCGGGTCCGTGTGTTCGCCCACCTCGAGCAGGTCGTCGGTGTCGCGGCCGTAGCCGCGCGACACGACGCCGGGCCTCCAGCCCTGCTGCTGCAGCAGCGCGAGCAGCGCCAGCACCGTGGGTGTCTTGCCGGCGCCGCCGACGATCAGGTTGCCGACCACGATCACCGGCACGTCGAGCGTGGCGGCGGCGTGCCGGCGCCGTGCCAGCGCCTGCAGCAGCCGGTACAGCAGGCTCAGCGGCCACAGCAGGCAGGCCAGCGCGCCGCGCGACAGCCACGCCTGCTGCAGGCGGCGTGCCGCGCCGTCCACGGCGCTCAGCGGCCTTCGCCGCCGGACTGGGTCGCGAAGGTCAGGCGGGCCAGGCCGGCCCGGCGCGCCGCATCCATGACATTGACCACGCTCTGGTGCGCCGCGGTGGCATCGGCCGAGACGATCACCACCAGGTCGGTCGATCCGGCGGCCACCGCGGAGAGCTCGGCGGCCAGCAGTTCGACGCTGCGTCCGTCCACCGGCTTGCGGTTGACCACGTAGCGCCCGTCCGCGCTGACCGCCACGATGATCTCGCGCGGGCGCTCGCGCAGCTTCTCGGCCTCGGCCACCGGCAGCGTCACCTGCAGTTCGGTGAACTTCGAGTAGGTGGTCGAGAGCATCAGGAAGATCAGGATCACCAGCAGCACGTCGATGAAGGGGATCAGGTTGATCTCCGGTTCCTCGGGGCGCGGCTTGCGGAAGTTCAGCGACATGTCAGTGGCGCCCGCGGCCGCCCGAAGCCACTGACGCGCCCCCGCGGGGGGGCAGCGAACGAAGCGAGCGTGGGGGTTTCATCGTTCAGGCGCCGCTGCGCGGGGTGACGAAGCGCATCAGGTGCGGCACCAGGCGGTTCGCGGCCTGTTCCAGGTCCAGCGTGTACTGGTCCACCAGGCCGCGGAAGTAGCGGTAGAAGATCAGCGCCGGGATCGCCACGATCAGGCCGAAGGCGGTGTTGTACAGCGCGATCGAGATGCCGTGCGCCAGCATCGCCGGGTTGCTGCCGGTGGTGGGCGACTGCGAGGCGAAGATCTCGATCATGCCGATCACCGTGCCCAGCAGCCCCAGGTAGGGCGAGGCGGAGGCGATGGTGCCCAGCGTGTTCAGGTAACGCTCGAGCTTGTGCACCGCCGCGCGGCCGGCCGACTCGAAGGCGCCGCGCAGGCTGTCCTCGGTGATGCGCGGGTCGGCGATCACCGCACGCAGCCCGCTGGCCAGCACGCGCCCGAGGATGGAGTTGTCGGCCAGCTTGTTCACCACGTCGGCCGAGGGCAGGCTGGCGCGGGTCACGGACATCACCTCGTCGAGCAGCCGCGGCGGCATCACGCGCGCCGACCGGAGGCTGGAGAAGCGCTCGATGACGAGCGCCAGGGCGATGATGGAGCAGATGATCAGCGGCCAGATCGGCCAGCCGGCGGCTTGTATGATCGACAGCAAGCGAGCCCTTTCGGCGACGAGCGGTGCGCGGGACGCGCGATTATGGACCAAGGGTTCGACCGCTCCAGCAGGCTCGGCGCCAGCGTCTTTGCCCCGTGCGCGGGCGGCCGTGCCGGATCCGGATCGACAATTCACCGCTTGTGTGGATAACTTTGTGGGCAACCCTGTGTCTCGCACCGCCTGATCGTGTCCTGGCGCCGTGCCGGCTGGATTGCTGAAATTTTGGGCAGCAAATAATCCATGCAGATCAATGACTTGCACGAAAGTGACAGTACGATGACCATGCCCTTGGCCCGCCAGGCCTTGTGGCGCGTGCTTGTGGAGTTCTCGATCCGCGCCGTTGCTGGCCCGGCGCATGGTTGATCCCGCGGAAGCCCGTTCCGGCGCGCTCGTCTGGAGCGTCGCCGGGCTCGTGCAGGCCATCGCCGACACGCTGGGCGCACGCTTCGCCGCCTGCGGCGTGCGCGGCGAGATCGCCAGCTTCTCGCGCGCGGCCAGCGGCCATTGCTACTTCAGCCTGAAGGACGCCGACGGCGCCGCCGCGCTGATCCGCTGCGCGATGTTCCGCCGCGCCGCCGGGCTGCTCGACTTCGTGCCGGGCGAAGGCCAGCTGGTCGAACTGCGCGGGCGTCTCGCCGTGTACGAGCCGCGCGGCGAACTGCAGTTTGTCGTCGAATCCATGCAGCGGGCCGGTGCCGGTGCGCTGTACGAGCAGTTCCTGCGTCTGCAGGCGCGCCTGGCGGCCGAAGGCCTGTTCGACCCGGTGCGCAAGCGGCCGATCGCGGCGTTCCCGCACCGCCTCGGCGTCGTCACCTCGCTCGCCGCCGCGGCCTTGCGCGACGTGCTCACCACCCTGGCCCGGCGCAGCCCGCAGGTCGAGGTGATCGTCTACCCGAGCCCGGTGCAGGGCGCCGACGCGCCGGCCGCGCTGGTGCAGGCGCTGGAGACCGCAGGCCGGCGCGCCGAGGTCGACACGCTGATCCTGTGCCGCGGCGGTGGCTCGCTGGAAGACCTGTGGGCCTTCAACGACGAGCGCGTGGTACGCGCGGTGGCGGCCTCGCCGATCCCGCTGGTGTGCGGCGTCGGCCACGAGACCGACGTGACGCTGGCGGACCTCGCCGCCGACCTGCGCGCCCCCACGCCCACCGCGGCGGCCGAGCTGGCGGCGCCCGAGGCCGCCGCCTGCCGCGAGCAACTCGGCATGCTGGCGCGCCGCGCGCAGCGCCGCGTGCGCAGCCAGCTCGACCTGCAGGCACAGCGGCTCGACACGCTGGCGCTGCGTCTGGCGCGCCCGGCCGAGGGACTGCGCCGCCGCGAGGCCGAACTGGTGCTGCTGGGCACACGCCTGGCCCGCGCGGCGCGGCGTGTGCTGGAACGCTCCGACGACCGCCTCCAGCAGCTCGGCGCACGCCTGGCGCGGGCCGGCGGCGTGTTGCGCCGGACCGAGGCGCAGCGCCTGGCCGCGCTGGACGACCGGCTGCGAGCGCTCGACCCGCAGCATGTGCTGGAGCGCGGCTACGCCTGGCTGGCCGACGCGCAGGGTCGCGTGGTCGGCTCGGTTGCACGCCTGGCACCGGGTGACGCGCTGGAGGCCACGCTCGCCGACGGCCACGCGACGCTGCAGGTCGAGGCCATCCGGCGCGGACGGGAGTGAGGCCGGCAGGGCGATGCGCCCCTGCCTACAATGGTCCGGTCCGTCCCCCGAACAATCCCACACCAAGAGGATCCGCATGGAACACGTTCTTCCCCCGCTGCCCTACGCCATCGATGCGCTCGCTCCGCACCTGAGCAAGGAGACGCTGGAGTTTCACCACGGCAAGCACCACAACGCCTACGTGGTGAACCTGAACAACCTGCAGAAGGGCACCGAGTTCGAGAGCCTGTCGCTCGAGGAGATCGTCAAGAAGTCCTCCGGCGGCATCTACAACAACGCCGCGCAGATCTGGAACCACACCTTCTTCTGGAGCTGCATGAAGCCCGCCGGCGGCGGCGAGCCCAAGGGCGCGCTGGCTGCGGCGATCAATGCCAAGTGGGGCAGCTACGCCGCCTTCAAGGAGGCGTTCACGAAGAGCGCGGTGGGCAACTTCGGCTCGGGCTGGACCTGGCTGGTGAAGAAGGCCGACGGCAGCGTCGACATCGTCAACATGGGTGCCGCCGGCACGCCGCTGACCACCGGCGACAAGCCGCTGCTGACCATCGACGTGTGGGAGCATGCCTACTACATCGACTACCGCAACCTGCGCCCGAAGTTCGTCGAGACCTTCCTGAACGCGCTGGTCAACTGGGAGTTCGCCGAGAAGAACTTCGGCTGAACCCGGCTCCCGTCGCTGCAGGCCGGCCTCGCGCCGGCCTGTTTTCGTTCAGGGCCGGAACGGCGCGCCGCTGATCTTCGTGCCGGGCTTGATGCCGCGCTTGTCGAACCAGCCCTGGTTCATCTCGAGCGCGAAGCGCACCGGCTTCTTCGAGCAGTGCGACTCGAGCGACTGCGCCTTCATCTCCTCGATGTTGACGATCGTGCCGTCGTCGGCGAGGAAGGCGATGGACAGCGGCAGCAGCGTGTTCTTCATCCAGAAGCACTGCTGGGCCGGCGCCTCGAAGGCGAACAGCATGCCGCCGTTGGGCGGCAGGCTCGGGCGGTTCATGAGGCCGATCTGGCGCTGCAGGGGCGTCTGCGCCACTTCCGCCTCGATCAGGTGAAATCCGGCGGTCAGGCGGATCGCCGGCAGCTGCTGCGGCCCTTCCTGCGCGGCGCCGGGCCGCGGGGCCAGACCGGCCACCAGGGCGGCGGCGATGGCGTACTTGATGATTGTCATTTTCAGGCTCGGGCTGAGCGCGTAGATTACCCGGGTGTCTTTCGCCACGCTCCCCAACGCGCCACTGCAGGTTCTCGACGACCCGCTCGAGCAGGCCCGCTTCACCACCTGGCACGACACCCCGGGCGGCGAGCGCGAAGCCACCTCGCGTTTTCGCGTCTCCGGCCTGCACTGCGGGGCCTGCGCCGGCCTGATCGAGGCGGCGCTGAGGCAGGTCGACGGCGTGCTCGACGCCCGGGTGCAGTCCGCCGCCGAACTCGCCGAGGTGCGCTGGGACCCGCGCCGCACCCGGCCGTCGGCGCTGGTGGCGGCCGTGCAGGCCGCCGGCTACGGCGCCTTGCCCGATGCGGCGGCCGGCGCGCGCGAACTGCGCCGCAGCGAGCAGCGGCGGGCCTTGTGGCGCCTGGCCGTGGCCGGCCTGTGCATGATGCAGGTGATGATGTATGCCACGCCGGCCTACGTGGCCGCGCCGGGCGACATCTCCGCCGACGCGCTGCGCCTGCTGCAATGGGCCAGCTGGCTGCTCAGCCTGCCGGTGCTGCTGTTCTCGTCGGGGCCGTTCTTCGCCGGTGCCTGGCGCGCGCTGCGCCAGCGCCGGCTCGGCATGGACGTGCCGGTGGCGCTGGGCATCGCGGTCACCTTCGTGGCCAGCAGCGGGGCCACCTTCGACCCGGGCGGTCCGTTCGGCCACGAGGTCTACTTCGACTCGCTGACCATGTTCGTGTTCTTCCTGCTGGCCGGGCGCTGGCTGGAGGTGCGCGCGCGGCACCGCGTGGCCGACCTGCTGGAGCAGGGCGCCGCGGCACTGCCGGACATGGCGCAGCGGCTGCGCCCGGACGGCAGCGTCGAGTCCGTCTCCCTCGGTCGCCTGCAGCCGGGCGACCGGGTGCGGGTGCTGGCCGGCCAGGTGCTGCCGGCCGACGGTGAACTGCTCGAGGGCCGCGCGCTGGTCGACGAGGCGCTGCTGACCGGCGAATCGACCCCGCTGCCCAAGCGGCCGGGCGACGAACTGGTGGCCGGCAGCACCAACCTGCAGGGCCCGCTGCTGATGCGTGTGCTGCGTGTCGGCGAGGACACGCGGCAGGCCGACATCGTGCGCCTGATGCGCAGCGCGCTGACGCAGCGTCCGCGCATCGTGCAGCAGGCCGAGCGCATCGCCGGGCCGTTCCTCTGGGGCGTGCTGCTGCTCGCTGCGCTGGCGGCGGCGGGCTGGTCGCTGGTCGAGCCGGACCGTGCGGTCTGGGTCGCGGTGTCGGTGCTGATCGTCACCTGTCCTTGTGCGCTCTCGCTCGCGGCGCCCTCTGCGCTGCTGGCCGCCGCCGGCGGGCTGGCGCGGCGCGGCCTGCTGCTGCAGCGCCTGGAGGCGCTCGAAGCGCTGGCCGGCATCGACACGGTGATGCTGGACAAGACCGGCACGCTGACCGAGGACCGGCTCGAGATCGCCGCGGAGCGCCTGCTCGACGGCGACGCGGAACCGGCCGACACGACGCGCCTGGCCGGGTCGCTCGCCAGCCTGTCGACCCACCCGGCCGCACGCGCACTGGCGGCACATGCCGGTGGCGCGGTCGTGGACTGGCGCGAGGTGGAGGAACTGCCCGGCGCCGGACTGCAGGCGCGCGATGCGCAGGGGCGCCTGTGGCGGCTCGGACGCCGCGCCTGGGTCGATGCCTCGCAGGCCGAGGCGGGCGGCAGCGCGATCTGGTTCGGATGCAACGGGCGCGCGCGGGCGGTGTTCGAGTTGCGCGAGTCGCTGCGCGCCGATGCGGCCGAGACCGTGCAGCGCCTGCAGGCCGAGGGCCTGCAGGTGATGCTGCTGTCGGGCGACACCCCGGCGCGTGCGCAGGAGCTGGCGCGGCGCCTGGGCATCACCCGCGTCGAAGGCGGCGCGAGCCCGGCCGACAAGCTGGCCGCGCTGGCGGCAGCGCAGCAGCGCGGCGCGCGCGTGGCGATGGTCGGCGACGGCATCAACGATGCCCCGGTGCTGGCCCGTGCCGACGTGTCCTTCGCCTTCGCGCATGGCGCCGCGGTGGCGCGGGCCCAGGCCGACCTGATCGTGCTCGGCACGCGCCTCGGCGGCCTGACCGAGGCGCGCGACCAGGCGCGCCGCACGCTGCGCGTGATCCGGCAGAACCTGGCCTGGGCGGCGCTCTACAACGCGGCCTGCGTGCCGCTCGCCCTGGTCGGCTGGCTGCCGCCCTGGGCCGCGGGGCTGGGCATGGCGGCGAGTTCGCTGGCGGTGGTGGGCAATGCGCTGCGCCTGTCGCGCGTGAGGACCCAGGGCTGAGCGATGGACATCCTGTACCTGCTGATCCCGCTGTCGGTGGTGCTCGTGTTCCTGATCATCGGCGTGTTCGCCTGGGCGGTGAACTCGGGCCAGTTCGATGACCTGGAGCGCGAGGGCGAACGCATCCTCGAGCCGGAGCGTCCCGGTGAGTTCCCACCTCCGGGAAAGGTTGACGGCGCGCAAGGGGGTCAATGACCCCATCGCAAACAATGGAAATATTCGTCAAGCAAGAAGGAGCAACCGATGGCCGATAGACCGTTGACGGGAGGAGCGACTGCGCCTGTCTACGACGACGGCGTGGTGCGCGCGTTCGCACTCGCCGCCGTGTTGTGGGGGATCGTGGGCATGCTGGTCGGCGTGATCATCGCCGCGCAGCTCGCCTGGCCGGAGCTGAACCTGGGGATCCCGTTCCTCAGCTACGGCCGCCTGCGGCCGCTGCACACCAACGCGGTGATCTTCGCGTTCGGCGGCTGCGCGCTGTTCGCCAGCAGCTACTACGTGGTGCAGCGCACCTCGCAGACGCGCCTGTTCGGCGGGCCGCTGGGCTGGTTCACCTTCTGGGGCTGGCAGCTCGTCATCCTGCTGGCGGCGATCTCGCTCCCGCTGGGCTTCACCTCCGGCAAGGAGTACGCCGAGCTCGAGTGGCCGATCGACATCCTGATCGCCGTCGTCTGGGTGGCCTATGCCATCGTCTTCTTCGGCACCGTCGGCACGCGCAAGGTGCGCCACATCTACGTGGCGAACTGGTTCTTCGGCGCCTTCATCCTGACGGTCGCGCTGCTGCACATCGTCAACAGCGCCGCGATTCCCGTCAGCCTGACGAAGAGCTACTCGGCCTATGCCGGGGTGCAGGACGCGATGGTGCAGTGGTGGTACGGCCACAACGCGGTGGGTTTCTTCCTGACCGCGGGCTTCCTGGGGATGATGTACTACTTCATCCCCAAGCAGGCCGAGCGTCCCGTCTACAGCTACCGGCTGTCGATCGTGCACTTCTGGGCGCTGATCTTCACCTACATGTGGGCCGGCCCGCACCACCTGCACTACACCGCGCTGCCGGACTGGACGCAGAGCGTGGGCATGCTCTTCTCGCTGATCCTGCTCGCGCCCTCCTGGGGCGGCATGATCAACGGCATCATGACCCTCAGCGGGGCGTGGCACAAGCTGCGTGACGACCCGATCCTGAAGTTCCTGATCGTCTCGCTGTCGTTCTACGGCATGTCGACCTTCGAAGGGCCGATGATGTCGATCAAGACCGTCAACGCGCTGTCGCACTACACGGACTGGACCGTCGGCCACGTGCACAGCGGTGCGCTCGGCTGGGTGGGCCTGGTGTCGATGGGCACGCTGTACTATCTGATCCCGCGCATGTTTGGGCGCAAGCAGATGTACAGCGTCAAGGCGATCGAGCTGCACTTCTGGGTCTCGACCATCGGCATCGTGCTCTACATCGCCGCGATGTGGATCGCCGGCGTGATGCAGGGCCTGATGTGGCGCGCCATCAACCCGGACGGCACGCTGGTCTACAGCTTCGTCGAGAGCGTGAAGGCGACCTACCCCTTCTACGTGATCCGCCTGTGCGGCGGCCTGCTGTACCTGGGCGGCATGCTGATCATGGGCTGGAACGTCATCAAGACGGCCACCTCGGGCAAGTACGAGCCGGTGCCGATCCCCGCCGCGCCTGCGCACGCCTGAACCCACGGAGAAAAGCAACATGGCACATGCACAAGCCAGCGGTCACGAGAAGATCGAGACCAACAACTTCCTGATGATCGTGCTGATCCTGCTGGTGGTGGCGGTCGGCGGTCTCGTCGAGATCGTCCCGCTGTACTTCCAGAAGTCCACGACCCAGCCCGTGGAAGGCCTCAAGCCCTACACCGCGCTGCAGCTCGCCGGGCGCGACGTCTACATCCGCGAGGGCTGCTACAACTGCCACTCGCAGATGATCCGGCCGTTCCGCGCCGAGACGCTGCGCTACGGGCCGTACTCCACGGCCGGCGAGTTCGTCTACGACCATCCGTTCCAGTGGGGCAGCAAGCGCACCGGACCGGACCTGCACCGCGTGGGCGGCAAGTACAGCGACGAATGGCACCGCATCCACCTGATCAACCCGCGTGACCTGGTGCCCGAGTCGAACATGCCGGCCTACCCGTGGCTGGTGACCGGCGCCGTCAACCCAGCCGACCTGGCGCCCAAGATGCGCGCGCTGCGCGCCGTCGGCGTGCCCTACAGCGACGAGGAGATCGCCAAGGCGGGCGAGGAAGTCAAGGGCAAGACCGAGATGGACGCGGTGATTGCCTACCTGCAGGTGCTCGGCACCGCGCGCAAGTGAGGAGGCCGGCATGGACATCAACGACCTGCGCAGCGTCGTGACCGTCGTGTCGCTGCTGACCTTCCTGGGCATCGTGGCCTGGGCCTGGTCGCGCGGCAACCGTGCACGCTTCGACGAGGCAGCCCAGCTGCCGTTTGCGGACGATCCGGCCGAGCTGTCGGGCCGGGCCCGGCAAGGAGAACAACAGTGAGCGATTTTGTTTCGAGCGGCTGGGCGATCTACGTCGCCGCGGCCACGGTGGTCAGCATCATCGCCTGCCTGGCGCTGCTGATCATCGCGGCGCGGCGCCGCGTGATGGCCGCGGACAACAGCACGGGCCACGTCTGGGACGTCGACCTGAAGGAGCTGAACAACCCGCTGCCGCGCTGGTGGATGGGCCTGTTCGTCATCACCATCGTCTTCTCGGCGCTCTACCTGGCGCTGTTCCCGGGCCTGGGCAGCATGGCCGGCGTGTTCAAGTGGAGCAGCGCCGGGCAGTACGAGGCCGAACAGGCCAAGGCGCAGGCCGCGATGGCGTCGGTGTACGCGAAGTTCAACGACATGAACGCCGAGCAGCTCGCCAAGGAGCCGCAGGCGATGGCCATCGGCGAGCGGCTGTACATCAACAACTGCGCCGCCTGCCACGGCTCAGACGGCAAGGGCAGCAAGGGCTTCCCGAACCTGACGCTGCCGGTCGAATCGCGCCTGGCCACCGACAGCTTCGAGTCCGTCAAGGCGACCATCGCCAACGGTCGCGCCGGCGTGATGCCGCCCATGGCCGCGGCCGTGGGTTCCAGCGAGGACGTGCGCAACGTCGCCAACTACGTGCTGAGCCTGGCGGGCAGCCCGCACAACGCGATCGCGGCACAACTGGGCAAGGCCAAGTTCGCCGCCTGCGCCGCCTGCCACGGGCCGGACGGCAAGGGCATGAAGGCCCTGGGCGCGCCCAACCTGACCGACAAGGTCTGGCTGCACGGCTGGGGCGAGGAAGCGGTGATCGCCATCGTCACCAACGGCAAGAACAACGTGATGCCGGCCCAGGCCTCGCGCCTGACGCCCGAGCAGATCCACGTGCTCGCCGGCTACGTCTGGAACCTGTCGCAGAAGACGGTTGTCGCCGCGCAGTAACATCGATCGATGACCGAGCCCGCCGTCCGCGGTGCCACGTCGGGCGGCGGCGACGCCGCCGTCGAGGTGGTGTCGCTCTACCAAGCGCAGCAGAAGATCTACGCCCGCGCCGTGACCGGCTGGTTCGCCGGCTGGCGCTGGGCCCTCGTCTGGCTCACCCAGCTCGTCTTCTACGGGCTGCCGTGGCTGAGCTGGAACGACCGCCAGGCCGTGCTGTTCGACCTGGGAGCCCGGCGCTTCTACATCTTCGGGCTGGTGCTTCACCCGCAGGACTTCATCTACCTCACGCTCCTGCTGATCGTCTCGGCCTACGGCCTGTTCCTGTTCACCGCGGTGGCAGGTCGCTTGTGGTGCGGCTACGCCTGCCCGCAGACGGTCTACACCGAGATCTACATGTGGGTCGAGCAGAAGTTCGAGGGCGACCGCGCCAAGCGCATGAAGCTCGACGCCTCGCCCTGGAGCGGCGAGAAGCTGCTGCGCAAGGGCGGCAAGCAAGCGGCGTGGATCGCCATCGGGCTGTGGACCGGGTTCACCTTCGTCGGCTACTTCACCCCGGTCAAGCAACTCTGGGCCGAGGCGTTCACGCTCGGCTTCGGGCCCTGGGAATGGTTCTGGGTGCTGTTCTACGGCTTCGCGACCTACGGCAACGCCGGCTTCATGCGCGAGCAGGTCTGCAAGTACATGTGTCCCTACGCGCGCTTCCAGAGCGCGATGTTCGACAAGGACACGATGATCATCAGCTACGACGAGTCGCGCGGCGAGCCGCGCGGGTCGCGCCCGAAGTCCATGCCGCACGCGGCGCTGAAGGACGCGGGCAAGGGCGAGTGCATCGACTGCACGCTGTGCGTGCAGGTCTGCCCGACCGGCATCGACATCCGCAAGGGGCTGCAGTACGAGTGCATCGGCTGCGCGGCGTGCATCGACGTCTGCGACAGCGTGATGGACAAGATGAACTACCCGCGCGGGCTGATCCGCTACGCGACGCAGAACGGCATCAAGAACCACTGGACCCGCGCCGAGATGCTGCGCCGCGTGCTGCGGCCGCGCGTGCTGATCTACACCGGCATCCTGGTGGCCATCGTGGCCGCCTTCGGGGCCAGCCTGGCCTTGCGCAGTCCGTTCCGCGTCGACGTGGTGCGCGACCGTGGCGCGCTGGCGCGGCTGGTCGAGGACGGACGCATCGAGAACGTGTACCGGCTGCAGCTGATGAACGCCACCGAGTCGCCGCAGCAGTACCGCATCGAGGTCGAGGGCATCCCGGGCATCCGCCTGGCCAGCCCGGCCGAGGTGCAGGTGGGCGCCACCGAGGCGCGCTGGGTGCCGGTGGCGGTGCAGATCCCGCCCGAGGCGGCCGCCTCGCTCGGGGCCGGCGCGCACGCCATCCGCTTCGAGATCAAGCGCCAGGCGGGGCACGATGCCGGCCAGGCCGAGGTGCACGAGAAGTCGACCTTCGTCGTGCCGCGCTGAGACGCAAGGAACCACAAGGACTGCCCATGAACGACACGACCGCGCGCACTGCGCCGAACGAACGGCCCTCGCTGCCCTGGTGGCGCTCCGGCATGGTCTGGCTGGTGATCGCCGGCCCGGCCGCGGTGGTGGTGGCGAGCCTGATCACCGCGGCGGTGGCCTGGACGCACGTCGACCCGATCGTCACCGCCAACGGCCGCTTCGGGCCCAACGACGACGTCGCCACCCCCCGCGACCCCAAGGATCCGCTCGCGCCGGCGCAGAAGGCGCGCAACCACGCCGCGACGCCGGCGCAGTGAACGAGGCGGAGGCGAGAGGCGTGAAGCAGCGTGCCCTGACGATCCTCTGGCCGTCCTTCCTGATGGCCGGCGTGCTGGAGATGCTCGTGTTCGTGGTGGTCGACCCGAGCGAGCTGCGCTGGTTCGGCGGCGAGGCCGTGCAGCTCTCGCGCCAGGGTGTCTACACGGTGACCTTCCTGATCTTCTGGGCCGTCATCTCGCTGTCCGGCGCGCTGACCGCGCTGCTGGGCATGAGCGCCGACGAACTCAACGAGGACCGCGGCCGCCGCTGGCCGCGCTGACGGGCAGGGCGCCGCGCCGGGCGCGCGCTCAGCAGGCGGTGTGGTTGATCAGCTGGCGCAGGCCGGCCTGGTCGATGATGCGGATGTGGCGCTGCTTCACCTCGAGCAGGCCTTCGTCCTGGAACTTCGAGAAGGTCCGGCTGACGGTCTCGAGCTTCAGGCCGAGGTAGCTGCCGATCTCCTCGCGCGTCATGCGCAGGATGAGCGACGAGGACGAGAAGCCACGTGCCTGCAGGCGCTGCGTCAGGTTGAGCAGGAAGGCGGCGAGGCGCTCCTCGGCGCGCATGCTGCCCAGCAGCAGCATCATGCCGTGGTCGCGCACGATCTCGCGGCTCATGATCTTGTGGAACTGGTGCTGCAGCGCGGTGAAGTCGCGCGACAGCGCTTCGAGCTGGCCGAACGGGATCACGCAGACCTGCGAGTCCTCCAGCGCGACGGCGTCGCAGTTGTGTCGGTCGTGGCTGATGCCGTCCAGGCCGAGCAACTCGCCGGCCATCTGGAAGCCGGTGACCTGGTCGCGCCCGTCCTCCGAGGAGACGCACGTCTTGAAGAAGCCGGTGCGCACCGCGTAGAGCGACTGGAAGGCGTCGCCGGCACGGAACAGCGCATCGCCGCGCGGCACCGAGCGGCGCTTGGCGACGAGCGCGTCGAGCCGCTCCATGTCGGGTTCGGACAGGCCCACCGGCAGGCACAGCTCGCGCAGGTTGCAGTTCGAGCAGGCGACCTTGAAGGCCTCGGCACGGATCGGCACGACACCGTCCGCGCACGGGCGCATGGCCGACCGGCTGTCGGGATCCTGGGCGGGCAGGGGCTGGGTATTGGTGTTCATGGTCCTGTCGTGACGCCGCTCAACGTGATTCATTGTGCGCACGCCGACCTGACCCAACGTTGATGACCGTCAAGGTGCGATGTCGGTGCGGCGGCACAGTGCAGGTCATGCTGACCGAGACCATTGGCCCCGTGATCACCGAGGAGTTGCTGCGCCGCCTCGACGTGGCGGGGCCACGCTACACCTCCTACCCGACCGCCGACCGCTTCGTCGACGCCTTCGGGCCCGCCGATTACATCCAGGCGCTGCAGCAGCGCAGCCAGGGGCCGGGCCTGATCGGCGGTGGCAGCCCGCTGTCGGTCTACGTGCACATCCCGTTCTGCGAATCGCTGTGCTACTACTGCGCGTGCAACAAGGTGGTCACCAAGCATCACGAGCGTGCCACGGAGTACCTGGACGCGCTCGAACGCGAGATCGACCTGCACGTGGCGCAGCTCGGCCGGGGGCGCCCGGTGTCGCAGCTGCACTTCGGCGGCGGCACGCCGACCTTCCTGAGCGATGCCGAGCTGACGCGGCTGATGGGCAAGCTGCGCGATGCGTTCCGCGTGGCGCCGGGCGCCGAGACCTCGATCGAGGTCGACCCGCGCACCGTCGACGAGGCGCGCCTGCAGCACCTGGCGAGCCTCGGCTTCAACCGCCTGAGCTTCGGCGTGCAGGACTTCGACCCGGCCGTGCAGCAGGCGGTGCACCGGGTGCAGAGCCGCGAGAGCGTGGCGGCGCTGATGACGGCAGCCCGTCGGCTCGGCTTCGAGTCGACCAACGTCGACCTGATCTACGGCCTGCCGCGCCAGTCGCCCGAGTCGCTCGCGCGCACCGTGCAGCAGGTGGCGGACCTGCGGCCCGAGCGCATCGCGCTCTACTCGTACGCGCACCTGCCGGCGCGCTTCAAGCCGCAGCGGCGCATCGACGCCACGGCCCTGCCGAAGCCGGAGGACAAGCTGCGCATGCTCTCGGGTGCCATTGCCGGCTTCGTCGGCCACGGTTACCAGTACATCGGCATGGACCATTTTGCGTTGCCGGGTGACGCGCTCGCCGCGGCCAAGCGCCAGGGCCGGCTGCACCGCAACTTCCAGGGCTACAGCACCCAGCCGGATTGCGACCTGATCGGTCTCGGCGTCTCGGCGATCGGCCGCATCGGCGCGACCTACAGCCAGAACGCCAAGACGCTGACCGAGTACTACGACGCGCTGCAGCAAGGCCAGTTCCCGGTGGTGCGCGGACTCGCGCTGACCCGCGACGACCTGCTGCGCCGCGCCGTGATCATGGCCATCATGTGCCAGGGTCGGCTGGATTTCGAATCGGTCGCGCTGGCGCACCTGGTCGAGCCGAAGCAGTACTTCGCCAACGAACTGGAACAGCTGCGCCGGCTCGAGCAGGACGGCCTGGTCGAGCTCGAGCCCGAGGCGGTGCAGGTGACGCCGCTGGGCTGGTACTTCATCCGCAGCGTGGCGATGGTGTTCGACCGCCACCTGCAGGCCGATCGCGCGCGGGAGCGGTTTTCGCGCATCATCTGAAGGATGAACGCCGCCCTCGCCACGACTGCGCTGCTGATGGGCCTGGCCGGTGCGCCGCATTGCGCCGCGATGTGCGGCCCGGCCTGCGCCGGCGTGCTGCGCGGCTGCGGCGGCTCGGCGGGCTCGACCCTGGCCTTCCACGCCGGCCGGCTGGCCAGCTACGCCGCCGGCGGTGCGCTGGCGGCCGGCAGCCTCGCCTGGCTGGCCACGCAGGGCCCGCAGGTGGCGGTGCTGCGGCCGTTGTGGACCCTGCTGCAGGTGGCCGCGGTCGCCCTCGGCCTTTGGCTGCTCTGGCGCGGGCGACAGCCGGCCTGGATCGAAACCATCGGCACGCGCCTCAGTCGGCCCGCCGCCACCGGTCGGGTGATCTGGCTGCACGCGCCGGCACGCGCCGGAGCGGCGGGGGCCCTGTGGGTCGCCTGGCCTTGCGGCCTGCTGCAGTCGGCCCTGGTGGTCTCGGCGCTCGGCGGTTCGGCGCTCGGCGGTGCGACGCTGATGCTGCTGTTCGGTGCCGGGTCGGCGCTCGGCCTGTGGCTCGGGCCCGCGCTGTGGCTGCGCCTGGCCGGGCGGCATGGCGAACTGGCCCAGTCGGCCGCCGTGCGCCTGGCCGGCGCGCTGCTGGCGCTGGCGTCGGGATGGGCCCTGTGGCACGGCATCGCCAGCGCGATGGGCGGCGATTACTGCCTCGTGCCCGGCGCCTGAAATCGAAGCCCGCGCAAGGCCCGCGCAGGGCCTCGGGCGTCAGTCACCCGACAGGCACGCTCGACTAGAATCCGGGCCGGTTCCGACACCGAAACTCCCAGCGCAAAGCGCCGCAGCCCCATGTCCAAGTACCAGCACATCAAGGTGCCCGAAGGCGGGCAGAAGATCACCGTCAACGCGGACTTCTCGCTCAATGTGCCCGACCAGCCGATCATTCCGTACATCGAGGGCGACGGCACCGGCTTCGACATCACGCCGGTGATGATCAAGGTGGTCGACGCCGCGGTGGCCAAGGCCTACGGCGGCAAGAAGAAGATCCACTGGATGGAGATCTACGCCGGCGAGAAGTCGACCAAGGTGTATGGCCCGGACGTCTGGCTGCCGGCCGAGACGCTCGAGGCGCTGCGCGAGTACGTGGTCTCCATCAAGGGCCCGCTGACCACGCCGGTGGGCGGTGGCATCCGCTCGCTGAACGTGGCGCTGCGCCAGGAGCTCGACCTGTACGTCTGCCTGCGCCCGGTGCAGTACTTCAAGGGCGTGCCCTCGCCGGTGAAGGAACCCGAGAAGATCGACATGGTGATCTTCCGCGAGAACTCGGAGGACATCTACGCCGGCGTCGAGTGGGAAGCCAAGAGCGACAAGGCGAAGAAGGTCATCAAGTTCCTGATCGAGGAGATGGGGGTCAAGAAGATTCGCTTCCCCGAGACCTCCGGCATCGGCATCAAGCCGGTGTCGATCGAGGGCACCGAGCGCCTGGTGCGCAAGGCGATCCAGTACGCGATCGACAACGACAAGCCCAACGTGACGCTGGTGCACAAGGGCAACATCATGAAGTACACCGAGGGTGGCTTCCGCGACTGGGGCTACGCGCTGGCGCAGCGCGAGTTCGGCGCGGTACCGATCGACGGTGGCCCGTGGTGCAAGTTCAAGAACCCGAAGACGGGCAAGGACATCACCATCAAGGATTCGATCGCCGATGCCTTCCTGCAGCAGATCCTGCTGCGCCCGGCCGAGTACTCGGTGATCGCCACGCTGAACCTGAACGGCGACTACATTTCCGACGCGCTGGCCGCGCAGGTCGGCGGCATCGGTATCGCACCGGGTGCCAACCTGTCCGACTCGGTCGCCTGCTTCGAGGCCACCCACGGCACGGCGCCCAAGTATGCCGGCAAGGACTACGTCAACCCCGGCTCCGAGATCCTCTCGGCCGAGATGATGCTGCGCCACATGGGCTGGTTGGAGGCGGCCGACCTGATCATCACGTCGATGGAAAAGGCCATCCAGTCGAAGAAGGTCACCTACGACTTCGCGCGCCTGATGGAAGGTGCGACCCAGGTGTCTTGCTCGGGCTTCGGCCAGGTCATGATCGACCACATGTGACCTCGCTCCACGGCGTCTCATGATGCCCCGTAAGCCCCTGATTTTGTTGAAGAAATCAGGGGCTTCGTCTTTTCAGCACGTCTCACGGCAGACCACGAAATCCCGCCATTTTGGAGGGGAAATTGACGGGAGACGGGGCCCGAAACGGCCCAAATTCCTCCACTTGGAGGTGGCTGAAAAGTGTCGGGAGACGACGCATGCGACTGAGCAACTACACCCTCACGCCCACTCGGATCAACAACGCCAAGGCGAAGGCGCGGCTCTACAAGCTAAGCGATGGCGGGGGGCTTTTCGTCGAGGTCAGCACGACCGGCCAGAAGACCTGGCGCTACCAGTACCGATTCGCCGGCAGCCGCCGAGACGTCAAGATCGGGCGATACCCGGAGATCGGGGTGGCCGACGCCCGGGCGCGGCACTTCGAACTCAGGTCGCTCTTGGAGCGAGGGGTAGACCCCGCCGAAGTTCGTCGCCAGGAGACTGCGGAGCGTCGGCAGCAGGCGAAGGACAGCCAGCCCGCTGCCGACCAGTTCGAGGCGTTCTCCCGGCGCTGGATCCGGGAGCGCCTGATGACCAGGTCCGAGACCTACCGGAACCAGATCGAGTCCCGGCTCGAGCGCTTCGTATGGCCAGCGATCGGCGAGAAGCCGCTGGGCGGCGTCCGGCCCGCCGACGTGCTCGCGATCATCGAGGACTTGAGAGGAACGCCGAAGACGGCGGAGGGCGTCAGGCAACACATCCAGCAGATCTACAACTACGCGATCCAGAAGCTGCTCGTCGAGGTCAACCCGGCCTTGCCACTGCGAGGCGTCATCGAGGTGCCTGCTGCCGAGCACCACCGGCATTTGACCGAGCCAGAACTCGGAGCCTTCTGGCGGTCGGTGGCGAAACAAGGTGCGCACTTCGTGACCATCGCTGCCACACGGATGCTCATGTACACGATGTGCCGCAAGTCAGAGGTGCTGCGCTCTCGGTGGCGCGAGTTCGATCTAGAGCGGGCCCAGTGGGACATCCCGGCCGAGCGCATGAAGATGAAGGCGCCGCACCGTGTCTACCTGTCCCGGCAGGCACTCGAACTCCTCGGGCTGCTGAAGGCATTCGGCTCCGAACCGCAGGCCTACGTGTTCCCGTCGGTTCTTCGTGCGGCGGTGCCGCTCGGCGACGCTACGCTGAACCACTTCTTCAAGCGACTCGACTTCGGCGTTCCGGACTTCTCGCCCCATGGGACCCGAGGTACGGCGGCGACCTTGCTCCGCGAGCACGGATTCAGCCGCGAGGTGGTCGAGCTGCTTCTGGCGCATGCCGAGCGAAACAAGGTGACGGCCGCATATCACCATCACGAAATGGCGGACGAGCGGCGGCGCGCGCTCCAATACCTGGCGGATCAGATCGATCGATTGGCCAGCGCATCCGTCGCTGGCTCAACGGTGTCTTCTGACGGTCGTGAGCACTGCGTGACCGCATGAAGCGACTTGGGGATGCGGATGTTGCAGTCAAGCAACGTCTACAACGCCGGCTTTGGCAGTACCCTGATGCTGCAATTTCTTCCACTGAATCGCGGGAGGCTCGACTTGCGACTGGCTCTCTTCCTTGCGATCGTCGCGGCGGGTGCAATCGCAGGCTTCGCAACCGGCAGCGGTGAGGACAGTGCGACAAGGCTTGTTCTCGCCGGTGTCGGCGCGTTGATCGGCGCTGCGATCGCCGGAGCGGTACTCAAGCTCGGAGGCATCAAGGGATCAAACACGTATACAGGAGGCGCGATTCCAGGTTCCGGCGTGACTTCCGAGGACCTCGCGGCCAACTATTGGCGTGACAAGGGACACCCACCCTTCATGAAGCCTCCTGAGGGGGACCCGCCATCTCGCGGGCCCGATTGACTACGGCTTGATGATCCCCTTCACCGCGTCTTTGGCATCTTGGAAGGTCTCGGCCGCATCCCGGGCCACTTGCCTTGCGGTGCCTTTGAAGAGCGACTGCCGTGGGGAAATCGTGCCGTCGTCGGCGCGCCCGGGGCTCCGCTTGTCATCGAACTCTTGCCGTCGAGCAGCAGTCCGGCCACGGAGATCGTCCGACGACGTCTGAATCTGCTGGCGAGCGTCGCTTGGTTCGGGCGCAGTTTGTGCCGGTGGAGCGACTGGAAGAGCAGCCTGACGAACCGCGCCCGCCGCTCGTCGATATGTAGCGTCAATATCCGGCGTGACGCGCGGGTCACCGCTGTTGGTCGTGTATAGATGGCGGACGTCGTCGAAGGATGACGGCATGCCAGTGCCGTCGCTGAAGTTTCGGGTTGGAGCCAGCGCCTGTCGGGCAAGTTCAGCGCTCAGCAGTTGTTGAGCGGACGCGCTTGTGCCGCCGTACTGTTCAGCGTACCGAGTGAACATCGCCAGGTTGTAGGGATCCTGCGCAATGTCGATTGAAATCGAATCGCCTCTCTCCCGGGCCACGGCAAGCCGCTCAGAGAACGCGGTGCGGTCGGCGAGGGAAGCATCTGCGCGGGCGGAGCGCGCGGTTGTGGTGGCGATCCTGGACGACAGTTCGCGTGCTTCGCGAGCATCGGTGGCTACAAGGCTCGCGACGGAACTGTCGCGAGACACGCGGTCGCCGAACTGCTTGAACTCCGAGGCCTGTTCGGACGTGAGCGCACCAAGCACCTTCCGCTCGTCTGCACTCAGTCCGGACAGGTAGGTCTTGTCTGCACTCGCGTTCAGTTGGGCGCCAACGAACCGAGCATTGAATCCAGCGTGACCTGTAACGCCAAGCGCAATGCGAGCAACCTGAGACTGTGTCAACCCAGTGGACTCGGAAACGCTTCGGGAGATCTGATCCAGCCGATCGATGGTTTGCCCCAACTGCTCGAAGCTGCTGGATGTCGACCCCGTGCTGCTCCGCGATGACTTCAGCTTTGCCAAGCCCTTGGTGAATGCCTCGGACAGCACCGCCGAACGCTCGGTGCTGGCAGCGACCGCCTCGCTGCGGGCTGCGTCGACCTGGCGGCTCGCGTCCTGCACGTCCTGCTCGCTCACACGCATCGAGACGACCCGGGACGCGTAGCCCTGGTTGCGCAGCAGGCTCACGGCGGTCCGGCCGGTCAGCATGTTCGACGAGAAGGTGTTGCCGCTGATGTCGTTCTGCCAGTTGCTCATGAACGCGGACGTCCGGTTCGGCGCAAGCCGGATCTGGTCCATCGAGACATTGCCCATGCTCAGGTTGCCCGCGGCGGCACCTGCCGTGGCGCCGGCCACCATCGACTGCAGGCCTGAGAGGCCGCCCACCAGCGCGGTGCCAAAGGTCTCCATCCGCTTGAGCGCCGCCCAGGCGATGAACGGGATGCTGATGGCGAGGTAGCCGACAACGGCCTCGCCGGAGATCGCCCGGGAGTAGATCGTCGATGCCGTCTGCAGCGACAGAGCCTTGGCGCCGCTGCCAAGGTCGGCTGCTGCCGCGAGGTCGTAGGCGGCATAGATGGATGCCATGTAGTTGAGCACGGCGTACAGCGGTGGCCAAAGCTGGATCCAGATCAGCACCGCGGCATAGCCCTTGAAGGCCAGCATGGTCTCGCGCCCGCTGGTCAGCAGCATCAGCAGGACGAGGAGGGGGAACAGCGCGTAGGTGATGGCCTCGATCACGTTGCGGAACACCGGCAGCGCCTGCTCGGCGACCTTGCCGGCGTTCAGCCAGGCCGCGTTCTGCTGCGCCACGGACTGCGCCCGCCCGACAGCCAGCACCATGGCCGCCGGGTCGTTCACCTTCTGACCGATGATGTTGCTGGTGTCGTTGATCGCATTGAGCACTGCGTTCTGGCGGATCAGGTCGGCCGCTGTCGCTGCCGCGGTCGCGATGCTGTTCTTCAGGTAGGCCTGCTGGATCTGCCCGGCGATGGCGGCATTGGCGGCTGCCGCCGGCAGCGTCGGATTCAGCTGGAAGGCGAGCTTGCCCTGGATGCGGGTCAGCTGCGCGGGAAGCCGACCGTTGAGGTTCGTGTAGGCATTCGGGCAGGTGTCGACGGTGATCGAGCCGCCGGCGCTGGTCAGGGTCGTGAAGCGGGCCGGGTTGGGCGATGCCATCAGCGCCCACACGTCGTCCGAGCTCGAGAACGTGCCCGGATCGACCGTGCCGTCGATCAGGTCGTACATCGTGCAGTTGTGGATGAAGTTGACCAGGTCCGTGCGGAAGTTCGGATCCTGGAAGGCGACGCCTCCAGTCTCCCGGATGAGGCGGTTGCCGAACATCAGGCCGTTCTTCTCGTAGCTCAGTTCGCTCGGCAGGGCGCCGACACCCGGGATGACCTGGAATGCCGTCTCGAACAGGCCCGTGAGCGTGTGCCCGACCGTGCTGGTGACGCTGCCGAGGAAGGCCACGCCGAAGGGGACGTTGGCCACCACCTTGACGGCGGATCCGCCGGTCTTGTCGACGACGCCCACGGTCACCCGCGGCACGATGAGGACGGAGAACACCAGCAGCACCGTGGCCAGCCACTTCCAGCCCTGCAGCTTCTCGGGCGCGAAGGCGTAGGCCACCAGCGCCGCGATGAACCCGCAGAAGGCCACGGCGGCGACCGCCGCCATGTAGTCGCCAGAGCCGTGGATGGTTGCCGCAGCGTTGAAGATGCCGAACAGGCTGTCGGCGTTCTGGTAGGCGTAGATCTCCCACATGCGTCGCTCCAGGGGGAGCGTGGATCCTGAAGCGATGTGACGATGGCGTCGGCCAGGAACGACCTCAAAAGCACGGGGATATCGGCACTAAGGTGAACGACGGACTCCCGCCGGGGCTGGCCCACCCCAACCGGCTGCACCCGGTGGAGGGCCATCTTCTTGCACCCACAAGCCCGACCGAAGGGCGATGGCGAGTGCAGGGCGATGCTGGGACGGTAGAGGTCCCCATCGAGTCCTCTGCATGCCGTGCACGCCGCCCGCCAGCCCGGTTCCTTACCCGGCTTGGCCAGCCGGCTCCACTACGAACGCCACCGACCGGAGCAGACCACGCTGTACCGCCTGGTCCAGCAGCATGCGGCCAGCTTCATCGCCCACACCGAGGCCAGCACGGACGCCGAGTTGCCGCGGTTCATCAAGGACGAGTTCGACGCCTTCCTCGAGTGCGGCATCCTGGCGCATGGATTCCTGCGGCTACGCTGCGGCGAGTGCGGCCACGACAAGCTGCTGGCCTTCAGCTGCAAGCGCCGGGGATTCTGCCCCTCTTGCGGCGCCCGGCGCATGTCGCAGACCGCTGCGCACCTGGTCGACCACGTCATCCCGCACGTGCCGGTGCGGCAATGGGTGCTGTCGCTGCCGATCCCGCTGCGCGTGCTGCTGGCCGCGCAGCCGGAACTGGTCACGCCGGTGCTGCAGGTGGTGCAGCGCGTGGTCACGCGACATCTGCTGCGGCAGGCGGGGCTCAAGGCTGACGAAGGTCACGGCGGCGCCGTCACGCTGATCCAGCGCTTTGGCTCGGCCGCCAACCTCAACATCCACCTGCACTGTCTGGTACTGGACGGGGTGTACTGCTGCGACGCCGATGGTTCGCCGGCCTTCATTGAGGCGGATGCGCCCACCGACGACGAATTGCACGCGCTGCTGCAGACCGTCATCGCCCGGCTGATGAAGATGCTCACGCGCCGGGGCGTGCTGGTCGAAGACATGGGCCAGACCTACCTGGCCGAGCCGGATGCCGACGGCGAGGAGGCGCGCACGCTGCGGCCGCTGCAGGCCGCGGCCATCACCTACCGAATCGCCTTCGGGCCGCGCGCCGGGCAGAAGGTGCTGACCCTGAGAGGCGCGATGCCGCGCGAGGACTCGGCCCGCCAGCCGCTGTGCGCCGACATCGACGGATTCAGCCTGCACGCCGCGGTGCGGGTCGAAGCCCATGACCCCAAGCGGCTGGAGCAGCTGTGCCGCTACATCACCCGGCCGGCGCTTTCCGACGAACGGGTGCAGGTCAATGCCGCCGGGCAGGTCGAGCTGAAGCTGAAGACACCGTGGCGCGACGGCACGACGCATCTGGTCTTGAGCCCGCTGGAGTTCATGCAGCGGCTTGCGGCGCTGGTTCCCCGGCCGCGTCTGCATCTCATCAGGTTCCACGGCGTGCTGGCGCCCAACGCCAAGCTGCGGTCCCTGGTGGTGCCGCAAGGGCCCGAGGTGGAGGAACGGGCCACCGCAGCCGTTGCCGCCAGCGAATGCGTGGTCCAGACCGAGACTAACCCGGACCGGCCGGACCGACCGCACCGAATTGCTTGGGCGCGGCTACTCAAGCGCGTGTTCGACATCGACATGCAGCACTGCCCCAACTGCGGCGCCGGGGAGCTCAAGATCATCGCGGCCATCCTGGAGCGACCGGTGATCGAGAAGATCCTGACCCACCTGGGACTGGATCCGCAGCCGCCGCCCAGAGGCCGAGCGCGCGAGGCGCGGCAAGACTGAAGCCGCCTGAGCCGCGTCGACCGTCCCGGACACCGTACACATCACAAAGGGCTGCGCAGCCTGGCGCCAGTGGCCGGTGGCGCTGCGCCCGCGTGCGGACTGGATGGCGGAAAACACAGGGTCAACCCCGAGATCAAGGCCCAACGAGCGCGAGGCGAGCCGTCAGGGCGGGCCGAATCCAGACAAGGCAACGGCCCAGGCGCCAGTTCCAAGCCATCCAGGCAGGCATCGGCTGCCCACCCAGGGCTGAGTCGGGCTTTCCAGGCTTTTCACAGACCAGACCGTTTGAAATTCCTATGCGCCAGCACTTGTAGGCTCCCGATCAAACCTTTACCTATCGCCGGATCGGACTGCCCCAGCACACCCTCTCTGGAAATTTGAGTCACATCAATCGCCCAGCAGGTTGAACCGCCCCGGTTTCTGAGGAGGCTCCTTCATTTGAGAAGATGGAGCCAAGATGAGGAAGTCGAAGTTTTCCCCCGAGGTGCGCGAGCGCGCGGTGCGCATGGTGCTGGAGCACCGTGGCGAACATGCGTCGCAGTGGGCGTGCATTGAATCCATCGCTGGCAAGATCGGCTGCACAGCCCAGACGCTGGACAACTGGATCAAGCAGCACGAGCGCGACACCGGCCAGCGCGAGGGGCTCACGAGCGAGGATGCACGGCGCATCAAGGATCTCGAGCGAGAGAACCGCGAACTGCGCAAGGCCAACGAGATCCTGAAGCTGGCCAGCGCGTTTTTCGCCCAGGCGGAACTCGACCGCCGCCTGAAGTCCTGAACGCGTTCGTGGACGAGCACCGCCAGCGCCTGGGGGTCGAGTCGATCTGCCGCACCCTGCAGATCGCCCCTTCGGCGTACCGACGACACGCCGCACGGCTGCGCAATCCAAGCCTGCGCTCGCTGCGCACCCAACGAGACAGCACCTTGCTGCCCCGCATCGAGGACGTCTGGCGCAGCAACCTGCAGGTCTATGGGGCCGACAAGGTCTGGCGGCAACTCAACCGCCAAGGCGTTACCGTGGCGCGCTGCACCGTGGAGCGGCTGATGCGCCAGCAAGGCTTGCAGGGCGTGCGCAGGGGCAAGACGCAGCGAACCACGGTGCCCGACCCCAAGGCGGCGTGTCCGCTGGACAAGGTCAACCGGCAGTTCAAGGCCCAGCGACCCAACCAGCTCTGGGTCTCGGACTTCACCTACGTCTCGACCTGGCAGGGCTGGGTGTACGTGGCCTTCGTGGTGGACGTGTTCAGCCGGCGCATCGTGGGCTGGCGCCAGAGCAGTTCGATGCACACCGAGTTCGTGCTCGATGCGCTGGAGCAGGCGCTGTACGACCGCAAGCCGTCCGAAGGCGATGGCCTGGTGCATCACTCGGACAGAGGATCGCAATACCTGTCGATTCGCTACAGCGAGCGGCTGGCCGAGGCGGGCATCGAGCCTTCCGTGGGCAGCAAGGGCGACTCTTACGACAACGCCCTGGCCGAGACGATCAACGGGCTCTACAAGGCCGAAGTGATCCACCGCAGGGGGCCGTGGAAGACCAAGCAGGCGGTGGAACTGGCCACCTTGGAGTGGGTGTCCTGGTTCAACCACCACCGCTTGATGGGGCCGCTGGGCTACGTGCCCCCGGCCGAGTTCGAGGCGAACTACCATCGCCAACGCGCTGGTCAGGCCGCGACTGCCTGACTCAAACCAACTGGCCTCCGCGATTCCCGGGGCGGTTCAAACACCTGCTGCTGGCGCTATCCGACAGCGACGTGGTCAAGACCATCCTGGGGCAGTTCAAGATCAAGGTCGATGACCTTAAGCGCCAGATCGAATCCGAAGCCAAGCGCGGCGATAAGCCGTTCGAGGGCGAGATCGGCGTGTCGCCCCGGGTCAAGGACGCGCTCAGCCGTGCTTTCGTGGCCTCCAACGAACTCGGCCACTCTTATGTCGGGCCGGAGCATTTCCTGATCGGGCTCGCCGAGGAAGGCGAAGGTTTGGCGGCCAACCTGCTGCGCCGTTACGGCCTCACGCCGCAAGCGCTGCGCCAGCAGGTAAGCAAGGTGGTCGGCAAAGGGGCCGAGGATGGCCGCGCCGAGACGCCGACCAACACGCCGGAACTCGACAAGTATTCGCGCGACCTCACCAAGATGGCGCGCGAGGGCAAGCTCGATCCGGTCATCGGCCGCGCGCAGGAGATCGAGACGACCATCGAAGTGCTGGCCCGGCGCAAGAAGAACAACCCGGTGCTGATCGGCGAGCCCGGCGTCGGCAAGACCGCCATCGTCGAAGGGTTGGCGCAGCGCATGGTGGCCGGCGAAGTGCCTGAGACGCTGCGCGACAAGCGCCTGGTGGAACTCAACATCAATGCCATGGTGGCTGGCGCCAAGTACCGGGGCGAGTTCGAGGAGCGCGTGCAGAAGGTGCTCAAGGAAGTGACCGAGCACCAGGGCGAGCTGATTCTCTTCATCGACGAGGTGCACACCATCGTCGGTGCAGGCCAGGGTGGCGGCGAAGGCGGGCTGGACGTGGCCAACGTGTTCAAGCCGATGATGGCGCGCGGCGAACTGAACCTGATCGGCGCCACGACGCTCAACGAGTACCAGAAGTACATCGAGAAGGACGCCGCACTGGAGCGTCGCTTCCAGCCGGTGATGGTGCCCGAGCCGACGGTAGCGCAGACCATGATGATCCTGCGCGGCCTGCGCGACACCTTCGAGGCGCACCACAAGGTCAGCATCACCGAGGATGCGATCATCGCCGCCGCCGAGTTGTCGGACCGCTACATCACCGCGCGCTTTTTGCCTGACAAGGCCATCGACCTGCTCGACCAGGCGGCCGCACGCGTGAAGCTGTCGGCCACGGCCCGCCCGGTGGCGGTGCAAGAGCTGGAGTCCGAACTGCACCAGCTACGGCGTGAGCAGGACTATGTGGCCTCGCGCAAGCAGTACGACAAGGCCGCCGAGCTGGGCAGGCGCATCGAGGCCAAGGAGACTGAACTCAAGAAGCTCGTCGAGGAGTGGGAACGCGAGCGCGCCTCGGGCAGCGCCGAAGTCAAGGCCGAGCATGTCGCGCAGATCGTCTCGCGCCTGACCGGCATTCCGGTCAACGAGCTGACGGTGGAAGAACGCGAGAAGCTGCTGCATCTGGAGCAGCGGCTGCACGAGCGCCTGGTGGGCCAGGACGAAGCGGTGCGCGCGGTGGCCGATGCCGTGCGGTTGTCGCGCGCGGGCCTGCGCGAAGGCAGCAAGCCGGTGGCGACTTTTCTGTTCCTCGGGCCGACCGGCGTGGGCAAGACCGAGCTCGCCAAGGCGCTGGCCGAGTCCATCTATGGCGATGAAGGTGCGCTGCTGCGCATCGACATGTCCGAGTACGGGGAACGCCATACCGTGGCACGCCTGGTGGGGGCGCCTCCGGGTTACGTCGGCTACGACGAGGGTGGCCAGCTCACCGAGAAGGTGCGGCGCAAACCCTACAGCGTGTTGCTGCTGGACGAGATCGAGAAGGCTCACCCCGACGTCTACAACATCCTGCTGCAGGTGTTCGACGACGGGCGGCTCACCGACGGCAAGGGCCGGGTGGTGGATTTCACCAATACCATCATCATCGCCACCTCGAACTTGGGCTCGGACATCATCCAGCGTCGGCTGAAGGCCCGTGGCGCCGCCGGCGAGGAATACGAGAAGACCAAGGGCGAGGTGATGGACGTGCTGCGCGGACACTTCCGCCCCGAGTTCCTCAACCGCATCGACGAGATCATCGTCTTCCATGCGCTGGGCAAGGAGGAGATCCGCCATATCGTCGGCCTGCAGCTCGATCGTGTGGCCCGCAACGCCGCCAGCCAGGGCGTGACGCTGACCTTCGATCAGACCTTGATCGATCACTTCGCGGAGGAAGGCTACAAGCCCGAGTTCGGCGCGCGTGAGCTCAAGCGGCTGATCCGCAGCGAGCTGGAAACTGCTCTGGCGCGCGAGATGCTGGGTGGCGGTATCGGCAAGGCCGATCAAGCCAGCGCCCGCTGGGACGACAAGGCCGAACGGGTGGTCTTCGAGCGCCAGGAGCCACCCGCGAAGCCGGCCGAGCCTGAGAAGCCCGATGCCGCGAACGTGGCCGAGACGCCGCCGAGCGACGCGAGCAAGCCTGCGCGCAAGAAGAAGTCAGCGGGCGGCGAATCTTGAGTCATGGGGAGGCTGTCGTGTCCGACCCCAACGGGCTGACATGGGCAGCCACCCTCGTGTCGCTGGCGGTCGCTATCCCCACAGCGGGGCACGCGGTCATCTACAAGCGTGACCCTCGATCGGCCACGCTGTGGGTGCTGCTGATCGCGCTGTTGCCGCTGGGCGGTTCGCTGCTGTATGGGCTGTTCGGCATCAACCGTTACCAGCGGCGGGCGCGGCGGCTGTTTCCGGGGGCAGATCCTGCTGTTCGGCAGGACCTCGCGCCTACGATGCCCCAGGCCGTATCGGCGCCGTTTGCCGGCCTGGCGCACCTGGTGGGACGTGCCACCGGCCAGTCGCTGACCAGCGGCAACCGCATCGAGCCGCTCGTCGATGGCGAGCAGGCCTACCCGGCCATGCTCGCTGCCATCGAGTCGGCGCGGCACAGCGTCGCGCTGGCTTCGTACATCTTCGACAGCCAAGGCATCGGGGCGCAGTTCGTCGATGCGCTGCGCCGGGCTCATGAGCGCGGCGTGCAAGTGCGGGTGCTGATCGACGACGTCTATGCCCGCTGGAGGCCCCGCAGCGCCTACCGCGCCTTGCAACGCGCCGGCGTTCCGGCGGCGACGTTCAACCCGACGTTGATTCCCGCGCGCCTGCATGCCGCGCATCTGCGCAATCACCGCAAGCTGCTGGTGATCGATGGCGAGACGGGTTTCACCGGCGGCATGAACATCTTCAGCCCGTATTGGCGGCCCGATGCGCCGGAGCAGGCCTGTCACGATTTGCACTTTCGTCTGCGCGGGCCGGTGGTTGCGCATCTGATGCGGTGCTTCACCGATGATTGGTGCGATACCACGGGCGAGCGGCTCAGCAAGGGTTTCTGGGGCGAACCGCCCGCAACGGCTGATGAGCAAGGAACCTCTTGGGCGCGCGGCATCGAGGCCGGTCCCGATGAGGCCCTGGACAGGATGCGCTGGACCTTCATGGGCGCTTTGAGCGCGGCGAAGCATTCGGTGCGCATCTGGACACCTTACTTCGTGCCCGATCAGCCGATGATCGCGGCGCTGAGCACGGCCGCGTTGCGCGGCGTGCGCGTCGAGGTGCTGACTCCCGCAAACGGCGACCATCCCACGGTGCAATGGGCCGCGCGCGCCCACTACTGGCAGGTGCTGGAGCACGGTGTACGCATCTTCGAACGGCCTGGCCCGTTTGACCACAGCAAGCTGATGCTGATAGACGGCCAGTGGTGCTGCCTGGGTTCGGCCAATTGGGATGCGCGCAGCCTGCGCCTCAACTTCGAGTTCAATGTGGAGGTGTACGACACCGCGCTGTCTACGCGGCTGGAATCCCTTTTTGATGCCGCCCGTGATGCATCGAACGAGATGTCGGCCATGGCGTTACGCGCCCGCCCGCTGGCCATCCGCTTGCGCGACGGGGTGGCCCGTCTGTTCACCCCCATTCTCTAGCGACACGACTTGCGAGGAACATTGCCCATGGAAAAGAAAGATCAATGGAACATTGGCTACTGGATCGTCGCCGGCCTGTTGCTGCTGACGCTGCAGAACTACTGGCAGGCGGCCAAGACTGTCGAGCCCGTGCCCTACAGCGAATTCGAGAAGGCGCTGGCCGAGGGGCGCCTCGCCGAAGTGCTGGTGTCGGACCGCACGGTCACCGGGCGCCTGAAGTCGCCGGACAGCCGGGGCAAGACCACCATCGTGGCCACCCGCGTCGAACCCGACCTGGCCGAGCAGCTGTCGAAATACGATGTGTCCTACGCGCGAGTGGTGGAAAGCACCTGGCTGCGTGATGTGCTCTCCTGGATTCTGCCGGCCGTGGCTTTCTTCGGCGTCTGGTTCTTCCTGTTCCGCCGCTTCGCCGAGAAGCAGGGCATCGGTGGTTTCATGAGCATCGGCAAGAGTCGCGCCAAGGTGTTCATGGAGAAGAACACGGGCGTCACCTTCGCCGATGTCGCGGGCGTCGATGAAGCCAAGGCCGAACTGGTCGAGATCGTCGACTTCCTGAAGCACCCGCAGGACTACGGTCGTCTCGGGGCGCGCATCCCGAAAGGTGTGCTGCTGGTGGGGCCGCCCGGCACCGGCAAGACACTGCTCGCCAAAGCCGTCGCGGGCGAAGCTGGGGTGCCATTCTTTTCCATCTCCGGCTCGGAGTTCGTCGAGATGTTCGTCGGCGTGGGGGCGGCGCGCGTGCGCGACCTGTTCGAGCAGGCCCGCGCGCAGGCGCCGGCCATCATCTTCATCGACGAACTCGACGCGCTGGGCCGTGCGCGCGGCGTAGGAGGCCCCATCGGCGGCCACGACGAGCGCGAGCAAACTCTCAACCAGCTCCTGACCGAGATGGATGGTTTCGACAGTTCAGTGGGGCTCATCATTCTCGCCGCCACCAACCGGCCTGAAATTCTCGATCAGGCGCTTTTGCGCGCCGGTCGCTTCGACCGCCAGGTGCTGGTGGACCGTCCCGATAAGAAAGGCCGTCTCGATATCCTGAAGGTGCACGTCAAGAAGGTTACCCTGGCCAGTGATGTCGATCTCGAACAAGTCGCGGCGTTGACGACCGGCTTTTCGGGTGCAGACCTCGCGAACCTGGTCAACGAGGCCGCGCTGGCCGCGACCCGGCGCAAAGCGTCCGCCGTGGAGTTGCAGGATTTCACCGCCGCCATCGAGCGCATCGTGGCGGGCCTGGAGAAGAAGAACCGAGTGCTCAATCCCAAGGAGCGGGAAACCGTGGCCTATCACGAGATGGGCCATGCGCTGGTGGCGCTGGCGCTGCCCGGCACCGACCCCGTGCACAAGATCTCGATCATCCCGCGCGGCATCGGCGCGCTGGGCTACACGCTGCAACGCCCCACCGAAGACCGCTTCCTGATGACGCGCGCCGATCTGGAACACAAGATCGCCGTGCTGCTGGGCGGTCGTGCGGCCGAGAAGCTCGTGTTCGGCGAGCTGTCCACCGGGGCTGCCGATGACCTCGCACGGGCCACCGACATTGCCCGCGACATGATCACCCGCTTTGGCATGGACGAGGGACTCGGCTACATCGCGTTTGAGGCGCAGCGGCCGCGTTTTCTCGACGTCCCCGAGCTGGCCCAAGGTGGTTGCCGGGTGGCGGAATCCACCCAGGCGCGCATCGATCAGGCGATCCGCGACATCGTGATGGGCGTGTTCGAGCGCGCCTACCGGATTCTCGATACCAACCGCGCGGTGCTGGAGCGCTGCGCGCGCGAACTGCTGGCGCGGGAAACCCTGGACGAAAACGACATCCGTCAGCTGACCCAGGGGCTGAAGTCCGAATCCCGCGAGTCGGCGCCCCCCCAGTCCGAAACCTCACTCTCTACATCCCAAGGGGCCACACCATGAGCGAACACCTTCACATCGTCTGCCCGCATTGCCAGTCCATCAACCGTGTGCCGGCCGCCAAGCTCGCGGATCAACCTAACTGTGGCCGCTGCCAGCAGCCCTTGTTCACGGGCGAGCCCATCGAGTTGACCACGGCGACATTCGGGCGCCACGTGGAGCGCAGCGATCTTCCTTTGCTTGTCGATTTCTGGGCGCCGTGGTGCGGGCCTTGCAAGATGATGGCACCGCAGTTTCAGCAAGCGGCGCGCCAGCTCGAACCCAGTATCAGGCTGGCGAAGGTGAACACCGAGGCTGAGCCCCACCTGGCCGCGCAGTTCGGTATCCGCAGCATTCCGACGCTGGCCCTGTTCCAAGGTGGGCGGGAGATTGGGCGTCAGGCGGGCGCCATGGGCGCGCAGGACATCGTGCGCTGGGCGACGGCGCAGGTTGGGCGCTGATCGATGCTGGGCCTGCTGAGCGTCACGCTGATATTGCTAGCGGGGTGCAGTGTGGCGGCCGTGATGCCGGCTGCGTTCGGAGTGCCCACCTTGCTGGGTTATCAGCAGTCCTTTGCCGCAGCCCTTGGGCTGACGGACCAGGCAATGTCGGCGCTGGACATGCCGGCCGAGATAGTCGAACGAAGCATCAGTGCAATGCGCCATCGTCCCGTCAGCGGCAATTTCGCAGGGAGTCCATCTTCATGAAATCAACACGCCTCAACCCATTTCAGGTCTTGCGTGACCAGTGGGCCATCATGAGTTTTTACGAGCGCTTTGAGTGGGTCATCGCGCTCGTGCTGTCGGCGGTGATTGCCGTCATCATCGTGGTGTCGCTTCTCCAGCTCATCTCTATCGTATTCACGCTGCTGGTCCTCGATGCCTTCAATCCCCTGGACCACAAGGTGTTCCAGAGCGTGTTCGGCATGATCATGACACTTTTGATTGCGATGGAGTTCAAGCATTCCATCGTGCGCGTGGCGCTGCGTCGGGACAGCATCATCCAGGTCAAGACCGTGATCCTCATCGGCCTGATCGCGCTGGCACGCAAGTTCGTGGTCCTCGACCCCGACACGAGTCCCGCCAAAATCGCCGCGCTGGCAGGCGCCACACTTGCGCTTGGTACCACTTACTGGCTGCTGCGCGATCGCGACGACCGCGTCGCCGAGAGATCTGGGCATGAATCGTCATCATCCCAGTGACCTGCGCGCTGCGTGGTTGCAACATCGCTGGCTCAACCGCCTGCAGACCGGGCTGCTGGCCCTGACCCTGGTCGGGATCGCGTCCGCTGCGGGGAGCCTGCTGTTCGGCGAAGGCGGCTCTTGGCTCGCGCTGTCTGCAGTTGCAGGCGCGCTGCTGCTGGAGCCGGCAGCAGCGTCGGCGCTGACCCTGCGCCTGTATCGCGCACGGGCACTGCACCCGCACGAAGCCCCCGAGATTTGGGCCATGTTGCGCGAACTGTCCGCCCGTGCCGGTTTGTCCGCCACGCCGGTGCCGCACTACGTGCCCAGTGCCGTCGTCAACGCCTTCGCTATCGGCTCGAAGCAGCATGCATCGATCGCCCTCACCGATGGCCTGCTGCGCAACCTGAGTTCGCGCGAACTGGCGGGTGTGCTCGCGCACGAGGTCGCGCACATCGCCAATGAGGATCTGCGTGTCATGGGGCCGGCGGATTCCGTCAGTCGCCTCACGAGCCTGCTGGCGATGGTCGGATAGATCACTATTGTGTTCAGCTTGCCCGCACTGCTGGCCGGCGCGGTGGCGGTCAATTGGCCTGGACTGCTTCTGCTGGCCGCCTCGCCCCAGCTGGCCCTGCTCGCACAGCTCGGCTTGTCTCGCGTGCGTGAGTTCGACGCTGACCGCCACGCTGCGGAACTGACTGGCGACCCGCAGGGGCTTGCGTCCGCGCTGGCGAAAATCGAGCGGGTCAGCCGCTCCTGGCGCGCCTGGTTGTGGCCGGGATGGGGCAATCCCGAACCCTCCTGGTTGCGCACGCATCCGGCCACGCAAGAACGCATCTCACGCCTACTGACGTTGGCGCCTGGGCCAGCATCAGCGTTGCCACTCCACGCGCCCCATTTCTTGCCGGAATCCGCTTTGACGCCGCGCCCACCGCGCTGGCGCCCGAGCGGGCTGTGGCGCTGATTGCCTATCAACAGGAGACTTCTCATGGCCTACCCCGACCCGTACCAACGTCCCGCGCCGGACCACTTCGTCCGGCGCTGGCTCTTCATCACCGCCTGTATTGCCGCGCTCATGCTGCTGTGGCAGTTCCTGCCCGCCATCGAGGCCTGGTTCAGTCCGCGCGAGGCGGCAGAACGCACTGTGACGGCGCGTGGCGATCTGGCGGCGGACGAGAAAGCCACCATCGAACTGTTCGAGAAATCGCGCGCCTCGGTGGTCTACATCACTACCGCACAATTGGTACGCGATGTCTGGACGCGCAACGTCTTCTCCGTGCCGCGCGGCACTGGCTCGGGCTTCATCTGGGACGACGCCGGCCACGTCGTCACCAACTTCCACGTCATCCAGGGCGCGTCCGAAGCCACCGTCAAACTCGCCGATGGCCGCGACTACCAGGCCGCGCTGGTGGGGGCCAGCCCAGCACACGACATCGCCGTACTCAAGATCGGCGTCGGCTTCAAACGCCCGCCTGCCGTGCCGGTCGGCACCAGCGCCGACCTCAAGGTGGGACAGAAGGTGTTTGCTATCGGCAACCCCTTTGGCCTGGACTGGACGCTCACCACCGGCATCGTCTCCGCGCTCGACCGCTCGTTACCGGGAGAAGCGGGCGGCCCGGCCATTGATCACCTGGTTCAGACCGACGCCGCCATTAACCCCGGCAACTCGGGCGGCCCCCTGCTCGATTCGGCCGGTCGGCTTATCGGCATCAACACGGCGATCTACAGCCCCTCCGGCGCCTCGGCCGGGATCGGTTTTGCCGTGCCGGTGGACACCGTCATGCGGGTAGTGCCGCAACTCATCAAGACCGGCAAATACATCCGCCCGGCGCTTGGCATCGAGGTGGACGAACAGCTCAATCAGCGCCTGCTTGCGCTGACGGGAAGCAAGGGCGTGTTCGTGCTGCGTGTCACCCCCGGCTCGGCAGCGCACAAAGCCGGGCTCGCTGGGGTCGAGATTACCCCACAAGGCATCGTGCCCGGCGACCGCATCGTTCGCATCGACGGCACGGCGATCGACGATGTGGCCAAGCTGCTCGCCCGGCTCGACGACAGGAAGGTCGGCGATGTCGTAGTCTTGTCCGTGGAGCGGGCCGGCAAATCGCGAGAGGTGCAGGTGGAGTTGCAGCCCGGGATTTGATTCAGTTGAATCTCTGGTTCATGCGGCGTTGAGCAGCCAAGCGGCTTCAGCCTCACGCCGTGTGACCAGTCCCGGCAGTACTTTTCCACCGCTATAGACCCATCGCCGCAGTTCCTGCCCAGCAGAAGACCAGTCCCGCTGGTTAATGCGCCGTCGCAGCGTCGACGTCTGCAACCGCCCCGCGCCAAGGTTGAACGTGAAGTCAACGATGGCCGCGAGCCGCGCCTCCGGCTCAGTGGCCAGTACCGGGCAGTAGCGCAGCGTCGCCGTCAGTGCCGTCTGCAGATCGCGCGCCAGATAGACCTCGGCTTCTGCCTCCGTGATCGGCGGATGCTTGGGGTCGCAGAGATGGCCGTACCCAATCGTCCAGAACCCTGCCGGGCAGATGTAGGGGACGGCAGTGATCTCGATTCCGCGTTTCACCTTACGCTCGAATCCCTCAAAGCGCTTGGCCAGCTCGATAGCTCTCGAACAGGCCCGTGAGCGTGTGCCCGACCGTGCTGGTGACGCTGCCGAGGAAGGCCACGCCGAAGGGGACGTTGGCCACCACCTTTACGGCGGATCCGCCGGTCTTGTCGACTACGCCCACGGTCACCCGCGGCACGATGAGGACGGAGAACACCAGCAGCACCGTGGCCAGCCACTTCCAGCCCTGCAGCTTCTCGGGCGCGAAGGCGTAGGCCACCAGGGCCGCGATGAACCCGCAGAAGGCCACGGCGGCGACGGCCGCCATGTAGTCGCCGGAGCCGTGGATGGCTGCCGCAGCGTTGAAGATGCCGAACAGGCTGTCGGCGTTCTGGTAGGCGTAGATCTCCCACATGCGTCGCTCCTGGGGATTGGCCCGCCTCCGGGTTGCTGGCGTGGTGCCCGCGGAGTCGGTCCTGCCGACCGATGTGTCAGCGGGCCTGGAAGGCCGCCTGCTGCCCCAGCATGTCCATCACGTGCTGGGGCATGCTCGACCGCAGCTGCCGCTCGAGCTGCTCCAGGTGGCTGGACACCGCCCGGAACGAGCCGACCTTCTGGTACAGCAGGTTCTTCTCCTGCGACAGCTGCAGCAGCATGGCCTGGGCCCGCTGCCTCACCAGGTTGGCGCGATCCCGCTGGGTCTGCTGCAAGGTGTAGTCCTTGTCCAGCGCCGCCATGCCCACGCGCAGGTTCCGCTCCAGGAATACGTAGGCGTAGTCGGCCGCGATCACGTCGCGGTACTGCGCGATCAGGCTGTCGGACAGCCCCGAGCCGGGGATCGTCGCGCCGATCGAGAGCATCTTGTAGACCGGCTCGGTGGTCTGGTTGACGAAGCCGACCTCGGCCGAGTTGTTCGGGATCGCCGTGCGCGTGGCAATCTTGTCGGCGATCGAGCGCATCATGGTCTCGACACGGGCGGTGAAGGGCGTGTGGGTGTAGCTGGTGTTCAGCGTCACCACGTCGCAGTCCGTGTAGTTGTTGCACCGGAGCAGGTGCTGCGTCACGTTGGTGCCGGTGCCCGCCGCCTGGCCGTACAGCAACTGGCTGATCGAGGTGATCGTCGGCGCCACGGGTTCGGGATCGCGCGCGGCATCCTCGGCGTAGAAGATCACCGTGCCGACGATGCTCATGATGAGCTCGCGCTCCTGGTCGTCTAGGTAAGTGCCGGTGCGCTGCAGCGCCTTCCACGTCAGGTTGCCGACGAAGGGCGCCTTGTTGCGGATGTTGGCGTCGCCCGAGGAGCGGGCCGAGGCCAGGATGCTGGGGCGGTCGGTCGCGCAGCGGCGGCGCGCGGCATCTCGATCGGTCTCCAGGCCCATTTCGATGGCCAGGTCGGAGCAGGCCTCCTGCGAGCTGAAGCCCGCCGCCTCGGCGGCGGTGCTGACGATGGCCTTTGCGGTCTCGCAGGAGTTGATGCGCGCGTTGTTGATCCAGGTCTCCAGGCCCTTGGCCCACTTGGTCAGCCCGCCCAGCAGCGGCGAGACCGACTCCAGCGCCAGCTGGAAGGCGATGCCCGGCAGCGCGGCCGTGATGTTGCGCAGCATGTTCTTGAACTCGGCCGCCGAGATGTGCGAGAAGGAGCCGCCGAAGACGTCGATGCCGCCGCAGCCGGCGCGGGCGCTCGGAAACTGGATCGCGGCAAGCTGGTAGACCTTGTTCGGCGCACGCATGAACAGGCTGCCCCCGGTGTAGGTGTTGAAGGTCTGCCCCCGGAACGCTCCCGGTGCGGTGTAGTTGCCGATGGCGCCCAAGCTGTTGAACATGTTGTTCACCTCGGCGTTCAGGTCACCGGCCCGCAGTGGCGCGGGGCCCACGGCGAGCGCGGCGCAGCACAGGGCGACCACCACAGCGCGGTGCAGGGACTGGTCGCCGTCGGTACGCTTCATCGGGGGCTCCTTTGGATTTCGGTCTGCGCCGGTGCGGGCTCACCGCCTCAGCGCTGATGGGTCAAGCGGGCCTGGGCCTGCAGGCCGCCAGTCGCGCCCAGGAACGGTGTGGCGGCGCTGTCGGGTGAAGCCGCGACCATCGAGATGCGCTCCACCAGCTGCGCCTCGGACAGCACGCCGAAACCGATCGGGGTGATCTTTCCGGTGAAGGGCTGGGCGAGGTAGACGGCGGGAACCTGGCTCACCCGCAGCGTGGTGGCGATCCCGTTGTCCCGTCGGGCGTCCGCGAAGCCGGGGATCGGGCCTCCGTCGACGCTGATCGCGACCACCTTGATGCCGTGCCGGGCCTGGAAGGCCTCGAGCGTCGGCGCGAAGGCATGGCAGTAGGGGCAGTCGCTGCGGAAGAAGAAGAACAGGACATGGTCGCGGCCGAGGGCGCTGATGGACTGGCTGCGCTGGGCCGTCTGAAGCTGGTCGAACACCTCCAGGGCCTTCGCGTTCACCGGGCGCCCCTGGAGCGTGGGGTCGAGCTCGGGGCTGGCCCAAGCGATGCGCTGCGCCACGTCGGCGAAGGTGGATGCGCGCGACACCACCTGGGCCTCCAGCTCCATGTAGCGGCGTACGTTGGCTTCGGTCGGCCGCATGATGGCGATGTGCCGGCGCTCCTCGAGGGCCTTCTGCAGGCGCTCGAACTCGACGACCTCCGGGAGCTTCGCGGGCGACCGCCGCGGTGCAGTGGCGGCACTCGATGGCGTTGCGGCCTGCCGAGGTGCGGAAGCCGGTGGTTCGGGCGGAGGGATCTCCGACTCCTCGTAGAAGTGCCAGCCGCGCCAGTTGTCGGACCAGTACGGCCGTCCGGGGTCTTGCGGCTGCGCCAGGGTGGCCGTCCCGCTGCCAAGCATGACAACGAGGCAGAGTGCGAGCCGAACTTGGCGCGAGGCAGGGCGGCGCAGCGTCATGGGCGCCGCCTCATGTCCATCAAGACGGGCGACCGCGGCGGCTGGCCGTCACGGCAGTAGTTGATGCCGAAGTCGATGGTCTGCCGCCGCGGTGCCTGCACGCCGCCAGCGCCGTAGTTCGGCAACTGCACGCCGTCTTGCCAGAAGCGCACGTTCAGGCGACTGCAGCCGGGCTGGGCGTAGCGCTTCTCGGTGCTCACGTCGATGTAGATCGGCGTCGTGGCGCTGAAGCGCTTCGAGATCGCGTCGGCGACCTCGCCGACCAGGACCCCGTGGGCCTTGCCGTCGGGTGCGTCCAGGGCCGACAGCATCAGCTGCCTGGCATCGCGGACCTGCAGTCGTTCCTGAGCCATGGCAGTGCTGACAAACAAGGCGCATGCGGCGCCGACCAGAACGGTGATGGCCCTCATTGGCACTTCCCCTGGCCGTAGTAGCAGGTGGGCACGCGGCTGGCGCTGCCGGCCTGCAGCGCGTTGACGTTCGGCAGGGTCGGCACCAGCGACGCGTAGAACTCCGACAGGTCCATCGCAGCGAAGTTGAGCGCCTGCAATTGCGCGACGGTGAAGCCGGAGCAGTCGGCGTTCTGCGCACCGCCCCAGCCCTTGCCGATCTGCGCGCGGCCCTGTTCATTGACGATGCGCGCCAGCATCGAGTTGAAGCAGCACTTCGAGGTGGTGTGCTCGACGCAGGACACGCACACGCCCAGGACCCGGAAGCAGGATGAGCACCAGGTGCCGATCGTGTGGCACAGCTTGGCGCCTTCCTTCATCGCCAGCTTCCCCTCGTCCTCGTTGCAGGACATCATCGAGAGGACGATGTAGATGATCACCGCGATGGCCAGCGTCCACGGGTCGAAGGCCACGACCAGACTGTCGCCGGCATACACGGCCACCGATCCAGCGGGCAGGGCGGCGCCATTGACCGCCACCGTCACGCCATAGGTCGTGAACGTGCCGCTGAAGCCGCCGCCCATCAGCAGCGCCGAGATGCCCTGGTAGATGAACTGCTGGTTCTGCGAGTTCATCAGCACGTCGAAGACCAGACGCGAGCCGCCGCCGAAGATGCTCTGGTTCGTCATGCCGGCGCCGGCGCCGTCGGCGTAGCAGCAGTTCTTCAGCAGGCGGTCGCGGCAGCGGTTCTCCTCGCCCTTGAAGACCTGCATGCGGTCGGCGTCCAGGTAGATGCCTGCCTCGCGCCCGGCCTCGAGCATCGACATGCTGCGCGCAAAGTCGGGGTCGTTCGGCGCGCCGATGTCGAAGCAGTTGCCGCTCAGGCAGAAGACGTTGGTCGGGCAGTTGCTGGCGGTGGTGACGGTCTCGGCGGGCACGGGGCAGCTGTAGCCGTCCTCGAACACCTCGCACAGGCCGGTGACGGCATTGGTCTGCCGGCAAGTCGACGACTGCGGCGTGCAGCCTGCTGCCACCAGCGGTGCGCACTGGTCGGCCGACGCGCCGCCGCTGCACGACATGGTGCTCCGGTACTCCCAGCAGTCGCGGGTGACGGCCACGCCGTCGACGACCTTGGTCGCCGGGCCATCGGTGCAGACGGCGGGCGAGGTCGTGGTGCAGCGACCACCGACGTCCAGGGTCGGGCACTGGTCGTCCCAGCGGTCGGTCTCGGTGACGGTGGTGGCTGGCCGCGTGTAGGACAGGCGCATCGTCGGAATCGGGCCGAAGGCGGGGTTGGGCGCCCAGCCGATCACGGCCCGGTCGGCGTCGATGTTCCAGTAGGTGCCGGCCACGGTGCCCGTGATGTCGATGCCGGCGTAAGGCGTCCAGCCGGGAGCGGGCGCGTAGCACTTGGTGCCGTCCAGGGCGGTGGTGGTGCAGCCGCTGTCGCCCTGGCAGACGGTGTCCTGGATGTTGTCGCCGCTCTGCGTGCCGGCACGGCAGGCGGCGTAGACCTTGAGGAAGGGCTCGACGCTGGTGCAGCTGTAGCCGGAGTCGCCGCCACCGGTACAGACCTCGGCGCGCTCCGGGGCCACCATCGCAGTCAGGCTGCAGGTCGATCCGCTGCAGCTCTTGTCGGCCACCCAGACGGCCGTGCGGATGGGCTGGCCGTCGATCATCGAGTAGGTGGTGTCGAGAACCGACACGATCTGCGGGAAGACGACCGGCGTCGTCATGTCCACGTCGAAGAAGCTGAGCGGATTGCCGTCCTGGGTGACGCGGAAGTGCTGCGCGGTAACGGCGCGGTCAGGCAGGCACTGCACGTCCAGACCCGTGCGGCCGGAGGCGGCGTGGGCGAACCAGTCGCCCGGGTTGCAGCTGGTGGTCCGCGTCGTGCTGACGGTCAGGCTTCGGCTGCAGCTGTAGTTGCCGACGCCGACGTAGCGCAGGCAATTGCGTGGCTGCATGCCGGCGGGCACCGGCGTGACCGTGGTGGTGCAACCGCTGTAGTAGGCAGCCAGGCTGCCCAGCTCGGCCGACGGCGTCCGGCCGATTGCACGCGCAGCAGCCACGGCAGGGTCATCGGCGCCGATCGTCGGGCGCGGCGTGTTTGCCGACGAGAAGGCGCCACGCTGCGCCTGGCAGAGAGGGTCGGTGGGGGTGAGTGCACAGGCAGACAGCCTCGCTTTGCCCTGCGACGACAGGTTGGGCTGGCGGTAGTAGCTGCGCTCCGGTGGCGTGGTCGTGTAGCCCGGGACCACGGCGGTGGCACCCGGGGTGGTGATGTTGCCGCGGGCCACCGGGTTCGCGGCCTGGCCAGCGGCGACCCCTTCCTCGTGCGGGCCGGCCACGGCGGCGGTCTGCGTTGTCAGGAAGCAGACGGCGGTGATGAAGGCGACGAGGCGGCGCCACGGCGAGGCCCGGCTGGCCGTGGATGGCGGCGGGTACGGGAAGCGGCTATCGAGGCCGGGCGGGGTGGGGAGAAGCACGCCCCATGGTCAGGGGCGGTTCGTGCGGTGTCTCGGGGAAACGGCGGCTGAGAGAGAGGGGTTTCGAGGCTGGGCAAGCGTTTGGGGAACGGCTGTTCGGCAGCGTCGGTGCTGCCTTTGCCTCACGCACGCCGACCGGCAGCTACACAGCGGTTTGCTGTCCTTCGTTCTGCGACTCTGGTCAACGATCCGTATCGTGGAGCTCCAGTTCCCTCCTGGAGCGCGACAACGCAGTCACCATCATCGAGTGAAATGAGGCACGGGTCTGCGATCCTTGGTAAGGGACCGCACGAGGTAATGGGGTGTTGACTGACGCTTGAGACACGATCGCTGGAGCGTTCGCCTATCATGGCCTGCAGCAGGACGCCAACCAAGAAGAGTGACGCTGGAGGAGCAATGCGCGTATCTCAGCTAACGATTGAGAACTTCCGAGGAATCAAAAAGGCCGTATTGCAGTTCACTGGACATACCCTCCTGATCGGCGGCAACAATGTCGGCAAGAGCACAGTGTGCGAGGCCCTCGATCTCGTTCTAGGACCGGACCGGCTGAACCGGTCGTCGCCAGTCGAGGAGTTCGACTTTCGGAATGCTGGCTACTTGGCAGCAGACGGCGAGACGCCTGTGCCGATCCGTATCCAGGCCATACTGACCGACCTGACGGACGACATCAAAACGATGTGTGCCGCGAACCTTGAGTTCTGGCACAAGGTTGAGCGCAGACTACTAGGTGAAGGGGAGATCGCGGCAGCGGACGATCCAAACGTCGAATTCTGTCTGCGCCTCATCACTATTGCTAAGTACGACATCGAAGACGATCAGTTCGTCGCGCGAACCGTGTACGGGCGTGGCGACGAAGACGCCGATGGCGAACCGAAAGCAATCCCTTCTCGCGTAAAGCGCTCTATTGGATTCCTCTACCTGCGCACGATTCGGACGGGGTCACGCGCGCTCAGCCTGGAGCGCGGCACCCTACTCGACAACATCCTGCGCATGAAGGAAGCGCGCAAGGGAATGTGGGAGAGCATTCGCACGCGTCTGGCGTCTCTCGAACCGCCCATTGACGCAGAGGCAACCGAACTCGGTCCGATCCTCGACGAGATTGAGGCTCGCCTTGCGGAATACATCGCTCCGGGTGGCGACGGACGGTCGACGCGCCTGTTTGTCTCGCAGCTCACGCGCGAGCACCTCCGCAAGACCATCTCGTTCTTCCTCACGATGGGGAAAGGCGAAGGTGCTGTCCCGTTCCAGCAGGCGGGAACGGGGACACTGAACACGCTGGTCCTTGCACTCCTCACCTTCATCGCCGACATCAAGAGGGACAACGTGATCTTCGCGATGGAAGAGCCTGAGATCGCTCTGCCGCCGCATACGCAGCGACGCATCGCAAACTACCTTCTCGAAGAAACGTCTCAGTGCTTCGTCACTTCGCACTCACCCTATGTCATTGAGAGATTTGAGCCTGACGGCATCGTCAAGCTCAATCGCGACGAGCACGGCGACCTCTCGGGCACGGCAATCAAGCTGCCGACCGGCATGAAGGCGAAAAACTATCGACAGAACTTTCGTCGTGCGATCGCCGAGGCCATGCTTGGGCAGGCGGTGATCGTTGGCGAGGGCATCACGGAACAGGATGCCCTGCTGGTCGTTGCGCAGAAGATGGAGGACAACAATCCTGATCTGTTTCAGCTGGATGTTGCTGGCGTAAGCGTCATTAACGCCGACGGCGACGGCAACCTTGAAAAGATGGGCGCCTTCTTCAAGGAAATCGGCGTTCCCGCCTTCGCCTTCTTCGACAGGAAGAAGCGCACCGCTGATGACATCAAGGCCCTGCAAGACACCTACGTCGTGGCCTGCGAGATCAGCCATAAGGGTGCGGAAACCATGATGGCCAACGAGGTGCCCGTTGTCCGCCAATGGCAGTACCTCGACGCCTTGCGTGAGCAAGACACCGATGGCCACTTTGGCATTCCTACGGCACGCCCTGACGACGCTGCCATTCGCGCTCTGACAGTCTCGACGCTGAAGGGCCTGAAGGGCGAAGGCGGCGCAGCCCGACTGCTCGAGCTGTGCACGCCTGCAGAATTGCCCGCGACGCTGACCAAGTTCCTGAGCGACATCTATCAGCGGTATCCAAAGCCGAAACGAAAGAAGCCCGAACCCGATGCTGCCAAAGCGGTTGCGCCAGCGAAGGCCTAAAGATGGCGTTGGTCATCTGCGCTCAACGTCAGAGCATTCTCGATGAGGCAGGGCCAATATTGGTCACCGGTGGCCCTGGTTGCGGAAAGACGACCATCGCGCTCGCGAAGGCGCAACGCGTCATTGAGGCGGGCCTCAAGCCCGGACAAACGGTCCTGTTCTTGAGCTTCTCCCGCGCGGCGGTGGCGCGCGTGATCGAGGCGAGCAGAACGCAACTGCCAAAGGCGCTACAAAGCAAGCTTTCGATTCAGACGTTCCACTCGTTCTTCTGGGAGGTCTTGAAGGCCTATGGTTACCTTCTCGGTGCCCCGAAGACGCTGCGCCTTCTCCTTCCACACGACGAGGCCGCCTTACGGCATCCATTCGAGAGTCTGGGGTTTGATTGGGCCGAAGAGCGCGACCGGCTTTTCAGAGAGGAAGGCATCGTCGCCTTCGATCTGTTCTCGCAGAAGGCCCTCGAACTGCTGACACGCAGCGAGCGTCTTCGGGCACTTTTCGCCGCACGGCATCCGATGATTGTCGTCGATGAGGCCCAAGACACAGCCGACGAGCAGTGGCAGAGTGTGCGGCACTTGTCCGCCGGAACGCAGTTGATGTGCCTGGCCGACCTCGACCAGCAGATATACGACTTCCGCCCCGGTGTGAGTTCCGAGCGCGTGACGCACATCATGGAGACACTTAAGCCGCTGCGCGTTGATCTACTCGGACAGAACCATCGCAGCCCAAACTCAGAGATCGTCGCGTTCGCGAACGACATCCTGCTGTCGACGCCACGCGGAGCTGCATACAAGGGGGTATCACGCGTACTCTTTCGCGCCAATGCCGATCAGCGTGATGCGAAGATTCGCTCCTCCGTAGGCATCGCTCTTCAGAACGCAAAGAAGGCCGCAGCACCGCACGAAATCGAAAACCTCGCGCTCCTTGCAACGTGGAATCGTGGCGTCAATGTGATCTCTCGAGCGCTGACGGGAAACGGCACCAACAGGACCATCCCGCACCGCGTGATGATCGACGAAGCATCGGTTCTGCTGTCGAGCAGGATGATCGCGTTTCTCATGGAACCGCGCCGCGCCGAAGCCGATGCACTGGCAGACCTTGCGGACGCCCTTGAGCTTGCGGCGTCGGTCTTCAAGGCACGCGGCGGTGACGGCAACCTGAAGCAAGCGCAGCGTCTTGCAATCAGCGCCAATGATTGCCGCAAAGGCAAACAGCCAAGGGCTAACGGCGTCGCGGCGAAACTGCTGGGAACCCTTAGCGTCTTGCGAACGCACGGCTTTACGGGCGAGCCGAAGCGGGACTGGATTGAAGCTCGCCGCTTCCTGCGCGAGTCTGGTGCGAACCCGCTGCAAGAGATCGCGCAAGAGGCAGAGCAACTGATCGTCTTTCAACGCGGGCACCGCATTGCCGCAGGCTTCACCGAACTCTGGCAAACGCAAGGGCACTACAAGGGTGCCCGCACCGCTCTCGACATGGCGCTGGCCGAGGATCAACTGCTATCGGGCGGGAACGATCTGCGCGGCATTCACGTGATGACGGTGCACAAGGCAAAAGGCAAGGAGTTCGACGCCGTAATCATCTTCGACGACCCGAACAGCAGCCCGTTGCTGTTCAACAAGGAGGCCGCTCCGCATCCAAAGTGCCGGAAGCTTCTGCGCGTCGGGATCACAAGGGCGCGCCATCACGTCTTGATGCTGACCGACATGTACACCCCGTCTGCGCTACTTAAGGGTCACAAGCTGTAGGGCAAGCCCAGTTTCGGGATCGTTCTTCGCCGGCGAAGTGCCCAACAGGCCGCGTACAGGGCCTTTCGCCGTCTGCTTTTGGCGCGAGACATCAGCCGGGAAATTTTCAGCGAACAGCCGCTCTCAGTCTTCGACGGCCGGTTGCTGCCCTTGGGCGTGAGGCGCGGTGAGAGCGGGGACTACCGCTTTGTACGTACTGAAGCTTGGGGGTCCCGATTCAGGTACCGCATTGCATAGTCCAGGGTCACATCTCCAGCGACCTTCACAAACTGCTGCGACGAGCCACACGCGCGGGATGCACAGGCCTCGGTCCCGGCGCCGCCCATGACCAGGACGAACGTCGGAGTCCTCGTGATCCCATGGCGATCGAACGCTTCCGGATCGATCTGGACGGCAACACGGCGGCTGCCGATCAGCGCCTGCATGCGGGTCACCGTGTCTCTGATCGATCCGTTGACCAACCCCCGCAGCACGAGCGTCGCGCCCGCCAGCGCTGCTTGGTCGACCAAGCGCTGGAGCGTCGCCTCCGGCATCGCGAAGCTCACGAAGATCAGCACCTTCGGCCCTGCCTTGCCCGGAGCCATCGCCGATGCATGAGCTCCGTTCTGCACGTCGAAGCCCTTGGAGATGGCCTCGAGGTCGATGGGCATGCGGGTCGCCGGCTGCGGAAGGCTCTCGATGCGCGGTGTACCCGGAACCGGCACCTTCGCCAGCTCAGCCTCGGTCGGCATCCGATGCTGCTGGCGTGCGCGCTCTATGTCGGCGTCGGTGACGGCAGGTGGCGTCGCCGGGGCACCCAGCACGCTGCTGGCAAGAAGGAGCGCGGCGACCCCGGCGCCGAGCGCCCGGCCGATGAGCGTGGCCCTGTCAGTAGCCCACACAGCAGTTCCTCTTCCGAAACAGCATGAACGCGAAGTCCTCGCCGCGCACCGGGTACTCCTTGCCGGCGCCCCAGACGATGGTGCTGCGGCCGAAGGGCTGGCAGCAGCGGCCGCCGTCCTTGGCGGTGTTGGCCACCGGGTAGGTCAGCTGGGTCTTGTAGGCGGTCTTGTCCATGGCCGGCAGGAAGTAGGGCCCGCACAGGCCTGGCCGGCCATGCCAGCCCCAGGCCAGCAGCTCGCGGTGCATCTTGGCGGTCAGCCGCTGCGCGATGAGGGCGGCCGTTCGCACGCCACCCATGTGGTACGGGACGTGGCCATCGAAGGGGTAGATGCCGCCCTGGCAGCCGGCGCACCAGAACATCTCGGCGATGCCGAAGCCCGCGGTCGCGGCCACGCAATCGGCCGCGCAGGCCGCCACCGCCACCGGGTTGGCGAACAGCACGCCCTCGGGGTTGAGGATGAGGGTCAGCTCGTCGTCGTTCCACAGCGGGTCCACCTCAGTCAGGTAGGCCAGGTCGAACGAGCCCCGCTCCAGGCACGGGAAGTCGGTCACCACCTCCAGCCAGTACAGAACTGGGTTCACGTAGAAGTGCGCCTGGTAAAAGCTGCCGCCGTCGCCATCGCCTTCAGGGCGTGTGAACCTTGCCGCCGCCGGCGCCGGGATGCCTGGGTCGAGGTCGATGCCGCCCAGCGACGCCAGGCAGAACGGCTTGCGCACGGCCTCCACGTGCCGGGCCGGCTCCCAGAACCCGATCGACAGGCCGATGGTGGGGTTCACGCCGCAGCTGCAGACCGGGTTGGACGGGTTGGGGATGTCCTCCTGCCCATCGAAATTGGCGATCGTGGCGCTGCCGATGCTGATCGGCAGGATGCAGCTCCAGCAGATCTCGGTGATCGGGTTGGGGAAGCGGCCGGTACAGGTCAGGCTGTCGGCGGCCTGCGCGGGCGCTGCCCAGGGCAGGGCGGCAGCCAGCAACGCGCGGGCAAGCACCTGGCTGGCCCATCGGCGAAGCGCGGGCATCGTCTGTGCGGCAAGCCAGCGGATCAGGGCGGGCAGGGTGGTCATTGCACGAGCACCTCGTCGACGCGCAGGCGCATGCCTTCCTGCGAGACCAGGGCGGGCACCTGCCTGATGCCGAAACGGCGGGTCAGCGTCCCCTGCTGGTCGTAGTACACCGGTACGCGCCAGGCCTTCATCAGGTCCAGGTACGAGCCACCGGTCAGGATGGGCTTGACCTTGCCGTCGTAGCGCGCGATCAGCTCGCGGGCCCGAGCGACCTGTCGTCCGTCACGGGCATCGAAGAACAGCAGCCGCTTGGACAGCGACACCACCTCCAGCGGGTTCTTGCGCGTCCCGGCCGGGAACAGCAGCCTGCCCTGCGCATCGACGATGTTGCGGTCGAGCGTGAAGGTCGGATCGATGGTCCAGGACCGTGCAGTCTCGGTGCTTCGTACGCCCTCGACCGGAGCGGGCTGGCGTACTGCGGCCACACCACGGTTGCGCGCCTCGTCGATCAGACGCTGCAGTTCACCCGTGCGTTCCTTGTCGCGCAGGCGCTGCTGGATGAACTCCAGCAGGTGGGGCTCGGCAATGCCGTAGGTCGGGCCGATGGTCCCCAGGTCCACGGCGTGGGCGGCCGTGCTCAGGATCGTTGCGACGACCGCCAGCAGGCACTGAATGACGCGCGCCGCCGGGCTGGTGCAACCTGCCCGAGGCATTGGCAGGTCGAACTTCACCTTGCCGCCTTCCGGGTGCATGAGACCTGCTCGCCCAGCCGGGTCAGGCCCGGCCCGTCCTGGAGGTGGCTGGCCCGGATCATCGCCATCAGTAGCGGATCGCCGTCTCCTTCCGCCATCGCCTGTCGAAGCTCGCGGCTCGAAAGACTCCGGCGGCACCGGCGCTCGTGCGCCTGCAGATAGGCCTGCGCCCCTTGGTGTGCCGCAGGGGAGATCTGCTGGAGCAGCGCAAGGTAGTCGGCCATCGGCACCTCGCCCGTGACGGCCAGCTCGGACGGTGTCTGTGCCAGAGCCGGCAAGGCCACAGCGAACGCGGTCACGGCGACAAGGGACGCCAAAGTGGCCCGGGAGGTCAGTCGGGCCAGGTGACGGGGCACCGGCCAACGCAGCATCGGATGCGGATCCATGGCAGCCCCTCAGAACAGCGGCACCACGGTGCCCAACACCTGCTCGGCCCGCACGAGCCCGCTGCTGCGGTAGCGCGAATCGAACGAGTCCGGGCCGGTGCCCTGCACGTAGTAGTGGCCCGGCGGGATCACCGTCGGCGCAATCGGCTCCAGCGGGCGCCGGTCGAAGGCCTGGGCCTTGGCCGTGCCGACGACGACACCGTTGACCGACACCGTGCGGCCGTACACCGTCACCACGTCGCCCGGCAGGCCGCGCACGACCTTGAAGAACGGCTGACCGTCCAGTCCGGGGTACGTGGCTCGCGCCTCGCCTGCAAACGAGAAGATGACGAACTCGCCGCGCTGCAGCGGATGCTCGCCGTGCTGCAGCCATGCCACCCGGTAGGGCAGGCTGCCCGTCCAGTTGAACAGGACCGGCACCCGCGGTGTCGGGTCGATGAAGAGCCGCGTGTAGGCAAAGGTCCAGATCGCGAAGACCGGCAGGTAGATGTACCAGCGTCGCCGCATGTGCGCCGCAAAGTCGATGGACTGGGTGCGAAGGCTGCGCTTCATCGGGCCTCCTGGGGGTCGTTCCTGTAGGGTGTCTGTGGATGGCCCAGCTTCTGCTGCAGCAGTGCCGTCAGATCGACGGTCCGCGGTGTCCGGCCGGCCACGGCGCTCTTCAGCACCACCAGGCAGGCGCAGTCGCGCGGCAGTTCCTCCAGCGCCGCCGGCAGCCGCTGCGAGAAGCTCCGGGCCAGCGCAAACGCCTTCTCGCGGTCAGCGTCGGTGGTGGCGCGGGTCAGGAGCTGGGTGAACTCGGCCTCCTTCTGCCGATACACCTCGCCGACATCGACGACGCCGACGCGCTGGGCCGGACGCACCACCGCGCGGTCGTAGGCGGCCAGCGTGCCCAGCACGATCAGCAGAGCGAACGCCGCATGTAGGAGGATGGGCACCATGCCCACAGGTCCGGCCAAGGGTTGGCGAGGACTGGCGCTGGCGTCGACGTCCATGGGAGCCTCGCCAAAGTCACACCGCGTGCCCGCGCCGCCGCAGCAGCTCGGTGATCGCGTCGTCGATGCTCAGGCCCTGCGCCCGCAGCTCGTCGATCGGCGCGTTGTCCTCCAGCTTGTTGGAGAACAGCAGATGGGTCGCCGGGTCGAGGATGTTGCGCGCCACGCCTTCGCCCACCGGCGAGGAGATGTAGACCTCCGAGAACACGCCGGGCTCCGTGCGCAGCGAGTTGAGCAGCCGCTTCTTTGGCTCGTCCATCGACAGCCGCCCCTTGCGGTCGAGCATCTCGATCGACTCGGGCTTCTGCCGCAGCAGAAACACCCAGTCCGAGCAGTTGAAGGCCGCCTCCATCTGGGCCGATCCGTAGTAGTCGTCGGCACTCTGCGTGGCCGTGCCGAGCGATCCGCCGTACTTGCGGGCGCGACGTGCGGCTTCCTCGACCACGGCCGCCTTCACGGGGTCGTCGGCGCCGATGTCGCCCAGCTGCTGCTTGAGCTCGTCGATGAAGAGCACCTTGCGCCGGTTGCGCGTCAGGTACATCTCGCCGGTGATCTGGTGCAGCAGCAGGATGTTGACGACCGCATGCAGGTCGGGCCGGCGCTTCAGCTCCTCGTTCTCGATGACGACGAAGTCGTTGCCGAAGTCGATGTTGTTGCGCCCCTCGAAGAAGCGCTCGTACTGGCCGCCGCGGGCGTAGGGGTTCAGCATCACGGCCAGGTCGCGGATGCGCGGGTCCTCGCGCACGCCCAGCTCCTCGATGGTGCCGGCCTTGAAGGCGTCGCGCAGCGCGGTCACCGTGAGCGCGTTGCCGTGCTCGCGGAACAGCTTGATGACCATCGCCGAGATGGCCTTGTACTGGACCTCGTCCAGCGGCCGGGACATCGAGGCCATCTTGGAGATGGCCGGCACCAGCATGTCGATGTCCTCGTTGATGTCGACGATGTGCGTGAAGGGGTTGAGGCAGATGTCGACGTCGGGCCGGAACTCGATGTACGTGCCCTTGGCCTTGCGGCACAGCTTCTCGAACGACCGACCGAGGTCGAGCATCCAGACCTTGGCGTCGATGGCCCGGTAGGACCAGGCCATCTCGTTCATCAGCACCGACTTGCCGGACCCGGGCGCGCCGATGATCGCGAAGTTGTAGTTGCCCAGGTCGTTGTCGAAGATGTCCAGCGTCATCAGCTGGCCGCGCCGACCACCGAAGACCAGGGCCGGCGTGCGCGTGCCGCGCCACTCGGCGATCAGCGGTGCCAGGTGGATGGCATTGGCCATCGTCTTGCGCGAGACGCGGCGCATCTTGGCCAGGTCCTTGTGGAAGGCCTCCGAGAGCGTCATCGGCAGGCTTGCCAGAAGCGCCTGCCGGTGCATGTAGACATCGGCGTTGAGCTGGAAGCCCCGACCGCGCCAGATCGCGTTGGCGGTCTCCTGGGCGGACACGGCCTTCTCGGGCGGCGAGAAGATCGCCAGCTGGTGGTACAGGCTCACCAGGCTGCTGCCGACGTCGATGGCGTTGGCCGCCGCGGTCCAGTCCTGCAGCTTCTTGCCCACGTCGGGCATCACCTCGGCCATCTTGCTGCGTGCGTTCTGGGTCGCGCGCACGTGGTTGGCCGTGACCACGGACTTCATGACGTTGGGGTCGAGCACGTGCACGCCCATGGTCAGCAGGAAGGGCGCGCTGTACTGCAGCGCCGGCTGCATCAGGTCGCCGATCAGAGAGCCCATCTGCCACAGTGCAAAGCGCTCGGGGAAGGACTTGATCGAGTAGAAGCGTGCTTCCAGCGATCCCTCGTGGCCCTCCTTCCAGAGGGTCAGGCCGGCAGGATGCGGGTCCTGGATGGTGTCGAAATCGACGATCTGGTCGCGGATCTCGCGGCCGTCGTCGTAGTGGAGGTTCGGCGCGTCGGTCTGGGAGACCCGGTCCGGGTTGGTGAATAGCGCACACCAGTTGATCAGGTCCGCGGCGTCGCAGACACGGCTGGGCAGCGACGCCGAGCGCAGCGTGGACGCCATGGACTCGCGCAGCGCGACCAGCTCGTCGCGCCGGGTCAGGTCGCCGGCCTGTTCCACGCCGCCGGGCACCGACACGCTCATCATCAGCCGGAAGTCGCGGATCGTGTAGTGGAAGCCGGTGGTCAGCGACTGCTGCGCGCCGTGCAGCAGGTGCCCCACGCGCTGCCGCGCGAGGCGGTGGAACAGGTTGTCGTTGCGCGCCGGGCGACCCCAGTGCTTGGCCTTGTCGGCCTGGTCGGCATCCTCGACGCGCAGGTTGGCGTAGCGCCGCAGCTGCTCGCGGATGTGCGGCGATGCGAACAGGTGGAACTGGATCCCGGTGGCTGGCGGGCAGGTCGAGTACAGCGAGATCAGCACCTCGGCCATGCGGTCGTCGGCACCCGACTGCGGCATCAGCTCGAGCATGAAGCCCAGGCTGTCGCGGTTGACGAAGAGCTTCTCGTCGGCGAGGTAGGCCGAGTAGGGCAGCCAGGACGCGAACTGCTCGGCCGGCGTGTCGGGAGGCGAGCCCAGGCCAAGCCAGCCCAGGTTGCCATGGCCGGGGCGGCTGGCGCCGGGAAAGGCGGCGGATCGGGTCGAAGCGGTCTGGGCGAACGGGGTGGGCATGGCGCGTGCCTCGCAGGGATGGCCGGAAGAGGTGTCAGGTCAGTCGTTGGGTTCGTTGCCACGCGGATCGACGGGCATCTGCGGCCGGCCCGCCGGAGGTGTCAGGCCGGGCAGGGATAGCGAACCACTCGGTTGATCTGCCCGACCCGACTGGTTCGATGTCCTGGGGTCGCGCGACTCGGTGCCGCCGCCGGCAGAACGTGCGATTGCGGGCGGCGGAGGCCGCAGCGGTGCGTAGGCATCGCGGATCTGCCGCTGCGCGTGCTCGACGAGCCACTGGCCATCGTCGACCCGGACGTAGACGTAGCCCTGGTCGTGGAGGTCGCGATCGGCGTCTTCCCAGGGCTTGAACCAGAGCCGCAGGATGCGGGCCGAGGACCGGAGCGGCATGGCCGTGCGCAAGGGCGGCGGCGATGGCGAGAGGGCGATGCGGGAGGCCGCCGCGCCCGCAGCGCCCGCCGCGGCTGCGCCGGCGATGCCCTCCGCCGCGCGCGGAGCTTGCATGGTGCCTCGGCTGGCACCGGCTGTTCGCCGCTGACTCGGCAGGTTGTTCTGCACGGCATTGGCGTAGGTGCCGGAGACGGAGTCGCAGGTCACGCCGTCCGGGGCCTTGCAGGCATAGCTGGAGCTGCCGCTGAGACCGCTCATGCTCATGCAGCCGCTCAGCATCCAGGCCAGCAGCACCGGCGCCGCGGCCAGTCCGGTGGCTGGGGCAGCACGCGATGTCGGAGCCGCGGGGAACTCGACGGCGGACTGCTTCATGGCTTGCCCCCCGCCACCTGCGACACCTGCTGGAGGCGAGCGAGCAGCACGGTCCGGTCGACGTAACCGTCGGTTCGAGTGCCATCCGCCCAGACCAGGGTGGGCGTGCCCTGGACGGCGAGGCGTTGCGCGAGCGCGAGGTTGCGATCGAGCGGGTTGTCGCACTCCGGAGCCCGCGAAGCTGCCGGGTCGCCCGCTGGCCTGAGCAGCGAGGTGTCGCCCTGCAGCATGAACTGGTGCCAGGCCTTCTCGCGGTCCGCCGCGCACCAGATCGAGACTGGGCGCGCGCGGCCCTGGAAGGGCACGAGGAAGGTGTAGATCGTCACGTCGTCCAGGCCGGCGAGCTCGGGCTCGAGCCGGCGGCAGAACGAGCACCCCGGGTCGCTGAAGACGGCGATGCGACGGTGCTCGTTGCCGCCGCTGCCTCGCACGGTCTTGATCGCGTCCGCCAGCGGCAGCTGGTCGAAGGCAATGAGGGAGTCGGGAGCCGGCATCCTGTCGGCCTGCGCCGAAGGAACGCCCGCACCGGGCGCCCGGCCGGCCTGCGCAGCGATGGTGGCCGCGCGAGCCAGTCTGGGGCCGGTGAGGTCCTGCATGGTCTGGGTGTCGAAGACCCGGCCGAAGATGAAGTAGCGCGGATTCCGCGGCGACACGTAGGCCACGTTGCTGTTCATCCAGACCTCGTAGAGGCCGGCCACGGGCGAGCGCTGCACCTGCGTGAACTGGGTGCCGGGGTGCGCCTTGCGCAGCGCGGCCAGCAGCCGAGCCTCATCGGAGGCCGTGGCGCCGGCGTGGCCTGCGGAAAGGGCCGTCAGACCGGCCACGAGCCAGGCCGCCTGCCACCGGTGCCGGCCGGGAACATGCGGGGCGGGGGAGGTAAAGGCGAAGCCTGGTGAGGGCTTGTCAGTCGTTGGCATCGTCGGAGACCTCCGGGTTGCTCGGGCGGACTGCAAGGGGCGCGGCGGCAGCGGCGCTCATCGGCACGTCGATGCGGACGCCCTTGGTGATGACGACATCGATCTCGCGGCCGGCGTCGACCTCGATCACAGGGAAGGTGTTCTCGGCCAGCTTGATGTAGTACTGGGCGAGCCGGTCGAGGGCGCGGCCGACACCCGTGCCGAGCCCGGCCCGGTAGGCATCGGCGCCCGAGGCGCTGGTGATCGTTCCCAGCGGCGAGGTGCTGACGTTGGTGGACGAGGTGGCCAGGCCCTGGCCGATGCCGCTGACCACGCCGGCCAGCAGGGCGTTGGCCAGCATCTGGCCCTGCTTGGTGACCAGCCGCCCGCGCATGCCGACCTTGCCGTCCTCGCCGTAGACGCTGCCCTGGATCTTCACTTCCAGGGTCGCGCCGTCGGCGCGGACACACGAGAGGTTCTCGGTGCGGAGGTAGGCCCGTTCGGAGCTGATGTCGCCATAGCCAGCCGCGATGACGAAGCACTCGCGGTACTCGCCACGGAAGCGGTTGGGTAGCACCGCGTTGTCCGACAGGCGGATCAGCACAGGGTGGGGGTTGGACTGCGCCTGTCCGCCGGTGGGTGCGTCCAGTCCGCCGAGCAGCGTGCCGCGCGTGAAGCTCACCGGCAGCCAGGTCGACACCGTCCGAGGCTCGGCCGCCGGTGTGCCGGCACGCTCCGAAGCGCTGCCGCTCGAGCCGGGGTTGCCTTGCATGCTGCGATCGACCAGCGTGACGCGGCTGATGGCTGGCGCCGCCGGTGCTGGGTCGGCCGTCGGCAGCCCCGGCATGCCCGCTGGCAACTGTCGGCCGGCCATGCCCGGGCCGTAGGTCGAAGGGAGCGGCAGGCTGGCCGCCGGCGGCAGCCCGGTCGGCGTCGTGCCGGCCGAGACCGACGGCAAGGCGGGTGGGAGTGGTGCAGGCACGGGCGGAACCGGGGCTGCAGCAGGCGCCGGAGCAGCGGCGCCCTGGGCCGCCTGCGTCGCCGAGGTCAGGCGCTGTTCCAGTTCCGCGAATCGCTGCATCGTGCGGGCCTCGAAGGCCTGGCGGTCGCGGTTGAGCCGGGTCTGCTCCTCGCGCTCGCTCTCGTACTGGGCGAGCTTGCTGCCTGCGGTGCCGACCCACTGGTCCACCGGGTTGACCTGCTGGCCCGGCGGCATGACGCCGATGTTGGTGACCGGCCCTGGCGCGCCGGCGGCGGGCTTGCGCGCACCGGATGACGAGCCGGTGTCCGTGGACGCGAAGATCAGCCACAGCAGGCCCACGCCGGCGGCCACGATCACACCCAGCAGCGCGAACTGGCGCTGGCGCGGCGTCATCCGCTCGGCCAGTTGCGCGCCGAGGCGGGTGGCCGACTGGCGAAGGGCGGCTGCGGAGGGGGGCAGGGGCGACACCATCACTGGCCTCCGCGGCGGATGACGAAGACGTTGGTGGTCTCGCCCGGACGCAGGTTGTGGTGCTCAACAGCCACAGCCAGCACCTGCCCACCCGACGGGCTGTCGGGTCGGTCGAACTCCTGCTCCGCCAGCACCATCAAGGCCTGGCTCACGTTCTGCAGCAGGTACTTCTCACCCACCAGACCCCGGCCCTCGTAGCGCCGCATCAGCGAGAACCTGGCTTCCGCCCAGAGCTGGATGGGCTGGTTGAGCTCGTCCATACGGATGTCGGGCGGCACGCGGTCGGACGCCATCGCCAGGAGCAGCGTCTTCATCCCCCGGATGTGGTTGGGGGCGGTGCCCAGCGGTGTCTGCGAGCCCGCGGCGCTGGTCGGGGACTGCATCGCCTGCAGTGCCCGTTGGCCGGGGTCGCGGATGACGATGGTGTCGGCCGGGGTGTCTGCCTTGCGCAGCACCAGCGTGTAGGTGGCGTGCGCCGACGAGATGAACAGGTTGACCGGCTTGGGCGAGTCGCCGACCGGGCGGATGTAGATCTCGCCCTTGTCGCGGTCGCACTCCAGCACGATCTCCCCCGCGGGGTTCACGGCCGGCAACGCGGCAGCCGGAGGCGCCCCGTTGCTGCTGCTGGAGGACGGCGCGGCGGGGCTGCAGTTGCTGGAGTGGATGTTGCCGAACACGTCCGTGATCGGCGCGCCGTCGATGCGGATGCGCGTGGGCTCCTTGATCGACAGCACGGCCTCGACGGCCACGCCGTCGCGGGCGTCCAGCACCTGCAGCGCGTTGGCCGGCGCTGCGGCTGCGAGCAGGCTTGTCACGGCCGCCCATGCGGCGACCGAGCGGAACCAGCGGGGAGTCAGGCAACCGCACGCCGTGAACACCACCGCTGCCGGGGCAGCGTGGCGACGGCGCTGCGGCCGGGAGTCACGGCGCGGCATGGGTCACCTCCTTGAAGGTCTTCAGGTGCATCCGGCCGCCGCTGTACGCGAAGCCCACCTCGTAGGCCTTGGCGTCGTTGGCCGTTTCCAGACCGTTGACCAGCGTGCGCAGCCGGCCGCGGACGACGACGGTCTGTGTGTCCTCGCTGGGCACCAGCTGCTGCGGCATGAAGAAGGTGCTGGCATTGATGCGCTTCAGCCGCGCCGCCTCCAGCTCCTGGCGGGTCTTGAGCTCGCCGTGCTGGTCGGGCTCGACATAGCCGAGCAGGATGTCCTTCTTCCAGTCGATGGAGGCCGGCGTCACGTCCAGCACGAGCCAGGCGATGAAGGCGCCCATCTGCTCGAGGTACTCGCCGCTGGCCTTGTCGCGCGAGACCCAGAAGGACTTGTTGATCGACGGCGGCACGACGACCGTGCGCACCGTGCCCAGCAGGTTGAGGATCACCACCAGGGCCAGCACATGCGCGGCGGCCAGCAGGCCCACGGTGAGCGCCAGGCCGCGGTTGCGGCGGCGCATCTCCTTGATGTCCCCGTTGAGGCGTTCGAAGTCCATGGTGGCGGCCTTGGGGTCAACCGACCATGCGCCGGATGTGCGACGGCGGCGTGGCGCGCATCGCCGTCAGCGGGCTGGTGGGCAGGTGCCAGTACAGCCAGTGCACCGCGAAGGCAGGGTGCTTGTCGGCCTTGATGCGGGCGATGGCGCGCGACGTGAGGAAGCCGGCAGCCAGGCACAGCGCGAAGGAGAACTTCGAGCCGGACATGTAGCCCATGAACAGCCCGAAGAGCAGGGGTGCGGCGACGTCGACGTCCCAGAAGCCGATCTTCCACTGGTCGTCCAGGCGGCGCGGGATGTAGGTGTCGGCGTGCATGCGGGCCTCCTGCTCTTCGGCTGCGCACGCGTCAGATCACCGCACCCATGATCGCGCCCGCGATCACGAGGCCGACTGCGGCAAAGATGGCCAGCCCGACATAGAACAGCACCGGGCCGAAGTTGCGCAGCGCGGCCAGCGAGATGAGCGCGACCACGAAGCCGACGAAGCCGACCAGGGCCTTGATGCCGGGACCCAGGCTCGCGATCTGCGTCAGCGCCGAGGTGAGCGGGCCGGTGATGCCGGTGAAGGCGACCAGGTCGAGGGCGTAGCCGGGAAAGGCGACGCTCAGGCCGAGCGCCATCAGCACGAAGAGCGAGACCGGCGACAGCAGACGCTTCGAGCGGCGGCTGCCGGCGAAGTGGGCCGTACCGGGGTCGTCGATGCCGTCGGTTGCGAGGGAGCCCGTGGCACGGGCGGGATGCACAGAGGCGAGAGCGGTGTTCATGGGAGTCCTCCGAGGGTTCAGGGCTGGGAGACGAAGGTGGATGGCGGTGGCGGTCGGGTCGGGTGCGGGTGATCAGCGGGTCGGTGGCAGGGTTCAGGGAAGTGCGGGTAGGGCCGGTTGGGCAGATGAGGGTCGGGCGAGCGCAGGCTCACTACAGGTCGGAGGGAACACGCCAAAAGGCGACCTCGACCCGCCGGTTGCGCGCACGGCCTTCCGGGGTGTCGTTCTCCGTGGCGTAGCAGCAGACGCCGCGTGCATCGACGTTGAGCTCTGCGTCAGCCAGATGCGGGTGGCGCGCCCGCAGGTACTGCGCGACCGCCGCCGCGCGCTGGCGGGCCAACCGGTCGTTGGCAGCCGCAGGTCCGACGTTGTCGGTGCGGCCCCGGACGTCGATGCGCCGGATGCCGTCGCCCGTGGCCGCGGCATCGATCGAGGCACGGGCGGCGGCCGTGAGCACCGCGCTCCCGAACGGAAAGCCCACGGCGATCTCGGACACCAGCGGTTCGCCCGCGTCCTCGGGCCCGATCGCGGTTCGCTGAGCAGGGGGCAGCGGTGCCTGGGGTCCGGCGATCACCAAGGTCTCACCGGGGCTCAGCGACTGTGCAATGACCGCATCCGAGCCCGGGGTGGAATCGGCTCGCCCTTCAGCCGCTGCTGCACGCGGCGGATCGACGGCCAGCGTCTTCGGCGTGACGACCGGGCAGACGGGCGGCGCGCACGCGGCGAACCGAGCCTGGCGGCCGTGGTCCAGCTGGGCGATCGACAGTCCAGCTGCGGCGCGCGCCGAAGTGGAGGGCGGTTGAGCGGCCTCTGGCCGCGAAGGGGGGGCACCAGTTCGGGGTGCGCTGCACGACGACGCGGCGCCAACGGCCGTCACCGCCAGCACAGGCACGGCCAAGAGCCGAAGCGGATGTCGCGTCATGGCGCCACCCTCGCAGCCAGGAGGATGGGCGCCGGTTGCGCCGCGTGCACAGGCCGCTGCGGGCTCGCCGCGACGGGACGGGAAGCCTCGCCGCTGGCGGAAGGCAGCCGGCGGTAGACCTTCCAGGCGTAGCTGGCCCGCGCCGCCGTGCAGGCCTCGCCCTTGAGCTGGCTGCAGGCGGCGTTGTAGGCGCCGACGGCGTTCCAGGAGGCACCGTGCCGCGCGAATGCGTCGGCCAGCAGCCACGCGCCGACGTGGATGTTCGTGCACGGGTCGTAGAGCTGCGCCTCGCCGATGCCATGCCGCGCGAGCGTCGGAAGGTGGGAGCTGTTGATCTGCATGAGCCCGATGTCGTAGGAGCCCGTGCGCTGCAGATGCGATCGGTTGACGGCGCGCGGGTCGAGGTTGGACTCGACACGCGCCACTGCGACCAGCAGGTGGGGCGACAGCCCGTAGCGCTGCGCCGCCTGCTCCCAGCATGCCTGGGCCTGCAACGGCGTCCAGCCGGTGGCGAGCGCTGCCAGCAGCCAGGGTCCTGGCATCGGCCGGATCGGCGACCGTCGCGCGGGGAACAACAGCGGCACCTGCATGGATCGACCCGTGACGTCTTGGTGGACAGGGCGACGCCGTCCCAGTCGGCCAGGTGTGGCCGACTGCAGGGCGTCGAGCTACGGGTGCGGACCGGCGAAGCGGTCAGGGTAGGAAGCGGGTGTGGAGCGGGTATTGAACGGGTACTGAGCGGGTCTACGGGGAGGCCACCTGCGGCGCGTGTGGTGCGAAACCCCAGCACCACCGCGCCGTCACCTTTCGCCTCATCCGGTGCGGGACGGGCGCCCGCGCGCGGCTCGGTCGGCCATGTTCAGCCGGGCCTGGCGCAGCACCAGCGTGTCGGCGCCCTCGTGCTGGCGGCACAGGGCCACGCAGGCCGTGGTCAGCTGGTCGAGCTGGAACTTGGGGTTGGGGTGGCGGTTGGCCGGCGAGCGCTGCACGGCCAGCAGCAGCTCGTACTGCGGGCGCCACATCGACTCGCGGCGCCTGGGCGTCAGCGGCGGGCGCAGCACCAACTGCGTGCCCAGGAAATCGAAGATCCGCGCTGGCGCGTCATCGTGCAGGAAGACCAGCGACACGCAGGCGCTGATTAGGTCCGGGAAGCGGAAGGTCGGCGAGACGTTGCCCTCGCTGCGCAGCACCGTGAACAGCCAGTCGTGCTCCTCGAGCCAGAGCCGGGTCTCGATGGTCTCCGGGTGTTCGCCGTCGTGGGCGCCGGAGCCGGTCTGGCCAGCCTGGGGGGCGGCGTCGCAGCGGGCAGCGGGCAATGCAGAGTACATGGCGCGGTCCTCGTTCGGTGGCTTCAGGATCTGAAGGCCGTGCTCTGTCGAGCGCGTGACCGAAAGGGTAGGAGCCGGCTGCCGCCGCGGCGCCGCGGAATGGCGCGTTTGCGAGGGGGGTTTCGGGGTTGGTCGGATCGATCTCACAAGCGCGGGTAGTCGACTCGTCGGCGTCACATCAGGAGGGCTGGCAAGAGGCCGGCGGCTACACTCCCGCCCAGCCTACTGACCTGCCATGAGTTCTCCCGCGCACCTTTACACCTTCGGCTACGAAGGCCTCGACATCGCTGCATTCATCGAGCGACTCAAGAGCGCCGGCATCCGCAGCGTCGTGGACGTGCGCGAACTGCCGTTGTCACGCAAGCGCGGGTTCTCGAAGACGGCGTTCAACGAAGCGCTGACGGAAGCTGGCATCGCGTACTTCCATGCACCTGCGCTCGGTTGCCCCAAGGACGTGCGCGAGCAATACAAGCGCGATCAGTCATGGTCGCGATACACCACCGGTTTCATGAAGCACCTGGGGCAGCAGCGGGCTGCGGTCGCCGAACTCGCGAAGCTGGCGAAGTCCACCAGCGCGTGTCTCGTGTGCTTCGAGGCCGACTTCAACTTCTGCCATCGCACCTACGTCGCCCGTGCCGCGCATGCTGCGGGTGCGCCGTCGGTCATGCACCTCATGGCTAGAACAATGTGCTCTGACTCGGGTCTTCGGGCTGTGGCATAGGCGGGTAGATTAGGCTCACCCCGAGCCACTGGTCTGGAAATCGGTGCATGGTGCCCATCAGGAGCATCAAGTCCTTTGCGAGCAGGTCTCGCTCCAGCTTGTCCCGGAACGGCGCTTCCCATCGGCTGCCATGTTGCCGGCGAGTGTTCCGGTAGAGCGCACACACCTCCCAATCAACCAGCTTGACCCTGACCGACTGCTGCGCATCCGCCGTCTGGTACTCGCAGTGGTAGTAGAAGTCGAACGGGATCTTCTCCAGCAGTCGGACCTGACGCTGATCTTCCTCGGCATCGAACAGGCTGTTCTGCTGCTGCATCTGTAGCAGCTTGGTCCGCTCGTCTGGCGTCCAGTCCGCGTTCTTCGTGGGCTTGATCTCGAGCGAGGTGATGCGGTTTGGCTTGAAGAGGGCGAGCGTGTTGCCTTGCGCCAGCCGCGTTTGCTCCATCGCGCCGAAGTCGGTGTAGACCGGCTGGCGCGCCAGTAACGCCATGCGGGCGGGCCAGCCGCGTTTGCCGGCCTTCATGGGTTCAGCGTCACAGGCGATCGTGTCGACGAAGATGCGATGGCTCACCGAACTGGCGCACGACAAGGAGTTCCTCGATGGGCCACTCGGCCGCGGCCGCATCACGTGCAGGTCCGCCGTCGGGCGCCTCGTCGGCCTCGTTCCCAGGCTTGATGCAGAGCGCGAAGCCATCCTTGATCTTCTGTACCTGCCACACGTCCTTGATGGAACCGTCGCGACGGCAAACCAGATCACCTCGCCGCGGCTTAGCCTTGTGCAGCGGCAGCAGTTCAGGAAGATGGTCCTCGAACACGAGTCCAAACTTCTTGTCCTTCGAAGCCTTGGCCCACTCAGCGGCAAGCCGGTCGCGCAGGCGGGGGTCGGTGACCTGCGAGATCAAGTCGTGGATGGCTGACAAACGATCCTCCTCGCTTCTTGTTCGGCCGTGTGGCCGTGAGCGTGATTGCAGTTGATACAGACGTCTTTGGTCTGGGGCGCGCCTCGACGTGCAGTTGAGCAGAGTTTGCCGGAGCTCATGAGTTCGATCCCGGCAGCTCAGTGGCGCCCATCCAATAGCAAAGCAGTGGCGCGGGCACTCGCATGACCTGCGTGCCAGCAGCCAGGCCCTGCATCAGGCCGAAGTCATCGAGCGACTTGGTGACGACGTAACCGCGCTCGATGCGTTTCGATTGGCACAGTTCGACCAGGCCCTTGAGTTCCCGAGCCCCGGTGTGCTGGGCGCGGTACTTCACCTCGAAGGGAATGAGCTCGCCGCCGACTTCGGCCACCAGGTCGACCTCGTGGTCGCGTTTGCCACGCCAGTAGCTGAAGCGGACGTTCTGTGCGTAGTACCGGGCAAACAAGTGCTTGAAGACCGCGGTCTCGGTGGCAACTCCCAGCGCGGATGCGTCTTCGAGGATGGCCTTGCCCTTGAGCATGACGGCCGGCGCGATGGCGGCATCGGCCAGGTAGATCTTGAACCGCGCGCGGAGCACGTCCTTCCCGTAGCCGAACGGGGCGAGGCGATAGATAAGGTGCGTGGCCTCGAGCAGCTCGATGAAGTTCTGGGCAGTGGGGCGCTTGACCTCCAGGTTGGCGCACAGGTCCACCATGTCCAGCAGGCCGCCATCGTGCATGCACAGGTACAGGAAGGTGTGCTCCAGGTCCAGCACGCGCCGCACGCCGAACAGCGCTGTCATGTCGCGCTTGAGCACCTTGTCGATGATGTCTTCGCGCAGCAGGCGCTGGGCCTGCGTGATGCTGTCCACCTGGGCGGTCTGGGGAAAGCCGCCGCGCACGAGGTACTCGTGGAAGTGGCCCACGTACGGTGCTGCCCGTTCCGTGACGCGATAGAAGTCGGCCGCCTTCCAGTCGAAGAGGTCCCGCAGGCTGCGCAGCCGCGGCAGCTCTGGCAGCTCCAGTCGCTTGATCTGCAGATATTCGTAGAACGACAGTGTCGTCAGCCGGATCGTGTGCCAGCGGCCGACACCTGACTCCTGGTCGGCTTCCACCAAAGGCATGGCGGAGCCCGTGAATGCGATGCGCCGGTCCTTGCGGAAGTCGACCTGATGCTTGACCCAGGTGCCCCAGTCACGAATGAACTGGGCCTCGTCCAGCAGCAGGTACTCGGGGCCGTCGGCGCGCGGCTCGCGTTCACGCCATGCGTCGATGACCGCATCGATGCCGGCCAGCTTGAGGATGGGATGGTCGAAGGTTGCGTACAGGATGTTCGCGCCTGGCGCACCACCACGGAGCAACGTGTCGGCGGCCTGCAGCAGCAGCGTGGTCTTGCCGATCTGGCGTGCGCCGGAGAGCAGCACCGCTCGCGGTGCTGGTGGCTGCGTCATCCAGGCCTGAAGCTCGCGAAATGCCGCGCGGCGCCAGGTCGGCAGGTCGGCAATGGCTTCGCCCCTCCACCAGGGGTTGAACTGGGCGAGGACGGCGACGAGTTCTTCTTTGGAGACCCTCATCCGCCGGATGGTACCAGCATGCGGCGTTTAGTTAAAGCACACTTGTACTGTGCGTCGATAATAGCGAGCTTTGGTGGTTTCTGGGGCCCTTGCTCACCGAGCAGCCTAGCCGCGACGGTGGAAGTGGGCGACCGACCGCCCCCAGAGCAGGGCCAGAGCGGACAAGCCCGCCGGTGCAACCAGAGGGTGAAGGGATGCCGGCAGCACCAGCGCGACGACGCCACCGCAGGTTAGCAGGATGGCCAGCGATGCATACAGCGCGAAACGCTCCGGATCGTGGTGCAGGAACTCCTTGGACTTGATCACTCTGCTGATTGCGCCGTCCGCGACCGCTGCGGCAAGGAAGGCGGCCATCCAAGGCAGCCACTCCAGCATCGCCGACAGCCTGAAGGCGGCCAGCAGCACGAGTGCATCGATCGCACGAAAGTAGCTGTTCCCGAACAGCCGCCGGTTGACGGAAGCCATCTCCCTCGCCACGGCGCCGTCCACACCGCTGGCCGCCGACGCACCGGCGGTCGGGGGAATGGGCGTTGCCTCTTGTGCCGCGCCCTGGAGGACCAGCGCCCGGTCGAGGATCCGCAGCGCAGGCGTCTCGCCCCAGAGCGCTTCCATCGCCTGGTGCTCGCTTCGGATCTGCGCCAGGAACCGTTCCGGCGGTTGCGCCGATGGCAGGTAGAGCACCAGCACCAGCAGACAGAGCAGGGCGGCGATGCTGACGATGCGGATCACGACGGTTGCCCCGTCATCGCAGCTGGAGTCCGGATCGCCTTCGGTGGCGTCGAACGTGTTGCTCTGGGCTCATCCGCATCCGGGTCGAGGATCGGAAACCGACCCTTGATGATCCGCCCGCCCGACACCGAGGCGAAGTACTGCAGGTTCGGCAGCTTTCCCAGCACGTCGGCCGGCACCATCTCCTCGAAGCTCTCGGTGAGCTGCGTCGAGTAGCTCGACGAGAAGTCGCCCAGGTGTGCGTCGGCGCCGCTGCTCAGGCCCACGCGCACCGAGTGGATCGCGGTCTTGCCGAAGGTCTCGACCACGAAGTCCTGCGTCGGCCGGTCCTTGGATCGCAGCGCGATCAGGTTGTTCAGGTTGCCCAGCGCCATGCGCGCCGCGTCTTCACTGCCCAGCCGCTTGGCCAGGTCGGCCAGCGTCTGCATCGCGCAGGTGGTGAAGATGCCACCCTCGGCACCCTTGTTCAGGATCTCGATCAGCGGCTGGTTGATGACGTTCGACACCTCGTCCACGAACAGCGAGATGCGCCGGTAGCCGCCCAGGTTGTAGCGCATGCCCGCACGGGCGGCCAGGTCGGCCAGGGCCAGTGCGCCGATGGCGGTAGCCACCGACGGGTCGGGCAGGGAATCGAGGCACATGTACAACACATGGCCCGCGCGCTCTATCTTCTCGAAGTTCATGATCGGCCTCGCATCACCGGCGTCGAAGGGGTCGGGCGACAGGCTGCGGCCCAGGTCGCCCGAGGTCAGCATCGAGAGCACCGGCAGCAGGTTGGCGGTGATCTTCTGGTAGTGCTCGCGGTTGTGGCGGAAGGTGCGCACCTGGGCGTCAAGCACCTTGTTGCGCTGCGACTGCGGGACGTGGTGCTCGTAGAAGGCGACCAGGGCCAGCAGGTCCGCACTGGCCGCCTCCGACGGGCGCTTCATGTTGCCGCGGTGCGCGTCGTGCAGCAGCTTCTTCATCTCCGGCTGGTCGCGCCAGCCGGTGCCGAGAAGCCGCTCGTAGAAGCGGCGCAGTGTCGCTTCCAGCACGGGCTCGATGCCGCCCTCGATGTACTTGGTGAGCTTGACCAGGTTCGGCCGCTCCTCCAGTTCGACCAAGCCCTGCACGACCACGTTCACGGCGTCCCAGCCGAAGGCGGAGAAGGCGCCGGCCGTGTCCGGCGGCATGATCGACTGGATCCGCGAGGCGATCTCGGTGGGCTTCTGCCAGTTGAAGGTGAAGTCCAGGCGCACGCCGGCCTCAGGAAAGGCGGGGTGGAACTCGAGGAAGGTGTCGGCCTCGCGCCAGTCCTCGCAGGCGCGCTGCGTGACACGCTTCAGGCGGCGGCTGTTCTTGGGATCGATGACGATCACCACGTCGCCGCGGCGGACGGCCTGCGTCACCAGGTTGGCCAGCGCCACGCCCTTGCCCGACTGGGTGGTGCCCACCAGCAAGGTGCCGCCTTCGAAGTTCTGCAGCGGCCGGTGCAGGGGCACCTCGCGCGGTTCGACGCCATGGATGTAGGGCAGACCGATCTCGGCATCGGGTTGCGGTCGTGCGTCGTAGCCCAGCACCTGCAGCAGGCGGGGCGACACGGTGAACTCCCGGTAGTCGACCTTGGCCAGTTCGTAGAGGCGCTGCGAGTGGACGGGCCGCCACTCGAAGCCGAAGCCCAGGAATACCGCGTCAGGCTTCTCGGTCCAGCGGGCGACGGCCCGTGTGCTCAGCACCTGGATGCCGCGGCCGGAGAGCGAGGCGCGCAGCACCAGGGTGTGAACGCCCTGCGCCAGCCGCAGGACGCCCATCGCCAGGCAGAAAGCGGCGAGCGGGAGTGCGAGCTGTCGCGGGAGGAGGCCCAGTCCGCCGGTGACTGCGAAGAACAGCAGGGCGGATGCCCAGACGGCGGCGGCGTACACCTCGTAGGCGCGCCGCCAGGGCATCTCGTAGCGGCGCATCAGCATGTCAGGGCTCCTCGTGCGCGGCCGGCTCGAAGGCGGCAGGGTCGAAACCATCGATGCAGGCTGGGGCAACGACCAGCCCGATGGTCGGCTCGCCGCGGAAGTCGGCCGTGACGGTGGCCGGGCCATCCCGTCCGGCATGTACCAGCAGGCCGACATCGGCCAGCGCCCGACCCGCCAGCGCGGGCTGCACGCCATGCCGCTCCAGTTCAGCCAGCGGCACGAACAGGCCGGCCGCGACAGGTGCGGCGGCCGCAGCGCTGCCCGGCCCATTGAGGGTGCCGACGATGGCCGCGAGGGCATCGCGCACGGCAGGGTTCAGGCGCATGGGTGCGTTCAGCTTGAAGGTCGGCGCCGCGGCCGGCGGCGGGGAGGGCGGAGGGGGCGGCGACGGGACAGCCAGGTCGGCAACGACAGCAGGGGGCGGTGCCGGGGTCTGTGACACCGGCGGCGGGGATGCGCGAGCTGCCGGTGATGTGGCCACCTCGGTGGCGTCGAGCAAAGAGAACTGGGTGCCGGGCGGCGGTGCCGGGGCTGGCGCCGGTGCAGTCGTTGGCGCCTTCTGTGTGGTCCGCGTGGCGCCAGGTGGGCAGACCAACGAGATGGTCAATGGCTCGGCCGGCGGCGTGACACCGTTCAGCAGGATCGCCGGCGATGCCAGCTTCACAGCCTCCGCGGCGGTCTTCAACTCAGGCGGCAGGACGAACCAGGTCGAGGCGCCGTCCGGCTGCTGCACGAAGACCCCGGCCTCCAGAAGCAGATCGAGCATCGTCTCAGGCGCCTTCGGGATGCCGGCCAGCTGATCGGCTTCGAGGAGTGCCTGGACATCGTGGGCCGCCTGCGGCCACAGCAGGAACAGCCCATCGGACCCCAGCCAGGCGCGCGACTTCTCCCGGTTCGGGAACCAGCTGGGACTGCCGGATGCCAGGCGACGCATGGCGTCGACCAGGTACCGCTCAAGGTGCGAGCCGAACTGAGGCACACCGTAGCGATCGGCGTTGGCCTGCAGGTTCCGGTCGACCACCAGCGCGAGCGATCGACGCACCAGAGCGTCGAGGACGTTGTGGTCACGGTATACCGGCTGCCCGCTGATGCTGGACAGGAGGTGCGGGACGATGATGCTGTTGTCCTGCGCCAGGTACTGGAGCGTGGCTCCCGGGATGACCAGGGGCAGTGCGAACACGCCCAGGCCGCGCGACTCGGTGGCGTTCGGCCGCCAGCGAACGAAGTAGCGAGTAGCACTGCGCGATGCCAGCCAGTCGCCCAGGGGGACGAGGAACTGCGGCCACTCGCCACCCGCCTCGTCGGTCACGATCAGGTGGCTGAGCACCCGGTGCAGTTCGCAGCACAGGCCACCGATGAAGGTGGCCAGGCGCCAGCGCGGTTCAAGCTGGCGGCGCGCCGAGATCGTCGATCGTCCGGAGAAGATGTGCGCGTCGGTGCCTTGCAGGCTGTAGAACGCGACCTCCAGCCCGAGGTTCAGCAGGCCAGCAGGTGAGCTGAAGTAGTTGTCGGCGGTGGCGGGAAGGAGGTGGACATAGCTGGCATAGCGCTGCAGCAGCGGTTGCACCTCCGCGTCGAAGGCGTCTCGGGACAGGCCGAAGCACAGTCGGATGCGGCTGACGAGGTCGTCGGCGGATGCGAGCAGGTCAGGGACAAGCAGGGTGGCGAAGCCCGGGTCGGTGGCCGGGAACGCGGCGAGCGGGGCTGAGGACTGCATGGCGGGCGCAGACGAGTGCTGCGGCCATGCTGGCGCGAAAGGCGGGGGCGCGAACGGCGAAAGGAGCGGTCTGGTCGCGGGCTATCGAGGTCAGCAGCGCGGGGTACTCCGGTATCGCACCTCTGCGCGCCAGCGAAATCATGACCGCTAACATCGGAACGCGTCCTCGACCAATCGAGTCATGGACGGGGCTACGAAGACGGTGACATCTGCTATGGCTGCTGAGCGCAAAGCAATCTTCATTTCGCATGCCACACCCGAAGACAACCACTTTGTGCGGTGGCTCGGCGCCAAGCTCACGGCAATGGGCTACGAAGTTTGGGCCGACGTCATGAGATTGCACGGGGGCGTTGACTGGGCACGTGAGCTGGAGGGTGCACTTCGGAAGCGCGCTGCCAAGATGCTCCTCGTGTGCACGCCCACCGGGCTTGAGAAGCAAGGCGTTCGGAACGAAATTCAGATTGGGTCCGACTTGGCCCGAGAGCTGAATGACAAGGCCTTCATAATTCCACTTCGGCTTGAGACCCCCTACGAAGCTCCATTTCTGGTCGCCCAAGCGCAGTACATCGACTTCAAGTCAGGCTGGGCCAGAGGTCTGACGGAGCTGGCGGATTTGCTCCGCGACATCGGTCTCCCTCGTGAAGCCCCCGGCGCGATGACATCCTGGCTGGACAGCCATGCGCTGGGCGCCGACCAGCTACTGGGCAAGTCGGAGCCGCTGGTGTCTAACTGGCTGCAGGTTCAGAGACAGCCCAAGCGCATCCACTTCTGCGAGTCCGTTGTCGGGGCACCGCTGGAGCCCTTCCTTAACCGGCAGAACCACTCGTTCGCCGCAGTGCCACACCGTGCAGGCGTCATCACGTTTGCGGTTCCTGATGCCGACGGCAACCTGGGAGCTGGCCTGCCGGGGAAGGATGTCGCTTCGGTCTCGACCCGCAGGTTTTTGGAGGAAGGATGGCCAGACTACGGGATTGAGCCGTACCAGGCCAAGCGCATGTACTCCGACCTGGGCGCTCAGGCGTTCGACAAGTTTTGCCGAAACCGAGGTCTGAAAGGGTTCGCCGGATCGGGCAGGCGACTCAGTTGGTGGGGGGACATCAAGACAGCGCCGTCGGGCCAGGTGCGCTTTGATTGGAGCTACCGCCGTGGCTCCCGCCAGGTCATCGGCCAGTCAGGCAAGCGCGGCGTGCATTGGCACTATGCGATGAACGCGCAACTGCGAGCCTCGCCGCTATGGCACCTTCGCGTCTCGCCCAGGCTGGTTTTCAGCGAAAACGGCATGGACGCGATCGAGGACGCGAAACGATCACATGTGCTGCGGCGGTCCTTCGCAAAGGGCTGGCGGAATGCCCGCTGGCGCGACATGCTCTGCGCCTACCTATGGTGGCTCGCCGACCGGAAGTCGGAACTCCACCTCCCCGTAGGCGCGGGCGAGGTCATCGCGCTGGCCGTGCCACCCATGCAGTTCAGTTGTCCGGTGACTGTGCTCGAAGGAGACGAACTTCCGCCGGACGATGACGACCCGGACATTCCCGCCGACGTCTGGGCCGACGAGATGTCCGAGGAAGAAGAATGAGCCGCCCGCCTCGCCCTCAGTTGGTCCACGTCGAAGAGCCCAAGCTAGAGTTCCGGTACGGCCAGGAACTCGAATACTCGCGCGATGGCCTGTATTTATACGGGCCGGTGGATGCAACTGTGAACCCCAGGCCCATCCGCTACGGCTTCATAGGCACCAGGGCGGGGTTGGAACGTTTCGGCCGTTGGGCCGAGCAAGTGTCGTCGTTCATCGCCACGCCACCGCCGCGACGCGGCGCGAAGGAACACGAGCCACACCATGTCCCGTTTCCAGGCTTCGCGGAGGCCTTCAACGCGATATGGAGCACAAGGCCGACGCGCGTCATCAGCGACCTTGATGAAGCAGACCTACATCGACGCATCCACATCGCGAATCGTCATGAGGCCATCAAGGCGGTGGTCGATGTGTTTGTTGACCGATTGGTCGAGGCACACCGCCGGGACGAGGACCCGCCGAGCTTCTGGTACGTCGTCATCCCGGAGTTCGTGTACGAGCTCGGTCGGCCAAAGTCTACTGTCCCCAAGGCGGATCGAGTCGAGGGGAAGGTCACGCTGACGGAGCGTGACGCGCTCAGGCTGGCAAAGCAGCCGACGCTGTTCGGCGACGCCGAGGAGGAAGCCGAGGTCTACAAGTACGAGAAGAACTTTCGTCGACAGCTCAAGGCCAGGCTTCTGGACCAGAAAGTGGTAACGCAGCTCGTGCGGGAGAGCACGCTCGCTCCATGGGACTTCCTGAAGTCGAACGGGCAGCCAAAGCGCCAGTTAGAGGACCCGGCGACGCTGGCCTGGAAGCTTTGCTCAGGGTCGTACTACAAAAGCGGCGGCCGTCCTTGGCAGATTGGCTCAATGCGGCCTGGTGTCTGCTACGTTGGATTGGTCTACAAGCGGCAGAACGACGACGATGAGGCGAGCCACTCCGTTTGCGCGGCGCAGATGTTCCTGTCCGACGGAGAAGGCGTGGTTTTTCGCGGTGCACTCGGGCCGTGGTTCCACCCCGAGACGAAGCAGTTCCATCTTGATGCGTCGGCGGCTGCACGCCTAGTCGGCACGGTGCTCAACGAGTACAAGAGCAAGCACGGCAAGGAGCCGACCGAGCTCTTCATCCATGCGAAGTCTTCGTTTAACGACGACGAGTGGGCAGGGTTCACAGCTGCCTGCGAAGGGACGACCACGAATGTCGTCGGCGTTCAAATCTCGGACGCATGGGACCAGCTGAAACTGTTCCGGTCTGGCGAGTACCCGGTCATCCGTGGGACGGCCATGGTCATCGGCGAGCGGTCCGGCTTCCTGTGGACGTCCGGCTTTGTTCCGAGGCTCGGCACCTACATGGGGCCCGACACGCCGAATCCCTTGGAGGTGCGCATTCGCCGTGGTGAGGCATCGCTCGCGACAGTCATGCGAGACGTACTCGCCCTGTCGAAAATCAACTTCAACACCTGTCTCTTCAACGACCGTTCACCGGTGACCATTCGCTTTGCGGATGCCATTGGCGACATCCTCGTCGCCGCACCGCGGAACAATGAGCCGATGCTTCCATTCAAGTTCTACATTTGATCGCCGCGCGCGGTCGATCCTCAGGCCGATGGAGCCAGCGAGCGAACTGGACTGAACGTGGCGGCACCGGACGTTCGCAGTCCGTTGTTGGATGTCAGCAACAGCTGTATTGCCAGCCATGGGCCAGCGGCAGAGTGTCGGCAGGTTTGGACGTGAGGCTCATGGCCCACGCTGTCCTCCCATGGGTGCAGCAAGGTGCACGTTTGAAGGGCCGGCTTGCACCTGCAGTAGGACGAGCATCCCAAGCTGCTCCGCACTCGGCGCAACTAAAGGCTGCACCGGAAACGCCCCCTGCACCCGCGGGTCCGTGCCGTACCGCTGCACCAACTTGCAGAACGGGCAGTGGTCGTTCGACCGCGCCACGGAGCCGAAGGCCGCCAGGAACTCGCTGTGGCAGGTCGGGCAGGTGACGAGCGAGAAGCTCCTCGTGTCGGTGAGCCACAGGCCGTCCGTGTGCGCGGCCAGATCGAAGGCGCGGTCGAAGCTGATGCGGTGCGGCGGCTGGCAGATGCCGACGTAGTGGCGGTAGGCGCCGACGAGAGCCTCACCCGCAGAGAAGTCGGCGTCGCGCAGACGGCGGTACAGGGCCACGACGATCGAGGCCTCGGCGCGGTGGAGCAGGTTGGCGCCGTGGTACCACTCCGGGGAGTCCGGCGAGCGCCCTCGAGGCACGGCGAGGCGATCGGGGAAGAGCAGGCGCAGCGCCTCGCGGGGCGGCAGGCCCGTCAGATGACCGATGGTGCGCACGCGTGCACCGCAGGCCGCACAGGCCTTGGCCAGCGCCAGGGCGCGCAACTGGCGATCGACCCGCGACTGCATGGCCAGTGACCCGGCAACTGAGCGTCAGGCGGCCGAACTGGCCGTCACATGGCGGGGCGCGTGGACCGCGGCCAGCGGTCGAACCAGCGGCAGCGGTGTGTCGAGCAGGCTGACCAGGTCGCGGCGCGGCGGGAAGAGCGTCGCGTCGCCCAGGTTGGCCACGATGGCCATCAGCTGCTGGACGCTCATCGTGCCGAGCCGCTCTGCCTGCATGGCGTCGAGCGAGAAGCGGCAGCACGCGGCCGTGCGGTCGTGGAGGATGCCGTCGCGGATGGTAAGCAGCAGGGTCAGGTTGGCGATCTGCACATCGGAGAGCTGGACCTGGTTCATGGTGCGTCCTCGCGTGGGGACCACGAGCCCGTGCAGGGCAGGGTGGAGGGGTTGGTCGGTGGATGCGGGTCGTGTTGCGGTGGCTGAAGGAAGGGTTCCGGCGCTGTGCGGCCAGCATAGGGTGGGCGACAGGTCGACTTCAATGGGCGGCGCGGGCCTGTGCATCTGCTTACCGAATTGCCACTCGCAAGCCCTGGCGAATTCCGGCGAATGCGTGAGCGCCACCGCATGACGCGATGTGCGGCGTGAACGACGCCCTTGTCGGGGCGCCGTGCAACGTCGGCGCCGGTACGGTCGGCGAACGGGGTTACCCCCGCTCGCCGTCGTGCCGGACGGCCTGCTCAGGCCGTGCTCAGATCGCTTCGGCCAGACCCTTCCACTCGGCGGTGCCGAGCTCGATCAGCTTGCCGCCCAGCGCCTCGAACTCCGTGGCGCGGTCGTAGTCGTCGATCTCCTGGCTGTAGTGCGTCACCGCATTGACCAGCCCGTAGCCCGAGAGCTCGCCCTCGGTGATCAGATGCCGCAGCACGCCCGAGCGCTCGACATCGTTGAGCGTGTAGCGCTGGGCCAGCACCTCGACCGTCTTCACCGGGTCGCCGACGAGGGGGATCCTCAGCGTCTTCTGCAGCTTCTGCGCCGTCTGCCGGAAGCTCGCTTCCGACACCGCCGCCTGCACCACGTCGCGCACCTTCAGGAAGAAGGCCTTGTCGTCGGCACGCAGGGTGTCGTCCTGGTAGACCTGCAGGCCCTCGTCCTCGGTGCCGAGCGAACGGCCCACGTGCGTCTTGCGCAGCGACCGGTCGGCCGCGATCAGGCCGTTGCGGCAGACCAGCCGGTACAGCAGCGGCTGCACCGACAGCGTACCCTGGCCGACCTCGGAGTTCGAGATCACCACGCCGGCCTGCACCACGTCGCCCGGCGCCATCTCGTAGGTCAGGCGCGAGGTGATGCACTTCAGGTACATGCGCGTCTCGGTCAGCTCGACCGACTCGAAACGCACGTCGGGCAGCTGCTGCAGGATGGGCAGCACGCTTTCGGCGAGGTCGAAGTTGTCGAGCCGGCGGTAGCGGTCCGACAGCACCGCGCGCACCTGGCCGCCCAGGGTGCGCAGCATGCGCCGGTCGTCCTCGCTCTGCAGCCAGGTGTTGACGTTGCGGTCCAGCAGCACCGGTTGCTCCTCGCGCATGCGCTCGAAGTACGCGTGCGGGATCTTCAGCTTGTCGGCCAGCTGGCGGCGCGCCAGCGGCGTGACGCCGTAGCGCACCGGGTTGCCGGCTTCGTTGACGATGATGTGCGTCTGGCCGTCGTCGCCGGTGCTGTGATGCACCAGCTGCGACGGCACGATCAGGTCCTTCTTCGAGTGCAGCTGGCGCTCCAGTTCCTGGGCCAGGCTCACGAGGGTACGTCCGCTCTTCATGACTTTCTCCAATCGGGTTGGGGTGGGTGAGAAACGGGGACGGCACGGCCCACGTCGGGGCACGGGTCCCCGCAGTGGGTTGACGACAACAACTCGCCGCATGCAGCGCGTCCTGGGTGGATTGGCGATGCATCGGCGAGGCAGGGGCGCGACGTCGGTGACACGGGTGTCGCCATCGGTCGCGCGGGATCTCCAGGGCTGCCTTCGTGGCGCCGGGAGGCGTCACCTGGTCTGGCAGCTACCAGTCGGGAAACGACGGGGGGAGCGCGTCGGCCGCATGGCCGACGGCGCCTGACCTTTTCGCCGGCACCGGCAGGTCGTGGCGCAGGGCATGCGCCGACCCGTCCAGTGCCGCTGAAAAAGCGGGTGCGGCCCGCCGTGGCTCGCCGCACCCCAAGCTTCATGACCTCTGCCTCAGCCGCCGAGGGCCACCCGGTTGCCCGAGGCCCGGTCGGCCGACGACGATGCGGTCGCTTGCCCCCGGCCCTGGTCGGGACCGGTGGCACGCTGGCACCACACATCGGCCCAGTCCGTGCCCGCATGGCGCGGCACGAACACCCGCACCTGGCGCGGGCCGGTGGTCTTCTCCTCCCGCTTCAGCCGCCGCGCGAGCGCGTAGGCGAAGCACTGGCCGGCGAAGTCGCCACCGGCGTCGTTGTCCGCGTAGATGCAGACCTCGCGCACGGTGTCCGGCACCCAGAGCTTCTCCAGGTTGCCGGCGCTGATGCCGGCCCACACGGGCTTGCCGGTGGCCAGGTGCACCGCCAAGGCGGTCTCGATGCCTTCGCACAGCGCGAGCTGCGCGCCGGCATCGAACAGGCGTACGGCCGCGCCGTGGATGCCCGCGGAGAGCACCTTCTTCGCGTCGACGGCGTCGAGCTTCCGGCCGTCGCGCAGGTAGGTCCGGTGCAGCGTCACGGCCTGACCATCCGGCGCCTGGATCAGCGCCAGCATGGCGGGGTAGGCCGCGATCTGCCGCGACTTGCCGTCCGCACCCTTCTCGAAGTAGCCGAGCGACGGGTGGAACCGCAGCACCGGCGGATGCCGATGCAGGGTCAGCCCGCGCCCGCGCAGGTAGCGGTCGACTTCGTCGCCGGCCACCACCGGCCGCGCCTCGTCCCAGATGCGCTGCACCAGCCGGCGCATTCGCTCCCCTGGTGCCGCCGGGGCACCGGCTTCGTTGGCCACCGCCGCAGGCAGCATGCCCAGACAACGTTCCACCTCGCACAGGGCAGCGTGGAAGTCCACGCCGCGCACGGCCTGCAGCAGCTTGAAGCCGCCACCCGGGCCGCATTGCCGGCAGTGGTAGTTGCCCTCGCCGAACTTGTCGGTGTACTGGAAGCGGTCCGTCCCGCCGCAGGACGGGCAGGGCCCGTTGCGGTGCCTGAGGATGCGCTCCTCGATGCCGGCCGCAGCCAGCACCTCGCTCCAGCGGCCGTGCGCGCGCTGCTTCACGGCGTCGATGCGTGCCGCGTAGTCAGCGTCCTGCATGGGCTCCTCCGCCTGCCGCTGCGTGGTCGACCAGATCGACGGTGTGACCGGGCGCGAGACCCACGCCCACCGTCAGCTGGAAGGTCTTGCCGTGCAGCAGCGGGTACTTGCCCAGCCGCAGGGACTGCAGCAGCGAGTCCAGCGTCTGCACCGGGTCCACCGCCCGCAGCAGGCGCAGCAGATCGGCCAGCGCGTCACGGTCGGCGTCGCGGTCGGCATCGAGGAACTGGTCGTGCTCGTCGGTGAACGAAGACAGCTGTTCCACCGGCGCGCCCGTCGTCTCGCCGTCGGGGATGTACAGATTGCCGTCGTGGCAGACCCCGGCGTCGCTGACCAGCGTCTCGTCGTCGCCGACGCGCAGGCGAACCTTCTCGCAGAGGATGACCGTGGGCCAGACCCAGCGGCCCTCCAGCGCCGTGCGCAGCTTCTCGCCCACCGGCGTCACGCGCTGACCCTCTTCCTCGAGGAAGCGGACGTGGCGCATCACCCAGTGATCGGCATGCACGCCGATCCAGTCGAACACCAGCCACCCGCGGGCGCGCGCCATCATCCAGCGCGGCGCGTTGTCGTCGCCCACGTCGTCCAGGGCCACCAGCTGCACGGCACCCGACTCGATGGCCTCGCGCGTGGGCGCGGTCGGAACCGGCGTCAGGTGGCGGCGCTCGCCATGCTCCACCTGCACCGGGTAGCCCAACACCAGGCTGCACAGCTCCGCCGGCAGCGTGCCGAGGTCGTTCAGCAGGTCGAGGTGCCCCCAGCCCCGCATGACGCCGTAGTAGGTGTCGATGAAGTGGCGCGGTGGCAGCTCAGCCTTGGCGCTCTCCAGCGTGCGCCGCCAGCAGGCCTTCAGCTCGGTGTCGATGCGCTGGCGCTGCACGTCCTCGTCGATCAGGCGGTCGCGGTCCGGCAGGCGCGCCATGAACTGGCGCGAGTCCAGGTGCACGACATTCACGTCCTCGCGTGTGGACCAGGCCGGCCGCAGCACGCAGAAGCCCTGCAGGAACACCCAGGTGTCGTGGGTGTACCGGCCGTCGCGGGTGCCCGCGAGGTGCACGGCGCCGATGGCGCTGGCCTGGGTGGCCAGGTGGGCCTCGGCCATGGCGCGCTTGAGCGGCTCGCCGTTGAACCACACCGGCACCGGAAACCCGGCGCACAGTTCTTCGACGCGCTGCGCAAGGTCCGGCAGGTCGACGCCGTGCAGCTCGACCCGGGTGCCTGTCACCGCGTCATCCAGGGGGCGCTCCTCGACCTCGACGAGTGCCTTGGCCAGTGCAGCCGCGGTGTCGATGTCGACGCGGCGCCGGCCCGAGGCCACCACGCAGCGCGAGGCGGCGTACAGGCACTTCGAGAACCCGACGCCGAAGGGGCGCTCCTGCGTGCAGGTGTCGGCGTCCCAGCCCGACTCGTGGAAGCTGAGCAGCTTCTGGAAGTCGTCCAGGCCGTGGCCGTCGTCCTGCACGGTCAGGATCCGTGCCTGCGGATCGTGGTCGATCCGGATCAGGCGGGCGCCGGCACGGCGCGCGTTCTGCAGCAGCTCGGACAGCAGGGTGAACCGGTTGCTGAAGGCATGGCGCTGGTTGCGCAGCGCGCCTTCTTCGTTGATTCGGACTTGGATCTTCATCGTTGACTCCTTCGGGGGCATCCCGATCGGGGGAAGAACCGGCGGACGCACCCCTGGCGGGATGCACCCGCCGGGGTGTGTGGGCCGGTCAGCGCGGATCGGTGCCCATCAGGGCGTCGTGCGGACCGGAGGGGTGAACAACTGGCCGGCGGCCTGCGCCTCGACGAGGCTGTGCTCCAGGAACTCCCAGAGCTGCAGGTGCTGGCGACTCAGGACCTCGCCGTCGTGGCCGAGGCGCTCGACCACCGGCCCGGCGGCATGGCCACCGGATTCGGTGAGCGGCTGCCAGTGGACGCGGTAGACGAGCCGGTCGGCACCGGCGATGACGAAGGTGCGGCCGGACCGACCGGTCAGCACTTCGCTCTCCTTGACGAGGTACTCGATGTCCTCGGGCGCCTGCACGGACAGCAGGCGCACGCGGCCGGGAACCAGGCGTGCATCGGTGTGCATGGCGGCTCCCCTCAGTGCCGGGTCAGCCGCATGGGCTGGTCCGACGCAGCGTCCGGGACGCAGGGCGCCTCCGGACGGGTGCCCTCGATGGGGCGGGCCACCGGCGGGCGCCCGGTGGGTCCCCCTTCCGGGAGGGTGTCGTCGCCTGCGAGCGGCAGGATGCAGTCGGCGCCGACCTGCGGCCGGACTTGCTCCATCAGCAGGGCGTCTTCGTAGTCCATGCGCCCGGTGATGCCGTAGGCGAGGGCTATCGCCAGCAGGCAGAGGGCTTCCTTGAATGTGAGCATGGTGAGTTCCTTCGAACGGATGGGCGCGTGCCGGCGCGGCCTGACCGGATCGGTCGGCGCGGCCCGAGGCACGGCGCCCGGGGTGGGCGTGATCACGCGAACAGGTCGCCCTGCACGGACATCTGCTTGAGCTGCTCGTTGATCCACTGGGGATTGCGGGTCAGCCGGGCCTCGACCCATTCGGGGTGGGTCGCCACGGCCTCGCGCACCCAGTCGGGGTAGCGGGCCAGCGTCGCGTGCAGCCAGGGCCGCAGCCCAAGACGGATGCGCTCGCGAACCTCCTCGGCGTCGACGAGTCCGCAGTACGGGATCGGCGACAGCGGGCTGCAGCCGACCACGCGCAGGCAGTTCACGAACGAGAACGGCAGGCCGTCCTTCTCGCGTTCGGTGAACACCCAGCGCAGGGTGTCGAGCTTCTCCTCCAGCGGCGTGGCCGGGTCGGCCAGGTGCCGGATCTCCTGCAGCAGGCGCCAGTGCAGCAGGACGATGTCGTCCTCGCTCCACTCCTCCACCCACTCTTCGCAGGTGCTGCCCGGTGCGCCGGTGGCGCTGGCGGCGCTGTCTGCGCCGGCATCGTCCTGGAGATCCAGGCCGGCCGGGATGTCGAACGAGGCGTCGATGACGAACGGGGTCGTCGTCGAGCCGAGTCGGGCTCGGTGTGCGTCGAGGCTTGCCGTGTGTGGCGAGCCGACAGGGGCGCCGGCCTGACGGCAGGCGTTGTTGCTGTGCATCGTGGACTCCTTGGATGGGAAGAGAGACCACGTGCACCCCGTGGCGGGGGCGTGGGCCCCCATGCGGGTGACGGTTGGGTGATGTGGCTCCGGCCGCCTTGCGGGCGAAGCCTGGAACTCCAGGGCTGACAGGGTTCAGTGGCGCGCGCGAGCGCGGTGATCGGTGTCAGCGTCCGATCGGGGGGACATCGGCGAGAACGGGACGAGCCCGGGAGGCAAGGGCGCGGTCGGTGCGGCGCTCGAGCTGATGCGCTCGGCACCGGGTCGCAGCCCTTGCCTCGAAGGCCCGGCCTGAGAGCGAATGCCCCGGCGTGCCTGATTGCTTGCGCGGTCCTCGGCACGGCGATGCACAGGGGCACCCGACGGAGCGACACCGCAACGGGTGTCCCCCATCGGTGGGGCGTGCATCACCGCGAGTCGATCGTCCCCACGGGTGCCTGTGCGACCTGCACGGGCACCCAAGCGGGGGATCAGTTCAGGACATCTCCAAGGCTTGCCGGGTCTGGATGCAGGGCCAGCTGCTGCATGGCGCAAAGGTAGGTCGCCGTTTCGGCCCGGTCAATGGGCCGACGCCCGTCGCCAAGCAACTGATCGCGAAAGCGCCCCGAGGTGCCGGGGCTTTCGTGTGGCAAAGGGCCGTGCACGTTCGGAAGATGCCATCGACCCCGTTGTCAGCACAAGGAGCCGCGGGCATGGCCAATGTCGAGATCGTGAAGGTGGACCAGGGCGGCGCCAACGCCCGCATCCTGGCCCGCGAAGCCAAGGTCGACTTCCGTCGCGTCGAGGCGGCCAGCCTCAAGATCGCCACGCGGTTCAGCAGTGCCGAGGGCAAGCGCATGTTCGTGCGCATGTTCAACACCCTGCAGCTGAACATGCACTTCATCTCGGTCATCGCCCGCACCCGGCTCGACCACGAGGACATCGGCCGGATCGAGACGGCGTTGCGCGGCAGGATCGATGCCGCGACCGCCAGCCTGAACGAGGCTATCGACGGCGCCGAGGCGCTGTTCAAGGCCCATGGCATCACCAGCCTGGCGTCCTACGACACGGTGCCGCTGGACGTGGACGTGCGCGTGCTGTCGTCGATCAGCCGCCGATTCCTGGAGGTGCTGGTCAAGCTCGACCAGCTGATGCCGCTGCTGCAGACGCTGGAGATCCACGAGGTGGTGTCGGCGCAGGCGGTGGACACGCAGCGTGCGGGCCTCAAGCGCCAGGTGCGCGACATCGCCAATGGTGCGCGCAGCTTTGCGACGGGCCTGCGGCGGCGCATGAACGCGCTCGATGCCCGCGCCACGTCGCCCGACGATGCCGAAGTTCCTGACGACGCGCTCGGTACCGCCGCCGGCGAAGCCGTCGATTCGACGACCACGGCACCGGACGGACCCGCAGATCCCCCAACGACAGCGGGCCGCGACGTGGAGTTGCTGCCTGCGCCAACGGCAGTCGCTGCGGTGGCGGAGTAGGCGGTGGAATTGCAGGCCGTCCCATGTCTCTCCCAAGCGGCGGCACCCACCGACGCTTGCGCGGGCAATCGGCGCGGGCGTGTTGCCCTTGAGCGGTGCGGACGCTACCGTGTGTCCAGGCCATGGGCTGCCCGCAGAGGCAAGTCGGCGCCACCGTAGCGCCGATCACCCGTTCAACGGGCGAATCGCCCCGGGCCTCCACCCGCATCGGGTGGCGTCGCAGTCGATACCTGCCTCGTCCAACGTCGGCCCGCTACCTCCAGCGTGCCGGCCAGTTCCGACGGACCCGCCTTGCCCCGCTCGGCGACCGAACGCACCCGGTGCCGGATTCGGCCCTCCGCGGCATCGAGCGCGCGGACCCGCAACGCTTGGCAGCCGGCATGCACCCCCAAGGGGGTGGCGATCGAATCACACCGAAGGGGGCCCTCGGCAGGGGCCCTCTTCGGAAGGCATCTTCATCCACCGCGCGAACGGAACGCCCGCGGTGGTCCAGGAGTCGAGCGTTCCCGGGCGGCTGGCGCGTTTCCTGACCGAGCGCCGTCGTCGCAGAGCAGGTCATGACCTTTGCCGGCTGCATGCCGATGAGAGGCCGATCATGCCCCGCGTTCCTGTTCCCGCCGCGCCGTCGGCGGATTCCCCGGCCGCAGCGCCCAGCGCCGCGCTGCCGGACACCGGCTTCCTGCGCCAGCCGCAGGTGCTGTCCTTCGTCCCCATCTCCAAGTCCACCCTGTGGCGGCGCGTGCATGCGCGCACGTTTCCGGAGCCGGTCAAGCTGTCCGAGCGCGTGACCGTCTGGCGCGCCGAGGACATCCGCCGCTGGATCGAGCAGCAGGGGGTTGCGTCATGACGCACCTGGAAAGGCGACGGACGCATCGCGCTGCACGCGGTAACGCCTCGGCAACAAGGCGGCACGCATGCCCGGGCACATTGAAGCCGCAACGCGGTCGGGCGAGGTCTCGCCGCGGCCGTGAACGCGACAGGGCCTGGCGTGTATCGGCCGCGAAACGACTGGTCACACGGGAGTCGCAGGTTCGCGCGTTAGACGTGGGGACGCCATGCATGTGCTCGGGCCGTGCGTGGTCCATGCCGTCGACATCGAGGAAGCGATTGGCGCGAAGCGACCACGACGCCGCGCCCCGCCAGCGTCCGTCGGTGATTCCGTCGTCCAGGGAGTAACAACAATGGAAGACGATCCGGAAACCGCCGGCGATCGCCGGCAGACATTTCAGACGGTCCAGATGCTGCGCGAGGTGATCGACGGCGATCCCTACGCGACCGTGGCGCAGCGATGGGGGCTGTCGCGTTCGGCCGTCGACCGGCGCATCAAGGGGCTGGCGGTCCAGCTCACGCAGGCGGTGGGCGTCGATGGCCTGCAGGAGAGCGGCGCCGCCTTCGTGAAGCGCCTGCGCATGCACCGCGACGCGATCCTCCAGGCGCTGGAGCACTTCGACCCTGCACAGGTGAGCTCCCAGCGCGAAGCCCGTGTGCTCAATCCCGACGAGGTCGATCTCGGGGCGCGCCGCGTGCGCAGCCGATCCACGCGGCCGCTGCACGACCTGGCGCTCTACTACCTGCCCTTCGCGACCGGCCTGCGCCCGCTGGAGGTCGCGCGCCTGACGGTGGGCGACTACCTGCTGGAGGACGGCAGCGTGCGGCGAGAGTCGAGGGTGCGCGCCGATGTCGCGATCAACGGCAGGGACCGACCGCTGTTCTTCAACCACCGCCGTCTCGACGAGGCGCTCGGCGCCTATCTCGACGAGCGGGTCCGTGCCGGCCATGGTCTCGGCGCCGCCGAGCACTGGCGCGGCCTGGATCGGCACGGCCCGCTGTTCCTGGGCGCGGAGGGCGAGGTCTATCCGATCACGCCGAACGGCGGCGAGGGCCAGAACCGCTACGTCTGCCGTCCCCTGCTGGAGATCTACCGCAAGATCTTCCGCCAGGCCGACATACCCGGTCTGTGCACGCAGTCGGCACGGCTGACCCTGATGTCGCGGATGTACGAGCGTGGCGCCGACGAGGATCAGGTCGGGCTGGTGCTGGGCATCGCCGATCGAAGTGCCGTGCGCGAGCAGCTGCCGAGGCCGCGACCCGAGCTGTCCAAGGTGCTCGAGGAGCTGGCATGACACGGCGCGCCCGCTGACGGGCTGCAACGGCGATGGAGTCGGGGATGGCGTCGGGGGTGGACGGGCAGCGCTTTGCGATCGGTGGGCGCGTGGTCGACGCCGACGACCCGCAGCTGCAGGACCTGCTGGCCCGGGCCTACGAGGCGCCGAGCCGGCCGCGCTGCCTGTGCGTGGCCGGCGGCGTCGAGATGTACGTCGCCTTCCATCGCCACTTCCAGATCAAGCGCATGCCCGAGACCGGGGACCGGCACCACCCCGCCTGCCCGAGCTACGAGCCGGGGCCTGCGATGTCGGGCCTGGGCGAACTGGTCGGCGAGGCCGTCGTCCAGCTGGATCCGGCACGGGTGGAACTGCACGTGGACTTCCCGTGGGCGCGTGTGCCCGGGCGGGCGGGGGCGAGCCGCGAGCCTGCCGAGCCGTCGGAGGTCGGCCGCACCCGTCGCCGGATGAGCCTGCGGGCGCTGATGCACTTCCTGTTCGAGCGGGCCGGCTTCAACCGCTGGTCGCCGGCCATGGCCGGGAAGCGCAACCAGGCGGTGCTTCACAAGTACCTGATGCAGGCCGCCGAGGCGATCCAGGTGAAGGGCGAGCCGCTGTCGAACCGGCTGTACGTGCCGGAAGCCTTCAACGAGTCCGCGAAGGCCGAGCAGGCCGAACGGCGGCGTGCCCGGCTGTCGGTGCTGCAGCCGCATGACGGGCGTCAGCCGCTGGCAGTGGTTCTGGGCGAGTTCAAGGGCTGGGAGTCCGCGCCCGCGGGCGTGCGCATCTGGATGCGCCACATGCCGGACGCACCCCTGCTGGCAGACGCGCGGACCTGGGCGCGGGTGCAGCGCGGCTTCGCGCCACTCTTCGAGGCGCTCGACTCGGACGGAGGGCGAGGGCTGCGACTCATGCTGGCGGCGCTGATCCGGGCGCGCCGGGAGCACACGTACGAGATCGACCTCGCCAGCCTGATGCTGACCAGCGAGGAGTGGATTCCGCTGGAGGGGGTGCACGAGGCGCCGCTGGTCCGTGCGCTGGTGACGCAGGGACGGCGCTTCGTGAAGCCGCTGCGGTACGACGCGCGGACGGTGGCCGGGTTCGCGAATGCCATCCTGCTGGACGTGGGCGCGGAGCCGGTCGACCTCCATGTCGTCAGCGGCTTCATGGGTGAGGCCGAACAGGGTGCCAAGCGAAGGGCGTTCGAGGCCGCCCTGCCGAGGTCCTGGCTCTGGTTGCCTGGCGATGCCATGCCGGTCCTGCCCGGCCCCTCGACTCGGCTCACCGCTGGAGCGGCGGCATGCAGGCCGCATGCAGGCCCGACAGCCTTCCGACCGAACCCCGCAGGCCGGGATCCTGGCTGACGATCACGATGACGTTGGCCAGCATCAGCGAGAGCAGGTTGCGGTTCTGCAGCACCGACGTCAGCTTTCCTGCCGGGTAGCCCCGCAGGGCGTGGACGACCAGGTGGACACCGCCGTGCACGAACGAGTGCATCACCTTGACGGTGCCATGCAGTCGCTTGAGTTCGGTGGCCGCCGGGCCGGCGACCGCGCCGATGGCATCGATCATGGCGGGGATCGGTGGCCCCATCTGGGGTTCCGAGAGTTCGCCGTCCGGCACCGGCGCGGAGAACTTGTCCAGCCAGTCCTCCTTGGCGGCGTGAAGCACCCAGGCGGCACGGACAACCGCCTCGAACTGCAGGCGGATCAGGCTGAGTGCGGTTCCCGTCAGGCCGGCTTCGATCAGGACCCGCTGCGCGATTGCATACTCGATCGCCGAACGACAGAAGGCCAGGCAGATGGTCGAGCGTCGGGACGACGTGTTCCAGCCGGCTCGAAGCAGTGCGAGCAGATCATCGTCGAAGGCCTCGGAGGCGGCGAGTACCCGCCGCAGTTCCTCGTCGTCCTTGTCTGCGCTGTCTTCTGGGCTGGAGGGCGACTCGGCTTGCATGGAAGGGGCGGGTTCGGGAGATGCGACTGCACGGGACCATGGCGTGCGGACCGCGTCGCATCATGGCATCCGGATGGCACCCGGGGTTGAAAGCACGGGTCGAGGCGGGACGATGGTTCGTCGGAATCCCCCGACGCCCACCGAGGAACGCCGATGGCCTCTTCTCCATCTCCCGATCCCCGGCCCGCCGTCGTGCTGCACGGCGGGCCTGTCGCTCTGCCCACCCTGCTGGGCAACGGTACGAACGGAACGCCCCGCCTGCCCACGGGCGGCAAGATCCGCGCGGGCATCAAGGTCCTGACCCGCCGGGCCGCCGAGGTGCCGCGTGCACAGGCGATCTACGACCAGGGCCTGAACCAGGGCCAGTCGTTCGACCAGATCGAGCGTGCGCTGGCCGAGGCCTGCCCCGAGCTCAAGAGCCCGCTCGTTCCACGCAACGTGCCGTGGTTCACCGTGCGCGCCCAGGACTTCCCGAACCCTGAACTGGCGTCGCAGATCCTCGACCTCCATGGCGAGGACCGCGGCGAGGGCCGGCGCCTCTACCGCTTCCCGGTGGTGTTCCCGACCGATCGCTGGCAGAGCGTGATGCCGCATGAACTGGCGACCTGGGGTGCGCAGGACAAGCGCTTCTGGTCCGAGTATTCGCCCGACGGACGGTGGCGCCACTGCATGACGCACGCACCGGTGCCGGTGGACGCGACGGGGCGCCGCACGGTGCGGCTGTTCGGCGGCCGCAAGGCGATCCCGCGCGAGGACAACGGCGGCCTGTGCCAGCCGGAGTCCTGCCCGGAGTACCAGCAGCGGCAGTGCAACCTCACCGGACGCTTCCTGTTCTTCATCCCAGGCATCCGCTCGATCAGCGCCTTCGAGCTGCACACGCGCAGCTTCTACGCGATGAATGCGGCGATCCGCACCTTCGAGACCGTGGCGTTCCTGCGGGGTGGCCGGCTCGCCGGGTTCCTGGACCGCCAGGGCACGCCGTTCTACCTGACCAAGCGGCTGATGGAGGTGGCGCACATCGATGACCATGGACGGCCTGTCCGGGTGCCGCAGTGGATCATCGAACTGGAAGCGCCGGTCGACGTGGCGACGCTCATGCGGGAGCAGGACGATCAGGACACCGTGCTCCTGCAGGCCGATGTTGCCGCCCGCGCGCTCCAGGGGCACCGGGACAACGCTTCCTTGACGCCAGGGAAGGGGCCCGAGTTTGGCGACGAACCTGTGGCTGCGAGCGATCCCACGGCAGACGGCATGCCGCCCACGCTGGAGCATGTGCTCGGGCGGCTGACCGCGATGGGCGTGCCTGCTCAGACCTGGATGAGCTATGCGGCCACGCGCTGGGGTCCTGGGTGGAAGCTCAATCCGCAAGGGCGGCAGCGGGCCTTCGGCGAGCTGGAGCGCTTCCGGAACGATCCGAAGGGCTACGCGGACAAGGTCAACGCCGAACTGCAGCAGGTGGCATCGTGAGCGCGCCGGAACGACCGCCAGGCGGAACCGGTGCGCACCGTGCGAAGGTGCCGTGCATCCCGGATGGGCATCCGCAAGCGCACGGTTCGCACCGTCAGGCGCATCGCCTGCGGGTGGCGCATCTCTCGGACCTGCACTACGGGCCGCGCCACCTGGAGGAGGCCGATCGCTGCTTCTCGGCGGCCGTGGACCGCGTCATCGAACTCGCCGTCGATGTGGCCGTGATCTCCGGGGATGCCACCGATCACGCACTGGACCTGCATGCGCCCGCGGCATTGCGGCTGCTGGCACAGGTGCGGCGGCTGGCCGACCATTGCCCGGTGCTGATGCTCCAGGGCACGTGGTCGCACGAGCCGCCCGGCACGCTGTCTGTGTTCAGGATGCTGGGCAGCCGCCACCGGGTGTTCGTCGCGGACCGGATCGGTCAGGTGGCGTTGATGGGCAGCGGATCGTCTGGGGGCCTGTCGGTGACCGATGAGTCTGCCGCCGATCTTTGGCTCGTGTCCGAAGGCCCGCGATTCGCAGAGGTGCCGCCTGGCGCCAGGGCGCTGTTCACCTGCATTCCCTCGATCAACAAGGCGGCCGTCGCGGCATCGGTTGGCGGGGCCGCTGCCGCTGAGGCCCAGGGCGAGCATCTGGCCCGGCTGCTGCAGGGATACGCCGGCATCCACGGCCTGGCCCGGGCTGCCGGCGTGCCGACGCTCGCGGTGTCGCATGGAACGGTCTTTGGTTGCGTGACCGAGCACGGCGTGCCGATGGCCGGGTTCGACCACGAGTTCACCACCGGGGCGCTGTTCAGCACCGGCGCGCAGGCCACCCTGCTCGGCCACATCCATCGGCACCAGGCCTGGACGCAAGGGGAGGGCGAGCGGCGCCAGTGCATTGCCTACGCCGGGTCCATCGGTCGCTTCCACCACGGTGAGCAGGGCGACAAGGGGTTCCTGCTGTGGGAACTCGGACCGGACGGGGTGGACTGTCGCCTTGAGCCAACCCCTGCGAGACGGACGCTGGATATCGTGTTCGAGGGCCGGCCCGATCTGGACCAGTTGCGAGAGGCGGCGAGCGCGCAGGAACTGGCCGGCGTCAGCGTGCGGGTCCGATGGACGGTGGCCGACGAGGACCGGCACGAGGTGGACCGCGGTGCCATCGAGCGAGCCCTGTCCGGCGCGGCCGATGTCCAGCTCGAAGGGCGGATCGTGCGCGTGGTGCGCACCCGCGCGCCCGGCATCTCGCAGCTCGTCAGCCTGGCCGACAAGGTCAGGGCCTGGGCCACGGCGACGGACGTCCACGCGCCGCCGCTGCTGGAATGCCTGGAACGGGTGACGACGACCGAACCCGAGGACATCGTCGCGGAGGCCCTGGCGGGCCCCGATGCCGGTGCCAAGGCACAGGGTGGCCTTGACCCGGCCGAGAGGGGTCCGAGACTGGACCTGATCGAGACGGCCTGAAACGGCGCCTGAACAGCGCTCGAAGGGCGCCCAGGCTGCTTCACATGCCACCTCGACCATCGCGCCGCCCAGCGGCGCTGGAGGCACGCCATGCAACCACTCTCACTCAGGCTCCGGGGCTTCCGGGGTATCCGCGACGGCCTCGGGCTGGACGAGCTGACCCTCGATCTGGAGCGGCTGGCCGATGGCGCCGCGCTGGTCGCCATCGCAGGCGCCAACGGCCGCGGCAAGTCCACGGTGATGGACAACCTGCACCCGTTATGTTGAGTCCGCGGTGTCAACAGTGGCCCGAACTGACCGAGGCGCTGCTCACTGCTTCTGCAAGGTATCGATCAACGGACACGACACCTTGCCGCGGCTCATGCAGCAATCGCGGACGAGGCCGGCCAGCGCCGATTCGATGCGCCGCAGGTCTTTCAGCTTCTTGCGCACGTCCGCGAGCTTGGCTTCAGCGAGTTCTCGCGCCTCGTCGCAGTGCGTGCCGTCATCGAGCTGCAACAACCCTGCGATCTCGTCGAGGCTGAACCCCAGGCGCTGCGCGGCCTTCACGAACCGCACGCGCGCAACGTCATCCGCGCCATAGCGCCGAATGCCGCCGTAGGGCTTGTCTGGCTCGGCCAGCAGGGCCCGGCGCTGATAGAAGCGCACCGTCTCCACGTTGACCCCGGCCGCCTTGGCGACGGCCCCGATCGTCAGGCCGTTCTGCTCGCGCTCCATGTCGCTTGACTCCGTACATGAGTACGGAAATAAGCTTACGCCATCGTCTTCAGATTCGCCAAGGAAAGCGCATGACCGAATCGCAGAACGGGCGCGGAGCCCTCGCAGCCGGAGGACTGGCCGCGATCCTGGCGTCCACCTGCTGCCTGGGCCCCCTGGTGCTGGTGGCTCTCGGCTTCAGCGGCGCATGGATCGGCAACCTCACCGCGCTGGAGCCCTATCGCCCGATCTTCATCGGCGCCGCGCTGGTTGCAATGCTCTTCGCCTGGCGCCGCATCTATCGACCGGCACAGGCCTGCAAACCGGGCGAGGTGTGCGCGATCCCGCAGGTGCGGTCCACCTACAAGGTCGTCTTCTGGATCGTCGGCGCGCTGGTGCTGATCGCGCTCGCCTTCCCGTATGTCCTTCCCTTGTTCTATTGACCCGGAGTTCGCCATGAAGAAGCTGTTCCTGATCGCCTTGTTCGCCGCATCCGCCGGCGCCGTCCATGCAGCGCCCCAGACCGTCACGCTCGACGTGCCCGGCATGACTTGCGCAGCCTGTCCGATCACCGTGAAGAAGGCGATCTCGAAGGTCGACGGCGTGAGCAAGGTCGACGTGAGCTACGAGAAGCGCCAGGCCGTCGTGACCTTCGACGATGCCAAGGCCAGCGTGCAGAAGCTGACCCAGGCGACCGAGAACGCGGGCTACCCGTCCACCGTCAAGCGCTGAACCGCAGCAGCGGCGAGGAGGCCACCATGAACGTGATGACGCGCATTGCCGATAAGGCCGGTGCGCTGGGCAGCGTCGTCTCGGCGATGGGCTGCGGCGCCTGCTTCCCGGCCCTGGCCAGCCTCGGCGCCGCCCTCGGGCTCGGCTTCCTGAGCCAGTTCGAGGCTTTGTTCGTCACCGTGCTGCTGCCGCTGTTCGCGGGGCTCGCGCTGCTGGCCAATGCGCTGGGCTGGTTCAGTCATCGCCAATGGCACCGCAGCGTGCTCGGCATGGTCGGTCCGGCCATCGTGCTGGTCGCCAGCTTCAGCGTGGCCGAGAAGCTGCTCTACGTGGGCCTCGCGACGATGGTCGCGGTATCCGTGTGGGACTTCGTCTCCCCTGCAAACCGGCGCTGCGGCCCTGACGGCTGCGAAGTCCCGGTCAGGCAATCCTGAAGGCGTAACGCCAGCTCCTCTCGAAAAGCAACCCATGACCGAACTCGTGATTGGCGGCATGACCTGCGACTCGTGCGCCACGCATGTTCGCCAGGCCTTGGAGAAGGTTCCCGGCGTGCACGCCGCGCAGGTGTCCTACCCCAAGGGCAGGGCCAGGCTCACGCTCGCCCCCGACACGTCCATGACGGCGCTCGTGGCGGCGGTGACCGCGCTGGGCTATCGAGCCCGTGTCGCAGATGGGAATGCCGACCGGCCGCGCGACGGCCTGCTCGACAAGGCGCGCAGCTGGCTCGGCGGTGGCCAGAAGGCGACCGGCGGGGACGAGGCGTTGCACGTCGCCGTCATCGGCAGCGGCGGCGCCGCGATGGCCGCGGCGCTGAAAGCGGCCGAACGGGGCGCGCGCGTAACGCTCATCGAGCGCGGCACGATCGGCGGTACCTGCGTCAACGTGGGCTGCGTGCCGTCGAAGATCATGATCCGCGCGGCGCACGTGGCGCACCTGCGGCGCGAGAGTCCCTTCGACGGCGGGATCGCCGCGAGCACGCCTGTCATCGACCGCGGTCGCCTGCTTGCGCAGCAGCGCTCCCGCGTCGACGAACTACGGCATGCGAAGTACGAGAGCATCCTCGCAAGCACCCTGGCGATCACGGTGCTGCGCGGCGAGGCGCGCTTCAAGGACAGACGGCATCTCGTGGTCCGGCTCCATGAAGGCGGTGAGCGCGAACTGGCCTTCGACCGTTGCCTGATCGCCACTGGCGCACATCCGTCGATCCCGCCGATCCTCGGGCTGAAGGACACGCCGTACTGGACATCCACCGAAGCACTGGACAGCGACGCGATCCCGCCACGTCTCGCGGTGATCGGCTCGTCGGTGGTGGCGCTGGAGCTCGCGCAGGCCTTCGCGCGGCTGGGCAGCCAGGTGACCGTGCTCGCGCGCCACACGCTGTTCTACCGCGAAGACCCCGCGATCGGCGAGGCCGTGACAGCGGCCTTCCGCGCCGAAGGCATCACGGTGCTTGAACACACGCAAGCCAGCCGGGTGGACCACACCGACGGCGAGTTCGTGCTCGCGACCGATCGCGGCGAGCTGCGGGCCGACCGGCTGCTCGTCGCCACGGGCCGCGCACCCCATACGCAGGGCCTCGGGCTCGACGCGGCCGGTGTGACCGTCGACGCGCAGGGCGCCATCGTCATCGACGCGGCGATGCGCTCCAGCGCGTCGCACATCTACGCCGCCGGCGACTGCACCGACCAGCCGCAGTTCGTCTACGTGGCCGCGGCCGCCGGCACGCGCGCGGCGATCAACATGACCGGGGGAGAGGCTGCGCTCGACCTGAGCGCGATGCCAGCCGTGGTCTTCACGGACCCGCAGGTGGCCACTGTCGGCTTGACCGAAACCGAGGCGCGGGCCAAGGGCCTCGAAGTCGACACGCGCACGCTGCCCCTGGACAACGTGCCGCGCGCGCTGGCCAACTTCGACACCCGGGGCTTCATCAAGCTCGTTGCCGAGGCGGGCGGCGGGCGGCTGTTGGGCGTGCAGGCCGTCACACCCGATGCGGGTGAGTTGATCCAGAGCGCTGCGCTCGCGCTGCGAGCGCGCATGACGGTGCACGACCTGGCCGACCAGCTGTTCCCGTACCTGACCATGGTGGAAGGGCTCAAGCTGTGCGCGCAGACCTTCACCAAGGACGTCAAGCAGCTCTCGTGCTGTGCCGGCTGACATGCGTGCCTTGAGTGCGGACGACTGGCTTGATGTGAAGACTGTTCATGGGAGCCTGAGGCATCTGCTTCCTCGAGGCTCTCCATGCAACCTCTCGTACTCACCCTCAAGGGATTCCGCGGCATTCGTGACGGCCTGGGCCGCGACGAGCTCACGCTCGACCTCGAGCGTCTGACCCAGGACGCGCAGCTGATCGCCATCGTCGGGGCGAACGGCAGCGGCAAGTCGACAATCATGGATTGCCTCGTGCCCTACATCGGACTGCCGAGCCGCGCCGCGCTTGCCGGTGCGGGCGGCTTCTCCTACTACGACCACGTGTACCTGCCCGAAAGCGTGAAGGACCTGACCTGGGCGCATGAGGGGCGCTGCTACCGCTCGCAGATCGTCATCCGCCTCTGTGGCCGCCGCCGCACCGAGGCCTTCCTGCACACGCTCGACGATGCCGGGCACTGGCGGCCGGTGCAGCTCGACGACGGCATGGTGTCCGATGGCCGGGTCGAGACCTATACCCGCTGCGTCGAGGCCATCTGCGGCAGCGCCGAGACGTTCTTCACCTCCGTGTTCGCGGCGCAGGGCAAGCGCCAGCTCAGCACCTATCGCAATGCCGAGATCAAGTCGCTGCTGGCGGACCTGCTCGGGCAGGAAGAGATCCAGGCCCTGGGCCAGAAGGCCGCAGAGACGGTGCGCCTGTTGAAGGCGGGGTTGGCGACCATCCGGCAGGAACTGGTCGGGCTCGACGCGGAGGGGGTGCGCCTGGAGGCGACACGCCGGCAGCTCGACGGAGCGGGCGAACGCGTGCTGGCGGCCGAGCGTGCCAAGACGGCGGCTCACGCCGCATTGGAGGCAGCGCAGGCGCGACATGCGCGCGTGGCCGTCGAGCACGAGCAGTCGCGGGCCACCGAAGCTCGCCGCGCGCAGCTCGCGGCCGAACGCCAGACCACCCTCGACACCACCGCGCAGGCTCGTCGTGCGCTGCAGTCCCGGGATCTGGTCGAGCGGCAACGGCTGGAGCGACTTGACCAGCGGGTCGCCGGACGGCTCCGACAGGAACGCTCGCGGCGCCAGGCCCTGACCCTGTCCCGGCAGCGTTGCCAGGCAGTGCTTGCAGAGGCCGGCGAGGTGCGGCGTGCGGAGGGGCGCCTGCCGCTGGCGCAGCGCGTGCAGGCGCTGCGCAGCGCGCTCACCGAAGCCTGTCGCGAGCAGACCCACGCATTGACGCGCTGCCAAGGAACGGTGCGGCTTGCCGAACAGCGAGTGGCAGGCATCGAGCAGGAGGCGGGTCGGGCCGCGCTGAAAGCCGAGGAACTCGCGCGCCGGTTCGGATTGACCGGCGAGGTGCCCTGCGTCGGTACGGATCTGCAGGGCCGCTGCAAGCTGCTGGGTGACGCGCGCGAGGCGCAGGCGCTGATCCCGAGCGCCCGGGCCCAGCTGGCCCGGCTGGCCGTCGAGAAGTCCGCGGCGCAGCAAGAACTCCTCGCCGCGCGCCAGCGCTGCGAAGCGCTGGCCGGCGCACCGCAGAACCTGGCACGGGCCGAGCGCCGCGAAGCCGTCGCGCGCGAGCGGGTGAGTCGCCTGGCCGTGATGTGCTCGAAGGCGCCGGCGTGCGCGCAGGCACGGATGACATTGGTCGAGATCGAACAGGAGTTGCAGGCGCTGGGGCCCGCGGTGGCCGCCGATGCGACTGCCACAAGCGCCAACGAGAGCGCCGACGAGCGCGCCGAGCGCCAGCAGATCGCCGAGGCACGCCAGGCGGTCGAGGAGCAACTGCAACAACAGGCGAGGCAGGCCTCGGCAGCGCTGGCGCGCCTGGATCACGCGCTCGCGTCGCTGCCGCCCGCCTTCGACGAGCGACAGGTGACGCAGGCCTCCCGGGCGCTGGGTGCCGCACGGGAAGCCTTCGGAGCAACCGAGCAATCGATGCTGACGGCGGTGCGCGAAGCACAGACGGTCGAGGAGGTGTCCAAACAAGTGGTCGCTCTGGCCGAGCGCCGCGAGCGCGTTCGCGCGCGCAGCGTTCGCGTCGAGGACGAGCTTGGCAACTGGAACCTCTTCGCGCGCTGTATGAGCAACGACGGCCTGATCGCGCTGGCGATCGACGATGCGGGGCCCGCGCTCTCGGCGTTGGCGACCGACCTGCTGCTGGCCTGCTACGGACCGCGCTTCACGGTGTCGATCCACACCTTGCTGGAGACCGCCAAGGGCGAGCAGAAAGAGGGCTTCGACATCGTCGTGCACGACGGCGACACCGGCGAAAGCAAAAGCGTCAGCATGATGAGCGGGGGCGAGCGCACGTTCGTCGAGTCGTGCCTGACCCGCGCGATCGCGTTGTACCTGGCGCAAAACACCGGCCGCCACTACACGACGCTGTTCACCGACGAGGCGGACGGCGCGCTGGACTCCCAGCGCAAGCGCATGTTCATGGCGATGAGACGGGAAATGCTGCGCCTGGGCGGCTACGAGCGCGAGTTCTTCGTCTCGCAGACGCCGGAGCTGACGGCGATGGCTGATGCCGTGATCGACCTCGACGCGCTGAAGGCGCACGGATGCGAAGCGCAAAGGCCCGTGTCCGCGGCGTAGCGGCCGCAGCCCCCAAGCCGGCAGCGGCCGGCATCGATCATTACGGCTCGGCCCGTGGCGTGTGCGGATCGACGGAGCCATGGTGACCGATTCCCCACAGGTATGCCCGATCGAGCACCTGCTCGATCGCAGGCTCGCTCTTCGCGAGTTGCTCCAGTGCGCACAGCAGGTGATCCGCAACGCCGCGGTGCTTGCTCGCGACGGCCAGGCCGTAGAGCCGCAACAGCCCGCGCGCGAGGCGAAGGCAAGATCCGAGGTCGCTGTTCATCGCAGACCTCCAGGCGGGGCACCACTACCCCGAGTACTGGCAGCGTAGAGCTTGCCCCTGTGTCAAAGTCAACCCCCGGCCGCCGGCCCTCCCTGGGAGGGCGACTGCGGCGGCGGAGGTTCAGCGATGCAGCGAAACCACCTGGGGCTTGTGAGCGCGGCGCACTTCGGCCAACTCCCGGTCGCGCCGCTCGAGCTGCAGCCGCGTCTCCTGCCAAGCCGCGAAGTAGTGGTCGACCAGTGCCGCGAGCTTGGTGAGCTGCTTGCGCAAGGCGGCATTGTCGCGGCGCAGGCGTGCAGCGCGCACGGCGTCATCGGGGCGCCGAAGGTGCTTCTGCTGAGCCGCGTGCAACGCCTGCACGACATCGGGGTGATAGCGGTACAGCGCGTTGCGCGAGATGCCGACCAGTTCGCACAGGGCGGTGGCGGTCAGTGACGGCGGCGAGGCGCTGCCGCCACGCTGTCGAACCATCATCGTCAGCGCCTCGCGCAGACGCTGGGCCGATGCGGTCTTGGTGGCGCCGCGCGCCTGCTTCGTCATGATCGCTCCTTCCCATCGCTGTCGATCGTGCCGACCAGCGACCTTGCCTCATCGAGTCGTGCGCGGACGATTCGCAGGGTCTGCCTTGGCAGGGCAGGCTCGTCCAGCAACCGCTCGCAGCGGTGGAGTTGCTCGACCCAATAGGGTCGATGCCGCTGCGACACCGCGAAGTTCTTGCAGCGCGCGCAGGTCGACGGCTCGCGGCGAGCGGGGTTCGGGCCGGCCGCGTTGCCGAGGCAGGCGCTGTACGCCTCGCGATAGACGCAAAAGCCCCAATCGCAGACGCCGAGCACGAGTCCCGCGTCCACCAGCAGGCGCGCGTAGCTTGCGAGGTCTTCCTTCATGCGCTTGCCCCGAAAGCGTGGGCGATTGGCCACGATCTCTTCGCCGGCCCGTCCGCCCAGGCCGGGGGCCGCCAGCATGTGTTCCCAGGCGTTGACCGACTGCTGCAGGATCTCGGCGTCGATCTCCTGGGCGAGCCGGTAGTCGGACCCGGCGTAGCCATGGTCGGTCTCGGCGCGCTCGCGATGACCGAGTTGCTGGGCCAGCGCGAATAGACACGTGCGATCACGCAACGCCGCGAACCTGGCGAAGGTCTTGCGGCCCTGGTGCGTGGAGAGCCGCCACGGCCGGTCCTGGTGCGTCAGTCCCAGCCAGGCAGCAAAGCGCTGCAGTTGAATGTTGATCCGTGAGATCGATGGAATCTCGAGCAGGTCGGGCCGCACCTCGTGCCACTCGGTCGCCCCGTTGCCGTGCCAGCGGCGCAACCACAGCTCGTCGCGTCCCGCGACGGCGCGCTGCGCGGCGGACAACCCTTCGAGTGCCGCCACGGCCTGCACCGCGGCAGGTGGCGCGACCCATTCATGCGCGCGGCCGTGGTAGCCCGATTGGCGCTTGAAGATCGCCCCGACGATCACGGTGACGGGTTCGCCTACACCGTCGGCGCAACGGCGCTGCACGCAGCCGGCCTTCAGGTGCAGGATCTCGCTGACGCGCGGGCCGACCAGATAGGAGAGGACGACGAAGCAGGCGGCGTAGAGCAGGTCGGTGCGCAGGTCGAGTTCGCGCACCGATCGAACCGGGGATTGCGCATCGGGAATGCCGGCACTGGCGTTGCGAAGCGCGCGTGTTGCTCGCCCGGTGTGCGCATGGCCCGCACCGCGGCCACCGGCGGCCGCCTTCCGATACGTCTGCCAGGCCTGCAGAATGATGGGTGCCTCGCGCGTGACGATGTCGATCGCCGCCTGCAACAAGATCACTGCGACGCTGTCCGGCGTGTAGGGCCAAGGTTGCCGCAGTCCCTCGTGGTAGCCGGCGGCCCGGCGATGATCGTGTCCCGCAAAGGGGTCGAAGGATAGGCAGTCGTCGAGCTCTGCGCCAAATCGATGGAGGTACTCAAACAGGTACAGGTGGCGCAGCACGGTCCCGGGTGCTCGCGGCGAGGAGTGACCTGCCACGGGGCGGGTGCGCAGCCATTGCTGAAACTGCGGCAACGCCGGCGGGTCGAGATCAGCGAAGCGGCTGAAGTGCTCGCGCTCCATCCATTGGAGCAGGCAGCGCAGGGTGAAGAAGTACGTCGCCACGGTGCTCGGGCGCAGTGGCAGCCCAGTGAACATGGAGTGCGTCCGGATGAGGGCGATGAGTTGCTTGCTCGTCTCGCGCAGCGTGGCGTAGCGCTCGTCGGTGAACCGCCGGCCGTCCTGCAGTTCGAAGTCCCAGCGCAGACGCACAGGCCGGCGTTCTTCCAAGGCGTTGCCGGGTGCCAGAACCCAAACGTCGTCCTCCCACTTCGACCCAAGAAGGAACCAGCCGCGATCGTCGGCGTGTTCGGCCTCGGTGGCGACAGGACGATCGAGGACTTGGTGTTGCAGGGCAGGCACGACGTGGCCCTCATCGCAAGTCCGGCAGCGGCGGCAACCGCGGCATCAACAGATCGGCCGCCGCGAGCTCCCGAGCGGAGAAGCGCGGCAGGATGTCTTCTTCGAGGATGCGCAGTTGGGGCGCGTAGAAGGCCTGCCAGCGCGCCGGATGCAGCGTCGCCGCCGCGGCGCGAAGATGGTCACGCGCCTGGAGCAGACGAGCCATGGTCAGCGGTGCCGGCGTGATCACGGCGTTGGGGCAGGTGAAGCAACCCATGAAGTTGGTGCAGAGCTCGCCAGGGCGTGTACCCGGCGCGGTGCCGGCCAGCGGATCCCTGCAGTCGAAGCCAAACATCGACACCAGCTCGCCCGGCGGAAGCGCGCTCGGCGCCGCCACTGCGGCCGCCTGCGGAGTCGGCGTGTTCGGCGCCGCGGTGAGGTGCTCGAGGAAGGCCTCCTGCAGCGCGGCGATGCGCATGTGGTTGTGCCTTCGCACGACCGGCGCCTCGACATAGCGAACGGTCGTCGCGACGTTGGCGTGATTGGCCACTGCCCGCGTTCGCACCAGATCGCCGGTGGCGCGGTAGAAGCTGCACAGAACGCTCGGCCGGATGCTCGCCAACGCAAACGCCGGCAGGCCGTGGCGTTCGCAGAATTGCGAAAGCAAGTGGTGGACCGTGATGGTGGACATCGCGTTCACGGTGCGCAGCCCCTTGAAAATGAACAGGCGGTCGCGTTGCGCCGGCGGCGCCAGCGGCCGCAGCCGCTCGTTCCAGGCGAGGATGTCCCGCACCAACGCCGGCGGCTCGAACGGGGCGTTGCGTTCGAACGTACGCCGCTGCAGGCGACCGGCGCGGGCCTTGAACCACACCAGCGCCTGGCGGTTCTCCAGAAGGGGAACATCCTGCAGGCAGTCGCGCCCGAGTTCGACGATGGGCTCGGGGTTGCCGGCCGCATGGATCAGGATCGCCAGGTAGTACGGCAGCAGTGAGACGGCACGTGGGTACAGGAACGGTTCGATCTGCTTGGCGCCGCCCCAGCGACGCACCGCCGCCTGCATCCGATGGTTGCCGCGCCGGTCCAACTCGAGCTTGCTGGGCACGATGCCGTGGAAGCGCCGATCGACCTCGGCCAGGAGCCAACCCAAGGAACCGGGCTTGTCACCGTCCGCGGCGCGTTGCTCGGCGGCCGATGCGCGGAGCTGCCGAAGGGCGGCGATCTCCACTTCGCAGGCCTGCAGGATGGCGCGAAGCTCGCGTGCCGTCAGCGTTGCGCGTCTGGGTCTGTCGCTGCCCCGCCCTGGGAAGGGCGTGAAGGGGTGCTCGATGCGGTCGACCAGATCGGGGCGGCAGCGCTCGAGCCAGCGAAGCAGTTGGCGCAAGGCACCGTAGGTGCTGGCCCGCGTGGAGATGGCCCAGGGCGTGCCGTCCGCGCGTCGTTGCGCGTTGAGCCACTCGATATAGCGCACGAGCAGCTGGCGGTCGAGGCTCGCAAGCGACGAGACGGCTCCCGATTCGACCGCGAAGCGGTTGAAGGTCAGCACCGTGCTCCAGGATGACTTGATGCCGCGCGGCGAGCGGGCTCCGCAATGACTCCAGAACGCCTGCGCCAGCGCAAGCCGCACGTCCTCAGGCAGTGACAACGATGAGAAGTCGATCACCGTCCGGCGAACAAGGCGCGGGGCATCGAAGCGCGCGGGTTGCACACCGTCTACTGGCGTCGCCACGGGTTCGTGCGACAGAGGCCGGCGGATGCTCGAACGCGGCGAGTTCATGGCACCACTTCCTGCGATAGCAGCGTGTCGAGCACGTCCTTGAGAACGCATGGGTCGACGGCGATGGCGCGAAGGTAGCGGTCGGTGGTCTCGACGTGCTCGTGGCCGAGTAGCACCTTCACGACAATCAGCGGGTTGATCTTGGCGCCACGGTCCACCAGGTGTTCGAGCCGGGCGAGAAGCATGCACGCGAAGGTGGCCCGCAGCAGGTGCGTGGTGGCCTTGAACCCGCAGGCAACACCAGCTTGGCTCACGGCTCGCTGATAGGCGTTCTTGCCAGCAGGGGCGCCGCGGGCATTGATGAATAGCGCCTTGTGGTCAACGATGCGACCCCTGCGTCGGGCGCGCGCGAACCAAGCGAAGCGATGGCCGCTGACGTAGCCATCGGTCTCGTCGAGCAGGCTGGCCGGCGCGATCACATGGCCTGGCTTGCGGCCCTTGCGAACGACCTCGATGGAGTGATGCAGCGTCGATGACGCCGGGCGGGCACCGATGTCGCTGAGACTGAGGCGCAGGAGCTCACTCACCCGCAGGCCCGTGTACAGCTGCCAGCGGGCCATCAGGTCGTAAGGCGGCGCGAGCGCCGCGAGGAGTTCGCGCGCCTGCTCGGAGACCAGAGGCCGCGGCATCGCCTCGTATTGCCGAAGAATGAAGAGGCTGCGTTCGTAGGTCTGCGCGTGACTGGCCTGCGTCGGCCGATAGTGTCGTGCGAGCTGAAAGTCTCGCGTCTTGTCGGCCAGCGGCGAGGCGTGCAGCCAATGCGTGCGAACCGCCCACTCGTAGAAGCGAAGCACGCCGCGAACGCGGTGGTTGATGGTCGACGTCCGGTACGGCCGGTCGGTGTGCGGGCTCGGCTGGGCCATCATGCGGTTGCGATAGGCCACGAGGTCGACAGCATCGGCGCTGTCCCACGCGATGTCGTTCTGCTCGAGCGTCTCGAACCAGTCGTAGAGGATCTCGGCGTAGGTCCTCAGCGTGTCGTCGGTGTGGGCGCGCTGGACCGAATGTTCATGCAGGAAGGCGACCGCCGGCTCGATCAGCTGCCATTGGCGCGTGAACAGAAGCGGAAATCCGGATGGGCGGGGCTCGCGCACGGTGACGGCGCGCGCCTGCTCTGCGGCGGCGCGAGTTCGCGCGGCCACCTCATCGGGAGTCGGCAGCGAGGCCTTGCGGATGATCTGCACCATGGGGCACTGCCTTGCCGTTCAGAAGCTTGACGGCTTCGACGAACGGCACATCCAAGAGGTGAATCGCCAAGTCGATGGCGCCGCCTCCACCACGCTTCGCGCGCGTGTCGTACCACTTGGGACCAGTCGTCACGATCTCGAAGTCGCCGCGGTCAGTGCTCAGGTGCCAGCGCTGGCTCTGATCGTCCTTGACCGGCCGATACGTCGGGTCAGACTTGACATGGGCGGACAGCAGCTCGAGCGCGTCGCACGCCGGCATCTGGCGAAGCCTTGTCAACGTCGAGGCACTGAACGATCTACGTTGGCGGCGCGCGACCATTGCCACAATCTCCGGCAGGGTTGACTCAAAACGCGGGACGCGGCGGGCTACTCGCCTCTGAAAGAGGCATGGGCTGCCCGGGTGTGAGATCACTGTAGGCGGCGCCGCTGATCAATCCAAGGACGTTGACAGTTGCGAATGCAACCTTCCATCCCTACCTGACCATGCCGTCGCGGGCGGCGCAGGCCGGGCCGGGCGGTTTCTCGTACTACGACCAGGTCTGTCTGCCCGAGAACGAGAAGGACCTGCACTGGGCGCACGCCGGGCGCTGCTATCGGTCGCAGGTGGTCATCCGCATGAACGGCCGCACCGCGAGCCGCCGCAGGACCGAGGGCTACCTGCTGACGCTGGATGAAGCCGGCACATGGTCTCCCGCCGCGCTGTCCGATGGCACCGTCTCCGATGGCAAGGTCGAGACCTATGCGCGATGCGTCGAGGCCATCTGCGGGCCGGCGGACACCTTCTTTACCTCGGTCTTCTCGGCACAAGGGAAGCGGCAGCTCAGCACCTACCGCAACGGCGAGATCAAGGTCCTGCTGGCCGATCTGCTGGGGCAGGAGGACATCCGCGCGCTCGGTCAGAAGGCGGGCGAGACGGCGCGGCAGCTGAAGGCGGCGCTGGCGGCGTTGCGCGCTGAATCGACCGCGTTCGATGCCGAGCGCCAGCGGTTGGAGGATGACGCCCGTCGATGGCAGGGCGCGGACGAGAGGGTCAAGGCGGCGCACGCCAGCCGGCAGGCAGCCCACGAACAACTGGAGGCTGCGCGAACGCACGAGGCGTCATTCACGGCCCTGCACGTGCAGGCGAAGGCTGTCGAGAGCCGGCGAGCGCAGTTGATGGAGGAACTGGCCGGCGCACGTGCCGTGGGTGATCGCACCCTGCAGGACCTGCGCGCGCAGGATCGGGAGGCAACGGATCGGCTCGCACAGCTCGACGGTCGTGTGGCGCAGCGTGTCGCGCAGGCCAGGGCGCAGCGCGAACGACTGGAGGCCCGCATCCGGTCCCTGCAGCGGGTGCTGGCGGACGAGGCCGTGGTGGCTCGAGCCGGCCGCCGTCTGCCGCTGGCGACAGAGGTGGTGCGTCGCCGCGAGGACCGCGTGCTGGCGCTTCGCGATGCCGTCCAGGATCTTGCGCGTCGTCACGATGCCGTCGCAGGGCTCGGGCAGCGGCTGGCATCGCTCGAGCGCGAGGCGGGGCAGGCCGCGCTCCAGGCGGAGGACCTGAGCCGCCGGTTGGCCCTGAGCAACCGCGTGCCGTGCAGCGGCATGCCCATGCAGGGCCAATGCACCCTGTTGTCGGACGCGCGCGAAGCGGCCGCGCTGGCGCCGAGCGCCCTGCAGCGCATCCGTCAACTCGCTGCGGAACGTGACGGTCTTCGGCTTGAACTGCAAGCCTTGCAAGAGGCGGTGAACCTCAACGGCGGCACACCGCAGAGCCTGAGCCGGGCCGAGTGCCAGTCGAGGCGAGCCCTGGCCCGTCAGACGGCCTATGCCGCCTTGGCTGCGCGCGGGGCGGAGATGCGCCAGGCGCGCGCGGGTCTTGTCGAAGCGGAGGTCGAACTCGCCGCTCTTCCCCCCGCCCCAGACCCGTCGGCCGGGGCGGACATCGCGATCGACACCGACTCCGAAGCGGCCGAGCGCCAGCAGATCATCGCCAGCCGGATGCGCGTTGCCGAGCGTGTCTCGCTGCTGGAAGCTCAGACCCAGGCGGCCATCCACCGACTCCAGGCTGCGATCAATGCGCTGCCGTCACCGCCGGATGCTGCGCGGCTCGAACAGGCCCGAGCCCAGGTGGGGCGCTGGCAGGGTGTCCTGGACGAGGCGGAACGCTCGCATCTGGCCGCTGTCCGCGACGCGCAGGCGCTTGCCGACCTGTCGGCCCAGATGAAGGAGCATGGCCGGAGGCGTGACGCAGCCGCGGCCCGCACGGCACGGGTGGAGCAGGAACTCGCGAACTGGCTGCTGTTCGCCCGCTGCATGGGCAACGATGGCCTGATCGCGCTGGCCATCGACGATGCGGGGCCGACCTTGTCCGGCCTGGTGAACGATCTGCTGCTGGCCTGCTATGGCCCGCGCTTCACGGTGGCCATCGAGACCCTGCAGGAGACGGCCAAGGGCGAGCAGCGCGAGGGCTTCGACATCCGCGTCTACGACGCAGAGTCGGGCGAGGACAAGAGCGTCACGGCGATGAGCGGCGGCGAGAAGGTCTGGATCTCATGCCGATCACGGCATGAGATCCACTATGCCGAGAACCTGGACATGCCGAGTTCGCAGTCTGGCCAGCG
>NZ_ML137200.1:0-2625 GCF_004011805.1 Piscinibacter defluvii
CGATGACCAGGACCTTGTATCGAAGCGAGGCATCGACAATGGCGTTGAGCATGATGGGTAATCTTTCTCAGTGGCCTTCGCCGATTTGCGACTTCAGCAGCCGCGCCTTCAGGGCATACGCCCCTTCGGCAACCACCTGCTCACCGGCCTTGACTCCAGCCCTTATCACCGTGCGTCCGCCGACCTTGTCCCCGGGTTCGATGGCCCGCGGCTCGAAGCCGCCGCCTTCTGCCACGAACACCGTGGGCTGCCCTTGCAGCAGCAGAATCGCCGCGCTGGGCACCGACAGCGCCGGCGCACGCGCCGCACCGGTCTCGATCGTGGCGCTTGCGAACATCTCCGGCTTGAGCCGGCCGTCTTTGTTGGAGACCTCGATGCGAGCGGGAGTCGTGCGGCTGTCCTTGTCGAGCATGCTGGCGACGTAGGTCACGCGACCGGAGAAGCGCTCGTTCGGGTAGGCATTGACGGTGACCATTGCCGCGGCGCCGACCTTCACGCGCGCGAGCTTGTCCTCGGTGAGATCGGCCTCGATCCAGACCGTCGAGAGATCGGCCACGGAGAACAGCGGCTCCGCCGGTGAACCCAGTTCGCCAATCGTGGCCTTCTTCTGGACCACCGTTCCGCCCAGCGGAGCGGTGAGGGCGAACGTCGATGCGGCGCGTTCGGTGTGCGACGCTGTACCTCCCAACAGACGCAACTTGTCTTCTGCGGCGTGGAGGTCGGCGTTTGCCGTCTCCAGCGATGACTTCGCGCGCAGGAGTTCGCGCTGCGGGATGATCTCGTCCTTGGCCAGCGACTCCGCGCGGGCGTAGTCGGCCTGCGCGACGCGCTGTGCCGATCGCGCCCGCTCGAGGGCGGACTGTGCTTCGCCAAGGGCCACGCTGTCGAGGACAGCCAGCACCTGACCGGCCTTGACGGTGTCACCCAGCTTCGCCGTGACTTGCACGATGCGCCCTTCGACGCGCGGAGCCACGCGGGCCACGCGGTCCTGGTTCGGACGGATCGTCGCGGTGACGGTCACCGTGTCGGCGAAGCCCTGCTCAGCGAGCTTCTCGAGCTTGATGCCGGCACGCTGCGCGTCTTCGGCCGAAAGCTTCAGGCCGCCTTCCTCCTTGTGCCCTCCCTCGGGAGCGGAAGCGGCCTTCTCGGCGGACTTGGCCTCGGCGGACTTCTCGCCGCCGCCACAGGCGGACAGGGCGACTGCCAGAGCGAGGGCCAGCGTCGTCAGCACCAGCGACGTGGACGAGCCGTGCGGTTTCGAGTTCTTCATGGTTGGGTTCCTTCTTGCGGCCAGCCGGCTGCGAGTTCGAGGGCAATGCGGGTGCTCTGGTAGTCGGCGAGCGCGTCGATCAGGTCGCGCCTGGCATCCAGGGATTGCCGGCTGACGACGATCAGTTCGAGCAGGCCGATCTGTCCCGCTTGTTGCGACTTGACGGAGAGTTGCTGGTTGTCCGCCAGGGCAGGGAGCACGGACTCCTGCAGCCGGCGAATCCGATCCTCGAGGCTGGCCAGCCGCGTCCACAGCGAACTGACGCTTGCTCGGGCATCGCGCTGCGCCGTCTGCCGCTCGATCTGTACCTGCGTGAGCTCGGTCTGGGCTGCGCCGATGCCTGTGGAATTGCGCTTGAACAGCGGCAAGGGCACGGACAGGGTCAAGGTCGTCAATCGTTCGCGCGCCGCCCCGGGCCCCTCGCGACCGACGTTCAGCCCCACGGTGACGTCCGGGTAGGTGCTGGCCCGTTCGAGCTTCAGCCTTGCGGCGGCACTGGTCTCGCGCGCGGCCAGCGCGCCGGCGCGAGGCTGGTTGTCGGCACTCGCAAGCAGGGCGTTGAGGGAGTAGCCGGGTCGCTGCGCCGAGAGTTCACCTGTCGCCTTCGGCAGGCTCTCGGGCGGCAGTTGCAATTGCCTGGCCAACTCGGCGCGTGCCTCGAGCAGTTGCTCTTGAATCTGGGCCAGCTGATTGCGCGCGCGCTCGGCCTCGACGCGAGCGACGTTGGCGTCGAGCCGCGTGTCCTCACCCGCCTGCCGTCTTCGCTGCACCGCGGCGGCCGTGTCATTGAAGAGCGTCAGTGCCTGCGTCTCCATGTCGGCCCGCTGCTGCAGCGCGAGCACGCGCGTGTGTCGCTCGGCCACGTCTGCACGAACGCGGCGACGGACTTCGGCGATCTCCAGCCGCAGGGCGGCCAGCGCAGCACTGGTGGCCTCGCGACGGTAAGACGGCTGGCCGCCCACCTCGAAGGTCTGGGACAGACCCGCACCCCACTCACTGCGGCGTTCCGACCCGGTGGTCGAGGGCACCGATCGTCGCGTCTGGTCGACGGACAACTGCGGGTTGTTGTAGAGCCACGCGCCCGCGTCGGCCCGCTGCCCTTCGGCCGCCGACAGTTCGGCCATCTTCAAGCGCAGGGTCGGGCTTGCCGCCTCGGCCAGCGCAAGCGCTTCCGTGAGGCTCAGACGCTGCTGCGCCTGAGTCGGTGCGGCTTCGGGGGCGAGGACGCCAGGCTGTTGCGCCGGGACTTGCGCCTGCCCGATGTTGGACAAGCAGAGCAGGGCACCGGCAAGGGCCAGCGACTTCGTTCGCATCGAATTCTCCAGGTTGCAATGAACAACAAAGCGGAAGAATTC
>NZ_ML137200.1:2635-145898 GCF_004011805.1 Piscinibacter defluvii
ACCATTTGGGACGTTCGATCCGGCCGGGGCGACCGGAATCCAGAAGAAGAAGCGTGGTCAGAGCCAGGACGGAGGACTGGATCGCAGCAACCGAAGCGGTCTGACTGGCACAGGGTTGCACGCAACCAAGGTGGCAAAACGCACAGTCCAGGTCGTCTGCGGGCACCGAGGATTTCTTGGCGGCGGAGCCTGAATCGGACTCAGCCTTCGCCTGGTGCTGATGGCTGTGGTGCCCGAAGTGCCCTGAACTCGGAACCTGCTCGTGGCCGCAGTAGGTCGCTGCCGCACCCCAGGCAAACTGGAGCGGCAGAACGGCCAACAGAAAGAGGAGGAACAGACGTCGCACGCTTAGAGTTTAGCGGATGCGGACAGCACATTGCTCGCAAGACGGCATCGCGGGCATTCAGCTGGAACCCAAAGGCACGCAAAGCGCGACATACCGAACGGTTGGCACCGTGGCCCCTGTGCGGCGGGCCACCAAGCCGATGGACAGACGTGCGCTCATGGCGCCCTCGTAGGTCACCCACACGCCCCGTGGTTGCAGCCACAGGACCTGCGAGGCAACGGCCCCACCACCTGCGGCAGTGCGTGCCCCGGCCAGGGCGAGCAGGCCCGTCCCGAACGGTGCCAACTCGTCGGCGCACGCCAGCAGCGCCGAGCCCGCTGCCGCCAGGGCCGCCGTGCCGGCGGTCAGCGCAGCGACGCCGCCGACGAGCGGTATCGCGCAGCAGGCGACGCAAGCGGCGCCGATGCCCAGAACAGCCTTCCAAGGTCTCATCCGACCGTCTCCGATGCCGGGGCAAGCCGCCCACACCGCGACCGTAGGACCTCAAGTCACTTGAGGGTCAAGCCGGAATCGACAATCGACGCATGGACGCCTTCAAGACCCTTCTCCTGTTCGTCGTCACCGCCGTGGCCGAGATCGTGGGCTGCTACTTGCCCTACCTCTGGCTGAAGGAGGGACGCTCGGCATGGCTGCTCCTGCCAGCAGCAGCGAGCCTCGGGCTGTTCGCGTGGCTGTTGACGCTTCACCCGACAGCGGCGGGTCGGGTCTATGCGGCCTACGGCGGGGTCTACGTTGGCGTGGCGCTGCTCTGGCTGATGCTGGTCGACAAGGTGAAACCGACGACGACCGACTGGGTCGGTGTCGCGGTCAGCCTCGCAGGCATGGCCATCATCATGTTCGGGCCTCGTTCCGATTCATAGTGTAGTCCGGGCCGCGACCGTCGGTATGTCGGGTCACGGGCACGATACGCGTACGCAACGGGCGAATCGCCCTTGGACATCGCAGCAGTCCCAAGTCAAGGACGGATTCGTCGTACCCATCCTTGCATCGACAACGCAGTCAGCGCGCGGCCTCGCGCTTCAACTCGGTCACAGTAGCTTTTCCTCGAATGACTTGTGCCTGAAAGCGGACCTTGTCGCCCACCTTCAGGCCATCGAGCATCCGGGGATCGGCGACATCGAAGCCCATGGTCATCGGCGGCATGGCCAGGTTCGGCATGTCGCCGTGGCGCAGCACGACGAGGCCCTTGGCCACATCGACCTTGCGGACCTCGCCCTGTACGAGCGGCATTGCGGGCGTCGACGCGGCGGTCGGCGGGCGCGGCGTTGCCTGCGCTGCGGCAGGGCCAGCACCCAGACCCAGCGCGACAGTGAGACAGAGGACAGGGATCGTGTTCATGAAGCTCTCCTACCGGGTGGGTTGGGCCATTGGTAGTGCGGCGAGCCCGTCCGAGATGGACCGGCGCAAGCGCCGCCGGTGGATCAGGTACCACGCGGCCGGCACGACCAGCATGCTCAGCAGCGGGGCGGTGACCATGCCGCCCACCATCGGCGCGGCGATGCGCGCCATGATTTCCGAACCCGTGCCGTGGCCCCACATCATCGGCACCAGGCCGGCCATCACGATCGCCACCGTCATTGCCTTCGGTCGCACGCGCAGCACCGCGCCCTCCCGGATGGCGGCGAGCAGCGTGTTCTCGTCGTCCGGATCGCCGGCCGCCAGCCGGCGCTTGAGCGCGTTCTCCAGGTAGACCAGCATCACCACGCCGAACTCGGCAGCCACGCCCGCCAGCGCGATGAAACCCACGGCCGTGGCGACAGAAATCGAGTGTCCGAGCAGCCAGACGAGCCAGAACCCGCCGACCAGCGAGAACGGCACTGCCGCCATCACCAGCACGGCGTCGGTCGCATTGCGGAACAGCAGGTACAGAAGCACGAAGATGACCGCCAGCGTCGCCGGCACGACGACCTTCATGCGCTGAGTCGCCCGCTCCAGGTACTCGAACTGCCCGGACCACGAGATCGCATAGCCAGCCGGCATCGCGACGTCGCGGGACACGACGGCCTGCATGTCGCGCACGACCGAGCGCAGGTCCCGGCCCCGCACATCCACGTAGACCCAGCCGGACAGGCGGGCGTTCTCGCTGCGCAGCATCGGCGGCCCCTCCTCCAGCCGCACCCGGGCCACGTCCTGCAGCAGCAGCTGTGCCCCCTTGTCGGTCACGAACGGCAGCGTGCGCAGCCGTTCGAGCGAGTCGCGGATCTCGCGCGGGTAGCGCACGTTGATCGGGAACCGCTCGCGGCCGCTGACCACCTCGCCTACGTTCTCGCCGCCGATGGCAGTGGCGACGATGGCCTGCACGTCGGCCACCGACAGGCCAAAGCGTGCGGCGGCCGCCCGGTCCACATCGACGTCGATGTAGCGGCCACCGGTCAGCCGCTCGGCGAGCGCCGACGAGACGCCGGGCACCTCCTTCACCACCGACTCGATGCGCGTCGCCAAGCGATCGATGGTGGCGAGATCGGTTCCGGCCACCTTGATGCCCACCGGGCTCTTGATGCCGGTCGCCAGCATGTCGATGCGGTTGCGGATCGGCGGCACCCAGATGTTGGACAGACCCGGCACCTTCACCGCCCGGTCGAGTTCCTCGACCAGCCTGTCGGGCGTCATGCCCGGCCGCCATTGCTCGCGCGGCTTGAACTGGATCGTGGTCTCGAACATCTCCAACGGCGCCGGGTCGGTGGCGCTGTCCGCGCGGCCGGCCTTGCCGAACACGCGCTCGACCTCAGGCACCGTCTTGATGAGCCGGTCGGTCTGCTGCAGCAGTTCCGTGGCCTTGGAGACCGACAGCCCCGGCAGCGCCGACGGCATGTACAGCAGGTCCCCTTCATCCAGCGGCGGCATGAACTCGCCGCCCAGTCGCATCACCGGGATGGCCGTCAGCGCCAGCACCACGGTGGCCATCACGAGCGTGGCGACGGGAAATCGGAGCACCGCCTCCAGCGCCGGGCGGTACAGCCGCATCAGGAACCGGTTGAGCGGGTTGGCCGCCTCGTGCGGGATGCGCCCGCGCACCAGCAGCCCCATCAGCACCGGCACCAGCGTGACCGAGAGCGCCGCGGCGGCGGCCATCGTGTACGTCTTCGTGAATGCCAGCGGCGAGAACAGCCGCCCCTCCTGGGCCTCGAGCGTGAACACCGGCAGGAACGACAGCGTGATCACCAGCAGCGAGAAGAAGAGCGCTGGCCCGACCTCGACCGAGGCCTCGGTGACCAGGGCCCATCGCTCCTGAACAGTCGGCAGCCGTCCATGCCGGTGCTCGAACGCCTCGATGTGCTTGTGTGTCGCCTCCAGCAGCACCACCACCCCGTCCAGGGCCGCGCCGCACGCCAGCGCGATGCCGGCCAGGCTGAGGATGTTCGCATTCAGCCCCTGCGCGTGCATCACGATGAACGCGATGCCGACGGCGATCGGCAGCGAGACGACGGCGACGAGCGCCGAGCGCAGGTGGAACAAGAACACCGCGCACACCAGCGCTACCGCGATGAACTCCTCGGTGAGCTTGAGCTTGAGGTTGTCGATCGAGCGGTCGATGAGCTTCGAGCGGTCGTAGGTCTCGACCACCTCCACGCCGGCCGGCAGGCTCGGCTTCAGCTGCGCGAACCGGGCCTTGATGCCGGCGATGGTCGCCCGTGCGTTCTTGCCCGAACGCATCACCACCACGCCGCCGGCCACTTCGCCTTCGCCATCGAGCTCGGCAATGCCGCGTCGCATCTCTGGACCCACCTGCACGAAGGCGACGTCGCGCAGCAGCACCGGCGTGGCACCCGAGACGGCGATCGGGATACCCCGGAAGTCGTCGAGCGACTTGAGGAAACCGCTGGAGCGCACCATGTACTCGGCCTCGGCCAGTTCGACCACCGAGCCGCCCGAGGACTGGTTCGCCTTGCGCAGCGCCTCCATCACCATGCCCTGCGTGACACCGAGCTGGCGCATGCGGTCCGGATCGAGTACGACCTGGTACTGGCGCACCATGCCGCCGATGCTGGCGACCTCGGCCACGTCGGGCACCGTCTTCAGCTCGAACCTGAGGAACCAGTCGTTGAGCGCCCGCAGCTGCCCGATGTCGGTCTTGCCGGTGCGGTCGACGAGCGCGTATTCGTAGACCCAGCCCACGCCGGTGGCATCGGGCCCGAGCGCCGCAGTGGCGCCCGCCGGCAGACGGCTCTGCACCTGGTTCAGGTACTCGACCACGCGCGAGCGGGCCCAGTACGGATCGGTCTTGTCGTCGAAGAGGATGTAGACGAAGGAGTCGCCGAAGAAGGAGTAGCCCCGCACCGTCTTCGCGCCGGGGACGCTGAGCATGGTCGTCGTCAGCGGATAGGTGACCAGGTCCTCGACCACCTGCGGCGGCTTGCCCGGGTAGCTGGTGCGCACGATGACCTGCGTGTCCGACAGGTCGGGCAGCGCGTCCACCGGCGTGTTCACCACCGAGAAGAGCGACGCGACGACGACGAAGGCGGTCGCGATGAGCACCAGGAAGCGGTTGGCGACCGACCAGCGGATCAGCGCGGCGATCACTTGGCGCCTCCCATCCGGTGCACCGACACCAGCTCGTACTCGTCGCCCTTCTTGCGGAACTCGAAGTGCACGGTGTCGCCGACCTTCACGTCCGCGAAGGCCGTCGGGCTCGGCTTGCTGAACGGCATCGTCATCGGCGGCCACTTGAGCTCGGCAATGGCGCCGTGCGTGATGGTGATGCTGTCGGCGTCGATGCCGTCCACCTTGCCCTGCGTCGAGTAGCTCGTCGGCGCGGCGGCCGAAGCCGGTGCCGATGCAGGCGACGCCACCGCCAGGCTGCCGAGCACCGAGCGAAGACGGGCTTCCGAGTCGACGAGGAACTGCCCGCTGGCCACCACCTGATCGCCTTCCTGGAGGCCCTCCAGCACCTCGAGCTGGTCCCCGAGGTCGACGCCCAGCTTCACCTCGCGCGGTTCGAAGGACCCGTTGTCCAGGCGGACGATGGCCACCGCGCGCGTCCCGGTGCGGATCACCGCCTCGGCAGGAATCACGAGCCGGGAAGCCGTCGGTCCGGCGATCTGCAGGCGAAGCAGCATCCCCGGCACCAGCCGCCCGCCCTTGTTGTCGACCTCGAACCGGGCCTGCAGCGTGCGAGTGGTCGCGCTGACCTGGGGCAGGATCTCCTGCATCGTGCCGGTGAACGTCTGGCTCGGGTCGGCCTGCAGCACGGCCGTCACTTTCTGGCCACGCATGAGCCGCACGGCCTGCGCTTCAGGTACTTCGGCCACGGCCCAGACGCGTTCGAGGCCGGCGATGCGGAACAGCGTCATGCCCGGAGACACCGCCACGCCTTCACGCGCGCCGAGTTCGGCGATGACACCGCCGACGGGCGCGGTCAGCGTGTAGCGCGCCTGCGCTACGCCACCTTCCTCGGCCTGGCGCAGCAGGTCCGCGGGGATGGACATCGCCCGTGTGCGCTCGCGCGCGGCAGCGATCAGCTCAGCGGCTGCACCGGCTCGCTGGAGCGCCACGATCTCGTTCAAGGGCCCGAGCCACTCCGGGGCGAAGACCGTGCCGAGCACCTGCCCCTTGGCTACTCGCTCCATCGGTGCGCGAACGGCGAGTCGCTCCAGAAAGCCGGCCGTGCGAGTCTGTATGGCGACGCTAAGGCGCTCGTCGAACTGCACGGCGCCGACCGCGTCGAAGGATGAACTGAGCTCCGCCTTCTTCACCACGGCGGTGCGAATGCCCAGGTTCTGCTGAACCTGCGGGCTGACCTTCACGCCCGAGTTGCTTGCTTCGTCGGCGTAGACCGGCTGCAGCTGCATGTCCATGAACGGCGACTTGCCCGGCTTGTCGAAGCGCTGGCCCGGCACCATCGGGTCGTGCCAGTAGAGGACCTTGCGTTCGCTGGTCACAGACGCCGTGGCGTCCGGTGCAGCGGCCTGGGCCACGCCGTGCGCGCCCGACGTCGCACGGCCGAGGTAGAACGCCCCGCCGCCGACCAGAAGCGCCACGACCGCGGCAATGACAGAAATCTGGACGCGGCTCATTGCAGGGCTCCCTGGGCAATCGGCTTGAAGTTGAGCTGGGTCTGGACCTTGGCGAGATCGCGCCGGAGGTTCAGGACCTTGCGTTGTGCCTCGACCTCCGCATGACGGGCCTCGAACAGCATCACGAGGCTCGCCTGATTGGAGCGGTAGGCCGCGAGCGTGGCAGCGGTGCGCTGCCTCAGCGGCTCGACGACCGCGGCCTGCAGGCGCTCGATGCGTTCCTGCAGGCGTCGGGCGTCGTTCGCCAGCGCTGCGTACTCGCCCGCGGCTGCACGCCGGGCCTCTTCGGTGTCGGCCTCGGCCTTGTCCACCAGCGCCCGCTTCGCGGCCGTCTCGCGGTCCTGCCGCGCATCGGTCGCAACGGGCAGCGGGATGCTGACGCCGATCGACACCAGGTCCGGCCGACCCACCCGCTGGCCATACGAAACCTCGTAGCTCCAGTTCGGCTTGCGGTTGAGGCGCGCGACCTCGACCTCCTGGCGGCCCAAGTCGATGTCGCGTTGCCGCGCGACCACCAAGGGGTGTGCCGCGACGAAGCCCTCCTGGGAAGGTGCGACCGCAAGCCGGGGCTCAGACAGTTCGTCGCCCGGCACGCCGGTCCAGCGCTGCAGCGCGGCCATGAAGCCGCCCTTCTGCTGCAACAGGTCCGCGGACTCGTCCTCGGCGGCGCCCAGAGCGCTCGCCAGGCCGAGCACCTCGGCACTGCTGCCCGACACAGTGGCCAGGCGTCCCTTGCCCGCCGCCAATTCCTCCCGCGCATGCCGCTCATTGAGCGCGGTAAGCCGGGCCGCTTCACCAGCGTAGTAGGCCTCGATGTACGCCAAGGCCGATTGCAGGCGCGCGTCGGCGGCGGCGACCTTCTCCATCACCGTCTCGCGCCCGGCCAGCGCCTGCGCCGCCGCTTCGCGTGCAGCGCGCTTCTCGACGGAGACCCACTCCTGAGCGATGCCGATGCGCTTCATGGTCATTTCCTCGGCGCTCGTGCTGAACCGGCTGCGGCCAGTCGCCGGGAGGTTGTCGATGCCCAACGTGAGCACCGGGTCGGGCTGCTGGCCGGCGGCCCGCGCCATCTGGGAGGCGCTCATCGCGCTCGCGCGCGCGGATTGCGTCATCTGTGAACGCTGGACGGCCAGTTCGACCGCCTGCTCCAGGCTCAGCGGTGCGGCGACGGCGCCAAGCGCCGGGAGCCAGGCGGCAGCCATGACGGCTGCACGCAGGATGGGGGTGGACATGGGTCACTCCGAGGACGGACGGAAGGCGGCTGGCGAGCGGACACGCCGCGCCAGCACCGGTCAATCGACGGAGCGGGTCAGACCCGGAGTCTGAGCGTGGACAGGAAGATGGGGTCCGGAGGCGGTTGCGCCTCGGAAGTCGCCGTCGGGGGGACGGCGCGCAGCGCCTGGGCCTCGAGCACGAGGGGCAGTTCGAGCACCTGCACCACCGCCGGCTGGGCTGCCGCGGGCAGCTTGACCGCTTCGAAGGTCTTCGCCGGGTCGGCTGCGTGCTGATGGCACAGGACCGGCTGGTCGGGATCCATGCCCTCGCAGGGCTGGCCGGCTTCCATCATGGCGACCATCGCCTCGGCATTCGACTGCTGCGGGCAGACGTACAGCGCCAGCGCCAGCTGCGAGAACAGCAGCGATAGAACCACGAACAACGTGGTGGGGAGCCGGAAACGGTGTCGACGCAGCATGAGCGCCTTCAGTGTAGCGACTGACCGCGTGCCGGCGCGGCGCTGCAGGAGGCGCCCGGGACACGCTCGATCTCGAGTCCCATCCTGCAGATGACCAGCAGGCGCGGCTCGCCGACGGCCTCCCAGGCCTCCTGCCGCGATGGCTCGTCCGCGGTGACGACCTCCACCAGCGAAAGCCGCAGGCCGAGCACGCGTCCTGTCATTCGGTTCACCAAGCCCAGTGCCTGCCCGTTGCGACCATCGGTCTCGACGCGCATTGACGCGCCTGACGTCAGCATCGCCGGATGCTCGATGCGGCTGGACAGGCGGCGATGGTCGTCAAGGTGCGCGAACAGGCACGCCGAGTCCACGGCCAGCAGCGCTTCGCAGCGGTGATGCAGCGGAAACCGCACATCAGCGTCCATCAGCGGGCCTCCGGCTGGCCAACAGCCATGCGCCGACCGCCGCGAGCGCCAGGTAGTTGGCCACCATGAACCACGGCGTCGTCCACGCGATGCCGTCGAAGCCGCGCTCGGTGAACGGATAGAGCACCGGTACGGCGTAGTAGTCGGCCGAATGGGTGAACATGTCGATGACGATGTGCGACCACCAGCCCAGCAGCGAGAACCAGAGCGACCGCCGCACGCCCCAGACCAACAGGGTTGCCAGCGCGGCGATCGGTGCGCTGTGCATCACGCAGTGCAGGTGGTGCGACCACAGCTGGACCAGCGGCGGCAGGCCCGGCTCCTGGCCCGGGATCGCCACCGCGTAGCCACGCACCGCGGCAAAGGAGCCCTCGCCGAACAGCCACCACCCCGCGATGGGCAGCAGGTGCAACACGTCGGGCAGCGCCGCCAGGACCAGCGTGGCGACCACCGTCGACCGCGACAGCCGCCTGCGGCGATGCACCAGCGCGGCGCCGGCCGCGGCCCAGAGTGTGTGCGCGACGACGTCCACGGTCTCCGTCCGGCACTCAGTCCTGCAGCAGCGTCGCCTTACGCAGCCGCAGCGCGTTGGTGATCACCGACGCCGAGCTCAGGCTCATCGCGAGCGCCGCGATCATCGGCGAGAGCAGCCAGCCGGTGAACGGGAACAGCACCCCGGCCGCAAGCGGCACACCCAGCGCGTTGTAGACGAAAGCGAAGCCGAGGTTCTGCTTCATGTTCGCGACGGTGGCCACCGACAGGGCCCGCGCGGTCGCGATGCCGCGCAGGTCGCCCTTCACGAGGGTCAGCTGGGCGCTGTTCATCGCCACGTCGGTCCCCGTGCCCATCGCGATGCCCACGTCGGCGCGTGCCAGCGCCGGCGCATCGTTGATGCCGTCGCCGGCCATGGCCACCCGCTTGCCCTCGGCCTGCAGCCTGGCGACGAGTTCCAGCTTGTCGGCTGGCTTGACCTCGCCGTGAACCTCGTCGATGCCCAGGCGCTGGCCGACCGCGCGTGCGGTCGTCAGCCCGTCGCCGGTTGCCATCACCACCCGCAGGCCCGCCGCGCGCAGCGACTTCAGCGCGTCGGGCGTCGTCGCCTTGATCGGGTCCGACACGGCCAGCAGGCCCGCCAGCTTCGCATCGACCGCCAGGTGCATGACGCTCGCGCCCTGGGCGCGCAGCGCCTCAGCCTGCGGCGCGAGCGGCGCCACGTCGACACCGAGCTGCGCCATCAGTGCGGTGTTGCCGAGCGCCAGCGATCGACCACCCACGGTCCCGCGCACGCCGATGCCGGACTCGGAATCGAATTGCTCGGGCTTCTCCAGCGACAGGCCTCGCTCCCGCGCCGCAGACACGATGGCGGCCGCCAGCGGGTGTTCGCTGCCCTGGTCCAGGCTCGCCGCCAGGCGCAGCACCTCGTCCTCGGTGCTTCCTGCCGCCGGCACCGCGCGCTCGAAGCTCGGCCGACCTTCGGTCAGCGTGCCGGTCTTGTCGACGATGAGCGTGTCGATCTTACGCAGGTTCTCGATCGCCGCGGCGTCTCGGAACAGCACGCCGCTGGTCGCCCCGCGACCGGTGGCCACCATGATCGACATCGGCGTGGCCAGGCCCAGTGCACAGGGGCACGCGATGATCAGCACCGCCACCGCGTTGATCAGGCCGTAGACCCAGCTCGGCTCCGGTCCGAAGAAGCCCCAGGCGAAGAAGGTCAACAGCGCGATCCCAACGACGCCGACAACGAAATAGCCTGCCACCTGGTCGGCCATGCGCTGCATCGGCGCACGCGAGCGCTGGGCCATCGCCACCATCTGCACGATCTGCGCGAGCACCGTTGCCGAGCCCACGTGCTCGGAGCGCATCACCAGCGCGCCGCTGGTGTTCATCGTCGCGCCGATCAGCTTGTCGCCAACCCGCTTGGTCACCGGCAGCGGCTCGCCGGTCAGCATCGACTCGTCCAGCGCGCTGCTGCCTTCCACCACGACACCGTCGACCGGCACCTTCTCGCCAGGGCGCACTCGCAGCAGGTCACCCACGTGGACGTGCGTGAGCGGCACGTCGGACTCGCTGCCGTCGGGTGCTATGCGGCGAGCAGTTTTGGGTGCCAGGCCCAGCAACGACTTGATCGCCGCGGAGGTCTGCGAACGCGCCTTCAGTTCCAGGATCTGTCCGAGCAGCGTCAGCGAGATGATCACCGCCGCCGCCTCGAAGTACACCGCGACGCGGCCCATCGAAATGAACGAGGCAGGGAACACCTGCGGCGCCACGGTGGCCACCACGCTGTAGACGAAGGCGGCGCCGGTGCCCAGGCCGATCAGCGTCCACATGTTGGGGCTGCGGTTGGCAATCGACTGCGCGCCGCGCACGAAGAACGGCGCGCCGGCCCACAGCACGATCGGCAGCGTAAGCGCCAGCTCGATCCAGCTCTGCCGCGCCATGTCGAACCAGCCGAGGCGGTGGCCGAACATCGCCATGACCATGACCACGATGGTCAGCGGCAGCGTCCACCAGAAGCGGCGCTTGAAGTCGACCAGTTCCGGGTTCTCGGCCTCGTCGAGCTCCGGCAGCACCGGCTCAAGCGTCATGCCGCACTTTGGGCAGTTGCCCGGGTGGTCCTGCCGGATCTCGGGGTGCATCGGGCAGGTGTAGATTGCGCCGGGAGAAGCCTCGGCTGGTGCGGGCGCGTGTGCAGCGGGCGCCTCCGGCTGCACATAGCGCGCAGGGTCGGCGGCGAACTTGCCCAGGCACTTCGCGCTGCAGAAATAATACGGGCGCCTTTCATGCTCGGTCCGGTGCTCGGACTGAGCGGTGACGGTCATGCCACAGACCGGGTCTTTCAGCGGCTGGGCTCCCGAAGGTGCTGCGGCGTCGTGGTGCGCGTGGTGATGATCGTGCCCCGCCCCGTGCACATGTCCTTCGTGGCCTTCGTGGGCCCAGTGATGATGGTGCGCGTGGTCGCCCGCGCCCGGTGACGCGCCATGGACGTGCCCGTCGTGGCCGCTGTGCGATTTCATGTCCATGGTCTCAGGCCTCGCGGTTCGTCGACCGACCGGTGCCCGCGTCGTGGTGGCCATAGCCACCGTGGCCCCCATGCCCGTGGAACAGGTGCATTACCGGGCAGGCCAACAGGAGCAGGTAAGGCCAGTAGCCAGCGACATGCCCCCAGTGCTCGCGCAACAGGAAGAAGGCGGCGATCAACGCTGTCATTGCCCCAGCGACCCAGAGGGCCCGCGCCGGGCGGGTTGGCCCAAGGAAGGTGGTCGGGGTATGGAGATGGTCGGTCGACATGGTGGGCTCCTTGTGGGGTCCGGGTAGTTCAACCGTGCAGTGGCACCGGGTTCTTGCCAGCAAAGTTAGACCTTCCCATGATGTGAAGGTCAAGCAGTTTCTTGTGCGCAGCCGACGTGCGGGATGAAGCGAGTTGTTCGAGCCGCATAGCGCTCGAACTCGGCGCCGAAGCAGGCCCGCGTCTCCGACTCCTCCGTCACGGCAAGCCTGCCGTACTCCACCAGCAGCACCGGGAACATCAGCAGCGTCAGCACGGTCGGCCACTGCAGCAGGTAGCCGAACAGGATGCGCACGAAGGCGACGTACTGCGGGTGCCCATGACGATCTCCGGTGTCGTCGACCGTCACTTGGCCGACGGTGGATTCGGCAGCCGCTGCATCATCATTTCCATCATCATCTGCATCATCTCCATGCGGCCTTCCATCATCTGGTGGCGCTTGGCCATCTCGGCAGGCATGCCCTTGCCATCGCCCATGCCGGCCCCCATGCCGCCCATGCCGCCCATTCCCTTCATCATGCCCATGCCGTCCTGCATGGCCTTCATGTGATCGGCCATCAAGGCCTGGCGCTCGGCGGGTGTCTTGGCGTTCATCATCTTGTCGTGCATCTCGCGCATGGCCTTCATGCGCTCCTGCATTGCGGGCATCGAGGCGGCGGGTGCCGCCGCGGACGCTTCCGGGTGGTGGCCGGCGTGCTCGTCGGCCTTGGCCGCGTTGGGAGCGCCCGGGCTGGCGCAGGCTGAGACAAAGGCAACAGTCGTGAGCGCTGCGAGGATCTTGAGGGAAGACATGTGGATCTCCTGACGGATTGGCGCGAGCGGGAACTCGCAGATTGAGAGGCTTGTTCCGTCCTGGGTGGCGGGGAGCGCCAGCGGATCGGCAATGCGCAACCCGCCGGCGCAGGAGCGTGTCCCGCCGGCGGCCAGGCAACCAGGTCTATAGGGTCAGGCGCAGGAAGCGAATGACCAGCGGCGGCCCCTGGGATCCGGGGCGCTGGAGCGACTGCCGAAAGGCGGCACCACCGACGGCGACGAATGCGCTCCACGGGGCGGCCGCGGTAAGCAAGGTCGCACTGAGATCGACGAACGGCAGCTTGACCTTCGCGATCGCCGAAGACTCGTCGTCGCAGAATTTCAGGCAGCTTCCTTTGCCGGAATCCTGTCCGTGGTCGTGGTGACCGCCCGTCTCTGACTGCACGTGGTGAGATTCGATGGCGGAAGAACTCGGCGCAACGACATGTGCTTCGTGGACGACGATGCCGCCTTGCACGGTGGCGCGCTCTTCGGAACCGGATGGTGTCAGCGCGCATGCGTTGACGACGCCTGCCGCCATCGCCAACACCCAGACTACCAGCGTCGCCCAGGCGGTGCGACGCAGTTGGCGACGGTCGAAGTGAAAGGCGGACATCGAGTGAATATGAGCCATTGCAGGCTACAACTCTGTTCGGCAGCGCACTTGATCAGCGTCAACGGGCACACCCGATTGCCCGAAGGACTTTACTTCCGCATGAGCGTGACGGAAAGCTTCGCAGTCGATGTGGTCTTGTTGACCCACATCCAGCAGTAGTCCTGCTTGGCGTCCACGGACAGGTCACCCGTGAGTTGCTTGACCTGGTCCTTCTTCGCCGGATACCGCACCTCCTTGTCGACGTGGTAGTGGACGTTGAAGTTGACTGCCCGATCGGCCTCGAAGGCCCAGTTGACGGTCTGTCCCGCATCCAGCGAACCGCAGATCTCGGCAAACTTGCCGGGTGCGACTGTCAGGCTGCGCTCGAAGCGGTTTCCATCCTGCCACTGCAAGTCGATGACTTCTGCATGCACGACGCCCGCGCCAAGCCAGATCGCGGCGCCAGCCAAAATGCTTGCCGGGGCGCGCTGCCGAAGTGCCCCGCCGACGGCTCTGCGGTTCACTTCGCGGCCTGAATGTCGGTCACCACGAAGCCCGTGTCGGACTTCTGGACGCCGAAGCGGACCTTGTCGCCGACCTTGACCGCGTCGAGCATGCTGGCGTCCTTGACCTGGAAGACCATGGTCATCGGGGGCATGTCGAGGTTCTTGATCTCGCCGTGCTTGATGGTGAGCTTCTTCGCGTCCTTGTCGACCTTGCGGATCTCGCCCTCGGTCATGTCGGCGGCCGACGCGGCTGCGGCGGGATGGTGGACCGAGTGGTCCTCGGCCTTCTGCTGCGCCAGGACAGGCGTCGTGAGTGCAATCAGCAGGGTTGCGATGGTGAGCGGCTTCATGGTCGATGTACCTTCTAGGCAGTGGGTGGTCAGAAAATGGTTGTCGTGGCGCAGCACGAGCTTTACTTGGCGGAGACGGTGATCTTGCCGACCATGCCCGCCTGGTAGTGGCCCGCGATCAGGCAGGCAAAGTCGAAGTCACCTGGCCGGTTGAAGGTCCAGATGATCTCGGCGGTCTTGCCGGCCGGGACATGGGCCATGTACGGCTCGTCGTGCTCCATGTTCGGAAACTTCAGCATGAGCGCCGCGTGCTCTTCGAGCTCCTTCTTCGTGCCGAGCACGAACTCGTGCAGCTGCTTGCCCTCGTTGCGGAAGACGAATTTCACGGTCTCGCCCCGGCGCACGGTGATCGCGTCCGGCGTGAAGCGCATCCCATCGCTCATGCCGACCTGGATCGTCCGCTTGACGGACCTGGCGTCTCCGGCAATGCCCCAGTCCTTCTGCTCCTTGCGAACGGGACCGGTCATCTTGTGCGCCTCGTCGCCGTGCGCCCAGGCACCTGCGGAGACCGCGATGGCTAGGAGCAACGCTGCAATCTTGATGAGATTCATGGTCTTCCTGTCGATGGATGGATGTGCGGGGTTGGGATCGAAGTCAGTGGCCGTCGTGCCCACCGGCCGGCTTGCGAACAGTGACTTCCACGTCGGTCTTCGGCCGGCCCATGGGCTTCATCGACCCCATGCCCTCGGCCTGGGTGTCTCGAGGGGCCTCGGCCAGCGTCCCGGTCCATTCGTAGGCGACGGTGCCAGCAGGGTGTGCGAACCAGCCGGGGTCGCTGTAGTCGCCGCGCTTCTGGTCCTTGCGCACCTTCACGACGCTGAACATGCCGCCCATGCCGACAGCGCCGAACGGACCGGTACCGGTCATCATCGCGGCCGTGTTGTCGGGCAGCGGCATCTCCATCTCGGTCATGTCGTGCATGCCGCGCTCGCCCATCACCATGTAGTCGGGCACGAGCTGCGTGATCTGCCGCACCACGCTGCGGTGGTCGACGCCGATCATGGTCGGCACGTTGTGCCCCATCGCATTCATCGTGTGGTGGCTCTTGTGGCAGTGGAAGGCCCAGTCGCCTTCCTCGTCGGCAAGGAACTCGACCTGCCGCATCTGGCCCACCGCGATGTCGGTCGTCACCTCGGGCCAGCGCGAACCCCTCGGGGTCGGCCCGCCGTCCGTGCCGGTCACCGTGAACTCGTGGCCGTGCAGGTGGATCGGGTGGTTGGTCATCGTCAGGTTGCCGATGCGCAGACGCACCTTGTCGTTCTTGCGCACTACCAGCGGATCGATGCCCGGGAAGATGCGGCTGTTCCAGCTCCACAGGTTGAAGTCGAGCATCGTCATGATCTTGGGCGTCGCACTGCCCGGCTCGATGTCGTAGGCGTTGAGCAGGAACACGAAGTCGCGGTCGACCTCGTCGATCAGCGGGTGCTTCTCCTTGGGGTGCGTGATCCAGAACCCCATCATCCCCATCGCCATCTGCACCATCTCGTCGGCGTGCGGGTGGTACATGAAGGTGCCGGGCCTGCGCGCGACGAACTCGTAGACGAAGGTCTTGCCCGGCTCGATCCCCTTCTGGGTGAGGCCGGTGACACCGTCCATGCCGTTGGGCAGGCGCTGGCCGTGCCAGTGCACGCTGGTCACCTCGGGCAGCTTGTTGGTGACGAAGATGCGCACGCGGTCGCCCTCGACGACCTCGATCGTCGGGCCCGGGCTCTGGCCGTTGTAGCCCCACAGGTGCGCCTTGAAGCCGGGCGTCATCTCGCGCACGACGGGCTCGGCCACCAGGTGGAACTCCTTGACGCCGTTGTTCACGCGCCAGGGCAGCGTCCAGCCGTTGAGCGTGACAACCGGGTTGTAGGGCCGGCCGGTGCTGGGCACCAGGGGCGGCATGGTGTGGGCCTTGGTCTGGATGACGGGCTCGGGCAGCGCGGCCATCGCCACCTTGCTGACGGATGCGGCCGTCACAGCCGCCGTGACGGCGCCAGCGCCGCCGATGAAGTTGCGTCGGGAAACCATGTCTGTTCTTCCTGGATTCAATGGCCGGCATCCGCGCCAGGGCCCGCCGCCGAAGCGGGGCCCGCGGACGGCGTGAGGCTGGGTTTGCCGATGAGGGCCATGTCGAGATCGGCCTGCGCGAGCCAGAAGTCGCGCTTGGCTTCGATGGCGGCGTTGACGCTGGCGATCTGCTGGCGAGCGTCGGCCAGCAGTTCGAAGACGCCGATCAACATGCCGTTGTAGCGCAGCACGTTCTCCTCCGCGATTTGCTTGCGCAGCGGCACGATCTCGTCCTGGTGGTGGCGCGCGATGTCGTATGCGGAGCGCCAGGCGCCGTAGGCTTCGCGGACTTCCGAGCGCGCGTTGATGGCCGCTTCGGCCGCACGGTGCACGGCCTGCATGTAGACGCCTTCCGCACGGGCCACGCGGGCACCACCCCAGTCGAACAGCGGCAACTCGACACCGATCTCCCAGCCGCGTTGGGTCGGCGCCTCGTTGGAGCTGTTTCGTACCGCGCCGAGTTCGAGCACGTTGATGAAGCGCGTGGTCTTCGTCAGACCCAGGTTGCGGGCGGTCTGCTCAGCCTCGAGCTTGGCGCCCAGCACGTCCAGCCGCTGCGCCAGCGCCACGCGCTCGATGTCCGGTCGGTCGACCAGGTCCTGCGGCAGGTCCGGGAGTCGATCCGGGAGCAAGAACCGAGTCTGCGCACCCCACAGGCCGAGAAGCCTGGTCAGGCGTTCGCGTGTGGCACGCTGGGCCTGCTCGGCGCGAGCCAGGTTCAGGGCCGCATCGGCGTAGAAGCTCTGCTCACGCGCACGCTGCAGCCTGTTGAAGTTGCCGACCTGTTCCATGCGGCGTGCGAGCTCGGCGCTTGCCTCGGCGGCCTGCTTCACCTGGCGCATGTAGCGCACCGTCTCTTCCGCGGCCAGCGCGGTGACCCAGGCCTTGCGCGTGTCCGCCGCCACCGACAGCATGGTCATCGTGACCATGCCCCTGGTGGCCTCGAAGCGCCGCGCTTCCATGGCACTGATCATCGGCATGGCGATCAGCCGCGCGAGGTTGAAGTGGATGCCGCGCTCCAGCTCGATCTCGTCGCCGCGCCGCAGACGACTGAAGCTGAAACCGGGGTTCGGGACGCGACCAGCCTGAACCACTTCAGCTTCCGTGATGCCCAGTTCCTGGAAGCTGGCCTGCAGCCCACGGTTGTTCAGCAGCGCGATTTGGACCGCATCGTCGGCGGACAGCGGCTTTGCCAGCAGTTCGCTCACGCGTTGGTCGATGCCGTCCTGGTCGCCAGGTGCGCGGGCCCAGCGGACCTCCTTGCCGAGCCGCTCCCTGGCGGCCTGCTCGACGGTGGAGAAGCCACCGTCCGGGCTGAAGGAGGCACAGCCGGCGAGCGTGGCAGCCGCAGCGAGCAGGAGCGTGAGCTGCAGGCGCGGCCTGAGCACCGGTGGGCCCCAGGGCGATGGTGTGAGCACGATCGTCTTCATGGCATCTTGTGGCCGCCATGCCCTTGCGGCATGGGCTTGGCCTTGGTGGCGGGTTGGGCGGGCGTTGCGGCGGGCGCCGACGCGGCGGGGTCGGGCTGCTGCGCCTCGCGGGCATAGACGCGCCAGCCACCGATTCGCGCGGCGGTGTCGTTGGCCTCGCGCCAGGGGATGGCGTTGTCGTCCGCGGTGCGCCGGTAGCGGCTGAATGCCGACACATAGGCCACGGTGGGCACACTCGCGCCGGGATCGAGCGGATCGGGTTTGGCAGCTGCGGGCGGCGGGGTCTGCGCGGCGGCAGCCCCAGCCACGACGCAGAGAGCGGCTGGCATCAGCCAGCGCAGGAGGGAAGCGACCATGATGTCCTCGTGTCGGAGTCAGCATCTCCCCGTCGGAACGACGAGGAGTGACCGGATCCGGTCGCCGAAGGCGTGCGAGGCACGCCGATCGGAGACCGGTTACACGAGGTAGGTGCGGGGTGGTCGGTCGGGGCCGTCGGACGCGAAGGCGTCGACGCTGACCATTTCTTCGGCGAAGACGGCCGGTGCCGCTGCGACTTGCGGGATGCGGGGCATCGCGCTGGGCAGTGCCGAGCCGGCGCAGCATGAAGCGCACGAACTGCACTTGTACTGGGCCAGCTTGGACATCTTGTCCGCCTTCACCGGGTCCTGGGCAGCCCTGGCGTGACCTGCCGAATCGGTGCCATTCGACGCATCGCTGTCGTGATGATGGGCGACACCGGCATCATGGTCCGCATGCTGGTGCGCGGTCACCTGCGCCGCGGCCACCATACGCTCGTGGCTCGATGCGCAGTGCGCCATGGTCACGCCCGCCATCCCCTGAACGGGAAGCGCGATGGCGACGAACCAGACGATCAGGAGCCGGAGCCAGACCTGCATGGCGCGCACTCTAGCCGATCCAACCGACAAGCATCGCCGCACGCTGAGGCGCCACGTTGCTCATCGCTGCGCGAAGGCGTGCCTGGCCCGGGGCCTGGCCACTGCCGGCACGCTGGCCTGGCTGTGCTCTGCCAGGTTCTCCAGAATCGGACAGTCAGGCCGGTCGTCGCCCCTGCAGCAGTGCACCAGGTGTTCGAGCGTCGACTTCATGGCGAGGATCTCCTGGGCCTTCTGCTCCAGTTCGGCAATGTGCGCCTGCGCCATGGCCTTGACTTGCCGGCTGGGCCGGCGACGGTCCTGCCAGAGGCTCAGCAGGCCGCGGATCTCGTCGATCGAGAACCCGAGGTCCCTGGACCGCCGGATGAACTGCAGCGTGTGCACGTCCTTCTCGGTGTACTGCCGGTAGCCCGCTTCGGTGCGGGCGGCAGGCGGCAACAGGTCCACGCTCTCGTAGTGCCGGATCATCTTGGCCGAGACACCCGAGGCGCTGGCGGCTTCACCGATGTTCATGGCCGGACTCCTGTCATTGCGCGGATCAGGCATTCTCATCCTTCCCATGGTTGGAAGGTCAAGCATGCCCTCAGGAATCCGGTCCGCTCCCGTGGGCATGCGGTTCCCGCTTGACCTTCCAACGGTGGGAGGCTTGAAAGTCCCAGCGATCCCTCAACCAATTCCAAGGAACACCTCATGCTCGCCTTTCAAGTCAACGACATGACCTGCGGTCACTGCGCCGGCGCCATCACCAAGGCAGTGAAGCACCTCGATCAGGCTGCGAAGGTCACGATCGACCTTGCCCAGCACCTGGTGACCGTCGAGCCGACCGCCGCTGATGGCGAGCAGATTCGCGACGCCATTGCCGGGGCCGGGTACACGCCGGAGCCGGTCGTGCGACCGGTTGCGGACCCCGCAGGCACCGCAACCACTCGCACCTGTTGCGGCTCGTGCCACTGAGTTCGCGTCGCCCTTGATGAAGGGCCGAGATGGCTGGTGATCGCCGCCAACTCGGTTACCCACAATTTAGTGCCGCCAAATGACGTCCTGATAAGAACACTTCTCAGGACAGTGCGGACGCGTTGGCCAGCCTCGCGGCGCGACTGCAGCACCGTTGCCGGACGAGTTGGCCCGATGCGATGCGTGCGAGAGGGCAAGCACAGCACGCTACGTATGCCGTCAGGGAGCGTGCGCCGAACTACGGCACAAATCCGTCACAACCGCCCGCAGCAGCCGTCCGATGCATCCAAGAAAAAAGGACTTAGCTCGCGCTAAGTCCTTGTTTTCTAACCAAGAATTTTGGTGGGCCCTGTAGGATTCGAACCTACGACCAACGGATTAAGAGTCCGCTGCTCTACCAACTGAGCTAAGAGCCCGTGTTCGTGTCGCTGCCGGGGCGAGCCTTGGTGGGTCGTGCAGGATTCGAACCTGCGACCAACGGATTAAAAGTCCGCTGCTCTACCGACTGAGCTAACGACCCGGAAAAGCCTACGATTATATCGGCTCACCGCGCCGTCAGCCCTCGCTGGCGACAAGCGCGCATTCTAGCGCAAGCTGCGCGGCCACCAGACCGACCGTGGCGGTGACCGTCACCGTCGAGCCGTAGCCGTGACAGCTCAGGTTGCCTTCCACGTCGCAGGCCTCCCCGGGACGCTGCACCGTCTCGCGCGAGAACACGCAGCGCAGGCCGATGGTCCCGCGCCGCGCGGCGCCGTGGCGCTGGCGCAGGCGCTGGCGCAGCGCGGCGAGCAGCGGGTCGTGCGTGACCTCGGCGAGGTCGGCCACCTGCACGGCCTGAGGCTGGCGCTTGCCGCCCGCCGCACCGGCGATCACGAGCGGGCGGCCCTGCGCCAGCGCCCAGGCCGCGAGTGCTACCTTGGCGCGCAGCTGGTCGCAGGCGTCGATCACCACGTCCACCGGCGCCGGCAGCAACACGGGCCAGTTGCCCTCGTCGACGAATTCCTCCACCGCGTGCACGGTGCAGCCGGGGTGGATGTCGAGCAGGCGCTCGCGCAAGACCTGCACCTTGGCCGCGCCGAGCGTCGAACCGAGCGCCTGCACCTGGCGGTTGACGTTGGACTCGGCCACGTGGTCGAGGTCGAGCAGGGTCAGTTCCGCCACGCCGCTGCGCGCCAACGCTTCGGCCGCCCAGGAACCCACGCCGCCCACGCCGACCACCGCGACGCGCGCCCGCCGCAACCGCTCGTAGGCGCTATCGCCGTAGAGGCGCCGCAGGCCGCCGAAGCGCCGTTCGAGGTCGGCCTCGGCGCTCGCCCCGGACGCCGTCATGCCTGCCGCTCGAGTCGCCAGACCTGCCAGCGCAGCGCGGCGAAGGCCCCGCCCAGGATGCCGGCCACGGCCACGAAGCTGCTCAGGCTCAGCGTCGACACGCCCGACAGGCCCTGGCCGATCGTGCAGCCCATCGCGGTGACGCCGCCCACGCCCATCAGCACGGCGCCGATCAGGTGCAGCGCTGTGTCCTCGGCGTCGCGGAAGCCTTCCCAGCGGAAGCTGCGCGTGGCCAGCGCGTGCGCGGCCGAGCCGACGATCACGCCGACCGTCGTGACGACCGCGATCGTCAGCACCTTGCTCTTGTCGGAGAAGAAGATCAGCCAGTCTATCGTGTAGGCGATCGGTGCGACGAAGGTGAGCGACTCCATGCGCTGCGAGTTGGTCGCGACGAAGGCCTCCTGCAGCGTGTTCGGGTCCTCGGCCAGGTGGCCGAGGCGGCCGGAGACCCACCACATCGCCGCGACCACCGCGCCGATGCCGAGCCCGCCGAGCAGGTTGTCGGCCGTGCGGGCGCTGCGTGCCGCGAAGGCCCAGGCCAGCAGCAGCAGCCCGAGCCCGCCGCCGACCACCGCCGCGAGCGTGCCGCGCGCCGCGCCGGTGGCGGCCGCGAGCAGCGAGGGCAGGTCCTGCCCCGCGGGCAGCTCGAACGCGACGCGGTCGACCGTCGCGACGCGCCACACCGCGGTCAGCCCGCGCAGCGTCGCGAACGCGGCCAGCCCGAGCACGACGAACACCACCAGCGACTTGAGGTTGCCGCCGCCGATGCGCACCAGCGTCTTGCTGCCGCAGCCCGAGGCCAGCACCATGCCGAAGCCGAACAGCGCACCGCCGGTCAACGCCGAGAGCCAGATCACGCGCGGCCCGGCGTAGATGCTCTTGCCGGCCTCGATCCAGCCAAGGGCGACCATGCCGTTGAAGCCGAGCATGGCCACGCCGATCGCCGCGACCCACATGCGCATGCGGGTCCAGTCGCCCATCGTGACGATGTCCGACACCGCTCCCATGGTGCAGAAATGGGTGCGCTGCGCGATCGCGCCGAACACCACCGCCAGGGCGAAGGCGGCCCACAGCACCAGGCGGCTCAACGCCGCGACATCGACCTCTTGCATGAGGTCGATTCTATGCAGCGCCTACTTCAGGGCCGCGAGCCGCTCGCGTCCGGCCTGGGCGGCCTCGGACTTGGGATACTGCTGCACCAGCTCGCCGATCGTGCGGCGCGCGCCCTTGGCATCCTTCAGTTCGATCTGGCAGTTCGCGATGGCCAGCAGCGCCTCGGGGGCCTTGGGGTGGTCCGGGCTGCTGGCCACCAGCGAGCGGAACGAGGCGATCGCCTCCTTGTACTCGCGCCGGCCGTACTGCGCGTTGCCGAGCCAGAAGGTGGCCGAGGGCACGTAGCCGCTGGCCGGGAAGCGGCGCAGGAAGCTCGCCAGCGCCGGCGCGGCCGCGTTGAAGTCGCTCTTGCGGATCAGACCGAAGGCATCGTCGTACAGCCGCTTCTCCTCCGGGTCGGCGAGGAACTCGCGGTCGTCGAGGCTGACCTTGACCGGTTCGAGCTTGCGGATGCGCTCGTCGATGCCGGTGGTCACGTCCTTCTGCTTGCGCTGCAGCTCGGCCACGTCGCGCGTGAGCTGCTCGTTCTCGCCGCGCATGCGCGCCATGTCGCCGCGCAGGCCCTCGATCTGGTTGTTCAGGTCGAGCAGGCTGCGGCGCAGCTGCTCGAGCTGGTCGGCCATCTTCTGGTTCAGCTCGGCCTGCTTGGCGCGGTGGGCCTCGTTGCTCGCCTCGAGCTTGGCGCGCAGGTCCAGGATGGCCTTGCGCGCCTCGTCGTCGTCGAAGATGCCGGCGTGCGCCGGCACCCAGAGGGTGGCAGCCAGGCCGATTGCGGCGAGTGCACGCGGCATCTGCGACATCACGCGCTCCTCAACGATAGACCAGCTCGGCGCGGCGGTTCTTCGCCCAGGCCGCCTCGTCGTGGCCGTTCTCCGCCGGGCGCTCCTCGCCGTAGCTGACCGCCTCGACCTGCGTGTTCTGCGCGCCCAGCAGCGCGAGCGACCTGGCCACCGCCTCGGCGCGGCGCTGGCCGAGCGCGAGGTTGTACTCGCGGCTGCCGCGCTCGTCGGTGTGGCCCTCGATCGAGACCTTCTTCTTGCGGTCGGCCGTCAGCACCTTGGCGTTGGCTTCCACCGTGCCGCGGAACTCGTCCTTGACGACGTAGCTGTCGAAGTCGAAGTAGACCAGGCGCGGCAGGTTGGTCAGCGCGGTGCTGTCGGTCTTGGCCACGTCGACCGGCGTGACGCGGCTCTGCGCGCCGGCGCCGCTTCCCGGCGCGACGGCGCCGCCGGTGCGGGTCTCGACCGGCGCGGGGGTCTCGGTCAGCGGCGTGCTCGAGCAGCCGGCCAGCACGAGCGCGGCCAGCGCCACGAGGGCGGCGGGGGTGGAACGCAGGGAGGTGGGGGCTTTCATCGGTGGGCTCCTCTTCGGGTCGGTGGGGAAATCGTGGATCGTTGCGGGACCGTGCGGGCCCGCCTCAGCGGCCGTACGGGCCCCAGGCGGGCTCGCGCACGTCGGCGGTGGTGGATACCAGCCGCGCCTTGATGCGGCCGTCCAGGGTGGTCGTCATCAGCACGTCGCGGCCGTCGGCACGGGTGGCATAGATGATCAGCTTGCCGTTGGGCGCGAAGCTCGGGCTCTCGTCGTCGACCGTGTCGGTCAGCGCAACGGGCTGGGCTCCGGGCGAAAGATCGAGAGTATGCAGCCGGAACACGTTGCCCGAGCGCGAGATGTAAGCAAGCGTGCGACCGTCCGGGCTGATCGCCGGGCTGACGTTGTAGCTGCCGACGAAGGTGATGCGCTCCGGGTTGCCGCCGCCCGCGCCGACGCGGTAGATCTGCGGGCCGCCGCTGCGGTCGCTGATGAAGTAGATGGTCTTGCCGTCGGCGCTGAACACCGGCTCGGTGTCGATCGACGAGCTGCTGGTCAGGCGCCGCACGTTGCCGCCGTTGCGGTCCATCAGGAACAGCTGCGAGCCGCCCTCGCGCGAGAGCGTGGCCACCATCGTGCTGCCGTCGGGCGCCCAGGCCGGCGCGCTGTTGCTGCCGCGGAAGTTGGCCACCACGCGGCGCTTGCCGGTGGCGACCTCCTGCGCGTAGATCACCGCCTTCTGGTTCTCGAAGGACACGTAGGCCAGCTCCAGCCCGTTGGGCGACCAGCTCGGCGAGATGATCGGCTCGGGGCTGTTCAGCGCCACCTGGCCACCCTCGCCGTCGGCATCGGCCACGCGCAGCGTGTAGCGCCCGCCGCCCTTGGTGACGTAGGCGATGCGGGTGGAGAACACGCCGCGGTCGCCGGTCAGCTTCTCGTAGATGATGTCGGCGATGCGGTGCGCGGCCAGGCGCAGGTCGGCCGGGTCGACGGCGCTGGCCTGGCCGCCCAGGTCGCTGCCCTTGACCACGTCCCACAGCTTGAAGCGCACGTCGTAGCGGCCGTCGGCCAGCTTGAGCATCGAGCCGGCGGCCAGCGCGTCGACGTTCTTCGCGCGCCAGTCGCTCATCACCGGCCGGCTGGTCTCGTCGAGCGCGGTGCCGTTGCCGTCGATCGGGCGGAAGTAGCCGCTGCGCTCCAGGTCGGCGCGCACGATCGCGGCCACCGGCTGCGGGGCCTTCTCCTCGTCGCGGAAGCGCGTGACGGCGATGGGCAGCTGCGTGGCACCGACGCCGGAGATCTCGACGCGGAACTGCGCCAGCGCCGCTGCGCCCGGCAGGCCCAGGCCGGCGGCGATCAATGTTCTTCTGTTCAGCATGGTGGTGGAGGCTGATCCGTTTTGCGGCAATCAGTTCAATCGTCGGTTCAATCGGCGCGCCGCACCGGCGGCTGCACGGGCGGTTTCCAGCCGGCGTCCTGCTCCCAGCGCTTGGCGTAGCGGTAGAAGGTCTGCTCGCCGTAGGCGAAGGCGATAACGAAGCCGGGCCAGCCGTCGAGCAGGCCGCGCTTGAAGATCCAGTGCTTGACGAAGGCCCAGAAGGCACTGGCCAGTGCGCGCGGCATCGACGCGCGGCCCGGCTTGACCTTGGCCGCGCCGAGATCGGAGTAGCGGTCGAACTTGCGGATCACCTCGTGCAGGTTGCGGAACGGGAACTGCCATATCGCATTCTTCAGCCGCCCGAGCGGCTTGTCCGTGAGCAGGCGGTAACCCTCGTGAACGGGCTCCAGCGTGTAGGCCATCGCGCCGCGCCGGAACAGCTGCGGCTGGCGGAAGTTCGGATACCACCCGGAGTGCCGGATCCAGCGCCCCATGAAGAAGTTGCGCCGCGGCACGAGGTAGGCATCGAGCGCGTTCGGGTCGGCCATGAGGGCGCGCACCTCGTCCCTCACCTCGGGCGTGCAGCGCTCGTCGGAATCGAGGCTGAAGATCCAGTCGCCGGTGCAGTGCGAGATGGCCTGGTTGCGCAGGTCGCCGAAGCCCTTGAACTCGACGTCGACCACGCGCGCGCCCATGCTGCGGGCGATCTCGGCCGTGCCGTCGGTGCTGTGCGAGTCGACGAGCACGATCTCGTCGGCCCACAGGGCGGTGGCGATGGCCTCGCGGATCTTCTCCGCTTCGTTGTAGGCGATGATGTAGAGCGAGACGGTCGGCATCGCGGCGCGCATTGTAGGCGCGTGCCGCAGGGGATAATCCCGGCCGCATGTCGACGCCCGCCGCGCCCGCGCCCGAGACCCCCGCCCCGATGATGCAGCGCCTTGCCCGGGTGCTGCCCTACTTCCACGACAGCCGCGGCGCGCTGGCGGTGGCGGCGCTGGGCATGGTGGTGGCGGCGCTCACCGAGCCGCTGGTGCCCGCGCTGATGAAGCCGCTGCTCGACCAGGGCTTCCAGGCCGGCGCGCTGCCGCTGTGGCTCGTGCCGCTGGTCATCGTCGGCCTGTTCGCGCTGCGCGGCGCAGCCGGCTTCGTGGCGCAGTACGCGCTGAACTGGGCCGCGCAGCGCTGCATCCTCGGCCTGCGCGGGGCGATGTTCGCGCGCCTGCTGGATGCCGCACCGCCGCTGTTCGCGCGGCAGAACGCCAGCGCGCTGACCAACACGCTGGTCTACGAGGTGCAGAACGGCGCGTTCTACGTCGTCAACTCGATGCTCTCGGCGATCAAGGACGCGCTGACGCTGATCGCACTGATGTTCTACCTGCTGTGGCTGAACTGGCAGCTGACGCTGCTGGCCGGCGTGCTGTTCCCGGCCGTCGCGGTGACCATGCGCACGCTGACGCGCCGCCTGCACCGCCTGACCGTGGACAGCCAGAAGGCCACCGATGAGCTCGCCTACGTGGTGGAGGAGAACGTGCTGGCCTGGCGCATCGTGCGGCTGCACGAGGCCGGGCCCTCGCAGCAGCGCCGCTTCGCCGACGCGAGCGAGCGGCTGCGCCGGCTGTCGATCAAGTCGGTGGTCGCGGCCGGGCTGATGACGCCGCTGACCCAGGTGCTGGCGGCGATCGCGCTGTCGACCGTGCTGACCGTCGCCCTGTGGCAGAGCCGCGCGTCGGGCACGACGATCGGCGGCTTCGTCGCCTTCATCACCGCGATGCTGATGCTGATCGCGCCGGTCAAGCGGCTGTCGGAGGTGTCGGGCTTCATCACGCGCGGGCTGGTGTCGTTCGAGCGCTCGCTGCGCCTGATCGACGAGACACCGGTCGAGCACGGCGGCACGCACGACCCGGGCCGCGCCCGCGGCGAACTGCGGCTGCAGGGCGTGAGCCTGCGCTACCGCGACGACCAGCCGCCCGCGCTGGACGGCGTGGACCTGGCGATCGCGGCCGGCGAATCCGTCGCCCTGGTCGGGCCCTCGGGCGCCGGCAAGACCAGCCTGATCAACCTGCTGCCGCGCTTCGTCGATGCCCAGGACGGCGCGGTGCTGCTCGACGGCGTGCCGCTGGCGCAATGGTCGCCGCATGCGCTGCGGCGCCAGTTCGCGCTGGTCAGCCAGGACGTGGTGCTGTTCAACGACAGCGTGGCGGCCAACGTGGCGCTCGGCCGCGAGGTGGACCGCGCGCGGGTCGAGTCCGCGCTGCGCGACGCCAACCTGTGGGACTTCGTGCAGACGCTGCCGGCCGGGATCGACAGCCCGGTGGGCCACAACGGCAGCCAGCTCTCGGGCGGGCAGCGCCAGCGCCTGGCGATCGCCCGCGCCATCTACCAGGACGCGCCGGTGCTGATCCTCGACGAGGCCACCTCGGCGCTCGATTCCGAGTCCGAGCGCCTGGTGCAGCAGGCGCTGGCGCGGCTGATGCGCGGGCGCACCAGCATCGTCATCGCGCACCGGCTCTCGACCATCGAGAACGCCGACCGCATCGTCGCGCTGGAGGCCGGGCGCGTGGTCGAGCAGGGGCCGCATGCCGAGCTGCTGGCGCGCGGCGGGCTCTACGCGCGGCTGCACGCGCTGCAATTCCGCGGCTGAGCCCCAGCACCATGCCGGGCATCGTGCGCTGGGGCCTGCTCGACGCGCTGGACGCGCGCCGCGCGCGGCTGCCGTGGCCGGGCCGGCTGCTGATCGTCGGCCCGGGCGGGCTGGGCGACACGGTGCTGGCGCTGCCCCTGCTGCGCCGCCTGCAGCAGGCGAGCCCGGGCACGCAGGTCCGCTGGCTCGGGCGGCGCGCCTACGCCGGCATCGTGCAGGCGATGGGCGTGGCCGGGTTCGAGGCCTTCGAGGACTACCCGGACGCCTTCGACCCGGCGCGCTTCGACGCGATCCTGGCGATCGGCGACCTGGGCGCCGAGTTCTTCGGCGGCGCCGAGCGCCTGGCGCGCGTACCGCTGCGCATCGGCATGACGATCGCCCGGCAGCGCCCGCGCTGGGCCAACCACCTGGTGCGCACCAGCGTGTTCGGGCGCCCGCGCCACGAGGTGCAGCGCCACCTGCGCCTGCTCGCACCTTTCGGCGCCGGCGCGCCGGCAAGCAGCGTCGAACTCGCGCACAGCCTGCAGCTGGACGCACCGGCCGCCCCATTGCCGCTGGACCTGCCCGCGACGCCGGTGGTGCTGCACCCCTATTCGATGGGCCATGCGCGCGAATGGCCCGAAGCGCACTGGCGCACGCTCGCCGGCGAACTGGCGGCGCTGCGCAGCCCGGTGGTGTTCACCGGCTCGGCCGCCGAGGGCGTGCGCTTCGCCGCCGCCTGGCCGCCGATCGAGCGGCCTGCCGGCGTGCACGACGCCTTCGGCCGGCTCGACCTGACCCAGCTTGCCGCCCTGCTCGGCCGCGCGCGCGCCATCGTCGCCTGCAGCACCGGGCCGTTGCACCTGGCGGCCGCGCTGGGCACGCCGGCACTCGGCCTGTACGTGCCGCGCAAGGGGCTCGGCATCGAGCGCTGGGCCGCACTCGGCCCGAAGGCGCTGAGCGTGCAGGTCGACCGGCATTGCCGGCGGCGGTGCCAGAATGGCGCGTGCCCCTGCATCGCGGCGCTGGACGCCGGCCACGTCGCGCGGGCGCTGCCGCCCACCCGCGCCGAGGCGCCGGATGCCCAGGCGCTCGCCCACTGGCACCAGCACCGCGGCACCGCCGCCCCGGAGATCCCATGACGCTGCCGATCAGCCGCTACCCCGTTCCCGCCCTCGACACGCTTCCGTCGGACGTGCGCGAGCGCATCCTGCAGGTGCAGGAGAAGTCGGGTTTCGTGCCCAACGTGTTCCTCGCGCTGGCGCACCGGCCCGACGAGTTCCGCGCCTTCTTCGCCTACCACGACGCGCTGATGCTGCGCCCCTCGGGCCTCTCCAAGGGCGAGAAGGAGATGATCGTGGTGGCCACCAGCGGCGCGAACCAGTGCCTCTACTGCGTGGTGGCGCATGGCGCGATCCTGCGCATCTACGAGAAGAACCCGCTGCTCGCGGACCAGGTGGCGGTGAACTACCGCAAGGCCGACATCACGCCGCGCCAGCGCGCGATGCTCGACTTCGCGCTCAAGGTCTGCCTCGATTCCGCAGCCGTCGGCGAGGACGATTTCGCCGCGCTGCGCGCACACGGCTTCAGCGACGAGGATGCCTGGGACATCGGCGCGATCACCGCACTGTTCGGGCTGTCCAACCGCATGGCCAACCTCACGTCGATGCAGCCGAATCCGGAGTTCTTCCTGCTGGGCCGCGTTCCGCGCCCATGACCGAGCGCGCCGGCGCGCCGCCGGACATCACGCCGGTGCTGGTGACCTACAACAGTGCCGGCATCCTCGGCTGGTCGCTGCCGCCGCTGGCGGACTGCCCGGCGGTGGTGGTGGTCGACAACCGCAGCGCCGACGACACCGTGGCGCGCGTGCGCGAGCTGCTGCCGGGCGCCACGCTGATCGAGGCCGGCCGCAACCTCGGCTTCGGCCGCGCCAACAACCTCGGCCTGGAGGCCGTGAGCACGCCCTGGGCGCTGCTGCACAACCCGGACGCACGGCTCGAGCCCGGCACGTTGTGGGCGCTGCACGAGGCGGCGCAACGCCACCCCGAGGCGGCCATCATCGCCCCCGCGTTGTGGGACCAGGAAGGCGACGCCCCGCCGGTGATCGCCGACTTCTTCCGCGGCCCCTGGCATGCGCCGGCGTCGCGGCCCGCGCCCGAGCCGGCGGGCGAGCTGTGCGCCGAGTTCGTCACCGGCGCGGCGATGCTGCTGAACATGGCGCTGATGCGCCGGGTGGGCTTCTTCGACCCGTGGTTCTTCCTCTACTTCGAGGACGACGAGCTGTGCCTGCGGGTGCGTGCGGCGGGCCTGCCCATCCTGGTCGTGCCGCAGGCGCGCATGCGGCACCGGGTGCGCCAGTCGAGCACGCCGAGCGCACGCACGACGCTGCGGCGCATCTACTGCATGACGCTGTCCAAGCTCTACCTGACGCGCAAGGTGTTCGGCACCGGCGCCTGCGTGGCGCTGGCGCTGCGCAGCGGGCTGGCCAGCGCACTGGCCCTGCCCTTCATGCTGCTGACGCTGCAGCGCGAGCGCGCGATGCGCCACGCCGCGCGGGCCGGAGCGGCGCTGATGGCCTGGCGCCACCTGCGCCGCGCGCACTGCTTCGAGCCCGACGCCTGATCAGGCGGGAAAGTAGCGCTCGCACTTCTCGACGAAGGCCTGCACGCTCGCGTTGCTGCGCGACTCCTGCGCCTTCAGGTGCGGCAGCAGCAGCGGCTGGGTCTCGATCGCGTGGGCGATGTCGTCGAAGCCGTAGGCCAGGCCGTAGCGGTCCTTCGGGTCCGGGTACCACTGTTCCTTCGTGACGCCGGGCTCGGGCACGACGATCGAGACGCAGCCGCACAGCGCCGCGTACAGCGAGTACATGGTGTAGGCGTCGTACGAGATGCAGGTCTGCACGCGGTTGAACACCTGGGCGAGCTGCGAATGCGGCAGCTTGTCGACCAGCACCGAGTCCTTCAGGTCGTGCACCAGCGTGCGGCCCTTGCCCTTGCGCAGGATGTAGGCGCTGCCGCGGCGCGCGCCGGTGTTGACGGTCTTGTAGACGTCGTCGCGTACCCAGACGGTCTTGAGCAGGTTGTCGCCGCCGTCGGGGTTGAGCGCCGGGTCGTCGAAGGCCTTCTGGTAGAAGAAGTAGCGGTCGTCGGGGCCGTACTCGACCCGGCCCTTGTGGAAGCCCGGCTTGTGCAGCAGCCAGCGCACCACGTGCCGCGCGCGCAGAGGGTTGCCGTGCACGATCTCGGGGTAGACGACGATCGCGCCTTCCAGGTCGGCCCGCGTGGCCAGCGGTGTGTGAAACACCGGGCAGGTGCGATACGGGCGGCGCCAGGCGCGGCGGTACCAGCGCCAGGCGGCCAGCGCGTACTCGCCGCGGTGCGCCTCGTCGTAGAGCGGCTTGCGCGCCGGCCACAGCCGCGCCTGCTGGCCGCCGCGGTTCAGCAGGTCGCACAGCCGGTGCAGCGCGATCACGCCGCCGTTGTTCTCGTCGAAGCTGTCGGCGAAGACGATGAAGCGGCGGGGCATCTCAGCCGGAGGTTCGGCCCGCGAGCCGCTCGCGCAGCGCCGGGCCCTGCCCGACCATCAGCGCCAGCAGGTCGCACAGGCGCTGGATGTCCTCGCCCGACACGCCGGTGCCGGTGGGCAGGATCAGCAGCCTGGCGGCCACCGCGTCGGTGTGCGGCAGGCGTGCCGCGGCGCGCGGGTAGAGCGTGCGGTAGGGCTCCATGCGGTGGCAGCCGGGCCAGAAGTACTTGCGCGCCATCACGTTCTCGGCCCACAGCGCCTCGACCAACTGGTCGCGGCTCGGCCCGCCCGGCGCCGGCGTGTACTCGACCACCACGTACTGCCAGTTGCAGCGCTCGGCCTCGTCGTAGGCGAACAGCTGCATGCCGGGGATGCACGCCAGCCGTTCCCGGTAGGCGTGGTGGTTGCGCCGGTTCGTCTCGACGAACTCGGGCAGCGCGCGCAGCGAGGTCAGGCCCATCGCGGCCGACACCTCGCTCATCTTGCCGTTGGTGCCGATGTGCACCACGTTGTCGTAGCCGGCGAAGCCGAAGTTGGTCATCAGCCGGATCTTCTTCGCCAGCGCGTCGTCGTCCGTCGCGATCGCGCCGCCCTCGAAGGAGTTGAAGAACTTGGTGGCGTGGAAGCTGAACACCTCGGCCCGGCCGAAGCCGCCGATCATGCGGCCGCGGTGCGAGCAGCCGAAGGCATGCGCCGCATCGAACATCAGGTGCAGGCCGTGGCGCCGCGCGATGTCGTCCAGCGCGTCGATGTTGCACTCGCGGCCCCAGACGTGCACGCCGAGGATGCCGGTGGTGCGGTCGGTGATCAGCTTCTCCACCTCCACCGGGTCGAGCACGTGGGTGGCCGGGTCGATGTCACAGAACACCGGCGTGATCTGCTGCCACTGCAGCGCGTGCGCGGTGGCGATGAAGGTCATCGCCGGCACGATCACCTCGCCGCTCATCGGCAGCGCGCGGATCGCGATCTCCAGGCCGATGGTCGCGTTGCAGACGGCGATGACGTTGCGCACGCCGAGGAAGGCGGCCAGTTCGCGCTCGAGCTCCTGCACGCACTCGCCGTTGTTGGTGAACCAGCGCGAATCGAGGATGCGCTCGACACGCTGCAGGAAGTAGGCGCGGTCGCCCAGGTTGGGCTGGCCGACGTGCAGCTTGCGCTCGAAGGCCGGCGCGCCGCCGAACACGGCCAGCGCGTCGAGCGAGGACTTGGTCGCGGTGCTCAAGCGTTCATCCCTTCCTGGCCAGCGGCGCCGCCGGATTGCCCACCACGGTGGCGCCGGGCGGCACGCTCTTCGTGACCACCGCGCCCATGCCGACCACCGCGCCGGCGCCGATCACCACCGGCCGGTCCGGCGCGCCCTCGCGCAGCACGGCGCCGGTGCCGATGTAGGCATGGTCCTCGATGCGCACGCGGCCGTTGCACATCACGCCCGGCGCGAAGGTGACGAAGTCGCCGATCACGCAGTCGTGCGCCACGTACGAGTAGATGTTGGCGTGAAAGAAGCGGCCGATGGTCGCGTTGGAGGTCACGGTCGTGAACGGGCACAGGATCGCGCCCTCGCCGATGCGGTTGCCCGCAAGCTGCACGCTGTTGGCCGCCACCACGTCGAACGGCGCCGCGCCCGCGGCGATGAAGCGGTCGGCGATGCGCCGGCGCGCCTGGTGGTCGGCGATGGCGATGTTGAAGCGGCGCTCGCCGCCCGCGGCGAGGAAGGTCTCGGCGTCGAGCACGCGGTGGCCGTTGACCGGCCCGGCGGCGCCGAACTCGACCACGAACACCGCCTCGAATTCGCCCGGCGCATGCCGCGCCGCGAGCATCTGCTGCGCGACGGGCATCACCTCGCGGCCGAAGCCGCCGGCGCCGACGATGCCGTACAGGATCATGACGGGTCTCCTGGCTGAACGGTGCGCTACATCAGCACGATGTCGTACTGCTCCGGCGAGGCAAACGGCTCGGAGCGCAGCGAGATCGGCTTGCCGATGAAGTCGGAGAGCCCCGCCAGGTGCTGCGACTCCTCGTCCAGCAGCATCTCCACCACCGCCGCGCTGGCGATGACGCGGAACTCCTTCGGGTTGAACTGGCGCGCCTCACGCAGGATCTCGCGCAGGATGTCGTAGCACACGCTGCGCGCCGTCTTCACCTGGCCCTTGCCTTCGCAGGTGGGGCAAGGCTGGCACAGCATGTGCGCCAGGCTCTCGCGCGTGCGCTTGCGTGTCATCTCGACGAGCCCCAGCTGCGTGAAGCCGCTCACCGTGATCTTGGTGCGGTCGCGCGCCAGCTGCTTGCGCAGCTCGGCCAGCACCGCGGTCTGGTGCTCCTCGCGCGCCATGTCGATGAAGTCGATGATGATGATGCCGCCCAGGTTGCGCAGCCGCAGCTGGCGCGCGATGGCCAGCGCCGCCTCGAGGTTGGTCTTGAAGATCGTGTCGTCGAAGTTGCGCGCGCCGACGAAGCCGCCGGTGTTGACGTCGATCGTCGTCAGCGCCTCGGTCTGGTCGATGATCAGGTAGCCGCCGCTCTTCAGGTCCACGCGCCGCGCGAGCGCCTTGGCGATCTCGGCGTCGATGTTGAACAGGTCGAAGATCGGCCGCTCGCCGCGGTAGTGCTCGAGCTTGCCGGCCGAGCCCGGCGTGTACTCCTCGCCGAAGGCCTTCAGGATGTCGAACTGCATCTTCGAGTCGATGCGGATCGAGGCCGTCTGGTCGTTGGCCAGGTCGCGCAGCACCCGCTCGACCAGGCTCAGGTCCTGGTGCAGCAGCGTGCCCGGCGGCGAGCTGAAGCCCTTCTCGCGCACCGCAGCCCAGGTCTTGCGGAGATACGCGATGTCGTCGGCGAGCTCCTCGTCGCTCGCCTCCTCCGCGTTGGTGCGCAGGATGAATCCGCCGGTGGCGCCGCCGTCGGGCCGCGCGGCCAGTCGCGTCATGCGCGTGCGCAGCTGCTCGCGCAGCTCGTGCGAGCCGATCTTCTGCGAGATGCCGATGTGGTCGTCCTGCGGCAGGAACACCAGCAGCCGGCCGGCGATGCTGATCTGCGTGGACAGCCGCGCGCCCTTGGTGCCGATGGCGTCCTTGATGACCTGCACCATCAGCGTCTGGCCCTCGAACACCAGGCGCTCGATCGGCGCCGGCGGCAGGTTGCCGTTCTCGCCGCGCGGCGGCGTGCCGGGCACGTGCACGTCGGCCACGTGCAGGAAGGCGGCGCGCTCCAGGCCGATGTCGACGAAGGCCGACTGCATGCCCGGCAGCACGCGGGCCACCTTGCCGGCGTAGATGTTGCCGACCAGCCCGCGCTCGAGCGCGCGCTCGAGGTGCAGCTCCTGCACCGCGCCGTTCTCGACGATGGCCACCCGCGTCTCCTGCGGGGCCCAGTTGATCAGGATGTCTTGCATGGGCCGGTGATTCCTCGGCGCGGTCAGAAGCGCACGCCGGCGTGCCTCAGCAGCTGGGCCGTCTCGAACAACGGCAGACCCATGATACCGGAGTAGCTACCCTCGATGCGCTCGATGAAGGCCGCGATGCCGCTCTGGATCGCGTACGCGCCAGCCTTGCCGAAGGGCTCGCCGCCGGCGATGTAGCGCTCGATCTCGGCCGCCGGGATGCGTGCGAAGCGGACCTTCGAGTCGCTCAGCGCATAGCGCGCACGCCGACCGTCGTGCACGCCCACCGCGGTCATCACGCGGTGGGTGCGGCCGGACAGGCGCTGCAGCATCTCGCGTGCCTGCACCGCGTCCAGCGGCTTGCCGAGGATGCGCTGTCCGATCGCCACGGTGGTGTCGGCGCACAGCACCGGCGCCTTCGGCCGCCCGCTGGCGGCCAGGCGCAGCACCGCGGCGCGCAGCTTCGCGCGCGTCACGCGCCGCACGTAGTCGACGGGGGCCTCGCCGGCGCGCTCGGCCTCCAGCGCCTCGGCGTCCTCGTCGGGGCCGGGCAGCAGCAGCGAGTGCGCGACGCCGATCTGCTCGAGCAGCTGGCGTCGGCGCGGGCTCTGGGAGGCAAGGTAGACGAGGCTCATTCGCGGTGATAAGGGTGGTTCACGGTGACGGTCCAGGCACGGTACAGCGCCTCGGCGAGCAGCACGCGCACGAAGGCGTGCGGCAGCGTCAGGTCCGACAGGCGCAGCGTGTCGTCGGCGCTGGCCTTGAGTGCGGGGGCGAGGCCGTCCGGGCCGCCGACCAGCAGCGCCACGTCGCGCCCGTCGCGCATCCAGGCCTGCAGGCGCTGCGCCAGCTGCACGGTGGCGAGGCGCTCGCCGCGTTCGTCGAGCACCACGCGGCGCGCGCCCTTGGGAATGGCCGCCTCGAGGCGCAGCGCCTCGGCGGCCATCAGCTGCTCGGGCGTCTTGCCGCCGCGCGGCTCGGCCTTGACGGCCTTCAGCTCGAGCCGCAGCTCGGGCGGGAAGCGCTTGGCGAATTCCTCGTAGGCCGTCTCGGCCCAGGCCGGCTGGCGTTGCCCGACGGCCGCCAGCACCAGCTTCATCGCGCGCGCGGGCGCGCCGGGGCCTTCTTCGCCGCAGGGGTCTTCTTCGCAGCGACCTTCTTGGCCGGGGCCTTCTTGGCCGGCGCCTTCTTCGCCGGGGCCTTCCTGGCGGCAGCCGCCGTCGCCGGCACCTTCTTCGCGGCGGTCTTCTTCGCCGGCGCCTTCTTGGCCGCGGCCTTCTTCGCCGGTGCGTCACCCGCCGCCTTGACGAGCTTCAGCGGCTCGGGCTCGACCTTCATCTTGACCTGCTTGCCGCCCCAGATCTCCTCGAGGTGGTAGTAGTCGCGGATCGCGGGCTGCATCACGTGCACGACGGCGGCGCCACAGTCGACGATGATCCACTCGCCGTTGTCCTCGCCTTCCATGCGGGGGACCGGGCCGCCCTTGGCCTTGACTGCGTCGCGCACGCTGGAGGCCAGCGCCTTGGTCTGCCGGTTGCTCGTGCCCGACGCGATGATCACGCGTTCGAACAGCGGCGAGAGGTGTTCGGTGTTGAAGACGACGATGTTGTGGGCCTTGACGTCTTCCAGTCCGTCGACGATGGCGCGCTGCAGCTTGCGGATGTCCAGTTTGTGCTCCTCGTTACCCCGGGCGATAGAGGTGGTGCCGGTCAATATAGCTCGCGACGCCGGGCGGCACCAGATCGGTGATCGGCGCACCGGCGGCGACGCGGTCACGGATCACGCTGGCCGAGACGTCCATCGGCGGCAGCGCCACGGCGGCCACCGGCACGGCGCGCAGTTCGGCGCTGGCCGGCACGGCGGCACCCGGGCGCTGCGCCACGGCGAGGGTCACGCGGGCGAGCAGGTCGCGCCAGTCGTGCCAGCTGGGCAGGCCGGCGTACTGGTCCGCGCCGACCAGGAGGAACCACTGCGCGCCGGGCTGGCGCGCCTGCAGCGCACGCACGGTGTCGATGGTGTAGCTCGGCCCGCTGCGCTCGAGCTCGCAGCGCTCCAGGACGAAGCGCGGCTCGCCTGCGATGGCCTCGCGCACCATCGCCTCGCGCTGCGCGGCCGGGGTGATGGCGCGCACCTTCTGGTACGGCTGGCCGGCCGGGATCCAGCGCAGTTCGTCGAGCGCGAGGTCCACCAGCGCACGATGGGCCAGTGCAACGTGGGCGTTGTGCGGCGGATCGAAGGTGCCGCCGAACAGGCCGATCCGACGTCCGCTCAAGCCGCCTGCCAGTCGGCCCAGTCACGCGGCCGCAGGAACTCGCTGTACAGCCGCGCCTCGGGCGTGCCGGCCTCCGGCTTCCAGTCGTAGCGCCACTTCACGATCGGCGGCATCGACATCAGGATGCTCTCGGTACGCCCGCCCGACTGCAGGCCGAACAGCGTGCCGCGGTCGAACACCAGGTTGAACTCGACGTAGCGCCCGCGCCGGTAGGCCTGGAAGTCGCGCTCGCGTTCGCCGTAGGGCGTGTCGCGCCGGCGCTCGACGATCGGGAGGTAGGCGCTCAGAAAGGCATCGCCCACGGCACGCGTCATCGCGAAGCTGCGCTCGAAGCCGAGCTCGGCGAAGTCGTCGTAGAACACGCCGCCGATGCCGCGCGGCTCGCCGCGGTGCTTGAGGAAGAAGTACTCGTCGCACCAGCGCTTGAAGCGCGGGTACTTGTCCTCGCCGAAGGGTGCCAGCGCGTCGCGGCAGCTGCGGTGGAAATGCGCCGCATCCTCCTCGACGCCGTAGTAGGGCGTCAGGTCCATGCCGCCGCCGAACCAGGCCACCGGCTCGCGGCCCTGCGGCAGCGCGGCGAAGAAGCGCACGTTCATGTGCACCGTGGGCACATGCGGGTTGCGCGGGTGGAACACCAGCGAGACCCCGAGCGCCTCGAACGGCGCGCCGGCCAGCTCGGGCCGGTGCGCCGTGGCCGAGGGCGGCATCGACTGGCCCTTGACGTGGCTGAAGTTGCAGCCGCCGCGCTCGAGCAGGTGGCCCTCCTCGACCAGGCGCGACAGGCCGTCGCCCTCGAGGCGGCCGCCGGTCGGACGCGTCCAGCCGTCGCTGAGGAAGGGCTTGCCGTCGGCGCTCTGCGCGGCACTGACGATGCGCTCCTGCAGGTCGAGCAGGTAGGCGCGGACGGCCGGGATGTCGATCATGGCTTGAGGCGGATGGGTGAGGCCTGCGCGGGGCGCAGGCCGGTGCAGGAACCGAGTGTCGCGCCGATCGCGGCCAGGTCGGCCTCGCGGTCGCCGCCGAGCGCCAGGAACCCCTTGAAGCCGACTTCGCGGCGCGCGAAGTCGAGGCACACCAGGCCGAGCGGCACCTGCGCCGCCAATGCCACGTGGTAGAAGCCCGAGCGCCAGCCGTCGGTGTGCTTGCGCGTGCCCTCCGGCGCCAGCGCCAGCCACAGGAAGCGGCCGTCGCGCCGCGCGTCGCGCAGCGATTGCGCCATCTGCCCGACGATGCCGTGGGCGCTGGCGCGGTCCACCGGCACGCCGCCCAGCCAGCGCATCCAGCGCCCGAGCAGCGGAATGCGGAACAGCGAGTCCTTGCCCCAGAAGGTGACCGGGATGCCGATGCCCCACTTGGCGAGCAGCCCGACGACGAAGTCCCAGTTCGAGGTGTGCGGATAGACGATCGCCACGCCCTGCGCCGCGGGCAGCCCATCGAACAGGATGCGCCAGCCGGCCAGGCGCAGCAGCGCGCGCGCCAGCGCGCTGCCGCGCAACTGGACCGGGCGCTCGGTCAATTCGAGCGGCCGCGGCGGACCCGGCTCCGCCGGACCGCCAGCGGCGCCCCCCTGGAGGGGGTCAACGCCGAATGGCACGGTGGCCGATGTCACTGCGGTACTGGGCGCCGTCGAAGCGGATGCTCGCGAGCGTGTCGTAGGCGCGCGACTGCGCCTGCTTCACCGAATCGCCCAGCGCGGTGACGCACAGCACGCGCCCGCCGCTGGCGACGAGCTGGCCGTCCTGCAGCGTGGTGCCGGCGTGGAAGACGATCGCATCGGGCGCCTCGGGCGGGAGGCCGCTGATCGCGTCGCCCTTGCGCGGCTCGAGCGGGTAGCCGTGCGCCGCCATCACCACGCCGAGCGCGACGCGGCGGTCCCACTCGAGCTCGACCTTGTCGAGCGTGCCGTCGGTGGCGTGCATCAGCAGCTCGAACAGGTCGCTCTTCAGCCGCATCATGATCGGCTGCGTCTCGGGGTCGCCCAGGCGTGCGTTGAACTCCACCGTGCGCGGCTGGCCCTGCGCGTCGATCATCAGGCCGGCATAGAGGAAGCCGGTGAACGGCGTGCCGTCGGCCGTCATGCCGGCGATCGTGGGCAGGATGATCTCGTGCATCACCCGCGCATGCACGTTCGGCGTGACCACCGGCGCGGGCGAGTAGGCGCCCATGCCGCCGGTGTTCGGGCCCTGGTCGGCATCGAGCAGGCGCTTGTGGTCCTGGCTGGTGGCCAGCGGCACCACGTGCCGGCCATCGCTGACGACGATGAAGCTGGCCTCCTCGCCCTCGAGAAAATCCTCGATCACCACGCGCGCGCCGCCCGCGTTGTGCTGCACGCCGAGCTTGTTGTCGCCGCTGTTGCCGGTGAGCATCCAGTCGATCGCCTGGTGCGCTTCGGCCAGCGTCGTCGCCACCACCACGCCCTTGCCGGCCGCCAGCCCGTCGGCCTTGATGACGATCGGCGCGCCGCGGCCGTCGACGTAGGCATGCGCGGCGGCCGCATCGGTGAAGGTCTCGTACTGCGCGGTCGGGATGCCGTGGCGCTTCATGAAGGCCTTGGCGAAGGCCTTGGAACTCTCCAGCTGCGCGGCCGCCCGGGTGGGGCCGAACACCCGCAGCCCGCGTGCGCGGAACAGGTCCACCACGCCGGCGGCCAGCGGCGCCTCCGGGCCGACCACGGTGAGCGCGATCTTCTCGGCCTGCGCGAAATCGGCCAGCGCCTCGAAGTCGGTGTAGGCGATGTTGTGCAGGCGCTTGTCGAGCGCCGTGCCGCCGTTGCCCGGCGCGACGTAGACGGTCTGCACCCGCGCCGACTGCACCAGCTTCCAGGCCAGCGCGTGCTCGCGGCCGCCACTGCCGATGACGAGGACCTTCATCCCTCAGCCTTCCATCCCGGCGTTGTGGTAGACCTCCTGCACGTCGTCGAGGTCCTCGATGACGTCCAGCAGCTTCTGCATGCGCTGCGCGTCCTCGCCGGAGAGTTCGATCGTGTTCTCGGCGCGCATCGTCACCTCGGCGATCTCGGGCTTCAGGCCGGCCGCCTCGAGCGCGTTCTTCACGGCCTCGAAGTCGGGCGGCGCGGTCAGCACCTCGATGGAGCCGTCGTCACCGGTGACCACGTCCTCGGCGCCGGCCTCGAGCGCGGCTTCCATCACCTTGTCTTCACTCGTGCCGGGGGCAAACACCAGCTGCCCGCAGTGCTTGAACTGGAACGCCACCGAGCCCTCGGTGCCGAGGTTGCCGCCGTACTTGCTGAAGGCGTGGCGCACCTCGGCCACGGTGCGCACCCGGTTGTCGGTCATGCAGTCGACGATGATCGCCGCGCCGCCGATGCCGTAGCCCTCGTAGCGGATCTCCTCGTAGGTGACGCCCTCGAGGTTGCCGGTGGCCTTGTCGATGTTCTTCTTGATCGTGTCGCCCGGCATGTTGGCCGCCTTGGCCTTGTCCACCGCCAGGCGCAGGCGCGGGTTGGCGGCCACGTCGCCGCCGCCCTGGCGCGCGGCGACCATGATCTCGCGGATGATGCGGGTCCAGACCTTGCCGCGCTTCTCGTCCTGGCGGCCCTTGCGGTGCTGGATGTTGGCCCACTTGGAATGCCCGGCCATAAGACTCCTCGGAAGGGCGCGCTCGCAGCGGCTGGCGGCGGCCCGGATGCTGTAGTTCGATAGACTGCGATTTTACCGAGCCAGCACCGCCCAGCCCCGAGGAGTTCCGCGATGCCCGATCCGATCCTGGTTGCCAAGCACGGCGACATCGAATGCCACCTGCTGCCGGGCCTGGCGAACCGCCACGGGCTGATCACGGGCGCCACCGGCACCGGCAAGACGATCACGCTGCAGACCCTGGCCGAGAGCCTGTCGAAGATCGGCGTGCCGGTGTTCATGGCCGACGTCAAGGGCGACTTGACCGGCATCAGCCAGAAGGGCGCGCTGCCGCCCAAGGTGGCAGCGATCATCAAGGAGCGCGGCCTGCCCGAACCCGAGCACGCCGCCTGCCCCACGACGCTGTGGGACGTGTTCGGCGAGCAGGGCCACCCGGTGCGCGCCACGGTCAGCGACATGGGCCCGCTGCTGCTGGCGCGCATGCTGGCGCTCAACGAGACGCAGCAGGGCGTGCTGACGCTGGTGTTCAAGATCGCCGACGACCACGGCCTCGCGCTGCTCGACCTGAAGGACCTGCGTGCGATGCTGCAGTACGTGGCCGACAACGCGAGTGAGTTTCAGACCGAGTACGGCAACGTCAGCGCGGCGAGCGTCGGCGCGATCCAGCGCGGCCTGCTGCAGATCGAGGAGCAGGGCGGCGACCGCTTCTTCGGCGAGCCGATGCTCGACATCGCCGACTTCATGCAGACCGACGGCGGCAAGGGTGTCATCAACATCCTCGCGGCCGACAAGCTGATGAACGCGCCGCGCCTGTACGCCACCTTCCTGCTGTGGATGCTTTCGGAGCTGTTCGAGCAGCTGCCCGAGGTGGGCGACCTCGAGAAACCCAAGCTGGCCTTCTTCTTCGACGAGGCGCACCTGCTGTTCAAGGACGCGCCGGCCGCGCTGGTCGAGCGCATCGAGTTGGTCGTGCGGCTGGTGCGCAGCAAGGGCGTGGGTGTGTACTTCGTGACGCAGAACCCGCTGGACATCCCCGACAGCGTGCTGGCCCAGCTCGGCAACCGCGTGCAGCATGCGCTGCGCGCCTTCACCCCGCGCGACCAGAAGGCGGTGAAGTCGGCCGCCTCGACGATGCGCGCCAACCCGAAGCTCGACATCGAGACCGCGATCACCGAGCTGGCGGTCGGCGAGGCACTGGTCAGCTTCCTCGACGAGAAGGGCCGCCCGAGCATCACCGAGCGGGTGTTCGTGCTGCCGCCGGGCAGCCAGATCGGGCCGATCACGCCCGAGCAGCGCAAGGCGCTGATCGCGAACTCGCTGGTGGCCGGGGTGTACGAGAAGGTGGTCGACCGCGAGTCGGCCTACGAGAAACTGCGCGGCCGCGCCGCGCAGAGCGCCGAGGTGGCCAACGAGATGGCGCGCGAGGCCGACTCGGCCGTCAAGGCCGGCAAGCCGCTGCCCGGGCGGCAGAGCGCGCCGCAGCAGGCCCCGGGCAACACGGACGCGGGCGGCGGCCTGCTCGGCGGGCTGAAAGACGTGCTGTTCGGCTCCACCGGCCCGCGCGGCGGGCGCCGCGAGGGGCTGGCCGAATCGGCCGCGCGCTCGGCGATGCGCAGCGTCGGCTCGGCGGTGGGCCGCGAGATCATCCGCGGCGTGCTCGGCGGCATCCTCGGCGGCGGTTCGCGCCGCCGTTGATCAGGGCAACACGGACAGCCTGAACTCCGGTCGCGCCAGCACCCGCGCGCTGGCTTCCAGCCGCGTCAACAGCCGGTTGGCGAAGTAGCTGTTCTGCGTGTCCGGCTCGAGGGCGGCCACCGCGAGGTGGGCCAGGGGCTGGTCGAGCGGCACGTACCAGCTGCCGGGCACGACGTCCAGCAGCGCCGGCACCGCCTCGACCTGCACCTTGACGATGCCCTCGCCCTCGACGATCGCGCCGCGCACGTCCTGGCGCTGGCCGGTCTCGCGCCCGGTTTCGCGCCAGGTCTCGCCGCGCACCACGCCGGTGGCCTCGATGCGCTGCACGATCACGCCGAGCTGGCGCAGCCGCGTCACGGCATCGGTCTCGGCCGCGTCGAGCCAGTAGCCGCACGGGCGTGGCCGCGACTTCACTGGGTTCAGCTGCAGGGCCGAGTCCCAGGCGACGGTCAGCAGGCGGTCGGCGCCGGTGGCCGGATCGATGAAGGTCAGGGTCTTCTCGCTCGGCGTGGCCGCCGCCTCGACCACCACCTCGCCGGTGCAGGCCAGCGCACTGACCTCGTTGTCGACGTAGGCACGCAGCTTCACCAGGTCGGCCGCGCGGTCCGCGGTGGCGCGCAGCACGGTGGAGATGGCCACCACGTGGGTGTGCACCCGGCGCGCCAGGTGCAGCCGGCCGATGCCGACGCCGCGCGTCTCGATCAGCAGGCTGACCGCGTTGCGCAGGCCGCCGACATTGCGGCCGGTGTCCGGCTGCACGCCGCCCATCGAGAGCTTCTTGTCGGCCGGGTCGGTCGAGGTGGTGTAGTACCACTCCGTGCTCAGCCCCTCCTGCTTCAGCGCCGCCAGCAGGGGCTGGCGGAACCATTCCTCGGCCGCCTTGAGCACGAACTCGGGCAGGTTGGCGGTGGTCGCGTACTGCAGCAGCGCGTCGTGGCGCTGGATGGCGCCGAACTTCTCCAGGTAGCGGCCCACCACGGTGTACTCGTGCGCATCGACCACCACGGCCGGGCGGTAGTCGCGCGCCAGGCGCGCCTGGGCCTGCGCCTCCGGCGTGCGCAGCAGCAGGTGATCGCGGTTGATGTCGATGCCACTGGCGCTGGCACGGCGCAGCTGGCGCGCTCCGTCCGGGTTGGCTCGCGGCAACACGATGACGTTGATGCGCTCCAGCAGCGGCGCGAGCGCGCCGCGCGCGAGCTGCTGCGCGATGACCAGCAGCGCCTCGGCGCCGGCCGGCTCGTCGCCATGCTGCTGCCCCACCAGCAGCACCGTCGGGCGGCCGGCGGCGCGCAGCGAGGCCGGGTCGGATTCGGGCAGCCGCGTGAACAGCAGCGCCTCGATCGGCACCCCGGCCTGCGAGCTGCCGAGGTTCAGCAGCTGGATGCGGGTGCCGCCGCCGCCCGGGGGCAGCGCATGCAGCAGCGCCTGCAGTTCGACCTCGCCGGTGTAGCCGGTGTGGCCGGCGGCGAACGCCGGCGTGTCGTAGCGCAGCGGCGGGTCCGGGAAGCGGGCCGCCACGGCCGCGCCATAGGGCGCCGAGGCGGCTGGCCCCGGCTCCACGGCCACCGGGCCCGGCGCACGCACCGGTACGCTGCGCGCCGGCTCCGGGGCCGCAGCGGATGCCGCCGCCGGCGCCGCGAGCACCGTCGCCGGGGTGCTCGCCGTGCTGCGCGCCGCCGTCGGCGCCGGCATCGGCGACGAGCAGGCCGCCGCGAGCAAGGCCGCACCGAGCGCGGCCCACAGTGGAACGGGTGGCGTCATGTCGGTCGGCACGGGCGGTCCCTGGGGCTGGCGACTATAGGCGAGGCGCGGCACACGGACCATCCGGCGCACCATCGATGCCTCGCTCACAATGGCGGGGCCGGAACCCTCCCGTCGCCTACCGATGAAGACGCTGCTGTTCGTGCTCGTGCTGCTGGCCGTGGTGGTCGCGCTCGCCTCGCAGCTCGGGCTGCTGCGCGGCCGCACGCCCGGCGACCTCGGTGTGCGCGACGGGCGGCTGAAGCCGCCGTCGATGTCACCCAACAGCGTCAGCAGCCAGGCCGGGCTGTACCCCGATCACCCGCAACGCGCCTACGCGCAGATCGCCCCGCTGCCGGTGCGCGGCAGCGGACCGGAGACCATCGAGCGCTTGCGCCGCATCGTCGAGGCCATGGAAGGCGCGAAGGTCGTGAAGGCCGACAGCGGCTACCTGTACGCGCAGTACACGTCGAAGATGATGAAGTTCGTCGACGACGCGGAGTTCTGGTTCGATCCGCGCAGCAACGTGATCCAGGTGCGCTCGGCCTCGCGCCTGGGGCGCAGCGACTTCGGCGTGAACCGCGCGCGCATCGAGGCGATCCGCACGCGCCTGGAAGGCCCCGAGAAACCCTGAGGCCGCGCCGGAGCGGCCCGGGCGATCAGTTCGGGCCGATCTCGGGTTCGTCGGCCAGGGCGCGCCGGACCATGGCGTCCATGGTCTGCTGCAGGAAGTGGCGCTGCACCACGGTGCGTCCGTTGACCACGATCTTCAGGCTGGCCGGCGTGGCCGGTGCGGCCTGCGGCCCGACGGGTGGCAGCGCGGGGGTTTCGGAAGCCTGCGGGAGGTTCATCGCGGCGCTCCTCAACCGGCCCGGCCGGCGCCCAGGGACGCCTGCGCGACGCTGGGCGGGCTCAGCACCATCAGGGCGGCCAGCGCGACCGTGGCCAGCATGACGGCACCGACGATGCCGATCGCCATGCGGCGCCGGCGCCGGGCCTTGGCCTCGGCGACGTAGGATTCGTAGAGCTTCATGCGGCGTTCCTTTCGGATCCGGCGCACTGTTGCGCCGGTGCCGCAAATCTAGGAAATGCCACCGCCGCTCGCATCGCTCGTTGGGGGGACCGGCCTAGAGCGCCCCCTCGAACCGAGGGCGGCCGGTCAGTGCCGGAACTTGCGCTCGCCGCGGTCCCAGTCACCGCGGTCGCGGTAGCCGTCGCGGTGACCCCATCGGTTGTCGTGGCGGTCGTACGCGTTGGGGATGCCGTCGCGGTCGCGGTCACCCCAGGCCCCGTGATATCCCACCGGCACCGGCCGGTACACCACCGGCGGGCCGTAGACGACCGGGGCCGGCCGGTACACCACGCGCGGCGGGGGCGGCGCGTAGACCACCGGGGCCGGCGCATAGACCACGGGCGGCGGGGCGTACACGACCGGCGGCGGGGCGTAGACCGGCGGCGCATTGGAGATCACGGTGCCGATCGGCGGAGCGCTGATGCCGATGGACCAGTACACGTTGCCGGCATGGGCCGCGCCCGTGGCCAGCAGCGAAGCGGTGGCGGCGACAGCGGCGATCAGGGACTTGCTCATAGCAGTTTCTCCTTCAGAGGCGGCCAGCAGGCCGGCCTGTCTCCACAACGCGTTGGCCGGGTGGCGGCGTTGACCTTGGCCAAGCCGCCGCAGGTAAAGAGATATTTCTGGCCGGCGTGGCGCGCCCGCGACACCGCGGACCCCACCGATAGAATCGTTTCATGACCTCGCCCCCCGCTGCCGACACGCCCAAGCCGAGCAACTTCCTGCGCCAGATCATCGAGCGCGACCTCGACCAGGGCACCTACGCGCAGCGCCGCTTTGCCGGCACGCCGGGCGATGCCGCGCACCACGCGGCTGCGCCGCTGGATGCGGCACGCATCCGGACCCGCTTCCCGCCCGAGCCGAACGGTTACCTTCACATCGGCCATGCCAAGAGCATCACGCTGAACTTCGGGCTGGCGGCCGAGTACGGCGGCATCTGCCACCTGCGCTTCGACGACACCAACCCCGAGAAGGAAGAGCAGGAGTACGTCGACTCGATCGTCGACGCGGTGAAGTGGCTCGGCTTCGACTGGAAGGTGGGCGGCGTCGACCATCTCTACTACGCCAGCAACTACTTCGACTTCATGTACCGCGCCGCCGAGGCGCTGATCGAGGCGGGGCTGGCCTACGTCGACGAGCAGACGCCCGAGCAGATGCGCGCCAACCGCGGCGACTTCAACACCCCCGGCACCGACAGCCCGTTCCGCGGACGTTCGCCGGCCGAGAACCTGGCGCGCTTTCGCGAGATGCGCGACGGCAAGCATGCCGACGGCGCGATGGTGCTGCGCGCGAAGATCGACATGGCCTCGCCGAACATCAACCTGCGCGACCCGGCCATCTACCGCATCAAGCACGCCGAGCACCACAACACCGGCGACCGCTGGTGCATCTACCCCATGTACACCTATGCGCACCCGATCGAGGATGCGCTCGAGCAGATCACGCACAGCATCTGCACGCTGGAGTTCGAGGACCAGCGGCCGTTCTACGACTGGCTGCTCGACACGCTGTGCCGGCTCGGCCTGCTGGCCCCGCCGCGGCCGCACCAGTACGAGTTCGCGCGGCTGAACGTCACCTATGTCATCACCAGCAAGCGCAAGCTGAAGGCACTGGTCGACGAGAAGATCGTCGACGGCTGGGACGATCCGCGCATGCCCACCATCGTCGGGCTGCGCCGGCGCGGCTACACGCCCGAGGCGATCCGGCTGATGTGCGAGCGCGCCGGCACCAGCAAGGCCGGCGGCTGGACCGACTACGCCAGCCTGGATCTCGCGCTGCGCGACGACCTGGAAGGCAAGGCGCCGCGTGCGATGGCGGTGCTCGAGCCGCTGCGGCTGAAGCTGACGAACTGGGCCGAGGTCTTCGGCGGCGCCGCCAGCGAGCCCTGCCACGCCCCGGCGCATCCGCAGCGGCCCGAGCTCGGCGAACGCCGCTTCGCGCTCGGCCCCGAACTCTGGATCGACCGCGAGGACTTTGCCGAGACGCCGCCCAAGGGATTCTTCCGCCTCTTCCCCGGCAACAAGGTGCGGCTGAAGTACGCCCTGGTGGTCGAGTGCACCGGCTGCGAGAAGAACGCCGCCGGCGAGGTGACCGCCGTGCTTGCCAGCATCGTGCCGGACACGCGCAGCGGCACGCCGGGCGCGGACCGCGTCAAGGTCAAGGGCACCATCACCTGGGTCGGCGCCGCCGACGCCGTGCCGGCCGAACTGCGCCTGTACGACCGCCTCTTCACCGAGGAGCAGCCCGACGCCGGCGGCAAGGACTTCAAGGCCAGCCTGAACCCGAACAGCAAGCGTGTGGTGCGCGGCTTCGTCGAACCCTCGCTCGCGGCGCTGGCACCCGACTCACGCGTGCAGTTCGAGCGCCACGGCTACTTCGTGACCGACCGGCTGGATCACGGCGCCGCGGCGCCGGTGTTCAACCGCATCGCCACGCTGAAGGATTCCTGGGGCAAGTGAGGCCTGCGCCTCAGGCGAGGCAGGTGCGGTTCTTGCCGGTGCGCTTGGCCTCGTAGAGGCCCTGGTCGGCGCGCTCGAGCGCGGCCTCGAGCGTCTCGCCGAGCCGGTAGGCGGTGACGCCGGCCGAGAAGGTGACGAACACCGGCTTCTGGTCGTGCATGAACAGGCTGCCGGACAGGCTGCGCTGCAGCCGCGACAGGATCTGCTGGCCCTCCTCGACCGTGGTGCCGGGCAGCAGCACGACGAATTCCTCGCCGCCGAAGCGCGCCACCATGTCGCTCGGGCGCAGGGACCCGGCGACCGCCGCCGCCAGCGAGCGCAAGGCCTCGTCGCCGGCGGCATGGCCGAGCTGGTCGTTCAGGCGCTTGAAGTTGTCGATGTCGAGCAGGCCGACGGCCAGCGGGTCGCTGCTGCGCTCGACCCGCGCCCGCTCGGCCTCGAAGGCCTGCAGCAGGCCGCGGCGGTTGGCCACCTGGGTCAGCTGGTCGGTGGAGACCTCGCTGGACAGGCGCCTCAGCTCGCTTTCCAGCTCGCCGACGCGTGCGGTCAGCTCGCTCGCCTTGGCATGCTCCTCCTGCAGGCGCGACTGGGTCTGCTGCACGAGGGCCTGCACGGTGCGGCTCTCCTCGACCATCTCGCGCACCACGCCAGCCAGGCTCTCGAGCGAATCGGCCTTCTCGATCACGTCGGCGTAGCGGCCCACGCTCTCGTGGAAGCGCCCCGTCTGCGAGCCGAGCTCGCCGAGCTCGGAGAGCATGCGGTTGATCAGCGACTTGAGCGCATCGCGTGCCTTCTCGCGCTCGGCGCGCAGATGGCCCTGGCGTTCACGGGTGTCGCGCAGCAGCTCGCTGACCGAGCGCACGCCGCGCGCGCTCAGGCCCTCGTCGAGCTTGGCGCGCATCGCGTCGCACTGGCCGCGCGCCCAACTGTCGTCCTCGGCCAGGTCGGTCAGGCTCGCGGTCAGTTCCTGGCACAGGCTGCCGAGCTGGTCCACCAGGTGGTGGCGGTGCTGCAGCACGCGGGCGGCGTCGCGGCACAGCCGGTCGAGCTGGTCGGCCAGCGGGGCGGTTGCGCCCTCGTCCACCAGACGCTGCTGCAGGCCAGCGAGCGCCTCGCCGAGGCGCTGCGCGGACGGGTCCTGCGGCGGCAGCGCGGCGCGGGTGGTGTCGCCGAAGCTGCCGACCACGCGCTCCCAGTGCTGCGGGGGCGCCTCCAGCGCGATCGGCTCGAGCAGCGGCGCGGCCGGGGCCGGCGCGGCGGCGGGGGCCTCGTCCAGCGGGGCGGGCGCGGTCTGCGGGGCTTCGTCGGGCCGGTCGTCGTCCCAGCTCGTCACCAGCTGGGACAGACGCTGCTGCAACCGTTTCGCGTCGCTGCGGCTGCCGTCGAGCACCCGCTGCAGGCTGTCCTTCTTGCGCGCCGCGGTCCAGTGCCGGCCGCCGCGCTCCAGTCCGCGTGTCAGCCGGCCGATCAGCGCGGCCAGCGCCGGCCCGTCCGCGGCGGGCGGCGTATCGCCAGCCTCGAGCGCGTAGGCACGGGCATAGTTCTCGGGGGTGGGCTCCTGCTTGTCGAGCACCAGGCGGCGCAGCGCGGCCTTGGCCAGCTCGGCGGGTGCCACACGGGTGGCGGAGTCAGCGCCCATCGGATCCGCCGGCCGGCTTGAGGCGCGAGTCGCGCCCGTCGAACGGGCGCAGCGTCTCGCCGAAGTCCGGGCCGCCGACCTTGCCGATCCACGGCGCCTTGCGCGGCAGCACGGTCTGCTGCAGCCAGGCCTCGATCTCGTCGGCCGGCTTGGGCTTGCTGAACAGGAAGCCCTGCATCACGCTGCAGCCGAGCCGGTGCAGCACCTCCATCTGGCGCAGGTTCTCCACGCCCTCGGCGATCACGCGCAGCGACAGCGAACGCGCCAGCGCGATGATCGCGGTGACCACCGCCGAGCTCTGCGGCGTCATGCCCAGGTCGCGCACGAAGCTGCGGTCGATCTTCAGCTCGGAGATCGGCAGCGTGGTCAGGTAGGCGAGCGAGGAGTAGCCGGTGCCGAAGTCGTCGATCGAGATCTCGACGCCGATCTCGTTGAGCCGGTGCAGCGACGGGATCACGTTCTGCAGGTCCTTCATCAGGCCCGTCTCGGTGATCTCGAGCTGGATCGCGTGGTGCGGCACGCCGTAGGTCGTCACCGCATCGTGGATGTGCTCGACCAGGTCGGTGCGCTCGAACAGCCGGTTCGGCAGGTTCACGGCGATCGAGTCGGCGAAGCCGAAGCTGTCCTGCCACAGGCGTGCCTGGCGGGCCGCCTCGCGGATCGCCCACTCCGACAGCGGGGTGATCAGGCCGGTCTCCTCGGCCAGCGGGATGAAGTCGCCCGGCGGCACCAGCACGCCGCCGCGCTGCCAGCGCATCAGCGCCTCGGCGCCGACCATGCGGCCGGCCAGCACGTCGATCTTGGGCTGGTAATGCAGCACCAGCTCGTCGCGCTCGATCGCCTTGTGCAGCGCACTCTCGAGCTCGAGCTTCTCGCGCCCCTTGCCGGCCAGGCCCGGGGTGTAGAGCGAGGCGGCGTTGCGGCCGCTGGACTTGACCGAGTACATCGCCACGTCGGCGTTGCGCATCAGGTCGGCCATGGTCACGCCGTCGCGCGGGAAGAGCGCGATGCCGACGCTGGCGGTGACGAAGCACTCCTGCCCGCCGACGAAGATCGGCTCGCGCATCAGGTCGAGGATGCGTCGTGCCACGCGCTCGGCGTCGCGCTCGTCGCCGACCTCGGGCAGCAGCGCGACGAACTCGTCGCCGCCGAGCCGGCCGACGGCCTCGAGCGTGCGGTGCGAGCGCGAGCCCATCGCCTCGAGCGCACTTTCCATCACCTGGTCGGAGTGCCGCACGCAGCTGCGCAGGCGGCGCGACACCTCCATCAGCAGCTCGTCGCCGGCGCCGTGGCCGAGCGTGTCGTTGATGACCTTGAAGCGGTCCAGGTCGATCAGCAGCAGCGCCACCTGGTGGCCCAGGCGCCGCGCGTGCTCGAGCGCACGCTCGGTGCGCCACATCAGCTGGCGGCGGTTCGGCAGACCGGTCAGCGAGTCGAAGTTGGCCAGGTGGCGGATGCGGTCCTCCGCCATGCGGCGGTCGGTCACGTCCTGCACGATGCCGGTGTAGCCGACCAGGTTGCCGTGTTCGTTGAACTCGGGTTCGGCCTCGACGTGCACGATGCGCTGGCGGCCGTCCATCAGCGTGACCGGCACGTCGGTGGCCAGCACCGAACTGTGCTTGAGCACCTCGCGCAGCACGGTGAGCAGGCCGTCGCGGTCGTCCTGCGGCAGCATGCGCAGCACGGTGCGGAAGCTGAGCCGGTCCTCCGGCCCGAGGCCGAACACGCGCAGGCCCTCGACCGAGAACACCGGCCCGCCGGTGCCGCGCCTCCAGTCGAAGCTGCCCATGCGCGCCAGGTCCTGCGCGCGGGCCAGTCGGGCCTTGTTGCGCTCGAGCTCCTGGCGCGTGCGCGAGGAGCGCAGCAGGTAGCGCAGCCGCCCGGCCAGCAGGCTCCACTGGGTCGACTTGACGAAGAAGTCGGTCGCGCCGGCCTCGTAGGCGCGGGTGATCGAGGCGTCGTCGTCCAGGCCGGTCAGCATCAGCACCGGCAGCGACTCGAAGCCGGGCATCGCGCGCAGCTGGCGGCAGGTGTCGAAGCCGTCCAGTTCGGGCATCAGCGCGTCGAGCACGACGACGTCGGGCAGCCAGTCGGCCAGCAGCCGCATCGCCTGCTGGCCGCTGGTGGCCTCGGTGATCGCGAAGCCGCGCTCGCGCAGCGCGATCGAGGTCAGCAGCAGGTTGACCTCGTCGTCGTCGACCAGCAGCACCTTGGGCTGGCGCGGCAGGTCGTCGTCGTCGAGCGTGGCGCCGGCGTTCATCACGGCGTCTCCGTCCAGGCGCGCACGGCCTTCAGCACCTTGTCGATCTCCGCGTACACCGAGGCCAGGCGCGGCTCCAGACCGTCGGACTCGCCGACGCGGATGCGGTTCTCGATCTCGGCACACTGCTGCGACAGCAGCAGCGCCCCGATGCTGGCCGAGGAGGCCTTCAGCGTGTGCACCACGTGGCGGATGCCGCCCGGGTCGCCGCTGCGCTCGGCCTCGCGCAGCTGCGGCAGCAGCCGCGCGACCGAGGTCTCGAAGGCCTGCATGACACGCTGGATCAGCCGGTTGTCGCCGCGCGGGTCGAGCTCGCGCAGCTTGTCCAGCGCGGCGGCGTCCAGCACCCGGCCCGTGCCGGCGGGCAGGCCCGCGTCCGGCACGTCGGCCGAGGGTTGGGGCGCATCGGGCGGGATCAGGGGTCGCAGCATCTCGTCGTGGGCATCCGGATCGCAGGTATTGTCCCCGACATCGGGTGTCGTGCCGGCCCCCGGTACTGATGGCACCCTACCCGGCACAAGGGAGGATGTCACGGCGGCGCCCGGCGCGGCCAGCCCCGGCGACGCGGCCGGAGGGGGCGAAGGCGGCAACTCCGCACGCGGCGCGAGCTCGCTCCGGGCCGCCGCGGCGAGTTGCTGCCCGAGCTGATCGAGCAGCGCCACCATGGCGTCGCGGTCGGCCGCCAGGGCCGGCTCGGCCAGCTGCAGCACCGCCAGCGGCGTGCCGTCGAACACCACCGGCAAGGCGAACGGCCCGCCGTCGCGCCCGGCAGCCCGGCCGTCGCGCAGGGCGGTGCCCAGCGGCTCGTGCTCCAGCCGCACCCGGTGCTCGACGCCGCGCCCGCCCGGACCGGCGTCGATGAGGGTCACCAGGCGCGCCAGCGGCGGCTCCAGCGCCAGCACGCGGTGCGCCACCGCGACGCGGCAGCCCAGCTCGGCGCGCAGCACGTCCAGTGCGGCCAGCAGCGCGGCATCGAACGAGCCGGCGGCCGCCACGGCGCGCCCGGCGAGCTCGGCCGCCTCGAGCAGGCCGTCCCGGTCGAGCGACCGGGCGGCGATCGGGTCGTCGGCGGCATGATCCGCGCGGCGCTGCGCGGCGGCCATGCGCCAGCAGGCGAACGAGCCGATCAGCGCCAGGCCGGCCACGGCCGTCAGGCCGGTGGCGGCGTGCTCGGGCCCCGCCAGCGCCGCGGCGGCAGAAACGGCAGCGACCCAGAACAGGGTGCGTGAGAGTCGGAGCAGCATGTCAGTTGTCGATGGCGGCTACAGCCACGCTCGCCGCATGAAGCACCGAGGCCTGACCAAGCTTCCCGCCGCGGAACCGGTTCGGCCGGGCCGCTGGCGGGCGGCCCCCTCGGGGGGTAGCGAGCGAAGGCGAGCTCGGGGGCTTCATTTCAGTCGATCCGCCGGCGCGGGGTGCGAGGGGCCGCGGCAACGTGGCCGTGACTTCGGCCCGCCGGGGACGAACTTGAACCCACGCCGCGGGCAGCCATCACGAAGTCGGTCCTTACAATCGGTCGCATGCCGGATGCCGCCTCGGAGTTCGCGACCTGGCCGTGGTGGGCGATCGCGGCGCCCTCCCTGCTGGCGGGCGCCCTGCTGGCCTGGTGGGTCTGGCGCCGCCAGGCACGCCTGGCGGCCGAGCTGCGCGAGGCCCGCGAGGCGCTGCGCCGGCTCGAATCGCTGCTCGACCAGTGGCGCTGGCAGAGCGACGTCCAGGGCCGCCTGACGTTGCTCCAGGCGCCGCATGGTCACCCGCAGACCCCGGGCGAGCCCGGCGGCGCGATCTGGGAGCGCTTGCGCCCCGAGGACAGCGCCAACATGCGCGCCCGGCTCGAGGCCGGTGAGGCGCTGCATGACCTGGCGGTGAGCTTCGCGCCGGCGCCGGGCACGCCGCCGCGGCGCGCGCTGCTGCGCGCCGCGCCGCGCAGCGACGAACGCGGCGGCTTCGCCGGCCACGACGGCCTGCTGCGCGAGCTGCCGGAATTCGTCGCGACGCCGGCCGAGGCCGGCAACGCCAACGGTGACGCCGCCGACGCCGAGCAGGCCTCGTTCAGCTACACCGTCTCGCACGACCTGCGGGCGCCGATCCGCGTCGTCGAGGGATTCACCAAGATCCTCAAGGAAGACTACGGGCGCGTGCTCGACCGCATCGGCAACGACCACCTCGACCGGGTGCTGGGCGCCGCCGCGCGCATGAACAGCATGATCGACGCGCTGCTGGCGCTGTCGCGGCTGACCTCGCAGCCGCTGGTGCGCCAGCCGGTCAACCTGAGCCAGCTGGCCGGCTACGTGGCCGAGGACCTGCGCCGCCAGACCCCCGGACGCGAGGTGGCCCTGCACGTCGAGCCCGGCCTGCAGGTCAGCGGCGATCCGACGCTGCTGCGCCTCGTGCTCGAGAACCTGCTGGGCAATGCGTGGAAGTACACCGGCAAGTGCCGCGCGCCGGAGGTCTGGCTGCAGCGCCACCCGCAGCGCGCCGACACCTTCACGGTGCGCGACAACGGCGCCGGCTTCGACATGCGCTTCGCCGACCGGCTGTTCGGCGTGTTCCAGCGCCTGCACAGCGCGAGCGATTTCCAGGGCACCGGCATCGGCCTGGCGACCGTGCGGCGCATCGTGCGCCGGCACGGCGGCGAGGTCTGGGCGGAGGCCGAGGTAGACCGCGGCGCGGCCTTCCACTTCACGCTGCCGCCGGGCTGAGCAGCCGGGCCGGTCAGTCGCCGCTGGCCGACAGCAGCTCGACGGCCTGCAGCACACGCTCGGCCTGCTCGGCCAGCGGACGGTTCTCGTTGCGCGCCAGGCGCTGCAGGCGCTCCAGCGCGGGGCCGCGGGCGAGCGAGTAGCGGTGCATCAGCACGCCCACCGCCATCGCGACACCCGGCGCGAGCGCCGCGTCGGCCGGCGCCGCAGTCACCGGCGGCGCCGGGACGCGCCGCCCCGCCTGTCCGAGCGCGGCCTCGACGGCCGGCACGATCTGGCGGATGTCCAGCGGCTTGACCAGGTAGGCGACGGCCCCGAGCGCCTTGACCTGCGCCACCGTCGCGTCGTCCGAGAAGGCGGACAGGAACATGAACGGGATCTGGCAGTACTCGCGCAGGTAGGCGGCCACGTCGAAGCCGCTCTTGCCTTCCATGCGGATGTCCAGCAGCGCCAGGTCGGGCTTGTGCTCGCGCGCCAGCAGGATGGCGTCGTCGCCGTTGTCGGCGTCGATCACGCGGTAGCCGGCCTGCGACAGGCCATGCGCCAGCGTGGCCAGCACCAGCCGGTCGTCGTCCACCACGAGGATCGTGCCCTTGTCGCTCACGCTGCGCTCCCGAGCCGGCATTGTCGGGCAATCGCCGCGCCTGCACTCATGCGGGTGGCAACCGGGTGATGCAGGGCGGCCGGAGCGTGACACACGCCCGCACCGTGTCGCCGTGCTGCTCGATCGCGAGGGTGGCGCTGCGGCGCGGCAGCAGCGCGCGCACCAGGCCGAGGCCCGACACGCCGCCCGGATAGCGCGCCAGGCTGAAGCCCTCGGGCAGTCGCGCCCGGTTGGCGATGACCAGCTGCACGCCCTGCTCGTCGCAGCCGAGCGTGCAGCAGACGCTGTCCTGGCTGTGCTTGACCGCATTGGTCAGCAGCTCGTTCACGGTCAGCGCGATCGGGATCGACTCGGCCTCCGGCAGCGCCCAGGCGTGCGGTTGCGGCCCCTCGACGGCGAAGGCGATCGTGCGCCCGAAGGTGCGCTGCACCGAGCCGGTGATCGCCTCGACCACGCTCTTGATGCGCAACGGCCCGGTCACGCCGACCTGCAGGCCGTAGACCTGCGCGATCGCCTGCACCTGGCCGATCACCTCGGACATCACGCCGGCCACCTCGGGCTTGCGCTGGCCGATCTGCTGCAGCAGGCCGGCCACGCCCTGCAGGTTGTTCTTGATGCGGTGGTGCACCTCCTTGACCAGCATCTCGCGCTGCGCGATGGCGGCCTCGAAACGCGCCTCCTGCGCGGCGCGCTGCTCGGTCACGTCGGTGGCCACCAGCAGCAGCTGGTCGGGCGGCTGGCCGGGCACGGCGGCCAGCGGCAGGTAGCGCGCGTCCCACACCACCGTCGCGCCGCCCTCCTGCACGCGGTACTCGCGCTGCAGCAGCTCGCGCGCGGCCAGTGCCTGCTCCATGTCGGCGCGGCGCTGCGCCGCCACGCGCGGCAGGAACACCTGTTCCGGCGTGCGGCCGATCAGCTCGTCGGGCGTGCGGTGCAGGCTGCGCGCCGCGACCCGGTTGATCTGCAGGATCTTCAAGGTGCGGGCGTCGCGCAGCGTGATGGCCATCGGCGCGGCCTCGATGATGCGCTGCAGCGAGGCCTGCGCCTCGCCGACCCGCGCCTCGGCCTGGCGGCGGCGCTCGATGTCGAGCAGCGCATAGGTGAGCTGCCGGCCGGTCGATTCGCGCCCGGTCACCACCGCGTTGCCCACTACCCAGAACTCGCGCCCGTCGCGCGCCTTGACGCGGCACTCGAAGGTCTCGGCCTGGCCCTCCGGCAGCTCCTCCAGGTAGTGGGTGCGGCGGAACGGGTGGCCCGGCTCGGGCGTCGCGACGGTGGAAATCGGCTGGTTCAGGAAGTCGGCCAGGTCGCCGCCGAACATGCGCCGCGCCGAGCGGTTCATCCACTCGATGCCCTGCTTGCCGACGATCACGATGCCCACCAGCACCGAATCGAGGATCGCGCGCGTGCGTTCGGCCTGCAGCGCCACGGCGAGCTCGGCGCGGTGGCGCGCGTCCACGTTCACGTACGAGGCGATGAAGCCGCGCGCCGGGTCGGCGTCGGCGGCCAGGCGCAAGCCGGCCTGCACCCACAGCAGCGAGCCGTCGCGCCGGCGCAGTTGCAGCTCGCCACTCCAGCGGCCGTCCTCGCGCAGCGCCTGCTCCTGCTGCGGCCAGCGGCGCGCGAACTCGGCCGGGTCGGCGTACAGCGTCGACAGCGTCAGCCCGGCCAGCTCGCCCACCGGCCAGGCGGTCAGCTGCGCCAGCGCCTCGTTGGCGCGCTGGATGCGCCCCTCGCGGACATAGGCGATGCCGACCTCGGACAGGCTGAACATCAGCTCGCGCTCGCGCGCCACCTGCTCCAGCTCGGCCTGCTGCAGCTTGAGCCGGGTGATGTCGGACAGCACCGCGATCAGCTCGTGCGCATTGCCGCCGTCGTCGGTGCGGCGCACCGACAGCGCGTACCAGTGCGGCGCGGCGCCGGGCGCGGCGAGTTCGAACTCGGTCTCGTGCAGCGCGCCGGGTGCGAGCGTGCGCAGTGTCTCGAGCAGCTGGCGCTGCGTGGCGGTGGCGTCGCCCACCAGCGCGCCCAGACCGCGCCCGACCGCGCTGCCGGGCGCCAGCCCGAGCATGGCCTCGAAGCGCCGGTTGCAGCGCACCAGCAGCCCGCCGCGCAGCTGCGCGATGCCGGTCACCGTGCTCTCGAGGATGTTGCTCATCTCGCGCAGCAGCTCCTCGGCGCGCAGCTGGGCCTGCTGCTGCTCGGTGAAGTCGAGCGTGACGACCGAGGTGGTGCGCTTGCCGGAGGACAGCGTGGCCGGCTCGACCCGCGTCAGCAGCCAGCGCAGCCCCAGCTCGGGGTGGCGGATCGCGTAGCGCACCTCGGCGCGCTCGGCGTTCTTCAGCGCCTGCTGCAGGCGCTCGAACTCGGGCAGCGACTCGGGCACCACCACGTCGCGCCCGATCGCCTGCAGCGCCGACGGGCCGGACGGCGCCGCGCCGGCGGCCGCGGGCCGGCGCACCCAGCCGGAGGACTCCTGGAAGGTGGCCAGGCCGACGCCGGCGGTGTCCATCATCGCGCCGATCTGCATCTGGGCGAGGTCGCGCTCCTCCTCGACGCTGCGGTCCTCCACCACCGCCATGTAGCGCCGCTTGCCGCCCGGTGCCTTGTAGCAGCGCACGATGGCTCGCAACCGGCGCGGCCCGCCTTCGGGACCGTCGAGCCAGACACGGGTCTCCAGCGGCGCGGCGGCCGGCTGCAGCCCCGGCAGCGCCGCCTCGCCCTGCCAGCCCAGCAGCTCCTGCAGCGGCGCGGGGGCCTCCGGCAGCGTGACCGGCGCGCTGCCGGCCAGCGCCTCGAAGGCCGGGTTGCAACGCACCAGCAGGCCGCGTTCGTCGTACAGCACCATGCCCAGCGGGCTCAGGTCGAACCAGTCGTCGAGCTCGCGCGCCGAACGGTCGGCGCGTTCGCGCGCCACGTGCTCGGCGGTGGAGTCCTGCATCAGCGTGAGCCACAGCGTGCCGCCCTGCTCATCGGCCAGGCGCTGGCGCGTGCCGCGGAACCAGCGCTCGCGCCCGGCGGCATCGACGATGCGGCGCTCGTACAGCGGCGGCACGCCACCCTGGGCGCGCGCCACCTCGCGCGCGGCCAGCGCGGTGGCGCGGTCCTCCTCGGGCTGCAGCTCGATCGGGTCACGCCCGATCAGCGCCTCGCGCGGCCGGCCGCTGAACTCGACGAAGGCCGCGTTGACGTCGACCAGGCGGAACGCCGCATCCTGCAGCATGGCCGGGAACGGACCGTCCCACCACGGGCCGGTGGCCTCGGCGGCGGGCAGCGCGGCCGCCGGCACGGGCGCCGGGTCGGCCTGCAGGCGCAGCAGCGCGTGGCCGCTGGGCAGACGGCGCCAGGCGAGCGTGGCGCGCCGGCCGTCCGGAAGCTGCACCGGCGGCGGCTCGGCGCTGCGGGCGCGCCCGCCATGCGCGGCCAGCAGCCAGTCGGTGGCGGCGTCGCCGAGCGCGCCGCGCAACTGCCCGAGCGTGGCGCCGAGCGCCGGCGGCACCAGGCGCAGCGCGGCCGTGTTGGCGAACACCACCGTGGCACCGAGATCGAGCACGGCGACCGCGTCGCCGAGCGTGTCGAAGAACTCGTACCAGGCCGCCAGCGGCAGCCGGGTCTCGGGACGGACCGGGCCCTTCAGTGCCACGCCCGTCCCATGCGCGTCACTCCAGCTGCCCCGCCGCGGTGAGTGCGCGCAGCTGGGCGCGGTTGACCTCGCTGACGCTCATCATCAGCGCGTCGGCGGCCTCGCGGAAGTCGTACAGCGACTCGTTCTCGATCGCCCGCACCATCGCCATGTAGGGCTGGAACGGGCCGCTCTCCTCCACCAGCGCCTGGTGGACACGTGCCGGCACCGGGATGTTGCCCAGCAGCTCGGCGAAGGGCTGCTGGAACATGCGGTCCAGCAGCGAGAACACGCCGCAGATGAACAGCTCGTTGCGCATCTCCTCGTCGCTGCCGGCGCGGCCGAGCTCCTCGGCCAGCAGGCCGCGGCGCACCGCGGCGAACATCACCGGCTTGAGGTTCGGGTCCTTGCTGCCGGTGGCCAGCAGCAGCGCCAGCCAGCGCTTCAGGCGCTGGTAGCCGAGCATCATCAGCGCGTGGCCGAAGGAGCTGATCTCCACCCGCAGGCCGAAGGCCGGCGAGTTGATGTAGCGCATCAGCTTGAATGCGAGCGACGGGTCGCGCTTGAGCGTGGCCTCGAGCCTGTCGATCGGCGCCTCGGCGTCGACCAGGCGGATCAGCTCGAGCATCACCTGCATGTCGGGCTGGCCGGCGGTCTTGGACTTGACGGCGCCCGAGGCGATCACGTCGTCGATCGGCCAGCCGAGCACGGCCTGCGCACCGCGCGCGAAGGCCTGCTCCATCTCGGCGACCGTGCGCACGCCGGCCTGCACGTGCGGGATGTTGCGCGTCACCCCCGGCGGCGGCTGCGAACCGTCGACGCGGCGCTCGTCGGCCAGGTCGATGATCGAGTACTTGAAGCAGGGCAGCACCTCGCGCGGCAGCTCCTGCAGGGGCCGGCCCTTGAGCAGCAGCGTGTTGCCGTTGCGGTGCAGCGCGGCGATGGCGGCGCTGTTGGCCGGGTCCACCGCCATGAAGGCCGGGATCTCGACCATCACGTTGGCGGCCGGCTGCGCGTCCATCAGCTCCTGCAGCAGCGACTCGCTGGTGACGTTCAGCGAGACGCGCCCGCCGTCGGCCGGCCAGACGCCGCCGATCGCGTGCAGCAACTGCGCCGCGTCGGGCAGTTGGTCGGGCTTGAGCGGGAAGACGGTGAGCCGCGTCGCCGAGACGGCGCGGTTCTTGTCGATGAAGGGCGAGTAGCCGAAGGCCACCTGGCCGAGGATCGCGACGTCCAACATGATCTGTGGTCTCAGCTGTTGAGGTACTGGAAGAGGGACAGGCGCTGGACCATCGAGTACGACTTCAGCGCGGCATCGTAGCCGGTTTGCCGGTTCTGGAACTCGGAGATGGCCTGCGTCATGTCCAGGTCCTCGGCCCGGCTGCGCTCGGTCTGGTTGGCGAGCTTCTGCGTGTCGAGGCGGCTGGTCTCGTGCTCGATGCGCGCCAGCACCTCGCCGGCCACGGCGCGGGCACGCTGCATCTGGCCCATGGACTGGTCGATGTCGCGCAGCGCGTCGGTGTTGCCCTGGGCGATCTGCGCCGCGCTGCGGCCGGGCGTCGAAAGCTGGTTGATCGCGCGGTCCAGCGTGTCGAACACCGACAGCGTCGGCGTCGAGGGCGCGATCGTGAACTGGTCGCCGTTGGCCGGCACACCGCTGATCTTGAAGGTCATGCCGTCGACCGCGATGTCCTGCCCGCTGGTGTAGGGCGCGGCGGTGATCGCGGTCGGGTTGCCGTTCTGCAGCACCGCGTAGGTGGTGCCGGCGCCGGAGACGCTGAACTGGATCGTGTAGTTCGCGCCGGTCAGGGCGCCGGGGTCGCTGACCTGGCCGTTGTCGATCCATGCGCCGGTCACGCCGGCCGCCGCGCTGGTGACGTACACGCCGTTGCCGGTGCGTGCGCTCATGAACACCGACGAGCCGTCGGCCGACAGCGGCAGGTCGGTGCCGCCCTCGGTGCGCACCTCGCCGGTCAGTCCCTGGTAGGCCACGCCGCCGGGCTGGTCGGCAAAGGGCACGGCGCTCGCGCTCTGCCCGCCGAAGAGATAGGTGCCGGCGCCGTCGGTGCGGTTGGCCACCGACAGCAGCTGCTCGCGGATCGCCCGCAGCTTGGCCGCCAGACCGGCGCGCTCCTGGTCGCTGTAGGAGGCGTTGCCGGCCGCCACCAGGCCCTCGCGCGCCTCCTGCAGCAGGTCCTCCGCGTCGGACATCGCGCTCTCGGTCTGCGACATCACGGTGCGGCTCGCCTCCACCGCACGCTGGCTGGTGTCGGCGCGCAGCACGCCGGCCAGCGCGCGCTCGGCACGTGCCGCTGCGGCCGGGTCGTCGCTCGCCTTGGCGACACGCTTGCCGGTGGTCAGCTGGTCCTGCAGGTCGGTCAGCTCGACCTGGCGCTTCATCAGCGTCTCGATGGCCTGGTCGTGGGCGTGGGCAGTGCTGATGCGCATGGGTCAGGCTTTCACGGGGAATCAGACGCCGGCCGTCTGGAGCAGGGTGTCGAACAGCGACTGGGCCACCTGCAGCATCTTGGCCGCCGCCTGGTAGCTCTGCTGGAACTGGATCAGCCGCGCCGCCTCCTCGTCGAGGTTGACGCCGGTCTTGTCGTCCAGCGCCTTCTTGGCGTCCTCGGCGATGGTGGTCGACTGCTGGTACGACAGCTCGGCTCCCTGCACGCGCACGCCGACCTCGGCCAGCACGTTGGCATAGGCGTCGGTGACGGTGATGCCGGGCACGGTGAGGCCGGCGCCGAGCTGCTGGCGGCCGACGATGCCGGCGTCGCGCAACGCCAACATCGCGTTGGCATTGCCGTTGTCGGCGGCCGCGAACTGCGTCGCCGCGATGCCGATCACGTCGCCGCTCCTGGGCACGCCAGACAGCTGCAGCGACCAGTCGACCTGCTGCGCCGGCGTGGCCGGCGTCCAGGCGTCGCTGCGGATCGGCTGGCCGGCGCTCCAGCTGCCGGTGCCGCTGCGCACCACCGCGTTGCTGGCGTCGCGCAGCGTCCAGCTGTAGTTGCCGCTGTCGTCGGTGAAGGTGATGGTGGCCGACAAGGGCGCCGCGCTCGCGTTCACCGCGGTGGCGGCCAGCCCGGCCGAGGCGGCGGTCCCGGTGTTGGCCACGGCGAAGGTCGCCGCCACCGGCGATGCGGCGGCCAGGCCCTTCGGATCGCTCAGCACCCGCGCGGCGTTGCGTGCCGCGTTGGCCACCGGCTGCAGCAGGAAGCGGTCGCGCGCCGCCGGGGCGGGTGCGGCGATGTCGACACGGAAGCCGTCGACCAGCGAGCCGTTGCTGACGGTCTGGCTGGTGCCGTCGCTCTTGCGCGTCAGCGTGTAGCTGCCGGCCGGCAGCGTCGGGTCGGCGTAGAGCTCGTAGTCGCTCGCCTGCAGCTCGCTGGGCTCGACGATGGTCAGCCCGACGCTCGGCACGCGCACACCGCTGCCGTTCACGTAGCTGGCCACCGGCACGCCGGCCACCGCCGCGTTGCCCGAGGACGGCAGCACGGCCGGCGCGCCCAGGCGCAGCAGCGGGTCGCCGAACTGCGGCGGCGTGCGGCCGTCCAGGCCGAGCGCCTGCTGGCGGTTCAGGTTGCCGGCCACCGCCGAGGCGAGCTGGCCGAGCTGGTTGCGCGCGGCCACCAGGTCCTCGTTCTGGAAGCGGATCAGCCCGGCGATCGAGCCGCCGGACAGCAGCTCGTTGGGCATCTCGCGCAGCGAGCCCGAGTCGTCCACGCCGAGCTGCAGGCGCGAGGGGTCGAACTGGTCGGTCACGGCCACCAGCCGGGTCGGCACCGCGCCGAGCACCAGCTTCTGGCCGCCGCCGATGAACACGCTCAGCGAGCCGTCCGGCGCCGACACGGTGGACACCTGCAGGTAGCCGGAGAGCTCCTTGATGGCCTGGTCGCGCTGGTCGAGCAGGTCGTTGGGCGAGTGGCCGGCGCCCTTGGCGGCGGCGATCTGGTTGTTCAGCGTGGCCACCTTGCCGGCCAGCATGTTCACCGCGCTGATGCTGTTGCGGATCTCCTCGGTCACGCCGGACTGGATGGTGTCGAGCTGACCGGCCGCGGCCGCGAGCCGCGCGGCGAACTCCCCGGTGCGCGCCAGCACCACCTGGCGCGAGGAGGCGTCGGCCGGCTTGTTGGCCACGTCGACGAAGGCGTTGAACATCTGCGAGGCGGCGTAGCCGATGCCGTCCTCGCCGAGCGGGAACACCTTCTCCATCTGCTGCAGCTGGCGAAAGCGTGCCTCGTCGGCGGCGGCCACCGAGGCGGTGACGGCCGCTTCGCGGGTCAGGAAGTCGCTGTGCGCGCGCGACACGGTCGCCACGTCGACGCCCTTGCCGAAGAAGCCCGCGCCGGTGAACTGGCCGCCGCTGGAGGCCAGCTCCACGGTCTGGCGCGAGTAGCCCGCGGTGTTGGCATTGGCGATGTTGTGGCCGGTGGCCTGCAACGCGGCGTAGTTCGCGTTCATCGCGCGCATGCCCAGGGACAAGAGTGCGCCGGCAGCCATGAATTACCCCATCGCCCGCTGCAACCGCAGCGTGGTGTTGATCGTCCGGGCCAGCTTGTCGGCATAGGCCGGGTCGGTGGCGTAGCCGGCCTTCTGCAGGTTCTGCGCGAAGCCCACCGCGCTGCCGGTGGACTGCATCACGCCGGTGTAGCGCGGGCTGGTGCTGATCATCCGCGCGTAGTCGGCGAAGGACTCGGCATACGAGCCGTAGGCGCGGAATTTCGCCGTGACCTTCTTGGCCTGCCCGTCGACATATTCGGTGGTCGTCACCTCGGCGACCGGGCCCTTCCAGCCCGGCCCGGCCTTGATGCCGAACAGGTTGTGCGAGCTGCTGCCGTCCGCGTTCCGGATCTCACGCCTGCCCCAGCCCGATTCGTGGGCCGCCTGCGCCACCATGAAGGCGGCCGGGATGCCGCTGGCCTTCTCGGCCGCCTCGGCGGCGTCGCTGTGCTGCTCGACGAACGCGGCCTGGGTCGGGCCGGCTTTGCCGGGCCTGGGTGCCGTCTCCGGCACGGCCGGCACGGCCGGCTGGGCACCGCTCATCTGGCGCTCGAGCTGGCGCGCGATCACCTCCGACAGCCCGCCCTTCATGCCGGTGAGCTTGGTGGCGAACTGCGTGTCCAGCATCTCGGTGCCGAGCGCGCTGGTCTCGTTGTCCAGCATGCCGGAAGCGAGCGAGGCGTCGCGCATGCTCTTCATCAGCTGCTGCATGAACAGCGCCTCGAACTGCTTCGCGGCCTCCTTGATCGCCGCCTTCGGGTCCTTCGCCGCGCTGGCGCGCAGCGCGTCGATGGAGGTGTTGGACGTGGGCGAGACTGCCATGCCGGCCTCAGATGACTTCCAGTTCCGCGTTCAGCGCCCCGGCGGCCTTGATGGCCTGCAGGATGGCCAGCAGGTCCTGCGGCGTCGCGCCGAGCGAGTTGAGCGCCTTGACCACGTCGACCAGCTGCGTGCCGGCCGGCATCTGGATGATCGAGCCGGGCTGCTGGTTGATCGTGATGTCCGCCTTGTCGCGCGAGACCGTGCTGCCGTTGGAGAACGGCCCGGGCTGGCTGACCACCGGCGTGCTGGAGATCGTCACCGACAGGTTGCCGTGCGCCACCGCGCAGGAGGACAGCGTGACCGCCTGGTTCATCACGATCGAGCCGGTGCGCGCGTTGATCACCACGCGCGCCGCCGGCACGGCCTGCGCGACGTCGAGGTTCTCCACGTCGGCCAGGAAGGCCACGCGCGCGTCCGGCGTGGCGGGCATGCGCACGCGCACCACGCGTCCGTCCATGGCCTGGGCGGTGCCCTCGCCCATCTTGCCGTTGATGGCCCGGGCCACCTCGCGCGCGGTGTGGTAGTCGTTGCTGTTCAGGTCGAGCTGCAGGTACTCGCCCTGGTTCAGCGGCGTCGGCACGCTGCGCTCGACGGTGGCGCCGTCGGGGATGCGCCCGGCGCTCAGGTGGTTGATCTGCACCTTGGAGCCGGCCGCCGAGGCGCCGGCGCCGCCGACCACCACGTTGCCCTGCGCCAGCGCGTAGACCTGGCCGTCGGCGCCTTTCAGCGGCGTGGCGATCAGCGTGCCGCCGCGCAGGCTCTTGGCGTTGCCCATCGAGGAGACCACCACGTCGACCGCCTGGCCGGGCTGGGCGAAGGGCGGCAGCTGCGCGGTGACCATCACCGCCGCGACGTTCTTCAGCTGCATGCTGGCGCCGGGCGGCACGGTCACGCCCATCTGCTGCAGCATCGCGTTCAGGCTCTGCGTCGTGAACGGGGCCGAGGTGGTCTGGTCGCCGGTGCCGTCCAGGCCCACGACCAGGCCGTAGCCCACCAGCGGGTTGCTGCGCACGCCCTGCACCGAGGCCACTTCCTTGATGCGCGCGGCGTGGGCCTGCGCGGGCCACCACAGCGCGGCGCTGGCCAGCACCGCGGCGAGCACGATCAAGCCGCGGATCAGCCGCTCGACGCGGTCGTCCTGCCCGAGGGTGCCGAGGTCGCCGAAGACGGAGTCATGCTTCATGACTCCCATTCTTCGCGGGCTTAAATCGGCAGAACGTTCAAAAAGAAACGCGCCAGCCAGCCAATTCCCTGCGCCTCGGCCTGGGCGCCGCGGCCGCGGTGCTCGATGCGCACGTTGGCGATCTGCGCCGAGGGCACGCTGTTGCCGGGCTGGATGGCGCGCGGGTCGACCTGGCCGGAGAAGCGCAGCACGTCGACGTTGTGGTTCACGCCGATCTGCTTCTCGCCGGCGATCAGCAGGTGCCCGTTGGGCAGCACGCCGGTGACCACCGCGGTGATGGTGCCGGAGAAGTCGTTGCTGTTCTCGGTGCTGCCCTTGCCGGAGAAGCTGTTGCTCGAGCTGCCGGCGGCGCTCGCGCGGCCGAAGGAGTTCGGCGCGATGCCCGGCAGCGCGGTGACGCCGGCCGAGAGCTCGCCGCTCTTGTCGATGCTGCTGGTGCTCTTCTGCACCGCCGAGACCTTCTCGACGATCTGCACCGTGATGGTGTCGCCCACCAGGCGCGCGCGGTGGTCCTCGAACAGCGGCCGGTAGCTCGCGGACTGGAAGATCGAGCCGTTGTTGACCACCGGCACGGCCACCACCTGCGGCTGCACGTAGACCGGTTCGGCCACGTCGACCTTGGGCGGCGCGTTCAGCGTCGAGCAGCCGGCCAGCACCGCCAGCACACCCAGCAGCACCAGACCAAGCGGCCGCCGCGGAACCGGCTTCGCCGGGCCGCTGGCGGCGCCCCCCTGGGGGGGAGCGCCGAAGGCGCTACGGGGGGGGACCATCATCACAGCTGCCCCAGCTTCTGCAGCATCTGGTCGGAGGTCTGGATCGCCTTCGAGTTGAGCTCGTAGGCGCGCTGGGTCTGGATCATGCCGATCAGCTCCTCGACCACGTTGACGTTGCTGGTCTCGACGAAGCCCTGGCGCAGCGTGCCGAGTGCGTTGCTGCCCGGCGCGCCGATGTTGGCGGTGCCGGAGGCGGCCGTCTCGGCGTACAGGTTCTGGCCCTTGGGGTCGAGACCGGCCGGGTTGACGAAGCTCGCCAGTTGCAGCTGGCCGAGCGTCTGCGGCGCCGCCTGGCCGGGCAGCGTGGCGCCCACCGTGCCGTCGTTGCCGATCGTCACCGAGGTCGCGTTGGGCGGGATGGTGATGCCGGGCAGCACCGGGTAGCCGTTGTTCGTGACCAGCTGGCCCTGCGCGTCGACCTGGAACGAGCCGTCGCGCGTGTAGCCGGTGGTGCCGTCGGGCATCTGCACCTGGAAGAAGCCGTTGCCCTGGATCGCCACGTCCAGCGTGTTGCCGCTCTGCTGCAGGTTGCCCTGCGTGAAGCTGCGCACGTTGGCCACCGCACGCGTGCCCAGGCCGACCTGCAGCCCGGTGGGCAGGGTGGTCTGCTCGGTGCTCGCGGCGCCGGCCTGGCGCAGGTTCTGGTACATCAGGTCCTCGAACACCACGTGCGACTTCTTGTAGCCGTTGGTCGAGGCGTTGGCCAGGTTGTGCGAGATCGCGTCCAGCTGGGTCTGCTGGGCTTCCATGCCGGTCTTCGAGGTCCACAGCGATCGCATCATGATGGGCAGGCCCTTTCTATGGTCCTCTCCATCGTGCCCGCGGCTGAAGCGCGGCGATGCGCCGAAAAGCGCGGCGAAGGCGGGGCTTTCTCAGGCGCCGGCGAGCGCGCTGACGACCCGTTCGATCTCCGCCGCGCTCGGCTGCTCCCCGCTGCGCCAGCGCAGCCGCCCCGCCGCATCCACGGCATAGGCCTGCGTGTTGTGCGTGCCCGGCTTGACCGGCACACCGCGCAGCCAGGTGGACAGCCGCTCGACATCTCCCACGCCCGGCACCGCGGCCTGCCAGGCCGGATGCGCGCCGTGTTTCGCCTGCCAGGCGGCCAGGCGCGCCGGGTCGTCGCCCAGCGCGTCGATGCTGATCGACAGCCAGCCGATCTCCACCGCACGCGGCCGCGCCGCCAGCGTGGCGAACAGCAGGCCCTGCGTCGGGCAGACCGTGCTGCAGCCGGTGAACATCAGCTGCACCAGCGTGACGCGGCCCTGCAGCAGCTTGGCCAGCCGCCGGCGCCGGCCGGCGGCATCGGTGAGCAGCAGGTCGGGCGCCAGCTCGGGCGGCTGCACCGGACCGTCGCGCAGCGCCGCGCGCAGCGGCGCGGCCGCCAGCGCGCCGGCGGCCAGCAGCAGCTCGCGCCGGCGCGGGCCGTTCATGCCGTGTCGCGCACGCCGGCCGAGGGCAGCGTGAAGCGCGCGGCCGTCGCCGCCAGCTCGGCGGCCTTGGACTTCATCGACAGCGCGGCGGCGGAGGTCTGCTCCACCAGCGCGGCATTGCGCTGCGTGTCCGCGTCGAGCTGGGCCACCGAGGCACTCACCTCGACGACGCCGCGGCTCTGCTGCTCGGTGATCGAGCGCACCTGCTGCAGCCGCTCGCTGATCGTGCGGATGTTGCCGAGCAGCTCGTCCATCGCGCCGCCCGCGGCGTCGACCGCGCGCGTGCCCTGGGCGGTCTGCCCGGCACTCTCGGCGATCAGGCCCTTGATCTCGCGCGCCGCGGCGGCCGAGCGTTGCGCCAGCGCGCGCACCTCGCCGGCCACGACGGCGAAGCCGCGACCGTGCTCGCCGGCACGCGCCGCCTCGACGGCGGCGTTCAGCGCCAGGATGTTGGTCTGGAACGCGATGCCGTCGATCACGCCGAGGATGTCGCCGACGCGGCGCGACGAGGCCTCGATGCCGTGCATCGTGCCGACCACCTCGCCGATCACCTGCTGGCTGCGCACGGCCGCCTCGGAGGTGCCCTGCCCGAGCTGCGCCGACTCGGCGATCGTCTGCCCGGTGTCCTGCACCGAGCGGGCCATCGAGTCCATCGTCGCGGCGGTCTGCTGCAGCCGGCCGGCCGCCAGCTCGGTGCGCTGCGACAGGTCCTCCGCGCCGCTGGCCACCTCGGCGCTGGCATGCAGCATCTCGTCGGCGCAGGCGCGCACCTGGCCGATCAGCGCACGCAGCGACTCCTGCATCGCGGCGACCGCGTGCATCACCTCCGCGGCCTCGTCGCGGCCCCAGGGGCGCGGCGTGGTCGTCAGGTCGCCGGCCGCCAGCGCCTCGATGTGGCGGGTCAGCTCGCGCATGCCGCCACGCGTCACCAGGAAGAAGCAGTAGAAGAGGTAGGCCGCGAGCAGCAAGCCGATGGCGATGGCCGCGAGCTGCGCGTTGCGCGCCGCTTCCAGCCGGGCGATGCGCTGCTCGACCAGCAGGCCCACGGCAGCCTGCGAACGCTCGGCCAGCCGGCTCAGCGCGTCGGTGGCGGACTGGGCCGCGGCGCCGAACGCGGCCGCATCGCCCTTGGGCCCGCTGTCCGGCAGCAGGCTCTTGCGCACGCCGCGCAGGAAGGCGTTGACCGGGTCGAAGGCGCCCTGGAAGGCGAGCGACTCCTTGAGCTGCTCGTCCGAGGCGGCCACGCGCTCGTAGCGCGCGAACAGTTCCTCGATGGCCTTGTAGAGCACGTAGGTGTCGCCCTGCACGATGCGCCGGCCGAAGCTGCCGAGCTCCTTGCGCTCGAGCGCGACGCCGCCCAGGTCGCCGACGCGCCCGACCATGCCCGCGACCTCGAGCACCTCCTGCAGCGAGGCCAGCCCGAGGTGGTAGGACGGCGCGTCCGGGTCCATCGACAGGCCGGAGTGGTCGGCCACCGTGACCAGCGTGCGCTGCAGCTGCTGCACGAGGCCGTCGGCGCGGCCGAAGGCGTCCTCGCCGTCGCCGGCCGGCTGCTTCAGCGGCTCGAAGGCCTGGCGCACGAACTTCATCGGCTCGGCAAGCGCCAGCGCCGCTGCGCCGGGCGATGCCTCGAGGCGGCCGAGCCGGGACTCGATGTCGTCGATCAGCGCGCGCGCCTCGGGCGTGACCGGTCCGCCGGAGGCGTGCAGGCGGCCGCGCAGCCGCTGCGCCTGGTGGAACACCGGCATCAGGTCGCGCGCGACGGCCAGGCCGACCAGCTCGCGGCGCGACTTGGCGATGTCGTCCTGCGTCGCGCGCAGGAACAGCCAGGCCAGCTGCGCCAGCACCAGCACGAACACGGCGCAGATGAGTGCCGCCTTGCCGAGGAAGCGCAGGCGCCGGAACAGCCGCACGCCCGGTGCCCACACACCGTGGTGGCGGAAGAACTCGAACCGGGGGGAAGTGCTCGCCGAGGTCATCGCCGGCATCCTTCAGGAGCGGCCCGCGGTGTTGATCGAGCGCAGGTAGGCGACCAGGTCGCGGATCTGCTCCTCGGTCAGCTCGGCCTCCCAGGTGGGCATGAACTCCGAGCGGCCGATGGCGCCGCCACCCTTGCGGATGATCAGGCCGAAGTAGGCGTCGTTCTTGTCGCTGGTGCGCAGGTTGGCCGGCCGCGGCGTGTAGAGCCGGGCGGCGCGGCCGTTGCCGTCGGCGTTGATGCCGTGGCAGGTGACGCAGTAGTTGGCGAACACCAGGCCGCCGCGGAACACGGCGGCGTCGTTGCTGTCCTTGGGCAGCAGCGCGCCCTGCGGCGCGGGCTCGGCGGCGAATGCACCCGTGGCGGCGAGCGCCAGCGCGGCGAGTACGGCCCGCGCGGCACGCGCCACGGCGGTCACGGTGCGACCTCGACGTCCAGCCGCATCTCCGGGTGCACGGCGCACTCGACCTCGACCGCGCCGGGCTTGTCGAAGGTCACGCTGCGCGCCTGACCGCTGCCGAACGAGCCGGTGTCGAAGCTCTTGGCCGCCGACAGCGAGAACACGTTGTGGGCGAAGCTGTCCTCGTTGGCGAACTTGATGCTGTCGCCGACCTTGAGCTTCAGTTTCTTGGCCGAGAAGGCCTTGTTCTTCTGCGTCACGACATGCTCTTCGGCCGCGGCGGCACCGCAGGCCAGCAGGCCGGTCAGCACGAGGCCGGCGGCGCGGTGGAAGGTTCGACTCACGATGGTGGCTCCCTGACTGATGGAGGTTGTGACGCAGGCCCGCGCCAGCACGCCGGACCTGTGGGCACGATAGGGACCATTTCGGACAGTCACCCTAGAAATTGAGGGGACATTTCACGGCTTCTGTGGCGCCGCCTGCGGCGGGCTCAAGCGGACCGGCGCGGCCGTCGATAAGGGATCGGTCCGCGTCCGGCCAAAGGGGCCGCGACCGGCCCACCACCCGGGAGTCGATTCGTGAAGTACCGCACCGTCGTCGCGGCCCTCGCCGCCTTCAGCGCATTTGCCGCCGCCGCCGCCGATGCGGTGGTCGACCACAACGGCCAGACCGTCGTCCTCGAGGCCGGCCACGCGAGCCTGCAAGGCTGGAAGCTGCCGGCCGTGCCCTATCCCGAGGGCAACGAGCCGACGCCGGCGCGCGTCGAGCTGGGCAAGAAGCTGTTCTTCGACCCGCGCCTGTCGGGCGACGGCAACATGAGCTGCGCGAGCTGCCACAACCCGCTGTTCGGCTGGTCCGACGGACTGCCCACCGCCAAGGGCTCCAAGAGCCAGGTGCTCGGGCGCGCCACGCCGACCGTATACAACACCGCCTACAACAGCCTGCAGATGTGGGACGGGCGCAAGAGGTCGCTGGAGGACCAGGCGCTCGGGCCGATGGAGGCCAACGTCGAGATGAACGCCGACATGAAGAAGCTGTTCGCCTTCCTGAACGGCAACGCCGGCTACCGCGAGGCCTTCGCCGCCGCCTACCCGGGCCAGGAGATCGGCGCGGAGACGGTGGCCAAGGCGATCGCCAGCTTCGAGCGCACTGTCGTCAGCGCGGATTCGCCGTTCGACCGCTGGGTGGCCGGTGACCGCAAGGCGATGACGCCCGAGCAGGTCAAGGGCTTCGCGGTGTTCCTCGACCCGAAGAAGGGCAACTGCGCCGTCTGCCACTCGGGCGCGAACTTCACGGACAACGGCTTCCACAACCTCGGCCTGGCCTCGTTCGGCAAGGACAACCCGGACATGGGCCGCTACGCGCAGAAGCCGCTGGCGGTGCTCAAGGGCGCCTTCAAGACACCGACGGTGCGCGAGGCGGCCAACACCGCGCCGTTCTTCCACGACGGCTCGGCCACGACGCTGATGGACGTGGTCGAGCACTACGACCGCGGCGGCGAGGTGCGCACCAACGTGTCGAAGGACGTGCGCCCGCTCGGCCTGACGGCGCAGGAGAAGCGCGAGCTGGTGGCGTTCATGGAGGCGCTGTCGACGCCGCCGCGCGCCTTCCAGATGTCGGCCCTGCCGCGCTGAGCGGCACGCGCGTCGCGGCGATGTCCGCCCCCCGTCCCAGCGAGACCACGCCCGAGCGGGTGTGGCGCGCGCGGCGCGAGCTGCTCGGCGCGGGGCTCGGCCTGGCCGCCGCGGCCGCGCTGCCGGCGCGGGCCGCCGCGCCGGCCGGCGAGGCGCCGCTCGTGCCCAATCCGCCCGAGCAGGTCTCGCGCCACAACAACTACTACGAGTTCACGACCGCCAAGGACGTGGTCTGGCAGCTCGCCGAGGAGCTGCGCCTGCGGCCCTGGACCGTCAGCGTGGATGGCGCCGTCGAGCGCCCGCGCACCTGGGACATCGACGAGCTGACGCGCCGCTTCGCGCCCGAGGACCGGCTCTACCGGCTGCGCTGCGTCGAGGGCTGGGCGATGGTCGTGCCCTGGCAGGGCCTGCCGCTCGCCGCGCTGCTGGCGCAGGCGCAGCCCACCTCGAAGGCGAAGTACGTCGAGTTCGTTGCGCTGCACCGGCCGTCCGAGATGATCGGCCAGCGCCAGCCGGTGCTCGACTGGCCGTACCGCGAGGCGCTGCGCATCGACGAGGCGATGCACCCGCTGACGCTGCTCGTGAGTGGCGCCTACGGCCGCGCGCTGCCGGCCGCCAACGGCGCGCCGCTGCGCCTGGCGGTGCCGTGGAAGTACGGCTTCAAGAGCATCAAGGCGATCACGCGCATCCGGCTGGTCGAGCACCCGCCGCTCACCTCGTGGAGCAAGGCCGCGCCGTCGGAGTACGGCTTCTACGCCAACGTCAACCCGGAGGTCGCGCACCCGCGCTGGTCGCAGCGCCGCGAGCTGCGCCTGGGCGAGCTGTCGAAGCGGCCCACCCTGCCCTTCAACGGCTACGCGGCCGAGGTGGCCTCGCTGTACAGCGGCATGGACCTCTCGGTCCACTTCTGATCGATGGGCCGGCCAGGCAGCTTCACGCTGCTGCGCCTGCTGGCCTGGGCCGCCTGCCTGGCGCCCGCGGCCTGGCTGGCCTTGCTGGCGGGCACCGGCCGGCTCGGTGCCGACCCGCTCGCGCGGCTGATGTCGGTCAGCGGGCTGGCGGCGGTGTCGCTGCTGCTGGCCACGTTGGCCGTCACGCCGCTGCGCCGCCTGTCGGTGGCGGTGGCGCGCCGACTCGAGGCGCGCTGGGGCCGGCGCGTGTCGGACTGGAACCGCCTGGTGCGCCTGCGCCGGCTGCTCGGTGTCTCCGCGTTCGCGTACACCACGCTGCACCTGGGCTTCTTCGTCGTGCTGGACCTCGGGCTGGACCTCGAGCAGCTGATGCACGACCTGCGCGAGCGCCGCTTCGTCGCGCTCGGCCTGGCGGCCTGGGTGCTCCTGCTGCCGCTGGCGGCGACCTCGACCAACGCCGCGATGCGCGTGCTCGGCGGACGCTGGCGCAAGCTGCACCTGCTGGTGCACCCGGCGGCGCTGCTCGCGCTGCTGCACGACGCGACCCACACCAGGCACGGCCACACCGCGCCGTGGACGACCGGCACGCTGCTGCTGGTGCTGCTGGCGCTGCGCCTGCACGCCTGGTGGCGCGGCGAGCGCGCTCCGGCCACCGAGGTGCCGGAACGGGGCGCTAGCCGAGCGACAGCAGCTGCGCCGCCGACTTCTCGTTGCTCTCGGCCGTCTGCACCATCCGCATCTGCGCCTCGAACTGTCGCGCCGCGGTGATCATCGCGACCATGGTCTCGACCGGACTGACGTTGCTGCCCTCGAGCGCGCCGTCCTGCAGGCGTGCCGTCTGGTCGGCCGGCAGGTCGCCGTCGGCGGCGCGGAACAGGCCGTCGGTGCCGCGCTCCAGCGGCGCCTCGGGCGTGACGAGCTTGAGCCGCCCGACGTTGCTGCTGCGCCCGTTGGCGGCGCGCGCGCTGACGGTGCCGTCGGCGCCGATGCTGACCTCGCTGCCGGCCGGCACCTGGATCGGCCCGCCGTCGCCCAGCACGGTCAGGCCGGTCTGGGTGACCAGCGTGCCGTCGGCCGAGACGTCGAGCGCGCCGTTGCGCGTGTAGGCCTCGGTGCCGTCGAGCCCCTGCACCGCCAGCCAGGCGTTGCCGCGCATCGCCACGTCGAGGTTGCGACCGGTGTTGCCCACCACGCCGGGCGAATCGTCGTAGCCGGGCGTCGACTCGAGCGCATAGACCCGCGTGCTGGCGCCGCTGCCCTGCACCGGCACCGCGCGGAAGGCGTGCAGCTCGGCACGGAAGCCGGTCGTCGAGGCGTTGGCCAGGTTGTTGGCCAGCACGTCCTGGCGCTGCATGGTGGCCTTCGCGCCGGCCATGCTCAGGTAGATCATGCGGTCCATGCGGGGCCTCCCTCAGCGGGTGATCAGGTCTAGCGGAGGTTCACCAGGGTCTGCAGCACCTGGTCCTGCGTCTTGATGGTCTGGGCGTTGGCCTGGTAGACCCGCTGCGCGGTCATCATGTTGACCAGTTCGCCGGTCAGGTCGACGTTGGATTCCTCCAGCGCGCCGGACTGGATCACGCCCAGGTTGCCGTCGCCCGGCACGCCCAGCACCGGCTCGCCCGAGGCGAAGCTGCGCTGCCAGCCGTTGCCGCCCATGGGCAGCAGGCCCTGCGGGTTGCGGAAGGTCGCGATCTCCACCTGGCCGGCCGGCTTGGACTGGCCGTTCGAGTAGCGCGCCGTGACGATGCCGTTGGGCTCGAACTGGATGCCCACCAGCTGGCCCGGCGCGTAGCCGTCCTGCGTCAGGTCGGTCACCGCGAAGGCCGAGCCGTACTGCGTGGTCTCGGACACGTCGAGCTGGATGCCGGGGATGGCGAGCGTCTGCGCACCGTTCGCGTTCGTCGAGGCCGGGATGTTGAGCGTCACCGGGCCGGTCGGGGCGGTCGGCGCGCTGCCGTTGGCGGGGAAGGTCAGCGTGGTCGAGGGCAGCGGGTTGCCGCTGCCGTCGACGCTGATCGGCGCGCCGTTGGCGGTGACGTAGACGTTCCAGCTGTCGGTGGCGGCCTTCTGGAAGTAGTAGGTCAGCGCTACGTCCTGGCCCTTGGCGTCGAACACCGTCACCGAGGTGGCGTCGTTGTAGGTGCTCGGGTCGTTGAGCACGATCTGCGGGCCGCTGGCCGGCAGGGTGACGGCCTTGCGCGAGTCCAGGTTCATCTGGATGCGCATGTCCTCGGTGGCCGCCGGGTCGATGCCCGAGGTCGGCATGCGCAGCGGCGCGGCGGTGCCGGGCTGGATGATGCCGGTGCCGTCGGCCGGGTAGCCGAGCAGCCGCTCGCCGGCGTTGTTGACGACCCAGCCGTCGCGGTCGACCTTGAACTGGCCGTTGCGCGTGTAGCTGACCGGGCTGCGGCCGTCGGTCACCTGGAAGAAGCCGGCGCCGTTGAGCGCCAGGTCCATCGGGTTCTCGGTGGTGACGATGTTGCCCTGGGTGAACTGCTGCGCCACCGCGGCCAGGTTGACGCCGATGCCGATGTTGCTCGCCCCGGTGCCGTTCATCGAGGTGGCGTACATGTCGGCGAACTCGGCGCGCGCCGACTTGAAGCCGAAGGTGTTGGCGTTGGCGACGTTGTTGCCGATCACCTCGAGGTTCTTGCTCGTCGCGTTCAGTCCGGAGAGGCCTTGCTGGAAGCTCATGGGGGTTCCCTGTGGTGATCGGTGGTCAGTTGAAGGCGACGACCTGGTCGTACGCGGTGCTGCCCGAGCGCGCGAGCTCGAGCCGGAAGCCGTTGCCGGTGGTGCTGACGGCGTCGATGTGGTCGCGCATCAGCGGGGTCGGCTTGCTCTCGACGCCGCCGCGCGTGGCGGTGACGCGGAACTTCAGGCCGCTGTCGTTGGTGGCGCTGCCGGCCTCCCAGTCGAAGCTGTGCGTGCCGGCGCTCTGCGCGCCGAGCTGCAGCGTCTTCACGATCTGTCCCGAGGGCGAGAGGATCTCGACCTTGACCGCGTCGGCCGGCCCGGTCAGCTCGAAGCCGCCCTGCCCGACGCCGTCGTTGATGTCGACCAGGTTGCCCGGCACGATCACGTCGCGGCCGACCAGGCTGGCGCCCTGCAGCGCCTGCATCTGCATGAACTGGCTGGTCAGCCCGGAGACGGTGCTGGTCAGCTTCTCGATGCCGGTCACCGTGCTGATCTGCGCCATCTGGCTGGTGACCTGCGCGTTGTCCATCGGGTTCAGCGGGTCCTGGTTCTGCATCTGCGCGACCAGCAGCTTCAGGAAGCGGTCCGCGCCGCCGGCGGCGTTGCCACCGGTCAGGCCGCTCGCGTCGAGCGCCGAGGAGGTGTTGGAGACGGAGGAGACGGCCATGATCACTGCCCCATCTGCAGCGTCTTCAGCAGCAGGCTCTTGGCGGTGTTCATCACCTCGACGTTGTTCTGGTAGGAGCGCGAGGCCGAGATCATGTTGACCATCTCCTCCACCGCGTTGACGTTGCTGTAGGTGACGTAGCCCTCGGCGTCGGCCGCCGGGTGCTTGGGGTCGTGCACGCGGCGCCCGGCGGTCTGGTCTTCCTGGATCGTGCTGACCTTCACGCCGGCCGCGCCGGTGGCGCCCATCAGCTCGGTCTGGAACACCACCTGGCGCGCCTTGTAGGCCGAGCCGTCCGGCCCGGCCACGGTGTCGGCGTTGGCCAGGTTGCTGGCGGTCACGTTCAGGCGCTGGCTCTGCGCGGAGGCCGCGCTGCCCGAGACGTTGAAGATGTTGAACATCGACATGGTTCAGACCTCACTGGCCCTTGATGGCGTCGAGCATCGTGCGCACGTTGCCGTTGATGAAGCGCAGCGTGGCTTCGTACTTCACGCTGTTGTCGGCGAAGGCCGCGCGCTCGCGGTCCATGTCGACGTTGTTGCGGTCCAGGTTGGTCTGGCTCGCGGTGGCGTACAGCAGGTTCGGTTCGGCACGCACGCCGGTGGCCGCGGCGATGTGGCCGGGCTGGCTGGCCTGCAGCGTGCTGCGGGTCAGGCCGCCGCCGGTGGCCTCGTTCAGGGCCTGCGCGAAGCTGAAGTCGCGCGCCTGGTAGCCCGGCGTGTCGGCGTTGGCGATGTTGCTGGCCAGCAGGCGCTGGCGCTCCGAGCGCAGCACCAGGGCCTGGCCCTGGAAGTTCAGCGTGTCGGTGAGGCGGTTCAGCATGGGCCGGCTCCAAGTCTTGCGACCGGCAAATCCGGTGACGCGATGTGAACGGAATTGTTTGGGCGGGCCCCGCGCGACCTAAGCCGGATAAGCGCGCGCTTTGCCGCCCATTTCGATCCCTCGCGCGCCGGTCCCGCGTCCTACAGTGCCGGCATGGAAACCTGGGCCAGGGCCTTGCTCTTCGTGTTGCTGTTCGTCGCCGCCCCTGCGGCGCGGGCCGACGCGCCCTGGCTGGACGAGGCACGCGCGCTGGTGCTGCGCGGCGCCGGCGAGCAGGGCGCGCTGCGCGTGGACGTGCAGTTCGGCGCGCTCGACGCACGCCTGCGCCTGGCGCCGTGCGAGCAGATCGAACCCTACCTGCCCTCCGGCGCGAAGCTGTGGGGCCGCAGCCGCATCGGCCTGCGCTGCCTGCGCGGGCCGACACGCTGGAATGTCTACCTGCCCGTCACCGTGAAGGTGTTCGGCCCGGCCCTGGTGGCCAGCCGGGCGCTGCCGGCGGGCAGCGTGCTGGCACCCGGCGACCTGGCTCAAGCCGAGGTCGATCTGGCCGAAGACGCTTCCGTGGCATTGCGCCAGCGCGAGCTCGCGGTGGGCCGCACGCTGGCCCGGGCGCTCCAGCCGGGCGCCAGCCTGCGCCAGTCGCACCTGCAGGCCCGTCAATGGTTCGCCGCCGGCGAGACGGTGGTGGTGGTGGCCCAGGGGCGCGGCTTCGCCGTGTCGGGCGAGGCGCAGGCGCTCACGCCTGGCATCGAGGGCCAGCCGGCGCGGGTGCGCACCGAGCGCGGCCGGGTGATCTCCGGCACGCCGGTGGGTGAACGGCGCGTGGAGGTGAATTTGTGAGCATCCCGGCCCACCCCCCGGAACACGGGTTGCCGCGAAAAAGGCCTAAAGTCACAGCGCCAGGCTCCGATACCCCAACCATCACGGTTGTGACGGAGCACCCCTCCGGACCCTGGAGAGCACCATGAAGATCGGCAACCCCGCAGACAAGCGCAACACGGCCCCGGTGGACGGCAACGTCGCCCAGGCCAAGGGCGAGCGCGCGCCGGTCGACAAGTCCAAGGCGGCCGCCACCAGCGCCGACCCGAGCGTCAAGGTGCAGTTGTCCAGTGGCGCGGAGGCGCTGCGCGGCACGGCGGAGAACGCCGAGTTCGACGCCGCCAAGGTGGAACGCATCTCGCAGGCCATCTCCGACGGCAGCTTCCAGGTGAACGCCGAGGCGATCGCCGACAAGCTGATCGCCAACGCCCAGGAACTGCTGGGCAAGACGCCGCGCTGAGGCGCCCGCCCCACGGACCACCCATGACCGATTCGAACGACGGCCGCGTCGACCCGCGGCTCGAGGAAGCGCTGGCCGCCGTGGACCAGCGCCTGGCGGCGCTGGGCGAAGCCCTGCGCCTGCGCGACCTGGCCGGCATCGAAACCCAGTCCAGCGCCCTGCATGCGGCGCTGACGCAGGCGGTGGACCAGTTCGCGCGCGCCGCGAAGAACGGCCCGCTGCCGCAGGCGCTGCGGCTGCGCCTGGCCAGCACCAGCGGCCTGGTGGCCGCGCAGCGTGAATCGCTGGCCCGCGCCACCGCCGCGCTGGACCGCGCGATGGACGTGCTGCTGCCGCGCGAGCCCCCGAGCGTCTACGCCGGCGCGGGCGGTGCCACCCGCGCCTACGGCGGCGTGATCCAGGCCTGATCGCCTCCTGACGACCGACCGGCCGGCTGCCTTGCCGGCCCACCGTGGCGCCGCTATGCTGTATGCATGTACAGCCCCGGCGCCCCCCGGCTCATCGCCCACCTCGACATGGACGCGTTTTATGCGTCGGTCGAGCTGCTGCGCTACCCGGAGCTGCGCGGCCGGCCGGTGGTGATCGGCGGCGGCCGCCGCCACCAGCCGCAGACCCTGCCCGACGGCACGCGCCGCTTCGCGACGCTGCGCGAGTACACCGGCCGCGGCGTGATCACCACCAGCACCTACGAGGCGCGCGCGCTGGGCGTGTTCTCGGCCATGGGCACGATGAAGGCCGCCCGGCTGGCGCCCGACGCGGTGCTGCTGCCGGTCGACTTCGACGAGTACCGCAAGTACTCGAAGCAGTTCAAGGCCGCGGTGCGGGCCATCGCGCCGCAGGTCGAGGACCGCGGCATCGACGAGATCTACATCGACCTGAGCGAGCTGCCCGGTGTGCACGAGGACGGCGGCCGGCGCATCGGAGAGCAGCTCAAGCAGGCGGTGCGCGAGGCCACCGGCCTGAGCTGCTCGATCGGCATCACGCCGAACAAGCTGCTGTCCAAGCTGTGCTCCGAACTCGACAAGCCGGACGGGCTGACCCTGCTGCGCATGGAGGACATCCCGGCGCGCATCTGGCCGCTGGCCGCGCGCAAGGTCAATGGCATCGGGCCCAAGGCGAGCGAGAAGCTGGCCGCGCTCGGGCTGCACACCATCGGCGACATCGCCGCGGCCGAGCCGGCCTTCCTGGTGCGGCAGTTCGGCGCGCACTACGGCGGCTGGCTGGCGCAGATGGCCCGTGGCGAGGACGACCGGCCCGTGGTCACCCACAGCGAGCCGGTCTCGATCTCGCGCGAAACCACCTTCGAGCGCGACCTGCACGCGGTGCGCGACCGCGCCGCGCTGTCGGAGATCTTCACCGGCCTGTGCGTCGAGCTCGCCGGCGACCTGCAGCGCAAGGGCTACGCCAGCCGCACCATCGGCATCAAGCTGCGCTTCGACGACTTCAAGTCGGTCACGCGCGACCTCACCCTGCCTGCCCACACGATGGACGCGCGCGCGATCCGGCGCGCCGCCGGCCTGTGCCTGAAGCGGGTCGACCTGACGCGCCGCCTGCGCCTGCTCGGGGTGCGTGCCGGCGCGCTGGCGAAGCTGGCCGACCTGGTCGCGCCGCACCCGGCTGCCGAGCCTGCCGCGGAGACGCCCGCCGGGGTCGCCGAGCCGGCCCCGCGTTACGGCCTGCCGCTGTTCGACGCGCTCGAGAGCCGCTGATCTGGCCGGTCAATCCGTGCGTTTTGCCCGCATCCGGGTTGATCCGGCTGCGCCACGCTCGCGTACTGACCCGCATCCACCCGGAGCCCGTGCCCATGTCCATCCGTACCGCCGTGGCCGTGCTCGGCCTCGGCCTCGCACTGGCCGGCGCCCAGGCCCAGTCCCTGGGGCGCGGCAAGCTGCTGCTGACTGGCGGCGTCAGCACCATCGACGGCGCGGCCGGCGGCGGCCTCACCCCCTGGGCCGTGACCGGCAGCTACGCCACCCAGGGCGAGGTCGGCGCGACCGCCTTCGCGACCCGCGTCATCACGCAGGACTACGCCTTGACGTCCTGGGGCGCCGCGCTGGGCCTGGGCGAACGCGCCGAGCTGTCGCTGGCGCGGCAGGACTTCGACGCCGGCGACAACCTCGCCCCGCTCGGTCTGCCCGGGCTGCACCTGAAGCAGGACATCCTTGGCGTCAAGCTGCGCCTGGCGGGCGATGCGGTGCTCGACAGCGACACCTGGTTTCCGCAGCTCGCCGTCGGCCTGCTGCACAAGCGCAGCGACAGCGGCGCCCTGGAACCCACGCTGACCGGCGCGCTCGGCGCCGATCGTTCGGGCACCGAGCTCTATCTCAGCGCGACCAAGCTGTTGCTGGCCCACGGCGTGCTGGCCAACCTGACGCTGCGCGCGACCCGCGCCAACCAGGGCGGCCTGCTCGGCTTCGGCGGCGCGCAGGCCGACGGCACGCGGGTGCTGCCGGAGCTCTCGCTGGCCAAGCTGCTGGCACGCGACCTGGCGGTCGGGCTCGAGTTCCGCGCCAAGCCGGACAACCTGAACGCGTCGGTGCTCGGCGCCGGCGCGCTGCAGGAGGACGACTGGGCCGACCTGTTCGCCGCGTGGGCACCGAACAAGCATGTGTCGCTGACGCTGGCCTGGGTCGACCTCGGCCGCATCGCGCCGGCCGTGCAGCCGCGCCGCCAGCGCGGCGGCTACCTGTCCGTCCAGCTCGCCCTGTGACCCCGGAACGACGATGAAGAACCCGCTCACCCGCCCCCTGTTCGCCGGCGTGATCGCGCTGGCCGCCGCCTTCGCCCAGGTGCAGGCGCAGACCCAGACGCAGATGCCCTACGTGCCGCCCGTCCCGGCCGACGACAGCCTGTACCGGGCCTTCGGCGGCCAGCCCGGGCTGCAGCGCCTGATGGACGACTTCATCGAGCGGCTGCTGGCCGACCCGCGCATGAAGCCCTTCTTCGCCGATGCCGACCTGCCGCACGTGAAGCAGGAGCTGGTGCTGCAGTTCTGCGAGGTGTCCGGTGGGCCGTGCCGGCGCAACGGTCCGGACATGCGCCAGGCCCACGAGGCGATGGACATCGGCCGCGCCGACTTCAACGCCTTGGTCGAGGTGCTGCAGGCATCGATGGCGGCCCAGGGCATCCCGTTCGGGGCCCAGAATCGCCTGCTCGCGCAGCTCGCGCCGATGCACCGCGACATCGTCAACAAGCCCTGAGGAGACCGCCCCATGCACCGTGCCGCCCTTGCCTTGCTCTTCGCTGCCGGTCCGGCGCTGGCCGGCACGCTGCAGGTCAGCGTGACCGACAAGGACGGCAAGCCGGTGCCCGACGTCGTGGTGCTGGTCGAGACCGCGACCCGCCCGGCGCCCGTGCCGGCGCCGCAGCCGGTGGTGATCGCGCAGGAAGGCCTGCGCTTCGTGCCCTTCCTGACCGTGGTGCCGGCCGGCAGCACGCTGCGCTTCGTCAACCGCGACGGCTACGACCATCATGTGCGCTCGATGCCCAGCGGCCCGCTGGGCAGCACGCCGCCGGCGGCCAGCTTCGAGCTGCGCCTGGATGCCGCCGCCGATGCCGCGCCGGCGCCGGCCGACGAGTACCAGTCGCGCACCGTCCGGCGCAAGGCCAACCCGGTGACGCAGCAGGACGTGACGGTCTCGCAGCCGGGGCCGATCGGGCTCGGGTGCCACATCCACGGCTCGATGCGCGGGCAGGTCTACGTCGCGCCGACCCCCTGGTTCGCCAAGACCGACGCCAGCGGCCAGGCGCGCCTCGAGCAGCTGCCCGAGGGCGCGGTCGAGCTGGCGCTGTGGCATCCCGACCAGCTGCAGGAGCAGGCCACGCAGCGCCTGCAGCTCGGCGCCGCACCGCTGCAGGCGAGCGCGCAGCTGAACTTCGTGCCGCGCCCGCGCCGCCGCTGACGGGGGCGACAATCGCGGCATGGCCGCGCCGGACGTCCGCTTTCCCTCGATCGACGGCCTGCGTGCCTTCGAGGCCGCGGCGCGGCTGGGCAGCTTCGAGCGCGCCGCCGACGAGCTGAACGTCACCGCCAGCGCCGTGGGCAAGCGCATCGCCGCGCTGGAGGACCTGCTCGGCACGCCGCTGTTCACGCGCGGCGCCAAGCCGATCGTGCTCACCGCCACCGGCAAGGAGTACCTGGCGCAGGTCGGCGCCGCGCTCGGGTTGCTGGCCGCGGTGCCGCTGCACCAGCGCGCGGTGCAGCGCAGCGAGAAGCTGCGTGTCAGCGCACCGCCGACCTTCGCACGCCAGATCCTGGTGCCGCAGCTCGAGGCCTTCGGCGCCGCCCATCCGGAGATCGAACTGGAGGTGGTGCTCTCGATCCCTTACCTCGACGTGGCACCGGGCGAGGCCGACGTGCAGGTGCGCCATGGCGACGCCGCCGCGCACGGCGGCCGGGTGCTGATGCACGACGTGGTGCTGCCGCTGGCCGCGCCGGCGCTGCTGCAGCGCCTGGCGCCGCTGCGCACCCCGGCCGACCTGGACGGCGCGCCGCTGCTGCGCACGCCGATCGAACCCTGGACGCCCTGGTTCGCCGCCGCCGGCCTGGTGCGCCCGGAGCCCAGCGGCGGGCCGCGCCTGGTCGACCTCGGGCTGACGCTCGAGGCCGCGGTGGCCGGCCAGGGCATCGCGCTGGCGCGCCCGAGCCTGGCGCGCCACTGGCTCGAGACCGGCACGCTGGTGCCGGTGTTCCGGCTGACCGCCGTGCCGGCGCACCAGTACTACCTGCTGCCGCATGCGCCGGGCAGCGCGGCGCAGCGCTTCGCCGACTGGCTGGTGGCCACCAGCGAGTCGGTGGCGGCGCAGGCGCTGGCGCTGGTTTCGCGCGGCACCTGAAAATCTTTCCGGCGCTCCGGCGCGGGGCGCCGCTAGGATCGCGGCCATTCCAAGACCGAGGAGACCGCGGATGCCCGTCATCACGAACATCGAGGACCTGCGCGTGCTGGCCGAGAAGCGCGTGCCGCGCATGTTCTACGACTACGCCGACTCCGGCTCGTGGACGGAGAGCACCTACCGCGCCAACGAGTCGGACTTCCAGAGGATCAAGCTGCGGCAGCGCGTGGCGGTCAACATGGAGAACCGCAGCACCGCGACCAGCATGGTCGGCCAGCCGGTCAAGATGCCGGTGGCCATCGCCCCGGTCGGGCTGACCGGCATGCAGCATGCCGACGGCGAGATCCACGCAGCGCGTGCGGCCGAGAAGTTCGGCATCCCGTTCACGCTCTCGACCATGAGCATCTGCTCGATCGAGGACATCGCCGAGAACACCACGGCGCCGTTCTGGTTCCAGCTCTACATGATGCGCGACCGCGACGCGATGGCGCGCATGATCGCGCGCTGCAAGGCGGCGAAGTGCAGCGCGCTGGTGCTGACGCTGGACCTTCAGGTGATCGGCCAGCGCCACAAGGACCTGAAGAACGGCCTGACCGCGCCGCCGCGGCCGACGCTCGGCAACATCATCAACCTGGCCACCAAGCCGCGCTGGTGCCTGGGCATGCTGGGCACGAGGCGCCACACCTTCCGCAACCTGGTCGGCCACGTGAAGGGCGTGAGCGACATGCGCTCGCTGTCGGCCTGGACCAACGAGCAGTTCGACCCGCGCCTGTCCTGGGCCGACGTGGCCTGGGTCAAGGAGCAGTGGGGCGGCAAGCTGATCCTCAAGGGCATCATGGAGGTCGAGGACGCCGTGCTCGCCGCGCAGGCCGGCGCCGACGCGATCGTGGTCAGCAACCACGGCGGGCGCCAGCTCGACGGCGCGCCCTCCAGCATCGCGGCGCTGCCGGCGATCGTCGCCGCGGTGGGCGACAAGCTCGAGGTGTGGATGGACGGCGGCATCCGCTCCGGCCAGGACGTGCTGAAGGCCTGGGCGCTGGGCGCGCGCGGCACGATGATCGGCCGCGCGATGGTCTACGGCCTGGGCGCGATGGGCGAGGCCGGCGTCACCAAGGCCCTGCAGATCATCCACAAGGAGCTCGACGTGACGATGGCCTTCTGCGGCCACACGCAACTGACCCAGGTCACGCGAGACATCCTGGTGCCGGGCACCGCCCCGGGCCTTTCCGGAAGCTGACGCCAAACTTACACTCGGTGCATTCGCCGGCTTGCGGGGAATGCGCCATGACCCTCGATCAGTTCGACCAGTTGCGCCGCTGGCACGCCGGGCATGCCGACCACCCGGTCGAGGCGCGCCTGTGGAGCGCGGTGCTGACGCTCTGGCTGGCCGCCTGCGTCGGCACTCCGGTGGCCTGGCTGCTGCGCCTGGACGGCCTCGCGCTGGCGACTTTGCCGCTGCTGTTCGCACCCAGCGCCTACGTGGCGCTGCGCCGCTGGCTGCACCGGCGTCGCCGGCTGCGCTGCGACTGGATCGTCGCGCTAGGCTGAGCCGTCCGCCGAAGCGGCCAGCGCAACGCTGGCGCGCACCAGCGCCTCCACCAGGCCGGCATCCACCGGCTGGCGGTAGCGCTGCCTCAGGTGGCGCAGGCCCTTGCCGCTGCCTTCGAGCATCGGGAAGCGCTCGCGCAGCAGCGCGCCGTTGAACACCTGCAGGTTGGCGTGGTCCTTGTGGATCACGATGGCAAAGGCATGCGCGCCGGCGCGGCTGAACACCAGGTTGCCCCACTTGATCGACTGCTCCAGCGCCGGCTCGGCCGCCAGCACCGCCTCCCGCAGCGCCTGCGCCGTCTCGCGCTGGTCCTCGCGCAAGGTGTCGAACCAGGCGCCGATCAGCGCGGCGGGGCGGACGATGGTCCTCACGGCGCACCGGCCTTGAAGGTGTCGCACTCGGCGACGCTGCCGCGCTCGAGGCCGCGCCTGAACCAGGTCACGCGCTGCTGGCTGCTTCCGTGCGTGAAGGTCTCCGGCCGCACCCGGCCGCCGGCGTTGCGCTGCAGCGTGTCGTCGCCGATCTGGCTGGCGGCGTTCAGCGCCTCCTCCAGGTCGCCCTGCTCCAGCACCTGGCGCGCGCGCTGCGCGTGATGGGCCCAGACGCCGGCGAAGCAGTCGGCCTGCAGTTCGAGCCGCACGCTCAGCGCATTGGCGCGGGCCGGGTCCGTTCGGCGGCGCGCCGCATCGACCTTCTCGGTGATGCCCATCAGGTGCTGCACATGGTGACCGACCTCGTGCGCGATCACGTAGGCCTGGGCGAAGTCGCCCGGCGCGCCGAGCCGCGAGCGCATCTGCTCGTAGAACGACAGGTCGATGTAGACCTTCTGGTCGCCCGGGCAGTAGAACGGGCCCATCGCCGCCTCGCCCTGGCCGCAGGCGGTCGGCCAGGCGTCCTTGAACAGCACCAGCTTGGGCTCCTGGTAGCGCCCGCCGAGCGCGCGGAACTGCTCGCGCCAGACGTCCTCGGTGTCGGCCAGCACGGTCGAGACGAACCGGGCCATGGTGTCGTCGGCCGGCGGCCGGCCGCCCTGCGGCGCCTCGGCCACACTTGGCGCGCCGCCCCCGCCGCCGAGCACGCTGAGCACCGTCAGCGGGTTGACGCCGAAGATCCAGCCGGCCACCAGCGCGATCACGACGGTGCCCAGGCCGATGCCGCGCCCGCCCACCGGCAGACCGCGCCTGCCGCCGGAGGCCCCGCGCACGTCCTCGACGTTGTCGCTCTCGCGGTTGCCTTGCCAGCGCATGGACGCCTCCGGGTCAGGTCTTGGGCAGGGTCACGCCGCGCTGGCCCTGGTACTTGCCGCCGCGGTCCTTGTAGCTGGTCTCGCAGACCTCGTCGCTCTCGAAGAACAGCACCTGCGCACAGCCCTCGCCGGCGTAGATCTTGGCCGGCAGCGGCGTGGTGTTGCTGAACTCGAGCGTCACGTAGCCTTCCCACTCCGGCTCGAAGGGCGTGACGTTGACGATGATGCCGCAGCGCGCGTAGGTGCTCTTGCCCAGGCAGATGGTCAGCACGTTGCGCGGGATGCGGAAGTACTCGACCGTGCGCGCCAGCGCGAAGCTGTTGGGCGGGATGATGCAGACGTCGGCCTCGATGTCGACGAAGCTCTTCTCGTCGAAGTTCTTCGGATCCACGACGGTGCTGTGGATGTTGGTGAAGACCTTGAACTCCGGCGCGCAACGGATGTCGTAGCCATAGCTGCTGGTGCCGTAGCTGACGATCTTGTGGCCATCCGCCGCATGGCGCACCTGGCCGGGCTCGAAGGGCTCGATCATCCCGTGCTGCTCGGCCATGCGCCGGATCCAGCGGTCACTCTTGATCGTCATGTGGGCTTCCGGTCGACTTTTCCGAAGTTTCGTGAGCATTTTAGGGAGCCGGTCGCGCACACCCCCCGCCGGGTGTGCGACAGTTGGGGCGTGAGCCCCTGGGAGACAAGCATGCGCCCCGCGATCGACCTGCTGAGCCAGTATGCCGAATACCACCGCGACCGGCGCAACATCGCCAGTCACTTCGTCGGCATCCCGATGATCGTCTTCGCCATCGGGGTCCTGCTGGCCAAGCCGGGCTTCTCGCTCGGTTCGTTCTCGCTCTCGCCGGCCTGGCTGGTGTTCGCCGGGGTGGCGATGTGGTACCTGACCCGCGGGGTGCTGATGCTCGGCGTAGCCACCAGCGTGGCGGTGGGGGTGCTGGTCCTGGCCGCGCACCATGTGGGCGGCAGCGGCACCGGCGCCTGGCTGGCCTGGGGCCTGAGCTTCTTCGTGGTCGGCTGGGCGATCCAGTTCGTCGGCCACTGGTACGAGGGCCGCAAGCCGGCCTTCGTCGACGACCTGGTCGGCCTGCTGGTCGGCCCGATGTTCGTTACCGCCGAGGCGCTGTTCGCGCTCGGCTGGGGCAAGCCGCTGCTGGCCGAGATCGAGCGCCGCGCCGGCCCGACCCACCTGCGCGACCTGGCCCGCATCGCCTGATCAGCCCGGTTCGCGCCCGGGGCGTGCCGGCTCCGGCTCGACGTCGAAGCGGTCGAAGCCGCTGTAGCAGATGAAGTGCCGGTTGGTGGCCCGGCCGAATAGGGTCATGCCCAGCTGCTGAGCCAGCTCGTGGCCCATCTGCGTGATGCCGCTGCGCGAGACGATGATGGGCACGCCCATCTGGGCCGACTTGATGACCATCTCGCTGGTCAGGCGGCCGGTCGTGTAGAAGCACTTGTCGCCGCCGTCCACGCCGTGCAGCCACATCCAGCCGGCGATGGTGTCGATGGCGTTGTGGCGGCCGACGTCCTCGACGAAGGTCAGCAGCTCCGCGCCGCGGAACAGCGCGCAGCCGTGCACCGAGCCGGCCGACTTGTAGGTGCTCTCCTGGCGGCGCACCGCCTCGAGCAGGCCGTACAGCGTGGATTGGCGGATGCGCGCCTGCGCCGGTGGCGGCAGGCGCACCGCATCCAGGTCGGCCATCAGGTCGCCGAACACGGTGCCCTGGCCGCAGCCGGTGGTCACCACGCGCCGGGCGGTCTTCTCCTCGATGCGCTCGATGCCGGCGCGCGTGGCCACGGCGGCGGCGCCGACCTCCCAGTCCACCGTCACCGAATCGACGTCCGCGCAGCGTTCGACCAGGCGCTGGTTGCGCAGGTAGCCGAGCACCAGCAGCTCGGGCGCGGCACCCAGCGTCATCAGCGTGACCAGCTCGCGCTTGTCGACGAACACGGTCAACGCCCGCTCGGCCGGGATGGCGATCTCGCGCTCGACGCCGAACTCGTCGAGCACGCGCACGCAGCGGGTCAGCGGCGCACTGGCCGCGGTCAGGCGGGGAGGCATGCCGGCGACTCTACGCGAGCGCCGCCGACGCCCGGGGCATCAGGTCTTCTTGGCCGGGGCGGCCGGTGCCGCCGCCGGGGCGGCGCCGCCGAACGGACCCGGGTCGACGCAGGCCGGCGTGGGGGTCGGCGTGACGCTCTTGCCGGCCTTGCCGGCCTCGCCGGCATAACGCGCGGCGACCCGCTCCATCGCCTTGCAGAGCTGGAAGTCGGCCACCTTGTTGCCATGGGCCGTCTTGGCCGCGGCCTCGGCCGCCTTGGCCTTGGCCTCGTCCGACAGCGGCGGCAGCTTGGCCAGCGCCCCCGCGGCGGCGGTGGCGAGCACGGTGGCGGTCAGCAGGTGTCGCATCGGTTTCCTCGCAGGTTCAGGTGCGCGCCGCGGCGGGCGGCGCCGCGCCCTCGACGGGGCGGCTGCGCTGGGCCGGGATCTTGCCGGCCTTGACGTCCTCGTACCACCACTGGTGGTGCTCCTTGGCCCAGCCTTCGTCCACATAGCCGGTTCGCATCGCGCCGTAGGCCCCCTTCATGCCCACCGTGCCGATGTAGATGTGGCCGATGAACATCGCGACCATCAGCACCGTGGCCACGGCGTGCACCATGTGCGCCACCTGCATCTGCGGCCGGGTGTAGTCCATGCCGGGGATCAGCTTGTCCAGCACCAGGCCGGAGCCGACGACCACGGCGCCGAGCAGGAACACGCCGGCCCAGAACAGCGCCTTCTCGGCCGCGTTGAAGCGGTGCGAGGGCACCTCGTGCTCGCCCAGCAGCCCGCCGAAGCGCAGCAGCCAGTGCAGGTCGCCCTTGCGCGGCAGGTTGTCGCGCACGAAGGTCAGGAACACGATCACCAGCGACACCGCGAACACCGGCCCGGCGAAGTTGTGCGCCGTCTTCAGCACGTAGCTGAGCCAGCCGAACAGCGTGCCGCCGATCACCGGCAGCAGGAAGAACTTGCCGAACGCCATCACCACGCCGGAGACGGCGAGGATCACGAAGGTGATCGCGTTGGCCCAGTGCGCGCTGCGCTCGAAGGGCGTGAAGCGCTCGATGCGCCGGCCGGTGTCGGGCTCGTGGCCGCCGAGTGCGCCCTTGCGCCAGTAGAACAGCGCGCAGGCCCCGAGCATGATCAGCAGCAGCGCGCCGCCGTAGGGGATGATCCAGCGGTTGCGCACCTCGCGCCAGGCCTCGCCGGCGGTGGTCAGGCGCGAGCCCGGGTACTGCACGAAGGGCTGGATCAGCACCCCGGTCTCGACGCCGGGCAGCGAGCTGTAGCCGGCCACGTTGCCGGACTCGCGCACGGCGCGCCAGAACGGCGCGTTGTTGCCGGGCTGGCTCTTGCCGCGTTCGGCATTGCTCTCGCCCTCGCGCGGCAGCGCGGGCGGCGCGCGGTCGTCGGGCGGCAGGGCGGCCCCGGCGGCCGGCGCAGCGGCGGGCTGCGCCTGCTGGGCCTGGCCGGCCACGGGCAGGAGCATCGCCAGCGCCAGCAGCAGGGCTCGGATCGTCGCGGACATGGCGTCTCCGGAGGTCCGGCTCAGCGCTGCGCGGCCGAGCGGTTGTATTCGTTCTGGGCCTGCGCCCGGGTGCGCAACTGGGCCTCCCAGCTGCCCTTGTCGCCGGCCTTCCAGCCTTCGGCGACATGGGCATTGCCGGCGCCTTCCCAGGCCTGCGCGTCGGCTTTCTTGGCCGGGGCCGCGCCGACCTGCACCTTGTCGCCGCAGGCCGCCAGCAGCAGGCCCAGCGACACCGCGCACAACGCTCGCTTGATCATGACTTGGTCCCCGTCGTCGGCTTGCCGTAGGCCGTGCCCCAGCCCCAGATCTCGCTGCCCTTGCCGCGCACCAGCACTCGGCTGCGGAAGATGTCGGCCACCACGTCGCCGTCGCCGCCGAGCAGCGCCTTGGTCGAGCACATCTCGGCGCAGGCCGGCAGCTTGCCCTCGGCCAGGCGGTTGCGGCCGTACTTCTCGAACTCGGCCTCGGTGCCGTTGGCCTCCGGGCCGCCGGCGCAGAAGGTGCACTTGTCCATCTTGCCGCGCAGGCCGAAGGTGCCGTTGGTCGGGAACTGCGGCGCGCCGAACGGGCAGGCGTACGAGCAGTAGCCGCAGCCGATGCAGACGTCCTTGTCGTGCAGCACCACGCCCTCGTCGGTGCGGTAGAAGCAGTCGACCGGGCAGACCGCCATGCACGGCGCGTCGGAGCAGTGCATGCAGGCCACCGAGACCGATTTCTCGCCCGGCACGCCGTCGTTGAGCGTGACCACGCGGCGGCGGTTCACGCCCCAGGGCACGTCGTGCTCGGCCTTGCAGGCAGTGACGCAGCCGTTGCACTCGATGCAGCGCTCGGCGTCGCAGATGAACTTCATTCGGGCCATGTCAGTTCTCTCCTTGCCTTACGCGGCGCGCTCGATCTGGCAGACCGTGGTCTTGGTTTCCTGCATCATCGTGACGCTGTCGTATCCGTAGGTGGTGGCGGTGTTGACCGCCTCGCCACGCACCACCGGCACGGCGCCGGTCGGGTAGTACTGCGCCAGGTCGGTGCCGCCCCAGCGGCCCGAGAAGTGGAACGGCAGCCAGACCGTCTCGGCATCGACCCGCTCGGTCACCATCGCCTTGACGCGGATGCCCTTGAAGCCCGGCACGCCCTCCATCGGCGGGGTGCGCAGCCAGACGTACTCGCCGTTGCGGATGCCGCGGTCGTTGGCCGCCTTCGGGTTGATCTCGACGAACATCTCCTGCTGCAGCTCGGCCAGCCACGGGTTGGAGCGCGTCTCCTCGCCGCCGCCCTCGTACTCGACGAGGCGGCCGCTGGACATGATCAGCGGGAAGGTCTTGCCGATGTCCTTGTTCTTCTCCTGCACCGACTTGTACAGCGTGGGCAGGCGCCAGAAGGCCTTCTTGTCGTCGTGCGTCGGGTACTTGGCGATCAGGTCCGGCCGCGTGCTGTAGAGCGCCTCGCGGTGCTGCGGGATCGGATCGGGGAAGTTCCACACCACCGCGCGCGCCTTGGCGTTGCCGAACGGGTGGCAGCCGTGGTTCTTCATCGCCACGCGGATGATCGCGCCGGTCGGGTCGGTCTTCCAGTTCTTGCCCTCGGCCTTCTTCTTCTCGTCCTCGCTGAGCTCGTCCCACCAGCCGAGCTTCTTCAGCAGCAGGTGGTCGAACTCGGGGTAGCCGGTGGTCAGGTCGGCACCCTTGCTGTGCGAGCCGTCGCCGGCCAGCAGCGACACGCCCTCGCGCTCCACGCCGAAATTGGCGCGGAAGTTGCCGCCGCCGTCCATCACGTGCTTGGACGTGTCGTACAGGTTGGGCGAGCCCGGGTGCTTCATCTCCGGCGTGCCGTAACACGGCCAGGGCAGGCCGAAGTAGTCGCCGTCGAGCTTGTAGCCGGTCTCCTTGTCGACCCCGCCCTTGGCCTTGAGCGTCTTCACGTCGAAGACGTTCATGTTGCGCATGTGCGCCTTCAGGCGCTCGGGCGACTGGCCGGTGTAGCCGATGGTCCAGACGCACTTGTTGATCTCGCGCAGGATGGACTCGGTCTCGGGCTCGTCCATGCCGCCCTTGCCCTTGACCATCTTGTAGTTCTTCACCAGCTCGTTGGCGAAGCCGAGCTTGCCCGCCAGCTGGTACATGATCATGTGGTCGGTGCGGCTCTCCCACAGCGGCTCGATCACCTGCTCGCGCCACTGGATCGACCGGTTCGACGCGGTGCACGAGCCGCTGGTCTCGAACTGCGTGGCCGCCGGCAGCAGGTAGACGGCGCGGTTCGGGTTCTGGTCCTCGGGCCGGCCGGGCATCGCGGCCATCGCCGCGGTGGCGCTCGGGAACGGGTCGACCACCACCAGCAGGTCGAGCTTGTCCATCGCCCGCTTCATGTCCAGGCCGCGCGTCTGCGAGTTCGGCGCATGGCCCCAGAAGAACAGGCCGCGCAGGTTGCTGTCCTGGTCGATCAGCTCGTTCTTCTCGAGCACGCCGTCGACCCAGCGCGACACCGTCATGCCCGGCTTGGTCATCATGCCCGGCGCGTACTGCTTCTTGATCCACTCGAAGTCGACGCCCCAGGTGGCCGCGAAGTGCTTGAACGCCCCCTCGGCCAGGCCGTAGTAGCCGGGCAGCGAGTCGGGGTTCGGGCCGACGTCGGTGGCGCCCTGCACGTTGTCGTGGCCGCGGAAGATGTTCGCGCCGCCGCCCGAGACGCCGATGTTGCCCAGCGCCAGCTGCAGGATGCAGGAGGCGCGCACCATCGCGTTGCCGATCGTGTGCTGGGTCTGGCCCATGCACCAGACGATGGTGCTCGGGCGGTTCTTGGCCATGATCTCGGCCACCTTGGCGCAGGTGGCCTCGTCGACGCCGCAGGCCTCCTGCACCTTGTCGGGCGTCCACTTGGCCATCACCTCGTCGCGCACCTTGTCCATGCCGTAGACGCGGTCCTCGAGGTACTTCTTGTCCTCCCAGCCGTTCTTGAACACGTGGTACAGCACGCCGAACAGGAACGGGATGTCGCTGCCCGAGCGGATGCGCACGTACTCGTCGGCCTTGGCGGCGGTGCGGGTGAAGCGCGGGTCGGTGACGATGACCTTGCAGCCGTTCTCCTTCGCGTGCAGCAGGTGCAGCATCGACACCGGGTGCGCCTCGGCGGCGTTGGAGCCGATGTAGAGCGCCGCCTTGGCGTTCTGCATGTCGTTGTACGAGTTCGTCATCGCGCCGTAGCCCCAGGTGTTCGCCACACCCGCGACCGTGGTCGAGTGACAGATGCGCGCCTGGTGGTCGCAGTTGTTGCTGCCCCACAGCGTCATCCACTTGCGCAGCAGGTAGGCCTGCTCGTTGTTGTGCTTCGACGAGCCGACCACGAAGACCGAATCGGGCCCGCTCTGCTTGCGCAGCTCGAGCATCTTCGCGCCGATCTCCTCGAGCGCCTGGTCCCAGGAGATGCGCTCGTACTTGCCGTTGACCAGCTTCATCGGCGTCTTGAGGCGGAACTCGCCGTGGCCGTGCTCGCGCACCGCGGCACCCTTGGCGCAGTGCGCGCCGAGGTTGATCGGCGAGTCGAACACCGGCTCCTGGCGCACCCAGACGCCGTTCTCCACCACCGCGTCGATCGCGCAGCCCACCGAGCAGTGGCCGCACACCGTGCGCTTGACCTCGACCTTGCGCTCGCCGCCCGCGCCCTTGGCGGCATCGGCCGCCTGAGCCTTCCTCATGAGCGTGAGCTGCGACGCCGCCAGGCCGGCGCCGACGCCCAGGCCGGAGCGGCGCAGGAAGGCGCGCCGGTCCATCGTCGGCACGGCGCGCGCGATGCCGCGGGACAGGCTGGCCACCAGGCCGGGGGCGCCGGCCGCGGGCGAACTCGAGGTCTTGCGCGTGAGCAGCATGGAAACTCCTCGGGAAATCCGGACGGGCCGCAGACGGCCCTGGAAAGCGGGCAGGCGCCCGGTCAGAGACGTGCGGTCTGGTAGTACTGCAGCACGCGCTGCGTCACCTGGTAGCCGCCGCCGCGTTCGGGGGCGGGCTGCTGTGGCGCCTGGGCCTGCGGCTCCTGGGCGACGCGGGGCAGCACGGCCGCCGCGGCCGCCAGCGCACCGGCCGTGCCGGCGCCGGCGAACACCTGTCGGCGCGAGAGCTTCGAACGAGCTTGATCCATCGCGATCTCCATCGCCTGATCACCCAACCTGTGCAGGCTTGTTCATATCTTAACGAGGCATCCGTGACTTGCTGACAGGGTTCCTCCGGGCGTGGCGTGCCGCGACAGCCTGTCGGTGCGCGCTGCCGGGCGACGGGCCGCGCGCACGACAAGTTGTCGCGCTTCGGGGCCGACGCGTGAGGGTAAATCCCGAGGGCGGCGGGGCTCGCCGGCGCTGTGCCACAGTAGCGGCCCCATGAACCCGAGTGCCGCCCCCCCGCCCGCCGACGGCGCCGTCGACTGGCCGCTGGCCAGCATCCTGGTCGTCGACGACGAAGCCGGCATGCGCAACTTCCTCGAGAAGACGCTGGCCAGCCGCTGCGGCGAGGTGCGCAGCGCGGCCGACGCCGAGGCCGCCGAGGCGCTGGTGCTGCGCCACCGCTTCGACCTGGTGATCCTGGACATCACGCTGCCGGGCAAGAGCGGCATCGCCTGGCTGCGCGAGCTGCGCGAAGCGGGCAACGCCTGCGAGGTGATCCTGATCACCGCCTTCGCCGACCTCGACACCGCGATCGAGGCCCTGCGCGCCGGCGCGAGCGACTTCATCCTGAAACCCTTCCGCGTGACGCAGATCCTCAACGCGGTGCGGCGCGGCCTGGAGCGCGCCCACCTCGAACGCGAGAACTGGGTGCTGCGGCGCGCGCTGTCGCAGCGCACGCCGAGCGCGGGCGCGCTGGTGGGACGCTCGATCGCCATCAAGGGCCTGCAGGCGGCGCTGCAGCGCGTCGCCGCGGTCAACAGCACGGTGCTGCTGAGCGGCGAGTCGGGCACCGGCAAGGAGCTGGCCGCGCTCGCGCTGCACCACCACAGCCCGCGCGGCGACGGGCCGTTCGTGCCGGTGAACTGCGCCACCATGTCGCCCGAGCTGATCGAGCACGAGCTGTTCGGCCACGCCGCCGGCCCCGGCCGACCGGCGCGCGACGGGCTGTTCGTCTACGCACAGGGCGGCACGCTGTTCCTCGACGAGGTGGTCGACCTGCCGCTGGCGCTGCAGGCCACGCTGCTGCGCGTGCTGGAGGACCGGCGCATCCGCCCGGTCGGCAGCGAGCAGCAGATCCCGGTGGACGTGCGCATCGTCGCGGCCACCAACCGCCCGCTGGCCGACGAGGTGGCGGCCGGGCGCTTCCGCGCCGACCTGTACTACCGGCTGCAGGTGGTGGAGATCAACCTGCCGCCGCTGCGCTCGCACAAGGAGGACATCCCCGACCTGGTGGCCCACTTCATCGCCACGCTCGCGCCGCAGCTCGGCGTGGCGCCGATGACGGTGAGCGACGACGAGCTCGGCTACCTCGCGCAGTACGACTGGCCGGGCAACGTGCGCGAGCTGCGCAACCTGATCGAGCGCTCGCTGATCCTCGGTGCGCTGAACGTCTCGGCGCTGTACCAGGGCCTGGCGCGCCGGCGCCCCGAGCCGGCCGCCGCGCCGCCGGCGCTGCCCACCGACCTGCACGCGCTCGAGAAGCAGCACATGCGCAGCGTGCTCGAGTCGGTCGGCGGCGACAAGACACGTGCCGCCCAGCTGCTCGGCATCTCGCGCCGCACGCTCGAGCGCCGGGTCGCCGAGTGGGCCCAGGGTTGAGGCCGTGATCCGGCGCTTCGAGCGCCTGCCCATCCGCGGCAAGCTGCTCGCGCTGGTGCTGCTGCCGCTGGCGGTGGTGCTGCCGCTGCTCGGCGTGATCCTGCTGGTGTGGGCCAACCTGGCCTTCGACAACCTGCTGATCACCAAGGTGCGCGCCGACCTGGCGGTGGCGCACGGCTACTTCGAGCGCGTGCTCGGCGAGGTGGGCGCGAGCGCGGCCACGGTGGCGGACTCGAACGCCCTGCACCTGGCGCTGGCGCGACCCGACCGCGAGTCGCTGGTGCCGCTGCTGCGCCGCTTCAAGGCGCGCGAGGGGCTGGACTTCGTCAACCTGCGCGCGCCCGACGGCACGCTGCTGGTGACCGACCACGCCCCGGCGGCGGACGGCGCGGCCCGCGCGCCGCCGCTGCGCGCGGCCGCCGAGGGTGCGCGGCGCGCCGGCATCGCGGTGCTGGCGCCGCACGAGTTCGCCGCGCTCGCGCCGGCGCTGCAGGCGCGCGTGGCGGTGCCGCTGGTGCCCACGCGCAATGCCGCGCCCACCGCGCGCACCCAGGAAGACCGGGCGATGGTGGTGCTGGCCGGCGCACCGGTGGTGGCCCCGGACGGCCGGCTGCTCGCCCACGTGCAGGCCGGCGTGCTGCTGAACCGCAACCTGCCCTTCATCGACCACATCAACGCGATCGTCTACCCGGAGGGCTCGCTGCCCTTCGGCAGCCGCGGCACCGCGACGCTGTTCCTCGACGACGTGCGCATCAGCACCAACGTGCGCCTGTTCGGCGCCGAGGCCGGCCACCGTGCGATCGGCACGCGTGTCTCGCAGACGGTGCGCGACGCGGTGCTCGGCCGCGGCCACACCTGGCTGGACCGCGCCTTCGTCGTCTCCGACTGGTACGTCTCGGGCTACCTGCCGCTGGCCGACGGCGCCGGGCAGCGTGTGGGCATGCTCTACGTCGGCTACCTCGAGCAGCCCTTCATGCTGCTGAAGTACGGCGTGCTGGCGGCGATCGGGCTGATCTTCTTCGCGGTGATGGTCGGCGCGGCGCTGGTCTCGCTGCGCGCCGCGCGGAGCATCTTCGGGCCGATCGAGCGCATGGCGCAGACCATGCAGCGCGTGCAGGGCGGCGCGCTGGAGGCGCGTGTCGGCCCGCTGGCCAGCAGCGACGAGGTCGGCGCGCTGGCGGCCCACCTCGACCGCCTGCTCGACGCGATCGCCGCGCAGACGCAGGCGCTGCAGCGCTGGAACGCCGAGCTCGACGCCAAGGTGGCCGAGCGCACCCGCGAGCTGGCGGCCGCGCAGCGCCAGCTGGTGCGCAGCGAGAAGCTCGCCGCGGTGGGCCAGCTGACCGCCAGCATCGCGCACGAGGTGAACAACCCGATCGCGGTGATCCAGGGCAACCTCGACCTGGCGCGCGAGCTGATGGGCCCGCAGGCCGCGCAGCGGGTGCGCGCCGAGCTGAAGCTGGTGGACGAGCAGGTCGAGCGCATGCGGCTGATCGTCACGCAGCTGCTGCAGTTCGCGCGGCCGGCCGAGTACGCGGGTTACATCGCCGAGGTCGACACCGGCCAGGTGCTGCACGACAGCCTGGTGCTCGTCGCCCACCTGCTCTCGCGCACCCGCATCGAGCGCGTGCTGGACTTCGCCGCGACCCGCCGGCCGCAGATCAACCGCAACGAGCTGCAGCAGGTGATCGTCAACCTGCTGGTCAACGCGATCCAGGCCATGCCCGAGGGCGGCACGCTGCGCCTGGCCACGCGCGACAACGCCGAGGGCGGCGTCGACATCGTGGTGGCCGACACCGGCCCGGGCCTGGACGCGGCGCTGCTGGCCGAGCTGTTCCAGCCCTTCGTGACGCACAAGAAGGACGGCACCGGCCTGGGCCTGTGGATCAGCCGCAGCATCGTCGAGCGCTATGGTGGCGACATCCGCGCCGCCAACCGCAGCGACGGCGTGCGCGGCGCCGAGTTCACGGTCGTGCTGCGCGGCGAGGCGGCGGGAGCCTGATCACTGCTCCAGCAGGTCGAACCCCTGCGTCTCCACCTGCACGAAGGCGCGCGTCAGCCCGGCCAGCGCGCGGTACGCCTGCGCGCGCGGCTGGGCCTCGACCGCGTCGCACAGCTTCTCGACCCAGGGCTGCACATGGGCGCGGTAGAAGCGGCGCTGCTGCTCGAGATTGCACACCGCCGCGTCGTCGCCGGCGATCAGCCAGCGCATCACCTCGAACACGCCGGCCACATGGTCCTCGGTCTCGCCGCGCTGTTCGTCGCGCGCCAGGCCCAGGCGCGCCAGGTCGGCGCGCAGCGCGGCCAGCGGCTTCTCGTTCAGGAAGCCGCTCAGATGGTACGAGCCGTAAAGGAACACCTCGGGCTTGCCGACGCCGCCGAACAGCGCGTCGTACTCGTCGGCCAGCTCGCGCGGCGTGGCCGCACGCAGCGCGCTCACCAGCGCCTGCCAGGGTGCCTCGAGAAAGCCGCCGGGCTGGGGCGCCTCGGTCACGGCGACGGCGAACTGCGCCAGCAGCGCCTCGTCCGGCGGCGCGAGCCACAGCCGCGCGAGCAGGCCGTACAGCTCGGCGCGGGCAAGCTCCTCGCCGTCGTCGGCGGACGCGAAGGTCAGGGACCGGGCCGGATCGTTCATAGGTCGGTGATCTTCATCTCGTTCGGGTTGCTGAAGATGTCGACCACGCGGCAGTCGCTGCACATCTTCAGCCGCTCGGCCGCCGCGCCCTGGAAGGCGGCGTGGCCGGCCAGCTTGCCGATCATCGCCTCGATGGCCTTGAGCGTGCCGAAGGGCTTGCCGCACTTCACGCAGCGGTAGGGCTCGGCCTCGTGCAGCACCCGCGCCTGCTTGCGCGCGCGCCCGCCCTCGGCCAGCCACAGGCGCGGCTGCAGCGTGATGGCCTGCTCCGGGCAGGTCGTGGCGCACAAGCCGCACTGCACGCAGTTCTTCTCGATGAAGCGCAGCTGCGGCCGCTCCGGGTTGTCGGCCAGCGCGGCCTCGGGGCAGGCGCCCACGCAGCTCAGGCACAGCGTGCACTTGCCGGCATCGATCGCCAGGCTGCCGAACGGCGCGCCGGCGGCCGGCAGCGCAATGGTCTCGGCCGCGCCCGGCGCCTGCGCCAGCAGGTGCTCGAGCGCGAGGTCGAGCGTGGCGCGCTTGTCGCCCTGCACCGCGAAGCTCGCGGCCTGCGCGACACCCTGCGCGGCCGGCGCGCGCAGCGCGGCGTCGAGCGCGGCCAGGTCGCGCGCGTCGCGAGCCTCGAGCAGCCGCAGGTGCTCGCCCGCGTAGCCGAGGCCCGCGAGGATGGCCTGCGCCTGCGCCATCTGCTCGGCCAGCGCCCGGCGGTACTCGGGCGCCTCCTCGTCGGTCAGCAGCACCCACACCTGGCTGGCGCCGAAGGCGATCGCGGACAGCCACAGGTCGAGCCCGACGCTCGCGGTGTGCCACAGCGCCAGCGGGATCACGCGCGCCGGCACGCCGTGCACGGCCGCGTCGACACGTGCGGCGCGGCCGAGCTCGCCGATCAGCCGTGCGCCGGCGCCCTCGCTGTGCAACAGCAGCGCCGCATCCCGTCCGCCCGCGTGGCGGTAGGCCGCGAGCACGGTGCGCAGGCGCCGCCCCTGGTCCGCCGCGCCGGGGTAGGCGAAGCCCAGCGCACCGCTCGGGCACACCGTGCTGCAGGCGCCGCAGCCCACGCACAGGTGCGGCTCGACGACGATACCGCCGCCCTCGCCCGCCTTGCGGCCCTTGCGGCTGGCGTCGCTGCGGATCGCGCGCGCCGAGCAGACCTCGATGCAGGCGCTGCAGCCGATCTGCTCGTTGCGGCTGTGGGCGCACAGCTTCGCCTGGTAGCGGAAGAACTTCGGCTTCTCGAACTCGCCCGACAGCTCGCGCAGCTGCAGCACGGCCCGCACCAGCGCCGCCTCGTCGCGCCCGACATGGAAGTAGCCCTGCGGCTTCTGGTGCATCGTGAAGGCCGGCGCGTCGCGCAGGTCCAGCACCAGGTCGAAGGTCTCGGCCAGCACCTGCGGCGCACGCGCGAAGTCGATCGCGCCGGCCGCGTCGCAGGCCTTGACGCAGGCCCGGTGCCCGGCACAGCGCGCCAGGTCGACCTGGTAGGAGAAGTCGATCGCGCCCTCCGGGCAGGCGGCGATGCAGGCGTTGCAGCGCGTGCACAGGTCGAGGTCGATCGGGTTGCCGCTCTCCCACTCGGCCTGGAAGGCCCCCAGCCAGCCCGACAGCCGGGTCAGCCGACCGGCCTGCACCGCGCGCTCGCGCGCCTGCGGCAGCGCGCCGCCGTCGACCAGCAGCGTGGTCTCGAGCCGCTCGGCCAGCATCGCGGCGGCGCGCTCGGCCGCCTCGGCCGGCCCGACCACCAGGCAGCGGCCCTGCGAGCGGTAGCTCACGGTGGGCACCGGCTCGGCCTCGGGCAGCTGCGCCGCGGCCAGCAGCGCGGCCAGCTTGGGCGCGGCGGCGCCGGCGTCCTTCGACCAGCCGCCGGTCTCGCGCACGTCGACGAAGCGGATCGGCCGCTCGGCCAGCGGCAACGCACCTTCGGTCTGCTCGTTCAGTTCGAGGAACAGGGCGCGTTCCTGGGTGCAGGCCACCAGCAGGTCGTCGCCCGAGCGCGCCGCGCGCTGGAAGCTGGCAGCCTCGCGCCGGCACAGCAGCGTGTGCGGCTCGGCCAGGCCTTCAGCCGAGGCGCCCGGGGTCTTCGCCAGCGCCTGGCTCAGGCGCTCGCGCATCGCCGCGTCCAGCGGCATCGTCCGGTTGCAGTCGCACAGCAGCGTCTTCATCGGGGGTCTCTTTCGCGGGGGTCGCTGCGGCCGGGGCGGCCGCCGCCTCCTCCTCGTCGCGGAACAGGCCGAGCACCTGCGACTGCACCATCTTGCGCAGCATGCTCGCAGGGATCGGGTCGGGTTGGCCGTAGTCGTCGATGTAGGTGTCCAGGCCGTCCATCACGTTGAACTGCGGATCGGCGAACAGCTTCTTCAGCGCGGTGTTCTTCACCGCCGGGTCGACATCGCGCGCCACGAAGCGGGAGAAATCGGAGGCCGGCGTGAGCGAGCGCGCCTGCTCGAGCGTGGGCGGCGGCTCGGCAGGGGGCTGCGGCTCGGCGACGGGCGCGGCCGGCACCGGCGGCGGCGCCGCCGCGACCGGCGCGGCGTCGACTGCGGGCACCACCGCGGCGGCCGGCGGCTCGGCCGGCACGTCCTGGCCCTCGCGCACCTGCGCCTTGCGCCGCGACCAGCGCGAGAGGAAGCCGCCGTCCTCGTTCATCGCGCGCTCACCGTTCGCCCGGGGCGCGGAAGGAGGCCGGCCGCTTGCGCTGCTTCGGCTCGGGCCGGTAGTGCAGCTCGGTGAAGGCCTGCAGCCAGTCGCGCCACTGCGGCTGCAGCGGTGCATTGTCGACCCGCTCCTGCGCATCCATGCGCCGGCCGGCCTCGTTGTACGACAGCGTCACCTGCTCCGGCCAGGCGCGCGACGGGTCCTCGTCGTCGACGCGCCAGACCACGAACCAGACCGGCGCGCCGCTGCTGAGGTTGAGGAAGTAGCCCTCGCCCTCGTCGGCGTACAGCGTCACGTCGAAGCCGGGGTGCAGCGTGCGGCGCCGCCCGCCGTCGTCGCGCAGCACGCGCGGCGCGTCGCCGAAGCCGGGCTGCATCGGCACCACCTCGACGATGCGGTGGCGCCAGTCCTCCCAGCGATTGGGCTGCGCCTCGCGCTCCATCACCACCGCGACGGTCACGCTCGGGCGCTCGGCCATGGCCTGCCTCAGGTGTTCTTCGAGATCGTGATGGTCGGGAACTTGGCGCTGAAGTCCTTCGCGCGCTGCGCGATCTTCACCGCCACCTGGCGCGCCACGCCCTTGTAGAGCGCCGCGATCTCGCCATCCGGGTTGCTGACCACGCTCGGCCGGCCGCTGTCCGCATCGACCCGGATCGACAGGTTCAGCGGCAGCGCGCCGAGGTAGTCCATGCCGTACTCGGCGGCCATCTTCTTGCCGCCATCGGCGCCGAAGATGTGCTCCACGTGGCCGCACTTCTCGCACACGTGCACCGCCATGTTCTCGACGATGCCGAGGATCGGCACGCCGACCTTCTCGAACATCTTGATGCCCTTCTTGGCGTCGAGCAGCGCGATGTCCTGCGGCGTGGTCACGATCACCGCGCCGGTCAGCGGCACGCGCTGGCTGAGCGTGAGCTGGATGTCGCCGGTGCCCGGCGGCATGTCCACGATCAGGTAGTCGAGGTCGGTCCAGTTGGTCTGGCGCAGCAGCTGCTCGAGCGCCTGGGTGGCCATCGGGCCGCGCCAGATCATCGGGTTGTCGGGCTCGATCAGGAAGCCGATCGAGATCACCTGCACGCCGTAGTTGGACAGCGGCTCCATGGTCTTGCCGTCGGCGCTCTCGGGGCGCGCGTCGATGCCCATCATCATCGGCTGGCTCGGGCCGTAGATGTCGGCGTCCAGGATGCCGACGTTGGCGCCCTCGGCGGCCAGTGCCAGCGCCAGGTTGACGGCCGTGGTGCTCTTGCCCACCCCGCCCTTGCCGGAGGCCACCGCGACGATGTTCTTCACATTCGGCAGCAGCTGCACGCCGCGCTGCACCGCGTGGGGAATGATCTTCGTCGCGAGGTTCGCGCTCACGTTCTCGACGCCCGGCACGCCGCGCGCGGCGGCGATCAGGCTCTTGCGCAGTGCCGGGATCTGGCTCTTGGCCGGGTAGCCGAGCTCGACGTCGAAGGACACGTCACCGCCTTCGATCTTCAGGTTCTTCAGCTGCCGGGTCGAGACGAAGTCCTTCCCCGTGTTCGGGTCGATGACGGCCTTCAGGGCCTCGAGCAGCGCGGATTCGGAGACGGACATGAACAGGGGTGCATAGGGGTGGAGAAGCCGGCGGCAGTCTAGCGCAGCGCCCATTCCCCCTGCGGCGCCGGGCAACCGGCACCGCGCGGCACCGCTTCGCGGGAGTGACCCGCCGCTGCCGCGGCCGACAGAATGCCCCGGGGGCCCCCTGCCCGCCCTCGCCACGGAGACCGACATGGCCGACTTCACCCTCACCGCGTCCGCGGACAGCCTGGTCGGGAGCGCCGACGTGGCCGACAGTTTCTACGTCAATGCCGTCGGGCACCTCGCCGGCACGGACACGCTCGCCGGCGGCGCCGGCGCGGGCACGACCGACCGGCTCGTGCTCGGCTCCACGCTGACCCTGGGCGCCGCGCTGTTCGCCAACGTCAGCGGCATCGAGCGGCTGGTGTTCAACGCCGGCGGAGGCTCGTCGGTCACCCTGCTCGACGCGATGGTGGCAAGCTCGAACGCCGGCTCCTTCAGCGTCTCCGGCGGCGCCGGCAACGACATCCTGAACGGCGCCGGCGTGCTCGGCACCACGCTGCGGGCGAGCGGCGCCGGCGGCGACGACCAGTTCACCGGCGGCGGCGGGGCCGACCGCCTCGCCGGCGGCAGCGGCAACGACACGCTGGTCGGCAATGCCGGCAACGACACGCTGTCCGGCGGGGCCGGCGACGACCGGATCAGCGCCGGCCCGGGCACCGACCGGCTCGACGGCGGTGCCGGCGACGACCTCTACCTGTTCGCCGACGGCACGCTCGACCTGTCCGACCTGCTGAGCGACGAATCCGGCTCGGGCGACACCCTGCAGTTCAGCGGCGCCGCGGCGGTGGTCTTCAGCGCGAGCCTGGCCAACCGCGTGTCGGGCATCGAACGCGTGGTCTTCGGCAGCGGCAACGACGTGTTCACGCCCGGCCCGGGCTTCGGCGATGCCGTCGAGGCGCCGTTCCTGTCCGTCGACGGCGGCGCCGGGGACGACAGCCTGAACGCCAGCGCCCTGTCGCCGCTGCTGCCGCTGGACCTGCTGCTGGCCGGCGGCGCGGGCGCGGACACGCTGATCGGCGGACGCGGCAACGACACGCTGGACGCCGGCACCGGCCTGGGCACGATGGACGGCGGCGCCGGCAACGACCTGCTGATCGTGCGCAGCGCCGACCTGAACGGCAACGTGGCCCTCAGCGGCGGCGCCAACGGGAACGACACCGCGAGCGACGGCGACACGCTACGCCTGGTCGGCGCGGGCAGCGTCAACCTCGGTCAGCTGGCCAACATCACCGGCATCGAGATCGTCGAGCTCGACCCGCTCGGCAACGAGATCGTCGTGCCCGACACCCTGGCGGCCGGCGTGTCGTCGACCGCGTTCGACCTGACGCTGCGCGGCAGTGCCGAGGACGACAGCTTCGTGCTCGCCGGCCTGGCGGCCGGACGCGACATCGTGGTGTATGCCGGTGCCGGCGACGACACGCTGGTGAGCCTGGTCGGCGACGACACCGTCTACGCCGGCAGCGGCGCCGACACGCTGGCGCTGGGCGCCGGCAGCGACCGCGTGCTGTTCGGCGCCGGCGAGCTGAGCGGGCTCGACCAGGTCACCGCCGACGCCGGCGTGGCCGGCGACCGCCTCGACGTCGCGCTCGTGGCGGGCCGCACGCTGGCGGCCGGCGCGTTCGCGGGAATCAGCGGCTTCGACACCTTCGCCTTCACCGGCGGCGCCGCCGGCACGACCGCGGCCGTGCGGCTGCCCGCCAACCTCGTGACGCAGAGCGGCCTGGCCAGCGTGGGCGTCGTCGTGAGCGGGTCGGGCAACCTGATCGTCGACGGCCGCGCCGTCGGCGGCACCTGGACCCTCACCGGCGGCACCGGCAACGACACGCTGTTCGGCGGCAGCGGCGCCAACACGCTGAACGGCAGCAGCGGCGAGGACACGATCATCGGCGGCGACGGCGGCGACACCTTGCTGCTGGCCGGAGGCTCGGGCGATCGCGACCTGGCGCTGATCACTGCCGTGACCGACGGCACCGTCGACATCAACGGCGTGCTGAGCGCGAGCGCCCTGGCCGGCGCCGACCGGGTCAGCGGGCTGGGCCTGGCGGACAACTACATCGCCGTCGACTGGCAGGACCTCGGCCTGCCGAACGGCACGACGCTGGTCGTCGGCCCGGGGCAGAACATCGGGCTGCTCGGCTACGGCGCGGTCCGGCTGAACACCGCCGACGAGATCGCCGGCAACGCCTTCGGCTCGCTGACCGCGGTGCGCAACGCGGTCGGCGCACGGCTGACGAACGGCGCGGTCGGCGTCGACGAGCGCACGATCTTCGTCATCGGCGGCGCCGACGAGAGCGAGTTCGGCGTCTACTACTTCGAGGACCGCGACGACAACGCGACGATCGACGTCGCCGACGTGCTGACGCTGCTGGCGATCGGCGACACCGACGTGCCCGGCGGGCTCTCGCCGGGGCGCGGCTTCACGCTGACGAGCTTCGACCTGTAGTCCGGGCGGGGGCGCCACCTACAATGCAGGGCTTCCCGCCACGCCCTGCCGGCCATGTCGCGCAAGCTCTTCGTCACCACCGCCCTGCCCTACGCCAACGCGCCGTTCCACGTCGGGCACATGATGGAGTACATCCAGGCCGACATCTGGGTGCGCTTCCAGCGCATGATGGGCCACGAGGTGCACTTCGTCTGCGCCGACGATGCACACGGCGCGCCGATCATGATCGCCGCCGAGAAGGCCGGCCTGAGCCCGCAGGCGTTCGTCGCCACGATCGCCGCCGGGCGCCAGCAGTACCTCGACGGCTTCCACATCGGCTTCGACAACTGGCACTCGACCGACGGGCCGGAGAACCACCGCCTCGCGCAGGAGATCTACCTCGGCCTGCGCAAGGCGGGGCTGATCGCGGTGCGCCCGGTGGAGCAGTTCTTCGACCCGGTCAAGGGCATGTTCCTGCCCGACCGCTACATCAAGGGCGAGTGCCCGAAGTGCGGCGCGAAGGACCAGTACGGCGACAGCTGCGAGGTCTGCGGCGCGGTCTACACGCCCACCGAGCTGAAGAACCCGTACTCGACGCTGACCGGCGCGACGCCGGTGCTCAAGAGCAGCGAGCACCACTTCTTCCAGCTCTCGGCGCAGCGCTGTCTCGACTTCCTGCAGCAATGGACGCACGAGCCCGGGCGCCTGCAGCCGGAGGTGCTGAACAAGATCCGCGAGTGGTTCGCTACCGACGAGCACGGCCACGTCGGCCTGTCGGACTGGGACATCTCGCGCGACGCGCCCTACTTCGGCATCCGCATCCCCGACACCGAGGACAAGTACTTCTACGTCTGGCTCGACGCGCCGGTGGGCTACCTCGCCTCGCTGGCCAACTACTGCGGCAAGCGCGGGCTGGACTTCGACAAGCTGCTGGCCGACCCGGCGCTCGAGCAGGTGCACTTCATCGGCAAGGACATCACCTACTTCCACACCCTGTTCTGGCCCGCGATGCTGCACTTCAGCGGCCGCAAGACGCCGGACAAGGTGTTCGTGCACGGCTTCATCACCGTCAACGGCGGCGAGAAGATGAGCAAGAGCCGCGGCACCGGCATCTCGCCGCTGAAGTACCTCGAACTCGGGCTGAACGCCGAGTGGCTGCGCTACTACATCGCCGCCAAGCTGAACGCGAAGGTCGAGGACATCGACTTCAACCCGGAGGACTTCGTCGCCCGGGTCAACGCCGACCTGGTCGGCAAGTACGTCAACATCGCCAGTCGCGCCGCCGGCTTCCTGGCCAAGCGCTTCGACGGCCGGCTGTCGGCCGACATCGGCGTGGAGGGCCGCACGCTGCTCGACGGCCTGCGCGCGCACCGCGGCGAGATCGAGCAGCTCTACGAGACGCGCGAGTACGGCAAGGCGCTGCGCGAGATCATGCTGCTGGCCGACCGGGTGAACGAGTACGTCGACCAGCACAAGCCCTGGGAACTGGCCAAGAAGCCGGAGAACGCCGCGGTGCTGCACGACGTGTGCAGCGTCTGCATCGAGGCCTTCCGCGTGCTGACCATCTACCTCAAGCCGGTGCTGCCGGCGCTGGCCGCACAGGTGGAAGCCTTCCTGCGCGTGAGCCCGCTCGCCTTCGCCGACGCCTCGCGCGCGCTCGGCGCGCACACCATCGGCGCCTACCAGCACCTGATGCAGCGGGTCGACCCGGCGCTGCTCGAGAAGCTGTTCGAGCCGCCCGTCCCGGCCGTGGCCGAGGCGCCGAAGCCCGGCGGCGAGGACATGGCACCGACGATCTCGATCGACGATTTCGCCAAGGTCGACCTGCGCATCGCGAAGATCGTCGCCTGCGAGCACGTCGAGGGCAGCGACAAGCTGCTGCGCCTGACGCTCGATGTCGGCGAGGGGCGCACGCGCAACGTGTTCTCCGGCATCAAGTCGGCCTACCAGCCGGAGCAGCTGGTCGGCAAGCTCACGGTGATGGTGGCCAACCTGGCGCCGCGCAAGATGAAGTTCGGCCTGAGCGAGGGCATGGTGCTGGCCGCGAGCCACGCCGACGGCAAGGCCCATCCGGGGCTGTACATCCTCGAGCCCTGGCCCGGCGCGGTGCCGGGCCTGCGGGTGCGCTGATGCGCATTGCGCTGACCGGCGGCGCAGGGCGGATCGGCCGGGCGATCCGCGCGCGGCTGGCGCGCGAGCACGAGGTGGTGGCGCTGGACCGACGCGCCGCGCCGACGGTCGAGCTGGTCGGCGACCTGGGCAACGAGATGCTGCTGGACCGCCTGTGCACCGGGGCCGACGCGCTGGTGCACGTGGCCGCGCTGCACGCGCCGCACGTGGGCGTGCTGCCGGACAGCGAGTTCGAGCGCATCAACGTGCTGGGCACGCAGCGGCTGATCGAGGCCGCGGCGCGGCACGGCGTGGCGCGCATCGTCTACACCAGCACCACCGCGCTGTACGGCACCGGCGGCTGGATCGACGAGGACACGCCGCCGCGACCGCGCACCGTCTACCACCGCAGCAAGCTCGCCGCCGAAGCGCTGCTCGAGCACGCGGCGGCCGCGGGCGGGCCGTCGGTGCGCATCCTGCGCATGTCGCGCTGCTTTCCCGAGCCGGCGCCGGCGATGGCCGCCTACCGGCTGCACCGCGGCGTGGATGCGCGCGATGTCGCCGAGGCCCACACCCTGGCCCTCGCCCACGACGGGCCGTGCTGCGCGACGTACGTGATCTCCAGCACCACCCCGTTCGAACCGGGGGACATGCCGGCCCTGCAACGCGACGCCGTGCCGGTGCTGCGCCGTCGCGCCCCCGGCCTGGTGGCCGAGTTCGCGCGCCGCGGCTGGCCGCTGCCGGCAACGATCGACCGCGTCTACGACGCGGCCCGGGCGCGGCACGCGCTCGGCTGGGCACCCCGCCACGGCGTCGCCTCGGTCCTGGCGCAGGCCGACGCCGGCAGCACCGAGGTGCTGCCCGCGCGCGACGACTGCCGCGAGCCCTGCTGAACGGCCCATGACACGCGGCCTCCTCGGACCGACCCGCCGGCGCCGCTTCATGGCGCGGGCCCACCACTGCGGACCTCCGCGGGCGCACCCCAGGTGCCGCCCGTTCCCGTTTCCGGAGGATCCATGTCCCTGCAGCTGCAACCGTTCCGCCCGCGCCTGCTCGATGCCCTGAAGGGCTACGACCGCGCGAAGTTCGTCGCCGACGTCTCGGCCGGCCTCACCGTCGGCGTGGTCGCGCTCCCGCTCGCGATGGCCTTCGCGATCGCCTCCGGCGTCAAGCCCGAGCAGGGCATCTTCACCGCCATCGTCGCCGGCTTCCTGATCTCGGCCCTGGGCGGCTCGAACGTGCAGATCGGCGGGCCGGCCGGCGCCTTCATCGTCATCGTCTACGGCATCGTCGAGCGCTACGGCCTGACCAACCTGCTGATCTCCACCGCGCTGGCCGGCGTGCTGCTGTTCGCGATGGGGGCGCTCAAGCTCGGCGCCCTGGTGCGCTACATCCCGGTGACCATCATCATCGGCTTCACCAACGGCATCGCGGTGCTGATCGGGCTGTCGCAGGTGAAGGACCTGCTGGGCCTGGAGATCGCCAAGCTGCCGGCCGATTTCTTCACCCAAATCGGCGTGCTGGCGGCGCACGCGAACACCTTCAACCCGATGGCGCTCGCGATCGGGCTGGCCTGCCTGGCGCTGGTGGTGGTATGGCCCAAGTCCTACACCATGCCGCTGGACAACATCGGATGGCGGCACCGCCTGTACCGCCTGGCCGCGCACGTGCCGGGCACCATCGTCGCGCTGGTGCTGGCCACGCTCGCCACGGCGCTGCTGCACCTGCCGGTGGAGACCATCGGCAGCCGCTTCGGCGGCATCCCGCAGAGCCTGCCGCAGCTCGCGTTGCCGCCGTTTTCGTGGGAGAGCGCCAAGCAGCTGGTGATCCCGACGATCACCATTGCGCTGCTCGGGGCAATCGAGTCGCTGCTGTGTGCACGCGTGGCCGACAACCTGATCGACGCGCCGCGCCACGACCCGAACCAGGAGCTGATGGCGCAGGGCGTGGCCAACATGGTGGCGCCGGCCTTCGGCGGCATCCCGGCCACCGGCACGATCGCGCGCACCGTCACCAACGTGCGCTCCGGCGCGGTCACGCCGATCGCCGGCATCGTGCACGCGCTGACGCTGCTGGCCATCGTGCTGGTGGCCGCGCCGCTGGCGCTGCACGTGCCGCTGGCGGCACTGGCCGGCATCCTGCTCTTCGTGGCCTGGAACATGGGCGAGTGGCGCGAGTTCGCGCGCCTGCGCCATTTCAGCCTGCCCTACCGCACCATCCTGCTGGGCACATTCTTCCTGACCGTGGTGTTCGACCTGACGGTGGCGGTCGAGGTCGGCCTGGTGCTGGCCTGCGTGTTCTTCATCTACCGCATGAGCACGCTGTTCCGCGTGCGGCCGCACGACCCGGCCGAGCTGCCGCCGGGCGTGCAGGTGTTCGAGCTGTTCGGCTCGCTGTTCTTCGGCGCGGTCGGCAAGATCGAGGCCCTGCCGGCCCAGGTGGGCGAGGGCACGCGTGCGCTGGTGCTGGAGATGCACCGCCTGATCTCGCTGGACACCTCGGGCCTGGACGCGCTCGAGCAGCTGCACCGCACGCTGAAGAAGCGCGGCGTGGCGCTGGTGCTGGCCAACGTCAACGAGCAGCCGCTGTCGCTGATGCGGCGCTCGGGCTTCGACGCCGTGCTCGGCGAGGACGCGATCGTGCCGAGCGTGGCCGCCGCCTTCGAGCACGACTCGCTCAACCCCGCGGCGCCGGCGCGGTGATGTGAGCTGAGTTAAGGGCCGGTTAAAGCGGTGCGGCGACACTGCGCACCGATGACGTTCCGTGCCGTCCTGATCGCGCTGGCGCTGCTTGTCGGCGCAGCGCAGGCGCCGGGGCAAGGCCACCCCGCACCGGCGCTGCCCTCGTTCGCCGACCTCGAGGCGGCGGGCGTGCGCATCGGCGAGGTGCGCGTCAATGCGCAGGACATCTTCGACCTCGCCAACCCGGAGGAAGACTACCGGCTGTTCCGCTGGGCCAACCAGCTGCACGTGCAGACCCGGCCGGGCGTGATCGAACGGCAGCTGCTGTTCCGCTCCGGCGACCCGGTCTCGGCGCGGCTGATCGACGAGACCGAGCGCATCCTGCGCGCCAACCGCTACCTGTACGACGTGCAGATCCGCCCGCTGGCCGTACACGACGGCGTGGTCGACATCGAGGTGCTGACGCGCGACACCTGGTCGCTCGACCCCGGCATCAGCGCCAGCCGCCAGGGCGGCGCGAACACCGGCGGCATCCAGCTGCGCGAATACAACCTGCTGGGCACCGGCATCACGCTCGGCCTCGGGCGTTCGAAGGGCGTGGACCGCTCGGGCAACCAGTTCCTGATCGCCAAGGAGCGCAGCTTCGGCGGCTGGACCTCGCTGTCCTACAGCCACGCGACCAACAGCGACGGCAAGCGCGATGCCGCCAGCATCGTGCAGCCCTTCTACGCGCTCGACGCACGCTGGGCCGCCGGAATCAGCGCGCTGCGGGACGACCGGATCGAGTCGGTCTACGACGCCGGCGAGGTGGTCAGCCAGTACCGCCACCGCGAGAAGCAGGCCGAGCTGTTCGGCGGCTGGTCGAACGGGCTGGTGGACGGCTGGGTGAACCGCTACAGCCTGGGCGTCGCGCTGCAGCAGGACGAGTACGCCTTCGAGCCGGGCCTGCCGGCGCCGGCGGCGCTGCCGCGCGACCGGCGCCTGGTGACGCCCTTCGTGCGCTACGAGCTGCTGGAAGACCGCTTCGAGAAGGAGCTGAACCGCAACCTGATCGGGCGGCCCGAATTCTTCGCGCTTGGCCTGGCGGGCAGCGTGCAGCTCGGCCGCGCCAGCCGCGGCCTCGGCTCGAGCCACGATGCCTGGCTGTACGCGGCCGCCCTGTCGCGCGGCTTCCGCCCCGCCGGCGAGCAGACACTGATCGCCGCCGCCAGGCTCGCGGGCGAGTTCTCCGGCGGCCAGGCGCGCCGCCAGCGGCTCGGCCTGCAGGCGCAGTACTACGTGCCGCAGGGCAGGCGCTGGCTGTTCTTCGCCGGCGGCGCGCTCGACGTGGCCACCCGGCCCGCGCTCGAGGACCTGCTGCAGCTCGGCGGCGACAACGGCCTGCGCGGCTACCCGCTGCGCTACCAGAGCGGCACGCGGCGCGCGCTGTTCACGCTCGAGGAGCGCTTCTACACCGACCTGTACGTCTGGCAGCTGTTCCGCGTCGGCGGCGCGGCGTATCTGGACATCGGGCGGGCCTGGGGCGGCGAATTCGTCAACCGCGCCCACCCGGGCTGGCTGAAGGACGCCGGCGTCGGGCTGCGCATCGTCAACATGCGCAGCGCGTTCAGCAACGTGCTGCACGTCGACCTCGCGTTCCCGCTGGACGCGGATGTGGATGTGCGCAAGGTGCAGTTCCTGGTCAAGAACCGGACCAGCTTCTGAACGGCCGCACCCGGCCGTGCGTCAGGGCTTCTTCCAGAACCGCTTCGCGTCGGCCAGCGCCAGCAGCGCCGGCGCACAGTCGGCCAGGCGCTGCTCGCGGCGCGCGGCCAGCCAGCCGAGCGCGAAGGCACTGGCCGCATCGCTGCCGGCCGCAGCGCGGTAGCCCGCCAGGCCGACGCAGACGTCGTTGAACGCACCCAGCCGGTCCTGCAGCAGGCGCAGCGGCTGCAGGTAGCGGCGCACCTTCTTCGCCTCGAACAGCGGCGCCGCGAACTCCACCGCGTAGCGCAGCCGCTTGACACGCTTGCGCAGGCGGTGGCGCGCCTCGTCGTCGAGCTCGGCGAAGCGCGGCGCCTGCGCTGCCACCTGCTTGTGCCAGCGCTGCAGCATGCCGGCCAGGTGCGGCTTCAGCGCGGCGGGCTGCGGCGCCGCGTCACCCGGCTGCAGCGCCTGCAGCAGATCCAGCAGCAGCGCCTGGGCCGCGGGCGCACGCAGCACCTCGGCCGGCGAGGCCGCCTCGGGCGCAGCCGGCAGCACCGGCGCGGCCAGGTCGAGCCCGAGCGCCGCGAGCGCGCGCTGCAGCTCCTCGTGCAGCGGGCCGGCGATGGCGGCCTGGTCGCGCGCCGCCCCGAGCCGGCCGAACAGCGTCGCGGCGCCGGCGGCCAGCGGGTCGTCCGGGCGGTCGCCGTCGAACAGGCGCAGCGCGCTGCGCAGCCGGCGCAGGCCGACGCGCAGCTGGTGCACGTGCTCGTCGCCGTGCACGCCGCTGGCCACCGCGCTGGCGTTGTCGAGCACCTGCTCGGCACAGGCCGCCAGCACCGCCCGCCGCCCCGCGGCGAGGTCGGCGCCGGCCGGGTAGGCCGGCGGCCGCGCCATGGCCGCCGCGGCCTGCGCCTCGCCGCGCGCCAGGCGTTCGCCGCGCTCGGCCTTGCTCTGCAGGTCCAGCCACAGGCCGTGGCGGCCGACCCAGCGGCGCGCCTGCGCGATCACCAGCGCCGGGCTGCCCCGCAGCAGCTCGATCTCCAGCTCGCGGACCGGCAGCGCACGATCGCCGGCCAGGAGGCGGCCGCGGTCCAGCGCCAGCTCGAGCGCGCCGCCGCGCACCCGCAGTTCGCGCTGCGTGCGCCGGATGTCGGTGCGGAAGACCGGCTGCAGCGCATCGGGCGGCAGGCGGCGCAGCACCGCGTCGAGCCGCTCGCCGGCCGGCGTCCCGGCGTGCAGCGCCGGGTCGACCGCCGGCGGCTGCGCCGCCCCGCCTTCGCGCGGCACGTTGTGCTCCAGGCGCTGCAGCCGGTCGGCACCCAGCGCCTTGAGCGTCTGCACCCAGCGCGGCCCCTCGCGGCGCAGGCGCAGCGCGATGCCGGCGCGTGCCAGGGCACGGTCGGCGCTGTCGACGTAGACCGCCTGCAGGCGCACGGTGCGCGCCACCGGCGTGCCCACGGCGGCAGCGACACCGCGCAGGCGAGCGGCGGGGACCTGCAGCTTGAGTTCGGTTTCGGTCATGGCGCGACGGGTGAGCGGCTTGCGATATGCTTTCCCGCAACGATTCTGACGGACATGGGACTGCTCGACGACCTCAAACGCCAGGCCGAGGCCCTGCAGGCCCGCCAAGGCATCGACACGGCCGCGCTCGAGCGCAACACGCAGCTGGCCGACGCCGCCTGCAAGACGGCCTTCACCTACCTCGACACGCTGGTGCGCCAGCTGATCGTGCTCAAGCCGGTGTCGAAGACCCGCTACGAGCTCGACCGCAAGACCCGCCTCGAGGGCCTGCCGATGACGCAGCTGAAGGTCGACGCGCGGCGCAAGATGCTGCGCGGCCAGGAGGTGTTCGACCATGTCGTGGTGCACGGCCGGCTCGCCAACGGCCAGCGCCTGAACCTGGTGAAGGACTTCCTGCCCGACATCGAGAAGCTCGAGCCGCGCCTGCGCGCCAGCGGCGCCCCGGTCAACGCCCAGCCGGTGCGCCACCCGGAGAGCAACAAGCTGGTCGAGATGCGCTACGAGGTGCCGGTCGACTTCGTGATCTCGGCCCGCTTCACCCCGGACCACGACCGCGCCTGCATCGGCATCCGGGTGCAGAACTTCGACGGCTTCGAGACCGTCGACCTGGAGCTGCCGGCCACCGAGATCGGCACCACGCGCCTGGACGAGCTGGCGCGCTGGCTGCTCGGCGAGCCGCACCGCTTCCTCGACGGCGCGCTGGCACTCAAGCGGATCGCGGCGTAAGGCCGGCGAAAGTCGGGGTGGGCTGCCCCGGTAAAATGCCGGGTCCGACTCCGCCGCCACCCGCCATGCCGCTCTTCTGGAAGCCGTACAAGTCCGAGGTCACGCAGTTCCTCGACGAACTGAAGCGCCAGCGCCCCACGCTCGAGGACGAGCAGCGCGCCGGCCGCGCCCTGCTGTGGGACCGGCAGATCGACCGCAGCGCGCAGGCCGAGTACCGCGAGGCGCGTGTGCCGCAGCAGCCCTACGTCTACCAGAACAAGCCGACGCTGGGCCGCTGAGCGTGGCCAGCGACATCGCCGTTCCGGAAATCCCGGCGCCGACACCCGACGCGCAGGCGCTGCCGCCCGCCTCGGTGGACGCGGTGGCGGTGGCGCGGCTGTACGGCGAGCCGCTGTTCACGCTACCGCAGGACCTCTACATCCCGCCCGACGCGCTGGAGGTCTTCCTCGAGGCTTTCGAGGGCCCGCTGGACCTGCTGCTCTACCTGATCCGCAAGCAGAACTTCAACATCCTCGACATCCCGCTGGCCGACGTGACGCGCCAGTACCTCGCCTACATCGAGCAGATCCGCAAGACCAACCTCGAGCTGGCCAGCGAGTACCTGCTGATGGCGGCGATGCTGATCGAGATCAAGTCGCGCATGCTGCTGCCGCCGAAGAAGACGGTCGACGGCCAGGAGGCGGAAGACCCGCGCGCCGAGCTGGTGCGCCGGCTGATCGAGTACGAGCAGATCAAGCTGGCCGCCGCGCGGCTGGACGCGCTGCCGCTGCTGGGCCGCGACTTCCTGCGTGCGCAGGTGGCCATCGAGCAGTCGCTCGCGCCGCGTTTCCCGGAGGTCGAGCCCGACGACCTGCGCGCCGCCTGGGCCGACGTGCTGCGCCGCGCCAAGCTCAACCAGCACCACACCATCACCCGCGAGCAGCTCTCGGTGCGCGAGCACATGAGCATCGTGCTGCGGCGCCTGCAGGGGCGCCGCTTCGCGCTGTTCGAGGACCTGTTCGACACCACGCGCGGCCCGCAGGTGCTGGTGGTCACCTTCATCGCGATGCTCGAGCTGGCGCGCGAGCGGCTGCTCGAGGTGACGCAGGCCGAGGCCTTCGCGCCGATCTACGTGCGGCTGGCCTACGAGCCGAGCTGAACCCCTACCTTGCGGGAGCAGCGCGGCACGCCCGCGTGCTAACTTGCCCGGCTCGAAGGGCGCAGCGCGCCGGAGGGGATGCCGATGGGCCTGCTCGCACTGCTCAAGCTGCCGCCGCTGAAGCGGCCGCCGGGCGCGCAGCAGCAGAGTTCCGGGTCGGCGCCCGGCGACGCGCGGCTGCAGGCGCGCACCGAGGCGCTCGCCGTGCTGACGCAGCTGAGCAGCCTGGCCCACGGCGGCATCGCCGACGCGGCGCTCGCGGCCAAGGCCGCGAAGGACCTCGCCGCGCTGCAGGCCTCGTTCGACAACGCCGACAAGCTGGCCGCCGATGCCGCCGCCATCAAGGCCTTCGCCGCGGTGCGGGCCGCCGCGGCCAAGCCGCTGACGCGTGCGCAGGGCTACCAGCAGCTCGCCGGCTGGCAGGAGACGACCTGGAAGCCGCTCGCCGCCGGCGTGGCCACCGCGCTCGCCGGCATCGGGCCGGCCGCGCCGAAGAAGGCCGTGCAGGCAGAGTTCGACAAGCTGGACGCCGCCCGCAAGGCGAAATACGGCGCCGCCGACCTGGCCGGCCTCAAGGCGCTCGAGCCGCGCACCAGCCGGCTCGCTGCGCTGGCGGCGCGCCTGGCACAGCGCTCGCCGGAGATCGATGCCGAGCTGGCGCGGCTCGACGGCGTGGTCGGGAAGCTCGCCGCCGACACTGCCGGCACGCTGCCGGCACGCCAGGCCGAGTTGGCACAGCGCAAGGCGAACGCCTGGCCCGACGGCGCGACGCTCGACGCGATCGAGGCCTCGCTGGCGACCTTCGACGCGCTGCTGCAGGCGCACGCCAGCGCGGTGACTGCAGCGAAGGCGTCGCAGGACGCCCGCATCGCGTTCGAGTCCGCGGCGGCGCGCGCCAAGGCGCTGGTCGACGATGCGGTGCGTATCGCCGGTCGCCCGAACGTGCTGCCGGCCGCGCTCGCCGGCCGCTTCGCCGGCGCGCGCAAGGCGGTCGACGATGCGGTGGCGGCGCTCGACTGGCCGGCGGCCCTGGCGGCGCATCCGGCGCTGGTCGCTGCGGCGGCGCAGGTCGGACAGGCGTCTGCCGCGAAGAACGCCTTCGACGCGGCACTCGCGAAGATTCAGGCCGACGTGCTGAAGGCCCGCGCCGCGGTGAACGCCGGCACGCCGCTGCCCGGCACGCTGGCCAAGGACTTCCAGGACGCCGACAACGACGTCAGCCACGCCCAGGGCCTGCGCGACTGGGCACAGGCGCAGCGCCTGTTGCCCAACCTCGCGACCCGCACGCGCGCGCTGCTGGACATGCAGCACGACGGCCGCAAGTTCTACGAGGCGCTGAATCCGTACCTCGCGGTGCGCCAGCGCGCCAACGTGGCGCTCTCCGCCGGCGGCGGCAAGGTACAGCGCGACAACGCCCGCCTGAGCATGCTCGGCACCACCTACTGGCAGGCGGACAAGGCGATGACCGCACTCGCGGCCGCCAAGGAATGGGGCGACGCGAAGAAGGCGATCCCGGCGATGAGCGCGGCCGCCTTCGAGCTGGTCAACGCGCAGGCGAGCTACGACAGCGCCCGCGTGCCGTTCGACACCGCGATGGCGGCCGTCACCAACCGCTGGACGGCCGACGGCATCGCCGACGCTCCCAAGCCGGCCTACGCCGCGCCGGCCGCGGCCTACGTGAAGCTGCGCACGCAGCTCAACGACGCCGCCAACGCCGGCGACTTCGCGAGCGCGATGCCGCTCGTGCCGCGCCTGCAGGCGGCCATCGACGCGCTGCTCGCCGCCAAGCAGGCCGACGACCACGCCAAGGCCGCGTTCGACAGCGCGTTCAATGCGCTGGCCGGCTATGCCGAGGCCAAGGCGCTTCAGGGCAACGCCGCGCTCGCGCTGGCCGAGAAGGTGCACGCGTTCAACCTCGCCGACCAGGCGATGACGGCGGCGCGCGACAAGAACGACTGGGCCGCCGCCAGCGCGGCGGTGCCGGCCGTGGCCGCGGCGATCGCCGCGCTGAAGGCGGCGCAGACGGCCTTCAACGGCGCCTTCGGTGCGGCCGACGAGGCGGCACTGCGCGCGAAGATCGACGCGCTGAAGCCACGCACCGACCGCGCGAACGACGCGCCCGTGCCGAAGTTCGTCGAGAAGGAACAGCAGGAAGTGCGCGGCAAGCTGGCCGACGTCGAGGCACGTTTTTCCGAGCGCGATTTCGCCACCGCGCAGGCCGAGATCGGCACGCTCGAGCAGCACCTGCGCGGCATGGAGCACGCCAAGGGTCTCTACGACGCACACAAGAAGAAGTTCGACGCGGCCAAGTCCGGGCCGATCGCCGCGGCGCTGGCCAAGCCGCTTGCGCCGCCCAAGCTCGATGCCGACCGCCGCCGCGGCCTGGCGGCGAGCGAGGCGGCGATCGTCGCGCTCGCCGACGCCGGCCAGCTGTCGCGCGCCGACGCGGCGATCGGCAAGTGGCAGGTCGAGGCGCAGGGCTGGGGCGAATCGAAGCAGGCCTTCGACGCGCTGACCGGCGGCAACCCGGACGTGGCCACGCTCGAGAAGCTCGCCAAGCAGCCCGGCGGCGAAGCGGTGCTGGACAAGCTGATCGCCAACCTCGACCCGAACACCACGCCGAGCAAGGTGCTGGTGACTGCCATCAAGGCGCGCTACGGCTTCGACCTGAAGCGTTTCACCGACAAGAACAAGGACGACCGCGACCTCGACGACCTGCACGGCAAGAACCCGAACGCACCCGATCCGGACGTGCAGAAGCTGTACGCGCTGATGGCGAAGATCCCGGCCAAGCGCATCAAGGGCAAGATCGAGCAGATGGTCGTCTACAGCCAGGACGAGAGCCGCGGCGTCTACTACCCGGACAAGAAGATCTACCTGGCCGCCGACCGCCCGGGCAAGACCGGCGGCACCTGGGACGACCCCGACGAGGAACGTTTCGGGGTCGAGGGCAAGGTGCTGCCGCCGGGCGAGAAGGTCGCGCCGGGCTGCGAGCCGAAGGACCCGCACGTGCCGGTGCCCGAGTTCGACTTCGTGCTGATGCACGAGGTGGGCCACGCCGAGGACGACGGCCAGAAGTACATGGACAGCCGCACCGGCGCCGACGGCGTGGCCGGCGACAAGGCCTACGGCGGCTGGGCCACCGAGAGCCCGAAGACGATCTCGCGCGTCGCCGCCGCGCACTTCGACTACGACCAGGACTACCTCTGCGACACGCTGGAGGACAAGGGCAACCAGCCGCCCAGGCGCAAGCCGAAGGCACGTTCGGGCGTCGGCGAGGACGAATGGGAGCGCCGCCGCGTCGCCGCGCTCACCTGGTGCCGCATGATCCGCGCCAAGGCGAGCCCCTGGTCCAGCGGCGCGGTCGTCAAGCAGATCGCGATCGGCACGCGTGTCTACCAGGAGGCGTACAACGACGGGCGCTGGTACAGCTACGAGCTCGCGGCGCGCGCCCAGGGCATCACCGCCTACCAGTTCCGCGCACCGGGCGAGTGGTTCGCCGAGCTGTACGCGGCGCATTTCGCGAACAAGCTGAAGCGCGAGCACCCGGCCATGAAGTGGCTGGCCGGCTTCAAGGCGCCGGAGTAGGCGAAGGAGCGCACGATGTCCGTCTTCCGCACCGTCGACCTGCCCTGCCCCGCCTGCGGCGCGGCGGTGGGCTTCGAGCTGGTCGCGAGCGTGAATGCCGACCGGGCGCCGGCGCTGCGCGCGGCGATCCTCGACGAGAGTTTCCAGCGCGAGGCCTGCCCGGCCTGCGGCACCAGCTTCCGCGTCGACCCGCGTTTCTCGCTGATCGACCACGGCCGCCGGCTGTGGATCGCCGCGCTGCCGCTGGCCGAGCGGCGCGGCTGGGAACGCGCCGAAGCTGGGGCGAACGCGGTGTTCGAGCGTGCCTACGGGGCCGGCGCGTCGGCGACCATCCGCGCGATCGGCGCCACGCTGCGCCGGCGCGTCACCTTCGGCTGGGCGGCGCTGCGCGAGAAGCTGCTGTGCGACGACCTGGGCCTGGACGACATCACGCTCGAGCTGACCAAGATCGGCCTGCTCGGGCGGGTGGCGAGCGCGCCGATCGCGCACGATACCGAGCTGCGCCTGCAGGGCCTGGCCGACGAGCGGCTCGTGTTCGCGTGGATCCGCGCCGCCGGCGAGACGCCGATCGAGTGGCTGCAGGTCGAGCGCAGCGCGTACGACGAGGTCGCCGCCGACGCGGCCGGCGACTGGGCCGAACTGCGCGCCGAACTGGCCGCCGGGCCGTTCGTCGACACCGGCCGGCTGACGATCGCGAGCACGGCGCCGTAGGCGTCCATCAGGCGGCCTGATGAGGGGCCACGAAAGTCCGATCGGCGCGCCCGCCAGGCGGGCACTACCATCGTGCCACCCCCATCACCGGAACGTCCTCCCATGCGCTTCCCCGCCCATCGCCTCCTCGCCCTGGCCGCCGCTTGCGCGCCGCTGCTGGCCGCGGCCCAGGCCGGCTCGACGCTCGACAAGGTCAAGTCCAGCGGCGCCATCACCGTGGCCTACCGCGAATCGTCGATCCCGTTCTCGTACCTCGACGACAAGGCCCAGCCCACCGGCTTCGGCTGGGAGATCTGCGGCCGCATCGTCGACGAGGTGAAGAAGGCCACCGGCCGCGCCGACCTGAAGGTGGCCACGCAGGCCGTCACCTCGGCCAACCGCATGCCGCTGCTGATGAACGGCACGATCGACATCGAGTGCGGTTCGACCACCAACAACAGCGAACGCGCCAAGCAGGTGGCCTTCGCGACCAACTACTTCTACACCGGCACGCGCTTCCTGGTGAAGGCCGGCACGAACGTCAAGTCGCTGGCCGACCTGAAGGGCAAGACGGTGGTCTCGACCACCGGCACCACGAACTTCAAGATCCTGCGCAACCTCAACGAGGAGCAGAAGCTCGGCATCGACCTGCTCGGCGCGAAGGACCATGCCGAGTCGGCGCTGATGGTGCAGAGCGGCCGCGCCGTGGCCTTCGGCATGGACGACATCCTGCTCTACGGCCTGAAGGCCAGCTCGGCCAACCCGGCCGAGCTGGCGGTGGTGGGCGATCCGATCCAGGTCGAGCCGTACGCGATCATGCTGCGCAAGGACGACCCGGCCTTCAAGAAGCTGGTCGACGACACCTTGGCTGCGCTGATGAAGAGCGGCGAGTTCGAGAAGCTCTACAGGAAGTGGTTCGAGTCGCCCATCCCGCCCAAGGGCATCAACCTGCAGGCGCCGATGAGCCAGGAGCTGAAGGACAACCTGAAGGCGCTGTCGGACAAGCCGGCCACCTGACGCAGCGGCGCCGCGGGGCGCGGACAATCGGCGCATGAAGTACCTGCACACGATGGTCCGCGTGACCGACCCCGAGGCCTCGCTGCGCTTCTACCGCGACGCGCTCGGCCTCGAACTGGTCCGAAAGATGGACAACCCGGGCGGCCGCTTCAGCCTGTACTTCCTGGCCGCCCCCGGCCAGCCCGAGGCGCAGGTGGAGCTGACGCACAACTGGGACCCGGAGGTCTACACCGGCGGCCGCAACTTCGGCCACCTGGCCTACGCGGTGGACGACATCTACGCCACCTGCGCGCGCCTGCAGGCGCACGGCGTGACGATCAACCGCCCGCCGCGCGACGGTCACATGGCCTTCGTGCGCTCGCCCGACGGCATCTCGATCGAGCTGCTGCAGGCCGGCCGCCCGCTGCCGCCGGCCGAACCCTGGGCCTCGATGCCGAACACGGGGTCGTGGTGAACACGGCCGCCTGGCCGGCGCACCGTGCGGTGGCCCACCTGCCCGGCTCGCTGCCGATGGGCGGCGTGGTGCCCGACACGCCGATCCACGCCTTCGAGACGCCGGCCGAGGCGCTCGCGCTGCGGCCCGACCGCGGGCTCGTGCCGACCCGCCACGACATCGAGCTCGGCGGGCTGCTCGCCTTCGAGATCCGCGGCCTGCTGGCAGCGGACGAGGCGGACGCGATCGTCGCGGCGAGCGAGCGCTTCGGCTACCGCGAGGAGGCGCCGGGCATCGCCACGCCGCCGGGCATGCGCCTGAACAAGTCGGTGCACTGGGTGGCCGACCGTTCGCTGAGCGGTCCGCTGTTCGAGCGCATGGCGCACCTGCTGCCGCCGGCGATCGACGGGCTGCGCCTGCACCCGCGGCTGTCCGAGCGCATCAACATGTACCGCTACGACGACGGCGACGTGTTCAACCGCCATGTCGACGGCGACTGGCCCGGCTTCGGGCTCTCGCCCGACCGCCGCTCGATGCTGCAGTGGCCGGGCCTGCGCTCCTGCCTGACCATGCTGCTCTACCTGAACGGCCCGGACGACGGCGTGCAGGGCGGCCAGACGCGGCTGTACCGCCCCGACGGCAGCGCACACGACGTGACGCCGGCCAAGGGCAGTGCGCTGTTCTTCCGCCACGGCATGGGGCCCGGCTCGGTGCTGCACGTCGGCTGCCCGGTGCGCGGCGACGTGCCGAAATACGTCGCCCGCATCAACGTGCTGTACGAGGCGGGCTGAACGCCCGCCGGTCGCCGCCTCAGGCGGGTTCGGGCTCCGCCTTCGGATCGGCGCCGAACCGGTTCGGTCCGCTGGTGCCGTCCAGGCACATGAACACCAGCAGCACGATGCCGCCGACCAGCGGCACGAAGCCGATCAGCAGCCACCAGCCGCTGCGATCGGTGTCGTGCAGGCGTCGCGCGGCCACCGCGATGCTGGGCACGAGAATGCCGAGCGCGAAGACCAGCGCCAGGATGCCCGGGCTGCCCACCAGCCCCTCGACGATCATCAGCGCGACGTAGATCAGGATGTAGAACAGCACGAACATCCAGTACTCCTTGCGGCGCGCGCGCCCGCTGAAGACGGCGTACTTCTTCAACACGGCCATGAACCAGTTCATTCGTTCTCCCTCCGCGAGTCGATATCCCCGGCCGAAGTGCACGGCGCGGCGCCCCCGGGTTCAGGCGCCGGCCTTCACGCCCAGCTTGAACGCGATCATCGCGCGCAGCTTGTTGGGCACCACCGGCTTGATCAGCAGGTGGAAATCCTTCTCCTGGGCCTCCTTGTCGAGCGTGCTCATCGTGCTGCCGGTCACCACGATGGCCGGCAGCGCGGCGCCGAAGCGGCCACGCAGCGTGACGATCGCGTCGATGCCGCTGCGCCCGGCCTCGAGCCGGTAGTCGGCGATCAGCAGGTCCGGGCGCACCTGCGCCGGATCGCTGCGTTCGGCCCAGGCCGCGGCCTCGGCCACGCTGTCGAACGAAGCAACTTCCGCGCCCCAGCCCTGCAGCAGCACCTCGATGCCGCTGCGCACCGCCGGTTCGTCTTCCACCACCACGATCAGCCGGCCGTGCAGCGTGAGCCCCACCGGGCCCTTGCCCGGCAGCACCGTCGGCGCCACGCGCGGCTTCTCGCCGCGCGGCAGCAGCAGCGAGAACACGCTGCCCTTGCCGGCGGTGGAGCGCAGCGTCAGCGGGGCACCCATCAGGTCGGCCAGGCGCTTGACGATCGCCAGCCCCAGCCCCAGCCCCTTGCGCTGGTGCGGCGCGACGGCCGGCGTGTTGGGCACCTGGTAGAACTCCTCGAAGATCTTGGCCTGCTCCTCGGGCTTGATGCCCAGGCCGGTGTCCCACACCTGCAGCAGCACGCGGTCGCCGCGCGCACGCGCGGCCACCAGCACGGTGCCGTCGTTGGTGTAGCGGATCGCGTTGCTGACCAGGTTGCGCAGGATGCGCTCCACCAGCAGCGGGTCGGCGTGCACCACGCGCTGGCCGCCGCGCAGTCGCAGCGCCAGGCCCTTCTCGAAGGCGGTCGGCTCGAAGTGCAGGCGCAGCTTGCGCAGGATGTCGCCGATCTCCACAGGCTGCGGGTTCACCTGCACGCCGCCGGCGTCGATGCGGGTGATGTCCAGCAGCTCCGAGAACAGGCCCTCGAGCGCATCCACCGAGGCGTTGATGCTGTTCACGAGGTTGGCCACCTCGGGTTCGTGGGTGCGCTGGCGCAGCGCCTCGGCGAACAGGCCCATCGCGTGCAGCGGCTGGCGCAGGTCGTGGCTGGCGGCGGTGAAGAACTGCGTCTTGGCGCGGTTGGCCACCTCGGCCTCGCGGCGCGCCTCCTCGGCGGCCTGCTTCTCCACGCGCAGCTGCACCAGCAGGTCGTCGGCGCGCAGCTTCAGCTCGATCACCCGGCCCAGCGCCTGGCGGTAGTTGCGCGCCAGCAGCGTGGTCAGCGTGATGATGATCAGCAGCATGCCGGCGAGCTGGTAGCTGTAGGCGTCGCCGCCGGTGGCGATGCGCACGATCAGCGGCGCGAAGCACAGCAGCACGTAGGCGAAGAACAGGCGCGGCTGGTTCGACAGCACCGGCACCACCGCGATGCAGAAGGTGTAGATGACGACGATCAGCCCGGTCTGCTGGATGCCCTGGCCGTGCTGGTAGAAGATCCAGCCCGACAGGCCCCAGGTGGCGCCCGAGACCGTGGTCAGCACCTTCCAGTACAGGTGCCAGCGCGCCCAGTCCATGCGCTCGGCGCCGCGCCGCACGGCGCGCCGGAAGGCCTGGGCGATGACGATGCGCACCACCCACAGGCCGACGAACAGCAGCATCCAGGGCAGCAGCACGGCCCAGGGCGTGCTGGCCCAGAACAGCGTGACCAGCATGCCGAAGCCCGCCGCCAGCCCGGCCAGCGTGGCCGGCGTGTAGGCATAGACGGCGAGCACCTCCTCGCCGAGCACCGAGTGGCGCGAGGGCGAGTCCGCCGCCGGCGCGGCGGGCGCGCCTGCGTCGCTCATCGCGACGGGTTGCGCCATGCGTTCAGGCCGCCCTTGTGCGACATCTGGCTGACCGCCAGCACCGCCTGGGTACGCGAGCTGACGTTCAGCGCCCGCAGCACGGCGGCCACGTGGTCCTTGACCGTCTCCACCGAGAGGTTCAGGTCGCGCGCGATCAGCTTGTTCGGCTTGCCCTGCAGCAGCAGCGCCAGCACGTCGGTCTGGCGCGGCGTGAGCCCGAGCGATTCGAGCGGCGGCGGGCCGACGGGCGGGTCGGCGTTCTCGCGCACCACGCGCAGCACGCTGGGCACGGTGCCGCTCTCCTGCGGCGGCGGGTCGAACGACCGCATCGCCATCGGCGGCACGTAGATGCCGCCGGACATCACCATGCGCAGCGCCTCGAACAGTTCGGCGTTGCTGGCGCGCTTGGGCACGAAGCCCATCGCCCCCAGGTCGACGGCGCGGATCACGTCGCTGCTGCGGTCCGAGGCCGACACCACCACCACCGGCAGCGCCGGGTACTGGGCGCGGAACTCGACCAGCACGTCGAAGCCGTTGGCGTCGCCCAGCGCGAGGTCGAGCAGCACCAGGTCGAAGTCGGCATCCTGGCGCAGGATCGCGCGCGCCTCGCCGGCGCTGTTCGCGCCGACCACGGTGACGTCGTCGCCCAGGCCCTGGATCACGCTCTGCAGCGCCGAGAGGATCAGCGGGTGGTCGTCGATCAGCAGCACCTTCATGGGGACCTCCGGACGGCGCAACACGCCGGATTCGATCGTACTAGACGTACCAGCGCGACACCGCCTCGGCCACGCAGGCCGGCTTGGGCGCGCCGTCGGCGGCCAGGGTGGCCTCGACGGTGAGCTGCGCGCCGCCGTCGACCGGCTCGAAGGCGAGCAGGCGGAAGCGGCCGCGCAGCAGGCTGCCGGCGGGCACCGGCGCCGGGAAGCGCACCCGGTTCAAGCCGTAGTTGACGCCCAGGCGCGCGCCGTCGATGCGGAAGGTCGATTCCAGCAGCACCGGCAGCAGCGACAGGGTCAGGAAGCCGTGCGCCACCGTCGCGCCGAACGGCCCGTCCGCGGCGCGCGCCGGGTCGACGTGGATCCACTGCCGGTCCTCGGTGGCGGCGGCGAAGGCATCGATGCGCGCCTGGTCCACCAGCACCGGGGCGCTCTCGCCCAGCGCCGCGCCGACCAGGCCGGCCAGCTCCTCAAGGCGGTACGACTTCATCCGTCGACCCACTCCAGCAGCGGCTGCCACTGCTCCAGGTCGCGCTCGAAGCGTCCCGGCGCCACGTCCCACAGCGTCAAGCCGTGCGCGGCCAGGTGCACGTAGCCCTGGGTGTCGCGCAGGAAGGTCAGCAGCGGCACCTTCAGCCCCTCGAGGAAGTGGCGCAGCTGGTCGGTGGCGATCGTGCCCTCGCGCGTGCGCATGCCCACCAGCGCGAGCTGCACCCGGTCGCCGCGCCGGTGCGCGAGCAGGGTGCGGATGAAGTCGTGCGTGGCGTGGATGTCGAAGATGCTCGGCGAGATCGGCACGATCAGCTTGTCGGCCAGCTTCATCACCTCGTCCAGGCGCCGGCCGTGCAGGCCGGCGGGTGTGTCCAGCACGACGTGCGTGGTGCCCTTGGGCGGGCGCACCACCTCGTCGTCGAGCGCGTCCCAGGTGGCGATCCTCGGCAGCGTGGCCGGCCGCAGCGCGAGCCAGGTGCGGGCCGACTGCTGGCGGTCCACGTCGCCCAGCATCACCGCATGGCCGCGGGACGCGAAGTAGCCCGCCAGGTTGGTCGACAAGGTGCTCTTGCCGACGCCCCCCTTCGGATTGGCCACGACGATCACCGGCATCCGCACCTCCGACTGAGTGGTCTGGTTTTCCGGGTATGGTAGCGGGCCTCCCGGGGCCCGCCTCCCGGGGCCTGCCCCGATCCGCCATGGCCACCGACCCCGCCTCCCCCGACCGCGCCGACGTGCTGGTGCTGCTGGCCCACCCGCAGCTCGAGCATTCGCGCGCCAACCGCGCGATGGCCGAGGCGGCGCGCCGCGCCGGCGCGCGCATCGCGGTGCGCGACCTGTACGCGCTCTACCCGGACTACGCGATCGATGTCGAGGCCGAGCAGGCCGCGCTCGAGCCGGCGCGGCTGATCGTCTGGCAGCACCCGCTGCAGTGGTACCACATGCCGCCGCTGCTCAAGCTGTGGGTCGACGAGGTGCTCGCCTTCGGCTGGGCCTACGGGCCCGGCGGCACGGCGCTGCGCGGCAAGGACCTGTGGCTCGCGCTCAGCACCGGCGGGCCGGAGGCCTCGTACCGGCCCGAGGGCCACAACCGGCACTTCCTCGACGCCTTCCTGCCGCCCTACGAGCAGACCGCCATGTTGTGCGGGCTGCGCTTCCTGCCGCCGCTGGTGCTGCACGGCGCGCACCGCGCCGACGACGCGGCGCTGGCCGCGCACGCGGCGGTCTATGCGCAGCGCCTCGCGAGCTGGCCGGACTGGCCCGAGCTCGACCTGCTGCCGCCCTGCGTGCCCGCGGCCGTGCCCGCGTCGGCCCGCCCGATGCTGGATCCGGAAACGGCCTGATGGAACATTCCTCCTGGCTGGCCACCAGCTTGGTCTACCTCGCCGCGGCGGTGCTCGCGGTGCCGCTGTCCCGCGCCCTCGGCCTGGGTTCGATCATCGGCTACCTGGGCGCCGGCATCCTGATCGGGCCGTGGGGGCTCGGCCTCGTGACGGATGCGCAGGACATGCTGCACGTGGCCGAGTTCGGCGTCGTGCTGATGCTGTTCCTGGTCGGCCTGGAGCTCGAGCCGCGCCGGCTCTGGTCGATGCGCTACGCAGTGTTCGGCTGGGGCAGCGTGCAGCTGTTCGGCTCGGCCGCGGCGATGACCGGCGCCGCGGTGCTGCTGGGCATCGACTGGCGCGTGGCGCTGGTGGCCTCGCTCGGGCTGGCGATGTCCTCCACCGCGATCGGCCTGAACGTGCTGGCCGAGCGCAACCTGATGGCCACCGGCGGCGGCCAGGGCGTGCTCGGCGTGATGCTGCTGCAGGACGTGGCGGCCATCCCCATCCTCGCCTTCGTGCCGCTGCTGGCCGCCGGCGCCGCGCAGGCGCACGGCGACGGCTGGCTGGGCGCGGCCAAGGCGGCCGGCGTGGTGGCCGCCATCGTGCTCGGCGGGCGGCTGCTGCTGCGCCCGGCGCTGCGCTGGATCGCGCGCAGCGACACGCCGGAGATCTTCACCGCCGCGGCGCTGCTGCTGGTGGTGGCCACCGCGGCGCTGATGCAGTCGGTCGGCCTGTCGATGGCGCTGGGCGCCTTCCTGGCCGGCGTGCTGCTGGCCGAGAGCGAGTACCGGCGCCAGCTGGAGACCGACCTGGAGCCCTTCAAGGGCCTGCTGCTGGGCCTGTTCTTCATCGCGGTGGGCATGGGCATCGACTTCGCGGTGGTGTTCGGCGAGCCGCTGGCCATCGCCGCGCTGGTGGCCGGCTTCCTGGGGATCAAGGCCGGCGTGCTGTGGGCGATGGGGCGCGCCATGCCGATCCCGCCGGGCGAGCGCCCGCCCTTCCTGATCCTGCTGATGCAGGGCGGCGAGTTCGGCTTCGTGGTGTTCCAGGCCGCCGCCGGCGCCGGCGTGATCGACGCGCCCACCGCTTCGCGCCTGGTCGCCGCGGTGGCGATCTCGATGCTGCTGACGCCGCTGGTGCTGCTGCTGTCCGACCGCTTCTGGGCGCGCCGGCTGGCCGGCCGCACGCGCGTGATGGAGGAGCTCAGCGAGCCGCAGGAGGCGCCGGTGATCATCGCCGGCTTCGGCCGCTACGGCCAGATCATCGGCCGCCTGCTCTACGCCAACGGCCTGGCCGCCACCGTGCTCGAGCACGATGCCGACCAGGTGGAAAGCGTGCGCCGCTTCGGCTGGCCGGTGTTCTACGGCGACGCGTCGCGGCTCGACCTGCTGCGCACCGCCGGCGCGGCGCGGGCGCGTGTGTTCGTGCTGGCGATCGACGACGTCGAGCGCAGCATCGCCGTCGCGAAGCTGGTGCGCGAGCATTTCCCGCAGCTGCACATCGTCGCGCGGGCGCGCAACGTGACGCACTACTACGAGCTGCGCAACCTCGGCATCGAGCATGTCGAACGCGAGACGCTCGAATCGGCGCTGCTGTCGGCGCGCAGCGTGCTGGAGCAGCTCGGCTTCCAGCCGCACCAGGCGCGCACGCTGGCCTGGCGCTTCCGGCGCCACAACGTCGCGCTGGTCGAGGCGATGCGCCCGCACCATGGCGACGAGGCCAAGCTGATCGCCATCGCCAAGCAGGGCCGCGCCCAGCTCGAGGAGCAGTTCGCGCGCGAGCGCGACGCGGCGCAGCGGCGCAGCGGGCGCGCCGGCTGGGTGGTGCCGGCCGGCGACGAAGGCGAACGGTGACCGCACCGGCGATCGCGCTGGAGGGTCTGCGCTTCGCCTGGCCGCGCGACACGCGCGACTGCCTGGCGATCGATGCGCTGCAGGTCGCGGCGGGCGAACGCGTCTTCCTGCACGGCCCGAGCGGCTGCGGCAAGAGCACCCTGCTGGCGCTGCTGGCCGGTGTGCTGCTGCCGCGCGCCGGCACGCTGGCGGTGCTGGGCACCGAGTGGCGCACGCTGTCGGCGCCGCGGCGCGACGCCTTCCGCGCCGAGCACATCGGCGTGCTGTTCCAGCAGTTCAACCTGCTGCCCTGGCTGCCGGTGCTCGACAACGTGCTGCTCGGCTGCCGCTTCTCGCGCCGGCGCAGCATGCAGGCCGCGCATGCCGCGGGCACGCCGGCCGGGCACGCACGCACGCTGCTCGAGCGGGTCGGCATCGCACCCGCGCTGTGGCCGCGGCCGGCGCGCGAGCTCTCGGTGGGCCAGCAGCAGCGTGTGGCCGCGGCGCGCGCGCTGATCGGCCGGCCCGGCCTGGTGATCGCCGACGAGCCGACCTCGGCGCTCGACGCCGCGCTGCGCGACGGCTTCATGGCGCTGCTGCTGGCGGAATGCGCGGCGGCGCGCAGCACGCTGGTGTTCGTCAGCCACGACGAGCGCCTCGCGCCGCACTTCGACCGCACGCTGGCCTTGCCGGCGTTCAACGGAGCCGCCGCGTGAGGGGCTTGACCTCGCTCGCCGCCGCCAGCGCCTGGAACCGGCGCGGCACGCTGGCGCTGGTGGCCGCGTCGATCGCGCTGGCCACGCTGCTGCTGCTGACGGTCGAGCGGGTGCGCCACGACGTGCGCGAGAACTTCTCGCGCGCGGTCAGCGGCACCGACCTGGTGGTCGGCGCGCGCACCGGTGCCGTGCAGCTGATGCTGTACGCGGTGTTCCACGTCGGCGGCGCCACCAGCAACATCCGCGTGCAGAGCCTGGAGGAGATCGCCCGCCAGCGCATGGTCGCCTGGGTGGTGCCGCTGTCGCTGGGCGACTCGCACCGCGGCTTCCCGGTGCTGGGCACCACGCCGGCCTTCTTCGAGCACTTCCGCCACGGCGACCGCGAGCCGCTGCGACTGGCCGCCGGCCAGCCCTTCAGCGGCACCCTCGACGGCCTGTACGGCGCGGTGCTCGGCGCCGAGGTCGCGCGCACGCTCGGCCACGGCCTGGGTGCACACATCGTGCTCGCCCATGGCAGCGGCGGGCCGCTGGCGGCCGAGCATGCCGACAAGCCCTTCACCGTGGTCGGCATCCTGGCGCCCACCGGCACGCCGGTGGACCGCACGGTGCACATCGACCTGAAGGCGCTCGAGGCGATCCACCTCGACTGGAGCGGCGGCGCGCCGCTGCCGGGCCTGGCGATCCCGCCGGAGATGGCGCGCAAGTTCGACCTGCAGCCGAAGTCGGTGACGGCCGCGCTGGTCGGCCTGAAGAACCGGGCCGCGGTGTTCGCGGTGCAGCGCTTCGTCAACGGCTACGAGGGCGAGCCGCTCATGGCGGTGCTGCCCGGCGTGGCGCTGGACGAGCTGTGGGAGGTGGTGGGCGCCGGCGAGCGGGCCCTGCTGCTGCTGTCGGGGCTGGTCGCGCTGGTCAGCCTGGCCGGGCTGGTGGCCACCGTGCTGGCCGGGCTGAACGAGCGGCGCCGCGAGCTGGCGCTGCTGCGCGCCGTCGGCGCCGCGCCGCGCCACGTGATGCTGCTGCTGGCACTGGAGGGCACGCTGGTGACGCTCGCCGGCCTGGCCCTGGGGCTGCTGGCCAGCGTGATCCTGATCGCCACGCTCGGCCCCTGGGTGCAGGCACAGTACGGGCTGGCGCTGCGCCTGACGGCTCCGACCGCGGCGCAGTGGCAGTGGCTCGCCGCGGTGCTGGCCGCCGGCGTGCTGGCCAGCCTGGTGCCGGGCTGGCGCGCCTGGCGGCTCTCGCTGGCCGACGGGTTGTCTCCGAGGATCTGACGATGAAGAAGCTGTTGTTCACCCTGCTGCTGGCCCTGACCGGTGCGACCGCGGCGCTGGCCCAGGCCGACAAGCCGCCGCCGCGCCCGGGTTTCGCCGAGATCACCTGGGACGACCTGGTGCCGGCCGACTGGGACCCGCTCAAGCAGTTCCAGGGCATGAACCTCGGCGCGCTCGGCGACGCCGACCCGCGTGCCCAGCAGATGCTCAAGAAGATGCGCGAGGTGTGGGACAACGCGCCGGTCAACGCCAAGATGGACGGCCGCAAGGTGCGCCTGCCCGGCTACGTGGTGCCGCTGGAGGAGAACGCGGCCGGGATGACCGAGTTCCTGCTGGTTCCCTACTTCGGCGCCTGCATCCACACCCCGCCGCCGCCGGCCAACCAGATCGTGCACGTGCTGCCGAAGGCCGGCACGAAGCTCAAGTCGATGGACGTGGTCTGGGTCGACGGCACGCTGAAGGCACAGCGCAGCGACAGCGGCATGGGCGTCTCGGGCTACCGGCTCGACGCCGAGGCGGTGATCCCCTACGTCGAGAAGCCGGCGCGCTGATTGGGGGCGCCTCTCCACCCCGGCGCACGGGCCCGGCCTAGCATCGCCGCATGACCCCGCACGACATGCGCGACGAGCTGCTGCTGGCCTTCGAGCGCCAGCGCAGCGCCTTGAGCACCGACCCCTGCCCCGACTGGGGCGTGCGGGCCGACCGGCTGCGCCGCCTGCAGGCGCTGGTGGCCACGCACGAAGCCGCGATCGCTGCGGCGATCGACGCCGATTTCGGCGGCCGGCCAGCGATCGAGACCGAGCTGGCCGAGGTCTGGCCCTCGCTCGAGGAGCTGAAGTCGGCGCTGCGCCACGGACGGCGCTGGATGGCGCCGCGCCGCGCGCCGGTGGGCAAGTGGTTCCTGCCAGCCCGCGCCGAGATCCGGCCGCGGCCGCTGGGCGTGGTCGGCATCGTGGTGCCGTGGAACTACCCGCTCTACCTCGCCGTCGGCCCGCTGGCCGCCGCGCTCGCAGCCGGCAACCGCGTGCTGGTCAAGATGCCCGAGGCCACGCCGGGCTTCTCGGCGCTGTTCGCGCGCCTGGTGCGCGAGGCCTTCGCGCCGGAGGAACTGGCGGTGCTCGAGGGCGGCCCGGAGCTCGCCGCGGCGTTCAGCGCGCTGCCCTTCGACCACCTGCTGTTCACCGGCTCGACGGCAGTCGGCCGGCGCGTGATGGCCGCCGCCGCCGAGCACCTGACGCCGGTGACGCTCGAGCTGGGCGGCAAGTCGCCGGCCGTCATCACGCCCGGTTACCCGCTGGAGCATGCGGTGCAGCGCATCCTGGCCGGCAAGCTGCTGAACGCCGGCCAGACCTGCATCGCGCCGGACCATGTGCGCCTGCCGCGCGCGCTGCTGGGCGACTTCGTCGCGGCGGCCCGGCGCGAGGCCCAGCGCGGCTACCCGGGCGCGCTGGCGGATGCAAACCTGGCCAGCATCGTCAACGAGCGCCAGTACCGCCGCCTGGCCGGCTGGCGCGACGAGGCGCTGTCGCGCGGCGTGCGCATCGAGCCGCTGTTCGACGGGCCGCAGCAGGACGACACGCGGCACCGCCTCGCCCCGCAGCTGCTGCTCGACCCGCCGGCCGACACGGCGGTGATGCACGAGGAGATCTTCGGCCCGCTGCTGCCGCTGGTGCCCTACGACCGGCTGGAGGACGCGATCGCCGCCGTGCAGGCCGGTCCGCGCCCGCTGGCGCTGTACTGGTTCGACCACGACCGCGCCCGCACCGACGCCGCGCTGCGCGCCCTGCCGGCCGGCGGCGTGACGGTCAACGACACGCTGCTGCACATCGCGCAGGAGAGCCTGCCCTTCGGCGGCGTGGGCGCCTCGGGCATGGGCCACTACCACGGCCGCTGGGGCTTCGACACCTTCAGCAAGCTGGTGCCGGTGTTCCGCCAGTCGCGCCTGAACGGCATGGCCTTGTTCCTGCCGCCCTACGGTGCGACCATGCGGCGCCTGCTCGGGCTGATGAAGCGCTGGTGAGGGGCCGGCTGTCGAATTCCGCGCCACTGGTTCGTCGTGCCGGTAACCCCACGCCACGGAGCGTCTGCATGAGCCAGTTGAAGGTGAAGTCGTTCTCGGTCTCGCTCGACGGTTTCGGCGCCGGCCCCGACCAGGACCTGCAGAACCCGCTCGGCGTGGGCGGCCATGCGATGTTCGGCTGGGCCTTCGCGACTCGCACCTTCCGCACGATGTTCGGCCAGGAAGGCGGCTCGACCGGCATCGACGACGGCTTCGCGCGGCGCGGCTTCGAGAACGTCGGCGCCTGGATCCTCGGCCGCAACATGTTCGGCCCGGTGCGCGGCCCCTGGCCGGACGACCGCTGGCGCGGCTGGTGGGGCGACGAGCCGCCCTACCATGTGCCGGTGTTCGTGCTGACGCACCACGCGCGGCCCCCGCTCGAGATGCAGGGCGGCACGACCTTCCACTTCGTCACCGACGGCATCGAGGCCGCACTCGAGCGGGCCCGCGCGGCCGCGGGCGGGCGCGACGTGCGCCTGGGTGGCGGCGCCGCGACGATCCGCCAGTACCTGCGCGCCGGGCTGCTCGACGAGATGCACCTGGCCGTCGCGCCGGTGCTGATGGGCCGTGGCGAGCTGCTGCTGCACGGCATCGACCTGCCGGCGCTGGGCTGGCAGGTCGCCGAACACACGGCCGGCGAGAACGCGACCCACGTGGTGCTGGTGCGCCGGCCCCGCTGACCAGGAGACCCTCATGTTCAAGACGCTGCTGATCATCGTCGTGGTTGCCGTGCTGGGCCTGCTCGGCTTCGCCGCCACGCGGCCGGACAGCTTCGCCCTGCAGCGCAGCACGACGATCGCTGCCCCGCCCGAGCGGGTGTTCGGGTTGATCAACGACCTGCACGGCTTCAACACCTGGAACCCCTGGGCCCTGAAGGACCCGACGACCAAGCTCAGCTACGAGGGCCCGGCCAGCGGCACCGGCGCGGCCTACAGCTGGACCGGCGAGAAGCTCGGCAGCGGCCGCATGCAGATCATCGAGTCCGTGCCCGGGCGCCTGGTGGCCGCGCGGCTCGATTTCCGCGCGCCGATGGAGGCGACCAACCGGGTCGACTTCACCCTGCAGCCCGAGGGCAGCGGCACCCGCGTCACCTGGGCGATGAGCGGGGCGATGCCGTTCCTCTCCAAGCTGATGTCGGTGTTCGTCAGCATGGACGCGATGGTCGGCCCGGACTTCGAGGCCGGGCTCGCCAACCTGAAGGCCGCGGCGGAGAAGCCCTGATCAGCGCAGCCCGTCGACCAGCAGCTTCGCGCCGGTGAGGCCCATGCCGGCATAGGCGAGCCGGTAGAACCAGGCCGACGGGATGCGTTTCGTGGCCCAGATGCCCAGCCACACGCCGAGCGGCGCGAGCGGCAGCAGCACCAGCGAGGTGGCCATGTTGCGCAGGTCGATCAGGCCGAGGAAGGCGTACGGAATCCACTTCGACAGGTTCACCGCGGCGAAGAACACCGCCATCGTCGCCGCGTAGGTGAGCGGCGGCAGCTTCAGCGGCAGCACGTAGGCGTTGATCGGCGGGCTGCCGGCGTGCGCCACGAAGCTGGTGAAGCCCGAGGCGATGCCGAGCACGAAGCCGGTGCGGCGCCCTGGCGGCGCGGCGTCGGCGCGCGGCGGGAACAGCAGCCGCTGGGCCAGGAACAGCAGCGTCAGCGCGCCCACCACGCCGGCCACGGTCTTGGTGCTGAGCACGCCGAAGGACAGCGTGCCGACCACGGTGCCGAGCAGCCCGGCCGGCAGCAGCAGCGCCAGCAGCGCGCGGTCGCAGGCGCGCCAGAGCTGCTGCAGCCCGGTGGCGTCCATCACCGCCAGCAGCGGCAGCATGATCGCCGCGGCCTGCGGCACCGGCACGGTCAGCGCCATCAGCGGCACCGCCAGCGAGCCGAAGCCGCCCAGGAAGCCGCTCTTGGACAGGCCCATCATCAGCACCGCCGGCACGGCGACGGCGTAGAAGGCCGCATCCGTGATCAGCGGCAGGTCGTTCCACGCGAGCATCCCCGTCCCTTCGTCGATCCGCCGACAATTGTCGGATGTTCGCCCCTTCCCAGAACGACGTGCGGCGCTTCTTCTGCGAGACGCTGCGCAAGCAGCGCGCCGCGCTGCCGCTCACCCCGATGGAGGCGCTGGCCGGCGACTGGATCGCCCAGCACCCCGAGTACCACGCCGAGCTCGCCGACCTGGACGCCGCGCTGGCCGCGGTCTACGAGGTCGAGGCCGGCCGCACCAACCCCTTCCTGCACCTGTCGATGCACCTGACGATCAGCGAGCAGGTCTCCATCGACCAGCCGCGCGGCATCAAGCAGGCCTACGAGCTGCTGGCCGCCCGGCGCGGCTCGGCGCACGAGGCGCAGCACGAGGTGATGGAGTGCCTGGGCGAGATGATCTGGGCCTCGCAGCGCAGCGGGGCACCGCCCGACGGGCTGGCCTACCTCGACTGCGTCAGGCGGCGCGCGACGCGATAGAGGCGACCGTGCGCGCCGCGATGCGCGAGCCGTCGCGCGTCTCGCCGAACAGCGAGTTGCGGAACACCGCAGATTCGGTGCGGTCGCCGATCGCCCACAGCAGCAGCGCGCGCGCCGTCATCGGCTTGGCGAACAGGAAGCCCTGCAGCTCGTCGCAGCCGAGCTCGACGAGGATCTGCTGCTGGCGCGGGTTCTCCACGCCCTCGGCCACCACCTTCAGCCCGAGCGCGTGGGCGAGCTTGAGCACCGCGTCGACCACCGCGCGCGCGTCGGCGCTGTGCTCGACGTCCTGCACGAACACGCGGTCGATCTTCAGCTCCTCGGCCGGCAACTTGCGCAGGTAGGCCAGGCTCGAGTAGCCGGTGCCGAAATCGTCGATCGACAGGTGCACGCCGAGCTCGCCGAGGCGGCGGAAGGTCTCCTGCGTGGCGCGCGTGTCCTCCATCGCCGCCGTCTCGGTGATCTCGAGCGTCAGCAGCGAGGGGCGGATGCGGTGGCGCTTGAGCGCATCGGCGATGCGGTCGACCAGGTCCTCCTGGCGCATCTGGTAGGCCGAGACGTTGATCGCCACGCGCATGCGCAGGCCCTTGTCGCGCCAGGCGCGGGCCTGCTTGCAGGCCGCCTCGATGACCCAGTTGCCGAGCGGGCCGATCAGGCCCGAGCGCTCGGCCAGCGGGATGAACTGTCCGGGCATCACCATGCCGCGGCTCGGGTGTTGCCAGCGCACCAGCGCCTCGGCGGCGGTGACCTTGCCGCTGCGCGCGTCGATCTTGGGCTGGAAGAACAGCTCCAGCTCGTTGTTGGCCAGCGCCTGGCGCAGGTCGCGCATCATGTCGAAGTTCTGCTGCGCGTCGCTGTCCATCGCCGCGGTGTAGAAGGCATGGCGCGTGCCGCCGGCACGCTTGGCGGCGTACATCGCGACGTCGGCGCGGGCGATCAGCTTGGCCGCGTCGCAGCCGTCCGGGTAGACCGCGATGCCCACCGAGCAGGAGATGCCGATCTCGCGATCCTCCACCTTGTAGGGCCGGGACAGCGACTCGATCAGGCCCTGCGCGGCCTGCGCCAGCACCTCGGTCGACGAGACGCCGGGCAGCAGCAGCAGGAACTCGTCGCCGCCGACGCGGGCGACCACGTCGCCGCCGCGGCCGAAGGCCTTGAGCCGCGCGCCGACCTGCTCGAGCACGCGGTCGCCGCAGCTGTGGCCGAAGGAATCGTTGACCGGCTTGAAGCCGTCGAGATCGACGAACAGCACCGCCAGCTTGCTGCGCTTGGCGTCGCAGCGCTTGGCCGCCTGCGCGAGCCGTTCTTCGAAGAACAGGCGCGTGGGCAGGCCGGTCAGTCCGTCGATCGCCAGGCGCGACTGGCGCACCGGCAGTTCCGGCGCCTGGCCCTGGTCGGGCTGCCGCAACACGGCCAGCAGCACGCCGGCCACGCCCGCCAGCGCGGCCAGCACGGCCAGCACGGCGAACGGCGTGCCGCTGCCGACCGCCGGCGAGCTGGCGGCGATCGCCGACCCGAGCGCGAGCACGCCGGCTGCGACCAGCGCCGCCGTGGCGCGCAGCACCCGCGCCGCGGCCGGGCTCTCGAGCCGGATGAACAGGCCCACCATCGCGACCGCCAGCGCCAGCACGGCCAGGCCGACACTGAACAGCCCATTGCCGCCGAGGCGGAACAGCCCGGGCAGCGCCAGCATCAGCAGCGAGTACGCGACCGCCAGCAACGCCGCGGCGGCACCGACCGTGCCGAGCCAGTGTTGCCGGGCGATGGCCCTCGCCGCCGCGGCGCCGAGCGCCGCCAGCGCCAGCCCGGGCAGCCAGACCACCAGGTTCCAGGCGCCGCCGGCCGCGGCCAGCGTGCCTTCCATCGGCAGCGCATGGGCCGGCCACCACAGGCCGCCGGCCGCCAGCAGCAGGGCCGCGCCGACGCCGGCGCGCGCCACGCGCCGCGGTCGCATGGACGCGGCCACGGACACCTCGCCGGCGAGCCAGAGCAGGCAGGCGGTGACCACGAAGCAGGCAGCGATCAGCATCGACCGGAGGATGGGTTCATCGGATGGCGGACCCGAACGGTCCGCTGCTCGTCATCTTGCGTGCTTTCGGCGGCAATGCATTGCGCTTGAGCGCGCACAAAGGCCCAGGGCGTGAAACAAGCCGCAACGGCGCCCCCCGCCGAGGGGGGATCAGTTGCCGACCAGGCCGTGCCGGATCGCGTAGACCGTCATCTCGGAGTTGTTCGCGAGCGACAGCTTCTCGAGCACCCGGGCGCGGTAGACGCTCACCGTCTTGGGGCTGAGCTTGAGCTCCTCGGCGATGTCCGAGAGCCGCTTGCCCGAGGCGATCAGCACCAGGGTCTGCAGCTCGCGGTCGGACAGCTTCTCGTGCGAGTTCTCGACCACCGGCGCGGTGAGGCTCTCGACCAGCATCTGCGCGATCTCGGGCGTGACGTACTTGCGGCCCTGAGCCACCGTGCGCACCGCGTTGACCAGCAGCGCCGGATCGCCGCCCTTGTTGACGTAGCCGAAGGCGCCGGCGCGCAGCGCGCGGATCGCGTACTGGTCCTCGGGGTACATCGAGACCACCAGCACGCGCATCGGCAGGCCCTCGTCCTTGAGCACGTGCAGCACGTCCAGGCCGCTGCGGCCGCCGGGCAGGTTGATGTCGAGCACCAGCACGTCGGCGGCATGCTTGCGCAGCAGTTCGCGCAGCTCGCCGTAGTCGCCCGCCTCGCCGATGACCTGGATGTCCGGCGCATCCGACAGCGTGTCGCGGATGCCGCGCCGGATCAGCGCATGGTCGTCGCACAGAATGACTTTGATCACAGGCTGCCCCACTGCGAAGGATCGTCGGGTTCGTGCAGCGGCGTCGGCGAGGTGGTCGTCGGCGGCTCGGCGCCCGGCGTCAACGGGATCGAGAGTATCAAGGTGGTGCCGGCCGGGCCGCTGGACAGGTCGATCCAGCCGCCCACCGTGCCGGCACGCTCGTGCAGGCCGCGGATGCCGAAGCTGCGCGCCTTGGCCAGGTCCTGCTGGCTGAGGCCGCGGCCGTTGTCGCTGATCTCCAGCGACATCACCCCGCCGGCCAGCGAGAGGTCGATCTGCACGCGCGTGGCCTGCGCGTGCTTGGTGATGTTGGTCAGCGCCTCCTGGGCGGTGCGGTAGGCCACCAGCGGCACGCCGGCCGGCCACTCCGGCGCCTGCGACGGGATGCGCACCTGGCAGGGGATGCCGGTGCGCTTCTCGAAGCGCGTGGCGATCCACTGCAGCGCGGCCACCAGGCCCTGCTCGAGGATCGCCGGGCGCAGGTTGTGCATGATGCGCTGGCTCGACTCGATCGCCAGCGTCACCGTCTCGAGCGCCGACACCACGCGCAGGCGCACGCCCTCGTCGGTGGTGTGGCGCGCGATCCAGGCGAGGTCGAACTTCAGCGCGGTCAGCGAGCCGCCGACGTCGTCGTGGATCTCGCGCGCGATCGCCTGGCGCTCGTGCTCGATGCTGGTCTGCAGGTGCTGGGCGAGCTCGCGCAGGCGCTGCTTGGACTTGTTCAGCTCGCGGTCGGCGCGTTCGCGCGCCCGGCGCGTCTCGTGCGCCTCCACCGCGTGCAGCAGCGCCGGCACCAGCCGCGTCAGGTTGTTCTTCAGCAGGTAGTCGCTGGCACCGTTGCGCATCGCCTCGACCGCCACGTCCTCGCCGATCTCGCCGGAGACCAGGATGAAGGGCACGTCGCGACCGCTGGCCTTGAGCAGGTCCAGCGCGACCAGGCCGGAGAAGCCCGGCAGGTTGAAGTCCGACAGCACCACGTCCCAGTCGCGCTGCTCGAGCGCAGCCAGGTAGCCGGCCTCGGAGTCGACCCGCAGCGAATGCACCTCCAGCCCGCCGCGGCGCAGGTGCGCCAGCGCCAGCTCGTGGTCGAGCGCGGAGTCTTCGAGGTGCAGCACGCGCAGCGAATGCGGCAGGGGCAGCCGGGCCATTCGTGAAGTATGCCGCGAGGCCCCGGCCAGCCCTGTGGCGCAAGGTGGGGAATCTGGCCCGATTTCACGCCCAGATCGCCCTAATGAATTCGCGACCGCTGCCGAAAATCCTCGTGATCGCCGACGGCCGCTGGGGCCGTGACGCGAGCACCTGCCCGGAGCCACGATGACCGACAGCCCCCTGACCGAGACGCCCGTCGGCGGCACCCTGCCGCTGCTGGCCGCCGCGGACCTGCAGGACGACCTGATGACGGCCACCAACGACCTCGAGCGTCTGCAACGCCTGCTCGGGGATGCGAGCGATGCGCTGCTGGGCCACTTCTACGGCGCCTCGGGTCAGCTCAACCACCTGCTGCACGCGATGGCGCAGCACCCGGAGCTGAACACCCGCGAGCTGCACGACGCGATGCAGCACCTGGCCGGCGCCATCACCGCGATGCAGTTCCAGGACATGGCCTCGCAGCTGATCAACCACACCAGCCTGCGCCTGCGCAGCTGTGCCGACCGCCTGGCCGCCGAAGCCATGGGCGACGACGAGGACGGCGAGACGGTCGTCGCGGGCCCCCCGCTGCGCCCCAATCCCGTGACGCAGGACGAGATGGACGCAGGTTCCATCGAACTGTTCTGACCCCGCCCTCAACAAAACACCGCCCCCACCGATATCCCCTCGTTACCGGAGCCCAACATGCATTCAATCCTCGCTGTGGACGACTCGGCCTCGATGCGCCAGATGGTCTCCTTCACGCTCAAGAGCGCGGGCTACAACGTCGTCGAGGCGGTGGACGGGCAGGACGCGTGGGAGAAGGCCGGCAGCCGCGACTTCGACCTCGTGCTGACCGACCAGAACATGCCACGCCTGGACGGCATCGGACTGACGCGCAAGCTGCGCGACAACCCGAAGTTCAAGGCCACGCCGATCCTGATCCTGACCACCGAGTCGAGCGACCAGATGAAGCAGGCCGGCCGCAGCGCCGGCGCCACCGGCTGGCTGGTCAAGCCCTTCGACCCGAGCAAGCTGCTCGAGGTCATCAAGAAGGTCATCAAGTAAGGCGCACGGAAGAACACGGGAGTCCCACGCCATGGCCGAGACGAGTTCGGACAACGCCGGTGCCGGCATCGACCTGAGCCAGTTCTACCAGGTCTTCTTCGAGGAGGCCGGCGAGAACCTGGACCGCATGGAGCAGCAGCTGCTCGAGGTCGACATCGAGTCGGCGGACGACGAGGAGCTGAACTCCATCTTCCGCTGCGCCCACTCCGTCAAGGGCGGTGCGGCGACCTTCGGCTTCGCCGACGTGGCCGAGCTGACGCACCAGATGGAGACGCTGCTGGACAAGCTGCGCCGCCGCGAGCTGGCACCGACGCCGGCGATGGTCGACGTGCTGCTCGCCTCGGGCGATGCACTGCGTGCGCAGCTGGCGCGCCACCAGGGCGGCGGCGGCGTGGAGATCGACACCACCGAACTGCTGTTCAACATCCGCGCGCTGGCCGACGGCGAGGCCCTGCCCGCGCGGGCCGCCGCCGCACCGGCCGCTGCCCCCGCCGCCGCGGCACCGGTTGCCGATGCCGCCCCGGCGAATGCCGCGGCCAGCCAGGCGCGCCAGCTCGAGCTGCGCGTCGGCCCGCTGGAGGATCCCGGGCAGGCCGACAACCTGGCCGAGCTGTTCAAGGAGATCACCGACCTCGGCACGCTCGAGCCGATCGACGGCGGGCAGCCGAGCGACGGCATCCGCCGCTTCAAGGTCGTCACCACCAGCAGCGACAGCGACCTGCTGGACCTGTTCACCTTCCACGTCGCCCGCGAGGCGCTCGCGCTGCTGCCGCTGGGCCCCGGCTACGGCTTCCATGCCGGCAACCCCGGCGCGCCGGAGCCGGAGGAAACACGCGACCCGGGGTACGGCTTCTTCGACGACGCGCCCGGCGCGCCCCAGGCCGGCGGTGCAGCCGCCGCCGCCACCGCGGCACCGGCCGCGGCCGCACCGGCGCCCAAGCCGGTGGCCAAGCCCGCGGCCAAGGCCGAGAAGGCGGGCGGTGCGGCGCTGGATTCGTCGACGCTGCGTGTCTCGGTCGAGAAGGTCGACCAGCTGATCAACCTGGTCGGCGAGCTCGTCATCACGCAGGCCATGCTGGCGCAGAACAGCAAGAGCGTGGACCTGGCGCTGCACCAGCAGATGGCCGCCGGCCTCGCCGACCTGGAGCGCAACACCCGCGACCTGCAGGAAGCGGTGATGTCGATCCGCATGATCCCGATGTCGGTGGTGTTCAACCGCTTCCCGCGCATGCTGCGCGACCTGGCCGCCAAGCTCGGCAAGAAGGTCGAGTTCGTGACGCACGGCGAGGCCACCGAGCTCGACAAGGGCCTGGTCGAGAAGATCACCGACCCGCTGACGCACCTGGTGCGCAACAGCTGCGACCACGGCATCGAGCTGCCCGCCGACCGGCTCGCCAAGGGCAAGCCCGAGCACGGCACCATCACCCTGAGCGCATCGCACCAGGGCGGCTCGATCGTCATCGAGGTGCGCGACGACGGCCGCGGCCTGTCGCGCGAGAAGCTGCTGAAGAAGGCCCGCGAGCGCGGCCTGGACGCGCCCGACTCGATGACCGACCAGGAGGTCTACAACCTGATCTTCGCCGCCGGCTTCTCCACTGCCGAGGTGGTGACCGACGTGTCCGGCCGCGGCGTCGGCATGGACGTGGTGAAGAAGAACATCACCGCGCTGGGCGGCACGGTCGAGATCGACTCGGCCGAGGGCTACGGCATGAGCGTCAAGGTGCGCCTGCCGCTGACGCTGGCGATCATGGACGGCATGAGCGTGGGCGTCGGCGAGGAGTGCTACATCCTGCCGCTGTCCAGCGTGGTCGAGTCGTTCCAGGTGCAGGACGGGATGATCCGCACGATCGGCGGCTCCGGCCGCGTGGTGCAGGTGCGCGACGAGTACATGCCCGTGCTCGAGCTCGAGCAGGTGTTCAGCGTGCCGCGCTTCGACTTCGAGCGTGTCAGCGCGATCATGGTGGTGGTCGAGGCCGAGGGCGGGCGCGTCGCGCTGCTGGTCGACGAGCTGCTCGGGCAGCAGCAGGTCGTCGTGAAGAACCTCGAGGCCAACTACCGCCGCGTCGAGGACGTCTCCGGCGCCACCATCATGGGCGACGGCCGCGTCGCTCTGATCCTGGACATCGGCGCGCTGGTGCGCCGCGCGCGCCACTGAGGGCTCCCGCCATGAACCTGCAGCGACTTCGCCTGGGCACCCGCCTGGCCGCGGGCTTCGGCGCGGTGCTGGCCCTGGCACTGGTCATCGCGCTGGTGGCCTGGCAGCGCACGGTCGCCACCGAGCGCGACCTCGCCCGGGCCGAAGAGTACGCCCGCCGCGCCGCGGTGATGGCCGAGTGGACCAGCCGCACCGAACTCAACATCGCCCGCGCGGTGGCGCTGGCCAAGTCGGGCGGCCACGCCGAGGTCGACGCCTGGGCCGCGCCGCTGATGAAGCAGACCTCCGAGCAGATCAGCACGCTGCAGAAGGACCTCGAATCGGCGATCGAGTCGGAGCGCGGCAAGGCCCTGCTCGCGACCATCGGCGAGCGCCGCCAGGCCTACCTGGAGCTGCGCCGCCAGGTCACCGGGCTGACCAAGGCCGGCGACAGCGCCGGCGCGCAGGCCCTGCTGGCCCAGCGCATGCTGCCGGCCGCCCAGGAGTACCTCGCGGCGATGACCGCGCTGCGCGAGTTCGAGATCGAGCTGGCCGCCGGCCAGCAGGCCGAGGCGCGCCAGGACCTGAGCAGCGCCCGCACGGTCATCGGCCTCACGCTGCTCGCCTGCCTGGCGCTGGGCGGCACGCTGGCCTGGCTGATCACGCGCTCGGTGAGTGCACCGGTGCGCCAGGCCGCCGCGGTGGCTGCCGAGATCGCCGAGGGCAACCTGAGTTGCCGCGTGCCCGACGGCGGGCGCGACGAGACGGGTGAGCTGCTGCGCGCCATCGCGGCGATGCAGGCCGCGCTGCGCCGCCTGGTCGGCGAGGTGCGCCGCAGCACCGACTCGATCGGCACCGCCAGCAGCGAGATCGCCAGCGGCAGCCAGGACCTGTCCAGCCGCACCGAGCAGGCCGCCAGCAGCCTGCAGCAGACCGCCAGCTCGATGGAGCAGCTCACCGGCACCGTGCGCCAGAGCGCCGACTCGGCCCGCCAGGCCAACCAGCTGGCGGCCTCCGCGTCCGAGGTGGCGCAGCGCGGCGGCGCGGTCGTGGCACGCGTGGTCTCGACGATGGACGAGATCAACGGCGCCTCCCGGCGCATCGCTGACATCATCGGCACGATCGACGGGATCGCCTTCCAGACCAACATCCTGGCGCTCAACGCCGCCGTCGAGGCGGCCCGCGCCGGCGAGCAGGGCCGCGGCTTCGCGGTGGTGGCCGGCGAGGTGCGATCGCTGGCCCAGCGCAGCGCGACCGCGGCACGCGAGATCAAGGCGCTGATCGGCGCCAGCGTCGAGAAGGTCGACGCCGGGTCGCGCCTGGTCGGCGACGCCGGCAGCACGATGAACGAGATCGTCGCCTCGGTGCAGCGCGTCAGCGACATGATCGGCGAGATCAGTGCCGCCACCTCGGAGCAGTCGGACGGCATCGGCCAGGTCAACGTGGCGGTCAACCATCTCGACCAGATGACGCAGCAGAACGCGGCGCTGGTGGAGGAGTCCGCGGCGGCGGCCGAGAGCCTGAAGGAACAGGCCCAGCGCCTGAGCCAGCTGGTCGGCAGCTTCCGCCTCGACGAGCCCGCCGTCGCCGCGGCCGCCCCGGCAGCCGCGGCCTCGGCCGCACCCCGGCCGGGCGTCAGGCCCGCCGCGCCGGCGCGCCCGGCACGGCCGGCGCGGCCGGCACCGGCCACACGCACCGCGGCGCCGCCCCGGCCCGCCCCGTCGGCGGCGCCTGCGCCGACCGTTGCCGAACCGGCCGCGGCACGCGCCGTCTCCCCCGCCGGCACCGTCGCCGCGGGCGACGGCGACTGGGAAACCTTCTGACCCCGGGCGGAGCCCAAGACATGAATATCCAGGACCTGCTGCGCGGTTTCAGCATCCGCACCCGCATGCTGGGCGCGATCGTCGTCGTGCTCGTGCTGCTCGGCCTCGTCGGCGGGGCCGGCATCGCCGGCATGCTGCGCATCGAGCGCGTCGCCCAGCACTTCGCCGACAACACCGTCACCGAAGCACAGCAGCTCGGGCAGCTGCGCAGCGCGCTGGGCGACCTGCGGCGCTTCGAGAAGGACATGGTCATCAACTACGAGCAGCCGGGCGAGGTCCAGCGCTACCAGCAGCGCTGGACCGAGGCGCACGCGCGCGCACTGGGCCTGATCGACAAGATGCTCGAGGGCGAGGAGGACCAGGACAACCCGCTGCTGCGCAAGCTGCGGCCCGAGCTCGAGGCCTACGCCCAGGCCGCGCAGCCGGTGATCCGGCAGCTGGTGCAAGGCGGCTTCGACAACGCCACCGCGGGCAACCGCCTGCTCGGCAGGGCCAAGGAATCCGCCCGCGGCGCCGAGAAGCTGCTGGAGGAGCTGTCGCAGTCGCTCGACGCCGAGTCGCGCGAGTCCCGCACCGAGGCCGACGCCGCCCAGCGCCACACCCTGCTGCTGTTCGGTGCCGCGCTGGCACTGGCGATCCTGGTGGTGGTGCCGCTGACGCTGCTGAACATGGTGTCGATCTGCCGCCCGATGGAGGCGGCGCGCCGCTTCGCCGAGCAGGTGTCCGGCGGCGACCTGACCGGCCGGCTCGAGCCGCGCGGGCGCGACGAGGCCACGCGGCTGCAGCAGTCGCTGCTGGCCATGCAGGACAGCCTGCGCTCGCTGGTGGGCCAGGTGCGCCACAGCACCGACAGCATCGCCACCGCCGGCAGCGAGATCGCCAGCGGCAGCCAGGACCTGTCCGGCCGCACCGAGCAGGCCGCCAGCAGCCTGCAGCAGACCGCCAGCTCCATCGAGCAGCTCACCGGCACCGTGCGCCACAGCGCCGACTCCGCCGCCCAGGCCAATCAGCTCGCCGCCAGCGCCGCCGAGGTCGCCCAGCGCGGCGGCTCCGTCGTCTCCCAGGTCGTCTCCACCATGGACGAGATCAACGCCTCCTCGCGCAAGATCTCCGACATCATCGGCACCATCGACGGCATCGCCTTCCAGACCAACATCCTGGCGCTCAACGCCGCCGTCGAGGCCGCCCGCGCCGGCGAGCAGGGCCGCGGCTTCGCCGTCGTCGCCGGCGAGGTGCGCAGCCTCGCCCAGCGCAGCGCCGAGGCCGCCCGCGAGATCAAGGCACTCATCGGCGCCAGCGTCCAGAAGGTGGACACCGGTTCGCGCCTGGTCGCCGATGCCGGCTCGACCATGCACGAGATCGTGGCCAGCGTGCAGCGCGTCAGCGACATCATCGGCGAGATCAGCGCGGCCAGCTCCGAGCAGAGCCAGGGCATCGGCCAGGTCAACGGCGCGGTCAGCCAGCTCGACCAGATGACCCAGCAGAACGCCGCCCTCGTCGAGCAGTCCGCCGCCGCCGCCGAGAGCCTCAAGGATCAGGCCGCACGCCTGGCCGGCGTGGTGGCGGGCTTCCGTCTGCAGGGTGCCCCCTGAGGAAAGCGTCGACCCCGTCACACAACGCCGCCTGCGGGCGGCGTTTCAGTTGGTGCGGCGGCGGCCGATAAACCCTTCAGCCATCCATCGCTTCGAGGACTTCCCATGGACATGATCACCGACGCCCAGCACGTGGCTCGCCACGAGGCCGCCCGCTCCCACAGCCACGCCGGCGGCGAGTTCCTCACCTTCCGCCT
>NZ_RCHJ01000020.1 GCF_004011805.1 Piscinibacter defluvii
GCGAGGCCGGCATGCCCGACCTGCACGTGCACGACCTGCGCCACACCGTGGGCATGCGCTTGCGGGAAGCGGGGGTGCCGGAGAGCACGGTGGCCGACATCCTCTGGCACAGCAACGCGTCGATGACGCGCCACTACAGCGTGGCGCAGATCGTCGAGTTGCACGCGGCGCTGGAGAAGATCAAGGAAGACACAGGCCGCTGGAACAAGAGCCTGGCGACTTTGCGGCGCGAGCATGAAGAGGCGAAGCGGGTGGCGTTGGAGGGCGAAAGTCACCCAAAGTCACCCAAAAGTCACCCAGCAAAGAAAAACGGGTTAGCCCTTGCGGAGCTAACCCGTTGATCTAGAACGATGTTCTGGTGCGGCTGGCAGGATTCGAACCCACGACCCCTTGGTTCGTAGCCAAGTACTCTATCCAACTGAGCTACAGCCGCGCGAGCCGCTCAGTATAGCAGCCTTCCGAAGCCGCTCCGTCAGTCCAGCGCGGCAGCGGATTCGTAGCAGCGCGCCGCCCGTTCGGTGTCACCTTCCTCGAGCGCGATGCGTGCCAGGCTGCGCCAGGCTCGCCGGCGGGCCGCGGCGGCGAGCGCGGCGTCGGCCGCGGCGTCCTCAAGCAGGCGGCGGGCCTTGCCCCACAGCTGGCGCTCGGCCAGGGCCATGCCGACGGCGTAGCTCAGCGCGGCCTCGCGCGGATAGGCCTGCGCCGCCGCCTCCAGGCGCGGCAGCCACTCCGGCCCGACGCCCGGCAGCACGCCGGCCAGCGCCAGCGCCACGGCAGCCCTTTCGTCCGCCGTGAGTTCGTCCAGCCGCTCCCAGAACGGGCGCAGCCAGCCGCGCGCCTCGTCGCCGGCGCCCAGCGCACCGGCCTGCGCGGCGGCCCGTGCCGCCACGAACGGGTCGCGCCGGTCCAGCGGGTCGAGCGCCTGCCAGACGCGGCGCAGCTGCTCGGCGTCACGCGCCCCGTCGAGCGATTCGAAGGCCAGCGAGCGCAGCAGGCCCTGCGCGGCGCCCTTCGAGAAACCCTGGTGCTTGGCCAGCAGGCGCGCGGTGCGCAACGCGTCCTGCGGCTGCCGGCCCAGGCGCGCGGCCTGCAGCTTCAGGCGCAGGGCATGCGTGCGCCGCGCCACGCCGGTGGGCAGTTCGCCGAGCAGCTCGAGCGCGCGCGGCGCATCGCGGTCGTCCAGCGCCCATTCGGCCGCCAGCAGGCGCGCGCCCTCGTCGGCCGGGCGCGTGCCGGTGCCGCGCCGGGCCAGCTCGAGTGCCCGCTCGAGCGCCTTGTCGCGCCCGCTGCGATCCTGCAGCCGGTGTGCGCTGCCGGCCGCGAGCAGGTGGCCAAGCACGGTGAACTCGTTGTCCTGCGACAGCTCGGGGGTGTCGGCCTGGATCGCCAGGGCCCGCTGCGCCGCCTTCTGCGCCCGGCTGTAGCGGCCTCCGAAGTACTGTGCCAGCGCCTCGCGCAGCGCGGCCTGCGCGGTACGGTCGCGCCGTGCCACGCGCCACTCGCGCGCGCGCCGCGGCAGGCCGACCAGCGCATGCAGGCCGTTGAACACCGTCACCAGCACCACGCAGGCGAGCGCCATCAGCAGCAGGAACAGGTTGAGCGACAGGTCGATGCGCCGGCCCGACCAGTAGAGGCTCACCAGGCCGTCGTTGCCGCCCAGCGTCGTGGCGGCCACCACCGCGACGGCGAAGAGCAGCACGAACCAGACGATGGAGCGCATGTCGGCGGTCAGCGGTCAGCGTCCGGCGGCGGCGGTGGTCAGCGCGGCGAGGGTGTCGTCCGGCCGCGGCAGCGTCACCTGGCGCGCCTGATGGCTCACCTGGCGCAGCAGCTCGCCGATGGAGGCGCTGCGGCGGGCGCTGCGGTCGAAGTAGCGGTCCACCATGGTCTGGGCCACGGCGAGGTCGGCCTGCACCGTGGCGTACTGGCGCGACAGCAGTGCGAGCCGTGCGTTGAGCAGGCGCAGCTTGAGGTTCTCGCGCAGGAAGAAGGCCTGCTCGGGAGCCAGCAGCACGGCATCCGGATGGTCGATGCGGGTCACGCGCACCAGCGAGCGCACCTCGTCCCAGAAGCGCTCGGCGAACCCGCTCCACGCCTCGGCCCAGCCCGGCGGCAGCGGCCAGGCCGGTGTCGCCGCCGAGGCCGCGGCACTGGCCGCCTTGGCCGCCGCCGGCGCCATGCGCGCGTCGCGGCGCTGCTCGGCATTGGCCAGCAGCGGCAGCTCGTCGACCAGGCGGATCGCCTCGTCGAGACGGATCGTCAGGGTCGAGATGTCGGTCGTGCCGACCGCCTTGACGCGGTCCAGGTCGCGCGCGATGGCGCGGCGCACGCCGTCCAGGCGCGGCTGGTTGTAGCGCGCCAGGCGTTCGTCGCTCTGGCGCAGCACCAGCACCAGCGGTTCGGCGCTGCCGGTGATCGCGCCCTGCTGCAGGGCCATGCGGATCGCCGCCTCGATGTCGACCAGCAGGTTCTCGTCGCGCGAGCGCGAGAGCGACTGGATCAGGTCTTCCAGCTGGGTGCGCTGCACGGCCACCTCGGCCACCCGGGCCTCGAGCAGCGCCACCTTGGCGGTGCTCGCGGCCACCGACTCCTGCGCTTGCCGCGCGAGCGTGCGCGCCTCGGTGGCCTGCGTGGCGCTGTCCTGCTGGCGCCGCACCAGTTCCTGCTCGAGGCTGGCCACGCGCTGCTCGGCGCGCCAGGCCATCACCGCGGCCGTGCCGGCTGCCAGCACGGCGATGCTGGCCAGCAGCGCCGGCCAGCGCGGCGCGCCGGAAGGCGCCGCCGGTGGTGCGGGGCGCGGCTGGTCGCGGGCGTCGGGGGCTGGCAGTTCGGCGGTCACGGCGGAAGCGAGGACGAACGTCGCTCGGAGGGGTCGATCGATTGTATGCAGGCCACCACCGCGTCCTGCTCGGGGCGGCAGGCGTGCACCGCGCCGAAGCCGCCCGCGCGCGCCCGCTCGGCGATGCGCGGGTGCGTGGCCACCGCGCAGGCGGTCGCGGCGCCGGCGCCGGGCGCGAGCGCCAGCAGCCGGTCGATGGCCTCGGAGCTGCTGAACAGCCACACATGGCGGGGCGGGTCGTGCAGCGCCGCGTCCAGGCGGGCGCGCTGTGCCGCATCGAGCAGGGGTGCAGCGCGCCGGTAGGCGGTGACGAAGCCGACCACCGCCCCGTGGGCCCGCAAGGTGTCGGCCAACCAGTCGCGCCCGCTTTCGCCGCGCACGATCAGCACCGCGGCGTCGCGCCAAGGGTGCTGCGCGAGCCGGGCCCAGAGCGCCTCGGAGTCGAACTGCGCCGCGTCACCGGCCGGCTCGACGATGGCCGCCGGCGGCACGCCCAGGCGCTTCAGCACCCGCGTCGTGCCCGGACCGGGCGAGCCGGCCAGCGTGCCGGCCGGCCAGGCCAGGCCCTCGGGGCGCAGCGCGAAGAACTGCTCCACCGCGTTCGGGCTGACGAACACCACCAGGCGCTGCGCGGCCAGCGCGCGCCACGCGGCGCGCACCGGCGCGGCATCCTCGGGGGGATCGATGCCGATCAGCGGCAGCGCCGCGGCGTCGATGCCGCGCGCACGCAGGGCCTGCACCCAGTCGTCCGCCTGGGCGGCCGGGCGGGTGACCAGCACGCGCATCGCGCCACTCAGGAAACGAGGTAGCCGGACACAGCCGGATCGGCCCGCAGCGCGGCGGCGGCCTCCGCGCCGAGGGCACGGGCGCTGTCGTCGTCGGCCACCGCGGCCTCGACGCGGCTGACGAGCAGCGGCGCGAGAGGCTGCTGCGGATGGCCCAGTCGGGCCTGCAGCACGAGCCGCTCGCCCTGCGGGCCGTCGTACCACTGCGCATGCACCGCCAGCGGCATGCTGCAGCTGCCGCCCAGTGCGCGCGAGACGGCGCGCTCGGCCTGCACGGCCAGCCAGGTCGGGCGGTGCGTCAGCGTGGCGAGCGCGGCGCGCAGCTCGTGCGCGTCGCTGCGCACCTCGATGCCGAGCGCACCCTGCCCGGCGCAGGGCAACATCGCCTCCGGTTCGAACAGGCTGCGGATGCGCTGCGCCAGGCCAAGCCGCTTCAGGCCCGCTGCCGCCAGCACGATGGCGTCGTACTGGCCTTCGTCGAGCTTGCGCAGCCGCGTGTCGAGGTTGCCGCGCAGCGGCTCGACCACCAGGTCGGGGCGGCGTGCACCGAGTTGCACCAGCCGCCGCAGGCTGGAGGTGCCCACCCTGGCGCCCTGCGGCAGCTGCTCGAGGCCCGCGTAGCGCGGCGAGACGAAGGCATCGCGCGGGTCCTCGCGCTCCAGCACGGTGGCCAGCTCGAAACCGGCCGGCAGGTCCATCGGCACGTCCTTGAGCGAATGCACCGCGAGGTGGGCGCGGCCGTCCTCCAACGCGGTCTCGAGCTCCTTGACGAACAGTCCCTTGCCGCCGACCTTGGAGAGCGCGCGGTCGAGGATCTGGTCGCCGCGGGTGGTCATGCCCAGCAGCTCGACACGCCAGCCGAAGCGCGCGGCCAGCAGGTCGCGCACATGCTCTGCCTGCCAGAGGGCGAGGCGGCTTTCGCGGGTGGCAATGATCACGGGCTGCTGCATCGCGCGATGCTAACAGGCGCATCTCTTGCAGAGCCTCGACAACGATTTGGGAACCGCTTCGTAACCACATGCCCGCGCAGCACCCCGATTTCACGAGGTGCCGCTGCTAGGATGCCGCTCCAGGTAACCGAGTTACATCGCCGAGGGACAACGATGCCAACCGTGTCGCGCCAGCGCGCCAACGACGCCGCCGAGAAGAACCGCCCGTTGATGGAGGACATCCGCCTGCTCGGGCGCATCCTCGGCGACACGATCCGCGAGCAGGAAGGCAAGGACGCCTACGAGCTGGTCGAGCGCGTGCGCAAGCTCTCGGTGGCCTACCGCCTGAAGAGCGACGCGCAGGCCGGCCGTGCGCTCGACCGGCTGCTCAAGAGCCTGTCGTCGGACCAGATGGTCAGCGTGATCCGCGCCTTCAGCTACTTCTCGCACCTGGCCAACATCGCGGAGGACCGCCACCACGTGCGCCGCCGCGAGGTGCACGAGAGCCGCGGCGACCTGCAGGAAGGCTCGCTCGGGATGGCCTTCGAGCGCCTCGCGCAGGCCGACATCCGCGCCAGCGAGATCGCACGCATGCTGCAGCACGCCTACATCAGCCCGGTGCTGACGGCCCACCCGACCGAGGTGCAGCGCAAGAGCATCCTGGACGCCGAGCGCGCGATCGCCGAGCTGGTGGAGCAGCGCGACGACCTGCGCACCGAGCGCGACCGCGCCGAGAACGAGGCGCTGATCCGCGCCCGTGTCACGCAGCTGTGGCAGACGCGCATGCTGCGCACCGCCAAGCTGACGGTGGCCGACGAGATCGAGAACGCGCTCTCCTACTACCAGAGCACCTTCCTGCGCCAGATCCCGAAGCTCTACCGCGAGGTCGAGCAGCTGCTGCACGGCCACGAGGTGGGCAACTTCTTCCGCATGGGCAACTGGATCGGCGGCGACCGCGACGGCAACCCCTTCGTCACCGAGGCCACGCTGCAGATGGCGCTGCGCCGCCAGGCCGAGACCGTGCTGCGCTTCTACCTGACCGAGGTGCACCTGCTGGGCAGCGAGCTGTCGATGTCGGCGCTGCTGGCGCCGGTCACGCCGGCCATGCAGGCGCTGGCCGAACGTTCGCCCGACACCAACGAGCACCGCCTCGACGAACCCTACCGGCGCGCGCTGACCGGCATCTATGCGCGCCTGGCCGCCACGCTGCACGACCTGACCGGCACCGAGGCGCTGCGCCACGCCGTCGCGCCGCAGGACCCGTACCTGGCCCCGGCCGAGTTCCTGGCCGACCTGCGCGTGATCGAGGCCTCGCTGCGCTCGCACCACGCGCACGCGCTGATCGGCCCGCGCCTGGCGCCGCTGATCCGTGCGGTGCAGGTGTTCGGCTTCCACCTCGCGACCGTCGACCTGCGCCAGAGCTCGGACAAGCACGAGGCCGTGGTGGCCGAACTGCTGAAGGTGGCCAAGATCGAGAAGGACTACGCCGCGCTGGCCGAGGACGACAAGCGCGCGCTGCTGGTGCGGCTGCTCAACGACGCGCGGCCGCTGCGCGTGCGCGCGGCGCAGTACAGCGAGCATGCGCAGGGCGAGCTGGCCATCTTCGAGACCGCGGGCCGCATGCTGCAGCGCTTCGGCCGCGATGCACTGCGCCACTACATCATCTCGCACACCGAGGACGTGTCGGACCTGCTCGAGGTGCTGGTGCTGATGAAGGAGACCGGGCTGGTGCGCGGCGAGCTGCATGAACATGCCGTGACCGACCTGATCGTCGTGCCGCTGTTCGAGACCATCGGCGACCTGCGCAATGCGGCGCCGATCATGCGCGCCTACTACGCGCTGCCCGGTGTCGCCGCGATGATGAAGGCCTCGGGCGCAGAGCAGGACATCATGCTCGGCTACAGCGACAGCAACAAGGACGGCGGCAGCTTCACGAGCAACTGGGAGCTCTACCGCGCGGAGATCGCGCTGGTCGAGCTGTTCGGCGAGCTCGGCCGCGAGCACGGCCTGACGCTGCGCCTGTTCCACGGCCGCGGCGGCACGGTGGGCCGCGGCGGCGGCCCCAGCTACCAGGCCATCCTGGCGCAGCCGCCGGGCACGGTGAACGGCCAGATCCGCCTGACCGAGCAGGGCGAGGTGATCGCCTCGAAGTACGCCCACCCCGAGATCGGCCGGCGCAACCTCGAGACGCTGGTGGCCGCCACGCTCGAGGCCACGCTGCTGCACCCGACCAAGAGCGCCCCGAAGGCCTTCATCGAGGCGGCCGACGCGATCAGCGAGGCCAGCTTCGCCGCCTACCGCAAGCTCGTGTACGAGACCCCGGGCTTCACCGACTTCTTCTTCAGCGCCACGCCGATCCGCGAGATCGCCGAGCTGAACATCGGCTCACGCCCGGCCTCGCGCAAGGCCACGCGCGCGATCGAGGACCTGCGAGCCATCCCCTGGAGCTTCAGCTGGGGCCAGTGCCGTGTCGCGCTGCCGGGCTGGTGCGGCTTCGGCTCGGCGATCGAGGCCTTCCTCGGCAAGGAGGCGAAGCAGCGCAAGGAGCGCCTCGCCCTGCTGCAGAAGATGCACAGGCAGTGGCCGTTCTTCCGCACGCTGCTGTCCAACCTCGACATGGTGCTGGCCAAGAGCGACCTGGGCATCGCCTCGCGCTACCTCGAGCTGGTCGAGGACAGGAAGCTGGGCCAGCGCATCTTCAAGCTGATCCAGGCCGAATGGCAGCGCGCCTACGACGCGGTGTCGCTTATCACCGGCGAGAAGACGCGCCTGGCATCGAATCCGACGCTGGCGCGCTCGATCGAGCACCGCTTCCCCTACCTCGACCCGCTGAACCACCTGCAGGTCGAGCTGATGCGCCGCTACCGTGCGAGCCGTGACGGCGACCCGGGCGTGGAGCGCGTCAAGCGCGGCATCCACATCTCGATCAACGGGGTGGCGGCGGGGTTGCGCAACACGGGTTGAGGCCGCCTCAGCGCAGCGGCGCGAACAGCACCACCACCGAGCGTGCCTCGACTCGGTGGTGCAGGCCGATCGCGCCTTCGGCCTGCGCCATGTCGACCAGGTCGTCGGGCGCCGGACGGGCGCTGTCGATGATGCGCAGCCAGCCGCTGCGGGCACGCGGCGGCAGGGTCGGCAGCTCGAAGTCCAGCGGCTCCCACCAGGCGTTCAGCGCGAAGTGCATCAGCAGGTCGCCCGACAGGCTGGAGGCGGTGACCGCCAGGCTGTGCGAATCGTGGCTGGTGTCCGGCGCGCCCAGCGTCACGCCGTGCAGCTGCACGTTGACACGCGCCACCAGCTCCGAGAGCGTCAGCCGATGGTCGTGCCGTACCGACTCGCGCAGGTTGCGGATGCGGATCAGCCCGCGCACGAATCGGTGCAGCTCGGCATGCCGCTCGAGCAGCGACCAGTCCAGCCACGACAGCTCGTTGTCCTGGCAGTAGGCGTTGTTGTTGCCCCGCTGCGAGCGCCCCATCTCGTCGCCCATCAGCAGCATCGGCGTGCCCAGCGAGAGCAGCGCGATGGCCAGCAGGTTCTTGGTCTGACGCCGCCGCAGCGCGTTCACGGCCGGGTCGTCGGTCGGGCCCTCGGTGCCGCAGTTCCAGCTGCGGTTGTCGTCGCTGCCGTCGCGGTTGCCCTCCCGGTTGGCCTCGTTGTGCTTGGTGTCGTAGCTCACCAGGTCGGCCAGCGTGAAGCCGTCGTGGCTGGTCACGAAGTTGATGCTCTGCGCCGGCTCGCGCGGGCGCGCGCCGTACAGGTCGGGGCTGCCGAGCAGGCGGTCGGCCAGCGCCGTCACGGTACCGGCGTCGCCGCGCACGAACGAACGCACGTCGTCGCGGAAACGCCCGTTCCACTCCTTCCAGCGCTCGCCGAAGAAGCGGCCCACCTGGTACAGCCCGGCGGCGTCCCAGGCCTCGGCGATCAGCTTGGTGCCGGCCAGCACCGGGTCGCTCTCGATGTCCCACAGCACCGGCGGGTTGGCCACCGGCTGGCCGTGCTCGTCGCGCGAGAGGATGGCCGCGAGGTCGAAGCGGAAGCCGTCGACGTGCATCACCTGCACCCAGTAGCGCAGGCTGTCCAGGATCAGCCGGCGCACCACCGCGTGGTTGCCGTTCAGCGTGTTGCCGCAACCGGAGTGGTTGGCATAGCGGCCGGCGCCTTCGAGCAGGTAGTAGCTGGCGTTGTCCAGGCCGCGCAGGCCGAAGGTCGGGCCGTGCTCGTCGCCCTCGGCGGTGTGGTTGAACACCACGTCGAGGATCACCTCCAGCCCGGCGCGGTGCAGTGCCTTGACCATGGCGCGGAACTCGTCGCGCGCCGCCTGCGCGCCCGGCTGCGAGGCGTAGCCCGCGTGCGGCGCGAAGAACGAGATCGGCGCGTAGCCCCAGTAGTTGCTGAGGCCCGGGGGCGCATCCTGCGGGTCGAACTGGAACACCGGCATCAGCTCGACCGCGGTGACGCCGAGGTCGCGCAGGTAGGGGATCTTGTCGATCAGGCCGGCATAGGTCCCGCGCCGCGACTCGGGCACGCCGGAGCTCGGGTGGCGCGTGAAGCCGCGCAGGTGCGTCTCGTAGATCACGGTCTGCGCGAACGGGCGGCGCAGCGGCAGGTCGCCCTCCCAGTCGAAGTCGTGGTCGTCGCAGACCACGCTCTTGCAGGCCTGCGCGTCGTTGCGCCCCGGCACGCAGGCGGCGGCGCGGCGCCAGTCGGCCGGCGTCGCCACGCCGCGCCCGTAGGGATCGAGCAGCACCTTGCCGGCGTCGAAGCGCAGCCCGCGCGCCGGGTCGAAGTCGCCATGCGCGCGGTAGGCGTAGAGCTGGCCGGGGCCGACGCCGCGCACGTAGGCATGCCAGTAGTCGCCGGTGCGGTGGCGCGGCGGCTCGAGGTCGATCACGCGCGCCGGCCGCGCCGCGTCGACGTCGTCGTACAGCAGCAGCTCGATGCGGCGTGCGGCACGCGAGTAGACGCTGAACTGCGTGCCCCCGGCATACGGGCGCGCGCCCAGCGGATGCGGGCGGCCGGGCAGCAGGTCGGCGCGGTGCAGCATGGGCCGATTGTCGGCCGCCTGCCGGCGCCCGGCCAGTACCCGGCAGGGTTCAGCGCGCCGAGCGCTGCATCGCCTGGCGCAGCGCGGCCAGCTGGCCGAGCCGGCCGACCTCGGCATAGAAGGCGTTCAGGCGCGCCAGCTCGCCGCAGTTGGCCAGCTCGGAGGCGTCGGCGCGGCGGCGCTCGAAGGCGAGCAGCGCGTCGGCCTCGTCGCGCAGCGCCTCCAGCCGATCCTCCGGCCAGCCAACGCGCTGGCCGATGTCGCGCGCCTGCAGCAGGTCCGGCACGGACTGGCCCTGGGTCGCCAGCATGTCGGCGATCGCATCGCACAGGCCGCTGCGCTCGGGGTCGGCCAGGGCGCTCGCGCTGCAGTGCAGGCGCAGCGGTTCGGTGACCAGCCAGTCGCCGCGCAGCGCCGCCACCAGGCGCGCCATCGCGAGCCGGTCCAGCTCGCCGGTGCCGGCCGGCGCCGCCGCCTGCACCAGGCCCTGCAGCGCCGCGCCGTGGGTCTCGAAGCGGCGCGCACGCGCCGCCTGGCGCAGCGCATCGAGCTGCACGGCCGGCTCCAGCCGCGTGTCACCCGACAGCGCCAGCCAGGCCGCGCCGTTGTCAGCCTCGATCTGCACCCAGGCCTGCGGCGTCAGCGACTGGCAGGCGCTGCTGGCCGGGCCCGCGCCGCGGCAGGCGCGCAGCGCATAGGCCTGCACCTGCGCATCGCGCGAGCTGGTGGCGAGCGTGGCGAGGCGGTCGCGCTGGGCGGCGGCATCGCCCCCCTGCGCGAGCAACCAGCCGGCGGCGCGCGTGCGCTCGTCACCGCTGGCCTGCATCGCGGCCAGCCAGCGCGCGCCGCTGTCGCGGCTGCGGCGCTGCAGCGCGGTCTCGCTGACGTCCTCGGGCGTGATGTCCTCGTCGGGCGCGGCCCGGGCGGCACACACCTCGGCACGCGCTGGCGCCACCGGGCGGGCCGGCGCCGGCAGCGCGGAGGCGGCCGGCGCGACATAGGCCACGCGGCGCGGCGCCGAGGCGGGCGTGGCCGAGGCCGCCAGGCGCGGCGCCACCGCCACCACCACCTCCTGGGCCGACCACAGCTCGCGCTGCCAGCTGATCAGCAGCGCGACCAGCACCGTGGCGACGGCGACCACCCCCAGCACCAGGCGCCACTGCACGCCCGGCGTGTCGAACCAGATGCGCCCCGGCCGCACGCGCTCAGGCCCCCGCGGCGACGAGCGCCTCGCGCACCGCGCTGACCTGGCGGCGCGAGACGGCGAGCCATTCGTCGACCGGCGCCACGCGCACGGCCCAGACCTCGCCGCCCTCCTCCTCGCCCTCGCCGGCCATCGCGCGGCGCTCGAGCGCACGCACCGCGCCGCGGGCCACCAGCGCGTTGCGGTGCACACGCAGGAACCGATCGCCCAGGCGGCCTTCGAGCTCGGCGAGCGATTCGTCGAGCACATGGTGGTGTTGCGCGGTGCGCAGCGTCACGTACTTCAGCTCGGCCTTCAGGTACAGCACCTCGGCCACCGGGATGCGCAGCACGCGCCCGCGGTCGCTGACCACCAGCACCGGCCCCTCGTCGGCCGGCGCCGGCGGCGGCCGCAGGGTGCGCCGCTGGGCGACCTTCTGCAGCGCGATCTGCAGCCGGTCGCGCTTGACCGGCTTGGTGAGGTAGTCGACCGCATCGAGGTCGAAGGCGCGCAGCGCATGCTCGGCGTGCGCGGTGACGAACACCACCGCGGGCGCCTCGGGCTGGCGGCGCAGCCGCGCGGCCAGCTGCATGCCGTCCAGCCCCGGCATGTGGATGTCCAGCAGCAGCAGGTCGCAGGGCTGGCGGGCCAGGAACTCGAGCGTCCGCTCGGCGTTGTCGGCCTCGCCGACCACCTGCGCCTTCGGGTCGGCGCAGTCGTTCACGAGGCCGCGCAGACGCAGCCGGGCGAGTTCCTCGTCGTCGACGATCAGGACCTGCAGCGTCATAGCGGGACGACGAGCTGGACGCGGAACACGCCGTCCTCCTGGCGCGTCTCGAGCTGGCCGGCCACGTCGTGCATCAGGCGCAGCCGCTCGCGCACGTTCTTCAGCGCCAGGCCACTGCCCGGGCGCGAGGGCGCCGGGCCGACGCTGTTGGCGATGGTCACCAGCACGCGGCCGAGCTTGACGCGTGTGCGCACACGGATCGTGCCGCCGCGGTCGCTCGGCTCCACGCCGTGGCGCACCGCGTTCTCCACCAGCGGCTGCAGGATCAGCGGCGGCACGCGTGCCGCGCCCGCCTCGGGGTCGAGCTCCCAGCTCACCTGCAGGCGCGTGCCGAAGCGGATCTGCTCGATCGCGAGGTAACGCTGTGCGAGCGCGACCTCCTCGTCGAGCGTGACCGCCTCGCCGATGTCGGTCAGCGCCACGCGGAACAGCTCGGCCAGGTCCTCCAGCACCTCCTCGGCACGCGCCGGGTCGACCCGCACCAGCGCCAGCGCGGTGTTCAGCGTGTTGAACAGGAAATGCGGACGGATGCGCGACTGCAGCTCCGCCAGCCGCGCCGCGGTGTCGGCCGGCAGCGCAGCGCGGGCACGCAGGTGCAGCCAGGCGTGCATGGCGCAGGCCAGCGCGGCGCCGGCCAGCGCCGGGGCGAGCAGCGGATTGGGGCCGAGCAGGTCGAGCCCGAGCGGCAGCACGAGCGCCGCCGGTGCCAGCGCCGCAGCGGCCCCGAGCGCGCCGGTGGCGATCCATTGCCAGGCCGGCGCGAGCCCGGCCAGCTGGCGCTTGAGCAGGCAGGTGGCGGCCAGCCACAGCAGCACACCGGGCAGCGCCACCGCCGAGACGGCCGCGGCCCGCGCCAGCCAGGCGAGCGGGTCGGCCGCGCTGAACAGCAGCACCAGGCCGCAGGTGCCCTCGACGAACAGCAGCGCCCGCAGCACCACGCCGACATGGCACACGTCGAAGGCCGACGGAGGCGGCGCCGGCGCCCCGGCGGCGGCCATGCCGTCCAGCAAGGTCGTGCCGAAGCCGGTGCTGCGCGGCTCGGGCAGGGCGCCGGGGGAGACGGTCATGACGGGGGTCGGTCGATAGAATGGCCGGTTACGCCGCGCATTCTCCCTTCTTCCGCACGCCCATGTCCTCGAACCAACTCGACAAGAAGTCACAGGCCTGGTCGGCGCTCTTCTCCGAGCCGATGAGCGAGCTGGTGCAGCGCTACACCGCGAGCGTCGGCTTCGACCGCCGCCTGTGGCGCGCGGACATCGCCGGCAGCCTGGCGCACGCCGAGATGCTGGCCGCCCAGGGCATCATCTCCGCGGCCGACCACGCGGACATCCGGCGCGGCATGGCGCAGATCACGCAGGAGATCGAGTCCGGCGCCTTCGAGTGGAAGCTCGCGCTGGAAGACGTGCACCTGAACATCGAGGCGCGCCTGACGCAGCTGGTGGGCGACGCCGGCAAGCGCCTGCACACCGGCCGTTCTCGCAACGACCAGGTGGCCACCGACGTGCGGCTGTGGCTGCGCGACGAGATCGACGGCCTGGCCGCGCTGCTCGGCGAACTGCAGCGTGCGCTGGTGGACCTGGCCGAGAAGAACGCCGAGGTCATCCTGCCCGGCTTCACGCACCTGCAGGTGGCGCAGCCGGTGAGCTTCGGCCACCACCTGCTGGCCTACGTGGAGATGTTCGCGCGCGACGCCGAGCGCCTGGCCGACGTGCGCCGGCGCACCAACCGCCTGCCGCTGGGCGCCGCCGCGCTGGCCGGCACCAGCTACCCGCTGGACCGCGAGCGCGTCGCGAAGACACTCGGGATGGAGGGCGTCTGTCAGAACAGCCTCGATGCGGTGAGCGACCGCGACTTCGCGATCGAGTTCACCGCCGCCGCGTCGCTGTGCATGGTGCACGTGAGCCGCTTCAGCGAGGAGCTGGTACTGTGGATGAGCCAGAACTTCGGCTTCGTCGACCTGGCCGACCGCTTCTGCACCGGCTCGTCGATCATGCCGCAGAAGAAGAACCCGGACGTGCCGGAGCTGGCGCGCGGCAAGACCGGCCGCGTGGTCGGCCACCTGATGGGGCTGCTGACGCTGATGAAGGGCCAGCCGCTGGCCTACAACAAGGACAACCAGGAAGACAAGGAACCGCTGTTCGACACGGTCGACACGCTGCGCGACACGCTGCGCATCTTCGCCGAGCTGGTGGGCGGCATCGTCGTCAAGCCCGAGGCGATGGAACGCGCCGCGCGGCGCGGCTACGCCACCGCCACCGACCTGGCGGACTACCTGGTCAAGAAGGGCCTGCCGTTCCGCGATGCGCACGAGGTGGTGGCGCACGCGGTCAAGTCGGCGCTGGCGCGCGGCGTCGACCTGGCGGAGCTGAGCCTGGCCGAGCTGCAGGGCTTCCATGCCTCGATCGAGGCCGACGTGGCGCAGGCGCTCACGCTGCGCGGCTCGCTGAACGCGCGCAGCGGGGTGGGCGGCACCGCGCCGGCCCAGGTGCGCGCGCAGGTCGCGCGGCACCGGGCGCGGCTCGGCGCCTGAGCGCCGCCGCGACCTAGCGGATCCGGATCCGCGTCGCCAGCAGCCGCGTGCCGTCGGCCGACAGCACGCCGCGCGCCTCGACCTCGCGGCCGACGCTCAGGTCGGCGGCGCTGCCGTCCTGGAACTCGGTGTTGACACCGTAGGTCACGCGCACGCCGCGCAACACGAAGGTCTGCAGCGCCGGGAAGCTGGCTTCGATCGTGCCGCGCAGCTCGCCGACCTCGGCCCCGCCGTCGTCGACCTTGACGCGCGTCGCGCGCAGCACGCCGCCGCTGGCCGCGCCTTCGGCCTCGACGCGCGCGCCCAGGGCGATGCCGGACTCGTTCTCCAGCGTCGCCGTGCTCGCATCGACCGGCTGGCCGTTGATGCTGAAGCTGCGCGTCGTGGCGAACGCGGTGATCGTGCCGCGCAGCCGCGCATCGCCGCGGTCGGGCAGGCGGCGCACGCCGTCCTCGAAGGTCAGCACCTTCCAGCGCCCGCCCACCGCCGTGGTGGCGATGGTCACGCGCACGATCAGCCCGTCGCGCAGGCCGGTGGGTGGCACGACGCCGTCGTAGTCGAGCGTCAGCGCGCCGAGCCGGAAGGTGCGCGCGCCGAGGTCCAGCCCGCTCACCGCGCCGCGCAGCTTGAACGCGGCCAGCGTGCCGCCGCGCGGCTCGATGCGCGTGGCGATCAGCCGGCCGTTGAGCCCGTAGAAGCCGTAGACCTCGACGTTGCCGCCCAGCGCCACGCTGGCCAGGCCCTCCGTGTAGCTGGCGTCGAAGGCGGTGCGGCCGCTGGCGACCAGCACCGTCTGGCCCAGCACCGTCAGGCTGGAGCCGGCCAGATCCACCGACTGGACCGGCCCGACCAGCTCGCTGGCGAAGCGGATGCGCGTGGCGGTCGCGGTGGGCGCGCTGCTGGTGCCGCCGATCGGCCCGCTCTCCACCTCGACCAGCATGCCCAGGCGCAGCGCGTCGCGCGAACGGCTGGCGCCGCTTTCGTCCTCGACCTGCGCATTGCGGTCCTCGAACTCGATGCCGTTGACGAAGATCGAGCCGAAGCCGGTGACGGGACCGGACGCATAGGCGCCGGTGCCGCCGACGCCCACGCCGCCGCCGCAGCCGGCCACCACGGCCGCCCAGGCCGCGACGCTGGCGGCCGCCCAGCGGCACAGGCGCGCGCGCCACGAAAGTTGCAGGGTGTCGGGACTCATGTCTTTCCTCCGTCGCGGCGCCGCCGCGGGGCGGCTGCCGGCTGCTGGTCCTGGGTCGGCGCGGTGGCCGGGGCGGCGTCCACCGGCGCCTGGTAGCTGAACAGGCCGATGCGCACACGCTGCTCCTGCGCGACGCCGGCCTTCGCGTCCGTGTCGATCAGGCGCTCGAGCATCGGCACCAGCACATCGGTCAACGCACGCCACTGCTCGGCGATGACAGGGCGCAGCGCCTGCAAGGACTGTTCCGACAAGCCGTCGGCGAACAGCGCCTGCTCGAAATGCTGGCGCCCGTCGCCCAGCACGTTGGCCACCGCGGCGCTGAGGTGGTCGCCGACGTTGGCGCCGAGGAACTGGTCCATGCGCGCCCGGTCGCCGCGCGGCACGGCCGACTCGATCTGCAGCGCCACGTGGTCGTCGTCCTCGTCGTGGTGGGCGTAGCCCAGGCGGCGCATCTCCTCGAGCAGCGAGCGCGGGTGCATGTCGCGGGTCACCGCCTGCGCCAGCGACTCGAAGCTCGGCGCCGGCCCGAGCCGCGGCAGGCGCAGCGGGCGGCCCTGCCCGTCGCGGTACAGCGGGTCGCTGATCCAGTGCGCGAACACCTCGCTCGGGTAGGAGCGCACCCGCGGCGTGGCACGCTGCTGTGCGGCCACCAGGCGCGTGACCTCGCGCCGGTTGATGCCGGTGGCCGCGCTGACGCGGCTGACGCGGCGGTGCTCCGGCAGCGTCGGGTGCGCCGCATGGGCCGCCGCGACGAAGGCCGCGCGCACCATCTCGTCCACCGCCGCGTAGCTCAAGCCGCGCGCCACCGCCAGCTGCGCCAGCGGCACCAGCAGCGCGCGCACCGCCTCCAGCAGCGCGGGCTGCTCGCCGGGGCTCGCAGGGATGTCGCCAGGCTCGGTCACGATGGGGGGCGATGGTAGCGGGCGCTGCATGCACGAAGGGCGGAGCGCCTCGCGGCGCCCCGCCCCGTCACGCACCGGTTGTGCTCAGTCCTCGAACTCGATCAGCACCGCGGTCAGCGTGCTGCGGTCGGTCGACAGCCGGCCCTTGACCTCGACCTGCACGCCGTCGGCCAGGTCGGCCTCGGCGCCGTCCTTGAAGATCAGCGTGCCGGAGTAGTCGACCGTCACGCCGCGCAGCACGAAGGTCTTCGCCTCGGTGTTCAGGTCGCCGACCGTGCCGTGCAGCTCGATGCCGCGGATCGCGTCGTCGTCCTCGTCGAGCACCTTCACGCGGGTGGCGATCACGGTGCCGTCCTTGGCGGTGCCACGCACCTCGACCCGCGCGCCGGCCGTCACCGGGCCGTCGTCGATGCGCGCCGCGCTGGCGTTCACCGGCACGCCGTTGACCTCGAAGTGCGTCTCGTCGGTCAGGTCGGTCACCGTGCCGCGCAGGCGGGCCACGTCGTGGTCCTCGACCTTGCGCACGCCGCTGCGGATGCTCACCGCGACCCACTTGCCCTCGACCTGCGTGGTCTGCAGGCGCACGCGCACCCGCAGGCCGTCGTCGAACAGCGCCGGCAGATCGGTCACGCCGGCGTAGGAGATCAGCGCGTCGCCGATCTTGAAGGTCTGGGCCGTGGTGTCGAGTTCGGCGACCACGCCGCGCAACTTGAACAGCAGCGCGTTGTCCTTGTCCTCGATGCGGGTGGCCACGTAATGGCCGGTGCTCGCGTCCATCAGCGCATGCACCTCGACCACCAGGCCGGCCCAGGCCTGCGGATCGGCGGGCAGCGAATCGTCGACCACCGTCTCGGGCCGCAGCTCCACGGTCTGGCCCAGCACGACGAGGCTGGTGCTGTCGCTGGCGACGCTGGCCACCGGGCCGACGATCTCGCTGCCGAAGCGGATGCGCAGCGCCTTGGCGCGGCCGGTGCTGTCGTCGATCGCCCCGCCCTCGATCTCGACCATGGTGCCGAGTTGCAGGTCGTCGCTGCCACCGCGCTCGCCGTCCTCGTTCTCGATCTCGGCGCCGCTGTCGTCGAAGCGCACGCCGTCGACGATGATCGATCCGAAGCCGCTGATCGGCCCGGAGGCGAAGGTGGTCGCGGTGGTGCCGTCGCTGCTGCTGCTCCCGCCACCGCCGCAGGCCGCCATCAGCGCGGCAGCCAGCACCGCCACCACGCCGCCCAGGCCCCAGCGACGGGCCTTGATCCAGGGTTGATTCATCGCTACTCCTTGTCCGGTTGATGCATCCCGGCGCCGGCGGCGCCATGGCATGGGTCGGACTATAAATGTGCGTTACGCACATTTCAACACCCGAACGCACGAAGGCGTAACCGGCCGTGTGGCCGGGTCGTCATCGGTGGGAGGGGTTCAGCGCGCCGCGACCGGGCCGCTGCGCCAGGGCGCCAGGCTCACGCTGCAGTCGGGGCTGCGGTAGCAGATGGTCGCGCGGGCGAGTTGCTCGACGAAGGCCGTCTCGCTCGGCGGGCTTCCGAGTTCCACCACCCAGCGGCGCCGCGGATCGAGCGGGAAGGCGGTGCCGTGCACCACGGCGCGCACCGCCGGCGCCGGCGCCGGCGCCGGCTCGGCCGCGGCGGTCGGCCCGGCTTCGGCCAGGCACACCAGGCGCAGCGCGTCCTCCGACAGGCCGCACAGCCAGTGGGTCTCGGCCTGGGCAGCCGGCGCGGACAGGGCGGCCGCAGCGGCGGCCAGGGCGGCAACGAGGTGGCGATGCATGGCGTCTCCCGACGCCTTTGTTTCGGCCGCGCCGGGCAACGCTTGAGCCCGGCGCGCGTGAGCCCCGCCACACCGGGCAGGCGCCCGCGTTCAGACGATGCGCAGATCCCGCTGCACCGCCTCGTCGACGAAGGTCAGCCGCTGCGCCAGCCGGCCGTGCGCCCGGGCCCGCCCGTCGGCGCCGACCACCAGCACCTGGTCGAGCCCGAGCCGGGCGGCCAGCGCCTGCCAGCGCGCCGGCCCGGCCACGAGCAGCGCGGTGGCGGCGGCGTCGGCCCAGGCAGCCGAGGCATGGACCACGGTGACGCTGGCCAGCGCCTGGGCCGGCTGCGCCGCCGCCGGATCGAGCACATGGGTGGCGAGCCGGCCGTCGGGCAGGCGGCGCCAGCGCTCGTAGGTGCCCGAGGTCACCACCGCCTCGCGGCCGTGGGTCTGCAGCGTGGCCAGCAGGCCGGCGCCGAAGGGGTTGCGCAGGCCGATGCGCCAGGGCCCGTCCGCGCCCTGACCGAACGCGGCCAGGTTGCCGCCCAGGTCGAGCAGCGCGTCGCGCACGCCCTGGCGCTGCAGCGTGTCGAGCGCCTCGTCGAGCGCCCAGCCCTTGGCGATGCCGCCCAGGTCGAGCTGCAGCGCGGGGTGTGTGCTGCGCACCCGGCCGGCGCGCCACTCGAGCAGCGCGAGCGACGGCGGCGCCGCGCGCCAGCGCTGCAGCCAGGCGGCCGCCGGCGCGGGCCGTTCGTCGAGCCGGTCGGCGTGGAAGCCCCAGGCCCCGACCAGCGCCCCGAGCCCGGCGTTGAACAGCCCGGCACTGTCGCGCTCGGCCCGTTGCGCCAGGCGCAGCAGCGCCGCCAGATCGGCCGGCGGTTCGGCCCAGCGGCCGGCGCGCAGGGCATCGTTGACACGCCCCAGCGTGCCGGGCTTCCAGGCGTTCCACTGCGCGTTCAGTTCGCCCAGGCGCGCCCAGCAGGACAGCGCGCCGGCGACCGGCCGCGGTGCGAGCAGCTGGCACGGCGAGCCGAACAGCTCGCGTGTCTCGCGCACCAGGCCTTCGGCCTGCACCCGCCAGGGCGCGGCCAGCGCGGCAGCGAGCAGGCTCCGGCGCGAGGGGCCGCCCATCGTGTGCTCAGCTGCGCGGGCGCAGCGCCAGCAAGGCCGCCTGCACCCGCTCGCGCTCGCGCCCGATCTGGCCGACCAGCGCCGGCACACCGTCCAGCCGCCCCTGCCGCGCCAGGCCCTCGACCTCGACGCACAGCGCCGAGAGCCGGCGCGCGCCGATGTTCTCGCTGACCGACAGGTAGCGGTGCGCCAGCGCCCGCACCCGCGCCGCATCGGCGGCGTCGATCGCCTGCGCGAGCGCGGCCTGGTGACCGGGCGAATCGGCCACGAACAGGTCGATCAGCTCGCGCACCAGGCTCGGCTGTGCGTCGTCCTGCATCGCGCGCAACTGCTCGAGGCGGGCCGGGTCGACCACCAGGTCGGCATCGGCGGCCGCACTCGGCGCCGGTGCGGCGATCTGCAGCAGCGCCGCGGCGAGTTCGTGAAGCTCGATCGGCTTGGCCACGTAGCCGTCCATGCCGGCCGCGAGGTAGGCCTCGCGGTCGCCCGGCATCGCGTTGGCGGTCATCGCGATCAGGCGCGGCCGGCCGTCGGCTCCGCGCCGCGGCGCGATCCAGCGCGCCGCCTGCAGGCCGTCCATCTCGGGCATCTGGATGTCCATCAGCACCACGTCGTAGGCCTGGCGCTCGACCGCCTCGATCACCTCCAGCCCGTTGGCGGCCAGGTCGGCACGGTAGCCGAGCCGCTGCAGCAGGCGCAGCGCGACCCGCTGGTTGATGACATGGTCCTCGGCCACCAGCACGCGCAGCGGCAGCCGGCGCGCCAGCGCACCGGGCAGCACCGACGGCGCGGCGGCCGGCGCGGCCGGCGCGCCGGACACACGACGCGGCCCCTGCAGCACCGCGACGAGCGTGGCGAACAGCTGCCCGGCCTTGATCGGCTTGGCCAGCACGCCGGACAGCTGCGCCGCCTCGTGCGGCGGCAGCGCGGCGCGCTGGCCGAGCGAGGTCAGCAGCACGATCGGCAGCTCCTCGGCGCTGCGCCGGCGCCGGATGTCGATCGCCAGCGACAGACCGTCGGTGGCAGGCATGCTCATGTCCAGCAGCGCCAGGTCGTAGGGCTCGCCGTGGCGGATGCGGTCCAGTGCCTCGAGCGCCGAGGGCAGCGTCGAGGGCAGCATGCCCCAGCGCAGCGCCAGGCGCGTCAGGATGCGCCGGTTGGTCAGGTTGTCGTCGACGATCAGCACGCGCCGGCCGGCCAGCGCCGGCACGTCGCGCTGCAGGTACTCGGGCGGCACCGCCGCGGGCGCGACCCCGGCCACCACGCTGGCGCGGAACACCGAGCCCACGCCCGGCTCGCTCTGCACGCTGACCGTGCCGCCCATCAGCTCGGCCAGGCGCCGGCTGATCGCCAGGCCCAGCCCGGTGCCGCCGAACTTGCGCGTGGTCGACGCGTCGACCTGGCTGAAGGACTGGAACAGGCGCGGCAGGTGCTCGGCGGCGATGCCGATGCCCGAGTCCTTCACCGCCAGGTGGATGCGCACCCGGCCGTCGCCGACCGGCTCGCTGTCCACCGCCACGAACACCTCGCCCTGGTGCGTGAACTTGACCGCGTTGGACAGCAGGTTCACGAGCACCTGGCGCAGCCGCGTCGCGTCGCCCACCAGCGCCTCGGGCGTGCCGTCCTCGATCAGGTAGGCCAGGTTGAGCTGCTTCTCCTGCGCACGCGGGGTGACCAGGTCGAGCGCCTCCTCGACGCAGCGGCGCAGGTCGAAGGCGTGCTGCTCGATCTCGAGCTTGCCGACGTCGGCCTTCGAGTAGTCGAGGATGTCGTTGATGATCTCCAGCAGCGATTCGCCGCTGGTGCGGATGGTCTGCGTGAAGTCGCGCTGGTCCTCCGACATCGGCGTGTCCAGCAGCAGCGTGGTCATGCCGATCACCGCGTTCAGCGGCGTGCGGATCTCGTGGCTCATGTTGGCCAGGAACAGGCTCTTGGCGCGCGCCGCCGCCTCCGCCTCGGCACGTGCCTGCTCGAGCGCACGCGCCTGGCGCTGGATGTCGCTGATGTCGCGCAGGATCGCGGTGAAGTACACCTCGCCCTCGAGCTCGACATGCGCGATCGAGGCCTCGGCGTCGAACAGGCTGCCGTCGGCGCGCAGGCCGTGCACCTGGCCGCGCTCGCCCATGCGTCGCGCCGGGCGCGCCGAGTCGGCGAAGCGGCGCAGGTGCTCGGCGTGGCGGGCACGCGCGGCCTCGGGCAGCAGCCGGTCGAGCGGCTGGCCGAGCACCTCGGCCGCGCGGTGGCCGAAGATGCGCTCCGCGCCCTCGTTGAACAGCACGATGCGCTGGGCGCGGTCGGCCACGATCACCGCGTCGTCGGCGATCGCCAGCAGGCGCGCCAGCAGCGCGCCGAGGTCCTTCGGTTCGAGGTCGCGCAGCAGCGAGGAGGTGCCCATGTCGACGCGGGTGCGGCACTCACGACGGCCGCAGCCGCGCCACGCCGCCGAAGCTGCCGACCCAGCGCGTGCCGTCGCGCGCGGTGGCCAGCGAGAACACCGCGTTGTCGAACAGCCCGTCGTGCGTGGTCAGCACCTCGAAGCGGCCGCCGGTGAGCCTGGCCAGGCCGTTGTTGGTGCCGATCCAGAGCTGGCCCTGCGGGTCGACGTGCAGCGCGAACACATGGTTGCCGGGCAGCCCTTCGGCCACCGTGTACTGGGTCCAGGTCGTGCCGTCGAAACGCGACAGCCCGCCGCCCCAGGTGCCGGCCCACACCACGCCCTCCCGGTCCACCGCCAGCGAGACGATGTAGTTCGGGTTGTAGGCCACGTCCACCTCGGACAGCCCCATCTCCTGCTTCTGCTTCGCGTGGTGCTCGCTGACCTTGGCCGGGTCGTTCCTGAACGCGATCTGGTCCTTCACCTTGGCGTAGGGCGCCCCCAGGCCGTCGGCGTGTTTCCAGTGCTGCCAGCGGCCCTCGAAGAAGCGCGCCAGGCCGCCCTCGGTGGCCAGCCAGACCTCGCCGCGCGGGCCTTCGGCCAGGCCGTAGACCCAGTCGTTGGGCAGCCCGCCGCGCGTGCTGTCGACGGTGTGCAGCTCCCACTTCGAGCGCTCGTCGAGCGCACCGCCCCTGACGCGGTTCACGCCCGACCAGGTGGCGATCCAGACATCGCCGTCGCGGGTCTTCAGCAGGTCGTAGACGAAGGCGTCACCCAGGCCGTCGGGGATGTTGTAGGTGCGCAGCTTCTGCGTGGCCGGGTCGAGCAGCGCGAGGCCGCCGCCGTAGGTGCCCAGCGCGATGCGATCGCCCAGCCGGCCGACGTAGAACACGCCGTTGGACAGCAGCCCGGCGCCGGTGTCGTAGAGCTTGTACTCGTCGCTGCGGGTGTCGTAGCGCACCGCGCCGCCGGAGGTGCCGACCCAGACCACGTCGCCGTCGACGAAGATGCGCTTGACGTTCTTGTTGCCGACGCGGAAGTGGGTGAACTTCTGCGCCGTGTCGGCCCCGACCTTGCCTTCGCGCTGCGGGCCGGCGGGCGCGCTGGCGGCGACCTGCGGCGCGGGCACCGGCGCGGCACTGCCGCCCTGCTGCCGGCCGAGCTGGTAGGCGCCGGCCAGCGCCGCGCCGAGTGCGATCAGCGCGAGGCCGGCGAGCTTGAACGGGAAGGCCATGGACAGTCCTCGCATGGGGTCAACGAGCGATGCGCACCACGCCGCGGCGTGTGCCCACCCAGACGCTGCCGCCGGGCGCGACGGCGAGCGCGTAGACGTTGCGGTCGAGCAGGCCCTCCTTCGGGCCGAAGCTCTGCCAGGTCTTGCCGTCCCAGCGCGAGACGCCCTGGTTGGTGCCGAACCAGAGCGCGCCCTCGTCGTCCTGCGCCAGGCTGTAGACGATGTTGCCGGCCAGGCCGTCGGCCGCGGTGAGGTTGCTCCAGCCCTTGCCGTCCCAGCGCGAGGCGCCGCCGCCCCAGGTGCCGGCCCAGATGCCGCCGTCGCGCGCGGCCAGCATCGCGAACACGTAGTTCGGGTTGTAGCTGCCGGGTCCGTCGGCGCCGACCGTGAGGTCGTGGCGCGACCGGGTGCCGAGGCCGGTGTTGGTGGAGATCGGCAGCTTGTCGCCGTTGGGCGCGCCGAGGCCGTCCTGGTGGGTCCACGAGGTCCAGCGCCGGCCGTCGAACATCGTCACGCCGCCTTCGGTGCCGAACCAGACCCGGTCGCGCGCATCCACCGCGATGCCGTAGACCCACTCGTTGACCAGTTCCTTCACGTAGGTGCGGAACTTGCCCGTGCGGGCCTCGACCTTGTTGACGCCGGCCCAGGTGCCGATCCAGAAGTCGCCGTTCCTCTGCTGCGCGAAGGCGTAGATCCAGTAGTCGGCCAGGCCGTGCATCGGGAAGAAGGTCTTCCACTGGCCGTCCTTGTAGCGCGAGGCGCCGCCGGCGTTGGTGCCGAACCACTTGTTTCCCCGCCGGTCCAGCCCGATCGCGAACACGTACTCGTTGGCCAGGCCCTCCTTGCGCGTGAAGGTCTGGCGCAGCTTGCCGTCGGCCAGCGCCACCTCGTGCACGCCGGCCGAGGTGCCGACCCACAGCGCGCCACGTGCCGGCTCGACCGTCAGCGCCCGCACGTACACGGCCGGGCCGACCTCGAAGCTCTCTTGCACGCGCCAGGCGCGCTGGGCCTGGGCGAGCGGGGCCGCGAGCAGCAGCATCAGCGCGAACAGGAGGCGGCTCATCGCATCGTCCTCAGGTGCGAGACGATGTCGAGGATCTCGCGGTCGCGCAGCACGCCCTGGTAGGCCGGCATGGCGCCGCGGCCGCTGCGGATGGCCTCGAGCAGCACCGGGTCGGGCTTGAACAGCACGCCGGGCCGTGCGAAGTCCGGCGCGGTGGGCATCACCGGTCGGCCGCTGCCGCCATGGCAGTTCGCGCAATGGCGCTGGTAGAGGTCGGCGCCGCGCAGCACGTCGGCAGCCTGGGCGCTGCCGAGCCCGGCCAGCAGCGCGGCGGCCAGCACGAACCTCACGGCCGGGCCCCCGAGGCAGCCGGCCCGAGCTGCCGCAGCGCCTGCGCCGCGCCGGCATGGCCGAGCGCCGCCGCTTTCGAGAAATGCTCGCGCGCGGCCTTCTCATCTTTGGCAATGCCCCGGCCGGTCTGCAGCAGGTTTGCCAGCCCGGCGTGGCCTTCGGCGTCGCCCTGCTCGGCGGCCTGGCGGTACAGCCGCGCGGCCTCCTCTGGGAAATCGCCGCGGTCGAGGATGAAGGCGAGCAGCACCTGCGAGGGCGCATGGCCGGCCTGCGCCGCCGGGCGCAGCGCGGCCATCGCCGCGACCACGTCGCCGCGCCGGTAGGCGGCCACGCCACGCTCGTGGTCATCGGCCGGCGCCGCGGCGGCCCAGGCCGCCGCGCACCACATCGCCGCGCTCAACCAGGTCGCTCCGACTGCCCTGCGCATCCGCCCTCCTTCGCTGTGTACGCGGGGGCCGTACTGCCAATTCCGTGCCACGCGACACGCTTCTCTCGCGCCGTCTCAGCCCCCCGGCGCGGCCGGCGGCGGCAGTTCGCCGGGGTACTCCTCGAGCTTGCGGTACAGGCTGGACAGCCCGATGCCCAGGCGCTGCGCGGCGCTGCGCCGGTCGCCGCCGGCGTCCTCGATCGCACGCAGGATCAGCGAGAGCTCGAAGCGCCGCACCCGCTCGCGCAGGCTCGGCTCGCCGCCGCCGGCCTCGCCCGCGGGCAGCGGCAGCGGCGCGGCACGCGTCACCTCGGGCGGCAGGTCGACCGCGCGGATCACGCCGCCGTCGGCCAGGATGGCGGCGCGGTGCAGCACGTTCTCGAGCTGCCGCACGTTGCCCGGCCAGGCGTAGGAAACCAGCATGTCCTCGGCCTCCGGGTCGAGCGCCAGGCTGCGCCCGCCCGAGGGCTGCACGCGCTGCGCGATCAGGTGGCGCAGCAGCGCCGGGATGTCGGCGCGGCGCTCGCGCAGCGGCGGCATCGGGATGTGGAACACGCTCAGGCGGAAGTACAGGTCCTCGCGGAAGCGGCCCTGCGCCACCATCGCCGGCAGGTCGCGGTTGGTGGCCGCGACGATGCGCACGTCGATGCGCCGGGCCTGCTCCGAGCCGAGCGGCCGCACCTCGCGCGCCTCCAGCACGTGCAGCAGCTTGGTCTGCAGCGGCAGCGGCAGCTCGCCGATCTCGTCGAGGAAGATGGTGCCGTGGTCGGCCTGCGCGAACAGGCCCTTGCGTGCCCGGTCGGCGCCGGTGAAGGCGCCCTTGGTGTGGCCGAACAGCTCGCTCTCGATCAGGTTCTCGGGGATGGCGCCGCAGTTCACCGGCACGAACGGGCCGTCGCGGCGCGCCGAGAGCTCGTGCAGGCGCCGCGCGGTGACGCCTTTGCCGGTGCCGCTCTCGCCGCTGATCAGCACCGTGCTGTCGGTCGGCGCGACGCGGCTGACCAGGCGCTCGACCGCCTGCATCGCCGGCGAACCGAAGGCGAACGGCGCCGCCGCCGGGCCCATCACCAGCTTGCGCAGCGCGCGGTTCTCCTCGCGCAGGCCGCGCAGCGCGTCGATCTGCTCGAGCCGGTGCAGGATCTCCTCGTGGCGGACCGGCTTGGTGATGTAGTCCCAGGCGCCGGCCTTGATCGCCTCGATGGCCGAGTCGACCGACGCGAACGCCGTCACCATGATGAAGGTAGCCGCATGGCCGCGCGCACGTGCCTGCTTGAGCAGCTCGATGCCGTCGGTGACCGGCATGAACACGTCGGACAGCACCACGTCGACGTTGCCGGCGTCGAGCCTGGCCAGCGCCTCGGCGGCCGAGGCGGCGCTGTCGACGGCGTAGCCGGCCTTGCCGATGGCCGCGCTCAGCACCTGCCGGATGGCCGGCTCGTCGTCGACGACCAGCACGTTCAGGTCCGGCATCGGGTTCAATCCTTCCGACCGGTTCCGTCGATCGGCAAGGTCAATTGGATGCGCAGCACCGGCCCGGCGTCTTGAGCAAGCACAAGCCGGCCGCCGAGCGGCGCCAGAAGCGCACGGGTGAGCTGCGCGTCGCGCTGGTGGGCGCTGTCCCAGGGCTCGCCGGCCACCGGGAACAGCATCAGCACCTCGGCCATCCGGCCCGCGCCGCGCGTGCGCACCTGCGCCGCGGCGCGCCGGCCCTCGCGCTGCAGGGCGTCGCAGCCGCTGGCCAGCCAGAGCATCAGCACCTGCTGCAGCGCGTCGGCCGAGCTGTGCACGGCCGGCAGCGCCGCATCGGGCTCGAACTCGACGCGCACGCCGCGCCAGCGCTTGTCGTAGCCGTTGAGCTGCACCACGCGCTGCACCAGCGCGTTCAGGTCGAGCCAGTCGCTGGCCGCCGGGTTCGGCGCCGCGGCCTCGGCCAGCGCCCGCGCGGCCTGCCCGGCACGCTGCGCCTGCTCGAGGATGATCTCGGCACCGGCCTCGATCTCCACCGGGTCGGTCTGGCTGCGCAGCACCTGCGCCGTGCCGCTGATCACCGCCAGCGGGTTGTTGACCTCGTGCGCCACGCCGGCGGCCAGCGCGGCCACGGAGCGCATCTTCTCGGCATGCGAGCGGCGCTCGCCGTCCAGCTCGATCTGGCGCTCGCGTTCGTCCAGGTCCTCGGCCATGCGGTTGACGGCGTGCATCAGCCGGCCGAGCTCGTCGGCACGGCCCACCGGCAGCGCCACGCCGCGTTCGCCGCGCACGATGCGCCGCGCATGCGCCTCGAGCGCGCGGATGTCGCGCGCCAGGCGGCCGAAGGTCCAGGCCGCGAGCGAGCCGAACAGCAGGAAGCCGACCACCGCCAGCACCCAGGATTCGAGCGTGACACGTTCGTACTGGCGCTGGTAGCCGCGCGTCAGCGCGTCGATCTGCAGCGCCAGGCTGCCGCGCCGGCCCTCCAGCGCCTCGGCCGTACGGTGCAGCGTCTCGCGCATGTCGATCCAGTTTGCGCGCACCGGCGCCGCGCGCAGGCCCTCGTAGCTGCGCACCACCGCCTTCTGCAGCAGCGCGTAGGCCGGGTCGAAGGCGTCCAGCGCGGCGAACAGCCTGTTGCAGTTCTCCATGTACAGCACGATCTCCTGCGGCAGCGGCGGATCCTCGCCGGCGGCGGCGCTGCTGATCTCGGCCACGTCGATCACCGCGGCGCCGACCGCCGCCTCGGCCAGCGCGAGCGCCTTGTCGTGGCGCTGCAGCTGCTCGAGCGCGGCCACGCTGTCGAGCACGCGCGTGCGCTCGTGCGACAGGTAGGCCGCCGAGCCGAGCAGGTAGGCCAGCAGTGCGACGGCGGCGAGCCAGCCGCGCGCCTTCAGCGAGCGCCAGACGGGAACGGGGCTTGCATCGGAGGCCGCTGCCTCCGGGAGATCGTCCATGCGCCGTCGTCGCCTCATGCCGCTCATGCTGGGTTCGTTGCTGTGGCCCGTATTCTCGGCGCAGGCGGACCCCTTGCAGGACGGCATCGCTGCCGTGCAGCGCAAGGACTACCCGGAGGCGGTGCGCCTGCTCGAACCGCTCGCGCGCGCCGGCAACGCCTCGGCCCAGCTGCGCCTCGGACTGCTCTACTACCACGGCCACGGCGTGCGCGAGAGCGACGCGCAGGCGCTGCAGTGGTTCGAGCGCGCCGCGCGCCAGGGGCTGGCCGACGCGCAGTTCCACCTAGGCAACATGTATGCCTACGGCCTGGTGGCGCTGACCGGCGAATCCGACCCGGCGCGCGTGGCGGCGCAGTGGTACTTCGAGGCCGCGCGCCAGGGCCATGCGGACGCGCAGTACAGCCTGGGCATCCTGTTCCTGACCGGCAGCGGCGTGCTGCGCGACGAGGCCGAGGCACGCCGCTGGATCGAGCGCGCCGCGGCTCAGGGGCATGCCGACGCGGCGGCCTACCTGAAGGGCAAAGGCTGACTACAGCGGCTTCTTGAACGTCACCGCGCCACGCACACGGCCGAGCGCCAGGCCGGTGGCCTTGTCGTGCGGGTAGTCGTGCGCCAGCTGCTGGCGGATCGGCTCGCTGATCTGCTCGACCGGGCCGTGGCAGTGCATGCAGGGTGACTGCATCGGCAGCGCCTTCATGTAGCGCAGGTAGCGGCCGGCCGGCTCGACCACGACCTCGGCATGCTCCAGCGCCTCGGCCTTCTCGCCGCGCGCGACACGCTCGTCGAAGTCCATCAGCACCTTCTGCTCCCAGGCGTCGCCCCAGCCCAGCGAAGGATTGCGCGGCGTCAGGCTGACCCGGGTGACGCGCGCGCCGTACTTGCGCGACAGCGCCGAGGCGATCTCGGGCACGGTGTACTTGCACACCACGATCGCGCGCAGCGGGCCGCTCGCGTCGATCGCCTTCAGCAGCTCGCTGCGCACGCCGGTCACGAGTTCGGACGAGGCCTTGCGGGCCTCCTCGAGCGCGGCCTCGGGCACCTTCTCGGCCGCGGCCAGCGGGCCGGCGGCGCAGGCCGACAGCAGCAGCGTGCGGGCGAGACGCGGGGTCATGGCCGTGCATTCTGCGCGTTCTCGAGCTGCTGCAGTTCCTGCAGGCTCCCCGCGACCGAGCGGGCCAGCGGCGCGCCTGGCGGCAGCGCCTCGAGCGCGCGCTGCCAGTAGCCGCGGGCGCTGGCCAGCTCGCGTGCCTCGAATGCGGCGCTGCCGGCCAGCGCCAGCGCCTTCGGGTGGCGCGGATCGAGCTCGAGCGCGCGCTGCACCAGGCGCAGCGGCGCACCGGCCAGGCGCCGGCCCTGCGCCGCGGCCCACACGTCGGCCTGGTCGGCCAGCACGCCGGCGTTGCCCGGCAGCAGCTCGGCCGCGCGGCCGTAGGCCGTGGCCGCGTCGCGGTAGCGCCCGAGCGCGGTGTAGGAACGCGCCAGCATCAGCCAGCCCGGCGCATCGTGCGGCTCGCGCTGCAGCCGCTCCACCAGGCCCTGCGCGAGCCGCGCCACGCGCTCGGGCGTCACGCCGCCGCGCATCATCTCGGCGGCGTCCGGGCGCAGCGGCGGCCCGAGCAGCTCCGGATGGCCGAGCCTCGCCCAGCCGGCCGCGGCCAGCGCCGGCAGGCCGAGCGCGATGACCAGGCTCAGGCGCCAGGGCCGCGGGCCGTCCGGCGCGGCGGCCTGCCACAGCGGCGGCAGCAGCAGCAGCAGTGCGCCGCCGAGCACCAGCAGCGCCACCGCGGCGAACACCAGCAGGTCCGGGTTCACCGCCGCGCCTCCCGATCGCGGGAATCGGTTCCCGACTCCGGGAACGTGCGCGCACGGCTGTCCCACTCCCACAGCGCGGCACGGGCGCGGCGCAGGTGGGCCGGGTCGCCGTCCTTGGCGCGGTGCAGGTAGGTGCGCATCGCGCCGATGGCCTGCGGCAGGTCGCCGCGCTGCTCGTGCGCCAGCGCCAGGCCGTGGTAGGCGTTGGCCTGCTCGGGGCGCAGCGCGGTCGCGGCTTCGAAGAAGTCGCGCGCTGCCTCGGCCCGGCCGAGCCCGAGCAGTGCGTAGCCCATGTTGACATGCGCCTCGGGCAGGCGCGGCGCGAGTTCCAGCACGCGGTGCAGCGCGGTGACCGCATGCTCGTACTGCTTCGCGTGCAGCATCAGCACGGCCTGGTCGAAGCGCTCGCGCACCTCGTCGCGTGGCGGCGCCCGTGGCGCCTCGTGCACCGGCGCGCCGGCCTGGATCCACGCACCGCCGGCCAGCACCAGCGCGAGCGTGAGCAGCGCGCCGAGGCGGCGATGGTCGCGCCGCACGGTCTTCACAGGGCCCCCTGGTGCGGCGCAGTCGAGACGAACGGCACGCCGAAGAAGGTCAGGAAGGCGAGCGCGAAGCAGCCGGCCAGCGCCAGCGCCTGCCCGCGCGGCGCGGGCCGCAGCATGGCGCGTGCGTGCAGCGTGGCGGCCAGCGCGAGCCAGCTGACGAAGGCCCAGCTCTCGAGCGGATCCCAGGCCCAGAAGCGGCCCCAGGCGTCCTGCGCCCAGACCGCGCCGACGATCAGCATCAGCGAATCGGCGACGAAGGCGAACGCGGCGAAGCGGTGCGCCAGTTCGTCGCAGCGCGCCGCATCGGCCTGCCGCCACGCGTGCAGTGCCAGCGCCACGGCCACCAGCAGCAGCCCGAGGTAGAGCTTGCCGACCAGCGCGTGCAGGTAGAGCAGCGGCGTCGCATAGGTGGCCGGCAGGTGGCCGGGCGCGGCATCGGCGAGCAGCAGCCAGGCCGCCAGCAGGCCCAGCACCGGCAGCGCGGCCGGCAGCGCGGCACGCACCTCGCGCGAGACGGCCGCGGCGCACGCGGCCACCAGCGCGAGGCTCCACAGGCTGCTCGACAGGATCTCGTGCATGGTGGTGAACGGCCCGTGGCCGAGCACGGCCCAGCGCCAGCCGAGCGCGCCGGTGTGCAGCAGCAGGCCGAGCGCGACCAGCGGCAGCGTGGCCACCGCGAGGCGACGCCACGCCGCCAGCCCGGCCGAACCGTAGGCCGCGAGCGCGAGCCCGAGCAGTGCCGCCTCAGGCATGGCCGGGCCTCGCGAGCGCCGCGGCCGCCACGGGCCGGCGCGGCGCGAACTTCAGCGTGTAGTGCAGCCCGAGCGCGAGCGCGGCCAGCAGCGCGGCCGCGAGCAGCCAGGGCAGCGTCGGGTCGTGGTGCACGCGGTAGCCCATCCAGCTGTGCAGGCCTTCGTAGACCAGCGTGCCGCCGGGCAGCGCCAGCGCGTCGCCCGGACGCAGCTCGGCACGCACGGCATCCACGCGCAGCACCAGGTGGTGGCGCTGCGGCAGGCGCCAGTGCGCCGGCCCGGCCGGGTCGATCAGCGCTTCGTCGATCTCCAGCTGCACCCAGGCCGTGCGGCCGTCGGGCAGCGGCCACTCGCGGTGCTGGCGCAGCTCGTGGGCCGGGTAGCTCGGCAGGTGCACGGTGCCGCGCTGCGGCTCGCCGCGTTCGGGCACCCAGCGCAGCAGCGGCGCGAAGCCCTTGTTCGGGCTGGTGTAGACGCGGTAGCCGGCGATGCGCAGCGGCCGGTGGTCACCGATCACCGCGCGCTGCAGCCGACCCTGCGCGTCGACCCAGGCCACCGGGTTGCGCGTCGCCCCGCGCTTGCGGCCGGCCGCGTAGTCGATCTCGAAGCCGTCGTGGCGGAAGCGCAGCGCCTGCAAGGCATCGTGGTGCCAGGCACCGCGGCGCGCGTCGAGCAGCGTGCCGTCGAACTCGACGCCGTCGCTGAGCTCGAAACGGCCGTCCAGCGACACCAGGCGCGACAGCCCGGCCAGCGCCACCAGCGCGAGCAGCGCGAGGTGCGCCACCAGCAGCGGCAGCTGGCGCCGCAGCGCCGGGTGCACGGCGAGTGCGGCCAGCAGGTTGAGCGCCAGCGCGGCGAGCACCGCACCGAGCGCATAGGCCCAGCCCGCCTGGACCACGCGGCCGGCCAGCACCACCAGCGCGAGCAGCGCCAGCCACGCCAGCGTCGCGCGCAGCGATCCGAGGTGGGCGAGCAGGCGGCGCGGCGTCATGGCGGGTTGCTGCAGACGTCGCGCATCCAGTCGCGGCCGGTCTGCGTGCTGTTGCCGTTGGTGCCGAAGGTGGTGCCGCTGCCGGCCGAGCCGCAGTTGGTGTCGACCCAGTTGCCGCTGGTGGCGAAGCTGCGTACCTTCAGCTTGGCGTTCAGGTAGTAGGGCTCCTGGTTGAAGGCCTGGGCCGAGGCGTTCATGCGCCACTCCTCGTTGCCGGCGCGCCCGGCCTCGGGACCGACGTCGTTCAGGTTCACCAGCAGCGCCTTGTTCTTCCAGCCGTGCGGCACCGCCACGTGGCACCAGTTGCAGCGGATGCGCTCGATCTTGTCGGTGTGGAAGGCGTGCAGGTTGCCGCGGTCGGTGTTGAAGAAGCCGGTCTGGCCGGAGCCGTTGCGATTGGCGTAGGTGGCCGGGTTGTGGCACTTGAAGCACAGGCCGTTCGGGTTCGGGCCGTTGTCGCCGCGGTTGTCGGCGCCGACACCGGTGTTCCACAGCCCCTTGAGCAGGAAGTTGTTCTGCGAGCCGTGCGGGCCCCAGGGCGCACCGTTCTCGCCGCCGGCCGGCACCACGCTGTTGTCGGCGGTGTTGGAGCCGTGGCAGTCGCTGCAGTACATGGTCTGCGTACCGACCGCGTTGCCCCAGGGTGCGCGGAACGCGCTCGCGCCGGCGCCGTTGCGGCCGGTCGGCCCCATCACCGGGTGCCAGCCGCGGTGGTTGTTGGTGAGGAAGTTCGAGCCCGCGCCGGAGTTCGGCCTCGTGCCCTCGCCCTGGTGCGTGGCCGGCGCCTGGAACTCCCTGGCCTGGTTGGTGTAGACGGTCAGGTTGTTGGTGCCGGGCGGCGTGCCGCCGAGCCGGCCGAGGGCGGGCCGGTTGCCGGCCGGGTAGAGGTTGTTGTCGGCGTAGCCGTAGTCGGAGTGGCACTTCAGGCAGACCTGGTACTCGCGCGTCACATAGGGCGCGGCCACCGAGGTGTCGGCGCTCGCGCCGGGGTCGCCGCGCTTGACGGTGTAGCCGCCCGGCAGGCTGTGGAACGAGGTCGAGCCGTAGACCGGCTCCACGCCCCAGGCACCGCGCAGCACGCCCGAGGCGAGGTTGGTGTGGGTGTAGCCCGTGGTCTCGTCGTGGCGGTGCGTGCCGGCCGCATCGGGCGCGCCGGCGAGCCCGCCCGCGCCGCCGGCGAAGCTGCGGAACTTCACCACGCGGTGCGGGTTGTGGCAGTCGGTGCATTCGGCGTGGCGCTGCGCCAGCGTGGCGCGCGGCTCGAGGCCGTCGGCGCCGCAGCGGTTGCTCGGGCCGCTGCAGTCCAGCCCCGGGTCGCTGAAGCTCGACGACGGGTCGTGCACCTCCTCGGTCGTGCCGCCCTGCTCGGCCGTCGTGATCGGCATGCGGATCGCGAGGTTGAAGTCGGTCTCGATGTTGGGCACCTGCGCGGTGGCGGCGAGCACGGACTGGGCCAGCGTGGTGTGGCACTGGTAGCAGGTCTTCTCCAGCGCCGGGTTGCCGCCTTGCTTGGCGGCCAGCGGGTTGCCGGGCGGCAGCGGCGCGTCGGTGCCCTCGCGCGTGAGCCGGCGCGCGCCCTGCACGGTGTGGGTGTCGTGGCAGTTCAGGCAGGCGGCGCGCCACACCGGCAGCGCGGCGGGAAACTCGCGCAGCGACGCCGCGCCGGCGAGGTAGGTCTCGTCGGCCACCTCGGGCCGTGCATGGGCCGAATAGGCCCACACGCCGAAGCCGCCGTTCTTGTCGTGGCAGGCCACGCAGACGATGTCGGTCTGAGGGTTGTGCACGGCCGTCGGCGCGGCCTGCTGGAAACGCGGCGCGCGCAGGAACTTGGCGTTGCCCTGGCTCGCGTCGAGTTCGCGCAGGTGCGGGTCGTGGCAGGTGGCGCACTGCACCTGGCCGGCCCCGTTGGCGCCCGTGGGCTCGAGCGGCAGCAGCGGCTTGACGCCGGGTGCGCGCAGCCCGATCACGCTGCCGCTGCCGGCCGGGTGGCGCTGCGCGCCGTCGAGCGTGCGCAGCTCGCCGTCGCGCGTGGCGAGCGCGCTGTCGTAGGTGAGCGAGATCGGGTGGTCGTTGCGCAGGTCGGTGCCGAGGTAGCGCGTGAAGCCGCTCGTCGTGCCCTCGCCCGCCGGCATGGTGCCGCCCGGGCCGGTGCCGGCCATCGGGATGCTCACGTTCTGCCGGCCGTTCAGCACGTTGACATTGCCGATCGCCAGCGTGCCGTCGTGGCACGACAGGCACAGTTTCGAGCTGCCGCCGGGCTGCGCGTTCAGGGCGTCGGTGATGCTCTGCGCGTCCAGCGTGCTCGAGGTGTAGGGCGTGTAGGTGGCCCCGGCCGGGATGCGCCGGTTCCACAGCGGCGCGCGCAGCGACGCGCCGCCCTGGTCCTGCGCGCTCGCGCCGTGCGGCGTGTGGCAGAACACGCAGACCTCGCTGGTGCCGCCCGCCGCGGCCTTCACCGTGCCGGGCCCGTCGATCGACAGGTTGTGCTTCGTGCCGCGCACGTCGGACACCCGCTGCGCCCCGGCGACACGCACGACCAGCGTGCCGGCGAGCACGGCGACCAGCGCCAGCAGCAATGCAAAGCCGCGCATCAGCTGCCCCCCAGGAACTGGAACAGCACGATGCGGCCGTTGAACATGTCGGCCACGTGCACGCGGTTGGCCGCATCGACCCACACGCCCGCGGGCAGGTAGAAGCGGCCGGTGGCGGTGCCGGTGCCGCCGATCGGCATCAGGAACTCGCCCTGCGGCGAGAACACCAGCAGGCTGTCGTAGTAGGACTCGACCACGTAGACATGGCCCTCGGCGTCGAGCGCCACGCCCTTGGGCCGCACCAGGTCGCCCACGAACAGGCCGCGCCGGCCGATCACCTGCCAGGCGCCGTCGGCCCCGCGCAGCTGCACACGCTGGTTCAGCGTGTCGGCCACCACCAGCCGGCCGGCGGCGAACGCGAGGTGGGTCGGGAAGTTGAACTCGCCCGGCGCCTCGCCGCGCCGGCCCAGCGTCTCGATCAGCGTGCCGGCCTCGTCGAACACCTTGATGTCGTGCGCCGCGGTGTCGGCCACGTAGAGCCGGCCGGCGGCCGCGTCGCGCGCCAGGCCGGTGGGTCGCCGCAGCGCGCCGCGGCCGATCACCGCGCGCGCCTGCCCGGTGGCGTCGAGCCGCGCGACGAAGCCCAGCTCCGCGTCGGCCACGTACACGCCGCCACCCGGCGCGCTCGCGAGGCCGCCGGGGGCGACGAAACGCAGCACGCCGTCGGCCTGCTCCCAGACCTGCAGCTCGCCGCGCGCCGCATCGAACACGAACACCGCCTGGCGGCTGGTGTCGCTGACGTACAGCCGGCCCTGCTCGTCGCCCGTCACCGCCGCGGGCCGCTGCAGCACCACCGGCGCCCGGCCGCGGCCGTCGAGCCCGACCAGCCAGCGGCCGAAGGCCTCGAGCCGGCCGGTCGTGGGCTCGTCGGGCCGGAAGTTGGGCTCGCCGGTCAGCGTGCCGGTGTAGGCGAAACGCGGCACCTCGGGCGGTTGCGGCCAGAGCAGCCGCTCGCCCTCGGGCGCGTCGGCCAGGCCGTAGTGCAGGCGCCCGCGCACGATGCCGTCGCTGGCGCAGCCGGCCAGCGCCAGGGCCAGCGACACGAGCCGCAGCGCGGCCTTCATCGCGCCGCCTCCGCCCGCAGCGTGAACAGCTGCACCTGGCCGAGCAGGCGATCGGCCAGCGCCAGCGTGCGCTCGTCCACCGCCAGTGCGCCGATCTGCTGCACACGCAACGCCTCGGCCGCGACGCTTTCCGGCCGTGCGGTGTTCAGCACGTGCAGGGCCGGGCCCTGCGCGTCGGCGACGAACACACGTTCGGCACGATCCACCGCCAGCGCCACCGGCTGCTGCAGCACACCCTCGCCCAGGCTCGCCAGCACGCGGCCGTCGCGCGCCACGCGGTGCACGCGCCCCGCCGCGCGGTCCAGCAGGTAGACCGACTCTCGCCCGGCGGCGATCGCGTCGCTGCCGGTGATGCGGCGCTCGCCGGCGCGCGGCAGCACGGTGGTCGCGAGCGCGCCCACCGGACGCAGCTCGCTCCATTGCGCCAGCCCGGCGTCGGCCACCAGCAGGCTCGCGCCGCCGTCGGCGAGCGCGAAGCCGGACGGGCTGGCCGGCCCGGTGCGCAGCGTCTGCAGCAGCCGGCCGTCGCGTGCGAAGCGCAGCAGCTGGCGCGCCGGCACGTCGAGCACCCAGGCCGACAGGTCGGGCCCGAGCGCGAGTGCCGTGCCGGGGCCGACCGGCGCACCGGCGATCGCGCTGATCGTCTGTGCGCCGAGGTCGGCGCGCCAGAGCCGGCCGCTGGCCAGGTCGGCCACCAGCAGGTCCATGCCGCGCAGCGCGATCGCGCCGGGTGCGATCCACTTGACGAACGCGCCGCTGCCGGGCTTCGCGGGCAGCCCGAAGGCCGGCGCGGGCGGGGCGAGGAAGCCGCCGATCACGTTGCGCCAGGGCGTGAGCAGCGGCTCGTCGCCGCGCGGTGCGGCCGGGCGCAGCGGCTCGTCGGCGCAGCCCGCCGCGGCCAGCCCGAGGCCGGCGAGCAGGCGGCGGCGCACGTGGCTCACCATCGGCCCGGCCCCGAGGTCTGCGCCCCGCCGACGATGCCCGAGGGCCGGCCCGGCAGCCCGGTGTGGCACAACTCGCAGCGGTCCGGGCCCCAGGCGATCTGGCCGTTGTGGCACATGCCGCAGAAGCGGCCGTCGAGGATGTCGCTCATCAGCACGTCGTTGGCGCCGGCGCGCATCCTGAAGCCGAGCTCGGCGTGGCAGACCTTGCAGCGGTAGCGGATGCGATGGAACCAGTGCGGGAACACCACCGGCCGCACGCCATGGGCCTCGGAGCGCTTGTTCAGCACCACGTCGCCGTACTCGGCCAGCGGCGCGGCGACCGGCAGCAGCGCGAGCAGCAGTGCGACGCCAAGCTGCTTCACTTCGCCGCCTCGCGCTTGAGCGCCTCGTTCGAGACGCTGTGGCAGCGGTTGCACTCGGTCAGCGGGAAGGCCACCGCGCCGTGGCACAGCCCGCACTGCTCGCCGTTCAGGATGGCGACCATGCTGAGCTTGTTCGCGCCGGCCTTGTCCGCGAAGGGGAACGGGTGGCAGTTGCTGCAGTCCAGCCAATGCGTGTGCTGGCGGTGCGGGAACTTCACCGCCGGCATGGAGCGGAACCGGGAGACGATGATGTCCTGGTCGAGCACACGCACCGGCGTGTGGCCGAGCAGCGTGCTGCGCGGCGCGATCGCGCCCGACTCGAGCGCCTGCACCCAGCGCACCAGGTTGCCGGCGCTGTCGCGCGGCAGCGGCGCGAGCGCCTCGGCCGGCTGCTGCAGGAACGCGAGGCCGGGGGCGGCCGGGTCGTGCACGCCGTCGGCCGCCAGCGGCAGCCAGGGCAGCGGCGCGGCGCTCGCCGCGGCGGCCAGCATGGCGACGTACACGGCGGGGCGGCGCAGCCATCGCACGCCACTCAACCTGGAATGTAGAGCCCGCCGGCGCGGATCGCCCGCACCAGCTCGCGGGTCGAGTCCTCGAGCAGCCGGATCGCCGCGGCATGGTCGCCGCGCCGCGCCTGCGCCTCGGCGTCGGCACGCAGTGCGGCGGCCTGGTCGACCGCGGCCTGCATCGGCGCCGGCATCGTCGCCTCCTTGCGCTCGGCCATCAGCACCCGGATCAGCATGCGGTGCGTGTCGTTGCGGTCGATCTCGTAGTCGTATTCCTCGCGCGGGCTGGCGAAGCTCAGCGAGCGCACCAGCGTGTCGCCGCGGCGCATCGACTCGATCGAGACCCGCGCGGTCAGGTAGGCCCGGTCGAGCACCGGGCGCGCGTCGTCGAGCCGGTCCTGGGCGGCCAGCGCCTGCGCCTGGGCGATCTGCTGCTCGATCGCGCGCGTGGCCTGCTGCGCCTCGCGACCGGCGGACTTCTCCTGCGTGATGCGCTGCTGCGCGGCCAGCAGCGCGCGGGCGCTGTCCAGGCGCGCGGCGAAATCGCGCTTCGCCTTCTCGGCGGCCACCTGCTCGGGCTTGGCCAGGCGCACGCCGGCCATCATCTCGCGCGCCGCCGCATCGAGCAGCTGGTTCGCAGCGGCCGCATCGCCGCGCGCCAGCGCCGCGCCGGCCTCGCGGTGGATCAGCCGCGCCGCATCGCGCCGCTCGCGTGCGGCGGCCTCGCCGCTGCTGTCGATCTGCCTGGCGGCCGAGGACGATTCGATCAGCGTGCCGACCGACTGCAGGCGCCGCTCGACCTGGTCCGGCGCGGGCGCGGCCATGCCGGCGAGCGCGACGAGGAGGGACGCGCCGGCGGCGAGCCGGGCGAGGCGCAGTGTCATGGCGGATTCCCGTTGGGCGGCGGCACGACCAGGCCGGCCGCCTGCAGCGCACGCTGCAGGTACAGCGTCGCGCTGCGGATGTGGACCAGCGCCTCCTCGGTGGCGCCCTGTTCGAAGCGCTGCAGCGCCTGGCTGCGCAGCGTCTGGCTGGTCTCGCTGTAGCGCTCGACCAGCGTCACCGCCTCGGGGCGCGGCCTCAGGTCGCGCAGCGCCAGCGGCAGCAGCTCGGCGAAGCCGCGCTGGCGCGCCAGCTCCTGCCGGAACTCCTCGGCCGGCGTGGACGGCCGCAGCGTGTAGTCGAGCGTGGTCGAGCCGAGCGTGCGCGACAGGCCCTCGAGCAGCAGCCGCTCGGCCTGCGCGAGGCGTTGCTGGGCTTCGTCCCAGCGCTGCTCCTGCGCCGCGGCACGCGCCTGGCCGAGCAGGCCGGCGAGGTCGGTGAGCGACTGGCCGTCGCCGCCGCGCGCGCGCCAGGCGTCGACCAGGCGCTCGACGCTGGCGAGCTGCTGCTCGTGGCGGGCGCGCGCGGCCGCGAGCCTGAGCGTGCCGTCGGGCACCAGGCGGCGCGCCATGCCGAGGTTGCGCAGCGCCTCGTCGGCCGCCTGGCGCGCGCCGGCGTAGTCGCCGCGCGCCAGCAGGTCCTCGGCGTGCGACTGGTGCACCCGGCCTTCGTCCAGGTGCGCCAGCGCCTGCACGTGGCCGCTGGCGGCGATGCGCTGCGCGGTGGCCCGGTCGCCCACGAGAGTCGCCGACAGGCGGATCTTCTGCTCGACCTGCGTGCGCAGGCCCTCGTCGTGCCCCTGGGCCGCGCCGGCGAGCAGTGCCGCCAGCAGCGCCCCGGCGGCCGGCACCGCGCTCCTAAGGCAACCTCCGCGCTCATTGCGCTCCGGTGTGAGCGCTTTGGAGCGGCCATGCGCGCTCATAAGGCAACCTCCGCGCTCATCGCGCTCCGGTGTGAGCGCTTTGGAGCGGCCATGCGCGCTCACGGCTTCGCCTCCGTCGCGGCGGTGGCGAGCGACTTCTTCTTCGAGTGGCACAAGCGGCACTCCGACACCGGGAAGGCCACCTTGCCGTGGCACACGCCGCACTTCTGGCCGAGCAGGATGGAGGCCATGCTGATCTGGTTGGCACCCTTCTGCGGCACGAAGATCGCCGGGTGGCAGTTCGAGCAGTCCAGCCACTCGGTGTGCTGCTTGTGCGGGTAGACCACGTCGGGCATCGAGCCCTTCACCTCGCGCACGATGTTCAGGTCCATCACCACGGCGGCGGCGGCCGGGTCGTTGCGGTCCCAGCGCGGCGCGATCGCCTTGCCGTCCAGCGCCTTGACCCAGTCGACATGGTTGCCGGCGTTGCTGCGCGGCAGCGCGGCAAACGCCGTGGCCGGCGGCTGCAGTTGCAAGGTCATGTCGTTGGCCGGGTCGTGGATGCCCGACTCGACGGCCGGCCGGTTGACCCGGCCGAGCGGCTTGAGCAGGCGGTTGAAGGCGTTCACCTCGGCGCTCGGCGCCGGTGTCGGCGCGGCGCGGGCCGGCGTCATCACCGGCGGCGGTGTCGGCGCGGCAGCAACGGCGGTCGCGGCGGGTGCCGAGGCCGCGGCCGGCGCGGGCTTGGCGGCGGCGACCGCCGGCCTGGCCGGGGCCGCGGCGGCGGGCGCGGGGGCCGGCCCGGCCGCGGCGAGCATGTACTGCACGGCGGCGCGGATCTGCGCGTCGCTCAGGTCGGCGCGGCCGCCCTTGGGCGGCATGCCCTTGGCGGTGCCGGCGATCGCGTTCTTCACCAGCGCGTCCAGACCGGCCTTGGCACGCGGCGCCCATTGCGCCGCGTCGCCGAACTTCGGCGCGCCGGCGATGCCGGTGCCGTGGCAGCCCACGCAGGTGGCCTCGTAGACCGCCTTGCCGGCAGCCGGGTTCTGGGCGAAGGCGTCGGCCGCTGCCCACCACAAGGCGGCGGCGGTGGCGGCGGCAAGCAACAGGCGTCGCATCGTCGGACTCCTACTTCTTCGCCGTGGCCGGGGCCGAGGCGCCCGCTGCGGGCGGCGGCGGCGCGAGCTTCTGCAGCGTGCTCTCGTGCACCTGCGTCGTCGTGCCCGGCAGCGCCGAGTGGCACAGGTTGCAGTTCTCGGCCGACCAGGCGATCTCGCCGTTGTGGCAGGCGCCGCAGAACTGGCCGTCGATGATCTTCAGCATGTTGATCTGGTTGCCGCCGGCCTTGAACTGGAAGCCCAGGTCGGCATGGCAGACCTTGCAGCGGAAGCGCACGCGGTGGAACCAGTGCGGGAACACCACCGGCCGCATGCCGGCGGCGTCGGAGTAGTTGTTGATGACGACGTCGCCGTACTCGGCCTGCGCCGGGCCCGGCCACAGGCCGGCGCCGGCCAGCGCCACGAGCAGCGCGACGATCAATCGGGTCAGGGACTTCACGGGGTTCTCCAGGGGGATTCAGAAGCGCCGCTGCACGCGCAGGAACAGCGCCGCGACGCCACGGCCCTCGACCCGCGCGACGCGTGCCGACAGCCGCGCGTCGAGGCGGCCGATCGTGTAGTCGAGCCGGTTCTCGAGCGACTCGGTGACACGCTCGCGCGGCGCGTCGATGTCGCCCAGCGCGCGGCGCTCGAACTGCACGCTGTTGACCGCCAGCAGCGCCGAGAAGCGCAGCCGCGGCACGCCGAAGGCGCGCTGGTGCTCGTAGCTCAGCGTGCCGCTGCCGTAGTGCTGCCAGCTCGACTCGGGCGTGCCGCGCAGGCCGGTCAGCGCGTCGACCTGCTCGCTGTCGCTGCAGGTGGCCTGCAGCGTCAGGTCGCCCGACCAGCTGGCGTGCCGGTCGATCTGCGTGCGCCGGCTGAACTGCAGGTTGACGAGGCGGAAGCGCCCGTCGGCGTCGGCCCGCGTGCGCGATTCGCTCAGCGTCAGGCCGGCGTAGCTCTGGGTGCTGCCGCCGGCGGCCGACTGCCAGTACAGGCTCGCCGAATGCGCCAGCGTGCGCGAGGCCGCGGGCGTCTGCGAATCGCTCAGCACGCCGAGCGCCTGCGTGACGTTCAGCGCCAGGCTCTCGCCCTCGCCCAGCAGCACGGCGCGCACCACGCCGTGGCTGGCCTGCGCGGCCACGGTCTCGCGCAGCGGCGTGCCGGTGGCACGCGTGGCGCCGACGGTGAGCGCGGCATTGCGCTGCCAGCTCCAGGCGCCGATCGGCAGCGCGTCGCCGCTCCACTGCGCGCCGAGGTTGCCGGTGAGCGCGGCCGTGCGCGGCGCGCTGCCGTTCTCGACCACGGTGCCCGAGCCGGCCGCGAACACGCGCCACTGGCGCGACAGCTCCTGCGTCAGCCCGAGTGCGCCGTTCATCGTGCGGGCGCGCTGCGTGCCCTCGCCGGTGTCGACGCCCGCGTCCATCCAGCGCGCGCTGGCGGTCACGTACAGCGGGCGCCCGGCACGGTAGAGCGCGTCGCCCTCGCGCGGCCGCCAGGTGGCGAAGCTCGAGAGCTGGCGGATGTCGGTCGAGAACGCCGGGAAGCCGGCGCCGCGCAGCTGCACGTCGTTCCAGCTCGCCAGCGTGTCGACCTGCAGCGCGGCCGCGTCCTGGAAGCTGTGGCGCAGGTTCAGGCTGTCGATGCGGCTCTCGTCGCCGGTGTCGCTGCGGGTGTTGCGCGTCAGGGCGAGCCCACCGTCGACGCTGTGTGCGCCGCGCTGCCACAGCGCGGTGGCGCGCAGCGCGTCGACGGTGTCGTCGGCACCGTCGGCGGTGGTGAGCCGGCTGCGTTCGGCGACGAACTGCAGCTGCGTGTTGCCGGTCTCCGGCCGCCAGGACTGCGTCAGGCTCAGGCGCTGCGCGCGGTAGTCGCCGCCGAGCGACTCGCCCTGCGCGCGGCTGTCGGTCACGTCGGCGCGCAGCTCGAACGGGAAGCGGCTCTGCGGGAACACCGAGACCGCCAGCCGGCCGGTGGCGGCGCCGCTGGTCGAGCGGTCGGCCTGGCTGCCGGCGCCCTCGCTGCGGTCGCTCGCGACCAGGCCGCCGATGCCGGCACGCACCTGCACGAACCAGGGCTGCCACAGCCAGCTGGCGAAGTCGACCTCGGTCACCAGGGCGACGTGGCGGGTTCGCAGGCCGTCCTCCAGGCGCAGCCAGCGGCCGTCCAGCGCGACCAGGCCGCCGATCTGCCAGGGGGCGAACTCGAAGCGGAAGCCCTCACCGTGCTTGAGCGGCTCGGCCGCCGCGGCGCTGGTGGTGTCGCCGGTGGGCGGGTCGGGCTCGGCCGGGCCGGGCAGGAAGGCCGCGGCCTGCACGCCGCCGGCGCGCGCCAGCAGCAGCGCGGCGGCGACCGGCGCGATCACCGGCACGAGGTGGCGCGCGCGGCGGCGCCAGGAGGACGTCGGGCCGCGCACGCCGCGAACTCCGGGGGTCTGCGCCGGCCGCCGGGGCGGCTCAGCCGGCGCGCGCCTTCTCGGCCGGGGCGCGCAGCGGCGCATAGTGGCTTTCGTCGATGCGGATGGTCGTGCCGCGGCGCAGCGTCGCGATCAGCGCCTTCCAGCGCGCCTCGCCCTCGTCGCGCTGCCACAGGTCGGCGGCGCGCTGGCGCACCTCGTCGAAGCGGCGCTGCTGCGCCGGCTTGCGGCCGTCCAGGCGCAGGATCGCGATGCCTTCGAGCAGCTGCACCGGCGCGGCCAGCTGGCCCGGCTGCAGCGCATCGACCACGCCATGCACCGCCTCCGGCAGCATGCCGCGGTGCGTGTAGTCCATCGCGCCGCCGCTGGCGGCCGAGCGGTCGCCCGAGTGCAGCTTCGCGAGGCCCGCGAAATCGGCCCCGGCCACGAGACGGCCGTGCAGCACGCGCGCCTCGGCCCAGGCCGCATCCCACTTCGCCTGCGGCGAGCTCGGGTCCACCTTTAGCAGGATTACGCCGAGCTTGACCTGCTCGGGCTCAACGAACAGGTCGCGGTGCTGCTCGTAGTAGGCACGCGCCTGCGCCTCGGCGGGCTCGGGCACGGCCTTCACCTGCTGCTGCAGCCGCTCGAGCAGGCTCTGCGCCTCGAGCTGCGGCACGACGTTGGCGAGCATCTTCTCGCGGCTCGCGGCCCAGGTGGCGCTGCCGCCGTACTGCCGGTCGTAGCCGGCCACCGCGGCGTCGATCTGCGCGCGGTCGGGCTGCAGGCCGCGGCGCTTCGCCTCGGCCAGCAGCAGCACGCGGTTGACGAGTTCGTCGCCGACCTCGCGCTGGAACTGCGCCAGCTCGCCCTCGGGCGGCTTGGCGTGGTAGTACTTCTTGCGCATCGCGACCGCCAGCGCACGCTGGTAGTCGACGGCGGCGATCACCGTGTCGCCGACGGTCGCGAAGGGCTTCGCGGGCGCAGGCGCCGGCTCGGCCGCCACGCCGACGCGCAGCGCCGCCGCGGCGAACAGAACGAACAGCGCCACCCGCTTCATCGTGCGCCTCCGGCTACTTCACGTGGCAGGCGGTGCACACCGCGCTGGACGCATTCGAGATGCGCAGGAAGGTCTCGCCCGCGACGCGCCCGGTGCCCGTGGGCCCGGCCTGGCCGGTGGACACGTGCGGGTCGTGGCAGCTCGCGCACTCGACCATCGGCCCGAGCCCGCCGGTGGCGCGCACGTACAGCGGCAGGTCGGTGCGCTGCTTGCCGGCGCCGCCGGTGTCGACCCAGAACACCTGGTTGCTGTTGATGGTCTGGGTCAGCGGCTGCACGAAGTCGCCGTCGTTGCAGGTGCCCGAGACCACCGCGCCGGAGCCGGTGAGGCCGCCGCCGCAGTACTGGATGCCGATCGGGTGGTCGTTCGACAGGTCGGTGCCGATCAGCGCCGCGCCGCCGGATATGCGCCCGGCGGCGTTGACCGTGCTGCCGGTCCAGGTGAAGGCGCGGCCGTCGTTGCCGCCGCCGTCGGCGACGACGCCGCCGGAGCCCGGCGCGTTGATGATGTTGTCCATCGCCTGCGTGCCGTCGTGGCACGAGAGGCAGGCCATCGAGATCGAGCCGACCGCGGCCACCGTGCCGTCCAGCGAGGGCGTCTGCAGCGTGTCGTAGGTGGTGTAGCTGCCGCCGCCGGGTGGCGCGCCCGCGGCGCCCAGGCGCTTGTTCCACAGCGGTGCCGGCGCGTTCACGTCGCCGCCGTGCGGCGTGTGGCAGAACACGCAGATCTCCGCCGTGTCGCTGGTCTGGTTGCGCCCCGCCGGGCCGGGCCCGGAACCGAGGTTGTGCTTGGTGTCGGCGATCCCCGCCGACGCGCCGCCGCAGACGGCCAGCAGCAGCGCCGCGATCCATGCGGACCACGTCGTGCCGCGCCGCAGCGGGCGACCGTGCCATGTGAGTTGCATCTCGTCCCTCTCTTCCTTCGCTTGGTTGAACAGCCGAACGCTCGTCAGGCCCGGCACTCCCCAATGCCCCGCATGACGAACCCTGTTCTGCACCTTCTGTGCCATTGGCCACGGACGGCCATGGCCTTGATTTGCCGTGCGCACACGGCGCGGCGCTCCTGCTTCCGGGAAGCGCGATTCCCGGCTTCGGGAAATCAGCGCGGCGCCGCGCGGCGCGCGAAGTGGCCGGCGCCCGCGGCCAGCGCCGCGGGGCGGTAGACGTCGATGCGGCGGTACCACTGGTCGACGACGTAGACGCGGCCGTCCTCGTCGACCGCGATGCCCGAGGGCAGCATGTACTTGGCCGGGCCGTCGCGCTCGGAGCGGTCGCCGACGAACAGCAGCAGCTCGCCGTCGGGGCTGAAGATCTGGAAGTTGCCGAACGCGCTGTCGACCACGTAGACGTTGCCCTCGCGGTCGACCGCGATCTCCTTGGGCCGCGCGAACTGGCCGTACTGCTTGCCCACGCTGCCGAAGCTGTGCAGGTAGCGGCCGTCGCGGTCGAACACGACGACGCGGAAGTTGCCGCCGTCGACCACGTAGAGCCGGCCGTCGCGGCCGATCGCCAGGTCGCGCGGCAGGTTGAACTCGCCCGGGCCGCTGCCGCGCTTGCCGATGTCCATCAGGTGCGCGCCGCTGACGGCATCGAACACGCGCACCTGGTGGCTCTCGGAGCTCACACCGCCGATGTCGACGGCGTACAGGCGCTGCCCGGCCGGATCGACCGTCACGCTCGACAGGCGCGAGAACCACTGCTCGCCGCCGATGCGGCGCAGGAAGCTCCGGTCCGGCCCGTAGACGAACACCGCCTTGGCACCGATGTCGGCCACGTAGAGCCGGCCGGCGGCATCGACGTCCAGGCCGATCGGCTTGATCAGCTGGCCCGGGCCTTCGTCCTCGCCGATGCGGTACTGGCGCCCGGCCGGCACGTCGAACACGCGCACGAAGCGCGCCACGGTGTCGGAGACGAACAGGCGCCCCTGCCACACCGCCACCGCATAGGGCTTGGACAGCAGCTCGCCGCTGGCCTGCTCCCCGGTGACGAGGCGGCGCAGCTCGCTGGCCGCCTCGGCAGGCAGGATGTCGGCGCTGCCGCGGATGCTGCGCTCGAACACGAAGCGCGGCTCGTCCGGCGGCGCGGGGAAGACCAGCGGCCGCGCCGGGCCCTCGGGCGCTGACGGCGACTGCGCGCAGGCGGCCAGCAGGGCGGCGAGCAGCGCCCCGCACAGCGCGGCCACGGCGGCGCGCAGCGGCATGGTCCTCACCCCGGCATCACTTGGCGGCCGCCGTCATGTAGTCGATCGCCGCCTTCAGGTCGTCGTCCTTCAGGTCGGCGGCGCCGGCCTTGGGCGGCATCGCGCCCTTGCCGTTGAGCACCGACTTCAGCAGCGCGTCCTTGCCGGTGGCGATGCGCGGCGCCCAGGCGGCCTTGTCGCCGAACTTCGGCGCGTTGGCCACCCCGCTGGCATGGCAGACCGAGCAGGTCTTGTCGTAGACGGCCTTGCCGTCGGCCGCGAACACGGCGGGCGCGGCGGCGATGCCGAAAGCGAGAACGAGCGTTCCCGGAATGGCGAACGGTTTCATGCGGAGATCCTCTCGGAGGCGGCGGCGCCCGGCCCCGTGCCGCGCGCATCGACGGGCTCCGGCTGCAATCCATGTGCCATCGCGATGGCAGAGAACTTGCAGCACGGCGCAGCACGATGAACATGCTGCTGCGATGCCTTGCTGGCCTGGCCTGGGCGCTGCTCGCCGCCTTCGCCACGCTGGCGCAGGCCGCCGAGGACCGCGGCGCGGTGCTCTATCACAACTACTGTTCGGTCTGCCACGGCGACCGCGGCGACGGGCGCAGCCGCGCCTCCGGCTCGTTGTCGACACCGCCGCGCGACTTCACCTCCGAGGCGAGCCGGCGCGAGCTGACGCGCGAGCGCATCGTGCTGGCCATCACCCACGGCCGGCCCGGCACGGCGATGGTGGGCTGGCAGTCGCAGCTCGGCACGGCCGACATCGCCGTGCTGGCCGACCATGTGCTCGAGCGCTTCGTGCGCGGCAGCGCCGCGCCGGCCGATCCGCACCGCGCGGCGCTGCCGGCGCCGGGCATCTCCGGCACGCGCGCCCATGGCGGCCGCGCGGCCGACGCCGCTTCCACTCCCGCCACCGTCGACATGACGGCCGGCCTCCCCAACGGCCTGACGGGAGACGCGCAGCGCGGGGGTGTCTTTTACAAGGCCAACTGCAGCGCCTGCCACGGCCTTGCGGGCGACGGCAACGGGCCGCGCGCCTACTTCATCCGCCCGCGCCCGCGCGACTTCACCGCCACGGCGAGCCGCGCGCGCTTCAACCGGCTCGCGCTCTATGCCGCGGTCTCGGAAGGGCGGCTCGGCACCGAGATGCCGGCCTGGCGCCAGGTGGCCACGCCGCAGCAGATGGCCGACGTCAGCGAGTACGTGTTCCAGGCCTTCATCCGGCGATGAAGCGCGTTGCCGCGCTGCTGCTGGCCGCCGCCGCGTCGCTCGCGCACGCGGGCGACGCGCACGAGCTCGGCCGGCGCGTCTACAACGCTCGCTGCTACTTCTGCCACGGCTACTCGGGCGACGCGAAGACGGTGGCCGCGGCCATGCTGAACCCGGCGCCCCGCGACTTCACCGCGGCGCGCGGGCTGGACGAGGCGCGCATCGTGGCCGCGCTGCGCAGCGGCCGGCCCGGCAGCGCGATGGCCTCGTTCGAAGGGCTGCTGAGCGAGGCCGAGATGCACGCGGTGGCCGGCTTCGTGCGGCGCGAGTTCGTGCTCGCGCGGCGGCCGAACACGGCCTACCACACGCCCGAGAACGGCTGGCCCGGCCATGCGCGCCACGCCGCCGCGTTCCCGTTCGCCCGCGGCGAGATCGCGCTGGACGTGCCGGCCGAGACGTTGTCCCCGGCCCAGCAGCGCGGCCGGCGCCTGTTCCTCACGGCCTGCATCAGCTGCCACGACCGCAGCCGCGCCACCGACCCCGGCCCGGCCTGGGCGGCGCGGCCGGTGTCGTACCCGCGCCTGGGCTTCGTGCCCGGCCAGGCGAGCGCGCCGCCCGTGGACGCGGTGTCGAGCGCGAGCGTGTACGCGATGCACGAGGTCGCGCCCCGCTTCGCCGGCCTGACGCGCCAGCAGCGCCGCGGCGAGGCGCTGTTCCAGGCCAACTGCGCCTTCTGCCATGCGGCCGACGGCAGCGGGCGCAACTGGATCGGCCAGTTCATGGAGCCGAAGGCGCGCGACCTGACGCAGTACAGCGCCGCGACGATGCCGCGCGCGCGGCTCGTGCAGACCATCCTCGACGGCCTGCCCGGCACCTCGATGCCGGCCTGGCGCGCGGTGCTGACGCGCGCCGAGGCGGAGGCGGTGGCGGCCTATGCGGAGCGGGCGTTCTTCCGGCACTGAGGGTGCGGCGCGCGCCACGTGCACGGCGGCGCGGCACTCCCGCCCGCGCCTGCACTATGCTGCGGGCTCGCCTGGGAGGGCCCGAGAATGGGTGGGTTGGGAAGCGTCTGCGAGTGGCGCCGGATCGTGCTCGTGCTGGTCACGGGCCTGATGACGGCCTGCGGTGGTGGTGGCGGTGGTGGCGGCGGGCAGGACGACACGACCCCGGTGTCGATGACCTTCGAGCCGCAGACGCTGTCGGTCACCTCGATCGAGGGCTTCGAGGCGGAGGCCAGGTTCGTCGCCAGCTTCGATCCGGGCGGCCGGTCGTCGCTCTTCCTCGGGGTGGCGGAGCCGGAACGGCTGGTGGTCGACGGCGAGGTCAGCGTCGGCGGCAATTCGCTGTATGCCACCTTGCGCCTGTCGTCCGATCTCAAGCCGGGCGTGCACACCAGCGATGTGTACGTGATGGCCTGCGCCGACGTGCAGTGCACGAGCGAGCTGCCCGGCAGCCCGTTCCTGCTGCCGCTGCGCTACGAGGTGCTCGAGCAGATCAAGGTGCAGCCGCCGCAGCCGATGCACCGGGTCGGACGCGACCCGGCGCCGGTGCAGTCGCTGGCGGCGGTCCTGCCGGCCCGGGCCGGCACCGTCAGCGTCGACGTGCAAGGCCATCGGGACGCGTTCGCGGTCGAGATCCAGGGCGACCGGCTCGTCGTGCAGACGCGCCAGTTGCCCGCGGGCGTCTACACCGCGCGGGTGGAACTGGCCGGCAGCGCCGACGAGCGGTACCGGGCCGGCGTCGACCTGCACTACGAGGTGGCGCCGCCGCCCGGGGGCGAACAGCCGCTGCAGGTGGTGCCGAGCCAGTTCGACCTGCGCCTGGCGCAGGGCACGCAGGCGACCTACCGGTTCAAGGTCGAACGCCCCACCTGGACCGACGCGCTGGATCCGGTGCAGCTCGTCAGAGCCGACGCTGGCGTGGTGCGCGACCTGCGCAGCCTCGGCAACGACGAATACGAGTTCACGGTGGACACCGCCAACCTCGCGCCGGGTGCGCCGCCGAACTCGGGGCAAAGCGGCTACTTCGCCGGCTACCTCGTGAGCGCGGGCGACCACGGCGGCGCGGCCGGCGTGTCGATCAGCGTGTACGTCGATGCGCCGCTGAGGCTGGGCAGCCCCGACCTGAGCCTGCTCGTCAGCGCCACCACCACCGCGGCCGGTCTCGAGCGCAGCACGATGGTCGACGCCATCGACGGCACGGCGGTGCGCTGGACCGCGCGTTCCGACCAGCCCTGGCTGCAGGTGCTGCGCGACGCCGGCACCACCGGCATCGACGCCCTGAGCTACCGCATCGATGCGTCGGTGCTGGCGCGCGAGGGCGTCGATCACGAAGCGCGGCTGACACTCGCGCTGGAGCGCCCGGGCACCCTGCCGGTCGAGGTGCCGGTCGTGGTCCGCAACTTCGTCCCGCGCTTCGACATGGCCTCGCCGGGTGTGCTCGTCGGCGGCCGCGCCAAGGTCTACCTGCACGGCCAGGTGCGCCGCGAGAGCGAGCTGCTTCGTGCCGGCGTGCTCTCCGTCAGCGGGGCAACGCTGCAGTCGGCGGCGATCGAGGAGGATTCGCGCTTCATCGGATCGGTGCCGCTGCTGGCCGTGACGCTGGGCGACATCGTTCCCGGCCAGGCGGTCACGATCGGCACCGCGTCGACGCTGCGGCCCACCTCCGTCACGCTGCCCTCGGTGGGCGCGCTGCGCGTGCCCCTCGGCCATGCGGTGCTTCCGCTCGGGACGTATCGCCCCCCGAGCTTCGCGCCGAACGGCCGCGCGCTGGTGTTCGCCGGAAACGACGCCGTGTGGCGCTGGCCGCTCGGCAATGGCGCCTGGGGCGCACCGGAGCGGCAGGACGTTGCCGGGGTGATCGATGCCGCCTTTGCGCCGGACGAGTCCGGCGTGTTCGCCACCGTCCCGGGTGCGGTGCTCGCCCTCGACCCGGTGACGCTGGCCACGCGGCGGCGCGGTCCCTTGCCGGCCGACTCGATCGAGGCGTTCGACACGACCGCGTCGCCGTTCGCAGGCGCCTTCGCCTACGCGGCGGACGGACGGGCCCTGGCCAGCGTGGTGCCGGCCCGCAACTTCACGGGGCACGGCGTCGCCTGGCTGGCCGGATGCCCCGGGACCGGCGAGTTCGCCGCCGATGTGAGCCGCGGGCCGTGTTTCGGCGACCCCGGTTCGCCGTACCTGCAGGACAGCTCGGTCGCGCCGAACGGCGCCTCGATCGCGCGCAGCGAGAGCGGCGCGACGCTGGCCCTGTCGCACCCCGGTGGGTTGACGCTGGCCTATCGCGGCATCGTGGCGCAGCGTCAGGAACTCGCCCGGCTGCCTGCCGGCCGCTCTATCGTCGGCCTGGACAACAGCGGCAAGGTGCTGGTGCGCGACGACGGCCTGCTGCTGCGCTCCGGCACGTCGGTGGCGCGTCTCCCGACGCTGCTGCCGCCGGGCCTGGTGGCCGGCGGCTATGCGGTCACCGGCGGCGGCGAGAGGGTCGCCGTGTACGCCTACCGCATCGCCGACGAGGCGACGGGGCCGCGCGCCCGCGACGCACAGGTGCTGCTGTTCAGCGTGCCCGCCGCCTTGAACGCCCGCCCTGCGCTGCTGGCGACGATCGCGCTGCCCGACGCGGTGGGCTGCACGGCGCCCCTGGCCGCCTCCGAGACCTGCGAGCACCCTGCGGCCCTGCGCGTTGCGGCCGGCAACGCCAGCCTGTTCGTCGTCGGACCGCGCGGCGTCGCGGCGGTCCCCCTGCCCGCGCCCGGCGCCGCGCAGGCGCCGGCGCCGGTGCCGTCCACCTTCCGGCAGGTCGTGCCCGCGGCGGGGCCGGTCGAACGATGAGCGCGCCTGCGAGAACGGGGCCGGTCTGAGGCCTATGCGGGCAGTCTGCGCAGCAGCGCCTCCACCAGCGGCGTGATGCACGAAGGCGGGAACGGCGACACGCTGCTCACGTTGATCTCGCACAGCACGTGGCGCTCGGGCCCGGCGCCGCTCGGCTCGCCGGGCATGAAGTCGCAGTCCCACAGCAGCGGCAGGTGCTGCTCGGCCAGCCCGACCCGTTCGCGCAGCTGCGTGATCCAGCCCGATTCCAGCTGCTCGCGCAGGCCCTGGAAGGCCGCCAGAGCGGGGCCGTGGTAGAGGCGCGGGCCGGGTTGAGGCTCGGCGGGATGCAGGGCATTGACGGCCTGGTGGCCGAAGCCGGCGACGCGGTCGCCGACCAGGTAGGCCCGGACCATGCCCTCGGCCAGCCGCGGCTGCCAGGCCTGATCGATCATGTGCCCGCCGGCCTCGGCGGCGAAGTACGGCGCCAGCGTGGCCCGCAGTTCGGGCCAGCCCATGGTCTGTTCGACGCTGCCGCGCTGCGCATGCCGGACGCGCAGCCTGTCGCTGCCGGAGGCCTCGATGCGCCACACGCCGATGCCGCTGTGGCCCCGGTACTGCTTCAGCACCCGCGCACCGGAGCGCAGGCGCCGAGGCAGTTCCGCCTCGAGCTGGCCGAGGCTCTCGACGCGGTGCACGTCGCTGCCGAACGGCAGATCGCGCGTCTCGAAGAGCACGTCCTTGGTACCCAGCCGCAGCACCGCCTCCGGGTGCGCGCTGACGCAGAGGCCCTGCGCGGCGAGCATGCGCAGCACCGCGTCGAGCCGATCGCGCCGGCGTCCGTCCTCGATCGGGTTGCACCACACCAGCACGGCCTGCACCCGTTGCAGCTGGGCCGCCACCTCGTCGGCGAAGTCGTCGTGCCAGACGGCGGGCTCGGCCGCCACCCCGGCCGCTTCCAAGGCGTCGAACAGCGCGGCAAACCGGCTCGCGGCCCGATCGGCGCGATCGCGTGCCGATCGGTCGCCGGGGTAGACCAGTGCCACGCGCCGCGTCGCCGCCATGGCGCATTGAAGCAGGTCCCGCGCCGCTTGGCGAGCGCCGGCGGCGCGCGGAAGGTCAGCGGCCCATCCGCAGCGGCGCCAGCGTGGCCCGCAGCTTCGCGCGCGCATCGGCCGATTCGGCGGCCGAGTGGTCGAGCGCGTCCTCGACGTTGCCGATGTGGTCGAGCATCAGCGCGGCGGCGTGCTCCAGCTGGCCGCGTTCGATCGCCTCGACGATGCGCTCGTGGTCGGCGCAGGAGGCGCGCGCGTCGTGGGTCGACTGGTACAGCGTGGCGACCAGCGTGGTGCGCGCGGTCAGGTCGCGCAGCATGTCCGACAGCAGCTTGTGGCCGAGGCACTCGGCCAGGCAGACGTGGAAGTCGGCCAGCAGGAAGGCACGCGTGGCCGCATCGGCACCGTCGATCGCGGCCTGTTCCTCCTGGATGTGCTGGCGCAGCCGGCGTACCACCGCCTGCAGCGGCTTGCCCTCCAGCTCGCCGCCGGCCTGGCGCAGCAGGCCGGACTCCACCGCGCGGCGGGCCGCGAAGGCGTCGCGCGCCTCCTCGACCGAGGGCTCGACCACGTACCAGCCCTTGCGCGTGCGCACCTCGACGAAGCCACGTGCCTGCAGCTGCATCAGCGCCTCGCGCACCAGCGTGCGGCTCACGCCGAACAGGTCGGCCAGCTCCTGCTCGCCCAGCCGCTCGCCCGGCGCGAGCTTCTGCGCCAGGATGGATTCGACGACACGCTGGGCGATCTCGGTCTGGGTGGCCATGGCGCGCGACTGTAGCGCCCGCTCAGGCCCGGGCCGGCACGGCGATCGGCGCCTCGGCCACGTCGGCGTCGTCCTCGGTGGGCGGCACCGGCTCGCCGTTGAGCACCGCATGGGCGCGCTGGCGGTCGATGTCGCCTTCCCAGGCCGCCACCGCGACGGTGGCCACGCAGTTGCCGATCAGGTTGCCGAGCGCGCGGGCGATGCCCATGAACCAGTCGACCGACAGCACCAGCACCAGGCCGATCGCGGGGATCGCGGGGATGGCCTGCAGCGTGGCGGCCAGCACCACGATTGCCGAGCCCGGCACGCCGTGCGCACCCTTGCTCGTGACCAGCGAGATCGCCAGGATGGTGAGCAGGTCGGTCATCGTGATCGGCGTGTTGGTCGCCTGCGCGATGAACACGGCCGCCAGCGTGATGTAGATCGAGAACGCGTCGAGGTTGAACGAGTAGCCGGTCGGGATGACGAGGCCGACGGTGCTGTCGCGGATGCCCATGCGCTTGAGCTTGGACATGATCTGCGGCAGCACGCTGTCGCTCGAGGTGGTGGCGAACACGACCGTCAGTTCCTCGCGCAGGTACTTCAGCAGCTTGAGGATCGAGAAGCCCGACAGCCGCATGATCGCGCCGAGCACCACGAACACGAACACGATCACCGAGGCGTAGAACAGCACCACGAGCATGCCGAGTTGCTTGAGCGAGCCGATGCCGTACTTGCCGACCGTGAAGGCGATCGCCCCGAGCACGCCCAGCGGGGCGAACTTGATGATGATGCCCATGGTCTTGAACAGCACGTGCGAGAGGGTGTCGATGAAGCTCGCCACCGGCGCGCCGCGCTCGCCCAGCATCGCCAGCGCGATGCCGAACAGGATGGCGAACAGCAGCACCTGCAGCACGTCGCCGGTGGCGAAGGCGTTGACCACCGTGCTCGGGATCAGCTTCATCAGGAACTCGACCGTGCCGCCGCCGGTGAGCTTGCTGGCGTTCTCCGCGTAGGCGCTCATCGCCTTGGCGTCCAGCGCCTTCGGGTCGACGTTCATGCCCACGCCAGGCTGGAACACGAAGGCCAGCACCAGGCCGAGCGCCAGCGCGATCGTCGTCACCACCTCGAAGTAGATCAGCGCCTTGACGCCGACCCGGCCGACGCGCTTCAGGTCGCCCGCGCCGGCGATGCCGTGCACGACGACGCAGAACACGAGCACCGGGATGATCATCTTGATCAGCTTGATGAAGGCGTCGCCGAGCGGCTTGAGCTTGACGGCGAACTCGGGCGCGGCCAGGCCGACGGCAACGCCGACGATCAGGGCCAGCACGACCTGGCCGAACAGGGAGCGCAGGAACTTGGGCATGGGGTTCTCCAGCGGGGTGGTGCCGGCCTGTGTTGCTCACAAGCTTGCATACAAGCAATGTAGGCAAATATCCGTCAATCGCGCCTGGGGAAAACCCGTGGCGGATACGCGACTTGGGGCGTGCCTCGTCGTCGTCGCCGATCAGCGTCCCGCGCTTGCGGGTGTTCCTGCAAACGCGGGAGTGCCGGCCGCGCCCGACGGGCGTTCATTGGCGACATGGACCTGCGCCTCGTTCTCACGCGCATCCCGGCCGCCGCGGACCGGGTGCAGTCGCGCGCCGAGGAATGGGCCAACACGCTCAGCCACGGCCTGGGCATCGGGCTCGCGCTGCTGGCCTGGCCGATGCTGGCCGAGGCGGCCCAGCGCCAGTCGGGCACACCCGGCATGATCGGCGTGGCGCTGTTCTGCGCCACGATGCTGCTGCAGTACCTGGCCTCGACGGTCTACCACGCGCTGCCGCCCGGCCGCGCCAAGCAGTGGGCGCGTGCGGTGGACCATGCGGCGATCTTCGTCTTCATCGCCGGCAGCAGTTCGCCGTTCACGCTCGGGCTGCTGCAGGGCCCGGCGGGCGTGGCCACCTGCGCGCTGGTGTGGAGCCTGGCGCTGGCCGGGGTCTGGCTCAAGCTGCACCGGCGCTTGACCAACCGCCGCCTGTCCACCGGCGTCTACATCCTGCTCGGCTGGTTGGCGCTGCTGGCGGCCCTGCCCGGCCTGCGCACGCTGGACCCGTCCGCGCTCGCCTGGTTGCTCGGCGGCGGGCTGGCCTACCTGCTGGGCAGCGCGTTCTTCATGTTCGACGCCTCGCTGCGCTTCGGCCACTTCGTCTGGCACCTGTTCGTGCTGGCCGGCAGCGGCTGCCATGTCTGCGCGGCGCTCTGGCCCGCGCTGGGCTGATCAGGTCGAAGGCTTGGGCGGCTGGCCCTTGTCGGACCAGAGCACACCGCCGGTGGACCAGTCCTGGCGCTTGATGTCGAAGAACAGGATGTCGACGCCGTCGGCGCTGCCGCCCAGCACCTTCACGCAGGCAGCGGTGATCTCCTGCGCCAGCGCGCGCTTCTGCTCGGCCGTGCGGCCCTCGAAAAGTTCGATCCGGATGGTGGGCACTGCGTCGCTCCTTCAATCCTTGTAGCCGGGAGAGGTCCGGTCCAGGCCGCGCAGCAGCGCGGGCCATTCGAGATCGCCGTCGATCTCGCTGCCGTCGCCGACCCACTGGCGGTACGTCAGCGCGGCGATCTCCTCGGGCACCACGCGCAGACCCGGGCCGGCGGCCATCGCGGCCAGCTGCGCCTGCGCGGCGCGTTCGAGCAGGTACATCAGCATCCAGGCCTCGGCCACGGTGCGGCCGACGGTCAGCGTGCCGTGGTTGTCGAGGATCAGGCCGTCGAGCGCACCCAGGTTGGCCACCAGGCGGCGCTGTTCGGCCTCGCCGAGCGCCAGGCCCTCGTAGGCGTGCCGGCCGAGCCGGCCGTGCAGCCGCATCGCGAACTGCGAGGTCGGCAGCAGGCCCTCGGGGCGCATCGACAGCGCCACGCCCCAGGGCGTATGCAGGTGGATCACGCAGGCCGCGTCCGGGCGCGCCGCGTGCACCGCGCCGTGGATGGTGAAGCCGGTCGGGTTGACGCCGCGGCCCGAGCCGTCGACCACCTCGCCGCGCCGGTTCACCTTCACCAGGCCGGAGGCGGTGATCTCGTCGAAGCGCGCGCCGAACGGGTTGATCAGGTAGCAGCCCGGCTCGCCCGGCACGCTGGCCGAAAGGTGGGTGTAGATGGTGTCGTCCCAGCCGCGCTGCGCGGCGAGGCGGTAGGCCGCGGCGAGGTCGATGCGCACCTGCGCTTCGGTCGGGACGGGACGGGCCATGCGATTTCTCGAGTCGTCACCCTAGATCGGCCCCCCAGATCGAAGCCGCCGGGTCCCCATTCTGGACGAAGCCGCGGCCGACCCCGAAACCTATCCTGAATCGACCCCCACACGATCCACCGAGTGCCGGAGAACCCATGCGCCTGCGCCGCCTGCTGCACGCCGCCGCGACCCTGGTCGCGCTGCTGCCCGCGCTCGCCGGCGCGGCGCCGCTCGGGGTGGTGACCATCGTCGACGGCGGCGCGCTCGCGCTGCTGCGCGGCAGCCAGCGCCTGGCCGCCGGCGAGGGCGTGGCGCTGCAGGCCGACGACATCGTGCGCAGCGGCTCCGGCACGCGGCTGGCCCGGCTCGAGCTGGCCGACGACACGACGCTGGACCTCGGCCCCGAGACCGAACTGCTGCTGCGCCCGCAGGCACTGCCCGGCCCGCGCGCGGCGCTGCTGTACCTGCTGCGCGGCTGGCTCAAGGTCGGCGCCGCGGAGGCCACCGGCATCGCCACGCCGCAGGGTGACCTCGCGCGCGTGGCCGGCCACGCCGTCGTGCGCGTGACGGGGCGCTCGATGCTCGTGTTCGCCGAGGCCGGCCGGGTCGAACTCGAACGCGACACGCTGCGCGACGGCGATGCCTGGGTGCGCCGCGACGGCGGCACCGGCAGTGTGTACAAGCGCCCGCCGGCCGACCTGCTCGAGGGCCTGCCGCGCGGCTTCACCGACCCGCTGCCACGCCGCAGCGCTCGCTTCGCGGCCTCGCCCGCGGCGCCGGGCCCGGCCGAGGAGCCGGCCTATGCCGAGCTCGCGGCCTGGCTGAACGGCGAGCCGCCGCTGCGCGCCGCGTTCGTGCCGCGCTTCGCGGCACGCGCCCGCGACCCGGCCTTCCGCCGCGCGCTGGTGGCGGAGCTGCGCTCGCATCCCGAATGGGACCGCACGCTGTTCCCGGAGAAGTACCGGCCCCGGCCGGTCGTGGCAGCGGTGTCGGTGTCAACGGTGGCCGTGGCGGTCGCGCGGCGCGCCGAGCCAGCCGCCTCGCAGCCGGCGGCAGATCTGAAGGAGTGACGATGAAGCTGCTGGTCAAGTTCAACCTGGTGTTCGTGCTGGTGTTCCTGCTCGGCCTGGGCGTTGCCGGCGTGATGACGCGCCAGATGCTCGAGCGCCATGCGCAGGAGGAGGTGCTGCAGCACGCGCGCTTCCTGCTCGAGAAGGCGCTGGCGGTGCGCAGCTACACCTCCAAGCAGATCGCACCGCTGCTGGAGACGCAGATGAAGTACGCCTTCCTGCCGCAATCCGTGCCGGCCTTCTCGGCCACCGAGGTGATCGCCACGCTGCAGAAGAACCACCCCGAGTACAGCTACAAGGAGGCGACACTGAACCCGACCAACCCGCGTGACCGGGCGGTCGAGTGGGAAGCCGACGTGATCGCCGAGTTCCGCAAGGCGCCGGAGACCGCCGAGTTCGTCGGCCAGCGCGACACCCCCAGCGGCCGCTCGCTCTACATCGCCCGGCCGATCAAGATCGCCGACGCCGCCTGCCTGCGCTGCCACAGCACCGTGGAGGCGGCGCCGCGCACGCTGGTGGAGAAGTACGGCCCGGCCAACGGCTTCGGCTGGCAGCACGGCGAGATCGTCGGCGCACAGATGGTCTCGGTGCCGATGGCGGTGCCGCTGGCGCGTGCGCATGCGGCCTGGGCGCTGTTCATGGGCATGCTCGCGGCCGTGTTCGTGGCCATCGCGGCAGCGCTGAACGCGATGCTGTGGTGGCTGGTGATCCGCCCGGTCACGCAGCTGTCGCGCCTGGCCGACCGCGTGAGCCTGGGCGAGATGAACGCCCCGCCCTTCGGCACGCTGGCGCGCGACGAGATCGGCCGCCTGGCCCTGTCGTTCAGCCGCATGCGCAAGAGCCTGGTGCAGGCGATGCGGATGCTCGAAGGTGCGCCTTCATGACGGCCCCGCGCTCACTGCGTTCGCGGCCCCCCGAGGGGGCGACCGACCTCCTTGGGACGACCCGGCGGAGATCGGCATGAGCGCACGGCCGATCGACTTCGCGCCCGAGTCGCCGCAGGCGCAGGCCCCGGCGCCGCGCCAGCTCGGCAAGTACGTGCTGTCGCATGTGCTCGGCGAGGGCGCGATGGGCATCGTCTACAAGGCGGTCGATCCGCTCATCCACCGGCCGGTGGCGGTCAAGGCGATCCGCGCGCCGCTGCTCGCGCCCGGCGCACACGACCTGGCCGCGGCAATGCGCTTTCGCATCGAGGCCCAGGCTGCCGGGCGGCTGTGCCATCCGAACATCGTCTCGGTCTACGAGTACGGCGAGACGGCGCACGAACGCTACATCGCGATGGAGTTCGTCGACGGCGTGTCGCTGCTGGAGCTGTCGCGCCACACGCCGCGCCTGCCGCTGGACGACGCGCTGAGCCTGATGCTGCAGCTGCTCGACGCGCTCGACTGCGCCCACGCGCAGGGCGTGTGGCACCGCGACATCAAGCCGGCCAACCTGCTGATCACGCCCGACGGCCGGCTGAAGGTGAGCGATTTCGGCATCGCCCGCATCGACTCGGCCGACCGCACGCACCACACCACCGTGCTCGGCTCGCCGGGCTACATGGCGCCGGAGCGCTACACCGACGAGGCCCCCGACCAGCGCGTGGACCTGTTCTCCTGCGGCGTGCTGATGTACGAGCTGCTGACCGGCGCGCCGCCGTTTCGCGGCAGCAGCAGCGCGGTGATGTACCAGGTGCTGCACCAGCATCCGCCGCTGCCGTCGACGCTGGGCTTGCAGCCCGCGGTGCCGGCGCGCTTCGATGCGGTCGTGCAGCGCGCCCTGGCCAAGCGGCCGGCCGACCGCTACGCCAGCGCCGCGCTGATGCGCGAGGCGCTGCTGGCCGCGGCCGACCGGCCGATCCGCCCGACGCTCTCGGTCGACACGCTGCTGACGCTGCGCCGCACGCGCCCGCAGCCGGCCACCCAGGTGCTGCCGCGCCCGACCGTGCCGAGCGCACCCTCGCTGCCCTCGCTGCCGGGCATCGACCGGGCCGCGCTCGACACGCTCGAGGCCCTGCTGCTGCCGCTGCTCGGCCCGGTGGCGCGCCTGGTGCTGCGCGACGCGGCGCGCAGCTGCCACGACCTGCCGGCACTGATCGCCCACGTGGCGCGCCAGGCCCTCGACGAGGACGAGCGCCCCGGTTTCCTCGCCCGCGCCGCGCAGCGCTTCCCGGCCGCGCCGGCAGCACCGCGCAGCGTGCCATCGCGCCCGCTGCCGGTGCTCGGCAGCACGCCGATGGCACCGGAGGTCGTGGCGCAGGCCCGCACGCTGCTGGCCGAGGAGATCGGCCCGCTCGCCGGCCTGATCGTCAAGCGCGCCGCGGCGGTGGCGGGCACGCGCGAGCAGTTCTACGCCGCGCTGATGGACCTGGCCGGCGACGAGGTCGACCGCAAGACGCTGCTGGCGCGGCTCTGGAAGGGCTGCTAGGACGCTATACGGCCGCGGCGACGCGGTAGAGCCACACCGGCTTGCCCGGCACGGCCTCCAGCCGTGCCTGCGCGGCGACGCCGGGCACCGCGAACTCGAGGCTGGCGAGCCAGGCACCGGCGCGCAGCTCGCGCTGCGCCTTGTCGAAGGCACGCGCCATGCTCTCGGGGCGCTGGAACAGGAACACCAGGTCGGCACCGGACCAGTCGGCGGCCCACATGTCGGCGCGGCGCACGCGGGCGAAGCGGCAGCGCAGCGCACAGGCCAGGCGCAGCGGCCAGCTCCACTCGAGGCCGAGCAGCCGGGCCTGCGGGTAGACGCGGCGCAGCTCGAGCAGCCCGTCGCCGAGGCCGCAGCCGGCGTCGATCACGCAGGCGCCGTCGCGCAGCGGCACGCGCTCGGCCAGGCCGGCCAGCGCGCCGCGCGGCGTCGGGAACAGCGGTGCATCACGCCACGCGCCCCGCGGGTAGAGCGCCAGCAGCAGCGCGAGCGGCAGCAGCCAGGCCCAGGCCGGCAGCGCGGCCGCGCCGGAGGCCACCAGCGAGAGCGGGAAACCGGCCGCGACGAACAGCCGGCGCCAGCGCGTGCCGGCGCGCCACGCGAGCACCGCGCCGAGCAGCGTGGCGGTCGCGAGCGCACCCGCGGCCGCGAGCCCGGCGCGCTGCAGCAGCACGAAGGCCGCCCAGCAGGCCGCCCAGGCGGCCAGCGCGGGCAGCGGCCAGCGCAGCATCAGAAGTGGAACGCGAGCCGCAGCCCGCCCCAGTGCCGGCCCGCCACCACGATCGGCGCGGCGGCCTCCTTCATCACCACGAACTTGCCGCCGCCCATGTCGCGCCGGTAGGTCTGCAGCAGGAAGGGGTGCGTGTTGCGCGCCGACGCGAGCCCGGTGCGGTCGTTGAAGATGCGGCGCCAGCGGCTGTTGGCGGTGTTCCAGGTCGCGTCGCCCGGGCGCTGCGGCTGGCAGTACTTGCGGTTGTGGGTGGCGACGTAGCCGTTGCGGTCCACCGCGATGCAGAACACCACCTTGGGCGAGAACTCCAGCATGCGCTCCTGCACCGCCGGGAACAGCCGGTCGGCCAGCGCGACGAATCGGGTCTCGTGCTGCGCCGGGTTGCTGCCCGGCAGGCTGCGGTACTGCTCGTCGAACAGCTGGTCGAGCGTCGCCTCGCGTCGCGCGAGCGCCCCCTCGAGCAGCGCGGCGATCTCGCCGGCCGCCTGCTGCACGGCGCGGATGAAGGGCGTGTCCTCGGTCTCGACGCCGCACTCGGCGACCGTCTCGATCATCTGCTCGGAGATCGTCAGGAACGCCTCGCTGCGCTTCATCGCCGCGTCCAGCGCGCTGCCGGTGGCGTGCATCTCGCTCTCGATGCCGCCCATGCGCTGGTTCAGTTCGGCGCAGATGCCGCGGCTCGCGCCGGCGGCCTCGCCGATGCGTGCGACGCCGCCCTCGACATCGGCCAGCGCACGGTGGAAGGCGCCCTGCGACGCATCGGCGGCATCGGCCCGGATCTCGCCGGCCAGCGCCTCGATACGCGTGTTCAGCTCCGCCACCGTGGCCATGATGCGCTTGGACGAGTCCTCCACCTGCGCGGCCAGGTCCTTGACGGCGTCGGCGACGACGCCGAAGCCGCGCCCGGCTTCGCCTGCGCGCTTGGCCTCCACCGAGGCGTTGAACGCGACCAGGCGTGTCTGCAACGCGATCTGCGTGATGCCGCCGGCGGCCTGCGCCACCTCCCGCAGCGTGCCGACGATCGCCGTGACCTCGCGGCCCACGCCCTCGACCGCGTCGCGCGCACGCGCGACCGCGGCGTGGCTGCCCTGCGTCATCGAGACGATGCCCTGCTGCGACTGGGTGATCTGCTCGACCTGGCGCGCCAGCGCCGAGACGGCCTCGGCGCTGCGGTGCGCCGCCTTCGTGGTGTCCTCGATCACGCCGCGCACCTCGGCGGCCTCGCGGCCCATCGAGCTGGCGTGGCCGGCAATCGCCTGGATCGCCTGCTGCAGCCGCCCCTGGTCGGCTTCCTGCCGTGTCGACGACTCCGCGTCCACCGGGGTGGCGGCCGCGGGACGACGCAAGACTGCGAACATCGTGCCCCTCCTGTGGGTGATTGAGTAAACGCGGCCGGTCCGGCCGCACCGATCTCAGTACTCGCGCAGCTTCACGCGCAGGCGCGCGATCGACTGGCTGTGCAACTGGCAGACACGCGACTCGGTGACCTTCAGCACCGCCGCGATCTCCTTCAGGTTCATGTCGTGCTCGTAGTACATCGACATCACGTACTGCTCGCGCTCGGGCAGCTGCTTGATGGCCTCCACCAGCGCGGCGCGCATGCGGTGGTCCTGCAGCTGGGCGAGCGGGTTGGCCTGTTCGTCGGCGACATGGCGGTCGAGGTAGTCGTTGTCGCCGTCGTCGCCCGACATGTCCTCCAGGTAGACGAGCTGGGTGCCGCGCACCTTGCCGAGCAGCTCCTGGTACTCGGCCAGCGAGAGGCCCATCTCGCGCGCGATCTCGCTCTCGGCGGGCGCCCGGCCGAGCTTCTGCTCGAGCTTGTGCACGGCCGATTCGATGGAGCGCTGCTGCTTGCGCGTGCCGCGCGACAGGTGGTCGTTGCCGCGCAGCTCGTCGAGCATCGCGCCGCGGATGCGCTGCGTCGCGAAGGTCTCGAACTGCACGCCCTGCGCCTCGTCGAAGCGCGACAGCGCGTCCGCCAGGCCAATCATGCCGACCTGGATCAGGTCGTCGATCTCCACGTTGGCCGGCAACTTGGCGATCATCTGGTGCGCCAGGCGGCGCACCAGCGGGCTGTACTGCTCCAGCATCGAGTTCAGGTCCAGCCGTCCCTTGGCGGTGTACATCGCGTGCTCCCTGGATTCTTCTCAGTTCATCGCGGCGTGGCGGTCCGCGCGCAGCGGCGGGCGGTCCACGTAGCAGGGCAACTCGGCGGCCTGGGCGCCCAGGCGCTCGCGCACCAGGCGGCGCAGCGCCTCGCTGGCCGGCTCGGTGGCGTGCGTGGCCGGGTCGAGCTGCACCCAGTCGCGCAGCACCGCGCCGAGGAAGTCGTCGGCGCAGGTGGCCAGCTGCATCGCGATGCGTTCGGCGCGCGGCGAGTTCGGCGCCGCGCCGAGCAGCAGCTCGTGCACCACCAGGCCGGCGCGCTGCGTCAGCAGCTTCATCGCCGCGTAGGCGTGGGTCACGCTCGCCGGCCGGTCGTCGGCCAGCAGCAGCGGCCGCGGCGCGGCCGCGTCGTCGCCGCCGGCGCGCGCCAGCGCGGCGCTGCGCGCGAACAGGCGGCACAGGTCGCCGGCCGGCGCATGCACCAGCACCACCTCGGCGCGCGGCGCGGCCTCGCCGAGCGCGCGCAGGAAGGGGGCGGTCGAGCCGGTCGCGTCGACGTAGCGGATCGGCAGCCCGCGCGCGGCGAGGTAGCTCACCTGCGCGGACAGCGGCTCGATCGCGTCGGCCAGGTCCACCAGCGCACGCTCCGAGGCGGCGTTCGCCCGCTCGGAGGCATCCACCACCAGCACGTGCAGGCCGTGCTCGCCAAAGGCGGCGCACAGCCGCTCCAGCATGATCCCGCCGAAGCCCACGTGCGGGTTGGAGACCACCGGCACGGTGGTCACGCGCTGGCGGGCGAACAGGCGGCGCAGGCCGTGGGCCTGGTCCAGCGGCATCGGTGACGAGGCGAAGTCGCGCATCGAGAGCTTGTTCCGGGGTCTTGGAAGGGGTTCAGAGAGCGGCGGCGTGCAGCGCGCCGGCGCGCGGCGAGGTGAAGACGAGGTTGACGTCGCCGGCATCGAACTTGTAGGCCGTGCTGCCGCCGCCGCGCAGCGCGCGGTGCACCAGCGCGTTGGCCGACAGGCGGTGCCAGTCCTCCGGCACGCGCTGGCCGTTGGCCACGCCGACGACCTTCAGCTTGTGGCGGATCAGCGCGTCGAGCGCGGGGCCGAGCTTGACCGCCTCGTCGAGCTTGGACAGCACCACGCCGGCGCAGCTGGCGGCACGGTAGGCGATCAGCACGTCCTCGATGGTCTCGCCCTGCGAGGCGGCGTTGACGACCAGCAGCTTCTGGATCGCGCGGTGCTGCAGCATGTCCAGCAGCTCGCGGGTGCGGCTGTCGCGCTGCGCCATGCCGGCGGTGTCGATCAGCACCATCTTCTTGGCCGAGAGCAGCTCGAGCAGGTCTTCCAGCGAGGCACGGTCGTGTGCGGTGTGCACCGGCACGCCGAGGATGCGGCCGTAGGCACGCAGCTGCTCGTGCGCGCCGAGGCGGTAGGCGTCGAGCGTGATCAGGCCCAGGTTGCCGGCGCCGAACCGGGTGGCGAAGGCAGCGGCGATCTTGGCGGTGGTGGTGGTCTTGCCGACCCCGGTGGCGCCGACCAGCGCGAACACGCCGCCCTGGTCCTCCAGCGCACCGTCGGCCTCGCCGGTGACGATGTTGCGCTCCAGCACACCGGCGGCCCAGATGGTCTCGTCGGCGATTTCCGGCGGCATCGCGTCGGCCAGCTTGCGCACCAGCGCGGGCGAGAAGCCGCACTCGAGCATCTTCTGCGTCAGGCGCGCCTGGCCGGGCTGGCGGTTCAGCTTCTCGATGTAGGCGAGCGCGCCGAAACGCTCCTCGACCAGGCCCTTGAGCTGGCGCAGCTCCTTGATCATCTCTTCCTGGTCGCGGCGTGCGGCGGCGAGTGCGGCCGAGTCAGCCGCAGCGGGCGCCGCCACCGGGGCCGCCGGCGGCACGGCAGGGGCAACCGGCAGCGCGGCCGGCGTGTCGTGCAGCTGCGGCACCGGAGCGCCGGCGCGGGTCGGCTGGCGCACCGCCGGCCTGGCCGCGGGCGCGGCGCGCGGCGGCTCGGGCGGCTGCTCGTGGTGCGTGCCCAGCACCGGCGCGGCCAGCGCGTCGTCCGGGAAGCGCGATACCTCGGCCATCGCCTCCTGGCGGCGCTTGAGCATGCGCTCGCGCACGAAGTCCTGGAACGACAGCGTGCTCATCGAGAGCTTGCGCACGTCCTCTTCCACCGGCGCGGGCTTCAGTTCGGGCTCGATGCGCTCGGCCAGCGGGCCGCGGCGCGGCGGCTGCTTGGGCGCCGGGCGTGCCGGCTCGGGCTGCGGCTGCGGCGCGGCGACGACCTTGGACGAGTCATGGAACGGCGCCGAGATCCTCGGCGCCGTGGCCGACAGCTGCTCGATGTGGGCCATGCCCTCGGGCGCCATCGCCAGCACCTCCACGCCTTCGGCGCAGGGCTTGGTGGACAGCACGACGGCGTCCTCGCCGAAGGCCTGGCGCACCAGGGTCAGCGCCTCGCGCGAGTTGCGCGCGGTGAAGCGTTTGCAGTTCATGCCGTGCTCCCGATGACGGAACCGATGCGGATCGAATGGGTTTCAGGAATCTCGCTGTGCCCGAGCACGCGCAGGCGCGGCGCGGCGCGCTTGAGCAGGCGCGCCATCGGCGCGCGGATCGGGTCGGGCACCAGCAGGCAGGCCGGCACGCCGAGGTCCTCCTGGCGCTTGGCCGAGTCGGCGGCGCGCCGCGTCAGCGTCTCGGCCACGCCCGGGTCGAGCGCGGCGCCGTGCGGCGAGTTCAGCGCCTGGCTCACCAGGCGCTCGAGTTCGGGTTCGAGCGCGATCACGTCGAGCTCCCGGGCCGGCCCGTAGATCTGCTGCACGATCGCCGGCGCGAGGTGGATGCGGATGCGCCGCGCCAGCTCGGACGGGTCGGTCACGGTGGCGGCATGTTCGGCCAGGCACTCGACGATCGAGCGCATGTCGCGGATGTGCACGCCCTCCTCCAGCAGCAGCTGGAGCGTCTTCTGCAGCGTGGCGATTCCGACCATCTTGGGCACGACGTCCTCGATCAGCTTCGGGGCCAGCTTGGTCACGTGTTCGACCAGCTGTTGCGTCTCGACACGGCCGAGCAACTTGGCCGCATGGAGTTGCATCAAGTGTGAGAGATGGGTCGCGACGACGGTCGAGCAATCAACGACGGTAAATCCGGCCATCTGCGCCGCCTCGCGCTGGCGGTCCTCGATCCACACCGCGGGCAGGCCGAAGGCCGGGTCGATGGTGCGCGTGCCGGGCAGCTGCAGCGTCGCGCCGCCCGGGTTGATGGCCAGCAGCATGCCCGGGTAGGCCTCGCCCTCGCCCACCACCGCGCCGCGCAGCGTGATGCGGTAGGCGCTCGGCTTGAGCTCGAGGTTGTCGCGGATGTGCACCGGCGGCGGCAGGAAGCCGACGTCCTGCGCGAACTTCTTGCGCACGCCCTTGATGCGCGCCAGCAGGTCGCCCTGGCGCGCCTTGTCGACCAGCGCGATCAGCCGGTAGCCGACCTCCAGGCCGAGCGTGTCCACCGGCTGCAGGTCGTCCCAGGTCGCCTCCGGGTTGGCCTGCGCCGCCTCGGCCGGCCGCACCGGCTCCTTCTCCTTGGCCTTGCGGTCGCGTTCCTTCATCCACCACGCGGCATAACCGAGCGCCGAGGCGATGGTGATGAAGACGAGGTTGGGCATGCCCGGGATCAGGCCGAGCGCGCCGATCACCCCGGCCGTGATGGCCAGCGAGCGCGGCGAGTTGAACACCTGCTTGGCGATCTGGCTGCCGACGTCCTGCTCCTTGCCGACACGCGAGACCACCATCGCCGCGGCCACCGAGATCAGCAGCGCCGGGATCTGCGCGACGAGCGCGTCGCCGATGGCCAGCAGGATGTAGCTGTTGGCCGCCTCGCCGGCCGACAGGCCGTGCTGCGCGACGCCGATCACGAAGCCGCCGACGATGTTGATGGCCAGGATCAGCAGCCCGGCGATGGCGTCGCCGCGCACGAACTTGCTGGCACCGTCCATCGAGCCGAAGAACTCCGCCTCGTCGCCCACTTCCTGGCGCCGCCGCTTGGCCTCCTTCTCGTCGATCAGGCCGGCGTTGAGATCCGCGTCGATCGCCATCTGCTTGCCGGGCATCGCGTCCAGGGTGAAGCGCGCGCCGACCTCGGCGATGCGCTCGGCGCCCTTGGTGACGACGATGAAGTTGATCACCACCAGCACCGCGAAGACGATCAGGCCGACTGCGAAGTTGCCGCCGATCAGGAAGTGGCCGAAGCTCTCGATCACCTTGCCCGCCGCGCCCGGGCCGGCATGGCCCTCGAGCAGCACCACGCGCGTCGAGGCCACGTTCAGCGACAGGCGCAGCAGCGTCGTGAACAGGATCACCGACGGGAAGGCGGCGAAGTCCAGCGGCTTGACCATGTAGGACGCCACCATCATCACCATCAGCGCGATGGCGATGTTGAAGGTGAACAGCAGGTCCAGCGCGAAGGCCGGCAGCGGCAGCACCATCATCGCCAGGATCAGCACGATGGCCAGCGGCGCCATCAGCGCCTTCAGCACGCGGCCGTCGGCGCCGGTCAGCTTCTGCAGCTGTTGCAGCACGGGGTTCATTCGTAGTGCTCCATGTCAGGCACGCTCTGGTGGTGCGGGTCGAGCTCGGCGGGCACCGGCAGCTCGGGCAGGTCGCCCGGGTTCGGGCCGCGGCCGGCCAGTGCGGCGCGCAGGCGGTAGACGTAGGCCAGCACCTGCGCCACCGCGGCGAACAGCGCCTGCGGGATCTCCTGGTCGAGCTTGGTGTGGGCGTAGAGGGCGCGCGCCAGCACCGGCGCCTGCAGCACCGGCACCTGCGCGCCCTTGGCGACGTCGCGGATGCGCATCGCCAGCAGGTCTGCGCCCTTGGCCACGACCCGCGGCGCGGCCATCCTGCCGTCCTCGTACTTGAGCGCGACGGCGTAGTGGGTCGGGTTCATCACCACCAGGTCGGCCTTGGGCACGGCGGCCAGCATGCGGCGCTTGGTCATCTCGCGCATGCGTGCCTTCTGCTTGCCCTTGACCTCCTGGTTGCCCTCCAGCTCCTTGTGCTCCTGCTTGACCTCCTGGTGGCTCATCTTCAGCTTCTGCGCCAGCAGGTGGCGCTGCAGCGGCAGGTCCACCGCGGCGAAGCCGGCCAGCGCCAGCACCAGCAGCACCAGGCCGCCGAGGATGGTCTGCGCGCCGGCGCCCACCGCGGCCGGCAGCGGCACGGCCAGCAGCGCGGCGAAGTCGCCCGCATGGGCGCGCAGGTAGAGCGCGCCGATCGTCATCAGCACGGCGGCCAGCAGGCAGGCCTTCAGGGCATCGATCAGCTGGGCCTTGGAGAACAGCCGCCCGAGCCCGCCGACGGGATCGAGGAAGGCGAACTTCGGCGCCAGCGGCTTGAGCGTCCAGTTCCAGCCGCCGCCGGCCATCGCCACCGCCACCGCCACGCCGGTCATCAGCAGCCCGGGCGGCAGCACCATCCACAACAGCAGCGTGGCGAGCTCGGCGAGGCGCTCGAGCATCAGCTCCGGGTGGGCCAGCACGCGGCCGTCGAAGCGCAGCGCCCGGTCCAGCCCCTGCTGCAGCCAGCGTGCCGCCCAGGGCGCGGCCGCGACCAGCACGGCACCGCCGGCCGCCAGCGCGGCGAAATGCCCGAGGTCGCGCGAGCGCGCGACCTGGCCTTCCTCGCGCGCCTTCTGGAGGCGGCGTGCGGTGGCGGGTAACTGGCGGTCCTGGGCGTCCTGATCGGCCATGGCAACAAAGCCCGTGGGTTACGGGTCGTTGCCATTGTTCCGGCGCCGCGCCGGAACTTGAGCCGGATCAGCGGGGGAAAGGGTCCGCTTATCGGGCCGGCAGCCGCAGCACCACCGTGAGCCCGGGCTTCAGGTCGGCCGGCTCGAGGTAGCCGATCGCGCCCGGCGTGCTGCGGACATGGTTCACGACCTCCGCCGGCGTGGCCAGCTCGCGCGGCGGCGCGCCCTTGCCGACGTAGCGCCGCACGGTCCAGTAGGCGAGGTAGTCGTCGTCGTCCTGCTGCATCACGAGCGCCAGGAAGCGCTTGCGCGCCGGGTGGCCGGGGGGCAGGTTGACCGGGCGCAGCGCCTGGTTCTCCAGCTCGATCATGCGGCCGGTGTAGATGCGCCGGAGCGCCTCGGCATCCAGCCCGCGCAGCGGCGTGTTGGCGACGACGACCAGGGCGTCTTCGGCGTGGGCCGGCACGGCGAGCCCGAGCAGGGTGCCGGCCAGCAGGGCGATGAAGGTGTGGCGTTTCATCGGCGCGCCTTCAGAACACCACGTCCACGCTGGCCGACCAGACGTTCAGCCCGCGTCGCTTGTCGATCGGCTCGCCGGCCGGCAGGTCGAACATCGACGAGCGCCGCGCCCACACATGCTGCCACTCGAGCTTGAGCTTGCTGTTCGTGTTCAGCGCGTAGGAACTGCCCAGCGCCAGCGAGCTCTGGTCGTAGATCGGCACGGTGTCGGCCGACACGCGCATGCTCGCGTTCAGCAGGTCGGCCCCCGGCACGACGCCCGGCACCGTGGTGCCCTCGAGCTCGCGCGACCAGCGCTGGCTGGCGCCCAGCGTGTGGATCGCGGCCACGCTCGCATAGGGCGTGAAGCGGCCGATGCTGCGGTACAGGCTCAGGTAGCCGCCCGCGGCGTCCAGCCCCATCTCGGTGTGTCGCTGCCACACCCGACCGAGTTCCGAGGCCACGCGCCAGCCGCTGCCCAGGTGCAGCTCGCCGCCGACCATCAGCAGCAGGTTGGAGATGTGGTCGAGGTTCTCCACCCCCGGACCGGGCAGCTGGCTGCTGGTCTGCCAGTAGCCGACCCCGGGGCCCAGCGGGGCCCAGGTCGGGCGCACCAGGAACTGGCGCGAGCCGTCCGACTGCTCGGTGCGTGCGTGGTGGATGCCCACCCGCGCGGTGGCGCGCGGCGCCCGCCAGGTGGCCACCAGCCCCTGCACGGTGGTCTCGACCTCGCGGTACAGCGGCCCCGGCGGCAGCTGCGGCGGCACTCCGGCGCGCAGCCAGAAGCGCTTGGTGAGGCGGTTGCGCCCGAAGTAGGCCTCCAGCGTGAGCTCGCCGTTGTCCAGTCCCCAGCTGCGCGCCAGGTTGGCGCCGGTGAAGTCGTTGGTGGGCGCCAGCGTGTACAGCTCGGCCGGCAGCCGCACCTCGTCGTAGGTCTGGCCCACGTCCAGGTTCTCCGAGCGCAGGTACAGCGGCACGCGCACCTTGCCCAGCCGCAGCAGCCAGTCGTTGTCGGGACGCCAGGCGACGAAGGCCCAGCTCGCGCGCAGGTCCCAGGCGGACTCGTGGTGCGGCGAGGGCGCCAGCCGCGCCTGCACGGTGGCCGACCAGCGCGGCGAGAACTGCAGGTCGAGCTGGGCGCCGAACACGCTGTCGCGCCGCACGGTGCCGCCGTCGGCGATGCCCTGGTACGGGATCTCGTTGTCGCTCTGCGCCCAGCCCAGCGTGGCGAAGGCCGAGGCCGACATGCGCAGGCCGTCCTGGGCGGCCGCCGGCAGCGCGGCGAGCACCAGCAGCGCGGCGGCGAGCACGCGCAGCGGGCGGAAAGCGGAGGGGGTCGTCAGTCGTGCCATTGGCGAGCGATCTCGATGAAGGCCTGTTCGCAGGCATGCGCGGCGGCGACGACCTGCGGATCGAAGTGGGCGCCGGCGCCGTCGTCGAGGCGGCGCATCGCCTCGCCGTGCGACATCGGCTCCTTGTAGGGGCGGCGGCTGATGAGGGCGTCGTACACGTCGGCCACCGCCATCAGGCGCGCCGACACGGGAATGGCCTCGCCGGCCAGGCCGTCGGGGTAGCCGCGGCCGTCCCAGCGCTCGTGGTGGTGGCGCGCGATCTCCATCGCGTAGCCGAGGAAGCCGGAGTCGCCGCCCATGCACTCGGCGGCGCGGCGCAGGATCTCGAAGCCGTGCATCGCGTGTGTCTTCATCGTCGCGAAGGCGGCCGCGTCCAGCGGGCCGGGCTTGAGCAGGATGTGGTCGGGAATGGCGACCTTGCCGATGTCGTGCAGCGGCGCGGACTTGGCCAGCAGCTCGATCTTCTCGTCGTCGGCCCCCGCCAGCGCGGGGTGTCCGGTGGAGCGCAGGTGCTCGGCCAGAACGCGCACGTACTCCTGCGTGCGGCGCACGTGGTTGCCGGTGTCGCTGTCGCGGAACTCGGCCAGCGAGACCATCGCGTACAGCGTGGCGTCGCGCAGCCGCTCGAGCTGGCCGAGCCGCTCGCCGAGCTGCGCCTCCAGGCCCGCGTTGCGGCGGTGCAGCGAGTCCTGCCAGGCCTTGACCTGCAGGTGCGTGCGCACGCGCGCGCGCAGCACCGGCGGGCTGATCGGCTTGTGGATGTAGTCGGCCGCGCCGGCCTCGAAGCCGCGCGTCTCCTCGTCGACCTCGCTCATCGCGCTGACGAAGATCACCGGCACGTCGCGCGTGCGCGGGTCGCGCTTGAGCTCGCGGCAGACGGCGTAGCCGTCCATGTCGGGCATCACGACGTCCAGCAGCACCAGGTCGGGCGGCTCGCGCCGGGCCAGCTCGAGCGCGCGCTGCCCGCCCGGCGCCAGGCGCACGCGGTGCTCGGTGTTGAGCAGCCCGGCCAGCAGGTTCAGGTTGGCCGGCTCGTCGTCGACCACCAGCAGGGAGCTGCGCACCGCCGTCATGTCGCCGCCTCGGTGTCCTGCGGCAGTGCATCGAGCGCGGCCTCGAAGTCGCAGCGCAGCATCGCCTCGTCGAGTGCGCCGGCGCGCTGCGCGCCGAGCGCGGCCATCAGGGTGGCCCGGTCGCGCTGCCAGTGCACCAGCGCCTCGCTGTCGGCCTCGGCCAGCAGGCGGCGCAGCGTCGCCCAGGGCACGGGGGCGGCCGGGTCGTCGTTGCGCGGCAGCTCGAGCGAGTCGTCCTTCGCCAGCACGGCGACGATGCGCTCGACCGCGCGCCCCAGCGCGCCGGCACAGGCCGCCACGGCCTCGGGCAGCGGCGGGTCGGCCGCGAGCGCGGCCTCCAGCGTGATCGCGGCGCCGGCCACCTCGGCCATGCCGAGCTGCGCGCCCAGGCCCTTGAGGGTGTGCGCTTCGCGGCCGAGCGCGGTGCGGTCGGCCGAGCGCAGCAGCGTGTCGAGCCGGGCCGCGTGGCCGCGGTAGTGCACCGCGAAACGCCGCAGCGAGCTGCGCAGCAGCGCCTCGCCGCCGCAGCGCCGCAGCGCCTCGGCCAGGTCGATGCCCGGCCAGGCCGGCGCCGGCGCGCCCGCCTCGGGCGCCGTGCCGCCGGCCTCGTCGCGCGCCGGGGCGCCGCCGGGCAGCCAGACGGCCAGGTCGCGGATCAGCGTGCGCGGGTCGAGCGGCTTGGCGATGTGCCCGCGCATGCCCAGCGCGCGGCAGCGCTCGCGCTCCTCGACCATCGCATGCGCCGTCATCGCGACGATGGGCAGCGCGCTCCACTGCGGTCGGGCGCGGATCGCGCGGGTGGCGTCGTAGCCGTCCATCACCGGCATCTGCAGGTCCATCAGCACCAGGTCGAAGGCCTGGGCGCCGCGCCGCTCGAGCCGCTCGATCGCCTCGCGGCCGTTCACCGCGGTGTCGATGGTGGCGCCGGCGCGCTCGAGCAGCTCGCAGGCGAGCTGGCGGTTGACCACGTTGTCCTCCACCAGCAGCACGCGCAGGCCGAGCAGCTCGCGCCCGGCGCGCTCGGGCGCCCCGGCCCGCGGCGCGGCCGGGGCGGCCTGGGGCAGCAGCGCGCGGCGCAGCGCCTCGGGCAGCACCGGCTTGTCGAGGAAGGCCTGGGCACCCGCGGCGAGCGCGTCGCGGCGCAGCTTGTCCCAGTGGTAGGCCGACATCACGATCACGCGTTGCGGCAGCGCGCCGCGCTGGCGCAGGCCGAGCAGCGTGTCGCCGCCATCCATGTCGGCCAGCACCCAGTCCAGCAGCAGCAGGTCGACCGGCTGGCCGACGCGCTGCGCGGCGCAGCAGCGTTCCACGGCATCGTGGCCGCTGGCCACCGCCTCGAGCATGCCGCCCGGCCCGGTGCCCACGCGCAGCGCGCGCAGCTGGCCGAGCAGCGACTGGCGCGTCTCGCGCTGGTCGTCGACCACCAGCACGCGCAGGCCGGCCACCTCGGGCAGCACGGCCGGCGCGGGCGCCGCCGCGTACAGCGCGACCGGCAGCGTGACCACGAAGCGCGAGCCCTTGCCCGGCGTGCTGTGGGCCTCGATCGTGCCGCCCATCAGCTGCACCAGGCGGCGCGAGATGCTCAGGCCCAGCCCGGTGCCGCCGTAGCGGCGCGTGGTCGATCCGTCGGCCTGGGTGAACTCCTGGAACAGCCGGGCCAGCTGCTCGGAGGCCATGCCGACGCCGGTGTCGCTGACCGTGAAGCGCAGCGTGGCGCGCTCGCCGTCGAGCGCGGCCAGCCCGACGCCCAGGTGCACATGGCCCTGCTCGGTGAACTTGACCGCATTGGACAGCAGGTTGACGAGCACCTGGCCCAGGCGCAGCGGGTCGCCGCGGAAGCTGCCGGCGACATCCAGCAGCTCGGGCTGCTCGTAGTCGCACACCAGCTCCAGGTTCCGGGCCTGGGCGCGCTCGCGCAGCAGCATCAGCGCGCCGCCCACCACCTCCTCGAGCCGGCACGGCACCGACTCGAGCGTCAGCTTGCCGGCCTCGATCTTGGAGAAGTCGAGGATGTCGTTGAGCACGCCCAGCAGCAGCGTGGCCGCGCCGTGCGCCTTCTCGAGGTAGTCGCGCTGCTGCGCGTCCAGCGAGGTGCCCAGCGCCAGGTGCGTCATGCCGATGATGGCGTTCATCGGCGTGCGGATCTCGTGGCTCATGTTGGCCAGGAACATCGACTTGGCCTGCGTCGCCGCCTCGGCCTGCGCCCAGGCCGACTCCAGCTCGCGCTGCGCGCGGTCGCGTCCGGCCAGGTCGTCCTGGATCGAGTCGGCCATCTGCTCGAGCGTCTCGCCGAGCTGGTCGAGCTCGTGCGTGCCGGCCGGCGCGCGGCGCTGCCCGGTGCGGTAGTCGCCGGCGGCGAAGCGTTCGGCCAGCCGCGCCAGCGCGGCGATCGGCTGCAGCAGGCGGCGGTGCACGCCCCACAGCGCCAGCAGCAGCAGCACGCCGACGGCGACGTTGCCGATCACCGCGCCCTGGATCAGGCGACGCAGCCGGTCGCTGGCCAGCTGCACCTCGCCGGCGGTGCGGGCGTCGGCGCGCCGGCCGAGCTGCGCCACGGCGTCGGCCAGCGCCGCGCCCTGGCGCTCGTAGTCCTGGCCGAAGATCACGCGGCGGGCATGCTCCGGGTCGGGCTTGCCGTCGGAGACGAAGGCGCCCGCGCGCGCGTCATACAACCCCTGGGTGGCGGCGAAGGCCACCTGCTCGGTCTCGCCCAGGCGCTCGGTGGCCGCGACGATCTCGCGCATCGCCTGCTGCTCGGACGGGTCGAAGTCGAGCCGGCGCATGCGCTCGGCCAGCGAGACGCCGGCGCGCCCGGCCGGCAGCGCGTGCGGACGCCGGCCGGCGATGACATGCTCCCAGTACAGGCCGAAGTCCTCGGCCTCGGGGGCCGGCTTGGCGCCCTGGCGGATCGCCAGGATGTCGTAGTAGTAGATGAGGTAGCGCGCGTTGGCCGTCGTGACGTAGGCACGCACCAGGCGCGCCAGGCGGTCGGTCTCGGCGCTCAGCTCGTGCACCAGGTTCAGCGCCTGGGTGCGCCGCGTGTCGGCCTGGCGCGAGGCGTCGTAGGCCCGCCCGATCGCCAGCAGGGCGCCGATGTTGGCCAGCAGCGCGAGCACCAGCAATGCAAAGAAGCCGCGCGAGACGGTACGCAGCTTCATCGCGGGAGGGGAACGGGCGGGGGTACTTCGGGGCGCATCGCTCGCCTGCGTCGTGACGGCGCTGTCCGATGCACCGCTGCTCATTTATCGCACGCGCGTGCGGCGGCTTGAGTGCCGCGGCAAGGCCGCTTCGTGGCGGAATCGACGCGCCGGGTCAGAACCCGAGGCTGGCCAGCAGATCGTCCACCTCGGCCTGGTTGGTGACGACGTCGGTGCGCCCTTCCGGGTTGACCACCGGCCCGTTCAGCACGGCCGCCTCGACCTTCTGCGCCTGCTCGGGCGGCGCGGCCTGCACCAGCAGCTTGACCAGGCTGTCCTCCAGCTCGGAGGCGAGCGACACGACCTTGGCGACCACCTGGCCGGTCAGGTCGTGGAAGTCCTGCGCCAGCATGATGTCGGTCAGGTGCTGGTCGATGCGCGCGGTGGCGGCCTCGACGTCGCCGACGAAGTTCATCACCGAGCCCGAGGCGACGGCCTTGACCGGGTCCTTCACGATGGCCTGCGCGATGCGGCGCGTCTCGGCCGAGATGTGCGCATGGTCGGCCTTCGCCTGGTCGACCGAGTTCAGCACCTTGTTGGCCGCGTCGCTGGTCTTGCTGGCGATGTAGTTCAGGCGGCTGCGCGCGTCGGGCAGGCCGTCGGCGGCGATCTGCAGCTTGGGCATCACGCCGAGCTGCGTCAAGGTGTCATGCAGCTGGCGCGTGATCAGCCCGAGCTGGTGGAACACCTCGGGAGAGGCGCCGGCGGCCATCTGCGGGGCCAGCGTGGAAAGATCGTCCATCTTCATGTTGTTTGCCCCTGGATGAGCGCGCTCAGGCCGTGGCCGCGAGCTTCTGCATGATCTTCTGCACCTTCTCCTCGAGGGTGGCCTTGGTGAAGGGCTTGACGATGTAGCCGGCGGCCCCGTCCTGCGCGGCGCGCACGATGTCCTCCTTGCGCGCCTCGGCGGTGACCATCAGCACCGGCAGGTGCTTGAGCGCCTCGTCCTTCTTGATCGCCGACAGCAGCTCGAAGCCGTTCATGTTCGGCATGTTGATGTCGCTGACCACGAAGTCGAACTTGGCGTTCTTCAGCATGTTCAGCGCGACGGCACCGTCCTCCGCCTCCTCGGCGTTGTTGCAGCCCATCTCCTTGAGCAGGCCGCGCACGATGCGCCGCATCGTGGAGAAGTCGTCGACGATCAGGAATTTCAGGTCGGTGGGGTTGCTCATGGCAGGCCTCGGTGCGGGACTGTGTCGGTTATCGGGTCGGCGGCAGCGGAATTGAGGGCTTCTCGATCAGCGGCGGCGTGCCGGCCTCCACGTCCTTCGCCTCGAGCTCCGGCTCGGGCGGGACGTTGCGCAGCACCCGGTCCTCCGCCTCGCGGTTCATCACGATGATGCTGATGCGGCGGTTGGCCGGGCTGTCGGGCCGCTCGGGCTCGAACAGGTTGCTCGAGGCCAGGCCCTGCACGCGCAGCACGCGGTCGTCGGGCAGCCCGCCGGCCACCAGTTCGCGGCGCGAGGCGTTGGCGCGGTCGCTGGAGAGTTCCCAGTTGCTGTAGCCGCGGTCGCCGGCGGCAAACGGCTGGGCGTCGGTGTGGCCTTCCAGCGTCAGCCGGTTCGGCACCTCGGCGAGCACCGAGCCGATCTCGCGCAGCAGCTCGCGCATGTGCGACTGCACGACCGCGCTGCCGCTGTCGAACATCGGCCGGTTCTGCTCGTCCACGATCTGGATGCGCAGGCCGTCGGGGGTCATGTCGAGGCGGATCTGCGACTTCAGCGCCGCCAGGCGCGGGTTGTTCGCCAGCACCTCCTCGACCTTCTCCTTCAGCGCCTGCAGCCGCGCCGCCTCGGCGCGCCGCTGCTCGGCCTTGAGCGCCTGCAGGTTGATGGTGCGCCGGGCCGCCTCGACCTCGCCGTTCTTGACCTGGCCGCTGGCGCGCGAAAGGTCCTGGCCGCCACCCCTGATGACGGACGAGGAATCGCCCGAGCCGCTGCCGCCGCCCATCAGCGAGAGCTTGAGCGGCGAGTTGAAGTAGTCGGCGATGCCCTTCTTGTCGCCTTCGGTGGTCGAGCCGAGCAGCCACATCAGCAGGAAGAAGGCCATCATCGCGGTGACGAAGTCGGCGTAGGCGATCTTCCAGGCGCCGCCGTGTGCTCCGTGGCCGCCCTTCTTGATCTTCTTGATGATGATCGGTTGGAGCTTCTTGCTGTCGCCGGCCATGGCTTACTTCTTTCCCTTCACGTGGCCTTCCAGCTCCGCGAAGGTGGGACGGTCACCCGAGTAGAGGACCTTGCGGCCGAACTCCACCGCCACCTGCGGCGCGTAGCCCTGCATCGAGGCCAGCAGCGTGGTCTTGATGCACTGCAGCTCCTTGCCGTTCTCGTCGATCTTCTGCTCGAGCAGGCCGCCGAGCGGCTCGACGACGCCGTAGGCCATCAGGATGCCGAGGAAGGTGCCGACCAGCGCCGAGCCGATCATGCCGCCCAGCACCGCCGGCGGCTGGCCGACCGAGCCCATGGTGTTCACCACGCCCAGCACCGCGGCGACGATGCCGAAGGCCGGCAGCGCGCCGGCCAGGCGCGCGATCGCCGCCACCGGCGCATGCGCCTCGTGGTGGTGGGTCTCGATCTCGGAGTCCATCAGGCTCTCGATCTCGTGGGCGTTCAGGTTACCCGAGACCATCATGCGCAGGTAGTCCGTGATGAACTCCACGACATGGTGGTCGCTGCCGACCGTCGCGTACTTCTGGAACAGCGGCGAGTTGTGCGGGTCCTCGACGTCCTTCTCGATCGACATCAGGCCCTCCTTGCGGGCCTTCTGCAGGATGTCGTAGAGCAGCGCCATCAGCTCCATGTAGCGCGCCTTGGAGTACTTCGAGCCCTTCAGCAGGCCGGGCAGTGCGCCCAGCGTGGCCTTCAGCACCTTGGGCTGGTTGTTGACGATGAATGCGCCGAGCGCGCCGCCCAGGATGGCCATCAGCTCGGTGGGCAGGGCGTGGATGATCACGCTCATGTTGCCGCCGTGGATGATGTAGGCGCCGAAGATGCAGCCGAGTGCGACGCCGTAGCCGATGAGGACGAACATGGTTCCTGTTCCGCGACCGGTGTTCCGGAGGTGTTGCGGTCCTTATCGGCGCGCGCCGCGCCGGTCTTGAGCGACAACTTGTCGCCGCTCCAAAGAAAAGAGCGGGCCCCGAGGGACCCGCTGCAAAGGCACGAGGGACGTGCCAGGAGGAGACAAGCAAGAAAGAAACCGTTCGCCCTGGGTATCGGCGGGCCGCCGCGGAAACTTGAGGAGACTTACGCAGCCTCAGTGCATCTGGATGCCGCCGGCCGCCTTGCCCTTGCCGGCGCGTGCCGGCGGGTTGCACAGCCCGCAGACATAGTGTTTGGCAATCTCGTGCGGATGGGTGACGAAATGGCCCCCGCATTTCGAGCATTTCGTCATGGTCAGCATGCCGTTGTCGACGAACTTGACCAGGCGCCAGGCGCGCGTCACCGACAGCAGCGCCTCGAGTCCCTGCGCGGTGGTCTGCTCCTGGTAGAGCTGGTAGGCCTTGATGACGACGTCGATCTCGTCCATCTCGGCGACCTTGTTCAGGTACTCGTGGATGTTCAGGAACAGGCTGGCATGGATGTTGGGCTGCCAGGTCATGAACCAGTCGGTCGAGAACGGCAGCTGGCCCTTGCTCGGCGACTTGCCCGAGACCTCCTTGTACAGGCGCAGCAGGCGCTCGTACGAGAGATCGGTCTCGGACTCCAGCACCTGCAGCCGCGCGCCCAGGTTGATCAGCGTCACCGCGCGCTCGATCTGCTTGGCTTCGGTCAGGATGCTCTTGGTGCGGGCCATGTGAAAAACTCCCCGAGCTGGTGTCTTGTTCGTGTACTTGAGTGATCAGGCGGCCTCTTGATGGCGGCCGGCCATCAGGATCGACGCGTGCAGGCGGGTCGTGGTGTCGTTGGCCGCCTTGCCGTGGTTGGTGAGCAGGCCCCACACCAGGTCGTCGTCCATGCGGAAGCGGCACAGCAGCGTGTTGCCGGCGGCGATCTTCATCATCTGCGCCGGGGTCAGCAGGCCGATCAGCGTGGCCGTCTCCTCGCTGATGCCCAGGCGGTACAGCGCCTGCTCGCGGTCGGTGCGGATCAGGCTCTGCGCCAGCATCAGGTAGGACAGGTTGGCTTCGCGGATTTCGGTCAGGATCTGTTCGGCGTTCATCTCGTGGCTCCTTGCTTTCTTGCCTGGGGTGGTGATGCGTGACAGCGTGGAACGAATTGTGATGAGCCGAGTTGGACTGCAACATCAGCCCACCTCTGCGGCTTGAGTCCCTCTTCATCCACGCGGCGTGTCAGGCAAGTTCCTACACGGCGCGTCGGCCCGGCGTTGCAGCGTGAAACATCTCACGTGTGGCCGGCCGCGGTTTGGGCCGGGATTGCCCGGCTGACGCTTCGATCGCCGCGCCGCCGTGCCGCCTAGACTGCCCCGCGACGCTTCCCGAGGGCCCCACACATGGACTGGCGCGACATCCCGGTCTTCATCGTCAACCGCAACCGCCTCGAGGCCCTGCAGCGCCTCGTGCACTGGCTGCGCGCGGCCGGCACGCGCCGCATCGTGATCCTGGACAACGCGTCCGACTATGCGCCGCTGCGCGCCTGGTACCAGGCGCTGCCGGCCGGCGTGAACGCGATGCTGCTGCCCGAGAACCACGGCCCCTACGTGCTGTGGCAGCAGGGCGTGCACCGCGTGCTGGACACCCCTTACGTGCTGACCGACTCCGACGTGGTGCCGGCCGCGCATTGCCCGGCCGACCTGATCGGGCGGCTGCACGAGACCCTGCAGCGCTGGCCCGACGCGAAGAAGGTCGGCCCGGCCCTGCGCATCGACGACCTGCCCGATCACTACGGCCAGGCCGACACCGTGCGCAAGTGGGAGTCGCAGTTCTGGGAGCACCCGGTGGCGCCGGGGGTGTTCGCCGCGCCGATCGACACCACCTTCGCGCTCTACCCGGCCGGGGCGGAGTTCAGCAACGAACCCTGCAACCTGCGCCTGGGCCACCCGTACATCGTCGAGCACACCCCCTGGTATGCGGACGAAGGCGCGCTCACGGACGAGGAGCGTCACTACCGCACCCACACCAGCCCGGTGTTCTCGAACTGGAGCGTGGTGAAGAAGGACTCCTGGGTGGAGAAGAGCGCACGCGTCGCGGCCTTCGAGTCGCGTGCACGCGTGCTGCACCTGGACGGCGGGCGCGAGCGCATCCCGGGCTGGATCAACCTCGACTGGGACCCTGCCGCCGCGCGAGCCCGGCCGCTGCCGCTGCCCGACGGACAGCTCGACGGCATCCACCTGAGCCATGTGCTCGAAGGGGTGCGCGACGCGCAGGCGCTGTTCGACGAACTCTGGCGCGCGGCCCGGCCGGGCGCGCGGCTGGTGCTGCGGGTGGCCCACGGCGCACGACCCGGCGCCTGGTCCGATCCGGCCCAGCAGCGCGCCTGGTACGAGGGCTCGTTCGCGCACCTGGCGGCCACGGCCGCCGGACACGTGGGCCGCAGCGACTGGCAGCCCGAGGCGGTGCAGCTGATCGAGGACGAGCAGGGCCGCCCGCTCGAGCTGGTGGCCACGCTCGTGGCCGTCAAGCCGGCGCGGGCCGGCCAGGCGCTGCACCCGGCGCCGCAGGCCCCGCTGCAGCACCGGCGCGACGCCCGTGTCGACCCGGCCTTCGCGACGGCCGGGCGCCACTGACATGCCCCCCGTGCGATTCGGCCTCCCCTGGTGGATGCCGCATTACCGGCCGCTGAACGGGGCGCACCCGCTGGCACTCGGTTTCCTGGACGGCAATCCGGCGATCGAGCCGGTGCGCCTGGGCGAGCTTTCGGCGTTGCCGCCGCAGCGGCTGGACGGCCTGCTGGGCCGCATCGCGCGCCAGGCCCGCCACCTGGACGAGGCCCAGGCCGGCAAGCTGATCGAGTGGCTCAACTTCCACGACCAGCTGGCGATGGAGTCGTCCGCCGGCCGCTGCGATCTGCTGATGCTGCACACCACGCCGCTGTACGCCGGCTCGCAGCCCTGGATCTTCCACTTCGAGAGCCTGCCGACGCTGTTCGTGCCCTTCCTGTTCCACGGCGAGTGCCGCGGGGTGGACCTGCGGGCGCAGCCCTGGTTCGCTCTGGTGCGCGAGGCGCTCGAGTCGCCGAACTGCCTGGCCGTCATCAGCCACCTGAAGGACAGCCTGCGCATCCTGAACGAGGTGTTCCGCAGCCCGGTCATCGCCGCCAAGTGCCACCGGGTGCCGCTCGGGCTGCCGCCCCCCTCGGGCGGCGACCCGCTGGCCAAGTTCGCCGGCGGGCCGTTGCGCATCCTGTTCACGAATTCGCTGCACCACCATCCGCGCTCGTTCTACCTGCGCGGCGGCCATCACCTGCTGGAGGCGTTTGCGCGGCTGCGCCGCGAGCACCCGGACGCGCAGCTGACCGTGCTGTCCTCGGTGCCCGACGACCTGGGCCGGCGCTTCGGCCCGGCGCACCTGCAGGGCGTGACCTGGCTGCGCGAGCGCGTCGACGACGCCACGCTCGAGCAGCTGTTCCTGTCGCACCATGTGTTCGCGCTGCCGGCCGCCGGCCTGCACACCGGCAGCCTGCTGCGTGCCCTGTCACACGGCTGCGTGCCGCTGGTGCCCGACGCGCCCGGCTACGACGAGTACACCGCCCCGATCGCCGACAGCGTGCTGACGCTGCGCGGCGTGCGTGCACTGGTCTACCGCGACGAGCCGGGCGGCTGGATCAGCGACCGCTACGACGAGTACGAGCAGCCGCGCGAGGACTTCGCCGCCGGCGTGCATGCCCTGCTGCGCGCCCATGCGGCACTGCCGCGCCTGGCCGAGATGGCCGCGCGCAACCTGGCGCACAGCCGCGAGCACCTGACGCTCAACCACGTGCACCGGGGCCTGAACCGGGTGCTGGCGCACGTGCGGCCCGGCGCCGAAATGGGGCCGAATGCCCCTGCTCTTCCGGCGCTCCCGGCGGTGGCGAATGCCGATGATGGCCCCCGCAGCGCTCCCTCCGCGAGTTCGGAAAGGCAGGACATGCGCATCTGCATCTACACCGGCAACCACGGCAATTCGATCGGCATCACCGACCTGGTGGGCCTGCTGCGCAACGGCCTGCGCGACTGCGGCCTCGACCCGGTGGTCTCGCACGAGCTGATGCCGGGCCACTGCAACATCCTGATCGAGCACTTCGTCGAGGAGGCGCACCTGCGCCACGTGCTCGAGAGCAAGACCCCCGGCACGCGCTACATCCTGGTCGCGACGGAGCTGCTGACCGGCGGCACCTTCAACCACGGCCTGGTGCAGCAGCACTGGCACTACGGCAACCACGACTACTGGAAGCTGCGCTACGACGGCTTCATGGTCGCGGCGCGCCTGTCCGAGGCGATCTGGGTGCTGGGCGAGACGGCCATCGCGCCCTACCAGGCGGCGCTGCCGGACAAGCCGGTGCGCTTCCTGCCGCACGGCTGGGTCTCGGGCAGCGACCTGGTGCAGCACCGCCCCGAGGCCGAGAAGGACATCGACTTCTACTTCTCCGGCACGATGACCGAGTACCGCCGCGGCATCCTGGCCGAGCTGGGGCGGCAGCACAAGGTGATCTACAGCGCCCAGAGCACGCCGGACTACCTGCGCCTGGACCAGCTCGCGCGCACCAAGGTCTGCCTGTCGATCCCGCTGTCGCCCGAGAACACGCTGCCGTCGATCTCGCGCATGCACTTCCACCTGCAGAACCGCAACTTCCTGGTGCACCAGGCGCATGCCGACCGCTGCCGGCTCGACCCGTACGTGATGCATGCCCCGGCGGAGGAATTCGTCGAGTGGGCCCGTGCCGCACTGGACGTGCCGAACCGGCGCGAGATCGCCGACGGCGTGCTGCGCCGCTTCCGCACCGAGCTGCCGCTCGCGCCCTGGATGCAGCCGCTGCTGGAGGAGGTGCTCGGCCCCGCCGCGCGAGCCCACGCCGAACCCCTGCGCCAGGTGGCCTGAGCCGCCGCCGCCCCGAACCACCCCGAGGAACCACCATGACCGCCACCGCCCCCAAGATGATGACCTTCGGCCCCGCCGGCGAGACCGACCGGCGCAGCCAGCTGGCGCGTCTGATGCGCAACTCGCCGATCCCCGACCGCGAGCTGATGCTCAACGCCGGCCTGTACCTGACGCCGCAGACGCTCTCACGCGTGCTGTTCATGGACTTCCTGTACCGCCAGATCCTCGAGGTGCAGGGCGTGGTGCTCGAGTTCGGCTGCCGCTGGGGGCAGAACATGTCGCTCTACACCTCGCTGCGCGGCATCTACGAGCCCTTCAACCGGCTGCGCCGCGTGATCGGCTTCGACACCTTCTCCGGCTTCGTCTCGGTGGCCACCGAGGACGGCAAGTGCGTCGAGGCGGGCGACTACGCCACCGCCCCCGGCTACGAGCAGCACCTCGAGCAGGTGCTGGCGATGCAGGAGGAGGAGAGCCCGCTGCCGCACCTGCGCAAGTTCGAGATCGTCAAGGGCGATGCCACGAAGACCTTCCCCGCGTTCCTGGCGCGCAACCCGCAGACCATCGTCGCACTGGCCTACTTCGACTTCGACCTGTTCGAGCCCACGCGCGACTGCCTGAAGGAGCTGCTGCCCTACCTGACCAAGGGCAGCGTGATCGGCTTCGACGAGATCAACGACGACACCACGCCGGGCGAGACCGTCGCGCTGCGCGAGGTGATCGGCCTGGGCCGCTACGCCATCAAGCACTACCGCCACAGCGCGCGCACCTCGTACCTGGTGGTCGAATGAGCCGCACGACACGACAGAGGGAGACCGCCATGATGAGCGCCGACGTCCTGACCCCGCCGCGCCTGACCGACAGCCAGAAGCACCGGCTGGACACGCACGGCTACGTGATCATCGACGACTTCCTGCCGCCCGAGCTGTACCAGCGCCTGCTGGCCGACCTGAAGGGCGGCGAGGCGAAGATCCAGTACCAGCTGCGCCCGGCCCACTACAGCCATGTGTTCGCCTCGGAGATCGGCACCCTGCCGCGCCCGGACGAGCCCTACATCGCCAAGTTCTCGCTGATCCGCGAGCAGGAGCGCCTGGCCAGCCTGCAGGAGGTGTTCCACGCGCACCTCGCGCCGGTGCTCAAGGAGGCCAGCGCCGGCGCGGCGCGCTGGGCCCTGTTCCCCGGCGCGGTGCGGGTGCGCGGCGGCGACGTCTACCGCGCCCACCAGGACGGCTACGCGGGCATCGTCGGCTACAGCCTGTTCATCAACGAAGGCTGGTGCTGGGACTACGGCGGCATCCTCACCTACGTGCGCGACGACGACACGGCCGAGCCGATCTTCCCGCGCAGCAACCGGCTGCTGCTGCGCAACGAGAAGTTCCGCCACTTCCACTTCCTGAACACCGTCGAACAGCATTGCCCCAGGGAGCAGTACATCGTGCTCGGGTGGGCCGACGCGGTGGCGGGCGAGACCTCTGCGGTGCGCGGCGCGTACCACGAGTTCTGAGCATGAGCACCGCCGCCCTGGCCCGCGACGCGGCGCCTGCCCTGCCCCTGCCCGCGCTCGACGAAGCGGCGCTGGCCGCGCGCTACGAGCAGCAGGGTTATCTGCACCTGCCGGGCATCGTGTCGGCCAGCACGGTGCGCCGCCTCGGCGCGCTGCTGTACGGCGAGTTCGCTCGCCTGGCCGAGGACTTCCGGCAGCACACCGGCGCGCGGCTGGACGATGCGGCCGAGCTGGCCGACTTCCTCGCGCGCCAGGGCGACCTGGACGCCTGGTTCCTGGCCCAGCCGCGCGACATGCAGCACCTGATGCGCGGCGAGTTCCCGCTCGAGGTGCGCCAGCGCGACGAGCTGCGCCTGCTGGCCGGCGAGGCCGCGCTCACCGGCACGCTGCGCCGCCTGATCGGCAGCCCCACCCTGCGGCTGCACTTCCCGCCGATGCTGCGCTTCAAGGTGCCGGGCGTGAACCGCTCCGAGGTGCCGCTGCACCAGGACGGCCCCTACTTCCCGCACATCCACGAGTTCGCCACCGTGTGGCTGCCGTTCTGCACCATCGACGAGGCCTGCGGCGGCGTCAACGTGCTGGAGGGCTCGCACCGGCTCGGGCCGCTGCGCCACGGCCAGGCCACGCTGTGGGGCAACTACGTCGATGCCGAAGCCGGCCACGCGCGCTTCACCGACCGCCACATCGAGATGGAGCCGGGCGACGCGCTGATCTTCGGCCCGCACCTGCTGCACTACAGCCACCCCAACACCTCGACGCGCGTGCGCTGCAGCATCGACAGCCGCTGGTTCGGCGCGAGCACGAGCAGTTCGCGCCAGTACTACGACGTGGAGCGCGGCGAACTCGTGCGCGCGTTCTGACTTCCCGGAGGACGACCCCATGACGACCGAGACCCTGGAACGCGACCAGACCCGCGAGAAGACCCAGCGCCAGTACGACGGCCGCGCCAACTTCCGCGCCGACGACGACATCGAGGCCCTGCTCGAGGAGCACTTCGAGCGCCACGGCGTCACCAAGCGCGAGATCTGCCGCAACTTCCAGATCTACTCGCGGCGTGTGTTCCAGAAGCGCTACCTGGCGCACTACGAACTCTTCCGCCGCACCATCGAGCTGCCGGGCGACATCGTCGAGCTGGGCGTCTACCGCGGCGCCTCGCTGATGAACTGGGCCAACTTCCTCGAGGTGCGCTGCATGGGCGACCGCGCCAAGCAGGTGATCGGCTTCGACAACTGGCAGGGCTTCACCGAGTTCGCCCCGGAGGACGGCGGCGAGGACCTGCGCGTCAACAAGGTGATCGGCGGCTACAACGGCGGCGAGTTCAAGGCCATCCTCGAGGAGGCGATCGCCATCTACGACCGCGACCGCTTCATCCCCTACAAGCCGCGCATCGTGCTGGTGGACGGCCAGATCGAGCAGAGCGTGCCGCGTTTCGTGCGCGAGCAGCCCGGCCTGCGCATCAGCCTGCTGCACGTGGACTGCGACCTGTACCGTCCGACGCGCGTGGCGCTGGAGGAACTCTGGCCGCGCATCGTCACCGGCGGCGTGCTGGTGCTGGACGACTACGGCGTGCGCCCCTGGGAGGGCGAGAGCCGCGCGGCCGACGAGTTCTTCATGGACAAGGGCATCGTGCTCAAGCGCTTCGACTGGGCCCACTGCCCCGGCGCCTACGCCGTCAAGGGCGAGCGCTGATACAACGTCGCCGATGATCGACCAGGACAGCCTCGTCTACGTGGCCGGCCACCGCGGCATGGTCGGCTCGGCGCTGGTGCGTGCGCTGCGCGCGCGCGGCTACCACCGTGTGCTGACGCGCACACGCGACGAGCTCGACCTGCTCGACCAGCGCGCGGTGTTCGACTTCCTCGCCGCGCACCGGCCGCAGTATGTGTTCGTCGCCGCGGCCAGGGTCGGCGGCATCGAGGCCAACCGCACGCAACCGGCCGAGTTCCTGTTCCAGAACCTGCAGATCGCGGCCAACCTGATCGAAGGGGCGCACCGCGCCGGCATCGCGTCGCTGATGTACTTCGCCTCGAACTGCATCTACCCGCGCGACTGCGTGCAGCCGATGCCCGAGAGCGCGCTGCTGACCGGCGCGCTCGAGCCCACCAACGAGGCCTATGCGGTCGCCAAGATCGCCGGGCTCAAGCTCGCCGAGGCGCACCGCCTGCAGCATGGCCGCGCCTACGTGAGCGTGATGCCGGCCAGCCTGTACGGCCCGAACGACAACTACACGCCCGGCCAGAGCCACGTGCTGCCGGCGCTGCTGCGCCGCGCCCACGAGGCGCGCGAGCGCGGCGCTGCCGAGCTGCTGGTGTGGGGCAGCGGCACCCCGCGGCGCGAGTTCCTCTACGTCGACGACCTGGCGCAGGCCTGCGTGATGCTGGCCGAGACGGGTTATGCGGATGCGCCGCTGAACATCGGCTGCGGTTCGGACCTCTCGATCCGCGAGCTGGCGCAGGCCGTCGTCGCGACGGTCGGCTTCGAGGGCGCCCTGGTGTTCGATGCCAGCAAGCCCGACGGCATGCCGCGCAAGCTGCTCGACTCCAGCCGCATCAACGCGCTCGGCTGGCGCCCGACGGTGGGCCTGCGCGAGGGCCTGGCGCGCGCCTACGCCTGCGCCCCCTGGCGCAGCACGACCACCGCCTGAGCGCGCGAGCGCAGCTGCCCGCAGCCCGCCTCCACGTCCTGCCCGGCGGACTGGCGCATGCGCGTGAGCACGCCGCGCTGGTTCAGCCGCCGGAAGATCGCGGTGACACGCTCCTCGCTCGGGCGCCGGTACGGCAGCGGCTCGACGCGGTTCCAGGGGATCATGTTCAGGATCGCGTAGCGTCGCGCGAGCCGCGCCTCGAGCGCCTGCAGTTCGTCCTCGCCGTCGTTCACGCCTTCGAGCAGCGTCCACTGCACCTGCAGCGGGTAGCCGGTGGCGCGCGCGTAGGCCAGGCCCTGCTCGAGCAGCTCGGCCGGCTCGAAGGCCGGCGCCTTGGGCAGCAGCTCGGCGCGCCGGCGCGCGTCCAGCGAGTGCAGCGAGAGCGCCAGCGCCGGCTTGACGCGGCCCTGCGGCAGGCGCTCGAACACCCGCCGGTCGCCGACGGTGGAGAACACCAGGTCCTTGTGGCCGATGCCCCCGAGCGTGCCCATCGCATCGATCGCCTCGAGCACGTTGTCGAGGTTGTGGGCCGGCTCGCCCATGCCCATGAAGACGACCTTCTTCACCGGCCGCAGCGTGCGCGCCAGGGCCAGCTGGGCGGCGATCTCCGCGCTGCCGAGTTGGCGCGTCAGGCCCTCCCGCCCGGTCATGCAGAAGCCGCAGGCCACCGCGCAGCCCACCTGCGTGGAGACGCACAGCCCGCCGCGCGGCAACAGCACGCTCTCCACCGTGCGGCCATCGTGCAGCGCGACGAGCAGCCGCTCGGAGCCGTCGGCGGCCGGGTGGCGCGAGTGCAGGCACGCCAGCGTCGCGAGTTCGTCGGCGAGCGCCGGCAGCGCCTCGCGCAGCGCGAGCGGCAGGAAGTGCTCCGGCCGGCGCCGGCCCGACGCCAGCGCGCGCGCCTGCAGCCAGCGGCGCAGCACCTGCTCCTCGTGCGGCGGCTTGGCGTCGAGCGCGCGCAACCGGTCACGCAATTCGTCGATGTGCTGGGCGCGAACCCGGTACGCGGTCTGGGTCATGGCATTTATGATCGCCGAAACAGAGGGTTGGGGGCTCGACAGTGGGCATGAGGCTCCTGCGTGGCATGGTCGGAATCGTGGGCCTGCTGTTGCTGGCAACGGGATGGGCGACCACCTCCGCCACCGAGAGTACACCGCTGCCCCTGAACGACGAGCAGCGCGCCTGGGTTGCGGCGCATCCGGTGCTCACGGCCAGCTTCGTGCGCATCCCGATCCCGCCGCTGCAGTCCTGGACGCCCGATGGCCGGCTCGAGGGCATCGCCGCCGACTACCTCGCGCTGGTGGGGCGCCGCACCGGGCTGACGATCCGCCCGGTGATCGGCAAGACGCTGGCCGAACGCGACGCCCATTTCGTCGAGCGGCGTGCCGAGCTGCTGCCGCTGCTGCTGGACGGCGACCCGGTGGGCCGCCACGCGCTGGCCACGCGGCACTTCTTCCGCGCCCCGGCGGTGTGGGTCACGCGGCGCGACGACACCGAGTTCTCGGCGCGCGGCAACCTGGGAGGCCAACGGGTGGTGACGACCGGCGGCTCGGCCTTCGAGGCCTGGATCCGCCAGCGCTACCCGGATGCGCGCATCCAGACCGTCGCCTCCCCGCTCGAGGAACTGCATGCGGTGGCCGAAGGCCGCGCCGACCTGCGCATGGGCCAGCTGCCGTCGACCACCTACGCGATCGAGACCCATCTGCTGGCCAACCTCAGCGTGCGCGCCATCGCCGACGGCGCGCCGTCGGCCTACGCGCTGGGCGTGCACCCGGAGCAGCGTGTGCTGCACTCGATCCTGGAGCTGGCGCTGGCCAGCATCACCCCGCAGGAGCACCAGGCCATCCTCGCCAAGTGGGTGCCGGCACGCCACCTGCTCGACATCGACGCGGCGGCCGTGCTGCTGAACGACGCCGAGCGGCGCTGGGCGCGCGCCCATCCCGGCGTGCGCGCCGCCTACGACCGCAGCTTCGCCCCCTTCACGCTGGAGAGCGGCCGGCAGATGCAGGGCCTGGGCGCAGACCTGCTGCGCAGCGCGCTGCGGCACGTGGGCATGGCGGTGACGCAGGAGCTGCCGGGCACCGGGGCCGAGGCCGAGGCGGCGCTGGTGGCCGGCCAGGCCGACCTCGTCGTCGCCACCCCGCGCAGCGACGAACGGCGCGACGACCTGATCTACGTCGGCCCCTGGTCGAGCAGCCCGACGGCCATCGTGACACGCAGCGATGCCGGCGGGCCGTTCCAGCTCGGCGACCTGGCGGGTCGCAGCGTGGCCGTCTCGGCGCGCTACGCGCTCGTGCCGACGCTCAAGCGGCGCCATCCCGGCATCGGCGTCGTGGAGCACGGCTCCCTGGAGGCGGCGCTGGCCAGCGTGCGTGCCGGCCGTGCGGCGGCGGCTCTGGGCGACTTCCAGGTCATGTCCCAGCTCGTGCAGCGCGACCACCCCGGCGTGCTCACCATCAGCGGCACCGTCGCCGACGGCGACAGCGAGCTGTTCTTCGCGGTGCGTCGCGACCAGCCCGAGCTCGCGCGGGTGCTGGGCAAGGCGCTCGAGTCGCTGTCCGAGAGCGAACGGGCGCCGCTGCGCCAGCGCTGGATGACGGCCCAGTACCGGCCCGGCTGGCGGCTCGACGAGGTGCTGCGCGTCGCGCTGCCGGTGCTGGCGGTGATGCTGCTGGCCGGCGCGCTGATCCAGCGCAGCAACCGGCGCCTGCGCCACGAGGTCGCGCAGCGGCGCGTCGCCGAGCAGGGCCTGGCCGACGCGCTGGCGCGCGAACGCGCGGCCTCGGAGGCCAAGAGCCGGTTCATCGCCTCGCTCAGCCACGAGGTGCGCAACCCGCTGGGCGCGATCGTCAGCGCGGCGGGGCTGCTCGGCCAGCGCGCCGGCGATGCCGAGCAGCGTCGCCTGCTCGGCTCGATCCGCAGTGCCGGCGACGGGCTGCTGGAGCTGCTGTCGCGCACGCTGGACTTCAGCAAGGCCGAGGTCGGCGCACTGACGCTCAAGCCCGAGTGGCTGGATCCGCTGCCCTGGTGCCGGCGCGTCTGCGCCGCCTTCGAGCCGCTGGCGCAGGCGCGCGGGCTGGCCCTGCAGCTGCAGATCGACTGGCCGGCCGGCCGCGAGGCGCTGTTCGACGGCGTGCGCCTCGGCCAGGTGCTGAGCAACCTGCTGTCCAACGCGCTCAAGTTCACCGAGCGCGGCCACGTGGCCGTCCGCCTGGCGCTGGACGAACCGAACGCGCGCCTGCGTCTGGTGGTGCAGGACAGCGGCCCCGGCTTCGGCGCCGACGAGCAGGCCCTGCTGTTCCAGCCCTACTCGCAGCTGCCCTCCACGCGCGCGCGGCATGCCGGCGGCACCGGGCTCGGGCTGGCCCTGTGCAAGCAGATCGTCGCGCGCATGGACGGCCGCATCGCGGCGCACGGCGAGCCCGGCGTGGGCAGCCGCTTCGAGGTCGAGGTGCCGGTGCAGACCCGCGCCGCCGCCGCGGACCCCGCCGCGACGCCGGCCCCGCCGGGCTGGCCCAAGGGCGTGTGCGACGAGCCGGTGGTGCTGGTCGACGACGACCCGGTCGGCCTGATGGTGGCCAGCGAGCAGTTGCGCGCCGCCGGCTGCGCGGTGCAGGCCTTCGAGCATGCCGAGGAGGCGCTCGCGCAATGGCAGCGCCGGCCCGCCCGGCTGCTGATCACCGACTTCCACATGCCCGGGCTGGACGGCCAGGAACTGTGCCGGCAGATCCGCCAGCGCCCCGCCCCGCCCGGCGCGCGCCCGTGGATCATCGCGCTGACCGGCAGCGACGACCCGGACGTGCACGCACGTTGCCTGTCCAGCGGTGCCGACGAGGTGATGCTCAAGCCGCTGCAGATCGAGCGCCTGGTGGCGCGCCTGCAGCCGGCGCCCGGCTGAACCGGGATCAGGGTTCCGGCCGCGTCGCGCGCAGCACGCCGCGCCCCTCGGCATCCCGCAGTTCGAGGATGCCGTCGGGCCGCACGCGCGCGGTGGCGGCGAGTTCGAGGGCGGTCAGCACCCGGTCCTCCTGCTCGCGCTGCAGTTCGGGACAGAGCCGCCGCGTGGTGGCCACCGGGCCGATCTTCAGCCGGTCGCCCTCGAGCGTGTAGGCGGCGTTCAGCGTGTTGCAGCCGGTGTGGCCGGACAGCCGGCCGCCCGCCTCGAACACCAGCCGCGCGAAGCGCTTGTCGACCAGCGGTTCGGAGCGCGCCTGCGCGATCACCCATTCGCCGTCGACCGGGCGCCCGGGCGCCGGCGGCGCCGCGCAGGCAGCCTGCAGCAACGACACGACGACGACGGCCCAGCGACGATCCATGCGCGACTCCCGGCGCGCCGGCGGCGCGCGCCGCGCAGTCTACCGGGCCACGCTCAGGACGACGGCAGCCGGAAACGCGCCACCTCGGCCGCCAGGCCGCGCGCCTGGTCCTGCATCGTCGTCGCGGCGCCGGCGGTCTGCTCCACCAGGCTGGCGTTCTGCTGCGTCATGCGGTCGAGCTCGGCGACGGCCTGGCCCACCTGGGCGATGCCCGAGCTCTGCTCGCGCGAACCGGTGGCGATGTCGGCCAGCAGCGCGTTGACACGCTGCGAGGCGGCCACGATGTCGTCCATGGTCGTGCCGGCCTGGCCGACCACGGTGGCGCCGGCGCGCACCTGCTCGACGCTGCCGCCGATCAGGGACTTGATCTCGCGTGCCGCCTCGGCCGAGCGCTGCGCCAGCATGCGCACCTCGCCGGCCACCACGGCGAAGCCGCGCCCGTGCTCGCCGGCACGTGCCGCCTCGACGGCCGCGTTCAGCGCCAGGATGTTGGTCTGGAAGGCGATGCCGTCGATCGTGCCGATGATCTCGCCGATCCGTGCCGACGAGGCGCGGATCGCCTCCATCGTCTGCACCACCTCGCGCATCACCGCGCCGCCGCCGGCGGCGACCTCGGCGTTGTGCCCGGCCACGCGCGCCGCCTCGGCGGTGTGGTCGCTGGTCTGGCGCACCGTCGCACCGATCTGTTCCATCGACGCGGCCGACTGCTCCAGGTTGGCCGCCGCCTGCTCGGTGCGCGAGGACAGGTCCATCGCGCCCTGCGCGATCTCGCTGCTCGACTGCACGATGGTGTCGCTCGCGCCGCGCACCCGCTGGACCATGCCACGCAGCGCCTCCTGCATCGCACGCAGCTCGAGCATCAGCTGGGCCGCCTCGTCGCGCCCCCAGGGCGAGGGCGAGGTGGTCAGGTCGCCCGAGGTCATCGCGCGCAGGTGCCGCCGTGTCTCCTTCAGTCCGCCGTCCATCACGCGGTAGAAGCTCAGGAACAGGTAGCCCGCCAGCAGCAGCGAAGCGCCGATGATCGCCGCATCCACTGCCAGGCGGCGCAGCGCCGCGCTGCGCAGGTCGTCGACGTAGATGCCCGAGCCGATCACCCAGCCCCAGGGCTCGAAACCCTTCACGTAGGACACCTTGTCGACCGGCTTCTCGCTGCCCGGCCGCGGCCACTGGTAGGTGACGAAGCCCTGGCCGTCGCGCCGGACGGTCTCGACGAACGCGACGAACAGGGCCTTGCCGTTCGGATCCTTGATGCCGGCGGCGTCCTGTCCGTCGAGCTGCGGCTTGATCGGGTGCATCACGACACGCGGCTGCATGTCGTTGATCCAGAAGTACTCGTTGCCCTCGTAGCGCAGCCCGGCGATGGCCTGCTTCGCGCTGGCCTGGGCCTGCTCGCGGCTCAGCTTGCCGGCGCTCTCCTGCGCATGGGCCCAGACCAGCAGGCCGTGGGCCACCTCCACGTGCTGGCGTGTCGCATCCTCGCGCGCCTGCAGCGCGGTGGCCTCCTGCACCTTGAGCTGCCACCCAAGCAACCCGACCATCGGCAGCGCGAAGGCCAGCGAGATGATCAGCGCCTTGGCCGTGAAGCCGAGGTTGCGGAACAGCCGCACGCCGGGCGCCCAGAGGCCGTGGAAGGCGAAGAAGCTGGAATCGACCGGACGGTTCGTGGACGTGCTTGGCGAGGCTGGCACCGGATCACCCTGAGAACTGCCGACTCGTGACGCGGCGATGGCACCATTTCGGCACATCCGGTCAGGAATTGAGCCAGGGCAAGACCGGCCACGCGCGGTGGCCGCGCGGGCTCAGAGGTATTCCTTCTTCACCGCGGCATGCGACTTCACGTGCCCGTCGGCCACCAGCCAGTGGTCGTCGCGCATGTAGTGGTGCGGCGTGGTCGCGTTGCCGCGCCGCGGCTTGGCATGCATCGGCGAGCCGCTCGGGTCGGAGAACTTCGCCGTCGGGTGGTAGTGCACGACGAAGGTGTCGACCACGGTGCCGTTGTGCCGCACCGAGCAGATCGACTCGACGGTGGTGTTGCCGGGCAGCCAGAAGGTCGTGGTGCCGCCGGTGAGCGTGCACACCGGCGTCGGGCCCTGCAGCAGGCGGCCGAGCTGCACGACCCACTTGTCGATGTGGCTCTTGCCGATCGCCGCCAGGCTGCTCGGCGCGAGCGCCGTCTCGGCCGCGAGCTTGGCGGCCTGGGCGTTGGCGGCGGCCTGCGCCTTGGCCTGCTGCTGCGCCGCCTGCTCGGCCGCGTCCTGCGCCTTCTGGGCCAGCTTGGCCAGCACCGCCTTGGCCTTGGCTTCCAGCCCGACCAGCGCCGCGGCCGCCTCGCCGAGCATCTGCACGGCGGACTCGAAGTTCCTGTGGCCCGCCTTCTCGCCCGCGTTCAGCGCGGCCGACTTCATCCAGCCGCCGACCTTGTGATCGCACTCGAGCCGGAAGCCCTTGTGCACGGCGAGGAAGTCCTTGACGTCCTGCTCGAGCTGGGCGAGCAGCGCCGGATAGGTCTGGGCATGGCTGGCGTTCTCGTCGGCCCACTCCTCCGCATCGGCGAGCGCGGCGTCGGCGCTGCCGAGCAGCGCGTTGGCGTCGACGATGCGGCCGGTGTGCGCGGCATGCGCCGCCTTCTTGCGCGCCGCCGCGACCTCGTCGAGCTTCGCCTGGCTGCGGTACTCGTTGGCCATCAGCGCCGCGACGCGCTGCTCGAGCTCGGCCTGCAGCACCTCGTAGGCGTCGGCCTCCTTCTCGCAGTCGGCCAGCTGCGGCGTGATCTCGCGCTCGAGCACCTTCAGCGCCTCGACCAGCTGCCCGGCCTTGACCTGCTCGGCCGTCGCGGCGAGCTTCAGGCCGATCGCCTTCAGGTCCTGGTTGCCGTCGAAGGGCTTGCGCTTGAGCGCGTCCAGGCGCTTCAGGCGGTCCGCCTGCATGGCGGCGGCCTCGGTGGCCGCCACCGTGGCGAGCAGCAGGTCGTCGGCCACCTTGAGCTGCTTGGCCAGGCCCTCGAAGTCGTCAGCCAGGTAGAGCGGCTCGAGCAGCTTGAACTGTGCGTCGAGCGCGTCCGACTTCCCTGCGGCGGCCAGCCGGCGCTTGTAGACCTTGATCGTCTGGCTGTACTCGCCACGCTTCTCGGCGCGTGCGATCTCCTCCTTCTCCTCGCGTGCGGTCTTCTCCTGCGCCTTGGCGGTCTCGATCGCCTGCGCCTCGGACGCCACCTTCGCCTTGGCCTTCTCGTGCTCCTGCTGCGCGGTCTGATGCTCGCCGGTGAGCTTCCTGACCTTCTCGGCGTCGGGCTTGCGAGCCTTCTCCGCCAGGCCGAGCTTGTTCTTCGCGTTGTGCTCGGCGATGCGTGCCTCCTCGGCCTCCTTCTCGGCCGCGGCCTTGGCGAGCTGGGCCTGCTTCGCGGCCTGGGCCGCGGCGGCCTCCTCGGCTTCCTTCTGCTTGAACGCGGCCTTGAAAGCGGCCTTCCATTCGTCACCCATGGTGCCTCCGGGGTCAGGCGGCCGCCGCGGCGGCGCGCGCGAGTTCGCGCAGTGCCGGGCCGAGCGTGGCGCGGATGCTGACCGGCGTCAGCGGGTTGGTGTCGCACACCGCGACGGTGGGCGCGCTCTCGAGGTGCTTGACGAAGCCGGCCGCGATCTCGGCCGCCTTGCGCGCATGCGCCGCCAGGTCGGCGCCGCTGGCCGCGTCGATGTCGCGCAGCACGGCCAGCAGCGGCACCTTGAAGTTGCCGGTCACGCCGTTCAGGCCCTTGTCGGCGATCTGCGCCAGCTCCGCGTCGCCCGACTGGCGAAGCTTGACCTGCAGCCTGCCGATCTGCTGGTCCACCGTGTCGCTGGCGCTGCGGTAGCCGGCCACCGCGGCGCGCCAGCGGCGCCGGAACTCGTCGTCGCCGGCCCCTGCCTTGGCACCCGCACCGGTGCCTGCACCGGCGGCGCCCAGCCTGGCCTCGATCTCGTCGAGCAGCCGGCCGGCTTTGGCATGCTCGCCGGCATTGGCCAGACCGGCGGCCTCGCCGAGCTTGAGCTTGAGGTCGCCGGCGCGCGCCGGGGCGGACGCCATCGCCGCCTTGGCACGCGTCACCACCTCGGCAAAGCGGCGCTGGAACGCCGCGCCCGCATCGCCGCCCTTTGCGCCCTCGCCCGCTCCGGCCGGCCCGGCGCCGCCTTCTTCTTCCTGCTCGCCCGCCACCTCCTCGACCTCGCCGCTGGACTTGCGGATGCGCACCGCGAAGCGCTGCTGCGTCAGCTCGAACAGGCCGGCCTGCAGGCGCTTGCCGAAGCCGCCGGTGGGGATGTCGTCGCCGACGAAGGTGTAGGCCTTGGCCTCGAACACACATTCGCCGCGGTAGTACTTGATGCCCGACTCGCCGGCCAGCAGCTCGCCCATCAGCGTCTTGTGCGAGGCGCCGACCGACAGGCCGAGGTAGGCCAGGCAGCGCTTGGGCCCCGCCGCCACCATGAACTGCATCGGCTTGGCGCCGGGCTGCGCCGCCTTCACCGTGCGCAGCGCGCCGAGCACACGCTCGCGCACGGTCTTCAGGTCCTTGGCGTCGACGCTGTCGGCGGGTGCCGCCGCCTTCGCAGCCTCGGCCTCGGCCTTGGCCAGGCGCGCCGGCAGCGCCTTGCGCACCGCCTGGAAGGCCTCGAGCAGATCGTCGCCGAAGCCCGCCGCCGCCTTGGCCACCTCGGCGGCGGCGGCCGAGGCCTCCTTGCCGAGCTGCGGCAGCTTCTTGTACTCGCCCTCCCACTTCTTCGCCAGTGCGGCGACGCTGCGCGCCTGGTCGCACGCGGCCTTGAGGCGGCCGGCGATCTCGGCGTCGAGCTGCGCGAGGCGCTGCTTCAGCGCGGCCGCGCCCTCGAGCTTGTCGACCTCGAGCAGGCTGCGGTCGACCGCCGCGCTGGCGCGCTGCAGGTTCTTCAGCGCATCGCCGATGCCGCTGGGCTTGAACTGCACCCCTTTCTGCTTCTCCCATTGCTGGGGCGTGAGCACCGGAGGCAGGTGGGTCTGCGCCATGCGAAGCTCCTGTCGGAGCGCGGGGCCACCCCCGCGAGGGCGCGTATCCTCGCCGAAGATCAGGCGCCGGGCAACCGGCGTCTACGGCCGAATGCAGCAGATCTTCATCAGCTACTCCTCCCGGCAGCGCGAGCGGACCCGGCAGCTCGCCGCGGCGCTGGAGGCGCAGTACGGTGTGGGTTCGGTGTGGTGGGACGAAGCGCTCGAGGCCCGCTGCCCCTACACCGGGCAGATCGACGCCGCGCTCGCCGCGGCGCGCGTCGTGGTGGTGGTGTGGACCGCCGAAGCCGCCTGCTCGACCTGGGTGCGCGCCGAGGCCAGCGCAGCCGATGCCGCCGGCAAGCTGGTCAACGTGCGCCCGCCCGACCTGCCGCCGGACACGCTGCCCGCGCCGTTCAACATTCACCAGGTCGAGGAGATCGGCGCCACCGAGCGCATCCTGCGCGCGATCGACAACGTGATGGCAGGCCGGCCGCTGCCCACCGTCGTCCCCCTGCATGAGCTGTACGAACGCCAGCACCGGCAGCGTCTCGTCGAGCCGAAGCAGTCCGCGCTGCCCGCCGACATGTTCGACATCAGCCCGAGCCAGCTACTGCAGGCACGCTACGAGCAGGTGGCTTATCTCGATGCGACCGGCCAGCGCGACGCGCTGCTGCGCTGGGTGCTCGGCCACCCGCGCCGCGCCGCCGGGCGGCTGCTGCACGGCCCGGGCGGCGTCGGCAAGACACGCTTGCTGATCGACCTGGCCGCGCAGCTGCGGCGCGAACACGGCTGGATGGCCGGCTTCCTCGAACGCGTGCCGCCGCAGGCCGATGACGCGCAGCGCCGCCAGCGGCGCCAGGCACTGCGGCAGCTGGTGGAACTCGGCACCGAGCCCGGTCTGCTGCTGGTGCTGGACTACGCCGAGGGACGGCGCGAGGAGCTGGCCGAGCTGGCCGAGTGGATCGAGAACCGCGCCGAGCCCGCGCGCCGCCCGCTGCGGCTGGTGCTGCTGGCGCGCGGCTCGGGCGAGTGGTGGCAGCGCCTGCTCGAGGAACGCCACGAGGTGCAGGCCCTGTTCGGCGAACGGCCCGGCTGGCCGGTGACGGGCGCGCTGCCGCCGATCGATTCGGCGGACCAGCGGCTCGCACTGTTCGACGCGGCCTGCGCGGCCTACCGGCCGGTGCTGCTGCAGCAGGGCCTGGCCAGCCCGGCGGCTGAGGTGCCCGAGGAACTGCGAGCACGCATCGCGCACGGCGACAGGCGACGCCGGCCGCTCTCGATCCAGATGGAGGCGCTGGTCTGGCTGGCCGCCGGCGCCGCGAACGGCGGCGCCGGCGGCGTGGCCGGGCTGCTCGACCAGGTGCTCGGCCTGGAGCGGCGCCACTGGGCCCAGGTCTGCGGCGCACTGGACGAGGCGGCGCTGACCGAACTCGAACGCGGCCTGGCCCAGCTGACGCTGGTGCAGGGTGTGCCGGGGCGGGACGCGGCGGATGCACTGCTCGAACGCGACGCGTATTTCGGCAGCCGCCGGCGCGAACCGGTGGACCGGGCGCCGGTGCTTTCGCGGCTCTCGCGGCTGTATGGCGACACTGGCGGCGGCCTGCTGCCGCTCGAACCCGATCTGCTGGGCGAACGGCTCGTCGCCCGGGTCGCCGACGAGCGGCTGCTCGATGCCTGTGTCGGCTGGGTCGATGCCGGCGAGGACGCGGCCCCCGACGACGCCGCGCTGCGATCGGAGGCCACCGGGCGGCGCGAGCGGCTCGTGACCGTGCTGCAGCGGGCCACGGCGCCGGAGCATGGGGCGCACACACAGGAACAGGTCGCCCGGGTAGCCGACCGGCTGCTGTCCGCACATCTGGTGCGCTGGGCCCCGGCCGTGGTCGCCACGCTGGTCGAGACGCCCGGCGCCCTGTTGGAGCGGCTCGCCGGGCGCCTGTCCGGCCTGGCCCCCGCCTCGCTGGCGGCTCTGGATGCAGCGTTGCCGATGCAGACCCTGACGCTGGACCGGATCGCGCTCGAGCTGGCGCAGCGCCGGTTGGATCTCGAACGCGGAGCCGCCACCGATTCGGACCCGGACCGCGACGCCAGCCTGGCCGCGCGGCTCGTCACCCTGGGCCTGCGGCTGACCGCGACGGGCCGGTTCGAGGAGGCGCTGGCTGCCACCGACGAAGCGGTGCAGATGTGCCGCCGTGTCGCCCAGGCTCGGTCCGACGACTTCCTGCCCGATCTGGCGGGGAGCCTGAACAACCTGGGCAACTGGCTTTCTGCCCTTGGCCGCCGCGAGGAGGCGCTGGCTGCCACCGAAGAGGCCCTGCAGATCCGCCGCCACCTGGCCCGGACACGGCCCGACACCTTCCTGCCCGATCTGGCGATGGGCCTGAACAACCTGGGCCGCGATCTCGCCGACCTCGGCCGCCGCGAAGACGCGCTGGCCGCCACCGGCGAGGCCGTCCAGGTCTGGCGTGGCCTGGCCCAGGCCCGGCCCGACGCCTTCCTGCCCGATCTGGCGAAGAGCCTGGGCAACCTGGGCATCGGGCTGTCGGGGCTCGGCCGCCTCGAAGACGCGCTCGCCGCCACCGACGAGGCCTTGCAGATCCACCGCCGCCTCGCCCAGACCCGGTCCGACACCTACCTCCCCGATCTGGCGAAGAGCCTGAACTACCTCGGCAACAGGCTTTTTGAACTCGGCCGCCGCGAGGACGCACTCGCCGCCACCGACGAGGCCTTGCAGATCTATCGCCGCCTCGCACAGGCCCGGCCCGACGCCTTCCTGTCCGATCTGGCGGGGAGCCTGAACAACCTGGGCATCAGGCTTTCCGAACTCGGACGCCGCGAGGACGCACTGGCCGCCATCGACGAGGCCGTGCAGATCTATCGCCGCCTCGCCCAGACACGGACCGACACCTACCTGCCCGACCTGGCGATGAGCCTGAACAACCTGGGCAACGGGCTTTCCGATCTGGGACGCCGCGAGGAAGCGCTGGCCGCCCTCGAGGAGGCCGTGCAGATCCGCCGCCGCCTCGCCCTGGCCCGTCCCGACGCCTTCGGGCCCGATCTCGCCACGAGCCTGGGCGCCCATTCGATGGCGCTGGCCGGGGCCGGCCGGAACGCCGCGGCGGCAGCAAGCGCCGAGGAGGGACTGGGCTTGTTGCTGCCCTTGCTCGAGCGCTACCCCACGGCCTTCGGCAAGCTGGCCGATGCGCTGGCCAGCGACCATCGGCTGCATGCCGAGGCGGCGGCGCAGGCGCCCAACACCGAGCTTCTGGCCAGGGTCGAGGCGCTGCGGGGGCGCGACCAGGAAGGCGACGCGTCGGCGTCCGCCGGATCCTGAGTCTTCAATCCCCGAGCAACTTCCTCTTCAACCGGATCTTCGTCATGTCCTCGACGTTCCTGCGCTGCGGCACGCCGAAGGTCGTCTCGACCAGATCGAGGTAGGCGGGGTTGGTGAAGTAGGTCTGGAACGCGTTGTCCCTGAAGCGCAGCACGTCCGCCGCACTCACGTGCTTGGTCGCCAGCGGCTCGCACTCGTAGGAGAGGAAGGCATACCCCGCGTAGCTCTCCGGCAGCTTCCAGCCGTTGCGGATGGCCTGGCGGTAGATCGGGCTGCCGGGCAACGCCTGGCAGGGGTACATGTTGGCCATCTCGGTGTTCAGCTCGAGCGCGAGATCGAGCGTCTGCTGCATGGTCGCCAACGTGTCGTCCGGGAAGCCGAAGATGTAGTTGCTGATCACGTGGATGCCGGCATCGCGCACGGTCTTGCAGACCTCGCGGATGTTGACTTCCTGGAAGCTGCCCTTGCTCACTTCCTTGCGCACCGTCTGGCTGCCGGCCTCGATGCCGAGCGCGAGCCAGTTGACCCCGGCGTTCTTGAACAGCTCGAGCGCGGCCGGCCGCACCGTGTCCACACGCGAGTAGGTCCACATGTTGAGACCCAGCTGGCGGGCCGTCACGTCTTGCAGCAGCGGCTCGTAGTAGCGCCGGTTCAGGAAGAACATCTCGTCGCTGATGCGCAGGGTCTGCACGCCCAGATTCGCGAGCTTCTCCATCTCGGCGGCAATGAAGCCCGGGCTCCAGAAGCGCATGCCGCGTGAATGGGCCGCATGCACGTCCTCGCCGTTGTCTTGGCGGTTGACGATGTTGATCATGCAGAAGTCGCAGCCGAAGTTGCAGCCGAGCGAGGTGTAGATCGCGGCGAACGGGGTGCGTTTCGCATGGTCGAAGCCGGCGTGCCAGAAGTGCGCGCGGTACAGGTCGAGCGGGCGCTCCCTGTACGGCAGCAGGTCCCAGGCGTAGCCCGGCAGGTCCTGGTCCATCAGCTCCTGCGGCACCACCGCCTGCGGCGGGTTCAGCCACAGCATGGCCTTGCCGGCGGCATCGCGCTTCTTGTAGCCGATGCCGGCCACCTTGGCGAGGTCGCCCTTCAGGTTGCCGCGCAGCAGGTTGTGCAGCGCGTACACACCCTCGTTGAGCAGCACGATGTCCACATACGGCAGCGCCAGCACCTCGCGCGGCAGCGCGCTGGTGTGCGAGCCGACGAAGCCGATGGGCAGCCCTGGCGCATCCTGCTTGATCGCCTCGGCGAGCCGCGTCGCGCCGATCATGCTGGTGGTGCCGGAGTTCGGGTTCTGGCCGTAGACGACGAACAGCACCAGGCGCGGCTTCAGGTCGCGGGCGCGCTGCACCGCGGCTTCCAGGCTCAGCTTCTCCGCATCGCAATCCATGATCGCCGCGCCGAAGCCCTTGGCCCGGCAGCTCTGCGCCAGCAGCAGCGCCCAGGTCGGCGGTTCGATCGCCGAGTAGGTGGTCGCCAGGCCCTGGTAGGCCTGGGCCGACGAGTCCGGGTGGATCAGCAGGACGTCGAGGGCGCGATCGGTCATGGTCAATCCCAGTACTTCGGTGTGATGCCCGTCTGGATCCAGGCCAGGACCTGCGCGACGCGGTGTTCCGTCGTGTGGTGCTTTCGCGCATTGGCCAGGGCCTGCTCGCCCAGGCGCTGCGCGAGGCCGCTCTCGCGCTTCAGGCGCTCGAGCGCGGCGGCGAGCCGATCGGGATCGTCGCCGTCGAACAGCAGGATCTGCTCGCCGTCGCGGAACAGGCGCTCGGTCTGCGGGCGGCCCGGCACGCGCCAGGAGACCACGGGCTGGCCGATCACCATGCTCTCGCACACGCGGCCGGCGTAGGTCTTGACGAAGCTCGGCAGGTTGATCGTCGCGAGCGCATTCGACAGCCCGTCGAGGAACAGGTCGAACAGCTTGGCGCGCACCTGCTGGGCGGTGTCGACGAAGTTGGTCCAGTCGGCCTGGCGGTACTCGCCGGCCAGCAGTTCCCGCCGCACCGGGTTGTTGAGCTGGTCGAACACGCCGGGCAGCGGCGTGGCATGTTCGCCCGAGGCACGGAACTCGAGCAGCCCCGCCAGGCGCGGGTTCTGCAGGTATTTGGCGCGGCGCGCGTAACCGCTGCCGATGAACACGGCCGGGCGGTCGACATTCGGCCGGCTCGCGCGGAAGAAGCGCTGCGGCACGTGGCAGGGGGTCCACACCGCCTGCGCGCCCCAGTTCTCGACGTGGCGCACGTCCATCTCGTCGACCACGCAGAAGTGCGTCACGTGCGGCAGCACCGCCCGCTGCATCAGCGGCACGCGCCGGCCGAGCTCGGGCACCTCGGCGTAATCGGCCGGGTCGTAGTGCAGGGTCTCCATCACGATGCCGAGGCGCACCGGCGCGAGCGTCGCGAGCCAGGCGAAGTCGGATTCGGTCAGCGAGGGCGGTGCCTCCCAGGCCGGGCGCTGGCCCAGGCTGTGGGTGACGTCGTTGATCCAGACCTGGTCGAAGCGCTGGTCGCCGACGATCTTGCGTGCCCAGGCCCAGCACGAGGTGAACAGCACCAGCACCTCGTGGCCCGCGGCGCGCAGGCCCTCGACGTAGGCGAGGTGCGTGGTGTACGACCACTGGCGGGCCGAGGCCCAGACCAGCATGTCGTGCTGGACGTAGAGGATCTTCACGCCGCGCCCTCGCCTGCCGAGCTCAGACGTTGCCGTGCACGGTGTTCTTGATCATCGTGAAGCCCTTGATCAGCTCGGCGATGCCGGCGTCCAGCGTCACGGCCGGCTTGAAGCCGGTGGCCTCGAGCTTGGCGTTGGAGACGATGTAGTTGCGCTGGTCCGGGTCCTTGCCCACCGGCGCGTCGACGAACACGAATTCCGGCAGCTGCTTCGCGATGTGCTGGCACAGCTCGCGCTTGGAGACGTTGGCTTCCGTCAGGCCGACGTTGTAGATCTGCCCGCGCATGTGCTCGAAGTTCGCGAGGCCGTGCAGGAACACCCGCGCCACGTCGCGCACGTGGATGTAGTTGCGCTTGAAGTCGCCCTCGAACAGCACGACGAAGCGGTCGTGCACGGCGCGGTAGGTGAAGTCATTCACGAGCAGGTCGATGCGCATGCGCGGCGACATGCCGAACACCGTCGCCAGGCGGAAGCTGATCGCGTTCTCGCGCTGCATCAGCTCGCCCTCGATGGCCACCTTCTCGCGTGCGTACAGCGAGATCGGACGCAGCGGCGACTCCTCGGTACAGAAGTTGTTCTCGTCGCCGGTGCCGTAGGCGCTGTTCGTCGTCGGCATCAGGATGCGCTGCTGGCGCGACATCAGGCGCAGCATCATCAGGATGGCGTCGTGGTTCACCGTCTTGGCGCCCACCGGGTCCTGGTTGCACATCGGCGCACCGACGAGGGCGGCCAGCGGGATCACGATGTCGGCCTTCTTCAGCAGCGGCGCCATGGTCGATTCGACCCGGATGTCGCCCTTCACCACCGAGAAGTTCGGGTCGTGGCAGACATGGTTCAGGCTGGTCTGCTTGAACAGGAAGTTGTCGACCACGGTGACCCGGTGGCCGGCCGAAAGCAGCGCGGGCACGAGCGTGGAGCCGAGGTAGCCGGCACCGCCGGTGACGAGGATGTCGTAGGCCATGGGGATTTCGTTCCTTCTCAGGCGGTGGTGAACAGGGCGGCCTCGACGCTTTCGCACAGCGTGTGCGCCAGCACGATGTGCAGTTCCTGGATCGTGCTGGTCGCCGTGCCCGGCACCACCAGGCAGTGGTCGGCCAGTGCACGCGCGGCGCCGCCGCTGCGGCCGGTGAAGACGATGCTCGGAATGTCCATGCGACGGCACTGCTCGAGGGCTCGCAGGATGTTCGGCGATTCGCCCGAGGTGGTAATGCCGAGAAAGACGTCCTTTCCGGTCGCTTTCCCGGCCAGCTGGCGGGCGAACACCTGGTCGAAACCGTAGTCGTTGCCGATCGCCGTGAGGATGGAGGTGTCGGTGGTCAGCGATTCGGCCGGCAGCGGGCCGCGGTCGCGCGCCAGCTTGCTGACGAACTCGGCCGCGAGGTGCTGCGCGTCGGCCGCCGAGCCGCCGTTGCCGGCGATGTAGAGGCGGCCGCCGGCGCGGTAGCGCGCCACGACCATCTCGACCGCGCGTGCGAAGGCGGCGAGTGTCGCGTCGTCGCCCAGCAGCTGCTGCTTGGCGCTGATCGACGCGTCGAGGTTGCGGCGAATGCGTTCAACCGGCGAGGACATGGGTTTCAACTCCCGGGGCGAGCACGGACGCGGCACGGTGGTAGTCGGCCGGCACGCCGATGTCGATGAAGGCGCCGCCGCAGACCAGGCCGGCGAAGCGCTGGCCGAGCGACAGCAGGCGCGGAAAGACGTCGTTCTCCAGCGAGAGCGGCGCGGTGGTGTCGAAGGCGACGCGGCGCAGCGCCTGCGGACGGAACCAGTAGACGCCGCCGTTGGCTTGCGGCGCGGTGGGCGACTTCAGGGCCGAGATGCGGCCCTCTCGGCCGAGCGCCACGCCCATGTAGCGCGCCGGGTCGTCGTGGCGGAAGAGCGCGAAGCACCAGTCGGCGTCGTGGCGGCGGGCGCGGGCGGCGAGGTCCTCGAGGCGCACGTCGAACCAGGTGTCGCCGTTGAGCAGCAGCGCGGGAGCGTCATCGGGCAGTTGCGCGGCGGCGAGCAACAGGGCACCGCCGGTGCCCTTCGGGGTGTGTTCGACGGCGTAGTCGATCGTCGCGCCGTGGAAGCGGGTACCGAAGTGGCTGCTGATCGCTTCGTGCTTGTAGCCGACGGAGAGGATGAAGTGGCGCACGCCCTGGCCGATCCAGAAGTCGATCTGGTGCTCGAGGAAGGGCTTGCCGGCCACCGGGGCCATGGGCTTGGGCAGATCCGGCACGGCCGAGCGCAGACGCGTCCCGAGTCCGCCCGCGAGAACGATCGCCGTGGTCATGTCACACCGAGTTCAGGATCCGACAGATCGAATCGATCTCGTCATCCCGCAGGTCTGGAAAGTTCCCGATGTAGAAGCCGTAGAAATGGATGTGCTCCGTCTGCGGGAACTGCAGGTGGTGGTCGGGCGGAACGACTCCCCGCAGGTACGGCTGCCGCAGCTGGTTGCCGCCTCCCGCGCTGCCGCGCCGGAACTCGATCCCCGTCTCGCGCATCGTCGCCATCAGGCGCTGCACGAACTCCGGGTCGGCCTGCTGCACCACCAGGTTGAACGCGTAGTTGCTGCTGCCCTCGAGCTTGAAGTCGGTGCGGTAGCGCCTGACGTCGATCTTCTCGAGGAAGCGATGCAGGTTCTGCGTGCGCCGCAGCACGTTGGCGTCGAGCCGCTTGAGCTGGCTGCGCCCGAGGATCGCGCCGATCTCGTTGTTGCGCACGTTGTAGGCCGGGAAGGCGAAGATGAAGTCCGGGTTCAGCTCCGGGTGCGATCGCTTCCAGCCTTCGCGCACCTCGGCGTCGTTCGATTCGCGCACCATGCCGTGCGAGCGCAGCATGCGGATCTGCTGGTAGACCTCGGGGTCGTCGGTGCAGACCATGCCGCCCTCGATGGTGGACATGTGGTGCGCGTAGTAGAAGCTGAAATTCGACATCCAGCCGTAGCTGCCCAGCCGGCGCCCGCCGTGCGTGGCGCCATGCGATTCGCACACGTCCTCGATCAGCGGGATCTTGCGGCGGTGCAGTTCGGACAGCAGCTGGTCGGTGAGCCCGTCGAAGCCCTGCACGTGCGTGAGGAACACGGCGCGAGTCTTGTCGGTGATCTTCGCGAGGATCTGCGCCGGCGCCATCGCGAGGCTGCGCGGGTCGATGTCGGCGAACACCGGCGTGAAGCCGTTCTGCAGCACCGAGGCGACGTCGGAGATCCAGGTCAGCGGCGGCACGATCACCTCGCCGCCCTCGGGGTGGCGCAGCTTCAGCAGCGCCATCGAGAGCAGGTTGGCCGAGGCGCCCGAGTTGACGAACACGCTGTACTTGACGCCCAGCCACTTCGACCATTCCTGCTCGAAGGCCACGCACTGCGGGCCGTTGGTGAGGATCGGGTCGTCCTGCTTCAGGTGCTCGATGACGGCATCGAGGTCCTCGCGCAGGATGTTGTTGCGCATCAGCGGGTACTTGGCCGCCATCTCACTTCTCTCCGTAGTAGTCGCCCCACTCGACGACGATCGTCGAGCGGCCGTCGTCGCGCAGCAGCGCGCGCTGATAGGCCGGGAACACCTGCTCGGGCTCGTCGACGCGGATCACCTCGATGGTCGAGCACATGCTGCGGATCGCCGCGGTGAAGTCGCCGACGTGCTGGTGCTGCGGGTGCAGCGGGCGCTCCGAGCCGATGCCGGTGCGCACGATGGCCTTGGCCTTGAAGCCGCCGTTGCTCATCACGGCGATCTTGTCGAGGTGGTTCACCAGCTGGCTGATGCCGCACAGCAGGAAGTTCCAGCGCGGGAAGAGCGACACCGGCACCATGCCCGCCAGCGCCATGCCGGTGGTCATGCCCATCTGCATCTCCTCGGCCACCGGCAGCTCGATCAGGCGCGCCGGGTCCACGTCCTTCAAGGTGTTGCTCATCGCGGTGCCGGGCACGGCCACCGCCTGGCCCATGAACACCGTGCGCGGGTCGGCCGCGAGAAACTCCATCGAGCGCTTCAGCTCATCGAAGTACTTCATCGCCCTGCCCCCTCAGAACTGCACCCGCACGCCCGCGCCGGCATGCGGCCAGCGCGTCTCGTAGCGGTAGTGGTGGATGTACTCGTCACGCTGGCCGTCGAAGCTGAGCTTCTCGCTGCCCCAGGCCGAGCGCGTGTCGGTGCAGACCGACTTGCCGTTGTCCTCGACGATGAAGCGGATCGGCAGCTTGTGGTTGCGCGCGTACTTGATCGACTCGTGCGCGATGCCGGTCTCGGCCGTCATCTCGCCCATGAAGCAGTGCACCCGCGCATCCTCGCCGCTGCGCGCGATCGCCATCGCGGTGCCCACGGCGATCGGCAGCACGCCGCCGACGATGGCCGAGGAGTAGACCCGGTGCTCCGGGAAACACAGCGAGATCGAGCGCCCGGCCATGATCTCGTCCATCACCTGCTCGCGCGGCACGCCCTTGAGCAGGCACTGGTAGTGCGAGCGCCAGGAGCAGAACACCCAGTCGTGTCTGCCGATGCCCTTGAACACCTCGAGCATCTGCGCCTCGTTGCCCGAGTACAGGTGCACCGGGGCGCGGATCTTGCCGGCGTTGAAGCGCGCGGCCACCTCCTCCTCGAAGGCGATCAGGTCTGCGGCGGTCATCATCGGTCGGCTCCTCAGCTCAGGCCGTTGGGCTGGTACATGACGACCCGGCTGCCGGACTCGTCGAAGTTGAAGGGCACGTGCACCAGGTGCTTGAGCGCCTCCTTCACGCGCGGCTGGTCGGCCGGGCGCGCGAACAGCAGCAGGAAGCCGCCACCGCCGGCGCCGAGGATCTTTCCGCCGATCGCGCCGTTGGAGCGTGCGGTCTCGTAGATCTGGTCGATCTCGGAGGTGCTCACCTTGTCCGAGAGCGCCTTCTTCGCGCGCCAGGCCTCGTGCAGCAGGTCGCCGAACTCCTCGATCGGGCGGTTGCAGCTGTGCAGGATGCGCATCGCCTCGTCGACCATCTCGCGCATGCGCTTGAGCTCGCTCTCGCGCTGCTTCAGGTTGGCGATCTTGTCCTTGGCCACCTCGGCCGCGATGCGGCTGAAGCCGGTGAAGCACAGCATCAGGTGCTTCTGCAGGTCCTTCTGGCGCGACTTCTTCAGGATCACCGGCGAGACCTGGAAGTTGCCGCTGCGCAGGAACTCGATGCGGTTGAAGCCGCCGTAGGCCGCGGCAATCTGGTCCTGGCTGCCCACGCTCTCGCCGATCACGTTCTGCTCGATGTGGATCGCGTCGCGCGCCAGCTGGTCCTTGGTGACGTACGAGCCCTTCAGCGCCGCGATCGCGTGCACCAGGCCGACCGTGAACGAGGAGCTCGAGCCCAGGCCCGAGCGCGCCGGCAGGTCGCCGTCGTGGTGGATCTCCAGGCCCTTGTTGCAGTTGGCCCAGCCCAGCACGCCGCGCACCGCGGGGTGCCGGATCTCGTCCCAGTGGCGCACGTTCTCGATCGCCGAGTAGACGATGCGGTGCTTGTAGTCGAAGAACGGCGGCAGGTGCCGGCAGCTGATGTAGCAGTACTTGTCGATCGTGGTCGACAGCACCTCCCCGCCATGCTGGTGGTACCAGGTCGGGTAGTCGGTGCCGCCACCGAAGAACGAGATGCGGAACGGGGTGCGGGTGATGATCATTCGTCTCGCTCCGCTCAGGCCGCCAGCGCCACGGAGGGGCGGTAGACGAAGCGCTCGTCCACCTCGTCTTCCGGCAGCCGGATGCCGGCCTGCAGCGTGCGCGCGGCGGTGCGCTCGGCCAGCGTGGTCTCCTGCTTCACGAGCACCAGGCGCATGAAGGCGGCCTGCTCGCGGCCGCAGTCCTTGAGCGACATGTCCAGGTAGGTCGAGGCCTGCACCACGAAGCGGTGCTCGAACCAGCCGAGGTACCAGAACCATTCGGTGTAGTAGAGCCAGGAGTTCTCGTTCATCGCCCGCACGTGCGTCGGGTCCTGCCAGGCGGTGGCGGCGTGTTCGTAGGGCACCTCGATGTGGAACTCGCCGCCCTCCTTCAGCAGGGCCAGGCAGTTGGTCATCAGGGTCGGCAGGTCGCCCACGTGCTCGAGCACGTTGTTGGCGTTGATCACGTCCACGCTGCCGGCCTCGAGCCGCACCGGGCCCTGGGTCGGCGAGTCGAGTTCGAGCGGGAAACGCTGCGGCTGCGCCAGGTCGAGCACCAGGTCGGGCTCGGCGCGCTCGAGCAGGTCGATGTTCAGCCAGCCGGCCTGGTAGTCCTTGCCCGAGCCGAGGTTGATGCGCTCGGGCGTCCACGCGCCGGCCGGGCGGCGCTCGTGGTGCGCGCCGACGAAGCCGCCGGCAAAGGCCAGCAGGTCGGCGTAGGCCTCGATCGGGTCGGCCGCCTCGAAGCGCTGCAGCGCGGCGTAGCTGGCCTCGTAGAAGGCGGGCGTGCCGAAGTCCTCGCCGAAGAACTGCTCCAGCTCCTCGCCCTGCAGCCACAGCACGCTGTCCTCGAAGGCCTCGGGCGGGTTCGTCAGCGCGGTGCGCTCGGCGATCACCGGCGTTCCGAGCGAGAGGCAATGTGCCGCGCGCGCCTGCTCGAAGCGGCTGCTCTCGTAGAAGTGGCAGTTCAGCACCGCCTTGGCCTGGAGGATGAACTGGTCGCGCTCCTGCCCGTACAGCGCCGAGTCGAACACCGAGACGGTGAGGCCGAGCGCCTCGATGCGGTCCAGCCAGGCGCGGCGGCGTTCGTTCATGCTGCCGATGAACAGCAGGTCGATCGGGCGCAGCTCCAGCGGCACCGAGATCTCCGGCTTCAGGTAGGGCGCGTGCAGCAGCGGCACCACCGGCACGTCCAGCGGGTCGGCGGCGTAGGCGGGGATGTTGGCGGCGTCGTAGTCGACCACCGCCGCGTTGGCGAGCAGCTTCAGGTAGGCCGGCGAGACCGACGCGCCGCCTTCGCCGAGCTGCTCGAGGTTGACGAAGATGCAGGCGTGGCGCCGCGTCTGCGCGGCGTCGAAGCCCAGGTGCGCGCCGAACACGAAGTTCACCGCGTCGTGGCGCAGCCGGTTCTTGGCCATCGTCACCGTGGCGCCCTGGCGGCGGAACTGCCAGCGGAAATAGCGTGCCTGGTCGAGCAACCCGAGCGAGTGCACGTAGCCGGGCGGCTGGACGACGCACAGGTGGACGGCGGGGGTGGAGCTCATGCAGGCGGCCTTTCCGGACAACGGCCGGGCACCAGTGCACCCGGTGTCGTCAGGTTAGGCGCGGTGCCGGCGCACTAAAGCCCGATGAACGCCGGCAAACCGGGCCAGATCGGCACGCAGCAAGAGGCCACGAGGCTTGCGCAAAGTCACGCTTGGCCGCCGCTGCGAGGGAAAGTCCGCGCGGTTTCGGCCGATAGTGACCGAGGCGGGCCCACCGGGCCCCGAGGCAAGCAATGGAAGCGACGGTTCCCGGCATGGTCTGGCTCGTTGCCGTGCAGTTCGGGCTGTACGCGGCGGGCTGGCTGCTGTGCGCGCGCCTGATGGCGCGCGAACGTGCCGCGGCGCTGCACTGGGCTGCCTTCATGCTGCTGCTGGGGCTGGGCTTCTGGCTCGCCAGCGAGCGTGACGAATCCCGCAGCTTCTGGGCCTACAGCGGCGCCGGGTTCGCCTTCCTGGCCAGCTACCTGGCGCTGCACCGCGGGCTCGAGTGCTTCGTCCACCGGCCGCCCGACGACCGCGGCCACCTGCTGCTGCTCGCGCTGGCCGGCGTCACCCTGGCCATCCTCGGTCCGGGGGCGGAGCAGGCGCCGGCGCGGGTGGTGATCAGCTACGGCGGCGGCGCGCTGCTGATGCTGCGCCTCGTGCTCGCGCTGCGCCGGCCGCTGCAGGCGGAGTACGGGCGACGCGTCGCCCACCTGATCGCCGCGCCGGGCTACCTGCTGATCGTCGCCGTCTCGCTGCGCGCGCTGCGCCAGGCGCTGGACTGGGAGCACGCCTACGAGCTGCACCGGGCCGACCACCTGAGCCAGGCGCTGCTGTTCGGCTACCTGGTGGGTGCGGCGCTGTTCAACTTCAGCTTCATCGCGCTGGTCACGCTGCGCGTGCTGCAGCGCCTGCACCACCTGTCGCGCCACGACGAGCTGACCGGGCTGGCCAACCGCCGCGTGCTGGACGAGGCGATCGAACGCGAGTGGCAGCGCCTGCAGCGCACCGGTGCGGGCTTCGCCGTGGTCATGCTGGACCTGGACCACTTCAAGCAGATCAACGACACACACGGTCACGCCGCCGGCGACGGCGTGCTGGCCGTCACCGCCGAGCGGCTGCGCGAGGCCGCACGCCGCACCGACCTGGTGGCGCGCCTGGGCGGCGAGGAATTCCTGGTGCTGATGCCGGCCACCGAGCTGCCGGCGGCGCTGGCCGCGGCCGAGCGCCTGCTCGAACGCCTGCGCGAGCGGCCCTGCGAGGCCGGCGGCCTGAGCCTGGGCGTCACCGCCAGCGCCGGCGTGGCGGTGGCACGGGCCCAGGATCCGGACGCCCAGGCCGCGCTGCGCCGCGCCGACCTGGCGCTCTACCGCGCCAAGTCGCAGGGGCGCGACCGTGTCGAGGCGGGCGACAACCCGTAAACGAACCCGACGCTCAGCCGTGCCGCGCGCGCGAATCCGCCGGCGCCTGGTCGCGCTCGTGCAGGCCGTAGTCGCGCAGCACCCCGGCCACGCGCAGCCGGTAGTCGGCGAACAGGCGGGCGCGGCCTTCGCACTGCATCGCGCGGTGCGGCTCGCTCTCGCGCCAGCGGCGCACGCTGTCCTCGTCACGCCAGGTCGACAGCGAGAGCAGCCGGCCCGGGCGCGACAGGCTCTCGAAGCGCTCCACCGAGACGAAGCCGTCGATGCGCTCGAGCAGCGGGCGCAGCGCCGCCGCGGCGTCGAGGTAGGCCTGGCGCTCGCCCGCGTGCGGCTCGAGCTCGAAGATCACGACGATCATGCGGCGCTCCCCAGCGTGCCCGCCACGCCCTCGGTGAAACTGCGCTCCTCGCGCAGGATGAAGCGCTCGCGCCGGGCACGCTCGAAGTTGGCGCGGCCCTCGGGATCGTCCTTCAGGCGCGCGCGGTAGGCCTCGTAGTCGGCCAGGCTGTCGAAGCCGATCAGGCCCCAGGCGATGTCGTTGGTGCCCTCGTGCGGCAGGAAGTAGCCCAGCAGCCGCCCGCCGCAGCGCGGGATGATGCGGCCCCAGGCCTGCGCGTAGGCACGGAAGGCCTCGCGCTGGAACGGATCGATCTGGTAGCGGATGAAGCAGGTCAGTGTCATGGCAGGGCTCCAGGACGGCGCCGGGCGCCGGGGCCACCATGGTCGCCGCCGCCGTGCCCGCGACGCTTGCGCCGCGGGCGAAGTGTCCGCCCGGCCGCCCTGCCATGATCGCGGCATGGATCCGAACGCCCTCGCCCGCGTCGCCGGCCTGATCGGCGAGCCGGCCCGCAGCGCGATGCTGCTCGCGCTGCTCGACGGGCGCGCGCTGGCCGCCGGCGAGCTGGCGCGCTGTGCCGGCATCGCCGCGCCGACCGCCAGCCGGCACCTGGCCCGGCTGGTCGAGGCCGGCCTGCTGGTGCCGCAGGTGCAGGGCCGGCACCACTACCACCGGCTCGCCTCGCCGCAGGTGGCACGGGCGCTCGAGGCGCTGCTGCAGGCGGCCGCGCCGGCGCGCGCGCCGCGCACCGGCCCACGCGACGACGCACTGCGCCTGGCCCGCAGCTGCTACGACCACCTGGCCGGGCGGCTTGCCGTCGCGATGGCCGCGCACCTGGTGGAAGCCGGCGCCCTCGCGCTCGACGAGGACGGTGCACAGCCGCTGGCGGCGCTGCCGGGCCGCCTGGCCGCGCTCGGGCTGGACCCGGCCGCCCTCGACGCGCCGGGCCGGCGCGTGCTGTGCCGGCCCTGCCTGGACTGGAGCGAGCGCCGCATGCACCTGGCCGGCCGGCTGGGCGGCCTGCTGTGCCAGCATTGCCTGGCGCAGGGCTGGCTGCGCCGCCGCGGCGACTCGCGCGCGCTGCAGGTCACGCCGCGCGGCGCCGCCGCACTGCGCGACTGGCTCGGCCTGCAGGCCTGGACACAGGTCGTGAATCCTCCCGACTGAGGCGCCCGACGCCTCACAATCGGTCCTGCGACACCACTCCCCGGCCCGACCGTGAGCGCCAGCGTCCCCCACGATGACATCTACTACATGCGGCGGCTGGTCGATCACGTGCCGTCCATGCTCGCCTACTGGGACCACGAGACCCGCTGCCGCTTCGCCAACCGCGCCTACCTGCGCTGGTTCGGCGTCGCGCCCGAGCAGCTGCTCGGCCGACCGATCCGCGAGCTGCTCGGCCCGCAGCTGTATGCGCTGAACGAGCCGCACATCCTCGGCGCGCTGCGCGGCGAGGAGCAGCTGTTCGAGCGGGTCGTGCCCGGGCCGGACGGCGTGCTGCGCCACAGCCTGGCGCACTACCTCCCCGATCGTGTCGGCGACCGCGTGGCCGGCTTCCTCGTGCAGGTCACGGAGGTGACCCAGATCAAGCAGATGCAGGCCCAGCTGTTGCACGAGCAGTCGCTGCGCCAGCACCTGGAGCACCACGCCCGCGAGCTCGGCGCGCTGCTGACCGAGCGCGGCGAGATGCTCGACGTGCTGGCCCACGAGGTGCGCCAGCCGCTGAACAACGCCTCGGCCGCCCTGCAGGGGCTGGACAGCGCGCTGGCGGCCGGCGACCCGCGGGCCATCGCCGCGCCGGTCGAGCGCGCCCGTGCCGTGCTGCGCCAGGTGACCGAAAGCCTCGACAACACGCTCGCCGTGGCCTCGCTGCTGGCACGGCTGGACCCGATCGAGCGCGAGGACACCGACATCGACACGCTGATCGCGGTGGCCTGCGCCGACCTGGCCGCCGGCGACCGCGGCCGGGTGCTGGTCGAGCGCGCCACCACGACCCGCACCGCCTCGATGGACATGAGCCTGATGCGCTTGGCCCTGCGCAACCTGTTGTCCAACGCATTGAAGTTCAGCCCGCCGGGCTCGCCGGTGCGCCTGCGCATTGCCGATTCCGACGAACCGCTCGCCTTGGTGCTGGAGGTGAGCGACGCCGGCCCGGGCGTGGAGCCGGGGCTGGTGCCGCGCCTGTTCCAGCGCGGCCGGCGCAGCCGCGCGAGCGGCGCCCCGCAGGGCCAGGGGCTGGGGCTCGGGCTGTTCATCGTGCGCCGCGTGATGGAACTGCACGGCGGGCACGCCGAACTGCTGCGCACCGGGCCGGCAGGCACGACCTTCCGCCTGCTGGTCGTGCAGCCGGAGGGTTGATCGCGCCGCGTCGGTCGGGCGGCGCGTCCGTGGCCCGAGGGAACGGGCGTGCAGATGGCCACGCAGGACTCAGCGCGACCCCGGCTTCGTCGCCGCCTTGTGCTCGTACATGGCCTGATCGCTGCGGTCGACGAGTCGCTTCAGCGTATCGCCGGGCTGCGATTCGGCGACGCCGACGCTGATGGTCAAGGTGAGCGTCGACTCGATGCCGCTCCAATCGTGTCCGGCGACCGCGACGCGCAGGCGACTGCAGATGTCGCGGGCCTGGGACAGCTCGGTCCTGCGAAAGAGGATGACGAACTCGTCCCCGGCCCAGCGGGCGGCGAGGTCGTCCGCACGAACATGTTCGACCAGAAGTGCGGCGACGACCTGCAGCACCTTGTCGCCGACGAGGTGCCCGTGTCGGTCGTTGACCTGCTTGAAGCAGTCCACGTCGATGAGCGCCACGCACAGGGGCCGGCCGGCCGACTGGCTCTCGCGCAGGCTCTGCTGCGCCGACTGTTCGAAGCAGCGCCGGTTGGCAATGCCGGTCAGCGGGTCTTCCAGGGTCAGCCTCTCGAGCTGGGCTGCAGAGGCCTGCAGTTCGCGCCTGGAGTCCTCGCTGCGGCGCATCTCCAGTTGCCAGGCCACGACGGCACCACGGCTGGCGAGCGTCGAGGCGCGGATCCGGCGCTCGCGCGCCGCGAGTTGCTTCAGCTCCCGTGCGGCCGCCTCCCACTTCCCCTGGCGCTCGAAGACATGGCAGGCGAGAACATGGCCCAGCAGCGCCGACTGCTCACGCCCGGTCGACTCGGCCAGGCCGATCATCCGCGATGCAGCTCGCTGCGCCGCCGGCCAGTCGGCGCGCGCCATGGCCAGTTCGCATCGGACGAGCGCTTCCAGACTCTCCATCCACGGCGCAATGCCTTCTTCGTCCATCCACCGCCTGACCGTCTCGAGTTCGCGCTCGGCGCGTGAAAGCTCGCCCGACCAGCAGTGCGCCGCGCTGGCGACCAGGTTCCAGTTCACCTGTATCGGGCGCTGGTCGGGCTGCGCCAAGGCCACCATGTCGTGACGAGCGGCGAAGTCGTCGTACCGACGCATTGCCTGGTGGAGGCCGTCCAGCGAGGGCATCTCACCGGTCTCGTGCCGGATCGTGATGACGCGGACGACCTCGCAGGTCCCCTCCACCACCAGGCTGCACAGGGCATTCAGCGCCGTCGAGCTGGCGGGCTCGAGCGCCCGGGCCTGCCGAAGGGCGTCCGTCGACGCGTCGAAGCACCTGGCATGCAGCAGTGCCAGCCCGAGCTGGACCTGCAGCTCGCTCTGACGGTCGGCGCTGCCGCCGATCCTGGCCAGCTCCAGCCCGAGCAGAGCGGCCTCGATGGCCTGATCGTTGCTGCCCAAGGCACTCGCCGCCGACGACAGGATGGACAGCGCCTTCGACTCTCCCGACATGTCGCGGACCGACTGAAGCAACTGGATGGCCCGGATGCTGTGCTCGTGGGCCGAACGGTAGTCCGCCAGGAGGATGAAGCACTCCGCGAGGAGCGCACGGGCACGTCCTTCCAGGTGCAAGTTGCCCTTCTCGATGGCCAGCGCCATCACCGACAGCGCCATGTCCCGTGCGACGGCGGGATCCTCCTGTCGCAGGGCCAGCGCCAGATGCTCCTCATCGTCAGTGCTCACGTGATGTCTCCGTCCATTCGCCCGCGGGCTTGCACACGCAAGCATGCAGTCAGGCGTGCGGGGCGAAGGGCGCCGGCGAGCACATCCTGGCCGGAAGTGAGACGAAATCGATGCTTCGCCGGGCCTGGCCGGCGTCCCCGGCACCTGGGCGGCAAGGGCCCTCGCGAGGCGCTACGCCGGCAGCGCCACCGGCGCCAGGCCGGCGCAGGCACGCTCCCACAGCCGTTCGCACAGGGCCTCGAAGTCGCGGGCGTAGCCGGCGCCGTCGAACAGCGTGCAGCTGTCGCGCTGCGCGAGCAGCTGGGCGCGGCGCGCCGCGCGTGCCGCCGGGTCGCGCGCCAGTGCGACGGCGAGGCGCTCGTAGGCGTCCGCGTCCGCGGCCACCAGGTCGCCCTGCCCGGCGGCCTGCAGCAGGCTGGGCGCGACACGCTGCGCGAAGGTCGGACCGATGGTCGTGACCACCGGCACGCCGCACCACAGCGCCTCGCCGGCGGTGGTGTGCGCGCCGCAGGGCCAGGCGTCGAGGAACAGGTCGGCACAGGCCAGGCGCGAGAGATGCTGCGCCAGCGGCAGCAGCGGCGCGAAGCACAGGCGCTCGGGGCCGATGCCCCGCGCGCGCGCGGCGGCCGTCAGCGTGCTGCGCACGTTGGCGTTCCACTCCAGCAGCCACAGCACCGCGCCGGGCACCTGGCGCAGCACGGCGCACCAGCGCTCGAACACGCCTTCCGAGATCTTGTAGGCCTGGTGGAAGCCGGCCAGCAGCGGCCCGCCCGCGGGGGCGCCCCAGTCGGCGCGCGTCGACGGCTCGGGCCGCGCGCGGTGCGCGTCGTTGGGCTGGTAGCAGCGTGGCAGCTGGGCGATGACCTCGCTGTAATGCGCGGCGTGCTCGAGCGGCGTGACGATGCGGTCGCCGACGATGTAGTCGAGGTAGTCCGCCCCGCTGGTGCCGGGAAAGGCCAGCCAGTTCAGCTGCAGCGGCGCCGGCCGCGCGGCCAGCACCGGCAGCAGGGTGCCGTCGGTCGCGCCCTTGGCGTCGACCAGGATGTCGACGCCCAGCGCGCGGATGCGCTGCGCGATCGCGGCGTGGTCCAGCCCGCGCACGTCGACGAAACGTTCGACGCCGCGGCGCAGCCGCTCGCGCAGCGCGCTGCCGTCGTCCGGCCCGGCGGATACCAGCGTCACCTCGAAGCGCGCGCGGTCGTGGCTCTCGAGCAACTGCGCCATCAGCTGCGCCGTGGCGTGCTGGTAGAAGTCGGCCGACAGGTAGGCGAGGTGGATGCGCCGGCGGCGCTGCGCCCGCCGCGGCGGCAGCGGCCGGACGAGCCGGGCGCAGAAGCGCGCGTAGTGCTCGGCCACGCGCCGGATCGCCATCGGATCGCCGGACAGCACGGCGTGCACGAAGGGGTTGACCTGCAGCGCGGCGCCGGCCGGCTGCGCGGCGATCGCCGCCTCCAGCGCCGCCCAGTCCTGCGCAGCGGGGCCCCAGCGGCAGCCTTCGCGTTCCAGGTAGACCAGCAGCCCGCGCGCGAACAGCGCCTCGGGAAAGCCGAGCGTCACCGCGGTGCGGATGCACTCGGCAGCCTCGAGCTTCATGCCGGCGTCGCGGAAGGCCACGCCGAGGCGGTAGTGGGTCGGTGCGTCGTCGATCTTGCGTGCCAGTGCCTGCATGCAGGCCTCGATGACGGCGCGGGGAGCCTGCGGCGTCATGCGGGCAGCAGATGTTCGGGCAGCAGGCCGGCGGTCGCACGCGCCCACATGCGCTCGTACAGCGCCTCCAGGTCGCGCGCGAAGCGGGCACCGTCGAACAGCGGGCTGGTCGTGCGCTGCGCCGCCAGATGCTCGCGCAGCGCGGCGCGGCGCGCCGGGTCGGCGCACAAGGCGCGCACGGTGGCCTCGTAGCCGGCTTCGCTCTCGCACACCAGCTCGGGCAGCGCCACGGCATGCAGCAGGCTGGCGGCGACCCGCTGCGCGAAGGTCGGGCCGATCAGCGTCACCACCGGCACGCCGCACCACAGCGCCTCGCCGGCGGTGGTGTGGGCGTTGCACGGCCAGGCGTCGAGGTAGAGGTCGGCACAGGCCAGGCGCGACAGGTGCTCCTCCAGCGGCAGCATCGGCGCGAAGCACAGCCGCTGCGGGTCGAGGCCACGCGCGCGCGCGGCGGCTTCCAGCGAGGCCTGCACGTTGGCGTTCCAGCGCAGCAGCCACAGCACCGCGCCGGGAATGGCGTGCAGCAGCGCGCACCAGCGGTCGAACACCGCCTCCGAGATCTTGTAGGACTGGTGGAAGCCGCACAGCAGCGGCACGCCCTCGGGCGCACCCCAGTCGCTGCGCCGCGACGGGCGCGGCAGCGCGCGCTGTGCGTCGTTGGGCTGGTAGCACACCGGCATCAGCGCCAGCTTCTCGCTGAAATGCGCCGCGTGCGCCGGCGGCGTGACGATCGCATCGCCGATCAGGTAGTCCACCTCGGCCATGCCGCTGCTGCCGGGAAAGCCGAGCCAGCTCACCTGCAGCGGCGCCGGGCGCATCGCCGTCACCGGCATCAGCGTGCCGTGCGTCGCGCCCTTCACGTCGACCAGGATGTCGATCTCGCGCGCGCGGATGCGCTGCGCCATCGCGGCGTGGGTCAGGCCGCGCAGGTCCTCGAAGTGCTCGGACGCGGCGGCGATGCGCGCGCGCATCGCGCTGGCGTCGTCCGCGCCGGCCGAGAACAGCGTCACCTCGACACGCGTGCGGTCGTGGCACTCGAGCATCTGCGCCATCAGCTGGCTGGTGGCGTGCTGGTGGAAGTCGGACGACAGGTAGCCGATGCGCAGCCGGCCGCCATGCGCCTTCGCGGCGCGGCGCGGCAGCGGCGCCACGCGGCCGGCCACGTGGCGGGCGTACAGGCGCGCGACCTTCAGCACCTCGGCCGGGTCGTCGACCAGCACCGCGTGCGGGAAGGCGCCGGTCTCGCAGCGCATGTCGTCGGGTGCCGCCTGCACCGCCGCGCGCAGGCGCGCCATCTCCTCGCGCGCCTGCGGCCAGCGGCAGGCCTCGCGTTCGAGGAACAGCAGCTGCGCCCGCGCCGACAGCTCGCTGGTGTCCAGCCCGAGCAGCAGGGCGGTGCGCACGCATTCGGCGGCCTCGGCCTTCAGCCCCTTGTCCTTGAACGACATGCCGAGCCGGAAGTGCACCACGCCGTCGTCGATCTTCAGCGCCAGCGCCTGCATGAAGGCGGCGATCGCCTCGTCGTGGCGGTGGCAGCGCTGCAGCGCGACGCCGAGCGAGACCCAGTAGGGCGCGTCGCGCAGCGCCTCGTTCGGCAGCGCGAGCAGGCACTGCGCCGCCTCGGCCGCACGGCCGCGCTCGAGCAGCGCATGCGACTCGAGCGTGTAGGCGAGCGTCAGCGCCGGGCGATGGCGGCGCAGGCCGGCGGCGCGCTGCGCGGCGACGTCGGACCGGCCGGCCTTGATGAAGGCATGCGCGGCGGCCAGGCCGTAGGCCTCGTCGCCATGCAGCGAGAAGGCCTGCTCGAACTCGAGCGCGGCCTGCGGCCAGTGGTCGCGCTCGGCGGCGGCCTGGCCGTCGCGCCACTTGCGGTGTGCGCGCTGCTGCGCCGGGCTGGCGGGTTGCGGGTCGGCGGGCGGAGGCAGGGTGAGGGCCATGGTGCGCCGAGTGTGGCGGGGCCGGCCCGGCCGCACGCGCGAAATAGCGCCGGGCGGGTGGCGCAATTCGGCCTCATCGGCCGGTATCGGCCGGACTCAATCCCGCTTGAGGGCGCGCTCGCGCCAGCCCGCCGCCTCGGCGCCGCGCCCGAGGCTCTGGTAGAAGGCCGCCAGGTTGTGCGCGGCCAGGAAGCTGCCGCGCCCGGCCACGCTGTCCGGCAGCTCGGGCCGCTCGCCGATCTGCACGGCGCGCAGCCAGCTCGACTCGATCAGCGGCAGCAGTTCGCCGGCCTGGGCCGGTGAGGCCAGCGCCCGGTCGAGCAGCAGGTCGCCGAGCGTGAAGAAGAAGTCGGGCGAGCCCTGCCAGTGCGGCATCTCCGCCTCGGCCAGCGCCGCGGCCCGCTCGAAGCGGGCGCATTTCTTCAGCGTGAACAGCAGGCGCAGCACCAGGTCGTGCCGCCAGGCGGCGCGGGTGGCGCCGCGTGCGTGCGCCTCTTCGTAATGCGGCAGCGCCTCGGCGAAGCGCCCGCGCACCTCCAGGTCCTTGCCGAGCTGGTAATGGTAGTAGGGGTCGCCGCCGCTTTCGTGCAGCGCGCGTCGCAACAGCGCCTCGTTGCGGCCCTGCTTGGCGGCCTGCTGCGCGGCGAGGTAGCCGTCGTGGCCGATGTCGAGCGCGAGCCGCATGCGCGGCAGCGCGCCGGCCGGCTGCTCGTGGATGCGCCCCTCGTAGGCCACGCCGCGCGGCAGCACGCGCGGCAGCCAGCTCGGCGCGGCCTGCACGCCGCCGGCCGCATCGACCGCGCTGACCACGCGCACCAGGCCGATCGCGTCGGCCGGCCGCGCGCGCAGTGCGGCCAGCGACTCGGCGCCGCGGTCGATCCACTCGTCGGCGTCGAGCACCAGGCGCCAGGGGGCCTCGGTCAGTGCCAGCGCCTGGTTGCGCGCCCAGGCGAAGTCGTCGCGCCAGCTGCCCTGCACCACACGCGCGCCGGCCGCGGCGGCCAGCGCGGGCGTTGCGTCGCGCGAGCCGGTGTCCAGCACCACCATCTCGTCGACATGCGCGCGCGCGCTGGCGAGGCAGCGCTGGATGCAGCGGGCCTCGTCGCGCACGATCATCACCAGGGCGAGGGCGTTCGACATGAGAGCGCCATTGTCCGGCGCCGGCTGGCGCAACAAGTTGTAGCCGGTCTCCCGATCAGACCGGTCCGACGCGTGCTATTTCCACGATCGCGCGCTTGACGCGGCGGCGCGCTTGCCGGTGGGTCTGCAAATCGACCCTCAAGTTCCGCCGCGCGCGCTCCGATAAGCCTCGCAACGGTTCCGGTCTCGGGGCCGTGTCCGGTTAGACGGCCAATGGTTGAGCAGCTGTTGATCTGCACGACACAACGGACGGCTGGCGCGGGCAGTGTCGGTGTGCGGGGCGACCCGCCACGTGCACAGGCAGTGGCCGGCGTTTCGGGCCGGGAGTGTTATCAACTGACAGGAGTCATATCATGCCCATGACCATCAACACCAACGTGGCCTCGTTGAATGCGCAGCGCAACAGCACGTCTTCGCAGGTCTCGCTGAACACCTCGCTGCAGCGCCTCTCGTCGGGCCTGCGCATCAACTCGTCGAAGGACGACGCCGCCGGCCTGGCGATCGCCGACCGGATGAACGCGCAGATCCGCGGCATCAACGTCGCCGTGCGCAACGCCAACGACGGCATCTCGCTGGCGCAGACGGCCGAAGGCGCGCTGTCCACCGTGACCGACGTGCTGCAGCGCATGCGCGAACTCGCCGTGCAGGCCCAGAACGGCAGCAACGGCACCAGCGACCGCACGAACCTCGACACGGAATACCAACAGCTGTCGCAGGAAATCACGCGCATCGCGAACCAGACCAAGTTCAACGGCACGGCCATCGTCGGCTCGGGCGCCGGTGCGAACGTGTTCCAGGTCGGCGCCAACAACGGCGACACGCTGACGATCACGACCAGCCAGGTCTCGACCGTCGCGGGCGACCTGACCAGCGTGGCCAACGCCTCGACCGCGGTCTCGGCGATCGACACCGCGCTGGACACGATCACCACCAGCCGCGCCGTCTACGGTGCCGCGATGAACCGCTTCCAGTTCGCGATCCAGAACCTGCAGATCACCGGCGAGAACCAGAGCGCCGCGCGCGGCCGCATCATGGACGCCGACTTCGCGCAGGAGACGGCGAACCTGTCGCGTGCCCAGATCCTGCAGCAGGCCGGCACGGCGATGGTGGCGCAGGCCAACCAGCTGCCGCAGCAGGTGCTGTCGCTGCTGCGCTGAACCCGCAGCCGCTCGGCAGGAAGGCCGCCCTCGGGCGGCCTTTTCCGTTTCAGCCCCGCCGCACGAACGCACGCTCGCGCTGCAGCGCGTCGGCCAGGCCGGCGTCGCCGCCGCGCCGGGTGGCCTCGATCAGCGTCAGGTCGATCAGGTCGCGCTGCGCATGGCTGCCGCCGAAGCGGTGCGCCACCGGGCGGACCTCGCGCAGGCGTCGCGCCGCCTCGGCATGGCGGCCGAGCGCGAAGTCGTGGATCGCGAGCGTCGCGGGATGGCCCACGTCGCGCAGGAAGGCCGCGTTGTCGCCGGCCTGCTGCAGCGCCTCGCGCTGGGCCTCGAGCAGGCGCCGTGCGTCGGCCATGCGGTCGGCCCCGACGAAGGCCAGCATCGCGTGGAAGTCGTTGAAGGCATAGGCGCTGCCCTCGCTGGCCGCCGCCCAGCGCGTGGCCAGGGCCTGCCAGCGCTCGCCCACCGGCACGCCGCGCAGCTGCAGGCGCCACAGCAGCGCCGAGGCATCGATCATGTCCAGCACCACCGGCGAGGCCGTGCCGAGCACGCGCTCGTCGAGCAGCGTGAACACCTCGTCGAGCTGGTCGAGCCCGAGGTGGAACAGCGCCAGGTGCCACCAGTTGTGCACCGCGAAGAAGCTGCCCTCGCTCCAGTGCGCGCTGTCGCGGCGCAGCCAGGCGATGCCCTCGCTGCGGCGGCCCTGCATCTCCAGCACGTGGGCGACGGCATGCCAGCCCCAGCCGTCGTGCGGCTCGAGCTCGACGCTGCGCCGGCCCAGGCGCTCGGCGCGGGCGTAGTCGGCCGTCTCCTCGAGCCCGAAGGCGAGCATGGCCAGCACCGCATGGTGGCCCGGCATGCCCTCGTGCCAGTGCGACTCGGCCCGCGCGATGCGGTCGCGCAGCATGCGCGAGCGGCCGGTGAAGAAGTCGACCTGGTGGCCGACCTGCAGCGCCAGCAGGTCGTGCGGATAGCGGATCGACAGGTCCTCGAGCACGCGGCCGGCCTCGTGCCAGCGGCCTTGCGCCAGGCAGCCGGCCGCACGCACGTGCAGCGCCTCGCGCTCGTCGGCCGGCAGCATCGCGGCGCGCGCCTGGGCGTCGCGCGCGGCGGCCAGGCCGGCGGGCTCGGTGCCCAGCAGGTTCAGGTAGGCCACCAGCACATGCGCCATCGTCATGCGGGGGGCCTGCTCGAGGGCGGCCATCGCGGCGGCCAGCGGGTCGCCGCGGTAGCAGCGCAGAAGTGCGCAGGCGGCGTCGAAATGCTCGGCGGCCGCGGCATTCGCGCCGCTCAGGGAATGACCGTGCAGGTCTCGGATCGTCATCGGGGGCTCCATCGGTGCCCGCGGCGACATGCCGCAGGCTGTGTGGGAGGCACTTACGGAACGCGCCGCCGGAAAGGATGCACCCCCGGCACGATTTGCGCGCCGCCCGCAGAATGACGCGCCATGAACGACCTGTCCGCCTTTCCCATCACCCGCAAGTGGCCGGCGCGCCACCCCGACCGCCTGCAGCTGTATTCGCTGCCCACGCCCAACGGCGTGAAGGTCTCGATCATGCTGGAGGAGACCGGGCTGCCGTACGAGCCGCACCGGGTCGACTTCGGCACCAACGACCAGCTCTCGCCCGAGTTCCTGTCGCTCAACCCGAACAACAAGATCCCGGCCATCCTCGACCCCGACGGGCCGAACGGCGCGCCCTTCGCGCTGTTCGAATCCGGCGCGATCCTGGTCTACCTGGCCGCCAAGACCGGGCAGCTGATGCCGGACGATGCGGCCGGCCGCTTCGAGACGCTGCAGTGGCTGATGTTCCAGATGGGCGGCATCGGGCCGATGTTCGGCCAGGTGGGCTTCTTCCACAAGTTCGCCGGGCGGGAGTGGGAGGACAAGCGCACGCGCGACCGCTACCTGGCCGAGTCGAAGCGGCTGCTGGCGGTGCTCGATCAGCGCCTGGTCGGGCGCGCGTGGATCATGGGCGACGCGTATTCGATCGCCGACATCGCCACCTTCCCCTGGGTGCGCAACCTGGTGGGCTTCTACGGCGCCGGCGAGCTGGTGGGCTTCGATGCCTTCACGCAGGTGCGGCGCGTGCTCGACGCCTTCCTCGCGCGGCCGGCGGTGCAGCGCGGGCTGACGATCCCGGCCGCCTGAACGACGGCCCGCCGGCCGTCAGCCCAGGCCGAGCGCCTTGCGCGCCAGCGCGAGGAAGGCGGTGCGCTCGGCGCGCGACAGCGGCGCCAGGATCTCCGCCTGCAGGTCCTCCACCACCGGCCGGCAGGCGGCCAGCAGCCGCCGGCCCGCGGCCGTCGGGTGCAGCAGACGCGCGCGGCGGTCCTCGGCGCTGACCACACGCTCGACCAGGCCCTTCTGCTCCAGCCGGTCGATCACGCCGCCGATCGTGGCGCGGTCGAAGCTGATGGTCGCGGCCAGGCTGGCCTGGTCGATGCCCGGCTGCCCCGCGATGGCGTCGAGCGCTGCGAACTGCACCGAGGTGAGGTCGAAACCCGCCGCCTGCGTGCGGGCCTGGAAGACCTGCGTCGACTGCTGATGCAGCCGGCGGATCAGGTGCCCGGCCATCTCGATCCTGTCCATGCGCGCCTCCGTGCGCCGCCGCGTGCCTTGACGGCTTTTAGTATGCATGCATATTATATGAATGCAAACTTCAACCCTGCGGCGCTTCGCCCGGAGGAGACCCCATGCAGTTCCACGTCGACGGCTTCCGGCCCGGGGATCCCGATGTCGCGCCCGCGGCGCCGGGCCACCGCCGCCCGGGCGACCCCCTGCCCGAGACGGTGGACGTGCTGATCGCCGGCGCCGGGCCGGCCGGGCTGTGCCTGGCCGCGCAGCTCGCCCGCGTGCCGCGGATCCGCACGCTGCTGGTCGAGCCCAAGGCCGGGCCGATGGAGAAGGGCCAGGCCGACGGCATCAGCGTGCGCTCGATGGAGATGTTCCAGGCCTTCGGCTTCGCCGAGAAGGTCATGCGCGAGTCGGTCTGGATCAACGAGACCACCTTCTGGGCGCCCGCGGCCGACACGCCCCTGGCCCGCGTCGCCCGCGTGCAGGACGTGCCCGACGGCATTTCCGAGATGCCCCACGTGCTGATCAACCAGGCGCGGGTGCACGACATGTACCTCGACCTGATGCGCCGCTCGCCGACCCGGCTCGAGCCGGACTACGGCCTGAAGGTGGCCGACCTGCATGTCGACCCAGGCGCCACCGACCACCCGGTGACGGTCCGGCTGGAACACACCACGCCGGGCTGCGAGGGGCAGTCCGCCACCGTGCGCGCCCGCTACGTCGTCGGCTGCGACGGCGCCCGCTCGACCGTGCGCAGCGCCATCGGCGGCGCCTTGCACGGCGACGCGGCGCACCAGGCCTGGGGCGTGATGGACGTGCTGGCCGTCACCGACTTCCCCGACTGGCGCATGAAGTCCTTCGTGCGCTCGCGCGACGAGGGCATCCTGATGGTGCTGCCGCGCGAGGGCGGGCACCTCGTGCGCCTGTATGTCGAACTCGACCGCCTCGGCGAACACGAGCGCGTCGCCGACCGAGGCATGGGCGCCGCGGACATCATCGCCAAGGCGCAGCGCATCTTCCGGCCCTTCGCGCTCGACGTGAAGGAGGTGGTCTGGTGGTCGATCTACGAGATCGGCCACCGGCTGACCGACAAGTTCGACGACGTGCCGCCCGATCAGGTGGCCACGCGCACGCCGCGCGTGATGCTGGCCGGCGACGCCTGCCACACGCACAGCCCCAAGGCCGGACAGGGCATGAACGTGTCGATGGGCGACACCTTCAACCTCGGCTGGAAGCTGGTCGCGGTGCTGACCGGCCGCGCCGATGCGGCCCTGCTGCACAGCTATTCCGCCGAGCGGCGCGCCGCCGCCCAGGGGCTGGTGGAGTTCGACCACAAGTGGGCCCGGCTGGTCGGCGCCCGCGCCGAGGACGATGGCGCGGACGGGCTGCCGCGCGTGGCGCGCGAGTTCGTCAACAACCTGCCGTTCACCTGCGGCCTGACGATCCGGCACGAGCGCAGCGCACTGACCGGCGCGCCGGCGCACCAGCACCTGGCCAGCGGCTTCGAGATCGGCAAGCGCTTCCACTCGGCACCGGTGGTGCGCCTGGCCGATGCCCGGCCGATGCACCTGGGCCACTGCATCGAAGCCGATGCGCGCTTCCGGCTCTTCCTGTTCGCGCCCGCGGGCGACACCGGCGCCCCGGGCGGTGCGGTCGCCGCGCTGTGCGACTGGCTCGAACACGACCCGGCCTCGCCGCTGCGCCGCCACACCGGGCCGGGCGAGGACGTGGACGCGGTGATCGACACCCGGGCCGTGTTCCAGCAGGGCTTCAGGGCGCTCGACCACGGCGCCCTGCCGACGCTGCTGCGCCCGCATGTCGGCCGCTACGGCCTGTGTGACTACGAGAAGGCCTTCTGCGCCGACCTGAAGCGCGGCGAGGACATCTTCGCGCTGCGCGGCGTGGACCGCGGCGCCGGCTGCGTGGTGGTGGTGCGCCCGGACCAGTATGTCGGCCATGTCCTCCCGCTCGGGGCGCGCGCCGAGCTGGCGGCGTACTTCGCGGCGATCCTGCGCGTGCGCGGCTGACGGTCCGGCGGCGCGGAACTGGCGGGCCAAGCCCGGCCTTTTCGCGCGATGGTCGCCCACGCCGCTGCCGAAGAATCCGTCTGACAGGCCGCACCTCGGCGCCAGGCCTGAAGCAGCCGGTCGGAATGCCCGGCCGGAAACGGATTCTTCAGGAGTGCCACCATGCCGCAGACCATCAACACCAACGTCGCATCGCTGAACGCGCAGCGCAACCTGACCACCTCGCAGAGCTCGCTGTCGACCTCGATGCAGCGGCTCTCCTCGGGCCTGCGCGTCAACTCCGCCAAGGACGACGCGGCCGGCCTGGCCATCGCCGACCGGATGAATGCGCAGATCCGCGGCATCAACGTCGCGATCCGCAACGCCAACGACGGCATCTCGCTGGCGCAGACCGCCGAAGGCGCGCTGGCCACCGTGACCGACGTGCTGCAGCGCATGCGCGAGCTCGCCGTGCAGGCCCTGAACGGCAGCAACGGCACCAGCGACCGCGCCAACCTCGACACCGAGTTCCAGCAGCTCTCGGCCGAGATCACGCGCGTGGCCACGCAGACCAAGTTCAACGGCACGGCGATCGTCGGCTCGGGGGCCGGCGCGCAGGTGTTCCAGGTCGGCGCCAACAACGGCGACACGATGGTGATCACCACCGCCCAGGTGGCCACCGTCACCGGTGACGTTCTGACCACCGCGACCGCGTCGACCGCGATGGCCGCGATCGACACCGCGCTGGACACGATCACGACCAACCGCGCCGTCTACGGTGCCGCGATGAGCCGCTTCCAGTTCGCCATCAGCAACCTGCAGATCACCGGCGAGAACCAGAGCGCCGCACGCGGCCGCATCATGGACGCTGATTTCGCAGCGGAGACCGCGAACTTGTCGCGTGCGCAGATCCTGCAGCAGGCCGGCACCGCGATGGTGGCGCAGGCCAACCAGCTGCCGCAGCAGGTGCTGCAGCTGCTCAGGGGCTAAAGATCCCGGCCCGTCGGCCGATAGAGCGTCGAAGCAGGGCGCCGGGCGAGCTCCGCACTCGCGCCGGCGCCCGTGTGCTTTCCTGAGGAGATTCCGCGATGGCCACCAGTTCCTCGATCAGCTCGCTCGGCGTCGGCAGCGGCCTGGACGTCAACTCGATCATCACCGGCCTGATGGCCATCGAGCGCCGCCCGCTGAACAACCTGGAAAGCGCCGAGAAGACGATCAACACGCAGATCTCCGAGGTCGGCAAGATCAAGAGCGCGCTGTCCAAGTTCCGCGACCTGGCCGGCAAGCTGGCCGGCACGGACTTCTGGAAGCAGACCACCGGCAGCTCGGGCAGCACGGCGGTGGGCGTCACCACCGACGGCAACGCGAGCACCGGCAGCTACAGCGTGCAGGTGAACGCGCTGGCCAGCGCGCAGTCGATCGCGACCTCGGCCTACGCCTCCAGCAGCGCGCTGGTGGGCGCCGGCACGCTGACCCTCGAGACGGGCACCTGGGGTGCCGGCCAGACCAGCTTCACCGGCAGCGCCAGCACCGCCGTCGAGATCACGGCCGACGACACGCTCGCTTCGGTGCGCGACAAGATCAACGCGTCGGGCGCGGCGGTCACCGCCAGCATCCTGAGCGACGCGAACGGCGCGCGCCTGGTGATCCGCTCCAAGGACACCGGCGCGGCGAACGCCTTCCGCACCAGCGTCAGCGCCGGCGGGCCGAGCGCGCTCGCCTACGACCCCTCCTCCGGGGTGAACAACGCCACCCGCTCGCAGACCGCCGCCGACGCGTCGGCCACGATCAACGGCCTCGCGGTCACGTCGGCCTCGAACTCGCTGGTCAACGTGCTGGACGGCATGACGCTGACGCTCAACGAGGTCACCACGACGGCGGTGACGGTGAACGTCAAGTCCGACACCGAGGCGATGAAGAAGACGCTGCAGGACTTCGCCGCCGCCTACTCCGAGCTGACCAAGCTGATCGCCACCGACACCAAGTACGACGCCACCAGCAAGAGCGCCGGCCCGCTGCAGGGCGACGGCGCCATCGTCGGCCTGCAGAACCGCCTGCGCGCGATGCTGGGCGCCAGCAGCGGCGCCTCGAGCGCGTACACGCGGCTGTCCGACGTCGGCTTCGAGATCCAGCGCGACGGCAGCCTGAGCGTCAACGCCACCCGGCTCGACAAGGCGCTGGCCAACCTGCCCGAGCTGAAGAAGCTGTTCGCCAACTCGAGCACCACCGACGCCAGCCTGGACGGCTTCGGCAAGCGCTTCCGCGTGTTCGCCAGCGACGTGCTGGGCGTGGACGGCACGCTCACCACGCGCAGCGACGGCCTGGCCGAGAAGCTCAAGCGCAACCAGGACGCGCAGGAGCGCCTGGAGGACCGCCTGGCGCAGGTGCAGAAGCGCCTGGAGGCGCAGTACACCGCGCTGGACGCGCAGATGGGCAAGCTCAACGGCCTGTCGAGCTACGTGACGCAGCAGATCGCCGCCTGGAACAAGGCCTGATCCGCCGTCCAATCCCGGGGGGCCGCCCGCTCAAGTGAGACGTGGCGCGGTCGATATTCAAGGCAATCCACAACGCACCACGAGAGGCCCCCGATGTTCGCCGCCACGTTTGCACCGATGCGCGCCGCCGGCTCGCCGGCTTCGGCCTACGCCCAGGTCGGCCTCGAGACCGCGATGAACAGCGCGACGCCGCACAAGCTGATCGAGCTGCTGTTCGACGGCTACCGCGACGCGATCGCCCGGGCGCGCGGCGCGCTGCGCAACGGCCAGATCGAGGCCAAGGCGCGCGCCATCAGCCATGCCGCGCGCATCGTCGAGGAGGGCCTGAAGGCCGGCCTGAACCTGGCCGACGGCGGCCAGATCGCCGCCGACCTGAACGCGCTGTACGCCTACATCGGCGCGCGCCTGACGCACGCCAACCTGCACAACGACGAGGCCGCGCTGGACGAATGCGCGCGCCTGATCGAGCCGGTGCACGCGGCCTGGGTGGAGATCGGCCCGCGCGTGCACGCGATCGCCCAATGAACCTCAGACTCACGACGACGATCATGGGCTCGCAACTGCTCAGCTACTACGAAGCCATCGAACGCGCCAGCCAGGACATGCTGGAGGCGGCGCGCAACGGCAACTGGGACCAGGTGGTCAAGCTCGAGGGCGCCTGCGCCCTGCTGATCTCCCAGCTCAAGCACGCGGCCGGCAGCCGCGCGCTGGGCGAGGACGAGGCGCAGCTGAAGTCGCGCATCATGCAGCGCATCCTGGTCAACGACGCCGAGATCCGCCACCTCGCCGAACCCTGGCTCGAGCAGATCGACGACATGCTCGCCGGCCGTCCCAAGACCGTGCACTGACCCCGCCCCCCGAGTCCACCCATGGCCCAGGACACCCTGCCCATGCCGCTGGAGTCGCTGTCCGCCGCGCACGGCGGGCTGGACGAGTTCCGCATCACCGCGCCGCGCGAGGTGACCGCGATGCTCAAGCAGTTCCAGGACGGCAACGTGCTGCTGAACCTGAACGGCAGCAACGGCGCGATGCTCGCCACCACCTTGTGGTCGCTGGACACCGCGCGCGGCCAGCTCAGCTTCAGCGCCGACGCCAACGCGCCGGTGACGCAGCAGCTGGTCGAGTGCGAGGAGGCGATCGCGGTCGGCTACCTCGACAGCATCAAGGTGCAGTTCGACCTGCACGGCCTGGTGCTGGTGCGCGGCGCCTCGGGCTGCGCGATCGGCGCGCGCATGCCGCGCGAGGTGTTCCGCTTCCAGCGCCGCAACGCCTTCCGCGTGCGCCCGCTGCTGCGCAGCTCGCCGCTGGCGCGGGTGCGCCACCCGGCCATTGCCGAGATGCAGCTCGCGCTGCGCGTGATCGATGTCTCGATCGGCGGCTGCGCACTGTTCCTGCCCGACGACGTGCCGCCGATGGCCGCCGGCATGCTGATGAACCAGGTGCAGATCGACCTCGACCCGGACACACGGCTGCTCGCCGACCTGCGGCTGCTGCACGTGACCGCGCTGAACCCGGAGTCGCGCGGTGCGCGCCTGGGCTGCGAGTTCGTCAAGCCCGGCGCCGACATGCAGCGCGCGCTGCAGCGCTTCATCGACCAGACCCAGAAGCGGCGCCGGCTGATGAGCCTGGACTAGGCGCCGGGCGTGGTTTCTTCACGCCTCGTTACAACTCGGGGGAAACACCCCTCAAGTCCGGCCACCGGATGCCGATGCTGATGCCATAGCGTCTTCTCAAGGAGCGCAACATGAGCGTCAACAACGTCACCGGCGTCGGACGTGTCGTGCTGCCCACCACGGCCAGCCGACCGCAGGATGCCCCCGCGCAGCCCCGCACGAGCGAGGCGCACACCGTCGTGCAGGTCGACGAGACCACGCAGCAGCCCATTCCGCCGCGCTTTCCGTGGCTGAGCCGGCTGGCGCGCGAGCTCGAGCCGGCCTCCAAGCAGCCGTCGCCCTACGGCAACGTACCGATCCTGGGAGAGAAGCTGGACAAGGAAGCCTGAGCAGTTGCTCAGACTTGCATGTTCATGATTTCGCTGTAGGCCGCCACAAGGCGGTTGCGCACCGTCAGCGTGGCCTGGAAGCCGACCTGCGCCTTCTGCATCGCCACCATGGTCTCTTCCAGGCTCACCGAGGGGTTGTCGAGCTGCACCTCGCGCTGCAGCCGGCTCGCCTCGGTCTGCGCCTTGCTCACCGAACCGAGCGCCTGCGTCAGCGCCTGCTGGAAACCGCCGCCGTCGGCCACGCGCGCGCCGGATTTCAGCGGCTGGCCATTGGTGGCCAGGCCGGCACGGGCCGCGGCCTGAGCGAAATCGAAGGGCTTGAGGGTGACGTTCACGGTCGTTCTCCTGTCGAGCATCCTACTGGGCGCCCTGCGGCCCGGTGGCGCGAACTGGGCGGGATCGGCCCGCCTGTTCGCGCCATTCGCAGCGCTCAAGTTCTCGAACAATCGGTTTCGATCGAACGACCGATTGCCCATGGACAACGCTGTCGCCCCCCGCCCTGGTTCCACCGACCTGCCGCTCGTCCAGCCGGCCGGCTTCGGCGCGCGCCTGGCCGCGCTGCCGACGAAGCAGAAGGCCTCGCTCGGCTTCGGCATCGCCGCGCTGCTGGCCCTCGTCGTCGCCATGACGCTGTGGAAGAGCGAAGGCGACTACAAGGTGCTGTACGCCAATCTGTCCGACAAGGACGGCGGCGCGATCATCGCCCAGCTGTCGCAGATGAACGTGCCGTACAAGCATGCCGACGGCGGCGCCGCGATCCTGGTGCCGGCCACCAAGGTGCACGACGTGCGCCTGAAGCTCGCCGCCGCCGGCCTGCCCAAGGGCTCGGTGGTGGGCTACGAGCTGATGGACGGCGCGCGTTTCGGGCAGACCCAGTTCCAGGAGCGACTGACCTTCCAGCGCGGCCTGGAGGGCGAGCTGACCCGCTCGATCACCGCGCTGGCGGCGGTGGAGAACGCCCGCGTGCACCTGGCGCTGCCGAACCAGAACGGCTTCTTCCGCGAGCAGCAGAAACCCACCGCCTCGGTGATGCTGACGCTCTACCCCGGCCGCACGCTGGAGCGCGCGCAGATCGCCGGCATCGTGCACCTGGTCTCCTCCAGCGTGCCGGAGATGAACCCCAAGGCCGTCAGCGTGCTGGACCAGACCGGCGCGCTGCTGACCGGCGACCAGGCCAACCCGCAGGCCGGGCTGGACGCCCAGCAGCTGCAGTACGTGGCGCAGGTCGAGGCCGGCTACCAGAAGCGCATCTTCGAGCTGCTCGAGCCGCTGGTCGGGCGCGACAACCTGCGCGCCACGGTCACCGCCGACGTCGACTTCTCGCAGACCGAGGCCACCGCCGAGGAATTTGCGCCCAACCAGGGTGCCAATGCGCAGATCGCGATCCGCAGCCAGCAGGTCAGCGAGAGCACCGGCAGCGCCGGCGCCGGCCCTTCGGGCGTGCCGGGCGCGGCCACCAACCAGCCGCCGGTGCCGGCCACCGCGCCGCTGGCCGGCGCCTCCGGGCCGCTGCAGGCTGCCCAGGCCGGCGGGAACGGTGCCATGGGCTCGAGCCGGCGCGACGCGGTGACCAACTACGAGGTCGACAAGACGGTGCGCGTGACGCGCAACGCCACCGGCACCGTCAAGCGACTGAACGCCGCGGTGGTGGTGAACCACCGCAGCAACACCGACGCCAAGGGCAAGACCACGACCACCCCGCTGTCCCAGGACGAGATCGCCAAGCTGACCGCGCTGGTGCAGGAGAGCATCGGCTTCAAGCAGGACCGCGGCGACTCGGTCAAGGTGATCAACGCACCCTTCCGCGCCGACCCGGCCGTCAAGGAGGAGCCGCTGCCGCTGTGGAAGCAGCCGGAGATCCTCGACCTGCTGCGCGCCGCCGCGGTGCCCGCCAGCCTCGTGCTGGTGGCGCTGCTGGTGTTCTTCGGCATGATCCGCCCGGCCGTCAAGGCCGCCACCGCCCCGCCGCCGTCGCCGGCCCCGGGTGCGCAGCTCGACGCGGTGGTCGACGACGACAACGCCCTGCCCGGCGCGACCGAAGCCGGTGCGCTGGCCGCGCTGCCGGCGCCCAGGAGCAACGAGAACCTCGACACCGCCCGCGCGCTGGCCAAGGAGAACCCGGCCATCGTCGCCAACATCGTGCGCGGCTGGGTCAACGGAGAAGCCGTCACATGAGTGGCAAGGACGATCAAGGGATCGAGGACGCGGCGATCCTGCTGATGTCGCTCGGCGAGGAGGAGGCCGCCGAGGTCTTCAAGCACCTCGCGCCCAAGGAGGTGCAGAAGCTCGGCGAGACGATCGCCCGGCTGAAGGCCATCCCGCGCGAGCGGGTCGACGGCGTGCTGGAGAAGTTCAACGCGGTGGCCGGCGAGCAGAGCATGCTCGTGACCGACACCGACGAGTACGTCAAGTCGGTGCTGCGCAAGGCGCTCGGCGAGGACAAGGCCAACCTGCTGATCGACCGCATCCTGCAGGGCAGCGACGTCACCGGCATCGAGAGCCTGAAGTGGATGGACCCGGGCTCGGTGGCCGAGCTGCTGCGCAACGAGCACCCGCAGATCGTCGCGGCGATCCTGGTGCACCTGGACAACGACCAGGCGAGCCAGGTGCTCAAGGCGCTGCCCGAGCGGCAGCGCAACGAGGTGGTGATCCGCATCGCCACGCTGGACGGCATCCAGCCCTCGGCGCTGAAGGATCTCAACGAGGTGATGAGCAAGGTGCTGGCCGGCGGCGACCGGCTGAAGAAGGCCTCGCTGGGCGGCGCCAAGTCGGCCGCCGAGATGATCAACCTGATGGGCAGCTCCGTCGAGACCGCCGTGCTCGACTACATCCGCGAGGCGGACAACGAGCTGGCGCAGAAGATCATGGACAACATGTTCACCTTCGACGACCTGGAGAAGATCGACGACAAGGGCATCCAGGCGCTGCTCAAGGAAGTGCAGAGCGAGTCGCTGGTCATCGCGCTGAAGGGCGCCACGCCGGAGATGCGCGAGAAGGTGTTCAAGAACATGTCCAGCCGCGCCGCCGAGACGCTGCGCGAGGACCTCGAGTCGCGCGGCCCGGTGCGGGTCAGCGAGGTCGAGTCCGAGCAGAAGGAGATGCTGAAGATCGTCCGCCGCCTGGCCGACGAAGGTCAGATCGTGCTGGGCGGCGGCGGCGACGATGAGTTCCTCTAAGCCGGTCCCGCCGCTGCGCAACGTGCCGCCGCCGGCCGGCGGCAAGCCGGCCAGCGTCTACGCACGTTTCATTCCGCGCGAGGAGCTGTCCTCGTTCTCGGCCTGGATGCCGGGCTCGCTGAACGGCGAGGAGGCGGCCGCCGCGCCCGAGGAGCCGGCCGAGCCGCAGAAGAGCGCCGAGGAGCTGCTGGCCGAGCAGCTGCGCGCGGCGCGCCAGGGCGGCTACCACGACGGCTACCGCGACGGGCTCGCGGCGCTGGAGAACTTCAAGCAGAGCTTCGCCTCGCAGGCCACCGCGCAGGTGGGCGCGCTGATGCAGTCCTACGCGACGCAGCTCGACGCGCTGCAGCAGGACATGGCGCGCGCGCTGGCCGCCTCGGCGGTGGCGCTGGCGCGCCAGGTGGTGCGCGGCGAGCTGGTGCAGCAGCCGCAGCTGGTGGCCGTGGTCGCCGAGGAGGCGCTCGGCGCGCTGATGCTGAGCGCGCGCCACGTCACCGTGCGCGTGCATCCGGACGACGAGCCGCTGGTCGCGCAGGGCGCCGGCGAGCTGCTCGACGCACGCGGCGCGCGCCTGGTGGCCGACCCCGCGGTCACGCGCGGCGGCTGCCTGGTCGAGAGCGACATCGGCATCGTCGACGCGAGCATCGAGTCGCGCTGGCGTCGCGCCGCCGCGGCGCTCGGCTCGGAAGAGCCGTTCGAGCCGGAGGCCGCGCCATGATGAACGGCAGCGTCGAGGCGAACGCGCTCAAGGTCACCGAGTACTGGCAGCGCTACCTGCGCGACCTGCGCAGCTTCGCCTCGGAACCGGTGCCGCTGGAGAACGTCGGCCGCCTGGTGCGCGTGGCCGGCCTGGTGCTCGAGTGCGCCGGGCTGCGCGTGCCGGTCGGTTCGGTGTGCGAGATCCACGACGACGGCCGGCCCGAGGGCCAGCCGCCGGTCACCGCCGAGGTGGTGGGCTTCAACGGCGACCGCGCCTACCTGATGCCCACCGGCGACATCCACGGCCTGGCCAGCGGCGCGCGGGTGATCCCGCGCCCGACGCCGGTGGTGCCGCTGATCCTCGGCGCCGGGCGCCACCCCTGGCGCCGCAGCGAGGACCGCACGCTGCACCTGCCGGTGGGCGACGGGCTGCTGGGCCGCGTGGTCGATTCGCACGGCCACCCGCTCGATCGGCAGGGCCCGATCCGCGAGGTGCACAACGAGCCGCTGATCCGCCGCCCGATCAACGCGATGGACCGCGAGCCGGTGCGCCAGGCGCTGGACACCGGCGTGCGCGCGATCAACGCGATGCTCACCGTCGGGCGCGGCCAGCGCATCGGCCTGTTCGCCGGCACCGGCGTGGGCAAGTCGGTGCTGCTCGGCATGATGGCGCGCTACACCGCGGCCGACGTGATCGTGGTCGGCCTGATCGGCGAGCGCGGCCGCGAGGTGAAGGAGTTCATCGAGGACATCCTCGGCCCGGAGGGCCGCGCGCGCAGCGTGGTGGTGGCCGCGCCGGCCGACGCGCCGCCGCTGGTGCGCCTGCAGGGCGCGAACTACGCCACCGCGGTGGCCGAGCACTTCCGCGACCGCGGGATGAACGTGCTGCTGCTGATGGACTCGCTGACGCGTTATGCGATGGCGCAGCGCGAGATCGCGCTGGCGATCGGCGAACCGCCGGCCACCAAGGGCTACCCGCCGAGCTGCTTCGCCAAGCTGCCGCAGCTGGTGGAGCGCAGCGGCAACGGCGTGGCCGGCGGCGGCTCGATCACCGCCTTCTACACCGTGCTGGCCGAGGGCGACGACACCAACGACCCGATCGCCGACGCGGCGCGCGGCATCCTCGACGGCCACATCGTGCTCTCGCGCGAGCTGGCCGAGGCGGGGCACTACCCGGCCATCGACATCGAGAAGTCGGTCTCGCGCGTGATGGGCAACGTGGTGCCGCAGCCGCACGTGGAGGCGGCGCGGCGCTTCCGCCAGCTGCTCGCGAAGTTCAACAAGGCCCGCGACCTGATCCAGCTCGGCGCCTACGCGCCCGGCCACGACGCCGAGCTCGACACCGCGGTGCGCCTGCACGAGCCGATGCGCACGCTGCTGCAGCAGGACATGCACGAGCCCGCGTCGCTGGCGGCGAGCCTGCGCCAGCTGCGCACGGTGGTGGGTGGATGACACGGACGACCTGAACCATGCCGGAACTCAAGCCCCTGATGGCCCTGCTCGAGCAGGCCGAACGCGAGCGCGACGAGGCGCAGCAGCGCCACCGCCAGGCGCTGGCCCAGGCCAACGCGGCGCAGGACCAGGCCGAGCAGCTGCTCGCCTACCGGCGCGACTGCGAGCAGCGCTGGGGTGCGCGCTCCGGCGCGGCCGGCGAGATCGGCCAGGTGCACTGCTACCACGGCTTCGTCACGCGGCTGTCGCAGGCGGTGGAGCACCAGGCCCGCGTGGCCAACCATGCCGCCGGCCAGACCGAACGGGCTGCCCAGGTGCTGCAGCAGCACGAGCTGCGCGTGGCCTCGGTGCGCAAGCTGATCGAGCGGCGCGTGCAGGAGCTGCAGCGCCGCGGCGCCCGCCTCGAGCAGCGCCTGACCGACGAGTTCGCCGCGCGCGCCGCCTGGAACCGGCTCGCCGCCGCCACCACCCGCTTCTGACCGCCATGGCCCTCCAGATCGCCCCCACCCTGCCGAGCAACGCCCCGCCGCAGAGCACCGCGCCCGGCCCCGCCGAGACCGGCGAGGACAGCGGCTTCGCGCGCCTGCTGCACGGCCAGACCAGCGGCCCCGGGGTCGGCGACGACGACGCCGACGCCGCGACGGGCGAGGCCACCCCGGCCGCGACCGCCGCCGCGCCGGACGAGCCCGCCGATCCGGCCGCCGTGCTGGACCCGAGCCTCGCGCACTGGCTGGCCGGCCTGCACCTGCCGGCGCCCCCCGACGCCCCCCCGCCGGGCCGCGCGACCACGCCGGGCGGCGCAGGGTCCGAGGAGAGCGGCGAATCGCTCGCGGGCGTCGTCGCCGGCAGCCCGCGTCCGGCCGGGCCCCGCGGGCTGGCCGAACGCGGGCCTGTCGAACGCGGTCTGCCCGAGCGCGGCACGGCCGACCCGCGCGCCGCTGCCGCGCGCGAGCCGGCCGCCGCCACCGGCCTGCCGCGGGCCGCCGCCGAGCCGCACGAGGCCGTGGCCGCTGCGGCCCACGACCCGGCGCCGCGCAACGCCCCGATCGAACTGCCGGCCGCGCTGAACGTCGGCGCGCCCCCGCCGGTGTCGGCAACATCCGCCCTGACCGCTCCGGCGGCCGCGGCGCCGGTCGACGTGGCACTGCCCCTGGGCCCGGCCGATGCCGGCTTCGGCGAGGCCGTCGCCACCCAGGTCAGCCTGCTTGCCCGCGACGGCGTGCAGCAGGCCGAGCTGCACCTGAACCCGGCCGAGACCGGTCCGGTGTCGGTGCAGATCGTGCTGGAGGGCACGCAGGCGCGCATCGACTTCGGCGCCGACGCGCTGCCGACGCGCCAGGCCATCGAGGGCAGCCTGCCGGAGCTGGCCGCTGCGCTGCGCGAGGAAGGCCTCACGCTGTCCGGCGGCGGGGTCTCGGAGCACGCCCGCGGCCGCCACGAGCCGCCGGCCGAACCGGGCGCCGGCGGCACGCCGCGGCGCGGCGCGGCGCCCGCCGACGCCACCGCGCCGGTGCGCAGCGTGCAGATTGCACGTGCCGGCGGCGGGCTGGACCTGTACGCCTGACCTGCGCGGCGCCGCCGCCGCGCCGGAGTGGCCGGCCTTCCGCCCCCTTATCGCTGCATCGTGCCGGGGGCGCATTCGAATAATCGTCTTCATCCGCCGGCCTCCGGGCCGTGCCTGCATTGCAAGGAGAGCCGATGTCTGCAGCTGCCGCCACCGCCGAAGCCGCCCCGCCGGCCAAGGGCAAGAAGAAGCTGATCATCATCCTGGCCGTGGTGCTGCTGCTGGTGGCCGGCGGCGGCGGCGCGGCCGTGTTCCTCATGAAGAAGAAGGCTGCCGAGGCCGCCGCGGCCGAGGCCGAGGACGAGGACGGCGGCCACGCCTCGGCCAAGGGCAAGGCCAAGGCCGAGGCCAAGCACGACCCGGCGCAGCCGCCCGTCTTCCTGCCGCTGGACCCGTTCGTCGTCAACCTGGCCGACAAGGACGCCGACCGCTACGCCCAGATCGGCGTGACGCTGGAGGTCGAGGACGCCAAGCTCGGCGACCAGCTCAAGGCCTACATGCCGGCGATCCGCAACGGCATCCTGATGGTGCTGGCGCACAAGACCTCGACCGAGCTGCTGACGCGCGAGGGCAAGGAGAAGCTGGCCGGCGAGATCATGCGCGAGTCGGTGCGCCCGCTGGGCATCGAGCTCGAGGAGCCGGAGGAGGACGAGCCGGCGGCCGACGACGAGAAGCCGAAGAAGAAAAAGAAGAAGCGCAAGACCGCGGCCGATGAGAGTCCCGTGAAGCACGTGCACTTCTCCAACTTCATCATCCAATGAACCAGCAGATCCTCTCGCAGGACGAAGTCGACGCGCTGCTGCAGGGCATCACCGGCGAAAGCCAGAAGCTCGAGCAGGAGGAGACGCCTTCGGGCGGCATCCGCAACTACGACCTGTCGAGCCAGGAACGCATCGTCCGTGGGCGCATGCCCACGATGGAGATCATCGGCGAGCGCTTCGCGCGCAACATCCGCATCGGGCTGTTCAACTTCATCCGCAAGAGCCCGGAGGTCGCGATCGGCGGCATCAAGGTGCAGAAGTACAGCGCCTTCCTGCGCGACATCGTCGTGCCGACCAACTTCAACATCGTCAGCGTGCGGCCGCTGCGCGGCTCGGGGCTGATCGTGTGCGACCCGACGCTGGTGTTCGCGGTGATCGATTCGCTGTTCGGCGGCGCGGGCAAGTTCCACACGCGCATCGAGGGCCGCGACTTCTCGCCCACCGAGGTGCGCATCATCACCCGGTTGGTCGAGGTGATCATCGCGGAGTACAGGAAGGCCTGGCACGGCATCTACCCGCTGGAGCTGGAGTACCAGCGCTCGGAGATGCAGCCGCAGTTCGCCAACATCGCCACGCCGTCCGAGATCGTCGTGGCCACCTCGTTCACGCTGGAGGTGGGCGACACCAGCGGCACGATCCACTTCTGCATCCCGTACTCGACGCTGGAGCCGATCCGCGACGTCCTGTACTCCACGATCCAGGGCGACGCCAACGAGCCGGACCGCCGCTGGGTCAACCTGCTGAAGAACCAGATCCAGGCCGCCGAGGTGGAGCTCGTCGCCGAGCTCGCGCAGGCACCCGCCACGGTCGAGCAGCTGCTCGCCTTCAAGCCGGGCGACTTCATCGAGCTGGACCTGCGCAAGGCCATCGAGGCCAAGGTATCCGGCGTGCCGGTGTTCGAGTGCCAGTACGGCACCAGCAACGGCAAGTACGCCCTCAAGATCGAACGCACGTTGACCGGGTCCAACATGACCTGGCTGGGAGACCACCATGTCGGCTGAGAACACCAACACCGCGGAACAGGACGCGATGGCCGCCGAGTGGGCGGCGGCGCTGGCCGAGTCCAAGTCGGCCGAGCCGGCCAGCGAGATCGCCGCGGAGCAGGTGGCGCCGGCCTCGTTCGCCAACTTCACGCCGACCGCCGGCGGCGGGGCCGGCAACGACATCAACATGATCCTGGACATCCCGGTCCAGCTCAGCGTCGAGCTGGGCCGGACCCGGATCCCGATCAAGCACATCCTGCAGCTCGCGCAGGGCTCGGTGGTCGAGCTCGACGCGCTGGCCGGCGAGCCGATGGACGTGCTGGTCAACGGCTACCTGATCGCGCAGGGCGAGGTGGTCGTGGTCAACGACAAGTTCGGCATCCGCCTGACCGACATCGTGACGCCGTCCGAGCGCATGCGCAGGCTCTCCAAGGGTTGAGATGGGTGCGTCGCCGGGGCTCTCGTCGCTGCTGTGGTTCATCGCGATCGTCGCGATGATCCCGCTCGCCCTGTGGCTGCTCAAGCGCACGCACGTCGGCGGTGCGTCCGGCGGCGGCCTGCTGCGCCACGTCGCGATGCTGCCGTTGTCGGCCAGCCAGCGCATTGCCGTGGTCGAGGTCGGCCAGGGCGAGGCGCGCCGCTGGCTGGTGCTGGGCGTCACGCCCGGCAGCATCACCACCTTGCACACGCTCGAGCCGCAGGCGGGCGCGGACGCACCGGCGCCCGGCACGCCGGGCTTCGCGCAGCTGCTGGCCCGGCTCGCGGGCCCGAAGGAAGGCGGCGATGCGCGTTGATCGTCTGGCGCGGCGTGCCCTCGCCGTCTCGGTGTTGTCGGCCGTTCCTGCTGCGGCTTTAGCGCAGGCCGCGGGCGGCGCCAACCTGCCGCTGATCGTCGGCCAGGGCGCCGGCGGCACCACCTACTCGGTGCCGGTGCAGACCCTGCTGTTCTTCACCGCCCTGAGCTTCCTGCCGGCGGTGCTGCTGCTGATGACGAGCTTCACCCGCATCGTCATCGTGCTGAGCCTGCTGCGCCAGGCCATGGGCACGCAGGCCGCGCCGCCCAACCAGGTGGTGATCGGGCTGTCGCTGTTCCTCACCTTCTTCGTGATGGGCCCGACGATCGACAAGGTCTACGCCGAGGCCTACCAGCCCTATGCCGAGAACAGAATAGCCTTCGACGAGGCGCTCAAGCGCGGCGAGGTGCCGCTGCGCGAGTTCATGCTCAAGCAGACGCGCCAGTCCGACGTGGCGCTGTTCACCCGGCTGGCCAAGGTCGACCCGGCGGTGAAGACGGCCAACATCCCCTTCAAGGTGCTGGTACCGGCCTTCGTGACGAGCGAGCTGAAGAGCGCGTTCCAGATCGGCTTCCTGATCTTCATCCCGTTCCTGATCATCGACATGGTGGTGGCCAGCGTGCTGATGAGCCTGGGCATGATGATGCTCAGCCCGGTGCTCGTCGCCCTGCCCTTCAAGCTGATGCTGTTCGTGCTCGCGGACGGCTGGAACCTGCTTCTGGGGTCGCTCGCGGCCTCGTTCGCCACGTAGAGGTCCCGATGGCCAAGCGATCAACAACGCGGGCGGGCCGAGCGCCGGGCCGCCCCAAGCCGGCCCGCGCCCCCTCGGGGGGCCGTCCGATGTACTCATCGGGCGGGGGGCTGTCATGACGCCACAACAGGTCTTCACCTTCGGCCAGCAGGGCCTGTACACGCTGCTGATGGTGGCCGCACCGGTGCTGCTGACCATCCTGGCCGTCGGCCTGATCGTCTCCATCGTGCAGGCGGCCACGCAGATCCACGAGCAGACGCTCTCGTTCGTGCCCAAGGTGCTGGCCGCGGTCGCGGTGCTCGCCATCGCCGGGCCGTGGATGCTCACGACGCTGGTGGAATACCTGCAGCGCATGCTGCAGGCGATCCCGACGGTGGTCGGATGATGCCCCCAAGCTCACTGCGTTCGCTGCCCCCCGGGGAGGCGCGACCGGCCTTGAGGCGGCTCGGCGGCCGGTCATGATCTCCTTCAGCGAAGCCCAGATCCTGGGCTGGCTGACGCCCGTGCTGTGGCCCTTCCTGCGCGTGCTGGCGCTGTTCGGCTCGCTGCCGGTGTTCGCGCAGCGCAGCGTGCCGATGCGCGTGCGCGTGGCGCTGGCCTTCGGGGTGGCGTTGTGTGCCCAGGCCACGCTGCCGGCGCCGCCGGCCATCGCGCTGGATTCGGCCCTCGCGCTGCTGGTGGTGCTGCAGCAGCTGGTGATCGGCCTGTCGATGGGCTTCGCGGTGCGCATCGTGTTCGCCGCGGTGGAGTTTGCCGGCGAACTGGTGGGCCTGCAGATGGGCCTGAACTTCGCCGGCTTCTTCGACCCCGCCACCGGCGGCCAGACCACCGCGGTGAGCCGCTTCTACGGCGTCACGGTGAGCTGGCTGTTCATCGTCACCGGCGGCCACCTGCTGGTGATCGCCGGCGTGGTGCAGAGCTTCCACAGCTTCCCGGTGGCGCCCGAGCCGCTCGCCTTCCTGCACTCGGTGCAGCCGCAGCGCTGGGGCGCCGAGATCTTCGCCACCGGGCTGTGGATCGCGATGCCGCTGGTCGGCATGCTGCTGTTCGTGAACCTGGTGCTGGGCATCGCCTCGCGCGTGGCGCAGCAGCTCAACATCTTCGCGGTCGGCTTCCCGATCACACTGGGCGTCGGCCTGGTCGGCGTGCTGTTCACGCTGCCGATGCTGCAGGCGCCGTTCACGATGGCGCTGGAGAGGATGCTGCAGCAGTTCCTATAGGGCGGAGTCGGATTACCCGACCTCGCCCTTCACGGCGTGCCGGCCCGGCGCAAGGGGAGCCGGCACCGGCGATCAGACGCCTGAACTTCGAGCTGCGGCCGCCGGATTCCTTCGATCGTTACCTGGTGCTGGACCTGTGACGGGCGCCGCTTGAGGCTGTCCGCTGTGACACGTTGAGTAGCGAGCACCTCAGCTCTTCTGGGCTTTGGATTTGCGCCACGCGCTGGGACACGACCAGGTGGTTCGGTGACGGGATTCACCAAGTGAAGCGATGCTGGAGGCGAAGCAGCGCCGACAACGGTCGCCGGCACAGTCGCGCAGATGCGCCCCCCATAGATGTGGGGGGTAAGCAGTCTTGACGCAACCAACGACGGGCTGCGTCCGGAACTACCTATTGACGCCATGCAAGGCTCAAATGACGCTGCGCGTCGTCCGTCACTGGAACTTTCGGCCCATTCCCATGGGTTTGCGTCGAACACCCGCTGTCGGACCAAGGCAGCCCAAGCGCGGTCCGCAGGTTGCTGAAGTTTGTCTCCAGTTGGATCGGATCTTGAGGGGGTTGCCTTGCCATTGCTGATTCGCCTGCCCTTCGACAGCAACGGCCTGTCTGTATTGGTCACCCAAGGCCCAGGGAGTGAGACATCTCATTCCGGGTCGCTATACAACTCTTGGGACTTCGCCCTCGCCCACGGCGCCAGTGTCCTGGCCGTGGCAGACGGAACGGTCGTGGATGTTCGCGACTCCGTGCAAGACGGCAGCTCCGTTGCCTTGCCGGACGCGGACGGGGACAAAGATCCGTCAAACGATGATCCTTCACTCGGGTCTGGCGCAATCGGAAACATCGTCACCTTGCGGCATGTGATCGACGGTCAGGAGTTCTATTCGACCTACATGCACCTCGCCTACGAAAGTGTTCCCTTGGTGATTGGCGATCAGGTGATCGCCGGCCAAGTCATCGGCAAGGTAGGAAACACAGGCGCAAGGGATGGAACTCACCTACATCTCCAGGTCGGCTCGGCACTGATGCTCTTCGGTGGCACGGTCTACGGCAATGTCACGGGAGACAGCGCGAGTCCGCAATACATTGCTGATGCGAACGAGGGACAGATTGGCATTGTGAGTTTCTCTGGATACGGGACCACGCTTCCGCCCACCGTCGTGGGCCCTCCGGCAACCTCAGAAGCGGGCCAGAGCGTTACCGGGACGAGTGCGAGCGAGGTGCTCACAGGAGGCGTCGGGCCGGACACCATAGATGGTCAAGGTGGCAATGACACCATCAACGGCGCAGGCGGCATGGACACGGCCGTCTTCTTCGCCAACCGCGCGGACTTCACGGTCACCACGCTCAGCGGCATCACCCAAGTGGTCGGGCTTGCCAGTGCGGGCGGCAACTACGCCTACAGCACCGTTCGGCTGACCAACGTCGAGAACCTGCAGTTTGCCAACACGACCGAGGCGATCGCGCCGACCAGCAACACCTTGCTGATCGGCACGGTGGGGAACGACTCGCTCATCGGCACCAGCGCCAGCGAGACGATCGATGGCCGAGGCAGCCACGACACGATCAACGGCGCAGGCGGCACGGACACGGCCGTCTTCTTCGCCAACCGCGCGGACTTCACGGTCACCACGCTCAGCGGCAAGGCGGCAACTACGCCTACAGCACCGTTCGGCTGACCAACGTCGAGAACCTGCAGTTTGCGGACCAGACCGTGACTCTTTCAACCGCGGAAGAGATCTTTTCCAGCTTGGGCTACTTCACTGCATTGGCAGATCTCGCCAAGGCGGCCTACCACCTGTCGGATTCAGAGGACCTTCACGACGGCCAATCCATCCCTGACCAGCCTTCGATCCCCGTCCATGGGGACGGGAACAACTACGTCAAGCCCTATGCGGATGATGCGTGGGAACGTGTGCAGCAGACCTGGGACGTTCTGGGCAGTTCAGATCTTGGTCTGGCGTCCAGTGGAAGCGGCATTCTCGGCACCAATGAGTGGTTCCTGGAGGAAGATGGGATTTACCACTGTGAGAATGCGGCCGCGTTCGCCGTGCGTTGCGCAGATGCCGTTGTCATCTCGATCCGAGGAACCAATGACAACGATGAACATCCTTACGTCCCGTCGGCCGACTCGCTGAACTGGGTGTCGATGCAATCGCACTATGACGAGCTGTCGACGTTTCTGAATGCCGTCGACGACTACGTCACCGACAGGCCAGGGGAAATCACCTCGATCTACGTGACCGGACATAGTCTTGGCGGTGCCATGGTGCAGAAGTACATGGCCGAGCATGCGCCGTCCTGGTCTTCCACCGTCGCATTGCAGGCATTGACGTTTGCGTCTCCGGCATGGGTATCAGACTTGCTGCTTGGCGACCCGAGGGTCTTCTGCATTGAGGTAGACGGTGATCCGGTGCCTGACGCTGGCCAGCCCAACGGGTACGTCGTCACCGCACACGTCGACGGGCTGACAGGGCTGGACGGTACGGCGTTTGAGGGTACCGACTTCCACTCGATGGATCTGTACCGCGAAGTGGCGAGTACGCTGGACGAGGCTCTCGGCAGGCAGACGACCTCGACGCCGGCCTCTGCAGGCACTCCCTACGTACACGGATTTCTCCGGTCCACCCTTGTTGCTTCAGGTTCCAGCATTGACGTTGCACTCAGGGGTGCCTCGATCTTCGATCAAGCGACCGGTGAAACCTACACCTGGGGCGACCAGGAAATCGCGCCGCAGTTCTCTCTGGCTTCAGGAAACGACAACGTCTTCGCAGAGGGGGACACCGCTGAAGCGGACTACTTCATCGGTGGAGCTGGCCGGGACATACTCGGCGCAGGCACGACCGCGGCGCCGGGCATTCTGCTCGGTGGCACCGGCAACGACACCTATGTCGTCGACAACGCCGGCGACCGGATTGTCGAGCGCAGCACCGATTCGAGCGAGATCGACCGCGTGCTGAGCTCGGTGAACTGGACCCTCGGCGCCAACCTCGAACGGCTCACGCTGACCGGGAGTGCCTCCAACGGCACCGGCAATGTGCTCACGAACCTGATCACCGGCAACGACTCCGCGAACACGCTCGCCGGTGGCAGCGGCAACGACACGCTCAACGGCAATGCCGGCAACGACACGCTCAACGGCGGTATCGGCACCGACCG
>NZ_RCHJ01000021.1 GCF_004011805.1 Piscinibacter defluvii
GGGTCGAAGGAGCCGCCACCTCAGCTCATGCGTTCAACAGACTCCGGGACATCGCCGGCAGCAACCCTTCGAGCAGGTTTGCGACTACGCCAACGCGCCGTTCGCGCGCTGGTTCGTCGGCGGCAAGACCAACCTGTGCCACAACGCGGTCGACCGCCACCTGAAGGATCGCGCCGACCAGAACGCGCTGATCTTCGTCTCCACCGAGACCGGGCAGGAGAAGGCCTACAGCTTCCGCGAACTGCACGCCGAGGTGCAGCGCATGGCCGCCATCCTGCAGGACCTCGGCGTGCGCCAGGGCGACCGGGTGCTGGTCTACATGCCGATGATCCCCGAGGCCGCGTTCGCGATGCTGGCCTGCACGCGCATCGGTGCGATCCACTCGGTGGTGTTCGGCGGCTTCGCCAGCCACAGCCTGGCCAGCCGCATCGACGATGCCGAGCCGGCCGTGATCGTCAGCGCCGACGCCGGCATGCGTTCGGGCAAGGTGGTGGCCTACAAGCCGCTGTTGGACGAGGCGATCCGCCTGGCGAGCCACAAGCCGGCCAAGGTGCTGCTGGTGGACCGCGGCCTGAGCCCGATGGAGACCAGCCCCGGGCGCGACGTCGACTACGCTGCGCTGCGCGAGAAGCACCGCTCGACCGCGGTGCCCTGCGCGTGGGTCGACGCCACGCATCCGAGCTACACGCTCTACACCAGCGGCACCACCGGCAAGCCCAAGGGCGTGCAGCGCGACACCGGCGGCTACGCCGTCGCGCTGGCCGCGTCGATGAAGCACATCTTCTGCGGCAACGCCGGCGAGACGTACTTCTCCACCAGCGACATCGGCTGGGTGGTCGGCCACAGCTACATCATCTACGGCCCGCTGATCGCCGGCATGGCGACCATCATGTACGAGGGCCTGCCGACACGTCCCGACGCCGGCATCTGGTGGAGCCTGGTCGAGAAGTACAAGGTCACGGTGATGTTCAGCGCGCCGACCGCGGTGCGCGTGCTGAAGAAGCAGGACCCGGCGTTCCTGAGCAAGTACGACCTGAGCTCGCTGCGTGCGCTGTTCCTGGCCGGCGAGCCGCTCGACGAGCCGACCGCCAAGTGGATCGCCGAGTCGCTCGGCAAGCCGATCATCGACAACTACTGGCAGACCGAGACCGGCTGGCCGATCCTGACCATCGCCAACGGCGTGGAGAAGGCGCCCAGCAAGTTCGGCAGCCCCGGCGTGGCGATGTACGGCTACGACGTGCGCCTGATCGACGAGACCACCGGCGAGGAAGTGACAGCGCCGAACCAGAAGGGCGTGGTGGCGATCGCCGGGCCGCTGCCGCCGGGCTGCATGCAGACCGTCTGGCGCGACGACGCGCGCTTCGTCAAGACCTACTGGCAGAGCATCCCGGGCAAGCTGCTCTACAGCACCTTCGACTGGGGCATCAAGGACGAGGACGGCTACTACTTCATCCTCGGCCGCACCGACGACGTGATCAACGTGGCCGGTCACCGGCTCGGCACGCGCGAGATCGAGGAGAGCATCTCCAGCCATCCGGCGATCGCCGAGGTGGCGGTGGTGGGCGTGGCCGACCAGCTCAAGGGCCAGGTGGCAATGGCCTTCGCGGTGCTGAAGGATCCGTCCGTGGCCGCCGACCCGGCGGCGAAGCTGAAGCTCGAGGGCGAGGTGATGAAGACGGTGGACGGCCAGCTCGGCGCGGTGGCGCGCCCGGCGCGCATCCACTTCGTCGCGCTGCTGCCCAAGACTCGTTCGGGCAAGATGCTGCGCCGCGCGATCCAGGCCGTGTGCGAGCAGCGCGACCCGGGCGACCTGACCACCATGGACGACCCGACCGCGCTGCAGCAGATCAAGGAGCTGGTGACGCCGCGCTGAGTAAGTCGTCTGCCGGGGCCCCCGCGCGGGGGCCCCAGTTTCTCGTTCTCCGGAGGGATGGCAGGCGGCTCGTCCGTCGCCGAGCATGCAGGCATGCACCCACATGGAGGCGAGACATGGACATCCGCGGATTCACGCTCAGCCGCCGCCGACTGATCGGCGCCTGCGCCGCCTGGCTGGCGGCACCCCTGACCGCACGGGCGGCGCCGCTGGTGCTGCTGGCGCAGGAGGCCGACACGGAGATCGACCCGTCGGGCTGGCTGGTCAGCGAGAAGCTCGACGGCGTGCGCGCCCTGTGGGACGGGCGCGCGCTGCGCTTTCGCAGCGGTCGGGAGGTCGCGGCCCCGGCCTGGTTCCTGGAGCGCCTGCCGTCGCGTGCGCTGGACGGCGAGCTGTGGCTCGGGCGCGGGCGGTTCGACGAGCTGTCCGGGCTGGTGCGGCGTGCCGCGCCGGATGACACGCTCTGGCGCGACATCCGCTACATGCTGTTCGAACTGCCCGGGGCCCCTGGCGGCTTCGCCGAACGGTCGGCCGCGCTGGTGCGCCTGGCCGTGGCCGCACGCTGGGCGCAGCTGCAGGCCGTGCCGCAGGAGACGCTGCCGGACCGGGCCGCGCTGCGCGACCGGCTCGACGCGGTGGTTCGCGCCGGCGGCGAGGGCCTGATGCTGCACCGGGCCAACGCACCATGGCAGACCGGCCGCAGCCGGGTGCTGCTGAAGCTCAAACCGGTGCAGGATGCCGATGCGGTGGTGATTGGCCATGTGCCGGGCCGTGGCCGCCACGAGGGCCGGCTCGGCGCGCTGGTGCTGCGGCGCGACGACGGGGTCGTGTTCCAGCTCGGCAGCGGGCTCACCGACGCGCAGCGCGACGCGCCGCCGCGCGTGGGCAGCGTCGTCACCTACAGCTACCGTGGCGTCACGCCGCAGGGCGTGCCGCGTTTCGCGAGCTTCCTGCGCGTGCGGCCGGACGCCTGAGCCGGGCCCGCCTCAGAGCACTTCCGACGCGTAGTCCGCCAGGCGCGAACGCTCGCCGCGTGCCAGCGTCACGTGGCCGCTGTGCGGCCAGCCCTTGAATCGGTCCACGGCGTAGGTGAGGCCCGAGCTGCCCTCGGTCAGGTAGGGCGTGTCGATCTGCGCCAGGTTGCCCAGGCAGACGATCTTGGTGCCCGGGCCGGCGCGCGTGATCAGTGTCTTCATCTGCTTGGGCGTCAGGTTCTGCGCCTCGTCGATGATGACGAACTTGTTCAGGAAGGTGCGCCCGCGCATGAAGTTCAGGCTCTTGATCTTGATCTTCGAGCGCACCAGGTCGTTGGTGGCGGCACGGCCCCACTCGCCGCCGCCGCCGTCGCCGCGCGACAGCACCTCGAGGTTGTCGTCGAGGGCGCCCATCCACGGGCCCATCTTCTCCTCCTCGGTGCCGGGCAGGAAGCCGATGTCCTCGCCCACCGGCACCGTCACGCGCGTGACGATGATCTCGGTGTAGCGCCGGTCGTCCATCACCTGGGAGAGCCCGGCGGCGAGTGTCATCAGCGTCTTGCCGGTGCCGGCGGTGCCGGTCAGCGTGATGAAGTCGCACTCCGGGTCCATCAGCAGGTTGAGCGCGAAGTTCTGCTCGCGGTTGCGCGCGGTGACGCCCCACACCGCGTTCTTGGTGTGGGTGTATTCGCGCAGCGTGCGCAGCACGGCGGTCTTGCCGGTGATCTCGGTGACCTTGGCGTACAGCGGCGCGGCGCCCGGCGCCTCGAGGTAGACGAACTGGTTGACCAGCAGCACCGGCACCATCGGGCCGCTGATGCGATAGTAGGTGAAGCCGCCCTGCTGCCAGCTCTCCATCGTCTTGCCGTGGCGCTCCCAGAAGTCGGGCGGCAGCGGCAGCACGCCGGTGTAGAGCAGGTCGCCGTCTTCCAGCGTCTTGTCGTTGAAGTAGTCCTCCGCCGGCAGGCCCAGGGCACGCGCCTTGATGCGCATGTTGATGTCCTTGGACACCAGCACGACCTCGCGGCCCGGCTGCTGCGCGCGCAGCGCCTGCACCACGGCCAGGATCTGGTTGTCGGCCTTGCCCTGCGGCAGGCCGGCGGGCAGGCTCACGTCGACCAGGTTGGTCTGGAAGAACAGCTTGCCCTCGGCCTCCTTGTGCCCGGTGGCGTTCAGCGGCAGGCCGTCGCTCATGCCGGCGGCGTTGCGGCTGGTCATCGTCGCGGCCAGGGCGTCGAGGTCGCGGCTGACCGCGCGCGCGTTGCGCGCCACCTCGGTCATGCCCTTCTTGTGGTTGTCGAGTTCCTCGAGCGTGATCATCGGCAGATACACGTCGTGCTCGGCGAAGCGGAACAGCGAGGTCGGGTCGTGCATCAGCACGTTGGTGTCGAGCACGAACAGGCTGCTCGGCCCGTTCCCGCGCGGCTTGCGCGCCCGGGGCTCAGGCGCGTGGCGCGGGGCGCGCAGCGGCGCGTGGCCGGCCGGCACGGCCGGGGCCGCGGGCTTGGGCGGCGCGGCCTTGGCCACCACCGGGGCGGCCTCGGCGTTGGCGTCGAACAGGTCCATCACGGCGGGCGAGGCGGGTTCGGCCGCGGGACGGGTCTTGGGGGCGCGTTTGCCCGGTTTGGGCGCGGCCTGCGATTCGAAGTCGGCGGGGGAGAGGAGGGCGGCTCGTTTGGCAGGCGGCTTGGGCAGGGGCATGAGGCTCAGCTCGGGTGGCAAACAAAAAAGCCGCACAGTCGGCTGTGCGGCTTGGTGGGCAGAGGTCGGTCACGACGCTCGGGCATGCAAGGATTATGCACAAGCCCCGGGAGGCATCAACTCCAGGGCGCGCCAGGGAAAAGGGGCGCCCGCCTCGACGGCGCGACGGCCCGCGCGACCGGTCACGGCAGTTACTTCAGCGCCTTGACGGCCTTGAGCACTTCCTCGACGTGGCCGGCGACCTTCAGGCCGCGCCACTCGGCGCGCAGCACGCCGCTGCCGTCGATCAGGAAGGTGGAGCGCTCGATGCCCTTGACCTTCTTGCCGTACATGATCTTGTTCTTGACCACGCCGAACATGTGGCAGAGCTTCTCTTCGGTGTCGGCGATCAGCTCGAAGGGCAGTTCGAGGTTCTGCTTGAACTTCTCGTGCGAGGCCATGTTGTCGCGCGAGACGCCGAACACCACGGCGCCGGCCTTCAGGAAATCCTTGTGATGGTCGCGGAACTGCATCGCCTCGGTGGTACAGCCGGGTGTGTTGTCCTTCGGATAGAAGTACAGCACGACGATCTTCCCGGCATAGGCCTGCGGCGTGAACTTCACGCCGCCGGTCGCTAGCGCTTCAAATTCCGGGAGAGGCTTATTGAGGGCTGGCGTCATCGAGTATGCTCTTTTGTTCCGCCCCGGCGGGCGTAGCCGCAGATTATAAGGCGTGCGGCCGTGCCGCCCGGGAGCGCTGCTGCCGCCCCGGCCTCATCCCCCCAGTTCGAAGAGCAGCGCCGCGACCACCGCGCGGCCCTCGGCCAGCAGCACGTTGTAGGTGCGGCAGGCGGCCGGCGTGTCCATGGTCTCGACGCCGATGCGCGCGGCCATCAGCGGGGCGAGCAGCGCTGGCCTGGGAAAGCGCAACCGCGCCCCGCTGCCCAGCAGCACCAGTTCGGGCTTGAGTGCCGCGAGCGCCTCGAAGGCCGCCTCGTCCAGCGCGTCGAAACGCGGCACGCCCCAGGGCCGGATCTCGCCGCGCCAGGGCACGATGACGCTGGCGCGGTACTCGGTGCCGTTGACGATCACGCCCTCGGGGCCGTGACGGGAGATCGCGTTGCCGCCTTCGAGGCGGTCGGCCTGCATTTTCATGGTCAAATTCTAGATTCGCTGCCACCTTCCCCCCTGCCGGAGGCCTTTTGAAGCCCATCGCGAAATCGAGCAAGCTCGCCAATGTCTGCTACGACATCCGCGGACCCGTGCTCGACAAGGCCCGCCAGATGGAGGAGGAGGGCCACAAGATCATCAAGCTGAACATCGGCAACCTCGCCGTGTTCGGCCTCGAGCCGCCCGACGAGATCGTGCAGGACATGATCCGCAACCTGCCGCACGCAGCCGGCTACACCGACAGCAAGGGCCTGTTCGCCCCGCGCAAGTCGGTGGTGCACTACACGCAGGAGAAGCACATCGCCGGCGTGACGGTAGACGATGTCTACCTCGGCAACGGCGCCTCCGAGCTCATCACGATGAGCATGAACGCGCTGCTCAACAGCGGCGACGAGATCCTGGTTCCGGCGCCCGACTACCCGCTGTGGACGGCCTCGGTGTCGCTTTCGGGCGGCACGCCGGTGCACTACCTGTGCGACGAGCAGGCCGGCTGGCTGCCCGACCTCGACGACATCCGCCGCAAGATCACGCCGAACACGCGCGGCATCGTCGTCATCAACCCGAACAACCCGACCGGCGCGCTCTACCCCGAGGCCTTCCTGAGGGAACTGGTCGAGGTGGCGCGGCAGCACAGGCTGATCGTGTTCGCCGACGAGATCTACGACAAGACCCTCTTCGACGGCAACACCCACACCAGCATCGCATCGCTGGCCGACGACCTGCTCTTCGTCACCTTCAACGGCCTGTCGAAGAACTACCGTTCCTGCGGCTACCGTGCCGGCTGGATGGTGGTGTCGGGCGACAAGCGCCAGGCGAAGGACTACATCGAGGGCCTGAACATGCTGGCCTCGATGCGCCTGTGCGCCAACACGCCGGGGCAGCTCGCGATCCAGACCGCGCTGGGCGGCTACCAGAGCATCAAGGACCTGGTCGCCCCCGGCGGGCGGCTGTGCCGCCAGCGCGACCTGGCCTACGAGTTGCTGATGCAGATCCCGGGCGTCAGCGTCGTCAAGCCCAAGGCGGCGCTGTACATGTTCCCCCGGCTCGACCCCAAGGTCTACCCGATCGAGGACGACCAGCAGTTCGCCTACGACCTGCTGGCCGAGGAGAAGGTGCTGATCGTGCAGGGCACCGGCTTCAACTGGCCGACGCCCGACCACTTCCGCCTCGTCTTCCTGCCCAATTCGGACGACCTCACCGAGGCCGTGGGCCGCATCGCCCGCTTCCTCGAGCACTACCGCAAGCGCCACTCCCAGTAAACGTCATGCAACCCATCCAAGTCGGCCTGCTCGGCATCGGCACCGTCGGCAGCGGCACCTTCAAGGTGCTGCAGCGCAACCAGGAAGAGATCCAGCGCCGCGCCGGCCGGGCCATCCGCATCACCATGGTGGCCGATCTCGACACCGCCCGGGCGCGCGCCATCGTCGGCGACGCCGCCGAGGTGGTGAACGACGCACGCGCGGTGATCGCCAATCCGGCGATCGACGTGGTGGTCGAACTGATCGGCGGCTACGGCATCGCCCGCACGCTGGTGCTGGAAGCCATCGCGGCCGGCAAGCACGTGGTCACGGCCAACAAGGCGCTGCTGGCGGTGCACGGCAGCGAGATCTTCGCCGCGGCGCGTGCCAAGGGCGTGGTCGTCGCCTTCGAGGCCGCGGTGGCCGGCGGCATCCCGATCATCAAGGCGCTGCGCGAGGGGCTGACCGCCAACCGCATCGAGTGGATCGCCGGGATCATCAACGGCACCACCAACTTCATCCTGTCGGAGATGCGCGCCAAGGGGCTCGACTTCGACACCGTGCTGAAGGAGGCGCAGCGCCTGGGCTACGCCGAGGCCGACCCCACCTTCGACATCGAGGGCGTGGACGCCGCGCACAAGGCGACCATCATGAGCGCCATCGCCTTCGGCGTGCCGGTGCAGTTCGACAAGGCACATGTCGAGGGCATCACCAAGCTGCAGGCGGCGGACATCCGCTACGCCGAGCAGCTCGGCTACCGCATCAAGCTGCTGGGCATCACCAAGCGGCGCGAGCACGGCATCGAGCTGCGCGTGCACCCGACGCTGATTCCGGCGACGCGGCTGATCGCCAACGTCGAGGGCGCGATGAATGCGGTCGTCGTGCAGGGCGATGCGGTCGGCAGCACGCTCTACTACGGCAAGGGCGCAGGCTCCGAGCCCACCGCCTCGGCCGTGATCGCCGACCTGGTGGACATCGCCCGCCTGGCCACCGCCGACCCCGACCACCGCGTGCCCTCGCTCGCCTTCCAGCCCGGGGCGATGCAGGACACGCCGATCCTGCCGATGGAAGAGGTGGTCACCGCGTTCTACCTGCGCCTGCGCGTGGTCGACGAAGCCGGCGTGCTGGCGCGCATCACCGGCATCCTGGCCGAACACGACATCTCGATCGACGCGCTGCTGCAGCGCGAGCCCGGCGAGGGCGAGAACCAGACCGACGTGATCATCCTGACCCACGACACGCTCGAGGGCGAGATGAACAAGGCCATCGCGCAGATGCAGGCGCTGCCGACGGTGCTGGCGCCGATCGTGAAGATCCGCAAAGAAGAACTGAAGTGAAGTACATCAGCACCCGCGGCGACCGCACGCCGCGCGGCTTCTCCGAGATCCTGCTCGAGGGCCTGGCGCCGGACGGCGGCCTGTACCTGCCGACGCACTACCCGACGGTCGACAGCGCGACGCTGGCGCGTTGGCGCGGCCTGCCGTATGCGGAACTCGCCTTCGAGATCCTCTCGCTCTACATCGACGACGTTCCGGCCGCCGACCTGAAGCGGCTCGTCTCGAGCACCTACACCGAGCAGGTCTACGGCACGAAGGAGATCACGCCGCTGAAGCAGCTCGAGGACGGCCTGTACCTCGAGGCGCTGTCCAACGGGCCGACGCTCGCCTTCAAGGACATGGCGATGCAGCTGCTCGGCGCCTTGTTCGAGTACGAGCTCGGCCGGCGCGGGCAGACGCTCAACATCCTCGGTGCCACCTCGGGCGACACCGGCAGCGCGGCCGAGTACGCGATGCGCGGCAAGCGCGGCGTGAAGGTGTTCATGCTCAGCCCACACGGCCGCATGAGCCCGTTCCAGCAGGCGCAGATGTTCAGCCTGCAGGACCCGAACATCCACAACCTCGCCGTCGAGGGTGTGTTCGACGACTGCCAGGACATCGTCAAGGCCGTCTCGAACGACCTGGAGTTCAAGCGCCGCTGGAAGATCGGAACGGTCAACTCCATCAACTGGGCGCGCCTGCTGGCCCAGGTCGTCTACTACTTCGCCGGCTACTTCCAGGCGACGAAGACGAACGACGAGCGGGTCAGCTTCGCGGTGCCCTCGGGCAACTTCGGCAACATCTGCGCCGGCCACGTGGCGCGCATGATGGGCCTGCCGATCCGCCGCCTGGTGCTGGCCACCAACGAGAACAACGTGCTCGACGAGTTCTTCCGCACCGGCACCTACCGGGTGCGCGGCGGCGCCGAGACCTACGAGACCTCGAGCCCGTCGATGGACATCAGCAAGGCGAGCAACTTCGAGCGCTTCGTGTTCGACCTGCTCGGCCGCGATGCGGCGCGCACGCGGCAGCTGTTCCACGACGAGATCGGCGCCAAGGGGTCGTTCACGCTGGCGCCGGCCGAGTTCGCGCGCATCGCCGACTACGGCTTCGTCTCCGGCAGCAGCACGCATGCCGACCGCCTGGCGACGATCCGCGACACCGCGCAGCGCTGCGGCGTGGTCGTCGACACCCACACCGCCGACGGGCTGAAGGTGGCGCGCGAGCACCGCGAGGCCGGCACGCCGATGATCGTGCTGGAGACCGCGCTGCCGGCCAAGTTCTCGGCCACGATCGTCGAAGCGCTCGGGCGCGAGCCCGACCGGCCCGCCGCGCTCGTGGGCATCGAGCAACTCCCCAAGCGGTTCAAGGTCATGCCCGTCGATGTGCAGGCGGTGAAGGACTACATTGCCAACAATGGCTGAATGAAGGTCATCGGCTTCTGCGGCTACTCCGGGTCCGGCAAGACCACGCTGGTCGAGCAGCTGATCGCGCGGCTCAAGCTGGCCGGCCAGCGCGTGTCGGTGGTCAAGCATGCGCACCACGACTTCGACATCGACCACCCGGGCAAGGACTCGTACCGGCACCGCGACGCGGGCGCCTTCGAGGTGCTGATCGCGTCGGATCGCCGCCTGGCCAAGATCCGCGAGTACGAGCTGCGCAGCGACCCGACGGTGCACCAGCTGGTCGCCGAGCTCTACGAATGCGATTGGGTGCTGGTCGAGGGCTTCAAGCATGCCGACGTGCTCAAGCTCGAGGTCTGGCGTGCGGACACCGGCAAACCGGTGCAGTATCCGTACGATCCGTACGTCGTCGCGTTGTGCACCGACAGCCCTGACCGTCTGCCGGAGCCGACCGGCCTGCCGCTGCTGGATCTGAACGATCCGGACGCGGTGACCCGCTTCCTGCTCGCGAGTGCCGACCGATATGAGTACCGTTCCCCCTACGACCTCGGCCGCGAGCCGGCCGCCGATGCTGAGCCTGGACGAGGCGCTGAGCCGCCTGCTCGGCGCGATCCGGCCGCTGGCTGAGACCGAGCAGGTCGCCACCTTCGACGCGCTCGGCCGTGTGCTGGCCGAGGACGTGCCGTCGGTGCTCGACGTGCCGCCGCAGGACAACACCTCGATGGACGGCTACGCGCTGCGCTGCGCCGACGTGCCGGCCGCCGGCACGCTGCTGCGCGTGACGCAGCGCATCCCGGCCGGGCAGGTGGGCCGGGCGCTCGAGCCGGGCAGCGCCGCGCGCATCTTCACCGGTGCGCAGATTCCGCCCGGCGCCGATGCGGTGGTGCCGCAGGAGCAGTGCGTGGCCGAGGGCGAGAACGTGCGCGTCGGCATCGTGCCCGTGCCCGGCCAGTGGATCCGTCGCCGCGGCGAGGACGTGCAGCGCGGCGCCGTGGTGCTGGCGGCCGGCCAGCGGCTCGGCCCGGCGGGCATGGGGCTGGCGGCCTCGGTCGGCGCGGCGCGCCTGCGCGTGGCGCGCCGGCCGCGCGTGGCGGTGTTCTCCACCGGCGACGAGCTCGTGATGCCGGGCGAGGTGCCGCCCGAGCAGATGCGACCGGGCGCGATCTACAACTCCAACCGCTTCACGCTGCGCGGGCTGGTGCAGGCCCTCGGTGCCGAGTGCAACGACCTGGGCATCGTGCCGGACCGGCGCGAGGCCACCCGCGCCGCGCTGCGCGAGGCGGCGCTGGGCAACGACCTGATCGTCACCTCCGGCGGCGTCTCCGTCGGCGAGGAGGACCACCTGCGCCCCTCGGTGCAGGCCGAGGGCCACCTCGACCTGTGGCAGGTGGCCATCAAGCCCGGCAAGCCGCTCGCTTTCGGGGCGGTGCGCCGCCCGGACGGCTCGAGTGCCTGGTTCGTCGGCCTGCCGGGCAACCCGGTGTCGAGCCTGATCACCTTCGCGCTGGCGGTGCGGCCGCTGCTGCTCAAGCTGCAGGGGGCCACCGCGCTGGCCCCCGTGCCGCTGCGCCTGCGCGCCGATTTCGACTGGCCCGGGCCCGACAAGCGGCGCGAGTTCCTGCGCGTGAGGCGCAATGCCGAGGGAGGACTGGACCTGTTCCTGAACCAGAGCTCGGGCGTGCTCACCTCCACGGTCTGGGGCGACGGCGTGGTCGACAATCCGCCCAACCAGGTGATCCGGCGCGGCGACCTCGTGGCCTACCTCGCCTTCTCGGAACTGCTGGCATGAAGATCCAGGTGCGCTACTTCGCCTCCCTCCGCGAGGCGCTCGGCCCGGGCGAGATGATCGAGTTGCCCGCTGGCAGCACCGTCGGCGTGGCCCGCGATGCGCTGATCGGGCGCGGCGGCGCGCATGCGGCGGCGCTGGCGCGCGGCAGGGCCGTGCGCAGCGCGCTGAACCAGGCGCTGTGCGACGAATCGGCCGCGCTGGCCGATGGCGCCGAACTCGCCTTCTTCCCGCCGGTGACGGGAGGCTGAGCATGGGCGCCCCGCGGGTGACCATCCAGACCGCCGACTTCGACCTCGGCGTCGAGGTGGCGGCGCTGCGCGCGCACGACCCCGGCGTGGGGGCCGTGGCCAGCTTCGTCGGCACGGTGCGCGACCGCAACGACGGCAGCGGCGTCAGCGCGATGGAACTGGAGCACTATCCCGGCATGACCGAGAAGTCCATCGAGGCGATGATCGACGAGGCCTTCCGGCGCTTCGACATCCGCGCCGCGCGGGTGATCCACCGGGTCGGGCCGCTCAAGCCGCTCGACCAGATCGTGCTCGTGGCCGTGACCTCTGCGCACCGCGGCGCGGCGTTCCAGGCCTGCGAGTTCCTGATGGACTACCTGAAGACCCAGGCGCCGTTCTGGAAGAAGGAGACCACGCCCGAGGGCGCACACTGGGTCGATGCCCGCGTGGCCGACGACGCCGCGCTGGCGCGCTGGGGCATCGAGGCGGGCAACGCGGCGCCATGAACTCGGCCGCGCTCGGCTGGCAGGTGGCCGCGGTGGCGGCCGGGTCGGCCGTCGGCGCGCTGGCGCGCTGGGGCGCCGGGCTGTGGCTGAACGCCCGCTGGGGCGGCTTCCCGCTCGGGACGCTGGCCGTGAACGCCGTCGGCGGCCTGCTGATCGGCATGGCGCTGGCCTGGTTCGAGCGCAGCCCGAACGAGATGCTGCGCCTGCTGCTGGTCACCGGTTTCCTCGGCGGGCTGACCACCTTCTCGGCCTTCTCGGCCGAGTCGCTGCTGATGCTGCAGCGCGGCCAGTTCGGCCTGGCTGCGGGCCACACGCTGGCCCATGTGCTGGGGGCGCTGGCCTGCGCGGCGCTGGGATTCGTGGCGCTCGACCGGCTGCTCGGTTGATCTGAATCACCCCCGGCCACGGTGCGGCTTGAAATGCCGGCCGGGCCGCCTCAAATCCGACGCAATCGGAGGTTATCCATGCGACCGGACAAGTTCACCAGCCCCTTCCAGCAGGCCCTCAGCGAGGCCCAGAGCCTCGCCGTGACGCGCGACAACCCGTACATCGAGCCGGCCCACGTGCTGGCCGCGATGCTGGCGCAGGACGACGGACCCAGGGCCCTGCTGCAGCGCGCCGGCGTGCGTGTGCAGCCGCTGCAGACGGCAGTGGAGACGGCGCTCAACGGCCTGCCCCAGGTGCAGGGCGGCGAGCCGGTCGGTGCGGGTCGCGATCTGGTCTCGCTGCTGCAGGCGGCCGAGAAGGAGGCCAGCAAGCGCGGTGACCAGTTCATCGCCAGCGAGATGTTCCTGCTCGCGCTGGCCGACGCGAAGACCGACCTGGCCGGCATCGTGCGCGGCCACGGCCTGACGCGCAAGGCGCTCGAGGCGGCGATCGACGCGGTGCGCGGCGGCCAGACCGTCGACAGCCCCGAGGCCGAGGGCCAGCGCGAGGCACTCAAGAAGTACACGCTCGACCTGACCGAGCGCGCCCGCAACGGCAAGCTCGACCCGGTGATCGGCCGCGACGACGAGATCCGCCGCGCCATCCAGGTGCTGCAGCGGCGTACCAAGAACAACCCGGTGCTGATCGGCGAGCCGGGCGTGGGCAAGACCGCGATCGTCGAGGGCTTGGCCCAGCGCATCGTGGCCGGCGAGGTGCCGGATTCGCTCAAGGGCAAGCGCGTGCTGGTGCTCGACATGGCGCTGCTGCTGGCCGGTGCCAAGTACCGCGGCGAGTTCGAGGAGCGCCTGAAGAACGTGCTGAAGGAGCTGGCGCAGGACGAGGGCCAGACCATCGTCTTCATCGACGAACTGCACACGATGGTCGGTGCCGGCAAGGCGGAAGGCGCGATGGACGCCGGCAACATGCTCAAGCCGGCGCTGGCGCGCGGTGAACTGCACTGCATCGGCGCGACCACGCTCGACGAGTACCGCAAGTACATCGAGAAGGACGCCGCGCTCGAGCGCCGCTTCCAGAAGATCCTGGTCGGCGAGCCGACGGTGGAGGCGACCATCGCCATCCTGCGCGGCCTGCAGGAAAAATACGAGGTGCACCACGGCGTGGAGATCACCGACCCGGCGATCGTCGCCGCGGCCGAGCTGAGCCACCGCTACATCACCGACCGCTTCCTGCCCGACAAGGCGATCGACCTGATCGACGAGGCGGCCAGCAAGATCAAGATCGAGATCGACTCCAAGCCCGAGGCGATGGACAAGCTCGACCGCCGGCTGATCCAGCTGAAGATCGAGCGCGAGGCCGTGAAGAAGGAGAAGGACGAGGCGTCGCAGAAGCGCCTGGGCCTGATCGAGGACGAGATCGCCAAGCTCGAGCGCGAGTACGCCGACCTGGAGGAGATCTGGAAGTCGGAGAAGGCGGCCGCACAGGGCTCGGCGCATGTCAAGGAAGAGATCGACCGCATCCGCACGCAGATCGAGGAGTTCAAGCGCAAGGGCGACTTCAACAAGGTGGCGGAGCTGCAGTACGGCAAGCTGCCCGAACTCGAGAAGACGCTCAAGGACGCGCAGGCCAAGGAGCTGAAGAAGGGCGCCGACAAGAGCAAGCCGCAGCTGCTGCGCACGCATGTCGGCTCGGAGGAGATCGCCGAGGTGGTGGCACGTGCCACCGGCATCCCGGTGTCCAAGCTGATGCAGGGCGAGCGCGAGAAGCTGCTGCAGATGGAAGGCAAGCTGCACGAGCGCGTGGTCGGCCAGGACGAGGCGATCGGCGCGGTGGCCAACGCCATCCGCCGCTCGCGCTCGGGCCTGTCGGACCCGAACCGGCCCACCGGCTCGTTCCTGTTCCTCGGGCCCACGGGCGTGGGCAAGACCGAGCTGTGCAAGGCGCTCGCCGCATTCCTGTTCGACAGCGAGGAGCACCTGATCCGCCTGGACATGAGCGAGTTCATGGAGAAACACTCGGTCGCGCGCATGATCGGCGCGCCGCCGGGCTACGTGGGCTACGACGAGGGCGGCTACCTGACCGAGGCGGTGCGGCGCAAGCCCTACAGCGTGCTGCTGCTCGACGAGGTGGAGAAGGCGCACCCGGACGTGTTCAACGTGCTGCTGCAGGTGCTCGACGACGGACGGCTCACCGACGGCCAGGGCCGCACGGTGGACTTCAAGAACACCGTCATCGTGATGACCAGCAACCTCGGCTCGCACCAGATCATGCAGATGGCGGGCCGGCCGAGCGAGGAGATCCGCGACGCGGTGTGGGTCGAGGTCAAGCAGCATTTCCGGCCCGAGTTCCTGAACCGGATCGACGAGACCGTCGTGTTCCATGCGCTCGATGCGAAGAACATCGAGGCGATCGCGAAGATCCAGCTCAAGGTGCTCGAGTCGCGCCTGGAGAAGATGGACATGCGGCTGGACGTGTCGCCCAAGGCGCTGGCCGAGCTGGCCAAGGCCGGCTTCGATCCGGTGTTCGGCGCGCGGCCGCTCAAGCGGGCGATCCAGCAGCGCATCGAGAACCCGGTGTCGAAGCTGATCCTCGAGGGCCGGTTCGGGCCCAAGGACGTGATCCCGGTCGACGTCGAGGACGGCGAGTTCCGCTTCGGGCGCGTGGTGCACTGAGCACCCGCGGAAGCCGGCGGCGGTTCAGGCGGCCGTCGGCTCGTCGAAGATCGCGTCCATGCGCTGGACCTGCAGCCGCGCCAGCGTCAGGTTGGCGTGGCTCTTGTCCAGCACCGCGTGCAGCGCCAGCCCCGGGTGCTTGGGCACGGCGCGCAGCAGCAGGTGGTGCGCGCCCAGCGTGATCGCCGCGTCGGGCAGGGCATGGCCCAGGCCGAGCTGCCGGCAGGTCGCGCTGATCGACGCGAGCAGTTCGGTGCCGGCGGCCGCCAGGTCGGCCGGCCCGGGGCTCGCGCCGGCATGGGCCACCGGCCGGCCGCTCGACAGCTCGAGCACGCAGACGCTCACCATGCCGGTCAGCTCGCCGAGCTGGTGCACGTAGCGGTCGAGCAGGCCCGAGGCCGTGGCACGCGCCTGGGCCTGTGCCTTGGTGGTGGGCACCTCCGGCATCGGCCGCATCTCCAGCGGCATCGGCATGGTCGGCGCCATGGCCCGTTCGGGCATCGGCGGCGGGGCGCCGCGTACCGGCATGACCGGCTCTTCCGAGATGCGCGGGAAGCGGCTGCCCGCCGCCGGCGCGCTCGGGGCCCGGGCCGGCGCAGGGGACTGCTCGCGGATGCGCGCCCAGGTGCCGTTGATGAAGCTCCAGGCGTCGGCCGGGCGTGTCACCAGCGGGGTGGTGCGCACCTCGACGCGGGTGTCGCGGCCCAGTTCGGCGCCCTGGCTGGACACCGCCGCCGCGCCGGCCAGCGGCAGCAGCAGCAGGTGACGGTTGTGCCAGGTGCCGCCCAGCATGTCGTCGCGCAGCGGCTTGAAGGCCGCCTCCAGCGCATGCACGGGCAGGTCGCCCACCATCACCACGCCGAGGCGGCTGAAGGCGAGCAGGGTGCGCGCCAGGCCATGGCGCGACACGGTGTCGGCGTCCGCCTCGGTCGAGTACATGCGCAGCGCCGAGCCGTCGGCGGTCGGCAGCTCGACGTATTCCAGCGTCGCCAGCGGGGTGCCGTAGCCCTGGCGGCGGATGAACAACCGCTGCACCGAGCGCTTGCTCGCCGCCGCGATGCCGGCCAGCAGCTTGCGCGACGAGGTGGTGCCGATGTCGTGGACCGCGATGAACTCGGGGTTCAGGTGCTCGAACTGCTGCTGCAGGGCCTCCGGCGGGGCGCAGGAGACGAACAGTTCGCGTTCGTTGTTGCCGACCTGGCGGCCGATGTCGCGCGGGCCGAGGGACTCGAGTTCCTCCGGCCGCATGATCTGCGTGGCCAGCGCGGTCTGGGCCCGCGTGGCCTGCCACGCCTCCGGCGTGTCCTGGCTGCCGGCCTCGTTGCCGATCCACGGGCTGCCGGGGGGGCTGCTGCTCATCGTGGTCTCCCTCTCCAAACCTGCGCCCAGCCCAGTGTAAGCGGCTGGCGCCGCCCCGATCGTCGCCGGCGCGCCGCATTTGACGTGCATTTCCCCGTTTCGGCCCCGGCGCCGTTGCACCCTGGCCCCGCAGTGGTGCGTCGATAGAATGCCCCGTTCCGCTGCCCGATCCTTCCATGAACCGACCTGCCGACACCTCCTCCCAGCCCGTGGTGATCGTCGGCGCCGGGCTGGCCGGGCTGACCGTTGCGCTGCACCTGGCAAAGACCCTGCCGGTGGTGGTGCTGGCCAAGCGGCAGCTCGACGAGGGCGCGACGGCCTGGGCCCAGGGGGGCATCGTCGGCGTGCTGGGCAGCGACGACAGCATCGAATCGCATGTGCGCGACACCCAGGAGGCCGGCGCCGGGCTGGTCGACGAGGACACCGCACGCTACATCGCGCGCCACAGCGCCGAGGCGGTGGCCTGGTTGGTGGAGCGCGGCGTGCCGTTCTCGGCCGACCCGGAAGGCCCGCTCGGCCTGCACCTGACGCGCGAGGGCGGCCACGCGGTGCGTCGCATCGCCCATGCCGCGGATGCGACGGGCAAGGCCATCCACGACGTGCTGCTCGCCGAGGTGAAGCGCCACCCGAACATCACGCTGCGCGAGCGCTGGATGGCGCTGGACCTGATCACCTCGCGCCACCTGCGGCGCGAGGAGTCGCCGCGCTGCTACGGCATCTACGCGCTGGACATCGACCGCCAGCGGGTCGAGACGCTGCCCGCGCGCGCGGTGGTGCTGGCCACCGGCGGCGCCGGCAAGGTGTACCGCTACACGACGAACCCGGACACCTCCACCGGCGACGGCATCGCGATGGCCTGGCGGGCCGGCTGCCGGGTGGCGAACATGGAGTTCGTGCAGTTCCACCCGACCTGCCTGTACCACCCGCAGGAGCGCAACTTCCTGATCACCGAGGCGCTGCGCGGCGAGGGCGGCCAGCTCAAGCTGCCCGACGGCACTCGCTTCATGCCGAACCACGACGCGCGCGGCGAACTCGCGCCGCGCGACATCGTGGCCCGGGCGATCGACTTCGAGATGAAGAAGCATGGCCTGGACTACGTGCTGCTGGACGCGACCCAGCTCGGCGCCGCGTTCCTGAAGGAGCATTTCCCGACCATCCACTCGCGCTGCCTGCAACTCGGCATCGACATCACGAGCCAGCCCATCCCGGTGGTGCCGGCCGCGCACTACACCTGCGGCGGCGTGGTCACCGACCTGAGCGGGCGCAGCGACCTGCCGGGCCTGTATGCCGTCGGCGAGACCACCTACACCGGCCTGCACGGCGCCAACCGGCTGGCCAGCAACTCGCTGCTCGAGTGCGTGGTGCTCGGGCGCAGCTGCGCCGACGACATCCTCTCGCATCCCGCCGCCGACGAGCCCGGGCTGCCGCCCTGGGACGAAAGCCAGGTCGAGAACGCCGACGAGCAGGTCGTCATCGCGCACAACTGGGACGAGCTGCGCCTGCTGATGTGGAACTACGTCGGCATCGTGCGCACCACCAAGCGGCTGGAGCGGGCGCTGCACCGCATCAAGCTGCTGAAGACCGAGATCGACGACTACTACGCCAACTTCCGAGTCAACCGCGACCTGCTCGAGCTGCGCAATCTGGTCGACTGCGCCGAGCTCATCGTGCGCTCGGCGCTGATGCGGCAGGAGAGCCGTGGCCTGCACTACAGCCGCGACTTCCCGAACACGCTGCCCGTGAGCTTTCCCACGGTGCTGGTGCGGCGCGCCCGCAGCCGCAAGGACAAGGTCTACGGCCTGTCGGGCTGAACCGGGGTATACTCGCAGGCTTTTCCTGCCACACCTACCTTGCCACACCTGCGAAACGACGCTGCGGGGTGGCTTCCAAACCCCTTGGAAACCCGAAGGAGAACCATGCGTCACTACGAAATCGTCATGCTGATCCATCCGGATCAGAGCGAGCAGGTTCCAGCCATGCTGGAGCGCTACAAGGGCATCGTCACCGCCGGCGGCGGCAAGGTGCACCGGGTGGAGGACTGGGGCCGGCGCCAGCTGGCCTACATGATCCAGAAGCTCGCCAAGGCGCACTACCTGTGCATCAACATCGAGTGCGGCAAGGCCGTCCTCGACGAGCTGGAGACCGCCTTCCGCTTCAACGACGCGGTGCTGCGCCACCTGACCGTCGTGAAGGCGCAGGCCGAGACCACGCCCTCGGTGATGATGAAGATGGTCGAGAAGGAAGAAGCCCGTAAGGCGCCGCAGGAGTCGGCGGCCTGAACCGGCTGCTGCTGACGGCCACGCTGGTCGAACGCGCCGCACTGCGCTTCACCCCCGCCGGACTGCCCGCCCTCGATCTCGTGCTCCGGCACGAATCCCAGGTGACGCAGGACGGACAGCCCCGCAAGGTGTCCCTGGACATCAAGGCAAGGGCGATCGGAGCGGAGATCACGCAGCGGCTCGCCGGCCTGGACCTCGGAAGCGAACACGGTTTCTCCGGCTTCCTCGGTTCGCAGCGCAACGGCCGCGGCATCGTCTTCCACGTCACCGAACTCGATTGAACAGATTTCTGAAAGAGGTACACCATGCCCCCGCCCCGTGGTAAAGGCCGTTTCGGCAAGGATCGCAAGCCCAAGCGCAACCAGCAGTCGCTGCTCTTCCGTCGCAAGCGGTTCTGCCGCTTCACCGTCACCGGCGTGAAGGAGATCGACTACAAGGACATCGACACGCTGCGCGACTTCATCAGCGAGAACGGCAAGATCACGCCCGCCCGCCTGACCGGCACGCGCGCGTTCTTCCAGCGCCAGCTGACCACCTGCATCAAGCGCGCGCGCTTCCTGGCCCTGCTGCCCTACAGCGACCAGCACAAGGTCTAAGGAGCCGACACCATGCAAGTGATCCTGCTCGAGAAGGTGCACAACCTCGGCAACCTCGGCGACGTCGTCAAGGTCAAGGACGGTTATGCCCGCAACTTCCTGATCCCGACCAAGGCCGCGCGCCGTGCGACCGAGGCCGCGATCAAGGAATTCGAAGCCAAGCGCGCCGAACTGGAGAAGGCGGCCGCCGACAAGCTGGCCGCCGCGCAGGCCCTGGGCGAGAAGCTCAACGGCCGCACCGTGCACATCACGCAGAAGGCCGGCGTGGACGGTCGCCTGTTCGGCTCGGTGACCAACTTCGACATCGCCGAGGCGCTGAACCGCATCGACTTCAAGGTGCAGAAGTCGCAGGTGCGCCTGCCCAACGGCCCGCTGAAGCATGTCGGCGAGCACACGGTCGGCGTGGTGCCGCACAGCGACGTGGTGGTCGAGGTCAAGGTGGTGGTGGTCGGCGAGACCGACTGACGCCGTCGACCGCAACGCGCGAACGGGGCCGGCCATGCCGGCCCCTTCTCTTTTCGGGGCACGGTTTTCAACAGATGACCCCCGAATTTCCACAGGCTTGCGCACAGGCGATCCGCTCCGTGCGCCCTATGATGTCCTGATGTCCGCAGTGTTCTCCTCCAGCGCGTCGAACGACGTGCGGACCGACGACGACGTCGCCCGCCTGCGCATCCCGCCCCACTCGATCGAGGCCGAGCAGAGCGTGCTCGGCGGCCTGCTGATCGACAACAGCGCATGGGACCGCGCCGGCGACCTGCTCACCGAGAGCGACTTCTACCGCTACGAGCACCGCCTGATCTACCAGGCGATCGGCGGGTTGGTGAATGCCACCAAGCCGGCCGACGTGATCACCGTCTACGAGCAGCTGCAGAGCCTGGGCAAGGCCGAGGAGTGCGGCGGGCTCACCTACCTGAACGCGCTGGCGCAGAGCGTGCCGAGCGCGGCCAACCTGCGCCGCTATGCCGAGATCGTGCGCGAGCGCGCGGTGCTGCGCAAACTGGTGGCCACGGCCGACGAGATCGCCACCAACGCGTTCAACCCGCAGGGCCGCGCGGTCTCGGAGATCCTCGACGAGGCCGAGGGCAAGATCTTCCGCATCGGCGAGGAAGGCTCGCGCTCGAAGCAGGGTTTCCAGAGCATGGACCAGCTCGTGGTGCAGCTGATCGACCGCGTCAACGAGCTGCACGAGAACGGCGCCGAGGAAGTGACCGGCGTGCGTACCGGCTTCTACGACCTCGACCGCATGACCGCCGGCCTGCAGCCCGGCGACCTGATCATCCTGGCGGCGCGCCCGTCGATGGGCAAGACCGCGTTTGCGCTGAACATCGGCGAGCACGTGGCCGTCAACGAGGGCCTGCCGGTGGTGGTGTTCTCGATGGAAATGGGCGCGGCGCAGCTGGCGCTGCGCATGGTCGGCTCGCTCGGCCGCATCGACCAGCAGCACCTGCGCACCGGCGCGCTGCGCGACGACGAATGGGGGCGGCTGTCGGAAGCGGTCGAGAAGCTCGGCAAGGTCAGCCTCTACATCGACGAGAGCCCAGGCCTGACGCCCAGCGAGGTGCGCGCGCGTGCACGTCGCCAGGCGCGGCAATGCGGCCAGCTCGGCCTGATCATCGTCGACTACCTGCAGCTGATGAGCGGCAGCGGCGGCACCAGCGAGGAGAACCGCGCCACCGTGATCGGCGAGATCTCGCGCGGCCTGAAGTCGCTCGCCAAGGAGCTGAAGTGCCCGGTGATCGCGCTCTCGCAGCTCAACCGCAGCGTCGAGACGCGTACCGACAAGCGCCCGATGATGAGTGACCTGCGCGAGTCCGGCGCCATCGAGCAGGACGCCGACGTCATCATGTTCATCTACCGCGACGAGTACTACACCAAGGAAGCCTGCAAGGAGCCGGGTGTGGCCGAGATCATCATCGGCAAGCAGCGCAACGGGCCGACGGGCACCTGCAAGCTGACCTTCCTGAAGCCGCTGACCAAGTTCGACAACCTCGCGCCCGGCAGCGCCGGCAGCGACGACTACTGAGCCCCTCGCCCCGGGGCCGATGCCGGGTTCGACGGCTCGGTCAGGCCGGGCAGCGAGCGCGCGCCGTCAACCATGCCGATCGCGGCGCTGTGCACCCGCATGTCGCCGACGATCGGCACCAGGGCAGCCCCGAGCCGGCGCGAGAGGGATTCGATCTCGCCGGCAAACTGCGTCGGTAGCGGCGTCTCGACCGAGCCCGACACGTCCACCACCACGAGCGACGTTCAGCGGGCGGGGGCGTAGGCGCGGTCGAACAGCGGGGAGGCCGCGCTCGCGTTCGCGATGTCGGCCGCGGCGGCCAGCAGGTCTGGCGCCAGGGCGAGCATCTTCTGCTCGGTCAGCCGCACCGAGGGCCCGGAGATCGCCAGCACCCCGACCGCCCCGCGCCCGGCCGGCCGGATGGTGGTGGCGATGGCCGACAGCCCCTGCGCATAGGATTCGGCCGTGATCGCATAGCCCTGCTTGCGCGCCTGGCGGATCGCCTTGAGCACCGCCTGGATCGAGCCGGGGGCGTTGGGGCCGAACTGCGCCGGCTTCGCCAGGCCCTGCCGCGACAGCAGCGCGATCGCGTCGTCCTCGGGCAGGGTGGCGAGCCAGGCGTGGCCGGAGGAGGTGCAGGACAGCTGCACGTCGGTGCCCATGTCCGGGTCGTAGCGCAGGCCCTGGCGAGCGCCCTGCGACAGCGCCACCCACGTGATGTGGTCCACGTCGACCACGCCGAGCCGGCACAGCTCGCCGCTGGCCTCGGCGAGCCGGTCGAGGATGGGCTGCGACAGGTCGACCACGCCGGAATGCTTCAGGTAGTTCAGCCCGAGCGAGACCAGCTTGGTGGTCAGCACGTAGTCGCCGCGCTCGCGCGTCTGGCGCACGTAGCCCTGGGCGGCGAGATCCGACAGCAGACGGTGCATCGCGCTGCGCGGGATGTCGAGCTCGTCGGCCAGCGTGGCCAGCGGCACGCCGCGCACGTCGCCGGCGAGCCGCTCGAGGATCGCTAGGGTCCGTTCCATCACGCCGGACATCGTCGGCCCCCGCTCGTTCAGCCGGCCGCAAGGCGCACCGGCGCCTGCGTGCGGGCCGCCTCGAGCACCGCGAGCGTGGCCTGCAGCGTGCGCAGGCCGTCGCGGCCGGGGCACAGCGGCGCCTCGGTGCCCTCGGCCACGGCGCGCAGGTGGCGCAGCTGCTCGAGGTAGGGGTCGGCGCGGTGCACGATGGTGCGCTCCTGCGTCAGCTCCTCGTGCCAGCCGCGCCGCTCGCGGTAGCGGTAGATGTTCAGCCGCGGCAGCGTCAGCGACGCCTCGGTGCCGCTGAAGTAGTGCGAGTCGATGTCCTGCGGCGGGTAATGCGCGGCCTCGCCGGCGGCCAGGTCCCAGTTCCAGGGCGCAACCGCCGCATCGGTGACGCCCATCGTGCCGAGCGCGCCGTTGGCGAAGCGCAGCGCGATCGCCGCGGTGTCTTCCACCGCGAAGCCGCGTTGCGCGTTCGAGGCGATCGCCTGCACCTCGACGATCTCGCCGACCAGCCAGCGCAACATGTCGACGTCGTGGATCAGGTTGATCAGCACCGGCCCGCCGCCCGGCTCGCGCCGCCAGGCCACGTCGAAGTAGGCATCGGGCTTGAGCCACACCGCCATCGCATGCACGCTGACCGGCCGCCCGAGCACGCCGCCCACGATCAGCTGCTTGGCGCGCCGCAGCGTCGGGCTGTGGCGGCGCTGGTGGCCGACGAGCAGCGGCACGCCGGCAGACTCGGCCGCGGCGCACAGGCGCTCGCCCTCGGCCACGCTGTCGGTGATCGGCTTTTCCACCAGCACCGGCACGCGGTGCTCGATGCAGGCGAGTGCCGCGTCCGCATGTGCCTGGTTGGGCACGGCCACGATGGCCGCGCGCACCGGCACCGCGTCGAGCAGCGCGCGGGCGTCGGCGAAGTGCGGCACGCCGAGCTGCGCACCGAGTGCGGCGGCGGCGGGGCCGGGGTCGCAGACCGCGGCCACACGCACGTCCTGGCCGCGCAGCGCATGCCCGGCATGGGCCCGGCCGATCTGGCCGCAGCCGATCAGCGCGACGGGGAGGGGAGGGGTGTTCATGGGTGCATTATGGAACATACTTCGAAAGTGGAAAACTATTCCAAGAATGCCCGACAACTGCTACCCTGCGCGGCACGCTCCACCTTTCGAAGGCCCACGGCATGGATTTCTCGCTCGACGACGAGCAGCGCATGCTCATCGACACGCTGCGCCGCTTCATCCGCACCGAACTGCAGCCGCTGGAGGAGCGGGTCGAGCGCGACGGCGCACTCGACCGCGACAGCGCGCTCGCGATCCAGGAAAGGGCCCGCGCGCTCGGCCTGTACGCGCTGAACATGCCGGCCGAACACGGCGGCGGCGGCCTGTCCTGCGTGGACCGCATCCTGTGCGAGGAGCAGTTCGGCCACACCACCGACATCCTGGTGCGGCGCGCGTTCGGCAATGTCTACGAGCCGCTGCTGGAATGCCGCGGCGAGCAGGTCGATCGCTGGCTCAAGCCCACGGTGGCCGGGCGGCGCACCTGCTCGATCGCGATCACCGAGCCGGGCGCCGGTTCGGACGCCGCCGGCATCACGACCCATGCCCGGGAAACGCCCACCGGCTGGGTGCTCAACGGCGCCAAGCATTTCATCAGCGACGGCGAGTGGTCCGACTTCTTCCTCGTCTCGGCCCGCACCGGCGAGAAGGAGATCAGCCTGTTCATGGTCGACAAGGGCCTGCCCGGCTTCGACGTCGGCAAGGACCAGCAGATGATGGGCCTGCGCGGCACCCCGCACGTGGCGCTGTACTTCGCCGACGTGCCGCTGGAGCGCATGGCGCTGCTGGGCGAGCGTGGCCAGGGGTTCAGGCTCGCGATGGGTGCGCTGAACGTGGTGCGCCTGGCGCAGGTGGGCGCCCGTGCGGTCGGCAAGGCCTCGCACGTGCTGGAACTGATGACCGCCTACGCCGCCGAGCGCCGCCAGTTCGGCCAGCGCATCGGCGACTTCCAGATGGTGCAGCAGCAGATCGCCGACAGCGTGATCGAGGTGAACGCGGCGCGCTGGATGGTGCTGCACGCGGCCTGGCTGATCGACCAGGGGCACGACGCCCGCGAGCAGATCGCGATGGTCAAGGTGCATGCCGCCGAGACGCTCGGCCGCGTGGTCGACCGTGCGGTGCAGGTGTTCGGCGGCATGGGCTACTGCAAGGAGCTGCCGATCGAACGCTACTACCGCGACGCGCGCGTCTACCGCATCTTCGACGGCACCTCCGAGATCCACCGCGGCGTGATCGCCCGGGCGGCGATGAAGACGGGCGCTGCCCTGCACGACCTGCACCGCTGAAGAGCACGTTCGCCGAGCGGCGCTTCCTGGCCACCGGCGCGCGCTCGAACCTCGCCTGACCGGCGGGGCGCGGCTTTTGGCGACAATCGGGGGTTCGCTCCCGAGGACCGCATTTCCATGTCAGCCACGATCCTGCAATCGCTTCCCGCCGGCCAGCGTGTCGGCATCGCCTTCTCCGGCGGCCTGGACACCAGCGCCGCGGTGCACTGGATGCGCGCCAAGGGCGCCATTCCCTGCGCCTACACCGCCAACCTCGGCCAGCCCGACGAGAGCGACTACGACGCGATCCCGAAGAAGGCGCTGGCCTACGGTGCCGAGACGGCGCGCCTGGTCGACTGCCGCGCGCTGCTGGTGGCCGAGGGCATCGCGGCGATCCAGTGCTCGGCCTTCCACATCAGCACCGGCGGCTCGACCTACTTCAACACCACGCCGCTCGGCCGCGCGGTCACCGGCACCGCGCTGGTGGTGGCGATGAAGGAGGACGGCGTCAACGTCTGGGGCGACGGCAGCACCTACAAGGGCAACGACATCGAGCGCTTCTACCGCTACGGCCTGCTCGCCAACCCGGCGCTGAAGATCTACAAGCCCTGGCTGGACCAGACCTTCATCGACGAGCTCGGCGGCCGCAAGGAGATGAGCGAGTACCTCATCGCGCACGGCTTCGACTACAAGATGAGCGTCGAGAAGGCCTACTCGACCGACAGCAACATGCTCGGTGCCACGCACGAGGCCAAGGACCTGGAGTTCCTGAACGCCGGCATGGCCATCGTCAACCCGATCATGGGCGTGGCCTTCTGGAAGGACGAGGTCGAGGTCAAGCGCGAGACGGTGTCGGTGCGCTTCGAGGAGGGCGTGCCGGTGGCGCTGAACGGCCGCACGTTCGCCAGCGCCGTCGAGCTGTTCGCCGAGGCCAACGCCATCGGCGGCCGGCACGGCCTGGGCATGTGCGACCAGATCGAGAACCGCATCATCGAGGCCAAGAGCCGCGGCATCTACGAGGCCCCGGGCATGGCGCTGCTGCACATCGCCTACGAGCGCCTGGTCACCGGCATCCACAACGAGGACACGATCGAGCAGTACCGCATCAACGGCCGCCGGCTCGGCCGGCTGCTCTACCAGGGCCGCTGGTTCGACCCGCAGTGCCTGATGCTGCGCGAGACCGCGCAGCGCTGGGTGGCGCGCGCCATCACCGGCGAGGTGTGGCTGGAGCTGCGGCGCGGCAACGACTGGTCGCTGCTCGACACGCAGAGCCCGAACCTGACCTACGCGCCCGAGCGGCTGTCGATGGAGAAGGTGGAAGGTGCGTTCACGCCGGCCGACCGCATCGGCCAGCTGACCATGCGCAACCTCGACATCCAGGACACACGCGGCAAGCTCGGCGTCTACACGCGCTCCGGGCTGCTCGGCGGCGCGTCGGACGGCGCGATCCCGCTGCTCTCGGGGCCCGGCAGCGAGTGAGCTGGCGCCGCCGGCGCATACTGTATATATTCACAGCATGCGTCACCGCCGCCACATCGAGCTGATCCCGGCCGAGTCGATCAAGGGCCGCGGCACGGCCGGGCGCATCGAGCACCGCTTCAGCGCCGCCACCCACGTGCCGGAGGACGACGGCTGGGGCCTGCTCGACCAGCAGGCGAGCGAGCAGCACCTGCCGCCTCGCACCCAGGTGATCGAGGAGCAGGTGAAGAGCATCGTCGCGAGCAACGACTCGCCCGACATCTCGTTCGACTTCTCCATCAACCCCTACCGCGGCTGCGAGCACGGCTGCGTGTACTGCTACGCGCGGCCCACGCACAGCTACCTGAACCTCTCGCCCGGGCTCGATTTCGAGACCCGCATCATCGCCAAGGTGAACGCCGCCCAGCGCCTGCGCGAGACCTTCGGCAAGCGCGGCTACCGGCCCGCGCTGATCAACATCGGCGCGGCGACCGACGCCTACCAGCCGGTCGAGCGCGAGCTGCGCATCACGCGCTCGATCATCGAGGTGATGCACGACTGGCAGCACCCGTTCTCGGTGGTCACCAAGTCGGCCGGTGTCGAGCGCGATCTCGACTTGATCGCCCCGATGGCCGCGCAGCGCCTGGCCGCGGTCTACGTCTCGGTCACCTCGCTGGACGGGGAGCTCGCGCGCATCCTCGAGCCGCGCGCCGCCGCGCCGCACCGCCGGCTGCGCACGATCGAGACGCTCGCCAAGGCCGGCGTGCCGGTGGGCGTGAGCGTCTCGCCGATGATCCCGTTCATCAACGAGCCCGAGCTCGAGCGCATCCTCGAGGCTGCCGCCGCGGCCGGCGCCAGCTCGGCGTTCATGGTGGTGCTGCGCCTGCCCTGGGAGGTCAACCCGATCTTCCAGGACTGGCTGCAGCGCCACTACCCGCAGCGTGCCGAGCGCGTGATGGCGCGCGTGCGCGAGATGCGCGGCGGGCGCGACTACGACGCCGATTTCTCGCAGCGCATGACGGGCGAGGGTGTCTGGGCGCAGCTGCTGGCGCAGCGGTTCCGCAAGGCGGTGGCGCGCCTGAAGCTCGACCGCGAGCGCGAGGCGCTCGACACCACGCGGTTCCGCCCGCCGCCGGGCGCGCACCCGCAACGCGAACTGTTCTGAACGGCGAGCGGGGCGGCGCGCTCAGGAGCGCAGGGTCAGCCCGCCGGCGGACCGGCCGACGGCCGAGCCCAGCGCCACCTGCGTGCCCTGGTGGCAGAAGCGCCGGCGCAGGTCGCCGATCATCTCGCTCAGGTCCGCATGCGCGGCCACCTTCTCGCCGTGGCGCTGCAGCATCAGCGCGGCCATCTCGATGAGCTTGCCGTTCAGCGTCTCGCGGCCGCGCACCAGCAGCGCCTTCACTGCCGCCTCGGGCGAGCCGGTGACGCTGTGGGTCATGGCCTTCTCGGCCATGCCCATCACACCCTGGTGCGCGGCGCGCACCAGCGCCTCGACCGTTCCGTCGGCGCGGGACGCCTGGCACAGCAGTTCCGTGGCGGCGCGCGAGACGCAGAAGCGCAGCGCGATGCGGTTGATCCACTCCTCCCGGTCGGGCAGGGCGATCTCGGTGCTCGCCAGGCGCGCCAGGGTGGCCAGCAGGTTGCTCGCGGCTTCGAAGTCGAAGTCCTCGGCGCCGATCTCGGCGCTCAGTTCCCGCACCTTGGCCACCGCCTCGGGCACCTGGCGCTGCATCAGCGCCCGGAACACCTCGGCCGTGCGCAGGAAGCGGCGCAGCCGCGCACTCTCCGGCCGGCGCTCGACGGCCTGCGACAGGTTCGCGATGTCGCGGCCGAAGGCCTTGCTGTCGCGCTTGTCGAAATGGATCAACGCCAGCAGCAGCAGCGATTCGCAATCGAACATCTTCGAGCTGATGCCGATGCGCACGGCACGCTCCAGGCAATCCTGCGCCTCGTCGGCCTGGCCGACGAGAAAGGCCAGCAGCCCCTGCTTCTGCAGCCGGGTGATGCTGGCCGGGGTCAGCTTGGTGGCGTTGCGGTAGGTGTCCAGCGCCGCGTCGAACTTGCCCTGCTCGAGCTGTGCGCGCCCCATCACGTCGTAGGCGTCGGCGTACGACGGCTGCTCGGCGATCAGGCTTTCTAGCGTGCGGCGGGCCTGCGTGTGCTGGCCGGTCTCGATCTCGACGCGTGCGATGCCGAGCTTGGCCCAGGGCAGGGCGCGTGTGTCCTGCACGGCCTCGTACAGGCGGCGCGCGGACGGGTGGTCGCCCAGGCGCAGGAACAGCTCGGCGCCGATGCGGGCGGCATACAGCCAGTACTCGCCGCGCTGCTCGAAGCGCTGCTGGCACAGCGCCGCCGCGGTGGCGAAGTCACCGGCCTCGATGGCCTCGAACACCCCCGCCAGCACCTTCTTGCGGTGGCGCGCCTGCAGCAGGCGCTCCTCCAGGGCGGTGGCGGTGTGCGGCTTGAGCAGGTAGCTGTCGAGCGCTGCCTCGGCGGCCTCGGCCACGCGCGCGTACGAGGCCTCGCCGGTGACCATCACGAACACCGTGGAGTAAGGCAGCAGCTGGGCGCGGCGCAGGTCGTCCAGCAGGTCCTGGCCCGACATCGCCGACTGGTCGAAGTGGTAGTCGCACAGCACGATGTCGAAGCGGCGGTGTTCGAGCACCCGCCGGGCATCGTCGGCCTTGGCGGCCTGCGCCACCTCGCCCACGCCCATGTCGCGCAGCATCGCGGCGAGGATGCTGCGCGAGGTCGGGTTCGGGTCGACGATCAGCGCGCGGCAGTCGCCGATGTCGGGGTAGAGCAATCGGGCCATCGAGGCGGGGCAGGGTGCCAGTGCCTCGATATCGGCGCCCGGCGCGCTTACTTGAACAGGTCGCGCACCCGGTCGGTCCAGCTCTTGGCGTTGGGCGAGTGTTTCTCCCCGCCCTTGCGGAACGACTCGTCGAGTTCCTTCAGCAGCTTGCGCTGGTGTTCCGTCAGCTTGATCGGCGTCTCCACCTGAACGTGGCAGTACAGGTCGCCCGGGTAGCTGGAGCGCACACCCTTGATGCCCTTGCCGCGCAGCCGGAAGGTCTTGCCGTGCTGGGTGCCCTCGGGCAGCTCGATCTCGGCCTTGCCGTTGAGCGTCGGCACCTCGATGCTGCCGCCCAGCGCCGCGGTGGTCAGGCCCACCGGCACGGTGCAGTGCAGGTCGTCGCCGTCGCGCTCGAAGATGTCGTGCTGCCTGATGCGGATCTCGATGTAGAGATCACCCGGCGGGCCGCCGTTGGTGCCCGGCTCGCCGTTGCCGACCGAGCGGATGCGCATGCCCTCGCCGATGCCGGCCGGGATCTTCACCTCCAGCGTCTTGTGGCGCTTGATCTTGCCCTGGCCGCTGCAGGTGGTGCAGGGCTCGGGGATGATCTTGCCGCTGCCGTGGCAATGCGGGCAGGTCTGCTGGATGCTGAAGAAGCCCTGGCGCATGTGCACCGTGCCGGCGCCGCCGCAGGTGCTGCAGGTCTTCGGGCTGGTGCCCGGCTTGGCCCCGCTGCCGTGGCAGGTGTCGCAGGTGTCCCAGCTCGGGATGCGGATCTGCGTCTCCTTGCCGGAAGCGGCCTCCTCGAGCGTGATCTCCATCGCGTAGCTCAGGTCGCTGCCGCGGAAGACCTGCTGGCCGCCCGCGCCGCGCCGGCCGCCCTGGCCGCCGCCGAAGATGTCGCCGAAGATGTCGCCGAAGGCCTCGGCGAAGCCGCCGAAGCCGTCCGCGCCCGGGCCGCCGGGGCGGAAGCCGCCGCCGGCCATGCTCGGATCGACCCCGGCGTGGCCGTACTGGTCGTAGGCCGCGCGCTTCTGGGCATCGGAGAGCATCTCGTAGGCCTCCTTGGCCTCCTTGAACTTCTCTTCCGCCGTCTTCGCGTCGTCACCCTGGTTGCGGTCAGGGTGGTACTTCATGGCCAGCTTGCGGTAGGCCTTCTTGATGTCGTCCTCGCTGGCGTTCTTGGCCACGCCGAGGACGTCGTAGTAGTCGCGCTTTGCCATGTTTGTCGATGCTGCCTCAAGAGCGGGACCGCCGCGTTGACGTGCAGGCGCAGCCTGTCACGTCGAACGCGGCGAGAGAGGAGGGCATGCCGCTCGCGGCATGTCCGGCTTATCCCTTCTTCACTTCCTTGAACTCCGCGTCGACCACGTTGTCGTCCGCCGGCTTGGCCTGCGCCGAGGCCTGCGCGCCCTGCGGCGCTTCCGCACCGCCGCCGGCCGCACCCGCCGCGGCCTGCGCTTCCGCGTAGACCTTCTCGCCGAGCTTCTGGCTGGCGGCCATCAGCGCCTCGGTCTTGGCCTCGATGGCGGCCTTGTCCTCGCCCTTGAGCGCCTCCTCGGCCTCCTTCAGCGCGGCCTCGACCTTCTCCTTCTCGCCGGCGTCGAGCTTGCCGCCGTGCTCGGCCAGGCTCTTCTTCACGCTGTGCACCAGCGCGTCGGCCTGGTTGCGCGCCTGCACCAGCTCGAACTTCTTGTGGTCCTCGGCGGCATTCAGCTCGGCGTCCTTCACCATCTTCTGGATCTCGTCCTCGGTGAGGCCGGAGTTCGCCTTGATGGTGATCTTGTTCTCCTTGCCGGTGCCCTTGTCCTTGGCGCTGACGTGCAGGATGCCATTGGCGTCGATGTCGAAGGTCACCTCGATCTGCGGCAGGCCACGCGGCGCCGGCGGGATGCCCTCGAGGTTGAACTCGCCCAGGCTCTTGTTGCCCGAGGCCATCTCGCGCTCGCCCTGGTAGACCTTGATGGTCACCGCCGGCTGGTTGTCGTCGGCCGTGCTGAACACCTGCGAGAACTTGGTCGGGATGGTGGTGTTCTTCTTGATCATCTTGGTCATCACGCCGCCGAGGGTCTCGATGCCCAGCGACAGCGGGGTGACGTCCAGCAGCAGCACGTCCTTGCGCTCGCCGCCCAGCACCTGGCCCTGGATGGCCGCGCCCACGGCGACGGCTTCATCGGGGTTGACGTCCTTGCGCGGCTCCTTGCCGAAGAACTCCTTGACCTTCTCCTGCACCTTGGGCATGCGCGTCATGCCGCCCACCAGGATGACGTCGTCGATCGCGCTGGCGCTGACGCCCGCGTCCTTGATCGCGATGCGGCAGGGCTCGATCGTGCGCTCGATCAGGTCCTCGACCAGGGCCTCCAGCTTGGCGCGCGTGAGCTTGATGTTCAGGTGCTTCGGACCCGAGGCATCGGCCGTCACGTAGGGCAGGTTGATGTCGGTCTGCGTGCTGTTCGAGAGTTCGATCTTGGCCTTCTCGGCGGCTTCCTTCAGGCGCTGCAGGGCGAGCACGTCCTTGCTCAGGTCGACCCCTTGCTCCTTCTTGAACTCGGAGATGATGTAGTCGATGACACGCTGGTCGAAGTCCTCGCCGCCGAGGAAGGTGTCGCCGTTGGTGGAGAGCACCTCGAACTGCTTCTCGCCGTCGACGTCGGCGATCTCGATGATCGAGATGTCGAAGGTGCCGCCGCCCAGGTCGAACACCGCGATCTTGCGGTCGCCCTTGCCGTGCTTGTCCAGGCCGAAGGCGAGCGCGGCCGCGGTCGGCTCGTTGATGATGCGCTTGACCTCCAGGCCGGCGATGCGGCCGGCGTCCTTGGTGGCCTGGCGCTGGCTGTCGTTGAAGTACGCGGGCACCGTGATCACGGCCTCGGTGACCGTCTCGCCCAGGTAGTCCTCGGCGGTCTTCTTCATCTTGCGCAGCACTTCCGCAGACACCTGCGGCGGCGCGAGCTTCTTGCCGCGCACCTCGACCCAGGCGTCGCCGTTGTCGGCGGCCGAGATCTTGTAGGGCATCAGGTCGATGTCCTTCTGCACTTCCTTCTCGGTGAACTTGCGGCCGATCAGGCGCTTCACCGCATACAGCGTGTTGCGCGGGTTGGTCACCGCCTGGCGCTTGGCCGAGGCACCGACCAGCACCTCGCCGTCTTCCTGGTAGGCCACGATCGACGGCGTGGTGCGCGCACCCTCGCTGTTCTCGATCACCTTGGTCGAGTTGCCTTCCATGATCGCCACGCACGAGTTGGTCGTGCCGAGGTCGATGCCGATGATCTTTGCCATGTCGAGTTCTCCTGGGAGCTGAATCGGGTTGTCTTCGAATTGTGGATAACCGGGGCTATTTCAAGGCTGGCGGGCCTGTGGATGGCTCATTTCGGCGCGGCCACCGTCACGAGCGCCGGGCGCAGCACGCGTTCGGCGATCAGGTAGCCCTTCTGCAGCACCATCACCACGGTGTTGGGCTCCTGCTCGGCCGGCACCATGCTGATGGCCTGGTGCTGGTGCGGGTCGAACCGGCTGCCGGGTGCCGGGTTCAGCTCGACCACCTTGTTGCGCTCGAGCGCCGAGGCCAGCTGGCGCAAGGTGGCGTGCACGCCCTCGAGCAGCTGCTCGTTGGTGGCGTTCTGGATCGCGATGGCCGCCTCCAGGCTGTCCTTCACCGGCACCATGCTCTCGGCAAAGCTCTCGACGGCGTACTTGCGCGCCTTCGAGATCTCCTCCTCGGCGCGGCGGCGCACGTTCTCGGTCTCGGCCTTGGCGCGCAGGAAGGCGTCGTTCAGCTCGCGGTGCCTGGCCTCCAGCTCGGCCAGGCGGGCGGCGTCGGACGTGGCCGTCTCCGGCGCGGTGGCGGCCTCGGCGGCCGGGGCGTTCTCGGGGGCGGCGCCGGCCGGCGGCAGGTCGGTGGCGGGGTTCTCGTTGGGTGTCATGACACGGAGCGAAACAAGGTCAGCCGGCCACCTTGGGGTGCTTCTCCCCGGTTTCAAGAGGGCTTTCGAAAATAATCCGGCCATGCGGCGCCGCCACCTGCTGACCCTGGCCCTCGTCGGCCTGCCGAGGCGGGCGCGGCCGGCCGCGGCCTTCGTCGACGAGACCTGGACCGATCCCGGCCGGTCGGGCCGGGCCCTGCCGCTGCGCCTGCGCTGGCCGGCCGGCGACGGCCCCTGCGCCGCGGTGATCCACTCGCACGGCCTGGGCGGCAACCGGGCCGGCGGCGCGGCCTGGGGCGAGGCCTGGCAGGCGGCCGGCTTCGCGGTGATCCACCTGCAGCATCCGGGCAGCGACACCGACACGCTGCGCGAGGACGGCCTGCGCGGCCTGCGCCGCGCGGCCGGGCTCGAGGCCTACCTGCAGCGCGTGCGCGACGCGCAGTTCGTGCTGGACGAACTGCAGCGCCGGCGCGCGTCCGGAGGGCCGTGGGCGCGCCTGCGGCCGGAGGCGATCGGCTTCTCGGGCCACTCCTTCGGCGCGCGGCTGACCCAGGTGCTGGCCGGCGAGCGTCCGCCGCGGGCGCCGGCGCAGGCGCTGGAGCGCCTGGCCGAGCCGCGCCTGCGGGCGTTCATCGCGTTCAGCCCGGGCTTCGGCGAGCGCGACGGGCTGGACGAGGCCGCCGTGCAGCGCCGCTTCGGCGCGATCACGCGGCCCTTCCTGTGCGTCACCGGCACGCGCGACGACGCGATGGTCGTCGGCGACGCCAGCAACGCGGCCCGGCGCGCCGTCTACCGCGGCCTGCCGCCGGGCCGGCGCGCCCAGCTGGTGCTGGACGGGGCCGACCACATGACCTTCGGCGGCGGCTCGGGCGTGGCCGAGCGCCCCGGCAGTGCGCGGCTGCTGCGCCGTGCGCCCGGGGCGGCGGATCTGGAGCCGGAGCACCAGCGCGTGGTCGCGGCCGTGACCACGGACTGGTGGCGCTGGACGCTGCTCGGCGACGGTGCCGCCCGCGGGCGGCTCGACCGGCCCGCCGGGCTGGCGCCCGGGGACCTGTGGCAGATCGGGTGAGGGCCGCGCGTGGTCAGCGCCCGCGCCGCGGCGTTTCGGCCGTGGCGCTCCAGCGCTCCCACTCGGCCAGCTTGCGGCGGTCACGCTTGGTCGGCCGGCCCTGCTCGATGGCCAGCGCGGGCTCGGCGGCCAGGCGCTGCTGCTCGGCCAGCCGGCTGCGCAGGGCCAGGCTGTCGGCCGTTTCCTCGTAGAGCGCCTGCGCCACCGGCGCGGGCCCGCGCACATTGGCGAGACGGCGCACGACCACCGTGCGCGGCACCTGGCCCTGGCGCAGCGCCACCGTGTCGCCCTCGTGCAGCTCGCGCGAGGCCTTGGCGGCCTGACCGTTGACCTGCACGCGGCCCTTGGCGGCCTCCTCGGCCGCCAGGCTGCGCGTCTTGAAGAAGCGCGCGGCCCAGAGCCACTTGTCGAGCCGCACCCGGCCGTCGCCGCTGTCGTCGTCCTCGTCCTTCACGGGGCGGGATTCTGCGCCAGCGGCAGCCGCACCACCGCGGCCAGTCCGCCGCCCTCGCGGTTGACGAGGGCGATGCTGCCCCCGAGCGTGCGCACGATCTCGTGGCAGATCGCCAGCCCGAGCCCGGTGCCGCCGCCCCTGCCCGCGGCGAAGGGCTGGAACAGCCGCGCCTGCTGCTCGGCCGAGAGGCCCGGGCCGCGGTCCTCCACGCGCAGCTCGGCCATGCCGTCGCGGGCCGCCAGGCGCAGGGTCAGCGGGCTGCCCGGCGGTGCGTGGCGGATCGCGTTGTGCAGCAGGTTGCGTGTCAGCTCGCGCAGCGCCCAGTCGTGGCTGCGGATCGGCGCCGGCACCGTCTCGATGTCGAACTCCAGCGCGGCCTGCGCGATCAGCGCGCCGAGGTCGAGCGCGACCGTGCGCGCGGCCACCGCCCAGTCGCTGACCGGCGCGTCGCCCTGCTGGCGCATCTGCTCGACCTTGGCCAGCGCGAGCATCTGGTTGGCCAGCTCGGTGGCGCGGTCCACGGTGTGCGCCACCTCGGCCAGCGCCTGGGCCGGCTCGACGTCGCCGCGGCGTGCCGACTGCAGCTGCGCCTTCAACACCGCCAGCGGCGTGCGCAGCTGGTGCGCGGTGTCGCGCACGAAGCGCTTCTGGTGCTCGAGCAGCTGGGCCAGCCGGCCCATCACGTGGTTGGTCGCGTCCAGCAGCGGCTGCAGCTCGCGCGGCGCGCGCCCGGCCTCGATCGGCGAGAGGTCGTCCTCGGCGCGTTCGCGCAGCTGCGCGCTGAGCGCACGCACCGGGCGGGTGGCGACCTGCACGACGAGCAGCACCACCGCCGTCAGCACCGCCAGCAGCGCGGCCTGGCGCCACAGCGTGTCGACCAGGATCTGGCGCGCCAGCGTCTGGCGCAGCTCGAGCGTCTCGGCCACCTGCACGGTGGCCATGCCGCGGCCCTCGGGCCCGGCCACCGGCTGCAGCAGCACCGCCATGCGCACCGGCTCGCCGCGGTAGCGCTCGTCGTAGAAGTCGACCAGCGCCGCGTACGGCCCCTTGGCCGGGATGCGGCCGTGCCAGGCCGGCAGGTCCTCGAAGCCGGAGACCATCTCCCCGCGGAAGCCGCTCACCTTGTAGTAGAGCCGGCTGCGGTTGTCGGCCTCGAAGGCCTCCAGCGCGGAGTAGGGCACGTTGGCCTGCAGCACGGCGGCGTCGCCGCGCCCGACCACGGCGAGCTGTTCGCCGATCGACTTGGCCGAGGCCAGCAGCGTGCGGTCGTAGGCCGTGTCGGCGGCACGCAGCGCCTGGCGGTACAGGCTCGCGGTGTTGATCGCCACCCCCAGCAGCACCGGCACGAGGATGCCGATCAGCAGCTGGCTGCGCAACGACAGACGCAGGTTCACCCCTCGGCCTTCAGCAGGTAGCCGAGCCCGCGCAGCGTCACCAGCTGCACCCCGGTGGCGGCGAGCTTCTTGCGCAGCCGGTAGGCCACCACCTCGATCGCGTCGGCCTGCACGTCCTCACCCGGGAACACCGCCTCGACCAGCTGCTCCTTGGCCACCGCGCGGCCGCCACGCGCGAGCAGGGCGCGCAGCAGCGCGCCTTCGCGCGGGGCCAGCTCCAGCGGCGCGCCGCGGAAGTAGACCGCACCGCTGGCGGTGTCGCAGCGCAGGCCGGCGAACTCGGTGTGGTCGGGCTCGGTGGCCTCGGCGCCGGCGCGGCGCGCCAGCGCGCGCACGCGCGCCTCCAGCTCGTCGAGGTCGAAGGGCTTGGGCAGGTAGTCGTCGGCGCCGGTGTTCAGGCCGAGGATGCGGTCGCCCACCGTGCCCCGCGCCGTGAGGATCAGCACCGGCGTGCGCAGGCCCTCGGCGCGCGCCTGGCTGAGCACCTGCAGGCCGTCGAGGCCGGGCAGGCTCAGGTCGAGCACGATCACGTCGGGCAGGCTGGCGCGCCAGCGGTCGAGTGCGCGGGCGCCGTCGGCGCACAGCAGCACCTGGATGCCGCGGCGCTCGAACGAACGCTGCAGCGTGGTCTGCATCGCCGGGTTGTCCTCGATCAGCAGCAGCTTCATCGGCCGGGCGAGTCTCGGGCATCGCGCGCACGGCAGCGGGTGCTCCGGCCCCGGGGTTTTCCCGGCCCCGGTGGACAGCCGACTGACAGCTTGCGCCACGACCATCATCATCGAGATTCCCACCACGGAGACCCGCCCATGCGTCGCGACACCTTCCTGCGCAGCCTTGCCGCCCTTGCCGCCACCGGCGCCCTGCCGCTCGCGGCCCGCGCGGCCGGCGAGAACCTGAAGATGATGATCCCCGCCAACCCCGGCGGCGGCTGGGACACCACCGGCCGCGCGCTCGGCAAGGCGCTCCAGGAGGCCGGCGCGGCCTCGGTGCAGTACGAGAACAAGGGCGGCGCGGCCGGCGCCATCGGCCTGGCGCAGTTCGCCAACGGCAGCAAGAACGACCCGAACGCGATGATGGTGATGGGCGCGGTGATGCTGGGCGGCATCATCACCGGCAAGCCGCCGGTCAGCCTCTCGCAGGTCACGCCGATCGCGCGGCTGACGAGCGAGTACAACGTCTTCGTGCTGCCGGCCAACTCGCCCTTCAAGACCATGAAGGACGTGATCGAGCAGCTGAAGAAGGACCCGGGCAGCGTCAAGTGGGGCGGCGGCTCGCGCGGCTCCACCGAGCACATCGCCGCGGCGATGATCGCGCGCGAGGTCGGGGCCGATCCGGCCAAGATCAACTACGTCGCCTTCCGCGGCGGCGGCGAGGCGGTGGCGGCCATCCTGGGCGGCAACGTCTCGATCGGCGGCAGCGGCTACAGCGAGTTCGCCGAGTACATCGCGGCCGGCAAGATGCGTGCGATCGGCGTCACCTCCGACAAGCGCATCAAGGGCATCGACGTGCCCACGCTCAAGGAGCAGGGCGTCAACGTGGTGATCGGCAACTGGCGCGGCGTGTACGGCGCCAGCGGCATCACGCCCGATCAGCGCAAGGCCCTGACCGAGCTGGTCACCAAGGCCACCAAGACCAAGTCCTGGGCCGAGGCGATGGAGAAGAACGGCTGGACGCCCGCCTTCATGGCCGGCGCCGACTTCGAGAAGTTCGTCGACGACGAGTTCGCGAGCCTGCGGGCGGTGATGGCCAAGTCGGGAATGATCTGATGCACGCCCGGCACGCCGCGGTCGCGGCCGGCACGTTGTTGCTGGCGGCGACCATCGTGGTCGGTGCGACGCAGATCAGCGGCGAGGCCGGCTACGGCGGCGTCGGGCCGAACTTCCTGCCCTGGGTCGTCGGCCTGGCGCTGCTGGCCTGCGGCGCCGGCCTCGCCTGGCAGGCGGCCACCGGCGGCTTCCGCGACTTCGACACGCCCTCGGGCAGCGAACGCGGCCACTGGCCCGGTTTCGTCTGGGTGTCGGCCGGCATCCTGCTGAACGCCGCGCTGATCACCACGATCGGTTTCATCCTCAGCTGCGCGCTGTGTTACCTGCTCGCGGTGCGCGGCTTCAAGTCGGCCGAGGGGCGGCTGAGCTTCACCCCGCTGTCGTGGCTGGCCGACCTGCTGGTGGGCGCCGCGATCGCCGCGCCGGTGTACTGGATGTTCGGCAAGCTGCTGGCGATCAACCTGCCGGGCCTGACCACCACGGGCTGGATCTAGGAGCGGCGCGTGGACATCCTGAACAACCTGATGCAGGGCTTCGCGACTGCCGCGACGCCCGTCAACCTGCTGTGGGCGCTGCTGGGCTGCACCATCGGCACCGCGGTGGGCGTGCTGCCGGGTATCGGCCCGGCCACCGCGGTGGCGATGCTGCTGCCGATCACGCTCAAGGTCGACCCGACCGCCTCGATGATCTTCTTCGCCGGCATCTACTACGGCGCGATGTACGGCGGCTCGACCACCTCCATCCTGCTGAACACGCCCGGCGAGGCCGGCTCGATGGTGACGGCGATGGAGGGCAACCTGATGGCCAAGCACGGCCGCGCCGGCGCGGCGCTGGCCACCGCGGCGATCGGTTCCTTCGTGGCCGGCACCATCGCCACCGTGCTCGTCACGCTGTTCGCTCCGCTGATCGCCACGCACGCGGTCAAGCTCGGCCCGCCCGAGTACTTCATGCTGATGCTGCTGGCCTTCTGCACCGTCAGCGCGGTGCTGGGCAAGAGCACCCTGCGCGGTCTGACCTCGCTGTTCGTGGGCCTGTCCATGGGCCTGGTGGGCCTGGACCAGATCTCCGGCCAGGCGCGCTACACCGCCGGCGTGCCCGAGCTGCTCGACGGCCTGGAGGTGGTGCTGATCGCGGTGGGCCTGTTCGCGGTGTCGGAGGCGCTCTACGTGGTGCTCTACGAGGGCCGCGTCGACGAGTCGCAGAACAAGCTGACCAAGGTGCACATGACGGGCGCGGAGTGGCGCCGCTCCTGGCCGGCCTGGCTGCGCGCCACCTTCATCGGCTTCCCGTTCGGCACCGTGCCGGCCGGCGGCAGCGAGATCCCGACCTTCCTGAGCTACGCCACCGAGAAGAAGCTCAGCAAGCACAAGAGCGAGTTCGGCACCACCGGCGCGATTGAGGGCGTGGCCGGGCCCGAGGCGGCCAACAACGCCGCCATCACCGCGACGCTGATCCCGCTGCTGACGCTCGGCATCCCGACCTCCAACACCACCGCCATCCTGCTCGGCGCGTTCCAGAACTACGGCATCAACCCCGGGCCGCAGCTGTTCGACACCAACGGCGCGCTGGTCTGGGCGCTGATCGCCTCGCTGTACATCGGCAACGTGATGCTGCTGGTGCTGAACCTGCCGCTCGTCGGGCTGTGGGTGAAGCTGCTGAAGATCCCCAAGGCGCCGCTGTACGCCGGCATCCTGATCTTCGCCACGGTGGGCGTGTACGGCATGCGCCAGTCGGCCTTCGACCTGGTGCTGCTGTACGCCATCGGCCTGCTCGGCCTGGTGATGCGGCGCTTCGACTTCCCGGCCGCGCCGGTGGTGGTGGGCATGATCCTCGGCCCGCTGGCCGAGGCGCAGCTGCGCAACGCGGTGTCGATCGGCGAGGGCAGCTTCGCCGTCTTCGTGCAGCGCCCGGGCTCGCTGTTCCTGCTCGTGGTGATCGTCGCGGTGCTGGTGCTGCCGCGGCTGATCCGCATGCGGCGCCGGCACCGGTTCTGATACTGGCGCGCCGTTCAGTCCGCGGCGCCGGCCGCCAGCGCCCGTTCGCGTTGCGCGGCCAGCAGACCGGCCGCCGGCGGTTCGACCGGCCAGCCCTGCATGTGGCGGATCGCGATCGCGGCCAGCGCGGCAATCCAGGCCGGGTCGTCGTTCAGGCAGGGGATGTAGTGGTAGGCCTGGCCGCCGGCGCCCAGGAAGGCCTCGCGCACCTCCTGGTCGATCTCCTCCAGCGTCTCCAGGCAGTCGGAGGTGAAGCCGGGGCACATCACGTCGACCCGCTGCACGCCGGAGCGGGCGAGTTCGATCAGCGTCGGCTCGGTGTAGGGCTGCAGCCACTCGGCCTTGCCGAAACGGCTCTGGAAGGTGACGAGCATCTGGGCCGGGTCCAGGCCGAGGCGCTCGCGCAGCAGCCGTGCGGTGACGAGGCATTCGCAGTGGTACGGGTCGCCCAGCAGCAGCGTGCGCTTGGGCACGCCGTGGAAGCTCAGCACCAGGCGCTCGCCGCGGCCCTCGCGCTGCCAGTGCGCCTCGACGCGCCGCGCCAGCGCCTCGATGTAGAGCGGGTCGTCGTGGTAGCGGTTCACGGCACGCAGCTCGGGCAGGTGGCGCACCTGGCGCATCCAGTCGGTCACCGCGTCGAGCGCGCTGGCGGTGGTGGAGCCGGCGTACTGCGGGTACAGCGGCAGCACCAGTACCCGCGTGGCGCCTTCGGCCTTCAGCGCGTCGAGCTGGCTAGCGATCGACGGGTTGCCGTAGCGCATCGCGTGGCGCACCAGCACCGGGTGGCCGCGTTCGCCGAGGAAGCCGCGCAGCAGCGTGGCCTGCTTCGCGGTCCAGACGGCCAGCGGCGAGCCGGCCTCGGTCCAGATGCTGGCGTACTTCTTCGCCGAGCGCGCCGGGCGCACGCGCAGGATGATGCCGTGCAGGATCGGCCACCAGGCCCAGCGCGGGATCTCCACCACGCGCGGGTCGCTCAGGAACTGCGCCAGGTAGCGGCGCAGCGCCGCGGGCGTGGGCGCATCGGGTGTGCCGAGGTTGACCAGCAGCACGCCGGTGCGCCCGGCGCTGCCGTGCCGGTACGGGGGTTCGGGGGCGAAGGTCATGGGGCGGGAGTGTCGCCCAGGCGGCGCCGCAGCGCCTCGAGCTCGGCGTTGACGACGCCCAGCTCGATCGGCTTGGTCCAGTAGCCGTCGAAGCCGGCCTGGCGGGCGCGCGCCAGGTCCTCGGGCATCGCATCGGCCGAGCACATGTAGGCCGGCACGCCGGCCAGCTCGGCGCGCTCGCGCAGGCGCCGCAGCACCTCGTGGCCGCTCATGTCGGGCAGGTGGGCGTCGAGCACCAGCACCTCGGGCGTCCAGTCGCGCACCAGCGCGAGGGCCTCGGCGCCGTCCTCGGCGACGCGCAGCTCGCAGCCGCCCAGCACGCGCATGGCCTCCTCGAACAGCAGCGCGTTGATGCGGTTGTCCTCGACGTAGAGCAGGCGCAGCGGGCGTGCCGCCACGGCCGGGCCGGGCGCCGGCTCGGGCGGCAGCGAGGCGACCGGGCGCTCGGGCGGCTGCGCCGCCGGCAGCTCGATGCGCGCCAGCGTGCCGGCCTCGGGCACGCTGGACAGCGTCAGGCTGCCGCCCATCTGCTCGGTCAGGCCGCGTGCGATCACCAGGCCCAGGCCGGTGCCCTCGATGCCCGAGGTCTCGTGGCCGAGGCGCTCGAAGGGCTGGAACAGCCGCGCCAGCTGGCCGTTGGACAGGCCGACGCCGGTGTCCTCGACGCCGATCACGCAGCGCCCCGGGGCGGACTCCAGCAGCGTGACGCAGACCCAGCCGCCGGGTCGGTTGTACTTCACCGCGTTGGAGATCACGTTGACCAGCACCTGGCGCAGCGCGTGCGCGTCGGCGGCCAGCCAGCGGCCCGGGCTCACGCGGCTGTCCAGCGCCACGCGGCGCTGCTGGGCGATCGGGCGCACCAGCTCGAGGGTGTCCTGCACCAGCGGCGCCAGTTCGATCGGCTCGACGTTCAGCGGGACGCGTCCGTCCTCGACGCGCTGCAGGTCCAGCACCTCGTTGACCAGCGCCAGCAGGTGCTCGCTGGCCCGCAGCACGTGGTCGGCGTACTCGGCCACCTTGCCCGGCGGGCTGTCGGGCTGCAGTCGCAGCAGCTGGCTGAAGCCGATCACGGCGTTCAGCGGCGTGCGGATCTCGTGGCTCATGCGCGAGAGGAACTCGCTCTTCGCGCGGCTGGCCAGCTCGGCCGCCTGCTTGTCGAGCAGGGCCTGCTCGGCGGCCTTCAGCAGCGTGATGTCGGTGTGCGTGCCGACCACCCGGCGCGGCCGCCCGTCGGCATGACGCTCGACGATCTTGCCGCGGTCCAGCACCCAGACCCAGCGCCCGTCGCGGTGCTGCAGCCGGTGTTCGGTGCGGTACTGCGCCAGCGACCCGGCGCGGTAGCGCTCGATCGCCTGGCGCACGGTGTCGACGTCGTCGGGGTGGATGCGGTCGAGCCACTCGTTCAGCGACTGGCCGAGCTCGTTCTCGGCATAGCCGAGCATCTCCTTCCAGCGCGGCGAGAAGTAGGCGATGCGACTGTCCTCGTCGTAGTCCCATACGCCGTCGCCGGCGCCGTCGAGCGCGAACTTCCAGCGCGCCTCGGCGGCCGCCAGCGCGCGTTCCGCGGCGCGCTGGTCTGTGATGTCGCGGAAGGTGACCAGGCACGATGCCGGCAGCCCGCTGGTGGAGACCTGCAGCGCCATCACGCTGACCAGCATCAGCCGCTCGTAGCCGTCGCGCCCGCGCAGCAGGTAGGGTTCGTCGCGCACGGCGCGCTGGTTGACCAGCACCTGGCGCACCGGGTGCTCGGACGGCGTGATGGGCTCGCCGTCTTCGTGGTGCAGGCTGAAGCCGTGGTGGCGCAGCCCGTGGCCGACCAGGTCGGCCGCCGCCACGCCCAGCATCTCGCAGGCCGACGGATTGCTGGCGATGATCGTGCCGTTCGGGCCGATCACCAGCAGGCCGTCGCTGATGGTCGCCGCCACCGAGCGGTACAGGTCTTCGCTGATGCGCAGCCGTTCGGCGGCCCGCACGCGCTCGCTGACGTCGTGCAGCACGCCGATGTACTGCACGGTGCGGCCGCCGTCGACGATCGGCGCCACGTGCAGCTCGTTGTAGAACGGCGTGCCGTCGCGCCGGCGGTTGCGCAGCAGCACCGTGCAGGCCTCGCCGGCGCGCAGGGCGGCGCGCAGGGTCTGCAGGCCGGGCTGGTCTGCCTCGTCGCCCTGCAGGAAGCGGCAGTTGCGGCCCAGCACCTCGTCGCGCGGGTAGCCGGTCATGCGCTCGAAGGCCGGGTTGACGTAGACCACCGGCTGGTCCGGCCGGGTGGCGTCGGCCACCACGATCGGCAGCGCGGCGTCGGCCTCGACGGCGCGCTTCATCAACTCCACGTCGCGCTCGAGCCGGCGGATCTCGGAGATGTCGCGCGTCAGGAACAGCAGCTGGCCGTCGGCCATCGGCACCACACGCGCCTCGAAGGTGCGGCGTGCGCCGTCCATGGTGTCGAGTTCGTACTCGACGCGCTGCAGCTCGCCGGACTCGCGCGCGCGCCGCAGCGCCGCACGGTTGAGCTCGGCCAGGCAGGGCTCCAGCGTGGAGCCGAACGGCCGCCCGCGCAGGAGTTCGAACGGGGCCACCAGCCAGGGGTGGGCGTCGTCGCTGCAGTACAGGTAGCGGTCCTCGGCGTCGACCACGATCCACAGGTCGGGCACGGCGCGCAGCACGGCTTCCAGGCGGGCCTGGCTGGCCCGCAGCGCACGCTCGGCCGCGCGCCGCTCGGTGACGTTCAGCGACAGGTGCACGATGCTGCCGTCGGGCAGCTGCTGGTCGCTGACGATCACGTCCTGGTCGACGAAGCGCAGTTCGTGCGGCGTCGCCGCGGGCGAGGCGAGCGAGAGGCGCCAGCGCACGAACGCCTCCTCGCGACCGACGGCATCCGGGTAGGCGCCCTGGCTGACCATCTGCCGCAGCAGCTCCTCCCAGGTGCTGCGGTCGACGTCGCCGAAGCGGCCGATCTGCTCGCGCCAGGCCTGGCTGCAGACCAGCACGCGACCGTCCGGCCCGCTGATCATCACGCCGGCGCGCACCGCGTCGACGGCCCGCAGCAGCAGCTCCTGGGCACGCTGCGAGGCGGCGCGCTCGGCCACCTCGTGGGTGATGTTGCGCGCCGCGCCCCGGTAGCCGGCGAAGCGGCCGGCCGCATCGAAGTGGGGCTGGCCGCTGATGGACAGCAGCATCGGGCCGTGCGCCGAATCGCGCAGCGCGACCGCGTCGCGGAACGGCTTGCGCTCGGCGCGCTCGGCGCGGAAGCGGTCCCAGGCCACACGCAGCTCGCCGGGCGGCGGGAAGTTGATCTCGAGGTTGTGGCGGCCGATGTCGCGGCTGGCGGGCCAGCCGGTGTGCGCCTCGACGCTGTCGGAGACCCAGGTCAGCACGCTGTTCTCGTCGGTCTCCCAGAACCAGTCGCTGCCGGCCGCGCTCGCCGTGCGCATGCGCTCGACGAGCAGGGCCTGGCGCTGCTCGCGCAGGCGGGCTTCGAGCAGGCCGGCGGCAGCCTCGGCCAGCGCGCGCAGCTGCCGGGCGCGGGGTGCACCGGGGGCCGCCGGCGCCTCGCCGCCGACGCCGAGGACGGCGAAGGGCAGGCCCTGCAGCTCGATGGTCTCGCGGTCGACCAGCTGCGCCGGCACGGGCAGCCCGTCGTCGGCGCGAACCACCCAGGCGTCGTCCGGGCCGCCGACGACGACGACCGCCTGGCCCGCCCCGGCGGCCAGCGCGGCGGCCCGTGCCAGCGCGGCCAGCGCGGCGCCCAGGTCCGGGTCGGGCACTCGGAGTTCGCGCTGCAGCGCCCGCCGCAACTCCTCCGGCCCGGGCGCGTTCGCGTCGGTCATGGGCGACGCGGCAGGTCCTGCGGCTGGGTGTCGGCGAACTTCATGACCTCGAAGCGCACGCTCGGGCTCTGCTCGTCCACCGGCGGCGTGCCGAGGCCGATCACGCCACTTCCGTGCAGGGTGCAGGTGCCGCGCCGCAGGCTGATCACTTCGGGGTCGTTGTCGAACCGGACGTAGGTGCCGTTGTAGCTCAGGTCGGTGAGCTGGAAGGTGCCGCCGTGCCAGTCGACCCGTGCATGAAGTCGCGACACCCGCGTGTCGTCGATGCAGTAGGTGGCCTGCGGGCTGCGGCCGAGCACGACCGGCAGGCTGGCGCCGCTGTAGATGCGGTTGACGTCCAGCCAGACCAGCCGGATGCCCTCGGGCTCGGCCGCCGGTGCAATGTCGCCGAAGGCGGTGGCCGCCGGGTCGAAGCCCTGCCGGCGCGCCTCCAGCAGGTGCACGTGCACCGGTTCGACCCGGCCGCGCAGCTGCATCTTGTCCAGGCTGCGGAAGCGCGCGCGTTGTTCGTCGTCCAGCCCGGCCAGCACGTTGGCGGTGAGCAGCGTCTCGTTGTCGCCGGCATGGTCGAGCAGCCGGGCGGCCACGTTGACGGCGTCACCGAACACGTCGCCGGCCATCTCGACCACCTCGCCGCGCGCCAGCGCCACCTGCAGCTTCAGCGGCTGCGGCAGGTTGACGACCGGGCGCGCGCCCGGGCCGATGCGCTCCATCGACTCGTGCATCTCGTCGGCCGCCTGCACCGCCTCGGACGGCGCGGCGAACATGGCCATCAGCCCGTCGCCGAGCGTCTTGACGACCTGGCCGCCGAGGTTCTCGACGATGCGCGCCAGCAGCGCGACGCTCTGCGTCACGACCGCCGTCGCCTCGGCGTTGCCCATGCTCTCGTACAGCGCGGTGCTGCCGCGCAGGTCCGCGAACAGGATGGTTCGTTCGACCAGCGAGGTCACGGGCTCAGAGGTTGTCGAGGTAGGTGCGCAGCTTGTCCGATCGGCTCGGGTGCTTGAGCTTGCGGATCGCCTTGGCCTCGATCTGGCGGATGCGCTCGCGCGTCACGTCGAACTGCTTGCCCACTTCCTCCAGCGTGTGGTCGGTCGACATCTCGATGCCGAAGCGCATGCGCAGCACCTTGGCCTCGCGCGGGGTCAGCGAGTCGAGGATGTCCTTGACCACGTCGCGCAGGCCGGCCTGCATGGCGGCGTCGATCGGCGCGGTGTTGTTGGTGTCCTCGATGAAGTCGCCCAGGTGCGAATCGTCGTCGTCGCCGATCGGCGTCTCCATGGAGATCGGCTCCTTGGCGATCTTCATGATCTTGCGGATCTTGTCCTCGGGGATCTCCATCTTCTCCGCGAGCGTCGGCGCATCCGGCTCGAAGCCGAACTCCTGCAGGTGCTGGCGGCTCAACCGGTTCATCTTGTTGATCGTCTCGATCATGTGCACCGGGATGCGGATGGTGCGCGCCTGGTCGGCGATCGAACGCGTGATGGCCTGGCGGATCCACCAGGTGGCGTAGGTCGAGAACTTGTAGCCGCGGCGGTATTCGAACTTGTCGACCGCCTTCATCAGGCCGATGTTGCCTTCCTGGATGAGGTCGAGGAACTGCAGGCCGCGGTTGGTGTACTTCTTCGCGATCGAGATCACCAGGCGCAGGTTGGCCTCGATCATCTCCTTCTTCGCGTCGCGCGAGGCCTTCTCGCCCTCGTTCATCTTGCGGTTGATGTCCTTGAGGTCCTCCAGCGGCACCACCGCGCGCGCCTGCACGTCGATCAGCTTCTTCTGCAGCTCCTGCACCGGCGGCAGGTTGCGCTGCATCACCACGCTGTACGGCTTGCCCGAGGCGGCCTCCTTCTCGGCCCACTTCAGGTTCAGCGCATTGGGCGGGAAGTGCTTGATGAAGTACTCCTGCGGCATGCCGCACTTGTCGACCAGGATCTTGCGCAGCTCGCGCTCGTAGCGGCGCACGTCGTCGACCTGCGAGCGCAGGATGCCGCACAGCTTCTCGATCGTCTTGACCGTGAAGCGGATCGTCATCAGCTCGCTGCTGATGGCATGCTGGGCGCGGTCGTAGGCCGGCGAGCGGTAGCCGTCCTTCTCGAAGGCCTTGCGCATCTTGTCGAAGTTCTGGCGCAGCGCGTCGAACTTGACCATCGCGGCGGCCTTCAGCTCCTCGAGCTTCTTGGTCAGCGCCTTGCTGCCGCCGGCGCCGTCGTCGTCGTCGTCGTCGTCGAAGAAGTCGACGTCCTCCTCGGCGACGTAGTCGTCCGCCTCGTCCTCCGAGACGAAGCCGTCGACCACCTCGGAGATCTGCATCTCGCCGGCGCCGATGCGGTCGGCGTAGCTGAGCAGCTCGGCGATGGTGGTGGGCGAGGCGGAGATCGCCAGCATCATGGCCTGCAGGCCGCTCTCGATGCGCTTGGCGATCTCGATCTCGCCTTCGCGCGTGAGCAGTTCCACCGTGCCCATCTCGCGCATGTACATGCGCACCGGGTCGGTGGTGCGGCCGAACTCGGAATCGACCGTGGACAACGCGGCCTCGGCGGCCTCCTCGGCCTCTTCCTCGGTCGCGGTGGTGGTGCCGCCGCCGGCGATCAGCAGCGTGGCCGCGTCGGGCGCCTGCTCGTAGACCGCGATGCCCATGTCGTTGAGCATCGAGACGATGGCCTCGAGGATCTCGTTGTCGACCAGCTTCTCGGGCAGGTGGTCGTTGATCTCCTGGTGCGTCAGGAAACCCCGCGTCTTGCCCATCTTGATGAGGGTCTTCAGCTCCTGGCGGCGCTTGGCGACTTCCTCCTCGGTGAGCGCGGTCTCGTCGAGGCCGAACTCGCGCATCAGCGCGCGCTCCTTGGCGCGGCTGACCTTCATGCGCAGCGGCTTGGCCTTCTCCGCCTTCTCGTCGACGGCCTCGACCTCGGGCTCGGCCTCGATCTCGACTTCGTCGTCGGCGAAGTCCTCCTCCTCGATCTCCTCCTTCTTGGCCTTCTCGTCGACCTTGCCCTTCTTGGCCGCCGGCGCCTTGCCCTTGGGCGGCTCGACCGCCTTGGCACCCTTGGCCGCCGGCTTGGCGGCCTCGGCGGCCTTGCCCTTGACCGGTTCGGCCGCGGCCTTGGCGACGGGCTTCTTCTTGTCCTCCGGCTCGGCCTTGGCGTGCTTGCCGGCGGCCTTGGCGGGCGCGGCGGCAGGCTTCGCGGCCTTGGCGGGGGCGGCGGTCTTCTTCGCGGTCATGCGGATCCTCGGATGGTGGGTAGCCAATTCAGGCGCTGCCCGCGGCACAGGTGGTGCGTGACGTGGACATGCGCAAGCCGGCCGGCGGCTCGCTGGGCGGGCTGCCGGTCGGCGGTGTGCGGGCAAGCTGGCGTGGACATTCCGAACGGTGCAGCCCTTGCGGGGAAGGGGTGGCCTTTGGATGAACCCTGTGTCGCAGGGTGGCCGGGGCCCGGAGGTGCTGCTGTCACTCTTGCCGCGTACGAAGCCCGAAATTATAGGCGACGGCGCCGCGGTCCGCTGTGGCGCGGAAGCCGCGTCGCATCTCCCCGGCGCTCAGCGCCAGCCGAGGATGCGCATGCTTTCCTGCCGCTGGGCGTTCAGGCGCAGCTGCCGGATCGAGTTGCGCAGGTCGTCCAGCGTCGGCTCGATGGCCGGGTCCTCGCTGTCGACCAGTGCGACGGCGCGCGGGCCCCAGTCTTCTGTCCCCAAGCGTTCGCGCAGCGCCGCCCAGGGCAGGGCGCCTTCGTCGTGCGCCGCCCGGTCGACCAGGCGGAAGGCCTCGCCGTGCCAGCTCGCCAGCTGGCACAGGGTGTCGTGGTCCTCGGCGCTCAGCTCGGCCCACCAGCCGCATTCGAGCAGCAGGGCCCAGAGCGCCCGGTCCTCGGGCTGGCGCGGCATCGGGCGGCGCGGACCGGCCGGCGGCCGGCGCGGGGGCGCGGGGCTGCGTGCCGGGACCGGTGCCGCCTGGGTCTGCCAGGCCTGCGCCAGTTCCTCGACCGGCAGGGCGGCCTCCGAGGCGATCTGGCCGAGCAGCTGGCGCTTGAGCATGCCCTCGGGCAGCGCTGCCCAGAGCGGGCGGGCCTGCACCACGAAACGGGCGCGGCCCTCGGCGCTGGCCAGGTCGGCGTCTTCCTTGGCGGCCTCGACCAGCTGGCGCGACAAGGGCACCGCCTGTGCGACGCATTTCTCGAACGCCTCGGCACCGAGCTCCCGGACATAGGAATCCGGGTCGTGCTCGGGCGGCAGGAACAGGAAGCGCACGGTGCGGGTGTCGCTGGCATGCGGCAGGCTCGCCTCCAGCGCACGCCCCGCGGCGCGGCGCCCGGCGGCATCGCCGTCGAAGCTGAACACCACCGAATCGGTGAAGCGGAACAGCTTCTGCACATGTTCGGCGGTGCAGGCGGTGCCCAGCGTCGCCACCGCATTGCCGAAGCCGGACTGGGCCAGCGCGACCACGTCCATGTAGCCCTCGACCACCAGCGCATAGCCGCGCTGGCGGATCGCCGTGCGGCCCTCGTACAGGCCATACAGCTCGCGGCCCTTGCTGAACACCGGTGTCTCCGGCGAGTTCAGGTACTTCGGTTCACCCTGGTCGATGACCCGCCCGCCGAAGCCGATCACCTCGCCCTGCACCGAGCGGATCGGGAACATGACCCGGTCGCGGAATCGGTCGTAGCGCTTGCGCTCGGCCTCGTCGCCGCTGTCGGCCTCGCGCACGATCACCAGCCCGCTCTCCTCGAGCAGCGGGTCGTCGTAGTGCGCGAAGGCGCTGGCCAGGTTGCGCCAGCCCGGGGGCGCGTACCCGAGGCCGAAGCGGGCGGCGATCTCTCCGGTCAGGCCGCGGCGCTTCAGGTAGTCGATCGCGCGCGGGTCGGCCTTGAGCGCCTTGCGGTAGTGCTCGGCGGCCTTGGCGAGCACCTCGGTCAGCGTGGCCTGGCGCTGCTTCTGCGCCGCGGCGCGCTCGCGCTCGGCCGGCGAGGCATCGTCCTCGGGCACCGTCATGCCGAGCTGCTGGGCCAGGTCACGCACCGCGTCCGGGAAGCTCAGCCCGGCGTGCTCCATCAGGAAGCCGACCGCGTTGCCATGCGCGCCGCAGCCGAAGCAGTGGTAGGTCTGGCGCGACGCGTTGACGATGAAGCTGGGCGTCTTCTCGCCGTGGAAGGGGCACAGCCCCTTGTGGTTGATGCCGGTCTTCTTGAGCTGGACGTAGCGACCCACCAGGTCGACGATGTCGACCCGCGTCAGCAGTTCCTGGATGAAGCCCGGTGGGATCACCCGGCAAGTCTACCGAGGGGCGCGGACGCCCCGGGCCGTCAGACGGCGAAGTCCTCGAGCCGGCGGCCTGCCGCCAGTTCCTTCTTGAGCCAGTTCGGCTGCAGGCCGCGGCCGCTCCAGGTGTCGCCGGTGGCGGCGTTGCGGTACTTCACGGCCACCTTGCCGCCGGGTTTGCCGGCCGCCTTCGATCCGGCGCGCATGCTCAGGTCGGCCACCGTCAGGCCGTACTCGTCCATCAGCGCGCGCACCTTGGCGATCGCCTCGGCGCGGTCCTGCTTCTTGCGCAGTTCGATCTCGCGCTCGAGCGCTTCCTTCTGCGCCAGCAGTTCCTGCAGCGTGGCCATGAAAACCTCCCGTCGAAAATGTCGGCGGGAGTTTATCGGAAGGTTACTTGTAGCCCACCCGGTCGAGCATCTGCTGCACCTTGGCCTGGTTCATGCCGATCACCGAGACGGGAATCGTCTCGGCCCGGAAATCCCCGAGTGCGGCCAGGGCCGGGTTGGCGCTGCGCACCGCGCTGACCGCCGGCCATTCGTTGTTGCCGTCGGCGAAATAGGTTTGTGCCGAGTCGCTGGCGAGGTATTCGAGGAATTGCACGGCCGCCGCGCGATTCGGCGCATTCTTCGCCACGCCGGCGCCGGCGATATTCACGTGCGTGCCCCAGCTCGACTGGTTCGGAAACACCACGGCGACCTTTTCCACCACCGCGCGGTCGTCGGGATTGGTCGAACGCATCATGCGCGCGAGGTAGTAGGTGTTGGTCACGCCGATCTGGCATTCGCCGCTGGCCACGGCCTTGATCTGGTCGGTGTCGCCGCCCTTGGGCGCCCGCGCCATGTTGTCGACCAGCCCCTTGAGCCACGTCTCCGTGGCCGGCTCGCCCAGGTGCTGCAGCACGGCGCCGAACAGGGACAGGTTGTACGGGTGCGAGCCCGAGCGCGTGCAGACCTTGCCCTTGTTCTTCGGGTCGGCCAGTTCCTCGTAGGTGTCGACGTCCTCGCGCTTGACGCCGACCTTGTTGTAGACGATCACGCGGGCGCGGGTCGAGAAGCCGTACCAGGCCGAGCCCGTGCCCTTGTCCTCGCCGCGCAGGTTGGCAGGGATGCGCTGCTCGAGCAGCGCCGACTTGACCGGCTGGAACAGGCCGTCGGCCTCGCCGCGCCACAGCCGCGCCGCGTCGACCAGCAGGATCACGTCTGCCGGGCTGGAACTGCCTTCGCTCTTCAGGCGCGCCAGGATGCCGGCATCGTCGGCGTCGATGCGGTTGATGCGGATGCCCGTCGCCTTCGTGAAGTTGGCGTACAGCGCCTCGTCGGTCTGGTAGTGGCGGGCCGAATAGAGGTTGAGCACCTTCTCCTGGGCCGTGGCGGCCAGGGGCAGGGCGAGGGCCGCGACGGCGGCGAGGGCACGAAGGGCAGACATGCGGGCTCCAGGGGGACGGAAGCCCGCATTCTAACCACGAACGCGAATGGTTCTCAGTTGCGCGCGATCAAGGCGCGATCACGCCGCTGGCGGCACGTAGCCCGCCGGCTGCTCGGCGCCTTCGCCGAAGAAGAAGCGCTCCATCTGGCGCGCCAGGTACTGGCGGGCGCGCTGGTCGGCCAGGTTGAGCCGGTTCTCGTTGACGAGCATGGTCTGGTGCTTCATCCACAGCTGCCAGGCCTCCTTGCTGATCTCGTTGTAGATGCGCTTGCCCAGTTCGCCCGGGTAGGGCGCGAAGTCCAGGCCCTCGGCCTCCTTCTTCAGGTAGCTGCATTGGATGGTGCGCGGCATGGCGTGTCCTTTCAGAGTTTCTTGACCAGCACCTGCGAGCGCCGGTCCCAGTTGTACTTGCGCTTGCGCGCCTCGGGCAGCCAGTCGGGGTCGACCGGCGCGAAGCCGCGCTTCTTGAACCAATGCATCGTGCGCGTGGTCAGCACGAAGATGCTCTCCAGCCCCATGGCCTTGGCACGCTGCTCGACGCGCTTGAGGATGCGCTCGCCGTCGCCCTGGCCCTGCACCTGCGGCGAGACGGTCAGCGCGGCCAGCTCCGCGGTGCGGGCCTCCGGGTAGCCGTACAGCGCGGCGCAGCCGAAGATCACGCCGTCGTGCTCGATCACCGTGTAGTGGCCGATGTCGCGCTCGATCTCGGTGCGGCTGCGCTTGACCAGCGTGCCGTCGGCCTCGAAGGGCTCGATCAGCTGCAGGATGCCGCCGATGTCGTCCACCGAGGCCTCGCGCAGGCTCTCGAGCTTCTCGTCCACCACCATGGTGCCGATGCCGTCGTGCGTGAACACCTCCATCAGCAGCGCACCGTCCACCGCGAAGGGCAGGATGTGCGAGCGCTCCACGCCGCCGCGGCAGGCCTTGACGCAGTGCTGCAGGTAGAACGCGGTGTCGGTCGGCTGGGTCGGGTTGGGCAGCCCGGCGAGCAGGCGCTCGGCGTCGGCCAGGGCGAGCTCGGTGTCGATGCCGCTGTCCGGGTCACCCGGCTTCTCCTGGATGCCCGGCACCTCGGTGATGAAGAGCAGCTTGTCGGCCTGCAGGGCGACGGCGGTGCTCGTCGCCACGTCCTCCATCGTCAGGTTGAAGGCCTCGCCGGTGGGCGAGAAGCCGAACGGCGAGAGCAGCACCAGCGCGCCGATGTCGATGGCGCGGCGGATCGCGGTGGCGTCGACCTTGCGCACCACGCCGCTGTGCATGAAGTCGACGCCGTCGACGATGCCCACCGGGCGCGCGGTGAGGAAGTTGCCCGACACCACGCGCACGATCGCGTTGGCCATCGGCGTGTTCGGCAGGCCCTGCGAGAACGCGGCCTCGATCTCGAAGCGCAGCTGGCCAGCGGCCTCCTGCGCGCAGTCCAGCGCCACCGCATCGGTGATGCGCATGCCGTGGCTGAAGCGCGCCGGGTGGCCCTTGACACGCAACTGCTCGCTGACCTGCGGCCGGAAGCCGTGCACCAGCACCAGCTTGATGCCCATCGCGTGCAGGATCGCCAGGTCCTGCGCGAAGCGGTCGAGCTTGCCCGCGGCGATCAGCTCGCCGGCGATCGCCACCACGAAGGTCTTGCCCCGGTAAGCGTGGATGTAGGGCGCGACGTGGCGGAACCACGGCACGAAGGTGTGGGGAAAGACGAGGTCCATCGGCGCGGTTCGGGAGGCTGGCGCGATTGTGCCGCAGCCCTTGACGGCGGGCCGTTGACGGGCCTGCCGGCGCGGCGCAGGATGGGTCTCTCCCCCGCAGTACCCGGAGTACCCGATGGACCCATTCACCACCCCGGGCGCCTTCAGCTGGTCCGAACTGATGACCAAGGACCCGCAGGCAGCCGCCAGCTTCTACGCCAGCCTGTTCGGCTGGACGATCGAGGTCATGGACATGCCCACCGGGCCCTACCGGGTGGTCAAGGCCGGCGGCGCGCCGGTGGGCGGCATCATGGGCATGCCGCCGGGCACCGGCGCGATGCCGCCGAACTGGTGCCCGTACGTGACCGTGATGGATGTCGATGCGACGGTCGCGCATGCCGCCTCGCTGGGCGGCATGGTGCTGCACCCGCCGACCGACATTCCCGGCGTCGGCCGGTTCGCGGTGATCGCCGACCCGCAGGGCGCGCCGCTGAACGTCATGGCCTACCTGCCGCAGCCGGGCTGAGACGGCCGCCGTGCGCGGCGCGGATAATCCGCGCCCCGTGACCTCCGCCACCGCGGCCGCAGCGGCCGCCATTCCGCCGATCAGCTTTCCCGAGGCGCTGCCCGTCTCGGCGCGGCGCGACGAGATCGCGCAGGCGATCCGCGAGCACCAGGTCGTGATCGTCTGCGGCGAGACCGGCTCGGGCAAGACCACCCAGCTGCCGAAGATCGCGCTGGCGCTCGGTCGCGGGCGCGGTGCCGGCGGCAAGGGCCTGATCGGCCACACGCAGCCGCGCCGCATCGCCGCCTCGAGCGTGGCCAAGCGCATCGCCGAGGAACTGCAGTCGCCGCTCGGCGAGGTGGTCGGCTACAAGGTGCGCTTCCAGGACCGGCTGCAGCGCGGCGCCTCGGTCAAGCTGATGACCGACGGCATCCTGCTGGCCGAGACGCAGACCGATCCGCTGCTGCGCGCCTACGACACGCTGATCATCGACGAGGCGCACGAGCGCAGCCTGAACATCGACTTCCTGCTCGGCTACCTGAAGCAGATCCTGCCGCGCCGGCCCGACCTGAAGCTGATCGTCACCTCGGCGACGATCGACGCCGACCGCTTCGCGCAGCACTTCGCCTCGGCGCGCGGCCCGGCGCCGGTGATCCAGGTCTCGGGGCGGCTGTATCCGGTCGAGCAGCGCTGGCGAGCGTTCGAGGAGTCGAAGGAGTTCGACCTGAACGACGCCATCGGCGAGGCGGTGGACGAACTCTGGCGCGAGGGCAGCGGCGACGTGCTCGTCTTCCTGCCCGGCGAGCGCGAGATCCGCGAGGCGGCGGAGCACCTGCGCAAGCACCACCCGCCGGGCGTGGAGGTGCTGCCGCTGTTCGCGCGGCTCTCGCAGCAGGAGCAGGACCGGGTGTTCGAGCCGCACGGCGCGCCGCGCATCGTGCTGGCCACCAACGTGGCCGAGACCTCGCTGACGGTGCCGGGCATCCGCTACGTGATCGACGCCGGCACGGCGCGGGTCAAGCGCTACAGCTACCGCAACAAGGTCGAGCAGCTGCTGATCGAGCCGGTCAGCCAGGCCGCGGCGAACCAGCGCGCCGGTCGCTGCGGCCGCGTGGCCAACGGCATCTGCATCCGGCTCTACGACGAGAAGGAGTTCGCCGCCCGGCCGCGTTTCACCGATCCGGAGATCCTGCGCTCCTCGCTGGCCGGCGTGATCCTGCGCATGAAGTCGCTCGGCCTGGGCAACGTCGAGGACTTCCCCTTCCTCGAGCCGCCGCCGCGCCGCGCGATCGCCGACGGCTACCAGCTGCTGTCCGAGCTCGGTGCCGTCGACGACGCCAACGAGCTGACGAAGATCGGCCGCGAGCTGGCCAAGCTGCCACTCGACCCGCGGGTCGGCCGCATGATCCTGGAGGCGCGCGAGCGCCAGGCGCTGACCGAGATCCTGGTGATTGCCGCGGCCTTCAGCCTGCAGGACGTGCGCGACCGCCCGCTCGAGCAGCAGCAGGCCGCCGACGCGGCGCACAAGAAGTTCGACGACGAGCGCTCCGAGTTCATGGGTGACCTGAAGCTCTGGAAGTGGCTCGAGGACAGCAAGGGTGGCCACGGCGAACACAAGCTGAGCGTGCGCAAGCAGGAGCAGCTGCTGCGCGAGCACTTCGTCTCGCCGCGCCGTGTGCGCGAGTGGCGTGACCTGCACGCCCAATTGCACACCGTGGTGGCCGAACACGGCTGGCGGCTGAACGCCAGCCCGGCCACCTACGAGCAGATCCACCTGTCGCTGCTGGCCGGGCTGCTGGGCAACATCGGCTGCAAGAGCGACGACGACGAGTGGTACCTCGGCGCGCGCGGCATCAAGTTCTGGCGCCATCCGGGCACGCACCTATCGAAGAAGCCGGGCCGCTGGATCGTCGCCGGCGAGCTGGTGGAGACCACGCGGCTGTACGCGCGCGGCATCGCGGCGATCGACCCGCAGTGGCTGCCCGGCATCGCCGCGCACGTGATCAAGACCCAGCTGCTCGAGCCGCACTGGGAGAAGAAGGCCGCCGAGGTGGTGGCGCTGGAGCGCGCCACGCTCTACGGCATCGTGGTCTACAACAACCGGCGCGTGAACTTCGGCAACGTCGACCCGAAGGCTGCGCGCGACATCTTCATCCGCGAGGCGCTGGTCCACGGCGAGTGGGAGTCGAAGCTGCCGTTCCTCGCGGCCAACCGCAAGCTGATCGCGCAGGTGGAAGAGCTGGAGCACAAGTCGCGCCGCCAGGACGTGCTGGTCGACGACGAGCTGATCCACGCCTTCTACGACCAGCAGATCCCGGCCGAGGTGGTGAGCGGCGCGACGCTCGAACGCTGGTACCGCGAGGAGTCGAAGAAGCAGCCCCGGCTGCTGCAGCTCACCCGCGAGGAGCTGATGCGGCACGAGGCGGCCGGCATCACCACCGCGGCCTTCCCGAAGACCATCCGCCTCGGCGGCATCGACTGCGCCGCGAGCTACCTGCACGAGCCGGGCGACCCGAAGGACGGCCTGACCGTCACCGTGCCGATCTACGTGCTCAACCAGGTGAACGAGGAGCGCTGCGACTGGCTGGTGCCCGGCATGCTGAAGGACAAGGTGCTGGCGCTGGTGAAGACGCTGCACCAGCGCCCGCGCTCGCGCCTCGTGCCGCTGCCGGCCTATGCCGAGGAGTTCGTTGCCGAGACGCCGTTTGCGCAGGGCGACCTGCTCGATGCGCTGCTGCGCCATGTGCGCGAGCGCACCCAGCTCGCGGTGCAGCGCAACGACTTCAAGCGCGAGCAGCTCAGCCCGCACCTGGCGATGAACTTCCGCGTCGTCGATGAACATGGCCGCCAGCTCGGCACCGGCCGCCACCTCGCGGCGCTGAAGGCCGAGCTGGGCGGCCAGGCGCGCTCGGCGTTCCAGGCGCTGGCAGCGTTGAAGGTGCCGGCGGTCGCTGCCCCGTCCGCGACCCCGGCGCCTGCACATGCCGCGTCCGCCGCCCGCATGCGCGAGCCCGAGCCGCCGCCCGAGCGCCCGGCCGAGCGCTACACCGCCTGGACCTTCGGCGAGCTGCCCGAGCTGCTGGAGCTGCGCAAGGGCGGCCAGTCGCTGGTCGGCTTCCCGGCACTGATCGACCAGGGCGACCATGTCGAGATCGAGGTGTTCGACGAACCCGAGGTGGCCGCTGCGAAGCACCGCGGCGGCCTGCGCCGCCTCGTCGCGCTGCAACTCAAGGACGCGCTGAAGTACCTCGAGAAGAACATCCCCGACCTGCAGAAGATGGCGGTGGCCTACATGCCGCTGGGCACCGCCGAGGAACTGCGCGCGCAGGTCGTCGACCTGGCGCTGGAGCGTGCCTTCCTGGCCGAGCCGCTGCCGCACGATGCGGCGAGCTTCGCGAAGCGGCTGGAGGAAGGCCGCGGGCGCCTGAACCTGATCGCGCAGGAGATCGCCCGTGCCGCGGGCGTGGTGCTGGCCGAGTGGGCCGCCGCCAGCCGGAAGCTCAAGGACAGCCGGCCGGCGAAGGAGACGGCCGACGACATCGCGGCCCAGCTCGCGCGTCTGGTGCCCAAGCGCTTCGTCGCGAGCACGTCCTGGGCCGCGCTCGGCCACCTGCCGCGCTACCTGAAGGGCGTGCAGATGCGGCTGGACAAGTTCCGCGCCGACCCGGTGCGCGACGCGCAGCGCCTGGCCGAGCTGCGCCCGCTCGAGCAGCGCTTCGCGCGGGCGCTGGCCGAGCGCAAGGGGGTGCCCGACGCCCGGCTGGAGGAGTTCCGCTGGCTGCTGGAGGAACTGCGGGTGAGCCTGTTCGCGCAGGAACTGCGCACGCCCCAGCCGGTCAGTGTCAAGCGGCTCGAAAAAGCGTGGGAGCAGCTCCAGCGCTAGAGTCGCGCCTCAGGAGGCAGTGCATGGCCGAATCCGCGCAAGCGACCGAGTGGGAACTGGTGCCCGACAGCGACAGCCGCATCGAGGACGTGGCACGGGCGTGCCGGCGCCTGGTCACCAAGCGCGCACTGCTCGGGGCCGGCGTCGCGCTTATTCCCGTGCCGGGCGTGGACTGGGTGACCGACGTCGGCATCCTGATGAAGCTGATCCCCGACATCAACCGCGCCTTCGGCCTCACCGAGGAACAGATCGAGCGGCTGGCGCCGGACCGCAAGGTGGTCGTCTACAAGGCCATCTCGGCCGGCGGCAGCATGCTGATCGGCCGGCTGGTGACGCGCGAGCTCGTGATGACCATGCTGCGCCTGGTCGGCGTGCGCCTCACCGCCCAGCAGGCGGCCAAGGTGGTGCCGATCGCCGGCCAGGCCATCTCGGCCGCGCTGACCTACTCGGCGCTGAAGTACGTCTGCGAGCAGCACATCCGCCAGTGCATGGCGGTGGCGCGCCTGATCGCCCTGCCGGCACCCGCCACGGCATAATCAGCGCCCTCGGGGTGTAGCGCAGCCTGGTAGCGCAACTGCTTTGGGAGCAGTGGGTCGGATGTTCGAATCATCTCACCCCGACCAGTATTCACGTGGCTTCCAGTGCGGGCCGGCGGCCGGGCAGCGCGATGTGCTGCAGCCAGGCCGACGTGTTCTCGTCGCGACCCATGGCCGGCGAGTGGGGCAGTTCGAAGAACGCCAGGATGTTGCCGCCGCCGGCGTCGAGGAACAGGGGCATGCACGGGGCCAGCGCCTGCGTGCCGGGCCCCCGCTCCTCGGCAAATCTTCGATGAAGCTCTTCCGATTCGTGCCCGACCTGCGATGGACCTGCAGACCTTCCTGCCCTACCGCCTTGCCGTCCTCAGCGAGCAGGTCAGCCAGTGCATCGCGCTCGTGTACCGGGAGCGCTTCGGGCTGAGCCGTGACGAGTGGCGCGTGCTCGCCGCCCTGGCCGGCCGCGGCACGGTCCGGACGGCCGAGGTGATCGAGGCAACGACGCTCGAGAAGATGCAGGTCAGCCGCGCCGTCTCGAACCTGCAGGAGCGCGGCTGCGTGGAGCGCCTGCCCGACCCGCAGGACGGTCGCGGCTGGCTGATACGGGTGACGCCGGCGGGGCGCTCGCTCTTCCAGAAGATCGCGCCGATGGTTCGCGCCCGCGAGGCGTTCCTGCTCGAGGCCCTGAGCCCGCAGGAGCGCGAGGTGCTGAATGCGGCGATCGATCGCCTCGCCGAGCAGGCGAGGCTGCTCGGCCGCCAGGGCTGAGGGATCTCGGTCTGCGGCTTGGGGACGCTGAGCAGGACCGCGAGACACTCGCCCGACACCGCCCACAACGGCTGCGCACCGCGCTCCGGCGCAGCGTCCATCGCCGGCGCGCGGTTCACCCGGCACCCTAGAATCCGCCCCCTTTCGCCGCTGCCGCACCATGTTCAAGAACGCGCTTGTCTACCACATCGACCAGTGGGAGCCGCCCACGCAGAGCGACATCGAACGCCGCCTCGACGGCGCCCGGTTCACCGCGTGTCGCCCGAGCCAGCCCGAATCGGCCGGATGGGTGGAGCCGCGCGGGCAACGGCATGGCGCGCTGATCGAGAGTGTCGCGGGGCAGCTCGTCCTGAAGCTGTGCAGCGAGACCAAGCCCGTGCCCGGCAGCGTGGTCAAGGAACAGCTCGAAGCGCAGCTCGACAAGATCGAGGCGGAGACCGGCCGCCGGCCCAAGGGCAAGGCGGCCCGCGAGATCCGCGAGCAGATCGTGCACGAGCTGCTGCCGCGCGCGTTTCCCAAGCGATCGACGACGCTGGTCTGGATCGACCTGAAGGCGCGCCGCGTGCTCATCGGCGCGGCCAGCCCGAAGAAGGCCGACGCGGTGGCCACGCAGCTGGTCGACCTGTTCGGCGGTCTGCGCCTGGTGCCGCTGCAGACGCAGCTGTCGCCGGCCACCGCGATGGCGGCCTGGCTCAGCGACAAGCAGGCGCCGGCCGGCTTCAGCATCGATCGCGACTGCGAGCTCAAGCGGCCCGACAGCGAGAAGGCCCTGGTGCGCTACGCACGCCACACGCTGGAGATCGACGAACTCGGGGAGCACATCAGGCAGGGCAAGCTGCCCACGAAGCTGGCGATGACCTGGAACGGCCGCGTCTCGTTCGTTCTCACCGACACGCTGGCGCTGAAGAAGATCGAGCTGCTCGACGCGGTGCTGGACAAGGGCGGTGCGGCCGACCCGGCGGACGACGGCTTCGATGCCGACGTCGCGATCACCACCGGCGAGCTGCAGCGCTTGCTGCCCGATCTGGTCGAGGCCCTCGGCGGGCCGCTGGCCACGGCGGCCGGGGCGCCGCAGCCCGGCGCCTCGTCGAGCGGCGTCGATGTGGCGCCTTGGGATGCGGTCGCCGCCTGAACCGCGAGCCGCCCGGGGGCCTCGCGTACCATTGCCGGCCCAGCCCTGGTGATCGGCGGGCCGCGCCGACCCGCACCACACACTGCCCGTAGCTCAACTGGATAGAGCAGCTGCCTTCTAAGCAGCAGGTCGGGGGTTCGAGTCCCTCCGGGCAGGCCAGCCCTCTTCAGTCGTCGTCGCGGTCGTGCAGCCAGTGGCCGCGTGCCGTGCAGATCCAGCGCGAGGCGCTCTCGACGTCGCCCGTGCCCTTGTAGCGCGCCACCGAGGGGTAGGGGCACAGGGGCCGCGTGCGTGCCGGCGACCAGCTCGCCGGCACCTCGGGGTTGACGCCGCCCGGGTTGCCCGTGCCGCGCGCCGTGGCGGTGATCGCGCCCGGCGCACGGCCGCCCTCGACCCAGGCGAGCAGCGGGGTGATGAAGTCGGCCTGGTCGGTGGCCGGGCCGCCGCTGCAGTGGCCCATGCCGGGCACGCGGTACAGGCGCGCGAACTCGTCGGCGCGGCCGCCGCTGCTGCGGTCGATGCCGCGGTACCAGCGCTCGGTGTCGGCCACCGAGAAGATCGGGTCGCTGACGCCGTGGTAGACCATGATCTTGGCGCCGCGGCGACGCAGGTCGTTCATGTCCAGCGCGTCCGGCGGCGTCATGAACTCCAGCGCCGATTCGGTGTAGGTCGCATCGGTGGCCGACAGCTCGGCGAGCGTGAGGTCGATGTCCAGGCCGAGGCTGAAGGCCGGGCCATTGGTCAGCGCCGCGGTCGAGGGCGGCACCTTGAAGATCGTGCCCACCGCGCCGGAGTCGAGCGCCAGCGGTGCGGTGAATTCCCAGAACGGGATGCCGCCGCCGGCGATGCCGCTGTCGAACGGGAAGGGCACGTAGAAGGGCGTGCCGTTGCGCGTGGTCGCGCCGGCGAAGATCGGCCCGATCGCCAGCTTCTGGGCGGCCGACAGGCAGGTGCCGTCGCGCGCGGCGCTGCAGGTCGGCACATCGCGCCGGAAGTCGAACACGCGCTGGCAGCGCGCGGTGTCCTGCACCAGGCCGTCGGCGGCGCCATCCAGCGCATCGCAGCGCGCCAGCACCGCGTCGGCCACCACGCGGCGCTCGGCGGCCGTGAAGGCGGTCTCCAGGCCCGGGGGCGTGTTCGGGTCGCCGGTGGCCACGCTCGCATAGCGCTGGGCGCCCCAGATGTTGGCCAGCGCCGCCAGCGGCAGCCGGTAGCCGGGGGCGCCGGCGAGGTAGCCGTCGTACTCCTGCGTGTAGCGCGCCGCGGCCACCAGCGTGTGGCGCCCGCCGTTCGAACAGCCGCCGAAGTAGGAACGGTCCGGCCCGCGCCCGTAGGCGGCCGAGACGATCGCCTTGGCGATCGGCGTCAGCGTGCCCACCGCCTGGTAGCCGTAGTCGCGGCGGGCCTGCGGGTCCAGCCCGAAGGCCGGGCCGCCCTGCGCGAGCGTGTGGCCGGCGTCGGAGCTGAGCACGGCAAAGCCCTGGGCCAGCGCGCCGGTCAGCGGCCCGCCGCCGAGCGCGCCGACGGCCGGCACGACGTTGCCGTCGATGCCGCCGTTGCCCTGGTGCCAGAAGCGCCCGTTCCAGGCCAGCGGCAGGCGCATCTCGAAGCCGATCGCGTAGGTCTTGCCGTCGACCGGGCTGACATGCTCGGCGCTGCGCCCGGTCACCCGGCAATGGGCGGCGATCGGCGTGCCGCCCTGCAGCAGCGTGCCTGCGGCCACCGTGCTCGAACCGGTGATGGTGGTGCCCGGCAGGCCGGCCAGGCGTGCCGCGAGTTCCTCGCAGCTGCCCAGCAGGCTGCCCGGGCGGGCCGGGCTCAGGCGCGGCAGGTCGCGGCCGTGCCGATCGTGCCGGTCGTGCGCCGGGGCGGCGCCCGACGCCGCCGCGAGGGCGAGGCCGCAGAGCAGGGCAGGCAGGCGGGGCTGGGGCATGGTGGTTCTCCGGGTCGTTCGTGGCGGCAGATAGTTATGTTACTTATCTACTTTTCGAACCCTGAACCGGGAATTCACGGATGGAAGATCGCCGAATCTAGATAAGGCGCTGATCTTGTTGGGCTGGGTTCAGGTGTCGCGGACGACCAGCTGCACCGGCATGACCGGCGCCTCCAGGCCGTCCAGCGCCACCTGCACGCAGCGCTGTCCCTTGAGGAAATGGTCCTGGCGGATCGTCGTCAGGCCGGCGTCGGCCGCCGCCGGGATGTCGTCGAAGCCGACGATCGCCACCACCTTCACGCCGCGCCAGGACTTGACGGTCTTCCGAGCGGCCAGCGCCAGCCGGTCGCTCATCGCCACGATCGCGAGCCGCGTGCCGCTGGGCAGCCGGCCGCGCAGTTCGGCGATGCGTTCGCCGGCGGTCTCGGGCCATTGGTCGTCGACCTCGACCCACAGGATGTTGTCCAACCCGAAGCCGGCCTCGCGTGCCGCCTGTGCGTAGCCGGCCACGCGCTCGGTGCCGACGAAGCCCGAGCGCGCCGGTCGTCGCTGCGCCAGCACGCGCCGCCGCTCGGCCTCGGTGACCAGGAAACACAGCACCACCACCACGTCGGGCCGTGCCTGCAGCGCGTGCCGCATGGCCAGCGCGGCGCCGACGCGGTCGTCGGTGCACACCGAGGCGATGTCCGGCACGTAGCAGTCGACCAGCACCACCGGCTTGCGCGCGGCGCGCAGCTCGGGCACGAACTCGGGCCCGATCTCGGCGTGCACGATCAGCACGTCGGCGGTGGTCTGGAAGGCCGCTTCGAGCATCAGCTGGCGGCCCATCTTCGGGATCAGCTGCAGCGTCAGGCGACGCTCGTCGAGCTCGCGGGCCACGCCGCGCAGGAACTCGATGCTCGACGGGTCGCTGAGCGCGTAGCCGAGGTCGTGGTGGAACACCACGCCGACCTCGCGCAGTTCGCGCCGGCGCAGCGCGCGCGCCGTGGTGTCGGGGCCGAAGTAGCCGAGCGCGCGGGCCGTCTCGAGCACATGCTCGCGCAGCGCCGCGGAGAGTTGCCCGGGGCGGTTGAAGGCATTGGAGGCCGTGGTGCGGCTGACCCGGGCCGCCTCGGCCACGTCGGCCAGCGTGAGGCGGCGCGGATTGGGCGGCGCGGCGCCGATCGTCGGCGACTTGGGCGGGGCGGAGCTGCGCATCACGGGGCGATCGACGGGTCCGCCAGTCTACGGGCGGCCCTGGCGCGAGCCGCTGCAGCGCCGCCCGGGGCATCCGGCACGAGGGGCATGGCTTGACATCGCCCCCGCGCGACCCAGAATCCAGCACCCGCTTCTGAACCGATTCAGATGCGGGCCCGACGCCGAGAAGGTGTGAGAGAACCCAGCATGCCCGCGTTGCCCCCGAGATCGCGCCCCATCGAGGCGCAAAGCACAGACGTGTCGGGTGACACGTCGAGCATTTGCAACGACGAGGGGGCGCGATCCCGGGGGCAACCCGCAGGGCCGGGGCATCCATGGGCCCTGGGCCGCGTTGCGTCACTGGCCCAGACGGCCAGTCTGGGCGGCGTGCCGCGCCTTGCCCAGGGCCCTTGGCCACCCCGGCGCGGGCATGCTGGGTTCTCTCACACCTTCTGAGGATTTCTGATGCGATTCCCGCGCTCCAGCGGCATCCTGCTGCACCCGACCTCGCTGCCCGGCCCGCACGGCTCGGGCGACTTCGGCCCCGGTGCCTACCACTTCGTCGACTGGCTGGTCGCCGCCGGTCAGCGCCTGTGGCAGATCCTGCCGCTCGCACCGCTGGGCCCGGGCAACTCGCCCTACATGAGCAGCTCGGCCTTTGCCGGCAACGTGCTGCTGATCGATCTGGCCGAGCTGCAGCAGCGCGGCTGGCTCGAGCCGGCCGATCTCGAGCCGGTGGCGGGCCTGGACGACCAGGCCGTGAACTGGGCCGCGGTGTACCCGTTCCGCATGGAGCGCCTGGCGCGCGCGGCGCAGCGCTTCGCCACCGCGGCGAACGACGCCGACCGCGCGGAGCTGGCCGCCTTCTGCGCGGCCCACGCGAGCTGGCTGCCCGACTACGCACTCTTCATGGCGCTGGCCGAGCACCACGACTGGCGCGACTGGTGCGACTGGCCCGACGGCCTGGCCGGGCGCCAGAGCGCCGCGCTGGCGCAGGCGCGCGAGCGGCATGCGCCGCGCATCGCCTTCTGGACCTTCTGCCAGTGGTCCTTCTTCCGCCAGTGGGCTCGGCTGCGCGCGTACGCCAACGAGCGCGGCGTCAAGGTGGTGGGCGACGCGCCGATCTTCATCGCGCACCAGAGCGCCGAGGTGTGGGTGCGGCCGGAGCTGTTCGAGCTCGACGCGCACGGCCGTCCCACCGTGGTGGCCGGCGTGCCGCCGGACCTGTTCAGCGCCACCGGCCAGCGCTGGGGCAATCCGCTGTACCGCTGGGCTGCCCACGCGCAGGAAGGCTACGCCTGGTGGATCGAACGCGTGCGGCGCACGCTGGAGCTGGTCGACATCGTGCGCATCGACCATTTCCGCGGCTTCGCCGGCTACTGGGAGATCCCGGCCAGCGAGCCGACGGCGATGCACGGCCGCTGGGTCGAGGGCCCGGGCCAGGCGCTGTTCGACGCACTCGCGGCCGCGCTCGGTCCGGTGCCCGTGATCGCCGAGGATCTGGGCGTGATCACGCCCGAGGTCGACGCACTGCGCAAGGGCGCCGGGCTGCCGGGCATGCGCATCCTGCAGTTCGCCTGGGGCGAGGGCGAGGGTGCCGAGCGGCGCTTCCTGCCGCACAACCACGAACCCGACTCGGTGGTCTACACCGGGAGCCACGACAACGACACCACGGTGGGCTGGTGGGCCACGGCCGGCGAGGGCGCACGCCACCACCTGCGCGAGTACCTCGCCAGCGACGGGCGCGCGGTGCACTGGGACCTGATCCGCGCCGCCTGCGCGAGCGTGGCCGACAGCGCGGTCTACCCGATGCAGGACGTGCTCGGCCTGGACGGCCGCCACCGCATGAACTTCCCCGGCAAGGGCGAGGGCAACTGGGCCTGGCGATTCGCCTGGGAGCAGGTGCCGGGCGACACGGCGCAGCGCCTGCGCCGCATGGCCCAGCTGTACGAGCGGCTGTGAGTCCGGTTGGCCACCACCGCGACGCGCAGGGCCGCTCGGCCTTCCGCGTGTTCGCACCGACGAAACAGCAGCTCGCGGTGCTGCTGCCGCAGGCCGGCACGCGCCTGGCGATGCAGCGCGACGCGCTCGGCTGGTGGCACGCCACCACCGAGGCCCTGCCGCCGGGCACGCTGTACTGGCTGGAGGTGGACGGGCAGCGCCTGCCCGACCCGGCCTCGCGCTGCCAGCCGCAGGGCGTGCACGGCCCGTCGATGGTGGTCGAGGTCGAGCGCGCGCGCACCCCGGGCTGGACCGGCGTGCGCATGGCCGACGCGATCATCTACGAGCTGCACGTCGGCACCTTCACGCCCGAAGGCACGCTGGCCGCGGCCTGTTCGCGCCTGCCGCACCTGCGCGACCTGGGCGTCAACGTGGTCGAGCTGCTGCCGCTGGCGGCCTTCCCGGGCGAACGCAACTGGGGCTACGACGGCACCTTCCTGTTCGCGCTGCACGCGGCCTACGGGAGTTACGCCGAGCTGCGCGCCTTCATCGAGGCGGCGCATGCCCATGGCATCGCGGTGCTGCTGGACGTGGTCTACAACCACTTCGGCCCGGAGGGCAACTACAGCGGAGCCTTCGCGCCCTACACCAAGGCCGCGGCGACGCCCTGGGGCGCGGCGATCAACTTCGACGGCGAGCACAACCACGGCGTGCGCGCGTTCTTCCTCGAGAACCTGCGCTTCTGGCTGGAGGACGTGGGCTTCGACGGCGTGCGCATGGACGCGGTGTCGCTGATCTTCGACCAGATGCCGGTCCACATCCTGCGCGAGTTCACCGAGCTGGCGCGCACCATCGGCCGGCGCGAGCGGCGCGAGGTGCTGACGATCGCCGAGCACCTGCGCAACAACCGCCACGTCACCGCCGACAGCGGCTTCGGCTACCACTCGCAGTGGAACGACGACCTGAACCACGCCGTGTACGCCTGCCTGACCGGCGAGACCTGGCGCCACTACCTCAACTTCGGTCCCTTCGAGGACGTGGTCAAGGCCCTGCGCGACGGTTTCGTGCTCGACGGCACGCGCCTGGACCGCCACTACCACTACCTGCTGGGCACCGACGGCAGCGGCACGCATGGCAGCGAGCATGTGGTGCACATCCAGAACCACGACCAGGTCGGCAACCGGCCCGCGGGCGACCGCATGATCGCCAGCCACGGTGCGCCGCGTGCGCTGCTGGGCATCACCGCGGTGATGGCCAGCCCGTTCGTGCCGATGCTGTTCATGGGCGAGGAATACGGCGAGACGGCGCCGTTCCTGTTCTTCGAGGACTTCGGCGACCCGGCGCTGGTCGAGGCCGTGCGCCGGGGCCGCCAGGCCGACTACGCCTTCGGCGGCGCCGAGCCGCCCGACCCGCATGCGCGCAGCAGCTTCGAGGCCTCCAAGCTGCGCTGGGAGCGTGCCGGCTCGCCGCAGGGCCGCGCCATCCTCGACTACTACCGGCGCCTGATCGCGCTCAAGCGCAGCGGCGAGCTCGGCCCGCGCGAGCGCCAGCGGGTGCGCGTCGACGGCGATGCCGCCACCCGGGTGATCCGCGTCGAGACGCCGCACACGCTGACCGTGATGAACTTCGCCGACCGCCCGCTGGCCTGGCAGCCGCCCGCCGGTTGGGCGCTGCACGCGCTGTCGGTGCCCGAGGCGCCGGCCGGCACGCTGGCGGCCTACGGCGCGGCGGTGCTGCGGCGCGCCTGACTTCCTGCGAGGAGTGCCCATGACCCTGGCCGTCTGGAACCAGCCGCACCACGACGGCTCGCCGCTCTACGTGCCCGAGCCCACGCCGCGGCTCGGCGGCCGGGTCGCGGTGCGGCTGCGCGTGCCGCGCGGCAGCGACACCACCCGGGCCTGGGTGCGGGTGATCAACGACGGCGAGCCCGAGCTGGTGCGCGCCGAGCTCGAGCGCCAGGACGCGAACGACACCTGGCTGCGCGCCGTGCTGCCGGTGGTCAACCCGGTGGTCAGCTACCGCTGGCTGCTCGACGGCGGCGCGCAGGGCTACCAGTGGCTCAACGGCATGGGCCTGCACGAGCACGACGTGCCCGATGCGGGCGACTTCCGCCTGAGCGTGTTCACGCCGCCGCCGCGCTGGGCCACCGGCACGATGTACCAGATCTTCCCGGACCGCTTCGCGAAGTCGCAGCACCGGCCAGCGCCGCCCTGGGCGCTGCCGGCCGCCTGGGACGACCCGGTCATCGGCGAGGGTCCGGACACGCCGCGCCAGCTCTACGGCGGCGACCTGGACGGCATCGCCGCGCACCTGGACCACATCGCCTCGCTGGGCGTCGGCACGCTCTACCTGACGCCGTTCTTCCCGGCCGACTCCAACCACCGCTACAACGCCTCGACCTTCGATCGGGTCGATCCGCTGCTGGGCGGCGACGCAGCGCTGGCGCGCCTGGCGCAGGCCGCCCATGCACGCGGCATGAAGCTGATGGGCGACCTCACCACCAACCACTGCGGCGACACGCACGAGTGGTTCCGCGCCGCGCTGGCCGACCCGTCCGCGCCGGAAGCCCGGTTCTTCTTCTTCGAGCAGCACCCCGAGCGCTACGCCGGCTGGTGGGGCATGCGCGAGATGCCGATCTTCGACCACCGCAGCGAGGAACTGCGGCGCCGGCTCTACGACGGGCGCGGGTCGGTGGTGGCGAAATGGCTCGGCCCGCACGCACTCGACGCCTGGCGCATCGACGTGGCCAACATGACCGGCATTCGCGGCGACGTCAACCTGAGCCATCTCGTGGCCACCACCATCCGGCGCACCATGGCGCAGGTGACGGACGAGTCGTTCCTGCAGGCCGAGTCGAACCACGACGCCAGCCGCGACCTGCTCGGCGACGGCTACCAGGGCACGATGAACTACGCCGCGTTCACCCGGCCGCTGTGGCAGTGGCTGGTGCCCGCGCCACCTCGGCCCTACGAGCACGGCAAGTACCCGACGCTGCCGCGCCTGCCGGGCCGCGCCGTGGTGGCGGCGATGCGTGCGTTCGCCGGTGTCACGCCCTGGCAGGCCACGCTGCACGCGATGAACCTGATCGGCTCGCACGACACCCACCGGGTGGCCTCGCTGCTGGGCGACCCGCGCCTGGTCGACGTGGCCTTCGGCCTGCTGGCCGCCTACCCCGGCGTGCCGATGATCTACGCCGGCGACGAGATCGGCCTGGCCGCGCTCGGCCCCGAGCAGGCCCGCATCCCCATGCCCTGGGCCCACCCGGAGCGCTGGGATCGGACCCGCCTGGCGCACACACGCGCGCTGTTCGGGGCCCGCGCGGCCAGCCAGGCACTGCAGCGCGGCGGGCTGCGCTGGCTGGCGATCGGCGACGACGCCATCTGCTTCCTGCGCGAGGCGCCGGGCGAGCGCGTGCTGGTGCATGCCGCGCGTGCCGGGCATGCGCCGCTGCGCATCCCCGCGGCGGTGCTCGGGCACGAACTCGCCGGCCTGGCCGGCAGCCCCGACCTGCGCGCCGACGCGGACGGCCTGGTCACGCTGCCGGCGCACGGGCCGGCGTTCGGGATGTGGCGTCTGGCGGAGGGCTGAACCGCACGGGCGCCGGCGGCGCTCTGGCAAGATGCGGCGCCCGGTCACTCCTGCGCCTTCGCGATGTCCGCCGCCTACCGCCTGCTGCAGCCCGGTGACCCCGCCCCCTGGTTCCGCCAGCGCAACACCAGCAACCCCGACTACGCCTTCGATTCGGTGGCCGGGCGCTACATCCTGCTGTGTTTCCTCGGCTCGGCCGGCCAGTCCGGCGGGGCACAGCGCCTGGCCTTCGCCGAGGCGCAGCGCGCGCTGTTCGACGACGACCGGCTCGCCTTCTTCGGCGTCAGCGCCGACCCGCAGGACGAGGCGCAGGGCCGCCTGCAAGAGCGCCTGCCCGGCATGCGCCACTTCTGGGACTTCGACCGTCGTGTCAGCCGGCTCTACGGCGCGCTGCCGTTGCAGCCGCAGCCGGCGGCCGAGGAGGTGTACCGGCCGTTCTGGCTGCTGCTCAACCCGAACCTGCAGGTGCGCGCGCTGCTGCCCTTCGCCAACGACGATTCCGACCTGCCGGCGCTGCTCGAACTGCTCGGCACGCTGCCGCCGGTGGCCGGGTTCGCCGGCACCGACCTGCACGCGCCGGTGATCCAGATCCCGGCCATCTTCGAACCCGCGTTCTGCGAGCAGCTGATCGGCGAGTACCGGCGCCATGGCGGCGAGGTGTCGGGCTTCATGCAGGAGGTGGACGGCCGCACCGTCGGCCGCCACGACCCGCGCCACAAGGTGCGCTCCGACCACCTCGTGGAGGACGAGGCGCTCAAGCGCGAGATCCAGCAGCGCATCCGCCGGCGCGTGGCGAGCGTGATCCGCCAGGTGCATTGCTTCGAGGCCACGCGCATGGAGCGCTACCTGGTGGCCTGCTACGACGCCGCGGACGGCGGCCACTTCCGCGCCCACCGCGACAACACCACGCGCGGCACGGCGCACCGGCGCTTCGCGCTGTCGATCAACCTGAACGACGACTTCGAGGGCGGCGAGCTGCACTTCCCCGAGTACGGCCCGCGCCGCTACAAGCCGCCGGCCGGCAGCGGTGTGGTGTTCTCGTGCTCGCTGCTGCACGCGGTGGATCCGGTGCGGCGCGGCCAGCGCTTCGCCTTCCTGCCCTTCCTCTACGACGATGCGGCGGCCGCGCTGCGCGAGGCCAACCAGGCCTTCCTGGCCGAGAAGGACGCGGGCTACCGCGCGGGCGGCTGAGGGCGCGGTCGGTTCGAGCCGAACGCCTCGCGTGCCTTGCACGCAGTCGGCCGAGACCACGAAAAGCACCGCCTTTGCCCGACTTGTCCGCGCTTCGTTTGACGCAGGTCGACTAATCTCGAATCACATCGAAGAAGGAACTCCAGGGAGCCTGACCGGTCCGGGACCTTGCCCGCTGCACCTGCGTGTGCCCGCGGCTGCGTCACCGGCCTCGTTCGCCCTGGAGACACTCGATGAACTCGCTGAAGATATCCACCCGCATCGCCGTCCTGGTCGGCGTGCTGTCGCTGCTGCTGGTCGGCATCGGAGCCCTCGGGCTGTTCGGCATCGCGCAGTCCAACGCGGCGCTGCTGTCGCTCTACGAGCACCGCACGGTGCCGATGGGGCAGGTGGCGGAGATCGAGGCGCGGCTGCTGCGCAACCGGCTGGCCATCGCCGTCTCGCTCGTCACGCCGACACCCGAGGTGATCGCCGCGAACACCAAGGAGGTCGAGTCCAACATCGCGGAGATCACGCGGGTGTGGGAGAGCTACCGGGCCAGCGCCTTGTCGCCGGACGAGGAAGCGCTGGCGCGCAGCGTTGCCGAGCACCGGCGCAAGTTCGTCGTCGACGCGCTGCAGCCCACCGTGGCGGCCCTGCGTTCCAACCACATCGAGGAGGCGCAACGGCTGGTGCTGGAAAGGGTCCGGCCGCTCTATGAGCCGGTGCACCAGGGCATCGATGCGTTGCAGAAGTACCAGCTCGACGAGGGCCGGCGCTCCTACGAGGAGGCCGTGGCCCGCTACGCCACCATCCGCCTGTCGTCGGTGCTGGCCATCGGGGCCGGTCTGCTGTTCGCCCTGGTGTTCGGCTTCCTGCTGGTGCGCGGCATCTCGCACTCGCTCGAGCATGCCGTCCAGGCCTCCAATGCGGTGGCGCAGGGCGACCTGACCGTGCCCATCCGCATCGAGGGCGAAGACGAGGTCGCGAAGCTGCTGCAGGCCCTGGCGGCGATGAAGGACAACCTGGCGCGTGTCGTCTCCGGCGTGCGCAGCAACTCCGAGGGCGTGGCCACCGCCTCCGTGCAGATCGCCCAGGGCAACAACGACCTCAGCTCGCGCACCGAGGAGCAGGCGAGCGCGCTCGAGCAGACTGCGGCGTCGATGGAGCAGCTCTCGAGCGCCGTCAGGCAGAACGCCGACAACGCGCGGCAGGCGAACCAGCTGGCGCTCAGCGCTTCCACCGTGGCGGCCAGCGGCGGCGACGTGGTGAGCCGCGTCGTGGACACCATGAAGGGCATCAACGACAGCTCCAGGAAGATCGCCGACATCATCGGCGTGATCGACGGCATTGCGTTCCAGACCAACATCCTGGCACTGAACGCGGCGGTGGAGGCCGCGCGGGCAGGCGAGCAGGGGCGCGGCTTCGCCGTCGTCGCCTCCGAGGTGCGCAGCCTGGCGCAGCGCAGCGCGGAAGCGGCCAAGGAGATCAAGGCGCTGATCTCCGACAGCGTCGAGCGTGTCGGCCAGGGCACTTCCCTGGTCGACCAGGCCGGCGCCACCATGCAGGAGGTGGTGACCTCGATCCGGCGCGTCACCGACATCATGGGCGAGATCAGCGCCGCCAGCACGCAGCAGAGCGCGGGGGTGACGCAGGTCGGCGAAGCCGTGGGGCAGATGGACCAGGTGACGCAGCAGAACGCGGCCCTGGTCGAAGAGTCGGCGGCGGCGGCGGAGAGCCTGAAGGCCCAGGCCCAGCAGCTGGTGAATGCGGTGGCGGTGTTCAGGCTCGGGTAAGCGCGGGTGCGCTACGCCCGTGCGCCCGCAGGCCTCGACGACGCTGCCGCGCTCGCACTCGAATCCGGCGGCGCGCCCGGGGTAATGGGCGTGGGCAGCCAGCGCGCCAGTGCAGCCAGCAGCGTGTCGAGCCTGACCGGCTTGGCGATGTGGTCGCTCATGCCTGCCGCGAGCGCCTTGTCGCGGTCTCCCACCATCGCGTTGGCGGTCAGCGCGATGACCGGCAGGTCGCGCAGCTCGGGGCGCTGGCGCAGTGCCCGGGTCGCGGCATAGCCGTCCATCACCGGCATCAGGCAGTCCATCAGCACCGCATCGAAGCGCTGCCGCTCGAGCATCTCGAGGGCCTCGCGGCCGTCGCCGGCGACGCTGACGACGACGCCGGCGGCCTGCAGCAGTTCGACCACCAGTTCCCGGTTGATGGCGTTGTCCTCGACGAGCAGCACGTGTGCGCCGCGCACGACGGTGCGCGGGTCGGGCCGGACCTCGGGGCCCTGCCCGGGCGCGGCGAGATGCGGCACCTCGACGCCGTTGGTCGGGCCGCCGGCCGGCGCACCGGCGGGCCGTGCGCGCGCCGCTGCGGGCGGCGCCGGCGCCTCGATCTCGAATGAGAAGACGCTGCCGCGGCCCTCGCGGCTGCGCGCCTGGATGTCGCCGCCCATCAGGCGCACCAGCTGCCGGCTGATGGACAGCCCGAGCCCGGCGCCGCCTTCGCGTCGTTTCTGCTCGGCCACCTGCGCGAAGGGCTGGAACAGCCGGGCCAGCTGCGCCTCGTTCATGCCGATGCCCTCGTCCTCGACCTCGAAGCGCAGGCCGCCGGCGCTGCGGCCTGCCGCGGGCGCGACCGGCCACGCACGCAGGGTCACCCGTCCGGCGTCGCCGAACTTGATGGCATTGGACAACAGGTTGAGCAGCACCTGGCGCAGCCGCTTGTCGTCGACGACGACCACCGCCGGCAGGTCGGGGGCCGGCTCGTAGACGAAGTCCAGGCGCTTCTCCTGCGCCCGGATGCGGACGATCTCGCACACCGCCTGCAGGAAACCCGGCAGCTCGACGTCGACCGGGTGCAGCTCGAGCCGGCCCTTCTCGATGCGGGCCAGGTCGAGGATGTCGTCGATGAGCATCAGCAGGTGCTGCCCGCATTCCTCGATGATCTTCAGCCCCCTGGCCTGCCGTTCGTTCAGCGACTCGCCGCGTCGCAGCATCTGCGCGAAGCCGAGGATGCCGTTCAGCGGCGTGCGCAGTTCGTGGCTGATGTTCGCCAGGAAGACGGCCTGCGTCTCGCGGGCCGCCTCGGCGGCGTCGCGCGCCGCGATGAGGTGGCGTTCGGCCTGCCGGCGCAGCGTCGCGTCGCGGATCACGAGCACCAGCAGGTGGCCGGCACCCGAGCTCACCGGGTTCAGCGAGACCTCGACCGGGATGGTCGATCCGTCGCGGCAGCGTGCCAGGGCGTCGCGCGCCGTGCCGGGCACGGCGCCGGGTGTCCAGTCGAAGTCGGCCAGCAAGCTGTCGCCGGGCAGCCCGGCGGCCTGCGGGTTGGGCAGGCCGAACATGCGTTCGGCGGCGCGGTTCAGCTGCAGCACCCGCCCGCCCTGCAGCACGACGATGCTGTCCGCGGTGTTGTCGATGATCGCGCTCAGGCGCTGCTGCTCGGCCTCGAGCAGCGTGCGGGTCGTCGCCAGCTGGCGGCGGTCGGACAGGAAACGTTCCACCGCGCGCGCCATGGCGCCGATCTCGTCGTCGCCCTGCACGTCCACCTGCGGCGGGGCATCGCCGGGGGCGTCCGCGGACAGCAGGCTGCGGCTGACCTGCTGCAGCCGCGCGATGATGCGCCGGCCGAGAAAGACCCGCGCGATGAGCCAGGCCATCAGCAGGCTGAAGGCCAGCCAGGCGACCACCCAGTAGGCGCTCGCCTGCGAGGCGTCGACGACACGCAGCACGGCGGCCTGGTGGGCGCGCGCGAGCCGGTCCGACTGCTCGCGCGCGGCCTGCGCCAGGGCCTGCGCATGGGTCTGCATCTCCTCGCGGTAGCTCCTCAGCGCGCCGCTCGTCGACGCACTCGCGGGCCCCGGGCCTTCCGCGGCATCGCGCAGCCGGGCCAGCACATGGGCCGAACTCCGGAACAGCTGGCTGGACTGGTGCAGATCGAGCACCGACATGTCCTCGCTGACCGCCAGCTGGGCGGTCAGTTCGTCGAGCGCGTCGAGTTCGCCCAGGATCCGGGCGTAGGTCTGGTGCGCCTGCTCCCGGGAGTCGGCCGAGATCATGCGTTCGGCCAGCCGTTCGATCTGCAGCGTCTGCTGCTGCAGGGACTGGGTGTGGCGCGCGCGCGCGAGCTGCTCCTCCGAGAACCGGCGCGCCGCGTCGCCGGTGGCGAACAGGGCGAGGAAGGCCGTGGCGCCGCCGGCGACGATCAGGGCGGCCATGGCGGACAGCGCGACCGCGAACTGCGCTCCGAGCGAGCGCGGCCGGAGCCGGTTCAGCCAGGCGGCCCGGTGCTGCGACGAGAAGATCCGCATGGCAAGCAAGCCCCGCCCCGGTCAGCGCTTCTTCCAGATCCGCAGGTACACGTCCCGGTAGCCGTTCTCCGGGTCGTAGACGAACCGGGAGCCGCCATCCGAGGCGACGTTCTGGCCGGACACGAGACGCACGGGCGCGACGAAGCCGCTCACCGGCTGTCCGGCGAAGAGCCGGTTCAGCTCGTCGATCACCTGCCAGCCCTGCATGTTCAGCGGTTCGGCGACCGTGCCGGTCTGGTAGGTCCCGGCGCGGATGCGCATGAACGCCGACGCGCTGCCGTCGCCTGCCGACAGCAGGCTGATCGCGCCGTTGGGCAGCGCCGCCTCGATCAGCACCGGCACCGCATAGTCGAAGTAGATGTCGTTGATCGCCAGCGCGTGCGTCCAGCGCGGACCGTGGGCGGCCAGCAGCTCCCGGGTCACCGCCGGCATGCGCGCCGCGGCGTCCGAGATGGCCACGTCCCGCAGCTCGAGCAGCGTGCAGCCGCCGCACTGGCGGATGACGTCGGCCATGGCCTGCGCCTTGGCGGTCGCGATGGCGAAGCGGGAATCGTTGAACACGACGACCCCGGCCCGGCCGCCCGACTGCGCGACGGCCGCCAGCGCCGTCGTGCGCGCGACCGCGATCGGATCGGTGCTCACGTTCATTGCGACGGAGGTCCCGGCGATGGGCCCGGGGTGGGGGCCCGCGTGCCAGCCGACCACCGGCGGCAGCCGGGGGCCCGCCGCCCGCAGGACGGGTTCGAGTTCGTGTGCGTCCGAGCCGCAGATCACGAGGCCGTCCGGGCGCGCCGCCAGCGCGTCGCTCACGGCCCGGCGGCGACCGGCGGCCGTCCCGCCCGCATCGACGACGCGCACCTTCCAGCCGATCGCGCGCGCCGCCTCGCGGATGCCCTGCGCGACGCCGAGGACGCCGCCGTTGCGCAGGTCCTCGGCCAGCACCACGACGGTCTTGCCGGGTGCGGCCGCCGGCCCGGAGGTCGGCCCGGTCCACGCCGGCACGCGGCCCGACGCGCTGTCGACGGCCTGGCGCGCCGCCTCCACCGGGTCGGCGGCGGCCGGGTCAGGCAGCAGCAGGCACGACGCGAGGGCGCAGAGCGCCAAGCGGATGGCGCGCCCGCGGGCGCTCGCCACGCAACGTTCCATCGGCACGCCGTTGCTCCTTCCGCGACCACAGGCCGGCCGCCTGCGCTGTGCCGGCCGAGGCATCGCCGGCAAGCCCCATTGTGCGCCGCCCTGGCGCTCCGAGGGCGTCAACCGCGCTCCGCCACCGCCGCCTCGCGCAGTCCGGCCAGCGCGGGTGCGAGCTGGCCCCTGACCCGCTCGAGCTGCGCGTCGAGCGCCGGCGCCGGCGCCTGCTCCGCGCAGGCCTGCTCGAGGCCCGCCGCGGCCTCGGCCAGGGCGGTGGCACCGAGCGTCGCAGCCACGCTCTTGAGGTCGTGCGCCAGGCGCAGCATGCCCGCGGTGTCGGCCGCCGCGCGCGCGGCGGCGAAACGCTCGGCGAAGCGCGTCTCGCGCTCGACGAACATGCGCGCGATCCGGTCGTAGAGCCGCGCATCGCCGCCGAGCGTCGCGCGTGCCGCCGGCGCGTCCGGGGCCGCGGCGGCGCTGCGCTCGCGGGGCGGCCGGGCGATCCAGCGCGCCAGCGTGGCAAACAGCTCGTCCACCCGGATCGGCTTGGCGATGTGGTCGTTCATGCCCGCGGCGAGCACCTTCTCGCGGTCGCCGACCATCGCGTTGGCGGTCATCGCGATCACCGGCAGGTCGCGCCACTGCGGCTGCCGGCGCAGCAACTGCGTGGCGGTGTAGCCGTCCATCACCGGCATCTGGCAGTCCATCAGCACCAGGTCGAAGGGCTCGCGCGCGAGGGCGGCCAGGGCCTGCTCGCCGTTGTCGGCCGTGCTCAGCGTCACGCCGGCGCGGCTGAGCAGGTCGCGCGCCAGCTCCTGGTTGATCGGGTTGTCCTCGACGAGCAGGATGCGCGCGCCGGCCAGGCTGGCGCGGTGGGCGCCGAGCGCCTCGTCGCGGCGCTCGGCGCGCCGCGTGTGCTGCCCCGGCAGGTGCAGCACGCCGAGGCAGGTGTCCAGCAGCGTCGACGGCGTCACCGGCTTGCTCAGCGTCGCGGCCGCGGCAATCTGCCCGGCAGACAGGCGGCGCACCACCTCGTCGCGGCTGAACGCGGTCAGCATGAGCACCACGGGCGGCGGGTGGCGCAGGGTCATCTGTGCCAGGCGGGCCATGCACTCCAGGCCGTCCAGCGCGGGCATCTTCCAGTCCAGCAGCATCAGCTGGAAGGGCTGGTCGCGCTCGTCGGCCTGCGCGATCGCCTCCAGGCCGGCCGCGCCGTCGCCCACCGCCGTCGGCTGCATGTCGAAGCCGCGGGTCATCTGCACGAGCAGTTCGCGCGCGATCTCGTGGTCGTCGGCGATCAGCACGCGCAGCCCGCGCAGGCGCGCGACCCGGCCGGCCTCGTCGTCGGCGGGCGGCGGCGTGCGCAGGCCGAAGCGGGCCGTGAAGTGGAAGCGGCTGCCGTGGCCGGGGCGGCTGTCGACACCGATGTCCCCGCCCATCATCTGCACCAGGTGGCGGCTGATCGCCAGGCCCAGTCCGGTGCCGCCGTAGCGGCGGCTGGTCGAGCTGTCGGCCTGCGAGAAGGGCTGGAACAGCCGGCGCTGCTGCTCGGCGTCGATGCCGATGCCGCTGTCGCACACCTCGAAGCGCAGCAGCACCTGCGCGGCATCGCGCTCGAGCTGCTCGACCTTGACGACGATCTCCCCGCGCTCGGTGAACTTGACGGCGTTGTTGCCCAGGTTCAGCAGCACCTGCCCGAGCCGCATCGGGTCGCCCTCGAGGGCCGACGGCAGGCCCGGCGCGAGCTCGAAGACCAGCTCGATGTTCTTCTCGTCGGCCTTCATGCCGACATGGGTGGCCAGGTCGTCGAGCACGTCGCCGAGTTCGAAGGGCACCCGCTCCATGTCGAGGTGGCCGGCCTCGATCTTGGAGAAGTCGAGGATGTCGTTGATGATGCCCAGCAGCGACTCGGCCGCCCGGTGCACCTTGCGCACGTAGTTGGCCTGCTGCGCGTCCAGCCCGCTCTGCAGCGCGAGGTGCGACATGCCCAGGATCGCGTTCATCGGGGTGCGGATCTCGTGGCTCATGTTGGCCAGGAAGTCGCTCTTGGCGCGGTTGGCCACCTCGGCGGCGTCGCGCGCGCGGCGCGCCTCGTCGATCGCCGCCTCGAGGCGCGCGATGGTGTCCGAGAGGCGCTGCGTCATCGTGTCGATGCTGGTGCCCAACACGCCGATCTCGTCCTGCGAGACCGGCTCGGCGCGCGCCGCCAGGTCGCCGCCGGCCACGCGCTCGGCCACGCGCGTGAGCCGGCGCACCGGCGCGACGATGCTGCGGCGCACGCCCCAGGCCAGGGCCACGGCCGCCAGCAGCGCCAGCAGCCCGCCCGCCGCGGCCGCCCAGCGTGCCCGGGTGATGCTGGCGAGGGCGCCGTCGAGCGCGCCGCCGAGCCGGCCCTGCTGCACCTCGGCCAGGCTGGCCAGGTGGTCCAGCATCGCCGCCGCCTGCGGCGCCACCTGGGTGCGGTAGAGGTACAGGTCCTCGAAGGCCCGCTCGCCGTTGATCACGCCGATGATCCGCAGCGCGAGCTGCGCGATCTCGTTGCGCAGGCGGGCGATGTCGTCGAGCAGGGCACGCTGTTCGGCGTCCAGCAGCGCGCGGCGGCCGGACACGGCGGTCCACGCCGCGGCGTTGGTGGACAGCTGCGGCCCGTAGGCCAGCTGGAAGTTCAGCTCGCCCGAGGAGCCGTAGGCGATCAGGTTGGTGACCATGGCGTCGAACGAGGCCTGGAAGTGCAGCAGGTCCGACAGCAGCTCGCGGTGCGGCGCGGCCGCGGTGCGCTCCTTCTGGCGCTCGATCAGGCGGCTGAGCGCGTCCAGCACCTGCACGCGGCGTGGCTGGACCTCCAGGCGCGAGAGCCGCAACGCGAGCCGGTTCTTCAGCGGGTCGTCGTGCAGGTCGAAGAGCTGCTGCGGCAGGCGTGCCCAGCGCTGGTAGTCGCTCGTCAGCTCCTGCACCGCACGGGCCGCATCGCCTTCCGGCCAGCGGGCCGACATGGCCTGCAGGGCGGCGAGGCTGCTCTCGAAGCTGCGGCGTGCCGCGTGGTAGTGCGTCACGTCCTGCGGGTCGCTCAGCACCAGGTAGCCGCGCACGTGCAGCTGCATCTTCAGCAGGCTCGCCTGCGCCTGCGTGGACGCCAGCACCGCGGGCAGGCGCAGGTCTTCGGCGAGCGCGATGTCGTGGGCCAGCCGCTGGCCGCCGGCCAGCGCCAGCGCGACCACCAGCAAGGTGACACCGGCCAGCGCGCCGAAGCCGAGCGTCAGCTTGTCGCCGACGCCCAGCCGCTGGAAGCGCTCGCGCCAGTTCACGGCCTGCTCCTCGGCACCCTAGAACCCGAGCGACGCCCGGTACGACCGCCGCTGCCGCTCGCGCCCGAGGCGGATCGTGATGTCCTCGAAGTCGACTGCCGCGGCCCTCAGCGCCGCTTCGGGGCTGAGTTGCCCGGACGCCGCCTCCACCAGGTGCAGGTCCAGCGCCAGCCAGTAGCTGTACGCACCCGGGATGCGCAGGTAGGGCAGCTGCAGCGGATTGCTGTAGTTGTCGTGATAGGCCTGCAGGAAGTCGGCGATGTCGGCCTTGTCCCATCCCGCGGCCGTGTAGTTCTCGATCCGGCCCGTGCCGCGCGGGGGCAGGAAGTGGTAGCGCCGCCCCGGGTCGATGCCGTCCCAGCCGCGCGCGGCGTAGATCTCCGACTTCGGCTGCGAGGCCATCAGCGCGAGCAGGTAGTAGGTGGCCTCCGGGGCCTTGGAGAAGCGCGAGATCACGCCGGCCCAGGAGCCGCCGGTGGTGTTGCCGACGCGGTTGAGCGGCTGCGCGCGAACCCATCGTTGCTCGCGGATGCTGTAGTACTCGCGCGAGCCCGGCAGCTGCGACGAGCCGACCCGGCCGCGCACCCGGCTGCCCTCCTGCTGGGCCAGGGCGCCCAGGTCGCCCCAGGTGAGCGCCAGTGCCGCGCGGCCGCCGAGGAAGTGGTCCCAGCCCTTGCCGAGGTCCCACTGCAGCATCTCCTTCGGACCGGACTTCACCAGCTCGGTGAGCACGGCCAGCGCGCGCACATGGCCGGGGCTGTCGATCAGCGGTTTCATCGTGCGCGGGTCGAACCAGTACAGGTGCGGGTTGGACGGGCCGATCACGAACGAGGCGGACAGCGACATGAACTGGAACATGCCCTGCGCGCCGGTCAGCAGCGGCAGCACGACGCCGTGGTCCGGCTGGCCGTCGCCGTTCAGGTCCTTGCCGTTGAAATACTCGGCCAGGTCGCGGAACTGCTCCCAGGTGGCCGGCACGCCCAGCGCGTAGCCGTAGGCCTTCTGGAACGCGGCGCGGTGCGCCGGATCGGCCAGCAGGTCGCGCCGGTAGTACATCACCTGGCCGTCGTGGTCGTTGGGCACCATGTACAGGTGCCTGCCGTAGGCGAGCAGGCGGCGCGGTGCCGGCAGCACCTGGTCGAGCGCCAGGGCCGGGAAGCGCGCATCCTTGCGGTACGCGTCGTAGGGCCGCAGGTACTCGCCTTCGACCAGTTCGCCCAGCCACCAGGCACCGGCGATGCAGGCGTCGTAGCGGCCCGTGCCGGCGGTCAGGTCCGCCGTCAGGGTGCTGAAGAGTTCACCGAAGGGACGCCGTACGACCTCCAGCGTCGCGCCGGTGGCGGCCTCGTATTCCGCCTTGAGTTCCTGCAGCGGCGAACTGATCGCCAGGTCGTCGACCGTCAGCACGGTCACGCGCTGGCCCGCGAATGCGCAACGCCCCGGCGCGCACGGCGCCGCCACACGCGGCGGTGCCAGGGCCCCGGGCTTGAGGAGGGTGGAATCGGAGCCCTTGGGCTTCGGGGTGGGCTGCGCACCATGGGCCGCGCATGCAATGCACAGTCCCGCGGCCAGCGACCGCAGGCACCTGGACAACCACGGGCGGTCGAGCACGGGTGACCTCCTGCCCTGGCCGGGCTGCTGTCGCCGGCCGGCCTCGGCGCGCAGCGATCTTGCACCCGCGACCCACAAATGCAAGCCCGGGCTAGCCCGGCGGTGGCCCGCCCTCCATTGCCTCGCGGGCCACCGCCTCGAGTTCGGCGCGCAGCCAGCGGTGCAGCGGGTCGTCCTGGCGGCGTCGGTGCCACACCAGGTACATCGGCATCGGCGGCGTCGCGAAGGGCAGCTCGGTGGCCGCCAGGCCGCGCAGCGCGCCGCGGCCGAGCAGCGAGGGCAGGGTGGCCAGCCAGGGGCCGCCGCGCAGCAGTGCCGCGATGCCGGCGAAGCCCGGCACGGTGGCGACGATCTCGCGCTCGATGCGCTGTTCGGCCAGCCAGGCGTCGATGTCGAGCCCGCGCCGGTCTTCGTGGCGCACGGTGACATGTTCGGCCGCGAGGTAGTCGGCGCGCCTGGCCGGTGCCTTGCGTGCCGCGGCGTCGAACCAGACCACGTAGCGGTCCTCGAACAGCCGCTTCTGCAGCAGGTCGGCGGCCTCTGGCGGGCGCGGCGTGATCACCAGGTCGCAGCCCTGCTCGCGCAGCAGTGCCGGCTGCGGCGCGCCGGACGGGATGACGCACAGCCGCGCGCCGGCGCTGGCGGCACGCAGGCGGCGCAGCAGCGCGGGCAGCAGCAGGTCGCGCTGCAGGTCGTTGGCGGCGATGGTGAGCGTCCCGCGCCAGCGTGCCGGGTCGAAGCCGGCCGCCTGGCCGAAGGCGCGCAGCTCGTCGAGCAGCACGCGGGCGCGCGCGGCCAGCGCCTCGGCCTGCACGGTGGCGACGATGCCGCGGCCCGAACGCACGAACAGGGCATCGCCGGCGATCGCGCGCAGCTTGTCAAGCCCGTGGCTGACGGCCGACTGCGTCACGCCCAGGCGCTGCGCCGCGCGTGTGACCGACCCTTCCTCGTGCACCGCGAGCAGCAGTTCCAGCGCGTGGCCGTCGAGGTCGAGATGATCGAATCGGCTCATGGGTGGAATGAACGACCCCGGCTTTATCTCATGCATGGGTTTGCCGACACTGACCGCCATCAACAACCCCGGCGGGAGACGCGCATGAGCTTCGACATTCCCGGCACCACGCTGTTCGACGGCGCCCAGGCCCGCAAGGGCTACGCGCTGAACAAGATGTGCTTCTCGTTCAACGACGCGGCCAACCGCGCCGCCTTCCTGGCCGACCCGGAGGGCTACTGCACGCGCTACGGCCTGACCGACGAGCAGCGCGCCGCGGTGCGCGCGAAGAACGTGCTGCAGCTGATCGCTGCCGGAGGCAACGTCTACTACCTCGCCAAGTTCGCCGGCATCTACGGGCTGGACGTGCAGGACATCGGCGCGCAGCAGACCGGCATGAGCAAGGACGCGTTCAAGGCCAAGCTGGCCGCCTACGCGCAGCACTGAACAACAGGGAGACGAACACCATGGCCCACCTCGTCGGCGCCGTCACCACCTCGCATGTCCCGGCCATCGGCCGCGCGATCGCGAAGAACCTGCAGGACGATCCCTACTGGAAGCCGTTCTTCGCCGGCTGGCCGCCCGTGCACCGCTGGCTCGAGCGGGCCAGGCCGGATGTCGCGGTCGTGTTCTACAACGACCACGGGCTGAACTTCTTCCTCGACAAGATGCCGACCTTCGCGGTTGGCGCCGCGCCCGAGTACCGCAACGCCGACGAGGGCTGGGGCATCCCGCAGGTGCCGGCCTTCCGCGGCGAGCAGGACCTCTCCTGGCACCTGATCGAAGCGCTCGTGCAGGCCGAGTTCGACGTCACGAGCTGCCAGGAGATGACGGTCGACCACGCCTTCACGCTGCCGATGGCGCTGCTCTACCCGAGCCAGGCCTGGCCGGTGAAGGTGGTGCCGGTGTGCATCAACACCGTGCAGTTCCCGCTGCCCTCGGCGAAGCGCTGCTACGCGCTCGGCGAGGCGGTGGGCGAGGCGGTGCGCGCCTGGAAGAGCGACGCGCGCGTGCTGGTGCTGGGCACCGGCGGGCTTTCGCACCAGCTCGACGGCGAGCGCGCCGGCTTCATCAACAAGGACTTCGACCTCGCCTTCATGGAGAGCCTGCTGCACGACCCGCGCTGGGCCACGCAGTTCGACACCGGCCAGCTGGTGGAGAAGGCCGGCACGCAGGGCGTGGAGCTGCTGATGTGGCTGGCGGCGCGCGCCGCGCTCGGCGAGCGTGTCGCCGGGGTGCACCAGAACTACCACATCCCGATCTCGAACACCGCCTCGGGCCTGATGGTGATGGAGCCCGCCGCCTGAACGCCGCAGCGGCCGGCCCGGGCACGCGCATGGCGTGACGCCGATCAACGCCGGCGCCGCCGCGACCCGCCCCGGGCGCGCCGACGGCGCCATGATCGGCCCGTCATGGATGCCCCCGCGTGCGCTCCGCCGGGCGAGGCCGGCTTCGGCGAGGCCGACCTGTGCGAGCTCGTCGCCGCCACCGCGCGCGAGCTGCAGCGCGGCCTGCCGCTGCAGGCCGGCGTGACGCCGGCCACCACCCTGGACCGCGACCTGGGCCTGGACAGCCTGGGCCGGGTCGAGTTGCTGCTGCGGGTCGAGCGCGCCGCCGGCGTGGCCTTGCCGGAGGACACGCTGCAGAGCGCGGAAACCGTGGCCGATCTCTGGCGCTCGGTGCAGCGCGGTCGCCCGCTGGCGGCGGCCGGCGCGCCGCCGGCGGTGCGTGCCGGCCTCGAGGCGCCGCCGCCGGCGCCCGCCGCGCCGTCCGGCAACCCGGCGCAGGCGGCGCAGACCCTGCTGCAGGTGCTCGACGCCCACCTGCGCGCGCAGCCCGATCGCACCCACATCGTCTGCCTGGCCGACGGGGGCGAGACGCACATCGACCATCGCCGGCTGGCCGACGCCTCGGCCGCGCTGGCCGCGGGGCTGCAGCGCGCCGGGCTGCGTCCGCGCGAGACGGTGGCGATCATGCTGCCGACCGCGCCCGAGTACTTCTTCACCTACTTCGGGATCCTGCGCGCCGGCGGCATCCCGGTGCCGATCTACCCCCCGGCGCGTGCGTCGCAGCTCGAGGAGCATGTGCGGCGCCACACCGGCATCCTGGCCAATGCGCAGGCGGTGTTCCTCGTCAGCGGGCCCGAGGTCATGCGCGTCGCGCGGCTGCTGCAGGCGCGTGTGGGCACCCTGCGCGCGGTGCTGACGCCGCAGCAGCTCGCCGCCGGCGGCGGCATGCCGCGGGCGGTGCCCGTGCGCGGCGACGACGTCGCGTTCATCCAGTACACCTCGGGCAGCACCGGCGCCCCCAAGGGCGTGGCGCTGACCCACGCCAACCTGCTGGCCAACATCCGCGCCATGGCCGCGACGATCGCCGCGCGGCCCGAGGACGTGTTCGTCAGCTGGCTGCCGCTGTACCACGACATGGGGCTGATCGGCGCCTGGCTCGGCAGCCTCTACGTCGGCATGCCGCTGGTGGTGATGTCGCCGCTGGCCTTCCTGGCACGGCCGCAGCGCTGGCTGGAGGCGATCTCGCGCTGGCGCGGCACGCTCTCGGCCGGGCCGAACTTCGCCTACGAGCTGTGCCTGGCGCGCATCGATGCCGCCACGCTGGCCACGCTCGACCTGTCGAGCTGGCGGCTCGCCTTCAACGGCGCCGAGGCGGTCAGCCCCGACACCGTGCTGCGCTTCCAGCAGCGCATGGCAGCCTGCGGGCTGAGGCCCGAGGCGGTGGCGCCCGTCTACGGACTGGCCGAGGCGTCGGTCGGGCTGCTGTTCCCGCCGCCGGGCCGCGGGCCGCGCATCGACCGCATCGTGCGCGACGCCTTCGTGCGCGAACAGCAGGCGCGTCCCGCCGCGGCCGACGACGCCACTGCGTTGCGCTTCGTCGCCAGCGGCCGGCCCCTGCCCGGGCACGAGGTGCGCATCGTCGATGCCGAAGGGCGGGAGCTGCCCGAGCGCGTCGAGGGCCAGCTCGAGTTCCGCGGCCCTTCGGCCACGCAGGGCTACTGGCGCAACCCGGAGCAGACTGCGCGCCTGTTCGACCGGGGCTGGCTCGACAGCGGCGACCGCGCCTACGCGGCCGACGGCGATATCTACGTCACCGGTCGCGTCAAGGACATCGTGATCCGCGCCGGGCGCAACCTGTACCCGCAGGAGATCGAGGACGCGGTCGGCGCGGTCGAGGGCATCCGCAAGGGCGGCGTCGCGGTGTTCGGCCGTGCCGATGCAGGCAGCGGCACCGAACGCCTCGTCGTGCTGGCCGAGCAGGACCCGCGCCGCGGGCGCGGTGCCGCCGGGCTGCGCGAGGCGGTGGCCCACGCGGTGCTCGACACGATCGGCGAACCGGCCGACGAGATCGTGCTGGCGCCGCCGCACACCGTGCTCAAGACCTCCAGCGGCAAGGTGCGGCGCTCGGCCTGCCGCGAGCTGGTCGAGCAGGGGCGGGTCGGCGCTGCGACGCCCGGTGCCGCATGGCAGTGGCTGCGCCTGGCGCTGGGGGCCGTGGTGCCGTGGTCGAAGGCGGCCGCGCAGACGGGGATGGACGCGCTGTTCGGCCTGCGTGCCTCACTGCTGTTCTGGCTGTTCGCCCCGCCGGTGTGGCTGCTGACCCAGTTCATGCCCAGCCCCGCGGCCGCGTGGGCGTGGTGCCGCCGTGCTGCGCGCGCGCTGCTGCGCCTGGCCGGCACGCCGGTCGCGCTGCAGGGGCTGGAGCACTGGCCCGCCGATCGCCCCTGCGTGCTGGTGTGCAACCACGGCAGCTACCTCGACGGCGTGGCGCTGGTGGCCGCCTTGCCGCGCCCCTGCGTCTTCGTGGCCAAGCGCGAACTGGCCACGCAGTTCGTGGCCGGGCGCTTCCTGCGCCGCCTGGGTGCGGCGTTCGTGGAACGCTTCGACGCGATGCGCAGCACGGCCGATGCCCGGCGCCTGGCCGAGGCGGCACGCGGCGAACGCTCGCTGCTGGTGTTCCCGGAGGGCAGCTTCCGCGCCGACGTCGAGATGCTGCCCTTCCATCTGGGCGCCTTCGTCGCCGCGGTGCAGGCCGGGGCGGCGGTGCTGCCCCTGACCCTGACCGGCACACGCGCGCTGCTGCCCGACGGCCGCTGGTGGCCGCGCCGCGCCGCGCTCACCCTGCACATCGACGCGCCGATCGAGGCGGCCGCGGGCGAGGAGCCGTTCGCCGCGGCGGTGCGGCTGCGCGACGCGGCGCAGTCGGCCATTGCGCGGCGTCTGGCCGACGCGGCCGAGGCCTGAGCGTCGGCAAGGCGAACACCCCGGCCGCGCCGGCAGCGACCGCCCGCGATGCCTCAGGCCGTCTGCAGCAGCCGGATCAGCAGGTCGATCACGTCGCTGCCGTCGGGCGAGCGCAGCCGGTGCTGGCGCAGCGAGCGCAGCAGGTCGGTGCCGGCAAGCTGGCGGTAGTCGGCCCGCACCAGGATGTTGGCGATGGCGCGCTGCGCCTCGAGCGAACGTGCCTTGGGGAACAGCTGCGCGATCTCGCGCAGGCTCTGCGCGTCGGCCAGGCGCTGCTTGGCCAGCGCCTCGAGCGCACGCAGCTGGGCCGCGGGCGTGTTCATGCGCGCGATGCCGGCGGCCACGCTGCGCAGCTCCTCGACGCGGGTCATCGGCCGGTGGCGCAGGTAGACCTGGGCGATCTCGACCTCGTCCTCGCGCGGGCTGGTCAGCGCGCGCAGCGTGCGCTCGTGCGCGGCAGGGCTGCCCAGACAGGCCAGCACCGCGGCGTCCGCCACCACCTCGGCGCGCGGCGCACCGGTGGCCTGCAGCCGCTCGGCCAGGCCGGCACCGCGGCCGGCCGGCGTGTCGCACACCAGGTCCACCTCGTGGCGGCCGAGCTCGTTGCGCGCCATGCGGCGGGCGATCATCGCGACGAACTCGTCCTGCTCCTGGGCCGGCGTGAGCCAGCCGAGCGAGCGCGCCACGGCCGTCATGCGCGTGGTGGTGGACGCGCGGTCGGCGTCGCGGGCGAGCGCCAGGAAGCGTTCGCGCGCCGGCTGGTCCGCGGCGATGCGTGCCAGGCCCTCGGCCACCTCGGGCTGCGTGCGCCGCGCCGGGCCGAGGCCGGCCAGGTAGCGCTCCACATGCTCGAGCAGCATGCGCGCGTCGCTCGCCTCGCGCTGCAGCAGCCTGTGCAGGAACTCGAGCTTCTGCGCCTCGGGCCGGTCGTCGGCCAGGCTGCACATCTCGGCGCGGAAGCCGGCGTGCGGGTCGGCCTCGGTCAGCCCGGCCACGCTGATCATCGAGCTGGGTCCGAACAGCTTCAGCAGCGTGGCGCTGGGCCGGCCGCTGCCCACCTCGCCGGCCGGCGCCGTCTCGAAGTAGCGCTCCATCAGCGGGCCGGCGTAGCGGCCCAGCGGCGCCTTGGACGAGAAGCCGTACAGCACCGGCACGTCCTTGAACACATGGCGCAGGCGTTCCCGGTTGCTCTGGCCGTAACGCTCGGACAGCCAGGCGGCCCGGCGCTCGGCCTCGGCGCGTGACGCGCCGGCGCGCTGCAGGCTGCGCAGCACCTCGCCGGAAGCGGCATACCGCGGCTCCGACTTCAGCGTGTTGCAGCCGAACAGGTAGACCTCCTTCAGGTGCGCGAACAGGCCGTCGGGACGGCAGGACTCGTGCTCCATCTCGTGCACGGTGAGGAATTCGCGGAAGTCGGGGCGGTCGGTGTAGAACTCGCTGCCGTCGTCGAAATGGCCGGAGATGACCAGCACGTCGCAGCTCACGCCGCGCTGGCGCGCCGAGGCCAGCCAGTCGGGCTGGCCGCGCTGCACCAGCTCGACGAAGCGGTAGTCGCCCGCCGGCAGGTGGCGCTGGAAGCTTTCCTTCTCGTCGGACGAGTTGATCGTGACGGTGCAGACGGTCTTCGGCGCTGCCGTGGCCACGCCGGCACCCAGGCCGAGCAGGGCGACCAGCGGCAGCCGCCGCAGCAGGCGCAGGGGGGTACGAACGAGGCGCATGGGGTCAGTCTTCCACAAGCAGCTTGCGCGCGGATTGAGCTGACGCGAACGGCGCGGCAACCGGGTGTGACACAGGTCTCACGGCGTGGGCAGGCGTTCGATCAGCGCCTCGACCAGGCTGTCGCCGCCGCCGGGTGCGGGCCGGCGGTGCTCGCGCAGCAGGCGCGCCAGGTCGGTGTCGGCCACGCCGGAGCGGTCGGCCCGGATCAGGATCCCGGCGATCGCGTTCTGCACCGCGGGCGAGGGCGTCTCGGCGTACAGCCGGGTCAGCCGGTCCAGCACCGCGCGGTCGGCCACGTAGTGGCGGCCGAGCGTCTCCAGCGCGCGCACCTGCGCCTCGCCGGCGGGCATCGCCGCGATCGAGTCGGCCACGCGGCGCAGCTCGGCGGCATCCTCGATCGGGCGCTGGCGCAGGTAGGCCTGGGCGACGCGCACCTCCGCCTCGCTGCGGCCGACCAGGGCCTCGAGCACGCGCGCACGCGCCTCCGAGCTGCCGAGGCAGGCGCGCACCGCGGCATGTGCCGCATCGTCGCCGCCGACGGTGGCGGCGCCGCGCCGGCCGAAGGCGCCGTCCAGGTCGCCCTCCTCGTTCAGGCTGCAGGCGAGGCCGACCTCGGGCACGTCCAGCCGCGATCGCTCCAGCAGCTCGCCGAGCATCAGCGCCAGCTCCTGCCAGCGCTGGTCGGCATCCAGCCAGCCCAGCGCATGTGCCAGGTTCACCAGGCGCACGCGCACCGGCGGCTCGTCGGCGCCGCGCGTGTAGGCGAGGAAGCGGTCGCGCGCGGCCCGGTCCTGGGCGATCGTGGCCAGCGCCCGGGCCACCGCCGGGGTCCGGCGGGCCTCGGCGTCGAGGCCGGCCATCAGGCGCTGGATGCGCTCGAGCTGCAGCCGCACCTCGCCGACATGGCGCTGCAGCAGCTCGTGCACGAAGCCCAGGCGCGCCGCGTCGCTGCGTCGTTCGTCGGCGAACTGGCACATGTCGCGGCGCGCGGCGATGGCCGGGTCCTGCTCGGTCATGCCGGAGGCGGCCGTCATCGCGAAGGGTGCGAAGTAGCCCAGCAGGCGTCCGCTCGGGTGGCCGCGCGCGACGTCGGCCGCGCCGCCGGAGCGCAGGTAGCGCTCCAGCGTCGCGCCGGCGATCGGGCCGACCGGTGCGGCCGACGAGAAGCCGTAGATCACCGGCACGCCCTTGAAGATCTGGCGCATGCGCTCGCGGCTGCTTTCGCCCTGGGCCGCGTTGAGCGCCTGCAGCTGGCGGCGCGCTTCCTTGGGCGAGTGGCCTTCGCGCACCAGGCTGCGCACCACCTCGGCCGAGGCGCTGCTCTGCGGCGACGGGTTCAGCGTGTTGCAGCCGAACAGGTAGACCTCCTTGAGCCGCTCGAACAGGCCCGGGCAGGAGGCGCTGCACGACACCCGCTCGAGCTCGGTGACGGGCAGGTACTCCTGGGTCTCGAGCCGGTCGGAGAAGAACTCGTTGGCGCCGTCGTAGTGGCCGGAGATGACCAGCACGTCGCAGCGCACGCCCGCACGGCAGGCCGAGGCCAGCCAGTCGGGCCGGCCGCGCTCGACCAGCTCGACGAAACGCCAGCGCGATTCGCTCAGGTGGCGCCGCAGGCTGTCCTTCTCGTCGGCGGAGTTGACGGTGATCGTGCAGACGGTCTGCGGCGCGGCGGGCGGGGCGGCCGGGGCGGGCAGCGCGAGCAGCAGGGCCAGCGCCCCCAGGGCGGCACGGCCAGGAGCGAACCAGGGCATGGACAAATGCTAACAAGCCCCCCGACGTCCCCGCTTGCGCCGGCGCAGCGCTCCGATGCGCGGTGCCGGAGTGAGGAGACTCTGATCCAGGTCAGAACTTCGTGCACTGAACTGCACAATGATGCATCTCGCGCCAACCGTGAAGTGAAGCAAACTGCATACAAGGAGTGAGCATGAGCGAGACCATCGAGACCCTGACCGAAGTGCCCGAGGCGATCCGCAGCGACCGGTTCGTCGAGGTGCGGACCGACGATTCGATCCCCAACAACGTCGACCTGGCGTCGGACAAGCAGCTGCAGCGCGCGCTGGAGAGCTGGCACCCGAACTACCTCGACTGGTGGCAGGACATGGGGCCCGACGGCTTCCAGGACGCCGAGGTCTACCTGCGCACGGCGGTGGGCGTGGACCCGGCCGGATGGGCCAAGTTCGGCTACGTGAAGATGCCGCAGTACCGCTGGGGCATCCTGCTCGCGCCCAAGGTCGAGGGCCGCACGATTCCCTGCGGCCGCCACAAGGGCGAGCCGGCCTGGCAGGAGGTGCCGGGCGAGTACCGCTCGCTGCTGCGCCGGCTGATCGTGATCCAGGCCGATACCGAGCCGGCCTCGGTGGAGCAGCAGCGCTACCTCGGCAAGACGGCGCCCAGCCTGTACGACATGCGCAACCTGTTCCAGGTGAACGTCGAGGAGGGTCGCCACCTGTGGGCGATGGTCTACCTGCTGGTGAAGTACTTCGGCAAGGACGGCCGCGAGGAGGCCCAGGCGCTGCTCGAGCGCCGCAGCGGCCAGCAGGACAACCCGCGCATCCTCGGTGCCTTCAACGAGCGCACGCCGGACTGGCTCTCCTTCTTCATGTTCACCTACTTCACCGACCGCGACGGGAAGATGCAGCTGGCCGCGCTGGCCGAAAGCGGCTTCGATCCGCTCTCGCGTTCGTGCCGCTTCATGCTCACCGAGGAGGCGCACCACCTGTTCGTCGGCGAGACGGGCGTGGGGCGCACGATCGAGGCCACCTGCGCGGCGATGAAGAAGGCCGGCATCACCGACCCGTACGACACCGAGCGCATCCGTGCGCTCGGTGTGGTCGACCTGCCGCTGCTGCAGCGCAAGGCCAACTTCCACATGAGCGTGACGCGCGACCTGTTCGGCTCCGAGATCTCGAGCAACGCGGCCGATGCCTTCAGCGCCGGGCTGAAGGGGCGCTTCAACGAGGCGCAGCTGACGGATGACCACCAGCTGCAGGACGCGACCTACAGCGTGACCCGCGTGATCGACGGGAAGCTCGTCGACGAGGCCGTGCCGGCGCTGCGCGCGATCAACTGCCGGCTGCTGGACGACTACATCGCCGACTGCCAGGGCGGCATCGACCGCTGGAACAAGGTGATCGAGAAGGCCGGCATCGACTTCCGCATCACGCAGCCGCACAAGGGCTTCAACCGCCGCATCGGCGAATTTGCCGGGCACCGCATCAGCCCGGCGGGCGAGTTGCTGAGCGAGGCGCAGTGGGCTCGGGAGCAGGGCGGCTGGCTGCCCAACGACAGCGACAACCAGTTCATCCATTCGCTGATGAAGCCCTGCACGAAGGCGGGCGAGTACGCCAGCTGGATCGCGCCGCCGCGCATGGGCATCAACGGGCAGCCGGGCGAGTACGAGTACGTCAGGATCGCCTGAGCGCGTCGCGCCGGCGCGCCAGCATCCGGGCGTCGGCCGGGTGCGGCGCGACCGCGATCGCCTGCGCGAGCCGGTCGAGCGCACCCGCGGTGTCGCCGAGCCGCTCGCAGGCACACGACAGCGCGGCGAAGAGGTGCGCGTGCAGCGCCGCCGGCACCTCGGCGCGCATGACCTCGAGGCGGCGCAGCGCCTCGCCCGGCTCGCCGGCCTCGGCCAGCGCGATGGCGTGGCCCAGGCGCGGCGCGCACGACGGGTCGAGCGCGAGCAGCGCATCGTAGTAACGCACGATGGCGCCCCAGTCGGTGCGTTCATGGTCGGGCGCGATCGCGTGCTCGGCCGCGATGCCGGCCAGCAGGTGCCAGCGCGAGGGCGGCTGCGCGCGCTGCGACGCGCGCAGGTGCGCGAAGCCCATGCGGATCATCCCGGCGTCCCAGCGATCGCGCGGCTGGCCGGGCAGCGGCACCATGTCACCCGCGTCGTCGACCTGGCCGGTCAGGCGGGCGCCGTGCAGCAGCAGCAGCGCGGCCAGTGCGTCGGCGTCGCCATGCGCGGTGGCCGGGTGGGCCGCCAGGGCGCGCGCGAGGCGGATCGCCTCCCAGCAGGGCGCCATCGCCGCGCAGGCCGGCTCCGCACCGCCGGCGCGGCCGGCGGCGCGCATGCCGAGATGAAACATCAGCGCCAGCGTCGTCGCGACGGCCTCGCGGCGTGCCGCCAGCTCGTGCCCGGCCGGCACGCGCAGCGCCTGGCCGGCCAGTGCCTCGCGCGCGCGCGCCAGGCGCTGCGCCAGGGCGGCCTCGGTGGTGAACACCAGCGGGGCGATGGCCTTGAGCTCGAGGCCGGCGAGCACCCGCAGGGCCAGCGCCACCTGCGTGGCCGGCGGCAGCAGCGGGTGGCAGGCGGTGAAGACGAGGGCCAGTTCGTCGTCGTCCAGCTCGCCGGCGAAGCGGGCCTCGGGGGGCGGCGCGGCGGGCAACTCGGCCAGGCCCGCATCGTCGTCGGGCAGCGGCTGGTGGCGCCCGTCGTGGCGCAAGGCATCGATCGCCGCATGGCGCGCCACGCGGTACAGCCACCCTGCCGGACGGTCGGGCACGCCGTCCACCGGCCAGCGCTCGAGGGCCCGGAGGGTCGCCGTCTGCACGGCGTCCTCGGCCAGCGCGAGCCGGGCGCTGCCCAGCGTGCGCGCCAGGTGCGCCACCACGCGCCGCCGCTCGCGTGCCAGCAGCGCCGCCAGCGGCGCGTTCACTGCATCTCGTCCACTTTGCGCAGCTCGATCCAGCGCCCGCCGCCGCGGTGCGGGCATTCGAGCGCCAGGGCCTCGGCCTCGGCCAGGCTGGCGGCACGCACCAGGTAGAAGCCGCCGATCACCTCGTGCGTCTCGGCGTAGGGGCCGTCGGTAATCACGGGGCGGCCGTCGCGGCTGCGGATGTGGCGGCCGCCGTCGTCGCTGAGCTTCTCGCCGCCGGCCAGCAGGCCGCGCTCGGCCAGCCGCACGGCATAGGCGCGGTGGGCGGCGACGATCTCCTGCATCGCGGCCGGGGTGAGGAGGGCGAAGTCGGCGGGGGTCTCGTGCAGCAGCAGCAGGTAGGTGCTCATGGTCGGGCTCCGGTTCGCGCCACGGGATTGTGGTCGCTCCCGGACAAGACGAACGGACCGGCCGCCGCATGACGGTGGCGTGCGACGGCATGCTTCCTGCAACCGGAATTCGTTGTGTAGTAATCTACATAACAATCCGCCGACCCCGTGTCGGGAACTCGACAAAGGCTCTCCCGCATGAAACAGCTGCTTGGCGCGCTCATGCTGGCCGCGGCGGCCGCGGCCCGTGCCGGCGAGGTGCAGGTGGCCGTGGCCGCCAACTTCGCCGGCCCGCTGGCCCGGATCGGCGAGGCCTTCGCCGCCGCCACCGGGCACCAGCTCAAGGTCTCTTCCGGGGCGACGGGCAAGTTCTACACGCAGATCGTCAGCGGTGCGCCCTTCGAGGTGCTGATCGCCGCCGACGACGAGACGCCGCGCCGGCTGGTCACCGAGGGTCACGCGGTGGCCGGCACGAACTTCACCTACGCGACGGGCCGGCTGGTGCTGTGGAGCGCACAGCCCGGCCTCGTCGACGGCGATGGGGCGGTGCTGGCCTCGGCCCAGGTGAAGCATGTCGCGATCGCCAATCCGAAGGTGGCGCCCTACGGTGCCGCGGCGCTGGAGGTGATCAGGGCGCGCGGGCTAACCGCGGCGGTCACGCCCAAGCTCGTCACGGCCGAGAGCATCGCGCAGGCCTACCAGTTCGCCTTCACCGGCAACGCGGAACTCGGCTTCGTCGCGCTCTCGCAGGTGGTCGTGCCGGGCAAGCCGTCGACGGGTTCGTACTGGCTGGTGCCGCCGACGCTGCACCGCGAGATCCGGCAGGACGCGGTGCTGCTCAGGACCGGCGCGAAGAACCCGGCGGCCGCGGCGCTGCTCGCCTACCTGAAGAGCGACGCGGCCCGGGCCGTGATCAAGGACTTCGGCTACGCACCCTGACGCATGTTCAGCCCCGCCGACTGGAGCGCCATCCGCATCACTGCCGAACTGGCCGCGGTGACGACCGTGCTGCTGCTGCTCGTCGGCACGCCCCTCGCGTGGTGGCTGGCCCGGACGCGTTCGCGCCTCAAGCCGGTCTGGTCGGCCCTGGTCGCGATGCCGCTGGTGTTGCCGCCGACGGTGCTGGGCTTCTACCTGCTGCTCGCGATGGGGCCGCGCGGACCCGTCGGCCAGCTGACCGAGGCACTCGGCCTGGGGCGGCTGCCGTTCAGCTTCGCCGGCCTGGTGGTGGCCTCGGTCTTCTACTCGCTGCCCTTCGTCGTGCAGCCGCTGCAGCAGGCCTTCGAGTCGATCCCGGAGCGCACGCTGGAGGCGGCGGCCACCTTGCGCGCCGGCCCGCTGGACCGCTTCTTCAGCGTCGTGCTGCCGCTCGCGCGGCCGGGCTTCGTGACCGCCGGCGTGCTCGGTTTCGCCCACACCGTGGGCGAGTTCGGCGTGGTGCTGATGATCGGCGGCAACATCCCGGACAAGACACGCGTGCTGTCGGTGGCGATCTACGACCATGTCGAGGCCACCGAGTTCGCCGACGCGCATCGCCTGGCCGCCGGCATGGTGGTGTTCGCGCTCGTCGTGCTGGTGACGCTGTATGTGGTCAACCGCCCGCCGCGCGAGCGACCGGGAGAGGCGGCGTGATCGAGGCGCGACTGCAGCTGCCGCGGCGCGGCTTCAGGCTCGACGTGGCACTGGTCCTGCCGGCGCGCGGGGTCACGGCGCTGTTCGGCCCGTCGGGCTGCGGCAAGACCACCGTGCTGCGCGCGCTCGCCGGGCTCGAGCGCGCCGCCGGCCGCGTGGCCTTCGGCACCGAGGTCTGGCAGGACGACGCCGCGGGCCGCTTCGTGCCGACGCACCGCCGCGCGATCGGCTACGTGATCCAGGAGGCGGCGCTGTTCCCGCACCTGGACGTGCGCCGCAACCTGGCCTACGGGCTCGATCGTGTGCCGGCTGCCGCGCGCCGCATCGCGCTGGACCAGGCGGTCGACCTGCTCGGCCTGGGTGCGCTGATGAACCGGCGCCCCGAGACGCTGTCGGGCGGCGAGCGCCAGCGCGTGGCGATCGCGCGGGCGCTGGCCACCAGCCCGCAGCTGCTGCTGATGGACGAGCCGCTCGCCGCGCTGGATGCGCGCCGCAAGTCCGAGCTGCTGCCCTACCTCGACCAGCTGCATGCCCGGCTGCAGTTGCCGGTGATCTACGTGAGCCACTCGATCGACGAAGTGGCGCGCCTGGCCGACCACTTGGTGCTGATGGAGGCCGGCCGCGTGCTCGCCGACGGGCCGCTGGCCGACATGCTGGCCCGCCTGGACCTGCCCGTGGCCTTCGGCGACGACGCCGGCGTGGTGCTCGACGCCGTGGTCGCGGAGCGCGACGCGCACTGGCAGCTCGCCCGGCTGGACGTCGCGCCGGGCTGCGCCATCTGGGCGCGCGACCATGGCCTGCCGATCGGGCGCCGCGTGCGGCTGCGCGTGCTGGCGCGCGACGTGAGCCTGGCGTGCACGGCGCAGACCGGCACCAGCATCGGCAACCAGTTGCACGGCACGGTGGAGGCGATCGCCGACGACGCGCATCCGGCACTGGCCCTGGTGCGGGTGCGGGTCGGCACGGCGGGTGTCGTCGCGCGCCTCACCCGGCGCTCGGCACATGCGCTGGCGCTGGCGCCCGGGCAGCCGGTGTGGGCCCAGGTCAAGACCGTGGCGTTGATGGAATGAAGCCCGCCGGCGCCGGCAACCTGATCACCGCCGAGCTCAGGCTCGCCGGCCGGCTCGATGCGCGCTTCTTCGCGCTGCTCGAGGCGCTGGCGGCCACCGGCTCGATCAACAAGGCCGCGCGCACCGCGGGCCTCAGCTACAAGGGGGCCTGGCTGATGCTCGAGTCGGCCTGCAACCTGGCCAACGAGCCCTTGCTCGAGACGGCCACCGGCGGCAGCGGCGGCGGCGGTACGCGGCTGACGCCGGCCGCGCTGGGTCTGCTCGAGGCCTGGCACGGCCTGCAACGAGAGCAACGCGAGTTCCTGCGCACGCAGGAGGCGCGGCTGGCCCAACTTCCGGCGCTGGCCGGGCTGCTCCGGAGGATGTCGATGAAGACCACCGCACGCAACCAGTTCGCCGGCACCGTGTCGGCCGTCGAGCTCGGGCCGGTCTCGGCCTCGGTGAGCATCGCGCTCAAGGGCGGCGAGCAGATCACCGCGACGATGACGGCTGCCGCCGCCAAGCGGCTGAAGCTGAAGAAGGGGCAGGAGGCGATCGCGCTGATCAAGGCCTCGGCCGTGGTGCTGGTGACCGATTTCGCCGGCTGGCAGCTGTCGGCCCGCAACCAGCTCGCCGGCACGGTGTCGCGCATCGAGCGCGGCGCGGTGTCGTCGCTGGTGGTGCTGACGCTGCCCGGCGGCCCGACGCTCAGCGCCACCGTCACCAACGAAGGCGTGGAGACCCTCGGCCTGGCGGTGGGCCAGCCGGCCACCGCGGTGTTCAAGGCCTATTCGGTGATGGTGGCGACGCAGCCCTGAGGCTGCGCCGCGCTCACGCTGCCGCCGAGTGGCGGATCAGGTGGTCGAAGGCCGAGAGTGCCGCCTTCGCGCCGTCGCCGGCGGCGATGATGATCTGCTTGTACGGGACGGTCGTCGCGTCGCCGGCGGCGAACACGCCCGGCAGGCTGGTGGCGCCCTTGGCGTCGACGATGATCTCGCCGTGCTTCGAGAGCTCGAGCGTGCCCTTGAGCCACTCGGTGTTGGGCACCAGGCCGATCTGCACGAACACGCCGGCAAGTTCCACCAGCTGCTCGGTGCCGCTCGTGCGGTCCTTCCAGCGCAGCCCGGTGACCTTCTGCCCGTCGCCGACGATCTCGGTGGTCTGTGCGTTCAGGATCAGCGTGACGTTGGGCAGGCTCCTGACCTTCTCGACCAGCACCGCGTCGGCCTTGAGCTGCGGCGCGAACTCGATCAGCGTGACGTGCTCGACGATGCCGGCCAGGTCGATCGCCGCCTCCACGCCCGAGTTGCCACCGCCGATCACCGCGGTGCGCTTGCCCTTGTAGAGCGGGCCGTCGCAATGCGGGCAGTAGGCCACCCCCTTGTTCCTGTACTCGGCCTCGCCGGGCACGCCGACGTTGCGCCAGCGCGCGCCGGTGGCCAGGATGACGGTCCTGCCCTGCAGCACGGCGCCGTTGTCGAGTCTCACGCGGACCGGGCCCGACGCGGGGGCGTCGAGCTGCGCGACGCGCTGGCCGTTCATCAGGTCCACGCCGTAGGCCCGCGCATGCGCCTCGAGCGCCGCGGCGAACTTCGGGCCCTGCGTCTCGAGCACGGAGATGTAGTTCTCGATGCCCAGCGTGTCCAGCGTCTGGCCACCCATGCGCTCGCCGACGATGCCGGTCCGGATGCCCTTGCGCGCGGCGTACACCGCTGCGGCCGCGCCAGCCGGGCCGCCGCCGACGATCAGCACGTCGAACACCGGCTTCGTCGCGAGCTTGGCGGCGTCGCGCGCGGCAGCGCCGGTGTCGATCTTGGCCAGGATCTCGTGCACCTCCATGCGGCCCGAGCCGAAGGGCTGGCCGTTGAGGAAGACCATCGGCACGGCCATGATCCGTCGCTGCTCGACCTCGTCCTGGAACAGGCCGCCGTCGATCGCCACGTGGCGGATGCGCGGGTTCAACACCGACATCAGGTTCAGTGCCTGCACCACGTCCGGGCAGTTGTGGCAAGTCAGCGACATGTAGGTCTCGAAGGCGAAGTCGCCTTCGAGCGAGCGGATCTGCTCGATGACTTCCGCCTCGAGCTTGGGCGGGTGCCCGCCGGCCTGCAGCAGCGCCAGCACCAGCGAGGTGAACTCGTGGCCCATCGGGATCGCCGCGAAGCGAACGCCCATGTCGGCGCCGGCGCGGCTGATCGAGAACGACGGGCGGCGCCGGTCCAGCCCGTCGAAGCGGGCCGTGATCAGCGGACTCAGCTCCGCGATCTCCGACAGCAGCTCCCGCATCTCGGCCGAGGCCTCGCGCTCGTCGAGCGAGGCCACGAGTTCGACCGGCTGCGTCACGCGCTGCAGGTAGGCGGCGAGTTGGGTCTTGAGGCTGTCGTCAAGCACGGTGATGCTCCAGTGATATCAAGTGGCCGCGGCGGATCCGGCTCCGCCGGTCCGCCCGCGGCGCCCCCTCGAGGGGGAGCGCCATAAGGCGCTCCGGGGGTGGGACGTCAGATCTTTCCGACGAGGTCGAGCGACGGCGTCAGCGTCTTCGCGCCCGCCTGCCACTTGGCCGGGCAGACCTGGCCCGGGTTCTTGGCGACGTATTGCGCCGCGGCAACCTTGCGCAGCGTCTCCTTGACGTCACGCGCGATCGCGTTGTCGTGCACCTCGGCGGTCTTGATGATGCCCTCGGGGTTGATCACGAAGGTGCCGCGCAGCGCCAGGCCCTCTTCCTCGATGTGCACGCCGAAGGCACGGGTCAGCTTGTGGGTCGGGTCGCCGACCAGCGGGAACTTGGCCTTGCCGACGGCCGGGCTGGTCTCGTGCCACACCTTGTGCGAGAAGTGCGTGTCGGTCGTGACGATGTAGACCTCGGCGCCGATCTCCTGGAACTTGGCGTAGTTGTCGGCCGCGTCCTCGACTTCGGTCGGGCAGTTGAAGGTGAACGCCGCCGGCATGAAGATCAGCACGGACCACTGGCCCTTCAGGCTCTGCTCGGTCACCTCGACGAACTTGCCGTTGTGGAAGGCGGTGGTCTTGAACGGCTGGACGGGGGTGTTGATCTGCGACATGGATTGTCCTTTGATAGATGGAGTCAAACGGAAGCGAACGATCGATATTGTGATTGCACTGCAGCATTCCGCCGCTTGATTGAGGAAATCGCATCGATTGACAATGGCTATCGAAGGGGCCGAGCCGCTGCGGCCCGCGCAGCGCCGGCGGGCTGGCACAGGGGCGGGGCGGCTCAGTGCCGCTGGTACTGGGTGGCGCCGAACAAGGTCTCGCGCGCCTTGTCGTCCACCAGTGGCTTGCGCCGGTCGGCCAGCACCTCGACGCCGCGCATCACCGCGGGACGGTGGCCGATCTCGTCGAACCAGCCCTTCAGGTGCGGGTAGTCGTTCCAGTCGATGCCCTGGTTCTTCCACGAGCGAAGCCAGGGAAACACGGCGATGTCGGCGATCGAGTACTCCGGCCCGCCGAGGTACTTGCTCTTCGCGAGGCGCTTGTCCATCACGCCGTACAGGCGCCTGGCCTCGTTGCTGTAGCGCTCGATCGCGTACTCGATCTTCTGCGGCGCGTAGATGCGGAAGTGGTGCGCCTGGCCCAGCATCGGGCCCACGCCGCCCATCTGGAACATCAGCCACTGCAGCACCTCGTACTTGCCGCGCGTGCTCGCCGGCAGGAAGCGCCCGGTCTTGCCGGCCAGATAGAGAAGGATGGCGCCCGACTCGAACAGCGAGATCGGCTGGCCGTCCGGGCCCTCCGGATCGACGATCGCCGGGATCTTGTTGTTCGGGCTGATCGCCAGGAACTCCGGTGCGAACTGGTCGCCGGCGCCGATGTCCACCGGGTGCACGCGGTACGGCAGGCCGCACTCCTCGAGCATGATGTGGACCTTGTGGCCGTTGGGCGTGGCCCACGAATACACTTCGATCATCGTGTCGGTCTCCGGCTTCAGTTCGAGCGCGATTGCGCCGACACTCTAGTGCAAACCATGCTCGAGTCGTTCAAGCGCTTCTTCTCCCCGCAGCCCGCCGGCCCGGACTGGCGCGACGTGGCGGACTGGGCGCGCGAGCGCGGCCTGGCCTTCAAGCGTGCGCGCGAGGACGAAGGCTTCGTCATCGAGGGCGATCTCGGCGGCCGTCCGGTGCGCATCGAATGGGGGCCGCCGCAGCGCAGCTACATCGAGGGCCGCGAGCTGCGCATCCGCATGGAGCTCAAGCTGCCGGCCGACCTGCAGATGCTGCTGCTGTCTCGTCCGCTGATGGAACTGCTCGAGAAGCAGACCTTCGAGCGCTTCACCGAGGGCACGCAGACGCAGATCGACACCAGCTCGCCGGAAGAGATCCGCTGGCTGGTGATGTTCGGCAAGGTCGACCTGTCGTCCTACCGCGTGCTGCGCAGCCATTTCGCCGCGGTGGCCAGCCTGCCGGCGGCCGGCATGGCCTGGATCGGCGGTGCGCTCGCGGCGCAGCTCGAGCGCGCGCTGGGCGGCCTGCTGGCCAACGACCCGCCCTTCGTGCTGATGACGCTGCGCGGCCGCAGCTACCTGCGCGCCCGGCTGATCGACCCCGACCCGATGTCGCTGACCAGCGCGGTGGCGATCTTCGAGGCCGCCGTGGCCCGCGCGCTGGAGGTGGCGGCGCACCACGGCGAGAGCGCTCAGGAATGGGCGCCCTCGGGCTCCACCGCCTGGCAGGCGCTGGGCACCGACGAGCCGCCCAAGCGCAGCGGATGAGCCGGCCCGAGCGCGTCGCCAACGAGCCGCCCCTGCGAGCGGCCGCAGTGCTGGACGACGGGTCGGCCGACGTCGATGCGCTGCTGGCCGATTGCGCTGCCCGCCAGCGCCGCGCCGGCCGCCGGGTGCGCGGACTCGTGATGACGTGGCCCGACGGCGACCGGGAGGCCTGTGGTGCGATGGTGCTGGTCGACCTCGACACCCGCGAGGAGTACCTCGTCTCCCAGGCGCTGGGGCGCGCGTCGGCCGCCTGCCGGGCCGATCCGCAGGGCTTCGCGCGCGCCAGCGAGGTGCTGCGCCGCGCCGGCGGCGAGGCGCCCGACCTGGTCGTGTGCAACCGCTTCGGCGGCATGGAGGCGCACGGCGAGGGCTTCAGCGCCGAACTGCTCGATCTGATGTCGGCCGACATCCCGCTGCTGACGGTCGTCTCGCCGCGCTGGGCGCCGGCCTGGACCGAGTTCACCGGCGGCGCGCCGCTGCTGCCGGCGCGGCCGGAGGCCATCGAGGGCTGGATCGAGGCGACGCTGGGCAGCCCGGCCCCCGCCTGAGCGTCGTAGGCGCGGCCGCTCAGGCGTGCCGGCCGAGTTCCAGCTTGGCGATCGCGTTGCGGTGCACCTCGTCCGGTCCGTCGGCGTAGCGCAGCGTGCGGGCGCAGGTGTAGAAGTAGGCGAGCGGGAAGTCCTGGCTCATGCCGGCGCCGCCGTGCACCTGCATGGCCCAGTCGATCACCTGGCAGGCCATGCTCGGCGCCACCACCTTGATCATCGCGATCTCGCCCTGCGCGCTCTTGTTGCCCGCCACGTCCATCATCCAGGCGGCCTTGAGCGTGAGCAGGCGCGCCTGCTCGATCAGGCAGCGTGCCTGCGCGATGCGCTCGCGCGTCACGCCCTGCTCGGCGATGGTGCGGCCGAAGGCGACGCGCTTGGAGGCCCGCCGGCACATCAGCTCGAGCGCGCGCTCGGCCAGCCCGATCAGGCGCATGCAGTGGTGGATGCGGCCCGGGCCGAGCCGGCCCTGGGCGATCTCGAAGCCGCGGCCCTCGCCGAGCAGGATGTTCGAGGCCGGCACGCGCACGTTCTCGAACAGCACCTCCATGTGGCCGTGCGGTGCGTCGTCGTAGCCGAACACCTGAAGCGGGCGCAGCACCGTCACGCCCGGCGTGTCGGCCGGCACCAGCACCATCGACTGCTGCGAGTGCCTGGGCGCCGAGGGGTCGGTCTTGCCCATGAAGATGTAGATGCGGCAGCGCGGGTCGCCGGCGCCGGAGGTCCACCACTTGCGCCCGTTGATGACGACCTCGTCGCCGACACGTTCGATGCGCGACTCGATGTTGGTGGCGTCCGACGAGGCCACCGCCGGCTCGGTCATCGCGAAGGCGCTGCGGATCTCACCGGCCAGCAGCGGCTCGAGCCAGCGCTGCTTGTGCTCGGGGCTGCCGTAGCGCACCAGCGTCTCCATGTTGCCGGTGTCCGGCGCCGAGCAGTTGAACACCTCGCTGGCCCAGGGCACCCGGCCCATGATCTCCGCCAGCGGCGCGTATTCCTGGTTCGACAGGCCCTGGCCGTAGTCGCCCGAGGTGTTCCGCTGCCCGTCGGCCGAGGGCGGCAGGAACAGGTTCCACAGCCCGCGCTCGCGTGCCTTGGGCTTGAGCTGCTCGATCACCTCGAGCGGTGTCCAGCGCCGGCCCGCGGCGGTGTTGGCCTCGATCTCGGCCCACCAGGCCGCCTCGGCCGGGTAGACGAACTCGTCCATGAAGCGGTTGAGCTGGGCCTGCAGTTGCTGCGTGCGTGCCGAGTAGCTGAAATCCATCGGGGATCCTCGGGTGAAGGGTCAGGAGGCCTGCTGTGCGATGCGCCAGCCCATCTCGGCCAGCGGGCGGGCACCGGCCGCGGCCTGGCGGGCCTGGGCGCTGGCGGCGGTGCCTTCGACCACCCGCTTGGCGATGCCCTGCAGGATGCCGGCCATGCGGAACAGGTTGTAGGCCATGTAGAAGTTCCAGTCGGCCATCACGGCGTCGGGGTCGCTGCGCCCGGTGCGTTCGCAGTAGCGGCGCACGTAGGCCTTCTCGTCGGGAATGCCGAGGCTGCCCAGGTCCGCGTCGCCGATGCCGCGGAACAGGCCGCCCGGGATGTGCCAGGACATGCAGTGGTAGCTGAAGTCGGCCAGCGGGTGGCCGAGCGTCGAGAGCTCCCAGTCGAGCACCGCCAGGATGCGCGGCTCCTCGGGGTGGAACACCAGGTTGTCGAGCCGGTAGTCGCCGTGCACCACGGCGCGTTCGCGTTCGTCGCGGGCGCCCGGGGGGATGTGCGCGGGCAGCCAGTCCATCAGCCGGTCCATCGCCTCGATCGGCTCGGTGATCGAGGCGACGTACTGCTTGCTCCAGCGCCCGATCTGGCGCTCGAAGTAGTTGCCCGGCTTGCCGTAGTCGGCCAGCGCGCCGCTGGTGTCGACCCGGTGCAGCGCGGCGATCACGCGGTTCATCTCGTCGTAGATCGCGGCGCGCTGGGCGGGTGTCATGCCGGGCAGGGTCTGGTCCCAGAGCACCCGGCCGGCGACGAACTCCATCAGGTAGAAGGCGCGGCCGATCACCGATTCGTCCTCGCACAGCAGCAGCATGCGCGGCACCGGCACGCCGGTGCCGTGCAGCGCACTCATCACGCGGTACTCGCGCTCGATCGCGTGCGCCGAGGGCAGCAGCTTCGCCACCGGGCCGGGCTTGCTGCGCATGACGTAGGTGCGGCCGGGCGTGACGAGCTTGAAGGTCGGGTTGGACTGGCCGCCCTTGAACTGCTCGACCGCGAGCGGCCCCTCGAAGCCCGGCAGGTGCTGCGCGAGGTAGCTCGCCAGCGCGCCGGCATCGAAGGCGTGCTGCTCGGAGACGGGCTTGGTGCCGGAATTGTGGTCCATCGTCGTCAGCGTTCAGCGATCGAGAGCAGCTTGTCCTTGGACAGCACCACCAGCCGGGTCGGCTCGACGCGCACCGCGCCCTCGCGCTCGAAGCCCTTGAGCTCCTGGTTGACGCGCTGGCGCGAGGCACCGAGCAGCTGGGCCAGATCCTCCTGGGCGAGCTGCAGGCCGATGCGGATCTCCTCGTCGCCCTGCGGAATGCCGTAGGCACGCGCCAGCAGCAGCACCTGCTTGGCCAGCCGTGCGGCGAGCGGGCGGGTGTTCAGGTCCTCGATCTGGTCGAACATCAGGCGCAGGCGGCGGCAGTTCAGGCGCAGCAGCGCGTCGTACAGCTCGACATGGGCCGCCAGCAGGGCCTTGAAGTCGGCGCGCGAGACGACCAGCAAGGTGGTCTCGCCATGGGCCGTGGCGTCGTGCGTGCGCGGCAGGCCGTCGAACAGCGCGATGTCGCCGAACCAGGTGCCGGGCTCGACATAGGTCAGCGTGACCTGCTTGCCCGAGAGCGACACCGAGCCGACCCGCACGGCGCCCTTGGCGACGCCGCACCAGGCTTCGGCCGGCGTGCCGCGCGAGGACAGCGTGGCGCCGTCCGGGTAGCGCCGCACGCTGGCGCGTTCGAGGATGTCGTGGCGCAGCGGCAGCGAGAGTTTCGAGAACCACGTGCCCGAGTCGATGTTGGATCGTTCGTCGATGGTAAGAACGGGCTGCATCGTGTTCAGTCACCGGCGCGACAGGGGCGCCGGCGCGGCAAGGGCGTGTGCAGAAGGGACCGCCCGCGCCCACCCGGGCGTGACGGACTGCACAGGAGGCGAAGTGTGAAGGATTGTGTCACGTGCATGGTCCACACTGTCCCCCGCTGCGGGGGCGTGCACAAAGACCGCCATGCTAGAGTGCCTTCGGAACCTCACGTGACGAATGCGAACTCCCTCCAGACCCGCCCCGATCGTGTTCATCGGGTGCGCACTGCTGTGTGCGGCCGGCTCGGTGCAGGCGCTCGGGTTCGGCCGGGTGATCAACGTCTCGTCGCTCGGCCAGCCGCTGAACTTTGCCGCTGCCGTCCGGCTCGAGCCTGACGAATCCCTGCCGCGCGAGTGTGTCTCGGCCGAAGTGCTGGCCGGTGACGTCCGCGTGCCGCCGGGTGCCGTGCGCCTGACCGTGGAGCCGGGCAACGACGCGGGCGAACGCCTGTTGCGCATCACGACCACCACAGCGATCGAGGAACCGGTGGTCACCGTCACCCTGAGCGCCGGATGCAACGGGCGCCTGACACGCAGCTTCGTCACGCTGGTCGATCCGCCGGGCGTGAACCTGGCCCAGTCGGGCGGTGTCGCGCCACTGAGCCTGCCGCCACAGCGCGTGGAGTCGCAGGTCGCGCCGGTGGTCGGTGTCGTCGAGGCGGCCAGCGCGGCCTCCGCACCGCCAGCGGCCGCGCCGGCCACGACGCCGCCACCGCGCGCCGTGGCGGCACGCCCGCCGCGCGTGCGTGTGGCCGAGGGCAGGCCGGACGCCGGCGAGGCCGCCACGCGCCGTGCCGACGCGCCGGCCCGCCCGCGTCCGCAGCCTCCGGCCGCCACCGTGGCCCGCCGCAGCGGCCCGCGCCTGCAACTCGATCCCGCCGCCGCGCCGGCCGACCCGCGCCCGGTGCCGCCGGTGCAGACCGCGGCCGTGGTGGCCGACGCTGCCTCGGCGGTGCTCGCCAGCGTCGGGGCGGTCCAGGCCGCGCAGGCCGCCGCGGCGGCCAGTGCCGCGGAGGCGGCGCAGCGCCGACTGGTGGCGATGGAGCAGGACCTGGCGCGCCTGCGCGCCGAGTCGCAGGCCACGCAGAAGGCCCTGGCCACGCTGCAGGCCAGCCTCGATCAGGCGCAGTCGGCGCGCTACACCAATCCGCTGGTCTATGCGCTCGCGGCACTGTCGGCCTTGCTGGCCGCGGTGGTGGGCCTGCTGTGGTGGCGACAGTCGCGCAGCCGGCCGGCCTCGCAATGGTGGCTGGCTCCTGCCGGGGGCACTGCGCCGGCGCCGCGCCGTGCCGAGCGGGCCCCGAGCCCGGCCCCGGACGTCGGCCGCGTCGAGACCCGCCCCGCCGTGATGGACGACGGTGCGGTGCTGCGCGAGCTGGAGAACCCGGCGACGATGCCGCACCCGACGCTGGTGCCGCCCACGGTGCTGCCGCCAGTGGCGCCGCCGCCGGCGCCGGTGGCCCTGGCCGACCCGCCGACGCTGCGCCGCGAGCTGTCGGTCGAGGAACTGATCGACCTGGAGCAGCAGGCCGACTTCTTCGTCGTGCTGGGTCAGGACGATGCGGCCATCGACCTGCTGATGGGCCATGTGCGCAGCAGCGGCGGCGCGAGCCCGCTGCCCTACCTGAAGCTGCTGGAGATCTACCGCCGGCGCGGCGACCGCGAGGCCTACGAGCGCATCCGCGACCGCTTCAACAACCGCTTCAACACCTACGCCCCCGACTGGGAGCACGACTTGGCACAAGGCAAGTCGCTGGAGGACTACCCCGAGGCCATGGCCCAGCTGCAGCGCCTGTGGAGCGACCCGGCCCGCGTGACGCTCTCGCTGGACGCCGCGCTGCTGCGCGAGGACGAGAACCCGGACACCTTCGACCTGCCGGCCTACCGCGAGCTGCTGTTCCTCTACTCGATCGCCCGCGACCTGGCCGAGCACCCGGGCGTGGCCGGTGCCGTGGACCTGCTGCTGCCGCTCGACGGCGAGGAGCCCGAGAAGCCGATCGAGAAGCTGACCGCCAGCCGGCTGCTCGGTTTTGCCGCGACCGACCAGCTGAACCCCGCGGTCGACCTGGACGTGACGATCGCGCTGCCCGGCGTGGCACCGGCGCGCGACGAGCGCCTGCTCGGCCTGGTCAACGTGCGCCCGAAGGACGAGGGCGGCGGCGGATCGGCCTGCTGAGCGCCCCCAGGGCCGGGCGCTCAGAGCCGCGCCAGGCGATCCAGCGCGAGCACGAGCGTCTCGTCCTTCTTGGCGAAGCAGAAGCGCACGATGCGCTGCTCGAAGCCGCCGGCATAGAACGCCGACAGCGGGATCGCCGCGACGCCGAGCTCGGTGGTCAGGCGGCGGCAGAAGGCCTCCTCGGGCTCGTCGCTGATCGCCCCGTAGTCCACGCACTGGAAGTAGCTGCCCTGGCTGGGCAGCAGCTTGAAGCGGCTGCCCGCCAGCCCGGCGCGGAACAGGTCGCGCTTGCGCTGGTAGAACGCCGGCAGGTTCAGGTGGTGCGAGGGGTCGGCCATGAAGGCCGCCAGGCCGTGCTGCATCGGCGTGTTGACCGTGAACACGTTGAACTGGTGCACCTTGCGGAACTCGGCCGTCAACGCCGCAGGCGCTGCGACATAGCCGATCTTCCAGCCGGTCACGTGGTAGGTCTTGCCGAAGCTCGAGACGATGAAGGCGCGCTGCGCCAGCTCCGGGTGGCGCGCCACGCTCTCGTGACGCGCGCCGTCGTAGACCATGTGCTCGTACACCTCGTCGGCGATCAGCAGCACGTCGGTGGGCCGCAGCAGCGCGGCCAGGCGCTGCATGTCCTCGGCCGACCAGACCGTCGCGCTCGGGTTGTGCGGCGTGTTGACGATGATCGCCCGCGTGCGCGGGTTCAGCGCCGCGGCGATGCGCGCGAAGTCGGGCCGGAACGTGCCCGGCGTCAGCGGCACGTGCACCGCGCGGCCGCCGGCCAGCTCGATGTTGGGCTCGTAGCTGTCGTAGCAGGGGTCGAGCACGATCACCTCGTCGCCCGGGTGCACCACGGCGAGGATGGCGGTGATGATCGCCTGCGTCGCCCCGGCCGTGACGGTGATCTCGCTGCCCGGGTCGTAGCGGCGCCCGTACAGCGCCTCGATCTTGGCGGCGATCGCCTCGCGCAGCACCGGCACGCCGGCCATCGGCGGGTACTGGTTCAGGCCGGCGCGCATGGCGTCGTTCACCGCGTCGAGCAGGCGCGGGTCGCAGTCGAAGTCGGGGAAGCCCTGGCCGAGGTTGACGGCGCCGTGCTGCTGCGCGAGCGCGGACATCACCGTGAAGATGGTCGTCCCGACGCGCGGCAGGCGACTCACGATGGCGGGGGTGCGGACGGCGGTGTCGCTCATCATGGTCAGAGGGAGTAGTCGGTGGTCTTGGGCCCGGTCATCGCCTGCACCACGAGCGCCCGGCTGAGCCGCTCGGACAGCATCTCGGCGAAGGCGTACACGAAGCTGCGCAGGTAGGCGCCGCGCTTGAAGGCGATGCGCGTGACGTTGCGCCCGAACAGGTGGCCGACCGGGCGGGAGACGAGTTCGCCGCCGGGCGGATCGTCGCGCACCGCGATCTCGGCGACGATGCCCACGCCGAGCCCGAGGCGCACGTAGGTCTTGATCACGTCGGCATCGATCGCCTCGAGCACGATGTTGGGCTTGAGCCGGCGCGCCGCGAACGCCTGGTCGACCCGCGTGCGGCCGCTGAACGACGGGTGGTAGGAAACCAGCGGCTGCAGCGCCAGGTCCTCGAGCTCCACCCGTTCGAGCTGCGCCAGCGGGTGCCCGGCCGGCATCACCAGCGCGTGCTGCCATTCGTAGCACGGCAGCGTGACCAGCTCCTCGTGCGCATCCAGCGCCTCGGTGGCCAGGCCGACGTCGGCCACCTCCTCGAGCACCCAGCGCGCCACCTGCTCGGGCGAGCCCTGGTGCAGGCTCACGCTGACCTTGGGGAAGCGCCGCCGCAGCTGCGCGATCGGCTCGGGCAGGAAGTAGCGCGCCTGGCTGTGCGTGGTGGCGATCGAGAGCGTGCCGGCGTCCTGCTTGGAGAACTCCTCGCCGATGCGCTTGAGGTTGCCGACCTCGCGCATGATCAGCTCGATCGACTTGAGCACCTGCTGGCCCGGCTCGGTGACGCGCCGCAGCCGCTTGCCGTGGCGCGCGAAGATGTCCACGCCCAGTTCGTCCTCGAGCTCGAGGATGGCCTTCGAGATGCCCGGCTGCGAGGTGTAGAGCACCTTGGCGGTCTCGGTCAGGTTCAGGTTCTGCCGGACGGCCTCTTGCACGAAGCGGAACTGATGCAGGTTCATATGTCCGTGCGTTCTTTGGAACGCCCGGATTATTCCACCTCAGTCTGGATTCCCCAGCGCGGCGCGGGCCATCGCGTCGATCACGCTGTCGACCTCGCCGATCGCCGGGCGCAGAAGCCAGGTGCTGCCGGGGTGTGCCTGGCGCAGCCGGGCGAGCAGTTCGGGCAGGTCCTTGCGCACATGGCCGCCGGCGCCGAGGAACAGCGGCACCACCTCGATCTCGTCGCAGCCCTGCGCGACCAGCGCATCGCCGGCCTCGGGCAGGGTGGGCGCCATGAACTCGAGGAACGCGAGCCGCACCGGGAGGCCGGGCGCGCGCGCGGCGATGCGCTGCACGATGGCCTCGAAGGGCAGGGCCCAGCGCGGGTCGCGCGCGCCGTGGGCGAAGAGCAGCAGGCCACGCTTCATCGGTACCTCACCAGCCAGGAGAACGCCGCCAGCGAGAGCAGCAGGAACAGCGCGCTGGGCGCCGCGGCAACGATCCAGGGCGTCCAGTTGCGCAGCAGGCCGAGGTGGCTGGCCATGTTGTTCAGCAGCACGAAGGAGATGCCGATCATGATGCCGCCGAACACCTTCAGGCTCACGCCGCCGGCGCGTGCGTGCAGGTAGGCGAAGGGCAGGGCCAGCGCCACCATCACCAGGCAGGCGAACGGGTAGAGCGCGCGCTTCCAGAACTGGATCTCGTACTGCTGCGCGGCCTGTTCGTTGTCGGCCAGGTGACCGATGTAGCGGAACAGCTCGACCGTCGACATGGTCTTCAGCGGCAGCACCGCCGCGGCGACCACGCCGGCCGACAGCGAGCTCGGCCAGTCGAGCGAGGGCAGGCGCTGCTCGCTGGCGAAGGCCGGCGCGGCGGCGTCGCCCGCGCTCCAGCGCGTGACCAGCACGTCCTCGAGCCGCCAGTGTCCCTGGTCGACCTTGGCGCGTGCCGCGGCCACGCGGCGCAGCAGCCGGCCGTCGGCATCGAACTCGAAGATGCGCACGTCCTGCAGCGTGGCGTCGGCGCGGGTGGCGCCGACGTTGACCGAGTAGCTGCGCTCGCCCTCGGGCGTGCTGGCATGGTCCTTGAGCCAGGCGCTGCTGCGCCCGACCACCTGGGCCCCTTTGGCACCGGCCTGCAGCCGTGCCGCCTCGCGCTCGCTGACCGGCGCGAGGTAGTCGCCCACCAGGTAGGTCAGCAGCGCGAAGCCGAGCCCCAGGCTGGCGAGCAGGCGCAGCGCGCGCCCCGGGCCGAGCCCGCCGGTGCGCAGGATGGTGTACTCGGAGGACTGCGCCAGCCGCGCCAGCGCGTAGATGGTGCCGATCAGCACCGCGATCGGCGCCAGCTCGTACAGGTGGCCCGGCACCAGCAGCAGCGAGTAGGCGAAGGCGTGCAGCAGCGTGTAGCCGCGCGGGCGCACGTCGCCGAGCTCGTCGACGAAGTCGATGAAGAAGAACAGCGACAGGAAGGCGACGGCGACGAACACCACCGCGCCGACGATGTCGCGCTGGAACAGGCGGCGGACCGTCTTCATGCCTTGGCCGCCGGGGTTGCCCGCACCGGCCGGCTCCAGCCGAAGCGCCGCGCTCCCTGCTCGCGCCACCACAGCAGGCCCAGCGCGAGCACGAACGCGCCGCCGTGGAACAGCAGCAGCGCGCTGCCCAGCGTCAGCTTGCCGGCCGCCACCCAGGCCTGCGACAGGTTGATGAGGTTGTAGTAGACAACGAAGGCCAGCAGCGCGATCAGCAGGTTCCAGTTGCTGGCGCGGCGCGGGTTGGAGGCCGACAGCGGGATCGCCAGCAGCACCAGGTTCGTGCCGCCGAACAGCAGGCCGAGGCGCCACACCAGCTCGCCCTGGTTCTTGGGCGCCGGGTCGAACAGCAGTTCGATGCTGCGCTTGGCGCGTGGCGGCAGTTCCTCGATGCTGGACAGGGCGCGCTCGCCGACCAGCACGCGGTAGTTCTCGAAGCGCGAGAGCGTCTTCGCGCCGCTGGCCGCGTCGCGCTCGTTGCGCTGGCCGCGGTCGAGCACCAGGAAGCGGTCGTCGCCGTCGAGCTCGATGCGGCCGCTGCGCGCCGAGGTGACCGACTCGACGCTGCCCGAACTGGTCAGGATGAACACGTTGCGCCCGGTGCGGCCGTCGCCGGCGTCGCGCTCGATGAAGAACACGCGCTTGCCGTCGCTCGAGCTCTGGAACTGGCCGGGCACGACGCGCGAGAGGTCGGAGCGGCGCTCGAAGCGCTCCTTCAGCTCGGCCACGCGCTGGTTCATCCAGGGCCAGACGAACAGCGCCAGCAGCCCGATCACCAGCAGCACCGGCCAGGTGGTGCGCAGCACCGGCCGAACGAAGCGCGACAGGCCCACGCCGCTGGCGAACCAGATCGTCATCTCGCTGTCGCGGTACATGCGCCCGAGCGTGGCCACCACGGCCACGAACAGCGACAGCGCCAGCATGGTGGGCAGGTGGGCCAGCGCGGTGTAGCCCAGCAGCAGCACCACGTCCTGCGGGGCGATGCGGCCACCGGCGGCCAGGCCGAGGGTGCGGATCAGCATCATCGTCAGCACGATGGTGAGGATCACGACCAGCGTCGCCCCGAAGCTGCGCGCCAGGTCGGCCCGCAGGGAGGAATCGAATAACATCCGTCGATTATCCCGACTGACGACGCCGATGGAATTCCGCCACCAGATCGCCCCGCTCGACACCCTGGCCAACGTGGGCTGCGATGCGCTGCTCGTGATCGTCGCCGGCGAGCAGGCCGATGCCGCGCTGGACGCGCCGCTCGCCGCGGCGCTGGCCGATGCGCTCGCGCAGGGCGACTTCGAGCTGAAGGCCGGCAAGACGGTCTACCTGCACCGGCCCGCCGGCGTGAAGGCGGCCAGGGTGGTGTTCGCGGCGGCCGGGGCGGCCTCGGCCAAGGCGATCAAGGCGGCGCTCGCGGCCGGCCTGGGCCTGGTGAAGGCCGGTGGTGCCAAGCACCTCGCGGTGGCCTTCAGCGGTGCGGGCGCGCTCGACGCCGCGCCGGCCGAGGCGCTGGTCGCGGCGGTGCACGATGCGGTCTATGTCTACCGCCACACCAAGCCGAGCGCACCCAAGGCGCCGGCGCTGGCCAAGGTCAGCCTGCTGTGCGGCAAGGCCGAGGCCAAGGCGGTGGCGCAGGGCCTGGCGCGCGGCGAGGCGATCGCCGCGGGCGTGGCGCTGGCGCGCGAGTGCGCCAACCGGCCCGGCAACCACTGCACGCCCACCTGGCTGGGCGAGCAGGCCAAGAAGCTCGGCAAGGAGTTCGGACTGAAGGTCGAGGTGCTGGACCGCAAGGCGATCGAGAAGCTCGGCATGGGCTCGTTCCTGGCCGTCGCGCAGGGCTCGGACGAGCCGCCGCGTTTCATCGTGGCGCAGTACCACGGCGCGCCGAAGACGCAGGCCCCGGTGGTGCTGGTCGGCAAGGGCATCACCTTCGACACCGGCGGCATCTCGATCAAGCCGGCCGCCGAGATGGACGAGATGAAGTTCGACATGGGCGGCGCCGCCGGCGTGCTGGGCACGCTGCGCGCGATCGCGCAGCTCAAGCCGAAGCTCAACCTCGTCGTGCTGGTGCCGACCTGCGAGAACATGCCCGGCGGCCGGGCCGTCAAGCCGGGTGACGTGGTCACCAGCCTGTCGGGCCAGACCATCGAGATCCTGAACACCGATGCCGAGGGCCGCCTGATCCTGTGCGACGCGCTGACCTACGCCGAGCGCTTCAAGCCGGCCGCGGTGGTCGACGTCGCCACGCTGACCGGCGCCTGCGTGATTGCGCTCGGCCACCACCACAGCGGGCTGTTCAGCGCCGACGACGGCCTGGCCGAACAGCTGCTGGCCGCCGGCCGCAGCGCACTCGACCCATGCTGGCGCATGCCGCTGGACGACGAGTACGACGAAGCGCTGAAGAGCAACTTCGCCGACATGGCCAACGTGGGCAACCGGGCCGGCGGCGCCATCACCGCGGCCAAGTTCCTGCACCGCTTCGCGCGCAAGTACCCCTGGGCGCACCTGGACATCGCCGGCACGGCCTGGAAGAGCGGCGCGGCCAAGGGCGCCACCGGGCGCCCCGTGCCGCTGCTGACCCACTTCGTGCTCGCGCACGCGGGATGACCCGGATCAGCTTCCACTTCAACGTGCCGCACCGGCTCGGCTACGCCTGCCGGCTGCTGCGCAAGGCCACGCGCCAGGGCGCGCGCATCACCGCCACCGGCCCGGCGCCGCTGCTGGCGGAGCTGGACCGGCTGCTCTGGACCTTCGACCCGATCGAGTTCGTGCCGCACCTGCGCCGCGACGGCCCGGCGCCGCTGCCCGAACGCCTGCAGGGCACGCCGGTGTGCCTGGTGGCCGACACGGCGCACGCGCTGCACCACGAGGTGCTGGTCAACCTGGGCAGCGAGTTGCCGGCCGGCTTCGAGAGCTTCGAGCGTCTGGTCGAGATCGTCTCCACGGACGAGGACGACCGCGCTGCCGCGCGGCTGCGCTGGAAGCACTACAGCGCGCGCGGCTACCCGATCGAGAAGCACGAGGTCGAGGCGTGAACACGAGGCAGGTGCCGCCCACGCGCGTGCCCACGCTGACCGAGGTGGTGCGCCTGCGCGAGGCCGAGGCGGCGGCGGCCGCGGCCCCGGAGCCGCCGCCGGATCCGCCGGCCATCGCGCGGCCGCCGGCCAGCCCGCCGTTCGTCGAGCGACGCGCCGGCTGGCCCAAGATCGACGAGGACGCGTTGGTGGAGAAGGTGCTCGCCGACCTGCAGCGCCAGATCGACCTGATGCTCGAGGTGAAGCTGCGCGAAGTGCTGACACCGGCGCTGACACGGGCCACCGACGCGCTGCTGCGCGAGGCGCGGGCCGAGCTGGCATCGACCTTGCGAGACGTCGTGGCTCGGGCCGTGGCTCAGGAATTGTCCCGTCATCGCGGGCGCTGAGCCGCGCGTTGTGGCCCGAGGCCGCAGCCGATGCACCCAGGTTTCCCTGGGCGGAACGCCCGTTTTTTTGGGGTATCGTCTCGGCCGTTGAGAAAAACCCTCACCGACACTCTCTCTCAACATCCCATCCGGAGGCTATTGCATGCAAGTCAAACTGAACCTGGTGGCTGTGGCTGCGCTGATCGCGGCAGGTACGGCGTCCGCCCAAGAAGTGGTCGTCAAGATCGGCCACGTCGGGCCCACCAGCGGTGCGATCGCGCACCTCGGCAAGGACAACGAGAACGGCGCGCGCATGGCGATCGACGAACTCAACGCCAAGGGCGTGATGATCGGCGGCAAGAAGGCCAAGTTCGAGCTGCTCGCCGAGGACGACGGCGCCGATCCGAAGCAGGGCACGGCGGCCGCGCAGAAGCTGGTCGACTCCAAGGTCAACGGCGTGATCGGCCACCTGAACTCCGGCACCACCATCCCGGCCTCGAAGATCTACTTCGACGCGGGCATCCCGCAGATCTCGCCGTCGGCGACCAACCCGAAGTACACCCGCCAGGGCTACAAGACGGCCTTCCGCGTGGTGGCCGACGACACGCAGCTCGGCGGCACGCTGGGCCGCTATGCCGTCAAGGAGCTCAAGGGCAAGACCTTCGCGGTGATCGATGACCGCACCGCCTACGGCCAGGGCGTGGCCGAGGAGTTCGCCAAGGCCGTCAAGGCCAGCGGCGGCAGCATCGCCGAGCAGCAGTTCACCAACGACAAGGCGACCGACTTCACCGCCATCCTCACTGCCATCAAGGCCAAGAAGCCCGACGTGGTCTTCTTCGGCGGCATGGACGCGGTGGCCGGCCCGATGCTGCGCCAGATGAAGCAGCTGGGCATCAGCGCCAAGTTCATGGGCGGCGACGGCATCTGCTCCGGCGAACTGCCCAAGCTGGCCGCCGGCTCGATGGCCGACGGCCAGGTGGTGTGCGCCGAGGCCGGTGGTGTCGAGGGTGCGCAGAAGGCCGGCATGGACAAGTTCAAGGACGACTTCAAGAAGAAGTTCGGCGCCGATGTCCAGATCTACGCCCCGTACGTGTACGACGCGGTGATGGTGATGGCCGACTCGATGGTCAAGGCCGGCTCGGCCGACCCGGCCAAGTACCTGCCGGCGCTGGCCAAGGCCAACTACAAGGGCGTGACCGGCAACATCACCTTCGACGACAAGGGCGACATCAAGAACGGCGCGCTGACCCTGTTCACCTACAAGGGCGAGAAGCGCGAGCAGATCGCCGTGGTGCGTTAATCCGGGGCTACGCCACCGAGACGGGGCGCCTGCGGGCGCCCCGTTCTGTTTTCAGGTCTGCAGCGGCGTGCCGTCGCGCCGGTACAGCTGCGCCCAGTGCGCCAGTCGCTCGGCGTGCATCGGCTGCACCTGCGCCCAGTCGAAGCGCCAGGTCCAGTAGCCCGCGCCGAAGCCGGGGAAGTTCATCCGGCTCGCGCCGTCCAGGCCGAGCACGTCCTGCAGCGGGTGGATCGCCGTGTCGGCCACGCTGGCGCAGGCGGCACGCAGCAGGTCCCAGTGGATCTCCTGTCCGTCGCTGCCGAGGTAGTCGCGCACGCGTTCGCGCTGGGCCTCGTCGAGCGAGGCCCACCAGCCGAGCGTGGTGTCGTTGTCGTGCGTGCCGGTGTAGACCACGGCGTCCGGCTCGTGGTTGTGCGGCAGGTAGGTGTTGCCGCTGCCGCCGTCGAAGGCGAAGTGCAGGATGCGCATGCCGGGAAAGTCGAACTGCTTGCGCAGCGCCAGCACGTCGGGCGTGATCACGCCCAGGTCCTCGGCGATGATGGGCAGCGGCCCGAGCGAGCGCGCGATCGCCTCGAACAGCGCCGGCCCCGGGCCGCTCACCCAGCGCCCGACCATCGCGGTGGGCTCGCTGGCCGGGATCTCCCAGTAGCCGGCGAAGCCGCGGAAGTGGTCGATGCGCACGATGTCGACCAGCTCGAAGATGCCGCGGATGCGCTGTGTCCACCAGGCATAGCCTTCGGCCGCGTGTGCGCTCCAGCGGTACAGCGGGTTGCCCCAGCGCTGGCCGGTGGCGCTGAAGGCGTCCGGCGGCACGCCGGCCACCACCGTCGGTCGGCCGTCGGCCCCGAGCTCGAACAGCTCGCGCCGCGCCCACACCTCGGCGCTCTGGTAGGCGATGAAGATCGGCGCGTCGCCGACGATCTTCACGCCGCGCCGGTTGGCGTAGGCCTTGAGCGCGCCCCACTGGCGAAAGAAGCACCACTGGCCGAATTCGTAGAACTGCACGCGCTCGGCCAGTTCGCGCCCCGCGGCCTGCAGCGCCGCCGGCTCGCGCGCGGCCAGCGGGGCGTCCCAGTCGCACCAGTCGCGCCAGCCCTGCCGCTCGGCCAGGGCCATGAAGAGCGCGTAGTCGCGCAGCCAGCCGGCGTGATGGTGCCGGAAGGCCTCGAAGTCCGTGCGCTCGGCCGCGCCGGCGCCGTCGGCGAAGCGCTGCGCCGCGCGGGCCAGCCGGTCCATGCGGAAGGGCACCACCGCGCCGAACTCGAGGCACCGAGCCGAGATTCCCGGCGGCGGCGCCAGCTCGTCGGGTTGCAGCCAGCCGTGCCGGACGAGTTCGGCCAGGTCCACCAGCAGCAGGTTGCCGGCGAACGCCGAGGTGCTCATGTAGGGCGAGTTGCCCGGGCCGATGCCGCCCAGGGGCAGGATCTGCCAGAGCTTCTGCCCGGCAGCGGCGAGCCAGTCGACGAAATGGTAGGCCGCCGGCCCGAAGTCACCGGAGCCGTGCGGGCCGGGCAGCGAGGTCGGGTGCAGCAGGATGCCGCTGGCTCGTTCGAGGCGCATGGTTCAATTCTCCGGCAGACGCAGGCCGTGCCCCTCGAGGGCGAAGACCATGATGCTGCGCCCGCCGACCGTCAGCGGGGCCGGGCCGCGCACGTGCCGGTCGGACCGGCCGCGCGGGTCGCCGGTGTCCAGCAGCGCCTGCCAGGCCCCCGCCGGCAGCGTGAACTCCACCGCCGGCGCATCGCCGTTGACCAGCAGCAGCATCGGCACCGGGCAGGCGCCGGGCCGCCCGATCAGGCAGCCGAAGGCGCGCCCGTCGGGGCGGCGCCATTCGTCGCCGTGCAGCTCGCTGCCGTCCACCCGCAGCCAGGTCACGTCCTGCAGGCCGTGGCGGTCGGGCAGGCCGTCGTACCAGCGGTTGGCGAAGGGCAGGGCGGCCTGGCGCAGCGCGATCAGGCGCGCGGTGAAGGCGATCAGGTCGGCGTCGGCGCGCGACCAGTCGAGCCAGGTGGTCCCGTTGTCCTGGCAGTAGGGGTTGTTGTTGCCGCCCTGCGTGTGGCCGAACTCGTCGCCGGCGGCGAACATGGGCGTGCCCTGCGACAGCAGCGTGCTGGCCAGCAGCGCGCGGCGCAGCCGGCCGCGCAGCGCCACCACCTGCGGGTCGTCGCTCGGGCCCTCGACGCCGCAGTTGGCGTTGTGGTTGTGGCCGTGGCCGTCGCGGTTGTGTTCGCCGTTGGCCTCGTTGTGCTTGTGCGCGTAGCTCACCAGGTCGAGCAGCGTGTAGCCGTCGTGCGAGACCACGTAGTTGACCGATTCGAAGGGCGCGCGCCCGCGCGGCTGGAAGATGTCGGACGAGGCGCACAGGCGCTGCGCGAAGTCGCCGCGGGTGTGGCTGCCCTCGATCCAGAAGGCGCGCATCGTGTCGCGGTAGCGGTCGTTCCACTCCAGCCAGCCACCCGGGAAGCCACCGACCTGGTAGCCGCCGGGGCCGACGTCCCAGGGCTCGGCGATCATCTTCAGGCGCGACAGCAGCGGGTCCTGTGCCAGCGCGGTGAAGAAGGGCGCATGGCGGTCGAAGCCGTGGTCGCCGCGGCCGAGCACCGGCGCGAGGTCGAAGCGGAAGCCGTCGACATGCATCTCGCCGGCCCAGAAGCGCAGCGAATCGAGCACCATCTGCAGCACGCGCGGGTGGCGCAGGTCGAGCGTGTTGCCGCAGCCGGCGTAGTTGTCGTAGTGCGCCTTCGCGTGCGGCGGCAGGCGGTAGTAGCTGGCGTTGTCCAGGCCGCGGAAGCTCAGCGTCGGGCCGTGCTCGTCGCCTTCGGCGGTGTGGTTGTAGACCACGTCGAGGATCACCTCGATGCCGTGCTCGTGCAGCTTGGCCACCATGGCGCGGAACTCGTCGCGCGGGCTAAGGCCGCCGTGGCCGCTGGCGAGCCGCGGGTCGGGGCAGAAGAAGCCCAGCGTGTTGTAGCCCCAGTAGTTGGTGAGGCCCATCTGCACCAGGCGATGCTCGTCCAGGTGCAGGTGCACCGGCAGCAGTTCGACGGCCGTCACGCCCAGGCGCTGGAGGTGCGCGATGGCCGCGTCGCTGGCCAGTCCTGCGTAGGTGCCGCGCAGCGCCGCGGGTACCCCGGGGTGCCGCATCGTGAAGCCCTTGACGTGCAGCTCGCAGATCACGGTCTGCTCGATCGGGATGTGCGGGTGCCGGTCGCCGCGCCAGTCGTAGCGCTCGTCGACGACGCGTGCCTTCAGCGCATGCGTCGCGTTGTCGCGCCCGTCCATGTGGCCGCCATGCTGCGGGTCGGCGCCGCCATGTTCGGGGCGCCAGTCGAAGCGGCCCACCACCTCGCGTGCATAGGGGTCGAGCAGCAGCTTGTGCGGGTTGAAGCGGTGGCCGCGTTCGGGCCGCCAGGCGCCGTGCGCACGCAGCCCGTAGACCAGCCCCGGCCCGGCGCCGGGCAGGTAGCCGTGCCAGACGTCGTGGCTGTGCGCCGGCAGCACGTGGCGCGCCAGCTCGTGCCGGCCCTCGGCATCGAACACGCACAGCTCGACGTGGTGCGCGTGCGCCGAGAACACGGCGAAGTTGACGCCCTGGCCGTCCCAGTGGGCGCCCAGCGGCCACGGGTGGCCGCGCTGCAGGGTGGGTGGGTTCACGGGTTCGGCGCCAGGCCCCAGATCTGTCGTGCGTACTCGCGGATCGTGCGGTCCGACGAGAACGCCCCCATGCCGGCCACGTTGGCGATCGCCTTGCCGGCCCACTCGGCGCGCTGGCGGTACAGACCGTCGACGCGCGCCTGGGTCTTCACGTAGTCGGCGTAGTCGGCCAGCAGCAGGTACTGGTCGCCGCCCCACAGCAGGGCGTCGACCAGCCCGCGGTAGCGCCCGGGCTCGCCGGGCGAGAACTGGCCGCCGGCGATCGCGTCGAGCACGGCCTTGAGCTTGATGTCGGCCTCGTAGTGGCGCAGCGGCTGGTAGCCGCTGGCGCGCAGGGCCTGCACCTCGGGCGTCTTCAGGCCGAAGATGAAGATGTTGTCGTCGCCGACGTTCTGCCGGATCTCGATGTTGGCGCCGTCGTCGGTGCCGATGGTGAGCGCACCGTTGAGCGCCAGCTTCATGTTGCCGGTGCCCGAGGCCTCGGTGCCGGCGGTGGAGATCTGCTCGGAGAGGTCGGCTCCGGGCATGACGACCTCGGCCACCGAGACGCCGTAGTTGGGCACGAACACCACCTTGAGCCGGTCGCCCACGCGCGGGTCGCGGTTGACCACGCTGCCCACGTCGTGGATCAGCCGGATGATGGCCTTGGCCATCGTGTACGACGAGGCCGCCTTGCCGGCGAAGATCACGGTGCGCGGCTGCCAGTCGGCGCCCGGCTGGGCCAGGATCGCGTGGTAGCGCGTCACCACGTGCAGCAGGTTGAGCAGCTGGCGCTTGTACTCGTGGATGCGCTTGACCTGCACGTCGAACAGGCTGGCCGGGTCGATCGCGATGCCGGTGGTGCGCGCCACATGCGCCGCCAGGCGCACCTTGTTGGCCCGCTTGACGGCCATGAACTCGTCGCGGAAGGCCGCATCGCCGCGCAGTTCGGCCAGGCGGCGCAGCTGGTCCAGGTCGGCGCGCCAGCCGGTGCCGATCGAGCGGTCCAGCAGCCCGGCCAGGCCCGGATTGGCCTGCGCCAGCCAGCGGCGCGGTGTCACGCCGTTGGTCATGTTGGTGAAGCGCTCGGGCCACAGCGCGGCGAAGTCGGCGAAGATGGTCTTGACCAGCAGCTCGGAGTGCAGCGCCGACACGCCGTTGACCTTGTGGCTGCCGACGATCGACAGGTGCGCCATGCGCACGCGCCGCTCGCCGTGCTCGTCGATCAGCGACAGCCGGGCCAGGAAGCCGACGTCGCCCGGGCGCCGGCTGGCGGCGAGGTCGAGGAACTCCTGGTTGATGCGGAAGATGATTTCCAGGTGGCGCGGCAGCACATGCTGCATCAGGGAAACCGGCCAGGTCTCGAGCGCCTCGGGCATCAGCGTGTGGTTGGTGTAGGAGAACACCCGTCCGGTGATGGACCAGGCCTCCTTCCAGGCCATGCCGTGCTCGTCGCACAGCAGCCGCATCAGCTCGGCCACCGCGATCGCCGGATGCGTGTCGTTGAGGTGGATCGCCACCTGCTCCGCCAGGTTGGCCAGGCTGGTGTGTTCTTCGAGGTGGCGGCGCAGGATGTCCTGCACCGAGGCGGTGACGAAGAAGTACTCCTGGCGCAGGCGCAGCTCGCGGCCGGCCGGCGTGCTGTCGTTCGGGTACAGCACCCAGGAGATGTTCTCGACCTCGTTCTTCAGCCCGGCCGCGCGGGCGTAGTCGCCGGTGTTGAAGGCGTGCAGGTCGATGTGCTCGGGCGCCACCGCCTTCCACAGGCGCAGCGTGCTGACCTTGTCGGTGCCGTGGCCGGGCACGATCATGTCGTGCGCCTTCGCGGCCACCGCGCTGGCCGGGCGCCAGACGGCACGCTCGCCGTTCGGGCCCTGGTGCTCGACCCAGCCGCCGAAGCGCACCGGGTAGGTCACCGACGCGCGCGGAAACTCCCACGGCGTGCCGTTGGCGAGCCAGGGATCGGGGAACTCGACCTGGCAGCCGTCGCGGATCTCCTGCGCGAACATGCCGTACTCGTAGCGGATGCCGTAGCCGAACGAGGGCAGCCCGAGCGTGGCCATCGAGTCGAGGAAACAGGCTGCCAGCCGGCCCAGGCCGCCGTTGCCCAGCGCGGCGTCGGGCTCGCGCTCGGCCACGTCCTCCAGCGCCTGCGCATGCTGCTTCAGGTCCTGCGCGACGCCGTTGTTCAGGTCCAGCGCCGCGAGCGCATTGCCGAGCGTGCGGCCGATCAGGAACTCCATCGACAGGTAGTAGACGCGCCGCGCCTTGGCGGCGCGGTCGTGCGCCTGGGTGGCCACCCAGCGGCGCGACAACTGCTCGCGGGCCACCTGGGCCACGGCCTGCATCAGGTCGGTGGTGCCGGCGAGCGCCGGATCCACCCCGACGGTCTGCAGCAGGTGCTCCTCGATGCCGGAGCAGATGGTGTCGTTGGTCAGTGGGCTGGAAGTCACGGGAAGGGTCCTCGGGCTGGCGGCATCCGGCCAGTCGGGGCACGGTGACGCGACGCAATTTTCGCGCCGAGTCTGCCGCAGCCCCTGTTGCGGCGGCACCGACAATACCCCGATGATCGTTGGTAGTGACCGACACTCCCTGAAACGAGCATCACCGCAGGAGACAACGATGACACCGAACGAACTCGCCCTCAGCCTGGACCTGCCCAAGCGGGCGGTGGCCCTGGTGCTGGCCGGGGGCCGCGGCAGCCGGCTCAAGAACCTGACCGACCGGCGCGCCAAGCCGGCGGTCTACTTCGGCGGCAAGTTCCGCATCATCGACTTCGCACTGTCCAACTGCCTGAACTCCGGCATCCGCCGCATCGGCGTCATCACCCAGTACAAGAGCCACAGCCTGATGCGCCACCTGCAGCGCGGCTGGGCCTTCCTGAAGAGCGAGATGAACGAGTTCGTCGACCTGATGCCGGCGCAGCAGCGTGTCGACGAGGAGAGCTGGTACCGCGGCACGGCCGACGCCGTCTACCAGAACCAGGACATCCTCGCGAGCTACGGCGCCGACTACATCGTCGTGCTGGCCGGCGACCACATCTACAAGATGAACTACGCGCTGATGCTGGCCGACCACGTGGCCAAGGGGCGCGACTGCACGGTCGGCTGCATCGAGGTGCCGCGCGAGGAGGCCAAGGCCTTCGGCGTGATGGCGGTCAACGAGAAGAGCCTGATCACCGATTTCGTCGAGAAGCCGTCCGACCCGCCGTCGCTGCCCGGCAAGCCGGGCCGCTCGCTGGCCAGCATGGGGATCTACGTGTTCAACGCGCGCTACCTGTACAAGGAGCTGGAGCGCGACATCAACGACCCGAACTCGAGCCACGACTTCGGCAAGGACATCATCCCGCGCGCGGTGAAGAACGGCCAGGCGGCCGCGCACCCGTTCGAGCTGAGCGCGGTCGGCACGCGCATCAACGAGGAGCCGTACTGGCGCGACGTCGGCACGATCGACGCGTACTGGGACGCCAACATCGACCTGACCGCGACCGACCCGCTGCTCAACCTGTACGACAACCGCTGGCCGATCTGGACCCACCAGCCGCAGCTGCCGCCGGCCAAGTTCGTGCACAACCAGGACGACCGGCGTGGCATGGCGATCGAGTCGCTGGTCTCCGGCGGATGCATCGTGTCCGGCTCGGTGTTCCGCTCGGTGCTGTTCTCCAACGTGCGGGTGCACTCCTACGCCAACGTCAGCTGGGCGGTGCTGCTGCCGGGCGTGCAGGTCGGTCGCGGCGCGCGCGTCACGCGCGTGGTGGTCGACCGCGGCTGCCGCATCCCCGACGGCATGGTGATCGGCGAGGACGCCGCGCTCGACGCGCAGCGCTTCTACCGCACCGACAACGGCATCACGCTGGTCACGCGCGAGATGCTGTCGCGCTTCCTGGAGCAGGGCACGGAATGAGGGTGCTGCACGCGGCGGCGGAGGTCTTTCCGCTCGTCAAGACCGGCGGGCTGGCCGATGTCGTCGGGGCGCTGCCGCCGGCGCTGGCAGAAGCCGGCGCGGACGTGCGGGTGGTGCTGCCGGGCTACCCGGCGGTGGTCGACGCCGTGCTGCACCAGAAGCCCCTGCTCGAGATCGGGCCGCTGTTCGGCGCCGCGCGCGTCACGCTGCGGCGCGGCCAGCTGCCCGGCAGCCACATGGGTGTCTACCTGATCGACGCGCCCTACCTGTACCGGCGCCCGGGCGGGCCCTACCAGGCCGGCGACGGCGGTGAATGGAGCGACAACCTGCAGCGTTTCGCGCTGCTGGGCTGGATGGCCGCGCACCTGGCTGCCGGCGAACTCGACCCGGAGTGGACGCCGCAGGTCGTGCACGCGCACGACTGGCATGCCGGCATGGCCTGCGCCTACATGGCCGCGCATCCGGGCACCACGGCCGGCTCGGTGTTCACGGTGCACAACCTGGCCTACCAGGGCCTGTTCCCGCTGCACGACTTCGCCCAGCTCGGCCTGCCGCCGCGCTTCATGCAGTCGCACGGGCTCGAGTACCACGGCCAGCTCTCGTTCATGAAGGCCGGCCTGAAGTTCGCCCGGCGCATCACCACCGTCAGCCCCACCTACGCGCGCGAGATCGCCACGCACGAGTTCGGCTGCGGCCTGGACGGCGTGATCCGCGGCCGGTCGGCCGACGTCTCCGGCATCCTCAACGGCGTGGACCGGCGCGTCTGGGACCCGACGCAGGACACCGCCATCGCCGCGCGCTATGCGGCGGGCGACCTGTCCGGCAAGGCCCGCTGCAAGGCGGCGCTGCAACGCGAGCTGGGGTTGGCCGAGGAAGCGGGCACGCCGTTGTTCGGCGTCGTCAGCCGGCTGACGGCGCAGAAGGGGCTGGACATGGTGCTGGCCGCGCTGCCGGCCCTGCTGCGCCAGGGCGGCCAGCTGGTGCTGCAGGGCAGCGGCGACCCGGTGCTCGAAGCCGCGTTCAATGCCGCGGCGTTCAGCCACCCCGGGCGCGTGGCGGTGCGCATCGGCTACGACGAGCCCTTCGCGCACCGGCTGATCGCCGGCTCGGACGTGATCCTCGTGCCCTCGCGCTTCGAGCCCTGCGGGCTGACGCAGATGTACGGCCTGCGCTACGGCACGCTGCCGCTGGTGCGCCGTGTGGGCGGCCTGGCCGACACGGTGGTCGACGCGAGTGGCGCCGCGCAGCAGGAAGGGCGTGCCACCGGCTTCGTGTTCGACGCCGCGACGCCGGCGGCGCTGGAGGGCGCGCTGCAGCGGGCATGGCAGGTGTGGTCGCGGCCGGACGACTGGCGTCGCCTGGTGCGCACGGCCATGGCGCAGGATTTCTCCTGGGCCGGGTCGGCTGCGCGCTACATGGACCTGTACCGCGACCTGGCCGAAACCGGGCACTAGTTCACGGCTTGTTTCAAAACGTAAGCGTCGCCCCGTGGCCACGGGCTGTGCGATGTTGCACGCGCCCGAAAAAAATCGCTGCATGACACGTTCACGCAACGATTTCAAGACCACGCAGGTGTTCGACTGGGAGGCCGAGCCGAAGGACGAGCGACCCAGCGAGTTCGTCCCGTCCACGGGGTTCTCGTCGCTCTCGGGCTACTACTCGATGCCGCCGGACGCCCGCGTGATGCGGCGCAACCGGCGCTCGAGCGGGGGCGGCGGGGCCGTGCTGTGGCTCTCCGCCGGCCTGGTGATCGCGCTGGGCGCGGTGGCGATGCTCGCCTTCCTCTACTACGTCAAGCGCTGAGGACGCTCAGCCGCTCAGATCCACAGCGCGGCCGGCCCGGGGGCATGCCGGCTCAGGAACGCGCGCGTCGGCGCGGGTTTGCCGAAGTAGCCGCGGTCCAGGTCGGAGACCACCGCGGCGTACCAGGCCGAGCCGGGGCCGGCGGCGTAGACGCGGATCTCGCCGGTCGAGCGGCGCCGCAGCGTGATGATGCCGCCCACCAGGCCGAGCAACTGGCTGATGCCGGACTGGGCGTCTTCCTCGATGTCGAAGTCGCGTGCGTCGAGCCCGCGGGCGTGCAGCAACTGGCGCAGCGCAAGGGCCTTGTCGCCGGAGGTTTCGGTGCGGAACATGCGGGCCATCGTCGTTTCCTCGTGCGGCCGGCGGGCCGCTGATGCGAGGCATTCTTCGGCCCGCGGCATTCCACGGACATCCCCAAGCGGTGGGAACGAACTAGGGAGCTGTCGGCGGCGCCGACGCACCGCGCCGGCTTGGCGAGGGCCTGCTGCGGCCTGCATGGGGGGATGGCGGGAGAGCGTCGTCCGGATGATCATTCGAAAGTCGCTTGATCATTGACGTTCTCCCGAACTCGACAGAACGATTCCCCCAAATGTGCCCCCGACTCGCTGGCCTACCGCCGGCGCTTTGCTTTGGAAGGCGGCGGTGCATCGGATGACGAGGCTGTACTCTCGTCCGTCCGCCTACGTCGAAACGCCGCGACGAGTGTGGCGATACCCGGCAAGGCGGCCAACAAGATCGCGGCGGCACTTTCGCCCGCGTTCGGCGCCAAGTAGGCGAAAACCAGCGCTCCGACGAAAATGAACAGGGACGATAGGGCGCCGAGCCAGATCCCAAGCGCCTCGAGATTGAGCCGCCCGTTCAGGCTCCGCTGTTGGTGCCTGGCTTCTTCACGGGCAAGGTCGGTGGCAATCAATGACTCGCGTTCGAGTATGGCCAGGCGAGAACGCTGCTCGGCCTCAGCCATTGCCATGATGCGCTCAGCCGCTCCAGGAAGGATGTCGTTGTACTCGCGCAGATGCGCTGGAAGGGGAAGGGGCCCCTCGAACGAAGCGTCTATGACCTGAGGCGGTCTATGCGGCTTGCTTGGTTCCAATACGTCCGGCAACTCGTCGTCCCGAGCGCTTCTCACCCCTTGCTTGGTCGACGGGTCTCGCGGTTCGGCCATAAGCGTCCATGGCAGTGGCAATCGACTCCCCCACCCGCTTCCAGTGACCGCCGATGGATGCTTCCGTCGATTCCGGGCGCTGTGAGAACTGATGGATTGTCACCGACTTGAACGCCGGGAGTTCAAGCGTCGATACCTCGAAGGACACTGGAGCAGTGAAGCCGCGCTTGTAACCGGCCCAGAACGTCTTCAGCTTAACTTTGTCCATGTCTACCCCCGGTCGTAAGCCACTATGGGCAAGCGAGGAGCCCGAACCACGGCAAATGCTGCACCGCACCACATGATGGCCTGACTGTATACCAACTGTCCTTGCCACTGAGAAGTGCGGATACCCTAGGTTAATGGAGGGCGACTTCGCCCGGCGTGACGTGTCACGCATTGCGCCAGCCGTCGGCTTCCATGCGCACGGAGCCCGCTCGGGCGAGGCGCTTCAGCGCGCGACCGATGGATGACTTCGGCCGACCCGTAGCCGCTGCGATGGTGCGCACGCTGCCTGTCCCGAGCTGCTGCAGCTGTGCGAGCAGCGCCTCGTCGTCGAGCGCGGTGCGTGGCTCCGGTGGCAGGGATTCGTCGGGCTCGCCCGCGGGCTCGGTCGCAATCACCACACGGCAACGCTCCGCCGGCCAGCTCACAGCCGGCGTGGCGAAGGTGCCCACGAGCATTGCGATTGCGATAGGCCACGGGTCCACACGCGAATGGTACGGACCGCGTCTCGTCCCTGCAGCGCGGGGCGGGACACTCAGCCGCGCCGCGCGAGGGCAGGCTGCAGGCCGAATCGGTTCTTCAGCGCCGAGTACGTCGAGCCGCCGCCGGCGATGCGCCGGTCGACCTCGGCGACCGCTGCCTCGACCAACACGCGCACGTCACCATTGCCTGTCGGTTCGGCCCGCACCTGCGCGCCGGCGTGGTTCTCGACGTAGACGTTGACCGGCCGCCCGGCTCCGCCGTTCGCGCGGTGCCGCGGGTCGTCGCGCCGGATAACCTCCTCACCCTTGCGCAGGATCGCAGGCACCTCGTCTGGCATGAGGCCGCCGATCCCGCCGGAGTGGTAGCGCTTCGCACCGGCGAACACCGATGCCTGCATGCGTGCCGCGCGGCCGCCGGCGCCTGCCACTCCACCATCGTGGTAGAAGTAGCTGAGCGCGTCTGGCGACAGCCCCTCGAGGCCCGTCCCGCCAGGCGAGCCGAAGCCGAGGAAGGATGCGAAGCCCGACGCGGCCTTCTGCCCGCTGATCGCAGCGAGAGCCGCGGCGGCCGCGCCGGCCGCCTGCGTGAGCGCCGTGAGCGCACCGGTCGACGTCGTCACCGCGCCGGTGTTCGTCGCGATCGCGGCCGTCTGCGATGCTGTCGCAGAGTCAGCGCCGGCGCCCGGCAGCAGGCCGCGGAACGTGGTGCGCAGGGACTCGGCGAGCGGCTCCTCGATCAGCACGCGCACCGCGACGCCTTGACCAATCCGGCCGATGTCGGTCAGAAGGTCCCGGAACTTCCCGCCCTCGGTCAGCGCTCGGCCGAAGGCACCGGCCAAGCCACCCGCCAGCGAGTCGGCACCGGTGCGCAGTTGCTCGAGCTGGGCCGCCACGCGCGTGCGTTCGGACAGTTCCCGCCGCAGGCGGAATTCTTCCTCGAGCAGGCGGAGATTGCGCTCCCCGCCGGCCGACTGCGCCTCGGACGCGTCGCGGGCTCGTGCGATTGCCAGTGCGGCCCGCTCGGTCGCGATCGCCTCCTCGAGGCGCGCGATGCGCAGGCGGTCGACTTGGTCGGCCGTGAGGCCGATCACCTCGATCTGCTCGCGAAGCAATGCGTTCGCCGAGAGGCGCGCCTCGGCCTGGCGGTCGAGTGCCTCGGACGATTCGCGCTCCGACTTCGCGAGCGCCTCAGCGGCCGCGCGCTGGTCCCGCCGCTGCTCGATCGTGGCAGCCGTGGCGAGGTACTGTTCGAGCGCCGCGGCGGCCGCGCGCTTCTGCGCGTCCGACAGCGCCACCTCGGCGCCGGCCAGCTTCTGCACGACACCGAGCGCGAACTGCTGGGCGCTGCTGAGCTTCTCGCCGCCGGCGAGCTCGGCCTCGGCCTCGCCGCGCTTGCCGGCGATGCTGGTCCGCAGGTCGGCATAGAACCTCGCCGCCGCTTCGGCTGCCTTGCCCTGGCGCTCGAGCTCGCCGAGGTCGGGAAGGGAGGGCTTCACCGCTTCCGGGTTCACGAAGCCCCGGCCGCCGCCGGCGCTGCCATCCGTCAGACGCAGGTACTTGGCCCGGGCCGCCGCGATCGCCTCGGTTCGCTGCGCAATCTGTGCCTCTACCTGCTCGAGCTCGGCCGCGAGCGGGCTTGTCGGCGAGATGCGGACCACGGTGCGCAGCCGCTTTGCCTGTGCCTCAAGGTCCTTGAGGTCGGACTTGAGCCGGCCAAGCGCCTTGCCTTCGTAGTACGCTGAACCGAGCCCGATCAGCTCGCCGATCGCGTCTCCAGCGCCGCGGATGCCGCCGGTGTTGAAGCCTTTCAGCACCTCGGCCAGTGCCGGCGCGAGCTTCAGCGTCAGGGCGCGCGCCGCGTCCTCAGTCTGCGCCCGGAGCGTCGACAAGGCCTTGGTGTAGGCCTCCGCTGCCTCCGCCTGGTC
>NZ_RCHJ01000022.1 GCF_004011805.1 Piscinibacter defluvii
ATGCCGATGGCGGCAAGCGCGAACCCTGAATGCGCCTGGCACCGGCGGGACGGTGCCGCACGAACCTACCCACACGGAGCACCACCATGCGTGACCTCGACCCGCGCACCGTCAACCTGCGCACCCTGCCGCTTCAAACCGGCAGGCGAGGCTTCGTCCTGAATGCGCTGTTCGTCCAGAACAACTTCCGCCACGCGATCAAGGACAAGGGTGTCTCCCACGACACCATGGAAGACCGACGGCAGTACATCTACCGCGCCTTCCACTACCTGGAGCACAACGACATCAAGAGCTTCAAGCCCGACCCGCGCTCGCTTGGCGACCGGCATGTGCGATTCCTGTTCGCAGACATCGAACGGCGCGCCAAGGCCGGCCAGCTCGGACCTTCCGCCATCCAGAAGGCGCACAGCTACCTGCGCACCTTCGCAGGCTGGATCGGCAAGCCCGGTCTGGTGCTGCCGATCAGCGCCTACATCAGCGATGAGACCCTGTACCGCCGCAGCTATGTGACGAAGCACAGCAAGGCCTGGGACAACAACGGCGTAGCGCCGGAGGACGTGATCGCGGCCGTTGCCGAGTTCGACGAGCGCGTGGCCGTGCAGATCAAGCTGATGAAAGAGTTCGGCCTGCGTTGCAAGGAAGCGGTGATGCTCCGCCCCCACCAGGACATCGTGACCGCGGCCCAGGCCGGCAAGGCGGCTGCCGGCTTGGCGGAATACCTGCAGCTGCGGCGCGGCACCAAGGGCGGCCGGCTGCGCTACGTGCCCGTGGTCACGCCGACACAGCTTGCCGCGATCGAGCACGCCCGCCGCGTGGCGCCCGGCGAGAACGACAGCCTCAGCGACCCACGCTACCAGCTCGTCCGGGCCATCCGGCACCAGCGCTACGTGATGGAGTTGTTCGGCCTGACCAAGGCCATGCTTGGCGTGACGGCGCATGGCCTGCGGCATGGCTATGCGGCCGAGCGCTACGAGGCCGAGACGGGCGTGGCGCCGCCGGTGGCGACTGGCGAGCGCGCGGATGCTGCCGTCGACTTGGCGGCGCGGCGCCAAGTCTCGGAGGCCCTCGGGCATTCCAGAACCCAGATCACATCGGTCTACCTGGGTTCGAGCCGCGCTCGTCGCTGAGTTACGCTTGACCGCCCATGTCGACGCCTGCTGCCACCGACTGCCCGTTCTGCACCTTGCCACTCGCCAGGATCGTGCATGCCAACCAATTCGTTGTGGTCATCCGGGATGCCTACCCTGTGTCGCGCGGCCATACGCTGGTGCTGCCGCGCCGGCACGTAGGGAGCTTCTTCGAGCTTGAGCCACCCGAGCGCGACGCCGTCTTCGAGTTGCTCGACGTGGCACGACGCGACCTGGACCAGTCGCTGCACCCCGATGGCTACAACATTGGCATCAACGATGGCCCGGCTGCCGGGCAGACCGTGCCACACCTGCATGTGCACCTGATCCCGCGCTACAACGGCGACCAGGTCGATCCGCGCGGTGGTGTGCGGTGGATCTTTCCGGAGCGTGCCGACTACTGGTCTGCTCGTGGCGGTGAGCCAGTTTGAGATGAAGACGGCCGCGCAGGTCCTGGAGACCTTCGACAACATCCGGCGCGCCCAGCGGGCCGGTGTGTATGCCCCGCACAAGCCGCTGCTGATCCTGCTGGCGCTGGCCCGCGTGCAGCACGATGAGCCGCGGCTCGTGGAGTTCGCCGCCATCGACGGTTCGCTGCAAGCGCTGCTGGCCGAGTTCGGCCCCAGCGGTGCCGCAAAGTCGCGCCACTACCCGTTCTGGCACCTCGCCACGGATGGCCAGGGTGCGCTGTGGGATCTGAACGGGCCCCGTGAGATGCTGTCCCGTCCGGCCGGTGCCACGCCCAACCTGGGTGAACTGCGGACGCATCACGTGCAGGGCGGCTTTCCGCCGCAGGTGGACGAGGCCCTTCGCAAGGTTCCCGGCCTGCTGGAAGCCGTGGCGGCACGCGTCCTGGAAGCCTACTTCCCCGCAACGCTTCATGCCGACATCGCCGCCGCTGTCGGGCTGGACCTGGACCGCCCGGTGGCGCACTTGGCCAGCGAACCGGACGTGCCGGCCTATGGCACAGCTGAACGCCGCAGGCGCGACCCCGGCTTCCGCGAACGGGTGCTGCGCGCCTACGAGTACCGCTGCTGCGTCTGCGGCTTCGACCTGCGCATCGGCCATGTGAGCGCGGGCCTAGAAGCCGCCCACATTCAGTGGCACCACGTCGGCGGTCCCGACATCGAACCCAACGGCCTGGCCTTGTGCGCGCTGCACCACAAGCTGTTCGACCTGGGCGCGTTCACGGTCGAGCCCGCTGAGCACCGGGTCATCTTCAGCCAACACGCGATGGCCGGAGACCGCAGCCAGCAAGGTGAGTTGCGGCACCACGGGCAGCGCCTGCTGGCGCCGCAGCAGGTTGACATGCGGCCGGCGCCGCCTTTCTTGGAGTGGAACCAGAAGAACGTGTTCAAAGCACCGGCACGGAAGGTCGCCGATGCCGGTCGTCACTCGCATTCGACCTGATCGAATTTTCGGCAGTAGGCGGAGCGCTTCGGCCCGTTCACCTGCCGAAGGACACCCCGACACTGAGGCGGTTGAGGATGTCCAGCCACAACCCCGGGGTCGAACTGATTGATGGCTTAACTGGACAAGGTATCTGTCTTTGACTACTATTCTGGACAAATGAACGGACCTGACAGTACCGTGCTCCTCGAGCGTCAGTTGCTGCTGCAGCTCGGCGATCGGCTCAAGCGCCTGCGCAAGGCCCAGGGCCTGGGCACGGTAGAGATGGCCAAGCGTGCCGGCATCTCCCGCACCACGCTGAGCTCGGTCGAATCGGGCGATCCGGGCCCGGCCATCGGAACCTACCTGCGCGTCATGTCGGTACTCGGCATCAGCGGTGAACTGGCCTTGTTGGCCGGCGACGCATTGCAGCCTGGGCCGCCGGGGACGGCAGCGGCCAGGTCCAAGCGCGCCCGCCCGGTTGTGCAGGTGACCGTCTCCACCGACGACACCCGCCATCAAGTCCAGGATCTTCAAAGCCTGGCGCTGCACGAGGAAGCCATTCGACTGGCCCGCTCGGAGCCCGAGTTCCTGCACCAGGCCCAGGGCACGCTGGATCGCTGGCTGGCATCCGGCAACTCACGTTCGATGGGCTTGTGGCAGGAGTGGCGAGAGATTCTTCGCGGCGCGAAGTGGCGCAAGGTGCTGGGGCGAACGCGGCGGGCGCAGGAGCTTCGCCAGGCATCGCCACTGACGGCCGTGCTCCCGGCACAGGTGCGTCAGGGCGTGCTGGACCAGGTCGGCAAGCTGCGAAAGGGCGTCGTGCTGGGTGATTCCGAACCAAACGCATAGGCATGACCCGCGACGAACTCGAACACATCATCCGCGCCAGCGCGGACGTGACGGATCAGTACGAGTTCATCATCGTCGGCAGCCAATCGATACTGGGTCCGGTCCCGAATCCGCCCGAGGTCTTCACGATGTCGGCCGAAGCGGACATCTATCCGCTGCAGGCCCCCGAACTCGCCGACAGGATCGATGGCGCCATCGGTGAAGGCTCGCAGTTTCACCAGACCTACGGCTACTACGCGCAAGGCGTTGGTCCCGAAACCGCCATATTGCCGCGAGGCTGGATTGACCGCGTCCACAGGGTGCAGAGCGCCGCGACCAACCAGCGCGTGGGCTACTGCCTCGATTTGACCGACCTGTTTATTTCGAAGGCCGCAGCAGGGCGCGACAAGGACCGCGAGTTCTGCATGGCGATGCTTTCGCATCGCTACGTCAGGCCTGAAGTGGTGCTGGATCTCGTGTCGGCGATGCCGCTGGACGATGCTGCGCAGCGCCGTCTGAAGGCGGCCATCCGTCGGTGGGCAAAGGCCGTGGAGACGCTCGGCGACGACGTACCTCGAGCGTGAAATCGAGGTGGCTTGGAGACCGTCCGAGAGGGCTCCGATCCGCCACGAATCGCTGTGACGGATTTGTGCCGCAACTTCGAAAAAACAGCCTCAAATCGGCCGGTTTGCGGCACAAAGCGTGCGGCGCCAGGGCCTCAATTTTCTCAACGGTGACAATGACTTGAGTCGACATTGCCGGGGTGGCAGGTTGGACTCTTAATCCGTTGGTCGTAGGTTCGAATCCTACAGGGCCCACCAACACACGAGGGCCGGCATGCGAAGGCGTGCCGGCCCTCGCCCTTTTGCGCGCCGCAGGCCGCGTGGCCGACAATGCGCCGCCATGCCCGCCGCTGCAGCCCCATCGAAGTTCGTGCTGGTGGTCGGCACCGGCTGGACCGGCTCGACCAAGCGCCAGATCGCGCAGCAGATCGGCAGCACGCTGGTCGAATGCGGCTATGGCCTCGTGTGCGGCAACTCCACCGGCGTGGACCGCTGGGTGGCCGACAGCTTCTGCGCCGCGCTCGCCGCCCGCGGCCTGCCGGCCGAGGGCCGCTTCGTGCAGGTCACGCTGGGCGGCTGGCGCTTCTTCCGCCGCGGCGGCGCGCCGCTGCCGGGCTATGCCGCGCCACCGGCGTGCCGCGTGCCGGTGCCCGACGTCGAGGCCTGGAAGCGCGAGGCCGTCGATCGCTGTGACGCCGCGGTGATGGTGGGCGGCGGCCGGCATGCACGCGACATCGCGATGCGCACCATCGCGCATGGCAAGCCGGTCTTCCCGCTGCCCTTCATGGGCGGACTGACCGGCAACGCCGACGACCTGTTCCGCGAGGTGCTGCGCACCTGGGAGGGGTATCCCGTGCCTGGGGTCAGCCGTACGCAGTTCCTGCGCCTGGCCGAACCCTGGGTGGTGGGCACCGGGCCGCTGGCCAACCTGCTGCGCGGCACGCTGGCGCAGACGCCCGACGTGTTCGTCTCCTACCGCCGCAGCGATGCACCGGCGGCGGCCGGCCGCGTGGCGCGTGACCTGGCCGAACACTTCGGCTCGCGCCGCGTGTTCCTCGACGTGGCCGGCATCGCGCCCAGCCATGCCTGGGACCAGACCATCCGCGATGCCCTGTCGGCCGTCCGGGCCGGCATCGTCGTGATCGGGCGAGACTGGCTCCGGCCCGGGGCCGACGGCAGGACGCCGCGCCTGCACCAGGCCGAGGACGTGGTGCGCGCCGAGATTGCCGCGCTGCTGAAGGGCGGCCAGGCGGTGTTTCCGCTGCTGGTGGAAGGGGCCCGGCTGCCCGACCCCGACGAGCTGCCCGAGGACCTGGCGCCGCTGCTGCGCCGCCAGGCGATCGCGATCGGCAACGCCGACTGGGAGGCGACGCTGGCGCTGCTGGTGCGCGAGATCGAGGCGGTGCTGCAACGGGCCGCTCAGGCCGGGCAACGGAAGGCCTGAATGCACGACCACGAGCCCGACTTCTGGCGCAACCTGAAGGACGAACTGTCCGGCGGTGCGCGCTGGATCGACCGCGCCGTGGTGCTGCTTTTCGCCGCGCTGACCGGCGCGGTGGTGGTTGGCTTCACGCTGCTGGCCGACGCCGCGAGCCGTGCCTTCGACTGGGTGGCTGGCGCGACGCCGCTGGGCTCCTGGATCGCGCTTGCCTGGACACCGGCGCTGGCGGTCGCGGTGCTGTGGTTCACGCGCCGCTTCGCACCCGGCGCACTGGGCTCGGGCGTGCCGCAGGTGGTGCTGGCGCTGGACGACGACACGCCCGAGTCGGCGCGTGGCGCGCTGGTCTCGCTGCGCCTGTCGATGCACAAGATCGGCCTGGTCTGCGCCGGGCTGATGGCTGGCCTGTCGATCGGCCGCGAGGGCCCGACGGTCCAGGTCGGCGCCGGCGTGATGCTGCATGCGAAGCGCTGGCTGTCCGAGCGCGCCGGCGTCGACGGGCACGACCTGATCGTGGCCGGCGCGGCCGCTGGCATCGCCGCCGCGTTCAATACGCCGCTGGGCGGCATCGTGTTCGCGATCGAGCAGCTGTCGCGCCGGCGCAGCATGACGCACAGCGGGCTGGTGATCGCCTGCATCGTGCTGTCGGGCCTGGTGGCGGTGTCGGTGTTCGGCAACCTGAGCTACTTCGGCGAACTGCGTGTGCAGCAGCTCGACTGGCAGCTGCTGCTGCCCGGGCTCGGCGTGGCGCTGGCCTCCGGGCTGGCCGGCGGGCTGTTCGCGCGCCTGCTGGTGGCCTCTGCGCGCGGCCTGCCCGACCGCGTCAGCCGCTGGCGCCGCGCCGCGCCGCTGCGCTTCGCGGCGGCCTGCGCGTTCGGCGTGGCGCTGATCGGCCTGGCCTCGGACGGCAGCACCGCCGGCGCCGGCTACGCCGCCACCCGCGCTTTGCTCGAGGGTACGGCCGAGGTGCCGCCGCTCTACACGCTGATGAAGTTCTGCGCCACCTGGCTGTCGGCCTGGTCGGGCGTGCCGGCTGGCGTGTTCGCGCCGTCGCTGGCCATCGGCGCCGGGCTCGGCCACGACGTGGCGGCGCTGGCCGGCCTCGCCGGCGAGGCGGCGATCCCGCTGATCGCGCTCGGCATGGTCGGCTTCCTGGCCGCGACCACGCAGGGCCCGATCACCGCGTTCATCATCGTGATGGAGATGGTCTCGGGCCACGCGATGGTGCTCAGCCTGATGGCCACTGCGCTGCTGGCCAGCGGCGTGGCGCGGCTGCTGACGCGGCCGATGTACGTGGAGCTGGCCGGCGTCGTGGCCGAGACGCTGGCCAAGCCCGCGCCGCGCTGATCAGCCGGCGCGCCAGGCCAGCCAGGCGGCACTGGCGGCCAGGCTCGCCAGCGTCACCGGGATGCCGATGCGCGCATGGGTGCGCCAGTCGATCGTGATGCCGCGCCGCGCGGCGGCGTCGACCACGATGATGTTGGCGATGCTGCCGACGATGAACAGATTGCCCGCCAGCGTGCTCACCAGCGCCAGCGTCGGCCCGGCCAGCGGGTGCGTCGCGCTGGGCAGCAGCAGCATCACTGCCGGCACGTTGGAGACCAGGTTCGAGAGCACGAAGCTCACACCGGCCAGCGGCGCCAGCTCGGTGAGCGGCACGCCGGCGGCCGCCAGGTCGGCCACCACGGTGGCTGGCAGGCCGGTCTTCTGCAGCGCGTGGTTGACGATGAACAGGCCCATGAACAGCACCAGCAGCTCCCAGTCGATCAGGCCGAGCATGTCGCGCGAGTGCAGCTTGCGGCTCATCAGCAGCAGCCCGGCGCCGGTCAGCGCCACCACCTCGCGCGGCCACGGCGTGAAGACGAAGCAGCCGACGATGCCGAAGGCGACCGCCAGGCCCTTGGTGGTCTGCCAGAGGTCGCTCGGCACGTCGCCGCGCGTCGCCTCGGGAGCGGGCGCATCCGGCGCGCCGGCGAAGTGGCCGCGGCTGGCGAAGGCGATCAGCGCCCAGGTCAGCGCGAGGCCCACCAGCACCGGCACGATCGCCTCCAGGAAGTAGCCCGCGAACGAGAGCTTCAGCGTCTCGCCGATCAGCATGTTCTGCGGGTTGCCGATCAGCGTCGCGGCCGAGCCGATGTTGGCCGCGCAGGCCAGCGCCAGCAGGTAGGGCAGCGGCGCGATGCGGCGCTGCCGGCAGGCGTCGATCAGCACCGGCGCGACGGCCAGGCAGACGATGTCGTTGCTGAACACCGCCGACAGCGCCGCCACCACCGCGATCAGCGCGCCGAGCAGCGCCGCCGGGCCGAGCGGCAGGGCGGCCAGGCGCCGCGTCACCAGGTCGTAGAAGCCGCCCAGGCGCATCTGCGCCGAGACCACCATGAACGAGAACAGCAGGATCAGCGTCGGCAGGTGGATCGAGCGCGCGGCCTCCTCGAGCGTGAGCGCCTCCATGCCGATCAGCGCGATCGCGCCGAGCAGCGCGATGCCGGTGCGGTCGAGCTGCAGGAAGGGCAGGCCGCCCAGGATCATGCCGAGGTAGACGACGAGGAATACCGCGACGATGGCTTCGGTCATGGGGCGGGGGCCGTTAGGCTCGCGGGATGGGAGCGCCGATTCTCGCCGCCGCCGAGTGCGCCGATGACCGCGTGCAGCGGCTCTACCTGCGCCTGCCGGAGGACCCGCTGGCCGGACCCGAGTCCGACACGCCGGCACACACGATGAGCGGCTTCGCCGTCGCGCCGGCGCTGCGCGACACGCTGGCCCACCTGCTGCTCTACCGCGAGACGCTCGCGCCGGGGCAGTCGCTGGTCGAGCGCGTGCTGCCCGACGGCGCGGTGCGGCTGACCGTGCACCTGGGCGAACGGCCGCATGCCGAGGTGATCGGCCCCTGGCCGGCCCCGGCGCTGGTGACCCTGCAGGGCGCGATGCACGGTCTCACCGCCACGCTGCAGCCCGGCGCCGCCGCCGCGCTGTTGGGGGTGCCGGCGCACCACCTGACCGGCCGCGTGCTGGCACTGGACGATCTGTGGGGCACCGCGGGCCGCGACCTGGCCGAGCGGGTGGCGCTGGCGCGCGGCGACGCGGCCCGCGCCGCGCTGCTGCAGGCGCTGTTGCGGGCACGCCGTGGCGCGCGCGCGGCGCCGCCGGCGGTGGCGGCCGCGGCACGGGCGATCGCGGCCGGCGCCGGCGCTCGGCCGCTGCGGGCGCTCGCCGACGAACTGGGGCTGGGCGAGCGCCGCCTGCAGCAGCTGTTCCGCGAGCATGTCGGCCTGTCGCCGCGAACCGCCGCGCGCTTGGCGCGGCTGCAGGCGCTGCTGCGCGCGCTGCGCCGGCCGCAGCCGCTGCCCTGGGCCGAGCTGGCGCCGGCGCATGGCTACTACGACCAGGCGCACCTGGCCAACGAGTTCCGCGCGCTGTGCGGGCTGTCGCCGGGCGCGTTCGCCGGGCGCTCGGTTTCGCGTTCTTCCAAGACAGCCGGCTGAGCGAGGGCTAGCGTGGCACCCCTGTCGACTCCACGAGCCCCGCGATGAATGCCTCCCCCTCGTCCGAACGTCCCCTGGCCGGCCGCGTGGCCGTCGTCACCGGCGCCAGCCGCGGTGCCGGCCGCGGCATCGCGGTCGAACTCGGCGCCGCCGGCGCCACCGTCTACGTCAGCGCCCGCAGCACCCGGGCCGAGCCGGCGCGCGGCTACGAGCAGCTGCTCGCGCTGCAGCAGGGCGCGCGCCTGCCCGGCTCGATCGAGCAGACCGCCGAGGAGGTGAGCGCGGCCGGCGGGCAGGGCATCGCGGTGCGTTGCGACCATGGCGACGAGGCCCAGGTGGGCACGCTGTTCGAGCGGGTGCAGCGCGAGCAGGGCCGGCTCGACCTGCTGGTCAACAACGCCTGGGGCGGGCACGAGAGCTTCGACGGCGTGTTCGAGCGGCCGTTCTGGGAGCACCCGCTGGCACATTGGGACTCGATGATCGACCGCGGCGTGCGCTACCACCTGCTGGCCGCGCGCGCGGCGGCGGCGCTGTTCGTGGCGCAGCGCCACGGGCTCATCGTCGGCACCACCTTCTGGGACAGTGGCCGCTACCTGCGCGGCAACCTGTACTACGACCTGGCCAAGGCGGCGCTGGTGCGCCTGGCCTACGCCTTCGCCGAGGAACTCAGGCCCTACGGCGTGGCCTCGCTGGCGCTCTCGCCGGGCTGGATGCGCACGGAATTCGTGCTCGCGGCCTACCAGACCGACGAAGCGCACTGGCACGAGGTGCCGGCGCTCGCGCGCACCGAGTCACCGCGCTACCTGGGGCGCGCGGTCGCGGCGCTCGCCGCCGACGCGCAGGTGCTCGGTCGCAGCGGCACCGTGCCGAGCGTCGCCGAGCTGGCCCGGCACTACGGTTTCACCGACATCGACGGCCGCCAGCCGCCGGCCTTCGAGCTCGGCGACGGGGCCTGAACCGAGCCGCTGGCTGCGCTCGGCCTGCGCGGCCACGGCCACCCAGGCCGCCACCAGCGCCAGGCCCACCAGCAGCTCGACCAGCGACTTGCGCATCGTCGTCGCCTCGCCGATCAGGCCACGTTGCCCTGCACCAGGCAGGCGCAGCGCACGCTCTCGGCCACACGCAGCTCGGTGCGCTCGTCGCCGGCCCAGGCCACCGAGGCGGCAAAGCCGATCAGGGCGGTCAGCGCCGCCAGACCCGTCAGGTGGATCGCCTTCATCGCAGGCTCCTTCAACATCTTCTTGTCCATGCGACGAATCTAGTGGCCCAAGCTCGACAGAAAAATGTCCCGCCAGCCAATGCTTCGTTTCATTTGTAGGAACGGTCAGGCCCCGGCCCGGCCCTCACCCCAGCCGCCGCCCAGCGCCCGGATCAGCCCGACGGTGCTCTGGTACTGCGCCGCGCGCACCGCCAGCGCCTGGCGGCGGTTGCGCAGCTCGCTGCGGCGCGCGTCGAGCAGCTCGAGCTGGCTGACCAGGCCGTTGCGCCAGCGCGTCTCCGAGAGCCCCGTCGCGCGCAGCGCCGACTCGACGGCACGCGCCTGCGCCCGGCCCTGCTCGTCGAGCAGGCGCAGCGCGGCGAGTTCGTCCTCGACGTCGCGGAAGGCCACCAGCACCTGCTCGCGGTAGCCGGCCAGCGCGGCGTCCAGCTCGGCGCGGGCGCTGGCGACACCGGCCTCGCGCCGGCCGCCGTCCAGGATCGGCAGCGACAGCAGCGCGCCGACGCTCCAGGCGCGCGCCGACCAGCGGAACAGGTCCGACAACTCCGGCGAGGCGAAGCCCCCCGCCGCGGTGAGCGACAGGTTCGGGAACCAGGCCGCCTGCGCGACGCCCACCCGTGCCTGCGCCGCCAGCAGGCTGCTCTGCGCCGCCGAGACGTCGGGCCGGCGCGCCAGCACCGTGCTCGGCACGCCGGCCGGCACCTGCGGCAGGGCCGTCTGCCAGGCGGCCGGCGCGAGGCGGAAGCCACTCGCCGGCTCGCCCAGCAGCAGCGCCAGGCCATGCTCGAGCCGGGCGCGCTGGCGGTCCAGCGCCAGCGCCTCCGCCTCGGTGGCGGCGACCTCGCTGCGCACGCGCGCCAGGTCGAGCTCGGCGATGTCGCCGGCGGCCACGCGCCGCTCGGTCAGGCGCAGCGTGTCGCGGTAGGCCTCGACGGTGTCGCGCACCAGGGTGCGTTCGTCGTCCAGCGCACGCAGCGCGAAGTAGGCCTGCGCCACCTCGGCCTGCACCAGCAGCCGCGTGCTCTGCAGCAGCGCCTCGCGTGCCTGGGCGTCGAGTGCCGCGGCGTCGCTCGCCTTGGCGAGGCGGCCGAACAGGTCGAGCTCGTAGGCGAGCGATGCACCGGCCGACAGCACGGTGCCGGGCGGCACCCCCAGGCCCGGCTGGGCGCTGCGGTCAGCGCTCGCGCCCACCCCCAGCTGCAGCGCACGCTGCGCATCGGTGGCGCGCAGCAGGGCGCGGGCCTGGGCGAGGCGCGCCGCGGCTGTCTGCAGGCTGGTGTTGCCGGCCTCGGCGCGGGTGACCAGGTCGTCGAGCGTCGGGTCGCCGAAGGCTTTCCACCAGCTGCCGCGCGGCTGCGCCTCGGCGGGGGCCGTGGTGGTCCAGGCGCCCTGCGCCTCGGCGAAGGCCGCGGGCAGCTCGGGCAGCGTGGGCAGCGGCGCCGGGGTCGTCGCACAGCCGGCCAGCACCAGCAGCGCGAGCAGCGGGGCGAGGGTGAAGCGGGTCGTTCGGTTCTTCATGGCACGGGTCTCATTCATGACGGGCGAGCGGCGCGGCCGGTTGCGGCTGCACCGACGAGCCGGCGAAGCCTTCCAGGTGCGGCACTTCGCCGTGCTGCTTCAGCGGCCGGTTGCCGGCCAGCCGGCGCATCAGCACGTAGAACACGGGGGTCAGGAACAGGCCGAAGGCGGTCACGCCGATCATCCCGGCGAACACCGCGATGCCCATGGCCTGGCGCATCTCGGCGCCGGCGCCGGTGGAGAAGGCGAGCGGAATCACGCCCATCACAAAGGCCAGCGAGGTCATCAGGATCGGCCGCAGCCGCAGCTGCGCCGCCTCGATGGCCGCCTGCACCGGCGATCTGCCGGCGAACTCGAGCTCGCGGGCGAACTCGACGATCAGGATCGCGTTCTTCGCCGACAGGCCCACCAGCACCACCAGCCCGATCTGGGTGAAGATGTTGTTGTCGCCGCCGGCGAGCCACACGCCGGTGAGCGCGGCCAGCAGCCCCATCGGCACGATCAGGATGATCGCCGCGGGCAGCGTCAGGCTCTCGTACAGCGCGGCCAGCACCAGGAACACGAGCAGGATCGCGATCGGGAACACCCACACCGCGGAGTTGCCGGCCAGGATCTCCTGGTACGTGAGCTCGGTCCACTCGAAGCCGATGCCCGGAGGCAGTGTCTCGGCCGCGATGCGCTCGATGGCCTCCTGCGCCTGGCCGGAGCTGAAGCCCGGCGCCGGGCCGCCGTTGATGTCGGCTGAGAGGAAGCCGTTGTAGCGCATCGCGCGCTCGGGCCCGAAGCTCGGCTGCACCTTCAGCAGCGCCGCGAGCGGCACCATCTCGCCCGAGGCCGAGCGCACCTTCAGCGCGCCGACGTCCTCGGCCCGCGCCCGGTACGGCGCGTCGGCCTGCACACGCACGGTGTAGGTCTTGCCGAACTGGTTGAAGTCGTTCACGTACAGGCTGCCGAGGTAGATCTGCAGCGTGTCGAACACGTCCGTCACCGCCACGCCGAGCTGGCGCGCCTTGGTGCGGTCGATGTCGGCATACAGCTGCGGCACGTTGACCTGCCAGCTCGAGAACAGGCCGGCCAGCTCGGGCGTCTGGTAGGCCTTGGCCATGAAGGCCTTGACGGCCGCGTCCATCGCCTCGTAGCCGAGCGAGCCGCGGTCCTGCAGCTGCAGCTTGAAGCCGCCGGTCGTGCCCAGGCCCTGCACCGGCGGGGGCGGGAACATCACGACGAAGGCTTCCTCGATCGCGGCGCCGTACTGCTGGTTCAGCGCCTGGGCGATCGCCCCGGCCGACAGCGACGGATCGCGCCGCTGCTCGAAGGGGTCGAGCGTGGCGAACACGATGCCCGCGTTCGAGCTGTTGGTGAAGCCGTTGATCGACAGCCCCGGGAAGGCCACCGCATGCTGCACGCCCGGCTGCTTGAGCGTGATCTCGCCCATGCGGCGGATCACGTCCTCGGTGCGGTCGAGCGTCGCGCCGTCAGGCAACTGGGCGAAGCCGATCAGGTACTGCTTGTCCTGCCCGGGCACGAAGCCGCCGGGAAGGGTGCGGAACAGCCCCGCCGTCAGCGCCGCCAGGCCGAGGTAGAGCGCGAACATGACGGCCTTTCGGCCGATCGCCCGGCTGACGCCGCCGCGGTACGCCGTGGCACCGCGCACGAAGCCCCGGTTGAAGAGCCGGAAGAAGCCGCCGAACACGCGGTCCATGCCGCGCGTCAGCGCGTCCTTGGGCGCGCCGTGCGCCTTCAGCAGCAGCGCGGCGAGCGCCGGCGAGAGCGTCAGCGAGTTGATCGCCGAGATCACCGTCGAAATCGCGATGGTCAGCGCGAACTGACGGTAGAACTGGCCCGTCAGCCCGGTGATGAAGGCCAGCGGCACGAACACCGCCACCAGCACCAGCGCGATCGCGATGATCGGTCCGGAGACCTCGCGCATCGCGCGGTAGGTCGCCTCGCGCGGCGACAGCCCGGCCTCGATGTTGCGCTCGACGTTCTCGACCACCACGATCGCGTCGTCGACCACGATGCCGATCGCCAGCACCAGCCCGAACAGGCTCAGCGCGTTGATCGAGAAGCCCGCCAGGTGCATCACCGCGAAGGTGCCGACCACCGACACCGGCACCGCCAGCAGCGGGATGATCGAGGCGCGCCAGGTCTGCAGGAACAGGATCACGACCAGCACCACCAGCGCGACGGCCTCCAGCAGCGTCTGCACCACCGAGGCGATCGAGGCGCGCACGAACTGCGTGGTGTCGTAGACGATCTCGTAGTCCACGCCCTCGGGCATGGTCTTCTTCAGCTCCTGCATCGTCGCGCGCACCGCGTCGGCGATCTCGATCGCGTTCGAGCCCGGCGCGGCGAACACGCCGGTGGCCACCGCCGGCTTGTTGTCCAGCAGCGAGCGCAGCGAGTAGTCGCTCGCGCCGAGTTCCAGGCGGGCGACGTCGCGCAGGCGCGTCACCGCACCGTCGGAGCCGGTCTTGACGATGATGTCGCCGAACTCCTCCTCCGACTTCAGCCGGCCCTGGGCGTTGATCGAGAGCTGCAGGTCCACGCCGGGCAGGCCCGGCGAGGCGCCCACCACGCCGGCGGCGGCCTGCACGTTCTGCTCGCGGATCGCACGCACCACGTCGCCGGCCGCCAGGCCGCGCTCGGCCATCTTGTGCGGGTCGAGCCAGGCGCGCATCGCGTAGTCGCCGCCGCCCCACATCTGCACCTGGCCCACGCCCTTCAGGCGCGCCAGGCGGTCCTTCAGGTGCAGCGCGGCGTAGTTGCGCAGGTAGGTGATGTCGTAGCGCTCGTTGGGCGAGACCAGGTGCACGACCATGATGAAGTCGGGCGAGGACTTCACCGTGGTGACGCCCGTGCGGCGCACCTCCTCGGGCAGGCGCGGCTCGGCCTGCGCCACGCGGTTCTGCACCAGCTGCTGCGCCTTGTCGGGATCGGTGCCGAGCGCGAAGGTGACGTTCAGCGTCATCACGCCGTCGGTCGTGGCCTGGCTGGCCATGTACAGCATGCCCTCGACGCCGTTGATCGCTTCCTCCAGCGGCGTGGCCACCGTCTCGGCGATCACCTTCGGGTTGGCGCCCGGGTACACCGCGCGCACCACCACCGTCGGCGGCACCACCTCGGGGTACTCCGAGACCGGCAGGCCGCGCAGCGCGATCAGGCCGGCCAGGAACATCAGCAGCGACAGCACGCCGGCGAAGATCGGCCGGTCGATGAAGAACTTGGACAGGTTCATCGCGACCTCACGACTGCTTGGGCGCGGCACTCTTGGCCGTCACCTCGGGTTTGGCATCCATCGCCACCTCCTTCGGCGCGAGCAGCGCCCCGGGCCGCACGCGCTGCAGCCCGTTGACGACCACCCGCTCGCCGGGCTGCAGGCCCTCGGTGACGACACGCAGGCCGTTGAACGCGCCGCCGAGCTTCACCTCGCGCCACGCGGCCTTGTTGTCGGCGCCCACCACCATCACGAAGCGCTTGTTCTGGTCGGTGCCGACGGCGCGCTCGTTGACCAGCAGCGCCGTGGCGGCCTGCGGCTGGCCCATGCGCAGCTTCGCGAACTGGCCCGGGATCAGCCGGCCGTCCGGGTTGTCGAACACGGCGCGCACGCGGATCGTGCCGCTCCGGGTGTCGACCTGGTTGTCGATCAGCTGCAGCCGTCCCTCGACCTGGCGTGGACCGATCTCCATCTGCACCGGGATGCGCTCGATCGCCGTGCGCGCGCCGGCGCTGCGCAGCTCGCCGAGCGCGCGCAGCACCGACTGCTCGTCGGCGTCGAAGCTGGCATAGATCGGGCTCACCGAGACCAGCGTGGTCAGCACCGGCGCACCCGGGCCGGCCGCGACCAGGTTGCCCACCGTCACCTCGACGCGCCCGATGCGCCCGGCGATCGGCGCGCGCACCTGGGTGTAGCCCAGGTCCAGTCGGGCCGACTGCTCGGCCGCCTGCGCCGAGCGCAGCTGCGCGTCGGCCTCGCGCCAGGCGTTGTGGCGCTCGTCGAACTCGCGCTGCGCGATGGCGCGCTCTTCCCACAGGCGCTTGGCGCGCTCGAGCTCGTTCTTCGTGTGGTCGAGCCGGGCCTGGGCCGCGGCCACTTGCGCCTGCACGCGCTCCAGTGCGGCGGCGTAGGGCGCCGGGTCGATGGTGAACAGCAGCTCGCCCTGGCGCACCAGCGCGCCTTCGCGGAAGTGCACCGCCTGCACCGTGCCGGCGGCGCGCGAGCGCAGCTCGACATGCTCGACGGCTTCGAGCCGGCCGGAGAACTCGTCCCAGGCAGCGACCGGGCTGGCCTGCACGGTGGCCACCGAGACCGGCACGCCGGCCGGCGCCGCGGCCGCCGGGGTGGCCTCGGCCTTGCCACCGGACAGCCCGAGCAGCACGGCCGGCACGGCGGCCACGGTGGTCAGCAAGAGGGCCGCGACCAGCGGGCCGGGCTTGAACAGCGAGAAGTTCTTGGTCGTCGTCATGCGGTGCTCCCTCGTGAGGAATCGGAGTGAAGAAACGAATGCAGTGGTGCGTGCAGTGCCGACGCCCAGGCGGGCGAGGCGTCGCGGTAGCTGCCGGGCCAGCCGGTCGGGCCGGGCAGCAGCTGCGCCTCGGCGGCGATGCCGGCGCCGCGCAGGCGCTGGGCGAAGGCCAGGGTCTCGTCGCGCAGCGGGTCGTCCGCGGCGCTGATCAGCAGGGTGCGCGGCAGGCCGGCCAGGCGCAGCGCGCGCGCCGGCACGGCATAGGGATGCACCGCGTCGTCGGCGCGCGACAGGTAGGCGCGCCAGCCGTCGGCCCAGCGGCAGCCGACCGGGCCGTTGTGGGCATCGCGCTGCGAGGCGGTGGCGACGCACATGTCGAGCATCGGCGAGAGCAGGATCGCGCCGGCCAGCTCGGGCCCGCCGCGGTCGCGCGCCACCATCGCCAGCGCGGCGGCCAGGTTGCCGCCGGCCTCCTCGCCGGCGACGTAGAGCGGCGCCCGCAGGCCGGCCAGGCCCTTGCGCTGGGCGTGCAGCCATTGCAGTGCGGCGTGGCCCGCCTCGAGCGCCTGCGGGAAGGGCTGGGCCGGCGCGACCGGGTAGTCCAGCGAGGCGACCACGCTGCCGGCCGCGGCGAGCGCCTGCGCCACCGTGGCGCCCTCGGCCAGCGTGCCGCCGGTGAAGGCGCCGGCGTGGAAATGCAGCACCAGCGGCGTGCCGGGGGTGCAGCGGCCGAGGCCGTACAGGCGCAGCGTCAGCGGCGCGGTGCCGGGCCGCTCGATGCGGCGGTCGGTCCAGGCGGGTTCGGAATGGGGCAGGGCGGACATGAATTGGCGCGTTGATCGCGATGCGGCGGAAGATAGGTGCCGCCCGCGCGCCGATAAATGGCCGTGGCGCTCATGGCCTGTTTCCGCCATCGCAACAATCGGGCGGCGTTTCTGCGGTTCAATCCGGCTTCGAGACGGAGGAACGACGATGGACCGATTCGCCGCGATGCAGGCCTACGTGCGCGTGGTGGAGGCCGGCACCTTCACCAAGGCGGCCGACCTGCTGAACCTGCCCAAGCCGACCGTGACGCGCCTGATCCAGACGCTCGAGGCGCACCTGCAGACCAAGCTGCTGAACCGCACCACGCGGCGCGTCACCGTCACCGCCGACGGCGCGGCCTACTACGACCGCGCGCTGCGCATCCTGGGCGAGATGGACGAGCTCGAGTCGAGCATGTCGCACGCCAAGGCCAACCCGCGCGGGCGGCTGCGCATCGACGTGGCCGCGTCGGTGGGGCAGCTGCTGCTGATCCCGGCGCTGCCCGACTTCCACGTGCGCTACCCCGACATCCAGATCGACCTGGGCGTCAGCGACCGCCCGGTCGACCTGATCGGCGAGAACGTCGACTGCGTGCTGCGCGGCGGCGAGATCCTCGACCAGTCGCTGGTGGCGCGCCGCATCGGCGAGTTCCACCTCGTGCTCGCCGCGACGCCGGCCTACCTGAAGCGCCACGGCACGCCGCGCCACCCGCGCGAGATCGAGGAGGGCAACCACAAGGTGGTCAACTACTTCTCGCACCGCACCGGGCAGCCGTTCCCGTTCACCTTCACGCGCGGCGAGGAGGTGATCGAGTTCACCGGGCGCCACGTGCTCTCGGTCAACGACTCGGGCGCGAACCTCGCCGCCGGCCTGGCCGGGCTCGGCATCGTGCGCACCACCACCTACCAGGCGCGGCCCTATTTCGATGCCGGGCTGCTGGTGCCGTTGTTGTTGGACTGGTGTGCCGACACCATCCCGATCCACGTGGTGTATGCGCCCAACCGGCACCTCAGCACCAAGCTGCGCGTGTTCGTCGACTGGGTGGCCGACCTGTTCGCCCGCAGCGACCTGATCCAGAGCCGCTGCTGCATGCCCGAGGCCTGCGCGGGCTCAGGCGCCGAACAGCAGGCCGAGGGCCTCGTGCAGCACGATGTGCACGCTGGCAAAGCCCTCGCGTGAGGGCAGCCACATCGCGGCGTTGGCGAACGAGCCGTGGGCCACGCCCACCGGCGCCGGCTCGATGCTCAGCGCGCCGCCGGCCACCTGCTGCATCGCGCGCAGCGCCCGCGGCATGTGCGCCTGGTGCGTGACCAGCACGACCTGCCGGATGCCCTGGTCCTTGAGCATCGGCACGGCGTAGGCCGCGTTCTCGCGCGTGTCGCGCGAGCGGTCCTCGGTCCACTTCAGCGGCCGGCCGAACTCCTGCTCGGCGATGCGGGCGGCCAGCTGCGCCTCGGGCGCGGCCTCGCCGTCGCGCATGCCGTGGCCGACGCCGCCGCTGAAGGCCAGCGGCGCGCCGGTCTGGCGCGCCAGCCAGATGCCGTAGCGCAGCCGCTCCAGCGAGATCGCGCTCAGGTCGCCGACGCCGTACTCGGGCGCCAGGCGCCTGGAGCCGCCGCCCAGCACCAGGATGGCCACCGGCTGCTTCGCACGCACCGCCTCGCGCAGCGCCTCGATGCGCTCGGGCCCCAGCGCCGCGGGCGGATGTAGCAGCCAGGGCGCGAGCAGCCGCGCGCTGCCGGTGCAGCAGGAGAGCCAGAGCAGGCTCACGCCGGTCAGCACCACCAGCCAGCCCAGCCCGCGGCGCGGCAGCACCAGGCGCACACCCAGCAGCACCAGCAGGAGCAGCGGTACCGGCGGCAGCAGCAGCATGCCGAGCACCGGCTTCCAGGAGGTGAGGCCGAGCAGGGCGACGAGGTCGTTCACGGGGATGGGGCGGTGCGGGAGAGCCGCGCATTGTGCGGGAGACCGCCGGCCCGGCATGAGGCAGACTTCACACGTGACCGACACCGCTCCCACCCCCCCTGCAACCCGGTGGCGCCTGCAGGGCTGGCCGCGCCGCGCCGCGTTCGCGCTGGCCGCGCTGCTGCTGCTGTGGGCGCTGCTTTGGCTGGCCGGGCCGCCGCTGCTCAAGTCGCAGGCGCAGAGCCGGCTCTCGGCGCTGCTCGGGCGCAGCGTGACGATCGGCGCGGTCGACCTGCGGCCCTGGAGCCTGGAGCTGACCGTCACCGACCTGGCCATCGGCCCGGCGCCCGGCCCCGCATCCGATACCCGCCAGCCGCTGCTGCAGGTGGCGCGCCTGTACGTCAATGCCGACGCCGCCTCGCTGTGGCGCCGCGCGCCGGTGCTGTCGGCGCTGGAGGTGGATGCGCCGGTGCTGCAGGTGGCGCGCCTGGCCGACGGCCGCTACGACCTCGACGACCTGCTGGCGAAGTTCGCCGCCGACCCGGCCGCGCCGCCCGCACCGGCCGAGCCGCTGCGCCTGGCGCTCTACAACGTGCAGCTGCGCGACGGCCGCCTGAGCTTCGACGACCGGCCGGTCGGGCGGGTGCACCAGGTCGACGGGCTGCAGCTGACGCTGCCCTTCGTCTCGACCATCCCCGCCCACGTGGAAGTGACGGTCGAGCCGCGCCTGGCCTTCAGGCTCAACGGCACGGCCTTCGACAGCGGTGCGCAGGCCACGCCGTTCGCGCAGCAGCGCAGCGGCGAGCTGAAGCTCGCCTTCGCCGACCTGGACCTCGTGCCCTACCTCGGCTACCTGCCGCGGGGGCTGCCGGTGGCGCTGCAGCGCGGCGCGGTCTCGGCCGACCTGACGCTGCGTTTCGAGCTGCCACGCGGCGGCGAGCCGGCCATGCTGCTGCGGGGCTCGGCGCAGGCGGCGGACATCGCGCTCACCGAGCCCGGCGGCGCAGCGCTGCTGGGCTGGCAGAAGCTGCAGCTCGGCCTGCGCGACGTGCAGCCGCTGGCGCGCCGGCTGGTGTTCGGCCAGCTCCGCGTGGACGGCCTGCAGCTCGACCTGCGCCGCGATGAACAGGGCCGGGTGAACCTGGCCACGCTGGCCGCCCCGCCGGCCCAGGCCGGTGCGGCTTCTGCCCCGGCCTCGGCCCCGGCCGCGGCCGCATCGGCGCCGGTGGAGGACGCGGGCAGGCCCTGGCAGGTCGAGCTCGAGCGGTTCGAGCTGGCCGATGCGCGCCTGCGCTGGAACGACGCGCTCACGCGGCCTGTGGCGGCCCTGCAGCTCGAGTCCGTCTCGCTGCAGGCCGGCGAGCTGCGCTGGCCGCTGCAGGGCAGCCTGCCGGTCACGCTGGCGGCCACGCTGCGGCCGCAGGCCGAGGGTGCGGCCGTGGCCGGCACGCTGCGTGTGGAGGGCCGCGTCGGCCCGCGCGAGGCGCAGGCCGAGCTGGTGCTGGAGGGGCTCGCGCTCGACGCCTTCGCGCCCTACGTGGCGCAGGCGCTGGTGCCGGCGCTGTCGGGCCGCTTCGCGCTGCAGGCGCAGGCGCAGTGGAAGGCCGACGAGCCGGTGCTGACCGTCAAGGTGGCCCAGGCCACGCTCGATGGCCTGGCGCTGACCGAAGGCAGCGGCCGCGCCGCGCGCGAGCTGTTCGCGCTGCCGCAGCTGCAGTGGCGCGACGCGCTGATCGACCTGCAGGGCCGCAGCGCTGCGCTCGGCACCCTGGTGCTGAGCCAGCCGCGCGTGGCGGTGCAGCGTGCGTCCGACGGGCGCTGGAACGTGCAGCGCTGGGCCGTCCAGGCGCCGGCCGAGGCGCCTGCCGCCCCGGATGCCGCCGCGAGCGCCGCGCCGCCCTGGCGGGTGCGGCTCGACGAACTGGCGATCGATGGCGGTCGGCTGCGTTTCGACGACGCGCTGGCCAGCGGCCGCCCCGACGGCGATCCGGTGCAGGTCGAGCTGAGCGCGCTGAAGCTGCGCCTGCAGTCGCTGGCCTGGCCGGGCGGTCGCGGCGTCGCCCCGGCCCGGGTGCAGCTGGCCGCACGCCTCGGCGTGCCGGCGCAGCCCCGGGCCGCCGCGCAGCCCTTCGGCAGCCTGGAGTGGAGCGGCCGCGTCGCACCTGACCCGCTGCTGGCCGCCGGCAGCCTGAAGCTCGAGCGCTTCCCGGTGCAGTTGTTCGAGCCCTACTTCGGCGAGGCCGCGCGTGTCAGCCTGCTGCATGCCGACGCCGGAGCCAGGCTCGAGTTCTCGGTGCAGGCCCAACCGGCCGGCCTGGCGCTGAAGGCCGGCGGCGACCTGCGCCTGGCCGACGTGCGCGTGCACACCCGCGCCGAGGCCGGCGCGCGTGCCGGCGATGCCTCCACCAGCGAGCTGCTGAGCTGGCAGATGCTGGCGCTGGACGGCCTGCGCTTCGAGCAGCCGCCGGGCGGCCGGCCGGCGCTCGAGCTGCGCGAGGCGACGCTGTCGGACTTCTTCGCCAAGCTCGTCATCACCGAGCAGGGGCGCTTCAACCTGAGCGGCCTGGCGGCGCCGGCCGGCGCTGCCTCGGCCCCGGCCGCTGTCGCCTCGGCCCCGGCCCCGGCCCCGGCTGCTGCGGCCTCCGCCCCGGCCGCTGCCGACGAGCTGCCGATCGACATCGCGGTCGGCGGCATCAACCTCGTCAACGGACGGGTCGACTTCAGCGACCGCTTCGTGCGTCCGAACTACAGCGCCGACCTGAGCCAGCTCAACGGCCGGCTCGGCGCGTTCCGCTCCGGCACGCGCGAGATGGCCACGCTGGAGCTGCGCGGCCGGGCCGCCGGCACGGCGCTGCTGGACATCCGCGGCGCGCTCAACCCGACCGCGCAGCCGCTTGCGCTCGACATCCAGGCCAAGGCCACCGACCTGGAGCTCGCGCCGCTGTCGCCCTACGCCGGCAAGTACGCCGGCTACGCGATCGAACGCGGCAAGCTCAGCATGGACGTGGCCTACAAGATCACGCCCGAGGGCCGGCTCGAGGCGCGCAACCAGGTGGTGCTGAACCAGCTGACCTTCGGCGAGAAGGTCGACTCGCCCGATGCGACCAAGCTGCCGGTGCTGCTGGCCGTGGCGCTGCTGAAGGACCGCCACGGCGTGATCGACATCAACCTGCCCATCAGCGGCTCGATCAACGACCCGCAGTTCAGCGTGTTCGGCATCGTGCTGAAGGTGATCGGCAACCTGCTGGTCAAGGCGATCACGGCGCCGTTTTCGCTGCTGTTCGGCGGCGGCGGCGAGGAGCTGAACCACGTCGAGTTCCTGCCCGGCACCGCGCGGCCCACCGAGGCCGGGCAGGCCGCCCTGGCCAAGGTGGCCAAGGCGCTGGTCGAACGCGAGGCGCTGAAGATGACCGTCACCGGCGCCGCCGACCCGGTGAGCGAACGCGAGGACTTCCAGCGCGCGGCACTGGAAGCGAGCCTGCTGGCGCAGCGCCGCCGCGAGCTGCTGCGCGCGGGCAGCGCGCCGGCCGAGGCCGATGCCGTGAGCACGCTCGACGCGCCGACCCGCTCGCGCATGCTGCGCGAGGTCTACAAGGCGGCGGACCTGCCGAACAAGCCGCGCAACGCGCTCGGCTTCGCCAAGGACATTCCCGAGCCGGAGATGGAGGCACTGCTGCGCGCACGCACCGTGGTCACGAGCGAGGCGATGCGCGAGCTGGCGCTGCAGCGCGGCCTGGCGGTGCGCGACGCGCTGGTGGCGCAGGGCCTGCCGAGCGAACGCCTGTTCCTCGCCGCGCCGAAGCTGCGCGCCTCGGGCGAGGACGACGCGGCCTGGACGCCGCGCGTGCAGCTCTCGCTCGCGACAAACTGACGCGCGCCAGGTGCCGCGCCCTAGGACTTCCCCGCGTATGTAGCCATTTATCACCCGGGGCCTTGTCGGCGCTGCACACTGCGTTTCCAGACGGCGGGCCACCGCCGCAGTGCAGTCGAAGGAGACAACCCATGCGCGTGATCCCGATCGCGGGCGTCGCCGAGGCTTCGTGCGACGAAGGCACCGGCGAGGTGCCCAAGCTCGACCTGCCGCTGGCGCGGCGCGAATTCCTCAAGGGCTCGGGCGTGCTGATGGGCACGCTGGCCACCGGCAGCGTGCTGGCGGCGTTGGCGCCGTCCACCGTCTGGGCCGTCGAGCTCAAGACCCTCAGCCAGGCCGAGGGCGAGGCGTTGATGAAGATGGGCCGCGTGCTCTACCCGCACAAGAAGCTGCCCGACGCCGTCTACGCGCTGCTCGCGAAGGACCTGGACGGCAAGGCCGCCGACGCCGCCACCGCGAAGCTGCTGCGCGACGGCATCGCCGCGCTGGATGCCGCGGCCGGCGGCAGCTTCGTCAAGGCGAGCGAGAAGAAGCGCAAGGAGGTGGTCAAGGCGATGGAAGGCCAGCCCTTCTTCGCCACGGTGCGCGGCCAGTGCGTCACGTCCCTCTACGACAACGACATGGCCTACAAGGTGTTCGGCTACCCGGGTTCGGCCTGGGAGAAGGGCGGCTACATCACGCGCGGCTTCCAGGACCTGAAGTGGCTCCCGGCGCCCTCGCGCGAAGCCAGCCCGCCCCCCTACCTCTGAAGCCGGAGTCCACCATGGCGAAGTTCGAACAGACCGACGACTCGGTCGTCGTGATCATCGGGTCGGGGGCCGGCGGCGGCACCCTGTCCAACGAGTTGTGCCAGAAGGGCGTCAAGGTCGTCTGCCTGGAGGCGGGCGCGCGCCAGTCGCCCGCCTCGTTCATCAACGACGAATGGAAGAGCTTCGTGCAGCTCGCCTGGCTCGATCCGCGCACCACCTCGGGCAGCTGGCGCGTCGCGAAGGATTTCGCCGGCCTGCCGGCATGGATCTGCAAGACGGTGGGCGGCACCACCACGCACTGGGCCGGCGCCTCGCTGCGCTTCCAGGAGCACGAGTTCAGGATCAAGACGCACTACGGCGACATCGCCGGCGCCAACCTGCAGGACTGGCCGCTGACGCTGCAGGAACTCGAGCCCTGGTACGACAAGGCCGAGGACAAGATGGGCGTCACGCGCACCCACGGCATCCCGGGCCTGCCGGGCAACAACAACTACAAGGTGTTCCACGCCGGGGCGAAGCGCCTGGGCTACAAGGAGGTGCACACCGGCAACATGGCGATCAACAGCCAGCCGCGCCACGACCGCGGCCGCTGCATGCAGCTGGGCTTCTGCTTCCAGGGCTGCAAGAGCGGCGCCAAGTGGAGCACGCTGTACACCGAGATCCCCAAGGCCGAGGCGACCGGCAACTTCGAGCTGCGCACCGAGTGCCACGTCACCCGCATCGAGCACGACGACAAGGGCAAGGTGACCGGCGTCGTCTACTTCGACAAGGACGGCAAGGAGCAGCGCCAGAAGGCCCGCATCGTCTGCGTGGCCGGCAACTCGATCGAGACGCCGCGCCTGCTGCTGCTGTCGGCCTCCAGCCTGTTCAAGGACGGGCTGGCCAACTCCTCCGGCCAGGTCGGGCGCAACTACATGCGCCACATGACGGGCTCGGTCTATGCCGCCTTCAGGAACCCGGTGCACATGTACCGCGGCACGACCATGGCCGGCATCATCCGCGACGAGTCGGGCCACGACCCGAAGCGCGGCTTCGCCGGCGGCTACGAGATGGAGACGCTGGCGCTGGGCATCCCGTTCATGGCGGCCTTCCTGAACCCGGGCGGCTGGGGCGAGGACTTCACCTGGTGGATGGACCGCTACACCCATCTCGCCGGCATGTGGCTGGTGGGCGAGGACATGCCGCGCGAGAGTAACCGCATCACGCTCAACCCGAACGTCAAGGACAAGTACGGCAACCCGGCGCCGAACGTGCACTTCGATGACCACCCGAACGACATCGCGATGCGCGAGCATGCGTTCCGCCAGGGCGAGCGGGTCTACCAGGCCGCGGGCGCGATCAAGACCTTCCGCACGCCGCCCTACCCGAGCACCCACAACCTCGGCACCTGCCGCATGGGCGCCTCGAAGGACAGCAGCGTGTGCGACAAGTTCGGCCGCACGCACGACGTGCCGAACCTGTTCATCTCCGACGGCAGCCAGTTCACCACCGGCGGGGCGGAGAACCCGACGCTGACGATCGTGACGCTGGCGATCCGCCAGGCCGACCACATCGCGAAGCTGATGTCCGAGCGCACGATCTAGGAGGTTCGAACCATGTGCGAGTACTTCGTGAAGGCCGACCCGATCCAGTACGAGCAGCGCTCGCGCACGATCCGCATCCACGGCGTGCTGACGAGCATCCGGCTCGAGAACATGGTATGGGATACCCTCGCCGAGATGGCCGAGGCCGAGGGCTGCACGACCAACCACCTGATCGTGCAGTTCCACGACGAGATCCTCGCCCATCGCGGCGAGGTGCCCAACTTCGCGTCCTTCCTGCGCGTGACCTGCATGCGCTTCCTGCGCCGCAAGCTGACCGAGGCCGAGCGCGGGAGCGCCCCAAAGGAAGACGTCGCGCCCAGGCCGCGCATCGTGGCGCTGGGCGCGCGCTCCTGATCCTGACCGGAGTTCCCATGGCCAAGGTGATCCACACGATGATCCGGGTGCTCGACCTGGACAAGTCGCTCAAGTTCTACGGCGACGTGCTCGGCGTCAGCGAGTCGTACCGGCTCGATTTCCCCGACTTCGCGCTCGTGTACCTGCGCAATGCCGAGAACGACGTCGAGATCGAGCTCACGCTGAACAAGGGCCGCACCGAGCCCTACACACACGGCACCGGGTATGGCCACATCGGCGTCGTGGTCGATGACGCGCCCGCCGCGCACGCGGCGCTGGTGGCCAAGGGCTACGAACCGGCGCCGGTGAAGGAGTTCAAGCGCGGCGACGAGCTGCTCGCGCGCTTCTTCTTCATCCAGGACCCCGACGGCTACAAGATTGAACTACTGGAAAGGCACGGCCATTACCAGTAGATTGCGTCGCAGCGATGCCCAGGAGGCGGGGATCGCGGCATCACCCACAACACGCCCCAGGAGACAACCTTGAAGACGACGTCCGTACCGTTCGCGTTGGCCGCAATGGCCTGCGCCGCCATGCTGGCGCTGCCCGCCGTGGCCCAGCAGAACCTCGAGAAGCTCAAGCAGATGAAGGTCGCCACCACCGACCTGAACATTCCGGTGGTGCCGCAGGAGGGCAAGAACGCCGCGGCGATCCGCGAGAACCTCAAGCGCGTCAAGCTGCCGCCGGGCTTCAAGATCGACCTGTTCGCGATCGTGCCCGACGCGCGCCACATGGCCATCGCGCCCTCCACCAACATGCTGTTCGTCGGCACGCGCAAGACCACCGTCTGGGCCGTGACCGACCGCAACAGCGACGGCGTGGCCGACGAGGTGAAGTCCTTCGCGCCCTCGCTGAAGTTCACCAACCCGAACGGCGTGTGCTGGACCAAGGACGGCTTCCTGATCGTGGCCGAGCACAACCGGGTGCTGAACTTCCCGGCCGCCGAGTTCTTCTACGAGGGCCCGGACGTCGCGGTGATCGAGGTGGTGTCGCAGGGCAAGCTGATCCCGCCCGAGGAGGAGTCGTACAACCACGGCGCGCGCACCTGCCGCGTCAGCGACGACGGCAAGCTCTACATCACGCTGGGCCAGCCGTACAACGTGCAGCCCAGGGAAAAGGTGGCGATGTACGAGCAGATCGGCATCGGCGGCATGGTGCGCCTGAATCCGTTCGACGGCTCGGGCCGCGAGGTGGTCGCCAAGGGCGTGCGCAACTCGGTCGGCATGGACATCAACCCGAAGGACAAGACGGTCTGGTTCACCGACAACCAGACCGACGGCATGGGCGACGACACGCCCCCGGGCGAGCTCAACCGCATCACCAAGCCCGGTGGCGGCGGCGAGCACTTCGGCTACCCGTTCATCCACGGCAACAGCGTGCAGATCGCCGGCACCTCGGCCGCGCCCGACCTGAAGGACATGAAGCCGCCGGCCCAGTGGACCAAGCCGCAGATCGAGTTCCCGGCGCACCAGGCGCAGCTCGGCATGACCTTCTACAACGGCAAGATGTTCCCGGCGCAGTACCAGGGCGGCATCTTCGTGGCGGCGCACGGCTCGTGGAACCGCACCAAGGCGAGCGGCGGGCTGGTCAACTTCGTCTCGATGAAGGCGGACGGCACGGCCGACAAGAGCTCCGTCTTCGCCGAGGGCTGGCTCGACAGCGAGACCGGCACCTATCGCGGCCGCCCGGTCGACGTGGCGGTGATGAAGGACGGGTCGCTGCTGGTGTCGGACGACTACGCCGGCGCGATCTACCGCATCACCTACAGCGCTCCGTGACCGTTCGCTCCCTGCTGTGCCTGCTGGCCGTCGCGCTGCCCGGCGCGGCGGCCGCGGCGGGCGACCCGGCGACGGGTCGCCTGCGCGCCAACACCTGCAACGTCTGCCATGGCGCCAACGGCATGGGTGCGACGCCGGACGCCCCGCACCTGGCGGGGCAGCCGGCGATCTACCTGGCCGCGCAGCTGCGTGCCTTCCGCAGCGGCGCGCGCAAGCACGAGGTGATGAACGTGATGGCCAAGCCGCTGTCGGACGAGGACATCGAGCACCTGGCCGCCTGGTACGCCTCGCTCCAGATCGAGGTCAAGGCGCCCTGAGCTGCCGCGACGGGCCGCGCTTGACGCGCGACAGGGCGGGCTCCAGAAAATCTCTAACGGCAAACCCCGTCGCTGCGCGCGGCGGGTTCGCATAGGCTCGCTGCGCGCCGCCAGGCGCCCATGACAACGAACCCCGAGCCTCATGATCCGCCGTTCCCTGCTGAGCGCCGCCCTCGCTGCGGCCTTCCCCGCCGTCGCCCAGGTCACCCTCGACCCGGTCGTGATCTCCGCCGAGCGCACGCGCCAGACCACCTTCGAGGCGCCGGCCGCCATCAGCGCGGTGACGCGCGAGGTGATCGACGGCGGCATGCAGGTCAACCTCTCCGAGGTGTTGAACCGCGTGCCCGGCATCAGCATCCTGAACCGGCAGAACTACGCGCAGGACCTGCAGCTGTCGATCCGCGGCTTCGGCGCGCGCTCGACCTTCGGCATCCGCGGCGTGCGGCTGATCGTCGACGGCATCCCCGCGACCATGCCCGACGGCCAGGGCCAGGCCTCCAGCATCGCGCTCTCGTCGGCGCAGCGCATCGAGGTGCTGCGCGGCCCGCTGGCGCAGCTCTACGGCAACGCGGCCGGCGGCGTGGTGCAGGTGTTCACCGGGCCGGACGGCGAGGGCGCCTCGGCCACCGGCAGCCTGGCCACCGGCTCGTTCGGCCAGCAGCGCCTGGGCGCGCGCTTCTCCTACGGCGGCAGCGAGAACGACGTGGTGCTCGACGCCTCGCGCTTCACCACCGACGGCTGGCGCCAGCATGCCGCGGCCGAGCGCAACCAGATCAACGCGAAATGGGAGCGCCGCTTCGACGCGCAGTCGCGCTTCTCGCTGGTGGCCAACGTGCTCGACCAGCCGTTCTCGCAGGATCCGATCGGCCTGCGCCGCGAGCAATGGCAGGCCGACCCGCGCCAGGCCGACTCCGCCGCGCTCGACCAGGACGCCGGCAAGGTGGTCGCGCAGCGCCAGATCGGCGCCGTCTACGAGCGTGCGCTGTCGGACGCGACGCTGCTGAGCACGCGGCTGTACTTCGGCTCGCGCGAGCTCGACAACCGGCTCTCCACCCCGCTGGGCCCGCAGTTCTCCAACACCTCCAGCGGCGGCATCGTGCAGTTCGAGCGCGGCTACGCCGGCCTGGGGGTGCAAGTCGAGCACCGCATCCGGCTCGGCGAGCAGCGCCAGCTGCGCCTGACCGGCGGCGTCGAGTTCGACCGCATGAACGAGGACCGCCAGGGCTACATCAACGACGCCGGCACCCAGGGCGCGCTCAAGCGCGACGAGCACAACAGCGTGCGCAACAGCGACCTGTACGGCCAGGCCGCGTTCGACCTGACGAACACGCTGACGCTGAGCGCCGGCGCGCGCGCCAGCCGGGTGCGCTTCCACACCGACGACCTGTTCGTCCGCCCGGCACCCAGCCCCGACCAGCGTGACAACGGCGACGACAGCGGCAGCCTGAAGTTCTCCGCCACCAACCCGGTGGCCGGGCTGAGCTGGCGTCCGGTGCCGAGCCTGAACCTGTACGCCAACGTCGGCCGCGGCTTCGAGACGCCGACCTTCACCGAGCTGTCGTACCGGCCGGCCTGCGGCACGCCGGCCCCCGTGGGCTGCGTCGAGACCGGGCTGAACACCGACCTGAAGGCCTCGCGCAGCCGGCATGCGGAGATCGGCGCGAAGTGGAAGATCGCCGACGGCCAGCGCCTGGATGCCGCGCTGTTCGACATCGCGACACGCGACGAGATCATCGTCGACACCAACAGCGGCGGCCGCACCACCTTCAAGAACGCCGGCCGCACCTCGCGCCGCGGCGCCGAGCTGAGCTACCTGGGGCGCTACGGCCCGGCCTGGCGCGCGACGCTCGCGCTGACCGCCTTGCGCGCACGCTTCGACGAGACCTTCGTCAGCGGCAGCGGCCCGAGCGCGACGACCATCCCCGCCGGCAATCGGTTGCCGGGCACGCCCGAGCGCAGCGCGTTCGCCGAGCTGGCCTGGACGCCGCCCGGCGCCTGGGGCGGCTTCAACGCCGGCGTCGAGCTGGTGCACACCGGCAAGCTGTACGTGAACGACGCCAACAGCGACGCGGCCCCGGCGGCCACGGTGCTGAACCTGCGAGCCGGATTCGCGCAGCAGGTCGAGGGCTGGACGTTCAGCCAGCTGCTGCGCGTGGACAACGCGACCGACCGCAACTACGCCGGCTCGGTGATCGTCAACGAGGGCCAGTCGCGCTTCTTCGAGCCGGCCCTGCCGCGCAACTGGCTGCTCGCCTTCACCGCACGCCACACCTTCAAATAGGTTCTTCCGTAAGCTCGGCCGGTGCCGGCCGACCGAGCCGCAGGAGAACCCGATGAAAGAGCAACTTCAGACCATCACGCTGGGCGGCGGCTGCTTCTGGTGCGTCGAGGCCGTGTACGAACGCGTGCGCGGCGTCGTTGCGGTCGAGTCCGGCTACGCCAACGGCGAGACGCCGAACCCGAGCTACGAGCAGGTCTGCAGCGGCCGCACCGGCCATGTCGAGGTCGTGCGCGTGAGCTTCGACCCGGCGCAGATCGGCCTGCGCGAGATCCTCGAGATCTTCTTCGTGGTGCACGACCCGACCACGCTGAACCGCCAGGGCAACGACGTCGGCACGCAGTACCGCTCCGGCATCTACGTACACGACGCCGAGCAGGAACGCGTGGCGCGCGAGGTGCTGGCCGAGGTGAACGCGCACCACGGCGGACGTGTCGTCACCGAGCTGATGCCCGAGCGCAGCTACACCCGCGCCGAGGACTACCACCAGCACTACTTCGCGAACCACCCGAACCAGGGCTACTGCGCGTTCGTGGTGGCGCCCAAGGTGGCCAAGTTCCAGAAGACCTTCGCGGACCGGGTGAAGCCTTAGGAGTCTGCGCGGCAGAAACCCAGGCCCGCGCCGGGCGGCCAAGGCCGCTGGCGAAGGCGCGGCGCGCGGCGCGGGCTGGCCGCCCGCGCAAGCGGCGCAACGCGCACCAGCGGCCTTGGGTGCCCGGCCCGGAGGGTTGAGCCCGCCAAGGGGCGCATGCGTCGTTGCACCCCTGGCCCGGGCGGCCAGCCCGGGCGGCGGGCTGCGCCTAGCCTGCGCCCCTTGGCGGGCTCAACGCGGGCCTGGGTTTCTGCCGCGCAAACTCCTAAACTCTCGCCCTCCATGGGCCGAGCCGCAACCTTCCTGCGCCGCCAGCTGCACCTGCTGCTGGCGCTGGTGCTGTTCGCGCAGACGCTCGGCCTGGTGCACCGCGTGCTGCATGCGCCGTCGGTGCATCCGACGGCGGCGCAGGCGGAGCACGACTTCGGCCACGACGCTGGCGACATCGACTGCCGGCTGTTCGACCAGCTGGCCCACGCCGACATCGCCTTCGGCACGCCGGCCCCGGCCGTCGCCGAGGCGCGGCCGCTGCCGCCGGCGGCACAGCTTCCGGCCGGCCGCCTGGCCCCGCAGGCGAGCGGTTTCCTCGCCCGCGGTCCGCCGCCTTCCGTTCGCGCCTGAGCCTCGCGCCGCCCTGCCGGGCGGCTGTCGTGCGCGCCTGCCGCCTTCGGGCGGGTGCGCAGCATTTCTGCGAACGGAACCCTTCCCATGTCTTCTCCTGCCTTTGCCGGCCGGCGCCTCGCGCCGGTCGTCGCGGGCCTGCTCGCGGCCGCCGCCCAGGCGCAGACGAGCACGCTCGCGCCGGTGCAGATCACCGGCAACCCCTTGCGCTCCGAGACCACCGCCACGCCGGCCACCGTGCTCGCCGGCGACGAGCTGGTGCTGCGCCGCGGCGCCTCGCTCGGCGAGACCCTGGCCGGCCAGCCCGGCGTCGCCTCCACCTGGTTCGGGCCGAACGCCAACCGGCCGGTGATCCGCGGCCTGGACGGCGACCGCATCCGCATCCTCGAGAACGCCGGCGCCTCGTTCGACGCCTCCAGCCTGAGCTTCGACCATGCCGTGCCGATCGACCCGCTGGTGGTCGAGCGCGTCGAGGTGCTGCGCGGCCCGGCCGCGCTGCTGTACGGCGGCAACGCGGTCGGCGGGGTGGTCAACACGATCGACAACCGCATCCCGCGCCAGCCGGTGCGTTCGCTGGGCGGGGCCGTCGAGGCGCGTGTCGGCGGCGCGGACGCCGAACGTGGCGGCGCGGCGCTGGTGGAGTCGGGCAACGGCGAGCTCGCGGTGCATGTCGACGCCTTCGGCCGCGAGACCTCCGACCTGCACGTGCCGCGCTTCACGCCGGTCGACGCCGGCGTGCCGCTCGACCCGGCGACACGCGTGCGCAACTCGGCCGCACGCGCCAGCGGCGGCGCGCTCGGCTTGTCGCGCACCAGCGCCGACGGCTACATCGGCATCGCCGGCGACCTGCTGGACAGCCGCTACGGCGTGGTCGCCGAGCCGGACGTGACGATCCGCCTGGAGCGCGAGCGCCTCGCGCTGGCCGGCGAGCGACGCGGGCTGGACGGCGCGCTGCGCAGCCTGCGCGCCCAGTTCAGCCGCACCGTCTACCGGCACCAGGAGATCGAGGGCGGCGGCGAGGTCGGCACGACCTTCGACCACCGCGGCAGCGCCGGCCGCATCGAGCTCGAACACGCGCCGCTGGGCGCCTGGCGCGGGGTGGTCGGCCTGCAAGGGGAGGAGGCGGTGTTCTCCGCACTCGGCGAGGAGGCCTTCGTGCCGGGCACGCGCACCCGCTCGCTCGGGTTGTTCGCCCTCGAGGAGGCCGATTGGAGCGGCGGCCGCTTCGGCGCCGGCGTGCGCGTGGAGCGGGTGCGCGTCGCGTCGGACGGCGACGCGGCCGGTGCCGAACCGCGCTTCGGCGCGCCGGCCGAGCGTCGCTTCACGCCCGGCAGCGCGTCGCTGTCGAACCTGTGGACCTTCCGGCCCGGCTGGGGCCTGGCGACGACGCTGAGCCTGACGCAGCGGGCCCCGACCTCGTTCGAACTGTTCGCCAACGGTGTGCACGCCGCCACCGGCGCCTACGAGCGCGGCGACGCCTCGCTGGCCGCCGAGCGCAGCCGCCACGCGGAGCTGGCGCTGCAATGGCAGCGCGGCGAGGACCGGCTGCGCGCCGGGGTCTACGTGGCGCGCTTCGCCAACTACATCGCGCTGGAGGTGACCGGCAACACCGTCGAGGACGTGCCCGAGTACGTCTTCCGCGCGGTGCGGGCGCGGTTTGCCGGGCTCGAGGTCGAGGGCCGGCACCGGCTGCTGGAGGCGCCCTGGACGCTCACGCTGGAAGGCAACGCCAGCCTCACGCGTGCCAGCAACGCCGACACCGGCGCGCCGCTGCCGCGCATCGCGCCTCTGCGCGCGCTGCTCGCGCTCGAGGCGGCGCAGGGGCCCTGGCGGCTGCGGGCGGAGGTCGACCATGCGGCACGCCAGGACCGCTTCGGTGCCGGCGACCAGGCCACGCCGGGCTGGACCCTGCTGAACCTCGCGTTGGCGCGGCGCGTCGCGCTGGCTGGCAGCGAGGCGCTGTGGTTCCTCAAGCTGAACAACGCGGGCGACCGGCTCGCCACCAGCGCCTCGGCCCTCCAGACCGTGCGTGACCTGGCGCCGCTGCCGGGCCGCGCGCTGAAGGCCGGCCTGCGCGTGGTGTTCTGAGGCTCGCCGCGTTCGTCAAGGCGCCAGGCGCTCGCGCACCCAGCCCTCGCCCTCGCGCCGGTAGCGCAGCCGGTCGTGCAGGCGCGAGGGCCGACCCTGCCAGAACTCGAAGCGGTCGGGCACCAGCCGGTAGCCGCCCCAGTGCGGCGGGCGCGGCGGGTGCAGCAGGTACTGCGCGCCGAACTTCGCCGCGTTGGCCACCAGCACGGCGCGCGAGGAGATCACCTGGCTTTGCGGCGAGGCCCAGGCGCCGATGCGCGAGTCGAGCGGACGCGACGCGTAGTAGGCATCGGATTCGGCCGCGTCGACCTTGTCGACGCGGCCCTCGATGCGCACCACGCGCTCGAGCTCGACCCAGTGGAACTGCAGCGCCGCGAACGGGTTGCCCGCCAGCTCGCGGCCCTTGCGGCTCTCGTAGTTGGTGTACCAGACGATGCCGCGGGCGTCGAAGCCCTTGATCAGCACCACGCGCGTCGACGGCCGGCCGTCGGCGCCGACGGTGGCCAGGGTCATCGCATTGGGCTCGGGCAGCTCGGCCTCGATGGCCTGCTGCAGCCATTGTTCGAACTGCTGCAGCGGGTCGGCCGCGCTGGCCGATTCGTCGAGCGCGGCGCGTTCGTAGCTCTTGCGCAGGTCGGCCAGGCGCGCCTTGTCGTGCGTATCCATCGCGCCGCAGTATAGGGAGCGCGGAATACAACCCGCAGAAACCCACCTGAAACTTCTTACTAGGCAAATCTGCGTACGGGGAAGGCCTTAAGTGAAGCTCCCACTACCTCGCGCGGGGTGCGGCTCCCATCCTCGTCCACAGGGAACAACAACAAGGAATTGGAGTGGCGCTGATGAAGGCGCAGCCGGCGGTCATCGTGTTGGCGGCAGGGCGTGGCAGTCGCTTCCTGGGCACCGACCACAAGCTCGCCCAGCGGCTGGGCAGCGCGACCGTGCTGGCCACCACCTTGCGGCATGCGGTGTCGAGCCACCTGCCGGTGGTGGTGGTGACCACCGAGGCCTTCGCCGACGTGGCCCGGCGCAGCGTCGCGGCGCGTGACGTGGTGGTGCTGCCCGAGGTCGGCAGCGCGGGCCATGGCGAGCTCGGCATGGGTCATTCGATCGCCATGGGCGTGGCGGCACGTTCGGACGCCGCCGGCTGGCTGATCCTGCCCGGCGACATGCCGATGGTGCGCAGCGCCACCTTGCGCGAGGTGGCGCGCGAACTGCCCGAGCATGCGGTCGTCTACGCGCAGCACAAGGGCGTGCGCGGCCACCCGGTGGGCTTCTCGTCGGAGCTGTACTCCGAACTGGTGGAACTGCGCGGCGACGAGGGAGCGCGCCGCCTGGTGGCGCGCTATCCGGCCTACGGCATCGAGGTGGACGATCCGGGCATCCTGATCGACGTCGACACCGAGGACGACCTCGACGACCTGCGCCGCCGCCATGCGCAGCGCGGCGGGGATCCGGCCCAGGGCGGGCTCGATCGTTCCTAGAGGTCGCGCGCGAGTTTCTCGAGGCGTTCGATCTCGCGATCGCGGATGCCGCAGCGGCGCAGCGACGCGGCGGTCTCGAGCAGGTACTCCAGCGTGCTGCCGTAGCGGCCCTGCGCGTGGCGCAGGATGTGGCGCAGCTCGTCGTCCGCCAGCGGGGCGAGCAGGCTCGGGCTGCGGCGGCTGAGCGTGAAGCCCAGCGCCCGCACCGGACCATGCGGCGTGCGGCAGGGCAGCCAGCGCGGGTCGTAGGTGGCGGTGGGCATCTCGCGTTCCCACAGCAGCGGCAGCTCGTGCGCGACGCGCTCGCGCGCGATGCGGTAGGCCACGCCGCGGCACGAACCGCCGGAGATCAGCGCGAACACCAGGCCGGGCTGCTGCGGCGTGCCGCGGTTGATGCGCGAGCGCATGCGCAGCGCCCGGTGCCAGCCGTGCACCAGGGCCGGGCGCTGCTCGGCGTACTCGAAGGACGGGCGCCACACCAGCGAGCCGTAGCCGAACACCCAGAGGTCGTGCCGACCGCCCCAGTCGCGCTGCACCGCCGCCAGCAGGGGGGCGGGATCGCGGCTGGCGAGGGCGGCCCATTCGTCCATGCCATCGACTCTAGATTGTTGTGCCGATGTAACCCGGTTACGTGATAATCTGCCCATCAGTTACATGGAGGCGCCGCGATGAAACCAGCCGTCGTCGAAGTCACCCAGCGGATCCGCGAACGCAGCGCCGCGACCCGCAACGCCTACCTGGCGCGCGTGCAGGCCGCGATCGACCGCCCGCGCGGCGCCGATCGCATGGGCTGTGCCAACGTGGCACATGCCTTCGCCGCGCTGCCCAGCAGCGACAAGTTCAAGGTGGTGGCCGAGAAGGCGCCCAACATCGGCGTGGTCACCGCCTACAACGACATGCTGTCGGCGCACCAGCCCTACGAGGGTTTCCCGGCGGTGATCCGCGACGAGGCGCGTCGCCACGGCGCCACCGTGCAGGTGGCCGGCGGCGTGCCGGCGATGTGCGACGGCGTCACGCAGGGCCTGCCCGGCATGGAGCTGAGCCTGTTCTCGCGCGACACCATCGCGATGGGCACCGCCGTGGCGCTGACGCACGACGTGTTCGACGCCGCGCTGCTGCTGGGCGTGTGCGACAAGATCGTGCCGGGCCTGCTGATCGGCGCACTGCACTTCGGTCACCTGCCGTGCGTGTTCGTGCCGGCCGGGCCGATGAGCACCGGGCTGGACAACACCGCCAAGTCCAAGGTGCGCGAGCAGTTCGCGCAGGGCCAGGTCGGGCGCGACAAGCTGCTCGAGGCCGAGTCGGCCGCCTACCACGGCGCCGGCACCTGCACCTTCTACGGCACCGCCAACAGCAACCAGATGCTGCTCGAGGCGATGGGCCTGCACGTGCCGGGCAGCGCCTTCGTGCACCCGCATGCCGAGCTGCGCGAGGCGCTGACACGCGAGGCGGTGCGCATGGTGCTCGCGATCCGCAAGGGCGGGCCGCGTTTCACGCCGATCGGCCAGCTGGTCGACGAGCGCGTGATCGTCAACGCGATGCAGGCGCTGCTGGCCACCGGCGGCTCGACCAACCACCTGATCCACTGGGTCGCGGTGGCGCGCTCGGCCGGCATCCTGATCGACTGGACCGACTTCGCCGATCTCTCCAAGGCCACGCCGCTGCTGGCGCGGGTCTACCCGAACGGCAAGGCCGACGTGAACCAGTTCCAGGCCGCCGGCGGCCCGGGCTTCGTGATCCGCGAGCTGATCGACGCCGGCTACATGCACGCCGACGTGGCGAGCGTGGCTGCGGGCGGCCTGCGCGAGTACGGCAAGCTGCCGGAGAAGCAGGGCGAGGGCCTGCGCTGGAGCGCGTTGCCGGCCGCGAGCGGCGACGACACGATCGTTCGCACCGCCGCCGAGCCGTTCAGCCCCGAAGGCGGCCTGAAGCTGCTGACCGGCAACCTGGGACGCTCGGTGATCAAGGTCTCCGCGGTGCCGGAGGACCGCCACGTGGTGCAGGCCCCGGCGGTCGTGTTCGACGGCCAGGAGGAGCTGCTCGCCGCCTTCAAGGCCGGCACGCTGGAGCGCGACTTCGTCGCCGTGGTGCGCTTCCAGGGCCCGCGCGCGAACGGCATGCCCGAGCTGCACAAGCTCACGCCGCCGCTCGCGGTGCTGCAGGGCAAGGGCTTCAAGGTGGCCCTCGTGACCGACGGCCGCATGAGCGGTGCCTCGGGCAAGGTGCCCGCGGCCATCCACGTCAGCCCCGAGGTGCTGGCCGGCGGACCGCTGGGCAAGGTGCGCGACGGCGACGTGATCCGGCTCGACGCGCGCGCGGGCACGCTCAATGCATTGGTCGACCCGGGCGAATGGGCGCTGCGCGAGGTCGCGCCTCAGACCGCGGCGCATGCGCAGGCCCATGCCTTCGGCCTCGGCCGCGAACTGTTCGGCGGCATGCGCCGCAACGTGCTCAGCGCCGAAGAGGGCGCCTGCACCTGGCTGTGAAGGACAAGACGATGAACACGCTCGAACTCGCGACCCACGGCCCGGTGATCCCGGTCATCGTGATCCAGAAGCTCGAAGACGCGGTGCCGATGGCGCAGGCGCTGGTCGACGGCGGCGTCAAGGTGCTGGAGATCACGCTGCGCACGCCGGTGGCGCTGCAGTGCATGGAGGCGATCGCGGCCAAGGTGCCGGGTGCCATCGTCGGCGCCGGCACGATCCGCAGCGTCGCGGACGCGAAGGCGGCGAAGAACGCCGGCTGCGAGTTCGGTGTCAGCCCGGGCTACACGAGCGAGGTCGGGCTGGCCTGCCAGGACATCGGCCTGCCGCTGCTGCCCGGTGTCTCCACCGCCAGCGAGGTGATGATGGCCAATGCCGACGGCTACCACTTCCTGAAGCTGTTCCCGGCCACCGCGGTGGGCGGCATCAACCTGCTGAAGGCGCTGCACGGCCCGTTCCCGGACGTGGCCTTCTGCCCGACCGGCGGCATCACGGTGGAGACGGCACCGCAGTTCCTCGCGTTGCCCAACGTCAAGGTCTGCGGCGGCTCCTGGCTGACGCCGGCCGATGCGGTGGCCGCCAGAGACTGGGCGCGCATCACGACGCTCGCCAGGCAAGCCGGCGCGCTGCGCTGATCAGCCTTCGCGCTGGATCAGCTCGATCTTGTAGCCGTCCGGATCGGTCACGAAGGCGATCACCGTCGAGCCGCCCTTGACCGGGCCGGCCTCGCGCGTGACCTTGCCGCCCGCGGCCTTGATCGTCTCGCAGGCGGCGTAGGCGTCGGGCACCGCGATGGCGATGTGCCCGTAGGCGCCGCCCATCTCGTAGCTCGACACGCCGTGGTTGTAGGTGAGCTCGATCTCGGCCTCGCCCTCGGCATTGCCGCGCCCGAAGCCGACGAAGGCCAGCGAGTACTTCTGCTCCGGCCGCTCGGTGGTGCGGATCAGGTTCATGCCGAGCACCGTCGTGTAGAAGTCGATCGAGCGCTGCAGGTCGCCGACGCGCAGCATGGTGTGGAGGATCTTCATCGGGGTGGCCGGGCGTCGAAGACCAGGCAAGTCGTGGACGCGTGAGCGTACAGCCTGCCGTCGGGCCCGACCAGGCGGCCCTCGGCCGTGGCGACCTGGTTGCCGGCGTGCACCACGCGGCCCTCGGCGCGCACCAGCGGCACGCGGTCGGTGAGGGCGCGCACGATGTTCGTCTTCAGCTCCAGCGTGGTGTAGGCCTTGCCGGCGGGCAGGGTGGAGTGCACCGCGCAGCCGACCGCGGAGTCCAGCAAGGTGGCGAACCAGCCGCCGTGCACCGTGCCCAGTGGGTTGTAGTGCGCATGGCCCGGCCGGCCCTGGAACACCGCCAGGCCGTGCTCGACGTGCACCGCGAGGAAGTCCAGGGTCTCGCCGATCGGCGGCGCGGGCAGGCGGCCGTCGAACATGGCCTGGAACAGCTCGAGCCCGCTCAGCCCGGCCAGCTCGTGCGGCGGGATCGGGCCGACGCGCTGGCGCCGTGCGCGCACGCGCTGCTCGTCGGCCCGCCAGCGGGCCAGGGTGTCCTCGGCAGAAATGGTTGCCTCGCTCATGAGTGACTAAACTTGTATATACAAAGGTTGTGGCTACAATAGTCGCCATGGCCGAAGCCGTCAAGCCGCAGGGCTGCACCAACCTCAAGCTGCGCCAGCTCAGCCGGGCGGTGACGCGCCACTACGACGCCTACGTCGCGCCGACCGGGCTGAAGAACACGCAGTACTCGCTGCTGTCGCACGTGGTCGCGCTCGGCCCGCTGCGGCCGGGCGAACTGGCCGCGCGCATGAAGCTCGACCCGTCGACGCTGACCCGCAACCTGCACCCGCTGGTCGCGGCCGGCTGGGTCGAGCTCGGTCCCGGCGAGGACGCACGCAGCCGCCTGGTCAGCGCCACCGAGGCCGGGCGTGCCAAGCGCGCCGAGGCGCAGAAGGCCTGGAAGCAGGCCCAGCTGGCACTCAATGCGCGCCTGGGCGAGGCGCGCGTGGTGGCGCTGCACGCCTTGATCGACGACTGCCTGCTGGCGCTCGACCCCCTGGAGACCGAGGATGAATGACCCGATCAGGCGCGCGGCCCCGGCCGTGGCGCTGGTGCTGCTGGCCGCGGCCGGCACCTTTGCGCTGACCATGGGGGCGCGCCAGTCGATGGGCCTGTTCCTCGGCCCGATCAACAGTGCCACCGGACTGGGCATCGCCAGCATCAGCCTGGCCTTCGCCTTCGGCCAGCTCTGGTGGGGCCTGACGCAGCCGTTCGCCGGCATGGTGGCCGACCGCATCGGCGCCGGCCGCGTGCTGCTGGCCGGCGTGCTGCTGGTGGCGCTGGGCACCGCGCTGATCCCGTTCATGACCAGCACCGCCGGCCTGGTGCTCGCCATCGGCGTGCTCGCGGCCGGCGGCGCCGGCATGGCCGGGCCCTCGGTGCTGATGTCGGCGACGATGCGACTGGTGCCGCTCGAGAAGCGCGGCCTGGCCACCGGCATCGTCAACGCCGGCGGTTCGTTCGGCCAGTTCGTGTTCGCGCCGATCGCGCAGGGCATCACCGCGGTGGCCGGCTGGGCCGCCTCGCTGCAGAGCCTGGCGCTGATCACGCTGCTGGCGCTGCCGGCGGCCTGGGTGCTGCGCGGCAGCCACGCCGCTGCGGCCGGGGCGACGGCGAAGCCGCTGTCCACCGGCGAGGCCATCCGCCAGGCCTTCGCCGACCGCAGCTACCGGCTGCTTGCCGCCGGCTTCTTCGTCTGCGGCTTCCACGTCGCCTTCCTCGCGACGCACCTGCCGGGCGTGGTGGCCTCGTGCCAGCTGCCCCCGGCAGTGGGCGCCTGGGCGCTGGCGGTGATCGGCCTGTTCAACATCGTCGGCAGCTTCGCGATGGGCTGGGCCGTCGGGCGCTGGCGCATGAAGTCGCTGCTCTCGCTGGTCTACGCCACGCGCGCGCTGGCGGTGCTGGCCTTCCTGCTCGCGCCCAAGACCGAAGCCGTCGTGCTGCTGTTCGCCGCGGTGATGGGCCTGACCTTCCTGTCCACCGTGCCGCCCACCGCGGGCCTGGTGGCCAAGTTCTTCGGTCCGGCCAACATGGCCACGCTGTTCGGCTTCGTGATGCTGGCGCACCAGGTCGGCGGCTTCCTCGGCGCCTGGCTCGGCGGCAAGGCCTTCGAGGCGAGCGGCAACTACGACTGGATGTGGATCGCCGACATCCTGCTGGCCGCCGGCGCGGCGCTGGTGCACCTGCCGATCCGCGAGAACGCGCTGCCGCCGCGCGCGGCGGTGGCGGCTTGAAGCGCCTGCGTCAGCCGCCGGCGCGCGCGGCCTCGACGCCCGGCACCACGTCGGCGCCGTAGTGGTCCTTCCAGCGCTTGGCCAGCCGTTCGCTGGCATCGAGCCGCTCGCCGGGCAGGCCGTCCTCGGCGTGCCAGCGCGGCACGATCGATTCGATCCCGAAGTGCGAGACGGGCCGCAGCGCGTTGGGGTCGTCCAGGCTGCCCACCGCGAGGTCCATGCGTTCCGAGTCGACGTAGGCGAAAGACAGCGGCGTGCCGCAGTTGCCGCAGAAGCCACGCCGCGCGAAGGTCGACGAGGCGTACTGGCGCGGCTCGCCCTGCCACACGACCTTGCGCTGGAACACGTTGAACCAGGGTACGCGGGTGTTGCCGAAGGCGAGCTGGCACATGCGGCAGTGGCAGTAGTAGCCCTCGTCGGACTCGGTGGTGACGGTGTAGCGCAGCGCGCCGCACAGGCAGCCGCCGGTCAGCGTCAGGGGCGTGGGCACGGGCGTCGGTGCCTGGCTCATCGTGCTCTCCTTCAGACGGTGTAGTTCAGCGCCCGGCGGCCGCCGTCGGCATAGACGATCTCGCCGGTGAGGTAGCTCGACTCCTTGCTCAGCAGGAAGGCCACCACCGCGGCGATCTCGGCCGGCTCGCCGAGCCGGCGCAGCGGCGTGCGGCTCATGATGCGCGCCTTGGCCTCGGCGCTGCCGAGCACCGCGTTTTGCGCCAGCTCGGTGGCGATGGTGCCGGGCGCGACCGCGTTGACGCGGATGCCGCGGTCGGCCAGGGCCAGCGCCATCACGCGCGTGAGCTGGTCGATGCCGCCCTTGCTGGCGTTGTAGCTGGCGATGCTCGGGATCGCCATCACGCCGTTGACCGAGCTCATGTTGACGATCGCGCCGCCGCCGTGCGCCGCCATCGAACGCGCGACCGCCTGGCCGACCAGGAAGGCGCCCTTCAGGTTCACGGCGATCACCGCGTCCCAGTCGGCCTCGGTGATGTCGAGGAAGTCGGCGGCGCGGAAGATGCCGGCGTTGTTGACCAGCGCGTCCACCGGCCCGAGGGCGGCCTCGGTGCCGGCCAGCGCGGCCTCGACGGCGGACTTGTCCGACACGTCGCAGCGGCAGAACAGCGTGCGCGGGCCGAGCTCGGCGGCGAGCGCTTCGCCGCGCGTGGCATCGACGTCCCACAGCGCGACGGCGGCACCGTCGGCGTGCAGCCGACGCACGCAGGCAGCGCCGATGCCCTGCGCCGCGCCGGTGACGACGGCCACGCGGGTCATGACGCGGCCGCGGCGCGCTCGCGGTCGAGCCAGATGCCCATGCCCTGGGCGTTCAGCTCGAGGTCGATCGCCAGCAGTTCGGCGATGCGCCCGGGCGTGAAGTCGCAGCCGTGGCGCGCCACGCGCTCGACGTACTGGGCGAGCAGGCCGTGCTTGAGCGCCTCGTGCCGCCGCGGCGCGTCCTGCAGTGCACGGCCGAGCGCGACCATCGCGTCGATCTGCTCGAGCAGCTCGGCACCGAGCCGCGCCACCTCGCCGACGCGGCCGAAGTGCGTCAGGTACATGCAGGCCGGCTCGAAGGACAGCAGCCGCTGCACCGAGGCCTTCAGCGCCTCGGGCTCGAACTGCACCGGCGTGGTGGTCGGCAGCAGCCAGGGGCCGCGCGCGCTGTCGAACTCGCGGTAGCTCAGGCCGAAGGTGTCGCCGGTGAAGAAGCCGCGTGTGCGCTCGTCCCAGACGCAGTGGTGGTGGCGCGCATGGCCGGGCGTGTCGAGGAACTGCAGGCGCCGGCCGGCGAGTTCGACCGTCATGCCGTCGGCCGTCTCGCGCACGCGCCCGGCCGGCACGCCGACGATGCGGCCGTAGGAGCGTGCCATCTCTTCCTCGCCGTACACCGCGGTGGCCCCGGCAACCAGCGCGCGCGGGTCGATCAGGTGGCGCGCGCCGCGCGGGTGCACCCAGGCGGTGGCGTTGGGCAGGTGCGTCATCAGCAGGCCCACGCCGCCGGCATGATCGAGGTGCACGTGCGTCGGGATCACCAGGTCGACGTCCGCGGGCGCGAGCCCGAGCGCCTCGAGCGCCGCCAGCAGGCGCGGCACGCCGAAGTTGGTGCCGGTGTCGACGAAGGCCACGCGGCCGCATTCGACGATCAGGTAGGCGGCGTCGAAATGCTCGCGGTGGAAGCCGGTGTCGATCGCATGGATGCCTTGGTCCAGGGCCTGGACGAAGGGCGGCAGCAGGGGCATGGGGCGCGGGCGTGGCTCGGGGTCGGTGCATTCTAGGAGCGCGAACTCCGCTGCCGGGCGCGGGTCACAATCGACCTCACCCCGAGGAGTGCGCGATGACGCCCCGCCCGCTGTTCTCCGTCCTGGCCGCGGCGCTGCTGCTGGCCGGGTGCGCCGCCAATCCCGCCAGGCTCGCGCCCGGCACGCCGGCCGCGACGGTGCTCGCCGCGCTCGGCCCGCCGACCGGCGAGTACACGCTGCCCGGCGGCGGCCGGCGCCTCGAGTACGCCACTGGACCGTTCGGCAAGCGCACCTGGATGCTCGATCTCGACGCCGGCGGCGCGCTCGTCTCGGCCACGCAGGTGCTGACCGAGCAGCGCTTCAACCAGGTCCGCGCCGGCATGACGCGCGACGAGTTGCGTCGCGAGCTGGGCCGACCCTCGGCCACCAGCATGGCCGGCTGGCACCAGCTGCAGATCGTCTGGTCGTACCGCTACGAGACGATGTTCTGCCAGTGGTTCCAGGTCGGCATCGATCCGCAGAAGGGCACGGTGATCGACAGCGGCTACTATCCCGACCCGATCTGCGACGACCCGCAGTTCGACAACGCCCTGTTCCGCCACCGCCGATGAGCGCACCCACCCTGTACGGCATCCCGAACTGCGACACGGTCAAGAAGGCGCGTGCCTGGCTGGCCGCACGCGGCGTCGAGCATGCGTTCCACGACTACAAGAAGCAGGGCGTGCCCGCGGCCCTGCTGGACGGCTGGATCGCGCAGCTGGGCTGGGAGGCGCTCGTCAACCGCAAGGGCACGACCTGGCGCAAGCTCGACCCGGCGCGCCAGGCCGCGGTGAACGACGCGGCCAGCGCCCGCGCGCTGATGCTGGAGCAGCCGAGCGTGATCCGCCGGCCGGTGCTGGTGCTCGGCAGCGCGCTGCGCGCCGGCTTCGACGCCGACGACTGGGCCGGCCTCTTCTAGACCTTCAGGTCGAAGAAGGCCTCGGCGCACACGGCGCCGTTGATGCGAACGTCCACCGCATGCCGGCCGGCGTGGTAGCGCCGCGTGGTGATCGGCTTGACGGCATGGCGCTTCGTGAGGGTCAGCGCCTCGCCCGGCGCGAGGCTCAGGTTCCAGCCCTTGAACACCTTGGGCGCGGTGGCGCCGCTGGCCTTGACGTGGTGCACCGCGTAGTCGATCACCAGCGTCTGCGTGCGCCGGGCGCTCGAGCGCAGTTCGAGCGCCAGCGTCAGCGAGCCGCCGAGCACGAGGCGCCGCGGCGTGATCCTCAGCTCCGCCTCGCCGGCGAAGGGCTTGCCCAGGCCCCAGGCCTTCAGCACCCGCGCATCACCGCGCTTGATCAGCGTGCGGCTCGCGTGCCGCAGCAGCGCCCGGCGCGCCGGAGGGGCCCCGGGCAGGTGGCGCTCCAGCCAGTCGGCGACCAGCCCGGGGTGGTCCTTGGCGATGTCGTTCAGGTGGTTCGCGACGCTTCTGCGCACGTACTCGCTCGGGTCGTCCTGCAGCGCCTCGAGCAGCGGCAGCGTCGGCGACGGGTCGGCGATCAGGCCCCGGAGCTGCAGGCCCCAGGGCAGGCGCGGCCGGCTGCCTTCGCTGACCAGGCGCCGGACATGCGCGCTCGGGTCGCGGCTCCAGCGCGCCAGGGTCTCGAAGGCCAGCGCCGGATGGCGTTCGATGAACGGCCGGATCGCCCACTCGGCGCTGAAGCGTTGCGTCAGCGCATGCAGCGCGGCGAGGGCCCGCTCGGGCTCGCCGAGTCCGCGCCGCGCGACGAACTCGGTCAGCGGCCACACCACCCAGCCGGCCAGGCCGTCGTCGCGGGCGTGCAGGTCGGCGAGTTCCTCGTCGCCGCGCACCGGGGCGAGCGCGGCCTCGATCATGTCGCAGGCGGCGGCGAAGTCGGCCGGCAGCGTGGCCTCGAGCGCCGTGGCCAGGTGCTGCGCGCGCGCCTTGAACTCCAGCGCCTCCAGGCCCTGCGACGCGAGGCGGCGGAAGCGCGCGGCGTCGAAGGCCGCGCCGTGGCGCTGCAGGTGCCGCGCCGCGGCGTCGACGGTGCCGACGTGGATCAGGTTCTTGAACGGTTCGGCCATGGTCGGCGCAGCATAGCGGGGAACCCGGCCGCACAACTCGGGTGCGCAAATGCACCATGCGAGAACGAGATCGACGCCGGATGACGCCGAATCGGTGCATCCAGGGCGCACCAATCAAGGCATGTCTCTTGCGATCGTGGTGCGTCCGGCACGCAAACGAGGCGAGGGGGAACACGATGGAGACACTGGCCCAGGGCGCCGACGCCCTGTTCGTCCTGCTGGGCGCGATCATGGTGCTGGCGATGCACGCCGGCTTCGCGTTCCTGGAGCTGGGCACGGTGCGCAAGAAGAACCAGGTCAATGCGCTGGTCAAGATCCTGGTCGATTTCGCGGTCTCGACCATCGCCTACTTCTTCGTCGGCTACCTGGTCGCCTACGGCACCGGCTTCCTGATCGGCGCCGAGACCCTGGCGCAGAAGAACGGCTACGAGCTGGTCAAGTTCTTCTTCCTGCTCACCTTCGCCGCGGCCATCCCGGCCATCGTCTCGGGCGGCATCGCCGAGCGGGCCCGCTTCGGCCCGCAGATGATCGCCACCGCGGTGATCGTCGGCCTGGTCTATCCGCTCTTCGAAGGCGTGGTCTGGGGCGGCCGCTTCGGGCTGCAGGCCATGCTCAAGGATCTGGCCGGCGCCGAGTTCCACGATTTCGCCGGCAGCGTGGTGGTGCACGCCGTGGGCGGCTGGATCGGCCTGGTCGCGGTGCTGCTGCTCGGGGCCCGCAGCAACCGCTACCGCAAGGACGGCGCGATGAGTGCCCACCCGCCCTCGAGCATTCCGTTCCTCGCGCTGGGCGCCTGGATCCTGGCGGTGGGCTGGTTCGGCTTCAACGTGATGAGCGCGCAGAGCGTGGCCAAGATCTCCGGCCTCGTCGCCGTGAACTCGCTGATGGCGATGGTCGGCGGCACGCTGGTGGCCGTTGTGATGGGCCGCAACGACCCGGGCTTCGCCTACAACGGCCCGCTCGCCGGCCTGGTGGCGGTGTGTGCCGGCTCCGACGTGATGCATCCGGCCGGCGCGCTGGTCGTGGGCGGCGTGGCCGGCGCGATCTTCGTGCTGCTGTTCACCTGGACGCAGAACAAGTGGAAGGTCGACGACGTGCTCGGCGTGTGGCCGCTGCACGGCCTGTGCGGCGCCTGGGGCGGTATCGCCTGCGGCGTGTTCGGCCAGCCGGCGCTCGGCGGGCTGGGCGGCGTGTCGTTCACGGCGCAGCTGCTGGGCACCTTGGCCGGTGTGGCTTGGGCGCTGGCGGGCGGCTTTGGCGTCTACGGTGCGATTCGCGCCTTCACGCCGCTGCGCCTGACTCCCGAGGAGGAGTACGAGGGCGCCGACCTCTCCATCCACAGGATCGGCGCCACCCCCGAACGCGAGGCGAGCTGGTAGCTCAGGCGGCGATCAGCTGCCTGAGCACGTAGGGCAGGATGCCGCCGTGCCGGTAGTACTCGATCTCGATCGGCGTGTCGATGCGCAGCTTCACCGCGAGCTCCTGGCGTGAGCCGTCGGCGCGGGTGATCGCCAGCGTCACGTCGCGCTGCGGCTGCAGCTCGCCGTCGACCACGATGTCGATCAGCTCGTCGCCCTTCAGGCCCAGGGTCTCCCACGAGTCCGTGCCCTTGAACTGCAGGGGCAGCACGCCCATGCCGACCAGGTTGCTGCGGTGGATGCGCTCGAAGCTGCGCGCGATCACCGCCTTGATGCCCAGCAGCTGCGTGCCCTTGGCGGCCCAGTCGCGGCTCGAGCCGGTGCCGTACTCCTCGCCGCCGAAGATCACCGTCGGCACGCCGGCCGCGACGTACTTCATCGCCGCGTCGTAGATGGCCATCTTCTCGCCGCCGGGCTGGTGGATCGTCAGCCCGCCTTCCTCGCGCGTGCCGTCCTCGCGCGCGGGGATCATCAGGTTCTTGATGCGCACGTTGGCGAAGGTGCCGCGCATCATCACCTCGTGGTTGCCGCGCCGCGAGCCGTAGCTGTTGAAGTCGGCCTTGGCCACGCCGTTGTCGAGCAGCCAGCGCCCGGCCGGCGAGCTCTCCTTGATGGAGCCGGCCGGCGAGATGTGGTCGGTGGTGATCGAGTCGCCGAAGAGGGCCATGATGCGCGCGCCCCGCACGCCCGGCGCGCTGGCCTGCGGCTGCGGCGTGAAGGCGTCGAAGAACGGCGGCCTGGCGATGTAGGTCGAGGCCGGCCAGTCGTACACCTGGCCCGCGGCGCCGCGGATGCCGTTCCACAGCCGGCCGGGCTCGGACTTCACCTTGTCGTAGTTGGCCTTGAACGCGGAGGCGTTCATCGCGTGCCGCATCAGCGCATGCACCTCGTCGCTGGTCGGCCAGATGTCGCCCAGGTACACCGGCTTGCCGCCCTTGCCCCAGCCCACCGGCTCGCTCATCAGGTCACGGTTCATCGTGCCGGCGATCGCGTAGGCCACCACCAGCGGCGGGCTGGCCAGGAAGTTGGCCTTCAGGTTCGGGTGGATGCGTGCCTCGAAGTTGCGGTTGCCCGAGAGCACCGCGGCGCACACCAGGTCGTTCGTCGTGATCGCCTCGTTGATCTCCGGTGCCAGGTCGCCGGCGTTGCCGATGCAGGTGGTGCAGCCGTAGGCGGCGACGTTGAAGCCGAGCTTCTCGAGGTCGCCGAGCAGGCCGGCCTTCTCGAGGTACTCGGTGACGATGCGCGAACCCGGCGCGAGCGAGGTCTTGATGTGCGGCTTGACCTTCAGCCCCGCCTGCACGGCCTTCTTGGCCAGCAGGCCGGCGGCCAGCAGCACGCCCGGGTTGCTGGTGTTGGTGCAGGAGGTGATGGCGGCGATCAGCACGTCGCCGTGGTGCAGCTCGAGGCCGCTGCCCGTCGGGTAGGCCCGGTCGAGCACCGCGGCGTCCTGGTTGAAGCCGTTCGCGGCGGCCGGGGCGGCGAACAGCTCGGCGAAGCGGCCCTTGACGCTGCCGATCTCGATGCGGTCCTGCGGCCGCTTCGGCCCGGCCAGGCTGGGCGCCACCGTGCCGAGGTCCAGCGAGATCACCTGGCTGTAGTCGATCTCGCCGGGCATCGCCACGCCGAACAGGCCCTGGGCGCGGAAGTAGGCCTCGAAGGCCTCGATCTCGGCCTTGCGCCGGCCGGTGCCCCGGAAGTAGTCGATGGTGCGCTCGTCGACCGGGAAGAAGCCCATGGTCGCGCCGTACTCGGGTGCCATGTTGGCGATGGTGGCTCGGTCCGGCACCGCGAGGCTCCGCGTGCCCGCGCCGAAGAACTCGACGAACTTGCCCACCACCTTGTGCCGGCGCAGGATCTCGGTGACGGTCAGCACCAGGTCGGTGGCGGTGACGCCCTCGCGCAGCCGGCCGGTCAGCTCGAAGCCGACCACGTCGGGCGTCAGGAAGTAGACCGGCTGGCCGAGCATGCCGGCCTCGGCCTCGATGCCGCCCACGCCCCAGCCGACCACGCCGATGCCGTTGATCATGGTCGTGTGGCTGTCCGTGCCCACCAGCGTGTCGGGGTAGCAGACGCCGTCGGCGCGCCGGTGCACGCCGCGCGCCAGGTACTCGAGGTTGACCTGGTGCACGATGCCGAAGCCCGGCGGCACCACGCCGAAGGTGTCGAAGGCCTGCATGCCCCACTTCATGAACTGGTAGCGCTCGCGGTTGCGCTCGAACTCCAGCTTCATGTTCAGGTCGAGCGCGCGCTTGTTGCCGAAGTGGTCGATCATCACCGAGTGGTCGACCACCAGGTCCACCGGCACCAGCGGCTCGATGGTCTTGGGGTTGCGGCCCAGGTCGGCGGCCACGTTGCGCATCGCCGCCAGGTCGGCCAGCAGCGGCACGCCGGTGAAGTCCTGCAGCACCACGCGCGCCACCACGAACGGGATCTCGTCGACGCGTTCGGCATTCGGCGCCCAGTTCGCCAGCTGCGCCACATGCTCGGGCGTCACCTTCTGGCCGTCGCAGTTGCGCAGCACCGACTCGAGCACCAGGCGGATCGAGACCGGCAGGCGCCGCACGGAGGGGTGGGTCTTGGCCAGCTCGGGCAGGGAGTAGAACCTGGCCTCCTTGCCGGAGGCGGTGCGGAAGGTCTTCAGCGTCTTCGCGAATGCGTGTGCGGCCATGGCGGGTCCCTCTCGGCGTCGGTTGCAGCAATGCTGCTGCCGATCATGCCAGCAGGGTGTCGATGTCGCGCAAGACCCGGCGAAGTTCGTGGCAGAGCGTCTCCAGCGCGGCGCCGGCCTGCGGCCCGTCGAGCTGCTGTTCGAGCGCCAGGGCCGCTGCCCGCAGGGCCCGGGCGCCGATGGTGCCGGCCAGGCCCTTCAGGTCGTGCGTGCGGCGGCGCAGGTGCGCCAGCCGCCCGTCGGCCAGCGCGGCGCGCGCGTCGGCCTCGAAATCGTGCTTCTTGGCGCGGAACCCGTCCAGCACGCGCCGGTACAGCGCGCGCCGGCCGGCGCAGTAGAGCAGGCCCTGGGCGGTGTCGATCGCGCCCACGGCCGGCGGCCAGGGGTCGAGCAGTTCGCCGGGCATGCTCTGCAGCGGCTGCGGTGCGGGCGTGTCACGGCGCACCCGGATCCACTGCGCCATCGTCGCCAGCATCTGCGGCACGTCCAGCGGCTTGGTGATGTGCGCGTTCATGCCGGCGGCGAGCGAGCGCTCGCGGTCCTCGGCCAGCGCACTGGCCGTCATCGCGATCACCGGCAGGTCGCGCAGCGCCGGATCGGCACGGATCGCGCGGGTCGCGGTGTAGCCGTCCATCACCGGCATCTGGCAGTCCATCAGCACGCCGTCGAACGGGCCGGCGTCGAGCAGCTTGTCGAGCGCGTCGGCACCGTGGACCGCCACCACCACCTGCATGCCGGCGCGGCGCAGCAGCTCGCAGGCGAGCTCCTGGTTCAGCGGGTGGTCCTCGACGAGCAGGATGCGCGCCCCGGCCAGCGCGGCGGCATGGTCGCTGCCGGGCGCGGCGGACGGTGACTCGGGCGGCAGGTGCGGCCGGCGGCCGGTGCGCGCCGTCTGCAGCGCGTCGTGCAGCGTCGAGGGGGTCACGGGCTTCTGCAGCACCGCGGCCAGCGGCAGGTCACCGGCGGCCCGCAGCGCCTCCTCGCGGCCGAAGGCCGTCACCAGCAGGATCGGCGGCGGCGGGCGGTCGGGCCCGGCCGTGGCGAGCATGCGGCGGGCGCATTCGACGCCGTCCAGGCCCGGCATCTGCCAGTCCAGCAGGATCCAGTCGTAGGCCGGGTGCTGCGCCACCAGCGCCAGGGCCTGCCTGCCGTCGGCGGCCCGGTCCACCTGCAGGCGGAACTGCTCGAGCATCGTGCCCAGCACCTCGCGCGCGCTGGCGTTGTCGTCCGCCAGCAGGGCGCGCCCGGCGGGCAGCGGCGCCGGCGGGGGCACCTCGGGCTCGCCGTCGACGCGACCGAAGCGGGCGCTGAAGTGGAAGCTCGAGCCCACGCCGGGCCGGCTGTCCACCCACAGCCGGCCACCCATGCGCTCCACCAGCTGGCGGCTGATCACCAGGCCCAGCCCGGTGCCGCCGTAGCGCCGGGTGGTCGAGCTGTCGGCCTGAACGAAGGGCTGGAACAGCCGCTCCAGCTGGTCCTGGCTCAGGCCGACGCCGCTGTCGCGCACCCACCCGTGCAGCTCGATGCTGCGCTCGTCCTGCGAGCGCAGGCCCAGGCCCATCACCACCTCGCCGCGCTCGGTGAACTTGATCGCGTTGCTGCCCAGGTTGGTGAGCACCTGGCGCAAGCGGGTCGGGTCGCCGCGCAGCCGCGCGGGCAGGTCCGGCGCGGCCGCCAGCAGCAGCTCCAGGCCCTTCTCGTCGGCGCGCAGCGCGAGCAGGTCGGCGGTGTCGCGCAGCACCGCCTCGGGCGCGAACTCGATCTCCTCCAGCTGCAGCTTGCCGGACTCGATCTTCGAGACGTCCAGGATGTCGTTCAGGATCTGCAGCAGGCTGCGCGCCGCGCCGTGCGCCTTCTCGATGTAGCTGCGCTGGCGCGGCGGCAGGCCGTCGTCGAGCGCCAGGTGCGTCATCCCGATGATGGCGTTCATCGGCGTGCGCAGCTCGTGCGACATGTTGGCCAGGAAGCTCGACTTGGTCTGGCTGGCGGCTTCGGCCGCGGCGCGTGCCTCCTGCATGGCCTGCTCGGCCTGCTTGCGCGCGGTGATGTCCTGGATCACGGCGCAGAACTCGGGCCGCTCGCCCCAGTTCAGCGCGATCACGGCGGTGTCGGTGTCCACCGGCGTGCCGTCGGCCCGCAGGAAGCGCCATTCGCAGGTCTGCACCCGGTCGCCGCTGCGGGTGTGCTGCTTCATCAGCTCGACGGCGCGCTGCCGGCTCGGCTGGCCGTCGGCCTGCAGCTCGGGCGACAGCGGCGGAAACCAGGGGATGCGACCGATCAGCGCCTCGCGCGAATCGACCCCGAACAGCTGCAGCGTGGCCGGGTTGCAGTGCGTCACGCCGTCGGGCCGGAAGAACAGGTAGCCGGTCGCCGCGTGCTGGAAGACCGCCTCGAATCGCGCCTCGGTCCGCTGGCGCGCCTGGCCCACGGCATCGGCCTCGCGGCGCGCCGCCAGTGCCGTCTGCGCCAGCTGCAGGCGCCGCCAGCCGAGCCAGATCAGGAGCATGCCGAACAGCCACAGCAGGCCGAAGCCGGCCGCGATGCCCGAGCGCAGCGCGCGCTCCTCGTTCATCGGGGCGAGCACCCAGGCGGTCAGCGGGGTACCCGGCAGCGCGGCCGAGTGCACCAGGTGGCGCGTGGCGCCGAGCCAGGTGAACCGTGCCGAGCTGGCGCCCAGCGGCATCGACGCCAGCGACCAGGGCTGCGCGGGCGGCACCTGCTGGTACAGGTCCTGCCAGTCGACCGGCTCGCCCGGGCCGCCGTCGGCCAGGCGCCGCATCAGCAGTTCGCGCCGGTTGCCCAGCACGGTGACATGGTGGGGGTCGGTCAGCAGCACCACCGGCCCGTCGGGGTCGCCGAGCAGGCGGTTCAGCACCTCCGCGTCCTGCTTGACGAAGATCACCCCGGCCGCGCGCCCATCGATCTCGATGCGGCGCGCCACGTACAGCCCGGGCATGCCGCTGACGCGCCCGAACAGGAACTGCATCGCGGTGCCGTCGCGCATCGCCTCGGAGAAATAGGCGCGCCCGGCCAGGTTCAGCGGCGGGGCACCCGGCAGGCGCGGGATGCTGTTGGCCAGCGCGTCGCCGGAGGCCGACAGCAGGCCCACGATGGGCAGGCCGAAATCCTGCGCGGCGCGGCGCAGCTCGGCCTCCACGCGCCGGTGCACCGGGTCGTCGGGCGGCGGCACGGGCTCGCGCGACAGCAGGTCGCGCAGGGCCGGGCTGTGTGCCAGGTGCGCCGGCAGCGCGGCCAGCTGGCCCAGCGCGATGGCGAGCGTGTCGCGCGTGGCGCGCAGGCGCGCCTGCGCACCCTGCCAGGTCTGTTCGCGGTAGGTCCGCAGGGCGGTCTGGCTGACCCAGGCGGCCAGCAGCAGCACCATCAGCGTCCACAGCGCCACCGCCAGCCAGGCCGTCCGGCCGCGCGTCGCCTGGGGCGTGTCGGCGCGGTCGGTGCGCTGCAACAGCCGCTCTCCTAGGCCCTGCGTTCGGGCAGCGAGCGCACCGACAGCACGCCGCCGATCGCCCCCAGTTCGGCCAGCAGCGGCGCGCCGACCGGGCTGTCGACGTCGACCAGCGTGTAGGCCATCTCGCCGCGCGACTTGTTGACCATGTTGTGGATGTTCAGGCCGTGGCGCGCCATGGTGCTGGAGATCTGGCCGAGCATGTTGGGCACGTTGGCGTTGGCGATGGCCACGCGCTGGGCCGACTCGCGCGCCATCGACACGGCCGGGAAGTTGACGGCATTGACGATGTTGCCGTGCTCGAGGAAATCGCGCAGCTGATCGGCCACCATCAGCGCGCAGTTCTCCTCGGCCTCGCGGGTGGAGGCGCCGAGGTGGGGCAGCGCGATCACCTTCGGGTGGCCGTGGATGACCGGACTCGGGAAGTCGCACACGTAGCGGCCGAGCGCGCCGGCGGACAGCGACGCCACGGCCGCGGCATCGTCCACCACGCCTTCGCGCGAGAAGTTCAGCAGCACGGCGCCCGGGCGCATCAGGCGCAGGTTGTCGGCATTGACCAGGTGGCGCGTGGCCGCCACCAGCGGCACGTGCAGCGTCACGAAGGACGAGCCGCGCAGCACCTCGGCCACGCTGTGTGCCTTGCGCACCTGCGAGGGCAGGCTCCAGGCGGCGTCGACGGTGATCTCCGGGTCGTGGCCGAGCACGTCCATGCCGAGCTTGATCGCCGCGTCCGCCACCAGGCAGCCGATCTTGCCCAGGCCGATCACGCCCAGCGTCTGGCCGGCCAGCTCGCCGCCGGCGAAGGCCTTCTTGCCGTCCTCGACGCGCTTGTCCAGGTCCGCGGCCGAGGCGTCCAGGCCGCGTACGAAGTCGAGCGCCGCCGGCAGGTGGCGCGCGGCCATCAGCAGGCCGGCCAGCACCAGCTCCTTGACCGCGTTGGCATTGGCGCCGGGCGTATTGAACACCGGCACGCCGCGTGCGCTGAGCGCCGGCACGGGGATGTTGTTGGTGCCCGCGCCGGCCCGGCCCACCGCCAGCACGCTGCGCGGGATCTCGACCGCATGCAGGTCGGCCGAGCGCAGCAGGATGGCGTCGGGTTCGGCGATGTCCTTGCCGCAGGTGTAGCGGTCGGCGGGCAGGCGCGCCAGCCCGGCGGCCGAGACCTGGTTCAGCACCAGGACCCGGAACCGCTCATCCATGCTGGGCCTCGAATTCCTTCATGTAGCTCACCAGCGCCTGCACGCCCTCGACCGGCATCGCGTTGTAGATCGAGGCACGCATGCCGCCGACCGAGCGGTGGCCCTTGAGCTGCAGCATGCCGCGCGCCTGCGCGCCCTTCAGGAAGGCCTCGTCGAGCGACTCGTCCTTGAGCTTGAACGGCACGTTCATCAGCGAGCGGCAGTCCGGCGCCACCGGGCTGCGGTAGAAGCTGCTGGCGGCCAGGTAGTCGTACAGCACCCGGGCCTTGCGCTCGTTGTGCTCGGCCATCGCGGCCAGGCCACCGCGCTGCTTGATCCAGCGGAACACCAGCCCGGCGATGTAGATCGCGTAGGTGGGCGGGGTGTTGAGCATCGAGTCGGCCTCGGCCTGCTCCTGGTAGTTGAAGGCCGAGGGCGTGATCGGCAGCGCGCGGCCGAGCAGGTCGTCGCGCACGATCACGATCGTCAGGCCGGCGGGCCCCAGGTTCTTCTGCGCACCGGCGTAGATCAGGCCGAACTTCGACACGTCCACCGGGCGCGACATGATGTCGCTGGACATGTCGGCCACCAGCGGCACGGCGCCGGTGTCGGGCACGAAGTGGTACTGCACGCCGCCGATGGTCTCGTTCGAGCAGATGTGCACGTAGGCGGCCTCGGGGTCGAGCTTCCAGCTCTCGCGCTTCGGGATCGTCGTGTAGCCGCTGTCCTTGGCGCTCGCGACCACGTTGACCTTGCAGTACTTGCCGGCCTCCTTGATGGTCTTCTTCGACCACTCGCCGGTGTCGACGACGTCGATGCCCTTCTTCGTGCCCAGCAGGTTCATCGGCACGATGGCGTTCTCGCCGATCGCGCCGCCCTGCAGGAACAGCACCTTGTAGTTCGACGGGATGCCCATCAGCTCGCGCGCCAGCGCCTCCGCCTCGGCATGGATGCCGATGAACTCCTTGCCGCGGTGGCTCATCTCCATCACCGACATGCCCGAGCCGTGCCAGTCGAGCATCTCGTCGGCGGCCTGGCGCAGCACGGGCTCCGGCAGGGCGGCCGGGCCGGCACTGAAGTTGAAGACGCGGGTCATGAGGGGGTCTCCGGCATCGGGTGCAGTCAAGGGGGCTTGAGCATAACCAAAGCCGGCGCTGGCGCCGCCCGCGCAACGGTGCGAGGATCGCGCCTGCCCAACCACCCCACCGACGAGGAGATCCCCCATGAGCAAGACCGGCATCGACCAGGACGCCCTGATCGAGATGTTCGCCACCGCCAGCGCCAAGGGCACCGAGCAGGTCCGCAAGGCCGTTGGCGACGCCACGCTCGCCGCGCTGCAGGGCCGCGAGCTGAGCCTGAAGAACATCCGAGCGGTTCTCAAGACGGTGGCGCAGGCCGCCTCGACCGGCGCGGCGCAGAACGCGGTGGCCGGCGTCGACCCGGAGGACCTGCTCGACAAGGCCGTCGCCGGCATGGACGACGCGCTGGTCAAGGCGGTCGAGGCCAACCGGGTGGCCCTGCAGCAGTTCGTCAACCAGGGGGCGGACCTGCGCGAGAAGCACCTGAAGAAGGCGCTGGCCGACCTGGAGGCGATGGAGGACACCTTCATCGGCGCGCTCCGCAAGGCCACCGAGGCGGCCGGCGCGCAGGCCAACGCCCAGTGGGCGCCGGTGCTCGAGAAGCTGCAGGCCGGCGGCACCTTGTCGGGCCAGAAGGCCGCCACCACGGCCGAGCAGTTCGTCAACCAGATGCAGACGGCGATGCGCGACAGCCGCGCTGCCGGCATGAAGGCCGCGCAGACCCTGGCGGAAAGCTACGCCGCGCTGGTCAGCGGCGTGCTGATCGGCATGAGCGACGCCATGGCCCAGGCCGGCTCGGGCGCTGCGGCGGCGAAGAAGTCGCGCGCGAAGTAGGCTCGGTTATCGTGCCGGGATGGCCGATCCGGACTTCAGCTTCTTCTGGCACGACTACGAGACCTTCGGCCGCGTCCCGCGGCGGGACCGGCCGGCCCAGTTCGCCGGCGTGCGCACCGACGCCGAGCTGAACGAGATCGACGCGCCGGTGATGCACTTCTGCGCGCCGGCGGACGACTACCTGCCCGAGCCCGAGGCCTGCCTGCTGACCGGCCTCACGCCGCAGCAGTGCCTGGCCCAGGGCCTGCCCGAGCACGCCTTCGCCGCCGCCGTGGAGGCGCAACTGGCGCGGCCCGGCACCGTGGGCGTGGGCTACAACTCGATCCGCTTCGACGACGAGGTGACGCGCTTCCTGTTCTGGCGCAACCTGATCGACCCGTACGCGCGCGAGTGGCGCCAGGGCTGCGGCCGCTGGGACCTGCTGGACGTGGTTCGCTGCATGCGCGCGCTGCGCCCCGAGGGCATCGAGTGGCCGAACCACCCGGACGGCAGGCCCTCGCTGAAGCTGGAGGACCTGAGCCGCGCCAACGGCCTGGCGCACGAGGCGGCGCACGACGCGCTGTCGGACGTGCGCGCCACCATCGCGCTGGCGCGTCTGGTGAAGACGCGCCAGCCGCGCCTGTGGGCGTTCTGCCTCAAGCTGCGCCGCAAGGAGGCAGTGCTCGACGAGATCGGCAGCGGCCGGCCGTTCCTGCACGTCTCGGGCATGTACCCGCCCGAGCGCGGCTGCCTGGCGGTGGTGTGGCCGCTGGCGCCGCACCCGACCAACCGCAACGAGATCATCGTCTGGGACCTGGCGGCCGATCCGGCGCAGCTCGACGGCTTGGATGCCGGCCAGCTGCGCGAGCGCATCTTCACCCGCGCCGACGAGTTGCCCGAGGGCGTGCAGCGCCTGCCCGTGAAGACCATCCACGTCAACAAGTCGCCGATCGTGGTCGGCCAGCTCGGCACGCTGTCGGCGCCGGTGGCCGAGCGCTGGGGTCTGGATCTCGGCGCGGTGCAGCGCCATGCGCTGCAGGCGGCACGGCATGCCGAGGCGGTGGCCGGGCTGTGGCCGGCGGTGTTCGAACGGGCCGCGCCCGCCACGCCGCCGGACGTCGACGAAGACCTGTACGGCGGCTTCGTCGGCAACACCGACCGCACCCGGCTGGAGCGCCTGCGTGCGCTGCCGCCCGAGCAGCTGGCCGGCGCGCGCACCGGCTTCGACGACGCGCGCCTCGCGGAGCTGCTGTTCCGCTACCGGGCGCGCAACTTCCCCGACTCGCTGGACGAGGCCGACCGGGCGCGCTGGGAGGAACACCGCGCCGCGCGGCTGCACCAGGGCGCCGGCGGCGCGCTGACGCTGCAGGCCTTCTTCGACCGGCTCGACGCGCTGAACGAATCTGCCGACGAACGCGGCCAGGGGATCCTCGAAGCGCTGTACGACCACGCCGAGCAGATCGCGCCCGAGGCGCCGTGAGGCACGGGGCCGCGCGTCAGGGCGCGGACTGCAGCGCGCCGCTGAGGGCCGCCGGGCCGGCCAGGCGGCGCAGGGTCATCGGCCGGGGGGTGTCGGCGGTGTAGGCCGGGTCGACCGGCTCCTTCAGGGCCAGGCGTTCGGCCGGCAGCCCCTGCGGCCAGAAGTCCGGCGCGTCGAGGCGGCCGGCATTCGGCAGGGCCGTGTGCGGCAGCAGCACCTGCGCGCTGCGCTCGACGCGGTGGCTCGCAAAGCCGCCCGTGACGAGTTCCGTGTCGCTGCGGCCGGCAAACAGGTTGGCCGAGAGCGTCACGGCATGCGCGCCCGCGCGCACGGTCAGGAAGTGCGCGCCGGGATGGTCGACGACGAGGGTGTTGTGGACCATCGTCAGCAGGTGGTCGCCGTCGCCCTTCAGGCCTTCGGCACCGAAGGCGATCGCACGCGGGTTGTCGGCCTTCGGTCCCTTGTGCAGCAGGTTGCCGCGCAGCAGCACGCGCCCGCCGTCGGGAAAGTCGGCCAGGTAGCTGGACCGGCCGTCGGGGCCGTCCATCAGGTAGCTGTGCTCGACGATGCTCTCGCGCGCCCGGCTCTTCAGCTGGTGCCCGATGCGCGCCTCGCGGAACACGCTGGCGCGCACCACGAGGCGATCCACATCGTTGACGTACAGGTTGTGCGAGTAGCCGTCGCCGTGCCCGTTGCGCGCGAACTCGGAGTACTCGATGGTCAGCGTCGCACCCGGGCGGCCGCCCAGGATGCCGTTCTCGTTGTCGTAGAAGCCGCAGTGGCGGATCGTCAGCGCACCCGCCTGCTCGGTGCGGATGCCGGCGCCGTTGCGATCCGGCACCTTCGTGTCGTGGAAGTCGACACCGTCGACCACCACGTCGTTGCCGGCGATGACCCAGATCGCCTTGCCCTGCGCGCTGCGGCCGTCGGCGAACAGCCGGGCGCGGCCGCCGCGGCCGCAGATCGTCAGCCGGTTCGCGGCCCAGCGCGCGACGTCGCCGCGGTAGTCGCCGGCGGCGATGCGGACCACGTCGCCGTCGCGCGCCACGGCGGCCGCGGCGCTCGGAACCGCGTAGGCCTGGCCCGGGCCGACCTCGAGCACGCGGCCCGTGGCCGCGTCGCAGGAGGCGCCGGGCGCCGGCTGGGCCAGTGCGCCGCCGGCCGCCAGGGCCAGCAGCGCGAGCGCCCGCTTCAGACCGTCACCGCCTTGGCGGTCTCCGCGTATTCCTCGATCTGGTCGAAGTTCATGTAGCGGTAGACCTTGGCGGCATCCTTGTTGATGACGCCCATGTCGGCGTGGTACTCCTCGACCGTCGGGATGCGCCCGAGCTTGGAGGCGATCGCCGCCAGCTCCGCCGAGGCCAGGTACACGTTGGTGTTCTTGCCCAGGCGGTTGGGGAAGTTGCGCGTGCTGGTGGAGACGACCGTCGCGCCCTCGCGCACCTGGGCCTGGTTGCCCATGCACAGGCTGCAGCCGGGCATCTCGGTGCGCGCACCGGCGGTGCCGAACACGCCGTAGTGGCCTTCCTTGGTCAGCTCGCTGGCGTCCATCTTGGTCGGCGGGGCGACCCACAGCTTGACCGGGATGTCGCGCTTGCCCTCGAGCAGCTTCGACGCCGCACGGAAGTGGCCGATGTTGGTCATGCACGAGCCGATGAACACCTCGTCGATCTTGGCGCCGGCGACGTCGGACAGCAGCTTGGCGTCGTCCGGGTCGTTCGGGCAGCACAGCACCGGCTCCTTCAGCGCGTTCAGGTCGATCTCGATCACCGCGGCGTACTCGGCGTCGGCATCCGCGCGCAGCAGCTGCGGGTTGGCCAGCCAGGCCTCCATCGCCTTGATGCGGCGCTCGAGCGTGCGCTTGTCCTGGTAGCCGTCGGCGATCATGTTCTTCATGAGCACGATGTTCGAGGTCATGTACTCGATGATCGGCTCCTTGTTCAGGTGCACCGTGCAGCCCGAGGCGCTGCGCTCGGCCGACGCGTCGGAGAGCTCGAAGGCCTGCTCCACCTTCAGGTCCGGCAGGCCTTCGATCTCGAGGATGCGGCCGCTGAAGATGTTCTTCTTGCCCTGCTTGGCCACCGTCAGCAGGCCCTGCTGGATGGCGTAGTAAGGGATCGCGTGCACCAGGTCGCGCAGCGTGATGCCGGGCTGCATCTGGCCCTTGAAGCGCACCAGCACCGACTCGGGCATGTCCAGCGGCATCACGCCGGTGGCCGCGCCGAAGGCGACCAGGCCCGAGCCGGCCGGGAACGAGATGCCGATCGGGAAGCGGGTGTGCGAGTCGCCGCCGGTGCCCACGGTGTCGGGCAGCAGCAGGCGGTTCAGCCAGCTGTGGATCACGCCGTCGCCCGGGCGCAGCGCGACGCCGCCGCGGTTGCTGATGAAGGCGGGCAGCTCGCGGTGCGTCTTCACGTCCACCGGCTTCGGGTAGGCGGCGGTGTGGCAGAAGCTCTGCATCACGAGGTCGGCGCTGAAGCCCAGGCAGGCCAGGTCCTTCAGCTCGTCGCGCGTCATCGGGCCGGTGGTGTCCTGGCTGCCGACGGTGGTCATCTTCGGCTCGCAGTAGGTGCCCGGGCGGATGCCCTGCTGTTGCCCATTCACCTCGGGCAGGCCGCAGGCGCGGCCGACCATCTTCTGCGCCAGCGTGAAGCCCTTGCCGCTGTCCTTGGGGGCCTTGGGCAGGCGGAAGGTGGTGGAGGCGCCCAGGCCCAGGAACTCGCGCGCCTTGGCGGTGAGCGAGCGGCCGATGATCAGGTTGATGCGGCCGCCGGCGCGCACCTCGTCGAGGATCACGTCGCTCTTGAGCGCGAACTCGGCCACCGTGGCACCGTTCTTCACGAGCTTGCCGTCGTAGGGCAGCACGTCGATCACGTCGCCCATCTCGAGCTTCGAGACGTCGACCTCGATCGGCAACGCGCCGGAGTCTTCCTGCGTGTTGAAGAAGATCGGGGCGATCTTGCCGCCGAGCGTGACGCCGCCGAAGCGCTTGTTCGGCACGAAGGGGATGTCCTCGCCGGTGGCCCAGATCACGCTGTTGGTGGCGCTCTTGCGGCTCGAGCCGGTGCCGACCACGTCGCCGACGTAGGCCACGAGGTGGCCCTTGGCCTTCAGGTCGTCGATGAACTTCATCGGGCCGCGCTTGCCGTCCTCCTCGGGCACGAAGGCCGCGCCGGGGCGGGTGTTCTTCAGCATCGCGAGGTAGTGCAGCGGGATGTCCGGGCGGCTCCAGGCGTCCGGCGCGGGCGACAGGTCGTCGGTGTTGGTCTCGCCGGGCACCTTGAACACCGTGACGGTGATCTTCTTCGCCACTTCGGGGCGCGAGGTGAACCATTCCGCGTCGGCCCAGCTCTGGATCACGGCCTTGGCGTGCGCGTTGCCGGCCTTGGCCTTCTCCGCCACGTCGTGGAAGAAGTCGAACATCAGCAGCGTCTTCTTCAGCGCGGCGGCGGCCACCGGGGCGACCTCGGCGTCGTCGAGCAGGTCGATCAGCGGCTTGACGTTGTAGCCGCCGACCATGGTGCCGAGCAGTTCGGTCGCCTTGGCCTTGGAGATGAGCTTGACGGCGAGGTCGCCGTGCGCGACGGCGGCCAGGAACGAGGCCTTGACCTTGGCGGCGTCGTCCACGCCCGGCGGCACGCGGTGCGTCAGCAGGTCCAGCAGGAAGGCCTCCTCGCCGGCCGGCGGCGCCTTGATCAGCTCGATCAGCTCGCCCGTCTGCGCCGCAGAGAGCGGCAGCGGCGGGATGCCGAGCGCGGCACGTTCGGCGGCATGTTGGCGATAGGCTTGCAGCATGGAGGACTCCGGTGGCAGGACAGGACGGCTTCGGGGGTCGAAGGGGTCGGCCGGCAGTGTAGTGGCGGACCGGCGAAATCTACGGGAAACCCCCAGACTTATATCTTATATAAGACTTAGGCGCCAGCATCCCGCCCCCGCCTGACGCCAGCCTGTCGCGAGCACCGGGCACGCAAGAAAAAGGCCCGCACGCGGCGGGCCTTCGGTCGGGAGCGGGGCGCCTTACTTGGCCGCCGTCTCCTGCGCCTTCAGCGCGGCGGCCACTTCGCGCTGGTTGGCGTTGACGCAGCCGTCGAGCACGCGCTGGCCGGTCTTGCTGTCGAACAGCATGGACTTGTTGGCGATCTGGATCACCAGGAAGCGCTCCTTCAGGTCCTCGAGGCGGATCGCGCCGGTGCTCGAGGCCACGGGCTTCATCAGCCAGGTCTGCTTGCCGGACTTCACCTCGGCGTAACCGGGGTACTTGGGCATGGTCGCGACGGTGGCCGTCTGGCCCATCTCGCACTCGTAGGTGCCGTAGTAGACCCGTTCCGCAGCGGCCAGCTGCTCGGCCGAGGCGGCCGGCGGCTCGGCTTCCTTGGCGGGCGCGGCCTTGGCGGCCTTGGCCGGCGCCGGCTTGGCAGCCTTCTGCGGCACCGCGGTCTGGGCAACGGCCAGCGTGCCGACGAGGCTCAGCGCGGCAGCGATCACGAGGGTGGTCTTGTTCAGCATGTCGTGGCGGGCGCAGGCCCTGTGGTGGTCGACGGAAGCGCGAGCATGAGGCCGACCGGGACCCGACTGCAACCAATTGCTGCCGCCAACGCCGGCGCTTACAAGTACATACGTCGAGGGCGGCGCCGATGTGGCACCTGCCACACTCCGCGACGCCGGCTCAAGCGGCGGCGTGGAACCAGGCCTCGCGCACCTCGGCCGGCAGCGGCTGGCCGGTGCGCCAGGCGCGCTCGAGCAACTGCCAGTAGTAGCGGTAGCTGGCGCGGTCGTGCAGGGTGTCGCGGTGGCGGATCGGCGCCCAGTCGGCGGCCTGCGCCGCGCGCACGATCTCGATGGCCAGGTCCACCTCCGCGGCCGTCGGCGCGAAGGCCTCGACGATGGCGCGGATCTGGTCGGGGTGGATGCTCCACATGCGCGTGTAGCCGAACTCGCGCGCCGCGCGCCCCGCCGCGGCCGCCAGCGCGTGCAGGTCCTTGAACTCGGTGACCACGCAGTGCGAGGGTGTCTTGCCGTGGGCATGGCAGGCCGCGGCGATCTCCAGCTTGGCGCGCACCACCAGCGGGTGCGTGAACTGGCCGGCCGCGCCCATCGCACTGGCCGGTATCGCGCCGCGGTGCGCCGAGACGAAATCCATCAACCCGAAGGAGACCGACTCGATGCGCGGGTGCGCGGCGATCGCATCCACCTCGCGCAACGCGCCATGCGTCTCCACCAGGGTGTGCAGCGGCAGCGCGCGCTCGATGCCGTGCACGCGCCGCACGTGGTCGATCGCCTCGGCGGCCGCCTGCACGTCGGCCACGCCGCGCGGCTTGGGCAGCATCAGGTACGCGAGGCGTTCACCGGCGCGGCCGACCAGCGTCTCGACGTCGGCCAGGAAGCTCGGGTGACCGACCGGATGGACCCGCGCGCCGACCCGGCCGAAGCGGTTCTCGGCCGACATCACGAGCTCGGCGCACAGGCGCGCGTGGTCGGCCTCGCGGCCGACCGGGGCACCGTCCTCGCAGTCGAGCGTGACGTCGAACACCGGGCCCAGCTCGGCCTGCAGCGCGAGGCTCTTGCGCATGCGCGCCTCGACGCCGCAGTAGTGGTCGCAGACAGGCAGGGGGGGCGAGCGTTCGCCCTCGTCGAAGAGGGCGTCGCGCGGGTGGACCGTGCCTGTCGCCATGCCTCGGTCAGAGCAGGTGCTTGACGCCGTCCTGCTCGCCCTGCAGCTCGGCCAGGGTCTTGTTGATGCATTCCTGCGAGAACGCATCGATCGGAAGGCCCTCGACGATCTTGTACTCGCCGCCGGCGCAGGTGACCGGGAAGCCGAACATCACGTCCTTCGGGATGCCGTACTCGCCGTTGCTCGGCACGCCCATCGTGACCCAGCCGCCGTTGGTGCCCAGCGCCCAGTCGCGCATGTGGTCGATCGCCGCATTGGCGGCGGAGGCGGCAGACGACAGCCCGCGCGCCTCGATGATGGCGGCGCCGCGCTTGCCGACGGTGGGCAGGAAGACGTCCTTGTTCCAGACGTGATCGTTGATCATGTCCTTCACGCTCGCGCCGTCGATGGTGGCGAAGCGGTAGTCGGCGTACATCGTCGGGCTGTGGTTGCCCCACACGGCCAGCTGCTTGATCGAGGACACCGGCTTGCCGGTCTTGGCGGCGATCTGGCTCAGCGCGCGGTTGTGGTCCAGGCGCAGCATCGCGGTGAAGTTCTTGCGCGGCAGGTCGGGCGCGCTCTTCATCGCGATGTAGGCGTTGGTGTTGGCCGGGTTGCCGACCACCAGCACGCGCACGTCGCGGCTGGCGTGGTCGTTCAGCGCCTTGCCCTGCGCGGTGAAGATCTTGCCGTTGATCGACAGCAGCTCGGCGCGCTCCATGCCGGCCTTGCGCGGCATCGAGCCGACCAGCAGCGCGTAGTCGGTGCCCTTGAAGGCGGTGTTCGGGTCGCTGTGCGCCTCCATGCCGGCCAGCAGCGGGAAGGCGCAGTCCTCGAGTTCCATCATCACGCCCTTGAGCGCCTTCTGCGGGCCGTCGACCGGCACTTCGAGCAGCTGCAGGATGACCGGCTGGTCCTTGCCCAGCATCTCGCCGGAGGCGATGCGGAACAGCAGCGCGTAGCCGATCTGGCCGGCGGCGCCGGTGACGGCGACACGAACGGGTTTCTTGCTCATGGAGGTCTCCGGAAGGGCGGGAAGAGGAGGGGAAGAGGTGCTCTGGAATCGCGCCCGCCAGTGTAGGCGCAAGCCGGTCCCGGAGCGAGGGCTTTCCCCAGGTCTTATGTCTTCTATAAGATATGAGTCAGTTTCCCGTGGACGATGCCGGTTCCGGCACCGCGCCGCCCGCTCCGCATGGCCACCACCGCCGCACCGCCCACCCCCGCCTTCAGCCCGCTGTACCAGCAGATCAAGGCGCTGATGCTGCGCGAACTGCAGGCCGGCGTGTGGCGCCCGGGCGAGACCATCCCGAGCGAGACCGAGCTGGCCGGCCGCTTCAAGGTCAGCCAGGGCACGGTGCGCAAGGCGATCGACGAGCTGGCGGCCGAGAACCACCTGGTGCGCCGCCAGGGCAAGGGCACCTTCGTCGCGACGCACGGCGAGCAGCAGACCCAGTTCCGCTTCCTGCGCCTGCAGCCCGACGACGGCGTCAGCGAAGGCACGACGCGCCGCTTCATCGACTGCCGCCGCCTGCGTGCGCCGGCCGACGTCGCGCGCGCGCTCGGGCTGCGCTCGGGCGATGCGGCGATCCAGGTCAAGCGCGTGCTGTCGCTGCGCGATGCGCCGGTGGTGTTCGACGAGATCTGGCTGCCGGCCGTGCTGTTCAAGGGGCTCACCGCCGAGCGGCTGTCGGACTACCGCGGACCGATGTACCAGCTGTTCGAGTCGGAGTTCGGCGTGCGCATGGTGCGTGCCGAGGAGAAGATCCGCGCCGTCGCGGCGCAGGGCGAATCGGCCGAGCTGCTGGCGGTGCCCGAGGGCACGCCGCTGCTGTCGGTGGAGCGCCTGTCGCTGACCTACGGCGACAAGCCGGTCGAGCTGCGCCGCGGTCTCTACCACACGGCCACCCACCACTACCGCAACGAACTGAGCTGAACGCAAGCGCCATGCAAGCCTGCTGCACTGCAATAGAATCGTTCGGTTTCGCGCCGATTACATCCACCACACCACAAGGTTGGGCATGGCAGACACCCTGAAGCCGCGGCCGCAGTACCGCAACATCCACGTCTCCCAGATCGTCGCGTACCGCCTGCCGCCGGCGGGCATCGTGTCGATCCTGCACCGGGTCAGCGGCGTGCTGATGTTCCTGCTGCTGCCCTTCGTGGTCTGGCTGTTCGACGTCAGCGTCAGCTCGGAGGTCTCGTACGAGCGCTTCCGCGCAGCCTTCGTGGTGGGCGTCGGCTTCCTGCCGGGCTGGTTCCTCAAGCTCGTCGTGCTGGGCCTGATCTGGGCCTACCTGCACCACCTGATCGCCGGGCTGCGCCACCTGTGGATGGACGCGACCCACGCGGTCACCAAGGAGTTCGGGCAGCAGTCGGCGATCGGCACGCTCGTGCTGTCGGTGCTGATCACGCTGGTGCTGGCCTACAGGCTGTTCTTCTGAACGAGGCGGATTCGATGGCACAGACTTTCGGTTCCAAGCGCACCGTCGTCGGCGCGCACTACGGCCTGCGCGACTGGCTCGCGCAGCGAGTCACCGCGGCGCTGATGGCGCTGTTCACGCTCGCGCTGATCGTGCAGGTGCTGCTGCCCGGTGAACTGGGCTACGACAAGTGGGCCGGCATCTTCAGCCGGCAGTGGATGAAGGTGCTGACCTTCGTCGTGATCGTCTCGCTGGCCTACCACGCGTGGGTGGGCATGCGCGACGTGTGGATGGACTACGTCAAGCCGGTCGGCATCAAGCTGCTGCTGCAGGTGTTCACGATCGTCTGGCTGGTCGGTTGCCTGGGTTGGGCCGTCCAGGTCCTGTGGAGTCTCTGAATCCGATGGCTGCCAACGTGTTGAAGCGCAAGTTCGATGTGGTGATCGTCGGGGCCGGCGGCTCCGGCATGCGGGCCTCGCTGCAGCTGGCCCGCGCGGGGCTGAACGTGGCCGTGCTCTCGAAGGTGTTCCCGACCCGCTCGCACACCGTGGCGGCGCAGGGCGGCATCGGCGCCTCGCTCGGAAACATGAGCGAGGACAACTGGCACTACCACTTCTTCGACACCGTCAAGGGCTCCGACTGGCTCGGCGACCAGGACGCGATCGAGTTCATGTGCCGCGAGGCGCCCAAGGTCGTCTACGAGCTCGAGCACTTCGGCATGCCGTTCGACCGCAACCCGGACGGCACGATCTACCAGCGCCCGTTCGGCGGCCACACCGCCAACTACGGCGAGAAGCCGGTGCAGCGCGCCTGCGCCGCGGCCGACCGCACCGGCCACGCGATGCTGCACACGCTGTACCAGCAGAACGTCAAGGCGCGCACGCAGTTCTTCGTCGAGTGGATGGCACTCGACCTGATCCGCGACGCCGAGGGCGACGTGGTCGGCGTCACCGCGCTCGAGATGGAGACCGGCGACCTGCACATCCTCGAGGCCAAGACCGTGCTGCTGGCCACCGGCGGCGCCGGGCGCATCTTCGCGGCCAGCACCAACGCCTTCATCAACACCGGCGACGGCCTGGGCATGGCGGCACGCGCCGGCATCCCGCTCGAGGACATGGAGTTCTGGCAGTTCCACCCCACCGGCGTCGCCGGCGCGGGCGTGCTGCTGACGGAAGGCTGCCGTGGCGAAGGCGCGATCCTGCGCAACGACAAGGGCGAGCGCTTCATGGAGCGCTACGCACCGACCTTGAAGGACCTGGCGCCGCGCGACTTCGTCTCGCGCTGCATGGACCAGGAGATCAAGGAAGGGCGCGGCTGCGGTCCGAACAAGGACTACGTCGTGCTCGACATGACGCACCTGGGCGCCGAGACGATCATGAAGCGGCTGCCCTCGGTCTACGAGATCGGCCATAACTTCGCGAACGTCGACATCACGAAGGAGCCGATCCCGGTCGTGCCGACCATCCACTACCAGATGGGCGGCATCCCGACCAACATCAACGGCCAGGTGGTGGTGCCGAAGGACGGCAACGCGAACGCCGTGGTCAACGGGCTGTACGCGGTGGGCGAGTGCTCCTGCGTGAGCGTGCACGGCGCCAACCGCCTGGGCACCAACTCGCTGCTCGACCTGCTGGTGTTCGGCCGTGCGGCCGGCAACCACATCGTCGACAGCGCGCTCAAGACGAAGAACCACAAGCCGCTGCCGGCGGATGCGGCCGACTTCACCCGCGCGCGCCTGGCGAAGTACGAGAAGAGCACCGGCGGCGAGTACGCCCAGGACGTGGCCAACGACCTGCGCAAGAGCATGCAGCAGCATGCCGGCGTGTTCCGCACCCAGGCGTCGATGGACGAGGGCGTGGTCAAGGTCAAGGAGATCGCCGAGCGCGTGAAGGCCATCCACCTGGCCGACAAGTCCAAGGTCTTCAACACCGCGCGCATCGAGGCGCTCGAGGTGGAGAACCTGATCGAGTGTGCGCTGGCGACCATGATCTCCGCGGCCGCCCGCAAGGAAAGCCGCGGCGCGCACACCGTCAACGACTACGCCGACACGCCCGAGCACCCGAACGGCCGCAACGACGCCGAGTGGATGAAGCACACGCTGTGGTTCAAGGAGGGCAACCGCCTCGACTACAAGCCGGTCAACCTGAAGCCGCTGACCGCCGAATCGATCCCGCCCAAGGTGCGGACCTTCTGAGCACGACCATGGCCAAGCGCACCTTCCAGATCTACCGCTACGACCCCGACACCGACGCGAAGCCGCGCATGCAGACCCTCGAGATCGAACTCGACGGGTCCGAGCGCATGCTGCTGGACGCGCTGATGAAGCTGAAGTCGGTCGACCCGAGCCTGAGCTTCCGCCGCAGCTGCCGCGAGGGCGTGTGCGGGTCGGACGCGATGAACATCAACGGCAAGAACGGCCTGGCGTGCCTGACCAACATGCGCACGCTGCCCGACACCGTGGTGCTCAAGCCGCTGCCCGGCCTGCCGGTGATCCGCGACCTGATCGTGGACATGACGCAGTTCTTCAAGCAGTACCACTCGATCAAGCCCTACCTGGTCAACGACGAGCCGCCGCCCGAGAAGGAGCGCCTGCAGTCGCCCGAGGAGCGCGACGAGCTGAACGGCCTGTACGAGTGCATCCTGTGCGCGAGCTGCAGCACGAGCTGCCCGAGCTTCTGGTGGAACCCGGACAAGTTCGTCGGCCCCGCCGGCCTGCTGCAGGCCTACCGCTTCATCGCCGACAGCCGCGACCAGGCCACCGGGGAGCGACTCGACAACCTCGAGGACCCGTACCGCCTGTTCCGCTGCCACACGATCATGAACTGCGTCGACGTCTGCCCGAAGGGCCTGAACCCGACCAAGGCGATCGGCAAGATCAAGGAGCTGATGGTCCGCCGGGCCGTCTGATCTCCCGAGCCCCGCAGCAGGTCCCGCGCATGTCCGACGCCCTGATCGATGCCCGGGAGCTTTCGCGGCTGCGCTGGCGCTGCCGGCGCGGCCTGCTCGAGAACGACCTGTTCGTCGAGCGCTTCTTCGCGGGGCATCCGTCCGTCACGGTGCACCAGGCCGCGGGCCTGGCGGCGCTGATGGAGCTGCCCGACAACGACTTGCTGGACCTGCTGCTGCGCCGCCGCGAGCCCGAGGGCGCGCTGGCGCGCGACGAGGTGATCGAGGTGCTTCGCCTGCTGCGCACGCCGGGCACCGAATATGCAAGGGCCGCACAGACGAGCCCGGACTGACCTTCCAACCGCTCTTCAAGGAATGCCCATGACACCGTCTGACGTCAAAGCCACCCTGTCATTCTCGGACGGCAGCCCGAGCATGGACCTGCCGATGTTCAAGGGCTCGATCGGCCCCGACGTCATCGACATCCGCAAGCTGTACGCCCAGACCGGCAAGTTCACCTACGACCCGGGCTTCCTCTCGACCGCCTCGTGCCAGTCGACCATCACCTACATCGACGGCGACAAGGGCGAGCTGCTGTACCGCGGCTACCCGATCGAGCAGCTGGCGACCAACTGCGACTTCCTCGACACCTGCTACCTGCTGCTGTACGGCGAGCTGCCGAACGTGCAGCAGCAGGCCGACTTCAAGAAGCTCGTGACCACCCACACCATGGTCAACGAGCAGATGCAGTTCTTCCTGCGCGGCTTCCGGCGTGATGCGCACCCGATGGCGGTGATGACCGGCCTGGTCGGAGCGCTGTCGGCCTTCTATCACGACAGCACCGACATCAACAACCCGAAGCACCGCGAGATCGCCGCGATCCGCCTGATCGCGAAGATGCCGACGCTGGTGGCCATGGCCTACAAGTACGGCATCGGCCAGCCCTACATGTACCCGAAGAACTCGCTGTCCTACTCGGCGAACTTCATGCGCATGATGTTCGCGACGCCGTGCGAGGAGTACGAGCCGAACGACGTGCTGGTGCGTGCGATCGACCGCATCTTCATCCTGCACGCCGACCACGAGCAGAACGCCTCCACCTCCACCGTGCGGCTGTGCGGCTCGTCGGGCACCAACCCGTTCGCGGCCATCGCCGCCGGCGTGGCCTGCCTGTGGGGCCCGGCGCACGGCGGTGCCAACGAGGCGGCGCTGAACATGCTGGAAGAGATCCAGCGCAACGGCGGCGTCGAGAAGATCGGCGAGTTCATCAAGCAGGTGAAGGACAAGAACTCCAACGTCAAGCTGATGGGCTTCGGCCACCGGGTCTACAAGAACTACGACCCGCGCGCCAAGCTGATGCGCGAGACCTGCCACGAGGTGCTGGGCGCGCTCGGCCTGGGCAACGACCCGCTGTTCAAGCTGGCGATGGCGCTGGAGAAGATCGCGCTGGAAGACGAATACTTCGTCGCCCGCAAGCTGTACCCGAACGTCGACTTCTATTCCGGCATCGTGCAGCGCGCGATCGGCATCCCGGTCTCGCTGTTCACCGCGATCTTCGCGCTCGCGCGCACGGTCGGCTGGATCGCCCAGCTCAACGAGATGATCGGCGACCCCGAGTACAAGATCGGCCGCCCGCGCCAGCTCTACCACGGCTCGCCGCGCCGCGACGTCAAGCCGATCTCGCAGCGCTGAGACCGCGCGCACCCTGCGCCACGGGCCCCGCCGCGCAAGCGCCGGGGCCTTCTTCATGCCCGTAAAATCAGCGCTTTCCGCTGTCGAGCGCCGCGCCATGGCCCGCACCCTGTACGACAAGATCTGGGACGAACACGTCGTCCACACCGAGGACGACGGCACCGCGGTGCTCTACATCGACCGGCACCTGGTGCACGAGGTGACCAGCCCTCAGGCCTTCGAGGGGCTGCGCCTGGCCAGCCGCAAGCCCTGGCGCGTCAGCTCGATCGTCGCGACGGCCGACCACAACACGCCGACCACCGGCTGGGAGCGCGGCTACGACGGCATTGCCGATCCGATCTCCAAGCAGCAGATCACCACGCTGGACGCCAACATCAAGGCCTTCGGCGCAGCTGCCTTCTTCCCCTTCCTCGACAAGCGCCAGGGCATCGTGCACGTGATCGGGCCCGAGCAGGGCGCCACGCTGCCGGGCATGACGGTGGTCTGCGGCGACTCGCACACCTCCACGCACGGCGCGTTCGGCGCGCTGGCGCACGGCATCGGCACCAGCGAGGTCGAGCACGTGCTGGCCACGCAGACGCTGCTGGCCAAGAAGGCGAAGAACATGCTCGTGCGCGTCGAGGGTCGGCTCGCGCCGGGCTGCGGCGCCAAGGACATCGTGCTGGCCATCATCGGCCGAATCGGCACCGCCGGCGGCACGGGCTACACGATCGAGTTCGGCGGCTCGGCGATCCGCTCGCTCAGCATGGAAGGCCGCATGACCGTCTGCAACATGGCGATCGAGGCCGGGGCGCGCGCCGGCATGGTCGCGGTGGACGAGACCACGCTCGCCTACGTGAAGAACCGCCCGCTCGCACCCACCGGCCTGGAGTGGGAGCAGGCCGCGGCCTACTGGCGCACGCTGCACTCCGACGAGGGCGCGGCGTTCGACAAGGTGGTCGATCTCGACGCCGCGCAGATCCGCCCGCAGGTGACCTGGGGCACCTCGCCGGAGATGGTGCTGTCGGTCGAGGACCGCGTGCCCGACCCCGAGCGCGAGAAGGATCCGGTCAGGCGCAGCGCGATCGAGCGCGCGCTGCAGTACATGGGCCTGGAGCCGAACAAGCCGATCGTGGACATCCGCATCGACAAGGTGTTCATCGGCTCGTGCACCAACTCCCGCATCGAGGACCTGCGCGAGGCCGCGGCCGTGGTGCGCAAGCTCGGCGCGCGCGTGGCCGGCAACGTGCGGCTCGCAATGGTGGTGCCCGGCTCGGGCCTGGTGAAGGCGCAAGCCGAGCGCGAGGGCCTGCACGAGGTGTTCAAGGCGGCCGGCTTCGAGTGGCGCGAGCCCGGCTGCTCGATGTGCCTGGCGATGAACGCCGACCGCCTCGAGCCCGGCGAGCGCTGCGCCTCCACCAGCAACCGCAACTTCGAAGGCCGCCAGGGTGCTGGCGGTCGCACCCACCTGGTCAGCCCGGCGATGGCCGCCGCAGCCGCGATCGAAGGCCATTTCGTCGACGTGCGGCGCATCGCCTGACGCCCCGCGAACAGGATTCCGCCATGCAAGCCTTCACCGTCCATCAGGGCCTGGTCGCGCCGCTCGACCGCGAGAACGTCGACACCGACGCGATCATCCCCAAGCAGTTCCTCAAGTCGATCAAGCGTTCGGGCTTCGGGCCGAACCTGTTCGACGAGTGGCGCTACCTCGATCACGGCGAACCGGGCCAGGACCCGGCCTCGCGCCGGCCCAACCCCGATTTCGTGCTGAACCTGCCGCGCTACCAGGGCGCCTCGATCCTGCTGGCGCGGCGCAACTTCGGCTGCGGCTCCTCGCGCGAGCATGCGCCCTGGGCGCTGGAGCAGTATGGCTTTCGCGTCATCATCGCGCCGAGCTTCGCCGACATCTTCTTCAACAACTGCTTCAAGAACGGACTGCTGCCGATCGTGCTGCCCGACAGCACGGTGAGCCGGCTGTTCGACGAGGTGGCGGCCTTCACCGGCTACCGGCTGACGGTCGATCTGGAGCGCCAGGTGGTGATCCAGCCCGACGGCACCGAGATCGGCTTCGAGGTGCAGCCCTTCCGCAAGTACTGCCTGCTCGGCGGCTTCGACGACATCGGCCTGACGCTGCGCCACGCCGACAAGATCCGCGCCTTCGAGGCCGAGCGGCTGCTGAAGAAGCCCTGGCTCGCCCACACGCTCTGAGAACAAGGATCCCGTCTTGAAGATCGCCATCCTGCCGGGCGACGGCATCGGCACCGAGATCGTCGCGCAGGCCGAGCGCGTGCTGGGCTGCCTCGACCTCGAGTTCGAGACCGAGACCGCCGCTGTCGGCGGCGCCGCCTACGAGGCGCATGGCCACCCGCTGCCCGAGGCGACGCTCAAGCTCGCCAAGGAAGCCGATGCGGTGCTGTTCGGCGCCGTCGGCGACTGGAAGTACGACAAGCTCGAGCGTGCGCTTCGCCCCGAGCAGGCCATCCTCGGCCTGCGCAAGAACCTCGGCCTGTTCGCCAACTTCCGTCCGGCGATCTGCTACGAGCAGCTGACGCATGCGTCGAGCCTGAAGCCCGAGCTGGTGGCCGGGCTGGACATCCTGATCATCCGCGAGCTGACCGGCGACATCTACTTCGGCCAGCCGCGCGGCCGCCGCGAGGCGCCGGACGGCGCCTTCAAGGGCGCGCCCGAGGCCTTCGACACGATGCGCTACTCGCGCCCGGAGATCGAGCGCATCGCGCACGTCGCCTTCCGGGCCGCGCGCAAGCGCAACAGGAAGGTCACGAGCGTCGACAAGGCCAACGTGCTGGAAACCTTCCAGTTCTGGAAGGACGTGGTCACCGAGGTGCACGCGCAGTACCCGGACGTCGAGCTCGAGCACATGTACGTGGACAACGCCGCGATGCAGCTCGTCAAGGCACCGAAGAAGTTCGACGTGCTGGTCACCGGCAACATGTTCGGCGACATCCTGTCCGACGAGGCGGCGATGCTGACCGGCTCGATCGGCATGCTGCCCTCGGCCTCGCTGAACGAGTCGGGCCGCGGCCTGTACGAGCCCAGCCACGGCAGTGCGCCGGACATCGCCGGTAAGGATCTTGCAAACCCCTTGGCTACAATCCTGTCCGTGGCCATGATGCTCCGCTTCTCCCTGAACCAGCCCGAGGCTGCCGACCGCATCGAGTCGGCGGTCCGGTCCGTGCTGGCGGCGGGGTACCGCACGGCAGACATCTGGTCGGACGGTTGCACCAAGGTCGGCACGCGCGCCATGGGCGACGCCGTGGTCGCCGCGCTGTCCGGCACCACCGCCAAAACCATTACCAAGAGCTAGTCCGGCTCCGGTTCGTCTCGCCCATCCTCTCCCGGCGAAGCGAGCCGGGCGGAACAGGTTTCCACGACTGTGACTTGAAAGGGCGACGACGATGAGACTGACGGGATTGGTAGGCTGGCGCGGCATGGTCGGCTCCGTGCTGATGGACCGCATGCAGGCCGAGGGCGACTTCGCGCACATCGAGCCGGTGTTCTTCAGCACCAGCAACGCGGGCGGCAAGGCCCCTGCGATGGCCAGGAACGAGACCACGCTGAAGGACGCCTTCGACATCGAGGCGCTGAAGCGCTGCGAGATCATCATCAGCGCCCAGGGCGGCGACTACACCTCCGAGGTGTTCCCCAAGCTGCGCGCCGCCGGCTGGAACGGCCACTGGATCGACGCGGCCTCGACGCTGCGCATGAAGGACGACGCGGTCATCATCCTCGACCCCGTCAACCTGCCGGTCATCAAGAACGCCCTGGCCAAGGGCGGGCGCAACTGGATCGGCGGCAACTGCACTGTCAGCTGCATGCTGATGGGCGTGGGCGCGCTCTACAAGGCCGGGCTCGTCGAGTGGATGAACACGATGACCTACCAGGCCGCCTCGGGCGGCGGCGCGCAGCACATGCGCGAACTGCTGACGCAGTTCGGCACGCTCAACGCCGAGGTCCGGCCGCTGCTCGACGATCCGAAGAGCGCCATCCTCGAGATCGACCGCAAGATCATCGGCAAGCAGCGTTCGCTGTCGGAGGCCGAGACGGCCAACTTCGGCGTGCCGCTGGGCGGCTCCCTGATCCCCTGGATCGACAAGGACCTCGGCAACGGGGTCAGCCGCGAGGAGTGGAAGGGCGGCGCCGAAACCAACAAGATCCTCGGCCAGGGCGAGGGCTTCGGCAGCGCCGCGGTGCCGGTGGACGGCTTCTGCGTGCGCATCGGCGCGATGCGCTGCCACTCGCAGGCGCTGCTGTTCAAGCTGAAGAAGGACGTGCCGGTGGCCGACCTCGAGGCCATGATCGCGGCCGACAACGCCTGGGTGAAGGTGGTGCCCAACACCCGTGAGGCGAGCATGAAGGAACTCACGCCGGTGGCGGTGACCGGCACGCTGAGCATCCCGGTCGGTCGCATCCGCAAGATGGCCATGGGGTCGGAGTACGTCGGCGCGTTCACCATCGGCGACCAGTTGCTCTGGGGGGCAGCGGAGCCGCTGCGGCGCATGCTGCGCATCCTCGTCGAGGCCTGATCCGGACCCATTTCCGCGTGTCCATTTGCGGCACGTTGGCGCACTGCCACAAAATTCACGCGGAAATGCACGGAACGTGAGTCCCTGCGAACGTCAGCCAATGCATGAGCTTGTATCGGTATCCTCTTGATGTTATTGTGGTTTCCACCCTTTTCTCGAGAGATGCGCATGTTCTGCGCGGGTGACGATGTCGACATTGGCGGGCCTGCTGTCGGTCCTGCACGTTCCTTCTGGGAGACGCCTTGAAACGTAACTCGACCTTCTCGGGGCGCTTTGCCCTGACCGGCGTGGCGGCCGCCGCGCTGTGGCTGGCCGCATCGAATGCGTACGCGCTGGGTCTGGGCAGGCTCTCCGTGCAGTCGGCCCTGGGTGAATCGCTGCGCGCCGAGATCGACGTCACCAGCCTGACGCCGGAAGAGGCGGCCGGGCTGGTAGTCAAGGTGGCGCCGCCCGAGTCGTACCGCGCCGCCGGCGTGGACTACAACCCGGTCCTGCCGGGCACCGCGGTATCGCTGCAGCGCCGTGCCGACGGGCGGCCCTACCTGCGCCTGTCCAGCGACCGCGCCGTGCAGGAACCCTTCGTCGACGTGATCCTCGAGATCTCGTGGTCCTCGGGCCGCCTGGTGCGCGAGTACACGATGCTGTTCGACCCACCGGTGGTGGCCAAGGCACCGCCGGCGCCTGCCCCGGCGGCCGCGCCGAGCATTGCGGCCGCCGCGCCGGCCGCAGAGCCGGCGGCGCGCCCCGCACGCCCAGCCCCGGAACCGCGTCCGGCGCGCGAGCCGCGTGCGGCAGCCGCGCCGGCCACCGCCGCGGCACCGGCCATGCCCACCACGCCGAGTGCGCCAGGCGCCGACGAATACAAGGTCAAGGCCGGCGACACGCTGTCGCGCGTGGCGGCCAAGACGCAGCGCCCGGGCGTCTCGCTCGACCAGATGCTGGTGTCGCTGTTCCGGGCCAATCCGGACGCGTTCGTCGGCGAGAACATGAACCGGCTCAAGGCCGGTTCGGTGCTGTCCGTGCCGAGCGCGGACGAGGCCAAGTCGGTGGCCGCCGGCGAAGCGCGCCAGGTCATCCAGGCCCAGAGCGCCGACTTCAACGCCTACCGGCAGAAGCTGGCCGGCGCGGTGCCGACCACACGTTCCGACGGGCCGGCACAGAAGGCCACCGGCACGGTCCAGACCGAGGTGCAGGACCGCAAGCAGGCCGCCGCCCCGTCGCCCGACAAGCTCAAGCTGACCAAGCCGGGTGGCAGCACCACGGCCGAGGACCAGATCGCCAAGAGCGCCGAGCGGAAGGACACCTCGACGCGCGTTGCGGAGCTGTCCAAGAACGTCGAGGAACTGAAGAAGCTCGGCCAGCAGGCGGCGGCCGAGACCGGCAAGCCGGGCGCAGCCGCGCCGGCACCTGCGCCGACCACTCCGGCGGTCACCAAGCCGCCGCTGCCGACGCCCCCGGTGGCCGCGACGCCACCGGCACCCCCGCCGCCTCCGCCGCCCCCGCCTCCTCCCCCGCCGCCGCCGCCGCCACCACCGGCTCCGGCGCCCGCACCGGCGGCGGCGCCGACCCCGCCGCCCACGACCGTGGCGGCCGCGCCTGCTTCGGCGCCCGTTGCCGCGGAACAGGCGGCCGCGTCGCAACCGGCCCCGATGGTTGCGGCCGCGTCGGCCCCGCAGGCGGCCCCCGCGCCTGCTGCGCGCCCGCCGGCCGCGCCGGCGACGGCCAAGGAGGAGCCGGGGCTGCTCGGCTCGCTGCTCGACGACAACCCGCTGGCGCTGGCGCTCGGCGGTGGCCTGATCGCGCTGCTGGCCGGCTTCGGCATCTACCGCTTCACCAAGCGCAACAAGAAGGACAGCGGCGAGACCTCGTTCCTCGAGAGCCGCCTGCAGCCGGATTCGTTCTTCGGCGCGAGCGGCGGCCAGCGCATCGACACGCGTGATGCCGGCGGCACCTCGTCGTCGATGAGCTACTCGCTGAGCCAGCTCGACGCGATCGGTGACGTCGATCCGGTGGCCGAGGCCGACGTCTACCTCGCCTACGGTCGCGACCTGCAGGCCGAGGAGATCCTGAAGGAGGCGATGCGCAGCAACCCCGAGCGCATGGCCATCCGTACCAAGCTGCTCGAGGTGTACGCCAAGCGGCGCGACACCAAGGGCTTCGAACTGCTGGCCACGCAGCTGTACTCGCTGACGCAGGGTCAGGGCGAGGACTGGGCCAAGGCGCAGGAACTCGGCGCCCAGATCGACCCGGACAACCCGCTCTACAAGCCCGGCGGCGCGCCGGCCGGCGGCGTGGCGGCGGGTGGCCAGATGGTCGAGCCGCTGGGCGCGAGCACGATGCCGCAATCGGTGCTGCCGTCGCCCTCGCAGTACAACCCGACCACGGTGACGCAGCCGACCGTCGATCCGTCCAATGTCGACCTCGACCTCGACTTCGCCGGCCCGGACGAGGCCTCCATCCCCACCGCGCCGGCCTCGCTGCAGACGACGCAGACGATCACCCAGACCGTTCCGCAGACGATCCCGCAGGCCCCGCCGGCGGCGGCCCCGCAGGCGGCGCCGGCCCTGGACAACACGCTCGACTTCGATACCTCGGCGGCCGACCTGATGCTGCCCGACCTCGGCGCATCGCCGAGCCCGGCGGCGGCTCCGGCGGCGGCCCCGGCCTCGGTGGAATTTGACCTCGCCGGCATCTCGCTCGATCTCGATCTGCCGGGCGCGGAACCGGCCGGCAGCGGCAGCAGCAGCGGCCCGCGCACCGTGCCGTCGGCCTTCGGCGACGACGTCATGTCGGGCTTCGAGGAAGACGACCCGAACGCCGACCCGCTGGCGCGCAAGCTCGAGCTGGCCGAGGAGTTCCGCCAGATCGGCGACATGGAAGGTGCGCGCGACCTGCTGCAGGAAGTGATCGCCAAGGCCTCTGGCTCGCTGAAGTCCAAGGCCCAGGGCATGCTCGAGCAGCTCGCCTGAGCCCGACCCGGGCGCGCCATCGTGGCGCGCCCCGCGTTGCATGAGGCTGGCGCTCGGCATCGGCTACCGCGGCACGGCCTACCAGGGCTGGCAGAGCCAGCCCGGCGGCCGCACCGTGCAGGACGCGCTCGAGCGGGCGTTGTCCGAGTTCGCCGCCACGCCGCTGCGCACCATGTGCGCCGGGCGCACCGACGCCGGCGTGCATGCGCTGAACCAGGTGATCCACCTCGACTGCGAGATCGAGCGCGAGCCGTTCTCGTGGGTACGCGGCACCAACCGCTTCCTGCCCGACGATATCGCGGTGCAATGGTGCAGGCCGGTCAGCGAGCACTTCCACGCCCGCAACAGCGCACTCGGCCGGCGCTATGCCTATGTGCTGCGCGAGTCGCCGGTGCGCCCGGCGCTCGAGGCCGGCCTGGCCGGCTGGAGCTTCCGGTCTCTGGACGGTGATCGCATGCGCGAGGCCGCGGCACTGCTGATCGGCGAGCATGATTTCTCGGCCTTTCGCGCTGCCGAGTGCCAGGCCGCCTCGCCGGTGAAGACGCTGCGCCGCCTCGACATCCACCGGCGCGGCGGTTACTGGCGCTTCGACTTCGACGCCAGCGCCTTCCTGCACCACATGGTGCGCAACATCATGGGTTGCCTGCTGGCCGTGGGTGCAGGCAACCGCCCGGTGGCCTGGATGGGCGAGGTGCTGGCCGCGCGCGACCGGCGCATCGCCGCACCGACCTTCTCCCCGGACGGCCTGTACTTCGTCGGCCCGTACTACGATGCCGGCCTCGCGCTGCCCGACGGTTCGGCGGCGCTGGACTGGCTGCCGTGACCCTTCCCATCTCCACCCGCACCCGCATCAAGATCTGCGGCCTCACGCGCGAGGCCGATGTCGATGCGGCCGTCGAGGCCGGCGCCGATGCCGTCGGCTTCGTGTTCTATGCGAAGAGCCTGCGTGCGGTGACGCCGGGGCGCGCGGCCGAACTGGCGCGGCGGCTGCCCCCGTTCGTCACCCCGGTGGGGCTGTTCGTCAATGCGGGGGCGGACGCGATCGCTGCCGTCGCCGGCGCCATCCCGACGCTGCTGCTGCAGTTCCACGGCGACGAGTCGCCCGAGGCCTGCCGCGCCGCCGCCCGACCCTTCCTGCGGGCGGCCCGGATGGCGCCGGGGTTCGATTTGTTAGACTTCGCGGCTCGGTTTCACGACGCCCATGCCTTGCTGCTCGACGCCTTTGTCGAGGGCTACGGCGGCGGCGGAAAGGTCTTCGATTGGTCCGTCATTCCCGCCAACGTGCCCCGTCCGGTCGTTTTGTCTGGTGGGTTGCATGCCGGAAATGTGATCGAAGGGATTCTTCGGGTGCGGCCCTGGGCCGTTGACGTGAGCTCCGGCGTGGAAGCGGCCAAGGGCATCAAGGATGCCGCGCTGATCCGCCGGTTCTGCGAGGCGGTGCGCGAGGCGGATGCCCGCATCGCCGATTCCGAGACCTGAGGAACCCATGTCCAGCTACCAGCAGCCCGATGCACGCGGGCATTTCGGTCCGTACGGCGGCAGCTTCGTCGCCGAGACCCTCGTGCACGCGATCGAGGAACTGAAGCAGGCCTACGAGGCGGCGCGCCAGGATCCGGCCTTCATGGCCGAGTTCCGCAGCGAACTGGCCCACTTCGTCGGCCGGCCGAGCCCCGTGTACCACGCGGCGCGCCTGTCGCGCGAACTCGGCGGCGCGCAGATCTACCTCAAGCGCGAAGACCTCAACCACACCGGCGCGCACAAGGTCAACAACACCATCGGCCAGGCGATGCTCGCGCGCCGCATGGGCAAGCCGCGCGTGATCGCCGAGACCGGCGCGGGCCAGCACGGCGTGGCCACCGCGACGATCTGCGCGCGCTACGGCCTCGAGTGCGTGGTCTACATGGGCAGCGAGGACGTCAAGCGCCAGTCGCCCAACGTCTACCGCATGCACCTGCTCGGCGCGAGGGTGGTGCCGGTGGACAGCGGCTCGAAGACGCTCAAGGACGCGCTCAACGAGGCGCTGCGCGACTGGGTCACCAACGTCGAGAACACCTTCTACATCATCGGCACGGTGGCCGGCCCGCACCCCTACCCGATGATGGTGCGCGACTTCCAGCGCGTGATCGGCGACGAGTGCCTGGTGCAGATGCCCGAGCTGATCGGCCGCCAGCCCGATGCGGTGATCGCCTGCGTCGGCGGCGGCTCGAATGCGATGGGCATCTTCTACCCGTACATCGAGCACACCGGCACGCGGCTCATTGGTGTCGAGGCGGCGGGGCAGGGGCTCGAGTCGGGCAAGCACGCCGCCTCGATCAGCGCCGGCTCACCCGGCGTGCTGCACGGCAACCGCACCTACCTGCTGCAGGACGCGAACGGCCAGATCACCGAGACGCACTCGATCTCGGCGGGGCTCGACTACCCCGGCGTCGGCCCCGAGCATGCCTACCTGCACGACATCGGCCGCGCCGAGTACGTCGGCATCACCGACGCGGAGGCGCTCGAGGCCTTCCACCGCCTGTGCCGCACCGAGGGCATCATCCCGGCGCTCGAGTCGAGCCACGCGGTGGCCTACGCGATGAAGCTGGCGCCGACGCTTCCGAAGGACAAGCACCTGCTGGTCAACCTCAGCGGCCGGGGCGACAAGGACATCGGCACGGTGGCCGACCTGTCCGGCGCAGAGTTCTATTGCCGGCCCTCGTGCCGCGGGCAGTCGGTCAAGGGGGCGACGCGATGAGCCGCATTGCCGCCACCTTCGCCGCGCTGCAGGCCGCCGGCCGCAAGGCGCTGATCCCCTACGTGACCTGCGGCGACCCGTTCGCCGACGCCACCGCCGACATCATGCTGGCGCTGGCCAAGGGCGGGGCCGATGTCATCGAGCTCGGCGTGCCGTTCTCCGACCCGATGGCCGACGGGCCGGTGATCCAGCGCGCCTCGGAGCGTGCGCTCGCGCGCGGCATCGGGCTGCCGCAGGTGCTGGAGGCAGTGCGTGGCTTCCGCGCCCGCGACGACCGCACGCCGGTGGTGCTGATGGGCTACGCGAACCCGGTGGAGCGCTACGGCAGCGCGCGTTTCGTCGCCGACGCGAAGGCGGCCGGCGTGGACGGCGTGCTGATCGTCGACTACCCGCCCGAGGAGTGCGAGGCCTTCGCCGCGCAGCTGCGCGAGGCCGGGCTGGACCTGATCTTCCTGCTCGCGCCGACCTCCACCGACCGGCGCATCCGCGAGGTCGCGCGCATTGCCACCGGCTACGTCTACTACGTCTCGCTCAAGGGCGTGACCGGCGCCGGCCACCTCGACACCGCCGCCGTCGCGCAGATGGTGCCGCGCATCAAGGCGCACGTGAAGCTGCCGGTCGGGGTAGGCTTCGGCATCCGCGATGCCGCCACTGCACGTGCCGTGGCGGAAGTCGCCGACGCCGTGGTGATCGGCTCGGCGCTGGTGCAGCTGCTCGAGACCCGCGAGCGCGGCAACGTCGCTGCCGCGGCGGCCGACTTCATCGGCGGCATCCGCGCCGCCCTCGATTCCTGAAAGGAGCTCCCGCATGAGCTGGCTCGAAAAACTGCTGCCCCCCAAGATCCAGCAGACCGACCCGAGCGAGCGCCGCACGGTGCCCGAGGGCCTGTGGATCAAGTGCCCGTCCTGCGAGACGGTGCTCTACAAGACCGACCTGGAGCAGAACGTCAATGTCTGCCCGAAGTGCGGCCACCACCACCGCATCGGCGCACGCGCCCGGCTCGACGCCTTCCTCGACCCGGAGGGCCGCTACGAGATCGGCCAGGAGGTCATCCCGGTCGATGCGCTGAAGTTCAAGGACAGCAAGAAGTACCCCGAGCGGCTCAAGGACGCGCTCGAGACCACCGGCGAGACCGATGCGCTGGTGGTGATCGGCGGTGCGCTGATGAGCATCCCGATCGTGGCCGCCTGCTTCGAGTTCGACTTCATGGGCGGCTCGATGGGCTCGGTGGTCGGCGAGCGCTTCGTGCGCGGCGTAGAGACCGCGCTCGAGCAGAAGACGCCGTTCGTCAGCTTCACCGCCACCGGTGGCGCGCGCATGCAGGAGGGCCTGCTCAGCCTGATGCAGATGGCCAAGACCAACGCCGCATTGACGCGCCTGGCCAAGGCGAAGCTGCCCTACATCAGCGTGCTGACCGACCCGACCATGGGCGGCGTGTCGGCCAGCTTCGCCTTCGTCGGCGACGTGGTCATCGCCGAGCCCAAGGCGCTGATCGGCTTCGCCGGCCCCCGCGTGATCGAGAACACCGTGCGCGAGAAGCTGCCCGAAGGCTTCCAGCGCGCCGAGTTCCTGCTCGGCAAGGGGGCGATCGACATGATCGTCGACCGCCGCGAACTGCGGCCGACCATCGCGCGGGCGATCGCGATGCTGCAGAAGCTGCCGTCCGACGCGGTCGCCTGAGATCTCCCCCGATGTCGGCGCCGACCACGCTGGCCGGCTGGCTGGCCCACTGCGAGAAGATCCACACCAAGGAGATCGACCTGTCGCTCGAGCGCACGCAGCGTGTGCGCGAGCGGCTCGGCATCGACTTCGGCGTGCCGGTCATCGTGGTGGCCGGCACCAACGGCAAGGGATCGACCTGCGCGATGCTGGAGTCGATCGCGCTGCAGGCCGGCTACCGCGTCGGGCTGTACGCCAAGCCGCACCTGGTGCACTTCGAGGAGCGCTGCCGCATCGACGGCCGCAGCGTCGCGGCGGAGGACCTGCTGCCGCACTTCGAGGCCGTGGAGCTGGCGCGTGGCGAACTCACGCTGTCGATCTTCGAGTTCACGACGCTGGCCATCGCGCGAGCGCTGTCGCAGGCCGCGCTCGACCTGGTGATCCTCGAGGTCGGCCTGGGCGGCCGCTTCGACGCCGTCAATGCCTTCGACGGAGATTGCGCGGTGATCACCAGCATCGCGCTGGACCACATGGAGTTCCTCGGGCCCGACCGCGAATCGATCGGCTTCGAGAAGGCCGGCATCATGCGTGCGGGCCGGCCGGTGGTGGTCAGCGATCCGGTGCCGCCGAAGAGCGTGCTCGGCGTGGCGGAGACGCTGGGGGCCGATCTCTACCTGCACGGTCGCGACTTCCGCGTATCGGGCGATCGCCAGCAGTGGAACTGGGCGGGCCGCAGCAAGCGCTACAACGGCCTGGCGTACCCGGCTCTGCGCGGCGCCAACCAGCTGCTCAACGCGGCCGGCGTGCTGGCGGCCTTCGAGGCGTTGCAGGAGCGCCTGCCGATTCCGGCGCAGGCGGTGCGCAATGGCTTCGCGCTGGTCGAGCTGCCCGGGCGCTTCCAGGTCGTGCCGGGCGCGCCGACGCTGGTGCTGGACGTGGCCCACAACCCGCATGCCGTGGCCGCGCTGGCCGAGAACCTGGACCAGATGGGCTTCCACCCGCGCACACACGCGGTGTTCGGTGCGATGCGCGACAAGGACATCCCGGCCATCCTGGCGCGCATGGCGCCGATGGTCGACCACTGGCATTTCACCGACCTGCCGCTGGCGCGTGCCGCCAGTGCCGCCGAGTTGGCGGCGCGCCATGCCGAGCTGCGCCTCGCGGGGCCCGGCGCGGTGGAGACCGCGACCCATGCCGACCCACGTGCTGCTCTCGAGGCTGCCCTGTCTCGTGCAGACCCGACTGATAGAATCGTTGTCTTCGGATCGTTCTACACCGTCGGCGGCGTGTTGAAGGACGGCCTGCCCCGCCTCGGGGCGCGGCACGTCGGCTGAGGGCCGCTGCCCCACCCCGCACCGCATGGGTTTCTTGTCCTTCCTGCAGCGCCGTTCCTCGGCCGCCCCGGCCCCATCGTTCGGCAACGACGAGGACATCGCCGCGGCCCGCACCTGGGCGCGCCGCCGCCTGACCGGTGCCACGCTGCTGGTGCTGCTGGGCGTGATCGGCTTCCCGCTGGTGTTCGAGACCCAGCCGCGGCCGATCCCGGTCGACATACCGATCGAGATCCCGCGCAAGGACGGCGTGCCGGCCCTGGCCCTGCCGGCGCCGCGCAAGCCGGCGACGCAGGCCTCGGCGCCCGAGCATGCGCCGCGCGAGCCGGTGATCACCGAATCGGCCGCCGATGCCGGCAAGGAGGTCGTCGCGGCCAGGCCGGCCAGTGTGCCGGCGCCTGCACCGGCGGCGGCACCGGCCGAGCCGCCGAAGAAGGCCGTGGCCGCGGCCAAGCCCGCCTCGAGCAGCCCCGACGCCGCCCGCGCCCGTGCCCTGCTCGAAGGCAAGGAGCCGGCACCGGCCACCGCAGTGGCCGCGGCGAAGTCCGACACACCGGCCGAGGCGCCGGGCCGCTTCGTGGTCCAGGTCGGTGCCTTTGCCGATGCCGGCGCGGCGCGCGAGATGCGCGGCAAGGTCGAGAAGCTCGGTCTGAAGACCTACACGCAGGTCGTCGAAACCTCTTCCGGCAGCCGCATCCGCGTGCGTGCCGGCCCGTTCGGCTCGCGCGAAGAGGCCGACAAGGCACTCGCCAAGGCCAAGGCGGCCGGGCTGAACGCCGTCGTGCTCACGCTGTGAACGCGCTCGCGCATGGACATCGCATCGATCGGCTGGGTCGACTGGGCGCTGCTGGCCGTGCTGCTTGCCTCGGTGATCGTCGGGCTGGTGCGCGGTTTCGTGTTCGAACTGCTGTCGCTGCTGGGCTGGGTGGCCGCGTGGTTCGCGGCCCAGTGGTTTGCGCCGCCGGTGGCCGCGTGGCTTCCGGTGGGCACGCCGGGCTCGGCGCTCAACCTCGGCGCGGCCTTTGCGCTGACCTTCATCGCTGCGCTGGTGGTCTGGACGCTCGCGGCCCGGCTGATCCGCCTGGTGCTGCACGCCACCCCGCTGAGCCTGCCCGACCGGCTGCTCGGCGCGCTGTTCGGCGCGCTGCGCGGTGTGGTGCTGCTGCTCGCGCTGGCGGTGGTCGTCGGGCTCACGCCGGCGGCGCGATCCGCCGCCTGGCAGCAGTCGCATGGTGCGGCCGCGCTCGTGTCGGCCCTGCGGACCTTGATGCCGCTGCTGCCGGCGCCACTTGCACGTCATCTGCCGGCGGCCTGAGCGGCCCGGCTCCCTGAATCGAGGACCCAGCCATGTGCGGCATCGTCGGCGTCATCTCCCGCTCGCCCGTCAACCAGCTGATCTACGACGCGCTGCTGCTGCTGCAGCACCGCGGGCAGGACGCCGCGGGCATCGTCACGATGCTGGGCACCAAGTGCTTCATGCACAAGGCGCGCGGCATGGTGCGCGACGTGTTCCGCACCCGCAACATGCGCGCGCTGCCGGGCAGCGTCGGCCTCGGCCAGGTGCGCTACCCGACGGCCGGCAACGCGTACAACGAGGAGGAGGCGCAGCCCTTCTACGTCAACGCGCCGTTCGGCATCGTGCTGGTGCACAACGGCAACCTGACCAACGCGCACGCGCTGAAGCAGGAGCTGTTCGACATCGACCGGCGCCACATCAACACCGAGAGCGACACCGAGGTGCTGATCAACGTGCTGGCGCACGAGCTCGAGCTGGCCGCGCGCGAACTGCCGCTCTCGCCCGAGGCGATCTTCAAGGCGGTGAGTGCAGTGCACCGGCGCGTGAAGGGCTCGTACGCGGTGATCTCGCTGATCGCCGGGCACGGGCTGCTGGCGTTCCGCGACCCGTACGGCATCCGCCCGCTGGTGTTCGGCGAGGGCAGTTCGCCGGAGGGCCGCGAGGTGATGGTGGCCAGCGAGTCGGTCGCGCTCGAGGGCACCGGCCACACGCTGACGCGGGACGTGGCGCCCGGCGAGGCGATCTTCATCGACCTCGACGGACGCATCCACGCGCGCCAGTGCGCCGAGCGGCCGCAGCTGAACCCGTGCATGTTCGAGTACGTCTATCTGGCGCGGCCCGATTCGGTGATGGACGGCGTCTCGGTCTACCAGGCGCGCCTGAACATGGGCGAGACGCTGGCGCAGCGCGTCATCTCGACCATGCCGCCGTCGGAGATCGACGTCGTGATCCCGATCCCCGAATCGAGCCGTCCGTCGGCGATGCAGCTGGCGCAGAAGATCGGCAAGCCCTACCGCGAGGGCTTCGTGAAGAACCGCTACGTGGGCCGCACCTTCATCATGCCCGGCCAGGGCATGCGCAAGCGCTCGGTGCGGCAGAAGCTCAACGCGATCGCCAGCGAGTTCAAGGGCCGCAACGTGCTGCTGGTGGACGATTCGATCGTGCGCGGCACCACCAGCAAGGAGATCGTGCAGATGGCGCGCGACGCCGGCGCGCGCAAGGTCTACATGGCCTCGGCTGCGCCGCCGGTGCGCTTCCCGAACGTCTACGGCATCGACATGCCGACCAAGGACGAGCTGATCGCGCACAACCGCAGCACCGAGGAGATCCGCCAGTACATCGGCGCCGACGCGCTGATCTACCAGGACGTGGCGGCGATGAAGAAGGTGGTCGCCGCGCTGAACCCGAAGCTCGACGGCTTCGAGGCCTCGTGCTTCGACGGCGTCTACATCACCGGCGACATCAGCGCGCAGGACTTCGAGACCATCGCCGCGCAGCGCGCGACGCAGGGCGACGAGGAGGAGGGCGCACAGCGCTCGCGCCTGGCGCTGCAGGGCGCGACGGAGAACCCGTGATGAGCGACAAGAAGATCCCGCGCGTGGCGCTGCCCGACGACGTGCGGCTGGACACGCTGGCGGTGCGCGAGGGCCTGCCGCCCAGTGCCTGGGGCGAGAACTCCGAGGCGCTGTTCCTCACCAGCAGCTTCCGCCAGCCCGATGCGGCCACCGCGGCGGCGCGTTTCGCCAACGAGGAAGAGGCCTTCATCTACTCGCGCTTCACCAACCCCACGGTGACGATGTTCGAGCGCCGCCTGGCCGCGCTCGAGGGCGCCGAGGGCTGCATCGCCACCTCGAGCGGCATGAGCGCGATCCTGCTGCTCGGCATGGGCCTGCTGAAGGCGGGCGACCACGTGATCTGCTCGGTCAGCGTGTTCGGCTCGACCATCATGCTATTCGGCCGCGAGTTCGCGAAGTTCGGCATCGAGACCAGCTTCGTCTCGCAGACCGACGTCGGCGAGTGGGCGCGCGCGGTGAAGCCGAACACGAAGCTGCTGTTCGCCGAGTCGCCCACCAATCCGCTGACCGAGGTGTGCGACATCGCCGCGCTGGCCGCGATCGCCAGGCGCGCCGGGGCCTGGCTCGCGGTCGACAACTGCTTCTGCTCGCCGGCGCTGCAGCGGCCCATCGCGCTCGGTGCCGACCTCGTGATCCACTCCGGCACGAAATACCTCGACGGCCAGGGACGAGTCATCGCCGGCGCGATCTGCGGGCCGGAGCAGTTGATCAACGAGAAGTTCGTGCCGGTGATGCGCAGCGCGGGCATGTGCCTGTCGCCGTTCAACGCCTGGGTGGTGCTGAAGGGCCTGGAGACGCTGTCGATCCGCATGGAGGCGCAGAGCGCGCGGGCGATGAAGCTCGCTGCCTGGCTGGAGGCGCAGCCGCAGGTCGAGCGGTTGTACTACCCCGGCCTCGCCTCGCACCCGCAGCACGAGCTGGCGATGCGCCAGCAAGGCGGCAGCGGCGGGGCGGTGCTTTCGTTCATCGTCCGCGGGCAGCAGCAGGGCGGGGCGGCGCTGGCGCGCGCCAACGCCTTCCATGTGATCGACAGCACCCGGGTGTGCTCGATCACCGCCAACCTCGGCGACACCAAGACCACCATCACCCACCCGGCCAGCACCTCGCACGGCCGCCTCACCGAGGAGCAGCGCCAGGCTGCCGGCATCACGCAGGGCATGGTGCGCGTGGCCGTCGGGCTGGACGACGTCGAGGACCTGAAGGCGGACCTGCGCCGCGGCCTGGAGAGCCTTGCCCGATGACCCGTCGCGTACGCACCCGCATCGCCCCGTCGCCGACGGGTTTCCTGCACCTGGGCACCGCGCGCACCGCGCTGTTCTCCTGGGCCTTCGCGCGCCACCACGGCGGCGACTTCATCCTGCGCATCGAGGACACCGACGTCGCGCGTTCCACGCAGGAGGCGGTCGACCAGATCATCGCCGCGATGAAGTGGCTCGCGCTCGACTACGACGAGGGCCCGTTCTACCAGATGCAGCGGCTGGACCGCTACCGCGAGGTGATCGCGAAGATGCTCGCCGAGGGCACGGCCTACCACTGCTACTGCACGCCGGCCGAGCTCGACGCGATGCGCGAGGCGCAGCGCGCCCGTGGCGAGAAGCCGCGCTACGACGGCACTTGGCGCCCCGAGCCCGGCAAGGCGCTGCCGCCGGTGCCCGCCGGCGTGCCGCCGGTGGTGCGCTTCCGCAACCCGACGGACGGCGACGTGACCTGGGCCGACATGGTCAAGGGTCCGATCACGATCAGCAACCGCGAGCTCGACGACCTGATCATCTGCCGCCCCGACGGCACGCCGACCTACAACTTCTGCGTCGTGGTCGACGACTGGGACATGCAGATCAGCCACGTGATCCGCGGCGACGACCATGTCAACAACACGCCGCGCCAGATCAACATCCTGCGTGCGCTGGGCGCGGAGCTGCCGCAGTACGGCCACGTGCCGATGATCCTCGGCCCGGACGGCGACAAGCTGTCCAAGCGGCACGGGGCCGTCAGCGTGACGCAGTACGAGGAGGCCGGCTACCTGCCCGAGGCGATGGTCAACTACCTGGCCCGCCTGGGCTGGAGCCACGGCGATGCGGAGCTGTTCGACCGCGCCCAACTCGTGGCCTGGTTCGACGGCCAGCACATGGCGCGCAGCGCGGCGCAGTGGGACGCGGCGAAGCTGAACTGGGTCAACGCGCAGTACCTCAAGCAGATGGCCGACGAGCCCCTGGCAGGGCTGGTGGCGCTGCACCTTCAGCGTCGCGGCATCGCTGCCGTTGCCGACGAGCAACTGCAGCGCCGGTGCGCCTTGTTCAAGGACCGCTGCGCCACGCTGGTCGAACTGGCCGACTGGCTCGGCATGTACTTCGTGCCCGTGGAACCTCTTGCCGCGGAGGTGGCGGCGCATGTGACCGATGCGGTGCGCCCGGCGCTGCAGTCGCTGCGCGACCGGCTGACCGAGATCGACTGGGACAAGGCCACCATCGCCGCGGCGATCAAGGACGTGCTCGGCACACACGGGTTGAAGATGCCGCAACTGGCCACTGCCTTGCGCGTGCTGGTGTGCGGTCGTGCGCAGACCCCGTCGATCGACGCCGTGCTGGCGCTCTTCTCACGCGACACGGTGCTGAGTCGATTGCAGGCGGTCTGAAAAGCTGTCTATAATCGCAGTCTCGCTTGAAACTGTGACCGCTAGGCCTCGTTTGAAGTCGCAAGACACACCGGGGGTATAGCTCAGCTGGGAGAGCGCTTGCATGGCATGCAAGAGGTCAGCGGTTCGATCCCGCTTACCTCCACCACCAAGCCGGCCGGCGGACCGCAGATTCGGGTCGATGAAGGATTGAGTCCCCTTCGTCTAGAGGCCTAGGACACGACCCTTTCACGGTTGTAACAGGGGTTCGAATCCCCTAGGGGACGCCAAGTTTCGGCAGCGCTTGAGGAGCGATCCTGAAGCTGCCGGCCACGCGGAGTGGTAGTTCAGTTGGTTAGAATACCGGCCTGTCACGCCGGGGGTCGCGGGTTCGAGCCCCGTCCACTCCGCCAAGCATTTGCCAGGGCCGATTCCGAAGGGGATCGGCCCTTTTGTTTCAGTCCCCCGGGCGCCGGAGCTTCTGGTCGAGCTTGAGCATCAGCTTGAGGTACTCGAGCTGCGCATTCAGCCGGTTCAGTTCATCGACGAGAAGCTGCCATTGGCGGATCTGTGCGCGATCGCCAGGGGCGGGTGAGGGGGGCGGGGCGCTCGACATGTTCGGGGCGGGTGGTGTGCGGTTCATGGTCCGGTCATCGTTGCGACTGGACAATCCCGCGGCTCGGGTGAGCCTCGTCAACAGCGGGCCACGAACCACCCAAGTTCCCCTCGTTTGGAGGGTTTCTGGGCCGAGGGGCGCTGAACAGAATCGAGCCCGCCCTGGGAGTAGGAGGGCGCCAGCCCAACGGGCTTGTGCACAACAAAGGCTCACGCAATGCTCAAGGTCTTCCAACATCACATCCCCCTTTCGGCCGTGGCCGAGTGGCTCGCGGATGGGCTGTTCTGCTTCCTGGCAGTGATCCTGGCGGCGCAAGGCCTGCAGGCCACGCACATGGACAGCGTCGTTGCCGCCGTGCCGACCTCGCAGGTGGTCATCCCCGCCGTGGGTTTCGCAGCCCTGATGTCGCTGCTCTTCTCCGTGTTCGGCATGTACCGGTCGTCGGCGGTGTCGGTGGGCCTGCCGGCGCTGATCGGCCGGGCCTTCCTCGCCGTTCTGGTCGGGTCGGCCATCGCGTACTTCGCGCTCGATGCCGAAGGCTTCGGGGGGCGTGCCTGGGCGCTCGTGTTCCAGGCCATGCTGTTCATGCTGCTCGGCCTGGTGGTTGTCCGGCTGGTCTTCCATTTCGTGCGCCGTGCGGTGGTTGGTGCGCCGAAGGTCCTGATCGTCGGGGTCGGCGCGGAGGCGATCAGCGTGGCGGCGGACCTGGCCGTGCCCGGCCGTGCCCAGCGCCGCCTGATGGGCTACTACCCGGCCGGCAACGAGGAGAACGTTCCGGCCGATGCCCGCGTCTTCCCGCGCCACATGTCGCTGGCGGAGGTCGTCAGGACCCACGAGATCGATGAGGTCGTCGTCGCCGTTCGCGAGCAGCGTGGTGGCGGCGTCCCCATGGACGAACTGCTCGCCTGCCGCCTGCAAGGCACGCCCGTGCTCGACCTGGCGGGTTTCTACGAGCGCACCAAGGGACAGGTGCCGACCGAAAGCCTGAAGGCGAGCTGGCTGGTGTACGGCCATGGCTTCGTCCAAGGGCCCGTCCGGACGGCGGCGAAGAGGGCGTTCGACGTCGTCTGCTCGTCGCTGCTGCTCGCGCTGGCCTCGCCGGTGATGTTGCTGACGGCGGTGCTCATCAAGCTCGACAGCCACGGCCCGGTGATCTACCGGCAGGAACGCGTCGGCCTGCGCGGCCGCCCGTTCATGTGCCTGAAGTTCCGCAGCATGTGCACCGACGCCGAGAAGGATGGCGTGGCCCGTTGGGCGAGCAAGAACGACGCGCGCGTGACGCGCGTGGGCGCATTCATCCGCAAGTGCCGCATCGACGAACTTCCGCAACTGATCAGCGTGCTCAAGGGTGAGATGAGTCTGGTCGGGCCGCGCCCCGAGCGGCCGTCGTTCGTGGCCCAGCTGCGCGAGCAGATTCCCTTCTACGACATCCGCCACAGCGTGAAGCCTGGCGTGACGGGCTGGGCTCAGGTTCGCTACAGCTATGGCGCCTCGATCGAGGACGCACGCCGCAAGCACGAGTACGACCTGTACTACGTCAAGAACAACTCGCTGTTCCTCGACCTGCTGGTGCTGATCGAGACGGTCAGCGTGGTTCTGTTCCGCGAGGGCGCTCAGTAGCTCCGGCCGGCGGCCTGCGGCCGACGGTCCGGGGGACAATGCGCACCAATACCCCCGGTCGGGGCTTGGAGCTTGGGCACGCCTTTGATAGGGTGTCGATCGACACAACGCCAGGGCGATCGCGGCTGTGCGCAGTCCGCTTCGGTCGCCCACCATCATGTACGAATCGCACTTCGGCCTGTCCGGTCCGCCGTTCAGCCTGAACCCCGACCCCGAGTTCTACTTCCAGAGCAAGGGGCATGGGCATGCGTTGTCCTACCTGCGCTTTGGTGTGCATCAGGGCGAAGGCTTCGTGGTCGTCACGGGCGACATCGGTGCCGGCAAGACGACCCTGGTACGCACGCTGTTGTCGGAACTCGACGCCGCCAAGATCGTTGCGGCGCAGATCGTCAGCACGCAGCTCGATGCCGGTGATCTGCTCCGATCTGTCGCCATCTCGTTCGGCATTGCCATCAAGGAGCTGACGAAGGCCGAGCTGATCGCCTCGATCGAGGCCTTCCTGACCCTGCTGGTGACCCAGGGCCGGCGTGCGCTCCTGATCATCGACGAGGCGCAGAACCTGCACCTGCAGGCCATCGAGGAACTGCGCATGCTGTCGAACTTCCAGCTCGGCAACCATGCATTGCTGCAGAGTTTCCTGGTCGGCCAGCCGGAACTGCGGACGCTGTTGACCTCCAAGCCGATGGAGCAGTTCAGGCAGCGCGTGATCGCATCGTGCCACCTGGGCCCGATGGAGCGCGAAGAAACGCAGCGCTACGTCGAACATCGACTGCACAAGGTCGGTTGGTCCGGCCGCCCGCGTTTCGAACCGGCGACATTCGATCGGATCCATGCGGCCACCGCGGGCGTGCCGCGGCGAGTGAACATGCTGTGCAGCAGGCTGCTGCTATCCGCGTACCTGGCTGATCAGGACTTGATCGACGAAGCCATGGTCGACGCCGTCGCCGACGAGGCGCGTGCCGAGGTCGGTGATTCGGCCGTCGTGCCCACGGCCTCGCACGCCGAGCCGCTGGCCGCCGGACCCACGGCTCTCCATGCCGCCGTCCACGCGCCGCTGCATGCCCCGCGGCGTCGGCCGTCCACGTCCGCAGGGGGGCCGATGCTGTGTGTCGCGGCCGACGGCGCCGACGACATCAAGATGGCCATGCTGCTGCGCGCGCTTCAGCAGCGCAAGGAGGCGCCGCCGCTGGTACATGTGCGCATCGGCGAGCCGGCGGAATTCACCCCGAACGACGCGTTCCTGGCAAGGATCGGACTGGACGTGCCGACCGTCGAGGTGGAGGTGTCCGCCGGAACCGCCGCTGCTCGAATGGCGGAGGTCATGCGCGACTTCGCCCGGCTCGTCGAACTGCACAAGCCGGCGGCCGTCGTCGTGATCGGCAACAGTGACGCAGCGCTCGCCTGCGCGCTCGTGGCGGACAAGACCGGCTGCCGGGTCGCCCATCTCGATGACGGCCGTCGGGGCGCGAATCGGCGTGATGCAGCCGAGGTGAACCGCGCCTTGCTGTGGCGCATCGCCGATGCGCATTGCACACCGGACCGTGTGGCCTACGACGCGCTTGTCGCGGACGGTGCGGGCGAGTCTCGCGTGTTGCTGACCGGCGATCTGCTTTCGGAGGCGGTCTCGCTGGCGCGCTCGTCCACGGAGGCAGAACCCGGCGCGGTGGTCGGCCGCAAGGCTGGATACTGTGTCGTGCTCGTCAAATCGGCAATCGACATGGACGATCGGCACTATCTCGCCGAGCTCCTGGCGATGTTGCGCAAGCTCAGTCGCGACGTCCCCATCGTGTGGCCGATGTCCGCGGGCTTCGGCGCGCAGCTGGAGTCGCTCGGGCTGCGCAAGTCGCTGCGCGACGCCAACATCGACGTCGTCAAGCCGCTGGGCTACATCGAGCAGGTGGCCCTGCTGGGTGGGGCCCGCTACGTGCTCACGGACTCGCAGGACGTGCACCAGGAGGCCAGCGTCCTCGACGTCCCGGCGCTGCTGCTCGAAATGCGCAGCGGACAGGCCGGTGGAGCGCCAGCCGCTCTGCTGGGCGACCTGCATCGGCGCCAGGGTGCCGATGCACTGAACCTGTTGCGGTCGCAGACGCGTACCCAGGCTGCGCCCTTGCCGCACGAACTTCACCCGGGCGAGCGCATCGCCGATCACCTGACGCGCTGGATCGGCGTCGAGGAGCTGGACGAGACCCTGGCGACCTGAACCGACCGCCCGGAGCGCTTGCGGCCGTGCAGGATGCCGCGCAGTGTGGACGCGGGATGAGTTCCCCCCCGTCTGAAGTGCTTGCGCCGACCCTGCCTGCTTGTATCCTCGCCGCGTCGTCGGTCGGGCACACTTCGACGTTGCCAGGATCGCGCAGCCTGCGCCAAGCGGCAGGTCGAACGCCCGATGGTCAGAGCTAGGCGCCCCAGCCGGGAGTTGGACATCCGGATCGCGATCCAGGATCAGCGTACTCTTCATGGAGATTGAAATGGCCACAGAACCGTCAGCCCCCCGCCTGCTGCGCATGATCGGGCCGGTGCTTGCGTTGATCCTCGCCGCCGCGCTTTCGGCATGCAGCATCAACCGCCATCCGGCCGCGCCGGTGTCCGCCGCCACGCCCGACTACCGTTACCTCATCGGCCCGCTGGACACGATCAACATCATCGTCTGGCGCAATCCGGAACTGTCGCTCGCGGTGCCGGTCCGCCCGGACGGCAAGATCTCCACGCCGCTGGTCGAGGACCTGCCGGCCATCGGACGCAACCCCACCGACCTGGCCCGCGACATCGAGAAAGCCCTTGCCAAGTACACGCGGGACCCGGTGGTCACGGTCGTGGTGACCGGCTTCCAGGGCGCGAGCAGCGAGCAGATCCGCATCATCGGCGAAGCGGCCAAGCCGCAGGCCATCCCGTACCGCCAGAACATGACACTGCTGGACGTGATGATCCAGGTGGGCGGGCTCACCGATTTCGCCGACGGAAACAGTGCCGTCCTCGTGCGCGGCAAGGAGGGCGGAAAGCCGTACGGGGTGCGTCTGAAGGACCTGATCAAGCGCGGCGACATCTCCGCCAACGTCGACGTGCGGCCGGGCGACGTGCTGATCATCCCGCAGGGCTGGTTCTGAGGCCCGCCGAGCAGCGCAGCGCAGGAACGCCATGCAGGATCTGATTGCTCAGGCGCTATCGATCGCCCGCGGCATGTGGCGGCACCGCTGGGCGGGCCTGATCGCCGCGTGGATCGTCGGCGTGCTGGGTGCGGCCGTGCTGTGGAACATGCAGGACCGCTACGAGGCGACGGCGCGTGTCTACGTCGACACGAAAAGCGTGCTGCGCCCGCTGATGCGCGATCTGGCGGTCGAACCCGACGTCGACCAGACGATCGCGATGCTGGCGAAGACATTGATCACGCGTCCGAATGTCGAAGTGCTGATGCGCAAGTCTCACCTCGACACGCTTCCCGCCGAGGAGCGCGAGCGCATGATCGCCATGTTCATGCGCGAGATCCGCTTGTCGGGCAGCGGCCGGGACAACGTGTTCACGTTCTCCTACCGCGACCAGAGCATGGAGCGCGCCCGAGGCATCGTGCAGAACCTCGTGGCGCTGTTCGTCGAATCCGACCTGGGGGCGAAGCAGCGCGACACCGAGGCGGCGCGTGACTTCATCGACCAGCAGATCCGGCAGTACGAGGGCCGGCTTGCGGAGGCGGAGACCCGCCTGAAGGAGTTCAAGGTCCGCAACATGGGCGTGACCGAGGTGTCGGGGCGCGACTACTTCGCGCGCATGACGACACTGACCGAAGAACTTGGCAAGCTCGGCACGGACTTGCGGGCCGCCGAGCAGTCGCGCGATGCGCTGCGTCGCGAACTCGACGGCGAGGTGGCGACACTGGTTCCCGACGTGCCGACCGTCGGCGCGGTGTCCACGCCCGAGATCGACGCCCGGCTGGACGCCCAGCGGCGCCAGCTCGACGAGTTGCTGCGCCGCTACACCGACCTGCATCCCGACGTGGTCTCGACCCGGCGTCTGATCGCGCGACTCGAGGAGCAGCGGCAGCAGGAGATCGAGTCTGCCAAGCGTCGCGCTGCCGCCGAGGCCAAGACCGCCGGCAAGGCGCCGACGAATCCGGTCTTCCAGCAGGTCAAGTTGGCGCTGGCCGAGGCCGAGGCGAACGTCGCGTCGCTCAAGGTGCGTGTGGCCGAGACGCAGACGCGCCTGAACCAGCTCAAGTCGTCGGCCAATCGGGTGCCCCAGGTCGAGGCGGAACTGGCGCAGCTGAACCGGGACTACGAGGTGGTCCGCCGCAACTACGAGGCCTTGGTCGGCAAGCGCGAGAAGGCCTCGCTGTCGGAAGACGTCGAATCGCAACGTCTCGCTCAGTTCCGCGTGATCGATCCGCCGCGCACCGCGGAGAAGCCCGTGTTCCCGAACCGCCGGGGTGTGGCGCCGCTGATTCTCGTGGCGGCGCTGCTCGCCGGTGTCGGGGTCAGTTTCGTGCTGACGCAGATCTTGCCGACCTTCGAGGGCGCACGGGCGCTGCGCAGAATCACGCAGCGGCCGATCCTGGGCAGCATCTCGATGAACACGCCGCCCGAGGCGATCCGCAAGGCGCGCCGCCTGAACCTCGCGTTCGGGTCCGGTCTGTCGATGCTGGTTCTCGTGTACGGCGTCGGCATGGCGTGGCTGGCCGGCCGGGTGGGGCACTAGGGGGATCGTGTGAGCATCGTCGAACAGGCCGTCCGTCGCCTCGAGGAACTGCGCCGCAGCGGCATCGAGCCCCCAGCCGGCACCGTGCGACCGCCGACGGCCTCCCAGCCCGCTGCGCAGCCCCCGGCGCCGGCGCCGGCGCAGGGCGAGGCCGCAGCGCCACGCGAGAAACCGCACGTCGCGTCCGAGTCGCCCACGTCCGGCAAGGCGTCGAGGACGGTCAACATCGACCTCGGATCGCTCGCGGCCGCCGGCTACCTCACGCCGGAGACCCCGCGTGCCCGCATCGCCGACGAGTTCCGCGTGGTGAAGCGGCCGCTGCTGTCCCGCATCGAGGCCAGCGCAAATCGGCCCGGCTCGAACCTCCTGATGGTGAGCAGTTCCTTGCCTGGGGAAGGCAAGACCTTCGTCTCCGTCAACCTCGCCATCAGCCTTGCGATGGAGCTCGACAAGACCGTCCTGCTCGTCGACGCCGATGTGTCGCGTCCCTCCGTCCTGAAGCGGCTCGGCCTGCCGCAGGCGCCCGGCTTGCTCGATCTGCTGACCGATCCCGCCGTCGGCGTGAGCGACGTGCTGTTGCGCACCAACATCCCGAAGCTCAGCCTGCTGCCGGCGGGCCGACAGCATGGCCGGGCGACCGAACTGCTGGCCAGCGAGGCCATGCGCCGTCTGCTCGACGAACTGTCGAACCGCTACGCCGACCGCATACTGCTGTTCGATTCGCCGCCGCTGCTGCCGTCCACCGAATCGCGCGTGCTCGCCACCCGGATGGGGCAGGTCCTGCTCGTGGTCGAAGCCGACAAGACCTCGCAGAAGACCCTGGAGCAGGCGCTGGCCACGCTCGAGCAGTGCCCCGACGTCAGCCTGCTGCTGAACAAGATCAGCCGGTCCGAGGTGGGCTCGTACTATGGCTACTATGCCCCGGACGAGGCCTGAACGCTCCGGCCGGCGGGGGGCTCGCGCCGCGGCAGCCTTGCTGCTGGCCGGCCTGCCACTCGGGGCGGCCGTGGGCCAGGTGCGCCAGGTCGAGTTCGGTGTGGGGACCGATCTGACCTGGACCAGCAACTCGTCGTTCGGGGTGGCCGATGGCGAGTCGGATGCTGCGCTGCAGGTTCAGCCCCGCGTCCGGGTGCGCAGCGAAGGCGCGCGGGTCAGGATCAACGGCTCTGCGGCCGTGTCCGCCCTGACCTACGCCAACGGGACGCAGCGCAGCCGGACGGATCCGACCGCCGACATCCAGGCCCGGCTCGAAGCCATCGAACGGCTGTTCTTCGTCGAGGTCGGCTACCGCGCCGCGCAGACCAGCGGCGACGTGTTCGGCGCGCAGCCCGACACCGCGTCGACGGCCAACACGCTGACCACCTCGCAGTGGCGAGTGAGCCCCTTCGTCGAGGGGCAGGCCGGGACGGACCTGCGCTACCGGCTGCGCAGCGACAACTCATGGACGCGCGAGATCGGCGAGACCACGGTCGTCGCCCCGGCTGCGGGGGGCTACTTCGGCCGCCACGGCGGCTCGATCGAGCAGGATCCGCGCCCGTTCGGCTGGCGGCTCGAGGCCGAGCGTTCGATCACGCGCTACGACAACCCGCTCGAGGACGAGGTCATCATCAGCCTGGCGCGCGGCATCGTCAGCTACGCCCCCACGCCGGAGTGGAGCGTCGGACTGCGCGCCGGCCAGGAGCGCAACAACGTCGCTGCCGGCGAGCTGAAGCGCCGCACGCTCTACGGCGCTGAGACCCGCTGGCAGCCGACGCCGCGCACGACCTTCAGCGTTTCCGGTGAGCGCCGTTTCTTCGGCAACGCGTGGAGCCTGGCCTTCGACCACCGGCGGCCGCTGCTGGCCTGGAACATCGCGCTGAACCGCGGGGTCGACACGACGCCGCAATCGCTGTTCGACCTGCCTGCCACCGACAACGTCGCCGGCCTGCTGGATGCGATGTTCACGACGCGCTACCCCAATCCGGCTGAACGGGCGCAGGTCGTTGCCGACTTCATCGAACAGCAGGGCCTGCCGCGCTCGACATCGTCGCCGCGCAGCCTGTTCGCGCCGCGCTTCAGCCTGGTCACGAGCCGGCGCGCGTCGGTGTCGTTCATCGGGGTGCGCCACACGCTGACCTTCAGCGGCTACGCCATCAGGACCGAAGATGCGCTCGACAGCGGCCCGTTCGCTCTCGGCGACGTGGCGTCAAACAACGCTCAGCGCGGTGCGAGTGTCGTCCTCAGCCATCGGCTGACTCCATTGACCTCGCTGACGATGACGGCCAACTGGAGCCGGATCCGTGCCTTGAACGCCAGCGACGAGACCACCGAGCAAGGCCTGCGGATCCAGGCCTCGATGCAACTGGCGCCGCAGACGACCGGCGTCTTCGGCGCACGCTACCGAAAGCTCGATTCCAGCATCGCGTTCGAAGGGCACGAGGACGCCGTGTTCCTGGGACTGGACCATCGCTTCTGACAGCCTGCCCATGCAGAACAGTCACATGCCGCCGACCACGCTGATCAACGCCCTGACAGTGGACGTGGAGGATTACTTCCAGGTCTCCGCGCTGGCGCAGCACATCGACCGCGCCAGTTGGGACAGCCGGCCGTGCCGGGTCGAGCACAACGTGCAGAGGCTGCTGGCGCTGTTCGAGCGGCGCGATGCGCATGCCACGTTCTTCACGCTCGGCTGGGTGGCCGAGCGCTATCCGCAACTGGTGCGCGACATCGTCGCCGGCGGCCATGAACTGGCCAGCCACGGCTACGGCCATCTGCGGGCCTCGGAACAGACCCCCGAAGAGTTCCGTGAGGACCTGCTGCGCGCCAAGGGCATCCTCGAGGATGTCTCGGGCCAGCCGGTGCTCGGCTACAGGGCGCCGAGCTTCTCGATCGGCTACACGAATCCCTGGGCCTTCGACGTGCTGCTCGAGACCGGCCACCGCTACAGCTCGAGCGTCTACCCGGTCAAGCACGACCATTACGGCATGCCCGATGCGCCGCGTTTCCCGTACGCCGCGCGCCCGGGCCTGACCGAGATCCCGGTGACCACCACCCGCATGTTCGGGCGCAACCTGCCCGGCGGGGGCGGCGGCTACTTTCGTCTCGCCCCGTACGTGCTGAGCCGCTGGGCGCTGAGGCGCGTGAACCGGATCGACCGCGCGCCGGCCATCTTCTACTTCCATCCCTGGGAGATCGATCCGGAGCAGCCGCGCGTGCCCGGCACGAGCCTGAAGACGCGGTTCCGGCACTACGTGAACCTGGACAAGACCGAGGCCCGCCTCGACCGACTGCTCGGCGATTTCCGCTGGGGCCGTGTGGACGAGGTCTACGGACTGCGCGCAGCGTGAACCGGGTGGACGACCAACTTCTCGCGCCGCCCGTTGCCGCCGTGGCGGTGCGCGGCTTCGCGCCGGCCGATCGCGACCGCTGGGACGCGTTCGTGCAGGCCTGCCCCGAGGCGACCTTCTTTCACCGCATCGGCTGGCACGAGATCTTCGAGGGTGTCTTCCGGCACCGCTGCCACTACCTGCTGGCCGAGCGCGACGGCACCATCGTCGGCGTGCTGCCGCTGGTGGAACTGCGCAGCCTGCTGTTCGGGCACTCATTGCAGTCGCTCCCGTTTGCGGTCTATGGCGGGGTGGCGGCGCTGGACGATGCAGCGCGCCACGCGCTGACGGCCGCGGCCGAGTCGCTCGGCCAGCGGCTCGGCGTGTCCCACCTCGAAATGCGCAATCGCAGCACGGTGGAGGCCGGCTGGCCGCGCAGCGATCTGCATGTCACCTTCCGCAAGGCCATCGCGCCAGAGGTGGAAGCCAACCTGCTCGCCATCCCGCGCAAGCAGCGCGCGGTCGTGCGCAAGGCCATCCAGCGTGGCCTGCGCAGCGAGATCGATGCCGGCGTGGACCGCTTCTTCGCGCTCTACGCCGACAACATGCACCGCCACGGGACCCCGCCGCAGCCGAAGCGCTACTTCGAAGCGCTGCGCCGCGTGTTCGGCGACGACTGCGAGGTGCTGCTTGCGCTCAGCCCCGAGGGCGAGCCGGTGGCTGGCGTGATGAGCTTCTACTTCCGCGACGAGGTGCTGCCGTACTACGCCGGTGACCTGACGTCCGCCCGCGACCTGGGCGCGAACGACTTCAAGTACTGGGAACTGATGCGGCGTGCCTGCGAGCGCGGCCTGAAGGTGTTCGACTACGGCCGCTCCAAGCGCGACACCGGCTCGTTCGACTTCAAGAAGAACTGGGGCTTCGAGCCCGAGCCGCTGCACTACGAGTACCGCCTCTACACGCGCGACTCCGTGCCGCAGAACAACCCGGCCAACCCGAAGTACCAGCGCGCCATCGACATCTGGCGCAGGCTGCCGCGCGGCGTGGTCAACACCCTCGGGCCGATGCTTGCCCGTCACCTGGGCTGACACCGTGCCCGCCAGCGATCCGCGTCCGCTCGTCGCCCATGTCGTGCACCGCTTCGACATGGGCGGGCTCGAGAACGGCGTCGTCAACCTGATCAACCGGCTGCCGGCCGATCGCTTCCGGCACGTGGTGATCGCGATGACGGAGGTCGGCGAGTTCCGCCGCCGCGTGCAGCGCGACGACGTGGGCTTCCACGCGCTGCACAAGCCGCCGGGGCAGGGCCTGCGCATCGCGCCGCAGATGGTGCGGCTGCTGCGCGAGTTGCAGCCGGCCATCGTGCACACGCGCAACCTCGGCGCGCTCGAGATGAGCCTGCCCGCGGCCTGGGCCGGCGTGCCGATTCGCGTGCACGGCGAACACGGCTGGGACAGCCACGATCCCGACGGCCGCAGCCGCAAGTGCCAGTGGATCCGGCGTGCCTACCGGCCGCTGGTGCACCGCTACATCGCCCTCTCGCGCCAGCTCGAACGCTATCTGGTCGAGAAGGTCGGTGTGCCGGCCGATCGCATCTCGCAGCTCTACAACGGAGTCGACACGCGCCGCTTCCAGCACGCCACCGGCGGCCGCGCGGCCATCGCCGGTTCGCCGTTCGAAGGCGAGGACCTGTGGCTGGTCGGCACGGTCGGCCGGCTGCAGGCGATCAAGCACCAGACCTTGCTCGCCCGTGCCTTCGTGCGGGCGCTGCAGCTGCAGCCGGCGGCACGCGACAGCCTGCGCCTCGTGATCGCCGGCGACGGCCCGCTGCGCGAAGCGGTGCAGCAGGTGCTGCGCGAGGCTGGAGCGGCGTCGCTGGCCTGGCTGGCCGGCGCACGCGAGGACGTGCCCGAGGTGCTGCGCGGGCTCGATGCCTTCGTGCTGCCCTCGCTCGCCGAGGGCATCTCCAACACCATCCTGGAAGCGATGGCCAGTGGCCTGCCGGTGGTGGCCACGGCGGTCGGCGGCAACCCCGAGCTGCTGGAGGAGGGCACCACCGGCCGCCTCGTGCCCTCGGACGACGTCGAGGCGATGGCCCAGGCGCTGCTCGCCGACTGGCAGGACCGCGAGGGCGCACGCGCCCGCGGCGCCCGGGCCCGCGCGGTGGCGCAGCAGCGTTTCAGCCTGGACGGCATGGTCGCGGCCTACGGCGACCTCTACGAGCGGCTGCTGACGCAGGCCGCTTCACGCGGCGCGCTGCAGCGCGCCTGACGGAGAACCTTTCACATGTGCGGCATCGTCGGCATCTGGGATTCGCGCGGCACGCGGGCCATCGACAGGCAGGCGCTGCTGCGCATGAACGAATCGCAGCACCACCGCGGCCCCGACGAGACCGGCGTGCACCTCGCCCCAGGCGTCGGCCTCGGCCACAAGCGCCTGTCGATCATCGACCTGGCCACCGGCCAGCAGCCGCTGTTCAACGAGGATCGCTCGGTGGTCGTCGTCTACAACGGCGAGATCTACAACTACGGCGAGCTGATCCCGGAGCTGCAGGCGCTCGGGCACGTGTTCCACACCCGCAGCGACACCGAGGTCATCGTGCATGCCTGGGAGGCCTGGGGCGAGGCCTGCGTCGAGCGCTTCCGCGGCATGTTCGCCTTCGCGCTGTGGGACGAGAACCGGCAGACGCTCTTCATGGCGCGCGACCGGCTCGGCGTGAAGCCGCTGTTCTATGCGCAGCTGCCGGATGGCCTCTGGCTGTTCGGCTCCGAGTTGAAGTCGCTGATGACCCATCCGGGCCTGAAGCGCGAGATCGATCCGCGCTCGGTGGAGGACTACTTCGCGGTCGGCTACGTGCCCGAGCCGCGTACCATCTTCACCTCGGCGATGAAGCTGGCGCCGGGCCACACGCTCACCCTGCGCCGCGGCCAGAGCGCGCCGGCGCCGCGCCGCTACTGGGACGTGCGCTTCACCGGCACGAACCGCATCAGCGCCGAGGAGGCGCAGCGGGAGTTGCTCGAGCGTCTGAAGGAGAGCGTGCGCCTGCGCATGATCTCCGAGGTGCCGCTCGGCGCCTTCCTCTCCGGCGGTGTCGATTCGAGCGCCGTGGTGGCGCTGATGGCCGAGCAGTCCAAGGGCCCGGTCAAGTCCTGCTCGATCGGCTTCGACGACCCGGCCTTCAACGAGACCGAGTTCGCCCAGCAGGTGGCCGACCGCTACCGCACCGAACACTTCGTCGACCGCGTCGAGACCGATGACTTCGACCTGATCGACACGCTGGCCTCGCTCTACGACGAGCCCTACGCCGACAGCTCCGCGATCCCGACCTACCGCGTCTGCCAGCTCGCCCGCAAGCACGTCACCGTGGCGCTGTCGGGCGACGGTGGCGACGAAACCTTCGGCGGCTACCGCCGCTACCGCATGCACCTCGCGGAAGAGCGCATGCGCTCGGCGCTGCCGCTGGGCTTGCGCCAGCCGCTGTTCGGCCTGCTCGGGCGTGTCTACCCGAAGGCCGACTGGGCGCCGCGCTTCGTGCGCGCCAAGTCCACCTTCCAGGCGCTTGCGCGCGATTCGGTCGAGGCCTACTTCAACACCGTGTCGATCGTGCGCGACGACATGCGCGGCCTGCTGTTCACGCCCGAGTTCCGGCGCAAGCTGGGGGGCTACCGGGCGATCGACGTGTTCCACGAGCACGCCCAGCGCGCTGGCACGGATGACCCGCTTTCGCTCATCCAGTACATCGACCTGCAGACCTACCTGGTAGGCGACATCAACACCAAGGTCGACCGCGCGAGCATGGCCCACGCGCTGGAGACCCGCGAGCCGCTGATGGACCACCCGCTCGTGGAGTGGATGGCCACCCTGCCGTCGGACCTGAAGCTGCGCGGCGGCGAAGGCAAGTGGCTGCTCAAGAAGACCATGGAACCGCACCTGCCGAACGACGTGCTGTACCGGCCGAAGATGGGCTTCGCCGTGCCGCTGTCGCGCTGGTTCCGCGGGCCGCTGCGCCAGCGCGTGCGCAACGCCTTGCTCGACGGCGAGTTGAATCGCACCGGCTTCTTCAACCGCGCCTACCTCGAGCACATGGTCGATGCGCACGAGTCGGGCCGGCGCGACTACTCCTGGCCGATGTGGACCCTGCTGATGTTCGAGGCCTTCCTGCGGGTCGGCGGCCACGCGCCCGCGATGGCCTCGGCCGCCGCCGCGCCGGCCGAGACCGTGGCCGCCTGAGCCGGGAGCGAACAGCGCATGTGCGGCATCCACGGCTTCTACCACCTTGACGGCCAACGGCCCGATCCGGCCTGGCTCGGCCGCATGGGCGACGTCACCGTGCACCGCGGGCCCGACGACGCTGGCGCGCATGTCGACGGCCCGTGCGCGATCGGCATGCGGCGCCTGTCGATCATCGACCTCTCCGGCGGCCACCAGCCGATCGCCAACCGTGACCGTTCGCTCGTGGTCGTCTGCAACGGCGAGATCTACAACTTCCGCGAACTGCGGCGCGAGCTGCAGGGTTTCGGCCACGAGTTCAGCACGCATTCCGACAGCGAGGTCGTGCTGCACGGCTACGCGCAGTGGGGCGAGCGCTTCGTCGAGCGGCTGAACGGCATGTTCGGCTTCGCGATCTGGGACCAGCGCCGCCAGACCCTGCTGGTCGGGCGCGACCGGCTCGGCATCAAGCCGATCTACTGGCTCGACGACGGCAAGCGCGTCGCCTTCGCCTCCGAGGCCAAGGCGCTGCTGGCGCTGCCCGGCGTCGCACGCGAGGTGGACGAGACGGCGCTGGCCGCCTACCTCGAGCTCGGCTACGTGCCCGCGCCGCTGGCGATCTTCAAGGGCATGCGCAAGCTGCCGATCGCCTCGATGCTGAAGGTCACGCCGCAGGGCAGCTCGATCCTCACGTACTGGCAGCCGCCGACCACGGTGGACACGACGGTCAGCGCGGCCGACTGGGTGCAGCGCGTGCGCGCCAAGCTCGAGGAGTCGGTGCGCATGCAGATGGTCAGCGACGTGCCGATCGGTGCGTTCCTGTCCGGCGGCATCGACTCCAGCGCCGTGCTGGCCTTCATGAGCCGCCACAGCGACACGCCGGTCAAGACCTACTCGATCGGCTTCGACGGGGGCGCCGCCGAGCGCTTCTACAACGAGCTCGACAACGCGCGCCAGGTCTCGCAGCTGTTCAAGACCGACCACCACGAGATCCTCGTCAAGCCCGACGTCGTGCGCCTGCTGCCCAGGCTGCTGTGGCACATGGACGAGCCGATCGCCGACAGCGCCTTCGTCACCACCTACCTCGTCTCGGAGTTCGCGCGCAAGGACGTGAAGGTGATCCTCTCCGGCGTCGGCGGCGACGAGCTGTTCGGCGGCTACCGCCGCTACCTCGGCGAGCACTACATGCGCTACGTGAACTGGCTGCCGCAGGGCGCCAAGCGCGGTGCGGCCAGGCTCGCCGGCCTGCTGCCGAGCGACCGCCACTCGAAGTGGATGAACTACTCGCGCCTGGCGAAGAACTTCCTCGGCGCGGCGGCCTCGCCCTTCACCGAGCGCTACCGCGCCTACGTCGGCGTGTTCGGTGCCGAGGAGGCCGGTGCGCTGATGAAACACGCGCCGGCGCAGCACTTCGATGCGATCGCCGAGAGCTTCGAGCGCCTCGGCGGCGAGGATCCGCTCGCGCGCATGTTCGCCGTCGACGCCTCGACCCAGATGCCCGACGACCTGCTGATGCTGACCGACAAGATGACCATGGCCGCTTCGCTCGAGTGCCGCGTGCCGCTGCTGGACCACGAGCTGGTGGAGCTCGCTGCGGGCATCCCGGCCCACCTCAAGGTCGCCGGCGGCGAGCTGAAGTCGCTGATGAAGAAGTCGCTCGCCGACGTGCTGCCCGCCGAGGTGCTGTACCGGCCCAAGCGCGGCTTCGGCGCGCCGATGGGCGCGTGGCTCAAGGGCGCGCTCTCGGAGATGCTCGGCAGCGCGCTCTCGCGCGAGAGCCTCGAGTCGCGTGGCCTGCTGAACGCCGCGCCGGTGGCGCAGCTGATCGAGGACCACCGCGCCAACCGCGTGGACGGCACCGACAAGCTGCTCGCGCTCCTGAACCTGGAGATCTGGTGCCGCGTCTACCTCGACGGCCGCAGCTCGGCCGACGTGGCCGACCAGCTCGAGGAGGCGGTGGCGTGAAGATTCTCTACGTGTGCCACCGCTTCCCGTACCCGCCCAAGCGCGGCGGCACGATCCGGCCGTTCAACATGATCAAGCACCTGCACGCCGCCGGCCACGAGGTGGTGGTGTGCTCGCTGACGCGTTCGGACGACATGACCAAAGAGGCGCAGGGCATCGCACCCTACTGCAGCGAGTTCCACATCGGCCAGGTGGACGACCGCGTGCAGACGCTGCGCATGCTCGCCACCGTGCCGACACCATGGACGGCCTCGGCCTCGTACTTCCACTCGAGCAAGCTCGACCGCACCATCCGCCGCCTGCTCGCCGAGCGCAAGTTCGACCTCATCTTCGTGCACTGCTCGTCGGTTGCGCATTACGTCGAGCGCGTGCAGGGCATCCCGAAGATCCTGGACTTCGGCGACATGGACTCGGCCAAGTGGCTCGAGTACGCGCAGCACAAGGCCTTCCCGCGCTCGCTGGGCTACTGGTGGGAGGGCGTGCGCCTGCGCGCCGAGGAGAAGCGCCTGGCGCGGCTGTTCGACCTGTGCACCACGATCACGCGGGCCGAGTGCCAGACGCTGATCGACTACGGCACCGGCGCGCCGACCGACTGGTTCCCGAACGGCGTCGACAACATGTTCTTCGCGCCGGTGACCGAGGACTACGATCCCGACAGCATCGTCTTCATCGGGCGCATGGACTACTTCCCGAACCAGCAGGGCATGCTCGACTTCTGCCGCGACACGCTGCCGCTGCTGCGCGCACGCCGGCCCTCGGTGAAGCTGACCATTGTCGGCGCCGAACCCTCGGCGGAGATCCGCGCCCTCGGCCAGATCCCCGGCGTCACCGTGACCGGCACCGTGCCCGACGTGCGGCCCTACGTCACCAAGGCCGCGCTCACGGTGGCCCCGCTGCGCATCGCGCGCGGCACGCAGAACAAGATCCTCGAGGCCATGGCAATGGGCATCCCGGTGGTCTGCAGCCAGATTGCCGCCGGCGGCGTGGATGCGATCCCGGGCGAGCATCTGCTGGCGGCCGACGCGCCGACCGAGCAGGCCGAGGCGATCCTGCGCGTGCTGGAGGACCCGTCCCTGCGCGAGCGGCTCGCCAAGGCCGGCCGTGAACGGGTGCTCACCAACCATGCCTGGCCAAGCTCGATGCGGCGCCTCGATGCCATCATCGAGCGCTGCCTGGCCGCGTACCCCTCTTCCTCTCAGCTACAAGCCCAGTCGTCATGAAAATCAGCGTCTTCGGTCTCGGTTACGTCGGTGCGGTCTCGTGTGCCTGCCTGCCCGAACTCGGCCACGAGGTGATCGGCGTCGACACCAATCCGAGCAAGGTCCGCATGATCAACGACGGGCAGTCGCCGGTCGTGGAGGAGGGCATCAACGAGCTGATCGCCGCCGCGGTGCAGGCCGGCAAGCTGCGCGCGACCGACGATGTCGAGACCGCGGTGCTCGGCTCGGAGGTCTCGCTGATCTCGGTGGCCACGCCCTCGAACCCGAACTACACGCCCAACCTCACGGCGGTGGACACGGTGATCCGCTCCATCGGCGCGGCCATCCGCAAGAAGGACGGCCACCACACCCTCGTGCTGCGCAGCACCGTGCCGCCGGGCACGACGGAAGACCGCATCCAGCCGCTGCTCGAGGAGGCCGTGGGCCGCAAGGTCGGCGACCGCCTCTCGCTGGTGTTCAACCCCGAGTTCCTGCGCGAAGGCTCGTCGGTGAAGGACTTCCACCAGCCGCCGCAGACGGTGATCGGCAGCCTCGACGAGGCCGGCTACCAGGCCCTCGAGCGCATGTACCAGGGCCTGCCCGGCGAGATGGTGCGCACCTCGTGCCGCGTGGCCGAGTCGGTGAAGTACCTGTGCAACGTGTTCCACGCGATGAAGATCGTGTTCGCCAACGAGGCCGGCTCGGTGCTCAAGGCCTGCGGGCTCGACGGCCGCGAGGTGATGAAGATCTTCTGCCAGGACAAGCAGCTCAACATCTCGCCGGCCTACCTGCGCCCGGGCTTCGCCTTCGGCGGCTCGTGCCTGCCCAAGGAGGTCAAGGGGTTCCTGACGCTCGCACGCGGCAAGGACGTGCCCATCCCCGCGCTGGCCGGCCTGCTGGAGAGCAACGAGGCGCACATCGAGCGTGCCTACGACATGATCGCGCGCGATGGCCGGCGCAAGGTCGCGCTCTTCGGCCTGGCCTTCAAGCCCGGCACCGACGACATGCGCGACTCGCCGCTGGTGACGCTCGCCGAACGCCTGATCGGCAAGGGTTTCGAGCTGGTGATCTACGACAACTTCGTCAAGATCAGCCGCCTGCTGGGCAAAAACAAGGAGTTCATCGACCGCGAGATCCCGCACCTCGACCGCCTGCTGCAGGAGACGCCCGAGCAGGCCCTGGCCGACGCGCAGGTGGTGGTGATCGGCCACGCCGATGCGGCAGCACGCAAGGCCATCGTCGCGCGGGCGGCGGGCAAGCGCATCGTCGACCTGTCGGGCTACGCCGAGCTGCGCGAGGCCGGCGCGGCGGAGTACGAGGGCATCTGCTGGTGAACTCCGCGCGGCCGCGGCTCGCATTCGTCTCGCCGAGCTTCCTGTTCCCGAACGACACCGGCGGGCGGATACGCACCACCAACGTCCTGCGCGGCCTCAAAGGCGGCGCGTTCGACGTGACGCTGCTCGCCCCGGCCAGCGCGGCCCAGCAGCGCGACTGGGCCGGCGAGATCAAGGGCGTGTGCGATCGCTTCATCGCCTGGGAACCGGAATCGGCCCGGCCGCAGTGGATGCGTGCGCTGGGGCTGTGGCGCGACCTGCCGGTCAACGTGCAGTCCGACCGAACGCCGGCCGGACTGCGCGCGGTGCACGAGCTGCTGGCCGGCGAGCGCTTCGACGTGGTGGTGTTCGACTTCGTGCACGCGGCGGTGCTGCGGCCGGCGCATGTCGACGCGGCCACCGTCTGCTTCACGCACAACGTCGAGGCCGAGATCTTCGCCCGGCACGTCAAGGCGGCCGGCAATCCGCTGATGCGCGCCGTCTGGGCCAGCCAGGCGGGCAAGATGCAGCAGTTCGAGCGCACGGCGCTGCGTGCCTTCGATACCGTGGTGGCCGTGTCCGAGCGCGATGCGGACTGGTTCCGCGAGCACTACCAGCTCGCCGCAGTGGACACCATCCCGACCGGCGTCGACCTCGACTTCTTCGCCTGGCGCGAGCCGCCGGCGCTGGACGAGGCGCACGCGCCGACGCTGGTGTTCACCGGCTCGATGGACTGGGCCGCGAACATCGACGGCATCCGGCATTTCCTGGCCGAGGTGTGGCCGCGCGTGCGCCAGGCGCGGCCCGATGCGCGCCTGGTCGTCGTGGGCCGGCGCCCGCCCGCGACGCTGGTCGAGCAGGCCAAGGCCCTGCCCGGGGTGCAGTTGACCGGCTATGTGGACGACGTGCGGCCTTACGTGCATGCGGCGCACGTGTTCATCATTCCCCTGCGTGTCGGCGGCGGTACCCGGATCAAGGCGTTCGAGGCGATGGCCATGGGCTGCCCGGTCGTCTCGACGGCGATCGGCATCGAAGGGCTGGACGTGCAGCCCGACGAACACTTCCTGCTGCGCGATGCCGCGCAGGACCAGGCCGAGGCCATCCTGCGCCTGCTGGGCGACGCCGCGTTGCGCAACCGCCTGTCGCGGCAGGCACGGCGCTGCGTGGAGGAGCGCTTCGGCCACCGCGTCGTGGCCCGTGTGTTCGAGCGCATCTGCCTGGATGCGCTGCAGCGGCGGGCCACGGCGGCCGTGGCCGCCTGAACCGCTCGACCCGATGGCCGCGTTGCGGGTGCTGACCTTCACCTCGCTGTTCCCCAGCGAGGCGCGTCCGCGGCACGGCATCTTCGTCGAGAACCGGCTCCAGCACCTGCGGCGTGACTGCGCGGTGGACGCCCGTGTGGTGGCCCCGGTGCCGTGGTTCCCCTTTTCCGGCCAGGCCTTCGGCAGCTACGGGCGCTTTGCCGCCACGCCGCGCCGTGCCGTGCGCGCCGCCGGCCTGCAGGTCAGCTACCCGCGCTACCTGATGCTGCCGAAGGTGGGCGTCGCGCTGCAGCCCGACAGCATGGCCCGGGCGGCGCACGCGGACATCCGCGGCCTGATCGCCGCAGGCTGGCAACCCGAGCTGATCGACGCCCACTACCTGTATCCCGACGGCGTTGCCGCGGCGCTGCTGGCGCAGCGGCTGGGCCTGCCGTTCGTCATGACGGCGCGCGGCACCGACGTCAACGTGATCGCGCAGCAGCCCGGCCCGGGGCAACGCATCCGCGACGCGGCGGCGCGCGCCGCCGCGGTGATCGCGGTGTCGCAGCCGCTGAAGGACAAGCTGGTGGGGCTCGGCGTGGATCGCGCGAAGATCCACGTCCTGCGCAACGGCGTCGACACCGAGCTGTTCCGCCTCGAGGCCCGCAGCGCCGCGCGTGCGGCACTGGGGCTGCCGGCCGATGGCGCGATCGCTGCCAGCGTGGGCAACCTCGTGCCGGAGAAGGGGCAGGCGCTGGCCATCGAGGCGCTGACTGCGCTGCCCCAGCTGCGCCTGGTGATCGTGGGTGACGGACCGTTGCGACGCGAACTCGCCGCGCAGGCGGCGCGCAGCGGGGTCGCCTCGCGTGTCGAGTTCCGCGGGGTGATGCCGCAATCCGACCTGAGCCGGCTGTACGCCGCGAGCGACGTGCTGCTGCTGACCTCGCAGCGCGAGGGCTGGCCCAACGTCGTGCTCGAGGCGATGGCCTGCGGCACCCCGGTGGTGGCGTTCGACGTCGGTGCCGTGCGCGAGATGATCACGTCGGCGCTGACCGGCCGCGTCGTGGTGCAGCGCGACGCCGCGGCCCTCGCTGCCGCGGCGGCGTCGGTCCTGGCCTCGCCGGTGCCGCGCCAGTCGATCCGCGACCATGCCGCGCAGTACGACTGGGCGTCGATCTCGCGGGGCCAGTGGTCGCTGTTCCTGCGTGCGACCGGGCGCGCCGCCGAGGCGGCGCTGGTGGCCGCCTGAGGCCCGCATGCTGTCCGCCGCTGCGTTCGCGCTGTTCTGCCTGGTCTGCACGGTGTTCGCGTTCACGCGGCACCCGATCTGGGGCGTCCACTTCTACCTCGCGACCACCTACGTGTTCCCGCCCGGCCGCTGGTGGGGCTACATCTTCGGCGAGCTGCGCTGGGCGCTGCTGTCGGCCCTGGTGACCGCTCTGGCGATCGCGTTCCATCGCGGCAAGCTCAAGCCCAGGCCGCTGTGGCTGGCGCACGGCCCGGTGATCTGCCTGCTGATCTACGTGGCCTGGATGTGGGCCCAGACCTTCTGGGCGCTCGACCAGAGCGAGCACCTGCGCGGCACGGTCGAGTTCTCGAAGTGTCTGTTCGCGCTCTGGTTCGTCTATCGCGTGACGGACACGAAGGAGCACGTGCGCGACTTCATGTTCGCGCACCTGCTGGGCTGTGCGCTGCTGGGCATCTACGCCATCACAACAGGCCGGGAGGGCGGCCGGCTCGACGGCGTCGGCGGCCCGGGCATCGACGACTCCAACACCCTCGCGATGTACCTGGCCACCGGCGCCATCGTCGGTGTCGGGCAGGTGCTGACGCAGCGCGGATGGCACCGCTACCTGGCGCTGCTGGCGATGGCGCTGTGCGCCGAGGGTTTCGTACTCGCCAACAGCCGCGGCGCCTTCGGCGGTCTGCTGGCCGGCGGACTGGTGCTCGCCTTCTGCACCGCCAAGCGCTACCGCCGCTACTTCTGGGCCTTCGCGATCGTCGGCCTGGTCGGCATGGTGTCGGTGATGGACAAGACCTTCATCGAGCGCATGTTCACGGTGGCCGACGTCGCGTCCGACAGCGAGGAGGCCGATCCCAGTGCGCGCTCGCGCGTCGTGATCGCCGAGGCCCAGTTGCGCATGTTCAGCGACTACCCGATGGGCATCGGCTGGCGCGGCACGGCGGTGCTCAGCGCGCGCTACATGGATCGCCGCTGGCTCACCGGCGACGAGTTCGAGGCCGCCCGCTCCTCGCACAACACCTACATGACGGCGCTGACCGAAGGTGGCCTGCCCGGCGCGCTCATCTACGCGTGCCTGCTTTTCTGGGTGGCTGCCGCGTTCTTCCGGCTGCGCCGCCTGCGTGGGCCGCAGTACGACCCCGACCTGGCGACGCTGGGTGGTGCGCTGTATGCGGCCATCATCGTGGTGCTGGTCGCCGGCCTGGGCACCGACTACCTGACCCGCGAGGTGCAGTTCTGGCTCTATGGCGCGCTCGTGTCGGTGTTCCGCCTGGCCGAGTCGCCGGTGGCCAGCCACGCGGGCGGCGTGCCGGCCGATGCGCCGCGGCATGCCCCGGCCTGACCCGACCGTCCCGTTGTCCCGCCGATGATGCGTCTGCCATTCTCCTTCGCCTCCCCGGCCGGCCCGCGCGGGCGCCTGAGCATCCTGATCTTCCATCGCGTGCTGCCGGCGCCCGACCCGCTGTACCCGGACGTGCCCTGGGCCGACGAGTTCGAGGCGCACATGCAGTGGGTGCGCTCGTGGTTCAACGTCATGCCGCTGGCACCGGCCATCGACGCGCTGTTCGCCGGCCGCATCCCCTCGCGCGCGCTGGCGATCACCTTCGACGACGGGTACGCCGACAACGAGGAGGTCGCGGCCCCCATCCTGCGCCGGCTCGGCCTGTCCGCGACCTTCTTCGTCTCCACCGGCTTCCTGGGCGGCGGCTGCATGTGGAACGACCGCGTCATCGAGGCGATCCGTGCCTGCACCGCGCCGGCCCTGGACCTGCGCCCCTTCGGCCTCGCGCAGCACGTGCTGGACTCGCCGGCGGCGCGGCGGCGCGCCATCGATGCCACGCTGGTGGGCATCAAGCACCTTCCGCCGACCGAGCGGGCCTCGGTCACCGACGCGATCGTCGCGGCCGCCGGTGCCCGGCCCTCGCCGCCGCTGATGATGCAGCCCGGGCAGGTGCGCCGCTTGCGCGAACTCGGCATGGACGTCGGCGCGCACACCGTGTCGCACCCCATCCTGACCCGGCTCTCCCCCGAGGCGGCCTTCGAGGAAATGAGCCGCGGCAAGCGCGAGCTGGAGGAGATCCTGCGCGAGCCCGTGCCGCTGTTCGCCTACCCGAACGGGGTGCCGGTGCAGGACTACGGCCTCGAGCACACCCGCATGGCGCGCGACTGCGGCTTCAGCGCCGCGGTGTCGACCGCCTGGGGGGCGGCCTCGCCGCGCTCGGACCGCTACCAGCTGCCCCGCTTCACGCCGTGGGACCGCACGCGGCTGCGCTACGGCGTGCGTCTGCTGGCCAACTTCCGCCAGGCCGAGCGTGTCGCTGCTTGATCTCTGCGGGTGCTCAGAGCTTGCGCGACTCCAGCCAGAGCCCGAGCATCATCAGTACCCACAGCATCGTGCCGAAGTAGGCCGGGTGCTCTCGCAGCCTTTGACCAAGCAGGTCGTCGATCAGGCGTGACTCCACGATGCCGCGCTGCCGCAGCGTGCCGATGCTGTCCGCGGCAAGCTCGAACAGCGGTTGGTGGCCGACCAGCCAGTCACCCACCGGCAGCCCGAACCCGTGCTTGGTCTTGGTGATCACCTCGTGCGGCAGCAGGTCGCTCATCGACTGCTTGAAGAACCAGCGCAGCGCCGTGCCACGCAGCTTCAGGCGCGAGCCCAGGTGCTGCGAGAAGGCGATCAGCCGCTCGTCGAGCATCGGGAAGGCGACGTCGATGCCGGCCAGGTCGCACATCTGCGTGACCTTGGGCAGGTCACCGTCGGCCAGGATGAACCGCAGGTCGATGCCGAGCATCTGGTTGATCAGGCTCGCGTCGGCGTACGGCCGGTGCGCGTCGGCCAGCAGCTTCTCCGGGTGATGCGCGTCGATCGTGCGCAGGAACTCTGGCGTGAAGACCTGCTCGACGCCGAGGTGCATCAAGAGGTTGTACGAGGTGTAGCGCTGCGGCATCGGCGGGCGAGCCTGCAGCACGTAGCTGCGCAGCTTCTTGACCACCGGCACGCGATCCGTGCCCGGAACGGACAGCAGCAGCGGCTCGACGAAGGCGCTTCGCAGCAGCGCCGGCAGGTGCTGGTACAGACCCAGCAGGTGGTACTTGGCGTAGCGCTCGTTGCCGCCGAACAGTTCGTCGCCGCCGTCGCCGGCCAGCAGTCGCTGCATGCCGTGGTCGCGAGCCACCTTGGCGCAGTAGTACGTCGGCACGGCCGACGCATTGCCGAACGGCTGATCGTAGGAAGTCGCGATCAGTGGCACGGCGTTCACTACGTCCTGCGGGGTGACGTAGTACTCGTGATGTTCGGCACCGAAGTGGCGCGCCGCCAGCCGCGCATACGCCATCTCGTCGTAGCCCTTGGCGTCGAAGCCGATGGAGAACGCCGCAACGGCGCCGCCTCGTGTGCGAGCGAGCATGCCGGTCACTGTCGAACTGTCGATGCCGCCGGACAGGAAGGTGCCGGTGCCCGGCATGTCGTCGAGGTCGCCGACCGCGTCGCGCATCAGGGTGGACAGTTCGGCCCGCATCGCCGGGCTGTCCCCGCGGCCGTCTTCGTCGAACCGCATCTGCCAGTAGGGCGAGGGCGCCCCCGCACCCCGGTGGCCGAACTCGATCGCGTGGCCGGGCGGCAGGCGGCTCGCCTGTTCGTAGATGGTGCCCGGCCCGGGTGTCACGTGGTAGTAGACGTAGTCGAACAGGGCCTGCGAGGACAGCCTCCGCGACGCTTCGGGAAATCCGGTCACGAAGTCGAGCGACGTGCCGAAGACCAGCGCGCGGCCCTGCTGGCGATAGAACATGCGGTGCACGCCGATGCGGTCGACCGCGAGCAGCCCGGATCGTCGGCTCGCGTCCCAGAACGCGAGCGCAAAGTCGCCGCCGATCTCAGCCAGCGCCGCGGCGCCGCGGTCACGCAGCGCACGCAGCACGTCGACGGCGTCGAGCGCGCGCGCGCCGTCGGCGATTCGGCGCGGATGACCGGACAGCGCGAGCCAGCAGCCGTCGTCGTCGACGAGGCGCGGCCGCAGCCGCTCGCCGTGCACGGCCAGGCCCGCGTGGCGGCCGCTGCGAGACTCCCGGGCGTCGGCCCGGGCCCGCCCGCCGTCGAGCATGCCGGCCAGGCAGGCCTCGCCGTCCTGACGCTCGTCCTGCCCGAACCAGCCGCAAAGTCCTCTCATGCGCTGCCCTTTCCGCAGTCTGTGGGTCGGCGCGGCGTCATGCCGCGCGAAGCGGGAGCTGATCGAGCCAGCCGAGCGTCTCGTCCTGCACGCGTTCCAGCCATGGGCGCTGCGAGAACGTATGGTCCGCGTCGGGCAGGTCGATCCGCTGCACCTTCGGCGCCTGCAGCAGGCCGCGCCAGGCGTCCGAACGGGCCGCGTACTCGGCGAACTCCTTTGCCGTCAGATCGTTGCCGCTCATCAGCAGCAGCATCGGGCCGCGCAGCCGGCGCAGGCCGTCGGCCATGAGGTGCTGGAACGGCCGCGCGGCAGCGACGCCCGCACCGCTCGCGCCGCGGGCCCTCGCGCCGATCCAATCGCGCCGGAACGACTCGATCGACCCGCGCCAATCGAGGCCGCCACGCATCAGCTTGTGCCAGAACTCGCGCTGCAGCAGGCGCGCGGCGTAGTAGTGCTTGACGCGTGCGGCGGCCAGCGTCGCTTCGCTGCGCGCCCAGGGGTTCGCCGCCACGATGCCGGCAACGCGCGGGTCGCCGGCGAGGAACATCAGCGCTGCCGACGCCGCATCGCACAGGCCCCAGACCACCACCCCGGCGCACGACGGCGCCGCTCGAAGCAGCGCCTCCAGCGCGGCGCGCAGATCGTCGCCTGCCGCATCGAAGGCCTTGCGCTCGCCTTCGCTGTCGCCCATGCCGCCATAGTCGAAGCGCAGCGTCGTAAAGCCGGCCGTCGCCAGGCGCCGGGCCAGCGACACGAACATGCGGTGACTGCCCGCCCGGTACTGCGGGCCGCCGGTCACGATTAGCACGGCCGGGCGCGCCGGCCCCGCGGCGAGTGCAGGATGCGCGACGACGCCCCACAGACGGTGGCCGTCGCAGTCGAACGCCAGCACATCCTCTTGAAAGCCAGTCGCTGTCACGCCGGAACCTGCTGCGCCGTCCCGCCGTGCCGCGGCATCGCCGGCGCCGAGCCGGCGATCGCCTGCACAGTGCGGTGTAGCAGTTCGTCGCACTCCTCGATCTCCTGCGTCTGCCAGAAGGCCGGTCCTGCGAAGACCTGGGCATCGACCTCGACGCCTGATTGCCGCCAGCGGGCTATGCACTGGGCTGCGGGCACCGGCAGGGCCGGCGGATCGAGCGCGCTGAGCTCGAGCCAGACCACCCGACCGGCCCAGCCGGCAGGCAGATCCAGGCGTGCGTTCTCCAGCCCGTGCGTCAGCGACGGCGCGAGTTCGTAGCCGCCCACCTCCACGCACTCGCCGGCGCGCAGGCGCTGCAACGGGCTCGGCCCACCGGTGTGCTTCTGCGCGCCGACGATGCGCGCGCCGGCGTGCAGGCGCAGGAACTGCTGCAGGTGCTGTGCGCCGGCCAGGGCCGGTTGCCAGAGCATCAGATGAAGTTCCGGCCGCGGCTCGACAGCCGCTGCCGCCGCCAGCAGTGCGCCCGCGCGGTGCCCCCACAGCCACAACGGGCGGCCCCGATCGGCGTGCACCAGCTCGTCCCGGACCTCGGAGCACCACGCGTCCCAGGTGGCGTCGCGAAACTCTCCAGCGCTGTCGCCGCATCCGTGCAGATCCGTCTGCACCACGGTCCATCCATGGGCCGCCAGTGCACGGGCCGTGCGCGCGACCATCCGCCGGGACTTGTTCATCTCCTCGGCGAACGCGTGCACGAAGACCACGGTGCCCGCGTCCGAGGGCGACGCAGGCCGCGAGACCAGCCGGAATCGCCGGCCGGCAGGACCGTCGACGAGCATGCCCGACTGCATGATCGGGCCGCCGGACGTCATGGGTTCAGCTTGCCCCGGACGAACTCGGTCAGGCTGGCGACACTGGCGAAAGTGCGACCGTCGACCTCATCGTCGTCAACGGCGATGCCGAACCGTTCTTCGAGTGCCGTGAGGATGGAGACGACGGCCATCGAGTCGAGTTCGGCCACGGTTCCGAGCAGCGGCGAGTCCGCGTCGAGTCGCTGCTTCGCAGCATCCAAGCCCAGCACGGCGTGCAGGGTCCTGATCACTTCCTGTTCGATGTCCACGTGGGTACCTGCGGGTTGAGTCCGTCATGAGCACGCCTTGCGCGTGCGCCGGACCGATGAGCGAGGCCGGATTCTACGGGGGGCCAGACCGGGGCAGACCCCTCGGGAACGGGTGCTGCGCATCGCCACCCCCAGAGCGATGGGACGCGGCGACGTCGTTGGGGGAGGTTTGCACTTGTAAGAACTTCGTCCCCAACAAGTTCACGACTTGGGCCGTCGATGTCTTGTCACCCCCTTGAACGGGGGGGGGTGGATGGGGACGCGGGTTTGTATCGGAGCACTGCCGGATCACACCGCCCGTTACCTCCAGCAGGTGCCGTTACAGGCGCCCAAGGCAGCGCCCGTAGCCTCGCGTCCCATAGCGTCCTGAAGAGGCGCTCACTCGGAACGAATCGCCGACCCGGACAGGTCGGCAATCGCGTCGCATCACCGAGGGGGTTTCAAACGCGACTGAGCGGCCACGCCGATGGCGGGGTTGGTGGTCTGCGCGCCCGTCGACGTGCTGCACCTCTTGAATGAAGGAACGTTGGGAATGAAGTTGAGGTTGAATCCTGCCGCGCTGTTGGTGGCACAGGCGATCGCAGCCATGGCGGTCAGTGGTTGCGGTGGGGCGAACGATGGTGCGGACACGGCGGAAGCCGACAACGAGTTGGCCCAGGCCCAGGCGCTGCGGCGGACCACCTGGGTGAAGATCGCGGACGAAGGGCAAGCCTTCACCGTGTCAGGCACGCGCACCGTCCGCTATGGAGCCGGCACCAACTGGATCAAGAAGTCCGTCACGGGCACCGGCCAGTGCACGAACTCCTTCTTCGGGTCCGACCCGGCCTACATGGTCGTCAAGAGATGCGAGGTGTCGAGTTCCACCTCGGCACCGGCACCGGCACCGGCACCGGCACCGGCACCGGCACCGGCACCGGCACCGGCACCGGCGCAATGGGTTCACGTGGCGACCGAAGGCCAGTCCTTCTCTGTGTCGGGCAGCCAGACCGTCCGCTACGGCGCCGGCACCTCGTGGATCCAGAAGGTCGTCTCCGGCTCCGGTCAATGCACGAACGCCTTCTTCGGTTCTGACCCGGCTTACATGGTCGTCAAGTCGTGCCAGGTGAGCAGCACGGCGACGGCGCCCGCACCGGCGCCCGCGCCCGCTCCGGCACCGGCACCGGCACCGGCACCGGCACCGGCACCGGCACCGGCACCGGCACCGGC
>NZ_RCHJ01000023.1 GCF_004011805.1 Piscinibacter defluvii
GGCGCGCCAGCGGGCCGGGCGGCCAGCGCGCCGGCCGGCCGCGCGCCGGGAGGCCTGGCCGTGCCCACCGCCGGCCGCGCGCCGACGGCTTCGGGCGCGGCGCGGCCGGGCTCGGCCTGCTTGAGGTAGGCCTGCACCCCGGCGCGCACATCCTCGAACAGCACCGTGTTGCCCCGGTCCACCAGCACGACAACGTCGCAGTTGCGCAGGATCTCCTTGGTGTTGTGCGACACCATGATGACCTTGGCGCGCTGCAGGCGCTCGCGCAGCAGGCGCTGGCTCTTCTGCCGGAACTGCGGATCACCCACGGCCATCAGTTCGTCGATCAGGTAGTAGTCGAACTCGAAGGCCATGCTGGCGCCGAAGGCGACTCGCGCCCGCATTCCCGATGAGTACGAGGACACCGGCAGATCGAAGTAGTCGCCGATCTCTGCGAAGTCGGCGACGAAGTCGAGGATGCGGCGCATGGCTGGCCCGGTGGCGCCGTGGATGCGGCAGATGAACTGCAGGTTCTCGCGGGCCGTCAGCGAGTTCTGGAATCCCCCGGAGAGCCCGACAGGCCAGGAGATCCGCGCATCAGTCACCACGGCGCCGGCGTTCGGCGAATCGATGCCGCCCAGCAACCTGAGCAGCGTCGACTTGCCGGCGCCGTTGCGCCCGATCAGCCCGATGCTCGCGTTGTCCGGGAACTTGAAGCTGAGGTCGCGAAAGACGTAGCGTCGCCCGAACGGCGTCTGGTACCACTTGGTGAGATTGCGCAACTCGAGCATGCCGGGAAGGGTTCAGCCGACCGCAACGAACTGGTGGCGATACACGCGGTAGGCGCTCATCCCGAGCGCCAGGACAACAAGCGCGAAGGCGGTCGGGTAGGCCGCGTCGACACCCGGAAGTATCGTGTAGCTGGGGATGAAGTAGTACCTGGAGAGTTCCACCAGGTGCAGCACCGGGTTCCACAGCAGCAGGTCTCGCACCTCCGGCGACAGCGAGTGCAGGGGGAAGATGACCCCGGAAACGAAGTACAGGGGGAAGAAGGCCAGGTTGATCACCGTCGTGACTCGTGGGCGGCGGTGCGATACCACGGCCACGACCAGGCCCAACCCGAGGCCGAGCAGCACCAGCACGTTCATGGTGGCGATCAATTCCAGCGGCGCGCGCGGCACGCAGTGGTAGCCCAGCCAGCCCAGGATCACCAGGGCACAGAGGTAGACGGCGCCGTACAGGCCGATCTCGACCACGGCGCGTGCCGCGAGCGCGTCGATCGGCAGCACCTGCCTGTACGCGAACAACTGTCGATTGGCGTTGATGGCGGTCGGCACCTGGCGCGCCAGGTTCCTGAAGATGAAGAAGGGCAGCATGCCGGTGACCAGGAACACGGGGAACTCGATGTTCAGCGTCACGGCGTTCTGGCGGAAGTTGAACAGGGCCAGCACGGCCAGCACGTGCGCGAGCGGCTCGAACAGCATCCACAGCATGCCAAGCCAGCGGCCCTGCACGCGCGCGCGCAGCTCCCGGATCACCAGCGCCACCAACACTGCGCGCTGCACCTGGTAGGCGTCGCGCTTGGGGGGCGTCGGGGGCAGTTCCTGGGTCAGCATGGTCGGCGGCGAGCCCGCATTGTGCGCGAGCCGCGCGGTCAGCCCCCCTGGGGGCTCAGTCAAAGGTCCGGGCCCGGGCCCGGGCCAGGGCGGGGGCTGCCGCGTCCTTGGCCGACACCTGCGGCTCCGCGCCGGCCAGCGGCCAGCCGATCGCCAGCGCCGGGTCGTCCCAGCGCACGCTCGCCTCGCACTCGGGGGCGTAGTAGTCGGTCGTCTTGTAGAGGAAGTCGGCCGACTCGCTCAGCACCAGGAAGCCGTGCCCGAAACCCGGCGGGATCCACAGCTGGCGCTGGTTGTCCTCGCTCAGCTCGACGCCGACCCAGCGGCCGAAGCCCGGGCTGCCGCGGCGCAGGTCGACCGCCACGTCGAACACCGCGCCGCGCGCCACCCGCACCAGCTTGCCCTGGGCATGCGGCGGCAGCTGGTAGTGCAGGCCGCGCAGCACGCCGCGCAGCGAGCGCGAGTGGTTGTCCTGCACGAACTCGACGTGGCGGCCCACCGCCGCGTCGAAGGCGCGCTGGTTGAAACTCTCCATGAAGAAGCCGCGTGCGTCGCCGTGCACCTGCGGCTCGACGATCAGCACCTCGGGCAGCGCCGTCGGGGTGAAGCGCATCAGTAGGCCCTCTCGCGCAGCAGCCGCAGCAGATAGGCGCCGTAGCCGCTCTTGGCCAGCGGCAGGGCGAGCGCCTCGAGCTGCGCCGCGTCGATCCAGCCGGCGCGCCAGGCCACCTCCTCGGGGCAGGCCACCTTCAGGCCCTGGCGGCGCTCCAGCGTGGCGATGAACTGGCTCGCCTCGAGCAGGCTGTCGTGCGTGCCGGTGTCGAGCCAGGCGTAGCCGCGGCCCATCAGCTCGACATTGAGCTGGCCCTGCTCGAGGTAGGTCGCGTTGACCTCGGTGATCTCGAGCTCGCCGCGTGCGCTGGGCTTGATCGACGCGGCGATGTCGCACACCTGCGTGTCGTAGAAGTACAGCCCGGTCACCGCGTAGTTGCTCTTCGGCGCCTTCGGCTTCTCCTCGATGCTGACGGCGCGGTGCTGGTCGTCGAACTCGACCACGCCGTAGCGCTCGGGGTCGTTGACGTGGTAGGCGAACACGGTCGCGCCGCTGTTCTGGTCGGCCGCGTTGCGCAGCATGGCCTGGAAGTCGTGGCCGTAGAAGATGTTGTCGCCCAGCACCAGCGCGCTGGGCGCGCCGTCGACGAAGCCGCGCCCGAGGATGAAGGCCTGCGCCAGGCCGTCCGGGCTGGGCTGCACGCAGTACGAAATCGCGAGGCCCCAGCGCGCGCCGTCGCCCAGCAGCGCCTGGTAGCGCGGCGTGTCCTGCGGCGTGCTGATGACGAGGATGTCGCGGATGCCCGCCAGCATCAGCGTGCTCAGCGGGTAGTAGACCATCGGCTTGTCGTACACCGGCAGCAGCTGCTTGCTCAGCGCCAGCGTGGCCGGGTGCAGCCGGGTGCCGGAGCCCCCGGCGAGGATGATGCCCTTGCGTCGCATGCGTTGCTCCTGCTTGCCTCAGGTGCCGGCCAGCTCGTCGACCACCCGCTCCACGCCCTGTTGCCAGGGCGGCAGCACGAGGCCGAAGGCGGCCTGGAAGCGTGTGCAGTCCAGGCGCGAGTTGAGCGGCCGGCGCGCCGGCGTGGGGTATTCGGCGGTGGGGATGGCCTCGATCGCCTCGCGGGCCACGCGCACCGGCAGCCCGGCGGCACGCGCCCGCTCGATCGCGTGGCAGGCGTAGGCGTGCCAGCTGGTCGCGCCGGCGGCCGCCAGGTGGTAGGTGCCGCCCAGCCGCGCATCCGACCGCCAGGCGCGCAGCGCGTGCGCCGTGGCATCGGCCAGCAGCTCGGCGCCGGTGGGTGCGCCGAACTGGTCGTCCACCACGCGCAGCCGGTCGCGCTCGGCCGCCAGCCGCAGCATGGTGCGCAGGAAGTTGCCGCCGCGCGCCGCGTAGACCCAGCTGGTGCGCAGGATCAGGTGGCGGCAGCCGCTGGCGCGGATCGCCTCCTCGCCGGCCAGCTTGCTGTGGCCGTAGACCGACAGCGGCGCGGTCGGTGCGGATTCGTCGCGCGGCGTGTCGCCGCTGCCGTCGAACACGTAGTCGGTGCCGTAGTGGATCAGCCCGGCGCCGAGTTCGGCCGCCGCACGCGCCAGCGCCGCAGGCGCCGCGGCGTTGACGGTGTGGGCGGGCCCGGGTTCGCTCTCGGCGCGGTCCACGGCGGTGTAGGCGGCGGCGTTGACGATCACGTCCGGCCGCAGGCGGCGCACGGTGTCGGCCAGCTGCTCCGGAGCGCGCAGGTCGGCCGGCCCGGCCGGGCCGTCGCGCTCGGGCGCGATCAGCTCGCCCAGCGGCGCGAGCGCGCGCTGCAGCTCCCAGCCGACCTGTCCGCGCTGCCCGAGCAGGAGCACTCTCATGCCGCGGCGGCCGGACCGTACTGCCGCGCGATCCACTCCCGGTAGGCGCCGCTCTGCACCTCGCGCACCCAGTCGGCGTGCTCCAGGTACCACTGCACCGTGCGGCGCAGCCCGCTGGCGAAGGTCTCGGCCGGGCGCCAGCCGAGCTCGGCCTCGATGCGGCGCGCGTCGATCGCATAGCGCCGGTCGTGGCCCGGGCGGTCGGCCACATGCGTGATCAGCCGTGCGTAGGGGCCGGCCGGGTCGGGCTTCAGCTCGTCCAGCAGCGCGCAGATCTGGCGCACGATGTCGATGTTGGCCTGCTCGTTCCAGCCGCCCACGTTGTAGGTCTGGCCGGGGCGCCCGCGTGCCAGCACCGCGCGGATCGCGCTGCAGTGGTCGCCGACGTAGAGCCAGTCGCGCACCTGGCGGCCGTCGCCGTACACCGGCAGCGGCTTGCCGGCCAGCGCGTTGACGATCATCAGCGGGATCAGCTTCTCGGGGAAGTGATACGGGCCGTAATTGTTCGAGCAGTTGGTGGTCAGCACCGGCAGCCCGTAGGTGTGGTGCCAGGCGCGCACGAGGTGGTCGGCGCTCGCCTTGCTGGCCGCGTAGGGGCTGTTGGGCTCGTAGCGGTGTTGCTCGGTGAAGGCCGGCGCGTCGGGGGCAAGCGAGCCGAACACCTCGTCGGTGCTGACCTGCAGGAAACGGAACGCCGCGCGTTCCGGGTCCGGCAGCGTGGCCCAGTAGGCCCGCACCGACTCGAGCAGGGCCAGCGTGCCCATCACGTTGGTGCGCAGGAAGGCCTCCGGCCCGCTGATGGAGCGGTCCACGTGGCTCTCGGCGGCGAAATTCAGCACCGCGCGCGGCCGGTGCTCGGCCAGCAGCGTGGCGACCAGCGCCCGGTCGCCGATGTCGCCGCGCACGAAGCGGTGGCGGGGGTCGCCGTCCAGCGCGGCCAGGTTGCGCAGGTTGCCGGCGTAGGTGAGGGCGTCCAGGTTGACGACCGGATCGCCGTCGCGGTCCAGCCAGTCGAGCACGAAGTTGCTGCCGATGAATCCGGCGCCGCCGGTGACGAGGATCATGGGGTCTGAGGCTCTGCCCGAAGTGGCCGCGGATTATCGGCGATGCGTTTGGTGACGCCGTGTCGGAGGGTACGCCGGCCGGGCTGACTACACTTGCGGCCATGCTTGTTTTCGTGGCGGCGTTCGTCCTCTCGGCGGCGCTGACCCTGATCGTGGTCCGGCTGCTGCGCAGCCGCGGCTGGGCCACCAAGGATCATGACCTCACCGGGCCGCAGAAGGTCCACGTGCATCCGGTCGCGCGCGTGGGCGGCATCGGCGTGTTCGCGACGCTCGGCGTGCTGGCGCTGGCCTTCGCGCTGCTGCAGCCGCAGTCCGCGCTCGGGCGCATGCTGCTGCTGCTGCTGCTGTGCGGCGCGCCCGCCTTCGTGGCCGGGTTGCTGGAGGACGTGACCAAGCGCGTGTCGGTGGCGATGCGCCTGCTGGCGGCCATCCTGTCGGCCGTGCTGGCGGTGTTCGTGCTCGGCACCGCCATCACCCGCACCGACCTGCTGCTGCTGGACTGGGTCGCCTCGTTCGCGGTCGGCGCCGCGCTGCTGGCGGTGGTGGCGGTGGCCGGCATGGCGAACGCCGTCAACATCATCGACGGCTTCAACGGCCTGGCCTCGATGTGCGTGGTGATGATCCTGCTGGCCGTGGCCTACGTGGCCGGCGAGGTGGGCGACGCGCTGGTGATGCTGCTGGCGCTGGCCGGCGCCGGGGCGATCCTCGGCTTCTTCATCTGGAACTACCCGGCCGGGCTGATCTTCCTGGGCGACGGGGGGGCCTATTTCCTCGGCTTTTACGCGGCCGAGGTGGCGCTGCTGCTGCTGGCCCGCAACACCCAGGTGTCGCCCCTGTTCCCGCTGCTGGCCTCGATCTACCCGGTGTTCGAGACGCTGTTCTCGATGTACCGGCGCAAGGTGGTGCGCGGCCGCGCGGTGGGCATGCCCGATGGCGTGCACCTGCACAGCCTGGTGTACCGGCGCCTGCTGCGCTGGGCGGTCGGGCGCACGGATGCCGCCGCCTTGACGAAGCGCAATGCGATGACGGCCCCCTATCTGTGGCTGCTGAGCATGCTGGCGGTGGTGCCCAGCGTGCTGTTCTGGGACGACTCGCGCATCCTCGGCGCCTTCATCGTGCTTTTCGCCGCGGTTTACGTCTCCCTGTATGCCCTGATCATCCGCTTCAAGGCACCGCGCTGGCTGCAACTGCGCCCCGGATCCCCCCCTCGGCGATAATCCGGGGTACATGCAAACCGAAACCCCGCTGCCGGACGTGCCGGCACCCGCGCGATTCGACACCCTCGCGCTCGACCCGAAACTGCTGCGTGCGGTGGCAGACGCGGGCTACCTGACGATGACGCCGATCCAGGCCAAGGCGATCCCGATCGTGCTCGACGGCCGCGACGTGATGGGCGCCGCCCAGACCGGCACCGGCAAGACCGCCGCCTTCTCGCTGCCGCTGCTGCAGCGCATGATGAAACACGAGAACGCCAGCATGTCGCCGGCGCGTCACCCGGTGCGCGCACTGGTGCTGGCGCCTACGCGCGAACTGGCCGACCAGGTGGCCGCCAACGTCAAGCAGTACTCCAAGTTCACCCAGCTGCGCGCCGCGGTGGTGTTCGGCGGCATCGACATGAAGCCGCAGACCGAGGAGCTGCGCCGCGGCGTCGAGGTGCTGATCGCCACGCCCGGCCGGCTGCTCGACCACATCGAGGCCAAGAACGCGGTGCTCAACCAGGTCGAGTACGTGGTGCTCGACGAGGCCGACCGCATGCTCGACATCGGCTTCCTGCCCGACCTGCAGCGCATCCTCAGCTACCTGCCCAAGCAGCGCCAGACGCTGCTGTTCTCGGCCACCTTCTCGCCCGAGATCAAGCGCCTGGCCGAAAGCTACCTGCAGGACCCGATCCTGGTCGAGGTGGCGCGCCCGAACGCCACCGCCTCCACCGTCGAGCAGCGCTTCTACAGCGTGGCCTCCGACGACAAGCGGCGTGCCGTGCTCAAGCTGCTGAAGGACCGCGGCGTCACGCAGGCGCTGGTGTTCGTGAACTCCAAGCTCGGCTGCGCGCGCCTGGCGCGCTCCTTCGAGCGCGACGGCCTGCGCACCAACGCGCTGCACGGCGACAAGAGCCAGGACGAGCGGCTCAAGGCGCTGGACGCCTTCAAGCGCGGCGAGGTCGACGTGCTGGTGGCCACCGACGTGGCCGCGCGCGGCCTGGACATCGCCGACCTGCCGGCCGTGTTCAACTTCGACGTGCCGTTCAACGCCGAGGACTACGTGCACCGCATCGGCCGCACCGGCCGCGCCGGCGCCTCGGGCCTGGCGATGACGCTGGTCTCGCGCGAGGACCACCGCTCGATCGGCGACATCGAGCGCCTGATCAAGAAGAAGATCGAGATCGAGCCGCTCGAGCTCGACGATGCGCCGCCGCGCCGCGACCACTACCGCGACCGCACGCGCCACGACGACGAGCGCCCGGCGCGTGCCACGGCCGCCGCGCGCCCGGCCTACGCCGCGCCCAAGCCTGCCGCCGACCCGTTCTTCGACGAGCCCTACGAGCCGCCGGCCGATGCGCCCAAGCCGGCCTGGGACCAGAAACCGGCGTCGCCCGCGCCGCGTGGCCTGTCGCCCTACATCAAGCCGAAGAAGAAGGTGGCCGCGCTGTTCGGCGCGAAGAAGACGGACGACGTGCCGTCGGCCTGAACACCGCGCCGGGTCAGCCCGCGAGCAGGGCGAACACCGCCGGGCGGTCCGCCGGCAGCCCGGTCGGGCGGAGCCGCCAGCCGTCGATGCGGTCGCTGCGGGTGAAGCCCTCCGGCGTCGCGAGCGCGCAGCCGACCGCCAGGCGCGTGTCGCCCTTCAGCTGCGCAAGCAGCGCCGCCAGCAGCGCGGCATTGCGGTACGGCGTCTCGATCATCAGCTGGGTCTGCCCGAGGCGGCGTGAGGTGGCCTCGAGCTCGCGGATGCGGGCATCGCGTGCGCCCGCCTCCACCGGCAGGTAGCCGACGAAGGCGAAGCTCTGTCCGTTCAGGCCGCTGGCGGCCAGCCCCAGCAGCAGCGCGCTCGGGCCGGGCAGGGCCACCACCGGGATGCCCGCGGCATGCGCCGCCTGTACCAGCGCCGCGCCCGGATCGGCCACGGCGGGCAGGCCGGCCTCGGAGATCAGGCCGAGGTCGTGGCCGGCCAGCGCCGGCGCGAGCAGCGGCCGCAGGTCGGCCGGCGGCGCCTTCGCGCCCTTGGCCGGCCGGGGCAGCTCCACGATGGACAGCTCCTGCAGCGGTGCGGCCAGTGGCACGATCGCGTCGACACGCTTGAGCAGCGCGCGCGTGGTCTTGGCGTTCTCGGCCACCCAGTGCCGCAGCTGCGCGGCGCGCTGCAGCACGCCCAGCGGCAGCACGTCGCTCAACGGCGCCGCCTGCGCGCCCTCGATGCCGAAGTCCAGCGTGTTCGGTACGAGGTAGAGCGTCCCGGGTGTATCGCTCATGGCGCGAGCGGGTCGATGCCGGCCTCGCGCAGCATCGCGCTGGTGCGGATGAGCGGCAGGCCCACCAGCGCCGTCGGGTCGTCCGACTCGATCGCCTCCAGCAGCGCGATGCCCAGCGTCTCGGCCTTGGCGCTGCCGGCGCAGTCGTAGGGCTGCTCGGTGCGCAGGTAATGCTCGATCTCGGCGTCACTCAGGTCGCGCAGGCGCACCGTCACCGGCACGCGCACGCTGCGTTCGTGGCCCGTGGCCAGGCGCACCACCGTCACCGCGGTGTGGAACACCACGGCGCGGCCGCGCATGGCACGCAGTTGCTCGACGGCGCGCTCGTGGCTGCCGGGCTTGCCGATCGGCGCGCCGCCGAGGTCGGCCACCTGGTCGGAGCCGATCACGACGGCCTCCGGGTGCCGGCCCGCCACGGCCAGCGCCTTGGCACGGGCCAGTCGCTCCGACAGCGCCGCCGGCGTCTCGCCGGCGTGCGGGCTCTCGTCCACGTCCGGTGCCATCACGTCGAAGGGCAGGCGCAGGCGTTCGAGCAGTTCGCGCCGATAGCGCGACGTAGAGGCGAGGATCAGGCGCGGGCGCGTCGGCATGGCGGCGATTGTCCCATCGCGCCGCATACACTTCCCCGCATGAAAGCGCGCGCCTTGGATCCTCTGCACCTGGATGTCGCCGCCTTCGCCGAGCAGGCGGCGCAACTGCAGGGCTGCTGGCCGCTGCGCGAGCTCGAACGTCTGGCGGCTTCGGCCCATGCCGACTGCCCGCCCGGTGACACCCCGGTCGACTGGCAGGCACGCGGCGAGCAGCGCGCGGTGCGAGGCGGGGCGCCGCAGGTCTGGCTGCACCTGCAGGCGCGCACCGCCTTGCAGGTGGTCTGCCAGCGCTGCCTCGGGCCGCTGCCGGTGGACGTGCGGGCCGAGCGCAGCTTCCTGTTCGTGCCGGGTGAAGACCAGGCGGCCGAGCTCGATGCCGACTGCGAAGACGATGTGCTGGCGCTCACTCGCTCGCTGGACCTGAAGGAACTGGTCGAGGACGAACTGCTCCTGTCGCTGCCGCTGGTGCCCCGACATGCCGCCTGCCCGCTGCCGGCGGTGGCGGCGGAGGCCGAGGTCCTGGACGAGCGGCCGAATCCCTTCGCCGCGCTGGCCGCGCTGAAGGGCCGGCCACCCCGGCCGGACGGTTCGGCGTGACCGCTGGCGCTGCCGGCCTCGGCCCGGAATGCTAGAATCGCCGGCTTTTCGTGAGTTGCATGCCCTGGGTGGGCGTGCCAGGAGATCCATCATGGCCGTTCAGCAGAACAAGAAGTCGCCGTCCAAGCGTGGCATGCACCGCTCGCACAACGCCGTGGCCGCGCCCGGCACCGCGATCGAGCCGACCACCGGCGAGACGCATCTGCGCCACCACATCAGCCCGACCGGCTTCTACCGCGGCCGCAAGGTCCTGAAGACCAAGGCGGACGCCTGAGCGTTCGCCGCGGGAGCTGGCGACGCTCGGCATGGGCAGCGCCCCCACCGCAGCTGCGGCAACGGTCGCACCGATCGGTGGGGCGATCCGCCTCGCGGTCGATTGCATGGGCGGTGACCACGGTCCGGCGGTCACCCTGCCGGCCTGCCGGGCCTTCCTCGACGCCCATCCGCAGGCCGAACTGATCCTCGTCGGACGCGCCGCCGAACTGGCGCCGGCCGCCGGCTGGCCGCGCACTTCCGTGGTGGCGGCCAGCGAGGTCGTCGAGATGGACGACCCGGTCGAGGTGGCGCTGCGGCGCAAGAAGGATTCGTCGCTGCGCGTCGCCGTCGCGCAGGTCAAGCCGGGCGAGGACGGCAAGGCGGCCGCTCACGCCTGTGTCTCGGCCGGCAACACCGGCGCGCTGATGGCGGTCTCGCGCTACGTGCTCAAGACGCTCGAGGGCATCGACCGGCCGGCCATCGCCACCGTGATGCCGAACCAGCGCGACGGTTTCACCACCGTGCTCGACCTGGGTGCCAACGTCGACTGCAGCGCCGAGCACCTGCTGCAGTTCGCCGTGATGGGCAGCGCACTGGTCGCCGCCGTCGAAGGCAAGAGCGACCCGAGCGTCGGCCTGCTGAACATCGGCGAAGAGGCCATCAAGGGCAGCGAGACCATCAAGCGGGCCGCCGAGTTGCTGCGCGCGGCGGCTGCCAGCGGGCACCTGAACTTCCACGGCAACGTCGAGGGCAACGACATCTTCAAGGGCACCACCGACATCGTCGTCTGCGACGGCTTCGTCGGCAACGTGGCGCTGAAGACGGCCGAGGGGCTGGCCGCGATGCTGACCAGCTTCATCAAGCAGGAGTTCACCCGCAACGCCTTCACCAAGATGGCCGCGCTGGTGGCGATGCCGGTGCTCAAGCACTTCAAGGCGCGCGTGGACCACCGCCGCTACAACGGGGCCGCGCTGCTGGGGCTGCGCGGCCTGGTGTTCAAGAGCCACGGCTCGGCCGACGCCTTTGCCTTCCAGCAGGCGCTCAACCGCGCCTATGATGCGGCCCGCAACCGGCTGCTCGACCGGGTCCACGACCGTATCCTCGAGACGCTCGCGGCCATGCCGGTTGCCGGTGGCGAGACCCCGCCCGACTCGCCGGCCATGGTGGCCACACGATGAGCACACGATGAGCATCAGCGCGCGCTTCTCGCGCATCACCGGCACCGGCAGCTACCTGCCCCCGCAGCGCCTGACCAACGAACAGCTGGCCGCCCAGCTGGCGCGCGACGGGGTCGAGACCTCGGACCAGTGGATCGTCGAGCGCACCGGCATCCGCGCGCGCCACTTCGCCGCGCCCGAGGTCGCCTGCAGCGACCTCGCCCTGCACGCCGCACGCCACGCGCTCGAGGCGGCCGGCCGGCGCGCCGCCGACATCGACCTGATCATCGTCGCGACCTCGACGCCGGACATGGTGTTCCCGTCGACCGCCTGCATCCTGCAGAACAAGCTCGGCGCCAACGGTTGCCCGGCCTTCGACGTGCAGGCGGTGTGCTCGGGCTTCGTCTACGCGCTCGGCGTGGCCGACGCGATGATCCGCACCGGCGCGGCGGACTGCGCGCTGGTGGTCGGCGCCGAGGTGTTCTCGCGCATCCTCGACTTCAAGGACCGCACCACCTGTGTGCTGTTCGGCGACGGGGCCGGCGCGGTGGTGCTCGAGGCGAGCGACAAGCCGGGCATCCTCGCGACGGACCTGCACGCCGACGGCAAGCATGTCGACATCCTCTGCACGCCGGGCACGGTCTCGGGGGGGCAGGTGCTGGGGGTGCCGCTGCTCCGGATGGACGGCCAGGCCGTGTTCAAGCTCGCCGTCGGCGTGCTCGAGAGTGCCGCGCGCGCGGTGCTCGAGAAGGCCGGCCGCACCGAGGACGACATCGACTGGCTGATCCCGCACCAGGCCAACATCCGCATCATGCAGGGCACGGCCAAGAAGCTGAAGCTGCCGCCAGGCAAGCTGGTCGTGACGGTCGACGAACACGGCAACACCTCGGCCGCCTCGGTGCCGCTGGCGCTCGACGTGGCGGTGCGCAGCGGCCGCGTGAAGCGCGACGACACGGTGCTGCTCGAGGGCGTGGGCGGCGGCTTCACCTGGGGCGCGGTGCTGCTCGACTTCTGAGCGCGGCGGCGCGCCGAGCACGAGAACGACAACGAGAGAGACAAGGACGATGGCCAGCTTCGCATTCGTGTTCCCGGGCCAGGGCTCGCAGACCGTCGGCATGCTCGACGCCTGGGGCGACCATGCGGCCGTGAAGCAGACGCTCGCCGAGGCCTCCGAGGCGCTGCGCGAGGACATCGGCGCGCTGATCCATGCCGGCCCGAAGGAGCAGCTTGACCTGACCACCAACACCCAGCCGGTGATGCTGACCGCGGCGATCGCCTGCTACCGCGCCTGGATCGCCGAGACGGGGCTGGCCCCGGCGGTGCTGGCCGGTCACTCGCTGGGCGAGTACAGCGCACTGGTCGCGGCCGGGTCGCTCACGCTGGCCCAGGCGCTGCCGCTGGTGCGCCTGCGCGCCCAGGCGATGCAGGACGCCGTGCCGGTGGGGGCCGGCGCGATGGCCGCGATCCTCGGCCTGGACGCGGACGTGGTGCGCGACACCTGCGCCGAGGTGGCCGCCCAGGTGGGCGAGGCGGTGGCCGCCGCCAACTACAACGACCCGAAGCAGACCGTCATCGCCGGCACCAAGGCCGCGGTCGACAAGGCCTGCGAGGCCCTCAAGGCGCGCGGCGCCAAGCGGGCGCTGCCGCTGGCGGTGTCGGCGCCGTTCCACTCCAGCCTGATGAAGCCGGCCGCCGAGCGGCTGAAGCTGGCACTGGCCGAGGTGGCGCTGGCCGCACCGACGATTCCGGTGATCAACAACATCGACGTCGCCGTGCTGAGCGATCCGGCCGCCATCAAGGAGGCGCTGTACCGCCAGGCCTTCGGCCCGGTGCGCTGGGTCGAGATCGTGCAGGCGATGCGTGCCCGCGGCATCACGCACCTGTTCGAGTGCGGTCCGGGCAAGGTGCTGGCCGGGCTGGCCAAGCGCATCGACGCGGAGCTGGTGGTCGGCAACGTGCTCGACCCGGCCACGCTCGCCGACGCGAAGGGGGTGCTGGCATGAGCGCGCCTGGCCGATCCCAAGCGCGAATCCCGGATCGCATTGCGCGGAGGGCAGTCCTGTGAGCGACCACGTGACGATGAATGGCCAGGTGGCCCTGGTCACCGGCGCTTCGCGCGGCATCGGCCGGGCCATCGCGCTGGCACTGGCCGAACGTGGCATGCAGGTGGTGGGCACGGCCACCAGCGACGCCGGCGCGCAGGCCATCTCCGAGGCGCTGGCCGGCCATGCCGGTTGCCGCGGGCTGGTGCTGAACGTCACCGACGGCGCGGCGCTCGACGCCGCGATCGACGGCATCGTCAAGGCGCAGGGCGGGCTGCACGTGCTGGTCAACAACGCCGGCATCACGCGCGACATGCTGTCGATGCGCCTGAAGGACGAGGACTGGGACGCGGTCATCGACACCAACCTGAAGGCGGTGTTCCGCGCCTGCCGCGCCGCCACGCGGCCGATGATGAAGCAGCGCTATGGCCGCATCGTCAACATCACGTCGGTGGTGGGCGCGAGCGGCAACCCGGGCCAGGCCAACTACGCTGCCGCCAAGGCCGGCGTGGCCGGCATGACACGCTCGCTGGCGCGTGAGCTCGGCAGCCGCGGCGTGACGGTCAACTGCGTCGCGCCGGGCTTCATCGACACCGACATGACCAAGTCGCTGCCCGAGGCGCAGACCGCCGCGCTGCTGGCGCAGATCCCGCTCGGCCGGCTCGGCCACGCCAGCGAGATCGCGCACGCCGTGGCCTTCCTCGCCTCGCCGCAGGCCGGCTACATCACCGGCACCGAACTGCACGTCAACGGCGGCATGTTCATGTGCTGATGCGCCCGGCGCCGGCCCCGCGGGGGCGCGACGCCAACCCTTAGAATCCCGCCCTGTTTCCGTAAACACTCCCGGAGGAGTCATGAGCGACATCGAAGCCCGAGTCAAGAAGATCATCGCCGAACAGTTGGGTGTTCCCGAAGCCGACGTCGCCAACGAGAAGGCCTTCGTCGCCGACCTGGGCGCCGACTCGCTGGACACGGTCGAGCTGGTGATGGCGCTCGAGGATGAGTTCGGCATCGAGATCCCGGACGAGGAAGCCGAGAAGATCACCACGGTGCAGCTCGCGATCGACTACGCGATGAAGCACCAGAAGGCCGCCTGAGGCTGCCGCACTTGCCGTCGTTCGTCTGCGCATGAGCCGCCGTCGCGTCGTCATCACCGGCCTGGGCCTCGTCAGCCCGGTGGGCAACTCGGTCGCCGAAGGCTGGGGCAATCTGGTCGCCGGCCGCTCCGGCATCGCCACCGTGACGCGCTTCGACGCGTCCGCCTTCGCCTGCCGCTTCGCCGGCGAGGTCAAGGGCTTCCGGATCGAGGACTACATCCCGGCCAAGGAAGCGCGCCACATGGACACCTTCATCCACTACGGGATGGCGGCGTCGATCCAGGCGGTGCGCGACGCGGGCCTGCCCACCAACGACGCGCTGAACGAGGAGCAGGCCGAACGCATCGGCTGCCTCGTGGGCTCGGGCATCGGCGGGCTGCCGATGATCGAGCAGACCGATGGCGACTACCGCGAGCGCGGTCCGCGCCGCATCTCGCCGTTCTTCGTGCCGGCCTCGATCATCAACATGATCTCCGGCCATGTGTCGATCCACTTCGGCTTCCAGGGGCCGAACCTGGCCATCGTCACCGCCTGCACCACCGGGCTGCACTGCATCGGCGAGGCCGGCCGGCTGATCGAGTATGGCGATGCCGACGTGATGGTGGCCGGCGGCGCCGAAGCCACCGTCTCGCCGCTGGGCATCGGCGGCTTCGCGGCAGCGCGGGCGCTGTCGACCCGCAACGACGACCCCGCCACCGCCTCGCGCCCCTGGGACAAGGACCGCGACGGCTTCGTTCTCGGCGAGGGCGCCGGCGTGCTGGTGCTCGAGGAGTACGAACACGCGAAACGGCGCGGCGCGAAGATCTACGCCGAGCTCGCCGGATTCGGCATGGGCGCGGACGCGTACCACATGACCGCGCCGAACGTCGACGGCCCGAAGCGCTCGATGCGCGCGGCGCTGCGCAACGCGGGCATCAACGCCGACCAGGTGCAGTACCTGAACGCGCACGGCACGTCGACGCCGCTGGGCGACGTCAACGAGAGCAACGCGATCAAGCTGGCGTTCGGCGACGCGGCGAGGAAGATCGTTGTCAACTCGACCAAGTCGATGACCGGCCACCTGCTCGGCGGCGCCGGCGGCATCGAATCGGTCTTCACGGTGCTGGCGCTGCATCACCAGGTCTCGCCGCCGACGATCAACATCTTCAACCAGGATCCCGAGTGCGACCTGGACTACTGCGCCAACACCGCGCGCGAGATGAAGATCGAGTACGCCGTCAAGAACAACTTCGGCTTCGGCGGCACCAACGGCACCCTGGTCTTCAAGCGCGCCTGAACCGGCCGCGGCACGCGCCGTGAGCACCGGCTGGCCGGCCCTGACGGTGGAACTGCCGCCCTCGCGTGCCTGGCGTGCGGGCATCGACCTGCTGGCGGTGCTGGCCTGTCTTGCCCTGGCGGCCTGGTGGTGGCTCGGCGCCGGTGAACTGACGATCGGTTGGCGCCTGGCCGGCGCCGTGCTCGGCACGGCAGCCATCGTGGCGGCCTGGGGGCTGCGCGCGGCCGCCGGGGCCAGGCTGCGCTGGGACGGCCGGGCCTGGTGGCTGGCACGCCGCGACAGGCCGCCGATCGAGGGTCGCCTGGTGGTGGCCCTGGACCTCGGGGCCTGGATGCTGCTGCGCTTCGACGCCGAGGCGCCGTCCGCCCGGCACTGGATACCGGCCGGGCGCGCGGATCTGGCCGGCCAATGGCATGACTTTCGCTGTGCGGTATATTCCGCGCGTCCTGCGCCCGGAGGGTCCTCCGCGGCGGCCTCCCCCGCTCCCGACGAATGAACGCCGCAGACGCCGACGCTCCGCTGATCGAACGCGTCAAGCAAGGGGACATCCGGGCCTTCGAGATGCTCGTGGTGAAGTACCAGCGCCGCATCGAGCGCCTGATCGGCCGCATGGTGCGCGACGTCGACCTCGTGCCCGACATCGCGCAGGAGACCTTCATCCGCGCCTACCGCGCGATCCCGCAGTTCCGCGGCGAGAGCGCCTTCTACACCTGGCTCTACCGCATTGCGGTGAATACCGCGAAAAAATCCCTCGTCGAGCTCAAGCGCGACCCCGTGATCACGGAGGCGGCCCTCGCGGCGCGCGAGGAGGACGACGAAACTTCACGGGTGGAAAACGAACTAAGCGACGGCGAAACCCCCGACGCCGTGCTTGCCAGCAAGGAGATCGCCGCGGCCGTGAACGCCGCGATCGAGGCGCTTTCCGACGATCTTCGCCAGGCCATCACCCTGCGCGAGATCGAAGGGCTGAGCTACGAGGAGATCGCCGAGCTGATGAACTGCCCGATCGGCACCGTGCGCTCGCGGATCTTCCGCGCGCGCGAGGCGATCGCGGCGCGGTTGCGGCCCCTGCTGGACACGCGTGAAGGCGAGCGCTGGTAGGCGGCGGGGGGCCCGGGGTGATGACGATGGAGCAGCAGATGTCCAGGGAACAGGCGGTCGATCCGAAGGCGGCAGAAGTGCTGTCCGCGCTGATGGACGGCGAGGTGCGCGACGCCGCAGAGGTGGCGCGCGCGTGCCGGGCGTGGCGCGACGAGACGCAACTTCGCGAGTCCTGGCACCGCTACCACCTGATCGGCGACGTGCTGCGCTCGGACGATCTGGCGTCGGTTGCCGGTCGCGATGCGGCGTTCCTGGCCCGCTTGCGCGGCCGGCTCGAGGCCGAACCCGTGGTGTTGGCTCCGACGCCGCGGGCGACCGTCACGCGGGTGCGCCGCTGGCGCTGGGCGGGCCCGGCGGCGGTGGCGGCCGGGTTCGTGGCGGTGGCCGGTGTGCTGGTGGTGACCCGCGCACCGGAACCGCTGGCCCCGCAGAAGGTGGCCGAAGGCGGCGCGGAAGTGCGGGCCGTCGCCGACACGGCGGCGAAGCCGGTGGCGGTGCCGGTCGTGCCGGCGGAGCCCGAGGAGATCGTCGCCAACGGCAAGATGATCCGCGACGCGCGGATCGACCGCTACCTCGAGGCGCATCACCAGTTCGGCAACTCGACCATGCTGGGCGGCTCGCCGCTGGTGCGGCGTGCGGCCGTGGATTCGGTGCAGCGCTGAGCGCAGGTCGGTCGCTCGCTTCCCATGCGGATCCACCCCTTCTTCGCGCTGACCCTGCTCGGCGCCTTCTGCGGTTTTGTGTCCGCCGCGCCGGCGCCGGCGGCGAGTGCGGCGTCCGACGCGTCACAGCCCGTGCGCAGCTGGCTGCTGCGCATCCACGAGGCGGCGGGCAAGCGCAATTTCCAGGGCACCTTCGTCGTCAGCGGCGGCGGTGCGGTGTCGAGCGCGCGCATTGCGCACTTCTACGTGGCCGGGCAGCAGTACGAGCGCATCGAGTCGCTCGACGGCCAGGCGCGGCACGTGTTCCGCCACAACGACCTGGTGCAGACGGTGTGGCCCTCGAGCCGCGTCGTGGTCGTCGAGCAGACCCAGCTGCCGCGCGCCTTTCCCGCGGTGCTGCAGACCGGCGACGACCGCCTCTCCGAGTTCTACGCGCTGCATCCGGAGGGGGGCGGGCGTGTCGCCGGCCACGACGCCGACGTGCTGCGGGTGCAGCCGCGCGACCATCGCCGCTTCGGATACCGGCTGTGGGCCGACCGCAGCACCGGGCTGCTGCTGCGGGCCGACGTGCTGAACGACAAGGACGAGGTGCTCGAGAGCTCGGCCTTCTCGGACGTGACGATCAACGTCCGGCCGCAGCCCGACAGTGTGCTGCAGGCGATGCGACGTCTCGACGGCTACCGCGTGCTGCGCCCCTCGTTGCAGCCGATCCGCCTGGAGGACGAGGGCTGGATGCTGCGCGAGGCCACGCCCGGTTTCCGGCTGATCAGCGGCGTCAAGCGCCCGATCGGCGCTGCCGCCGGCGGCGAGGGTGACCCTCCCGGGCCGTCCGTGCTGCAGGCGGTCTACTCCGATGGCCTCACCCATGTGTCGTTGTTCATCGAGCCCTACGACCCGAAGCGCCACACCAAGGACATGCGGGCCACGCTCGGCGCAACGCAGACGCTGATGCGGCGCCACGGCGAGTGGTGGGTGACGCTGGTCGGTGACGTGCCGCTGGCCACCTTGAAGGAATTTGCCAAGGGCCTCGAACGTCGTCCCTGACGCCTCGGCCCAGGCCCCGTTTTCACTCGTTCCACGCTTGACCATGACCCTCAAGACGACCGATCTCCTCGTCGCGCCGGCGCTGCGCCGCCGGTTCTGGCTGGCTGCCCTGGCGCTGGGCGTCGCGCTGGTGGCGGCTTTGCCGGCGGCGCCCGTGCACGCACAGCCGCAGGTGACCTTGCCCGACTTCGCCGACCTGGCCGAACGGGTGGGCCCGTCCGTCGTCAACATCCGCACCCTGGAGCGCTCGCGCGGCGCCCGCGGCGTGCCCGAGATGGACGAGGACATGCTCGAGTTCTTCCGCCGGTTCGGGTTGCCGATCCCGAACCAGCCCGGGCCGCGCGGACAACGTCCAGCGCCCGATGGCGGCGAGCCGCAGCAGCGCGGTGTCGGCTCCGGCTTCATCCTCAGCGCCGACGGCTACGTGATGACCAATGCGCACGTGGTCGACGGCGCCGACGAATTGATCGTGACCCTGCCCGACAAGCGCGAGTTCAAGGCGCGCCTGATCGGCACCGACAGGCGCTCCGACGTGGCGCTGGTGAAGATCGAGGCCAGCGGGCTGCCGACCGTGAAGATCGGCGACGTGAACAAGCTGCGCGTGGGCGAGTGGGTGATCGCGATCGGCTCGCCCTTCGGCCTGGAGAACACGGTGACGGCCGGCATCGTCAGCGCCAAGGCGCGCGACACCGGCGAATTCCTGCCGCTGATCCAGACCGACGTGGCCATCAACCCCGGCAACTCCGGCGGCCCGCTGCTGAACCTGCGCGGCGAGGTGGTCGGCATCAACTCGCAGATCTACAGCCGCTCGGGCGGCTACATGGGCATCTCGTTCGCGATCCCGATCGACGAGGCGACGCGCGTGGCCGATCAGTTGCGCACCAGCGGCCGGGTGAGCCGCGGCCGCATCGGCGTCAGCATCGACCAGGTGACCAAGGACGTGGCCGAGTCGATCGGCCTGGGCAAGGCCGGCGGGGCGCTGGTGCGCAGCGTCGAGGCCGGCGGCCCGGCCGAGAAGGCCGGGGTCGAGCCGGGCGACATCATCACCAAGTTCGACGGCAAGGCGGTCGAGAAGTCGGGTGACCTGCCGCGCATCGTCGGCGGCGTGAAGCCGGGCAGCAAGGTGACGCTGCAGGTGTTCCGGCGCGGCAGCTACAAGGACCTGTCGGTGACGGTGGCCGAGGTCGAGCCTGACCAGAAGCGCGCGGCGGCCGAATCGGGCGGCGCGAGCAAGCCACAGGCCACCGTGGCGACACTGGGCATCGGGGTGTCGGACCTGGGCGAGGCGCAGAAGCGTGAACTCAAGATCAAGAACGGCGTGCGCGTGGACAGCGTCGACGGACCGGCCGCGCGCGCCGGCCTGCGCGAGGGCGACGTCATCCTCTCGATCGACAACGCCGAGGTCTCGAGTGCGAAGCAGTTCGAGGCGGTGGTCTCCAAGCTCGACAAGACCCGGGCCGTCACCGTGCTCGTGCGGCGCGGGGACACGGTCAACTTCCTGATCATCCGGCCGGCACGCTGACCCCGACACCCGAGTCCGGCGGCGGGTCTTTTTGCGATCCGGAACGCCGGATCGAAGGGGGCTGGTTCGGCGGCCAGCGCGCGTGAAAAGTTTGCGCCCGCTAACTTTTCACGAGGCGGGATTGGGGCCGGCAGGCGATAGAATTAAGGCCTGCGGGACACTGGTTGCGCCGGGCCCGATCAACAAAAAAAGGCGCCGGTAACTATCCCCAAGCGGTCCACAAGGGTTTGTGGATAAGGTGTTGATGGAATTGCCTGTTGGCACCCTGCAACGACGCGAAATCAAGCATTGGCGCGGTTTTCCGCGGGGGTCTTTTGGCTACAATGAAAGCCCAACAAGCAGTTGCCATACGTTTTGTTGGAAGGCGCGTCACTCTTTCGACGTGCCTTTTTTTTAGCTTCAGCACGGCGCTACGCGCCTTCACATCGCTGCGCGATGTGAGCTTGCGCAGCAACGGCATGGCCGTTGTGCCCACCGCGTGAGCTTCCAGTCACGGTGTCCATGGACCACATCCGCAACTTCTCCATCATTGCCCACATCGACCACGGCAAGAGCACGCTGGCCGACCGGCTGATCCAGCGCTGCGGCGGCCTGAGCGATCGCGAGATGGAGGCGCAGGTGCTCGACTCGATGGACATCGAACGCGAGCGCGGCATCACCATCAAGGCGCAGACCGCGGCGCTGCAGTACACCGCCCGCGACGGGAAGACCTACAACCTCAACCTGATCGACACGCCGGGCCACGTCGACTTCAGCTACGAGGTCAGCCGCTCGCTCTCGGCCTGCGAGGGCGCGCTGCTGGTGGTCGACGCGAGCCAGGGGGTCGAGGCCCAGACGGTGGCCAACTGCTACACCGCGATCGAGCTCGGCGTGGAGGTGGTGCCGGTGCTCAACAAGATGGACCTGCCGCAGTCGGACCCCGAACGCGCCAAGTCCGAGATCGAGGAGGTGATCGGCATCGACGCCACCGACGCCATCCCCGCCAGCGCCAAGACCGGCGAGGGGATCGACGAGATCCTCGAGGCGGTGATCCACCGCATTCCGGCGCCGCGCGGGGCGGCCGACGCGCCGCTGCGCGCGATGATCATCGACTCCTGGTTCGACAACTACGTCGGCGTCGTGATGCTGGTGCGGGTGGTCGACGGCTCGCTGACGAAGGGCGAGCGCATCCGCCTGATGGCCAGCGACGCGGTCTACGGCGTCGAGCAGCTCGGCGTGTTCACGCCCAAGTCGGTCGCGCGCGAGAGCCTCGCCGCCGGCGAGGTGGGCTTCGTGATCGCCGGCATCAAGGAACTGCAGGCGGCCAAGGTCGGCGACACCATCACGCTCGAGAAGAAGCTGCCGAACAACCGCGGCGTGGCCACCGAGCCGCTGCCGGGCTTCAAGGAGATCCAGCCGCAGGTCTTCGCCGGCCTGTACCCGACCGAGGCGAGCGAGTACGACCAGCTGCGCGACGCGCTCGAGAAGCTCAAGCTGAACGACTCCTCGCTGCGCTACGAGCCCGAGGTCAGCCAGGCGCTGGGCTTCGGCTTCCGCTGCGGCTTCCTCGGCCTGCTGCACATGGAGATCGTGCAGGAGCGGCTCGAGCGCGAGTTCGACCAGGACCTGATCACCACCGCGCCCTCGGTCGTCTACGAGGTCGAGCTCAACGACGGCACGGTGCTCAAGGTCGAGAACCCGTCGAAGATGCCGGACCAGGGCCGCATCCGGGAGATCCGCGAGCCCATCGTCACGGTGCAGCTGTACATGCCGCAGGACTACGTCGGTCCGGTGATGACGCTGGCCAACCAGAAGCGCGGCACGCAGGTCAACATGGCCTACCACGGCAAGCAGGTGCACCTGACCTACGAGCTGCCGCTGGCCGAGATCGTGCTCGACTTCTTCGACAAGCTGAAGAGCGTGTCGCGCGGCTACGCGTCGATGGACTACGCGTTCAAGGAGTACCGTGCGGCCGATGTCGTGAAGGTCGACATCCTGCTCAACGGCGACCGGGTCGACGCGCTGTCGATCATCGTGCACCGCAGCCAGAGCGTCTACCGCAGCCGCGCGGTGGTGACCAAGATGCGCGAGCTGATCTCGCGCCAGATGTACGACGTGGCGGTGCAGGCCGCCATCGGCGCCAACATCATTGCGCGTGAGACAATCAAGGCGCTGCGCAAGAACGTGCTCGCGAAGTGCTACGGCGGCGACATCACCCGCAAGCGCAAGCTCCTCGAAAAACAAAAGGCCGGCAAGAAGCGCATGAAGCAGATCGGCTCCGTCGAGGTGCCGCAGGAAGCGTTTCTGGCCATCCTGCAAGTGGACGACTGATGGGACTTCTGACGGGCGTTCTGTATGGCGCGCTGGCCGTCTACCTGGGCGGCTGGTACCTGGGCAAGTGGACCGGCAACTTCTCCCTGCTGCTGTTCATCCTCAGCGTCGTCACGCTGGTGTACTGGCTGGCCGAGCGCTTCCGCTTCGCGCCGGCTCGGCGGGCCGCCGCCGCCGAGCTCGAGCGCCAGGATGCCCAGCGCCGCGCCGAGCTGGCGCGCCAGGGCATCACGCGCGTCGACACCGACGTGGACAGCGCGCGCGAGAAGCTGCTCGCGCAGCCCTGGTGGCTGGACTGGACGGCCGGGCTGTTCCCGGTGATCCTGGCGGTGTTCCTGCTGCGCTCGTTCCTGTTCGAGCCGTTCAAGATCCCCTCCGGCTCGATGATCCCGACGCTGCTGGTGGGCGACCTGATCCTGGTGAACAAGTATCACTACGGCGTGCGCCTGCCGGTGATCAACAGGAAGGTCATCGCCAACCACGATCCGCAGCGCGGTGACGTGATCGTGTTCCGCTACCCCAAGGACACCAGCGTCGACTACATCAAGCGGGTCGTCGGCGTGCCGGGCGACGAGGTCTCCTGGCGCGACCAGAAGCTCTGGCTCAATGGGCAGGAGGTGCCGGTCGAGGCGCTGCCGCCGCCGGGCTACTACGACGAGGACTCGCTGCGCTACTTCCAGGTGTTCAAGGAGAAGCTCGGCACGATCGAGCACCGCATCCTGGTCAATCCGCAGGCACGGCGGCCGTTCGGCCCGGAAGAGGTCTACACCTTCCCTTTCCGCGAGAACTGTCGCTACAGTGCGGAAGCCGTCACGTGCAAGGTGCCCCCGGGGCACTACTTCATGATGGGCGACAACCGCGACAATTCCGAGGACTCGCGCTACTGGGGCTTCGTTCCGGACCAGAACATCGTCGGAAAGGCGTTTTTCGTCTGGATGAACTTCGGCAACCTCAGGCGCATCGGGTCGTTCAACTGAACGGGAGCATTGACGCATGACGAGGGAGCTTGCACGGGCGCGCCGCCAGCGCGGGGTCACCCTGTTCGGGTTGCTGTTCTGGGCCATCGTGATCGGCTTCGCGGCCCTGATCGCGATGCGGGTGCTGCCCACGCTGAACGAGTACTTCACGATCCAGCGGGCGGTCGAGAAGATCGCCAAGGAAGGCGGCACCACGGTGCCCGAGATCCGCGCCGCCTTCGAGAAGCAGAAGACGATCGAGTACTCGATCCAGTCGATCTCGGGCTCGGACCTCGAGGTCACGAAGGAAAACGAGAAGATCGTCGTCAGGTTCGCCTACAACAAGGAGATCGAACTGGCGGCGCCGGTCTACCTGCTGATCAAGTACGAGGGGCGCTCGAAGTAGCGTGAGGGGGGCATCCAACGAACCCCATGGACGAACGACTCGACGAACTCCAGGCCCGGCTCGGGCATCGCTTCCGCCAACCGGACCTGCTCGCGCGGGCCCTGACGCACCGCAGCTTCGGCGCCGACCACAACGAGCGCCTCGAATTCCTGGGCGACGCCGTGCTCAGCCTGGCGATCTCCAGCCTGCTGTTCGACCGATTCGCCGGCTCCGACGAGGGTGACCTGACCCGCGTGCGCGCCCACCTCGTGCGCGAGGAGAGCCTGCACCGCGTGGCGCTGCAGATGGGGCTGCCCGACGTGCTGCGCCTGTCCGAGGGCGAGGCGCGCGGCGGCGGTGCCCAGCGCGCCTCGATCCTGGCCGACGCGCTCGAGGCGCTGATCGGCGCGACCTTCCTGGACGGCGGCTTCGACGCCGCGAAGGACCTGGTGCAGCGCCTGTTCGGAGAGGTGATCGCCAGCACCGAGGTCGGCAACTGGGCCAAGGACGCCAAGACCGAACTGCAGGAATGGCTTCAGGCGCGCCGCCTGCCGGTGCCGAGCTACCGCATCGTCGCCACGCGCGGCCAGGCCCATGCACAGACCTTCGAGGTCGAGTGTGCCGTGCCGGCGCTCGGCCTGGCCGAGCCCGGCGAGGGCCGCTCGCGGCGCCAGGCCGAGCAAGATGCCGCCCGGCGCATGCTGGACGCACTGAAGGACAGCGACCGCCCCGGCGGCCCGCTGAGGTCGTGAGCGATTCGCCCGCCGGCAGCGCGGCACCGCACTGCGGACTGGTCGCCATCGTCGGCCGGCCCAACGTCGGCAAGTCGACGCTGCTGAACGCGCTGGTGGGCCAGAAGATCAGCATCACCTCGGCCAAGGCACAGACCACGCGGCATCGCATCACCGGCATCCGCACCGTGGGTGACGCGCAGTTCGTGTTCGTCGACACGCCGGGTTTCCAGACGCGCCACCAGGCCGCGCTGAACCGCACGCTGAACCGCACCGTGCGCGGCGTGCTGGCCGATGTCGACGTGGTGCTGTTCGTGGTCGAGGCCGGCCGCTTCGGGCTCGACGACGCCAAGGTGCTGGCGCTGATCCAGGAATCCGGCCGGCCCGGCCAGCCGGTGGTGCTGGTGGCCAACAAGCTCGACGCCGTGCAGCGCCGCGCCGAGCTGCTGCCCTGGCTCAAGGGCATGCAGGAGCGCCACGCGTTCGCCGAGTACGTGCCGCTGTCGGCGAAGAAGGGCGCCGATGTCGAACGCCTGCTGGAGATCGTGCGGCCCTACCTGCCGGCGCAGGCCTGGCTCCACGACGAGGACGCGCTGACCGACCGCAGCGAGCGTTTCCTGGCCAGCGAGATCATCCGCGAGAAGCTGTTCCGCCTGACCGGCGACGAACTGCCCTACACCTCGACCGTCGTGATCGACAAGTTCGAGGAGGAGGGCGAGCTGCGCCGCATCGCCGCCTCGATCGTGGTCGAGCGCGAGGCGCACAAGGGCATGGTGATCGGCGGCGGCGGCGAACGGCTCAAGCGCATCGGCTCGGAGGCGCGCCAGGAGCTCGAGACCCTGCTGGACGGCAAGGTGTTCCTCGAACTCTTCGTCAAGGTGCGCTCCGGCTGGGCCGCCGACGAGGAGCACCTGCGCAGCTACGGCTACGAGTGATGGCCGCCTCGCGCGCCGCGGCGCCGCAGCCGGCCTACGTGCTGCACCAGCACGACTGGAGCGAATCCAGCCTGATCCTGGACCTGTTCACGCGTGGCCAGGGCCGCGTGGTCGCCGCGGCCAAGGGCGCCAAGCGGCCCTACTCGCAGCTGCGCGCGGTGCTGCTGCCCTTCCAGCGCCTGAACGTGTCGCTCGGCAGGTTGCCCGAGGGCGCCGAGGTGCAGAACCTGCGTCATGCCGAATGGGCCGGCGGCATGGCGCTGCCGCAGGGCGCGGCGCTGTTCTCCGGCTTCTACCTCAACGAGCTGCTGATGCGCCTGCTGCCGCGCCACGACGCGCACCCGGTGCTGTTCGACGCCTATGCGCAGACCCTGCCCGCGCTGGCCGGCGATGAACCCTCCGTCGAGGCGGCGCTGCGCGCCTTCGAACTGGTGCTGCTGCGCGAGACCGGCTCGCTGCCCGACCTGCATCTGGCCACCCTGACGCAGCAGCCGCTGCGAGCGGACCGCCGCTACGCGCTGCGCGGCGAGGCCGGCGTGATCGAGTCGGCCGACGAGGTGGCGCTGGAGGCCGCCGCGCTGGTCGGCCTGCAGGCGGCGCTCGAACACGGCAGCCTGGCGGCGCTGCAGCAGGCCTGCACCGGCACGCTGCCGGCGCTCAAGCAGCAGCTGCGCGCGCTGCTTCACTATCATCTCGGCTCCCCGGCCCTGCGCACGCGGCAGGTCATGCGCGACCTGCAGCAGCTCCCATGAATCCCCTCGTCACCACCGGACTCGAGGCCCACCGCGGCACGACCGCGCTGTCGGTCAACCTGAACAAGGTCGCGCTGCTGCGCAACACCCGCAGCATCGGCATCCCGAGCGTCACGCGCGCCGCGACGATCGCGCTGGAGGCCGGTGCGCACGGCATCACCGTGCACCCGCGGCCGGACCAGCGCCACATCCGGGCGCACGACGTGGTCGAGCTGGCCGAGCTGCTGCAGGCCTGGCCGGGGCGCGAGTACAACATCGAGGGCAACCCGTTCCACAACCTGATGGACGAGGTGCGCGGCCTGGTGCGGCGCGGCCTGCCGGTGCACCAGGTGACCTTCGTGCCCGACAGCGTCGAGCAGTCCACCTCCGACCACGGCTGGCGTTTCCCCGACGACGCGCAGCGCCTCGCGCCGCTGGTGGCCGAGGCGCTCGGCCTGGGCCTGCGCGTCAGCCTGTTCATGGATCCGGTGCCGGCGCAGATGGCGGCGGCGCGTGCGCTCGGCGCCCAGCGCGTCGAGCTCTACACCGAGCACTACGCCAGCACGCACGGCACGCCCGAGGGCGGCGCGGTGCTGGGCGGCTATGTCGCCGCCGCGCAGGCGGCACTGGCGGCGGGACTGGAACTGAACGCCGGCCACGACCTGAATCGCGCCAACCTGACCGACTTCCTGCGTGCCGTGCCCGGCGTGCTCGAGGTGTCGATCGGCCATGCACTGATCGCCGACGCGCTCGAGCTCGGCCTGGCCGAGACGGTGCGCGACTACCTGCGCTGCATCCACGCGGCCGGCGCTCCCACATGATCTTCGGCATCGGCATCGACCTGTGCGACCTGCGCCGTCTGCGCCAGACCTGGGCGAGGCGCGGCGAGCGATTCGCGCAGCGGGTGCTCGGACCGGGCGAGATCGAGGTGTTCCGCCACCGCTTCGCGCGCTCCGAGTCGCGTGGCATCGCCTACCTCGGCAGCCGTTTCTCCGCCAAGGAAGCCTTCTCCAAGGCCATCGGCATGGGCATGCGCATGCCGATGACCTGGCGTGCCTGCGAGGTGCTGAACGCGCCGAGCGGCAAGCCCGAGATCCGCCTGCACGGCGACCTCGCGGCCTGGTTCGAGGCGCGCGGCCTGGCCGCGTGTGTCAGCGTCACCGACGAGGTCGACTACGCCGCGGCCTACGTCGTCGTCGAAACGAAAGCATCCGCATGAGCGCCATCCACGCCCCGGTGATCCTGGACATCGCCGGCACCGAACTCAGCGCCGACGACCGGCGCCGCCTGCAGCACCCGCTGACCGGCGGGCTGATCCTGTTCGCACGCAACTGGCTGGACCGGCGCCGCCTGCTCGAGCTGAGCGCGCAGATCAAGGACCTGCGCGCCGACCTGCCGATCTGCGTCGACCACGAGGGCGGCCGGGTGCAGCGCTTCCGTACCGACGGCTTCACGCACGTGGCGCCGATGCGCACGCTCGGCGAGCTGTGGATGAAGGACCCGCTCGTCGCCACCGACGCCGCCACGGCCGCCGGCGTCGTGCTCGGCAGCGAACTGCGCGCCTGCGGCGTGGACCTGACCTTCGCCCCCGTGCTCGACCTCGACTTCGGCCGCAGCGGCGTGATCGGCGACCGGGCCTTCCACCGCGACCCGCGCGTCGCCACGCTGCTGGCCAAGAGCCTGATGCACGGCCTGCTTCAGGCCGGCATGGCCAACTGCGGCAAACACTTCCCCGGGCACGGTTTCGTCGCCGCCGACAGCCACCACGAGATCCCGGTCGACCGGCGCTCGCTCAAGGCGATCCTGGCCGACGATGCGCGTCCCTACGAATGGCTGTCGACCAGCCTGGCCGGCGTGATGCCGGCCCACGTGGTCTACCCCAAGGTCGACGATCGGCCGGCCGGCTTCTCGCCGCGCTGGCTGAAGGAGATCCTGCGCCAGCAGCTCGGCTTCACGGGTGCGATCTTCAGCGACGACCTGAGCATGGCCGGCGCACGCCGCATCGGCGGCGTCGAGGTGAGCTACGTGGACGCCGCGACGGCGGCCCTGACGGCCGGCTGCGACCTGGTGCTGCTGTGCAACCAGTCGCTGGACGGCGGCGCCGCGGTCGACCAGCTGCTCGACGGCCTGCTCGAGGCCCAGCAGCGGGGCCGCTGGCAGGCCGATCCGGACAGCGAGGCGCGGCGTCTGCGCCTGCTGCCCGCGAGCGCGCCGCTCGACTGGGACACGCTGATGCACGACCCGGTCTACCAGCGCGCGCTGGAACGCCTGCCCTGACCGCTGCGCGGCCGGGCAGGCTCGCACTCAGCCGGCGCGCTGCTCCGATGCGGCCGCCGTGTTGGGCGGCAGGTCGAAGGGCAGGGTGATCTGAGACAGGTCCTTGCGCGTCTCGACCAGCACCAGCGGGCCTTCGTCGATCTGCACCAGCGGCGGCCGCTCGCGCGGCACGTGCATGGGCTTGGGCTCGCGCGCGATCGCCTCCTGCGCGGCGCGGATCTTCTCGACGTCCGAGTTGACCCACTGCAGCCCGGCGGATTCCGCCAGCCGCATCAGGTCGTCGGCCGGCAGCACGAACGGCTCCACCACGGCGGCCGGCACCGACACGGGCTCGGCAGCGGCCAGCGGCGCAGCGGCCACGGCCACCGGTTCGGCGGCGACGGCCGCCGGCGCGGCCGCGGCCAGCGGCTCGGCGACGTCTTCACCGGCCTGCGCGGCCTGCGCACCCTCGCCCTCGTCGCGGCGCTCGCGGCGTTGCCGGTCGCGGCCGCGTCCGCGGCGGCGCGATTCGCGCGGCTCGCCCTCGGCGGCGCCAGCCTCCGGTGCCGTGGCGGCGTCCGCCCCGGTGGCCTCGGCCACGGCGCCTTCGGCCGGCGGCAGACCGCCCGGCTCGGCGGCCACGATCGCCTCGGCGGCCTCAGCGGCCTCGGGGACGCCGCTCACCTCGCCCTCGCGGGCCTCGTCGCGGTCGCGCCCACCCCGGCCGCGGCGGCGCCGGCGGCCGCTGCGCTCGGCCTGCTCGGCAGCCTCGCCGACCGGGACGGTGTCGACAAAGCCCGGCGTGCCGGGTTGCGCAGCCAGCGCAGCCTCGTCGCCCACCGGGGCGGCCACGGCTTCGGGCGCGGGACGGCGCTCGCCGCCACGTTCGCCACGCTCGCCGCGCTGGCCACGCCGGCCGTCGCGCCCCTCACGGGGTTCGCGCGGTTCACGAGGTTCGCGCGGTTCACGGGCCTCGCGCGTTGCCTGCTCGGCGCCCTCGGCGCGCAGCGCCTCCTCGCCCTCCGGGCGCTCGCCGCGGCGGTTGCGTCCGTCGCGGCCCTCGCGGTTCTCGCGGCCCTCACGGCCTTCACGGCCGCCACGCGCCTCGCTGCGTTCACCGCGCTTGCCGTCGCGGCCCTCGCCGCGGCCCTCACGTCCGTCGCGCCCGCCGCGGTTGTTGCGGCCACGCTCGCCGCGGCCTTCGCGGCGCGCTTCGGCAGGCTCGGCGGGTGCGGGCGCGGCCACCGCAGGGGCGCTGGCCGGCGCGGCCGTGCTGCCGCCGCTGAACAGCTTCACCACCCAGGCAAAGAAGCCGCTGCCCGCTGCGGCCGGCGCGGGCGCGGCCACCGGTGCGGGTGCCGGGGCGGCGGCCACCGGGGCCGGCGCGGGTTCGGGCTTGGCCACCGGCTGCGGCGCGGGGGCGTCGGGCAGGATGCCCTTGATCACCGGCTCCTGCTTGGGCTTGCCCTTTTCCGCCGCGTCGCGGCGGCGCGTGATGCCGACTTCCTCGTCGACCTCGTCGATCATCGTGTAGCTGGCCTGCAGGTTCTCCAGCCGCGGGTCGTCGTGGCGCAGGCGCTCGAGGCGGTAGTTCGGCGTCTCGAGGTTCTTGTTCGGCACCAGCAGCACGGTGACGCGCTGCTTCAGCTCGATCTTGGTGATCTCGGTGCGCTTCTCGTTGAGCAGGAAGCTCGTCACCTCCACCGGCACCTGCACGTGCACGGCGGCGGTGTTCTCCTTCATCGACTCCTCCTGCACCATGCGCAGGATCTGCAGCGCCGAGCTCTCGGTGTCGCGGATGTGGCCGGTGCCGTTGCAGCGCGGGCAGGTGATGTGGCTGCCTTCGCTGAGCGCCGGGCGCAGGCGCTGGCGGCTCAGCTCGAGCAGGCCGAACTTGGAGATCGAGCTGAACTGCACACGCGCGCGGTCCTGGCGCAGCGCGTCGCGCAGACGCGTCTCGACCTCGCGGCGGTTCTTGCTCTCCTCCATGTCGATGAAGTCGACGACGATCAGGCCTCCAAGATCCCGGAGCCGCATCTGGCGCGCGATCTCGTCCGCCGCCTCGAGGTTGGTGCGGGTCGCGGTCTCCTCGATGTCGCTGCCGCGCGTGCTGCGCGCGGAGTTGACGTCGACGCTGACCAGCGCCTCGGTGTGGTCGATCACGATCGCGCCGCCGGAGGGCAGGTTGACCGTGCGGCTGAAGGCCGTCTCGATCTGGTGCTCGATCTGGAAGCGGCTGAACAGCGGCGCATCGTCGCGGTAGCGCTTGACCTTGTGAGCCGTGTCCGGCATCACGTGGTTCATGAACTGCTGCGCCTGCTCGAAGATGTCGTCGGTGTCGATCAGGATCTCGCCGATGTCCGCGGTGAAGTAGTCGCGGATCGCGCGGATCACCAGGCTCGATTCCTGGTAGATCAGGAAGGCGCCCTTGCCGGCCTTGGAGGCGCCTTCGATCGCCTCCCACAGCTTGAGCATGTAGTTCAGGTCCCACTGCAGCTCGGCGGCGGAGCGACCGATGCCGGCGGTGCGGGCGATCAGGCTCATGCCCTTGGGGTACTCGAGCTGGTCGAGGTTCTCCTTCAGCTCCTCGCGGTCCTCGCCCTCGATGCGCCGGCTCACGCCGCCGCCGCGCGGGTTGTTGGGCATCAGCACGAGGTAGCGGCCGGCCAGCGAGACGAAGGTGGTCAGCGCCGCGCCCTTGTTGCCGCGCTCCTCCTTCTCGACCTGCACCAGTAGCTCGCTGCCGTTGGAGATGACGTCCTGGATCTTCGCGTCGCGGACGCTCACGCCCGGCTTGAAGTACTCCTTGGCAATTTCCTTGAAGGGCAGGAAGCCGTGCCGGTCCTCGCCGTAGTCGACGAAGCAGGCTTCCAGCGAGGGCTCGACGCGCGTGACGACGGCCTTGTAGATGTTGCCCTTGCGCTGCTCGCGCCCTTCGATCTCGGTCTCGAAGTCCAGCAGCTTCTGGCCATCGACGATGGCCAGGCGACGCTCTTCCTGCTGCGTCGCGTTGATCAGCATGCGCTTCACGTTTGCTCCTCACGCGCGGCCGCGAACGGCCGCAATCACCTCAAGCGCCCTCGCGGGCGGCGTTTCGATGCACGGCAGACGCGTGGGAACCGGAAGGAATCGCCCTGGACTGCCCGGTGCGGTGTCGATCAGCCGATCGAGCGCGGGGGCAGCGTTGGCGCGTGCGTGGCAGCGAGGAGGGCAGCGGTTGCCGGGGTCCGGGGCCGCCGCGCAGGCGGACACCCCCGTGCGGCGCCGGCTTCTGGCCGGGGCAGCGGGAGCGTGGCACGCGGGGGGAAGGGGACCGGGGACAACATCCGCCTGGAGTCACTGGACGCGAACCGGAGCCGGCATGGCGAAACCGCCCGAGCCTGTCTCCGCTTCTTGAAACCTTGTTCTGGGTTCGTTGTTCGTCTGCGTTGCCACCCTGCGCTCGCGGCCGCGCCGTCACGTGGGGACGGGGCCCGCCGCCTGCTGCGGGGTGTGGCATCACCTGTGGCCCGGGCTCGCCGGACCGGCTCCCCTTGCGCCGCGCCGCTAAACTCCGATAAATCAAGCACTTACGGCAGCAAGGTGGAGCGACGGATTATAGGGGCCAAACCGGCCTCGGCGCGTGCGGCCGCGAGCGCCCCGCCGGCCCCCGCCGTGCTGCGGCTCACGGTGGACGAGGCGGGCGAGGGCCAGCGCCTCGACAACTTCCTGCTGCGCCTGCTCAAGGGCGTGCCCAAGACCCATGTCTACCGCGTCATCCGCTCCGGCGAGGTGCGCGTCAACAAGGGCCGCGCCGCCGCGGACACCCGCCTCGCGCTCGGCGACGAGGTGCGTGTGCCGCCGGTGCGCACCGCGCAGCGCGACGAGGCGGCGCCGGCGCCAGCGCGCGAGTTCCCGATCGTGTTCGAGGACGAGCACCTGCTGGTCGTCGACAAGCCGGCCGGCGTAGCGGTGCACGGCGGCAGCGGGGTGAGCTTCGGCGTGATCGAGCAGCTGCGCCGCGCCCGGCCGCAGGCGAAGTTCCTCGAACTGGTGCACCGTCTCGACAAGGAGACCTCCGGCCTGCTGATGCTGGCCAAGAAGCGCAGCGCGCTCACGGCCCTGCAGGACCAGCTGCGCCAGCGGGAAACCGGCAAGACCTACGCGGCGCTCGTGCCGGGCGCCTGGCCCGACAAGCTCAAGGTCATCGACGTGCCGCTGCACAAGTTCCTCACCGGCGAGGGCGAACGCCGCGTGCGCACGGTCGAGCCCGGTCATGAAGATGCCAAGCGCTCGATCACGCTGGTGAAGGTGGCGCGCCGCTTCCGGGACTTCACGCTGCTCGAGGTCACCATCAAGACCGGCCGCACCCACCAGATCCGCGTGCACCTGGCACATGCCGGGCATGCCATCGTCGGCGACCCGAAGTACGGCGACTTCGCGCTGAACAAGTCGCTGGCGCGCGGGCCGGCGAAGTTCGAGCGCATGTTCCTGCATGCTCAGCGGCTGCGCTTCGTCCACCCCGCCACCGGCGCGGAGATCGGGCTCGAGGCGCCGCTGCCGCCAGAATGCGAGGCTTTCCTGAACTCCCTGGCCGCATGACCCGCCCGCGCCAATTCGACCTGATCGTCTTCGACTGGGACGGCACGCTGTTCGATTCGACCGCGCTGATCGCGCGCTGCATCCAGGCCGCCTGCGCCGACCTCGGCGTGCCGGTGCCCAGCGACGAGCGCGCCAGTTACGTGATCGGCATGGGGCTGATCGACGCCCTGCAGCATGCCGCGCCCGACCTGCCGCGCGAGCGCTACCAGGAGCTCGGCGCGCGCTACCGCCACCACTACTTCGCCAGGCAGCACGAGATCGTGCTGTTCCCCGGCACGCTGGAGATGCTGCAGGCGCTGCGGGCGCGCCACCACTGGCTCGGCGTGGCCACCGGCAAGTCGCGCCGCGGGCTCGACGAGGCGCTGCAGTCGGTGCAGCTCAAGGGCGTGTTCGACGCCACCCGTACCGCCGACGAGACCGCCTCCAAGCCGAACCCGCAGATGCTGCTCGAGCTGATGCGCGAGTTCGGCGCCGAGCCGGCGCGCACGCTGATGATCGGCGACACCACGCACGACCTGCAGCTCGCCGCCAACGCCGGCACCGCGGCGGTCGGCGTGGCCTATGGCGCCCACCCGCACGAGAACTTCGCCGGCTTCGACACCCGCGCCGTGGCGCACTCGGTGGCCGAGCTGCACGACTGGCTGGCCCGCCATGCCTGAGCCGCAGCCGCTGTGCGCCTCGGCGCAGCTCGCCGAACGCGGCGACGCGGTCGTGTTCGACGTGCTCGAGTACCGCCGCCCGGCACGGGCCTTCGCGCTGCGCTTCGAGGGCCGCGTGGTCGCCTACCTGAACCGCTGCATGCACACGCCGGTGGAGATGGACTGGCAGGAGGGCAAGTTCCTCGACATGGACCGGGCGTACATCCTCTGCTCGATCCACGGCGCGGCCTACGAGCCGCTGTCGGGCCGCTGCGTCGGCGGGCCCTGCACCGGGGCGCGGCTGATCCCGATCGACGTCCAGGAGCGCGACGGTCAGGTGTATTGGTATCCTTCCCGCGACATCCAACCTCCCTTCGCCGACTGAAGCGGCCGCCCGGCCGCCGCGCGGCCCATCCTCCGGCAGTCCTCCGATGAGCACCCCCGATCCTTCCTCGTCGCCCGAACGTGTCGAACCCGGCTTCGGCAGCGCCGCCGCCGAGGCCGCCCGCCCGGCCGCGGCGCCCGCCGCGGTCACCGCACCCGCCTGGGCCGCCGGGCTCGAGCAGCTTGGCCGCGACTTCGTCCGCGAACGCCGCAGCGAGCGCCGCTGGCGCGTCTTCTTCCGCCTGTTGTGGGCGCTGCTGCTGCTGACGCTGCTGGTGCTGCTGATCGCGCCGCAGATCCCGAGCAGCGCGCCGAGCACGCCGCACACCGCGCTGATCGAGGTGCGCGGCGAGATCGCCGTCGACGCCGAGGCGAACGCGGAGAGCCTGGTCGGCGCGCTCAAGTCCGCGTTCGAGGACACCGGCGCGCAGGCCGTGGTGTTGCGCATCAACTCGCCCGGCGGCAGCCCCGTGCAGGCCGGCATCGTCAACGACGAGATCCGCCGCCTCAAGGCGCTGCACCAGAAGAAGGTCTACGCCGTCGTCGAGGAGATGTGTGCCTCCGGCGCCTACTACATCGCCGTGGCGGCCGACGAGATCTACGTCGACAAGGCCAGCCTGGTGGGCAGCATCGGCGTGCTGATGGACGGCTTCGGTTTCACCGGCGCGATGGAGAAGCTCGGTATCGAGCGTCGCCTGCTGACCGCCGGCGAGAACAAGGGCATGCTCGACCCGTTCTCGCCGCAGAACGAGCAGCACCGCGCCTTCGCCAAGGCGATGATCGACCAGATCCACCAGCAGTTCATCGCGGTCGTGAAGCAGGGCCGCGGCACGCGGCTGAAGGAGACGCCCGAGACCTTCTCAGGCCTGTTCTGGAACGGCGAGGAGGCGATCAAGCTCGGCCTGGCCGACCACCGCGGCAACCTCGACTACGTCGCCCGCGAGGTGATCAAGGCCGAGGACATCATCGACTACACGCCCAAGGAGAACGTGGCCGAGCGCCTGGCCAAGCGCTTCGGCGCGGCGATCGGCTCGGGCGCGGTGCGCACGCTGCGCGAGCTGGCGCCGCTGCGCTGACGTGGCGCGAACGGTGCAGGCCTGCATGCCCGCACCGCGTCGAACCTACCGAGCGTGCGCAGGCACGCTCGGCTTCACGGTTCTCCGTCCCAGTAGTCCAGGCTGTCCGCGGGCCGCTGCACGATGCGCACGCCGCGCGTGTAGGCCGCCACCTTGCCCGAGTCCGGGTACTCGCACAGCTCGGGCCGCTGCTGCGTGCTGATGCTCAGGTAGCGCAGCGCCGCGTCCGAGGTGTTCACGAACTGGTGCGGGTACTCCGGCCCGGGCGGGATGAACACCAGGTCGCCGGCGCGCACCGGCAGCATCTCGCCGGCCACGCGCAGGTGGCCCGTGCCCTCGAGGATCACGAACAGCTCCTCCTGGGCGTGGTGGAAGTGGTAGGGGCAGCTGCGCTTGCCCGGCGCCAGCACGTCGTAGCCGGCGCCGAGCTGGCTTGCCACGGTGCCGTCGGAGACGCCGCCGCAGCGCGTGTCGTACAAGGGCTCGCGCTGCTGGCGCTCGAGCCGCACCTCGTCGAGGTTGCGGATCAGCTGCCGGCGCAGCGCGCTCGCCTTCTCGTTCATGCCGCGGCCCTGAGCAGCCCCTTGGTCTCGATGAACTCGATCACCTGCTGCAGCCCCTCGCGCGTCTTCAGGTTCGTCATCACGTAGGGCCGGTTCGGGCGCATGCGCTTCGTGTCGGCCTCCATCACCGCCAGGTCGGCACCGACATGCGGTGCGAGGTCGGTCTTGTTGATGACGAACAGGTCGCTCTTGGTGATGCCCGGGCCGCCCTTGCGCGGGATCTTCTCGCCCGCGGCCACGTCGATCACGTAGATCGTCAGGTCGGAGAGTTCCGGGCTGAAGGTGGCGGCCAGGTTGTCGCCGCCGGACTCGATGAAGACGATGTCCGCGTCCGGGAACTTCGCCAGCATGCGGTCCACCGCCTCGAGGTTGATCGAGGCGTCCTCGCGGATCGCGGTGTGCGGGCAGCCGCCCGTTTCCACGCCCATGATGCGCTCCGGCTCGAGCGCGCCGGCCACGGTGAGCAGGCGCTGGTCTTCCTTGGTGTAGATGTCGTTGGTGACGACCACCAGGTCCCAGCGCTCGCGCATGCTCTTGCACAGCATCTCGACCAGCGTCGTCTTGCCCGAGCCGACCGGGCCGCCGACGCCGACGCGCAGCGGCGGCAACTTCTTGGTGCGCCTGGAAGCGGAGATGTTCATGCGCCGATTATGTCGGCGCCGGCGCGGCCATGCTCACAGCCTGTCAGGCCGCGATGCCCACCGTCAGCGTTGCCGCGAAGCCGGCCGTGACGCTGCCGGTCACGCTGGCGATCTGCGTCGCGGCCTGGTCGTCGCTGAACACGTTGTCGGTGGCCAGCGAGATGCTCGCGAAGTTCGAGGCGCTGCTGTCGTAGCCGGTGGCCGTGCCGTAGACCTGGTTGCAGGCGGTGGCCGGCATCGCGAGCTGCGAGGTCTTGACGTCGTTGCTGCCGCTGGTGGCGCTGGCCAGGCTCGGGTAGATCTCGAAGTGCATGTGCGGCCAGCGCCCGCTGTAGCAGCCGGGGAAGATGGTCGTGAAGCTCACCTCGCCGTTGGCATCGGTCACCTGCACGCCGCGCAGGAAGTTCTCGTCGGCGACGCCGGCCGAGTACAGCGAGTAGCCGCCGTCGCGCGTGCAGTGCCACAGATAGATCGCGTACCCCTGCAGGCCGGCGCAGGAGGAGGCGGTGTTCACCAGCTTGAGCGTCACGGTCAGCGGCACGCCCGCTGCGGTGCCGCTGGCGCTTCCGACGCTGGTGCGGATGTCGCTGCGCACGATGCCCGCGAGCGTGAGCGCGTTGATCGTGCCGCTGCCGTTGCCGTTGGTGCCGTCGCCGGGATAGGGCCCGGCGGTCTCGGACGGGATCACCGAGCAGCTCGTGCTCGTGCCGCCGCCGGTGGCGGAACCGGAGTCGCTGTCCGAGCTGCTCGTCGAGGTGGCGCCGGCATCGCCGCCCCCGCCGCAGCCCAGCAGCGCGAGCGGCGCCGCGCCGGCCAGGCCGAGCCAGCGCAGCGCCCGGCGGCGTTGCGCGCTGCGGCGCATGAGAGTGTCGAGGTCGTGGGCCAGGCCGTGGTCATGGTGCGGCATCGTGTTGCTCCCGGGCTGAGGTGACGAGGGTGTCGGGCAGGCCGGCCAGCGCGATCTCGATCTCGAGCGTCTGGCCGGTGCGAGGGTCGCCCCGCGGGGCCGGCGTGAGCAGGCGCCCCAGGGTGTCGAGCTGCGCGTGCGGCGGGGCCGGGTCGTAGCGGCGCAGGCCGGGCAGCACCAGCGTCGTGCGGGCGACCGCGTACAGCAGGCCGTCGCGGGTCAGGCCGAGCTGCAGCTCGATCGACCCGGTGCCGTCGATCCCCGGCGGCGGACGCAGCGTGCACAGCCGCACGCGGCCGTCGGCATCGCTGATCTGCACGCCGCACAGGGCAGCAGGGCGGCGCTGCTGCAGGCAGACCGCCACGTCGCGCAGCGGTGCGCCGGTGCCGGCGTCCAGCAGCCGCAGGCGCAGGTCCAGCGCCATGCCGGGATGCGCGCCGCGCAGGTCAGCGCGCAGCAGCGCCGACCGCGCCAGCATGCCCGGCAGCGGGTAGGGGGCGCCGGGGCGCTCGACCTGCAGGCGTGGCGCCGCCGGGGTGCGCTGAATCTCCATGGGCGCCCATGGTGGCGCCGGCCCGTGTCGGGCTGATCACTCGTTCGTGTCCGGCCGGACACAGTCGTGTCACGCCGGCGGCAGGCGCAGGCGGGCACGCAGGCCGCCCTCGGGGCGGTTCTCCAGCGTCAGCTCGGCGCCGTCGCGCTCGGCCAGGTCGCGCGCGATCGCCAGCCCCAGCCCATGCCCGGGGCTGGCGGCGCTGCCGGGCAGCCGCACCCAGGGCTGGAAGGCGCGCTCGATCTGTTCCGGCGCGATGCCAGGGCCGTCGTCGTCGACCAGCACCTCGGTGTGCCCGTCGCCGCCGGCGCGCACGCTCAGGCGCGCGCCGCCGCCGTGCTTGAGCGCGTTGCCCAGCAGGTTGGCGAGGATGCGCCGCAGCGCCGCCGGGTGCGCCCGCACGCGCGGCGCCGGCTCGGCCTGCAGGCTCACGGCGTGGCCGAGTTCGGCCTGGTCGTCCACCAGCGCCTGGACCAGCGCCGCCGCATCGACCGGTCGGGCCGGTTCGTCGTCGCGCTGCTCGCGCAGCACCGCCAGCGTGCCGTCCACCAGTTCGTCCATCTCGCGGATGTCGGCCACGGCGCCCGGCAGCGCGTCCTCGGGCAGGCGTGCCAGCCGCATGCGCAGGCGGGTCAGCGGGGTGCGCAGGTCGTGCGACAAGGCGGCCATGTGCAGGCTGCGCGTGTCGAACTGCTCCTGCAGGCGGCGCGCCATGGCGTTGAATACCGCCGCCGTCGCGCGCACCTCGCGCGTGCCGCGCTGCTCGTCCAGCGGGGCCGGTGCCGCGCCGCCGGCGAGCTGGCCGGCCAGCGCCGACGCGGCGCGCGACAGGCGCCGCATCGGCGCCGACAGCCAGCGGGCCCCGAGCGCGGCACCGAGCGCGATCACCAGCAGGCGCACCGCGTAGTCGGTCCACAGCGCGCCGGCCGGCAGGCCGGGCGCGCCGTCGCGCGGCACCCGATCCGGTCGGCCTGGGCCGGGGTCGAAGGGAGGGGGTGGAGGCGCCGGCCCGGCGGCCCCGAACGGCCCGCCCGGCGGCAACGAGGGCAGGGTGGGCAGCGGGCGGTCCGAGCCCGGTCCGCCGCCGGGCGCCGCGACGGACCAGGCGGCCAGGTGGCTGAGCACCAGCGTGACCCACATCAGCACGAACAGGCGCAGGAACAGCGTGTCGAAGCGCTTCAGCATGCGGTCTCCACGGTGGCGTCGAGCAGATAGCCTTCGCCGCGCAGCGTGCGCAGCAGCGGCCGGGCGCGGTCGGTGTCGCCCAGCTTGGCGCGCAGGCGCGAGACGGCCAAGTCGATGCTGCGATCGCTCACCGCCGTGCCGGAGGCGCGCGTCAGGTCGATCAGGCGCTCGCGGCTCAGCAGATGCCCCGGGTGGGCGACGAAGGCGGCCAGCAGCCGGTACTCGGCCGCCGACAGCGCCACCACCGTGCCGTCGGGGGCGAGCAGTTCGCGCTTCAGGCGGTCGAAGGTCCAGCCGGCAAAGCGCACGCTGCCGCCGGCCGCGGCGGCGCCGCTGCCGCGCCTCAGCACGGCCTTGATGCGCGCGACCAGCTCGCGCGGCTCGAAGGGCTTGGGCAGGTAGTCGTCGGCGCCCAGCTCGAGGCCGAGCACGCGCGACAGCGGGTCGCCCTGGGCCGTCAGCATGATGATCGGCAGCGCGGGTCGGGTCTGCTTGAGCCAGCGGCACAGGTCCAGGCCATGCTGGTCGGGCAGCATCAGGTCCAGCAGCAGCAGGTCGATGCCGCCGGCCCCGACGCGCCGGCGCAGCGCGGCCCCGTCGGCCACCGCCTCGACCTCGAAGCCGAAGCGCTGCAGGAAGTCCGCCACCAGCGCGCGGATGGCGGGGTCGTCGTCGACGAGCAGGCAGCGCGTCACGCTCAGGAGCGGAACAGGCGCGAGTACTGCACCTCGTGCTGCGCGCTGCGGATCGCCAGCAGCGGGCTGAAGGCCTGGCGGGCCTCGTCGGGCAGCACGAGGGCGTGGTCGACCGCCGCGGGAATGGCCGCGGCCAGCGCGGCGAGCACGCGCTGGCCCGCGCCCTGGCCCAGCGGCACGGCCTTCAGCGCGGCCTGCACCAGGTTCTCGGCCCAGCCGAAGGCGAACGCCAGCAGCGCGTCGCGCGGCGCCGCGCCCGAGTCGGCGGCCGCCAGGGCGAAGGCGAGCGGCCAGCTCGGCGCCGGCACGAGGCCGGCCAGCCAGGCCACGCGCTCGTCCGGCGTGCCGCGGTTCTTCAGCCATTCGACCATCGAGCGGCCCATCTGCTCGGCCTGGCCGCGCAGCTCGCGCGTTTCGCGCGTCTGCAGCACCCAGTCGTTCAGCCCCTGCAGGCGGGTGCGGTCGCCGGCGCGCCAGGCGGCCAGGGCCGCGGCGAGTACCGGCAGCTCGCTGCGGGCGAGCGCGAGCTGCAACTGGTCGCCCAGCCAGCGCGCGGCGCTCGCCTCGTCGCCGACCAGGCCGGCATCGACCGCGGTCTCGAGGCCCTCGGAGTAGCTGAAGCCGCCCACCGGCAGGGCCGGCGAGGCCAGCCAGATCAGCTGCAGCAGCGCGGCCGGCGGCAGTGCCTCAGTGGCCGTGGCCGTGTTCGTGCGGGTGCCGGTGCTCGTGGTCATGGTCGTGCCCGTGGCCATGGCCATGGCCGTGATCGTGAGCGTGGTCGTGTGCGTGGTCATGGGCATGGTCGTGCCCGTGATGGGCATGGCCATGCGCCGGCGCGGCGTACGCCCCGCCCTCCGGTTCGAAGGCCTCGGTGACCTCGTGCACGATCAGGTGGCGCTGGCGCAGCAGGTCGGCCAGCACATGGTCGGGCTCGAGCTTCAGGTGGTCCGGCTGCAGTTCCAGCGTGACATGCCGGTTGCCCAGGTGGTAGGCGGCGCGCAGCAGGTCGAACGGCGAGCCGTGCTCGGCGCAGGCGGTGACCTTGAGCACCGGCTGGGCGGCCGCCACCACGCGCACCAGCGAGCCGTCCTCGCCCACCAGCACGTCGCCGCCGCGCACCACCATGCCGCGCGGCAGGAACACGCCGAGCGCGCGGCCGGTGGAATCGGTGGCGTCGAAGCGGCTCTTCTGGCGCACGTCCCAGTCGAGCTCGACCGTGGCGGCACGCTTGAGCAGCACCGCGGCGAGGCCGCGGCCGCCGGGGATCAGCTTGTTGATGGTCAGCATGGGTGGATTGTGCGCGAGCGTGCGAACTGGCACACGGACCCCGGGTAGTTCTGCGGTTCGGCGGCGCTGCGGCAATGGTGCAATCGAGGCCGGCGGCCTGTGTACCATGCGCGCCGTCCACGACATGCCCGTCATCGCAGTCATCAACCGCAAGGGCGGCAGCGGCAAGAGCACGCTGGCCACCCACCTCGCCGGCTACTGTGCCCGGCAGGGGCTGCGCACGATGCTGGGCGATACCGACCGGCAGCAGTCCACCCAGGCCTGGCTGCGCGCCCGCGCGGCGCAGCCGCTGCCCGAGGCCCTGCCGATCGTCGGCTGGGCGCTCGACCCGAAGAGCCAGCTGCGCCCGCCCGTCGGCGTCACCCACGTGGTGCTGGACACCCCGGGCGGCATGCGCGGCTTCGAGCTGGCCAAGGTGGTGTCGTATGCCGATGCGGTGCTGATGCCGGTGTGCCAGTCGCTGTTCGACCGCGAGTCGGCGGCCGAATGCCTGGCCGAGCTGCGCACGCTGCCGCGCGTGGCCAGCGGGCGCTGCCAGGTCGCGGCGATCGGCATGCGGCTGGATGCCCGCACCAAGGCCGGCGAGCTGCTGGAGCACTGGGCCGCCGGGCTCGAGCTGCCGTTCATCGGCGTGCTGCGCGAGACGCAGACCTATGTGCGCTGCGTCGAACTCGGGCTGACCGTGTTCGACCTGCCGCCCGCCAAGGTGGCGGCCGACCGTGCCCAATGGCAGCCGATCATCGACTGGCTCGAGCCGGTGCTGCGCCCGACCGTGAAGGAGCAGGCCTTCGTGCCCAGGCCGACCCGGCCCTGCACCGTGCCGGGCGAACTGCGCCCGCTGCCGCGCGTGGAACCGGCGCCGCGCCCGGTGCGGACACCGCAGCCGCTGGGCGGCGAGGTGCCGCTGGGCATTCTCGAGGCCGCGCCGCGCCGCGGCCTGGGGCAGCGTGTCGCCGAATGGCTCGCCGGCTGGGCCCCACGCCGGCCGCGCCGGGCCTGACGCCGCCCCTCAGAACAGGAAGTAGCGCTGCGCCAGCGGCAGCACCGTGGCCGGCTCGCAGGTCAGCAGCTGGCCGTCGGCCCGCACCTCGTAGGTCTGGGCGTCGACCTCCATCACCGGCACGTAGCCGTTGTGGATCATGTCGGCCTTGCGCACCGCGCGGCAGCCCTTCACCGCGGCCACGGCTTTCTTCAGCCCGAGCGACTGCGGCACGCCGCCGGCCAGCGCGGCCTGGCTGACGAAGGTCAGCGAGCCGGCATGCAGCGCGCCGCCGAAGGCGCCGAACATCGGCCGGTAGTGCACCGGCTGGGGCGTCGGGATCGAGGCATTCGGGTCGCCCATCGCCGCCGCGGCGATGAAGCCGCCCTTGAGGATGAGCGCCGGCTTGACGCCGAAGAAGGCCGGCTTCCACAGCACCAGGTCGGCCCACTTGCCGGGCTCGATGCTGCCGAGCTCGTGGCTCAATCCGTGCGCCAGCGCCGGGTTGATGGTCAGCTTGGCGATGTAGCGCTTGACGCGGGTGTTGTCGTTGCGCGCCGAGTCTCCGGGCAAGGCGCCACGCTGCAGCTTCATCTTGTGCGCCGTCTGCCAGGTGCGGATCACGACCTCGCCGACCCGGCCCATGGCCTGGCTGTCGCTGCTCATCATGCTGATCGCGCCCAGGTCGTGCAGCACGTCCTCGGCGGCGATGGTCTCGCGCCGGATGCGGCTCTCGGCAAACGCCAGGTCCTCGGCGATGGAGGCGTCGAGGTGGTGGCACACCATCAGCATGTCGACGTGTTCGTCGAGCGTGTTGACGGTGTAGGGCATGGTCGGGTTGGTGGAGGAGGGCAGGAAGTTCGCCTCGCCCACCACGCGCAGGATGTCCGGGGCATGGCCGCCGCCCGCGCCCTCGGTGTGGAAGGCGCACAGGGTGCGGCCCTTGGTGGCCGCGATGGTGTTCTCGACGAAGCCGGATTCGTTCAGCGTGTCGCTGTGGATCGCCACCTGCGTGTCGGTCTGCTCGGCCACGTCGAGGCAGTGGTCGATCGCCGAGGGCGTGGTGCCCCAGTCCTCGTGCAGCTTCAGGCCCACCGCGCCGGCCTCGACCTGCTGGCGCAGCGCCTCGGGCCGGCTCGCGTTGCCCTTGCCGAGGAAGGCCAGGTTCATCGGAAAGGCATCGGCCGCCTGCAGCATGCGCGCGATGTTGGCCGGCCCCGGCGTGCAGGTGGTGGCGAAGGTGCCGGTGGCCGGGCCGGTGCCGCCGCCGAGCATCGTCGTCACGCCCGAGGCGAGCGCCTCCTCGATCTGCTGCGGGCAGATGAAGTGGATGTGCGAGTCGATCGCGCCGGCCGTGACGATCATGCCCTCGCCCGCGATGATCTCGGTGCCCGGGCCGATGACGATGTCCACGCCCGGCTGCACGTCCGGGTTGCCGGCCTTGCCGATGGCGGCGATGCGCGTGCCGCGGATGCCGATGTCGGCCTTGACGATGCCCCAGTGGTCGACGATCACGGCGTTGGTGATCACGCAGTCGACGGCGTCCTGCGCGCCGGGGCCGTTGATCCGCTGGCCCTGGCCCATGCCGTCGCGGATGGTCTTGCCGCCGCCGAACTTCACTTCCTCGCCGTAGCCGCCGGCGCCGAGCGTGTAGTCGCGCTCGATCTCGATGACCAGCTCGGTGTCGGCCAGGCGCAGCCGGTCGCCCACGGTCGGGCCGAACATCTCCGCATAGGCGCGCTTGCCGATCGTGGCCATCTAGAGCTTTCCTTGCACCAGGCCGCGGAAGCCGTAGACCACACGATCCCCGCCGAAATCCACGAGCTCCACCGTGCGCTGCTGCCCCGGCTCGAAGCGCACCGCGGTGCCGCTGGCGATGTTCAGCCGCATGCCGCGTGCGGCCTCGCGGTCGAACCGGAGCGCGCCGTTGGTCTCGGCGAAGTGGTAATGCGAGCCGACCTGGATCGGCCGGTCGGCGCCGTTCTCGACCACCAGCGTCAGCGTGCGGCGACCCGGGTTCAGCGTCAGGTCGCCGTCGTCGACGAGCAGCTCGCCCGGCGTCACTTGCGGCCCCGCCACCACAGCACGCCGGCGGCGACCGCCACGACGAGCAGCAGACCGAACAGGTCGCTCGCGTGCCAGTGCGGGTTGGCCAGGCCGTGGCCCTCGTGGGCGGTGGCCAGCGCCGGCGACAGCACGGCCGGCAGCACTGCGGCGAATCGAAGCATCGTCGTCTCCCTCGTGGTCAGGTCGTTCATGCAATGGGTTGGTGCACGGTCACCAGTTTGGTGCCGTCCGGAAACGAGGCCTCGACCTGGATGTCCGGGATCATCTCGGCCACCCCATCCATCACGTCCTGGCGCGACAGGATGGTCTTGCCCTCGCTCATCAGCGCCGCGACGCTCTTGCCGTCGCGCGCCCCCTCCATGATGGCCGCGCTGATCAGCGCCACCGCCTCGGGATAGTTGAGCTTCAGGCCACGCGCCTTGCGGCGCTCGGCCAGCAGGGCCGCGGTGAAGATCAGCAGCTTGTCCTTCTCGCGGGGCGTCAGTTCCATGGTGGCGCAGCGTCAGCAGGAGGTGTGCCAGCCGATGATAGGTTGGCACAGGCCTTGCCCCAAGTCGGCGCATGCCCTCGGATCAGACCTCTCCCGTCGCGGCGCTCCCGGTCGGGCCGGGGCTGACGCCGCCCCCGGGCACCAAGCCGGTGCAGCGGGTGGTCAAGGTCCGGCGCGACTACAACAGCTGGGTCGCGCGCGAGACCATGGAAGACTATGCGCTGCGCTTCACGCCGCGCAGCTTCCGCAAGTGGTCGTCGATGCGGGTGGCCAACACGGCCTTCGGTGCGGCGTCCTTCCTGGTGCTCGAGGCGGTGGGCGGCACGCTGCTCGTGGACTACGGCTTCGTCAACGCGTTCTGGGCCATCCTCGCCACCGGGCTGATCATCTTCGCGGCCGGCTGGCCGATCAGCGTCTACGCCGCGCGCCACGGCGTCGACATGGACCTGCTCACGCGCGGCGCCGGCTTCGGCTACCTGGGCTCGACGATCACCTCGCTGATCTACGCCAGCTTCACCTTCATCTTCTTCGCGCTCGAGGCGGCCATCATGGCCTACGCGATCGAGCTCGCCTTCGACATCCCGCCGGCCTGGGGCTACCTGATCTGCGCGCTGGTGGTGATTCCGCTGGTCACGCACGGCGTGACGACGATCAGCCGCCTGCAGGTGTGGACCCAGCCGCTCTGGCTGGCGATGCTGATCGTTCCATTCTTCTACATCTTCGCGCAGCACCCCGGGGTGCTGGGCGAGCTGTGGCAGTTCGGCGGCATCGCACCCGGCGGCGCGCCCGACGAGCGGATGCCCGCCGGCTTCGACCTGCTCAAGTTCGGCGCCGCCATGACGGTGGGCATCGCGCTGATCACGCAGATGGGCGAGCAGGCCGACTATCTCCGTTTCATGCCCGAGGCCACGCCCGGACGCAAGGCCTCGTGGTGGGCCGGCGTCGTGATCGGCGGCCCGGGCTGGGTGATCCCCGGCGTGCTGAAGATGCTGGCAGGCGCGCTGCTGGCCTTCCTCGCGCTCGGCTACGCGGTGCCGCCCGACCGCGCCGTCGACCCGACGCAGATGTACCTGATCGCCTATGGCGCGATGACCGGCAAGTTCGGCCTGGCGGTCGCGGCCACGGCGATCTTCGTGATCGTCTCGCAGCTCAAGATCAACGTCACCAACGCCTACGCGGGCTCGCTGGCCTGGTCCAACTTCTTCGCCCGGCTGACCCACAGCCACCCCGGGCGCGTGGTGTGGATGGTGTTCAACACCCTGATCGCGCTGATGCTGATGGAGCTGAACGTCTTCCAGGCGCTCGGCAAGGTGCTCGGGCTGTACTCGAACATCGCGATCAGCTGGATGATGGCGGTGGTGGCCGACCTGGTGATCAACAAGCCGATGGGCTGGTCGCCGCGCGGCATCGAGTTCAAGCGCGCCCACCTGTACGACGTGAACCCGGTGGGCGTGGGTGCGATGGGCATCGCCTCGGTGGTGTCGATCGCCGCCTACCTCGGGGCGATGGGCGAGCTGGCGCAGGCGTTCTCGGCGGTGATCGCGATGGTCACGGCCTTCGTCGCGTCGCCCGTCATCGCGTGGGCGACGAAGGGCCGCTACTACCTCGCCCGCCAGCCCGAGAAGAACGAGGAGCCGGGCACCTACAAGCGCCTTACCCGCTGCACGATCTGCGAGCGCGACTACGAGCGCGACGACATGGCGCACTGCCCGGCCTACGGCGGCGCGATCTGCTCGCTGTGCTGCTCGCTCGACGCGCGCTGCCACGACCTGTGCAAGCCCGAGGCACGGCTGTCGGTGCAGTGGCGCCGCGCGCTCTCGCGCGTGGTGCCCGAGCCGCTCTGGGCGCGCCTGGACACCGAGCTCGGCCACTACCTGATGCTGATGGCGCTGGCCGTGCCGGCGCTGGCCGGGTTGTTCGTCGCGGTGTGGCGCCACGAGCGTCGCCTGCTGGGCGCACTTTCGCCAGCGGCCGAGTCGGCGCTGCAGCTCGGCTACCTGAAGATCTTCGCCGCGCTGCTGGTGCTCACCGCGGTGGTGCTGTGGTGGCTGGTGCTGAAGCACCGCAGCGCGCTGGTGGCGCAGGAGGAGTCGAACCGCCAGACCCTGCTGCTGGTGCAGGAGATCGAGTCGCACCGCCGCACCGACGCCGCGCTGCAGCTGGCCAAGCAGGCCGCCGACAGCGCCAACCAGGCCAAGAGCCGCTACATCTCGGCCATCAGCCACGAGCTGCGCACACCGCTGAACAGCATCCTCGGCTACGCGCAGCTGCTCGACGACGACCCCGCCATCCCCGAGGCGCGCCGCCAGGCGGTGCGGGTCATCAAGCGCGGCGGCGACCACCTGCTCTCGCTGATCGAGGGCACCCTGGACATCGCCCGCATCGAGGGCGGCAAGCTGCGCCTGGAGCCCGGCGCGATGCGGCTGCGCGAGGCGCTGCAGGAGATCGCCCGCATGTTCGAGCTGCAGGCGCGCTCCAAGGGCATCGACTTCGTCGCCGAGATCGACCCGCAGGCCCCCGGGGTGGTGCGCGCCGACGAGAAGCGGCTGCGCCAGATCCTCATCAACCTGCTCGGCAACGCGGTCAAGTTCACCGCGCGTGGCCAGGTCCGCTTTCGCCTGCGTTATGCGCGCGAGATCGCGCAGTTCGAGGTCGAGGACACCGGGCCGGGCATCGCGCCGGACGAGCTGGCGCGGGTGTTCGAACCCTTCGCGCGCGGTGCCTCGGCGGGCCAGGGCGGCGGCACCGGGCTGGGCCTGACGATCGCCAAGATGCTCACCGAGCTGATGGGCGGCGAGCTGACCGTCGACAGCCGCCCCGGGCACGGCAGCACCTTCCGGGTGCGCCTGTTCCTGCCCGAGCTGCGCGCCGATGCGCTGCCGGCACGTGTGGCGCAGGCGCGCACCGGCTACGCCGGTCCGCGCCGCCGCATCCTGGTGGTCGACAACGAGGAGGCCGACCGCGGCCTGCTGGTCAACCTGCTGCAGCCGCTCGGCTTCGAGGTGCGCACGGCCGAGTCCGGCGAGGACTGCCTGGCCAGGCTGCGGGCCTGGCGCGAGGGCGCCGGTCCCTGGCCCGACGCGATCTTCATGGACCTGGCGATGCCCGGCATCGACGGCTGGGAGACGCTGCGCCGCATCCGCCGCGAGGCGCTCGGCCCGGCGGCGCTGGCCATCGTGTCGGCCAACGCCTTCGACAAGGGGCTGGAGAACGACGTCGGCATCGGCGCAGCCGACTTCATCACCAAGCCCGTGCGCGTGGACGAGCTGCTCGACTGGCTGGGCCGCGCGCTCGCGCTCGACTGGACCGCCAGTGCCCCGGCCGCACCGGAGCCCCTGCCCGAGGCGCCGCTCTCGCTGCCGGCCGAACCGCAGCTGCGCGCGCTGCAGGAGCTGGTGAACCTGGGCTACGTGCGCGGCATCGTGCGGCAGCTCGACCAGATCCAGGCCGAATCGCCCGACAGCGCCGCCTTCGTCGAGCGCATGCGCACGCTGGCGCGCGGCTTCCGGCTCGACGAGATGAACGGCGAGCTCTCGCGCGCGCTGTCGGACTGAGCGATGATCGACCGGCACAACTCCGACCTGGTGCTGATCGTCGACGACGTGCCGGACAATCTGTCGGTGCTGCACGACGCGCTGGACGAATTCGGCTACACGGTGCTGGTGGCCACCAACGGCGAACAGGCGCTGCAGCGCGCCGCGCAGGCGCTGCCCGACATCATCCTGCTCGACGCGCTGATGCCCGGGCTCGATGGCTTCGAGGTGGCGCGGCGCCTGAAGGCCGACCCGGCGACGAGCACCATCCCGATCGTCTTCATGACCGGGCTGACCGAGACCGAGCATGTGCTCTCGGCCTTCCAGGCCGGTGGCATCGACTACGTGACCAAGCCGATCCGGCCGATGGAGGTGCTGGCGCGCATCGCCGCGCACGTGCAGGGCGCACGCGAGCGGCGCCAGGCGCGCAATGCGCTCGATGCCTTCGGCCACGCGACCCTGTCGGTGCGCGCCGCCGACGGGCGTGTGCTGTGGCAGACGCCGCTGGCGCGCCAGATGCTGCTGGCGCACGAGGTGGGCGACGGCCAGCAGCTCGGCGAGGCCGTGCTCGACTGGCTGCAGGCCCAGGCGGTGGTGCATGCCACCGGCGGCCGGCCGCAGGCGCTCACGCTCGCGCGCCACGGCAAGCGCCTGACCGTCGCGCTGCACGAGGCCAGCGCGGCCAGCGGCGGCGCGAGCGGCGGCGAGGACGAGTGGCTGCTGGTGATGAGCGAGGCCTCGGACGAATCGACCATCGAGGCGCTCGGCCTCGCGTTCCGGCTCACCGCGCGCGAGGCCGAGGTGCTCTACTGGGTGGTGCAGGGCAAGACCAACCGCGACATCGGCGAGATCCTCGGCACCAGCCCGCGCACCGTGCACAAGCACCTGGAACATGTGTTCGAGAAGCTCGGCGTCGAGACGCGTACCGCGGCCGCCGGACTGGCGATGGCGCGCGTGCGGCAGCTGGCCGCCACGCGCTGAAGGAGGAAGGGCCGATGGACGACCTGCTGATCCGCCCCGCCGAGCCGCGCGACGCCGCCGCGCTGGCCGAGATCTACGCGCCCAGCGTGACGCAGCGGCCCACCTCGTTCGAGTTGCAGGCGCCCGATGCCGCCGAGATGGCCGCGCGCCTGCAGCGCGTGACCGCGACCTGGCCGTGGCTGGTGGCCGGGCAAGGCGGCGAGGTGCTGGGCTACTGCTACGCGAGCGCCTTTGCCGAGCGGCCGGCCTACCGCTGGTCGGTCACGACCACGGTCTACGTGCGCGATGCGGCGCAGCGTTGCGGCGTCGGCCGTGCGCTCTATGCGCGCCTCTTCGAGATGCTGCGCGCGCAGGGCGCCGTGATGGCGTACGCCGGCATCACGCTGCCCAACGAGGCGAGCATCGGCCTGCACCGGGCCGTGGGTTTCGAGCCGGTGGGCGTCTATCCGCGGGCCGGCTTCAAGCTCGGCCGCTGGTGGGACGTGGCCTGGTTCGGCCTGACCCTGCGTGCGCTCGCGCCCGACGAGCCGCCGGGCGAACTCCGGCCCTGGCAGGACGCGGCGCGGGCCTGATCAGGCGATCGTCGGCACCCCGTCGTGCCGGCGCGGCCGGTCGTGCAGGATCGCCTCGGTGACCATCGAGCGGTTGATGCGCCAGCGCGCCAGCAGATGGTCGAACACCAGGCGCTCGTCGCCCGAGACCTGGCCATCGGCCGTCAGCACGGCGGCCGCGAAGCGGCACACGAGCAGGCGCTCCTGCGCGTCGGTCACCGCGTCCAGCAGCTGGTCGATGTAGGCCTGGTCGCGCGCCCGCAGCCAGGAGCATTCCGCCAGCCCGGCGCCGATCTCGCGCACACATTCGCCGACCAGGGCCAGGAAATGGGCGCGCGGCAGGCCGAGGCGGGCGAAGGCGTCGAGTTCGTCCAGGGCCTGCAGCTCGCGCGGGTCGGCGCGGCCGTTGGCGGCCACCAGCAGCGCCAGCACGCGCACCGCGGCGATCGAGAGCGGCCTGGTTTCGTGGGTCGTCATCCTTGTCTCCTCCGCGCTGTCCTGCGCCCCATGGCGCACGGTCACCGGAACCGCCACAGAGCCGCGCGCGCCGGCGAAGTTCCCGGCATCGACGCCGAACGGCTTCCGGCTTGACGCCGCGCAACTGCGGCCGCGGGCCGCGCGACCCGCGCCGGGTCCCTCGGCAGAATCGCCGCCACGCCCCAACCGAGACGCAGACCACCGACGTGCCGCCGACGACCGCCGATGTTCCCCCCGCCGCGATCGACTGGCACGCGCTCGGTGCCGACGAGGCCCTGCGCCGCTGCGGCACCGACCCCGTGCGCGGGCTGGACGCGGCCGGTGCCGCGCGCCGGCTCGCCGAACACGGCCCCAACGCATTGCCCGAGGCGCCGCCGCGGCCGGCCTGGCGCACCTTCGTGCGCCAGTTCAGGAGCCCGCTGATCTACATCCTCTTCGCCGCCGCGGTGCTGGCGGTGGCGCTCGGTCACCATGGCGATGCCGGGGTGATCCTCGCGGTGGTGCTGGTCAATGCCGTGATCGGCAGCTTCCAGGAGGGCCGCGCCGAGCGCTCGATGGCCGCGCTGCGCCGCCTGTCCTCGCTGCACGTGCGCGTGCTGCGCGACGGCCGCGAGCAGGTGCTCGAAGCGCGCGAGCTGGTGCCGGGCGACCTGATGCTGCTGGCCGCCGGCGACGCGGTGGCCGCCGACGCACGCCTGGTCGAGGAGGCGCAGCTGCAGGTGGCCGAGGCCGCGTTGACCGGCGAATCGGTGCCGGTGGTCAAGTCGGTGGCGGCGGTGCCCGAGGCCACGGGCCTGGCCGACCGGCACGACATGGTCTATTCCGGCACGCACGTCACCGCCGGGCGTGCGCGGGCCGTGGTGGTGGCCACCGGCATCCACACCGAGGTCGGCCGCATCGCCGGCCTGACCGAACGTGCCGAGGAGCCCAGGACGCCGCTGGAGCGGCGCCTCGAGCAGTTCGGCCGCGCGCTGGCGGCGGCGGCGCTCGGGCTGTTCGTGCTCGTCGTGCTGCTCGGCCTGTGGCGCGCGCTGCCGCTGGCCGAGGTGCTGATGGTGGCGATCAGCCAGATGGTCTCGATGGTGCCCGAGGGCCTGCCGGTGGCGATGACGATCGCGCTGGCGGTGGGCATGCAGCGCATGGCCGCGCGCGGCGCGATCATCCGCCGTCTCGCGGCGGTGGAGACGCTCGGCTCCACCACGGTGATCTGCAGCGACAAGACCGGCACGCTGACGAAGAACGAGATGACCGCCGTCGAGCTGTGGCTGCCCGGCGCCGGCGGCGCGCACCGCGAGATCGCGGCCGGCGGCATCGGCTATGCGCCCGAGGGCACGCTGCTCGAGCACGGCCGCCCGGCCGACGTGCACGATGCCGCGTTGCGCGAGCTGATCGCCGCCGCCGCGCTGTGCAACGACGCCGAACTGCTGCCGCCGGAAGACGAACGCACCGCCTGGACGGTGCTCGGCGACCCCACCGAAGGGGCGCTGCTGGTGCTGGCCGGCAAGGCCGGCATCGGGCTCGCGGCGCTGCGCCGCGACGCGCCGCGCGAGGCCGAGCTGCCGTTCGACTCCGACACCAAGCTGATGGCCACGCGGCACCGCCTGGCCGGCCAGCCGCGCCATGTGTTCATCAAGGGCGCCCCCGAGGCCGTCCTGCGCCTGGCCGACGGGACCCACGATGCGACGCTGAACGCGGCGCGCCGCCAGGCCGAGGCCATGGCCGCACGCGCGCTGCGTGTGCTCGCCTTCGGCGCGGTCGACGACGATCCGCTCGACCCGGCCGACGGCTTCCAGGCGCTGGCCGGCCGTGTGCGCCTGCTCGGCCTGATCGGCCAGATCGACCCGCCGCGCGAGGAGGTGAAGCTGGCGGTGGCCGAGTGCCGCCGTGCCGGCATCCGCGCGGTGATGGTGACCGGCGACCACAAGCTCACCGGCCTCGCGATCGCGCGCGAGCTGGGCATCGCGCGGGAGGCGGACAGGGCGGTCGACGGCCCCGAGCTCGAGCGCATGGGCGAGGCCGAGCTGCGCGACGAGCTGCCCGGCATTGCCGTGTTCGCGCGTGTGCAGCCGGCGCAGAAGCTGCGCATCGTCGAGGCGCTGCAGGCGCGCGGCGACGTGGTGGCGATGACCGGCGACGGCGTCAACGACGCGCCCGCGCTGGCACGCGCCGATGTCGGCGTGGCGATGGGCATCACCGGCACCGAGGTGGCCAAGAGCGCGGCCAAGATCGTCGTCACCGACGACAACTTCGCCACCATCGTCGGCGCGGTGGAGGAAGGCCGGGTGGTCTACGGCAACCTGAAGAAGGTGATCCTGTACCTGTTCGCCACCTCGATGGCCGCGCTCGCGGTGCTGCTGCTGGCCCTGCTGACGGGCCTGCCGCTGCCGCTGGCGGCGGTGCAGATCCTGTGGATCAACATCGTCACCGAAGGCACGGTGACGGTGAACCTGGTGCTCGATCCGCCCGACGGCGAAGAGATGCGGCGCCACCCCGTGCCGCGCGACGACCGCCTGCTCGGCCCGGAGCTGCTGGCGCGCGTGGCGCTGATGACGCCGATGATCGCGGCCGTGACCTTCGGCTGGTTCACCTGGCGGATCTCGCAGGGGGCGCCCGAGATGCTGGTGCGATCGGAGACCTTCACCCTGCTGGCCATGTGCGCCTGGTTCAACGTGCTCAATTGCCAGAGCGCCACCGCCTCGGCCCTGGGCCCGCGGCTGCTGCGCAACCGCTGGCTGGCCGGCGGCCTGACGCTGAGCGTGGCGCTGCAGGCGGCCGTGCTGTACGTGCCGGCGATGAACACGCTGTTCCACACCGTGCCGCTGCCGCCGGCCTCGCTGCTGCCGCTGCTGGCGCTGGCCAGCCTGGTGCTGTGGGCGGAGGAACTGCGCAAGCTGGTCGTGCGCCGCACGCGCGGCACGCACCACGAGGCGGCGTGATGGGGCTGGTCGGGCTGGTGCTGCAGTTCCTGCTCTGCGCGGCGCTGATCGCCGGCGCCGGCTTCGTGCTCAGCCGCAGCGCCGACGCCCTGGCCGAGGCGCACGGCTGGGGCCGCGGCTGGGTCGGCCTGGCGCTGCTGGCCACCGTGACCTCGCTGCCCGAGCTGGCTTCGGGCGTGAGCGCGGTGGCGCTGGTGGGCGCGCCCAACCTCGCGGTGGGCAACGCACTCGGCGCCTGCGTGGTCAACCTGGCCTTCCTCGTCGTCGTCGACCTGCTGCAGCGCCACCAGCCCATGTACCACCTGGCCAGCGAAACGCATCTGCTGTCGGCCGGCTTTGGCGTGGTGATGCTGGGCTTCGTGGCGATGAGCCTGGTCACCGGCCGCGCGGCGCCGCAGTTCCTCGGCATCGGCCTGTACAGCCCGGCGCTGCTGGCGCTGTACCTGCTCGCGCTGCGCAGCGTGTTCGCGCACGAGCAGTCGGCGCGCCGGCGTGTGGCGGCGGCGGCGCCCGAGCGGGCCGCGCAGGCGGACGTGCGGCGCGAGTGGCGCCGCTTCGGCGCGGCGGCGCTGGTGGTGCTCGCCGCCGGCAGCTGGCTGCCGCAGGTGGCCGACGGGCTGTCGCGCTCGCTCGGGCTGTCGCGCAGCTTCGTCGGCACGGTGTTCATGGCGCTGGTGACCACGCTGCCCGAGATGGCCGTCACCGTGGCCGCGCTGCGCCTGGGCGCGCTCGACATGGCGATCGGCAACCTGCTCGGCAGCAACCTCTTCAACCTGACCATCCTCGCGATCGACGACCTGGCCTACCTGCCGGGGCCGCTGCTGGCGGACGTGTCGACCGCGCACGCCGGCACGGCCGCCACCGCGCTGGTGATGACCGGGCTGGTGATCGTCGGCCTGGTGATGCGGCCGCAGGGCCGGGTGCTGCGTGTCGCCAGCTGGGTCAGCGTCGGCCTGGTGGCCGCGTATGGCATCAATGCGGCGCTGATCTACCTGGCCGGGGCCTGACGGGGAGCAGCGACGATGTCCCCTCCCTGCGGCATGAGCGGCCGACGCCGCCGCCTGGATGCGCTGCCCGCGCAGCCGGTGTCCGCCGTGCGGTGGACGCCCACGCCGGCGGCCGCGCCGAGGGATTCGTGTCGCGCTGCGACCTGCTCCGCGCGATCGTGGCCGATCCGCCGCCGGACCTGAGGGGCTGAGCCACGGCCATGCACAACGCGTTCGAACAGTTCGCCCTGCTGCTGCTGATCTGCGCCCTGGCCGGCGCGCTGTTCGTGCGGCTGCGCCAGCCGGTACTGATCGCCTACATCGTGGTCGGCATTGCGGTCGGGCCGGCCGGCTTCGGGCTCGTCAGCGCGCACGACCAGGTCGACCTGCTCGCGCAGGTGGGCGTGGCGGTGCTGCTGTTCGCCGTCGGCCTCAAGCTCGACCTGCACCACATCCGCCACATCGGCCCGGTGGCGCTGGCCACCGGCCTCGGGCAGCTGGCCTTCACGATCGTGATCGGCTTCGCGTTGCTGCTGGCGTTGGGCAAGGGGCTGATGGACGCGATCTACGTCGCGGTGGCGCTGACCTTCTCCAGCACCATCATCATCGTCAAGCTGCTGTCCGACAAGCGCGAGCTCGACAGCCTGCACGGCCGCATCGCGGTGGGCTTCCTGATCGTGCAGGACCTGGCGGTGGTGGTCGCGATGATGGCCATGAGCGCGCTGCGCAGTGGCGCCGGCGACGCCTCGCTGGCCGACGTCGCGCTGTCGCTGGCCTGGCGCGTGGCCGTGGCGGCTGCGGCGCTGGCGGTGCTGATGCGCTGGGTGCTGCCGGCCGTGGTGGCGGCGATGGCACGCTCGCAGGAACTGCTGCTGGTGTTCGCGGTGGCCTGGGGCGTGGCGCTGGCCGCGCTGGGCGAATGGGCCGGCTTCAGCAAGGAGGCCGGCGCCTTCCTGGCCGGCTTCTCGCTTGCCTCCACGCCCTACCGCGAGGCGATGAACGCACGGCTGACGGGGCTGCGCGACTTCCTGCTGCTGTTCTTCTTCATCGACCTGGGCGCGCGGCTGGACTTCTCCACGCTCGGCGCGGAACTCGGCGCCGCGGCCGTGCTCTCGCTGTTCGTGCTGATCGGCAACCCGCTGATCGTGATGGGCATCATGGGCGTCATGGGATACCGCAAGCGCACCGGCTTCCTCGCCGGGCTGACGGTGGCGCAGATCAGCGAGTTCTCGATCGTCTTCGTGGCCATGGGCATCACGCTGGGTCATGTCGGCGTGCCGGCGCTGGGCTTGACCACGCTGGTGGGGCTGGTGACGATCACGGCGTCGACCTACATGATCCTGTACTCGCAGCCGCTGTACGAACGCCTCGCACCCTGGCTGGGTGTGTTCGAGCGCAGGCGCCCGTGGCGCGAGCTGGCTGCCGAGGCGCGAGACGACGACGGCCGGCCGCCGCAGGCGGTGGTGTTCGGCCTGGGTCGCTACGGCAGCCGCCTGCTGCGCCAGTTGCGCGACGCCGGCGTGCACGCGCTGGGGGTGGACTTCGACCCGGAGGCGGTGCGCGAGCTGCGCGCGCAGGGCCTGCCGGTGGAGTTCGGCGACGGCGAGGATCCGCAGTTCCTCGAGACGCTGCCGCTCGCGCGCTCGCCCTGGGTGATCACGACGCTGCCGCAGTGGGAGTCCAACCGCGCGCTGCTGCATGCCTTGCAGTCGGTGCACTACCGCGGCCGCGTGGCCGGCGCGGCGCGTGACGCACTGCATGCGCGCCTGCTCGCCGAGGCCGGCGTGGCACCGGTGCTCAACCCCTTCGACGACGCCGCCGACCACGCGGCACGCCATCTCGCGCAAGCGATCCGGCAAGAGGAGACGACCTCATGAACCCCACCGGCCCCGTGCTCGCCGCCACCGACTTCTCCCCACACGCCCGTCACGCCGCCGACCGCGCGGCACGCATCGCGCATGCGAAGGGCGCGCCGCTGGCGCTGCTGCACGTGCTGCCGGGCGAGGCGCTGGCGAGCCTGCGCCAGTGGCTGGGCGCGGCGAACGCGCCCGAGGCGCAGCTGACCGGCGACGCCCGCGAGCAGCTCCAGCGGCTGGCCACGGAGCTGGGTGCGGCACGCCACGTCGAGGTGGCCTGCAGCGTCACGGCCGGGCCGCCGGTGGACGAGATCCTGCGCGAGGCCGAGCGGCTCGATGCGCGGCTGATCGTGCTCGGCGCGCGTGGCATCGGCTTCCTGCGCCGCCTGGTGCTCGGCACCACCGCCGAGCGACTGCTGCGCCGCACGGCGCGCCCGCTGCTGGTGGTGCGCCAGACCCCGCACGAGCCCTACCGGCGCGTGCTGGTGGCGCTGGACTTCTCGCCCTGGTCGGGCCAGGCGCTGGCGCTGGCGCGGCGCATCGCGCCGCATGCGCAGCTGGTGCTGTTCAGCGCCTTCGAGGTGCCCTTTGGGGAGAAGCTGCGCTTCGCCGGCGTCGATGCGGCCACCATCGAGGCCTACCGCCGCAAGGCGCGGGCCGATGCGACGCAGGCGGTGCACCGCCTCGCCGCGGCGGCCGGCCTGAAGCCCGCGCAGTGGCAGGCTTGCGTGGTCGAGGGTGACGCCTCGCTGCGCCTGGTGGAGAAGGAACAGGAGCTCGACTGCGACCTCGTCGTGCTCGGCAAGCACGGCATCGCGGCCACGGTCGACCTGCTGCTGGGCAGCGTCACCAAGCACGTGCTCGCGGAGGGCAGCACCGACGTGGCCGTGTCCACCGCGCAGGAGCCATGACGCCGGCGTTCGCGCTGCCCTGGCGTGCGCTCGGCTGCATTGCCGCGGCCGCCGCCGTGCACGCTGCCGCGCCGCCGCCCGAGGCGCTGCGCGCCGGGCTGGCGCTGTTCGTGCTGATCGGCGGGCTGTGGATGACGCAGGCGCTGCACCTGAGCGTCACCGCGCTGCTGGTGCCGCTGCTGGCGGCGCTGGCCGGCCTGATGGACCTGCGTGGAGCGCTCGCCTCGTTCGCGCACCCGGTGATCTTTCTCTTCCTCGGCAGCTTCGCGCTCGCCGCCGCGCTGCAGCAGCAGGGGCTGGACCGCGCGCTCGCCGCGGCGATGCTGCGCGCGGCCGGCGGGCGGCGCGCGCGCGCCGTGGCGCTGCTGTTCGTGCTGACGGCGCTGCTCTCGATGTGGATCAGCAACACCGCGACGGTGGCGATGATGCTGCCCCTGGCGCTCGCGCTGCTGGCTTCGGGCGACGCCCGGGAGCCGCCGGGCGCGCGTGAGCAGGCCTTCGTGCTGCTCGGGGTGGCCTACAGCGCCAGCATCGGCGGCATCGGCACCCTGGTGGGGAGCCCGCCCAACGCCATCGCGGCGGCGCAGGCCGGCATCGGCTTCACGCAGTGGCTTGCCTTCGGGCTGCCGCTGGTGCTCGTGCTGCTGCCGCTGATGGCCGCGGTGCTCTACGCGCTGCTGCGGCCGCGGCTGGCCGGACACATTGCGCTGGCGCAGGACGAGCCGCTCGAGTGGACCGCGCCGCGGCGCTGGACGCTCGCCGTCTTCGTGCTCACGGCCGGCGGCTGGGTGGCCGGCGCGCCGCTGGCGCGGGCGCTGGGCATCACCGCCGACATCGACAGCCTGGTGGCGCTGGCAGCGATCGTCGCGCTGGTGGCCGGCGGCGCGATCGGCTGGACGCAGGTGGAGCGGCACGCGCACTGGAGCGTGCTGCTCCTGTTCGGCGGCGGCCTCGCGCTCAGCGAGGTCATGGCGGCCAGCGGAGCGAGCCGCTGGCTCGCCGATGCCGTCGTGGCGCAGGTGCAGGGCGTGCCGGCGTGGCTGGTGATCGTCGCGGTGGTGACCTTCGTGGTCTTCCTGACCGAACTGGTCAGCAACACCGCCAGCGCCGCGCTGCTCGTGCCCATCTTCATGGGCGTGGCCTCGGCGCTCGGGCTGCCGCCGGTCATGCTGGCGGCGGCCATCGCCGCCTCGGCCTCCTGCGCCTTCATGCTGCCGGTGGCCACGCCGCCCAACGCGATCGTCTTCGCCACCGAGCAGGTGCCCCAGGCCACGATGATGCGCTGCGGCCTGGTGCTCAACCTCGTGTGCATCGCGGTCATCGCCGGCCTGGCCGCGCTGGCGTTCGGCTGACGACCGCTGCGCTACAGCCGGCCGCCCAGCGGCGGCGGCAGCGCATCGCCGGCCTGGCGGCGCCGGAACAGCGCGGCGCGTGCCAGCACGATGGTGGTCACCGGCGCGGTGATCGACAGCACGATGATCACCAGCCAGACGTGCAGCGCGAGTCCACCGCCACGGGTGCTGAAGTGGATGATCGACGCCAACGTGACGATCCAGGCCGCCAGCGTGGAGGCCAGCGCCGGCGCATGCATGCGCGCGAAGAAGTCGGGCAGGCGCGCCAGGCCCAGCGCGGCCACCAGCACCACGGCGCCGCTGGCCAGCAGCAGCAGCGCGACAGCGATCTCGGCCGGCGGCGGCATCATTCGATCGCCTCGCCGCGCAGCAGGAACTTGGCCAGCGCCACCGAGCCGACGAAGCCGAACAGCACCATCAGCAGCGCGCCTTCGAAGTACATCCGGCTGTCGTAGCGGACCGCCAGCACCAGCATCACCAGCATGCCGACGATGTAGAGGAAGTCGAGCGCCAGCACGCGGTCCTGCGCGCTCGGGCCGCGCGCCACGCGCAGCAGCCCGATGGCCATGGCCAGCACGTACAGCACCAGCGTCGCGTCGATCGCCAGGGCGAGGAAGGGGCTCATTCGAAGATCTCCTTCAGCGGCATCTCGTAGTCGGTGCGGAAGTGGGCGAGGAAGGCCGCCTCGTCGTCGAGATCGAACACATGCATCAGCAGCGCGCTGCGGTCGGGTGCCAGCTCGCACCACACGGTGCCGGGCACCACGGCGGTGATCATCGCCAGCGCGGCCAGCGCGTGTTCGTCGCGCAGCGCCAGCGGCACGACGACAAAGGTGCCGCGCGGCGGCTGGCGGCGCGAGCGCAGCACGCCGCGCGCCACGTCGAGCGCCGAGCGCAGCACGTCGCGGCCGACGCGCAGGATCAGCCGCACCAGCACGCCGATGCGCCGCAGCGGCCCGGGCCGCGGGCGCAGCGGCTGCGCCAGCAGCGGCATCACCACCGCCACCAGCAGGCCGAGCAGCAGCTGGCCGGGGCTGGTACTGCGCGTCAGCAGCAGCCAGCCGCCGAACAGGCCGAGCGAGAGCCAGGGCGAGGGCAGCCAGCGCTTCATGGCGCGGCTCCCGCGGCGCGCAACACCGGGCGCGTGCCCAGCACCGCGTCGATGTAGCGCTGCGGCTCGTGGAGCGCCTGCGCGGCCTCGCGCGTGTAGCCGAGCATGGCCTCGCCGTGCAGCACCAGCGCGACCAGCGCCGCCACCAGCGCCGCCACCGGCAGCGTCTCGGCGACGCGCAGCCGTGGCGCCGGGGCGTCGCCGGCGGTCCAGAAGTGGCGGATGCCCACGCGCATCAGCGCCGTGGCGGCCAGCAGGCCGGAGGCGATCAGCAGCCCGAAGAGCGCCCAGCTGCGGCCCGAGCCGATCTCCAGCAGCGTGGTCAGCATCGCCAGCTTGGCGACGAAACCGGCCAGCGGCGGCAGCCCGGCCACCACCAGCGCGCAGACGGTGAACGAGACGCCGAGGAAGGCCAGCGCGGCGGGGATGGCGCGGCCGATCAGCGCTTCCTCGTTGTCGTCGAGGTTGGTGCTCGGCGGCGGCTCGGCGTCGAAGAACACCGGCAGCGCGTCGTTGCCGTCGTCGAGCTGCGCCGGGCCGAGCTCGACCTGCCGGCTGCGCTCGAGCAGCTCGACGAGCAGGAACATTGCCGCGCTGGCGAGCGTGGAGGTGGCGAGGTAGAACAGCGCGCCGCCGGTCAGCGCCGGCTGGCCGAAGCCGATCGCCGCCACCAGCGTGCCCGACGAGGCGATCACGCTGAAGCCGGCCAGCCGCGCGAACTGCTGCGCGGCCAGCATGCCGACGGCGCCGAAGGCCAGCGTGGCCAGGCCGCCCCACACCATCACCTCGCCGCCGAAGCCGGCCGAGGCGCCGGCGCTGGCCGGGAAGCACAGCGTCCACAGCCGCAGCAGCGCGTAGACGCCGACCTTGGTGAGGATGGCGAACACCGCCGCGGCCGGCGCGCTGGCCGCGGCGTAGGCCGGCGGCAGCCAGAAGTTCAGCGGCCAGACCGCCACCTTGGCGAGGAAGGCCACCGCCAGGATGGCCGCGCCGGCGTGCAGCAGGCCGCGGTCGCTGGCCGGCACCAGCGGCAGCTTGTGGGCGATGTCGGCCATGTTCAGCGTGCCGGTCACGCCGTACAGCACCGCCACGCCGATCAGGAACAGCAGCGAGGCCACCAGGTTGATGGCGATGTAGTGCAGCCCGGCGCGCACCCGCGCCATGCCCCCGCCGTGCAGCAGCAGCCCGTAGCTGGCCGCCAGCAGCACCTCGAAGAAGACGAACAGGTTGAACAGGTCGGCGGTCAGGAAGGCGCCGTACAGGCCCATCAGCTGCAGCTGGAACAGCACGTGGAAGTACACGCCGGCGTGCTGCCAGCGCGCCAGCGCGTAGAGCAGCGCGGCCAGGCCCACCGCGCCGGCGAGCACCGCCATCAGCGCCGAGAGCCGGTCGGCCACCAGCACGATGCCGAAGGGCACCGGCCAGTTGCCCGGCAGGTAGACGGCGAAGGCCGACGGTGCCGACGCCGCGTCCACGCGCAGCAGCAGCGCCACCGCGAACGCCAGGCCGAGCGCCGCCGAGGCCAGGTTGAGCACCGCCTTCAGGCCGCGCCGGCCTTCGCCGAGCAGCAGCATCAGCGCGGCGGTGGCCAACGGCAGCAGCACCGGCGCGACCACCAGGTGCTCGGGGCCGAAGGGCAGCGTCATGGCGCCTCCTCCTCGCCGTCGACATGGTCGCCGCCGGACAGGCCGCGCAGCGCCAGCAGCACGACCAGGAACAGCGCCGTGGTGGCGAAGCCGATGACGATCGCGGTGAGCACCAGCGACTGCGGCAGCGGGTCGCTGTAGTGCGCCAGGTCGGCCGGCACGCCGGGCGCGACGATGGGTTCGGCGTCGATCGCCAGGCTGCCGACGCTGAAGATGAAGAGGTTGACCGCGTAGGACAGCAGCGACAGGCCGATCAGCACCTGGAAGGTCCGCGGGCGCAGCACCAGCCACACGCCGGCGCTGGCCAGCACGCCCACCGCGAGCGAGATGATCATCTCCATCAGGCCTGCTCCTCGTGATCGTCGGCGGCGGCCTGCTGGCGGCGCGCGCGCAGCGACTGGTGCGCGATGGCCGTCAGCAGCAGCAGCGTGGAGCCGACCACCACGGCGAACACGCCGAGGTCGAACAGCGCGGCAGTGGGCAGGTGCACCTCGCCGACCAGCGGCCAGTGCACATGGGCGGTGTGCGTGGTCAGGAAGGGGTAGCCCAGCGCCAGCGAGCCCAGCCCGGTGGCCAGCGCGGCGGCCAGGCCGAAGGCGATCCAGCGCGGTGGCAGCAGGCGCAGGCGCGCCTCCACCCAGCGCGTGCCGCCGACCATGTACTGCGCGATGAAGGCGATCGCCACCACCAGCCCGGCGACGAAGCCACCGCCCGGCTCGTTGTGGCCGCGCATGAAGAGATGGAACGCGAACACGAAGGCCACCGGCAGCAGCAGCCGCACCAGCACCGCCGGCACCTCGAGGTAACGCTGCGCGGCCTCGCCCTCACCCTCGCTCTGCAGGTCGCTCACCGCGCTGGCGGGGATGACACGCTGCTGCGCCGGCCGGTCGATCACCTCCTGCGGCGGGCGGAAGCGCCGCAGCAGCGCATAGACGGTGATGCCGACGATGCCCAGCACGGTGATCTCGCCCAGCGTGTCGAAGGCGCGGAAGTCGACCAGCATCACGTTGACCACGTTGGTGCCGCCGCCGCCGGGCAGCGCGTTCTCGAGGAAGAAGGGCGAGATCGACAGCGGCGCATGGCGCGTCAGCAGCGCATACGAGAGCACCGACAGCCCGACGCCGACCAGCAGCGCCAGCACCAGGTCGCGCCGGCGCCGCCAGCGGGCACGCAGCGTGGTGCGCGGGTCGTCTTCCTCGACGCGCTTGGGCATCCAGCGCAGGCCGAGCAGGAACAGCACCATGGTCACCACCTCCACGGCGAGCTGCGTGAGCGCGAGGTCGGGCGCGGAGAACCAGGCGAAGGTGATGCACAGCACCAGGCCGACCACCGACAGCAGGGTCAGCGCAGCGAGGCGGTGGAACTTGGCCTGCCAGGCCGCACCGATGGCGCAGGCGCCGGCGATCAGCCACAGCGCCACGAACTCCGGCGTGGCCGGCACGCGCGCGCGGTCGCCCCAGGCGAGCGGCACGATCAGCGCCGAGCCGAGGCCGGCCAGGCCGGCGATCACGAACATCATCAGCAGCTGCGGCTGCAGCCGCCGCGTGCCCAGCCAGCGCACGGCGCGGCGCGCCAGGTCGCTGGCCAGCGCGAGTGTGGCGTGGAACAGGCGCTGGCCATCCAGCGCGCCGATCAGCGCCGCGCCACGCCGGGTGCGCCGGCGCAGCCGCTCGGCGAACAGCAGGTACACCAGCACGCCGCCGGCGCTGGCCACTAGGCTCATCACGAGCGGCTCGTTGAAGCCGTGCCACAGCGCGAGGCTGTAGTCGGGCAGCCTGCCGCCGACCACCGGCGTGGCCGCCGTGGCGAGCATCGGCCCGATCGACCAGGCCGGCAGCGTGCCCACCACCACGCAGGCCAGCACCAGCAGCTCAACCGGCACGCGCATCCAGTGCACCGGCTCGTGCGGCTGGCGCGGGCAATCGCCCGAGGTGGGGCCGAAGAACACGTCGTGACCGAAGCGCAGCGAGTACACCACCGCGAACACGCCGGCCAGCGTGGCCGCCGCCGGCAGCAGGATCTCCACCGACGGGTGCGCCGTGACGAACACCGTCTCGGCGAAGAACATCTCCTTGGAGAGGAAACCGTTGAGCAGCGGCACGCCGGCCATCGCCGCGCAGGCCACGATGGCCAGCGTGCCGGTGACGGGCATGGCGCGGAACAGGCCGTCGAGGCGGCGCATGTCGCGTGTGCCGGTCTCGTGGTCGATGATGCCCACCGACATGAACAGCGAGGCCTTGAAGGTCGCGTGGTTCATCATGTGGAAGACCGCCGCCACCGCGGCCAGCGGGCTGTTCAGCCCGAGCAGCAGCGTGATCAGCCCGAGGTGGCTGATGGTCGAATACGCCAGCAGGCCCTTCAGGTCGTTCTGGAACATCGCCGCGTAGGCACCGAGCAGCAGCGTCGCCAGGCCCGCGCCGCCGACGATCCAGAACCAGGCCTCGCTGCCGGCCAGCACCGGCCACAGCCGCGCGAGCAGGAACACGCCGGCCTTCACCATCGTCGCCGAGTGCAGGTAGGCCGACACCGGCGTGGGCGCGGCCATCGCATGCGGCAGCCAGAAGTGGAACGGGAACTGCGCGCTCTTGGTCAGCGCGCCCAGCAGCACCAGGCCGAGCGCGAGCGGGTAGAGCGCATGGGCACGCACCGCCTCGCCGGCGGCCAGCACCACGTCGAGCTCGTGGCTGCCGGCGATGTGGCCGATCAGCAGCACGCCGGCCAGCAGCGCCAGCCCACCGGTGGCGGTGACGGTGAAGGCCATGCGCGCGCCGCGGCGGGCGTCCTTGCGGTGCGTCCAGTAGCCGATCAGCAGGAACGAGAACACGCTGGTCAGTTCCCAGAACACCACCAGCTGCACCAGGTTGCCCGACACCACCACGCCGAGCATCGCGCCCATGAAGCCGAGCAGCAGCGAGTAGAAGCGCGCCGCCGGGTCCTCCGGCGAGAGGTAGTAGCGCGCGTAGACCACCACCAGCAGGCCCATGCCGCTGACCAGCATCGCGAACATCCAGGCGAAGCCGTCGAGGCGCACCACGATGTCCAGCCCCAGGCTGGGCAGCCAGGCGAGGCGTTCGCTCAGCACCGTGCCCGAGGCCACCTCGGGGTAGAGCAATGCCAGCGGCACCGCCACGGCGAGCGCCACCGCGGCCGCCCACGACGACTCGAGGTTGCGCGCATTGGTCGGCAGCAGCGCCGCGACGACGGCGCCGACGAAGGGCAGCAGCAGGATCAGCAGCAGCGGCATGGCGGGCGATTCTAGGAAGGCCCACCCGCCCCGCCGGCGCGCCGGGGCACCGGCCGGGACGCGAGGCGCCGCGTCACGCCGCGGGCTGCGGCGCCACGAGAACGTCGGCGCTGCCCTCGGCCATCACCGTGCGCGTGGTGCTGCCGAGCAGCAGGTCCTGCAGCGTGCTGCGGCCCTGGCGGCCGATGGCGACCAGGTCGCAGGACTGTGCCCGTTCGGCCTGCACGATCTGCATCCACGGGTCGGCGCCGTCGGGCGTGGCGAAGCCGGTGCGCGCCGCGGCCAGGCCCGCCGCGGCGGCCAGCGCCTCCAGCCGCGCGCGCGCCTCCCGGCGCATCCGCTCGCGGTACTGCGCGAGCGTGGTGTCGGCCACGCCCGCAGTGCGCAGCCGGCTCTCGAAGGGCAGTTCGACGGCGTGCAGCAGCACCAGTTCCGCCGCGGGCGCCACGCGTGCGGCCAGCGCCAGCAGCGCCGCGCTGCAGGGCGAGAAGTCCAGCGCCACCAGCACGCGCCGGTAGGCCTGCGCGGGCGCCCGGCGCACCATCAGCGCCGGCCGCGCGGAGCGCGCCGCGATGCGCTCGGCCGTCGAGCCGATCACCACCCCGCGCAGCAGGCCGGCGCCGCGCGTGCCGGTGACCACGAGGTCGGCGCCGGTGCGTTCGGCCGCGTGGCCGACCGCCTCGACCGGGTTCCCCAGCGCCAGCTCCGCGTCGACCGCCAGCCCATGGCGCCGGGCCAACGCGGCGGCCTGCTCGTGCAGCCGCGCGCGCGCATCGTCCTGCAGCGTGGCGGCGGCCGCGTCGCCGCCCTCCAGCCCGCGACGCAGTTCCTCGAGCGCGCTCGTGCTGAGGGCGTGCACAAGGGTCAGCCTCGCGCCGGCCGCCTGCGCCAGCAGCGCGGCGCGCTCCGCGGCGTCGGCCGCGGGCGTGGACAGGTCGGTCGCGGCGACGATGGCGTGCAGGGCGCTCATGGGCAGGTGGTCTGGTTGCGTGCGGGTTGCCGGGATGGATCCTGCGCACCGCCGCAGGTTCCGGCCCGTGCCCGCAGCCTACGCCACCTTGCGTATTGGCCCCGGCGAGGGGTCAACCTAACCTGTGTGCATCCCAACCAGGAGCAACCGCCCATGAAACTTTCCCGTCGCCTCGCCGGCAAGACCCTCATCGCCCTCGGCGCCGCCGCCTGCGCGCTGGGCCTGACCGAGATGGCGCGTGCCGCCGACACCATCAAGGTCGGCATCCTGCACTCGCTGTCCGGCACCATGGCCATCTCCGAGACCGTGCTGAAGGACGTGGCGCTGATGACGATCGACGAGATCAACGCCAAGGGCGGCGTGCTCGGCAAGAAGCTCGAGCCGGTGGTCGTCGACCCGGCCTCGAACTGGCCCCTCTTCGCCGAGAAGGCCAAGCAGCTGATCACGCAGGACAAGGTGGCCGCGGTGTTCGGCTGCTGGACTTCGGTGAGCCGCAAGTCGGTGCTGCCGGTGTTCGAGGAGACCAACTCGCTGCTGTTCTACCCGGTGCAGTACGAGGGCGAGGAGCTCTCGAAGAACGTGTTCTACACCGGCGCCGCGCCGAACCAGCAGGCCATCCCCGCCGTCGAGTACCTGATGAGCAAGGACGGCGGCTCGGCCAAGCGCTGGGTGCTGCTGGGCACCGACTACGTGTACCCGCGCACGACCAACAAGATCCTGCGCGCCTTCCTGAAGAGCAAGGGCGTGGCCGAGGCCGACATCATGGAGGAGTACACCCCGTTCGGGCACTCCGACTACCAGAGCATCATCGCCAAGATCAAGAAGTTCGCCAGCGAAGGCAAGAAGACGGCGGTGGTCTCGACCATCAACGGCGACTCCAACGTGCCCTTCTACAAGGAGCTCGGCAACCAGGGCCTGAAGGCGACCGACGTGCCGGTGGTGGCCTTCTCGGTGGGTGAGGAAGAGCTGCGCGGCGTGGACACCAAGCCGCTCGTGGGCCACCTGGCGGCGTGGAACTACTTCATGTCGATCAAGAGCCCGGCCAACACCGCGTTCGTGAAGCAGTGGAGCGACTACGCCAAGGCCAAGAACATCCCCGGCCACAAGGACAAGCCGCTGACCAACGACCCGATGGAGGCCACCTACATCGGCATCCACATGTGGGCCCAGGCGGTCACCAAGGCCAAGTCCACCGACACCGACAAGGTGATCGCCGCGATGGCCGGCCAGACCTTCCCGGCGCCGGGCGGCTTCACGTCCACGATGGACAAGGAGAACCACCACCTGCACAAGCCGGTGTTCATCGGCGAGGTGAAGGCCGACGGCCAGTTCAACGTGGTGTGGAAGACCAAGGGCCCGGTCGTGGCCGACCCGTGGAGCGACTTCATCCCGGAGAACAAGGACAAGAAGAACGTTCCTGAGAAGAAGTGACCCCCCGAGCGCCTTGACGGCGCTCCCCCCTCGAAGGGGGGCGACGCCAGCGGACCGGCGAAGCCGGATCCGCGGCGTCCACTCGATGGCGCGGGCGGGCTGCGCCCGGCCCACATCTTGCTCGCCCGATCTCCATGCTTCGACGCCTCGTTCTCTGCTGTCTGCTGCTGTGTGCGCCCTGGGTGGCGCATGCCCTCACCGCCGCGCAGGCCAGGGCCATTGCCGACGGCGACAGCGATGAGCGCATCGCGGCGCTGAACGCGGCTGCCGCCGACGGGGCGCCGGGGCTCGGCGAGTTCGTGCAGGCGCTGCTCGACGATGCGGTCAAGGTGGCCGGCGAGCAGGTCTTCGTGGTGCGCGACGACAAGGCCGTCGACGCCGCCACCGGTGCGCCGGCCACGCTGCCGGCCGAGGCGGAAGACGTCGTCAACAACAACCGCGTGCGCGGTGCGCTGAACGCGGCGCGTGCCGCGCTGCAGCTGTTCTCGCCCGACCTGGCCACGCGCCGCGCCGGCATCGCCGAGCTGCAGAAGGAGTCGCTCGAGGAAGCGCAGCTGCCGCTGATCGACAAGGCCTACGCGGCCGAGAGCGACGCGGCGCTGAAGCAAGCGCTGGATCGCATGCGCGCGACCATCCTGGTTGCCGCGCCGGACAAGGCCCGGCGCCTGGAGGCCGTGGCGGCGCTGGCCGGCAGCGGGCAGGCGAGCGTCGCGAGCCTGATCCAGGAGCGCCTCGCGCCCGACGCCGAGACCGACCCGGAGGTGCGCGCGGCGCTGTCGCGTGCGCTGGAAGCCATCCGCGCGAAGCTCGCCTGGGGCGAACGCGCCGGCGTGGTGTTCACCGGCATCTCGCTCGGCTCCATCCTGCTGCTCGCCGCGCTCGGCCTGGCCATCACCTACGGCCTGATGGGCGTGATCAACATGGCGCACGGCGAGCTGATCATGATCGGGGCCTACGCCACCTACCTGGTGCAGAACCTGTTCCGCAGCTGGCTGCCCGGGCTGTTCGACGCCTACATCCTGGTGGCGATCCCGGCCTCCTTCCTGGCCTCGGCGCTGGTCGGCGCGGCGATGGAGCGCAGCGTGATCCGCTGGCTCTACGGCCGCCCGCTCGAGACGCTGCTGGCCACCTGGGGCATCAGCCTGGTGCTGATGCAGGGCGTGCGCTCGCTGTTCGGCGCGCAGAACGTGCCGGTGGAGAACCCGGCCTGGCTGTCCGGCGGACTGCAGGTGATGAGCAACCTGACGCTGCCCTACAACCGCATCGCGATCATCGTGTTCGCGGCGCTGGTGCTGGCCGGCATGGCGCTGCTGATCGCGCGCACCCGGCTTGGCCTGTTCGTGCGCGGCGTGACGCAGAACCGCCGCATGGCCGCCTGCGTGGGCGTCGATACGGCCAAGGTGGACACCTACGCCTTCGGGCTCGGCTCGGGCATCGCCGGGCTGGCCGGCTGTGCGCTGTCGCAGGTCGGCAACGTCGGGCCCGACCTGGGGCAGAGCTACATCGTCGACTCGTTCCTGGTCGTGGTGCTCGGCGGCGTGGGGCAGCTCGCCGGCACGGTCTACGCGGCGCTCGGCCTGGGTGTGCTGAACAAGCTGCTGGAGGGCTGGGCCGGCGCGGTGCTGGCCAAGATCATGGTGCTCGTCTTCATCGTGATCTTCATCCAGAAGCGACCACAGGGGATCTTTGCCATGAAGGGCCGGAGCGCCGAAGCATGAGTGCCGTCCTGCCCGCCTCCGCCGCGCCGGTGCCGGCCACGCGCTTCCTCTCGCTGTCCAGCTGGTTCGGCGTGCTGGCCGCGCTGCTGGCCGTGGTCGTGCTCGCGCCGGTGCTCAACCTCGTCGTGCCCGAGGGCCATGTGCTCCACATGAGCGACTTCGCCGTCGCGCTGGTGGGCAAGATCATGTGCTACGCGATCTGCGCGCTGGCGATGGACCTGATCTGGGGCTACACCGGCATCCTCTCGCTCGGCCACGGCCTGTTCTTCGCGCTCGGCGGCTACGCGATGGGCATGTACCTGATGCGCCAGATCGGCCGCGACGGGCAGTACCAGTCCGACATGCCGGACTTCATGGTGTTCCTGAACTGGAAGGAGTTCCCCTGGCACTGGGTGTTCAGCGACAGCTTCGGCTTCCAGCTCGCGATGGTGGTGCTCGCGCCGGGGCTGCTGGCCTTCGTGTTCGGCTACTTCGCCTTCCGCTCGCGCATCAAGGGCGTGTACTTCTCCATCATCACCCAGGCGATGACCTTCGCCGCGATGCTGCTGTTCTTCCGCAACGAGACCGGGTTCGGCGGCAACAACGGCTTCACCGATTTCAAGCGCATCCTCGGCATCCCGATCGCCACGCCGCAGATGCGCATGCTGCTGTTCGTGATCACCGGTCTCACGCTGATCGGCTTCTACCTGATGGCGCGGTGGCTGGTGGGCAGCAAGTTCGGCCGCGTGCTGCAGGCCATCCGCGACGCCGAGAGCCGCGTGATGTTCACGGGCTACGACCCGATCCGCTACAAGCTGACCATCTGGGTCATCTCGGCGGTGATGTGCGGCATCGCCGGTGCGCTGTACGTGCCGCAGGTGGGCATCATCAACCCGAGCGAGATGAGCCCGGCGGCGAGCATCGAGATGGCGATCTGGGCCGCGGTGGGCGGGCGCGGCACGCTGGTCGGGCCGATCCTCGGCGCCTTCGTCGTCAACGGCGGCAAGAGCGTGTTCACGCAGTACTTCCCGGAGTTCTGGCTCTACGTGCTGGGCGCGATGTTCATCGCGGTGACGCTGTTCCTGCCGCACGGCATCGTCGGGCTGCTGCGGCGCGCGAAGAAGGAGGTGCGCTCGTGACGCCGGACCTGATGAAGGCCGGCGCGCAGATCCGCGCCGAACACGAGAAGATCGTCGCGCAGAAGGCGGTGTCCGGCGGCGCGAGCTACGGCCGCGTCGTCACCGGCGAACTCGACGTCACGCACGGCGCCATCCTCTACCTCGACGACATCACCGTCAGCTTCGATGGCTTCAAGGCGCTCAACGCGCTCAGCCTGTCGATCAGCGCCGGCGAGCTGCGCTGCATCATCGGCCCGAACGGCGCCGGCAAGACGACCATGATGGACGTGATCACCGGCAAGACCCGGCCGGATGCCGGCAAGGCCTTCTTCGGCTCGACCATCGACCTGCTGCGCCTGCGCGAGAACGAGATCGCCACCATCGGCATCGGCCGCAAGTTCCAGAAGCCCACGGTCTTCGAGCACCTGACGGTGTTCGAGAACCTCGAGCTGGCGCTCAAGACCGACCACGGCGTGCGGGCCTCGATGTTCTTCCGCCTCACGCCGACGCAGCTCGACCGCATCGGCGAGGTGCTGACGCTGATCCACCTGAAGGAGGCCGCGCAGCGCACCGCCGGGCTGCTCAGCCACGGCCAGAAGCAGTGGCTCGAGATCGGCATGCTGTTGATGCAGGACCCGAAGCTGCTGCTGCTCGACGAACCCGTGGCCGGCATGACCGACGAGGAGACCGAGCGCACCGCCGAGCTGTTCCTCTCGCTCGAGGGCAGCCATTCGCTGGTGGTGGTGGAGCACGACATGAAGTTCATCGGCGAGCTGACGCAGGGCAAGCCGAGCAAGAAGGTCACGGTGCTGCACGAGGGCAGTGTGCTGGCCGAGGGCTCGCTCGCCGACGTGCAGGCGAACGAGAAGGTCGTCGAGGTCTACCTCGGAAGGTGAGCATGCTCAGCGTCGACGGCATCAACCAGTACTACGGCGGCTCGCACATCCTGCGCAACCTCGGCTTCGAGTCCAAGGTGGGCGAGGTGACGGTGGTGCTCGGCCGCAACGGCGTGGGCAAGACCACGCTGCTGAAGAGCCTGATGGGCGTGGTGCCGGTCAAGACCGGCACGATCAAGCTCGACGGCCAGGACATCACGCGCCTGACGCCCTACGAGCGCGTGCGCCGCGGCGTAGGCTACGTGCCGCAGGGCCGCGAGATCTTCGGCCGCCTGACGGTCGAGGAGAACCTGCGCATGGGGCTGGCCTACAAGAGCGGCGGCACGCCGATCCCGGCCGAGCTGTTCGAGCTGTTCCCCATCCTCAAGCAGTTCCTGAACCGCCGCGGCGGCGACCTCTCCGGCGGCCAGCAGCAGCAGCTCGCGATCGCGCGCGCGCTCGCCGCGGGCCCGAAGCTGCTGATCCTCGACGAGCCGACCGAGGGCATCCAGCCCAGCATCATCAAGGACATCGGCCGCGTGATCCGCATGCTGGCCGACCGCAAGACCATGGCCATCGTGCTCGTGGAGCAGTACTACGACTTCGCCGCCGAGCTGGCCGACCAGTACCTGCTGATGGAGCGCGGCGAGATCGTCGCCCGCGGCCGCGGCGCCGACATGGCGCGCGACGGCGTGCGGGAGAAGATGGCGATCTGATCTCGCCCACCGCCGGAGCGCCTCACGGCGCATCCGACAGCTCGATGGCCGGTTCGCCGTCGTCGGCCTGCACCACCAGCACCTTCACGTCGTTCGGGCTGACGCTGGCCGGCACGGTGGCGAGCAACCAGTCGGCATTCTTCGCCAGGTTGACGTTGGCGCTGAAGATCACGTCCTTGGTGCCGGCGGTCGTCAGCCGCAGCTGGTAGTTGCCGCCCTCGAGTTCGCGCGAGTCCTGGCCCGATTCGGGCACCGCCACCTTGTAGTTCACCGCCGCGAAGGTGGGGGGCTGCGTGGCCAGGTCGGCGCCCGGGGCGCTCAGGTACACGTCCAGCGCGGCGGCGTTGAACGAGGCGTTGAACAGGCGCACGCGGGCGTTGTCGGAGACGATGCCCTTGTTGTAGGGGTCGTCGATCATCACCACGTCGGTCAGCGAGCCGCTGCCCGGCACGGCGAGCAGCGTGTACTTGTTGCCGCGCCCGGCGTCGAAGGTCACGCTGCCCACCGTCAGCGCGGGCGCGCTCGTGGTCTTCACGTCCCAGCGGAAGGTGTCGGTACCGATCTCCACGTAGGGCGAGGCGTCCTTGTAGGCCAGGCCGCTCAGCTCGGGCGCGACGGTCTGGTCCTGGCGGTACAGCGTCACCTCGGGGGCGAGCGGGATGGCGTGCACCAGGCGGATCTTGGGGTCGGCGAGGTCGAGCCGGTCGTCGGCGTTGTCGTTGCCGCCGCCGCAGGCGGCGAGCAGCGCAAACGGGACGGCGGCGAGCAGGAGCTTGAGCGAGCGGTTCATGGAAGGGTCCTTTCGTGGCGGGACGAGGGGTTCAGTGCTCCACCAATCTAGGACCGGGTCGGCACGGCGGATGTCGGCGCCGACGGCGTGCCGCTGTCGGCCGGCGCCTACGACCGTGTGGGACAAGGCCGCGTGCCGGCGCGTCCGGCGCGGGCGCGGGCCCTCACGCGCCTGTGCGTTCGATTGCATGACATTGGAGTCGCCTCGCGGCCGGGAGCCGCTGTTCGCGAAGCACCGGTGCAGGGATGCACGGTGCACCGTCACGCGGGGCCCTCGCTCAGGCCTGCCACACGCCGTAGCCCGCCTCGCGCAAGCCGATCGCGAGCTCCACTTCCATCTCTCGCGCGGCCTCGTACGGCATCGGGTTGTAGACCTCGTACAGGTGCGGCAGCAGGCGCAGCCCGTACTCACGGACGAATCGATTGGCCTGAATGCCGGCCTTGTGCTTGTCGAAGCGCAGATCGGGGTCGAGCCCGGTCATGCCGACGTAGACGAACGGCTTGCCGAGCTGCCAATCCGGGTTCGCCTTGCGGAAGCTCGCCTCGTTCCACACCCGGTCGGACAGTTCGACGACGTACACGTGGTGATGGTGGCGTGCATCGCGGCGCGGCATCGCACGAGTCTAGCGACCGACCAATCCGCGATGGCGGCACGCCGCGTGGCAGCCGAGCGTGGCCAAGGCCGCCAGGGCCGTTCTGGAGGGCCATGGACGGCCACAAGCGGTTGCTTACGAACGGCCACAGTGGGGATGCCCGAACGGCACACAGGAACCATTGCGCGGTGCGCGACTTGTCCCGGCCTTGCCCAGCCGGCAGTTCTCTTCGGGATCGTCAAGTCGTTGACGCCAGCAGGATCCGTCCAAATAAGCGGTCACGCCGTCGCCGGGCCCGGGATATGCCTGCCAGAGCTGCCGTAGCTGCGTACCGGCAAACCTCTCGCGACGCATGAAGCGGCGATGCGCGTAGGTCCTGTTCGAAGGCTGAACGGAAGCGGCCGCGCCTCAAGCGCCGCGAACCGCTGCGTGCCGCGCCAGCAGTTCGTCGCGCAGCGCGGTCGCCGCAGGACCGCGCACCCGGTCGCGCCGGTGCACCACGTACGCCTGCTCGCGCGACTCGCCCGCCGCCCCGAGGCTGCGCGAAGGAAGCTTCACGAGCCGCCCTTCGTCGAGTGCCTTCTTCACAGTCCACAGCGGCAGCCGGCCCCAGCCGAGGCCGGCCTCGATGAGGGCCAGCTTGGCTTCCTGCGTGCCGACGCGACAGGTCTGCGGCGAAAGCACGTTGAAGTCACGCCCCGTCGACATCGGCGTCGGGTCGCTCAGCACGATCTGCAGGTGTTCGGTGATGTCTTCGAGCCGCAGGCGTGCGCGCGGGCGAATGCGGTCGGCGAGCGCGTGGCTCGCAGCAACGACGGGCACGACGGCGACGGTACCCAGCGGCTCCTTGGTCAGCCGGGGATCGTTCAGTTCGTCGCCGACTGTCACCGCCAGCGCGCAGCGGCCGTCCAGCAACGCCACGAGCGGGCCCCCCAGGGGCGCCACCTGCAACTGCGCGCGCACGCCGGGATAGCGCTGGTGCACGGCGAGTAAGGCCTTGCCGACGAGCGGCAACGGAAACAACGTATCGACGACCACGGGCAACTCGAGCTCGAGCCCCATGCCGACGCCCTGCGCACGTGCACGCATGGTGTCGACCTTGAGCAAGACGGCGCGCGCGTCTTCCAGCAGCGCGATGCCAGCCGGCGTGAGCACCGGGCGCCGCCCGCGGCGGTCGAACAGCGTGATGTCGAGCTCGGCCTCCAGGCTGGCCACGGCATGGCTCACTGCCGATTGCGCACGCCGAAGCCGCGCCGCCCCGGCACGGAAGCCGCCCGCTTCGGCGATGGCCACGAAGGTGCGCAACTGGCCCAGGGTCAAGGTGTCGATCACTGATCCACTCTATCGATCGTTTGGGTCGAAATTATGTGGCTTCCGTCGATCGGCTTCATGGCTCAAAGTGCGCCCGTCAAACCTGCATGGAGGAAACCACATGACGATCCGACCCCGTGTGCTGGTGCTGTACTACTCGTCGTACGGCCACGTGGAAGCCCTGGCGCGCGCGGTGCGCGAGGGCGCCGAAGTGGCTGGGGCAGAGGCCCGGCTCAAGCGCGTGCCCGAGCTGGTGCCGCCGCAGGTGGCCGAGCGGGCGCGCTACAAGCTGGCGCAGCCCGCGCCCGTTGCACGCGTCGAGGAGCTGGTGGAGTACGACGCAATCATCTTCGGCACGCCCACGCGCTTCGGCACGATGGCAGCGCAGATGAAGAACTTCATCGACCAGGCAGGCGGGCTGTGGGCGCGGGATGCGCTGGTCGGCAAGGTGGGCAGCGTGTTCACCTCCACGGGCTCGCAGCACGGCGGGCAGGAGGCCACGCTGCTCACGAGCCATGTGCCGCTGCTGCACCTGGGCATGCTCATCGTCGGGCTGCCGTACAGCTTCAAGGGGCAGAACCGCATGGACGAGGTGACGGGTGGCAGCCCCTATGGAGCGTCGACCATCGCCGACGATGGGCAAGGCGGCGACAGGCAACCCAGCGCGAACGAGCTGGCGGGCGCGCGCTTCCAGGGCGCTCATGTGGCGTGCGTGGCGCGCGACCTGTTGCTCGGGCGGCAGGCCCGGCAGGCGGCATGAACACCCCGAAAGGCGCCGCCCGCGAATCGCCCTGGCCCATGACCTTGCTGCTGGTAGGAGCCGGACTCGTCTCCGCCGTGCAGCTCGGCAAAGCACCGGCGGCAATGCAGGCGATGCAGGTCGCTCTCGGCCTGCCGCTGGAGCGGGTGGCCTGGCTGCTCTCCGCCTTCGGCGTCGTGGGCGCGTTGTTCGGCATTGCCATCGGCACGGCGACCGACAGGCTGGGCGCACGCCGCACACTGGTGGCCGGTCTCGCGTTGCAGGGCGCGGCATCGGCTGCCGGCGCCGCGGCTCAGAATGCGACGCTGCTGATCGCGAGCCGGCTGGTCGAAGGCGTCGGGTTCCTCGCCGTGATCGTGGCCGCGCCCGCGTTGATCGCGCGTGTCGTTCCTGCCTCGCGCGCCGCAGGTCCGATGGCGGCCTGGAGCGCCTTCATGCCCGCCGGCATGGCGCTCGTGTTGCTCGCCTCGCCGTGGCTGCTGGCCGCGGGCTGGAGGGTGCTGTGGTGGGTGGGCAGCGGGCTCGCGCTGGGCTATGCGGCACTGGCCGCATGGCGCGCACCGCGCGACGGGACCAAGCACTCGCCCTCACGAGGTAGTGCCCTGCCGTTGCGCCGCACCTTGCTCGCGCGCGGCCCGCTCGCCTTGCTGTTGTTGTTCATGCTGTACGCCGGCGCGTGGTTCGCCTTGTTCGGACTGTTGCCGGTCGTGCTGGACGGCGGCCTGGCCGCCACGCCGGCGCAGGCCAACATGCTGACCGCGCTCGCCATCGCGAGCGGTGGCGCCGGCAACCTGGCGGGCGGCGCCCTGCTCGCGCGGGGCATGCGGCCCGCCTCGCTGGTGGCGGGAGCGCTCGGCGTGTGCGCTCTGCTCGCGCTTTCGGTGGCCATGGAATCGCTCGGCGCCTGGCCGCGTTACTGGCTCGTCGTCGCATTCGCCACGGTGGCCGGCCTCGTGCCACCGGCGCTCTTCGCCGAAGCGCCGGCGCAGGCGCCGCATGCATCAACCCTGGGCCTCACACTCGGGATGATGATGCAAGGCAACAATCTCGGGCTGGTCGCCGGTCCGGCGGCAGGCGCTGCGCTCATCGCCACGGGGGGATGGCCTGCGCTGGCAGCTGGCGTGGCCGCGTTGGCGGGGACGGGCATCGTGGCCTCGGTGTGCTTGCTGCCCAGGCCCGTGGCCGGCACGCGAACTCCGCGGGCCACCGAAACCCAGGCGCCGCAAGCTCATCACAGCCCCGCAGCAAGCAGACCTATGGGGCCTCCCGCAACCGGAGCCGATCGCGTGCGCTCCGGTCCGCGACAGCACAGCACATGAACGCGTAATGGCCCTGTCACGCGCGTGTGCTCCGTTGAGCCACAGCGGGCGTTGTCCGATGTGCTCGATGATCAGCAGAAGGGGTGAGCCGGCCCGACCTCAAGCCGCGCTTCGCGACTCAATCGCTCCGCGCCCTGCCCGCCAGCGTAAGCCCACGAAGAGTGGCCGAAGGTCAGCTTTGCGGCAACGAGGCCGAGACGCCGTAGGTCCCTTCCGGGTCGCCAGGCGACTCCAGTCCTATGCGATTGAACGCAAAGCCATCTCAGCCGCTCAGGCCGCGTGCCACAGCGCCGCGCAGAAGTGGCAAGCGCTGCCCGCCATGACGAACAGGTGCCAGACGAAGTGGGCGTAGCGCCACCGCGAGTCGAACACGAAGACCACCGCGCCGAGCGTGTAGGCCAGCCCGCCGGCCACCAGCCAGGCCAGCCCGGCACCCGACATGCGCTGCACCAGCGGCGCGGCGGCGACCAGCGCGCCCCAGCCCATCAGCACGTAGAGGCCGGTCGACCACAGCGGGTGGCGCAGGCGGTCGAGCAGCTTCGCGGCCACGCCCAGCAGAGCCGCCGCCCAGACCAGGCCGAACAGCGTCCAGCCCCAGGCGCCGCGCAGCACGCCGAAGGTGAAGGGCATGTAGCTGCCGGCGATGAAGAGGTAGATGGCCGCATGGTCGAGGCGGTTGAACCAGCGCTTGGCACGGCCGGCCGGCAGCGCGTGGTACAGCGCCGAGACCAGGTACAGCAGGATCATCGTGGCCGAGAAGAGGCTCGCGCCGACGACACTCGCCGCGCCCTGCCGCGCGGCCACACCCACCAGCAGCGGCAGCGCGGCCGCTGCGAGCAGGCAGGCGATGCCGTGACTCAAGGCGTTGGCGATCTCCTCGCCGGCGGTCTGGTCTCGATCGAGGGCACGGGCGCGCATGGCGGCATGGTATCCGGGCCGCCATGACTGGCTGCCGTCAGAATCGTGACCACCCGATCCAGGTCAATGGCCACCCACGCATGATCACCGTCCACCACCTGAACGACTCGCGCTCGCAGCGCGTTCTCTGGCTGCTCGAGGAGCTGGAGCTGCCCTACGAGATCAGGCACTACCAGCGCGACCGGCAGACGATGCTGGCGCCGCCGGAGCTGCGCGCGGTGCATCCGCTGGGCAAGTCGCCGGTGCTCAGCGACGGCGAGGCCACGGTGGCCGAGTCCGGCGCGATCATCGAGTACCTGATCGAACGCCATGGCGGCGGGCGCCTGAAGCCCGCGCCCGGCACGCCGGAACTGCTGCGCTGGCGCTACTGGCTGCACTTCGCCGAGGGTACGGCGATGCCGCAGCTGCTGCTCAAGCTGGTGTGCGACCGCATCGCCAGCGCGCCGATGCCCTTCATCGCCCGGCCGGTGGCGCGTGCGATCTCGGCCAAGGTGCTGGCGAGCTTCGTCACGCCCAACCTCGAGCGCCAGCTCGACTTCATGGAGGCCGAGCTGGCCGCGCGGCCCTGGTTTGCCGGCGCCGAATTCAGCGCGGCGGACATCCAGATGAGCTTCCCGGTCGAGGCGGCAGCCCAGCGCGCGGGGCTGGACGATGCGCGCCCGCGCCTGATGGACTGGCTCGCACGCATCCATGCCCGGCCGGCCTTCCACCGCGCGCTGCAGCGCGGCGGGCCGTACAGCTTCGCCACGCCCTGACGCAGCCGCGCGTCCGGAACGGACATCGCCGCGTAGGTCGATTCGGGGGGTGGATGCTTCCCCCGGGGCTGGCGCAGAATCCGCGCTCGCCGTCGTTGCTGAACCGAGTACAAGGAGGACGTTCGTGTCGATCCGCATGTTGCTGCGTGCCTGGCTGGTGTGCGCCCTGGTGCTGCTGGCCGGTGCACCGGCATGGGCCACCCCGGGCAAGGTGGTCGTCGGGACCTACATCAACAAGATGACCGAGCTGAGCTTCAAGGAAAGCAAGTTCTCGCTCGACTTCTACATCTGGTTCCGCTGGAAGGCCGAGGGCGAGCTGGCCGAGTACAAGCCGCTCGAGAGCATGGAGCTGATCAACGGCCGCATCGACGGCAAGAGCAGCGTGGTCGAGAAGAAGATCGGCGAGCTGAACTACGCCTCGGCACGCATCACCGCCACCATCTTCAAGAACTGGGCGCTGGAGAGCTTTCCGTTCGACAGCCACCGCGTGCAGGTGCACCTGGAGGACAGCCAGTTCGTCGACAGCGCGCTGGTGTTCGAGCCCGACGTGGCCAACTCGCGCCTGGGCGACGAGCTGAGCCTGCCGGGCTGGCTGGTCTCGGGCTTCGCGACCCAGGCGACGCAGAAGGAATACAAGAGCAACTACGGCGACACGTCGCTGCCCACCGACGCGCTGTCGACCTACTCGCGCCTGACCTTCGGCATGGATCTGACCCGCGCCGGCGTGGGCTCGGCGGTCAAGCTGCTGTCCACGGTGGTGTTCGCCACGCTGGTGGCCTTCGTCGCCTTCGGCATCCGGCCGGTGGACGTGGACCCGCGTTTCGGCCTGGGCGTCGGCGCGCTGTTCGCGGTGGCCGCCAGCGCCTTCGTGGTGGCCTCCAGCATCCCGGAGTCGGCGCTGCTGACCGTGGCCGACCAGATGCACATGGTGGCGATGGGCTTCATCTTCGCCTCGATCGTGCAGTCGGCGATCTGCCTGAAGTGGGACGAGGCCGGCGAGGAGGCGAAGTGGAAGCGGCTGGACCGCCTCTGCATCTTCCTGTTCCCGGGCGCCTTCCTGCTGTGGACCGGCTGGCTGGTGTTCAAGGCCTACCGCTGATCAGGTGCGCCAGATGCGCGGCGGCAGGTCGGGCAGCCCCCAGGCCTGCTCGCGCCAGCGGCCGCGCACCTGCCTGAACAGGGCCGTCAAGGGCTCGACACGCTCGGCCACGGCGCGCAGCAGCACGAGCGTGTCGTCGGGGGCCGTCGCCCCGGCCCACGCCGCCAGCGGGTGGGCCGCGACGGCCGCCCGGGCCGAGTCCAGCAGCGCCTCGCGCTGTGCGGCCGCCAGCGGCGTGCCGGCGGCGAACCAGAGCGTGCCCAGCACGCGCCGGCCGGCCAGGCCGAGCGGCGAATCGAGCAGCAGCGTGTCGTCGGCGGCGATCACGCCGCGCTCCAGCCAGCGGCCGGGCAGTTCCAGGTGCTGCAGGTAGCGGCCGCGTTCGAAGGGCGCGCCGGCGGCCGGCAGGCCGAGCGCGAGCAGGTCCCAGCCGATGGTCTCGGCGCCCGGCGCGAGTTCGAAGCGCAGGTGGTTCTCGGCCAGGCAGCCGCTGTAGGCCAGGGTCTCGAGCGGCAGCCATTCCAGCCGCGCGCCGGCGTCGAGGCGGGCGCGCAACGACTGCACCGCCGGTTCGCCGGCGCTGCGGTAGAAACGCGCCGCGCCGGGGGTGGTCAGCAGCGCATGGCTGCCGGCCTGCAGCTGCAGATCGATGTCGAGCCGGTCGCCGCCGACCATGCCGCCGGGCGGGTGCACCAGCACGTGGTGGCAGACCGCCGGGCCTTCGGGGTAGAGCCGCTGCAGCACGCGCAGCGGCCCCTCGTGGCGGTCGTGCGAGACGGTGGTGTCGCTGTCGCGCCGGTAGTCCAGCGCGAGCCGCCCGTGCCAGGCCATCAGCGCCGCTGCCAGAAGGCGCGGTGCTGCGCCGCGATCTCTTCGGCCAGCGCGCGCACCGGGCCGATCACGCGGATCTCCTTCTGCCCGCGTGCAAAGAGATCGCGGCAGGGCAGGTCCAGCGTCGGGTTCTCGGCATGGTCGCCGGTGATCGCGAGCAGCGCACGCTCCTCCATCCCGTAGACCACCCGGCCGATGTGGGCCCAGTACTGCGTGCCGGCGCACATCGCACACGGCTCGACGGTGGTGACCAGCGTGCAGCCCCACAGCTGCCCGGGCGTGAAGCGGGCGGCCGCCTCGCGCGCCAGCACCGCCTCGGCGTGGTTGACGCCGTCGACGTTGCCCTGCTCCATCAGCACCGTCTCGTGGTCGGGGGCCACGAGCACGGCGCCGAAGGGGTGGTGGCCGGCGTCCAGCGCGCGCTGCGCCACAGCCTGGGCGCGCCGCAGCATCGCGGCGACCTGCGCTTCGGTGGGTTCGGTGCGGTCGGTGTCCACTCAGCGATTGTGCGCGCCGCGGTGCGCCCACGCCGTGGTGCGCTTCTCGATCACCGCGAACAGCTCGTACATCGCCATCGCCATCAGGCCGACCACCACCAGGCCGGAGAAGGCCAGCCCCATCTGCATCGAGCTGCCGGCGCTGATCAGCAGGTAGCCGATGCCCTCGTTGCTGGCCGTCATCTCGCTGACCGTGGTGCCGACGAAGGCCAGCGTGATGGCCACCTTCAGCGAGGCGTAGAAGTAGGGCAGCGAGCGCGGCAGGCCGATCTTCAGCAGCACGTCGCGGCGCTTTGCGCCGAGCACGCGCAGCACGTCCTCGAGCTCGGGCTCGAGGGTCGCGAGGCCGGTGGCGATGTTGACCATGATCGGGAAGAAGCTGATCAGGAAGGCGGTCAGCACCGCCGGCCCGACGCCGATGCCGAACCACACCACCAGGATGGGCACGAAGGCCGCCTTGGGCAGTGCGTTGAAGCCGGTCATCAGCGGGTACATCGCGTCGTAGGCCAGGCGCGAGCTGCCCATCAGGAAGCCGAGCAGCACGCCCACGACGATGGCGAGCGCGAAGCCGAGCATCGTCACCCAGAAGGTGTGCCAGGCGTGGCCGAGGATCAGCCCACGCTGCTCCCAGGTGGCCACGGCGATGCGCCACGGGCTCGGGAAGATGAACTCGCTGACCTCGAAACCCGAGCAGATCGCCTGCCACAGCAGCACGGTGACGACGAGCAGCAGCAGCGGGGCGGCGCGTTCCAGCGGGGTCTTCATGGCGCCACCTCGGCCGGGCCGCCCACCGGCTTGCCGGATTCACGACGAATGGCGCCGATGTGCCCGCGCAGCTCGTGCACGATGTCGGTGAAGACCGGCGTGTAGGTGATCTCCAGGTCGCGCGGGCGCGGCAGGTCGATCTCGCGCCGCACCACGAAGCGGCCCGGGCTGCGGCTCATCACGTACACCGTGTCGGCGAGGAAGACGCTCTCGCGCAGGTCGTGCGTGACGAGGATGACGTTGAACTTGCGCTGCGCCTGCAGGTCGCGCAGCGCACACCACAGCTCCTCGCGGGTGAAGGCGTCGAGCGCGCCGAAGGGCTCGTCCAGCAGCAGCATCTTCGGCTCGTGGATCAGCGCGCGGCAGATGCTGGCGCGCTGCTGCATGCCGCCGGAGAGCTGCCAGGGGTACTTGTCCTCATAACCCGCGAGGCCCACGCTCGCCAGCAGCGCACGCGCCTTCTCGGCATACTCGGCGCGCCTGCTGCGGAAGCTCGAGCGCCAGGGCTCGACGATCTCCAGCGGCAGCAGCACGTTGGCCAGCGTGGTGCGCCAGGGCAGCAGGCTGGGGGCCTGGAAGGCCATGCCGGTGATCTTCAGCGGGCCGCGCACCTCCTGCCCGCCGATGATCACCGTGCCCCGGCTCGGCCGCTTCAGGCCGGTGGCGAGCTTCATGAAGGTGGACTTGCCGCAGCCCGAGGGCCCGACGATGGCGATGAACTCGCCCTCGCCGACCTTCAGGTCGATCGCCTCGACGGCGTACTGGCCCTTGGCGAGCAGCTCGTCGTTGTAGGCCAGCCAGACGTCGTGGAAATCGACGAAGCTCGGGGTGTCCATGTCACCGCTTCACTTCCGGAAGATCGCGCGCTCGGCCGCGGCCGGCAGGAAGGCGGCGTTCCACACCGCCGCCGGGTTGACCCGCTCCTTGGTGGCAAAGGCATCCGACACCTGGCTCGCCATCAGGCTCAGCCGGCCGGGGTCGACCGCGCCGAAGCCCTCGGCCTTCGCATCGGGCGTCAGCACGGTCTGGTCCAGCGCCAGCCGCAGGCGGCGCAGTTCCAGATCGGCGTTGACGATGCCGTCGCGCTCCTTCACCGTGGCCACCGCGGCCTTCGGGTCGGCGATCACGTCCTTCACGCCCTTGGTGAAGGCGCGCAGGAAGCCCTTCACCGCCTCCGGGTTCTTCTTGAGGAACTCCTCGCCGGCGATCACCACGTTGCCGTACAGCTTCACGCCGTGCTGCGCGTAGGGCAGCACGACGATGTCTTCCGTCTTGACGCCGCGCGCCTCGAGGTTGAGCAGCGAGGTGAACGAGAAGCCGGTGATGGCGTCGATGTCGCCGCGCACCAGCATGGTCTCGCGCAGCGGCGGGTCCATCGCCGTCCAGGCAACGTTCTCGACCTTGTTCGCCTTGGCGAAGATCGGCCAGGCGCGGCGGCCGGCGTCGAACACCGGGGCGCCCAGCTTCTTGCCGGAGAGATCCGCCGGGGTCTTGATGCCGGACTTCTTCAGCGCCAGCACCGCGGCCGGCGTGTTGTTGTAGACCATCATCACCGCCACCGGCTTGTTCGGCGCGGTCGGGTTGTTGGCGTGGAACTCCATCAGCGCCGCCAGGTCGGCGAAGCCCATGTCGTAGGTGCCCGACGCCACCCGGGTGACGGTGCCGCCCGAGCCGTTGCCGGCATCGATGCTGACGTTCAGCTTCTCGGCCTTGAAGTAGCCCTTGGCGGCGGGCACCAGGAACAGGGCGGCGGGGCCCTCGAAGCGCCAGTCGAGCTGGAACTTGACGGGGGTCTCCTGGGCGTGCAGCGGCAGGGCGAGGGCCAGCGCCAGGGCGGCGACGGCGCGGCGGGACAGGGTGGGCAGGGTCATGCGCAGGGCTCCGACAACGGCGGGTGGACGATGCCCAACCGCCGTGCAAGAACCGTGCACGCGCCGCCCGGCGTTCAGCCCAGCAGGTCGAACAAGGTGCGCGCCACCACCTTGGTGGCGCGGCGCAGGTCTTCCAGCACCAGGTGCTCGTCGGCGCGCTTGGCGTTGCTCTCGAACACCGTGCGCGGGCCGGCGCCGTAGATCACCGCCGGCACGCCGCGTTCGCCGTACAGGCGCACGTCGGTGTACAGCGGCGTGCCCGAGGTCGGGATCTCCTCGCCGAACACGCTGCGGCCGTGTTTCTGGATCGCGTCGACGAGGGGCTTGTTGCCCGGCAGCGGCTGCATCGAGTTCGCCAGCAGCAGCCGCCTGATCTCTACCGTGATGCCCGGGAAGGTGGCCGCCGCCTCGGCGATCACGCGGCGGATCGAGGCCTCCACCTCGGCCGGGTTCTCCTCGGGGATCATGCGGCGGTCGAGCTTGAGCACCACCTTGCCCGGCACGACATTGGTGTTGGTGCCGCCCTCGATGCGGCCGACGTTCAGGTACGGGTGCTTGATGCCCGGCACCCTGGACGTGACCGACTGGTAGAGCCGGTTCTGCGCGTACAGCGCGTTGAGGATCACCGTGGCGCCCTGCAGCGCATCGACGCCGGTGTCGGGAATCGCCGCATGCGCCATCTTGCCGTGCACGGTGACTTCCATCTGCAGGCAGCCGTTGTGCGCGGTGACGACCTGGTAGCTGAAGCCGGCGGCGATCAGCAGGTCGGGCCTGGTCAGGCCGTTCTTGAGCAGCCAGCCGGGGCCGAGCTCGCCGCCGAACTCCTCGTCGTAGGTGAAGTGCAGCTCGACGCCGCCGGAAAGCTTCGCGCCGAGCGACTCGAGCGCGCGGGTCGCGAAGGTGAAGGTGGCGAAATCGCTCTTGCTCACCGCCGAGGCGCGGCCGTAGAGCTTGCCGTCCTCGATCTGCGCACCGTAGGGGTCGTGCTGCCAGCCCTCGCCGGGCGGCACCACGTCGCCATGCGCGTTCAGCGCGATCGTCTTCCCCTCGCCATAACGACGTCGCACGATCAGGTTGGTGATCGACTCGAGGCCGTAGTCCTTCACGGCCTGCGCCGGCACCGGGTGCTTCTCGGCCTGGTAGCCGATGGCCTGCAGCAGCTCGGCGGTGCGCTCGGCGTGCGGCGCGTTGTTGCCCGGCGGCGTGTCGGTGGGCACCTGCACGAGGGCCTGCAGGAAACGCACCTCCTCGTCGAAGTGGGCGTCGATCCAGGCATCGAGTTGTTCGTAGGCGTTCATGACAGTTCGGAGCAGAGTTGTTCGAGCACGTGCTGGAAGGCGCGCACGGAAAGGTCGCAGTCGTCGTTGGTCGACGATTCGAGCGGGTTGTGGCTGATGCCCGAGTTCAGGCCGCGCACGAACAGCATCGCCTGCGGCATCACCTCGTGCAGCTTCATCGCGTCGTGGCCGGCGCCGCTGGGCATGCGGTAGATCGGCAGCCCGAGCGACTCGACCGCACGCTCCCAGCGTGCCTGCCACTCGGGCGCGCTCGGGGCGGCGGCGGCGCGCATGGTCTCCTCCAGCGTGTGGTGCAGGCCGCGGCGCGTGCAGATGCGCTCGAGTTCGGCCAGCGTGTCGGCGGCGCAGGCGTCGCGCACCTCGTTGGTCGTCGCGCGGATGTCGAGGCTGAACCTGCAGCGTCCCGGCACCACGTTGATCGAGCCGCCCGGCACCTCCAGCATGCCGACGGTACCCACCAGGTTCGGCACGCCGGCCGCGCGCCGCTCCAGGAACAGCACCAGCTCGGCGACGGCCGCCGCCGCGTCGCGCCGCCGGTCCATCGGCGTGGTGCCGGCGTGGCTGGCCATGCCGACGACTTCGCCCACGTAGCGCACGCTGCCGTTGATCGAGGTGACCACGCCGAGCGGCAGGTCGATCTCGTTGAGCACCGGCCCCTGCTCGATGTGCACCTCGACGAAGCCGAGGTAGCTCGACGGGTCGCGCTTCATGGCGCCGATGGCCTCGAGCGTGCCGGGCCGGCCGGCGGCGCGCATCGCCTCGCGCATCGTGATGCCGTCGGCATCGCGCTGCTCGAGCCAGGCCGGGTCGAACTGGCCGATCACCGCGCCCGAGCCGAGGAAGGTGGCCTTGTAGCGCTGGCCCTCTTCTTCCGCGAAGCCGATCACCTCGATGCCGAAGGGCAGGCGCCGGCCCGCGCGGTGCAGCTCGCGCACGGCGACCAGCGGCACGAAGATGCCCAGCCGCCCGTCGTACTTGCCGCCGTTGCGCACCGTGTCGTAGTGCGAGCCGGTCAGCAGGCGCCTGGCCTGTGGATCGCTGCCGTGGTAGACACCGACCACGTTGCCCACCGCATCGACCGACACCTCGTCGAAGCCGCAGTCGCTCATCCAGCGCTGCAGCTGCGCCTGGCAGGCCTGGTGCGCCGCCGTCAGGTAGGTGACGGTCAGCTGGCCCTGTTCGGCGTAGCCCGGGTCGCTGTGCTGCGCCAGCAGCTCGGCGCAGTCCCACACCTGGTTGCCGAAGGTCGGCGCGAACCCGAACTTGTCGTTCAGCCGCATCTCGACGATGCGGTGGATGTTGCGCAGCGCCTCGCGCAGCTCGAAGTCCGGGTGATTGCCGAGCCGCCGGGCGAAGGTGGCGATGATCTCGGCGCGTGTCAGGCCCGTGCCGCGCGGGCCGCGCACCGCGAGGATGAACGGGAAGCCGAACCGGGCGTTGTAGGCCGCGTTCAGCTGCTGGATGCGCTCGAACTCGGCCGGCGAGCAGTTCGTCAGGCCCGAGGCGCTCTGCTCGTGCGTCGATTCGGCGGTGAGCGTCTTGCTGACCATCGCCTTGCCCGCGAGCTCCGGGTGGGCGCGGATCAGCGTCAGCTGCGCGTCGCGCCCGGCCTCGTCCAGCACCTGCACCATGGCGTGCTTGAGCTGGTGGATCGAGGCGAACGGCCGGCGCGCCAGCGCGCGCTCGGCGATCCAGGGCGAGTGTTCGTATAGCCCGTCGAGCAGCGCGGCCGCCTCGGCGGGGCTCGCGGCGTTCAGTTGGTCCAGCGTCAGCGGCATGTTGAGTGGGCAGTCAGAGGGTCACGCGGATGCTCTTCACCAGCGGCTGCAGCGCGGCGACCTGGTCGCGCACGAAGCCGGTGAAGGCCGCAGGGGTGCCCGGCGTCTCGGTGACGCCGAGCTCGAGCAGCTTCTTCTTCACGTCGGTCTGGGCCAGCACCTCGTTGACGGCGGTGTTCAGCCGCGTCACCACCTCGGCCGGCAGGCCCTTGGGGCCGGAGAGGCCGAAGAAGTTGTCCAGCACCAGCTTGCGGTAGCCGAACTCCTGCACGCTGGGCACGTCCGGCACCAGCGGGCTGCGCTGCGCCGAGGTGACGGCGATCGGGCGAAGCTGGCCCGACTTGAAGAACGGAACGTAGGCGGTGACCACGTCGATGCCCACGGGGATCAGCCCGGCCACCAGGTCGGTGGTCATCGGCGCGCCGCCGCGGTAGGGCACGTGCGTCATCTTGACGCCGATCGAGCGCACCATCAGCTCGCCCCAGACGTGGCCGATCGAGGCCGGGCCGCCGGAGCCGAACTGCAGCGGCGTGCCGCCCTTGTCGGCCTTGCGCGCAGCGTTCTCGAGGTCGACGACGGTGTTGATGCCCGAGCCCGGGTGCGCCATCACGACGCAGGGCGCGGTGCCGATGGCGGCGATGTGGGTGAAGTCGGCCACCGGGTCGTAGGGCTGCTTCTCGAGCGCGAACGGACCGATAGCCACCGGCGTCGAGTTCGACAGCATCAGCGTGTGGCCGTCGGGGGCGGCGCGCATCACCGCGGTGCCGCCGATGCTGCCGCCGGCACCGGGCTTGTTGTCCACCACCACGGCCTGGCCGAGCTTGCGGGCGAGCTGTTCGCCGACCACGCGCGCCACGATGTCGCTCGCCCCGCCGGCCGCGAAGGTGACCACCAGCGTGATCGGCTTCTCCGGGTAGGCGGCGCGGGCCGGCAGCGCGAGCGCGGCCGCGCCGCCGGCGGCGAACCGGAGCGTCTGGCGGCGGGTGAGGGGGGTGGACGAGGTCATGGCAGGCTCCTCTCGGACGGCGGATGGGGAGCGGCGTGCACGCAAGCCTCAGGCCCGCGCCAAGAAGGGATGGGTCTTCATCCAGTGACGCGCGATCTCGATGCGGCGGCAGACCCAGACCCGGTCGTGCTTCTCGATGTGGTCGAGGAAGCGCTGCAGCGAACGCATGCGCCCTGGCCGGCCGAGCAGCCGGCAGTGCATGCCGACGCTCAGCATCTTCGGCGCCTCCTCGCCCTCGGCGTACAGCACGTCGAAGGCGTCGCGCAGGTAGGTGAAGAAGTCCTCGCCCTGGCTGAAGCCCTGGGGCAGGCAGAAGCGCATGTCGTTCGTGTCCAGCGTGTAGGGCACGATCAGGTGCGGCACCGTCGTGCCGTCGGTCCTGGTCACCTCGGTCCAGAACGGCAGGTCGTCGCCGTAGTAGTCGCTGTCGTACTCGAAGCCACCGTGGTCGGCCACGAGCCGGCGCGTGTTCGGGCTGTCGCGGCCGGTGTACCAGCCCAGCGGCTTCTCGCCCGTCAGCCGTTCGATGATCTCCATGCCGATGCGAAGGTGCTCGCGCTCCTGTTCCTCCGGCATGGTCTGGTAGTGGATCCAGCGCCAGCCGTGGCAGGCGATCTCGTGGCCGAGCTCGACGAACGCGCGGGTCAGCTCCGGGTGGCGCTCGAGCGCCATCGAGACGCCGAACACCGTCAGCGGCAGGCCGCGCTGCTCGAACTCGCGCAGCAGCCGCCACACGCCCACGCGCGAGCCGTATTCGTAGATCGACTCCATGCTCAGGTGCCGGTCGGGGTAGCTCGCCGGGTTGAACATCTCGGAGAGGAACTGCTCGCTGCCGGCGTCGCCGTGCAGCACGCTGTTCTCGCCGCCTTCCTCGTAGTTGAGGACGAACTGCACGGCGATGCGCGCGTTGCCGGGCCAGCGGGCATGCGGCGGGTTGCGGCCGTAGCCGACGAGATCACGCGGGTAGGTCTTCTCGTTCATGGTGTGGGCGGCATCAGCACCGCTTCGAGGTCGGGCACACGCGTGTCGAGCTTCAGGTTGCGCTCGACGTTGTGCAGGTGGTCTTCCATCAGCTTCGCGGCGGCACGCGCATCGCGCTTCTCGAGCGCATCGACGATCGCCACGTGCTCGGCCCAGGAATGTTCGGCCGAGTGCGAGGACTGGTACATCAGCGCGATCAGCGAGGAGCGCGTGACGAGGTCACCGAGCAGGTCGGCCAGCACCTCGTTGCCGAGCATGCGCGCGATCACGACGTGGAAGTCGGCCAGCAGGTGGGTGCGGCCGGAGACATCGGTGCGCTGCACCGCGGCCTGCTCCTCGCGCAGGTGGGCGCGCAGCTCGGCGATCTGCTCGCGTGTCAGGTCGGCGGCGGCGCGGCGGATCAGGGCGCTCTCGATCATCTGGCGCACCTCGAACACCTGGCGCGCCTCCTCGACGCTGGGCTCGGCCACGCGTGCGCCGCGCGCCGGCTCGAGCGTCACCAGCTTGTCGCGGCTGAGCTGGTTCAGGGCCTGGCGCACCAGCGTGCGCGAGACCTTGAAGATGTCGGCGATCTTCTGCTCGGCGAGCTTGGTGCCGGGCATCAGCCGGCGCTCGACGATCGCGCCGGTGATCGACTCGACGATGCGCTGCGTCGTGCTCGGCTCGGACTCGGCGCGCGCCGGGCGGCTGCCGCCGCGGACGACCTGGAGCTTGGGAGAGGAACGGGTACTGGGGCGTGGCATGGTCGGTGGTACTTGCCTTTGCGTGCAAAGTGTATACACTTTTCTGCGTACCGCAAGCCCCGATTCACCTCAACCCCGTTCAAGGATTCCGATGGGAAAGCTCACCACCCACGTGCTCGACACCGCCAACGGCTGCCCCGCCGCCGGCATGGCCGTCACCTTGCATCGCCTCGGTGCCGACGGCAGCGCGACGCTGCTGAAGAACATCACCCTCAACCACGACGGCCGCGCCGATGCGCCGCTGCTGCAGGGCGACGAGTTCCAGCCCGGGCGCTACCGGCTGGTGTTCCACGTCGCGGCCTACTTCCGCGCGCGCGGCGCGGCGCTCGCCGAGCCGCCGTTCCTGGATGCGGTGCCGCTCGACTTCGGCCTCTCGGCCGTCGGCGAGCACTACCACGTGCCGCTGCTGGCCAGCCCCTGGGCCTACTCGACCTACCGCGGCTCCTGAGGCTTGATCGCGGGTAATCCCGCATTCGGTGGATGCACGAAGTGTATACACTGAGAACACGTCGCCGCGGAGCCCGCCGCTCAGCCTGAAGAGCCGCCGGTCGCGACGTTCACTCCCCACAGAGCCCGCCGTGGTGGGGGTCGCGGTCCGGTTCTTGCGAGCCGGCGCCGTCAACCGGAGAGTGAACGCAATGGATGCGTACGTGCTGGACTGGGTCAACCTGCTGCTGCGCTGGGCCCATGTCATCGTGGCGATCGCCTGGATCGGATCGTCCTTCTACTTCGTCTTCCTCGACAACAGCCTCACCAAGCCCGAGGCGCCCGACCGCAAGTCCAAGGGCAAGGACGTGGGCGGGCAGGCCGAAGACCTGCCCGACGGCGAACTGTGGGCCGTGCACGGCGGGGGCTTCTACCACCCGACCAAGTACATGGTGGCGCCCAAGCAGATCCCGGCCAACCTGCACTGGTTCTACTGGGAGAGCTACTCCACCTGGCTGACCGGCTTCGCGCTGTTCACGGTGCTCTACCTGTACCAGGCCAGCACCTTCCTGATCGACAAGAGCGTGTACGCCTGGACACCCGGCGCGGCCATCGCCGCGGCGCTCGGCTTCCTGGTCGTGTTCTGGATCGCCTACGACCTCATCTGCCGCACGCTCGGCCAGCGCGAGGGCGGGGACCGGCTCGTCGGTGCGCTGGTCGCCGTGCTCGTGGTGTTCGCCTCCTGGCTCGCCTGCCAGCTGTTTGCCGGCCGCGCCGCCTTCCTGCTGGTGGGCGCGATGATGGCCACGGCGATGAGCGCCAACGTGTTCTTCTGGATCATCCCGGGCCAGCGCACGGTGATGGCGCAGATGAAGGCCGGCCAGCCGGTGGACCCGGTGCACGGCCAGCGCGCCAAGCAGCGCAGCGTGCACAACACCTACTTCACGCTGCCGGTGCTGATCGCGATGCTCAGCAACCACTACGGCTTCCTGTACGGCGCGCCGCACAACTGGCTGGTGCTGGCGCTGATCATGCTGGCCGGCGCGCTGATCCGCCATTCCTTCGTGGCGCGCCACAAGGCGCTCGTGGCCGGCAAGCGCGTGCCCTGGGAGCACGCCATCGTCGGCACCATCGTGATCGTCGGCCTCGCGGCCTGGCTCGCACCGGCGCCGCAGCCGGCGCAGGCCAGGGCCGAGCCGGTGAGCTTCGCGCAGGTGCAGCAGGTCGTCGCCGAGCGTTGCGCGATGTGCCACAACGAGCAGGTGGTGAGCAAGAACGTGCAGCTGCACACCCCCGAGCTGATCGCGAAGAACGCGCAGTCGCTCTACCAGCAGGCGGTGGTGCTGAAGACCATGCCGATGAACAACGCCACCCAGATCACCGATGCCGAGCGCGCGCTGATCGGGCGCTGGTTCGAGGCCGGCGCGCCCACCAACTGAAGGAACGACGATGAACGACACGGCCGTCCACCCCGTCGACGAACGCCTGCCCACCCCGCGCCTGGCCGCGCTCGGCCTGCAGCACGTGCTGGTGATGTACGCCGGCGCCGTCGCGGTGCCGCTGATCATCGGCCGCGCGCTCAAGCTCACGCCCGAGCAGGTGGCGCTGCTGATCTCGGCCGACCTGTTCTGCTGCGGCCTGGTCACGCTGATCCAGTCGCTCGGCTTCACGCGCTGGTTCGGCATCAAGCTGCCGGTGATGATGGGCGTCACCTTCGCGGCGGTCGGCCCGATGGTCGCCTTCGCCAACGCGATGCCCGGTGTGGAGGGCGCGCGCGCGATCTTCGGCGCGATCATCGGCGCGGGCATCGTCTCGATGATCATCGCGCCGGCGATCAGCCGGCTGCTGCGCTTCTTCCCGCCGGTCGTCACGGGCACCATCATCGCGATCATCGGCATCAGCCTGATGCGTGTCGGCGTGGGCTGGGCGATGGGCGGGCCGGCGCCGCTGGCGCAGAGCGTGGACGTGCCCAAGCTGGTGGCGATGGTCGATGCCGCCAAGGCCACGGCCGAGGCGGCCAGCGCACCGGTCAAGCTGGCCGGGCCGATCCCGATGGTCGACAACCCGGCCTACGGCGCGCTCGACAACATGGCGGTGGCCGCCGTGGTGCTGGTGTTCATCCTGCTGCTGGTGAAGTTCATGAAGGGCTTCGTCGCCAACATCTCGGTGCTGCTGGGCATCGTGCTCGGCTGCGTGCTGGCGGTGATGCTGGGCAAGATGCCCTTCGACAAGGTGGCCAAGGCGCACTGGTTCGACGTGGTCACGCCCTTCGCCTTCGGCATGCCGACCTTCGACCCGATCATGATCGCGACCATGGTGCTGGTGATGATCGTCGTGATGATCGAGTCCACCGGCATGTTCCTGGCGCTGTCGGACCTGACCGGCAGGAAGATCGACCAGCCCGCGCTCGCCGCCGGCCTGCGCACCGACGGCCTGGGCACGCTGATCGGCGGCATCTTCAACACCTTCCCCTACACCAGCTTCTCGCAGAACGTCGGCCTGGTCGGCGTCACCGGCGTGAAGAGCCGCTGGGTCTGCGTGGCCGGCGGCGTGATCATGATCGTGCTGGGCCTGCTGCCGAAGATGGCGGCGCTGGTGGAATCGATCCCGACCTTCGTGCTCGGCGGCGCGGGCCTGGTGATGTTCGGCATGGTCGCGGCCACTGGCATCCGCATCCTCGCGACGGTGGACTTCAAGGGCAACCGGCACAACCTCTACATCGTCGCGCTGTCGATCGGCTTCGGCCTGATCCCGCTGGTCGCACCGCGCTGGATGCAGCAGATGGCGCATGGCCTGCACCCGCTGCTGGAAAGCGGCATCCTGCTGACCGCGATCGCCGCGGTGGCGCTGAACCTGTTCTTCAACGGCGCGAAGGCCGACACGGCCGGAGCCATCGAAGCCGCGAAGGCCGCCGAAGCCCATTGAGATGAGCACGCTGCTGATCCGCGACGCGACGCTGCTCGTCACGATGGACGACGCGCGGCGCGAGATCGCGGGCGGCGGCCTGTTCGCGCGCGACGGCGTGATCGAGGCCGTGGGCACCGCCGGCGAACTGCCCGACAGCGCCGACGAGGTGATCGACGCACGCGGCCAGGTGGTGATCCCCGGCCTCGTCAACACCCACCACCACTTCTACCAGACGCTCACCCGCGTCGTGCGCCCGGCGCAGGACGCGGAGCTGTTCGCCTGGCTGAAGACGCTCTACCCGATCTGGGCGCGCCTGACGCCGGAGATGGCCTGGGTCTCCACCCAGATCGCGATGGCCGAGCTGCTGTTGTCCGGCGGCACCACCAGCAGCGACCACCTCTACCTGTTCCCCAACGGCACGCGGCTGGACGACACGCTCGAGGCCGCCGCCGCGATCGGCATGCGCTTCCACGCCGCGCGCGGCGCGATGAGCGTGGGCGAATCCAAGGGCGGCCTGCCGCCGGATGCGGTGGTCGAGGAGGAGGAAGCCATCCTGGCCGACGCCGAGCGCCTGATCGCGCGCTGGCACGACCCGGCGCGCCATGCGATGCAGCGCATCGTGGTGGCGCCGTGTTCGCCGTTCTCGGTCAGCCCCGGCCTGATGCGCGACGCAGCGCTGCTGGCGCGTCGCCACGGCACGAGCCTGCACACCCACCTGGCCGAGAACGACAACGACGTCGCCTACACCCGCGAGACCTTCGGCTGCACGCCGGCCCAGTACGCCGAGGAACTCGGCTGGCTCGGCCCGGACGTCTGGCACGCCCACTGCGTCAAGCTCGACGCGGCCGGCATCGCCGCCTTCGCGCGCAGCGGCACCGGCGTGGCGCATTGCCCGGGATCCAACATGCGGCTGGCCTCGGGCGTCGCGCCGATCCGCGCCATGCGCGATGCCGGTGTGCCGGTCTCGATCGCCGTCGACGGCTCGGCCAGCAACGACAGCGGCCACCTGCTCGGCGAGGCGCGCCTGGCGCTGCTGCTGCAGCGCGTGGCACACGGGCCGGTGGCGGGCCCGTCGGCGCTGACCGCGCGCGAGGTGCTCGAGATCGCGACGCTGGGCGGCGCGCGCGTGCTGAACCGCGACGACATCGGCGCGCTCGCACCGGGCATGAGCGCCGACCTGGTCACCGTGCCGCTGGACGAGATCGGCCTGGCCGGCGCCGGGCACGACCCGCTGGCCGCGCTGTTCTTCTGCCACGTGCCGCGGGTGAAGCACAACGTCGTGGCCGGCCGCGTGGTGGTGCGCGACGGGCGGCTCACCACCGTGGACCTGCCGCGCCTGATCGAGCGCCACCAGCGCCTCGCGCGTTCGCTCGTCGCGGCGTGAGGGCGGCGCAGACTCCTAGCGCCAGCCCGCGATCGTGACGCCCAGCCCGGCCTTGTTCTGGCGCAGGTTGTAGTCGACCAGGCTCTCGCCGTAGCCGCTGAACAGCTGCAGCTGCCCGTGCAGCGCGCCGGCCAGCGGGAACACATAGTCGATCTGCACCGAGCCGCGCGAGCGCGCGCCGCCGCGCAGCGAGTGGCGCAGCTGCACCGACAGCGCATGCTCGCCCCAGTAACGCGCCACGCGCAGCTCGCCGCGGCCGATGTGGTCGGCGATGTCCGGGTTGTCGTCGTCGTCGGCGTCCTCGGGCAGGCGCACCCAGGGGCGCAGCTCGGCCATCCAGTCGCCGCGTTCGGCCGCCAGCGTGCCGATCACGCGGTTCCAGCTGCGCGACAGCGGCAGCGCGCGGCCGTTGGACTGGTGGTTCAGCGCCAGCCCCGCCATGCGCAGCCGCCAGCCGGCCAGCGGCAGGTCCAGCGGCGTCACCGCCATCAGCTCGGGTTCGTAGTTGGTCTCGCGGAACGGGCGCGAATCGGCACCGTTGTAGACCTGCCAGCGCGAGGACTGCGTGTAGCCGCCCCACAGGCTGACCGGCAGGCCGAACAGGCGGTGCGAGAACTTGGTCTTCAGGCTGATCTGGTACTTGGCCTCGACCGACTTCAGGTTCAGCGGTTCGTTCACCGAGTGGTCCGCGGCCGGCGAACCCGGGCTGCGGTTGACGCGGTCGGTCCAGGTGGCCGGCAGCAGGTAGACCGGCTTGTAGGCGCGCGGCGCGAACAGTGCGGGGCGCTGGCCGTCCAGGTCCCAGCGCGCGCCGAGCTGCGAGTCGGGGTCCTCCGGGGCCGTGCGCGCCGGCGGCGCCGAGGCGGCGGTCGCGGGCGGCACCGGGTCGAGGCGGCCGTGCAGCCGGTCGTAGCAGGCCAGCCGCGCCGTCGGGTCGGCGATCGGCGTGCAGTCGGCGGCGCCGGCCTGCGCGAACGCGGCCGGCACCAGGGGCAGGCTCAGGGCGAGGGCGAGCAGGGCAGATCGCATGGAAAGGCTCGTGCGCGGCAAAGCGCGAAGTATCCATGCACACTGGGCGCGATGAACGACAACGAGCCCGGCTGGCTGGTGGCCTGCCTGTGCGCGGCCTGGTGCCGCACCTGCGACGACTACCGCACGACCTTCGAGGCGCTGGCGCGCGACATCGGCGTGCGCGCGCAGTTCCGTTGGGTCGACATCGAGGACGACGAGGCTGCGCTCGGCGATCTCGACATCGTCGACTTCCCGACCCTGCTGGTGGCCGACGGCGACACGATCCACTTCCTCGGCCCGGTGCTGCCGTATGCCGCGGCGGCCCGGCAGCTGATCGAGCGCGCGATGCGGCGGGAACTGGCGACGCCGCGCGACCGCGTGCACGAGGGCCTGGCAGCACGGCTGCGCGCGCTGCGCGGCTGAGGGCGCTCATTCGCCGGCTGCATTTGCAGCCGCGCATTCCTTCGTTCCCGCAGGCGGCGGCGGCGCCTAGATTGCGGCGCATGGACCAGCCCACCTTGCCCCGCCCGCCACGGCCCCGCCTGCTCGTGGTGCCCGGCCTGCACGACAGCGGCCCCGGCCACTGGCAAACCTGGCTGCAGGCGCAGCACCGCGACGCCGTGCGCGTGCGCCAGCGCGACTGGCACGCGGCACGGCTGGAGTGCTGGAGCAGTCGCATCGACCACACGCTCGCGCTGCACCCGGGCGCGCGCTTCGTCGCCGTCGCGCACAGCTTCGGCTGCCTCGCACTCGCCGACCATCTGGCGCGCCGCCGCGACTCGCCGGTGCTCGCGGCACTGCTCGTCGCGCCGGCCGAGCCGGACCGCTTCGGGCTCGGCAGCGCCCTGCCGCCGCAGCGCCTGCCGCGTTCGACGACCATGGTGCTCAGCGACACCGACCCGTGGATGAAGCCGGCCAGCGCGCGCCGCTGGGCGCAACGCTGGGGCTGCCATGTGGTCCACCTGGGCGATGCCGGGCACATCAACGTCGAGTCCGGTCACGGGCCGCTGCCGCTGGCGGCGCGCTGGGTGCAGGCGGTGCTGCAGCGCGTGCGCCAGCCGGACACCGAATCACGGATCGCTTCTGTCTCCGCGGCGGCTCCCGTGCCTGAGCCGGCGCACCGGTTCCATTTCAGACCACATTGCCCCTGAACATCGTCGGCGCCCGCGACATCCGCGGCGGCCCGTTCGGCACCCGTGCTCAGCACCTGGCAAGAGGCGCTCCCGAGTGTCGTGCGCCACGGGCTCGCCAAGGCGGCCCGCTGGGCAGGTCCGCGTCGCGACGAGCCCGCCGCGCTGCCTCCATCGCGCGTGCGGCGAAGAAGCGTGCCTGCGCCGCGGCCTCCAGCACCTCCGTCAGCAGTTCCGGCGTGAGCCCGGCCGGACCGGCGGCGTCGATCGCGACGGCGGCGTGCAGCAGCGTGGCTTCGGCCGCGTAGGCATCGGTCGCGATGGCAGCGGCGTCCTGCTGCACGACGCTGGCCAGCGCATGTTTCGCGCGGCCAGCCTCCACCGAGGCGAGCAGGAACTGGTCGAGCGCCGGGAGGGGGCCGGGTGCATCGTGCGGCGCGCTGGCATGGCCGAACGCCTCGCCGGCCAGCCCCTGTGGCAGCCAGCGCTGCGGCGCCGCGCCGTCGCTCGGGAACAGCAGGCACCCGACGACACTGAATCCGGGCTGCAGGGCCCGTACGATGTCGGGGTCGATCGACGCGACATCGACAACGAAGCGGATCACGTCGCGCATCCATTCCTCCGGGGCCGCGCCCTTGCGTGTGGCGGCGATCTCGGTCAGCAGGGCGGTGGCGCGGGCGAGCAGTTCGGCGTGGGTAGGCATGTAGCGACGGGTTCGGATCGAGGACACCGACCATAGAACCGGCCGGCCCGGGCGTGAACGCCGCTTTTCGTTTATGCATATGCGCCGTGCCGCCGTTGCCGGCCTCGTTCTCGTTCGCTCTTGCGCGCTGTCGCAGCGCCTGGAAGTCGCCTCGGTCATCACCACCCGCTCGGTGAAGGAGCTGGGCCTGACGGTGGGCAAGGAGGTGATTGCGCTGGTGAAGTCCACCGAGGTCTCGATCGCGACGCTGTGAGCGCGGGGCCGTCGATATCCGCTTTGTGCATATGAATCCTTGCAAGGATTCGTTCTCGGTTCGACGACGCCTTCCTAGCATGCCCTCCTGTCGCATTCATCCGCCCGGAAGCCCACTCATGTCGCTGCGTCACTCCGTCCGCCGCCTCGCCCTGGCCCTTGCGCTCGGCGCCACCGCGCTCGCGGCCTCCGCCAAGGACGTCACCCTGCTGAACGTCTCGTACGACCCGACGCGCGAGCTCTACGTCGACTTCAACAAGGCCTTCGCCGCCTACTGGAAGGGCAAGACCGGCGACACCGTGACCGTCAAGCAGAGCCACGGCGGCTCGGGCAAGCAGGCGCGCTCGGTGATCGACGGCCTGGAAGCCGACGTGGTGACGCTGGCGCTGGCCTACGACATCGACGAACTGGCCGAGCGGGGCAAGCTGATCCCGGCGGACTGGCAGAAGCGCCTGAAGCACAACAGCGCGCCCTACACCTCGACCATCGTGTTCCTGGTGCGCAAGGGCAACCCCAAGGGCATCAAGGACTGGGACGACCTCGCCAAGCCCGGCATCGGCGTGATCACGCCCAATCCCAAGACCTCCGGCGGCGCACGTTGGAACTACCTCGCCGCCTGGGGCTACGCGCTGAAGAAGTACGGCAACGACGACAAGAAGGCGCAGCAGTTCGTCGGCCAGATCCTCGCCAACGTGCCGGTGCTGGATGCCGGCGCACGCGGCTCGACCACCACCTTCGTCGAGCGCGGCATCGGCGACGTGCTGCTCGCCTGGGAGAACGAGGCGCTGCTCGCGCTCAAGGAACTCGGGCCGGACAAGTTCGACATCGTCGCGCCGAGCCTGTCGATCCTGGCCGAGCCGCCGGTGACGGTGGTGGACAAGGTGGTCGACAAGAAGGGCACGCGGGCGGTGGCGCAGGCCTACCTCGAGTACCTCTACTCGCCCGAGGGGCAGGACATCGCGGGCCAGAACTACTACCGCCCGATCGACCCGGCGGCTGCGGCGAAGTACGCCAGGCAGTTCCCCAAGGTCAGCCTGTTCACGATCGACGAGGTGTTCGGCGGCTGGGCCAAGGCCCAGAAGACCCATTTCGCCGACGGTGGAACCTTCGACCAGGTCTACACGCGCAAGTGACGCCACGGCTTATCTGATTCGCGCATAAGGATCGGCGAAACCCGTCGTTCGCCGGCCGACCGGGGCTGCCTAGCATGCAGCCCCATGTCCATTGACGGCCCGACCATGCCTCTCGTGAACCGACGCGCCGCCACGCTGGCGCTGGCCCTCGCCGTGGCCGCGCCCTGGGCGAGTGCCCAGGGCGCCAAGACCCTGCTGAACGTCAGCTACGACGTCTCGCGCGAGTTCTACAAGGACTACAACGCCGCCTTCGCCGCGCACTGGAAGAAGAGCACCGGTGCCACGCTGACGCTGAACCAGTCGCACGGCGGCTCGAGCCGACAGGCGCGCAGCGTGGTCGAGGGCCTCGAGGCCGACGTCATCACGATGAACCAGGCCAACGACATCGACCTGCTGGCCGAGCGCGGCCAGCTCATTCCGGCCGACTGGGCCCGGCGCCTGCCCGACAACGCCTCGCCGACCACCTCCGTCTCGGTGATCCTGGTGCGCCAGGGCAACCCGAAGCAGATCCGCGACTGGAGCGACCTGGGCAGGCCCGGCGTCTCGGTCATCATCCCCAACCCCAAGACCTCGGGCAACGGCCGCTACACCTACCTCGCGGCCTGGGGGGCGGCGCTCAAGAGCGGCGTCGCGCCGGCGGCGGCGCAGGCGCTGGTGGAGCGCATCTTCGCCAACGTGCCCGTGCTCGACGGCGGCGGCCGCGGCGCCACCACCACCTTCGCGCAGCGCCGCCTCGGCGATGCGCTGGTCACCTTCGAGAGCGAGGTGCCGCTCATCGAACGCGAGTTCGGCGGCGGCTTCGAGGTGGTCTATCCGGCCCGCACCGTGCTCGCCGAGAACCCGGTCAGCGTGGTCGACAAGGTGGTCGACAGGCGCGGCACGCGCGCCGAGGCCGAGGCCTACCTGAAGCATCTCTGGTCCGACGAGGGCCAGGAGATCGCGGCGAAGCACCACCTGCGCCCACGCAGCGCCAAGGTGCTGGCGAAGCACGCGAAGGCGTTCCCGAAGGTCGACGCCTTCACCGTCGACGAGGTGTTCGGCGGCTGGAAGAAGGCGCAGAAGGAGCACTTCGACGACGGCGGCCTGTACGACCAGGTCATCGCCAGGGCGAAGAGGCCATGATCTTCACGCGCACCCTGCTGAAGCGCCACAGCGTGCTGCCGGGCTTCGACCTGGCGCTGGGCTTCACGCTGCTCTACATCAGCTGCGTCGTGCTGATCCCGCTGTCGGCCGCGTTCCTGAAGACGGCCACGATGAGCAGTACAGCGTTCTGGGAGGCGGTGAGCTCGCCGCGGGTGGTGGCCTCGTACCGGCTGACCTTCGGCGCCTCGTTCGCCGCGGCGCTGGTCAATGCGGTCTTCGGCCTGGTCGTCGCCTGGGTGCTGGTGCGCTACGAGTTCCCGCTCAAGCGCGTCGTCGACGCGCTGGTGGACCTGCCGTTCGCGCTGCCCACCGCGGTGGCCGGCATCGCGCTGACGGCGCTGTACGCCGGCAACGGCTGGATCGGCCAGTTCCTGCCCTTCAAGGTGAGCTTCACGCCGCTGGGCGTGTTCGTGGCGCTCACCTTCATCGGCCTCCCGTTCGTCGTGCGCACCGTGCAGCCGGTGCTCGAAGACCTGCAGAAGGAGATCGAGGAGGCCGCCGCCACGCTGGGCGCCAACCGCTGGCAGACCTTCGTGAAGGTGATCTTCCCCGTCCTCACGCCGGCGCTGCTGACCGGCTTCGCGCTGGCCTTTGCGCGTGCGCTGGGCGAGTACGGCTCGGTCATATTCATCGCCGGCAACATGCCGATGGTCAGCGAAATCACGCCGCTGCTGATCATCACCAAGCTCGAGCAGTACGACTACCAGGGCGCCACCGCGATCGCCTGCGTGATGCTGGTGGCGGCCTTCGTGCTGCTGCTGGCCATCAACGCGCTGCAGGCGTGGACGAGAGCGAGGCAGGGGCGATGAGCACGACCACCGCCTTGCCGCTGCCCCAGGCCGCCGGCGTCGCGCCGCGACCGATCCGCAGCGCCACCACCGAACCTGCCTGGGTGAAGTGGACGCTGGTCGGCATCGCGCTCGCCTTCCTGACCTTCTTCCTGTTCGTGCCGCTGGCGATCGTCTTCGTCGAGGCGCTGAAGAAGGGCTGGGACGTCTACCTCGCCGCCATCGTCGAGCCCGATGCGCTGTCCGCGATCCAGCTGACGCTGATCGCGGCGGGCATCAGCGTGCCGCTGAACCTGGTGTTCGGCATCGCCGCGGCCTGGTGCATCGCCAAGTTCGAGTTCCGCGGCAAGAACGTGCTGCTGACGCTGATCGACCTGCCTTTCAGTGTCTCCCCGGTCATCGCCGGCCTGATCTACGTGCTGGTGTTCGGGCTGCAGGGCTGGTTCGGCGAGACGCTGCGCGACCACGACCTGAAGGTGATCTTCGCGGTCCCCGGCATCGTGCTGGCGACCGTGTTCGTGACCTTCCCGTTCGTCGCGCGCGAGCTGATCCCGCTGATGCAGGCACAGGGCACCGAGCAGGAGGAGGCCGCGCGCGTGCTCGGCGCGAGCGGCTGGCAGATCTTCCGGCGCGTCACGCTGCCGAACGTGAAATGGGCGCTGCTGTACGGCGTGATCCTGTGCAACGCGCGCGCGATGGGCGAGTTCGGCGCGGTCAGCGTGGTCTCGGGCCACATCCGCGGCCAGACCAACACCATGCCGCTGCACATCGAGATCCTCTACAACGAGTACCAGTTCGCCGCGGCCTTCGCGGTGGCCTCGCTGCTGGCCGGGCTGGCGCTGGTGACGCTGGTGCTGAAGTACTGGGTCGAGCAGCGCATGAAGCAGGAGGCACGATGAGCATCGAAGTCAGGGGCCTGAACAAGCGGTTCGGCGCCACCGTCGTCTGCGACAACCTGAACTTGGACATCCCGGCCGGCGAGCTGGTCGCGCTGCTCGGGCCCTCGGGCTCGGGCAAGACCACGCTGCTGCGCATCATCGCGGGGCTGGAGGTGCCGGACGCCGGCAGCGTGCTGTTCCACGGCGAGGACGCGACGCACACCGACGTGCGCGAGCGCCAGGTCGGCTTCGTGTTCCAGCACTACGCGCTGTTCGCGCACATGTCGATCTTCGAGAACGTCGCCTTCGGCCTGCGCGTGCGACCCAAGGCGACGCGCCCGTCGGAGAAGGACATCCGCGCCAAGGTCACCGAGCTGCTGAAGCTGGTGCAGCTCGACTGGATCGCCGACCGCTACCCGCACCAGCTCAGCGGCGGCCAGCGCCAGCGCATCGCGTTGGCGCGCGCGCTGGCGGTGGAGCCCAAGGTGCTGCTGCTCGACGAGCCCTTCGGCGCGCTCGACGCCAAGGTGCGCAAGGAGCTGCGCCGCTGGCTGCGCCGCCTGCACGACGAGATGCACGTGACGAGTGTCTTCGTCACGCACGACCAGGAGGAGGCGATGGAGGTCGCCGACCGCATCGTCGTGATGAACGAGGGCCGCATCGAGCAGCAGGGCGCGCCCGACGAGGTCTACGACCACCCGGCCACGCCCTTCGTGCTGCAGTTCCTGGGCGACGTGAACCTGTTCCACGGCCGGCTCGGCCACGGGCCGGGCGGCGAGAACGGGGACGTCAGCTACGTGCGCCCGCACGAGCTGCAGATCGTCGAGCGCGCCGAGCCCGGATCGGTGGCGGCGGTGCTGTCGCAGGCGCTGACGGTGGGCCCGAACACACGGCTCGAGTTCCGCCGTGCCGACGAGGCCGGCTATGTGGACGTCGAGATGCCGCGCAGCGAGTACCAGGCGCTGCGCGAACGCCTGGGCCTGAAGCCCGGCTCGGCGGTGCACCTGCGGCCGCGCAAGGTGACGCGCTTTCGCGAGGAACTGCCGGATCCGGCGGCGATGATCTAGTGTGCTGTCCCGCAGACAACTGGCATATGGATTCGATCAGATGGTGATGATCGCGCGCTCGCCGACTCGGGCCGATCCGGTCGTTGCCCAGCCGGGGAGATACCACGGGGTATCTCCCCGGCTGGGCGCCTACGGCTCATCCCCGTTGCGGCCCGTCCATATGCCAGTCATCTGCGGGACAGCACACTAGGACCCTTCAAACGATCCAGAAGTCCGCGGCCGTGACCGGGGTGGCGGCCGCGAGCGTGGCGAACAGCACTGCGGCCTGGCTGCCGGAACCGTCGGCGTCGTACCAGAGCCGCCCGGTGTCACCGTCGTAGACGATGCGGTCGCTCTCGTCGAGGCTGGCCGGGTCCGACTGGAACGCGTCCTCGGCCAGCTGGCCGGGCGGGCCCAGGGCGGCGAACACGGTGTCGTCGAGCTCGATCCGGTCGTCGCCGCTGTGGAAGTCGGCCAGCCGGTCGGCATTCGCGAGCGCGTCCGGCGCGCTGCTGAAGCGGAACGTGTCCGAACCGGCGCCGCCGGTCAGCGTGTCGTTGCCGGCCCCGCCGTCGAGCCGGTTGGCCGCCGCGTTGCCGGTGATGCGGTTGGCTGCGTCGTTGCCGCTGCCGTCGATCGCCGCCACGCCCTCGAGTGTCAGGCGCTCGAGATCGGCGCCGAGCGTCCAGCTCACCGTGCTGCGCACCAGATCGGCCACGCCTGCGGCCGGGCCGCTCTCGACGATCGTCTCGCCGCCATCCACGACGTAGGTGTCGTTGCCGGCGCCGCCGAGCAGCGTGTCCGCCCCGGCGCCGCCGGTCAGCGTGTCGTTGCCGGTGCCGCCGTCCAGGCGGTTGGCCCCGGCGTTGCCGGTCAGGGCATTGGACGCGGCATTGCCGGTCGCGTCGATGTTGCCCGTGCCGGTGAGGACGAGGTTCTCGAGCGTGCTCGCCAGGGTGTAGCTGCGGCCGACCTGCACCGTGTCGATGCCCGCCGCGGCGGCCTCGCTGACCACGTCGCCGAGGTTGTCGAGCACGTAGGTGTCGTCGCCCGCGCCGCCGATCAGCGTGTCGGCGCCGGCGCCGCCGTCGAGGCGGTTGGCGGCGGCGTTGCCGGTGATCTGGTTGGCGGCGGCGTTGCCGGTGCCGTCGATCGCCGCGCTGCCGGTCAGCGTGAGCATCTCGAGGTTGGCACCGAGTGTCCAGCTCACGCTGCTGCGCACCAGGTCGACCCCGACGCCGGCCGTGCTCGTCTCGCTCACCGTGTCGCCGGCCGACACCACGTAGGTGTCGTCGCCCGTGCCGCCCACCAGCGTGTCCGCCCCGGCGCCGCCGGTCAGCGTGTCGTTGCCGCTGCCGCCGCGCAGCAGGTTGGCCGCGGCGTTGCCGGTGATCTGGTTGTCCAGGCCGTTGCCGGTGCCGTCGATGGCCGCGGTGCCTTGCAGCGTCAGCTGCTCGAGGCCGGCACCGAGCGTCCAGGTCGCCGTGCTCAGCACCCGGTCGGCCTGGCTGTCCAGCGTGCCGGTCTCGCTGATGGTGTCGCCCGCATCGACGGCGTAGGTGTCGCTGCCGTCGCCACCGACCAGGGTGTCGGCACCGGTCCCGCCGCGCAGCGTGTCGTTGCCGGCCGCGCCGGTGAGCGAATCGTTGCCGTCGGCGCCCAGCAGGGCATTGGCCGCCGCGTTGCCGAGGATCACGTTGCCCAGGTCGTTGCCAGTGCCGTTGACCGCGGCGCTGCCGGTCAGCGTGAGCCGCTCGAGGTTCGCGCCGAGCGTGAAGCTCACCCGCGACAGCACCGTGTCCGTGCCTGCGCCGGCGTCCTCGCTGACGCGATCGCCCGCACTGTCGACGACGAAGGTGTCGTTGCCGGCGCCGCCGGCCATCGTGTCGGCGCCGCTGCCGCCGTCGAGGCGGTCGGTGCCCGCGCCGCCGTCCAGCGAGTCGTCGCCGGCGCCGCCGACGAGCGAATCGTTGCCGCCCTGGCCCAGCAGCAGGTCCTGGCCGTCCAGCCCGCCCAGCGTGTTGGCGGCCTCGTTGCCGTACAGGCGGTTGTCCCGTGAGTTGCCGGTGCCGGAGATCGCCGCCGTGCCGCTCAGGAACAGCACCTCGACCTGCGCCTCGAGCGTGCGGCTCACCGTCGTGGCCACGCTGTCGATCTCGGTGGCCACGGTCGAGGTCTCGTCCACCACGTCGCCGGCGCTGTCGACGATGTAGTCGTCGTTCCCGGTGCCGCCGGCCAGCGTGTCGTTGCCCAGGCCGCCGTCCAGCGCGTCGTTGCCGGCGCCGCCGGCGAGGCGGTCCGCGCCGCCGCTGCCGCGCAGCGTGTCGTTGCCGGCCAGGCCGCCGAGCTGGTTGGCGCCGTTGTTGCCCAGCAGCGTGTTGGCCTGCGCGTTGCCGGTGCCGTTCACCGGTGCGTCGCCGTCCAGCACCAGCACCTCGATGTTCGGGCTGAGCGTGAAGCTGTCGCTCGTGCGCACGATGTCCTGCTCGGTGGCGAGGGTGGAGGTCTCGATCACCGTGTCGCCGGCTTCCACGTAGTAGGTGTCGTTACCGGTCCCGCCGACCAGCGTGTCGTGACCGGCGTCGCCGTACAGCAGGTCGTTGCCGGCGCCGCCGTCCACCGAGTCGTCGCCGTCGTCGCCGAACAGCGTGTCGTTGCCGCCCTGGCCGCGCACGGTGTCGTCGCCGATGTAGCCGCGCATGAAGTCGGACTGCTCGGACAGACGGATCGTGTCGTGGCCGGTCAGGCCCTGCAGCAGCAGGGCCAGGTCGTCGCCGCTCGAGGGGGTCTGTGCCGCGGCGTAGCAGGCCGTCACCGGCAGCGCGACGCCTTCCAGCCCCCACTGCGCGACCCAGCCCGTGCCGTTCCAGGTCTCCTGCTGGTAGGCCTGGAGCGTGCCGCCGGTCGGCTGCAGCTGGGCGTTCACGGTGAGGCCGGTGCCGAGCAGGTAGCCGCGCAGGCTGCTGCCGACGGTGATGCGGTAGGCGTCCTCGTAGGTGTTGCCCAGGGCGCTGGTGAAGCCGGTGTTGTCGAAAAAGGCGGCCGTGCCCGAGGCGAGCGGGTTCAGGTTGAGGCTGTACAGGTTGAAGGCGGTGTTGGCGTAGAGCGTGGCCATGGCAGGCGGGCGGAGGCGGCGACCGGTTCACTCTACGGTTGGCTGCCGCCGGGCCGGTGAGGCAACTCACCGCCGGTGCCGATCGCCGCGCCGCGGCGCTGCGCCGGCTCACCGGCGCTGCCGGTTCTGGCACCATCGCGGCCCTCTGCGGAGCAATTTCCATGTCCATCCTGAAGCAGCTCAACCTGAAACCCAGCGCCAGGCGGCAGGGCAAGGCCAGGCCCGCCGGCAAGCCCGTCGAGACGATCGAGTTCGAGGCCGAGGAGATCACCGTCCCGGTGTCCAAGGGCCTGCCCGGCGATACCGGCGAGCAGCAGATCAAGGACATCCTGCAAGGCCTGCGCGACGACGTGCAGGACTACTGGGCCATCTACGCCCGCGGGCTGGAGAGCTTCCAGACCAGCATGTCGTTCTCGTCCAGCGACGAGGCCGAGCCGAAGGTCCTGCAGGCCACGCTCAAGGCGGTGGGCAAGAAGGCGCTCGACCTGGCGCTCGACGAGGCCGGCAAGAAGCTCGGCGGCCCCTGGGGCACGGTCATCGGTGCCGCGAAGGACGTGGTCGAGGCCTGGATGAACGAGTCCGAGCGGGTGGCCGCGGCGCAGGGCCAGGTGAAGATCCGCGACTACATCATCGCGATCCGCAACGGCATCGGCGCGCAGCAGAAGGCGGTCACGGCGGTCATCGAGGCGGGCAAGCAGCCGCTGATCGAGGAGTACCGCCGCCTCGCGCAGGGCGACCTGTCCAAGGGCAAGGCCTCGGCCGACGGGGTGCTGGTCGGCCAGGCGGCCGGGCTGGTGAACGCGCTGCGCCAGGCGGCGCTGGCGTTCCGCGCCAAGATGCCCACCGAGTCGTTCTTCCAGCAGCAGTTCTCGCGCAGCTTCGCCGACACGCCGGGCCGCTCGGACTACGTCTCGCACGGCGGGGTGCCGACCGGCAAGATCTACTTCGGCCTGCGCGTCTACGTCGACCCGACCGGCGACGCCGCCCACCCGAAGTGGAAGCTCGAGGGCAAGGACAGCGCCTGGAAGCTGGTCACCAAGGCGCCCAACCCGGACCGCGTGGCCGACAGCCTGCAGATGTCGCTGGAGGGCAAGAAGCCCTGGATGGTCGAGCTCGAGAAGATGGTCAAGCTGAACGTGGAGGTGGAGGAGTCCTTCTCCAACAGCTACCAGGAGGGCTGGATCGTGTTCACCAAGAGCCCGGACCAGTACGAGGTGCGCAGCAACTACGGCCCGAAATGGTTCGACCTGGCCTGGAAGCAGCCCGCCATCCGCGCCGCGGCGCTGGACAACGCCAAGCTGGTGGGCGGCTCCGACTACTGACACCGCCCCGCCCGCGCCGAATTCGAGCGCAAGGCTCGGAGTGCCCCGCGCCGCGCCTTTGCCTATCCTGCACGGCATGCACAGCAGCAAGGACAAGCCGATGCAAGCCGTACAGGAGCGTGCCGCCAGGCAGGCGGCCACGGAGCGTGATCCGCGCTGGGCGCGTGTGCTGGCACGCGACGCCTCGGCCGATGCCGAGTTCGTCTACGGCGTGCGCACCACCGGCGTGTACTGCCGCCCGAGCAGCCATGCCCGCCTGCCGCGCCCGGAGAACGTGGTGTTCTTCGACAGCCCGGCCGTGGCCGAGGCCGCCGGCTACCGCGCGAGCCGGCGCGACGGGCCGGACCGCAGCGCGGTGGCGGCGCGCCAGGCCGAGGCGGTGGCGCAGGCCTGCCGGCTGATCGGCGCATCGGAGGAACTGCCCAACCTCGCCGAACTCGCCGCGCAGGCCGGCCTGAGCCCGTTCCACTTCCACCGCGTGTTCAAGGCGCGCACCGGGCTCACGCCCAAGGCCTACGCCGAGGCGCGCCGGCGCGAGCGGGTGCAGGCCGGGCTGGCCCAGGGCCGCAGCGTCACCGAGGCGATCTACGACGCCGGCTTCAACTCCAACGCGCGTTTCTACGCCGCCTCCGACCGCGTGCTCGGCATGCGCCCGAGCGACTACAAGGCCGGCGGCACGAACGCGGCGATCCGCTTCGCGGTGGGGCAGTGCTCGCTCGGCGCCATCCTGGTGGCGCAGAGCCAGCGCGGCGTGTGCGCGATCGCACTCGGCGACGACCCGGCCGCGCTGGTGCGCGAGCTGGAAGACCGCTTCCCGAAGGCCGAGCTGATCGGCGGCGACGGCGACTTCGAGCGCCTGGTCGCCCGCGTGGTCGGCCTGGTGGAGGCGCCGCGCCTGGGCCTGGACCTGCCGCTGGACATCCGCGGCACCGCGTTCCAGGAGCGGGTGTGGCGTGCGCTGCGCGACATCCCGCCCGGCCGCACGCTCAGCTACACCGAGCTGGCCCGGCGCATCGGCGCGCCGCGCTCGGTGCGCGCCGTCGCGCAGGCCTGCGCCGCCAACACCCTGGCCATCGCCATTCCCTGCCACCGCGTGGTGCGCGCCGACGGCCAGCTGGCCGGCTACCGCTGGGGCGTGGAGCGCAAGCGCGCGCTGCTGGAGCGCGAACGCGGGGCGTGACGCTGACGGCCCGCCGCGTCAGGCCTCGACCGGCTCGCCCGCCAGCGCCCGCTGCACCACCGCGCGTGTCAGCGTCGGCGCGAAGGCCTCGATGAAGGCGTAGACGTAGCCGCGCAGCCACGCGCCGCGGCGCACCGCCAGGCGCGTCAGGTTCACCTCGAACAGGTGGCGCGCGTCGATGGCGCGCAGCGTGCGGTCGCGCTCCGGGTCGAAGGCGATCGAGGCGACGATGCCCACGCCCATGCCCAGCTCGACGTAGGTCTTGATCACGTCCGCGTCCATCGCGCTGAGCACGATGTCGGGCGCCAGCCCGGCGCGGGCGAAGGCCTCGTCGATGTGGGTGCGGCCGGTGTAGCCGGCCTCGTAGGTGATGATCGGGTGCTGCGCGAGGTGCGCCAGCGTCACCGGGCCCTCGACGGCCAGCAGCGGGTGGCCCGGTGGCACGACGATGCTGTGCGTCCAGCGGTAGCAGGGCATGGCCAGCAGCTGCGGCATGGTGGCCAGCCATTCGGTGGCGATGCCGACGTCGGCCTCGCCCGAGATCAGCATCGCGGCGATCTGCTTCGGCGAGCCCTGGTGCAGCGTCAGCGTCACCTGCGGGTACAGCGCGCGGAAGTCCTTCACCACCGCCGGCAGCGCATAACGCGCCTGCGAGTGCGTCGCGGCGATCGACAGCGGCCCGGCGTCCTGCGCCGTGAAATCGGCGCCGACGCGCTTCAGGTTGTCGGCGTCCAGCAGCAGCCGCTCGACGATCGCCAGCACTGTCTCGCCGGGCGGCGTCAGGCCGGTCAGGCGCTTGCCGGCGCGAACGAAGATCTCGACGCCGAGCTCGTCCTCCAGCTCGCGGATCTGCCGGCTGATGCCCGGCTGCGAGGTGTTCAGCACGCCGGCCACCTCGGTCAGGTTGAAGCCCGAGCGGGCGGCTTCGCGCACGGCGCGCAGTTGCTGGAAGTTCATCGGAGGCGATTGCCGGAGGACAGTCGGCCATTCTCGACAGCCGTCTACATGCGCACAACGATCGTGTGCGACTTTGCTTCATCGGATTCCGAATAAGCGACGCAGGCCCTCAGGGACACTGGACCGTCACGCCGGTCACGCTGCACAGGCCGCGCGGCCCGAACAGGCCGCCGCCGATGCGGCTCAGGTAGGCGCCGTCGCTGGTCCAGCAGCCGCCGGCATCGCAGTGGCCGATGAACACCTGCGCCGGCGCGGCGGGCGCCGCGGCCGGCGCGGGGGGCGCCGGCCGCGCCGGCCGGACCGCGGCGGCCGATGCCGGCGC
>NZ_RCHJ01000024.1 GCF_004011805.1 Piscinibacter defluvii
CGACTTCCGCGCGGTCAACCCTCATGCCCGGTGACCCACTCGAAATTCAACAGAGCCTTCTTCCTGCATGTTGTCCCTGACCTGATGTTCTCGCCCGCGAGGGAGGCGGCTGACCGCCGTTCCATTGTGCCGGTGGCTTAGCGGCGCGCCGCGATGCTGGCGGCAGACGCGCTGGCGGAGCTGGCCGGCGGGGACAGCTTGAACACGGCGCGGAGGATGAAGTGCGACAGCGCGGCGTCGAGCGGCTCGTAGACCAGAGCGCCGAACATCAGGCCCAGGCCGAGCGAGGACAGCAGCAGCACGGCGAAGGCCGTCATGCCCATCGCGGTCTGCGCATCGAGGCCGGGAGCGATGGCCTGCGCCGCGGCGATGAAGGCGTGCGCCGAGCTGAGCGCGATCCAAGCCTTGAAGAAGGTGGCGGCCAGGCCGGCCATGATGGCGGCGGAAGCGAACAGGCTGACGGCGACGACGCGAACGGTTCTCATGGGAGGCTCCTTGGTGGGTTGAGGGACTAGAAGAGGCGGTCGGGCGGCGGCGCGGCGTCGTCAGCGCGGCCGAAGGCCGGTGCGCCGTCGAGCAGCGACGACGCCGGCGCTGGTTCGGACGGCTGCGCGCCGCCGAAGGTGGTGACGGCCGCCGGCGGCGAGTGCCACAGCGAATGCTCTTGGTGCGCGGCGTGATGGGCGCCGGGCGCACCGAAGAAGCCGCCGTGCGAGGTCGCGGGAGAGGCGTTCGGCGAAGTCTGCGGATCGTGATCGGCCGCAGCGGTGATGTTGGCGCCGGTCAAGAGCGCGGTCGGCTGCTCGGGCGACGACGCGCCGCCGAGCCATGACGTGCCCGTCGTGGATGCAGCGGGTGAGGCACCCCAGACCGTGCCGGCCTGACGCGGTGTCGCGCCACGGCGAGCCTTCGACAGGACTGCCTTCTTGAGCCGCGTGGAGGCTGCGGCGGGTGCAGGCTGCTGAGCAGGCAGCTTGGCGTCTTGCGGTTTCGCGTTCGCAGCCTCGGAGCTGGATGAGCCCGGTGGCGCATCCGTCTCGCTGCGGCGCTCGGGGGCCGCGTCGCCGTCGCGCCGATCCGCGGCGCGGTCTACCTGCGTGCGCGCGTGGTCGCGAGCCGTCTGGCCAAGATCGCGAAGCCCGCGCTTGAGGCGTTCCAGCAACGAGTTCACGCACGGGCTCCTGTCGAAGGTCGAAGGGCCACTATGCCGGGCCGAGCGTTGAGCCGTCCAACGGAAAGGCCGGTGCTGCGACCCCCTGAAACCTCCGGTCGCCCAGTTTTTGGGCAAACAGACTTGGCTGGCGGCTGACAAGGACTTGCGCGAACGTCAGCACAGGTTGTCCACAAGAATTGTGGATGACTCTGGCGGTCGCCGGCACCCTTGAAGGGGCGAGGTCGCCTCGTATCGTGAACGCGTGGCAATCAAAGAGATGGAGCACGCGATGAGCGATCTGCACGATGACGAACTCGAGGTGATGGAGGGCTGTGAAGCCCCCGCCGTACCGGCGCGCGAGATCCCCGACGTGCCCTTCGGCGTGACGCGGGGCATGAGCAACGAGGATTACCACGGCGATCGCAGCGCCGTGTCGTCGACGCAGCTCAAGCGCATGCTGATCAGCCCGGCGCACTTCCTCAGCGGCCTCAACGAGCCCGAGGAATCGAGCGAGGCGCTGCTGTTCGGCTCGGTGCTGCACGGTCGGCTGCTGGAACCGGACAGCTTCGAGTCGCGCTTCTTCCCCATGCCGAAGCTCAACCGGGCGACGAAGGTGGGCAAGCAGCGCTACGCCGAGTGCCTCGTTGAGGCGGCGGGCCGGACCGTGTACCCGGTGGCCTGGAAGGAGCCCATCGAGCGGATCATCGACAACGCGATGGCGCACCGCCGCGCGCGCGAACTGTTCGCACAGGGCGAGGCCGAGGTCGCGCTCGTGTGGCTCGACGAAGAGACGGGCGTGAAGTGCAAGGTGAAGATCGACTGGTGGGCGAGCCCGCGCCAGCTCGTGGACGTCAAGTCGGCCGAGGACGTGACCTTCGACGGCTTCCGCAAGGCCTGCGGCCGCCTGGGCTACGCACTGTCGGCTGCGATGTACTGCGAAGCCGTCTTCCAGATCACGGGCGAGGAGCCCGAATGGGCCTTCGTCGCATGCGAGAAGGGGCGCCCGAACACGGTGGCGGTGTACCGCGCCACGCAGCGGCTTCTCGAACGGGGCAGGAGCGACTTCCGGCGTGCACTGCGCCGGCTCGCCGAGTGCCGGGCGCGCGGTCACTTCCCCATGCTGCAGGCGGACGGCGAGTGGGAGGACATCGACCTTCCGCCGTGGGCGTAGGCCACAGGGGCGCGAGCCCTTGTGTCGGAGCGCTCATCCGATGGCGGCGCGAATCAGCCTGCTCGGCTGGTGCGACGGGACTGCAGCCCTGAGCCGGAAGAACCCGCCATCGGATGAGTCGTTGAAAGGAGATCGCGTGAATTGCTTGAACCTGGTGCTGGCGCCGGGCTGCCGCGTCCGCATCGACGCGAACGCCGCGCGCATGTCGCTGCCAAAGGATGCCTGGTGTGGCCAGTTGTCGATGGAAGGCGTGCGCCTGAGTCGCACGCTCGAATCGATCCTGGACGCCACGGGTTTTCGGCCCTACGTCACCGAGGTGAGAACCGATGGCGTCGAGGTCGCCACGAGCTTCTTCGGCGATGGCATGTCCACATTGCGCATCCCGCGCACGGCGGTGATCGAGGTGACACAGGCGCCGGTCGCGAGCGCGCATGGAGGTCTCGCATGGGCTACCTGAATCCGTTGCTGAGGCTGCCGGCGGGTCGTGCGCTACTCGAGCTGCCCACCGCTGATCGCCTGCGCATCGCGAAGGTGATGCGCGAGCTGCGTGTGCAGGCGAACAGCGAGGCCGAAAAGTCCTGGAGCCGCCGCAAGGGATTCGCCGCGGCGTATTGGCGCGCGGTGTCCACCTACGCGCGGCACGTGGCGCATGCGCTGACGCGCAAGCCCGAGCGGCACGAGAAGGCGGACACCGACGTGGGTCGGCTGCTGCTGGATCTCGAGCGGGCCAGACTCGATGTGGAACTGCTGCTCGACGGCGCGCGGCGGTTGCTGCCTGAGGGGCAGCAACCCGAGGGCGCCGATGCACGACAGTGGGCCCGGGCGATGAAGCGGCGCGCCGATCAAGTTGCGCACGGCGAGGCCGCCCTTATGATGGGCGCGAAATCTGGGGAGCCAGCAGGATGTTGAACTCGATCGCGCGTTGGGTCCGAACGATTGGCCAGCCGTTCCCAGCGTCGGATGTCGTCGGGCAAGCAATGGCTGCCGATCGCCTCGGCCTCGAACTCGACGCCGGAGGCTGACATGCTCAACCGTCATTCATTGTTGGTGATGCTGTCGGCCATGCTGGGCGCGATGTTCTTCGCGTGGGTGTTCTTCGACAAGGCTTCCTTCCTCGATCACGGCTGGTTCGTCGTGGTCTGCCTGAGCGTGGTGCTGACGCCAATCGTGTCGCTGTTCGGCAAGCCCGACGGTTGACCGAGGCCGTGTCGTTCTTCCAGAAAGCCCTGGACGGCATCCGCGAGGACCTGGGCCATCCGGCAAGCCTGCTGCGCGCGCTGCGCGACCATCCCAGGCTCATCGCCAAGATTGCGGCCGACCCCGCTTCGATCGCGCTGTACAGCGTGACGCGCTGGGAGGAACTCGGAGACCACGCACCGACGAGCTGGCCGCGCCGCGAGCAGGGCGATCTGCAGGGCTGGCGCGCCGGCGAGAACGGCCGCTACGAGTCCTTTCGCGCGCAGCGTTCGGAGTACGCCGCACTGGGAGTGGAGCGGGTCAGCGCGGAATGGCTTTGCGACCTGTCGCAAGTGCACGGGTTCTCTTCCTCCAAGTCGCGTCTGGAAGACTTCGCGACCACCGATCAGATGGTGGAGCGAAACAGCCCCGAGCTCATCGCCGAAATCTCACACGAGAGGCTGCAGGCCAACCTGGCGCACAGCGAGATTCGTATCCTCCACGACTCGGACAGCTCGGATCACTTCGTTCGACGCGAGTGGGACGGTAGGGTCTTCCTCGTCAACGGCGGCGGCTCACACCACCTGGCTGCGGCCAAGTACATAGCCAGCCGGCTGGGCGTGCGCATCCCGCTCAAGGCCCCGTTGCACACCCATTCGCTCAACGCCGCGGCGCTGGCGTCGCTGAGGGGCGAGTTCGACATGTTCGTAGTCGGGGAAGAGCCCTTCGCCTGGAACGCGTTCACCGATGCGATGGAAGCCTACAGGGCGACTTGGCTGTGGCATCCCCTGCCGCGGCCGCGCGACCGCGGCGCGCGGGCCGTCCTGCTGCCCAAGAGCGTGGGGCGGTCGCGGCGCGTCGCGGACGAACTGCGCGGCGCCGGCTTCGAGGATCTCGGCGCGCACCTGGCCGGCCTCATCGACCGCCAGGCGTCTCTCGCGAGAACGAGCCCATGAGCACAGGGCTCGCGACCATCCAGCTGTCCGCGTTGCGACGGGCGGTCTTCATCGCCAACATGTCGCCGCGCAACGCGGCCTACGACTGCGTCGCGTGGTCCGGCGGCGTCCACACCACCAAGCGCGGCGCGTGGCGCATGGTTCGCGGTGGCCAGGATGCCGCCAGCCAGCGCGTCGCCCCGAGGCCCAGGCCTTGAGCGGCCGGCGGCGATCCTCTCGAACTCGTCATGCTGGTCGACGTCGTTCTCCTGCGCGACAAGGGCATGCGGCTGCGCAAGGGCGAGCTGCAGCCGGCCGTGCGCGGCGAGCTCGAGCTCGGTGACGACAGCGGCTCAGGGCTGAGCTTCAAGCGGCCGCTGCGCGTGGCGCGCCTGTACAAGCGGATCGGCGTGCAGAGCCAGCGCCAGGACGCGCTGCTGCCCTTGTTCGACGCGCGCGTGATCCGCGTCGAGGACGACACCCTGACCATCACCGGCGTCGAGCTCAGCAGCGAAGGCGACCGCATCAGCGAGTTCGGCCAGGTGTGGCGCTGCACCGTGGCGCGCTGATCGCAAACCCGGCCGCACCGCGGCCTTGAAACCGGCGGCTTGCGCGGGATGCTGAAGGCCACTGTCAACATGACGGGAGCCTTCATGGGTCACAGCGAACTTTCCCACCTTCCCGGCGCGCATCCTCAGGGCGCTGCCCTCAAGTGCCGCATCTGCGGCTGCAAGCTCAACGCTGCCCAGGGCGACGATGCCGCGCGCGGCGTCTGCGCGGCCTGCGATCGGCGCCCCGAGGCTCGGCGGCTCGGCCAGACCCCGCCGGCGAGCGCCGGCGGTGCGGCGGCGCCGGCGCGGGCCTTCACGGCCGCCGAGCTGTCGCTGATCCAGCGCGTGCATGCCGTGATGCCACTGCCTCAGCTGCTGGCCATACTCAACGAGCGGCTGATGGCCGACCTGGGCCCGGACGCGGCACCGTACACGCTGGAGCAGCTGCACGCGACCGTCTCGGGCTGGTCGGGCGCGGGCACGCTGGGCCCGAACGACTGGGCCGCGACGCGCAAGTTCCTCGCCAACGCGCGACGCCAGGGCATCCTCGACCGGATCGACGACTCGGTGATCAACGCCTTCGCCGTCGTCTTCCAGCTCGCGCCCAAGCAGGTCCTCTTGCTCAAGGACGTTGTCCTGGGAGGATGATCAACATGAACAAGCACCAGGTCATCAACCGGCCGGAACTGGCCGAAGCGACGCTCAACCTCGGCGGCGAACCGCTGTCGCTCGCCCCGTACGCAACGACCGGGCTGCTCGGCCTGGCGGTGGGCCCGCGCGGGATGGGCAAGACCAACGCGGGGCTGCTCGTCGCCGAGCAACTGAGCGAGCAAGGCTGGGTGTCGGTGCTCATCGACCCCGAGAGCGAACTCGAATCGCTGTACGGCGACGCGGTGAAGAGCCCGGCCGACCTGACCAAGCGCCTGCGCGCACGGCGCGAGAAGATCCTGGTGGTCCGCGCCCTCGACGCGAGCGAGTTCGTGCCCTACGGCAACGCCATCCTCGAGGTTGCCGACGCCATGCGCAAGCCGATCCTGTGCGTGGCCGACGAGGGCCAGCTGTTCAGCCACCCGCGCCGGCGCAGCGAAGGCATCGGCGAGGCGGCCGACATCATCAACACGATCTGCGAACGCGGCCGCAAGCGCGCGCTCGACCTGTTCATCACTGCGCTGCGCTACACCGGCACCCTTCATCGTTCGATCTTCGCGAACAAGAACCTGACGCTGGTGGGCTGCCAGGAAGATCCCACCGTCTGGGCCTCGCTGGCGCCGCAGTTCCGCGGCACGCAGATCGAGTTCTCCGACCTGCAGGCGCTGGCGCCCGGCGAGTTCGTGATGTTCAGCCGGCGCGGCGTCGAGAAGGTCCGCATGCCGATGGCCGCGGCTCTGCAGCCGGTGGCCACGAAGGCGGCGCCGCCCAAGCGGGTCCTGCCTGCCACCTACAGCCAGTGGGCGCGCGCGATGGGCGAACTGCCGCTGGCCACCTTGGAGCGCCTCACGGACGACGTGGTCGGCGTGCTGGGCGCGCTGTCGGGACTGACGGCGCAGCAGCTGGTGGCCGGCAGCAGCGCGCTGCGTGACGAGATCGAGGCGAGGGCACGATGAGCGCGCGCGAGGACCGCGGTGCGGAAGCCGGTTCGATCGGAGTGCTGCCCGACTGGCGCGCCTTCGTCTTGGCGCACGGGCATGGCGCGCCGCTGCGCGCACTCGCTGCCGTTCTGGGCCGCGAGGCAAGCGAGGTCCAGCGCGTGCGCAACAGCGGTGCGTGCGTGCGCGGCGCGCCGAAGCGCACGTTCAGCGAGTTGTTCACGCTCTGGCATGGCCGGGCGCCGGCCGATGGCGACTGGCCCGTGCCAGAGCGCGGCGCGGCGGGCGGCTACGAGTGGCAGTTGCCCGAGCTGGCGCTGCTGGCCGCGCAGGTCGGCCAGACCGGCGTGCGCGAGCTCGCTCTGCTGCTCAGCGAGCGGCTGCGCGCGCTGACGGGCGACCCGCAGGCCTGCCGCACGCCGAGCGCGGTGCAGAGCCGGATTGCGCTGCTGGGCCTGCAAGCCCGCGACGTGGTCGGCGGCCTCACAGTGGCCGAGGCGGGCCGCGAGCTCGGCTCGCGCACCATCGTGCAGGAAGCGGTCAGGCACGGGCACCTCAAGCCGCGCAGGGTCGGCTCCGTGCTGGTGATCCCGCGCGACGAGTGGCAGGCCTGGAAGACGCGCCGCTCGGCGCCGCCGGAGGGCTACGTGCAACTCTCGACCCTCAAACCGATCATCTGCCCGGGCACGGACAAGCTGCCCGAGTACGCCGGCCTGGGCTACATCCCGAGCGCGGTGCGGTGCTTCCCGATGCAGGGCGGCGTGCCGTCGAGCTCGCGCGGCACCTGGTTCATCAGCCGGGAAGTCGCCGAGCAACTGCTCGCGGATCGACGGGCCGGGCGGCCGCTGCCCTGGTACGGCAAGCCCACACCGTCGAACCTGCGCGCGACCTTCCGGCTGCTGCAGCAGCGCCTGCATCCGGCGCACTGCCCGGAGTGCCGCAAGATCTGGGGCCGCGCCGGCGCGCCGAAGGACTTCGACGACTACGTCCGCCGCTACCCACCGCTCGACCACGGCGCCAAGCGCCACCTGACCCGGCCGTGGACGCCGGGCATGACGCTCGCCGAGACCGCGCGCCACTGCGACACGACCGCGGCGATGGTCAAGCGCGCGATCGACAACGGCGTGCTCGCTGCGCGGATCGTGGACGGCAAGCCCTACGTGACGCGCGCCGATGCCACGCGCTGGCGCGCCCGGCGCTGTCCCTCGGGCGAGGGCGCAAAGTCGTGGATCTCCCTGGACACCGCAGTGCGCTGCTACCTCTTCACCCGCAAGGAGTTGAAGGCGGTGGTGGCCGATGGCCGGCTGCGCTCGAAAGTGGGCACGGACGGCTCGATGCGCGGCAAGGTTTACGTGCTGCGCCACCAGTGCGGCGAGATCCGCGCGCGCGATGGCTTCGAGCTGCCGGATGCCGCCGCACGGGCCGGCGTGTCGGTGGGCCGCATGCGCGAACTGCTGGCCGGCGCGCACTGGCGCCAGGACGGAGAGCGCGTGCCGCTGGAGACGCTCAAGACGGTCATCAAGCGGCTGCAGTCCACCACCGGCCTGTCGCTGACCGACGCGGCGGCAGAGCTCGGCGTCGAGGTCGCGTGGGTGGCCGCGCGGGTCGAGGACGGCACGATCAGGCTCACGCTCGACAAGTGGGGCTCGCAGGAGCCGCGCGTGACGCCGCCGATGCTGGCGCGGCTTCGCGGCGCGCTGGGCCGAGCCGAAGGCGAGCGCCTGGAGCCCGAGGGCTGGTACGGCCTGGGGGAGGCCACCGCCGATGCCGGCGTGTCGCCGGCGACGCTGATGAAATGGGGCGACGCTGGCGAAGTCGAGCGGCGGCAGGTCAACGGTCGCTGGCGCTACCGGCGCGAGTCGCTGCGAGCGCGCGCGGCACGCTACTGGTCGGCGTGCCGGTTCAAGCGGGCGGCGCCGCCGGCGTGGCTGAACGCGGGCTGAGGATCGAGAACGGAGGTAGGCGCTGCGCCGGGCGTTGACCGGGCCCGGTTGCAGGGGATCATGGGTTCATGAACACCCTCCTGCAATCGCTGCTGGCGCGCGAACAAGCCCAGCGCAATGCCGACCGGGCCGCGCGCGGCGGCGAGCTCGCCGAGGCTGCGGACATCGTGGCCGCGCTGCATGCCGCCTACGCCCCGTTCCACGAGCAAGTCCAGGCGCTCAAGCTGCGCGGCGACTACGGCGCTGCCGTCAGCTTCGGTGATCGCGCCGAGCACCTGCGCAGCGTGGCCACGGAGAGCGGGCTGCAACTGCACCTGGGGTCAAAGCTCCTGCCGGCGTCGCTGCACCTGAGCGTGGTGGCCCGGCAGGGCGCGACGCAAGCGAGCATCCGCCTGTTCATCCAGCACCGGCACCCCGGCAAGGTCGAGGAACTGGCGATCTTCGGTGCCGGCCACAGCCCCGAGGACATGGTGCGGGCGCTGCTCGAGCAACTGGCGCGCCACGTGCACGACGACAGCCTCGCGGAGGCCGCGTGAGCGCCCCGGCGCGGCGGGACGCCGTGGGCGCGCTGCTGCGGCAGCACGGCTGGGTGCTGGTCGAAGGCGGCACGGCGCTCGCGACCAAGGTCTACCCCACGGCGGTGGGGCCGAAGGAAGCGCAGGTCTACCTCTCGCGCAGCCGCGACGACGATCCCAATCAGTCGCTGTCCGGCCAGTACTACAGCGAGGGGCGCAACATCATGTCGACGGGCGTGCTGCTGCCGAAGGCGGCTGCCGCGGCGGACGTCGAGCGGCTGGTGGCGCAGTTCGCGCGAGAGGCCGATTACGCCGTCGACGCCTCGTACGCGCGGGGGATCTGGCTGCGCGACCAACGCGAGGCTGAAGGCCTGCCGCGGCAGGCTTGAACCCGCCCTGGGGCGCAGGACCATGGTGTCCCAAACCTCTGGAGCAAGATATGGCGCGAGCAGTGCCCTACGCCCGAACCTTTCCCTGCAGCACCCTGGTGATCGACGGCACCACCGCCGGCGGCGAACTCGACAGCGATCCGCGGCTGTGGCGCGGCGCGCCCTATGCGCTGTTCGACGTCGAGGACCAGCACCACGTCACGCCGCGGCTGCCGGCGCTGTGGATCGCCCGGCTGGCGCTGCGCCTCGCGCCGGCTTGGGCTTTCGCCCTGGGCGCGCTGGAGTTCCGCCGCGACTTCACGCTCAACCTCGGCGCCGCGCTGATGGAGAGCTACGACAGCGGCCGGGACTGGGCCCACCGGATCACGGGCCGCCGGTTCGACAACGCGGCCTGACCAGGAGCCAGCCAGGAAGCGAAGCAAGTAGCGGCGGCACCGCGCTCACGGTTCGCGTTCTGCGAGCGCCATCCATTCGGACCAGCTGGGCCAGAACCGTGCGCGGCGGGACAGGATCGCGGGCAGCACGGCGCGCGTCGGAACGTAAGGCGAGGTCGCGCACGGCTGGACTTCCTCGCTGGCCAGCGCCGCCAGCGTGTCGTACGACTGCAGAAACTGCAGGGCCAGTTCCGGCGGCAGCACCATGCCCGGGCTGGAAGGCGGCGCGCTGCGGAGGTGGTGCGCAATGGCGCTGAGCTCTTCGGCGACGGTCTTGCGGAACGGCCGGCGCGCCAGTTGATCCACGGCGGTAGGGTTCGCCCACCGGGACAGCCACCGCGCCTGCGCCACCTCGCTCATGTCGCTGGACGCCTGCGAGGGCGCCCGGGCATGGGCGCGCATGAAGTCGAAGGCCCAGCACGCCGAAATCCAGAAGGGAACGGCTCGGCACGCCGCGCGCGGCAGCCGCGTGGCGTGCCAGGCCATCAGGTAGGCGTGAAGCGCCGGCGCGTGCTCGACGACGCAGCGGATGCGATGCCCGTCCGGCCGCTTGGCGTAGGTCTCGCGAAGCTTGTCCAGCCAGTCGCCGAGCTCGGCGTGCTCGCCGGCGCGCGGGACGTTGTAGGTACCGTGCGCCGCGCGGTAGGCCTCCAGCTCTTCGAGCCTGCGCCCCAGGTCGAGCAGCGCGCGGTGGGTGAGCGAGCGGCGCGGCGTCGCGCTGCGGCCGGCTTCCTTGAACGGGCCGCGCATCAGTCGTCCTCCTCATCGTCATCTTCCGTGGCACCCTCCGCCATCAGTGCAGCGTCCTCGACGCAGGAGCCGGTGGTCTGGATCGTCAGAGCCAAGCGCCCGAAGGCGTAGCGCACGAATCGCTCGCGGCCCTCCAGCGTCATGACGGCCACTTGCCCCGCGGAAGCGACATACGCGCGGGCGGCAGCGACGAGGATGTTCATGCGCGCAGGGAACGCCAACACAGCCTGTGCCGTGCCCAGAGAAGCATGGGCAGAGTGCTCGATGCGCAGGTCGAGCCGCCTACCGTGCAGGCGAAGGCTGGTGGCGCTCAGTTCGATGCGCGGTGGCTCCAGCAGCTGCGCGACACGCTTCTTGGGCGGCTTGGCGTGGAGCACGTCGGCAACCTCAAACCAATCGGTGGCGTCGGTCATGTCGAGCGTGTCGCAGGGTGTCGCGCCTTCACCGGCCAAAGGCGGGCAATCGCTCTGAGCGGTCAGAGGCAGCGTGCCACAGAGCCTCTGGCCGAGCATGACGCTCACGGTGTCGGCGTCGCACTGCAATAGCGGTCGCCAATCGCGAGGCACGCGGCGCAGTTCGCGCAGCAGCTGGCGCGCGTTGGCAGCGATGGCGATTCGCGGTCCGTGGTGATCGGCCGGGGTCGAGGTAGCAAGGGCGAACGGCCCGTAGCCCGAGGCGATGGTGAGGGCCGATCGGTCCTGGAAGATCCGCACGGAGCGTAGTGGCGAATCCCGCGGGCCGACCACGCAGGGCTTCACCTGGCGCAGCATTCGCACGAGCTCGCCTGCCGGCACGCCGTGAACCGCGCACCGCGCGGCCTGGCGGGCGTTGAGAGAACGCCAATCGGGATGGCAACCTTGCTCTCGAAGCGGTACGGGCTCAGTAGGCATGCTGTCCTCCGAAGGTCGAAGCGCGGCAGCGGAGCAGCAGGTTGAGCAGCGCCGAGCCGCTCACGAGCTCGACCGACGTGCCGTAGAGCGCCAGCCGGGTCAGCGGGCCGGTGCGGCCGCAGTGGACGAACAGGCCGCCGGCGTGCCCGCGCTCGCGGATCGCTCGCTCGAACTCGCCGACATGGCTCGGGTTCACCGACGCGCGGTAGCGCTTGATCTGGACCGCCCACGTGCGGCCGAGCGTGCCCGGGACCACGACGCGGCCGTCGATCCCACCGTCGCCGGTGTAGCGACGGTTGCGCAGAACGATGTAGCCGGCCGACTCGATGCCGCTGAGTACCACTTCCTCGAAGACGTGCGGGTCCACGGTGCGCAGGTAGGCGAAAGCGCGCGCGCCGGCGCCCTCGCCGCGGAAGCGCGCCAAGGTGGCGAGGATGCGGCGCGAGCGCGCGATGCGCCGCAGGTGGGAGGGCCGGTCGAGCAGGCGGACGGTGTTGAGCGCGCGGCTGACCAGGCTGGCCAGGCGCGGGAACCGCGGTGCCGGCGCACGCGGCGCGTGGGCGGGCTGGCTGGCGCTGCGGAAGGAAGGCGGCGCGAAGGAGCGGAGTGCGTGGCTCATGTCGTGTCTCCCCGGTCAGGCCGCGGCCGTGGGTTCGGGCGCCGCTTGGTCCGCTGGGGCGAGCTGCCGGGCGCGGGTGTGGGCGAGGCTGGGGCCGAGGTACGCGTTGCTCACCTCGGGACGGCCGTGGCCGAGCTCGTGAGCGATCGCGAGGCGCGCGCTGCGCTTGTTGTCCGCCTCGCTCTGGCCGCCGCGCACGGGCGACGGCTCGCCGGTGAGTTCCTCGTAGCGGTCGTTGGCGTGCTGGTGGCGCAGCCCGTGCGCCGTCACGCCCAGAGCAGCCTTCGTGATGCCGAAGCGCCGCAGGGTGTTGTAGAAGCGGTTGGCGTTCTGCGCCGCGGTCCGGCCGGGCTCGCCGACGTAGTTGCCCTTGGCGACGATCTTGAGCAGCCGGTCGATGAGCTCGACCTGCTCAGGCGTCTGCAGGGGAATGTCGCGCGGGCGGCCACCCTTGGTGCCGCGGTGCACGCGCAGGAAGCGCTCGCAGCCGGGGAAGTGCACCGTGTCGCGAGGGTTCGCCTCTTCGCGCGACTTCACCGCCTCGTGCGGCCGGAAGTGCCGCGCTTCCTTGGCGCGCAGCCCGAAGCGGTAGCAGATCTCCAGCTGCAGGCCGACCCACGGGTCGTGCGCCCGCACGTCGGCGATCTTGGCCTCGACGTCCACGCACTTGGCGATCCAGCTGCGGTCGGCGCGCGCGGAGCGGTCGCGGTGGATGTAGTGCGAGTCCTCGCCGAAGTAGTGCGCGACGTCGCGCACGAGCCCGGGCCGGCCGATCCAGGCGGCGTAGGTGCGCAGGAAGCTGAGGTAGTTGTGGACGGTGGCCACCGACAGGCCACGGTCGGCCCACAGGCGCGTCACCGCCAGCACCTGGCGGTTGGTCAGGTAGCGCGGGTCGGCGTCGGCGAAGCGGGTGTTGAAGCGCAGGTCATCCCAGAACTTGAAGTAGAAGCGCTCGCGGTCGAGCGTGGTCTTGTCGGCCACCACCTTGATCAGCTTCGCGTGCTGCTTGTTGTGCACGCGCAGGACTGCGTCCAGGACGCGCTTCCAGTCCCGGGTGCCCTTGGGGGCGTTGGCGATGATGGTCTGGGGGTCGGTGGCCGCGCCAGTGGGCGGCCGCCGGTGGTAGCCACCAGCCTTGAACGAACAGGTCTCCTTGTCGAGCGACATGTGAGTCTCCAATGACGGCCGGCGAGCCACTTCGGCCGAGTCACAGAGGGCGGACGCAGATCTCCAGCGCGCATGGGCGTCCAAGGCCACGCGCACAGGTCGAGGGTCATCGACCAACGCGCTGCCGACCCTCGTGCGCAGCGCGTCGCTTCCGTCGTTTCGGCCGCGCTCGCGCGCAACCAGGCGGTCGTTAAAAAAATCCAGTCCCAAGACCTGGCGGTGTGTTTCCACGCCGGCAAGCCTCCTGGCCCGCGCACCTCTTCGGATGCGCAGCGCCGAGCCCGGTCCATGCCGAGGCTCATCAGGGAAGTTCGTGGGTACCGTGGCTCCCGCCGGAAGATCGCTCCTGCCAACGGAGCGTCGCGGGGTCAAGGTCTTGAAGCCGGTCGCATGACCTCATAGGGGCTGAGGCGACGGCTAACCCTCAAGGGGTTGGCGACATTGACAACGGTGTAGCCGCGCGCAGCTCGAAGGCCGCACGCAAGGGGGCAACTGCCGCGCAGGCGCGCGCAGAAGCTGTTCAGACGAATCCGCTTGACGGATCGGAGATGGGGATCAAAGGCGGCACCGCGCTGGGCGCGGCAGGGCTCTTGAAGAGCCGGGGATTGAAGTGCAGGTCACGACTGCGAACGGTGGCTTGCGGGCACCACATTCCCGGCCTGCTTGCAAAGAGAGCTGTGGCAGGCAGCACAAGCTCAGGCGCGAGTTGAACCCATCGGCGGCGCGGCTGTCAAGTGCGCGGTGTTGACGAATGGAAATTGGTCTAGCAGTGATTCGCCTGTGAGCGAATTGAAAGTGGCGAGTCTGCGCGGGGTTGACTTCAACCCTTGCCCCCGTCTAGCTGTGTACGGCGAGCGTGTTTGCTCGAAGACGATGCACCCGAATCCGAGATCGACTCCGACTGAGCCGGCATGCGGCCGGCGTTCTGATGGGCGACGTCGTGCTCTCGTCGAAGTCTTAGACGAAGGAACGGGCCGCGCGGCACGTGATGTCGTGCTCTCGTGGCACGAGAGCACGACATGGGAAGGCGCGAGCGGCACTTTTCGGGGGTCGTAGCACCCGCCTTTCCGTTGGCGCGGATCGGATTTCGTCGCGATGCTTCGGGTCATCAAAGGCCTTCAACAGGAGCAAGCGCACATGGCAACGATCGTCAGGGCAATCGACGTGGGCTTTGGCAACACGAAGTACGTGAAAGCGTCGAGCGGGGGCAAGGTCGACTGCGCCCACTTCCCATCGATCGCGTTCGACAGCGTGCACGACAGCACCGGCGAGCCGCTTGGCGGCAATCGCAAGACGGTGTGCGTGCCGGTGGGCGGTCTCTGGTACGAAGTTGGGCCGGAGGTGGTGCTGGCCGCCGATGGTTTCATCGGCCGGAACTACCACGACGATTACATGAAGACCCCGGAGTACCGGGCCTTCATGGCGGGCGCGTTGCACCTCATGAAGGTCGAGCACGTGGATCTGCTGGTGCTGGGCCTGCCGGTCGCGCAGTTCTCCGCGCGGCGCGCTGAACTCGAGAAGGCGATGACCGGAACGTTCGAGGTAGGCAAGCGCAAGAAGGTTGAAGTGCGAAGGGTGCTCGTGGTGGCTCAACCGCAGGGCGCGCTGTACGCGACTTTCGGCAGCACCGGGGCCTCGGACAAGAAGCAGGGCAGGAATCTGCTGATCGACGCTGGCTCGCGGACCTTCGACTGGCTGGTGACACGCAACAACCGCGTCATCGGCAAGATGAGCCACTCGGTGAACCGAGGCGTCAACGACATGCTCACCAAGATCGCCGCCGCGATCGCGGCAGAGGTGAAACAGGACTTCCGCAACCTGGAGGCGGTCGACGAAGCGCTCAGGACCAAGAAGCCGCTGCGCGCCTACCAGCAGAGCTTCGACCTCTCGAAGTTCGACAGCATGATCCAGAAGATAGCCGACCAGGCGGTCACCGAGATCCAACAGCGCATCGGGTCGAGCGACGATCTCGAACACATCGTGCTCGTCGGTGGCGGGGCACACCTCTTCCAGGGTGCGGTCAAGCGCAAGTTCCCCGGCATCAAGATCAGCGGGGTCGCCGACCCTCTGTACGCCAACGTCCGTGGGTTCCAACTGATCGGCGAACAGTACGTGCGCGAGAACCAAAATCTCTTCGGAGACCAGGGGAAGGCTGGAAACGTCGCGATGGTCGAGGCCTGAAGGAAGCAGCCATGAACAGAGACGAGAGGCTGGTGGTCCAAGTCACCATTCGTGCCCAGGAGTTCCCGATCTTCTTTCGAGAGCTGAGGGACATGACGGCGAACAAGCAGCGGGCGAGCCTGATGGCGCGGCTGGCCTACTTCGGGTGGCTGCTTGAGCGAAACGGCGTGCAGTTGGGTGCCTCGCCGACGGCAGGGCCGACCGCGGACGGGACCGCACAACTGGTCGAGATCGGCGACGCTCCACCCATCGGCGAATGGCTCAGCGATCTTGGAGGAAGCGATGGAATCGAAGAACCAGGGGTCGGAACCCCTGCGACGTGAACTGGTGAGCGCCAGCGACCTGGCGCAGCTGGGCTACTGCGAGCGCGTCGTGCACTTGGACTGGCAGCACGGCCCGAAGCGTTCGCAGGCTCAAGCGGCCGCGCAAGAGCGCGGCAACCAGGCTCATGCCCAGTTCTACAAGGACAGCCTCGAGGTCGCGCGCGCAAGCCAGACCAAGGGCAAGTGCTTCGTGGCCACGCTGGCGCTGGGCGAATGCGAAGAGACCCGCGCGCTGAGGGCGTTCCGCGATCTCTACCTGCGCAGATCCGATGTGGGGCGGTGGTGCATCGGTGCCTACTACCGGCTGTCACCGGCGCTTTGCCGGGCGCTGCAGTCACGGCCGGTGGCGTTGGCCATCGTCAGAACGCTTGTGACGGCCGCAGCGCGCGCCGCCGCGCGTCTCGTGGAAAGGAGACTGGTGCAATGAGCGATACCGCAACCGGAGTGGCGCTGGTACTGGCGCTGATCGTCTTCGCGGCGCTGTACCTGCAGATCAAGAGCCGCGGCGCGAGCTACGAAGAGCCTTGGCTGCCGCGTGAGATCCGTGGCGCCGAGCTCGCGTACTCGGAGAAGCGCTTCGAGTCGAAGCGGCACGGCCTCGTCGCGCGCTTGGATCGGGCCTACCGCGGCGGCGGTGTGCTGCACCTGGTCGAACTCAAGACCCGCGACTACTACGCAGCACACGCTTCCGATGCCATCGAACTGTCGGTCCAGCGCATCGTGCTCGAGGAAGAGACCGGCGAGCACGTGTCGCCGGTAGCCTACGTGGCGGTTCAGAAGGGTGGCCAGGGGACGCCGCGGCCGATCCGGGTCGATCTGTTCGAGGAACAGGAGATCCTGGCGATGCGCCGGCGGCTGCTCGAGGTCCGCAGCGGCCGCGGCCGCACGCCGGCGCCGGCGGCCAGGCCGAAGGCCTGCGAGAAGTGCGGCCAACGCGCGACCTGCCTGCGCACGTTCGGTGAGCCGGGGCGGCTCAGCTGACCAGGCGCCGTCGGCGGCGCCGCTCGAGCCCGACCGGGCGGCCGACGGCGAGCAGAACGACCATTCCCCAGACCGATGCCACGATGAGCATGACGGCGCCTGCGCCCCACGGGATGAGGGTGGCGGCGAGCGCGAACAGTGCCGTGGTGGTCCAGATCAGGAAGCGGTCGCAGGCCTTGGCGATGTCAGCGAAGGCGGCCGCATCCAAGCGACGCAGGTAGTGCCGGTCGGACCTGGCGACGAGGTAGGACGCGAGGGCGGGAACAGCCCAGCGAGGAGCTCGAACTGGGCTTTCGCTCACGGCGACGATGCTACTGGATCGTCGGCGTGCTCATCGTCATGCGCTTGATCACGCCGGCAAGCGCGTCCTGCAGCGAACGTGCGAGGAAGGGTGACCCTTCCGGATTCGGGCCGTAGTCGTAGGTCTTCATGCCCCAGTGCGTGGAGACGTAGTCGTCGACGGTGGCCACGCCATCGATGAGGCCCAGTTCCTTCGCTTCGGGCCCGGGCCAGACTTCGCCGGTGCCGACGTCGACGCCCGACTTCAGCTGGGCGGCGCGCTTGGCTTTCACCTCGGCCAAGAAGAAGCCGCCCATCTGGTCGACGAGCTGTTGGGCCTTGCGATCCACCTCCGGGCTAACCGGGGTGAAGGGATTGAGAAACGCCTTCAGCTTGCCGGATGCATAGACCCGCTGCGCGACGTCGACCTTGGCGATCGCCTTGTCCAGCTGCCAGGGCGCCATGATGGCGCCGATGGAGCCGACGAACGAGTACTTGGCCGCGATGATCTTGTCGGCGTTCAGCGCGATCATGTAGGCGGCGCTGGCACCGATGTTGTTGATGACGGCCACGACTTCCTTCTTGTGCTTGGCCTTCAGCGTGTTGATCGCGGTCGAGATGCGCTCTGCTTCCACGGGCGCTCCCCCAGGGCTGTCGATGTGAAGCACCACGCCCTTCACGTTCGGGTTGCTGAAGGCCTTCTCGAGCACCGGGATGATGTTCTCGGCTGAGGCGCGTTCGCTCGATCCGATCGCACCTTCGATGCGAACCACGCCGACCACGTTGCCGAAGGGGCCCCAGCGGAAGCCGGCCGTGTTGAGGAAGAAGAGGAAGTACAGGATGCCGAGGACCACCGGCGCGCCGAAGAACATCGCCTGGAAGAAGGTGCGCCAGCGCCGCTCGGACTTACGCTCCTTGGCGGCGAGGTCGGCCGACCGCTCGAACGCATTGCGCTGTTCGCGCATCTCGCGAAGAACCTCGAGAACGACACCGGGATAACCGGCCTGGTCAGAAGATCGGGGTGGTGCGCTTGGGGTGAGCTCGGGCGGCTCGGTTGGGGCGGTGGTGGACATCGCGATCTCCTTGCATGAGGCCTACGCTGAGGCCAAGACAATAGATCGCGAGGTGCGTGGACCGCCAACGGAAAGGCGGGCGCTACGACCCCCCGAAAGTTCCGGTCGACTTGCGACGAAGATGCTGCTGGTGCGAGCCAGTGGCGCGAGAGCTACTTGCAGCTGCCGCCGCCGAACAGGGTGCCCAACGTCACCTTGCCGCAATCCTTCTTGGCGACTCCGTTCGGACCGGAGGGAGCGGATCCTTCGGCCCTCTTCACCGCCTCGAACATGCGGCTTTTCAGGCTCTCCATCGGATCGGTCTTCTCGAGCTCGTTCAGTCTGGAGACGAGTTCGTCATGCTTCAGGATTGTGCAGCGAAGGTCAAAGGCGGGAAGTGCGCGATCTCCGAATGGAATGCTTGTTTCGGTCCGCGTGATCGAGGCGACGGCACAGGATGCCTCCGCCACAGCAGTCAATGACCGGACATCGGTGTTACTCGACGATGAGCCCTGCAGCATCAGGATCTGACCGTTGCGGCACTTGGTTGCAACGAATTCGCCCGCGAGCCGGAAGAAGGCATCGATCTGATCCTTGCTCGAAGCGACAGCGGGGACGAGGGTCCTCTGTCCAAGAACGTAGTTGGTGTCGTGCGTAAGATCGCACACGGAGTCATCCGTCGCCTTGTTGAGACGCAAGGCCACCGCGTGCGCCGCTTGAGCGAAAGACATGACCAAGAAGGCCAGAACGGTTGCTGCGCGCAGGTTCATCGACTGGGCCCTTGACTAAACGACTGAAGTAGTATAACTACCGAGCATTCTCAGGATCGATTGAAGCTTGATGCCATGAAACCATTGATCGCAGCTGGCGCTGTCGCCTTGGCGCAAGGCGTGATTGCCGTTGCGGACGGTCGCACGGTTGGTACCGCGATCGGCGCCGGCATCTTCTTCTTCGTGCTGACCTGGGCCATCGCGAGTTGGATGGGCGCGGCCAAGAAGGGTGGATCGTCCGGCCGCAAGCTAGCGCGAGAGGACATACCCCTCTGGCGTGGCACCCACGACACCCCATTGCGGGACCGGTAGAAGATTCCGGCCCTCGCTAGTTGCCTCGGGGTCGGCTTCGACCCTTCGGTAGCATGTTCGGCACTTCTGGGGTCGCCTTGATGGCTTGCTCCCGCGGGCTCGTGCCGTCAGGCGCCTTCGTCGTAGTGGCCTTCCTCACAGCTGCCTCGGCTTGCGCGGCGGTGTCGTAGACATCGGCGCCGAACATTGCGCCGGACCGGCCAACCAGGCTGTAGTCGACGATCAGGTGCCCATTGCTGTCTCGCTTGAGATGCTGGCGCTTTTCAAAGCCACCGATCCAATCGTCGTTGTTCTTGTGATGCGCATCGCCGCGCTCAGTGACGTGATCGCGAAACTGTTGGGGAGTTCGACCATCAGCGCCCGGCAGAGGGCCGGGCGACCCTGGCATGGGCGCCAGGCCCGGCGACGAGGGGCTCGGCGGCGCTCCCGGCTCTCCCAGTCGCTGGGAGCGGATCTTCCCGTCGTTGGCTGCCTTGAGGGAATAGAGGTCGGGGTTGACTTCCGAGTCCTTGGACTGGCGTAGGAACGTTTCCTGCACGTCGGAGAAGCCACTGGGAAGACCGGCGCCCGTCGTCGGGCGCGCCGGGTTCGTGGAGAAGTTTCCAAGGTGCGATGCCATGTGCGCAGCCAAGGCCTGCGGGCTGCCACGGAACTGAGCAGCAACGCGCTCGCTCTCGAGCACAGCTGACGAGTTGACCGGGTCGGCTGCGAGATCTCGCGAATAGCCGTAGCCGAGCTGATAGGCCTGGCGGACCTCCTGCAACCGAGAAACCGCCTCTGCATAGCGGCGTTCGGCCACGTCGCTCCGTTGCCCAGCAGTGGACAAGTCCGACGCGAGGGAAGATCCGGCCTTGCCTTCTGAAGAAAGCGTGTTGAGGAAGCTTCGGTCGTGGGTCAACTTGTCACCAAAGGACTTGGACACCTTGCCGGTGTCTTGGTTGGCGTGGTCAAGAACCTTGCTGTCGGTATCGGAAACGGAGACGTTGTAGCGCTTCCCGACTGCGACGCCGCCGCCCATGCCGAACGCCTCCGGCATCATGGAAAACCGGAGCATCGTGTCAGCCACTTGCCCCGCGTCGACGCCGGTGGCCTTCGAGATTCGATTGGCCTCGGACCAGAACTGATCGAAGCTCCTTCCCACCTCTTCGTAACCTGCGAGACCTTGGCCGGCATTGGACCGAGCGGCATTCACCCGCTGCCGCACTTTGTCCATACCCTCCCTCAGCGACGCAGCCTGCGTCGTACCTGCGCTGATGACCTCGCCTTTGGCCGCGGAGGCGGTCTTGCTCGCAGCCTCGACGTCGTCCTGGGTCACGCGAGCCGTCACAACCTGCGCCGTGATTCCTTCGTTCTTCAGCAACGAAATGGCGGTGCGACCGTGGTTGTCGTGCGTCTTCCAATTCGCGAAATCGTCCTGCTCCCTGGTGACATACGGATTCGAACTCGTCGGAGTCACGTTCCGTTGATCCATCGTCACGTTGCCGAGATTGCTGTTGCCGATTGCGGCAGCGGCAGATGCGCTCCCGGAAAGCGACGATGACGACAGGCCCTGCAAGCCTCCCATGACCGCGGACCCGAAGTTGACCAGCCGGTTCGCGAGCGAGTACGCCAGCATCGGAATGCCGATGATCAGGTAGGACACGACAGCCTGCGCGGAGACGGCATTGGAGTAGATGGGCGACGCGGTCTGCAGAGAGAGCGCCTTCACCCCACCGCCGATCTCCGCGGCCGCGGCCTGGTCGATCTGCGCGTACAGCGTGGCCATGTAGTTGAGGATCGCGAAGAGCGGCGGCCAGAGCTGAATCGAGATCAGCGCAATGGCATAGCCGGAGATGATCATCAGCGTGGTTCTGCCGCTGGAGAGAAACAGCAAGAGAACCACGAGAGGGAAGACCGCGTAGCACATCGACTCGGCGACATTACGGACGACCGGCAGAGCCTGCTCTGCGATCTTTGCGCCATTGATCCACGCCGCGTTCTGGGAAGCGACGGCCGAAGCGCGGCCAGTGGCCATCATCATGCAGGACGGGTCGTTGATCTTCTGACAACCGAGCTCGCCAGCGTCGTTGATCGCGTTGATGAGGGCGTTCTGGCGGATGATGTCGGCGGCCGTCGACGCCGCGCTCGAGATCTGAGAGCGGATAAAGGCCTGGGGAACTTGGTTCACGAACGCGGCTTGTGCCGCGAGACTGGTGAGCGAAGGGTTCAGACGCGACGAGAGTCGCTGGGTCAACGTGTTGACCTGCGCAGGGATCCGCGCGCCGATCGACGCGTAGACCGCATCGCACGTGTTGGTGGTCACACCAGCGGCGCTCGTGATAGTGCTGAACCGGGCGGGATTGGTGAAGGCCATCATCGACCACAGATCAGATGACTCCGAGAAGGCAGTCGGCGAGATGGTCCCGTCGGCGATGTCGAAAGCGGTGCAGTTGTTGACGAAGTTGATGAGGTCGGTTCGGACACCGGGATCAGGCAGCGAGGTGCGCCGCAACTCTTGAATCAGCCTGCTGCCGAACATCAGCCCGTTCTGCTGATACGCCAGCTCCGGGGGAAGCGCGCCCGGACCCGGCAAGGTCTGAAAGGCGGTCTCGAAGAGCTCGGTGATCGAGTTGCCGATCGAACTCGTGAGACCGCCGAGAGCCGCCATTCCGAAGGGCACGTTGGCGATGATGCGGTTCGGCGTGCCGCCCGTCTTGTCGACAACGGCAACGGTCACGCGCGGCACGAACAGCACGCCATAGATCAGGACGACGGATCCGATCCACTTCCAGCCCTGAAGCTTCTCCGGCTGGAACATGTAGGCCACCATCGCGGCGACGAAGCCGCAGAAGGCCACGGCCGCCACCGCGCTCAGGTAGGTGCCTGAGGCCATGATCGCGGCAATCGCGTTGAAGATCCCCGCGAGTGCCTCGGAGTTGTGGTAGGCGAAGATCTCCCACATGGCGTGTTCTCCAGCTCGTTCTTGAGGGCTACTTCAGCGACGCGTAGCCGAGCATGTCCAGCGCATGATTCGAGAGGTTCGAGCGGATGTTTCGCTCCAGCCGCTCGAGGTCGGTTGCCACGGTCGAGACTGCCGTGACCTTCTTGTACATGGTGGCCTGTTCTTGTTGCAGCTGGCTCATGAACTTCTGAACGTCGCTTCGCTGAAGTTGAGCCAGTTCGGTCTGCCGTGGCGTGAGGCGATAGCGCTTCGTGAGCGCCGAGACGGCGACGTTGGCGAACTGGTTGAGGAAGGTGAACGCGTAGTCCGCCGCCACGACCTCGCGGTAGTTGCCGATCATCATCTCGGCCAGGCCGGAACCAGGGATCGTGTTGCCGATGGCCAGCATCCGCCACACCGGGATGCTCGTGCTGTTCACGAAGCCGACGGCGGCCGAGTTGTTCGGAATGGCGGTCCGAGTGCGGATGTTGTCCGAGATGAGCTGCATGATGTCCGACACCTTCTTGGTGAGCGGCTCGTGCACATAGGTGTTGGAACGGGTCACCACATCGCAGTCGGTGTAGTTGTTGCAACGAAGAACTTGGAGATTGACGTTGCCCCCGCCCGCATCGGATTGCCCATAGAGCAGCTGCGCGACTGTGGTGATGCTCGGGCCGATGTACTCAGGGTCTCGATTCGCAGACTCGGGCTGGAAGATCACTGCGCCCACGATGCTCATGACGAGCTCTCGCGCAGGATCATCGAGCGTGTCGATCGACTTCAGCGCTTGCCAAGTGAAGTTGCCGACGAACGGCGCCTGCGCGACCAGGTTGGGGTCGCCGCTGGTGCGAGCCGACGCAAGGATCGATGCGCTGTCGGAAGCGCACCGCCGCATCGCTGAGTCGATGTCGGTTTCCAGGCCCATCTGCATCGCGAGCTTGGCGCACGCCCGCTGGGAGTCATAGCCGACAGCCTCAGCCGCGGAGGCGACAAGAGCGGTCGCCGTCTCGCACGAGTTGATGCGAGAGTTGTTGATCCAAGTCTCGAGGCCCTTCGCCCACTTCGTCAGGCCACCCAGCAGAGGGGAGACCGCCTCGAGCGCCAGCTGGAACGCGATGCCTGGCAGCGCGGCCGTGATGTTTCGCAGCATGTTGCGGAACTCGGTGGCCGAAATGTGCGAGAACGATCCACCGAAGAGGTCGATTCCGCCGCAGCCGCCCTTGGCCGACGGGAACTGGATGGCTGCGAGCTGGTAGGTCTTGTTCGGGGACCGCAGGTAGAGGTTGCCGCCCGTGTAGGTGTTGAAGGTCTGGCCCTTGAACGCGCCGGGTGCGGTGTAGTTGCCGATGGCGCCGAGGCTGTTGAACATGTTGTTCACCTCGCCGTTGAGGTCGGCGGCGTAGGCAAGGGGCGCAGCGAAGGCGATCGAGTAGGCCGTGACGAGCGCAATCAGCCTGCCGAAGATGGATCGAACGGACATAGGGCCTCCTATTGCAGGTTGACGCGGCGCGTGACGGACGGGGCGTAGGCCTCTGCGCCAGGCGAAGCCACCGTAGCGATGCGCTCGAGGAGCTGGGACTCGCTGAGCACACCGAAGCCAATGGGTGTGATCTTTCCGGTGAAGGGCTCGGCCAGGTAGACGGCGGGAACCTGCGTCACCTGCAGCGTTCGGGCAATGCCGTTGTCGCGGCGGAAGTTCGGGAAGTTGGGCAGGCCCTTGCCGTCGACGCTGACGGGCACGATCTGGATCCCGTAGCGCGCCTGGAAGGCTTCCAACGTGGGCGCGAACGCGTGGCAGTAGGGGCAGTCCGAGCGGAAGAAGAAGAACAGCACGTGCGAGCGCGACAGGTCGGCCAGGGACTGCACGCGGGACGTGGTTTGCTCGCGGTCGAAGACCTCGATGGCGCGCGAGTTGACGGGACGCCCCTGCAAGGTCATGTCGAGGTCGGGGGTGGCCCACGCGACGCGCTGGGCGACGTCGGAGAAGTAGCTGGCCTGGCGCACCACCTGCGCCTCCAGCTGCATGTACCGGCGCACGTTGTCTTCGGTGGGGCGGATGATCGCGATGTTGCGGTACTCCTCGAGGCGCTTCTGCAACTGCTCGAACTCGATCAGCTCGGGAGCTCGCGTGTCGCGGCGCTTCGCCTCGGGCTTCTGTGGGATGGGCTTGGGCGGAGGCGCCGGCGCGGGCTGAACCTCGACCTCCGGGTCCTCGTAGAAGTGCCATCCGCGGCGGAAGTCATCCCAGAAGAGATACCGGGGCGCGGTCGATGCGGCAGAGGCGACGGCCGCTGCGGGCGCATCGGGTGATGTCTGGCCGAAGGCCGGAGCGACCAGGCCGACCAGGAGGGCAAGGCGGACAAGCAGCGTTCGCATGATCAGATCCTCACGAGAGGGACTTCGGGGGCTTGCCGTCGCGGCAGATGTTGATGCCGAAGGCAACGGCCTTGCGGGTAGGGGCAGCCTTCTCGGACGCGTGGACACCGTCCTGGCTGAACGCAACGCGCAGGCGACTGCAGCCCGCCTCGGCATAGCGCTTGACCGTGGTGACGTCGATCAGGATGGGGCCCGTGGCCTGGAAGAACCGGGTGATGTTCTCAGCGTCCTTTCCGGCGAGGATCCCGCGCGCGGTGCCGTCGTTGGAGTCGATGGCAGCGGCCATGAGCACGCGCACGTCCGCGACCGGGACGCGGCCGGCGTCACTGGATTGAGCGTGGACGCTCGCTGCCGCCGCGAGGGCGAGAGCTGGAACGACGAGAGGGCGCTTCATGGTCAGCACTTTCCTTGGCCGTAGTAGCAGGCAGGAATCTTCGAGGCGCTGTTGTTCTGCAGCGTCGTGAGGTTCGGGCTCTTGGCGACCAGCGACGCATAGAACTCGGTGAAGTCCATGCGCGCGAAGTCGAGGGACTGCAACTGAGCGATCGTGAAGCCAGAGCAGTCGGGGTTCTGCGCTGAGCCCCATCCCTTTGCGACCTGGGACCGGCCCTGTTCGTTGACGATGCGGGCCAGCAGCGAGTTGAAGCAGCACTTGCCGGTGGTGTGCTCGATGCAAGAGACGCAACTGCCAAGGATCCGGATGCAGCTCGAGCACCAGTTGCCCAAGCTGTGGCACAGGTGGGCGCCTTCGCTGAGCGCGGTGACAGCTTCGTCCGAGTTGCACGACATGGCCGAGAGCACGACCGTGATCACCACGGCGATCGCCAGGGTCCACGGGTCAAAGGCGACGACCATCCCCGTCGATTCGGAGATGGCGCCTGAGTAGAGGATATTGCCCGTGGTGGTCACGACGGCATCGCCGGTGAAGAACTCGACGGTGATGCCGTAGGCGCCGATGCCGGCGCTCGCGGTGAAAGAGGTCTCCGCGGTCAGGAAGGCGATCAAGCCCTGCCGCACGTAGTCGAAGTTGCGGCCGCTCATCAGCGCGTCGAACACCAGCCTCGAGCCGACGCCGAACATGCTCTGATTGCTCATGCCGCCGCCGGTGCCATCCGAGGCGCAGCAGTTCTTCAGCAGGCGATCGCGGCAGAAGCGAGCCTCGCCGTTGAACACGGTCATCTTGTCGGTGTCGAGGTAGACGCCGGCCTCGCGCGCGGCTTCGAGCATCGACATCGAGCGGCCGAAGTCGGCGTCGCCGGTGTAGGAGATGTTGAAACAGTTGCCTTGCAGGCAGAACACGTTGCTGGGGCAGTTGCTGGCCTGGGTGACGGTCTCGTTGGGCACGGTGCAGGAGTACTGGTCTTGGTACGCCTCGCAGTTGCCGGTGGCGGCGTTCGTGCGGGTGCAAGTCGAAGAAATGGGCGTGCAGCCGGACGCCACCAGCGGGGCGCACTGGTCGGCCGTGTAGGTGCTGCTGCAGGTCATCGTGCTCTGGTACTGCCAGCAGTCGCGCGTCACCGGAACGCCATCGACCATCTTCGTGGCCGGGCCGTCCACGCACACCGGCGTGGTGGCCACCGAGCAGCGACCGTCGCCGGCGAGCGTGGGGCACTGGTTGTTCCAGCTGTCGGCGGTCGTGCTGGTGGTGGCTGGCTTCGTGTAGGTCAGCCGCATTTGCGGGATCGGGCCGTAGGCAGGGTTAGGGGCCCAGCCCACGATGGCTCGCGTTGAGCTCGCGTTCCAGTAGAGCGAGGCGTACGTGCCCGTGGTGTCGGTCGCCTCGGTGCCGGAGAAGGTGGCGCTGGGCGCGTAGCACGTGGACGTGGTCAGCGGGCTGCTAGTGCAGGACATGCTGTCGCCGCCCCCAGAGCACGTCGTGCTCACCAGGTTGTCGCCGCTTTGCGTACCCGCGGGGCAGGCGGCGTAGACGTCCAGGAAAGGGTGGATCGTCACGCACGTCATGTCCTCCCAGCCGCCGGTGCAGGACACGGAAGGATCGTTCGCGATCATGGCCGTGAGGCTGCAGGTGTCGCCGGTGCAGCTCCTGTCGGCCACGAAGACGGCGGTCTCCGTCGGCGTGAAGCTCGGGAAGCTGTAGGACGTGCCGATGACGGCGACCTTCTGCGGCGTGATGACCGGCCGCGTCATGTCGACGTCGAAGAACGCGAGCGGATTGCCGTTGCTGGTGACCCGGAAGTGCTGTTGGGTGTCGGCGCGATCAGGGAGGCACTGGGCGGCCACGGCGGTAGAGCCGGACGTCGCCTGGGCGAACCAGTCGCCCGGCGTGCAGTTGGCCGACCGCGTCACCGCGACGTTCAGCGAGTTTGAGCAGCTGTAGCTGCCAGCGGCGACGTAGCGCGCGCACGTGCGCGTCTCGGTGTGCGCTGCGATGGTCGAATTCGTGGTCGTGCAGCCGCTGTAGTAGGCAGACAGATCGCCGAGGTTCAGCGATGGGTTGCGCGCGATCTGCGAGGCAGCCGCCACCGATGGGTCGCTTGGCGAGATCGTGGGGCGCGGCGTGTTCGCAGAATTGATGGCCGTCCTGAGCGCCTGGCACGTCTGGTCGTTCGGCGTCGCGGCGCAGGCGGCGAGCTTCGCGTTGATGTCCGAGCCCAGGGCGGGGCGGCCCGCCAGCGATGCCTCTGGGGGCGTCGTGGTGTACCCGGGCACGACGCTGTTCGCCGAAGGTTGGTTGACCAGCCCGCGGATCGTGGTGTTTGCCGACTGCCCGGCGGACACGCCTTGGTCGTGGGACGACTGCGCGAAGGCGGTGGTCTGGACGATCAGGAGGGCTTGGACCATGATCCAGACGATCACGCGCTTGAAGAGCATGCTCAGCCTCCCTTGAGCTTCGAGAGATAGGTTTCCGCCTCGCGAGAGAACCTCGGTGCGGTCCGCTGGATGAAGCGCAGGGCGTAGTCCACGCTGACGTCGCCGGCAGCCAAGGCGTAGCTCGAGGTGTCGAAGCAGGTCCCGGCAGCGCAGGGGGCAGGCACGGCGCCATCCTTGATCAGCACGAACGAGGGGGTGGCCGTGATCGAGAAGCGATCGAAGGCCTGCGGATCGATCTGGAAGCCCACCTTGCGCGTTCCGATGACGCGCTGCACCCGGCTCACGGTCTTCTGCAGCGAGTCCTCGACGAAGCCGCGCAGAACGAGCGTTGCGCCGGTGCGAGCCGCCTGGTCGACGAGGCGACCGAGCGAGGTTTCCGGCATCGAGAAGCTGACGAAGACGAGCAGCGTGGGCCCGACAGGCAGCGAACCCTTTGCCGGGTCCGGTTGTCCCATGGCGTCGTACCCGCCGGCGATAGCGCCCAGGTCGATCTTCCGCTGAGACTGGGGTTGCGGCAGCGCGTCGATGCGCGGGGTCACTGGAACAGGCACGCGCGCGAGTTCGGCCTCGGTGGGCATGCGGTTCTTGCGCGCCGCGGCATCGATGTCCTTGTCGGTGATGACCGGCTGGCTGCGCGCCGCGCGGGCGATGTCGGCCTCGGTCACCGGGCTCTTCTGGGCTTGGGCACTCGCCGGCGGCGAGCCGGCCAGGCCCATGCAGAGCGCGACTGCCGTGAGCAGGCGAAGACGATGTTCAGTAGCCAACACAGCAGTTCCGCTTTCGAAAGAGCATGAAGGCGAAGTCCTCGCCGCGGACCGGGTACTCCTTCCCGGCGCCCCACAGCACAGTCGTTCGACCGAACGGCTGACAGCACTTCCCGTCGAGCTTGTCCGTCGAGGGGATGGGGTAGGTGAGGTTGGTCTTGTAGGCCGTCTTGTCCATCACCGGCTCGAAGTACGGCCCGCACAGTCCTTTGCTGCCGTGCCACCCCCAGGCGATGAGTTCGCGGTGCATCTTGGCAGTGAGCCGATGGGCCAGCAGCGCCGCGGTGCGCACGCCGCCCATGTGGTACTGGACCTGGCCGTCGAGCGGGTAGATGCCACCCTGGCAACCCGAGCACCAGAACAGCGAGTTAAGGCCGAAGCCGGTCGTGGCCGCCACGCAGTCCGCCGCACAGGCGGCGATGGCGATGGGGTTTGCGAACAGGACGGCATCCGGGTTCAGCAGCAGGGTGAGCTCGTCGTCGTTCCACAGGGGATCGACTTCGGTCATGTAGGCGACGTCGAAGCTGCCCTTCTCGAGGCACGGGAAGTCGGCGACCACCTCCATCCAGTACAGGACGGGGTTCGTGTAGAAGTGGGCTTGGTAGAAGGAGCCACCATCGCCATCACCCTCCGCGCGCGTGAAGCGCGCGGCCTCGGGCGCCGGGATGCCCGGGTCGAGGTTGAGACCGCCGAGCGAGGGCAGACAGAAGGGCTTGCGCACGGCTTCGACGTGGCGCGCGGGCTCCCAGAAGCCGATGGTCAGACCGACCACCGGATTGACGCCGCAGGTGCACACCGGGCTGCCCGGGTTCCCGTCGTTGTCCTCCTGGCCACCGAAGTTGCCGATCGTCGTGGTGCCGATCGTGATGGGCAGGATGCAGGACCAGCAAATGTCCGTGATGGGGTTCGGGAACTTGCCGGTACACGTGGCCATGCCGGCCGCGAACGCGGAATGCGATGCCGCCAGCACGGCGAGGGCGAAGAAGAAGCGACGCAGCAGCATCATTTGGCGGGCACCTCGTCGATGCGAAGGCGTTGGCCTTCCTGAGACACGATGGCCGGGACCGCGGTGATGCCGAACTTGCGCACCAGCGTGCCGTCCTGGTCGTAGAACACCTGCTTGTTCCAGCGCTTCATGAGGTCCATGTAGCTGCCGCCCACGAGGATCGGCTTCACCTTGCCCTGGTAGTGATCGATCAGCTCGCGAGCTCGCGCAACCTGGCGCGGGTCGCGCGCGTCGAAGAACAGCAGGTGCTTCGACAGGGAAACCACCTCGAGCGGGTTCTTCCGAGTGCCGGCTGGAAAGAGGACCGCACCACGCTCGTCCACGACGTTGGTATGCAACGTGAAGCTGGGGTCGAAGTAGAAGGTGCGGGGCGCTTCGGCGCGGCGGAGGCCGGAGACGGGCTTCGGGTTGTTCACTGCGAACGCCGCGCGATCGCGCGCCTCCTGCTCGAGCTTCTTCAGCTCGCCGCTGGCTTCCTTGGCGCGCAGACGCGCCATGATGACCTCGAGCAGGCTCTTCTCGGCGATCGGGTAGGTCGGCCCGATGGTGCCGAGGTTCTCAGCGCGGGTGAGCGGCGTCAGGCCGAGCACGGCGACGAACAGAACGCAGAGCCTGGGGAAGCGCATGTCACTTGCCCGGGCAGGAGATCGAGCCGCCCAGGCGTTGGATCGCCGCCGTGTCTCGCTCGTGAGAGGCGCGGATCATGCCCATCAGCACCGGGTCGCCGTTGCCCTCAGCGAGGGCGCGCCGCAGCTCGACGGCGCGCAGGGATCGGCCGCACCGGGAGCGGAACGCCGCCATGTACGCCTCGGCACCATCGCGCGCCGGCGGCGCCACCTGGGCCAGCAGGGCCAGGTAGGTGTCGATCGGAACGTCGTCCTGGAACTCGACGCGCCCGCCTTGGGCCTGGGCGAAGGCAGAACCACACAGGGAGATGAGAAGCAGCAGGGGGTAGCGGCGCATGTCGAACCTCAGAGGATGGGGATGACCTTGGCCCGGACGTCCTGCACGCGCACGAGGCCGCTGAGGCTGTAGCGCGAGTCGAAGCTGTCGATGCTCGTCCCCTGAACGTAGAGCTGGCCAGCCGGAATGACCGTTGGCGCGATCGGCTCGAGCGGGCGGCGATCGAACGCATGGGTCTTGGCGCGGCCGACGAGCGCGCCGTTCACGAACACGTCGCGCCCCTGAACGGTCACCACATCGCCGGCGACGCCGGCGACACGCTTGAACAGGGCCTGATGACGCAGGCCCGGATAGGCGCCCTGGCCGGCCGGACCATCGAAGGAGTAGACGACCAGGTCGCCGCGCGCAAGCAGGGCCGAACCGTAGTCCACCACCGCCACCTTGTAGGGCAGGCTCGGCGTCCAGTTGAAGAGGATCGGCAGGACCGGCACGTGGTGAACGAAGAGCCGCACGAGGGCGAGAGCCCAGACCAGGCCGACGACAGCGAAGACGAACCAGCGGCGCCGGAGGTCGGCGCGCATCTGGCGGACGCCGTACATCAGCCACGGGCCGAGGCTGAGGCGGGTCGGCGTGACGGTAGACGTGCTCACGACTTGGCACCCACCTTGGCCTTGAGCGCGGCGGTCAGGTCCACGGCGTTCGACCAGCTACCCGCCACGGCCGACTTCACAACGACCATGCAGCGGCATTCGGCGGGCATCTCGCGAAGGGCGCGGTCCAGGCGCTCGCCGAAGGACTGCGCCTGCGCGTAGGCGCGCTGCCGATCCTCGTCGGACTTGCTGGCGGTGAGCAGCGCCGCGAACTCCGCTTCCTTGCTGCGATAGACATCGGCGATGTCGACGATGCCGATGACCTGCCCGGGCTTGACTACAAGGCGGTCGTAGGCCAGCAGCGCGGCCGCGGTGACGAAGATCGAGACGATCAGCGTGGTGATGACGGCCTTCATACGGCATGCCCCCGGCGGCGCAGCAGTTCGGTGATGGCGTCGTCGATGGACAGGCCCTGCTTGCGCAAAGCATCCAGCGGCGCGTTGTCGTCGAGCTTGTTGCTGAAGAGAAGGTGCGAGAACGGGTCCAGGATGGTCCTGGCGACGCCCTCGCCGATGGGCGAGGTGATGTAGCACTCCGAGAACACGCCCGGCTCCATGCGCAGCGAGTTCAGCAGCCGCTTCTTCGGCTCATCCATCGCGAAGCGCCCCGAGCGCGCCAGCAGTTCGATCGACTCGGGCTTCTGGCGCAGCAGGAAGGTCCAGTCGGAGCACTTCAGAGCCGACTCCATCTGGGCCGAGGTGAAGTAGTCGTCGCCGTTCTGCGTGGCGGTGACGAGGCTGCCGCCGTACTTGCGCGCGCGGCGAGCGGCCTCGTCGATCGCAGCGGCCATCACCAGGTCGTTCTCGCTCGAGTCGCCCAGCTGCTGCTTCAGCTCGTCGATGAACCACACCTTCTTGCGGTCGCGCGTGAGGTACATCTCGCGCGTGATGGCGTGGAACAGGATGATGTTGACGACGGCCTGCAGGTCCGGCTTGCGCTTGAGCTCTTCGCTCTCGATGACGACGAAGTCGTTGGAGAAGTCGATCGTGTTGCGGCCGGTGAAGAAGCGCGCGTACTGGCCACCCTTGGCGTAGGGGTTGAGCATCACGGCCAGATCCTTGACCCGCTGGTCGTTCTTGATGCCCAGTTCCTCGATCGAGCCGGCCACGAACGAGTCGCGCAGGATCGTCATGTCGAGCTCGGGCCCGTACTTGGCCCAGAGCTTGAGCAGCATCGCCGAGATCGCCTTCATCTGGACCTCGTCGAGCTCCTTCATCGAGGCCATCTTCGCGATGGCCGGGAGAAGCATGTCGATGTCCTCGTTGATGTCGGTGACCAGCGGGAACGGGTTCAGAGAGATCTCGACGTCGGGGCGGAACTCGATGAAGGTGCCGTCGGCCTTGCGGCACAGCTTCTCGAACGAGCGGCCAAGGTCCTGCATCCAGATCTTGGCGCCGATCGCACGGTAGGACCACGCAAGTTCGTTGAGCAGCACCGACTTGCCCGAGCCAGGCGAGCCGATGATCGCGGCGTTGTAGTTGCCGTCGTTGTCGTAGAGGTCGAGCGTGAGCAGCTGGCCGCGGCGGCCGGCGAACACCAGGGTGGGCGTCTTGGTGCCGCGCCACTCGGCGAGCACTGGCGCGAGGTGGATGGCGTTGGCCATCGTCTTGCGCGTGACCCGCTTCATCTTCTTCAGGTCGCCGTGGAAGGCCGGCGACAGCGTCATCGGCAGGCTGGCGATCAGCGCCTGGCGGTGCTTGTAGACGTCGGCGTTGAGCTCGAAGCCGCGCGCGCGCCAGATCGCCTTGGCGGTCTCCTGCGTCTGAGCGACCTTGTTCGGGTGGCAGAACAGGCCCAGCTGGTGGTACATGCTGACCAGCGCGCCGCCGGTGTCGATCGCGTCGGCGGCCGCGGACCAGTCGCGCGCCTTCTTGGCGACATCTGGCATGACCACCGCCATCTTGCTGCCGGCGTTCTGCGTTGCGCGCACGTGGTTGGCCGTCACGACGGTCTTCGTGCTGTTGGGGTCCAGGATGTAGACGCCCATCGTCAGCAGGAACGGCGAGCTGTACTGGAGCGCGGGCTGCATCAGGTCGCCGACCAGCGCGCCCATCTGCCACAGGCCGAAACGCTCAGGGAACGACTTGATGGAGTAGAAGCGGACGTCGAGGCCGTCGCCGGCGCCTTCCTTCCACAGATGCAGGCCGTTCGAGCGGGCGTCCTGGATCGTGTCGTGATCGACGATCTGGTCGCGCAGCTCGCGGCCGTCGTCGTAGTGAAGGTCGGGAGCGGTGGCAGCGTCGATGCGATCGGGATTGACGAACAGCGAGCACCAGTTGATCAGGTCGGCCGCGTCGCACACCTTGTTCGGAAGCGACGCCGAGCGCAGCGTGGTGCCCATCCCGTCGCGCAGGCCGATGATCCGCTCGCGATCGGAGAGGTTGTTCGGGTCGGCTTTGACCGTGACGCTCACCATCAGGCGGAAGTCGCGGATGGTGTAGTGGAAGCCCTGCGTGAGCGAGTGGTGCGCGCCGTGCGCCAGGTGGGAGAAGCGGCGGCGCGCGAGCTTGCGGTAGAGGTTCTCGTTGCGCGCCGGGCGCCCGTACTCCTGCGCCTTCTGGATCTGGTCGGGATCCTCCATGCGCAGGTTGGCGTACTTGCGCAGCGGCGGGCAGACGTGCGGCGAGGCGAAGAGGTGGAACTGCACGCCGGTGTCGGGAGGGCAGTTCGAGTACAGCGACACCAGTACGTCGACCATGCGGTCATCGGCACCGCTTTGGGGCATGACTTCCAGCATGAAGCCCATGCCATCCTTGTTGACGAACAACTGCTCTTCGTCGAGGTAGGAGATGTAGGGCAGCCAGCTGGCGAACTGGTCGGCCGGGGACTCGTCCTTGTCGCCGAACGAGAAGAGGCCGCCACCGGCCTTTTCGCTGCCGGGGGAGGAGTCGTTGCCGAAGAGGTTGAGGCGGAAGGACTGAAGCATGGGGCGGCCCTCGGAGGTCACTGGTCCTGGTTCGCCTGCGCGCGGCCTTGGAGCGCACGCAGGGCCTGGGTGATGGAAGTCGAGTCGTCGCCGGGGTTGGGCACCTGGCCGGCCGGGCCAGCGGGCGTCGCCGCGGCGGACTTGGCGCCGCCGCCGCCGGTGGGCACCTTGGGTGCGCGCACGGGGGCGAAGGCGTCGCGCTGCTGGCGCTGGACGTGATCGACCAGCCAGCGGCCGTTGTCGACCTGGACGTAGACCAGGCTCTCGCCCACCAGATCGCGATCGGCGTCCTCCCAGGACTTGACCCAGAGGCGAAGCACGCGCGGGGCCGCGCGCAGCGGCGCGGCGTTGTACGGCGTGCCTTCTTCCGTTGGCGCAGTGCGCGCGGCGGTGTTCAGCATCACCGGTGCGCTGCGCGCCGCGGCACCGGGCGGGGCGGGCTGCGGCGCCAGGTCGGCCGCCGGCGCCGATGGCGCGCGTCGTTGCGACGGCAGGTTGTTCTGGATCGCGTTGTAGTAGGTGCCCGACACGGAATCGCAGTGCACGCCCTCGGGTGCCTTGCACGAATACTTCGAGCCGCCGTCGAGGCCGGTGATCGCGCAGCCCTGGACCAGGACGGCGATCGGCGCGAGGACGAGCAGCTTGGAGATGGCGATGCGGCTCATTGCGGGTTCTCCTTGCCGGTGATGCGAGACACGATCTCGGACAGCAAGACCGACTTGCCCGAGCCGGAGCGGCCGAGCACCATCGTGTTGAAGTTGCGGCCGGCGCCGAAGTCGAAGTAGGAGGTCGCCGCTTCCAGCGGGGCTTGCGGCTGTCGCGTCGACGCATGGCGCCGGACCTTGGCCTTGAGGCTCGCGAGCTTGTCCGGCTGCGACTGGCGGCGCGGCTGAATTGCGTTGCGGCGGTTCATTGCGCCTTCTCCTGCGTTGACGTCTTCGCCTTGGCGACGGGCACGCCGGGCGCGGAGACCGAGGCCAAGCGGCGCTCGATCTCGCTGAGCGGCACGTAGCCCGTCGTGCGCGTGCCGTCGGCGTAGAACACCGTGGGGGTTCCGTTCACGCCCAGTTGGCGGGCGAGGGCGGTGTTGCGATCCAGCGGCGTGGCGCAATCCGCCTGCGTGTTCAGCCCGGTGGTGTCGGCGCTCAGCATCACGGCTTGCCAGCTCTTCACCGGGTCGGCCGAGCACATCACGGCCTGCGGGAGCTGGCGGCCCTGGAAGGGCAGCACGAACGTGTAGATCGTGACGTCGGGCAGCTTGGCCAGATCGGGCTCGAGGCGGCGGCAGAACGAGCACGCGGGGTCGCTGAAGCTGAAGAGGGTGCGGGCGCCCGTGCCGTGCACCACCTTCAGCGCGTCCTGCAGCGGCAGCTTGCTCGTGTCGATCGGCTTGTCCGGGCTCTCGGAGGTCTCCGTGACGACGCGCGCGGACTGCTGCGCGCGCGCGAGCTTCGGGCCGGTGACGTCGGTCGCGGTCTGCGCGTCGAGCAGGCGCCCCATGATGAAGTAGCGCGGGTTCTTCGGCGACACGAAGGCGACGTTCGGCCCCATCCAGACCTCGTAGATGCCGGGCACCTCGCTGGCCGACACCGACGTGAAGTTGGTGGCGGGATAGGCCTTCTTCAGCGCGGCCAGCAGCTTCGCCTCTTCCTGGCTCGGAGCCGCATGGACACCATGGAAGGCGGCAGCCAGCAGCGCGGCCGCCAGAAGACGTTCACTCTTCATCGTTGGACACCTTCATGTAGCGCTCCGAGGGCTCGGAGCGGGAGGGGTAGGAGGTCGGAGACGCAGCGGCGGCGTCGGGCGCGCCGCCGTCGATGCGAACGCCCTTGGTCAGAACCACGTCGATCTCGCGGCCGGCGTCGACCTCGATGATCGGGAAGGTCTGCTCGGCGAGCTTGATGTAGTACTGAGCCAACCTATCCAAAGCCTTGCCCACGCCCGAGCCGATGCCGGCGCGATAGGCATCGCCACCCGAAGCCGTCGCGACGGAGCCGAGGGCCGACGTGCTGTAGGTGGTATTGGCCTGCGAGAAGCCTTGGCCGATGCCGCTGACCACGCCGGCGAGAAGCGCGTTGGCCAGCATCTGCCCCTGCTTGGTCACCAGCCTCCCGCGCATGCCGACCTTGCCGTCTTCGCCGAAGATGGAGCCCTGGATCTTCACTTCGAGCGGATCGCCGTTGGTGCGGATGCACGACAGCAGCTCGGTGCGGATGTAGGCGCGCTCGGAACTGATGTCGCCGTACCCTGCGCCGATGACAAAGCACTCGCGGTACTCCGCGCGATAGCGGTTGGGCAGCACGGAGTTGTCCGACAGGCGGATCAGTACCGGATGTGGGTTGCTCTGCGACTGGCCGCCAGTGGGCGCATCGAGGCCGCCGATCAATTGGCCCCGCGTGAAGCTGATCGGCAGGAAGCTGTCGAGCGTGTCGCGAGGCTTCTTGCCAGCGTCAGGCCCTTCGCCGGCCTTGGTTGGCGTGGAGAGCGTGACCCGCATCAGTTGCGGCTGCGGCGGTGTCGCGGCGACGTCGATGCCGCTGGGCGACGCATTGGCAGGCACGCCAGGTGGCATGGCGCCGCGCGGATAGGCCACCGGCGGGGGCGGCGCCGGCGGCAGAGATGCAGTCGCCCGGGGCAGCGCGGTCTCGGGCGGAGGCGTCTGCGGCGTAGCAGCCGGGCCCATTGACGGCGACGAAGCGGCCTGCGGTCCGCCCTTCAGCCGACTCTCCATCTCGGCCAGCCGGCGCAGGACTTCCTGCTGGCGTTCGCTGACCTCGCGGTTGAGCTTCTTCTGCTCTTCCTTGTCGGCCTTGTACGCCTCGAGGTCCTTGCCGGCCTTGCCGATCCAGACCTCGGAGTCCTTGACCTGAGCCCCGGGGGCCATCATGTCGACGTTGGTGGGCTTGACGTCGCTCTTGGCCGAGGCCGCCGCGGCGCGCTGGGCGCTGTCGCCCGAGCCCGCGCTGAAGACGGCCCACAGAAGGGCGACGCCGCCGCCGCACACCAGGCCGGCGACGGTCCATTGCTTCGCGCGCGGCGACATGCGCTCGGCGATGGCCGACGCGCGATCGCGCAGGTTGTCGGTGAACTTGGACATGCTCAGGACCCCCGGCGAATGACGTAGACGGTGGTGCTTTCACCGGGCCGCAGGTTGTGGTTCTCCACCGAAACACCCACGACGTCACCGCGCTCGCGATCGAATTCCTGCTCGGCGAGGACCATGTCCTGGTTGGAGACGTTGGTCAGGATGTAGCGCTCGCCGATGAGGCCGCGGCCTTCGTACAGCCGGATGAGCGAGAACTTCGCCTCCTGCCACAGCTGGATGGGCCGGTTCACTTCCTCGACGCGCACGTCGGTGGGCGGGCGGTCCGACGCCATCGCCACCAGCATCCCCTTGAGCGCGCGGACGTGCTGCGGCGTGCGTGCGGTGGGCGATCCCGCGTTCGCGTCAGCGCGCGCGAAGCGCGGTGTCTTGTCGCGGATGACGATCGTGTCGGCCGGGGTGTCCGATCGCTTCAGCAGCAGCGTGTAGGTCGCGTGCTGCGAGGAGATGAAAAGGTTGACCGGTTTGCCCGGGCCCCCCACCGGGCGAACGTAGATCTCGCCCTTCTCGGTGTCGCACTCGAGGATGATCTCGCCGGCGGGATTGATGCCGCCGGCGGCCGCATTCGAGCTCGAGCTCGCGCCGGGCTGCGGAGGCGCGCTGCTCGTCATCGACGAGCCACAGTTGGTCGAGTAGATGTTGCCGAAGACGTTGGTGATCGGCGAGCCGTCGATGCGGATGCGCGTCGGCTCCTTGAGCGACAGCACCGCGTCGACGGAGACCCCGTCGGTCGCCTCAACGAGCTGCAGCGCGTGCGCCGGTGTGGCGCTAGCGAGCAGCAGCGTCGCGGGAATCAGCAGCGCCGAGGCGAACTTGTTGGCCAGGTTGCGCATACGGGATCTCCTTGAAGGACTGGATGTGGACGCGGCCGCCCGCGTACTGGAACTGGGCGAGGTAGGAGCGGGTTTCCGGGTCGCTCACGTCGGCGCCGTTGATCTGGCGGCGAAGCCGGCCGGTGATGACGACGGACTGCTTGGCCTCGTCGGCGGCGAGCTGCTGGACGAGGAAGAAGGTGGAGGCGTTGTTGCCGCGCAGACGCTCAGCCTCCAGGTCCATCTTGGTCTTCATCGCCGCGTGCTGGTCGGGTGCGACCCAGTTCAGCAGGAGGTTCTTCTTCCAGTCGATGGTGGTGGGCGTCACGTCGAGCATCAGCCAGGCGACGTAGCCCCCCATCTCTTCGAGGTACTCGCGGCTCGCCTTCTCCTTCGTCACCCAGAAGGTCTTGTCGATGTTGGGCGGGACGATGACGGTGCGGTCGGAGCCGACGATGCTCACGATGACGCCAAGGCAGAGCAGGATCGTCAGCGACTGCACGCCGACGATCGCTCCGAGGATTCGGTTCGACCGACGCTGTGCGCGAAGGTCGTTCTGGTGTTGGGAGAAGTCCATGAGTGGGTGTTCCCTCGACGGTTCAACCGACCATTCGGCGGATGTGCGAAGGCGGGGTGGCACGCAACGCGGTGATCGGGTTCGTCGGCAGGGCCCAGTAGGCCCAGTGCATCGCGAACGCCGGGTGCTTGTCTGCCTTGGTGCGCGAGATCCAGCGGCTCAGGAAGAAGCCGGCAGCTGCGCAGAGCACGAAGCCCCACTTGGTGCCGGACATCCAGCCGAGGAACAGGAAGAAGACGAAGGGGAACGCGACATCGGCATCCCAGAAGCCGATCTTCCATTGGTCATCGAGCCGCCGAGGGATGTAGGTGTCCGACTGCATCGCGTTCCCCTTGTCTTAGCCGTTGCCAGCGGAACGGCTCAGATGACCGCGCCGAGGATCGCGCCGGCGATCGTCAGGCCGACGGCGCCGAAGATGGCCATGCCCAGGTAGAACAGGACGGGGCCGAAGTTGCGCAGGGCGGCCAGGCTGATGAAGGCGACCACGAAGCCGACGAAGGCGACGAGCGCCTTGACGCCCGGGCCCAGCGCGGCCAGCTGGGTCAGCGCGGACACCAGCGGGCCGGTGATGCCGGTGAAGGCCACCAGGTCCAGCGCGTAGCTGGGCGCGGCGACCATCAGGCTGGCGATGAACGCGAGGAAGATGCCCGCGCCCATCATCACCTTGCGGGACGGCAGGGACAGGGTCGGGGTGAAGGCTGCAGCTTGCATTGCACTCTCTCCAAGAGGTTGGTTTCAGTCAGGTGGTGGTTCGAGCCGTGCCCAACGAGGCAATGGCCCGCTTCACGATCTGGTCCGCACCGATCTCGAGGGCCAACTCGACGCACGCGTCGGCGAGGTAGCTGAGATCGATGACGGGGTCGTTCGTGGATTTCTGGATGCGCCGCAGCTCGGCGAAGCTCTGACTCCGGACGATCGTTGCCGTCCATCCGGGTCGGGGCTTGCGCCTACGCTGCGGGGATGCAGCCGACATCTCGGCGGGCACGGCCGGGGTCGTGCCCTTCGAGGTGTCGGCGGATTGGGGCCGCGAAGGGCGCGCGATGGGCCTGTCCATCACATCACCCCCGTGGAAAGGAAGACGACCTCGACGCGCCGGTTCTTGCTTCGGCCGCCCTCGTTGTCGTTCGGGGCGATGAAGCAGCAGCGCCCCTTGGCGTCGATCGATATGACGTTGGGCAGGTCCGGCACCGCGTCGCGCATGTAGTTGCGCACGGCCAATGCGCGGGCCAGCGCGAGCTTCTGGTTGACTTCGTCGGAGCCCACGCTGTCGGTGCGCCCCGAGATCACGATGCGGTCGGATTCGCGCGCGGTGGGCAGGGCGCGGCGCAGGGTGTCCTTGGCGGTGTCGGTGAGCGCTGCGGAGGCGAAGGGAAACGTGAGCAGGATGTGGATCTCTTCGACCTTCGGCCGCGCCGGCTTGGCGGCCGGTGCCGGTGCAGGTGGCGGCGCGGGAGACGACTCGACCACCGCGGGTTCGGGCCGCACGGGCGCAACGAGAGCGACCGTTTGGCGCAGCTCAGCCTGGGGCAGGGTCTTCTGCGTCACGGACGGGCAGGCGGGCTCGGCGCACGCGGCGAAGTAGGCGTCGCGCCCGAAGTTCATCTGGACCACGCGCAGCTGTGCGGGACGTGAGGCCACGGAAGGCGCCGCCTGATCGTCGGCAGCACGCGGAAGCAGGGAACACGAGGCGGTGGACAGGACCAAGGCGCCGGAGAAGCCGAGAGCGACGGCCAGGCGCGTGAGGCGCATGTTCATGGAGACACCTTCGCGGACAAGATGAAGCGGGTCGGCTGTACGGCCGACTGAGGGGCGGCGGCGACCTGCTGAACTGGCGGCGCCTTCGCCTGGCGCGCCGGCTGCATGCCGGGCAGGCGCCGATAGACGCGCCACGCATACTTCGCGCGTGCTGCGCGACATTCCGCACCCTTGAGTTGCGAGCAGGCCGCGTTGTAGGCGCCGACAGAGTCCCAGCTGACGCCCTGCCGCGCAAAGTAGCCGGCGAGCAGCCAGGCGCCGACCATGATGTTCGTGCAGGGCTGGTAAAGATCGCGCTCGGTGATCCCGTAGCGCGAGAGGTTTGGAAGGTGCGAGCTGTTGATCTGCATGAGCCCGATGTCGTACGTGCCCGTGCGCTTGCGGTGATCGAGGTTCACGGCGGCCGGGTTGAGATCCGACTCGGCACGCGCCACCGCGTACAGCAGTTGGGCCGAGACTCCGTAGCGCGACGCGGCCTCTTCCCAGCACGCGCTTGCAGTCGACGGTGCGACCGCAGCCACGGTGAGCAGGGTGAGCAGAAGCGGGCGAAGCAGCATCGCGTCAGCTCAGTTGGTGATCCACGCTTGCGCGCGCGGCGACGTTGAGGCGCGCCTGGCGCAGCGTCCGTGCGATGGGCTCGGCGCTCGAGCGGACCACCGCCACGCAGCCGCTGGCGATCGCATCGAGGTCGAACTTCGGATTCGGATGCGAGTTCCAGGGTGCGCGGTGCTCCTTGAGCAAGTCGTCGAACTGCGTCTGCCAGAGGTGGCAGGTGCGGCGCGGGGACTTGGGATCGCGCGTGCTGAGCTCGGTGATCAGGAAACGCTGCAGGCGGGCAATGCCCTCCGAATCGGCCAGCGTCAACGCGACGCACGCGGACAGCAGATCCGGGAACCGAAAGGTGGGCGCCTGGTTCTCGCTGCAGGCGAACACCGTGTGGAGCCACTCGTGTTCCGGGAGCCACACGCGCGTCATGACGATGGCGGGCTGAGCAGCGACGAAGGGTTGCCGCATCGTCGAACCTCGCAAGAAAGCTTCGTGGTGGGTGTGCATCTGGTGCCTCAGAGAGGCCAGCCCGATGCATGACCTCGAAGCCCGAGCGTAGAAAGTTGCATCGAATCGCGCCAACGGAAAGGCGGGTGCTACGACCCCCCGAAAGTTCCGGTCGATTCGATTCCGCCGTTGATTCCTACGTGCGAAAGAGACACGGCCCGCACATGGCGGGCCGCGTACTTGACGAGATAGGCAGGACGCTCAATGGATGAGGTGGTAGTTAGAGATTGCCCGGCTCAGCACGAAGAGCATCAGGAGCAAGGCGCCGATCGTGTAGAGCGGGCTGAGGGTGAACGGCAGGAAGACGCCCACCAGCACCAGGGCCAGAAGTGCGATGCCGACCGTGGCGCTGGCGGTGAAGACCTCGGCGCTGTGCGCGACGAACTCGCGCGCCCGAACACTGCGCACCGCGAACCCGTCGACGGCGCAGATGAGCAGGAACACGAGCAGCAGCGGCAGCACGTGCAGCAGGGTCGAGGCGCGGAACGCGGCCAAGCCGAAAAGCGCATCGACCGACTTGAAGTAGGGCGACGAGAACAGGCGCATGCTCATTTGTCCAACCTCGGCGGCCATCGCCGTGTTGACGCCGGGCCCAGCGACCTGCACGGTTGCCGCCGGCGGCGTGGAGACGGCGGCGCCGGAGGCTTGGAAGTCGAGCATGCGTTCGAGGATCTTGCCCGCGGCCGCATCGCCCCAGAGTCGCGTGTTGATCTCGTGCTCTGCACGCACGGTCTGCATGAGCTGGTCGGGCGAGAAGGCAGAGGGCACGTACAGCACCAGGCACAGCACGCAGCACAGGGCTGCGATCCAGACGATCCGGATCATGCTGGCGCCCCTTCGCGCCGGCTCGGCGCCACGTCGAAGTCGGGGTCCAGGATGGCAAAGCGGCCCTTGATCAGCCGACCACCGGACACCTGGGCGAAGTACTGCAGGTTGGGGAGCTTGCCCAGCATGTCCGCAGGGATGCGCTCTTCCATGCTGTCGGTGATCTGCACGGAGTTGCCCGTGCTCCAGTCCCCGAGGTGAGTGTCGGCACCTTGGTTGCGACCCACGCGCATGGTGTGAATGCCGGTCTTGCCGAAGGTCTCAACCACGAAGTCCTGCGTCGGCCGATCCTTGGTCCTCAGGGCGATGAGGTTGTTCAAGTTGCCCAGTGCCATGCGCGCGGCGTCCTCGCTGCCCAGGCGTTTGGCGAGGTCGGCCAGTGTCTGCATAGCGCAGGTGGCGTAGATGCCGCCCTCGGCGCCCTTGTTCAAGATCTCGATCAGCGGCTGGTTCATGACGTTCGAGGTCTCGTCGACGAACAGCGAGATGCGTCCCTTGATGCCGAGGTTGTAGCGCATGCCCGCGCGGGCCGAGAGGTCCGCGAGCGCGAGCGCGCCGATGGCCGAGGCGACGGCGGGATCGGGCAGCGAGTCCAGACACATGTACAGCACGTGGCCACCGCGCTCGATCTTCTCGAAGTTCATGATCGGGCGGTTGTCCTCGAGGTCGAACGGGTCGGGCGACAGGCTCTTGCCCAGCGAACCCGAGGTGAGCATCGAGAGGATCGGCAGCAGGCTGGCGGTGATCTTGGCGTAGTGCTCCCGGTTGTGGCGGAAGACGCGGATCTGGTCATCGATCACCCGCTCGTGCTGGTTCGGGGGCACCTGCTGCTCGTAGTACGTGACGTAGGCAATCAGTTGCGCGCTGGTCACCTCGGACGGTCGCTTCAATTGGCCGCGGCCGGCCTCCTGCAGCAGCTTGCGCATCTCGACCGAATCGCGCCAGCCGCGGGGCAGCGTGCGGTCGAAGAAGTGGGCGAGCGTGGCCTCGAGCACCGGTTCGACGCCGCCGGCGATGTACTTGATGAGCTTGACCAGGTTGGGCCGGTCCTCGAGGCTCACGAGGCCTTGCACGACGACGTTGACGGCGTCCCAACCGAAGGCGGTGAACGTCCCGTCCTTGTCGGCTGGCATGATCGACTGCAGGCGCGACGCGATTTCGGTCGGCTTCTGCCAGTTGAAAGTGAAGTCCAGGCGCACGCCCTGCTCGGGGAAGGCGGGGTGAAACTCGAGGAAGGTGTCGGGCTGACGGTAGTCGGCGCAGGCCCGTTGGACGATGCGCTTCATGCGCCGGCTGTTCTTGGGGTCGATGATGATCACGACGTCCTGCCGGCGGACCGCCTGCGTGATGAGATTGGCCAGTGCCACGCCTTTGCCAGCCTGGGTGGTGCCGACCAGCAACGTGCCCCCCTCGAAGTTCTGCAGCGGCCGATACAGGGCCTCTTCCTTCGGCTCGACGCCGTGGATGAACGGCATGCCGATCTCGCCGTCCGGCTGTGGGTCTACCGTGTAGCCGAGCATGCGCAGCAGCTTCGGCGAGACGGAGAAGTCCTTGTAGTTGATCTTCGCGAGCTCGTAGAGGCGCTGGGAATGGATGGGCTGCCACTCGAAGCCGAAGCCGAGGAAGACCTTGGCCGGGTCCGGCGTCAACTGCGCAAGGCGCCTCGTCGTGATGACCTGCATCGCGCGGCCCGAGAGCGACGCGCGGACTGTGAGCACGCGCAGAGACTGCCGCACGCGCAACAGCATCATCACCAGCGCGAAGCCTGCCAGCGTCAACGCGATCGGCATCGCGACGAGGCGCGCGCCGGTCATGTAGACGAAGTAGAAAAGGCCGATCAACCAGGCCGCGGCGGCCCACAGCTCGTAGGCCGGGCGCCAGGGCATTTCGTAGGGACGGACAAGCATCGCGATACCTCTACTCGCTGGTTCGGAAGTCGGCCGGGTCGAGACCGGCAACGTGGATGGGCTTGACGATGACGCCGGCCTGTTCCTGGCCGCGCATGTCGTGCTGGTAGGTCCGCGGGCGCCGATCCTTGGTGCCGACGAGCATGTCGACCTCGGCGAGCGAGCGCAGCGCGACGCTCACGTCAACCTTCTGCAACTTGAAGTGCTCGATCGGCACGAAGACCCCGGTGGCCACGGTCACCGCTGTTGCCTGGCCGGCCTCTCCATTCAGGGAGTCGATCGCGAGGGCGAGCGCCTGGCGGACCTGCGGGACGAGGCGCATGGGCGCCTTCAGGGCGAAGCGGATTGGCGGAAGCCGCTCTTGATCGCCGCTGGCTGATGGCGGCGTCGACGGCTCGATGGCCCCGGGTGCTTCGTCGCCGACTTGAGTGATGACCGCCATCTGGGCATCAGGCGCAAAGTCGAGCGCCCCCTGCGCTGCGCCAGGACTTGGCTCGGCGGCCTCTTGCGGCGGAGCTGCGACTGCAGCGGGGCGAGACGGGCGGCCGGCGGAAGCGGCAGCGGGGTCCGGCGGCGCGGGTGTGGTGTTGGTCTTGGCAGGTTGCGCCGAGCCAGGCCGAACAATGAGTGCCTGCTGGAGTGGCTCGACGGGCCGCGTTTGGCCGGCCAGCAGGATGTCCGGTGACGCGAGGCGAACCGCTTCGATGGTGGACGACGTGCCGGGCGGCTGGATGGACCAGGCCGTCTGGCTGCCGGGCGGTGACTGCAGGACGCCGGCGGCGGTAAGGATCTCGACGATGGTTTCGGGTGACTTCGGGATGCCGCGCAGCTCGTCGTCTTCCAGGACCTTGCGAATCTCGGCTGAGGCGTTGGGCCAGACGATGAAGAGGCCATCCTCGCCGAACCACACCCGCGATCGTTCCGTGTTCGGCGACCAGGCTGCATGCGAAGCGACGAGGCGCCGCATCGCGTCGAGCAGATAGCGCTCGATGTGCGCGCCGAGGATGGGCTTGCCGTATCGGTGCGCGCTGGCCACCAGGTCGCGGTCGATGACAAGTGCAGCCGATCGCTTTACGAGCTCGATGAGGATGCTCTGCTCGTGCAGAAGCGGCAAGCCGGTGATGGACGCCAGCATCTGCGGCACCACCGTGTTGTTCCCGGTGGCCAGGTGCTGCATCGTCTCCGGCGGCACGATGTGCGGCAGCGGGAAGAGGCTCAGCCCGCGGCTCTCCGGCGCGTTCGCAATCCAGCGCACGAAGAAGCGTCGCGCCTTGCGCTGCTGAAGCCACTTCGACAGCGGCATCAGGTAGGCTGGCCACTCGTTGCCGTGCTCGTCGGTCACTGCGGCGTGGCTCAGCGTGCGATGCAGCTCGCTGCACAGGCCAGCGAGGAATGTGGCCTGGCGCCAGCGCGGCTCGAGTTCCTTCCGCACAGAGATGGTCGCGCGACCGGAGACGATGTGCGCATCGGTGCCTTGCAGCGCGTAGAAGGCGACCTCGAGCCCGAGACGGAAGAGCCCGCCGGCGCCGCAGAAGAAGTTGTCGGCGGTGGCGGGGAGCAGGTTGACGTAGGAGGCGTAGGCGCGGATGGGGGCGACGATGTCGCGCTCGAACGTCGGGTTGTCGCAGCCGTAGCAGTACTTGAATCGCTTGAGGAGTTCGTCCTCGGCGGCGAGCAGTTCATCGACCGATGCGGCCGCGATCCCAGGGTCCACCGAAGGGTAGGGCGATTCGCCGGGAGCCGGCAACACGCCGGCCGGCTCATGGCGCGGCGCCGCCGGCGCTGATGCCTTGCGGAAGGAAAGCAGGTCGATGAGGGACATGCGCAGTTCGCACTTGGACGAACCTGCATGATCCTGTTCGCGTCGAGCGGCGACAAACGGAAATGCCGGCGCTGCGACCCCCCGAAAGTTCCGGTCGATCCGCCGCTGTTCCGACCAATTAGTGTCGTGAACAGGTCATTAGTGTCGTGAACAGACCAATAGAGTCGTGAACAGGGTTCCGCCTGTCCGGGGGGCCGGCTAGAGGGCAGACCGCCAGGTCTTCACCGTTTGGCTTCGGGCCGCGGCGGTCCGCTCAGGGACGGTAAGCCGTCATCGGGGGCTCGCCCTCGGGCGGCTCTGGACGACCCTAAGCCGATACTCACGGCCTCGAATACCTTGCCCGGAAGCCGGCGGTCAAACGCGGGGAGTGGGCGACTGACGCAAGACAGCTTCGGGCTAACTCTCGGCGGAGAACGGCGCCGAGCGGCAGCTACTGCTCTATCGAACAGGCGAGCTGGCGAGCAAACTACCGCTCTCGTCGACCATGGTCACGGCGGCACGCACCTGCCTTTCATCCGCGTGATCCTGCGGGCCTGTGACTATGAGAGTGAGGCGGCAGTGCCCGGAATCTTCCGCGCCCAGCCTGTCATACCGGAACACTGCACCACCGGGCGGGACGCCGTAGAAGAGCCATGTGTCGTGGACGTTCGTCCTGCTCTTGTAGAGGTCGACGGCAACGCGCAGGACCTTTGTCGGATGGACGTTGGTAACGCCGCACGCCACGGCCTTGAACGGGTCCGCCCCGAACCGGGGAGCGGGCGCTTGCACGGTGTCGCTCCACATGTTGCACCCCGTCGCGCGTGCCTCCGGATGTGCGGCGCAGTTCGGCAGGTGCGGCAGGAATTCGTAGGCCACCGGCGCCCCCTGGATGGTGAACTGGGCAAGTGCCGGCGCAGGCAAGGCGAGCAGGCCTGGAGCCACCACCGACGCGGCAAGGATGTGCTCGCAGAGATTCACGGTCGTGCGTTCCCGTTTGACGAGTGGAGGGGGTAGGAGCGCAGTCGGCGGCGACCGCCGCTACCGCAGCGGCTGCGACCATGTCCGACCGGTGCTTTCCGCCAGCGACATGGACGTGCGAACCTGTCGTGCGTCGGCGTGGTCCCGCGACGACGAGGGGAGCAGATCAATCCGACAGAAGATCGTCAGTGGCAAGCTGACCGGTCCGGCGTTGCGAATGGCCTGAAGGACCGACACCGGTGCCGCGGCAGTGCTGATGGCGCCACTCGCCAAGCCGCTGAAGTCCGTGTGCCCGACGGGATAAACGTATCCGCCTCCGTACGCCAGGAATTCGATCTTGCCGCTGACCGGTTTCGTCGGGTGCAGGTTCATGATCAGGCAAGTCCCGTCCACCGCCGTCGACGGGCCGTAGGTCACCACCTCGCTCCAGAGTGTGCAGCCGGCGCCGCGCGCGTCCGATGCCACGACGGCGCAAGGGGGCGGGGCTGCGGGCGTGAGCGGTGCGGTGCCGGTGGCAAGCGGCGGCGTCTGGGCTGGAATTGCAGAGGCGTACACGCAAAGGCCGATCAGTGCGAGGAGTTCCTTCTTGACCATAGCGTTGCTCCGATGGCGATGAGACGAGGAAAGGGCCATAACGTCAGAACCCGAACAGCAGGTGGCGCAACGCCGCTGCAGCCGAGTCGCGCGGAACGCGGACCTCGTCGGGTCTGGTTGAGGGTGCAACCTCCACCCCTGTCGGTTGGAGGTTCGGCGCGGAAGCGGATAGGACCGACGCCAAGCTGTGGGCTGACCCGGCGCGCGTTCCCATGTCAGGGACTTGCCCGGCGGCGCCGGCGCAGAAGCGATGCAGCACGGTGCTGAGAATGCTCGTGTGGTCGAACACGACTTTCGACGTCCCCTTCGATGACCAAGGCGAGACGACGATGCACGGCACGCGCGGCCCGAAACCCAGAAGAGGCTTGACGTGGTCGTAGAACCCCCCGTGCTCGTCGTAGGTGATGATCAGCACAGTTTTGGGCCACGCGGGGCTCTGGATGAGGGCGTTGTAGACCCGTGCGACGAAGACCTGTCCGTTGTTGATGTCGCCGTCGGGCGGATGGTCGTCGCTGGCGGCGCGCGGCCCATCGGGTACGTCGCTGAAGTTGGGGTCGACCCAGGTGAACGACGGCAAGTCGCCGGTGCTGGCGCGGTCGAGAAACTCCGCGATCGGTCGCATCCGGGCCGTATAGTTGGCATCCTGCGCCAAGCGCTCGTAGATTAGCGCGAAGGGCATGTCGGAAAAGAAGACGCGCCAGTCGACGCCGTGCTCACTCAGCACCTCGAAAATCGTCTTCGCGGTGATCGAAGGGGGTTGTGAAGCTGCCGAACTGCCCGACGGTGTCTCGAGCAGGCCGCCGGTTTGCCCGGTCATCGCGAAAATGCGGTTCGGCCAGGTGTCGGTCGGTACGGAGGCAAACCACCGGTCGCACACCGTGAACTGGGCCGCGAGGGCGTCGTAGGCCGGCAGGTCGGCTGCGTTGTAGTAACTCATCACCTCCGAGGGTCGCTCGAAGTGAGAGGTGTCGTGCGGCTCTTGCACGAACGTGATGGTCGTGTCGAACGCGAGTGCCTTGTCAGCACCGCTTGACACGCGGCAGGTCCAGTTGCCTGCGGGTGCGAGTTCCGCGGCGGCCGCCGGGTAGGCGACGGCCAGCGTAGTGTTGCCCGCAGCCGAACTGATCGACGCCACTGGGTGAGTTGCACCGGGCGACCAGATCTCGATCGATCCAAGCAGACCGCTCTCCGTCTTGCGTGGGGCATTCGAGACGACGCAGCGAGCGCTGATGAGGCCGGGCAACGTTGGCCTGAAGGCCACCGCGCGCGTGTCGCCGGCGTCCACGGTGGCAGTGTCGTGCACTTGCTGCCACCGGGGCGGCAAGTTGGGGTCGGTCGCCTCTCGCGCCAACTGGCGCTCGAAGTTGCGCACGAAGCCGGCATTGGACTTCAGCGGCCCTGGCAGTGCGACCGCCTTGTTCGTCGCCGTGTCGCCGGCGAGTTGTTCGACGACGTCCTCGTGGCCGTGACCGGGGTCGTTGTGAAAGCGCGTCGAGGTCCGGTGGTGGACGGTCTGCGCCACGTGCGAGGAGTCGAGGTTGTATTCGGTGCCCTTCAGCCCGTCGACGTCGGCACGGCCCGCGCCGGTGGGCGTGGGCAGGCTCAGATACCCGAGCATGTGATCGAAGGAACGGTTCTCCATCATCAGGACGACGACGTGGTCAACCTTACCGAGGTTCCCCGGCATCGTCGGGTAGCGCACGGTAGCGTCGCAGCGTGCGGGCGCGAGCGGGAAAGCTGCCTTCGGTGAACCGGCCTGGGTGTTGGTGAGCCGCATCGTCCAGTCACCCGCAAGCTCCGCGGCGCCGGCCGTTGCGTGCGCGGTGATGACGAGCCGGGTCGGCTGGTCCGGCGCCGAAATGTTGAGCAGCCTGGTCTTCGTCGCCACGGCAACTGTTGCGCCCGGCTTCAGGATTTCGACCCGCAGAGCCACCGAATACGACGCAAACCGAACGGCTTTCGGTTGTTGTTTGCCTCCGCCTCCTTCGCCGGTGTCCGGCTGCAGCCCGACGGCAACGACGACGACGTTCACCAAACCGGCTGCGGCCGGTCGAAAGGTCAGATTGACCACTTGCTCGAGCCCCAGAACTTGCCCACGGATCTGTGTCGGGTAGGTCATGGCCTCGTCCTCAGCTCGTTTGGGGTACGACGTAGTCAACGGTCAAGACGCCGTCATTCAGTGAGTAGCGCAGATTGCCGGCCGACTTGCCCAGCCGAAGCAAGGCGATGAAGAAGTTCTCGATGTATCCCCGCAGCCGTCCGCCGTCGAGCTTCGAGATCTGCTCGCTCAACTTGGATCTGACTTGGTCGCTCGCGTCGAAGACGAAGTTCATGCCGCCGACCGCGACAGTGAACGAAGCATCCACTGCCACCGACACGGTGCCATCGAACGCAACGGTGAGCGCGATGGAGAACGTCCGTGCACGCACGTCGTGGACAAGCTTGTCGAGATCGAAATCCGAGTCGATCAGCACGAACTTCGCCGTGTTCAAGTTGAACGGCAGTTCGAGCGATAACACCGGTACCCCGTTGCGCGACAAGAGCTCAGTCGCGATGACGCGGTCGCCATCGGAGTCGAGATCCAGCACCCGCAGCACCACCCAGGTCAGGGTGACTCCGACGGTGCTCTCCAGCCGGAAGTCCTGCACGTTGAATTCGCTCGCCCGTCTGCCGTGGTCGGGCCCGGTCAGTGCGTCAGCAAGCGCATCGGACCATCCGACAAAGCTGCTCTGCTCATGCGGATCGGTCTGGATGTGCCAACGGAGGCCGGCAGCGGCCACCGCCTCGCCCACCATGAGGCTCAGCAGTCGGGCATCGAAGGTGGCCGTGCGCGTCACCCATTGGACGTTCGGTGTGTAGACCACCTGCGTGTCGAACTGCATTGCCACGACAGTGTCGTTGCTGACTTCGCAGATCCAGTCCCCCGGCACTGACAGGTCCGAAGCGCTCACGTCGTAGGTCAGGGCGAGCACCGCTGTTCCGATCGGACCCTGAAACGATGCCACTGGTTTGGTGTCTAGTGGCCGGCGCACTTCGATCTTGCCAACCAGGCCGGTCTCGGTCTTGGCGCGCGGTTGCGACGGGCGGCTGCGCGCAGACACGTGCCCTGGGCCCGATGGGCGAAAGCGAATGACGCAAGAGTCGCCGCCTGCAATGACAGACGTATAGGATGCCGTATCGGCCATGGTCCAGCCTCCGGGATCGAATTCGGGTTAGACGCGGTGACGTACGCCTCAAACGAAGGTGTGACGACCCGAAAACAACGGTGCTGCGGTCTCCACGCGCGTCAACGAAGCGACGATTGATTGACGATGGTCTGGCCGAAGGCGTACGTGTAGTTGGTCAGATCGCCCGGACCTGCCGCTCGTCGGCGTGATCGCCCGGCCCTGTCACGACGAGGTAGATCTGGCAGCGCACCCCGCCGTGCGCGGGATAGGGGTCTTCGAAGAGAGCCGCTGCTCCGGGCGCAAGAGCGAAGCCCTGAGGCCCGGCCGAGGGTGGGCGGCCCGGGTTGCCGATGACCAGGACCGCGTGAATCGACTTCGTGAGATGCAGGTTCAGCACGGAGCACGTCGAACCCAGTGGAGCCCAGGTGGTGGGCGTTACGAGAAACTCGCTCGTGATGGAGCACCCTGTCGCTCGTGCCTCGGGGTGAGCGCTGCAGTTGGACAGCACGGGAACCGGTGTGGGGCCCGGCATGGGCGGCGGAATGACGACGAGGTTCTGAGGCCAGGCTGGCGCTGCGCAGGTACACAGGCACGCGACTGCAAGAAGGCGTTCGAGGATGTTCATGCTGAGTGTCTCCAAGGGTGCAACGCACGCGGTGCGCCGAGCGACCTGCGTTCAACGCCGCGTCACGACGACCTCCAGGTACTCGCTCGGCACGACCAGCGAGCCCGGGCCGGCGCGGTTCGATCGCTCGAGCAGGTCGCGCAGGTCTTGCGCCAGCGCCTCGGCCTTGTCCGCAGGCAGGGCGGCGAAGGCCTTGTGCGTGGGGCCATACCACGTGCGGAAGACCTCGATGAAGTGCGCGGGCGACCGGTAGCGGAAATTGAAGATGCGCGCCGTGGACGCCACGTGCGCCTCGCTGCGCGGGAACAACTCCGACAGGCGCGCCTCCGTGCCCCAGGCCGACGGCGGCCTCAGTCCCGCCGGCGGCGGCACGTGCCGGCCGAGCGTCTTGAAGAGCTGGCCGATGAACCCGTCCGGCGTCCAGTTGGCGAGGCCGATGCGGCCGCCCGGCCGGCACACCCGCAGCATCTCGGCGGCGGCCTTGTCCTGGTCAGGCGTGAACATGACGCCGAACGTGGACAGCACGGCGTCGAACGTGCCCAGGGCGAAGGGCAGGGCCTCGGCGTCCGCGGTGCGGAACTCGACATCGAGGTGCTCGGCACGTGCGCGGTCGGCGCCCCGTTCGAGCAGCGTGCCGACGTAGTCCGTGGACGTGACCCGGCAGCCACGACGGGCGGCGGCAAGGGTGGCATTGCCGTTGCCGGCGGCGACGTCCAGTACGCGTTCGTCGGTGCGCAGGTCGCAAGCTTCAGCGAGCAACTCGCCCACGATCTGAAGCGTGGTGCCGACGACGGCGTAGTCGCCGGAAGACCAGGCCATCTGTTGGCGCGCCTTGATGGCGGCGAAGTCCGTGGCGGCAGGGACCGGGGCAGTGTCGGCTGAGCTCATATCGGCATCTCCGGGTTCTAGGTGGTTGGGATCAAGGCCTTGCCGGGCAGCAAACCCGACGGTCGTGGTGCCCCCCTGCTGCGGCTACCGCGGAAGTCAGCTTGATGGGGCGGAGGCGAATCTGCGCCGATCCGCGCGCGATGTACTTGAGCCGTTTGAGAGCGCCTTAAACCTCCTTAAACCGGGTCGTGCCTGTTCCCGGCAGAGGCAGAGGGTGGGCGCCGGGGCCGCAAAATCTGGTGCATGTCTTCCGCCTACCGCTTCGGCCGGTTCGAACTGCGCCCGGACCGGCGATTGCTGCTGGTCGAGGGTGAAGCAGTGGCGCTCGGGACGCGAGCCTTCGACCTGCTCGTCGCCCTGGTCGAACGACGTGAGCGTGTGGCCACGAAGGGCGAATTGCTCGAGGCCGTTTGGCCCGGCCTCGTCGTCGAGGAGAACAACCTCCAGGTGCAGGTCAATGCCTTGCGCAAGCTGCTTGGGCCGCAGTCCATCGCCACGTTGGCCGGGCGTGGCTACCGATTCGTCGAGCCGATCGAACTGGTCGCGGATGCGGGTCAGCCATTGCGGGTGGCGCGCGTGGCGCACAACCTTCCCCATGAAAGGACTCGGTTCATCGGGCGCGAAGTGGAGCTGGCCGAATGCGCGCAGTGGCTGGCAGAGTCGCGCCTGGTCACGCTCACGGGCATCGGCGGTTGCGGCAAGTCTCGGCTGGCCGCCGAGGTGGCCCGGCGCGGGGCGACGCAGTTCGTCGATGGCGTGCGACGTATCGACCTGGCTCCGGTGTCCAGCCCCGAGCGTGTCGTGGGTGAGGTGGCCCGAGCTTGGCAGGTGGTCGAGGAGCGCCAGTGCCCTCTCGACGAGGCTCTGCCCCGGCAGTTGGGTTCACGTCACGTCCTGCTGGTGCTCGACAACTGCGAGCACTTGCTGGACGCCTGTGCCGAGCTCGTCGATTGCCTGCTCGACATGTGCGATCACGTGCATGTGCTGGCCACCAGCCGCGAGCCGCTGGGGGTCGAAGGCGAGCACGTGCTTGCTGTGCGGCCGCTCGATCTGCCCCCGGAGGGCGCGGGCGTCGATGCCGCGACCGGCAGCGCGGCCGTGCGCCTGTTCGTTGACCGCGCGCGGCATGTCGTGCCGGCGTTCGACCTGGCTGACCACAACGTTGCGGTCGTGATCGACGTCTGCCGTCGGCTCGACGGCATTGCGCTGGCGCTCGAACTCGCGGCTGCGCGCTTGGCCACCTTGTCGCTGGAGGATCTGCAGCGCATGTTGAGCGACCGCTTCCGCCTGCTTACCGCCGGCGGGCGCGGTCTGGCGCGCCATCAGGCGTTGCATGCCACCTTGCAGTGGAGCTACGACACCCTGAATGCCGACGAGCAACGCCTGCTTCGCTGGCTGTCGGTGTTCGCGGGCGGGTGGACCTTGGCGTCGGCTGCCGCGGTGTGCAGGGCCGACGAACCCGAGATCGAGGTCGCCGACCGGCTGCGCCGGATCGTCGACAAGTCGCTCGTCGAGCTCGTCCGGCAGCCTGACGGCGGCGCCCGCTACGGGATGCTGGAGACGGTGCGCCAGTTCGCGCTGGATCAGTTGCTGGCCCATGGAGAGGCACGACCTGCGCGCGACGCGCACCTCGATCACTTCATTGGCGTGGCGCAGGCGCTATGCGAGCGAATGTCCGAAAGCACCGAGATTGCCTACGAACGGATAGAGGTCGAGCTCCAGAATTTCATGGCGGCGCACCAATGGTGCGACGAGAACCACATCTCGGCTGAACTTGGTCTGGTGCTTGTTACTCGCCTGCGGCGCTACCTTGGGGAGCGCTGCCCGTTCTCAGTCGGGGAACGGTTGTTTCAGCAGGCGCTTGCTCGCCCGGGTGCACAGAGCGAGACCCTCGCGCGCGCCGATGCGCTGTTCTCGCTGGGTCAGCATCTTTGCTGGAGCGGTCGGCGAGCGGATGCGGCCGGCATCCTGCGCGATGCGCAGCGCATTGCGGAGATTCACCAGGCGCCCGACATCCAGAGCCTTTCGCTCACGTTGCTCCTGCACGCCCAATTGATCGCTGGCGACAGCGTCGCAGCAGAGGAAACGGCGCGGCGGGCGTTCGAGATCGCCCAATCCAGCGAAACCGGCTTGGTGCGGGCCTGCGCGTGGGCGGGGCGGGGCACCGTGCACCAATTTGCCGGTCGCTACGACGAGGCCTCGAGCGCCATGGACGAAGCGATGGCGCTGATTCCGGATGGCGATCCCAGCAACCTGGCGTACGTGCTGCGCCTGCGGGCACGTGCGTCGATCGGGGCCGGGCGTCTTGCCGACGCACGGGCGCAGACGGCGCGCAGCCTGACCCTGGCCCGGCATCTCATGTCGTTGCCCGAGTTGCAACCGACGATCGAAACGGCCGCGCGCTTGGCCGCCGCGCTGGGTGACTTCGAACGTTCGGCCTGGACGCAGGGCGTGTCGGATGCGCTGGCAGGCCGCATCGGTATCGAGGCCAACGCCTTCGATGACCCGGCTCTTGCGCGGTTGCGCGCCCGGCCCGTCGAAGTGCTGGGCCCCGAACAGTGCGCGGCGAAGCGCGCGGCCGGCATGGGGGCTGCACCAGACTCGGCCATCGACGAGGTCCTGGCCTGGCTACAGCGGGCCTCTGCCGAGACCTGAGGGCGGCTGATGCCAGCTCCGGCAAACCATCGGCGCCGAAGGAGCCGCGCCAGTGCCTCACCCGCGGCGCGCCGCCTCGATCTTGGCGATGTCGATCTTGCCCATCTCCATCATCGCCTAGAACACGCGCTTGCTCACCGCGGGGTCAGGGTCGGCGATGCCTTCGGTCAGTACGCGTGGCGTGATCGGCCACAAGAGGCCCCAACGGTCCTTGCACCAGCCGCAGGCGCTCGGCTGGCCGCCGTTGTCGACGATGCCGTTCCACAGCCCGTCTGTCTCGGCCTGGTCTTCGGTGGCCACTTGGAACGAGAAGGCCTCGCTCTGCTTGAAGGCCCGGCCGCCGTTGCGCGCCATGCAGGGGTGCCTAGACGTACTGCGTCATTCCAATTCCCCCCGACAGCGGCCCTTCTGCAAAGATCGCTCCTGGCCGATCTCCGCCTGACGCCAGCGTGCGCCGTGCGTCACCTCTATCCCGAAGCTGACTCCCGCCGTTCACGACTCTATTCGCTGGCCTGCTCGTCTTCGAGCCGTCGGCCGCCGCACGTGTTCACGACTCTTAGGAAGCCTGTTGTGCAATCGCCTCGCCGCGAACCCGCACGAAGGCTTGGCGGCTGTTCACGACTCTAATGGACCGGAACAGTCGATGTTCCGGCCAAATACTGTCGTGAACAGGTTAATAGTGTCGTGAACAGGCCATTAGAGTCGTGAACACTGCTCGGCCTGTCCGGCGGCTGTGGCCAGAGGTTGGCCCTCCGGGTCGTCAGCGTTTGGCTCCGGGGCGCGGAGGGCGGCTGAAGGAGGGGAAGCCGTCATCACGGGCGCGCCCTCGGGCGGCGCTGGACGGCCCTTAGCTGTCCTTCGTCGTTCTACACAGCTGCCCGATGGCCAGCCTCCGATCCATGCGCTTCCCATCCATGGAGCGGCCACTCGCGGCCACCGGGAACCGGACTTCAGCGCCCGCGCACGGAGAACGACGAACGGCACCACAACGTCTCAATGTCACCGCCGCGAAGCGCGAGTCCCGGCGCAGAGCAATCCCAGAGACGCAACAAGCGCCAGGCACGCCAAGACACCCAGAGCCCTCCTGTCTTCGCCGGGTCTGGGTTGTGAGTTGACGCAACGCAGGGATGGGGTCGATGCACCGGCACGGGGTCCAGGCAAACCGTCGGCATGGGCTGCAGCGTCACATTGTTTCCGTAATGTCGCCTCTTCCATCACCAGCGCGGCCGACTGTGCAGTGGCGCGGTCCATGCAAAGGCAAATTGCGAGCGCTACGACTAGAACGATCGCCGTGCCCCTCCGGCTCGAGCATGCCGGCGGCATCTGAGCAATGGGCGTCTGACTCCACCCGGCGACCAACCGACACGCCCGCACGCCTGCCATCGCAGGGCGATAGATGGGAACGTCACCCGGGGACTTCATGCCAGGCGTGTTCAGTCTTGCCGCTCGTCAGCCTCGACGCGTGCGCAGCCGAGCTTGGTACTGGGATCGACTCACTTGCCGCTCAACGCCGACACGCATCTGCCCGTCTGCCGGACCAGTCTCGTACAGAACGACTGATGCGTCCTGCACTCGCTTGTCGAACTCGAACAAGAAGTCCAGCAATTCAATGACGCGTGTCTCGAGCAGGGGCGTCGGCGCGCTGTTCGGCCACTGGCGCACGATCCAGTCGCAGATCGACGCGTGATCCAGGCAATCGGCCGTTTCGACCGGCACGTCCGGTGTCAGCCCATTGATCACCAGGCAGACCTTGACCGGCCGCAGTTGTCGAGCCTTTCCGGGCGGGCCGACCGCCAGCTTCGTTTCCACACCCTCCAGGCGCAGGGTCCACTTCGCGCGCAATGCCATCACGCGCTCATTCCGCGCATGCGCATGCTGCGCCGGCGCAATCCCTCGAGCGTGAGCAGCATGGCCACCGAGATGAGGGTCAGCACCACCGCCGCCGCGAGAATGGTCGGGCTGAGCTGTTCGCGCAGCCCCGTCCACATCTGCCGCGGGATGGTGCGCTGCTCGACGCTGCCAAGGAACAGCACCACGACGACCTCGTCGAACGAAGTGGCGAACGCGAACAAGGCGCCCGAGAACACGCCCGGCCAGATGATCGGCAGCGTGACGCGGCGAAATGCCGTGACCGGCGACGCGCCGAGCGAACGCGCGGCGCGGAACAGCCCACGGTCGAAGCCGGCGAGCGTCGCGCCGACGGTAATGACGACGAAGGGCGTGCCGAGTGCGGCGTGCGCGAGGATCAGCCCGCCCAGGCTGTTGGCGATGCCCAGAAGCGAGTAGAAGAAGTACGCGCCGACCGCGACGATCACCACCGGCACGATCATCGGTGAGACAAGCACAGCCGTGATCAGCGCGCGACCCGGCAGCTTGGGGTGCGTCAGCCCGATCGACGCCAGCGTGCCGAGCGCGGTCGCGATCGCGGTCGCGGCCGAGCCGATCACGAAGCTGTTCTTCACCGCGACCTGCCACATCTCGTCGGTGAAGAACTCGTGGAACCAGTGCAGACTGAAGCGACGGATCGGATAGGTGAAGTACGCGTCGGCGTTGAACGCGAGCGGCATCACGACCAGCACCGGCGCCATCAGGAAGAGGAGCGCGGCGACGCACCAGGCGTCGAGCAGCCAGCGGCCGATGCGGCCGGCCGGCCCGACGTACGGCGGCAGCGACGAAACCTTAACCGAGGCGGACATTGCCCACTCCCACGATGCGTTCGTAGACGACGTACAGCACCAGCACGCCGGCCAGCAGTAGGCCGCCGAGCGCCGACGCGAGCCCCCAGTTCAGGCTGCGCGTCAGATGGTCGGCAATGAAGTAACTCATCATTTGATCCGCCGCTCCACCGAGCAGCGCCGGCGTGATGTAGTAGCCCAGCGCGAGGATGAAGACCAGCAGCACGCCCGCGCCGACGCCGGGCATCGACTGCGGCACGTAGACGCGCAGGAACGCCGTCGCCGGGGACGCGCCGAGCGAGCGCGCCGCGCGCACGTAGGCGGGCGGGATCTGCTTCATCACTGAATACAGCGGCAGGATCATGAAAGGCAGCAGGATGTGCGTCATGCCGGCGACGACGCCGAAGCGGTTGAACATCAGCTCGAGCGGTTCGCGGATCAACCCCAACGCCTGCAGAGCCGAGTTGACGACGCCCTCCTTCTGCAGCAGCACGATCCACGCGGTCGTGCGCACGAGCAGCGAGGTCCAGAAAGGCAGCAGCACCAGCACCATCAGCAGGTTGCCGGTCTTGGCCGGCTTGGCCGCGAGCCAGTACGCGAGCGGGTAGCCGATCGCGAGGCACGCGAGCGTCACCAGCACGCTGAGCCAGATCGTGCGGCCGAACACGTCGAGGTACAGCCGGTCGCCCTCGGGCAGGCGCTCGAAGCGATCCTGCGCGTCGCGCCTCAGGTCGAGCGCGGCCAGGTAATAGCCCGCGGTCGGCGTCCTCGCGGTCTGGCGCAGCACGGTCCAGATCCCGGGCTCGTCCCACGCCGGGTCGATCTGCACGAATCGTTGCTTCCACGAGCCGGGTTCGCCCGCGTCGGCGCCGGCCATGCCGCGCACCGTCTTCATGAACAGCGTGCGCAGACCGCTTTGCTCGAAGTTCAGCCGGCTGGCGACGCGGCTCGCGGTCTGCGCCTCGGCCGCCGCCTTCATGTCCTCGGCGAGGGCAGCGAACGCCGGCTCGTCCGGCACCTGCGCCTGCGCCGGGAGCCGATCGAGCAGCCGCGCGGTGCGCGGCAGCACGTCCGAGACCAGCGGGTCGTGGATGCTGTTGACGAGCATCATCCCGATCGGCACCAGGAAGCTCAGCAGGATGAACAGCAGCAGCGGCGCGATCAGCGCGTACGCGCGCAGGCGTGCCCGGCGTTCGGCGCGGCGCAGCCGCTGCTTCAGAGGACTGCGACCGTCGGCGGCGTCGGCGCCGACCGCGCGCGCGAGGCCGGCGGGCGCCGCGAAGGTGACCAGATGTGGGTCCGACATGGTGTTCTCCGGCCGACACGCGTTGGACAAGGCGGCCGCACCGGAAGCTTCGCGGCTGCCGGCGCGGCCGGGGTTCACTTCGCGAGCCAGGCCGCGAAGCGCTGGTTCATCTCGTCACCGTGATCGGCCCACCAGGCGGCATCGGTCTGCAAGTGGCGGCCGTGCTGGCTCGTTCCCGGCAGCCAGGGCTTGACCGAGTCGGCGACCAGCTTCAGCGAGGACTTGCGCATCGGCGCGTAGGGGATGTAGCCGGTCTCGTCGGCGAGCGGCTTGCTCGAGGTGGCGAAGCGCACGAACTCCATCGCCGGTGCGACGTTCTTAGAACCCTTGACCACCGCGAACAGGTTCGGCACCACGACTTGGCCGTCCCAGACGAGCGCGAAGTCGCGCTTGTCCTTGGTGTTCGCGTCGTAGATGCGGCCGTGGTAGACGGTGGTCAGCGCGACCTCGCCGGCGGCGAGCAACTGCGGCGGCTGTGCGCCGGCCGTCCACCAGACGATCTGCGGCTTGATCGTGTCGAGCTTCTTGAATGCCCGGTCGACCCCGGCCGGCGTCGAAAGTACCTTGTAGACGTCCTGCGGCGCGACCCCGTCGGCCATCAGCGCCCACTCGAGGTTGACCGGCGCCTCCTTCTTCATCCCGCGCTTGCCGGGGAACTTCTTCAGGTCGAAGAAGTCGTCGAGCGTCTTGGGTGCGTTGCTCGGGTACTTGGCCTTGTCGTAGGCCACGACGTTGGCGTAGGTGATCGTGCCGACCGCGCACGGCGTGATCGCTCCCGGGACGAAGTCCGATTTCGCCGGCGTGCCGTCCTCGCCCGGCGGCAGCTTGACCGGGTCGATCTTCTCGAACAGACCCTCGTCGCAGCCGCGCAGCGCCTCGGCGAGTTCGACGTCGATCACGTCCCACTTGACGTTGCCGGTCTTGACCTGCGCGCGGACCTCGGCGAGCCCGCCGTTGTAGTCCTCACTCAGCACCTTGACGCCGCTCTTGGCGGCGAACGGCTTGTACATCACCTCCTGCAGGCTCTTGCCGTAGGCGCCGCCGTACGAAGTGATCGTGATCGTCGATTGCGCCTGCACCGCGGTGCCGAAGGCGGCGAGCAATGCCGCGGCGAGCAGTGTGCGAGGGATGCGAGTCTTCATGCGGGTCTCCTGGGGTGGTCGGGCGCCCGGGTCCGGTGCGCCCTGGTGGTGGCGGGGTAGGGAAATCAGGCCGGCGCGCGCAGCGCGTGGCAATCCTGGGCGCGCCAGCCGAGGCGGATCGCGTCGCCTTCTGCGACCGCGCGCTCGCGCGCCGCGTTCGGCAGCTTCATGACGATCGGCTGGTCGCCGAACGCAAGCACGCGCAGCCGCAGGTGGTCGCCGAGGTAGGTGACGTCCTGCACCTGCGCGTCGGCGAGCACGTCGCAGGCGCCCGGGGCGGGATTGAGGAGAACGCGTTCGGGGCGCAGCGACAGCAGCGTCGCTGCGCCGGTGTCGCCAGCCTCGACCGCCTGCGCGCGCACCTGCGAGCCGTCGGCCAGGCGTACGTCGCACCACTGGCCGTCGCGCCGCTGCACCGTGCCGGCGAGCTTGTTGTTCTCGCCGATGAACCCGGCGACGAAGGCGTTGGCCGGGTGCTCGTACAGGCGCCCCGGCGTATCGAGCTGCTGAATCACGCCGGCGTCGAAGACCGCGATGCGGTCGGACATCGTCAGTGCTTCGCCCTGGTCGTGCGTGACGTAGACCACCGTGAGGCCGTGGCGGTGGTGCAGCTGCTTGATCTCGTACTGCATCTGCTCGCGCAGCTGCTTGTCCAGCGCCGACAGGGGTTCGTCCATCAGCACGAGCTTGGGCTCGAAGACGAGCGCGCGCGCGACCGCGACGCGCTGCTGCTGGCCGCCCGACAGCTGTGCGGGGCGCCGCTCGCCGAAGCCCTTGAGGCCCACCATTCCGAGCGCACGTTCGACGCGCGCCGCGATGTCGGCCTTGCGCGTGCGCCGAACGGTCAGCGGGAACGCGACGTTCTCCGCGACGCTCATGTGCGGGAACAGCGCATAGCTCTGGAACACCATGCCGATGTTGCGCGCCTCCGGCGCCAGCCGATTGATCGGCTTGCCGTCGAGGAAGATCTCCCCGTGAGTGGCGGTCTCGAAGCCGGCGAGCATCATCAGCGTGGTCGTCTTGCCCGAGCCCGACGGCCCGAGCATCGTCAGGAACTCGCCCTTGGCGATGTCGAGGTTCAGGTCGCGGACGACGAGATGCTCGCCGTCATAGGTCTTCTGAACGCCCTTGAGCTGGACGATCGGCTGGCTCATGTGCTGTCTCCCGGCCCGCATGTGCGCGGGCGTGTCGTCGAGGTGTCTATTCGTCCTGCAGTTCGCCCCACGCCGTTTCGCGGCTGGCGAGCATCGCAGCCAGCGCCACGCCGGCGGCGGCGACGAGGAGCCAGGCCGGGGCCAGCTTGCTGCCCGTCGCCTGGATCAGCCAGGTCGCGATCAGCGGCGCGGTGCCGCCGAACAGCGCGTTGGCCGAGTTGAAGGTCAGCGCGAAGCCGCTGTAGCGCACCTTGGTCGGAAAGATCTCCGACAGGAAGCACGGCAGCGTGCCGTCGTTCATCGTCAGGAGCGCGCCGAAGGCGATCTGGATTGCGACGATGCCGAGAAAGCCCGCGCCCGCGAGGCCCCGGAACAGCGGCACCGTCAGCAGCACGAACAGCACCGACGCGGCGATCAGCATCGTCCTGCGGCCCAGGCGGTCGGACAGCTTGCCCATCAGGAAGATCAGCCCGATGTACGCCGCCAGCGAGATCGTCGTCGCGAGGAACGACTCCGACTCGCCCATGCCCATCTCGGTCGAGAGGTAGGTCGGCATGTAGCTGAGGATGATGTAGAACGCGACTGCGTTGAGGCAGGTGACGCCGAATGCGATCACGATCGCGCGCCGATGCGTGCCGAGCAGTTCGCGGATCGGCGCCTTCGCGACGTGGTGCGCGCTCTCGAGCTGCTGGAACTTCGGGGTGTCTTCCAGCCGAACGCGGATGTAGCGGCCGATCAGCCCGAAGGGCGCGGCAAGCAGGAACGGCAGCCGCCAGCCCCACGAATGGAGCTGCTCGGGGGTCAGCAGTGCGTGCATCGCGGCGACCAGAAGCGAGCCGAACAGCAGGCCCGCGGCCGTGCTCGCCGGAACGATGCTGGTGTAGAAGCCGCGCCGCCCCGCGGGCGCGTATTCGGCGAGGAAGGCCGACGCACCCGCGTACTCGCCCGAGGCGGAGAAGCCCTGCACGATGCGCACCAGCAGCAGCAACGCCGGTGACCAGAGCCCGACCTGCTCGTAGCTCGGCAGCAGTGCGATCAGGAAGGTCGCCGCCGACATGATGAGGATCGACAGCGAAAGCGCAGTGCGCCGACCGATGCGGTCGCCGAGATGTCCCCAGATGACGCCGCCGATCGGACGCACGATGAACGAGACCGCGAACACGCCGTAGGCGGCGATCAGCCCCGCCGCCGGCGAACTGCGCGGGAAGAAGACGACCGCGATCACGGTCGCGAGGTAGCCGTACGACGCGTAGTCGAACCATTCGACGAAGTTGCCGATGAAGCTCGCGGCTGCGGCCTTGCGCAGCATGCCGGCGGCTGGTGCGCCCGCTCGCGCCGACGATTCGATCGACCGTGTTACGGGCCCAGGGGCGGCGGCGGACCGAGGTCTGCTCGTGTTCATGCTCATGCGGTGTCTCCGTCCGCAATCGGCAGGACGAGGGCCCGTCGCGGGCCCTCGGGCTTAGGGTCGGCTCTCAGGCCTTGATGATGTTGTGCTCGGGCCCGTACGGGAAACCGGTCAGGTTCCGGTTGCCGTCCTGGGTGATCACCAGGATGTCGTGCTCGCGGTAACCGCCTGCGCCGGGCTGGCCTTCGGGCAACATGATCATCGGCTCCATCGACACGACCATGTCGGGTTCGAGCACGGTGTCGATGTCCTCGCGCAGCTCCAGGCCCGCCTCGCGGCCGTAGTAGTGGCTCAGCACGCCGAACGAGTGGCCGTAGCCGAACGTGCGGTACTGAAGCACGTTGTATTCGGCAAAGATCTTGTTCAGCTCGCGCGCAATGTCGCTGCACCGTGCACCAGGCTTGAGCAGCTTCTTGCCCTCGTCGTGCACCTTGCAGTTGATCTCCCACAGCTTCAGATGCGCATCGCTGGCATGGTCGAGAAACAGCGTGCGCTCGAGCGCGGTGTAGTAGCCCGAGATCATCGAGAAGCAGTTCAGGCTCAGGATGTCGCCCTTGCGCACCTTGCGCGTGGTCACCGGGTTGTGCGCGCCGTCGGTGTTGATGCCGCTCTGGAACCAGGTCCAGGTGTCCATCAGTTCGGTGTGCGGGTAGCGCCTGGCGATCTCGCGCACCATCGCCTGGGTCGAGGCCAAGGCGACTTCGTGTTCGGGCACGCCTTCCTTGACCGCGGCCACCAGCGCCGCGCCGCCGATATCGCAAACCTGCGCGCCGTTGGCGATGAAGTCGATCTCCGCGGCGCTCTTGACCATGCGCATCTTCATGCAGGCGGCGGCGATGTCGACGAATTCGACGTTGGGCAATGCCTGCTCGAGCGCCTTGAGCCGCTCGATCGGCAGGTGGTCGAACTCGATGCCGACGCGGCCCTTGTTCGGGATGCATTCGGCCACGGCCTTGAAGTAGTTGCCGCGCTGCCAGTCGGTGTAGGTCAGCGCGTCGTCGGCCACGCCCTTGCGCCAGGGCTGGGCACCGTCGATGTTGGCCGCGATGACGGTGGTCTTGTCGTGCGTGACGGCCAGGCCGTAGAAGCGGCCGAACGAGCAGTACAGGAAGTCGCTGTAGTAGTTGATGTTGTGGTACGAGGTGAACAGCACCGCGTCGATCCCGGCCGCCGCCATGTGGCTGCGCAACTTCGCAATGCGGCCGGCGTACTCGGCCGGGGCGAACGAGTTCCGGACCTTCTCGCCGTTGCGCAGGCGGATCAGGGAGGGCATGTTGTCGATCATCGGTGGGCTCCAGCGTGAAATTCGATGGGGCGAATGATGATCAGTGCGGCATATCGGCGCCATTTGGCTTGCGACATGTAATGTCGCGTTTGCGGCAGCGCCAAGCGCGGGTTTCCCCGCGGTGTTCGGCCGTCGGGGGGCAAAACCTGAAGCTATCCCTTAAGGGTTAACACCGCACTTCGCCAGCGAGTGCGAGTGGCTATGCAGGCTGGCGCGCAGCGCGATCGGCTGCCGGCGTCTTGCCGAACGCTCGTCGATAGCGGGCGATGAAATGGCTCGGCGACGTGAACCCGACCGACTGCGCCACTTCGTCCAGGCCACGGCTGCTGCGCAACATGGCCAAGCGCGCCCGTTCCAGTCGAATCTCAAGATACTTCTGCGCCGGCGACATGCCGAGCTGCCGGAGGAAGAGTCGCTCGAGAGTGCGCCGCGAAATGCCCAGGTAACCGGCGATCTCGTCCGGCTTGAGAGGCTCTTCGACGTTGCTCTCCATCATCTCGAGCGCGTCGATCAGCGGCCCGGGGACATGGCCGAATTGCTGGCGCAGCGGAACGTGCTGCCGCTCGTCGGGACTGCGCTGCTGCGACACCAGCAGGTCGGAGACCTGCGCGGCCAGTTCCCGGCTGCCCGGCGGTCGGCTCAGCAGCAAGGTCATCAGGTCAAGCGGGCTGACGCCGCCACTGCAGGTGAACCGGTCGCGGTCGATCTCGACCAGGTGATTCGTGACGATCAACTGCGGGAAGTGTTCGAGCAGTGCGTCGCGATCTTCCCAGTGGATGGTGCAGCGGTAGCCGTCGAGCAGACCGGCGCGCGCCAGATAGAAACTCCCGGTGTCCACGCCGCCCAGGGCGACACCACGCGCTTCCTGTCGACGAAGCCAGTTCGACACTTCGCCGAAGCCGCGCTTGGGGATCGGGTTGGGCCCGATGACGAATACCGCATCGAGGGGCCCGCTGTCCGCGATCGGCAGGTCCGGGAGCACGCGGATGCCGTCGCTGGACGCAATCGGTTCGAGCGCCACACCGAGGGTGACGTACTCGTAGGCCTTGCGCCCGAGCACGCCGTTGGCCAGTCGCAGCGGATCGACCACTGCAGCGAGCGCGATGAGCGAGAAGTTGGGGACCAGGAGCAATCCATAACGCTGCAACTCGGCTGCAGGCCTCCGAAGATCCTTTGACCGATTCTTCTTCGCCATAGGGATTGGCCTCCGGAGTGACACGCGCGAGTACGGCCTTGCAACACAAGGCGGATGGTGAGGCCCGCAACCGTCGAGGGAAAACCCGGAAAGATCGCTGGCGCAAACAGAACATTGGCTGCCGCAAATGATAAAGCGCCGCCGTCACGTTGCAACGAAGATTCGGCCCGCATCGAAGCTTCCGAACGAGCCAGGAACCACGTCATGTTCAGCTACAGCCAGCAGACGCTCAAGAACGTCGATCCCGATTTGTGGACGGTGATCCAGCAGGAGCACCAGCGCCAGGAGCAGCATATCGAGCTGATCGCCAGCGAGAACTACACCTCGCCCGCGGTGATGGCGGCGCAGGGCTCACAACTCACCAACAAGTATGCCGAGGGCTATCCCGGCCGCCGCTACTACGGTGGTTGCGAGTACGTGGACCTGGCCGAGCAGATGGCGCTGGATCGCGTGAGGAAGCTCTTCGGTGCCGACGTCCACGGCTGGGCCGCTAACGTCCAGCCGCACTCCGGAGCGCAGGCCAACGAGGCGGTGTTCATGGCCTTCATGAAGCCGGGCGACACCTTCATGGGTATGAACCTGGCGGAGGGCGGCCACCTCTCGCACGGCATGGCGCTGAACATGAGCGGCAAGTGGTTCAACGTCGTTCCCTACGGGCTGAACGCGCAGGAGGAGATCGACTACGACGCGCTGGAACGCAAGGCGCACGAGTGCAAGCCCAGGATCATCATCGCCGGCGCATCGGCCTATGCGCTGCGCATCGACTTCGAGCGCTTCGCGAAGGTGGCCAGGGACGTCGGCGCCCTGCTGATGGTGGACATGGCGCACTACGCAGGGCTGATCGCCGCGGGTGAATACCCGAACCCGATCCCGCACGCCGACATCGTCACCAGCACCACGCACAAGAGCCTGCGCGGGCCGCGCGGCGGCATCATCCTGATGCGCCCGGAGCACGAGAAGGCCATCAACAGCGCGATCTTCCCCGGCCTGCAGGGAGGCCCGCTGATGCACGTGATCGCGGCCAAGGCGGTGGCGTTCGGGGAGGCGCTGACGCCCGAGTTCAAGACCTATCAGCAGCAGGTCGTGAAGAACGCCGCCGCGCTGGCCGAGACGCTGGTGCAGCGCGGCCTGCGCATCGTCAGCGGCCGTACCGAAAGCCACGTGATGCTGGTCGATCTGCGCGCCAAGCACATGACCGGCAAGGCCGCCGAGGCGCTGCTGGGCCGTGCCCACATCACCGTCAACAAGAACGCGATCCCCAACGATCCGGAGAAGCCGATGGTCACCAGCGGCGTGCGCCTGGGCTCGCCGGCGATGACGACGCGCGGGTTCAAGGAGGCCGAGGCGAGGCAGGTCGGCAACCTGATCGCCGACCTGCTGGACAAGCCCGAGGACGAGGCCAATGTCGCCGCTGTGCGCGCCAAGGTGGCCGCGATGACGCGCGACTTTCCCGTCTACGGCTGAAGGCCGCAGGACCTCGCCGCCGGGAAGCACGACATGGCCGTCAGCACCTTCGACCTCTTCAAGATCGGCATCGGGCCGAGCAGTTCGCACACGGTGGGCCCGATGCGTGCGGCCCGGATGTTCACACAGGGCCTCGCGCGCGAGGGCTTGCTGGCCGCCACCGCGCGCATACGCTGCGAGCTCTATGGCTCGCTCGGCGCCACCGGCAAGGGTCACGGCAGCGACAAGGCCGTGCTGCTGGGGTTGCTGGGGCACGAGCCGGACACGGTCGACATCGAGGCCATTCCCGGCCTGTTGGAGGCCGTGCGCAGCAGCCAGAGCCTTCAGCTGCCGGGCGGCGTGGCGATCGGCTTCGACGAGAAGATTGACCTCGTCTTCAAGCGCCGCGAGACCCTGCCTTTCCATGCCAACGGGATGCGCTTCACCGCGTTAGACGCCGACGGCGGCGACGTGCAATCGCGAACGTACTACTCGGTCGGCGGTGGGTTCGTGGTCAGCGACGAGTTGGCCGCCGACGGCAGCAAGCAGCGGGCCATCGTCCCGGACTTCACCGCACTGCCGCATCCGTTCCAGAGCGGCGCCGAACTGCTGGAGCTGACACGCGTGCAGCGTTGCTCGATCGCCGAGATCATGCGGCGCAACGAGCGCCACTGGCGCAGCGACGCCGAGATCGACGCCGGCCTGCACCGCATCTGGCGCGTGATGCAGGACTGCGTCGCCCGCGGCTGCCGTACCGATGGCACCTTGCCCGGCGGCTTCAAGGTCAGGCGCCGCGCAGCGCAGTTGATGCACGACCTGACGGCGCAGCCCGAGGCCGCGCTGCGCGATCCGCTTCAGGTGATGGACTGGGTGAACCTCTATGCCTTGGCCGTCAACGAAGAGAACGCCGCCGGCGGTCGCGTCGTCACGGCGCCGACCAACGGCGCCGCCGGCATCGTGCCCGCGGTGCTGCACTACTACACGCGCTTCGTGCCGGGTGCCAGCGACAAGGCCGTCGTCGACTTTCTGCTCACGGCCGCCGCGATCGGCATCCTCTACAAGAAGAACGCGTCGATCTCGGGCGCCGAAGTCGGCTGCCAGGGCGAAGTGGGCGTGGCCTGTTCGATGGCCGCCGGCGCGCTGTGCGCGGTGATGGGCGGCACGCCCGAGCAGGTCGAGAACGCGGCCGAGATTGGGATGGAGCACCACCTGGGGCTGACCTGCGACCCTGTCGGCGGCCTGGTGCAGATCCCCTGCATCGAGCGCAACGCGATCGCCTCGGTCAAGGCGATCAACGCCGCGCGCATGGCGCTGCGCGGCGACGGCACGCATCACGTCAGTCTCGACAAAGTCATCAAGACCATGCGCGAGACCGGCGCCGACATGCAGACCAAGTACAAGGAAACGGCCCGCGGCGGGCTGGCGGTGAACATCGTCGAGTGCTGATGCAAAGGACGACAGGAGACTGACATGCAGAAATTCTCGATCTGGTCGCTGCTGCGCAATTCGATGTCCTACCACGAGGGCTGGCAGAAGCAGTGGCGCTCGCCGGAACCCAAGCGCGAGTACGACGTGGTAGTGGTCGGAGCCGGCGGTCACGGCCTGGCCACGGCCTATTACCTGGCCAAGGAGCACGGCGTGCGCAACGTTGCGGTGGTCGAGCGCGGCTACCTCGGCGGCGGCAACACAGCGCGCAACACCACCATCGTGCGCTCCAACTACCTGTGGGACGAATCGACGGCGCTGTACGAGAAGTCGATGAAGCTGTGGGAGGGGTTGTCGCAGGACCTCAACTACAACGTGATGTTCAGCCAGCGCGGCGTGATGAACCTCGGCCACAGCCTGCAGGAGATGCGCGACATCGAGCGCCGCGTCACCGCGAACCGCCTCAACGGCGTCGACGGCGAAGTCATCTCGCCGGCGCAGATCAAGGAGATGATTCCCTTCATCAACCTGAACACGCGCTACCCGGTGCTCGGCGCGTCGCTGCAGCGGCGCGGCGGCGTGGCGCGCCACGACGCAGTGGCGTGGGGCTTCGCCCGCGGCGCCGACGCGCACGGCGTGGACATCATCCAGAACTGCGAGGTCACCGGGATCCGCCGCGACGGCGGCGCAGTGGTCGGCGTCGAGACGGCCAAGGGCTTCATCAAGGCGAAGAAGGTCGCGATCGTGGCCGCAGGCCACTCCAGCGTGATCGCCGGCATGGCCGGCATCCGCCTGCCGATCGAAAGCCGGCCGCTGCAGGCGCTGGTCTCCGAGCCGCTGAAGCCGATCTTCCCGAACGTGGTGATGAGCAACGCCATCCATGCCTATATCAGCCAGTCCGACAAGGGTGACCTGGTGATCGGTGCCGGCGTCGACCAGTACGCGGGCTACGGCCAGCGCGGCAGCTACCACACGATCGAGCACACGCTGCAGGCCATCGTCGAGATGTTTCCGCTGTTCTCGCGCGTGCGCATGAACCGGCAGTGGGGCGGCATCGTCGACATCGCGCCCGACGCCTGTCCGATCATCGGCCTCACGCCGGTCAAGGGCCTCTACATCAACTGCGGCTGGGGCACGGGCGGCTTCAAGGCCACGCCGGGCTCGGGCTGGGTCATGGCGCACACCGTGGCGCAGGACCGGCCGCATGCGCTCAACGAAGCGCTCTGCCTGGACCGCTTCTACAACGGCCACCTGATCGACGAACACGGCGCGGCCGGCGTCGCTCATTGAGGAGAAGACCATGCTGCAGATCAACTGCCCCTGGTGCGGCACGCGCGCCGAATCCGAATTCACCTGCGGCGGCGAGGGCGGCATCGTCCGGCCCGTGGCCTCCGAGACCCTGACCGACGCGCAGTGGGGCGACTATGTGTTCATGCGCAAGAACCCCAAGGGCGTGCATCACGAGCAGTGGCGCCACTCGAGCGGTTGCGGCCGCTGGTTCAACGCGCTGCGCGACACCGTGAGCTACCGCTTCGAGGCGGTATGGAAGATCGGCGAGCCGCCGCCGCCCGAGGCGGCCGGCCACGTGCGCGGCGGAGGTGTGGCATGAGCGCCCGCCTGCCGACGGGTGGTCGGATCGACCGCAACCGCGTCGTCAACTTCAGCTTCAACGGCCGCGCATTCAAGGGCCTGCAAGGCGACACGCTGGCCTCGGCGCTGCTGGCCAACGGCGTGTCGCTGGTGGCGCGAAGCTGGAAGTACCACCGCCCGCGCGGCGTTCTTTCGGCCGGCGTCGAGGAACCCAACGCCCTGGTGCAGTTGTACGACGGCGCGCGCACGGTGCCCAATGCGCGCATGACCGAGGTCAGTCTGGTCGAGGGTCTGAGCGCACGCTCGATCCACGCCAGCCCGAGCGTCGAGTTCGACGTGAAGGCCGTCAACGGCTGGTTCTCGCGTTTGATTCCGGCCGGCTTCTACTACAAGACTTTCATGGCCTCGCAGGCCGCCTGGCACTTCTTCGAGAAGCACATCCGGGCCTCGAGCGGCCTGGGCGAGTCACCGACCGAAGGCGACCCCGACCGTTACGACAAGCGCTTCTCCCATTGCGACGTGCTGGTCGTCGGCGCAGGCCTGGCTGGCCTGTGCGCCGCGCTCGCCGCCGGCAAGGCCGGGGCACGCGTCATCCTGTGCGACGAGCAGGCCGAGCCCGGCGGCTGGTTGCTCGGCAGCGACGAGGCGGTCGACGGCCTGAGCGCCGCGACCTGGGTCGAGCGTTCGCTCGCGGCCCTGGCCGCGATGCCCGAAGTCACCGTCCTCTCCCGCACCACCGCGTTCGGCTACCAGGATCACGATCTCCTGACGCTGATCGAGCGGCGCGGCGACCACCTCGCGGCCGACAAGGCGCCGGTGTTCCGCGAACGGCTGTGGAAGGTGCGCGCCAAACAGGTGGTGCTGGCCACCGGTGCGCACGAGCGGCCGCTGGTCTACGCCAACAACGATCTGCCCGGCACGATGTTGGCCAGCGCAGTGTCGACCTACGTACGTCGTTATGCGGTGCTGCCCGGGCGAAATGCCGTGGTCTTCACGAACAACGACGCCGGCTACGACGCCGCGCTGGCGCTCCATGGCGCCGGTGCCGCGGTCCAGGTGGTTGACGCGCGCGCTACGCCCCGCGGTTCGCTGAGCGAGAAGGCCAGGGGCGCGGGCATCGGCATCCTGGCCGGCCATGTGGTCACCGAGGCGCGCGGCGGCAAGCGCGTCAAGGGCGTGATCGTGCAAGGCATCGATGCGCAGAACCGGCTCACCGGCGCAGCGCGGATGCTGGCCTGCGATCTGGTGGCGCTTTCGGGCGGCTTCAGCCCCGTCATTCACCTGCATTGCCAGGCCGGCAGCAAGGCGGTGTGGGACGAAGCGCGAGCCGCGTTCGTGCCCGGCAAGCCCGCGCAGTCGGAGCGCTCGGCCGGTTCGTGCTGCGGCGCGCAGACCCTGCAGGAGTGCGCGCGCGATGGCCTCGCCGCAGGCACCGCAGCCGCGCAGGCGGCCGGTTTCGAGCCGGCCGCCATCGCCGCGCCGACGGTGGCCGGGTGCGACCCGGGAGACGTGCGCGCGCTGTGGCTCGTGCCGCATGCACGCAGCGCCAGTCGCGCGCCCAAGCAGTTCGTCGATCTGCAGAACGATGTCGCCGCGTCGGACATCCATCTCGCGATCCGCGAGGGTTTCGAGTCGATCGAGCACGTCAAACGCTACACCGCCATGGGCTTCGGCACCGACCAGGGCAAGACCGGCAACATCAACGGCATGGGCATCGCCGCCCAGGCGCTCGGCAAGACGATTCCGCAGGTTGGCACAACCACCTTCCGCCCGAACTACACGCCAGTCAGCTTCGGCGCGGTCGCCGGCCTCGAACTGGGCGACGCGTTCGATCCGGTGCGCACCACGGCCATGCACGCCTGGCACGTGCAGCAGGGCGCCCTGTTCGAGGACGTGGGGCAGTGGAAGCGTCCGTGGTACTACCCCAAGGCCGGGGAAGACCTGCACGCGGCCGTCAAGCGCGAGGTGCTGTCGGCCCGCAGCGGCGTCGGCACGCTCGACGCGTCGACGCTCGGCAAGATCGACATCCAGGGACCGGATGCATCGACGCTGCTGAACTGGGTCTACAGCAACGCCTGGTCGAAGCTCGAAGTCGGCAAGTGCCGCTACGGACTGATGCTCGACGAGAACGGCATGGTCTTCGACGACGGCGTGACCGTGCGCCTGGGCGAGAACCATTACCTGATGCATACGACCACCGGCGGCGCGGCACGCGTGCTGGCCTGGATGGAGCGCTGGCTGCAGACCGAGTGGCCGCACCTGAAGGTCTACCTAACGACCGTGACCGACCAGTGGGCCACGACCGCGGTGGTCGGCCCGAAGAGCCGCACGCTGCTGCGCAAGATCTGCAGCGACATCGACTTCGACGATGCAGCGTTCCCGTTCATGTCGTACCGCGAGGGCACGGTCGCCGGCGTCAAGGCCCGCGTCATGCGCATCAGCTTCTCGGGCGAGCGCAGCTACGAGGTCAACGTGCCGGCAGCCGACGGCCTGAAGGTGTGGGAAGCCATCCACGCCGCAGGCGCCGAGTTCGACATCACGCCCTACGGCACCGAGACGATGCACGTGCTGCGCGCCGAAAAGGGCTACATCATCGTCGGCCAGGACACCGACGGCTCGGTGACGCCGGTCGACCTCGGCATGGGGGCGATGGTCACCAAGACCAAGGATTGCCTGGGCAAGCGATCGCTCGCGCGCAGCGATACCGCCAAACCCGAACGCAAGCAGTTCGTCGGGCTGCTCTCCGACGATCCGCAGTTTGTGCTGCCCGAGGGCGCACAGATCCTCGTCGGCGAACTGAAAGGCATTCCCGCGCCGATGGCAGGGCACGTGACCTCGAGCTACCTGAGCCCGACGCTCGGCCGCTCGATCGCCCTGGCACTCGTCAAAGGAGGCGCCAGCCGGATCGGCGAACGCGTGCATGTCGCGATGCGCGACGGCCGCACCGTCACCGCCACCCTGGCCAATCCGGTCTTCTTCGACCCCAAAGCGGAGCGTCAAAATGCTTGAAACCCTGCAGCGCGCTGCACCGTCGGGAACCGGCCCGCGATCCGGCTCGGCGGTCCTCGATCGGGCCCTGCTGGCCGGCTGGCGCGAGGGACTGGCCGTCGTCAACCTGCGCGGCGACGCCGCCGACGCCGCATTCCGCGCTGCCGCGTCGCGCGCTCTCGGCTTGGCATTGCCGGTGCAACCCTGCACGAGCACGGCCAATGGCGTTAGCCGAGTGGTCTGGGCCGGTCCCGACGACTGGTTCGTGATCGGGCCCAAGGGCCAGGCCGAAGTCATCGAGTCGCAACTGCGCACCGCGCTGGGCGGCATGCATCATGCGATCACCGACGTGAGCAGCGGCTACACCGTCGTGCAGCTGGGCGGTGCCGCGGTGCGCGACGTTCTGGCACAGGGCTGCCCGCTCGATCTGCATCCGCGCGTCTTCAAGCCCGGCGCTTGCGCCGGCTCGCACTTCTTCAAGGCCTCGATCTGGTTGTGGCAGACCGACGAGGCGCCGACCTACGAGGCACTGGTGCGCCGCAGCTTCATGGGCTACTTCTGGCTCATGCTGGAGCGCAGCACGCAGGAGTGCGGCTTGGTCACGCGGCGCTTCGCGTGAACGCGTCCTGGACCGTCAGGGTCGAGCGGCTGGAGGTCCAGCTGTCGGTGGGCGTCCATGCCGACGAGGTCGCACCGCAACCGGTATGGGTCAGTCTGACTGCCACCGGGATGGCCTCGGCGTCGCCCGGTTCGCTCGATCAGTGCTTCGACTACGAACCGCTGTGCCGCTGGATGTCGGATGAATGGCCGTGCTCGCCTCACACGCCGCTGCTCGAGACGCGCATCAACCAGCTGCAGGCCTTTCTGTTCGGCATGGACGCGCGAGTGCAGACGGTATGGGTCGGCTTGTACAAGCAGCGCATGAGTCGCAATGCCGTGGCAGTTGGCATCGAGCGTCAGACGTCTCGGCACGAGTTCGATGCACAGCAGCGGGCTGCCGCGGCGGACTTGGTCAAACGCTTGCCCGAACCGTCCGTCGCTTGAAGGGAATCGTATGCAGCCAGCCAAGGCCGATCAACCAACGCCGGGCCACTATGCGCTGACCCTCGCTGCCGCAAGCGCGCGCGGACAGGTCGCCGCGGTCGCGGCGCTGCTGGAAGGGCACGGTGCCTACATCGAAGAGTTCGCGGTCTTCGACGACGTGCTGAGCAAGCGCTTCTATGTTCGAACCGTGTTCCGACTCGATGCGGCGGACGCAGGCACGCTGGCGGCGCTGCGCCAGCAGTACGCACAGGTCGTGGCCAGGTTCGAGGACGCACAAGGCGCGGTCCACGATCTGCAGCGCCCAACCCGCGTCCTGATCATGGTGTCCAAAGCCGACCACTGCCTGCGCGACCTGCTCGCGCAGTGGCGGAATCACGATCTGGCGATGGACATCGTCGCCGTCGTGTCCAACCACACCGACCTCGCGCCGCTGGTCACTGCCGAGGGTCTTCCCTTCCATCACCTGCCGGTGAGTGCAGACACCAAGCCGCAACAGGAGGCTGCGTTGCTGCGCTGCATCGAAGAACATGGCGCCGAACTCGTGGTTCTGGCTCGTTACATGCAGGTGCTGTCCGAGGATCTGTGTCGCCGGCTCGCGGGCCGCGTCATCAACATTCACCATTCGTTCCTGCCTGGATTCAAGGGGGCCAAGCCCTATGCGCAAGCGCACGCGCGAGGTGTCAAGCAGATCGGCGCCACGGCCCACTTCGCGACGGTCGAGTTGGACGAAGGGCCCATCATCGAGCAAGCGCTGGAGCGCGTGGATCATGCGTTCAGCCCCGAACAGCTGCTGAGCACCGGACGGCATGTCGAATGCCTGGTGCTTGGCCGGGCGTTGCGCTATGTGCTGGAGCATCGAGTGTTCATCAATGGGCTGCGCACGGTTGTCCTGAGGTGACAGTGCGATCGCGTCACTGCAGGAGCGATGCGCCACGCCGGCCCGGGCGGGTTGCGTCCGGCGACGGTGCATCGTTGGCGGGAGTTTGGCAACGACTGCAGGCGCTGGTTGATTGGGAGCGATCCGATCGCGCCGGCATGCGCGTTGACCTTTCGCCCGAACTCGACTTGCTGTCGCGCATCGGCGACCCGCACGAACAGTTCCGGTCGGTCCATGTCGCCGGCACGAAGGGCAAGGGATCGGTCTGCGCGCTGATCGAGGCAGGCCTACTCCATGCGGGCTGGCGTGCCGGTCGGTATGCCTCGCCGCACATCGAGCATGTGACCGAGCGCGTCAGCCACTTGGGGAGGCCGATTCCGGAGGCCTTGTTGGCGGCGGCACTGGTCCGCGCGCTCGACGCCCGGGATGCGGCATGCCGGGACGGTACTGCTGCGCGCGAGGCCACGTGGTTCGACGTCGTCACGGCCGCGGCTTTCTGGTCGTTTGCCGAGATCGAGCTTGAATGGGTCGTGATCGAAGTCGGCTTGGGCGGCCTGCTCGATTCCACCAACGTGGTGTTGCCGGAACTGGCCATCGTGACCAACGTGGAACTCGAACACACCGAGATCCTGGGCAAGACCGTCGAGGCGATCGCCGTACAGAAGGCAGGCATCATCAAGGCTGGCCGGCCGGTGTTGACGCCCATTCCCTCGTCGCATGCTGCCGGGCGCGTCGTCAGGCAGGCCGCCGAGGCACTTGCTGTTGATCTGACTTGCATCGACCTGAGTCGACGCCTCGGGCTGCAAGCAGCCAACCTCGCCCTTGCGCGCGCCGCACTCCGGCGGCTGGGCGAAGCGGGCGTCGCAAGCCCCGCGCGTGGCACCGTGCTGGGGGCCCGAGACCTTCCGCGTTCCGTGGCGCTGACGGCAAGACTCCCGGGCCGGATGGAGGCGTTCGAGATCGAGCAGTCCAAGGATGCCGTGGGCCGGCGTCGCAGGGGCAAGGTCAAGGTCGTGCTCGATGGTGCCCACGTAGGCTTCGCGATCGCGGCCGTCATCGAGGAGTTGAGGCGCGATCCCGCCTATGCGTCGGACGCGGTGGTCTTGTTGGCGCTGGGATCGGACAAGAACGCCGATGACTTCATCGGCAGGCTCGAGACCGTGGCGTCGCATGTGATCTGTACACAGCTGCCCGGCGACAGACGGTCGTGGCCGGCAGACGAACTTGCTCGCGTCTGCGGGCGCCACGGGCTGGTGTCCGAGAGCATCGGCGATCCAACCGGCGCGTTCCTGAGATGTCGCGAGTTGATCCAGGGGCACTCATGGATTCTCGTGACGGGTTCGCTGCACTTGGTTGGCGCCGTGCGGTCCCGTCTGCGCGATTGGATGCATCTGGAAACCACGATTCACTGCTTCCACTCACGACCGTCCACGGCAGCTGGCGCCGACTGAAAGCAGACCCAAGGTGGTTCCAAGTTCGATCGGCGCGGATATCCCCGATTGAACGCGGGGTGACCGGCCGCTTGTGGTCGAGCCCGGAAGCTCACTAGCAAGGGTCGCGCGTCGGCTCTGGCCGTAAGGCGACACTAGTACTGCTACTGCCAGCGCTGCTGCCTCCGGGTGTCAGTCCCGTTCCCCTCGATCGGCACGTCGCCAAGCCTCGAGAAACTCCACTACCTCGTGGGATGCAGTTGTCGCTGCAACTTCCTCAACGCGCTGGCGGAATGCACCAAGGTCGAGGACCTTCTCCGTACCGTTCATGCGAGCGTGTGTCGTTCGCTTGGCGACGGCGTCACCGAGGCCGGCAAAGCCCAATCCCCGCGACCATCCGTGGGAGGTGAATGCTCTTGCCAACTGCGTGACGCCCTCGTCGGTGGCCTGCAGCGCTGACGTCCAGGCTCGCGCCGCCGCCCCATGGTCGCCGGCGAGTTCGCTCCACGTGAAGAGGAGATAGCATAGGTCGCGGTGTCCGGCGAGAGTGCCATCCTCGGCTGCCATAACGATGCGTTCCAGCAGAAGAGTCCGAAGTCGGCCCGCATCGGCCTCCGTCGTCAGGCAGCTTTCAGGAGGCTCGGGCTGCTTGCCCTCGCGTGGGTAATAGTCCGCCCAAGCCGACGAGCTGAAATCTGCAAGCCACCCGACGGGAGCTGCCTGGCACGCTTGCACGAACACTTCGGAGCGCTCGGCCAGCGACATCCGATCGAGCGTCAGCGCTCGCAGCAACCAATGCAGGCGCAGTTCGTTGCTACCTATGCTGAACGCCCGAGCTGCATCCGCGTCGACATTGATCTCGTCGGAAACAGCGAACAACGCATCGAGTAGCGGCGGGACTGAGTCCTTAGCGATCCGGCCGGCGTGCGTGTTCAGTTCGGTCAAAAGAACGGCGGCCTTCGTTCCGCCGGACTTGCGCGTGACCGTTATCGCGTGACGCATCGTCGCCATCACGAAGTCACGATCTCCCGCTCGCTCGATCAGCTCTTCCAGCTCCGCCCGAGGCAACACCTCATCGCCAACCGCGAAACGGAAGTAGGAGTCAAAGTGCGCCATGGAGCAAACGCGTCGCTCCATTGCCCATTGCTTCGCGAATCCGTCGCCATAGGTCATGTTGGACCAGACGGACTCAAGCGCTGGAAACAACCGCATCAAGACACGACGCAGCCGATCCGCCTGCGCTCCTCCGTCTTCGCCGAAGAGCAAGTCTTCGAGACGCTTTGCAGCGGCCTCGCGTTCGCGCCCGTCACTCCTAGCACCGCGACACATCAGTTCCTTGTTTTGCCGAATGGCGCGATAGGTCGCAGGGTGAAGGAGACGCATCACCTCCAACGCCAGGAAGTCGGCGACGTCAACTTCACCGGTCACGGCGGGCCAAGTCACGGTGAGCGAATTGGCGAAGCGAGCAACATCACGAGGTGTTCTCATGGCCGGCGCGACGCCCTCGTGAAACATGTTCATGAACCGGACCATCTGCTCTTGGTCGGGTGTTCCGCAGATCGCTTCGATGAGGCCCAGCAGATGCTGCTGCACCTCCATCGAAGTGGGTTCCGGCAGCTCGAATGCTGCCTGGACGATCTTCTCAAGATAGTGCGGCCCCTCCGAAGGGTAGCGCTCGCTGACGATCTTTTCAGCCAACTGGCGGTCGTAGACCAACAGGTAGAGCACGTTCGGCAAGCGACCGACGGACTTGACCAGTCTGAAGATCAGCAGGGCTTCGTCAGGCGACAGGCGATCGATATCGTCGATGACGATGAGAAAGCGCTTCTTCTGTTCACCGAGGGCCTTGGACAGCTCTCCATGGAGTTTCTCCACGCTCTCGTCCTGCTGGATCAGGCCACCCAGCCACTCCATGGCCCCACCGGCCGCAGCGCCGATACCACCAGCTCCGGCCGCATCGGCCGCGCCGCCGAGGACCGATCCCGCGCGTAGCAACCGTGCGCCGAGTTTCGGGAGGTGCTTCTTGATCTTGTCGCCAAGGCTTGGGGAGAGTCCTGCATAGAGCTCGCGAAAGAAGGCGAGGGCCAGCGCGTCTTCTCCTCGGAACCACCAACAGGTGAAGTCGATGATCTGCAGATCGCCCGTCTTGATCGCGTCCGACAGGTGGTGTCGGATCAGGTTGACGGCGCTACTCTTACCGGATCCCCACGGTCCATTGAGTGCAATGACCGAGCCTGTCGGTGATTGCATTCTCTGAATGCTCGCAGCGAGCGCGCGAGCAAATGGATCAACTCCAAAGCGATCCTCGTTCGGGGCCGCGATGGGCTGATCATCGTGAGGAAGGGCGCTCATCAGTCCGATCTCCCGCAGTGCATGGCATTTTCTTGGCGCAAGCATCTCATAGAGATCCCCGCCACTTCAGTGGTAGCCCAGACCTGTCGGACCGCCGCGTGGTCACGCCGTAGGATCTCAGGATGAACCAGAAGGCGCTAGCGGAATTGCGAGCGAGCATCGGCGACGAGCTGCTCGGCAAGCTCCTGGGAAGATCAGCCACTTCGTTGCGCGCTTATGCGAGCGGACGCCGAGTCGTTCCGCCCAGCGTTGCCACGCGCGCCGCATGGCTAGAGCGGATTGCTGTCGACTTGGCCGGCGGATACGATTCCAGTGGCGCGCGCGCTTGGTTCGGGCGTGCGAGAGCTGAACTCGGGCACCGGTCGCCGCTGCAGGTGCTTGGCCGCGACTGGCAACCGTTAGACGAAGTAGCGGTGCAGGTGGAGAGACTCGCCGCCACTCTTCGCGGGCCGGTCTAGGTCATCGATCTTTGCGTTGAGCGTCGGGGTGGAACATCGAGTCGATGGCCCGTTCGAACTCTGGCGAACCGATCGGGTCGAGCATCAGGGGCGGGTCATCGTAGGTTCCATCGTCCGTAACCACCGGTCCAAACTCCACCGGGGGCTCCATCTCTGACCGGCGCGCGACGGCGCGGGCCGTGAAGACGTCCAGCAGCTTGCGTGCGGTGGAGGGGCTCGCCAAAAGACGCCGCACGAGGAGCGCCACCGACTGCGGCCCTCCGCGCAGGGACTGCTCTGCCTCCGCGCCCGCCACCTCGCGCAGCGCCTCTGCGAGAACTTCAGGATCGATTTCGTCATCGGGCGGATTCATGGATGCACTCTAGTCCGTTCGTCGCGGGCCGCAACCCCATCCGGCCGATCCGGTTGCGGGCCACCGTGCCGATTTGGTCACATCCCTATCGCGCCTTGCCCCAGACCTACGGCCTGGAACCCTGCACCTCAGCCTTGGGTTTGGCTGCATAAACCCTGATGGCGATCCGCACGAGAGAACTCTCCACCGCGTTCGACGGGTCCCGTGACACGAGAGTGGCGGGCAATATCGACGCCCACCAGGTGCCAGAGCCTGACTGCTCGCACGAGAACAACCCGAATGCGTCGAGGCGCTGGGCGTAACGAAAGCCCTCCGCGGAGAAGAGCCGGTCGATGCGGCGATTGGTCCAAGCGGCCTCTTCGGCCATCTCTGCACCGACATCCGAGGCCAGCACGTCGCGCAACTCCTCGAAGCCCGCAAAGGCGCCCTGGGCGGCGAAATGGCGCTTGACTCGTGCCTGCGCTTCCAGGAACACGGCAATCGGATTGCTGCGCAGCACGGTCAGCGGGTCGTCCGCGTAGCGCTCGAGAGTGCGCCACGATCCGCCCCGGGCCTCGCAGAAGCGCTTGAGTTCGACGGCAGGCCTGACCAGTTGAACGTAGTTCACGTCGGTGAAGTACGCGGGCCACGTCACCATCGACGCATCCGAGGCGAGCTCCGCCTTCCGAACCGAGCCCGAAGCAGCGGTGACGGGCCGGCGCTGCAAGCGATTGATGGCGTCGGCATAGCCCTTGACCGCCGTCTCGATGGCGTCCATCGCCCCGGTGCGCGCCTCGTCGAAGAAGCGCAGCCGCACGAACTCGAACGGCGCCAACGCGGCATATCTTGGCGCTTGCTCAGGAGTGAGCACACCGCCGCCCAAAGCCCCGGCAGCGGCGCAGCCCCCGAGGATCGCAAGCGCGGCACCCGCGGGCACCATCCAGCGCGCCGAAAGGATTCCCTCATTCATCGCCATCGCCTCCATGTGCGAATGAGTGTGTGTATGAATGAGTGTACTTTCTGGAAAGTCGCCGGGTGCGGCTCTCCTACCCCCAAGCCTTCGGTCAACGCGTTCGCGATCTGCGGCTTGCCGCTGGCATGACGCAGGAAGACCTGGCAGAGCGGTGCGGGCTGTTTCGCACCTACATGAGCCGCATCGAAACTGGGCAGGCCAACCCGACGCTGACCATGATCCATGCCCTTGCGGACAGCCTGGGCGTCCCGGTCCAGGCGCTGTTCGGTGCTGAAGTGCCGGCGGCGCGTGCACCGTCACCGAAGGCGCGCGCGAAGCCTTCGCGTGGTCGGGTCAGCCGATAGAACGCCGCGCGCTACGGCGGAGGCCCTCAGGCCCCGAGCTTCAGTTGTTTCAGGTACGGACGAAGCGCCCGCTCCAACCTGTCCATGGCTCGGCTCAGCGCATCGTGCAGCGCGGGCCACTGTTCTTCCGGCGAGCGGTAGCCGCCTGCCGTGTCGGTGTAGCGAATGCGGCAGGCCCGCTTGCCTTCCAGCCGCTGCCAGCTCAGCGGGCCGCCGAAGGCCTTCTCGATCTCGTCCTTGTGCGCGAACAGCTGGTCGAAGATCGACTCGTTCTCGGCTTCGGCATCCTTGCCGCGGTCGATGTACAGCTCCACCGCGCCATCATCCTGCGTCACCACGTAGTTCAGCTGCAGGCCGCGCACCCCGGAGCTGGTGCCGATCCAGCTGTAGTCGCTGGGCGTGATGTGCACATGCAGCTTGTTGTACTTCCTCGAGACCTCGATCAGCTGAGTCCACCAGCGGTTGCGGATGCCGTGGCGCTCTGCGATGTCCTTCTTGGTCTGGCCGATGCTGCTGGCCTCTTCCGAAGGACCGACGATCTTGGTGAACAGTGCTGCCGGCTGCGAGGTGCCGATGCGCACCGCCTCTACCTTGACCATGTAGAACTGCGCGCTGTTGCTCTCATTGAGCCAGGCGATCGCGGCCACATGCTCCGGCCGCGGCTCGGAAACGATCCAGATCGCCGCCTTGGCGCCCATTGCGCTCAGGTAGGTGATCAGTTTGCCAAGGTGGTCGTGGTTGCTCTTCTCGAGTTGGTTCTCGATGATGACCGTGCCGCCACCTTCGTCCTCGGCGACGAGGTCGATGCTGAACGCACCCGCGGCCTGCTCGCGATCGACGTTCACCAGCGTCAGGCCCAGCGCGTCGTTGAGCACCTCGATGTTGTCCTGCAGCCATTGCGTGAAGTCGTAGGCCTCGTGCTCCCAGACTTCGCGCAGCGGCACGCGTTCGAGCTTGCCGATGGGCGGCAGGGTGACGAGGTCGTTCATGCGGCGGTCTCCTTCACGGTCTTGCGGCGACCCGGCTTGCGCGCGAGCACTGCATCGGCCTCGGCCGTGCCACGCAGGCGGGCCAGCAGTGCGCTCGCGGGCTCGTCGTTCGGGTCCTGCGGCACCAGTTCGCCGCGGAAGGCCTTAGCCAGCAGTGCCGGCGTCAGGCGCTCGACTTGGGTACGGGCGGCCTGCCACTTGGCTTCGATGGCATCGGCCAATGCAAAGAGCGACTCGACGCGGCGCACGATTTCTGCCTGCTCATCTCTAGGTGGCACTGGAATGACGAAGTCCCTGCATTGGGACAAGGAGATGTTGACTTGGCCCGCGCTGCCCCGTGTTTCGTGGACTATCGACTGGATGTTCTTGCCGCTGCAAAGCACGCAGTAAAGCCAACCCGTGCTGACGCGGGGGCTGGGCCTAAACAGGGTGATTGCTTGGTTGATGTTCCAAGCCGAGAACTCGTCAGTGACCACTGCAACCTTGCCGAGCGGCGGGCCAACAATATTCATGAGTACATCGCCCGGGAGCGTCACCGACTTCGCCATCGTGCCGGAGTGAACGGCGTGAGCGATGAACTGAGGTCGAAAGGCGAAGTCGATCCTCTGATTCACGATGTTGTAGACCTTCAAGAAGGGCACACCTGAACTCGTGAAGCCTTCCTTTGGCGTTCCCCCGCTCTGGACCTTCGCACAGACATCAGCAGCGCGCTCGAATACCCAAGATTCAAGTCCGCTGCCTCGCCATTCCTCGGTCAGATCGCCGTCGACGGCTGCGTTGAGCACTGCCTGTCGAAAGCGCTTGAGGATGGCCGGAACGCGGCCCAGCCGGTCGCGGCAGGCGTCCACGCGGGCGAGCAGGGCATCGAGCTTGTTGGCAATGCGCTCCTGCTCTGCCCTCGGCGCGAGCGGAATCGGGATATCCCGCATCTTGGGTTGCGAGAGGTTTCGCATCGAGTGGCTCGTGCCGGTGGCCTCGGCCTCAATGTGTAGGCGCGCCGGCTCGGCGCGCAACGCATGCAGAAGGTAGCGCGCTTCGACGGCCTCACTTCGGTAGAGCACTCGGAGAATCTTGTCGGGCAGCATCAGGTTCGGATGATCAGCCTCGACCAGAACCGGCGCTCCGACCAGTTCCGTCGTATTCGCGCGCGAGATCAAGAGATCGCCATTTCTAACCCGTTCATGAGGCATCGGTTTGTCGTGCGGTAACAGCGCCTTGTTCTCCGTCGGAGCAAACTTGCCCCACGACACAGCACTGATCTTCAACACACCGAACTCAGAATCAGCCGCCGGCCGACCTTGAGCTTGAAGATTGCGACCCGCCTGGAATCCGTCAATGAGATCTCCAAGCGTCGTAGCTCCAGCGCACGTTCATACTCATTGGCCTCTCTGACTTTGATGTTCAGCTTCCTGCGCCGGCCCTCAAGCGACGCGATCTTGAAGAAGTTCTGCACTTCGTCGAGGTGCAGACACCCGAGGAAATGCGTGGCGGCAATCCGCCACTTCGCCCCGAGGTACAACGACAGGTACAAGACAACATTCCCGGCCATCACACACACAATCCTGCGACGTCTTCACGAATTGGACGTTACCGGTTTGAGCTTTTCGCTGTCCACGCTGGAGCACAACGCGCGTGTCGGGTCTGAGCGAGCCAAACCGTCGGACGCTCACTGGCAGAGCTTTCCCATACGGACGGACGAAGACAGGTTAACTTTCTTCGATTTGGCTATGCCGGCTGCGGATGGCTCGTGAGAACCGGATGTCTTCGACTCTATTTGCAGACTGATGCGATGGACCTGGAGCGGCCGTACAGGTGTTCACGACATTGAATGGCGCTGTAGTCGAATCGCCACGCCGCAAATCCGCATGAATGCTGATGCGCTGTTCACGACAGTAATTGGCCGGAACAGCCGCCGCCGCCGCCGCTGGCGCCGTCGTTGTCGACGCCCCGCCTGGTGCCGCCGCCATGGCGGCGATCGCCTTCAGCTCGTGGGTTCAGGTTCCAGCGCAGCCGGAAGCAGGACGCGATGCCGGCGGACGAGCGCGCAGAACGGGCACGGGCTGGGGCGGACCTCGTTGAGGCTGAGCAGGTACTGCGAGCCGCACTTCTCGCATGAACGCAGTTCAAGACGTGGCGTCTCGATGCCCCAAGCCCCGTCGAGCAAAGCGGCAACCTCGAAGCAGCGGTCGAACTTGACGAGATTGCCGAAGCCTCGACATGCAGTTCGCATCTTCGTGACGGCGGCGCACATGGCCTCGGCGCGTGGCACGCCGACCTGCTGCGCGTGGCGATACCAAAGCGCGAAGACGGCAAACTGAACGCGATCGGTCACGTGGGTGTTGACCGACCACAGGTGCAGCGCGAGAGGCCTGGTGAGGAATGCCGTCGTGACCGAAGTTCGGTTTGGCGCGGCGCGGAACATCGCGGCGCGTGGATCCTCCGACAAGACAGCGGCCACCTTCGGGCCGGCAGCCAGCGCTTCGAGCGTGCGCAAGAGCTTGGCGCGAGTGATGTCCTTGTCCACAGGCAGCGTCAACTCGACGGGTTCCGCGGCGTGAGCAAGTGGGGCGGCCGAAGCGTGCGAGCCAGCGCGGCCCGCCCAGTCGGCGCGACAGACCGGGCAGCCGTCCGGGCGATGGGTATGTGCCGAGCTCTCGGGCACCAGGTAGTCGCGGCCGCATGCCGGGCAGCGCGTCAGCGCAAGGGTGCGTGACGAGGAAGCCCAGATGCCGTCCAGGTTGGCAATGAGGAAGAAGGCCTCGTCGAAGGAAAAGGGCGTGGAGGGACAGGTCGAACGAAGGTGCCGGAAGGCGGCGATCAAGGCGTCGGCCGGCAGGAAGCCTTCGTCGGTCAGCGTTCGGTAGCGCGAGGCGAAGAGGCTGGCAGCGGCCTGGACCCGCGTCCCCGCGCGAAAGTAGAACTCCTCGCAGTAACTCGGGCGGCCTATGGGCGCAGGGTGCTCCTTGCTGTAGACGGAGCGCAGGATGTACGCGGGTGCAAGCCCGGTGAGATACGCGATGGTCCTTTGGCGAGCCCCCAGGCTCGCGCACTGGCGGGCCGTCTCGAGGGCGCGCAGCCTGGAAGGCCGGACCGACATGGCCATCAAGCAGTCACTTGCGACCGCGACGCGAAGCGGCAACCGCCGGCGCCACTGACGATGGCAGAGAGAGCAGGGTCGACAAGTCCGAGCGCGGCAGGAACAGGGCCTGGTCGCCCATACTCGAGACGAAGCTGATGATCTCGTCGGGCGCGCGACTGGTGATCGCCGAGAGTTCCTGCTTGCCCACCCCGAAGCTGCAGACGGCGCCGCCGAGGTCGAGCATCGCTGCCTCACGCAGCAGAAGCAAGAGATTCAGGTTGGCGCGCTGCGCGTGGCTGAGAGACACCTCGTTTGACATGGCTGCATCCCCGGTCTGCCGTCTTCTGGGCGGGTAGACGCGGGGCGGGTCAGCCGCCGCGTCAAGCCGCGACGGGTGTTCCGTGGCGGCTTGCGTGCAAGATTACCGACTGTTGGCGTGTAGTGTCAAGAAAAGTATATCCCCCATGAACACGGGAACGCACTAGACGCCACTAAACGTAAATACGTTGTTTCGCGTAACGAAACCATTTGGCAGGAGGTTGCCCTCAAGCCAGCCTATCGGCTGAACGGCAAATGGCAACCTGTCAGATCTTGCAGGGTGAGCGCATCCAACCCGCCAACGCGGGGCGGGTTTACCCTTGAACGCTCAGGCGTCGGTTGTGGAGCCGAAGCCGACCTGGAGGGCGTTGAGGATCGTCAACAGGCGCATCGGCTTTTCGAACACGAGCGCCTTGTAAGTTGCGCCCGCCAAGGCAAGTTCATCTTCCTTGGCCATGCCGGTGCTGATCTGCCCGGTGAGGATGATGAGAGGCCCGGTCGCTTGGCGACCGCGGATCTGCGCGAGCAAGTCGCTCGCGGTACTCGAACCGAGCAGCCAGTCCACGATGAAGCCGTCGAAGTGCTCCGCGTCCATCGCAGACATGAGCGCGTGGCCGGTGCTGAAGGCGTGCGCGTCGATGCCTTTCGCGGCAAGGAACTCGACGATGGACTGAGCCGAATCCATGTCGTCGTCGAGCACGGCAACCCGGCGTGGTGCGGGTCGCTCGAAGAGAAGCACCGACAGCTCGTAGCTGGGGCGCTCCGTGGCTTCGGCCGAAGGAACGACGGTCCACTGGTCCGTCAGTTTGTCGTGCAGTACGACGAGCGGACCGATGCGCCCAGGGATAGGCTCACCGACCGGCCAGACGGTGCATGGGAGGACTGCGCCAGCAACGGGAAAGGACGCTGCTCTGCCGGGCTGATGCAGGTAGGCCGCGACGATAGGTATCAGCGGCTCGTGGAAGTGATCCGCCAGCCGCTTGAGCTCTTCGATCGACCACGGAGCCTCGCCAAGCATTCGACGCCGCGCCTGCGCATAGGACATGCGCAAAGCGGTCTCGAGAACGCGGACCCGCTGCCTTTCACCAACGCCATGCCTGTCAAGCATCCCCTCGATGAACGCTGAAATCGCGCTCGGACGCTGGCCGCCGGAGTCTTCGGTTCTCGTAGTCTCCATGCTCACTGAAATGAACGAAGTTCGTCAGAAATTTGCGTGCGGCGTCACAAAGATCTGGCGTCGCGCGAGTATTTCATTCTTGTTGTGCTCACGCGATTCAACTCCCATCTGTAGAACTCTACCACCGTTGCGGGGGCAGAGGTGGGAGCTCGGAACAGGAATCGGTGCGGGCGCAACCGAGCAATTTCAGGCTGCAGAGTGCGCTCAACGTCGTGGCCCCCATACGACGAGCGCGTGAGTCTGTTCTGGCGCGCCCTGCGGCGCAAGTGGAACTTGCACCTCATCCCTACCTACACATCTCAGCGTTGCGAAGGCGCGGGTGCAACGAGCGACGCGGGCAAAAAAAGGGACGTCGGCACGAGGTCGACGTCCTTGAGGAAGGATAACGGCCCCGCACTGGGGCCGTTCGATTCAGGTCAGGCCGCTTCGGCGAGCTCGGTCCATTCCTTCGCGCTCTGCTCGAGCATCTTGCCGCCGATCGCTTCGAGCTCGGTGGAACGGTCGTACTCGCCGACCTCCTGCGCGTACCCGGTGATGGCGTTCACCAGGCCGAAGCCGGTGAGGTCGCCCTCGCTGATCAGCGAACGCAGCACGCCGGCGCGTTCGTGGTCGGCCAGGAGGTAGCGGACGGCCAGCTTCTCCACCGCCTTGACGGGGTCGCCGGTCAGCTTGATGCCCAGGGTCTTGCGCATGCGCTCGGCGATGAGCGAGAACGTGGCTTCCGAAATGGCGGACTGGACCACGTCGCGCACCTTGAGGAAGAACGCCGCGTCATCGGCCTGCAGCGTGTCCTCCTTGAAGATCGTGACCTCCTCGGTGGACGCATCGGTCAGGCGCCCGACGTGCGTCTTGCGCATCGCATGATCCGCGGCGATGAGGCCATTCTTGCACCTCAGGCGAAAGACCAGCGGGCTGACCGACAGCGAGCCCTGGCCCGTCTCCGAATTGGAGATGACGACGCCAGCGTGAACGATGTCCCCGACCTCGGGGTTCAGGTCGAACGTCACGCGATCGGTGACCACCTTCAAGTACATCCTGCTGTCGGTGACCTCGCAGGAATCGACGCGCGCACCCGGCAACTCGCGCAGCATCGGGTAGACGTGCGCCAGCAGGTCGTAGTTGTCGAGGCGGCGGTAGCGGTCCGAGAGGAACGCGCGCGCGCGACCGTCGAGAACGCGCACCATGCGCTGCTCGGGCTGGGCGTGGAGCCAGGTGTCGATGTTGCGGTCGAGCAGCGCGGGCTGATCGGCACGCATGCGCTCGAAGTAGGCGAACGGGATCTTCAGCCTGTCCGCGAGCTGCCGGCGGCAGTTCTCGGTCGTGTTGAAGGTCCGCACGCCTTCGGGCGTCTCGATGTTGAGGACCGAGGTGCCGTTGTCGCTGGTGACGTGGTGCATCAGCGGGGTGGGCACGATCATGTCCTGCTTCGTCGCGATCTGGCGCTCGAGTTCGGTGGCGAGATCGACGAGGGAACGGCCGTACTTCATGGGAAATCTCCAAATGAAATACGGGGACGCACTCACCCCTGCAGCGGGGAAAGCACGTCCCCGCGGGGTGGTTGCTCAGCGTCGCTGAGCTTGGATGCGGCACGAGCGCTGGGCGTCGTGCACTGGGATTGAAGGGCTACCTTTGCTGATGATCAGCGTGGCCTGGCAGCTGCCACATGGGAAACCTCTTTCGCTGGATCCGCTCGGGATCCACTGAAAGAGCGGGGTGGCATTGCTGCCACCCCTCAAAGCCTACGCCGCCCGCTTGTCTTTGGCAAGCGTCGCGAGCCAGATGTCGGCCCAGTCCGTGCCCGCTTGCTTGGGCACGAAGACCTCCACCGAGCGCCGCAGACCGGCCTTCCTCGCTTCACGCACGAGGCGCTGCGCGAGGATGTAGGCCGACGCCTGGCCGGAGTACTCGGCATTGGCGTCGTTGTCCGCGTAGATGCAGACGCGCTCGACGGTGTCGGGGATCCAGAGCTTCTCGAGATTGCCGCAGTTGATCGCGGCCCACGTCGGCTTGCCGGTGCGCAAGCGCACCGCCAGCCCCGTCTCGATGCCCTCGGTGATCGCGAGTTCGTCGGTCGCCTCGTCGAGTCGCACGGCCGCGCCGTTGATGCCAGCGGACAGCAGCTTCTTCGACTGGTCGCCCAGCGCCTTGCGGCCGTCCTTGAGGTACGTGCGGTGCAGGGTGACGGCATGGCCGTCGGGGCCTTGCACGCACGCGATCATCGCGGCGTAGCTGGCGATCAGCTTGGAGCGCTTCTGACCGGGCTGCTTCTCGTAGTAGCCCAGGGCCGGATGAAAGCGCAGCGTCTTCGGGTATGCGCTTTGGTTGATGCCGCGGTTGCGAAGGTAGCGATCGACCTCGTCGCCGATGGTGACCGCCTTGGCCTGCATCCACGTCTGATGGCACAGCTTCTTCATCCGCTCCGGCGAAGGGCCCGAAAGCCCCGGTGCCGGCGCGATGCGCGACGTGCCGATCATCTTCTCGATCTCGTCGAGCAGTTCGCTGAACCGCCCACCCCGCACGGCATGGGCCAGCTTGAGCCCACCCCCAGCACCGCACGAGCGGCAGTGGTAGTTGCCCTCGCCGAACTTGTCCGTGTACTGGAAGCGGTCGGTGCCGCCACAGCCGTCGATCGGACAGGGAAGGTTCTTGCCCTTGAGGATGTCTTCGTCGACGCCCAGGTTCCGAAGAATGGACGTCCAATGCCCGTGCGCGCGGGACTTCACATCCCTCACGCGCGCTTCAAAGTCATTGTTCATGATCTCGTCCGATGAGTCGGCACCCTCGGTGCACGACGCCCACCGTGATGGTGAACGCCATGCGCCTCGGGCGCCGTGGTTGTTGATTCAGCCGCAGCTGCCCACGTAGTTGCACTCGGGGCAGCGCTCGCAGCCGTCGACGCGCTGCAGCGCGCGCGCTCCGCAATCCGGGCACTGGCGGCCGCGGTTCACGAAGCTGGCGGCCGTCGGCCGATCGCGATGCGTTTCGGCGTGATCCGCCTCGACTTCGCTGCCCAGCTGCAGCTCAAGCTGGCGAGACAGCCTGGCGGACATCTCGCGCACGGGCACCTGGTCGCCTTCGGCATCCAGGAAGCCGCGCTTGGCCAGCATCTGCTGCAGCCAGTAGCCGATCGCAGCGACTTCGGAGTCGTGCCAGCGCTTGGCCAGATGGCCGTCGCCGCGTTCGACGACACCACACTGCACCGGGCCCTTGTCCCAGACCACCTCGCGCATGTTCTTCAGTGCCTTCTCGATCGAACCGCCGGAGCGGCCGACCATCGAGAGCATGCGCATGTTCGAGGCGATCCATTGCTGGCCCTCGTCGCGCTGCCCGGCGGGCATGAAGAACTCCACCGGCCTTTCGATGACGACCTGGTGGCCGTTGACGATGCCGACGACGCGCATGAAGTTGATGGTCAGGTAGACCGACTTCTTGCCTTCGCTCGTGTAGTACTCGACCTTCGAGGTCACTCCTTCGAGATCCCCCTCGGGCCGGCTGTCGAACTGCTTGCGCAGCGGATCCTCGTCCTGCGGCTGCGCCGGCGCCGGCGCCGGCGGCTGTTGGCCATCGACGCTGAGCACGGACCCCGTGACTGCGTTGGGCCGGAACGTCGCCAGCCCTTTGATGCCTGCTTTCCAGGCCCAGAGGTACAGGTCCTTGAAATGCTCGTACGGATAGTCCACCGGCACGTTGACCGTCTTGGAGATCGCGGTGTCGATGCAGGGCGCCACGGCCGCGACCATGGCGGCGTGATCCATGGCGCTCATCTCGAGCGCGGTGACGAAGGCCTGCGTCAGCGGTGCCTTCTCGCCCTTGAGGTGGCGATAGAGGCGCCAGGCGTGATCCTCGACAGCGTATTCCTTGGTGCTGCCGTCGGGCATGCGCTTCTTGCGCTTGTAGCTCCAGCTGAAGGCCGGCTCGATCCCGTTGCTCGCGTTGTCAGCGAACGCCAGGCTGATGGTGCCCGTGGGTGCGATCGACAGCAGGTGCGAGTTGCGGATGCCGTGCTGCGCGATCTGCTCGCGCAGATGCAGCGGCAGGCGCGATGCGAACGTGCCTTGCGACAGGTAGCGCTCGGCGTCGAACCGAGGGAAGGCCCCGCGCTCGCGCGCCAGATCCACCGACGCCTCGTAGGCGGCGTCGCGCATGACGTCGGCGATGCGCCGTGCCTGACCGCAACCCTCGGAGGAGTTGTAGCGCAGGCCCAGCATCACGAGCGCGTCGCCCAGGCCGGTAAAGCCCAAACCCACCCGCCGCTTGTCCATCGCCTGCTGACGCTGCTGCTCGAGAGGCCAGACAGTGCAGTCCAACACGTTGTCGAGCATGCGCACGGCGATCTTGGCTACCTTGGTGAACATCGCCTCGTCGAAGCGCGCCGTCAACTCGAACGGGTCGAGCACGAAGCGCGTGAGGTCGATGGAGCCCAGGCAGCAGCAGCCGTACGGCGGCAGCGATTGTTCGCTGCACGGATTGCATGCGTCGATCTTCTCGCAGTACGACAAGTTGTTGTCGCGGTTGATCGTGTCGATGAAGAGCACGCCGGGTTCGGCGTGGTCGTAGGTGGAACGCATGATCTGGTCCCACAGCTCGCGGGCCCGCACGCTGCGGTAGACCCACAGGCCATCCGACTGGCGCTGGTGGGCGCCTTCTTGGACCTGCGCGACGCCCGGCTCGGCGCGGTGGACGAGGTCGACGCCGTCGTCGACCACGACGGCCTGCATGAATGCATCCGTCACGGCGACCGAGATGTTGAAGTTCTTCAGGCCACCGGAGTCCTTCGCGTGGATGAACTCCTCGATGTCCGGGTGGTCGCAGCGCAGGACGCCCATTTGGGCACCGCGGCGCGCTCCGGCGCTCTCGACGGTCTCGCACGAGCGGTCGAAGATCTGCATGTAGCTCACCGGGCCCGACGCATGGCTGCGCGTGCTGCCGACCCACGCACCGCGGGGGCGGATGCGCGAGAAGTCGTAGCCGACGCCACCGCCGCGACGCATGGTCTCGGCCGCTTCGGTCAGCGCGGTGTAGATGCCGGGAAAGCCTTCCTCGACCTGCGCGATGGAGTCGCCCACCGGCTGCACGAAGCAGTTGATGAGCGTCGCCGAGAGGTTGGTCCCCGCGGCGGACTGGATGCGACCGGCCGGAAGGAAGCCTTGCTGGAGAGCCCAGAAAAAGGCATCGCGGTGCTGGTCACGGTCGATGGTTTCGACGGCCGCGAGCGCGCTTGCGACGCGCGCGTTGACGTCGTTGATCGACTGCTCGTCGCCCTTGCAGTACTTCTCGCGCAGGACGTCGATGCTGATCTCTTGCGGCGCCATGGCCGCGGTGGCAAAGGGAAAGTCACTGAGGTTCATGTGAACTCCTCGGGAACGTGTTACCCACGCGGCAAGGCGCAACCAGGCTGCTCGCGACGAGGCGAGGCAACCCGGAAGGCTCGGATGCGCTTTGTGGGCGGGAAGGCGGAGGTCGGCCTGACGAGGCCGGCCGAGTGGCCGCCCGACTGGGGATGGCCCGCGCGAGAAGATCTCGCTTGGGTGAGGGGCCGCTGGGGTCAGCGGCCGCGATTGAAGGGCTAACTTTGCGCCGGAGGGCGCCAGGCCTGTCAGCTGCCTGTTGGGGAAACCGTTCTTTCCGGAGGGGTGGTGTCCCTCTGGAAAGAACCGCTGTTCAGCGACTCTCTCCTGACCACGACCAGCCCGTTGTGGGCTCGATCGAGGTCTGATGCGCGAAGGCTACTCCGGTTCGATGTGTCCGCGCAAGATCCGCGTCACGCTTCGCAGTAGCGTTCTACTTGGTCACCGACGCTGCAGCGCCGGCACGTGGAGCGGATCCTTGATCCGCCACGTGGGCGCGCTCGCGTAGCCGGTGGGCGTGCGGCGGCCGGTGTCCTCGAACAGGCCGGTGGCGAGCAAGGGCTCGATCAACGGCGCGTTCTCGGACCACGACTTCACCGAGAACTCGTCATCGGCGAGCGACGTGCCGTAGGGCACGAGGTTCGTGCTCAAGGTCGCGAGCGGCTCGGGATAGTCGTCGCCGAGGGTGTAGAGCTGCACGTAGATGGCGCCGCCCTTGGGGTAGCGGCCGACGTGGATGCTGGCGCTGCCGTAGGGGGTGGCGGCGGTACCGATGCAGGGCAGGTTCATCGACATGAACTTTCTCCGTGATGTTGGGTGGTGATCCGGCCGCGGTCAAACCTGCTCGGCCAGGTAGTCGTAGGCCGCGGGATCGGGATCGCGCTCGCTGAGCTCGTCGTCGCTGGTCCAGAGACCATCGCCGTCGTAGCGCATGAACTCGCCGCTCATGTGCGGCGCCCCGGGTTCCACATAGCCGTTGATCGTCATGCCGCAGTACCACTTGCCGACGGTCGGCTCGCGCTGCTGCGGTTGTGCGCCCGACGGGTCGGACGCGAGAAGGATGTTGTGCTTGGACACGCTGGTCTCCTTTGCGCGCATCGGCGCCGACCTGGAGCAGCCGGCCCCTTTCAGGGCCTGTTGCTGCGGCCAGGTCGGCGTGCTGCGCTATTGCGGGAGCGGCTCGGTGTAGAGCAGGCCGCACGCCATCGCATTGCCGATGGCGTGGCTGGCCAACTCGGGCGCCGTGGCCAGCATCTGGTGCTGCACGATGCTGTCGAGGCGCGCAATGTGGAAGCCGGCGATGTCCGCGTGCACCTGGTAGGCGGGGCGGTCGGCGCCGGCGACCACGAAGGCGCGGCCGGCGGTGCCGGTGAGGATTTCGCTCTCCTTCACGAGGAGTTCGAGCTCGTCGACCGTGCGCACGGGCAGCAGGTGCTGCATGGGCAGGTCGCGGATGGAACTGGTCTGAGCTTTCACGGAAGTCTCCTAGTCGTCAGAGACGACGCACTGCAGCAGGCGGCTCTGGCCGGTGACGCGGCCGGGGCTCGCGTGCTGCGAGGGTTGGAACGAGGTGAGGACCGCGACGCCGGACTTGGGGCTGGTGTGGCCGCCGCGTCCTTCGTCGAGGTAGCACAGGAGATGAATCGGCGGGAAGACCGCTTCTTCGCTGGCCACGGTGATGGCGCTGGCCGTCGGCTCGGGATCGAAGCCTTCGGGCGGCTCGTCGAGCTTGCCCGCGATGCCCCACAGCACGAAGAGGACCAGGACCAACCATCCCGGCTTGGTCAGATCAGCGTCCATGCGGCCTCCTGCTGGTCCTGCGAGGTGTCACCCGCCACGCCGAACAAGTCCGGCTGGGCGGCGGCCGAGCGCATTGCTGCTTCGCGGCGGCGGATCTGCTCGTTGAACCACTGAGGGTTCGCGGAGAGCTGCTCCGCAGCGAAATGGGGATCGCTGAAGAACAGGTCCTGGGCCCAGCGCGGATAGCGGGCGATGGTCTCGCGCAGCCAGCGGCGCGCGTTCACGAAGATCCAGCTGCGCAGCTCGTCGACGTCCACCAGCCCGAAGTAGGCGGTGGGCGACAGCGGGCTCGTGCCCACGACGCGCACGCACGAGGCGAACGAGAAGGGAGCCTGATCGTTGGCGGGACTGGTCAGGGCCCAGTCGAGCGTATCGATCTTCTCCTCGAGCGGCGTCTCGGGGTCGGCGAGCTTCTTCAGCTCGCTCAACAGCACCCAGTGCAGCTGCACGATCGCGGCTTCGCTCCACTCGGGAGCTTGGACTTCGGCCAGCATCTTCTTGACCGCGTCCTGCGCCTGCGGCGGCAGCTGGTGAAGCTGCAGCGTGTGGACGCTCTCGGCGGAGCCGGGGATGCTGGGGGGCTCATCGAGGTCGAACAGCGACCCTGCGAGTTGAGCGTTAGCGACACTCATGTTGAGCATTGCTGCCTCCAAAGGGACGCGAGGCAATGCCAATCCCCGGGCGGGGCAGCGATTGCCCCGCGGGGTTGAGTGAGGTACCGGTCATGAACCGGCGTCTAGGACTGGCTTTGAGGCGGCTTGAGCCGCTGGATCGGTGTGCCAGCTACCGATCGGGGAAAACCTTTCGGCGCACGACGAAGGAGGTCGCGCCTCGAAAGGCAGATCGGCGGATGTGGGTGTGCCCTGGAAGGGCGGCGCGCCGGGATGGCGCTCTAGAGGGCTTGCCTGATTTGGTCGTGCACAGGCCAGCTACTGCACAGGCAAACCATATCCGGCCGCGCCGCGGTTGTCAACGAAGGACGCAAACCGCGCCGATTCCGGGCTCGACCGGAACTTTCGGGGGGTCGTAGCACCCGCCTTTCCGTTGGCGCGATTCGTTGCGGGTCTGGATCATCGGCCAAGCGTCATTCGCGTTTGGAGACCGGAGCACGACCATGACTCACACCCGCTTGGCAGTCATCGACCAGGGAGAGGCCAACGAGCGCATCCTGAACAAGGAGGAATACCGCGCCGACTTCCGCAAGGTCGAGGGCGCCTCGCTGAAGCGCAAAACGCAGCTGGCGAGCCCGGAAGCCAAGCGCATGTTCGCCCGGTGCTTCTACTCGTTCCAGGCGTCGATGTACTTCATCACCCAGCTCGGCCGCACGAAGCTGGACCACTCCGTGGTCGAGCGGATCGAAGAGGACGTGAAGGCCGCGCTCGAAGCGGGCACGCAGGAGATCAACGAGGCCATCGATCACGCCGAGACGCTGCTAAAGCACCACCAGATCGAGACCATCGCGTCGTACGACACCAAGCCGCTCGTCGAGGAAATCGGTATCACCTCGTCATTCGGGCGCCGCTACTTCGACATGATGCACAAGCTGGACATCATCATGCCGATGATGGAGACGCTGGCGATCGAAGAGGTCATCACCGAGCGCGAGCACGAGATGCGGCGCTCTCGCTACAAGCGCATCGTGCTGGCCATCTCGACCAAGGCGCGCAACTTCTGGACGGGCGTGCGCCGGCGCATGAACGAGGCCGACGCGAAGCTCCTGGCAGAAGCCGCCAAGGGCAAGGGCACGGGGCGGCCCGCGGCTGCAGCGAAGGCTGCCGACGCCACGGACGGACAGGCCGGCGAAACGGCCGCCGTGCCGCAGGCCGCGGAGGCGGCCGCCGAGGCCGTCGAGACCGTGGCGCCTACCGTCGACGCGACGGCTGCGCCGGCAGAAGCGCCAGAACCCGCAGCCGTCGCCGCGGCGGCCTAAGCGGGATCCGCCGGCTGGCCGTCCATGCGGCCGTCGGCCACCAGGCGCAGGAGGCACTGTCGAAGGCGCGCCTCGCCATCGGGCTCTGCAAGGGCGACCATGGGGCTCTTGCCGTCGAGATCGGGACGGGGCTCGGCGATCCAGAGCGACAGAGGGCCGACGCGACTGTGCAGGTCCTCGGGGCCAAGCAGATAGCCGAGCTCGAGCAGCAAGCGCCTGACCGTCACGATGGCCACCAAATCCTTCATCGCGCTGCACGCCGCCTGACGTGCGCAAGCGGGGCCGCGGCGCTCAAGCGGCCTCCTCGTAGCCTTCGAGAACGCCGCGGTAGCGGTCCATCTCCTCGAGGTTGGCGATGCCCATCCAGCGCGCCACGTCCTCCACGCTGCGCTTGCGGCGCAGCTGACGCAGCGCGAACGTGTGGCGCAGCCTGAACGCTCCGCCCGAGCCCGAATCGGGATCGTCCACGCCCGAGCTCTCCATGACCTGCTTGATCGCCTCGTAGTGGGCCATCTTGCCCCACTGCTGACCGCTGCGGCCGGGGAAGAGGAAGGGGCCGATCGAGCCGCCCTTGCCGTCGGGATGCGGCGTGGTGCGCAGGCCTGCATCGGCGCGCGCGGTCAGCCAGTGGCGCAGCACCTGGCCGGCCCACGGGGCGATGGGGGTCTCTCGGGCTGGGCGGTTGCCGTTGCCGGGAACCTTGAGCTTCCAGGGAACGCCCTTCCAACGCCCTCCGGCGACGACGGGCGCGGTAAGCGGCAGCTCGCGCAGATCGCCGGGCGTCAGACCCGCGCCGAGGTGCATGGCCGCGGCGGTGAGATTGCGCAGCTCCTGCCAACTAGAGACCAAGCGCCGCTCTCCGGCGCCGGGCCGCACCGCGCTGACGTAGGTGACCAGGCGGCGGGCTTGATCGGCATCGAGGTAGTCGAGCGCAGGACGCTCGCTGATGTTGGCCCGGCGGATGTCGTCGCTGTGCTTGATGTACTCGGCGGCCGATTCGTTCTTCGGTTGCTGCGTGTCGAACGCATGCCGGGTGAGCACGCGGTCAACCAGGCTGAGCAGCCGCCACGTGTAGCGGGGGCTGAGCTCGATGTTCTTCTTCGCCCGACGAAACTCGAGGAAATGCTCCAGGTCTTGCTCGGTGAGGGCTTCGAGCGTGACCTGGGGAGATTGCCCGACGCACCACTCGGTGAAGGCGCCCCACATGTCCGCGTAGACCTGCAGCGTCGAGTCGCGCTGGAGCCGATCGGCGGCGACAGCGGCGGACTTCCACGACTCGAACGCGCGGTCGAACGAATGGAGGACGCTCGGGCTGCCGTCGGCAGCAGCGAAGAGGTCAGGCGTATAGGGCATCTATGAATCTTACTAACGCCCAACGGCTAGTCAAACCCCTCGGGCCTGCGGCCCGACAATTCCGTAGGCTGAAGAAGAAGCTGGCGCCTGGGCGTTAGTCTGGTTCGTGGCTGGCGGCGGCCCACCGGGACGGGGATGCGAGCTTTCGGGGGCGGCTGTGGCGCGCCGCGGAGAAGGAGCAGCGACCGCGCGGTGTGCGACTGCCCTCGACGCGACGGACGACGTCGACGAGGAGGTGGCGATAGGGTGGATTCCTCGGCCACGAGGGACTCGATGGCGAGATGCTGCCGGGCGAACTGGGCCGGATCTTGGCGATCTCCTCGCTGGCTTGCCATCGAAGCGACGGCGGCGCCAGGCGAAGCGGAAGAAGCGGCGCAAGCCAGAACGGCGCAAGCCAGGCTAGCGAGGCAAGGTCGGAGGGCCTTCAGGAAACTGAGGCAGCTGATCGGTGATGGTGAACCAGGCCGCCTTCGATCCGACGAACACGTGGCCCATCGGGCGCGCAGTCGGTGGCTCATCCAGCGTACCCAGGCGTACGTGCACAAACCCGGTTTCAGGCTTGCGCGTGAAGAGGTTCGAGCCGCACTTGCTGCAGAAGTAGAGCAGCGTGTTCGGCCCCTTCTGATAGCTCGACAACACGTCCTCGCCCTGCGTCACTCGAAAGGCTTCGCCGGAGCAACCACCCAACGCGGCGAACGCCGAGCCGGAGGTCCGTCGACATTCGGAACAGTGGCAGTAGCCGGCATAGACAAAGCGATCTTCGACTTCGTAGCGAACGCGGCCGCAAAGGCAGCCGCCATGCAGAATGCTCAAAGGTTTCCCCTTCCAGGTCTGTTTTTCTAGGCGCGGCGGGATCTCCCGCGGCATGCAGCATCAAGGCATGCCTGATCGACCCAGACAATTCTTGAGCGGTGGGTGACACGCGAGCATCCCGAGGGTCACCTCGTCAGGAGATCGCAGCGCGCGAGCCAAGTCTATGATTGGAACGGAGGGATGTACATGTCCGATTGGTCGCACGAAATCGCGAATCAGGCCACGCCGAGAAGCATGGGCTTTGCTTTCGAGTCGCGCACCAGCACGGAGCAAGGCGGACTGACCATCGATGAGCATGCGCGCATCAATGCGTGCGAACGCGCGATCGCCGAAATGCTGCTTGACCAGGCTCTGGGGCGAGCGCTGATCGTGGGCCGAATGGGATGCGTGTACTTTCTGGCGCCCGTCGCGCACGAGGCCGTTGCGCTGATGGCCACGGAGTGCGTCGCCGGTGTGCCTCTCATCGATGGCGCGCGCGAGGCCTGGCTTGTGCCCTACGAAGGTTCCTCGAGGCTGACCGAGATCCGGGAGGCATTGGCCGAGGCGATCGCTGAACCCCGGTTCGTGGCGATCGATTGGAGCAAAGCGGTACATCCGGGCTGGCTGGCCTTGTGAGGGCGCGATGCTCGACGAAGCCGGCAACGAAGTGACCACGGTGAACGAGGCCGACGAGTGGAAGGGCCTGCCCGAAGGTTCGACCATCGATTCGATGTTGATGGGGAATGCCATCGCGTCGGCCGCCGCCAACGTTCCTCTGCTGCTGGCCTCGGTGTTGTTCGTGGTCGTGATTGCTGCCGAGGCAGACCTGTTCCTGCAGGCGGCGATCTTCGGCGCGATGGGCTTCACACTGGCGGTATGGCGTTGGGCGATCGGCAAGCGCTTCAAGAGGCCAGAGCCCCTGCGCGAAGAAGAGCAAACGCGCGCCCGTCGCGCGATCGAGGCGAACGCAGCGCTCGCCGGCGCAATGTGGGCGTACGGCTGCTTTGCCATCTACCCCGAGCTGAACGGGGTGTGGAAGATCTCCTACCCGATGCTGGTGGCGGGTTCGTCGGGTGTTGGAGCGTTCTTCGCCTCCTTGGTCGGTCGCGCCTACCTCTTCATGATGGTGCCGCAGATGGCCGCACTCGCGACGGCGCACGTCGTGTTCAGCGACATGCGCTCTTACTGGCTTGCCGTGCTCATCCTGGGTTACGGCTACACGATGAATCGCGCGGCCATGCGGTCGCGCGCGAGCGCGACGAAGCTTGCCCAGGCGCTGCTCGAGCGCGACCGTCTGCGCGCCGATCACGCCCGGCTAACGGAACTGGAACTGCGCGAGGCCACGGTCGCCGCGGAGATGGAGAAGGCCGAGGCCTCCGCGACACGCGAGCTGTTCGTTGCCAAGGCGTCGCACGAGTTCAGGACGCCATTGCAGACCGTTGTAGCGCTGGCCGACCTGTTGACGCTGAAGACCGCTACCGAACCAAACTCGGCGTTGCATGGGCTGGTCGTGCGTCTTGGCCGCGCGGCCGACCAGCTCATGCACCAGGCGAACGATCTCGCGTCTTTCGTGCGCTCGGAACACACAGGCCGGTACGAGATCAAGGCGGACGCCGTCAACCTGGCCGAGGTGGTGGAGTCGTCAGTCGCCGAACTGCGCGAACTCGCGACTCGAAAGGGGCTGAAGGTGCAGCTTTCCGCCTCCACGGTGACCATCTATGCCGATGCGATGCGCCTGCAGCAGATCATCACGAACCTGGTCAGCAACGCCATCAAGTACACGCGCGAAGGGACCGTCAGCGTAGTTGCGGCGGCGCGCACCAACGGCGACGCTGCGCTACTGGAGGTCACGGTAGCCGACACCGGCATCGGGATCGCCAAGGACGCATTGCCGAAGGTGTTTGATCCCTGGTTCCGTGGCACCAAGGAAGGGCGCGGCCTCGGCCTGGGGCTGTCCATCGTGCGCACGCTGGTTGACCAGCTACTGGGCAGGGTGGAGATCGAGTCCGAGCCTGGCAAAGGCACGACGGTGACCGTCACCTTGCCTGTGAAGATCGTCGAACACCCGGAAGTTGGCGTCGTGATCGATGCCAGCAAGCTCCGAGGTCTGAAGGTTCTGATGGTCGACGACGAAGAGGTTGTGCGTACAACCGTGTGCGAGTTGCTGCGCGCCGGCGGTCTCGCATGCACCGAAGCAGACGGCGCTCAGGCCGCGATGAAGCAGCTCGACAACGAGGCATTCGACGTGGCACTCGTCGATCTTCAGATGCCCGATGTGGATGGCTACCAACTCGCCCGTCAACTGCGCGCGAGCGATCGACATCGTCAGATGCGCATCCTTGCCATGAGCGCCTACGACATCTCCGAGGAAGGCACCGCACTGTTCGACGCCTTTGTTGCCAAGCCGGCGACGCTCGCCACGCTGGAAAAGGCCATCGGAGGAGCCGTGCGGCGCGGGCCTTCGACCACGCACGCTCAGCCCGCGGCAGCGCGGCCGGAGACTATCGGCTCCACGAACTCGAAGTAGGCGGACGTCGCTGCGTCGCAGTTCGCCTGCGCGACTGGCTCGGGAACGCCGAGGGCGGCATACAACCGGTCGGCATCGCTGAGCAGCCTTGCCATCGTCGCAGAGAGTGCATCGCGCGTCAGTGCGGGTCCGGCGCCCAATGGCTCATCGTCGGCGAGCAGCATCAGCAGCAGGCCGATGGATTCGTGGTCTTTCTCGATGAAGTGGAGCCAGTACGGCCAGCGGCCGGCAAGGGACTTGAAGAATGCGCGGCATCGCGGGTTGAGCGCCGGCGTCGGCTCGTCGAAGCCCGTGATGGTGATGCGCAGAGAATCTCGATAGCGGGAGACGCTGGCGGCGGACGAACTCAGCGACTCGAGCCACTCGAGCACGAGCTCTACCCGACCGACGTCGATCAACTCCTTCGTGAGCACCAGGCTGAGCCCCGAGCGGCCAAGAGCTGGCCGCGAGGAATTGTTCGGCTCGGGTCGGGGTGAGTGGGACACGGTCGAAGTGCTGTAGTCCGAAGGCTTGCGAATGTCGTGCAATTGCGCGGCTGATACTGTGAGGATTTTCACGGAATCGCTGCCCGCGCGCTGCACCTGCAAGAGTTTGCAGGAGGGAGTTCCCTCACTACGTGCGTTAGCGTGTGCGTACAAACTCTGCATCCATACACTGGGCCGCGGATCGGAACCTTGGGCGAAAAGCGGAGCATGCGCACAGAGCAGCTTTCCTTCGATCTTCGAGTTGCAGGCACCGAGGAAGAGTTGGCCGACGCGCGCGAAGTGAGAGCGTCGGCATACGGTCACCACGTTCCCGAGCTGCTGGAAAGCATGCGACGCCCGGACCCAGCGGACCGCTTGCCGGGCACCGTGGTCTTGCTCGCCCGCGACTGCGATACCGGACTGCCGATCGGAACCGCACGAATCACTACCAACGCTCACAGGCCTCTGCAGCTCGAGCGCGGCTACGAGCTGCCGCTGGCGCTGAAAGGTTGGCACCTCGCGGAGATCACACGCCTGGCGGTGGCGCCGTCCGGCGACGACAAGCTTGTGAAGCGCGCGTTGATGAAGGCCTGCTATCTCGTGTGCCTGTCGATGCAGGTGCACAAGATGGTCATCGGCGCACGAAGCGCCGCGCTGATCCGCGGCTACCGTAGCATTGGCTTCGAGTGCCTGACGGCCGAGACCGGCCCGGTGGAACTGGCCCACGCCGGCGGGTTGCCGCACCACATCCTGGCCTTCGACGTCACTTCGGCCGAGCGCGTGTGGCATAGCATCAGCCACCCGCTCTACGCCTGGATGGTGCGCACCTTCCACCCGAACATCAACGTGTCCCCGATCCCGATCTATGAGCCCACCGGGGCATCATCCAGGTCGCCGAACACACTGTGACCTTGCCCCTGAAGCCCGTAGCTCTTAGCGCCCTTGTCACGCGGCCCTATTGAACTGTGCCGCGACCCAGCGTTCCTCGTACTGCCTTGGGCTCAGGTAGCCCAGCGTGGAATGTAGTCGCCGGTGGTTGTAGAAGGCCAGCCAGTCGATCACTTCGTCCATGGCCTGCCGCCGGGTGGCGAATTTGCGCCCGTGCAGTCTGCCGACCTTCAGCCTTCCCCACAGGCTCTCCGTGGGCGCGTTATCCCAGCAGTCGCCCTTGCGGCTCATTGACGAGCGCATCCCGTACCTGGCCAGCGCTTTCTGGAATTCCTCACCGCAGTACTGGCTGCCACGATCGGTATGCACGATCAGCCCGGGCGGTGGCCGGCGGCGGAACCACGCCATGCGCAGCGCGTCCGTCACCAGGCTGGCACGCATGTGGGGCTGCATGCTCCAGCCCACCACCATGCGGCTGTGCAGGTCGATGAAGGCCGCCAGGTACAGCCAGCCTTCGTCGGTGGCGATGCAGGTGATGTCGCTGGTCCACTTCTGATTGGGAGCACCGGCCGCGAAGTCCCGCTGCAGCAGGTCCGGCGCGATCGGCAGCTTGTGCTTGCTGTCGGTGGTGACGACGAACTTGCGGCGGCCCCGTGCCTTGATGCCGTGCTGCTGCATCAGGCGCCGAACGCGCTCCTTGCCCACGCGGTGGCCTCGGGCACAGAGCTCCTTGGTCATGCGCGGCCAGCCGTACTCCTGGCCGACCTCGGCGTGGATGGCGCGGATGTGCGCCAGCAGGGCTTGGTCGCTCACACGCCCCGAGCCCGGTTGACTGGGCTGACGTTGCTGCCGCCGACGATCGTGCTCGAAGTACCCGCTGACGCTCACGCCCAGCACCTCGCAGCTCAGGCTCACCGGCCAGCTGCCCTTCATCGTCCGGATCCAGGCGTACTTTGCAGAACATCCTGCGCAAAGTACGCCGCCGCTTTTTTTGCGATGTCGCGCTCCATCTTCACGCGCGCCAGCTCCGCCCTCAGCCTGGCCAGCTCCATCTGCTCGGGCGTCACCGGCCGCTCACCGGCGCCACCCAGTTGCCCGCGCTCGCTGGCCCGAACCCAATTGCTCAGGCTGGCCTTCGGGATGCCCAGCACCTTGGCCGTCATCCCCACCGACTGCCCCGTCTTGACCAGCCTGACAGCCTCCAGCTTGAATTCCTGCGTGTACTGACCACGCACCTGCTTGTTGCTCATCTCGTAGCTCCTGTCTCTGATTCCATCATCAGTCAAGAACTACGTTTTTCGGGGGCAAGGTCACTGGGAATCTTGGACTCCCTGCGCCGGCGAAGCGCCGAGCCGGTGGCCGGATCGGCGCCTACTGCGTGACGGGTCGCGGCCGCGGCCAGCTCGGCCATCGAGAAGGGCTTGTTGAAGACGTCGTCCATGCCAGCCTGGATGCACTCCGAGCGCTCCTGACGGGTGGCGCGACCCGTCACCGCCACGATCCGAACCGGCTTGGCGCCCGAACGCTTTTCCCACGCCCGGACCTTGCGCGTGGCCTCCAGGCCGTCGAGCTGAGGTAGATCGCAGTCCATGAGCACGAGCAGCGGCCGCACGGATGGCATCGTCAAGCGCTTGACCGCGACATCGCCATCAGCGACGACGTCGACCACCCAGCCGGCGCGCTCCAGCGATGCAGTGGCCACCAGCGCGCTTGCCTCGTCATCTTCGACCACCAACGCCAGCGGGGCGGATCCGAGGGCCTCGGGTGTCGTGTTCAAGGCGACCTGGGGTTGCGACTCCTGCTGCGCTGCGGGTGCGATCGGCAGCGGCAGGATGCAGCGGAAGGTGGCGCCACGGCCGAGCTCGCTTTCACAGGTCAGGCTGCCCTGCATGAAGGCCACCAGGTCGCGCGCGATGGCCAGACCGAGGCCGGCGCCTTCGCGAGCCTTGTCCGGGTCGGCAGCGCCTTGCTCGAAAGGTCGGAAGAGTCGCTCCTGGTCGGCCTTCGAGATGCCTGGCCCTGTGTCGGAGACCACGAACGAGACGTCGCCCTCCCCGGAGGCGGCGACCGTGAGGCTCACAGAGCCGCCGCGCGGGGTGAACTTGATCGCGTTGCCAACCAGGTTGTCAAGGACCTGGCGGACACGGCCGCTGTCGCCGATCACACGAAACGATGCCGGGAAGGCCAGGCGCGTGTGGAGGTGAATGCCCGCGTGCTGAGCACGTGCGAGGTAGAGGGTCACCAGTTGGTCGAGTTCATCCGAGAGATCGAAGGCCTTGGGGTCCAGCCGCAGGGTGCCGGCCTCGATCTTCGACATGTCCAGCAGATCGCTGACGAGCGTGAGCAGATGCTTGCCGCTGGAGACGATGAGTTCGAGCTTGCGCCGCAGCGCCGGTTCGGCAATGTGGTGATCGAGCAAGCTGGCCAGGCTGATGATGCCGTGGAGGGGACTTCGCACCTCGTGGCTGATCGTCGCGATGAAACGCGACTTGTGCTCGCTGTGGGCCTTGAGAACAGAAACAGCCTTGGCTCGTTCATCGGCAATCTGCTGGGCGAGGGCACGAAGGCGGAAGACCTCGAGCAGTCGGCGCTCCGCGCGCTTGGCGGTGCTGAGCATCAGCAGCAGCACGAGCGCAAGCCCTGCGGCCGAGTAGATGCCGAAGTCCGCGCCGCGGCCCAGCATGCCGATGCTGGTGAAGACCATCATCGGGACGACATAAGACGACGTGGCCTTGAAGCTGACCTGCAGGCCGAATGTCGCGACGCACGCGATGCAGCACAGGCTCGCTGCGACGACTGCGGCTTCGACCATCGGCCCCTGCGTGAACCACATGCCGCCAAGGCCCCAGACGAAGCCGTCGACGGCGAGCATGGTGTTGGTGAGCAGGGCCCAGCGGCGCGTGTCGCCGGCGCCGCGGCGACGGAACACGATGACCTGCGCGATGCGTGGTGCGGCAATGCCCAACTTCAGCAAAAGCCACACGACGAGCAGGCCGGACGGCACGATCCCGTAGAGGTGAGCGGCAAGAAAAATCGCGAAGCCGGTGGACAGTAGCGTCCCTGCGAACATGTGCTCGAAGAGCATGCGCAACTGCTCGCTCTGCGCAGACTCGGCCGGCAGCGCTTCCGCGGTTTCGTTGTCTTCGCGAGGAAGCTGGGTGGACTTGGTCATCGCGACTCCTGCTTTGCTCATGCGACTCATGAGGTCGTGTCGGTCCACGATGGCCGACGCAGCCGGGCCTCGCGCAGCTCTCGGTCGTGATACGCACGCCTTCTATCGTCGCCGGCTTCGCGGCCGATGGACCAGCGCATCCCGCGCTCGGTCAAAGCGCATCTGGCCTTCGCAGCGACGTCATCAACAGATCCGGACGCTTCGATCGCGAGAGCGGCCATGTGCAGCTGCGCGACCACATGACGAAGGGCCTGACCAACCTCGGCGACGACCAGTGGGCCGTCTTCGGGCTGCATGGTGTGAAAGCAAGTCGATGCGGCCAGCCACTGCGTGACGGCGCGGCGCTCGGTGCTTCGGTCACTCAGCTCGATGCCGCCGATGAGCGAGTGACCCACGTCGATCGCGAGTTCCAGCCGGGCACCTACGCAGCGTGCAGCGAAGATGCCCGCGACCTGGTCGCCAGCCACATGCAGTTCGTCGGTGACCAGGTAGAGCGGCTCACGAAGCGCCGGCAGATAGCTGAGCTCGGTGACAACCGTGGGTACGGCGGGATCGACCACGACCAGGTTCGGACGACGAGCCCACGCACGCAGCAGATGCGCCGCTGGCGCATTGCCGGCAGCAGTCCAACGACAGGGGCGAGTCCAGAGGTGATCCACGAGTGCTGAACGAGGCGAACGCCGATGCGGCAAGGCTATCGGGGCATTGCCACAACGCACAGTGCGGCCACAGTGCGGAAGTCGCACGAGCGTGAACTTGTTCGGTGCGGAATCGCACGGATGGGCTGGGTAGGTGGTCGCGCGTGGCGCGACATCAAGGTGACCGTTTGTGGGACCTCGCAACCCTTGCGAGGGGCCGTGGACAACCGCAAGTGCCTGATTCATCTAGGAGAGCGCGGATCGCGTGACGCCCGGAGAGGCGGTTCCAGCGGCGATTCAACGCGCAAGATCCCATAAGCAGTCACCATCCCGCGCATGCAGCGGATGGCAGTTCCTGAGCGCCTTCGCCGACGGGCGAGCTCAGTTCTTCTCCGCGAGCATCTTCTGCGCGAAGTCGAGCAGTTCGGCGGCACTCGGTTCACCCCACGTGTCGCCCACGAGCCAGCGCCGAAAGGCGGTCTCGGCTGCCCTCGACGACTTCTTCTTGAGCCGCAGTGGTGGAAGCGCCTGCTCGTTGTAGCGATCGATGAGCTGCGTCTGGTCCGGCGGATCGAGCTCATGGAAGTAGCGCTCGGCGTCCGCCAACTGAGACTGCAGGTAGGCTTCCTTGACATCGACCTTCGGCGCGGTGGCCTTGCGCTTAGGCGCCTCGCCGGCGTCCTCGGTAGCGGCATAGCCGTGCTGCAGAGCATGGCGGAAGTACGCCGCTGGTTTCTCGAGCTTCTCGGCTCGCTTGTCCTGCATGCGACGCTTCGTGTACTCGATGGCGGCCTTCACGTCTTGGAGCGGGGTGTCGCGAACGACCCTGCGCGCTTCGGACTGCAGCAGGCCGATGCGCACGAGTTCGCCGATGGCCTCAAGGGACCTCGCATCCTCGACCACTTCTTCGGCAACCATCTTCTTGTGGACCTCGAAGCGCAGGGAAGTGACGCGCTTGCCGATCTTGGATTCGACCAACTCGATCGTCAGGTTGGATTCGGAATTGACCTCGGCGATCGCGGGCTTGAGCACCTTCGCTTTGAAGTACTTGTACTCCTGGTAGGTCCGAGCCTCGGCCGTCTCGCCCAGCACCATGTCGCGGAACTGCTCCCATTGAACCTCGGTGGTGCGGCTGATCTTCTCGAAGCGAACACAGAACTCCCAGATGGCCAGCGAGGATGCGCGCCGGAAGCGCCGCACGACGTTCATGTCGATGACGGCGTAGATCTCCGGCTTGACGATGAGCTCGCGCAACTGCGAGCTGATCTGGTAGCGGATCACGTCGGCGTGGATCTCGACTTCGGGGAACATCACCGAGGCCTTCCAGGGACGCTTGTTCGTTGGGGACATGACGTCCCACTCGAACACGATGCGCATCAGGGCTTCGGCCGACTCCTTCAGGTACTGACGGTTGTTCGAGTCGAACCCGACGTCTTCTGCGAGATCCTTGATGCCCAGGACCCACCAGCCGTTGGCATCGGCGCTGTTTTCGATGGCATGCTTGGCCCAGGCGTTTCCGAGCTTGCGCTGCAGAAGGCTCAGCGGCTGCTTGGGCTTGCTGTGCAGAACCTGGACAGCCTTGCGGAATGCATCCGGCGTCTCCTTGCTCGCGAAGAGGGAGATCTGTCCTTCAGGTGACTGGGTTGCCCGCCTTCTTGCCATAGGTTACTCGCGTCGCGATAGATAGTAACCTATGGCTGCCTACGTCCTTCACGGCTGGCCGTCGGCCGAACGCGAGGTGGTGGCCGAAAGCAACAGGCTCGGAGCAGATCATGGATGGCCTGCGCGTCGAGCAGGCAGTGGGATCGTGATCGGCGCGTCGTGTCGTCTTCAGGCCATTCGACTTCAGTCGAAGCGACGCCCTGTTGTGTCTTCTTTGAAGAACACTTCGATCCTTTAAGTACCTTTAGGGCCCCGGAAATCAAGCACTGGCGCGGGTTTGCGGGCGATGAGGTGGAACCTTGTGGGATGTCAGGTGCCCGTTCATGGGCGCTCAGGTGTGTGGATCTGGGAGCAAGGTGACGCCTCGTGGGAGTGAAGGTTACTGGACTTGGGACGAAGGTGACTACCTATGGGATGGAAGCTCTGTGGATAACTTGCGGAGCGCTGCGAAGGTAGACCAGGCCAGCGTCAGGTGCCCATCTATGGGACAGCGTCTTGGTGACCATTCATGGGACGTTGTCACCGATACGGCCGTGGAAACCTGTGGCGACGCCCGCGATTCAGCGGGCTTTCGTGCCGAGGTGTCGGAGCGAGAACGGCCGACCGTTCAGGTGACTGTCTATGGGATGCGTCTAAGGTGACCATCTGTGGGATAGAACCCGGCCGAGAAGCCTGATTCGAGCGGCTCGCCTGAGCCAAGGTGACTGTCTATGGGACGAAATCAGGCTTGAGCTCCCAGAAACGGTAACCTGAGCGCCGGCATTCCCGTTTGACCGGGGCATCGAGAGGTGATAACGCGATGCCCTGCCGAACAAGGTATCGGCGGGGCAGGTCAGCCCTAAACTGCCGCTGGTGAGCAAGCCGCCAAGACCCGCACCCAAGCCCCGGCAGCGCGACGCCCGCAAGAAGGTTGACGATCGCTGGCTGGACCTGGCGCGGGAGGTGGCACGCAACCCCGACAGCCCGACGTCGTTGCGGATCATGTCGGCCGTGAACAGCGCAATGCGCCCCGGAGCCGAGGCGGCAAGCCAGGTGGTCGAGGCGCTGGTGCAGCAGATCAACGGACCTGGCGAGCTCGCGGACGCCGCGATCGCAGCAGCCGTGCAGCACTGGGAGTCGGTCTGCAAGACCGAGCTCGGGCCGGACTTGCTGGCTTCGATGCGCGAGGAGGCAGCAGCGCTGGCCCAGCGCCGGCGACGCCAGCCGCCGCCCATGGAGTTGATCGTCGCCGGCGTCGGCGAGCCTGTGGACATGGGCTATGACCTGAGCCTGCACCTGAACGGGCTGCGAGGCACTTGGCACAGGCTGTGGGCCGCGATTGCGCTCGGGACCATGATGGGCGCCGGCGATGAGTACGACGAGACCGTCACGGCCGTTCGATCGCAGTTCGAGCAGCTGCTCGGGCGCAGTCTGTCACCTGACGAGTGGCTGAGGCTTTCGCAGCACGCCCAGGCGCACGGCGAGGCCATGCAGAGCCAGTTCGGTGAAGAGGGCCAGGCGGGGCCGCCAGAGGGCGCAGGGAGCTAACCAAGCGCCTCGATCGTCGACGCATGAGAACTCCCGCGCCGGCCCTGGCTGCTTGCCGCTGGCCCATGTCAAACGAGGTGGCCCGACGAGACTCAGTAAGCAATGGGATGGACGCCCCCACCTGACGACGGCATCGAAGTGCCACAGTGGATGT
>NZ_RCHJ01000025.1 GCF_004011805.1 Piscinibacter defluvii
ATGGACATAGCCTCGGCCGAGCCGATCCGATGACGCGGCAGCAGGCCTGCCCGGTTCGGTGGCGAGGGAGAGTCGGGCGATGAGCGCGGGGCACGACCACGCCTTGCCGGCAACGACCAAGGAGCGCTCCCTGCGCTGGGCATTGGTGTTGACCTCGGCCTTCCTCATCGCCGAGGTCGTGGGGGGCGTCGTTCTGAACAGCCTTGCGCTGCTGTCCGATGCTGCGCACATGTTCACCGATGTGGCCGCGCTCGCGATTGCATTGGCGGCCATCAGGATCGCCCGCCGGCCGGCGGATCAGCGCCGCACCTACGGTTACCACCGCTTCGAAATCCTGGCGGCGGCCTTCAATGCGCTGCTGTTGTTCGGCGTCGCCGGCTACATCCTGTTCGAAGCGTGGCAGCGCTGGCGCCAGCCCGAGGAGGTGCAGACGACCGGGGTGCTGGTGGTGGCGGCGCTCGGGCTGGTGGTGAATCTCGCGAGCATGTGGATGTTGCGTTCGGGCAAGGACGCCAGCCTGAACGTCAAGGGTGCCTATCTCGAGGTGTGGAGCGACATGCTGGGATCGATCGGCGTGATTGCTGGTGCGATCGTGATTCGCGTCACTGGGTGGAACTGGGTCGATTCGGTGATCGCGGTGGCCATCGGGCTGTGGGTTCTGCCGCGGACCTGGGTGCTCTTGAAGGACACCCTGAACATCCTGCTGGAAGGGGTTCCCGAAGGCATCGACATGGCGGCGGTCAGGCAGTCCCTGCTGGGCCTGCCGGGCGTTCTGGGCGTGCACGATCTTCACGTGTGGGCCGTCACCAGCGGCCGGCCCAGTCTCACGGTTCACCTGGTGCATGCCCCCGAGGTAGCGGTGCCGGCAGACCTTCTCGAGCGGGCACGCGCAGTCCTCGCGGCGGACCATCACATCACCCACACGACGGTCCAGCTCGAGACGCAGCCGTGCGCACAAGCCGACGTGGCCGTTGGTCCCGGGGGCAGCGACGACGAAGCCGCATCGCGTGAGGATGCTCATGCCTAGACCTGCAGCGCGGGCAGCCGGACCGGCGTGCGCCATGGAGCCAGGCTGCACCCGGAGCCACGGCGACTGCAGCCCCAACCACTGGTGTGTCCGCTCGTCGACGCGGCGACCACACGTCATTTCCGCCAACTGAAGGAGAAGTGAATGAGCTTCGATCGACGCAAGTTGCTCGCCGCAGCCCTGGGTGGCACGGCGCTGCTGACCACCGGTTGCATGACCAAACCCTTGCACCCGGCCAACGCCGATGGGACGTACTGCTACCGCATCGGCAGGAGCTACCGCCCCAAACTGACCTGCACGACGGGCCCCGTTCCCTCCGCGCAAGTCGAGTCACTGGCTCGCGATTTCGGTGGATCGGCCGATCGCCTCACGGTCTATCTCGTGCGCAAGCGCTGGGGTGATACGGAGCACGTGATCTCGGTGTCGACCCCAGGGGCGGCCGCAGCGCAAACCGTGCCCGAGACCTTTGCGCGCCTGCGGCTGACACCCGGACAGCATGTGCTGACCGCCACATGGCCCGAAGGAACGGCAGGCCTCGAAATCGCGGGCAAGGCTGGCGAAGTGCTGGTCGTGGAAGTGATCGGCCAAGTCTGGGCCTGGGGCAGCAAGTACCGCCTCGAGCCTGGAACGATCGACGACGCCCGCGAACGCACGCGCAACCTCCGACTGGTTGCGGACGTTGGTTGAAGACGCTTGCGACCTCGTGACGCGAGCGATAGCGGGTGCCCGAACAGCGCGGGCAAGCGAATTCCAGCATGAGACCCCGACTGGCCGATCCCGAGCTCTCGCTGGCGATGACCTGGATCTGGATCGGCGTGCTGCTCGCCGCGCTGGTGGGGTATGGGATCTTCCGCTGGTGGCGACGTGGACATCCGCGCAAGCAGCCACCAGCACCGTTGAGCTACTCCGCCGAACTGAGCCAGCGCTTGCAGAAGAACATGACCAAGGGCACGAAGCGCAGGCGGCGCGGCAAGACCGCGAAGAAGAAGCCGCCGCGTCGCCCGTGAAAAGTGTGCCGAGATCAGCCGCCCGTCTGCAGTTCGAGGCGCGCGCGGCGGGCATCGGGCGACTCGGCGCGCATCTCGTCGATGACCTGCTGCCGCGTCTTCGGCGGCTCGGAACTCTTGACCGGCAACGGCGCCCCACGCTGCAACAGCGCCAGCGTGCCGTCCTTGCGCGCTGCGTCGACCTCGGCCATCACCTGGGCACGGGTCTTGGCGCTCTTGAAGTGCTCGGGGTGGTAGGTCACACCGGCTTCGCCGCCTGTGGTGTGCCAGACCGAATTGGCCTGCGCCGCCAGCGGCAGCGTGAACGCGAAGGCGACGGCAGGGACCAGAGCGAGACGGAAGACATTCATGTGGAGATCCTTTCAGGGGGAAGAGCAGGAGACCTGCGATGGCATGCCCGAAGGCATGCCGCCACTGTAGGAATCGGTGCCCCACACGAAGGAAACGAACAGATGACAGTTTGGACAGGCCGCGTGCGCCAACAGGCGGAGGCACGGCCATGAAGCTCCTGATCGTGGAGGACGAGGCCAAGCTGGCCGACTACCTGCGCAAGGGTCTGGTGGAGGAGGGCTATGTCGTCGAGGTGGCCGGCAACGGAATCGACGGGCTGCACATGGCGACCGAGGGCAGCCACGACCTCATCGTGCTCGACGCCATGCTGCCCGGCATCGACGGGCTCGGCCTGCTGGCGGCGCTACGCCAGAGCAGGCAGACGCCGGTGATCATGCTGACCGCCCGCCACCGCGTGGAAGACCGGGTGCGCGGCCTGAAAGCCGGCGCTGACGACTATCTCGTCAAGCCGTTCGCCTTCTCCGAACTGGTGGCCCGCATCGAGGTACTGCTGCGCCGCGCCGCCGGCGCCGCGCCGGCGCCCGACGCCCTGCTGCTGTCGCTGGGTGACCTGCAGGTGGACCTGGCGCGGCGACGTGCCGTGCGCGCCGGCCAGCGTCTGGAACTGTCCGCGAAGGAGTTTCAGCTGCTGACGCTGCTGATGCGCCGCAAGGGCGAAGTGCTCTCCCGTACCGAGATCGCCGAGCAGGTCTGGGACGTCAATTTCGACCACGGCACCAATGTGATCGACGTCGCCATCCGGCGCCTGCGCGGGAAGCTGGACTTGCCCTTCGAGCACCCGCTGCTGCACACCGTGCGCGGGATGGGCTACGTGCTCGAGGACCGCAGCTCATGAGTCGGCTGCACGCTGGATCGCTCGACCGCCGCCTGGCTCGCTGGCTCGCACTTCTGGCCCTGGCGGGGCTCACGCTGACGTGCCTGGGTGTCTACATGGCGACGGCCCTGAGCTTCGAGGACCGGCAGGCGGACACGCTGCGCCAGAAGCAACTCCAGGTGCGCCATCTGATCGCCGAGGCCGGCGTGGTGGGAAATGCGGCGCTGACGCACAAGCTCGACGATGCGATGGTCGGCCGGCAGGACCTGACACTGGTGCTCACCGATGCCACGAACCAGGTCCTGTATGCCGGACCCACCGCGCCGCCACCGCGCCAGACCCTGGTCACGCGGTTTGAGGCGGCAACGGCATCCGGGCCGGTGCAGGCGACCCTGACGCTGGACACCACCGAGGACGACCGTGTCCTGTCCCGACTTGCCCGCACGCTCGCCGCGGCCGCGCTGGCCGGGTCTTTCATCATTGCAGTGGGCGGTTTCACGCTCGTGCAGCTTGGACTGCGCCCGGTCCGCAACCTCGCCTTTCAGGTCCAGGCATTGGCGGCCGACACACTGGATCGCCGGCTCGATGGATCGGCCCAGCCGGAGGAACTGGCCGCACTGGTTCAGCATGTCAACGATCTGCTGGACCGATTGCACCGGGCCTACGAGCAACTGGAGGCCTTCAATGCCGACGTCGCGCATGAGTTGTTCACGCCGCTGGCGACGCTGATTGGCGGTACGGAGGTCGCCCTGCGCAAGGCCCGCGAAGCCGATGAACTGCGCGACGTGCTGGGCGAGCACCTCGAGGAACTCCAGCGCATGTCGCTGATCGTTCAGGACATGCTCTTCCTGTCCCAGGCTGACCGCGGCGCGAAAGCGCGGCGCGAGACAGTGCAGAGCCTTGCCGACGTCGCCAGCGCGGTGGCCGAGCTGCACGAGGCACACATGGAAGAGGCTGGACTACGCTGGCGCGTCGACGGCGACGCGGGTGGCGCCGTCGACGCCCGCTTGCTTCAGCGGGCCCTGTCCAATCTCATTGGCAATGCCACACGACACGCGCAACGCGGCAGCGAGGTGATCGTGAGGATCGAGGCGACCCGTGACGAGGCCTCGCTGAGCGTGGTGAATCAAGGCGCGACGATCGCGCCCGAACACCTGCCGCGTCTGTTCGATCGGTTCTACCGGGTCGATGCCTCTCGCAGCGGAGCGGCCCGCAACCACGGGCTGGGCCTGGCCATCGTGGCCGCCATCGCGCGAATGCACGGTGGGCGGGTGGCGGCCACCTCTAGCGACGGAATCACGTCCATCGGGCTCGTCATGCCGACGACGCCCACCGAACCGGCCTGACGGTCAGAGGCAACTGCCTGCGATATCCCGAGCGCGGCCGGGCGCGGTCATGCGGTCCAGCTTCTTGGCATCCGCCAGGCTGAGCCCGGTGGCCGGCGCTGACGACGGTACGACCATCCCGGCATTGTCCAAGCGCTTCGCGACGGCGAGCGTCACGCCGCTCATCACAGGCGCAGTGGTCGCTGCAGGTGCCAAAGCCCGGTCCTCCAGGCGCTTCATCTTGGCGACGTCGGCCGTGCAAACAGTGGCCGCAGACGCCGTACCCGCCAACATCAGCGACAGCATCGCGAGCGCGGCACTCAGAGAGGTCTTCATGGTTTGCTTGGAGTTCGTTGTGACGGCATCCAGTGTGGATGGCGACGACTGACGCGCCTTGAACGGCAAGATGACAGTTCTGTCAGAACCCGGCCGGCATGGTCGCAACAGGTGCCGGTCCCGGCGCGCAGGCGATGCGAAACGCGGAAGCGGTTGTTCACTAGCACTGTCTGGCTGCGGAAGATTCGCCGAGCCGGCACGGGCCGATGGGCATGAACGGCAGGCACATCCCTGGACGCTTCGATTGCGACCGGCGAAAGCGACAGCGCGGTCGGCCTCGGTCCGCTCAACCGCGTCCCGGCGTCGGCGTCGAACAGCGGAACGCCAGCCACTCGGCAAGGACGCGTGAGAGACCCCGTGCCATGTGATGGATCAGTCATCACGGTTCCGGCGATGCTGCGCGCCGCTCGCCGCGTACCTGAAGGCGCGCCCGGGTTCAGCGATCTCAGCAGCGCTGTCGCGTCCCGGTGCACCCGGCACTGCGGATCAGCACGGAACTCAAGCTCAATCAGCGCGTCGCTGATTTCTTGAGTTCCTGCTCGACAAGTGCCTTCAACTGCGCCTCACCGAACTCGCGCAGCGGCGAGCCGTTGACGAAGAACCCGGGCGTCTTGTCCACCTTCAGTGCCTGCATGTCCGCGATGTCCTGCCGCAGCAGCTGGTCGATGGTCGGCCCGTCGGCATCCGCCCTGGCCTTCGTCATGTCGAGACCGACGTCGCTGATGAGTGACCAGATCATGTCGGGCTGCGGGCGGTCATGAGAGGCCCATTGAGGCTGGGCAGCAAGGGTACGCTCGAACGCTTCCCAGTACTTGCCCTGCAAGCGGGCCGCTTCGAGGATCTTGACCGCCGTGTCTGATCCCGGGTGCAGCGGGGCGTAGCGCACGACCAGCCTGACCTGGCCGAAGCTCGCGTTGACCATGCTCTTGACGATCGGGTAGAAAGCTCGGCACGTCTCGCAGGACGGATCGAAGAACTCGACGATCGTCACCTTCGCCGCCGGATTGCCGAAAACGGGCGAGTGCGGTCTGACCAATGCTTCGATGTTCGTCTGCGCCGCCTGCTTCACTTCCTGGTTCGCGCGGTTCGTGAAGACCGCGACGCCGGCCACAAAGGCCAGAACGACCGCCGCGGCGGTGCCGAGAACGATCCATTGCCTGTTCATGTTGTTGCCCTCGCTCTTGCCATCCACAACGCCACCAGGATGCCCGAGAACGCCGTGAGCGACAGCAAGGGAATCGGCACGACGCCAGCCACCTGAACGTCGGCGTCCGCGCAGGACGACCCCTTGCCGCACGGCACCAGCCCTTCCGACACCACGCCCCAGAAGACCAGCAGGTGGTACGCGGCGATGCCCCATCCCACGCCGGCCAGCGGCAGTGCGTAGCGAACGCTGCGCACATCCGATGTGAACAGGCCCAGGCCGAGCACCAACACCAGCGGAAACATCGCGATGCGCTGGTACCAGCACAGCACGCACGGCGTCTTGCCCATCACCTCGCCCAGAAACAGCGCGCCGGACGTGGCCAGCAGCGCCAGCAACCAGGCCAGGAACAGGGGCGTCCAGAACGCGGCGTTCCGGCCGTCGCCATGCGGGGCAATCGGCTGTTCTTCGCTCATCGTGTCGGCGGCGTGAATCCAGCCGTCGCGTTCACCTCGACCTTCGACACGCTCCCGTCGGCCGCCGTGAACGAGAGCACCAGGGGCACGCGCTCGCCCGCCTTGATCTGCTTTTTCAGGTCCATCATCATGACGTGCAGGCCGCCCGACTTCAGCTCGATCGTCTGGCCGGCCTTCAAGGGCACACGATCGGCTGGCCGCATCCGCATGATGCCCTGGTCCATCCACATCTCGTGAACTTCGACGATGCCGGCGACCGGCGAACTGGCGCCCGTCAGCACGACTTCCTTCTGGGCGGTCAGCCGCATGAAGGCGCCGGTGGCCGACTGGTTCGGCACAGTGGCGCGTGCCCAGGCGCCATCGACGGTCACCTGCGCGTGGACCGCCGACGCGGTACCCGCAGCCAGCAGCGCAGCGAGGCAACAGGACAACACACGATTCGGAGAGGGAAAGCTCGTCCTTGTCGTTCTCGCCCGGAGGTCCGTGGGAGGCGCTTGTAGACTCATGTTGTGCCTCTTCGGCCGACCTCGCGCGAATCGTCCCTCGACCCGAGCGAGGCCGCGATGAGCAGCGCCGCGCTGCCGACGATGAAGATATCCGCCAGATTGAAGGCGGGCCAGTGCATGCCGCGCCAATGCAGGTCGAGGTAGTCGACGACGGCGCCGATGCGCAGCCGGTCCGCGACGTTGCCGAGTGCGCCGCCGATCAGCCCGACATAGGCTGCCGATACGAGTCGGCCGCGAATGCCGCGCCACAGCAGCACGGCGAGCGCCGCGCTGACGACGACACCGACCGCGGTCAACGCGTGACGCTGCCAGCCGCCGGCCTCGGCGAGGAACGAGAACGAGGCGCCGGGGTTGAGGACATGGACCAGATTGAACCAGGCGGTGATGGCCATGACTTCGCCACGAGGCAGACTCGTGGCGATTGTCCATTTGACGAACTGGTCCAGCGAGAGCAACAAGGCAGCGGCACCCATGAGGCACCACCAGAGCCGGTGCCGGGCAGCCCTCGCGGCGCGTGGTGCGGCGAGACCGGCAGCTGCGTGCGTCATCGTTCGCAGGTCTCGGTCAATGGCATGCTTTTGCGGAGCCCGCTATCAATCGAAGAGATCTCGCAGGAACGACCTGCGCTTGTGACCACTGGCGTAGCGGTCGTCATGTCGCGAATGGTGACCTCCGTGGCCGTGCTCGGGTGTCGCTGAAGGGAACTGTGGTGCGGCGGGCATCGGAAGGGGAGCCGCCGCACTCGATTCCATGGCCGAGCGTTCGACGATCTTGTCGAGTTCACCGCGGTCCAGCCAGACGCCGCGGCACTTGGGACAGAAATCAATTTCGATGCCCTGACGCTCCATCATCGACAGGCGCTCGGTCTTGCACACGGGACAATCCACTTTCTGACTCCTAGTTGCCGAGCAGATGCTCGATATCGGGTGGGATGGGCATCGGGACGGGGCACTGACATTCGTTCGTCCTGTATGGCAACGGGGTAGCCGGCTCGAGAGAGAACCGACGGCGACGAGCGCAACGCGCATGAACTGGCTGCGTCGCAGCAGCATTGCCTGCGACAAGCCGCTGCCAGGCTTCAGAGTCGGGCCTCTCGAAAGCAGCGCCCCGGAATGAGCCTGATGTCATGCCGCCTCGCCTCCCTTCTTCAGCAGCCGAAGCCCGTTACCCACCACCAGGAGACTGGCCCCCATGTCGGCGAAGATCGCCATCCACATCGTCGCGCTGCCGAAGACCGCGAGCACCAGGAACACGGCCTTGATGCCCAGAGCCAGCGCGATGTTCTGCCACAGCACCACATGCGTCGAGCGTGACAGTTGAACCGTCTCGGCAATGCGGCGCAGGTCGTCGTTCATCACCACGACGTCAGCCGCTTCCATGGCGGTGTCGGTGCCGGCTGCCCCCATCGCCACGCCGATGTCGGCCTGCGCCAGCGCCGGTGCATCGTTGATGCCGTCGCCGGTCATCGCGGTCGGACCGTGCTCTGCTTGGAGTGCCTTGATCGCTTCGAGCTTGTCCTCGGGCAACAGGTTCCCGCGCGCTTCGTCAATGCCGGCTTCGTGCGCGATGGCCGTGGCCGTGGCCTGGTTGTCCCCCGTCAGCATCACCGGTGTGATGCCCATGGCCTTCAGCGCTGAGACGGCTTCGCGGGACGAGGCCTTGATCGTGTCGGCAACGGCAAACAAGGCGATCGGGCCGGCGTCGGAGGCCAGCAGGCTGACGGTGCGGCCCGCTTCCTCATGGGTGCGCAAGCTCGCCTCGAGGGCCGGCGAACACTGGCCGCGCTCCTCGATCAGCCGGTGGTTGCCTAGCACATAGGTGGTGCCGGCGATGTCCGCTTGCACCCCGCGGCCGGCCAGCGCCTTGAAATTCTCTGCCTGTACGCTGTTGGACTTGAGCCCCGCGGCGATGGCGCGAGACACCGGGTGGTCCGAGTGGCTGGCCAGCACGAAGGCCATGTGCTCGGCGTTCGCGGCATTGGTTGCCGGATCGAGGACGGACCAGTCCACCAGCCGCGGCTTTCCCTCGGTGATGGTGCCGGTCTTGTCGAGCGCGATCGCCTTGAGCTTGCGCGCCTCTTCGAGGTAGATGCCGCCCTTGATGAGGATGCCGCGGCGCGCTGCGGCTGCCAAGCCGCTGACGATCGTCACCGGCGTGGAGATCACCAGCGCGCAGGGGCAGGCGATGACCAGCAGCACGAGGGCCTTGTACACGCCCTGCAGCCACGTCCAGCCGAGCAGCCAGGGGCCGAGCAGTGCCACTGCCACGGCGATCACGAATACCGCTGGCGTGTAGATCGCCGCAAACCTGTCGACAAAGCCCTGCGTCGGCGCCCGGGTCGCCTGAGCCTCCTCCACAGCGTGGATGATGCGCGCCAAGGTCGAATTCGAGGCCAGGGCGGTGACCTCGAACTCGAATGTCCCCGACTCGTTGATCGTGCCGGCAAAGACCGGATCCCCGCTCGTCTTGTCGACGGGAATGCTCTCGCCGGTGACCGGTGCCTGATTGATGCTGGTCTGGCCCGAGCGGACGACACCATCCATAGGAACGCGTTCCCCCGGCTTCACCCGCAGCAGAGCGCCAACCGCGACCTGGCTCACGGGCAGCGTCCCCCAACTGCCATCGGCTTGGCGAACCGAAGCCTCCTCCGGCGCCATCGCCAGCAGGCCCTTGATGGCGTTGCGCGCGCGGTCCACGGCCTTGGCCTCGATCGCCTCGGCGATGGCGTACAGCGCCATCACCATCGCGGCTTCCGGCCACTGGCCGATCGCGAAGGCGCCCGTCACGGCCACGGTCATCAGCGCGTTGATGTTCAGCCGCCCGTGCCGCAGCGCCGTCAGCCCCTTCTTGTAGACGTCGAAGCCGGCGAGCCAGATCGCGATGGCCGCCACGGCAAGGCCCGCCCCCCGCCAGACCGTGGTCTCAGGCGCAAAGTAGCCGATGATCTCGGCGCCGATGGCCAGGATCAGCGCCCCGACCAGCTTGGGAACCTGGCCCCGCACGACCTCGTGATCATGACCGTCGCCCGCCGCATGGCCGGCCTCCGGTTCGCTCCCGGCGATCGGCTGCGGGTCGAAACCGGACTTGCGCACGGCTGCCAGCGCTGGCGCGATCGACTGCTCGTCGGCATCGATCGTGAGCACCCGCTGGCCCAGTTGGAATCGCAGACCGCGAATGCCGGGCATGCCGTCAAGGGCACGCCGGATCTCGGCCTCCTCGGCCGCGCAGTCCATCGTCGCGATCCGGAAACTGCGCCCCCGCGCTGATGGAGCGCTGCTGTGCAGTAGCGTCGCAGGCATGGCGCATGTGCCGCAACCGTCGTCGGCGCACGCGGGTTCATTCACCTGCGCCGGAGGGTGAATGCGCCGGGCGTCGTGGGCGTGGTCGTGCGCATCGTCTTGACCGTGCTGGTGTGTGTTGCCGCCTTCGGCATGGGAATGGCTCATCGCAAGAATCCTCTTTGACCTTGCCGTCATTGAAAACCCTGTAGCCGGTGTAGAGTCAAGTCCCTGTCCCGATCAGGGAAGTCGAAAGATTGCAGCCATGAAGATCGGAGTCCTGGCCGAGGCCACCGGAACACCCGTCGAGACGATCCGCTTCTACGAGCGCGAGGGACTGCTGCCGCCGCCGGCCCGGGCGGACAACAACTACCGCGTCTACCTGCCGGCGCACGCCGAGCGGCTTGCCTTCATCCGGCAGTGTCGCAACCTGGACATGGCGCTCGACGAGATCAGGGCCCTCATCGCACTGCGGGAGTCGCCCGCGCAGGATTGCGGCGAGGTCAACGCCCTGCTGGACGAGCACATCGGCCACGTGGCGCACCGCATTCGCGAACTGCGAGCGCTGGAGAAGGATCTGAAGTCGCTGCGCGCGCGGTGCGCGTCGCCTCATGCCTTGGCGGAGTGCGGCATCCTCAACGGCCTCGACCGCGCCGCCGCCGCGCCAGCGTCCCCGGCGAAGCGGCGCCACGTTCACGGTGCCCACTGAGCCGGCGCAGGCTTCGGGCCAGATGACCGAACTGTCATCTGCCGGTTCCGAAACTGTTGCCAGGCGATTTCTAGAGTCCGTGGTTATGCCATCTGGGCATGCGGCTGAGCGATAGCCGATCACATCACCACGAGGAACTCATGCAATCACCTTCGTCATCCCTTCTCCGCCTGTCTGCCGTGCTGGTCGTGGCGGCCGCGCCTGCCGTTGGCTTCGCGGCTGGCGAGACCTTCATGAACGGCCAATCCATCTACGGCCAGCCGGCTGCCCTGTCGAGCGCGGCTCGTGTCGTCGACCTGGCGCAGGCCCCGCGCCCGAACATCGGTTACGGCGAGACGGTCGCCTTCCGCGGCGACGCCGGACAGCAGTTCGCATGGACCTTCAATGGCCTGGACCGGCGTGGCGTCGAGCTCGCCAAGATCGCGCCGCCGGGCTTCGGCGCGAAATCCGCCGTCGCCTACGTCGGGCGCGATCCGTCCAACCGCCGCTGACCGCGGTCCGACGCGCGCTCAAGCGCCGGCCGAGATCGGCCGGCGCGGCGGACTTGACCCGGTAGTGGCTTCAGGGTCTGAAATGCGGCTGCCGCCGCCTGGAGCCACCCTGATCGAGTCATGTCCGACACACCTTCTTCGCTGCTTCGCAGCACGCCGCTGCTCGACACCCAACATCCCGACATCGAGCGGCTTGTCGCCGAACGGGGGTGGCGCGTGCTGCCGATGCGCGAGCGGATCGGCGCGGTCTACGACTTCGTCCGCGACGAGATCGCATTCGGCTGCAACGAGGCGGACGATCTGCCGGCATCCCGCGTGCTGGCCGACGGCCATGGGCAGTGCAACACCAAGGGCACGCTGCTGATGGCCTTGCTGCGCAGCGTCGGCGTGCCGTGCCGTTTGAACGACAACGTGGCGCGTGTCCGCGCCGGACAGTGGTGATGTCCTTCACGCCGCCGCTTGGCCTCGCATGCTTAGGGTCAACCCTGTAGCCGCTACACTCTGACTTTATGCGTCGTTGGCTTGCCATCCTGCTGCTGGTACTGCTGCCCACCCAGATGTCCTGGGCGGCAGTGGCGGATTACTGTGCCCATGAAACGGGTGCGGCGGCGGACCATGTCGGGCACCACGATCACACCGATCATGGCCATGCGCCTGCAACGGTGGACCTTTCCGATCAGCCAGGGGCTGACGAAGGCGCAACTTCGACGGCTGACGTGGACTGTGGCCATTGCCACGGGCAGTGCACAGCCATGCTGGTGACGCTCGCCACCGCGACGCACGACCGCGCCACCGCCGCGCCGACTCCCGCCGGCGATGCCCCGTGCGCTGCCCACGCGGCAGCCCAACCTGAACGCCCTCAGTGGGCGCGCCTCGCCTGATCGGCGGGGCGGGTTCGTACTCCTCCTGAACCTCGTCCGCGCCTGAGCGCGTTGCCGTAGCTCGATCTCGGCAACCCGTTCGGGTCGGTGCGACTGCATTGGTCGCGGCTCGCCGGTCTCCCGTGTTCCCCCTATTTCACACTGGAGCATCGGATGCATCCGAGAACACGAACAACGATCGGCGTGCGGCAGGCCCTGCTTGCCGCCGTCCTGGCCGGGGCCGTTGCTGGCGCAGCGGCACAGGCGCCCGCGGCCCCCGCGCCCGGCGGACCCGGAACGCTCGGCCTCAAGGAACTCTTCGAGGCGGCCTGGGCACGTCAACCCGAGGCGCTGGCGCTGCAGTCCCGCCGAGAAGCCGCGCAGGCGCAGCGTCGTGCGGCCGAAGCCTGGACCCCGGAGCCGCCTGCGTTCGAGGCAAGTCACAAGACCGACCGCCTCACCCGCAACGATGGTGCCCGGGAACTCGAGGTCGGTCTCGCCGTGCCGTTGTGGCTTCCGGGCGAACGCCGCAGCAGCGGCGCGCTCGCGGAGGCCGAGGCAAGCGCCGTCGAAAGCCGCGCCCAGGCCGCCCGCGTTCGCCTGGCCGCGGCGGTCCGCGAAGCCTGGTGGACCTGGCAGCGTGCCGGCGTCGATGTCGAGATCGCGCGCGGCCAGCTCGACAACGCACGCAAGCTCGCCGCTGACGTCTCGCGCCGCGCCAAGTCCGGTGAGCTCGCTCGCGCCGACCAGCACCAGGCGGATGGTGCCGTGGCAGCTGCGGAGGCTGGACTGGCGCAGGCCGAGGCTGCCGCCACGGCGGCGCTGCAGCAGGTCAAGGCATTGTCGGGGGGCGCGATCGGGATGACGCCCGTGGTGTTTGCCACTGCCGAACCAGAGCCCGCCGCGACCGAGGCGGGCACCCATCCGGCGATCGCGGAGCTGCAGGACCGCGCCAGCGCCGCCGAGCGCGCCGCCGCGCTGGCTGCCACGCAGTCGCGTGCGAACCCCGAAGTGACCCTGGCCACGACGCGCGACCGCGGCGCATCGGGCGAGCGATATGGCCAGACGGTGACGCTGGCCGTTCGCATTCCGTTCGGTGGCGGCCCGCGACATGACAGCCGTGTGGCCAGCGCGCGTGCCGATGCCGCCGAAGCCCAGGCCCAGCTCGCTCTTGACCGCGCGCGCCTTCAGTCGGAGCGCGATGCTGCCGTTGCACGGGTCGACGCAGCACGGGCCCAGCTCGTTGCTGCCGAGCGCAGGGCCACCCTGGCCCGTGAAACGCGTGGCTTCTTCGAGAAGTCGTTCCAGCTCGGCGAGACCGATCTGCCGACGCGGCTGCGCATCGAAGCCGAGGCTACCGAGGCCGAGCGGCAAGCCGCGCGCAGCCGTATCGATCTGGCCGCTGCCATCTCGGCCTGGCGCCAGGCGCTGGGGCTGCTGCCGCAGTGACGGACCAACCGATCACCCACCCCCTTTTTGAGCGAATCCCCCATGAGACTGACATCCTTCATCGCCGCGCTCAGCGTCGCCGCAGCTGCCTTCTTGCCCCCCCTGGCCCGCGCCGGCGAGGGCCACGACCATGGCGAAGCCGCTCCCGCGGCCGCCGGCCCCGCTCTGCCGCGCTTTGCGGCCGTCTCCGAGACCTTCGAGCTCGTTGGCGTGCTCAACGGCAAGCAGATCACCCTGTACCTCGATCGCGCCGCCGACAACACGCCCGTCCCGGACGCCCAGATCGAGATCGAGATCTCCGGCACCAAGCTGAAGGCCGAGAAGCACGAGGACGCCTACGAGGTCGTGCTCGCAGCAGAGCCGAAGCCCGGCGTCTTGCCCATCACCGCCACCGTGACTGCGGGCGCGGATACCGATCTGTTGGCTGGCGAGCTTGATCTCCACGAGCGGGCACATGCCGACGAGTCGGCACATGTGCACAGCTGGCGGGAGTACGCCGGCTGGGCCGCAGGCGCTGTCACGGCCTTGGTCGTCCTGATCGTCGTCGGCCGCCGCGTCGCGGCCAGCCGTCAAACCCGCGTCGGAGCCGCCGCATGAAGCCGAATCGCATCCTCAGGTTTTCGGCACTTGCCGCTACGTCGCTTGCAGCCCTGATGCTGCTTCTGGCTGGCGCGACGCCGGCATGGGCCGGCGAAGGCCACGACCACGGCGGCCCAACCGCTGCGCCCAGCGCGAACGGGCCGCAACGCTTGCCAGACGGTAGCGTCTTCCTGCCCAAGCCGGCGCAGCGCCAACTCGGTGTGCGCACGCTGCCCACCGAAGCAGAGGATCTGCCACGCTCGTTCGAACTGAACGGCAAGGTCGTGATGGACCCGAACGCCGGCGGCAAGGTGCAACCCCTGAACGCCGGCCGCGTCGAGCCGGGGCCGCGCGGGTTGCCCACCGCGGGCCAGACGGTGCGCAAGGGCGAGGTGCTGGCCTACGTCGTGCCCTCGGCCGCGCCGATCGAGCGCTCGAACCAGGCCGCGCAACTCGCCGAACTGCGCGCCGCGAAGTCCCTGGCCGACAAGCGCGTCGCGCGATTGAAGGAACTCGCCGACACCGTGCCGCGCAAGGACATCGAGGCGGCCGAGAGCGACGCACAAAGCCTGGCCGAGCGCATTGCTGCCGTTGGAACGGGGCTGGCCACGCGCGAGGCCCTGGTCGCGCCGGTTTCGGGCGTGATCGCGTCGTCCCATGTCGTCGCTGGCCAGGTGGTCGATGCGCGTGAGCTGGTCTTCGAGGTGGTCGATCCGCAGCGCCTGCACATCGAGGCCGTGGCCTTCGACCCGGCACTTGCGGCCGGCATCGGGCGTGCGACCCTGGCGGTCGGCAACGAGCGTGTGCCGCTCGCTTTTGTCGGCGCTGCCCGCAGCCTGCGCGAACAGGCGCTGCCGCTGACATTCCGCGCTCAGGGCAAGGCCCTCGCGGCACTGGCCGTGGGCCAGCCAGTGCGTGTGGTCGTGCAGGGCAGGGAACTGGTCAAGGGCATCTCGGTACCGGTGGCCACGCTGATGAAGAACCCGGCCAACCAGACCATCGTCTGGGTGAAGACCGCGCCTGAGCGCTTCGAACCGCGCACAGTGACGGTCGAACCACTGGACGGCGTGAACGTCGCCGTCACCTCGGGCCTGAAAGCCGGTGATCGGGTCGCCACGCAAGGCGCGACCCTGATCAATCAGGTCCGCTGACGGGAGCCACCATGTTCAAGTGGCTCCTCGACAGCAGCCTGGCCAACCGGCTGCTGGTGATCATCGCCAGCGTCGTGTTGATGGCCTACGGCGCGTTCACCCTGTCCCGAACGCCGGTGGACGTGTTCCCCGACCTCAACAAGCCGACGGTCACCATCATGACCGAAGCCGGCGGCATGGCCGCCGAGGAGGTGGAGCAACTGATCACCTTCCCGCTGGAGACGACGATGAACGGCCTGCCCGGCGTGGAGTCGGTGCGCTCGACCTCGTCGGCCGGCTTGTCCTTCCTTTACGTCACCTTCGACTGGAGCACCGACATCTTTCGTGCGAGGCAGCTCGTCGCAGAGCGGCTGGCATCGATGGAGGAAGGTCTGGCCGAAGGCGTCGTGCCGCGTATGGGACCGATCAGCTCGATCATGGGCGAGATCATGCAGATCGCCATTCCGGTCGATCCGCAGAAGATCAGCCCGATGGCCGTCCGCGAGTACGCCGACTGGGTGCTGCGGCCCCGGCTGCTCTCGGTGCCCGGCGTCGCGCAGGTGATCCCGATCGGCGGCGAGGTGCGGCAGTTTCAGGTGCAGCCGAACACGGCGCGCATGGCCGAACTCGGCATCACGCACGACCAGCTGGAAGGAGCGCTCAAGGGATTTTCGGCGAACACCTCCGGGGGCTTCCTGGAACTCAACGGCCGCGAGTATCTGATCCGCAACCTCGGGCGGACGTCGCGTCTGGACGACCTGAAGAATCTGGCGATCGGTGCCAACCGGGGTCAGCCCATCCTGCTGCGCCAGATTGCGGAGGTCACGTTCGCGGCAGCGATCAAGCGCGGCGATGCCGGCTTCGAAGGCAAGCCGGCCGTGATCCTGGGCATCCAGAAGCAGCCGACGGCGGACACCATCGCGCTGACGAAGTCGATCGAGGACGCCCTCACGGGCTTGAAGACCTCCCTGCCCGCCGGAATGGAAGCGCCACGCGTCACGTTCCGCCAGGCGAGTTTCATCGAGGCCTCGATCACGACACTGCAGGGCAAGCTGATCGGCGCGTCGGTCTTTGTCGCGGCGATCCTGTTCTTCTTCCTCGGGACGCTGCGACCGACGGTGATCGCACTCACTGCGATTCCTGTGTCGATCTTCATCACCGCGCTGGTCTTCCGCTACTTCGGGCTGTCCATCAACACGATGACGCTGGGCGGTCTGGCCATCGCCATCGGCGGGCTCGTCGACGACGCGGTGGTCGGTGTCGAGAACGTGCTGCGGCGGTTGAAGGAAGACCGCGCCAAGCACCCGCACTCACGCCTTCATCCGCTGGAGGTCGTCGCCCACGCCACGATGGAGGTTCGCTCCGCGATTTTGTATGCGACGGTGATCATCGTGCTGGTCTTCATCCCCTTGTTCGCATTGCCGGGGTTGGAAGGCAAGCTGTTCGTTCCGCTGGGGATCGCCTTCATCGTCTCGACGCTGGCCTCGCTGGTGGTGTCCGTGACGATCACCCCGGTCCTGAGTTTCTATCTGCTACCGCGCATGAAGAATCTGGACCATGGTGACACCAGGGTTCTCGCATGGCTGAAGGCCCGCTACAGCAGCAGCCTGCAGGCCGTCCTGGCCAGGCCGAAGGCGGCGCTCGCTGCAGCCGGCCTGGCCGTCGTGGCGGCAGCGGCTGCCGTGCCCTTTTTCCCGACCACCTTCCTGCCGCCGTTCAACGAAGGCACGCTGCTGATCGGCCTACGCCTCAACCCGGGGGTCACGCTCTCGGAGAGCTCCGCGGTGGCACGTCAGGCCGAAACGCTGGTCAGCCAGGTGCCCGAAGTGACGCACGTCGGGCGACGAAGTGGGCGCGCCGAACTGGACGAACATGCCGAGGGCGTGCATGTGAGCGAACTGGACGTCGGCATCGTGCCCACGGCTGAACTCAAGCGCTCCATGGATGAGGTCAAGGCGGACATCCGCGCGAGACTGATCAACCTGCCGGCAGCCATCGAGATCGGCCAGCCGATCTCGCACCGCATCGACCACATGCTCTCTGGCGTGCGGTCACAGATCGCGGTGAAGATCTACGGCGAGGACCTCGATGCGCTGCGCGGCCAGGCCGATGCGCTGCGTCAGCGCCTGGCAACGATCCCCGGAATCGCCGACCTGCAGATCGAGAAGCAGGTGCTGGCGCCGCAGATCAAGGTGCGCGTGGACTACGCTGCCGCCGCGCAGTACGGGGTGCCGGCGCCCCAGGTGCTGGCCACGCTGCAGAGCCTGGTCGAGGGCGAGAAGATCACGCAGATCGTCGAGGGCGGACGCCGCTTCGCGCTGGTGGTCAAGTTGCCCGAGTCGGCACGCTCGATCGAGGGCCTGAGCCAGATCCTCATCGAGACGCCGACGGGCCGCATCCCGTTGTCGAAGGTGGCTTCCATCGAGGATGGCGACGGTCCGAACCAGATCAGCCGCGACGACGGCAAGCGACGCATCGTGCTGTCGGCCAACGCCTCCGGCCGTGCGCTGTCGGAGATCGTGGCCGACATCCGCAAGGTCGTCTCCGAGACCAAGCTGCCGGAGGGCTACTTCATCACGCTGGGCGGTCAGTTCCAGGCCCAGGAGGAAGCCTCGCGCCTGGTCGGCCTGCTGTCGATCGTCTCGCTGGTGCTGATGTTCGTGGTGCTGTACAGCCGCTACAAGTCCACCACGCTGTCGGCGTTGATCATGGTGAACATCCCGTTGGCCCTGGTCGGCGCGGTGATCGGCCTGTGGCTGTCGGGCCAGCCCTTGTCGGTGGCGGCGCTGGTGGGTTTCATCACGCTGGCCGGCATTTCGGTGCGCAACGGCATCCTGAAGGTCAGCCACTACATCAACCTGATGCGATTCGAAGGCGAGAGCTTCGACACGAGGATGATCGTGCGCGGCTCGCTCGAGCGTCTGTCTCCGGTGCTGATGACGGCATTGGTGACGGCCTTCGCGCTGGCGCCACTGCTCTTCGAAGCCGAGCGCCCGGGCACCGAGGTGCTGCACCCGGTGGCCGTGGTGATCTTCTCCGGGCTCATCAGCTCGACCCTGCTCGACACCTTCCTCACGCCCGCGATGTTCTGGCTCTTCGGCCGCAAGGATGCCGAACGGCTGATGGACGACAAGGACGCCGAGGCGCTCTGAGCCCGATTCCCTCCCAGCCCCAACCGAAAGGAACCCCCATGAAGTTGCAAGCCCTCATTGCCACCGTCGCCCTTGTCCTCGCCGGAGCAGCCCACGCGGCCGGCGAGAAGCACGACCACGCCCACGAGCACAAGCCCATGCACGGCGGCGTCGTGGTCGAGGTCAAGGACACGGACTACGAACTGGTCGCCAAGGCCACGACGATCCAACTCCATCTGCGTGACCACGGCAAGCCTGCCGACGTGTCGAAGGCCAGCGCGAAGGTCACCCTGCTGACCGGCAGCGAGAAGCAGGAGGTCGAACTGAAGCCGGCCGGCGACAAGCTCGAAGCCACCGGCAGCTTCAAGGTCGGCCCGGGCACCAAGGCCGTGGCCGTGGTCACGGTCGCCGGCAAGGCTTCGACCGCGCGCTTCACGCTGAAGTGAGCCAGCGGGCGGGTGTCACGAAATGGTGTCCGCCGATTCCTATCCTCCGGGGTAGGATAGGCAGATGCAAGACGTGCACGCCCATCCAAGCTACGCGGCCATCGTCAAGCGCCTTCGACGCGCGAATGGACATCTTCACAACGTGATCGGCATGATCGAACTGGAACGGCCGTGCGCGGACGTCGCCCAGCAATTGCAGGCGGTCGAGCGGGCCATTCAGGCCGCCAAGCGTGTCCTGGTGCACGAGCACCTGGATCATTGCCTGGACGAAGCCATGCTCGGCCAGCCTGCCGAGGCGCGCGCGCGCATGCGCGAGTTCAAGAACATCACCAAGTACCTCTGACCCTAAGCCGGCCCCATGAGCACCCCAGCAGCCCCGACGCTTCCACGCCGCAACGCGGCGTGGTGGCTGCGCTGGTTGCTGGTTCTGCTCCTGATGTTCGACCAGGTCAGCGCACCGCTGCATCGACATCATCACGATGCCGGTGTTGATGCCGTGGGCACGTCGTCAGGACACTCGCAGGCCGATCACCATGCGGGGCTCGACCTCGACGAGGACGATGACGGCGATGGGCCAACGGCGCATCATGCGTCGGGTGGGCCACGCAGCGTTCCTGGTGCCTCCGTGCAAGCAACAGACGCCGGCCCCGACGCCGCCGCGCCTGCAATCTGCTGGACGGTGGCCGCATGGTTCGCACAACTGGCCCCTGTGCCTGAAAGGACGTGGCGTCTGGCCTTGGCGCTGGACCGTCCAGCCCGGCCGGTCCCGCTGAGCCGACCTCCCGACGGTCGCGCGCCCCCCGTGCGCGCCTGAAAGCCCCCCTCGTACCGCTTTCAGCGGCGCGCCATGAGGCGCGCCGAACCTTCGTGGAGTTCTCATGCCTCATCGCCCCTCGCGGCCGGCGCTCGCGCGCGCCGCCATTCTTCTTGCCACTCTGACTGCAGCGCTGCCCCTGCGCGCCGCCGACGAGTTCAAGGTCTCGCCCGCGCAGATGCAGGCCCTCGGCATCCAGTTGCAGCGGTTGGACAAGCCCTCGCCGATCACCGGACTGGCCTACCCGGCGCGTGTGGTGTTGCCGCCGGCCCAGGAATCGGTGCTCAGCGCCACGCTGGCCGGCAGCATCGACCGCCTGCTGGTCACCGAGAACGAGTCCGTCAAGCCCGGGCAGCCGCTGGTGCGCTTGGTCAGCCCCGAGCTCGGCGAGCTGCAATTGCGTCTGACGGAGGCTGCGTCCAAGGCCCGGTTGTCGCAGAAGACGCTGGCGCGTGAGCGCGGCCTGCTGGCCGACGGCATCGTGCCCGAGCGCCGCGTGCAGGAAGCCGAGGCCGCAGCGGCGGAAGATCGCGCCCGACAGAGCCATGCCGAGGCTGCGCTGCGCCTGGCGGGGGCCGATCCGGCGCTGATTCGCGGCGTGGCCGACGGCGGCGCTATGCAGGACGCGCTGCTCCTGCGCGCCCGCGGCGCCGGGGTCGTCACGAAGATCGACGTGAAGCCGGGCCAGCGTGTCCAGGCGGCGGATGCGCTGCTGCGCGTGGCCGACACGCGCAAGCTGTGGCTGGACCTGCAGATTCCAGTGGATCGCCAGTCGCAGGTGGCGCTCAAAGGCGCCGCACTGACCGGTGTCGAACGGGAACTTGAGGCACGCGCCGTGGGCTTCGGGCCGATCGTTTCCGACAGCCAGACCGTGACGCTGCGCGCCGAGGTGACCCGAGGTGCAGCGGGGCTGCGCATCGGCGAAGCCCTGCAGGTGCGCGTGCCCTTCGCGGCCGCCGAGGGCTGGGCCGTGCCGGTGCCCGCCGTGGCGCGCCAGGACGACAAGGCCTACGTCTTTGTGCGCACGCCACAGGGCTTCGTGGCCACGCCGGTCACCGTGCAGGCCGGTGCGGGGCAGTCGCTTCTGGTGGCCGGTGGGCTCAGGGTCGGCCAGGAGATCGCAGTCACTTCGGTGATAGCGCTCAAGGCGGCCTGGCTCGGCAAGGGCGGGAGCAACTGAGATGCTGGCCCGACTCGTTCAATTCGCGCTCGCCCAGCGGCTGTTCGTGCTGCTGGCGGGGCTGCTGCTCATGGGGGCTGGCTGGCTCTCGTTCAAGAACCTGCCGATCGACGCCTTTCCCGACGTTTCCAGCACCCAGGTCAAGGTCATCATGAAAGCCCCGGGCATGACGCCCGAGGAGATCGAAAGCCGCATCGCGCTGCCGATTGAGGTCGAGATGTTGGGCATCCCGAAGCAGCGCATGCTGCGCTCGGTATCCAAGTACGGCATCGTGGACGTCACGATCGACTTCGAGGACGGCACCGACATCTACTGGGCGCGCCAGCAGGTCTCGGAGCGTCTCTCGGGTATCACCGGCGAACTGCCGGCGGGCATCAGCGGCGGCATGGCGCCCATCACGACGCCGCTGGGCGAGATGTTCATGTTCACGGTCGAGGGCGAGGGCTACTCCCTCGAGGACCGGCGCAACCTGCTCGACTGGGTCATCCGGCCCGCACTGCGCTCGGTCGCAGGCGTGGCCGACGTCAACGCGCTGGGCGGCAAGGTGCGAAGCTTCGAGGTGCTGCCCGACCCGGTCAAGCTCGCCGCCGTCGGCATTTCGACTGCTCAGGTCAAGGCCGCGATCGAAGCCAACAACCGCAACGACGGTTCCGGCCGGCTGGGCGAGGGAGACGAGGTGCTGCTGGTGCGCGCCGAAGGCAGTCTGCGCGACGCCGACGATCTGCGCGCCGTGGTGGTGAAGGCCGACAAGGGCGAGACCGTGCGGCTCGGCGAGATCGCCACGGTGCGCGACGGCAGCGTCACCCGCTACGGCGTGGTCACCAAGGACGGCAAGGGCGAGGCTGTGGAGGGCCTGGTGCTCGGCCTGGCCGGCGCCAACGCGCAGAAGGTGGTCGAAGGAGTCACGCAGAAGCTGGAGGAACTGAAGCCCACCTTGCCCAAGGGCATCGAGCTGAAGGTCTTCTACAACCGCGCCAGCCTGGTCGAGAAGGCGGTCGGCACCGTGTCCAAGGCCTTGCTCGAGGCCACCGTGCTGGTGCTGGTGCTGCTCGGCGCCTTCCTCGGCAACCTGCGCGCGGCGGTGACCGTGGCGATGGTGCTGCCGCTGTCGGCCCTGGCCACTTTCATCCTGATGCGCACGACCGGCATGTCGGCCAACCTGATGAGCCTGGGCGGCCTGGCGATCGCGCTGGGCATGCTGGTCGACGCCGCCGTGGTGGTGGTCGAGAACGTGGTCCAGCATCTGGGGCACGACAAGAGCGCCGAGAAGCTGCCGCGCCTGCACGTCGTGTTCCGCGCCGTGCGCGAAGTCTCTGTTCCCGTGGCGGCCGGCATCCTGATCATCGTGGTGGTCTTTCTGCCGCTGCTGACGCTGCAGGGCCTGGAGGGCAAGTTCTTCGTGCCGGTGGCGCTGACAATCGTGTTCGCGCTGGCCAGCTCGCTGCTGCTGTCGCTGACGGTGATCCCGGTGCTGGCGTCCTACCTGCTGAAGAAGGTGGCGCATGAAGACCCGTGGCTGCCGCGATTGCTGGGCCACCTGTACGAACCCACGCTGGCCTTCGCGTTGAAGCGCCAGAAGTTGGTCTTCTTGATCGCCGGCGCCATGCTGGCGGGTGCGGCGGGCGTCTACCTGCTGGTGGGCAAGACCTTCATGCCCACGATGGACGAGGGCGACATCATCGTCGGCATCGAGAAGCTGCCGTCGGTGAGCCTTGATCAGACCGCGGCGCTGGACCTGCGCATCCACCAGGCGCTGATGAGCCAGATCCCGGAGATCACCGGCGTCGTGGCCCGCGCCGGCTCGGACGAGATCGGCCTCGACCCGATGGGCCTGAACCAGACAGACACCTTTCTCGTGCTCAAGCCGCGCGCGGACTGGCAGTTCGAGAGCAAGGAGGCTCTGCAGGACAAGATCCGCAAGGTGCTCGACGGGCTGCCCGGCGTGGCCTACAGCTTCACCCAGCCGATCGACATGCGCGTCTCCGAGATGATCATCGGCGTGCGCGGCGACGTCGCGATCAAGGTCTTCGGCCCCGACCTGGGCACGCTCAACGAGCTGGCCGCACAGATCGAGAAGCAGATCAAGGAGGTGCCGGGCAACCAGGACGTCTACACGGTGGAGAACGACGGCGTGCAGTACCTGCGTGTCATCGTCGACCGCCTCGCTGCGGGTCGCCACGGCCTGTCGGTGGAGGACGTGCAGGACGCGCTGCGCGTGCAGATCGAAGGCCAGCGCGCCGGCAGCGTGATCGACGGCAGCAAGCGCGTGCCGATCGTGATCCGCGGGCCGGACGCCGTGCGCATCTCGCCGGCCGAATTCGAGGCGCTGCGCATCACGGCGCCCGATGGCCAGAGCGTGCCGCTGCGCACGCTGGCCCGCATGGAGCGCGCCAGCGGCCCGGTGAAGATCGACCGCGAGATGGGCAGCCGCTACAGCGTGGTGATCGCCAACGTCACCGGCCGCGACCTGGTCGGCTTCGTCGAGGAGGCCAAGGCCAAGGTGGCGCAGGCGGTCAAGCTGCCCACCGGCTACCGCGTCGCCTGGGGCGGGCAGTTCGAGAACCAGCAGCGCGCCGCCGCGCGGCTGACGCTGGTGGTGCCGCTGTCGCTGGCCTTCATCTTCGTCATCCTCTTCACCACCTTCGGCTCGGTGCGCCAGGCGTTGCTGGTGCTCAGCAACATCCCGTTCGCGCTGGTCGGCGGCATCGTCGCGCTGTGGGTGACGGGCGAGTACCTGTCGGTGCCGGCCTCGGTCGGCTTCATCGCGCTGCTGGGCATCGCGGTGCTCAACGGCGTGGTGCTGGTGAGCTACTTCAACCAGTTGCACGCCGAGGGCCTGTCCCTGCGCGAGAGCGTGGTGCAGGGCGCCAAGCGACGCCTGCGGCCGGTGCTGATGACGGCCTCGATCACGGCCTTCGGCCTGATCCCGCTGCTGTTCGCCACCGGCCCCGGGTCGGAGATACAGCGCCCGCTGGCCATCGTCGTCATCGGCGGGCTCATCACGGCCACCGCGTTGACCCTGATCCTGCTGCCCATCCTTTATCTGAGGTTCGGCCAGTCGTTCGCCGCAGCCGCCGACGCCAAGGAGCTCAACCATGCCTAGTCACTGCCTCACTCTGGTGAGCCCGCCCGAGATCGAAGAGAAGCTGCTGGACACGCTGCTCGAGGTTGCGGGCAACGAGGTCTTCACCAGCACAGCCACCTTCAGCCACGGCACCGCGCATGGCCGCCTCAGCAGCACCGAGCAGGTGATGGGGCGCAGCCGCTCGGTGCAGGTCCAGATCCTGGTCAAGCACGACGAACTGGATCAATTGCTCGCAGCACTGCGCACCGGCTTTGCCGGCACGGGGCTGCGCTACTGGGTCACCTCGCTGACCCAGGCAGGAGAAATCAAATGAACCCCCCACGACTCGTTCTCATCGCCCGCGCGGTGGCGCTCAGCCTGGGCCTGGCCTGGTCGCTGGCCTCGGCCGCCGGCGCGGCCTCGCCGACGGAGTTGCCCAGCGCTGAACTGGCGCGCGCGGCCATCGAACAGGATCCTGCCGTCTTGCAGGCCCTGCGTGCTCTGGAGGCTTCCCGCCATAGCGCGGCCATGCTGGAGACCGGCCCCCACGAGTGGACCGTGGGCGCCGCCGCGCAGCGCCGCCGCATCGACGGCGGCACGAACTCCAACGAATGGTCGATGCAGATCGAACGGCCGATCCGCATCGCCGGTAAGGCGGGCCTCGATCGACGCCTAGGCCAGACCACGGAGGACCTGGCACGCGCGCAGCTGGCCGCTGCGCGCGTCGAGGCCGCGCGCACCCTGCTCGACACCTGGATCGACTGGCTCGCGGCGCGCCAGGCCCGGGAATCGCTGGACGAGCAGGTGCGTGCGACCGAAGAGAACCAGCGCAACGTCACGCTGCGCCAGAAGGCGGGCGATGCCTCGCGGCTGGAACTCAATGTGGCCCAGGGCGACGTTGCCCAGGCCCGTCAACAGGTCGCCACAGCCGCCACGGCCGAGGCCAAGGCCCTGGCCGCACTGAAGATCCGCTACCCGACCTTGCCGGCCCAGCCGCAGCCACTGCCGGATCCGGTGGCGCTGGAGGGCGACGAGGCACAGTGGCGCGCGCGTGTGCTCGACGCGCACCCCTTGCTGAAAGCTGCGGAGCAGGGTCTGCGCAAGGCCGAGCTGACGGCCGACCGCGTTCGGGCTGACCGCACGCCGGACCCGACCGTGGGTGTGTTCACCTCGTCGGAAGCCTCGCGCACCGAACGGGTCGTCGGCATCAGCCTGAGCATTCCCTTGGGCGGCAACTACCGCGAGCAGGCCTCGCGCGAAGCACTGAAGCAGGTCGAGGTCGCTCGCGCGGCCCTGGACCGGCAGCGCCGCGAGCTCGAACTGCTGGTGTCCGGCCAGGTCCAGGACGCCATCGGCAGTGTCGAGCGCTGGCGCCTGGCCGAGCAGGCGGCCGCCACTGCGCGCGAGACGGCGCGACTGACGCAGAAGGCCTACACCGCGGGCGAGGCCGATGTACAGGCGCTGCTGCTTGTCAGGCGCCAGGCGCTGGAGGCGGCCACCACGGCCAACGCCGCACGGGCGGAAGCCCTGCGAGCGCGGTACCGGCTGCAGATCGACGCCGGGCTCCTGTGGCCCGGATCGGACCGGACGACCGATCGCTGAAACACCCCCAACGACCACCACGGAGACTTCATCATGAACCCTTCGCGCCTTCACCTGTTCCCCGTCCTCGCCGCCGTCGCCGCGCTCGCCGGCTGCGCAACACCGCCTCCGCCCGATCCTGCGGCGGAAGTCCCGCATTGCTACAAGACCAACAAGGGACGGGTCATCGCGTGCACCAGCGCGCCGGTGCCGAGCCTCAATGCGGACGCCGAGGCGAAGCGTTTCGTGCCCGACCCGAGCGCCCTGACCGTGTACGTCGTGCGCCGCAATTGGGGCGACGGCCGCAACTTCGTGAAGGTCCAGGCTGACAACGGCCCCGCGATCGAGACCCTGCCCGACACGATGGTGCGCATGAAGTTCAAGCCGGGCGCCCACACGATAGCCTTCGAGTTCGAGGGCAAACGCCAGAGCACGACCATTACGGGTCAGGCCGGTGATGTGCGCTTCGTCAGGATCGACGGCACGGTCTGGTCCTGGAAGAGCACTTACGAGTGGGCCACCGAGTCAGAAGCCGCGATCCGAGAGCGAGCGCTCAAGGCACGGCTCGTGGCCGACGTGGCGGCCCGGTGAGCGAGGGTGATACTGCGACCGTGACTTCGCGCGATCCCGTTCAGAAGCCAACCGCCGGCAAGCTTCCGGCCGGCGTGGGCGCCGCGCTGCTCGCCGCGGCACTCTTCGGCGCCGGTACACCGCTGGCCAAGGCACTCATGGCCGGTGTCGGACCGTGGACGCTTGCCGGCCTGTTGTACCTGGGCTCCGGTCTCGGGCTTGCGCTGCTGCGGTTGCTGCGGAGGGCACCCTCGGCGAATCTGGAACCCGGCGAGTGGCCGTGGCTGGCGGGCGCGGTGCTTGCGGGTGGCGTGGTGGGGCCGGTGCTGCTGATGTCCGGCCTGTCGGCCATGCCAGCCTCCGGCGCGTCGCTTCTGCTTAACGCCGAGGGCGTGTTCACCGCACTGCTGGCCTGGTTCGCCTTCAAGGAGAACTTCGACCGGCGCATCGCCCTGGGGATGCTGGCCATTGTGGCCGGCGCCGCCGTGCTGAGCTGGCCGGGCGAAGCGCAATTCGGCGCACTGTGGCCTGCGCTCGCGGTGTTGGGCGCCTGCCTGGCCTGGGGCCTGGACAACAACCTCACGCGCAAGGTCTCGTTGGCCGACGCCACCTGGGTGGCGATGGTCAAGGGCTTGGCAGCTGGATCGATGAACCTGGCCATCGCACTGGCGTCGGGCGCCAAGCTGCCGTCATTCAGCATGTTGGCCGGTTCTGCCGTGCTGGGCTTCGTCTCCTACGGCGTCAGCCTGACGCTGTTCGTCGTCGCGCTGCGGCATCTGGGTACCGCGCGCACTGGAGCGTACTTCTCGGTGGCGCCGTTCTTCGGCGCTGTGCTGGCGGTCTTGTTGCTTGGAGAGACCGTGACTCCAGCCCTGCTCGTCGCCGGCGTGCTGATGGCGCTGGGCGTTTGGCTGCACCTCAGCGAGCGGCATGGGCACATGCATGGGCACGAAGCGTTGGAACACGAGCATGAGCATGAACACGACATGCACCACCAACACGAGCACGCGCAGGGACCCGTGGCCGGGAGTCATTCGCACCCGCATCGCCACGAGCCCCTGACCCACGCACACGAGCACTTTCCCGACGCGCACCACCGGCACAGCCACTGACCTAGTCGGCGCGGTAACCTCGGTTCGTGCAGCGCAAGGACATCGTCATCGTCACGCCCGCGCTGGCGGACGCGAACAACGGCAACTTGCAGACAGCCGGCCAGTGGACGCGCATGCTGCGGAGATCCCACAGCGTTCGCCTGGCGGCGGCCTGGGACGGCGGCGACGAGGCGCAAAGTCCTAGGTGCAGAGCATTGGTCGACGCCGAGTTCACCTGGTGCGGGCAGCGGGGCGCCTTACGTCTATGGCCGCTGTAGAGTGACTCGCAAGGTCGACTCCTTGGTGGACTTGTTGGTCCACATCCAGCAGTAGTCCTGCTGAATCTCGACGCCGAGTTTGCCGCTGCCCTTGGCCACACCATCCTGCTTGGCCGGGAACTTCACCGCCTTGCCCTCGTGGTAGTGGATGTTGAAGTTCAGCGGCACATTGGCCGAGAACTGCCACTGCAGGTCGTCGGGCGGGTTCAACTTGCCGCAGATCTCGGCAAATTGCCCAGGCGCAACCGCAAGCTGCCTCTCGAAGCGGCCAGCGGCGTCCCAAGTGATGTCGATCACCTCGGCCCGCGCCGCAGCGGGCAATGCGACGGCGAGCCCGATCATGGCGCCGATCCAGAAGTGCAGTCTCATCGGCAGTCCCTCAAACTCGTAAGGCCTCTCGGCGGCGCGTGCGGTGAAGCGCCGGCTTGCCTACTTGGCGGGCTGGATGTCGGTCACGATCATCTTGCCGCCTTCGTTGACCACCATGAACTTGACCTTGTCGCCGGCCTTCAGCGACGCGAGCATGCCCTTGTCCTTGGCGGTGAAGACCATGGTCATCCCGGGCATGTCCAGGTGCTTGATGTCGCCGTGCTTGATGGTGACCTTGCCGGCCTCCTGATCGACCTTCTTCACCTCGCCGTCCGTCATGGTGGCCGGCTTGGACATGTCCATCTTGCTGTGGTCCATGGTGGCCTGAGCGAAGCTGCTCACAGGCAGCGCGGCAGCGAAGGCGAGGGCAGAGATGGCCAGAACTTGCTTGATCATGTTGATGACTTCCTCAATGGTGAGTAGAGAGCGGGGCTGCCCTCGTGCCCTTGCGGACGGACACGAGCGCTCGAAGCCGCAAGTTCACTTCTTGCTGACCTTGACGGCGCCCTTCATGCCGGCCTCGTAGTGGCCAGGCATCAGGCAGGCGAAGTTCACGGTTCCCGCCTTGGTGAACTGCCAGATGATCTCGCCCTGCTTGCCGGGGGCGAGGCTCAGCTTGCTGGGCTCGTCGTGCTCCATGTCGGGGAACTTCTTCATCACCTCCAGGTGTTCCAGCAGTTCTTTCTCGGTGCCCAGGCTGAGTTCGTGTTTGACCTGGCCAAGGTTCTTGACCACCAAGCGCACCGTCTCGCCTTGCTTGACCTGGATGTCCGAGGGGGTGTAGCGCATCGCGTCGCTCATCTCGACGGTGATGGTGCGCGTCACCTTGGCAGCGACGCCCGGCTTGCCGATGGCGTCGTCGCCATGGTCGTGGCCGCCCGCGTGGTTGCCACCGGCAAACGCGCCGGTCGACAGACACACCGCGGCAACGGCGAGGAGGCGGCGAATGGATTTGACCTGATGATTCATGAAGGCATTCCTTGTTGATTCGATTGGCAGGATGGCGGCCACTCAGTGACCGCTGTGGGACGTGGGTTTGCGTACCTGGACTTCGGTGGGCTGCGCCGGCATGACCGCGCGCGGCATGGACTGCCCGCCCTCGGACTTGAAGCGCGCAGGCTCCGTGAGCGGCCCGGTGTATTCGTGGGCCACGGTACCCTCCGGGTGCTTGAACCAGCCGGGGTCCTTGTAGTCGCCCGCCTTCTGGTCGCGGCGGACCTTGAGCACGCTGAACATGCCGCCCATTTCCACCGAGCCGAACGGGCCTTCGCCCGTCATCATCGGTGCGGTGTTGTCGGGTATGGGCATTTCCATCTCGGTCATGTCGGCCATGCCGCGCTCGCCCATCACCATGTAGTCGGGGATCAGGTTGTTGATCTTCTTGGGGATGCCGCGGTGATCGACCCCGATGAGCGTGGGCACGTTGTGTCCCATGGCGTTCATCGTGTGATGGCTCTTGTGGCAGTGGAAGGCCCAGTCGCCTTCTTCGTCGGCGAGGAAGTCGACCTGCCGCATCTGCCCGACGGCGATGTCGGTCGTCACCTCCGGCCAGCGCGCGGCCTTGGGTGTCGGCCCCCCATCCGTGCCCGTGACGACGAACTCGTGGCCATGCAGATGGATCGGGTGGTTGGTCATCGTCAGGTTGCCAATGCGGATGCGCACCCTGTCGTTCAAGCGCACGTTCAGCGAGTCGATGCCGGGGAAGACGCGGCTGTTCCACGACCACAGGTTGAAGTCCAGCATCGTCATCGTCTTGGGCGTGTAGCTGCCCGGATCGATGTCGTAGGCGTTCAGCAGGAAGCAGAAGTCGCGCTGCACCTCATCGATCAACGGGTGCCGGGCCTTCGGATGCGTGATCCAGAAGCCCATCATGCCCATCGCCATTTGCGTCATCTCGTCGGCGTGCGGGTGGTACATGAAAGTGCCGGGCCGCCGCGCCACGAACTCGTAGACGAAGGTCTTGCCCGGCTGGATCGCGGGCTGGGTCAGGCCCGACACACCGTCCATGCCGTTGGGCAGTCGCTGGCCGTGCCAGTGGACACTGGTGTGCTCGGGCAGCTTGTTGGTGACGAAGATGCGCACGCGGTCGCCCTCGACCACCTCGATGGTCGGACCCGGGCTCTGGCCGTTGTAGCCCCACAGATGGGCCTTGAAGCCCGGTGCCATCTCGCGCACCACCGGCTCGGCCACCAGGTGGAATTCCTTGACCCCTTGGTTCATGCGCCAGGGCAGCGTCCAGCCGTTGAGCGTGACCACGGGGTTGTAGGGCTGGCCGGTCGATGGGACCAGCGGCGGCATGGTGTCCGGCTTGGTCTGTATCACCGGCTCCGGCAAAGCGGCCAGGGCCACGCGGCTCGCCGCGCTGGCGGCCACGGCACCGCCTGCGATGCCCGCGAACTTGAAGAACTCTCTTCTCGACGACATGAACAATCCTTGGAGGTCGACCTGGGGCCGGGCTCAGTGGCCGGCAGCGCCGCCACCGCTGGACGCGCTGGCGGTCGCCGTGAGGCTGGTGTTGGTGGGGCGCCCGATCACAGACGCCTGCAGCGCGGCATCTGCGAGCCAGAACTGCTGGTCGGCGTCGATGGCGGCCATCACCGTGCTGACCTGGTCGCGGGCATCGGCCATCAGCTCGAAGACGCCGATCAGCATGCCGTTGTAGCGAAGTTGGTTCTCGTCGGCGATCACCTTGCGCAGAGGCAGCACCTCGTCGCGGTGGTGGCGCGCGATGTCGTAGGCCGTGCGGTAGGCCGAGTAGCTCTCGCGCAGGTTCGAGCCTGCCGTGCGAACCGTGGCTTCCAGCTGGTTGGCCGCCGCCAGCGTGCGGGCGCTCCAGGCGTCGCGCTGCATGCCGCCCCAGTCGAAGACCGGCAACCGCACACCGACCTCGTAGCCGCGCGCAGTGCTGCGGGTACCTGCCGCGTTGTCGAACGCCGTGTTCCGGCGCGCGGTGAGTTCGATGTCGGTGAAGCTCGCCACCTTGTTCAGCCCCTGGGCCTTGGCGGAGGCCTCTAACGCCGCCTGAGCGAGGCGAATGTCAAGACGGCCCCGGGTCGCCGTCGCAGCCACGGCCCGCGGCTCCATGGCCTGCTTGGGCAGGTCGGGCAGGCGCTCGGGCAGCGACAGCGCCTGAGCCTGTGCTTCATCCAGCCCAAGCAGGCGCACCAGGTCTTCGCGCGTGGCCGTGGCCTGATGCGTGGCGGTGGCCAACCGCGTGGCAGCGTCGGCGTAGAAGGACTGCTCGCGCGCCCGCGTCAGGCGGTTGTAGTTGCCCGCCGACTGCATGCGGCGCGCCAGTTCGGCACTCGCCTCGGCGCTTTCAAAGACTTGCTGGGCGTACTTGAGCCTTTGCGCTGCAGCGACCGCACGCACCCAGGATTGGCGGACCTGGGTCACTTGGTCAACCACGTCACCGGTAAGACGCAACTGCGACTGTTCGATGCGGCGGCTGGCCACGCCTTGCCGAGCTGGCAACGACAACACGTCGAGCAGGCCGAAGGCGAGCGACCGCCCGATGTCCAGCGAGTCCCCAGCCACCAGGCGCTCGAAACTGAAGAGCGGGTTCGTGATGCGTCCGCTCTGTGCGGCATCGGCCGAGTCCGCCCAACCCTGGGCCAGCAAGGCCTGCAGCGCAGGGCTGTTGACCAAGGCCAGTTGCACGGCCTCGCGCTGACCCACCGGCGCAGCCAACAACTGGCTGGCAGTGGCAGCGCGCTTCTGGCGCTCGTCGTCGCTGCGCGCCAAAGCCAGGCGGCCTTCCGTGAAGCCGGTCGCTTCGTCGTTCACGCGGACCATGGTCTGGTCGGCCGTGACGCTCGCGCAGCCAGTCAGCGCGGCCATGGCCACACCGGTCAGCACAAGTCGAACCCGGGCGCTTCCGAGCAACCGCCTCATGGCTTGGCTCCCTTGTGGTGCCCAGCGCGGGGATCAGCAGCGGGTGCCGGCGCTTTGACGGGGTCCTGGGGCGCTTCCTTCGCGGGTTCGCCGGTCTGGGCTTCCTTGGCGTAGGCACGCCAGCCACCAATGCGGCCGACGCGGTCGTTGGCCTCGCGCCACGACTCGACCGGCTGGTCGGCATAGGGTTTGTAGGCCCGCAGCGGCGACACGTACTGCAGCTTGCTCGGCAGTGACGGCTGCGCCGCATCGGCGGCGGGCTGAGCCATGGCCGTTCCGGTCAGCAACAGCAGGATGCCGGAGAGCACCAACTGCCGCAGAGATTCTTGGGTGGGGTTTGGCATGAGGCCTCTTCAGAGTTCACAGATGACTCTGGAGGCATTCTCAGAACCGGGACCCGACATCAAGCTGAGCTGGTGTTTACATTTTTGTTATCTGGCTATCAGGTCGCTCGAACTCTGTGAAACTGTCCACTGTCCTGCAAGAGGCTCGCGCCCGTGAAGATTCTGCTCGTCGAAGACGAACCCAAGACCGGTGAGTACCTTCGCCAAGGCTTGAGCGAAGCAGGCTTCGTGGTCGACTGGACACAGGACGGCGCCGAGGGATTGAACCTGGCGTTGCAGAGCTTCTACGACCTGGTGATCCTGGACGTGATGCTTCCCGGCCTCGACGGCTGGCAGGTGCTGCAGTCGCTGCGTGGCCGGGGGCTGCAGATGCCGGTGCTTTTCCTCACCGCGCGTGACGAGGTGACGGACCGCGTCAAAGGCCTGGAGCTGGGCGCCGACGACTACCTGGTCAAGCCGTTCTCGTTCGCCGAACTGCTGGCTCGCGTGCGGACCATCCTGCGGCGTGGCCGCGGTGGCGCCGAAAGCACCACGCTGCACGTAGCCGACCTGGAACTGGACCTGCTGCGGCGTCGCGTACACCGTTCCGGCCGGCGCATCGACCTGACCGCCAAGGACTTTGGCTTGCTGGAGTTGCTGATGCGTCGTCATGGCGAGGTGCTGCCGCGCTCGCTCATCGCCTCGCAGGTCTGGGACATGAACTTCGACAGCGACAGCAACGTCATCGAGGTGGCCGTGCGCCGCCTGCGCGTGAAGATCGATGAAGGTCACGAGGTGAAGCTGATCCACACGGTGCGCGGCATGGGCTACGTGCTCGAAGCGCCCGAGGAGCCCTGATATGGCACCCCCACGCTCACTGCGTTCACTGCCCCCCACGGGGGCGCATCGGCGCCTTCGGGCGGCCGGGCGCCGCTGATGCTGCGCGCCCTGTCGCTGACACAGCGCCTGACGATCTTCTTCACGGTGCTGGCCGCAGCGGTGGTGTTCGGCCTGGGTTGGGTCTTCATCCAGGCGACGGCGCGGCACTTCGTCGACCTGGACCGCGGCACGCTGCAGGACAAGCAGCACCTGATCGAGGACATCGTACGGAGCGCAAACTCGATCGAGGACACCAAGTGGCGCTTGAACGAAGCGTTGAGCCACCATCACGACTTGTACGTGGTGGTGAAGGACGCGCGGAGCGACGTGCTGTACCAGTCGCGAGGTTTCCAATCTCCCGGTCTTCTTCAGCCAGCGATCCCCTCGACAGCCGGCGAGGCCGGACTTCGACTTCGGCACTGGGCATCGGAAGGCAGGGAGTACCGGGCGATCGGCTTCCAGGTGACTCCGGCTTACGACAAGAGCGGTGCCCTCGACGTGCTGGCCGCCATCGACACCGAGCACCACGAGCACTTCCTGGCCGAACTGCGCCGCACGCTGCTGCTGTACGCCTTGCTGGCCGTGGCGGTCAGTGGCCTGCTGGGCTGGCTGGCCGCGCACCAGGGGCTGGCGCCATTGCGGGCGATGCGTGCCAGGGCGGCGGCCGTGTCGGGCCACCAGTTCAACGAGCGGATGCCCGTGGCCGCCGTGCCCATCGAGATGGCCGACCTGGCGGCCGAACTCAACGGCATGTTGGACCGCCTGCGCGATGACTACCGCCGCTTGGCGGAGTTCTCTTCGGACCTGGCGCACGAACTGCGCACCCCGATCAGCAACCTGCTCACGCAGACGCAAGTCGCGCTGTCCACCAAGCGCGATGCCCCCACCTACTTCAACATCCTGGCCTCCAACGCCGAGGAACTGGAGCGCATGGCCCGCATGGTGGCCGACATGCTGTTCCTCGCCAAGGCCGAACGCGGCATGCCCTTGCCGAACCGCGAGCGGTTCTCTGCGGCACAGGAAATACAGGCCCTGCTGGACTTCTACGACGCGGTGGCGGAGGAAAAGGGCATCCGGCTCAGCGTCACTGGCGATGGCGAGATCGATGGTGACCGCCTCATGTTCCGCCGTGCGGTCAGCAACTTGCTGTCCAACGCGGTGCGGCACGGTGATCCAGGCAGCCCCGTGACCGTGGTGATCGTGGCCAGTGAAGCCGGCGTGTCCATCAGCGTGGCGAACACGTCCAATGACATCGATCCGACGGCGCTCCCACGCCTGTTCGATCGCTTCTTCCGTGGCGACCCCTCGCGGGCGCATCCGGCGTCCGAAGGCGCCGGACTGGGCCTGTCGATCACCAAGGCCATCGTTGAAGCGCACGGTGGCGACATCGCGGCAACGTCACGGGACCGGATGGTCCGGATGGTTATGCGGTTTCCGAGGTCGGCGGACGTCGCGTGAATGAGTTGCAAGGAGTGCAAACGACGGCCTGTCGATTCAGTTTGACCGATTGATTGCCGCATGGCCATACACCTGCGTGCCGCGCGCCTGCCCGAGGTCACAGTCAGGCGCGACGCCGCGGCAGCATCGACTTCAGCACGTTGTCGCGCCAGATGAAGTGGTGCACGAGCGCCGCCGCCGCGTGCAGGCCAGCAATCCAGAGAATCGCGTCGCCCAGAAAGGTGTGGACCTCGCCCCAGTCGGTCCATTGGGTCAGAGCCCATCGGCCAACCAAGGGGATGGCGTCCAAGCGCAGACCCGCGAGCAGCGTCAAGGGCCGGCCATCTCCAGCAAGTGTGAGTAGCGCCGTCACCGGCGTGGCCAGGAGCAGGATCCAAAGTACGATCCGCACCGCAACCGCCGCCACGTTCGACCAATCGGGTCCCGTCGCAGACGGCGGCGCAGGCCGCACGGCGACCCAGACCAGGCGGACGGCCGTGAGCAGGAACACGAACAGGCCGATCGACTCGTGCGCCACGATGTCGAGCCGCGTTCCAGGATCGACGCCGCTGTCGGCCAGGCGGCCAAAGTCTCCAGGCCCCAACGCGAATGCCGCCACAACTGCGATCGCCGCAAGCCAATGCAGGCTCATGCTGATGGTGTCGTAGCGATGCTTTGTCAGTGAATTCATGAGTTTTCTCCGGGAAATGGATTCTGTGGATATCGGCCAGCGGCGCTCGTTGCAAGGTGGACTTCCACCGACAGCCCAGGAAAGTTCTCGCTCGCGCCACTCGAAGCCGACAGGCGAAATCCGTGGCGGTCCGCCACTGCCTTGACAATGGTGAGTCCAAGCCCGGATCCCGGCTGGCCGGACCCGGGAACGCGATAAAAGGGATCGAAGACCCGCTGGATCTCGTCGGGAGAGAGACCGGCGCCGCTGTCGCGAACGACGAACACGACCTCGCCCTCGCCCTCGCCCTCGCGCTGTTCGATCGCGATGTCGACGCGCCCTCCAGGGGGTGTGTAGCGGATGGCGTTATCGACCAGGTTGCGGACGATCAGCGTTGCCTCCAGTTCGCTGACCGGAACGATCACGTCGTCCACCGCCGACACACCGATGTCGATGGCCTTGGCATCGACCAAAGGCATCAGGTCCTGCAGCACGTCCGTCACCACTCGCACCAAGCTGGCCGTCGCAGGCGTGGCCTGGGGCTCGGACTGGGCCTTGGCCAGCGCCAGCATCTGTTCCAGCAGGCCACGCGATCGGTCAATGCCTCGGCGCAGGTCAGCCAGTCGTGACGCAGCAACCTCCTCCAGATCTGCCTGCGCCAAGCGCTCGGCTTGCAGTGACAGAGCGGTCATCGGTGAGCGCAACTCGTGCGCGGCGTCGGCCACGAAACGCTGCTGTGCCGCCATCGAGTCCCTGACCCGTTCGAGCAGGCCGTTGATCGCCACCGCGAAGGGACGGACCTCAATCGGCAGGGGCGTCAGGTCGACCGGGTGAGGATCCGCCCGCTGCCGACGATCGATCTCCGCGGCCAGGGCCGTCACCGGGCGGAAGACCTTTCTCACGAGGTCGGCGGTGATCACCAGCAGGATGGGCACGAGCACCAGGAAGGGCAGCACAGTCCGCAGGGCCCCGTCGCGCGCGATCTGGTCCCGAAAGCCGGACTCCTGAGCCACGACGAATCGCTCCCCCGTCGGGCGTGTGCGCACCAGCACACGGAACTTCTCGCCATCGACGGTCTGCGTCTGCAGTCCGTCGGCAAGCGAGTCGGGCAACAAGAGTGGGCCACCGGCATCGACGGGCCGGCGGTCAAGCGCCACGGTGCCTAGTCGCTGCACGAGGACGCGCGACTCCTCATCGCCATCCGCAGGACGGCTGTCGAGCCTCTCGCCTGACGCGGGCAGGCCCTGCCGGTCCACCAGCGCGGCGACCTGCCGCAGCACGTCGTCCTGCAATTCGTTGGCTTCGTCGAAGGCGGTCATGAACGAGAACGCCCCGGCGACGACGGCCACCACCAGGATCGCTACCGACAAGGTCAGCGACAGCCTGACTTGGAGCGAGGTCCTCACTCGCTCTTGGAAACCCGCCATCCCAGTCCCCGAACGTTGCGGATCACCTGGCTGCCCAGCTTGCGGCGTAGCGAATGGATGATGAACTCGACCGCGTTGCTCTCGACTTCCTCGCCCCAGCCGTAGATCCTGTCCTCGAGTTCGCCTCGCGACAGGATCGCGCCTGGCCGCACCAGGAGGGCCTGCAGCAGGGCGAACTCGCGGGCCGACAGTTGCACATCCGGCTGACCGGCGATGCTGGCTTGTCGGGTCGACAGGTCCAGCCGCACCTCGCCGTTGCTCAGCATGGACTCGGCGCTGCCCGCGCGGCGGCGCAGTGCCACGCGCATGCGTGCCAGCAGTTCGGCCATCTCGAAGGGCTTGAGCACATAGTCGTCGGCACCGCCGTCCAAGCCGCGCAGTCGGTCGTCGAGGCCATCGCGCGCGGTGATGATGAGCACGGGCACAGGATTGCCGCCGGCGCGAATGTCCCTCAGCACATTCAGACCGTCGCGCCCGGGCAGGCCCAGATCGAGAAGCACGAAGTCGTACGCCTGCGTGCGCAGTGCGGCCGGCGCAGCCTGTCCGTCGCGCACCCAGTCCACGGCGTAGGCGGCGTCCTTCAACGCGGCCTGGACCGCTTCGCCGATCATCGTGTCGTCCTCGACCAGCAGCACTCGCATTCGTCAGTCGTCAGTGGTCAGTCGTCAGGCTGGGTGTCTCAATGGACTGTACGCGCCGCGCGTTGCCGGAACACGAGCAGACCCGTCAGGATGAATCCCATCAGCACGGCCGATGCCGTGTACCGGCTGAGCGCCAGACCGCCGGCGCTGAGCGGCTTGTCGAGAAAGTCGCCGACGACGGCGCCCAACGGACGGGTCAGGATGAATGCGGCCCAGAAGAGCACTGTGTGCGACACGCGAGTCCTGTAGTAGGCGAGCGCCACCACCACCAGCATCAGCCCGAACACCACCGCTGCGCCGGTGTAGCCCAGGCCGGCCGTGTCGGCCGTCCAGTCGCCCAGTGCCGTCCCGAGGGTCTGCGAGAACATGATCGTCAGCCAGTAGAAGGCCTCTGCGCCGGGTGTGCTGACGGAACTCACCGAGACTGTGCCCAGGCTGCGCTTCCACACCCACAGCGAGCCGAGCAGCAGCGTCAACAGCAGCGCGGAGCCTCCCGCGTAGCCGATGCCGAGGGAGCGGTCCGCGAAGTCGGCCAGCGTCGTGCCTACCGTGGTGGTGGCGATGATCGTGGTCCAGTACAGGGTCGGATGAAATCGCTGGGCGCGGATCTGTGCCACGACAGCAGCCACGAACACTGCGGCAAAGATGGCCGTGCCCACCAGGTAGCCCAGGTGCATGGACATCGACACCGCATCGCCACCGGTTTCGCCCAGCGTCGTGGCCGCAATCTTGATCAACCAGAAGCCGAGCGTCACCTCGGGAACCTTGGCCAGGCCCTGCTGCGGTTCAATCTTCTCCAATGCCTTCATCGCGGGGTGCTCCGGTTCAGGCCTTGCCGGCCAGGTTGTCGAAGGTCCTGATCAGGCCCGCCAGCGCCGCCCTGCAATCGGACTGTGTCGGCTTGTCGGCGCGCAAGGCCTCGAGGGCTTGGTCGATGGCCTTGTCGAGGACGTGCCAGTCGGCCGCGGCTCGTGGCTTGAGGCCGGCCTCGGCGGCATCCCAGGCCACTTCGAGATCCTTGATGCGAGTCTTGGCGGCAACCAGGTCGCCCTTGTCGACGATGACGGAGACGTCGGCGGCGATGGCGCGGAACGTTGTCAGATCACCAAGCTTGGAGGCGGCCGGTGTTGCGGGCTGCGCGACCGACGCCGAGCTCTTCGCAGATGCCGCGGGCGGATTGTTCGCGCTGTCGCTCCTGGAGCAGCCAGCCGCGAGCGTCAGCAGCGCCACGGCGAGCGCTGTCACGGGGAGGTGAAGGCGAGGATGAGTCTTGATCATGGTGGAACTCGACTGCTTGCGAAGGGGTGGTTTCGTCAGTTGGTTTCGGGAGTGGCCTGGCGACTGTTCATGCCGATCTGGGCGACCGCGACCAGCATCACAATCACCGAGAGGAACAGGGCGCTGGTCCACAGGGCGCCCATTCCCAAGCCGCCGTAGGCCCTGGCCTGGGTCAGCAGATCGCCCAGCGCTGCGCCGAAGGGCCGGGTCAGGATGTAGGCCAGCCAGAAGGTCAGGACCGCGGGGCCGCCAAGTCGCCAGGCACCATAGGTGAGCGCGATAAGTGCGCCGAAGGCCACGGCGCCCCATGCGAAGCCCAGGCCGAGGGCTTCGGTGGCCAGGTCGCCGGCGGCCGTTCCCAGCGCAAACGTGCACAGGATGGCAACCCAGTAGAAGGCTTCACGCCGGCGGGTGACGATGTCGGTGATCGACAGCGTGTGCTCCAGCCGATGCCACACGCCGAAGATGACAGCCAGCGCAGTGGCAAAGGCAGCCGTGCTGAGGTACAGGCTCACACCCCAGGCGTCGGTGAGCAAGTCCGTGATCTGCGTGCCGACGATGCTGACCAGCACCACGGTCAGCCAGTAGATCCACGGCGTGTAGCGCCGCGTGCGTAACTGGACGAACAGGGCCGAGGTGAGCAAGGCGGCCATGACGCTGCGCGTGGCCGTCTGGCCCCAGCCCGCGTTGACGGCCAGGAAGTCGGCGCCGGTCTCGCCCACCGTGGTGGACATGATCTTGATGATCCAGAACGACAGCGTCACCTCAGGAACCTTGTTCAGCAGTGACCGTGGCACGGTGATGGCGGTGTTCATGCGGTTGAATCCTGCGAGGCGTCTTGAAGATGGCCGTACTGTCCATGGCCAGACTTAGCGCAGGCATAGGGCGCACCTTCCCGTCGCGTTCCGTGGGGCTTAAGTTGCGATTAAGTGAGCCAGCCGGACCATGTCCCGCTCGCCGGCAAGGTAGGGCCGGACGCGCCTAGCATTTCATGAGCAACGTTCACCTTTTCGAGTTGATCAACGCCGCGCCTCACCCGGAGGCCTGGCAGTTGCATCTCGCCATCGCCTTGGCACAGTGGCTGATCTATCTCCTGCCGGCAGGGTTGGCATGGGCGTGGCTGCGAGGCGACCGCGTCGCGCGGCTCGATATCGTCGGCATGTTGCTGTCCACGCTGCTGGCACTGGGAGTGGCCCAGGTCGTCGTGCACGCCTGGCCGCAGCCGAGGCCGTTCGCGCTGCACCTGGGCACGCAGTTGCTCCCGCATGCCGATGATCCCGGCCTGCCGAGCGACCACGTGACGGTGTTCTGGAGCCTGGCGCTCTCGGCGCTGTTCACCGAACGCTTCGCCGTCTGGGGCTTTCCGCTGCTCGCCGGCGGTCTGGCTGTCGGCTGGAGCCGCGTGTTCCTCGGCGTGCACTTCCCCTACGACATCCTGGCCGCGCTGCCGGTCGCCGGGATCGGCGTGGTCATCGCTCGTGCCCTGCGTCCGGCAACAATGCCGCTCGTGCTACCTCTGATGGCCATACACGACCGCTGGATGACGACCCTGCGCACCCGCCTGCACCTGAACCGACGGACCTGAATCTTCCCGCCTTCGCGATGCGCATCCTCCTCATCGAAGACGACACCATGATCGGCAAGGCCGTGCACCGCGGTCTGGCCCAGGCGGGCTTCACGGTGGACTGGGTGACGGATGGCCGCAGCGCGGAACTGGCGCTGGCCAACGGGGTGTACGACCTGGCGATCCTCGACCTGGGACTGCCCAAGAAGGACGGCATGGCGATCCTGACGTCGCTGCGAGGCCTCGGCAATTCGATGCCGGTGCTGATCGCATCGGCCCGCGACACGGTGCGCGACCGGATCGCTGGGCTGGAGGCGGGTGCCGACGACTACGTGCTCAAGCCCTTCGACCTGGACGAACTCGTCGCCCGCGTGAGGGCGTTGCTGCGCCGGCACGCGGGAAGCGGATCGCCGATCCTCAAGTGCGGTGCACTGGCGCTGGATCCGGTGCGCAAGGTCGTTCTCCGGGACGGCGAGGCGGTGGAACTGTCGGCCAAGGAGTTCGCCGTGCTCGAAGCGCTGATGCAGCGCCCTGGCGCCGTGCTGTCCCGACAGCAGCTCGAGGAGTCGGTCTACGGCTGGGGCGAGGAAGTCGGCAGCAACGCGATCGAGGTTCACTTGCACCACTTGCGCAAGAAGCTGGGTTCTGGTGCGATCCGCAACGTACGCGGTGTCGGATACCGGGTTAGCGAGGACTGATGCGGTCGATCGAGCGCACCTTGTTGGGATGGATCTTCGGCGCCCTGGCGCTGGGATCTCTGCTCGTGGCGTTCGCCACGTATCTGGTCACGCTCGACGAGATGAACGAGGTCTTTGACGCAGACCTGAAGAACATCGCCCAGGCCGTGGCCGCGTACCACCATGCCGGGCATGGACCGCACGAGGCGTCGCCCGTGGCGTTGCCCGAGCGAAAGGACGTCCCCGACGACAGCGAGGTCGTCACGTTGACCTGGACACCGGCGGGCGCGCGGGTGTTCGCGTCCGACCCGCGAGTCGGCGTTCCCTTCATCACGGAAGAAGGACTGCGCAGGATCCGGGTCGGCGCAGAAGAGTGGATCGTCTACACGGTGGTGCGCGACGACGGGGTCGCGCAAGCCGCGCAAAGGCAGTCCGCACGCCAGGAGATGGCTGGTGAGTCGGCGGCCAAGGTGTTCCCGCCGCTGATCGGCTTGACGCTGGTGGTCGGCGGGCTGCTAATTTTCGGGCTTCGACGCGGCTTGCACCCCCTGGACGTCGCGGCGCGGGACGTCGCCGAGCGCAGCGTGCATTCGCTCGATCCCATCCGCATGGAAGACACGCCCCTGGAACTCTCGCCGTTGGTGCGTTCAATCAACGATCTTCTGGGGCGCTTGGGCCAGGCCCTCGGGGCGCAGCGGCGCTTCCTGGCGGACGCGGCACATGAGTTGCGCACGCCACTGACGGCGCTGCGACTGCAACTGCAGCTGCTGGAGCGCTCCAGGAACGAGCCCGAACGACGCGAGGCGATGGCGGACCTGTCGCAGGGCATCGAGCGGTCGCAGCGCCTCGTCGAGCAGTTGCTGCAGGTGGCCCGCGCAGAGCCCGACGCCGAGCTGCAGCGCGTCGAGGACGTCGACCTGTCGGCGCTGGTGCGTGACATGGTGGCGGCACAAAGTGCGCACGCCGAGCACCTCGGCCTGGACCTCGGTGCCCAGGCCGATGTGCCGGTGCAGGTCAGGGGTAGTGCCGCCCAGCTGTCCGCGCTGATCGGCAATCTGGTTGACAACGCCCTGCGCTACACACCGGCAGGCGGAGTCATCGACGTGTCGACTGCCATGCAGGGCGATCGAAGGCCCGTGCTGCGTGTCCGCGACACGGGCCCCGGCATCCTGCCGGCGGAGCGCTCGCGTGTCTTCGACCGCTTCTACCGCGGAGAACTCGCACCCGAGCAGGCCCGGGATGGCGGCGGCAGCGGTCTGGGGCTGGCCATCGTCAAGGCGATTGCCGACAGGCACAGGGCCGAGGTCAAGCTGAGTGATGCGCACGAAGCCGCCTCGGGGCTGATGGTCGAAGTCATCTTCCCGGAATCGAAGGCTTGAAGTCGCCGGTCTCAATCGGCGTCGGCGAGGATGTGGCTCATTGGCCAAAGCACCACGCCCAGTTCTCGGATCAACTGCCCGAACTGGCGGCTTGCCAGCGCCTGATACTCAGCTTCGCGTGCCGCGGCGAGCAAGTCACCCTGCGCGATGGCGCGACCCGGATGGCACATCAGCAGGTCGCCCTCGCACGCAGCGCTCAGCCACCCGCGCAGCAGTCGCATGTAGCGCATCGCTCCACCCGAGAAGTCGTAGACACCCAGCAGCGCCCGGTTCTGAGGCAAGCCATGCCGGCGCGCCGACTCCGCCAAGGCCGAGGCCCCGAGCGCGGCGATCGTCGTCGCCTTGAGCCATCCCCGGATCCCGGCCGTTGCGCTCCCCCGCGGGCGTGTGCGGGTGCGGCGGATCCACGGAGGGTAGGCACCGTATCGCGCATCGAGTTCTTCCAGCAGTTCGTCGCGGATGACCGGCAACTGGTGTACGTGCTGATGCCCGTCCACGAAGGTCGGTGCATGCCCGACACCTTGCTCGAACGCGTCGAGTTGTGCGCGCATTTCCGCACGGACGGCTGCGCGGTCGCAACGCCCGATGTAGCTCTGCACGATCAGCGACCGCAACTTGTTGCGACTCGTGATCAAGGGGTGTTGAGTGAAGTCCAGGTGCAGGCCCACGTCCAGGCCCTCCGAGTGCATGCGACGCAGGACGCCGACGCCGGAGCCCCAGGCCGGCGCGCCTACGAGGGCGCCGGTCGCGTGCACGCGCTCCATGGCGACAAGTTGCTGAACCGCGGAGTTGACGCCCTCGTTCAGCCCGAAGTCATCGGCGCAAAGGCAGATGATCACGCCATGGGTCGTGGCGAGTGGCGTTGACTCTGAGCGATGACCGTGCCGACTCGCGCCGCCCGTCCGCTTTGGTTCGTTGCCGTAGGCTGCATCGCCGCCGCGGTGCACTGGCTGGTGGTCGTCGGCCTGGTCGAGGCAGCCGGGTGGCATCCGCTGGTGGCCAATGTCGCGGGCTGGCTGCTGGCCCTGAGCGTGTCGTTCGGTGGCCATCACCGCCTGACCTTTCGTGGGCACGGCGCACCCGCGGCGCGATCAGCCATGCGCTTCGTACTCGTCTCGGCCGCCGGGTTCGGTGTGAACGAGGCGGTGTATGCCGTGAGCCTGGGCTGGAGTGGCCTGGGGTACCAGATGCTGCTGGGGATCGTGCTGGTGCTCGTCGCGGTCATGACGTGGCTGTTGAGCCGGCATTGGGTGTTTCGGGGCAGTTCAGTGAAGCCTTGACCCGTGCTTGTTCGCGGTCGACGCGCCAGAGGGTGGCGTTCGCGCCCTGCACGGCGACCTCAGCATGGGCCAGCAGCGGATATCGCGTTGCGGCGTCCGGCGGGCCGACCACCCAGCTCAGCGGCCGAGCGCAGATCGACGGACCGAGAAGCGCGGGTCGCAGCAGCGTCCTTTGAGCGCGTGCCGGTGCGAAGTCGCCTGCGTCGGCCAGTTCCTTGCGCCAGGTGTCGCGGCGGTGAATCTCTGGATCCGACCAGTCGAGCACCGTGGCGACCGGTTCCGGCAGACGGGCGTACAGCGGCAGGTCGAAGTAGTAGTTGTCCAGCATGTACACCGGCTCGCCGGCCTGGCGCAGCGTGCGCAGCGCCGCAGCGATGTCCTTCGTCGAATGGGGAGTCCGTGCGGCCAGCACGCCGATGGCGGCGAGGCTCAGGGCGACGGTGACGCCTGCGCTGAAGGCCCAGCGCCGCCCGGAACGCGGCGAGCGCGCTTGCCAGGCTTCCAGACCGTCGGCCAGCAGCACGGCCAGTGGCGGGACCGCGGGCAGCACGTAGCCCAGCAGCTTGGAGGCTGGAAGCGAGAAGAAGGCAACGATCAGGGCGAGCCACAGCCACATCAGAGTGCGTACATCACCGCGCACCGGATCACCCACGCGCCCGCGCTCGAAGTGGGGCCGCAGCCAGGGCAGCCAAGGCAAGGTGAACAACAGCAGCACCGCCGGGTAGAACCACAGGGGCTGGACATTGTTGAATCCGCCAGCAGCAAAGCGCTTGAAGTGCTGGACGACGAAGAAGTAGTCGAGGAAGCCGGCGAAATGCGCCTGCATGGCGATGAACCAGGGCGCCGCGATGAGAAGGAACAGGATCGTCCCGGGGATCGACACCAGGCCGAGAAGCGTCTGCCAGCGGCGGCGCAGCAGAAGCCAGGCTGCGACAACGAGCGCGGGCAGCACGAACCCGATGAGCCCCTTGGCCAGCACGCCGAGCGCGGCGGCCGCGTAGGCGCCCACAAGGGGCGCGCGGTAGGCCGAGCCCTCCTGCGACAGCAGGGCGGCGTGCGCGAGCAGGGTGATCGTGACGGTGATGCAGCCCGCCACCAGCATGTCGAGGTTGGCGAACTGCCCGCCGATGTAGAAGAGCGGCTGCGCCAGCAGCACCACGAGGGCCAGCCCCGCCGCGCGTTCCCCCCACCAGCGCCGCACGAAGAAGAAGATGGCCATCGCCCCGGCCCAGGCACCCAGCAGTGGCGCCGCGCGGGCAGCCCAGTCGCCCGGCCCGAACGCGGTCATCGACGCGGCCGTGATCCAGTAGAACAGTGGCGGCTTGTGGAAGTAGGGCAGGCCGTTGAGCGTGGGCACGAGCCAGTCGCCACTGCGCATCATTTCCCAGGCCACGCCGACGTAGCGGCCTTCGTCGGGCAGCATCAAGGGGCGTGGCCACGCCAGCAATGCCAGCCAGGCAAATGACAACAGGGCAGCGCCAGCCCGGCTGCCGGCGAAGCTCTTGAGTGACGGGTTCACTTGCGAGATTCCTCGAGGCCATGACCACGCTCGCGCTTGACGACGAACAGCGGTCGGGCCTTGACCTCCTCGAACACGCGGCCGATGTACTCGCCGACGATGCCCAGAGAAACGAGCTGAATGCCCGAGAACAGCATCAGCCCGACGACGATGGTGGTCCAGCCGCTGACGTCGTGGCCATACAGGAAGTAGGTGGCCGTGAGATAGGCGCCGTATGCGAAGGCCAGGCCGGCGAGCACGAATCCCACGATGCTGACTGCGCGCAGCGGCCAGGTCGTGAAGCCCGTCAGGCCGTCCAGGGCCAGCCGCACCAAGCGTAACGGGCTGAACTGCGAGTGGCCATGGGCCCGGGGCGCCGGTGTGTAGGGCACCGAAGCGGTACTGAAGCCCACCCAGGCGTAGAGCCCCTTCATGAAGCGGTTGCGCTCGGGCAGTGCGAGGAGCGCATCGACGACCCGTCGGTCCATCAGCCGGAAGTCGCCCGCATCGGGTGGCACTTCGAATCGGTCTGCCGCGTTGACGAGGGCATAGAAGCCGCGGGCCCCGAGCCGCTTGAGCGATCCCTCGTCGGCCCGGTCGCGCCGCACGGCATAGACCGTGTCCGCGCCCTCGCGCCACTTCTGCAGCAGTTCGGGGATCAGCTCGGGCTCGTGCTGGAGATCGGCATCGAGCATGACGACCACATCGCCGCGTGCTGCCTGCAATCCGGCGGTCAGCGCCGCTTCCTTGCCGAAGTTGCGTGACAGCTCGATGGTGCGAACGCCATCGCACGTCAGCCAGCGCGCAAGGACCTGCGAAGTGTCATCGCTGCTGCCATCGTCGACCAGGATCACTTCCCAGCTGGCGACCAACGCGCTGACAGTATCCAGGAGGCGGCGCAAGAGTGCGTCCAGGTTTCGCGCTTCGTTGTGGCAGGGGACCACACACGACAGCGTGGGCCTGGCGCACTGGCGTGCGCGTTCGCTGTCGGGCTGTTGCAGAGCGGACACCGGAGCGGTTCGTCCGGCGGCGTGTGGCGCAAAGCGGTAGGCGAGCGTGTGGTGACTTGTCGACGGCGTGCTCATCGGGCTTCCAGGGGAATCGAGATCTTCGCGGCAGTCTCAAAGAGCACCACTTAATTCGAACTTAACGACAAGATCCTGTAGGCGTTCTTCGAACCTGCGTGGCCCTTGCGAAGCCCGTTGCATGGTCAATCCGATGGGGCGGAAGGCTTCTTCGGCGAACGACTCGAAGGCAGTGCTCGATAGCTCCATCCGGGCAGTGCCGAACCAAGAGGGTGTCCTCCGGGCAACTCACCCGTCGCGCCGATTTCGACCACGCCGCCGGCCCGCTCCATGGCCTTCGAGACCCACGGGCTTTCGTCGCGCCGGCCATCGATCAGAACAAGCGGATGCTCCGGCAATTCGAGAGCGACGGCCGCCGCGACGGCGGGAGGGCCGGACAGGATCCGGATGGGGCCGCCCAGCGTGCCGCGAATCGCCTCGAGTGCGCGCGCCACGGGCTTCGGGTCGAAGGTGCGCCAATGTGTGTCCCTCAGCGACCGCGGGCCGAGCGGCGAAGTGACGTAGCTGACCGTCAACAGCAATACGTTGACGACCACGAACCCCGCCAGCAGTCTCCGCAACGTCGCCCTTGCCCATGACAGGCCGCGCGCGAGTTCCATCAGGGCGGGAATCACGAAAAGAAGAAAGGGGGTGCCCCAGTGCAACTGCAGATCAGCGCCCGACGTCAGTCCCAGCAGGGTCATGAAGCCCAGCGGAACGAACCCGAAGATCAGCAGCAGCGCCCTCGCACTGGGGAGCCGTTCGGCGCCAGCCGTGGGTTCAGGTTGGACTGCGGACCGCCCTCGCAGCGGCCAGGCGACCCACAGCAGGAGCAGCAGCGCCGGCAGAGCCCGGTTCAGCATCTGGTCGGCAAGCCAGTGAACAGACTCTGCCGTTCTCGCCGGCAGGGGATGGCCGACGCCCAACGAGGTGCTCATCGCGTAGGAGACCGGTCCGAAATCGTGGGCGCGCAACCACTGAACGTGCGGGCTGAAGATGACCAGGCCGATCAAGGTGGCCAGCAGCAGCCCGCGACGCTGCGCGCCATCCCCCCAGAAGCGTGAATGGACCGCGAACGCGATCACGCAGACATAGGTGACGACGATCTGGTACTTGGCCAGCGCGCCGAGTCCCAGGCAGACCCCGAGCGCGATCCACCATCTGAGTCTTCCGCTTCGAAAGCACTGCCAGGTCACCGCAGCGCTGCAGGCGTTCAGCAGCATCAGCACGATGTTGTGATTGAAATAGTTGAGTCGCCCGTTGTAGTAGGTGATGCAGGCTGCTGCCAGCAATGCGACCAGAGCATGGCGCTCGCCGCGCAAGCGGGCCACCAGCCGCCACATCAACAGCAAGGACGCGACGGTGGCCGACGCGCCCACGACGTACACGGTCCAGGCACTCCACCCGAAGGCCCGAACCGGAAGCCACAGCAGCCAGGTCGGAAGCGGAGGGTGCTTGTAGTAGCCCCACTCGAGCGATCGCACCCAGGTGAGCTGCTCCAGGTCGTCGACCGGCGGCACGAGGCTCGTGGAATTCAGATGCAGGAGCCACACGAGAACAAAGAGTCCAACGCCGGCAGCCATCGCCAGGTTGGGCACCGCCGCCACTCGGCTTGCGGTGCGAGTGTCGATCGTAGAAGTGCCAATAAGGGCATGGCTGACCGGCCATGTCTGGACTAAGTCACCATCCGAACCGTTCTGCATGTCGCTTTGCTTCCGGCAAGCCCGGCGGCACCATTGCCGCGGGTGCGGCACTCTCGGTGTCGGCGACTTAAGCCGTGCTTAGCCTGGCCCCCCGGGGGCTACGGGGAGCTCGGCCAGTAAGTCCCGTTTAAGTCGCGCCTGGCGACCATCCTTCTCGATGAGAGGCCGAAGGATCGGCCAAGGAAGTGGTATGGAACGCTACGAGCCGTATTACGCACAAGACACCGACGGAGTGCATTTCCAGGTGAACGTCGATGGCGTCTTCGTGCAGGCATATGTCAGCCGAACGATCCTGCACATTGCATATGGATCGAGCGAGCCGAGGGCGCAGTGCCTTGCGACGTACCTGAAGCATCGTGAGGACGTTGACGCGGCAGTGCGGCGACGCGTTCATGCTTTCGGACCGGAGACCGTGCTTGTGCGACAGCACGAGATCGGGGCCGCTGCGGACAAGTGCCCAGAGGCGCAGCAAGTTGCGGCCCGCGATTGATCCCGACAGCTCGGGCCAATATGAGCCCGCACTCGAGAGCGCGGGCTCGTCAGTGGGCCAGCGCGCCCGACATCCAGATCGTCAGCGCGATACCGGCCACCAGCCAGATGACGATGATCGTCGCGGCACCTGCCAGGCTGCGGGGCTTGGAACCGTGCTCGGCCAGCCACTGCTCGGACTTCAAGCGCGATGCGGTCAGCACCTCCTGAGGCAACAGGCGCACCGCGAGCCAAATCAGACCCGGCAGCAAGATGACGTCGTCGACATATCCAAGCACAGGGATGAAGTCGGGGATGAGGTCGATCGGACTCAGGGCGTAGGCCACGACGAACGCGCCCAGTGCCTTCGCGTACCACGGCGTCGCGGGATGCGAGCGCGCGAACCAGAGGGTCAAGGCGTCGCGCTTGATCCGCCGTGCCCAGGCGCTTGTTGCCTCGCCAAGTTTCATGTCAAAAGCTGGCCTTCGTCTTGACGAGGAACTGCACCTTCTTGATGTCGGGCGTGGCGTTGAGCGGGAACGCCACATCCACGTGGAGCACATTGCTGAACGCTGCGCGAACGCTCACGATGCGAAGCCCGGCGCCCACGTTGCTCAGCCAGCCGGGGTTGACGGTGTTGGTCGCGTTTCCGCCCCAGGCCCGACCGACGTCGAAGAAGGCCGCACCGCCGACGCGAAAGAGACGCCAGACATACGCATCCGTGAAGAAGCGCTCCTCGACCGTGAAGAGCGCGCGCCGCTGGCCGTTCTGATATCGAAGTGGATAGCCCCGCAGTCCGTTGTCCCCGCCCAGCAGCAAGGTCTCCGCAGGGTTCGGCTTCGTCAACGTGTCCGCTGAGGCCGACGCGTAGAACAGCCACCGGCGGCCTTGAGGAATGTAGTACTGGGACTGGACGCCCAGGCGCTGGCGCTTCGCCTGTCCGTCCGAGTATTGTCCCGTGATGGAGGCGGAGGCAGTCAGAACGTGCTCGGGCGCGGGCTCGAATCCCCGACTGATCGACGCAATGTAGAGAAGAGTGTCGCGGGTTGATCCCCAGTCCTTGCCTGCCCAGCCCAGTTGCACGGAGGCTGCGAGCCCGAGCGCAAAGAACTCTGGGCGCGCCATGAGATTGCGGTTCTGCAACTTCTCGAACCGGTCTTCGATCAACTCGTAACGCACGAACGGGCCCACCAGTCTTTCGTCAGGCGGCAGTGCAGTCGGCGGCACGCGTCCCGGTTCAAGGCTGTATCGATCGTCGATCAGGCTCGTCCCGACCGAATAGCGCTGAACCCAGCCATCGACCCGCCCGGTCGACCAGCCGGCAAACGCCTCGGCCTGGCGTTGGCGATGGCGAAATTCGCTGGCGACGTTGCCAGCGTCGTAGATGGGGTCGATGCGATCATCCCGCGATGCAGTGATGCCCGCCGCCCAGTTGCTGTCCAGGGCGTAGAACGGACGCACCAGCGAGACGGCATCGCGCCGCCCGTCGCTGTTGCGCGAGGTGCTGAGATCCAGCGAGGTCCACGTCCCGAGGATTCGGTCGGCAGAGAACTGGAAGGTGTTGCTCGAGCGATCGACCGTGTTCGAGCGGCCGTAGCTGAGCGACGTTCCGGTTCCAAGGAGGTTGTATTCCTTGAGCTTGATGCCGCTGCTGTTCGCCCCGCCGGAACGCCCGGCGCTGAAGCCGGGATCCAGCGACCACGTGTCCCGCGTGCGGACCTCGAGATCAACCACGCCGTCGTGCCAGGCCAGGGGGCGTATCTGGACGTCGTAGAGATAGCGATTGCGCCGCAGCAACCGTTCAGTCTCGTCGATGCGGGCGACCGACAAGGTTTCGCCAGACTTGAACACGAGAGCATGTTCGATGACCGCGGGTCGCGTCCTGATGTGCAGCGCGTTGGCCCACCGGAAAAGGAGTTTGTCTTCCTTGGGATCGGCGAGATCAAAGATGTCGTCCGTGACCACACGGATCTGGCCGATACGAGCTCCGGCCGCCTCCAGTTCTGCCAACTTGGGCAGGGCCTGCTCAGTCGACTCCGCCCAGGCGGCGCCAGGCAAGAGCAGCACTGTGGCGAGCAGGCGCGCTGCGTTCCCGACAGGACTGCGCCAGCTCGAAACCCGATCACATCGCATGCGGCCAAGTCTCCGCAGCACCGACTTAATCGAGACTTAAGGCGGATGCGACCGGCAGGCCTCAACAGGCGCGCCGAAGCCGGCAAGTGATGGGGCAGCGACTCAGTTGCCGCCGCTAAGTGCCCTCTAAGTGTGGGCCTCGATAGTTGATCCCGTCGACAGGCAATTCCGCCTCGACAGACTGGTAGCAAGGAACATCATCATGAACCGAAAGATTGCCATCCCCGCGCTGATCATGGCTGCGGGCATTGCCACGGCTGGAGGCCTGGCGTACGCGAAGTCCGGCGGCGGCGAGAACGATGCCGTCACCGACCTGGCCAAGGTGAAGATCACCTTGACGCAGGCCATCGGGGCGGCCGAGGCCCAGTTGGGCGGCAAGGCCACCAAGGCGGAGCTCGAAGGCGAGCGCGGCGCGGTTGTGTATCAGGTCGAGGTGGTGAGCGCCGACAACAAGGTCTTCGACGTCAAGGTCGACGCTGCCGATGGCAAGGTGCTGTCGAGCAAGCAGGACCAGGCGGATCGCGGCGAACACGAAGACAAGGACGAGTGACGATCCTGCGGCGCTGCGCTGCGGATCCATCTTCTCGGGCGGCTCGGCCGCCCGTTCCATTTCCGTCATGCGCTCGCTGCGATCACCGTCGGCGATCAGTGTCACCATGACGCAGGTGGGCGAGGACCCAGGCTTCGCGGAAGAAGTGGACCGGCTGGGCATGGATCACAGGCGGGGGCCATGTTGCCAACGTCAATGCGGTCGTACATCCCGGTTGCCGGTAAGCGCAGAGCCAGCTGCGCGTGGTCCATCCGAAGGATCCCCAACCCTTCGTTGTCTTAGGTGTCTTTACACCAGTTCGGGTCTGCGTGCCCGATGCCGCGCGCTCATCAGCGCGATCAGTGCGATCAGCGCCCATGCAGCCCCCGCCGCAAACGCGGCCGAACTGCCGTGTCGTGCCCACAGCCATCCGGTCAACGCCCCACCTGCCAGTTGAGACATGCCGGTGACGAAGTGGAAGACGCCGAACGCGGTCGCGCGAAAGTCCGCCGGGGCGAGGTCGGCCACCCAGGCCGACAGGCCTCCCTGAGAGAGGCCCATGTGCAGTCCCCAGAGTGCGACACCGATCCACAGGCCCGCACCGTCCCCGAGCCAGGCCAGCGCCGCCTCGGCAGCGACCAGCGCCACGAGCGACGCGATGAGCAAGGCTTGTCTGCCGATGCGTGAAGCCCAGACGCCGGCAGGGTAGGACGACAGCGAATAGGTCGCGCTCATCACGATCATCACGAGCGGAATCCACATCAGGCCCAGGTGCACTTCCTGGGCTCGCAGGACCAGGAAGGCCTCGGACAGCCGGGCCAGCGAGAACAGGGAAGTCACCAGCATCAGGAGCCAGAACGCCGGCGGAAGCGCCGCAAGGAAGCGAAGACGTGGAACTGCGCCGGTACCGTTCGCGCTGTGCCGATCCGGCTCGTCGATGCCCACCGCGAGCAGCAGCACGGCCAGCACCGCGGGAATCACGGCGATCCACAGCACTGCCCGCATATTGTCGGCCCAAAGCCAAAGGAACAACATCGCCAACAACGGACCGGCGAAGGCGCCCACGGTGTCGAGCGACTGACGCAGCCCGAACGCCGCATCACGCAACGCTGGCGGTGTGACGTCTGCAACGATCGCATCGCGCGGGGCGCCTCGGATGCCTTTGCCCACACGGTCGACAAAGCGCGCTGCGACAACGCCGAAGGCCGTGTCGGCCAACGGGAACACGGGCTTGGTGATCGCCGCCAGCCCGTACCCCAACAAGGCAAGCGACTTGCGCCGCTGAAACCGATCGGAGATCACGCCCGACACCACCTTCAGCATCGACGCCGTGGCCTCGGCAATGCCTTCGATGATGCCCACCGCAAGCACCGATAGGCCGAGCACGGTGGTGAGGTACACGGGCAGAATGGCGTGGACGAGTTCCGAAGACATGTCCATGAACAGGCTGACCCCGCCCAGCACCCAGACGGCGCGTGGGATGCGCTCGCGTACTGGACTCATGGCCGCGATGCGCGTCCGCTGCAGGTGCGCCGCACGGCGAACCACACGGCGCCGAGGACAATGATCAGTGCGGCGGCCTGAGGTTCATGGCGACTTGCTTCCTCCACGATCGCGGCGACGGACCGGCCGAAGAGATGGCCCAAGGATGCAAAGGTGACCGCCCAGGCCGTGGCGCCGAGCGCATTGAAGAGGGCGAACTCTCGCCATGACACGCCTGCCATCCCGAGCGCCAGCGGCCCCGCGGTGCGCAGGCCATACAGGAAGCGCACACCGAAGATCAACCAACGCCGATGGCGTTGCAGCATCGGCATCACACGCTCGACCCCGGGCCGCAGGCGAGGAATTCGCGACAGCAGCCAGTTGCCGCGCCATCGGCCGAGCACGAAGTAGGACTGGTCCCATACGAAGTTGATCGATGCCGCGACGAGCGTGACTGCCCACCATGGGGCATATCCCTGGTGCGCCGCATAGCCTGCCAGCACAACCGTTGTCTCGCCCTCGAGCAGGCTGCCGGCCACGATGGCCAGGTAGACGTGGTCCTGCACAAGCGAAGCAATGTCCATGGATCGAAGTGTCCGCGAGACAGGCCTCGACCCGTCACCGTGCCGCTGCCTCGTCGAGGAGGCGCAGCAGTTTCGGTATGTCGACCGGCTTCGTCAGGTACGCTTCGAATCCCAGTCGCAAGGCAGCATCGATCTGGGCTGGCAGCGCGTCGGCGGACAGCGCCACGAACCGGATGCCCTTGGTGCGCGGGTCGGCGAGCAGCACGCTGACCAGTTCGAGCCCCGTCGAGTCGCCCAAATGCATGTCGACGAGCATGAGATCCGGCGGGTTCGATCGCGCCGACGCGAGCGCCTGCGCCCCCGACGTGGCGATTCGCAGTTCGAACGCCGGGCGTGCATGCAACGCGCCGCGGACGACCTCGACATTGACCTCGTTGTCTTCCGCATACAGAACGCGCAAGGGCGCCAGCGAGGCCGGCAGCGTCGCCTGGCCTTCGTTGTCCTTGTCGATGGCCGGCGTCCTGGCGGCCTCGAGCGTCAGGATGGCTGTGGTCCCCTGGCCGCTGCGGCTGGTCAGATGGAGATCACCGCCCATCAACTGGGCCAGATGGCGAGCCAGAACGAGACCGATGCCGGTGCCTTCGACGCCAGAGCGCTCGGCACCCAGTCGATTGAACGGCTCGAACAAGTGCACCTGTTGAGCGTCGGTCATGCCCATGCCGTTGTCGATGACGCGAACCTCCCAATGCGTCGCCAGCCGATCCCACTCGACCTTGGCTGTTCCGCCCGGGCGGTTGTACTTCACCGCGTTTGACAGCAGATTCAGCAGAACCTGGCGCAGGCGTACACGGTCGGCTCGAACGAGCGCCTGGGTGCCATCCGTAGCATGTCGGGGCGACAGCTGAAGTTCAACGCCCTTGGCGTCCGACTGCGCACGCAGCATGGTGCAGCACTCGCCAGCGACCTCCGCCAGGTCGACAACCTCCGGCGATACCGGCAACTGGCCAGCTTCGATGCGCGACAGGTCGAGCACGTCACCGATCAGCGCAAGCAGATGGGCCCCGGCCTGTTCGATCCGCTGGACGCGTTGAGCAGCTTCCGCTGGCAGAGGATTGCGCTCGTCCATTCGCAGCAACTGGGCAAAGCCCATCACGGCATTCAACGGGGTCCGAACCTCGTGGCTCATGCGGGACAGAAAGTGCGTCTTAGCCGCATTGGCCCTGAGCGCCACGTCGGCTGCCCTGATCGCAGCCTCGGCCTGCATGCGGGCACTGATGTCCTTGGCCACTGCGATCAGGTAGTCCGGTCGGTTGGCCGCGTCGCGCGCCAGCGCGACCGCCTGGAGCACCCAGATGGCGGTGCCGTCGCCTCTCAGCATCCGCTTCTCGACCGAGTAGCGAGGCACCTCGCCGCGCAGCAGGCGCTGTAGGCTCGCCGCTTCGACCGCAACGTCTTCGGACCGGGTCGCCTTCGACCAGTGCATCCCGAGGAGGTGCTCGCGTGTGACGCCCAACATCTCAGCGAGCGCGCTGTTGACCTCCAGGAATCGACCATCCAGCGCCATGCGTGCCATGCCGACCGGCGCCAGTTCGAAGGTGTCGCGCATCTGCTGCGTGGTCCGGTCCCGCTCGGCCCGCGCCTGCACGCGTTCGCCAATGTCGATGAAGGTGATGACGTGGCCGAGTGACTGATCCGCGTGCTCCAAGGCGTGGCAGCTCAGATCGACCAACAGTGGAGTGCCATCGACGCGGCGCATCGTAAGCTCGCGAGTCCCGAGGTTCTCTGCGGTGCGCAGCCATGTCTGCGCTTCGGGCGACGATCCGCCATCGACAAAGCTGCCCACGATGCGGCCGACGAGCGCGGCTTGGCTGCGATGGCCCAGCATGCGAGCGGCCGATCGATTGGCGAAGGTGCATTGGCCGTCTTCATCGAAGCCGAGAACGCCTTCGGCCATGGCGTCCAGCAATCTGCGCGTCGCGCGGGCCTGGTCGTGCAGCTTCGTCTCTGCCGCCACGCGGGCCGACTCGTCCCGCACGAACGCGGCATAGCAGCCCAGATCGGCCAGCCAAGCCGTGGTCAGCTGCACGGGCAGGCTGCTTCCGTCGCGGCGCGCCTGGACCATGAAGCTGCGGCTCACACCCGTCCGCCGAACGGCATCGAGATGTTCGTCGAGGCCGGCCACTGAGTCCGGGTGTGTCAGTTCGGACAGGCGGCGCCCGGACAACTGCTCCTGGGGGCGGTCGAGCATCGTGCGGTAGCCCTGGTTGCTGCGGACGATCCTGCCCTGCGGGTCTGCCACCACGAAGCCGTCGCTGGCGACATCCATGGCCCGTTCGGCCAGGTGCGCGCGACGTCGCCACCCGCGCAGGACAGGGACCAGCATGGTGGCGCAGATCGCGCTGAGCGCGGCATCGTCGACCAGGATTTCCGCCCAGACACCGAGGCGGTGTTGCCACCATCGCTCCGTGACGGACAGGACGAGCAGGTCTGCGGCGAAGACCACCAGGACGACGGCCAGGACCAGTCCTGCGAGCGACCAGGGCGCTTCGAGAAGCAGTCGGGCGACTCGCTGCCGCAGGGCATCGGAAAGTCGGGAGCGCATGGCAGCGGGATGGATGGACGTTGGCAGCTCAAAGCATGTGCGCAAGGGCTACGCGCACGGCAGTGGCGACTGGCATGAAATGGCCGTGCCGATGGTCACTTTGCAGGGCCGAGCGTCACGACGTGGAATGCTCTGCGTGCGAGTTAAGTCCCGCCTAAGTGATGGTCCATACGCTGAATTCGCACAGAGTTCACTGCCTTGCAGGCAACGAAAGGACAATCATGGATACCCGCGAACGACTTCTGGTGAATCGGCTGATCACGAGAATTGCAGAGGCGCCGGACGTGGCGAAGGATGCCGATGCGCAGGCCGAGGTGGGGGCGTTGCTTCGCATCCGACCCGATGCGCCCTACCTGCTGGTGCAGCGGACGCTCATGCTCGAGGCCGCGCTCGAACAGGCGCAGGCCCGCATTGACGAACTGCAACGTGTCGCGCCGACGCTCGCGCCGGCTGCGCCGGTCGCGCCGTTGGTTGCGGCTCAGCCCGCCGTTGCCGGGGGCTTCGCGCCGCCCTCCGGGGCGGGTGGCTTCCTGCGCAATGCCGCGACGATCGGTGCCGGGGTTGTCGGTGGCAGTCTGCTGTTCCAGGGCATCGAGTCACTCCTGCATGGAGGGCGGAACTGGGGTGGCGGCGCTGCTCAAGCGCCGGTGGAGGTGTTCGAGACCAACAACTTCATCCAGTCTGCGGACGGGATGGACCGTCCGGACCCGCTGACAGGGATGGAAGTCGCCGATCTGCCGGGCGACTCGGTCTTCGACGATGGTGGGGGCCTCTGGCCCTGAAGGCACTCGCATGCAACCGCTCTACATTCGCGTGTTCGACCTGCACGAAAACCGCACCATCGACATCACGCCGATGCCGTGGTGGCGACGCTCTGCGCGTGCGCTGCTCGCACTGCTGTTCTTCCTGGTCGCCGTTCCTCTGCTTTGGTTGGCGGGTGCCGTGTTGGGCCTTTTCGTCCTGGGCGTCGGCGCCGTTATGCTCGGACTGGCGGCGTTTGGAACGACGGGGGCGCATCGCAATCGCCGGAATCGCCGCGATCCGCCGCAGGCGCCGTGAAGCAAGGACGAGCATGAGACTGCTGCTGGTCGAAGACGACACCATGATCGGCGAGTCGGTGCTGGACCTGCTGCGCGCGGAACACTATGCCGTCGATTGGGTGAAGGATGGCGACATGGCCGAGACGGCACTTCGCTCCCAAGGTTATGACCTGGTAATGCTCGACCTGGGGCTTCCCCGACGCGATGGCTTGTCTGTGCTGCGAGCGATGCGCGCACGCAGGGACCGGACTCCGGTCCTCATCGCGACGGCGCGTGACTCGATCCAGCAACGCATCGAAGGACTCGATGCGGGTGCGGACGATTACGTGCTAAAGCCTTACGACCTCGACGAGTTGCTGGCGCGCATTCGGGCCCTGGTGCGCCGGGCGTCCGGGCGGGCCGAACCCGTCTACGAGCACCTTGGCGTCAGCATCAGTCCGGCCACGCGCGAAGTCAGTGTGCATGGCGATCCGGTCGTGCTGTCGGCGCGCGAGTGGGCCGTCCTGGAGCCTCTGCTGGCTCGGCCGGGCCTGGTGCTCTCCCGCGCCCAGCTCGAAGAGAAGCTCTATGGCTGGAAGGATGAGATCAGCAGCAACGCCGTGGAGGTGTACATCCACGGCCTGCGCAAGAAGCTCGGCGCCGAACTGATCCAGAACGTCCGCGGAGTGGGCTACATGGTGCCAAGGTCTTGAGCGATGAGCCTGCAGCCGCCGCACTCGCTACGCACCCGCCTGCTGTGGTTCCTTCTGGCCGCCATCACGCTCACCGCCGTGGTGCAGGCCGTCATCGCGTATCGCACGGCTCGTTCCGAGGCGGATGAGATCTTCGACTATCACATGCAGCAGATGGCGATGTCGCTGCGGTCGGGGCTTCCGCTGGCCGGCACCGTTCATGACGGCGAAGACAGGCCCGACGAGGAGGGATATGACTTCGTGGTCCAGGTCTGGACCTCCGATGGATTGCGCGTGTTTCAATCGGCGCATGCCGCGCTGCCGCGCCGTGCCGCGCTGGGCTTCTCGAACGTGCAGGCCAGGGGCACGACATATCGCGTCTTCTCGATGCAGGCGGGGCCACAGATCGTCCAGGTCGCCCAGGACATGGCGGCGCGCCAGGACATGGCGGGCACGCTCGCTTTGCGGACGCTGCTGCCGATCGCCCTGATGGCGCCACTCCTGATGCTGCTCGTCTGGTGGGTGGTCAGCAGCTCGTTGGCGCCGGTGTCGCGCGCGCGCCGCCAGGTGGCGGAGCGCCAGGCCGACGGTCTCGACGAGGTCAGCGAAGCAGGATTGCCTGACGAGATTCGTCCGCTGGTGCATGAACTGAACCTGTTGTTTGGACGTGTGCGACAGGCCTTCGACGCACAGAAGAACTTTGTCGCCGACGCCGCCCATGAGCTCCGATCGCCGCTGGCGGCGCTGAAGCTGCAGGTCCAGGGATTGCAGCGCGCCGCCGACGATGACGCACGCGGCCTCGCCGTGGCGCGCCTCAACGCAGGCATCGACAGAGCAGCGCGACTCGTCGAGCAACTGCTGCTCCTGGCGCGACACCAGGCCAGTGCCGCCGGCGGCCAACGGCCCGAGCCGGTGGCGCTCGCGGCACTGGCGCGGCAAGCCGTCGCAGACGCCGCGCCGCTGGCCCAGGCCCGGCGCATCGATCTGGGCGTGTCACGTGCTGATGAAGGCGAGCTGACCGGGCACCCGGACGCACTTCGCATCCTCTTGCGAAATCTGCTGGACAACGCCATCAAGTACACACCCGAAGGCGGCGTGGTCGATGTCGAGGTTCATGTCGGCTCAGGCGGGACGCTGCTCACGATCGATGACACCGGGCCCGGCATCCCGGAAGCGGATCGCCAGCGGGTGCTCGATCGCTTCTACCGCATCGCAGGCGCAGCTGCGACGGGAAGCGGCCTGGGCTTGGCCATCGTCAAGTCCATCGCTGAACTGCACGGCGCAACCCTGACCCTTGGGCGTTCGGAGCGTCTCGGCGGATTGCGTGTGGAAGTCTGCTTCGAGCGTGATGCGGTGATGCCCGGGCGGCGCTGAGCGCATGCGCATCGCCTGGCCCTGGTCTCCGTCAGCGCTCGAGCACGGGGGCTTCATTGCCATCGGTCTGCTGGTCTACGTGCTGGCCACGCGTGTGGGCAAGCAGCGCCGCCATCCCTCCGCCGCGATCGGCTGGGTGCTGTCCATCATCGCCTTCCCCTACGTCGCGGTTCCCTTGTTCTTGATTTTCGGTACCCGCAAGGTCGCTCGGGCTCCGGCAGTGGGCGTTGCCGAAGCGCCAGTGGATACCGCTGCGCGGGAGCATGTGCCCCGCTGGGCTGCCGTGGCACTCGCGGCCATGCATGTCGAGCCACCTTGCCGCGTTGGTCGTGTGGAGTTTCAGTCCGACGGCGCTCAAGCGCTGCGCTCGCTGATCGAGCTGTGTGACGGTGCTGCCTCGACGCTGGCGGTGCAGACCTTCGTCTTCCGCAACGACGCGGTGGGACAAGCGGCCGCCCGTGCTCTCGGGGCGGCCGCAAGGCGCGGCGTGAGGACGCGGTTGCTGGTCGACGGTGTCGGCAGCGCCGCATTGCCGCGAGGTGTGGTTCATCAATTGCGTTCGGCTGGCGTTGAAGTGCGATCCTTCATGCCGCTGCTGCACAACCCGATGCGTGGGCGAACGAACCTGCGCAACCATCGAAAGCTCGCCGTGGCGGACGGCAGCGTGCTCTGGGCCGGCGGCCGAAATCTGGCGATCGAGTACTTCGTCGACAGTGGCGGCAAGCGCGCCTGGATCGATCTCGGTTTCACAGCCACGGGATCGTTGGCGGCCTCGGCACAACGGCAGTTCGATGACGATTGGCTGTTCGCCGGGGGTTCGTCCACTTCAGCGGGCTCGGACTGCAGGCTTGAACACGTCGCGGATTCGGGCGGATCGTGGGCCCAATGGGTGGCCAGCGGACCGGACCGTCGAGACGACACGCTGCACGATCTGCTGATGACGGCGGCCTATCACGCCAACCAGCGGATTCTGGCTGTCACACCGTATTTCGTGCCCGATGACGCGTTGCTGCAGGCGCTGCTCATGGCAGCCCGGCGAGGGGTGAAAGTGAGCCTCGTGCTCCCTGCACGATCGAATCACCGACTGGCCGACATCGCACGCGAGAAATCTGTCCGCGCCCTGGTCGATGCCGGCGCGGATGTCCGCTTGACACCCTGCATGGTCCACGCCAAGGTGCTCGTGATCGACGAAGGTGTCGCGATGTGCGGCTCGCTGAATCTCGACGGACGAAGCCTCTTCTTGAACTACGAGGCCATGGCGGTGTTCTACGGCAGGGACGAGGTGCAATGGCTGGCCGAGTGGACCCGATCACTGGCGGCCACGGGGCAGCCTCATCCCGGTGGCGCCCCGTCGCTTGCGCGTGATGTCCTGGAAGGCGTGGTCCGAGCGATAGGCTTCCAACTCTAGGGGTTAAGTCTCGCTTAAGTCGCGCTGACAAGCATGCGGTGGGATGTTTGCCACCCCGCTACGCGGCCGGCGTAGTACCGCGTCCGCCAACTTCCCTGCGTCCCGAAGGCGCCCTTTCTCGTGCCGATGAACGATTCTCGGCCAGAGACCGCGGCCCCGCGCGATAGCACTCCCCAGGCATCATTGCGAGAGGCATCGGTCGCGAAGATGGCGCTGGCGGGCAGCGCCTTCTTTGCTGTCGCCTGCAATGGCCCATTCTTGACGGGTGCGCTGGCCGGGCGTGCCTGGACGGAACTCGCCACATGGGCGTTCGCCGGCGCGATGCTGCTGTTGCTGGCCTCTCTTCACTTCCTGCTCCTGTCGCTGTTGCTGTTCCGACCGTTCGCTCGGCCCGTTCTCGCGGTCCTGATCATCGCCACTGCTTTCGCGACCTACTACATGCAGCGCTTCGGCGTCTACCTCGACCCCAGCATGCTGCGCAATGTCGTCAAGACAGATCCGGCGGAGGCCGGCGAACTGTTCGGGTGGAGCATGGTGCCCCATCTCCTCATTTACGCCGGGATTCCACTCCTCGTGCTCGGGCGCTATCGGGTCGCCAAGTTGTCGCTCCGGCGTTCCCTGACGATGCGGCTTGCCATGGTGCTGGCATCGCTGGGATTGCTCGTGGCGTCCGTGATGCTCGTTTTCCAGGACTTCTCGGCGCTGATGCGCAACCAGAAGGAACTGCGCTATCTCATCACGCCCGCGAACTACCTCTACTCGCTGACCCGCGTGCTCGTCGACGACACGCGTGAGGCGCGTGCGGCACGCTTGCCAGTCGGCACCGACGCCCGGCTGAGCAGTTCCTGGGGCAAACGGACCAGACCAGCCCTGTTCGTGCTGGTTGTGGGGGAGACCGTGCGCGCGTCCAACTGGGGGCTGAATGGCTACGCGCGGCAGACCACACCGCAACTGGCTGCCCTGGACATGATCAACTTTCGTGACGTCACGGCCTGCGGCACGAACACGGAGACCTCGCTGCCGTGCATGTTCTCCGCCGTCGGCCGGCGTGACTACGACGAGACCCGCATCCGCACCAGCGAGTCACTGCTGCATGTTCTGAACCGCGCCGGATTTCAGGTGCTGTGGCGCGACAACCAGTCGGGCTGCAAAGGCGTCTGCGAGGGTCTGCCCCAGCAGCAACTCGACCTCGAAGCCATAGCGCCGCTTTGCAGCGACGGGCGTTGTCTCGACGAGATCCTGTTGCGCGGCCTGGACATGATCGTTCGCGATGCCAAGGGAAACCTGTTCGTCGTGCTGCACATGCTGGGCAACCACGGACCGGCCTACTACAAGCGATATCCGGACGCATTCCGGCGCTACACGCCCACCTGCGATACGGGTGAGTTGCGCAAGTGCAGCCAGCAGGAGATCGTCAATGCGTACGACAACGCGATCCTGTACACCGACGATGTGCTTGCCAAGCTGGTGAATTTCCTGAACGAGCAGCAAGGTCGGTACGACACGGCGATGCTTTACGTGTCGGACCATGGGGAATCGCTGGGCGAGAAGGGCCTGTACCTCCACGGTGTGCCTTACGCGATCGCACCTGACGAGCAGACCAAGGTGCCCATGACCTGGTGGTTGTCGCCAGGGTTTCTCGGGAGCTTCGGCCTCGAGCGCACCTGCCTGGGCGGGCAGGCCCTGAAGCCTTGGAGCCACGACAACCTGTTTCACACGGTGTTGGGCCTCCTCCAGGTGGACACAAATGTCTATGCCCCCGAACTGGATATCGCCAGCGCCTGCCGGCGCTGAGCGTCCACCTGACCCGACTGACGCATGCCGAAGCACTCGCTGCGCAAGGACCTGACGGCGCTTGCGCTGGGGCTCGTGGCCCTGGCGGCATGGGACGCCGGCGGTCTCGACATCGTGCTGTCGCGTGGCTGGGGTTCCCCGACGGGCTTCGCCTGGCGCGACCACTGGTTCACAGCCGGCTTGATGCACGGTGGCATCCGGTCCCTCGGCTGGTTGGCCTTTGTCGTCCTGCTGGCGAGCGTCTGGCGCCCCCTGCCATTCGCGCAATCCTTGACGAGGCGCGAACGGATCTGGTGGCTCGGCACGACGCTGCTTTGCGTCGCAATTATTCCGCTGCTCAAGCGTGCCAGCGCGACGAGTTGCCCCTGGGCCCTGGCCGAATTCGGGGGCCGCGCAGCGCACTACGTGCCGCACTGGGTACTCGGTCTGGCGGACGGCGGATCCGGCGGGTGTTTCCCCTCGGGGCACGCCTCGACCGCCTTTGCCTTTCTGTCCGGATGGTTTGCCCTGCGTCAGCGCGACGCAGGCGTGGCTCGGCTGTGGCTCATGGTCACGATCGCCATGGGCGTGTTGCTCGGCGCGGTTCAGATGGTCCGCGGTGCTCACTATGCGAGCCATTCCATGTGGACGGCCTGGATCTGCTGGGCCGTGAGCGCGTTGTCCTTCCACGCACTTGCGCCATGGCGAGCCGGTGTCGCGGCGCATCATCGGCTTGGGTTTCCGGCGGTGACTGCGCCAGAGCCGATTCCAGAACCCGGGCGGTCCGAGTCGTCATTGCATTGAGTCTCCGAACTCCGCGGCCGAAACGCCGTCCTCAGACCATCTCTGACCTCGCCGCTGGCCAAGATCTTCGTGGCGAGACCAAGCGTCAAAGGAACTCCCAGAGCACCCATGCGCCCCATGCCGCGATGATGCCCAGTCCCGCGGCCAGGCACACCATTGGGGCCAAGTCGAATCGGGGTCGTGTTCCTCGGTGCTGCGGCGACGGAAGTTCCGCCGGCTTGACGCTGGCGTCGTCCGATCGAGCGTTTGCGCCTGGCCTCTCGCTCATGGTGTCCGCCTGCACCCGGCTGACGGTGGCCGCAGGGCGGCATCCTGATAGGCCTGCTCCGCAAGGTCTACCGCGGCCAACAGTTCATTCGCGAGTCCTGCGAGCTGGCGCTGCTCTGTCCTGTCCAAGGCCGGCTGTAGACGCGCGACCAACGCGTCCAGCAGGACAGCAAGATGCTTGTCCGGGAGCACCGCGCGCAGGGCAGCATGCTGATGGATGAGGTCGTCGACAACGGCTTTCGCAGCGGGAACGTCGAGATGCCCCGCTGTCGCCAGCAGCTTGAGCCGAAGCCCATCGTTGTCCAGCAGGGCCAAGGCCTTGGGTACGGGAGAACCGGTGCCGTCCTGCTGTTCGATGGCCTTGCGCATCAGCGAGGCGGCAGCGCTTGCCGAAGCAGCGTCGTCGCCCACCCGTTGCGCGACTCGAACCGATCCAAGCAGATCGCGGACTGCCTGCACGTCGTCGACCGCGAGATGGGGCTCCGTGGCGGCGGCGGCCCGCGTCAACGCCTCGACGACCTTGGCCTGTCCCGGCTTTTCGTTCGCAAGTGCTGCGTCGACGAGGTCCTCGGCCGCATCCTCGAGTCTTGCCAGCTGGCGGTCGCGCGGTGTTGGAACGTAAGGCCGGTATGTCAGCGACTCCACCACTTCGCTGATGCTTCCGCTGGGATCAAGTCGCAGCAGGTACCGCCGGCAAGGTCTGGTGAACTCCGCGGTGAAGCCCCCGGCCAGCCCGAGGTAGCTCACGTCGGTGGGTTGCTGACCCGCGAACTCCGTGACGGCCTCCTTGACGGCGCGGGGTGGCTCGGCCGTTGCCCCGATGGGGTTCGAATCGCCACAGGCTGACAGCAGTGCGAGACCCAGCAGCCGAGGCATCAAGATCAGTCGCTAGACCTCCATGGACGCGCTCCTTTCGACCGGCAACGGCATCAGGTCTTGCGAAGCGCGGCAACGGCGTCGTACAACTGCTGGATGGCCGCTGTCGACCTCGACAGCGTCAGGCGCGTGAGGGCCTCCTCCAGCACCCGCCGCCGCTCGGAGGCATCTGGCGTCAGCTCGCTGGCGGTCAACTGCCACAGGCGCCTGAAGTCGCGCTGCGCCGATCGGAAGCCGTCCTCGTCTGCCCACACCAGCGCACGGCGCATGCGCCTCGCCAGATAGATCAGCACCTCGATGCGCTGCTGCGTGCTGTCCCTGCTGCCGACAAAGGGCTGCCCAAGCTCGCCAGCTCGGGCGACGATGCGATCGGCAACGCTGACGAGCCAGCGCCTATCCTTCACCGAGATCGCCGTGCCGGCCTCGAGCAGGTCACCGCTCAAATCGTTGCGGGCCTGAAAGAACCGGTGCAACTCGCCGCCGGCTTGGGTGAACGCGCCCTCCAGCGCGCCGGTGCCTGCTTCGGCTCGTCTGGCCTGAGCCAGCGCGCTGCGAGCCTGCGGCCATCGGCCTGCTTCGGCGGCGTCGAATAGCGCCATCGCGGCGGCATCGAGGTCTCGTACCGCTTCAGGCGGGCCGCCAGCGGCCCGGGCGCTCCGCGAGGCCATCGTCGCCGCGGCGAGCGCGAGCGGACCCAGCGCGGCGGCAGACATCAGCCGCCTGCGTTGCGACAGCAGCTCCGTGGTGGCGGCCTCGGCGCGGGCGCAGGCGTCGGACCGTTGGGATTCGAAAGACTTCATTGCATGAACCAGCCGTGACTCACCACCATCGACTGCCCCGTCAGCGCCTGGGTCGGGAAGGCCGCGAACAGGAGCGCGACCTGCGCCACGTCGTCCACCGTGGTGAACTCGCCATCGACGGTTTCCTTGAGCATGACCTTGCGAATCACGTCGTCCTCCGAGAGGCCGAGCGCCTTGGCCTGTTCGGGGATCTGCTTGTCCACCAGCGGTGTGCGCACGAAGCCCGGACAGATGACGTTGGCCCGCACGCCATGCGCCGCGCCCTCCTTGGCGATGACTTTTGCCAAACCCTCCAGCCCGTGTTTGGCGGTGACGTACGGCGCCTTCAGCACCGAGGCCTCCTTCGAGTGCACCGAGCCCATGAAGATCATCGAGCCGCCGCGTCCCGAGGCGATCATCTGCCGCATCGCGGCGCGCGCGGTGAGGAAGGCTCCGTCCAGATGAACGGCCAGCAGCTTCTTCCAGTCCGCGAAAGCGAAGTCCTGCAGCGGGGCCACGATCTGGATGCCGGCGTTGCTCACCAGCACGTCGAGCCCGCCCAGTTCGGCTACGGTGCGCGCCACGGCGGCGTCGACGCCGGCCTCGTCAGTCACGTCCACGCCCAGCCCGAGTGCGCACGCGCCGCGCGCACGCAGTCCGGCAGCGGCAGCTTCAGCACCGCCCGGGTTGAGGTCGGCTACCGCCACCGTGGCGCCGGCCTCGGCGTACACCTCGGCGATGCGCTTGCCAATGCCGCTGGCTGCGCCGGTCACGAAGGCCACTTTGCCGTCGAGTCTCATGTCGTGCTCCTGAATGATGAACGGGCGTCATCGCCCGAGGTAGTCGTGCACCACGCGGCCGAGGCCGAGGGTGAGGTCGGTGTTCAGGTGCAGGCCGCCGAGGACCTGGCGCACCGGCAGTGCGGCCACCGGCGCGAGCGCGTGTTCGAAGAGCTGCAGGGCGGCAGGGCCCTCCCAGGCGCCCTTGAGCACCACGTCCTCGAGCCGGTACTCGACCAGCTCGCACACACGCGGGCTGCAGTCCACGTCGGGCATGATCTTCAGCAGCCAGTTCGGCTGGCCCAGCGAACGCAGCACCGCATCATGATCGGCGGCGCGGTGCTTGTAGCCCATCGTGCCCGCCGCGATCCGGCTCTGGCCGTAGTCCAGTGTGCCGAGCAGTGTGTCCTTGTCCACGCGCAACTTGGGGCTGCCGAGCTTCTTCGGGAAGCCCCAGATCTCGCGGCCACCGGCGATGGGCGCGTCGTCGTCGAGGAACATGCTGTGCACGTAGACGCCCTGGCGGCCTTCGAAAGTCACCGGGACGACCTGTCCGCTTTCGGTGTAGTCGCCGAAGCCGGTGGAGTCGGGCATGCGGATGAACTCGAAGCGCACCACGTCGCCCGCCGGCACCAGCGGTTCGGGCACCACCGCCGCGAGCGCCTGTGGATCCGTGCGGTAGCTGACGATGAGGAACTCGCGGTTCACGAATCGATAGGGGCCGCGCGGGTAGGAAGGGCTGGTCAGCGGCATCGCCCAGGCGCTGCGGCGCACGTCGTCGGCGTTCATCGGGTGGAATCCTTCTGGTTGGGGGCGGTGTAGTCGAAGACTCGGAACGCTCCGGGTTCGGCGGGGTGGGCAGCGCGAGTCAGTGAGCGCAACGAATGCGCCATGTCGCCGAGGCCGGCGTCCCAGTGCTCCTGCATCGAGGCGCGCGAGAACTCGTAGTCGCGCGACTGCGTCTCGCTGCCCTTGTGGCGGTGGATCACGTGGACCAGGGTGATCGTCGGATCGGGCGCATCGGCGCCGAGCTTGCGCAGCAGCTCCTCGACTCTGGCGTCGGCACGCTTGGCACCGGGCAGCCGTGCTGCGAGCTCACGCAGCGAGCGTCGCATCTCGTGCCGTTCGCGCAGCATGTCGGTCAGTGCGCGGGTGCGGCTCGAGTAGCGGATGTCCTTCTCGCGATCGGCCACCTCCGCCAGGGTGCGCGGCGTGGCGCCGCGGGCGCTGAACAGATCCACCTGGAATATCGTCGCTTCGCGACCGTCAAGGTTCTCCGCGACGTGCCGCAGCGGCGTGTTCGACACGAGACCGCCGTCCCAGTAGTCGCGGCCGTCGATAGCCACCGCCGGAAATCCCGGCGGCAGGGCGCCGCTGGCCATCACGTGCTCGGGCCCGAGGCGCCGTTTCTGGCTGTCGAAGTAGGCGAAGTTGCCGCTCTGTACATCCACTGCGCCGACCGACAAGCGCGTCGGCCCGTCGTTGATGCGGTCGAAGTCCACCAACTCGAGCAGCGTCTCGCGCAGCGGCGCCGTGTCATAGAGGCTCGGGGCAGCGGCGGCGCCGGGCCACCAGGGGCCGCCCAGTCGCGGCTGGAAGAAGTTCGGCAACCCGAACGCCGCGCCCCAGGCCGCGGCCCAGTCGTTGGCCCAGGCGCGTAGCGGGCCATCCACGCCGGCCCACGCTGGAGAAGGCACGTGCGCGGTGACGCGCTCCCAGAACTCGCGCAGGCGCGCCACGCGCCGCTCGGGCGGGTTACCGGCAATCAGCGCCGAGTTGATCGCGCCGATCGAAATGCCCGCCAGCCAGTCGGGCTCGCGGCCTGCCAGGGCCAAGGCTTCGTAGGCGCCGCCTTGGTAGGCGCCCAGAGCGCCGCCGCCTTGCAGCACCAACGCCGTCAGTCCAGATCCAGTGGGGTCGTGCATGGGGTCCCTCGTCTCTTCAATGCCGGCCGAAGGGCATCTGCCCGCGCCAATAGCGCATCACCAGCCAACCGCCCAGCAGCCCGCCGAGGTGGGCGAAATGCGCGACGCCGCTGGCGCTGCCGGTGACACCCAGCGTCAGCTCGATCACCCCATAGAGCGTGACGAACAGCCAGGCCGGCATCGGAATCGGCGGCAACAGCGGGGTGATGGTGCGGCGGGGGAACACCATCGCAAAGCCGATCAGCAAGCCGAAAAGCCCGCCCGAGGCGCCGACCGTCGGCGACATGGCGCCGAGGGCAGCCGTGACCGCAAGTTGGGCAAGCGCCGCGGTCAGCACGCTGACCCCGTAGAACAGCGCCAGCCGCCGCGGCCCCCACAGCCGCTCGAGCTCGCCGCCGAACATCCAGAGGCCGAACATGTTGAAGGCCAGGTGCGTGAGCCCTGCGTGCAGGAACGCGTAGGTGCCAAGCTGCCAGGGCATGAAGAGCCCGGAGGCGAGCGGCCAGAGCGCGAACCAGCCAGTGAATGCGCTGCCGAACATCTGCTCGAGCAGGAACACGACGACGTTGGCGATGATGAGGGTCTGGGTCAGCGGCATCTGGGCACCTGGTGCGATGGCTCGATCGGCGGCGCGTGCTCATGCCGCGTCGGCGAGGATCTGACGCAGCGTTCGCTCGACATCGGCTGCCGTGACATCGACCTCGGGCTCGACATCGAACCCCGCGAGGATCGACGTCGGCGCGATCGTGCCCAGGCGGGTGCCGGAGCCCTCTTCGAACACCGCCACACGGCAGGGCAGTGCCAAGCTGATGGTGGCGTCGCGGGCCAGCATGCGCGCGGCAATGCCGGCATTGCAGACTTCGAGCACGGCCACCCGCTTGTCGATGGGCTGCCCCTTCGCAGCCAGCGTGTCGCTCAGCGCGTGGACGTGCAGCACGCTGAAGCCGTGGGCCGCCACGCTGCGCTGGAGGTCGGCAAGCGCGCGGTCGAAGGGCTTGCGGGAGTCGAGAAGGATGTTCATGCGGGCCTCTTGCGGATCGATGCCCTGAGTGTTCGGGCGGACAGGCGTGGGCGCCAGAGCCGGCCGTCACCGCCGAGTCACGGCGTGGGCGTGACGATGGTCATGGCCGCGCTTGGCGGTGGACGGGGGCGGCCGAAGGTGTCGACGCGGTGCGAAACAGGCGATCCCAGGCATCCGTGGTGACACCGAAGTCGCTGCGTGCGCCCGCGCGGTGGTGGCGGGCATGCCGCAGCTTGGCGTGCGCGAGCCAGCCGCCGGGCGCGGCGCGCCAGTGGTGCACGGCATCGTGAAGCATCGAGTAGGCGAGATAGCCCAGCATCAGGCCCGCCGTGGCGCCACCTGCCGCAGGTCGCGGCAGTTCCCTGAGCAGGTACCACCAGACCGCGATGAACAGCGAAGCGCTGATCCAGGTCGGCGTGCCGATCAGTTGCGAAGGGTTGGCATGGTGCGCGTCGTGCAACCGCTTGAACGGCTGCAGCTGATGCAGGAGCCAGCGGTGCAGGGCGTATTCCAGCAAGGTCCAGAGACCGACGCCGGCCAGTGCGCTGGCCAGCCACATCTCGGTCTGGGATGGTGATGCAGGACGCAAGGACACTACCCCCACCCACGCCAGCAGCAGCGGGAAGACGGCGAAGTCCGCGCGGTAGCTCCACGGGGTCAAGTGCACCTGGCGGCTCCATGAACGATGCCCGGTAGTGTCGGGGCCTTCGCGCGGCCACGCGAAGTGCCGGTCGTCACGGCGAGGTCATCGACACGCTGGGCGCGCCGTCAGCCGAGACTGCTCGCGAACACGTTCACGGCCAGCGCGAGCACGACGAGGTTGAACGCGAACGACAGCAGGCCGTGAAGCAGGCTCAGCCGTCGCATGCGCCGGCTTGCGACGGCCACGTCGGAGACCTGCGAGGTCATGCCGACGACGGCAGCAAAGTACAGGAAGTCCAGATAGTCGGGTTCCTGTCCAGCTGGAAACACGAGGCCGCGGGACGGTTCGTCCCTTCCTGGATCGGGCCGGTAGAACATCCGCGCGTAATGCAGGGCGAAGACGGCCTGCATCAGCAACCACGAGGCGCCCAGCGACGCCATGGCCAGCGCGAGGTGAGCCCAACGCGCCCAGCCCGCCAGCGCCTTGGCGCTGTCCACCGCCAGGGCCACGGCGACGATGCTGGCGCAGCAGGCTGCAGCCACCAGCACGAACAGAGCTGCGGCGCCTGGATCGGTGGCTTGTGCGCGCCGCCGGGTGGCGTGGGCGTCCAGCCGCGCGGCAAGATGCCAGATGGCGACCAGCAGGACTGCACAGTAGGCCAGCCAGGAGGCCAGCAGTGCCACCTCGCCACTCCAAGCCGAGGCGAAAGCCGTCAGGCCGACCAGCAGCGCCACGATGACCGCCAGGCCCTGGCGCTGAAGTGCGCTGATGCGGGCCGACCAGTGCAGGCCATGCAACGGATGGTTCATGGCGAGCTTGTCAGTGGGCCCCGGCCGCACCAGCGGAAAACGGCGGCCGTGCCAGCCAGACGATGGCGATCAGCCCCAGCATCAGCAGTGCGCTGGCCAGCAGGACGGCATTGGTGGCGAGCAGCGAGGCCTGGGTCCCGATCACTGCGTTCTGCACATAGACCAGCGCAGCGTGCGGCGCCAGTCCGATCTGTGCCAGACGATCGAGATACGACACCGCGGCCGGGTTGTGCGCATTGACGCTCTCGGCGAGCTGGGCGCCGTACTGCGTCGTTCGATGGGCCCACAGCGAGGTCATGATCGAGGTGCCGAAGCTCGAACCGATGTTGCGCATGAAGTTGGCCAGGCCCGCCGCGCCGGCCGTCTGCTCTGCAGCCAGGCCTGACAGGTAGATCGTGGTCAAAGGCAGAAACAGGCACGACAGCCCCACGCCCATGATCAGGCGGGTGGTCGCGAGCGTCCAGAAGTCGACGTCGGGCGGGAAGCGCGAGGACAGCCAGGCAAAGAGCGCGAACATCGCCAGGCCGAAGGTGGCCACGGCGCGGGCGTCCAGGCGGTGGATGTTGGCACCGATCACCGGTCCGAGAACGATGGCCAGCAGGCCGCCGAAGGCCATCGTGCGGCCCGCCCACTCGGCGGTGTAGCCCATGTGGGTCTGCAGCCACAGGGGCACCACGACATTGGTGCCGAAGAAGGCTACCGAGGCGAGCGCGAGCGCACCCACGCCGACCGCGTAGTTGCGCCGTGCGAACAGGCGCAGTTCGACCACGGGGTGCCGGGCCGTCAGCGTCCACACGACGAACACCGTCAGCGCAACGGCACTCACCGTGGCCAGCGCCACGATCAGCGGCGAGCCGAACCAGTCCAGTTCGTTGCCCTTGTCGAGCAGGATCTGCAGGCTGCCCACGCCCAGGGCCAGCAGCGCCATGCCCGTCAGGTCCACCGGCGCCCGGCGCACCGTGCTCTCGAAACGGCCGAGCAGGCTCCACACCAGCAGCAGGCAGAGTGCGCCCACGGGGAGGTTGACGAGGAAGATCCAGTGCCAGGACAAGTGGTCGGTGATCCACCCGCCGGCCAGCGGGCCCACGATGGGCGCGGCCACGGTCGTCATGGCGAAGATGCCCATCGCCAGGCCGCGTTGCGCGGGTGGGTAGATGGCCAGCAGCATGGCCTGCGCCAGCGGAATCATCGCAGCACCCACCGCGCCCTGCGCCACCCGGGCCGCGAGCAGCATCGGAAAGTTCAGGCTCAGCGCGCACAGCAGAGAGGCGAGCGTGAAGGCGGTGGTGGCCAGCATGAACATGCGGCGTTGCCCGAGCCGCGCGGCGAACCATCCCGTGAGCGGCAGCATGATCGCCTCGGACACCGCATACGACGTGACGATCCAGGTGCCTTGCGTGGCGCTCACGCCCATCGCGCCGGCGATGGTCGGCACCGAGACGTTGGCGATCGTCAGATCGAGGATGTTCATGAATGCCGCCAGCGCCAGCGCGAAGGTGGCAGCCAGGCGCGTGGCGCCGGCGAGCGGCTCGAAGGGGCGTGGTGGCTGCCGACCGGCTGCGACGCCACCCAGCGCCGGCGAGCGTTCCGCGGCCGGCGTCATCGTGTGCCCGCCGCGGCCCAGCGACGATCGCTTGCGCTCATCGCGCCTGCGGCGCGTTCGCCGCCACGATGCGCTGCACCAGCGACTCGGCCTCGCGCGCGGCGTCGTCGTAGACCGTGGTGCGTTGTGCCTGCGCCGCCTGCTGCAGCAGGCCGAGGCGGGGACCGGACTGGTCACGCAGATCGACGGTGACGTTCATCGACAGACCCACCTGCAGCGGATGTGCCGCCAGCGGTGCGGGGTCGAGCCAGATGCGCACCGGCACGCGCTGCACCACCTTGATCCAGTTGCCGGTGGCGTTCTGCGCCGGCAACAGAGACAGCGCCGAGCCCGTGGCGGGCGTGATGCCGCCCAGCTTGCCCTCGAAGGTGACGGCCGAGCCCCAGGCGTCGGCCGTGAGGCGGACGGGCTGCCCCACACGCAGGCCTGCCAGCTCGGTTTCCTTGAAGTTTGCGTCGACCCACACACCACCCAGCGGCACCAGGCTGAGCACGGGCGTGCCGGCAGCGACACGTTCGCCGAGCTGCACGCTGCGCGGCCCGGCCACGCCGTCCACCGGCGCCAGGATGCGGGTGCGGGCCAGGGCGAGCACCGCCTGGCGCACGCCTGCGGCGGCCAGTTCGACGTCGGGCTGCGCGGTCAGCGGCCCGGCTTGCACCTGCGCCGTCGCGGCCTGTGCCTGCGCCTGGGCCTGCCCTGTGCCCGCCTGGGAAGCTTCGACGGCGCTGGCCGCCGCGGCCCGGTTCGCCTCAGCGGCCTGAACGGCCGCGCGCAGCGTGGTCAGGGCTTCCGGCGACAGGAACCCTTGCTTCGCCAGTGCGGTCTGGCGGGCAAGTTCCGACCGGGCCTTGGCCAGGGCCGTCTCCGCGGCGGCGAGCCCGGCGCGTGCCGTATCGACATCGGAGCGACGCTGTTGCACGCCCGCCAAGGCGGCCTGGGCCGTGCCCGATAGTCCGCGTGCGCCACGCACCGCCTTGGCGAGTTCGGCCTCGGCCTGGGCCAGCGCGATACGGGCATCGCTGTCGTCGAGTTCGACCAGCAGATCGCCTTGCCGCACCTGCTGCCCGGCATGCACGGCCACGGCCTTGACCGTGCCCGCGGTGAGCGCGCTCACCTGTGCCATGTCGGCGTTGACGTAGGCGTCGCCCGTGGTCGCCTGCCACCGGGCCACGAGATACCACCACGCCGAAGCAGCCGCCACGCCGAGCAGCACCACCAGCCCGACCAGCAGCAGGCCACGTCGGCGCTTGCGGGCGAGCAACAGCGACGGCTCGATCGTCTGCGCGGTGTCGCTCACGAGGCCGCCTCGCCGGAGGAGGGCCGCCCGAACATGCGCTGCAACACGCGATGGCCGCTGAGCTGGTGCAACACCGCCAGCCCGGCGTGGCCCACCACATAGGCCCACATCAGGTTGGCGACGATCTTGTGCACCTCCAGCACCAGACCGCCCGGCACGGGCAGCGTGTACAGCCAGGCACCGGTGGCGGCCATGGTCAGGGCAGTCAACAGCCCCAGGCCGTGCACGGCGCTGGCCAACGGCGTCTCGGCCTCGCCGCCGGGCAGGCGCAACTGCCTGAGCTCCGTCCAGTGCCGCGCTAGGTCATCGCCCACGGCTTTCAAGCGCGCCGCGGAAAGCCACGGAAACAGTGCGGCGAGGGGCGTTTCCCGGCGACGCAACAAGCTCCACAGCCAGAACGCGAGCACCAGCCCGAGCGTGGACAGGCCGACGACCTCGTGGACCTCATACATCACGTTGCCTGGCTGCGCGGCGCGCGGCCGCTCGATGAAATTGGAGCCAATCAGCTGCCACAGCACCGCCAGGAGCAGGGTGCCGTGCAGCAGGCGCGTGGCGATGGAGTGGCGGGCGGGTTCGAGCATGGACATGGGCGGGTCAATCCTGGTTGGCGGTGCAGCTGTTCGGGGCATCGTAGGGACGCGGCGCTGCGACGTCAGGGCCCGTTCGTCATTGGGTAGACACGATCGCAAGGCGTTTCGTACCTTCGACCGATGACAAAAGTCACTGCTCCCGACGGCGGTCCGGGCGTCAGGCGATCCTGAACCCGCGAAACACGAAGCGCTTGACGCCGTTGAGGAGCAGTGCGAACGCCACCGTCGCGGCGAGCACGAGTCCGATCAACTGCCAGGGCAGGGCGGCCATCAGGACGCCGACCGCGGCCAGCAACGCGACGACCGCGATGTCGGCGCCCGTGGCCCAGAGCATCGGCCGGCTGGGCGGCGTGGACCAGAGCGGTCCGTCGGTCCGCAACACGTAGACATGCGCCTGGTTGGTGAACACCAGCAGGAGAAACGCCAGGGTCCTGGCCTGGTCGGGGCCGAGCGCAAACGCCCCGCGTGCCCACGCGTAGACGCCGGCGGTGAACGCGACCGACAGCAGGGCCAGGGCCAGCGAACCTGTCATCAGCGGCCCGACGCGCCAGCGCTGCGGCCTTGGCGCGGGGGGGCACGCGGTCGGTGGCGATGGCCATCGTGACGAAGTCGTTGGTGAACAGCAGCAGCACGATCAAGGTCGAGGAGATGACGAACTCGCCGGTGAGCCACAACCCCAGCGTCAGCAGCAGCGTGATCTCGAAGGTCTTCAACGTCTTGTTGAGCGTGTAGGTCAACATGCGCCGGTGCACCTGGCGCCCCTCTGTCACCAGGGCCAGCACGCCGGCCAGCCCGGGCTCGGTCAGCACCGCACCGGCGGACGCCTTTGCCACGTCCGTGGCGCTGGCTACCGCCACGCCGACTTCGGCCTGCCGGAGCGCCGGCGCATCGTTGACGCCGTCGCCGGTCATGCCGGTCACGTGGCCGTCGCGCTGCAGGGCCTGCACAATGGCATGCTTGTCTTCGGGCAGCACGCGGGCAAAGAGGTCGCAGGCCTCGATGTCACTCCGGCCGTCGCGGTCGGCGTGGCAGACGCGCTGGCCCAGCGCAAGACGCCTGCCGACCGCGAGCGCGGTCTCCAGGGCATCGCCGGTGGCCATGCGCACCCGCACACCCATCCCGTTCAGTCGCGCGATCAAGGTCGAGGCGTCGGAGCGCACGGGATCGCTGAGCCCGACCACGCCCAGAAGGCGTGGCGCCTGGGGGTCACCGGCGGCCACCGCCAACACCCGCATGCCGTCGGCGGCCAGGTTGGCCTCGGCGCGCTGCAGCGCCTCGCGTTGCCGGTCATCGACGGCGCACAGCGCGGCAATAGCGCCGGCGCCGCCCTTGACGGTGCGCCACGGCCGCCCGTCGACGAGGTACAGCGCCTCGCTGCGCCGCGTCGCGGGGTCGAACGGCAGGAATGCGGTGCGCTCCGGCATGTTCGCCAGAAGGGCCTTCTCGCGAGCCGAAGTCAGCAGGGCCAGGTCGATCGGGTCCTGGGTTGCATCGTCGCTGGCCAGCGCCGCCGCGCGCAGCACCTCATCGTCACTCGTGTCCAGTGCCAGGGCTTGCACGGCTGCCAGGGTCAGGCGGTTCTGGGTGAGCGTGCCGGTCTTGTCGGACACCAGGGTATCCATCGCGGCGGCGTCCTCCACCGCGGGAAGCGGAGTGACAAGCACCCCCTGGCGCGCCAGCGACTGACTGCCCAACGCGGTCGCCAACGTGTAGGTGGCCGGCAGCGCAACGGGCACCGATGCCACCAGCAGCATCAGTGCAAACTCCACGGCATCCAGCGCCGGGAGATGGTGCCTGGCGGCAAAGAAGGCCACGAGCGCGACCAGCCCGAGGTCGAAGATCACCAACCGCTTGACGATCGCGAGGATCGTCGCCTGCATGTGGCTCGGTGCCTGGGCGTGGCGCACCAGTTCGGCCGTGCGACCGAACCTGGTACGTGTCCCGGTCGCGACCACCACCCCCGAGGCTTCGCCCCGTTGCACCACCGAGCCGGTATAGACGCGGCTTTCCGGCCCGGCGTCCACCGGCAGCGACTCCCCGGTCAGCGCCGACTGGTCCAGCGACACGCTGCCTTCGAAAAGTTCCAGATCGGCGGCGACGATGTCGCCTGTGCGCAGGTGCAGCACGTCCCCGGGCACCACGTCCTGCGCAGGCACCAGCTGCGGTCATCGCGCAGGACCCGCGCAGTGACTTGCAGACGCTGGCGCAGCAGCGCGAGGGCATCGCGGGCGCGACGCTCCTGCCACTGTGCGGCCAGTGCATTGAAGACAAGAAGGGCGGTGATCACTGCCGCCTCGATCTGGCGCCCCAACGCAAGCTGCAGCACGATGACCGCCTCGAGCATCCAGGGGACCGGCGCCCAGAGCCGCGACGCGAGGCGGCGCCAGGTGGGCACCTCGCGCGCTTCGCTGCGGTTGAGCCCCGTCCGGACCAGGCGCGCCGCAGCCTCCGCCGAGCTCAGCCCACTTCGCCCGGCAGACGGACCTTCGGACAACTGCGGAACGGGGGTGGCTGCATCAATCATGCTGCCGCCACGCCGGTCCCGTGGTCAGCCGCGTCGCTCGACGGCGCGCACGGCCAGTTCGGTCCGACTGCGCGCGTGCAGCTTTTCCATGATGCGACTGACGTAGTTCTTCACCGTACCCTCGGCGAGGAACACCGTCGCACCGATCTGCTTGTTGCTCTTGCCTTCGGCAATGAGCTGCAGGATGCGCTCTTCCTTGGTCGTCAGGGGCTCGTCAAGCGACGCGACCGGCGCCTGCGCAAGGCGCGGCGCGACCGGCCCCGGTGGCGGCGCATCCAAGGGGTTATCCGGCGCGGACTCCGGACGAGGTGCATCGAGGAGACGGAACTGTTCCATCACCTTGCGGGCAATCGATGGCGACAAGCGCGACTCCCCCCGATGGACCGCACGGATGGTGTCCAGCACCTCGTCCTCGGCAGCGTCCTTCAGCAGGTAGGCCCGGGCGCCAGCGCGGATCGCCTCGAACACCAGGTCGTCATGGTCAAAGGTGGTCAATACGACCACCCCCACCGACGGCAGCTTGGCCGTGATGTCGCGGGTGGCCACGACGCCGCTGACGCGCGGCATCTGCAGGTCCATGACGACCACGTCAGGAGCCAGCGCCAGAGCCTGCTCGATGGCATCCTGTCCATCGACCGCCTGTCCGACGATCTCGATGTCCGATTCCGCGCCCAGGGTCATGGCCAGGGCGCGGCGAATCAGGGGCTGGTCGTCCGCGATCAACAGGCGCAGCTTGCGCTCGGTATCCGTCATGTCGTTCCGATCAGGGGGCGGGAGGGGGAAGCTTGCCGCTGCCCAGGCGGGCATGCAGTTCGCCGACCACGGAGGACGGCAGGCGGGCGGTGAAGAACCGCAGCACGGCTGCAACGGCCAGCGCGGCCTGCTCTGGCGAGAGACTCGCGCCCCGCGCGACGGCGAGGATCAGTTCTTCCAGCATGGCAAGATATCCGGCATTGAACGGTTTCGTGGCAACGCACGACAAGAAGGCACGAGGGAGAGTTTGCGTGAATGTATGCGACGCCGGTGCCACGGGACAGTGACGATCGGCACCATGAAGTCATTGTTCGCCCCCCCCCCCCGACGGAGACCCTGACGCGGTGAGTCTGCTCGACCGTCTGGATCCCCGGCAGCACCTCGCAGCGGCGATCGGCTGGTCGGTGCTTGTCATCGTGGCCCTGTCGTCGCTGGTTGCCGGTAATTTCGCGGCCTCCACGGCCGAGGCTGCGGCTCGCCGCGATACGGAGCGGCTGCTGGCGCAGTTTGCAACGCAGATCCAGCATGGCCTGGGCATGAACCTTCAGACCCGCCTGTCGGTCGTGCAGGCGACGGCGAGCCAGATCGCCGCTTCCAGCGAGCGTGGCGATGCCGCGCTGCGTCGGCACCTGGACGCCGTGCAGGCGCAGTTTCCCGAGTTCGCCTGGCTGGGCGTGGCGGATACGCAGGGGCAGGTGATGGCGGCCACCGGTGACGTGCTGCGAGGAGCCAGCGTGGCGCAGCGACCGTGGTTCACTGCGGCGGCGACCCGCCCGTTTCTCGGCGACGTGCACGCAGCGGTCCTGTTGGAGAAGCACTTGCCCCGGGCGCCGGACGGCCAGCCCTTGCGCTTCGTCGACGCCGCGGCACCGATCCGTCACGCAGGCGGGGATGTGGTCGGTGTGGTTGGCGCGCACCTCTCCTGGATGTGGATAGAACGCTTGCAGACCGAACTTCTTGGCTCCCTGGACAGCCACAGGACGCTGGAACTGCTGCTGACGAACCGCGAGGGCTTGGTCCTTGTCGGCCCGAAGGGCTGGCTTGGCCGTACGCTCGGCGCGGCCGACGATCTGACGGAACGCGGGGCCTACTTCGTGGGGCGCCATCTCGCAAAGGATGCCGGTGACGGGTGGCTGGGCTGGAGCGTCACTGTGCGCCAAGCGGCCGGACCGGCCTTGGCGAGCGTGCGTGACCTGCACCGGACCGTCTTCGGAGCGGTCATGCTTGCGGGCGTGCTCTCGGCGCTCGCGGCGATCTGGACCACTCGATGGCTGCTCGACAGGCTTGGCGTGCTGGCTCGGCAGGCCAACGCGGTACGCCGTGGTGAACGCAAGGACATTGCCGTCCCGCCGGGCCGTGACGAGGTGGGCCGGATCGGGGTTGCAATGGCCGAATTGGTCGATCACCTGCAGCGGGAGAAGGCGGCACTGGCGCAACTGAACGCGGAACTCGACGCCCGTGTCGCCGAGCGCACCGCGCGCATCGAACGCATGGCCGACGAGGCCCGCCACGCCGCGGTGACGCGGGAGCGTCTGCGCCTTGCGCGCGACCTGCACGACACGCTGGCGCACTCCCTGATGGCGCTGCTTCAGCAGATCCGGCTGTTGCGCAAGCTCAGACACAGGATGCCGGCCGAGGAGTACGAAGGCGAACTGGGACGCGCCGAGGAGGTCGCCGCCAGCGGGCTGGCGCAGGCACGTGCGGCGATCACCCAGATTCGACACGGCACGGTGCGCGAGCAGGGGCTCGGCGCGGCGCTGAAGGACCTGCTGGCGCGCTTCGCGGAGCGAACCGGCATCGAGGCCACGCTGAACGCCGCGGGGGCGGTGGCCAACCTCGCGGACGAGCGCGCAGAAACGCTCTTTCGCATCGCCGAAGAGGCACTGCGCAACGTCGAACGCCATGCGCAGGCGCACACGGTCACGCTGAGCCTGTCCTCACCGGTCGACGAAGCAGGCAACGTAACTGACGCGCGTGCCATGTTGTGCGTCAAGGACGATGGCGTGGGGTTCGATCCCGCAGCCCCCTGTCCCGGACACTACGGCATGCTGGGCATTCGCGAGCAGGCTGCCCTGATCGACGCACGGCTGTCGATCGACAGCCGTCGGGGCGCAGGTACGGAGATTTGCCTTGAGTTCGATGCCTGACGAGCCGCTGCGCAGCGGCAATCCCTCCCCCGGGCCGGGCGACGTGGCTCTCGCGCTGGCGGGTGTTTGGCTGATCTGGATCCCGGTGCTGGCGTTGCACCTGACTCCCGCCCTGTTCGCCGCACTGATCACCTACGGCGGAACCCGGGCGATCGCCGGTCTCCTGCTTCGTCGCCGCGCGCAATGGCCGCATGCCCAGGCCTGGGGCTTGGTGTTCTTGCTGATCCTGGTCGGGGCGACGGGCTCCATGGCCGTCGAGCGGACGGCCGAGGCCGCAGCCCAGGGCGGCGGCTACGCCGGCTTGATGCAGCAGCTGGCCGCTTCGCTGGACCAGGTGCGCGCGATCCTTCCCGCCGGGATCGCGACGCATGTTCCGGTGTCGCTGGAGGCCCTGCGGGAGGCCATGGTGGGGTGGCTGCGGTCTCACTCGGCCGAAGTCCAGTTGTGGGGTGGGCACACCGTCAGAGGCGCAGGCTATGCGCTGGCGGGCGTGATCATCGGTGCGCTGCTGGCTCTGCAATTGCCGCTGCGACCAGCGGAAGAGGTGGACCCGAGAGCTGAAGTGCCACCACTGGCCTGGCGAATGCGGGCCGGATTCGACGGCCTTGTCGCGAGCTTCACGTCGGTGGTCTTTGCCCAGCTTCGGATTGCTGCATTGAACACCGCATTGACCGCGCTGTACCTGCTGGTGGCATTGCCAGCGACGGGCACGCCGTTGCCGATGGCGGGAACGCTCGTCGCCGCGACCTTCGTTGCGAGCATGGTTCCGGTGGTCGGCAACCTGGTGTCGAACACGATGATCGTGATCGTCAGCCTGACGCACTCGGTCGTTCTCGCCGGTGCGTCGCTGGTCTGGCTGGTCGCCATCCACAAGCTGGAGTACTTCCTCAACGCGCAGATCGTGGGCAGCCGCATTCGCGCCAAGGCCTGGGAGATCCTGGCCGCCATGCTGCTGCTCGAAGCGCTGTTCGGCCTGGCCGGCCTGGTGAGCGCTCCAGTGATCTACGCCCAGGCCAAGGCCGCCCTTCGGGAGCGTGGCTGGCTCTAGCAATCAGCCGCTTCTTGCGGCCGACAGCGGCTCGTGACCAAGGTCGTGCCCGTGCGATGACGCCCGGCACTGGCTGCGCAGGCGCCGCATTCCTAGAGTTCATCCCATGGGACGGGTGCAGCGATGGTCGCTGCCTCTCGACACCCAGTAGAGCAACTCGAAGGAGCTTCCGATGAGATTCCAACTGACCAACCGGCGTGCCTCCCTGGGCGCCATGGCAGCGGCCGTGATGATGAGTGCTGCGGCCTTGCCGGCACGAGCGCAGGACGAACTGGTTCTACTCGAGACCGCGCGCGCCACCACGTTCATGAACGGCGGGGCGAGCAAGGAGGAGGAGACCTACATGCGCAAGATCGCCAAGGACTGGCCGCTGCGCATGATCTTCTCCGAGCGCAAGGACAACGAGTTCGTCGCCGACGTGAACCTCACCGTCACCGACCAGCGCGGTTCCCCCGTCCTCGTCCTCAACAGCGGTGGGCCCATGACCTACGCGATGCTGCCTGCGGGGAAGTACCGGGTCACGGCGCGCTTTCACGGCATCACCGAGTCGCGCGACGTGACGCTCGACGGCAAGGAAGGCAAGGATGTCTACTTCCACTGGAAGGGCAAGCCGAAGATCGACCCGTGGGACGGCAAGCCGATCGGCGGCAAGCAGGTTCCGGGCTGACCCGCATTCGCGACCAACACCGTGCCTCGGCCCCTGTCCCCTGCAAGGCTCCCAGGCCTGGGGCGGCACCTGGGTGCGCCGAACTGGCGCTCGCGGATGCGGCACGCGGCGCCCCTGGTCGCCCTCGGCATTCTCCTGTGGCTCGTCAGCGCCCCGCCTGCTCGTGCGCAGACGCTCTACGAGTGGCGGGAGCCCGGGGGTATTGTGGCCTACTCTCAGACGCCGCCGCTGCCCCGAGACGGTGTGCTGCTCCGCCGCCTGCAGATCGCGGACCTGCCAGTGCTTGATCGCACGGCCGCCGAGCGGCTGGCCGCCATCAGCGCGCCGGCCGACGACGGTCGTGCCGAGGCCTGGCGACGCGCCGACGCCGGGGTTGCGGCTGCGCTGGTCCGGCTGCAGGCGGTCGAACGCGCGGTCCGGCAGGGCCAGCAGCCTCGTGCCGGCGAGCGCCGGCATCTCGCCAACGGCCACAGCCGGCTGAGCAGAAAGTACTTCGAGCGCCTGACCGCCTTGGAGGCAAAGGTCACGCGTGCCCGCAACGCGCTGCAGGCAGCCTACGCCGAGCGTGACGCGCTGGCGAAGCCGCGCTGACGCTTGGCCTCAAGGGCATCATCGACCATGCAGGCCAAGGCTTGGCGCTTCGGATTGCATGCGACCCGGCGTGCATTGCTCCGCCTGGACACACCCTGGCGCCATCTCGTTGTCGCAGCGGTGGTCGGAGCGTTGGGTGCCTTGGCGGTGGCGGCATTTCGGCAGGCGCTGTTTGCGCTGGAGGCCGTGCTCGTCGGCGCAGGCGGCGGCCACCTGGTCGCTGCGGCAAGCGCCTTGCCCGCAGAAGCCCGGGTTCTCGCACCGGCGCTGGGTGGGATGGCCGCCGGCCTGCTTCTTTGGTTGGCCGAACGCGGCCGCGACCTGCCCGCCGAAGCCCAGGTATCGCAACACCGGGGGGACTACATCGAGGCCGTGGTGATCGGCACCGGCAGGCTGGACCTGCGCGCGGGCCTGCTCAAGGTGGCGGCCTCCATGCTGGTGGTCAGCACCGGTGGCGCCGTGGGACGCGAGGGCGCAATGGTGCTGCTGGCTGCCATGTTGGCGTCGATGCTCGGTCGCGCGCTCGGACGTGCGACAGATCTCCGTCTGGTGGTGAGCTGCGGCGCTGCGGCCGGGCTTGCTGCGGCCTATCACGCGCCGCTGGCCGGGGCGGTCTTCGTTGCCGAGATCCTCGTGGGTTCGCTCGCCTTGGCGCAACTCGGTCCGGTGGTCGTGGCGGCTGTCATGGCGTTCGGCGTCTCGGTCTGGCTCGGAGAGCGTTCCGTGCTGTTTCCCGTGGCAGCGCTCACGCCGCCCGGGCCGGCGCAGGTCGTCTGGCTGCTGGTCCTCAGCCTTTTGGGCGGCGCTTTCGGCGCCGGGCTGCTGCGCTGGCTGCGCCTCACGCGCTCGCTGTTCCTCGGCTCGCGGTTGCCTTTGCCCGCGGCCTTCGCGCTCGGCGGTCTGGTGGTCGGACTGCTGTCTCTGTGGCGCCCCGAGGTCTGGGGCAACGGCTACAGCAGCATCGAGCAGCAACTGCGCAGCCCGGCAGCATGGTCAGTGGTGGCGCTGGTGCTCGTCCTGAAGCTGCTGGCGATCGGCGCGACGACGGGCTCGGGTGCGCCGGGCGGGGTGTTCACGCCGACGCTGTTCGTCGGCGCAGCCATCGGCGCGCTCGCCGCCGCGGCCCTGGCCGGGATGGGTGCGAGCGCAGCACCGGAGCCGGTGTACGCCGTCGTCGGCATGGCCGTCCTGCTGGCCTCGACCACGCATGCCCCGGTCATGTCGGCGCTGATGGTGTTCGAGATGACCGGGCAGTACGCCTTGCTGCCGGTGCTGCTGCCGGCCTGTGTGTTGGCAGCGCTGGTGTCACGTCGGCTCGAGCCCCTGTCCGTGTACGGTCTGCGTGGGCCGGGTGAGCCTACTGCCCAAGCACTCGCGAAGTGACCTTCGTCACACCAGGCCGCTGACGCGCGACACTGGCGCGCTGAGTGTCTGCCGGATGCAATGCTCCGTCAGCTCGCAACGCGCTTGTCGCCTGCGTCAACATGCTCCTCGACCCCCTGATCCTCTCGCGCATCCAGTTCGCGTTCGTCGTCGCCTTCCACATCGTCTTCCCGGCCTTCACGGTCGGGCTGGCCAGCTACATCGCGCTGCTCGAAGGCCTGTACCTGGCGCGACGCGATGAGCGCTACCTGCGCGCGTCGAAGTTCTGGCTGCGCATCTTCGCCGTGTCGTTCGGCATGGGCGTCGTGTCGGGCATCGTGATGCCGTTCCAGTTCGGCACCAACTGGGCTGCGTTCTCGGACAAGGTGGCCAACGTCGTCGGGCCGCTGCTCGCCTACGAAGGCCTCACGGCGTTCTTCCTCGAAGCCGGCTTTCTCGGCGTCCTGCTGTTCGGACGCGAGCGGGTGCCGCCTTGGGCGCACTTTGGCGCGGCGGTGCTGGTGGCGGCGGGAACGCTGTTCTCGTCCTTCTGGATCCTGGCTTTCAACAGCTGGATGCAGACACCGGCAGGCTACGTGGTCGAAGCGGGGCGCTTCGTGCCCGCCGACTTCTCGGCCGTGATCTTCAACCCCTCGTTTCCCTACCGACTCACCCATACCGTCAGCGCCTTCTACGTGACGACCGGGTTTGTGGTGCTCGGTGTGGCGGCCCACCACCTTGCGCGCGGTCGCCACCGCGACACGGCCTTGCTGATGGCCCGCATGGCGGTGTTCTTCCTGGCCGTGATGACGCCGTTGCAGATCGCGCTCGGCGACGCGCACGGCCTGAACACGCTGGCGCACCAGCCCGCCAAGGTGGCCGCGATGGAAGGGCTGTGGGAGACCAGTGCACCGGCGCCGTCGGTGCTGTTCGCGATTCCTGACCAGGCTGAGCAGACCAACCGGCTGAAAGTGTCCATCCCCCGGCTGGCGAGCCTGTACCTGACGCATACCTGGAGCGGAGAAGTGCGCGGCCTGAAGTCGTTCCCGCGTGAGGACCAGCCACCGGTCGCGCCCGTGTTCTTCGCCTTCCGGATCATGGTGGGCATCGGCACGACGATGCTCGCCGTGGCCTGGTGGGGTGCCTATCTGGCCTGGCGCGGAAGGCTCGAGACCTCACCGGTCTTCCTGCGCGTGGCGCAATGGATGCTGCCCAGCGGCTTCATCGCGGTGCTTGCCGGCTGGACGGTGACCGAGGTCGGTCGCCAGCCGTGGACCGTGTACGGGTTGCTGCGCACCGCCGACAGCGTGAGTCCGAGTCTGAGCACGGCCGACGTCGGACTGTCGCTGGCGGCGTACCTGCTCGTGTACGCCGTCGTCTATGCCGCCGCGGGCTACTACCTCGTGAAGCTGGTGCGCCACGGACCGGCGGATGCGCCGCCGGCCGGCGCCTCGGCGCGCCCGGCGCGGCCGCTGTCGGCAGCAGTGCTGCCCGTCGATGCGGAGGCCTCGCGTGGCGATTGATCTGGTGCCGATCTGGGCCGCGATCATGGCGCTGGCGGTCTTCATGTATGTGCTGCTCGACGGCTTCGATCTGGGCGTGGGCATCCTCTACCCGCTGGCGCCTTCGACGCACGACCGCAGCGTGATGATGGCCTCGGTGGCGCCGATCTGGGACGGCAACGAGACCTGGCTCGTGATGGGCGGTGCCGGCCTGCTGGCCGCGTTCCCGGTGGCCTTCGCGGTGCTGATGCCGGCGCTGTACTTCCCGATCCTGCTGATGCTGCTGGGGCTGGTGTTCCGCGGCGTTGCGTTCGAGTTCCGGCTCAAGGCCACGCGCCGGCGGCGCGCATGGTCGGCAGCCTTCTTCGGCGGCTCGTTCGCCGCTGCCTTCGCGCAGGGATTGATCCTCGGCAGCTACGTGCACGGCTTCAACGTGGTGGACGGCCGCTTCGCCGGCACGAGCTGGGATTGGCTGCACCCATTCGTGCTGCTCACCGGCCTCGGCGTGGTGTCGGGCTATGCCTTGCTGGGTGCGACCTGGCTGGTGCTGAAGACCGATGGCGAACTGCAGCGCTGGGCACGCCGTCAGGCCAGACGTGCCCTGGCCGCCACGGCGGCCTTCATCGCCGGCGTGAGCCTGTACTCGCCGTTCGTGCATCCGCGTGTGCATGAACGCTGGTTCACCGAAAGCCACTGGCTGTGGCTGGCGCCGCTGCCGCTCGCCACGCTGGGGGTGTTCTGGCTGGCCGACCGGTCGCTGCGCGGCGCTCGCTCGCAAGCGGGCCCCTTCGTTGCCGCCTTGACGATCTTCGCGCTGTGCTTTGCCGGCCTGGCGGTAAGTCTGTTTCCGTATGTCGTGCCGCACGCGCTGACGTTGCAGCAGGCGGCAGCGTCGCCGCGCAGCCAGGCCTTTCTGCTCGTCGGCACCTTGATGCTCTTGCCCGTGATCCTCGGCTACACCGGCTGGTCGTACTGGGTGTTCCGCGGCAAGGTACGCACGGGCGCCGGCTACGGATGATGACCATGCGGTGACTACCCGCACTAGGGGACGCCGTGCGCGCTGCCTAGAGTGAACTCAACGACGTGTTGGCGGCAAGCCGCGAAAGGGTAGTCATGAACAGCCTCTCCGCATTCATCCACGAGGTCGATGAGCACCGCGTTCCCGACAGCACGCGGCGTGAACTGCTGTTGGCGGCGACGGGCGTGATGGGCGCAGCAGGGCTTGTTGCGGCAAGTGTTCCCTTCGTCGCCAGCCTGGCCCCTTCGGAAGCCGCACGCGCCGCTGGCGGCCCCGTGGACGTGGACATCGCCTCGCTGGTGCCGGGTGAACTTCGAACCGTCGAGTGGCGCGGCAAGCCGGTCTGGCTGATGCGCCGCACGGAAGACATGGTGCGATCCCTTCTGGCGAGCGACGGCAACCTGGCCGACCCGCAGTCCAGGCGCTCGATCCAGCCGGCCTCCTGCGTCAACGCCACCCGTTCTGAGCGGCCGGACCTCTTCGTCGCCGTCGGGGTGTGCACGCACCTGGGATGCTCGCCGCGGCTGGAGACGAACAACGCGGCGCTGAATGCGGAACTGCGCGCACCGGGCGGCTTCTTCTGTCCCTGTCATGGTTCGCGCTTCGACCTGGCGGGCAGGGTGGTGAAGAACGTGCCGGCACCCACCAACCTGGACATCCCCGACTACCGCTTTACCACCGCGACGGGCCTGCGCATCGGGTGATCGGTTGACAGCAGTTGCACCTCGGCGCCAGCCGAAGCGGCCCCTCGTGGGCCGCTTCGCTTTGGCTCCAGCGCTGCAAAGGCCGCAGGGCATCGTTCGTCGGCATGACTTCGCCGTGACGGTCGGCACGGCCATGCGGTGACCACGCGCACTGTCGCCGCCGATCCTCGATTCCTAAAGTGCTTCCATCGACAGCGGGCGCTGTCGAACCATCCGAATCAGGAGCAAGACATGAGCAAGGCAGACATCGCGGTTGCGGTTTACGACTCGCACACCCAGGCCGAGGAGGCCGTTCACAAGCTGGCCAAGGCGGGCTTCGACATGAAGACGATCTCGATTCTCGGCAAGGACTACCACACCGAAGAGAACGTCGTGGGCTACTTCAATGCCGGCGACCGCGCCAGGTTCTTCGGCAAGCTGGGCGCCTTCTGGGGCGGCCTGGCCGGCGTGCTGTTCGGCTCGGCGCTGATGTTCGTGCCCGTGGTCGGGCACATCGTCGTGCTCGGCCCGATCGCGGCGACGATCGCCGGCGGCCTGCAAGGCGCCGTGCTCGGCGGTGGCGTGAGCGCGCTCGTCGGCGCGCTCACCGCGATCGGCGTGCCCAAGGACTCGGTGCTGCGCTATGAAACGGCGTTGAAGGCCAGCAAGTTCCTCGTCATCGTCCACGGCGGCGGTGACGACGTCCGCCGTGCGCACGATGTGCTCGCGTCCGCGGGCAGCAGCGACGTGCAGACGCACGCCGGACAGGAGTGATGCCCTGCGGCAGACCCTAACGCAACCCGATACACAAACCCATCACGGATCCCCACCATGAAACATCATCAAACCCTGCTGGCCACCGCTGTCGTGGCCGTTCTCGCCCAACTGCCGATCGTCGCGGCGGCGCAGACCGCCAAGCCGGTGGCCACCGCAGCCTCGGCGGCCGTCGTTCCCGCCAAAGCGCCGATCACCGCGAAGTCGCCCAGCGACTGGATCCAGTACGACGACCTGACCGTCACGCCGGTGCTCGATGACGTGAGCAGCCATCTCGCTGCCGCGCGCGCCGCGCTCGACAAGAAGGACAACGCAAAGGCCTCCGAGGCGATGCAGGCCGCGGCGCGCGCACTCGAGGCACAGGGAGATCGCGCGGCGAAGCTCGATCACCAGCGCGCCGCGGCGGACCTCAAGGCCGCCAAGGAGGTGCACGCGAAGATGGTGGCGTTGACCAAGCAGCTCGACGCGACGGCGGCCCAGATCAAGGCCGGCAAGCTGAATTCCACCGCCGAGCTGGACAAGACCATCGGCAAGGCGCAACGGGCCGACCTCGAACGGCGCTGGCTCGTGACCGACGTGACGACGTGGTACCCGGTGGCCGATGAGCCGCAGCGACACTTCGGTGCGGCCGTCGAGGCCTATGCGAAGAAGGACTACAAGGCGGCAGCTGCCGAAGTGCGCAAGGCAGCCTCCTACGTGCGCCTCGAAGCGGCCCGTGCGACGGGTGACGTGAAGAAGGGGCTCGAGACCGCCAACACCGACCTCCAGAAGACGGCTGCCGCTCTCGACAGGGGCGCGCTGAAGGCCGAGAAGGACATGGACAAGGCCTTCGCGAGCGCCAACCATGCGCTGGCTCTGGCGCACCGTGCGCGCGCGGCGCAGTCCTGGGCTCGAAAGGCCTACGACCAGGCCGGCTACGAGTTGAAGGCCGCAGCCCAAGGGCTCGAGAGCGGTGCGGCTTGGACAGGCGCCGAGGCCAAGGCCGCGGCGGCAACCGCTGCCACCGACGCCCGCGCGATCGGTGACAAGCTTGCCAGCGGTGGCGTGTGGGCCAAGGACGAGGTGGCCAAGGGCTTCGAATCGCTGGCCAACGGGCTCAACAAGCTGGGGCAGTCGATCGGCTCGACGAGCAAGGCATCGCCGTTCGACGCGGGCGCTTGACACTGACGTCACGAGGTGGGGCGACCCACCTCGTAAGCCCGGCTTAAGCGGGCTTCGGCGATGTCCCGGAGTCTGTTGAACGCATGAGCTGAGGTGGCGGCTCCTTCGACCCGC
>NZ_RCHJ01000026.1 GCF_004011805.1 Piscinibacter defluvii
TGCGCCGCGGCCTGATCAAACGTGCGCTTGGGCCGCGCACCGTGAAGCGTCACGGTGCGAAGCTCTTCGAGCTGCTTGATCAGCCAGGCCTGCGCTTCGCCAGCACTTGTGAAACCGCGCTGGCGAAATCGAGTGCCGCGCCAGATCTTGTCGACCTGCCAGGTACCGCCTTCGTCGGGGTGGATCCCCCGTGTTGATCGGCCCATGGTTCAACTCCTTTCTGTGGAATGGGCCGTCCGTTCCTGCGCGCATTCTGCGCCGGCTCGGAGGCGCTGGCAGAGGTGTCCGGCGCCTGCGAGGCCGCCTTCAACTCGTCGAAGGCGCGATCGAGGTCGTACACGTCGAAGATCAGGCTGGTGCCCACGCGGATCGGCGTGACACGCGGGCGGATCAGGCTGTCGAAGGTCCGGCGTTTCAGACCGACATGCGCCATGGCTTCGGAAAGGGGCAGGCCGCGGCTCATGACGACTGCTCCACAGGGGCGCCCTCGGGCGCGCACGCGGGCGCATCGGCCTGGCCCGCCTTGCCCATCGTGCCTACATAGAACGTGCTGGATCGCAGACGCGAGTGACCCAGGCGAATGGCCGTCCGGTAGCGCGCATCGGCATCGTTCTCCGGGCGCTCATGCTGGCCGCGCACCGGGGAGGGTGCACCGGTGTCAGCCTCGTAGCCATCGTTCGCCGACTGGTGCCGCAGACCGTGTGCCGTAACGCCCAGCGCGTTGCGAGTGATGCCGAACCGCCGAAGCACGTTATAGAAGCGGTCCTGGTTCTGTGCTGCCGTGCGACCCGGCTCACCCACGTACCAGCCCTTGGCGACGACGGACTGCAGCCGCGTGAGCAACTCGCGCTGCTCTTCGGTTTGCAGCGGCTCGTCGCGCGGGCGCCCACCCTTCGTGCCTTGTGCGAAGCGCACGAACTCCTCGCACTCCGGGTAGGCCGCGGCGTCGCGCTCGAAGGCCAGCTCCCGAGGGATCAGCGCGCCGTGTGGCCGGAAGTGCCGTGCCTCCTTGGGCCGGGCACCGAACCGGTAGCAGATCTCCAACTGCAGGCCGACCCACGGGTCGAAGGCGGCCACCTCGGCGATCTTGGCTTCGATGTCGACACCATGGGCCGTCCAGCTGCGGTCTTCCACCGCCACCTGTTTGCGGTGCACGTGCGGCGAATCGGCGCCGACGTAGAAGGCCACCTCGCGCACCAGGCCGGGCCGCCCGATCCAGCCCGCGAAGGTGCGCAGGAAGGACAGGTAGTTGTGGATGCTGGCGGTGGCCATGTCGCGCTGCAGCCAGCGCGCTACCACCGCCTGCACATGGCGCTGCTTGAGGACGCGCGGGTCGGCCTCCCGGAACGTCGTGTGAGTGCGCAGTTCGTTGAAGAAGCTGAAGTAGAAGTACTCGCGGTCCCTCATGGTCTTGAAGGACACCACCTTGTACAGCTTGGCGTGCTGGCTGTTGTGCTGCTTGACGATGGCGTCCAGCACACGCTTCCAGTCGCTCGTGCCGATCGGCAGCGACGCCAGCACCGCAGCGGGGTCGCGTCCTTCACCTGCTTGCTTGCGGAGTTCGTGCCTGCCGCGTTGTCTTGTCTTCGAACCCATATCGATCTCCAAGTGGTTGACCCAGGGAGCCAGCCGGGGTCGATGGCCTACCTGGAACACGGCGTTGGGGCGCGCCACGTCAAGGTGTTCCGTCTCGAAGCGGCGCGGAGGCGAAGAGCGGTGTCCACATCCAGCGGGCCTCGATGCTGGAAGGGTTCGTCCAAAAGTGCGGCCGAGCCGGCCGCTGGAGGTCTTAAAAAATCGGAAGCTGCCCGGACGACACGCGCGCGTTTCCGCACGAGGTCATCGATGCGCTCATGGCGCAGACCGCGCAGCCGCCTGACTTCGAAGTCGGGGCTGCGGTGGCGACCAGGTTCAACTGGTCATGCAGTGGGCAAGCAGAGTTGATCCCTCGGCTCCTGCTGGACGCGCCCCCTTCCACCGAGGGCGTGCAGGGTCATGGTGGTCTTCGGCCGGCATGCTGCGCAATTGCAGCGCGTGCCGGCCGAACGCCCGCAAGGGCAGTGGCCGTGACGAGGGAATTCAGGGATCGCAACGCGAACGCATTGCGGGGTGTGGCTGCAGGTGCTCGCGGGCGAGCCTGGCAGCGCATCGCATCTCGGGGATGCGGATCAATCAGAGGGATGGGGGCCGCGTCTTGCACGGCCGCGTAACTCGTCTAAGCAGGCTACGCGATGGAAGTGCGGGTCACGACCGCTAACGGCTGCTTCAGCGGCTGAGCGCTCGGTGGCAGCGTCCGGCCTGCTGTTGACTTGACGTCCTGCTGCAGGCACCGCAGGGCTGATTGAGAGTTGAACGCAAGCGGGTGTGTGATGTCAACAGCGCCGGGAACGCGGCGCATGTTCATCGGGCAGGAACCGACCACTTGATCCGGGCAGAGATGCAATTAGGTGCGACAAGACGCCGTGCAGCACTGACGATGCCGTCTTCCCCTCGGGCTTGACCTTCTTCTGCCATGCCTCTAGTTGGGCGCGGACGAGGCCGACAAATCAGGCGGACAAAGTGGTCCTACCTCGGCGGCAGCTGGGCTGGCTGAAGGGGTCCATCGACCGAGAGCCTTTGCCACATGGGTCGGACATTGGAGGCGTGCCGCCCCCTCTCGGAGGCTGCCAGAAGGCCAAATTCAGGGCTTTACCGCCAACTCATCGGCCACGGCCTGGAAGGCCTCCAGCGCCGCCTGCAGGTTCTCGACGATCTCGGCTGCGATGACATCGGGTGTCGGCAGGCTGTCCACGTCGTCGAGGCTCTCGTCCTTCAGCCAGAAGATGTCCAGGTTCAGCTTGTCGCGCTTCAGCAGTTCATCGACCTCGAACTTCTTGAAGCGCTCGGTCTCGCGCCGCTGGCCTAACTGGCCGACCTGATAGCGGGCCACAAAGTCCTGCAGGTCCTTGGTGTCCAGCGGGTTCTTCTTCAGCGTGAAGTGCAGGTTGGTGCGGAAGTCGTAGATCCACAGCGCCTTCGTGTTCGGCTTGCCGTCGGCACGCGGGGGTCGCTTGTCGAAGAACAGCACATTGGCCTTCACGCCCGGCTTGTAGAAGATGCCGGTGGGCAAGCGCAGCAGGGTGTGGAAGTCGAACTGCTCCAGCAAGCGCCGCCGGATGCCTTCGCCCGCGCTGCCAGCTTCGAACAGCACGTTGTCGGGGAGCACCACGCCGGCCCGCCCGTCGCTGCTCATCACCGTCATGATGTGCTGCATGAAGTTGAGCTGCTTGTTGCCGGTGGTGAACTTGAAGTCCTCGCGCTCGTAGTCTTCGCGCTCGGTGTCGACCTCGCCGTCTTCGCCGATCACCTTGTAACTGCTCTTCTTGCCGAAGGGCGGGTTGGTCAGGATCACGTCATAGCGCTCGCCGGGGTCGGCGGCCAGCGCGTCGGTGCTTCGGATCGGGCTTTCGCCGTTGCCGATGCCATGCAGGTAGAGGTTCATCGCGCAAAGGCGCACCACCTCGTCGACGATGTCGTTGCCGCTGAAGGTCTGCTCGCGCAGCCGCCGCTGCGCCGTGCGGTCACGCGCCTGTGCGCCGCCGTGCTCCTTCATGTACTCGTAGGCCGACAGCAGAAAGCCGCCGGTGCCGCAGGCCGGGTCGTGCACGGTTTCGCCGATGCGCGGTGCCAGCACATGCACCATGGCCTGGATCAGCGGGCGCGGCGTGAAGTACTGGCCCGCGCCGCTCTTCACTTCGGCGGCGTTGCGCTCCAGCAGGCCTTCGTAGATGGCGCCCTTCACGTCCACGCCGATGCCGATCCAGGTTTCGGCGTCGATCAGCGACACCACGCGCTTCAACTTGGCCGGGTCGGTCAGCTTGTTCTGCGCGCCGCGGAAGATCGTTCCGATCAGGCCCTTCTCGCGGGCCAGCGCTTCCAACGCATGGCGGTACTGGATCTCCAGTTCGTCGCCAGCCAGCGGCGCCAGCTTGTCCCAGCGCCACGCGGCCGGGATGGTGCTGGGCTCGCCCAGCAGTTCGGCACGCTCCTGGTCCATCTTCAGAAACAGCAAGTAGGTGATCTGTTCGACGTAGGCGCCGTAGTGGATCCCATGTCCGCGCAGGACGTGGGCGTAGTTCCAGACCTTGCCCACTAGGGCGGTGTAGTCGTTGCTCATCGAGTCGAATTGAAAGGCAGGGGGCCGCCGGGAAAAGAACCATCGGCGCAAGTCGTTGATTTACAAGCGTTTATGATCTCGCGCAGCGTTGTTTTCTTCGGCGACGGATAACAAGCCCGCGCCGGCGAGAACCGAGGCCGGATCATGGCATTCCTTCGTGGCGCCCCCAGCCGATTGGGCAGAGAATGATGGTTCCTCCTTGCTCCATGGCCACCTTCGACAAGACCGACATCCGCCACCAGGGTGCCTATACCCTGGCCGAGGCTGCACGCTATCTCAAGCTGCCGCAGGCCACGCTGCGCGCGTGGGCCGTGGGTCGCGACTACCCCGTGGCTGAAGGGCAGAACCGCTTCAAGGCGCTGATCAAGCCCGCCCGGGGCAAGCCGCCGCTGCTGTCGTTCTTCAACCTGATCGAGGCCCATGTGCTGCGCGCACTGCGCACCGAGCATGGTGTGTCGATCAAGGCGCTTCGCAACTCCATCGCCTACGCCGAGCGCACGCTGAAGATTGACCGGCTCTTGTTGCGCGAGGACCTGCGCACGCATGGTGGCAAAGTGCTGTTGGATCACTACGGCCAACTGATCGACCTCTCGGCCTCGGGCCAGATCGCCATACGCAAGGCGCTGGAGGATCATCTGGCCCGCGTCGAGTGGGACGAGTGGAAGTTCCCCGTGCGCCTGTACCCCTACCCGACTGCGACACTCGACGGGCGGCGGCCAATCGCGATCGACGCCCACATCGCCTTCGGCCGCCCGGTGCTGGTGGCGCAGGGCGTGTCCACCCACACCATCGCCGAACGGCTGGACGCCGGCGAGTCGGTCGATGACCTGGCCGCCGACTACGACGTGACGCAGGCGGACATCGAGCAAGCGGCGTTGTACGAACGCGCGGCCTGACGAGGCCGCGATTCATAGGCCTTGAGCCGCGTCTTCTTCACCGACCGCGACCTGGGCAAGCAGTTCCCGGCCCGCCTGCGTGAAGCCGGGCTCACTGTGGAACGGCACGCGGACCATTTCGCGCCCGATGCACCGGACGAGGTCTGGCTGCCCGAGGTGGGCCGCCGTGGCTGGATCGTGCTGACGCACGACGAGCGCATCCGCTACAAGCCCAACGAACTGGCCGCCGTGATGCGCCACCGCGTGCCGCTGCTGGTGGTGCAGGGCCAGGCGCCGTTCCCGCAATTGGCAGAGTGGTTCGTACAGACCCTGCCGCGCATCGCGGCGTTCTTGGACGCGCACGAGCCACCCTACATCGCCAAGGTCCAGCGGCCCACACCCAAGGAACTGGCGCTGCGGGCGGATGCTCCGGGCCGCGTGGTCTTGTGGGTGCCGGCGCGAACCTGAGCCAGCTTCAAATCGGATCTCGTGCCGGTGCCTGCGAGCCTATCCAGCCGACTCAATTCTCCGATTCGATGCGGCGCGCTCGAAGGGGCGTCCACGGCGGCGAGGTGCGGCGGAGGTGCCGCCTCGTCCAACTGCGGCAAGGCGGGCGAGCAGAGCGGACGCAGGTTCGTCCGTCGGATCTTGCGGGACGAGTTGACCGGAGAACGCAGCTTGCAACACAGATTGGCGCAATGACTTCCCACGGCCCGTCTCGACGACGAGCGAACTCGCGAGGTTGTCCAAGCGCGCAAGCTCCGTCGCAGCCAACTGGACTATCTCGTGCTGCTCTGCCGGCGGAGGTATCGGCACTGGAAGATCGCGACAGATTTCGAGCGTCAGGTTGACCTGGCCGACGGTTGCCTTCGACTTGGACGCGAGCCAGTCCTGGGCGACCCGGCTGAGCAGGTAGTACGCGAGGAAGTGCCTATCCAACCCGTCCAGCGGACGGAACACGGCGACGGCCTGATTCATGTTCCATTCCCGATGTGTGTCGGGAACGATGGAAACCTTTCCAAGCGGCGGCCCGACGATATTCATCACCACGTCGCCCGGGAGGAGTTTTGAGCGCGAGAGCGCATTTGAGTGGGTGGCTGCGTCGACAAAGGTCGGATCAATCGTGAAGTCGAGCGAACCGTCGAAGGTCAGGTTGTAGACCTTGATGAACGGGACGCCCACAGGCTCGCTGTGCATGGCGCTCGCCAGTGGCGTCGTGCCCTTGGTGATGAAGTCACAAACTGCCTCAGCACGAGCCCAGATCCATCCATCTGGAAGGATGGGGAGGCTTGTCAGGTCGTCGGGCCGAGCCTGAACGTCACCCTTCACTCGTCGATGCCTCGTTGAGCCAGACATTCGTTCGAGCAATGCCTCGCCAGGCTCATCGGAACTGGACCGCGCATGCCGCCACGCTGCGGTCAGTGCGCCCGTGATAGCGGCCTTCAGGACAGACTGCCGATAGCGCTTCAGCAATTCTTGAGTGCGCTCCAGCGCGCGCTCGCCTTCGTCGATCTCGCTGAAGAGTTCTTCGATGCGGGAGACGATGCGTTTTTGTTCCGCCAGTGGTGCAACCGGCACCGCCACCTCGCGCAGGTAGTCTGTGGGCACGCGCTGCTGACCGACGGCGCCTTGCATGTTGCGTTGAGCATCGCGGCGAAAGGACGACTGCACCAAGTAGTAGCGAAGGTACCCGGGCAACGCGGCGCCGTTCGGTCGAAGCACATGGAACTCTGTCGAACCACAACCAACGCCTTCGTGCAGGCCTCGAGCGACGGCAATCTTCCCGTTCTCCATGCAAGGCGTGATCTTGGCGAACAGCACATCACCGTTACGAAAGCGTGTGAAGCCCTTTTTCACTTCGCCAAAGGTTCGGGTGCCTGAAACATCAATGTGGCCGGTGAGTGGTTCAACAGCGGCCATCGGAACGAAAGTCACCTCTTGACTGTCGGGAACGGTGGTTGATGCACCGGGCGGGTTGATCAGTGTGATCTCGTCAAGCTTCGCCTGGGCCCAGCCCGGCGGCAATTCGGCCGTCATGCCACCAACACCTCGCTCAGCTCATCCAACATGCCGTTCAGCTCCGTTCCAAACAATCGCCGCGCCGCCACCACGCCACCCCAGTCGCTGAACGGCTGGTCGCGCATCAGGTCGGTCGGTGCAATTTCCACGTTCGCGGCCAGGTAGTCCTTGATTGCCTTCAGCCACGCCAGCTGCTCGTCGCTGAAGGCCTTGCCCGCCTTGATCTGCCGCCCGATCCACAGGTTGAAGCGCTGCTCCACGCGCGCCGCGTGCGGCTCCAGTACCTCGGACTGTCCCGTGGCGAAGCGCACCAGGCTGATCAGGTCGGTCAGCACCTTGTCGCTGGGCGCGCCGCGCACCAGCGCCGCGTTCAGCCGCTTGTAGGCCTGCCACACATCGGCCGTGGTCAGGTGGTGCGGGGGATCCGCCAGCTTGGCCGCCAGTTCGCGGATGCAGGCGTAGGTGAGGCGGCGCTTCGGGTAGGGTTGGCTGTAGAGGATCTGCAGCGCCAGCAGTTCGTTCTTGTGCGTCTCGATAAAGGTCTTGAAAGACGTGGTGCGCTTCTCGGCCTGGCCCTTGTCGTACTCGGCCGCCTGCAGCACGTCGAGTGTGCCCTCGTCGATGACGATGTCGGTCTTCTTCTTGATGGCCTTGATCAGGTTCCGCAGATCGGGGTCGTCCAGAGGCGCGCAGGCCTTGTCGCGCAGGTCGGCCTCGACGGTCTTCACCTGCGCGGCGGTGGCCGTCTCCACGCTGCCGTGACGCTGGATGACCGCCGCGTCGATGACCTCGGGTGTGATCGCGTCCAACAGGACACGGGCCAACGCCTTCAGGCTCTGGCCCTTGGCCGCCTGTTGGATGCGCTGGCGGTCTTCGGTGTCGATCTGCCGGTCCAGCGCCGCAAGGCGCGCGGCCAATGACGACAGCGCGTTCTCGTCACGCCGGCCCTGCGCGATCTGGTCGATCAGCTTGTCGAAGGGCACGGTGCGCTTGCGCTCCATGGGCTGCGACAAGGTCTTCTTGCCCTCCGTGACGCCCACGGCGTCGATCAGCACGAAGCGGGTTTTGGTCTGCGCGTCCGGCGTCACCTGCTGCAGGCTGGCATCGTGGATGGTGCGCACGCCGCGGCCCTTCATCTGCTCGAAGTAGCTTTCGCTCTTCACGTCGCGCATGAAGATCAGGCACTCCACGGGCTTGATGTCGGTGCCGGTGGCGATCATGTCCACCGTGACGGCGATGCGCGGGAACGGGTCGACGCGAAAGGCCTTGATCAGTTCCTTGGGCTTCTCGCTGGTCTGGTAGGTGATCTTCTTGGCGAAGTCGTTGCCCTGGCCGAAGACTTCCCAGCAGGCTTTGACAATCTCTTCGGCGTGGTTGTCGTCCTTCGCGAAGATCAGCGTCTTGGGCACCCACTGGCCGCTGCGGCCGGGGAACAGTTCCGTGAAGAGCTTCTCGCGGTACGTCTGCAGCACCAGGCGGATCTGGTCCGGCACGGTCACCGAGGCATCGAGGTCCTGCCGCACGTAGGGCAAGTCGGCATCGAGCTGCTTGTAGCGCAGCGCCCGCGTGCGGCGGTCGCGCACTGGCACGTGATAGCTGGCATCCACCGTGCCGCCTTGTTCCGTCACCTGCGTGCGGATGCGGTAGACCTCGAAGCCGACGTTCACGCCATCGACCACCGATTGCTCGTACGGATACTCGGCCACCAAGTTGCGCTTAAAGAAGCCCAACGTATGCGCAGACGGCGTGGCGGTCAGACCGATGAGGTGGGCGTCGAAGTACTCCAGCACCTGACGCCACAGGCCGTAGATGGAGCGGTGGCATTCGTCGGTGACGATGACATCGAAGTGCTCGATCGGGATGGCCGGGTTGTAGACCACGGGGCGCAAGTCGCCCTCATCGTCCGAGGCGGCATCGCTCCAGGTCTCGAACGCCGAACCTTCCTCGTCGGCCTCGTCCAGTTCCTCGCCGCGCAGCATGGCGTACAGCCGCTGGATGGTGGTGATCACCACCTTGGCGTCCGGATCGATGCGATTGCCGTGCAAGTGCTGGACGATGTAAGTCTTGTCGAACTTGTGCGCGGCGCCGGGCGGGTCGAAGTTCTGGTACTCCCTCAACGTCTGGTCGCCCAGGTTGTTGCGGTCCACCAGGAACAGGATGCGCTTCGCCTTGGCATGCTTGAGCAGGCGCCAGCTGAAGTTGCAGGCGGTGAAGGTCTTGCCGGCTCCCGTGGCCATCTGGATCAGCGAGCGCGGGCGGTCGTCGGCCAGAGAGGTTTCCAGGCCGGTGATGGCATCGATCTGGCAGTCACGCAGGCTGGCCGTCTCCAGCGGCGGCATCTGGCGCAGGCGAGCGCGCAGCGTGTCGGCCTCCTTCAGCCAGGCATGCAGCGTGGACGGCTGATGGAAGGCGAAGACGCGCCGCGAGCGAGGCTTGGGATCGCGGGTGTCGCGGAAGTAGGTTTCGTCGCCGGTGGATTCGTAGTCGAACACCAGGCGATCGGCCCATCGAGCCAGGTGATCCGGCAGATCCTGCATGTAGCGCGCGGCCTGCTCGGCCACGCCGCTGAGCGTGACGCCTGCTTTCTTCGCTTCGATCACGCCGCAGGCCTTGCCGCCGACGAACAACAGGTAGTCGCACGGGCCGCTCGGCAGGGGGAACTCGCGCACTGCGACGCCTTCGGAGGCATGGCGGTTGAAGCCCGCCATGTCCTGGACGGCCCACCCCGCGGCCACCAACAGCGAATCGATCGCGGCTCGAGCTTGGGCTTCGGGTGTGACTGCCATGGCGAGCGAACTCAGCGTGCCTTGCGCTTGGTAGGTCCGGTCGTCGATCGGCGGTCGACTTCGGTGTCATCGAGCGACATGCCGAGGTACGCCGCCAAGGCAAGTCGAAGCACCTCGGAACGCGAAGGGATCGACCCCAGCGACGCGCGAAGCTCGATGCGCTTCTCGTCGATGGCGCGTTCGAGTTGCTCGCTGACTCGGAGGTTGAGTTGGGCGCGGGTCATTGGCGGGTCGCCGGAGTGTAGCCTGCGAGAAATGCGTATTGGTAGACGCGGAGACGCTGTGTGGCAATGAACACTTCGAATCACCTGATTCGCAATTGCCACCCGAGCGGAACGGGAGACTGATTCCATCGGGCGTACTGGGCCAATACGCATCGAATGAGTCGAACTCGATCTGCCAGTTCGACGAAGAACGAACTTCGGTCCACCGAACTAGTCATCTCGCCCGTTGTCTGCTCGCCGCCAAGCTTCAAGGAACTCGGTGACCTCGGGGTAGGTGTTGCTCGCGGCGACTGCCTCGACTCGTGGGCGGAACAGATCCAAATCGATCAAGCGGCTCATGCCTTTCGTGCTGACTCTGGTGATGCGCTTCGCGACGACATCGCCCATGCCCGCGAAGCCCATCCCTTGTGTCCAGCCATAGGAAGTGAAGGCCTTAGAAAGCAGCCGGACTCCGTCATCGGTGGAGAACGCCGCCGTGGTCCACGCTCGAACCAAAGCACCTTCGTCGTTTTCCAGTTCCATCCACCAGTGCAAGAGAAATGGCAAATCGCGGTGGGCAAGCAGAGTCAGATCGCCTGCGGCTTCCTTGATTCGGGAGTGGAGCAGAGTACGCAGTTGCCCTGCGTCTTCCTCCGTGGTTAGGCAATTCTCAGGAGGCTCTCGCTCTTTGCCATCTCGTGGGTGATAGTCGTTCCAAGCTGAGCGCGTGAAGTCGGCAAGCCACCCAAGGGATGCCGTGGCGCAAGCCTCTCTGAAGATCTTCGATCGCTCATCGAGCGGCACTCGTTCCCTCGTCAGGGCACGCAGTAACCAATGAAGACGGAGTTCGTTGCTACCCATGCTGAAAGCCTTCGCGGCGTCAGCTTCAACGTTGATCTCATCTGCAATCTGGAATAGCGCCGTCAGCAACGGCTGGACCTTGCCTCGTTCCACTCGCGCCGCATGAGTAGTCAACTCGCTAAGCCACACAGCGGCCTTGGTACCACCAGATCGGCGAATCGTCGCCACGGCTTGGCGAAAGGTGTCCTTGACATACTCGATCTCGTGCGCCTGGGCCAGGAACGCATTCAATTCAGTGTTTGGAATGACCTCGTCTCCGATCGAAAATCGGAAGTAGGAGTCGAAGTGGTCAGGTGAGCAGACTCGGCGCTCCATAGCCCATTGCCGCGCAAACCCGTCGCCATAGTTCATGTTTGCCCAGGCGGACTCCAGTGCGGGGAAGAGTCGCATCAGCAGCCGTCGGATCTTCTCGTGGTCAGGTGCGGGTGTGGTGCCGAAGAAGGTCTCATTGAAGCGTTGAGCCGGTGCCGCGCGATCCCGACCTTCCCCTCGGCCTACATTGCTTAGCTGCTCCTTGTTTTGGCGGATCGCACGATAGACGGTCGGATGAAGGAGCCGAAGCATCTCGAGTGCCAGAAAATCGGCTCGGTCTACTTCGCCTGCCACGGCGGGCCAAGATACGCTCAGAGAATTCGTGAAGCGAGTGACATCGCGAGGCGTTCGCATCGCCGGCGAGATTGCCTCATAGAAGATGTTCATGAAGCGGACCATGTCTGGCTCGGCCGGAGCGCCGCAAATCGACTCAATGAGCGATAGCAGGTGCTGCTGGACGTCGAGTGCCGATGGATCCGGCAACTCAAACGAGGCCTGCACGATCTTCTCCAAGTAGTGCGGACCTTCCGACGGGTAACGCTCACTGACGATCCTCTCTGCCAGGAGGCGGTCATAGACGAGCAAGTACATGACGTTCGGCAGACGACCCACAGATTTGACCAGCCGGAAGATCAGCAGGGCCTCGTCCGGAGAAAGGCGATCGATGTCGTCGATGACGATGAGGAAGCGCTTTTTCTGTTCGGCCAGGGCCTTTGACAGCTCCGCGTGAAGCGTCTCGACGCTTTCATCCTGTTCTATAAGGCCTGCCAGCCACTCCATGCCCTTCTCGGCGATACTTCCGGCAATGACCGCTCCTGCGGCCTCTGCGACTTTGCCGACGAGCGCGCCGGCACGAAGCAGGCGAGCGCCAAGTTTTGGCAGCTTCTTCTTAACCTTCTCACCGAGACTCGGGCCAAGGCCTGCATACAACTCTCGGAAGAACGCGAGTGCCAATGCGTCCTCGCCTCTGAACCACCAGCAAGCAAAGTCGATGACGACAAGCTCGTTCGTCTTGACCGCTTCGCGCAGATGATGCTTGCACAGATTGACTGCACTGCTCTTTCCCGACCCCCAAGGGCCATTTAGTCCGATCACAGCGCCCTGCGGTGACTTCATCTTTAGAACGCTGGCGGCGAGAGCGCGAGCGAACGGATCAACCCCGAAGCGGTCTTCGTCTGGAGCTTCGATTGGCTGATCGTTGTAGGGTAGGTGCTCGGTCATGGCTTCGTGCAACACGGAGGACGAGTGACTATGCCACCGGCAGGCTCCAGCCCTTGCCCGGCATCGGGAGGCTTGACCTGGAAAACGGTTCGGCCCTGAGATTGCAGCCTTGAGACCGCATAGCTATGACTGATAAAGGACGTTATCAATCACAGCCCTTTCGACTGCCATGTTCGCCCCGTCCCAGCTCGAACTCCTGCCCGCCGCGCCCGTGCCGGCGCTCCTCGCGCCTGACGCCCGCGCCAAGGCCCGCACGCTGGAGTTCTTCACCGCGCACATCCGCAACCCGAACACGCGCAAAGCCTACGCGCGGGCCGGGCAGCACTTCGCCGACTGGTGCGCGCGTTTCGGCATCGACGACATCCGCCAGGTGCAGCCGGTTCACGTCGCGCTGTACGTCGAGCAGCTCGACCTGGCCGCGCCGTCGGTGAAGCAGCGCCTGGCGGCGCTGCGCTCGCTGTTCGACTGGCTGGTGGTGGGGCAGGTGATGCCGATCAATCCGGCGGCGGCGGTCCGCGGGCCGCGCTACTCGGTGAAGACCGGCAAGACGCCTGTGCTGTCGGCGAGCGAGGTGCGCGACCTAGTCGAGTCCATCGACGCCGACTCCCTGGTGGGCATGCGCGATCGGGCCTTGATCGGAACCATGGTCTACACCTTCGCGCGCGTCGGCGCGGTCACGCGGCTGCGCGTCGAGGATGTCTACACCCAGCGGCGGCGCCTGTGGGTGCGGCTGGATGAGAAGGGCGGCAAGCGCCACGAGATGCCGTGCCACCACCGGCTGGAGGAGTGGCTGTTCGACTACCTGGAGGCCGCCGGCATCGCCGACGATCCACGCGGTCCGCTCTTCAGGTCGGCACGGGCCGCCACCGACACGCTGACCTCGCGGCCGATGTCCCAGGCCGACGTGTACCGGATGATCCGGCGGCGCACTGAGGCTGCTGGCATCGCCACGGCCATCGGGTGTCACTCGTTTCGCGCGACCGGCATCACTGAGTACCTCTTGAACGGCGGCAAGCTGGAGATCGCGCAGCAGATGGCCAACCACGAGTCATCGCGCACGACGGGCCTGTACGACCGGCGCGGCGACCAGATCAAGCTCGACGAGGTGGAGCGGATCGGCATCTGAGGTGCGGCGGAGGCGGTCCCCGCCCGCGCACCGCCCCTTGAAGCCTTGAGATCCAGGGCAAGCATCCCGGCAGGTTCACTTGCTGGAGCGACGCCCTTGACTGACTTTCCATCTGACGACGACAGGTTCGAGGACTTTCGGCTGCCTGGCGTGCCCGAGCTGCGGCCCGCCGATCCCAGTTGGGAGCGTCGCCTGGAAGACTGGCACGAGATGATGCGTGTTCGCATTCACGCCGAGTTGCCGGAGGTCCTGGCCGGCGCGCGGGGCGAGTTGTCGCTGCGGCGTGTCATGGGGCGACACCAGTCGTCGCGCTTCGGGCACATCTTCGGTGGCAAGCGCGTGCCGCGAGATCCCGCCAACCCAGCGGCAGGGCGCTACGAGATCGACCTGATCGTGGTGACGCCGAGGCGCATCGCGATTGTCGAGGTCAAGCACTGGAGCGGCACCCTGCGACTGGACGGAGACCAGTGGGTCTACCAGCGGCGCTCGGGCGAATTGCAGGTGTTCGACAGTCTGGTCGCGCACAACGACAGCAAGGCGCGGGCGCTGCGCCAGCATCTGCAGGCCGCCGGTCTGGATGTGCCGCGCGAGCGGTTCAGCCAGTTCGTTGTCTTCACCCACCCGAGGCTCGACCTCGACGAGCGTTTGGCGGCGCATCCGAATGTGGTGACGCTCTACGATTTGCAAGTTGCGGGTTCGCGGTTCGGCCGCGGCGTGTCCGGATCGGAGCTGTTGCTGGCCAAGTTGATCGAGCGATGCGCCAAGCCTGCCACCGCCTCCAAGCTGACCGAGGGTCTCCTGGAGATGATGACGCCTGCCACGACGACCAGGATCGCGGAGGTCGTCGGCCAGCTCCGCACGTGGGATGTCGTCCGGCTGCACGGCGGGCGCGAACTCATCGGGGACCTGATTTGGGTTCGGGTCGACGGGCGGCGCATCGGCGCGCTCCCGGCCTGCCGCAAGGCCTCGCTGCACTGGTGGCGTGGCAAGCTGTGGGGCCTGGTGCCACTCGTGGGTCTGGCACCGTTCGGACGTATGCGAGGCGATCTCTTGCCCACCACGTCGGTCGGCATGGACGATTGCGTGTACTTTCACGAGGCGGGGCAGATCCGACCGTCGGTCATCGCGCTGCCGCATGTGGATGAACTGCGAACCGGGTAATGAGGGTCTGGCCATGATTCGATACGGCAACCGGCTGACGCTCAGCGAAGTCGACATCCGGCGGTGGACCCGGATCACGGGCTTCGAGCCGACGGCCATCGCAACCGTGGCCGATCTGGAGGACTACGTGCGAGAGTGCAAGCGCTACTACGCCGAGCCCTCGGACGACTCTGCGTTCCTCAACTGGCTGATGGACGTGGAACTGGAGCGGTACGGCGGCCGACCAGCAGGGAACCGGCCAGTGCAGTTGGCAGCTGTGAGCCCGGACCACGCTCGGACTGACACTGAGCGAGAACTGCTGTGGAACATCGCGCTCGATGGCGACCCGGTGAGAAGGGTCGAGTTGGCTCGCCAGTTGGAAGATCGCAAGGGATCGGATGCGTAGCGCGCACGGGCTGACTGCCCGACGCTCAGTCCAATGAAACGGCCGCGGCAATCAACACAAACTGCTCGTGCATGTCGGGGTGTTTGGCCTTGAGGAACTTCGCGACCAGCGCGTTCTCCATCAGCTTGATCAGGTATCCCTTGGCGAGCACCAAGTTGAGCACGTCTTGCCCATAGGACTGCTCGACCAACCGGTACTGCCCCTGAAGGTTCGCCATCTCGCGCTCCATCCGCGCCATCTGGTCCGGCGTCACGCCAGTAATCTTTCGGGCACGCTTGTCGGACACCAGTGCGTGTGCCGGCGTCGCGACCAGAAGTGCCTCGGCGTAGGCGACAGTCAAATTGTTTGCCGACAGCATCAGCTCGGCGCACTCGACCTGTCGGGTCGGCTTCATCTTGCGCAGCACTCGCCCCAGCTCCACGGAAAACTGACGGTCCTTGAAGAGTTCGACCGCCTCGGGGCAGATGCCTTCCAGCAGATTGACCTTCTTCGCGATTTGGGACACGTCCACGCCGAGCGCCTTGGCTAACCGCTCCTGCGAGACGCCGCGCTCGATCGCGCGCCGGATCATGAAGTGCTCCTGCACCGTCGAGAGCCGATTGATCCGGTTGTTGTAGGTGTAGGCCTCATCGTCCTTCGCCACGAGGCAGGACGCACTCGCGTGGCCGAGAGCCTGCAATGCGACCAGCCGCACGTGGCCGTCCAGTAGCAGGTGATGGCCGCTAGCGGCGTCCAGCGCGGCCACCGACAACGGCTCAATCAGCCCGACTTCCTCGATGGACGACTTGACCTGCCGGAACTTCCTCGACGTTGCGAGGCCTGCAGGCACCTTCCTCGACGGCAGTATCCGGTCGAGGCTCACCGTGATCGGCTCCGGCACGAAGCCGAGGGCAATGGCGGTCATGTTCGCCGACCGTCCGTCCAGACCCGCTCGGCGAGGTACCTGGGCAGTGTGTCCAGCCCCTCGGCGCGGAGTAAGTTGACGAAGTTGTCGTCCTTGAACAACTCCTGCAGGGCACTGACGGTGAACAGTAGTCGCTGCTGCGCGATGGTGGCCTTCCGAACCATCGCCTTCTGCCGCTCCACCTCCTTCTGGTAGGTGCGTACCAGGCTCGACGTCGTCACGTCGCTCGTCCCTCGGGGCATTCGTCGAGCGATGGATCGGCCCAGCTTGGATCGCCGCTCAAGCACGCGCCGTGTATCGATCAGCTTCCGTCCGCGGAGCGTGCCCGCCTCGTAGGCTTCCTGCAGCGCAGCCTGAACAGCCTTGTCGTCATCACCGGCGCCGACGATCGCCAGGGCCGCGTTGAGCGGCACGTCGCCCTTCTCGACTGCGACGAGCAGGCGTTGTTCACCACCCTTGATCAGACTGACGATTCCCTGCACATAGCTGAAGGTCAGGCCCGTCTTGACGCTGATCTGTCGGGGGTTGTAGCCGCGCGCCAGCAACTGCTCGATACCTGCAAGGAGTTCCAACGGCCTCCATTGCCGCCGAGCAACGTTCTCGGTCAGACTCATGATGAAGGCATCCTCATCATCAACCTCGACCACAAGGGCGGGAATCGTGGCCTGGCCGAGCGCCTTGAACGCCTTCATGCGGCCTTCGCCGCAGACCAGAAGATACCGATCGGAACCATCGTCAGACGGTCGCGGTGTCACCACGATCGGCTTCTTCAAGCCGATCGCCTTGATGTTGGCGACGATGTCGGAAAACGCCTTTGCGTTGCGCTCGCGGGGGTTCAAGACGTCGATGCGCTCCAGCGGAATCTGGCGAATCTCTCGTGGCAGCGAATCTCTCACGCTGCCAACCTCACGCGGGACCGGGCCGCCATGCCGTACAGGTAGTCCAGCGTCTCGAAGCGGTAGCTCTCGAACTCGGCCGCATTCCTCTCGGCCAGACTGATGTTCGAGCTGCCGATGTCCACCTTCGGCAAGAGGTAGTAGTCGCGCACCGCCTGGTTGCCGCTCTCCAGCCGGGCCGCGACTGAGATGTCTGGCGCCAGGCTGGAGTCGAGTCGGATCTTCCAGCGGTTTGGCATTCCGGCGGCCTCATGGCAACGCGCCAGCACGATCGAGACCGTGAACTCGCCGTTGACGATGAGAACGTCCGTGGCGGCATCGCGCTGAACGATGCCGCCAAGGCCTGCGATCTGCACCTCGATCTGCCGCAACACGTCGGGGTGCATGCGGCGCAGGGCGCGATTGATCTCGACGTAGCGGTAGTCCCGGTCCGGCGTAAACCCGACGAGCTGATACGCCCGCACCAGGCTTCCGAACCGGTGGGCATAGACGGCAGCGCACGGCATGTCCTCCGTCTCGTTGATCACGACACCGGAGAGGAAGCCGCGGTTGCGATACAGCCCACGGAGTCGTTCGATGAGTTCCTCGTTGGTGTAGCGGTGCGCTCGCGCTCGGATGATCCCTTGGGCGGTATAGAACACGTCCGGCGGAACCACCCCCGGGAAGGCGGCATCCCTTCGAATCCACATCTCCGGCGGGTTCGCCACTCTCAGCTTCTTCAGCTTGAAGGAGACCCGGTTGTAGACGTTGTGCCCAACGTACTTCTCATTGGTGAGCACTTCGCGAACGGTTGCGCGCGTCCACTCGCGGTCCAGGTCGGTGCGGACGCGCATGCCGTTCAGGCGCCCGGCAATCTCCGATTCGTACAGGCCATCGTCGATGAACCACCGATAGATCTGGTTGACGATGGTGACCTCGTCGTCGGGACCGGGTCGCAGGATGACTCGGTCGGTCTGCAGACTCTTGTGCTCGCCGCGCGAAAGCTCCGCCTTGACTTCGCCTTTGACGTCGACGAGCGTTCGACGCAGACCGTACCCTGCTGGACCTCCCTGCCGATAGCCCAGCTCGATCAGCCGACACTGGCCGGCGAAGACCTTTGCCGAAAGCTCCCGGCTGTACTCGCCGGCCATTGCGCGCTTGACGCCCTTGACGATGGTCGAGACGGGCGAGCCGTCGTTCTCGAACTGCTCTGCGCAATAGGCCACCTGAATGCCCGCCCGGCGGCAGATGTATTCGTAGTAAGCGCTCTCGTCGGCATCCTGGAAGCGACCCCAGCGGCTCACGTCGTACACCAAGATGATGTCGAAGTCGGCGGTGCCAGCCTCGACGTCTCGGATCAAGCGTTGCAGTGCCTGGCGACCATCGATACGCAGCCCGCTCTTTCCTTCGTCGGCGTAGGTCTTGATGATGTCGATGCCGCGGCGAACAGCGTACTCGCGGATCTTGTCCGCCTGGTTCTCGGTCGAGTACTGCTGATGCTCGGTCGACATGCGGACGTACTCTGCCGCTCGCATGCGCGGAGCCTCCTGTGCCTGACCCTCATTGATCGCATCCGACGGCATGCCGAACCTCCGGGAAACCAGCATCCGGCTCGGGCGCCGCATGGTCGCGGGACGAGCCGGGGGACAAGCCCTTTCACGCAGGCAATCTGGTGTGCACGGTGGTGGGGCGAAGCGGCAACTTATCAGGCTTGTCCGTCGGAGTCGATCGAGTAGGCTGTTTGCAATGTCGCGTTCACAAGCTAAGCCCTTGTCAGCACGACGATCTGCACGATCCACTCGTCCATCTTTGCAGCGCCGTTGGGGCCACATGCCCGCAGGCGGTACCTGCCCGAGCGCAGTGAACCGACAGGTGCAATCGCGTCCATCTTTGCAACCGGAGCAGCCTTGATTGCCTCATTGCGCTCGCGTTGCTGTTCACGGTTTCGCTGCTCGTAGTCGGGGTGTTGTTCCCGGTACCGTTTCCAGTAGTCCCCATGTGCCTCCCGCCATCGGCGCTGGCACGCGAGCTGGTTCGCTCGATAGTCGGGATCGTTCGCCCGCTTGTCCGTCTGCCAGAGGCGACGGCGTTCACGCTGGCATTCGGATCGGCTGCAGTAGTTCTGTGCAGCGACGCGAGGGCAGGGTTCGAAGTCATCGGCGCAGGCCAGGCATCGTTTGAAGCCCATGGGAGCCTCCGTTGGTCACGGTTGCCTCCCTGGAGAAACCCAGTCGTGACTCGCGGCGGATAAGCTCGCGCTATGGATGCCACCCGCCAGCCATCAATGCGAAAGGCCGCGCTAGATCACATACGCCGGCTCCAGTCAGTCCACGACCAGCTCACCGCGGCCGATCTGGCCAAGGGCTTCGTTTTCGATGATCAACGCTTCCCCCTGGTGAACCCGCAACGGGGGATCTTCAAGCCCAAGGAGATGGAGCACCTGCTCTCAATCCGAACTGTCTTTCCGAAGCCCGGTGCGCGTGTTTGGTACGACGACCAGCGTGAGGTCCACGGCCAAATCTATTCGGGTCAAGAGACCATCGACTACGCGTTCATGGGCACGAACGCCGATGTGGCCGAGAACCGATGGCTTCGCGAGGCCATGGAACAGAAGACGCCGATCATCTACTTCCTCGGAGTCTCCCCCGGACGCTATGAAGCTGTCATGCCGGCCTTCATCGTTCAATGGGACGCAGTCGCGTGCAGGGCGGGAGTCGCGTTTGCTGCAGATGTCGCTGCGCTGGACGCCGCGCCGCCCGTTGATTCAGTTGAGCGACGGTACGCTCTTCGCATGGTGCAGCAGCGTCTGCATCAAGCGACGTTCCGTGACGCCGTGATCACCGCGTACCGCGGCCGCTGTGCGCTATCCGGGCTCCCCGAGCCTCTGCTGCTCGACGCCGCTCACATCGTGGCGGACAGGAACGAACGGCTAGGGCAACCAGTGGTTCAGAACGGCATTCCGCTGTCGAAGATTCACCATGCGGCGTTCGACGCCCACCTGATCGGCATCGATCCGGACTACCGAGTCCACGTGGCCGAACGCCTGCTATCCCAGAACGACGGACCAATGCTCGAAGCGCTCAAGCGCCTACATGGCGGTCAGTTGCACCTTCCACACCGGCCCACAGATAGCCCAGATCGTGATCGGCTGGCCGAGCGCTTCGATCTCTTCAAGGCGGCTGCGTAAGCGAGGTCTTTTCGCTTGGCTGGCGCTGTGGTCCAGCCTCGAAATGTCGCTCTCATTGCGTGAATGCACGCGGGAGAGGCCAAAGAACGGCCGCGAAGCGCTTCCAGGCCGTGTCTGCTGCTTGCCCCTCTAACTTCTCAATCTGGCGCTACCTGTCGCTCGCGATCGGCCACTGCAGTGAAGCTGTCTAGCTCTTCATCGCCTAGATGTTGACGATCGAGCGAAATTGCTCCTTAGCAATTCGAGCCTCTGGGCAAAGGCCGCTTGCACGGCGAGGTCAGAATCGATCAACTTCGGGCCTTGAGTTCGTAGAGCCGCTCAAGCCGCTCGACCTGCCCAAAATCGAGCGGCGGTCGCAATCTCAGCGGCCGCTTGCTCGAGGGCGTGGTCTTCATTGACGATCTTGACCACCGCTCGGTTCTCCTGACACCAAGCCTCAAGTTCGGCTTGACTCTCCAGCGCCCCTTGTAGCCGATCCATACGGCCGCTGCGGGCCAGCCGCGCGGTCAAGGTAGCATCGCTTCCGGCGGCAACGTAGACTGCTAGGCATTTCTCGTTGGCGAAGTACTTGCGCCAGGATGTTAGGCCGTAGTCTAGGACGTAGAACCGTCGCGGATCGTCGATTGCCGCACGCACCTCGGATGTGAGCAAGCCGTAGCGATGGCCGTTCTGTTCAACGTCACTCCAGAGCTTGCCGCACCTTGCAAGCTCTTCGTACGACCTATCGGAAATGTTGACCTTGAACCGTTCGTCTGGACGCTCGGGCCGAGTGATCCAAGATATCACCGGAACCCACGAATCCTGTTCTACCAGCAAGGTAGCAACGCTGCTCTTGCCAACGCCCGAAGCTCCGAACAACAGGACTAACATGCGCTCTGGGAAAGTACGTCAGTGGTGAAGAAGGCGGTTCCTATGCTACGCGAGTCTGAGCAGCAGGAACTCGACTTGGCTGGTGCTGCATCGAATCGCGTGATCATCCCCTCGCCAAAGAGAGATGCCCGGCGGACTCGAGAAAGACGGCACCTGCCCTGGGAGACCAACTACGCCGCGTTCTCGCCGAACTTCGCGGAGGCTGCCGTTAGGCAACTTTGCCTGCCGGGTCGCGTGAAGGTATTTGATCCGTTCGTCGGCGCCGGCACAACGCTCGAGGCCGCGGCCTCGGTGGGAGTCGAGGCATACGGCATCGAGCTGAATCCATACAGCGCGCTCTTGGCTCGCTGTAGAGTTTCGACGAACGCCCAGATGAAGGTCGTCACGGACATCTTTCGGTCTGCAACAGCCCCCCTCAAGCGAACTCGCGCATCGAAGTCGACGACGTCTTTGCGCACGCCTTCAAACGTCGTCGAGTCGCTTGTCGGAGCGGTGGCTGCGCGCGCGAATTGCCAGGCTAGCGATCTGCTGGGGCACCTATGCTTGCGCCCAGATGGTGATCTTGATTCTGAAATCGTCGCCTTGGTGGCAGCGCTTCACGTGCTAAAGAAGCAAGCTGCCGTCCACTATCGCTCGAACCCCGCCTGGCTGATTCAAGGTCCCAGCCCGGACCGTATCGAGGACGACGAAAGTCCGGCTGAGAACCTCGAGACTGCGTTCCGGACGCAAGTCCAACTCATGATAGAAGACCTGCACCTTCGCGCGAAGGGGTCAGCGGCGCGTCCCATAGCTGTCTATCCGGGGCCATTTCAAACGGCACCAGTGCAGTCGCGACAGATCAGCCGCTTTCTAACCTCGCCGCCCTATCTAAACCGGCTCGACTACGTCAATCCGACGCTTCCAGAACTCCACGCTTTAGGCTGGCAACAGGGTGCCCGGCTTGATGACCTACGGGCCCGAATGATGGGTACTACTAAGATGCGTCGGAAGCTTGGTGCGGGCCGACTGTCGAGTACGACTGCGACAAAGCTATTGGAAGCAATCTCCGAGCATCCGACGAAGGCGAGCGGTACCTATTACCTCAAGTTCTTCCGTCAGTACTTCGAGGATATGGCTGATTTCCTTGGGTGGATGAGAAGCCGTAGTACGCCGACTTGTCGAGGAATTGTCGTGCTCCAAGATTCCTTCTATAAAGAAATCAAAGTCCCGATCGCACAAATCATTTCAGAATTCGCCGAAGCTGTCGACTTTACAGTCGAAGTATTGCACGAGGAGAAGCGGACGCGCCATATGGGAACACTAAGCCCGCATCAGCGTGCTCACGCGCCGGAAAAGGCTCTTACCGAATTCACCTTCCTGCTATCACGGACGCGCTAGTAAAACGCCTTCTTAATTGCCGGCTCCAACATCCTTTTCCACTCAGGCGTGTGGTAGGCAGTGCAAGAGTCCCTCATTGGGCAATGGGCGCTAACTGCGATGACGGAACCATCGAACAATTCTGCCGGCCAAGGGCCATCGCAGTTCATGAACTCCCGTTCACAGCGGTTGCGCCCGATCTGCCATTCCAAGTAGTTCAAAACGTGCGCTGGTACTCGAGCGTAGGTTGCGGTTTGAGACAGTGCCTCAGAGACAGTCTGACGAAGCAAATTCACTAGCCTCATGCGATGTGTCGATCCTGTGCTGAGCACTCGAAAGATTGACTTGTCATTTGCGAACACTCTTCCAGTACGCAAGTACAAGCGTATGAGATGGTAGTCAATTGCCGGAGGGATTTGGTCCCCGTCGGAAAACGCGACGATGCCTTCCCGTGCCAACTCTTGCGCGAACGCGTTCGCCTTCTTTCCCAGCGGATCTTCGCCGTATGCTGGAATGTTCCGAATCAGTTCGAGAAGGCCGTGCTTGCCAAAGACCAAATTTGACGCTACTAGCGCTGCAGGATCATTGGAAAAACGAGTCGAAATGGCTTCGGCCGTGGTTCTCAAATACTTTGCGCGCTCGCTAGCCCTGATCCGTTCCGGGCGGTGATAGCCCTCTAACATCTCCTCAACCGATTTCGCTGACACAGTAAGAGCGCGCTCGAGCATCTCACCAGAATCAGCAGAGAAGAAGTGCTCGTACATTCTTCGCTGCAGGAAATCCCAGTTAATCTGATGGCAGATGGCGACGAAGAAGAGCTTAAAAACCAGTTGAGCCTCTTGAGACGCTGACGACCAAGGGTTGTCAGCGTCGCTTGGTGTAAAACTCTCAAGAGCCTGAGCGGCAAGCAGGCACTGTGTCGGATCAATGGCAAAAGGGTTGCCGGCGAGTGCCTTTTCAATCCCGCTCATAGTGCCCTAGCCCGCGGACCTTCGACTGCAGATAGTCCGAAACGTGTTCAGATACATCAATCTGCATTTGAGCGCGCTCAGCGACTCGGTAACCCACAGCTTCTAACGCAGCAACTTTTCGCGGATTATTTGTAGCAAGACGAACGCATTTTGGGAATTCGATGCTTTCGAGCGCTTCTGCAACTACAGAATATTGCCGTGGATCAAGCTCGTATCCGAGTTGCCTATAGGCTTCAGCGGTTTCGACTCCGAGCTCTTGCTGCTTAGAGATCGCTACCACCTTTTGAAACAGGCCCAAGCCTCGCCCCTCTTGATACAGGTATACGACGGCTCCCCCGACCTTGGAAATCGTTTCGAGCGACTTCGCCAGTTGTAGAGCACAATCACAGTCGATGCTGTGCAAGCTTTCAGAAAATAGACAAGACGAATGAATGCGAAGGAAAGGCACGGCCTCCCATGGCTTCCTATAAATTAATACCCATGGAGGGACGTCAGTCGACGCATCACCAACTTCGACTGAAAAATCGCCAAATTGGGTGGGTAGTGTGATGATAGGCGAAGGCACTATTGAATAAAACTTTCGCGCCGTCAATTCGGCGTCACCTATTCTTAAATCCGTGGGTCACAAAACAATGTTGGCGCCGCGTATCGTCTGAGGGTTGCCTTCCTGAGACGCCAACAGCCGTAGCAGTTGAGTTGTCCAAGGCCTCCCGCTCAAACTCGAAGCTGGATCAATGAATGGCACTTGCTCGCCTCTAAGGCGCCTGCCCGCCAAGAAAAACAGATCCATAATTCTAAATTCAGGGGACTCCGAATCAATGCAGACTTCTTTGAGTTCTTGAAGTCGAACATCCAACCTCTGCAAATCTCCACTGCTAATGGCACAAGCGGTCAATGCCAGAAGACAATAGAGCTTCAAATCAAAGTTTCCGGTTCGCTCTGCGATCCTCATTGCAGCTTCGAGCTCGACTTTCGCCTCATCAAAACGTCCCGAATGACGAAGGACGTCTCCCAGTGCATATCGAGCATTACCTTCGTCGCGAGCCGACTTTGTGCGATTCAACGAAATATCGAGTGCAATTCGTGCGTATCTTTCAGCTTCTTTGGGTTGAGAGCGAATCAACGCTAACGTCCGCGCCACCGTACGGTAGACAAGGCATTGATCGCGATCCGGAATCGCAGCCTGCTGGGTATCACAATACTGCGCGAGCTTTGAGGCCAACCGTGTAGATGGCGCGCCTTCGCGCATTTCATTCTTCACCGCGACGGTGCGGGTAGCCGCCTTCAACCAGACATCCTGACGACCCGCCGCCTTAGCTTTGTGGCGCGCCTCGGCGTACCTTCGCAACGCGCCATATTGTTCCCCAACGCGCCAGTACTTCTCGCCAATCGAGACGGCTACGTCCATGTCTCGCGTAGACCCTGCAGGAACGCTGTTCAGCACCTTGATCGCTTCCCGGTAGGCGCCGGTTTGGCCTAAGGCGTCTGCCTCAAGCAGCTTTAGCTCGACATCTTCATCAGGCGTGGCCGCCTGCTGCTTCCATCCGCGCCACGCCCGCAGGCGGCTCAACGCGCTCTCATGAGCCCCGCGCAACAAGTCATCGCGCACCTCGTGGACGAGCGTCTCAGCATTCATTGCCTGTACCGATAGCGGAATGGGTGACATGTTTGCCTGCGGAACAACTCCGGCTGCGGCAGGCAACAAGGTCCTCGCGGAAACGTCAGTGTATGCCGCCTGAACGAGCAGCGGGCCGACGTCCGTCGCCAAGAAGTGCTGCACGTGCGCATTGGCAAGAACGAGGTCGCGATCCGAGAGTGCCGCGAAGGAGCCAAGGACGCCCTGCACCTTGCCCTCGACCTCGGCGGTCGTGCAGGAGAGGCACGTTGTTGCAACCGAGATATCCACTCCTCGAGGATAGACAGCGCCCAAGCACTTAACTAAGACTCTTTCCGGCTCGCTTAGACGCCCATACTGAATGGCGTAGTGCGCTACCAGTTGATTCGCCGCGGGCTTCAGAATATCATTATTCTCATCCGGGGACTTGAGCCAATCCTTGATAAGTCCGATACGACCATCCAAACTGTATTCAAATGCCTTCTCGGCGGCTTCGGCGCTGGTAGGGAAGCCGATTAAATTCCGCATTGAGCGGAGTTCATCGGCAGAATATCCCGAAAGCGGATACTCACATCCGCCAAGTTTTCTGAAGGAATTAATCAGTTCGCGAATATCAGGTCGTGCCAGAAAGGCGCTCGACTCTGAGCTGATGGATAGAACAATCAGCAAGTCAGATGGCTTGGTGTCTACTAGCATCTGCAGAATCTTAATCCCTGGCGTCGGCAGCTCTTCGAGCCTATCGATCAACATTACCAGCGGCCTGCCGGACTTTCGTATGACTTCGTCTAGGAATCGGCCGATCTTGCTAGATTCCGAGCGAGGGAAATCATAGGTCGCCGTCCTATCTAATTGGTGTTTGGCGAATTCGTCTAGGCTCTTCTTTAGTTCATCGAGCGCATCCTTTGGTATCGCGTCGGGAAACAGTCTACGGGCGACTCCGCCAAAGACCCCGGCGATCTTTCCGCTATATTTGATTCCAAAGAACACTGCCTGCTTCTTGGTAGACCAATGCTTTCTCTCCGCTAGAAAGTCAATTGCGTCAAGTACAGGTTCATATCCCGTGTGACCGGACGAGCAGGAGAAGTGATGCACGTGCATTCCTCGCTTGTCGTACTTGGCGAGGTAGTCGAACAACTCCTTGATGAGCCAGCTCTTCCCTATCAGGGTTGGGCCGCTGATCAGGAATGCCCCCTTCGACGCGGTAGTCAGCGCGTTGGCCAGGTCGCTTCGGGCTCGATATGGTGTCATCGCTTCATCTGGTCAATCACGCCACGCGGAGCCTGCCATTGCCAACTGGCGGCTCCGGGCACATGGCAGCCATGCTGGAACCAGCGCCGCAGGGGCAAGCGACGCGGTTCTCGAGGGCGGGGTAAGGGCGCTAGGCATGCGGAGTTTCAGCCATCCATTTCTGGCGAACAACGTCTAGTCCGATAACTGCCCATTCCGAATAGCCCAGCGTGGTCGGCAAGTTTTCAGTAGGTCTGCGAGATGGGTCAAAACAGATTGGCTCACGCAAAATCCTTTGGTAACCGGGACTAGCAGCGTTTCAATTGTTGTGCCAACTGACTCGTAGCCATCGTGGGCGAGGAGCCTAGAACTGAGAGGGAGTCGATTGAAAATCAAACGAGCTACTGTATCGCAGGTACTTCTTAGTTCGCGGCTGATGCAGCGTACGCAAGCCATGCCGAATAGGAGTCAAGAGGGGTGGGCGTGCCGACTGCCTTTTGGCAAGGAGTTCGGCGCTGAAGACATCGCGCCCGCTGCCAGGGCTCTCAAGCGAGCGCTTGGTCTAGCGCCCATGGCAGATTCGCGCGACGCCGGCAGGCACGCGCTTGACCCGCACTAAGGCTTTGATCGACTCGAGCGCGTTCGCCTGAGAAGCTCGTGAGTTCCGGGGCGCACTGTAGCTCCGTCGACTTCGGTCCAAGGTGGCGCCGCCGGCTCCAAACTTGGCACGTTTAGTTCGTGTTGCCGGCAAGGCGCAAGCGGATCGCTCGCGCGCCGTGGAGGCTTCGGTCTCATGGGCGCGCACACCGGCTGAGGGGTGAAGCTTGGCGATCAGTGCCCTGCTGGCCAAATGGGGAGGCTCGGCATGCGCGTCGTGGCTGCGCTCTGCGGATCTGCGTTTACCCTACTGACAGTCGCCGTCGGCGGCGATTCGAGATGGGTGACTTTCGGGTGACTTTGCTGCTCAGGACAGTCCAAAACAGCGCAAAATGGGTGGGAACAGACGGCTTCAACCCCTGATAAATCAACAACTTAGCGGCGTGGCCGAAACTACGAACCAAGGGGTCGTGGGTTCGAATCCTGCCAGCCGCGCCAATCAAATCAACGGGTTAGCTCTCACAAGGAGCTAGCCCGTTTCTCATTTCTGGGCTCGGGGGTCCACCCAGGGGTCCACCGGTGGTGGGGTCGCTGAGGACGCGGCCGACAGGGTGGCGCGCACCACCCGGTCACTTTGCTGCTCAAGAGCAGCTGAAACTCGCGGCGACTGCGGGATCGCCGGTCACATAGGTGATCTTCTTCGGATAGACGCACATCGGCATCGAACGGGTTGCGCTGCCGCTGGTGGTCTGCAGCGTCACCTGGTCCGGCGCCGTCCCGTTCTCCACCCAATCGGTCAACAAGGCGTACATCTGGCCCGGCGCGACGGCTGGAATCACGGCCGCAGGGTTGGACGTGCCGTTCGGCGTACCGTGCCCTTGTCCCGGAACCATGTAGAGCCTGAAGAAGGATTGCACACCCGGCATCCCTCCCATCTGCGCCGCGACTCGGTTGTAGTAGTTGATCGTGCCTTGTGGAACGATCAGCTCGTCGGCCAGTCCGTGCCAGGTGAGGATCTTGCCGCCGCGGTTCTTATACGCCGAAAGATCGGGATTGTTCGTGTCGATGCCGCCGAACTGAGTCTGCAGCGCGACGCCCCGGTCGTAGGCGTTGGACAACTGCCCGTAGCTCATCTGCTTCCAGAGCGACTGGCCGTTGCCCGTGGCGTTCTGGAACCCGGCTCCGGCGATCGTCGGATTCTGCAGCTCGAGCGCCACCATGTCCGACGCGATCGGGAACTCCAGATCCGGGCTGGCCAGCCCGACAAAGATCGGCGAGTAGAACGTGGTCCCGCGCGTCAGTCCGAACCAGCGTTGATTGCCGCTGCCCATGAGCGTGCTCGACGCGGCCTGCGACCAGCCATTGTCCGCCGCGGGATCGGGCGCGGTGCCGTCGGTTGTCATGCCGTACCAGATCTTGTTCATCGCCTGTGCCTGCGCGGTGCTCACGCAGGACGAGGTGGTATTGGTGCCGCCACTGGCGACGCACAGGACATTGGCGTCCTTGGTGGGATCGTAGGTGCAGGCCGACGGATCGAGGATGTAGCCCAGGTGCTGTCCGCCGACGACGTCGCATGCAGCAATGGCAGCATTGGAAACCAGGTCCGATTGCGCCTTCGACAGCGGCGTGCCCGCAAGGTCGCGCTGGTAAACGATCTGCGGGTACAGCTCGCTGGTGATGAACCGTGTCCAGTTGATGGCCGGATAGAGCGCCACCATGCCGTCGTAGTCTTCCGGATGGTTCTGCGCCAGGCTCAGGCCTTGGCGGCCGCCAGTCGAGCCGCCTTCCCAGTAAGCAAACTTGGGTGCGCTGCCGTAGTACGCCGTTGCCAGAGCCTTGGTCTTGACCGCCTGCTCGTGAATGCCGCGCGACGCGAAATCGGTCCAGAGGGTCTGGTTGATGGTGCCATCCGGATTCATCGCGAATGCGCCCGTACCCGGAGTCGAGTGTCCGGTGTCGGTGGTCGACGACACGGCGCCTTCGTTGGCGGCGACGTCGGCAGCGGCCGTGCTGGCGATCGCAGTCGCGGAACCCGCGGTGCCGCCCTGCCACCCGCCGCCGCCGAGAGCATGAACGCGGCCGTTCCAGGCTGCCTTTGCGGGGAGCCAGATTTCGATGCCGATGCCCACGGAGGTTGATGGTGCACCCGCGGGACCCGCGTTCCCCGGTCCGACGGTCAGCTTCACCATGCAGATGTCGCTCGCCGCGGCAGGTGTGCTGCCGCCGGCCGTGCCGCTCAGAAGCAGGGCATCGCCCTTCTTGAAAGCCTTGACCGCGACCACGGACGTCTGCGCGTCCGGCTTGAAGGCCGTCTTGAGCGTGTCATCACAGGTCAACGCCACCGGCGGCGGCGGCGTGTTGCCGCCACCGCCGCAGGCGCTCAAGGTTGCCGCCACCACAAGGGCGGCGATGCCCACGACCCGTGACCGGTCGAGGCTCCTGTCGAAAGAAATCATGTCTGTCGTCTCCTGTCGTCATCCGCCTCTCTGGCGCCACAGCACCAGAACTAAAGTGCACAGCCATTGGCCGAATCACTTTCAAGCGGACGATAGGAGCTAAGCGCACGTCGGTATATCGAATTCACACCCCTGCTTCTCGAGATCGCGCGACTTCGATCTCAGGGTTTGCTCTTGCTGGTCGTGAGTCGATTGGCGCACTAAAGTGCATGTTCTATGGGAGCAGAGGCCTCTCGTGCCATTTGCGCTGGCACGGATCTTCGTGACGTCGATTGGGGGAAATGCAGCGGCGTGTCTGGCGTCGATGGAGACCGCCTTCTTCAACCGGTGGAATCCCCCCATGCTTCCTGGTCGGGCCTGCCCATCGTTGTCCAAGTCTTGCCGGGCAATGCGGTGGCCACGGACTTCCAGATCCAGCATGCGTCGTTGGCCGTTGCACGGACGGGGCGTGGCAAGCGTCGCTACTCCAGCGGGCGCCGCTCACGCGATCTCTACTCTTCGCCCTCCATGTTCGAGTTGTATGCAGGAGGCTATTGCATCGACCACGCCAGTTGGGACGGAGTCGCCGGCGAGGTGATCTCCGTCCAGTTCCCGGCTCTTCAAGTCAATCGGCTGCTGCATGCGCAGGGACGGGGCTTTGAGCTTCCCATCAAACATGAGCTCTTCGATTCACGCATCGCCGATTTGACCCTGTTGTTGTGGGACGAAGCCCGACAAGGTGGGCCCCGCGGCAGGTTGTACGGCGATGGAATATCGCTCGCGCTGCTGGGTTTGCTTATCGAAGAACACGGCGCATGTACGCGCCCGGAAGTCCGGTCGCGAGCGCGCCTGGCCACGGCGCAGATGGCTCTCATCCGTGACTACATCGACGAGCACCTTTGCGCCGACCTTTCCGTCGAGCATCTCGCTGCGCTTGTGGGCATCAGTGCTGCGCACTTCTCGCGTTCCTTCAAGGCCAGCTTCGGTGTGTCACCTCATGCATACGTGACCGAGCGGCGCCTCTGCATCGCGAGCCGTCTGCTGCAGCAGGACAAGTTCATGTCGCTCGCCGAGGTCGCCACCGGCGTGGGCTTCTCGAGCCAATCGCACTTCACGGAGTCCTTCCGGCGGAAGATGGGCGTAACGCCCGGGCGATGGCGGCTCGGGTGACAGGCTGATGATGGCCCGCCTGCCCTGATGTGCAGGCTGAGCGCCGTTACGGTGCCTCGTCGCCGCGCCGCACGAAGTGCAGCGCGACGATTGCCGCCAGCAGCACCGAGCCGGCCGCGGCGCCGAACACCGTGGCCAGCCCGGCGCGGTCGGCCAGCAGGCCGAGCGCCGGGCCGCCGAGGCCGAGCGCGAGATCGAGGCAGGCGGTGAAACCGCCCATTGCGAGGGCGCGGTATTCGGCCGGCGTGCGCCGCACGACCTGCAGGCCGAAGCCTGGATAGACCAGCGAATAGCCGGCACCCACCAGCGTGGCGCCCGCCACGGCGAGCGGCGCGTCGCCGGCCAGGCCGATCAGCGCGAGCCCGGCTGCTTCGAGGAGCAGGCTGCCCAGCGCGACGCGGACCGCGCCGAGACGATCGGGCAGCCGCCCGCCAAGGACACGCACCGCGGCGAAGGCGGCGGCGAAGGCGCTGAAGCCGAGCCAGCCGGGCGTCCACGCGCGTTCGGCGAACAGCAGCGCGATGAAGGTCGTCGTCGCGGCGAAGCCCAGGCTGCTGAGGGCCAGGCCGAATCCGGGCAGCCACACGTTGCGCAGGCCGACGCGCCAGTCGGCATCGGCGCGGCGCGGTGTCGGTGGCAGGCGCGGCATCACCCGCAGCAGCCCGAGTGCGAGCAGCGGCAGCAGCAGACCCGCGAGGCCGATGGCGCCGAAGCCCTGCCACGCATGCAGGCCCGCGCCTAGGGGCGCGGCGAGCGCGAACGAGGCATACATCGCGATGCCGATCCAGGCCATCACCCGGCCCGCCTCGCCGGGCACCGCGCGCGCCAGACCCCAGGCCAGCGCCGAGGTGACGACGAAACTCTCCGAGCCGCCGAGCAGCGCCCGCCCCGCGAACAGCAGCGCGAGCGCCACCTCCGGTGACGATGGCCACGCGAGCGAGAGCAGGTACAGCACCCCGGAGGCCGCAGCGCCCCACAGACCGATGCGCATCACCGCATGCGTGCCGCGTGTGTCGCTGAGGTTCCCGGCCCACAGGCGTGTCGCGAGCGCGGCGGCGAACTGGCTGCCGGCGATCCAACCCACGACGAAGGTGCTGAAGCCCAGCGTCCGGTGCACGTGCAGCGGCAGGACCGGCATCGCCAGGCCGGTGAGGCTGAAGACGACGAACACCAGCGCCATCGGTGCCGCGAGCGCGCGGCTCAGCGCTGCGCCTTCAAGCTGCATCAGGGCTGGATCAGCACCTTGAGCGCCTCGCGGCTGTCCATCGCGCGGTAGCCCTCGGGCGTGTCGCGCAGCGGCAGGATGCGGTCGAACACGCGGCCGGGCAGGATGCGGCCTTCCAGCACGTCGGGCAGCAGTTCCTCGATGTAGGCGCGCACCGGCGCCGGCCCGCCACCGACGAAGGCGTTCTTGAAGAAGGTTGGCCCGGCCGGGATGCCCTCGTAGTGCGGCACGCCGACCCGGCCGATCGCGCCGCCCGGCCGCACGATGGCCACCGCGCTGACCGTCGCGTCGCCGCTGCCCACGCATTCGAGCACCGAGTGCGCGCCCTGGCCGTCGGTGAGCACCATCACGCGTTCGACGGCTTCGTCGCCACGCTCGGGCACGATGTCAGTGGCGCCGAACTCGCGCCCGAGCGTGGTGCGGTCCGGGTGGCGGCCGAGCAGCAGGATGCGCTCGGCCCCGAGCCGCCTGGCTGCGATCACCCCGCACAGGCCGACCGCGCCGTCGCCGATCACCGCCACCGTGCGCCCCGGGCCCACGCGGGCTGCACGCGCCGCGTGGTGCCCGGTGCCCATCACGTCGGAGAGGCTCAGCAGCGCGGGCCACAGCGCCTTGTCGATCGTCTGCCGCAGCGGATAGAGCGTGCCGTCGGCCAGCGGGATGCGCAGCGCCTCGGCCTGCGCGCCGTTGAGCCCGCCGTAGCCGAAGAAGCTGCCGTGCCGGCAGGCGGTGTGCAGGCCCTCGCGGCAGAAGTCGCAGCTGCCGTCGGAATAGGCGAACGGCATGATCACCGTGTCGCCGACGCGGATGCGGCTCACCGACCGGCCCACCGCCTCGACCACGCCGATCGCCTCGTGGCCCATGCTCTGGCCCTGCTCGGTGCGCTCCATGTCTCGGTAGGGCCAGAGGTCGCTGCCGCAGATGCAGGCCTGCGTCACGCGAACGATGGCGTCGGTGGGCTCGACGAGCGTCGGGTCGGGCACCTGGACGACGCGCACGTCGCCCGCGGCATACATGATGGTGGCGAGCATGGTTCCGGTTCTCCTGAGAGCCGCCGCCGCAGCGAGCGCGGCAGCAGGGGATGGGCCACGGCAGGCGTCGGGCCGGGCGCATCTTCACGAAGCGCCCGCGATGCGTCGAGTCGCCATTTCTGTTGCGCCGGTAAGCGAGGCTGACCCTGCCGCGGCGCGCCGCGGGGCGTTAGTCGCGCTTACCGCAGCAACGGAACATCCGACTGGACGCACCCGTCCCCGCGCCCACAGACTCGCCGCGCCATGTCCCACTCCGTCGATCTGTGCGAGCTCTTCGCCGAGCATGTCGCCGGCAGCCGCTTCGAGCAGTTGCCGGGCGCCGCCGTGGAAGGCGCGAAGAAGACCCTGCTCGACACACTCGGCGTGATGCTCGCCGGCGGCGGCATGGAACCCTCGGTGCGCCGCGTCGTCGAGCACGTGAAAGCGGGCGGCGGTGCGCCGGAGTGTTCGGTGCTCGGCTTCGGCCTGCGCGTGCCGGCCGAAGCCGCGGCCTTCGCCAACGGCGCGATGGCCCATGCGCTCGACTACGACGACCAGACGCCCTGGGGCCAGCATGCCGCGAGCTCGCTGGTGCCCGCGGCGCTGGCGGCGGCCCAGCGCCGTCGCGGCGTGCCGGGGCGCGAGCTGATCACCGCCGTGGCCGTCGGGCAGGACCTGTTCAACCGCCTGCGCCGCCATGTCGAGTGGCAAAAGGACTGGAACTTCTCCACCGTGATCGGCGTGTTCAGCGCCACCGCCGCGGCCGGCCGCGCACTCGGCCTGAGCGCAGACGCGGTCGCGCGTGCCTTCGGCATCGCGAGCCTGCAGTCCGGCGGCTCGACGGCCGTGATCAACTCGACCGGCAGCGACCTGCGCGGCCTCTATGCCGCGTTCTCCGCGCGCGGCGCCGTCACGGCCGCGCTGCTCGCCAGACAGGGCATCGGCGGCGTCACCGGCCTGTTCGAAGGGCCGTACGGCGTGTTCGACCTGTTCTTCGGCGGCCGCTACGACCGCGCCGCCCTGCTCGACGGCCTCGGCCAGGACTTCACCGGCGGCCTGACGCTCTACAAGCGCTGGCCGGCGGTCGGCACCGCCCACGGCCACCTGCACGCGACCATCGGCCTCGTCGAAGCGCACGCCATCGATCCGGCACAGATCGAGCAGATCCGCCTCTTCGTCGGCGACTACCACCGCCTGATGTGCGAGCCGCTCGAACAGCGGCGCGCGCCGGGCGCGCTGGTCGAGGCGAAGTTCAGCCTGCCCTGGCTGGTGGCGGCGGTGGCGATCCAGCGCGACCTGCGTCTCGCGGACTTCCGCGCGGAGGCACTGCGCGACCCGCAGGTGCTCGCGCTGGCGCAGCGGGTCGTGCCTGTCGCCGATGCCACGCTCGACTGGAAGGAGGACCTGCCCAGCGGCCGCGTCGAGATCGTGCTGCACGACGGCCGGCGCTTCGAGCGCCTGGCGCACGACATCCCCGGCAGCGTCGACGCGCCGCTGGACTGGGCCGCGCTGGAACGCAAGTTCCTCGACTGCGCCGCGATGGCCGCGCGGCCGCTGCCGCCCGACCGCCTGGCCGCGGCCGTGCACACGCTGCGCCACCTCGAGTCCGTCGACGACGCCGGCGCCGCGCTGCGCGCGCTGGGCTGAGAGGCTGAGCGGCCGCACCAACCCGAAACCCCTGAAAGTCTCTCGAAGATGCTGCACGACCACAGCCTCGACCGCCTGTTCCGCCCCGCGAGCGTCGCGGTCATCGGCGCCTCGCCGAAGCCGGGCAACCCGCGCAACTCGCTGATGCGGGTGCTGATCAAGCACGGCTTCGAAGGCCGCATCTACCCGGTGACGCCGACGCACGGCGAAGTCGAGGGCCTGACCGCCTACCGCAGCCTCGCCGAGGTGCCCGAAGTGCCGGACGTGGCGCTGATCATCACGCCGGCGGCCACCGTGCCAGCGTTGATCGACGAATGCGGCGCGAAGGGCACGCGCAACGCCATCGTGTTCAGCGCCGGCTTCGAGGAGTCCAGCGAAGGCCAGGCACTGGCGGTGCAGCTGGCCGAGGCGGCACGGCGCCACGGCGTCACTGTGATCGGGCCGAACTGCCAGGGCCTGTGGTCGGTGCGCCAGCGCGCGATGCTGACCTACAGCCCCGCGGCGCTGAACCTCGACCATGCGCGGCATGCGCCGATCGCGATCGTCAGCCAGAGCGGGGCGCTGGCCGGCGCGCTGTGCGGCTCGCTGCACCGCAGCGGGCTGGGCTGCTCGTACATGGTCAGCGTCGGCAACGAGAGCGTGTTCGACGCGCTCGATGCGCTCGAGTGGCTGGTCGAGCAGGACGACGTGCGTGTCGTCGCGCTCTACCTCGAGGGGCTTCAGGGCGGGGCGCGCATCCTGCGCATCGCCGAGCGGGCGCGACAGCAAGGCGTGCGCATCGTGGTGCTGAAGGCGGGGCGCTCCGAACTCGGGCAGCAGACCACCGCCTCGCACACCGGCAAGATCGCCTCGGCGCATGCGGTGTATGCCGACGTGCTGGCCCAGGCCGGCGTGGTCTTTCTGAACAACCTCGCCGAACTGCTCTGGGCCGTGGAGGTGCTGGCCTTCATGCCGCTGCCGCGCACGAGCGGCGACGCGCAGGGCGGCGTCTCGATGCTGAGCTCCTCCGGCGGTGCCGCCGCCCTGCTGGCCGACCACAGCAGCGAACAAGGCGTGCCGATGGCGCACTTCAGCCCGGCCACGGCCGAGCGCCTGCAGGCGCTGCTGCCGCAGTTCGCGCGCAAGGAGAACCCGATCGACCTGACCGGGCAGATCAACAGCGTGAAGAACCTGTTCCGCGACACCGCCACGGCGGTGGCGGGCGACCCGCGCACCGAGGCGCTGGTGGTGCAGCACGCCAACAGCGGCCGCAAGTACCTGCAGGAGGACGGCGAGGTCTACAAGCAGCTGGCGGCCGAGCTGCCGGTGATCGTCAGCTTCGTCGGTGACACCCTGCCCGGCGCGACGCGCGAGTCGTTCCGTGCCGCGGGCGTGCTGCTCTCGCCCGAGCCCGCGGCAACGATGAGCGCGCTCTCGATGCTGTACCGGCTGCGCGCCGGGCAGGCGCTCGCGCCCCCCGCCGCGCACGAGCTGCCGGCGCGCCGCGCGGCGCCTCGAGACTGGCCGTCGATGATGGCCTTCTGCGAGGACGCGGGCGCGACGCCCGCGCCCTGGCGCATCCTCGCGCCGGGCGAGCGCGCCGCGCAGGCCTGCGCGGACCTGCGCTGCCCGCTCGTCGTCAAGGTGCTGCCCGACGATGCCGAGCACAAGAGCGAGCTCGGGCTCGTGAAGCTGCGGGTCGGCTCGCCGCAGGAGGTGGACACGATCGCCGCCGACTTCCGCGCCCGCATGGGCAAGCCCGGCGCCGGCATCCTGGTGCAGGAGATGGCCGGTGAGGGTGTCGAGGTGGTGGTCTCGTTCCTGCGCCAGACGGACTTCGGGCCGATCATGTCGATCGGCAGCGGCGGGGTCGCGATCGAGCTGTACCGCGACATCGCGCACCTCGCGCTGCCGGCCTCGCCGCAGCAGGTGCATTCGGCGATTGCGCGGCTCAAGCTGGCGACCCTGCTGAAGGGCTTCCGCGGCAGGCCGGCCGCGGACGTCGAGGCGCTGGTGCGGGCGGCGGTGCGGCTGGGCGATCTGTTCCTCGCCTGCCCGGACCTCAACGAGCTCGAGCTGAACCCGGTCATCGTGCATGCGCAGGGCGGCGGCCTGCACGTCGTCGACGCGCTGGCCGTGGCCGCGGCCTGATCAGAATTCGAAGCAGGCCTTGCCCGAGGTCTGCGTGTCGAAGCGGCGGTAGGCGAGTTCGGCGTCGGCGAGCGTCCAGCGGTCGGTGAACTGCCGCTCGAGGTCCACGCCGTGTTCGGCGACGAAGCGCACGCAGCGCGCCAGGCCGGTGTCGGAGAAGGTCCAGTGGCCGATCACGGTGCGCTGGCGCAGCATCAGGTCGGGCCAGGCATCGAGACTGACCCCGCCGCCCACGCCGACGAAGGCGACGCGGCCCCAGTTCGAGGTGCTTCGCACGGCGGCCTCGCGCGCGGCGGCCACGCCGGAACAGTCGAGCGCCACCGTCGCGCCGCGGCCTTGCGTCCACTGGTGGATGGCTTCCACCGCATCGGCCTGGCTCGAGTTGATGGCCTGCGCGGCCCCGAAGCGCAGCGCGGTGGCGACACGCTCGTCCGACACGTCGACGGCAAAGGCGCGTACGCCCATCGCGGCGGCGAGCTGGATGGCGGACTGCCCCACCGGGCCCATGCCGAACACGGCCAGGGTGTCGCGCGCGCTGAGCTCGAGGCGCTCGAGCGCTGCATAGGCGGTGCCGGTGCCGCAGGCGATGGCCGCGCCGGCCGCGAAGCCGATCTCCGGCGGCAAGTGGATCAGCGCGCGCGCCGGCACGCGCATGTAGGGTGCGTGCGCGCCATGCGCGGTGTGGCCGAACACGGTCGAGCCGCGGTCGCACATCTGCACCCAGCCGCTGCGGCAGGGTTCGCAGTGGCAGCAGCCGGCGTAGTGGTAGACGGCGACGCGGTCGCCGCGGCGGAAGCTGCGCGCATCGACGTTCCTGCCGAGTTCCGCGATCACGCCGCAGGGCTCGTGCCCGGCGATGATCGGATCGTCCAGGCTCAGCCCGTGCTCGGCCAGGAAGGCCGGGCTCTTGCCCATCAGCGAGGCGCCGCGCGGGCCGCGGTAGTGGTGCAGGTCGCTGCCGCAGAAGCCCGAGGCCTTGATCTCGAGCACCACCTCGTCGTCGCCCGGCACCGGGTCGTCGAAGGAGAGCAGCTCCAGCTGCCGCTCGCCGCGGAACACGACACCGCGCATGTCAATCGAGAGAGATGTTCAAGTCCTTCACGACGTCCTTGAACATCGCCGAGTCCTTGCGTGCCATCTCCTGCACCTCGGCGGGGGTCTGCACCAGCGCGTCGAAGCCGACCTTGCCGAAGTAGCTGCGCACCTCGGGGTCCTGCAGTACGCGGTTCACGTCGGCATTGATCTTGGTGGTGATGGCCTTGGGCACGCCGGCCGGCGCATACAGCGCCACCCAGGTCTGAAGCTCGTAGTTCGCCGGCCCCTGCGATTCGGCGACCGTCGGCACCTCGGGGAACAGCGGGCTGCGCCTGGGCGCCGTGATCGCGAGGTACTTGACCTTGTTCGCCTTGAGCATCGGCTGCGTGGTCGAGGCGGTGCCCACCGCCCAGCTGATGTCGCCGGTATTGACGGCGATGTAGATCTGCGTCGTCTCCTTGAACGGCACGTGCAGCATCTTCGTGCCGGTGGCGCGCTCCATCATCGCGCCGCCGAGGTGCAGGTTGCCGCCGTTGCCCGAGGAGCCGTAGCTGAGCCCGCCGGGGTTGGCCTTGGCGGCGGCGACCAGCTCGCCGACGGTGTTCCATTTCGAGTCGGCCGCCACCGTCACGAAGTAGTAGGTGCGATAGAGGCCCGCCACCGGCTCGAAGTCCTTCACCGGGTCGTAGGGCAGCTTCTTCCACAAGTGGGGCGCCACGGTGATCGGCGGCGCGTCGGCCTGCAGCAGCGTATAGCCGTCGGGGGCGGCACGCTTGGCCGCTTCCATCGCGATCCAGCCGTTGGCGCCGGCGCGGTTCTCGATGATGACCTGCTGGCCCCAGATCCGCGCGAGGCGCTCGGCCACCAGCCGCATCACGGTGTTCGGCCCGGTGCCGGTGGGAAAGGGCAGGATCACCTTGACGGGCTTGTCGGGCCAGGTCTGGGACCGGGCGGCCGGCACCAGGGCCAGCGACAGTGCGAGGGCAAGAAACGCGCGCTTGAACATCTTCGTCTCCGGGGAGCCCCGTTGCATCGGGGTCGGGTCGCCTCGATGGGCGGGACGCCAGTCTGCGGTCGCGTCCGGGTTCAGGCCAGTCGCATTTTCTTCGGGCAAGGGTAAGGAGCGCTTTCCAGCGCCGCCGATCAGGACGGGCTCAGCCGCGCGCCGACCCAGGCGCCGCTCTTGACCAGCTCGCGCGCGCAGGCGGCGAGCACCACACGCACCGCCAGCGCCGCGGGCGAGAGCTCGTCGTTGGAGAGGCTGCACAGGTAGCTGCGCCGGATCGCCTCGCCCTCGACGATCTCGGTGAGGCGAAAGCGCGTGTCCGCGTCGGCGTAGCGGCGTGTCGCGGCCCAGGGCTGGATGGTCGCGCCCAGGCCCGCATCGACCGCGTCCATCAGCGTGGCCAGCGAATCGATCTCCGCCGCCAGCACGGGCCGCAGGCCGTGGCGCGTGAACGCCGCGTCGAGCGCATTGCGCAGGCCGTGGCCGGCGCTCGGCAGGATCAGCGGCACACCGTCAAGGTCGGTCAGCGCGATGCCGCGCTCGCCGGTCGGCCGCAGCGGCCGCCGGGCGGACTGGATCAGGTAGAGCCGCTCGTCCAGCAGCGGCGTCGTGCTCCAGCGCCGGGCCGGGTGGGTGCCGTACAGCACCGCCAGGTCGAGCTGGCGCGCATTGAGCATCCCGGCGAGGTGGCCGGACAGGCTCTCGACGAGCTGCAGCCGCACGTCCGGGTACTTCTCGCGCAGTGTCAGGATCAGCGGCAGCCCGAGCACCGAGCAGGCCGTCGGCGCCAGCCCGACGCTGACCGAGCCCATCAGCCGCGCCTGCTGCGCGGCCCGCGCCGCCTCGTCGGCATGCCGCAGGGTCAGCTGCGCCTCGCGGAAGAACGCGAGGCCGGCCTCGGTGGGCAGCGTGCCCTGGCTGGTACGGCGCAGCAGCCGCGTCGACAGTTCGGATTCCAGCCGCGAGATCTGCAGGCTGAGCGCCGACTGCGCCACCTCGAGCTCCGCCGCCGCGCGCGTGAGGCTGCCGCACTCGACGATGCGCACGAAGTAGCGCAGCTGGCGCAGTTCCATGCGTTGGAGTGTCTCAGGCCTCGCCGCAGGCGTGTCGCGCGGCCAGGTAGCCGAACACCAGCGCCGGCCCGAGCGTGATGCCGGGGCCGGGGTAGGCGCCGTTCATCACCGAGTGCATGTCGTTGCCACAGGCGTACAGGCCGTCGATCGCCGTGCCATCGGCGCGCAATGCCCGCGCGTGTTCATCGGTCATCACGCCCGCGGCCATGCCGAGGTCGGCGGGTTGCACCGCCACCGCGTGGAATGGCGGGCGCAGGATCGGCGCGACGCATGGGTTGGGCAGCTGCTCGGCGTCGCCGAGGTGGCGCTGGTAGATGTCGGCGCCGCGGCCGAATTCGGGGTCGTGACCCTGGGCGGCATCGCGGTTGAATCGCTCGACCGTGGAAGCAAACGCACCGGCCGGCACGCCGATGCGCCCGGCCAGTGCTTCGAGGGTCGCGGCGCTGTGCAGATAGCCGCTTTCCTGCAAGGTGCGCAGCGACAGCGCGAACGGCCGCACCCGGCCGAGGCCGTACTTCCACAGGAAGCGGCTGTCGCACACCAGCCAGGCGGGCACGTTGCGCTGCGCATCGCGCAGCTGGGCGCGCACGAACTCGTGGTAAGACACCGCCTCGTTGACGAAGCGCCGGCCGTCGCGGTTCACCGCGATCAGGCCGGGCTTGGCCCGGTCGGTCACGGTGTGCGGGAAGATGGCCGTCGAGCCGTCCGCGCGTGGGCCTACCGAGGCCGGCACCCAGAACGCGAGGGGCCGGCCGGTCGGACTGAGATGGGCGCCGGCATCGAGCGCCAGCCGTGCGCCGCCGAGCGAGGCGCCCGTGGCCGCGGTGGCCGACAGGTCGCCAGCGCCGTCCGGCACATAGGGCCGGCGCAGGCTCTTGTGCTGCGACAGCCCGCCGGTGGCGAGGACCACGCCCAGCGGGGCCTTCAATTCTCGCGGCTGGCCACTCTGCAGGAGGACGACACCGACGACCCGGTCGTTCTGCGTCAGCAGCCGCTCCACGCGTGCGCCCAGCCGCAGGTCGACCTTCAGCTGCCGCAGCGAGGCAAACTGCCTTGCGGCCAGCGCATTGCCGAGGTAGAGCGCGGTGCCACGGTGCGCCTGCAGGCGCTGGCGGGCATAACGCGCGGCGAGCCGGGCCGCATGCCACAGCGCCGCCGGCGAGCGGGTCACGCGGCGCAGCACCGGCAGGTCTTCGCGGCTGATCATCATGCCGCCGAAGAGCATGAACTCGGGCAGCGGGTCGCGCAAGCGGGCGAAGTCCGGGCCCAGTTCCCGGCCGTCGAAAGGCACCGGTTCGAGCACCCGGCCACCGGCGCTGGCACCGGGTTGCTCGGGGTAGTAGTCGGGGTAGCGGCGCACCGGCTGGAACTTCAGCGCGGTGTGCGCCTCGAGGAAGCGGATCGCCTCGTCGCCGCGCGCGAGGAAGGTCGCGAGCCGCCGATCGTCGTCCGCGCCGGGCACCGTCGCCGCGAGGTAGGTGCGCGCCTGCGCCGGGCTGTCGGGCAGGCCGGCCTCGGCCATCTTGTGGTTCGCCGGGATCCACACCATGCCGCCGGAGATCGCCGTGGTGCCGCCGACGCGATCGCCGTGTTCGAGCAGCAGCACGCGCCGGCCGAGCGCTGCGGCGGTGCAGGCGGCCGCCATGCCGGCCGCGCCGGCGCCGAGCACGATGAGGTCGGGCGTGTCGGCCTCAGTCATCGCCCAGCTTCAGCGCGCTCGGCTGGCGCCGCTCGATGGACCACTTCAACAGCGCCGCGCCGCGGTAGACCGCGTGCGCGAACTTGCCGTACGGCAGGGTGAGGAAGAGCGCCATCACCGCGCCAAGGTGCAGGCACAGCAGCGGCGTCAGCGCGGCGCTGGCGTGCGAGAACGCGAGCCCGAGGCCGCTGACGGCGGTGAGCAGCAGCAGGCCGATGAAGCCGAGGTCCATCGGCCGCTGCTCGGGTGCCCGCTGCAGTGCGTGGCGGTGCCATTGCAGCCACAGCAGGCCCGCGGTGCCCGCCGTCAGCGCCACGCCGCCGGGCACGCCCAGCAGCTTGGGCAGGCTGGTGAAGCCGTAGGGTGCCGGCTGGCCGAGCGCGTAGTGGTAGAGGGTGGCCACGCCGGTGGAGGCGAAGCAGAGCATGAAGCCGTAGAAGGTCAGGTGGTGGAAGCGCCGCCGCTGCAAGGTGAAGCGGTCGCTCTCCTCGTTGCAGCCCTCGCCGTGGCCGCCATCGAGGTACTTCAGCGTCAGCGCATGCCGTGTCGCCTCGGCGCTGGCCGGCCAGCTCGACGGCCCGGCGCCTACCGCGCGCCAGAAACGCCGCGCACCCAGGCCGAGCGCGAGCGCCGCGAAGGCGAACACCGGCAGGAACAGCGCCACCAGCAGGCCGTGCGGAAACACGGCGTAGAACGCCGACGCGTCGGCCTGCACGGCGAGCAGGTTGCCGGTGGAGGCTGCGCCGAGCAGGAGGAACAGCGTGAGCGCGAGCGCCAGCGCGACGGCCAGGACCAGAGCGTTGCGCTTGTACGCAGCGCCGAAGGCCGGTGGCCAGGCGTACTCGGCATAGGTCTCGGGCCGCACGCGTGCCATCGCGCGCGGCACGTTGAGCGCGAAGTCGTGCGGCGGCGCGTACTGGCAGGCGTGCAGGCAGGCGCCGCAGTTGTGGCAGAGGTTGGCGAGGTAGTGCACATCGGCGACGGGGAACTCGAGCCGTCGGGTCATGGCCGGGAACACCGCGCAGAAGCCCTCGCAGTAGCGGCAGGCATTGCAGATCTGCAGCACGCGCGCCACCTCCTGCACCGCCGCGCTGTCCGCGGCGCGGCGCGCGGCCGGCTCGTTGGCCGCGAGCGCGGCGGCCTCGCGGGTCAGGTCCTCAAGCGACTGCATGCTCGGCCTCCCGCTGCGCGAATCCCGTGGCGCCCGCGGCCGCCGCGGCCTGCTCCCCGGCGATGCGACCGAACGCGGTGCCGATCGACATGCCGACCCCGGCGGTGTAGCCCTGGCCGAGCACGTTGCCGGCCATCATCTCGCCGGCCACGAACAGGTTGCGGCTCGCTCGGCCGCCGAACTGCACGCGGGCCTGGCGATCGGTCTTCAGCCCGAGGTAGGTGAAGGTCACGCCGGGCCGCACCGCGTAGCCGAAGAAGGGCGGGGTGTCGAGCGGCCGGGCCCAGTGGGTCTTGGGCGGGTCCAACCCCTCGGTGCGGCAGTCGTCCAGCCGCGTGTGGTCGAAGCTGCCGGGGCGGCAGGCCGTGTTGTAGGCCGAGACCGTCTGCATGAAGGTGGCTTCGTCGAGCTGCAGGGCGTGCGCCAGCGCCGGCAGCGATTCGGCGCGCACGCCGGGGAACACCGGCGGCATGAAACGCCCCACGGCCTTGGCATCGATGATCGAGTAGGCGATCTGCCCGGGCTGGCGCGCCACCAGCCGGCCCCAGATCGCGTAGCGCTTGGGCCAGAAGTCCTCGCCTTCGTCGTAGAAGCGGCGGGCCTCGCGGTTGACCACCACGCCGAGCGAGACGCAGTCGATGCGGGTGCAGATGCCGCCGTCGTAGAGCGGCGCCCGGGCGTCGATCGCGACCATGTGCGCCTGCGTCGCATCGCCGATCGGCTCCGCGCCGGCGTCGAGCATGAAACGCAGCAATTCGCCGGTGTTGTAGCGCGTGCCGCGGATCAGGAAGTTGTCGGCCGGGCTCACGCCGTGTTCGTCCACGCCCCAGGCCTCGCGCAGCCACTCGCGGTTGGATTCGAAGCCTCCGGCGGCGAGCACGCAGGTCTTCGCCTCGATGCGGGTACCGCCCGACCAGGCGGCGACGAAGGCTCCGTCGCGCAGCTCGAGGCGCTGCACCGGGCTGTCGTAGCGCACCTGCACGCCGAGCGCCTCGGCGCTGCGGTAATAGGCGTTGACCAGGGCCTTGCCGCCGCCCATGAAGAAGGCGTTGGTGCGCGCGGTGTGCAGCGCGCCCGAGAGCGAGGGCTGGAAGCGCACCCCGTGCCTGACCATCCACGGCCGGCAGGTCGACGAGGCGCGGATCACGAGCCGCGCGAGTTCCTCGTTCGTGCGCCCGCCGGTGACCTTCAGCAGGTCCTGCCAGAACTCTTCCTCGGGGTAGGCCTCGACCAGCACGTCCTGCGGCGCATCGTGCATGCAGCGCAGGTTGCGGGTGTGCTGCGAGTTGCCGCCGCGCCATTCGCGCGGCGAGCCTTCGAGCAGCAGCACCGAGGCGCCGGCCTCGCGGGCCATCAGCGCGGCGCACAAGGCGGCGTTGCCGCCGCCGATCACGAGCACGTCCGTCAATCCATCCTCCACGGCCCGAGCAACGGGCGCGGCGCCGACTCTAGGAGCCGGCGGGGAGCGGTGCCAGACCGCTGCGCACATGCCGCCATCTCGATCCGAGATGGCCCCAGCGCGCGTGGCGGGCTGTTGCGCCGCGACGTGCGTGCGTAGCATGGTGGCCAGCGCAACGGCCCACCTTCCGCTCGGGCCAGGGCAGGCACGCGGTGGATCTCGGCATCAAGGGCAAGGTGGCGCTCGTCACGGCCTCCAGCAGCGGCATGGGCCGCAACATCGCCCTCGCCCTTGCGGCGGAAGGCGCGCACGTGGTGCTGTTCGCGCGCTCGGCCGACAAGCTGCAGGCCGTCTGCCGCGAGATCGAGGAGCGCCACGGCGTGCCGGCCACCGCGGTGGCCGGCAGCCTGACGGAGGCGGCCGACATCACGCGCCTGGCCAGCGTGCTGGCGGGCCTGTCGGGGCCGGACATCGCGGTGGTCGTCACCGGCCGGCCGCCCAACCCCCTGCGCGACGCGCTGGAAGAAAACGAACTGCCGCGCTGGGACGAGGCCTACCAGGTGCAGCTGCGCAGCGTGGTGCAGCTCGTCAACGGCGTGGTGCCGGCGATGGTGGCCAAGGGCTGGGGGCGCATCGTCGCGGTGACCTCGGCCTCGGCCAAGCAGCCGATGGCCAAGCATGCGCTGTCCACCGTGTTCCGCGCCGGCGTGACGGCCTACATGAAGACGCTGGCCAACGAGCTCGGCGCGCATGGCGTGACCGTCAACTGCGTGGCGCCGGCGTTGATCGACACCTCGCACCGCACCGGCGCGGCGGCCTACACGCCCGAGCAGACCGCGCGCCGGCAGGCGATGACGCCGCTGGGCCGGATGGGCACGCAGGACGAGCTGTGCGGCGTGGTGGCCTTCCTCACGTCGATGCAGGCCGGCTTCGTGACGGGCAGCACCATCGCCGTCGAAGGCGGGATGGTCGGGGCCTTGTTCTAGGCCGAAGGGGGCCGATGGTGTTCGGGCCATAACATCCTGATCACCGAGCGTTCGCGGCCGTACGCGTAGCAGCTGTCGAGCTTGGCTTCGGGCGAGGGGCGGCGGCTCGGGTCGGAGCCGCGGATGCCCTGCAGCGCCGTGGTGCCCATGGTCACCAGCATCTCCATCAGGTGCGTGCAGCCGGCCGCGCCGCGCAGGCGCTCCTTCACCTTCGCCGACCAGCCGCGCGCCAGCCGCTCCCCCACCAGCACCTGCAGGGTTCCCTCCGCCTCGCGGCACAGCGCCCAGGGCGTCACGTCGGAGGCGGCGGCGATGGCGCGCACGGTGAGCTCGCCGTCGACCGTGAGCCGCACCCAGAGATCGTGCAGCGGTACGCCGGCGGGCACCGGCTGCGGCGAACTCGGCCGCACGAAATCGAACGGCTTGCGGTCGATCAGGCGCGCCTCGACGTCGAACAGCCCGTCCGCGCGCGCGAAGGCCTGCATCTCGATCGTGCGCTGGTGCACCTCGCGGCGCGCGGCAGGCGGCGGCAGCGGCATGCGCAAGCCTCAGGTGCGGTTGAGGATGCGGCCCCCGTCGACCAGGATGCACTCGCCCGTGATGAAGCTGGACTCCTCCGACGCGAGGAACAGCGCGAGGTTGGCCACGTCCCAGCCGGTGCCCTGGCGGCCGAGCGGCACCTTGGCATTGCGCTCGGCGTTCACGTCGTCGCGGCTGCGGTTCCACTTGCTCGCGCGCGTGGCCACCGCCATCGGCGTGTCGATCAGGCCGGGCAGGATGGCGTTGACGCGGATGTTGAACTTCGCGTTCTGTAGCGCGAGCTGCTCGGTCAGCGCGTTGACGCCGGCCTTGGTGGCCTTGTAGGCCGCGTACGGATAGAGCCCGACCGCTGCGGCGGACGACACGTTGACGATCGAACCCGAGCGCTGCTCGCGCATGATCTTCAGCGCGTGCTTGCAGGCGAACGCCGTGCCGCGCAGGTTGGTGCGGTAGATGTGGTCGAAGCGCTCTTCGGTGATTTCCATCAGGTCGGCGTCGCCGCCGCCCAGGCTCACGCCGACGTTGTTGTGCAGCACGTCGAGCGACCCCCAGCGCCGGTGCGCTTCCTGGATGGCCGCGATGATGTCGGCCTCCTGCGTGACGTCGGCCTTCACGGCGACCGCCTCGCCGCCGTCGGCGCGGATCAGCGCCGCGGTCTCCTCGGCCGACTCGAGGCCGCGATTGGCCGCCACCACGCGCGCGCCCTCGCGCGCGAAGCGCATCGCCGCGGCGCGGCCGTTGCCCAGCCCTTCGCCGGGGCTCTGGCCGGCGCCGAAGACGACGGCCACCTTGCCCTCGAGGCGGAGCCTGGGCGTCCAGCCGGTCCCACGGTCCTTGGTTGAATCCAATGTCATCTCCTGTGTGTCGTCATGCGGTGAAGCGGATCCCGGAGCCCTGTTCCACCAGGGCCCGGAGGTCGTCGAGCGTCGCCTCGGCGCCGAGCGTGCGGCTGGCCGCGAGCACCTGCGCCGCGGCCTGGTGGGCGAGCAGTGCCGGCGCGCCGGCGCGGCGCGCGAGCTGCGTGCACAGCGCCAACTCGCCCGCGACGGTGGCCAGCGGCGCATCCGACGTGCGGCTGCCCGCGACGAGCACGGGCAGCACCCGCGCGGTGGCGCTGTTGGCGCCCGAGCAGCGGTTCAGCACGGTGGCCATGTCGGCGACGGTGAGGCCGTTCTGCACGCCCATCGCCGCACACTCGTAGCTGATGAGCCGGTTGCAGGCGGCGATGCCCGCGACGATCGCATACATCACCTGCCCGGACCCGAGCTCGCCGCAGGCCAGCACCTGGGCACCGAGCCGTTGGAGCAGCGGCTGCACGTCGGCCACGGCCGCGGCGGCGCCGCCGCAGAAGATCGCGGCCTCGGCCGGAAAGACCGCGAGCTGCTCGCAGTGCAGCGGCGCGTCGACGAAGGCGATGCCCCGCTGCGCGAACTCGGCCGCGAGCCGGCGGGCATGCGCCGGGTCGCCGGGCATCAGGTCGACCACGGTGGCGCCCGGGGACAGCGCCGCGGCGAGGCCGGCGGGCAGGCCGTCACCGGCCAGCAGCACGAGGTTCGTGCGCGCGCCCAGCGCCGCGAGGCTGTCGACCGGCTCGGCGCCCTCGAGCGCATCGAGCGCGACCACGCGGCAGCTGTCGGAGAGGCGGCGCGCCACCAGGGCGGCCACGGGCGTGCGGCCGACGAGGCCGACGGTCTGCAAGGGTGTGTTCGACATGCTGGTTCTCAGGCCTGCGGCGCGGCGAAGCGGGTGGCGGCCATGCCCTCGACCACGCCGATCATCTGCTCGAGCTGCGAGCCCGGGCCCAGCGTGTTCAGACCGATCTGCAGCATGCCCGCGGCCAGGCTGCACAAGGGCATCGTGACGCCGCGCTCGCCCCCCATCGCGACGGCCTGGTTGACGTCCTTGACCTGCAGTGCGAGGCCGAACTTCGTCGACTGCCGGCCCTGCGCGATCGCCGGCAGCATGCCCTGCGTCGTGAAGTTGCGTGCGGTGGTCGCGTTCAGGGCCTCGATCATGGTCTCGAGCGACAGGCCGGACTTGCGGCCCAGCGCCACCAGCTCGAGCGTGGCGAGGCGGCAGCTCGCGTTCATCATGTTGTTGACGGCCTTCATGGTCTGGCCGTTGCCGACCGTCTCGCCGACGTAGAACAGGTTCGGGCTCATGTCCGTCAGCAGCGGACGCACCCGCTCGAAGGCGGCGCGCTCGCCCGACGCGATGATCGACACCGTGCCGGCAACCGCGGTGGCCATCGCGCCGGACACGGGGGCATCGAGCAAGGTCACGCCACGGGCCTGCAGCAGGCGCGCGAACTCGCGTGTCTCGCTCGGCAGGCCGCTGGTCTGGTCGATCACCACGCTGCCGGGCAGCAGGCCTTCGGCCAGGCCGTTCGGGCCGAACAGCGCGTTGCGCACATCGGCGCTGCGCGGCAGGCACAGCAGCACCACCTCGCTGCGGCGTGCCAGGTCGGCGCCGTTCTCGGCCGCGCGCGCACCGCGCTCGACGAAGCTCGCCACCACCGCGGGATTCAGGTCGAGCACCCCGAGCGCGTGCTTGCGCACCAGGTGCGACGCGAGTGCGCCGCCCATCGCGCCCAGACCGACGTATCCGACTCTCATGTGTGCCTTCGGTGCTATCAGGAAAGGAGTTGCCGGCAGAGGTGCGCAGCATTCACCTCGGGGCATTGTTCTGCGCCGGTCGCCGTCGCGTCGAGTCGACTTTTTTGTCCGGACGGTAAGCCGATCTGACTCAACTTAGGGTGGTTAGCGCCGCTGACCGTAAGCGCCAGAAGAAGTGTCTGGACGCTGACCGGGCGGGCCGGCACAGTGGGTGACCGTCGGCGCTGGGCGCGCGGATGCATTCCAACGAAAGGCGAGACATGAAGGGCAGCGAGATCATCGCGCAGTATCTGGTGCAGCAGAACGTGCCCTACGTGTTCGGCATCTGCGGCCACGGCAACGTGGGCATGCTCGATGCGCTGCACGGCGTGCGCGACAAGGTGAAGCTCGTCTCGCCGCGCCACGAGCAGTGCGCCGGCCACATGGCCGATGCCTACTTCCGCGTGCGGCACGCGCCGGTGGCCACGCTCACCTCCACCGGGCCCGGCTCGGCGAACATGGTGATGTCGCTCGCGACGGCGCTGTCCGATTCCTCGGCCTTCCTCGCGATCACCTCGAACGTGCCCACCTCGCAGATGAACCGGGCGCCGTTCCAGGAGCTGTACAAGCACAACCAGGCCGACTTCCCGTCGGTGCTTCGGCCGGTGGTCAAGCGCAGCTTCCAGCCCTCGCGGGTGGACATGCTGCCGCTCGCGCTGCGCCAGGCCTTCGACACCATGGTCACCGGCCGCCCCGGGCCGGTGAACCTCGACGTGCCCTACAACGTCTATCAGGAAGAGGACGCCGCGGCCACCGTGCCGCCGCCCTCGCACGTGCTGGGCGTGCACCGGCCGGCCGCCTCGGCGGCCGACCTCGCGACGATCACCGCGCTGCTGAAGGAGGCGCGCCGGCCCGTGTTCTTCATCGGTCACGGCGTCGCGCTGGCCGAGGCCGGCCCGGCGCTCACGGCGCTGTCGCAGCGCCTGGGCGTGCCGGTGATCACCTCGCCCAACGGCATGGGCTGCGTGCCGGCCGACGACGTGCAGACCCTCGGCTTCATCGGCCGCAACGGCGCCTACCCGGCCAACCAGGCGGGCCGGCATGCCGACCTCGTGCTGACGGTCGGCACCCGCTTCGACGACCGCTCCTCCTCCAGCTGGCATCCAGGCTATTCGTGGAACTTCCCGAAGACCAAGCTGGTGCACGTGGACATCGATCCGCAGGAGCTCGGCCGCAACTACCCGCCCACCGTCGGCGTGGTGGCCGACTGCAAGGTGTTCTGCGAGCAACTGCTCGCCGCAGTCAACGCGGCCGGTGGCTTCGACGGCGCCACCTACGCCGGCTGGCGCGAGCAGGTGGCGCACTGGCAGCAGGAGTGGGAGGCCTTCGTGCGGCCGGCGTTCTCGCAGATCACCACGCCGATCCGGCCCGAGTACGTGGTCGGCACCCTGCAGAACGTGCTGCCGGACGACGTGATCCTCTCGCTCGATTCCGGCGTGCACCACAACTGGTTCATGCAGTTCTGGAAGCCGCGCCGCCCGCAGAGCATGCTCAACAGCTGGGGCTATTCGTCGATGGGCTTCGGTGTCTGCGGCGTGCTCGGCGCGCAGCTCGCCGCGCCGGACCGGCCCTGCGTTGCCGTGGTCGGCGACGGCGGCTTCACGATGACGCCGTACGTGCTGTGCACGGCGGTGGAGTACGGCCTGCCCTGCGTGTGGATCGTCTGGAACAACTTCGCCTGGGGTGCGATACGCGACATCCAGCACGGCATGTTCGGCGGCCGCGAGATCGGCACCGCGTTCTACAAGAGCGCCCAGGGCCCCGGCGGCGAACGCTACAACCCGGACTTCGCCGCCTGGGCGCGCGCCTGTGGCGCCGACGGCGTGACCGTGACGCGCAGCCAGGATCTCGGCGACGCGGTGGCCCAGGCGGTGCGCAACCGCCGCCCCTGCGTGATCGACGTGCACGTCGATGCCGACGTGCGGCCGCCGTCCACCGGCACCTGGCAGTTGCCGCCCACGCCGTTCAAGGAACCGGCGTTCGGCAAGCCGTGGGTCGCATGAGCGTCCAGATACTCCCGCTGCCGGTTCCCGAGCCGAACGCGGACTCGCGCGCCTACTGGGCGGCCGCGGCCGAGCGGCGTCTCGTCGTGCGCCAGTGCCGGGCCTGCGGCCAGCGCCACTTCATGCCGCGCGGGCAGTGCCCGGCCTGCTGGTCCGACGAGCTCGAGTGGATCGAGTGCAGCGGCGCCGGCACCGTCTACAGCCTGAGCGTGGTGCACCGTGCGCCGACGCCGGATTTCGCCGGCATCGCGCCCTACGTGATCGCGCTGGTCGACCTTGCCGAGGGGCCGCGCATGTTCGCCAACCTCGTCGGCCCCGGTGCGCTCGAGGCCGCGATCGGCGACCGGGTGCAGCTGAGCTTCGAGCGCCGCGGCGAGTCGGCGGTGGTTCCGCAGTTCATGCGCGTGCAGCCGTGACACTGAAGAACCAGGTCGCCATCGTCGGCGTCGGCGAGTCGGACATCGGCAAGGTGCCGAACCTCTCCGGCCTTGGCCTGAACGCCCAGGCCTGCCGTCGCGCGCTGGACGACGCCGGCCTGAAGCCGACTGACATCGACGGCCTGCTGACCGCCTACTCCTTCACCGAGCCGTACACCATGCTCGGCGCCTCGCTGTGCGAGTACATGGGCCTGAAGCCGCGGATGTGCGCCTCGATGGTGGCCGGCGGCGCGAGCCCCGGCATCATGCTGCGGCACGCGGCGCAGGCGATTGCCTCGGGCACGGCCGAGACCGTGCTCGTATGCGCCGGCGAGAACCGCGCCACCGGCCTGGGCCGCGAGGCGGCCATCGCGGTGCTGACCAATGTCGGCCACCCGCAGTTCGAGAAGCCCTATGGCGCCTCGATCCCCGGTTTCTACGCGATGGTGGCGCAGCGCCACATGCACGAGCACGGCACCAAGCGCGAGCAGCTCGCGAGCGTCGCGGTCAACACCCGCGCCCACGCGCTGCTGCATCCGCAGGCGCAGATGAAGACGCCGCTGACGATCGAGCAGGTGCTCTCGTCCAAGCGCATCGCCGAGCCGCTGGGCATGCTCGACTGCTGCATCATCTCCGACGCCGCCGGCGCCTTCGTCGTCACGTCGGCGTCGCGGGCGCGTGACCTGAAGCAGCGGCCGGCCTACCTGCTGGGCATCGGCGAGATGCACACGCACGAACACCTGCTGTGCGCGCCGGACCTGACGCACTTCGGCGCCGCCGAATCGGGCCGCGCGGCCTACGCGATGGCCGGGCTCTGCCCGGCCGACGTCGACCTCGCCCAGCTCTACGACTGCTTCACGATCGTGCCGATCCTCGAGCTCGAGGAACTCGGCTTCGTCGCACCCGGAGAAGGCGGCGCGTTCTTCGCCGACGGCCATGCGCACCTCGGCGGCCGGCTGCCGGTCAACACCAACGGCGGGATGCTCTCGCACGCCCACGCCGGCGCGGCCGGCGCGATCCTCGGCATCGTCGAGGTGGTGCGGCAGTTGCGCGGCGGGCTCGGCGCGCGCCAGGTGCAAGGCGCCGAGGTGGGCCTGGTGCACAACGAGGGCGGCATCCTGTCCTCGCACTGCACGCTGCTGCTCGGCAACGCTCCGGGTTGAGGAACACCATGCACACGACCCACGCCCCGCGCGGCCGCTACTTCGAGGACTTCACCGTCGGCGAGGAGCTGCACACCCCGGCGCGCACGGTGACCAGCACCGACATCGTCAACTTCGCCTGCATCTCGGGCGATTTCAACGAGATCCACACCAACTTCGAGTACTGCCGCGGCACGCCGTTCGGCGAGCCGATCGCGCACGGGCCGCTGATCTACGCCATCGCCGGCGGCCTGTGGCACGCCTCGGGGGTCAACGAAGGAACCATCCTCGCGATGCTCGGCGTCGACGAATGGCGGCTCGTCGGGCCGGTCAAGCACGGCGACACGATCCACCTCGTCGCCCGCGTCGCGAGCAAGAAGGAAACCAGCAAGCCGGACCGCGGCGTCGTCGTGTTCGACCGCCGCATCGTCAAGCAGGACGGCAGCGCCGTGCAGACGATGAGGACGACCCTGATGTACCGGCGCCGCCCCGCACCCTGATTCGCAAGAGGACAAGCCCATGGATTTCAGCATCTCCCCCGACATCGAAGCGGTGCGCGACATGGTGTCGCGCTTCATGGCCAACGAGGTCGTCCCCGTGATGGAGGGCTTCGAGAAACGCGGCGAGTTTCCGCGTGAGCTGGTGCGCAAGGCCGGCGAGGCCGGCCTGTACGGCGCGGTGTTCCCGGAGTCCGTCGGCGGCAGCAACATGGGCTACATGGCCGCGGTGGTGATCATCGAGGAGATGTCGCGCCAGGAGGTGCGCTTCACCTCGTGCAACAACCAGCAGGGCGGCACCTGCCCGTCGGCGATCTACCTCGCGGGCACGCCGCAGCAGGTGGACAAGTACGTGCCCAACCTGCTGGCCGGCAAGACCATCGGCATGATGTCGCTCTCCGAGACCGACAGCGGCTCCGACGCGCTGATCGCGATGAAGACCTTCGCGAAGCGCGATGGCGACGTCTACCGCATCAGCGGGCAGAAGATGTGGGCCTCGATCGCCAACGAGACCGACGTCGGCATCCTGATGGCCAAGACCGACCGCGATGCCGGCGCCAAGGGGGTGACGGCCTTCATCGTCGAGCCGAAGAAGTACCCCGGCTTCAAGGCGCAGCCGATCGACATGCTCGGCATGTCGAAGGCCTTCCGCACCAACATCGTCTTTCTGGACGACTTCGTCGTGCCGGTCGAGAATCGACTCGGCGAGGAGGGCGAAGGCGCCAAGATCATCATGCGCGCCCTGCAGCCCGGGCGGCTGAACGTGGCGGCCAAGTGCCTGGGCCTGGCGCAGGCCTGCTTCGAGGAGGCGACGCGCTACGCCAACGAGCGCACGGTGCGCCAGCAGCCGCTGGGCCGCTACCAGATGATCCAGGATTCGATCGCCGAGATGGCCACCGCCATCGAGGCCAGCCGTGGCCTGGTCTACCGCGCCGCCTGGGCGATGGACAACGGCCAGCCGTCCAACCGCATCGCCTCGATCGCCAAGTACCACGCCTCGCAGACCTGCAAGATGTGCGCGGACAAGGCGCAGCAGATCTTCGGCGGCTACGGGCTGGCGCGCGAGTACCGCGTGTCCTGGTACCGCGTCTACGCCGACATGCTCTACAACGGCGAAGGCTCGGCCAACGTGCAGAAGATCATCATTGCCGAGGATGCGCTGGGCTACAAGGCCGCCGACCGTCATCACGGCAGGACCGGCCTGCGCGACATGCGGCAGGCCGACGTGGCCGCGGCGGAGCGCTGAAGCATCATGGCCTTCGAAGACATCGGGGTCGACCTGGACGGGCACGTCGCGATCGTCGAGATGCGGCGCCCGCCGAACAACTTTCTCGACGTGGAACTGCTCGGCAACCTGGCCACGACGCTGGAGGAACTGGACCGCGACCCGCAGTGCCGCGCGGTGGTGCTGGCAGCGCAAGGCAAGCACTTCTGCGCCGGTGGCAACCTGAAGCAGCGGCTCGAGACCGAGGCGCGTGGCGAGAAGTTCGTGCCGGCCAAGCGCCATCCCTACAAGGAAGCGCGCCGGCTCATCGCCACGCGCAAGCCCATCGTCGCCGCGGTGCAGGGCGCGGCGATCGGCGCGGGGCTCGGCCTCGCGGTGTTCCCGGACTTCCGCGTCACCTGCGCGGAGGCGCGCTTCGCGGCCAACTTCACCGCCATCGGCTTCCACCCGGGTTTCGGCCTGACGGTGACCCTGCCGCGCCTGGTCGGCCACCAGAAGGCGCGCTGGCTGATGCTGACCGGCCAGCGCATCGGCGGCGAGGAGGCGTTTGCGATCGGCCTGGCGGACCGGCTGGTCGAGCAAAGCCAGGTGCGCGCGGTGGCCATCGAGATGGCGCGCGAGATCGCCAAGGCGGCGCCGCTGTCGGTGCAGGCCACGCGCGAGACCTTGAACGCCGGGCTGATCGCGGAGTTCCGCGTCGCCACCGAACGCGAGGCCTTCGAGCAGAACTGGCTGCGCGAGACCAACGACTACAAGGAAGGCGTGGAGGCTTCGTCCGCCCGCCGCGACCCGGACTTCACCGGGACCTGAGAAAGCCGAGGACATGAAGCCATCCGAACGAGAACTCACCGAGGTGCGCCTGCTGATCGGCGGGCAATGGCACGACGGCGTCGAGCAGGCCGAGGTGCTGGACAAGTACCGGCTCGTGCCCTGCGCCCGGCTGCACCTCGCCTCGCGCGAGCAGGTGCACGAGGCGGTGGCCGCCGCCCAGGCGGCCTACGAGCAATCCGGCCTGACGCCCTACGAGCGCGGTGCGATCCTGGACCGGGCCGCGGGACTGATCGAGGGCCGCAGCGAGATGCTGGTCGAGGTGATGCGCAGCGAGGCGGGCTTCACGCTCACCGATGCGCAGGGCGAACTCAAGCGCTGCGTGCAGACCTTCCGCCTGTCTGCCGAAGAAGCGCGGCGGCTGACCGGCGAGATGATCCCGCTCGAAGGCGCGCCGCAGCAGGGCGGCCGGCTCGGCTTCACGATCCCCGTGCCGCTGGGCGTGGTGTGCGCGATCACGCCGTTCAATGCGCCGGTCAACACCGTGGCGCACAAGATCGCACCGGCGCTGGCCGCCGGCAACGCGGTGGTGGTCAAGCCCTCGAGCAGCACGCCGTACACCGCCAACCTGCTGGCCCAGGCGCTGCTCGATGCCGGCCTGCCGCCCGGGCTGATCGCCGTGCTGCACGGCGGCGCGGCGGTGGCGCAGGCGCTGATCGACGAGCCGGCGATCCGCTTCTTCGCCTTCACCGGCAGCACCGAGGTGGGCCGCGACATCCAGCGCCGTGCCGGCCTGCGCCGCACGCAGATGGAACTCGGCTCCATCGCCTTCACGGTGCTGTGCGCCGATGCGAACCTCGATGCGGCGATCCCGAAAATCGTCGGCGCCGGCTACCGCAAGGCCGGGCAGGTCTGCACCTCGATCCAGAACCTGCTGGTCGAGCGCAGCCGGCTCGAGGAGGTGCAGGCGCGGCTGGCGGCGGCCGTCCGCGCGCTGCCGTATGGTGACCCGCACGATGCGAAGACCCAGGTCGGCCCGGTGATCAGCGAGGCAGCCGCCCAACGCATCGACGGCTGGATCCAACGTGCCGCCAGCCGCGGCGCGCGCGTGCTGGCCGGTGGCCCGCGCCAGGGGGCGATGATCCCGCCCACCCTGCTCGCGGACGTGCCGCGTGATTGCGACGTAAGCTGCCAGGAGGTGTTCGGTCCGGTGATGTCGATCGAGCCCTTCGACAGCATCGACGAGGCGATCGCACGCGTGAACTCGACGCCGTATGGCCTGGCCACCGGCTTCTTCACCAACCGGCTGGATTTCGCGATGAAGGCCGTGCGCCGCCTGCATGTGGGCGGCGTGCACATCAACGAGACCTCCAGCTCGCGGGTCGACCTGATGCCCTATGGCGGCACCAAGGACTCGGGCTTCGGCCGTGAAGGCCCGCGCTACGCGGTGCACGAGATGAGCGAGATGCGGATGGTGAGTCTGACGGCCTGACACGATGAAGATCCTCGTCCCAGTGAAGCGCGTCGTCGACTACAACGTGAAGGTTCGCGTGAAGTCCGACGGCACCGGCGTGGACATCGCCAACGTGAAGATGTCGATGAACCCCTTCGACGAGATCGCCGTCGAGGAGGCGGTGCGGCTGAAGGAGAAGGGTGCAGCCACCGAGATCATCGCGGTCTCCTGCGGCGTTACCCCCTGCCAGGAGACGCTGCGCACCGCGATGGCGATCGGCGCCGACCGCGCCATCCTGGTCGAGACCACGGAAGAACTGCAGCCCCTGGCCGTGGCCAAGCTGCTCAAGGCCCTGGTCGACAAGGAACAACCCGGCCTCGTCATCCTCGGCAAGCAGGCCATCGACGACGACTGCAACCAGACCGGCCAGATGCTCGCCGCGCTGGCCGACCTGCCGCAGGCCACCTTTGCGTCGAAGGTGGAAGTCGCCGACGGCTGCGCCAAGGTGACGCGCGAAGTCGACGGCGGCCTCGAGACCATCTCCATCAGCCTGCCGGCCATCGTCACCACCGACCTGCGCCTGAACGAACCGCGCTACGTCACCCTGCCCAACATCATGAAGGCCAAGAAGAAGCCGCTCGAGCTGCTCAAGCCGGTCGACTTGGGTGTGGACGTCACGCCGCGCCTGAAGACCCTGAAGGTCAGCGAGCCGCCCAAGCGCGGTGCCGGCGTCAAGGTGCCCGACGCGGCCACGCTGGTCGCGAAGCTCAAGAACGAAGCGAAGGTGATCTGAGATGGCTTCTCTCGTCATTGCCGAACACGACCACGGCACCCTCAAGGGCGCCACCCTGAACACCGTCACCGCCGCAGTGCAACTCGGCGGCGAGGTCCACGTGCTGATCGCCGGCGAGAACGCCGCCGGCGCCGCCCAGGCCGCCAGCCGGATCGCCGGCGTCGCCAAGGTGCTGCATGCCGACGGCGCCAGCCTCGGGGAGCAGCTCGCCGAGAACGTCGCCGCGCAGGTGCTGGCGCTCTTGGGTGATGCGGCCGGGAACTACAGCCACGTCCTCTTCCCGGCCACCGCGCACGGCAAGAACGTCGCCCCGCGCGTGGCCGCGAAGCTGGATGTCGCGCAGATCAGCGAGATCTCCAAGGTCGTGAGCCCCGACACCTTCGAGCGCCCGATCTACGCCGGCAACGCCATCGCCACCGTGCAGAGCCAGGCCGCCGGCGAGGTGATCACCGTGCGGGCCACCGGCTTCGACCCTGCGGCCCCGGGCGGCAGCGCCGCCATCGAGACGATCCCCGCGGTGACCGACAGCGGCAAGAGCAAGTACCTCGGCAGCGAGATCGCCAAGAGCGACCGGCCCGAGCTGACCGCGGCCAAGATCATCGTCTCGGGCGGACGGGCGATGGGCAGCAGCGAGAAGTTCAACGAGGTGCTCACGCCGCTGGCCGACAAGCTCGGTGCCGCGCTGGGCGCCAGCCGCGCCGCGGTGGATGCGGGTTATGCGCCCAACGACTGGCAGGTCGGGCAGACCGGCAAGATCGTCGCGCCGCAGCTGTACGTGGCCTGCGGCATCAGCGGGGCGATCCAGCACCTGGCCGGCATGAAGGACTCCAAGGTGATCGTGGCGATCAACAAGGACCCCGAGGCGCCGATCTTCAGCGTCGCCGACTACGGCCTGGAGGCCGATCTGTTCGAGGCCGTGCCGCAACTGGTTGGCGCACTCTGAGCGCGGCCGCATGCCGATGTCCTACCAGCATCTCGCGACCGAACTGCGTGTCCACCACGGCGACGCTGCGCTCGCGGCGCTGAAGCGCGAGCTCGATCGCGCCGGCTGCCGGCGCGCCCTCGTGGTGAGTGGGCGCACGGTCGGCCGCAGCCCCGAGATGGAGGCGCTACGCGCGGCCCTGGGCGAGGCCTGGGCCGGCCTCTCGATGACGGCGCGCGAGCACAGCCCGGTGTCGGCGGTCGAGGAGACGGTGCGGGCGCTGGACGAACTGAAGGCCGATGCGATCGTCGCCGTCGGCGGCGGCTCGGCCGCCGTCACCGCGCGTGCCGCCGCCATCCTCGCCGGCGAGCGGCGACCGCTCACCGAACTCTGCACCCGGCGCCTGCCGGACGGCCGCTTCGAGAGCCCGCGCCTGGCCGCACCCAAGTTGCCGATCTTCGCGGTGCCGACCACGCCGAGCACCGCCTTCGCCAAGGGCGGGACGGCCGTGCACGGCGATGACGGGCAGCGCCTCGCGCTGTTCGACCCGAAGACCCGCGCCCGGGCGCTGATCATCGATCCGGCCTTCGTCCAGACCGCGCCGGACGAGCTGGTCCGCAGCGCCGCGCTGAACGCGCTCTCCAACGCCGTGGAGGCGCTCGAATCGCCGGGCTGCGACCCGTTCTCCGAAGCCTCGCTGATGCAGGCCCTGCGACTGATCGCGCAGGGGCTCGCGCCTGGCGAGAGCGACGAGGCCGAACGCCGCGAGCGGCTCGTGGTCGCGGCCATCCTGTGCGGTCGCGGCACGGAGCAAGGCGGCACCGGCGTCGCATCGGTGCTCGCCCACGCCATCGGCAAGCGCAGCCACGTGGCCAACGGCCTCGTCGGCGCGATCGTGCTGCCGCACACGATGCGCTTCAATGCCCCCGTGACCCGCTCGCGCGCCGGCGCCGTGCTGGAGGCCCTGGCCGCCGTGCCGGGCGCTCAACCCGGTCAGTCGTCGGACGAACGGGTCGAGGCTCTGCTGCGCGCGCTGCCTGTGCCGCGCTGCCTGCGCGAGATCGGCGTGGGCAGCGGCGACCTGGTGCCGATCGCCGAGGCAGCGATGACGGACTGGTTCATCGGCCGCAACGCCCGCCCGATTGCCGACACCGCCACGCTGCTCGGCCTGCTCGAAGCCGCGTGGTGACCGGGAGCGTCACTTCGACAGCGACTTGATGATGTCGATCATCCGGTCCAGCGACGGATCCTTCTGACCCTTGACCCAGGCGAACACGTAGCTTGTCGTGTAGTTCACGTCGCTCAATGGAATCACCGTGAGCCCCTGCGGGTAGCTGAAGTTCTTGCCGATCACCGCCAGGCCGATGCCCATGCCCACCGAGATCAGGTTCAGCTGCGACGAGATGGTGCTGACCTCCTGCACCACGCGCGGCTCGTAGCCGGCCTTCTTGCACAGAGCGTACAGCGGACCGTAGCCGGGGCTGCTGCTCGAGTTGGGCACGACGACGAAATCCTCGGTGGCCAGGTCGGCGATCGAGAGTGTCTTGCGCCGGGCCAGGGGGTGGTCGTTGGCCATCGCCACGCCAAGGCCACCGGTCTGGATGCGGTACCAGTCGAGCACCGTCTGCTCGTTTCCCTGCACCGCCGCGCCACGACGCGCGTGCGCGAGCGACCGGCCGGGCCCGATGTGCATGAAGCCGGCGTGGATACGCCGTTCGGCCAGCGCCTTGGGCTGGAGCGTCGTCGGCAGTTCGATCAGCACGAGATCCACGTCCGGGTAGGTTTCCCGGTAGGCCTTGACCGCGGCGCGGAACATCGGGTGCAGCAAGGTGAGCGAGCCGTAGCCGATGTTCAGCGAGCCCGTGCGGCCCTCGCCGACCCGCTTGGTCTGCACCAGCGCATCGTTGAGCTGCACCATCACCGCCTGCAGCTGCGGCAGCAGCGAGCGGCCTGCGGCCGTCAGGCGCACGCGGTGCGCGAGGCGCTCGAACAGCAGGGTGCCGATCTCCTCTTCCAGGTCCGCGATGATCTGCGAGACCGCCGGCCGGGTCACGTGCAGCCGGTCCGACGCGCGGCCGAAATGCTCCTCTTCGGCAGCGGCGATGAAGTAGCGCAGGTGGCGGAGTTCCATGGACGCGGCAGTGTACGCCGGGCCCACGGTAAGCCGAAGTTTCCTCTGGCGCCACAAAAGCCAACTCGACTTTTGATGGGCCGCCGCTGAAGATTTGTTCGGCCGGGCGCGCCCGACCACGCCTTCTCACACCATGAAGAACTACGACCATTGGATCGACGGTGCGCCCGTCGCCCCGGCCAGCGGCCGACGGCTCGACTCGATCGATCCGTACCGGGGCACACCCTGGGCGCGCATCGCGCGCGGCGACGCGGCCGATGCGCAGCGTGCGGTGCAAGCCGCCCACGCGGCCATGCACGAGGGGCCGTGGAGCCGCATGACGCCCAGCGAGCGCGGCCGCATCCTGCGCCGCATCGGCGACCTGATGGCCGAGAGCGCGAACGCGAAGCGCCTGGCCGAGATCGAGTCGCGCGACAACGGCAAGATCATCGCCGAGATGGCCGGCCAGCTCGCCTACCTGCCGCAGCACTGGCACTACTTCGCCGGGCTGGCCGACAAGATCGAGGGCGCGGTGCTGCCGGTCGACAAGGCCGACATGCTGGCGCTGACCTACCGCGAGCCGGTCGGCGTGGTGGTGGCGCTGACGGCCTGGAACTCGCCGCTGAACTTCTTCACGATCAAGTGCGCGCCGGCGCTGGCCGCGGGCTGCACGGTGGTGCTCAAGCCCTCGGAGTTCGCCTCGGTCAGCTCGCTCGAGTTCGCCGCGCTCACGAAGGAGGCCGGCCTGCCCGACGGCGTGATCAACGTCGTCACCGGCCTCGGCCCGGAGATCGGCACGCCGCTGGTGGCGCACCCGGACGTCGCCAAGATCACCTTCACCGGCTCGGACGTGACGGGCGCCAAGGTCTACGAGGCCGCGGCGCGCACGATGAAGCGCGTCTCGATGGAGCTCGGCGGCAAGTCGCCCAACATCGTCTTCGAGGACGCCGACCTGGAGCAGGCCTGTGTCGGCGCCGTCGCCGGCATCTTCGGTGCGACCGGGCAGATGTGCACTGCCGGCTCGCGCCTCCTGGTGCAGAACTCGATCAAGGAAGCCTTCACCGAGCGGGTGCTTGCGATGGCGCGCGGGCTGCGGCTCGGTGACCCGCTGCAGCCCGACACCCAGGTCGGCCCGATCGCCACGCCGCCGCAGTACGAGAAGGTGCTGCACTACATCGGCCTGGCCCGCGCCGAGGGCGCGCGCTGCCTGCTCGGCGGCGGGCCGGCCGAAGGCCCCGGGCTGACCGGCGGGATGTTCGTGCAGCCGACCGTGTTCACCGACGTGACGAGCCGCATGCGCATCGCGCAGGAGGAGGTGTTCGGCCCGGTGCTCTCGATCATCGGCTTCGACGACGAGGCCGAGGCCGTGCGCCTGGGCAACGACATCGTCTACGGCCTGGCCGCCGGCGTGTGGACACGCGACCTGGGCCGCGGCGTGCGCATGTCGCGTGCGCTGCGCGCCGGCATGGTGTGGGTCAACACATACCGTGCCTACAGCTTCGTCGTGCCGCTGGGCGGCATGAAGCGATCCGGCCTGGGCCGCGAAGGCGGCATCGAGGCGGTGGACGAGTACCTCGAGACCAAGAGCGTGATGTTCTCGACGGCGGCCGGCGCGCCCGGCAATCCGTTCGTGCAGCGCTGACATTCATCCAGGAAACCAAGGAGACAATCGATGCTCACTCGCCGAAAGGTCCTGGCGACGGCGCCCGCGCTGGCGGCCGCCGCGCTGGGCGGCCCCGCCTTTGCGCAGGGCGCCTACCCGCAGCACGTGATCAAGATCATCGTCGGCAACCAGGCCGGCGGCACCGACGACATCATCAGCCGCTTCGTCGCCGACAGGCTGACGAAGGAATGGGGCCAGGCCGTGATCGTGGACAACCGCGGCGGCGGCTCCACCACCATCGGCGGTGCTGCGGTGGCCAACGCCGCGCCGGACGGCTACACCTTGCTGTGCCTGATCAGCGCGGGCATCAACCAGACCGTGCTGCGCGAGAAGCTGCCCTACAAGCTGAGCAGCTTCGCGCCGGTGGTGGGCGTGGGCGGCTTCCCGGTGGCGCTGGCCGTCTCCGCCAACACCACGCCGAAGATCACCAACCTGCAGGAACTGGCCGCCGCGGCACGCAGCGGCGACGGCGTGACCTTCGCCTCCGGCGGCGTCGGCACCATGGGCCACCTGACCTGCACGCGGCTGCTCAATGCGCTGAACGGCAAGGGCGTGCACGTGACCTACCGCAACAACCCGGAGGGCCTGCAGTCGCTGATCGGCGGCTTCACGCAGATGATGGCGGCCTCGGTCTCGGAGGTGGCGGCCCTGCGCGGCGAGGACAAGCTGCGCGTGCTGGCCGTCGCCGCGCCGGAACGTGCAGTGAGCCTGCCCGACGTGCCGACCTTCAAGGAGCTGGGCCTGCCCGACTTCAACGTCGTGTTGTGGCACGGCTTCGCCGCGCCGGCCGGCACGCCGCCGGAGATCGTCGCCAAGCTGGCCGAGGCCATCACCCGAGCCGTCCGTGACCCGGAATTCGTCGCCAAGATGAAGCCGCTGGCCTACCAGGAGGACATCAAGACCGGCGAGGCCCTCGTGGCCTTCGTCAACGGCGAGGCGGCGCGCTGGAAGAAGGTGATCGTGGACAACAAGATCACCGTCGAATGAGCGCCGAACCGTCCTCCACCCCCGGCCGGCTCGCGGGCCGGCGCGTCGTCGTCACCGGTGCGGCCTCGGGCATCGGCCGTGCGACGGCGCTGCTGTTCGCCCGCGAAGGCGCACGGCTCGCACTGTTCGACCGCGATGCTTCCGGCCTCGCGCACACCGCGCAGCAGACCGGCGGCATCGCGATCGAGGTCGACGTGTCGAACGAGGCCTCGGTGGCCGCAGCGGCGCAGCGTGCGGCCGCGGCACTCGGCGGCATCGACGGCGTGGTGAATGCCGCCGGCATCATGCGCATCGGGCCGATGGAGGCAACGCCGTTGGAGGTCTGGCGCCAGGTGCTCGAGGTCAACCTCACGGGCTGCTGGCTGGTCTCGCGCGGCTGCCTGCCCTGGTTGCGGCAGGCGAGCGGCGCGGCGATCGTCAACATCGCCTCGGCGGCCGGCTTGCTGCCCAATGCCGCGGGCCTGACGGCCTACGCCGCCTCGAAGGGCGGCGTGGTCAACCTGACGCGTGCGATGGCGGCCGAGCTCGCGCCGGCGATCCGTGTCAACACAGTCTGTCCCGGCATGGTCGACACGCCGATGGCCGAAGGCTTCCGCGCCAATGTCGGCAACTACGCGCTCAAGCGCATCGCCGACCCGGACGAGATCGCCCGGGTCATCCTGTTCCTCGTCAGCGCCGACGGCTCGTACGTCACCGGCGCGGCGCTGGCCGCCGACGGTGGCCGGTCCTTCCACTGAAGCCTTCATCCGTGTCCACGCCTGCTGTGCCCTCACCCGTCCGCCCCGCCTTCCTCGGCGGCTCGAAACAGCTCTTCATCGGCGGGCGCTGGGTCGCCGCCGCCGCGGGTGAGGAGTTCGACACCGTCGATCCGGCCAGTGGCCAGGTGATCGCGCGCCTGGCGCGTGGTGCCGCGGCCGACGTGGACCGCGCCGTCGTGGCCGCCCGTGCTGCCTTCGAGGGCCCGTGGAGCCGCTGGACGCCGCTGGAGCGGCAGCGCCTGCTGCTGCGCATCGACGAGCTGATGCTGAAACACGCCGAGGAGCTCGCCTCGATCGAGACCACGGACATGGGCGCGCCGATCACACGCACGCGCAACACCGTCAAGTGGATCTCGCAGGCGATCCGCTTCTTCGCCTCCTGCACCGGCGCGGCGACAACGACCACCGCGAGCAACTCGCTGCCCGGGAACGTGATGACGCTGAACCACAAGGCGCCGCTCGGCGTGGTGGGCGGCATCATTCCCTGGAACGGGCCGATGGGCGGGCAATGGTGGACGATCGGTCCCGCGCTCGCCACCGGCTGCACCTGCGTGATCAAGCCGGCGGAAGACGCCTCGCTCTCGATCTTGCGCTTCGCGGACATCCTCGCCGAGGCCGGCGTGCCCGACGGTGTGGTCAACATCGTCACCGGCTACGGCAGCGAGGCCGGCGCGGCGCTGGCGGCCCACCCCGGCGTCGACAAGATCTCCTTCACCGGCTCCACCGAGACCGGCCGCCGCATCGTGCAGGCCTCGGCCGGCAACCTGAAGCGCCTGCAGCTCGAGCTCGGCGGCAAGTCGCCCGACATCGTGTTCGCGGATGCCGACCTCGATGCGGCGGTGCCCGGCGCGGCGATGGGCGTGTTCGCCAACAGCGGGCAGATCTGCTACTCCGGCACGCGCCTGTTCGTGCAGCGCTCGGTGCAGGAAGAGTTCGTCGAGCGGCTGCAGCGCTTCAGCGCCGGCCTCAAGGTGGGCAAGGGGCTCGATCCCGGCGTGGACCTTGGGCCGCTGATCTCCTCGCGCCAGCTCGACCGGGTGATGCACTACGTCAAGCTCGGCGGCGAGCAGGGCGCCCGGCTCGCGGCCGGTGGGCGGCGCCTGGGCGGAGAACTGGCCGGAGGGTATTTCGTCGAGCCCACCGTCTTCGCGGGCGTGGACCAGGGCATGACGATCGCGCGCGAGGAGATCTTCGGCCCGGTGATCTCGGTGATCCCGTTCGACACCGTCGACGAGGTGCTGAAGATGGCCAACGACACCGAGTACGGCCTCGGTGGCGGCGTGTGGACACGCAATCTCGCCACCGCGCACCAAGTGTCGCAGGGCATTCGCGCCGGCGTGGTGTGGGTCAACTGCTACGGCGCGGTCGATCCTGCGGTGGGCTTCGGCGGCTGCAAGATGAGCGGCTACGGCTGGAAGGGTGGCCTCGAACACGTCGAGAGTTTCCTGTACCGCAAGGCCGTCTACATGAACATCGCCGGCTGAGCGCCATGCAGGGACTCGTGTTCCTCGGCGACCGGCGGCTCGCCTTCGTCGACGTGCCGGACCCGGTGCCCGGGCCCGGAGAGGTGGTCGTGCAGATCAAGGCCTCGGGCCTGTGCGGCAGTGACCTGCACCCCTACCGCGCGCCGCACGACCCCACGCTGCCGCTCGAGCGGCGCGTGATCGGCGGGCACGAGCCGGCCGGCATCGTCGCCGCCGTGGGGCCGGACGTGCCGGCGCGGGTGGCCCGCGTGGGTGACCGGGTGATGGTGCACCACTACCACGGCTGCACGGTGTGCCGCCATTGCCGCGGCGGCTGGCCGCAGTTGTGCCGGCCGGCCGATCGCATCGTCTACTCGGGCAACGCGCACGGTGCGCACGCGCCCTCCATGCGCGTGCCGGCGTCCACACTGCTGCCGCTGCACGACGGCCTGAGCTTCGAGGCGGGTGCGGCCATCGCCTGCGGCACCGGCACGGCCTGGGGCGCGCTCGAGCGGCTCCAACTGCGCGGCAACGAGACCCTCGCGGTGTTCGGCCAGGGGCCGGTGGGCCTTTCGGCCACCTTGCTCGCCGCGGCCCAGGGCGCCCGCGTGGTCGCGATCGACATCGATGACGAGCGGCTTTCGCGTGCCAACGAGTTCGGCGCCTGGGCGACGATCAACCCGCGCCGTGTCGACCCCGCGCAGGCACTGTGCGAGCTGACCCGCGGCGAAGGCGTCGAGGCGCTGCTCGAGACCTCGGGCTCGTCGGCCGCGGCGGCGTCGGCGCTCGGCGCAGTGGCGGTGTGGGGCCGCGTCTGCATGGTCGGCATCGGCGCGACCCTGAGCCTCGAGATGCGCGCGCTGCTCGATCGGCAGGTGACGGTGATGACCTCCTACACGATGTCGACGATCGGGCAGCAGCGCTGCGCGGAGTTCGCCGTCGAACGCGGGCTCGACCTGGATCGCCTGTTCACCCACCGCTGGCGCCTGGACCAGGCCGACGAGGCATACCGGGTCTTCGACAGCCAGGCCACCGGCAAGGCCGCGTTCCTCTTCTGAACTCCTCAGCAGCGGCCGACTGCCGTTAGCGCAACTTACCGACCCAGGCACAAAAGGCGACTCGACGCCCGCGCCACCCCTCCGGAGAATCGATCCCATGAGCAGCAGCCCTTCCGCGCCCTCGCCGCTGGCCGGCATCACGGTCGTCGAACTCTCGCATCTGATCGCGGGACCGTACTGTTGCCAGATGCTGGCCGATGAAGGGGCCACCGTCATCAAGGTCGAGCCGCCCGGCGGCGAGCTCACGCGCCACCGCGAGCCCGCACGGCACACGCCCGAAGGCGACGTCACGGCCTACTACGCCTCGCTGAACCGGGGCAAGCACAGCATCGTGCTCGACCTGAAAAACGCCGAAGGCGCCGGCGTGATGACGAAGCTGCTCGAGACGGCCGACGTGTTCGTCACCAACATGCGTGCCGCGGCGCTGGTGCGGCTCGGCCTGCACCCGAAGGCGCTGCACGAGCGCTACCCGCGGCTGGTCGTGGTCTCGATCTCCGGCTTCGGCATCGACGACGCGGGCGAGTACGCCGACCGGGCGGGCCTCGCGATCGTCGCCGAGGCCATGTCCGGCGCCACCGGCCTGACGCGCGACCATTCCGGCAACCCGGTGTGGTGCGGCTTCGCGCTCGGCGACATCACCGCGGCGGTGTCGGCGCATGCCGCCATCCTGCTCGCGCTGCGCAACCAGGAGCGCCACGGCCAGGGCAAGCTGCTCGACCTGGGCCTCGTCGAATGCATGCTGCCGATGGTCTCGGTGGCGATGGGACGCGTGCAGGTCGAGGACCGGGCCCGGTCGGACTTCACCGGCTCGAACAGCTTCCACGGCATTCCGTACGGCGCGTTTCCCGCGGCCGACGGCGCGGTCAACCTGGGCTGCAACCGCGACGACTTCTGGCGCCGCCTGTGCGGCGCGATGGGCACGCCGGAGCTCGGCACCGACCCGCGCTACGCCACCTACGCGGAACGCTCCAAGCGCCAGCGCGAGGTGCACGAGATCACCGAGGCCTTCACGCGGGCCCATACCCGCGCGGAGATCGTCGACCGGCTGGTCGAGGCCGACGTGCCGGTGGCCTCGATCCTGAGCATGCAGGAAGTCGTCGCCAACGCCTACCTGCACGAACGCGGCGCGCTCTGGCAGGTGGACGACGGCCTCGGCGGCAGCTTCACCTTGCCGGCCAACACCGCCTGGATGGAGCCGCCGCCGCATGCGCTGCGCGTGCCGCGCCTCGGTGAGCACCGCGACACGCTGCTGCGCGAGCATCTGGCGCTGTCGCCCGGGCAGGTCGAGCGCCTCGTGACCGCCGGCGCCTTCGGGTCGCCGAAACCCGTGGCCGCGAAGCCGAGCGCGCACCAAAGCGACGTCTCCACGGTGCTCGACTGAGCGCGGCAATGCATCCGGTCAACGCGGCCTTCGCCGTCAACACCTACTCGTACACCCTGCGCGGCTCCGCACGGGCCGCCGTGCAGGCGCTGGCCGGGCGCGGCTTCCGCGAGTTCGAGCTGATGATGTACCCGGGCCACCTGTGGCCGGACGAGGTCGATGCGGCGCAGCGGCGCGACTGGCGTGCCTGGGCCGAGGGCGAGGGCCTGACGATCCGCACGCTCAACATGCCGAACGTGGACCTGAACATCGCGGCTGCCACCGCCGAGATGCGGGCGATGACGCTCGGGCTGCTGCGCCGGTTCGTCGTGCTGGCCGGCGACATCGGCGCGCAGGGCGTCGTGCTCGGGCCGGGCAAGGCCAACCCGCTGCTGCCGATGCCGCACGAGCAGATGGTGGCGCACTTCCACGCCGCGCTCGACGAGCTCGTGCCGTTGGCCGCGCGCCACGGCACGGCGATCTTCGTCGAGAACATGCCGTTTGCCTTCCTGCCGCGCGCGGCCGAGCTGCTCGAGGCGGTGGAGGCCAGCGCTCACCCGGACCTCGGCATCGTCTACGACGTGGCCAACGGCCACTTTGTGCACGAAGATCCCGCCGCGGGCTTGCGGCGTTGCGCCGGCCGGCTGCAGGTGGTGCACCTGTCGGACACCACGCAGGCGAGCTTTCGGCACGATGCGGTCGGGCTCGGCACGGTGGACTTCACCGCGATTCCCGGAGTGCTGCAATCGATCGGCTTCAAGCGCCGGCCGGTGCTCGAAATCATCGACCCCGACCCCGACCGGGCCATCGACCAAAGTGCCCGCCGGCTCGAAGCCGCGGGCTGGACCTGACTCCTGTTCATCCTCCGACTCTCATGAACCACTTCGGCAAGAGCTTCATCGGCGGCCGCTGGGTCGAACCCCGCGGCAGCCAGGTCTTCGAACTCGTCAACCCGGCGACCGAGCAGCCGATCACGAGCTTGCGCGCCGGCAGCGTCGAGGACGTCGATGCCGCTGTGAAGGCGGCGCGCGCCGCCTTCCCGGCCTTTGCCGACACGCCGGTGGCGCAGCGGCTCGCGCTGCTCGAGCGCATCGTCGAGTGCTTCCAGGCGCGCGAGGCGGAGGTGCTGGCCGCCATCACGCGCGAGATGGGTGCGCCGTGCAGCAACAAGGGCATGACCGGCGCGGCGATCGACGGCTTCAAGGCAGCCCACGCCACCCTGCGCGACTACCGCTTCGAGCACGTGCTCGGGCCCAACCTCGTGCGGCGCGAGGCCATCGGCGTCTGCGGCCTGATCACCGCCTGGAACTGGCCGGCCCAGCTGCTTGCCACCAAGGCCGCCTACGCGCTGGCGGCCGGCTGCACGATGGTGCTCAAGCCGAGCGAGTTCACGCCGATGACGGCGCATCTCGTGACCGAGATCCTCGATGAAGCCGGCGTGCCGCCCGGCGTGTTCAACCTGGTCCATGGCGACGGGCCGACCGTCGGCAACGCGATCTGCCGGCACCCCGAAGTCGACTGCATCTCCTTCACCGGTTCGACGCGGGCCGGCGTGCAGATCGGCGAGGCGGCGGCGGCGACGATCAAGCGCGTCGCGCTGGAGCTCGGCGGCAAGTCCGCCAACATCGTGCTGCCCGATGCCGACCTGGCGCTGGCGGCCGAGTGGAACGTCACGCGCGCCTTCAGCAATACCGGCCAGTCCTGCCACGCGCCGACGCGCATGCTGGTGCACGAGTCGCAGGTCGACGAGGTGCTGCGGCTGATCTCGGCCGCCGTGAGCAGGGTCCGCGTGGGCGATCCGCTGGATCCGGCCACGACGATGGGGCCGCTGGTGAACCAGGCGCAGTTCGAACGCGTGCAGCGTTACATCCGTATCGGCCTCGACGAAGGTGCGCGCCTGGTCTGCGGCGGCCTCGGTCGGCCGGAGGGCCTGGCGACGGGCTACTATGTTCGGCCGACCGTGTTTGCCGATGTCACGCCGGCGATGACCATCGCGCAGGAAGAGATCTTCGGCCCCGTGATCGCCGTGCTCGCCTACCGCACCGAGGACGAAGCGCTGGCGATCGCCAACGGCACGCCCTATGGCCTGGGCGGCTACGTATTCACGCGCGATGCGGCGCGCGGCACGGCCGTCGGCCGGCGCCTGCGCGCCGGCCGGGTCTTCCTGAACGGCGTGCCGAGCAACCCGATGGCACCGATGGGCGGCTACAAGCGCTCCGGCAACGGCCGCGAGATGGGCCCGTTCGGCCTCGAGGAGTACCTCGAGGTCAAGGCGATGATCGGCTTCCCGCTGCCGACCGACGCCGGCTGAGCGGACCATTGCCATGAGGGAGCACCGGGCGCGCCAGGTCGCGGACGGCTACTGGCTCCTGGAGGCTCCGCGCTGGCACGCGGGGCAGCTGTCGGTCTGCGACGTGTTGGAGCGTCGGCGGCACGTGCTCTGCGACGACGGCGGTTCGATGCGCTGCATCGACAGCGTCGACGCCGCGGAGCCGTACCCCGCCGACGATGCCGTGCTGCTGCACGGTGGCCGCACGTTGGTGGTGGCCGAGATGTGGTCGCACCGCGTCACGGCGTTCGAACGTACACCGGATGGTCGGCTCACCCGGCCGCGCTGCTTTGCCCGGCTGCCCGGCCGGGAGCCGGGCGGCCTCTGTGCCGATGCCGAGGGTGGCGTCTGGGTGGCCTGCTTCAACACCGGCGAGGTGCTGCGCGTCGTCGACGGCGGACGCATCACCGACCGCATCGCCTGCGCCCGCCACGCCATTGCCTGCACGCTGGGCGGCGACAACGGACGCACGCTCTTCTGTACCGCCTACACCGGCAGCGTCGACGACATGGACGCGGGCCGGCGCCTGGCGGTGATCTATGCCGCCGTGGTGCCGGTGCCCGGTGCGGCCCGCCGGCGCACCGCCGTTTCGATCGATTGACCGCGCAAGGGCGCGAAGAGGAGACGCAGATGACCGAGGTTCAGGGAAGCCGGCGCTACGCCGGCAAGGTGGCATTCGTCACGGGTGCCGGCAGCGGCATCGGCCGCTCGACGGCGCTCGCGTTCGCACGCGAGGGCGCGAGCGTGGTGGCAGCCGACATCGCCGAAGCCGGCCTGCAGGACACGGCGCGGCGCATCGAGGCGCTCGGCGGCCGCGTGCTGCCGGTGCGCTGCGACGTGACCCGTGGCGAGGACGTGGGCGCGGCGCTGGAGAGCGCCTGGTCCGCCTTCGGCCGGCTCGACGCGGCCTTCAACAACGCCGGCTCCGAGCAGCCGGTGACGCTGCTGGCCGAACTCTCCGAAGACGAATGGGACCGCGTGATCCGGGTCAACCTGCGCAGCGTGTTCCTGTGCATGAAGCACCAGATCCCGCTGATGCTCAAGAGCGGCGGCGGCGCGATCGTCAACACCTCGTCGGGCGCCGGCGTGATGGCCATTCGCGGGCAGTCCGCCTACTGTGCGGCGAAGTTCGGGGTCACCGCGATCAGCAAGGTCGCCGCGCTCGAGAACGCGCACTCGAACATCCGCGTCAATGCGCTGTGCCCCGGGATCATCGACACCGAGATGATCGAGCGCTTCACGCAGGGAACGGCCGAAGGCCGGGCGCGCGTGATCGCACAGGAGCCGATCGGCCGCATGGGCCGGCCGGAGGAGGTGGCGGCCACCGTGCTGTGGCTGTGCAGTGCCGAGGCGGGCTTCGTCACCGGGCACGCGATGGTGGTCGACGGGGGGCAGACGGCAGGGATCTGAGCGTAGCTCCGGCTTACCGTGGACCCCAGAAAAGTCGACTCGACCTGACCAGGCCGCGGGACAAATAATGAACTCGACACTGCAGGAACAGGCAGGCACACGGAGACAGACGAGGACCGGTCGCCCCGGCGAACGCAGGTCCCTGCCGGTACCGCCCAGCCCCGCGTGAACGAAGACGGCCCCTCCGGCGGGTTGGCGACCGGAGCCGGGCCTTCGACAGCCAACGGTTCACATATCCAGAGAGCAGGAGACATCGATGAAGACCCTCACGAGCAAGCTCGGCCTGGCGCTCGGCGCCACGGCGCTGGTCTGCGCTGCCGGCGCCGCCGCGGCCAAGGACATCACCCTGGCCTACATCGCCAACAGCATGCAGTACCCCTACGACGCCGCGCTCGGCAAGGGGTTCCAGGAGGAATGCCAGAAGCTCGGCTGCAAGGCCATCGTGATCGACGGGCGGGCCAACGTCGAACGGCAGGGCAATGCCATCGACGACCTGATCGCCCAGAAGGTCGACGGCATCGCGATGATCGCGACCGACGCCGTGGTGGCCGTCAACTGGGTCGACCGCCTGGCCGACGTCAAGATCCCGTTCGTCGCCGCAGCGGCAGTGATCGGCGACCCCGACAAGATCCGCCAGGTCAACCCGAAGCTGACCGCCCTGGTCGTCACCGACGACGTGATGGCCGGCCAGCGCGCCGGTGAACTCGCCGCCAAGCTGCTGCCCAAGGGCAAGGTGGCGAAGATCGGCATCGTCGAGGGTGCGCCCGGATTCGCGGTCGTGCGCCAGCGCACCGAAGGCTTCCGCAAGGCGCTCGACGCGGCGGGCGTCAAGTACGAGATCGTCGCCTCGCAGCCGACCGACTGGACACCTGCCAAGGGCGAAGCCGTGTGCCAGAACGTCATGACGGCCAACCCGGCGCTGGACATGTTCTTCAGCCACGCCGACGACATGGCGCTGGGCTGCGCGCGTGCCATCAAGGCCGCCAACTCGAAGGTCAAGCTGGTGTCCACCGGCGGGGGCTCCAAGCTCGGCAACGATGCGATCAGGAACGGCGAGTTCGACGGCTCGGTCTGCACCAAGCCCGGCACGCTCGGCCGCCTGTCGGCCCGCGCGTTGTTCGAGGCCGCCACCGGCAAGAACACCAAGAAGGGCCAGTTCGTCACCTACGACACGCCGGCCATCACCAAGGCCAACCTCGCCGAGTGCCCACCCGAGTGGTGATCTGCAGCGCCGGGAGTCGGGCACCATGGAAGCGAGCGAGCAGGTCCCGCTGATGCGGCTGGAAGGGCTGAAGAAGTCCTTCCTGAACGGCGCCGTCGTCGCGCTGCGCGGCGTCGACCTGACGATCGAGCGCGGCAAGGTCCATGGCCTGCTCGGCGCCAACGGCGCCGGCAAGTCGACCCTGATCAAGATCCTCTCCGGCGCCTTCCCCGCATCGGGCGGCCGGATCGTCTGGAAGGGACAGCCGGTGCAGTGGTCGTCGCCGAAGGAAGCCAACGTGATGGGCGTCGCGACGATCCACCAGCACATTCCGCTGGTGCCGACGCTCTCGGTGCTCGAGAACGTGTTCCTCGGCGATGACGGACCCTGGCGGCGCGACACGTCGTACCGCAGCCGCTACGACGCGCTGTGCGAGCGGGTCGGCTGCCGGATCGAGCCGGACACGCTGGTCGCCGACCTGTCGATCGGCCAGCGCCAGATGGTGTCGATCTTCCAGGCGCTGGGCACCGGCGCCGAGCTGATCGTGATGGACGAGCCCACCGCCTCGCTGGCCAGCGACGAGCGCGAGCTCGTCTATGCGACGGTGCGGCGACTCTCGCGCCTGGACAACAAGGCGATCCTGTTCGTCTCGCACTTCCTCGACGAGGTGATGGCGCTGACCGACTGCCTGACCATCCTGCGCGACGGCCAGGCGGTGCTGCGCGCGCAGACCTGCGACATGGACGAATCGCGCCTGGCCGAGGCCATCGTCGGCCGTCAGCTGGTGGCGATGGAGCGCGCCGAGGTGACGCCGCATCCGGCCGATGCGCCCGTGGTGCTGGAGCTGCGCGAGCTGGCCTCGCCCGGCAAGCTGGCGCCGATCTCGCTGACGCTCGCGGCCGGCGAGGTGGTGGGCATCGCCGGGCTGCTCGGCTCCGGTCGCAGCGAGCTGCTGCACGCGATCTTCGGTGCCGACCCGCAGGCCAGCGGCGAAGTCGTCGTCGGCGGCCGACCCATCGCGCGCTCCACCGGCGCCGCAGTGAAGGCCGGCCTCGCGCTGGTGCCCGAAGACCGCAACCGCCAGGGCCTGGTGCCGCTGTTCGAGGTCTGGCGCAACACGACGCTGCCGGCGCTCGAGAACATCTCCTGGCGGCGCTGGCTCCCGGTGCGCCTGCTGGAGCACGCCCGCGGCGCCGAGGCGATCCGCCGGCTGAAGATCAAGGCGCCGTCGCCCGACGCGCTGGTGACCGAGCTGAGCGGCGGCAACGCGCAGAAGGTGACGATCGCCAAGTGGCTGTTCAGCAACGTGAAGGTGCTGCTCCTGGACGAGCCCACCGCCGGCATCGACATCGGTGCCAAGACCGACATCCTGCGCCTGGTGCGCGAACTCTCCGCCGCCGGCATGGCGGTGGTGATCGTCTCTTCCGAGTTCGAGGAGCTGCTCGCGGTGAGCGAGCGCATCCTCGTGATGCGTGACGGACGGTGTGTGGCCGAGCGCCGGCTCGACGACACCTCCGAGCACGAACTGATCCTGCTGGCCGGCGGGCTCACCCCCCAGACCGCCGCCGCATCGACTGAACGGCCATGGCACTGATGACCCAGCAACTACCCACGACGAGCACCTCGGCCGCCCCCGGTGCCCGGCCCGCGGCAGCGGGCGCCGGCCCCGACTGGCGCCGCCTGTTCGGCCTGCGCGAGATGGGCGTGTACTACGCGCTGCTGCTGCTGGTGCTGATCCTCGCGGTGGCCAGCGCCTACACCGGGCGGGTGAACTATCTGAGCCTGCAGAACGTCACCAACGTGCTGCACCAGTCCTCGCTGACGGCGGTGATGGCGATCGCGATGACCGTGATCCTGATCACCGGCAACTTCGATCTCTCGGTGGCGTCGGTGGCTGCGCTCGCAGCGGTGCTGCTGATCGGCCTGGCCGACCGGCTCGGCTTCTGGCCGGCCGCAGGCGTCGCGATGCTGGCGGCGGTGCTGGCCGGGCTGCTCAACGGCTCGATCGTGCAGTACCTCGGCATCAACGCCTTCATCGTCACGCTCGGCACCCTGACGGCCATCCGCGGCATCGTGCTGATCTACACCGACGGCCGCTCGCTGTCGGTGGAGGACACCGACGTCATCGCCGCGATGCGGGCCTTCGAGTCCGGGCGCATCGCGGTGGGCACACCGCTGCTGGTGATCGGCGCGGCGCTGTTCGTGGCCGGCGTGCTGGGCGCCATGCGCCTGCGCCGCGACGGCCGCGCGTTGTCGCCGGCTGCCATCGGCATGAGCGTCGGCGGGCTGGGTACGCTGGCCGCGGGCTGGTTCGGCGGGGCCGAGCTGTCGGTGTCGAAGTCGGTGATCTACATGGTGATCTTCGCGAGCATCGTCTGGTTCGTGCTCAGCTTCACCACCGTCGGCCGGCGCGTCTACGCCGTCGGCGGCAACCCCGAGGCGGCGCGGCTGTCGGGCATCAACGTCAATCGCTACCGCATGGCCGCCTTCATCCTGTGCAGCGCGGCGGCCGGCTTCGCCGGCGTGCTGTTCGCGAGCCGGCTGCGCTCGGTCAACCCGGCCGCGCTGCAGGGCGCGGAACTGACCGTCATCGCCTCGGCCATCCTGGGCGGCACCTCGCTCTTCGGCGGTGCAGGCAGCGTGGTCAAGACCCTGGCCGGCGCCCTGCTGCTCTTCACGCTGACCAACGGCTTCAACATGCTGAACCTCGGCGCCAACTACCAGGGCCTGATCGAAGGCGCGGTGATCGTCATCGCGGCAGCCATCTACACCGTCGGCGGCAGCGGGCGCAAGGCGCACTGACACCCCTCCCAGGAGAACACGAACATGGCTCAACTCGACGGCAAGAACGTGCTGATCACCGGCGCCCTGGGCACCATCGGCCAGGCGATGGTGGCGCGCTACGCGCAGGAGGGCGCCCGCATCATCGCGCTCGACCGCCCCGGCCTACCCGATGCGCAGGCCACCCTGGACAAGATCGCCAAGGGCGTGCGCTACTTTGCCTGCGACCTGAACAAGCTCGCCGAGCTGGAAGTGGCCGTCGGCCGGCTGTCCGACGAGGTCGGCGGCATCGACGTGCTGGTCAACAACGCGGCGCTGGTCATCTTCAAGACCTTCGAGAAGTTCAGCATCGAGGAGTACGAGGACCAGGTGCGCGTCAACTCCACGGCCTGCTTCGTGCTCGCCCGTGCCGTCAGCAAGGCGATGATCGCGAAGAAGTACGGCAAGATCGTCAACGTCACCTCGCTGACGCTCACCGGCCGCTGGGAGGGCTACGTGCCCTACATCGCCTCCAAGGGCGCGCTGTACGGCCTGATCAAGGGCCTGGCACGCGAGCTCGGCGCACACTTCATCAACGTCAACGGCATCTCGCCCGGTGCGGTGGTCTCCGAGGCCGAGTTCCGCGACCGCGGCGACAAGCGCGAGGAGTACCACCGATGGATCCTCGAGAACCAGAGCATGAAGAAGCGCATCGAGGCGGTGGACATCGCGAACCTCGCGGTGTTCCTCTCCACCTCGCAGTCGGACCTGATCACCGGCCAGAACATCCAGGTCGACGGCGGCTGGTGAGCCGCCTGCCCGCGGAGGCCTCCATGGCACGCCACGAACCGACGCTCTTCGCCGACGACTTCGTCTTCCTCGAGGCGCCGCGCTGGCATGCCGGCCGCCTGTGGGTGTCGGACGTGTTCGACCACCGCGTCTACGCACTGGGCCCGGATGGCGCGCGCGAGCAGATCTGTTGCGTGCCGCACCGCCCTTCGGGCCTGGGTTTCCTGCCCGATGGCACGCCGATCGTCGTGTCGTCGAAGAACCGCAAGCTGATGCGCATCGATGGCACGTCGATCGTCGAGTACGCCGACCTGTCCGCCCACGCGGCGGGCGACGTCAACGACTTCGCGATCGACCGGCACGGCCGCGTCTACGTCGGCAACTTCGGCTACGACTACGACGCCGGTGAGCCGCGCCGCAACACCGACATCCATCGTGTCGACCCGGACGGCTCGATCCGGGTGGCCGCCGGTGGCGTGGAGTTTCCGAACGGCTCGGTGATCGTGAACGACGGGCGCACGCTCGTCGTGGCCGAAACCTGGGCCGGCCGCCTGACCGCGTTCGACATCGACGAGCAGGGCCTGCTCGTCGGGCGACGCGTGTTCGCCGAGCTCGGCGCGCGCGAGCCGGACGGCCTCTGCGCCGACGCGGCCGGCGGCCTCTGGGTCGGCTGCTTCAACACCGGCGAGTTCGTGCGCGTGCTCGACGGCGGGACGATCACCGACGTCATCGCCTTCGACGGCCGGGGCGTCTCGTGCACGCTCGGCGGCGCGGACGGCCGCACGCTGTTCTGCACCGTCTATCGAGGCACGGTGCCGCAGCTGGTGGCGCTCGAGCGGCGCGCGGCGGTCTTCAGCGTGCCGGTGGCCGTCGAAGGTCCGTCACCCTGGTGACGCCGTGAAGGGGATCGTCTTGTGCTCATCGATTGATCGCAGTGGCCGACGTTGGCGCCATGCGGCTTGGCTCGGGCTGGCGACAGCGCTCGCGATCGGCAGCGTGGGCAGCCTGGCCGCAGGCGACCCCCGACGCGAACAGGCTGCCCCGGCGGCCCAGGAGAAGACCCGGATGTGGATGATCATCGGCGGCGCGCAGCGCTTTGCCGTGACGCTGGAGGACAACCCGACCGCGCGGGCGTTTGCGCAGATGCTCCCGTTGACCCTCGACATGCCCGACCTGAACGACAACGAGAAGCACGTGCGGCTGCCGCGGAGCCTGCCGACCAACGCGGTACGGCCGGGAACGATCCGGACGGGTGATGTGATGCTTTACGGCAGCGACACCCTGGTGGTGTTCTACAAGACCTTTCCGTCGAGCTACAGCTACACGCGAATCGGACGCGTCACCCAGGTGCATGGGCTCGTGGAGGCATTGGGGCCGGGCAGCCAGCGCATCGGGTTCGCGCTGGACTGACATAAACATTCGGCACCGGATGCTGGCAGCCAGCCCGAGCAGCACGCGCTGCGCGGCATTCGCGGTCGCGCCTACCGTTCTGCGGCGTCGGCGAGCACCCGGTCCAGTGCTTCGTGCACGCGCCGCGCCGCGTCGGGCTGGCCGCCGCGCGCCAGCACCTGCGCCACCTCGCGCAACTGCTCCGGGCTCAGCCCGACGTTTAGGCTGACGCGGATGTGCGACTGCATCTGAGACTCGACGCCCGGCATTGCCGCCAGCATGCCCACGGTCGCCAGCTCACGGCTTTGCCAGTCGAGGTTGTCGCGCGCGAAGATGTCGCCGACCAGATGGGTCTTGAGGTATTCGTCGATCGCGGGCGCGAACTCGAACAGCGGCCCCCTGACCGGTGCGCCGATCAGTTGGGTCTGGTTCGCGGTGCCCAGCGCGAGCAGCGCCTTGCCGGTGGGGATGGGGGTCACGGGTTCACGACCCGGCGCGTCCTGCACGCCGCGCTGGCGGCGCGCCTCCAGCACCTTCATCAGCTCGCCGAGGGCGTTCAGGCTGCGCGGGAAGCCGGCATAGGCGTAGAGCTGAACCAGGATCTCCTTGGTGTCGCTGATCGTCAGCCCGGCGTCGAGCCCCTGCGCGAGCGCGGCGCCCAGGCGCGGCATGTCGCCCACGGCCGCCGCCGCGGTGATCGGTGCGATCGCCTGCTGCCGGGCGGACAGGGCCCTGGGAGGGGGCATGGTCGCGGGCTCCTGGGGCGTGGCCGACAGCGCCGGTTTCGACACCGTCGCGGCGACCGCCGATGCCGCCGCAACGAACGCGCGGCGCGTCATCCGCTCACTTGCCGTGGTACTGCTCATCGCTCACCTTCTCCATCCGGTCACGTACTTTCCTTCCGACGTGGTCAGGCGGGTCGGTTCAGTGACTTGTCGAAGAAGGCGGCGATCGCATCGAACGGGATCTTGTCCATGCGGTCGTACAGATCGACGTGGCTGGCGCCCTTGATGATCATGAGTTCCTTCGGCTGCGCGGCGGCCGCGTAGGCGGTTTCGCTGAAATAGCGCGAATGGGCCTTCTCGCCATGGATGAACAGGATGGGGCGCGGCGAGATCTCCGCGATGTGGGTCATCAGCGGCGTGTTCATGAAGGACAGCGGGGTCGTGAGCGTCCACGAACTGTTCGAGTTGATCGCTCGCGGATGGAACCCACGCTGGCGCGACTTGTAGTAGTCGGCGTAATCGACCATGAACTGAGGCTCGCCGCCTTTCAGTTCGTTGTAGACAGGGCCGAGTGCCGGGCTTCCCTTCTCCGCATCCTGCCAACGCTGCCGGCTCAGTTGCTCCAGCGTCTGCGCGCGCTGTTCGGCCGTCACGCTGTCGTTGTAGCCCTTGGACATGACGCGCGACATGTCGTACATGGTGCTGGCCACCACGGCCTTGACGCGCTTGTCCACCGCCACGGCATTCAGGGCGATGCCGCCCCAGCCGCAGATGCCGATGACGCCGATGCGCTCGCGGTCGACGAAGGGCTGCAACCCGAGGAAGTCCACCGCGGCGCTGACATCCTCGGTGTTGATGTCCGGCGAGGCCACGTGGCGCGGCTCGCCGCCGCTTTCGCCGGTGAACGAGGGGTCGACGGCGACGGTCACGAAGCCCCGCTCGGCCATCGTCTGCGCGTACAGCCCCGACGATTGCTCCTTCACCGCACCGAACGGGCCGCTCACGGCCAGCGCGGCCAGCTTGCGGCCGCCGGCGTTGCGGGGCACGTAGAGGTCAGCGGCCAGCGTGATGCCGTAGCGGTTCTTGAACGTCACCTTCCGGTGATCGACCTTGGCACTCTTCGGGAAGGTCTTGTCCCAGGCCTGAGTCAGCTGCATGGCAGGGCTTCCTGTTGAAGCAGCGGCAGTGTTCGCCACGGCCGCTCGGGGGTTGACGAGCGCAGCGGCCACAGCCGCGGCGGAACCTTGAAGAAAATGCTTGCGAGACAACGAGGTGTTCATGGGGACGGCTCCGGAAGATTGAACGTGTGGCACCCCGGGCGGCTTGCCGCGGAGCAGCTGTTGATGCATGCCGGTCATTCTTCCGGTCCGGTCCTTCGAGGGGTAGATCGTTCCTGCATGGTTCTTGCCCGATCCTCCACGAAGCGGGACTCGCCTACCGGACTCGGCTACCCTTCGTCGTCGTTCACGTGGCCATCCCCATGCAGATCTCCTCCGAGAAACACCGTCGCAGCCGCATCGCGAAGATGCAGGCCGAGGTGGCACGGGTCATCGACCGACACACGCAGGGCATGGCGGACTGCGCGACTCCCATTCCTGCTCTCACTCTCTTCCGTCGCGAGGCGCCGGCGCGCCCGGTTGTCTGCATGATCGAGCCCAGCATCGTGATGGTGGCCCAGGGCGCCAAGCGACTGCTGGTGGGCGGCGAGGGCTACGCCTATGACGCCGAGCGCTTCCTGACGACTTCGGTCGACTTGCCGGCCAATTCGGAAGTGATCGAGGCCTCCACGGGCAAGCCTTGCGTCGGCCTGGGCCTCAGGCTCGACATTCGCTTGCTGGCGGAACTGATCGCCCAGGACGGTGACGCACTGTCGTCGCCGCGCTCGCCCCGCTCGCCGCGGACGAGCGTCGGTGTCGGGTCGATCACCGAGGCGTTGCTGGACCCCTTCGTTCGCCTGCTGGCACTGCTCGACGAACCGGCGGCCATTGCGGTGCTCGCCCCGTTGATCCAGCGCGAGATCCACTACCGGCTGCTGGCCACCGACCAGGCGGCACGGCTGCGGCAGATCGTCGCTGTCGGCAGCCAGAATCATCGCGTGGCCCGCGCGATCGACTGGCTGAAGCTGCACTACGCCGAGCCCCTGCGCATCGACGAACTGGCCGTGCGGGTACAGATGAGCCCGTCGAGCCTGCACCACCACTTCAAGCAACTCACCGCGATGAGCCCGCTGCAGTACCAGAAGTGGCTGCGGCTGAACGAGGCGCGGCGCCTGATGCTCAGCGATGGCACCGATGCCGCGACCGCGGCGTTCAACGTCGGCTACGAAAGCCCGTCGCAGTTCAGCCGTGAGTACGCACGGTTCTTCGGCGCGCCGCCGCGGCGGGACGTCGAGGCGCTGCGGCCGTCGGTTGGCGGCCTGGCGTCGCGCGGGGCAGCGGCAGCGCGGCGTCAGCACCCGACCAGCACCGCCCGCGCCGCGGGGTCGCGCGCGACCTGAACGTCGATCATGCCCGGCATGGTGCCGATCGACTGCAGGTCATCACAAGAAAAGGGGGGCTATCGACGACGCGCCGATGCTCTCGTCCAACCGGGGTTACTTGGTCGTCTCCGGGATCGCCACAATCCGCGGCTTCTTGGTCGGCAGTCACTCCCGCGCGATCTGCGTCGGTGCGGCAGTGTGGCGCAGCGCTCGGCGGCCAGCTTCTTCGGCGCAATGACCAAGGCATGGTTGGCTTGGTTCGGTGACTGTTGCACCCCGACAGCGACCACTTGGCCCCGCGCCGACTGCCGAGCTGAGCGACTGCCTGGTAGCGGCGAGGGTGAGTCGATTCTGCAGGGCGGACGGACCGCCGCCGCACAGCTGCCAGTCCGATGATGGCAACTTGCAGGACTTCTTTCCGCTGGTTCTTTCCAGCCTTTGACCTGCAGACGCGGGCACCGTGGGCGGTGAGGACCTTGAAAGTGAAACCCTTCGTTTCGGCGGTGCGTGTCTTGCGAGATTTCCTGGGCTAGCGCGAGACCCGGTGACACCTCCCGGGGCGCATGCCCTGCTCGTAGAGCCCGTCTTCCGCACCTGCATGCACAGCGGCACGATGCGCGCATGCGCCAGCCCCGGCCCCGATCGAATTCGACCCAGCTTGACCTGCTGTGCGACGCACCCGCGCGCCCGCCCGCCGAGCCGCTACGTGCCAAGCCCGAACCAGCGACCTCATCTAAGGGCCGCCCGTGCTTCGTTCCCATCGCGCAGATCGACGAAGACCCTGCGAACCCGCGCGCCGGATTCTCCGGTGAAGAAATAGAAGAACTGGTAGCCGACATCCGGATGCGCGGCATCCTGGTGCCGCTGGTGGTGCGTCCCGTCGATGCAAATGGCCGCCACATGCTTCACTTCGGCGCCATGCGACTGCGCGCAGCGGCCCTTGCGGGCTTACAGGAAGTTCCGGTGATCGTCCGCGATGCGCCCACCGATCGCTATGCGCAGGTGGCTGAGAACCAAAGACGTCACAACCTCTCGCAGCTCGATATGGCGCGCTTCATCCGCGACCAGATGGATGCAGGCGACTCGCAGACGACGATCGCTAGGCAGCTCGGGATGAACCTGACCACTGTCGCGCATCACCTGTCGCTGCTGGAATTGCCGCCGGTGCTTGACGATGCGCTGAAGCTCGGCCGATGCACATCGCCTCGAACGCTCCACGAGTTGAGCAGGCTCCACGATCGGCAGCCCGAGCATGTCAAGCAGTTGCTCGAAGGGTCGGCGGCCATCACGCGCGAGGCGGTGGCGACTCTGCGCGCTCGAGTGGACCCGGCCAGCACATCCCGCTCGACGCGGCTGATCGCGCAGGCGATTGCAGCATGCGACCGGTTGGAGAAGCTGCTCGCTCTCATCGAGCTACCGGCGACCGAGGGTGACCGCGCCGACTTGGCGGATCTGCACGCGAAGGTGTCGGCGCTATCTGGCTGGTCGGCCCTCGGGTCTGACCGTCAGACCCCATGAGGCCGGTGCGCGCTTGCCTCGGCGGCGCCTATGCGTCGCTTTGGCGTCGCCTGTGCGTCGCTTTCGGCTCGGATACGGCTCACCCTTGGTTCACCCTTGATCCGGCTTCGGGTCACTTACGGATCAGTCTCGGCTCACCAATTGGTCAGTTCGCGCATATTGTGGGTGAGCTTGCCGTCCGAAGGTTCGCGACAGAGAAGTCGAGCAGCGCCAAGAGACTCCTTTCGAATGTAGGGCAGGATAGGCAGGCCGCCACAAAGTGGATGCCATGCTGCGTGTGGCATCGGTGGATTCGCCATGGCGGGCTCATCGCGTGACCGCGTGACGATCGACCTGCGCGGCATCGGCGATGCCGTGCGGACTGCCGCGACAGGGCGGGGGCAGACCGTCGCCGCCTTCGCCCGGCAGGCACTCGTCGCAGCCACCGGCCCCAATGCGCCCGCAATGGAGCAGCTCGACGTGCCGGCCTCTCCTTCGCGCAGCGTCGCCAAGCTCCACTTGCGCATGGACGAACGCGAGGCACAGGTGCTGATCTTCAAGGCCCGCGCGCTGGGGCTGAGCTACGGCGAGTACGTCGGCCATCTCGTGACCGGCACGCCCCTGCCGGCACCGGTGGCGCAGCGTGACGCCGACCGCAGGGCGTTGCGGCAGTCGTGCGACCAGCTCGCCGCGCTGGCCGGCGACATCAATGCGCTGATCCGGCTGCTCCGCCTGGCCCAGGGTGCCGAGGCGGCACGCCAGTTCGGCGACCGCATGTGCGGCCTCGAGGCCGACGTGCGGCGGCACATCGACCTGGCCTCTCGGCTGGTCGCCGACCCTGAGGACATACGATGACCGTGAACCGCATCGACGGCGTGCTGGTGCAGTGGGGCGACCGGCTCTTCTACGGCTCGAACCGGATCGTCCACGGCCGCACGCCGGTCCTCGGCGGCCCTGCGGTGCAGGCGCGAGCGAGCGCCGTGCGTCGCCGCATCCAGGCCATCGTAGTCCGGCATGCGCCGCAGGTGATGGTCAAGGTGACCGGCGGCGGCCGAGGGATGGGCGCGATCGCGGCGCACCTGCGCTACATCAGCAAGTCGGGCCGGTTGCCCTTCGAAGACGACCGCGGCGTGGTGCGCGATGGGCCCGAAGCCTTGCGTGACCTGCTCGATCAATGGCGCTGCGGCGGTGGTCGCATCCCCGAGCGCAGCGAGCGGCGCGAGGCGTTCAACATCATGCTGTCGATGCCGGCCGGCACGAAGCCCGAGATCGTGCGCAACGCGGCGCGGGAGTTCGCCGCGGCCGAGCTGGGCAACCACCGCTTCGCGATGGTGCTCCACACCCACCAGGCCAACCCCCATGTCCATCTGGCGGTCCGCGCGGAGGGTCGGGATGGGCGGCGCCTCAACCCGCGCAAGCAGGACCTGCGGCGCTGGCGCGAGGTGTTCGCGGAAAAGCTGCGTGGCTGGGGCATCGAGGCCGAAGCCTCGTCCCGGGTCACGCGCGGCAGCCGCCATCACAACGAGCGCCTGTGGCGGCGCAAGGCGCGGGAGCAGGGGCGGGCCACGGAGACTGGCAGCACCGAGACGAAGCTGACCCCGTCCCGGCGCCACGCCGCGCAGGCCTGGTGCGAGATCGCCAAGGCGCTCGCGTCCTCCGATGAGCTGGCGGACCGCGAGTTGGGCCGGGCGGTCGTCGACTACGCCCGCTGGCTGCCGGGCGTGCGCTACAAGCCGCCGGAGAAGCAGCCTCAGCGGGAACTGCCGGGGCTGGAGCGCACGATGCCACAAAAGGCGCGCCCGGATCCCGGCTGGGAGCGCTGAGGCTTGGACGCTGGGCGGCGTCGCGCGTTTCGACTCCTCGGATGAAGTGTCGATTCGTCCGAGGGCTTGAACCGTGCTCGGGGCCGACGCCGATCCGTTGTCCTCGCCGCCGGACGGGCTCGGGGGGGCAGGCCGCTGGGGGCAGCCTGCCCCGGTTCGTCAGCATGAGGCGTCGCGCGCAGCGTCAAGGGTGCGCTGGCGCCGGGCTGCGCCCGCCCTTGACTCCGCGCACGGCGCGGAGCCGTCAGGGTGTCGGAATGCCGATCTGAGCCGCGCGTTCGCGCAGTCGACGGACCACGACTGCGAGATCTGCGGCGTCCAGCCGGTTCTTGCGCAGGAAGGCCGCCCATTGCGTGCGCTTGCCGGCATCGGCGCCGAAGGCGTCGCTCAACCCCATCGGCAGGTCGGCCGGCAGCGGTGAATGCCGGCGCTCGAAGGTCGCGGCAACGGCGCGGCGCAATTCGCCGTCGTCGACCGCATCGTCCTGCAGCAGCAGGTCGAGGTCGAAGTAGTCCTTCATTCGGCTGTTCGTGATGCCGAGAACGCAGATCGCGTGCAGCTTCTCGGCCACGACGGTGGCTTTCGGATAGACGCGAAGCGGTGCGGTCGGCACGTCCGGCAGCAGGCTCGGGTAATCCATCGTCGGCGGCGCCGGCGTCACGGCGTCCCCGTAGCCGACATCGACCTGCAGCGCGATGCGCGCGTGGTCGAGCGTGGCCTGCAGGTCGACCCGCACGCCACCGTAGCGGGCTTCCTTTCGAATCGTGTCGACGCGGACGGATGCAGCGTCGAACTGGATGCCGTCGTCCGCTGGCATCGCGCAGATCGCGCGGAACACCTCGGCCAGGAGCTGTGGGTCGTCGGGGCCGAATCCGAGCAGGTCTGCATCGCGGGTCGGGCGATGGGGCTGGCCGTACCAGAGCGCGAAGAGCAGAGCGCCCTTCAGGACGAACTGGCCCGCGTGCTCCGAGGTCGCGAGGCGATACAGCAGCCGCTCGATGCCGTAGCGCGTGAGGACGAGGTTGAAGTCCTCCTTCGTCGTGTCGGCACGCTGCTTGAGCCGGGCCCGGATCGACGCAGCACGGTTGCCGGTCATGCCGTGATGGCCTCGATGTAGGGCCGCATCACGCGCGTCATGCGGCCTGCCTCGGCATGGCGCCACAGCTCGTCGATGCTGAACTTCCGCTTCGACCAGCCGTCGCGCAGCGCTTCGATGGCGACGTCGACGCCGATCTTGTTGCGGAAGCGGAAGGCATCGACCACCGTCTTGGCAGCGCTGAACACGGGAACGGCAACACCGTCCACCTTGATGTGCTGGACCCCGTCGCCGAGGGAACGGTCGGACATGCGGACGATGCGCAGCTGCGGCTGCGCAAGCCTCGGCACGGCGGCGCGGTGCGGGAGCGCGAGCCACACTTCGAAGGGCGCCTGCGTGCCGATGCCATGCACGCGAAGTGCCGAGAGCAGACAGACCACGCCCTTGGGCACCCGCAGCGCCACTTCGGCCAGCGACCGGTGCTCGCTGACGGATGCCCCCGGAAGCCCGTACATCCCGCGCGCGAGCCGCTCGAGCTTTCCGGCCTGCACCAGGCGCGTCAGCGCCACCGTCGGCAGCCCGTGTGCGGCCAGGTCACGGGCGCGCAGCAGTCTGCGCAGCTTTGCCAGGCGCAGCACTTGGGCTTCGTGCGTCGAACTCGAGAGAGTCATGTGGATGTTGCAAAAGCTAGGAGATTATCTCTTAACTCCGATAAAACACAACGGCGCAACGGCGCCTGAACCTGATGGTCGCGTCACGTCGACCCGCTCACCAGTCGCAGTCGCCGCGCCAGCGCCGCCTCGATGGCAGCGCCCAGCTTCGCCCAGGCCTGCTTCGTCTCGTCGGCGTAGTCGTGCTTCAGGTAGTGCCGCCGGACTCGGCTGCCGGCGAGCACGTGGTTCTGGCAGCGGTCGATCACGTCGGGCATCACACCTAGCGCTTGCATCATCGTCGCGCCGGTGCGGCGCAGGTCGTGCGGCGTCCACTCGCCGTTCTCGCCGCCCGACAGCACCAGGCTGTTGTCGTTGCGCCGGTTGCGCAGGGCCTTGCGCCGCTTGAAGCGGTGTTGGCGGTCGCCGACCTGCTTGCTCACCGACTTCACGTCCACGTGGGACTCGCCGTCGCGGCCGGGGAAGCACCAGCGCGTCTTGCCGGTGCGTGTCTGCAGCGCGCGGAACTGGCGCAGCGCGAAGGGCGACAGGTAGACGAAGTGATCGCGCTTCTTGCCACGCGAGCCCTTCACGTTCTCCTTCGGCACGAACCAGGTGCCGGCCTCGAAGTCCACATGCCGCCACTCGGTCATCAGCAGCTCGCCGATGCGGCACAGCGTGGACAGGCACAGCCACAGCGCGGCCTGGGTCTCGGGCTCGACGGGGCGCGCGGCACGGCGCTTGTCGGGCGCGTCGTCGTGGTCGCGTGCCATTTGCTCGAAGCGGTCGCGCAGCTCGCGGATCTCGTCGTCGTTCAGCACGCGCGAGCGGATGTTGCTCAGGTCGTAGTCGGCATCGACGATCTTCGCGATCTCGACCAGTTCGGCGGGGTTGCCGTCCTGCAGCAGTCGGCGCCAGGGCTGGCGCTTCTCGGCCCAGCGGAACATCTGCTTGATGTTGCGGTGGACCTCCACTGCCGTGCGGTTGACGCCACGGGCCACCAGCGCACGCAGCACGCCGCGCACGTCGTGCTCGGTCACCATGCGCACGGGCTTGGCGCCGAGCGCCGGCAGCAGGTCGCGCTCGAACGATCGCTTCAGCGCCGCATTGCCGTCCCGGCGCAGCACGCCGTCGCGGATCCACTGGTCGTAGAGGTCCTGCACGGAGGCGTCCTCGGCGCGGCGACGTTCCTCGGCCGCGAGCGTGGCCTTCACCTGCTCGCGCGCCTCGATGCGGTCGGCCTCGCGCTTGGCATTCGGGTCGAGGCCGCGCCGGAGCGTCTCGCGGGCGTCGTCGCGTGCGCGGCGGATCGCGTCGAGCGACGTCGCCGGCCAGGTTCCGCAGTAGTGCCAGGCCTTCTTGCCGTCGCGCTTGTACTCGTAGCGGAAGTGCACGCGCGGCGCGCTGTCGCTGGCGATGGAGCGCACGGCGCCGACGAGTCCGTCGCCGTCGCGCAGCGCGTCGCCGCGCCAGTCCGGCGGGATGGCTTTCAGCTCCGCCACGGTCCACTTCCGGCCGCGGCCCGACTTGGGGTAGCGGGTCATCTCGCACTTCTCCAGGGGTCCACCCAGGGGTCCACCGGGAACGGGATTTTGCGGGCAAATCCGGGATGGACTGAGATGAAGTGTAGAGACTAAGCTATTGATCTACAAAGGAATTTGCAGTCCCAGAAGATCCCGGGAGGTCTCGTTCTAATGCGCTACGAACCAAGGGGTCGTGGGTTCGAATCCTGCCAGCCGCGCCAGAACATCGTTCTAGATCAACGGGTTAGCTCCGCAAGGGCTAACCCGTTTTTCTTTGCTGGGTGACTTTTGGGTGACTTTGGGTGACTTTCGCCCTCCAGCGCCACCCGCTTCGCCTCTTCATGCTCGCGCCGCAAGGTCGCCAGGCTCTTGTTCCAGCGGCCTGAGTCTTCCTTGATCTTCTCCAGCGCCGCGTGCAACTCGACGATCTGCGCCACGCTGTAGTGGCGGGTCATCGACGCGTTGCTGTGCCACAGGATGTCGGCCACCGTGCTCTCCGGCACGCCCGCTTCGCGCAGGCGCATGCCCACGGTGTGGCGCAGGTCGTGCACGTGCAGGTCGGGCATGCCGGCCTCGC
>NZ_RCHJ01000027.1 GCF_004011805.1 Piscinibacter defluvii
CCCTGCGGACACCCGCGCGCCTGGCGAAGGACCGCGCGCATGCAGGCGCGCGGGCTGGGCAGCGCATGGTGGGTCTTGCTGCGCGTCAAGCGCGGCATGGGCTCCGCGGCGCAGAATGGTCTCCACACGAAGGAGAAACCATGGCCATCCGCTACCCGCTCGACCCTGCCGGCGCCGATGCCGCGGCGGTGCGTGACACCCTGCGCGCGCGCCAGCGCAGCCTGGCCGACGAGATCGCCGCCACGCGCGGCACGAGCGAGGCGCGTGGCGACGAGGTGCTGGACCAGAAGGACGAGGCGACGCGGCGCGAGTTCAACGAGATCGGCGACGCCGAGGTCGCGCGCGACGTCGGCGAGTTGCGCGAGATCGAGGCCGCGCTGCGCCGGCTCGACGAAGGCCGCTACGGCCTGTGCGCCGCGTGCGACGCCGCGATCGACCCGCGCCGCCTGCAGGCCGAACCCTTCGCGGTGCGCTGCGCCGCCTGCCAGACCCAGGTGGAACGCGGCCGGCGGCGCTGATCAGGGCAGGCGCAGCTCCACGCGTTCGCCGTCGCGCTGCACCGTCATCGACATGCCGGCCGGCGCACGCCAGGCGAGCAGCAGGCGCGCCAGGTCGGCGCTGCTGGCCACCGGCCGGCCGCCCAGGCCGAGCACGATGTCGCCGGCGCGCAGGCCGAGCCGCTCGGCCAGGCTGCCGGGCTGCACACCGAGCACCAGCGCGCCGGCCGTATCGCCGCGCCCGCGCAGCAGCGCCACCGGCGGCGACAGGTCGACGAACTCGGCCCCGAGCCGCGGGCGCACCACGCTGCCGTTGCGGCGCAGCTCGTCGGCCACCTCGAGCACGATCTCGATCGGGATCGACAAGCTGACCCCCGGCGCCCCGTAGGCACCGACCACGGTGCGCATGTTCATGCCGACGATGCGCCCGGCGGCGTCGACCAGCGGGCCGCCCGAGTTGCCCGGGTTCAGCGCCAGGTCGGTCTGGATGTAGAGCAGTTCGGGGTCGTCGACGAAATGCCGGTCCATGCCGCCGACGATGCCGGCCGTCACGGAGCGGTACAGGCCGTAGGGCTCGCCCACCGCCAGCACCCAGTGGCCCGGCCGCAGCGTGGCGCTGCGGCCCAGCGGCACGGGCTCGGCCGCCGCGTGGGCCACGCGCAGCAGCGCGATGTCGGTGTCGGCGTCGGTGCCCAGCACCTCGGCGGCCAGCACACGCTGGTCGGCCAGCTTGACGACCACCTGCTCGGTGTCGGCCACCACGTGGCCGGCGGTGACGAGCAAGCCGGTGGCATCGACGAAGAAGCCGGCACCGATGCGCGCGTAGGGCGCGACGATGCCGCGCTCGGCCTCGGCGTCGGGGCCGGCGGCGCCGTCGTAGTCGATGCGCTCGCGGCGCGCCAGGCCGTAGACGCCCACCGCGAACGGCAACGCCCGGGCCAGCGCCTGGGCGAAGCCGGTGTCGGCACGCGGCACGCGCCCGGGCACCAGCGGCGCCGCGCAACCGGTCAGCAGCAAGGCCAGCAGCAGCGCGAGCGGCAGGGCAAGCCGTGCACCCCGCACGGCCGGGTCGGGGCCGGTCATGCGTCGATCATGCGCGGCGCCGGCGCCTGGCGCCTGCGCCGCGTCAAGCCGACGGCAGCGCGAGCACGCGCGCGCGCTTGCCGCTGCGCCCCGGCGGCGGGGGCGGGCCGTGCTGCGCCTGCACCCGCACGCCGGCCAGGCCCTGCGTGCGCAGGTAGGCGCGCAGCGCTGTGCAGGCGCGCGGCAGCGCGGCCGTGGCGCCGGGCTCGGCCACCCACAGCGCGAGCGCACGGGCACCGCGCTGCACGAGCTGGAAGTCGAGCACGCCGCCCTGCTCCTCCAGCACCGTGGTCAGCGCCAGCGGCAGCAGCCGCACCGGGTGGCCGCCCGCATCGTGCAGGACCAGGCTGTCGTCGACCCGGCCGACCACCTCCAGCGCCGGCAGCGCCGAGCCGCAGTCGCACGGCGGCAGCAGGCGCACGCGGTCGCCCAGCCGGTAGCGGATCAGCGGCTGCACGTGGTTGGCCAGGTTGGTCAGCAGCGTCGCCGCGCCGCTCTCGCCGGGCGGCACGGGCCGGTCCTGCGCGTCGACCGGCTCGAGGATCACCCAGTCGCTGTTCAGGTGCAGCACGCCGTGGCGGCACGGCGCGGCCAGCGCGAGGAACTCCGAGGCGCCGTAGCTGTTGGCCAGCGGGCAGCCGAAGGCCTGCTCGATCTGCGAGCGCATCGGCGGGCTGAGCGCCTCGCCGCCGGTCCAGATCTCGCGCGGCGCGATCGCCAGGCGGCCGGCCGCGCGTTCCTCGGCCAGCAGCAGCGCCGCGCTCGGGTAGGTGGCCAGCAGCGTGGGCGCGAAGGCCTCGAGCTGGGCACGCAGCGCCGCCAGCGGCTGCAGGAACGAAAAGGCCTGCAGCCGAGGCGCCAGCCAGGGCTGCAGCCGGCGCAGGCGCTGCAGCGACACGATGCTCGCGAAATGCCCGTCGGTGGCGCCGACGAAGGCGCTGCGCTCGGCCTGGTACCAGGGGTCGAACCAGCGCCGCAGCGGGTCCAGCGGCGTGCGACGCAGCAGCTCGAGCGCGTCGTAGACCGCCATCGCCGCAGCGTCCTGCACGAACACGCCGGGGCGGCCGCTGCTGCCCGAACTCTCCCAGACCCACCAGCGGTCGCGAAACGGCATGCCGATGCGTGCCGGGTCGGCCATGAACGCCTGCAGCGCGTCGAGCTCGAGCACCGGGTCGGTGACCCAGTCGGCGAAGCGCGACATCAGCTCGTCCTTGCCGACCGGCTCGATCCGCTCCAGGGCCCGCGCATCCAGACCGCCGAGACGCTGCCGGTACAGCGCCGAACCGCGCCGTGCGGATTCGACGAGCGCGTGCAGCCGCATGCGCCGGCGCGCCGCCAGGGCGGCGGGCGCGGCCTGCGCGGCGGCCAGCACGTCGAGCGCGACGCTCGCGGCCTGCCAGGCGGGGTCGAAGAAGGTCGACACGGTGATTCCGCGAGCCTCGGGCATCACCTCGTTGGTGGCAAGGCCATTCCACGCGTGGGGCCGGGGCAAGGTTGATGCAAGGCAAGCCGTGGCCTAATGGAGGACCCGGCTACCCGACGCTGCGTACATGTGACGACCCCGCTGCACCTCGCCGTTCTCGACGACGAGATCGACATCACCCGGCTGCTCGCCCATTACCTCGAGAGCCACGGGTACCGCGTCAGCGAGCTTCATCGCGGCGCCGACCTGATGGCCCTGATGGCCAGCGACGCGCCGGCGCTGGTGCTGCTGGACCTCGGCCTGCCCGGCGAGGACGGTTTCGCCATCGCGCGCCAGCTGCGCGAGCACTGGCGCTGCGGCCTCGTGATCGTCACCGGCCGCGGCGACGCGGTCGACAAGGTGGTCGGCCTCGAGGTCGGCGCGGACGACTACGTCACCAAGCCCTTCGACCTGCGCGAGCTGCTGGCGCGCATCAAGGCCGTGCTGAGGCGCATCGAGCCGGCCGGCACGGCGGCCGCACCGGCCCCCGCAGCGCCGGCCGTGGCGGACAGCGAAGGCCGCCGGCTGCGCTTCGCGCAATGGGAGCTCGACCTCGCCGCGCGCCGTCTGTGCGACGTCCAGGGCCGCGAGGTGGTGCTGACCACCGGCGAGTTCGACCTGCTGGCCGCGTTCGCGCGTCACCCGGGCCGGGTACTGTCGCGCGACCAGCTGCTCGAGCAGACCCGCGGCCGCCCGGCCGGCCCGTTCGACCGCACGATCGACGTGCAGGTCGGCCGCCTGCGCCGCAAGCTCGACGACCATGCCGACGAGCCGCAGATCATCAAGTCGGTGCGCGGCGCGGGCTACCTGTTCGTGCCCGCGGTGGTGGCGGCGTGATGGCGGCCGACGCGCCGCCGGCCATCGGCGTGCGCCTGCCGCCCGGGCTCGACCCGCACGGCGTGTTCCGCTCGCTGTTCGCGGCCTACCCGGACGCGCTGCTGGTGGTCGGCCACGACGGCTCGATCGTGCTGGCCAACCCGGCCGCCGCAGCGCTGCTCGACTATGGCGTCGACGAGCTGGTCGGGCTGCCGGTCGACGCGCTGGTGCCGGATGCGATCCGCCCACGCCATGCGGCCTACCGCCGGGCCTACGCGGACAGCCCGCGCGCGCGGCCGATGGGCACGCAGATGGACCTGCTGGCGCGGCGCCGCGACGGCTCGGAGGTGATGGTCGAGATCGCGCTCAGCCCGCTGCAGGACCACGGCCTGCCCTACGTGGTGGCGGCGATCCGCGGCATCGGCGCCTACCCGCGTGTCAGGCAGGCGCTGCAGCGCGCGCGCTACAGCGAGCAGGTGGCGCAGTTCGGCCGCCTGGCGGTGGACGCGCGCGATCCGCAGCTGCTGGTGGAGCAGGCGCCGCGCGTGGCGGCCGAGGCGCTGGAGATCGAGAGTGCGGTGCTGCTGCTGCTCGAACCCGGGCGCCACGAGCTGCGCGTGGCCGCCGGCGTGGGCCTGCTGCCCGACGAGCCGCTCGGATCCCGCCTCAGCGCCGTCGCCGGCACCGCGCTCGGCCGTGCGCTGCACGAGGGCGTGGCGCCGCCGGTCGCGGGCTGGGGCAGCGTGCACGCGGTGCCGCTGGCCGGGCGCGACCAGGCACTGGGTGTGCTGCTGCTGCGCGCCCGCGCGCCGGAGCGCTTCGGCAGCGACGAACGACGTTTCCTCGACCTGCTCGGCAGCCTGCTGGCCACCAGCCTGCAGCGCGCCCACAGCGAGGAGGCCCTGAACCATTCGCAGCGGCTCGAGAGCGTCGGCCAGCTCACCGGCGGCATCGCGCACGACTTCAACAACCTGCTGACGGTGATCTCGGGCAACCTGCAGGTGCTGGAGGAGCTGCCGGCGCTGGCCGGCGATGTCTTCGGCCAGCAGCTGGTCGGCGCGGCGGCGCGTGCCAGCCGGCGCGGCGCCGAGCTGACCGGCAAGCTGCTGACCTTCTCGCGCCGCCAGGTGCTGCAGCCGGCGGCCATCGACGTGGAGATCCTGCTCGAGTCGCTGGCCGACATGCTGCGCCGCACGCTCGACCAGCGCATCCGCATCAGCGTCGAGGCCGAGCCGGGCTGCCCGCAGGTGCTGGCCGATCCGGCGCAGCTCGAGTCGGCGCTGCTGAACGTGGCGATCAACGCGCGCGACGCCATGCCCGAGGGCGGGGCGCTCGAGTTCTGCTGCCGGACCCTGCCCGCGGCCGAGCTGCCGATCGAGCTGACCGCCGGCGGCAGCGCCGCCCCGGAGCGTTATGTCGAGATCGCGGTGGCCGACAGCGGCGTGGGCATGCCCGAGCATGTGAAGGAGCGCGCCTTCGAGCCCTTCTTCACCACCAAGGAGGCCGGCCGGGGCACCGGGCTCGGCCTGGCCACCGTGTACGGCTTCGCGCGCCAGTCGCGCGGCGCGGTGCTGATCGACAGCGCGCCGGGCGCGGGCACGACCGTGCGGCTGGTGCTGCCGGAGGTGCCCGGCAGCGGCGAGCCGGCGCCGGTGGAGACCGCGCCGCGTGCCCAGCTGCCTGCCGGGCTGCATGTGCTGCTGGTGGAGGACGACGCCGAGGTGCGCCAGGTGGTGCAGCGCTTCCTGGCCGGCTTCGGCTGCCGCGTCACCGAGTGCGCCAGCGGCGAGGACGCGCTGGCGGCACTGGCGCCCGGCGCCGTCATCGACGTGCTGCTGAGCGACATCGCGCTCGGCGCCGGCCTGCGCGGCACCGAACTCGCCGAGAAGGCACGCGAACGCATGCCCGGCTTGCCGGTGCTGCTGATGAGCGGCTACTCGAGCGCGCTGCTGGACGCGCCGCCGGGCTGGCCGCTGCTGCGCAAGCCCTACACGCGCACCGAACTCGCCCGTGCGCTGGCGCGGGTCATCGCCGCACGCTGAGACGACACCGGCACGGCGGGCTCAGTGGACGGCCGCCGGGTTCGCGGCGCCCCCGCCCATGCAGCCCTGGATGAAGGCCGACAGCGCCTCGACCCGCGGGATCTGGATCTCGCGCCGGCCCTTCTCGGCGAAGCGGATCACGTCGCCGCGCGCCAGGCGCGACAGCGCGCGCGAGACCGTCTCGAGCGTCATGCCCAGGTAGTTGCCGATCTCCGCACGCGTCATGCGCAGCGTGATCTGGTCGGTGCGCAGGCCGCGCTCGGCCAGGGCCTCGGCCCAGTTGCGCAGGAAGTCGGCCACGCGCGCATCGGCCGGCAGGGTGCACAGCGCCAGCATGGAATCGCGGTCGCGCCCGATCTCGCGGCTCATCGCCTCGTGCAGCAGGGTCAGCAGCACCGGCTTCTGGGCGCAGGCCTGCAGCAGCGCGTCGTAGCGGAACGACCAGACCTCGCCGGTGTCCATCGCGATCGCGTCGCAGCCGTAGTGGCCGCTGGCGATGCCGTCGAAGCCCAGCCAGTCGCCGCGGAAGTGCAGGCCCACCACCTGCTCGCGGCCGTCGGCGGCGAGGTTGACGACCTTGACGAAGCCCGAGTTCAGGATGAACAGCTGGGTGAACGGCTCGCCGGCCTGGTACAGCGTGTCGCCGGCGTGCACCACGCGGCGCTGGATGGGCAGGGCCTCGCGCAGCAGGCTCATGCTCTCGGCGATGCGCTGGCTGGCGTTCACGGTCTGGGCGGTGCTGGCGTTCATGGTTGTCTCCGGTGTCGATGCACGGCAGTCTCGCGGCCGCCGGCAAACCGGGTGAGAACCGTCGTGCACGCTGCGTAACGCTGCGTGAACCAACGGTATCGAACCGGTGTCCGGCGTCCTTGCGTTGACGGCGCGCAAGCTGCGCGGAAACCGCCTTCGGTACGGTGCGCCCTGCAATGGAACGCCCGCGCTCGCCTTCGCTCGCTGCCCCCCGCGGGGGGCCCCGATGGTTTCGGGCGGCCGCGCGACACTGACATGCAAGCGCGCCAAGAAGTCGATCCGTGCCACCTGTGGTCGGTGGAGGCCCTGTCCGGGCGTGAGTTGCGCTGCCTGCTCGAGCGCGCCCGCCGGCTGCGCCATGAGCCCGCGCAGGCGCCGCTGCGCGGGCGCAACCTGGCCCTGCTGTGCGACGGCGAGCCCGACGAGGCGGCCCGGGCGCTGCAGCGCGCGGCCGGCGAACTGGGCGCCCAGGTCGCCACCCTGCGCGCGAGCGACACCTGCCCGGACGGGCACACGGTCGACCAGGCCACCGTGCGCCTGCTCGGCCGGCTCTACGACGCGATCGATTGCCACGGGCTGGGCGAACCGCAGGTCGAGATCATTGCCCGCGAGGCGGGCATCCCGGTGTTCAACGGCCTGGGCGAACGTGACCGGCCGGCCCGCTCGCTGGCAGCGCTGCTGGGCGTGCTGGAGCGCAGCGGCAAGCCGCTCGAGGCGCTGCAGCTCGGCTACGTGGGCGACCCCGGCAGCGACTGCGCCCGGCGCTGGGCCCGGCTCGCGGCCACCGGCGGCATCGTGCTGCGCCAGGTCGACGCGCCCGAGGCACTGCACGACGACGTCGACCTGCTGATCGACGCGCGCAACGGCCAGCCGGTGCTGACGCCGGCCGTGACGCCCGATCAGCGCGAGGCCGACCGCCGCGTCACGCTGCAGGCGATGCTGATGACGACGATGGCCTGAGCGGTCCGCCGGCGCGCCCGATCAGTTCGCGCGCGCGGCGTTCGGCCGCGACGGCGGCCTCCAGCGGCGAGCGCACCAGCCCGGCGTGGGCGTAGTGCAGGTTCTCGTACAGCTCGGCCGCGGCGGGGTGGGCGCCCAACACGGCGTCCAGCGCGTCGGCCGGCAGCGCCGGCGCGAGCAGCGCACGCTGCAGGCGCTGCACCACGGTGCGGTGCGCGTCGGCGTCGATGCGCCCGGGGCGGCGTTCCAGCCGCTCCAGCAGGCCGGCGAGCACGATCACGGTCTCGACGGCGGCGCGGGCGCTGGCGGCATCGGAGGGTGCGGACATGGCGGTTCCTGCGGTGGGAGTCCTTCTCCTCCCCTAGCTGCGGCCGGCCGGCCCGCCTTCAAGCCAGCGCGCTGCTCAATCGTTCACGATGCGCGACACCAGCGCGCGGCTGAACTCGCCGGTCGAGGCGCTGCCGCCCAGGTCGCCGGTGCGCACCTTGTCGACGTTGAGCGTGCGGTCGATCGCGCGGCGCAGCCGGTCGCCGAGGTCCTTGCGGGCGACATGGTCGAGCATCATCGCCGCGGCCAGCATCAGCGCCACCGGGTTGGCCTTGCCCTGGCCCGCGATGTCGGGCGCCGAGCCGTGCACCGCCTCGAAGATGGCCGCGTCGGCGCCGATGTTCGCGCCCGGCGCCATGCCCAGGCCGCCCACCAGGCCGGCCACCAGGTCCGACAGGATGTCGCCGAACAGGTTGGTCGTGACGATCACGTCGAACTGCCAGGGGTTGAGCACCAGCTTCATCGCGCAGGCGTCGACGATCACCGTCTCCATCGCGACGCGGCCCTTGTACTTCGCCTCGTACATCTGCTCGGCCGTTTCCTTGAAGATGCCGGTGAGCGCCTTCATGATGTTGGCCTTGTGCACGATGGTCACCTTCTTGCGGCCATTGGCGATGGCGTACTCGAAGGCGTACTCGAGGATGTGGCGGCAGCCGGCGCGGGTGTTGATGCCGGTGGCCATCGCGACGGCGTGCGGGTCGTCGTCGATCTGCACGTAGTGCTCGTGCCCGATGTACAGGCCTTCCAGGTTCTCGCGCACCACCACCAGGTCGATGTTCTCGAAGCGTCCGCCGGGCACGATGGTGCGCGCCGGGCGCAGGTTGGCGTAGAGCTTGAACTCCTCGCGCAGCCGCACGTTCGAGCTGCGGTAGCCGCCGCCCGAGGGCGTCTCGAGCGGTCCCTTGAGTGCGAGGCGCGTCCGGCGGATGCTGTCCAGCGTGGCCTGCGGCAGCGGGTCGCCGCTGTCCTTGATGCCGGCCAGGCCCGCGCTGGCGCGCTCCCAGGCGAACGGCGCCTTCAGCGCCTCGAGCGCCGCGAGCGTCGCGTCGACGATCTCGGGGCCGATGCCGTCGCCTTCGATCAGCGTGGCGGGAATGGTCTGCGTCATGGGTCTCTCCGCAATGTCGTATTTGTTCAGGCCGGCACACTCAGCTCGAGGTTGTCGATCAGGCGCGTCGTGCCCAGGCGTGCGGCGGCCAGCGCGACCAGTTCGCGGTCGTCCGCGCCGGGCTCGAGCAGGTCGACCCGGCGCCGCACGGCCACGTAGTCGGGTTTCCAGCCGCGTCGCACCAGCCGGTCCACGGCCTCGGCCTCGAGCGCCGCCCAGTCGCGCCGCCCGGCGCGCAACGCCGCGCCGATGGCACGCAGTTCCTGTGCCAAGGCCACCGCCTCGGCCCGCTCGGCCTCGCTCAGGTAGCCGTTGCGCGACGACAGCGCCAGGCCGTCGTCGGCACGCGCGGTTTCGCCGGCCACCACCTCGATCGGCAGCGCCAGCTCGCGCACCATGTGGCGGATCACCATCAGCTGCTGGTAGTCCTTCTTGCCGAACACCGCCACCTTCGGCTCCACGATGTTGAACAGCTTCAGCACCACGGTGCACACGCCGTTGAAGAAACCGGGGCGAAAGCGCCCCTCGAGGATGTCGGCCAGCGCCGGGTCGGGGCGCACGGTGCAGGTCTGCGGCTGCGGGTAGAGCTCGTTCTCGGAGGGCGCGAACACCATGTTGCAGCCCACCGAGCGCAGCAGCTCGCAGTCGCGCCCGAGCGTGCGCGGGTAGGTGTCGAAGTCCTCGTGCGGTGCGAACTGCAGCCGGTTGACGAAGATGCTGGCCACCACCGGGCCGCCGTGCTCCTTGGCGAGCTTGATCAGCGCGAGGTGGCCCTCGTGCAGATTGCCCATCGTCGGCACGAAGGCCGTGCCGGTGGTGCCGGCCAGCGCCTGGCGCAGGTCGGCGATGGTGTGCAGGATGCGCAAGCGGGCTTCTCCGGAATGGCGTCAGTGGCTGTGGCGGGCGTCGTCCGGGTAGCTGCCGGCCTTCACCGCGGCCACGTAGCGCTGCACCGCGGCGGCGATGCCGCCGCCCTCGGCCAGGAAGTCGTGCACGAAACGCGGCTTCGGCCCGCTGCCCAGCCCCAGCATGTCGTGCAGCACCAGCACCTGCCCGCTGCAGCCGGCACCGGCCCCGATGCCGATGGTCGGGATCGGCAGCGCCTCGGTCAGCGCGCGGCCGAGCGCCGCGGGCACCAGCTCGAGCACCAGCATGGCCGCGCCGGCATCGGCCAGCTCGCGGGCATGGGCCTGGAGTGTCCGTGCCGAGGCCTCGTCGCGCCCCTGCACGCGCCAGCCGCCCAAGGCGTGCACCGATTGCGGCGTGAGCCCGAGGTGGGCACACACCGGCACGCCGCGCTCGACCAGGAAGCGCACGGTCTCGGCGGTCCAGCCCCCGCCCTCGAGCTTGACCATCTGCGCGCCGGCGGCCATCAGCATCGCGGCGCTGCGCATCGCCTGCGTGGGCGACTCCTGGTAACTCGCGAACGGCAGGTCGCCGATCAGCCAGGCATGGCGCCGCCCGCGCGCCACGCAGGCAGTGTGGTAGGCCATCTCCTCGAGCGTCACCGGCAGCGTGCTGTCGCGGCCCTGCAGCACCATGCCGAGCGAATCGCCGACCAGCAGCACGTCGACGCCGGCGTCGTCGAGCACCCGCGCGAAGCTGGCGTCGTAGCACGTCAACATCGCGATCTTCTCGCCGGCTGCGTGCATGGCGCGCAGGCGCTGCAGCGTCACCGGCTTGCGCGGCGTGGAGGGAACCGGGCCGTAGGGTGTGGAATCCATCGCAGGCGGATTATCGCTGCGTCGCAGCAAATCCCCGGCGGCCAGGGCGGTGGCCAGGCGCGAGGGACCTTGCCCGGGTTGGGGTCGGAAAGTAATAAATGACAGGGAGGGTGGCACAATACCCACGGCTGTACAGCCTCGAGAACCCATGAAACTCAGAGACGTCGTTATCTTTTCCGGCGCGCGATTCGAGGTGCCCGAAGGCATCCAGCGCATCGACCACCGCGCCACCCATGGCTGGCAGCTGCGTTACGGCGGCACCAAGCTGTTTTCCGACTTCACGCCCGACGGCAGCGGCGCCGCGCGTTCGCTCGAGAAGGCCACGCGCGAGCTGCTCGCGCGCATCGCCAAGCTGCCCGCGCCGTCCAAGCTGCAGAAGGGGCCGAGCGAGAACAAGTCCAGCGACCTGCCGGTGGGCATCTCCGGCCCGATCGTGCGCACGCGCCACGCGACCGGGCTGCGCGACTGCAGCTTCCTGGTCTCGGTGCCACGCTACGGGAAGACACCGCGGCGACGCACGGTCTACATCGGCACCGAGAACACCTACACGCCCGAGAAGTACCACGCCGCGCTGGCGCGCGCCATCGCGATCCGGCAGGAGGCCGAAGAGGCCTACCAGCGCGACGCGACCCGCGCCAAGCGGGCGGCTGGCCGGGCGCTGCGGGCACAGGCCCGCCAGTCGGCCTGATCAGCCCAGGTCGAACAGGCTGGTGGCCTCGAGGTCCAGCACCTCCTTGTGGTGCTGGTTGAAGAGCTGCCAGCGCCAGCGCAGGATGCCCAGGCTGCCCTGGGTGCGCGAGCGGCGCGCCTCGATGATCGTGGCGCGCAGCCGCAGGGCATCACCCGGGCGCACCGGGTGCGGCCAGCGGATCTTCTCAACGCCCGGCGAGGCGAACGACTCCGAACCCTCCAGCGCCGCCTGCACGGCCAGTCGCATCGCGATGCCGCAGGTCTGCCAGCCGCTGGCGATCAGGCCGCCGAAACGGCCCCGTGCCGCCGCGTCGGGATCGGTGTGGAACCATTGCGGGTCCCACTCGCGCGCAAAGGCAAGCAGGTCCGACTCGCTCAGCAGGTAGGGCCCGGCCTCGATCACCTGGCCGGCCTGGAACTCGGCGAACCTCATGCGGCGCGCCGCTGCAGCCAGGGGCTGACGCGGTAGCGTTCGCCGCGGTAGGTGGTGTCCAGCGCCGCGATCACGCCGGCCACGCCGGCCACGCTCCAGCGCGCCAGCCACTCGAACGGCCCGGCCGGGTAGTTGACGCCGAGCTTCATCGCCGCGTCGGCCCCTTCGGCCATGCACACGCCCTGCAGCACCGCATCGGCCGCCTCGTTCACGAGCATCGCGACCGTACGCGCCACCACCAGGCCCGGCACGTCGGCCAGCGGCAGCGGGGTCACCCCCAGCGCGGCCAGCCAGGCGGCGGCCTGGGTGCGCCAGCCCTCGCTCGCACCGTCGTGAACGGCATAGGCGAGTGCGCTGCCGGCGGCCACCGGCAGCACGACCGGCCGGTCGAACACCGCCACCTCGTGCGTGCCCAGGGCCCGGGCCAGTTCGTGCGCCGGACGACCGTCGGTCAGCACCAGGCGGGCCGCGTCGATCGCCAGCCCGGTCCAGGCCGAGCCGCGTTCGCGCGCCGGGCCCCAGCCCTGCGCGGCGAGCGCCGCGGTGGCGGCCTGCTCGAGCCAGTCGGCGATCGGCCCGTCGCCGTGCACCGTGATCTCGCGCGCCGTGGCCGGCGCCTCGTGCACCGCCACCGGCAGCGCCGGAACGCCCTCGGGGTAGCGGTAGAAGCCGCGCCCGCTCTTGCGCCCGAGCAGGCCGCCGTCGACCAGCTCGCGCTGCACCAGCGAGGGCGCATAACGCTTGTCGAAGAAGTTGGCCTCGTAGACCGAGTGGGTGACGGCGAAGTTGGTGTCGTGTCCGATCAGGTCCATCAGCTCGCAGGGCCCCATGCGGAAACCCGCCGCCTTCAGGCAGGCGTCCAGCACCTGCGGCTCGGCAGCCCGCTCGAGCAGCAGCGCGAGCGTCTCGGCGTAATACGGCCGGGCGATGCGGTTGACGATGAAGCCCGGCGTAGAGCGGGTGTGCACCGGCACCTTGCCCCAGGCCTTGCTCAGCTCGAAGATCGCATCGGCCACCGCGGCCTCGGTGTGCAGCCCGGACACCACCTCCACCAGCTTCATCAGCGGCACCGGGTTGAAGAAATGCATGCCCACGAGCCGCTGCGGCCGCGTCAGGCCATTGGCCAGCGCGGTGACGGAGATCGACGAGGTGTTGGTGGCGAGCACGCAGTCGGCATCGACGATCGCCTCCAGCTCCATCAGCAGCGTGCGCTTGACGGACAGGTTCTCGACGATCGCCTCGACCACCAGCGCGCTGCCCTGCGCCTCGCCCAGCGCGCCGATCGGCTCGATGCGCGCCAGCGTGGCCTGCGCCGCCTCGGGCGCGAGCTTGCCCTTGGCCGCCAGGCCGTCGAGCGTGGCGGCGAGCTTCTTCTTCGCGTCGGCCGCGGCGCCTTCGCGCGCGTCGTACAGGCGCACCGCATGGCCGGCCTGCGCCGCCACCTGCGCGATGCCCACGCCCATGATGCCGGCGCCGATCACCGTGACGGTGGCGCCACCGAGGTTCTTCTGCGTCATTGCGGGATCCAGTTCGCCGGCCGCTTGGCCAGGAAGGCGGCGAAGCCCTCGCGCGCTTCGTCGGTGCCGCGCACGCGGCTGATGGTCTGCGCGGTCAGCTCGCGCACCTCGGGCGTGATCGGCCCGACGGCGAGCTGCGCGAACAGCTGCTTGATCTCGCGCTGCGCCGCCGGCCCTCCGGCGAGCAGCTCCTGCACCGTGGTGTCGACCGCGCCGTCGAGTGCGTCGACGGCGACGACCTGCTGCACCAGACCGATCGCCAGCGCCTCGGCGGCGGCGATGCGCGTGGTGCTCAGCGCGAGCCGCTTCGCCTGCCGCTTGCCGACCGCATTGGTGACGTAAGGCCCGATCACCGCCGGCAGGATGCCGAACTTCGCCTCGCTGACCGAGAAGCTCGCGTTGTCGGCCGCGATCGCGATGTCGCAGGCGCAGGCCAGGCCCACGCCGCCACCGAGCGCCGCACCCTGCACACGCGCGACGGTGGGCTTGGGGCAGGCTTCGATGCGCGCCAGCATGCCGGCAAAGCGGCGGGCATCCGCGAGGTTCCACTCCGGCGTGGCCTCGCTGGCACGCTGCATCCACTGCAGGTCGGCCCCGGCGCTGAAATGCCTGCCCTCGCCGGCCAGCACGATCACGCGCACGGCCGGGTCGTCCGCGAGCGATGCGAAGGCCGCGTCGAGCTCGCCGATCATCGCCTCGTCGAAGGCGTTGAAGACGGCCGGGCGGCTCATCGTGACCCGCGCCACCCCCGGCGCGGGACGGGTGACGACCACCGACACCATCAGTAGGTCTCCAGATGCAGCCGGCCGTGGGTCTTCATGGCCGCGCCGACCGTGTCCCAGTCCAGCCCGGCCTGCTTGGCGACGTCGCGCAGCGCCAGCACCACGCCCTCCTCCATCGCCTTCAGGCCGCAGACGTAGAAGAAGGCGTTCGAGTCGGCCAGCAGCGGCGCGAGGTCGGCAGCACGCTCGCGCATCAGGTCCTGCACGTACCGCTTCGGCTGGCCCGGCGTGCGGCTGAACGCGAAGTTGATGTCGATGAAGTCCTTCGGCAGGTTCTGCAGCGGGCCGAAGTACGGCAGCTCTTCCTTGGTGCGCGCGCCGAAGAACAGCAGCAGCTTGCCGCCCTCGAACTTGCCGCTGGCGCGCAGGCGGCGGCGCCACTCGGTCATCGCGCGCATCGGGGCGCTGCCGGTGCCGGTGCAGATCATCACGATGTGGCTCTTCGGGTGGTTGGGCATCAGGAAGCTGGTGCCGAACGGGCCGATCACCTGCACCTTGTCGCCGACCTTCAGGTCGCACATGTAGTTGCTCGCCACGCCGCGCACGGGTTTGCCGGAATGGTCCTCCAGCACGCGCTTGATGGTCAGCGAGACGTTGTTGTAGCCCGGGCGCTCGCCGTTGCGCGGGCTGGCGATCGAGTACTGGCGCGCATGGTGGGTGCGGCCCGCGTCGTCGGTGCCCGGCGGCACGATGCCGATCGACTGGCCCTCGAGCACCGGGAAGGGCATCGCGCCGAAGTCGAGCACGATGTGGTGCGTGTCGTACTCCTTGCCGACCTCGGTGACGCGCACGTTGCCCACCACCGTGGCCGCGACCGACTTCTCCGCCGCCTTCGGCCCGTAGAGATTGGTGTAGGCATGGGCGGCCGACCAGGGCGGCAGCGTCGCACCGTACTGCGCGGAGTTGAACGCCGTCTCCCCGCTCACGGCGGCGGGCAGGCTCGGCGCCACCGGCTCCACGGCCGGTGCCGCGTCGGCCGCGACGCCCTGCGCGGCGAGCTCGTCGGCCGTCAGCTCGGCCGGCAGGCTGTCCCAGGTCAGTTGCTCGGCGACGCTGTAGGCGCGCACGATCGGCATGATGCGCCAGTTGTCGATCGAGCCGGTCGGGCACGGCGGGATGCAGGCCATGCACAGGTTGCACTTGGCCGCGTCGACCACGTAGTTGCGCGAGTCGTGCGTGATCGCCTGCACCGGGCAGGTGGCCTCGCAGGTGTTGCAGCGGATGCAGATCTCGGGGTCGATCAGGTGCTGCCTGAGCACACCCGATTCAGCGGCCATGTCCATGCTTGTCTCCTCGAAGGCAAGGGGCCCGCGGGCCCCTTGCCGTCAGCCTCGATGATGCCGCGCTTCAGTTGAAGCGGACATAGTCGAACTCCACCGGCTGGCGGTTGATGCCCATCACCGGCGGCGCGATCCAGTTGGCGAACTTGCCCGGCTCCACGACGCGGCCCATCAGGCTGGCGACGAAGGCACGGTCCGTGGCGCTGGGCAGCCACTGGTCGACCTTGGCGGCCCATTCGGCCTCGCTGATCACCTGGCCGTCCGGGCTCACCTTCACGCCCGAGAGCGCACCGATGTTGCGGTGGAAGGCCTTGTGCGGCGTCTTCAGCCGGAACGGGATGCCCGCCTTCTCGATCACCTTGTTCCAGCGCTCGACGCCGGCGACCGAGTCCTTGATGTAGTCGTCGCGCAGCACCTCGTTGAGCGCGTTGAGCATCGGCACTTCCTTCTCGACGAGCTTGCCGCCGACCGCGTTGAGCACCTTGTAGGTCTGGCCCTTCAGCACATGGTCGTCGGTGCGCTTGCCTTCCTCGAAGCGGCCCTTCAGGCCGGTGGAGTAGAAGGTCGCGGCGTTGCTCGACTCGTCGGCGCCGAACAGGTCGATCGTCACCGAGAAGTGGAAGTTCAGGTAGCGCTGGATGGTCGGCAGGTCGATCACGCCGGCGGCGCGCAGCTTGGCCGGGTCGTCCGTCTTCAGCTCGTTCATCGCGGCGCAGGTGCGCTGGATGACGCGGCTGACGCCGGATTCGCCCACGAACATGTGGTGCGCCTCTTCCGTCAGCATGAACTTCGTGGTGCGGGCGAGCGGGTCGAAGCTCGATTCGGCCAGCGCGCACAGCTGGAACTTGCCGTCGCGGTCGGTGAAGTAGGTGAACATGAAGAACGACAGCCAGTCCGGCGTGGGCTCGTTGAAGGCCTGCAGGATGCGCGGGTTGTCGGTCTGGCCCGAGCGGCGCTCGAGCAGGGCCTCGCCCTCCTCGCGGCCGTCGCGGCCGAAGTACTTGTGCAGCAGGTAGACCATGGCCCACAGGTGGCGGCCTTCCTCGACGTTCACCTGGAACAGGTTGCGCAGGTCGTACTGGCTCGGGCAGGTCAGGCCGAGGTGGCGCTGCTGCTCCACCGAGGCCGGCTCGGTGTCGCCCTGCGTGACGATGATGCGGCGCAGGTTGGCGCGGTACTCGCCGGGCACGTCCTGCCAGGCGTCCTCGCCCTTGTGGTCGCCGAAGTGGATCTTGCGGTCCTTCTCGGCCGGGTTCAGGAAGATGCCCCAGCGGTAGTCGGGCATCTTCACGTGGCCGAACTGCGCCCAGCCCTGCGGGTCGACGCTGACCGCGGTGCGCAGGTAGACGTCGAAGTTCTGCGAGCCGTCGGGCCCCATGTCGTTCCACCAGTCGAGGTAGTTCGGCTGCCACTGCTCGAGCGCGCGCTTGAGCGTGCGGTCCTCGGCGAGGTTGACGTTGTTGGGGATCTTCTCGCTGTAGTCGATCGTGCTCATGTCTCGTTCCTTGGTGACTCTGTTCAGACGCGGTTCCAGTCGAAGGCGGCCTTCTCGCCCTTGCCGTAGACCTTCAGCGCGCCCTTCTCGCCGACCGCATTGGGCCGCTGGAAGATCCAGTTCTGCCAGGCGGTCAGCCGGCCGAACACGCGGGTGAACATGTTCTCGGGGCCGTTGAAGCGCAGGTTGGCTTCCATGCCGGTGAGCGCGTCCGGGCTCATCGCCACGCGCTCCTCGATCGCGATGCGGGTCTCGTCGGCCCAGTCGATGTCGTCCGGGTTGCTGGTCACGAGGCCCAGCGCGTAGGCCGCATCCGCATCGAGCGGCTGGCCGAGCTTCGCGCGCACGGCCTCCATCGCCGGCGCCTCGTCGTAGAAGCGGCGGGCGAGGCGGCTCTGGCCGGTGACCATCGGGTAGAGGCCGAAGTTGACCTCGCCCACGGTGACCTTCGGCGCCTTGGCCTCGTCGTCCGGCAGCGCCAGGTGGTAGCTGCGGTCACAGGCCAGCGCCAGCTCGAGGAAGCTGCCGGCGAAGCACGAGCCCGCCTCGATCAGCGCGAACAGCGAACGCGACGACACGTCGAGCCGGCTGAACGTGCGGCGCAGCAGACCGATGGTTTCGCGCACCAGCCAGTGGTTCTGGTTCGCCAGCAGCACCACGTCCATCGCCTGCACGGCGGCGGCGTCGCCCTCGGTCTTGATCAGCCAGGTGCCGATGTCGAGCTCGTTGGTGCGCATCGACAGGATCGCGTCCTCCAGCTCGCGGGCCAGCGCCAGCGGGTACCAGGCGGCGCCGGACTCGACGATCTGCGCCGGCGTGCTCGGCTGCGGGCCGCTCGGTGCCTTGACAGTGAAGGTGGCGGTGCGGCCGGCGCGGTCGATCTCGACCGTCACGTTCGGATAACGCAGCGCATCGGCCTCGATGCTGCGGTCGATCGGCGTCAGCGCCACGCCCTTGCCGTCGGCCGGGCGGTCGCTGCGCTGCGCGAGCTGCAGCGCGCGCTCCTGCACCTTGGCGGCGAACTGCGCCGGCTTGGCGATGTCGTCGACCAGGCGCCATTCCTTGGCCTTCTGGCCGCGCACGCCTTCGGTCGTGGTGCAGAAGATGTCGGCCAGGTCGTGGCGCACCTTGCGCTTGTCGGTCACGCGGGTCAGGCCGCCGGTGCCCGGCAGCACGCCCAGCAGCGGCACCTCGGGCAGGCTGACGGCGCTGCTGCGGTCGTCGACCAGGATGATCTCGTCGCAGGCCAGCGCCAGCTCGTAGCCGCCGCCGGCGCAGGCGCCGTTGACCGCGGCGAGGAACTTCAGGCCGCTGTGCTTGGAAGAGTCTTCCAGCCCATTGCGCGTCTCGTTGGTGAACTTGCAGAAGTTCACCTTCCAGGCGTGGCTGCTGACGCCCAGCATGAAGATGTTGGCGCCGGAGCAGAACACGCGGTCCTTCGCGCTGGTGACGACCACCGTGCGCACCTCGGGGTGCTCGAAGCGGATGCGGTTGATGGCGTCGTTCAGCTCGATGTCGACGCCGAGGTCGTAGCTGTTCAGCTTGAGCTTGTAGCCGGGGCGCAGGCCGGCGTTCTCGTCGAAGTCAGCCGCCAGCGTGGCGACCGGGCCCTCGAACTTCAGCTTCCAGTGCTTGTACTGGGACGGATGGGTCTGGTAGTCGACGCGGGGGGCTTGGCTCACGGTGGGGCTCCTCAGGTTACGCAGCGCGGTGCATGTTTGGTGACGCGTTGTACGCATCATAGTGCATGCATCTGCGGGAGGTCAAGCAGTACAGTGCATATTCTTTGATTCGGGTTTACCCCTGCAGCTGCAGTGCGCCGCGCACCAGCCGGCGCAGCTCCGCGAAGGTCGGTTCCAGTGCCTGCGCGCTGGTGTCGAGGCGGAACTCGGCCTTGGAATAGAAGGCCGCGCGGCCGGCCAGGATGACCTTCAGGTCCTCCATCGCCTCCTTGCTGTCGGCCATCGGGCGCATGTCGCCCTGGGCGATCACGCGCTTCATGTGGTCCTCCGGATCCGCCTGCAGCCAGACCGTGGTGCAGTGCGCCAGCAGCAGATTGAAGGTGGCGGCATCGGACACCAGACCGCCGGGCGTGGCGATCACCGCCTCGGGGTAGATCTGAATCGCCTCTTCCACCGCACGCCGCTCGTAGCGCCGGTAGGCGTTCTGCCCGTACAGGGCCTGGATCTCCGAGATCGAGCAGCCGGCGAACTTCTCGATCTCGCGGCTCAGCTCGACGAACGGGAAGCCCAGGTCCTCCGCCAGCATCTGCCCGAGGGTGGACTTGCCCGCGCCGCGCAGGCCGATCAGCGCCACCCGCGGGCTGCGCTGGCCGCGTGCATTGGCGCCGCCGGTGCCGAGCATCGTGCCGATCGCCTCGCGCACGCGGCGCAGCGTCGCCTCGTCGCGGCGCTCGAGCAGTTCGCGGATCAGCAGCCATTCGGCCGAGGAGGTGGTCACGTCGCCGAGCAGCTCGGCCAGCGAGCACTGCAGCGCCTGCGCCACCTGCAGCAACACGAGGATGGACGCATTGCCGACCCCGTACTCCAGGTTGGCGAGGTGGCGCTCGGACACATCGGCCGCCAGCGACACCGCCTTGCGCGTCATGCCCCGCCGCGCCCTGAGCGAGCGCACACGTTCCCCCAACGCCACGAGGAACGGGTTCTTCTCTTCTTCGGTCGCGTCCGCCGCCTGCGGCGCCTCGGCAGGGCCGCTAGGGGCTAACCCGGGTACAGGCAATATAGTGCTTGACATGGTGAGGGTCGAACCCTAAAGTCCTGGCACGCACAATACTGCATCCATTGGGTGCGTACAAGCCTGACAAAGGACCAGCCATGTCGCCCGACACCTTCCGCGCCCAGATCGCGGCGCTGACCGCGCAGATCGCCGGCCGGCCGCTCGACGCCGACCTCGACGCCTGGCTGAACCACGAGCACGGCGCCGGCAGCGCCAGCTTCGCGGCACTCGCCGAGAGCTGCCGCGCCGGCGTGGCCGAAGGCTGGCTGGCCAACCGCGAGGGTGGCGGCATCCGCTACGGCCGCATCTTCAAGCCGGCGCCGGACCTGCACGGCTTCTCCGTCGACGTCGTCGACATGCAGGACATCGCCGGCCCGCACCATGTGCACCCGACCGGCGAGATCGACCTGATCATGCCGATCGACCCCGAGGCCCGCTTCGACGGCCGCCCCGCCGGCTGGCTGGTGATGCCGCCGGGCAGCGCGCACCGCCCCACCGTCTCGCAGGGCCGCGCGCTCGTGCTCTACCTGCTGCCGGAAGGCCGCATCGACTTCACCAAGGCCTGACACATGACCGAGCTTCTGAAGAACTTCGTCTCCGGCCGCTGGCAGGCCGGCACCGGCGCCGGAACGCCGCTGTTCGACCCGGTGCTCGGCACCGATCTCGTGCGCGTGGATTCGACCGGGCTCGACCTCCCTGCCGCGTTCGCCTTCGCCCGCGAGCAGGGCGGCGCGGCACTGCGTGCCCTCAGCTACCGCGAACGCGGCGCGCTGCTGGCCGCAATGGTGAAGGTGCTGCAGGCGAACCGCGACGCCTACGATCAGATCGCCACTGCCAACAGCGGCACGGTGAAGAACGACTCGGCGGTGGACATCGACGGCGGCATCTACACGCTCGCCACCTACGCCAAGCTGGGCGAGACGCTCGGCCAAACGTCTGGAAATGGGCGTTTCCTGGTCGACGGCGAGGCCGCCAGGCTCAGCAAGGACGGCGGGTTCCAGTCGCAGCACCTGCTCGTGCCGACGCAGGGCGTGGCGCTCTTCATCAACGCCTTCAACTTCCCGAGCTGGGGTCTGTGGGAGAAGGCCGGCCCGGCGCTGCTCTCCGGCGTGCCGGTGATCGTCAAGCCCGCCACCGCGACGGCCTGGCTGACGCAGCGCATGGTGCAGGACGTGGTCGATGCCGGCATCCTGCCGCCGGGCGCGCTGTCGGTCATCTGCGGCAGCTCGGCAGGGCTGCTCGACCCGCTGCAGCCCTTCGACGTGGTCTCCTTCACCGGCTCGGCCGAGACGGCCGCGCTGATCCGCTCGCACCCGGCGATCGTGCAGCGCTCGGTGCGCGTCAACATCGAGGCCGACAGCCTGAACTCGGCGCTGCTGCTGCCCGACCATGCGCCGGGCAGCGAGGCCTTCGAGCTGCTGGTCAAGGAAGTCGCGCGCGAGATGACGCAGAAGTCCGGCCAGAAGTGCACCGCGATCCGCCGCGTGCTGGTGCCCGAGGCGCTGTACGGTGCGGCAGCCGAGGCGATCTCGGCGCGCCTGGCGAAGACCCGCGTCGGCAACCCGCGCAACGAGTCGGTGCGCATGGGCGCGCTGGTCAGCCGCGCGCAACTCGCCGCCGTGCGCGAAGGGCTCGCGACGCTGAAGACGCAGACCGCGGTGCTGCACGACGGCGCGACGCATTCGATCGTCGATGCCGACCCGGCCGTGGCCTGCTGCGTCGGCCCGACGCTGCTCGGCGCGCGCGACCCCGATGCCGCGCCACTCGTGCACGACGTCGAGGTGTTCGGCCCGGTCGCCACCCTGCTGCCCTACCGCGACCTGGCCCATGCGCTGCAACTCGTGCAGCGCGGCCAGGGCTCGCTGGTGGCCTCGCTCTACGGCAGCCGGCCGGCCGAGCTGGCGCATGCCGCCGTCGAACTCGCCGCCTGGCATGGCCGGGTGCACGCGGTCTCCCCCGACGTCGCCGCGCAGCACACCGGCCACGGCAACGTGATGCCGCAGTCGCTGCACGGCGGACCCGGCCGCGCCGGCGGCGGCGAGGAACTCGGCGGACTGCGGGCCCTGAACTTCTACCACCGCCGCGCCGCCATCCAGGCCGGCAGCGCCGTGCTGGCCGCGCTGGCCGGCTGAGCCATTCGAATCCGAGGAGACACACCATGTCCGAACTCGAAGCCACCGGCGTCACGCCGCCGCCCGAGACCTTCAACTTCGCCGCCCACCTGCTGGCGCTCAACACCGGCCGCGCGGCCAAGGCCGCCTATGTCGACGACCTCGGCAGCCTGAGCTACGGCGCGCTCGACGAGCGTGTGCGCCGCCTCGCCGCCGGCCTGCGCGGCTTGGGGCTGAAGCGCGAGGAGCGTGTGCTGCTGCTGATGCAGGACGTGAACGACTGGCCGGTGACTTTTCTCGGCGCGATGTACGCCGGCCTGGTGCCGGTGGCCGTCAACACCTTGCTGACCGCCGACGACTACGCCTACATGCTGGAGCATTCGCGCGCCCAGGCGGTGCTGGTCTCCGGCGCGCTGTTGCCGGCGCTGACCGCGGCGATGATCAAGTCGGACCACGAGGTCACGAAGGTGATCGTCTCGCGCCCGGTCGCACCGCTGCACCCGGCCGAGGTGGAGTTCGAGACCTTCCTGGCCGCCCAGGTGCCCTCGGCCAAGCCCGCGGCCACCAGCCCGGACGACCCGGCCTTCTGGCTCTACTCCTCCGGCTCCACCGGCCGCCCCAAGGGCACGGTGCATTCGCACGGCAACCCGTACTGGACCGCCGAGCTGTACGGCCGCGGCGTGCTCGACCTGCGCGAGGACGACGTCTGCTTCTCCGCCGCCAAGCTCTTCTTCGCCTACGGCCTGGGCAACGCGCTGAGCTTCCCGCTCTCGGTGGGCGCCACGGTGATCCTGATGGCCGAGCGGCCGACACCGGATGCGACCTTCAAGCGCTGGACCGGCGGCGTGGGCGGCGTCAAGCCGACCGTCTTCTACGGTGCGCCGACCGGCTTCGCCGGCATGCTCGCCAGCCCGAGCCTGCCGAACAGGAGCGATGTCGCGCTGCGACTCGTCTCGTCGGCCGGTGAAGCCCTGCCGGCCGAACTCGGCGAGCGCTTCAAGGCGCACTTCGGCATCGACATCGTCGACGGCATCGGCTCCACCGAGATGCTGCACATCTTCATCTCGAACCGGCCCGATCACGTGCGCTACGGCACCACCGGCTGGCCGGTGCCCGGCTACCGGATCGAGCTGCGCGGCGACGATGGCGGGCCCGTGCCCGACGGCGAACCCGGCGACCTCTACATCCACGGCCCGTCCGCCGCGATGATGTACTGGGGCAACCGCCAGAAGACCCGCGAGACCTTCCAGGGCGGCTGGACGAAGAGCGGCGACAAGTACATCCGCAACGCCGACGGCAGCTACACCTACGGCGGCCGCAGCGACGACATGCTGAAGGTCAGCGGCATCTACGTCTCGCCCTTCGAGGTGGAGGCCACGCTGGTGCAGCACCCGGCGGTGCTCGAGGCCGCGGTGATCGGCGTGCCCGATGCCGAAGGCCTGACCAAGACCAAGGCCTTCGTCGTGCTGAAGGCCGGCGCGCAGGCCACCGACGCCGAGCTGAAAGCCTTCGTGAAGGACAAGCTGGCGCCCTACAAGTACCCGCGCCAGATCGAGTTCGTCACCGACCTGCCGAAGACGGCCACCGGCAAGATCCAGCGCTTCAAGCTGCGCGAACTCGAAGGGTCGAAGTGAGCGCCTTCGTCGAGATCGACTGGGCGGGGCGCCCGGTCAGGATCGAACATGCCTGGATCGCACGCGAGCGGCGCCAGGCACCGCTGCTCGTGTTCCTGCACGAAGGCCTCGGTTCGCTGTCGATGTGGAAGGACTTCCCGCAGCGCCTGTGCGACGCTGCCGGTTGCCGCGGCCTCGTCTACTCGCGCCCCGGCTACGGCCGCTCGACCCCGCGTGAACGCGACGAGGCCTGGGGCCTGGACTTCATGCACCGCCAGGCGCAGCAGGTGCTGCCGGCGCTGCTGGCCGCGCTCGACATCGACGCGGCGCGCGACCGGCCCTGGCTGTTCGGCCACAGCGACGGCGGCTCGATCGCGCTGCTGCACGCCGCAGCCTTCCCCGACCGCGTGGCCGGCGCGATCGTGCTGGCGCCGCACATCCTGGTCGAGGACCTGTCCGTCACCAGCATCGCCCAGGCGCGCGAGGCCTACCGGACGACGGACCTGAAGGCCCGCCTGGCGAAATACCACGACGACCCGGATTCCGCCTTCTGGGGCTGGAACGACATCTGGCTGCACCCGCCGTTCAGGCAGTGGTCGATCGAGGAGGAGATCCGCACGATCGCCTGCCCGCTGCTGGCGGTGCAGGGCCTGGACGACGAGTACGGCACGCTCGAGCAGATCCGCGGCATCGCGCGCCGCGTGCCGCAGACCGAACTGCTCGAGCTGCCCGACTGCGGCCACTCGCCGCACCGCGACCAGCCCGCGGCGCTGATCGACAGCGCCACCCGCTTCCTCGCACGACACACCCAAGGAGACCCCGCTTGAAGACCGTCCGCACTGCAGCGCTGCTCGCCGCCGCCCTCGCCTCCCCCGTCGCCCAGGCCCAGAGCACCGGCAAGCTCAAGGTCGGCCTGATGCTGCCGGCCACCGGCACCTTCGCCGCGCTCGGCACGGCGATCGAGAACGGCTTCCGGCTCCACGTCACCGAACAGGGCGGCAAGCTCGGCGGCCGCGAGGTCGAGTTCGTCAAGGTCGACGACGAGAGCGATCCGGCCAAGGCCACCGACAACGTCAACAAGCTGATCAAGCGCGACAACGTCGACGTGCTCGTCGGCACGGTGCACAGCGGCGTGGCGATGGCCATGGCCAAGGTCGCGAAGGAGACCGGCACGCTGCTCGTGGTGCCCAACGCCGGCGCCGACGCGGTGACCGGCCCGATGTGCGCGCCCAACATCTTCCGCAGCTCGTTCTCGAACTGGCAGCCGGGCTACGCGATGGGCGAGGTGGTGGCGAAGAAGGGCCACAAGAAGGTGGTGACCATCACCTGGAAGTACGCTGCCGGCGACGAATCGGTGCGCGGATTCAAGGAGGCCTTCGAGAAGGCCGGCGGCCAGGTGGTGAAGGAACTGTCGCTGCCCTTCCCGAACGTCGAGTTCCAGGCGCTGCTGACCGAGATCGCGGCCGCGAAGCCGGATGCGGTCTACACCTTCTTCGCCGGCGGCGGCGCGGTCAAGTTCGTCAAGGACTACGCCGCGGCGGGCCTGAAGAAGAACATCCCGCTCTACGGCGCCGGTTTCCTGACCGACGGCACGCTGGAAGCGCAAGGTGTCGATGCCGACGGCCTGCTGACCACGCTGCACTACGCCGACAGCCTGGGCACGCCGAAGGACAACGCCTTCCGCCTCGCCTACGCGAAGAGCTTCAAGCTGCAGCCCGACGTCTACGCGGTGCAGGGTTACGACGCGGCGCAGATGCTCGGCATCGGCCTGGCCGCGGTGAAGGGCGACACGAGCAAGAAGGCCGAGATCGCCGCGGCGATCGAGAAGGCGAAGATCGACAGCCCGCGCGGCGCCTTCAGCGTCTCCAAGGCGCACAACCCGGTGCAGGACATCTACCTGCGCCAGGTGAGCGGCAAGGAGAACAAGCTGGTGAGCGTGGCTTCGAAGTCTCTGGCCGACCCCGGCCGCGGCTGCAAGCTCTAAGCACCCACCCCGAGACAACTGCCTGAACCGCGGCGCTCGCGCCGCGGTCCGGGGGAGGCTTTGCCGATGGATATCGCCACCTTCCTGATCCAGTGCCTGAACAGCCTGCAGTACGGCCTGCTGCTGTTCCTCGTGGCCAGCGGCCTGACGCTGATCTTCGGGATCATGGGCGTCATCAACCTCGCCCATGGCAGCTTCTACATGATCGGCGCGTACATGGCCTACGCGCTGGCGCCGATCGTCGGCGGCACCTTCGGCGGCGGCTTCTTCGCCACGCTCGCGGTCGGGCTGGTGCTCGCGGTGATCCTCGGCTACGTGCTCGAGTGGGCCTTCTTCAGCTTCCTCTACGAGCGCGAGCACCTGCAGCAGGTGCTGATGACCTACGGGCTGATCCTGGTGTTCGAGGAACTGCGCTCGCTCGCCGTGGGGGACGACGTGCACGGCGTGCAGCCGCCGGAGATCCTCACCGGCAGCCTGCCGCTCGGCGACGTGATGACCTACCCGGTCTACCGTCTCTTCATCTCGGCCGTGTGCCTGCTGCTCGCGCTCGGCATGTACCTGGTGTTCACGCGCACCCGGCTGGGCATGATGATCCGCGCCGGCAGCACCAACCGCGAGATGGTGCAGAGCCTGGGCATCGACATCAAGTTCCTGTACCGCGTCGTGTTCGCGGCCGGCGTCGCGATCGCGGTGCTCGCGGGCATGGTCGCGGCGCCCGTGTCCTCGGTCTACCCGGGCATGGGCAACTCGGTGCTGATCGTCTGCTTCGTGGTGGTCGTGATCGGCGGGATCGGCTCGATCCGCGGCGCGCTGCTGGCGGCGCTGCTGATCGGCGCGGTGGACACCTTCGGCAAGGTGCTGCTGCCGCAGGCGGCCGGCGTGCTGGTCTACGTGCTGATGGCGCTGATCCTGCTCTGGAAACCCGACGGCCTCTTCAAGGCGGGATGACTATGACCACCCCCGAAGCGGCCTGCGGCCGCCTCCCCCTCGAGGGGGCAACACCAGCGGCCCGGCAAAGCCGGTTCCGCGGTGTTCGCTTGATCTCATCAGGAGCGAATTCCATGCATGGTCGACTCGGTTTCGTCCTGGCGTGCTTCGGCGCGCTCGCGCTGCTGCCGCTGCTCGCCGGCCCCTACGCGCTGGACCTCGTCACCAAGATCATGGTGTACGCGATCTTCGCGCTCAGCCTCGAGCTGCTGGTCGGCGGCACCGGGCTCGTCTGCTTCGGCCAGGCGGGCTTCTTCGGCATCGGCGCGTATGCGGCGGTGCTGCTCTCGCCGGAGAGCGGCTCGCCCTCGGCATGGTGGCTGCTGCCGGCCTGCCTCGCCGCCGCGGCGCTGTATGCGCTGGCGGTGGGGGCGCTCTCGCTGCGCACCAAGGGCGTGTACTTCATCATGGTCACGCTCGCGTTCGCGCAGATGGCCTACTACGTGGTGCACGACACGCCGCTGGGCGGCGGCACCGACGGCATCTACCTCTACACCAAGCCGCTGCTGTGGCCGGGACGCGACCTCGACGACGGCCTCGTGATGTACGGCTTCACGCTGGCCTGCCTGGTGGCGACCTTCGTGTTCCTCGCGGTGCTGCTGCGCTCGCGCTTCGGCCGGGCACTGGCCGGCATCCGCGTCAACGAGCAGCGCATGCGCGCCACCGGTTTCTCCACCTACCCGTACAAGCTCGCCGCGTTCACGCTCTCGGGCGCGATCGCCGGGCTGGCGGGTTTCCTGTTCGCGGTGAAGGACGGTTTCGTGAACCCCGAGCTGATGAGCTGGCACCACTCCGGTGCGGTGCTGATCATGGTGATCCTGGGCGGCATCGGCCACCTGCGCGGCGCGCTGATCGGCGCGTTCGCGTTCGCGCTGCTGCAGGAGTTCTTCAAGAGCGAGGCGATCTTCGGCGCCTTCGCCAAGCACTGGCACCTGGGCCTCGGGCTGGCCATCATCGCCTGCGTGGCGCTGCTGCCGCGCGGGCTGGTGGGCCTGCCCGGACAGTGGCGCGAGCGGCTCGCCGGGCGCCTGCTCGGCCCCCGCGCCGGCGTGCCGACGGAGGTGGCGCCATGAACACCGACGTGCTGCTGCGCGGCCAGGGCCTGACGCGCCGCTGGGGCGGCCTCACCGCGGTGAACGGCGTCTCGCTCGCGCTCGCCCGCGGCGAGGTGCATGCGGTGATCGGCACCAACGGCGCCGGCAAGTCCACGCTGATCAACATGCTCTCGGGCGAGATCGAACCCTCGAACGGCACGGTCGAGCTGCTCGGGCAGGACGTCACCGGCTGGACGCAGCCCCGGCGCGCCCGCGCCGGCCTCGGCCGCAGCTACCAGCGCAACACCATCTACCCGAGCTTCACGGTGGCCGAGAACTGCCGCCTCGCCGCCCAGGCGCGCACGCCGCGGCCCTGGGCCTGGTGGCAGCGCGCCGATCGATGCACGGCCAGCAACGGCGCCGCGCGCGCCGCCGCCGCGCAGGCCGGTCTCGAGGACGTGCTCGAGCGCCCCGCCGGGCTGCTCTCGCACGGCCAGAAGCGCCAGCTGGAGATCGCGATGTGCCTGGCCACCGCGCCGCAGGTGCTGCTGCTCGACGAGCCGCTGGCCGGCATGGGCGCCGAGGAGACCGAGCGCATGCTGGCGCTGCTGGCCGCGCTGAGGGCCAGCCACGCGATCCTGCTCGTGGAGCACGACATGGACGCGGTGTTCCGCATCGCCGACCGCATCACGGTGATGGTCAACGGCGAGGTGATCGCGAGCGACGTTCCGGCGGCGATCCGCACCAACCGCGCCGTGCAGGTGGCCTACCTGGGAGAGCATTGATGCATGCAGAGGTGATCGTCGACGCCCAGGGCGTGCACGCCTGGTACGGCTCGAGCCACGTGCTGCACGGCGTGGACCTGCAGATCCGCCGCGGCGAGACCGTCGGCCTGCTGGGCCGCAACGGCATGGGCAAGAGCACGCTGATCCGCAGCCTGCTCGGCCATGTGGCGCAGCGCGAGGGCCGCATCCAGATCCAGGGCCAGGACGCGGCGCGCGCGAAGCCGCACGAGGTGGCGCGCCTGGGCGTGGCCTACGTGCCCGAGGGCCGCGGCGTGTTCCCGAACCTGAGCGTGCGCGAGAACCTGGTGATGGCCGCGCGCCCCGGCCGCGATGGCCGCCAGGACTGGGACTTCGAGCGCGTGCTGGCCACCTTCCCGCGTCTGAAGGAGCGCCTCGCCAATCTCGGCGCGCAGCTCTCTGGCGGCGAGCAGCAGATGCTCTCGATCGGCCGGGCGCTGATGACCCACCCCGAGCTGATCATCCTCGACGAGGCCACCGAAGGCCTCGCGCCGCTGATCGTGGCCGAGATCTGGCGCGTGATCGGCGAGATCCGCGCCAGCGGCATCGCGACCCTCATCGTCGACCGCGACTGGCGCAAGGTGCTCGCCCACGCCGACCGCGCTGTGGTGCTCCAGAAGGGCCAGGTGGCGCTGAGCGGCGCGGCGCGCCAGGTCGCCGACGACCCGGCCCTGGCCGGCTGCCTGGGCGTCTGAGGCACGCCGAACGCGGCGTTCACTCCGGTGCGAGGTGCGGCGGGCAGCCGCCCTCGGCCGGCTCGCCGGTTTCCGGGTCGATCCAGTCGGCCATGCCGACCTCGCCTTCCGCCTCCTGCAGCGTCTCGCCCGGCTCGGGCGCCTGCTCGTCGGCCGAGTCGATCATGTCGGCCAGCGCTTCCTCGCGTGTCGGGAAGGGGCCGAACTCCTGGCGGCCGTCGGGCGCGGTCCAATGGAAACCATCGGGGCGCTCGACGATGTGCTCGCCCTCGCCCGCGTCGTCCGGGTGCGCCGGGTCCGGACCGGCCCGCTCGCCTGCATGCGTCATCGTCGCTCCTCCTGGCCCCGCCGGGGTGCCGTCACGAGATCGCCAGCGTCGTTCCCCTGGCGTTCTCGCGCGTCAGCACACGCTCGCCGTTGCCCTGGGTCTGCTTCTCCTCTCGGACCGACTCGCGCAGGCGCGTTCGAAGCCAGTCGTCCACGGGTTCGAAGCGTCTGATGGAAGCCATGACTCGTCTGCGCAAGCATTGTTCGGCCCCACGGGCCGCAGACCACTCTAGGCAGCCGGCCGCAGCACGCGTTGCGTTCGCTCAAGCGCGGCCTTCGGGGCTGCCCGTGCCGGCACCCGCGCGCTCGCGGATCCAGTCGATGGCCTGGCGGAACTCGAGCGCCTTGTCGAAATAGGCCTGCGCCCCGGCATCGATGAAGGGCTTGCGCATCGCCTCCCAGCCGAAGTTGGACAGCACGACCACCCGCAGCCGCGGGTGCCGGCTGCGGATGCAGCGCAGCAGGTCGTAGCCGCGATCGCCATGCGCGAGCTCCACGTCGAGCACCACCAGGTCGGGTGCCCGGTCCTCGATCAGCGCCAGCGCACCGGCACAGTCTTCCGCGCCACCGACGACGACGACCTCTGGCGCCCGCGACAGCAGCGCCCGCAGCGCCGCCTGGACTTGGCGTGAATCATCGACCAGCAGCACCCGCATCGGCATGGCCCGCAACCCACATGACTGCACTTCGTGTCCATCATGCGCGCCGCGGGTCGGTGCCGATTGCGCCTGATCACCTCCCCGGCCGGTGCTCGGGCGGCGCCAGCGGCACCTGCGCATCGAGCGTCGTCCCGCCGCCCGGCGGGCTGTGCACCTGCAGCGTGCCGCCCGCCGCGCGCAGCCGCTCGCGCATGCCGATCAGGCCGAAGGCGCCGTGCCGATGTTCGCTGCCCGCCGCGATGCCGATGCCGTCGTCGGCCACCGACAGCAGCAGCTGTTGCGGCGCCCGGCTGGCCAGCGTGACCTGCACGGTGCTGGCGTGGGCGTGCTTGGCGACATTGTTCAGCGCCTCCTGCGCCACGCGGTAGAGGCAGGTGCCCTGCGGCACCAGACGCGCCTCGTCGGCCGCGGCCAGTCCGCTCGCGTCCACGCGGCACGCGATGCCGGTGCGCTGGCTGAACTGCGCCGCCAGGTTCTCGAGCGCGGCCACCAGGCCGAACTCCTCGAGCGCCTGCGGGCGCAGGTCGTGGATGATGCGGCGCGCCGAGGCGATGGCCTGCTCGGTGGCGTGCTCGATGCGCGCCAGCGCTTCCGCCGCGCCCGGGTCGGCGTGGCCGAGCGACTCCCGCACGACGGTGGCTTCCATCAGCACGGCGGCCAGGCTCTGCTGCATGTCGTCGTGCAGCTCGCGCGCGATGCGCAGCCGCTCGCGCTCCTGCACGCCCTCGCGCGCGTCGAGCAGCCGCTGCAGCTCGGCGTGCGAGGCCTGCAGCTCGGCGTGCATGCGCTTGAACTCGGTCACGTCGCGCGCGCTCGCCACCGCGCCGGCAATGCGCCCGGCGGCGTCGCGGATCGGCGCGAAGCTGTAGCTGCCCACCCAGCGTTCGCCGCTGTCCCTGCGCCGCAGCACGTACTCGACGTTGCTGCCGGTCTCGCCGCGCAGCGCCCGCGGCACGGCCCAGTGCTCGGGCGACGCAGGCGACCCGTCGGGCCAGCAGACCTCGACGATCTCGCCCCAGCACTGCAGCTCCGTGGGGCAGTCGGCCCGGCCGCGGCAGCGGTGGAAGGTCACGAAGGCGTCGTTGAAGGTCAGGACGCGGCCGTCCGCATCGGCGATGAAGACGGCGTCGTTCATGCTCGCCAGCGCCGCCTCGAGCTGCGCCTTGGCCGAGCGCAGCGCTGCCTCCGCCCGGGTGCGCTCGATGTCGGCGCGGATGCGTTCGGCCACCTCCTCGAACAGCGCCACCTCGTCGGCGCTCCAGTGGCGCGCCGTGCTGGCGTGCACGAAGAACACCGCGGCGAGCCGCCCGCCCTTGAGCAGCGGCACGTCGACACTGGCGCCGAGGTGCAGCCGCGCATGGGCGGCCTTCTCCGCGTCGCCGAGCGAGGCGTCGCCGGCGATGTCCGGCCGTACCACGGTGCGCCCGGCGCGCAGGGCCTGCAGCAGGGCCGGCCCGTAGTCCTCGTTGCGGTATCGCCCGATCAGGTCGGGCACGCCGTTGCTGTAGCTCTGCGTCACGTCGATCGTCACGCCGTCGCCCGCATCCTCGGCGTAGCCGACGCGCTGCGCGCCGACGAACTCGCCGAGCAGGCACACCGCGTCGGTGGTGACCGCGACCGGGTCGTCGAGCCGCCGCAGCCGGTCGTTCAGGCGCACCAGGAAGGTCTGGCGCGCGTCGCGGCTGCGCAAGGCATCCTCCGCCGCGCGGCGGGCCGTCACGTCGTGCAGCACGCCGACCACGCGCTGCACGCGGCCGTCGGCGTCGCGCACCACGTTGCCCTCCAGCTGCACGTGGCGAATGCCGCCGTCCTTGCGCACCAGCCGCTTCTCGAAGCGGTAGCCGGCCCGGCCCTCCAGCAGCGCCTGGAAACGGGCCTCGTCGAGCCGGTCGTCGGGATGGTTGAGGTCGTCGGGCCCCATCGCCAGCAGCTCCGCCTCGTCGAAGCCGGTCAGGGCGCAGAACGCCGCGTTGACGGCCACGAAGCGGCGCGTGGACGGGTCGATGTGGACCATGCCCACGTTGCTGACGTTGAAGGTGGCGGCCAGCATCTGCGCGCTGTGGTGCAGCACGGCGGCGGCGCGCCGCTCCTCGCTGAGGTCGTGCAGCACCACCGTGTACAGGCGCTTGCCGTCCACGTGCGCCTGCGAGATGCCGGCCTCGAGCGGGAACTCCTCGCCGCCGGCGCGCAGGCCCAGGATCTCGCCGCGCCCGCGCATGCGGCGCGCCGGCGCCTCGGCGTCGCCGAATGCCGCCAGATCGATCCGGTGGCGTGCGCGGAAGCGCTCCGGGATCAGGCACGACAGGTCGGCGCCGATCAGCTGGTCGACGCGGCGGCCGAACATGTCCGCCGCGGCTCGGTTGGCCATCACGATCGTCTGCGCCTCGTCGACCGCGACGATGCCTTCGCTGGCGGTCTCCAGCATGCCGCGCAGCTGCCCCTCGCGCAGCTCCAGCCGGTCGTGCTCGTTCAGCAAGCTGGCCTCAGGACACGCGGAGCTGCCGCGGCGGCGCCAGGTGCGAAACCAGCCAGGCCGCGGCGGTGCGGGCGGCGCGGTCGGGCGGGCCCGCGGCGCCGGCGGGTGTGCTGGGGCTGCGGATCAGCTCGAGCCGGGCCTCGCCCGGCAGCCGCGTGCACGCGGCGCGGTTCAGCGAGAGCGCCACCGGGTCGTCGGCGCCGACCAGCAGCAGCGCGGGCGCGTGCACGCCGGCGAGCGCGCCGTCGGCCAGGTCGGGCCGGCCGCTGCGCGACACCACCGCGGCCACCTGGCGCGGCCGGCGCTCGGCGGCCAGGAACGCCGCCGAGGCTCCGGTGCCGACCCCCAGCAGCGCCAGCGGCAGGCCGGCCAGGTCGTCGCGCCTGCCGGCCCAGTCGATCACCTCGCCGAGCCGCTCGGCCAGCAGCTCGACGTCGAAGGCCTTGGTGCGGTCATGCGCCTCCGCGTCGCTCAGCAGGTCGACCCGCAGCGTGGCCAGCCCGGCGCGCTGCAGGCAGCGCGCGGTGTGCCGGTGCGTCGGGCTGCGCCCGCTGCCGCTGCCCTGCACGAACACCACCAGGCCGGTGGCATGCCCGGGCAGGGCCAGCTCGCCGCGCAGCGCGCGCGGTCCGAGCGCCACCGCCTCGTGGCGCACGGCCCGGGCAATCGCGTCCAGGTGCTCGGCCGGCATGGCAGCTCCTCCATCGACGACGTCGGGGGCCGAACCTTAGACCGGTGCCGTCCGGGCCCGTTGAGCCAGCGCAAGTGCACCGCGCCCGGCGGCCCGGCCGAGCGCGGCGAGGCTCAGCGGAACTGGCGCCGGAAGCGCCAGACGCCGACGGCGAACAGCGTGGTGCCGAGCGCGAGCATCTTCACCACCGACGGCCAGATCGCGTCCAGCCCGGTGCCGCGCAGGACGATCCCGTAGGCGATCGGCACGAAGTGGCGCAGCGGCGAGAGCTCGATGCCGGCGCGCAGCCACGCCGGCATGCCCTCGACCAGGTTCCATGAGCCCGAGAGGAACAGGATCGGCATCACGATCAGCAGCACGATCAGGCCCACCTGGCCGGAGTTGCGCGCGAAGGTCGCCGCGACGATGCCGAGGCCGGACGTCGTGACCGCATACAGCGCCAGCAGCGCGAAGAACAGCACCGGGCTGCCGCGGAACGGCACGTCGAGCAGCCCGACCATGATGCCGCCGACCGCCACGGCGGCGCCGGCGAGCATCACCAGGGTCATCGCGAACACCTTGGCCAGCACGATCTGCAGCGGCGCGAGCGGCGAGACCAGCAGCTGCTCGATGGTGCCGCGTTCCTTCTCGCGGATCAGCGCGGCGGCGGGCAGGAAGATCGCCGCGACGGTCATCATCGTCACCAGCTCGGAGATGGTAGCGAACCAGGTCTCGCGCAGGTCGGCGTTGTACCAGGTGCGCGGCTGCAGGCGCACCTGCGGCAGGCTGCGCGCGTCCACCCCTTCGCGCGCCAGACGGGCCGCGGCCCAGCCGGCCGACTCCTGCGCCAGGATGCGCTCGCCGTAGCTCTCGATCAGGTAGCCGAGCGTGGCCTTGCTGCCATCGATGACCAGCTGCACCGGGGCCTCCTGCCCGCGCTGCAGCGAGCGCTCGAAGCCCGGCCCGATCTCGAGCAGCGCGTGGATCGCGCCCTCGTCGAGCAGGCGTCCGGCAGCGTCGGGCGAGGCGTTCAGCGGGCGGGCCTCGAAATGCGGCGCACGGAAGCGGTAGACCAGCTCGCGCGACGCGGCGCTGCGGTCCAGGTCGACGATGCCGATCGGCGCGTGACGCACGTCGAAGCCCGCGTTGCCGGCGGCCAGCAGGATGTCGAGCGTGAAGATGTACACCGTGAACAGCAGCAGCGCACGATCGCGCACGATCTGCAGCAGCTCCTTGCGCACCAGGATGCCGACCTGGCCGAGCCACACCGCGACGGGCGAGCGGCGGCCGTTCACGTGCGCGTCCGCTTGCGGAAGAGCGCGTGGGCCAGGCCCAGCACCACGAGCCCGTAGAGGGCCAGCGCGAGGTACTCGCGCCACAGCGTCGGCAGGCCGATGCCCTTGAGGAACGCCCCCATCACGATGGTGTCGTAGTAGCTGGCCGGGAACAGCCTCGCCACGACCCGGCCCACGCCCGTTGCCGACTCGAGCGGGGCGAACATGCCGGCGAACTGGAAGGCGACCACGAAGGCCGTCATGGTCGCGATCATGATCGCGGCCTGCTGGGTGCGGGTGACGATCGAGACGAGCAGGCCGAGCGAGCTGGTGGCCAGCACGTACAGCCCCGTGGCCAGCGCGAACTGCCAGGCGCTGCCGTGGAAGGGCGCGCCGAAGTAGAAGTGCGCGATCAGCCACAGCAGCAACGCGTCGACGCCCGAGACCACGACCGCCGGCACCAGCTTGCCGACCAGGAACTCCAGCCGCGTCACGGTGGAGCTGGCCATGTTGTAGATCGCGCCGGTCTCCTTCTCGCGCACCACGCTGACGGCCGTGAGCAGCGGCGGCACCAGCAGCAGCACCAGCATCATCAGCGGCGGCGCCACGGTGAGGTTGCTGCGCGCCGCCGGGTTGTAGAGGAAGCGCACGCTCAGGCGCAGCGGCTGCAGCATCCCCGCCACCCGGGCCGGCGGCAGCGCCAGCCGGCGCGCCAGCACGCCCGTCGCGATCGCGGTGGCGGCCTGCGCGTTGATCGCCTCCAGGTAGGCGCGGATGGTGCGGGCGGTGACGGTGAACGCCCCGTCGATGATGGCCTGCACGTCCACCGGGCGGCCGGCGAGCAGGTCGCGCTCGAAACCCGGGCCGACCCACAGCACCACGCGCGCCTCGCCCCGCGCGAGCAGCGCGTCGGCCTCGCGCAGGTCCTGCGCCTGCCCGGCGAGGCGGAAGTGGCGCGTCGACACGAAGCTCTGCACGTAGCCACGGCTGGTCGGGCTGCGGTCCTCGTCGAGCACGACCAGCCCGACGTTCTCGACCTCCTGCGTGATGCCGTGGCCGACCACCACCATCAGCACGACCGGGATCACGAAGGCGAGCGTCAGGTAGACCGGGTCGCGCAGGATCTCGCGCCACTCCTTGAGCGTGAGGGTGAGCACGCGCCGCAGGTTCATGCCGAGCGCTCCAGCGCCAGGACGCGGTGCACGAACACGTCCTCCATCGTCAGCGCGCGCGGCGCGACGTCGTGCAGGCGCAGGCCGGCGTCGGCGCAGGCGGCCTCGATGCGTGCGCGCGCCGCGTCGGCGTCGTGCGCCAGCACGTGGATGCGCCGGCCGTGCAGCACCGCCCCGGGGAAGCCGGCCTCGCGCAGCGCCTGCAGCGCCGGCAGCAGCGGCTCGGCGGCCACCTCGAGCAGAGCGCCGGCGTCGCGCACCAGCGCCTGCTTCATGGCCGCAGGGCTGGCATCGGCGACGATGCGGCCGGCATGCATCAGCGCCAGCCGGTCGCAGTACTCTGCCTCGAGCATGTAATGCGTGGTCAGCAGGATCGCCGTGCCCTTCTCGCGCGCGAGACGGCGCAGCAGCGCCCAGAACTGGCGCCGGCCGAGCGGATCGACCCCCGAGGTCGGCTCGTCGAGGAACAACACCTGCGGCTCGTGCACGGTGGCGCAGGCGAGCGCGAGGCGCTGGCGCAGGCCCATCGGCAGCTCGCCGGCGCGGTCGTGCTGCCGGGCCGCGAGGCCGCCGGCGTCGAGAAGCGCGGCGACGCGGCGCGTGGCCTCGCGCCGGCCGAGGCCGTAGATGCCGGCGTAGAGCTGCAGGTTCTCGTCCACGCTCAGGTCGCCGTAGAGCGAGAACACCTGCGACACGTAGCCGATGCGGGCCTTCACGAGCCGGCCGGCGCGGCGCATGTCGACGCCGGCGACGACCCCCGCACCGCCGCTGGGCGGCAGGATGCCCGTGAGCATCTTGATCACGGTGGTCTTGCCCGCCCCGTTGGCGCCGAGCAGGCCGAAGATCTCGCCGTGCCGGACCGAGAACGACACCCGGTCGGCGGCGCGAAAGCGGCCGAAGTCGCGTGTGAGCTCGCGCGCGTCGATCGCGTCGCCCGGCGGCCCGGCCGGGCCGGGCGCCGCGACGGCGTCGGGCGCGGCAGGCTCCGGCGTTGCGCCGGCACCGGCCAGCAGCGCCACGAACGCCGCCTCGAGGTCGCCCGCGCCGCCGCGCAGCGACTCCGGCGGCCCTTCGGCGAGCACGCGCCCGGCGTGCATCAGCACCAGGCGATCGAAGCGGCTCGCCTCGTCGAGGTAGGCGGTCGAGACCAGCGCGGTGAGCCGCCCTTCCTCGATGAGCTGCGCGAGGATCATCCAGAAGTCGCGCCGCGACACCGGGTCGACGCCGGTGGTGGGCTCGTCGAGCACGATCAGCGCCGGGGCGTGGATCAGCGTGCAGACCAGCCCGAGCTTCTGCTTCATGCCGCCGGAAAGCTGCTTCATCGGCCGCTCGCGGAAGCCGGCCAGGCGGGTGATCGCCAGCAGCCGGGCCTTGCGCGGCGCCAGCTCGGCCTCGGGCACCAGGCGCATGCGCGCGAAGAAGTCGACGTTCTCCTCGACCGAGAGCTCGGGGTAGAGGTTCAACCCCAGGCCCTGCGGCATGAAGCCCAGGCGCGCCTTGACCGCCTCCGCGGCGGCCTCGCTGTCGATGCGGTGGCCGAACACCGCCACCTCGCCGGCATCGTGGGCCAGCACACCGGCCACCGCCTTCATCAGGCTGGACTTGCCGGCGCCGTCGGCGCCGATCAGGCCGAACAGTGCGCCCGCGGGCACGTCGAACGACACGCCGTCCACCGCCACGCGCGGGCCGTGGCGCTTGACCAGGCCGCGCAGGCGGACCACCGGCGTCGACTCCATCAGCGCTGCGGGCGGCGCCAGGGCACCTGCTCGTCCCAGCGGATCATCGCGTCGGCGGGCTGCCCCGGCAGCAGCCGGCCGCGCGGGTCCGCCACGGGATACAGGCGCACCTCGAACACCAGCTTGACCCGCTCGTCGACGGTGCGGATCTCCTTGGGCGTGAACTCGGCGCGCGACGCGATGTAGCCGACCCGGGCGTCGAAGGGCGCGTCGGGGAAGGCGTCGGACCAGATCTGCGCCGCATGGCCGAGCCGCAGGCGGCCGATCAGCGGCTCCGGCACGAACACCTTCAGGTAGACACGCGACAGGTCGATCAGCCCGAACAGCGGCGTGCCGGCGGCCACCACCTCGCCGGGGTTCACGTAGCGGTTGGTCACGACCGCCGCGGCCGGCGCGGCGACGCGCAGTTCGTCGACCTGCACCCGTGCCTCGTCCACGCGCGCCCACGCCGCCTGGGCCTGCGCCTGCAGCGCCGCGCGCTCCGCCTCGCGCGCGCCGACACGCTGCGGGCCGAGGCGAGCGTCGTTCAGGACTTCCCGGCTGCGCACACGTGCCGCGGCGGCCGCGGCACGCTGCTCCTGGCCCACCCGCAGCGCCAGCGCCGAGACCTCCAGCGCCTGCGGGCCGACGAAGCCCATCGCCGCCAGTTCGCGGGCGCGCGCCAGGTTGCGCTCCTCCTGCTCGGCCGCGGCATCGGCGCGGCGCAGGTCCGCCTCGGCCGCCACCACGCCGGCCTGCGCGGCGGCCTGGGCGGCCGCGCTCTCGGCGCGCAGCAGGGCGATGGCCGCGTCGATCGCCCGCACCTGCTGGTCGAGCGCCTCGGCCGCGGCCCGTGCCTGCGCCAGCCGGGCCGCGGCGCCGGCATCCTCCAGCCGCGCGACCGGCTGCCCCGCGCCGACCGCGTCGCCCTCGCGCACCGACAGCGCGGCGATCCGGCCGGGCACCTTGGGCGCCAGCGTGACCAGGTCGCCCTCGACACGACCGTTGACCTGCAGCAGGCCGCTGTCGACCGGCCAGCGGCGCTGCACGGCCACACCCACGGCGACGGCGATGGCGGCCGCGGCGAGCAGCGCCACGGCCAGCCCCACCCTCCACCGCCTCGGCGGCCGCTGGTCCTCGGTCTCGGCGTTCATCGTCCCCCAGCCTTGCGTGCGGCAGGCGCACCGGCGGCCAGCATGTCCGCTGGCGCGCCGGCGAGGTTGATCGCACTCAAGCTCCGGGCGCATCGCCCGGGGGTGCCGCCATTCGAACGCCCTGGCGCGCGGCGAGGGACCGCCCGGCAACGCCCGCCGAGCAGCCGCGCCGCGACGGCGCGGGCGCCCTTACGGCGCCGCCACCGCGCCCTCCCCGCGCAGCCTCAGGGCCGCGATGTCGCGCATCGGCGGCGCGCCGAACTGGCGCGCGTACTCGCGGCTGAACTGCGAGGCGCTTTCGTAGCCGACGCGGTAGGCCGCGGTCGAGGCGTCGAGGTCCTCGACCAGCATCAGCCGGCGCGCCTCGCCCAGGCGCAGCTGCTTCTGGAACTGCAGCGGGCTCATGCCCGTCAGCGCCTTGAAGTGGTGGTGGAAGCTCGAGGCGCTCATCAGCGCCTCGCGCGCCAGGTCTTCCACACGCAAGGGCTCGGCGAAGCGCGCGCGCAGCAGGCTGATCGCACGCGAGACCTGGTGGCCCTGGCTGTCCACCGCGGCGATCTGGCGCAGCCGCCAGCCGGCCTCGCCGGTGAGCAGCCGGTAGGTGATCTCGCGGCGGATCAGCGGCGCCAGCACCGGCGCGTGCTGCGGCTGGTCGAGCAGCGCGAGCAGGCGGTCGAAGGCGTCGAGCAGCGGGGCATCCACCGCGCCGGTGGCCATCGCGCGGCGGCCCGCGCCCGGCGCGGGCGGCGGCGGCGCCACACCCTCGAGCACCAGGGTCGCGATCTCGCGCAGGTCCAGCCGCAGCGCGAGAGAGAGGAAGGGGCGCTCCGGCGTCGCTTCCAGCACCACCGAGCGCCCGGGCAGCTCGAGCGGGGTCACGAAGTAGCGCTGCGGGTCGTAGCGGTAGGTCTCGTCGCCGAAGCTCACCCGCTTGCTGCCCTGCACCACCAGCGCCACCAGCGGCTCGTAGATGGCGCACACCATGCCCTCGCAGCCATGCAGCCGCATCATCATCAGGCCGGGGATGGCGGCGGACTCGGCCAGCGCCTGCAGGCCGGTGCCGTGGCGCATCAGCCGCGCCGCCAGGCGCTGGCGCACCGGTTCGGCGGAGAAATCCTCGCGGGCCTCGGGGGATTGGGCAGTCGACGACATGGCCGGCATCCTAGGCGACAGCGCTCGTGCGTGCAGGGGCGCCGCAGGATCAGGCAATCTTTTCGGAGCTTCGTGCTAACGCGCGGACGGCGCGGCACCCGACACTCGCGCCCATCCCTCCACCACCCCACCCTGCCCGATGACCACGTTGAACATCAACGGCCGGCCCCAGTCGGTCGATGCCGATCCGTCCACGCCCGTGCTCTGGGCGCTGCGCGACAACCTGGGCCTCACCGGCACCAAGTTCGGCTGCGGCGCGGCGCAGTGCGGCGCCTGCACGGTGCACCTCGATGGCCAGGCCATCCGCTCCTGCGTGACGCCGATCTCCGCCGTCGAAGGCCGGCGCATCACCACCATCGAGGCCGTCACCGCGGGGCAGGACAGGGTCGGCGCCGCGGTGCACGCGGCCTGGGTCAAGCACGACGTCGCGCAGTGCGGCTACTGCCAGAGCGGCCAGATCATGAGCGCCACCGCCTTCCTGAAGTCGCTGCCCAGGGGCAAGCAACCCAGCGCCGCCGAGATCGACGCCGCGATGGCCGGCAACATCTGCCGCTGCGGCACCTATGCCCGCATCCGCGCCGCGGTGGCCGAAGCCGCCCGCACGCTGGCCTGAGGAGGAGCCGGACATGATCACCTCCGCGATGAACGATTCGCTGGCCCGCGGCGAGCTGCCGCGCGCACTGCAGCACCTGCTCGACCGTGGCCAGGAGGCGCTGGCCGACGCCGCGCTGCCGCGCCGGCGCTTCCTCAAGCTCGCCGGTGCCGGCGGCCTGGCGCTCGGCGCCTGGCCCGCGCTGGCGGCCGATGCCCCCGCGAACGCGCCGGCCGGCCTCAAGCCGACCGAGCAGCCCGAGGCCTTCGTCCGCATTGCGGCCGACGGCAGCGTGACCGTCACCGTCAACCGCCTCGAGTTCGGCCAGGGCGTGCACACCGCGCTGCCGCTGGTGCTGGCGGAGGAGCTCGATGCCGACTGGTCCAAGGTGCAGGCGCGCCTGGGCACCAACGACCCGGCCTACGCCGATCCGCTCTGGGGCATGCACCTGACCGGCGGCTCCACCGCGCTGAAGCACAGCTTCAAGCAGTATCGCGAGCTCGGCGCGCGGGCCCGCGCGATGCTGGTCGCGGCGGCGGCCGAGCGCTGGAAGGTGGATGCCGCAACGCTCAAGACCGGCCGCGGCGTGGTCACCGGCCCCGGCGGCAAGCGGGCCCGCTACGGCGAGCTGGCCGAGGCGGCGATGAAGCAGCCGGTGCCGACCGCCGTCGCGCTGAAGGACCCGGCCCAGTTCCGCCTGATCGGCCGGCCCACGCGCCGGCTCGATGCCAAGGCCAAGAGCAGCGGCCGGCAGGACTTCGGCATCGACGTGAAGCTGCCCGGCCAGCTCACGGCGGTGGTCGCGCGGCCGCCGGTGTTCGGCGCGAAGCTGAAGTCGGTGGACGATGCGGCCGCGCGGGCGCTGCCCGGCGTGAAGGCCGTGCTGCGCGTGCCGCTGGACCGCGGCGCCGAAGGCGTGGCCGTGATCGCCACCGGCTACTGGCCGGCGCGCCAGGCACGCGAGGCGCTCACGCTGCAGTGGGACACCGACGCCGTCGAGAAGGTCGACAGTGCCCGCCAGCTGGCGCAGTACCGCACGCTCGCCGCCCAGCCCGGCGCGCGCCAGTTCGAGGCCGACATGGCGCCGCTCGCCGGCGCGGCGAAGAAGATCGAGGCCGAGTTCGCGTTCCCCTACCTGGCGCATGCGCCGATGGAGCCGCTCAACTGCACGGTGCAGCTGGGCGATGCCGGCGCCGAGCTGTGGGTGGGCTCGCAGATGCCGGGCCTGGACGGCGCGGCCGCCGCCCGCGTGTTCGGCCTCAAGCCCGAGCAGGTGAAGGTGAACGTGCAGATGGCCGGCGGCGGCTTCGGCCGCCGAGCCATCCCGAGCAGCGACTACGTGGTCGAGGCCTGCCAGGTGGCCAAGGCCGCACGTGCCGCGGGCATCGCAGCGCCGGTGCGCACGCTGTGGAGCCGCGAGGACGACATCCACGGCGGCTACTACCGCCCGATGCACCTGCACACCGCGCGCATCGGCTTCGACGACAAGGGCCAGGTGCTGGCCTGGGACCATGTGATCGTCGGCCAGTCCATCCTCGCCGGCTCGCCCTTCGAGCAGATGATGGTGAAGAACGGCATCGACGCGACGGCCGTCGAGGGCATGCGCGCGCCCTACCCGCTGCCGATGCGCCTGACGGTGCACCACCCCAAGGTGAACGTGCCGGTGCTGTGGTGGCGCAGCGTGGGCTCCACGCACACCGCCTTCGTGATGGAGACCCTGATCGACGAGATCGCCCGCAGCACCGGGCAGGACCCGGTGGCCTACCGCCTCGCGCTGATCGGCACGCAGCATCCGCGGCATCGCGCGGCACTGCAGCTGGCGGTGGACAAGAGCGGCTACGGCAAGAAGACCCTGCCCGCCGGCCGCGCCTTCGGCGTGGCGATGCACGAGTCCTTCGACTCGGTGGTGGCCTATGTCGTCGAGGCCTCGGTGCAGGACGGCCGGCCCGTGCTGCACGAGGTGACGGCAGGGGTGCACTGCAACCTCGCGGTGAATCCGCTGACGGTGGAGGCGCAGGTGCAGGGCGCGGCGCTGATGGGCCTGGCGATGTGCCTGCCGGGCGCGCAGATCACGCTGAAGGACGGGGTGGTCGAGCAGAACAACTTCGGCGAATACCAGGTGCCGCGCATCACCGACATGCCGAAGATCGCCGTGCACATCGTGCCCAGCGCCGAGCCGCCCACCGGCATGGGCGAACCCGGCCTGCCGCCGCTGGCCCCGGCGTTCGCGAACGCACTCGCGCGGCTGACGGGCAAGCCGCAACGCGCGCTGCCGTTCAGCGTGTAGGACCGGGGCGGCCGGGGATCAGCCCCTGGCCGCCTCGCCGTGCGGCCAGGCGAACCACGCTGACCTTGCTCTGGATCGGCGGCAGGAAGCGTTCCTCGAACAGCTGCTCGACCACCAGGTCGGGCCAGTTCGGCACGCCGTGGCAGATGTCGATGTCGGCCCGGCCGAGCGCGAAGCCACGCCGCCGCGCCGCGCTGGGCACGCGCATCCGCGGCTGGCTGGGCTGAACGCACTGCGCACCGTACCGATGCGGTGCGCCCCTCATTCCCAAGAGGGGGTTGATCTGCTTATCATGCGCTGATCGATGAGGTGCGCACCTCAAGGAGACGATCATGCGCAAGGTGGTGTGGGGTGTCCTGAGCACGGCCCGGATCGGGATCGAGAAGGTGCTGCCGGAGATGCTGGCCAGCCCGCTGATCGAGCTGCGTGCGATCGCGTCGCGCTCGCTGCCGGCGGCCCGGGCGGCAGCGCAGCAGCTCGGCATCCCGCGCGCCTACGGCTCGTACGAGGAACTGCTCGCCGACCCGGAGATCGAGGCGGTCTACAACCCGCTGCCCAATCACCTGCACGTGCCGCTGACGCTGCAGGCCGCCGCCGCGGGCAAGCACGTGCTGTGCGAGAAGCCGATCGCGCTGAGCGCCGAGGAGGCCGCCACGCTGCGCGCGGCAGCCGGCCGGGTGCGCATCGAGGAGGCCTTCATGGTGCGCCACCACCCGCAGTGGCAGCGCGCGCGCGAGCTGGTGCGGGCCGGGCGCATCGGTACGCCGCGCGCGGTGCAGGTGGCCTTCAGCTACTTCAACGACGACCCGGCCAACATCCGCAACCAGGCCGCGATCGGCGGCGGCGCGCTGTACGACATCGGCTGCTACGCCATCCTCTCCGGCCGCTGGCTGTTCGAGGCCGAGCCGCGCCGCGTGGTGGCGCTGGTCGACCGCGACCCGGCGCTCGGCACCGACCGCAGCACGAGCGCGCTGCTGGATTTCGGCGCCGGCCGCCAGCTCGCCTTCACCGTCTCCACGCAGAGCTGCCCCTACCAGCGCGTGCAGGTGCTGGGCACGCGCGGCCGGCTGGAGATCCGCATCCCGTTCAATGCCCCGCGCGGCGGCGCGATGCAGATCGCGCTGGACGAGGGCGGCGCGCTGGACGGCAGCGGCGTGCAGGTCGAGACGCTGCCCGCGGCCGAGCAGTACCGGCTCGAGGCCGAGGCCTTCTCGCGCCTGGTGCGCGGCGAGCCCGGCCCCGGCTACGGCCTGGACGACGCGCTCGCGCAGGCGCGCGTGATCGACGCGCTGTGGCGCTCCGAGCGCAGCGGGCGCTGGGAGGACATCGCCTAGGGTCGCAGCGATGGACCGCACCCCGCGCATCCTGATCGTCGACGACGACGTCGAGATCCGGCGCATGACCAAGACGCTGCTCCAGGACTACGGCTTCCTCGTCACCGTGGCCGGCAACGGGCGCGAGATGAATGCGGCACTGGCGCAATGGCATGTCGACCTGGTGGTGCTCGACGTGCTGCTGCCCGGCCCGGACGGCTTCGCGCTGTGCCGCGAGCTGCGCAGCCGCAGCGAGCTGCCGATCATCCTGATGACCGCGCTGCGCGAGGAGTCCGACCGCATCGTCGGCCTCGAGCTGGGCGCCGACGACTACCTCGTCAAGCCCTTCAACCCGCGCGAGCTGGTGGCGCGCATCCGCACCATCCTGCGCCGCGCGCGGGTGCGCGCCCCCGAGCCGGCGCAGGAGACCCGCTACGTCTACGGCTTCCGAGGCTGGCGGCTCGACGCCGGCGCGCGCGAACTGCAGGCGCCCGACGGCATGCTGGTGCCGCTGTCCACGCGCGAGTTCGCGCTGCTGCTGGCCTTCCTCAGCCACCCGCGCTGCCCGCTCAGCCGCGACCGGCTGGCCGACACCGTGCGCGGCCAGGACTGCGCACCCTTCGACCGCAGCATCGACATCCTGGTCTCGCGCCTGCGCCGCAAGCTCGAGGACAGCGGCAAGGAGCCCACGCTGATCAAGACCATCCGCGGCGAGGGCTACCAGTTCTGTGCCGAGGTGTCGCGCCAGCCGGCCGAACTGCTGGTGGCGCCGCCCTCCTGACCGCACGAGCGCGTGATGCCGCCCTGGCGCGACTCCCTGGCGCGCGGCGTGCCGCGCAGCCTGCGCGCGCGGCTGCTGGGCCTGCTGGCGCTGACGCTGGCCGCGCTGCTGCTGCTGGCCGGCCTGCTGCTGGGCCTGCCGGCGGCCTCGGCGGGCGCCTGGCTGGCCTGGCTGCTGGCCGCCGTGCCGCTGCTGGCGCTGGCCGGCTGGGCGGCGGGCCGGATGGTGGCGCCGATCGGCGATCTGGCCGCGGCCATCGAGCAGCAGGCGGCGGACGTGCGCGAGCCGCCGCTGCCCGAGCGCGGCCCGCTCGAGGCACGGGTGATGGCACAGGCCTTCAACCGCCAGCGCGAGCGCATCGCGGGGCTGCTGGCCGACCAGACCCGCATGCTGGCCGCCGTCTCGCACGACCTGCGCACGCCGGCCACGCGGCTGCGCCTGCGCGTCGAGTTCGTGCGCGAGGACGCCGAGCTGCAGCGCCTGATGCTGCGCGACCTCGACGAGATGGACGCGCTGCTGGCCGAGGCCATGGCCTTCCTCGCGCACGACGTGCGCGGCGAGCCGCGCAAGCTGGTCGACCTGGGCGCGCTGCTGCAGTCGCTGTGCGACGACTACGCCGACCTGGGCCGCCCGGTTGGCTTCGCCGAGCCGCCGCCGCTGCGCTTCCGCAGCGTGCCGACGCTGTTCTCGGCCGCGGGCCGCGAGCTCAGCTTCGACGGCGAGCGCAAGGTGCGCCTGCACTGCCGGCCCAACGCGCTGCGCCGCGCGGTCAACAACCTGATCGACAACGCACTGAAGTACGGCCACCGTGCCGACGTGCAGCTCGATGCCGACGCCCAGCGCGTGCGCATCGGCGTGCTCGACCGCGGCCCGGGCATTCCGCCCGAGGAACTCGACAGGGTGCTGCTGCCCTTCTACCGCATCGAGTCGTCGCGCCAGCGCAGCACCGGCGGCATGGGCCTGGGGCTGGCGATCGTCAAGGCAGTGGCCGAGGCGCACCGCGGCCGCGTCGAGCTGAGCAACCGGGCCGAGGGCGGGCTGGCCGCCACGCTGGAGCTGCCGCGCGAGGCCTGAGCGCGAGGCCTGAGCGCAAGGCCCGAGCGCGAGGCCCGGGCGTGCGAGCGGGTAAGCTCACGCCATGCCCGTCTCCCCCCGCCCCGTCGAATCGCGCCGGCTCTACCAGCAGGTGGCCGACGAGATCCGCGAGATGATCCAGCGCGGCGGCTTCGAGGTCGGCACGCGCCTGCCGCCCGAGCGCGACCTGGCGCAGCAGCTCGGCGTGTCGCGCCCGTCGCTGCGCGAGGCGCTGATCGCGCTGGACATCGAGGGCAGTGTCGAGATCCGCGGCGGCTCGGGCGTCTACGTCAACACCGTGCAGGAGCCGCCGCCGCGGCGCACCGCGGCGCTCGGCGAGAGCCCGACGGAGCTGATGCAGGCCCGCTCGGCGATCGAGGGCGAGATCGTGGTGCTGGCCTGCGCCCGCATCGACACCGCTGCCCTCGCGCGGCTGCGCGACATCGTCGAGGGCATGCGCGAGGAGATCACGCGGCGCCGCTCGCCGCTGGAGTTCGACCGCCGCTTCCACCTGATGCTGGCCGAGCTGGCCGGCAACTCCGTGATGGCGCGCCTGGTGGGCGACCTGTTCGACGAGCGCAACAGCCCGCTGTCGGCCAAGATCAGCTCGCGCTACGAGAGCACCCGCACCTGGGCCGCGGCGCTGAAGGAGCACGAGGCCATCGTGCATGCCCTGGCGGCGCGCGACCCGCTCAGCGCGCAGGCCGCGATGCGCAGCCACCTCAAGGCTTCGGAGCTGCGCTGGGTCGGGCGCGACTGACGCAGCGCCAGCTCGGCGAGCGTCGAACCGAGGTCGGACACGCGCGCGCGGCGCCATCGGCCCGTCACGGGGCTTGACTCTCTTTGATATTTCCATAAACTTAGAACCATGAATGAGAAAACTGCCGTTGCCGCCCTTGCCGCCCTGGCGCAGGAAGCCCGGCTGCGTGTCTTCCGCGCACTGGTCGGTGCCGGCCCGGAGGGCATGACCCCGAGCGCCCTGGCGGCGATGCTCGACATCCCCGGCTCCACGCTGTCGTTCCACCTGAAGGAACTCGTGCACGCCGATCTGGTGAGTGTCGAGCGCGACGGCCGCAACCTGCACTACCGCCCGGCGCTCGACCGCATGAACGAACTGCTCTCCTACCTCACCGACCACTGCTGCCTGGGCAAGTCCTGCTCGCCCGGCAGCGGCAAGCGCCGCACCACCTGCTGATCCGAAAGGCCGTCATGAAGCGATTCCACGTCCACCTGCACGTCGAAGACCTCGCCCAGAGCATCGCCTTCTACTCGACGCTGTTCGCCGCCGAGCCGTCGCGCGTCGAGAGCGACTACGCCAAGTGGATGCTCGACGACCCGCGCATCAACTTCGCCATCTCCACGCGCGGTGCCCGGCCCGGCATCGACCACCTCGGCTTCCAGACCGACGACCCGGCGGAACTGGCCGAGATGAAGTCGCGCGCCGAACGCGCCGACATGGCGCTGCTCGACGAAGGCGAAACCACCTGCTGCTATGCACGCAGCGAGAAGCACTGGGTCACCGACCCGCAGGGCATCGCCTGGGAGCATTTCCACACCCTGGGCAACATCCCCGTCTTCAGCGAAGGCCAGCCGGCAGACGCTGCCGCCGCCTGCTGCACACCGGCGGCTGCGGCCACTTCCACGCAGGCCTCGGCCTGCTGCGCCCCCGCCCCGCGTGGAAAGCCGATCGGCATCCCGGTCAAGTCCTCGAACTCCTGCTGCTGAGCCCCCCATGGACGACAAGACCTACAACGTGCTGTTCATCTGCACCGGCAACTCGGCGCGCTCGGTGATGGCCGAGGGCTTGATGAACGAGCTGGGGCACGGCCGCTTCAAGGCCTGGTCGGCCGGCAGCCATCCGAAGGGCACGGTGCACCCCTTGGCGCTCAAGACCCTGGCGACGCACCGCATCCCGACCGACGGGTTCCGCAGCAAGGGCTGGGAAGAGTTCGCGCGCCCGGACGCACCGGAGCTCCATTTCGTCTTCACGGTCTGCGACCAGGCCGCCGGCGAGGTCTGCCCGGTGTGGCCCGGCCAGCCGATGACGGCGCACTGGGGCCTGCCCGACCCTGCCGCCGTGGAGGGCGACGAGGCGGTGCGCGAGAAGGCCTTCCTCGACGCCTTCGTCACGCTGAAGCGCCGCATCCAGCTGATGCTGTCGCTGCCGCTCGCCAGCCTGGACCGCATGGCGCTCCAGAGGGAAATCAAGGCCATCGGAAGCCGCTGAGCCATGACCACCCACGTCCTGATCTTGTGCACCCACAACTCGGCGCGCAGCGTGCTGAGCGAAGGGATGCTCAATCACCTGGCGGCCAGGCTCGGCAAGGATGTCCGGGCTCACAGTGCCGGCAGCGCCCCGAGCGGCCGCATCAACCCGTTTGCGATCGAGGCACTGCGCAACGCCGGCATCGACACCGACGGCTACCGCAGCAAGAGCTGGGACGAGTTCAGCCGCGATGGCGCGCCGCCGCTGGCCATCGTCATCACCGTCTGCGACAGCGCCGCGGCCGAGCAGTGCCCGGTGTTCTTCGGCGGCACCGGCGGCCCGCCGGTCAAGGTGCATTGGGGCTACCCCGATCCGTCGAACGCCGAGGGTGGCGACGAAGGCAAGCGCCGGGCCTTCGAGCTGACACGCCAGGCCATCGGCTACCGCATGCTGCAGCTGCTCGCGCTGCCGCTTCAGGCGATGGACCGCACCGCGCTGCAGGCTGCCCTCGTCGAGATCGGCAGGAGCTGATCGAACAAGAACATGAACACGACCACCTTGCCCTCCCGCGCCGAGGCGCCCGCGCCGATGAGCGTCTTCGAGCGTTACCTCACCGTCTGGGTCTTCCTCTGCATCGTCGTCGGCATCGCGCTCGGCCAATGGCTGCCCGACCCGTTCCGGGCCATCGGACGCATGGAGGTCGCCAAGGTCAACCTGCCGGTGGGCCTGCTGATCTGGGTGATGATCATCCCGATGCTGCTGAAGGTCGACTTCGGCGCCCTGCATCAGGTCAGGCAGCACTGGCGCGGCATCGGCGTCACGCTGTTCGTCAACTGGGCGGTCAAGCCCTTCTCGATGGCGCTGCTGGGGTGGATCTTCATCCGCCACGTCTTCGCGCCCTACCTGCCGGCCGGCCAGCTCGACAGCTACATCGCCGGCCTGATCCTGCTCGCCGCGGCGCCCTGCACGGCGATGGTGTTCGTGTGGAGCCGGCTCACCCACGGCCACCCGCTCTTCACGCTCAGCCAGGTGGCGCTGAACGACACCATCATGGTGTTCGCCTTCGCGCCCATCGTCGCGCTGCTGCTCGGCCTGTCGTCGATCACGGTGCCCTGGGACACGCTGCTGACCTCGGTGGTGCTCTACATCGTCATCCCGGTGCTGATCGCGCAGGGCTGGCGCAAGGCCTTGCTCGCCAGGGGCCAGGCCGCCTTCGACGCCGCGCTGGCGAGGATCGGGCCGTGGTCGATCGCCGCGCTGCTGGCCACGCTGGTGCTGCTGTTCGCCTTCCAGGGCGAGGCGATCCTGAAGCAGCCGCTGGTGATCGCGATGCTCGCGGTGCCGATCCTGATCCAGGTGTTCTTCAACTCGGCACTGGCCTACTGGCTGAACCGCCGGCTCGGCGAGTCGCACAGCGTGGCCTGCCCGTCGGCGCTGATCGGCGCGAGCAACTTCTTCGAGCTGGCGGTGGCCGCCGCGATCAGCCTGTTCGGCTTCGAGTCGGGCGCGGCACTGGCCACGGTGGTCGGCGTGCTGATCGAAGTGCCGGTGATGCTGCTGGTCGTGCATGTGGTGAACCGGAGCAAGGGCTGGTACGAGGCCGGCAGCCGGGCCTGACGCCATCGGCGAGAAGCGGAGCCACGGCTCCGCTTCTTCGGGTCAATTAGTTGCTATTGACAACCTGGACATGAGATCTCGAGATGCGCACCGATCGTTGCTATTCACAACCAGGACCCGGAGCCCCTCTCCTCCGCCCGGCTGCCCGGCGAACTGCTGCGCGAGGTCGCACGCCGGTACACCCGTGCGCAGCGCACCGTGGCCGCCTGATGCCACACCCGCAGCAGCCCGTGTCACCGGCCGGTCGAGCGGGCTCGCTCCGGCCCCGTGCCGCTCAGCGAGCTCGGCGCACGGCCGAGCCTGGAGAGGAGCTGGGTGTCCCGGGCCGTCGCTGGGCTGGTCGAAGTTGGATGGGTGACCAGGGGACCGAATCCGCTCGACGCGAGAAGCTGGCTCGTCATGCTCACCGCCGACGGCGACGCGCGTGCGTGAACCCCATGCCAGGCTCGACAAGCATGCGACGCGCGTGCTCGACCACCTGAGCCCGCGCGACCGCGCCACGGTCGAGAAGTCACTGCTGCCGTTGCTCAAGGCCCTGCACGAGGACGTGGACCTCGCCTCCTGCTGCTCCACCCCGCAGGGCCGCACCCCCAACAAGGAACGAAGATCATGCTGCCAAACACCTCCCCCTCGCTGCGTCCGGCCCACCCGGCCGATGAACCCGTCGCCGTGCTCGGTGCGGGCCCGGTCGGCCTCGCGGCCGCAGCCAAGCTCATCGAACGGGGCCTCCCGTTCGTCATCCTCGAGGCCGCGTCGAGCGTCGGCGCCAACCTCGTCGACTACGGCCACGTGCGCCTGTTCTCGCCCTGGCGCTACGACGTCGACCCGACGATGGCCCGGCTGCTGGAGCCGACCGGCTGGCGCGCGCCCGACCCGGATGCGCTGCCGCTGGCCGGCGAGGTGGTCGAGCAGGTGCTCCAGCCCTTCGCGCGCCTGCCGCAGGTTGCCGCCGCGCTGCAGCTCGGCACCCGGGTGCTGTCGGTCACGCGCGAAGGCTTCGACAAGGTCAAGAGCGCCGGCCGCGAGAAGGCACCGTTCGTGATCCGCGCGCTGCGCAACGGCGAGACCATCGAGTTCAAGGCACGCGCCGTGATCGACTCGACCGGCACCTGGAACCAGCCGAACCCGATCGGCGCGAGCGGGCTGCCGGCGATCGGCGAGCGTGAAGCAGCGGACCGCATCGCCTACGGCATTCCGGACGTGCTCGGCGCGGCGCGCAGCCGCTACGCCGGCAGGCGCACGCTGGTCGTCGGTGCCGGCCACTCGGCGGCCAACGCCCTGCTCGCGCTTGCCGACCTGGCCCGGGAAGCGCCGGGCACGTCGCTGGTGTGGGCCGTGCGCTCGCCGGCCCTGACGCGGGTGTTCGGCGGCGGCGACGCCGACGCCCTGCCGGCACGCGGCGCACTCGGCAGTTCACTGCGCAGCCTGCGTGACTCGGGCGGCCTGGAGTTCCACGCGGGACTGCGCATCACGCGCATCGAGCGGCACGACGGCCGGCTGACCGTCCTCGGCATCGACGCCGGGGGCCAGGCGCAGCGCCTGGCCGGCATCGACGAGATCATCTGCGCCACCGGGCAGCGGCCCGACCTCGGCCTGACCAGCGAACTGCGCCTGAAGCTCGACCCCTGGCTGGAGTCGAACGAGGCACTCGGGCCGCTGATCGACCCGAACCTGCACAGCTGCGGCACGGTGCGTCCGCACGGGCACCGCGAACTCGCCCATCCGGAGCCGGGGCTCTACACCGTGGGCGTAAAGAGCTACGGCCGCGCGCCGACCTTCCTGATGGCCACCGGCTTCGAGCAGGTGCGCTCGGTCGTGGCGGCCATCGCCGGCGACCTCGAGGCGGCCGACCGCGTCGAACTCGACCTGCCCGAGACCGGCGTGTGCAGCACCGGCGGCAGCGCCACGGAGGGCGCCGCCGAGGGCTCGTGCTGCGGCGGACCGGCGAAGACCGACCGTTCGGCCTGCTGCGCGCTCGACGAGCGGAAGAAGGCTGAAGGCGCGTCCGGCTGCGGCTGCGGCTGCGGCAGCAGCCGCCCGCCGGCCGTCGAGCCGCGGCGCGCGGCATCGGCGTGCTGCTGATGCCGAACCCGAACGCGACACCGCATGCGACTCCCCCTCAGCCCGGGTACCAGATGCGGCGCGGATCGTCGCTCGCGCGCTGCCACGACCAGGCCGACTCGACCAGCCGCTCCAGGTCGTAGGCGGGCCGCCAGCCGAGCAGGAACTTCGCCTTGCTGTTGTCCAGCCAGGTGGAGTGGTAGCGATCGCGGATCGGCACCAGCGGGCAGCCGCGCGTGCGCGCCAGGTGCTCGCCCAGGCGCACGTAGTCGACCGGCTCGTCCATCGCGACGTTCATCAGCTGACCGCGGGCGCGCGGCTGGTCGAGCGCGGCGAGGATGGCGGACACGAGGTCGTCCACGTGCACGAAGTTGCGCAGCAGCCCGGCACCGTTCGCGTCGAGCAGCACCGGCACCGCGCCGCTCGCCAGGTGCGCGGCGGCGGCCTCGAGGCCGACGAGATCGCACCAGCGCGGCGCGCCGAACACGTCCTCGCCAAAGCTGAGGTGCGCGCGCAGGTCGTCCTTCTCCATGATCCACGGCGCGCGCAGGCAGCAGGCGTTCAGGCCGTACTGCACGATGACCTGCTGCAGCATCGTCTCCTCCAGCACCTTGGAGAGCGCGTAGCAGCCCGGGTAGGCCGTGGGCGGCTGCGTTTCGACCACCGGCACCGGGTGCGGGTAGTGGAAGTGGCCCACCGCGGCGTCGCCGCCGATCAGCACGAACTGGCGGAAGCTGGGGCTCGCGCGGCAGCCCTCCAGCAGCCAGAACAGGCCCTTCACGGAGACGTCCATCGCATCGTCCGGCGTCTCCTTGCTGGTGGCCAGGTGCAGCACGTGGGTGACACCGTCGAGCGCACGCTGCACGGCCGCGCGGTCCTGGATGGCGCCGAACACCGACTCGACCCTCGCGTCCGGCGGCAGCGCGCGCTGGTGGCAGAAGGCACGCACGCGCCAGTGGCCACGGGCCTTGTCGGCGAGCAGGCGCGTGATGAACGCGCGGCCGACCTTGCCGGTGGCGCCGGTGACGAGGATGAGCGGGTCGGAGGGCGTGCTCATGGAAACCTCCCTAGGCCAGCAAGGCGTTCAGCCGCGGCTGCGCGAGCGCCGGGCAGGCCTCGGCCGCGAGCACCAGCAGCGGCGCGATGCGGCGCTGCTTCTTCTGCGCATGGTTCTGCGCGATGTCGGCCAGCCGGTGCGCGAGATAGGGGTTGAGCAGCCGGTCGCGCAGCACGACGAGATACTCACGTGCCGCAGCGCCTTCGCCCAGCGCGTCGAACACCGGCAGCACCTCCTCCTGCCAGACGGCCTCGAGCGCCGTGCGCATCGCGGCGTCGTGCATCGCGTCGCGCACGCACAGCTCGCGCGCGTGCGCGCCGCGCAGCCACAGCTCGGCCAGCACCGTGTGGCCGAGGTTGAGCAGGAACAGCTTGAGCCGCTCGTACGGCGCCAGGTCGTCGGTGAGCACGATGGCCGGGTGCCGGCAGGGCAGCACCAGGCGCGGCTGGCGTTCGACGGCCCACAGCGCATAGGGTTCGGCCACCGCGCCCACGGGCTCGAGCGGCTCGGAGACGATGCGATCCACCAGGCTGTTGGCCCACACCGGATGCGCGCCCAGCCAGTCGAGGAAGGCCGGCTCGCCGCCCCACTCGCGCGCGAGCTGCAGCAGCAGCGCCCGCAGCCGCTCGCCGTTGCGGCTCACCAGCTCGCAGGGCAGCAGGCTGAGCGGGCGCTCGGGCGCGGCGAGCCAGCGGTCGTGCAGCAGCACCAGCAGCCGGGCCGCAAAGGCCTCGGGTGCGGCGGCCTCGGCCTGCCAGTGCGACGGCCCGTCGCCCGGGTGCAGCGCCCAGCCGGTGTCACCGGTGTTGGAGACGATCACCTGCACCTGCTCGCGCATGCGCTGCCGCAGCGCCGGCCAGTGCGTGCGCGCCTCCACTGCCTCGTGCACCGCGGTGCAACGCCGGCGCGATTCGTGCGGCTGGCCGTCGACCAGGCCACGCACGATCACCTCGTAGCCCTCGGCCCGCGCCAGCGCCGCGGTGCGCGCGCTGCTCACCGGGCTGCCGGTGCCCTGCACGACGCAGATGCCGCCCAGCGCCTCGCCGGCCTGCAGTGCCTCGTGCACGAACAGGTCCACATGCGCCTGCAGGAAGCGGCCGGTGCCGAACTGCAGGATGGGTGGCCCGCCGGTCATGACAGCCCCTCGGCCGACGGGTACGTCGGCCGATCCCCATGGGACACGGGGTGTCTCATTGCGTCAGCACTCGACGATGGCCTTGACCACCCGCTGCGCCGGGTCGAGCAACTGCGCGAAGCCGCCCGGCACGTCGGCCAGCGCGAGCCGGTGCGTGGCCAGCGCGCGGTCCGGCACCTGGCCGGCGCGCATCGCCGCCAGCACGGTCTCGAAATCCGCCGCAGTGGCGTTGCGGCTGGCCAGCAGGCTGGCCTCGCGCTTGTGGAACTCGGGGTCCGGGAAGCGCAGGTCGGCCTGCACGATGGACACCAGCACGTAGCGCCCGCCGTGGGCGACGAAGCGCAGGCCGCGCTCCATCGCCCGGGCGCTGCCGGTGGCGTCGAACACCACGTCGAAGAACTCGCCGCCGGTCATGCGGGCCAGCGCATCCTCGTCGCCCTCGCCCAGCGGCACGACGGCCGCCACGCGGACGTCGCGCTGCGCCACCTCGAGCCGGTCGGCGCGTCCGTCCAGCGCCACCACCTGCGCGCCACGCAGGCGCGCGAACAGCATCGCCCCCAGGCCGATCGGCCCGGCACCCACCACCAGCACGCGCTGCCCCGCCTGCACCTCGCCGCGCCGCACCGCATGCGCGCCGATGGCCAGGAACTCGAGCATCGCCGCCTGGTCCAGCGTGATGCCGTCGGCGCGGTGCACGAAGGCCCGCGGCACGCTCAGGTACTCGGTGAAGGCGCCGTCGCGGTGCACGCCCAGCACCTGCAGCGCCACGCAGCAGTTGGTCTTGCCCTGGCGGCAGGCCACGCAGCGCCCGCACGAGAGGTAGGGCATCACGTACACCGGGTCGCCGGGCGCGAGCCCGGTGCCGGGCTCGGTCTCGGCGACCACGCCCGACAGCTCGTGCCCCATCACGCGCGGATAGCTCAGGTAGGGCTGGTCGCCGGTGTAGATGTGCAGGTCGGTGCCGCACACGCCGACCCGCCGCACGCGCAGCAGCACCTCGCCGGCGGCGCGCACCGGCCGCTCGCGCTGCTGGATCTCCAGCCGCCCGGGCGCGGCGCACACCACCGTCAGCATCGGATCCACGAAGGCGCCTGTCATCGTCAGTAGAGGACGTTCTTCGCCTCGGTGCTGTCGATGTTCTTCTTCGTCACCATCAGCACGCCGGTGTCGCGGAACTTCGGCACCTTCTTGCCGGAGATCAGCTCGGCCGCCGTCTTCACGCCCAGGAAGCCCATCTGGTAGGCGCTCTGCACCGCGATGGCCTCGAGCGTGCCGTCCTTGACGAAACCCTGCAGGTCGGCATTGCCGTCGAAGCCGATCGCCGCGACCTTGCCCGCCTTGCCGGACTGCACCAGCGCACGGCCCATGCCGATGGCGGTGGGCTCGTTGGCGCCGAACAGGCCCATCAGGTCGGGGTGGGCGGCCAGCACGTCGGTGGTCTGGTTCAGCGCCGTGCCCATCTGCGAGTTGGAGTAGAAGGTGCCGACGATCTGCAGCTTCGAGTTCGCCTCGATGTACTTCTTGAAGCCGCCCACGCGCTCCACCTCCGAGCCGCTGCCGGCGGTGTAGGACATGACGGCGATCTTGCCCGTCGTGCCGATCTTGTCGATCAGCGCCTTGGCGCACAGTTCGCCAGCCTTCTTGTTGTCGGTGGCCAGGTAGGACTGGTGGTAGTTCTCGGCGCCCTTGCCGGCGGCCGAGTCGATCACGATCACCGGGATGCGGGCCTCCCAGGCCTTCTTCATCGCCGGCACCAGCGCGTCGGGGTCGGACGGCGCGAGCACGATCGCGGCCACCTTGCGGTTGACCGCGTTCTCCACCAGCGCCACCTGGCCGGCGAGGTCGGTGTCCGAGGCCGCGCCCTGGAAGCTCGAGGTGTAGCCCTTGAGTTCGCCCACCGCCGCGTTGGCGCCCTTCTTGACGTTCTGCCAGAAGTCCGAGTTCGCCGTCTTCACGATCACGGCGATCTCCTTGTCCGCGGCGGATGCCGCCATCGCCACCGCCGCCATCGCCGTGGCCACCACCGTCTTCAGCATGCTCTTCATGGAGTCCTCCTCGGTTGAAGGGAAGTCGTCCCGCGGGACGACGCGCCGGCTCGTTGCCCGCCGGCGGGGTTTCATCGCCGCTGGCGCATCTGGTCGATCCACACCGTCAGGAGGATCACCAGCCCGATGACGATCTGCTGGACGAAGGCGGACACGCCGCCCATGTTCAGGCCGTTGCGCAGGATGCCGATCACGAAGGCGCCGATCAGCGTGCCCGAGACCGTGCCCACCCCGCCGGCCAGCGAGGTGCCGCCGATCACCGCCGCGGCGATCGCGTCGAGTTCGTACATCAGGCCCTCGCTGGGCTGCGCGGTCACGAGGCGCGACATCAGCACGCAGCCGGTCAGGCCGGCGATCAGGCCCGAGGCCACGTAGGTGAACAGCGTGACCGCGTCGACCGGGATGCCCGACAGCCGCGCCGCCTCGCGGTTGGAGCCGACCGCCACGATGTGGCGGCCCAGCCGCGTGCGCGTCAGCAGCACCGAGACGGCCACCGCCAGCAGCACCATCAGCAGCACCGGGTAGGGAATGCCGGGGAACAGCACGTCCGGGAAGCCGTCGTCGCCGACGCGCACGATGCGCCCGAGCGAACCGTTGCCGAGCTCGGCGAAGCCCTCGCCCAGGCCACCCACCGCCTTGGCCTCGGTGATCTGCAGCGCCAGGCCGCGCGCCACCAGCATCATCGCGAGCGTGGCGATGAAGGGCGGCAGGCGCAGCCGCGTGACGGCCAGGCCGTTGACCAGCCCGCACAGCGCCCCCACCAGCAGCCCGGCGCCCATGCCGAGCGGCACCGGCGCACCGGCCTTGACCGCGAGCGCCGCGACGACCCCGGCCAGCGCCAGCACCGCGCCGACCGACAGGTCGATGCCGCCGGCCACGATCACCAGCGTCGCGCCGATGCCGAGGTAGGCGATCGAGGTCACCTGCAGCGCCACCGTCATGCCGTTGCCGAGCGTGAAGAAGGCCGGGCTGGCGAACGAGAACACCAGCGTCAGCAGCAGCAGGCTGGCGAGGGCGGCGAACTTCTGGAACAGGTCCCGCTGTCGGTCGTTCATGGGTCAATGCAGGCTGCGGCGACCGGAGGCGTACTGCATGACCTCCTCCTGCGTCGTGTGGCGGGTGTCGAGCACGCCGGTGATGCGGCCGGCATGGAACACCGCGATGCGGTCGGTCATGCCGAGGATCTCGGGCAGTTCGGAGCTGATCAGCACCACGCCGATGCCCTGCGCGGCGAGCCGGTCCAGCAGCTGGTAGATGGCGAACTTGGCCGCCACGTCGATGCCGCGCGTGGGTTCGTCGAAGAACAGCACGCGCGAGCGCCGGAACAGCCACTTGGCGATCACCACCTTCTGCTGGTTGCCGCCCGACAGCAGCCGTGCGCGCTGGCGCACGCCGGGCGTGCGGATCGCGAGCGACTCGACGTAAGCCTGCGCGGCCGCCTCCTCCGCCTCGCGGCGGATGAAGCCGAGCCGGCTGCACACCGCGGCCAGGTGCGCCATGCTGATGTTGTGGGCCACCGGCAGGTCGATCGCCAGGCCCTGGCCCTTGCGGTCTTCCGACAGGTAGGCGATGCCCTGCGCGATGGCCTCGCGCGGCGAGCGGATGCGCAGACGCCGGCCCTCGAGCTCGATCTCGCCGGCCTCGACCGGATCGGCGCCGAACACCGCGCGTGCGAACTCGGTGCGGCCAGCGCCGATCAGCCCGGCGAAGCCGAGGATCTCGCCACGGCGCAGCTCGACATCCACCGCCTCGGCGCAGCCGCGCCGACGCAGGCCGCGCACGCGCAGCAGCGGCTCGGCCGAAGGCAGCGCGCTGCGCGGCGGGAACTGCGCGTCCAGCGGGCGGCCGACCATCTGCTCGACGATGCGGTCCACGCGGGTCGCCGCGAAGTCCTCGGTGGCAACGCGACGGCCGTCGCGCAGCACGGTGACGCGGTCGACGATGGCCGCCATCTCGTCGAGCCGGTGCGAGATGTAGACGATGCCCACGCCCTGCGCGCGCAGCTGCCGCACCACGCCGAACAGCTGCGCGGTCTCGGTGCCGGTGAGCGAGGAGGTCGGCTCGTCCATGATCAGCACGGTCGCGTCGATCGACAGCGCCTTGGCGATCTCCACCATCTGCTGCTGCGCGATCGACAGGCCGGCCACCGGGGCCTCCGGCCGGACCGCGACGCCGAGCCGCTCGAGGCAGCGCCGGGTGTCGGCATGCAGGCGGCGCCGGTCGATGAACCAGCCGCGCCGCGGCTCGCGGCCGAGGTACACGTTCTCGGCCACCGACAGGTGCGGCACCAGGTTGAGTTCCTGGTGGATCATCACCACGCCACGCGCCGCCGCAGCCTGCACGCCGTCGAAGCGCACCGTCTCGCCGCGGAACACGATCGTGCCCGCGTCCGGGGCATGGATGCCGGCCAGCACCTTCATCAGCGTCGACTTGCCGGCGCCGTTCTCGCCACACACGGCATGCACCTCGCCGGCCCGCAGCTCGAAGTCCACCCCGTCGAGCGCACTGACGCCGGCAAAGCGCTTGGCGATGCCGCGCAGCTGCAGCAGCGGCGCGGCGCCGGCGGAGGGGACGGATTGGTCAGGCCACATTGGTCAGGCCACTTTACATGCCGACTGTTTCGGCCTGACCCGTAAAAACCCTCCTGTGCAATCTCGCCGCGACGGTGCCCCAAGGTGGCCTGACCACATGCTGCGGCGCGACATTTGTATCGCTGCGTAGCAGACCCCGCGCAGCGTCGAGCAGCGTTACGAGACGGCCTGCACAAGCGGCCGGCAGGGCAACACCATCGCGGCCGCAACCACCGTGCGAGGAGACCCACCGTGCCTCAACCCCGCCGCCGCCTGTTGGCGCTCGTCCTGTGCAGCGCCGCGCTGCTCGCCGCCCCGGCCCAGGCCGGCCCGCCCACCGTGGAGGTGCTGCACTTCATGACCTCGGGCGGCCAGGCCAAGGCAATGAAGTCGCTCAAGGACGACCTCGAGTCGCAGGGCGGCAAGTGGATCGACACGCCGGTGGGCGGCGGCAACAGCGAGGACGCGCTGGCCAAGCTGCGCACCCGCGTGATGGGCGGCGACCCGCCCTCCTCGGTGCAGCTCAAGGGCCCGCTGATCCAGGAGTGGGGCAACCTCGGCGTGCTGCAGGCGATCGACGACGTGGCCGCCGCCGGCCGCTGGGAGCAGGCGCTGCCCAGGTCCGTGGCCGAGACCATGAAGTACAAGGGCCAGTGGGTGGCCGCGCCGGTGAACATCCACCGGCTCGACTGGATGTATGCCAACCCGGCGGTGCTCAACAAGGTCGGCATCAAGATGCCCGCCACCTGGGAGGAGTTCGACGCCGCGGCCGAGAAGCTCAAGGCCGCCGGCATCACGCCGCTGGCGCACGGCGGCCAGGCCTGGCAGGACGCCTCCCTCTTCGAGATCATCGTCGCCAGCGTCGGCGGGCCGGACTTCCACCGCAAGGCGCTGGTCGAGCTCGACCCGGCCGCGCTGACCGGCCCGACGATGAAGGCGGTGTTCGACCGCATGCGCAAGCTGCGCGGCTACGTCGACGCCAACTTCTCCGGGCGCGACTGGAACGTCGCCACCAACATGATCATCACCGGCCAGGCCGGCTTCCAGCTGATGGGCGACTGGGTCAAGGGCGACATGAGCGCCGCCGGCAAGCAGCCGGGCAAGGACTACGTCTGCGCCAACCCGCCGGGTTACGGCGGCGCGAACTTCCTGTTCATCGTCGACAGCTTCGCGATGTTCCGCTCCAGGAACCCGGACGTGCTGGCCGGCCAGAAGCTGTTCGGCAAGCTGATGATGGAGCCGCGCTTCCAGGAGAACTTCAACCTCGCCAAGGGGTCGATCCCGGTGCGCACGGACATGAAGCTGGACAAGTTCGACGCCTGCGCGCTGGCCGCGCGCGACCAGATGGACAAGTCGATCAAGGGAGGCGGCTTCAACCCCTCGGCCATCCACGACATGGCGGTGGCCAGCGCGGTGCGCGGCGCGATGACCGACGTCGCGACCCGGCACTTCAACTCCAACCTCTCCTCGGACGACGCCGTGCAGCTGCTGGCCAAGTCCATCCGGCAGGCACGCGAGTGATCCGTGCGGCGCTCGGGCGGCACCTGTCGGCGCTGATCCTGGCGCCGACCGGCGCGGCCACGCTGGTGTTCGTCTACGGCTTCATCGCCTGGACGGCGTACATGTCGTTCACCTCCTCGCGCATGATGCCGCTGTACGAGCTGACCGGCTTCGCCGCCTACACCCGGCTGTGGGAGCTGGAGCGCTGGAACGTCGCCATCGTCAACCTGCTGATCTTCGGCAGCCTGTACGTCGGCGTCGGGCTGGTCACCGGGCTGCTGCTGGCGATCCTGCTCGACCAGCGCATCCGCGCCGAGGGCCTGCTGCGCACCATCTACCTGTACCCGATGGCGCTGAGCTTCATCGTCACCGGCACGGTGTGGAAATGGCTGCTGAACCCGGGCATCGGGCTGGAGCGCGCGGTGCAGCAGCTCGGCTGGGAGGGCTTCCGCTTCGACTGGATCGTCGACCCGGACCTGGCCATCTACACCATCGTCATCGCCGGCGTGTGGCAGAGCTCGGGCCTGGTGCTCGCGATCTTCCTGGCCGCGCTGCGCGGCATGGACCAGGACGTGGTCAAGGCCGCCTTCATGGACGGCGCGAGCACCGTGCAGATCTACTGGGGCATCGTGCTGCCGTCGATCCGGCCGGCCTTCTTCTCGGCCGTGGTGGTGCTCACGCACCTGGCGGTGAAGAGCTTCGACCTGGTGGTGGCGATGACCAACGGCGGCCCCGGCTACGCCACCGACCTGCCGGCGATCTTCATGTACTCGATGAGCTTCCAGCGCAACAACATCGCGGTCGGCTCGGCCACCGCGATGATGATGCTGTGCACGGTGATGGCCATCATCGTGCCCTACCTCTACTCCGAGCTGCGGCCGGCACGGAGCGCCCGTGGCTGAGGCGGCACTCGGGCTCGGCGAAGGCCGCTGGGCGCCGGTGGCCGCGGCGCGGCGCCGCCAGCGCCTCGGGCGCTGGCTGCTGTACGCGCTGCTGACGCTGTTCGCGCTGTACTACCTCGCGCCGCTGTACGTGATGGTGGCCACCTCGCTGAAGTCGCCCGAGGAGCTGCGCGAGGCCTCGATCTTCGCCTGGCCGCAGCACCTGCAGCTGCACACCTGGACGCAGGCCTGGGGCGAGGTGTGCGTCAGCGTCAACTGCGGCGGCATGCGGCCGTACTTCGTCAACTCGCTGGTGGTGGTGATCCCGGCGGTGCTGATCTCCACGCTGATCGGCGCGGTCAACGGCTACGCACTCTCGTTCTGGCGCTTCCGCGGATCGAACCTGCTGTTCGGCGCGCTGCTGTTCAGCTGCTTCATCCCGTTCCAGGCCATCATCCTGCCGCTCGCGCAGCTGCTCGGCGCGGTCGGGCTGGCCAGCACCGGCACCGGCCTGGCGCTGACCTACATCGTCTACGGCCTCGGCTTCACGACGCTGTTCTTCCGCAATTTCTACGTCACCGTGCCGCGCGAGCTGGTGCGCGCGGCGACGATCGACGGGGCGGGCTTCTTCGCGATCTTCTGGCAGATCATGCTGCCGATCTCGCTGCCCACGCTGGTGGTCACGCTGATCTGGCAGTTCACGCAGATCTGGAACGACTTCCTGTTCGCCGTCACGCTGACCAACGGCGCCGGCCAGACCGCCACGGTGGCGCTGGGCAACCTGGTCAAGACCTCGCAGGCCACCAAGCGCTACGACCTCGAGATGGCGGCGGCCATCATCACCGGGCTGCCGACCCTGGTGGTGTTCCTCGTCGCGGGCAAGTACTTCGTGCGCGGCCTGACCGCCGGCGCAGTCAAGGGCTGAAGGGTTCGCCGATGGCATCGCTCGAGCTGGTCGACGTCTCCAAGCGCTACGGGCGCACCGAGGCCGTGCGCAACGTGTCGCTGAGCGTGGGCGACGGCGAGTTCCTGGTGCTGGTGGGCCCGTCGGGCTGCGGCAAGAGCACGCTGCTGAACCTGATCGCCGGGCTGGAGCACGCGAGCAGCGGCGAGATCCGCATCGACGCGCGGCGCGTCAACGAGGTGCACCCGAAGGACCGCGACATCGCGATGGTGTTCCAGTCCTACGCGCTCTACCCGAACATGAACGTCGAGCGCAACATCACCTTCGGGCTGCGCGCGCGCGGCGTGCCGAAGGCGCAGCGCGACACCGCCCTGCGCAAGGTGGCGAGCCTGCTGCAGATCGAGCCGCTGCTCGAGCGCAAGCCGGCCGAGCTCTCCGGCGGCCAGCGCCAGCGCGTGGCGATGGGCCGGGCGATGGTGCGCGACCCGTCGATCTTCCTGTTCGACGAGCCGCTCTCGAACCTCGACGCCAAGCTGCGCCTGGAGATGCGTACCGAGATCAAGCGGCTGCACCAGCGCCTGGGCACCTCGGCGGTGTACGTGACGCACGACCAGATCGAGGCCATGACCCTGGCCACCCGCATCGCGGTGATGCGCGACGGCGTGCTGCAGCAGTGCGCCGACCCGCGCACGGTGTTCGAGTCGCCGGCCAACCTGTTCGTGGCCGACTTCATCGGCTCGCCGTCGATGAACTTCGTGCCCGCCACGCTGGTGCAGCAGGACGGCAGCCTGGGCGTGCACCTGCCGCGCCAGGGCGACGCGGCACTGTACGTGCCGCTGCCGCAGGCGCCGGCGCGCTATGCCGACTGGCTGGGGCGTGACGTGGTGTTCGGCGTGCGGCCGGAGCACCTGGCAGCGCTGCGCCCCGGCGAGCCCGCGCTGCCCGCGCGTGCGGTGCTGGAGTGCCGTGTCGACGTGGTGGAGCCGACCGGCACCGACACGATGGTGTTCTTCCCGCTCGGCGCGGTGGAGATGGTGGCGCGCATCGACGCGCAGGCCGCCGTGCGCCCGGGCGAACTGCTGCGCCTGGCGATCGACGCCGCGCGCACCAGCCTGTTCGACCCCCGGACCGGGCAACGGATATGAGTGCAAGCTGCGCGGGGCGGGCGCCCCGTGCCAGGTCACACACGAAGAGGAGACCGAGATGAAGACGATGCTGAAGTGGACGGCGGCCGCGCTGGTGGCCGCACTCGCGGCCAGCCCGGTGTGGGCGCAGAAGAAGACGCTCGCGGTGGTGGTGAAGGGGCTGGACAACCCCTTCTTCACCGTGCTGGGCGACGGCTGCGCGCTGTGGAACAAGGAGAACCCGAACTCCGAGTACAGCTGCCTGTACACCGGCCCGGCGTCGAGCGCCGACGAGGCCGGCGAGATCCAGATCGTCGAGGACCTGATCAACAAGGGGGTGGCGGGCATCGCGATCTCGCCGTCCAATGCGCCGGCGATGGCCAACATGCTCAAGGCCAAGAAGCCGAAGATGCCGATCATGACGATCGACGCCGACCTGGCCGCCGCCGACCGGGCGCTGCGCATCACCTACCTGGGCACCAACAACTACGACATGGGCGTGTTGATGGCCAAGCACCTGAAGGAACACAAGCCCAAGGGCGGCAGTGTCTGCCTGCAGCTCGGCAACGTGGCGGCCGACAACATCAACGCCCGCGCCGCAGGCTTCCGCGACACCATCGCCGGCAAGAAGGGCGTGGACCGGCTCAAGGGCGAGGGCGGCTGGAGCGAGGTCGCCGGCTGCCCGGTGTTCACCAACGACCAGATCGACCTGGCCAACCAGCAGATGGCCGACGTGTTCACCAAGAACCCGAAGCTCGACGCCTTCATCCTGGTGGGCGGCTGGGCCCAGTTCGGCCCGCAGGCCTACGCGCAGGTGACCGACCAGGTGATGCCGCGCCTGAAGAGCAAGGAGCTGGTGATCATCGCCGGCGACACGCTGCCGCCGCAGCTCGACGCGCTGAAGGCCGGGCGCAGCCACGCGCAGATCGGCCAGCGCCCGTTCGAGATGGGGCACCGCGCGCCGGCCGTGCTGATCGACCTGATCAACGGCAAGAAGGTCGCCGACCCGCTCTACACGGGGCTGGACGAGTGCACCCAGGCCAACCTCGGCAAGTGCCCAGCCAAGTGAGCACGCCCGTCCTGACGCTCGACCGCGTCTCGAAGCACTTCGGTGCGATCCAGGCGCTCGCCGAGGTGTCGCTCGCGCTGCACGCCGGCGAGGTGGTCGGGCTGATGGGCGACAACGGGGCGGGCAAGTCCACGCTGGTGAAGATCATCGCCGGCAACTTCCCGCCCTCCTCGGGCACGCTGGCGATGGAGGGGCGTGCGGTGCACTTCCACAAGCCGTCCGACGCGCGCGCGGCCGGCATCGAGATCGTCTACCAGGACCTGGCGCTGTGCGACAACCTGAGCGCGGCCGAGAACGTGTTCCTCGGCCGCGAGCTGATGCGCGGCCTCGGCCCGCTGCGCTGGATCGACTACCCCGCGATGCGCCAGCGCGCCGGCGAGCTCTTCGCCGAGCTGAAGTCCGAGACGCGCCCGCGCGACCTGGTGCGCCGCATGTCCGGCGGCCAGCGCCAGGCGGTGGCGATCGCGCGCACCCGGCTGTCGGACCCGCGCATCGTGCTGATGGACGAGCCCACCGCGGCCATCAGCGTGCGCCAGGTGGCCGAGGTGCTGGCGCTGATCCGCCGGCTGCGCGAGCACGGCATCGCGGTGGTGCTGATCAGCCATCGCATGCCCGACGTGTTCGCAGTGGCCGACCGCGTGGTGGTGCTGCGGCGCGGCGAGAAGGTGGCCGACAAGCCGGTGGGGGCCAGTTCGCCGGAAGAGGTGACGGGGCTGATCACCGGAGCGATCGCGGCGGCATAGGCAACCCCATGGACACGACCGATTCAACCCCTCGCGCCGGCGTTGCCGAGCCGTCGCTGCAGCAGGCCATCGCCCAGCAGGAGCGGCGCGGCGCATTCGCCTGGCTGGCCGGCCAGCCGACCTTCTGGGTCTCGCTCGCCGCGCTGCTGGCCTTCGTCGCGCTGACGCTGGCCAGCGACGTGTTCGCCACGCAGCAGAACCTGTTCAACGTGGCGCGCAACTTCGCCTTCGTCGCGATCATCGCGATCGGCATGACGGCGGTGATCGTCACCGGCGGCATCGACCTCTCGGTCGGCGCGGTGCTGGTGCTCTCCGGCATGGTGATCGGCATGACGATGAACGCCGGCCTGTCGATCTGGCTCGCGGTGCCGCTGGCGCTGCTGGTCTCGCTGGCGGTGGGCGCCTTCAACGGCGTGCTGATCGCCTACGTCGGCGTGCCGCCCTTCGTCGTCACGCTGGGCATGCTGTCGATCGCGCGCAGCCTGGCGATGGTGCTGTCCGACAACCGCATGGTGTATTCCTTCGGTCCGGACCAGCCGGCCCTGCTGGCACTCGGCGGCGGCTTCGTCGAGCTGGCGCTGCCCTGGCTCGATCCGGTGAAGATCCCCAACCCGCTGATCTTCCTGCTCGTGCTGCTGGTGCTCACCGGCCTGGCGTTCCGCTGGAGCCGCTGGGGCCGCTGGCTGTTCGCCATCGGCGGCAACGAACGCGCCGCCACGCTGACCGGCGTGCCGGTGAAGGCCATCAAGGTCAGCGTGTACATGTTCTGCGCCTTCTGCGCGGGCCTGACCGGCATCCTCGAGGTGGGCTGGCTCGGCACCATCACCACCGGGCTCGGCCAGGGCATGGAGCTGACCGTCATCGCCGCGGCGGTGATCGGCGGCGCCAACCTCTCCGGCGGCGTGGGCACCGCGTTCGGCGCCGTGGTGGGAGCCGCGCTGATCGAGGTGATCCGCAACAGCCTGACCCTGCTGGGCATCAGCACCTTCTGGCAGGGCACCTTCGTCGGCAGCTTCATCGTGATCGCGGTGCTGTTCGACCGGCTGCGCTCGCGCAGCGGGAGCGACTGAGCGCGGCCGCGCTGACCGGCTGTCTCCCGATGCCGGCCTGCGGGTGGCATCGTTGCGGGTCCGCTGCGAGGCGGGCCCGCTTTTTCGCCAAGGGGCAGCGCCCGCCTCAGGCGTGGATCTGCCGCCCGCCGGCGAAGGCCCAGTTCTCCCAGGTGGTCTCCTGGAACACCAGCATCACCTGCTCGGTGTCCTGCCCGGCGTCGCGCAGCCGGGCCATCAGGTCGGCCAGCAGTGCACGCTTGACCTTCACGCTGCGCCCGGCCGACCAGAGGATCTCGATCAGCACGAACTGCGGCCCGCGCGGGCGCGCCGCGTCCGGGTAGCTCGGGTGGATGCGCAGGCGTTCGGGCGGCAGCTCCAGCACGCGCTGGAAGCGGTCGTCGGCCGGCACGCCGGAGGCCACCAGCGCCGCGTGCACGGCGTCGAGCACGGCGTCGATGCGCTCGGCCGGCTGGCCGGCCGGCACGGTGAGGGTGACCAGCGGCATGGCCGTCTCCCTCAGTGCCGGAACGCCAGCAGCGCCGGTGCCGTCAGCGCCGAGACCAGCGTCTGGGCGTGCGACTGGATCTGCAGCGATTCGCCGGGGCCGAGCACGTAGTCGGTCAGGTCGCCGTCGATCGTGATCCACAGCGTGCCGCCCGCGCTGGCGAGGCGCAGGCCGTGGGCGTCGCCGAGGCGCAGCACGTCGTTGCGGCGCAGCGGCAGGGGGTCGCGGGTCGGTGAGGTCATCATGGCGGGCTCCTGGGGCCGGTTCGCATGCACGGGGCGCTTGCAACAAGACCGGCGTGGGCTCACTATCCACCCGTTTCAGCAGCGGCTCAAACGCTGATTTCGCACACCACGCATTCCCACAGCGCATGCCAAAACCGGTCGACCGCCTACCCCCGCTGGACCTGCTCGTCACCTTCGAGGCGGCGGCGCGCCAGCTCTCGTTCACGCGCGCGGCGGACGAGCGCTTCCTCACCCAGTCGGCCGTCAGCCGCCAGGTGCGCGCGCTGGAGGAGGACCTGGGCGTCGCGCTGTTCCGCCGCGGCCACCGTCGCATCGAGCTGACCGAACCGGGTCGGCGCCTGCACGCCGCCTGCAGCGAACTGATCGGTTCGCTGCGCCGCACCGTGGCCTCGATCCGCGCCCCGGCGCGGCGCGAGACGCTGGCGCTGACCACCACCCCGGGCTTCGCCTCGTTGTGGCTGATCCCGCGGCTGGCGGACTTCACGCGCGAGCACCCCGGCGTGGACGTGCGCCTGGACGCGAGCTTCGAGACCCGCGGTCTTCGCGCCGAGGGCTTCGACCTGGCGATCCGCTACGGCCGGCCCGGGCATGTGGAGGGTCGCCAGGTGTTCGCCGAGGCGATCCTGCCGGTGTGCAGCCCGAAGCTGCTCAGGCAGGCGCCGCTGGCGCGCCCGGCCGACCTGCGCCAGCACGTGCTGCTGCAGGTGGTGGGCCAGGGCGGGGCCGGCATGCCGGTGGAATGGGGCCCGTGGCTGCAGGCGGCCGGGCTGCCGGACCTGCAGCCGCGTGCGACGCTCAGCTTCTCCGGCTACGGCGAGGCGATCGCCGCGGCGCTGGCCGGCCAGGGCGTGGCGCTCGGGCGCCGGCCGCTGGTCGACACGCTGCTCAAGCGGCGCCAGCTGGTCACGCCCTTCGAGGGCAGCACGGCCTCGAGCCGGGCCTACTTCCTGCTCGTCGAGCCCGGCGCGCGCGAGCGCCCGGCGGTGCGCGCCTTCGAGGCCTGGCTGCTCAAGCAGGCCCAGGCCTAGACTTCTGCCAAACCAGCGTGAAGTTGTTGGCCGGCATGGGCACGATCTCGTGCAGGAGGAGGCCCTCGCGGCACGCGACGTCCGCCACCGCGTCGATGTCGCGCACGCCCCAGAGCGGATTCCTCGCACGCAGGCCCGCGTCGAACGCTTCGTTGCTCGGCGACGTGTGCGCGCCGCCGCGCCGGTATGGACCGTAGGTCACCAGCACGCCCCCGGCGGGCAGGATCCTGCCGGCCCCCGCCATCAACGCGAGCGTGGCCTCCCACGGCGAGATGTGAATCACGTTGATGCACACGACCGCGTCGGCCGCGGACACGGGCCAGGGATGCTCGGTGACATCGATGGCCAGCGGCGGCCTGACGTTCGACAGTCCCTCGGTGGCCGCCCACGCCTTGATCGACGCATGGCGCGCCAGGTCGATCTCGCTGGGCTGGAACACCAGGCCGGGCAAGGCCCTGGCGAAATGCGCCACGTGCTGCCCGGTGCCGCTGCCGATCTCGAGCACCAGGCCGCGTGGCGGCAGGACGCGCGCGAGCACCTCCAGGATCGGCTGCTTGTTGCGCTCGGGCGAGGGGGCGGTTTCGCGTGCGTCCCAGTCCTCGACGCTACTCGGGAGAGGCATAGTGCACGTACGACTCGCGGACCATGCCGTTCTTGTCGAAGAACAGCACCTCGACGACATGCGTTCCCGTGATGCCCTTGTAGTGGATCGCGATGCTGTCGACGCCGCGCAGGACCTCGAGCACGGTGAACTTGATGTGATCGAAGACCTCGAAGCCCTTCTTCACGTAGGCACGCAGCGCCGCCTTGCCCTGGACGGTGCCGCTGGGGTCGTGGCTCAGGCGTGCAATCAGCGGGGAGTGGAAGATCACGTCGTCGGTGTAGAAGGCCATCACGCGATCCAGGTCCTTCGACTCGAACGCGGCGACCCAGCGCTTCACGTAGTCGGCCGTCTTCTCCATCGTCAGCATCGGCGTCTCCTCTGGGCGGGGTTCGGCGGCCCGGTCCTGGCCGCGCGTCGATCGAGTGTGCCACGGGGCCGCTTTCGCCGGGAGCGGACGTCCGCCCCCCGTGCACAATCGCCGCGCCCCGCCCCATGAAGACCTTGCGCGACCTGAACCGCCCGCCGCAGATCACCGGCCGTGTCGAGACGATCGTCGTGCGCGGCGATCCGCGTGCGCCGGCCCGCGCCATCGAGGCGACCACCGCGCGCGCCGGCATCGGCCTGGCCGACGATCGGCTCGGCGCGCGCGGCGAGGCCGAGCTGTCGACGCGCCAGGTCACGCTGGTGCAGGCCGAGCACCTGCCGGTGATCGCCGCGCTGGCGCGCGTGCCGGCGGTGGACCCGGTGGCGCTGCGGCGCAACCTGGTCGTCTCGGGCATCAACCTGCTGGCGCTGAAGAACGCGCGCCTGCGCGTGGGCGAGGCGCTGCTCGAGATCGTCGGCCCCTGCGCGCCCTGCTCGCGCATGGAGGCGGAGATCGGCCCGGGGGCCTATGCCGCCCTGCGCGGGCATGGCGGCATGACCGCGCGGGTGATCGAGGGCGGCGCAATCCGGGTCGGCGACGCGGTGCGCGCCGACGCCTGACGCGGCCCGGTCCGATTCGCGCGTCGCGTTGCGTCGACTCAATCCGGCCGCAGCGGTGGCGGCTCAGACTGGCCGCCGGCGGCTGAACAACGCGGCCGTCGTGTGCCCCCCGAATCGAACCAGGAGAAAGCCATGGTCCATCCCGTCCGTCGCGCCGCCTGCCTCGCCTTGCTGGCCGCCGCCTGCAGCAGTTCGTTCGCCCAGGCCGAGGCCGACCTCGGCAAGAGCGAGTACATGTCGAACTGCGCGCCCTGTCACGGCGCCGGCGGCAAGGGCGACGGGGTGGTGCGCCAGTACCTCACCGTCAAGCCGACGGACCTGACCACCCTGGCCAAGCGCAACGGCGGCGCGCTGCCGGTGCAGCTGGTCTGGGAGATGATCGACGGCCGCACCCCGACCGTGCTCGGGCCGCACGGCACGCGCGAGATGCCGATCTGGGGCTCCACCTACCGGTCCCGCGCGATGTGGCAGCCCGAGACCGCCGCGGCGCCCGAGTGGTACGTGCGCGGACGCATCGTCGCGCTGATCGACTACCTCGGGCGCATCCAGGAGAAGTAGCGCGCGGCGGCCGCCATGCGACGCGGCGCCGTCGCGGCGCTGGCCCTCGCCGGCGCCGCCGCCGGCCTGTCGGCGCAGGCCTACTCGGTGATTCCGCTGGAGGCGCCGGGGGAGGTCCTGAAGTGGGGCGCGTCGCACGCAGCCGGCAGCCCCGGGGGCGAGGTGACCTGGGGCTTCGTGGCCGCGGGCACGCCCGGCAGCGCGGCCTGCCTGCCGTACTGCGCCGGCGAGAGCCTCGACCGGCTGCCGCACCACTACCCGGCACCGACCCTCGGCAACCGGACGGAGCCCTTGCCGCTGGCGAGCCTGCACGAGGCGTTCCAGGCGGCCTTCGACGCCTGGTCGGCGGTGGCCGACATCCGCTTCCGCTACCTCGGCGTCGACGATTCGCGGCGGCCGTTCGGCGCCCCGACGGCGGGCGCGCCGATGATCCGCATCGCGGTGTTCCGCTTCGCGGGCACCTGGCAGTACTGCAATTCGGCCGCGGCGTTCGCACCGCCGCCCAACCTCGGCACGCTCGCCGGCGACGTGTTCATCAACGCGAACGTCGGCTACCAGATGACGCCGCCACAGGACGGCGACGCGCCGCCGTCCTTCCCCGTGCCGCACGGGCTGCACATGACGGACCTGCGCCATCTCGCGCTGCACGAGACCGGCCACGCCATCGGGCTCGGCAGCTCGGACGAGCGCGACGCGGTGATGTGCGCCCCGTCGTTGACGGTGGACTGCAGCAGGCGGGTCACGCCCTGGCACCTGCCGCGCGCCGACGACATCGCCGGGGCGAAGCACCTGTACGGCGCGCGGCCGGGCCCGGAACGACGCACCGACGACCGGCGCGCGCCGTGAGCCCGGCATGATCGGGGTGCGCGGCCCTGGCGCCGCCTGCCATCGACCCGGAGTCCCTGCCCATGGCCGAACCGATTGCCAAACGAGACATCCAGGCCCTGCCCGTGGTGCCCTACGAGGGCCTGCGCGACGCGCTGCGCACCGGCGACCTGGTGTTCTGCTCCGGCTCCTACCTGTTCTCGCGCGCGATCCAGGGTTTCACGCGCTCGGTGTGGAGCCACGTGGGCATGGTCTACCGCGACGAGGCGCTCGGCCGCATCTTCGTGCTCGAGAGCGAGACCGGCATCGGCGTGCGGCTCGTGCCGATGTCCAAGTACCTGCGCGACTACCACGGTCGCCGCCGGCCCTACCGCGGCCAGATCGTCACCGCGCGCATCGAGCCGCCGGTCGACGAGGCCATGCTGCGCCAGGCGATCAGTCATGGCATGGACGAGCTGACCCGGCCCTACGACAACGTCGAGATCCTGCGCATCGCGGTGCGCATCGCGCTGCGCATCAGCCGGCGCAGCCGCGATCGCAAGTACATCTGCTCCGAGCTGGTCGAGGCCTGCTATCGCCGCGCGGGCGTCAGGTTCAACCTGCGCGACAACTTCATCAGCCCGATGGACATCTGGCTCGACGACAACGTGGTGCGCGGTGCGCGGATTCTCTGATGCGCCTCAGGCCCGCAACGCCAGCCGCACCGGCATCGCCTGCGGGTGCATGGTGAAGGACATCACCTCGTGCACCTGCGCCGGCTCGCAGGCCAGCTGCACGCGGAAGTTGCGCGCCAGCATCGACAGCACCAGCCGCATCTCGACACCCGCCAGGTGCCGCCCCGGGCAGACCCGCGGCCCGGTGCCGAACTGAAGCCAGGCCCGCGCGTCGTGCGCGCGGGTGGCGGCGTGCGGGCAGCCCGCTGCCGCCGGTCCGGCCGACCCGGCCGGCGCGCGCTGCCAGCGCTGCGGGTCGAAGCGCTGCGGGTCGGCGAAGCGCCGCGCATCCAGCATCGCCGGGCGCAGCATGAAGAACATCGGCGTGCCGCGCGGCAGCGCGAGGCCGCCGAGCTCGACATCGACCACCGGCTCGAGGCCGAACATCGGCACCACCGGGCGCAGCCGGGTCGCCTCGGTGGCCACGGCCTCGAAGGCGTCGAGCTGCTTCACCTGCTCGTGCTCGCGGCACAGCCGGGCGTCGCCGAACAGCGCCTCGGCCTCGCGTGACAGCCGGTCCTGCAGCGCCGGGTCGCCGGCCAGGTAGAAGAGGCTCCAGGCGAGCGAGTGCGCGGTGGTGTCCTCGCCGGCCAGCAGCAGCGTGATCACGTTGGCCACCACGTCCTCGCGCGAGAGCGTGCCGCCCTCGGCCTCGTTGGCGGCCAGCAGGGCCTCGAGCAGGTTGCGCGGCTCGCCGGGTGCGCCGCGGCGGCGCCACTGCGCCCGGTCGATCAGCGCCTCCACGTGGGCATGCACCGCGGCGACTGCACGGTCGAGCCGGCGGTCGCGCGGCAACTTGAGGTAGCGCCAGTACGGGAACGGCGCGATCGAGCGCTCCATCAGCATCGGGAAGATCAGCGCCAGGTGCTCCTGGATGCGGTCGCCCGGGCCGTCGATCGTGTTCGGGTCCTCGCCGAAGGCGAGCGCGGTGGTCACGTCCACGGTGTAGCGGGTCAGCTCGTCGCGCATCTCGAGCACCTCGCCGCGCCGCGCCGCCTCGGCCCAGCGCCGGCGCAGCCGCTCGGTGATCGTGTGCAGCAGCGGGAAGAAGGCGCGGAAATGCGTGGCCGCGAGCGAGCGCATCACGATCTGGCGCTGCGGCCGCCAGGCCTCGCCCTCGACCGAGAACACGCCGTTGGCACCCATCTCGGCGAGCACCGCCTCGATGGTGCGGCGGCGCCGGAAGCGCTCCGGCCGCTCGCGCAGCACGCCGTGCAGGAGGTCGGTGTCGGCACTCAGCAGCGCGTGCCGGCGCCCGAGGCGGATCGACAGCATCGGCCCCTGCTCGGCCAGCCAGCGCTCGAAGGTCCGGTGCACCTGCGCCGGCTGCATGCGGTGCAGGTGGCCGAGCAGCGGCAGCCCGGGCGGTGACGGCAGGTCGGCCAGGGTGCGCAAGGGCGTGGCCAGGGCCAGGGTGTTCATGCGGGGTCGGGGGTCGTACGCGGTGCGCGCACTGTGACGCGCCGCGCGCCGCAGGAGGACGGGACCGCTGTCCCTTCCCCGGCCGGGCAGCCCTCCCCCACGAAGGACGCTTGTCCCGTGCAACGCCGCTCGCCTATGCTCGCGCCGCTGCGCAGCAGTCCATGGAAGCCGCCCCACCCCGCCCCGCCATCCGCTTCGTGCGCAGCCCCGACGGCGTGCGCCTGGCCTATGCCCGCAGCGGCTCGGGCGAGCCGCTGGTGCTCAAGGCCGCCACCTGGCTGTCGCACCTCGAGGTCGACTGGGACAGCCCGGTGTGGCGCCACCTGCTGCGCGCGCTCAGCGGGCGCGGCAGCTTCGTGCGCTACGACGAACGCGGCTGCGGCCTGTCGGACTGGATCGTCCCGGAGCTGAGCTTCGAGAGCTGGGTGCGCGACCTGGAGACGGTGGCCGACGCGCTCGACGCGCCGCGCTTCGCGCTGCTGGGCATCTCGCAGGGTGCCGCGGTGGCGATCGCCTACGCGGTGCGGCACCCCGAACGGGTCTCGCACCTGGTGCTGCACGGCGGCTATGCCCGCGGCCGGCTGGTGCGCGGCACGACGGCCGCGCAGCGTGAAGAGGCCGAGCTGATGTGCCAGCTCGCCGAGCTCGGCTGGGGTCGCGCCGACACCTCGTTCCGCCAGTTCTTCACCACCCAGTTCATCCCGGGCGGCACCGCCGAGCAGCACCAGTGGTTCAACGAGATGGAGCGCATCTCCACCTCGCCGGAGAACGCCGCGCGTTTCATGCGCGCCTTCAACACCATCGACGTCACCGCGCTGCTGCCGCAGGTGCGCTGCCCGACGCTGGTGCTGCACAGCCGCGACGACGCGCGCGTGCCCTTCGACGAGGGCCGCCTGATCGCCGGCGGCATCGAGGGCGCGCAGTTCGTGCCGATCGACAGCCGCAACCACCTGCTGCTCGAGCACGAGCCGGGCTGGCCGGCCTGGCTCGCGGCGGTGCGTGCCTTCCTCGGCGGCGCGGCGGCGGCGGCCGACCCGCCGCTCGTCGAGCACCTGTCGCCGCGCCAGCGCGAGGTGCTCGCGCTGCTCGCGCAGGGGCGCGACAACGCGCAGATCGCCGCGGTGCTCGGCCTGTCGGAGAAGACGGTGCGCAATCAGGTCTCGGCCATCTTCGACCGGCTCGGCGTGGAGAGCCGCGCCCAGGCCATCGTCGCGGCACGCGAGGCCGGGCTGGGCGGGCGCTGAGGTGACGTTGCGTTGGTACGTTGGGATCGGGCGGCGCGGATCGACCCGTCGGGGTCATCCAGCCCGCGCCGAAGCTGACCTTCGTGAGTTGCCCGCTAGCCCTTGGACGCTTCTCGATGCAACCAGGCCGGGAGCGCTTCGACCGGAGGTCGCTTGGCATGGCGTGCCGGGTAGACGGCGAATGTGCCTTGATCTTGATGGCCTTCTCGAGACCGAACAGCCCCGCCCACCGCGGCGTCCTGAGCGCGCTCGGGCAAGCACGGACTTGATCTCACGGGACCGAGCCCTACCATCTCCGCAGGCACGTGCGCTTCGCCGGCCGCGACCGTGGAGACAACCCCATGACCCAAGCGCTTCCGCCGCAAGCCGCCGCCTTCCATCGGCTGCAACAGCTGATGTCCGCGTCGCCGGTCCCATCCATCTCGACCGAACTGCTGACGACGGCGGACGGCGAGCTCAACCGCGAGCTCAATGCGTTCCTGTTCGACCCGCCCAGCCAACCGGACCGACTTCGCGGCAGGCGCATCGCCATCTGCTGCACAAATGGGGTCGAGGAGGTGGAGATCCTGGGCGCGCATCGCTGGCTCACGGAGCACGGCGCCACGGTGCACATCGTCTCTCCCCGCATCGGCGAATTCGATCCCACGCTCGGCCTGCGCTTTCCGCCGCAGTGCGCGACCCATGTGCTTGCGATCCGCCTGATGGAGAACGCCGGCTGGCTGAAGATCGACCGCTACACCGACGAGGCCAGCGCCGCCGACTATGACGCCATCCTGCTGCCCGGCGGCTGCTGGAACCCCGACGCCCTGCGCATGGACCCGCACGCACGCGCGCTGGTGCGTGCCATGGATGAAGCCGGCAAGCCGACGTGCGCCATCTGCCACGGACAGTGGGTCATGGTGAGCGCGAAGATTCTCAAGGGCCGCCGCGCCACGGCGGTATGGAACATCCAGATCGACCTCGAGAACGCAGGGGCGACGGTGCTGGACGAGCCCTGCGTGGTCGACGGCAACCTGATCACGGCCCGCTTCCCGTACGACCTGCCCCGCTTGATGTACGCCATGGCGGCACAGCTGGCTCCTGCCCGTTAGCCGACCCGTCAAGGGCCGCGCACGGCGCCGTGCGAGCTGCCTCGGATCGAGGTGATCGCGCGCCGAACGATTCGCCCGTGAGCCGAACCAACGAGCCCCCGGGACGCGCTATCGTGCGCCCATGAGCCTCGCCCACCTGCTGCAACGCCAGGCCCTGGCCGCGCCGGAGCGCCCGGCCCTCTTCTCCGGCACCGCGCCGTGGGCCAGCTACGGCCAATGGGCGGCCCGCAGCGCCGCGCTGGCGCGGCGGCTGCGGGCGGCCGGCCTGGCGCCGGGCGACCGGGTGCTGCTGTTCGCGCGCAACCACCCGCGTTACCTCGAGGTGTTGTGGGGCGCCTGGTGGGCCGGGCTGGTGGTGGTGCCGGTCAACGCCAAGCTGCACCCGGCCGAGGTGCAGTGGATCGTGGACGACGCGCAGGCGCGCTGGGCCTTCGTCACGGCCGACGTCGCGCCGCAGCCGCTCGCGCGGCTCGAGCGCCAGTTCGAACTCGACGGCGCCGAGGCCGATGCGCTGCTCGCCGCAGGCGAGCCGCTGGACATCGAGCCCCGCGGCCCCGACGAGCTGGCCTGGCTGTTCTACACCAGCGGCACCACCGGCCGGCCCAAGGGCGTGATGCTGACGCAGCGCAACCTGATGACTATGGGCCTGGCCTACTTCGCCGACGTGGACGCGATCGACCGTGACGACCTGATGGCCTATGCCGCGCCGATGTCGCACGGCTGCGGGCTGTACACGGTGCCGCACGTGATGGCCGGCGCGCGCCACGTGGTGCCGGCCTCGGGCGGGGTGGACCCGGCCGAGCTGTTCGGGCTCGGGCGTGCGCTCGGGCCGCTCACCACCTTCGCCGCGCCGACCATCGTCAAGCGCCTGGTCGACCATGCGCAGGCCCAAGGCCTGGTGCCGGAGGACGCGGCCGCCGCCTTCAAGACCATCGTCTACGGCGGCGCGCCGATGTACCTGGCCGACATCCAGCGCGCGCTGCGCGTGATGGGGCCGCGCTTCGTGCAGATCTACGGCCAGGGCGAGACGCCGATGACCGCCACCGCGCTGGCGCGCCACCACCTGGCCGACCGCACGCACCCGCGCCACCTCGAGCGGCTCGGCTCGGTGGGGGTGGCGCAGACGCCGGTGCAGCTGCGCGTGGCCGACGCGCAGGGCCGGCCGCTGCCGCCGGGCGAGGTGGGCGAGGTGCTGGTGCGCGGCGACAGCGTGATGCGCGGCTACTGGCGCAACCCCGAGGCCAGCGCCGCGGCGCTGCGCGACGGGTGGCTCTGGACCGGCGACGTCGGCACGCTGGACGCCGACGGCTTCCTCACGCTGAAGGACCGCAGCAAGGACCTGATCATCAGCGGCGGCTCGAACATCTACCCGCGCGAGGTGGAGGAGGTGCTGCTGGCCGCACCGGGCGTGGCCGAGGCCGCGGTGGTGGGCCTGCCGGATGCCGAATGGGGCGAGGCGGTGGTGGCCTTCGTCGTGGCCGCGCCCGGGGCCGCGCCGACGGCAGCGGCGCTGGACGCCCATTGCCTGGCGCACATCGCGCGCTTCAAGCGCCCCAAGCGCTACGAGTTCGTCGACGCGCTGCCGAAGAACAACTACGGCAAGGTGCTGAAGACCGCGCTGCGCGAGCGGCTGCGCGGCTGAACGCGGCGCGGCACGGCGACTCTCAGCGACATGACCAACACCCTGAGCTTGCTCGTGCTGGCCGCCGCTGCCTCGGCGCCGGCCGGCACGCCGCCGCTGTCGCCGCGCTGCGAGCGCGCGCTCGAGGCGCTGCGCGTGCACGAGGCGCAGCTGCCGGCCTCCGGGGCGGCGGGATCGGCCGCCGCGCTGGCCAAGGCGGCCGCGCTGCGCCGCAATGCGGCGCGCGAATGCCTGGGCGGGCCCGGCGCCGTGCCGCCGCCGCAGATGCACCGCGAGCCGCTGCGCGTGCCGCCGGTCGCGGCGCCGGCATCGGCCGCCGCGGTCCGG
>NZ_RCHJ01000028.1 GCF_004011805.1 Piscinibacter defluvii
ACCGCACCGAGCATCACGGTCGATGCCCCGGCGCTGACGAACGACGCGACACCGACCATTACCGGTACGACCAACCTCCCTGCCGGCTCCACCGTCAGCCTCGTGGTCACCGATGCCAACGGTGTTCAGCAGACCGTGCTGGCCACGGTCCAGCCGGGTGGCACCTACTCGGTCGACGTGCCCTCGCCGCTCGCCGAGGGCAACTACTCCGTCGTGGCCACGGCCACCGATGCGGCCGGCAACGCCGCTTCGGCCAACGACACCGGCGCGATCGATCTGACCGCACCGAGCATCACGGTCGACGCCCCGGCACTGACGAACGATGCCACGCCGACGATCACCGGCACGACCAACCTCCCTGCCGGCTCGACCGTCAGCCTGGTGGTCACCGATGCCAACGGCGTTCAGCAGACGGTGCTGGCCACTGTCCAACCCGGTGGCACCTACTCGGTCGATGTGCCCAATCCTCTGGCCGAGGGCAACTACAGCGTCGTGGCCACAGCCATCGATGCGGCGGGCAACTCGGCCAGCGCCAACGATGTGGGCGCCATCGATCTGACGGCGCCGAGCGTCACCGTCGACGCACCGGCACTGACCAACGATGCCACGCCGACCATCACCGGCACGACCAACCTGCCGGCCGGCGCCACCGTCAGCCTGGTGGTCGCCGATGCCAACGGCGTTCAGCAGACGGTGCTGGCCACCGTCCAACCGGGTGGTACCTACTCGGTCGATGTGCCCAACCCTCTCGCCGAGGGCAACTACTCCGTCGTAGCCACCGCCACTGATGCGGCCGGCAACGCCGCTTCGGCCAACGACGCGGGCGCGATCGACCTGACCGCACCGAGCGTCACCGTCGATGCCCCGGCACTGACGAACGATGCCACGCCGACGATCACCGGCACGACCAACTTGCCGGTCGGCTCCACCGTCAGCCTGGTGGTCACTGATGCCAACGGCGTCCAGCAGACGGTGCTGGCCACGGTCCAGCCGGGTGGCACCTACTCGGTCGACGTGCCGAATGCGCTCGTCGAGGGCAACTACTCCGTCGTGGCCACGGCCACCGATGCAGCGGGGAACTCGGCCAATGCCAACGATGCGGGGTCGATCGACCTGACCGCGCCGAGCATCACGGTCGATGCCCCGGCGCTGACCAACGATGCCACGCCGACGATCACCGGCACGACCAACCTCCCTACCGGCTCCACCGTCAGCCTGGTGGTCACCGACGCCAACGGCGTGCAGCAGACCGTGCTGGCCACCGTCCAGCCGGGTGGTACCTACTCGGTCGATGTGCCGACTGCGCTCGCCGAGGGCAACTACTCCGTCGTGGCCACGGCCACTGATGCGGCCGGCAACTCGGCCAATGCCAACGATGCGGGCACCATCGATCTGACCGCACCGAGCGTCACCGTCGACGCGCCGGCGCTGACAAACGACTCGACGCCGACGATCACCGGCACGACCAACCTGCCGGCTGGCTCGACCGTCAGCCTGGTGGTCACCGATGCCAATGGTGTTCAGCAGACGGTGCTGGCCACGGTCCAGCCGGGTGGCACCTACTCGGTCGACGTGCCCAACCCTCTCGCCGAGGGCAGCTACTCCATCGTCGCCACCGCCACCGATGCGGCCGGCAATGTCGCTTCGGCCAATGATGCGGGGGCGATCGACCTGACCGCACCGAGCATCACGGTCGATGCCCCGGCCCTGACGAACGACTCGACGCCGACCATCACCGGCACGACCAACCTGCCGCCTGGCTCCACCGTCAGCCTGGTGGTCACTGATGCCAACGGCGTCCAGCAGACGGTGCTGGCCACCGTCCAGCCCGGTGGTACCTACTCGGTCGACGTGCCCAACCCTCTCGCCGAGGGCAACTACTCCGTCGTGGCCACGGCCACCGATGCGGCCGGCAACTCGGCCAATGCCAACGATGCGGGCGCGATCGACCTGACCGCGCCGAGCATCTCCGTCGATGCGCCGGCGCTGACGAACGACTCGACGCCGACCATCACCGGCACGACCAACCTGCCGCCTGGCTCCACCGTCAGCCTGGTGGTCACCGACGCCAACGGCGTTCAGCAGACCGTGCTGGCCACCGTCCAACCCGGTGATACCTACTCGGTCGATGTGCCCAACCCTCTCGCCGAGGGCAACTACAGCGTCGTGGCCACCGCCACCGATGCCGCGGGCAACTCGGCCAATGCCAACGACGCTGGCGCGATCGACCTGACCGCACCCGCCGTCACCCTCACGCTCGACGCCGTCACCACCGACAACGTGCTGAGCGCCGTCGAGGCCGGCGGCAACGTCGTGCTGACCGGCCGGGCCGGCGGCGATGCCCAGCCGGGCGACGTGGTCACGTTGACGATCAACGGGCAGTCCTACCTCGCCACGGTCGGCGCAGGCGGCGTGTTCGGCGTCAGCGTGCCCGGCAGCGCGCTCGCCGCCGATGCCGACCGCCGCATCGACGCCAGCATCACCATCAGCGACGCCGCCGGCAACAGCAGCAGCGCCAGTGCTGCCCAGGACTACGCCGTCAACACGGCGCCCGCCGGCGCCGACCGAACCGTCACCACCGCCGAGGACAACGCCTACACGTTCAGCGCCGCCGACTTCGGCTACACCGATGCCGACGGGCAGCCGCTGGCCGGTGTGCGCATCGACAGCCTGCCCGCCGCCGGCCAGCTGCTGCTGGGCAACGTCGCGGTGGGCACCGGCCAGGTGATCGCCGCGGCCGACCTCGCCAACCTGCGCTTCGTGCCCGCGCCCGATGCCAACGGCATCGGCTACGCCAGCTTCACCTTCTCGGTGGGCGACGGCATCGACTTCGACGCCGGGCCGAACCGCATCACCATCGACGTCACGCCTGTCAACGACACCGCGGTCATCGGCGGGGTCGCCAGCGGCGCCGCCGTCGAGGACGCGCCGGGCAGTGTCACCAGCACGCTCACCGTCAGCGATGCGGATGTCGGCGAGGCCGCCTTCCAGCCGCAGAACGCGGTGGCCGGCGCGCACGGCAGCTTCTCGATCAACGCCGCGGGCGTGTGGACCTACACGCTGAACAACGCCGACCCGGCCGTGCAGGCACTCGGCCAGGGCCAGTCCCTGCCCAGCGAGACCTTCACGGTGCGCAGCGTCGACGGCACCAGCACCACCGTCACGGTCGCGATCACCGGCACCAACGACGGCCCCGTGGCCGTGGCCGACACCCGCTCCACCAATGAGGACGCTGCCGTCAGCGGCAACGTGCTCGGCAACGACAGCGACGTCGATGCCGGCACCACGCTGGTGGTCACGCAGTTCGTCGTCAACGGCAGCACCTACGTTGCCGGCACCACTGCCAGCCTGGCCGGCATCGGCACGCTGAGCATCGCCGCCGACGGCGCCTACACCTTCACGCCGGCCGCCGACTATGCCGGGCCGGTGCCGGTGGCGACGTACACCGTCAGCGACGGTCTGGCCAGCACCACGTCGACCCTGACGCTGACGATCGACCCGCTGAACGACGCGCCGGTCAACACCGTCGGCGGCCCGGTGGCCGTGCTGGAGGATGTGCGCACCGCGCTGCCCGGCATCTCGGTGGCCGATCCGGACGACACCGGCAGCGTGGCCAGCCAGAAGATCGCCACCGTGCAGCTGAGCGTCTCCAACGGCACGCTGCTGGTCACGCTGGACCCGGGCACGACGGTCGGCGCCGGCGCCAACGGCAGTTCCACGCTGACCCTCAGCGGTACGCAGGCGAGCATCAACGCGACGCTGGCCAGCCTCGGCTACCAGGGCAATGCCAACTACGCCGGCGGCGACACGCTGGTCGTCATCACGCGCGACGGGCTGGGCCTGACCGACAGCGACACGGTCGCGATCACCGTCATGCCGGTCAACGACGCGCCCTCGGGCAGCAACGCCACGCTGACCGTGGCCGAGGATGCGACGCTGACCCTGTCGCGCGCCGCCTTCGGCTTCGTCGACGCGGCGGGCGAAGGCAACAACTTCCTCTCGGTCACGGTCGGCCCGACCAGCGCCGGTACGCTGACGCTCAATGGCGTCACGGTCACCGGCCCGACCGTGGTGACGGTGGCCCAGCTCGACGCCGGCCTGCTGCGCTTCACCCCGGCACCCAATGCCAACGGCAACGCCTACGCGACGCTGAGCTTCCAGGTGCGCGACGACGGCGGCACGGCCAACGGCGGTGTCGACACCGACCCGACGCCCAACACGCTTACCTTCGACGTCAGCGCGGTCAACGACGCGCCGGTGGCGCAGAACGACTTGGCCACGGCCGACGAGGCAGGCGGCGTGGCCAACGGCAGCGCCGGCACCAACCCGAGCGGCAACGTGCTGAGCAACGACACCGACGTCGACGCCGGCGACAGCAAGACCGTCACCGCCGTCAGTGGCACCGGTGCCGGCACGCTCGGGGGCGCCACCGCCGGCAGCTACGGCACGCTGACCCTGAACGCCGACGGCAGCTACAGCTACGTGCTGGACAACAGCCTGGCCGCGGTGCAGGCGCTGCGCACGGCCGGCGACACGCTGACCGACACCTTCACCTACACCATGCGCGACGCGGCCGGGCAGACCTCGACTGCCACGCTGACGGTGACGATCCGCGGCGCCAACGACGCGCCCGTGGCCACGGCCGACAGCGCCGCGCTGAACGAAAACGCGACGGTCACGCGCAACGCCGCCAACGGCGTGCTGGCCAACGACAGCGACGTCGACAGCGGCGACACGCGCAGCGTCTCCGGCGTCGCGTTCGCCGGCACGCCGGGCAGCGTCGGCTCGGCGCTGGCCGGCACCTACGGCACGCTGACGCTGAACGCCGACGGCAGCTACAGCTACGCCGCCAACCGCCCGGCGGCCGACGCGCTGGCCGCCAGCCAGGTGGCCATCGAGACCTTCACCGTGACGATCCGCGATGCCGCGGGCGCGACGAACACCTCGACCCTGAGCTTCACGATCACCGGCATCAACGACGTGCCGACCATCACCGGCACCGCCACCGGCGCGGTGCGCGAGGACGTCACGCTGAGCACCGGCGGCACGCTGACGGTGGTCGACGCCGACGCCGGCCAGTCGGTCTTCAACGCGCAGTCGACCAGCGGCACCTACGGCAGCTTCGCGATCAACGCGGCCGGCGTGTGGACCTACACGCTGAACAACGCTGCGGCCAACGTGCAGGCGCTCGCGGGCAGCGCGGTCGTGACCGAGACCTTCACGGTCACGACGGCCGACGGCACACCGCGCACCATCACCGTCAGCGTCAACGGTACCAACGACGCGCCGACGGCGGTGGCGGACCTGCGTTCGACCAACGAGGACGCGGCGGTCAGCGGCAACGTGCTCGGCAACGACTCCGACATCGACTCCGCCGCCTTCTCGGTGACGCAATTCGTGGTCGGCGGCACCACCTATGCCGCCGGCGCGACGGCCACGCTCGCGGGGGTCGGCACGCTGAGCATCGGCGCCAACGGCGCATACACCTTCACCCCGACGGCCCACTACGCCGGCGCGGTGCCGGTGGCCACCTACACCGTCAGCGACGGCAGCGCCTCCAGCACCTCGACGCTGGCGCTCAGCATCACGCCGGTGGCCGATGCACCGACGCTGAACATCAACGGCACCTCGATCACCGGCAGCACGGTCACCACGCCGGGCCTGCCGGCCAGCACCGGGCTGACGCTGCAGTACTACGACAACATCGGGGCGTTGAACACGTCCAATGCCGGCAACATCTCGGCGGTGGAGACCGGCGTCGAGTCGAGCACGGCCACCAGCACCACCTCGGCCAGCGACGTCGCGGTGGGGACGATCGGGGAAGACGACGCCTACCGGTTCACCGGCTACATCTACCTGCAGGCGGGCCAGGACTACACCATCTCCGGCTTCCGCGACGACACCCTGATGGTCAAGATCGGCGGCACCTCGGTGTACGCGGTCGGCTACAACAACTGGGGCAACCTGACCGGCAGCAGCTTCACCCCGGAGGTCTCGGGCTACTACTCGCTCGAGGTCATCGCCTACAACGGCAACGGGCCGGGTTCGCTGGACCTGTCGATGTCGGTCAACGGCGCGGCGGCGGTGGACCTGAACACCACCAACTTCAACCTGTACCGCGACACCAGCACCTTCGGCGGCACGGTGATCGGCTCGATGGTGCCCAACGGCGACGGCGGCTACTACCCGACCACCGTCACCGGCCCCGAGGACGGCTCGATCGCGCTGGGCACCATCGCCGCGACGCTGAACGACACCGACGGCTCGGAGACGCTCGCGCTGCGCATCGGCAACCTCCCGGTCGGCGCCACGCTGACCGACGGCACGAACAGCTTCGTCGCCAGCGCCGGCACGACCAGCGTCGACATCACCGGATGGACGCTCGCCAACCTGCGCCTGACGCCGCCGGCCCATGTGTCGGGCACCATCAACCTGAGCGTGACCGCGACCTCGACCGACTCGAACGGCTCGACCGCCAGCTCCACCGGCAGCCTGCCGGTGACGGTGCGCGCCGTGGCCGACACACCGGCCATCATGGGCCAGACCGTGCTGGTCTCGGTGACCCAGGGCAGCGGCAGCACACCGACGCTCGCGCTGCCGGTGCTCGCGACGCTGCTCGACGTGGACGGCTCGGAGACCCTGTCGGTGACCATCGCCGGGCTACCGAGCGGCGCCACGCTGAACCACGGCAGCGCCAACGCGTCCGGCACCTGGACCGTCAGCGCGGCCGACCTGGCCGACCTGAGCCTGACGCTGCCGGCGGGCTACACCAGCACCGGCACGACGCTGACGGTGAGCGCCATCGCCACCGAGGGCAGCAACGGCTCGAGCGCCAGCACCAGCACCACGGTGACCCTGCTGGCCGACTACACCACCGCGACGCCGGGTTCCAGCACCGGCAACGACACCATCACCGGCAGCAACACCCGCGCCGACTACATCGACGCCCAGGCCGGCAACGACTCGATCGACGGCCGCGCCGGCAGCGACCTGATCCGCGGCGGCACCGGCAACGACACGATCCAGGGCGGCGCGGGCAACGACCTGCTGTTCGGCGACGCCGGCAACGACTCGATCGTCGGCGGCAGCGGCAGCGACCGAATCAGCGGCGGCGCCGGCAACGACACGCTGACCGGCAGCGCCACGCCCGGCACGGCGGACCTGACCAGCGACGTGTTCGCCTGGACACTGGCCGACGCCGGCACCCGGGGCACGCCGACCACCGACACCATCACCGACTTCAGCGCGGCGGCGGTGTCGGCCGGCGGCGACGTGCTCGACCTGCGCGACCTGCTCAGCGGCGACGCGCTCGGCGCGGGCAACACTGCCGGCAACCTGGCCAACTTCCTGGACTTCAGCGTCAGCACGACCGGCGGCGTCACCAGCACGACGATCCACATCAGCTCGAACGGCGGCTTCGCGGGCGGCGGCTACCTGCCCGGCCAGGAAGACCAGGCGATCGTGCTGCAAGGCGTCAACCTGCCGACAGCGCTGGGCCTGTCCGGCGGCGCCAGCGACGACCAGATCATCCAGGAGCTGCTGACACGCGGGAAGCTGATCGTCGACAACTGAGGCGCCGGCGGCAGCCGCCGCCGCGCGCTCAGCGCGGCTCGGCGGCCTGCGCGCTGACCCAGGGGCCGGTCAGCCCGTCCAGGCCGCACTCGCGCAGGGCGGTCGCGTCGGCCTCCTGCGCCACGCCCTCGGCGATCACCTGCAGCGACAGGCTGTGCAGCAGCGTGGCCAGCCCGCGCACGAAGCCGGCGCGCACGTTGTCGCCGGCCAGGCCCTGGGTGACCGCGGTGTCGAGCTTGACGTAGTCGAGCCCCAGCTCGAACAAGCGCTCGATTCGGCCGAGCCGCTCGCCGGCATGTTCGAGGCCGAGGCGCGCGCCGGTGGGGCGCAGCTGCCGGCCGAGCTCGCGCAGCAGGTCGAACTGCTCCATCGCGGCGGCTTCCGAGACCTCCAGCCAGAGCTGGCGCGCCTCGCGCGGAGCCGCGAGCAGCCGGCCGCGCAGGCGCGCCGCGAAGCCGCTGTCGGCCAGCGAGGCCGGCGCCAGGTTGACGGCGCGTGCCTGGCCGTCGCGCGCGATCGCCTCCAGCGCCAGCGCGACGGCACGTTCGTCCAGCGCGGGCGTGAGGCGCGCGCGCACCGCCAGGGGCAGCCAGCGCGCCGCGGGCTCGGCCGTGCCGTCGGCCTCGATCTGCAGGCGCAGCGGGCACTCCAGGTGCATCAGGCGGCCGGTCAGGTCGCGCACCGGGTACTCGACCAGCGCGACGCGGCCTTCGGCCAGCGCCTCGTGCAGGCGCTGCCGCCAGCCGCCCTCGCCGAGCCGGCCGAGCGTGCCGCCGAGTTCGACGGCGGTCTCGACCGCAAACGGTCCCTGCGCCTCGGCGCGCGCCAGCGCCAGGTCGACCGCGCCCATCAGCGGCGCGATCTCCACGCCGCGGCGCATCTCCACCGCGCCGGCGGCCACGACGGCCTGCTTGCCGAAGGCAGGCAGCACCTGGCGCAGCGCATCGGCCAGCGCCCGCGCGGTCTCCTCGGCCACGCCGCCGGCGGGCAGGCAGAGCGCGAAGTCCGAGCCGTTCAGCCGTCCGACGAAGCAGCCGTCGACACGCGCGGTGTAGGCCTGCAGCGCCTGCGCGATGGTCAGCAGCATGCGGTCGGTGGTGGCATGGCCGAGCACCCGGTTCACCTCGCCGAGCTCGAGCACGCGCAGCAGCACCAGGCCGCCCTCGGCCACACCGTCCTCGCGCTGCAGCAGCGCGCCGAGCTGGCTCATGAAATGGCTGCGGTTGGCCAGCCCGGTGAGCGCGTCGCAGGTGGCCTGGCGGCGCAGCGTGTCGACCTGGCGGGCCTGGCCCTCGAACACCATCTTCAGCCGCTCGACCATCGAGTTCATCGCCCGCGCGAGCCGGCGCAGCTCGGGCACCGCCGGCTCGGCCACCGTCAGGTACTCGCCGCGTTCCAACGAGCGCGCCTGCGCCACCGTCTGCTCCAGCGGCACGCGGATGCGCTGCACCACCAGCGCGCCGCCGAGCCCGGCCAGCAGGCCGAGCACGGCCAGCGTCAGCGCCGAGCGCAGCGTGCCGTGCCACAGCTCGTCGTGCGCATAGGCGACCTGGCTCTCGAGTTCGACGCGCCCGATCGCGCGCCAGCCGTCGCTGACCTGCGCCACGCCGGGCGTCGAATCGATCGGCAGCAGGCGCACGAACCAGCCCGGCGCGTCGTGCGCGGTGGCCGGCGCCTCGCGCGAGAAACGCACCGTGCCGTCGCTGCCGACCAGGCGCACGCGGCGGTAGAAGCCGGTGTCGAACAGCGAGCTCACCACCAGTTCCATCAGCGCCGCGTCGCCCTTCTGCTGCGACAGCACCAGCGCCAGCGCGGTCGCGTTGTCGCTGTTCTTCACCCGCAGCTGGGTCTGCAGCGTCTGGCGCGCGGCGTCGGCATTCAGCGCCAGGCTGCCGGCAAACGCGAGCAGCAGCGTCCCGAACAGCAGCAGCCAGATTTGCCGGATCAACGACATGCATTCCTCCCCAGGCGCCAATGATGCACCCTCGACCTCACCGGAAGCCCTCCGCACGTGCCTTGGCGAGCACCTCGCGCCAGCGCGACAGCCGTGCCACCGGGTCGCCGGCGGAGGCGCCGGCGGTGCCCTGCCACAGGCCTTCGCTGTTGAAGCTGAACACCGGCGTCAGGTCGGGTCGGCGCGAGGCGGGGCGCACCTCCTCGATCAGGTTGTCCAGGATCAGCGGCTCGGCATCCGGCCGCGCGTAGTGGGCCAGCACCATGTGCGGCGTCTGCACGCCGCCGGGACCGCCGATCTCGGCGCGCACGTAGACCAGCCGCAGGCGCGCCGGCGGCACACCCAGCGCAAGCAGGCTGAAGTACTTGGCGATCGCGAAGTCCTCGCAGTCGCCGCGCCCCTTGTCGAGCAGCTCGACCGGGCTGGCCCAGTGGTCGGCCGTGCCCCAGGCCTGCTCGTCGTCGACGAACACGATGCGGCGGTTGAAGAACTGGTTGATGGCCACCATCTGCTGCGCCTCGTCGAGCTCGGCGCCGGAGCGCAACTGGGCCTGCAGCGCGCGGGCCGACGCCAGCGCGCGCGGGCCGGCGCGTTGCGCCGCCTGCAGCAGCAGCGCGGCGTCCCAGGCCTGCCCGGGCAGGGCCGCGGCCAGCAGCAGCGCCGCCAGCGCGACGGCCACGGCGCGGCGCAGGGTCTGCGCGGCACCGGCGGCGGCGGAGGAACGGGCGGGACGCAAGGGGGGCGGCAGACGGATCAACGCCCTGTTCTCGTCCGCGAGGCGGTCAACTTGAGCGCGCCGGCGCGATGTCGCCGGGCCGCGGCGTTTCCGGTTGTTGCAATTCACGCGGCGCCGTGACACGCGACCGTGAAAAACTGCAGATGACAAATCATCGCCGACAGTGCAGCGGTGGGGGCTCACTAAACTGCGGGCACCCGAGGTCCGCGCCCTGGTGCGCCATGGAACCGGCACCGGACCGGCGCCAGGCCGGCACGACAAGAAATCACAGGAAGAGCATGCAACTGCAGTCCCTCGTCATCAGCCTGGCCGCGGCGCTGTCGGCCTGGAGCCTGCCGGCCGCCGCCCAGGGCAGCGACCCGCTGCGCGCGGCCGCCGAGAAGGCGGTTGCGACCAACCCCGAGGTCACGGCGCGCTTCAATGCCTACCGCGCGGCGGCCGACGCAGTGGGCATCGCCCGCGGCGGCTTCTACCCGCGACTGGACCTGAACGCGAGTGCCGGCACCGAGCGTGAGCGCGACGAGCGCCTGGGCCCGGCCACCCGCAAGGTCGACCGCACGGCGGTGGGCCTGAGCCTGACGCAACTGCTGTGGGACGGCCTGGGCATCAGCCGCGACGTGGACCGCCTGACGCACGAGCGCCTGGCGCGCTACTTCGATCTGCTCGAGGCCACCGAGCAGACCGTGCTCGAGGCCACCCGCGCACAGTTCGACGTGCAGCGCTTCCGCCGCATGGTGCAGCTGGCCGAGGACAGCTACGTGCAGCATCGCTATGCGTTCGCGCAGATCCAGTCGCGCGTGAAGGCCGGTGTCGGCCGCGGTGTCGACCTGGAGCAGGCCGCGGCGCGCCTGGCGCTGGCCGAGTCCAACCTCGCCACCGAGCAGGCCAACCTGCACGACGTGACGGCGCGCTACCTGCGTGTGGTCGGCGAGGCGCCGCCGGCGCAACTGAGTGCCCCGCCGCTGCTGAAGAACGGCCTGCCGGGCAGCGCTGCCGAGGCGATGAATGCCTCGCTGGCGCGCAGCGCGGCCATCAGCGCCAGCATCGAGAGCCTGCGTGCGGTGCGTTCGGCCGGCGACGGTGCGCGTTCCGCGTACCACCCGCGTGTCGAGGCGCGCCTGCGCACCACCTCGGGCAACAACCTCGACGGCGTCGAGGACCGCACGCGCAACAGCACGGCCGAGATCGTGCTGAACTGGAACCTGTTCAACGGCGGCAGCGACCAGGCGCGCGTGCGCCAGCAGGTCAACCTGGCCAACCAGGCCGCCGACACGCGCGACCGCGTCTGCCGCGACACGCGCCAGGTGGCCGCCATCGCCTTCAACGACACGCGCAAGCTGACCGAGCAGCTGGTCTACCTGGAGCGCAACACGCTGGCGATCGAGAAGGCGCGCGACGCCTACCGGCAGCAGTTCGACATCGGCCAGCGCAGCCTGCTGGACCTGCTGAACGCCGAGAACGAGGTCTACACCGCGCGGCGCGCCTACGCCAACGCCGAGTTCGATCTGGCGCTCGCCTACGCGCGCGCGCAGGCCGCGATGTCGCAGCTGTCGACGCAGCTGGGCATCGCGCGCGTCGACCGCGTCGCCGAGCAGGCCGCCGGCTGGACCGCCGGCGACGACGCGCCGGCGCGCTGCCCGGCCGACGCGGTGGAGATCCGCGCCAGCGACCGGGCCGCGCTCGACGCGCGCGCCGACGCGTTGATGAAGAACGCGCCGACGCGCTGAGCGCCGGTTACTTGCGCTGCGGTGGCAGGTCGGTGCAGCTGCCCTCGTAGACCTCCGCCGCCATGCCGATGCTCTCGCCGAGCGTCGGGTGCGGGTGGATGGTCTTGCCGATGTCCACGCCGTCGGCGCCCATCTCGATGGCCAGCGCCACCTCGCCGATCATGTCGCCGGCATGCGTGCCGACGATGCCGCCGCCGACGATGCGGTGCGTCTCCTCGCTGAACAGCAGCTTGGTGAAGCCCTCGTCGCGGCCGTTGGCGATGGCGCGGCCCGAGGCCGTCCAGGGGAACAGGCCCTTCTTGACCTTGATGCCCTTGGCCTTGGCCTCGTCCTCGGTCAGGCCGACCCAGGCCACTTCCGGATCGGTGTAGGCCACGCTCGGGATCACGCGCGCCTCGAAGGCCGCCTTGTGACCCGCCGCGACCTCCGCGGCCACATGCGCCTCGTGCACCGCCTTGTGCGCCAGCATGGGCTGGCCGACGATGTCGCCGATCGCGAAGATGTGCGGCACGTTGGTGCGCATCTGGATGTCCACCGGGATGAAACCGCGCTCGCCGACGATCACGCCGGCCTTCTCGGCGCCGATCTTCTTGCCGTTGGGCGTGCGGCCGACGGCCTGCAGCACCAGGTCGTAGACACCCTCGCTCTTGGTGCCGTCCAGGCCCTCGAACATCACGCGCACGCCGTCCTTCGTGGCTTCCGCACCGACCGTCTTGGTCTTGAGCATCAGCTTGTCGAAGCGCGGGGCGTTCATCTTCTGCCAGACCTTGACGAGGTCGCGGTCGGCGCCCTGCATCAGGCCGTCGAGCATCTCGACGACGTCGAGCTTCGCGCCGAGCGTCGAGTACACCGTGCCCATCTCCAGGCCGATGATGCCGCCGCCGATCACCAGCATCTTCTTCGGCTGCTGGCGCAGCTCGAGCGCGCCGGTGGAGGTGACGATGCGCGGGTCGTCCTTGGGCAGGAAGGGCAGCTTCACCGCCTCGGAGCCGGCCGCGATGATCGCGTTCTTGAACCGGATCGTCTGCTTCTTGCCGTCGGCCATCGTCACGGCCAGGTGGTTCGGATCGGCGAACTCGCCGGTGCCCTGCACCACCGTGACCTTGCGCATCTTGGCCATCGCGGCCAGGCCGCCGGTGAGCTTGCCCACCACCTTGTTCTTGTGCGCGAGCAGCTTGCCGAGGTCGACCTGCGGCTTGCCGAACGTGACGCCCAGCGCCTCGAAGTGCGACACCTCGTCCATCACCGCCGCGACGTGCAGCAGCGCCTTGGACGGGATGCAGCCGACGTTCAGGCACACGCCGCCGAGCGTCGGGAAGCGCTCGACCAGCACGGTCTTCAGGCCGAGGTCGGCGGCGCGGAAGGCGGCCGAGTAGCCACCCGGGCCGGCGCCGAGCACGAGCATGTCGCACTCGAGGTCGGCACCGCCGGCGTAGCTCGCGGCCTGCGGGGCCGGGGCGACGGGTGCCGCGGCCGGCGCCGCGGCCGCCGGGGCGGGTGCCGCCGCTGCCGGCGCCGCTACAGCCGCGCCGGCGGCCTCGAGCGAGAGGATCACCGAGCCCTCGCTGACCTTGTCGCCGATCTTGACCTTCAGCTCCTCGACGACGCCGGCCGCCGAGGACGGGATCTCCATCGAGGCCTTGTCGCTCTCGACGGTGATCAGGCTCTGCTCGGCCTTGACGGTGTCGCCCGGCTTGACCAGCACCTCGATGATCGCGACGTCCTTGAAGTCGCCGATGTCCGGAACCTTGATGTCGATGGTCGCCATCGTCGGTTCCCCTTTACAGCATGACCCGACGGAAATCCGTCAGGACCGAGCCGAAGTAGGCGTTGAAGCGGGCCGCGGCCGCGCCGTCGATGACGCGGTGGTCCCACGACAGCGAGAGCGGCAGGATCAGGCGCGGCACGAACTGCTTGCCGTCCCAGCGCGGCTCGGTGCTGCTCTTGCACACGCCCATGATCGCGACCTCGGGCGCGTTGATGATCGGCGTGAAGTAGCGCCCGCCGATGCCGCCCAGCGACGAGATCGAGAAGCAGCCGCCCGACATGTCGGCCGGACCGAGCTTGCCGTCGCGCGCCTTCTTGGCCAGATCGCTCATCTCCTGGCTGATCTGCAGCACGCCCTTCTTGTCGGCGTCCTTGATCACCGGCACCACGAGGCCGTTCGGCGTGTCCGCCGCGAAGCCGATGTGGAAGTACTTCTTCAGGATGATCGAATCGCCGTCGATCGAGGCGTTGAACTCGGGGAACTTCTTCAGCGCCGCGACGGCCGCCTTGATCATGAAGGCGAGCATCGTGACCTTGATGCCGCTCTTCTCGTTCTCCTTGTTCAGCTGGACGCGGAAGGCCTCCAGGTCGGTGATGTCGCAGTCGTCGTGGTTGGTGACGTGCGGGATGATCACCCAGTTGCGATGCAGGTTGGCGCCGCTGATCTTCTTGATCCGCGACATCTCCTTGCGCTCGATCTCGCCGAACTTGGTGAAGTCCACCTGCGGCCAGGGCAGCAGGCCCGGGAACGCACCGCCGCCGGCCGCTGCGGCCGGAGCCTTGGCAGCCTGGGCACGCGTCTGCACCGCACCGGCCATCACGCCCTTGACGAAGGACTGCACGTCGGCCTCGGTGATGCGGCCCTTCGGCCCGCTGCCCTTGACCTCGTCCAGCGGCACGCCCAGTTCGCGCGCCAGCTTGCGGATCGAGGGCGAGGCATGCGGCGGTGTGCCCTTGGGCGCGGTCGGCTCGTGGGCCGGCAGCGCCGCCGTGGGCGGGGTCTTGCCGGCCGGGGCCGGCACGGCCGCGCTGGCGGGCGCCGGCGCAGCAGCGGCGGCAGCGGCCGGCGCCGCCGCGGCGGGGGCACCGCCGGTGGCCTCGACGATCGCGACCAGGCTGCCCTTGCTGACCTTGTCGCCGAGCTTGACCTTGACTTCCTTCACCACGCCGGCATGCGAGGACGGGATCTCCATCGAGGCCTTGTCGCTCTCGACCGTGATCAGGCTCTGCTCGACCTTGACGGTGTCGCCCGGCTTGATGAACACCTCGATCACCGCGACCTGGTCGAAGTCGCCGATGTCGGGCACCAGCACCTCGACCGGGCCGCTCGAAGCGGCCGGTGCGGCCGCCGGGGCCTGAGCCACCGGGGCCGGTGCGGCAGCGGCAGCGGCCGGTGCCGCGGCAGCCGGCGCAGCCGCCGGCGCACCGGCGCCCTCGGCCTCGACCAGCAGCACCAGCGAACCTTCGCTGACCTTGTCGCCCACGCCGACCTTCAGCTCCTTGACCACGCCCGCGTGCGAGGACGGGATCTCCATCGAGGCCTTGTCGCTCTCGACCGTGATCAGCGACTGCTCCGCCTTGATCGTGTCACCGGGCTTGACCAGCACCTCGATGACGGCCACGTCCTTGAAGTCCCCGATGTCGGGGACCTTCACTTCCACCACTGCCATGACTTGTCTCCGTTCTTGTTCAGGCGTAGAGCGGGTTGATCTTCTCGGTGTTGATGCCGTACTTCTTGATCGCCTCGGCGACCTTGGCCAGCGGCACCGTGCCCTCGTCGGCCAGCGCCTTCAGCGCGGCGACGACGACGTAGTGGCGGTTCACCTCGAAGTGCTCGCGCAGCTTGCTGCGGAAATCGCTGCGGCCGAAGCCGTCGGTGCCCAGCACCTTGTAGGCGCGGCCCTTCGGGATGTAGGCGCGGATCTGCTCGGCGTAGGCCTTCATGTAGTCGGTCGACGCGACCACCGGGCCGGCATGCGGCTCGAGCTGCTGCGCGACGAAGGGCACGCGCGGGGCCTCGGTCGGGTGCAGCAGGTTCCAGCGCTCGGCGTCCTGGCCGTCGCGGGCCAGCTCGTTGAAGCTCGGGCAGCTCCAGACGTTGGCGGCCACGCCCCAGTCGGCCTCGAGCAGTTCCTTGGCGGCCATCGATTCGCGCAGGATGGTGCCGCTGCCCAGCAGGTTGACGACCGGCTGCTTCTTCTTGGCGCCCGCCTCCTGCAGCAGGTACATGCCCTTGATGATCTGCTCCTCGGTGCCGGGCTTCAGGCCGGGCATCGGGTAGTTCTCGTTCAGCAGCGTGAGGTAGTAGAAGACGTTGTCCTGCTTCTCCACCATGCGCTTGAGACCGTGGTGGATGATCACGCCGACCTCGTGCGCGAAGGTCGGGTCGTAGCTGACGCAGTTCGGGATCGTGCCGGCGAGGATGTGGCTGTGGCCGTCCTCGTGCTGCAGGCCCTCGCCGTTGAGCGTCGTGCGGCCCGAGGTGCCGCCGAGCAGGAAGCCGCGCGCCTGCATGTCACCCGCGGCCCAGGCCAGGTCGCCGATGCGCTGGAACCCGAACATCGAGTAGTAGATGTAGAAGGGCACCATGATGCGGTTGTTCGTCGAGTACGACGTCGCCGCGGCGATCCAGCTCGCCATGCCGCCCGGCTCGTTGATGCCTTCCTGCAGGATCTGGCCGGCCTTGTCCTCCTTGTAGTACATGACCTGGTCCTTGTCGACCGGGGTGTACTGCTGGCCTGCCGGGTTGTAGATGCCGATCTGGCGGAACAGGCCTTCCATGCCGAAGGTGCGCGCCTCGTCGACGAGGATGGGCACGGTGCGGGGCCCGAGCGCCTGGTCGCGCAGCAGCTGCGTCAGGAAGCGCACGTAGGCCTGCGTGGTGCTGATCTCGCGGCCCTCGGCGGTGGGCTCGAGCACGGCCTTGAAGGTGTCGAGTGCCGGCACCGTGAACTGCTCGTCGGCCTTGGTGCGGCGCTTGGGCAGGTAGCCGCCCAGCGCCTGGCGACGCTCGTGCAGGTACTTCATCTCCGGCGTGTCGTCGGCCGGCTTGTAGAACGGGATGTCGGACAGCTTGTCGTCCGGGATGGGCACGTTGAAGCGGTCGCGGAAGGCGCGCACGTCCTCGTCGATCAGCTTCTTGGTCTGGTGCGCGGTGTTCTTGCCCTCGCCGCTCTTGCCCATGCCGAAGCCCTTGACCGTCTTGATCAGCAGCACGGTCGGCTGGCCCTGGTGGCTGTTGGCGCGGTGGAAGGCCGCGTAGACCTTCTGCGGGTCGTGGCCACCGCGCTGCAGGCGCCAGATGTCCTCGTCGCTCATCTTCGAGACCATCTCGAGCAGCTTCGGGTGGCGGCCGAAGAAGTTCTTGCGCACGAACGCACCGTCGTTGGCCTTCATGGCCTGGTAGTCGCCGTCGACGACCTCCATCATCACCTTGCGCAGGATGCCTTCCTTGTCGCGCGCCAGCAGCGGATCCCAGTAGCTGCCCCACAGCAGCTTGATGACGTTCCAGCCCGAGCCGCGGAACTCGCTCTCGAGCTCCTGGATGATCTTGCCGTTGCCGCGCACCGGGCCGTCCAGGCGCTGCAGGTTGCAGTTGATGACGAAGACGAGGTTGTCGAGCTTCTCGCGCGCCGCCAGGCCGATGGCGCCGAGCGACTCGGGCTCGTCCATCTCGCCGTCGCCGCAGAACACCCAGACCTTGCGGTTGGCGGTGTCGGCGATGCCGCGTGCATGCAGGTACTTCAGGAAACGCGCCTGGTAGATCGCCATCAGCGGGCCCAGGCCCATCGAGACGGTTGGGAACTGCCAGAACTCGGGCATCAGCTTCGGGTGCGGGTAGCTGGAGATGCCCTTGCCGTCGACTTCCTGGCGGAAGTTCAGCAGCTGCTCCTCGGTCAGGCGGCCTTCCATGAAGGCTCGGGCGTAGACGCCGGGGGCGCTGTGGCCCTGGATGTAGAGCAGGTCGCCGCCGTGGCCCGGGCTCTCGGCATGCCAGAAGTGGTTGAAGCCGGTGCCGAACATCGTCGCGAGCGACGCGAAGCTGGAGATATGGCCGCCCAGGTCACCGCCGTCGGCCGGGTGCAGGCGGTTGGCCTTGACCACCATCGCCATCGCGTTCCAGCGCATGTAGGTGCGCAGGCGCTCCTCGATCTCGATGTTGCCGGGCGAGCGCTCTTCCTGGTCGGTCGGGATCGTGTTGACGTAGGCCGTGTTGGCCGAGAACGGCAGGTCGATGCCAGCCTGACGCGCATGGTCGATCAGGGCCTCGAGCAGGAAGTGGGCGCGGTCGTTGCCTTCGGCACCGATGACGGCCGACAGCGCGTCGAGCCACTCGCGGGTTTCCTGGGCATCGGCATCGTTCGCGGCAGCGCCGCCGAACGAATCGGGCAGTGCGGACATGTTGTCTCCTGGGCTGGGGTTGTTCGGGACGGGGCGGAGTGTGGCACAGCCTGCGTCAAATTTCAAATAGTGCTACTACGTACCACCATATGAAATAAAGCCACCCCACCCGCGTGCCACCCGCGAGGGAACCGCCGGAGCCGGCCGGACGCCCACGTCGATAATCACGTCATGCAGCCCTCTCCCCTGCCCACCCCGCCGTCGCGTCCGGCGCGCAGCTGGGTGCAGCGACTGTTCGGCCGCTGGTGGCGCCGACAGTCCCCGGCCCGGCAGGACCGCTTCGCGACGCTCGGCCCGCTGGTGTCGGTGCTGCTCTTTCTCGCGGCGATCATCTCGACGTTCTGGTATCTCCGCAACGAGGAAATCGAACGCGAGCAGGCCTCGGTGAAACGCGACGCCGAGGTGGCGCAGCAGCAGATCCGCCTGCGCCTGATCGAGAACCAGGAGCAGCTGGTGCGCATCGCGCGCGAGATCGTCACGCGCACCATCGACCAGGAGGACTTCCTCGAGCAGGCCTCCAGCTTCACGCGCGAGCGGCCCGAGGTGACCGGCATGGTCTGGGTCGACGCTCACCGCACGCGCCGGGCGAGCTACTCGGCCACCACCTTCCAGGCCGAGCTGGGGGCCGCACCGGACAACAGCGGCGCGCCGCGGCCCCCCGAGCCCGATGCCGCCTTCGACACCGCGCGCGAACTGCGCCAGCCGGTCTACTCGCGCCCCTTCAACGACCGCTTCGACAACGCGGTCTTTCAGGTCCACGTCCCGCTGCTGGACCGCAGCAACTTCGCCGGCGCGCTGGTGGCCGAGTACTCGGTCGAGGCCCTGGTGCGCTACTTCGTGCCGGCCGAAGTGTCGAACCGGCACGCCATCACGCTGCTGGACGCGAACGACCGCATCCTCGCCAGCACCGTCTCCAACCTGCCGGGCAACCCGTCGCGCAAGCCGCAGTTCGTGCATGAGGTGCCGGTGGCACCGGCCGGCAACGGCCTGGTGCTGCGCGGCCACGGCTACCGCACCTCGGTCGGCCTGATCGGCAACACCTTGTTCTGGATGGTCGTCGCCCTGTCGGTGCTGACGGTGTGGATGCTGCTGGGCACCTGGCGCCACATGCGCCGGCGCCTGCAGATGCAGAACGCGCTGATCCTCGAGACCAACTTCCGCCGGGCGATGGAGAACTCCATGCTCACCGGCATGCGTGCGATGGACCTGGAAGGCCGCATCACCTACGTGAACCCGGCCTTCTGCGCGATGACGGGCTTCCTCGAGGCCGAGCTGATCGGCCGCCGTCCGCCCTTCCCCTACTGGCCGCCGGACCGCTTCGAGGAGAACAACCGCCTGTTGCAGCAGGAGCTGCAGGGCCGCAGCCCGGCCGGCGGCATCGAGGTGCGCGTGATGCGCAAGGACGGCTCGGTGTTCGACTCGCGCATGTACGTCTCGCCGCTGATCGACCCCAAGGGCCAGCAGACCGGCTGGATGACCTCGATGACCAACATCACCGAGGCCAAGCGCATCCGCGACCAGCTCAGCGCCTCACACGAGCGCTTCACGACCGTGCTCGAGGGGCTCGATGCCGCGGTGTCGGTGCTGTCGGTGCAGCAGGCCGAGCTGCTGTTCGCCAACCGCTCCTACCGGCTCTGGTTCGGCGCCGACGCACAGGGCCATGCGCTGCTGGCCGGCGGCGACCCGGGGCCGTTCCGCAACAGCGAGTTCGGCGACAGCATCGAGTCGCTCGGCGGACTGCCGACCACCGAACTGACAGAAGCCGGCTCCGACTCGCGCGAGGTGTTCATCGAGCCGCTGCGCAAGTGGTTCGACGTGCGTACGCGCTACCTGCAGTGGACCGACGGCCGCCTGGCGCAGATGCTGATCGCGACGGACATCACCGCGCGCCGCAACGCCGAGAGCCTGGCGGCCAATCAGGCCGAGAAGGCGCAGGTCACCAGCCGCCTGGTGACGATGGGCGAGATGGCCTCCTCGGTGGCGCACGAGCTGAACCAGCCGCTGACCGCGATCGCCAACTACTGCAACGGCATGGTGTCGCGCGTCAAGAACGACGCGATCGCCAAGGACGACCTGATCGCCGCGCTCGAGAAGACCTCGCGCCAGGCGCAGCGTGCCGGGCAGATCATCCACCGCATCCGCGCCTTCGTGAAGCGCAGCGAGCCGGTGCGCCAGCCGGCGCAGGCGCGCCAGATCGTCGAGGACGCGGTCGAGCTCGCCGGCATCGAGCTGCGCCGCCGCAACGTGGCGATCCAGGTCTACGTCGCGCAGCGCCTGCCGGTGCTGATGGTCGACCCGATCCTGATCGAGCAGGTGGTGCTGAATCTCGTGAAGAACGCCGCCGAGGCGATCGACAACGCGCAGCTGCCGCCGGCGCGTCGCAACATCGAGCTGCGCGTGGTGCCGCGCCACACCCCCGAGGAAGGGGGCGTGATCGAGTTCACGGTCACCGACATGGGCCCGGGCCTCAAGGAGGAGGTGCTGTCGCGCATGTACGAGGCATTCTTCTCGACCAAGACCGACGGGCTGGGCATCGGCCTGTCCCTGTGCCGCTCGATCATCGAGAGCCACCGGGGTCGGATCAAGGCGCAGAACCTCTACAATGGAAGCTCCGTGTCCGGCTGCCGTTTCTCCTTCACGTTGCCGGTCGACACCTCGCGCAGCGAGGCCGAGCATCCGACCAAGCCCGCGACCCCCCAATCCAGCATCGCCTCATGAGCCTGATCCCGAAAAAAGGCACCGTCTACGTCGTCGACGACGACGAGGCCGTGCGTGATTCGCTGCAGTGGCTGCTCGAGGGCAAGGACTACCGCGTCAAGTGCTTCGACTCGGCCGAGTCCTTCCTGTCCCGCTTCGACCCGCGCGAGGTGGCCTGCCTGATCGCCGACATCCGCATGGACGGCATGAGCGGGCTCGAGCTGCAGGACCGGCTGGTCGAGCGCCGCTCGCCTCTGCCGGTGGTCTTCATCACCGGTCACGGCGACGTGCCGATGGCCGTCTCGACGATGAAGAAGGGTGCGATGGACTTCATCGAGAAGCCCTTCAAGGAGGAAGAGCTGCTCGGCCTCGTCGAGCGCATGCTCGACCAGGCGCGCGCCGCCTTCAGCCAGCACCAGGAGGCGGCCAGCCGCGACGCGCTGCTGTCGCGCCTGACCACCCGCGAGGCCCAGGTGCTCGAGCGCATCGTCGCCGGCCGGCTGAACAAGCAGATCGCCGACGACCTCGGCATCAGCATCAAGACGGTGGAGGCGCACCGCGCCAACATCATGGAGAAGCTCAACGCCAACACCGTGGCCGATCTGCTGAAGATCGCGCTCGGCGCCCAGGCGAAGGCCTGATCCGCCACCCCCACCACGAGGCCGCTGCGAAGCGGCCTTCGTCGTTTTCGAGGACATCCATGACGGCCCGGTTGATCGACGGCAATGCACTGGCGAAGAAGGTCCGCGGCGAGGTCGCGCAGCAGGTGGCGGCGCTCGCCGCGCAGGGGCGCCAGCCCGGGCTGGCGGTGATCCTGGTCGGCGAGGACCCGGCCTCGCAGGTGTACGTGAAGCACAAGGTGGCCGATTGCGAGAGCGTGGGCATGCGCTCGGTGCTCGACCGCCACCCGGCCAGCCTGAGCGAGGCCACGCTGCTGCAGCGCATCCGCGAGCTCAATGCCGATGCGAGCATCCACGGCATCCTGGTGCAGCTGCCGCTGCCGAAGCACATCGACGCCAACAAGGTGATCGAGACCATCTCGCCGGCCAAGGACGTGGACGGCTTCCACGTCGCCAGCGCCGGCGCGCTGATGATCGGCCGGCCCGGCTTCAAGGCCTGCACGCCCTACGGCTGCATGAAGATGCTCGAGGCGATCGGCTGCGATCCGCGCGGCAAACATGCCGTGGTGATCGGCCGCAGCAACATCGTCGGCAAGCCGATGGCCCTGCTGCTGCTGCAGGCCAACGCCACCGTCACGATCTGCCACAGCGCCACGCCGGACCTGGCCGCGCACACGCGGCAGGCGGACATCGTCGTTGCCGCGGTGGGCAAGCGCAACGTGCTCACCGCCGACATGGTCAAGCCGGGTGCCGTCATCATCGACGTCGGCATGAACCGCAACGACGAAGGCAAGCTGTGCGGCGACGTCGATTTCGCCGGCGTGTCGCAGGTGGCCGGGTGGATCACCCCGGTGCCCGGCGGCGTCGGCCCGATGACCCGCGCGATGCTGCTCGTCAACACGCTCGAGGCCGCGCAGGCGGCCGCGCGCGCCTGAGGAAAGGCTGCTTGTCGATGGACCCCAATCCGCTGCTCGAGACCACCGGCCTGACGGCCTACGACCGCATCCGGCCCGACCATGTCGCGCAGGCGATCGAGGCGCTGCTGCGCGAGGCCGACGCCGCGCTGGCCCAGGCCACCAGCGAGGCGACACCGGCCGACTACGACGCGCTGGCGCGGGTGCTCGACGTGGCCACCGAGCGGCTGGACCGCGCCTGGGGCGCGGTGCGCCACCTCAACGCCGTGGCCAACACGCCCGAGCTGCGCGCCGCCTACACGGAGGCGCTGCCCAAGGTCACCGAGTTCCACACCCGGCTCGGCGCCGACGAGAAGCTCTACGCCAAGTACAAGGCGGTGATGGGCTCGCCCGCGGCGGTGCAGCTGAACGCGGCGCGGCGCAAGGCGCTGGCCAACGCGCTGCGCGACTTCGTGCTCTCCGGCGCCGAGCTCGAGGGCGCGGCCAAGGTGCGCTTCGCGCAGCTGCAGGAGCTGCAGGCCGAGCTGGGCCGCAGCTTCTCGGAGCATGTGCTGGACGCCACCGACGGCTTCGCGCTCTACGTCGACGCCGCCGAACTGGCCGGCGTGCCGGAAGACGCTGTCGCGGCCGCGCGCGCCGCAGCGCACGCCGAGGGACGCGAGGGCTGCAAGCTGACGCTCCACCTGCCCAGCTACCTGCCGGTGATGCAGTACGGCACGAACCGTGCGCTGCGCGAGAAGCTCTACACCGCCTACGTCACCCGCGCCAGCGAGCTCGGCCCGGGCACGCTGGACAACGGCCCGGTGATGCAGCGCCTGCTCGCGCTGCGCCAGGAGGAGGCGCAGCTGCTGGGCAAGGCCAGCTTCGCCGAGGTGTCGCTGGTGCCGAAGATGGCCGAGTCGCCGCAGCAGGTGGCCGAGTTCCTGCGCGACCTGGCGCGCCGCGCCCGCCCCGGCGCCGAACGCGACCTGGCCGAGCTGCGCGCCTTCGCGCGCGACGAACTCGGCCTGCCCGACCTGCAGGCCTGGGACATGATGTTCGCCAGCGAGCGCCTGAAGGAGCAGCGCTACGCCTTCAGCGACCAGGAGGTGAAGCAGTACTTCACCGAGCCGCGGGTGCTCGAGGGCCTGTTCCACATCATCGAGACGCTGTTCGGCGTCACGATCCGGCCCGACAGCGCGCCGGTCTGGCACCCCGACGTGCGTTTCTTCCGCATCGAGCGCCGCGGCACCGGGGATGCGGCCGCCGAGCTGGTCGGCCAGTTCTACCTCGACCCCTATGCCCGCCCCGGCAAGCGCCCGGGCGCCTGGATGGACGGCCTGCGCCCGCGTTGGCGCCGCCCCGACGGCACGCTGCAGACGCCGGTGGCCACGCTGGTGTGCAACTTCGCCGCGCCGGTGGCGGTGGACGGCCAGCTGCGCCCGGCGCTGCTGACGCATGACGACGTGACCACGCTGTTCCACGAGTTCGGCCACGGCCTGCACCACCTGCTGACGCGCGTCGACGAGCTGGGCGTCTCCGGCATCGCCGGCGTCGAGTGGGACGCGGTCGAGCTGCCCAGCCAGTTCATGGAGAACTTCTGCTGGGAGTGGAGCGTGCTGCAGCGCCTGACGGCGCACGTGGACAGCGGCACGCCGCTGCCGCGCACGCTTTTCGAGCGCATGCTGGCGGCGAAGAACTTCCACAGCGGGCTGCAGACGCTGCGCCAGGTGGAGTTCGCGCTGATCGACATGCGGCTGCACGCCGAACCGGGCAGCGAGGCGCAGGTCGACGCGGTGCTGGCCGAGGTGCGGCGCGAGGTCGCGGTGCTGCAGCCGCCGCCCTTCAACCGCTTCCTGCACAGCTTCTCGCACATCTTCGCCGGCGGCTACGCGGCCGGCTACTACAGCTACAAGTGGGCCGAAGTACTGTCGGCCGACGCCTGGAGCGCCTTCGAGGAGGCGGCCGGCGACGGCGACCCGCTCGACCCGGCCACCGGCGCACGCTACCGCGAGTGCGTGCTCGAGGCCGGCGGCTCGCGCCCGGCGCTGGAGAGCTTCAAGGCCTTCCGCGGCCGCGAGCCGCGCATCGACGCCTTGTTGCGCCACCAGGGCCTGGCCTGATTTAGCATCGCGCGGCAACCAGGAGCGCCGAGATGACCGCACCTTTCCCGCGCCGGAGCCCCGCGCTGCTCGTGTTCACGCTCGCCGCGCTGGCGGCCGTGCCGGCGCTGTCGCAATACAAGGTGGTCGGCCCCGACGGCAAGGTCACCTACACCGACCGGGCGCCCTCGCCGCGCGAGGGCAAGGTCAGCACGCTCGGTGCGGGCGGCGCCGCGGCGGCCGCCGACACCCAGCTTCCGCTGGAGCTGCGCCAGGCCGCCGGCCGTTACCCGGTGACGCTCTACACCACCAGCGGCGCCTGCGAACCCTGCGACGCCGCCCGGGCGCTGCTGCGCCAGCGCGGCGTGCCGTTCAACGAGAAGCTGGTCGCGAGCGGCGAGGACACCGAGGCGCTGCAGCGCCTGACCGGCGGGCGCGAGGCGCCCACGCTGATGGTCGGCGCGCAGGTGCTGCGCGGCCTGGCCGCGGAGGTCTGGAACGGCTACCTCGACTCGGCCGGCTATCCGCGCGAATCGCGCCTGCCGCAGGGCTACCAGTACCCGGCACCGACGCCGCTGACCGAACGCAAGCCGGTCGCGCCGCCGCCCCCGCCGCCCGCGCCGCCGCCGGCGCCGGAATCGCCGATCAGGTTCTGACGCCCACGCGGCGCGCCGGCAGGCTGCCGGCACCGACCGCCGCGCCCATCAGCCAGAACAGCGTCGACGCGCCCAGCGTCGCCCCCAGTGCGCCGAACAGCAGCGGCATCAGCGCGCTGGCGAAGTTGATCGTCATCGAGCGCAGTGCGATCGCCTCGCCATGGCGCTCGTGCGGCGTGATCTGGTGCAGCGTCGTCATGATCATCGGCTGCACCGAGCCCAGCGCGAAGCCCAGCAGCGTGGCGAACAGCGCCATCAGCCAGGCCGCGTGCACCAACGGGTAGAACGCGAAGATCGCCGCGGTGGCGAGCATCGCGCCCGCCAGCATCGGGCCCTCGCGCAGGTGGTGCGCCACCAGCGGGATCACCAGGCGCACCGCGGCGACCGCGGCCGCGAACAACCCGAGCACCAGCCCGATCGCCGAGGCGCTGAAGCCGCGCTCGTGGCCCAGCACCGGCACCAGGAAGGCATGCACGTCCCAGCTCGAGGAGAGCAGCCAGTTCACCAGCAGCAGCCGGCGCAGGCCGGGCGTGCGCAGCAGGCCCCATGCGCTCGGGCGCGGCCCGGGCGGGCGCGGCGGCGGCAGCTCGTGCGGCACGTGCCGCGTGCAGGCCCAGGCGGCCAGCGGCAGCAGGCACATCGCCGCATAGGCGAGGCGGAAGCCGCCCAGGTCGATGAGCGTGCCGGCCAGCACCGGCCCGACCACGTTGGCCAGCGCCGGCGCCAGGCCGAGCCAGCTGAACACGCGCCGCATCGCGGCCGGGTCGCGGGCGTGGCGGCCGGCGGTGCGCTGCGTCGCGATCAGGCCGATGTTCGCGCCGGCACCGACCAGGACCGCGGCCAGCGCCATGGCCAGCAGCGCGAGACCGCTGCCCTCGGCCGGCAGCGCCGTGGCCAGCGCCGCGCACAGCGCGCCCAGCCAGGCCAGCACGATGGCCGCGTGCATCGGCCGGTGGTAGCCGCGCCGGTCCACCAGGCGCCCGGCCTGCAGCGCGAGCACGATGGGCGCCAGCGCGAACAGCCCCATCAGCAGGCCCACCGCCCAGGCCGGCAGGCCCTGGCGCAGCGCCTGCAGCGGCGCGGCCATGCGCACCCCGGTCATGCAGGCGTGCAGGCCGATCTGCCCGGCGATCAGCGCGACCAGCAGCGGCGCCGGGCCGACCGGCGCCGGCGTGCCCGGCCGAAGATCCGGCTCAGGCATCGAGCGGGCGCTCGTCGTCCTCGGTGCCGGGCAGCAGCGCGCGGGCGCGATCGTCCGACAGCGACTCCACGCCCTTGAGCGCGCGGGTCATCTGGCGCGTGCGCACGTCGGCCTGGTCGAGCGTCTTGATGACCGACTGGGTCTGGTCGCGCACCTTCGCGAGCACCGTGCCGAACTTGGCGAACTCGGTCTTCACCGCGCCCAGCACCTCCCACACCTCGGCGCTGCGCTTCTCCAGTGCCAGCGTGCGGAAGCCCATCTGCAGGCTGTTCAGCGTGGCCAGCAGCGTGGTCGGGCCGGCCAGCATGATCTTGTGCTCGCGCTGCAGCGCCTCGGCCAGCCCGGGCCGGCGCAGCGCCTCGGCGTACAGGCCCTCGGTGGGCACGAACAGGATGCCGAAGTCGGCGGTGTGCGGCGGCGCCACGTACTTGTCGCGGATCTTCTTCGCCTCCAGGCGCAGCTGCGTCTCGATGCCCTTGGCCGCCGCCTCGACGGCCACCGGGTCGGCGCGCTCCTGCGCCTCGAGCAGGCGCTCGTAGTCCTCGCGCGGGAACTTGGCGTCGATCGGCAGCCACAGCGGTGCACCGTCGTCGCGCCGGCCCGGCAGGCGGATCGCGAAGTCGACCCGCGCGTTGCTGCCCGGCACGGTCTCGACGTTGCGGCCCACCTGCTCGGGCGTGAAGACCTCATCGAGCAGCGCGGCGAGCTGGATCTCGCCGAAGGTGCCGCGTGTCTTCACGTTGGTCAGCGTGCGCGACAGCGAGCCGACATCGCGCGCCAGGCCCTGCATCTCGCCCAGGCCCTTGTGCACCTGGTCGAGCCGGTCGGCCACCTGCTTGAAGCTCTCGCCCAGGCGCTGCTCGAGCGTGGCGTGCAGCTTCTCGTCGACCGTGGCGCGCATCTGCTCGAGCTTCTTCTCGTTGTCGGCCTGGATCGCCGCGAGGCGCTGCTCGACCGTGCCGCGCATGGCCTGGATCTGCTCGCCGAAGGCATCGGCAAAGCGCTTCAGCGCCGCGTCCTGCGCGTCGCGCGAGGACTGGGACTGCTGCGCCAGCGACTGCGTCGCGCCGTGCAGCGACTGCGCCACCAGCTGCTGCATCGCCGCCAGCTGGGTGCGGAAGGAGTCGATCTGCTCGTTCTGCGTGCGCGCCACGTCGCCCTGCTGCGTCAGCAGGGTCTGCTGGAACAGCGAGAGCGACTGCGCCAGCTCCTGGCGCGTGCCGCGCGCGCTGTCCTGCACCTCCTGGCGCAGTTCGCCGAAGGGCCGCTGCGCGTCGCCGCTCTTCAGCGCAAGCCAGACCAGCAGCAGCAGGTTCAGCGCCGCCAGCACGGCGAGCAGCGCGGGCATCCATTCGCTCATGCCGCGATTGTCGCAGCGCCGGCACGAGCGACGGCCGGATCAGCCGCGCGCCGTGCCGCCCTCGGCGATGCGCGCGGCCAGGTGGGCGAGCGCCTCGTCCACCTGGTCGACCAGCACCAGGCACAGGTCGCCCGGTTGAAGCGCCGCGAGCGCGCGGTCGATCGCGACGAACTCGCCGCGCAGTTCCTCCACCTCGCGGGTACGCGGCGCGCCCTTCAGGCCCTCGCGCAGCAGCGCGATCACCTCGCCGTCGGCGCGGCCGCGCTGGGCGGCGTCCTGGTACAGGATCACGCTGTCGAAGGCGGCGCCGAGAATCCGGGTCTGCGCGACGATGTCCTCGTCGCGCCGGTCGCCAGCGGCGCTGATCACCACCGAGCGGCGCCTGCCCGGCATCGCGTTGACCGCGGCCACCAGCGCCTGCATCGCGTCCGGGTTGTGGCCGTAGTCGGCGATCACGGTCGCGCCGCGGTAGTCCATCACGTTGAAGCGGCCCGGCGCGTTGTGCGCGTCGTTGACGAAGCTCGCCAGGCCGCTGCGCACCGCGTCGAACGACAGGCCGCAGCCCCAGGCGGCGGCCACGGCGGCGAGCGCGTTCTCGACCTGGAACGAGATGGTGCCGCCGCGTGTGAGCGGCACCTCGCGCAGCGGCACGCGGGCCCGCGCGCTGCCCTCGACGGCGACGATGTCCTCGCCCTCGACGAACACCGAGCGCCGGCCCTGCGCGCGGTGCGCCACCAGCGCGGGCAGGTGGCCGTCGACGGCGAACAGGATCACGGCACCCGGGCAGTGCGAGGCCATCGCCAGCGTGATCGGGTCGGCCGCGTTCAGCACCGCGAAGCCGGTGGGCGCCACGTTCTGCACGATGACGCGCTTGAGCACCGCCAGGTCCTCGACCGTGGTGATGTAGTTCAGGCCGAGGTGGTCGCCCGCGCCGACGTTGGTCACCACCGCCACCTGGCAGCGGTCGAACGCGAGGCCCTCGCGCAGCATGCCGCCGCGTGCGGTCTCGAGCACCGCGGCCTGGGTGTCGGGGTGCAGAAGCACGTTGCGCGCGCTCTTCGGGCCGGAGCAGTCGCCGCTGTCGATCTGGTGGCCGTCGACCCACACGCCGTCGGTGTTGGTCATGCCGACCTTCAGGCCGGCGGCGGCGAACAGGTGCGCGATCAGCCGCGTCACGGTGGTCTTGCCGTTCGTGCCGGTGACCGCGACCACCGGGATGCGCCCGTCCTGCCCGGCTGGGTAGAGCCGCTCGATGATGGCCTCGCCCACCAGGCGCGGCTTGCCGAAGCTCGGCGCCAGGTGCATGCGCAGGCCCGGCGCGGCATTGACCTCGACCACGCCGCCGCGCTGCTGCTCCAGCGGCACGCCGACGCTCTCGCACACCACGTCGACGCCGCAGATCTCCAGCCCGACCATGCGTGCCGCCGCCACCGCCCGCGCGGCCACCTCGGGGTGCACGTCGTCGGTCACGTCGGTGGCGGTGCCGCCGGTGCTGAGGTTGGCGTTGTTGCGCAGCACGACACGCTGGCCGTTGGCCGGCACCGCGTCGGCCGCCAGGCCCTGCAGCTTCAGCCGCGCGAGCGCGATGTCGTCCAGGCGGATGCGCGTCAGCGGCGTGGCGTGGCCGTCGCCGCGGCGCGGATCGGCGTTGACGATGTCGACCAGCTCGCGCACCGTGTGCACGCCGTCGCCGATGACGTAGGGCGGGTCGCGCCGCGCCGCGGCGACCAGCCTCTCGCCCACCACCAGCAGGCGGAAGTCGTGCCCGGGCAGGAACTGCTCGACCATCACGTCGCCGATCTCCGCGGCCGCGCGGAAGGCGGCCTCGTAGTGCTCGCGGTCGGTGATGTTGACGGTGACGCCCTTGCCCTGGTTGCCGTCCTGCGGCTTGACCACCACCGGCAGGCCGAGCTCCAGCGCCACGCGCCAGCCGTCCTCCAGGTCGGCCACGGGGCGGCCGCGCGGCACCGGCACGCCGGCGGCGGCCAGCAGGCGCTTGGTCAGGTCCTTGTCCTGCGCGATCGACTCGGCCACCGCGCCGGTGGAGTCGACCTCGGCGGCCCAGATGCGGCGCTGCTTCGCGCCCCAGCCGAACTGCACCAGGCTGCCCTCGGTCAGGCGGCGGTACGGAATGCCGCGCGCCAGCGCCGCGTTGACGATCGAGCCGGTGGACGGGCCGAGTCGAACGTCCTCGTCGATCGCACGCAGCTCGGCCACCGCGGCCTCGGTGTCGAAATGCCGGCCGGCGGCCACGGCGGCGAGCAGCTGCTCGGCCAGCTCGAGCGCACGCCGGCCGACCTTCTCCTCGGTGTACTCGACCACGATCTGGTACACGCCCTCCTCGGGCGCGACCGAGGTGCGCGCGAAGCTGACGCGGCAGCCGGCGCGCGCCTGCAGCGCCAGCGTCAGTCGCTCGAGCCAGCGCGCCAGCGGCACGACCTCCTCGTCGCCGACCGGGCGCACCGGCGCCACCTCGTGCAGCAGTTCGCGCAGGCGCAGCTCCAGCGGCGCGCCGGCCCGGATCGCACGTTCCTCCGGCGCGCAGCGCACCACGGCCTCGATCGCCGTGTGCCGGCTCCACAGGTTGGGTCCGCGCAGCACGCGGATGCGGGTGACTTCCATGGTGTTCAGCGGCTGTCGGCCGGATTCAGGGCCGGGTTCTGGGCGTCGAAGGTGTCGATGCCGGCGGCCAGCAGCGGCGCGGCCAGGCCCAGGGCCCAGGCCGCGGCCACCGCCGGCAGCAGCACCGCGGGCGGCAACGAACTGCCGCCGCGCAGGGCCAGCGGGATCTCGGCCGGCCCCTCGCACAGCACCGGTCGCCCGCCCGCGGCCAGCACGGCGCGGCCGCCGCCGGCGCGGTGCGCGGCCAGCGGCGCGGGCCCGGTGGCATACAGGATCACGCCGCCGTCGCAGTAGCGCGCCAGCGCCGCGATGCGCTCGTCGTCGGCGTTCAGCACGCCGGTGCCCTCGGCCAGCACCACGTCCATCTGGGTGCGCAGCACGCGCGGCAGGTCGTCGGCCTCGCGGATGTCGTGGCGCTCGAGGGTCTCGGCGCCGTCCAGGTCGGTCACCACGCCGATGTGGCAACGGTCGTACACCAGGCCCTGGTCGAGGATGGTGGCCGGGCCGTTCTCGAACACCGCGGTGTCGACCTCGCGGTTGAGCAGCAGGCGCTCGGCCAGCGCGCCGTCGCGCGCGTCGCGCGACTCGACCTGGCGTGCGCCGAGGAACAGCCCGTCGCGGCAGGCCAGCCCGACATGGCGGCCCGAGAGCTGCAGCAGCCAGGCCACCAGCCGCGCGACGCGGTGCGTGGCGCCGCCGCCAGCGATGCCGACCAGCGGGATGCGGCCGTCGTCGCCGGGCGGGAACAGGTGGTCGACGATCGCCTTGCCGACCGGGCGCGGCGCGCCGATGGCCGGCTTCAGGTGTGCCAGCAGGCCCGGCCCGGCATTGACCTCCACCACCGCGGCCTGCTGGCCGGCCAGCGGCTGGCCGATGTGCTGGGCGACCAGGTCGACGCCGGCGATGTCCAGGCCCACGGTGCGCGCGGCCAGCGAGGCGACGCGGGCGAAGTCGGGGTGGACCTCGTCGGTGCAGTCCACCGCCACGTTGCCGTTGCGCTGGATCAGCACGCGGCGCCCGGCGGCCGGCACGTCGTCGGCCGCCAGGCCCTGGCGCTGCAGGTCCACGACGATGGCGCCGTCGCCGCGCACGTCGATCCGGCCCAGCGGGTGATCCTCGGTGTCGCCGCGGCGCGGGTCCTGGTTGAGCTGCTGATCGACCAGCTGGGCCACGCTCTGGCGGCCGTCGCCGGTGACCCAGGCCGCCTCGCCGCGCGCTGCGGCGACCATCTGGCCGGCCACCACCAGCAGGCGGTGCTCGTCGCCCGGGATGTAGCGCTCGACGATGACCTCGCTGCCTTCCTGGTCGGCCAGCGCCCAGGCGGCCTCGATCTGCTCGCGTGCGCTCAGGTCCAGGGTCACGCCGCGGCCGTGGTTGCCGTCGCTCGGCTTGACGGCCACCGGCAGGCCGATGTCCTCGGCCGCTTCCCAGGCCTCGGCGGCGCTGGCGGCGATGCGGCCTTCGGGCACGGGCACGCCGACGGCGGCGATCAGGCGCTTGGTCAGGTCCTTGTCGCGCGCGATGCCTTCGGCGATGGCGCTGGTGCGGTCGGTCTCGGCGGTCCAGATGCGGTGCTGGCGTCGGCCGTGGCCGAGCTGCACCAGGTTGCCGTCGTTCAGGCGCAGGTGCGGGATGCGCCGCTCGGTGGCCGAGGCGACGATGTGCGCCGTGCTCGGGCCGAGGTAGGCGCGGTCGATCGCGTCGCGCACCGCCTGCACCGCGGCCGGCACGTCGGCCGCGCGGGCGTTGATCACGTCCATCAGCACCCGGTGGCCGCGCTCCAGCGCGCAGCGCGCCACCGCCTCGTCGCGGGCGCGGAACACCATGCGGTAGACACCGGTCTTCGAGGTGCTGCGGGTCTGGCCGAAGCCGGTGGGCATGCCGGCCAGGTTGAGCAGCTCGATCACCACGTGCTCCAGCACATGGCCCATCCAGGTGCCCTCGCGCAGGCGCTGCAGGAAGCCGCCGCGTTCGCCCACGCCGCAGTGGTGCTCCTCCAGCGCCGGCAGCACCGCCACCAGGCGGTCGACGAAGCCGGGCAGCTTGTCGGAGGGGTGGTCCTCCAGCGCGCCCAGGTCGAGCCAGACCTCCAGGGCGGCGCGGTAGGTCCAGAGGTTGGGGCCGCGCAGGTAGGTCACGCGCAGCAGGCGGATGTCGTCGAAAGTTCTCATCGATCCTCGGGCGGCCTCGCGGCCGTTCGGCGGGCGGTAGTGCGGATTATTCGCGCCCTGCGGTCGGCTGGCGGACGGGTGCCGGCGTTACGCGACAATCGCGCGCTCCCGCCCCTGCGACCCATGCCCTCATCCGCTCCCTCTCCCGCACTTGCCGTGGCGGTCTCCGCGCCACTCGAGCCCGGAGAGAACGTGCTGGCCAGCCTGGACGTTGACCTGGATGCCCAGGACCGCTTCGGTTCCGGCCAGCTGCTGCTGACCGAGCGCCGGCTGCTGGCGCGCGCGCCGGGTGGCGCGGGCTGGCACGGCTGGGCGCTGGACAGCCCGTTGACCCTGCAGCACACGGACCACGGCGGCGTCGGCCAGCTGTCGCTGCACGACGCGGCTGCCCGGCTGGCGGTGTGGCGCTACACGCTCGGTGCCGACCCGGCCGCGCTCAAGCTGCTGGCGGCCTTCGAGCGCCAGCGCCAGCGCCTGCTGCACGGCCCCGGCGAGGACGACGAGCCGCCCGAGGCCGACGAGGCCGACTTCGCGGCCGAGTCGCCGACGCCACCGTCGACCTGGGTGCTGCTGCGCCTGTCGCGCTTCGCCGGGCCGTACCGCTGGCAGCTGCTGCTGGGCTTCATGCTGACCCTGGCGGCCACCGCGGCGTCGCTGGTGCCGCCTTACCTGACCATCCCGCTGATGGACGAGGTGCTGATCCCGTTCCAGAACGGGAAACAGATCGACACCAATGTCGTCTGGCTGTTGCTCTCCGGGCTGCTCGGTGCCGCGCTGCTGGCCTGGGCGCTGGGCTGGTGGCGCACCTGGCTGCTGGCCATCGTGAGCGAGCGCATCGGCGCCGACCTGCGCACCGCCACCTTCGACCACCTGCTGCGCCTGAGCCTGGACTACTTCGGCAGCAAGCGCACCGGCGACCTGATGTCGCGCATCGGCAGCGAGTCCGACCGCATCTGCGTCTTCCTCTCGCTGCACGCGCTCGACTTCGCCACCGACGTGCTGATGATCGGCATGACGGCGGTGATCCTGTTCAGCATCAACCCCTCGCTGGCGCTGGTGACGCTGCTGCCGCTGCCCTTCATCGCCTGGATGATCCACCTGGTGCGCGACCGGCTGCGCACCGGCTTCGAGAAGATCGACCGGGTCTGGGGCGAGGTGACCAGCGTGCTGGCCGACACCATCCCGGGCATCCGGGTGGTCAAGGCCTTTGCGCAGGAGCAGCGCGAGGCCGAGCGCTTCCGCCGCGCGAACCGCCACAACCTCGAGGTGAACGACCGGCTCAACAAGACCTGGAGCCTGTTCTCGCCGACCGTCTCGCTGCTGACCGAGATCGGCCTGCTGGTGGTGTGGGCCTTCGGCATCTGGCTGGTCAGCCGCAACCAGATCACGGTCGGCGTGCTGACCGCCTTCATCGCCTACATCGGGCGCTTCTACGGCCGGCTCGACTCGATGAGCCGCATCGTCTCGGTGACGCAGAAGGCCGCCGCCGGCGCCAAGCGCATCTTCGACATCCTCGACCATGTGTCCAACGTGCCCGAGCCGGCCCAGCCGGTGAAGCTGGACCGGCTCGAGGGCGCGCTGTCGCTGCAGGGCGTGGGCTTTCGCTACGGCAGCCGCGCGGTGATCCGCGGGCTCGACCTCGAGATCCGGCCCGGCGAGATGATCGGCCTGGTCGGCCACAGCGGCTCGGGCAAGAGCACGCTGGTGAACCTGATCTGCCGCTTCTACGACGTGACCGACGGCGCGATCAAGGTCGACGGCGTGGACCTGCGCCGCTTCGGCGTGGCCGACTACCGGCGCCACATCGGCCTGGTGCTGCAGGAGCCTTTCCTCTTCTACGGCACGGTGGCCGAGAACATCGCCTACGGCAAGCCGGACGCGAGCCGCGCGGAAATCGTCGCCGCGGCGCGCGCCGCGCACGCGCACGAGTTCATCCTGCGCCTGCCGCACGGCTACGACTCGATGGTGGGCGAGCGCGGCCAGGGCCTCTCGGGCGGCGAGCGGCAGCGCATCTCGATCGCCCGCGCGCTGCTGATCGACCCGCGCATCCTGATCCTCGACGAGGCCACCTCGTCGGTGGACACGGAGACCGAGAAGGAGATCCAGAACGCACTCGACAACCTGGTGCAGGGCCGCACGACGATCGCGATCGCGCACCGGCTCTCGACCCTGCGCCGTGCCGACCGGCTGGTGGTGATGGACCGCGGCCGCGTCGTCGAGGTCGGCACGCACGACGAGCTGCTGGCGCGCCAGGGCGCCTACTGGCGGCTCTACGAGGCGCAGGCGCGCCAGGTGGACGAAGGCGACGACGAGCGCGCCGCACGCATCCCGCCGGCCGCCGCGCCGGCCGCCCATCCGGCCGGAGTGGCCTGACCATGACGGCGCACGACCCCCTGCCCTTCAGCCTGCGGCGCGACGCGCATGGCCGCCTGGTGCTGCACACGGCCGACGGCAGCGAGCACGTGGGCGTGATCCCGGTGCGCGCCTTCCCGCTCTCGGCGCCCGAGGGCGCGCTCTCGCTGGTCGGCACGGACGGGCGCGAGCGCCTGTGGATCGAGCAGCCGGCCCGGCTGCCGGCCGAGGCCCGCGGCGTGATCGAGGAGGAACTCGCGCGGCGCGAGTTCGCCCCGGTGATCGAGCAGCTGATCGACGTCTCGACCTTCTCGACGCCGAGCACCTGGACCGTGCGCACCGATCGCGGCACGACCACGCTGGTGCTCAAGGGCGAGGAGGACATCCGCCGCCTCGGCGGCAGCGCGCTGCTGGTGACCGACAGCCATGGCATCGGCTACCGCATCGCCGACGCCCGCACGCTGGACCGGCGCTCGCGCCGGCTACTGGAGCGGTTCCTGTAGCCCGGCCCGGGTGTCGGCCTGCGCGGCGTACCCGGCAAACACCGCCAACGCCGCCGGCCAGCCCTGGTCGTACTGATCGCGCTTCTCGGCTGCCGCGGCGCCGCGCGCCTCCCAGCCCGAGTGATGGATCGCCACCTCGGTGCCGCCGTCTGCCGCGGCGGTGAAGCGCACGCGCAGCAGCGTCGCCTCGGCCGCATCGAGCCCGGGGTGCCAACGCATCGCGAAGCCATCCGGCGGCTGCCATTCGACGAGCACGCCCCAGGTCATGCGGCGGCCGTCGCGTGCGAGCTCGGTCACTTCGCCGCCCACGCGGCCGTCGAACAGCACGTCGCACGCCTCGGCGTCGAAGCAGCTGTGGCCGCGAAACGGCCACCAGCGCCCCATCTGGCGCGTAAAGAGTTCGAACGCTCGTGCCGGCGGCAGCGCCACGCGCACCTGCCGTTGCACCGGGGGCGGGACATCGTCTTTCATCGCCTGGACCTCCTCGCAGACGAGCCTTCGGGCCCGTTGTCGGCCAGCAGCGCATACCGCGCGAGCGCCCGCTGCCACATGCGATCAAGTTCGTCGCGCAGCTGCGCCAGCGCCTGCGGTTCGATCGCATACAGGCGCCGCGTGCCCTCGGCGCGCACGCGCGCCACGCCGGCGCCTTCGAGCACGCGCAGGTGCTTGGACACCGCCGGCCGGCTGACCGGCAAGTGCTCGGCGAGCTCGCCGACCGAGCGCTCGCCGTCGATCAGCAGGCGCACGATGGCCTCGCGTGTCGGGTCGGCCAGCGCCGCGGCAACCAGGAGCGGCGATCCCTTCATCGCCGCCTCCGGACGAACCTTACCGTAACCATGTGGTTACGGTAACCGAAGAGAAACGGTTCGTCAACCGCTCCGGCGCGGCCGGCTAGCGCGCCAGTACCTGCGGGTTGATCGGCGTCGGCGGCGTGCCGCCGGTCAGCGCGGCGATCAGGTTGTCGACCGCGAGGCCGGCCATCGCGCGGCGCGTGGCCACGGTGGCGCTGGCGATGTGCGGCGTCAGCACCACGTTGGGCACGGTCAGCAGGTCCGGGTGCACCTTCGGCTCGCCCTCGAACACGTCGAGCGCGGCGGCGGCAATGCGGCGCTCGCGCAGCGCGGCGGCCAGCGCCGCGTCGTCGACCACGCCGCCGCGGGCGACGTTGGTCAGCGTCGCGCTCGGCTTCATCAGCGCCATCTCGGCGGAGCCCACCGCATGGTGGCTGGCGGCCGAGTACGGCACCACGATCACGAGGTGGTCGGCCTCGCGCATCAGCTGCTCCTTGCCGACGTAGCGCGCCCCGAGCGGCGCCTCGAGCTCGGGCGCGAGCCGGCTGCGGTTGTGGTAGACCACCTTCATGCCGAAGCCGAGCGCGCCGCGCCTCGCAATCGCCTGGCCGATGCGTCCCATGCCGAGGATGCCGAGCGTCGCGCCGTGCACGTCGCTGCCGATGAACATGTCGTAGGACCACTTGGTCCATTCGCCGCGGCGCAGGAAATGTTCGCTCTCGGCGAGCCGTCGCGCGGCGGCCATCATCAGCGCGAAGCCGAAGTCGGCGGTGGTCTCGGTCAGCACGTCGGGCGTGTTGGTGGCCAGCACGCCGCGTGCGTTGCAGGCGTCGACGTCGATGTTGTTGTAGCCCACCGCCATGTTGCACACGGCGCGCAGCTGCGGGTTGGCGTCGAGCACCTCGGCGTCGATGCGCTCGCTGCCGGTGATGAAGGCGCCGGCCTTGCCGGCCAGCTTCGCGGCCAGCTCGGCCTTGCTGAAGATGCGGTCTTCGGGGTTGTCCTCGACGTCGAAGTGCACGCGCAGGCGGTCGACGATGTCGCCGAACACGGCGCGGGCGACGAGGACGGCAGGTCGGGTCATGTCTTGCCTTTCAGCGGAACCAGATGAAGGTCATGGCGATGAACAGCGGGACCAGGATCGCGCCCGACCACGCCATGTAGCCGAAGAAGCTCGGCATGCGGATGCCGCGGTCCTCGGCGATCGCCTTGACCATGAAGTTCGGCGCGTTGCCGATGTAGGTGTTGGCGCCCATGAACACCGAGCCGGCCGAGATGGCGGCCAGCGTCGAGGCGAGCGTGGTCATCAGCACCTGCGGGTCGCCGCCGGCGAGGTTGAAGAACACCAGGTAGGTCGGCGCGTTGTCGAGGAAGGAGCTGAGCGAGCCGCTGAACCAGAAGTAGGCCCAGGGCAGCGGCTCGCCGTCGGCGCCGGTCACGGCGCGGGTCACCGCCGCGAAGGCGCCGGCCTCGCCGGCCTTGAGCATCGCCAGCACCGGCACCATGGTCACGAAGATGCCGATGAACAGCTTGGCCACCTCCTGCATCGGCGCCCAGGAGAACTGGTTGGCCTCGCGCACCGACTTGGGCGTGATCGCCAGCGACACGAAGGTGACGGCGATCAGCCCCGCGTCGCGCACCAGCGCCTGCAGTTCGACCGGGGTGCCGGCCACGTCGTAGGCGATGCCCGGCTTCCAGGTGCCGCTCATCAGCACCAGGCCGACCACCGCGGCCAGCGGCAGGAAGTTGATCGCGCCGTCGACGCCGAAGCGCGCGGTGTCGGGCGTCGGGTCCTGCGGCAGCACGCCCTCCTTGCGATACCAGTAGGTGTCGATGGCGTAGAACAGCACGAGCAGCGTGCCGACCAGGAACAGCGTTTCCGGGAAGATGTGCTGCACGGTCCAGAAGAAGCTCACGCCCTTGAGGAAGCCGAGGAACAGCGGCGGGTCGCCCAGCGGCGTCAGCGAACCGCCGGCATTGCTGACGATGAAGATGAAGAACACGATCACGTGCACGACATGCTTGCGGTTGTCGTTGGCGCGGATCAGCGGGCGTATCAGCAGCATCGACGCGCCGGTCGTGCCCATCAGGCTGGCCAGCACCGCGCCGACCGCCATCAACCCGGTGTTCAGCGCCGGGCTGCCGTGCAGGTTGCCGCGCACGTAGATGCCGCCGGCAGCGGTGAACAGCGCCGTGAGCAGGATGATGAAGGGCAGGTACTCGGCCACCAGCGTGTGCACCAGCGCGCCGCCCGCGGCACCGGGGCCGGCCAGCACCGCGTAGGGCAGCATGAAGGCGAGCGCCCAGCCGAGCGCGATCTTGCCGTAGTGGTGGTGCCAGACCTTGGCCGCCAGCAGCGGCATCAGCGCGATCGACAGCAGCATGCCGGCGAACGGGATGCCCCACCAGGCCGCCAGCGCCGCGCCGTCGACCTCGGCGGCCATGGCACCGCCGCTGGCCAGCAGCAGCGCCGCGAGCGCCGCTCCGCGCGCGGCCCTCATTCGTGGAACCTCGCGAAGCCGGCCACCGGCTCGCGCTCGGTGACGAGCCCGTTCTCGACCGCCGCCGGGTCGGCGTGGCCGAGCGACATGCCGCACACCACCATCTCGGTGGCCGGGATGCCGAGCTGCTTCTCGATGATGCGGTGGAACTGCGTGAACGCGGCTTGCGGGCAGGTGTCGAGCCCGCGCGCGCGTGCGGCGACCATGATGTTCTGCAGGAACATGCCGTAATCGAGCCAGCTGCCCTGCTGCATGATGCGGTCGATCGTGAAGATCAGGCCGACCGGCGCGTCGAAGAAGGCGTAGTTGCGGCCGTGCTGCGCATGCATGCGCGCCTTGTCGGTCTTGGCGATGCCGAGCAGCCCGTACAGGTCCCAGCCGACCTTGCGGCGGCGGTCGATGTAGGGCGGGACCCATTCGGTCGGGTAGTACGCGTACTCCTCGCGGTGCGTGGCGCGCTCGGCCGGGTCGTCGTAGGCCGCGCGGATGCGGCGCGAGAGGTCTTGCTTGGCCGCGCCGGTCAGCACGTGCACCTTCCAGGGCTGCGTGTTGGTGCCCGAAGGCGCGCGCGCGGCCACCTGCAGGATCGCCTCGATCGTCGTGCGCGGCACCGGCGTGGGCAGGAAGGCGCGGATCGAGCGGCGCGAGCCGATGGCGGCATCGACGGCCTCGGCCGCGGTGGAAGGGTCGGTCATGGGGTGGCGCTCAGGGGTTGCAGGGCCGCGCGCAGCGCGTGGGGAAGATCCACCGGCCGGCGCGTGGCGCGGTCGACGTAGACATGCACGAAGTGCCCGCCGGCCGCGCTGAGCGGCTGCCCTTGCGCGAACAGGCCGACCTCGTAGCGCACGCTGCTGCGGCCCAGGTGCGCGACGCGCAACCCGGCCTCGACGGCCTGCGGAAACGCGAGCGGCGCGAAATAGTTGCAGCGTGTCTCGATCACCAGCCCGATCACCGCGCCGGCCTCGATGTCCAGTGCGCCGGCCTCGATCAGGTAGCCGTTGACCGCGGTGTCGAACCAGCTGTAGTAGACGACGTTGTTGACGTGGCCGTAGGCGTCGTTGTCCATCCAGCGCGTGGTGATCGTGCTGAATCGGCGGTAGGCGCTGCGCGGCTCAGGCTGCGGTCGGTGCGACATGGCGCGCATTGTTCCATTGCCACTGCCGCCAGCTCGCCAGGGCTTCCTCCAGCGTGCGCTGCTGGACGTCCACCGTCACCGCGATGTCGTGCCCGTAGCCGCCGGCCATGCTGACGGCCACCGGGATGCCGCGCTCGCGGCAGGCATCGAACACGCGCCGGTCGCGTTCGGCCAGGCCGGCGCTGCTGATCTTCAGGCGGCCGAGCCGGTCGCCTTCGTGCGGGTCGGCCCCGGCGAGGTAGAAGACGAGTCCCGGCGGCTGCCCGGCATGGCGGCGCCAGAGTTCGGCCAGCGCCGCGTCGAGCGCTTCGAGGTAGGGCTCGTCGGTGCAGCCGTCGGGCAGCTCCACGTCCAGGTCGCTGGTCTCCTTGCGGAACGGGAAGTTCTTCGCCCCGTGCAGCGAGAGCGTGAACACGGTCGGGTCGTCGCGGAAGATCGCCGCCGTGCCGTTGCCCTGGTGCACGTCCAGGTCGATCACCGCCACGCGCAGGCCGGGCGTGCCCGGCGGGTGGCGCCGGTGCCACTCTGCCTGCATCAGCCGCGCCGCGACCGCGGCGTCGTTGAACACGCAGTAGCCGCCGCCCTTGTCGGCGCCGGCATGGTGGGTGCCGCCGGCCAGGTTGGCCGCCACGCCCTCGGCCAGCGCCGCCCGCGCGGCGCCGATGGTGGCGCCGACCGAGCGTCGCGAGCGCTCGACCATGCGCTCGCTCCAGGGAAAGCCGATCTCGCGTTGCGCTGCCGCGCTCAGGCTGCCCTGCACCACCGCGGCGATGTAGCCCGGATCGTGCGCCAGCGCCAGTTCGCCCTCGCTGGCCGGCTCGGCTTCACGCAGCCGGAAGGCAGGCTGGGATTCGATGCGCTCGCGCAACAGCCGGTACTTGGGCATCGGGAATCGATGCCCGACCGGCAGCGGCAGCACGAAATGGTCCGAATAGAAGGCTTGCATGGGGTGGCGGGCGCGATTCTGCCGGCAACACGCCCACCGCCCGCCCGGACGGAATGTGACCCGCGTATGACGCACCGCAGCAAAAAGTGCTTGAACTTGGTGCGCAGAGCGATATACTTGGCTCATGCTGCAGTGCAACAAATGCGCTGCATCCCTGCCCTAGCCCTGATCCGGAGACCCTCATGTCCTTTCTGACCGCCGAACAAGTGATCGCCGCCAACAAAGCCAACGTCGAAACCCTGTTTGGCCTGACCAACAAGGCCTTCGAAGGCATCGAGAAGCTGGTCGAGCTGAACCTGCAGGTCGCCAAGACCGCGCTGGCCGAAGCCGCCGACACCACCAAGGCCGCCCTGTCGGTCAAGGACGCGCAAGAGCTGTTCACGCTGCAGGCCGGCCTGCTGCAACCGGCCGCCGAGAAGGCCGCCGCCTACAGCCGCCACCTGTACGACATCGCCGCCGCGACCAACGCCGAAGTGACCAAGGTCGCCGAGGAAACCGCGAACGACTCGCAGAAGAAGTTCATGGCCGCCTTCGACGCCGCCGTCAAGAACGCCCCGGCCGGCACCGAGAACGCCGTCGCCCTGGTGAAGTCGGCCGTCGCCGCCGCCAACAACGCCTACGAGTCGGTGCAGAAGGCCGCCAAGCAGGCCGCCGACGTGGCCGAAGCCAACTTCCAGGCCGTCACGACCACCGCCGTCAAGGCGACCCAGGCCGCCGGCAAGACCAAGCGCGCCGCCTGAACACCGCGCCGGAGGGTTCCGGATTCGCGCCGTCACAAAGAAGCGGCCCGACTCTTGAACTTGCCGCGGAGTTCCTGATCTACGGTGTGCTGCGGGCCTGCCCGCAGCCTCCCTGAAAGGTTGTCTCCTCGGTACCTCCCGGTACCTTGCCGGCCCGATGGTTCGCCATCGGGCCGTTTTCTTTGGTGCCTCAGTGGGTCTTGGCGGCCACCTTGCCGCGCAGCTCCGCGAGCTGGGTCAGGGCCGCCGCGCGCCCTGCGGCGATGGTGCGCCGCCGGCCGGCGAAATCCGCGCCCGAGACGCCGCCCAGCTTGGGCCGCAGCACCACGTCGGCCTCGCGCAATTCGAACTGGTTGATGCTGCGGCCCATGATCGCGAAGGTCTGCAGCAGCATCCGGAGCGGATCGCCGGTGGCCGCGCCGTCCGGCACCGCCGAGATGTCGACGGCGATCACCAGCTCGGCGCCCATCTGCCGCGCGAAGCGCACCGGCACCGGCGACACCAGCCCGCCATCGACGTATTCGCGCGCGCCGATCCTGACCGGCTGGAACACCGCCGGCACGGCGCTGGAGGCACGCACCGCCATGCCGGGGTCGCCGCGCTGGAACAGGATCGGCGCGCCGTTGTCCAGGTCGGTGGCGACGATGCCCAGCGGCAGCGGCAACTGCTCGATCAGCCGGCCGCCGGTGTGCTCCCGCACGAAGCGGGCCAGTGCCTCGCCGCGGATCAGCCCCCGGCCGGGGAAGCTCCAGTCGGTGATGGCCGACTCGTCCATCGCGTCGGCCAGCTTGGCGAGTTCCCCGCCGCTTCGGCCGGCAGCGTAGAGCGCGGCCACCAGGCTGCCGGCAGACGTGCCGACCACCAGGTCCGGTCGGATGCCGCTTTCCTCCAGCGCCTGGATGACGCCGATGTGGGCGAACCCGCGCGCCGCCCCGCCGCCGAGCGCCAGACCGATCTTCGGCGGCTTGGGCGGTGCCGGCGGCGGGGCGGCCGCCGCCGAGGCGGCCGGCGCGGGCACCGGCACGGCCGTCGGCGCGGTCTGGCAGCCGGCCAGCAGCCACCCGGCCAGGCCCAGGCCGCCACCCAGCAACTGACGTCGGTCAAGCCTCATATTCTTCCCAACGATAAGCAAACAAGAAATATGTTCTTCTCATATATATAGACGCCCGTCTAGAGTCCGGGCCACGGTCGCGCTCGAGCGGCTGCGGACACAGCTTCATGGACTGGATCGCCATTCTCAGCGGCTTCGGGGTCGGCGCCATCGTCGGGATGACCGGCGTGGGCGGCGGTTCGCTGATGACGCCGCTGTTGCTGTCGGTCTTCAAGCTGAACCCGGCGGTGGCGATCGGCACGGACCTGTGGTTCGCCGCGATCACCAAGTCGGCCGGCTCGGCCTCGCACCACCTGGCCGGCCACGTGAACTGGCGCATCACCGCGCTGCTGCTGGCCGGCTCGATTCCCGCCTCGGCCGCGACGATCGCGCTGATGCACACCACCGGCCTCACCAAGGGCTGGGCCAGCACGCTGACCTTCTCGCTCGGCATCGCGCTGCTGCTGACCGCGGTGGTGGTGGCCTACAAGCAGGCCTGGCACGCCGTCGGCCTGCGCCTGGAGCGCTGGATTCCCGATACGCGCAAGACCTGGCTGACCGTGCTGTGCGGCCTGATCCTCGGCGTGCTGGTGTCGCTCAGCTCGATCGGCGCCGGCGCGATCGGCGCGACGCTGATCATGCTGATCTACCCGCGCCTGGAATCGCACCGCGTGGTCGGCACCGACATCGCGCACGCCGTGCCGCTGACGCTGGTGGCCGGCATCGGCCACGCCACGCTCGGCCATGTCGACTGGGCGCTGCTGCTGTGGCTGCTGATCGGCTCGGTGCCGGGCATCTGGCTCGGCGCGCAGCTGACCCGCAAGATGCCCGAGAAGCTGGTGCGCGCGCTGCTGTGCACGGCCCTCGTGACGGCGGGGCTGAAGGTCATTCACTGAACCATGTACCAATACACCGACTTCGACCGCCAGTTCGTGCACGCGCGCGCGGCGCAGTACCGCGACCAGCTCGAGCGCAACCTCGCCGGCAAGCTGGGCGACGACGAGTTCCGCCCGCTGCGCCTGCAGAACGGCTGGTACATCCAGCGCCACGCGCCGATGGCACGCATCGCCGTGCCCTATGGCGAGCTGGCGTCGCGCCAGCTGCGCACCCTGGCGCGCATCGCGCGCGACTTCGACCGCGGCTACGCGCACTTCACGACGCGCCAGAACTGCCAGTTCAACTGGATCCCGCTCGCGAAGAGCGCCGACGTGATGGACGCGCTGGCCGCCGTCGACATGCACGGCATCCAGACCAGCGGCAACTGCATCCGCAACATCACCAGCGACGCGCTGGCCGGCATCGCGCCCGACGAGATCGTCGATCCGCGGCCCTACTGCGAGATCCTGCGCCAGTGGAGCACGCTGCACCCGGAGTTCGCCTTCCTGCCGCGCAAGTTCAAGATCGCCGTCAGCGGTGCACGCGAGGACCGCGCTGCGACGGCCTGGCACGACATCGGCCTGCACCTGGTGAAGAACGCGGCCGGCGAGGTGGGCTTCAGGGTGCTGGTCGGCGGCGGCATGGGCCGCACGCCGGTGATCGGCGCGCTGGCCAGCGAGTTCGTGCCCTGGCAGCAGATCCTGCTGTTCATCGAGGCCATCGTGCGTGTCTACAACCGCTACGGCCGGCGCGACAACCTCTACAAGGCGCGCATCAAGATCCTCGTCAAGGCCGAGGGCCAGAAGTTCTTCGACGCAGTGGCCGAGGAGTTCGCCCACATCCTGCGCGACGATGTCGACGGCGCGGCACACACCATCCCGCGCTCCGAGCTCGAGCGCGTCAAGGCCAGCTTCGTGCTGCCCGAGGGCATCGCCGCGGCCGTCTCGCCGAGCGCGCCGCCGGGCGAAACGGCGCCCGCCTTCCGCCGCTGGCTGGAGCGCAACGTGCACGCGCACAAGCTGCCCGGCTACCGGGCGGTGACGCTCTCGCTCAAGCGCGCCGGCCAGGCGCCCGGCGACGTGACGGCCGAGCAGATGGAGGCTGCCGCCGACATCGCCGACCGCTTCAGCCTCGGCGAACTGCGTGTCACGCACGACCAGAACCTGCTGCTGCCCTGGGTGCGCGAGGCGGAACTGGCCGAGGTCTGGAAAGCCGCCAAGACGGCCAGCTTCGCGAGCCCGAACATCGGCCTGTTCACCGACATGATCGCCTGCCCGGGCGGCGACTTCTGCGCGCTGGCCAATGCGCGCTCGATCCCGATCGCCGCCGAGATCACCGAGCGCTTCGCCGACCTCGACGAGCTCTACGACATCGGCGACATCGACCTGCACATCAGCGGCTGCATCAACTCCTGCGGCCACCACCACAGCGGCCACATCGGCATCCTCGGCGTCGACAAGGACGGCAAGGAGTGGTACCAGGTCTCGCTCGGCGGCTCGGACGGCTCCACGCTCTCCGGCCCGGCCGTGCCCGGCAAGGTGATCGGCCCGTCGTTCGCCGCCGACGAGGTGGCCGACGCGGTGGAGGCCGTGATCGAGACCTACAAGGCGCAGCGCGCCGCCAACGAGCGCTTCATCGACACCGTGCGCCGCGTCGGCATAGAGCCCTTCAAGGGCCCTGCCAACGCCGTGCGCCGCAGCACCGCCCAAGCCGCGTGACCCCCATGAAGTTCATCGACCTGTACAAGGACGCCTGGCATGCGCTCGGCGGCGAGGACGGCCCGCCCGTCAGTATCAACGCCGACCCGTACCTGCTGCTCGACCTGGCCCAGTGGCACGCGGTGCGTGCCTCCTGGCCGGCCGGCATGCCGGTGGGGCTGAAGCTCGCCAACGACCAGGACGTCGAGGACGTCGCCGCCGACCTGCCGCGGTTCTCGCTCGTCGCGCTGCATTTCCCGAAGTGGGTGGACGGCCGCGCCTACAGCCAGGCGCGCCTGCTGCGCTCGCGCTACCGCTTCCAGGGCGAGGTGCGCGCCACCGGCGAGGTGCTGGTGGACATGCTGCCGCTGCTGCAGCGCACGGGCTTCGACGCCGTGGTGCTGCGCGCCGACCAGTCGGTGGAGCACGCCGAACGCGCGCTCGCGTTCTTCCCCGGGCACTACCAGGGCGACACGAGCGACAACCGGCCGCTGTTCGCCCAGCCCGCCGGCACCGCCGAGCAGCTGGCGCGCCGCGCGCAGGAATTCGTCAACGCGGGGGCCTCGATATGACGGCGATCGCGCTGTACGCGCGCCGCAAGGACGGCTTCGACGAGCGTGTCGCGCACGCCGTCGCGGTGCTGCAGAGCGCGGCGACCGAGCACGGCAGCCGCATCGTGCAGGCCACCAGCCTGGGCGCCGAGGACATGGTGATCACCGACCTGATCGCGCGCCACCACATCGGCATCCGTATTGCCACCCTGCAGACCGGCCAGCTGCATCCGCAGACCCTGGCGCTGCTGCCGCGCATCCGCGAGCGCTATGGCCTCGAGGTGCAGGCCTACGAACCGGTCGCCGAATCGGTGGTCCAGTTCGTCCGGAAGAACGGCGAGCGCGCGATGTACCAGAGCATCGAGCTGCGCAAGGCCTGCTGCGCGCTGCGCAAGCTCGAACCGCTGGCGCGCCTGCTGGACGGCCAGACCGCCTGGGTCACCGGCCTGCGCCGCGAGCAGAGCGACACGCGCGCCGAGGTGCCCTTCTCCGAGCCCGACGACAAGGGCCGCACCAAGTTCAATCCGCTGGCCGACTGGTCCTGGGCCGACGTGTGGCACTACATTGCCACGAACGACGTGCCCTACAACCCGCTGCACGACGAGTTCATGCCGAGCATCGGCTGCGCGCCCTGCACGCGCGCGATCGCCGTCGGCGAGCCCTTCCGGGCCGGGCGCTGGTGGTGGGAAGACGAGAAGGCCAAGGAATGCGGGCTGCATGTCAAGGAAGACGAGCCCGCCGTGACCATGCTGGGAGCCCCGCGATGAATGCCCCTTTGTCGGTCGAGCAGCTGTTGCCCGAACTCGACCACACCCACCTCGACTGGCTGGAGGAAGAGGCGATCTTCATCCTGCGCGAGACCGTCGCCGCGTTCGAGCGCCCGGCACTGCTGTTCTCCGGCGGCAAGGACTCCTGCGTCGTGCTGCGCCTGGCCGAGAAGGCCTTCAAGAGCCGCCAGGCCGACGGCAGCTACAAGGGCAGGCTGCCGTTCCCGCTGCTGCACGTCGATACCGGCCACAACTTCCCGGAAGTGATCGAGTTCCGCGACCGGCGTGTCGCCGAGATGGGCGACCGGCTCGTCGTGGGCCACCTGGAGGATTCGATCAGGCGCGGCACGGTGCGACTGGCGCATCCGCTCGAATCGCGCAACGGCCACCAGACCGTCACGCTGCTCGAGGCCATCGAGGAGCACCGCTTCGACGTGCTGCTCGGCGGCGCACGGCGCGACGAGGAGAAGGCACGCGCCAAGGAACGCATCTTCAGCCACCGCGACAGCTTCGGGCAATGGCAGCCCAAGGAGCAGCGCCCCGAGCTCTGGACGCTGTTCAACACGCGCATCCGCCCCGGCGAGCACATGCGCGCCTTCCCGATCAGCAACTGGACCGAGCTCGACGTCTGGCTCTACATCGCGCGCGAGAACATCCCGCTGCCGGACCTCTACTACGCGCACGACCGGCAGGTGATCCGCCGCAAGGGCCTGCTGGTGCCGCTGACCGAGGTGACGCCGCCCGAGGCCGGCGAGACGGTCGAGACCGCGCAGGTGCGCTTCCGCACCGTGGGCGACATGACCTGCACCTGCCCGGTGGAGAGCCCGGCCGCCAACGCCACCGAGGTGGTGGCCGAGACGCTGAAGGTGACGATCAGCGAGCGCGGTGCGACCCGCATGGACGACCGCACCTCGGACGCGTCGATGGAGCGGCGCAAGAAGGAAGGGTATTTCTGAGATGCACACCGCCCCCCCCTGCAAGGACCACCGCGCGCTGCGTTTCCTGACCGCCGGCAGCGTCGACGACGGCAAGAGCACCCTGATCGGCCGGCTGCTGTTCGACAGCCGCGCCATCCTCGCCGACCAGCTCGACACGCTCGAGAAGAAGGCCGCCGGCGCGCCGATCGACCTGTCGCTGCTGACCGACGGCCTGGAGGCCGAGCGCGAGCAGGGCATCACGATCGACGTGGCCTACCGCTACTTCGCGACGCGCCAGCGCAAGTTCATCATCGCCGACGCACCGGGCCACGAGCAGTACACGCGCAACATGGTCACTGCCGCCGCGGGCAGCGATGCGGCCGTGGTGCTGGTGGACATCACCAAGCTCGACACGACGCAGCAACCCGTGCCGCTGCTGCCGCAGACGCGCCGGCATGCGCTGCTGGCGCAGCTGCTGCGCGTGCCGAACATCGTGTTCGCGGTCAACAAGCTCGACGCGATCGAGCAGCCCGGCGCCGCCTACACGGCGGTGCGCGACGCGCTGCTGGGGTTCGCCGAGGCCGCGGGCATCCGCGTGGCCGGCGTGATCCCGGTCTCGGCGCTGCGCGGCGACAACGTCACCACGCCGCTGGAAACCGACTGGTACGACGGCCCGTCGCTGCTCGAACTGCTGGAGAGCCTGCCGACCAGCCAGGAGCGCAAGGACGGCGACCTGCTCGTGCCGGTGCAGTACGTGGCCCGCGAGGGCGAAGGCACCGGCAACCAGCCGCGCACGCTGTGGGGCCGCGTGGCCCACGGCCGGGTCAAGGCCGGCGACGAGGTGCAGCTGTTCCCGAGCGGCCAGGGCGCCACCGTGGCCGAGGTGCGCCTGGCCGGTGCAGTGGTCGACGTGGTCGAGGCCGGGCAGTCCGCCGGCATCGTGCTGGACCGCCAGATCGACGTTTCGCGCGGCGACTGGATCGCGACGCCCTCCACCGTGCACCCCTCGCAGCGCTTCTCGGCCACGCTTGCCTGGCTCGACACCGAACCCGCCGTGGTCGGCCGCAAGTACTGGGTGCGCCACGGCAACCGCTGGGTGCAGGCGCGCATCACCGCCATCGAGAGCCGGCTCGACATCCACACGCTGGAGGCGACCGACGCGCACGAGCTGGCCGTCAACGAGATCGGCCACGTGATCGTCGAGACGCAGCAGCCGCTGCCGGTGGAGAGCTACGAGACCAACCGCGTCGGCGGGTCGCTGATCGTGGTCGACCCGGCCAGCAACCGCACCAGCGGGGCGCTGCTGGTGAAGGCGCCGCAATGACCGGTGTGCCGACCGGTCGGGTCGTCTTCGTTGGCGCGGGCCCGGGCGCGGCCGACCTGATCACCCTGCGCGGCGCGCGCCGCCTGGCCCAGGCCGACGTGGTGCTGCACGATGCGCTGACGGATCCCGCGCTGCGCGAGTTCGCACCGCAGGCGCGCTGGATCCACGTCGGCAAGCGCGGCTTCTGCGATTCCACCGGGCAGGCGACCATCAACGCGCTGCTGGTGAAGCACGCGCGCGAGAACGCGCTCGTCGTGCGCCTGAAGGGCGGCGACCCGAGCGTGTTCGGCCGGCTCGAGGAGGAGCTCGAGGCGCTGGCCGCGGCGGGCATCGTGGCCGAGGTCGTGCCCGGCGTGACGGCGGCACTGGCCGCGGCCGCCGACACGCGCCGGCCGCTGACGCGCCGTGGCAGCGGTCGCAGCGTCGCGCTGTCCACCGCGATGACGCGCGAGGGCGCCCTGCAGGCCGGGCGCACGGCCGACACCGAGGTGTTCTACATGGCCGGCCGGCAGCTCGGTGGCCTCGCGCGCCGGCTGTTGGCGGCGGGCTGGGCGGCCGACACGCCGGCCAGCGTGGTGTCGCGCGCCGGCTGGCCGGACGGCCTGCACAGCCAGCACCGCGTGGCCGACCTGGCCGCGGCGGGCCTGCTGCATGCCGGGCGCCCCGCGGTGGTCACGGTCGGCGCGGGCGCGCTTCCGGTGTTCCCGCAACGCCACGGCATTGATGTCCCGCAAGGGCTTCCGGACCCGGTAGAAACCCGAGCCGCATAAAATCGCGGGCTTGTCCGCCTTCCGCGGCACCCATCACCTCATTCGCCAGACCATGACCCACGTCGTCCTCGAAGCCTGCATCCGCTGCAAGTACACCGATTGCGTGGACGTCTGTCCGGTCGACTGCTTCCGCGAAGGCCCGAACTTCCTGTCCATCGATCCGGACGAGTGCATCGACTGCGCCGTCTGCATCCCCGAGTGCCCGGTGAACGCCATCGTCCCGGAAGAGGACGTGCCGGGCAACCAGCAGCACATGATCAAGCTGAACGCGGAGCTCGCCAAGAAATGGCCGAGCATCACCAAGCGCAAGGGTGCCCTGCCCGACGCGGACGAGTGGAAGGACCGCACCGGCAAGCTCGACCAACTGATCAAGTAAACCGACGCGCGGCGTCCGCCGCCGCAGCCATGATGGAACCGAAGTTCAACGACGAAGTCGCCCGCACCGCGGGTGCACACGAGGGCCCGATCGAGACCGACGCGGTGATCGTCGGCGCCGGCCCGGTCGGCCTGTTCCAGGTCTTCGAGCTGGGGCTGCTGGAGATCAAGGCCCACATCATCGACTCGCTCGCCTACCCCGGCGGCCAGTGCATTGAGCTCTACCCCGACAAGCCGATCTACGACATCCCGGCCGTGCCGGTGTGCACCGGCAAGGAGCTCACGGACAACCTGCTCAAGCAGATCGAACCCTTCGGCGCCACCTTCCACCTCGGGCAGGAAGTGACCGTCGTGCAGAAGCAGGACGATGGCCGCTTCTACGTCGAGACGAGCAAGGGCACGCGCTTCCTGACCAAGACGGTGTTCATCGCCGGCGGCGTGGGCAGCTTCCAGCCGCGCACGCTGAAGGTCGACGGCATCGAGGCCTACGACGACCGCCAGGTCTTTTACCGCGTCAAGAACCCGGCGCAGTTCGCCGGCAAGAACCTGGTCATCGTCGGTGGCGGCGACTCGGCGCTCGACTGGACGCTGAACTTCGTGCAGGACGGCCCGAACAAGGCCGAGAGCGTGATCCTGATCCACCGCCGCGACGGCTTCCGCGCCGCGCCGGCCAGCGTCGCGAAGATGAAGGAGCTGTGCGACGCCTACGAGATGCAGTTCATCGTCGGCCAGGTCACCGGCATCGAGGAACGCGACGGCCGCATGACCGGCGTGAAGGTCACCGGCGGCGATGGCGTCACACGCGTGGTGCCGATGGACATGCTGCTCGTCTTCTTCGGCCTCAGCCCCAAGCTGGGCCCGATCGCCGAATGGGGGCTGAACATCGAGCGCAAGCAGCTCGTCGTCGACACCGAGAAGTTCGAGACCAGCACGCCGGGCATCTTCGCGGTGGGCGACGTCAACACCTACCCGGGCAAGAAGAAGCTGATCCTGTCGGGCTTCCACGAGGCGGCGCTCGCGGCCTTCGCGGCGGCGCCGTACATCTTCCCGGAAAAGCGCATCCACCTGCAGTACACCACCACCAGCCCGAAGCTGCACAAGGTGCTGGGTGTGGAGACGCCGAACTTCGATTAGCGCCTGCCGGCAGGAAGGAAGGCGGGGCCCGCGATGCGGGCCCCTTTCTTTTTGCTGGATAATTCGCTCGTGGCGCAACCACGCGCTGCATCCGCTAGGGGTGTTGGCCGCCTCGCATCGAGACGGCCGACTGAGAGAGTCCCTTCGAACCTGATTGAGGTAATCCTCGCGCAGGGAAGCTTGTCCGGATCGCCGCGCTCGCTGGCGCCTCCGGGCGCCGCCGACCTGCCATCGACAAGGACACGACGATGGCAACACCAAGACGCCACTTCCGCCCACGCCGCCTCGTGCTGGCGTGCCTCGCCGGCTGCAGCACCGCCGGTGCGTTTGCCCAGGCGCAACTGGACCCGGTGACGATCACCGGCCGCGTCACGCCCACCATCAACGCCGCCGGCTGGGGCGAGGTGCCGCTCGCGAAGCTGCCGCTGCAGGCGGGCGTGTTCACCGCCGAGCGGCTGCTCGACCGCGGCGCGACACGGCTGTCGGACCTGACGAACTTCGATCCCGCGGTCAGCGATGCCTACAACGCCGAGGGCTACTGGGACCAGCTCACCGTGCGCGGCTACGTGATCGACAACCGCTTCAACTACCGCCGCGACGGGCTGCCGATCAACGCAGAGACCTCGATTCCGCTCGACAACAAGGCGCAGGTGGAGGTGCTCAAGGGAATCAGCGGCATGCAGGCCGGCACCAGCGCGCCGGGTGGTTTGGTGAACCTCGTCGTCAAGCGCCCGCTCGACACGCCGCTGCGCCGGGCGGCCGTGGACTGGCGCGAGAAGTCGACGCTGACCGGCGCCGTCGACCTCTCCGATCGCTTCGGTGCGGAGCGGGCATTCGGCGTACGCCTGAATGCCGCCGCGGCGCACCTCGACCCGCTGGTGCGCGACAGCCGAGGCTCGCGCCAGATGCTGGCCGTCGCCGGCGACTGGCGGCTCGGCGCGGGCACGCTGCTCGAGGCCGAGGTGGAGAGCAGCCACCGCTCGCAGCCCAGCCAGGCGGCCTTCAGCATGTGGGGCGACCGCGTGCCGGCGCCGGTCGACCCGCGCCGGAACCTGAACGACCAGCGCTGGTCCCTGCCCGTGGTGCTGGACGGCGACACGGCCTCGCTGCGCTGGCGGCAGACACTGTCGGCCGACTGGAGCTTCATCGCGCACGCCGCGACCCAGCGGCTGCGCAGCGACGACCGCATCGCCTTCCCGTTCGGCTGCAGCGCTGCCGACGGCACCTACTACCCGGACCGCTACTGCCCGGACGGCAGCTTCGACCTGTACGACTTCCGCAGCGAGAACGAGCGGCGGCGCACCGACGCGCTGGACCTGTCGCTGACCGGCAGGGTGCAGGTGGGCTCGTGGGCCCACGCGCTGACGCTCGGCGTCCTGAACAGCCGCGTGAAGAACCGCTTCCAGCGTCAGGCGTTCAACTACGTCGGCACCGTCGGTCCGGGCGACGAGACGCCGGCCGATCCGACGCTGACCGACGAGAACACCCAGCGCGACGAGCACACGAGCGAAGTCTACGCACGCGACGCGATCGCGATCGACGCGCGCTGGACTGCGTGGCTCGGTGTGCGCCACACACGGCTGCATCGCCAGAGCGTGCGCACCGACGGCTCGCGACCGACCGACTACCGGCAGACGTTCACGACACCCTTTGTCGCCCTCAGCTACGCCTATGTGCCGGACCAGCTAGTCTATGCCAGCTGGGGCCGCGGCATGGAATCCAGCGTGGCGCCGAACCGCACGCGCTACACCAATGCCGGCGAAGCCTCGACCCAGACGAGCCGGCAGGCGGAACTCGGGCTCAAGGGCTCCACCGAATCGCTCGAATGGTCGGCCGCGCTGTTCGATGTCGTCAAACACATCGCGGCGGACATCGGCAGCTGCGACGATCCCGGCACCTGCACGTACCAGCCAGACGGCACGCAGCGACACCTGGGCGGCGAAGGCAGCATCTCCTGGCGCACCGGGGCCTGGACCTGGCTCGCCGGCGCGCAATGGCTGCGCGCGCGCCGCGAGGGCAGCGCCAACGCCGGCGTGAACGGCAACATGCCGTACAACGTCCCGGCGCGCACGCTCAAGCTGCAGGCCGAGCACCGCCTGGCCGCGGTCCCTGGCCTGGTGATCGAAGGCTCGGGCCGGTACACGAGCCGGCGGTACGTGGATCCGCTGAACAGCGCGTCGATCCCGGGCTACGCCGTCCTCGGCGTGGCCGCGCGCCAGGCGGTGCGGTTCGGTGCTCAGACCTTGACCTGGCGCGCCGGCGTCGACAACCTCACCGACAAGCGCGCCTGGCGCGAGTCGCCGTTCCAGTTCGGCCATGTGTACTTGTACCCGTTGCGCCCGCGCACGGCGTGGCTGGGCGTGCAGGTGGACCTGTAGCCCGGCCGGAAAACCGGGCTATAATCTGCGGCTCGATTCCTCGATAGCTCAGTCGGTAGAGCGCCGGACTGTTAATCCGTAGGTCCCTGGTTCGAGCCCAGGTCGGGGAGCCAATAAAATCAAGGGGTTAGCTTCATTTGGAGCTAACCCCTTTGGCTTTGGTGTGACGGATTTGTGCCGTGGATTGACCGCCTACCACTGCTTCGAGAAGTCCCCCACGTTCGTCGCCCGCACGAACTTGGCCGCATCCGCACCTTCGGCGATCGTCGCGAAGTGCTCGCGTCCGCAGGCGATCTTAGCCACCTCGTTGTCGCGCAGCGCATCGTCGAACAGCGTGCTCTTTGTCTCCACGACGAAGTACAGGCGGTCGGTGCCGTCCGCGTTCACAACCACGGCCCAGTCTGGGTTGTAGTTGCCCAGCGGGGTGGGCACTTTGAACCAGGCCGGCAACTTGGCGTACAACTTCACCGCGGTGTTTTTTTCCAGGTCCTCGGCGAAGCTGCGCTCGGTGTCCGACTGGTAGACCACCTTCTCGTGGACTGACTTCGTCACCTCCAGCATGTTGGTCAGGTAGCCAGTGAGCTCCGCCTGCTCGAACAGCTCCTGAGCGTAGATCTCGCTGCCGTCGGCCGATTGGCCAAGGCGCCGATACTTGATGCCGTCCACCAGCGCCTGGCGCTTGGTACGGTTGATGCACTCGGCCGCCACGTCGATGAACTGCGCCGGGTTGAGCTTGAAGTCGTCGAGCTTGCCGCTCTCGGTCAGGATACGCACGATGCTTCGGCGCGTCAGCTGCGTGCGGTCCTGCAGCTCGGTCAGCAGGTCGGGCAGCGGGATGTCGCCCTCGGTCATCGAGACAAAGTTTGATGTCGCTGTTTGCTTGGTGTCGACGCCGCCTTGGCTGATCAGCACCGTTGCAGTACGAAATCGCAGCCGCGTCCGTGTGACGGGCGCATCCGTCAGCACCTGGCGGATCGTGCTGGCGCAACGGCTGATTAGCAGCTCGTTGTCGAACTGAACGCGGTAGGTCGTGCGCTGCTTGATACGGTCCCACAGGGCCTTGAAGTCGTCGCTGAGGTAGACGCCGCGGCGAAGCTTGACCGTGTCGCGCTTGTTCGCGTCCTTGATGTCCAGCTTGCCCGCCAGCTTGTGGAGCAAGGTCACGATGGACTTCCTCGCTGACGTGAACGCATCAGGTAGCACCAGCGTGTCTTCCTTCAGCGCCTTGCGCAAGGTGTCCAGCACCTTGCCGCGGGCGTCGATCAGGCCCGCAGTCTTCAGGTGCTCCCACAACTGCTTGGACAGGTCCACGCCCATGGGCTTGGGCCGTCCGTCGGTGCCGACGATGGAGAGCGGCGCGAACTGGTGGCTCTCGACGATGCCGAAGCGGATGCCGGTGTCCTGCTCGATCTCGCGCTGCAGGTTCTCAGCGAAGGACTCGTAGCTCTCGTTGGCTACCACCGTCAGCGTGTTCACCGCGAAGCCGCGCAGCCGCTCACCCTTCTGGTTCACCGCCAGCCGCAGCCCGCGGCCGATGGTCTGCCGACGCTCGCGCTCGGTGTTCATCTCGCGCAGGTTGCAGATCTGGAACACGTTGGGGCTGTCCCAGCCCTCGCGCAGTGCCGAGTGCGAGAAGATGAACTTCAGCGGCGTGTCGAAACTGAGCAGCCGCTCCTTGTCCTTCATGATCAGGTTGTAGGCCCGCTCCGCGTTGTCGCGGTTGCCTTGATTGTTCTCGGCTGTGTCGGTCCACGTGCCCTTCTTGTCCACCGAAAAGTATCCGTCGTGAACCTCGCTCGGAGCCACGGTCAGGTCCACTTCGTTGAATAGGCTCTGGTAATCGGGGTTTCGCGCCAGGCGGGCGAACTCCTGTTCGAACATCAGCGCGTACTTGCCCTTCACCGGCTCGCCAGCCTCGTTGTACTGGCGGTAGTGCTCCACCTTGTCGATGAAGAACAGGCTCAGCACCTTGATTCCTTGTGGCCCGAGGCGCAGTTCCTTCTTTAGGTGCTCCTCGATCGTGCGCTTGATCATCTGGCGCTTGATGGCATCGCCGTCGATGTCGCCGATGGCGCCGTCAACCTCCAGCCATTGCTCGCCACCGGGCATGCGGATCTCGACGCGCTGCGCACCGCGCTTGGCCTGGATCTCGCCCACCAGGAAGTTGGCATATAGCTGCCGGCCGGTATGTTGCTCCAGGTCGTCGCCGTCCTGCACCCACACGGCCTTGCGCACCACCTTGCCGCCTTGCTGCACGTCCAGCTCCAGCCTGGCCAATACGCTGGCTCCCTTGCTGCGCACCTCCTGCAGCCGCACGTAGGCCTTGTTCTGGCCACCGTCCACCTCGGCCGACGCCACCTCGATCTGCTTGACCAGTTGCCGCTCGTAGGCGTCGATGGCGTCAAGCCGGTAGACCATGTGGTGCTTGTCGACGTGCGTGGCCGAGTAGCGCAGCGTGCACAGCGGGTTCATGGCGTCCAGCGCCTCCTTGCCACGCCCCTCCAGTCCGCCGTCCACGCTCTGCGGTTCGTCGACGATCAGCACAGGCTGCGTGGCGCGGATCAGATCGATGGGCTTCTCTCCGCCGGTCTTCTCGCTGTCCTTGTAGAGGTTGTTGACGTCCTTCTTGTTGATGGCGCCCACCGTCACCACCATCACCTGCAAGTGCTGGCTGGTGGCGAAGTTGCGCACCTGGTTCAGCTTGGCGGAGTCGTAGAGGAAGTACTCGAAGGGCTGGCCGCTGTAGAGCGACCGGAAGTGCGGCGCCATGATCTGCAGGCTCTTGTAGACGCCTTCCTTGATGGCCACCGACGGCACGACGATCACGAATTTGGTGAAGCCGTATCGCTTGTTCAGTTCGAAGATCGTGCGCAGGTAGACGTAGGTCTTGCCCGTGCCCGTTTCCATCTCCACCGTGAAGTCACGCGAGCTCAGGCTGTCGCTGGGCTTCAGGCCATGGCGCAGCTGCACCTTGTTCAGATTGGCCAGCAGGTCTTGGCTGTCCAGCTGGAGGCGGTTGCCGATGCCCAGGTCTGACTCGGCCAGGCCCAGGCCCAGCTGCACGCCGTCGCCTGCCATGCCTGGTAGCGCGCCTTGCGTCCCTTCCCCGAGGTAGACCGATCGCGGTGCCGTCACCGTGAACTCGGTTCGGCAGACCTCCTGGCCGGAAAAGAGGTCGCACACCGCGTCGATGGCGGCGAGCTGATAGTCAAGGTTGTGTTCAAACTGGAGCTTCATCGCGTATCCGTCCGGGCGCGTCAGCGCCGGCCCCACTGTTCAAGGCGTGTCACCCAGGCATTGAAGCCCGGGCACTCGGCCCGCATCCGATCCATACCGATCGCCTCCGCAATCAGCGGTCCGTGCGCCACCTTGCCGTACTGCCCGCCCGAGAACACAGCCATGATGCGTTTCGATGGCGCGGTCAGAGGGCTGTCGTTGATGTCTTCCGGCGTCTCGTACTGATCGCGGATCGCCTGCAGCTTGGCCCGCGTCTCGTCGCTCCAGCCGTTCTGCACCCACTCGAAGGCCTCGATGTCGCTGAAGAGCAGCGTTTCAAACTCATAGCGCTGCACATGAGGCACCACGCGATCTTCCCTAAGGTCAGGGATCTGTCGCGTGGTGGCTTCAAGGATCGCGGCCTCCAGCGCCTGCTTGTCTCGCCCCGCTGCACGACCAAAACCGTAGAGGTCCAACAGCGTCGTGATGCAGTCGAAGTGGTGGTACTCAAAGCGGATGTGTTGCGCCACCCGTTCGACGGATACCGCACCGCCCCCTTGCTTGCCAGGCCGCGTCTTGAGCAAAGACGGGTGCACGGCCAGCCCATGCTCGCGCAGATGCGGCTCCAGGCATGTGCGAACGAACTCGGCTTCGGTCTGGCCTTCGCAGATCACCAACAGCCTCGTCACGCGTCACCCCCGACAGGCTCCTTGAGCCACAGGTCCGAGACGAGATACTCCTCGTCAAGCCACTGCTGGTATCGCTCGCGTGGAAGCGTGCGCAGCTGCGTCGCACCTTCGTGGTTGCTGGCCACGATGACATCCTCCAGCGCAAAGCAATCCACCATGTAGGGCGACTGCGTCGCGATGAAGACCTGCCGGTCGTGCGCCATTGTCTTCATCATCTCGGCCACCAGCGTGATGGCGTGCGGATGGAGGCCCAGCTCTGGCTCGTCGAAGAACATCACGTCCGGCAGCATCTCGGGCGGCAGGTTCAGCAGCGTGAGCAGACAGAAAAGGCGCAGCGAGCCGTCCGAAGTCAGGTGCGCGCCGAAGGTCTTATCACTGAACCGCGAGCGCCAGCGGAGCGCCACCTTCCCGTAAGAGGGCTGCAACTCGAAGTCGGCGAACCCAGGCAGCACGCGGGCAATCTGGCGCACGATCAATTTGTAGCGCTTGATGTCCTTCTCTTGCAGCCGCAGCAGGATGGGCGCGAGGTTGGCGCCGTCAGACCGCATCCAGACGGCGTCTTCGACATCCCAAGCCTGCTTCACGTTGGCCTTGGCCGACGTGTCGTGGAACTGATAAGTCGTGCAGCGCTTCAGCAGGCTGACCACCACCTGCGCGGTCTGGTTCTTCGCTGCAGTTTCTACCAGCGCCGCCTCTTTGCCACCCGAAGGAAGCACCGTCCACTTGGCCTCGCCGACCTTCTTGCGGTCGGAGTATCGGTAGGCTTCGTCGACGAAGATGAGGGTGTCGCCTGCGCTGATGTGAGCCAGACCGAACCGGTAGTCGTTGAAGCCGCGGTGGGTTTCGACGCGAATCTCGCCGTTCAAGCGCGGGGTGCGCTTCGCGCCCATGTAGAGCTGGTCGTCGCCAAAGCCGTTGCGGGCGATGAAGTCCTGCAGGTTCTGGCCCCGCAGCATCCAGGCCAGCATCTCGAAGAACCGGATCAGGTTCGACTTGCCGGCACCGTTGGCGCCGATCAAGACGGTGAGCTGCGGCAGGACCAGGTTCTCGACCTTGGCGATGCTGCGGAAGCCCTCGATGCTGACCCGCTGGATTCGGCCTTGCAGGCGGCCCTTGTTGGGGTCTGGAGCGTCGTGTTGCATGCGGCCTCCTTCAGATGCTGCGCACGTCGTCCAAGCCGTGCTGGCTGAGGATGGCGGCCAGGTTGGTCTTGGCCACGTCGTCGGCAAAGGCGCTGTCCTTGAAGACCAGCTTGGTGCTGACGGGTTTGGCGTTGTCGTCGCCGCCTTGCAGAGCCTGGGCCTGGGCCTTCTGCCACGCCGCAATGCCCAGAGCGAGCGGCTCTGCCACGTCGCGGTCGATGCCGTCCGAAAGGCAGGCCATCAAGGCGCCGGCGCCGATGCTGTGCACCGTCTTGCCGGCGATCTGGCGCGACTCCATCGGTACGGCGAGATCGAGGCCGAGTTTCAGGAGCAACTCGTACAGGACGTCCTGTTCGCTGCGGCCTGGGGCCAGGTGCTCAGCGTGGTCAAGAAGCGTACCGGTCAAGTCATCGGGCCGAGGATTCCAGGCACGGATGTTGGAGCTATCGAGCTTGAAGGCACGGAAACCAACATCACCGCCGAACATTGGATCTGAATTCTTGTGGCGTTGTCCTGCACCACGGATCCTGGCCTTTGTGACATCCGCAATGGTCTTCCACCCGGCGGACTCTGCGCCTTCCATGGGCTCGGGCAGTTGAACCAGGATGCAGCGGCGATTGCCACCATCTTCGGCGTTTTGTGCAAACAAGGCATCCATCGTGGTGCCCGTGCCAGCAAAGAAGTCGACTACAAGGTCGGCCGTGTCGGGCTCTGTAGCAATCTGCAGGATCCGACGCATCAAGCGCGTCGGCTTTGGCGTATCGAATACGACATCGGCATTTGGAAACGAGACTGCGGCCATCAACTCCTTCTTGGCTTCTTGCGTGTGCCCCACTTCCTCATATGTCCACAACGTCTGAGGCACACGACCTGATTTCACATCCGTCAGAAAGCGCTTCTGCCGAGGCATGTTGTTGCCATCGGCACCCCACCAGATCCTTCCGTCCCGATCCATCTCGTCAAACTTAGGCTTCGAAACGCGCCAGTACGTTCCGGGCGGAGGGCCGTCGATCTTCCGACCCGATGGACACACTACGGGGTACGTCCCCTCCCCGTAATAGTTGCGCGCGGACAGGTCGCCAGAAGTCCACACACCGCGCGGGTCGTTGTCAGGGTTCGCGTACCGTGCCTCCATCTCTTCTGTGCGCGGCAACAGTCGGGGTGTCCAGACCTCTGCGTTCTTGGCATAGATCACGATGTAGTCGTGATCCTCAGAGAGGTGCCGCGCCGAATTCTTGGGCGAGAAAACCTTCTGCCAGATCACCGTCGCGACGAAATTCTCCTCGCCAAACACCTCGTTCATCGCTGCGCGAAGGTTCTGAATCTCGTGGTCGGCAATGCTCACGAAAATGACGCCGTCGCTCCGCAGCAGGCTCTGCGCCAGCTTCAGTCGCGGGTAGATCATGTTCAGCCAGTCCGTGTGAAAACGGCCCGAGGCGTCGGTGTTCGAACTGATCTTCTGCCCGCCCTCCACCTGCCCCGTCAGCTCCAGGTAGTTCTTGATGCTGTCCTGAAAGTTGTCCGGGTAGACGAAGTCCTTGCCGGTGTTGTACGGCGGATCGATGTAGATGAGCTTCACCTTGCCGGCATAGCTCTTCTGCAGCAGCTTCAGCACCTCCAGGTTGTCGCCTTCGATGAACAGGTTCTGCGTGGTGGCCCAGTCCACGCTCTCTTTCGGGCAGGGGCGCAGCGTGCCCGTGCTGGGCGTTAGTGCCAGTTGGCGGGCGCGGCGCTTGCCATGCCAGTTCAGGCCGTACTTCTCTTCGCGCTCGTCTACCGCGGCGCCTAGCAGTTGCTTGAGCACCTCGAAGTCGACCCGGCCTTCGGTGAAGGCCTCGGGGAACATGGCCTTCAATTGCGCGAGGTTGCCCTCCACGAGGTTGGCGCTTTGGGCCTCGGGGCTCGCCTTGTCGATCGGCTGGATGGTCGCTGGGGGTCGGGGTGCAGTCATGGGCAAAGTCTGAGGTTGCGGTGGCTCATGTGGCGAGCCTGTCCTGGAGTTCTTGAAGTTGGCGCTGCAGACGCTGGATCTGCAGGTTGAGTTCAACGCGCTGGTTCATCTGCCGGGCCTTGGCCGCCGTGCTTCGCGCTGAGGCCAGCTGATCGAGCAGCCGGCTGCGTTCGGCCAGCGCTTGGCGCTGCGCCGCGGTACGCGCAGCCGGTGCGGCGGCTGCTGCATCGGGTGCCCTGAAGTGGCCCGTCACCTGAGCCACGGCCAGCGCGGTGATGCGGTCAGCCACGGCTTGGTACAGCGCCCGCAGATCCGCCAGGGCACTGGGCGGCAACTGCTCCAGCGCCAGGCTGGCCATGAACTCAGTTTCTGCCGCTGTCGGCTGCGCAGGGTTGAAGGCGTGCGTGTCTGCCGCGTCGGCCACTACCCACTTGCCGGCTTCGCCCAGCGAAGCCCGTTTGTGCGCCACTGACAGCACAGTTCCTGTGGGGGCCTGCGTCACCAGCAGTACCGGGTAAGGAATGGCCCGATGGATGAGCTGCATCAGCCGCCGGGCCTGCGCTTCGCGGGTGGGTGGCCGCAGGTGCGCCGAAACCAGCGCGAGCTCGATCACATCGGTGGCTTCCGTGGCATTGGCGCTGGTAGCGCCACCGTCAGAAGCGCCGACTGCTGCAGAGCGCGCGCCGGCCGTCGGTGCGGCTGCTGGCGTGGCGGGCACCGTCGCGGCGTGGAAGGCCGGCACACCCACGGTGGCCGGCTTGAGCGTGGCCTGCCACCACAGCTCGTCGATGGTGTCGTTAATCAGGCGCTTGTCGGCGGCCGTGGGGGCACCCTGCTCGACCAGTAGCTTCTTCGGGATGCGCTGCGCCACCAGCGCTTGTGCCGGCAGGCGAAAGGCATCGATGAGCACCTGGGCCGTCATCTTGTGGCGGCTACAGCAGGTCAGGCCGATTGGCCTGCAGCCAGCTTCGGACGTGGCTGAACAGATCTTGTGCGCTGGCCAGACACTCGGCCGCGGCAGCGTCGGGGATCAGGTCGCCGGAGTAGTCGGACAGGTTGCGCTGCTTACGCAGCGCGTCGAGCACGATCACCTTGGCCTGCGGCAGGCCCACACTCAGGTGCAGTGTCTGGATGGCGGTCTGGTGATGGCCAGGCTTGCTGGTCAGCGTGCGGAAGCCGTTGGCATTCAAGGCCACCATCGCCAGTTGCATGATGGCCTTGTAAGCGGCATCGAAGCGGTTCTCTGCGCTCAGGCCGGCCAGCTGTGCGTCGTCGATGTTGCGCTGCGCCGCGGCCAAGAGCTTGGCCACGAGCCCCTTGTCTGCCTGCACGGCGTCAAGGCTGATGCCGAGCAAGTTCTTCAAGGTCATGCGCGTTTCCGATCAGGAACAGCTTGGGCTTGGCCAGCACATCGGCCAGGAAGGGCTCGGTGAGGGCCTTGGCACTGAACTCAGTCGTAGAGAACAACTTGGGGTTCACCTCGCGGCCGAGCACGGCTTGCGTGGGGTGCAGCAGCTCCACCGCTTGGCGAAAGCTGATATCGCCGATCAGCATCACGTCGATGTCGCTGCCGGAGGTCTCGCGCCCCTGGGCCACCGAACCAAACACGAACGCCACCCGCAGCTGCGTGGCCACCGGCGCCAGTGCCTGCACCAGCACGTCGGCCAGGCCCGAGGTCTTGCGCAGGATGCTGGCCAGCTCGGTGAAGATCGGGCCGGTGGTGTCGGCGCTGTAGACCTGCTGGTTGCCGCGCTTCTCGCGCTTGAGCAGGCCCACCTCGGCCAGTTTGCCCAGCTCGCGGGTGATGGTGCCTGCCGGCAGGCCCGTGCGGCGGGCGATCTCGCGCCCGTGCAGCGCCTCGTCCGGGCGCAGCAGCAGCAGGCCGAGCACGCGGCGGCGGTACTCCGGGAACAGCAGTGCGGGCAGGGATTGATGCATATTCGGCGCCGATTGTCGCTTTATTTGCATCGACATTCAAGCCGGTGGCCCTCGGCGCCCGACCGCCCTGCCGAGGCCCTACGCCTGTGCAGCCAGGCTCGCACCAAAGGCCTCGATCGTCTCTTCGCTGTCCCGACCCGCCACGGTCTTGCCGGTGGCCGCCTCGATCAAACCGAGCAAGGCAGCGGCACGCTGCTGGAGGAACGTTTGAAAGTCATCGGCCCGTAGCGCCGCCACGGGGATGCAGTGCGTGGCCAGAAAGCCGTCGAGCTCCGCGGCTGCGACCTTCTTCGACGTCTCGATCCGTTTCAGGTAGTGGGTCGGTGCGTCGCCACCGATGGACCGGTTCGTCTCGGCAGCCAGCGGGGCCTTGTTGACGACGCTGTTCCACTTTTCCCGGGGCAGCTTGGCGTCTTCGCACCACTTGCGCGGGAAGACATGATGGATGTCGACGCTGCGCTCGAAGTAGGTGTGCAAGTCGATGGGCATGCCGGTGATGAAGTCACGCCCGCCTTGCTGCATCAGCAGCGCAGCCAGGCCCTTGTAGGCTGCGGCCAGGCGCGACTGCAGCGACAGCAGCCGCGTCGGGGCGAAGCTGGCATCGCGCACCGTGCGCGGCTCATCGCCACCGGCGATCCATTGCGCCACGCCAGGCAGGTCCAGGCCGAACCGGGTTTCGTTGGCACTGCCGTACAGCTCGCCGAACACGCCGCACCAGTACCAGCGCAGCAGCTTTTGCCGGTTGCCGTGCTGATCAATCTGCGGGCCCAGGGCCGCACAGATGGCGGCCATCGGGATCAGCTGGGTGGCGTACGGCAGGCTGCGGGCATCGAAGATCTTCTGCTCGGCCAGCAGTTCGGCGGCCTTGCGGAAGCCCTGCTCCACGGCCGGGGCGTGCTTCTTGAAGCTGTCGAGCGTGAGCCGCAGCACGTCGGCACGCTTGCACGCCACGGGCAGGTCTTTGTTGGCCAGGTGGCGCTCATAGCTGGCCAACAACGTGACCGCCGTCAGGAAGCTGGTGCCGTCCACGGCTTCCAGCACCGGGCGCTTGTCATGCAGCCGCTTCTCGCGTGCGGCCCAGTCGTCGCGAAGCTGGAACTCGTCGGCGGCGAAGGTGGCCGTCATCAGTTCAAAAACGGTCAGCGAGACGCCGCCCTGATTGACCTTCTCGAACACCTGGCAGACAGCCTCGCGCGGCGTGTCCACCGACATCTCGATGGCCGGCACCTTGAACTGCTGGAAGACGAGCCAGATCGCGTTCTTGAACTTCATCAAGAACATGGCGGCTTCGCTGTCACCGGCGTAGTGCTGGGAGTAGCCCATCTCCCACTTCATCAGTGCCTCGGTGTCGAACATCAGGAACAGCGGGAACAGGCGCTGGGCGTACTGGAGCTCAGGCGTGCTGAGGTCCAGATCGACCTTGCGGCCGAAGTCGCTGGTCTGCTTCAGCGTGGCGGGCACGGAGATGACGGCCTCCTCCCGGTCGCCCGCAGGGTCCAGGCACTTGGCCATGTCGAGGAAGTAGACACGCTGGATGCTCTCGCCCTTCTCGGTGCGCGTGTTCACGGGCTTGCCGCTGCGAAGGGCCAGGTACATCGAGGTCAGGCGCTGCTGCCCGTCGAGCACCAACTTCTTGGGCGGCGGTGCGGGCGTGAGAGACACGCCCTCGAAGAGGCGGGGCTTGAACGGCACACCCCCGGCCTCCAGAAACATGACAGCGCCGATGGGGTAGGACAACGACAAGCTGGCGATCAGTGAGCGGATGTGCTGGTCATCCCACACCCAGCCACGCTGAAAGTCGGGCAGCTGCATCTCGCCCCTGGCGATGGCGTCCAGCACATCCTTGAGCGCTGGCTCGGCGGTTCTGAAAGTCACTTTTCGATCTCCCTGCTGCGTGCGCGTGTCGCTCAGGCGATCACGAGGAACGCGACCACTTCGAAGTCGGCCATTCCAGCGAACTCGCCCTTCCGGGCGTGCGTGCCACCCGGCGTGAACAGGCTGGCTACGGCACGTTCCTGTGACTTGCCCACGATGCTGGCGATCGCCTGTTGCAGCATGGTTTGGTAAGGCTGCATCTGCCGACCGGCCTTCGTGAGCTTGTCAAAGCGAGCGCAGGCCTGGGCGTCGGGCATGTCGCGCCCCAGGCACAGGCCTTTGAGGCGGTCGAGAACCTGTTTGGCCTGGCTATGGGGGAGCAGCACTGCCGCGTCTGCTCCGACGTGCACCACGTAGTGCGGGGCCAACGGGTAACCGGGCTCGATGGTGGCGAGCGCAGCTTCGCCCTCCGCCCTGAGGCAGAAGATGGCGCCTGGCGGCAGCGCATCGTCGGCCTGCGCGCTGGACGTGACTGCATAGGCGCCGAGCGGCATGGCCGCGAGCTTGCCGGGGTGCTCGCGCAGGTAGCCCGCCAGTTCGATGCGGTAGTCGGCCAAAGTCAGGTCAGCGATCGAGATGCCACTGGACAGGTCTTCCAGATCGATGACGGCCTCCTGCAGCTTCTGCAACTGCTTGCGCCGGTACTCCAGATCATTCATCAGGTTGCCGGCATCGCGCTCGATCAGGTTCTCTTCCCCGGTGGCGGAGATGTCGAGCAGCACCATGCGGCCACTGACGCGCTGCTCCAGGCCGATGTACTCGTCGAGCGCCATGTTGGGCCAGAAGTTGACGAGCTGGATGTGGGCGTTGGGCGAGCCGATGCGGTCGATGCGCCCGAAGCGCTGGATGATGCGCACCGGGTTCCAGTGAATGTCGTAATTGACAAGGTAGTCACCGTCCTGAAGGTTCTGGCCTTCAGAGATGCAGTCGGTGGCGATCAACAGGTCGAGCTCGCCTTCGCTGGCGAATTCAGCCGGCCTCTCTTTCGCGCGGGGTGCGAAGGCGGTGAGCACGCTGGCCAGATCGGTGCGCAGGCCGGGAAGGTTGGTCTTGTTGGAACCGGTGCCGGTGACGATGGCCGCATGCAGGCCCAACTCCGCCAGCGCCCATGAGGCGATGGCGTCGTACAGGTACAGCGCCGTGTCCGCGAAGGCGGTGAAGACGATGAGCTTGCGGTTGGGCTTGCCATCGATCACATTGATCGGCGAGGCGATCTTGTCCTTGATCAGGGTACGCAGCGCGTCGAGCTTGGCATCACGGGCGCGATCGACTGCGCGGGCATTCGACAGCAGCGTGGCCAGGCGATTGCGGTCCTCGGTCAGGTCCTGCCGCCAGCGGATGCGGTCCACGTCCTGCAGCAATACCTTGACCTTGCGGCCAACAAGCAGCGACTCGAAGGCCGGGTTATCCACTTCAACGTCTTCGATGCTCAGCTCTTCAATGCTGTCGGCGTGGTTCTCCAGCTTGGCGAGCAGGCCGTTCACGTCGGCCAACTGGCGCTCGACCGTCAGGGCGAAGGCGTGGACCGAGCTCTCCATGCGCTTGAGCAGGTTCACGCGCATCAGGTGGATGAGGCTCTCCTCGCGGTCGACCTGCCGGAAGATGCTTTCGCCCCCGCGGATGGCGACGCTGTACTTGGCGTCGTACTCGGCCTGCTTGGCGGGCAATACGTAGCGCAGCGGTGCATAAGCGCTGAGGTTCAAGCGCCGGATGTCGGTGTTGATGTCGACGATGGGCGGGAACAGCCCGGCCGAGTCGACGTCGGCCTTGACGTTGATCGGGCGCAGACGCTTGGGGAAGGTGCCGGTCTCAGCTGTGCCGTAGTACTTCTCAATGTGCTTGCGCGAGCGTGCGATGGTCAGCAGGTCCAGCAGGCGGAAGTAGTCGAAGCCCAGCATGTCCATCAGCCGCGAGGGCCGGCGTTCGGCCTCGTCCAGCTGCTGCCAGCGGTTGAACTGGCCCTGAGCAAGGCGCACTGTGGTCTCAATGCTGGGGAGGCCATGCTCCATCAGCGCATCGTCGCGTCCTTCGGTGACGAAGGCGATCTGGTTCTTCAGATCGGCCAGACGGTTGTTCACCGGCGTGGCAGACAGCATGAGGACTTTGGTCTTCACGCCTGACTGGATGACTTGGCGCATCAGCCGCTTGTAGCGGCTGTCGCGATCGCGGTGGTTCTGCTTGTTGCGGAAGTTGTGCGACTCGTCGATAACGACGAGGTCGTAATTGCCCCAGTTCACATGGGCGAGGTCGATGTCGCCAGAGCTGCCGCCGTCGCGCGACAGGTCTGTGTGGTTCAGAACGTCGTAGTTGAAGCGGTCCGCTGCGAGCGAGTTACGCCGGTCGTTGGCCTTGTAGAGGGTCCAGTTGTCGCGCAGGCGTTTGGGCGCCAACACCAAGACGCGGTCATTCCGCAGCTCGTAGTACTTGACAACTGCCAGCGCCTCGAAGGTCTTTCCCAGGCCCACGCTGTCGGCCAGGATGCAGCCGCCCAGACGCTCCAACTTGTCGATTGCGCCGACGACGCCGTCTCGCTGGAACTTGTAGAGCTTTTTCCAGACCTGCGTATTCCGGATCCCGGTGGCGCTCTTGACGATGCGCTCCTCGTCCAGCTCGTCGCCCAGGTCCTTGAACAGGTTGTAGAGGATGTCAAAGTAAATGGCCGAAGGCGCTTCCTGTTCGGCCAGCCGTCTGACTTGATCAAGAAGCTTCTGCTTGGCGCCGGCGTCGTCGCCCACAGCGCGCCAGGTCGCTTCGAACCACTGAGCGAACATCTGTCGCTCAGCCTCGGTCTCAGAGCACTGGATCAGGCTGAACTGGTTGCCGGGCGACAAGCCTAGGCCGCGGGTGGTGGCGGAACAGTCGCCGGTGATGGCAACGCCGGCTGGTTGCCCGTTACCGGCCGACGCAGGAGCGCCAGAGCTCTCCGTGATCCAGGCCGACTGCGGCAGCTTGCCCGGAACTGCTCGGACCTCAGCCGCGGTCTCTAGCCACTGAAACAGGTCGGCCGCCAAGCCACGCGCTCGCAGCGCGTTGCGGCGCTCACGGTCGACGTCATCGCCTAACAGACCGCCGGCAAGCGGATCAGGATCGACCGCGAGTGCGCCGTCGAACCCCGGCGCCCTTGGACGAGGCTTTGGGGCCGGGCTAGACAGCAGCAACCGCGTCGGACCTGCTGCGGTCAGGAGGTGTGCAAGCTCATCGAAGGCGAAAAGGGACAGGCCGTCCGTGGCGACATCGACCTTTGCGCCTGCAGGCAGCTGTGACTGGATTTGGTCCAGAACTCGGTCAGCGCCGACGTTCTTGATGAGTCGCATCAGGCCTTATCTCCCCGTTTTGGCGCCGCTGTACGCGGCAATACGCCGTCGGGGCAAGGCAACCACTCGACTGCGCGCTGTTTTGCGGCGTTCATCTTACCGACCAAGGCGCAGTGAACATGCCAGTGCTTGAGTGTTGAGCGAGCGTTCATCGCTCCCGGTAGAAGCTACTTTCTCTTGGGCGAGTTGGCCACGACTACGGGCTGGCGCTCGCCGACCGACCGCAGGAGCTCATCAATCACTGCCGCATGCTTTGCCAGATGCTCCGGCGCCAGGTGCGCATACCGCTCCACCATCGAGTCCGACTTCCACCCGCCCATCTCCTTGATCATGCCCTTGGGCACGCCGTTCTGGATCAGCAGGCTGGCCCAGGTGTGGCGGGTGTCATGGAAGCGGAAGTCCTCGATGCCCGACTTCTTCAGCGCGTTGCGCCAGGCGGTGTTCACCGTGGCGTTCAGCCGATTGCCCTTGTAGACGAACACGTGCTCGTCGTGCTTGCCGATCTGCGCGCGCAGGATCTCAATGGCCGTGGCGTTGAGCGGTATGCCCAGGGTCTTGCGGCTCTTGATGTCGCTGGCGGCCACGGTCATCACCTGGCGCTGCATGTCGATCTGGCTCCACTTCAGGCCCAGCACGTTGGCGCGCCGCAGGCCGGTGGCGATGGTGAAGCGCGTCAGTGAACGCAAGTGCTCGGGCAGGTTGCGCAGGAAGGTGTCGATCTCGGTGGGCGTGAGGTAGCGCACCC
>NZ_RCHJ01000029.1 GCF_004011805.1 Piscinibacter defluvii
CGACTTCCGCGCGGTCAACCCTCATGCCCGGTGACCCACTCGAAATTCAACAGAGCCTTGTTTTATTGACCCGGAGTTCGCCATGAAGAAGCTGTTGCTGGTTGCCGTGTTCGCCGCCGCCGCGGTGCAAGCGGCGCCCCAGACCGTCACGCTCGACGTGCCCGGCATGACCTGCGCGGCCTGTCCGATCACGGTGAAGACGGCGATCTCGAAGGTCGACGGCGTGAGCAAGGTCGACGTGAGCTACGACAAGCGCCAGGCCGTGGTGACCTTCGACGATGCCAAGGCCAGCGTGCAGAAGCTGACCCAGGCCACCGAGAACGCCGGCTACCCGTCCACCGTCAAGCGCTGAACCGCAGCGGCGGCAAGGAGGCCACCATGAACGTCATGACGCGCATTGCCGACAAGGCCGGCGCGCTGGGCAGCATCGTCTCGGCGATGGGCTGCGGCGCCTGCTTCCCGGCCCTTGCCAGCCTCGGTGCTGCCCTCGGGCTCGGCTTCCTGAGCCAGTTCGAGGCCTTGTTCGTCACCGTGCTGCTGCCGCTGTTCGCGGGGCTCGCGCTGCTGGCCAATGCGCTGGGCTGGTTCAGTCACCGCCAGTGGCACCGCAGCGTGCTCGGCATGATCGGACCGGCCATCGTGCTGGTCGCCAGCTTCACCGTAGCCGAGAAGCTCCTCTACGTGGGCCTCGCGACGATGGTCGCCGTGTCGGTGTGGGACTTCGTCTCCCCTGCAAACCGGCGCTGCGGGCCCGAAGGCTGCGAGGTCGCGCCCAGGCACTCCTGAAGGCGCCGCGTCAGCACCTGTGAAAGCAACCCCATGACCGAACTCGTGATCAGCGGCATGACCTGCGACTCGTGCGCCACGCATGTTCGCCAAGCCCTGGAGAAAGTCCCCGGCGTGCGCTCCGCGCAGGTGTCCTACCCCAAGGGCACGGCCAAGCTCACGCTCGCCCCCGACACGCCCATGACGGCGCTCGTGGCGGCGGTGACCGTGCTGGGCTATCGAGCCCGTGTCGCCGATGGGAATGCCGACCGGCCGCGCGACGGCCTGCTCGACAAGGCGCGCAGCTGGCTCGGCGGTGGCCAGAAGGCACCCGGTGGGGACGAGGCGTTGCACGTCGCCGTCATCGGCAGCGGCGGCGCCGCGATGGCTGCGGCGCTGAAAGCGGCCGAACGTGGCGCGCGCGTGACGCTCATCGAGCGCGGCACGATCGGCGGTACCTGCGTCAACGTGGGCTGCGTGCCCTCGAAGATCATGATCCGCGCGGCGCACGTAGCGCACCTGCGGCGCGAGAGTCCCTTCGACGGCGGGATCGCGGCGAGCACGCCTGTCATCGACCGTGGTCGCCTGCTCGCACAGCAGCGCTCCCGCGTCGACGAACTGCGGCATGCGAAGTACGAGGCCATCCTCGAGAGCACTCCGGGGATCACGGTGCTGCGCGGCGAGGCACGCTTCAAGGACAGCCGGCATCTGGTCGTCCGGCTCAACGATGGCGGCGAGCGCGAACTGGCCTTCGACCGCTGCCTGGTCGCCACCGGTGCGCAGCCATCGGTCCCGCCGATCCCCGGGGTGAAGGACACGCCGTTCTGGACGTCCACCGAAGCGCTGGCCAGCGCCGTCATCCCGCCACGTCTGGCGGTGATCGGCTCGTCGGCGGTGGCGCTGGAGCTCGCACAGGCCTTCGCGCGGCTGGGCAGCGAGGTGACCGTGCTCGCGCGCCACACGCTGTTCTTCCGCGACGATCCCGTGATCGGTGACGCCGTGACAGCGGCCTTCCGCGCCGAAGGCATCACGGTGCTCGAACACACGCAAGCCAGCCGGGTGGACCACGCCGACGGCGAGTTCGTGCTCGCGACCGATCGCGGTGAACTGCGTGCCGACAGGGTGCTGGTGGCCACCGGCCGCATGCCTGCGACGCATGGCCTCGGACTCGACGCAGCGGGCGTGGTCGTCGACGAACAAGGCGCCATCGTCGTCGACGCTGCGATGCGCACGAGCGTGCAGAATATTTACGCCGCCGGCGACTGCACCGACCTGCCGCAGTTCGTCTACGTGGCCGCGGCCGCCGGCACGCGCGCGGCGATCAACATGACCGGAGGAGAGGCTGCACTCGACCTGAGCGCGATGCCGGCCGTGGTCTTCACCGACCCGCAGGTGGCCACTGTCGGGTTGACCGAAACCGAGGCGCGGGCCAAGGGCCTCGAAGTCGACACGCGCACGCTGACCCTGGACAACGTGCCGCGCGCGCTGGCCAACTTCGACACCCGAGGCTTCATCAAGCTGGTAGCCGAGGCGGGCAGCGGGCGGCTGCTGGGCGTGCGGGCCGTCACACCCGATGCGGGTGAGTTGATCCAGAGCGCTGCGCTCGCGCTGCGAGCGCGCATGACTGTGCATGACCTGGCCGATCAGCTGTTCCCGTATCTGACCATGGTGGAAGGGCTCAAGCTGTGCGCGCAGACCTTCACCAAGGACGTCACGCAGCTCTCGTGCTGTGCCGGCTGAGACGCGTGCCATGGGCGCAGTTGATTGGCCTTGACGTAGAGACTGCTCATGAGAGCCTGAGGCATCTGCTTCCTCGGGGCTCTCCATGCAACCTCTCGCACTCACCCTCAAGGGATTCCGCGGCATTCGTGACGGCCTGGGCCGCGACGAGATCACGCTGGACCTCGAGCGCCTGACCCAGGACGCGCAACTGATCGCCATCGTCGGGGCGAACGGCAGCGGCAAGTCGACGATCATGGACTGCCTCGTGCCCTACATCGGACTGCCGAGCCGCGCCGCGCTGGCCGGTGCGGGCGGCTTCTCCTACTACGACCACGTGTACCTGCCCGAAAGCGTGAAAGACCTGACCTGGGCGCACGAGGGCCGCTGCTACCGCTCGCAGATCGTCATCCGCCTCTGTGGCCGCCGCCGCACCGAGGCCTTCCTGCACACGCTCGACGATGCCGGGCACTGGCGGCCGGTGCAGCTCGACGACGGCATGGTGTCCGACGGCCGGGTCGAAACCTATACCCGCTGCGTCGAGGCCATCTGCGGCAGCGCCGAGACGTTCTTCACCTCCGTGTTCGCGGCGCAGGGCAAGCGCCAGCTCAGTACCTATCGCAACGCCGAGATCAAGTCGCTGCTGGCGGACCTGCTCGGGCAGGAAGAGATCCAGGCTCTGGGCCAGAAGGCCGCGGAGACGGTGCGCCTGTTGAAGGCGGGGTTGGCGACCATCCGGCAGGAACTGGTCGGGCTCGACGCGGAGGGGGTGCGCCTGGAGGCGACACGCCGGCGGCTCGACGGAGCGGGCGAACGCATGGCGGCGGCCGAGCGTGCCAAGACGGCGGCGCATTCCGCATTGGAGGCAGCGCAGGCGCGGCATGCGCGCGTGGCGGTCGAGCGCGAGCAGTCGCGGGCCACCGAAGCTCGCCGCGCACAGCTCGCGGCCGAACGCCAGTCCACTCTCGACACCACCGCGCAGGCTCGCCGTGCGCTCCAGTCCAGGGATCAGGTCGAGCGGCAACGGCTGGAGCAACTTGACCAGCGGGTCGCCGGACGGCGTCAGCAGGAATGCTCGCGGCGCCAGGCGCTGACCCTGTCCCGGCAGCGTTGCCAGGCAGTGCTTGCCGAGGCCGGCGAGGTACAGCGTGCGGACCGGCGCCTGCCGCTCGCGCAGCGTGTGCAGGCGCTGCGCAGCGCGCTCACCGAAGCCTGTCGCCAGCAGACACACGCGCTGACGCGCTGCCAAGGGGCGGTGCGGCTTGCCGAACACCGCGTGGCAGGCATCGAGCAAGAGGCGGGGCGGGCCGCGCTGAAAGCCGAGGAACTCGCGCGCCGGTTCGGCCTGACCGGCGAGGTGCCCTGCGTCGGCACGGACCTGCAGGGCCGTTGCAAGCTGCTGGGTGACGCGCGCGAGGCGCAATCGCTGATCCCGAACGCCCATGCCCAGTTGGCCCGGCTGGCCGTCGAGAAGGCCGCGGCGCAGCAGGAACTGCTCGCCGCGCGCCAGCGCTGCGAAGCGCTGGCCGGCGCACCGCAGAACCTGGCACGGGCCGAGCACCGCGAAGCCGCCGCGCGCGAGCGGGTGAGTCGCCTGGCCGTGATGTGCTCGAAGGCGCCGGCGTGCGCACAGGCACAGATGACATTGGTCGAGATCGACCAGGAGTTGCAGGCGCTGGGCCCTGCGCTGGCCGCCGATGCGGCTGCCGAAACCGCCGACGAGCGCGCCGAGCGCCAGCAAATCGCCGCGGCACGCCAGGCGATCGAGGAGCAACAGGAACAACTGGCGAGGCAGGCCACGGCGGCGCTGGCGCGCCTGGATCACGCGCTTGCGTCGCTGCCGCCCGCCTTCGACGAGCGACAGGTGACGCAGGCCGCTCAAGCGCTGGGTGCCGCTCGGGAAGCCTTCGGCGCGACCGAGCAATCGATGCTGACGGCGGTGCGCGAAGCGCAGACGATCGAGGAGGTGTCCAAACAAGTGGCCGCGCTGGCCGAGCGCCGCGAGCGCGTTCACGCGCGCAGCGCTCGCGTCGAGGACGAACTGGGCAACTGGAGCCTCTTCGCGCGCTGCATGAGCAACGACGGCCTGATCGCGCTGGCGATCGACGATGCGGGGCCCGCGCTCTCGGCGTTGGCGAACGACCTGCTGCTGGCCTGCTACGGACCGCGCTTCACGGTGTCGATCCACACCTTGCTGGAGACCGCCAAGGGCGAACAGAAGGAGGGCTTCGACATCCTCGTGCACGACGGCGACACCGGCGAAAGCAAGAGCGTCAGCCTGATGAGCGGGGGCGAGCGAACGTTCGTGGAGTCATGCCTGACCCGCGCGATCGCGTTGTACCTGGCGCGAAACACCGGCCGCCGCTACACCACGCTGTTCACCGACGAGGCGGACGGCGCGCTGGACTCCCAGCGCAAGCGCATGTTCATACTGGGCGGCTACGAGCGCGAGTTCTTCGTCTCGCAGACGCCGGAGCTGACGGCGATGGCCGACGCCGTGATCGACCTCGACGCGCTGAAGGCGGACCGATGCGAAGCGCAAAGGTCCGTCTCCGCGGCGTAGCGGCCGCGGGCCCAAGCCGGCAGCGCCGGCATCGGTCATTGCGGCTTGGCTCGCTGCGTGTGCGGATCGGCCGAATCATGGTGACCGATTCCACGCAGGTATGCCCGATCGAGCAGGTACTCAATCGCTGGCTCGCTCTTCGCGAGCTGCTCCAGGGCGCACAGCAGGTGATCCGCAACGCCGCGGTGCTCACTCGCGACGGCCAGGCTGTAGAGCCGCAACAGCCCTCGCGCGAGGCGAAGGAAGGATCCGAGGTCGCTGTTCATCGCAGACCTCCAAGCGGGGCACCACTGCCCCGAGCGCTCGCAGCGTAGAGCTTGCCCCTGTGTCAAAGTCAACCCCCGGCCGCACTCCCTCCCTCGGAGCGAGACTGCGGCGGAGGTTCAGCGCTGCAGCGAAACCACCTGGGGCTTGTGGGCGCGGCGCACTTCGGCCAACTCCCGGTCGCGCCGCACGAGTTGCAGCCGCGTCTCCTGCCAGGCTGCGAAGTAGTGGTCGACCAGTGCCGCGAGCTTGGTGAGCTGCTCGCGCAAGGCGGCATTGTCGCGGCGCAGGCGCGCCGCGCGCCCGGCGTCATCGGGGCGCCGAAGGTGCTTCTGCTGAGCCGCGTGCAACGCCTGCACGACATCGGGGTGGTAGCGGTACAGCGCGTTGCGCGAGATGCCGGCCAGATCGCACAGGGCGGTGGCGGTCAGTGCCGGCGGCGAGGCGCTGCCGCCACGCTGTCGAACCATCGTCGTCAGCGCCTCGCGCAGGCGCTGGGCCGATGCGGTCTTGGTTGTGCCGCGCCCCTGCTTCGTCATGATCGCTCCTTCCCATCGCTGTCGATCGTGCGGACCAGCGACCTTGCCTCATCGAGTCGTGCGCGGACGATGCGCAGGGTCTGCCGCGGCAGGGCCGGCTCGTCCAGCAACCGCTCGCAGCGGTGGACTTGCTCGACCCAATAGGGTCGATGCCGCTGCGACACCACGAAATTCTTGCAGCGCGCGCAGGTCGACGGCTCGCGGCGAGCGGGGTTCGGGCCGGCCACGTTGCCGAGGCAGGCGCTGTGCTCTTCGCGATAGACGCAGAAGCCCCAGTCGCAGATGCCGAGCACAAGCCCCGCGTCCACCAGCAGGCGCGCGTAGCTTGCGAGGTCTTCCTTCATGCGCTTGCCCCGAAAGCGCGGGCGATTGGCCATGATCTCCTCGCCGGCGCGGCCGCCCAGGCCGGGTGTCGCCAGCATGTGTTCCCACGCGTTGACCGACTGCTGCAGGATCTCGGCGTCGATCTCCTGGGCGAGCCGGTAGTCGGAGCCGGCGTAGCCATGGTCGGTCTCGGCCCGTTCGCGATGACCGAGTTGCTGGGCCAGCGCGAACAGGCAAGTCCTGTCGCGCAACGCCGCGAACCTGGCGAAGGTCTTGCGGCCCTGGTGCGTGGAGAGCCGCCACGGCCGGTCCTGGTGCGTAAGGCCCAGCCAGGCGCCAAAGCGCTGCAGCTGGATGTTGATCCGTGCGATCGACGGAATCTCGAGCAGTTCGGGCAGGACCTCGTGCCACTCCGTCGCGCCGTTGCCGTGCCAGCGGCGCAACCACAACTCGTCGCGTCCGGAGACGGCGCGGTGCCCGGCGGACAAGGCTTCGAGCACCGCCACGGCCTGCACCGCGGCAGGAGGTGCAACCCATTCGTGCGGCCGCCCGTGGTAGCCCGATTGGCGCTTGAAGATCGCCCCGACGATCACGGTGACCGGCTCGCTGGCGCCGTCGGCGCAACGGTGCTGCACGCAGCCGGCCTTCAAGTGCAGGATCTCGCTGACGCGCGGGCCGACCAAGTAGGAGATGACGACGAAGCAGGCGGCATACAGCAAGTCGGTGCGCAGGACGAGTTCGCGGACCGATCGCACCGGGGAATCACCATCGGGGATGCCGGCGCTGGCGCTTCGAAGTGCCCGTGTCGCTCTTCCGGTGTGGGCATGGCCCGCACCACGACCGCCGGTCGCCGCCTGCCGATAAGTCGGCCAGGCGCGCAGAACGATGGGAGCGTCGCGGGTGAGGATGTCGATGGCCGCCTGCACCAATGCCACGGCTACGGTGTCCGGCGTGTAAGGCCAGGGTCGACGCAGCCCCTCGTGATAGCCGGCGGCCTGGCGCTGATCGTGTCCCGCAAAGGGGTCGAAGCACACGCTGTCGTCGAGTTCGCCGCGAAAGCGATGGAAGTACGCGAACAGGTACAGGTGGCGCTGCACGGTCCCCGGCGCTCGCTGCGAGGGGTGGCCAGTCAGGGGGCGCGTGCGCAGCCACTGCTGGAATTCCAGCAGCGCCGGCGGGTCGAGCGCTCCAAAGCGGCTGAAGCCCTCACCGTCCATCCATTGAAGCAGGCAGCGCAGGGTGTGAAAGTACTGCGCCACCGTGCTCGGACGCAGAGGCAGGCCGGTGGACAGCGAGCGCGATCGGATGAGGGCGACGAGCTGCCTGCTGGTCTCCCGCAGCGTGGCGTAGCGCTCGTCGGTGAATCGTCGGCCGTCTCGCAGATCGAAGTCCCAGCGCAGGCGCACAGGCTGCCGTTCTTCCAGCGCGTTGCCTGGCGCAAGAATCCAGACATCGTCTTCCCACCTCGAGTCGAGCAGGAACCATCCACGATCGCCGGCGCGTTCGCCCGCGGGGACGGCGGGACGGTCGGTGACGATGTCCTGCAGGGCTGGCATGGCAGCGGCCTCAGCGCAGGTCCAGCAGCGGCGGAAGTTGCGACAACAGCGACTCGGCCGCCGCGAGCTCTCGTTCGGCGAAGCGCGGCAAGATGTCCTCCTCGAGGATGCGTAGCTGGGGCGCGTAGAAGGCCTGCCAGCGCGCGGGATGCAGCGTCGCTGCCGCGGCGCGAAGGTGGTCACGCGCCTGGAGCAGACGAGCCACCGTCAGCGGCTCCGGCGCGATCACGGCGTTGGGGCAGGTGAAGCAGCCCATGAAGTTGGTGCAGAGCTCGCCCTGACGTGTACCCGGCGCGGTGCCGGCCAGCGGATCCTTGCAGTCGAAGCCGAACATCGAAACCAGCTCGCCCGATGGGAGCCGCGCGCTCGGCGGTGACGCCGCGGCCACCGGCGGAGACGACTTGGTCGACGCTGTGAGGTGCTCGATGAAGGCCTCTTGCAATGCGGCGATGCGCACGTGGTTGTGCCTGCGGACGACCGGCACCTCGACATAGCGGACGGTCGTCGCGATGTTGGCGTGGTTGGCCAAAGCCCGCGTTCGAAGCAGATCGCCGCTGGCGCGGTAGAAGTTGCACAGGACGCTGGGCCGAATGCTCACCAACGAAAACGCAGCAAGGCCATGGCGTTCGCAGAATTGCGCGAGCAGGTGGTGGACCGTGACGGTGGACATCGCGTTCACGGTGCGCAGTCCCTTGAAGATGAAGAGGCGGTTGCGCTGTTCCGGTGGTGCGAGCGGCCGCAACTGCTCGTTCCAGGCGAGGATGTCCCTGATCAGCGCCGGCGGCTCGAACGGGGCGTCACGTTCGAACGTGCGTCGCTGCAGGCGTCCGGCGCGGGCCTTGAACCACACCAGCGCTTGGCGGTTCTCCAGCAGGGGGACCTCCTGCAGGCAGTCGCGCGCGAGTTCGGCGATGGGCTCGGGGTTGCCGGCCGTGTGGATCATGATGGCCAGGTAGTACGGCAGCAGCGAGACGGCACGCGGGTACAGGCAGGGCTCGATCTGCTTGGCGCCGCCCCACCGTCGCACCGCCAGCTGCAACGGATGGTTGCCGCGCCGTTGCAGCTCGAGGCCGCTGGGCACGATGCCGCCGAAGCGTCGATCGACCTCGGCAAGAAGCCAACCCAAAGAGCCGACCTTGTCGCCATCGGCAGCGCGCTGCGCGGCGGCCGATGCGCGCGCTTCCCTCATCGCAGCGATGTCTGCTTCGCAAGCACGCAGGATGGCGCGGAGCTCGCGTGCCGGCAGCGTCGCGCGTGAGGGGTCGTCGCGGCCGCGCCCTGGAAAGGGCGTGAAAGAGTGGTCGATGTGGCCGACGAGATCGGGGCGACAGCGTTCGAGCCAGCGCAGCAGCCGGCGCAACGCACTGTAGACCCCAGCTCGCGTGGAGATTGCCCATGGCCTGCCGTCCGAGCGCCGTTGGGCGTTGAGCCACTCGACATAGCGCACCAGCATCCGTCGGTCCAGGTCCGCGAGCGACGCGACGGCTCCCGATTCGGCCGCGAAGCGGTTGAAAGTCAGCACCGAGGTCCAGCATGACTTGATGCTGCGGGGCGACCGGGCTCCGAGGTGGCTCCAGAACGCCTGTGCCAGCGCGAGCCGCACGTCCTCTGGCAAGCACAGTGACGAAAAGTCGACGACCGTCTTGCGAACCACACGAGGGGCATCGAAGCGAGCGGGCTGCGCGTCGTGCGCTGGCGCCGCCACCGCTTCGTGCGACAGGACCCGACGTATGCTCTGGCGCGGCGACTTCATGGCGCCCCCGTCTCCGACAGCAGCGTGTCGAGCACGTCCTTGAGGACGCATGGGTCGACGGCAACGGCGCGAAGGTAGCGGTCGGTGGTGTCGAGGTGCTCGTGGCCAAGCAGCACCTTCACGACGATCAGAGGGTTGATCTTGGCGCCTCGGTCGGCCAGGTGCTCGAGCCGGGCGAGCAGCATGCACGCGAAGGTGGCCCGCAGCAGGTGCGTGGTGGCCTTGAACCCGCAGGCCAGACCCGCCTGGCTCACGGCTCGCTGATAGGCGTTCTTGCCCGCGGGCGATCCGCGGGCGTTGACGAACAATGCCTTGTGCTCGGAGATGCGACCCTTGCGTCGAGCGCGCGCGAGCCAGGCGAAGCGATGGCCGCTGACGTAGCCGTCGGTCTCGTCGAGCAGGCTGGCCGGCGCGATCACGTGGCCGGGCTTGCGGCCCTTGCGAATGACCTCGATCGCGTGGTGCAGCGTGGCTGACGCACGGCGATGGCCTATGTCGTTGACGCTGAGGCGCAGCAGTTCGCTGATGCGCAGGCCCGTATACAGCTGCCAGCGTGCCATCAGGTCGTAGGGCGGTGCGAGCTCCGCGAGGAGTTCGCGCGCCTGCTCGGAGACCAACGGCCTCGGCAACGCCTCGTACTGCCGAAGGATGAAGATGCTGTGTTCATGGGTCGCAGCGTGACTGGCCTGCGTCGGCCGCTGATGCCGTGCGAGCCGGAGGTCGCGCGTCTTGTCCGCCAGCGGCGAGGCGTTCAACCATTGCGTCCGAACTGCCCACTCGTAGAACCGAAGCACGCCACGAACGCGATGATTGATGGTCGTCGTCCGGTACGGGCGGCCGGTGTGGGGGCTCGGCTGCGCCATCATGCGGTTCCGATAGGCCACGAGGTCGACCGCGTCGGCGCTCTCCCACGGGATGTCGTTCTGCTCGAGCGTCTCGAACCAGTCGTACAGGATCTCGGCGTAGGTCCTCCGCGTGTCGTCGGTATGGGCGCGCTGGACCGAGTGTTCATGCAGGAAGGCGACCGCCGGTTCGATCAACTGCCAGTGTCTGGTGAACAGAAGCGGGAATCCGGCGGGCCGAGGCTCGCGCACGGCGACAGCGCGCGCCTGTTCGGCAGCGTCGCGCGTTCGCGCGGCCACTTCATCAGGGGTCGGCAGCGAGGCCTTGCGGATGATCTGAACCATGAGGCGCTGCCTTGCGGGTCAGAAGCTTGACGGCGTCGACGAATGGCACATCCAGGAGGTAAATCGCCAAGTCGATGGCGCCACCTCCGCCATGCCTCGCACGTGTGTCGTACCACTTGGGACCCGTGGTCACGATCTCGAAATCGCCGCGGCCGGTGCTCAGGTGCCAACGCTGGCTCTGATCGTCCTTGATTGGCCGATACGTCGGGTCAACCTTGAGGTGGGTGGCCAGCAGCGCAAGCGCGTCGCAGGCCGGCATCTGGCGAAGCCGTGTCAACGTCGAGGCACTGAATGAACTGCGTAGTCGGCGCGCGACCATGTTCGCGACCTCCTGTGGCGTTGTTCGAAAACGCGGGACGCGGCGGGCTACTCGCCTCTGAAAGAGGCTGGGCTGCCCGGGCGTGAGGTGACTGTAGGCAGCGAGGCTGCTCAAACCAAGGGCGTTGACACTCGCGAATGCAACCTAACACCCCTACCTCGTGATGCCGTCGCGGGCAGGTGCGGACGGCCTGGGCGCGTTCTCCTACTACGACCATGTCTTCCTGCCCGAGAGCACCAAGGAACTGGTCTGGCGGCACGGCGGCAAGCGCTACAAGAGCCAGTTGGTGTTGCGGGTCAACGGCAAGAAGAAGACCGAGGCCTTCCTGTTCGAGCACTGCGGGCCCGGCTGGGCGCCGGTGGTGCTCCGCGACGGCAACGTGTCGGACGGCAAGGTCGAGACGTACGAGAAGGCCGTCGCAGAGATCCTGTGCCCGGCCGATACCTTCTTCACGTCGGTCTTCTCTGCCCAAGGGAAGCGGCCGCTGTCGGCGTTCAAGAACGCGGAAATCAAGACGCTGCTGGCCGATCTGCTGGGCCTGGAGCAGGTACGGCAGCAAGGGGCGCTCGCGGCGGACGTCGTCAAGCAGCTCAAGGCCGGCCTGGCTGTGGTCCGCCAGGGATTGGCGCGGGCGCAGGAGGACGCGGCGGTCACGCGGCGCAGCCTCGCAGAGCTCGACGGTGCGTCACAGGCCTTGCTTGCGGCAACGGCCCAACGAACTTCGACAGCCGCGAGGTTGGACGCTGCGCGCCAGAAGCTGGCCACGGTCACCGCCGAGCGCACTGGCGCCGCCGAGACTGAGGCTCGCCGCCGGGCGCTCGCCGACGAAGCCAGGCGGGCGAAGGAGGAGCACGATTCGGCGGCCCAGCGGCTGTCCCAGGAGTTGCCGCGCTTGCAGCAGCGCGAAACAAGCCTCCAGCAGCGGATCGCCGAGCGATGCCATGCGCACGGTCGGCGGCGGGCGCAACTGGTGAAGGACATCGCGGTGCTGACTACGGTGGCCCAACTGCGCGAGAGCGTCGAGCGCGCGGCAGCGCGCCGGGACTTTGCGCGGCGTGTCGTGGCCCGGTGCCAGGCCATCGTGGGCCGGCGGCAGGCAAGCGTCGACGTGCTGGAGAAGGCCAAGGCGACTCTTGTGGCGCGGCGACGCGAGGTCGAGTCGATCGACCGCGAGGCCGGGCAGATCGCGTTGCGGCAAGCGGACCTGCAGCGGCGCTTCGGCCTGACCTCTCATGTGCCGTGTGCAGGCATGGAAATCCAGGGGCAGTGCCAACTGCTCGGTGACGCGCGCGAGGCGAAGGCGCTGTTGCCATCGGCGGACGCGGCGCTCACCGGTCTGGCCGAGAAGAAGCGGGTTGCCCTGCAGGAGATCGCCGACACCGAGACGGCGGTGCGCGCGCTGCCCGCTGAGGCGCAACTGCGCAACCAGGCCGAACAGATGCTCGAGACCGCCGACCAGCGCCTGCGCGACATCGAGTTGCTGTGCGCGCGCCGAGACGAGGTGACCCGTGCGGCACAGACGATCGATGGACACACTGCGGAACTGGCCACGCTGCCTGAGCAGGCTGCGCCTGAGACGGGGGACGAGCGTGCCGAACGTGCCGACATCGCTGCAGCTCGGACGCGAGTCCAGGACGAGCTCAGCCGCGTTGCCGTGGTTCGCGACGAGGCGCTGACCCGCACCGCCGAACAGGTTGCTCTGCTTCCCCCGCCGCTGGATGCCGCAGGGCTGAACACAGCAAGGCAGGAGGTCGAGGCTGCGACGCAGGCCGCAGCAGCAGCGGAGGCCGCCGAGTCTTGCGCCCGGCAGCGCGACGAGCGCGCGAAGGCGCTTGGCGAACAACTGGCTGACATCGCGGCCAAGGAAGGGGCGGCGATCCGTGCCGCCAAGCGTGTCGAGGACGAACTGGCCACCTGGTCGCTGCTTGCCAAGTGCCTCAGCAACGACGGCGTGATCGCGCTGGACATCGACGACGCGGGTCCGACGTTCTCCGCGCTGGCGAACGAGCTGCTGCTGGCCTGCTACGGGCCGCGGTTCACGCTGCAGGTGATCACGCAGTCGACCAACGGGAAGGGCGAGCTTCGCGAGGACTTCGACATCATCGTGCACGACGGGACGCGGGACGAATCGAAGAGCCTGAAGCTGGTCAGCGGTGGCGAGCGGGTATGGATCTCATGCCGATCACGGCATGAGATCCACCATGCCGAGAACCCGGATATGCCGAGCTTGCGATCCGGCCGGCGTCCCGGCCGCTGCAACTGCGCGGCGGGTACCTGCGAAGCGACGCGGCATAACGCGGCTGACTCGGGGACGATCGGCGCCAACTCGCGCGGAGGCACGAGCCTGAGCCTGATGAGCGGCGGTGAGCGGACTTTCATCGACGCCTGCCTGACGCGCGCGGTTGCCCTGTACTTGGCCCAGAACACCGGACGGCGATTCGACACGCTCTTCACCGACGAGGCCGATGGGCCTCTCGACCCCGAACACAAGCGCATGTTCATGGCCATGAAGCGCGAGGTACTTCGGCTCGGCGGCTACCGGCAGGAGTTCTTCATCACCCAGACCCCGCATCTCGCGGCGATGGCCGACGCAATCATCGACCTCGACGCCATGCAGGCCGAGCCGCGAGCGGACATCGATGCTGCCCATCGGTGACACGAGCTACTCGGGTTCACGATTGGCGCCTCACTGGCATATGTTCGACTCCACCGGGGACGGTTTCCCCGGAAGGAGACCCTCATGGAAGAGTTGTTTGTGCGCCCGCGCGCACTGATGCGGATGCGCGAAGGCCCGCTGGGCGTGTGCATCGATACCTTCATCGACTCGTTGGCAGCGAAGGGCTATAGCCGCGACTCGCGACGCCGCGCCGCATGGTTGGTTGGAGACTTCAGCCGGTGGTTGGACGGACGCGGCGTAGCCGCCGAGGCAGTAGCCGAAGACTTGGTCGATGCCTTCTTGCGGGGCCGCAGGCGCTGTCGCGCCCCGAGGGCCGAAGACCGTTCGACGCTGCTGCGGCTGCTCGTGCATCTCGCGGCACAGGGCGTCATCTCCATGCGCTCACCCGAGCGCACTCCAAGCGAGGCTGACCAGATCGAGGCCGAGTATGTCGACTACATGTGCCACGAGCGCAATCTGGCACCTGCGACCATTCACTCCAATCGGATCACGGCCAGGAATCTGTTGACGTTCCTCTTCGCCGATGGATCATTGACGTTCAACACCGTTACGGCGCGAGATGTCATCGCCCACGTCAGGCTGGCGACGAAGACGTGCCGTCCGAACTCTGCATGCAGAGTCGTCGGTGGCGTTCGGGCGTTCTTACGGTTCGCGCTCTACCGCGGCTGGCTCGACACCGATATGTCTTCGCACATACCGGCGCCGGCTATTTGGTCGCAGTCATCGATCCCGCGCTCGCTCCAGGACGATCAGGTTCTGCTCACTCTCGCCCAATGCGATCGGGCTACGCCGAGTGGGTGTCGTGACTACGCGGTCATCCTCCTACTTGCGCGGCTCGGGCTGCGGGCTGGCGAGGTAGTAGCACTACAACTGGAGGACATCGACTGGCACGCCGGCGAACTACTGGTTCGCAATGGACGAACCCGAGTCGATCGCCTCCCGCTTCCATACGAAGTGGGCCAAGCGCTGGCCCAATACTTGAGCGAGGCCCGGCCACGCTGCCCCTCCCGGCAGGTCTTCGTCCGAGCGCAGGCACCGATTGAGGGGTTCTCCAGCGGGACCGCTGTTGCAGCGATCGTCCGCCGCGCGCTTCAGCGCGCCGGCATCGATGGGCCGAGCCAGGGAGCGCATGTGCTCCGTCACACCTTGGCCACCCGACTGCTGCGCGAGGGGTCGTCGCTGCGCGAGATCGGCGAAGTGCTGCGTCACCGCCAGCAGCAGACAACGACGATCTATGCGAAGGTGGACTTTCCCTCCCTGCGGGCCATCGCTCCTTCTTGGCCGGGAGGTGCGCCATGACGCCGCTGAGACAGGCCGCCACCGACTACCTTGCACTCCGGCGAGCGCTCGGGTTCAAGCTTCGGGCGAACGAAGATGCGCTGGTCGACTTCACGGACTTTCTCGACCGGCGCGGCGTCACGACCATCACGGCGGCGGCCGCCGTAGAGTGGGCCCTAAGCAAACCATCCACGCGCCCTGGCTTCGCTGCCGATCGGCTGCGTCGGATTCGCGGCTTCACGCTCCACCACCGGTTGCTCGACCCCGCCACGGAGGTCACCCCCGCCAATCTCCTTCCTTCACATCGGCATCGGCGACAACCGTACCTGTACTCGGACGATGAACTCGCCCGCTTGATGGCTTGCGCGTTGACGCTGCCTCCTACAGATGGCCTGCGAGGGGCGACCTACCACAGCCTGTTGGGGCTGCTCAGCGTCACCGGGATGCGGCTCGGTGAGGCGATCCGTCTCGAGGTCGGCGATGTCGATCTCGACCAAGGCTTGCTGACCATCCGGCAGACGAAGTTCGGCAAATCTCGGCAGGCTCCGATTACTGGCTCGACCAGGTCAGCACTCGCGGAGTACCGCGCGCATCGCGATCGCTTCGCCAAACGGTTGGCGCCGCCGCAGTTCTTCATCTCGGGTCGGCGGACGGCACTCGACCCGGCGCACATCCATCGGACCTTCTATCAGTTGCTCGATCAGGCGGAGGTACACGGCCCCGCGGGTGCTCCACGCCCTCGGCTGCATGATCTCCGTCACCGCTTTGCCATCCACACGTTGCTGCGCTGGTACCGGTCCGGCCAGGATGTCGAGCGCCACCTGCCGACCTTGTCTACCTTTCTGGGTCACGTGCGCATCGAGCACACCTATTGGTACCTCAACGCGTGCCCCGAGTTGATGGGCCAGGCGCTCGCCCGGTTCGAGCGTCACTGGGAGAAGCTGTCATGACCGCCGCGACTGGCAACCTCGCTGTGCTGCTGGAGGGGTTCTTCACCCGAAGACTCATGCAGCAGCGGCAGGCGAGCGGGCATACGATCGCCTCCTATCGTGACACCTTCCGGCTCTTCCTCCGGTTCATCCAGAAGCGCCTCAGGGTTGTCCCTAGCGCGCTGGCGTTGGAGCAGCTCGACGCGCCGCTGATCGCGGCGTTCCTGGCCGACCTGGAGCACGAACGCGGCGTGAGCGCCAGAAGCCGGAACCTACGGCTGAGCGCGATTCGGTCGTTCTTTCAGTACGCTGCGTTTGAGTCGCCGGGTCATGCTGGCCTGATCCAGCGCGTCCTGGCGATTCCCAGCAAGCGATGCACTCGCAAGCAGGTCTGCCATCTGACTCATGAAGAGGTCGAAGCCTTGCTTGCGGCACCGGATCGGACCACATGGTCGGGGCGGCGCGACCATGCTCTGCTGTTGCTTGCGGTCCAGACCGGGCTGCGTCTGTCCGAGATAACCGGCCTACGAGCCGCCGATGTCAGGCTCGGCACGGGCGCCCACGTCCACGTGCTCGGGAAGGGCCGCAAGGAGCGCTGCACGCCGCTGGCCAAACAGACACAGGCAGTATTGCGGTCATGGATGAGCAGCGACTTGGGACCTGAGCCCGCCGTATTGTTCCCAAATGCCAGAGGCAGCCGCCTCAGCGCCGACGGCGTCCAGTACCTTGTGGCCAAGCACGTTGCCACAGCCACCCGGGCCTGCTCATCCTTGACGCGCAAGCGCGTGACGCCACATGTGTTGCGCCACACCACGGCGATGGAACTCCTTCAGGCTGGAGTCGACCGGTCGGTGATCGCGATGTGGCTTGGCCACGAATCGCTGGAGACCACTCAGATCTACCTCGATGCCGATCTGACGTTGAAGGAGCGTGTGCTGGACAAAGTGGCGCCTCCCAATGTGGGGTCCATGCGCTATCGGCCGGAGGACAAGTTGATGGCGTTCCTCAGCGCGCTTTGAACCGGTGGTACCCCGGCATTCGCTTGCCAGTGTTGCAACTGCCTCCGTCGACAGCGCGGTTCGCGAGCGACCCTCATAGGCCGACATGTGGCCTCATGAGCACCGCCATAGCGGCACGGATTGCCATACGTGCCGAAGCCCGGCGTGCCGGGCTTCGAGTTACATTGCTGAGACAGCGATCAGAAGCTGGCCCACTCCCCGTCGGTGCCCGTCTTTTGCGGGGCAGTCTCGGCTGGTGTGGCCTCTGGGGTCTTGAGTTGTGCCGCCGCCGCCTTCTTGCCGAAAGCCGGCCGCGTCACGTTCTTCGCCCGCGCCGGGCTGCGCCGCTCGGCACTCCTCCAGTCCTGCGCCGCGACGGGTACGGCGGCAACCGGTGTCGCATGCGCCGACGATGCGTGCGCGAGCTTGAACACGCTGACCACCTGCACCAGCGCGCCGGCCTGGGTCTTCAGGCTCTCTGCCGCCGCAGCGCTCTCCTCCACCAGCGCCGCATTCTGCTGCGTCACCTGGTCCATTTGGCCCACTGCCTCACCGACTTGGCTGACGCCGCTGCTCTGTTCGACCGATGCCGAACTGATCTCGCCCACGATATCGGTCACGCGGCGGATCGACGTCACCACCTCGTTCATCGTCTGCCCGGCCTGGTCCACCAGCGCCGTGCCCTGCTCGACGCGCTCCACACTGGCGCCGATCAGGCTCTTGATCTCCTTGGCCGCCTCGGCGCTGCGCTGCGCCAGCGTGCGCACCTCGCCGGCCACCACCGCGAAGCCGCGCCCCTGCTCGCCGGCGCGCGCCGCCTCCACCGCCGCGTTGAGCGCCAGGATGTTGGTCTGGAAGGCGATGCCGTCGATCGTGCCGATGATGTCGGCGATCTTGCGGCTGCTCTCGCTGATGCCCTTCATCGTCTCCACCACCTGGCCCACCACCTCGCCGCCCTTGACGGCCACGCCCGAGGCGGCCTGCGCCAGCTGGTTGGCCTGCTGGGCGTTGTCGGCGTTTTGCTTGACGGTCGTGCCGAGCTGTTCCATGGTCGCGGCGGTCTCTTCCAGCGCGCTGGCCTGCTCCTCGGTGCGCTGGCTCAGATCGGCATTGCCCTGCGCGATCTGCGCGCTGGCAGTGGCCACGCTCTCGGCATTGCCACGCACTTCACCCACGACCTTGGCGAGGCTACTCTGCATCGTCGACATGGCCGACAGCAACTGGCCGATCTCGTCGCGGCCATCGACGGCCACGTGCGACGTCAGGTCACCACTGGCCACCGTCTGCGCCAGTGTCACGGCTCGGCCGACCGGCTGCGTGATTGAGCGCGTGATCAGCCAGGCAGCCAGCACGCCCAGCACGGCGGCCAGGGCGCTGAGCGAGAGCAGTAACATGCGGGCCTGCTTGTACGCCGCTGCCGCCGTTGCGGCGGCCTCTTCGTTGAGCCTGTCCTCGAGGTCGGCCAGTTCGCCGAGCGCCGCCAGCCACTGTGCCTGCACCGGCTTGACTTCCTTCAGCAGCACGCGCGTCGCCTCCTCGGCCTTGTTGGCCAGGCCAAGCTCGACTGCCTTGTTGTTCAGCGGCCGCGTGGCCGTCTTGAATTCCTTGATCTTGGCGAACAGCTCCTTTTCCTTGGCGGTCGTCTCGGCGATCGATTCGAACATCTTGCCGAGCTTCTCCTCGGCCGCGTCGTACGCGGCGCGCGACTTCTTCATCGCCTCGGAGACGCTCTGCATCTCGGCCGCGTCGCTCAGCAGGGCGATCTCGCGCGCGCCGGTCGCCACCTGATTGACGGCGATGCGCATGGCCACCGCCAGACGCGTCTCCACATCGTTGACCTCGGTGATATCAGTCAGGTTCGACTGGATCGCCGCCATGCGGTTGAGGCCGAGCCCGGCCACGATGGCCAGAAGCAGCAGCACGAAACCGAAGCCAAGGCCGAGCCGGGTGCCGATCTTCAGGTTCTTCACGATGTCCATGGGTGTTCCTTTCGGTCCTTCTTGTTTGCGAAGTCATTCAGGTCGGCGCGAGATCGGCGTCGGCGAGCAGTTGCTCGATGTCCAGCAAGATCAGCATCCGCGGCCGATCGCCCTGCTCGACCATGCCGATGCCCGTGATGCTGCCCATGTCGATGGCGCCGCTGAACTCGGGCGCCGGCTTGATCTGCGCCGGTGTCAGCGCAACCACGTCGCTGACCGCATCGACCACCGCGCCCACCGTGCGCCCGGCGACCGCGAGCACCACGGTGACGGTGCCGCTGCCGTAGACGGTTTCCAGCCCGAAGCGGCAGCGCAGATCCACGATAGGCACGATCACGCCGCGCAGGTTGGTCACGCCCAGCAGATGGGCGGGCGCGCCGGCGATGCGTGTGGGCGCCTCGTAGGAGCGGATCTCCTGCACGCGCAGGATGTCGATGCCGTACTCCTCGGCGCCCAGGCGCAGCGTGAGGACTTCGTTCGGTGCTGTCGTCGCGCTGGCGGCGACGGCAAGGAGTTCTTGCTGGGTGTGGGAGCTCATGACTCGTAAGAAGGTCTTGACACAGGACTATCGGAAGTTCTGGGGGGGGGGGTAAGGCCGAAATGCGAGGACATCCACACGCAATTCGGGCCTGCAGTGAGCCGCTGAGCACACTTCCCGCTCGGCGGTTACCTACCCGCAGCAAATGCTGCGAGTCCCTTCGACCCTTTCACGGCCGCCGAAGCCAGAGTCCGGTTGCAATCGGCATGCCGAACTTCGGCGGGTCAAGTCTGGGGAGTCGTCCCTGGCCGGGCACTGATGTACGGGCTTCGCATCTGAGCGTTAGTCTTGCGCGCATCGTGTACGTTCTGAGCGCAGCATGAGGAGTACCTGTGTGGTGCGCGTCGATGTTCGAGGTGCACCGACTGAACCCATCTATGAGCCCTTTCGGCAACCAGAGCATCCGCCGACTGGGCATCGGCCTGCATGGCGTCGAGGTCGATGATTGCATCGGCCATCGTTGCGAGGTGCGGGGCCTGGGTGATGAAGAACTCCTGTTGGTAGCCGCCGAGCCGGAGAACCTCGCGCTTCATATTCATGAGCATGCGCTTGTGCTCGGGGTCCAGCGGCCCATCGGCCTCGTCGGAGAAGAGCGTGTCGAATCGCCGACCGGTGTTTTGGGCCAAGTACAGGGCGATCGCGCGCGTGAGGCAGGCGTCGATGAAGGTTCGCTCACCGCCGCTCATCAGGCTCAGGCTCGTGCCTCCGCGCGAGTTGGCGCCGATCGTCCCCAAGTCAGCCGCGTTATGCCGCGTCGCTTCGCAGGTACCCGCCGCGCAGTTGCAGCGGCCGGGACGCCGGCCGGATCGCAAGCTCGGCATATCCGGGTTCTCGGCATAGTGGATCAACGAGTGCCTGACCAGAGCGATCGCGCTCTACTTGTCTGGCATCACCGGGCGCAAGATCGGCACGCTGTTCAGCGACGAGGCCGACGGGCCGCTCGACCCGGAGCGCAAACGCATGTTCATGAACATGAAGCGCGAGGTGCTGCGCCTGGGCGGCTACGCGTGCGAGTTCTTCGTGTCGCAGACGCCGGAGCTGACCAGCATGGCCGACCGGATCATCGACCTGGAGAGCATGGCGACGGAGGTCGCGGAGGTGACGGATTGACGGATTGGCTTCCAGAGCGGTGCCACGTAGTGTTGCCCGGGCTTCCACAGGGCGGCAACGTGGTCTTGTGCGTACGCGGAGAGCTCGGCGTCCGGCCGACGTCGCTCAACCTTGGCTGCTACGCGGAGGCGAAGAGGGTGATCAGCGAACTGAATCGTTCGCTGAGCATCGGTGAGCGCGCGGAGCGAGCGATGCTGGTGGGATGCCTGTTCGGCTGGGAAGGTGAGGTGGCGACAGCAACCATGCAGGAGGTAAGGCCTGCGGGGGTTACGGTCCACTGACAGAGGTGATCGAACCCGTGCACGCTGACGAGGCCGCGGGCGATTGCGGCGCGCGGTGGTCATGCGACGCTGTAGGAGAGCGTCTCGCCGGGCAGTAGCACCTCAGCGCACTGCACGAGGTAGTCGCGGTGTTGAGAAGCGGTGTGGCGGCCCAGGTACCTCCAATCCGTTCCATCTGATCGGGTGATCACGTAGATGACTGGGACGGCTTCATCGCGTCTGTGCAGTGCGGCCGCAGTAGGCGATGCCAGATTCTGCGACGAATCGGCGGGGGACGAGGGTGAGTAGACCTCGTCGACCCTGATCGCGCGCAAGCAGAATGGACAAGCCATGAGACCAGGTTCCGATTCGACCGGAACCCATGCGTTATAGCTGACCGCAGCACGGCAGGATGGGCAGGTGCCGGAAAGGTGTGCCGAGCACCGGGCAGCGAGCAACGATGCCAGCAACTCTGCATCGTTCGCAGCGTCCACAGGATCTCTGCCCGCGGCGGTGCGCAAGGCATTCTTGAGCCATGACGAAGAGGTCGGGTTGGCCAGCGCGGCGACGATGTCCATGCTGGGTGCCGGAGCCACGGGCGAGCTGGTGGGGCTTGTGGACACAAGGACGGTGGGGCAAGACGAAGACAAGGAACTTCCTGCGGGTTCAACTGGCATGGGGATCTCCTGTGTTGAAGGGCAAAAAGGGCGCGACATCGCGGCCTCTCTGAAACCGCCGTTGAGAGGTTTCAGAGAGGCCCCGGGCTTGGGGCCCGGGGTCGCTGCTTGATGGGATTCAGCTGCGCGGCAGGCCGCTGACGTCGGCCAGCTGCCAGGCCTGCAGATCGGGATACCGATCGGCGAAGTCGAAGACGAGGTCGCGGTTCGCAGGGCCCAGCGTGACTTGCACGAGCCATTCGCCGTAGCGCTGCTCGCGTGCGGTGCTGAGACCGAGCTGCTGCGCGTGGGCCGCCAGCGGATGCGCTTCGGGAACCCGAACGTTCGGGTACCAATTGCCGTGCGCGGGCAAGGCATCGTCGGCTTCGATGAGCCGGCGGATGCGGCGGATGTAGGCCTCGGGCGAGGAGTCGCGAGAGCCAGGCTTCAACGAGCCACCCTCGCACGCACCCGCGAAGTACACAGCCCTCTTCAGCACTTGCGCTGCGCTACCGAGCATGCAGACGTCCCAGTCCCGCGCGCGCTTGCCGGTGACCGCGTCCCTCAGGTTGTTGTCTCCGCCTTCGATGGCGACGACAAACCGCGGGATGGATCCCCGCTCGGGCGTCGCGGGCAGCCGCCAGCATGCCCACTGGTATTCGATGCGGTAGGACATGTCAGGCCTCCGCGGTCTCGAAGAGGCCCGCCTGAACGCGCGAGGCTGAAGCCGCGCGCAGTTCGATGCCGGCGCGCCATTGCGCCGAGTCACGGTCGAACTTGCTGCACATCATCGACGCGGCGTAGTAGGCCGCGCGCGCGAATCCCGGCTTGGCCAGGTCCAGCTCGACCGTGAAGGTGCCGTCGTCGGCGAGTCGGAACTGCTCGCCGAACTTCGACTGGAAGACGGCGAATGTCCCGAAGGGGCACGTCGTCCAGGAGGACTTCACGCCGGCCATGGCCGCCAGCGGCGCGCGCAGGACGGCGAAGGCCTGGATGCCGTGCTGCTGCTGCGCGGTCACCGCCGAAACCGACTCGGCGATCGCGGTGCGCCACATGCCGAGGTAGCGCTCGGGCGTGACGGGGAGGCCGGCCACGAGCAGTTCGTGATCGACGGCCTTCTGGGCGCGATCGCTGCACAGTGCGGAGAAGATCTCGTACTGCGCCATGTAGTTGATGCCTTGCGCGCTCGGGCGAAGCAGCGTCGGGCGCTGCACGCCATCGACCAGATCAACGGCCACCGGCAGGTAGCTGCGGGAGCTGTAGAACGTCGCGTCGTCGGGCAGATGAATGACCACGCGATTGATCTCGTTGATCGGGCGGTTGATGTCGGGTTTCAAGAGAGTTCTCCTGTGGATGAAAGAAGGGGCGCTGCCTGTTGGCGAGCGCCCCTTCGATGGGGTGAAGATGCAGGTCAGGCCGCCACCGGCAGGTCCCGGCGGCCGAAAGCCTCCGTGCAGAAGCGTTCGTCGCATGGCCCGCTGAGGATCAGCTCGAGGTCCTCGTTGGTGACGATGAGCCCGCCGAGGGCGAACGGACGACCGCTGCGGAAGTTCTCGGTGAGCAGCGGAGGTGCGCCTTCGTCCTGTACGACCACCATCCGCTCGTGCTGCTGGAGGTTCAGCGTCGAGTGGGTGATGGGGCGACGTGCCCGGAACAGCGCGTGCATTCGCCCAGACGAGTCAGGTTCGGCGTACAGGACGCGTGGAACCAGGCTGAAGTCGTGGCGCACGATGCGATTGCCGGCGTTGCAGCGCGCGTCGATGTGCAACTCGCGCATGAAGCTCGACGGGACGGTGAGCTGCAGGTAGTGCAGTGCCGCCTCGAGAGAGTCCAGGTCCGGGTAGCCGCTTGACATGTGGCGCATCTTGTTGACGTTCGGCTCCGAGCCGTGAAAGGCGCGGATAAAGAACTCGGACAAGGGGCGATCCCAGCCGCCAACGACGTAGGCGGGCTTGCCGCGCGAGGTGCGCGCGATGGAGAGGTGCTGGCTCATGACAGCAGCGTCCTCGTGAGCGGCCGCGGCGGCATGTCCAGGCGGCGGACCTGCTCGGGGAAGGTGAGTTCCTCCGGGTGTTCCGCCGACGAGGGCTTGGCGTGGGCCTGGATGACGTGGACGTCGGGAGCGACGGCCGCGAAGTAGGAGCGCACGGCCTGGTCGGCCTCGTCCGGCGTGGCGCCGGCGGCGTACTCGAACAGGTGCCGCGTGAAGCCGAGGCAACCCGCGTGCACCTCGAGGTCGAGCACGACGTGGACGAACCACAGTTGCTGCCCGTCCGGAAGGCTCAGGTACTGCGGGTCGACGCCGACAGCGCGGTGCGCGCGGATGAGTTCCGCGCGGCGCAGTGCGCGCGCTTCCGGCGAGAGGGATGCGGGATCCTGGAGGACCAGGGGCATGGAGGCGCTGGACGCGCCGAGGTGAAGACTCATGGTGTTCTCCCGTGGAGGTGCGCGCCGCAGCGCGCACCAGGGTGGATTCAGAGGGGGAAGGCCGTCAGCAGCTCCGAGAAGCGCGACCCGGGCGGCAGGCTCGGGGGCTTCACGGTGCCGAAGTGCGTCGGGACCTCTTCGGGCTGCAGGCGCTTGTCGCGCACCGCGGCCGTGTAGGCGTTCTTGCGCTCGTACCAGGCGAGCTCGTACTGCGCGATCGGGTCCCACTCGTCCGGCACGGAGAGCTCCACCTGGTACGCGAAGTCGACGGCGGCACCGTCGTGTTCGTCGTAGCGGATGGAGACCTCGCGGTAGGTGCCGAAGTCGTGCGGGTGGGTGCGGGCGACGTAGGCGACCGACACTCCCTCGGGGACCGGGAACAGGCGGTGCAGCATCCGGCGGAACACCTCGCACTCGCGCTGCGAGGCTTCGGTGTAGTCGGGGCTGCCCACCTGGGCACAGCTTTCGTTGGCCGGCACGGGGCCGATCTCGATGTATTGCATGGTGATGCTCCAGAAAGGGGGCGCGCCGGCGGCGCGCTCGCGATGGATGGACGAAGCCTGTGCCCCGCGCCGCTGCGGGCGGCGTGGGCGTCAGTTCAGCGCGAGGGCCGCGCTGGCTTCTTCGTTGGTCAGGAAGAGGTCGCGCTCGCAGTCGTAGTACGCGTGCTCGCCCCTCGTGGTGTTCCACATGTAGAGCAGCGTCCGACCGGTGCGGGTCTTCGTGGGCTTCTCGGTGCCGCCGCAGGCGGGCACCCAGTGATCGCCGGCCTTGTCGGTGAGCTCGTTCACATGAGCCCCCTCTCCGCCATCGACGTGACCGCGGTGCCATTGGTGGCAACGATCATGTGATCGATCACCCGCACGTCAACCAAAGCCAGGGCGGCCTTGATGGTGGCGGTCAGATGCTCGTCGGCGCGCGAAGGCTCAGTGCACCCTGACGGATGCGGATGGGCGCAGCAGATGGCGGCCGCGTTGAAGTGCAGCACACGCTTGACGATCTCGCGCGGGTAGACGCGCGTTTCGGAGATGGTGCCCGCGAACAGTTCCTCCACCTCGATGACGCGATGCGTCGCGTCGAGGTACACGACGACGAACGACTCGCGCTCGGCGCCGGCGAAGTAGACGCGAAGGAAGTTCTTCAACTCCGCAGGGGCGTTGATGAGCACCTTGCCGCGCACGGAGTCGGCCGCGATGCGTGTGAGCAGCTCGTGAGCCGCCGCGAGCACGTGGCGCAGGCGGCCCTGGCGCAGTGTGACGGGCTGCGGGATGTACTCGGCGATCGTGTTGTCGGAGCAGATCAAGTGCTCCGGCACGGCCGCGGGTGGGTCCAGAACGATCGACTCGAGTTCGGAGCGATCGAGCATGGCGAGGTTCATGGTGTCGTCCTCTCGGATGAAGAGGGAACACCGGCCACGAGGGACGGTGTCCCTCGGGGGATGGGAAGTTGAGGCGGCGTTCGATCAGGCGTCGGACAAGCTGACGCCAGGGCCGAAAACGCAATGCAGTTGGTGATAGGTGTCCGTCTCGAGGGAGCGCACGAGGATCGTGTGCGTGGACTGGACGGAGACAACCGCGCAGGTGCCGAGGTTGTGCGTAGCAACGAGGTCGCCGCTGCTCAACGCGCCTTCGCGCTTGAGCTTCACGACGCGGACGACGCCGAGCGGGATCCAGGGGGCGCCGTAGGGCTGGCGACCAGATGACATGGTGTCCTCCAACAAAGAGGGCACCGGCCGCCTGGGCTGATGCCCAGTTGCGGGTTGATGGCGCTGCCGCTGGGCAACGCGCCGATTCTCGTGCGGGTCACGACCGCTAACGCCACCGCCGCAGCGATGGATACCTCCTCGTGATGAGGACGGCCGAAGGCCGAAAAGGTGCAGTCAGTATGGCAAGACCGCAGTCGGCGCGCAATGCCACTGAGGCATCGGCGCGTGTTCACTTGTCCAGGGCCAGCGGTTGACCTGCGCATTGCGGGGGTGATCCTGCCCTCATGGACCCGAACGTGAGCCCGCTGCCCCTGGACGTGGACCACCTGACCGGGCCCACGGTCGCGCGGCTGATGCGGGCCAACGGCCGGACCATCGAGTCCGTCGCCAGCGCGATGGGGATCACGCCGAGCCGCGTGCGCGAGGTGCGGGCCAAGGGCGTGCAGGGAGCGCCCTTCGTGTGGGACTGGTCCGAGGCGATCACGGGCGACCCGCGCTTGGCCTGGGCCGACATCGCGCGCGCCTACCTCGGGTGTGCCGCTCGAAGCATGCCGGCATCCCAGGCGGGCCAGCGCGGCAGACCTTGAAGCGGCTGGCGGCGGCGAGAGCATGCATCGAAAGCAACGCAGCGAGGACTCATGAACGGCATGAAGGCAACCCAGCGGATCGTGGAAGCGTGCGTCGGCATGGGGCGGCACCAGCCGCACCAGCTGCTGGCCTGGCTGGTGGCGGACGTACTGGCAGGCTTCGGGCTACGCCGCGCGGATGCGGCGCCGCCCGACATGCGGCAATGGCTGGCGGATGCCTCGGGCGAGTACGCGCGCGCCGTCGTGGGCAGGCCATTCGAGGACGTCCTCGGCGAGGTCTACCAGACGCTCGCCTCGCGCGGGCACCGCGGGCACCTGGGACAGTTCTTCACGCCGAGCGCGATCACCGAGTTCATGAACCGGATGATCGCGCCGGCGAGCCTGCCCGACCCCGAGCCGGGGCGCCTCCTGCGCATGTGCGAGCCCGCGTGCGGCTCCGGCGCGCAGGTGCTGGCCTTCCTGCGCACTATCGTGGAAGCGAAGGGCGGCGCGGCGCTGCGGCACTGGTCGATCACCGCGATCGACCTCGACCACTTGTGCGCCGACATGTGCGCTACCCAGGTCCTGGCCAACCTGTGCATGGGGCAAGTGGACCTCGGCGAGCTGCTGGTGTATCGCGGGAACGCTCTGGGCAGGCACGAAGACCTCGGCGTCGTCGTCCACGCGACAACGCGGAACCAGACACCTGATGTGGTGCTGCCTGCGCTCCACCCGAGCCGACTGCACGCCTTGCGCCGCGCGGTCGGTGTGGCGACGCCAAAAGAAGCGGATCAGCAGGGCGGGCCAGCGCCGGTGCAGGCAGCCACCGTGCCGACGCCGCGTGTGCCCGCGCGCCAGGTGCGGCGCGAGGCGACAGCGCCAGCGGTCGAGTCGCCAGAGGTCGACCTCTTCGCGGACTGAGCGAGGCCCTTGAAGGCCGAGGCCCGCACGAGAACATGACTGCACGCTTCACAGGAAGCGAACTCACAGAAGGAGTCCCAATGAACGACGCAACGACGCTGGACATCCCGGCGCAGCCGACCCTCAAGGTGCGGCAGATCGTGCCGGGCCAGAACTACCGCGAGCACTACGACCCCAAGGCGATGGCCGAACTGCGTGCGCAGATCAAGGCCGCCGGCGGGGTCAAGTCTCCGATCATGGTGCGGCCGCACCCGACGCGCGAAGGCGTGTGGGAAATCGTCTACGGCCACCGCCGCTGGATCATCGCGAGCGAGGACTACGGCGACGACTACGACATGCCCGTCACGATCGAAGACCTCAGCGACGCCGAGGCGCGCGCGCTCGGCATCATCGAGAACAAGGGCCGCGACAACCCGAGCGCCATCGAAGAGGCGAAGGGCGCGGCGGCGCTGCTGAGCTTCAACGCCGGCGACAAGCAGAAGACCGCGAACCAGCTCGGCTGGGAACTGCGCGAACTCGACAACCGGCTGCTGCTGCTGAACTGCGCGCCGGAAGTGCAGAAGGCCGTCATCGAGCGCCACCCGCACATCGGCATCGGCCACGCCGAACTGCTGGCGGGCCTGCCGCAAGAGCGCCAGGTCAAGGTGCTGGCGGGCATCCTGCAGCACCGGGTGCCGGTGGAGGTGCTCAAGAAGCAACTCGGCCAGTTCGCCAAGCGCCTGCCGGACGCCATCTTCGACACTGCGCAGTGCGTCGGCTGCCCGCACAACTCCGGGCAGCAGGCCGCACTCTTCGATGCGTCCATCGGCGAGGGCTACTGCCAGCACCCGAGCCACTACGACGAGCTCACGATGGCGGCGCTCGAATCGAAGGCAGAGCCGCTGCGCGAGCGCTTCCAGGTGATCAAGTTCATCAAGCCCGAGGACGGCTTCGTGCCGCTGACGGTCGCTGCGGACGGCCCGTTGGGCGTCGGCGCCGAGCAGATGGAAGCGTGCAAGGGCTGCGCGAACTTCGGGTGCAGCGTGTCGGCCATCCCGGGCCACTACGGCGAAGTCGACGAGTCGCTGTGCTTCGATGCGGCCTGCAACAGCACGAAGGTGGCGGCGCGGCGCAAGGCCGAGCGCGAAGCGAACAAGCCGGCGCCGGCGAAGAAGGACGCTCCGGCCGCGACCAGCGGCAAGGCGCATGGCGCGGCACCGAGCGAGCAGGCGACCGAGGCGCAAAAGCCGCGCAACCAGGTGCCCGGCAAGGTGATCACGCACCGCGTCGAGTTCTGGCGCAAGACGGTGGCGAACCAGCTGATGGCACAGGGCGAGCGCAACCAGCGCGTGCTGACGGCCCTGGTGCTGGCGCGCGAGACGCGGGCGGTGAACTCGGATCGGTATGCGGATGTGGCGGTGAAGCTGGCCGGCGTCAAGAAGCCGAACCTGGGCGACGCGCCGCTGCGCAAGATGCTGGAACAGGCCGATGGTGTCGCGACGAGCGCGCTGGACTCTCTGGTGAAGGCGGTGACGGCTTCCGCCGCCTACGGCATCGACACCGAGGGCCTGGAAGCGCTGCTGAACTACCTCGAAGTGGACGAGGCGCGGCACTTCACGCTGAGCGAGGACTACCTGAATCTCCTGACGGTGAGCGAGCTCGAATCGCTTGCCGAGGAAGTCGGGCTCAAGAAGGCGATGGGCGAGCGCTACGCGAAGGCGAAGGCCGGCAAGCGCAGCGAGTTCATCCAGGCGCTGCTGGCGGTGGATGGCTTCGCCTACAAGGGGACCGTGCCCAAGGCGATGCGCTACCCGCGCCGCAAGTTCAAGTACCCGGAGCGCGCTGCGGCGCAGAGCCCGGTCGCGCCGACGCAGGACGCCTCGGCCGAGCGGCGCGAAGAACCGGAGCCCGCGCACGCGGCGTGAGCCCTCGACAAGCGAGGGATGGCTCATAGGATGACTTCGAGGGTCATCCCTCGCGCAACAGGAGATTCAACGATGTTCAAAGAGCTTTTCCCGATGGCCGTCAAGGGCGCGTTCAGCCTGCTTCTGTCGGCAGACGAAGGCAGCGGCCTCATGACGGTGATGGTCGTGCCCAAGAACACGGACGGCAGCAAGGAAGTGCCCGCGCTGGCCATGCCCCTCAAGCTGACCGCCACGCCGGACGAACTGGACGCCGGTTTCGTGCAGGCGCTGACGAGCTACTCGACCGCGCGCACGAGCCTGGACGAGCAGGTGGCGGCGACCAACGAAGTGCTGGAAGCGGCGAAGGCCGCGTCCGTGAAGAACGGTGCCGACGCGGTGACCAAGGCAGGCGCGAAGGCGGCACCCAAGGCCGCGGCCAAGCCGGCGGCTGCGGGCACAGAGCACGAGGACGACGAGAGCGGCGACGAGAACGGAGGCACCGGCGACGATGGCGAGCCGGTGGTGCCGGAGAGCAACGAAGCCAAGCAGCCGGCGTCGGTCGGCGGCGCCGGCGTTCCCGACCTGTTCGGCGCCTGAAAGGAGGCAACCATCATGTCCATCGTCGTTGCTGCAGTGGCCCGTTGCTTCAAGTACAACGGCATGACGCTGCCCGACATTCCCGGGCTGTCCGTCGATCAGGTCAAGGAGGTCTACGGGGCGCAGTACCCCGAACTGCTGACGGCCGAAGCCCAAGTCGGTGAGGTGGTCCGTGGCGTCCAAGAAGTCTCGTTCAAGCGCGCGGTCGGCACCAAGGGCTGACGCCGCCGATCCGGTCGCTCGCTACGCCGCGCGGCTGGATCGGCTGCTTGCGCAGCCTGCCACGGGTGAGGCCGAAGCTCTTGAAGCTGCGATGGGGGACGAGAGACTCGTTCGTGTGAGCGGCATCGTGCAGCAGTTCGCCGAGGACGTGCGGGGTCAACCTCGCGGCGACCGCCAGGAGCGTCAGGAGCGAATGGTTGTGCACGGTGCGCTTCTGCCGCCACTGTTATGACCATGTTCCAACTTCCCTTCCTCGATCCCCGCATTCCTCGCGAGCTTGTGCCCCAGGCCTCGCGGCGTCGCGGCGCCTCGTTCGCCAGAACGCTCATTCGTGCGGGTGTGTTCGACGCCTCCCTGATGCCGGCGCGCCCGGGCTCTGACCACATCAAGACCTGCCAGGCCGTGCTCGAAGGGTGGGCGCGCCGCGAGCTGGGCGGCTTGCGCATGCTGCATCCGTACTTTTCGATGACGCTGCGCGACAGCGACGAGCATGACGGACGCGGCGCCAGACCGATTTGCGTGGTCGAGTGGGGAGGGGCCTCGTTCGGCGTGCGCAACGTGGGTCCGGCGCTGGAATACCTGGAGAGCCGCAGACCGAAGCTCGGAAGAACCGTGCTCAACGCGCTGGAACGCAGCGCGTGGCGCACGCTGCCGATCTACACGCCCGAGATCGTCATCGAGTGCGCGAGCGACACCTACTGGTACGGCGAAGAGGACGAGGAAGCTGCGCTGGACGAATGCTGTGGAGACGATGCGCAGGAGCGCGAGTCCATGCGCAACGGAATGGTGACGCGCGCGATGTTCAACAAGACGTTCCCTGCCTGGGCGCTTGGCGGACGAGCTAAGCCGCTGGGGCGCAGAACGCTGCTGCAACTCGCCGGCGCCTCGCGGGACCGCCGCGTCACCGGCGTGGTCGAGAGCGTGCTCAAGCTGCTCGCCGTGGACATGGACGGCTACGACTGGTCTTGCCGCGACGGCCGGTTCGTCGGCTTCTCCGGCGTACTGGCCTGGGACGAGGAAGACAAGCTCACGACGCGGGTGCTAGACGACTACGAGCAGATGGTCGCGGAGAGCGGCGACTACTTCGAGACATGCGGTGAGGACACGATCGACGCGGGGGACGAAGAAGCCCTCGCCGGATGGTTCGGCTTCATGGGAAAGTGGTGCGCCGCCGTGAAGGCGCTGGACGACTTGATCTGGCAGCTCACGGAGGGAGACTGGCCTGCACAGACGAAGGGCAGGCGATGAGCGCAGGACGACAGGAAGTGAGATTCACGGTTTCGGAAGAGGGTGCGGCCACGGTCCAACTGTCGCGCGCGATCCTGATCTACGCGACCAAGGGCGGCAGCAGCTTCGCCACCGTGCACGATGTGGCGGCGCAGCCCAACGGCGCAGCGACGATCCTTCCGGGCCGGCCGATGACGGCATTCGCCGTGGCCCGGCTGGCGGGGCGCCTCACGAAGCGCCGGCAGGGCGGCTTCATCCCGGACAGGCTGCTGTACCGGGACTCTGGCGCCGTCGCCTGGTGGGTGCCGCCGACGCAGCGGCGCATCTGGTTCCGATGCGAGGAAGGCAAGCTCGGCGGCGCCGAGCGTTCCGAAGTCGTCGGCCACCCGGGTCTCGTGTTCTGCGCGACTGCCTCGCGGAAGTGGTACGTATGGGCGGTGAAGGGAGGCGCTCGCCCGACCGAGGGCACGAAGCTGTTCCGCGCGCCGTACTTCAACGTGTGGGAGAGCGGCCAGATCTGCGTGGGCAACGTGGACCTGCCCGAGCGGGCCACGGCCGAGAAGATCGAGGAATGGAACAACGCCTTCTTCGACAGCTGGTTCACGCATCCCAACGTGCATCAGGAACTGGTGCACTACCGAGGCGGCTCCTACGCCTTCTGGCGCGACATGCTCGACGGCAAGCATCCGGCCTTCCCGGAGCGCGTGCTGGTCAGCCTCGACCGCTCGCTCGGTGAGGCGATGCAGCAGCCGAAGGGGGGACGCCATGACTGACCCGCGCGACCTGGCGATTCAGGCCACCTGCCCGGTGGTGGCCATGCCGATGTTCGGCGAACTCGGGCCGCAGCCGCTCGGCCAGCGCATGGTGCTGGGAAGCAACGGCCTATTCGTACAGATGCGAACGCCGTGGTTGGAGTGCACGGCGCGCAGCGGCGACGTCGATATGCGCTTGCCGTTCGGGCAGGTTCGCGAGACGATCAGGTTCACATTCGGCGGCATTCCGCGTGCGCTGCTGGAAGCCTTCGTCGAGCATGCGAGGGCGGCGCTGCCGAACGAGGTGGCCGGTGCGCTCATCTACGACACGACGAGCGGCGACTTGCGCCTGAGCATGCATCGCGCGTTGGCCGCAGGGCCGGGCCACGTGAACTACCGGATCGATGACCTGGCTGAGCAGGAGGTTCTGGCGATCGACCTGCACTCGCATGGCCGACTGCGCGCCTTCTGGTCATCGGAAGACGATCGTGATGACCAGGGCGTCCGCGTCTGCGGCGTCTTCGGCAATCTCGACCGCAAGCGGCCCACGGCGTGCTTCCGCCTTGTCGTGAACGGCCTGTTCCGCGACCTGCCGCATCCGTGGGACGCGAAGCCCAGCGAGCCGGCTGGCGGATAGAAGGACGCCCCGGCACGAGAAGCGCCGGGGCGTGGAAGGCGCATCTGCCCTGCCCAGGGAGGTGAGACAGGGGCGAATCGAACGCGCAGGCCATTATGCGTTCGACATGGCGGCGCGGTCACGTCACTTGTGCGTCACGCGCGCGGCCGTGCGACAACGCCGGCTTGAAGACGGCCAGCTCGCGGCGATGATGCTTTGCAAGAGAAAGAGAATCGACATGGAACACTGCATCGGCCGACACCTTCTGAGCCAGCGCGTCCGGGTGCACCTGGTCGGCGTGGGCGGCAATGGCGCGCAGATGGCCAACTGCCTCGCACGCCTAGACATCGCGATCCGCGCACTCGGGCATCCGCACGGGCTGCACGTGACGGCCTTCGATGGCGACACGGTGAGCGAATCGAACGTGGGCCGGCAGATCTACAGCCCGGCCGACGTCGGCCTGCACAAGGCCGTCGTGACGATCAACCGGCTCAACCAGTACTTCGGTCTGGATTGGGATGCCGTGCCGACCCACTACAAGCCGCCGCCCTCGCATGACTACGGCAGCGGGCCGTCGATCATCATCAGCTGCGTGGACTCGGCGCGCGCGCGGCGCGAGTTGCACCGTTGGCTGTTCAGCCGGGGGTCGAGTGCGGCCTACTGGCTCGATCTCGGCAACACCGAGAGCTCGGCGCAGGTCGTGCTCGGGCAACCGAAGCCGCACCCGTTGCCGGAGAAGTACGAGTGGGATCGCCTGCCCTGCGTGACCGAACTCTTTCCTCAGCTGCTCGAAGAGAGCCAGGAGGACGACGCGCCGTCCTGCTCGGTGCGAATCTCTCTGCAGTCTCAGGGCCTCTTCGTCAACGACATGGCGGTGCGCTGGGCGTCGCAGCTGCTGTACGAGCTGTTCCAGGGTCCGATCAAGCAGCACGGCGTGCTGGTGAACCTTGCGGCCAAGCGCGCCGGCCCCATCGAGGTCAACCCCGCCGTGTGGCGCCGATTCGGCATCAAGCGGCGGAGACCGCGCGGCATGGCGCAATCGTGACCGGCCGCGCGGTAGGAGCGGCAGGGGCCGATCAAGTTTGTCGAGCAGAGGAAAGCGGGGGTCGTAGCACCCGACTTTCCGTTGGCGCGCCCGGCGCGATCCCGCCAGCATGTGGGGGTGCGCGGCGGCTGGCGCCGGCGAAGGAAGCGGATCGGAATGAGCACTCAAAGCGATGCCGGGCTGGCGACCATTCAGGTCGGATACCAGATCACGCCCGACGAGGGCGGTGGTTGGGCGCTCACGCTGCGAGTGGCGGAGTTGCCGGGCGGCCTGCTGGCGGACCAACTGGGCCGCACGCTCGTGGCCGTGGTCCAAGGCTCGCTCGAGCCGGTGACGGCCGCCGAGCGCGCGGAAGTGGCGCACTGACAGTCGCGACGGCGGCCCTTGAAGCCACCGCCTTGTGGCGAAGAATGAACTCGTGCAAGAGAACAGGGGAGTCTGATGACGGAATCGCAGGTGATCGACGTGTTGCAGGTGCTGGGCTGGATCCTGACCGTGATGGGCCAGATCCAGGTGGCGCGCAAGCGCCGCGCGGGCTTCGCAACGTGGATCGTCGCCAACGTGGTGCTCATCGGGTTGTGCGTTCGCATGGGCTTGTGGTGGAGCATCGGGATGTACGTGACCAACATCGTCGTGTGCGCCTGGTCTTTCAAGTCGTGGGGCGGCGAGCGGACGCACACGATGCGGTCGCTGTTCGTGAACAAGCCCGTTTCCTGGTAGCGCGCGAGTACGGGGATGCAGCCCACTGAAGAGCAAGAGCGCATCGTCGCCAGCCGCGCGCGGGCGCTGGTGGTCGAGGCCGGGGCGGGGGCAGCCAAGACGACGACGATGAAGCTGTACGCGGGCGCGCGGGCGCGCTCTCGCATCCTCTACCTGGCCTTCAACAAATCGATCCAGCTCGAGGCTGCGGCACGCATGCCCGCCAACGTGACCTGCCGGACAACGCACTCGATCGCATGGCGCAAGGCGATCGAGTTGTTCGGCAACGCTGCGGCGCAGCGCGTCGGCAAGACCTATGGCTCATCGGTGTCCCGAGCCTTCCGCTGCGGTCCTCTGGCGGCCGCTGGGGCGCTGCAGGCGATCCAGAATTGGTGCGGCTCGCTGGACGACCAGATCACGTCGGCGCATGTCCCGGCCGAGATTGCCGAGCGCATGGCAGACCCAGGAACCGTCGTCGAGCTCGCGCGCGCGGTGTGGGAGCGGATGTGCAGGCGCGACGGCGGCGAGCTCCGCATGCCACACGACGGGTACTTGAAGCTCTTCCAGATGGATGGGCCGGTGCTGCGCGGTCAGGACCTGATCGGCGTGGACGAGGCGCAAGACCTCAACCTGTGCACCTACGACATCGTACGGCGGCAGGACGGCGGATTGATGCTGGTGGGCGACTCGGCACAGCAGATCTTCACCTTCCGCGGCTCGGCCAACGCGCTGAAGATCCACCAAGCCGACGAACGACTGCAGCTCACGCGCAGCTTCCGGTTCGGGCCGGGCATCGCGCAGATGGCGAACGCGCTGCTGGGACACTTCAAGCCGGAATGCACCTTGCGCATCGTCGGCGCAGGGCGCACGCAGACGCGACTCTCGGTGGACACCAACCGATCGTTCGCGGTGCTGGCCAGGACCAATGCCGTCGTCTTCGAGGAAGCGATCGCGTTCTTGCAGACCAACCGCCGCTACCACTTCGTCGGCGGAACGGACGGCTACCGAATGGAGAAGGTGCTCGACGCCTTCTACCTCTGGTCAGGTGACGCCGGCCTGATTCGCGACCCCTACCTTCGCAGCTTCGGGAGCTTCGACGACCTGCAGCAGCTGGCCGAGGACGCGGCCGACCCGGAACTGCGGCACCTGGTGCGCGTCGTGGAGGACTACGGCAACCGTGTGCCCGCGCTGGTGGACCAGATCAAGTCGCGGCACGTGGCGCTGGAGAAGGACGCATGGGGCTCGTTCGACGGCATCTTCTTCTCGACCGCGCACAAGTCCAAGGGGCTGGAGTTCGACCAGGTGTGGCTGGCGGACGACTTCATGAAGTTCTTCGAGGACGGCCGAGAGCTCACGGCGGAAGACGTCGATGAGGCGGACGTGAACCTGCTCTACGTGGCGCTGACGCGCGCCAAGGAGGCCGTGCGCTTGTGCGAGTCGTTCGACGAGTGGCTGCAGCTGCGGCATCAGCGCCCGCGCTAAGGATTGAACGTGGCGTGTTCGCTCAGATGATGGCTTTCGACCGCAACGAAAGACCCACGATGAACCGAGCACTGATTCGCCACCTGCGCCTGTACTGCGCGAGCCCCAACGAGGCTCCGGTGCGCCATCACGATGGCATCCTCGCCGTCGCCGGCGTTCTCGAGCACGCGTGCCTTGCGCGCCTGCTGCTGGTCGACATGGAGCGGTTCGGCCGCAACCGTGGCGCCAGCGTGACCAATGCGATAGACCAGGTGGTGCCCGTGGCTCACCGGCTCCTGATCGCGGGCTTCGGCGTCGACCTGGCCGACACGCTGGTGGTGGAGTGGGATGGGTCCGGCGCCTTCGACCTGGTGTGCGACATGCGCGATGGCATGGGCATGCGCCATCAGCCGCTGTTCTGCATGAACCGCACGGCGGCGCCGCGCAGCCGCGAGGCATTCCTTTCCTGGGCCGGCGAGATGGGGCGCGAGATGCTCAAGCGCGCAGAGGCTGTGGGCGCTGGCCAGTGGGCCGGGGTGGAGGGGTGATGGCGGATCAGGCGTTGGCCGGCCTGCCGCGCGACGCGCAGGGCTTGAAGGCCGAGTCGCGGATGCGATCCTGATCGCATCGAAGGAGGTCAACATGGACTTCAGACACCCGGTGAGAACGCTGCAGTGGGCAATCATGCAGGCGGCGGAACGCGATCTGAACGGCCTCGTGGTCGATCCGGTTTCGCGCACGCTGTCAGCGAGCGACGGCAAGCCAGTCCTGTGCCGGCCGAGCCAATCGCAGTGCGCGGTCGTTCTGTTCGAGCAGATCTGGAAGGCGGCTGAGTTGGGCATGGCGCGCGGCGATGCAGACGAAACCGTGCTCGCCGAGACGGTGATCGTCACCGGCCCCGCCGGCGACGCCTGCGTCTACGTGTCGACGCAACTGCTCTACCACGTGCATGCGCCGAACCGTCGCTTCTTCCTGGATGTGTCCGCTCAGCAGATGCGGCCCAAGTGCGAGGCTCCGGTGTACGAGGGGCGTGACACCGCGGACCTCGAAGCGCTGGACTTCGAGGCGGCCACGGCGCTGGCGCGCGTGAAGGGCGCGGCGATGCACATCGGCGCCGACGACGCGGCACGCATCGCCCGCCAGCTCGAACAGTTCGCAGCCGAGGTGCGAGAAGCCGCGGGGTGTGCGCCGTGGTGACGAAGTCTCTGCGGCCCGTCACGCGCGAGACCAGCGCGATCGTGCGGGACAAGGGGCCGCGGCCGGTCATCGTGACCGTCGTCGGCGGCGTACTCGAGTTGAGGGCGAAGGGGCTGCGCAGCACCGAGACGCTGGATCTGGCGTGGTGCTACGCGGCGGCGGTGCGGCAGCGGCTGCAACTGCAGAAGGCAGAGCGGGCCAAGGCCCGCCGGCGCCGGTAGGGCAAAGGGAGCATCGCCAGATGCCGCGACAAGGAAAGCGAAAGCACGACGACGTACACCGGCCGCTCGGCGGAAGGGGACAGCGAGGGAATCGAACGACCGGCCGGCCGATGAACTGGGGCGGCGCGGAACTGATCGAGAGGCCGACGTGCAAGGAGTGCGGCAGGTATCTGCCGCACGGCTACTTCGGCTGCGACGGGGAGCAAGCATGCAAGGACTGATCACGACCCTGATCGTGGCGCTGCTCGCGATGGTGTCGGCGGGCGAGACCAGCGCGGGCGAGATCGCCGCTGCCGCCCAGCTGGCCCGGGCAATCGAGAGCGCTGCACAGCCGCTGCACGCGGCGGATGTTGTCGTCACGGGCATCTCGGACGGCGACACGGCAAAGGTCGAGCTCGACGGGAGGTCGGTCCGCCTGCGCCTTGCGAGGATCGACGCTCCGGAGCACCAGCAGCCCTGGGGAAACCGCTCGGAACAGTCGCTGCGAGAGCTGGTGTGGAAGAAGCTGGTGCACATCGAATGGCGCGAGGTAGACCGCCACGGGAGGCCGATCGTGTCGATGACGATCGACGGCCGCGACGTCAGCACGGAGCAAGTGCGCCGCGGGCTCGCGTGGGTCTACAGGGCCTACAGCTTGGACCCGGAGCTCATCCAACTCGAAGAGCGGGCGCGCGAGGCAAAGATCGGCCTGTGGGCCGATCCCAAGCCCGTGCCGCCTTGGGAGTGGCGCAAGTTGAAACGGGCATCCGACACGATCCAATAGGCATGAAGGCGGCGCATGCCGTCGCGACGAACGAGAAAGGGCCGGTGATGGCATTGACGAAGGAACTTGCGGAAAAGGCGGCGCATGCCGGGGAACTTCTCATTCGAGCCGCCGCGGTGCTGGGCACGCTGTCGGAGAAGGAGCAAGCCGAGCTTGCGGCCGCAACGGGCGGCAGGCTGGCCGGCGGCATCGCGATGGCGTTGAACGCTGCGAGCGAGGTGAGCCCCGCGATCGTCGAGAGCCTGCGCTCGCACCCGCCGGCGGGCTTCATCAGCGAGTTCGCCGGCCTGGGCGTGCGACGGTGATCGCTGCTCGGCGGCGGCCGAAGATCTACGCGACCCTGCGCAAGCGCTACACCACGCAGACGTTGAAGCACCTCGGCTTCCAGTTCGACTCGCATGGACGCTTCGTGAAGCTCGGCGCCTGCCGGACGATACTGGCAGAGGCGAGCAGCCTCGACTGCCAGACTTGGCGCGTGCGGCCGAACGTGCGGACGTGGCGATGAGAAGGTCGGGCGAAGGAGATCTGGACGACTTCCTGCTGATCGCCGAAGCGCTGACCATGAGCGACAAGCAGAAGGTGAAGGTTCGTGAACTGATGGCAGCGCGGCGCCGAGAGTCGCTGGTTCGCCACGAGGGTTCGCAGACTCTGACCATTCGGTCGTTGGAGCGACGCGGCGTGATCGAGCGCTTCGCGGAAGCGTCTACGCCGACTTGGAGGCTGACGGAGTACGGCGTGAAGGTGGCAAATGTGCTGGCGAAGCTCGGCAAGCGAAATTGAGGCGGAGGCATGGCGGCCAAAGCTCATTGCAGGGCTGGGTCGATGGTCATCCAGAGCGACGTGACGACGATGGCTTGGCCAACGTCGAATCGCGCCGGGCACCAGGGTGGACGGGCGGACCACTTCGGCTTGCCGATAATCGTCTGCAGTGGGTCAAACTCACAACAGCCTCGGCTTGAACAGGAGCATTCGATATGTCAGCCAATGCGAGGGGACTTGCCGGTTTGGGGGTAGTGCTGCTCATCCTCCCGGTGGCCATCCTGTCTTGGGTGGTTCCGGCTCCAGGAGGTGATGTGCTCCCGGAAGTAGTCGCCATGCGGGCGTTCAGTTTGGTTTGCTTTGTCAGCATCGGCTTCGCACTGACCCGCATACTTTCTTCGCTGCGACGGGCCAACGTGCCTGTTGCCTTGAGAAAGCCGCAATCCTTGGCTGATCGCCTGGCTGTGCTGGTCTTCGCCGCGCCGTTCTTGCCCTTGGGGCTGGTCGTGCTGTCCAACATGGCTGTTGAGAACCTTCGCTACCTGCCCGACTGGGCGCCTGTATGGGCGGGTTGGTGTTTCGGAGCCGTCGCCACATGCCTTGGCGCGTCTGCGTTGTGGGCTGGCTTCGGGCGTGGCGACTGATCAGGACCGAGGGGCGGCCAGCCAAAAGAAAAGGAAAAAGCCCTGCTCGATCGAATGACCGTGCAGGGCGAGTGTGAGGGGCGCGCTTGTTGTCGAAGCGGCTCGGATTGCTCTACCGACGCTGGCGCCGCTGTGGGAACAGACGGTGCGGCATCGGATGAAGCGAGCGAGCGCGCTCGTGCAGGCGTGTGCAGTACGCCAGGACCACGGCAGCAACTCCCCAGGCGTTCAAGGCCAGCCACGCGATCGCGTAGGTGGCCAAGATCGGGTCATGGTTGAGTGCGCTTGCCAGTGATTCCAGAAGTGCTTGCATGGTCCTGCTCCTCGGTCTCCTTCGAGACCTGTTCCTCCTCGAGGCTGAGGAGGATGACGGCCAGGGTCTGCGCGACCAACCAGCCGACCGCCACGATGACCAGGTAGGCCACCGAATCCTTGGCGAAGCCAAGGTACGCATTGGCCGCAGCCAACAGCCACGACGCCTTCTTCAGCGCGTCGGCCGCAGACTTGCGGGCCTCCTTGTTGAAGAAGATCGTCAAGCGGCGGCGCTGCTCGACCTTTGCCGGATGCTTCTGTTTGCGAGGTGCCATACGACGTCCTTTCTTGTTGTGCGAGAAGGGCGCCGCTACCCCGACCGGGAGTAGGACACCCCGCTCGGGATTGATGAAGACGCAGGTGTTGTGACACCCGCTTGATGCGCGACCTGGGAAGGTCGCAGCCGTGCCGGTCGCACGGTGTTCGGTGAAGCTGAAGCTCATCCTCGCCGCCCGGACAGGGCAACCTGCGGGTGTTCGAGCCGGATGGCTGCGAACGACCCGCTGGTCGGCTATCAGGCCGCGGCCTGGAGGGGCTGCGGCTCGATCATGAGCCAGGGGGCCAGGAAGTCCTGGGGCTTGCTCGGATCGACGGCTTCGGTGCGCTGGATGCGCGCCAGGTGCTCCAGCTTGATCAGCAGCGAGGCCGCGTACTCGGACGCTTCGGGCGTCGAGTCGGCGGCGCTGTTGCGCACGAGCTGGATGTAGTGATCGACCATCGGCGCGGAGGCCGTGGAGGCATCGAGCTCGATGATCTGGAGGGCTTCGACGGTCATCGTCATGAGGATTCCTTCGGGATGCTGGAGTCCAGCTCTGCGAAACTCTTGACGTCGATTCGCACTCAACATGCGAAACCGCCATCAATGTCTGCGAAAGTTTGGAAATGCTTCGGTTGGGCAACGCAATCCGACTGACCCGCAAGGAGGTCGAGCGGCTAGAGCGCATCACCGGTTTGCCGGTGGTGGGCGTTCGCACGCTCGACGACCTCAGGAAGTACGTCGCGGACTGCAAGGCCTACTACGCGGAAGACTCGAGGGAGTTCGAGATGCTCGCGTGGCTCATCGACAACGAGGTCTCACGCTGCCTTGCTGCTGCGTGAGGCCTGCGCCGGGTCGGCGGGTTGGGCTTCGGGCACGACGGCCGGCGAGCTCGGGGCGAAACCGGTCAGCGTCTGGGCGACTTCCGGAACCTTGCCGAGCACGTCGATGCGTGCCTTCGCCTTCGAGACGCGGGCCTTGGGCTGCGAAGCCTGCAGGTCCTGCTCGGGGCGGCCGAATACCTTGTGGATGCCGATGAAGAAGGACTTCACCAGCCGCAAGGCTCCGATGGGCGCGCTCACGAAGATCGCGCGGAAGAACGCCACGGTGCGCTCGTTCTGTTCATCAGCCAGGGCCTTGGTGTGCAAGGTCTGGCGGGCGAGCAGGTAGAGCGCCTCGTTGCGGCTCTTGGCTTCGGGGTTGCCGTCCATGTACTTGACCACTTCCGCGGCAGCGGGAGGTTGGTGCACGACACGGTACAGGCGGGCCCAGGCCAAGTCCTCGGCCAGGTCGCGCTGACTCGGGGTGTCCGAGACGGCGTGCTGAGCGTGGATGGGGCCGATGCTGGGCAGTTGCTGATGCATGGTTCGCTCCGTTGGATGACGGGGACGAACCGGCCCCAGGGGGACGAAAGCGTCCCCAGTGGGGTAGCATGAAAGCCATCACGATGGATCGTTCAGGCCAGTCTCTTCAGCTCATCGAGGGCGGCCGCGAGGCGCTCGAGCGGGACTACATGTGGGCGATCCTTTTCGATCATCCCGACAAGCAATCCCTCGCGAGGCGCCTCGAACCATCCGCTAACGACGTCCTTTGCGTCGCTGGTCCAGATGCAGACGGGACACGAGTTCCTCGTCGATCAGACGCACGACGCGCAGGACATCCCCGCGGACAGGGCCACGAGTGATGCGCAGTCGCTCCAGGCTCTGAAGGAGTTCTTCCTTCTTCGTCTGGAGCTCTTCGGCGCTGCCCTCGTTGATGAGACGGAGCAGGCTGAGCCACAGGTGCTTGTCCATGCGCTCCTCACGCAGCCAGGGGCAGCGGTTGGGGCAGCGGGACGACCACGTCGACCGACGGACGGACGAACGCGGTGAGCAGCGCGGCAGGCTTCTTGGCCAGCACAACGGGACGTTGCGGCAAGCCGGTACCGCCACAGAGGCGGGACACAGTGCGAGCTGTGTGATTCGACATGGTCGTTCTCCTTTGCAAATGCAAAAGGGGAACGACACGTCCCCCGGATGGAGAAGCTACGTTCCCCATTCGGGTTGAAGGCACGCAGAGCGCGCCCATGGATCGGCAGAAGACCCACGCCGAGGCGACGGGTCTTCCACACACTTCAGGACTTTCGTCCCAGGGATACAGGCGGAGCACACGGATGTGCTTCGCCAAGTCTCATCAGGCGTGAACCAGACGAGCACAGTTGACTTCGCGTCGCCACGCGAAGAGATGAAGACGCTCAAGAGCGGATAGCTCTTCCGGCTTGCGAGGCCGACGTCGAGGTCGATGCATCACGTGCACATCGACAAGAGGCGCGAAGACCGAAGGTCAACGCCAACCAGCACGGACTGGTTCGCCCGCTTGCGCGGACGGGATTCGTCGCTTGCGCGACTTGGCCACCCGAAGGTGGACGATTGAAGTGCAGGTCACGACTGCGAACGCCAGGGTGCAGGGCACCTTGGACTTCAACTACGGCCGATGACGGCTTTCGGTGAAGGCTGTACCAGCGACGATCGCCAGCAGGAAGCCCTGTGAGTTTGCCACTCGACGGCGCCCGTGGGTAGTGGAAATTCGGGGCTTGGCGCAGGCGGCGCATGTTCATTTGTCCACTTGGCGAGCAGGAGGCGAGCTGGGAAGGGCGATCGCCCAGCCTGCGCCGCTGCGGCCCGGCCCTTGGGCGGCAGCCAGCGTGCTCGACAATCTGGCGCGGCATCAGCAGGGCGGCGAGATGGGGGCGCGATGGGAACGAAGGACGAGGGCAGCGATTTCGAGGGCCGGTCGCGAGCAGCGCAGGCGAGGGCGGCGCACGCGCTCGACAGGCTGCTCACGCTGGCGGAGACGCGCGACAGCGGACAGATCCGGCGCGTGGCCAGGTTCATCGCGGCCCTGTACAACGGCGACGCCTACCCGCTGGACCTGTTCGAGCTGCGCGCGGTCGACATCGCAATCAGTGACGACGTCATCACCTGCATCGACGCGCTGCGGTGGGGCCGCGCGGACCTGTACAAGATCATCCCGGATGGCCAGAAGCGCATCGAAGCGGTCATCCGCGACTGGGGTGTTGCGCCGCCCGAACCGCCGGTGCCGCCGGACCGCGCCCACTTGAATGCGCGCCTGGTGACCTACGGCGATGCCCCTGGCTATCGAGACGTGTCCCTCAGGTTCGAGTGCGAGGAGATCCCGCCGAAGGACGGGTCCGAGAAGATCACCCTGGAGCTGCACGTCGACGCGCGCAGCGCGGCCGATGTCGCGGAGCACATCATGCGCGTCCACCAGTTCGCCTGGTCCCGGCCGGGCAAGCGACCGCTGGATGCGAGCGAGGGCGAGGTGGCTCCGCGGTGGGTGCAGAAAGCCTGACATGGCGGCTGCGCAACCACGACGCCCACCCTGGCAGCCAGGCATCAAGGAGCCTGCATGAGCAAACCTTCGAGCTTGACCCCCGACATGGGCGACTTCGGCTCTGTGGAACGGATGCACGTCTGGGAAAGACGCCCGTGGCGATTCAAGATCGAACATCGATGCAACGTCGTGGCGGCGCTGCTGCGCGGCGAGGTGTCGCTCCGATCCTGCTGGTTCGGGCTGCGTCAACCGCACGCCGTCGTTGCGCTGGGGCGCAAGTCGCCAGGGGCCGGGATGGTCTACGTCTGCCCGGCGTGGGCAGACGAGTTGGAGTCGGCCTGCGCGAGCTAGGCGCCGCAGAGGGCCTTGAGCATCGGCGCGCTTCGCCGGGTCACTTCGACAGGCAAGGTCTGCGCGCCGGCGGCGGCGAGATAGCGCGTGCGGTGGCGCCCGTTGGTGAAGGCAACCACGGGCACGGCTGAGAACCTGCGGAACGGCGGGCGCCATGACCACTCGGCAAGCGTGCGCGTGTGCATTGACACCACGGGCATCTCGGCGAAGCCCGGATCAGCCGGATCGAGGAAGTCCCGGATGCCGTTGCGCTTGTCCGCTGCCCATTGATCGACGGGCGGAAGGAAGTAGCCGACGTCACGCGACCACAGCTCGAGCAGCGCGCTGGTGCGCACGACGATGACTTCGTAGTCGGGGCTGTCGGGGTGCCGGCGCTTGAGCTCCAGGCGCTGGTAGCCGGCGTGGTCGTTCGACAGTTGCACGGGCCAGGTTCTCGGGTTCGAGTTCATCGTCTCTTGCGATGAGGCGGACCGCGTCAGTCTACCGAGGGCTGCGGGTTGAACAGCGTCTCGCAGCCCGTAGCCTGACCCGGTGAACGTGATCAAGATTCATCGGGCCGAAGAGGTCGGCGAGTTGCCGGCGCAGGCAGACCTGTTCGGCTTGGCCGACGGCGCGGCGAGGTTCGCGCTCGAGGTGCCTCCCGAGGTCGGCTCGGTGCTGGATGCCGCGGCGCCGGTGTTCATCGGCGTCAGCGGCGGCCGGGACTCACAGGCGCTCGCCTACCGCATTTGCGCGCATCTGGACGATGTGGGCCATAGCGGGCAGCGCTTCCTCATCCACGCCCACCTCGGGCGCGTCGAGTGGCGGGACAGCCTGCCGGTGTGCGAGCGCCTGGCGCAGCGGCTGGGCGTCGAGCTCGTCGTCGTGCGGCGGCAGGCCGGCGACATGATGGATCGGTGGCTCTCGCGGTGGGCCGGCAACGTGGCGCGCTACGCCGACCTGGAGTGCGTCAAGCTCATCATGCCGTGGAGCAGCGCAAGCCAGCGCTTCTGCACCAGCGAGCTGAAGAGCCAGGTGCTGGCGCGCGAAATGCGCAGGCGCTTCCCGCATGGGGACGTGGTCTCGGCGGTCGGCATCCGGCGCGAGGAGAGCGCCAGGCGCGCCCAGATGCCCGCGTGGAAGCGCGACGAGCGCCTCACCCGCAAGCGCGGCATCGGCCACACCTGGAACGCCATCCTGGGCTGGCGCCGCCAGGACGTCAACGACTACGTGCGCTCGCGCGGCGACCTGCTGCATGAGGCCTACCGCATCTACGGGAGCACGAGGGTGTCCTGCGCCTTCTGCGTGATGGGCTCCGAGCACGACCTGCGCGCGTCCAGCAACTGCGCTGACAACCACGAGATCTATCGCGAGATGGTGGAGCTAGAGGTGGCGTCGACCTTCAGTTTCCAGAGCAATCGCTGGCTCGGCGACGTTGCACCCGACCTTCTCGATGCGAGCCTTCGCGCAAGGCTGCTGGAGGCCAAGGAGCGCGCCAGGACGCGCGTCGAAGCCGAATCGCGCTTGCCCGAACACCTGCTGTTCGTGAAGGGCTGGCCGACAGTGACGCCCACGGCCGAAGAGGCAGAGCTCATCGCATGCGTGCGACGCGACGTCGCAGTCTCGGTAGGCCTGCAGGTGAATCACACGGATCGCGACAGTGTGCTGGCGCGGTACCAGGAACTGATCGCAGCGGCAGTGGCCAAGGCTTCGGCGACGGGCCTGCCGCTCGAGGACAACGAAGGAATCGAAGCATGAACTCAACGACGATGGCGCCCCGGGCTGGCGGCGTCCCCGAGCTGGCGGTGGACATCGCGTCCGCTTCCTCTCGCCTCTTCTGGTTGGTGCGTAGCACGGTCGCCGGCGGCGCGGCGATGCTGCAGCTGCCGGGCGCCGTGTACACGCGGTTCAGCGATGCTGTGGCGGCGCGCTCGCGCATCGACAGCACGCCGCCGCTGACGGAACACCCGGCTGGCGTCTGCCGCCTTAACGACGACGTCGTCGTCGATGGCGTCGGGCCCGGCAAGGTGAACTGGATCCATCCGACGGGCGATGTGCGCGTGGAGCTGGCCCGCCGTCCTGGGAGTGCCGAGTACTACCCGGTGTCGGCCATCCGGCGTGCTGTGGCGAACCGCCCGCGCTTCGAGTTCGAGGTGGTGCCAGTGGGCCTGCGCGAGGCCAACGAGGTGGTGGAGCGGCTGCACCGGCGGCTGGGACAGGTGCAGGGACACAAGTTCGCTCTGGGCTTGCGCCGCGAGGAAGACCAGGACCTGGTGGGCGTGGCGGTGTGCGCCAGGCCGGTGGCGCGCCACTTGGACGACGGCCTGACGGCCGAAGTGCGGCGCGTAGCGGTCGACCCTGCGGTGACCAACGGCTGCACCAAGTTGCTGGGCGCGATCGCGAAGTCGGCCTCGGCGATGGGATACAGGCGGCTGGTCACGTACACCTCGGAGGACGAAACCGGCGCCAGCCTCTATGCGGCAGGCTGGGATCCGGTAGGCAAGAGCGCCGGCGGCCACTGGGGCTCCGCGGCGCGGCCGCGGCGCCGCGGCGAAGACGAGGGGCGCAAGGTGGTGTGGGTCAAGGTGCTTCGAGGCGAAGAGCGGGGCCGCTGAGGCACTGGAACAGTCTTCACCAGCTATGCGAGCGCGCGTGTTCCAGCTGAAGGCGTGCCCTGGGAGGCGGTGGCGGCCGAGTGGAACAGCGTGTCGAGCGAGGCGCGAGGAATCGTTCCACGCGGCCGTTGGGCGTCGGTGCCGCAGGCCTTGAAGACCACGTCGCCGGCGAGATCCTGGGGAACACCAGGACCTCGAATGCAGCAGCTCATCGACCTTCGACACGAAACTCCGGAAGCTATCGCGCTGGAAGCAATCCGGTCATTCATGTCAGACGGCCATCCGGCCGTCGTTTTCTATAGCGGCGGCAAGGACTCATCGGTCTTGCTCAACCTGACGCTGACGGCGGCGAGCGACCAGGTCAAGGCTGGGCGGCAACCGCTGGTGGTCATCGCGCACAGCGACGTGGGCGTCGAGAACCCCGAGATTCAGCGACTGGTCTCGGGCGAGATCCGCAAGGCGGCGCGCTTCGCGAAGGCGCACGGTGTGACGGCCATCGTGCGGGTGGCGCAGCCCGCGTTCTGGGACACATACCCGGTGCGTGTCATCGGCGGCCGCGCGCTGCCGACCTTTCCTGACTCGCGGCGCGACTGCCAGACCGACCTCAAGCGGTTGCCGAACGAGCGCGAGCTCGCGCTGATCGAGCGAGAGCTGCAGGCCAAGGGCTGGAACAAGCCGGTGCTCATGACAGGGGTGCGGAGGGATGAATCGATGGTGCGCGCGTCCAATGTTCGCGGCCGGGGCGAGCAGGCCGTGTCGTTGTGGACCGACAAGGAAGGGCGCCTGCGACTCACGCCGGTGCTCGACTGGACGGTTGACGACGTGTGGCAGTACCTGGGCCTGGCCAACGCCGGCGTCATCCCGGCGTACAGCACGTTCGAGGAGACCATGCAGACCTACCAGGCCGCCGGCGGCAGCAGCTGCGTGGTGGTGGCCGACGCGGAAATGCAGAAGCACTCCAAGCCGTGTTCGAGCCGCTTCGGCTGCTGGGCCTGCACCGCAGTGCGTGAGGACAAGTCGCTGCGCCAGATGATCGAGACGGACCCCGGGCGCTACGGCTACATGGAGCCGCTCGCGGCGCTGCGCGACTTCATCGCCTTCACGCAGTACGACTGGTCGCGTCGGCAGTTCGTTGGCCGCAGCATCGTCGACGGGTTCATCGAGGTCGGCGCCGACACCTACTCGCCGGCGATGCTGGCCGAGCTGCTGCGCTACACGCTGAGCGCACAGAAGCTCTCCGGCGTGCCGATCGTCAGCGCCGCGCAGCTCATCGCGATCGACGCGCGCTGGTCGCAGTACGCGATTGCCGCGCCCTTCAGCGCGCTGCGCATCTGGAAGGAGGTCGAGGACGGCGCGATCTGGACGCCCCCGAAGCTGCGGCCCTTCCCCAAGACGGAGGTGCCCAAGCTCGGCAAGATCTTCGTGGGTGGCTGGAACGACGACGTGACGTCGGAGCTGGAGGTCACAGGGCTGCGCAATCCCGCGTGGGAGGACTTCGCCGAAACGTGCGGGCCTGGGCTGCGCACGCTGGCCAGCGGAAGAGCTGTGGTCGACGTTGAGGGGGAGAGCGAGATCGACGAAGAGGCGGCCTGGCTGTTCCTCGATTTCGAGCTCGAGCGCATGCTGGGCAACAGGCCCATGCTGAGCGGCTACTGGACGGCCGGCTACGAAACCTATCTGTCGTTCGGCATCGTTCGGCCGGCGAAAGGCCAGTCGGCGCGGGTGGACGAGATCCTGCGGCGATCGCAATGGCGCCAGCGGCACGACCTCCACGGTCAGCGCAGCGCCGACGAGCTGGCAGCCAGGCTGACCGTGCGGTACCCGCGTCAAGCGGACCTCTTCGACCTGGCGGCGGCCTGATGTTGGAGCGCCGCCGATGATCGGTGGCAGCAGGCGGGAAGGGGAGGTTTCGGGGGGTCGTAGAACCCGACTTTCGGTTGGACAGGCGACCGCCGGAGGTGCCAATCTCGCGCCGAGTGCAGCTGGGGTGCCACTTGGGGTTGTGCCGCCGGGCCGCACGGGGATACTGCATCAGTCCGACATGGGAGCCGAAGATGAAGCACGTTGCGCTGACGCTGACGATCGTCCTGACGATGGCGTTCTGTGGGGTGGCCCAGGCGGGTGACGCCCTTCCGAAGGATGCCGAGACCGGCCTCGTGACCGAGGTGGTCGGCCTGGACGGCGCCGCGCGCGACGCGCTGGCCGGCCGCACGCGGCCGCTGCAGCTTGCCTTCAAGCGGCAGGAGGGGGCTGGGCCGAGCGAGCAGGCCTACGCCGGCATCGTCGCGGCCATCACCCGTCTGGCACAGGCGAAGGGCATCACGGTGCTCGCCGGCGCGCAGGAAGTGCCGGCCGCAGCCGTGAAGGCCGAGTTCGACACCTGGTTCTACGTCGAGGGGCAGAAGCTCAATCCCGACCTCGTGCACCTGGGCGACTACGCCGAGTTCGAGCTGAGCGGCAGGCCGCTGCCCGAGGCGGTGGCGAGCAGCGGTTCAGGGGGGGTGAATGTCGTCCGCGTGGCGGCCGGCCTGTTCGGCTTCGCGCGCGGCTGGCTGCCGGCATCTTTCAGCGGTTCGATGGTCGCGCACGGCGTGCGTGAAGGGGCTGGGAGCGGGAGCGCGGCCGACAGCAAGCCTCTCGGCGACCCGGAGCGCCTGGCGCTGGGCCTGCAGCGCGCGGTGACGGAAGTCAGGATCGAGGTCGACGGGCACACCGCGACGTTTCAGGTGCACGCGAGCAGGAAGCCCCTGTCGCACACGACCGTGGATGCGCTGACCGAGACGACGTGGCAGCTTGCGCTGCAGGTGCTCGCCGGTCGTGCAGAGCAGCTGGCCGTGGTGGGTCGGTGAGGCGACCCATGCCGACGACAGTCGTCGCCACCAAGCCCACGCCGCGGCGGCTGATGGAGCGCCTGACGACCCTGCCCAACAAGGTCCACAAGGGCGACAGCAAGGCCTTCACCGCGCGTCTGCGCCGGCCGTACTATCGGCTCACCGATGAGCAGTGCCTTGCAGTCGAGCGGCTGGCCGGCGATTCCGACGTCCTGCTGCTCGACGGTCGCGTCCAGGTCACATGGGGCGACGCCGACGGCGGCAAGGCCCTCATGCCGCTGGCGCGCCCCTTGTAGCGCCGCGGCACCGGAAAGATGGCACCCCTGCGGGTGCATGCGTGCCGGTGCACACCGCGGGGGACTTGAAGCTGGCCGCCGTCGCGCGAGACTCGCTTACGAAAGGAGCGAGTCGACGATGGAAAGCGAGGCGACGATGGCGCGAGACCGCGACTACACGCACGAGATCCGCGATGCCGAAGGCGAGTGGATCTGGCTGGGCGACGAGACGAGCATGTCCGTGATCTTCCACAACCTGAACGGCACGAACTTCGCAGGCAAACCGCCGGAGACCTACGCCCAGTACCTCGCGTGGATGCGCCGGTTCACGGCCGAGGCCTGGCCGGGCCGGACGGACCCGCTCGCACCAGGGAGTTCGATCGAGCTGGCGTGCATCAACGGCGAGGCAGTGGCGCGCCACACGTTCGCGGCACAGGGCACCTGTGCCAACCAAGGGCTGTCGTGAGCCAGGAACATTTGGTGCTCGAGCTGATCGGCTCGCTGCCGAGCGGGTGGCCTGGGCTGTTCAACCCCTGGGCCGACATCTGCGCGGATGACCTGGACACGAACGGGCCCGCAGCCAAGCGTGCGCGGCTCGCACGCCACCTCGACTGCGACGCGCGCTTCATCCTCTGCGGCGAAGCGCCTGGCTGGCAGGGCATGCGCCACACCGGCCTGGCCTTCACCAGCGAGCGGCTTGTGGTCGAAGGCGCGGTGCCGCGGGTGGACGAGCAGGGTTCGAGGCTGACCACGCGGGAAGCCCCGTTCGCCGAGCCTTCAGCCACGCTGGTATGGCGGTCGCTCTATGCCCTGCAGATCGCCGAGCAGGTGGTGATGTGGAACGCGGTGCCCTTGCATCCCTTCGTGATCGGGAGCCCGAGCACAAACCGCACGCCAACGGATGGTGAACTCGGGCTCGGCAAGCAAGCGCTCCAGGTCCTGCTGGCCGCGTACCCCAAGGCCCAGGTGATCGCGGTGGGCAAGAAGGCTGCCGAGCAGCTGGCGAGGCTCGGCGTCACGCCAGCGGCGGCAGTGCGGCACCCCGCCAACGGTGGCGCGCGTGCGTTCGCCGAGGGCATGCAGGCGTGCGTGAAGGCGCGAAGGCAGGGATGAGCGGCATGGCCGACGAACACGCTGCGCAAGCAGGCCCGCAGCCTCTCTACCAGCTCCTCCACGAGCTGCCTCGTGGCCACGAGCTGCGCATCAGCCAGATGGGAGGCCTCGGCGCCCAATGCAGGAACCTGCTGGGCAAGGAGTGGCGCGACCTGTCGCGCTGGCGGATCGCGAGCTCGACCTACGACGAGCTCGGGGAGAGCTGGACCAGCACCAGCGAGTTCAGAGTGCCGGCGCGCTGACGCCCGCGCCGCGCCGTCGCGGGGAGCAGCCGGCGGGCGGGGTTGAAGAAGCGGAGGCCCGCGAGATCCTGAAGGTCCAACAACGGACCTGACGGGCATCTCGCATGACCGACTTCGACACCAACGACATTCACGCCGCGATCGCGGCGCTCAAGGCCAAGGGCTACAGCGTGCAGCGCACGCCGGGCCCCGTGCAGCGCGAAGCGAGCTATGCCTTCACGCTGAGCCACCCGGACGACGCGCCGCGGCTGGTCGGGCCGGCGCGCTCGACAGCCTTCGCTGCGTGGGCTTGCGCTCTGGAACACGCCGAGCAGCAGGCCGCGCCGGCGGCGCCACTCAAGCTCGCTCCCTTCTACGCGGCCGAGCTGCCCGAGAGCGCGCTCGACGCCGCGGCGATCGCCAAGCGCTTCGGCGTCGACCTCGCGACCGCGCAGCGCCAAGTGCGCGTCCTGCGCCAGCACTCGGTCTTCCTCAGCGAGACGCATCAGGTCAACGTGCAGCTGATCAAGGCGCCGTTCGGCCCGGACCTGGGCGACGTCGCGTGGCTCTCCATCAAGCGCCGCGACCGCGACGTGATCCGCGACTGGCGCGAGCTGCAGGCGATCAAGAACGCCATCGTCGGGCCCGAGCACGAGGGCTTCGAGCTCTATCCCGCCGAGTCGCGGCTGTGCGACACCGCGAACCAGTTCCACCTGTTCGTGTTCATGCAAACGACCGTGCGCATGCCGGTGGGCTTTGCCGTGCGCGAGGTCGCCGGCGCCGAGGCTGCCAAGGCGGTGGGCGCGACGCAGCGCGAACTGCCGGAGACCGTGTGATGGGCTACGAGGTGCTGGAGGCCCCCGAAGCCGACGTCGAGGAAAGCGCGCCGGCCAGCCGACCCGGGCCGCTGCTGCGCGTGGGCATCCCGACACCGGGCGGCAAGATCCTCAAGGCCGCCAGGAACGCCGGCTACAGCGTGCTCTTCAGCACCAACGCGTTCATGGTGCGCGACGAGGACGGCGAGGTCATCAGCGTGCGCAAGCCGGATCCGGTGCAGTTCGCCGGCCTGGATGCGGCGCTGGACAGCGCGGGCTTCGTGGCAATGTCGCGCTACCGCGGCTACCCGTGGACCATCGAGCAGTATCTCGACCTGGTGGAAAGCTGGCCCTGGGCCTGGTACGCGAGCTGGGACCAGTGCGTCGAGCCGGAGATCGCGTCGTCGAAGATCGACGTGATGTTCCGGCTCGCGGAAACCTGCCGCTTGCTGTCCGAGGTGAGGATGCAGGCGCGCGATCGCGGGCTGCCGGACCCCATGCCGGTCATCCAGGGCTGGGAGGTCGACCACTACCGCTGGTCGCTGGATCACCTGCCCCTGGCCGCCTGGCCGTCGCTGATGGGCGTGGGCTCGATGTGCAGGCGCCATGTGCACGGGCCCAACGGCATCCTGGCCGTCGTGGAGGCGCTGGACCGGGAGCTGCCGGCCGGCGTGGGCCTGCACTTGTTCGGCGTGAAGGGCGATGCGCTGCGCTTCCTCAGCGACCACCCGCGCATCGCGAGCGTCGACTCGATGGCGTGGGACTTTTCCGCGCGGCGTCAGCACCCGACCGGGAGGACCGCGGAGAAGCGCATCGGCGTGATGCACGACTGGGTGCGGCGCAACGCGGGCCAGCTTTCGCTGCCCAAGGTTCCCTACGACCTGCAACTGTTCGAGGAGCCGAGCGAGGAGGCCTCGGCCGAGCTGGCCGAATGGCTGGAGCTGGTGGTCGACAACCAGACGGACGCGATCAGCGCCTGGCACCACTGCATGAGGACCTGGGTGGGCGGATGAACGCTCGGGGCGCCGGGCCCGACCGGAGGTTTCAGGGGGGCGGGGCGCCGGCATTTACGGTGGCTCGCCGCGCGGCCACGGCATATCGTGGCTGTGCCGGCGGTCGAGGCGGTCGGCCGTGCGCGGGCCGGCGATCAACTGCAAGGAGACACGCATGCCGATGACGGCGAACGGGCTGGCCAAGCTGCTCGAGGAACTGGGTGAGCTGGCGCAGGTGACGGCAAAGAAGCTCGCGTACTTCCACACCGACGAGCATCCGGACGGCGCGGGATCGTTGAAGGACCGGATGCAGAAGGAGATGGGCGACGTGTCCGCGGCAATGACCTTCGTGCAGCAGCAATTCGGCCTCGATCGCGTCGCCATCGAGCAGCGCGCCGGCGACAAGCTCGCGCTGTTTCAGCGCTGGCATGCCGACGAACACAACGGCGCCGAGGCCTTCACGGCGCCGGCGTCGAACTGAACCCACATCAGCACCTCAGCAAAGGAGAACACGATGAGGATGGACCGGAACGAGAACCCGGACGGCTGCGGCAAGTACGCCGTCGTGAACCTGCGCAAGCTCACCCCCGTCCCGGGCCACGCCGGCACGTTCCGGCGATGGGCGCCCGAGGTGCAGGCGGCGCTCGACACCCTCGAAGCCATCGGCGCGCTGGAGTGGGGCGCCGTGGGCCAGCCCGACGAGTTCTTCCTGGTCAAGCTCAAGGACAAGCACGCGCAGGCCGCACTCGGTGCCTATGCCTGGAGCGTGTCGGCCGATGATCCGGAGTTCGCGCGCGAGATCGCGGCGCTGGCCTCGCGGTCCGGCCCGGCGCACCCGCTGTGCAAGGCACCGGACTGAACGGCTGCTGGCCTTTGCGATGGAGGCCCTTGACGCACCTGGGGCAAGCCCGGGCGCACGGAGCTTGACCATGAACTACCGCGAGAGCGACGACGACTGCAGCGGTTGCGGTTCCACCGCGGCCGAGCGCGCGCGCAGCCGGGCCGGCGAGCCGCCTGGCTTGAGCGATTGCCCCCACTGCGGCGCGACGAAGTGCAGCCTGTGCGACCTCGGCGACGAAGTCGAGTGCGGCAACTGCGACCCGGGCGACGAGCAATGAGCAGGGATGTGCCGGCGCGCTGCATCCGGCCCCACTGCCCGGTGGCATGCCTGCACTGCGAGTTCGCCATTCGCACCGACGACGCGACCGCGATGCTGGTGGCCGACCTGTTGGAGGACGCCGGCCGCGACGGCCACGGCGCACCCTACGAGGACGGCGAGCATCCCGTCGTCGATCGCGCGCGAGCGTTTCTGATGGCGCGATCTGCGGGCCGCCGCGAGGAAGGTTGACACGGGGCCATTCGGTGGGAAATTGCACTCAGGACAACTCCGAAGGAGAAGACGAGTGCAGATCCAGACGACCGCCGAGGCGGACCCGACGCTCGACCTCGAGCTCGAGACCAAGGGGCTGCCGCCGCTGGCCTTCATCGACAACTCGGACGGCCTGGCCGCGACCAAGGCCCGCATCGTCGCGGTCAAGCGCGGCGTGCCGGGCTGCTACGCGGTGGAGACCGAAGCGACGGCCGACGAGCTGAACGCCGAGCGCGGCGTGACGCCGGCGCAGCGCGAGGCGATGCGCTTCGGCTCGATGTTCGGCTGGGGATCGCGGCTCGCGACGCCCCAGGCCTGGGAAGCCGCGGGCGAGTAGCGGGTGGTCGAAATGATGCCGCTCAACCGCACGGGTAGACATTGGCGTCGCGTGGAGACCTTCCCGCGCCGTGCAATCTGCTACGACTTCCGCAGCGCCGTGCTCAAGGTTTACGGCGACCGGACGATCCGTGAGTTTCCGCGCTGGTGCCCAAGCATCTCTGTGGCACGGTCGCGCGAGTACCTGACTTCGGCGTTGCGCACGATGCGAGCGACGTGCCGATCGACGGAACACGGGTCAGGGCACGCGCGGTAGGAATCGACGAATGAACAACGAACGTGGTGAAACGCTGGTCACGACCGCGACGGGGCTGTTCCGCAAGGACGGCAGCGTGCGGGGCCTGACCTATGCGCGCAGCCCGCAGTCCAAGCGCCGGCGCAGCGGCATCGGCATCCACGCGCGCAACGGCAGCGGCGCCTGGCTGCGCACCCAGCTGTCGGTGGAGCGGCGCGACTTCTACGGGGTGTTCACCGAGGCCGCGCGGCAGGTGGCGGCACACGGGGGCATTGCGTTCGACGAGAAGGTGCTGCGTCCCGAACTCAAGGAAGCCGCGGCCGCGTTCCTGCGGCGTTACGGCCTGCGTTCGGTGCGGGTGTGCTACCAGCAGGTGATCGAGCTGGACGAGGAACGCGACCCCCAGGCCGAGGTGCGATCGCCCGGCCGCGGCGTGGCCAACGGCGGGTGATCGCGCGCAAAGCGGCGCAGCGCGCCGCTTCAGCGTCCGCGCGACCCGAAGATCCAGTTCGGCGACGTCAGCGCCTTCGCGTTGAGCGCGATCAACAGAGGACAGGCGATCGGTGGTCCGGGGCGGTGGCGGTCGACCTCGTTGGCCAGCAGAGCGTCGTAGCCCAGGTCGCGGCCTGTGACGGCGATCAGTTCGATCCAGTCGCGGGTGAGGTTCTGGAGCTCGAGCCACGCGGCCTGGTGCTTGGGTGCACGACTACCTGCCTTGGCGAGCTCGGCAGGGGGCATGAGGCTCGCCAACCGGGCGCTGAAGGCGCTGCGGTCGGGCGCGAAGCGCATCGTCTCGCCGGAGTTCCAGCCAACGCACCAGTCCACGACGGAATGCGTCCACAGGCAATGGTTTCCAAGTTCGGCGCGGCCGACGGCCTGGCGCATCGTGTCGGATTCGGCGCTGAGCCGGCGCAGGTCGAGGATGCGCGCCGATGGCTGAAGCTGTGCCGTACACAGGTGCTGGCCGGCGGCGCTGGCCAGCGTGAGATCGCTGGTGAGGAATACGGCTGAGTGCGGGCGCAGGCCCTTCTTCTCGGGCAGCGGCGGCGGCGGAAACTGCCAGTCGGTGAACCTGGCGTCAGTGCCGTGGTACCACTCGACAGCAGCGTTCATCGGCGTCGCGTTCAGCGGTCCGAGAGCTGCAGCGCCGCGGGCCACAGCAGGTAGCCGCCGCCAGCGCCGGGGCGCCACTCGCCGCCAGCCTGCTTGCCGGCCGGCGTGATGTAGTGGCGGTTGGGGTGCTCGGCCTTGAGTTCGACCAGGCCCAGCGCGAGCAGCTTGTCGAAGAGGTCTTTGGTGCTCATGCCGAGCTTGGCGGCCAGCTTGGCGGTGGTCAGTTTCTCGAACCCCGCTTCGGCGTCCGGCGCGTCGTCCTGGCCGGCAGGCTCGACCCGCTCCATCGAAATGCGCACCTCTTCACTGACGCGGATCAGCCGCTGCGCCTCTTCGTAGACGTCGCGGTAGAGCTCGGGATCCTGCGTGCGCGTGACCAGGATGCCCATCTCGTTGTTGTTCACCTGGCTGAACTCGTAGAGGTTCAGGCTGGTGACGATGCAGGCCTCCTCGCTGAGGTAGCACTTCGCGTGGAGGTTCTTGCAGAAGGAGGTGCGAACGAAGCGCATGCCCTTCAACCACTCGACCTCGGCCGGCGCCAGCTCGCTCTTGCCGTAGACGATGCGCACGTCGATCTTGAGCCGATCCTTGTCGGTCAAGAGTTCCTTGATGCGGTCGTTGAGCTTGAGGAACGGACTGATCAGGATCACGCGGTCGCGCGCGCCCTTGATGAGTTCCTCCAGGTGATACGTCACTCCGCTGGTGTTCAGGAAACGCGCCATGTCCGTGTTCTTCTGGATGCCGTAAACGATGGGCACATTGTGCCGGGAGCTAGCGGCAGACCGACGTGGCCCGGTCGACACGGGCACAGAGCAGGGGTTCGGCGAAGTTGATCGCGACCGACAGGCACAGCCAGACGGTCATCCACGTGGCGACGGCCCAGGTGCGCCGCAGTAGGACGCCGAGCAGCGCGATGCCGAAGCCGGCCAGACTGGCAGCGGTCCACCTGGTGGCTGGCCCGATGATGACGGTGACTGGAGAGCCCCCATAGCGCCCGCCCCGCGACTCCCACACGCCCCAGTACGCGACGCAAGCGCCGAGGGCGATGAAGGAGAGGCCGAGCAGGACGATCGGCAGCCGGCGCTTCCAGACGGGCACGCTCGCCGAGCCCCCCGAAGCGGCCCGCTCAGGCATTGCCGGCGGCAGGCCCGGAGAGCGTGTCCGCGACCTTCAGGTACTCGCGCAGGTAGCCGAGCAGGCTGAGCGCCGTGTACTCGTGCAGCCAGATGCTCGCGCGGTGGCCATCGCCGTAGAGGGGGCGCAACTCGAAGGTGTTGCCGTGGGCCTCGAACTCGGCCTCGCCGATGCCGGTCTTGAGACCCGCGGTGCCGATCTCGTCGTCGCTCAGCTTCGGCCGGTCGGACAGCAGCGTGTGGTACGGGTGGCGCGCGGGGAGCGACGCTACGAGCGTCGGATCGTCGTTGGCGCGGATCATGAACGCGTTCATGCCGAGCTGCTCGAAGTAGGCCTGCAGCGCGTCCACGAGTGCCTTGAATGCATGCGGCGACCAGTGCGTGATGCGGGCCGAGCGGTCCTGCATCGCGAACTTGATGCACACGCCAATCCAGGCGCGCTTCAAGGTGATGATGCCGGCCTCGAAGCTGGCGACGACGCTGTCCGCGCTCGGAGCGGGTTGTTCTTCCTGCCTCTCTTGAATTCCGAGTGGGTTGATCCCAGTGGTGGTTGGTGTTGGGGCTGGCGCG
>NZ_RCHJ01000030.1 GCF_004011805.1 Piscinibacter defluvii
ATGGACATAGCCTCGGCCGAGCCGATCCGATGACGCGGCAGCAGGCCTGCCCGGTTCGGCCGCACGCGAGGGTCGGGCGATGAGCGCGGGGCACGACCACGCCCCTGTCGGCGACGACCAAGGAGCGCCCGCTTCGCTGGGCGTTAGTGCCGACCTGCGCCTTCCTTTTTGCAGCGGTCGTGGGGGGCGGCGTTCCGGACGGTGCACATGGTCAAGGGTTCGCTGATGCCACTGGACGACAAGGAGCGCCACCATTCGATGGACGTCGGCCAGGAGGTCATCAACGAATGCAAGCTCGAACTTCAAACGACTTGAGCCCGAAGTCCGGTGTTTCGTCACTTGATGCATGGCCCGGTGGCGCTCACGCTGCTGCTGATCTGGATCGCCATCGTCGTGATTGCGCTCGGGCTGTACTGGCTGTGGCCGCGTCGCAAGCCCAAGCCGTCGGTGCCGGTGCCACAGAAGTACGCTCATCGGCTCGGCGAGCGCTTCCGGAACAAGCGTCCCACGTCGAAGGCGTCCAAGGCAGGCGGCGGGCAAAAGGGGCCCAGCCCATAGAGCTCGCCGCACGGACGCCATGACGTTCCCCCGTCAAATCCCCACCGCCAGCTTGTCCTGGCTGGCCGGCCTGTGGATGCTCGCCATCGACAACACGGTCTTCTGGCGCACGCTGTGGGCGGGCCGTGACGACTCGTCGCTGCGCAGCGTGTTCGCCCTGGCAGGACTCGCGCTGGTGCTGTGGGCACTGTTGAGCCTGATGGTACGGCTGCTGTGCTGGCCTCGGCTCGCCAAGCCCGCAGTCGTCGTATTGCTGCTGGTGGCAGCGGCGGCAGCGCACTTCATCGGCAGCTACGGCATCCTGATCGACAAAGGCATGATTCGCAATGTGCTGCAGACCGACTGGCGCGAGGCCGGCGATCTGGCTTCCGTGCCGTTGCTGATCGACTTGGCGCTGCGCGGGCTCCTGCCCGCCGCGCTGGTTGTCGTGTTGCGCATCGAATTCGTCTCGTGGCGCGCGGCCGCCATGGGCGTCGCAAGGCACGCCGCGCTGACGATCGGTCTGGCGCTGGCCTTCGCCGCGGCGTTCTACGGCGACTACGCCAGCGCCGCGCGCAACCAGCGCGAACTGCGGCACGTGCTGACGCCCACCAATGTTCTCAACGGCTTCTACGGCCTGTGGAAGGAGCGCAGTCGGGCAGACCGGAAACTGACGCGGGTGGGTGAGGATGCCCGGCGCGCGCCGCCGCAGGCCAGACCGCTGCGGGTGGTGCTGGTGGTGGGCGAGACGGCCCGGGCCGCGAACTTTTCTCTCGGCGGCTACGGCCGCCCGACGAACCAGGCCCTCGTTGGCAAGGACGTGGTGTACTTCTCCGACGTCACGGCCTGCGGTACCGACACTGCAACGTCGCTGCCCTGCATGTTCTCGGATCTGGGCGCCGAGCGCTTCTCGGTGGCCGCGGCCGGGGCGCGCGAGAACGTGCTCGACGTTCTCGCTCGTGCCGGGGTATCGGTCCGCTGGCTCGACAACAACTCCGGATGCAAGGGGGTGTGCCAGCGCGTGCCCAGCGTGGACTTGTCACGCAACACCGATCCCGGGCTGTGCGACGGGCGCGAGTGCCTGGACGGCGTGCTCGTGAGGGGCCTGCGCGAAGGGCTGGCGGGCTCGGCCGGCGCTGGAGCGCTCGTGGACGAAGACGGCCTCACCGTGCTGCACATGAAAGGCAGCCACGGGCCGGCCTACCACCGGCGCTATCCGCCCTCGTCTCGCCGATTCGAGCCCACCTGCGACACCAACGAGATCCAGCGTTGCAGCCAGGACGCCTTGCGCAACACCTACGACAACAGCATCGTGTACACGAGCGAGATCCTGGCCCAGACCATCGATGTGCTGGCCGCGCAGGCCGACCGGGTCGACAGCGTCCTGCTCTATGCGTCGGATCACGGTGAGTCCCTGGGCGAGAAGGGGGTCTACCTGCACGGCCTGCCGCGCATCGTGGCTCCCGCCGAGCAGACCAGCATTCCGATGATCGCCTGGTTGTCGGCAGGCGCACAGCAACGCCTGGGTGTCAGCCGCGCCGCCTTGCAGCAGACCGCGTCGAAGAGCTATTCGCACGACAACCTCGCGCCCACCCTGCTCGGGGCGTTCGGCGTGCAGACCCGCGCCTACCGGGCCGAGCTGGACCTGCTGGTCCAGGCGAGGGCCGTTCGCGAGCCCGGCCTGGGCGACCGTGCGTCGCGGTAAAGGTGACGGGATAGAGGCACCATGGCACCATGCCAGCCCGTTGCCGTGCTGCGTGCAGCACCGGCTGAGCCAAATGCCCTGCGCCGGGATGCAGCTTGCTCCAGCGGTGAATGAACAAGGAGAACGACATGGCCGAACCGCTGAAACTCAGACTCGACATCCCCCTGCTGCTGCCGTCGGTGACCGAGGTGCAGGACCCGTGCGTGCAGCGGCTGGTGCAGGCGCTGGCGGGCCGCGAGGGCATTTCCACGGTGCATGTTGCCGACGCACAGGAGGCAGCCGCGGCCCAACTGTGCATTCACTACGACCCCAAGGTGTTGTCCCTCAGCCGCGTGCGGGAATTGGCGCATGCGGCCGGTGCGCAGCTGAGCGACCGTTTCGGGCACCTGCTGCTGCGAACGTCCACGCTGCACGCCCGCGCCGCGCGCACGCTCACCTCCCGGGTGGAGGCCTTGGCGGGTGTGGTCGAAGCCGAGGTCACGGCAGGCGGCGCCGTGCGCATCGAATTCGACCGGCAACAGACGACTGCGGGCAAGCTGGACGAGGCCTTGCGCGAGATGGGCCTCGATCCGCAACCGAGTGCGCGGGCGCAGGAGCCGGCGGGCACGGCCCCTGACAGCCATGACCACCGTGACGGTCACACTCATGGCCACGACAAGGATCACCAGCACGATCGCGATCATCAGGAAGAACACGGCCGCCGCCCGGCCGGCACGGTGGCCCAAAGCGGCGCCGCCAAAGCGCATGACCATGGCGCAGACGACCACGGCGCGGAGCACGCCGACGAAGCCGGGCATGCCGGGCACAGCCATGAACATGGCGGCGGCCTCTTCGGCGAAAGAACCGAACTCGTGTTCGCGCTGCTGGCCGGCGCCGCCGTCCTCGTCGGCTGGCTGCTCGAATGGCGCGGCCTGGCGCCACAGGTCGTCAGCACGGGCCTGTACGTGGCGGCCTACGTCTTCGGCGGTTACTACACGCTGAGGGAAGCGATCGAGAACATCCGCGCCAAGCGCTTCGAGATCGACACGCTGATGCTGGTGGCCGCTGCAGGCGCGGCGGCCCTGGGGGAGTGGGCCGAAGGCGGTCTGCTGCTGTTCCTCTTCAGCCTCGGGCATTCGCTGGAGCACTACGCGATGGGCCGCGCCCGCAAGGCGATCGAGGCGCTGGCCAAGCTGGCCCCCGAAACGGCGCAGGTGCGGCGCGAGGACGCGCGGGTCGAAGAAGTCCGCGTCGAGGCGCTGCAGGTGGGCGACGTGGTGATCGTGCGTCCCAACGAGCGGCTGCCCGCCGACGGGTTTGTCGTGCAAGGGCAATCCAGCGTGAACCAGGCACCGGTCACCGGCGAAAGCGTTCCGGTGGACAAGCATCCGGTGGACGACCGCGAGCAGGCGCTCCAGGGCTTCGACAAGCTGGCGGCCGCGCATCGGGTGTTTGCCGGCACCATCAATGGCAGCGGAGTGCTCGAGGTGATGGTCGCCCGGCGGTCGTCCGAGTCGACCATGGCACGGGTGGTCAAGCTGGTGACCGAGGCCGAGACCCAGCGCTCGCCGACCCAGAACTTCACCGAGAAGTTCGAACGCATCTTCGTTCCGGCGGTGCTGGTGCTCGTCGTGCTGCTGATGTTCGCCGGGCTGGTGATCGACGAGCCCTTCAGCGCCAGCTTCTACCGCGCGATGGCCGTGCTGGTGGCCGCCAGTCCGTGCGCGCTGGCCATCTCGGTGCCCAGCGCGGTGCTCAGCGGCGTGGCCCGGGCGGGCCGCAGCGGCGTGCTGGTCAAGGGCGGCGGGCCGCTGGAGAACCTGGGCACGCTGACGGCGATCGCCTTCGACAAGACCGGCACGCTCACCGAAGGCAAGCCGCGCCTGGTGGACGTGGTGCCCGCGCAGCCAGGCGGCGAGGAGGAACTGCTGGCGGTGGCGCTGGCGGTGGAGGAGCACAGCGACCACCCGCTGGCCAGTGCCATTGTGCAGGGCGCGCGCGAGCGGCTGCAGGGCAAGCCGCAGCAGGTGCGCATCGATGGGCTGCAGAGCATCACCGGGCGCGGCGTGAAGGCGCGCCTGGGCTCAGAGGAGGTGCACCTGGGCAAGGCGGCGCTGTTCGATGAAGTGCCCGGCCAACCGATGCCGGCCGAGCTGAGGTCTGCCAACGAGCGGCTGATGGCCGACGGCCGGACCACCATGGTGCTGCGCGTCGGCGAGCGCTATCTCGGTGTTCTCGGGGTCATGGACACCCCGCGCCCGGCAGCCGCCACCGTGATGCGCCAGCTCCAGGAACTGGGGATCAAGCGCCTGATCATGATTTCAGGCGACAACCAGCGTGTGGCGGAGTCGGTCGCCAGGAGCGTCGGTCTCACCGAAGCGCAGGGCGATCTGATGCCCGAGCAGAAGGTGGGCGCCATCAAGGCGCTGCGCGTGGACGCAGGCAAGGTGGCGATGGTGGGCGACGGCGTCAACGACGCGCCGGCGATGGCCAACGCAACGGTCGGCATCGCGATGGGTGCGGCCGGCTCAGATGTCGCGCTGGAGACCGCCGACGTGGCCTTGATGGCCGACGACCTGGCGCAGCTGCCATTCGCCGTCGGGCTGTCGCGGCGCACCAGCCGGGTCATCCGGCAGAACCTGTGGGTGAGCCTGGGCGTCGTCGCCGTGCTCATTCCTTCGACGATCCTCGGACTGAACATCGGCACGGCCGTGCTGTTCCACGAAGGGTCGACGCTGCTGGTCGTCATGAACGCCCTGCGACTGCTGACCTATGAATTCAAGGGAGCGCTGCCGCCGGGACAGTCGGCCCCGGAAGCCGCCGCGCAAAACGTCTGATGGGGGTCACATGATGAAGCGCCGTCTCTTGCTGCAAAGCCTGGGCACTGCCGCAGCGGCGACAGCCACGTCGGCCGGAATGGCCGAGCCGTTGCCGTCCGATCCCCTGCGCGGCGAAATCGTCAAGATCGATCCGGAGCGCGGGACGGTCGAGCTGCAGCACGAACCGATTCCGTACCTGCGTCTGCCTGGCAAGCGCACCGTCTTCCGCTACTACCACCCGACCGTCGTGCTGCGCGTGAAAGCGGGCGATCGCGTCATCTTCCGGGCGGACCGGTTCGACGGCGCGCTCGTGGTCACTGGTCCGATGATCCCGTTGCCGAAATGACGGCAGCAGATCTCGCTGTCACAACTCCAGTCAGCCTCAACGCCGAGGATCGGACGAGGCTAGCTTGAACTCTTTTAGTTCATCATTGAGCGCGTTGAGAGCCACCTGATAGAGGATCGCGTTCTGCGCGAATTCAGCGCGCTCCAGATCCATGTCCACCGTATTGCCGTCAAGGTTGGACTGCGCAGGCTGCCGGTACTGGACCAGGGACGCCGTGCTGAGCTGAAAGTCCGCGGCACCCACGTAGCCTTCGCCGGAACTCGTCTGCGCGGACTGATTGTCCAGAGCGCGCCGCAGCGCGGCGCTGAAATTGAGGTCCGTTGCTTTGTAGCCGGGCGTGTCCGCGTTGGCAATGTTCGAGGCCAGCATGGCTTGCCTCTTGGCCCGCAGAATGAGAGCCTGGCCGTTGAAGTCGTCGTCTTTGGCGGCTGCTCCTGCGGCCCATCGACCCGCCACAAAGCGCAGTGTCTCCACGGAATTCCTTCAGCGCCAGCCCCGACGGCCGCGTGAGCGTAGTATCGGCGCGAGCCGACCGATGATCCGCACAAGAAGCCGGGCATTCGCCCAGCTTTTTTCGACGTGCTTCATGCCGCCGGCTTACCGCATCCGGCGCAGAACTTCGCGCCCGCGCCAAGCGCCACGCCGCACTGGGTGCAGGCGCGGGGCGCGAGAGATGCGCCGCACTGCTGGCAAAAGCGCGCGCTTGCTGGATTGGATACTTGGCACGCGGGGCAAGCGACCTGCTGCGCGCCAGCCGGCGGGTTCGAGGGCGGAAGACCCGTGCCTCCGCCGTACGGCTGACGGTAGTCATCGTCGCGATACCCGTCATGGTGGCCGCCTTGACGACGGCCGCCGTGGTGGCCGCCGCCATGATGGCCGCCGAAGAGTCGATCGAGGATTCCCATGCCTTGTTCCTTTCAAGCTGCCCATGTTGGACCGGCGCAGATTCAAACAATTCCCCGACTTCGCCATCGTCTCGGCAAGATACACCAGACGCCGACGGTCAAGAGCCCGATCGCCGCCGCCGCCACGTTGCCCACCATGTGCCCGAGCACGGCCGACAACACGACCTGGGTTGCCGACACCAGCGCCAGCGCCAGCGCGAAAGCGCCGACGACGATCTGCCGTGTGGCGAGTGCCTTGAAGGCGGCGCGGTCGGTGAGCGGGCGCAGCAACCGGTGCTGCACTGCGGGCGCGGACAACAGCACCAAGCTCGCGATCGAGAGCAGGAAGGTGGCGAGGAACACATTCTTCTCCGCACCCACCAGCGCGGCGAAGCCCGGAGCGAACGGCACCGCGATGAGAAAGGCGGACAGCAGTTGTGCGGTGGGCAACAGCACACGCAGTTCCCCCAGCATGTCGGTGAGATCGCCATCCTCGCCGTCCTGTCCGGACCGCGGCGGCGCGACCGCGGTCTCGGCGCGGTCGGAAGGCAGGGCCTGACGTGCTGTCATTCAAACAGTTTCGCTTGGTTTCATGGGTACTGATCCAGCACCGCCAGGCCACGGACGGTGAGCCGGTGCCTGTCAAGCGGATGCGCGGCGGAACCATCACGCTGCAGCCGGCTCCTACCATGCGTAGAGCGTCCTTGTCTGGAGGGCTCGGAGTCGTGAATGAAGCGCAAACGGTCTGGTTTGGTGGTGCTCGGATTGTTCAGTGGCGTGGTTCTCGGCGGGTGTACCGTGGTTCCGACGCATCCTGTTGCTTACCGCCCAACAGGGTACAGCACCCCGTATGGGAATGGTCATGGCGATGCCGGCTATCGCAGCGGCCAGCGGTACGGCATGGGCCACGGCGGGTTCTCGGGAATGGGCTACGGGCATCGTGGCGGCCACCACTGATGAGCGCAGGCGTCGGCGGCGAGCGGTGGTGCTCGCACTGTGCTGCGCGGTCGGGACGGGGACTGCCATGGCGGGCGAGCGTACGGTGTACCGCTCGGAGTTGCCTGGCGGGCGCGTGCTCTATGCCGATGCGCCCGCCGCGGGGGCCGGCCGCGTGCAAAGGCTGACGGTCGAACCGCACCCGGTGGACCCGCTGCAGGCACTGGCGGCACAGCGCGCGCTGGCGGCACAGCGCGACGCCCTGCTGCGAGAAGGCCGGATCCGCTCCGAGCGCCTGGCGCAGATCGATTCCGACGTCAGCAAGACCCGTGAAGAGCTCCAACGCGCGGCAGCCGCGCGCGCCGCCGCGCAAGACGTTCAAGAGGGCGACCGGCAGGGACGTCGGCTCACGTCAACGTATTGGCAGCGCCAGCAGCGGGCCGCGGACGCCGAAGCGCGTGCGCAAGGGCGTCTTGACGAACTGATTCGGGAGCGGGCCGTTCTGCAATAGAGTTGGTGCTGGCACCCAGCGGCTCGGCACGCGGTGACCGAGCGCGGTCCTTGACGGCGCTCGGCATCGCGGCGCGCCCCACGCCGCATCGACCTGAGCGGCAACCGCAAAACTACAATCTCCCACTGCGTGCAACGCCCGAAGCGGAAGACGATGCCGATATCGGCGGTCAGCAGGGTGTTCGCCAGACATGGGCATTGACCGCGTCGGCGGGTTTCGGGAGGACAAGCGCTGCAGATGATCGAGAGCACCAAGACGTGCGTCGCCAGGCACGGATGTGTCTTGGCATGACGCCCCTTCCAGAAACGATCGGCCCGGTCCTGTTCGCGCGCGGTGCCGATGAACGCCAGTGTCGGCTGTCCGCCGTCGTCGTCACCCCCGACGCCCTCGATCAGCCCCGCTTGGTCCCCGTCAATGGGCAGGCAGCCACGCCGGTGCGGCTGCATTCGCAATTCGGCCGCACCGTCTGGCGCTTCGACTTCCACGTGCCGGCGCGCGCCGACGCCAGCTACCGATGCGGCGAAGCCGTCTTCGCGGTGGCCGCGGATTGGTCAGAGGATGTGCGGATCGCCTACGTCGCCTGCAATGGGCAGGAGCACGCCGACGCGGATCGGCCTTCGGCCGAGCGCAATGCGATGTGGCGCCGCCTGGCCGGCGAACATGGCCGCGCGCCGTTCAGCCTGCTGCTGCACGGCGGCGATCAGGTCTATGCCGACGACGTGCTTCAGTCGCATCCCAGCCTGTCGCGATGGGCGGCGAGCACGCGGTCCGAGAAGGCCGAGCAGGCATTCAGCGCCGACATGCGCGAGGCGGCCGAGCGCTACTACTTCCACAGCTATCTGACGCAATATGCCCAGCCGGAACCTGCCCACCTGAACGCCCGGGTGCCGGCGTTGATGATGTGGGACGACCACGACATCTTCGATGGCTGGGGCAGCCTGCCTGAAACGGTTCTTGACAGCCCGGTCGGTCGCGGCCTCTTCGATGTCGCGCGGGGCATGTTCATGCTGTTCCAGCTCGGCATCACCGACGCCCTGCCGCAGGCCGGACAGGATGCGGGCCAACGCGACAGCCTGACCCAGGTCGCCCGCTTCCCGCGCCTGTCCGTGATCGCGCCCGATCTGCGCTCGGAGCGCCGGCCGACGCAGGTGATGGGACCGGCCGGGTGGGCCGCCTTCGAGCGTGCGCTGGCAGAGACCGAAGGCGGCGACCGGATTTTGCTCATGTCCAGCGTGCCGGTGCTCGGCCCGCGCTTGAGCTGGGTCGAGAAACTGCTGCACGTGGTGCCGCACGTTCAGAAGTACGAGGACGATCTGCTCGATCAATGGCAGAGCCGGTCGCACCGTGCCGAGTGGCAGCGCATGCTGCTGACGCTGCAGCGCTGCGCGGCCGAAGGGCGACACCCGGTGGCGGTCCTCTCGGGCGAGATCCACCTCGCCACGCGCGGCGAGATGCCTTTCAAGGACGGAGCGATCCTGCATCAGCTGGTGGCGTCAGGGATCGCGCATCCGCCGCCGTCCGGGGCGTACGCCCGCGCCCTCGGTATGCTCGCGGCGTTCGGCGAAGACCCTCTGGCCGGCCAGCCGGTCCGCATGGAACCATTGCCCGGACACTCGCCGATCTACACGGCGCAGCGGAATTACCTCGTGCTGGAGCGGCGCGGGCAGGCTTGGTCCGCCGAGTGGGAGCTCGAGGTGAGTGGACGGACTGCCGCGATGCGCGTGCTGGTCGGCGCCTGACAAGCCACCTTGTCGCGCCGTGTCGCTGCGAACGGGCCCCGCAGTCGGGCGGCGCTCAGGGCCGCGCACCCTTCAGCAGATCGGCGGCGACCTGGTAGCTTGCCACGGCGTGCTCGATCAGACGGCCGACGCGCGCGTCGGTCCGGGCCAGCGGACGCCCGTCGGCGGCATCGAGCACGCGCGTGCCGCGCCGCGGTGAGAGTTCGACCACCGCACCGTCCTCGAGGTAGCCGACGGTCAGGTAGTTGGCCAGGAAAGCGCGCGCGTGGCGGCCGCCGCGTTCCCGCATGTCGACACCGAAGAAGCCTTCGGGACTGGCTCCGCCGACCTGGGCCAGCAGCGTCGGCGGGACGTCGACCAGCGAGGCGGTGGCCTCCACCCGGCCCGGTGCGATGCGGCCCGGCGCATAGAAGACGAGCGGGATGCGGTAGTTGACCGGCGGCAGGTCGATGCGGCCACGGCCGTTGGACGTGTGGTCCGCCACGACCACAAACAATGTGTCAGGGAACCACGGGCGCCGTGCCGCTTCACGGATGAACTCACCGAGCGCCCAGTCGGCGTACTTGACGGCACCTTCGCGGCCGCTGCCCGAAGCGATGTCGATGCGGCCGGCCGGATAGGTGAAGGGCCGATGGTTCGACGTCGTCAGCACGTGGGCGAAGACCTGCGCGCCGCTGGCCGCGCGCGCATCGATCTCCCGCAACGCCTGCGAAAACAGGTCCTCGTCCGCCACGCCCCATACCGTCTCGTGGTGGATCTCGCCGGACGGGATCGCCGTGCGGTCGATCACCGTGTAGCCGTTGCCGCCGAAGAAGTCGCGCATGTTGTCGAAGTAGGCGTAGCCGCCGTAGATGTACAGCGGCTCGTAGCCCTGCTCGCGCAGCGCCCCGCCCAGCGTCGGCAGACCCTTGTTGCGCCGACGCATGGGCACGGCATGCCCCGGTGTCGGCGGCAGGGACAGCGTCAGCGCTTCCAGTCCCCGCACCGTGCGCAGACCCGTTGCGTAGACGTTGGCGAACATCAGACCGGAGCGCGCCATGGCATCGAGGTTCGGCGTCAGGCCGGCTTTGCCGCCGAAGGACTCCACCATGTCGGCCCCGAGACTCTCCAGGGTGACCAGCACGATGTGGCGTGGCTTCCATGTCGCGTCGGGGGTGGTCGCCCGTGCGGCGTCTGCGCTTCGTGCCTTGCGCAACACCGCAGCGGCACGGTCGTCGGGCATCACGCGGTAGAACGTCCGGTAGTCGAGATCGTTGTTGCGAAGGGCGCGAACGAACTCGTAGTAGCCGTTGCTCGCGACTTGCCCTTCGAGCGTGTCGCCCAAGGCTTCGCGCGGGCCGTCGCCGATGGTGGCTGCCCACAGCCCCGTGCAGGCCAGCACTGCAGCGCTGGCCACGAGCCGGGCCGTGACGCGGCCGGCCTCGGCGCCCGCCGCGCGCCAGACCCTGGCGGCGACCAGCGTGTACAGCAGGCCGGCCGCGCCTGCGACCCCCGCGAGCAAGAGCCCGACGGGGTAGGACTGCCGTATATTGCCGAGCACCTCGCGGGTGTAGATCAGGTAGTCGACGGCGATGAAGTTGAAGCGCGAGACGAACTCGTTCCAGAAGACACCCTCGCAGGCGGCGACGAAGAGCATGCCCGCCAGACCTGCCGCCACCAGCGCGCTGGCCAGCACGGCGTGCACGCGGCGTCCGATCGGGCCTGCGGGACAGGCCAGCGCGAGCAGCGCGAAAGGCAGGAGCACGCCGCTGAGCGCTGCCACGTCGTACAGAACCCCGACGAGCAGCGTCGGCGCCAGCCGTGCGGGCTGCCACAGCGTTGGATCGTTCTCGAACGCCACGAGGCCGATGCGCACCAGCGTGTTGATCGCCATGAACAGGGCGGCCACCCACGCCAGCGTTGCGTAGCGCGGGGGAATGCGAAACGATGGCTGAACAAGCAGCCAAGAGCGCTGGAAAATCATGTTGGCTGGTTCCACGGAGTGATCGCGGATGTTAACGATGCCGGTTGCAAGCCCGTCGCCCTGGCGAAGCCCTGCGGCGGTTTCGATGCGGCAGCATGCACTCCGCGATGACAATCAGGCGCCCACGCTTGATGCGCCGCCGCCCCGCGATGGCGCGGCGCTTCGCAGCAATGGCCTGCATGGGGACATGACCAGTTCTGGTAAACCGGGTCTTCAGAGCCTGCGGTCGCGTGTGGCCCGGCTCGCGGCGGGCTGCCTTCTTGCCGTGGACGCGGCCGCGGCCGCCCCGCCGCCGTCTTTCGCCGATCTCGAAGCCGCCGGCGCGCGCATTGGCGAGATCCGCGTGCTCACCCGCGACATCTTCGACACCGACGACCCGAGAGAGGATCGCCTGCTGTACCGCTGGGCCAACGCCCTGCACGTGAAGACGCGCCCCGGGGTGATCGAGAGGGCACTTCTGTTCAGGCCCGGCGAGGCTGTCTCGGTACGCCTGATCGAGGAGACCGAGCGTCTGCTGCGCGATGCGAAGTATCTGTACGACGTGGAGATCCGTCCCGCCGCGGTGCACGACGGCCTGGTGGACATCGAAGTCGTGACCCGCGACACATGGACGCTCGATCCGGGCGTCAGTGCCGGCCGGTCCGGCGGCGCAAACACCAGCAGCTTCGGCATCAAGGAAGACAACCTGCTCGGGACCGGCATCTCCCTGGGCTTTAGCCGCTTCAACGGCATCGACCGTTCCGGAACGCAGTTCGAGGTCGTGAATCCCCAAGTCTTCGGCAGCCGCACGGCGCTGAGCGTCAGCCGCGCACGCAACAGCGACGGCCGGCGCGACGCGGTCTCGGTGCTGCGGCCGTTCTATGCGCTGGACACACGCTGGGCAGCGGGCGCCTCGTTCTCCCGCGACGATCGCATCGACGTGCTCTACGACGCCGGCAATCCGGCCAGCAGCTATCGCCGGCGCGACAACCGCGGCGAGGTCTTCGCGGGGCTGTCGAGCGGGCTGGTCGGCGGGTGGGTGCAGCGCTGGTCCGCAGGCGTCGAACTGCAGGACGACGGCTACGCCGTCGAACCCGGCGCGACTGCGCCGACCCGTCTGCCCGGCGACGAGCGGTTCGTGGCACCCTTCGTGCGTTACCAACTCGTCGAGGACCGCTTCGAGAAACTGGGCAACCGCGACCTGATCGGCCGTCCCGAGTTCTTTGCACTCGGCCTGATGGCGACGGTTCAGGTCGGCCGCGCCGCACCCGGCCTGGGCTCCGACCGCAGCGCCTGGCTGTACGCCGGCGAAGCGAGCCGTGGATTCGAGGACGCGGCAGGCCGGTTGCTGACGGCTTCCGCTTCGGTTGCCGGCCACACGGAGGACGGCAGAGCGCATCGCCTGCGGCTCGGCGCAAAGGTCCGCTACTACCTGCCGCAGGGCGCGCAGTGGCTGTTCTACGCCTCGGCTTCGGGCGACCTGCTGCGCAACCCCAACCCGACAGAGTCATTGCCGCTCGGCGGCGACAACGGCTTGCGCGGTTACCCGCTGCGCTATCAGAACGGCCGCCAGCGCGCACTCTTCACGCTCGAGGAACGCTTCTACACCGATCTGTTCCCGTTGCGCCTGTACCGCGTTGGAGGTGCCGCCTTCCTCGACGTCGGCCGTGCCTGGGGCGGCGACAGCCCCGCCACGGGCAAGGCCGGCTGGCTGGGCAACGTGGGCTTCGGGCTGCGCTTCTTCAGCGTACGTACCGCCTTCAGCAACGTGGTGCACGTCGACCTGGCGTTCCCGATCGACCCCGACACCGACGTCAAACGGGTGCAACTGCTGGTCAAGACCAAGGCCAGCTTCTAGGGCGCCGCCGGCGGAACAAGCACCTCATGGCACGAGGGCTGCATTCTCAATGCCGGCCCCCGTGGCGACCGCCGTGGTGGTGGAAGCCGCCGTGACCACCATGGTGGCCGCCGATGACATACGCACCGCCCCAGTCGTAGTAGTGCAGTCCATCGTAGTAGCCGAGGTACGGGTAGCCGAGATAGCTGAGGCCGGCATAGCTGGGGACCCGGTAGCGGCCACGCTGGATGCGCGCCGCAAGCACCTGTTCCGCGTCCGCCCTCCCCTGCAGGTAGCGAAGCAGCCCGTCACTGACGCCTGCCTCGCGCTGCGCCGGGATGTCCTGCGGTGACAGCACGAAGGCTGCGCCGCGCCGGGTCAGCTGGGCGATCACTTCGTCGTCGCTCGCGCCTGACTTCGACAGGGCGACCAGTTCATCCAAACGCATCGGCACAGGAGCGGGGTCGGCCGGCGTCGAGGCAGCGCATCCGCCCATCGACAAGAACAGTCCGGACAACAGGCACAGGGTGATGAACTTCATGGCAGCACTCCCGTCCAGCTTGCATTCGCCAGGCTCGAGCGGAGTCTGCGCCTGCCGGTTCTCAGAGGCAAGTCGGGGTCGCGTCGGGCGCGGCGGCTCAGACTTGCATCAAGGCCGACCGCCGATCGGATCGGACGCGGCGCGGCTGCTCTTCAGAATCTGGTGCTGATGCCTGCCGACACGAAACCCCTTGGCGACGTGCTGCCCCGCACGCCCTTGCCCGCGCTGAAGTCCAGTTGCACGTCCCGGGTGAGCAGCCAGGCGATGCCGGCATCCACGATGACGGCGGCTCGTCCCCCCCTTGTCTCGGGTGACTGCAGCCCCGCGTCCACGAACAGGTTCAGCGACGCCGTCGGGTTGTAGCTGACGGTTGCCGCGAAGGTCCGGGCGAAAAATGTTCGACCCTCCTCGTCCTCCACGCGGCCGACGCCGATGTTCGGGTTGAGCGACCAGTTCTGCGCGAAATCCCAGTCGGCCGCCAGCCGCAGATCGCCGCTCGTGCGCCGGCTGCGAAAGCTGCCGGATCCCGACGGCGGTACGAGCCGGGCGATGACGCCCAGGGAGGGCGCCGCGCGGTCCGTCAGGTCCGTGATCTGGTACTTGGCCCCCAGCGCGACAGGCGCGCCTCCTTCTTCGCGGAGGCCGTCACGCGAGTGCAGCGAGACATAGGAATTCGTCTCCAGCCGGAACTCCCAGTTCTGCCCGATGCCGGCGCGCAACAGCAGCGGCGCCATCACGCGGTGATCGGAGACCCCCTCAACGCGCCGGAACTCCTTCTGGACGCCGACCTCGATCTGCCAGCGGCCGTGGCCGACCACCTTGCTGCCGTCGGCAATGCCCGGACGGTCGGCATTGATGGGCTCCTCGGGCTGCGCCTGTGCGACGCTTGCGACGGCAAACGCGACCCCCGCAACCACTGCCTGTCTGATGCTTCCGCTCATGAACTGTGCTCGCTGTCAACTCGTCGAGGAGTCTCATTCTCCGACGATGTGCCCGAGCCGGTACGCAGGTCGCTCGCTTCGGCTTCGAATGGCTGCCGGTCCACTCGCGACGCCCGTGCGAACCCGCCAGGATCAACGAGGCGCTCGGTGGCCGTGTCATCGCCGCGATCGCGCCGGGCAGCGGCGCGGCCCTGTCGGTCTTGCGGCCCGTGCGCCTGCAGGCGACCAGCCCGGGCTGCGCCACGCGCCTCGCGGATGCCCATTTGTCGAGTCACGCAAGCCTTCCCGCAGCGTTCACAGGCCTGCTAAGGCAGTTGGTTGAACAGCGCGGCGGCGATCGACGGCGGCGTCGCGGCGGCGACCGGGTTGTTCGTTGTGAATCCCCCCGTCTCGAGCCACGGGTTGACGCGTCCCATGCCCGTGGGGTCGACGGGCGAGATGTTGTCGAACGAGTAGCCGTGTTGCTCGAACTCCGAAAACCAGGTCGAGAAGCGCGGTCGCGGCACGGCATCGCCCGGCCACTTCGACATCGGGCTTCGGTAGACCTTCTCCGCCAGCTGCACCATCTGAAGACGCCGCTGCACCTGATTGCAGATGAGCGTCTTGAGCTGCCGCAGGGCCACGAGATCGCCGCCATCGTTCGTGAGCGACACCTGTGGCGGGTTGCGCCGGCTCGCCGCGCCGAGTTCCACGGGCAAGACCTTGTTGATGAAGCTTTCCAGCCGCCATGCCGCTTCGCGCGTCCCGGTGATGAGGTCGCTGAGCACGGCCAGGCGGTTGCGCAGGTCCCGCCGGAGGTTCTCCGAATCCTCGTCCTCGCCGGGATGGACCAGCGTCGGCGCCATCACGTCGAAGGCGCGCATATAGCCGTAGTCGCGCCAGATCGACAGCAGCCCCGGCTCGTGCTCGAACGCGTAGAGGTTGGACAGGGCGATCGTCGGCATCACGTGGCGCGTCTTCCATCGCCGCCGCGTTCCGTCCTGCGCGTCGATCAGGTCCTGCCAGAAGCGGTCGGGCTCCACCCCCGTGAGCGCAAGACTCGCCGCCCGGACACGCTCGCCGCGGCGGGCAAGGGTCAGGAAGCCGACCGTCGAGAAGCTGTCGGGAGCCTGGACACGCGGCAGGAGGTTGCAGGTGGCGTGGATGGCGATGATCTCGTCGACGTCGCGACGTTGCAGGATTTCGAGCGGACCGATGTCGGTGTAGGCGGCGTCGACGAGATTGACCGCGCCTGCGGTCACCGGAGCCAGTGCGCCGGGAACGGCCGTGACGGCGAGCAGGGAATCCCGCCAGCCGAGCGTGCCGATCGTGCCGCCGGACGTCGTGCGTGCGGTCGCGAACCCGTCGATGTACGCCGGCTCGCCCGACTCGAGCATGGAGGCGGCGAGGGCGACACCCGTGGACGTCCCGACGGTGCGGCCCAGCAGGCCGGAACGTGCGATGAAGTCGTCGATCAGGGCAACGAGCGGCCCTCGGCCGCACAAGCCGCGTGCGGCGAGCGCGGCGCGCAAGGCGTTGGCCTTGCCGATGTCGAAGGCTCCCTCGACCAGGCCCTTGATGACGTTGGCCGCGACCACGAAGACCACGGCGATAGCCGGGTTGACGTTCATCAGGCCGGTACTGACCGCGTTGATCCCGCCCTGGACGGCGTTGCCGACGATGGCCTCCTCCACCAGAGCCTTCGCCGGAGCGGCGACCTTGCCCATCTCGCTGTCGGCGACTCCGCCGTCCTCGAGGGCCGGCCCGATCACCTCACTGGCGATCCACATGCCTGCGTCTTTGAGACCCTCGATGACCTTGTTCTCGAGGATCGTCGCGTCGTCGGTGATCGCGATGGCGATGTCCCCGATGACGGGAGCGTCGGCGTACGACAGCATCGCCTCGTTCACCGAGGTGTCCACGGCGACGAGCAGCCGGGCGTAGATTCCCTGCTCGTACGCGTCGAACGCCTGGCGAACCGTCGCGTCCTCCGCGATCAACGAGTTCATCACCGAGTACGCCCGCGCATTCTGAGGCGGCGCCGGGATCGGCGCGGCGTTGATCGTGTTCCAGCTGGCGACGAGCGCAGCGCTGTTGCGGAAGGCCGTCGCGGCCGACAACGCGCCGAGCGCGCCGAGGCCGGTCGACGACACTGCCCTGGGCGCCGTATCACACGACGCAGGGAGGTACTCGAGCGCCCCGGCGTGGAATATCGAACGGGTCCCGGCGCCGAGAAACGCCATCGCGTACCCGAACGTGCCGTGGGCACGAACCGTCGCCTGACGGGTTCCGGCCGCATTGGAGGCGGTCAGGATGTAGTCGATCTCCCACGCCGACCGGGTTGCAGGCGGTCCCATCCGTCGGGCGCCGGTCGCAGCCACCTGGACGTTCGGCACGAGGATCGCAGGCGGGGCGAGACCCGTCCTGACGACGGTCTGCAGGCGCACCTGGTCGGCGAAGCGCGTCGCCCAGCTCAGCTCGATGAGGTCCTTGGGGTGAATCTGCGCCGTCGTCGACGAACCATTGATCGCGAACGTGTCGATCGCGGGCGCGCCGACCCAGAGATGGTTCAACGGCCCACACTCCGAGTGCGGCTCGAGCAGCGCCATGGTGCCGGCCGCGAGGCGTTCGCCGACCCGGCTGATGCCGAAGCATCCAGTCATCGTGCTGCCGACCTCGACCGCAAGGACGACGGCGTCTCCGGTTGCCGGGGAGTTGAGGACGACGTTCTCCAGCACGCTGACGCAGACGTCTCCATTCACCCCGCTGGGAACGTTCACGCTGATCGCCTTGTCGTCCCAGGTCAGGGCGGGGGCGTGCCGAGTCCCGACGTAGACCTCGACATCCTTGGGTTTCGGATCGCCGAAACCAGACCCTCGGATCGTGATCTCCTGCCCGACGATCGCGCGGCGCGGCTCGATCGACTCGATCACTGCGCCTTGCTTCGGGCGGGCACGGGGAACGGTGGCGACGATTCCACCAAGCTTGGCCAGACCGGACATGACGTCCAGTACGCAGCCGATCTTCATGAACTCGTCGAGAGGAACAAGATCGGGGAAGTCGATCGGAGGATCGAGCGGATCACCCGGCTCCCGCCTTCCGAGCAGATCTCCAAGGTCCGGCCTGTCGAGCAAGTCGCGCAGGTCTGGCCGGTCGAGCAGATCTCCGAACTCGCGTGTGCCCGGCAGAAGTGGCTTGTCTCGGCCGAACGGTCGTCGGGGCAGAACCTCGGCGTCGCGCGTGAGGTCCGCGCGCAAGTCTCGTGCCGACCTCTGCTCGTCGAACATCGCCCGTACGACACCGGAGAGCGTCGCCTTACTGATCTTGACGCCCTCGCGCGCAGAGTCGACGAATGACAGCAGGACGTCGAGGCTCGACTGCACTCGGTTGGCCTCGACTCCGTGCGCCAGCCACCCCTTGTCGACGCCGGCATCGCGTTCAGGCGCACCTTCGCCGAGAGCCGTGACGCGGTTGAGGAAGTCGTCGATCATCGCTGTCTCCTCCAATCGAGGACCCGGACGTGTGGCAGCCGCTCAAGAACTCCCAGCGGCTCGGCACGGGCATCAAGTATCGGACCGGCCACTGCCGGTGATCGTTGCCGTAGTCTCCCACGAACAGCCGCAGGCTTGCGATGGGTGCCCATGCCTCCTTCCCGCCGCTGACCGACGAGATGCGCGAACGAGCGGGGGGCCAAGGTCGCACACAGGGCCGCCGCAGCGATCCTTCAAGTACGCATTGAGCTGCGGGCGCGAAGCCCGAAGTCAGGCGACCGGTGGGTCGATTCGCCGGTGTGATGTTCCTTCGAGGAGGTGGAGATGTCGCCGCCGGGTGGCTCAGCCCATGAGTTCCAGCAGATCCAGGGCGACGAAGCCGGCAAAGAAGGAAGCGGTAATCAGCGGCGTCTCCTGGACTTCGTGTGCCTCGGTGAGCAGTTCTTCGACCACCAGGTACATCAGCGCCGCGGCACCGAACGAGAGCACGGTCTCCAGCGCGAGCCCCGACAGCCCGGCGAGCAACGAGCCGCCGAGCGCAGCTCCGACGATCACCAGGGCACTCAGCCCGGCCACGGTCAGCAGGGTTCGAGTTCGCGACACCTTGGCCTCACCCAGGCTCGCTGCCACCGAGACGCCCAGAAACAGCAACTCCAGCATCAGCGCGACGATCAGCAGCGTCCCGACGCGCTCGCCCGCCGCGAAGCCGACCCCGATCAGAACGCCGTCAAGAAGGACATCGATGCCGACGGTGACAAGCAGGCCGAAATTGCCGCTTCCACCCTGCTCGCCGCGACCTTCGATTCGCTGCGCCATCGCCTTGACGCCGAGCATCAGTCCAACCCCGAGGGCAAAGCCGATCAGCACGCCAAGTGGACGATGTTCGCGGGTCATCTCCGGCAAAAGTTCGCCGGCCACGACCGCCATGACCACTCCGGCAGCAAAGTGCTGCAACAAGCTCCGCGCCCTCGCGCTTGGGACTCTGAAAGTGGCGATGGCTCCGCCGAGCAAGGTGGCGCCGACTGGAATCAGCGTCAGGCCGAGGATCTGGGTCAATGCCACATCAAGCTCCTTGCGTCGACGCTTCGGCGTGCGCCCGACGCGACTCGACTGTGATTCAGGTCAATGGATCTCAGCTCTGGCGCGCATGCGGCGCCTCGACCGACCGCCGGCGCGGGAGCGCGGAAAGGTCAGCAGCAGCCCGATTATTGCGAGCAACGAGCACTTCGTTCGCGACGCGCATGAGCATTGCGGGCCGCCAGCGCCACGAGGGCCGTCGCAGCGAACCCGGAACCGGCCAGAAGTGTCGCCTGGGAGCCCAGTCGATCCCACAGCAGCCCGGCAGTGGCACTGGCCTGCTGAATACGAGCTGCGGATGAGTCGTGAACTGCACGCGCACGGCTTCTGGCGAAGGCCTTGGATGTTCGGCAACATCGCCCAGGAGCATCTGGCTTCGGTCCGAGGCCGATCTGGCGGGGAACGCTGATGATCGGACACCGACCGGCGACATTGCTGTGTCGAGCGAATCGGCGTAGCGTGAAGAGTTGTCCGCTGCGGCCCGGACCAAGCATCAAATTTAGTTGCCGGGCAGCATCACTCTTAGTTGTGCGAGCGGAGCCGCTCACACAAGAGAAGTTGTAACTCATCGGTCGAACCATCTTCCCGGGCAACGCTGACAGCGACGATGGGTTACTGAGGGCGCGTGCGACAAGAGAAGTTGTAACGAGGGGCGCGGTTCAACTATTCTTGTGCGACCGCCGACGGCGGCTTGAGCGGGAGGCACGCATGCCCAGACGCGCTCGCATTGGCACGGCGGCCTGGCCCGGCCAAGCCGCCGTGCCCGATCAGGTTCGGCCGGATCTCTGGACTCAGGTCGATGCAGACGCCTTGCCGGAAGACCGGCGAGAGTTGTTCTTGCGTCGCAAGACGGGCATCCAGCTCTACTTCGACGGTGCGACCGAGGCCGACATTCGGGAGGCCTGCGGGTTCGGGCGCTCACACATCTATCGCCTCATCACGGAGCGCTGCCTGGCGCAGAATCCGGATGGCAATGCGAACGGCTGGCGCGGTGCGCTGCCGCATCGCCGAGTGAAGGAATGGTCTCGAACGACGCCGCTCGAAGTCAGCGATGCGGGGGCCGGGGCCGCTGGGGCTCTCCAATGGCTGTTCGAGTCGCCAGGCGGCTCCGAGCTCGAGGCCAGGTTCCGCAAGCACATCCTGGGCAGGCTGCCGAAGCTCGCCGCCGCGAAGCGCCCGAAGCAGGAGCTCTTCACTTGGTTCATCAAGGAACTGCGCGCGGCCGGCCTCGAGGCGCGAGGCGAGTGGCCCTTCAACGTCGAGAAGCTCGGCTACGTCAGCATCTGCAAGTTCATCGACAAGGTCATGGACGAGAACCCTCGACGCCAGCGGCAGCTGCTCGGTGGCCATGAGGCTGAGCGCAAGGCGCGCGCCGGCGACGGCGCCGACAGGCCACTGCTGCGCGTGTTCCAACGGGTGGAGTGCGATGCCCACAAGCTCGACTCGCGCATGGTGGTGGCCATTCCATCGCCGCACGGCGGCTACGAGACCCGCAAGATTCGTCGTCTGTGGGTCATCGTCATCATCGAGGTCGAGTCTCGTGCCGTGCTCGGCTACCACCTCAGCCTGCACCCGGAATGCAGCGCCGAGGACGTGCTGCGAACCGTCAAACGCGCGTTGACGCGCTGGGCGCCGCGCGAGTTGCTGTGGAGCGGCAACGCGTACGTCGAGGGCGCAGGCCTACCGTCGGCGCACCACGAGCGCTACCTGGGCGCCTGCTGGGACGAGTTCAGCGTCGATGGCGCGATGGCCAACATCTGCGACCGAGTCGAACGGCAGCTGCGCGAGGTTGTCGGTTCGACCATTCTCAAGCCGCAGGACCCCACCAGCTACACCAGCCGGCGCAGCAAGGACGACCGCCCGTTCATCGAGTCCTTCTTCGGCCAGCTCGCCAGGGGAGGCTTTCATCGGCTGTCGACCACGACCGGCAGCAAGCCGAGCGACAAGCGCGGCGCGGACCCTTGCGAGACGGCGGCGGAGACTCAGTTCCAGCTCGAGTACGCCGAAGAGCTCCTCGACACCCTCATCGCCAACTACAACGTGCGCCCGCACTCCGGCCTGGGCTGGCGCAGCCCGCTGGCCCAGCTCGACTTCCTGACCAGCCGTGAACCAGAACGCATCCGCCAGGCCGATGCCGGTGAGGTCCAGCGCATGGTCAGCGTCCGCAAGCTGTGCACCCTGAAGGGAGGCGTCAGCACAGGCCGACGGCCGTACTTCCAGTTCGCAAACGCACTCTACTCGGCCGAATGGCTCGCCCTGCGCACGGACCTGCTCGGCAAGTTGCTGTGGCTGCAACTGGAGGACGAGGACGACGCCCGCTTCGCAAGCGTGTCGAACGAGCGCGGCGAGTTCCTGGGTGTTGTCCGGGCCGCGCCGCCGTGGAACCGGTCGCCGCACACCCTTTACATGCGCCAGGCCATCCGGGGGCTTGAGAAGCGCCGCATGTTGCACCTCAGTGGGCAATGCGATGCCGTCGAAGAACTCATCCGCTATGCCGAAGGCTCGAAGGACAAGAAGTTGCCGCCACACCCGGCGTACCTGGAGGCCAGAAGGGTGCTGCAAAAGCACGCCCAGGCGCTGGCGGGCCAACCGGTGCCTGGCACGCCGGCACCCCATGGCGAGGCATCGGATCCTCCGCCCGGCGTAACGCATGAACCCCGACGTCCGCTGCCATCCATGCAGATGGCCAAGACCTGGTGACCTGGTGAAGGAGGCCGATTCGTCCAGCCCGCTGGTCGCGGAGCACCTGCCCAGGAACCACCCGGTGGTTACGCGCGACTACTCGCTTTTCACCCCGGCCATCTCCGAGATGGTGGACACGGTGGGCCGCTGGATCGACGACCAGGTCGATGGCGCGACCATCTTCGGCCCGTCGCGCTTCGGCAAGTCAAGCGCCGTGGACCACTGGCTGCAGACGCTGTTGTCGCAGCGCTGTGGTGGGCACGTCCCGATGATCGTGTGGAGTCACACGGATTCCGGCGGCGCAGCCTCGGGCGGGCGCTTCCATGCCCACCTGCTGCACGCCAGCCGACACCCCCTGGCCAAGGCAGCACGCAGCCCCCTCGACCGTCAGCACATGCTCATTGAGCGCTGGGCAGAGCTGGCGTCTCAGGGCGGCGGGCGCTTCCTGGTCCTGGTCATCGACGAAGCGCAGGGCATGACGCAGCGGGAGTGGCTGTGGCTGGTCGAGCTGCACAGCCTGCTCGAGAAGGAGCGCATCCGCTTGTGCGTCTTCTCGGTCGCCTCGCTCCAGGTGTTCGACGAACCGGTTGGCATGGCCATGTCCGGCGGTGCGCACGTCGCGGCCCGCTTCATGCTGGCCTCGGCGCCGTTCCACGGCATCCGGGATGTCGACGAACTTCGCTTCGTCCTGTCCGGCTACGACGAGGGGACCGAGTGGCCACCCCGCTCTGGAATCTCGTTCACGGCGGGCCTCGCGCCCGAAGCGTGGGCCGGTGGGTTCAGGATGGCCCACCATGCCGAAGGCCTGATGCAGGCGATGGTGCTCGAACTGCCTGCCAAGTACGAGGGCCCCATCGAGTTCCCGATGAAGACGGTGGCACAGGCCGCCCGGCATGCCCTGCTGCGCATCGCCGGCGGCGCTGAACCTCGGGATGTGATGTCCATCGACTCGTGGCGACGCATCGTCGCCGGCTGCGGTCATCAGGCACTCATGGCCATCGTGACGGCCTTGTCGCCGCGCTTGAAGCGCAGCGGATCGCGTGCATGACCACCGGCCCATCCGCGCGGCTGACCTGGCACCAGGGCAGTGTCCTGCCCTACTCCTCGCTCTGGCACACGGTTCAACGAGCGATGTCGCTGAACGCGCTGCGGCCCAAGGAGTTGGCGTTCTGCGGCCGCGGGGCTGACCAAGCCGGCATCCCACGGCACGTCAACCTGCTCTACAACGAAGCGGTTGACGGCCTGTGTGGCGCTCGCGTCGAAGCGCTGTCGATGCGGTCCCTGGCGCAGGCGTTGGGCGAGCAGGAAGCGGTGTTCGCATGGGCTCACCTGGGCCGCCTGCCGAGGTCGGTTCGCTCGCTCATCGCCCCGGGTATTCGTGTTTGCAGGACGTGCATGGCTCGGGGGTACCACAGCGCGCTGTACTCGCTGAGGCTGCTGCAGACCTGCCCGATTCACGGCTGCGAACTCGACGACCGCTGCAACTGCGGGGAGCTCTTCGCCGACGACCAGGTGGTCCTGCACCACATGAACGCTGGTTACTGCCGGTGTGGCCGCATGGCGTACTTCACCGGCCAGACGTGCCGTCGTCCGACCATGCGGCACGATGAGACGGCGCCGATGTCGGTGGTCGCGACGTGGCTGGAACGGCTGGCGGGTGTCATTCGGCCATCGCCGGGCGATCACCAGGCCCAGCGGGCACACGACCGGATCCTTCTGGACTCCGTCGGCGCCTGGTGCGCTGAGTTGAACCTCGGCAATCCTGGCTCGGCGATCACCCGCGACCCGCAGCCTCTGCGAGTGAGCATCAGCGTGGCGCGGCTGTCCACCATCGAGTGCGCAAACGCCGTCCGTCCAGCAACGCACAGTCGCCAGGGCGCAGCGTCGACTCGCGGCCGGCACAGCATCTACTGGTCCACTGACGATGCGACGACGACCTACCGATCATTGGCGCGTCACATCAGGCGACACGTGGCCAGGGGCGCCGAGGCGCACGCGATCGACTTCATGCTGAACCCGGATCCTCTGCAGATGGGCGCCAGGATGCGCGCGCAGCACCCGGCGATGGTGGCGTTCGCCGATCTGATGTTCACGGAGTGCATGGAGACCTATGCGGGCCTGCGGCGGTGGCCCTATCGCGACCCGCGGGCAGGTGCGACCAGCAGGGTCCGGGACGGGCTTGCCCATCTGAGCCTCGACGGCGGTCACGACTGGCCGCCGGCGCTACGCGAAGCGCGATTGGCCTGGGTGCGCAGGCAGGCGGCCGCAACTGCGATCACGCACGCTTGGCGACGGGCACAGATGCTCGCCGTTCACGCGGCCGCCACCGGATTCGCTGACTGGAGTGCAGCCACCGAGAGGTACTTGCCGGTTGGGGCCATCTCGTCAACGCACATCGATCGGCCCAAGCCGAGCGGGACGGCCTTCTGGTTCGACGCCCCACCGCCGTACCAGGTGACTTGGGCGGCGGTGGTCAGCGGCGAGCACCTGCGCTTTGTCAGCGCACCGGCAATGCCCAGGATCGACTGGACGCTGCCGCGTTCGAGCAAGGCCCAGCGGCAGGCAACCTGGTCCGAGGCCGAACGGCGGAGGGTCTCGGAGCTGCGCGGGGCCTGCGGCGGCCCATGCCTCACCTGGTCGGCGCACGCCGGCTGGGAAGTGCTCCCGTCAGCCAGCCCCGCGACTGCGCCGGTCAAGCGTCACCGGCTGCTCGGCGTCGCCGGCGCGCCGCGGTTCTGGGTGTTTGCATGGGCAGGCGGCTTTGCAGCGACGATGTGCGAGATCAGGGTCCAGGCCTTCGGCGCCACGGCCCGCGAAGCCATCGACGCACTGAGGTCGGCCGTTCGGCAGCACAGCAGGCAATGTCCGCAGGTCAACGCAGCGCCGTCCCTGCCGTCGTCCGAACCTGAGCCCCTGCCGCCGGAAGACCAACCTGAATACGAGCTGCGGGTGAGTCGTGAACTGCACGCGCACGGCTTCTGGCGAAGGCCTTGGATGTTCCGCAATATCGCCCAGGAGCATCTGGCTTCGGTCCAAGGCCGATCTGGCGAGGGCAACCCTGATGATCGGCCGCCGACCGGCGACATTGCTGTGCCGAGCGAATCGGCGTAGCGTGCACGGTTGCTCGTCCCCTCGCCGCATGGAACACAACTTCTCTTGCCGCTTGAGCACAACTTGTGTTGAACGAGCGGCCCCTTCGGGGGCCAGCGAATTATCGCTGCCAAATGACGTCCTGATAAGAACACTTCTCGGGACGTAGGACTCGACCACCTTGGCGTGCATCAGCACACCGCGCTGAGTCTGCTGAAACTCTCACCGCGGTGAGAGTTCGCTGGCGAACATGTCTATCAGCAAGGCCACCAAGACAAGCAACATTCTCGGGACGTAGCCTCGAAACCCAGGGGGGTTCGACCCGCCTTTCCGGTTGCGCGGCGGCGGCCGGCCCGCAATGCTTCGGCCCATGCGTCCCAGCACACTCCTGGAACGGCCGGCCCCGGCGACCGAGGACCCGCCCGAACCATCCCTCAGGTCGGCCAGCACGGCCGCGATAGGCGAGCAATCTTCGGGCATTCCTGTCGGCCACGGGCGCATCAACCTCCTGGAGCAAACCACAGCAGCCGATGCGGACGGCTCCTGGGGCGCGCTTGCCACTGCGATCAGCCTGGCCGGCGATCCAGGCGCAGCAGCGCCATTGATCGAAGCACTCGACGAAGTCCTCGACTTGCCGTCCGGCAACGATGCCGCCAGTGCCGCGGCCTCGTTGAGGCAGGTCGTCACCGCGGTCATGACCCTCCCTGCGTGGCTTGACGGTAGCTGGCGCCGCAGCGCCAACCCCAGCCGCCGGGGCGGCCGCCACACCGGAAACGTCCAGGATCACCCCCTGCTTTCCTGCCTGTTGGCGGACCGGCGGGCGACGCTGGAGCGACCTGCGCTCAACCGGCTGCGGTGGGTGATGGTGGTGTTCCTGGCGCAAGGCGGTGAGCCCACCGGCGCCGTCGTGACCGTGGCCGACGCGGTGCGCAAGGCGGAGTCCATGGAGGCCTGGCGGCAGGTGGTCCGTGCCATGCCGTGCCCGGGCGAAGCGGGCCTCGACCTCGGCGACTGGATGCACGGGCTAGTCGACTACCTGGACCAAGCCGAACCGCCATCCGATCTGGCCATGGTTCCAGCGGTGTCGATCCGGGCCTTCTTCGCAGGGCTGAAGACGCTCATCCGTCATGTCACGGCCCAGCCGACGCGGCGCCAGCAGCGGCGTCTGTTCGACGACGACCTCGAACCTCGGGGCACCGTTCTGCCGCTCGTGACACCGAAAGGCCGTAGCCATTCGGCGCGGCAGCGGGTGGCCTTGGACGATCCTGTGGTGGACCGACGGCGACCTGTGCAGCACGCGCTGGTGTTCGATGACGACGCGCAAGATGACGGCGCAGCCAGCGTACCGCTCGTGGCGGCTACCGAACTCGCACCGCTGGAGCAACCGCTGTCCAACCGCGCCGCGCGACTGGGCATTCGGCTGGGCAGCTACCGCCTGACCGAGATCAACCAGCGCCTGCGCTGGTCGTGGGATCACCTCAACTCCTTGGACATTGCCATCCTGACCACATCGATCCGGCTGGACAGTGCCAGCCCAGGAGCTCGATGGCGCGGCGGCGTGCTGTGTGCGGTGATGCTTGGACTTGGCCGATCCACCGCGGATGCGCTGCGGCTTGGCGTGGGCGTCGACACCGGCGGCGACGACTGGATCGATGCCGAGTGGCGTTGGCACCGACGCATCCGCCGTCCGCCCAAGGCCTGGGTTCCCGATGAACACTTGTTGCCGCAGCTGGTGACTAGCTCCAGCGAGATCGCCCTGCATATGCCGCCACTGTTGCGTGACGCGTTGACGACTGCGCTGGATGCTGCCGGTCGACCCGGTGAACTCGGCGCGCTGCTGCACGTATCAACCGAGGAGGCGCCTGCGTTGTTGTCGGAATGGCTCCAGCCGCTGCGCCAGCAACATCCCTCGGCTCGACTGACCAGCGGCCGCATTGCCCGAGCCTTCGCCGTGGAGGTGTTTGCCGTGGCCGGCCAGGAACTGGCGGTTCACGCGCTGACCGGAACCGAAGAGCACGTGCCCCCGGTTGCGAGCTACTACGTGGCTTTGGACACCGGTCAACTGGCGGAGGCCACGCAACAGGCATGGGCGAGGCTGTTTGGTGACGAGGGCGACGCCAAGGCCCGCGACCAATCCAGCTTGATCGGTGCCCCAGTCCTGCAGCCCGCTGAGCTGGCCGACTGGGTGGGGTCCCTTCGCCTCGCAGTTGCCTCGGGTACCTCCCTGGCCGAGCGCCACAACTCGTACTGTCGTTATGTGCTGCTGCACCTGCTGGCCGCCACCGGCATGCGGCCGGTGAACGACCCTTTCGAGTCGCTCGACATGCTGGACTTGCCGCGCAGTCTGGCCCTGGTGGCAGACAAGTCGTCTCACCAGCCGAACGAGGCGCGGCTGGTGCCGCTGACAGCCATGACGGTGGCACTGGTGACGCATTGGCGGGATCACCTGCAGCGCCTGGCCCGCTGGGTGAACGAATCGCTGCCCATGCTGTCGCTGCAGATCGAGACTACCTTGCACGCCACGGGCCCACGCGCGTTGCCGCTCTTCTTCGTGCTGGATGATGACCTGACCGTGCAGCGCATCGACCGCAGCACCATCGAAGCCTGGTGGCCGACCGGGTGGACCGGCCTGCCAGCCAACCAACTGCGGCGCGAGCTGGCCACAGCGGCCAGCAACGGTGGCTGGCCCGCCGAGTTGGTTGAGCAATTACTCGGTCATGTCGACCTCGGCGTGCCGGCCTTTGGTGCGCAATCCAGCCTGTCGCCCGTGGAGCTCCAGCGCAGCCTGCCCGGGCTGGCTGCGATGCTCGAACGACAGGGGTGGTCCGAGCTCGCATCGCCCCTGGACGTCGGACCCACTCGCCGCGGCCGACCCTTGCCTCGCTTCGCGGCTGCGACCGCCACGCTGGGTTCAACGCAGCGATCTGCCCAGCAGGCCGCCAGCAGCCGCCGCACCTTGCGGCGGATGGAGGAGGTTCTGCGTCGTTGGTGCCGCGGGCGTGACTGGCGCGCGCTCCCGCAAGCCGATGTCGACATCCTGTACCGCGAGTCGCTGTGCGGCCGCATGCAGCCCGGCACCGCCGCCGAAGTGATAGGGCTGCAGCGCATCGATCGGTTGCTGCGCTGGCTCAAGCGTCGCCATGGACTGCAACACCTGCGGCTGCCAGCAAGCCGCGCGCTGCACACGGCGCCGGTCCCGCACGCCACTGGCGACCTGCAGGCCCTGCAGCGCTGGCAACAGTTGCGCCAGGCGTTTGAGCGCCTGCTGCATCAACGCGCGCGGCGCGCTCCGGAACTTGGGGATGCCGGCCGATTGGCCGAGGCCGTCGTGGGCGCCGCGCTCTACAGCTTCATCTGTGAGCGCCGTGTCCTCCACGCGTTGGCGCAACCAGGCGCGTGGTGTCTTCGCGAGATCGCGTCGGTCGGGGTCTTCCTCGAGCTCAAGCTGCAATGGCCCGGTCAGGGGTCCGCCACGCAACGGCTCGCACTGCAGCCGATGTCGGCCCTGCTGCTGGGCCGGGTCGCTCGTGCTGTGCAAACTATCGACGCCCAGGACCGCACCGAGTACCGGCGCGCCTTGCACCGGTTGCTGAACGCCCTGGCTCGACAGACCGGTGGTGGTGTCGAGTCCTTCGGCACCGCAGATGCCGCCGAGCGCTGGCTGTGCGAGACGACGGCCACCGCCGCATGGCTGCGGCTGCCCGGTCACCTGGTGGCCGTGCTCGACGGCCGTAGCGAGGCGGTGAGCCTGCCAGTGCACGACTGGACGCGCTGGATGGCCGGGCACGACCCGCCGGCGGGGGCTTCCTCCGATCCTGTCCAGCTCGCCACCGAGTTCGACCCGCCTGACCGTCCGGCGGCACGCCTGCGCACCTGCGACATGGCTGTTTCGGAAGCCGCAGCACGCGCGCACGGACTGGCACTTCACCGCCACGTACGCGAGATCTTCTCCGAGGTGGATCGGCTCGCCGAAACCCATGCCGAGGAAAAGCAGAAGTCGCTCAATCGCATCGAGGCCCTGGTGCCACGGCTGGAGCAAGCCATTGAGCAGCACGCGAGCGCGCCCGACTTCGCAGTCGCCGTGGTGCAGTGGCTGGTTGAACTGCTGCGCAGCGGCGCCACCGACCGGGCGCTGCGTTCGTCCTCAGCCGACCGCTACTACACCGAGCTGGCCGGCCTGTTGATCGACCAGCTCAGCAACCACACGCTGGCCGATCTCGATGAAGACACGTTGGCCGATGCCTACGCCGAACTGCTGGAGGCCTTGAGCCCCGGCCGTCAGCCCTATGCGCTGGGCCGGCTGCGCGAGTTCCATCGCTTCCTGGTGCAGCACCATGGCGTGCCCGATGTCGACTGGTCCGAGGTCACGCCCGAGGGGCTGGAGCGACACCACGCCCCCGACGCCGGGGTTCTGCTGTGGGCCGAGTACCAGGCAGCGCTGAAGCTGCTTGCCGACGATGCATCGGCCGATCTGCGCGAGCGCCGGCTTCAGGCCGTCGTGCTGCTGTTGATGTTCCGCGCCGGCCTGCGCTCGGGCGAGTGCCTGGGCCTGCGCGCGGCCGATCTGATCTGCCATGACGGCCAGTGGATCGTGCTCGTGCGGTGCAATGCCTACCGCAACCTCAAATCCGACGCGGGCGTCCGGCAAGTGCCGCTGATCGGCCCGCTCGATGCGCTGGAAGTAGAACTACTAGAAGGCTGGCGCGCGCATGCAGACGAGACCGTGGGCAACGACCGCTGTGGCGTGCTGATTGGTCGGCACGAGGCACCGCGCCGGCTGATTGATCGCCAGCGGCTGCTGGACCGCATCACCGACGCATTGCGCGCCGTCACCGGCCGCGCGGGCGTACGTCCGCACCACCTGCGGCACACCTTCGCCAGCCGGACGGCGTTGCTGCTGTGCCTGCGAACCCTTCCCGGGGATGAGACTGTGCGCACCATCGTGCAGCGCCTGGTTGGCCCCTGCGATCCCGAGGCCACGCGCCGCCTGCTGCTGGACACCGATGAGCCCAGCAAGCGGGCGCTCTGGGCGCTGTCCCTGGCCATCGGGCACGCGTCGCCCGCCACCACGCTGCGTTGGTACGTGCATGTGCATGAGCTGCTGCAGGTCTTGGCCTTGCACGAGTTGGAGGCCGAGCTGGCCGTCAGGCTCGACACCGTCACGGCGGCCTATACCTGCGGCCAGCAGGTGAGGCGTTCGCGCCATCTTGTGACGGTGGACGGCGCCTGGGCCAGCAGGCACTTCGCCCCCGGCGCGATCGAGGCGCTGCCGCGAGCGTCCATGTCACAGCCCACACCGGCTCTGTCACCCCGCAGGGCTTCTCCATCGGCCCCGCCGGAACCGCTGGCTGTGGATCGGTTGCTGGAGCAGGTCCATCGCCGCAGCCGCGTCGACGGCCTGCTGGCACACCGGCTGATGTTGCGGCCCGAGGTGATCGGCCAACTGCTTCAGCAGGAGTTCCATTGCCGCGAGTCAGCCGGCTACGACTTGACCGATTCCGGCTGGCACCCGAGCAGCAGCCGCGCCGCTTTGCGCCATGCCCGCGCCGGCATTCGCAGCCCGGCGGAGACCGAGCGTGTGCGTGGCTTCCTGCGCCAGATGTCATCCCGCCTGGATGACCCGATATGGCGGGTCCAGGCCCACGCCGCGGTGGCCGTGTGGCAGCGTCGCTACCGCGCCACCGCCACACCGGTGATCGTCACCACGGGCGACGAGGCTGCGGCGATCCTCACCTGGTGCGAAGCCAGCGGCGTGCGCGCGGACGACCTGATCGTGATGACGCCCGACGACGGATGCGTCCCGGCCGATGCAGACCGGTTGACGGGCCGCTACCCAACCGTGCGAGCACCGCTCGCCGCAGCCCGCGCGCAGTACCGCGGCCAGGGTCGCACCCGCCTGGGCGTGCAGCTGCGCGAGAACGAGGCTGGGCCCCTGACGCAGATGACGCAATTGCACCGCGTCTTGCATGTGATCGCGACCTGGCTCGCGACAACGGAACAAACCAAGGAGGGCACCTGACCATGGCCACGTTCAAGTTGCAGGAGCTGGAGTCCCCGGGCTGGCAGAGCATCGCCTCGCTCACGGCCAGTTGGTCGGTGGTGCGGCACGGCGACGACCTGCTGGGCGACTTCCGCGCCGCGGCGAAGACCATCCGGCTGCGCGCGGTGCTGGAGGGTCTGAAGCAGGGGCTCGTCAACGCCAAGCCCAACCACCTGGAAGGCGTGAAGTTGGCCGTGCTGAACCAACTGCCCGGCAGCCACACCAACCAGATCGGTGCAGTGCTGCTGGCCGCCCCGGAGACCGGCCGCAAGCTCGGCGCCGGCGTGGCGCAGCAAATCGGCGCCGACGTGGCCCAGGCTTTGAACGCGCTCCAGACCGAGGCCTACCGCCGCATGGTCAACCGCGACCTGGTGGACGAGTACCGGCCCGTGGAGGCCAAGCGGCCCGCCTGGATGCCTGGCGAACAGCCGGTGGACCCGCTGCGCGCAGCGCTGGTGCGCGCCGGCCGACGGCAGACACTGTGGCGCCGCATCCGTGGCGGCGCGGCCGAGCACTTTGACGTGCCCGAGGTGCCGCCCACCGATCCCAAGGTGGTGGGCGCCATCACGCTGGACGGCTCCATCATCAGCACGGCCGACCGGCACCGGCGCCTGACCTTGCAGGGGGCCTGCAAGGCATCGCCGGTGGCCAAGAAGCTGGGCATCACCGCGCGCACTTTCACGTGCCAAGTCGAGGATGCCGCGCTCTTCGCGCGCATCCGCGCGGTGCCGCCGGGGCAGTCGATGAGCCTGGAGGTGAATGTGGTGGAGGCGATCGCGTTTGCGGGGGAGCTTCGGCGCAGCTACGCGGTGACGGACTTGAAGGTCGCGTAGCCCGCCCGCTGCGGCGCTGGTTGGAGTCGCGTCCGTCTACGGAGCCTTCGGCGGCCCATCGGGCGACACCACCATCACTTCAAACGGATCGTTCGCCGCGGGCCTGAGCATCCGCTCGAGTTGCGCGATGCGCTGCGGATCGGCGCCGCTCATCACGGCGGTGAACCAGGCACGCTCGATGGCTTCGCGCGCGCCTGGCACCGCTGTCATCGGCGGCTGTCCGCCTTCGCCACCACCTTGACCGTGTCGCCTGCTCATCCGACCTGAATTCTCTCAACATGGTTGAGAGCAATGATGCCGGGCTTCGACCTGCCGGGCTCGTGGAAGCAGACGCAGTCCTCGGTGTCCAGCCACACCCGACGGCCGGGCACCAGGTGCTGGTCCCAGAACAGGTCACCGGTCATGCTGCCCGGCCGCTGGTTCATCACCACCCACTGCACACCGCCGATCAGGCCGCGGCGCCATTGCAGATCGGCCGCGCCGCCGAGCTTGAGCGCCTGCGCCGGCACTTGCTTGCCGGTGACACGCAACCACACGATGTCACCGAGCAGTTCCCGGCCACCGCGCAGCGTCAGCCGGTCCCAGGTGCGCAGGGCGCCGATGACCTCGGCCGCGGCCTTCACATCCGCCGGTGGAATCACCTGCAGCAGGTGCTGCGCCAGCGCAGCGCTCGTCTCGGCATTGGCCAGCCATTGCGCCACCCGCGCGGCGACCCGGCGGCCCAGGCTGGTGCCGTCGCCCAGAAGTTCACCGAGGCCGTCCAGTTGCAGCACGGCAGGGTGACCCTCGATCTCGGGATCGATGTCGAGCCGGGGGTTCACGAAGACCACGCCCTGGTGGAAGCACTGCGGGGCGATGTGCACCCCGCGCTCGGCCAGATGGCGGTGCAGCGCTCGCAGCTTTTCTCGGTTGTGCGCCAGCAGGTTCGGATGGTGCACCTCGGTGCCGTGGCGCTGCACCTGCACCCACGCGTCTCCGGCCACGTGCAATTGGCCGCTCCAGTTCTTCACCTCCAGCAACACGACACGGCGGGCGGTCACGGCGATCAGGTCGGCCTCATAGCGGCCAAGGCCAGCGGCGCTGCTGTCGCGCGGGATGCGCCGATTGCTGAAGATGTGACCGTACTGCGTTGCGTGGTGCAGGCGGATGCGCTGCCGTGCCCGGCGTTCGGCCAGCCGAGCAGCACGGATGCGCGGTTCTTCCGGGTGCAGCGGTGCGTTGCGTAACGCGCGCCACTGCGCCAGCCGCTCGCGCCAGGTCGTGAAGCGCTCGGGCGACAGCGGGATCGCGGCCAGCCGATAGCTGTCGTCCTCCGGCGCATCGACCAGTCCCGTGGTCCGCGGGGTGTCGGCGTCAGTCATGGTGCGCTCCTGCCGGTTCGCCGCTGGGGGCCGGCAGTTGCGGTGGACCGGGCTCCACCTCCGTGATGCCGGCAAAGCGCGACGCCAGCAGCCGGTCGATCGCCGAGCCGTCGCGCCGCGTCAGGTTCGGCACATAACGGCTGTACACCTTGAACAACATCTCGGTGTTGGCGTGGCCCAGCTGGCGCGCGATCCACTCCGGTGCCTCGCCCGAGGCCAGCCACAGCGTGGCTGCGGTGTGGCGCATCTGGTAGGGCCGGCGCGCGGCCAGGCCCAAGTGGCGCAGCAACGGGTACCAGACCCGGTCGCTGAAGTTCTTGTTGTCCAGCGGCTCGCCGGCGCGGTTGCAGAACACGTAGTCGCTGAGCTTGGCGGTGGCCGCGTGTTGCACGCGCAGCGCCTCGAACACCACCTGGCTCATCTGGATGTCGCGCTGCGAGCTGTCGGTCTTGGTGTACTCGTCCTCGCCCAGCACGAAGGTCTCGCGCACCAGGATCAGCCGGCGCTCGAAGTCCACGTACTTCCACTTCAGGCCGTGCACTTCGCCCGTGCGCATGCCGGTGAAGAAGCGGGTGATGAAGTAGCTGCGATAGTCCGCCCGCACACGGTTGACGAGCGTCTGCACCTCGGCCAGGGTGAAGGGTTGCACGTCGGTCTTGCGCACCCGCAGCGGCTTGATGTTGACCGCCGGCGACGTGAATCCGTGCAGCTCTGCCGCTTCGGCCAGCATCTGCCGCAGCGGCGCCAGGATGCCGTTGATGCGTTTGGCCGACAGGCCCTTGGCCGCACGGCCCGGCACCTCGGCGAGCTTGTTGCGAAAGGCCAGGATGTCGGCCTTGCCGATCTGGCCCACGGGCTTGTCGCCGAAGTGCGGCACCAGGTGGCCGTCGATGGTGGAGCGCAGCACCCGCACATGCGAGCGGCGCCATTCGACGGCATGGTTGGTGAGCCAGTCTTCGGCGAAGGTGCGGAAGGCTGGGGTAGGGTCAGCCTCTGCCTCTACCGGAATGCCATCTCCAGTTGGACGAGAGACCTCGGCCGGCCCGGCGAATCGCGCACACAAGGCACTTTGGGGAAAGAAATCCGCGTAGCGGAAGTTCCCCTCCACCTGTGCCTTCTTGATTCGATTCACGACGGCCTGCAGCAACTTGCGGTTGGCCGCGGTATCAGACAGCGCCGTCTGCTCGCGGCAGCGGACGCCGCTGTAGGTGAAGTCGATCACCAGTCGACCGGTCTCTTTGCGGGCGGTGACCTTAGCCATGCAACACCGCGCCATTGGCCATGGGGATCGCGGCCCGCGATTCGGCCACACCGACGCAGATCATGTCGCGTTCGATGGCCTCCCAGAGGAAGAGGATCTTGCGGCCACCGAACGGCCGAACGTAGTGCGTGCCTTCGATCAGCACGCTGTCCTTCAGTCGCTCACGGATCGTGCGCACGTCGTACTTGATACGCGCGGCCAGTTCATCAGTCGTCAAATAGGTTGAGCCCATGCTACCCTCACGTTGAGCAAACTCACCAAACATCGCGTCATCGCGACGCATGATGAGAATATTAGTCAACGCTTGGCGACTGTCAAGCACGTTTGTGGAGTTTTCTCCACGTTAGACGATAAAAGGCATCTAGGTGATCCGCTTCAAGCTAGCCGAACAGCTGGAGAAAAAGCAGTTCCGCGACTCCCGTCGCATCACCATGCAGGAGGTGTCGGACGCGACCGGCATCAATCGCTCGACCCTGTCGAAGATCCTCAATCAGAAGGGCTACAGCACGGGCACTGATGTGCTGGATCGGTTGTGCACCTACCTGCAGTGCAGCGTGGCCGACTTGGTTGAGCACGTTCAGGATTGAGCGCGCGCTGCGGCTGGGGACGGCCGAAGGCTTGGAGGCCGCAGCAGATGCACGTGCAAAGACTGTTTGCGCCCGGCGCCGTTCCTGCGCGGAGCACGGTTCAGGCCGATTGGCACTCGCGGGGTGGCGGCTTGGCCCGTTTGGCCGCGGGCCCATCACCCTACTGCTGTTGCTCGGTGACCGCTGCCTTGGACCTCATTCTTGCTGGGCCGCATCCTTAGCTTGTTCTGGTATGTTCGGTTACACAAACAGCGTTCCTCGGTAGGCAGAGCCGACCAGGGACTCAACATCAAAGAGCCAGGGAGGCTCGCCGTGCCAAGAGATTCGCTACAGCTTCGCGACGATTTGGTCGCCTGCCTGCCGAGCCTTGTGATCGACCGGCCGCTCGCCGAGTCGGGGCAGCGCGTTGTGTACTTGGCGCACTTCGTTGATGCCAGCATTCCGGCAGACGTCCCGCCACCAAACGGGGACGATCCGGATGAGAGTCCGTTCCTTCACGGCTGGGAAGCATGGGGCGCAATCGTCGTGAAAGTGGTCTCCGGGGCTGACAACACCACCCTGGCAAGGCTTCAGGCCGAAACTGCAATCCTTGAGGATGTCCGGCCGGCCAGCTTTCCGAAGCTGCTGTTCTGCAACCTATTCACTGAAAACCCAGTTACCGATGATCGCCTTGCCGAGCGCTTGTACGTCTCAGTCGAAGAGTTCGTCGACTCGACTCCGCTTTGCGACATTGCCGACAAGTACAAGGGCAATGAGAAGAGTATCGCGACGCTTGCGCTGGGCATCTCGAACGCTCTGATGCCGCTGTGGGTCCATCATCGAAAGTTCGTGCACCGAGACATCAAGCCGGCGAACTTGCTGATCCGGCCCTCGGGTGACGTCGTGGTGATTGACCTTGGAATAGTGCGGGAGACCGGCGCCCCCGGCGTCACTCATGACGGCCCAGGTCCTGGCCCGTTTACCCCAGGGTATGGCGCGCCCGAGCAGATGGCTAACGAGAAAGAGGCGGTGACATTCAAGACGGACTTCTTCTCGATCGGCGTGCTCATGTACCGACTCATGGCTGGCGTCGAACCGTTCATCTCGAAGCCCGGCATGCAGATACACGAAGTCATGATTGCTGTAGCCGGCTACGAACCTCCGCCGCTGGTGCAGGTAGCAGGGGCCTCACCGGCGTTCTCCGACTTCGTGGCCAAAGCAATGATGAAAGTGCCGTGGCGGCGACAGCGCACCCCAGCTCTATTCATTGAAGAACTGCAGGCGATGCTGGCGAACTAGGATAGGAGCACACATGGCGCTGGGACTACTTCATCAGGTCGGGCACAACAGCAACTGGAATGTCGAGTCGTTTCAAACGGACGAATGTGGCGATGGACTGATCCTTAGCCCGCTGCATCAGGCGAAGGCCACGGTTGAAAAGCTGCCGCCTGCGACTCGCGCGACATCGATCTTCGATCCGCAGTTCTATCTACCCAGTTCGCGCAAGCCGAAGCTGCTGACCTATCCATTCTTCCCGGAACAGGTCGATGGCGGCTTTCAGACTGCTACCTTCGTGGCTCACGCCTCTGAGGTTGCCCAAGCCTGCATCGACTTCCAGATCGAGCAGGGGTTTCGAAAGGTCGTTGTGCCGACCAGGTACATCAACCAGATGTACCCCTCGTACTTCGATCAGCAGCGGATGTTCACCATTGACGCATTCATGGAGCACGCTGGCGACCGTCCGCTGTGCCTATCTGTGGCCCTCACGGCGCCCATGATCCAGGATGCAGACTGGCGTCGGCGCGTACTGAACTGGATTACCTCGTTCCCGAATGTCGACGAGGTCTATGTGATGTACGAGCACGAGCGCAACACAAAGCAAATTCAGGACGCACAGTTTCTGACCGACTGCATGGCGTTCTGCACTGACGTCTTGAACACCGGCCTAGGCCTGGTCTTGGGCTACACAAACACTGAGGGGCTTCTCTATTCCGCGGCAGGTGATCTCACCATCACCATGGGCGCGTTCGAGAACACTCGCATCTTCTCGGTGGACAAGTTCCTGGAGTCGGAAGGGGAGCGGCGCGGCCCCAAGGCGCGCATTTACCTTGCCGGACTGCTCAACTGGGTGCAGTTCGAGGATGCCAAGCGAATCAGAGACAGGGCTCCGCGCGTTTGGGAACAGGTCTATCGCGCGACGCCCTGGGCGGATGAGGCATTGGCTCGCTTGGTCGAGCCGACGTTCAACCAGCCTCCGCTATACAAGCACTACTTCCGCAATATGCAGGACCATGTCGATGAGCTTCGCCCCCTATCACTTGCTGAGCGGCGAGCAACGCTCATTCGAAAGGTCGATGCTGCGATGGCCGCCTATCGCGCCATCGACAGCGTGGGCGTGGAGCTTGAGAGGCATGGTCAGGCTAGCCACTTGCACGACTGGCGACAGGCCCTAGCCGGCGCCTGATCCCTTCCTGCGACCGAGGGCGCGGGACGACAGCACAGCCTGAGCTTGCCATTGCTTGGCTGGGCTCATGGGGCCTTGCGCATCGGCGGCGTGATGAATGAACAGACCTCTCCCACGCTCGACGGACGCGAGGCCCACGCCAGCGACTCGGAATCGGTCCAAATGCGCAATGGCCGGTCGTGCGAACGCGTGGTCTAAGACGACCCAAGACTCATCTGCGAACTGCAGATTCCTGTACGCCTGAACCAGCACACGCTGCCAGTCGCTCTTCTTGGCCTCGATCGCGATGAGTCGCTCGAACGGAGGAGTTCGAAGACCCGAGATGGTCAACGAATCCTTTGAGTGCTTTGCAACGCCCGCGGCCGACAGTTGAGCTATGACCCTCTGCGCGGCACCTTCGGACGTGCCCAAAAAGGCTGCGAGTTCGGCGCGGCTCTTGATGGAGTCGCCTACGCCTTGTCTGAGGAGCACAGCGAGGCGAGGTGGGACGAGCGCGGCAGCCAGCAATGCTTTGGTGCTGCGCGGTGAACGCTTGGCAAGGACAACGTCAGCGACGCCCACGCCGGCGTCAACCTCTAGCTCAAAAGAGTATTCACGACGCCTTGCGCGCGCTGCGCAGGCCATGATTGCCTTAACGAGGGCGGATTCCGACTCAAATCCAGCTGTTTTCACGTCCTGTGCCCATTTCCCCGCTTCGTCACAGCACCCAATGGTCAAACGGAGCTTGCCGCCGATTTGCCGAATCGCTGTGACGGCACAGACCTCGTCACAAACCTCGTCACAAGGCCCGAAAAGGCAGAAGGCCCGCTCGGGGCGGGCCTTCTAAGTTCTTGTTTTCATCCAAGAATTTTGGTTGCGAGGGCAGGATTTGAACCTGCGACCTTTGGGTTATGAGCCCAACGAGCTACCAGACTGCTCCACCTCGCGACTGAGCCGCAAAGTATAACACATGGAGCGACGTGTGCTGGGCGCTGTTGTCAGCGTCGCACCCACCACCGCAGTCGCTCACCCAGCGCGAGAGGCCGTCCGAAGCGCGGCCGGCGGGCGTGAAAGCGCTCGAGCTTCTGCAGTTCGAGCGTGATGCGCTCCGGGAAACCGCGCCGCTTGCCGCGCCGGTCGTTGAGCAGTTCGTCGAACAGCCGGTCGGTGCGTTCGACGTCGTCCCAGGCCTCGGCCAGACGGTTCGCCACGTGCGGGTAGTAGCGGCACAGGCGCTTCGGGTGCAGCGGGGTCGGGACGTTGCGCAGCCACAAGTGCGTGGTGCTGAGGATCACCCGGTCCCGATCGGTGACCGGCTTGCGCACGCGGCTCCAGTCGGGTGCGCCGTCCGGACCGGTGGGTGGTTGCAGCCGGAAGCGGGGAATCAGTTGCTCGAGCATGCCCTAGACTCTGCGCGCGGCAACGCGCTCGATCAAGAAGAAAGGGCCGGCAAGCCGGCCCTTTCGAGGACAAATTCTCGCGCTGTCCGCTGCCTTACTCGGCCTTCTCGGTCACCGCAGGCTCGGCTGCGGCCGGCTCGGGCCGGTCGACCAGCTCGACGTAGGCCATCGGCGCGTTGTCGCCGACGCGGAAACCCATCTTCAGGATGCGGGTGTAGCCGCCCGGGCGCGCCTTGTAGCGCGGGCCCAGTTCGTTGAACAGCTTGACGACGATGGCGCGGTCGCGCAGGCGGTCGAACGCCAGGCGCTTGTTGGCCAGCGTCGGCTCCTTGCCGAGGGTGATGAGCGGCTCGACGACGCGGCGCAGTTCCTTGGCCTTGGGGACCGTGGTCTTGATGGCCTCGTGCTGCAGCAGCGAGACGCACATGTTGCGCAGCATCGCGAGGCGGTGCTCGCTGGTGCGGTTGAGCTTGCGGAGTCCGTGACGGTGACGCATGGTGCTTTCCTGTCTTTATTGAACCCCGGCCGTGTCAGGTACCGGGGGTTGCACACACGCCGAGCGTTCGCTCAGCGCTTGTCCAGGCCTTGGGGCGGCCAGTTCTCGAGGCGCGCGCCGAGCGTGAGCCCGCGCGACGCCAGCACTTCCTTGATCTCGTTGAGCGACTTGCGGCCGAGGTTCGGCGTCTTGAGCAGCTCGGTCTCGGTGCGCTGGATCAGGTCGCCGATGTAGTAGATGTTCTCGGCCTTCAGGCAGTTGGCCGAGCGCACCGTGAGCTCGAGCTCGTCGACCGGGCGCAGCAGGATCGGGTCGAACTTCTGGTCGCTGCGGTCGCGCGCGCCCGGCTCGAACAGCTGGTCGACCTGCCCTTCGAGCTGCGCGAACACCGCGAGCTGCTCCACCAGCACCTTGGCCGACGAGCGGATCGCCTCTTCCGGCGTGATGGCGCCGTTGGTGACGATCTCCATCACCAGCTTGTCGAGGTCGGTGCGCTGCTCGACGCGCGCGCTCTCGACCGTGTAGCTGACGCGCGAGACGGGAGAGAACGACGCATCGAGCACGATGCGGCCAATCGACTTGGTCGGCTCGTCGCCGTAGCGGCGCAGCGTGCCCGGCACGTAGCCGCGGCCCTTCTCGACCTTGATCTGCATGTCGAGCTTGCCGCCCTGCGACAGGTGCGCGATGACGTGCTCGGGGTTGATGATCTCGACGTCGTGCGGCGTCTGGATGTCGCCGGCCGTGACGGGGCCTTCGCCCTCCTTGCGCAGCACGAGGGTGACCTCGTCGCGGTTGTGCAGACGGAACACCACGCCCTTCAGGTTGAGCATGATGTGGACCACGTCCTCCTGAACCCCGTCGATCGTCGAGTACTCGTGCAGCACGCCGGCGATCGTCACTTCGGTCGGCGCGTAGCCGACCATCGACGACAGCAGCACGCGGCGCAGTGCGTTGCCCAACGTGTGGCCGTAGCCGCGCTCGAAGGGCTCGAGCGTGACCTTGGCGCGATTGCCGCCCAGCGGCTCCACGTTGATGGCTTTGGGTTTCAGCAGATTGGTTTGCATTGAGTCCTGTTCCTCTCGTGCCCTCGGCTCGTTACACCGATAAGGCTGGCGGACATCGCCGGGCGGGTGACCGATCGCTTCGCTCCGGCACGCGAAGCATCGCCGAGAAGGGGCGAGGGCCTGCGGCCCTCACCCCGCCCCCGTGTTGTGCATCAACGGGAATACAGTTCGACGATCAGCGCTTCCTTGATGTCGGCGCCGAACTCGTCGCGGTCCGGCGTCTTCTTGAAGACACCTTCGAGCTTGCTCGCATCGACCTGCACCCAGGCCGGCATGCCCTGCGCCTCGGCGAGCTTGACGGCGTCGGTGACGCGCAGCTGCTTCTTGGCCTTCTCGCGCACGGCGATGGTGTCGCCCACCTTCACCAGGTAGGAAGCGATGTCGACCACCTTGCCGTTGACCGTGATGGCCTGGTGCGAGACCAGCTGGCGTGCCTCGGCGCGGGTCGAGCCGAAACCCATGCGGTAGACCACGTTGTCCAGGCGCGACTCGAGCAGCGTCAGCAGGTTCGCGCCGGTGTTGCCCTTGCGGCGCTCGGCTTCCTCGAAGTAGCGGCGGAACTGGCGCTCCAGCACGCCGTACATGCGCTTGACCTTCTGCTTCTCGCGCAACTGCAGGCCGAAGTCCGACGTGCGGGTGCCCGAGGTGCGGCCGTGCTGGCCGGGCTTGGAGTCGAATTTCGCCTTGTCGCTGATGGCGCGGCGGGCGCTCTTCAGGAACAGGTCGGTGCCTTCGCGGCGGGACAGCTTGGCCTTGGGTCCGAGGTAACGTGCCACTTTGCTTTCCTTGGTTCAATCTGACGCGACCATCGACGTCGCGCGAGCCTGGCGGGTGTTGTTGTGAGCGCTCAGGCGGTGGGCTTCTACAAGCGAAAAAGTCGGCGAGGCCGAATACGGCTTCGCCGACCGCGAAAAACGGCGATCAGATGCGACGGCGCTTCTGCGGGCGGCAGCCGTTGTGAGGCAGCGGCGTCACGTCGGAGATCGACGTGATGCGGATGCCCAGCGAGGCCAGCGCGCGCACCGAGGACTCGCGGCCCGGGCCCGGGCCCTTGATCCGCACGTCCAGGTTCTTGATGCCCTGCTCCTGGGCGGCGCGGCCGGCGTTCTCGGCCGCCACCTGGGCGGCGAACGGCGTGCTCTTGCGCGAGCCCTTGAAGCCCTGGCCGCCGCTGCTGGCCCAGGCCAGCGCGCCGCCCTGGCGGTCGGTGATCGTGATGATCGTGTTGTTGAACGACGCGTGCACGTGCGCGATGCCGTCCGCGACGTTCTTGCGGATCTTCTTGCGGACGCGCTGCGCGGCGGTGTTGACGGGAGCCTTAGCCATGTTCGTGACCTTCGTTCAATTACTTCTTGACCAGGGCGCCCGACTTGCGCGGGCCCTTGCGCGTGCGCGCGTTGGTCTTGGTGCGCTGACCGCGCACCGGCAGGCCGCGGCGATGCCTGAAGCCGCGGTAGCAGCCCAGGTCCATCAGCCGCTTGATGTTGATCGACATCTCGCGGCGCAGGTCGCCCTCGATCGTCAGCTTGCCGATCTCTTCCCGGATCTTCTCCAGGTCGGAATCGGTCAGGTCCTTGATCTTCTTCGAGTACGGCACGCCGACCGTGTCGCAGATCTTCTGCGCGGTGGTGCGGCCGATGCCGTAGATGTGGGTCAGGCCGATCTCGGTGTGCTTGTGCGGCGGGATGTTGATGCCGGCGATGCGTGCCATGGTGTTCCTCTGCTCAGCCTTGACGTTGCTTGTGGCGCGGGTCGGTGCAGATCACGCGCACGACGCCCTTGCGCCGGATGATCTTGCAGTTGCGGCACATCTTCTTGACGGAAGCGGCTACTTTCATGCTCTTCTCCTCAGCCTCGTCTGGCTGCTCACTTGGCCCGGAACACGATCCGGGCGCGACTCAAATCGTAGGGCGTCAGTTCGACCGTCACCTTGTCGCCCGGGAGGATGCGGATGTAGTGCATGCGCATCTTCCCGGAGATGTGGCCGAGCACGACATGCCCGTTCTCCAGCTTCACGCGAAACGTGGCGTTGGGCAGGTTCTCGATGATCTCGCCCTGCATCTGGATGACATCGTCTTTCGCCATCTCAGCTCGCCTTGAAATTCGCCTTCTTCAGCAAACTCTCGTACTGCTGACTCATCACGTAGCTCTGCACCTGGGCCCAGAAGTCCATCGTCACGACGACGATGATCAGCAGCGAGGTGCCGCCGAAGTAGAACGGCACGTTGTACTTCAGCACCAGGAACTCGGGCAGCAGGCACACCAGCGTGATGTAGATCGCCCCGGCCAGCGTCAGCCGGGAGAGGATCTTGTCGATGTACTTCGCGGTCTGGTCGCCCGGCCGGATGCCCGGGATGAACGCCCCGCTCTTCTTCAGGTTGTCGGCGGTTTCGCGGCTGTTGAACACCAGCGCCGTGTAGAAGAAGCAGAAGAACACGATCGCCGCGGCGTACAGCATCACGTAGATCGGCTGGCCGGGCGAGAGCAGCGCGGCCAGGTCCTTCAGCCAGCGGAAACCCTCGCCGGTGGCGAACCAGCCCACCACCGTGGCCGGCAGCAGGATGATCGACGAGGCGAAGATCGGCGGGATCACGCCCGACATGTTCAGCTTCAGCGGCAGATGCGAGCTCTGGCCGCCGTATACCTTGTTGCCGACCTGGCGCTTGGCATAGTTCACCAGGATCTTGCGCTGACCGCGCTCGACGAACACGACCGCGAAGGTGACCAGCACCACCAGCGCAATGATGAACAGCGAGACGATGATGCTCATCGCGCCGGTTCGCACCAGCTCGAACAGCCCGCCGATCGCGTTCGGCAGGCCGGCGGCGATGCCGGCGAAGATCAGGATCGAGATGCCGTTGCCCAGGCCGCGCTCGGTGATCTGCTCGCCCAGCCACATCAGGAACATCGTGCCGGCCACCAGGCTCACCACCGCGGTGAGGCGGAAGCCGAAGCCCGGGGCGATCACCAGGCCGGGCGAGCCTTCCAGCGCCAGCGCGATGCCCAGCGACTGGAACAGGGCCAGGCCCAGCGTGCCGTAGCGCGTGTACTGCGTGATCTTGCGCCGGCCCGCCTCGCCTTCCTTCTTCAACGCCTCGAGCGTGGGCACCACGTAGGTCATCAGTTGCATGATGATCGACGCGGAGATGTAGGGCATGATGCCCAGCGCGAACACGGTGAAGCGCGACAGCGCCCCGCCCGAGAACATGTTGAACAGGCTCAGGATGCCGCCCTGCTGGCCCTGGAACAGCTGCTGCAGCTGTTGCGGGTCGATGCCCGGCACCGGGATGTGCGCCCCGATGCGGTAGACGACGAGCGCGAGCAGCAGGAAGACCAGGCGACGCCGGAGGTCGCCGAACTTCCCGCTCTTGGCCAGCTGGTTCGCGTTGGTTGCCACTGGGTACCCGTTCGCCCGTCGCTCAGGCCGCGACGGAGCCGCCGGCGGCCTCGATGGCCGCCTTGGCGCCGGCGGTCGCGCCGATGCCCTTCAGGACGATCTTCTTGGTCAACTCGCCGGTCTTGATGACCTTGACGGTGTCGGCCAGCTGGCTCACCAGCTTGGCCTGCTTCAGGACGAGCAGGTCCACCTCGGCAGCGCCGAGCTTCTCGAGGTCGCCCAGCGTCACCTCGGCGTTGAACTTCTGCTGCGCCGACTTGAAGCCGCGCTTGGGCAGGCGGCGCTGCAGCGGCATCTGGCCGCCTTCGAAGCCGACCTTGTGGTAGCCGCCCGCACGCGACTTCTGGCCCTTGTGGCCGCGGCCCGCGGTCTTGCCCAGGCCCGAGCCGATGCCGCGGCCGACGCGGCGGCGCGCCTTCTTGCTGCCCTCGGCGGGCTTGATGGAGTTCAGTTCCATGATCACAGCACCTTCACCAGGTACGAGACCTTGTTGATCATCCCGCGCACCGCGGGGGTGTCTTCCAGGGTCGACTCGCTGTTGAGCTTGCGCAGGCCCAGGCCGCGCACCGTCGCGCGGTGCGACTCGCGCGTGCCGGCGATGCTGCGCACCAGCTTGACCTTGACAGTTTTCTTGTCAGCCATGACTTCTCTCCGCAGCCGCTCAGCCGAACAGCTGCTCGACGGTCATGCCGCGCTTGGCGGCGACCTCGGCCGGCGTGGTCGAGCTCCGCAGTGCGTCCAGCGTGGCGCGCACCATGTTGTACGGGTTGGTCGAGCCGTGGCTCTTGGCCACGATGTCGGTCACGCCCATCACCTCGAACACCGCACGCATCGGGCCGCCGGCGATGATGCCGTCACCCTGCTTGGCCGGCGCCATCAGCACCTTGGCCGAGCCGTGCTCGCCGACCACCTTGTGGTGGATCGTGCCGTCCTTCAGCTGGACCTTGAACATGTTGCGGCGCGCGGCTTCCATTGCCTTCTGCACCGCCACCGGCACTTCGCGCGCCTTGCCCTTGCCCATGCCGATGCGGCCGTCGCCGTCGCCCACCACGGTCAGCGCGGCGAAGCCGAGGATGCGGCCGCCCTTCACCACCTTGGTGACGCGGTTCACCGCGATCATCTTTTCCTTCAGGCCGTCGTCGCGGCCTTCGTCCTGAACGCGGGGTTGGAACTTTGCCATCTCGTGTCTTCCTTGCTCAGAACTGCAGGCCGGCTTCGCGCGCCGCGTCCGCCAGGGCCTTGACGCGGCCGTGGTAGGCGAAGCCCGCACGGTCGAAGGCCACCTTCTCGATGCCGGCGGCCTTGGCCTTCTCGGCGATGCGCTTGCCGATCACGGTCGCGGCAGCGACGTTGCCGCCCTTGCCGGGCGCGCCGAGTTCCTTGCGCACGTCGGCCTCGGCGGTCGAGGCGCTCGCCAGCACCTTGGTGCCGTCCTCGGAGATCACGCTGGCGTAGATGTGCAGGTTCGTGCGATGCACCATCAGGCGCGCGATCACCTGCGTGGCGATGCGGGCGCGGGTCTGACGGGAGCGGCGGATGCGCTGTTCCTTCTTGGTCAGGGACATGGTCGTCGCTCCTTACTTCTTCTTGGTTTCCTTGAGGGAAACCTTCTCGTCGGCGTAGCGGATGCCCTTGCCCTTGTAGGGCTCGGGCGGACGGATCGCGCGGACTTCCGCGGCGACCTGGCCCACCACCTGACGGTCGGCGCCCTTGATCACGATCTCGGTCTGCGTCGGGCACTCGACCTTGATGCCGGCCGGCATGTCCTTGGCGACCGGGTGCGAGAAGCCGATCTGCAGGTTCAGCTTGCTGCCGGCGGCCTGGGCACGGAAGCCCACGCCGACCAGCGTCAGCTTCTTCTCGAAACCCTTGCTGACGCCGGTCACCATGTTGGCCACCAGCGCGCGCATCGTGCCGCTCATCGCATCGGCCTCGGTCGACTCGTTGGCCGGGCTGAACTGCAGCTTGCCGCCTTCGCTCTTGACCGTCACCAGCGCATTGACCGGGCGCACCAGCGTGCCCAGCGCGCCCTTGACGCTGATCTGATCGGCGTTGACCGACACGTCCACACCTTGCGGCAGGGCGATCGGCATCTTTCCCACGCGAGACATGTTCTTGCTCCTCAGGCGACGTAGCAGAGCACTTCGCCGCCGATGCCGGCCTGGCGTGCCTTGCGGTCGGTCATCACGCCCTTGGGCGTGGTGACGATGGCCACGCCCAGCCCGTTCATCACGGACGGGATGTCGTGGCGGCCCTTGTAGATGCGCAGGCCCGGGCGACTGACGCGCTCGAGCTGCTCGATGACCGGTCGACCGGCGTAGTACTTCAGCGCGATCTCGAGCTCGGCCTTGGCCGGTTCGCCGCGCACCGCGAAGCTCTCGATGTAGCCCTCGTCCTTCAGGACCTTGGCGATCGCGACCTTCAGCTTGGACGCCGGCATCGACACGCTGGCCTTCTCGACCATCTGCGCGTTGCGGATGCGCGTCAGCATGTCCGCGATGGGATCACTCATGCTCATGGGTTATCTCCTATGCGCCGATCACCAGCTGGCCTTGACGACACCGGGGATGTCGCCCTTGAAGGCCAGTTCGCGGATCTTGTTGCGGGCCAGACCGAACTTGCGGAACGTGCCGCGGGGACGGCCGGTCAGCTCGCAGCGGTTGCGCAGGCGCGTCGGGTAGGCGTTGCGCGGCAGCTTCTGCAGCTCCAGGCGGGCGGCGTAGCGCTCGTCGTCGGACTTCTTGGCGTCGTTGGCGACGGCCTTGAGTTCGTCGTACTTCTTCTTGTACTTGGCGACCAGTTGCTCGCGCTTCTCTTCGCGCTTGATCAAAGACAGCTTAGCCACGGGCCACCTCAGTTCTTGAACGGGAACTTGAATGCGGCGAGCAGCGCCTTGCATTCGTCGTCGGTCTTCGCGGTCGTCGTGATGCTGATGTTCAGCCCGCGCAGCGCGTCGATCTTGTCGTAGTCGATCTCGGGGAAGATGATCTGCTCCTTCACCCCGATGTTGTAGTTGCCGCGGCCGTCGAACGAGCGGCCCGAGATGCCGCGGAAGTCGCGCACGCGCGGCAGCGCGATCGTCACGAAGCGGTCGATGAACTCGTACATGCGAACGCCGCGCAGCGTGACCATCGTGCCGATGGGCACGTTCTCGCGGATCTTGAAGTTCGCGATCGCCTTGCGCGACTTGGTCACGACCGGCTTCTGGCCCGCGATCTTGGTGAGGTCGCCGACGGCGTTGTCCATCACCTTCTTGTCCGCCACCGCCTCGCTCACGCCCATGTTCAGCGTGATCTTGGTGATGCGCGGGACCTGCATCGTGGTCTTGTAGCCGAACTTCTTCATGAGGTCCGGCACGATCTTCTCGCGGTAGACGGCCTGCAGGCGGGCCGACTTCGGCTCGGCGCCCTGGGCAGCAGCTTGTTGTTTCGCCATGGTCAGCAACCCTCTCAGGCCTTGATCTCTTCGCCGCTGGACTTGTAGACGCGCACCTTCTTGCCGTCGCCCAGGACCTTGACGCCGACGCGGTCGGCCTTGCCGGTGGTCGCGTTGTAGATCGCGACATTGCTCTGGTGGATCGACAGCGTCTTGTCGACCACGCCGCCGGTCGTGCCCTTCATCGGGTTCGGCTTGACGTGCTTCTTCACGACGTTGACGCCCTCGACGACGATGCGCTCGTCGTCGACGCGCTGCAGCACGGTGCCGCGCTTGCCCTTGTCGCGACCGGTCAGCACGATGACCTGGTCGCCCTTGCGAATCTTGTTCATGGCCTGTCCTTCCGCTCGACGCTCAGAGCACTTCCGGCGCGAGCGACACGATCTTCATGAAGCGCTCGGTGCGCAGCTCGCGCGTCACCGGCCCGAAGATGCGGGTGCCGATCGGCTCGAGCTTGGCGTTCAGCAGCACGGCGGCGTTGCCGTCGAACTTGACCAGCGAGCCGTCCTGGCGGCGCACGCCCTTGGCGGTGCGCACGACGACGGCGCTGTAGACCTCGCCCTTCTTGACGCGGCCACGCGGCGCGGCTTCCTTGATGGAAACCTTGATGACGTCGCCGATGCCGGCGTAGCGGCGCTTGGAGCCGCCCAGCACCTTGATGCACATGACGGACTTCGCGCCAGTGTTGTCCGCGACGTCGAGTCGCGATTGCATTTGAATCATTGTCTGATCCCCAACTTGAACCGGTGCATGCACCGGTCAGTCTTGGGCCCCGTGGGTTACCGAAGGGGCGGATCCGAGGCCGTCGACCCGCGAACGCGAGCCGCCGACGCTCGGCGAAGCTGCGGATTATGAGGGCTTCCCCGGGGCCGTGTCAAACGGCCGCCGGGAAGCCGGTGTCACTTGAGCAACTGCCCGGCCTGGGCCAGCAGGGTGCCGGCATCGCTGACCTCGAACTTGCCCGGGCCTTCGACGTTGAGGGCCTTGACGACCCCATCGACCACCAGCATGGAGTAGCGGTTCGAGCGCAGTCCGAGTCCGCGCGCCGTCAGGTCCAGCGTCAGGCCGGTGGCCTTGGCGAACTCGGCGCTGCCGTCGGCCATCATGCGCACCTTCCCGGCGGTGTGCTGGTCACGCCCCCAGGCGCCCATCACGAAGGCGTCGTTGACCGACACGCACCAGATCTCGTCGATGCCGGCGGCGCGCAGCTGGTCGTACCTCTCGACGTAACCGGGCACGTGCTTGGCCGAGCAGGTGGGCGTGAACGCGCCGGGCAGGCCGAACAGGGCGATCGTCTTGCCGGCGGTCGACTTCTGGATGTCGAAGGTGTTCGGGCCCAGCGTGCAGCCGTTGCCTTCGACCTCGATGAACTCCTGCAGGCTGCCGGCGGGCAGCTTGTCTCCGACCTGGATCATGGGCGCTCCTCGTGGGTTGTGTTGGGAAACGGCCGCAAGTATCTCCGGCCGGGCGACGCCCTGTCGACGTTCAGGCCTTCGCCGTCACCCGGGGGGCGGCGGCGGCATCGCTCGCCAGGCGGGCGAGGTCGCGCTCGTAGCGGGTCAGCGCGGCGTCGATCGCGTCGGCGTCGGCACCCTCCGGCCATTGCGCCGCCCGGACCTGGATCAGCGCGCGCAGCCGCTTGCCGAGCGTGGCGTCGCCCGCGCCGGCCAGCAGCCGCGCAAGACGCAGCAGCTCCCGGTCGACCGCCGGCGCCGCGGCGCTCACCCGCACGGCCAGGCGCTCGATGCGCTGCAGCGCCGGGAGGGCCTGCGCCTGGGCGCCGCGCACGTCGCCGCGCGCGAGCGACTTCTGCATGTCCGCCTCGATGAAGTCGAGCTCGGCCAGCAGGCTGCGGCGGCAGCGATCGGCCGGCACGCGCTTGACGATGGCCTCGGCGCGCGCGCGTTGCGGCAGCCAGGTCGAACGCATCCAGTCGCCGGCCCGCCGCGCCGGCTCCATCCGCTGCAGGAACGCCTCGACCTCCGGCAGCAGCTTCTCGAGCGCGGCGATGCCGCCGGGCGTCGCGCAGCGTTCAGCCTCGAGCTCGTTGAGCGCCAGTCGCAGCACCGCCTGCTCGCGCTGCAGCGGCAGGCGCAGCGCCGGCGGCTCGATGCGGCCGACCTCGACCATCGCCTGCGCCATCAGCGCGCGCGCCTTGTGCAGCAGCGGCAGCGCACGGTTGGCCAGGTCCTTGCCATTGGCCTCGCTGGCCTTGTCGGCGAGCTTGGCCGCCTCCTTGGCCAGCGCGCCGACCGGCTTGGCGGCCGCACGTGCATCGCTACCGGCCAGCGCATCGGCCAGGCGCTTGCGCAGCGCCGCGACCTCGCGGCGCAGCCCGGCGCGCACGCTGTCGGTGCGGATCAGTTCGATGAAGTCCTCTGCGCAATCGAGTGACTCGTCGATGTCCGCCACCTGGCGGGCGAGCGCCTTGTCGGCACGGAGGGCAGGCGGCAGGATCGTCGGGCGCATGGTTCGTTCCGGTTGGTCGGGAACGCCATGCTCGGCAGCGCGCGTTTCACGCGGGCTCCGCGCGCCGGCCCGGCGTGTTTCGTTTGTTGGTCGCTGCAAAGCAAGACGGCTGGGCCCGGTTGCCCGGGACACCAGCCGTCGTGCGGCGCGGCGCGCGGCGGATCAGACCGCCTGCGCCTTCTGGACCAGACGGGTCACGACCCAGGACTTGGTCTTGGAGATCGGCCGGCTCTCGGCGATCTCGACGACGTCGCCCAGCTTGTACTCGCCCTTCTCGTCGTGCGCGTGGTACTTGCTCGACTTGCCGACGATCTTGCCGTACAGCTCGTGCTTGGTGCGGCGCTCGACCAGCACGGTGATGGTCTTGGCGCGCTTGTCGCTGACGACCTTGCCGATCAGGGTGCGGGTGTTCTTCGCCTTCGGCGCGGCGGCTTGGGCTTCGCTCACTTCGCGGCCTCCTTCTTCTTCTCGGCCAGGATGGTCTTGGCGCGCGCGATGTCGCGCTTGGTCTTGCCCAGCTGCGAATGGTTCGTCAGCTGCTGGGTCGCCTTCTGCATGCGCAGGCCGAAATGGGCCTTCAGCAACTCGCTGACCTCCTTCTCGAGGCCGGCGACGTCCTTGGCGCGCAGTTCAGATGCTTTCATCGTTTGCTCCTCAGGACCCGATGGCGCGCGCCACGAAGGTGGTCTTCAGCGGCAGCTTGGCCGAGGCCAGCGTGAACGCCTCGCGGGCCAGCGCCTCGGGCACGCCGTTGATCTCGTACAGCACCTTGCCCGGCTGGATCTCGGCCACGTAGTACTCGGGGTTGCCCTTGCCGTTGCCCATGCGGACTTCGGCCGGCTTCTGCGAGATCGGCTTGTCGGGGAAGATGCGGATGAAGATCCGGCCGCCGCGCTTGATGTGGCGCGAGATGGCACGGCGCGCGGCCTCGATCTGGCGCGCCGTGAGGCGGCCGCGCTCGGTGGCCTTCAGGCCGAAGTCGCCGAAGGACACGTTGGCACCGCGCGTGGCGATGCCGGTGTTGCGGCCCTTCTGCTCCTTGCGGAACTTTCTGCGTGCGGGTTGCAGCATGTTTATTCTCCTTTGCCCTCGGCGCCCGGCGCGGCGACCTTGCGCACGCGCTTGACGGCCGGGGTCTTGGGCGCGTCGGCGGCGGCCGCCGGCTTGTCGCTGCCGTCGGCCGGCGCGCCCATCGTCGCGGTCCCGCGCGGGCCACGGTCGCCAGCGGGGCCACGCGGGCCACCGCGGCGGTCGTCACGGCGGTCGCCGGGGCCACGCGGGCCGCGGCGGTTGCGGCGGTCGTCTTCCTGCGCTTCCGGCTTCACGGCCGGGGCTTCGCCCTGGCCGAGGCGGTCGCCGCGGTAGACCCAGCACTTCACGCCGATCACGCCGTAGGTCGTCTTGGCCTCGGAGAAGCCGTAGTCGATGTCGGCCTTGAGCGTGTGCAGCGGCACGCGGCCTTCGCGGTACCACTCGCAACGCGCGATCTCGATGCCGTTCAGGCGGCCCGAGGACATCAGCTTGATGCCCTGCGCACCCAGGCGCATCGCGTTCTGCATCGCGCGCTTCATCGCACGGCGGAACATGATGCGCTTCTCGAGCTGCTGGGTGATGCTGTCGGCGATCAGCTGCGCATCGATCTCGGGCTTGCGCACCTCCTCGATGTTCACCGCGACCGGCACGCCGAGGCGGCGGGTCAGCTCGGCCTTCAGGTTCTCGATGTCCTCGCCCTTCTTGCCGATCACCACGCCCGGACGAGCCGAGAAGATCGTGATGCGGGCGTTCTTGGCCGGACGCTCGATCAGGATGCGCGAGACGGCGGCGTTCTTCAGGCGCGTCTTGAGGAAGTCACGCACCTTCAGGTCTTCGGCCAGCATGCCGGCGAAGTTCTGGTTCGACGCATACCAGCGCGAGGACCAGTTCCGCGTGACCGGCAGACGGAAGCCGACCGGATGAATTTTCTGTCCCATGGTCTTCCTTGTGGCCTCAGTCGCCGACGGTGACGAAGATGTGGCAGGTGGGCTTGCTGATGCGGTTGCCGCGGCCCTTGGCGCGCGCGGAGAAACGCTTCAGCGTCGCAGCCTGCTCGACGAAGATCGTCTTCACCTTCAGCTCGTCGATGTCGGCACCGTCGTTGTGCTCGGCGTTGGCGATGGCCGACTCGAGCGCCTTCTTGATGATGCCGGCGGCCTTCTTGGGCGTGAAGGTCAGGATGTTGATCGCCTGGTCGACCTTCTTGCCGCGGATCATGTCGGCGACCAGCCGGCCCTTGTCGGCCGACAGGCGCACGCCGCGAACGATGGATCTGGTTTCCATGCTGCTCATCCTTACTTCTTCGCCGCCTTCTTGTCGGCCGGGTGGCCCTTGAACGTGCGCGTGAGCGCAAATTCACCGAGCTTGTGGCCGACCATCTGGTCGGAGACGTAGACCGGCACGTGCTGCTTGCCGTTGTGCACGGCGATCGTCAGCCCGATGAACTCGGGCAGGATCGTGCTGCGGCGCGACCAGGTCTTGATGGGCTTCTTGTCCTTGATGGCGGCGGCCTTCTCGACCTTGGCCATCAGGTGGTGGTCCACGAAGGGACCCTTCTTGAGCGAACGCGTCATGTCGTCGGCCCCTTATTTCTTGCGGCGCGAGACGATGAACGTCTGCGTGCGCTTGTTGTTGCGCGTGCGGTAGCCCTTGGTCAGCGTGTTCCACGGGCTGACCGGTGCGCGCGCCTCGCCGGTGCGGCCTTCGCCGCCGCCGTGCGGGTGGTCGATCGGGTTCATCGCGACGCCGCGCACGGTCGGGCGGATGCCCTTCCAGCGGATCGCACCGGCCTTGCCGTACTGGCGCAGGCTGTGCTCTTCGTTGCTGACCTCGCCGATCGTCGCGCGGCAGTCGATGTGGATCTTGCGCACTTCGCCCGAGCGCATGCGCACCTGGGCGTAGGTGCCCTCGCGCGCCAGCAGCGTCGCCGAGGCGCCCGCCGAGCGCGCCACCTGGGCACCCTTGCCGGGCAGCAGCTCGATCGCATGGATGATCGAACCCACCGGGATGTTGCGGATCGGCAGCGTGTTGCCCGCCTTGATCGGCGCCTCGGCGCCGGAGACGACCATCGAGCCGACTTCCAGGCCACGCGGGGCGATGATGTAGCGGCGCTCGCCGTCGGCGTAGCAGACCAGCGCGATGTGGGCGGTGCGGTTCGGGTCGTACTCGATGCGCTCGACCTTGGCCGGCACGCCGTCCTTGTTGCGGCGGAAATCGACGACGCGGTAGTGGTGCTTGTGGCCGCCACCCTTGTGCCGCATCGTGATGTGGCCGTTGTTGTTGCGACCCGCGTTCTGCTTCTGCGGCTCGAGCAGCGAGGCTTCCGGCTTGCCCTTGTGCAGGTGCGCGTGCACCACCTTCACCACGGCGCGGCGGCCGGGCGAAGTCGGCTTGACTTTGACGATGGCCATTACGCGGCCTCCCCGGAGAAGTTGAGCTCCTGGCCCGGCTTCAGCGCGACGTACGCCTTCTTGACGTGGTCGCGGCGGCCGATGGAACGGCCGAAGCGCTTGACCTTGCCCTTCTGGGTGACGGTCGACACCGACGCCACCTCGACCTTGAACATCAGCTCGACGGCCGCCTTGATCTCCGGCTTGGTCGCGTCGCGCAGCACCTTGAACAGCACTTGGTTGTGCTTCTCGCCCACGCGCGTGGCCTTCTCGGAGACGATCGGCGCCACCAGCACCTGGGCCAGGCGGCCCTCGTCATGCTTCACGGTGCTCATGCGAACATCTCCTTGAGCTGTTCCATCGCGCCCTTGGTCACCAGCACCTTCTTGAAGAAGACGAGCGACAGCGGGTCGGCGTAGCGCGGCTCGACCACCAGCACGTTGGCCAGGTTGCGCGAGGCCAGCGCGATGTTGTCGTCCACCTGGTCGGCGATCACGAGCACCGAGTTGTCGGTGCCGGTGCCCAGACCCATGGCCTTGAACTTGGACGCCAGCAGCTTGGTCTTGGGCGCCTCGATGGACAGCGAGTCGACCACGGCGACGCGGCCTTCGCGGGCCAGCTGCGAGAAGATGGCGGCCATGCCGGCGCGGAACATCTTCTTGTTGATCTTCTGGCTGAAGTTCTCGTCCGGGCGGTTCGGGAAGATGCGACCACCCCCGCGCCACAGCGGCGAGGAGGTCATGCCGGCACGGGCGCGGCCGGTGCCCTTCTGACGGAACGGCTTCTTGGTCGAGTGCTTCACTTCGCCGCGGTCGAGCTGGGCACGGGTGCCCTGGCGCGAATTGGCCTGGTAGGCGACGACGACCTGGTGCACCAGCGCCTCGTTGTAGTCGCGCGCGAACACGGTGTCCGGCGCGTCGACCTTCGAGGTGGCCTGGCCTTGTTCGTTCAGGAGCTCGAGCTGCATCACTGGGCTCCCTTCTTGACCTTGACCTTGACGGCCGGGCGCACGACCACGTGGCCGTTCTTCGCGCCCGGGACGGCGCCGCGCACGAGCAGCAGCGAACGCGCCTCGTCGATGCGGACGATGTCGAGGTTCTGGACCGTCTTGGTCACGTCACCGAGGTGGCCGGACATCTTCTTGCCCGGGAACACGCGGCCCGGGTCCTGCGCCATCGAGATCGAGCCCGGCACGTTGTGCGAACGGCTGTTGCCGTGCGACGCGCGCTGCGAGCCGAAGTTGTGACGCTTGATGGTGCCCGTGAAGCCCTTGCCGATGGAGGTGCCCTGCACGTCGACCAGCTGGCCGACGGCGAAGGTGGTCACCGGCAGCGTGGCGCCCGGCTTCAGGCCGGCGGCGACGTCGGCGGCAACGCGGAATTCCTTCAGCACTTCACCGGCTTCGACACCCGCCTTGGCGAGGTGGCCGGCTTCCGGCTTGTTCACGCGGGAGGCCTTGCGCGCCCCGAACGCCACCTGGATGGCGCTGTAGCCGTCGGACTCCGCGGTCTTGACCTGGGTGACGCGGTTGTTGGACACGTCCAGCACCGTCACGGGCACGGCGTCGCCGTCGTCCGTGAAGATGCGCATCATGCCCACCTTGCGCCCCAGCAAACCGAGACGGTTGCTCAGACTCATGTTTTCTCCAATGCCCCACATCGATTGGCGGAGCTGACGAGTTTGGCCCGACACGTGAGGTGTCGGGCCGGAAACGCCTGCGATTCTACTGCAGCTTGATTTCGACGTCCACGCCGGCCGGGAGGTCGAGCTTCATCAGCGCGTCCACGGTCTTGTCGGTCGGGTCGACGATGTCCATCAGACGCTGGTGCGTGCGGATCTCGAACTGGTCGCGGCTCGTCTTGTTGACGTGCGGCGAGCGCAGGATGTCGAAACGCTGCATGCGCGTCGGCAGGGGCACCGGGCCCTTGACGATCGCGCCGGTGCGCTTGGCGGTGTCGACGATCTCGAGGGCCGACTGGTCGATCAGCTTGTAGTCGAACGCTTTGAGACGGATGCGGATCTTCTGCTTCTGCATGGCCCGCTCCTTATTCGATGATCTTGGCCACGACGCCGGCGCCGACGGTGCGGCCGCCTTCGCGGATCGCGAA
>NZ_RCHJ01000031.1 GCF_004011805.1 Piscinibacter defluvii
TCAAATTTCGATCGGCACGATCCTCTCAAGTGGGTCAAATTTCAGTCGGCGCCAACAGGAGACGGCTGACACGCGCAGCAGGATCGCCTGGACCAGATCGCGGACCGCTTGACCGGAGGGATCGAAACGCGTCGCGTCTTCGTCCCCTCCGAGACCGGGCACAAGGTGCCTCACGACGGAGGCGACCACTGCGTGCAGCGCCTTGTCCCTGGCACGCGGCGCCCATGGCGTGACACTCGTGGCCTCGACGCTTCGATAGAGCGCACTGTGATAGCTGCGGAAGTGTTCGAAGTGGGACAGGTCCCTGGGCCGTCCGAAGTTGTATAGCGTGATCACCAGGCCCGGGATGCCGCGACCGACCCGGCTGCTGGCCTGGATGTACTCGGCAGTCGACTTGGGTTGCCCGTTGACGACCATCAGCCCGAGCCGCGGCACGTCCACGCCGACCGAGATCATGTTCGAAGCCAGGACGGCGTCCTTCGGCGCAGCGAATTCGAACGGATCGGCCTTGAACTGCGCGAGTGTCGTCGAGAGCGCGTGGAGCAGACCCGGCAACTCGCGCGACGACTTGCGGCTGCTCAGCTCCTCGGGTTCGAGCTCGAGATCGCGCCTCTTCGAGGCGAGACGCCCCGCGAGGAACTGCATCTGGCGGGGGACGTCGTCCTGCATGAGGACATAGGCACCGCCCAGCTCTCGAAGACTGTTGAAGTACGCGACGCAGGTCCAGTAAGCATCGATCGACGCATCATCGGCCTTGCCTCTCTCGGCCAGCGTCGCCGCCGATTGGAGCAGCGCCGCGATCACGGCCTGCAGTGCGAACTTCGGGCTGCGCCCTGCCGTCGGGATGCCGACGTAGAGTCTGTCGGGACCGGTGGAATCGCGCACCGCGAAGAAGGAGTCCGACGCATCGAATCCGGGTGGCGGGAACTGCAGCACACTCCTGTCGAAGAGGGCACGCACCTGCTCGGCCGCGTGGCCGATGGTGGCTGTCGAGCCGATCACCTTGGGCCGCACCTTGCCCCGCGTGCAGACGAGATCGACGATCGTCTCGTAGAGACCCGCCATCGATCCGAGCGGTCCCGATATGAGATGCAGTTCGTCCTGGATGATGAGCCCCGGCGGCAGTCCGCCATCGAGGCCGAAGATGCGCCTGATGTCGGTTCGCCTCGGTAGCTGTGCGAACTTGTCGATGGTCCCGATCAGCAGCGACGGTGGAGACTCGTAGATGGTGGCATCGACGGTCAGAACGGGCAGCGGCCGGCCGCCCGTCTCGCAGTCCTTCTGGCTGCACGTGATGTCGATCCGTGGCTGCAGCGGATCGGCCCGGTATGCGGTACCCCTGAGCTCCGAGCCGCACACCGGGCAGCGGAGCAGTTGCCGCGGCGTGGACTTGGGCTTCTGGTCAGCGTGCTCTTGGTCCAGCGCCTCCCGCGCATCCTCCATCAGGTTGGGCGTTGCTTCGCCGCCGACGTAGAGCCCGAGCGAGATGCGCGCGTCACCCAGACGCTTGTCGGACTCGCGGATCGCCTCGCACGCGGAGATGAGGGATGCGGCGCGCTGGAACTGCTGCACGGTCAGCAGCCGCAGCGTGTAGCGCATCAGAACGTCGACACCACCGTGCTCGCGACGGTGTCCGTCGGTCAGCCGCCGGTGGAAGATCTGGAAGGCAGTCAGCGCAAGATAGGCTTCGGTCTTGCCGCCTCCGGTCGGGAACCAGAGCAGGTCCATGCATTCGCGATCGTCAAGGCTGGGATCAGCCAGGCCGGGAACGACCAGCAGCATGAAGGCCAGCTGGAATGGACGCCACTGGAGCGGTCTCGGATGCTCCTTGGCTCGATATCGCGACTGCCGATCCATCGCGGCATTGGCCAACGCGAAGGCGCTCCAGACGGCGTCATCGCTGCGGAGCATGTCCACGCCAGCCCGGATGCGGTCCAGGGTCGAACTGCATCTTCCGAGGTTGTGGTCGGCGGCATCCCGCAGATCGCCACGGAATTCCTCCAGGCGAGCGCGCAGGAACCGGTCGATCCACTCCGCATACCGATCCGCGAATGCCGCGAGTGCCGCGACGACTGCCGCACGTTCGGACTCCCGCGACAGGAACTCGGCCTTCAGCGCATCCGGATAGGAGGTCCTGAACTCGTCGAGGAAGGCGTGACCGTCAGGACTTGTTCCGAGCACGCGGGTTTCGGGCAGCCATGCCGTGCGCACATGGCCGACGGCCGCGGTCGCATCCGGCGGCCATGTGGCGGCCACACCGTGGCCCACTGCGAACTCGCGCACGTCCCGGTACAGCAGCGAGTTCACCAGCGAGTCCTCGTCGCCACCCGTGATCGGCGGCGCACTCCGGGGCTGGATGCCGGGCGACTCGCCGACAGTCGCTTCGATCACGATGCCCGCCTGGAACAGGCAACGCGCGTCACGGGGCCCGGCATCCTCGTCGTCGGTCTCCTCGTTGATCAGGGTCACGGTGTAGACATGCTGCGCAGGTCCGACGCGCCTTCGGACGTGGAGCGCAAGGCGCTTGTCCGTGATGCCGGCCCCTTGCGCGTCGACGAACTGGTTGATGCGGAGGGTTCCCGACTCCTGCGCAGGCGACAGACGGACCGAATAGCCCAGCTGACTGCGCTTCCATGCCTTGCGGACCTGTGCACCCTTGGGCGCTGCGGTGCCGGCGGTGGGGTCCGGTTTCGCATCCGGGTCGAGCTCCACCGGCACGTACCGGGAGGTTTCCCCCAGGCCGATCGTGATCGTCGCTTCCTTGGCCACGGCGAACGTGATCCCGATCGAGCACGGACGGATGGCTCGATAGCCAGGGACCGAGGCCTCCACCGCCGACGCCGGATCACTGCCGCTGTCGAGCCCGGCGTCGTCGTCCATTCCGTCCACGGGTGCGCCGCGCGGCCAGAGGATGCCGGTCAGGTAGGTGTCCACAGGTGCGGACTCGATGATCTCGTCGGGAGCCAGCGGACCCATGAGCAGTGCGCTCGCCAGCTCGGCGAGATCCGCCCTCACCTGCTCCTGCGGCTTGTGGTCATTTGCCATTGCGCTTCCAGGTCTTGAAGTCACCCGTGCCGAAGAGCGTGATACCCAGCCAAAGGCGGCTTGACCGCCAGGGTTCCGGGACCGCCTCGGCCATGTCGCCACGGGCGCAAAGGGTGACGATCTCGCCGATGCGGAGATTGAAGATCGTGTTCGGCAACCACAGTCCTTCGTTCCACAGGTACGCGAGGAGATCGTCGGTCACCTGCTGGGTGGTCCGTGCGAGCCTCCGGCCCGCCTTGGTGCCTTCCTGCAGGCAGATCTCCCATCGCGCGTCGCGCATGCGCGATTCCTCTTCATCGGAATCCAGCCGCTTCAGGATGACCTTGTGTCCGCGAAGCTGCGCCGCTCTGGACGCAAGCATCTGCTGCAGCTCGGTCACCTGCTCGTCGCCGCCATGGAACTCAGCGTCCACGAGGCTGTGAGGATCGATGTCACCGGCAAGGCCGAACTGGAAGTTCGTCATTCTTCCGGTCTTGCCGGGTGAGCCGAGCATCGCGAATCGACTTCGTCCGGTTCTGAGCGATTCATCGAACGGCCCGGCATACACGGAATCGGACGGTATCCGGTTCAGCACCCTGCCCGCCCGTGTCACCGCGACGAATCCAACGTTCGCGAGTTCCAGCGGATCCTCGGGTTCCTTCTGGTTCTTCCTGGCGCGAGGGTCGAGAAGCGAGACGTTGTCGAACTCCATTCCCTTGGCCTGGTGGACGGTCGTGATGTAGACAGCGGCTTGCTCTGTCGTCTGATCGTCGGGGAACGAATCCGGCCATGCCAGGCGCTCGCGCAGATCTCCCATGTCGATCGCCGAGGCGTCGTCGCTGGCGCCGCTCGCGCGCGCAAGCCTTGCCCAGCACACCTGGAGGGATGGCATGTTCAGAGCCGTGCGCGCGTCCGGATCGAACTCTTCCAGGGTCTTCCGGTAGACGGTCTCGAACGTCGATCTGGCGACGTTCTGCGGCTTGAAGCGCCAGAGGAGTGACGCGATCCAGGCGGGAGCCGATGGCGTCTCGCCCGCTGTCCGGAGTCGCACCGACACTGCCGGGCCTTCGACCTGATCGCCGAGCAGCATCTTCACCACGCGCAAGGCTTCGCCATTCGTGCGCGTCAGGATCGCCACCGAGCCCGCCGGCAGGCTCGCGAGCCAATCGGGGCTGAGCTGCGTTCCTGCCGGCATGCCCGGGATCCGTTCGAGGAACCGCTGCATGGCGGCCAGCTTCTTCGGTGCGGTCAGGTCCTCGCTCTGCAGGATCTTCCGCAGGCTTGCCGCCATGCTGGCGAGCTTTTCGGTGGACCGATGATTGCGGGTCAGCGAGACCTCGCGCAGCCCGGAAGCCATCCGGGTCTTCAGCCTCTCCCACGGATCACCGGCTGCGCCATGTCCGCTTGCTCGGGCCGCCCATCGGTAGATCGACTGGACTGGGTCGCCGAGGACCGTGAAGCCGACACGCCGACCTTCCGCATTGAGCCGGGAGAGCAGCTCGATGACCATGTCCGCCCGCACTCCGGGCAGATCCTGGAACTCGTCGACGATCACGTGGCGAATACCGGCGAGCCGATCGGCGACGATCGCATTGGACTCGTCGGCGAGAGCCGATGTCGCCGCGACGATGTTGTCATCGTGCTGGCGACCCAGGAGTTCCGGTACGGCGGCACCGCATTGCCGGAGAATGCGGAACGCCCAGGAGTCGAAGGTGCGAATCGCCAGGTGCCGCAGGTCCTCGACGACATGCCCGTCGGCGAGCTGCAGGCCGGCGATGCGGCGGGTCAGCGTCGCCACCGCGCTCCGCGAGAAGCTGAGAACCAGGATCTGCGCCGGCAGAAGGCCCGAGCGGATGAGGTGCGCGAGCCGCATGGCCGCGACCTGCGTCTTACCCGTTCCAGGTCCGGCCACGACCAGCAACCAGGCCTCCGACGGTGCGTCGATGACCTCGGCCTGCTCGGGGTTCGGTTTGAATGCCGTGTCTCCCGGCTGCGAACCGGTCCCGGCTGTCATGCCGCCCTTCCCTCTGCCAGCTTCTCCGGGCGTTCACGCGCTTGGACTGCGCGGGATCGCATGAGACCATGCACCACCTCCGCGATGCGTCTCGCGAGGAGCGGAGGAACGGCATTTCCCACCTGCGTGTACTGCTGCGTCCTGTTTCCCTCGAAGAAGTAGTCATCGGGGAACGTCTGCAGGCGCGCAGCCTCGCGCACTGTGAGGCTGCGACATTGGGTCGGGTCGAAGTGGATGTAGTAGTGACCGTCCTTGGCGATGTGCGAGACGATCGTGCTCGACGGTCCGTGCGCGCATTGCACCCTGAACCTGTCAGGAAAGGGCGTTCGGCGCTCGATGATGTCCCTCGCGTTCTCGTGATCGGGAAGTAGCGCTACTGGGAAGTTCTCGAGCTTGGGCGCGTGGCCGAACTCCTGCGCGAACGTTGCAGCGAAGAGGTATCTCGCCAGATCGCTGGCCATGTGCTGACGCGCCTCGTGCTGGATCACTCCACCGAGCCCGGGTGCATCCAGCCAGGCCGAGAGTTCCTTGGGCGCGCCAGTCAGGCTCGCACGTTTACGCACGAAGGCTCCACCGGCATCGTCGAGTTCCGACGCCACCGTGGCCGCAGCGCTCATCGCGGCCATGACCTGCCGCTCGCCGCCGACGCCCCATCCCCTGACCGTCGCCGGCGCGCTTCGTACGACATCGCGCCAAGCCTCGGCGGAGTCGGCGCCTCGGGACAGGCGGCTCCTGATCCTCGGCATGCCCGCCAGGGTCTGCCCCACCGTGACCTGCCGGGCGGCTTCGACGAGGAGTTTCGAAGGCCGACGCGAGAGGTCGGATCGGACTCCGAGAAGGATCACGCGATGTCGCGTCTGTGGGATTCCGTAGCGCTCCGCCTCGATGATGTAGTCGTCGGGGACGAGGCCGAAGACTTCGTCGCGCTTCACGAGGGACCGGATTTCGTAGGAGAGGCCCTTCGCCGGTGCCGCAAGGTCCCTGCAGATGCGAGAGAACATCGGCGTTCCCCCGTGGTGAGAGGAGATCAGCCCCTTGACGTTCTCCATGACGAACACCGGCGGTGCGTGCGCACGGATGATGCGCAGGTATTCGCGATAGAGGAAGTGCTTCTCGTCTGCCTCGAAGGCGATGTCATTTGCTCGCCTGGCCCGACCCGCCAACGAGTACGCCTGGCATGGCGGCCCGCCGATCAGGACCCAGTCCGTCTCACCGGCGAGGGCCGACCGGATCCGCGAGTCGACGGTGACCGCCGGACACTTCCCGAGTTCGGCATTCATCACCTCCTCGCTGGCCTCGCGGAACGCCTCCCGGACCATCGGAAGCCCGTCGAACGTGGCGCGATCGATGCCACCTCGAAGGAGTTCGTAGTAGGTGTCGAGGTCTCCGGCCTCCGCCAGGTGCCTGCGAACGGCGCGGAGGCGAAGCGTCTGGCAGGCAACCGCTTCCTTCTCGACGGAAAGCGCGAGACGGAACGCTCGCTGACCGCGCTCGTCGGTGAGGGACGAGAACCCTTCGCCCAGTCCACCAGGTCCGGCGAATACGTCGACTATCGGAATTGGCCTGGTGCCTCCCACCTGCTGCCCTTCAATTCAATATTGTTCTCGTTGCATTCTGCCCTCTGGCCGAATGGCCGGACCTTCGATCCGCACAAGTTCGGGAACATCCGGGCCGGACAGGGGTGTGCCTGTCGTGCGGGCGAAACGATGCCGCTCCTTGCCTGGCTTCCTGCGGTCAACTCTCTCGAGTGATGGCGAATTCCAGCAACTGCTCCGTCGTCACCTCGCCCGGCCAGAGGGATTCGGCCAGCCAGCGATAGAAGGTGCTCGACGCGATACGGCTTCTCACACCATCGGTGCGCCAGGCCTTGGCGATCGGCGCGGCCAGTTCGCCCAGCTTGTCCGCTTCGAACTTCGCGAACTGCTCGGACTTCTGACTCTCCGTCATTTCGCCGAACAGCACACGTGCCCTGTTGGTTCTTGCATGCTGCCACTCGTCGCGCAGCTGCTGGAGCTTCTCGGTGACGCTCGGCGCGGGGGCCGGTCTCTCTACCGGCTTGTCACTGTCATCGCCGTGACCCGCGTACTGCTTCTTCAGTGCGTCCCGCAGATAGGCAGCGGGCGACTTGAGTTCCGGTAGCGTCTGACTCTTCATTCGCTGCTCGACATGCTCGACCGTCGCACGAAGAACACCTTCGTCGGTCACTGCGTACAGATCCTGCGCATCCGCACGCTTGATCCCGAGGGCGATCAAGCGTTCGACCAGCTGGAGGTCGAACACGTTCTTCGTCGTGTCCTTCATGCCGTCGAGACTGGCCTGCGGCTTGGGGATGATCCGGAACTGGAGCTCCTCGACCTTCCGACCTCGCTTGTGCTCGACGACCTCCATACGGAAGTCCTCGCACAACGTGTCGAGTTCGACGAGCGCCTTCTTGATGGTGTCGCGTCGCAGGATCCGGTAGTCGACCTTCTCGATGTCGCTGCGGCCGGTGAGCACGGAGGCCCACCAGATCACATCCTCCCGCATCGTGATTCGACCTGGCGACGTCAGGTACCGCGCCCCCAGTTCGTACAACACGGCGGCAGCGTAGCTGCGCATCTGGGAACTGATCTCCAGCAGCACCCGTGTGTACTGTGCAGGCTTGAGGAGCTGCTCGCGTATCGGCTCGGGGTATGTCCAGGTGATCGTGCACGCCTGGCCACGACCAGGCTCATGGATGACGACAGGCCCGAGCAGCTGAGTCGATGTCCACTTCCGGGATGCGCCCGAGCTTGTGTGCCACTCGATGGTGGTTGCCTGCATGTCGCGGATGTGCGACTTGAGCAGCTCGGTGTTGTTCGACGTGAATCGTGCGTCGCCGATCAACTCCGCGAGGTTGATGGTGTACGCGGGGTTGTCGACCCCTTGCCGCTGTGCGTGATAGAGGAAGACGTTGTAGATCCGCCTCGACAGCAACGTCAGCTTTCCACGCTTCGGCCTGATGGCAATAGCTTCATTCGCTTTCGCGACGGACTGTTCGTCAGGACGCGTCGCAACAGCTGCGGATCTGGATCGTCTCTTTCTACCGTGGGGCGGCACTTGGTCTTCTGGATCCGACTCCATCAGCGCGACTTAGAGAACTAGCGGAATGCCATCTTGGCTTGGTATTGTGAGTGTGTCAAATCACAGTAGACCACGGGCGGCCGCAAGGTCGCCTTGCTATCTTGAAGATCACACTTGAGAGATTGAAGAGTTGTAGGGGCGGAAAAAGCGTTGTCCGACAGTCACTTGGCGCCAGAGGAGCGAGTGGATATGGGGATGTTCCGGAGACTTCTTGGGCACCTCCCGGAGTGGACTTGGGGTGCGGCGGCGTCGATGCGGAGGTTTTTTGGGGATGTCGGTGAGTGGACTTGGGGTACAGGTCAGTTTGGTCGCACCAAAATGCACAAATCTGCAGCGATTCACCGGCGTAGTTTGGTACGACCGAAAGATCGGCTCTCCGAAGCCGCCCTGCCAGCTCCCAACATCCCCAAAAGCTCTCACAGTTGAGGGTCGCGTCAGGCGTCGCTGAGTTCGGGGTCCCCAAAGAGTCTCACACTCCGTCGGTCTCAGACGGATCGCCCATTTTGCAGCGATTCGACGGTTTTCGGTACACTTGCCGGAAAGCATCGAACGAGGCGAAATCTTGGCGACAACGGCTGATTCAGCGACACAGGTGAGCAGGCCTGGCAACCAGGTTGCCGCGCCCTCCTCCACATCATCGGTCGCTCCGCGCGCGCTGATCGACATCCAGCGCATCCAGGCCCTTGCGAACCGTGCAACCAGCATGGTGGAACAGATCCGAGGCCGCCTGCTGGCGCCCGAGGCCAAGAAGGTCTCGCCTCTCTACTCGGCGTCGCAGGTGGCAACGCTGTGCGGCGTCGACAAGGCGCATGTCAACTACCGGATCTCGAAGGGTGATCTTCCGGTCGGGCAACTGACGCCGACGGGCGGCAAGCGTGAGTTCAGTCTGCCGGAGGTGCGGCGATGGAGTCGTACCTACAGAAGCGAGAAGATGCGACCCGCCGGCCAGAGAGCCATCTGCATAGCCGTCGCCAACTTCAAGGGTGGGGTTTCGAAGACGACGAGCGCGATGATCCTCGCCCAGGGGCTGAGCCTTCGCGGGCACCGGGTGCTCGCGATCGACATGGATCCCCAGGGTTCGCTCACGACGCTCAACGGGCTGCTGCCGGAGGCCGAGGTGAGCGAGGAGATGACGGTCGCGCCGCTCTGTTCCGGTGAGACCAGCGACATCACCCCTGCGATCCGCTCCACGTACTGGGATGGCCTGGATCTCGTTGCTGCGGCGCCATTCCTGTTCTCTGCGGAATTCGCTCTGCCGGCTCGCCAGATGAACGATCCCACGTTCCGTTTCTGGGACGTGCTGAATGCCGGTCTGGAGCCCGTGCGGGACCTCTACGACATCATCATCATCGACACGCCGCCATCGCTGTCCTACGTCACGATCAACGGGCTCTGGGCGGCGGACGGCATCGTTGTTCCGGTCCCTCCTTCCGGACTGGACTTCGCCAGTTCGTCTCAGTTCTGGAGTCTTCTCGCCGATCTGGGTAGCAACCTGGATCAGCAGGAGAAGGGCGGCGCGCGGAAGGTGTTCGACTTCCTCCACGTGCTCCTCAGCCGCGTCGACCAGGCCGACGCCGCAGCACCTGCGGTCAGGCAGTGGATCCAGGCGACTTACGGCGAGTTCGTGCTTCCCGTCGAGATTCCCAAGACCTCGGTCACCAGCAACAAGGCCGCAGAGTTCGCCACGGTCTACGACGTCCAGAAGTACGACGGATCCGCGAAGACCTACAAGCGGGCCGTAGATGCGTACGACCGGTTCGTGGATCTGGTCGAGGAGTCGGCCGTCGAGTCCTGGCGGGCTCGACGCGCCGGCGGAGGGCAAGGCAGATGAAGATGCACCACGCGCGAGCTGAACATGGTTCGTGGCAACCAGGTTGCCAGTCAGGAGGGGCAGGGGAATGAGCACGAAATCGAAGCTGCTTGCAGTGACCGAAGGCCTGCAATTGCCTCCCGAGATTCCGGCCAGCGCGCAGCCGCCGTCCCCCGCGGAAGGACGGCCGGCGGTCGAAGCAGGCCAAGCTGGGGTTGCGGCCGAAGCGCAGACCCGATTCCCACCCGCCGCGCCGAGCCCGTCGGCGAAGACAGGGCCTGGCCAGATGCTGCAGTTCCGGGGGCAGATGCTGGCGGTGGAAGGTGAGCTCGGCAAGCTTCGCGAGCGACTGAAGGAGCACGAGGGGTCTGTACCGACCCGCAAGCTGGACCCGGCGTGCATCGTCCCGAGCCGCTGGGCGAACCGCCATGCGGACTCCTTCGGCAACGCGGACTTCCTGCGACTGAAGCAGGACATCGAAGTCGCCGGAGGCAATGTGCAGCCGATCGCTGTGCGGCCGCTGCCGGAACAGGCCGGGCGATACGAAATCGTGTTCGGCCACAGGCGCCACAGGGCTTGCAGCGAACTCGGCCTTCCTGTCCTGGCCATGGTCGAGACGGCGCCATTCACCGACCACGAGCTCTTCTCGGCGATGGACCGCGAAAACCGCGAGCGCGCGGATCTTTCTCCGTTCGAGCAGGGCACGATGTACAGGCGGGCGCTCGATGCAGGGCTGTACCCATCCAATCGGCGGCTCGCAGAGGCACTGGGGGTCTCGCACACCTGGGTTGCCAACGTCCTCCTGGTGGCCGATCTGCCACCTCCGGTCATCGAGTGCTTCAGGACCCCCATCGAGATCCAGCATCGTCACGCGAAACTCATCGCCAGCGCGTTCGAGGCCGACCGCAAGGGCGTACTCAGGCGTGCGGAAAAGCTCAGGCTCCAGGGGAAGCGGCTGGCCCCGGCGGCGGTCGTCGAGGCGCTGATCGGACGTACGGAAGAGCCTGCGGCGGCAAAGCCGACGACCTTGAAGGTCGGTGGCAAGTCGGTGGGCAGCTGGCGCAGGGACGGGGCAGGGCGGGTGACGGTCGAACTGGCACCGGGTGTCGTCCCGGAGGAGAAGCTGGAGAAGCTGCTGGAAGCGATCGCCCGCTCGATCGAGGAATAGCTCACCGGCGCGCTGCATTTGGGGTTGGCAACCGGGTTGCCACTCGCATGGCGATCCGACCCGTCAGAGCGGCACCCACTCCGGTCCCTCGTCGGCCTTGATCCGCGCGACATCCGCGTCCACAGCGTAGCCGCAAGGCCAGACGACCGTCCCCCCAGCGAGCGCCGCACGGAAGAACTCGGACACGTCGAGCAGTCTCGATTGGTCTCCGCGCAGGCGCTGTGGGTCGAAACGGATCCTGAGGTGTGACGAGTCCTCGAACCTGACATCGATGGCCAGGTGTTCCGGGACGGACAGACCGACGATCCGCACGCCGCGCCAGCCTTCAGTCCGGCCTTGGTTCGCCATCGCCGAAGGCGTCACGGACGGCGCGATGGCGTCTCGCCTTCTCTGCGCGGACGTAGATCGATGTCGTGGCAAGGCTCTCGTGGCCGAGATTGGCCTGCAACACGTCCTGTGGGACGCCGCGTGCCGCCGAGTGCGACCCGTACGTGTGTCGAAGCCAGTGGGTCGATGCCGCGCGGATCTGCTCGGCGGCCCGTCCGTCCGTCGCCAGAACGTGGTTGGCGCACCGCTCGAACCCGGCCGCCAGGATCTCGTAGATCCGCGCCGCCGAGAGCGGGGATTCCTCTCCAAGCCTGGCGACCAAAGGGGCCTTCGGGTCGTTGGCGAGGAGATCCGGATCGAGTCCGCGCGACCGCAGATAGGCCCGTAGAGCTTCCACTGCCGGATCGGGCAAGGGCACCTCACGCCACTTCTTGCGCTTGCCCAGAACCATGATCGACCAGACCCACTCGCCATCGTCCAGTTGTTCGTGGCGAAGCCATCCGAGTTCGGCCGACGCAAGCTCTGCCAGCCGCATTCCGGTCATGTAGGCGAAGTCCAGGATGAACTTCAGCCGGTGAAGGGCAGGGGAGGGCGCCGCGACCAATTCCTCGTGGATCCATTCCTGGACCAGCTGCCACTGCTTCCGCGAGAGCGCCCGCAGCTGCGGCATCGACGGTGCATCTGGGCGTGCCGGTACGTCGTCCCAGGGGTTCGAGTCCAGGTAGTGCCGGCGCACCAGCCACTCACACAGCGATCGCACGATGGTCATGGCGGTCGACTGCGAGCGCACCGACAACGCTCCCTCGAACGGCCGCCACGCTTCCGACCATCGCCGGGCGTTCCTGGGGCCGGTCCATTCGGGACCAGGCGAGGCCAGGAAGTCTCGGTAGGAGACGCAGTCGTCGCCGTCCAGCGAAGACAGCGGCTTCCGCCGATGGATGACGGCCCACAGCAGGAAGCGCTCGGCCTCCTTTCGGTACGCGCGCCAGGTGTGAGTACCTTCCACGCGCAATCGCAGCCAGGCCTGGATCGCCTCGTAGTCGTTCGACGCGGCCACCTTGCAGCGGTCGGGTGATGCGCGGTTCGTGCCTCTCGACCCATCGCGCTCGGCTGGTGGCCGGAATCGTTCCAGCGGAACGATTCCGACACGAGGCGGCGGAGTCAGGGCGACTGTGTCGATCTGCGATAGCGGCGCGAGTGCCGGCGAGGGCAGCGCGCCCAGGGAGTCTTCGTGCTCGCGGATCCAACGCACCAGGCGAGACGCTCCTTCCGGGCCGACCTTCGGTATGTGGCGGTACCAGTGGAATCCCTTCGTCCTGATCCAGAAGACGAGATCCCGCAGTGTCAGGATGCCTACCGCCTCGAGGCGGCGCGCCACACGCTCGTCCAGCCAGGCGCTCGCCGCATCGTCAGGGGAGGGGGCTCGTGCGCCGACGCTCGTGAGCCACTGAACTGCCTGAACCAGCCGCTCCCGCAACCGCTGACGCCGCCGCGCCGCACTGCGTGCGTCCGCAGACCCGTACCGCTCCTGGTGCAACGCGATCAGCTCGGCCTCGCTGTAGTAATCCGCCGGCTGATCGGCTGCGAACTCCTCCAGCGTCGGGATCCGAGAGCCCGTGCCGTCGGGTATGGCCTCGGGATCCCTGCGCAGGAGGGCCGCGATCTCCGGCCTACCGTGGGCTCTGGCAAGGGCGCGCAGTTCGTCCAGCAGGCGCCTGAGCTCGCCTCGGGCGCGCCTCGCGTCGCCGGCACCGTTCACGTAGAGATAGCGGTTCCAAGCAGGAACCAGTTCGAGTCCCTCTGCCCAGCAGCGCACGTAGGCCATGTGGGCGTGGCTGAGGCGAAGGGTTTCGGTGCTCATGGGGTGAGAAGCCGGCACGACAGGGGCTCGAGGGACGCTCGCAGGAGGGAGCTCCTTCGATAGTGCCCAAGTGCTTGTCGCTGAACAAGTTTCTCGAAGTGTGCCCCAAATCGAGGGGGTTTGTCGGCCTAAATCCACTACTTTGATAATAAGGGTTATCAAAGTATCAAGCAGCCTGAGGCGCACCTCGGCAGATCGCTTCTCGCCGAGACGGGCTGCGGGCTCTTGGTTTATGCGACGCGTGCAGAGCCGTCGGCATCCGTGAGAGAAGTCCGCATAGCTCGGGCGTACACCTAGAACACTTGCTGCACTTATTGCGTTTAATCTGTACGATGCCGAAAACGACGGGGTGATGCCCGAAGGAACAGCCAACCGGCTGTCACCGTGGCACCCCAGGAGAACCCGCCATGCGCACCCTCGAGAAGGCAAGACAAGTCCTGCCACCCCCGATGTCGCCGAAGGACATCGAGATGGCCCGTGTCGCCCAGCGTTGCATCATGGAGGCGCTCGACCACTCGCGCGCTGCTGCGATCACGCTCACCACCGACACCGGCGAGCATCCGAGCGTCGAAGTCCCTCCTGCGGCGCTGAAGCTGATCGGCCAGCTTCTGGGCGCGATGAGCGAAGGCAGGCCCATCGCGCTCGTCCCCTCCAGCCAGGAATTCAGTACCGTCGAGGCCGCCCACTTCCTCAACGTCTCCCGACCGTTCGTGATCAAGGAGATCGAGGCCGGCCGACTGCCGCATCGGATGGTCGGCACCCACCGGCGAGTCGCCTTCGAGGACCTGATCGCCTACGCGCGCAAGATGCGCGAGAACCAGGAGGCAGCCCTCGAGCGCCTCGCCGAGAACGCACACGAGCTGGGGCTGGAATACTGACGTGGCCGGGCACGCACGCTACACGGCGCTGCTCGACGCGTGCGTCCTCTATCCGCTGGCCATGACGGACGCGTTGATGAGCCTCGCCACGGCGGGGCTCTATGCAGCCAAATGGACCACACGCATCGAAACCGAGTGGATCGCTGCGCTCGAAGAGCGCCGGCCGGATCTCAAGGGGCGGCTGGACACCCGACGCGACCAGATGCGCGAAGCCATTCCTGATTGGGAAGTCCCGGAGGCAGCGTGGCAGGCATGTGCGGGCAGCCTTCGTCTGCCCGACCCGGATGACGTCCACGTGCTCGCCGCGGCGCTGGCAGGACACGCCGACTGCATCGTCACGGCGAATCTGAAGGACTTCCCGGTCGAGGCCGTGGGGCCGCTCGGCGTCGAAGTCATTCACCCCGACCAATTCATCGTCGCGCAATGGGACCTCGACCAACTCGTGGCGGTCGCGGCCTTCAAGCGTATGCGCGCACGATGGAAGAAGCCGCAGGCGACGGCAGAGGATTTTGCGAACGCCATGGAGCGCGGCGGACTGCCGGCGACGGCGCAGCGGCTGCGCGAGGCCATCGAACTGATCTAGATCGAACCCTTTCCGACCGACGAATCCGGGATGGTGCAATGCCGATCGGATCCGGCGGAAACCCTCGATCCGTCCGGTAAGCTGACGCCCATGGTGCGCATGCCGGCGATCGCATGGCGAAGGCACACGTACCGATCCGGGGTCGCCTCAGAAAACGGAAAACAAAGCACGCTAAGAGTTCAAGGCTGCACTAACTGGCATCAATGGCTTTTTGCCTGCGCCTCTGATACCATACCCACCTATCTTATTTACGCAGGAGCTGCCCGTGAGCCACACCGTCCGCGAAAAGACCAAGCTACTCGGCCGCGTGCGCCGCATCCGTGGCCAGGTCGAGGCGCTGGAGCGCGCATTCGAAGCCGAGAAGGGGTGCGCCGAAGTGCTGCATCAGATCGCGGCCGTGCGCGGCGCCATGAACGGCCTGATGACAGAAGTCATCGAAGACCACATCCAGACACACATCGCCAGCCCGGCGATCACCAACGAAGCGGAACGCAGTCAGGGCGCCGACGAGCTGATCGACGTGCTGCGCGCCTATCTCAAATAGGGAATTTGCACCATGAATCAACGACATGATCATCCGTTTGCGCCGGACTTAGCAGACCAAGCCAGGCAGGGGACCACGGCTCCGGCAGCACACGAGCACCACCACGACCATGATGATGAGCATCATCACGACCACGATCATGCCTTCGAGTGGCCGGAAATGCTCCGTATTGCGGTGGTCGCGCTGGCCGCCGCAGCCGTTTGGTTCCGGCTGTGGGAGCCGTTCTCGGCGGTTAGCCTGATTGGTGTGGTGGGCCTTGCGGTCGGCGGTTGGCCGATCTTCAAGGAGGCATTCGAAAACCTCATCGCGCGGCGCATGACCATGGAGTTGTCCATGTCGATTGCCATCGTCGCGGCGGCGGCCATTTCGGAGTTCTTTACCGCCTTGGTCATCACGCTGTTCGTGCTGGTGGCGGAAGTGCTGGAAGGTATGACGGTCTCGCGCGGCCGACGTGCGATCCGCGATCTGCTCGACTTTCTGCCGCGTGCGGTGTCGGTGCGCCGCGCCGGCAGCGTTTCGGAGGTCGATGCCGACGCGTTGGCAGTGGGCGACGCCGTCCTGGTCAGTCCGGGCGGGCGCATACCGGTGGACGGCACCGTGCTTGCTGGCCACTCGTTCGTCGACCAGTCGCGCATCACCGGTGAATCGCTGCCCATGGAAAAAACGGCTGGCAACAGCGTGTTCGCCGGCTCGATCAACCAGTCGGGTGCATTGGAAATCCGTGCCGAGCGCATTGGTCGCGATACCAGCTTCGGCAAGATCATCGAGGCCGTCGAGCAGGCCGAGCGCTCGCGCGCCCCGGTCCAACGTTTGGCGGACCGGATGGCTGGCTACCTCGTCTATATCGCGCTTGCTGCGGCGGTGCTCACCTGGCTCCTGACGCGCGACATCCGTTCGACGATCTCGGTGGTGATCGTTGCGGGCGCCTGCGGCATCGCGGCAGGCACACCGCTGGCCATTCTCGGGGCGATCGGTCGCGCCGCGCGCGCCGGCGCCATCGTCAAGGGGGGGCTTTTCCTCGAGCAGCTCGGCCAGGTGAATACCGTCGTCATGGACAAAACGGGCACGCTGACCTACGGGCAGCCGGAGGTCCAAGCCCTTCTGCCGGCCCCTGGCGTGGAGGAAGGCGAGCTGCTCGATGCAGCCGCCGCTGCTGAATTGCGTTCGGAACATCCGCTGGGCAAGACCATCGTCGCACATGCCCAGGCGACAGGTCGGATCATTGCTGAACCGGAGCGCTTCGGATACACGCCAGGGCGCGGCATCGACGCAACCGTGAGCGGTGAACGCGTGCTGGTCGGCAATCTCGCCCTCATGCGCGACCACGGCATTGCGGTTCCCGACGGCTTGCTCGTCGCCCACCCGGAGGCGTCCGAGGTATTCGTCGCACGCGGTCAAAGGTTGCTGGGGGCTATTGCGGTTGCGGACCGCGCACGCCTGGAAGCCCGCAAAGCCGTCGCTGCGATTCACGCCCTGGGCATACGCACGGTGCTCCTCACCGGTGACACCAAGGTGGTCGCTGAGGCGATGGCCACCCAGTTAGGGATGCAGGAGGTGGCCGCTGACATGTTGCCGGAGGACAAGCGCCAATATGTACAGCGTCTCGTTGGCGCGGGCCGCATCGTGGCGATGGTGGGCGATGGTGTCAACGACGCCCCGGCGCTTATCGAGGCCCAGGTCGGCGTGGCGATGGGCTCGGGCACCGACGTGGCGCGAGAGAGCGCTGACGTGGTGTTGCTGGGTAACGACCTGGAGAAATTCGTCGAAATGCTTGTGATCGCACGCCGCACGCGGCGGATCATCTGGGCCAATTTCGCAGGCACGATCGGTGTCGATCTCCTAGGCATCGGACTGGCGGCGTTCGGGTTGCTCAATCCGTTGGTGGCTGCGTTCATCCACGTCGCCTCGGAGCTGACTTTCATCCTGAACTCGGCAAGGCTCCTGCCGGCCCGCGCAAACGACGGGGCCAGTGCGGCATTGCCAGAGTCGGAAAGAACGAATGCGGCAACCTGAGGCGTCAGCTTGAGCTATACCCTAACTTGGCGTCTGACCACCCGGCGCGGAAGCGTCAGAATAGAGTCATCTTGCGAATTGTTTGACACGCGCCGTCAAGGGTCATAGATTTCTTCCTGACACATTTCCCTCAGGAGGATACCTTGCACGGCCAGCGCATCGGTTACGCCCGCGTCAGCAGCTTCGACCAGAACCCGGAACGGCAGCTCGAACACGTCCGGGTAGACAAGGTGTTCACCGACAAGGCGTCGGGCAAGGACACCCGGCGGCCTGAACTGGAACGGCTGCTGGCCTTCGTGCGCGAGGGCGATACGGTGGTTGTGCACAGCATGGATCGTCTGGCGCGCAACCTCGACGACCTGCGTCGCCTGGTACAGGGCCTCACCCAGCGCGGTGTGCGCATCGAGTTTGTGAAGGAGCATTTGACTTTCACCGGCGAGGACTCGCCGATGGCGAACCTGATGCTCTCGGTGATGGGCGCGTTTGCCGAGTTCGAGCGCGCCCTGATTCGTGAGCGGCAGCGTGAGGGCATCGCGCTCGCCAAGCAGCGCGGTGCCTACCGTGGCCGCAAGAAGGCGTTGTCGCCCGAACGCATTGCCGAGCTACAGCAACGCGCCGAGGCGGGCGAGCAAAAGACCAAGCTGGCTCGCGAATTCGGAATCAGCCGCGAAACCCTGTACCAATACTTGAGAACGGATCAGTAACTATGCCACGTCGCTCGATCCTGTCCGCCGCCGAGCGGGAAAGCCTGCTGGCCTTGCCGGAGACCAAGGAGGAGTTGATCCGTCACTACACGTTCAGCGACACCGACCTGTCCATCGTCCGGCAGCGGCGCGGCCCGGCCAACCGCCTGGGCTTCGCCGTGCAGCTTTGCTACCTGCGCTTTCCCGGCGTCATCCTGGGCGTTGATGAGCCACCGTTTCCGCCCTTGCTGAAATTGGTCGCAGACCAGCTCAAGGTCAGCATCGAAAGCTGGGACGAGTACGGGCAGCGTGAGCAGACCCGACGCGAGCACCTGGTCGAGCTGCAAACGGTGTTCGGCTTCCAGCCGTTCACGATGGGCCACTACCGGCAGGCCGTCCAGTTGCTGACCGAGCTGGCCATGCAAACCGACAAGGGCATTGTGCTGGCCAGCGCCTTGATCGAGCACCTGCGGCGGCAGTCGGTCATTGTGCCCGCCCTCAACGTCGTCGAGCGGGCGAGCGCCGAGGCGATTACCCGCGCCAACCGGCGCATCTACGACGCCTTGGCCGAGCCGCTGTCGGACGTGCATCGCCGTCGCCTCGACGATCTGCTCAAGCGTCGGGACAACGGCAAGACGACCTGGCTGGTCTGGCTGCGCCAGTCGCCTATCAAACCGAATTCGCGGCACATGCTCGAACACATCGAACGCCTCAAGGCGTGGCGGGCACTCGATCTGCCTTCCGGCATCGAGCGGTCAGTGCACCAGAACCGCCTGCTCAAGATCGCCCGCGAGGGCGGCCAGATGACGCCTGCCGATCTGGCCAAGTTCGAGGCGCAGCGCCGCTACGCAACCCTGGTGGCGCTCGCCATCGAGGGTATGGCCACCGTCACCGACGAAATCATCGACCTGCACGACCGCATCCTGGGCAAGCTGTTCAACGCCGCCAAGAACAAGCATCAGCAGCAGTTCCAGGCGTCCGGCAAGGCGATTAACGCCAAGGTGCGGCTGTTCGGACGCATCGGCCAGGCGTTGATCGAGGCCAAGCAGGCGGGCCTCGATCCGTTCGCCGCCATCGAGGCCGTCATGTCCTGGGATGCCTTCGCCGAGAGCGTCACCGAGGCGCAGAAGCTCGCGCAGCCCGAGGACTTCGATTTCCTGCACCGCATCGGCGAGAGCTACGCCACGCTGCGCCGCTACGCACCAGAACTCCTCGCCGTACTCAAGCTGCGAGCCGCGCCCGCCGCCAAGGACATACTCGACGCCATTGAGGTGCTGCGCGGCATGAACAGTGACAACGCCCGCAAGGTGCCCGCCAACGCGCCGACCGACTTCATCAAGCCGCGCTGGCAGAAGCTGGTGATGACCGACGCCGATATCGACCGGCGCTACTACGAACTGTGTGCGCTGTCGGAGATGAAGAACGCGCTACGCTCCGGCGACATCTGGGTGCAAGGCTCGCGCCAGTTCAAGGACTTCGAGGACTATCTGGTGCCGCCCGCGAAATTCGCCAGCCTCAAACTGGCCAGCGAATTGCCGCTGGCCGTGGCCACCGACTGCGACCAGTACCTGCATGAGCGGCTGACGCTGCTGGAAACGCAGCTCGCCACCGTCAACCGCATGGCGACGGCCAACGAGCTGCCGGACGCCATCATCACCGAGTCGGGCCTGAAGATCACGCCGCTCGATGCGGCGGTGCCCGACACCGCGCAGGCCCTGATCGACCAGACGGCGATGATCCTGCCGCACGTCAAGATCACCGAACTGCTGCTGGAGGTGGACGAATGGACGGGCTTCACCCGGCACTTCGCGCACCTGAAATCAGGCGACCTGGCCAAGGACAAGAACCTGCTGCTGACCACGATCCTGGCCGACGCCATCAACCTGGGCCTGACCAAGATGGCCGAGTCCTGCCCCGGCACGACCTATGCCAAGCTGGCCTGGCTGCAAGCCTGGCACATCCGCGACGAAACGTATTCAACGGCGCTGGCCGAACTGGTCAATGCCCAATTCCGCCATCCTTTCGCTGAACACTGGGGCGACGGCACCACGTCATCGTCGGACGGCCAGAACTTCCGCACCGGCAGCAAGGCCGAGAGCACCGGCCACATCAACCCGAAATACGGTAGCAGCCCTGGGCGGACGTTCTACACCCACATCTCCGACCAGTACGCGCCGTTCCACACCAAGGTCGTGAACGTTGGCGTGCGCGATTCGACCTATGTGCTAGACGGCTTGCTATACCACGAATCCGACCTGCGCATCGAGGAGCATTACACCGACACGGCGGGCTTCACCGATCACGTCTTCGCGCTGATGCACCTCTTGGGCTTCCGTTTCGCGCCGCGCATCCGCGACCTGGGCGATACCAAGCTCTACATCCCGAAGGGCGATGCCGCCTATGACGCGCTGAAGCTGATGATCGGCGGCACGCTCAACATCAAGCACGTCCGCGCCCATTGGGACGAAATCCTGCGGCTGGCCACGTCGATCAAGCAGGGCACGGTGACGGCCTCGCTGATGCTCAGGAAGCTCGGCAGCTACCCACGCCAGAACGGCCTGGCCGTCGCTCTGCGTGAGCTGGGGCGCATCGAGCGCACGCTCTTCATCCTGGACTGGCTGCAAAGCGTCGAGCTGCGCCGCCGCGTGCATGCCGGGCTGAACAAGGGCGAGGCGCGCAACGCGCTGGCCCGCGCCGTGTTCTTCAACCGCCTGGGTGAAATCCGCGACCGCAGTTTCGAGCAACAACGATACCGTGCTTCCGGCCTCAACCTGGTGACGGCGGCCATCGTGCTGTGGAACACGGTCTATCTGGAGCGGGCCGCGAATGCCCTGCGCGGCCACGGCCAGGCCGTCGATGACGCCCTGTTGCAGTACCTGTCGCCGCTGGGCTGGGAGCACATCAACCTGACCGGCGATTACCTCTGGCGCAGCAGCGCCAAGATCGGCGCGGGCAAGTTCAGACCGCTACGGCCCTTGCAACCGGCTTAGCGTGCTTTATTTTCCGTTTTCTGAGACGACCCCGATCCGAAACCAGGCGTCCTCGGGGCGACCGGTCGACACAGGGAGGCTCATGTCACAGGACCCGCCGCTGACATTCTTCGAACATCCGATCCTCAATTCGCCGTATGCCTACCCCGGCCGGCACTGGGAGCTGGATGCGGACGGTCAGCCCACCAACAAGCTGATCGAGTCGCGCCGTCGGTCGGACCTGATCACGCCCGTCCCGAAGGCAAAGAAGCGCAAGGCACCGAAGGGTCCGGTGGCTCAGGTGGAACTGGACCTGGCGGCCGACGACGAGGGCCTCAGCACTGCCGAGCAGAAGTACGACCCCACGCCGATCATCAACGAGCTGCGCGGTTACGTGGACACCTGGCGCGCACTGCCCAACCCGTCGCAGTGGCAGGTCACGCCCGAGACGGCCCGCCTGCTGCAGCACTGGCGGCAGCATCCCTTCCAGAACCAGCGGCCGTTCTTCTGCCAGATCGAGGCGGTCGAGACCGCCATCTGGCTGACCGAAGTCGCGCCGAAGTTGGGCGCGGCCGGCAAGAAGTTCCGGGACCACCTGGCGGGCGCGAATGCGATGTCCAACCCGGACCTGTTCCGCATCGCGCTGAAGCTGGCCACGGGTGCCGGCAAGACCACCGTCATGGCCATGCTCATCGCCTGGCAGACCATCAACGCGGTACGCCATCCGGGAAGCAAGCAGTTCACCCGCGGCTTCCTGATCGTCGCGCCGGGACTGACCATCAAGGATCGTCTCCGCGTGCTGCTGCCGCAGGACCCGGACAACTACTACGTCACCCGCGAGATCGTGCCTGGTGACATGTTGGGCGACATCAAGCGCGCCGTCATCGTTGTCACCAACTACCACGCCTTCAAGCTGCGCGAGACGCTGGAGGTGACCCCTGCGGGCAAGGCCCTGCTGCAGGGGCGCGGGACGCCGCTGCAGACCCTTGAAACCGAAGGCGAGATGATCCGTCGGGTCATGAAGCCGCTAATGAGCATCAGGAACGTGCTCGTTATCAACGACGAGGCGCACCACTGCTACCGCGCCAAGCCGAAGGAGGCCGAGGCCGACATCGACGACCTGAAGGGCGACGAGAAGGACGAGGCGAAGAAGAACAACGAGGCGGCCCGCCTGTGGATCAGCGGCATCGAGGCCGTGAAGCGCAAGCTGGGCGTACCAGTCGTCTTCGACCTCTCGGCCACGCCGTTCTTCCTGCGCGGCTCCGGCTACGCCGAAGGCACGCTGTTCCCGTGGACCATGTGCGACTTCTCGCTGATGGACGCCATCGAGTGCGGCATCGTCAAGCTGCCGCGCGTGCCGGTGTCGGACAACATCACCGGCGCCGACGCGCCGAAGTTCCGCAACCTGTGGGACCACATCGGCAAGCGAATGCCCAAGAAGGGCGTGCGCACCGCCGGCAAGCTGGACCCGCTGGCCCTGCCGACCGAGCTGTACACCGCGCTCGAAGCGCTGTACGGCCACTACGCCAAGATCTTCGACAGCTGGCAGGCGCAGGGCATCGAGGTGCCGCCCGTGTTCATCGTGGTGTGCAACAACACGGCCACTTCGAAGCTCGTCTACGACTACATCTCCGGCTTCGAGCGCGCGGTCGAGCACACCGGCCCGAATGGCGAGAAGACCGAGACCCGCACGCTGGAGAACGGCCGTTTCAAACTCTTCCGCAACTACGACGAGCACGGCCAGAAGCTCGCCCGCCCGCGCACCCTGCTGATCGACAGCGAGCAGCTGGAGTCCGGCGAGGCCCTCGACCCAGGCTTCCGCGACATCGAGGCCGACACCATCGAGCGCTTCCGCCGCGAGATCATGGAACGCACCGGCGACCGCGCCGCCGCAGACAAGCTCACCGATGCCGACCTGCTGCGCGAGGTGATGAACACCGTCGGCAAGCCCGGCAAGCTGGGCGAAGGCATCCGCTGCGTGGTGAGCGTCTCCATGCTCACCGAAGGCTGGGACGCCAACACCGTGACGCACGTGCTCGGCGTTCGTGCCTTCGGCACGCAGCTGCTGTGCGAGCAGGTGGTGGGCCGCGCGCTGCGCCGCCAGAGCTACGCGCTGAACGCCGACGACAAGTTTGACGTGGAGTACGCCGACGTGCTGGGCATTCCGTTCGACTTCGCGGCCAAGCCGGTGGTCGTGCCGCCCAAGCCGCCGGTGAAGACCACCCGCGTGCACGCCATCAGCCCCGAACGCGACGCGCTGGAGATCCGCTTCCCGCGCGTCGACGGCTACCGCGTCGAGCTGCCGGCCGAGCGCCTGAAAGCCACCTTCAGCGCGAACTCGGGCCTCACCCTGACGCCCGACCTGGTGGGCCCGTCCACCACCCAGAACCTGGGCATCGTGGGCGAAGGCGTCAACCTGACGGTGCAGCACCTGGAAGACACGCGCGACAACACGATCGCCTTCCACCTGGCCAAGCACCTGCTGTACCGCAAGTACCGCGACCCGGGCCAGGACCCGAAGCTGCACCTCTTCGGCCAGCTCAAGGGCATCGCCCAGGAATGGGTGCGCGACCACCTGAAGTGCGCCGGCGGCACCTGGAAGGCCCAGGTGATGCATCAGGAGATCACCGACATGGCCTGCGAGCGCATCCATGCCGCCATCAGCGCCACGCTGGCCGGATCGAACGCCGTGCGCGTGGTGCTCGACCCGTACAACCCCACCGGCAGCACCCGGCACGTGAACTTCACGACCGCGAAGCAGAGCCTGTGGCAGACGAACGGGCCGCCGCCGAAGAGCCACGTGAACTGGGTCGTCTACGACAGCGACTGGGAAGCCGAGTTCTGCCGCGTGGCCGAGCAGCACCCGCGCGTGCGGGCCTACGCAAAAAACCACAGCCTGGGCTTCGAGATGCCCTACCGCCTGGGCGGCACGCAGCGGCACTACCGGCCGGACTTCATCGTGCGCATCGACGACGGTCACGACGACCCGCTGAACCTGGTTGTCGAGATCAAGGGCTTCCGCGGCGAAGACGCAGTGGTCAAGGCCGAGACGATGGCCACCCAGTGGGTGCCGGGCGTGAACGCCCTGGGCGCCTACGGCCGCTGGGCGTTCGCCGAGTTCCGCTCGGCGCATGACCTGGAAGCCGACTTCGACAAACTGATCCAGGGCCTCGTGACGACGAGCACCGCGCCCGTGACTGCCTGACGGACCCGACATGGCCACCAAGAAATCCGGAACCACTTTCGTCGGCGTCGATGCGCTGAAGCATGCCGACGACAAGCGTAAGAACATCCCGACGGCCGAGTACCAGAGCCTCATGGCCGACGAGGCGCGCAAACCAGTGCAGGTGACCTATCCGCGCACCACGTCGAACGCCGATCACCTGAAGACCGAGAAGGAAACGCGCAATCACGACCTGGACCCGCAGCTCGTCTGGCGCGGCAAGGATGCGCAGGACTGGAACGACCTCGTCGTCAACGCGCCGCCGCTCTATATCCAGGAGAAGGTGCACCCCAAGGTGCTGATCGACGACCTGCTGCGCCAGAGCCGCGAGCGGCGCGAGGCGGCGGAGGCTGCGGCCAGCGGCACGCCCGACATGTTCGGCGACTTCAACGGCATCCCGGCCGGCGCCGACAAGACCGACTTCTACGCCCACGACCAGAACTGGACCAACCGCATGATCTTGGGCGACAGCCTGCAGGTGATGGCGAGTCTGGCCGAGCGTGAGGGGCTGCGAGGCAAGGTGCAGTGTGTCTACTTTGACCCGCCCTATGGGATCAAGTTCAACTCGAACTTCCAGTGGAGCACGACCAGCCGCGACGTGAAGGATGGGAATCGCGATCACATCAGCCGGGAGCCGGAGCAGGTCAAGGCGTTTCGCGACACGTGGCGCGATGGCATCAACTCCTATCTGACTTACCTGCGCGACCGCCTGACGATTGCTCGTGACTTGCTCACTGAGAGCGGTTCCGTGTTCGTTCAAATCGGTGACGGGAACGTGCATCGTGTTCGCGTTCTGCTGGATGAAGTCTTCGGCGAGAAGAACTTCATCTCGGAGATCATCGTCAAGAAGACCGCCGGTCAGGACCAAGAATCACTCAACAACGTCGCCGACTTCGTGCTCTGGTATGCGCGCGATGCCGTGCAGCTGAAGTTTCGGAAGCTCTTCTCTCCTCGCCCGCGAGATGCAGAGTCTTTGGGGCCATACGGCCGATACGAGACCCCAGAGGGTGAACGGCGCGCACTGCGGCCGGAAGAGCGGATGAATATCGGCGTCTTGCCCGGCAGGGTCTTCCGGTGGGACAACGTGTCCTCCAGTGGATATGGCGGCAACACAGTCTTCCCCTTCACGTTCCGCGGCGTCGAGTTCCTCCCAAGCACGAACCGGCACTGGAGCACCCACGCGGTGGGTATGCAGCGCCTTGTCGCAGCCAATCGAATTGAAGGATCTGGAAGCCTCAGCTACATCCGCTTTTTCGACGACTACCCCTACCAGCCCTTGAACAGCATGTGGACGGACACGTCTGTCGGCGGCTTCACCGATTCGAAGGTCTATGTCGTTCAGACTGTCTCCAAGGTTATCGAACGATGCATGCTCATGGCCACAGATCCGGGCGATCTGGTTCTCGATCCCACCTGCGGCTCAGGAACTACGGCCTATGTGGCAGAGCAATGGGGGCGCCGATGGATCACGCTCGACACCTCGCGCGTCGCCCTCGCTCTCGCTCTCGCCCGCGCCCGCATCATGGGCGCACGCTACCCGTACTACCTGCTCGCCGACAGCCCCGAAGGCCAGTTGAAGGAGGCCGAGATCACGCGCGGCGTGCCGAGCAGCCAGCCCACGCGCGGCAACATCCGACAGGGCTTTGTCTACGAGCGGGTGCCGCACGTCACGCTGAAGAGCATCGCCAACAACGCCGAGATCGACGTGATCTGGGAGACGTGGCAGAAGAAGCTGGAGCCGCTGCGCGAGGCCCTGAACGCCGCCCTCAAGAAGGACTGGCAGGACTGGGAGATCCCGCGCGAGGCGGATGCCAAGTGGAGCGACAAGGCGAAGAAGCTGCACGCCGACTGGTGGGCCGCCCGAATTGAGCGGCAGCGCGAGATCGACGCTTCGATCGCGGCCAAGGCCGAGAGCGAGTACCTGTACGACAAGCCCTACGAGGACAAGAAGCGGGTGCGCGTGGCCGGCCCCTTCACCGTGGACTCGCTCAGCCCGCACCGCACTCTGGCCATGGACATCGACGACGGGCTGATCGATGGCGTGCGTGCGCCGAAGGCCGAGTACGAAGCCAAGGCCGACTTCGCGTCCGTGATGCTGGAGAACCTGAAGGCGGCCGGCGTGCAGCAGGCGCACAAGGCCGACCGCATCACCTTCACGAGCATCGTGGGCTGGGCGGGCGGTGGGTACATCTGCGCCGAAGGTCGCTACATGGAAGGCGACAAGGAGCGGCGCGCAGGCATCTTCATCGGGCCCGAGTTCGGCACGGTGTCCCGGCCAGATCTCGTGAGCGCAGCTCGCGAGGCGGCCGATGCCAACTTCGACGTGCTGATCGCCTGCGCCTTCAACTACGAGGCGCACGCCGCCGAGTTCGAGAAGCTGGGCCGCGTGCCGGTGCTGAAGGCCCGCATGAACCCGGACCTGCACATGGCCGGCGAGCTGAAGAACACCGGCGCCGGCAACCTGTTCGTGGTGTTCGGCGAGCCCGACATCCGCATCGAACCGCAGGCTGACGGCAAGGTGCGCGTGCGCGTCAAGGGCGTGGACGTGTTCCGCCCGCAGACGGGTGAGATCGAGAGCGGCGGCACCGACAGCATCGCGCTGTGGATGATCGACACCGAGTACAACGAAGAGAGCTTCTTCGTCCGCCAGGCCTACTTCCTGGGCGCTTCCGACCCTTACAAGGCGCTGAAGACGACGCTGAAGGCCGAGATCGACGCCGAGGCCTGGGCCACGCTCAACAGCGATGTGTCACGCCCGTTCGAGAAGCCGAAGACCGGGCGCATCGCGGTGAAGGTGATCAATCACCTGGGCGACGAGGTCATGAAGGTGTTCGGCGTTTGATGGGGAGTGCGAGCCATGGACGACCGCAAGTCTGAAGTCATCGGGCCGTACACCCTGGTGGCGCTGCCCCACCAAGGCGGCTTCCACGGGGTCATCTGGCAGGGCGGCAAGAAGACCGAGGCCGTCACCGGCAGCAGCGTCGACGACTGCCTGAACCAGCTTCGCGACCGCGTGGCGGACCTGCTGCAGGCCGAGGCCGCCGCACGCGGGGATTCGTCGCCCACGGTGAGTGCCACCGTCGCGGCCCTGCACCGCGTGGCACCGCGTCTGACCACTGGTCAGATGCAGATGCTGCGGGCCCACTACAACGCGCCTGACCGCTGCATCACGGCAACCCAGCTGGCCGAGGCTGCCGACTACCGCGGCTACCAGGCTGCCAACCTGCAGTACGGCCGCGTCGGGCTGCTGTTGTACGGCGAGCTTCCCGTGGTGCTTCCCCGGCGTGCGAGCGATGGCAAGCTGATCTTCACCTGCGCCCTGGCCGAGGCGACCGACCAGCGGTCGGACGACGAGACCCAGTGGATCTGGCGCATGCGGCCGCACGTTGCCGAGGCGTTGGCAGCCGCGAAGCTGGTCTGAGGGCGCCGCATGTCCAAGGACCAGGCCAGAAGCCCGAAGTCGTACGAGAACGAGGAACTGCTGCTGGCGATGCTGCCGGAGCTGCTGGAGCAGAAGGGCTTTGCCGGCGTGACGACGGTACGCACCGGGGGCATGAAGTTCGTCGACGCCAGAGCGTCGGACGGGTCGAAGGTTCGGTTCTGGCTGAAGCAGGGATGGACCGACTCGCGCAACTACTCGGCCATCCAGTTCGGGCTGTTCAAGGTGCAGGAGCCGGGCAAGCTGCCGGACTCCCACTTCACCGACTATGTGGCCGACCGTGTCGCCAGCGCAAAGGCCAAGGGCGCGACGCACGCGTTGCTGGTGCACATGGTGGACTCGCGCATCACGAACTACGTGGCGCTGACCGTGGACGATGTGGCCGAGGCGTACCGGCAACAGATCGCGCAATGGCGCAAGCGGGCCAGGAACACGAAGACGCCGACGCTGTGGTTCGAGGACGCACGGGGCGGCCCCGATGCCGACTGCGTCACCGCCGTCACGAGCCTGGAGCTGTCGCTTTCGTCCATCTGCGGCCTGAGCGACGACCCCAAGGGCGCACCGGGGTCGAAGAAGATTTCGGCCGAGCTGGAGGTGCGCATGCGGCAGCAGGCGTTCCGGATGCTGGTGGGCAACCGCTGCAAGTGGCGTTGCGTGGTCTCCGGCACGGAGGTGAAGGCCGTGCTGGACGCGGCGCACCTTCCGGGGAAGAACTGGCGGCACGACAACGCGGCCGACGACGGCGTCTTGATCCGAACCGACTTGCACCGGCTTCTGGACCGGGGCCTGGCTGAACTTCGCGACGGCAAGTTCTGGCTGGCCGAGAGCGCGAGGGCCGGCGAGTACGCGCAGTTCCATGACCGGGATCTGGCGGCATGAGGTTGCCGTGAGTACCGGGACTCGTCGATGACCGGTACGCCCGCTCCGGCGGAGCCCCATCGCACGCCCGAGATCGACGAGGTGTTCCGCCGCATCGGCAGAAACCTGCTTCTGTTCCAGCACATCGAGCATCTCCTCAAGCAGCTGATGACCGGCGCCCGGCTCGAAGGCACCCTCCAATCGATGCAGGCGAACTTCGACGAGCGGCGAGCCAAGATTCACAAGCAGACGCTCGGCCAACTGGCCGGGCAGTTCGTCGACGACGTGCTTGCTGACGCGGGCGAGCGGGAGTCGCCAGAGAACGTCGACGAGGCGTGGTTCTCATTCGGCTTCACGATCCAGACGGACAGCGCCTTCGTCGAGCAGCACACAGCCGAGATGAAGGCGGTGGTGGATGCCCGGAACGATCTGATCCACCACTTCCTGCCCCGCTGGTCCCCGGCATCCGAGGACAGCACCCGCGCGGCGCTGGCTTATCTCGACGATCAGCGCGCCCAGGCACTGCCGATGCGAGATCGCCTGCAGAGGTTCGTGAACTCATTTCAGGAGGCGGCAAAGGCCCACGCGGAGTTCATGTCGTCACCCGAGGGTGCGCGAGCGATCGAGCTTCAATGGCTTCGGCACAGCCGTCTCGTGCTGCTGCTCGGGGAAGTGGCCCAGAAGACGCCTCGTGCAGACGGGTGGACCGTTCTGGCTTCTGCCGGGCACATCCTGCGGCGGCAGGAACCACAAGAGCTGGAGCACATGCTCGAACGGTACGGGCACCGAACGCTCAAGAGGCTGCTGCAGGCCACGGAACTGTTCGACATCGAGGAGGAGCCGACGGCCGGCGGCGGAACACGGACGATCTACCGGATCAATCCGCGATTCGAGCTGCACATCCAGCGCCAGGATCCCGGGTCCGACAGTACTGCTTCGCTCTGAAGCAGACGGCCCGGCTGTGGGAGAAGCCGGCGAGGAGCCGTCTGCCGCGAGTGGCGTGCGTCACCCGGACAAAGGCGGTTTGCAGATAGTGGATAAGCCAATGTATTATTGCCTTATCTGTATATCAAAGAGACTTGCATGCAGGAATACGAGCTTCGCGATTTCCTGGGGAAGTTCCTGAGGCACCAGCGGCTCCAGGAGTTCAGCCTCTCCTTCGAACCGTTCACTCGGCGGGGCGCGCGCAGGTCGAAGCGAGGCACCGCAGGGGTTCTGGCCAAGGATCCGGCGTCCGGCACCGTGCTGCCGGGTACCCGCTCGGTCAAGGACCTGTTCGAGAAGCTCCACTCACTGGCCCCCGAGACGCGCGAGTGGTTCGAGAACAAGCAGCACACGCCGCGGCTCTATGACGACGTAGGCGTGCGCATCAACGAGGACGAGCTGCTCCAGGATCTGAGGAACCGGACCGCTGCGCGGCAGGAGGAGGGAGAGAGGCGGGCCCGCAAGGTTCTGCTGAAAGCCATGCAGGCTTGCGATCAGCTCATCGAGCCCGCAGACGTGAACCGTGTCGTCAAGACGATCCTCGCCGAACGCAGCGGGCGGTGAGATGGCCAGGAGCTTCCAGCGAAAGAGCCTCACCTCGCGCCGACACGTCGCGATCGCAGGGAACTTGGCCATCAGTGGCTTTGCAACGGTGGGAGGGAACCTGTCGGTCGAAGGCGATCTCCGCGTCGACGGGCCGTTGATGTGCCTGGGGCGTCTGACCGTGAAGGGTTCGTTGACCGCCCGCGACGTGATCGTCGGTCAGGGTATGCAAGTCCTGGGAGATGTCGCTGCGGATTCGATCGATGCCCGCGTCTGTGGCGATGATGCCGCGGCGCTGGCCGAGATCGCCGAGCGCATCGCCTTCTGGACTCCGGACAGGGCATCCAGTGAGCAGGTCAGCGACGAGGCGCTCGACTGGATGTCCGACAAGAGCACACAGGACGACCTTCTCGATGACTCGCTGCCGTCCGAGACGGCCGTCAAGGTGGGCGGGCGATGCGTGGTGGCGGGCCGCGTGAGCACCGTCGGCTCGGTGGATGTCGGCGACCAGTTCAACCCGGATGACTGCGAGGTGATCGCGGGCAACGTCTACGCGAAGATGGTGCTGACGGAGGGAGATCTCCTTTGCGGAGGTGTGCATGCCGCTCGGTGGGTCAGGGTGGAAGGCGATCTGCGGTGCGCCGTGGTCGAATGCAGTCAGCTCGAGGCCTGGGGCTCGGTCGAAGTGGATGACGCCGTCGTTGCGACCGGGCGAGACACGCGGTGCTCGGAAACGCGCGGCGAAGGCGTTTACCGTTCCCCTGAGATCGACCCCGGGGACGCCCACGAGCGCGATGTGCTCCCGAGCATTCGATGCGCGGAGCTGAAGGCCGGCGCCGTCACTGCGGGCGGATCCATCCTGGTCGACGGTGTGATCGAGAGCCGAGGCTACGTTCGTGCCAACCTCAGCATCACCAGCGGTGGCACCATCACGACGGGCAAGGCCTACGGCATCCTCGCCGGGTTGGACGTGGCCAGGGACAGGTGGCAAGCATCGGGGTACGTGTGTGCCTCGGCGAGGCCGGTGCGCATCCTGACGGGAATGTTTCGCGCCTTGGCCAAGCGACGCCGCGGGGCTGACCCGCGGCCTGTCCGGCTCCCGAAATAGTTGACGGAACCATCGGCAGCAGCGGCGGCCGACGCCGAAGCGTGTCATGCCGCCCGGAGGCCGCTGACAATGCCGGACCCTTTCCGCTCAAGTGCCCATGCGCGCGAGGATTGCCAGCACCCGGTACGAACGGAAGCCGGCTGCAATGTGATGGCAGTTCTTTCCGTCGGCGTCGGGCTTCAGCGGGTCTCCACGGTTGTCCATCATCATCTCGAAGATCGCGGCGAGGTCGGATTCGGCCGCCACCATCAGCGGAGTCCGACCGGGTGTCGGGTATCGATGGCTCCGATTGGGATCAGCGCCGAAGCGCAACAGCAGTGCGATGATCCGCTGCAGCTTCTCCACCGAGTGGCGCGCGACGTGCCTGTCGACCATCGCTTTCACGGATTCGGCGGCGAGTTCCGGTTCCGCATGGACGAGTGAAGCGTCATCGCCGAACGGGCCGGCCCACGCGACGCCGAAGCGGCGGAGCGTCTCTCGTCCAGCTGCATCGAGACCGTGCGCCAACTGCAGCGAGAGCTGCGTCAGCATCCGTTGTGGATGAATGCGTCCGTGGAGCAGGGTGACCGCGTAGTAGAGCGGAGACTGCCGATCGGTGAGGGCCGGGAGGTCCGCGTCCGCACCCATCTCCAGCAGACGCTGAACCACGTCCGGCTGACCGAAATCGATGGCGCTCACCAGGGGCGTGAGCCCCTTCCGGCCAGTGATCGTGTTGAGGGTGGCCGGAGCGTGCGGCACGGCAAGAAGCAGATCGAGCGTCGATCGATCGCCGGTGGCGTGCGCGTACTGGATGCCGCACAGCAGTGCGGATCCACCCGAGCCATCGAGCTCGTCCACCGATGCACCCGCGTCCAGCAGAGCGCTGACATTGGCCGCCATGCCGAACGACGCGAACAGCCGAAGCTGTGGCCAGCGCCTCACGATGCCATTCTCGAACCGGATCGCGCGCACCCGGTTTGGCGCCGAGAGATCGGGCTTCATGCGATCGACCGACTGCGCCGAGATCAGCATGAGTCCGGGAGCAGCGACCGGTGAAAGATCGGCTTCACTCTCGACGAAGCGTCCCTGCGGTGGGAAACGGAGCAGCAACTGCTGGGAGAACTGCTCGATCTCCCAGTCCTCGAGCGCTGCATCCACGTCTGGGCGTACGAACAGGCCGAACGCGATACCGACATGCTTCATCCGCTTCAGGAAGGGCCTCTTGCCGAGGAACGCCGCGATGCACATGGCGTCCTCCGCGACCTCCCTGACCTGGTGTCCAGCGCGATAGCAGGAGAGACGGAACGCTTCCTCGTAATGTGCCAGGGCCTCCTCGTAGAGGCCCGAGAGGGCATGCCAGCGACCCCTCATCCAGGCCGCGTGGTAAGCCGTCCTTCCTTCTGGGTCGAGTTCCCGGGCAAGCTGCTCCAGGACCAGGATCCTGCCCCAGGTGTCCGCGCGCTCGCCAGGATGCTTGGTGGTGGTGCGCCGAAGGTCATGCCAGAGCCTCCGACCCGCGTCTGCCAATTCCGGCCACCGGCGGCCGCTTGTCCGTACCAGTTCCAGCAGACGCTCGCCGGCAGCGCCTGCAGGTACTCCGGCACGGAGGCAGGAATCCAGCCCGGCGCGAACCCGCTCGCCGCCAAGCCGTTCGAAGTGTGCAAGGGCACGAGCTGTCAGCAGCCAGACACCGGCGGCGTCGGCCAATGCCAGGCTTCTCGGCTCGGCGCGCATGGCGTCGAGCAGCAGTTTCAGGCCATGGGCAGACGGAAGATCGACACCGGCTCGCCACTTGCCCATCTTGTCCCGAGTCGACTTCGACTCTCCGACGGTCTCGGGATAGAGCAGCTTGTCGATAGGTTCTCCGACGACATTGTCGAGCCAGTCGAGCGTCGCCGAGACGGGCGAGGTTCCAGTGGTCAAAAGCCGATCCAGGCCCGGGCCACGGCACTGTTCGTTCATCGCCCGCAACAGGCTGGCGGTGACCGGAACGAAGAACCGATCGATCAGAACGGGCAGGGCCTCCTCTCGATCGATGCCGTCGAGTGCGACACCCATCACGAGTCGGCAATAGGCATCGCGGGCCGAATGGAGCCAAGCCTCGAACGTCGGGCGAACGCTCGCGGCCAGCAAGCGGCCGGTTCCGTCGATCAGGAGTCTGCCGATGACGGTGTCCAGGACCGACCAGTCGAAGTCGCCTTCTCGCGCCAGCCGGTCCACATCACGGTCGCTGGTCTTGGAATCGAGGGCGCTGGCCAGTGCTCTCACGCACTCCCCGAGGCGCGGATACGGTGTCGAGGTCATGGCCGGGTTTGCAGAGCGATACGCCGAGCGTCGCACTTGAAGTTGACCCCCGCGCGCCAATCGCTCGGGGAACCGGGTACCGGTAGCGATCGCCCGTTCGGTGCGGTGAGCTTGCCGTGCTTCCTTCCGGGCAAGTATCGCCAGCCCTCGGCAACCAATGCTCTGACCGTCGCCGCGATGATCTTGTCGTTGCTGTATTTCATGGTGTGTCGCCGGCGCGGTGCCGCAGTCTGCGCCGCGCCGACCTCCTTACTTCGAGACCTTGCCCGTTGCGCGGCTGGTGGCCACGGCGCGCTGGGCACGCGCTGCGAAGGAGCCAGTTGCCACGTTGCCGCCGCTCGCTTTCGCGGTGTGCGACTGGATGCGGCCGGCGGCCTGCTGCGTCATGGGGATGGCCTTTGTGCTCGACTTGGTGGTCATGTTCATGCTTCCTTTCGAAGGACGTTGCGCGGATCGACAACGAAGGAAGAGTAGGGCGGTCCGGCAGTGGAGTCCGCTGCGCGGGTGGTCAAGAAAATCCGGATTCTGGCCAGCGTCGGGCTCCATCTCGAGGCACGGAGTCTGGGAGAAAGAAAACCCCCTGCGCCGAAGCGGAGGGGGTTTGGGGTGGGTCGATGCATCAAGCGTGCATTTGCGTCGCATGCGCGACGTTCGACGGTTTGGAGCATGGCTCCTTCAAGGTGAACGCATTCACCAGCCCGGATAGTTCTCCGAGCAGTCACACCTTCTCGATCGACATACTGCAGGTCGACAGACACCTTGCCATCGGTGCGGTGAGCCTTGCAATCAGCTCGGCTGGCGGTAGTTGCACAACATCCATTCAGGATGACGATTCCAGGTTCTCTGCACGTGTGCAGCCAACCGGTCAAAGAACATACCCCGGGGTGCCATCCCAGGAGGTCGATCAGGCGCCAACCTGATCGACCTTGGCCCGCTTTCGCGGGATAACACTCTCACTCACTGGTTTTCAACCAGCGCTCTTTCGCACGGTTTTGGCTTTCGATACTTTCTCGGACCACATCGGTTCAGCCCTCGATTTCGAACTCTACTTGCCAAATCTCCTTGACTTGCGCCTCGATGGTGCCACCCATCTCGATCGGCCGTCAGTCATTCCCACGTTAGTCGCGCGCTACTTCGTTAAGACACGCCGCCGCTCTCTGGATCGAGTCATCGCTACGCTTACCCATTGGTCGGCATTTGCCGGTTTATCTGGTTTTAGTACCGCGAGATTCCAAAGCCGGTTACTTACCCGACCCGATCCTTCTTCGAGCTACCGATTATGTTTCTGTGAAACACAACGGCTTGTCCAAACTCCAGACAGCATCCTCGAGGGACGCCGTTAGACGGTTAAGCTATCACCGACCCTGCATTTCTGCAGGTGCCGCTGCCGGTTCCCCGACCAGGTTCAAACGCACAATATCTATTGTGCTCCCTCACGCTCACACTTCTGCTGCGTGGCTGATACCATTTCTGGATACCCTGAGCCCTCGTCTCTGGTACCCGTCGCCCTGTTGCCACAGGCGCCGGGAGCAGGCCTTGATTCCTGCTTTCGCTACGTGACCGGTCGCCGTCGACATTTCCTTCGACGTGCCGTTTCCGTGTCGCCCAAACTCAATCCGACAAATCGGAACTCGAGTGAGTCGAAGAGGGCATTGCAGCCCCCAGCGCTCAGCGTAACGGACCGAGCTCAACTACGAGCAGTCCGCTTCACCGTGCTGCCCACCGACTGGCGGTCGATGGGCGTGGTGCATCCGCACCAGGCGCTTGAGTGAGAGGGCTTGGCGGCCCCCGCTCGATTGAGTGAGAGGCTTGGCTAGCCCAAGTGCAGTTTGGGTCGATGAAGCGTGGCTGTCAAATCGAAGCTTGGAATCTCTTTCTATCCGGTAGCACCCGACCGGTTCGTTCTTTTATGTTTGATAGCAGGCCGCCATCACGCTGCCCGCGTATTCCCGACTTGGCTGGAAGGGCTTGCACGGCCGTACATGCCGCGGCCGAGACGAACACCTGCCGCACGCCTTGAAAAAAGTCGGCCTGCGGTTCCGTGTTATTGACGGTTCGCTCGTAGGATTAGCGCATGAAGCACGACACCAGCCAGTTCGTTGATCACTTCGTCTTCACGAAGAAGGCCCCCTTCATGCAGAGAGTGGGCGACCTCGTTCGAAGTGGCCACACCTCGTACATTCAAGGTCGCGTGAGCGTCGATAAGGCGGGCTTCTTGGCTGGCAAATTCGAATCCAGATTCTCGATCTGTCGGGACAATCTGGAGGCATCCCGCGCCCGACGGAAGGGGCTTTCGACCTCCCGGCTCATCCTTCTGGAACAGAAGGCCGATGAGGATCTGAGTTGGATACTTCTTCATCGACATGGAGCAGAGCTGGACCGCAGTGAAAAATGGCGTGACGCTCTCAAGGATCGAGTCAACATTACCGGCTTCGAGCTCGTCCGCATCACCAAACCCGAGGAGCCCAAACCCGTTTGGACGTGGAGATACTCACGCAAGCGACATGATGAAATCCGGGAGGAATTCATCATGCTCATCCGTCAACGACGTGATGCCGATCTCGAACGGATGATCGAGACGGTGTGGCGCACTCCCGGCTTTGCTGGCGCCCGGGATCAGGTCAAGAAGATCAAGGATCTGATTCTTTCGGAATGGCGCCGATCGCGCCAAGTCGGTCAGCTGCCGCCAACCTTTCCGGAACGCATGGGGTATCTGCGGCGGATCCCGGATGTTGGTGCGAAACTCAGTGCCGTCCGCAAGCGTCGATTGGCTGCTGGGCGGGCGCACATCGAAGCGAACCGGGACGCGTTGACGCCGGTGTTGCAGGCTCGCCGGGAGGAGAATCCGAGTTCGCGATGGTTCGAGTTTCTGGGCGGCACTACGCCGGTCGGGGACGTGCGGCCGGAAACCTTGTCGCTGCTGCAGGCCATCGTCGAATCGCGGATGCGCGAGGCCGACCGGCATCTCGGCACTGCCGATGCGGGGCGCTGGTTGGAGAGTTTCCTGGATTGGCCTCAGCCGCGATTCATGTGCAGCCGGCCGGCTGATGTCGTGGCGTGCCAGGAAGGTGTCGCGGAAGTCATCAATGGCCTCGTCTCTTTGCCCGCGGACTGTTTTGCTTAGTTCTTCTGCCGAGAAGTTGTCCGGAGCGGTCCGGAGGCAGGCTCCCAGGAAATAGGTCGGTCGGCGGCTTCTCATGTGCAGGCCACTGACACAGGCGCTGCATGCCATACTGAAAGCTCTATCGCCGAGCGTGCACCGCACCCGAATTGTCGATCACTGACGCCGCATTCCGTGGCGTCGGGGCTGGTCGGTATTGGGGTGTTCATGTCCAAGTGTGTGTACGAATCTCCGGAGCGAGTAGCTCGCGGCCCGTCTGAACCGAGCGAACAGCGGCAGAAGGTCCGGACGTTGTGGGCGCAGCGCCCGTTCCTCGTCGCTGCGGGTCAGTGCCTTGCTGTTCGGATGGACGGCGCGGAGCTGATGGTGGCGCTTCGCCGGGTCCAGTCGCCCGGCCGGGTGGAGTGGGTTCCGGCTGCTCGCGTGCTGACCTCGTCCGAAGCGGAGAGGTGGTCGAAGATGGGCTTCGTCAACTCGGACTGAACGACGACGTGCCCCGGCGCACCCGATGGCCGTGCAGTGCCATCCTCAATGCCCGGACGCCAACAGTGCCATCTTCAATGCTCTGGGTGTCCGGCCCTGACCGGCCGACCGGGGTCTCCAAACCGTCCGGTGCCGCCGCGGAAGCCGGGAGCGCGCCCGGCTATCGGCGATCAAGGTAGTCGGCTGGCAGCTCGGCCTCGGCCTCGGCGACCAGCTGGCTTCCGCTGATCCCGAGCGCCCGGGCGATCTTGAGGAGCGCGGACAGAGTCGGCAGGTGTTCACCTCGCTCGATCTTGCCGACGTGGCTGCGTTCGATTCTGGCCAGGTGAGCCAGCGCTTCCTGCGATATCCCCCTGATCGTTCTGGCGGCACGAACCGCCGATCCGAAGGCCTCCGCCACGACGGGGTCGGACGTCTTGGCGCCCTTCGGGCGACCTGGGCGGATGGATCGCTCCTGCATGGACAGGAGCATCCGTTGTTGCCACAATGAAACCCACGTTATCTTTAACTCATCACCGATGGATGATCTTCTTCTCGTGTTTCACGGACTCATGAAGCTGATGCTCGTTGTCGGCGTCATGGTGCTGGTTGCCACGGCGCCGCAGTCCGCCGGGGCCTCGGGCGTTCACGCTGCCGGCATGTCCGCACAGGCGCAGGCAGGCGGAACTCGAAGACTCTCCGACCACACGACGTTCGACGCCGACGACCCGCTCGATGGCGCGACCGACTCGGGGTGGGAGGAACGCCGAGTGTCGGAGGACAGCATCTGGTCCACCACATCGGATCGGGACCCGTTCGAACAAGACTTCAACATCGACGGCACGCCGATGTGCGGCGCTGTGGACATCAACGGCAACGCGTGGGGCATCACCGAAACTCACTTCGACGACTGGTGCTGCACGGGCACGTCGTCGAGCATGTTCGACTGATCCGGGCGTCGTGGGACGTTCAGGGCCTCAGCAGTTCGAACGGCTCCACGCCGAGCGCGAACGCAAGCTTCTCGAGGTTGTCGAGGGCGATGTTCCTCGCCTGGCGCTCGACATGAGCAACGAAGGTCCGATGCAGGCCGCACTCGAACGCCAGTGCCTCCTGTGACCAGCCTTTCTCGCGACGCAGAGAAACGACATTGGTGGCCAGCACGGCTCGCGCGCTGATCCTCTTCTTCGAGTGACCTCCGGTGGATGAAACCATCCGGGCCAGTCTCTCGACATGTCGCGTTTGCGTCAGCCGTGTTTAAGTCACAATTTCAGATCGACGCGGACAAGGGGAGAGCGCATGCGTGGCAAGTTCCAGGCCGTTGAGGGTGTGCTGGCAAACCGAGGACATCTCGTCTGCACACTGGTCTTCGCGATCGGCCTGTCCGCGTGTTCCACGAATCCACGCGTGGAAGGAGGCAGCTCGATCCAGGACTTCGCGAGGAAGCTGAACGGTCGCAGCTTCAGCTTCGAGACGACGGGGAAGATCTTCGTCCCGAGCATGTCCGGCGAGCCGGTGATGCCGCAGCGGATTCCGCGCGGTCTGCTCGTCGCCATTGCTCCGGCGATGGATCATTGCAAGCAGTCGGCGGGCGAGCTCTCGTACACCAAGTTCCAGTCGGCCGGCGAGCTGCAGCTGCCTCAGCGCGTGGTCTGCATGCGAGGCACTTCGCAGGCCTGGGCCCTCGAGATCGCTTACCTGGACGTCGGAACGCGAACGGGCGAAGACGCCATGGGCAGACCGACCCTGAGATACCTGACGATGACCACTCGGACGGATCTGCTCTCGGCGGAAGCGCTCGCATCGCGCATGCAGAGCGAACAGGCTCAGGCGCTGGCCGCGGAAACCGCTGCCACAAAGCGACGGGAACGCGAGGCAGCGGACGAACTGGAACGCCAGCGGATTGCCAGGATGCAAGAGGCCGAAGCGCGACGGCTCGCGGCCGAATGGCCCGCCCGGGTCGCGGAGTTCCGGAGTCGAATCAAGCCGGGCGATCGATTTCGCTGGACATCGCCGCCAGGTGCAGTCGGGAGCGGGCCGTTCGTCGGCATGGTGATCCGGGTCGAGGGCAAACTTGTCTTCGTGCAGTTCGAGAATCTCAAGATCGGTGGTCAGCAGACCCGCTTCGTGCGCAAGAACGAGATCGAGCCCTTCGATGGACCGACGCCGAGCGTCCGATTCGAGCTCCCGTGAAGCCATCAGCTCTGCACCGCAGGGTGCATCGAGAGCGCGGTGAGATCCGCATCCTTCCGAATCGGCCGAGGCATTGAACTTGGCACTGTTCGTCCACGAGCCTGATTCGAAGCAAGGCGCGTCCACTCCCAACCTCTGCCGACCCGCCCACGGCGTGCAGCGCACCGACCAGCTGCAGGCAACGCCTCCTCTTGTATCGAACCGGCAAGGGGATCGTCATGGCTGCTCGACGATGCGTCGCGTGCGGAAAGAGCTTCCGCGTCCTGTCGCAGGTGCCTGACCAGGCGTACTGCTCGGAAGCTGCCTGTCAGCGCGAGCGGCGAAAGCTGTGGCAACGGTCGAGACGAGAGGCGGATCCCGACTACGGTGACAACCAGTCACGCGCCCAGCAGGCGTGGATGGAAAGGAACCCGGACTACTGGCGAAAGTACCGCGAAGCACACCCCGAATACGCGGAACGGAACCGAGAGCTGCAGAAGCAGCGCAATCGCGATCAACGCGCCAGGAAGGTTGCAAAGAAGAACGCGTCCGCCATGCCGCCGCCGATGTTGCCCGGTGTCTACAGGTTGACACTGGCCTCCGAGGAAGGAGTTGCAAAGATGGACTCGTGGCTCGTCGTGCTGACGTTCGTCACCACGGATTGAACGCGGAGCGCAACGGGTTGCAAAGAGAGGACGTGATCGGCAGACGAAGAAGGCGCTGGTAACTTCTGCGAATCGAATCGTTCGACGGCTGAAGGCCGGGCGGGACAACCCAGCGGGATCCTCATGCCGGCCCTTCAGTCCCTTACCACGCTCCTCGTTCGGGCCATGTCGCAGCACGAAACCACGCCGCAGGAATCGACCGCCATCTCGCAACCGAGGGCTGCTCGCTATGTCCGTATGTCCACCGAGCACCAGCAGTACTCGACGGAGAACCAGGCCGACAAGATCGACGAGTACGCAGCCCACCGCGGCATCACCATCGTCAGGACCTACGCCGACGAAGGCAAGAGCGGCCTGCGGATCGACGGCAGGCAGGCCCTCCAGCGACTCATCCGGGACGTGGAATCGGGTGAGGCGGACTTCCAGATCATCCTCGTCTATGACGTGAGTCGGTGGGGAAGATTTCAGGACGCCGACGAGAGCGCCTACTACGAGTACATCTGCCGACGCGCCGGCATCCAGGTCGCCTACTGTGCAGAGCAGTTCGAGAATGACGGCTCGCCCGTCTCCACGATCGTCAAGGGCGTGAAGCGAGCGATGGCCGGCGAGTACAGCCGCGAGCTGTCGGCCAAGGTCTTCGCGGGGCAGTGCCGGCTCATCGAGCTCGGCTTCAGGCAGGGCGGACCGGCCGGCTTCGGCCTGAGGCGTGTGCTCGTCGACCAGTCGGGACTGCTGAAGTCGGACCTGGCCCGAGGCGAGCACAAGAGCCTGCAGACCGATCGCGTGATCCTGATGCCGGGCCCCGAGGACGAGGTACGCATCGTGGGTGAGATGTACAGATGGTTCGTGGAAGACGGCTTGGTCGAGTCGCAGATCGCGGGCAGATTGAACGGAATGGGGCTCAAGACCGACCTCGGACGGGACTGGACCCGCGCCACAGTGCACCAGGTCCTGACCAACGAGAAGTACATCGGCAACAACGTCTACAACCGGGTCTCCTTCAAGCTGAAGAAGCTCCGCGTGATCAACACGCCCGACATGTGGATCAGGAAGCCTGCTGCATTCGAGCCGATCGTCGCTGCCGAGGTGTTCTACACGGCACAGGGAATCATCCGCGCCCGCGCCCGCCGCTACAGCGACGAGGAGCTGATCGACAGACTGAAGGGCCTCTACCTGACCAAGGGATTCCTCTCCGGGATCGTCATCGACGAGGCGGAGGGCATGCCCTCGAGCTCGGTGTACGTGCACAGGTTCGGGAGCCTCATCAGAGCCTATCAGCTCGTCGGCTTCTCACCAGGTCGCGACTACCGCTTCCTAGAGATCAATCGAACGCTCCGCAGGATGCACCCGGAAGTCGTCGTCGAGACCCAGCGCCGCGTCGCGGAACTCGGTGGCAGGATCGAGCACGATCCGGACACGGACATGATGACAGTGAACGGTGAATTCACGATCTCCATCGTGCTGGCGAGATGCCACCAGAGTGACGAAGGACGCCGACGCTGGAAGATCCGCTTCGATACCGGCCTGCTGCCCGACATCTCCGTCGCCGTGCGGCTCGACGCGTCGAATGCGCGTGCGCTCGACTACTACCTGCTGCCCCGTCTGGACTTCGGCATCGAGAGAATCAGCCTCTCCGAACAGAACGGCCTGGAGCTGGAGAGCTACAGGTTCGAGAGCCTCGAATACCTCTACGACATGGCACGCAGAGAGAAGCTGCGGTGGGCAGCATGAGCGATGTCCAACAACGCGGGGAGGTCCGGATGATCGCGCTGGACAGCATCGACGTGCTGAATCCGCGCGAGCGCAACGACAAGCTGTTCGACGAGATCGTCGTCAACATCAAGCGGGTCGGATTGAAGAAGCCGATCACGGTGACGCCGCGCGCGGACGGCTCCGGCGGCGAACGCTACCTTCTCGTCTGCGGTGAAGGACGAATGAAGGCGTTCAAGGCCCTCGGCGAAGCGCACATCCCGGCACTCGTGGTCAACGTCTCGGACGAAGACGCCTTCATCATGAGCCTGGCCGAGAACATCGCACGGAGGCAGTGCCGGCCGCTGGAGCTCCTCAGTGGCATCGAACAGCTGCGGGACAAGGGATACAAGCCGAAGGAGGTTGCTGCGAAGACCGGCCTGACGCCGACCTACGTCCAGGGCATCCTCACCTTGCTCGAGCATGGCGAGCAGAGGCTCATCGTTGCGGTGGAACGCGGCGAGATTCCCCTGAACGCGGCGATCGCGATCGTCGGCGCAGGCGACGACGACAAGGCCGTGCAGGCAGCCCTGCAGGAGGCGTACGAGTCGGGGACGCTGCGTGGCAAGAACCTGCTGGATGCGAGGAAGGTCATCGACCGGCGGAAGACGCTCGGCAAATCCATCGCCCATGGAACTCCACGGAAGCGCGAACAGGTCACGAGCACGAGCCTCGTGCGCACCTACCAGAAGGAGGTCGAGCGCCAGAAGCTCATCGTGAAGAAGGCGGAGTTCACACAGCATCGTCTGCTCTTCGTCGTCTCGGCCCTCAAGCAGCTGCTCACCGACGAGCACTTCGCGACCCTGCTGCGGGCGGAAGGGCTCGACTCGCTACCGAAGCAGCTCGCGGAACGCGTCTGGGCCGGAGGCCATCCCGCATGAGCAAGGTCGGTCTCGGATTCGATCCTCAGCCTCTCGAAGTGCCGGTCGAGAACATCCTTCCTTCGCGCGGCATGCCCCCCGGCCTTGCGACCTCCCGCAAGTTCCGCCAGATCAAGGTCTCGATCGGCGAGATCGGGCTGATAGAGCCGTTGACGGTGTCGCCGGTGCCTTCAGATCCCGGTCGCTTCGTGCTGCTCGACGGGCACATGCGGCTTCTGGCACTGCGGGAGCTCGGCCGCACTCACGTCCCATGCCTCGCGGCGATCGACGACGAGTCCTATACCTACAACAACCGGATCAATCGACTGAGCTCCATCCAAGAGCACTACATGCTTCGCAGGGCCATCGAACGTGGCGTGTCGCCGGAACGGCTGGCCAAGGCGCTGAGCGTGGATGTCAGTCACATCATGAAGAAGATGAACCTGCTGGAGGGCATCTGCGCCGAGGCCGCTGCGCTGCTGGAGGACCGGCAGTTCTCGGCCGAGATGGCACGTGTCATCAGGAAGATGAAGCCGACGCGACAGATCGAATGCGTCGAGCTCATGACATCGGCGAACAACATGACGGTCGCCTACGCCGAAGCACTACTGGCCGCGACACCCGCGGAGCTCCTCGTCGACGGCAGGAAGCCTCGCAAGATGTCCGGCGTGACGAAGGAGCAGATGGCCAAGATGGAGCGTGAGATGGCCAACCTCCAAGGCCAATACCGGCTGGTCGAGCAGACATACGGCCAGGATGTGCTGAGCCTCGTGCTCGCCCGCGGCTATCTGGCCAAGCTGATCGAAAACGCTCATGTCGCCCGCTACCTTCGACAGCGAGCGCCGGAGATTCTGGAACAGTTCGAATCTATCGCTGCGGCAGCGTCGCTGGAAGGCGGCGGCTAGCAGCAGCACCCGTTGAGATCTTCTTCTGCGCCATGGGTGGCAACTGCGGCCCTGTTCGCAATGGCCAGTACTCGTTTCTGGCCCAGTGCAAGACAGCGAAGGACAAGACCGCCCCCTTCTGCTGGACCTTGACGAACCGCTCGAGCTCTGCCTCGTCTTCTATCGGCACATGCTGCAATGACTCGAGCAACGCCTGCCTTCGACCCTCGAACTGGTACCAGGTGTTCAGGTCCTGATACCGCGTTGGCAGACGGACCAAGCGAAGGAAGCCCTCCACTGCTGCATCGCCTCTTGCCGCGCTGATGCTGAGCTGCGCCTTCACGGGATCATGTGTGAAGCGGACGCAGCCCCCGATCTCCTTCACATATGGGGATGTCAAATGACCAACGACTCTTGCTCCCTTGGCAGCGGACGAGTTGCAGCCCTGACAGGCGGAGAACAGGTTGCGAGGGTGTACAGCGAGCAACGGGAACTTCGACTTGGGCAGAAAGTGCTCGACGATTCTTGTCCCCTGCGAGTTCATGGTGTCGAGATCACAGTATGGGCAGGTCGAAGGGTTCCCGTTGTCGCGACGAAAGTTTTCGTGAAACGTCTCTCTGGTCAGACGCGGAAGGCTCAACGATCGCCACACTTCGTCGCTGTCGAAGAGCTTTTCGTACAGGATATTGACGAACAGGCGCTTGATCTCAACAGCAACTTCCTCTTGGGGAAGTGAGTAGTTTCCAGAGGAAATGGCGGAGGTCTGATAGAGATAGAGCTTTTCCGCCCGCTGCAATGCCTTCTTGGGCGTTCTCTTCACCACAATGTCGCAGCGCTGTTCCAGCGTCTCCTTCTTCGACAGCTTGATTGAGAGCAGCGTCCTGAATCGACTTGCTTGGTCTGGGGGCAGCAATGGCGCAACAACGTCCGATACGACAGACTTCGCGACCTTTGCGCCTGTGAGCAAGGTTAGGAGGGGGACAACAAAGCCGCTTGCAAACGCGTCAAGCGCTTTGGCGTTCATCGAGTTACTGACGAGATGCATCCCTGCTACCGACCTTCGGCCGGATTGGCCTTGCCTTCCACCAACTTGAGCACGTCGTATCTCAGAGGTGACTCACCGACGCGTGCAGCCAATGCTCGCAGTTCTTCCATCGATGCCCCGGCCATCGCCTTTCGAACCGAGGTTTCAACGGCGTTCCGGTCCGGATGGAACAACGCGAATGCCACTGCCGACTCATTCGCAAGAAACAGTGAGCGGGGGGCTGGCTGGAAGGCGCCTTCTCTGACCAATACCAGCCATTCGTGCGGCACGGAGTTCAGTAGGGCAAACGAATGCGTAGCGATCAGAATGTGGGATCGGTATGGACGAAAGAGTAGGACGAGCAGGCTGATCAACTGACGGCACCACGAGGGATCGAGGTGAAGCTCGGGCTCTTCGAGAATCACGAGACTGTCGTTCTCGATTTCCCCAAGAATGGACAGGATGCGCAGCAGCAGCATCTTCTGTCCCGAGCTCATGTTCATTAGAGTTAGCTGCTCGCCATTACTCTGGAGTAGCTCGACATCGTTGATATAGATGTCGCCAGCGGCTTCTTGGTCAAGAATCGACTTGTCCACATCTACCCAGTCATCCTCATAGGCGTAGTTGTGCCGAGAACGCACCCGCACTCGCTGAGTGAACTTCGCAGCGAGCAGTCCTTCGATAGCCTTTACCGGTTCGCTGTACGCTCGGATTTGCTCGCACAGCCTAGCTATTGCAGTGGAGAGTGACGGAAAGCTGAAGTGGTTCCTGCCGTAAATCTGACCAACGTCGTACATGAATACTCGTTGATCGCCGACGTAGTTCCTTGGCCTTCGAGGTGGATATTCCCCCTGAAATGAGAACGCCGAAACAATGATCTTCTCGGGTAGGTATCGGCGGGCATCCTCGTACGCTATGCATCCTTCGAGATCGCTCGTTTCCCGAGTGAGTATCTTGTCAAACAGCCCCTCCACCTGGAGGTTTATGGGGCCCTTGCCGGTGTGACGATAGACGGCACACCGCACTCTTCGCTTCGGCGCGATCGAGCGGCTGTACTCGACCCGGAAGGCTCCGGGCACGCGCTCCGGAAATCGTTCGAGGTTGTGAAAGAGCTGGGCCAAGAACGACAGGAGCGAGGTCTTGCCTCCCCCATTGGGTCCAGCGAAGACAGTGAAGACCGACCGGCCATAGACGGAGCTGCCGACGAACCTATCGTTGAGTTCAATGAAGTTGATGGAAGCGGAGTTGAGACGACGGTGCTTTCCAATCTGAATTCGCTCGAGCTTCAATTCAGTGCCTCGCCTTGATCACGACTTTGGTGCTGGAGTGTGCCAGCAGGAAGAAAGCTGAAAGTCCGGCTTGCGTCCGCTCTTTCTGTCGACACGGTAGCTGAACTCAGATCACGATCCTTTCCACTTCGCGATGCGTGACCTGACCGACTCGGCGGTCGTAAAGGCCGGTTGTCCGTGCCGATTCGTGCCCGGCCAAGGCCTGGGCCACTTCGAGTAGTCCACCGTTCCGCAGGTACTCGGTGATGCCAGTTGCCCGGAAGCTGTGGCACCCGACCCGAGTCTTGATGTCCGCAGCGCTTGCCCGCCGGCGGATCATCCTGAACACATCCGCCTGCGCCAAGGCCCGCCCCGACAGTGAGCCGCTCCGACCGGTCACGGACTGGAAGAGGACACACCGTCCTTCGCTGATACGGGCACTGTCGATGTAGGCACGCAGCCACGCTTCGAGGCTTGGGTGGCACGGGACTTCATGGAGTTTGCCGCCCTTCTCGTGCAGGCGAACCCATGTCTTCCGGCCCTGGATGTAGACATCGGCTCGGGTCATGCCGATCACAGCGCCGACACGCGCGAAGGTGTAGAGCATCAGACCGAGAAGCGCACGGTCGCGCAGGCCGATGATGTCCGAAGTGTCGATGGCGTCCAGCATCGCCCTTGCCTCTTCGGCCGTCAGAACTTGGGTCCTGCCTTTGCTGGCGGAGTATCGAGGCCCGCGCACGGCGCCTGCGGGGTTGACCGGCACGACCTGTCCGACGACAAGCCAGTCGAACAGCATCCTCAGTGCAGCCAGGCGCTGCTTCACCGACGGTGGCGCCAGATCGAGGCTCTCGATGTATGCCGCCACATGGATCGGCTGGACCTGCCGAACATCCCGCACAGAACGCTTCTCGCACCAGTTCGCGAAGTCCGAGGCCGCTCGGGCGTAGGCCTTGCGCGTGTTCTCGTTCCGGATGTTGACCGCGAAGAACTCGACCGTGCGCCTGGCCGACGCCTCGTCACCGCAAAACAGCGCCGGCACGCCCGCCCGGTATGCAGCAAGGGCCGTCCATCGTGTCGACGGTACGAGGGGTTCGCGGTCAGACATGGAGAGACCAGACCTGGATGTCGCTCCGTTCGTACTTGGGTTCCCGGTTTCCGGCGCTCTCGCGGCCGAAGAGCGGTGCGTAGAAGACGTAGCGATGCTTCATGCGATGGCGCGCGACGCGCCGGACCGCGCCAGATATGTGTCGAGCCAAGCCCTCGCTCATGCACGGCAGGACGATGGCGCCAAGCACGCCGGGGTCACGAGAGACGATTGTCAGTTCCTGCTCTGCCTCGGGCAGCGGTGCAACCAGTAGGGGGCCGATGCCCGAATGCATCCGATGCAGCTCGCTCAGAGCCGCGGCGATCGACATGAACAGCGCGATTTGGCGAAGGCTCTCGAAACCCGAGAGCGTCCGGGACATCGTCACGTCCGGATGCAGGCCGAGCACTGCGTCGCGCGTCAGATCGACTGCGTTTTGGTGGCGAGACAGGCGTACGAGCAGGTTGCGCGAGGCATCGCGGGCCATGCGCGAGAAGTCACTTTCGGGGAACGGGCCGGACGCAAGTATGGACATCAGCAAGTCAATCGCTCATCGATCGGCGACTACCGCACCGTTATCAATCGACGCAGGCAATTGCGTCTTTGTGGCGGCTTGACAATGTGAATTATAAAGGACGTTATCATACATTATAGCCTCGTGAAACACCTGCAAGGGGCGGGCGACGATGGAAGCTCTCAAGGTCGTATTCGATTGCGGCAGGCCGCATGTGTCCGCGCCGATCGAACTTTGACCCACCCTGCCGACTGAACTTTGACCCAGGGCTGG
>NZ_RCHJ01000032.1 GCF_004011805.1 Piscinibacter defluvii
CGCGGCCGACGCCGCCGGCCTCGGCGCCGGCCGTGCCGCCGCCGCCCCCGGCGCCCGAACCGGCGCCCGAACCCGAACCCGAACCCGTGCCGCCGCCGCCCGCGCCGGCGACCGAGGCCGCGGTGGCCGAGTCGCCCGCGCCGGCGGCCTCCGAGCCGGCACCCGCGCTGGCCGAGGCCGTGCCCGCCGCCGAGCCGGCCGCCTCTGCCGCGGGCTTCGAGTGGCCCGGGGCGACGCGCCTGAGCTACAAGCTGACCGGCAACGTGCGCGGCGAGGTGCACGGCGACGCCCAGGTCGAGTGGATCAAGCTCGGCCAGCGCTACGAGGTGCACGTGGACATCACCGTCGGCCTGCCGTTCGCGCCGCTGCTGACGCGCCGCTCCACCAGCGCCGGCGCACTCACCGCGCAGGGCCTCGCGCCCGAGCGCTACGACGAAGAGACCAAGCAGGCCTTCCGCGACCGGCGCCGCCTGACGCTGCGTTTCGAGCCCGACGTGGTGGTGCTGCCCGACGGCCGGCGCCGCGAGCGCACGCCCGGCATGCAGGACGCTGCCAGCCAGTTCGTGCAGCTCTCCTGGCTGTTCACGACGCGCCCCGAGCTGCTGCGCGAGGGCGGCCGGGTCGAGTTCCCGCTCGCGCTGCCGCGCAGCGTCGACCGCTGGACCTTCGACGTGCTGGGCGAGGAGCCGGTGCACACGCTGTTCGGCGCGGTCGACGCCTTCCACCTGCGTCCGCGCCGCATGTCGCGCCCGGGCGGCGAGCTGGTGGCCGAGATCTGGTTCGCGCCGACGCTGCGTTACCTGCCCGCGCGCATCCGCATCCAGCAGGATGCCGAGACCTTCGTCGACCTGGTGCTGGCGCGCAAGCCCGAGCTGGGGGCGCCGTGACCCGTATAGTGCGTCGTCGCCAAGGAGATCGACGATGGCCTACGAAAACATCCTGACCGAAGTGCGCGGCAGCGGCGAGCGCCGCACCGCGCTGATCACGCTGAACCGCCCCAAGCAGCTCAACGCGCTGAACGACGCGCTGATGGACGAGCTGGGCGCTGCGCTGAAGGGCTTCGACGCCGACGAGGGCATCGGCTGCATCGTGATCACCGGCAGCGAGAAGGCCTTCGCGGCCGGCGCCGACATCGGCGCGATGGCGCGCTGGACCTTCATGGACGTCTACAAGAGCGACTACATCACGCGCAACTGGGAGGAGCTGCGCCGCATCCGCAAGCCGGTGATCGCCGCGGTGGCCGGCTTCGCGCTGGGCGGCGGCTGCGAGCTGGCGATGATGTGCGACATGCTGATTGCCGCCGACAGCGCGAAGTTCGGCCAGCCCGAGATCAAGCTCGGCATCATCCCCGGCGCCGGCGGCACGCAGCGCCTGCCGCGCGCGGTGGGCAAGGCCAAGGCGATGGACCTGGTGCTGACCGCACGCATGATGGACGCCGCCGAGGCCGAGCGCGCCGGCCTCGTCTCGCGCGTGGTGCCGGCCGCCGAGCTGCTCGACACCGCGCTGGCCGCGGCCGCGCAGATCTGCGAGTTCAGCGGGCCCAGCGTGATGATGGCCAAGGAGTGCATCAACCGCGCCTACGAGAGCACGCTGGCCGACGGCATGATGTTCGAGCGCCGCATGTTCCATGCGCTGTTCGCCAGCGAAGACCAGAAGGAAGGCATGGACGCCTTCGTCAACAAGCGCAAGCCGGCCTTCAAACAGCGCTGACGATGGCCGGCGCGCCCTGGTTCGAGCTCGAGCGCACGCCCGACGGCGCGGTGCTGAAGCTGGCCGGGGCCTGGCGCATGGCCGGCCTGGCCGAGATCGACGCCGCGCTGGCCACGCTGGTGCTGCCGCAGAGCGTGCGCGTGGACGGCAGCGCGCTCACCGAGCTCGACAGCGCCGCCGCGCTGGTGCTGCTGCGGGCCTTGCAGCGCGGCGCCGAGCCGCCGCCGCAGCACGGCTTCGCGCCGGCCCATGCGCGTGTGCTCGAGCGCGTGCGCGAGCACCTCGCGGCGGACCACGCCGCGCCGGCACCGCCGCGCGTCGGCGTGCTGGCCTGGGTGGGTCAGGCCGCCACCTACGTGCTGCACCTGCTGCGCGGGCACCTGGCCTTTCTCGGTGCCACCTGCGTCGCCCTGGCCGAGGTGCTGCGCCGGCCCGGCCGGCTGCGCTGGCGCGAGCTGACCGTGCAGATCGAGCAGACCGGACTGAACGCGCTGCCGGTGGTGGCGCTGGTCACGCTGCTTATCGGCATCGTGATCGCCTACCTGCTCGGCCTGCAGGCCAGCAAGTACGGCGCCAACATCTTCGTCGTCGACGGCGTGGGCATCGGCGCGACGCGCGAGTTCGCGCCCATCATCGTGGCGGTGATCGTGGCCGGGCGTTCGGGCGCGGCCTTCACCGCCCAGCTCGGCGCGATGAAGCTGACCGAGGAGACCGACGCGATCCGCACGCTCGGGCTGTCGCCGGCGCAGGTGCTGGTGCTGCCGCGGGTGCTGGCGCTGGCGATCAGCCTGCCGCTGCTGGTGTTCGTGGGCGACGTGATGAGCCTGGTGGGTGCGATGGCGATCGCCCAGCCCATGCTCGACCTGACGCCGGCCGCCTTCCTGGCCCGGCTGCACGAGGCCCTGGACCTGCGCCACGTGGTCATCGGCCTCGTGAAGGCGCCGGTGTTCGCGCTGGCCATCGCGCTGATCGGCACGCGCATGGGCATGACGGTGGAGCGCGACACGCGCGCGGTCGGCACGGCCACCACCTCCACGGTGGTGCAGAGCATCGTCGCGGTGATCCTGCTCGACGCGCTGTTCGCGGTGCTCCTCCAGGCCATGGGGCTGTGATGGGCGGGGCCGATGCGCCGGTGATCGAGGTCGACGGCATCGTCACGCGCTTCGGCGCGCAGACGGTGCACGACGGCGTGAGCTTCGGTGTCGGGCGCGGCACCTTGGTGGGGCTGATCGGGGCCAGCGGCACGGGCAAGTCGGTGCTGCTGCGCGAGATCATCGGGCTGCAGCGGCCCACGGCCGGGCGCGTGCGGCTGTTCGGGCAGGACGTCTGGTCCGCCGCGCCCGACGATCTGGATGCGCTGCGCCAGCGCTTCGGCATGATGTTCCAGGACGGTGCGCTGTTCTCCTCGCTGTCGGTGGCGCAGAACATCGCGGTGCCGCTGCACGAGCACACCCGGCTGTCGGTGCCGACCATCGAGGCGCTGGTGGCGCTGCGGCTGCGCCAGGCCGGGCTGCCGCCGGAGGCCGGCGCGAAGCGGCCGAGCGAGCTTTCCGGCGGCATGCGCAAGCGCGCCGCGATCGCGCGGGCCATCGCGCTCGAGCCCGAGGTGCTGTTCCTCGACGAGCCGACCTCGGGGCTGGATCCGATCACCGCACGTGCCTTCGATCGCCTGGTGCGCTCGCTGGTCGACGACCTCGGGCTGACCGTCTTCCTCGTCACGCACGACCTCGACACGCTGCTGACCGTGGTGGACCGTCTGATCGTGCTGGCGCGCGGCGAGGTGCTGGCCGACGGTCCGGTGCCCGAGGTGATGCGCGTGGACGACCCGTGGCTGCGCGAATACTTCTCGGTTCGTACAATGGTCCGCGATGGAAGCTGAGGCGCGCTACACCTGGGTCGGTGCCGCGGTGCTGGTGCTGGCGGCCGCGCTGGTGAGCGCACTGGTCTGGCTGAACGATCCGGCGCGCGGCAACGACTACCGCCGCTACGCGATCCACTTCGAGCGCCAGGCGCTCGACGGGCTGCAGGTCGGCGCCGACGTCACGCTGCGCGGCATCAAGGTCGGCCGGGTCGACGACTACGCGCTGTCCGACGAACGCTTCAACCGCGTGCGCGTGGTGGTGCGGGTGGACCGGCGCGCGCCGGTGCTGAGCAACACCGAGGCGGTGGTGACGCGCAACTTCGTCACCGGCATCGCCGCGATCGCGCTGGTCACGCGCGAGCCGATCGGCCTGCCGCTGACCGCCGTGCCCGAGGGCGAGGACTTCCCGGTCATCGCCGAGGGCCGTTCGGACCTGGACGAGATTGCCGGCCGGGTCAACAAGGTCGGCGAGATGGCCGCGCTGGCGCTTTCCAACATCAACCAGCTGCTCAATGCCGACAACCGCCAGGCGCTGCGCGACACGGTGGACAGCGTGCGCAAGCTGTCCGACGGGCTGAACGAGCGGCTCGCCACGCTCGACCGCGCGCTCGCACAGGTGGCTCGCGCGGCCGGCGAGGTGGGTGCGGCCTCGACGCGGCTGGGGGCCTCCGGCGAGCGCATCGCCGCGGTGGTGGAGCGCGACGGCGCGCGCCTGGACGAGGCGCTCGTCGAGACGCAACGCACGCTGGAGGACGCCCGCCGCGCGCTGCAGCAGGTGGCCAGCACCAGCGTCGCGGTGCAGGAGCAGGTGGCCGCGACGGTCAAGCGATTCGAAACCAGCGCCACCGGCCTGGACGATCAGCTCGGCGCGGCGGTCGGCGAGCTGCGCCTGAGCATCGAGGCCGCGACACGCGTCGTCGACCGCCTGCGCGACCCGCGCGCGGCGCTGCTCGGGCCCGGCAAGGCCCAGCTCGGCCCGGGGGAGAAGCGGTGAGGCGCGCGCTGCTGCTCGGCGGGCTGGGGGCGCTGGCGGGTCTCGGTGGCTGCGTGTCGGTGGGCATCGGCAACGAGGCCGCGCTCGACACGCAGTTCGCGCTGCGCGATGCCGGTGCCGGCGCGGCGCCGGCGCGGCGCGCCCAGACGGTCGTTCCGGCGCTCGTGATCCAGGCCGTGCCGGCCGACGCGCTGGGCGACACCACCGCGATCGCCTACTCGCGCCGCCCTGGCGAGTACGCCTTCTACCAGCTCGCCAGCTGGACCGAACGCCCGGTGCGCGCGCTGCCGCGCCTGCTGCAGCGCCGGCTCGAGGCCAGCGGACTGGCCGGCGCCGTCGGCCTGGCCGGTGAGCCGCTGCGCAGCGACTGGCTGCTGCAGCTCGGCGTCGATGCCGTGGTGCACGACCTCGCCAGCGAGCCCGGCGCCGGCCGCATCGCCCTCACGCTCGAGCTGTTCGACCGGCGCAGCCGCACGCGGGTGGCGCGGCGCAGCTTCGAGGCCAGCGTGCCGGCACAGCGCGCCGATTCGGCGGCCGCGGTGGCGGCGCTGTCCCAGGCCCTGGCGCAGGTGTTCGATGCCGCGCTGCCGTGGCTGGAGGCGGAACTGCAGCGGCCTGCGGTGGCCGTGCGCTGACGGTCAACAGCCTCGTCAGGGCTGCACCCAGCGCGCCCCCTGCCCATCGAAGATCGCGCGCCGGTGCCCCTGGGCATGCAGCTCGAGCCAGTCGACCGCGTCGACCGTGGCGTCGATCACCGCGAAGTAGTCGCGCTTGACGGTGCCGTGCGTGGGCGGCGCCAGCGCGTCGAGCGGGGCGCCGGGCGGCAGCGGCGAGAGGTAGTCCTGCGCCGCCGGCGAGAGCTTGATGCGGGCCCAGCGCGACGAGGCCGCCAGGCCGGACATCTCGACCGCCAGGCGCACCCGGCAGCGCAGCTGCCAGCCGAGCGGTTGCGACCACATCACCATCGTGCCGAGCGGGCGGTTGAGCAGCTGGCGCACCTTGCCGGCCCGCTCGTCGGTGTAGAAGAGCAGCTGCTTCTGGCGCGCATCGACCTCGCGGATCACCACCAGGCGCGCATCGGCGCGTTCGCCGTCGACGGTCGCCAGCACCGCGGTGCGCCACGGGTGCGCCTTGTCGGTCGCGCAGGCAGCGAGCTCGCGCCACACGGCCGACTCGACCTCCTCCAGCGTCGTCAGCCGCCCGTTCATCTCAGCCTTCCTTGCGCAGCGAGGGGAACAGGATCACGTCGCGGATGCTCGGGCTGTCGGTCAGCAGCATGATCAGCCGGTCGATGCCGATGCCGCAGCCGCCGGTGGGCGGCATGCCGTACTCGAGCGCGCGGATGAAATCGGCGTCGTAGTACATCGCCTCCTCGTCGCCGGCCTCCTTGTTGGCCACCTGGGCCTGGAAGCGCGCCGCCTGGTCCTCGGCGTCGTTCAGCTCGGAGAAGCCGTTGGCGTACTCGCGCCCGGTGATGAACAGCTCGAAGCGCTCGGTGATGGCCGGGTTGGTGTCGGAGGCGCGCGCCAGCGGCGATACCTCGACGGGATAGTCGATGATGAAGGTCGGGTCCCAGAGCTGCTCTTCCACCGCGGCCTCGAACAGGCCGAACTGCAGCTCGGGCAGGCTCCAGTGCGCCGGCGGCTCCTCGCCGAGCGACTTCAGCTTCGCGTGGATGAAGGCCGCGTCGACCGCCTGCTCGGCCGTCAGGCCGGCGTGCGCGACCAGTGCGTCCTTGACCGACAGGCGTGCGAAGGGCTTGTCCAGGTCCACCGGCCGGCCGGCGTAGGTGAGCGTGGCCGAGCCGGTGGCCATGCGTGCGGCATGGCGCAGCACGCCCTCGGTGAAGTCCATCAGGTCGTGATGGTTCCAGTAGGCCGCATAGAACTCCATCATCGTGAACTCCGGGTTGTGCCGGACGCTGATGCCTTCGTTGCGGAAGTTGCGGTTGATCTCGAACACACGCTCGAAGCCGCCCACCACCAGGCGCTTGAGGTACAGCTCGGGCGCGATGCGCAGGAACATGTCCTGGTCGAGCGCGTTGTGGTGCGTGACGAAGGGCTTGGCGTTCGCGCCGCCCGGGATCGGGTGCAGCATCGGCGTCTCGACCTCGAGGAAGCCGTGCTCGACCATGTAGCCTCGGATCGAGGCCACCGCCTTGCTGCGCGCCATGAAGCGCAGCCGCGCCTCCTCGTCGGTCATCAGGTCGACGTAGCGCTGGCGGTACTTCTGCTCCTGGTCGGTCATGCCGTGGAACTTGTCCGGCAGCGGGCGCAGGCTCTTGGTGAGCAGGCGCAGCGAGGTGACCGTGATCGTCAGCTCGCCGGTGCGGGTGCGCATCAGCGTGCCCTCGGCGCCGAGGATGTCGCCCAGGTCCCAGTGCTTGAAGGCCTCGTAGGCCTCGGCGCCGAGGTGGTCGACCGTGGCGCGCAGCTGGATGCGGCCGGAGGCGTCCTGCAGCGTCGCGAAGCTGGCCTTGCCCATGATGCGCTTGAGCATCATGCGCCCGGCCACGCACACCTTCACCGCCTGCGGCTCGAGCGCCTCGTTCGGCATGCCGCCGTACTGGCGCTGCAGGTCGGCGCTGCGGTGCTTCGGCTTGAAATCGTTCGGAAAGGCGGCCGTGCCGTGTTTCTTGGCGTGGGCGCGGATCGCGGCGAGTTTCTCGCGGCGTTCGGCGATCAGCTGGTTGTCGTCGGCGGGGGGCGGGGAGCGGTCGTCGGCCATGGTGTCCTGCGGTTCGGCCCGCGATTTTAGGCGGTGTTCCATCTCGTAAAATCGCGCGCTTCGCCTGCCCGCCACCCATGCACGTCCGCCGCGCGCCCATCACCGACCGGAAGATCCGTTTTGCGCTGGTCGGTTGCGGCCGCATAGCGGCCAACCACTTCGAGGCGATCAAGGCGCATGCCGCGCGTTGCGAGCTGGTGGACCTGTGCGACGTCGACCCGGCCGCGCTCGCGGCCGCCGTCGAGCGCACCGGTGCACGCGGCCATGCAGACCTGAGCGCGCTGCTGGCCGCCACCACGGCCGACTGCGTGATCCTCACCACGCCCAGCGGCCTGCACCCGGGCCAGGCGATCGAGATCGCGAAGAGCGGGCGCGACGTGATGACCGAGAAGCCGATGGCCACGCGCTGGAGCGACGGCCTGGCGATGGTGCGCGCCTGCGACGAGGCCGGCGTGCGCCTGTTCGTGGTCAAGCAGAACCGGCGCAACCGCACCTTGCAGCTGCTCAAGCGCGCCGTGGCCGAGGGCCGCTTCGGCCGGCTCTACAGCGTGGCGGTCAACGTGTTCTGGACGCGCCCGCAGGCCTACTACGACAGCGCCGCCTGGCGCGGCACCTGGGAGTTCGACGGCGGCGCGTTCATGAACCAGGCCAGCCACTACGTCGACCTGCTGGACTGGATCGTCGGCCCGGTGGAGAGCGTGATGGCCTACACCGGCACGCTGGCGCGCGCCATCGAGGTGGAAGACACCGGCGTGGCCGCGCTGCGCTGGCGCAACGGCGCGATGGGCACGCTCAACGTGACCATGCTGACCTGGCCGAAGAACCTGGAGGGTTCGATCACGCTGCTGGGCGAGCGCGGCTCGGTGCGCATCGGCGGCGTGGCGGTCAACAAGATCGAGCACTGGGCCTTCGACGCGCCGCACGAGATGGACCGCGAGATCGACGAGGCGAGCTACCAGACCACATCCGTCTACGGCTTCGGCCACCCGCTCTACTACGACAACGTGATCAACACGCTGCGCGGCGAGGCCGAGCCCGAGACCGACGGCCGCGAGGGCCTGAAGTCGCTCGAGCTGCTGATCGCGATGTACCTGTCGGCGCGCGACGGCAAGCGCATCAGCCTGCCGCTCTCGTACTGAAGCCATGGGCACCACGATCCACCCCAGCGCCATCGTCGACGACGGCGCGGTGCTCGGCGAGGACTGCCGCGTCTGGCACTTCGTGCACATCAGCGCCGGGGCGCGCATCGGCGCGCGCTGCTCGTTCGGGCAGAACGTCTACGTCGGCAACGACGTGCTCATCGGCCACGACGTGAAGATCCAGAACAACGTCTCGGTCTACGACGCCGTCACGCTCGAGGACGAGGTGTTCTGCGGCCCGAGCATGGTGTTCACCAACGTCTACAACCCGCGTGCCGCGGTGCCGCGCAAGACCGAGTACCGCCGCACGCTCGTGAAGCGCGGCGCGACGCTGGGCGCCAACTGCACCATCGTCTGCGGCGTGACGATCGGCGCGTTTGCCTTCGTCGGCGCCGGCGCGCTGGTCAACCGCGACGTGCCGGACTTCGCGCTGATGCTCGGCGTGCCGGCGCGCCAGGCCGGCTGGATGAGCCGCCACGGCGAGCGCCTCGCATTGCCGCTCGAAGGCGACGCCGAGGCGCGCTGCCCGGCCACCGGCGAGCGTTACGTTCTGCGCGGCGGCTTGTGTTCGCCGGCGGAGGAGGCGCGATGAGCGACGCGCTGCCCTTCATCGACCTGAAGGCCCAGTACGCGGCGCTGAAGGACCGCATCGACGCGCGCATGCAGGCCGTGCTCGACCACGGCCAGTACATCATGGGCCCGGAGGTCAAGGAGCTCGAGGAGCGCCTGGCGGGTTGGACCGGCGCGGCGCACTGCATCACCGTGGCCAGCGGCACCGAGGCGCTGCTGATCGCGCTGATGGCACTCGACCTGAAGCCCGGCGACGAGGTGATCACCTCGCCCTTCACCTTCGCCGCCACGGCCGAGATGATCGTGCTGCTGGGCGGCCGCCCGGTGTTCGTCGACATCGAACCCGACACCTGCAACCTCGACGCCACGCTCGTCGAGGCCGCGGTCACGCCGCGCACGAAGGCGATCATGCCGGTCAGCCTGTACGGCCAGACCGCCGACATGGACGCGCTCAACGCCATCGCCGCGCGCCACGGCCTGGCCGTGATCGAGGACGCGGCGCAGAGCTTCGGCGCCACCTACCGCGGCGCGAAGAGCGGCAACCTGTCGACCCTCGGCTGCACCAGCTTCTTCCCGAGCAAGCCGCTGGGCTGCTACGGCGACGGCGGGGCCGTCTTCACCAGCGACGCCGCGCTCGCGCAGGCCTGCCGCGAGATCCGCGTGCACGGCCAGAGCGCGCGCTACAGCCACACCCGGCTCGGCGTCGGCGGGCGCATGGACACGCTGCAATGCGCCGTGGTGCTGGCCAAGCTCGAGCGCTTCGAGTGGGAACTGCAGCGCCGGCACGCGCTCGGTGCGCGCTACCAGCGCCTGCTCGGCGAGATCGGCGTCGAGCGGCTCGCGGTGCGGCCCGAGCGCACCTGCGTCTGGGGCCAGTACACCGTGTTCGTCGACGACCGGCCGCGCGTACAGGCGGCGCTGCAGGCGCGGGGCATCCCGACCGCGGTGCACTACCCGAAGCCGCTGCATCACCAGGGCGCCTATGCCGCGTACGCGCCGGCCGATGCCTGCCCGCACGCCGTGCGCGCCGCGCAGCGCGTGCTGAGCCTGCCCATGAGCGCGGACCTCACCGATGCGCAGCAGGACCGCGTCGTCGAGGCGCTGGCCGCGTGTCTGCGTTCGGCCTGAAGGGACTGCGCGGGGATACCGCGCTGTACGCGCTCGCGGTCGGGCTCGACCGCCTGCTCGCCTTCCTGATGCTGCCGTTCCTGACGCGCCTGATCGCGCCGCAGGACTTCGGCGCCTGGACGCAGACCGCCGTCAGCGCCGGGCTGCTGGTGCCGCTGGTGCTGTTCGCCTTCCCGACGGCGATCGTGCGCAGCTTCTCCGGCGGCGGCGGCGAGTGCCGGACCTTCTTCGACCGGCTCGGTGGCATCGCCGCGGGGCTGTACCTCGTGGCCGCGGGGGCCGTGCTCGCCGCCGGCGGCGCGGTCGCGGGTTGGGTCTACGGCGACCCGACGGCCCGCGCACTGCTGCCGGCGCTGCTGCTGTGGGTGGCCGCCGACGCCGCGATCGAGTTCGGTGTCGCCTGGCTGCGCGCGGCCGGCCGCATGGGCCGCGTGGCCGGTGTGCTGATCGGGCGCAGCCTGGTGCGCTACGGCACGCTGCTGGCGCTGGTGGGCGGCGGCGAGCCGCCGCTGGCCGTCTGGCTGATGCACTTCGCGCTGCTGCAGGCCGGCTACGGCGTGCTGGTCGTGCTGCTGTCGCGCGCGCAGCTCGGCCCGCCGGCCGCGGGCCAGCCGCACGCCGCGGAACTGCGCGAGCTGCTGCGCTTCGCGCTGCCGCTGGTGGCGCTGGCCGGCTTCACCTCGCTGAACGCGGTGCTCGACCGCTACCTGCTGCTGCGCACGCTCGACCTGCGCGGCCTGGCGGTGTACGCCGCGGCGCAGTCGCTGGCCAACATCCCGACGCTGTTCCACACGGTGCTCGGCTTCACGCTGTTCCCGGTGCTGGCGCGCCACTGGCACGCCGGCATGGTCGACAAGGCCTCCGGACTGGTGGCGCGCTCGCTGCAGGCCTACCTGTTCCTCTGCGTGCCGGTGGCGCTGCTCATCACGCTGGCCGGCCCCTGGGGCCTGCCGCGTCTCACCACCGCGCACTACGGCGCGCCGCTGTCGCTGTTCGCGGCGCTGGGTGTCTCGGTGGTGGCCTTCGGCGTCTACCAGATCCTGCTCTACGCGCTGCTGCTGGACGGCCGCAGCGGCCAGGTGCTCGGGCTGGCGGTGCTCGCCACCGCGGTCAACGCCGGGTTGAACCTGCTGCTCGCGCCGCGTTTCGGCGCCACCGGCGCGGCGGCGGCGGTGGCGAGCGCCAACCTGCTGATGTCCGCCCTCGCCGCGCGCCTGGCGCATGCGGTGCTGCCCTGGCGCTTTCCCTGGACCGGTGTGGCGCGCATCGGGGCCGGGTCGCTGCTGGCCGCGCTGCCGCTGGCCTGGGCCGCCGCGCAGCAGCAGCCCTCGGCCATGCTGATGCTCGGCGCGGCGCTGCTGGCCGCGGCGCTCTACCTCGGGCTCGACCTGGCACGGCCGGGCTCGATCGCCCGCAGCATCCTGCCCTGACAATGCGCGGCCGATGAGCAGCCCTCCCGACCAGTTCTCGTTGACGCAGCGGCAGTACCTCGCCGGGCTGGACTTCTTCACCTGGACGCGTCACTTCCACGTGCTCAAGGACCTGCTCGCGCATGTCGGCAGCGACGGCGCGGTGTTCGAGGTCGGCACCGGCGACGGCGTGCTGCGCCGCTGCCTCGAGCCCTTCGTCGGCGGCTACACGGTGATGGACCTGAACCCGCACCTGAAGCCCGAGGTGCTGGGCAACCTGCTCGAGCCGCAGCCGCAGCTCGCGGGCCGCTTCGACGCCGCGGTCTGCACCGAGGTGCTGGAGCACCTGCCGTTCGCCGACTTCCCGCGTGCGCTCGCGCAGCTCGCCGCCGTGCTCAAGCCCGGCGGCCGGCTGTTCCTGACCGTGCCGCACCGCAAGGGCCACCTGCTCGTCGTCTCGCCGCGCCAGCGGCTGCGCACCTGGCGCTTCCCGTTCGGCACGACGAGCCTGTCGGAGGCGTACAACCGCTTCGTGCGCCGGCGCATCTGGATCGACCCGAATCACTGCTGGGAGATCGGCGACGGCACGGTGACCCGCGCGCGGGTCGAGGCCGCGTTCGCCGCAACGGGTTTCGAGACCGAGTCGTTCCTGCCGCTGCCCTACTGCGACTACTGGGTGCTGGTGCGCCGGTCATGAAGGTCTTGCTGCTGAGTCACTACTACCCGCCGATGGGCGGGGCGGGCGTGCAGCGCGCGCTGAAGTTCAGCAAGTACCTCGGCGCCGAAGGCGTGCAGGTGAGCGTGCTGGCCGGGGACGACCCGGGCTACACACGCGACGACTCGCTGCTGGCCGAGATCCCGCCCGGGCTGCGGGTCGAGCGCGTCGCGCACACGCCGCTGCTGCAGCGCCTGGTGCGGCGCCACGCGGCCGCGCCGGCGGGCGCGGCGCCGGCGGCGTCGGCCGCGCGGCCGGCCTGGCGCGATGCCGCGCTGGCCGCCTGGGGCAGCCTGCAATGGCCCGACGGCCAGGCCGGCTGGGCGCGCCGCGCCCACGCCGTCGCGACGCGCCTGGTGCGCGAGCAGGGGCTGGAGCTGATCCTCAGCAGCGCGCCGCCGGTGTCCTCGCACCGGCTCGCGGCGCGCCTGGCGCGCGAGCTCCGCCTGCCCTGGGTGGCCGACTGGCGCGACCTGTGGACCGACAACCCGGCCTATGCCGCGCCGGCCTGGCGCCGTGCCGCCGACCGCGCGCTCGAGACGCGGCTGCTCGACAGCGCAGCCGGCGTCGTGACAGTGACGCCGACCTTGCAGCGTGTGCTCGCCGCCCGGCTGGGCGGGCGCCGCGAGGTGGCGCTGATCCCGAACGGCTACGACGAGGCGGACTTCGCGGCGGTCGAGCCCGTGCCGGCCGAGCCGGGCACCTTCCGCGTCGTGCACGCCGGCACGCTCTACGGCCACCAGTCGCCGCTGCCGCTGCTGCTCGCCGCCGACCGCCTGCTGACGGCCCAGCCCGCGTTGGCGCAGCGCCTGCGCCTGCGCCTGGTCGGTCTGGTCGGCGCGCGCTTCGAGACCATGCTGGCCGAGTTCGCCGCGGTGCACCCGGGTGTGCTGGAGCGGCGCGGCTATGTCGAGCACCACCAGGCGGTGGCCGAGATGCAGGGCGCCGACCTGCTGCTGTTGATCATCGGCGGCGGTGCCGCGGCGCGCGGCGTGCTGTCGGGCAAGGTGTTCGAGTACCTGCGCGCGCGCCGCCCGGTGCTGCTGATCGGCCCGACCGACGGCGACGCCGCGCAGCTGCTGCGCGCCCATGCCGCCAGCCGCGTGGCCGAGGAGGGCGACGTGGCCGGCATCGCCGCGGCGCTGGGCGCGGCGCTCACGGGCGGCTACGGCAGCGTGCCGGACGCGGCGCGCCCCGAGCTGTTCGAGCGCCGCGCGCTGACGGCGCAGCTGGCGGTGTTCCTGCAGCGCTGCGCGGAACGCCGCCGTGGCTGAGCTCGAGCGGGCTGCCGCGCGCTACCGCGAGCGCGACGCGAGCGCGGCGCTGACCGGCTTCTGGTCGCTGCGCAACCCGGCCGTGCTACACGTGGCGCAGGAGCGCGAACGCGTCGCGCTGCAGCTGCTGGCCGCGGCCGGCATCGAGCTCGCCGCGCTGCGCGTGCTCGACGTCGGCTGCGGCTTCGGCCTCGAGTTCACCAGCCTGCTGCGCTGGGGCGTGCGCGGGCAGACGCTGGTCGGCATCGACCTGATGCACGAGCGCCTGCGCGTGGCGCGCGGCCACAGCCCGGCGCTGCTGGTGCAGGGCAGCGGCACCGCGCTGCCGTTTCCCGATGCCTGCTTCGATCTCGTGACGCAGAACGTGGTGTTCAGCTCGATCGTCGACCCTGCAGCGCGCCGCGCCAGCGCCGCGGAGATGCTGCGCGTGCTGCGCCCGGGCGGCTGGCTGCTCTGGTACGACGCCTTCCGCACCCGCGCGCGCGACCCGCATTTCCGTGCCGTTCCGCGCAGCGAGGTGGAGGCGCTGTTCCCGGGTGTCGCCTGGCGCTGGCGCAGGCTGACCTGCGACATCGGCATCGCCGCCCGCCTGCGGCGCGTGCCGGGTGCGCTCGCGCTGCTGGATGCGAGCGGGCTGGCGTGCACGCACCTGATGGGGTTGGGGCGGCGGCCGTGACGATCCATCTGTGCCTGCTCGGCCACGCGCCGAGCATCCACCTGCAGCGCTGGGCGACGGCGATGGTCGAGCGCGGCTTTCGTGTCAGCGTGGTCAGCGCCGAGCCGCAGGCCATCCCCGGTGTCGACCTGCACCTGCTGCCGCATGCCGGCGCGCTCGGCTGGTTTGGCCGCGTACCGGCCGCGCGGCGCCTGCTGGCGGCACTCGCGCCCGACGTGGTGCACGGCCACTACGTCACCTCGTACGGCATGCTGGCCGCTGCCGGCGGGCGCCGGCCGCTGGTGCTGACGGCCTGGGGCTCGGACATCCTGGTCTCGCCGCGCGAGAGCGGGCTGGTGCGCGTGCTGACCGGCTGGATGCTGCGCCGTGCCGCACTGGTCACCGCCGATTCGCGCGACGTGCTCGAGGCGATCGCGCGCTACCGGCCGACGGCACGGCTCGAGGAGATCTTCTGGGGCGCAGACACCGAACGCTTCGTGCCGCTGTCGCCCGAGGCGAAGCCGGCGGGCTTCCACGTCGCCAGCCTGCGCGCCTGGGAGCCGAACTACCGCATCGAGGTCATCGTCGAGGCCGTCGCGCGGCTGCGGGCGAGCGGGCCGGCGACACTGCACCTGTTCGGCAGCGGTTCCGGCGCGGCGGCGCTGCGCGCGCAGGTGGCGCGCCTCGGGCTGGACGATTCGGTGGTGTGGCATGGCCAGGTCGATGCGGCGCAGCTGCCGGCGCGGCTGGCTGCCTGCCAGGTGTCGGTGTCGGTGCCGGCCAGCGATGCCACCTCGGTGTCGCTGCTCGAGTCCATGGCCTGCGGCCTGCCGGTGGTCGTGTCCGACCTGGCGGCGAACCGGCAGTGGGTGAGCGGCGCGGGCGGCATGGTCGTCGACGGGGCCGACCCCGCGGCCGTCGCCGCTGCGCTGCAGGCGCTGCGCGACGATCCGGCGCGCCGCGCCGCGATGGGGGCGCACAACCGCCGTGTGATCGAGGCACGCGCGTCGAGCCGCGTGCAGATGGACCGCATGGCGCAGCTCTACCGTGAGCTGCTGGAGCGCCGGCCGTCATGAGGCTGCTGCTGATCAACCACTACGCCGGCTCGCCGCGCCACGGCATGGAGTACCGGCCGTACTACCTCGCGCGCGAATGGGTGCGCGCCGGGCACGCGGTGCAGATCGTCGGTGCCACCTACTCGCACGTGCGCAGCGTGCAGCCCGCGGCGGGCGTCGAGCTCATCGACGGCATCGCCTACCGCTGGCTGGCCACGCCGCGCTACCGCGGCAACGGCGTGGGCCGGGTGCTCAACATCGCGGTGTTCCTCGGCCGGCTGTGGCGCCAGGCCGGCCACTGGGCGCGCCACTTCCGCCCGGACGTGGTGATCGCGTCCAGCACCTACCCGATGGACTTCTGGGTCGCGCGGCGCATCGCGCGGCTGGCCGGGGCGCGGCTGGTGCACGAGATCCACGACCTCTGGCCCGCGTCGCCGATCGAGCTCTCCGGCATGTCGCCCGCGCACCCGTTCATCCGCCTGTGCCAGAAGGCCGAGGACGATGCCTGCCGCGACGCCGACCGCGTGGTCTCGATGCTGCCCAAGGTGGCCGGGCACCTGGCCGCGCACGGGCTCGACCTGGCCAAGCTGCACATCGTGCCGAACGGCATCGTGCCGGAGGACTGGTCCGGCGCGCCCGCGCCGCTCGTGCCGGCGCTGGCCGCGCACCTGGCCGCGCAGCGCGCGCAGGGGCGCACGATCGTCGGCTACGCCGGCTCGCACGGCGAGCCGAACGCGCTCGACGTGCTGCTCGACGCGGCGGCCATGATGAAGGACGAGCCCTTCGCCTTCGTGCTCGTGGGCAGCGGCCACGAGAAGGCGCGCCTGGCGCGGCGGGTGGCCGACGAACGCCTCGCCCACGTCGCGCTGTTCGAGCCGATCCCGAAGGCGCAGATCCCGGCGCTGCTGGCGGCCGTGGACATTGCCTACATCGGCTGGAAGCGCCAGCCGCTGTACCGCTTCGGCATCGCGCCGAACAAGCTGATGGACTACATGATGGCCGGCGCCCCGGTGCTGCATTCGGTGGACGCCGGCAACGACCCGGTGGCCGAGGCCGGCTGTGGGCTGACCGTCGCGCCGGAGGACGCGGCCGCGGTGGCGGACGGCCTGCGCCGGCTCGCCGCCTTGCCGGCCGGGGCACGCCGCACGATGGGCGAGCGTGGCCGCGCCTTCGTGCTGGCGCACCACACGTATCCCGTGCTGGCGCGGAAGTTCATCGAGGCGGTGACGTGACTCCCCCCCGGAGCGCCGGCGTGAACGACGAGGCTCGCGCCGTCGCCGAGCGCTACGCGCGTCGCGGCGAGAGCGGCCGCTACAGCTTGCTGCGCCCGGAGGTGTGGCAGATGGTGCACGAGCGGCAGCGGGCGTTCGTGGCGCTGGCCGGGTCGGTGGGCCTGCCGGACTTCGCGACGCTGCGCCTCGTCGAGGTGGGCTGCGGCAGCGGCGCCAACCTGCTCGAGCTGCTGCGCTTCGGCTTCCGCGCCGATCACCTCGTCGGCATCGAGCTGCTGCCGGAGCGGCTCGCCCAGGCGCGCGAGCGCCTGCCCGCGGCGCTCGTGCTGCACGCGGGCGATGCTACGGCGATCGATCTGCCTGCGGCATCGCAGGACATCGTGTTCGTCTCGACGGTCTTCTCCTCGCTGCTCGACGCGGCCTTCCAGCAGCGCCTGGCCGACACGCTGTGGCGCTGGCTCAAGCCCGGCGGCGGCGTGCTCTGGTACGACTTCACCGTCGACAACCCGCGCAACCCCGACGTGCGCGGCGTGCCGCTCGCGCGCCTGCGGCAGCTCTTCCCGCATGGCCGCGTGACGGCGCGCCGCGTCACGCTCGCGCCGCCGCTGGCGCGCGCCGTCGTGCGCCTGCACCCCGCGCTCTACACTGCCTGCAACACCGTACCCTGGCTGCGCACCCACGTGCTCGCCTGGATCGCCAAGCCATGACCGAACCCTTTCTTCCCTTTGCGCTGCCGGAGATCGGCGAAGAAGAGATCGCCGAGGTGGTGGACACGCTGCGTTCCGGCTGGGTCACCACCGGGCCGAAGACACGCCGCTTCGAGACGGACTTCGCCGCCTGGCTGGGCGCGCCGGGCCTGCACGCGATGGCGGTCAACTCGGCCACCGCCGGGCTGCACCTGGCGCTCGAGGCCCTGGGCATCGGCCCCGGCGACGAGGTCATCACCACCACCCACACCTTCACCGCCACCGCCGAGGTGGTGCGCTACCTGGGCGCCGACGTGGTGCTGGTCGACATCGACCCGGCCACGCTGTGCATCGACGCAGCGGCCGCGGAGCGTGCGATCACGCCGCGCACGAAGGCGCTGATCCCGGTGCACTACGCCGGCCTCGCGGCCGACATGACCGCGCTGCTCGCGCTGGCGCAACGGCACGGCCTGAAGGTGGTGGAGGACGCGGCGCACGCGCTGCCTACCACGCACCGCGGCGCGCTGGTCGGCACCCTGGCCTCGGACGCGACGGTCTTCAGCTTCTACGCCAACAAGACCATCACCACGGGCGAGGGCGGCATGGTGGTCACGCGCGACGCCGCGCTGGCGCAGCGCATCAAGGTGATGCGCCTGCACGGCATCAGCCGCGACGCCTTCGACCGCTTCACCGCCAAGGTGCCGAGCTGGTACTACGAGGTCGTCGCGCCGGGCTTCAAGTACAACCTGACCGACATCGCCGCGGCACTCGGCCTGCACCAGCTGCGGCGCGCGGAGGCATTCCAGCGGCGCCGCGCCGAGCTCGCCGCGGCCTACGACGAGGCCTTGCGGGACTTGCCGCTGCTGCGCCCGCCGCGACCGCCGGCCGGCGACACGCATGCCTGGCACCTGTACGTGGTGCGCCTGGCCGACGGCGCGCGGATCGCGCGCGACGCCTTCATCGAGGCGCTCTACGCCGCCGGCATCGGCTGCAGCGTGCACTACATCCCGCTGCACCTGCAGCCCTACTGGCGCGAGCGCTACGGCCTGCGGCCGGAGCAGTTCCCGCACAGCCAGCACGCCTACGAACGCATGCTCAGCCTGCCGTTCTACACGCGCATGACCGAGGCCGACGTGCAGCGGGTCGCCCGCGCCGCCCGCGAGGCCCTGGCCGCCTAGAATGCCCGGCTGCCCTGCCAGCCGACCCGATGACCACCTCTGCCGTGCCGACCCCCGCCGCGCCCGACGACGTGCAGCTGCTCGCCCTCGCGCACCGCACCCTCGACATCGAGGCGGCCGCGCTGCAGGGCCTGAAGGCGCGTGTCGGCGACTCCTTCGTCGCCGCGGTGCGCGCGATCCTGGCCTGCCGCGGCCGGGTGGTCGTGATGGGCATGGGCAAGAGCGGCCACGTGGGCCGCAAGATCGCCGCGACACTCGCCTCCACCGGCACGCCGGCCCTCTTCGTGCACCCGGCCGAGGCCAGCCATGGCGACCTCGGCATGGTCACCGCCGGCGACGTGGTGCTGGCGATCTCCAACTCGGGCGAGAGCGACGAGCTGGCCGCCATCCTGCCGGCGATCAAGCGCCTGCTCGTCACGCTGATCGCGATGACCGGCCGGAGCGAGAGCACGCTGGCGCGGCATGCCGACCTGGTGCTCTCGTGCGCGGTCGACCAGGAGGCCTGCCCGCTGAACCTGGCGCCCACCGCCAGCACCACGGCGCAGATGGCGCTCGGCGATGCGCTGGCCGTGGCGCTGCTGGACGCGCGCGGCTTCCGCGAGGAGGACTTCGCGCGCTCGCACCCCGGCGGCGCGCTCGGCCGCAAGCTGCTGACCCATGTGCACGACGTGATGCGCTCGGGCGACGCCGTGCCCGCGGTGGCGCCCGAGACCGGCCTGGTGGACACGATGCGCGAGATGACGCGCAAGGGCCTGGGCGCCACCGCGATCGTCGATGCGCAGCGCCGCGTGCTGGGCATCTTCACCGACGGCGACCTGCGCCGCCTGATCGAGGCCGGGCGCGACCTGCGCGAGCTGCGCGCCGGCGACGTGCTGCACCCCGGGCCCAAGACCGTGCGCAGTGACGCGCTGGCCGTCGAGGCGGCCGACCTGATGGAGCTGCACCGCATCACCAGCGTGCTGGTGGTCGACGCCGAGGGGCGCCTGGTCGGCGCGCTGAACTCGAACGACCTGATGCGCGCGAAGGTGATCTGACGCGGTGGCCAAGCGGGTGTTCGACGTGCTGGTCGCTGCACTCGGTCTGCTGCTGCTGAGCCCGCTGTTCATGCTGATCGCGCTGGCTGTCAAGCTCGACTCGCCGGGCCCGGTGTTCTTCCGCCAGGAGCGCGTCGGCCGCCACGGCGTGCCGTTCCGCATCCACAAGTTCCGCAGCATGCACGACGGTGCGGCCGGCGCGCCGATCACGGTCGGCGACGACCCGCGCATCACGCGCACGGGCCGCTGGCTGCGCGCGACCAAGCTCGACGAGCTGGCGCAGCTGGTCGACGTGCTGGTGGGCGACATGAGCCTGGTCGGGCCGCGCCCCGAGCTGCCGCGCTACGTGGCGCTGTACCCGCCGGCGCTGCGCGACAAGGTGCTGTCGGTGCGGCCCGGCATCACCGACCCGGCGTCGATCGAGTACCGCGACGAGAGCGCGCAACTGGCGCGCGCCGCCGACCCGGAGCACGAGTACGTGCACGTGGTGCTGCCGCGCAAGCTGCGTCTGGCCGAGGCCTATGTCGAGCAGGCCTCGCTGGCGACCGACCTGCAGGTGATCTGGCGCACCGTGCGCGCGGTGTGGGGGAGGGCGGCATGAGGGCCGAGCGCCGGGCCGCTCCCAAGCCGGCCCGCATCCCCTCGGGGGATCGGCCGACGTACTCGTCGGACGAGGGGCAGACATGAACTGGCTCGCGCTCGACACCCTGCTCACGCGCATCCGCCCGCACCGGCAGCTGTTCGCGCTCGCCATCGACGGCCTGGTGATCGTGGTGTGCTGGAACGCCACCTACCTGTTCCGCCTCGGCTTCGAGCGCTGGGTCTCGGCCCGGCCGGCCTACGACACTCCGGTGCTGGCGGGCCTGGTGGCGCTGTACCTGGCGGTGTTCCTGGCCTTCGCGGTGCCGCGCGGCATGTGGCGCTTCACCGGCTTCGGCGACATCAAGCGGCTCGGCCTGGCCTGCGCGCTGGCCGGCGCCGTGGGGGCGGCCGCGGTGATGGGCCTGGGGCTGCGCGGCGTGCCGCGCGCCGTGCTGGCGCTGCACCCGTTCGTCACGCTGATGGGGCTGACGCTGGTGCGCGTGGCCTACCGCATGCTCTACGAGCACATGCGCAGCCGCATCACCGGCCGCGCGACCGAGACGCGCCGCGCGCTCATCCTGGGCGCCGGCGGCGCGGCGCGGCGGCTGATCGCCGGCGTCGCGGGCGACGGCTGGACCGTCGTCGGCCTGCTCGACGACGACCCGGTCAAGCAGGGCGCGCGCATCGGCGGCATCCCGGTGCTCGGCCGGCTCGACACGGTGGCCGAGCAGGCGGCGCTGCACGGCATCACCCACCTCGTGATCGCGATGCCGACCGCCACCCGTGCACAGCGCCGCCGCGCCATCGACCTGGTGCTGCCGACCCGGCTGCCGGTGCTGACCGTGCCCAACGCCAGCGAACTGCAGGAGGGCACGCGCCAGCGCGTGCGCGACATCGAGCCGGAAGACCTGCTCGGCCGCGAGCCGGTGGTGCTCGACGAAGCCGGCATCGGCGAGACGCTGGCCGGCCGCACCGTGCTCGTCACCGGCGCGGGCGGCAGCATCGGCGCCGAGCTGTGCCGGCAGATCGCACGCTACGGGCCGGCGCGGCTGGTGCTCTACGAACTCAGCGAGTTCAACCTCTACGCCATCGAGCAGGAGCTGGGCGAGTCGCACCCCGGCCTGCCGCTGGTGCGGCTGGTGGGCGACGTGCGCGACCCGGAGCACCTGCGCGCCGTGTTCGGACAATGGCGCCCGCAGATGGTGTTCCACGCCGCGGCCTACAAGCACGTGCCGCTGATGGAGCAGCACAACGCCTGGGCGGCGCTGCGCAACAACACCTTGGGCACCTGGTTCGCCGCGCGGGCCGCGGCCGAGGCGGGGGCCGAGCGCTTCGTGCTGATCAGCACCGACAAGGCGGTCAACCCGACCAACGTGATGGGTGCGACCAAGCGCGCCGCCGAGATGGCGATGGGCCTGCTCGCGCCGCGCCACCCAGGCACGCGTTTCATCGCGGTGCGCTTCGGCAACGTGCTGGGCTCCAGCGGCAGCGTGATCCCGAAGTTCAAGGAGCAGATCGCACGCGGCGGGCCGGTCACCGTGACCCACCCGGACATCATCCGCTACTTCATGACCATCCCCGAGGCGGCGCGCCTGGTGCTGCAGGCCGCGGCGATCGGGGAAAGCGGCCAGGTGCTGGTGCTGGACATGGGCGAGCCGGTGCGCATCGTCGACCTGGCGCGCGACATGATCCGGCTCTCCGGCCACGGCGACGACGAGATCGAGATCGTCTTCACCGGCCTGCGCCCGGGCGAGAAGCTGTACGAGGAACTGCTGGCCGACGCCGATTCGACGCTGCCCACCCCGATCGCGAGCATCCACCTGGCGCGCCTGGGCGGCGGCGTCGAGCGGGTGGCCGCGCTGCTGGACCGGGCGGCAGGCGAGGCCCCGGACGGCGATGCACAGGTGCGACAGTGGCTGGCCGAGGCGGTGCCGGAGTACCGGGTCCACCCGGCGCAGGAGGCGCCCGCCGTGGCGGAAGTGCGACAATCGGCGGCTCCATGAACATCGCCTACGTCGACCCGGCCTACAGCCGCCATTTCCAGGCGCTGGCCGGCGTTCTGGCGCGGCGCACCGGCGGGGAGGTGGTGGCACTGCTGTCGTCGCCGGCCTACCGGCTCTACACCGGCGCAGACCGGTCCATCGTCTGGCAGCCCGGGTTGTCCGACCATCTGCGCGAGCTGCCGCCGGAGTTCGAGCACGCCACCTGGGCGCCGATGCAGGACCCGCGTTCGATGGCGGTGTTCGCGCATGCGGTGGAGTGGTTCAAGCAGCGCTTCGCGCAGGAGTGCATCGAGCTGTGCCTGGTGTTCTCCGACGCGCGGCCGTTCTCGGTGGCGGCGCGGCTGGCGGCGCAGGAACTCGGCGTCGTGATCCTGTACTTCGAGCGCGGCGCGTTCCGGCTGATGACCTCCAGCCTCAGCACCCTGGGCCTGAACTCGCGCTTCAGCCTCAGGCGTGCCGAGGCGCTGCCCGGCATCACCGGCATTGCGGAGGACGCGCCGCTGACGCCGCGGCGCTCCGAGCCCTGGCTGCGCACCCGTTTCGCGCTCTTCCTGCTGCGCAACCTGCTGGCCTGCCTGCTGCAGCCCGACCGGGCGCGCATGCAGCACAAGCGCTACGCAGTCGGCCCCTACCTGCGCCTGGCCTGGGCGCAGTGGCTCACCGAGCACCACCTCGCCAGCGAGCACGACGAGGCGCTGCCGGCGCGCAAGGGTCGCGCGCTGATCGTCGTGCCGCTGCAGCTGCAGACCGATTCGCAGCTGGTGCTGCACTCGCCGTTCGAGAACAACCAGGCCTTCATCGACTTCCTCGCCGCCGAGGTGACGCGTGTCGCGCCGAACGCGGTGCTGCTGTTCAAGCGCCACCCGATGGATGCCACGCGCTACCGGCTGCCCGAGGGCGCGCGCATGGTCGGCGGCAACCTCGGCCGCTTCCACCGCGCCCGACCGGTGGTGGTGTGCATCAACTCCACGGTCGGCTTCGAGTCGCTGGTGCGCGGCGAGCGGGTGATCTGCTTCGCGCCGAGCTTCTATGCCGACGCGCCCAGCCTCGTGACGGCCACGCAGGTCGACTTCGCGCAGCGCCTGGCCGAGGTGCTGGCGGGCGACGGCGACCGCGAGGCCGGGCAGGCGCTGCGCGCCACCGTGCTGCGCTGCTACCAGGCCCCCGGCGACGCCTGGGCCTACACGGCCCAGGACATCGAGGCCACCGCGGAGATCGCGCTGAAACATTTCCGCGCCGCGCGGCTGTCGCTGGTGCGGCGTGCCGCACCGGCGGTCATCGACGTCGAAGCCGATCGCGCCATCGCTTGACCTGCCGCAGCGCCCGCAGCACCGGGCGCTCCGGCGGCGGCGCGCTCTCGGCCCAGTGGGCCAGTTCGTACAGCACGCGCTCGGGTGTCGTGAACGCGCCGCTGCGGCGGCTCACGTAGGTCGGGTAGAGGATCAGCGCGGCCGCCACCAGCTCGTCGAGCGTCGCGCGGCGCGTGCGGCGCGGATGCGGCAGCACGTCCTCGGTCAGCCCCCAGCCGGCGTAGAAGGGCTGGCCGTGGCAGACCACCGGCTTGCCGCGCAGCAGGGCCTCGAAGCCGGCCAGCGAGGTCAGCACCTGCAGCTCGTCGACCGCCTCCAGCAGGCGGTGCATCGGCGCATCGGTGACGATCTCGTCGCACCAGCGGCGCGCCTCGTCGGCATGCGCATCACCCGGACGCTTGCCGGCCAGCACGTCGGGGTGGGGCTTGTAGACGAGGTGGGCGTCGGGCCGGCGCTCGCGCGCCGCGCGCAGCAGATCGAGGTTGCGCCGCAGGCCCGGCGCGCCGTAGGCGATCGAGGCGTCGTTCTCGACCTGGCCGGGCACCAGCACCACCGGCCGACCGCCGGCCGGGCGCTGCCAGGCGCCGGCGCCGACGTTGTACTTGGTCACGCCGGACGCGACGATCGCGGCACGCAGCGAACGCGCCCGCTCGAGCAGCGCGGGCTCGAAGCCGCCGCACTCGAGCAGCTGCTCCAGCGCCGAGGGTTGTGTGGCGTCGTAATACATGCCCACCACATCGACCACCCAGGACAGCGGCTGGACCCAGTTCGCCCCCAGGCCTACCGAGCGCAGGAAGCCGTCCTCGACGCGCAGCAGCGGCGCGCCGCCGGTCTCGGTGACCGGGTCGCCGTCCTTGGGCCGGCCCCACACCGCGCGGGCGCCGGCCGCGCCGAGCGGCTGCGGGGCGTCGACGAACTGCAGCGTGCTGCCGGCGAGGAACAGGCGTGCGATCGGCTTCTTCCAGTCCGAGAAGGCGACCGCCTGCACCTGCGCCGGGAAACGCGCGCGCTGGCGGCGCTGCAGCGCCATCCAGGCGATGGCCCGTTCGGGCTCGCAACGCTCGAAGGTCTCGGGATCGAGGTAACGCGGGTGCTCGATCAGCGCGGCGTGCACCAGCGCCGGCAGCGTGGCCGCGCCGCGCCGCGGCGGCGCCGGCAGGGCATCGTGCGTCAGGCCCCAGCCGGCGTAGAAGGGCATGCCGAAGCAGCGCACCGGCTTGCCCCACAGCAGCGCCTCGAAGCCCATCTGCGAGGTGACCACGTAGACCGCCTGCGCCGCCTCGAGCAGCGCCGGCGGATGCGAATCACTCGCCAGCAACGTGACCCGGGCCGCCTGGCCCGGCGACAGCGCGCCGAAGTGGGCGCGCTTGCGGCCGGCGATCACGTCCGGATGCACCTTCAGCACCACCGGCAGCATGGGGTGCTCGTCCAGCGCGGCCTCGAGCATGCGGGTGAAACTCGCCGCGTCGGCCAGGCCGTAGGCGATCGAGGCGTCGCCGAAGGTCTGGTCGACCACCAGCACGAACGGCCCGGGCACCGGCGGCGGCAGCTCGCGGGCGTGGTTGTACTTCGACACGCGCGCCGCGCACCACTGCTGCGCGAGCGCCTGCGCACGCACCTGCTGCGCCGCGTCGACGCCGCGCGCGACCAGCTGCTCGAGCCGCGACGGCCGGCGCGCGTCGTAGTAGACGCCGACCGGGTCGACCGACAGGCTCAGCACGATGGACCCGTCGCCCGGCTCGATCGAGCGCAGGAGGCCGTCCTCGACGGCGTAGTACGTCATGCCGATGCGCTGCGCATACGCGGCGCTGGCGGCGAACACACCCTTCAGGCCCCAGCCGACGATGCCCAGCGCGCCCGGGCCGGGCCGGCCGACGGGCTGGTAGCGCAGCGGCGCGCCGAGAAAGCGGTCCAGGTGCGGCCGCATCCACGGGCCGACGTGGCGGGTGACGTAGAAGCCGTCCACGCTCATGCCCGATCGGGTGCCGGCGCGGGCTCGGTACGTTGGTGCTGCCGAGCATCCGTCTGCGACATGGAACACTGGGAGCGGGTCGGGGACCGCGATGATAGTCTGTCGCTCCGACGCGACCCGGCTGTGCGCGATCTGCGCGACGGCATTGCCCGCCATGTTCTTTCCACCCCACCAGTTGGACGACCTGCTCGAACAGGTTGCGCACATCGTGCGCCCGGCCGGTTCGGCCGTCTTGGCGTGTTATGAAGGGGCGTACGACCTGCACCGCAAGGTCGACGACTCGCCGGTGACCGACGCCGACCATCGGGCCGAGGCGCTGATCCTGCCGGCGCTGCGACGGCTCGCGCCCCGGGTGCCCGCGGTTGCCGAGGAGGCCTGCGCCGAGCACGGCCTCCCCGCGGTCGGCGAGGAGTTCTGGCTGGTCGATCCGCTCGACGGGACGCGCGAGTTCGTGGACCGCAACGGCGAGTTCACGGTCAACGTCGCGCTGGTGCAGCGCGGGGTGCCGGTACTCGGGGTCGTGCTCGCGCCGGCGCTGGACCAGCTGTTCGCTGGCGCGCAGGGCGTGGGCGCCTGGGTCGAGCAGGCGGGCGAGCGACGGGCGCTGGCGGTGCGCCCGCCCCCGGCCGACGGCCTGGTGGTCGTGGCCAGCCGCTCGCATGGCGACGTGCCGCCACTCGCCCCGTTTCTCGCGGGTCGTCGCCTGGCGGGCACGCGCAAGGTCGGTTCATCACTGAAGTTCTGCCTGCTGGCCGAAGGCGAGGCCGACCTGTATCCGCGGCTGGGCCGCACGATGGAGTGGGACATCGCCGCAGGTCATGCGGTGCTGGCGGCGGCCGGCGGGCGCGTCGAGTGTCTCGACGGCCAGCCGATGCGGTACGGCAAGCCCGGCTTCGAGAACCCGGGTTTCGTCGCTTGGGGCGGTGCCGCGACCCGGTGACCGGGCTCGGGTCGGTCGTTTCCGCGCGGCGCGCTCAGCGGCCCAGCAGGCCGACGGCGTCGACGACGCGCTGGTGCGGCTGCAGCGCCGCGCGGATCGCGCCGAACTCCTTATGTGCTACCAGCACGACGACCACGTCGGCCTGCGCCAGGGCCGTGGCCACGTCGACCAAAGGCTGTTCTCGCAGGCTGGCGGGCAGTGACTGCACGTTCGGCTCCACGAGCAGGAAGCGGGCCCTCAACGAGCGAGTCAGCGCCTCGGCGATGTGCAGGGCAGGGCTCTCGCGCAGGTCGTCGATGTTGGGCTTGAAGGCCAGGCCGAGCAGCGCAACGGTGGGTTCGCCGGCACGCCCTTCGCGCGCCAGCGCCTCGACCGCCTGTGCGACCTTGCCGATCACCCAGGCGGGCTTGCCGTCGTTCACGACGCGCGCGGTGCGGATCAGGCGCGCCTCGTCTGGCGTCCTGTCGACGATGAACCACGGATCGACGGCGATGCAGTGCCCGCCCACACCGGCCCCGGGTTGCAGGATCTTCACACGCGGGTGGCGGTTGGCCAGACGGATCAGCTCCCACACGTCGATGTCGAGTTTGTCGCAGATCAGCGAGAGTTCGTTGGCGAACGCGATGTTGACGTCACGGAATGAGTTCTCGGTGAGCTTGCACATCTCGGCGGTGCGGGCGTTGGTCACCAGCAGCTGCCCCTTGACGAAGATGCGGTACAGCGCGGTGGCACGCTCGGCACAGCGGGGCGTGAGGCCACCGATGATGCGGTCGTTCTCGACAAGCTCGCGCACCACCTGGCCGGGCAGCACGCGCTCGGGGCAGTAGGCCACGCAGACGTCGACCTCCTGGTCGTCGTCGCCTGTCGGGAAGCGCAGGTCGGGCCGCGCCATGGCGAGCTGGCGCACCATCAGCTCGGTGGTGCCCACCGGCGAGGTGGACTCCAGCACCACCAGGTTGCCCGCGCGCAGCACGGGAGCGATCGAGCGCGCCGCCGCTTCGACATAGCTGGTATCCGGCTCGTGATCGCCCTTGAACGGCGTCGGCACGGCGATCAGGAAAGCGTCGGCCGGCTCCGGGCGGGTGGTGGCGCGCAGCCAGCCCTGGTGGACCGCGCTGTGCACGATCATGTCCAGCTCGGGCTCGACGATGTGGATGCGGCCCTGGTTGATGGTGTCGACCGCGTGCTGGTTGATGTCGACGCCGATCACCTTGGTGCGGCGGGCGGCGAACATCGCCGCCGTCGGCAGGCCGATGTAGCCGAGGCCGACCATGCACACGGTCTGGATCTTGTTGGTATTGTTCATCGAGTTCATTGCGGCAGCTTGGCAAGGAGGGCGTCCGCGATGCGCTTGCAGGCATGGCCGTCGCCGTAGGGGTTATGGGCGACGCTCATGCGCCGGTAGTCCTCGGGATCGTCGAGCAGGCCGGTCACGCCGTCGACGATGCGCAGCGTGTCGGTGCCGACCAGTCGCACCGTGCCCGCGGCGACGGCCTCCGGGCGCTCGGTGGTGTCGCGCATCACCAGCACAGGCTTGCCCAGCGAGGGCGCCTCCTCCTGGATGCCGCCCGAGTCGGTCAGGATCACGGTTGCACGCGACATCAGGTAGACGAAGGGCAGGTAGTCCAGCGGCTCGATCAGGTGCACATTGCCGATGCCGCCGAGCAGCCGGCCGACCGGCTCGCGAACGTTCGGGTTCATGTGCACCGGATAGACGAGGTCCAAAGACGGATGGCGCCGGGCGAGCTGTGCGATCGCGGCGCAGATGCGCTCGAAGCCGCTGCCGAAGTTCTCGCGCCGGTGGCCCGTGATCAGCAGCAGCGGGGCGGCCGGGCGCAGGAACGGGAAGCGTCCGGCCAGCGGTGCGCTGAGCGCGGCCGATTGCTCCAGCTTGCCGCGCACCGCCAGCAGAGCGTCGATGACGGTATTGCCAGTCACGACGATCCGCTCGTCGGGCACGTTTTCGCGCAACAGGTTCTCACGCGAGGTCGCCGTTGGCGCGAAGTGCAGCTGGGCGAGCGCGCCGGTCAGACGGCGGTTGGCCTCTTCGGGCCAGGGCGCGTAGAGGTCGCCGGTCCGCAGCCCGGCCTCGACATGGCCGACCGCGATGCGCTGGTAGAAGGCGGCCAGCGAGGCGGCGAAGGTGGTCGTCGTGTCGCCGTGCACCAGGACGATGTCGGGCTGCTCCGCCGCGTAGACGCCGCGGATCGACTGCAGGATCTCGCAGGTAATCGAGGTCAGGTCCTGGCCCGGGCGCATCAGGTCCAGGTCGTGGTCGGGCCGGATCTCGAACAGCTCGAGTACCTGGTCCAGCATCTGCCGGTGCTGGGCGGTCACGCACACGCGTGACTCGATGCCGGGCACCGCCTCGAGGTGCTTGACCAGCGGTGCCATCTTGATGGCTTCGGGTCGGGTGCCGAAGACGGTGAGAACCTTCATCCTCTGGGTTGGGAGACCATGCAGACCGTGCGTATTATCTGGACCTGTTCCGACGCACCGCCCCCCGCAAGGCGGGGATCGGTCGACCACCTCTGCACACGCCGGGCCGTCTCAGGGGCCCTCGATCGAGGTGTGCTCCACGCCGGGCCGATCGCCTTGCTGCGACCAACTCGGCGGCTGGAAGTAGCCCGGTCGCCCGCTGGCGAGTGCGTCCAGGAACAGCCGCAGGTGCGGTTTGAGCGGAGCCCGGGCGATCTCCGACGGCGACATGAAGCATGCGGCGGAGGTCTCGCCGCCGTCGGGCGTGGCACGGTCCCCGAGCGCCTGCGCCGAAAAGATGGTGGCCACCCAGGCGATACGGTCGCCATTGGCGTAGGTGCCGCCGCAATGCTCGCCGCCGAAGATGCCGACGATGCCGGTCAGGCGGACCTCGACACCGGTTTCTTCCCAGGCCTCGCGCAGGGCCGCGTCGGCGGGCAGTTCGAACGGCTCGACGATGCCACCCGGGCAGGTCCACTGCCCGTCGTCGCGATCCTGCACCAGCAGGATGCGGCCTGCTCCATCGTGCGCCAGCACGCCGACGGTCGGGACGTGCAACAGTTCATGGCCGACCCGTGAACGCAACGCTCGGATGAACTCGGGGGTGGGCATGGGAGGATCCCGGCAGACGTGAGGGTCGGAGACTCAGGCGACGCCCGCGGCCCGCAGCGCCTCGGCGACATCCCGGGGTGTGCGAACCCACACGGCCTGAAATCCCGCCTGCTGCGCGGCCTGGACGTTCTCGGCCAGGTCGTCGAAGAACAGGATGGTTGACGGCGGCAGCGCGAGGCTGCGGCAAATGTACTCAAACGCGGCACGCTCCGGCTTGCGCAGGCCCATCTGGTGGGACGCGAAGATCCGGTCGAAGGTCGACACCACCCGGGGGTACAGCGCCGACCAGGTGCGCATGTGACTGGCGTTGGTGTTGGTGAACGCGCAGCAAGTCATGCGCTGCCGCGCGGTCTCGACCAGCCGGCGCGTCTCGACGATCTCGCCCACGAAAACCGCGTTCCAGCCGGCTTCGACCTGGTCGACGGCGGCACGCAGCTTCAGGAGCTCAATCAGATGGGCGAAGTACGCTTGCGCGCCGATCTCGCCGCGCTCGTGATGTGCGTAGGCCGCGTCGAAGGTGAAACGGCGGCGCAGGTCGTCGATGCCGAGCGCCGAAAACGGCGCCCAGGCCTCGAGCGCGCGCTCGAAGTCGACGTTCAGGAGCACCCCGCCGAGATCGAACAACAGGGCCAGAGGGGGCGTGGCGGGCGTGGTCATCGCGAGAGTGCGCAGGCAAGGGCCGGGCGGATCATGGTGCCTGCACGATCAGCGCCGGCGTGCCCTGCACGGCCGCCCGGTAGTGCGACTCACCCGCCAGTGCGCGCTGCAGCAGGGACTCGGTCCAGGCCTCCTGGAAATCGGCGCGAACCTGCGACCGGCCGCGCGCGTCCAGCCCGGTCGCCGGCGCCGTCATCAGCGAGTTCTCGCGACGCGCGGCCACGATCAGCGGTTGCGCTATGCGGTGCAGGCCGCGCGGGCCGACGCTCGCGATCAGCCGGCCGACGAACTCGCCGTCCGAACCGAAGCGGTGCTCGTCGAAGAATCCGATGCGATCCAGCGCACGGCGCCGCAGCAGCACCGAGTTGGGCGTGCGGCGCTGCAGCGGCCACACCAGGCCGGACCAGAAGCGCCCGTCGTCCTGCAAGCGCACGTACTCGCAGGTCACGGCCTGCACCCACGGTCGCCGGCGCAGCAAAGACAGGCAGCGGGCAAAGCGTTCCGGGCAGGACCAGTCATCCGCGTCCTGGAAGGCCAGCAGTTCGCCGCGTGCGAGCCCCAGGCCGACATTCTTGGCGGCATAGGTGCCGACGTTGTGGCGCAGGCGCACCGGCCGTACGCGCCGATCGGCCGCGGCCGCGGCCAGCAGGCGCTGCCAGGTGTCGTCGCGGCTGCCGTCGTCCACTGCGATCAGCTCGAGCGTCGCGTGGCTCTGACCGAGTACCGAGCGCAGGGCGGCGTCGACGTAGGCGGCGCAGTCGTAGCAGGTCATCACGACGCTGAGCAGTTCGCCGCTGCCCGGCGCGTGGCCGGCCGGCACCGACGCGCGCAGATTACCCACCGACAGGGGCCGGCTCGCGTCGTCCAGGTGCACCGGGGCCAGGTCGTGTGCGGCGAGGAAGCGGTTGAAACCTTCAAGCTGGCGCAGCGGCTCGTCCTGCAGGTTGGCCCACAGCAGCCAGCGCTGCGGGTCGGGAGCCGGGCGTGCCGCGAGCAGCGCTGCGGCACCGGCTCGGTCGCCGAGCTGCAGGCGCAGGGCCGGCAGGGCCGCATGAGTGTGGCCGCTCGCCTGGATCAGCGAGAGTGCGGCCGGCGCCGACAGGGGCGCCACGCAGGCGATGGCGGCGTCGAGTTCGCGCCGCGGCACGGTCGGGTCGGGCAGGCGTCCGGCGAGCGTCTGCGCCAGCGCCAGCGCCTCCTCGACCCGGCCCGACAGTGCGGCCAGTCGGATCGCCAGAGACGGGCGCGGCGGCGCCGCCGGCACGGACGGCAGAGCAGCCCGCGCGCGCGCCGCCAGACCGAGCTGCAGGCACAGGTCGACGTAGCCTGCACCGCTGCCGCGGCCTCGGCGCAGCAGCCGCACCAGGCGCAGCAGCGGCGGGCCATAGAGGGCCAGGCGCAGGGCGCTGGCCAATCGTCGCGCCCGTTCTCGCAGGGACATGGGGGACAGGGGCGGTCGGGTCCGGGGCATCAAGCCGGTCGGGCGGCTCGCCGTTGATTATCGCGTCCGGTCCGTGGGTGGCCCGCCCGTTACGCCCCAGCGGCGCGGATGATGCCGCGTTGCGCCAGCAGGGCCAGCACGCTGTCGCGCCCCTGTTCCGCGCTGAGGCGATCGGTGGGCAGGCGCAGGTCCGGGGCTTCCGGCACCTCGTAGGGTGAATCGATGCCGGTGAACTGCTTCAGCTCGCCGCGTCGGGCCTTCTTGTAAAGCCCCTTGGGATCGCGCTGTTCGGCGACGGCCAGCGGCGCGTCGACGAAGACCTCGACGAACTCGCCGGCGGGCAGCAGGTCGCGGATCCGGCGCCGCTCGGCCCGGAACGGCGAGATGAACGCGGCCAGCACGATCAGGCCGGCATCCGCCATCAGGCACGCCACCTCGGCAGCACGGCGGATGTTCTCGGCCCGATCGGCGTGGCTGAAGCCGAGGTCCTGGTTCAGGCCGCGCCGCAGGTGGTCGCCGTCGAGCAGGTAGGTGTGGTAGCCAAGCTCGAAGAGGCGCCGGTCGACCAGGCCGGACAAGGTCGACTTGCCGGCGCCCGACAGGCCGGTGAACCAGACCACGCAGGGGCGCTGCCGCTTCTGGCGCGCCCGCTCGTCCCGCCCGATGCCGGGCGGCTGACCAGTCCCGTTCAGGACGCCCACAGCCGACGGGTCGTTTCCAGCTGCGAGCGCAGCTCCATGATGCGGGCCTCGAGCACCTTGACGTGCCGGGCCGTCGAGGCTGCGATTGTCTGCTGCGCGTCCATGCTGTCGGTCAGCCGGTCGCAGGCGACCCGTAGCGTGTCGGCCTCGGCCACGCGTTCGGCATAGGCATCCTGCAGCGTCTTCAGGGCCTGCTGGGCGTCGGCCAGCAGGCGTCGCAGGCGGCCCACGCTGTCCGGCGCTGCAGCCTCGGCGTTGCCGCCGGCCGGGTTGCGGGCGCCGGGCTCGCGTCCGGGCGCACGCAGCCCCGCCACCTGGCGCAACGCCATCTGAGCCACCGAGGCCATGCCGCGAAACTGCTCGATCTGCGCCAGGCATTCCTCGGCCACCTGCAGGGCGTCGCGGCCGGCCATTGCACCGCCGGGCACCTGCTGGAGGGTCTCGTAGAAGCGCCGCGCCGCCGGATTGGCGGTGGGGGCCAACGGCGACGCGCCCGCCCGGTTCAGGCTTGGCTTGAACACCTGCTCCAGCACCGCACGCAGGCTCTCGGCGGTATGGGCCTGTCCGGGCAGCAGCTGTGCGGCCAGGCGGCCGAGCTGGGCCAGCCCGTCCTGTTCCCAGGCCTCGTAGTGGACGACCAGGCAGTTGCCTCCGGTATGCCGCAGCGTGTAGGCGTTGCGCAGCATCCAGACCATCAGCGATTCGTCGGGGCCCACGCCGTACTGCGATTCCATCGATCGGCACATCGCCTCCGGGGAGCGGACGCACAGCACGTGGACCGGCACCTGCTTCAGGCCGTTGAACAGGTGGGTCCACAGCGGCAGAAAATAGGCCAGGTTCGGATCCTTCACCGCCCAGGGGCGCGAGGGGTCGATCTGGAGGCGCTCGCTGACGATCTTGCGCAGCGCCTGCTTGGTGCGTTGGACGGCCTCCTGCTCGAGCCAGCGCGGTGGCATCGGCAGTGAGGCATGGGTGTTCAGCGACCGCTGCAGCGCCTGGTGCAGCTGGAAGATCTCGGTGTCCTCGCGCCCGCCATCCGGGTTCTGCGGGCTGGCGGGGATCATCTCGGGCGACATCACCGCCCCCAGCGCCTCCAGGAAATACATGCACAGCGAGGTGCCACTGCGTCCGGAGCCGGTGACGAGGATGGGGCGGTTGTTGTCCATGATCGCGGCGCTTTCAGGGGCCTGAGGTCACTGGGTGGTGCCGATCGTATCCACCACGCTCTTCAGGTTGGTCGAGCGGCAGTGATCACAGTTGATGCCCGACTTGGACGAGGGATAGGCCAGGTAGTAGCCGTCCACGTCGCGCCGGGTCCTGCGGATCGCCTCGGACATCGTCGCCACGTCGGTGTAGCGGAAGGTCATGCTCGGGAACACCTTGATGGCCGGGTTGGCCGCCTTGACGAGGCGCGACCACTCCGCGACGAAGCGGCTGTACTCGGCGATGTTGGCCCGGCCACCGCACTTGTCCGACAGGAGGCGCTGCGCCTGCAGCACCAGCACGTCGACCTTCTTCCAGTTGACGCTGCGTGCCAGTGCGCTCGGCGCGGCGCGGCACTCCTTCGGCTCCAGCCCGATGAACTGGCCGTCCGGCGCCAGGCCGAACTTGCGGCAGCCGCTCGCTCGCACGGCGTCGGCACCGGCCTCGATGGTCGCCGGCAGGTCGCGGCGGTCGCTCTCCGGCGTCGCCTCCCAGTGCTCCGGGTCGTAGATGACGAGCGTCGGACCGCCCTTCAGGTTGCACGGTGCGCCGGCCTGCCGTCGCACCGATTCCAGGCTGGCAGGCAGCGCGAAGACCTGCGCCGGGCCCGGCCTGGATTCGTCGGTCACCTCGGAGCTGAGGTAGTCGACTTCGCCGAACTTCTCGCGCACCAGCCGGACGGCCTCCGGATCCCAGCCGGCGGCGAACATGATCGACGGGCGGGCGATCGAGATGGCCGGGCAGGCGAGCGCGCCGGACAGACCAAGGACCAGGAACATCTTGCGCAACATGGGTCGCTCCTTTGAATCCGCGGTGGGCGGGGGTCAGCCTGTAACGCGCTTGTCCGGCGCCGGTGCACTCGCCGCAGGACGAATCTTGGTGGCGATCTTCTTCAGTTTGCGCCAGACTCGCTCGGGAATCGAACGCTTGTGCGCGGGTCCGCCGGCGGCTGGCACGGACTTCGGTCCATCACCGGCCTCCGCGGCGGCGCCGACCCGTTTGCCGCGCACCGGCTTCTGCATGGCAGCCGCCGCCTCCTGCTCGCGCAGCTGCTGGATCAGCGCGTCGATGCGGCGTTCGCGCTGCACCAGCAGCGCTACCAGGTCGCCGTCGGGACGTGCCGGAGCCGGCACGGCCGTTGCAGCCGCCAGCGCACGCGCGCCGCTGGCGGCGCCCGATTCGAGCCACAGATGGAAAGCCGTGCGCGGCTGCGCCGAGCTCTCGAGCAGTGCCAAGTCCGGCGAGCCCGCCGGCAACGTCAGAGCGATGCCGCGCCGACGACCGACATAGAGCCGGTGCAGCGCCGCGATCTCGGCCGGGAGTTCCGCGCGCAGCGCACCCGGCAGGTTGCGCACCACATCGGCCACCTGTGCGGCGGGCAACTGGGCCGGGCTGCGCGAGCCGCTCAGCAGCGGCGCCAGCAGCGCCGTGCTTCCGCCTCGCAGCTCGTCGGCCTCAAAGCACAGCACGTCCGCGCCGGCCTGGCGCAGCAGCGCGAGGGCGACGTTGAAGTCTGCCGCCGACATAGGCGCATCCTTGCTCGGCTGGTAGAGGCGGGAGAAGTCCCGCACGTAGACGAAGCGCACCGACACCGACATGCGCGCGCACAGCGCCCGCCAGGCATCCACGAAGAAGGCGTTTGCGCTGGCGCTGAGGTAGCCGCTGGAGGCTTGGCCGGCGAGCAGCGCGTCGAGGTAGAAGGCCGCCACGGCGTCGAAGCTCGGCTGAAGTGCGCCGGCCCAGCCGCGGGGGATCATCTGCGTCGGAGTCAGCCCGGCCATCGCGAGCACGCCCTCGAGGATGGACGAAAGGTCCTCGCCCGCCGGGTTGGCTTCCGGCGCCAGCGACGGAATCTGGCAGGAGTTCATGACCGCCTCGATGGCGCTGGCGCAGGCGCGGTCCGAGTGGCACAGGACGAAGAGCTGCTTGTTCATGGTTCGATGGGCCTAGCGGGCGGACCAGAGCGCGGCGAACTCCACCGCCTTGGTCATGAAGTAGGGCGTGACCGGAAAGGTCTGCGGCTGACCGGCCTCGGCGGTGGGCGGGGCGAACAGCTCGAGGAACTGCTCGACCCCGGCGAGTTCGGGCATCCTTGGCCGGCCGGCGGCGAACTCGGCGCACACCTGCCGGACATGCCGCGACGACAGCTCCGGGCACTGGCGAAGGCTCAGTGTGTGCTGGGTGATCCGGCGCTTGAATGCCCGGGTCATGCCGTCGTGCGGGACGAAACGGATCCAGCCCGCCTCGCGCGGCACCGCCAGCAAGGGCTGCCCCGCACCGAGCAGGCGCCGCGACAGCGCCAGATCGACCTGCACCGGACCGAGGAACTCCTCGAAGCGCAGGGGCACCTCGTCGAGCGCGAAGCAGAACGTGCCCGAACCGGCCAGGTTCACCGGCGTGGCATGCCGCAGCGGGGTCTCGGAGTCGTGCAGCCAGCTGCGCTCGTAGTACCAGGAAGCGATGTCGGGGAGGACCGAGCCGTGCACGCACAACGCCACGCCGCCGCGCAGCCGCTCGCGCAGCGCCACCATCCGCGCGACGTAGTCGGGCGGGTAGAGGATGTCATCGTCGAGCGTGAAGCAGGTGCCGGCACTCTCGTGCTGGAGGAAGGCCAACTTGCCGGTGGCGCTCAGGTTGCCGGCCGCACCCTGGCCGAGCAGCGGCCGGACGTTGCCGAACTCGCCCAGCCAGGCAGGCACCTGCTGGTACTCGTTCAGGTACAGGTAGAGCAGGTCCAGCTGTCCGGCGATCGACGCCACCACCGCCCGCAGGCTGGCCGCGCGCGCCGGGAAGGTGGCCATGCCACCGATGGTCCTACTCGGCATCGAAGGTCGGCGCCACGAAGCGCGACGCGAGCAATCGCGAATTGTTGGTCAGCATCTGCTCGGAGGCCTGCCAGGTGTGCGAGCTTGCATCGCCGCGGAAGATGACGTGGTTGAACGGGTCGGAGGCGAAGATGCGGAAATTGTTCTCCGGCAGGCTTTCCATCCACTTCGAGTCGCAGCTGTTGCGGTAGTTGGTCGAGAACAGCGGCAGGTCGGAGGCCCGCCGCCCGCTCAACGTGGCGCCGCACAGGTAGGGCCGGTCCGGGAACGTGCGCGCCAGGTGCCAGAGGTAGACGCCCGAGAGGTTGCGCACGAACACTTCCTGCGAGCGCTTGAAGTGGACGAAGCCTGCCGGCTTGGCCACCGCGTCAGCGCCCACCCAGCGGTAGTAATTGACCGAGTCGCCGACGTAGTTGGCGCCGTAGTAGTCGTCGTCGTCGAACTTGAACCAGAAGTCCGCCAGAGACTGGCGGCGCCCGTAGTTCAGGCAGCTGCCGATGTTGTGGGCCTCGTCGAGCACGCTCACGCGCATGTTCGGCAGGTTCATGCGGTCGGTCTGGTCCACGCAGTGCTGCGCGGTCTCGGCCGGCACGTTCCAGATCAGGTGGATGCCGAGGTTGGGATAGCGTTGCCGCAGGTAGTTCTCGGCGATGATGTCCAGGTTCTCGGGCCGCTTCGAGATGCAGATCAGCTCGGCCGAGGGCAGAGTGCCGCCGGCCCGGGCGATGCGCCGGCCTGCGGTGAAGTCTTGCAGCGCATCGCACAGGCGTCCCTGCGCGCTGCGCGCCACGAACTGGCGGAAGCGCTTCACCCAGTGGCGCTCGCGCACCAGGTCCTCGCTGAATTGCGACAGGTACGCATGCAGGCTGTCCAATCCGTTGGCGCTCTCGGCGATCAGGTCCAGCGGTGCCGGCAGCGGGTCGCCGAAAACGATCGGCAGCGCACCACTCTGCAGCGCCATCGTGCACAGGTTGACGACGTCGGCCAGGGGGCGCAGGCTCCGACCCGGCACGAGCGCAAAGCCGCAGCTCTGGAAGACCGCCGACTGGGCGCGTGGCGACAGGCGCCCGAACGACTTCACGCGCGGCGACTCGAAGCGCTCCCAGGTCCGCACCGGTACATGGTCGAAGTTGGTCTCACTGAGTGCCAGCGAGAAGCCGTTGTCGACCAGCTTGTTCGCGGCCTCCTGGAATTCCGTGTACTGGTACAGGTCGGACACGCAGGGGATCGCGATGTTGCGGCTGTTCCACAGCGGGCCGCGGACGGGCTCGAAGCGCGCCAGTTCGTACTCCGACCCCGCGACCTCAATGTCGAGCTCGCTGTTGCGCAGCGGGCGCAGGGTGACGCCGACGGGCGTGCGCGGGTCGTCGGCCAGCTCGACGATCGGCACCCGCGTCACCGACAGGGCCGAGCTCAGGTCGGCCAGATAGGCCGCCTCGGCGGCATCGGACATGCCCTGCGGGCCGATGCCCACCGCGCGCCGCTGCACCATGATCAGGTCGAGACGGTCGTCGCGCACCAGCGCGAGGTTGTCCGGCGTCAGCTTGACGCAGGCGGCCGAGGAGTCGAGCAGGCCGGCCAGCAGGTCGTCGCCAACCAGACCGACCCTCGGGCCGGCCACCCGCTCGTCGCGCTCGCCGAACTGGCCGCGCAAGTGCGGCAGACGGCGCGGACCGGGGGCGATCGCCTCGTTGAGCGCGTCGAGGTAGGCCGTGGCCGACTCCATCCCGAGAAACGGCTGGTACTCGCGACCGCGCAGCCGCGTGCGGCGCTCGGCCATGCCGGCCAGCGTGCGACGAAAGGACTCGACCTGTGGGTACAAGACGACGATGCGGGCCACGCGCACGACCGGCGCGACGTCCGTCTCGCCCGGCCCCTGCCAGCGCAATGCGTTGACGTTCTCGTTGGTCGAGAAGAACAGAAACTGCTCATACCAGCGCCCGCGTTGGGCGAAGTCTGCGTCGGCGTCGGAGACCACCGGCAGGTCGAGCTCGCGTTCGTCGAAGGTCCAGAATCGCCCGGACAGATCGACGTGGCCGAACTCGAGCCGCACCCGGCCTTCACGCTCCCCCGGCTGCTGCGCAACCAGACGCAGCTTCAGCGCATACAGCGAATTCAGCGCCAGCCCGCCCACCCAGGCATCGTCGGCGCTCCGGGCAGGCACGTCGATGAGCGGACCCAGGTCCGCCGTCATGTCGTTCATCTCCATGGCCGTCCAGTGAGTTGATGCCGTCGGGGCGCGGTCGACCGGGGCCGCTTCAGCGGTTCCAGCGCACGTTGCGGAAGATGCAGTCGGTACGGATGCGGTCCTTGTAGCGCTGGATCACCGACAGCATCTCGTCCATGCGCTCCGGCGTGAGCCGGTGCGGTTGCAGGCCCAGTTCGAGCAGGCCGGTGTGCGCCGGGTTGTAGTAATGCTCCTCCAGTTCCTTGCGCGGGTTCGGCAGGCTGTCGATCCTGACCTCGATCCCGAGCCGTTTGCCCGAGGCACGCACCATATCGGCCAGGGTGTTGACGGAGAAGGTCTCGACGAACTGGTTGAAGATGCGAAGCTCGCCCGCCTGGGCCGGATTCTCGATCGACAGGCGCAGGCACTGCAGGGTATCGCGCAGGTCCAGGTAGCCGCGCGTCTGGCCGCCCTTGCCGTAGACGGTGAGCGGGTAGCCAGCGACCGCCTGGACCAGGAAGCGGTTGATGACCGTTCCCCACAACTCGTCATAGTTGAAGAACGGGTAGAGCGACTCGTCGCCGCGGTTCTCGTAGGTTTCCAGGCCGTACACCGGGCCTTGCATCAGGTCGGTGACCCGCAGGCCCCAGGTGCGCACGTAGAACCACAGCAGGTCGGTGTCGAGCACCTTGGTGGTGTGGTAGAGACTGCCCGCGGCGCGCGGGAACAGGAACTTCTGCCGGCGGCCCTTGTGCTCGATGTCGATCCAGCCTTCCTCAATGTCGATGTTCGGCGTGCCGTACTCGCCCATCGTGCCGAGCTTGACGATATGGCACTGCGGCGCGAACTCGTGCACCGCCTGGATCACGTTGAACGTGGCCGTCAGGTTGTTGTGCAGCGTCAACGCGGCGGCCGGCCGGTTCTTCATCGAGTAGGGCGCCGACGGCTGCTCGGCGTAGTGGATCAACGCATCGGGACGGAACTCGCCGAACAGCGCGGCGATGAAGTCCCAGTCGCAGATGTCGCCAATGCGGACTTCGATCGACTTGCCGGACTTTTCCTTCCACAACTGCGCGCGCCGATGCAGGTTCGGCACCTCGAACAGCGCCTCGGAGTCCTCCTCGCGCGACAATCGCCGGCGCAGGTAGTTGTCGACGGCCAGCACCTCGTGTCCGTGGGCGGACAGGTGCATTGAGGTCGGCCAACCGAGGTAGCCGTCGCCACCGAGAACGAGTACTTTCATTACGAAACTCCGCTGAAGGGGGTGTATGGCTGACGCCGCCGCGATCCCGGGTTGGTGCGGCGGGACGTCGAACCCGGCACTGCCGGCAATCAGGCCGCGAGCAGGCCCGGCGACTTACGCAGCGCGAGCAGGATGTCGCCCGGGAGCACGCCGTCGCGCAGGAGGAAGCGCTTGATCTCCGCGTCGGTCATCTTGGGCTCGTTGGCGCTGTTGTAGACGCAGGACGAGCGCTCGAGCCCGAGCGCCTTGTAGCGTGTGCCGATGTCCTCGGGGATGTCGTTGGCGGACGGCAGCACGCAAAGGTAGCGGTCGCCCTCTAGGATGCGCCGGCTCTCCTCGTCGGTGCTGAGCTCCTCCCACAGCTTCTCGCCCGGCCGCGCGCCGGTCACCTTGATCTCGAGCGAGCGCGGGTTGCGGCCGTAGACCGGCGCGATCAACTCGACCATCACCCGGGCCAGGTCGGCCACGCACAGCGAGGGCATCTTGGTGATGAAGGTTTCCCCGCCGCGTGCGTGCATCATGCTCTCGATCACGAGCTGGGTGGCTTCCTCCAGGCTCATGATGAAGCGGGTCATGCGCTCGTCGGTCAGCGTGACCGGCCCGCCGCGCTCGATCTGCCGGCAGAACAGCGGGATGACCGAGCCTCGGGTCCCGGCGACGTTGCCGAAGCGGGTGTTGGAGAAGACGAGGCCGTTGTCCGGGCCGACCGACATGTGGTTGGCGGCGATGAACAGGCGCTCGCCCAGCAGCTTGGAGGCGCCCATCACGTTGGTCGGGCTGACCGCCTTGTCCGACGAGGTGAAGAGCACCTTCTGGACGCGATTCAGCTGGGCCGCCCGGATGATCGACTTGATGCCGATGATGTTGGTGTCGATGGCGCTGAACGGGCTGCGCTCGCACGACGGCACGTGCTTGAGCGCCGCGGTGTGGAACACGTGGTCGGCGCCCGAGAAGACCCGCAGCGTTTCCCACTCGTTGGTGATGTCGGCCTGATAGGCCTTGAAGCGCGGGTCGGCTGAATACTGGTGCTCGGCCTCGAACAGCGCCGACTCGTTGTTGTCCAGCGCGCGCACTTCCTTGACCTCGAACTGCAGCAGCTGGCGAACGATCTCGCTGCCCACGCTGCCCACGCCGCCCGTCACGACGATGGTCCTGCCTCGGAAAAACTCTTGAACGTTCATCGGTCCTTGTCCGCCTGAGATGCCTTGCGATCGGTCTGCCGGCCGTTGCTCCCCGACGGAGCCGGCCACTCGACCCACCGTCGGGCAAGGGCCGGTCGCCGTAGTGCTGAACAGGAAATTATAAGGATGTCCCCGGATCCCCTCCGCCGGGACCGGCCCGGCGGCGCTATAGCCCGAACAGAACCTTGGCGGCCACCGCAATCTGGTAGACGATCTGCGTGATGCCGCGCGTGATCTCGATGTTCTTCGTCTCGATCTTCGGCAACGCCATGATCTCGTCGCCGGGCTGGGGCTCGGCGGCCTGCGCATCAGCCACGCTGCCGTCCTGCCGAAGCACCACCAGCTTGTTGCGGTCGGCGCCCTGCGTGTAGCCGCCGGCGCGCGTCACGTAGCCCTCGGCGCGCGACCCGGACTCGAACACCAGCGCGCTCGGGAACAGCACCTCGCCGCTGACCAGCACGAGGTTGCTCTGCTCCGGCACGCGCAGCACGTCGCCGTTCTCCATCAGCGTCTCGCCGGCCGAGCTGCCCTGCGCCAGAATGATTTGTCCGCGCGGCTGCACCTGACGGGCACGTTCGATGAACTCGAGGATCTGCTGAGCCTCGCGGCCGCGCAGCGCAGCCTCCTCACTGGTCGCCGAACGGGCCGTGAGCGCGTAGGTCTCGAGGCTGCGCAGCGAGGTCTCGATCAGTTCCTTCTGCCGCGCCGCCACCGACTTGCGGAACAGCTGGACGGCCTCGAGGCGGGCCTGCGGCGCCGGACGGATGCGATCGAGAGCGTCCTTCAGTCGCGCGCCGTACGGCAGCACCAGGGTGCGTTCACCGAGGTGGGCGCCCTCGATGCGGACCAGGATCGTGCCGGGATAGCGATCGGAAGTGACCAGCACCTCGTCGCCGTCCTGCACGGTGACCTTCGAGGCGTCTGCCAGCGCGTGGTACTCGCTGCGTCGTTCGGCGCCGAGGCTGCGCTCGATGCTCAGATGGGTGGCGCCCGGGCGTGGGCGGGCCAGCTCGAGCAGCTCGCTGCCACTGAGGGTCGGGCGATCGAACTCGAAGACGTACGGATTGGCGACGTCGCCGGCGACGTGCACCGAGTGCCGGCGCGGCAGCACGACGATGGTGTCGCCGTCCTGCAGCTGCAGCGCGTCGATCCGCCCGGACAGCAGGAACTCGTACAGGTTGATACGCGCACGGGTCTGGTTGCCCCGCCGTACCTCGACGTTCAGGTAGCTCCCGCGGTCCGGGTCGATTCCGCCTGCGCGGTCCAGGTAGTACAGCACCGAATCGGACGACATGCCTCCGTACAGCCCCGGGGCGCGCACGAAGCCGGTGACGTAGACCTTGACCGGCTGCGCTGCCTCGAGCGTGGCGTAGACGCCGACGTTGCCGCGGAAGGTGCGCTTGACCTGCGCCTCGAGCTGCGAATTCAGGTCGGCATTGCGCACCCCTAGCACCGCCACCGGCCCCACGTTTGGGATGAACAGGTTGCCCTTGGCGTCCACCGGCTGCACCGCATCGAAGGTGAACGCACCCCACATCCGCACGCTGATGCGGTCGCCCACCGAGATCTGGTAGTCGGGGTTGAAGCCGGAGAAGGTCTCGTTGCCGAAGCGGCCGGTGAAGATCTGCGAGCCGAAGACGAGTGGCTTCTCGGCGGTGGCCGGGTCGGGCGGCAGTGCGAGCGTCGGGCGCGTCGCGGGCGTGGCGGCCGGCAGGGTCGCCGCCGAGGCGGCGCCGGGCACGGGCAGCGGCGCGCGGCGGGCCGGCAGATCGGTCAGGCCACGCGGACCGGTGTTCAGGGGGTCGGCCACCGGGGTCTGCGCCGCCGCGCCGACGACCAGCAGCCACAGCGGCAGCATCAGCGCCGACCGGCCGGCGCGCAGGAGTCGTTCGATCGTTCTCATGGGCTCTCAGTCCTGATGTTCGCGAATCGTGGCGAGAACGAGGCGAACCACGCCATAGATCAGCAGGCTGCACACCAGCAATGTCGCCAGGTCGTACCAGCGGCGCGGGAATTCGGGCGTCTCCGCGAGGGTGGCGGGCTCGATCACCACCAAGCTCTTGATCTTGCGCTGGCTGTCGATGCGGCCGCTCTCGACCGCGGCCAGGGCGAGCTTGTACGCGTCGAGGGCGAACTCCGCCTTGGTCTGCAGCCCCTGGTACTCGATCGTCAAGGCCCCCAACCGCTCGCTCTGCCGTCCCGTGCCGGTCGCGCGGGCCCGTTCCTCGTTGAGCTGGGCCTGCGTCGCGGCGATCTGCGCCTTCAGCGCCTTGACCTGGAACGCGTCGTCGTTGAGGAAGCTGCGCAGGTTGCGCAGTTCGGCCTCGGCGCGCGTCACGCTGGCCTGCATCTCGGCCACCAGCGAGCCGCTGGCCTGGGCTTGCACAGTGGGATCGAGGAATCGGTTCTTGCTCTGGAAGGCGAGCACCTCGCCCTTGGCCGCCTGCAACTTGTCGGCGGCACGCGCCAGCTCGCCCTCGGCAAAGGCGAGTTGCTCGCGCGCCTGCTTGTGCGACATCTCGTTGACGAAGCGCTCGGCCTCCAGGAGGATCTCCTGGTTGAGGCGATGTGCGAATGCGGCGTCGAAGGCCTGCACGCGCACCGTCAGAGTGGACGACAGGTCGTCCATCGATATGTCGACCCGATTGCGGAAGTAGTCGACGAAGTCCTCCTGCGAGGCACGCTCCCCGAGGCGGAACAGCAGGTCGCGCCTCTGGGCCGCATAGTGCCGGCGCAGCCCGAGCCGGGCATCGAGCGCCTTGATCAGGCCGAGCGAATGCATGTACTGCTTCAGGTACAGCGTCTCCTCGCGAGAAGGCGGCGACAGGCCGGCCAGCAGCAGGGCCGCCCCCGGCAAGGCCTGCGCCTCACCGCCGGCGCGCTGCAGCGCGACCGTCGACTCGCTCACGTAGCGGTCGGCGGCGATCATCCACAGGTAGGCCCCCACCAGCAGCAGTGGGAGGGCGATCAACGCCAGCTTGAGGCGCAGGGGGGTGAAGACCGTGTCGACGTTCATGAAGGTTCAGTCGGCCCGGAGGGCAGTGGAACTGGCCGGCGCCGCGGGCATCGCCTCACTGTCTGCCGGCGCGACGGGCGGCTCGGAGGTGGCGGCGACGGGCAGCAGCGCAGGGCCTACGCTGCCGGCACCGGCCGTCGCCGGGCTGGCGGGACCGGCCGGCCGAGCCGGCCCTGCTGGGTCGGCGGGCCTGGCCGGCTTGGCGTGGTTCACGGGCCGGGCCGGGCCGCCAGGCCGGTTCGCCCCGGCTGCGCGAGGTGGACCACCGCCGGGCTTGGCCACGCCCTGGCCTTGGCCTTGGCCTTGGCCGGCCGGGTTAGCGGGCCGGGCCCCGGGGGCGGGCCGCAGCGGGCGGCCTGCCCCGCCGGCGCCCGCGGCGCCCGGCGGCCGCGGCCGGGCGACGGCCCCGGCGGGCGCCGTCTTGGGGTTGACCTTGGCGGGGC
>NZ_RCHJ01000033.1 GCF_004011805.1 Piscinibacter defluvii
CTGAAGGCGTTCTGAGGCCCCTGAGCCACAATGAAACCCGGCGTTTTCGAATCGCCGGGATCTCCGCTGTCGTGCGTCAGGAGTAGCTGTAGAACCCTTGCTTGGTCTTCCGGCCGAGGCGGCCGGCGGCGACCATCTCCTTCAGCAGCAGCGCTGGGCGGTACTTGGGATCGTTGAACTCGTCGTAAAGCACGCCCATGATCGACAACAAGGTGTCGAGGCCGATCATGTCGGCCAGTGCTAGCGGACCGATCGGATGGTTGCATCCCAGGCGCATGCCGGCATCAATGCCTTCGGCAGACGCCAGGCCTTCCTGCAGCACGAAGATGGCCTCGTTGATCATCGGGCACAGGATGCGATTGACCACGAAGCCGGGGCTGTTGCGGACCGTGATCGGCACCTTGCCCACCGTCTTGGCAAACGCCATCGTGGCAGCATGGGTTGCGTCCGACGTCTGCACGCCGCGGATGACCTCCAGCAGCAACATCACCGGCACGGGGTTGAAGAAGTGGATGCCAATGAAGCACTCCGGCGCGTCGAGCACAGCGCCCAGCTGGGTGATCGAGATCGACGAGGTGTTCGTCGCAATGATCGCGTCCTTGCCGACGCAGTTGGCGACTTGCCGCAGGATCTTCAGCTTGAGTCCCAGGTTCTCCGTCGCAGCCTCGATCACCATATCGGCGGACTGCAGCGCGCCATAGTCCAGACCGGTACTGATCTTCGCCAGCGCGGCATCGCGGGCGCTGGCCGTCAGCTTCTCTTTCGCCACCATGCGGTCGAGATTGCGGATGATGGTGTCCATGCCGCGCTTCAACGCGGCGTCGTCGACGTCCAACATCGTCACGTTGAGGCCGGCCACCGCGCAGACCTGCGCGATTCCGTTGCCCATGGTGCCGGCGCCGATGACGCCGATGGAGCCTGGAGGGTTTGCCATGCGAAGGAGCCTGTATGGATAGAGGAGAACGTTCGGCGTGCGCGGGCGCACTCAGCGACTTCGGTTCCACTGCTCGTCGACGCCGCCCGCTACCCGGTTCACCAGGCGCGCCAGCACGAACAGCAGATCGGAGAGGCGGTTGAGGAACTGAAGGACAGTCGCATTGACGGGATGCTGTTCGGCCAGCGCGACGACGGAGCGCTCGGCGCGACGACATACCGTGCGCGCCACATGTGCCTGCGCAGCGGCCAGAGAGCCACCGGGCAGGATGAACTCCTCCAGGCGCGGCAGCCTCGCATTGGCTTGACGCAGCCACTCGTCCAGGGCCACGACCCGCTCCGCCTTCAGCAGCGTGTAGCCAGGGATGCTGAGTTCACCGCCCAGGTCGAACAGATCCTGCTGGACGGTGCGCAGCAAGGTCGAGGTCTTCAGGTCCTCGTCGACATTCACGCCGAGGGACAGCAGCATTCCCACGGCGGAGTTGAGTTCGTCGACGTCGCCCATGGCCATCACGCGAGGCGCCGTCTTGCTCAGTCGGCTGCCGTCGCCCAGGCCCGTGGTGCCGTTGTCGCCCGTGCGGGTGACGATGCTCGTGAGTCGCTTGCCCATGCTTTCTCGCTTCCGTGCCGGTCCGTTCCTGCAGTCAGCCTAGTACGCTGGCATGCAACGCTCGCGCATAACTTTCGTAAACGATCGCGATGTTCGAGATCGCCGTCCGCTTGGCCTCGTTCATCTCGCCGATAGGCCGTGCAGGATCGCCGCCCCAAACCCGTCCGCCCGTCAGGTGCTGGCCGGGTTCGGTGACGCTGCCGCCAGCGACGAAGGTGTCGTCGTCGATGCGCGTGCCGGGCGCGATGCGACTGCCGATGCCGACGAGGCAGCGCGCACCGACGTTGCAGCCCACCAACTGCACGTTGTGTCCGATCGTGGTTTGATCCCCCAACGACATCCCCAGGGATCCAGCCCGAAGCACCGAGTTGTCCTGCACGTTGCAGAGTCTGCCGATCGAAATCGGCCCCTCGCGACCATCCAGCCTGCAGCCGAACCACACGCTGGCGCCCTCGGCCAAGTGAACGCTGCCCGAGAGATCGCAGGTGCCGGCGACGAATGAATCGGGCGCAGCTCCGGTCGGAATCGGTTGGCACGTCCAGCGGACGTCGCATGCCTCATTGCGCGCTCGCTGCAGTTCGGCTCGGCTCTGCACTTCATGCAGGCCAAGCGCCCGTAACAGCTTGGCGGGCCGACCCGCGTACAACATGCCAGGCTCCAGCGTGCTTCGCGGATAGACGATGCTCCCAGCCTCGACGACGGCACCGTCACCGACCTTCGCACCGTCAAGGATCACGGATCCCCGCTCGACGACGACATCGTTACCCACGGTGCAGGCATGCACGACCGCATCAGCGCCGATGGACACCCTAGCGCCAACCAAGGTTGGATAGACCTCGTGGGCGATATGGATTGTCGCGCCTCGGCCCATGTGCAAGTCGTCACCGATCCGCACGAAGTGTCCGTCGGCACGGATGACCGCGCCAGCGCCCAGCCATGCGTTGCGACCCAGCGAGACGCGGCCTACGACGGCGTGACCAGGGAGCGCCGCCGCGGGCTGAGAGGCGAACGCGGGGAGCGTACCCTGGTACGCAATCAGGTTGAGCCCAAGAGTCATTTCACGATGCCGATTCGCCCAGTCCCTGCGCGCCACCGACGCTCGGCGTCATCCCAGGCAGCCAACGCCTGCAGGTCCGGCACCCATGCGAGCCCGGACCTCGCATCCGACGACATGGGCTCGCCACTCACCAGCACGTCCAACAGCGCGGGCTGTCCTGACTTGATCGCCGCCATCGCCCGTTCAATCGCGAGCGGCAGTTGCTCCGCACTCTCCACGCGCTCGCCATGCGCGCCGAACGCGCGTGCCATCGCGGCATGGTCGGCGTGCTGCAGCCGCGTGCCAACCACCTTGCCATGCGTGGTCGTCTGGTCGTGCACCTCGATTTGCCAAGCTCCATTGTTCGCCACCACCACGAGCACCGGTACGCCGTGGCGCACGGCAGTATCGATCTCCATGGCGTTGAAACCGAAGGCGCCATCGCCGGTCAGCACGGCGACCGTGCGTTGCGGGCAGGCCAGCGCGGCGCCGATGCCGAAGGACGTTCCCACGCCGATGCAGCCCAAGGGCCCTGGGTCGAGATAGGTGCCGCAACGAATGCCCACGCGCGCGAAGGCCAGGAAGTCACCCCCGTCGGCAACCACCACGGCGTCGTCACCGATCGCGCGCTGCACTTCGGCGAGCAGGCGGTTCGGGTGCATCCGGCCGTCCGACCCATCGCCGGCTGTGGCCATGTCCTTAGCGAGCTTCGCCGATCGTTCCGCATGTCCGGTGCAAAGGCGATCCCGCCAAGCTCGGTCCACCGATGACGCGCGTCCTCGTCCGGCTGCAGTCAGCGCGCGCAGCGCCAGGCGTGGCGAAGCCAGGAGCTCCACCGCTCCGCGTCGGTTGTCCTGTAGTTCCGCGACGTTGTCGGCGATCCGCAACCAGCGCGCCGCACTAAACACGGCGGGAGAGCCGTAGGCCAGTTGGAAGTCGAGCTTGCGGCCGAGGGTGATCACGAGGTCGGCTTCGCCCATGGCCGTGGCGCGCATGGCGTTCACCAGTCCAGGGTGGTCGTCGGCCAGGACGCCCTTGCATTCCCCGGTATCGAGAAACACCGCGCCACTGGCCGCGAGGAACTCCTCGAGTTCGGCTTTCGCCGCGCGCGCCCCTCGGCCACCGATCACGAGCGGCCGCCGTGCGTGCAAGATCAGGTCCGCCGCCTCTGACACAAGGGTTGGATCGGCATGAATCTCGCCGCGCGCAATTGGGCGCGCATGTTCGTCCCCCTGCTCGGCCGGCGAAATATCGACGCGGAGCGTGTCCGTGGGAAAGTCTAGGAACACGGGACCAGGCTCGCCGCCTGAGTCACCGAGGGCCATAGCCCACGCCTGGTTCATGGCGCGTGGCACCTGCGTTGCCTCGTGCACGGTGAGGGCAAAGCGCGTGATGCCCTTGACCATGCCAACGTGGTCGAGATCCTGCAGGGCGCCGCGGCTGAGTTGCGGCCTGGGGGGAACGCCCGAAAGGATCATCACTGGAGCACGCGAGACATGCGCGTTGGCAATACCTGTCATGGCGTTGGTGACGCCTGGTCCGGCCGTCACGAGCGCCACCCCGGGCTTGCCACTGAGTTCGCCATAGGCGTGCGCCATGTAGACCGCAGCGCGCTCGTCGCGCACATCGATGATCCGGATGCCTTCCGCATCCAGCCGCATCCAGATCGGCATGATGTGGCCGCCGCACAGGCCGAAGACGCGATCAACCTCAAGCGCCTTGAGCTTGCGTGCGATCACGGCAGCGGCGCTGTTCACACCAACGGTGGCCGGGCTCATCGCCGCTCCTTTCGAGGTCGAAGTATCAGTCGCTCCGACTTGCCGATCCAGCCTGGACACCGGCGGCCCTGACGATCGCCTCGGCGTCGGCACGTCGATTCACAGTTCGGGCGAGCGCATGCAGAAGATCGGACAGCCGGTTGACATACGGCAGGCGCAACGAATCCGCGCAAGACTCGCGATCCGCCTCCTCGAGACCGACGAGTTCGCGCTCTAGCGTGCGACATGTCGCTCGTGCCTTGAAGCACAGCGCCGCGGCCATCGTTCCGCGCGGCAGGACGATGCCGGCCGCCGGAGGCAAGTCCGCAAGCCACCTGGTCAGCTCCTTGTCGACACGCTGCAGCGCCGCAAGCGTCAAGACGATGCTGCCCGGCGACGAGAGCTCGGAGGACAGCGCCACCAGTTCGTCCTGCGTTTCCGACAGCACCACGCGGAGATCGGAGCCGCACTCCGAAGCGATTGCCATGCCGATCAGGCTGTTCAATTCATCTACGACGCCGATAGCCTGCATGTACGGGCTGTTCTTCTCGACCCGTGTACCGCCGGCCAATGACGTCGTACCGTCGTCGCCACGACGGGGGTCGTGTGATATGCCATCGCTGTTCATGCCACCACTCCTTGCGCCGTGCTCAGCGTCTCAGCCGATCCAGCCTGCGTGACGGAGGACCCGACGCAGCGACTCGCCTGGCAAACGGCCGGCCACCTGACAGCAGTAATCCTCGTAGGGGGCGCACCGCGCCGCGTCAATTCTGTGCAGTGCCAAGTATCGATGCAGCGCCAGCTTGTCGTGTCCCTTTCGCACGCTGTCGGCCAGCAGCCGCTCGGCCGCAGCCGGGTTCGCCTCGCGGCGCACCGCCGACTTCAGTTGGCGCACCTCGGCACGAGACAGCATGCTGGATCCCGACATGGCCGGCCGACGCTCAGAAGACCGGCGTCTCGCGGTAGGTACCCCAGATCCCCTTCAGCTTCTCGACGATGTCCCCCATCGTTGCGCCGGCCTTCACCAGTTCGATGGTCAGCGGCATCAGGTTCTGGGACTCGTCCTTGGCGACAGCCACCAGTTGGTCGAGCATCGCTTGCACCTTGGCCTCGTCGCGCTCGGCGCGAACGCGGCGCGTGCGGGAAATCTGGCGTTCGGCCGTCGTGTTGTCGTACGGGTGGATCTCGATCTTGACGTCCTCTTCGTTCTCGACGAAGCGGTTCACCCCGATCACCGGCTTCTGGCCGGACTGCTTGCGCAGCGCGGTCTCGTAAGCGAAGTCCGCAATCTGCTTCTGGAACCAGCCCTGCTCGATCAGCTTGATGGTGCCACCGCGCTTCTCGACTTCCTCGAGGATCTCGAAGATCTTCTTCTCGTACTCGGTGGTCAGCGCCTCGACGTAGTAGCTGCCACCCAGCGGGTCGATCACGTCGGCGACACCACTCTCCTCGGCAATGATCTGCTGCGTGCGCAGCGCCATCTTCATCGCATCCTCGGTCGGGATCGCGAAGGCTTCGTCGTAGCCGTTGGTGTGCAGCGACTGCGCGCCGCCGAGCACGGCCGACAGCGCCTGCAGCGACGTACGCACGACGTTGACCATGTACTGCGGCTTGGTCAAAGTCGCCGCCGCGGTCTGACAGTGAAAGCGCAGCCGCATCGACTCGGGGTTCTTCGCGCCGAAGCGCTCCTTCATGATCTTCGCGTAGCAGCGACGTAGGGCGCGGAACTTCGCGACCTCCTCGAAGAAGTCACCTTGCGACACGAAGAAGAAGGCGAGGCGCGGCGCGAACTCGTCGACGTGCATGCCGGTCTCCGTCACCTCGTTCACGTAGGTGATCAGGTTGGCCAGCGTGAAGGCCGCCTCCTGCAGCGGCGACGAGCCGGCCTCGCTGATGTGGTAGCCCGAGATGTTGATCGGGTTGTAGCGCTTCAGGTTCTTCGCGCTGTAGGTGATGATGTCGCGCACGATGCGCACCGACGGCGCGATCGGGTAGATGTACTCCTTCTGCGCCATGTACTCCTTCAGGATGTCGGCCTGCACCGTGCCCGACAGCTTGTTCAGGTCGTAGCCGCGCTTCTCGCCGAGCGCCACGTACATCGCGAGCAGGATCCAGGCCGTCGGGTTGATCGTCAGAGACACCGAGATCCTCTCGAGATCGATGTCGGCGAGCAAGGCCTCCATGTCAGCCAGCGTGTCGATCGCGACGCCCTCGCGGCCGACCTCGCCGTCACTCATCGGGTGGTCGGAGTCGTAGCCCATCAGCGTGGGCATGTCGAAGTCGGTGGAGATGCCGGTCTGGCCCTGCGCGATCAGATACTTGAAGCGCTTGTTGGTGTCCTCGCCGGTGCCGAAGCCGGCGATCTGGCGCATCGTCCAGGTGCGGCTGCGGTACATCGTCGGGTAGGGCCCGCGCGTGAACGGGTAGCGCCCCGGAAGACCGATGTCCTCCAGCGGCGTGTCGGCGATGTCGGCAGCGGTGTAGGTGCGCTGGACCGGGAAGTCCCCGATCGTGTGGAACTGCTCCTTGCGCTCGGGCGCCTTCTTCAAGAAGGCGCCGACTTCGTTCGCTTCCCAGTCCTTGCGCTCCGATTGGAGTTGGGACTTTATCTGCGGCTCAAGCCAGGTCATTCGAGTACTCCTTGCGGATCGTTCGGGCGATGAGTTCGCGTGCTGCGGCGTAGGGATCCGACGCACGGTTGCTGAGGCTGTCTGCGAGCGCAGGCGAGAAGGGCTGCGCTCCGGTGGTGAATCGCTCCAGGAGCAGCGTCTCGGCGGTCTTCTGAAGGCGGAATTCGGCTACGCGACGGCGCCGTTCGCGGCCGAGTTCGGTGTCGGCCGTCGCCTGGCGGTGGGCGGCGATGCGACCGAGCAGGTCGTCGACGCCTTCGCCTGTGTACGAACTGACACCCACGACCGGGATCGCCCATGCGCGCTTGGGCCCGACCATGGTGCCGAGCGTCAGCATCTGCTTGAGATCGGTGAGCGTGCGATTCGCGTCGTCGCGGTCGCACTTGCTGACAACATGGATGTCGGCGATTTCCAGGACGCCGGCTTTGATGGCCTGGATCTCGTCTCCAAGGCCTGGCGCCGATACGACGACTGTCGTGTCCGATGCGTGCGCCACCTCCACCTCGTCCTGACCGACTCCGACAGTCTCCAGGATGATGGTGTGATAGCCGGCGACATCCAGCAGGTCCACGGCGTCGAGGGCGGCACGCGCCATGCCCCCCGTCGCGCCGCGCGTGGCCATGCTGCGGATGAATACGCCGGAATCGTTGGCGAGTTCGGTCATTCGGATACGGTCGCCGAGGATCGCACCGCCCGAGTACGGGCTCGACGGATCGATTGCGACGATGCCGACCTTTTCACCACGCTTGCGCAGGGCGGCCGTGAGCTTCGCCACGAGAGTCGACTTGCCACTCCCCGGCACCCCGGTGAGACCGATCACATGCGCCGAGCCGGCGTGCCGATAGACCTCGGCCAATGCTGGCCGCGCCTCGGCCACACCGGCCTCGGCGCGCGAGATCAGGCGGCCAAGCGCCCAGGTATTGCCGGCTCGGAGTTGCTCGAGCAAGGCGGATGAGGGAACGTAAGTCATTCCGGTCCCTGCCTGCTCAGGCGCTCGATTGCAGTTGCTGGTTCAGCGCCCGGAACACTTCGCGGTCGTCGATCACGCGCCGCGCCTTGAAGTCGGTGCGCGCGATCGAGTTCGGCGCGACCAGTTCCACCTTGGCACGGACGCCGAGCACGGTCTGAACCCGGTGCGATGCTTCTGTGCGGAACGTCTCCAGTGCAGCAGCCCCCGCCGCGTGAACGCTCTCGCTGGGTTCGACGCGCAGCAAGAGCTCGTCCATCGCCGACTCGCGCGTGATGACGATCCGGTGCTCACCGCCGTAGCCCGACATCTGGTTCAGTGCTGCGTCGATCTCGCTCGGGTAAATGTTCTCGCCGCGGATGGTGAACATGTCGTCGATGCGGCCAAAGATTCCTTGCGGCAGCCGGGGATAGGTGCGGCCGCAGGGATTCTCGTCGTTCGTCCACAGCGTGAGGTCGCCCGAGAGCAGCCGGATCATCGGCTGGCTGGTGCGCTCCAAGTGGGTGTACACCGGCGTGCCGCGCTGGCCGTAGGGCACGCGCCGCATATTGGCCGGGTCACAGACCTCGGTGTAGATGATGTCCTGCCAGCACAGCATGCCGTCGTTGCTCTGTTCGGTGCCGGCGACGTTCATGAAAGGGGACATCTCGGCCATCGAACCGCAGTCGTAGACCTTGGCGCCATAGGCTTCCTCGATTCGGTCCTTGACGCCAGGCACCGAAGCGCCCGGCTCACCGCTGAAGAACAGGCACTTCAGACCGAAGTCGCGCGGACTCAGCTTCTCCTCGCGCGCTACCTCAGCGAGATGGATCGCGTAGCTTGGCGTGCCGTAGAAGGCGGCCGGCTTCATGGTGTCGAGCCATTGCACCAGGCGGGCACTCATGCCGGGCGCGCCGGCGCCGAAGGGAAAAGCCTTGGCGCGCAACCGCTCTGCGCCAGCCAGCGCACCCCAGCTACCCATATAGAGGCTGAAGACGGCTGCGACGCAGACCAGGTCGCCCGGGCGGATGCCCATGCCCCACATGATCCGCGCATGCGCGTTGGCGATGGCGCGCCAGTCGGCCCGACCGATGCCGAAAGCGGTCGGGCGCCCGGTGGTGCCGCTCGTTCCGTGGACGTGGAAGATCTCGGAATCCGGCACGCACACGTAGTCGCCGAACGGCGGGTGCGCGGCCTGCGATTCACGCAGGTCTGTCTTCTTCACCACCGGTACGCGAGCCTCGAAGTCCTCCAATGACTTCAGCTGACGGGGGTGGAAGCCGGCCTCCTCCCATTTGCGGCGATAGAACGGTGCGTGCTCCCAGGCGTACTGACATACCTGCTGCAGGCGACCGAGGATGGCCTTGTCACGCTCCGGCGCCGGCATCGTCTCGCGTCGCGGAAACCAGTACCGGCTGTCGGCCGGCGGCAAGTAATTTTCATCGTACTCGACGGGAAACTTCCACTCTTCCATCGCATGCCTCCTGCGCTGACTTCAGCGGGCGCCGCGCGCGGCGACCAAGGCGCGGATCGAGTCGATGATGGCCTGCGGCGGCGTGTCCTGCAGGAGCACCTCGCGCACGCCCAGTTTGCGGATGGCCGCGGCGTCTTCGTCCGGCATCACGCCACCGGCGATCACGATCAAGTCGCCGGCGCCTCTCTCTTCCAGGAGCTTGAAGATCTTGGGGAAGACCGTGAGCTGCACGCCGGACAGGAGGCTCACACCCAGCACGTCCACGTCTTCCTGGATGGCGGTGTTGACCACTTCTTCGGGCGTGCGATGAAGGCCGGAGTAGATGACGTCCATGCCGGCGTCGCGCAGCGCGCGAGCGACCACCTTGACGCCTCTGTCATGGCCGTCGAGGCCGACTTTGGCGAGAAGAACGCGGATCGGGATTTGGTCCATGGCGAGCTATTGATTCCGGTGAAGAAGGTTGCAAGTCGCTGAGAATGCATCTATCGTATGCGACATGCGACATGCGACATGCGGTATTTACCCTAGGCCGCAGCGATAATGCAGACACCATGAGCATCGAATCCCTTCAGCGAACCAAGCCGCTCGTCGAACAGGTCTACGAGAAGATCCTGGACGCGATCTGCGAGGGGGTTCTGGCGCCAGGAGACCCGGTGCGGCAGGATGAACTCGCGGAGAAGCTGCAGGTGTCTCGCCAGCCGGTGTTGACTGCGCTGAGTCAGCTCAAAGTGCAAGGCTTCTTGGTAGACCGCGGAAGGCGTGGGCTTCAAGTGGCGCCCGTCGACCGCGCCCGCTTTGACGCGATCTTCGAACTGCGCTCGGCCCTGGAGCCGCTGGCGGCCTCGCTGGCTGCAGTACGCGCGACGAAGGGGCAGGTCGCTGCGGGCGAGGCTATCGTTCAGCTCGGCCGGAAGGTTGCAGCCGCAGGCGACGCGCACGCCGCACTACTGGCGGACGTGGACTTTCACGAGTGGATCTACCAGGCCAGCGGGAATCCGCTCGTGGTTCAGTCAATGCAGGCCCACTGGCAGCACCTGCGGCGGTCCATGGGTGAAGTGTTGCAGCACCCTGAGTTGGCACGCGATGTGTGGAATGAACATGCCGCGGTGCTGGAAGCCATCGCTCGAGGTGACGCCGATGGCGCGGCGCGTGCCATCATTGCCCATGTCACCGCGGCACACGACCGCGTCGGGTGCATGGAGCGGCAAGTCGCGCATAGTTGAACGCGGTGCGGCCGACGGGCTGGCTTCGGGCTGGTGTCGCCATCTTTGTGGCCATCTCGCGGCCCTGCGAAGTCGCCAGCAACGCAACGCCGCGTTCGCCGCGCGTGGTCAGCCGGCCCGCTCGCCTGCTACGCCGGTCGACCGGGTCGCGAAGTCGTGCATCAGCAGCGCTAGATCGACCGACATCCGTTCGCGGTGGCGGCGAAGGTCGACGCCCGTCAACTCCTCGAACTGGGCGAGACGGTAGCGGACGGTCTTCTCGTGGACGAAAAGCTGCAGCGCCGTCAGCTTCAGTGAACAATCGTTGTCCAGATAGGACCGGATCGTCTTCGCCAGGACGCCATGGTGCGCGGAGTCGTACTTGAGCATCGGGCCCAGCATGCGGTCGACGTACTTGCGAAGGTCGTGCCCCTCGGCAATACCGCCACCATTCAATAACAACGTCAGCACGCCCAGATGCTCGTGAATTACCACCGGGCTCTGCGCCGTGCCCAGCTTCCCAACGGCCAGCGCGGCACACTTGGCCTCCTGGTTGGCGTTCGACAGCTGCGACGGCGAATCGAATGGAGCGCTGACGCCCCAGAACGTTCTGACCTTGTCCCTCGCCAGGATCTCCTCGTTCAGCGACTTGAGCTGCCGCGTCACCTGCGCGGCGTCCAGCGCTGGGATGATCGCCACGATCAGATCGCCACGGGAGGACGCCAACTTCAGTCCCGCAGCGCTCAGCGCTCGCTCGATCGCATCTCGCACGTCGCGCTGCTTGCGCTGCACCGTGTCCATGTTCCAACCCTCGCCGCGCGCCGTCTCTGCCAAGCCCTCGATGGTGCAATGGACGACGCGGTGCGGACCCCGCAGGTCGATGTGGAACTCCGCCAAGCGCTCGAGCGCGGATTGCCTGACCGGCGGCGTGCCCTCCAGCAAGTCCCACATCAACGCGCCGAGCGCGGATGCCCGGGCGACACTTGCAGCACGCTGCTCAAGGCAATACAGCGCGCTAGCGACCGCTCCTTGACGGCTTGCGGCTTCTTGCATCTCGGCCGGCTCGCTGTTCGAGTGCATGCATACCCAGCCGACCCGGTCTCCGCCGGCAACGATCGGACGCAGCGAGAGCCAGCCGTCGCGCTCCCGGGACGTCACGCTCGTGTTGTTCGCGTACCCGGGGAACTGCCGCACGGCCTTCTCCACCCGCTCGAGCCAGTCGCCGGGCGAGACCGGCACGGGATAGGCAGCCATCACCCCGAGATCGGTCCCCAGGATCGCGACCTCCGCGGCGGCATGGCGGGCGACGATCCGCGCAATCGCGGTGACGCCGCCGCCGTCCAGCAGGGCGCCGATGACGGCGTCCTGGAGTTGTGCCGACACACGCACGACCTCGTGCTGCTGGCGCAGACTCTCGTTGGTCTGTGTGAGCTGCTGCACTGCGGCCTTCTGGCTTTCGTACAGCCGGGCATTCTGGACCGCGATCGCCGTCAGATTGGCGAGCGCGGCGACGCGCTTCTCGTCCTGATCAGTGAACGGCAGGTCGCGTCGGCGCCAAACCTCGAGAACACCGATCACGCCCTCTCGCGCAAGCAGCGGTGCGCCTACCGCGCAGCGGATTTGCTCGTCGCGAGCGAGCCAGAAGTAGTCGCGGCTGACCTGATCGCTGGCGAGGTAGTCGTCGACCTTGCACGGACGCCCGGTCTCCAAAACGCGCCCTGCAAGCCCTTGTCCGCGCTTCATCCTGAGCCGATCGATGTCCAGTGTGTCGTTGCCGACACAACTGCGCATCACGAGCTCGTCGTCGTCTCGAAGAAACACCCCGCCGATGTCCGCGCCAAGGAGCCGGACTGTCTCTCGCGCGATCGAGAACAACACCTCGTCCAGTTCGGATGCGGACAGAATGCGCCTGGCGACCTGCTGCAGGCTATCGATCTCGTCCATCGCGTCCCTCGTGACGCGATACTGGTTCGCTGCGGTGAGCGCGAGTTCGAAGCCGATCGCAAGACAGCGCAGCACCTGGGCGCGGTCTGCGTCGACGAGCTGGCAATCCGCCAGGACGCCCATCCCCGGCTTCACCGGCACGAAGGTGCCGATACCCGGCAGCACGGAGATGTCGCCCGACGTTGCGACCGACGTCGGAAGAACAGCAATGAGTTCGCCCGGCCCGAACGCATTCTCACTGGCGCAGCGCCAACCTGCGCCCACGCGTTCGATCACGGCCACGCCGCATCCGCCAAGCACGGCGGCGAAGCACGCTGCCGCAACCTCCTTTACTCGTTGATCGCCACCGAGCGCGGCGTCGGCCACCGCCCGCAGGGCGCCGCCGATCTGCAGTGCCGGCGCGGGGCTGGGAGCAGGGTGCGGCCAGGGGGCCGGCAAAGCGTAGCCAACCGTAGCCGAAGGCGGCACGACGGCCAAGTGTCTGCTGCGCTTTGCCCTGTGCATCGACTCTTTCATCCTTCAGCGCACGGAGGGCCGCACGACGATGTCTTCGACCTCTTCGTGCGGGCGGGGACTCGCATGCGCGGCGCGCAGCCCTCCCCCCAAACCGCGCGGCCCCACGTCAACAAGCGGTCTCCTTGCGAAGCACAGTGTACGACCATGCAGCGCCCCCGCCTCGCCCGCTGGACGGAAGCCCAGCGGCGGCCCTGCGGCATCGGCGCGGCGGCGCCATTGCGCAGCATCGGCGGCGCGCACGTTCACGTCGTATCGCGCTTGCGCCCGAGAACCGTGAGGATATCCTCGTGGAATTCGAACCAGACGTTGTGCACCGAGTCCACGGTAGGGTTGCAGACGAAGTCGCGTTCGCCCAAATCGACTTTTTCCATGCTGATTTCCAGACGGCTGACGTAGCCCGCATAGCGGGGGAGCGCTGGCATCAGCAGCGCGATGTCTTTGGCCAGCCGTTCAGCCGCTTGCAGCAGTCGGCGCTCGGCGTTCGAGTCCCCGTCGCTCTCCTGCCATTGCGTTACCGCGGCGATGAAGCGAGTGTTCAGCGCCTCGAAGCCGTGGTACCAGGCGGTCATCGCCGGATCCTTGCGCTGTTCAACGTAGGCCTCGGCGTAGTGCTTCAACACCTCGGCGGCGCCGTCGTCGAGCACCATCACGCCGTCGGCGCCCATGTCCATCACCCAACCCCGCGTCGTCGCGTCCTCGAGACAGCGCGCGACGTCGTCCGCCCCTATGCCCGTCATTTCGACGATCTGCGGTGCAGCGACCATCTTCTTCAAATAGACCGCATTGAGGACGAGGAATTCAGTTTCGGTAAGCATGTTTGTCGCATGGCGGCATCGCGCCGCTCTTGTCGCTCCTTCGAGCGTTGGGGCTCCGGCGGCGGTCCGGCCAGGACCGGACGCCGGCCGGATTCGGCAATTACCCGAGCGTCGACCCGGGCGACTGATCCGCAGGCGCTTGCTGCGCCCCCGCTTTCACTTCCATCTTCGCATAGACGCGGCCCAGCTTGCCGTCGCACTCCATCAGCAGCGGCGTGCCGTCGGGAATGGACTCCGCCCCCTCGAGGGTCAGCGTCATGATGATCGGCACGCGGAAGTTGCGCCCCACGATGCCGAGGTGAGATTCCGGCGTTCCGGCGTAGGTGATGATGCCGGCAGGCTTCTTGTACAGCAGCGGCGCGACGAAGGTCGTCGTGCCGCCGGGCGTGACCACCATCGTCTCTTTGATCTTCTGCGGGTCCTTCATCAACGCGATCATCTGTTTCGGATCTGTCACGTTCAGCGCCACGCCCTTGTGGCGGCCGACCGGAACTACGTTGTAGCCCTGTCCGATGTAGCGGTAACCGTCGATCTCGGTCTCGTTAGCCATGTGAGTGTCTCCTGTGGTGAGTCAGATCTTCATCTTGTCCAGGCCGCTTTCCTCGGGCGAGAGGAAGAGCCACGGAATCGCGGGTTCCTGAGGCGGGTAGAGGAAGACAACTTCCTTCAGGCGCAGCGGGAAGTCGGTCTTGCGCAGAGTCGTCCATTCCCAGTCTTCGTCCCACTTGATCTTCGCCGGCTCCTTGCGCAACTCGTCGATGTCGAGCGCGGCCAGTTCCTCGGCCGTGTACCAGGGCGGGAACTTGCCCTTGTACGCATCCACGTAAGCCAGGAACTCGTCGCCCTTGGACTCGATGCAGACGATCACGCATTGGGCGTAGAAGCCTGCGTTGCAGCGGATGAAGTACTTCGACTCGTTGTTCAGCCAAGTCTCGAACTCGTCGGCCGTCTGGAAGTTCTTGCTCAGGGCCCACTCCTCGTGCGACCAAGCAAACCGCTTCTCGGCGTCCTTCTTCACCTTGATGTCAGCCATGTTCAGCTCCTTTCGATTTGATGAAGCGGCGCTTTCTCAGTTGCTGATCTCGTATCTGCCGAACTTTGTTCCCCGGCAGCGGAACCCCGGAAGCTGCGGCGGAGGCGCTCCCAGGCCGGCCGTGGCCTTGCGCTGGACTTCGCCGGCCTTGCCGTAGCCCTTGATCAGGTACTCCATGCTGCGCAGATCCATGTCCCAGAACCCCATCGAGGCGGCCTCGGCTTCGAGGTCGTGCGCCCGCACGTAGGGCAGCGAGGCAGCGACATAGGTCCAGTTGCCTTCGAGGATCTTGTCGAAATGCGGCTTCATCGCGAGATACGAGTACATCCGCTCGACCGCAGCCTCGATCTTCGCGATGTGCGTCTCCAGTTCGTTCAGCGGGATCCTCGTGGTCGTGCCATTCGGGAAGTCGGCGTCGCGCATATAGACTGCCGCCTCGATCAGTGCCTCTTCCTCGTAGTCGGCCGGATCGCAGAACAGGGTGCCGGTGTTGTAGATCGAGAACATCTTCAGCTTGCCGCTCTGGCGGTCGCGCATGATCTTCTTCTTGTCGTAGGTCAGGACCAACGAGTACGAGAACGGCAGGTCGCCGACGACGTAGGTCCACGGGAACGACTTCTCGTTGACGAAGCAGTCCCGGACCAGCATCAAGCGGTCGCCGAGGTCGTACGGGCCGGTGTCGCCCAGCCCGAGCCGGTTGTCGTAGTGGTCGAGGAAGCCCATCAGCTGGGCCAGCGAGTTGAAGCGGCCCACGGTGGCGCGCAGTTCCGGGTCGCGCAGCGGCTCCACCTTCGTGCCCAGATCTTCGACCACGTCCTGGTCGAGTACCTGCAGCGCATAGCCCACGTCCATGACCGCAGGCTTCTTCTGCCGCATGTAGCCCTCGAAGACGGTGCGCCAGAAACTGTAGATGATGCGCAGGTTGTCGATGTAGTCGTTCGGCCCGATCAGACCGCCGTCGATCAGGAACAGCCGGCCGAACAGCGCGATCCCGCAGCCCCACTGGATGTTGCACGGCGTGATCGTCTTGATCCCGAACTCCCGATGGCCGGAGCTGCAGGTTGCGCGGATGCCCTCCATGCCGACCTTCTCGCCCAGCCACATGTACAGCCATGGGTGCTGCAAGAACGTGGTCTGGAACGACAGCATTTCGTATTCCGCGCGCGGAATCAGCGGGTTCACGCCCTCTGTGCCCCGGCGGGCCAACAGGTCGGCCACGTACCAGGAGTTGTGCTTGGCCCACTTGACGGTTTCTTCGAGGGGCATCAGTTCTAGGCACTTCATCTTCGTGTCTCCTTGAGGAAGGAACTTCGGTTTTTTGCTGGCCACGTTAGGCGGCGTAGCCACGCGACCACGGGCTTAACTTCAGGGCCGGCGCTACGGCGAGTGGTCGCGCGGGCGGCGCGTGGCGACGCGCTCGGCGCCGGACCGCCCACCACGCTGCTGCGCCTTCACGCCGGCCTCCGGGTCACGCGGCGCGGCGCCCAAATCACCTGTGCGTCCGCGGCCGTGCGCCGCGGATGTCCCCGCCCGGCGCGTCCTCGCGGTAGGCCGTGCTGCAGTCGCCCGAAAACGCGTTTGAAAAGCAGGGCGCGATGCCGACGAACAGCGCCGCGTCAGCGACTCGAGGAAACTCTCCTCGAAGATGGCAGAGGATGCAAGGCGAGTGTGGGCGCCCGGACCGTGCTTGCTGTTCGTCTGCGCGAACAGCTTCCACGATGCGGCGCGCGTGTTCACCAGGGTGTCATCTGTGTCGAAGAAGATGGCGGGCGGCACGCGAAGCCTCAAAGCGGTTTGGACGCGCGCAACGTGGCCGGGGCGCTGTTGAGCGTATTGAGGACCGGCAACTCGATGAAGTCCATCACCTCGCCCCAGCCGCGCTGCGTGCCGCAGGTCCACTCGCTGAGCGTGTTGAAGCCGATGCTGTTGGGCACGTAGACCCAAGGCATCGTGGTCACGGCGCGCCCATTCAGCTCCCACACGCGATTGGTGCTGTCGGTCAGTCGCAGGGCGATGCTCTCGGGATAGCGCTCCTGCTTGCGCAGCGTCTGGCCGGTGCCGGCCTTCAGCCCGAAGACCTTGCCGCGCTCGAGCACATAGCCGTGCGCGAGCCACAGTTCGCGCCCGTTGTCCTGTGCCGGATCGAAACCGAGGATGGCGTGGATCGCCAAGTCCTTCGAGAAGTGAGCGTGCAGCCAGCTCATCGCGGGCGCGCCGCGCTCGGGGCGCGGGCCCCAGCTGTGGTCCATCGTCGAAACGCAATCGATCGGCACCGTGCGCCCGCGCACCGTGACGCTGCCCTTGAAGGCGCCGGTCTGATCGAAGTGCCCGTTGTAGGCGGTGCCCCAGGCGAACTTACCCTCCTGAGACGCCGACGCGCACATCGGGTCCATCGCCGGATCGTGGATGTCGAAGGCCGGCATCAGCGCTTCGTAGCGAACGTCGATGCGGGTGCCGTGGCCGTCGTCGTAGTCGATCTGCCACTGCCGGTTGGGCGCAAGGCAGCGCACGTGCAGGCCGCTGCTGAGCGCGTAGTCGCGCAGGTTGCGCGGCTGCGGGATCGGCACGGCCGAGCGCATGTCGCAGAAGTCAGCCTCCCAGTGCGTCACCGTGCGGCGCGAGTTCATGCAGACTGAAGTCGTGACCGTGCCGAGATTGGTGCGGAACAGGGCATATACCCCGACATTGAGGTGCTCCTCGGCGTTGTAGAAGCCGAAGTAGTTGGTCTCTGCCCAGGTCGGATGCGCCGGATCGGGCGGGTGAAAGTCAGCGTCGTCGTCCCGAATCATGCTTTGTCTCCTTGAGCCGGTCTGGGCCGGCGGTCTGGAAGGACTGTAGAGAGGGTGCGCGCCGTGAGCTATGGCCATGACGGACAATTCCGAGGAGCGCGCACTGTCCGATCCGGCCAATGGGGTCGCCGGCGCTCGGGGATACCCTGACGGCACAGAAGAACGTAGGAGGACGGGGAAGAACCGTTGAGGCTCGCGCTATTGCGTGGCTGGGCGGTGGCGTCGGTCAAGGCCCAGGGTCTCGCTGCACACGAGCTACTGCTCCTCGAGGACGTGCCAGCTTCGCACCCGACGTCGGACCCGGCGCCGGCGTGAGCGAACTGGTGCCGAAGCCAGCGCTCGTCGGGCCCACCTACGCTCTCGTGTGCATGAGCCTGACGGGTGTCCGCGGCGGCGGTCGGTCGGCGCTGGCTGAGTTCGTGCACGTGCCGTTGGCCGACACCACACTCGCCGGACTGCCCAACGGCTGCTCGCCGGACGCGGCGCGGTTGATCGACGACTGCCTCGCCGCCGGCTGGGTGGCGACGGAGTGCGGCGGCGCGCAGCCGAACGACAAAGTCGCCATCGTCGGCAATGGCGCGGTCGCGCAGCTCGCCGCGCTGTCCGCGCAGGCGGTGGGCGCCGACGTCGTCGCCGTGGTCGAACCGCTGCTGACGCGTCGGCTCAAGCCATCGAGTCAATCGTACGTGCGCCGTTCATTCAAGCGGATTGTCCCGCGGCTATCGTCTCCTGCTTGCCGTCCAGTCGGCGCGGTTACGACGCCTTCAGCAAGCGCCTTATCCCTATAGCAGCGAGCGATCCAGTCCCGCTGTGCCGGACCTGGCTTTTGTCGTACCGGTGCTCGACGCCTACAGGGCAGGCCTGTCGGGCCGGGCAGGCGTACGCACAGGGCGAGGCTTCCAAGAGCCGCTGGCGGTGGCAGGCGTTCATGTCCATGGTCCCGGCGTCGAGCGCAGAGGCCGGGCACGCCCCGATGCACGGCTTGGCGGTGCAATCGACGCATGGATGCCCGTGGTCTTCGACGGGCGAGGCCGGAAGTTCCGAGTCCACGATGATCGCCGCGCGGTACGCAAACCAGCTGCCCCACCTGGCATTGATGCCCACCATGAACGGGGATGGATGGTGCCAACCCGCGAGTGTCCCGAGGCGCTGGAGACCGATGTGCCGGTCGGCTGGTAGTCCCTTGGGGTAGACAAAGCGAATCCGCGCTTGGGGCAGCGCAAGGGCTGCCCATTGCTCGACCACGCCTATCGAGTACGAGTCGATCGGATGCACCGGGTCCGTTGCATGCTTCTGTACGCGCTCCCACAGGAGGCGCCCAGCGTGTCCGATGAGGATGAGTTGGCGTTCGTGCTCGCCAAGTCCCAGCGGCGCAAGCAGGTCCGGCGGGAGCCGTGCGAGATCGAAGATGTGCTGCCGGTTCAGCCCGGCCTCGTCCAGCATGGACTTGAAGGGAATCATGATGAACATGCCTGCTCGAGTTGATCTATTCCCTGTCCGAACATTCGTCGCAGCCGCTTGCCGTCGACGACATGCGCCTTCCGAGGTTCGAGATCGAATCGAATCAGGGTGCGCATGGGACCGGCAATCCGGGCGCTCTCGTAGCACATCCAGTCGACCGAACGGACTCGCAGGGCAAGCGGGGATGGGCAGGGAGTCGAACGCAGGCGCGCCTCGATCTCGGCCAACGGCCACGCGCCGGCATAGAGGCCGGCGGTGACGTGCGGCACATAGTGTGTCCGGTCCCAGGTCGGCGCGGCCCGTTCCCAGAGGGATCGAATGCGGGTCAGGCTGCCCGCAGCATCCTCGACCGAGAGGCATGCGGCGGACGTGAACGTGAACGGCTCGCCGACGTGCACGTCGAACGCGACGATGTCCGACTGGACAAGAGCGCCGATCTGCACCTTGAGTTCGTCGACCGCGAAGTCGTCGTTCCGGCGTGCCGTCGTCGTGGGGAAGCCGCACACGTGCACAGTGATGTGCGGCTGCCGCTCGTAGCCGCGCAGCAGGTGACCGTCGAGGGCGGTTCGAACATGTCTGAGGCGCACGTCCAGGGCTGGATCCTCCAGCGCGAGGGCCCATACCGCGAAATGGGGCCGGCCCAGGTGCCACTCGGAGAAGTCTCTTTGTTGGCTCGCGATCGTGCAGTCGCGCCCCGGTGCCGTGACGACCGGCTGCGGGTCGGCCCGAATCAGCGCGCGATCCGCTGCCATTCGAGGTCGACCTGTTGTCCGTGGGGCGGCGGAGCCCGCCACTGCTCGCTGGTCGGCTGGGCACTGCCTTGATCGCGCAGCCACAGCGCGGCGCAGAGCCAGCCGCCGTGCGTGACCAGTAGCCGTGCCTCGCCGGGATCGAAGGACCGCACTCTCCGCAGCACCGATGAGACGGACTCGCCGCCGCCCGGGGCATGGTCCACGAAGTCGGCGCACCAGGTGTCGATCGCCTTCGGCGCAACGGCCGTCCAGGGTTGTCCGTCCCACTCGCCGAAGTTCGCTTCGACGAGCGCGGGGTCGATCCAGTGTCGCCAGCCCCAGCGCAACAGCCAGCGCCCCACCGCGCGGCAGCGTTCCAACGGCGAAGTGACGACGATGCAGGGCAGGCCGTGGCGGCGGGCGAAGGCGCGGATCCGGTGTGCCTGCCGCTTCGCACGCCGGGCATCGACGCGCAGGTCCGTCCGCCCGATGCACCGTCCTTCCGCCCCGATCGCTGCGGGATGTCGCCAGGCGTGCAACTGCACCCCGCTCATCCCGTCCCCGACGCCGCGAATACCATCAGGATGGCCATCTCGCCAATCTGCTCGGAAGCCCCCAGGGTGTCGCCCGTGTAGCCGCCCAGGCGCCGTCGAAGCCAGCGGCGCAGCGTGAAGACCATGCCAACCAGCATCAGCAGCGAGGCACCCGCCGCGATCGGCGATGCTTGTGTCCGGGCCGCGAACGCCAGCGCGAGCAGGCCGATGGCAACAGCCCATGCCCCGTCGATGCCAGGCACATCGCGCGCCACGCTGCCTGCCTTGGCCTGCGGTGCGTCACCCTCGTCGCTGCGCGCGTAGGGCAAAACCACCATCAGCGCCACCGCAGCGCTGCGGCCGCTCGCGTGGGCGGCGATCAGGGCGGCGGCGGCCGCCGCCGGATCGCGTGCCATCAGCTCGGCTAGCAAATGCGTACGCACCAGCAGCGACAGCACCAAGGACACCGCACCGTAGGTGCCAATGCGCGAATCCGTCATGATCGCCAGCGCCTTCTCGCGCGAAGCGGCGCCCAGCAGCGCGTCGAAGGTGTCGGCCAAGCCATCCTCGTGGAAGGCCGCGGTGAGCCACACGGTACCGGCAAGCGCCAGCGCAGCCGCCACGGTCGGCGGCCAGAACCGGTTCGCGGCCAGTGCGATGCAGGCGCCGAATGCCCCGATCAGCACGCCCACGAGCGGAAAGTGCCGAACGGCCCGGCGCATCTGTGCGGGGTCGAAGCCGACCCAGACGGGCACCGGCACGCGGGTCAGGAACTGCAGCGCCAGCATGAAGAGCCTCAGCTCTCGCACCAGCATCGTCATGGCGTGCGCTGGCTGACCCCGGCCGAGGCGAAGCTGGCCATCTCGGCCAGCACGCGGCAGGCGGAGTCGAGCAGAGGCCACGCCAGCGCGGCGCCCGAGCCTTCGCCGAGTCGCAGGTCCAGGTCCAGCAGCGGCTGCACACCCAGGTGCTGCAGCCAGTGCGTGTGCCCGGTCTCCTGCGAGCGGTGCGCGAAGACGCAGTGGGCGAGCACGGCGGGCTGCAGCGCGGCCGCCACCGCCACGGCGGCTGTCGTGATGAAGCCGTCGACCACGATCACGCGCCCGCTCGCCGCGGCCTGCTGCACCGCGCCGACCATGGTGGCGATCTCCAGGCCACCGAGAGCGGCCAGGGCCTGCAGCGGCCGCGTCGCCTGGGCGTTGGCCTCCAGTGCCTCGGCCAGGACTGCGCGCTTGGCGGCGAGGCCCGTATCGTCGAGACCCGTGCCACGGCCGGTGCACACCTGCAGCGGCGCGCCGGTCAGGCGGGCCATCAACAAGGCAGCCGCCGAGGTGTTGCCAATGCCCATCTCGCCCAGCAGCAGCACGTTGCCGGGCAGCGCCGCGACGAGGCGGCGGCCCTGCAAGATGGCGGTGCGGCATTGCGCCTCGCTCATCGCCGGGCCGCGGCTCGCATCGGCAGTGCCTCGCTCGACGCCGGCCACCTTCAGCCGCGCCAGCATCGGGTGAGCCTCGAACTCGGCGGCGACGCCGCAGTCGGCCACTGTCAGGGCCAAGCCGTGCTGACGCGCCAGGACCGACACGGCCGCGCCGCCGGTCAGGAAGTTCAACACCATCTGCCGCGTCACCTCGGCCGGATAGGCCGAGACGCCACGCGCGGCGATGCCGTGGTCGGCGGCGAACACCACCAGCTGCGGCGCGAGCAAGGCGGGCTGGTCGGTGCCGAGCGCGACCGCGAGCTGAACGGCTAACGATTCGAGGCAGCCCAGTGCGCCCAGCGGCTTGGTCTTGGCATCGAGCGCCGCCTGGACACGCTGACGCCGGGCAGCATGCTCAAGAGTGGGCAGCGGCAGGGCGGTGTCGAACTCGGAATCCATGGGTCAACAGTGAAAAAGTTTGCGCAGCGTGGCTGCGCCAAGGTGGGTATCGATGAAATCCGCCAGGCCGTCGAAAGTGGCGTCCAGCGTGCGCACCTGCTGGCCGAAGAGGGCGCGCAGCACCGCAGCGTCCTCGAACAGCCCGTGGGTGGCGATGCCGAGCACGTTGTGCCGGTCCGGTTGCCCCGGGTCCGCGGCGGCCGACCAGCCGATCGGCAGGCCCTTGGCATCGTGCAGCGCCGGCGTGGCCGCGGAGGCGGCACCTGCGATGGACTGCATGCGTCCGCAGCGGATCTCGTAGGCGGCCCAGCGCCGGGACGACAGCGCCTGCCACGGGCGGGCCAGATGCGCGAACTGCACCGGTGCGGCCCGCAGCCGCTTGGGCGCGGCATAGCGCGTGGCCAGCGGCAGCAGGCCCAGGCCCGGCAGCGGGCCATGGGCCTCTCCGTCCACGCCGTCGGGGTCGTCGAGCAAGGCACCCAGCGCCTGCAGGCCGCCGCAGATGCCCAGCACCGGCCGCCCGGCGCGGGCGTGTCGCACGATGGCGGCGTCCAGGCCCTGCGCCTTCAGCCAGGCGAGGTCACCGCTAATCTGCTTGGAGCCGGGCAGCACGATCCAATCGGCACCGTCCAGTTCGCCCGCGCTGCGCACCCAGCGCACCGATGCCACGGCGGCCAGCGGCTGGAATTCGTCGAGGTTGCTCAGCTGCGGCCAGGCGACGATGGCCACGCGCAGGCCACCGGCCGGGCCCGACGCCGCGCCGTAAAGCCCGTCCTCCTCCGGCAGCCCGTGGTCGCGGTTCATCGGCAGCACGCCCAGCACTGGCACGCCGGTCAGCGCCTGCAGGCGATCGGGCCCGGGTGCCAGCAGTGCCGCATCGCCGCGGAACTTGTTGAGCACGAACCCGGCAAGACTGGTGCGCAGGTCGTCAGGCAGCAGCGCCCAGGTGCCGTGCAGGTGGGCGAAGGCGCCGCCTCGGTCGATGTCCACCACCAGCAGTGCCTGCAGAGTGGTGATCTCGCGCGCCCAGCGCGCCGTGCCGAGGTTGACGTAGTCCTGCGGCGCGAGGTTGATCTCCGCCGGCGAGCCGGCCCCCTCGATCACCAGAACCTCGTGCCGCGCGGCCAGGCGATCGAAGCTCTCGCGCGCGGCCCGTGCCAGCCGGGCGCTGCGTTCGCGCCAGGGCATGCGCGACAGCGCAGCGTCGACCCGGCCCTGCACCACCACCTGGCTGGCCGTGTCGCGCTCGGGCTTGAGCAGCACGGGGTTCATGTCCACCAGCGGCACCACGCGCGCGGCCAGCGCCTGGAAAAACTGGGCCGAGCCGATCTCGCCCACGCCATTGTCCGCTCCGTGCGCCGCCAGCGGCACGACGCGGGCGTTATTGCTCATGTTCTGGGCCTTGAACGGTGCCACATCCAAGCCCTCGCGCGCGGCCCAGCGGCACAGCGCGGTCGCGAGCAGGCTCTTGCCGGCGCCGCTGCTCGCACCCCAGACCATCAGGGCGGTCTTCATCGCAGACTCCCGTCGAGTAGGTCGAGTGCGTGCATCAACGCGTCCTGGGCTGAGGTTGGTTGCGTCGAGATTCGCCACCAGCCCGGCAGGCCGAACGACGTCGCGTCGCGTACCGCGACGTGGTGACTGCGCAGCAGAGATGGTGCCACGGGGCGCGGTGGGCGCACGACAACGTACGGCGTCACGCTGGGCCGCACCTCGAAGCCGCGTGCCGACAGGCGCCGCAGCAGGTCCGCCTTCCAGGCCGCCAGGCGGGTGCGTGATTCGGCCACCCAGCCGTGCACGTCGGGCGTGGCCCAGGCCAGCAGCATGGCCTCGGCGTGGGCCGACAGCGGCCATGAAGGCGCCGCAGCCTCCAGCGAGCCTCGGCAGGCCAGCACGTCGTAGCCGGCGCCACCGCGATCTCGTGGCGCGACCGCGTAAGCGCCGCGCACGCCGGTCAGGCCCAGCGCCTTGTTGGGGCTGTGCAGCACGAAGACCGCATCGCGCGCGGATGCTGTCCACGCCGACGCTCCCTGAAGCCGTAGCGGCGCGTACACCGCGTCGAGCACGGCGGGGCAGCAATAGGAGTCGTCACGGGCGACAGCGCCGTCCTGGCCCAGCGGACTCGTCGGATCGGCATGCCAGCGCAGCGTGCACTGCGACGGCGTGCCCGGGACCTCGACATCGTGGGGGACAAAGGGGCGGCCCCACGCCGCGGCGGCCGCCGCGTAGTCGCCATACGCGAAGCGTGGAACCCGCACGGCACCGGGCCAAAGCCGAGCGGTGACCGCGGTGACACGCTGGATGAATTCGCTCGCACTGGCGGCGGGCAGGATCCGCGAAGGCTCGACGTCGTGCAGTGCCCCCAGCGCCTGCCGGACTGCCGTGGCGGCCGGGTCGGGATAGCGCGTCGCGTCGGCTGCCTGCACGGCTGCGAGGGCGGCCGGGCACGGTCCCGCCGCGTTGGCGCAGGTGGAGAAGTCCCAGCGCGCGGCGCCGTGTGCGTCGGCACCGCCGTGGACTCGGGCGGCCGTACCGGGGCTCACCACACGTTCACCTTGAGCACGACCAGCAGCAGCGCAGCCGCGATCGCCCCGCGTGCCGCCCCCTCGCCGACCGTCAAGGCATTCGTCAGTGCTGCAGCATCCGGCGCCAGGGCCTGCGCATTCAAGGCATAGGCGTCCTGTTTGCCGAGCCGGACCCCGATGCGAAACGCCATCGCCGCCATCGGCCAGCCGCCGTTGGGCGACGGCGTCAGCGCAGCCTCGCGCGTGAGACGAGCCACGCCCACGCTCGGCCGCCACAGCAGCAACGCCGCCAGGCGCGCCGGCACACAGCCCAGCACGTCGTCGGCCCGCGCCGCCCATTTGCCGGCCCATTCCCAGGGGCCACGATAGCCCCACATCGCATCGAGCGTATTGGCGGCGCGCCAGGTCCAGGCACCGGGCAGGCCGGCGACCAGGAACCAGAACAGCGGCGCGACCAGCGAATCGTTGAAGTTCTCGGCCAGCGATTCGATGGCCGTCTCGCGTACTGCAGCCGCGTCGAGCTGGGTGACGTCGCGGCTGCACAGCCGGGCTACGCGGGCTTGGCCTTGTTCAAGCCCCTGCCCGAGCGCCACTTCGACGGCGCGCACCTCGTCGCTCAGCATCCGCCACGCGAATGTCGGCTTCAGTGCCGCGGCGAGCAGCGGGATCGCGATCCATGCCGGCGCTGCCCCGGCGGCCTGCTCCACGGCGAAGGCCGCTCCTGCGACAGCGGCGACGAGGCTGCACCACAACACCGCACCGGCCGCGAAGGCGGCAGGTGCAGCCCAGGAGTGCACACGACGACCCAGAGGCGCGGCGATGCGGCCGAACCAGGCCACCGGGTGCCAGGCCGAGCGAGGCTCGCCGAAGCGACTGTCGATCAACCAAGCCAGGGCGAGCGCGGCGGCGGCGACCATCAGTCCTCAATGCCCCGCTGCGCCGGCACGCCCTGCTGGTGGTGGTGCTTGACCAGCGTCATCTCGGTGACGGTGTCGGCCAGATCGATCAGCTCCTGCGGCGCATCGCGGCCGGTGAGCACCACATGCACATGGGCCGGCCGCTCGCGCAGGCAGGCCAGCACGGGCTCCAGCGTCTGCCAGCCGTAGCGCAGCGGGTAGGTGATCTCGTCGAGCACGACGAGGAAGTGCTCGCCGGCACGGATGGTCTCCTCGGCGCGTGCCCAGCCGTCGCGGGCGAGCTGGGCGCTGTGTTCGAGGTCACGGCTCTTCCAGCTGAAGCCGTCGCCCAGACCCTCGATCGGGATGCCGAGCTGCTCGAACATGCGGTGCTCGCCAAAGCGGGCCGAGGGCACCTTCATGAACTGGTAGATTTTCACCGGCATACCGCGGCCGTGCGCCCGCAGCGCCAGGCCGAAGGCGGCCGTGCTCTTGCCCTTGCCGTGGCCGGTGTGCACGAGGATCAGGCCGCGGCGTTCGCCTTCGGCCTTCGGACTGGGTGCGGTGGGTGGCTTGACGATGTCCATGGGCGGGTGATCCGGGCGACTCAGGTGGCGTCCAAGGCCAGAGCGACACGCGGGCGGCCCTGGGCGTCGGACTCGATGCGGATGGCGCCGCCGAAGACGCGCACCAGCGCGGCCTGCACGGCCGGATCAGTGGGCGGGCCGTCGGCCTGCAGCGTGCCCGCATCCAGCACCAGCAGGCGATCGGCCTGCAGTGCGATGGGCAGGTCGTGCAGCACGCTCAGTACCGCGCGCGGCGCCGAGCGGTCGTGTGTCAGACGCCTGAACAGGCGGGCCAGAGCCAACTGGTGTGGCGCATCGAGGTGGGTGGTCGGCTCGTCGAGCAGCAGCATCGGCGCCTCGGTGGCCAGTACCCTCGCCAGCAGCACACGCTGGCGTTCTCCGCCGGAGAGTTCGTGCAGCCGCCGGTGCTGCCACGGCAAGCTCTCGGTCAAGGTCATCGCGCGGTCGACAGCCTTGCGGTCGGCCGCGACCGGCGTGCCCAGCAGACCGAGACGGGCGATGCGGCCGAGCTCGATGGTCTCGCGCACAGTCAGCTCGCCGGTGACCTCGCCCTGCTGCGCGAGCCAGGCCAGCACGCGGGCGCGCTCGGCGGGCGCGGTCCGGTGCATGTCGAGCGGCGGGGCCGCCGCGCCCGGGTTCAGGAAGACCTGCCCCGCCGCCAAGGGCTGTAGTCCTGCGAGGGCCCGCAACAGCGTCGACTTGCCGGCACCGTTCGGGCCGACGAGTGCGGTCCAGCCGGCACCGATCCCAAGACTCACGGCATGCAGCACGTCGCGGCGGCCCAGTCGGACGTTCACACCCAGCGCCAGCAGGGTCGGATTCATGCGCTCGTCCTTTGTTTGAGCAGCCAGACAAGGTAACTGCCGCCCAGCACGGCGGTAACCACCCCGACGGGCAGTTCTTCCGGGGCGATCAGAGCGCGCGAAATGACGTCGGCCCACAGCAGGATTGCGGCGCCCATGCCGGCGCTGGCCACCAGCAGCCAGGCGTGCGTGCCCGGTGCGCGGCGCCGCACGAGATGTGGGGCGACCAGCCCGACGAAGGCGACCAGCCCGGCCTGCGAGACAGCCAGCGCCGTGCCGAGGCTGAGCGTCAGCACCAGGGCCAGCCGCACTTTCCCGAGGTTCAGGCCGAGACTGGTGGCGCTGTCCTCGCCGAGCGTCAGCGCATCCAACGCGCGGGCATGCCGCTGTGCCAGCACCACCAGCAGCGTCAGGCCGGCGAGCATCAGCGCCAGCGCGTCCCAGCCGAGAAAGCCGGTGCTGCCGAGCATGAAGGCCTGCTTGCCGCGCAGCGCGTCCGGCGAGACGACCGTGATGAGGTCGCTGACGGCTCCCAGCAGCACGCCGATCACCACGCCGGCCAGCAGCAGCCGCAGGGTGTGGACGGCGCCGCTTGCCAGCGTCAACGTGAGCGACACCCCCGCCAGCGCGCCGACGAACGCGGCGGTGACAATCCCTACGCGCTCGATCCAGGCCACGGTGGCTAGGCTGATGGTGGCGCCGCCAAGTGCGGCAGCCGCCAGCACCAGCACCACCCCCAGCCCCGCGCCCGCCGCGCTGCCGAGAAGGTAGGGGTCGGCCAGCGGGTTGCGGAAGACGCCTTGCGCGATCGCGCCGGACAGGCCCAGCAGCGCACCCACCAGCGCGGCACCCAGCGTCCGGGGTGCGCGGATCTGTCCGAGCAGGAGCGCGGCGTCGTTGCCGTTGAGGTCCGCCCAGAAGTCCCTGGGCGCGAAGCCCGTCGAGCCGGTGGCCAGGCCGCAGGCGAGGCCCACGACGATGGCCAGTGCGATCCCGGCCGCGAGCCGGCGGCGTGCCTCTGCGTCGCCCATCGCTGCGTCGAACGCCGGCCGGTTCGTTGAGACAAAGGACATGCTCATCGGGTCGCCGTCGTCCCGAGCCGCGCCAGGCAGTCCGCCAGCAGACCGGCGGCTTCACCCATCCGCGGTCCGGGCCGAATCAGCATCTCGTACTGAGGCGTCTCGAAGCCGCACAAGCGCCGCTCACGCACGGCAGCCAGGGCATTCCAGCCGGGGCGCGCCATCAAGGCCGACTGCTCGCGTTGCACGCCCATGATGAGGTCGGGCTTGGCGCGCACAACGTACTCGGGGTTCAGCTTCGGGAAGGGACCGAGGTCCGGCGGCGCGATGTTCGCCAGCCCCAACCGCGCCAGGGTCTCGCCGATGAACGAGGTAGTGCCGGCGGCATAGGGGCCGCCGCCGATCTCGAAGTAGACGCGCTGCCCGCGCAGCGAGGCCGGCACACGGCTCGCTTCGGCATCGATCTCGCGGGCCAGGCGTGCCCACACCCGGGAACCTTCGTCGGGGTTGCCCAGCAGGCGCGCAATCAGGTCGAGCGTGCGGTGCACGTCGGCATGGCTTTCCGACTTCAGGCGCACGACGGAGAAGCCGAGCGCTTCGAGCCGCTCCATTGCGCGCGACGAGGCGGAGGCCAGGATGAGATCGGGCTTGAGCGCCGCGATGGCCTCGATGTGCGCATCGTCCAACCCGCCCAGGTGCGGCAGCTTCGCGACCTCGGCCGGCCAGTTCGAGTACCGGTCCACGCCCACCAGTCGCGACCCGGCGCCGAGCACCCAGGCGGTCTCGGTGAGCGACGGCAGCATGGTCACGATGCGCTGCGGCGGCGCGCTCAGGCGGTGCTCGGTGCCGCGGTCGTCTCGAATCTGGATCGGCTGCGCCGCTACCCATGACGGAGCCAGCGTCAGGTAGAGCCACACCAGCAGCCATCGCAGCAGGCGCGACGCCGCGCGTGGCTGCGGCCTCTTCCCGATGGACCGTGTGGAGGACCGAATGGGCGGTTCAGTGCGGATCAAGGTTCGTCCTTCACGCTCAGTTCACAGCCGGCCACCATCAAGGTCACGCGGCCGCAGAGCCCGGCCACGGCCTGGTGAAGCAGACCCAGCGTGTCGATGAATTCGCGCGCCTCGCGCGACGTCGGCAGCACCCCCAGGCCGATCTCGTTGGACACCAGCACGATGGGCGAGGCGCTCTCGCGCAGGGCCGACAGCAAGGCCGCCCGCTCCTGGTGCCAGAGCGCGGCTGATGCGACCCGTCCGGGCGGCGGCATCAGGATCTGGGTCAGCCAAAGCGTCAAGCAGTCGACCACGATGAGGAGTTGCGGGTCCGACAGACCCTGCAGGGTGCCGCCGAGGGCATCCGCCGCTTCGACGGTCTGCAGTTGCGGGACGCGGGCCGCACGGTCCGCGCGATGCCGCGCGATGCGCCGGTCCATCTCCGCATCGCCGGTGACTTTGCCGGGCAGCGCCGTGGCCACCAGCGCCGCGCGCCGGTTGCCGCCTTCGCCCAGCCATCTGGCGGCACGGCTTTCCGCGGTGCGCGACTTGCCGCTCTTGGCGCCGCCCAGGATCAGTTCGTGTCGTGCCTGCGTCATGGCCGGAACGGCGAGGGCGTGTCGAACAGACGGGCGGCCGCGGCAGGTGACGAGGCGAACCACGGGTGGAACCAGCTCGCGCGCAGGCTGCCAAGCTCGTAGACCGCCTCGCCGTCGCCGGCGGCTGCGGACCGGCGCTGCGGCGTGGTGAAAGAGGCAGGCTCGAGCTTCGTCTCGAAGCGGGACCAGTGGAAGCTGTGCCCGCGCAGTGGCATTGCCTCTCCCGCGAGCGGCATCTCATGCGGACCCAAGGCCGCGAGGCGCCGCCCCAGCACGGCGGTGCCCGGCAGCAAGCCCCAGAGGGCATGTGGTCGGCCCGCGGAGTCGACCAGGCGCTCGGCCAGTACCATCAGGCCACCGCACTCGGCCCACAGCGGCTTGCCCGACTGCACATGCGCCGCAATCTGCGCGCGCAACCCGGAGAGTTCGGCCAGCCGCGCCGCGTGCAACTCGGGATAGCCGCCGGGCAGCCACAGCGCGTCGCAGGGCGGCAAGGGGTCGCCGGCCAGCGGGGAGAAGAACACAGGCCGCGCACCGAGTGCGCGCAGGACCTCGAGGTTGGCCGCGTAGATGAATGCGAAGGCTGCGTCGCGCGCCACGGCGATGCGCCGCCCGGCCAGGGGCCGCGGGCGAGGCGCCGGTCGCGGGGCCCGCGGTGGTTGCCACCGAGGCCATGCGGCGAGGTCGCGCCCCAGGGGCTGGCCCGCAACGGCATTCGCGGCGGCATCGAGCCTGGCCAGCGTGTCCGCTGCTTCGGCGGGCATCGTCAGACCCAGGTGGCGCTCGGGCAGGGCGATGGTGTCACTGCGCGCCAGGTGGCCCAGCCACGGGCCGCCGTCATCGGGCCGCGAAGGGTCCAGCGCTTCGCGCAACATGTCGGCGTGCCGGGGGCTGCCAACCCGGTTGGCGAAGACCCCCGCCCACGGCAGGGCAGGCTGCCAGTGGCGCAGACCATGCGCCACGGCGGCGAAGGTACCGGCCATCGCACCGGCGTCGATCACCGCCGCCACCGGGATGCCGAAGCGCTGCGCCAGGTCCGCGGCGCTGGGCTCGCCATCGAAGAGGCCCATGACGCCTTCGACGATGATGAGGTCGGCCTCGCTGGCGGCAGCGGCCAAGCGCTGCGCGCAGTCGTCGGCGCCGTTGATCCACAGGTCCAGGGCGTCGACCGGGCTGCCGCTTGCCGCTTCCAACCACATCGGATCGAGGAAGTCGGGACCGCACTTAAAGCAGCGCACGCGCCGGCCCCGCCGCGCGTGCAGTCGCGCCATTGCCGCCGCCACCGTGGTCTTGCCCTGGCCGGAGGCTGGGGCGGCGATCAGCAGGGCGGCGACCATGGCAACAGCTCACAAGGTGGTCAGGCGGGGGGGCGGGCGCGACGGATCAGAGCGACCAACGCAGCGAGACCTGGCCGTTGCGGCCGGCGGTCGCGTAGTTGCGCGCCAGTTCGTAGGACTTGTCGCCGAGGTTGTCGATGCGCCCGTCCAGCGACAGCCCCTTCATCAGCTGCTTGCTGACGTAGAAGTTCAAGAGGCCGTAGCCGCCGAGCACTTGAGTGTTGGCGGTGTTTTCGTAGCGCAGCCCCGCAGCCTGCACTTCCGCGCCCACCGTCCAGCCTGCCAGCACCGTTTCTGCGCCGAAGCTCGCCAGCCGATTGGCGCGGCGCCTCAGCACCTTGTCGGTGTCGAGGTCGCGCGGGTCATGCCAGTCCAGCGAACCGCGCAACACGACGCCACCCAGTGCGGTGCGCCCGGCGAGCGTCACGCCTTCCAACTGTGCGCGCCCGACGTTTTCGTAGCAGCCGAAGGTGCTCACGCAAGCGCCCGGCGACCCGAAGGCAATCAGGTTGGTGACCTTGTTGCGCCACGCCGTCAGGCTCGCTTCGCTGCCCGCGGCAGCCCAACGCAAGCCCAGTTCGACATTGCGACCGGACTCGGGCACGAGGCTGGCCACGCCGTACTCGCTGAAGCGCTGGTACAGGGTCGGCGCGCGGAAGGAGGTGGCGGCCGCGGCCGTCACGCGCCAGTCGGGCAGGAACTTCCAGCCCCAGGCGAGGCTGCCGGTGCTCTTGCCGCCGAACTCGCTGTCGTCGTCGCGGCGCACATGGGCCTGCAGGCCGTGGTCGCCGAAGTCGCTACGCCAGCCCAGTCCGATGGCGTCCTGGTGGCGCTTGCCACCGAAGGCCGCACCGAAGGCGGTGGCCGGGTTGAAGAGCTTGTCCTCACGACGCTCCAGCGTGCCGGTGAATACGTTGCCGCCGACCTTCTGCTCGTGCAGCAAGGTGTAGTCGTTCAGCGTGGTCTCGGTGCGATAGAAACTCGGCTTGGTCTCGTAGGTGCTGCGGGTCTGACCGACTTGCAGGCGGGTCGTCGCATCAGCGTTCCAGCGGCCTTGCCAGGCGGCATTGCCTGTGCGCAGCGTGTGGTGATTGTGGTCGTCGGTGGTGGCCGAGCCGTCGTAACCCGACTCCAGGTTACTGGCCAGCAACGAGGCATCGACACGGTGTTCGTTGTTGATCTGATAGCCGACGCGCCCCTGTACCGAACTTCGCTCCCAGCCGTCCTTGTCAGGGTTGTGCCCGATGGCGCCGGTCTTCGTCGCGTCGAAGCCGTCGCTGCGGCCGCGGGCCGTCGACAGCGAGTAGTTCAGTGCATCGGCCGAGCCGCTGATGCCGGCCTGGCCTTGCACCGTGTTGTACGAGCCGACGGTCAGCGAGGCCGTCGGGCGGGCCGGCCCCTGGCCGCGCTTGGTGAAGAGCTGGACCACGCCCGCCACAGCGTCCGAGCCATAGATGGCCGCGGCCGGTCCGCGCAGGATCTCGATGCGTTCGATCTGGTCCAGCGGGATCTGCTCCCACACGGCGCCGCCGGTGGATTGCGAGTCCACGCGGACGCCGTCGATGTAGACGGCCGTGTGGCGCGTTTCGCTGCCGCGGATGAACACGCTCGTCGAGGTGCCGGGGCCGCCGTTGCGCGTGATCTCGATGCCGGGCTGCCGCGCCAGCAGATCAGCCAATCCGGTAACGCCTGCGCGCTCGATCTCGTCGCGGTCGATGACGGTGAGGTCAGCCAGCACCGTGGGCAGCGGCTGCGGCGTTCGGTTGGCGGTGATGACCACCCGTTCTAGCGCGGTCGGCGGTGCCGACTGAGCCATGGCAACGGGGGAAAGGGCAAAGGGAACAAGAGCGGCAGCGACACGCTGCGCGCAGCCGAAGGGCGAGGAAGTCATGACGGAGACACGGACCAATCGCGCTCGGCCGCTTCCCCGCAGCCATGCGCCTTACAGCGAACCGCCTGAGCCGTTCGCCACCTCGTTGGCCGGTATCCGGGCTGGCGGAGACTACCCGTGACGCCTTCCCAGTCGTCATCGCCTGATTCTTTGACCGGCGACGCATCCCAGTGGCCTGTTGTCACGAGCCGGCAAGCCAAGCTGGCCTTGCCGTCCGCTTACCGTTGCGGGGGCAGCTCAGGTTAGGTGTCGGTCTGTTCGACCTCGACCTCCCTGATTCCCGTTGAACTGTCTTAGCAGAGCGCCTCGACGAGCACCAACCGCTGGGATGATACAGCGCAGCCTCAACTCTGCAAAGCCACACCGATGCTCATCGACAATGAGTGCCGGCTTGTCCGTTCGGCGGGCAGCAGAGCGAGTGTGGAGCGCGTCGACGGAGTCGGGTATGGCGGCGTTCAACAGGGTGCGCTCGGCGTTCCATTCGACGGCCTTCGGCAGCGAGTCCGCCGCCAATCAGCGTGCATGGAGATGGTCCATCAGCTGATCGGGCGCCGGCCTGTCGACGGATGCAATTTCCGGCGAGCTGCTCACGAACGGGATGACATGCTCGCCCTGCAAGTAACGTCCTTCCTCGGCGACCTTGTCGGCGAGGGCCAGTTCGAATCACGCCATGCAGTCCCATGCGATCCCGCAGGACCGCGACGCACAGGGCGTCAGCGCGTGCGGTGCGTCGCTCCAGGAATCACTCCTTCGCGCACGCGTCGGCTGTCGGCTGTGGGCTGCACGCCGAGGTCGCGGAAGTCGAAACGCCCTTTGCGCGGCGAGTCCGACGCACTGCGCATGCCTGCGTCAGCGAACGGGCGGACGCTCGAGGATGTCTTCCACGTCGTCGTGCGGCCGTGGAATGACGTGCGCTGAGCGCACCTTGCCGACCCCCTTGGCCGCCGCTTCGCCCGCATCGACAGCGGCCTTGACGGCACCGACCTCCCCGCGCACGATGACCGTGATGATGCCGCCTCCGGGTTGTTGCATCGTCAGCAGCCGCACGTTCGCTGACTTGACCATCGCGTCGGCGGCCAGCGTCGCCGCCGTCTTCCCCTGCGTCTCGACAAAGCCGAGGGCGCTACCTCTCAGTTGACTAAGTTCACTCATGTTCATGACTCCTCGACCGCCAGTTGCCCGAGCGCCAGGCGTGCCGAGGGCAGCGCCGCGGTGGGCAGCGAAAACAAGCGAATACCGCTGCGGTACAGATCTTCGATCAAGCCGAGCGCCGCGCCGTCACCGCATTCAACGCCGATGCGCACCTCCGGCCGGCGCGCTGCCGCCGCCGCGACTCCCGCGAACAACTCGGCGAGCTTGCTGCCCAGGGTCGTCCGCGGGTTGTGCGTCAAGTACCCGTCGGCGACATAGGTTTCGAAGACGTCGTCGGCGAAGGACAGCGCGCTCGGATAGCCGTAGTACGTCCTGATGATCTCGCGCAGGTCGACCCAGACTGCGCTGGCGCCTTCGGCGATGCCGCCCGCCTCCGCAATGCCGGCGGGGCTCTGCAGCACCACGCCGACCTGATTCAGTCCGAGGCCCGCTGCGGCGCGCCGGAAGGCCTGCAGTTCGGAGGTGGCCGTGATGCCGGGCACCAGCGGCGTGGTCTGCGCATGACCGGTCTCGCGCGCCGCATCCGCAATGCCGCGAAGCAGCGCCACGTACAGGCCCTTGAGACCCAGCGGCAGAAACAGCCGCGGCGCAAGCGATGCCCAACTGCCGATCATGCGCTGCGCGCGAGGCGAACCCAGGTTGGGCAGCCGCAGGTCGATCGGCGTGCCGGCCGACTCGAGCATCAGCCGCTGGCAAGCTTGGTAGGCAAGACAGGCGAGCCGATCCTGCGTCGACTTCCGGTCGGGTTGCTGCCCGAGGTCGTTGATCGCATCGATAAAGTCGCCCAGCGTCTCGTCGCTGATCATCAGCTCCGTCAGCGCCACGACGCCGAAGCCGCGAGGCGACTGTCGCAGTGCGGTCTGCGCATCCGCGGCGCCGACACTGCCTGCCCAGAACGACGCTTGGGTGCGATCGTCTGCCCAGACGAGCAAGCGGTCTATCTGTTCGGCCGCCTGCGAAGCCGGCTCCAGTGGAAGCAGGCCGCTGTACACCTTGCCCGTGGCGCCGTCAACGGAAAGCGGAGCACCTTCCTCCAGGCGCTCATCGCCGACGGTGAAGCTGCGCGCCGCGAGGTCGACCTCCATGGCATCACAGCCGACCACACACGGAACGTCGAGCGCACGGGAAACCACCGCGGCGTGACTGAGCGCGCCGCCCTTGGCCGTGACGATGGCCCGCGAGGCCAACATCCCGCGGATGTCTTGCGGACTGGTTGTGGGGCGCACCAGGATTACTCGCTCGCCCGAGGCCGCCACTGTTGCCGCACGGTCCGCATCCAGCACGGCAATGCCGTAGGCGTGTCCGGGACTGGCCCCGATCCCTTCAAGCAGCGGACGGGTTCGTACCAGCACATCGGGTTCGAAAGCGGGTCGCAGCAGCTTCTTGAGCTGCTCGACGCTGACCCGCTTCAACGCCGCGGCACGGCCCAGCATGCCTTCGTCGACCAGCTCGGTGGCAATCCGGACGGCCGCTGCCGCTGTCCGCTTGGCAGGGCGGACCTGCAGGAAATAGAGGCGGTCGCCTTCGACGGTGAACTCGATGTCCACCGCGTCGCCGTACATCTCCTCGAGGCGATGCCCGTGGTCGGCCAATTCGCGGTGATGGGCCTCGGACAGCCCGCCGGGTGCCCCGAGCGGCGACGGCGTGGCAGAGCCGGACACCAGGTCCTCGCCCTGGCGGCCGGCGAGAAACTCGCCGTACAACTCGCGCGCACCGGTGTTCGGGTTGCGGGTGAAGGCGACTCCGGAGCCCGAGCGGCTGTCCAGGTTGCCGAAGACCATCGCTTGCACGGTTACTGCGGTCCCCAGTTCGTCGGAGATCTTGTGGTGCGCGCGATAGGCGCGCGCGCGCCGGCTGTCCCAGGACTCGAACACGGCGGCGATTGCCCGACGCAGTTGCCAGGCCGGATCGGCGCTGACCTCGTTGACGCCTTGCGCAACGATCGCGCCGAGAACGGCGGTCTCCAGCCGGAGGAAGTTCTCCTCGGAGGGCTCACGGCGCGTCTGGTCCAACAGCGATACAACCGCGTGCTCGATCACCTCGGCCTCCAGGTCCAGCACGATCTCGGCGAACATGCGCCAGAAGCGCACCCAGGTGTCGACGGCAAAGTCGGCGTTGCCGGTCTCCTGCGCCAGGCGCTGCGCGCCACGACAGGTGATGCCCAGGTTCAGTACCGTGTCCATCATGCCAGGCATGCTGACCTGCGACCCCGACCGCACGGATACGAGCAGCGGCAACGCGCTCAGACCGCCGAACGAGCGGCTGGTGTGACCCTCGAGCACGCGCATCGCACGATCGACCTGGGGCATCAGGTTCTCTGGCAGATCGCCGGAATCGCGGAAGGCGCGGTAGGCGTCCGTGCCGATGACGAAAGCCGGCGGAACGGGAATACCAGCGGCGGCCATGCGTGCCAGTCCCGCGGCCTTGCCACCGAACTTCGCCGTGTCCATGCCGTCGATCTCCTGGATCAGGTGGACAAGGCTGGGAACGTCGACGGCTGGGGCCGACGTGGCGGAGCACTGCGCTTTCATATTGTGCTCTCCTGGCGCGGGCACATTCCAGAGCCACTCTCGGTGGCACGCATCACGGCCACGTCGTAGATGTCCCAGGCAAGGTGGCATTGGAGGTCGTTCGGCTCGGGGATCGTGAACGGGTCGCACAGCACATTCGCCCTGCTGACCTTCATGAGGGTCTCGCCCTGCGTGCGCGCCTTCATCATGCGGTGGCCGAGGACTCCATCCCGGACGTGCGGCACGTCCCCGAAGATGCCGATGTAGGTCTGGTCCTGCAAGCGAAGCCCGTCGTCGGCGGGCTGGTTGCGGTTGTGTTTCTGTTTCTGATAGTCCATGTGTTGTCTCCGATCGTTGTTGTTAGTCCACCAGCACCACCTGCCCCAGCTCGGCTGCCCTCGCCAGCTGAACTGCCCGCGCTTGTCGTCAGCGCCGTCTTTCTCATCATTCGAAGCGCGAATCGCTGTCCTTCAGGTACGCCATAATCGCGCAGGAGATCTAGAACTCGCGCGAGCGGATGCCGAGGTGCGACTCTGGGGCGCCCGACAACGTGATTGCACCCCTACACCCATCCTCAGCGCCGGAGCGAAGAAGATCGTCCGGATTCTTCGAGATCTCGAAGCTGTTGAAGCCTTCCGAAATGACTTCACGGTATCTCCCTGGTCTTGGGGCAGGGAGGGTGTTCGCTCGAGGAGCCCTCGACATCTAGGCGATCTGTTGTGTGCCGCTCAGTGGTCTCCTTCCTTTAGGATTCGTCGCAGCGAAGACATCAGCTCGGTGGGTGTGGCCGAGCCGGACACGGCCGATGCCGTGCCGGCGCCGTATGCCGCAGGGGCCGTCGCGGCGGCGATCTGCACGCGGGTGTGAAGCTGGCGTTCGCGGCGACGGCGCGCCACCTCTCCCAAAGGGTCGCCCGTGATTGGCGTGGCCGCAGCGCGGATGGCCGGCGCCGGTGCTGGAGGCAATCCGCAGCTGTCGGCCGACCCGCTCGAGCAGCCGCAACTCGCCGCAGGCGCATCGGCGTCGCGCAGCCAGGCGACCAGTTCCTGCGGCCACAGCGCCACCCGCTCGGCGCCTGCATCGAGCAACTGGCGTTCGCTGTGCATGCCCCAGGTTACGCCGATCGCGCGGATGCCGGCTTCGCGGGCCTCCCGGACGTCTCCGACGGTGTCGGTGACCAACACGACATCCTGCGCCTGCAGCGACGCCTGGCTGCCTTCGCCATCGTTATAGGCTGGCGAGCAGGTGCGTTGCACCGCGTAGCGATGGTCGCCGAGGAAACGGCGGATCGAAACCGACTTGCGCGGCTCCACGTCACCTGAGAAGACGTGCGAGAAGCAGTTGGCCAGATCGGCACCGACCAGAATGCGACGGATCGCCTCGATGCCGTTCGTCGAGATGACGGCCAGCGTGCTGTGAGGCGCCAGCGCGCGCACCACGTCGACCATGCCCGGGATCAGTGCCGGGTGGTAGCGCGTGCGCAGCAGTTCCATGAAGTGTGCCTTGACAGCCGCGGCGCGCTGCGGATCGGGGCAGAGCTTGGCCAGGGACTCGAAGAAGTTGCCTTCGAAGGCCCGGAAGAAGGCCTCGCGCGAGTCGATCCCGAGTGCGAACGCGAGATTCGTCTCAGAGAACAACTGCCATGACGCGGCTCGCGTGTCGACGAGCGTGCCATCGAGGTCGAACAGGATCGCGCGGGTCACGGCGTACCTCGGCTCCTTTCGGTTCGTGGGACGCGCCCGCGAATCGCCACGCTTCTGTGATCCGCGCTCCGCGATGCCGGTCCCGACGCCGCGCTCGCTGCTGGACAGTCCGCTTCCCAGGGCGCGACGGCGCGGCCCGAATTCATGCAGATCGTGGAGCTGACGACGCCGGGGTTCGGCCGGAAGAGCGCATACACGCCCACGTTCAGCTTCTGCTCGGCGCTGACGAAGCCGAATGAGTTCGTCTCAGCCGAAGTCGGGTCCGAGTCGGTGACGTGGAATTCCGCGTCCTGATCCTTGATCACGTCTTGTCTCCGTTTGGTCCCTGCGCACGCGGGCTCGTGCTTGCGAACTCTGTGGCAACTCTAGGGGCGGCGAACGGCGGCCACCATGGCCGGCATGGATAACGGATTCCGCCTTTGATTTTCCACGGTGGCTAATGACGCCGCACTGCGCGACAGCTACCGTTCAGTCCATTCCTAGAACAGATACGGAGACAGGTACGATGCAGCTGGCTCGCGTGCGCGGCAACGTTGTCGCATCGATCAAGGCCGCCGGTCTGGCATCGCACAAGCTTCTCTTGCTCGAGCCCGTGCGGGCCTCGGCACCGCAGGGCGCCGCCGATGGCGTCGAAACGTCTTCCACCTACGTCGCGATTGACCTGGCCGGCGCCGGCGTTGGAGAGATCGTGCTCGTGACGCTGGGCAGCGCCGCGCGCGTCGATTCGGACGGGCACAACGCTCCCACCGACGCCGCCGTCATCGCGATTGTCGACTCAGTTCAGTTCGACGGCGAAACCACTTTCCAGAAGCGCTAGGCCGCTGGCGCATTTTCAACCCCTGAAGGAGATGCTGAAATGGCAACGAACCCCACCACGACCGGCGTGGTCAACGAGGGCCCGCGCGGCGCGCTCGGGCTGATCGAGACCAAGGGCCTGGTCGGCGCGATCGAGGCCGCCGACGCGATGGTCAAGGCGGCCAACGTGCGGCTGGTCGGGCGCGAGCAGATCGGTGGCGGCCTTGTCACCGTGATGGTGCGCGGCGACGTCGGCGCGGTGAAGGCCGCGACCGATGCCGGCGCGGCCGCTGCCGGGAAGATTGGCGAGATCGTCTCGGTGCACGTGATCCCGCGCCCGCACGAAGACGTTGAAGGCATCCTGCCCAAGCCGCGCTGATGCGCTTGCGCAATGGCGACAAGCGTTCGCGAAAGGGCGCGCGACTGCCTGCGCACCCTGTGGGCGATACGGCACTGCCACGACCACAAGTTCAAGGCGATCGTCCGCGGCCTGATCCGCGAAGACGTCGCCCGGCTTCGCGGGTTGCAGCAGCCGACGAGCAGCAGGTGACGATGTGACCGACTTCAACTTCCTAGATCCAGAACTCGTGGCGATCGGCGAGGCGCGCACCAAGGCGCAGCTCGCCCGCCAAGCCTTCGAGGCCTTCCAGGGTGTCACCCAGGAGCAGGCCGACCGAATCGTCGATGCCATGGGCCATGCTGCCGAGGTGGCCGCGGCGGAACTGGCGCGCCTGGCGGTCGATGAGACCGGCTACGGGGTGTACGAGCACAAGATCCTCAAGAACCTCTTTAACGCCAAGTTCTGCGCGCATGCGATGAAGAAAATGCGCACTTTGGGCGTGCTGTGGACCGACGAGGTGGCACGCGTGACGGCGATCGGCGCGCCGATGGGCGTGATCGCCGCGATCATCCCGGTGACCAATCCCACCTCGACGACGATCTTCAAGTGCCTGGCGGCGGTCAAGGCGGGCAACGCGATCGTCTGCGCGCCGCATCCGCGGGCGGCGAAGTGCTGCGTGCGGACCGTGGAGATCATGGCCGAGGCGGCCGAGCGCGCCGGCGCGCCGATCGGCCTGCTGCAGTGCCTGTCGGGCGGCCAGCTGCCCGCCACGCGCGAGTTAATGGCGCACCGCGACACCGCGCTCGTTATGGCGACCGGCGGGGCTGCGATGGTCCGGGCCGCCTACTCCTCGGGCAAGCCGACGCTGGCCGTCGGCGCCGGCAACGTCCCGGTCTACATCCATCGTTCGGTGGCGGACGTGTCGGAAGCGGCGCTGATGGTCATCACGTCGAAGTCGTTCGACAACGGCACCGCCTGCGTTGCGGAGCAGTCGGTGGTGCTCGATGAGCCGATCGCCGACGCCGCCATCCAGGCCTTCGAGCAGCACGGCACCGTGTTCCTCGACGCCGAGCAGCAGCGCCGGCTTACCGAGTTGTTGTTTATTGGACGCGGGGCGCTCAATCCGGAGGCCGTCGGTCAGACCGCGATCACGCTTGCCCGGCGCATCGGCATGAACGTGCCACCCGGGACGAAGGTGCTCGGCGCCGCGCTGGACGACGTGGGCCCCCAGACACCGCTGTCGGCCGAGATCCTCGGACCCGTGCTGTCGTTCTATCGGACACGCGATCTTGGCGCAGCGCATCAGCGCTGCCGCGAGGTGTTGGCCTTTGGCGGCGAGGGTCACACGCTCGGTCTGCACGGCCAGGACGCCGAGATGGTCGCACGCATGTCGGAACTGCCGGCCTCGCGCGTCGTCGTCAACACGCCGAGCCTGCTCGGCGGAATGGGGTTCAGCGCCGGGACCGACCCGTCGTTCATGCTGGGCACGGGCACCTGGAGCGGCTCGATCGTGTCGGACAACGTGACACCGATGCACCTCATCAACATCAAGCGCGTCGCCCACCAGAACCGCCCCTGGCGCGACATCTACTTGCCGACGATGGGGCTGTAGATGCTCAGTCGAACCCGGGCCGACACTGGATTGGCGCATGCGCAGCGCTTCCTGGACAGCGCTGCCGTGCGGCTGCGCGAGCCATCGAAGCCGAAGGGGCCGCTGCGTTTTGGGGTCGACCTCGGCACGGCGACTATCGTGATCGCTGCCGTGGACGCGCAGGGCGAGCCCGTCTACTGGGATTTCGTCCGCGCCCAGGTCGTCCGCGACGGAGTCGTGGTCGACTTTCATGGCGCAGTACAGGCGGTACGGCAGTTGAAGGCCAGCAGTGAATCGGCACTCGGCACGCAGATCGAAGCAGCGGCGACCGCGCATCCGCCGACGGTGCCGGTGAGCGACTGCCGTGCCTGTGCCTTCGTGCTTCAGCAGGCGGGGATCGATTGCCGCATCCTCGTCGACGAAGTCACTGCGGCGAACGCCATTCTGCAAGTCAAAGACGGTGCGGTGGTGGACGTCGGTGGCGGCTCGACCGGTGTCGGCGTCTTCCGTGGCGGCGAACTCGCCACCCTGAGCGACTTCGCCGGTGGTGGCCATCACCTCGATCTGATCCTCGCCGGCGCACTGAAGCTTCCTGTCGAGGTCGCCGAGGTGCACAAGCGCGAGCACGGTGCAGAAGTCATGCAACTGCTGCGTCCGGGCATCGAGCGCGTCGCCGAGTCCGTCCGGCGCCAATGCGCCGGACAGGACCCCGGTACCGTCTACCTGGCAGGCGGCGCCCTGCAGATCCCCGGCGCCGATGCCGTTATCGCGCGATATCTAGGCTGGAAGGTCCAGGGCTATGAACACGCCGAGCTGATCACTCCCTTTGGAATTGCACTGAGCTGAGCCATGGACAACTTTCAACTGCGCACCTACGCCTTCGTCGACCGCATGCAGCCGCAGGCGGCGGCGCATGTCGCCGCCACCTGTCAGGGCGACGTCCCCGTGGCCGGCATGTCCGAGCTCTACATCGAGGTGGCGCCTGGGAACGAGATATTCCGGTGTGCCGACATTGCTCTGAAGGCGGCTGACGTAAGGCCGGCGCTGCAGGTCGTCGAGCGGGAATTCGGTCTGCTGGAGATCCACTCTCGAACGCAGGCCGAAGTGCTGGCCGCCGGTCAAGCGGTGCTTGAGCACCTGAAGCTCACCGAGGCGGACCGAGTCAAACCGAAGGTCGCGTCGTCGATGTTCGTGACGAACGTCAATCCGTATCAGGCGCAACTCATCAACAAGTGGCGAAAGGGCAACCTGCTCATTCCCGGACAAAGCCTGTACGTGCTCGAGGTGTCGCCGGCCGCCTATGTCTCGTTGGCTGCCAACGAAGCCGAAAAGGCGGCCGACATCACGATTGTCGAAGTGCGTGCGCTCGGCCGGTTCGGGCGATTGTTCATTTCCGGCACCGAAAGCGACGTGCAGGCAGCCGCTGCCGCGGCCATCTCGTGCATCGAGCAACTGGAGGGTAAGTGATGGCCCGCATGCTGACTGCCGCCGACATCGAAGCCGCAGGTGGCAAGCTGATCCTCGCCGCAGGCGATCGCCTAACGCCGCTGGCCCGCGATCGGGCCCGGGAACTCGGCGTCGTCATCGAGGCCGCAGGTTCGTCATCTGGTGCAGCGGCGCCGTCTGCTGCGCCGACGTCGACTTCGGCTCCAGTCGTGAAGTCCCCCGCTGCCTCGCCAGCCCCTGCACCCGTGTCCGCCGCACGCCCCGCGACTCCGGCTCCGACGGCCATCGCCACGGGTTCTCGGCCGCTGGTGCTGCCGCCGTCGGGTGCCCTGTATCGCCGCAACGCGTTGAGACCGAGCGCGCAATCTTCCGGAGCGGCCGATCAACGGCCTAAGGCGGGCGTGGTCGGCGCCGGCCACGTAGGTGCCATGACGGCCCTGCGGCTGGCCGAAAGTGATCTTTTCTCGGAGGTGGCGCTTGTCGACGTGGTGCCGGGGCTGGCGGCCGGGCTTGCGCTGGACATGTGGCATGGCGCCGGCCTGTACGGCTTCTCCACGCTGCTGTCGGGCAGCGATGACCTCGTGGCACTGGCGGGGGCCGAGTACATCGTTATCACCGCCGGCAAGCCCCGCCAGCCGGGCATGAGCCGGACCGACCTGACCGCAGTCAACGCCGAAATCATGAGGTCAGTGTGCCGCGGCATCCGCACGCACGCGCCGAACGCGACGCTCGTAATCGTCAGCAACCCTCTCGAGGAGATGACGCACCTGGCCGCGCAGCAGACCGGCTTCCCGGATGAGCGCGTGCTCGGCATGGCGGGTGTGCTGGACTCGGCTAGATTCTGTGCGCTCGTGGGCTTGACCGGCAAGGCGCGACCGCAGGAGGTCCGTGCAGTCGCGCTGGGCAGTCACGGTCCCGAGATGGTGATCCCGCTCAGCCAGGCCTTCGTCGGCGACCGACCGATCGAGTCGATGTTCGACACCGAGACGCTCAAGGCCCTGGTCGAGCGGGCACGGGAGTCGGGTGGCGAGGTAGTCAAGTTGCTGCAAAAAGGCAGTGCGTACTTCTCGCCCGCCGAATCGGCCGTGACGATGGTGCGCGCGATGGTGCGCGACAGCGGCGAGGTCATCGCCGCGTGCGTGCGCTCGCGCGGCGCCTATGGGGCGGTGGACACGCGTGTCGGGCTGCCGGTGCGGCTGCACCGTCGCGGCCTCAAGGAGATCGTTCCGCTGACGCTGCGGCCGGCAGAACAGCAGGCGCTGCAGGAGGCTGCCGAGCGC
>NZ_RCHJ01000034.1 GCF_004011805.1 Piscinibacter defluvii
CCCGCGCCAGTGCTAGCTTTGCGTACCGTCACTTATTGCACTGAAAACGAGGAGACCCCGACTGGCGCCCGGTGATCGACCAGTGGGGCCTGGTGCTGCTGCTGACGCTCGGGCCGGTGCTGGCGAAGTTCCTGCTCGTGGCGGCGCTGGCGCGTGCCTTCGGCGCCGCGCCGGGCGTGGCGCTGCGCACCGGTCTCTACCTGGCGCAGGCCGGCGAGTTCGGCTTCGTGCTGCTCACGCTGGGTGCGGCCAACGCGCTGATCGACCCGCAATGGCTCAGCCCGGTGCTGGCCAGCATGGTGCTGTCGATGCTGGCCACGCCGCTGCTGATCATGTACAGCAACCGCATCGTGATGCGGCTGTCGGCCAGCGACTGGCTGATGCAGTCGGTGGCGATGACCACCATCGCCAAGCGCTCGATCAACACCGCCGCGCACGTGATCATCTGCGGCTACGGGCGCAGCGGGCAGAACCTGGCACGCATCCTGGAGCTCGAGCGCATTCCCTACATGGCGCTGGACCTGGACCCGGACCGCGTGCGCCAGGCCGCCGCCGCCGGCCAGAGCGTCGTGTTCGGCGATGCGGCGCGCCTGCAGAGCCTGATGGCCGCCGGCCTGGCGCGCGCCAGCGCGGTGGTGGTGAGCTACCACGACATCCCCTCGGCGCTGAAGATCCTGCGCCTGGTGCAGGACCATGCGCCCAAGGTGCCGGTGATCGTGCGCACGCTCGACGACAGCGACATGGAGCGGCTGCGCGCCGCGGGCGCCACCGAAGTGGTGCCCGAGGCCGTGGAGGGCTCGCTGATGCTGGCCAGCCACGCGCTGGCGCTGGTGGGCGTGCCGATGCGGCGCGTGCTGCGCGTGGTGCAGGAACAGCGCGACGCACGCTACAACCTGCTGCGCGGCTACTTCCACGGCGCCGACGACGACACCGTCGACGAGCTGCAGACCGAGCGCCTGCACAGCGTGACGCTGCCGCCGGCCGCCGCCAGCATCGGCCAGACGCTGGCGGCCCAGGCGCTGCACGCGGTGGGCGTGTCGGTGCTGTCGGTGCGGCGCGCCACCGGCGCGGTCGGCCAGCCGGCCGACGACCTGGTGCTCGGCGCCGGCGACACGCTGGTGCTCTCCGGCCTGCCGGAGCCGCTCGCGCTCGCCGAGGCCAAGCTGCTGGGCAGGAGTTGAGAACCATGCACGACGAGCTGGAACGCCCGACCGAGTACATCAAGCGCCACATCCGCACCGTGCCCGACTGGCCGGCGCCGGGCGTGATGTTCCGCGACATCACGCCGCTGCTCGCGAGCCCGCGGGTGTTCCGCGTGCTGATCGATCAGTTCGTGCACCGCTACTTCGACGTGCGGCCGAGCGCGATCGCCGGGCTCGATGCGCGCGGCTTCATCATCGGGTCGGTGCTGGCCTACGAACTGAACGTCGGCTTCGTGCCGATCCGCAAGAAGGGCAAGCTGCCCTTCACGACGGTGGAGGAGACCTACGAACTGGAGTACGGCTCGGCGACGGTGGAGATGCACACCGACGCGGTACAGCCCGGTGACCGGGTCGTGCTGATCGACGACCTGATCGCCACCGGCGGCACCATGATGGCCGGCATGCGCCTGCTCGAGCGGCTCGGCGCCCAGGTGATCGAGGGGGCCGCGATCGTCGACCTGCCGGAGCTGCAGGGTTCGGACAAGCTGCGTGCGGCCGGGCTGAAGCTGTTCACCCTCGTATCGTTCGAGGGCCACTGAGCCTTCAGGTGAAAGGCGTCTGCTTCGAGAGATTGGCGCGCATGCGCACGGCCATCACGTTGCCGGCGGCGCGTAGCAGCTCGAGCGCGAGCGCCGGCGTGCGCTGACACAGCTCCTCGAAACGCGGGCCGCGCAGCGCCCACACCTCGCACACCGTCATGGCCTCGACGTTGGCCATGCGCGGCCCGTCGGTGAACAGGCCCGGCTCGCCCACCACCGAACCAGCGCGCAGGATGGCAATGCGGTTCGCGCCCGGCGCACCACCCGAGACGAACACCTGCAGCGAACCCTGCGCGAGCATGTACATCGTGCGGTCGGCGTCGCCCTGCTTGACCAGCAGGTCGCCGGCGCGGATCTCGTGCCGCGTCAGGTAGGGCGCGATCACACGCCACTGGTCCAGGTTCAGCCGCGGGCGGAAGGCGTCCTCCGCGTTGAGCGTCTGCATGGCCTGAACCAGCCGGGTGATGTCCATCGTGAGTGATCCTTGGTGGCAGTGGACGGGGTCGCAATCGCCCCGCGCCGATTATCGACCCCGCACGTGGGCCTCTCAACCGATCATCGGCGGACGCCGACCGCCGGTCGGTGCAGCGCACGACTTTACTTCCCGATACAGAAGCGGCTGAAGATCTCGCCCAGCAGATCCTCGCTGCTGAACTGGCCGGTGATCTCGCCCAGCGCGTCGTGCGCCAGGCGCAGCTCCTCGGCCAACAGGTCGAGTGCCGCGTCGTGCCGCTCGGCCAGCTCCGCAGCGCGGCCGAGGTGCTCGCGCGTGCGGCGCAGCGCCTGCACATGGCGCGTGCGGGCGATGAACAGGCCCTCGGGCGGCGCATGCCAGCCGGCCAGCTCGAGCAGTCGCTCGCGCAGCGCCTCGAGCCCGACGCCGGTGCGGGCCGACAGGGCGAGGCCCTCTTCGCCCGCCGGCCGGTCCGCCAGGTCGGCCTTGTTGAACACGGTCAGCAGCCGGCCGCGCTCCCTCAGCGTGGCGGGCAGGCGCGCGCGGATCGCGGCGTCGGCGGCCGCGTGGGCCGGGTCGGCGAGACGCGTCAGGTCGCGCAGCAGCAGCACCGCGTCGGCGGCCTCGATCGCCGCCCAGGTGCGTTCGATGCCGAGCCGCTCGACCTCGTCCTGCGCCTCGTCCGGCGCGCGGATGCCGGCCGTGTCGATCACGTGCACCGGCACACCCTGGATCTGGATGGTCTGCTGCACCTTGTCGCGCGTGGTCCCGGGGATCGGCGTGACGATCGCCAGCTCGGCCCCGGCCAGCGCGTTCAGCAGCGAACTCTTGCCGACGTTCGGCTGGCCGGCGATCACCACCGTCATGCCCTCGCGCAGTAGCGCGCCGCTGCGCGCGCGCTCGAGCACGCCGTCCAGCGTCGCAATGGCGCGCGCGAGCCGGCCGGCAGCGTCGGCCCGCTCGAGGAAGTCGATCTCCTCCTCGGGAAAGTCGAGCGTCGCCTCGACCAGCATGCGCAGCTCGACGAGGCGGTCGCGCAGCGCGCCGACCTCGTGCGAGAAGGCACCGGACAAGGATCGACCTGCGGAGCGCGCCGCGGCCTCGGTGCTGGCGTCGATCAGGTCGGCCACGGCCTCGGCCTGCGCCAGGTCGAGCTTGCCGTTGAGGAAGGCGCGCTCGGTGAACTCGCCCGGCCCGGCCAGGCGCAGACCCGGCATCGCCTCCAGGCAACGCGCCACCAGCAGCTGCAGCAGCACCGGCCCGCCATGGGCCTGGAGCTCGAGCACGTCCTCGCCGGTGTAGGAGTGGGGCGCGGGAAAGTGGATCGCGAGTCCCTGGTCGATGGGCTGGCCGGCGGCGTCGCGGAACGGGCCGTAGCTGGCCACGCGCGGTGCCAGCCTACGCCCGCAGAGCGCCTCGATCAGCGCCCCCAGACCGCGCCCGGAGACACGCACGATGCCCACCGCGCCGCGGCCGGGCGCCGTGGCGACGGCGACGATGGGATCGTGGTGGCGCGGCAGCATGGCCGCGGATTGTCGCCGCGGGCGGGGCGCACCCGCCTGGAGTGCGCCCCGCCGGGCTGTTGGCGCGGGGGGAAATGGCGTCCGGCCCGGACGGGCCGGTCCGTTGCATCGCCCGAGCCGGCCGGCGCACGAAGCGGGGGCTATGCCGCCGTGTCGTACCGGGTCATGCCCCGCATGGAACCGTCGCGCCCATCGTCGCGCCGGCTCCGGCACGGCAACAGCCCCCAGGCGGGGGGACCGGCCCCCTACTTGCCGAGCACGCCCAGCTGCTTGTTGATCAGGTACTGCTGCGCGATCGACAGGATGTTGTTCGTCAGCCAGTACAGCACCAGGCCGGCCGGGAAGAAGAAGAACATCACCGAGAACATCAGCGGCATGATCCACATCATCTTGGCCTGCACCGGGTCCGGCGGGGTCGGGTTCAGCCAGGTCTGCAGCAGGCTGGTGCCGGTCATCAGCAGGGGCAGGATGTAGTACGGATCGATCGCCGAGAGGTCGTGGATCCAGCCGATCCACGGCGCGTTGCGCATCTCGACGCTGGACAGCAGCACCCAGTACAGCGCGATGAAGAACGGCATCTGCACGAAGATCGGCAGGCAGCCGCCCAGCGGGTTGACCTTCTCCTCGCGGTAGATGCGCATCATCTCCTGCTGCATCTGCTGCGGCTTGTCCTTCAGCCGCTCGCGCATCTCCATCACCTTCGGGTTGATGGCCTTCATCTTGGCCATCGAGCGGTAGGCGCTGGCATTGAGCCAGTAGAACGCCACCTTCAGCACCACCACCAGGGCGACGATCGCCCAGCCCCAGTTGCCGATCAGCTTGTGCAGCTGGGTCAGCAACCAGAACAGCGGCTTGGCGAGGATGGTGAACCAGCCGTAGTCCTTCACCAGCTCGAGCCCGGGGGCCAGGGCGGCGAGCTTGTTCTCCTCCTGCGGGCCGGCGAACAGTTGCGACTCGAAGGCCTTGCTCGAGCCCGGCGCGACCTCGCCGACGGGCAGGAACATGCCCATCCGGTAGACACGGGCGTTCTGACCGGTCGTCGGGTTGGGCATGTCGAGCTTGCCGGAATAAAACTCGCGCGGCACCTTGGCACCAATACCGCCATCGACCAGCCAGGCCGAGGCAAAGTAGTGCTGCACCATCGCCACCCATCCGTTGTCGGCACTGGTCGCGTGGCCCTGCTTGTCACCTGCCTCGCGCTTCTCGATCGCGCTGAACTCGACCTTCTGGAACTTGGCTTCGTCGGTGTAGACCGCCGGTCCCGTGAACGTGAAGTAGAGCTTCGACTCGCCCGGTGGCGGGTTGCCGTCACGCACCAGCTGCAGGTACAGCTGAGGGTTGATGGCGCTGCCGGAGCGGTTGACCACCTCGTGCCTCACGCCGACCACGTAGTCTCCGCGGCGGAAGGTGTAGGTCTTGACCAGCTGCACGCCGCCGACCTCGGGCGACTCGAACTTCACTTCGAGCGTGTTGCTGCCCTCCTTCAGCGTCGTTTCGCCGGGAAGCAGCGTCATCGGCGTCTGGTGATTCGGCAGGGTGGTCCCGCCGGCGGGCGGGATCAGCCCGGTCTCGGCCACGTACATGCGCTGAGCCGAGCGGTCGAACAAGGTGACGTTCTTCGTCCGGTCGTTCTGGTCGTGGTAGCCGAGCAGCTCCAGGTGCACCAGCGTGCCGCCGGTCGGGTCCAGGGTCGCCTTCACCACGTCGGTGGTCACGGTCACCGGTTGCACGGCAACGGCCGGCGCCGCCGTGCCGGCCGGCACGGCCCCCGGCGCGGTCGCCGCACCGGTGGTGCCGGCGGTCGGCGCGGGCAGGGCGGCGGTGCCGGTGGCGGCAGCCGGCGGCGCGCTGGCGGCAGGACGGGCCGGCGGCGGCCCGAACAGCGAGGGCTGGCCGTTGTGCCGATTCCATGCGTCCCAGATCAGGACGAGCGACATCGAGAACACCACCCACAGCAGGGTGCGGCGCATATCGGTCATGGAGGACTCTGGTCGGAAAGGGAGGCGGGGTCGGCAAAGCGGCGGAACAGCCCGGGCACCCGCGCGGGCACCGGGTCGAGCCCGCCCTCGCACCAGGGATGGCAGCGCAGCACACGTGCGGCGGCCAGGTAGCTTCCCGCTGCCGCGCCGTGCCGTTCCAGCGCGGCCAGCGCATAGGCCGAACAAGTCGGCTCGAAGCGGCAGGCACTGCCCAGCCATGGGCTCAAGAACAACCGGTAGCCGCGAACCAGCAGCATCAGGCAACGACGCGGCAGGTCACGCAGGGCCCGCAGTGCGGCCGGCATCATGGCGTCTCCGATTCAGGGGCCGGCGTGCTCGGCGCCGTCCAGCAGGCGAGCCAGCTCGGCCCCGGCATGCTCGCGCAAGGCCTGCGACGCGGCGCTCGGGAAACGCTCGCGGTCGAACGGGGCGCGCAGCCGGACCACCCACAGGCCACCGGGCAGGCGGGCTTCACGGGCCACCAGGGCCTGGCGGATCTGTCGCTTGAGCAGGCTGCGCGTCACGGCTCGCCGGGCATGCCGCTTGGGCAGCACGATGCCCAGCCAGCGCTGCGCCGAACGGCCTGCGGCGGGCGAGTCATCCACAGTGGCTCCGACAACCGGGACATGCCCTGTTGACAAGTCGTTCGCCACGAGCCTTGGAAGCGCTTTCGATCGCGTGGTGGGCGACCCGGCCAGGTGATGCAGCGCGAAATGCGCGCTGCGGCTGCGCGGCGGGCAACGCAGGACCCGTTCGAAGTCCACGGAGCGCACGATCCGGTCGATCACGCGGAACTCGGTGGCCGGGCGCGGGCCGGGAGCGTCGGGCGTCGGCGCCTCAGACCGACAGGCGCTTGCGGCCCTTGGCTCGGCGGGCGTTGATGACGGCACGGCCGCCACGGGTCTTCATGCGCACGAGGAACCCGTGCGTGCGGGCCCGGCGGACCTTGGAGGCTTGGTAGGTGCGTTTCATGGCTGCTCTTCTGTCGGCTGTTCTGTCGACTGTTCTGTCGGTTGTACGTTCCGGAAGTCGGTCGTCCCGACCCACCGGGAATGCCCCGGCGAACCCGCGATTACAGCAAGGTTTTCGTTCCAGGTCAATGACTTAGCCCGATTCGGCCAGGGTCTTGCCTCCGCTCGGCCGCGGCGCCTTGCTGTGGATAACCGCTTCCGCGCCGGCCCGGCATGGCTACAATCCGCCTGCTCCGAGAAGAACTTTTCCACAGCATGAGCGCCGACCTGTGGCAGCGTGGCTGCGAGCGACTCGCCGCCGAACTGCCCGAGCAACAGTTCAACACCTGGATCCGCCCGCTGCCGCCTGCCGAGGTCACGGAGCAGGGGGAGGCTGGGGCGGTCGTGACCGTGCGGGTCCCCAACCGCTTCAAGCTCGACTGGATCCGCAACCAGTACGCCGGGCGCATCGAATCCGTTCTCTCGGAGCTGGCCGGCAAGCCGGTGCGCCTGGACGTGACGCTGGCCCCACGCGACGGTGCCACCACTGGCCGGCCCGGCCTGGCCGCTCCGGCCGGCCCGCTGACGCCGATCCAGGCGCTCGCCGCGGCCAACGGTGGTGACGGCGCGCCCCGCACGGCGGCCCCGGAACCGGCCCCGCGCAGCAGTGCCGCGCCGTCGCCTGCCTCGATCGCCGCCACGCGCTCGCGCCTGAACCCCTCGCTGACCTTCGACACGCTGGTGCCGGGCCGCGCCAACCAGATGGCCCGCACCGCCGCGCTGCACGTGGCCGGCGCGCCGGGGCAGATGTACAACCCGCTCTTCATCTACGGCGGGGTCGGCCTGGGCAAGACACACCTGATCCACGCCGTCGGCAACGCGCTGCTGGCCGACCGGCCCGATGCCCGCATCCTGTACCTGCACGCCGAGCAGTTCATCACCGACGTCGTGCGCAACTACCAGCGCAAGACCTTCGACGAGCTGAAGGCCAAGTACCACTCGCTCGACCTGCTGCTGATCGACGACGTGCAGTTCTTCGCCGGCAAGGAGCGCACCCAGGAGGAGTTCTTCAACGCCTTCGAGGCGCTGCTGGCCAAGCGGGCGCACATCATCATGACCAGCGACACCTACCCCAAGGGCCTGGTCGACATCGACGAGCGCCTGACCTCGCGCTTCGACGCCGGGCTGACCGTGGCCATCGAGCCGCCCGAGCTCGAGATGCGCGTCGCGATCCTGATGCGCAAGGCCGAGCAGGAGGCCTCGCCGATGCCCGAGGACGTGGCCTTCTTCGTGGCCAAGAACGTGCGCGCCAACGTGCGCGAACTGGAAGGGGCGCTGCGCAAGATCCTGGCCTACTCGCGCTTCAGCCACAAGGACATCAACATCCAGCTCGCCCGCGAGGCGCTGAAGGACCTGCTGTCGATCCAGAACCGGCAGATCGGCGTGGAGAACATCCAGAAGACGGTGGCTGACTTCTACAAGATCAAGGTCGCCGACATGTACTCGAAGAAGCGCCCGGCCAGCATCGCCCGGCCGCGCCAGATCGCGATGTACCTGGCCAAGGAGATGACGCAGAAGAGCCTGCCCGAGATCGGCGAACTGTTCGGCGGGCGCGACCACACGACGGTGCTGCACGCGGTGCGCAAGATCTCGGGCGAGCGGCAGAAGAACGCCGAACTGAACCAGCAGCTGCACGTGCTGGAACAGACCCTCAAGGGCTGAGGCCCGCGCACGCAGCGAATGTCAAGTGACAAGCCTGGGGACAACCATCGAACAAGCCGGCACTCATCCACAGCGGCAGCGCCCGGCGCCGGGTTGTGCGGTTTTCGTCCGCCCCGTGCCAGGTGCCCCGCCCACAGGGTTTGGCGCCGGCAAACCCTTGTCCGGACAAGCGAAAATCCGCCTTTCCACAGGAACGGCCGCCCTCTACTAAAACGACCAGCTTAAGAGGTTCACATGATTGTCTTGAAGGCAACTCAGGAAAAAGTCCTCGGCGCGCTGCAGGCGGTGGCCGGCATCGTGGAACGGCGGCACACCCTGCCCATCCTGGCCAACGTGCTGATCCGCAAGACGGGCGCCCAGGTGGAGCTGACCACCAGCGACCTGGAGATCCAGGTGCGCACCACGGCCGATCTCGACGGCGATGCGGGCAACTTCTCTACCACCGTCGGCGCGCGCAAGCTGATCGACATCCTGCGTTCGATGCCGGCTGACCAGACCGTCACGCTCTCGAGCGCGCAGAACAAGCTGACGTTGCAAGGCGGCAAGAGCCGCTTCACGCTGCAGACGCTGCCGGCCGACGACTTTCCGCTGGTGCAGGAGGCCGCCGACTTCGGTCCGATGTTCAGCGTGCCGCAGAAGACGCTGAAGGGCCTGATCAACCAGGTGCACTTCGCGATGGCGGTGCACGACATCCGCTACTACCTCAACGGCATCCTGTTCGTCGCGGAGGGCAAGAATCTCACCCTGGTGGCCACCGACGGCCACCGCCTCGCGTTGGCGCAGGCCACGCTGGACGTCGAGATTCCCAAGCAGGAGGTCATCCTGCCGCGCAAGACCGTGCTCGAGCTGCAGCGCCTGCTCAAGGACGAGGACACGCCGATCGAGATGCGCTTCGCCGGCAACCAGGCCAAGTTTGTGTTCAGCGGCATGGAGTTCGTCACCAAGCTGGTCGAGGGCAAGTTCCCGGACTACAACCGCGTGATCCCGAAGAACCACAAGAACTCGGTGACACTCGGCCGCGCGCCGCTGCTGGCGAGCCTGCAGCGCGCCGCCATCCTGACCAGCGAGAAGTTCAAGGGCGTGCGTGTCAACATCGAGCCCGGCATCTTGCGCATCGCCTCGAGCAACGCCGAGCAGGAAGAGGCCAAGGAAGAGCTCGAGGTCGACTACGCGGGCGACACCATCGAGATCGGCTTCAACGTGACCTACCTGATCGACGCGCTCACCAACATGAGCCAGGAGATGGTGCGCGTGGACCTGCAGGACACCAACTCGAGCGCGCTGATCACCGTGCCCGAGCAGGCCGGCTTCAAGTACGTGGTGATGCCGATGAGGATCTGAGGCCCGACCTGGCCGACCCTGAGCGAGCGGGCTGCGGCCCGCTTGCGCGTTTCTCCCGACCGGCGACCCCGGTGCGAAAGCTGTGATGAGCGACCTTCCGAACACCCCCGAGAACGCCCCGAAGCCCGTCGACGGCTACGGCGAGAACAGCATCCAGATCCTCGAAGGGCTGGAGGCGGTGCGCAAGCGCCCGGGCATGTACATCGGCGACACCTCCGACGGCACCGGCCTGCACCACCTGGTGTTCGAGGTGGTCGACAACTCGATCGACGAGGCGCTCGCGGGCTACTGCGACGACATCCTCGTGACGATCCACACCGACAACTCGATGTCCATCATCGACAACGGCCGCGGCATCCCGACGGGCGTGAAGATGGACGACAAGCACGAGCCCAAGCGCAGCGCGGCCGAGATCGCGCTGACCGAGCTGCACGCCGGCGGCAAGTTCAACCAGAACAGCTACAAGGTCTCGGGTGGCCTGCACGGCGTGGGCGTGAGCTGCGTGAACGCACTGTCGAAGTGGCTGCGGCTGACGGTGCGCCGCGAGGGCAAGGTGCACTTCATGGAGTTCCGCAAGGGCGTGCCGCAGGAGCGTGTGCTCGAGCAGCGCGAGGGCTTCGAGGTGTCGCCGATGAAGATCATCGGCGAGACGGAGAAGCGCGGCACCGAGGTGCACTTCCTGCCCGATGAGGAGATCTTCAGCAACGTCGACTTCCACTACGACGTGCTGGCCAAGCGCCTGCGCGAGCTGAGCTTCCTGAACAACGGCGTGAAGATCCGCCTGGTCGACGAGCGCAACAACAAGGAAGACAACTTTGCCTTCGCCGGCGGCGTGAAGGGCTTCGTCGAGTTCATCAACACCGGCAAGAAGGTGCTGCACGGCAACGTGTTCCATGCCACCGGCGAGAAGAACAGCGACCAGGGCACCACCATCACCACCGAGGTGGCGATGCAGTGGAACGACGGCTACAGCGAATCGGTGCTGTGCTTCACCAACAACATCCCGCAGCGCGACGGCGGCACCCACCTCACCGGCCTGCGCGCCGCGATGACGCGGGTCATCAACAAGTACATCGAGGACAACGAGCTCGCGAAGAAGGCCAAGGTCGAGATCGCCGGCGACGACATGCGCGAAGGCCTGTGCTGCGTGCTCAGCGTGAAGGTGCCCGAGCCCAAGTTCAGCAGCCAGACCAAGGACAAGCTGGTCTCCAGCGAGGTGCGCGGCCCGGTGGAAGACGTGGTGAGCAAGGCGCTCACCGACTACCTGCTCGAGAACCCGAACGACGCCAAGATCATCTGCGGCAAGATCGTCGAGGCCGCGCGCGCCCGCGAGGCGGCTCGCAAGGCGCGCGAGATGACGCGCCGCAAGGGCGTGCTCGACGGCATGGGCCTGCCCGGCAAGCTGGCCGATTGCCAGGAGAAGGATCCGGCGCTCTCGGAGATCTACATCGTCGAGGGTGATTCCGCCGGCGGCTCGGCCAAGCAGGGCCGCGACCGCAAGTTCCAGGCGATCTTGCCGCTGCGCGGCAAGATCCTGAACGTCGAGAAGGCACGCTACGAGAAGCTGCTGTCCAGCGACGCGATCCTCACGCTCATCACCGCGCTGGGCACCGGCATCGGCAGCGAGGACTTCAACGTCGACAAGCTGCGCTACCACCGCATCATCATCATGACCGACGCGGACGTGGACGGCGCCCACATCCGCACCCTGCTGCTGACCTTCTTCTACCGCCAGATGCCGCAGCTGGTGGAGCGCGGGCATGTCTACATCGCGCAGCCGCCGCTCTACAAGGTCAAGCTCGGCAAGGCCGAGCAGTACCTGAAGGACGACCACGAGCTCGACGCCTACCTGCTGCGCGTGGCCCTGACCGATGCCCGCCTGGAGACCGGCGTGCCCGGCGCGGCCGTGCTGCAGGGCGACGCGCTCGAGACCCTGGCGCGCCAGTACGTGCTGGCCAACCACGTGGTGCAGCGCCTGTCGAACTGGATGGACGTGGAGGCCCTGAGGGCACTCGCCAACGGCCTGGAGCTGAACCTCGACACGCTCGAGGCGGCCGAGGCCTCGGCGCTGGCCATGAAGCAGGCGTTGCACGGCGCCGAGGTGGTGGCCGAGTTCGACACCCGTACCGACAAGCACCACCTGCGCATCAGCCGCATGCACCACGGCAACGCGAAGAGCAGTGTGATCACGGCCGACTTCATTCACGGCGCCGACTACGAGGCCCTGGCCACGGCCGGCAAGACCTTCAAGGGCCTGGTGGCCAGCGAGGCCGTGGTCAAGCGCGGCGAAGGCGAGAAGCTGAAGGAAGCCAAGGTCGGTGATTTTCGCCAGGCCATGGCCTGGTTGATCCAGCAGGCCGAGAACGCGGTGGGCCGCCAGCGCTACAAGGGTCTGGGCGAGATGAACCCCGAGCAGCTCTGGGAGACCACGATGGACCCGGCCGTGCGCCGGCTGCTCAAGGTGCAGATCGACGATGCCATCGAGGCCGACCGGGTGTTCACCATGCTGATGGGCGACGAGGTCGAGCCGCGACGCGACTTCATCGAGTCCAATGCGCTGCGGGCGGCGAACATCGACGTCTGAGGAACTGTGTCTGATCTCGATAGTGGTCCGGGGTGGGCACGATCCACCGGCCATTTCCTGGCATGCGCTTGGGGGTGACCGGCCGGAGTCGAACCGGCACCAGCGGGTTCACGGCCCACGGCTCTGCCATTGAGCTACGGCCACACCCAAGCGCACGCTTGTCTGGTCTCGGTGGCAGGTCTCGAACCTGCGACCACGTGTTCCCGAAACACGCGCGCTGCCAACTGCGCCACACCGAGATGAAGCTGGTACCCGCGACCCCGGCCCTATCAAGACGTTGCTCTGCCATCTGCGGTACCGGGGAAGCGAACTGGTGCCTCGTCGCCGATTCGAACGGCCGACCCGCCGGGTAGAAGCCGGCTGCTCTGGTCCGCTGAGCTGACGAGGCCTGGACTCGACGATCCGATTCGAACGGATGCGGGCTTGCGCCTGCGGCTTTGCAGGCCGCCGCCTTCGACCACTTGGCTACGTCGAGATGTCTGGCACCGGACCACGGAATCGAACCGCGAACCTTCGGCTTTGGAGGCCGCTGCTCTGCCCGTTGAGCTAGCCCGGTAGGGCTGGTGGGTGCGGATGGATTCGAACCACCGTGTCCTCGTGGGAGACTGCTTTACAGGCAGCCGCAATCGGCCACTCTGCCACGCACCCATTGATGGCACCTCGTGCACGACTCGAACGTGCGACCTCCGGCTTCGTAGACCGGCGCTCTTGATCCAGCTGAGCTAACGAGGTTCTGACTGTCTGGCGCCGAAAGAGGGAATCGAACCCCCGACGCGCGCGCCTTCAACGCGCCGCTCTACCTGCTGAGCTACGAGGGCGATGGAGATCCACTTCGGCTGTGCCCAAACGCGAGCATCCCGTCGGATGTGGTGTCTCGCTGCACGTGGCTCAGGCCTTGGGTCGCGCACATCCCGCACCGCCAACACCATGTCGCGCGGCAACGGTGTGAAAGGACACACCCGAAGTGGAGCGGATGACGAGTCTCGAACTCGTGGCCTCGACCATGGCGTGGTCGCGCTCTGCCTGCTGAGCTACATCCGCACAGGTTGCGAGGTCGTCCATCGGCCAGTACCGAGGTCGCCTCGCAGCAAGTTGTCAAAGAGCACCCACCGTCGCCGGTGGTGCGATCCATCGATCGCGGGTCTGCGCCGATGCGCAGGCCGGTTCAAGTCAGAAATGAAGAAGGCCCGGATCCTTTCGGAATCCGGGCCTCTGCGTGCAGAGCTTGGAGGGTGCGCCTCTACGCGCGGCCCTCTCCCGGATGCAGTCGGCCTTCGTTCCGACCAAGCTGCGAGCGGCCAAAGGATGGCTCGAATCGGCAGCCCATCGGACAGGCCTGATGCAAGGCGACGTCGCATGCGCCCAGCGACCCCATCGCGGCGGCGCGCACGAACGCGACCAGACCCTTCATGGGTCGGTTGGTTCTGGTGGCGTGCCTGGGTGTCACGATGAAGCTCCTAGACGGAAGCGGTGCTCGATGAGCGGGGGACGCGGACTGTAAATAGTCTTTACCCCCGCCGTCAACCCCCTGCGACGATGTGGTCTGAGCTCGCTGCATCGCGCACAACAAGTGGCTCGCGCGACCATCGGCCGACGACAGAACGCCCAGGCGCTCGCCCAGACGCATTCGATGCGCTGGCAAGGCTGCGACGTGAGCAAGGCGCGACAGAGGCGCGCGGAATCGGCTTCCGCCCGGCAAGTCACCAGGGCGACCGGTTCGCTGCCTGGACTTCGGCGCAGTCGTTCCCGCGCCCGCGGGTTGATCCCCGAGCGGGACGACGCCTAGCCGCTCTGCACACCAGCGGCCTGGAACGCTCGCACCAATGCCGTCGGCGTCAGCTTGCGCAGTTCGGCGAGAGAGTGCAATTGCTCCTTGCCGCAGCCGGTGCAGTGGTAGACCGCCGCGGTCAGGTCGATCCTGAGGTCCGGTTGATCGGGCAGGGCAGGCTTGATGTCAAAGCTGTGGCGGTGATCCGGCTTGGGTTCGAGCTCGCGACCGCAGTCCCGGCAGAAGAAGTGCTTGAAGACCAGTACGCCCTTCTCCTCGCCAGCCGGCAGCTTCGCTTCGTCCTCTTCAAGCCGGTTCAGCAGCCTCAGCGGAAACTCGGCGTCGAGGAACTGCTTGTGTCCGTTGGAGCAAACCAGCACGTTCAAGCCTTGCACAGTCACGCTCAAGGCCTTCTCGTCGCCGGTGGCCGGTTCGAGCCTCCGCAGCGTTGTCGCCGTGTGGCACGTCCTGCAGGATCGGTAGGTGTCGGGCATCGTGACCTCCGTGTCGCGAGCGTACGAGCGTCACCCGGCGCGGCAACGACGTGTGATCCACGTGACGACACACCGGCGCGCCTGGGGTTTTACGCCTTGAAGGCGGATCCGACCAGCGTTTCGCGTCGTATCCCTGAGGCCTGTCGGGCCGGCGGTCTCCGACCCAGGCCCGCGCATGTAGTTGCTATTGACAACCGGCCGAGACGAGCCTAAGGTGCGCGCATATCGTTGCTATCCACAACCACATGAACACCGCCCTGTCGAAAGCGCAACTGCCCGGCGAATTGCTGCGCGAGGTGGCGCGCCTCTACACGCGCGCGCAGCGCGCCGTGGCCGAGTGCTGCCGCACCAGCACCACGCAGTGCCACCTGCTCGTCGAGCTCGGGCGTTCCGGGCCTCTGCCGCTCAACGAGATCGGCGCGCGCCTGAGCCTGGAGAAGAGCTGGGTGTCGCGGGCCGTCGAGGGGTTGGTCGAACGTGGCTGGGCGACGAAGGAACCGAATCCGCTCGACGCGAGAAGCTGGCTCGTCACGCTCACCGCCGATGGCGAAGAGCGCGTGCGCGAACTCAACGCCACGCTCGACAACCACGCGGCGCGCGTGCTCGAACACCTGAGCGAGCGCGACCGCGCCAGCGTCGAGAAGTCCTTGCTGATCCTGCTGAAGGCCCTGCGCGAGGACATCGACATCGCCTCCTGCTGCCCTGCGCCACAGGCCTCGGCACGTACCAAGGTGGGAAAGTCATGCTGCTGAACAGGAACGTCTCGCTGCGGCAGGCCGGCGCGGCCGATTGGCCCGCCGTCGAGGCGCTGCTGCTGGCGAACAAGCTGCCCACCGAGGGCGCGCGCCAGCACCTGCCCACCTACCTGCTGGCCGTGAGCAACGGCGAGGTCGTCGGTTGCGCCGGCGCCGAGGTCTATGGCGACATCGCACTGCTGCGATCGGTCGCCGTCGCGCCCGGCCTGCAGCGCCGCGGCATCGGCCAGTTGCTGGTCGAGCGCCTGTTGCTCGAAGCCTCGCGCCGGCAGATCCGCCGCCTCTACCTGCTCACCGTCACGGCGCCCGAGTACTTCGCCCGCTACGGCTTCAAGCGCGGGAAGATCGCGGAGGCCCCCGAAGCCCTCAAGGCCTCGGCCGAACTCCAGGGCGCCTGCCCGGCCTGCGCCGTCTTCATGTCGCTGACGCTGGCGGAGACGAAGGCGCCCCGCACCGACCTGCCGGTCGCCGTGATCGGCGCCGGCCCGGTGGGCCTGGCCGCCGTGGCGCGCCTGATCGAACGTGGCATCGAGCCGCTGCTGCTCGAAGCCGGCGACAGCGTCGGCACCAGCCTGCGCGACTACGGCCACGTGCGCCTGTTCTCGCCCTGGCGCTACAACGTCGACCCCGCGATGGCCGCGCAGCTCGACGGCACGGGCTGGACCGCCCCGAACCCCGACGAACTGCCGCTGGCCGGCGAGATCGTCGAGCGCGTGCTGCAGCCCTATGCGGCACTGCCGGCCGTGCATCGAGCGCTGCACCTGAACACGAAGGTCACGGCCATCAGCCGCGAAGGCTTCGACAAGGTCAAGACCACCGGCCGCGAGAGCGCGCCTTTCGTGATCCGCGCCGAACGCAACGGCCAGCCGGTCGAGTTCCGTGCCCGCGCCGTGATCGATGCCAGCGGCACCTGGTCCACGCCCAACCCGCTGGGCGCGAACGGCCTGCCGGCGATCGGCGAGCGCGAGAACGCTTCAGCCATCTTCTATGGCATTCCCGATGTGCTGGGCCGCGACCGCGCGCGTTATGCCGGCCGGCGCACCCTGGTCGTCGGCGCCGGGCACTCGGCGGCGAATGCACTGCTGGCACTGGCCGAACTGGCCGAGGCGGCGCCGGGCACGCGCCTCGCGTGGGCCGTGCGCTCGCCGGTGCTGACCCGTGTCTTCGGAGGCGGCGACGCCGACGCATTGCCCGCACGCGGGCAACTCGGCTCGGCGCTGAAGTCGCTGCGCGACAGCGGCCGCATGGCGTTCGTCAGCGGCCTGCGCATCGCCGAAGTGGCACGCACCGGCGCCACGCTCACCGTGCGGGGCCTCGACACCGAGGGCCAGCCCGTGGTGCTCGAAGGCATCGACCAGATCGTCTGCGCGACCGGCCAGCGCCCCGACCTCGCGATGGTCGGCGAGCTGCGCCTGAAGCTCGATCCGTGGCTCGAGTCCACCGAAGCGCTCGGCCCGCTGATCGATCCCAACCTGCACAGCTGCGGCACGGTGCGCCCGCACGGCCATCACGAGCTGGCGCACCCGGAGCCCGGCTTCTACACGCTGGGCGTCAAGAGCTACGGCCGCGCCCCGACCTTCCTGATGGCCACCGGCTTCGAGCAGGCACGATCGGTCGTTGCCGCCATCGCCGGTGACCTGGCGGCCGCCGAGCGTGTCGAGCTGGAACTGCCGGAGACAGGGGTGTGCGGCCTGGGTGTTGCCGATGCCGGCAAGGGCGGCACGGCCTGCTGCGGGAACGGCGAGCCCGTCCCCGTGGCCGTGCCTGCGCAGAAGGCGCCAGCTGCCGCCCGCTGCTGCGGCTGAGCCGGCGCCATGAACGAGTCCGCCCAGGCCCGCACCGTTGTCCCGCTGGGCCTGGCCCAGACGCTGGCCTGGGCGTCCTCGTACTACCTGCCGGCCATGCTCGCGGCACCGATGGCACGCGACCTCGGCGTCGCCACGCCGACGGTCTTCGCAGCCTTCTCGGCGGCGCTGGTCGTCTCCGCCATCGTCGGCCCGTGGTCGGGCCGCCTGATCGACCACCATGGCGGCCGGCCCGTGCTGATGGGCACGAGTGTGCTGTTCGCCGCCGCGCTCGTCGCGCTCGGCATGGCCGACAGCGCGCCAGCCTTGTTTGCGGCCTGGGCCCTGATGGGCATCGCGATGGGCAGCGGGCTGTACGAGGCGGCCTTCGCGTCCCTCGTGCGCCTGTACGGTCACGACTCGCGCAACGCGATCACCGGCATCACGCTGATGGCAGGCTTCGCGAGCACGGTCGGCTGGCCGCTGACGGCCTGGCTCGAAGCCCGCTTCGGCTGGCGAGAGGCCTGCTTCGCCTGGGCCGGCCTGCATCTGCTGGTGGGGCTGCCGCTCAATGCCTGGCTGCCGAGTGCCCGCGCGATGCCGCACGGCGAGGGCAGCCAACTGCCGATGCCCCCACCCAGCGCCGCTGCGTCGCCGGACGCACCATCGGCCCGGCTGACGAGCATCCTGCTGGCCTTCGTGTTCGCGGCGACCTGGTTCATCAGCACCGCCATGGCCGCGCACCTGCCGCGCCTGATGCAGGCGGCCGGCGCCAGCCTCGCCGTCGCCGTGGCGGTGGGCGCCCTGGTCGGCCCGGCCCAGGTGGCAGGGCGACTGCTCGAGTTCGGCTTGCTGCGCCGCGTGCACCCGCTGCTGTCGGCGCGGCTGGCCGCGCTGGCGCATCCGATCGGGGCCGCGGCCCTGCTGCTCGCGGGACCGGCCGTGGCACCGCTGTTCGCCGTGCTGCACGGCGCGGGCAACGGCATCCTGACGATCGCCAAGGGCACGTTGCCCCTGGTGCTGTTCGGGCCGACGGGCTACGGCGCACGCCAGGGCTGGCTGATGCTGCCGGCGCGCGTGGCGCAGGCCATGGCACCCTTCCTGTTCGGACTGGTGCTCGATCGGCTGCACGCCGGTGCCCTGTGGCTCACTGCGGCGCTGGGCCTGACGGCCCTTGCCGCGCTGCTCTGGCTGCGAAGCCCGGCGGCCGCGACCGCCGGATCGCACGCGATGGCTCCGGAGCGATCCCGACCCTGAGCGGCGCGCAACGGGGGACTTGATCCATCGCAGGGGCGGCGCGGCGTGTGGCGGCATCCTTCGGCGGTGGCTTCGCGTCGACAGACCATCCCGGAGGACATCGCCATCACGCTCTCACTGCTGCAAGACCCACCGCGCTTCCTCTTCTTCACCGGCAAGGGCGGCGTGGGCAAGACCTCGCTGGCCTGCGCCTGTGCGCTGTCGCTCGCCGACGCGGGCCAGCGTGTCCTGCTGGTCAGCACCGACCCGGCCTCCAACCTCGACGAGATGCTCGGTGTCGCCTTGTCGGACCGGCCGCGGGCCATCCCGGGCGCGCCGGGCCTCGATGCGCTGAACATCGATCCCGATGCGGCCGCCGAGGCCTACCGGCTGCGCGTGATCGACCAGATGCCGCCCGGGAGCACGGACGCCGAGCGCGGCACCGTGCGCGAGCAGCTCTCCGGCGCCTGCACCACGGAGATCGCCGCCTTCGACGAATTCATCGGCCTGCTGGCGGGCGACGCCGAGGGCTACGACCATGTCATCTTCGACACCGCACCCACCGGCCACACGCTGCGCCTGCTGAGCCTGCCCAAGGCCTGGACGGGTTTCCTCGAAGACAACGACCGCGGTGCCTCCTGCCTGGGGCCGCACTCGGGGCTGAAGATGCAGGAGCAGCGCTTCCGCGCCGGTCTGGCCGCGCTCGCGGACCCTGCGCACACCGCCATCGTGCTCGTGACACGCGCCGATCGCGCAGCCTTGCACGAGGCCGCGCGCACCCACGCAGAACTGCTGGACCTGGGACTGGGCAATCAGCGCCTGGTGGTGAACGCCGTCTTCCGGGCCACGGCCGCGGGCGACGACGTGGCCGGTGCGCTGCAGGCGCTCGGCGAGGCGGCGCTCGCGGCGATGCCGGCGAGCCTCGCGGGCCTGCCGCAGGACCGCGTGCCCCTGCGCCCCTTCGACATGGTCGGCCTGCCCGCGCTGCGCGCCCTGCTGGAGCCGGATCGTGGGCCGCCGCGGACGAGCGCTGCGGCCATGCCGACGTTGAACGACGTCGCGTCGCTGCAGGCTCTGGCCGACGAACTGGCGCGCAAGGACCGCGGCCTGGTCATGGTGATGGGCAAGGGCGGCGTGGGCAAGACCACCATCGCCGCTGCCCTGGCCGTCGCGCTCGCCGAACGCGGCAGGACGGTGCACCTGTCCACCACCGACCCCGCAGCCCACCTGGCCGCCACGCTCGAGGGCAGCGTGCCGGGCCTGCAGGTCGACCGCATCGATCCGGTCGCGGAGACGCAGCGCTACGTCGACAAGATCGTGGCCAGCCGCGGGCGGGACCTCGACGAGGCCGGGCGCGCACTGCTGCTGGAGGACCTGCGCTCACCGTGCACCGAGGAGGTGGCGGTGTTCCACGCCTTCTCGCGCATCGTCAGCGAGGCACGCAGCGCCTTCGTCGTGCTCGACACCGCACCGACCGGCCACACGCTGCTGCTGATGGATGCCACCGGCGCCTACCACCGCCAGATGACGCGCGAGTTCGAGGCGTCGACCGCGGCGCGTGTGGTCACGCCGCTGATGCGCCTGCAGGACCCGGACTACACGCGCATCGTGCTCGTCACGCTGCCGGAGGTGACGCCGGTGTCGGAAGCTGCCGGGCTGCAGGAAGACCTGCGGCGTGCCCGCATCGAACCCTTTGCCTGGGTCGTGAATCGCAGCCTCGCGGCGTCAGGCACGCGAGACCCGGTGCTGGCGGCACGCCTGTCCGGCGAGGCCGCACAGCTCGCCCGTGTCGCGGACGGACTGGCGAAGCGAACCTACGTCGTGCCCTGGGTTCCCCAGCCTCCCGTGGGCATCGCCGCGCTGCAGCGACTCGTGCGCAGGGAGCCTGCGGCGTCCGCCGCCACCTGATGCGCGAGCCGACGCTCACCCGATCGCCAGGCGCTTCATGCGCTCCCAGAGGCTCTTTCGACTGATGCCCAGTGCATCGGCGGTGACGCCGATCTGGAAGTCGTGACGCTGCAGCGCCTGGCGGATGAACTCGCGTTCCTGCAGGCGCAGGAACTCCTCGAGCCGCGGCATCGGTGACTCGGTCGACGCTCTGTCCGGCGCGGCCGGAGGGGCGTCGTCGCTGCCGGTGTCCTCGCGCAGGAGCGACGTCTCGATGCGGTCGGACTCCGACAGCAGGCAGGCGCGTTCGATCGCATTGCGCAGCTCGCGCACGTTGCCCGGCCAGGCGCGACGCATCAGCGCCTGCTCGGCGTCGGTGCCCAGCGTACGCGGTGCGGCAGGGTGCGCCGCGTTCCAGGCCACGATGAAGCGCTGCGCCAGCCACGGCACGTCCTCGGGCCGCTCGCGCAGCGGCGGCACGCGCAGGTGCACGACGTTGATGCGGTAGTACAGGTCCTCGCGGAAGCGCCCGGCGCGCACCTCTTCGTTGAGCCGCTTGTGCGTCGCGAAGATCAGCCGCACCTGCACCGGCAAGGCCTGCTCGCCACCGAGCCGGGTGACGGCCCGGTCCTGCAGCACACGCAGCAGACGCGCCTGCAGTGCCAGCGGCATGTCGCCGATCTCGTCGAGGAACAGCGTCCCGCCGTGCGCCTGTTCGAACTTGCCGCGGTGCATGCGCGTCGCGCCGGTGAACGCGCCCTTCTCGTAGCCGAACAACTCGGCCTCGATGAGGGACTCCGGCAGGGACGCGGCGTTGACGGCCACGAAGGGCGCGTCGACGCCGGTCGTCTCGCGATGCAGGCAGCGCGCCAGTTCCTCCTTGCCGGCGCCGGACTCTCCGGTCACCAGCACCGAATCCCAGTTCGCGCCGAGGCGCGACACCATCGTGTGCAGGCGCCGGATCTCGCCCGAGACACCGAGCGGGCAGGCCTTGAGCACCGCCGCCGGATCACTGGGCGCGCTCGCTTCGGGCTGCAGCGCGCGCAGCCGGCGGATCAGCCGGTCCATGTCCAGCGGCTTGGTGAAGAAGTCGGCCGCGCCGCGCGCCAGCAAGGCCTCGCGCTGCGCGCTCGTGCCGTAGCCGGTGATGAAGATCCAGGGCCGCGCCTGCCAGGGCTCCGGCAGGCGCGCCAGCAGCTCGGGGCCTTCGACATCGGACAGGCGGATGTCGCTCACCACGGCGTCGGGCAGCGGCTTCCCCTGCCGGACGGCATTCAGCACCTCGGCGCCAGTGCGCCACCAGGTGCAATCGAATCCTTCGAGCTGCAGGCGCTCGGAGAGGGACTCGCCCATCAGCGGGTCGTCCTCGATCAGTGCGATGCGTGTCGTCATGTCGTCGGATGAAGGAACTCGGCCACGAGCACCGTCGTCATCGGTGCCTCGGCCGGGGCCAGCCGCAGCCGGCCGCCGGCGGTGTGCAGGATGCGCGCCGTGATCCACAGACCCAGCCCGAGGCGCCCTTGCGCCGAACGCTCGCTGCCCTGCGTCAGTGCGGCCAGCTTGGCCGCGTCGAGCGCGGCGCCGCTGTTGCCCACCCACACCGCCCAGGCCTCGGCGCTGTCCGCCGTCCAGACCCGCACCTCGCCGTGCGCGCCCGCCGCGGCAATGGCGTTGAGCGTCAGGTTCAGCAGCACCTGACGCACCGGCACGGCCGGAAGGGCGGCCAGCGGCATGGTCGCCTGCCAGTCGAGCCGGCAGCGCACGTGTTCGGCCTCGGGCCGCAACAGCAGCTCCAGGTCGCGCAGGTCCGATGCGGTCAGCGGATGGCGCTCGCTGCGTGCCTCGTTCAGCAGCGCCTGCACCGTCTCGTGCACCTGGCGCAGGCCGCGGTCCAGCAGGGCCAGGGTGCGCGACGTGGGTTCGTCCACGTTGCCGCGCAGGCGCCGGTTCTCGATCGCGGCCAGCATGCCGCCCAGCGGGTTGTTCACCTCGTGCGCGATGCCGGCCGTCAGCTGGCCGATGCTGGCCATGCGCTCGGCTTCCAGCATGTGCCGTTCCAGCTCCTGCTGCGCGGCGATCTGGTCCATCATCGCGGCGAAGCTGCGCCCGAGCTCGCCGACCTCGTCGCGCCGGCCGCACACCTGGTCGAGCTCCTCGCGCGCCGCCTGCGCGTCGGCGGGCGCGCGGCGGGGCATCGCCTGCATCACCTCGCGCAGCCGCGTCAGCGGCGCCGTCATGCGCAGGCCGACCACGCCGCCGGCCAGTGCCACCACCAGCATGGCCACGGCACCGAGGATGACGAGCTGCCTGATCACGGCCACCCGCTGCGCCTCGGTGAGCGCACGCGGATGGCTGGCGAGCACCACGCCGAGCAGGGCGTCCTCGTCGCCGACGATCGGCGTCGCGAGCACCAGCACACCGCTTTGCGCCACCTCGATGCGTGCCGGCGCGGGCGGCGAGCTCTCGAGCACGCGGCGCGCCGCCTGCGCCAGCGGTTCGGGCAAGGTGCTCAGGTGCTGGCCGAGCGGGTGCACACGCGGGCTGGGCGTGGCGAACACCTGGCCGCGCGCATCGAGCGCGACCACCTCGACGGCCTGCGCCGCAGCCGTCGCATCCAGAGGCTGCGTGGCCGCACGCATGGTCTGGAAGGCCTGCCAGACATCGTTGCGCAGCACCGGCTGCACCAGCGCCCGCGCGAGCGTGCCGGCGAGTCGCCGCGTCTCGGCCTCGGCGTTCGTCTCGACGTGGCGATCGACCAGCATGTAGGTCGTCGCCGCCACCAGGATGCCGGACACCAGCGCGACCAGCGTCAGCGCCAGCGGCACCTTGACGCGGTAGCCGAAGCTCGGGGCCACACCGGAGGCGGCGTCGGGCATCGCCGCCTCAGGCAATGGGGCCCTGCTCGCGCGCCATCTCGGCGATGCTGCGAAACAGGGACGGCTCGGCGGCCACGAAGCGGTCGAGCCGCAGGTCGCTCAGCACGGCGCGTCCCGATGGACGCGCCGGCATGTCGAACAGCGCGGCGGTGAAGTCCTTCACCTCCTGGTCGCCGACGCCGGCCGCGGCAACGATGGGCGGAAACCCGAAGTCCGGCGACTTCTGCAGCACGCGTGTCTTGCGGGTCAGTTCGGGATGCAGTTCAGCAAGCGTTTCCCACACGTAGCCGTCCACCGACCCGGCGCCGGCCAGGCCCTCGGCCACCGCGTCGACCACGTGGCGATGCGAGTGCGTGAAGAAGGTGCGGCCGAAGAAGCGGCCGGGGTCTTGGCCCTGGCTGCGCAGCAGGTGCTGCATGTACAGGAAGCCGGAGTTCGACAGCGGGTCCGAGTAGGCGAACGTGGCCCCCTTGAGGTCGCGCAGCGTTGCCGCTGTGCCCCTGGCATCGGCGATCAGGTAGCTCTGGTAGAGCGGTCTCCCGCGCCATTGCGGCACCGCCACCAGCTTCAGCTCGCGCTGGCGCAGCACATAGGGGTAGCCGCAGATCCACGCGAAGTGAACCTGCCCGGAGCGCAGCACGTCCAGCACCTGGGCGTAGGTGCTGCGCTGCACGAACTCGACCGGGTTGCCCAGCGCGGACTCGAGGTACTCGCGCCACTGCTGCAGCAGGCGCAGGCGCTCGTCGAGGAAGACCGGGGTCAGCGCGAAGCGCAGCACCGGCCCGCCCGGCCTGGCCCAGACCGAGGGCGAGCCCAGCACGGCCAACGCAGTGGCCAGGCAGCGACGACGCAGCGCTGATCGGTGGGGCGGGCGGCGACCGTTCATGGTTACCTCAAGGTAACGCATCTCCCCCGAAGAATCCCCTAGGCGTTACCAGTAGGTAACGCGCCCCTTCCCGACCCGACAGCGCAAGTGGTTGATGCAGAAGGATTTTCCGGTCAATCACGGACTGGCACCCCCCTTGCGATGGCAAGGCAGGCCACACCGAGACGCGATGTCGACACGCGTCCCACCATGACGCGCGGAGACAAGCCCCCCCAGCGACTGCGCCTGCGCAGCGACCTCGCCCTCGCCCACGAGGAAGGGGCCTGCCTGCCCCTGCGCAGCACCTACGGCCAGTGCCGTGCTTGCGCGCAGGCGTGCCCGGCCGAGGCGCTCACGGTCTCGGTCGCCAGCGTCGAGTTGTCGGACGCCTGCACGGGCTGCGGGCAGTGCACGGCCGCCTGCCCGACGCAGGCACTGACGCTTCCCGAGCTGGCGACGCTCGACGCGCCGGTGCCACCGGTCACCGAGCCCGTCGAGCTCCGCATCGAGTGCCGCATGGTGCCCGCCCAGGCCCATCGCGGCGAGACCCTGGTGGTGCCGTGCCTGGGCGCGCTGACCCCCGGCCACCTGATGGCACGCGCCGCGGCCGGCATCGACGTCGCGGTGGTCGACCGGGGCTGGTGCGTGGGTTGCGAGTCGAACTGCGCGAACGGCGTGCCCGCGCAACCCGCACGCAAGGCGCTGGATGTGGCCGCACTCTGGCTGGAGGCGGCCGGCAGCACACGTCGCCCGGTCATCGTCGACGCGCCGCTTGCCTTGTCGCTGCGACCCGAGGCCATTCCGCCCGCGCCGGACGAGGCCCCGGCGATCGACCGCCGTCGCTTCTTCCGAGCGGCGATCGAGAAGCCGGCCGGACGCCAGCGCGTCGATGCGACGCCGATGGGCGGCGATGGCCGTGCCGCCCACCCTGCCGACGCACGCCGCGCGTCGCCCGAACGCGAGCGCCAGCGCGACGCGCTGCTGCGCCTGACCGAGGAACTGGGCAGCGAGATGCCGGCCGAGTTCTACCCGCAACTGCACGCCGACCCGCGCTGCTGCGACCGGCGCATGTGCGTGGCCCTGTGCCCGACCGGTGCGTTGAACGCGGCCGACGACGGCGCGGCCTCGCACCTGCAGTGGTCCAGCGACCGCTGCATCGCCTGCGGCACCTGCGTGCGCGCCTGCCCCGAATCGGCCCTCACGCTGGCGCCGCACGGCGGCAGCCCGGGCCTGCACACCCTGGCCTCGCACCTTCGCGCGCGCTGCCCGGACTGCGGCGACACCTTCACGCCGACGGCCGACCAGACGAGCGCGGACGCCCCCGCGATCTGCCCGACCTGCGCCAAGTCGCGCCGCTTCATGGACGACGCGCGCCGCCAGCTGTTCGGCGCGCTGAACTGACCCACCCCGAGGACACCAAGGAGACAGCACCATGGGCCTGATCGAACGCATCTTCAAACCGGCCGTCTCCCGCAGGCGCTTCCTGCAGGCCACGGCGACATCGGGCGCGGCGGCCTCGCTCGTGGGGGGCTACACGCTGCGCGAGACGCAGGCGCAGGCCCCGGCCGCCAGCAAGACCGAGACGAAGATCACCAAGAGCATCTGCCACCAGTGCCCGGCGCGCTGCGGCATCGACGTCTACACCACCGACGGCCGCGTGCACGCGATCTACGGCACCAGCGACCACCCGATCTCCAACGGCAAGCTGTGTCCCAAGGGCCCGCTGGGCACCTACATCCTCTACGACCCGGACCGCTTCAAGGGCCCGATGAAGCGCACCAACCCGAAGAAGGGCCGCGGCGAGGATCCGAAGTTCGTGCCCATCAGCTGGGACGAGGCGCTCAACACCGTGGCTGCGCGCCTGCAGGGCCTGCGCGACAAGGGCGAGAGCCACCGCTTCGCGCTGTGCTTCGGCCGCGGCTGGGGGGCCTCCTGCGCCGGCCTGCTGGGCACCTTCGGCGAGCTGTACGGCTCGCCCAACGTGCCGATCGGCCACTCGTCGATGTGCTCGGACGGCGGCATCCTCGCCAAGCAGTGCACCGACGGCAACGCCTCGTACAACGCCTACGACTACCGCAACGCGAACATGCTGCTGATGTTCGGCTGCGGCTTCCTCGAGGCCTTCCGGCCCTACAACAACAACATGCAGGTGTGGGGCTACATCCGCGGCGAGCGCACGCCCAAGACGCGCGTCACGGCGGTCGACGTGCACATGAACACCACGCTGGCAGCGAGCGACCGCGCGCTGCTGGTCAAGCCCGGCACCGACGGCGCGCTGGCGCTGGCGATCGCGCACCACCTCCTCGTCAACGGCCTGTGGGAGCGCAGCTTCGTCGGCGACTTCAAGGACGGCGTCAACCAGTTCAAGGCCGGCCAGACCGTGGACCCGGCGAGCTTCAGCGAGAAGTGGGTCAAGGGCCTGGTCGAGTGGTGGAACGTCGAGCTGAAGGACCGCACGCCCAAGTGGGCCAGCGAGGTCACCACGATCCTCGAGCGCGACATCGTCGCCACCGCGCAGGAGTTCGGCACCACGCGGCCGGCGATCGCGCTGTTCGAGCGCGGCGTGCACGCACACAGCAACGGCATCTTCAACGGCATGGCCGTGCACTCGCTGAATGCGCTGGTCGGCTCGCTGTTCGCCAAGGGCGGCCTGATGTACCAGATGGGGCCGTCCTACGGCCCGATGCCGGTGGATGCCGGCGCGCACAAGGACGACTACGCGAAGGACGGCCCGTGGAAGAAGCAGCCGCGCATCGACCTCAAGGGCCACGAGGACGGCTACCTGCTGGCCAAGAACATGCTGCAGGAGGTCGGCCCGAATTCGCTCAAGGGCAAGCCCTACAAGCTCGACACGGTGATGTTCTACCTCACCAACCCGGTGTGGACCGCCCCGAACGGGCCCGAGTGGGAGGAAGCGCTCAAGGAGCTGTTCGTCATCGACACCTCGCCCTTCCCGGGCGAGACGGCGATGATGGCCGACATCCTCCTGCCCGATCACACCTACCTGGAGCGGCTGCAGGACGCGCCGACCTATCCCTTCCAGGGCTTCCCGATGGCGCAGCTGCGCGTGCCGGCCATCAAGCCGCTGTACGACACCAAGTACTTCGGCGACACGCTGATCGAGATCGGCAAGCGCATGAAGGGGCCGATGGGGGACTACTACAAGGCGCTGAAGGACAGCGAGAACGTGATCCGCCACCTCGCCAAGGGCTTCGAGAAGGACCCCGGCGACAACGGCGTGAAGGACTTCGAGGGCTGGAAGGAGAAGGGCGTCTGGTACAGGAAGCCCTACCTCTGGCAGCAGCGCAACGGCGAGTTCTTCGAATGGGACGGCAAGGCCTACGCCAGGCCGATGACGCCCGAGGACGTGAAGAAGAAGCTGATGCCCACCGACTCGGGCAGGTTCGAGTTCCGCTCGAGCAAGCTGGAGCATTCGGCCGACTGGATCGCCGCCAAGGCCGGGCGCGACAAGGCCCGGCTGATGTTCCCGATCTGGGAGGAGCCCAAGCACCCGGGCGGCGGCGACTTGTACCTGGTCACGCCGAAGGTGGCGCTGCACGCCGAGGGCCGCGGCGGCAACCTGCCGGTGGCGATCTCGCTGCTGCAGCCGACCATGGGCGGGCGCGACCAGGTCTACATCGAGATCCACCCCGAGACGGCGAAGAAGCGCGGCATCGGCGACGGCGAGCGCGTGCGCATCAAGTCGTCCACCGGGCATGCGATCGAGGGCACCTGCCGCCACTTCGAGGGCGTGCGCCCGGACACGCTGGTCTTCCCGATGGAGCACGGCCACTGGGCGCATGGACGCTGGGCCCAGGCGCGCGCACCGGGGCACTGCGGCGAGGTGACGGTGAACCAGAGCGACCGCGTCACCGGCCAGTGCAACTACTACACCACCAAGGTCACGATCGAGAAGGCCTGAGGGCCATTCCAGACGCACGAGGAGACTGACATGGCGAAATGGGGAATGGTCATCGACCTGGACAAGTGCACCGGCTGCCAGGCCTGCACCACGGCCTGCTCGATGGAGAACAACCGCCTGCCCGGCGAGAACTGGCAGGACGTGCTCTTCTATCACGAGGGCACCTACCCGAACGTGAGCATGCAGTGGTTCCCGCGGCCCTGCATGCACTGCGAGAAACCCTCGTGCGTGGACGTGTGCCCGACACGCGCGACCTACAAGGACCCGGACGGCGGCTACGTGCTGGTCGACTGGAACAAGTGCATCGGCTGCAAGGCCTGCATGGTCGCCTGCCCCTACGGCGTGCGCTTCTACACCGACGACAAGGCGGTGGTGCAACCCGACCTGCGCAGCGTCTTCCCGGGCAAGAACGGCCGGCAGTGGGACCCGCCCTACAAGGGCCCGGAGGACGACCCGACCCACGGCGTCGGCATCCAGCCGCACGGCGTGGTCTCCAAGTGCACCTTCTGCCACCACAAGACCAGCACCGCACCCAAGGGCGTGGCCGACCTGGACGAGGACAACCCGGCGACCAAGGAGCACACGCCGGCCTGCGTGCGGGTCTGCGCACCCAAGGCGCGCTACTTCGGCGACCTCGACAACCCGGCCTCGAAGGTGAACAAGCTGATCGCCGACAAGGCCGGCGTGCGCCTGCTCGACCAGACGGGGAACAAGCCGCAGGTGTACTACCTGTCCGGCGGTGCCGGTGCCGCCGTCCCGAGCAACCGCGCCAACGAGACCCAGGCCTGAGGCCGCAGCGAAGGAGACGTCACGATGAACACAATCGCACAACCGCGCCCGGCGGTCAGCGCGCCGCTGATGGGCCTGGTGCTGATCGCCGCGGCCGTCGGCCTGGTGGTGGCCGGCGGCTACGTCCTCAGCCAGTTGATGACCGTCGGCCACTCGGTCTACAACACCGACAGCCGCGGCATCTTCTGGGGCCTGCCGATCGTCACCTACGACTTCTTCCTGCTGTCGTCGACCGGCCTGACGATGCTCGCCTCGACGTGGACCGTGTTCGGCCTCAAGGACTTCGAGCCGATCGCGCGCCGCGCCCTCTGGCTGGCCGTCGCGGCCCTGGTCGGCGGCGTGGCGGCGCTGTTCATGGAGCTGGGCGCACCGCTGCGCGCGATGCTGCTGATCCCGACCAGCTTCCAGACCGCGGCCCCGCTGTTCTGGAAGGTCTGGGGCGTGCTGTTCTATACCGTGGCCCTGGCGGTGCTGGTGCTGAAGTGGCTGGCCGCCGGTGCCGACGCCCAGCCGCCCCGGGTGCCCGCGGTGGTGGCCTTCGCCGCGGCGGTGTTCATCACCTTCGTCGCCGGCACGGTGTACGGGATGATGGCGATGCGCCCGTTCTGGTTCGGCGGCGAGGTCTCGCTCGGCTTCATCGTCGAGGCGCTGCTCGGCGGCGTGACCTTCATCATCATCTTCACGCACCTGGCCCACGGCATGGACGCGAGCCGCTTCGACGCGCGCACGCGCACGCTGATGACGGGTTCGCTGGCCGGCCTGTTCGGCGTGCTGATGGTGGCGCATGCGTTCTTCGTCGCCTCCCGGCTGGTCGCCGGCCTGTGGAGCAACGCCGACGGCATGCAGGTCTGGCACCACCTGTGGAGCCGGCCCATGTTCCAGGCCGAGTTGTGGATCGGCATCGGCGTGCCGCTGCTGATCACGGTGCTGCCGGGTCTGCGCAAGTCCCTGGGCCTGCAGCTCGTGGCGGCAGTGATCGCCATCGTGGCGCTGTTCGTCGCGCGCTACGACTTCGTGATCGGCGGGCAGATGGTGGCGCTGCTGAAAGGCAGCTGGGCGCACGGACTGCTGCAGTACAGCCCGTCGCTGACCGAGTGGGCCGTGCTGGCCACGGCCGTGTTCCTGGCCAACCTGGTGAACGCCCTGGGCGAGAAGCAGTTCGCGCTCGGCGGCCCTGCGGCATGAACCCCCTCGCTGCCACCGTGGCCGCCGCCCGCCCGACTGCGGAGGGCGGCCACCTGCTGGATCAGGCCGACCTGCTGTACTGCCTGGCCCGTGCCTTCATGCCTCCGCCCGAAGGGTGGTCGGTGTGCGACTGGGCGCAGCCGCTGCAGGCCGACCTCGACGAGATCGGGCCCATGCTCGGCCTGGACGTCTCGGGCGCACAGGCCGCGCTGGAGGCGGAATGCCAGCGCTGGGCCGCAGCGGCGCGCCTCGCCGATGAGTCGGCCGACTCGTGGCTCGTCGAGTACGCGCGCCTGTTCCTGACGCCACCGGTCGTCGTGCCGCTGAACACGGGCCTCTACCTCGAGGGCGCCGTCGGCGGCACCGCCGCACAGATGATGCGCTCGTGCTACGAGACGGCGGGCGTCGCACCGGACGAAGGCTTCCACGACCTGCCCGATCACGTGGCCATCCAGATCGAGTTCCTGGCGCGCCTGATCGAGCGCGGCGCGCGCGGTGACAAGGACGGATCGGCGATGGCCACCGAGTTCGCCGCCGAGTTCGTGCATGCGTGGGCGGGTTCTCTGGAGCAGGCCTGCGCCGCCGCGGTGGGGCGACATCCCGCGGCGGCCGTCTATGCCGCCCTGGCGCGGCTGCTGCGCCGAGCGCTGAACGATCCCTCGCTGCAGCAGCGCTGACATGTCGAACCTGCCTGCGACCGGGAGCATCCCGGGGTGCCGTGCCGAAAGTGCCGATGCCCGCCAGCCGTCCGGTCAGGCGCGCGGGCGCGCCGCGCTGCAAGGACTGCTGACCCGCCACTCGATCGGTCCGCGCTGGATGGTGGGTCCCGGTCCGTCGATGGCGCAGCTGCGCCTGGCCATCGCCGCGGCACTGCGTGCGCCCGACCACGGCAAGCTCGTGCCCTGGCGTGCGGTTGTCGTCGGCGACCACGACCGCGATGCGCTGGGTGAGCTGTTCGCCCGTTTCGCACGCGACGTCGGCAAGACCGACGAGGACGTGGCCATCGAACGCGACCGCGCCCGCAACGGACCGGTGCTCGTCGCCTGGATCGTGCACGTCGACGACACGGTCGACGAAGTGCCGCCTCACGAGCAGTGGATGTGTGCCGGCGGCGCGCTGACCAACTTCCTCAACGCCCTGCACCTGATGGGCTTCGGCGCGAAGACGCTCAGCGGCCGGAAGTGCGCGCACCCGGCGATCCGCGACGCCTTCTGCCGTGACGGGGAGTGGCTGGCCGGCTTCGTCTGCATCGGCACGCCGACGCGTCGACCTTCGCCCCGCGGGGCCGACGATGCCGATGCCGTGCTCACGTGCTGGCGGGGGGCATGACACCGGCTCCGGCGCGACGTGCCGCGTGCTGGGGCAGCATGGCGTCTCACTGGGTCGGCAAGTCTCCCGGGCGGCACTGGCATCCTGTCCGGGACCCCGGACCGAGGAACCTTCTCGCACCATCCGCTTCTGACGCGTTCCCCGGTCCGGAAGGGATACCCATGACAGAAGCGGAAACCCGTGCCATCGTCGCCGTCAGCCTGCTGGCGGCCTTCGCCGACGGCAGCAAGCACGAGCGCGAACGCGCCGAGATCAAGCGCATCGCCGAGGGGCTGTCGCAGGCCGACGGCGTGCACCTGCCCACGCTCTACCAGGACGTGCTGATGCAGCGCGTCACGCTGGCGAACACCGTGCCCGCCCTGGCGAGCGCTGCGGCGCGCCAGCTGGCCTACGAGATGGCGGTGTGCGTCTGCGACGCCGACGGCGCGCAGTCCGACGCCGAGCGCGCCTTCCTCGCCGAACTGGCGCGTGCGCTCGGGCTCGACGCGACCTCAGCCGGCGATTTCGGCCGGCAGGCGGAGGCGATCGCGGCGGCGCCCCTTGCGCCGCCGGCCGTGCCGCCGGCCGCGCCGGCGGTCGACGAGGCGGTGCTGGACAAGGCCATCCTCGACGCCGCCATCGTCAACGGCGCCCTCGAACTGCTGCCCGAGACGCTCTCCACGATGGCGATCATCCCGCTGCAGATGCGCCTGGTCTACCGCGTCGGCCAGGCGTACGGCTACCAGCTCGACAGCGGCCACGTGAAGGACTTCCTCGCCGCCGCCGGTGTCGGCCTGACCTCGCAGTACCTCGAGCAGGCCGGCCGCAAGCTGCTCGGCGGGCTGCTCGGCCGCGCCGGCGGTGGCCTGCTCGGCGGGCTGGGCCGGCAGGCGGTCAGCTCGGGCATGAGCTTCGCGGCCACCTATGCGCTCGGGCATGTCGCCAAGCGCTACTACGCCGGCGGGCGGGTGCTCTCCACCCAGATGCTGAAGGAGGCCTACGCGGGCGTGGCGCGCGAGGCGCAGGGCCTGCACCAGCGCTACCTGCCGCAGATGCGCGAGCAGGCGCGCACGCTCGATGCCGGCCGCGTGATGCAGCTGGTGCGCGGCGGCTGAGCGGCCGCGGCGCCGGCGGACCCGCCGGGGGATGGAATAGCGGCCGGGCCCCGCGCGTAAGCTGCGCGGCGGCGCGCCCGCGCAGCCTGCGATCCACCCCGAAGGAGACCACCATGCCCCGTGTGACCCGCAAGACCCCGTTCGCCGCCGCGGCCGCCGCCGCCATGCTGCTGGCCGCCTGTGCCGGCCTGCCCGGCGGCAGCGGGGGCATGAGCTTCTTCGTCACCAGCAGCGGCGCCGGCAACGGTGCCGACTACGGCGGTCTGGCCGGCGCCGACGCCCATTGCCAGAAGCTCGCCAGCGCCGCCGGCGCCGGCGCCAAGACCTGGCGCGCCTACCTCAGCACCCAGGCCAAGGACGGCCCGGTCAACGCGCGCGACCGCATCGGCAAGGGGCCCTGGCACAACGCCAAGGGCGAGCTGATCGCTCGTGACGTCGACGACCTGCACGGCCCGGGCAACCGGATCGGCAAGCAGACCGCGTTGAACGAGAAGGGCGAACTGGTCAACGGCCGTGGCGACACGCCGAACCGGCACGACATCCTGACCGGTTCGCGGGTCGACGGCACCGCCTTCTCGTACAACGACACCGACATGACCTGCGGCAACTGGACCAGGAGCGGCCCCGAGGGCGTGGCGATGGTCGGCCACCACGACCGCATGGGCCTGACGCCGGACCCCTGGTCGACCTCCTGGAACTCGTCGCACCAGTCACGCGGCGGCTGCAGCCAGCAGGCGCTGCGCGGCACCGGCGGCGACGGGCTGCTGTACTGCTTCGCGGCGAACTGAGTCGCACGGCGCCGCGTCGGCGTTGAGGTCACTCAGGCCGGCGCCGCGCCGCGGGCGAACAATCGGGCCGTTGCCGCGTGACAGGAGCCCCGCGATGAACGCGCCCGACCCGACCTTCCGCCCGCTCGACCCGGGCCGCATCAACCCGATGGACCCGACCGAGATGGCCTGGTGGTGCCGCCAGCTCGGCTGCAGCCTCGACGAACTGAACACCGCCATCGAACGCGCCGGCGAGCATGTCAGCGCGGTGCGTGCCGCACTGCAGCAGGGGCGCGCCGGCGCCTGATCAGCGGCGCCGCCAGGCCTTCTCGATCTCCACCGCCACGAACACCAGCGCCGCTGCGGCGAGGCAGATCGCCAGTTCGGCGGCGCCGAGCGCCTCGGTGCGGAACACCGGCTGCAGCCCCGGCAGGTAGACCACCGCCAGCTGCAGCACGAAGGTGAGCGCCACCGCGCCGGTCAGCGCCAGGTTGCTGCGCAGTCCCTGCGCGAACAGCGACTGCGTCTCGGAGCGGATCGCCAGCACGTGGGCCATCTGCGCCAGCGTCAGCACGGTGAACACCATGGTCTGGCCATGCGCACCGGCCTCGATCGCCCAGGCCTGCACGCCCAGGCACAGCCCGCCGATCAGCAGCCCGACCCACAGCGTGTGCTGCCACAGCCCGCCGGCGAACACGCTCTCGCCGGCCGGCCGCGGCGGGCGCTGCATCACGCCGGGTTCGGCCGGCTCGGCAGCCAGCGCCAGGCCGGGCAGGCCGTCGGTCACCAGGTTGACCCACAGGATGTGGATCGGCAGCAGCGGGATCGGCAGGCCCAGCAGCGGGGCCAGGAACAGCGTCCAGATCTCGCCCGAGTTGCCGGTCATCGCGTAGCGCACGAACTTGCGCACGTTGTCGAAGATGCGCCGGCCCTCGCGCACCGCGGCCACGATGGTGGCGAAATGGTCGTCCAGCAGCACCAGGCCGGCGGCCTCGCGCGCGACGTCGGTGCCGCCCGCGCCCATCGCGATGCCGATGTCGGCGCGCTTGAGCGCCGGCGCGTCGTTGACGCCGTCGCCGGTCATCGCGACGAAGCCGCCGAGCGACTGCAGCGCGGCGACGATGCGGATCTTCTGCGCCGGGTCGACACGAGCGTAGACACGCGTCGTGTGCACCCGCAGCGCGAGCGCATCGTCGTCCAGCGTGGCCAGCTCCGGGCCGGTGAGCACGCCGTCCTCGCCCGGGGCGAGGATGCCGAGCTCGCGGGCGATCGCCCGCGCGGTGGCCGGGTGGTCGCCGGTGATCATCACCACCGCGATGCCGGCGCTGCGGCACTCGGCCACCGCGGCGGCGGCCTCCGGGCGCGGCGGGTCGGCCAGGCCCACCAGGCCGAGCAGCGTGAGCCCGCGTTCGGCCTCGTCGGCCTCGAGGGCCGAGGGGTCGTGGTCGAAGCTGCGCTGCGCCAGCGCCAGCACGCGCAGGCCCTGCGCCGCGAGCGCGGCCGCCGCCTGCAGCGCCTCGGCCGCTTCGAGCGGCTGCTCGCCCGCGGCGCCGGCCACCTGCGTGCAGCGCGGCAGCAGCGTCTCGGGCGCACCCTTGCACAGCAGCGTCCAGGCCTCGCCGTCGCGGTGCAGCGTGCTCATGCGCTTGCGCCCGGCGTCGAACGGCCATTCGTGCAGGCGCGGCACGGCGCGCTTCAACGCGGGTGCGTCCAGGCCGGCGGCAGCGGCCGCCTCGGCCAGCGCGGTCTCGGTCGGGTCGCCGATCCAGGCGCCGGCCGCGCCCGGGCGGGCATCGTTGCAGCGCAGCGCGGCACTCCACAGCGTGGCCGCGGGCAGCGCGTGCCAGCACTGCGCGGCGCGCACCTGCATGCGGTTCTGGGTCAAGGTCCCGGTCTTGTCGGAGCAGATCACGTCGACCGAGCCGAGTGTCTCGACCGTGGGCAGCCGGCGCACCAGCGCGCGGTGCTGCGCCATGCGGCGCGCGCCGAGCGCCAGCAGCACCGTCACCACCGCCGGCAGCGCCTCGGGGATGGCGGCCACCGCGAGGCTGATGCCGGTCAGCGCCATCAGCAGCAGCGGCTCGCCGCGCAGCACGCCGATGGCGAAGATCAGCACGCAGATCGCGATCACCACCAGCGAGAGGCGCCGGCCGAACGCGGCCAGGCGGCGCTGCAGCGGCGTGCTGCGGGTGCCGGTGTCGCGCAGCAGCGTGGCCACCTGGCCGAGCTCGGTATGCACGCCGGTGGCCACCACCAGGCCGGCGGCGCGGCCGTGGGTCACCAGCGTGCCCTTGAAGGCCATGTTGGCGCGGTCGCCCAGCGGGTGCTCGCCGTCCGGCAGTGCCTCGAGGTGGCGCACGTGCTTGTCGGCCGCGACCGATTCGCCGGTCAGCGCCGATTCGTCCACGCGCAGCTGCGCCACCTGGTGCAGGCGCAGGTCGGCCGGCACCAGGTTGCCGGCCTCCAGCAGCACCACGTCGCCCGGCACCAGCTGCTCGCTGTCCACCGATTGCGCCTGGCCGCCGCGCCGCACCGTGGCCTGCGGCGCGGCCAACGCCTGCAGGGCCTGCAGCGCGCGGTCGGCGCGCCACTCCTGCAGCACGCCGATGCCGGCGTTCAGCAGCACGATCACCACGATGGCCAGCGTGTCGGCCAGCTCGCCGATCAGGCCCGACAGCAGCGCCGCGCCGATCAGCACCAGGATCATCACGTCGCGGAACTGGTCGAGCACACGCGCGGCCAGCGTGCGCGGCGCCGGTTCGGGCAGGCGGTTCGCCCCGTGGCGCGCGCGGCGCGCCTCGACCTCGTGCTCGGGCAGCCCCTGCGCCGGGTCGACCGCCAGGTGCCCGGCCACCGTGTCGGCGCTGTGCAGGTGGGCGCGCTCGGCGATGCCGGGGTCGGACAAGCTCAGACCCTTCTCACCTTGACCCGCACGCCGTCGTGGACCGCACTGCCGGGGTAGACGATCACCGTGGCGCCGGCCGCCAGGCCGCTGCGCACCCAGGCCTGGCTGGCGTTGCGCGCGCCGATCTGCACCGGGCGCAGCCGGGCCCGGCCGTCCTCCACCACGAACACGCCCATGCCGCCGGGGACGCCGTCGTCGGCGGCGGGCAGCGGGAACACCGCGCTGACCGGCACCTGCAGCGCCTCGGCCAGCGCCAGGGTCACGACCCGCACGCCGACGCGGTAGCCGTCGCCGAGCGCGCGCCACTGTTCCGGCGGGCTGGTCAGGTCGATCAGCACGCGCACGCGCTGCTCCTCGACGCCGAGCGCCGAGACCTTGGTGAACGCGCCCGGCTCGACCAGCCGCACGCGGCCCTGCAGCGTGCCGTTGCCGCCCCAGCGCTCGATCAGCACCGGGCTGCCGGGGACGGCCTGCAGCGCGTCGGTGGTGAGCAGCTCGGCCACCACCTCCAGCCGGGTGGTGTCGCCCAGCTCGACCAGCGGCGTGCCCAGCGCCACCGCGCCCTCGCTGCCCTGCACCACGCGCAGCACCCGGCCGGCCACCGGGGCGCTGACGACGAAGCCGCGCGCCGCACCCGGCCGGCCCTGCACCGCGGCGAGCGCGGCGCGCGCCTGCTCGATGCCGTGTTCGGCGGCGTGCAGCTCCTCGGTGGCCGCGTCGAGCTCCTTCTGCGCCGCCTGGGCCGCCAGGCGGTCGGTGTCGAGCTTGGTGTCGGCCACGTAACCCTGCCTGGCGAGCTGCTCGCTGCGCTGCACCTCGTTGCGGGCGCGTTGCAGCGCCACCTTCGCACCCTCCAGCCGCGCCACGGCACGCTGCCGCTGCGCCTGGGCGATCTCCACCTGCAGCACCTGCTCGCGCCGCGTGCGTTCGTCCAGCAGCGGCGCGAGCACCGGCGTCAGCGTCGCGATCGGCGCGCCGGCCTCGACCGCGTCGCCCTCGCGCAGCGCGATGCGGCCCACCAGCCCGGCCAGCGGCGCGGAGACCACGTAGCGGTCGCGCAGGCGGGTCTTGCCGTCCTCGTCGACGCTGGTCTGGAACGCGCCGCTGCGCGCCTGCGCCACCTCCACCTCCACCGGCCGCGGCGCGAAGGCCCAGGCCAGCGCGGCGCCGATCAGCAGCAGCGCGGCGCCGCCGCCCAGCCAGGTGCTCGTCTTCATCGAATCACTCCCTCGTCTTCAGGACCGCCACCAGGTCGAGGCGGTCGATGCGCCGGCGCACGATCAGCGCGCTGGCCAGGCCGGCGACGAGCACGACGATCGTCGCCCACGCGTAGGTGCGCGCGCGGATCACCGCCGGAAAGAAGAACTGGTCGGACTGCAGCAGCGTGGTGATCAGGTGCGTCAGCCCCCAGCCCAGCGCCATGCCCAGCGGCAGCGCCAGCGCGATCACCAGCGCCAGCTCGCCCAGCAGCAGCGCCGAGACCTCCGCGCGCGTGAAGCCGAGCACGCGCAGCGAGGCCAGCTCCCAGCCGCGCTCGGCCAGTGCGATGCGCGCGTTGTTGTAGACCACGCCGACCGCAATCACCGTCGCGAAGGCGGTCAGGATGGTGCTCATGATGCGCACGTTGCGCGCGCTGATCTCCTCCATGTTGCGCAGCATGGTCGCCTTGCTGAAGGCGCCGGCGATGCGCGGCTGCTGCTGGCTGGCGGCCAGGAAACGATCCTCGCTGCCGGGCTCGAGGCCGAGCACGTAGCCGCTCGAGAGATCGCCGTCGCCGAGCAGGCGGTTCAGCGTCTCGCGGTCCATGTAGGCGTTCAGCCCCATCATCTCGCGCACCGTCGCGCCGACCGGCAGCGCGAGCGTGCGCGCACGGCCCTCGAGCACCTCGACCAGCACCGTCTCGCCCACCTGCACGCCGAGCTTGGCAGCGAGCCGGTCGGTCAGCACCAGGCCGCGGCCCTCGAGCAGGGTCTCGCGGTTGTCGGCGTCGATCACGCGGTACAGCTCGGCGCGGCCGGCGTAGCCGCGGATCAGGCTGCGCTCGCGGCGCGCGCCGTGGATCAGGTTGACCGGCACGAAGCGCGTCGACTCCACCTGCACCACGCCGGGCAGGCGCGCGAAGGCATGGCGCATCGCGTCGTCGCCCGGCTCGATCAGCCAGACCGCCACGTCGCTGCGCATCGCGACGCGGAACTGCGAGTCGACGATCACCTCGATCGCGTCGCGGAAGAAGTTGCCCAGCACGACGATGGCCACCGCCGCGGCCACGCCGCCGATCGACAGCGCGCTGCGCAGCGGCCGGCGCTCCATGTTGCGCACGATCATGCGCAGCGCCGGCGGCATGGCCTGGATGCCGAGCCGCTCGGCCAGCGTGCGGCGGTACTGGCCGGGCGCGGGCGGGCGCATCGCCTCGGCCGGGGCGAGCCGCACCGTCGCGAGGATGGCGTTGAGCGTGCCCAGCACCGCGGTGGCGACGGTGATCGCCGCGCTGGTCACGACCAGCTGCGGCGCGATGCGGTGCTCGAAGCTCGGGAAGTGGAAGAACTCGGCATACAGCCCGGTGAACATCGTGCCGAGCCGGTCGCCCAGCAGCAGCCCGAGCAGCAGGCCGACCGAGACGATCACCAGCACCATCTCGAGGTAGTGCTGGCCGATGCGCCGGTTCGGGTAGCCCAGCGCCTTCAGCGCGGCGATCTGCTCGCGCTGCGTCGCGATCAGGCGCGCCACCACCACGTTGAGCAGGAAGGCCGCCACGCCGAGGAAGATCGCCGGCAGCACGGTGCCGAGCACACGCTGCTCCTTGATCTCGTTGTCGAGCATGGCGTGCGAGGTCTGCTCGGCGCGGCCGTTGACGGTGCGCCCGCCGTAGCGCTCCAGCGTGCGGCCGAGCGCGTCGATCGCCGCGGTCTCCGAGGCGCCGGGTGCCAGCCGCACGGCGACGCGGTTGAACGCGCCGCGCATGTCGTAGGCCGCGGCGAGCGCCTCCTGGTCGAGCCAGAACACGCCGAAGCCGCGCTGGTCTGGCATGCCCCACAGCCCGGCGAAGATGAACTCGGGCGAGAGCGCGGTGCCGACCACGCGCAGCGTGCGCTGCCGGCCGTTGACCAGCGCGCGCAGTTCGGCGCCGGGCTTCAGGCCGCGCGCCTGGGCGAAGCCCTCGGAGGCCAGCACCTCGAGCGTGCCGTCGCTGCGGCCCGCGGCCAGCATGCGCCCGCCGCTGAGCGTCACGCGGTTCAGCGAGCGCGGCCGGCGCAGGTCCAGCCCGATCAGCTGGCCGATGATGGGGTCGGCGCTGCCCGGCATCTGCACCCGCACCACCTGCTCGATGCTGGTCTGCACCTCGGCCACGCCGGGCAGCGCGCGCAGCGGCTCGATCAGCGCGTCGGGTGCGCGCTTGACGCTGGCGAACACGTCGGCGAAGCGGCCGTCGGCGTAGAAGCGGTCGCGTGCCAGGGCCAGCGAGTCGACCGCCGACAGGCTGGTCAGGAAGCCGCCGATGCCGCTGGCCACCACCAGCGCGATCGTCAGCGCCTGGCTCCACATCAGGCGCAGGTCGCGCAGCAGCTTGCGGTCGAGGGCCTTCATCACCACGTGAGCTCGGAAGGGCTGATGCGGTGCGCGTTCCTGTCGATGCGCTGCACCCGCCCGTCGCCGAGGTGGATCACGCGGTCGGCCATGCCGGCGATCGCGGCGTTGTGCGTGATCACCACCGCGGTGGTGCCGAGCTCGCGGTTGATGCGTTCGATGACCTCGAGCACCAGCTTGCCGGTCTGGTAGTCGAGCGCGCCGGTCGGCTCGTCGCACAGCAGCACCTGCGGGCGCTTGGCGATGGCGCGGGCGATCGCCACGCGCTGCTGCTCGCCGCCGCTGAGCTGGGCCGGGAAATGGTCGCGCCGCGGCGTCAGGCCGACCAAGTCGACCGCCTCGTCCACCGGCATCGGGTCGGCGACGATGTCGGTGACCAGGGCGACGTTCTCGCGCACCGTCAGGCTCGGGATCAGGTTGTAGAACTGGAACACGAAGCCGACATGCTCGCGCCGGTAGGTGGTCAGCTCGGTCTCGGAGGCGCCGGTCAGGCGGTGGTCGCCGAAGCTGACCTCGCCGGCACTGGGGGTGTCCAGGCCGCCGAGGATGTTCAGCAGCGTCGACTTGCCGCTGCCCGAGGGGCCGAGCAGCACGACGAACTCGCCCCGGCCGATCTCCAGGTCGACCTCGCGCAGTGCGTGCACCTCGACCTCGCCGGTGCGGTAGACCTTGGCGAGGCCGCGGGCGCGGAAGACCGGCTCGTGGCCGGCAGCGGGGGCGGCATCCATGGGAAGTCTCGACGCGGATTCTGCGCAACACGACACGGCAATCGATGACGGACGTCAAGCGGTGCAGCGAGCACGCTGCCGGGGTGTGCTGCGACAATGGTTTGCTGATTTCTGACTGCGCCGCTCCCGCCCGATGTCCCAGGCCCCCATTCCCACCAAGACGCCGCTCGGGCAGGATGCCCTGCGCCGGCGCACCGGGGAACTGGGGCAGCGGCACCGCACCATCCTGTTCCTGATCGACGGCCGGCGCACGCTGGCCGAGGTGCTCGGGCTGGCGCACCAGGCCGGCGCGGCGACGACCCATTTCGAGGACCTGGTGCGGCTGGGTTACGTGCAATTGCCGGCCGAGGAGCCGCCCGCACCGCCGCCGCCCGAACTGCCCGAGCCGGCGCAGCCGCCCGCCGAGGCGCAGATCACGCACCTGGAGGTCGAGGTGCCCGCCGACGCCGCGCTGCCGGCGCCGCCGGCCGCGGCGCCGGTGCCGGCGGCCGCGCCGGTGCCCGAGGCCTGGCCGGCGTATGCCGACACGGTGCCCGCCGAGGAGCTGCCGGCGCTCG
>NZ_RCHJ01000035.1 GCF_004011805.1 Piscinibacter defluvii
CCGGCGCCTCCAGCATCGACGCCGGCACCGGCAACGTCACGCTGGCCAACGCCGGCAACAACTTCACCGGCGCACTCGCCGTCAGCGGCGCGGCCGTCTCGCTGCGCGATGCCAACGCGCTGCGGATGGGTGCGGTGAGCGCGGACAGCCTGGTGCTCAGCAGCGGTGGGGCGATCACGCAGGGCGCCGCCGCGACGGTGGGCGGCACGACGACGATCGACGCCGGCAACCATGCGGTGACGCTCGACCAGACCGGCAACGACTTCGGCCGCGTCGCGGTGCTCCGAGGCGGCGCGGTCTCGATCCGCGACGCGAACGCGCTGCAGCTCGGCGCCACCGACGCCGCCAGCCTCACGCTGAACACCGGCGGCGCGATCACGCAGAGCGCCGACCTGCAGGTGCGCGGTACCGCCAGCCTGAACGCCGGCAGTGGCGACATCACGCTGACCCGCGCCGGCAACGACTTCGGCAGCATCGCGCTGCGCGGCGGCGCGATCGCCGTGAGCGACGCCAACGCCTTGACCGTCAGCGCGCTGGAGGCCGCCGCGGACCACGCAGTCTCGCTGAGTGCGGGCACGGTGCTGACGCTGCCGTCCACCGGCAGCGTCGACATCGACACCGGCACGGCCGACCTGCGGCTCGCCTCCCGCGGCGGCCGGCTGGTGACGCAAGGCACGCTCGCCGGGCACACGGTCGAGCTGGTGGGCAGCGCCGGCATCGTGCTGGGCGGCAACGTCAGCTCGACCACCGACCAGACCTACGCGACGGCCGTCACGCTGGCCCGCCACACGACGCTCGACGCCGGGAGCGGGCGGGTGACGCTGGCCGCGGGCCTGGCCGGAGGCGGCAACGACCTGACGGTGGCCGGCGCGGCCACGCTCGGCGCCGACGTCTCCGGCACCCGCCGCCAGACCTGGAACGGCCTCGTCACGCTCGACCGGGACCTGCGGCTCGACAGCGGCGCCGGCCGCATCGTGCTCGCGCGGGGCGTGGCCACGGGCGCCAACGGGTTGACGGTGGCGAGCCCGGCCACCCTCGGCGGCGACGTGATCGGCACCGGATCGCAGGCCTGGAACGGCGCGCTGACGCTGGCCAGCGATGTGGTGCTGGACGCGGGCGGCTCGGCCGTGTCGCTGCAGGGCGGCGTCGCCGGGGCCGGGCATGCGCTGCAGGTGATGAGCCGCGCGGCCACGGCCGACGCGATCCGCACCGGTGCGGCGCTGCGCGGGCTGACCCGCGTGACGCTCGACGGCCGGGCCACGCTGGGTGGCGACGTGACGAGCAGCGGTGCGCAGCGCTACACCGGCACGCTGCAGCTGGACGGCGACGTGGCGCTGGACGCCGGGGCCGGCACGATCGCGCTGGACGGTGCGGTCGGCGGACGCGGACACGCGCTCTCGCTGGCGAGCGCCGGCAGCGCCGCCGACAGCATCCGCGTGGCCGCGCCCATCACCGGGGTGTCGAGCCTCGAGGTGACCGGCCCCGTCGCGCTGGGCGGCAACGTCACCAGCACCGGCACGCAGACCTACCGCGGCCCGGTGCGCCTGGACACCGACCTGGTGCTGACCGGGCCGGCCCTGGACTTCGCGGGCGCGGTCGACGGCGCGCAGGCGCTGACGCTGGAGGCGGCGCGCACGAGCTTCGGCGCCGACGTCGGCAGCGGCACGGCGCTGAGCCGCCTCGTGATCGAGGGCGGCGGCACCAGCCATGTCGGCGGCGCGGTGCGCACGAGCGGCGCGCAGACCTGGGACAACGCGATCGTGCTGGACGCCGACGCGACCTTCGCCGGCAGCGCCCTGCACTTCGGCCGCTCGATCGAGGGTGCCCACGCGCTGACGGTCACCGGCGCCGCCACGCTCGCCGGCGGGCGCGTCGCGACCGGCGGCGCGCAGCGCTACGACGGCGCCCTGACCCTGGGCAGCAACCTGCGCCTGAGCGGGGCCTCGCTGCGCGTCGACGGCCGCCTCGACGGCGCGCACGCACTGACGCTCGACTTCAGCGGCACCAGCACCCTGGCCGGCGTGGTGGGCGGCACGACGCCGCTGGCGAGCCTCAGCGCCACCGGCACCGTCGCGCTCGAGGCCGGCTCGATCACGACCACCGGCGCGCAGGACTTCGGTGCCTCGCTGCGCCTGTCCGGCGACACCGCGTTGCATGCGAGTCGGCTGCGCGTCGCCGGCGCCGTCAGCGGCGCGCACGACCTGCTGCTCGACACCGACGCCCTGGTGGCCGACAGCATCCAGGGCGACGGCGTGCTGAGCATCCGCCCACGCAGCGCCGGGACCACGATCGGCATCGCCGGCGCCGGCGGCAGCCTGCAGATCAGCCAGGCGCTGATCACGAGTGCCGGCGGCTTCACGCGCCACGAGTTCGGGCGCGGCGACGGGACCGGCCAGGTGCGTGCCGGCGACTGGGAGCTCGGTGCCGCCACCACGCTGCGCAGCGGCACCGGAGGGCTGCAGCTGGGCGGCCGGGTCGACGGCGCGTTCGACCTGGCGCTGAACAGCAGCGGCCTCACGCAGCTCGACGGCGCGATCGGCACCGACACGCCGCTGGCCAGCCTGAGCACCGACAGCGCCGGCAGCACGACGATCGGGGCCGAGCGCATCGTCACGAGCGGCGCGCAGACCTACGCCGACCCGCTGCAGGTGGCCCACGACCTGCAGCTCAGCGGCACCCGCATCAGTGCAGAGCAGCGGGCGAACCGCTTCGGCGGGCGGGTGTCGGCGGATGCGACCACGCTGCTGCTGCGCAGCGCCGAAGGCATCACGCTCGGCAGGCTGACCCTCGCGCAGGGCGGGCGCGTCGAGAGCGACGGGGTGCTGCACCTGGCCGGCGACCTGCAGCTGTCCGGCGGAACCCTCAGCCTGGTCTCGAATGCCGTGCCCGACAAGGTGGACGGCTTCACCGACCCGGACCTGAACAAGGGCGACCCGCTGACCTTCGGCTTCTCGCCCTTGTTCGAGGCCACCGGGACGATCGTGCAGGACCAGGACACGGCCCTGTCCAGCGCGGCGGGCAGCCTGCTGGTGCTGCGCTCGTCCGGCGGCGGCTCGATCCTGCTCGATCAGGCCGGCAACCGCCTGCTGGGCGGCGTCTCCGCGGTCAGCGGGCCGCTGGGCGACAACTCGCCGGGCCGCTTCGCCGCGCCCGAGATCCTGGTCGGCTTCGTGCGCATCAACTCGAGCGAGATCCATGTCGCCGGGGCACCGCCGGCCGCCGGGGCGCCGGATCCCGGCCGGGCCGGCCTGGAGGCCGACGCGATCAAGCTGACCACCGACCGCCTGAGCACCGGCCCGGACGGCCAGATCCGCGCGCGGCTGCCCTTCGAGCCGCGCCAGGGATCGAAGACCTCGCTGCCGGCGCTGACGCTGGTGCTCGGCCGGGACGCGCTCGCGTCGGGCACCGGCTACGGCACGCCGGACGGGGCGATCCAGGTGCGCATCGGCGCCGAGCAGGGCGGCTTCGTGACCGTGCGCCCCAAGGGGGCCGGCGCCGACAGCGAGCTGGTGATCCTGATCGCCGGCCCCGAGCCGCGCCCGTTCTACGACGGCGCCGGCAAGGCCTCCGAGGTGCGCATCTTCTACAACGGCGACGCGCCCCGCACGCCGCAGGAGACCGGTGCGCTGACCGCGGTCACCGCCACGGTCGAGGATGCGCGCCAGACCCGCTTCGAGGAGGCGGTGCGCACCGAGAACGTCAAGTCGCGCCTGCGCTCGGGCGTGATCGCCGAGGTCGGGTCGGGCCGGCCCGCGACCGTCGGCCGCGAGTCGATCAAGCTGCCGGAGAATTGCCCGGTCAAGCCCGACAGCCTGCAATGCAACTGATCGACGACCGCCGGCGCCTCCTGCTCGGATTGCCGCTCGCCCTGCCGCTCGCGCTGGCCGCCTGGCCGAGCGCGGCGCAGACCTATCCGGCCCCAGCACCCCCACCCCCACCCCCACCCGCGCCGGCAGCACCGCCCGCCCCGGCGCCCGACGCCGCCGCGCAGCGCATCGCGCCGGACGCCCCCGCCCCGGTGCGCCTGGCGCTGCTGCTGGGCAACGGCCTGTACCCGAGCCCGCACGACCTGCCGCCGATCCACAAGAACGTGCGCGACCTGGGCGCGGCGCTCGAGCAGCGCGACTTCCGCGTCAGCACGGCGCTGGACCTCGACCCGGCCGCGCAGCGCCGCACGATCCAGGCCTTCGCCGCCGAGGCGCGCGCGGCGCCGCCCGACGCCACGGTGTTGTTCTACTTCGCCGGCCACGGCCTGCAGGTCGACGCCGAGAACCTGATGCTGGGCGCCGGCGTGGCGCCCAACGCGCGGCCCGAGGTGCTGCTGTCGGGCAGCCTGCACCTGCAGCGCGACATCGTCGAGCAGCTGCCGCGCCGCAGCAGCGGGCTGACGATCACGGTCATCGACGCCTGCCGCGTCGACCTGCGCGCCGCGCTGGCCGCGCAGGACGGGCTGAACCAGGTCGAGGCGCCGCCGGGCTGCCTGATCGTCTTCTCCACCGCCGCCGGCCGGCCGGCCATCGCGCCGGCGCGCGAGACCGACAACACCTTCTACACCGCCTCGCTCGTCAAGCTGCTGCGCTCGGCCGACGACGCGCTGTCGTTCTCCGACCTGTTCCGCCTGGTCAAGCTCGACGTGCAGCAGACCATGCTGAGCCACCCGGTGCCGGTGATCCGACAGTTCGCGCAGGTGCCCTTCATCGCCGAGAACACCCAGGTCAAGGTGCGGCTGTCGCCGCGGCCGACGCCGGAGGAGGCGCTGCAGCGCGCCGCCGACGAGCAGGCCGCCTGGAGCGAGCTCGAGGCGAGCCTGTGGCCGGCAGAGATCGCCCGCCTGGCCGAGGCCTACCAGGCGCGCTGGCCAGGCACGGCGCGCGCCGGCAGCGCGCAGGTCTCGCAGGCCGGCGCCGAGGACGCGGTGCGGGCGCTGGCCAGCCCCCAGGTGCGGCTGTACCGCAGCGCATTCCAGCCGCGCAGCACGCAGCCGGGCTGGCTGGCCGAATGGCACAAGGCCGCCCGCGGCGACAAGGACGCGGCGGCCCGCATCGCGCGCGCCTACCGCAACGGCAGCGGCGACATCCCGCGCGACGACAACCGCTACGAGGGCTGGCTGCAGTACGCCTCCGCGCTCGGCAACGGCATCGCCTGCTACGAACTCGCGGTCTGGTACCGCCGCCAGGGCCAGCCGGTGCCGGCGGCCCAGTTCGAGGCGCGCTCGCGCGAGCTCGGCTACACCCCACCCCCCACGCTGGACCACTACCGGAAATGAAGTCGCCGCTCCTCGTCCTTCTCGCTGCCGCACTGCTCACCGGCTGTGCCAGCACGGCCTTCACGCCCACCGAGGTCAACCCGATCGGCATGCCCTACGAGGGCCTGAACGAGAACAGCTACGGCCCGCGCTCGACCACGCTGTTCCGCTGGTGCGACCCGCAGGACGACCTGTCGAACAGCCAGAACCTGTCGCCCGAGGCACGCGCCAAGATCACCAAGTTCGCCTCCGACGTCGGCATCGGCGTCGGCACGACGCTGGGCAAGCCGCTGCAGGGCATGACCAAGATCGACACCACGCTCGTCAGCCTCGGCCTGGCCGACAAGATCCGCGCGCCCAGCGACAGCAACCATCCGCTGGTGGCGGTGCTCTCGCACGCCGACGACAGCATCGTCTTCTGGCACTCGGCCAAGTACGTGCGCCTGCGCGACGTCGGCGAGGCGGCCCAGGCCTACTGCGCCAAGCGGCAGAGGGCGCCGCTGTACCGCGGATCGGCCACCCGCTGCCCGGCGCTGGAGCGCGGCCTCGCGGGCCAGACCATTCTCAACACCTACGCCATCTCGGCCTACGCCTGCACCGGGCGCTGAGCCCGGGCCGACTCAGGGCCGCGCGAAGTCCGGGATGCGGAAGCGGCGCCGGTAGGCGCCGGGTGCCAGGCCGGTGATGCGCCTGAACAGGCGGCGGAAGAAGGCGCCGTCCTCGTAGCCGACGCGCCAGCCGATCTCGTCCACCGGCGCCTCGGTGCGCTCGAGGCGGCGCTTGGCGTCCTCGATGCGCAGGCGCTGCACGTAGGCGATCGGCGCCAGACCGGTGGCGGCGGTGAAGCGGCGCTTGAAGGTGCGCTCGGCCAGGCTGGAGCGCCGGATCATCTCCTCCACCGGGTGCGCCACCGAGAAGTGCGTCGCCAGCCAGCGCTGCGCGGCCAGGATCTCGGCATCGCCGTGGTCCGTGCGGCCCTCGAAGCTGATGTAGGGCGTCAGGCCGTCCTGGTGCCACTGCAGCGCGTACAGGCGCGCGATCGCCTGCGCGTCGGTGGCGCCGGCGAAGCGCGCGATCAGGTACAGCACCAGGTCGTGCCAGGTGGTCGAGGCGCCGGAGCTGACCAGCTCCTCGCGGTTCCCCGAGACCACCAGCACCCGCTCGGGGTGGATGCGCACCGCCGGGTGGACCGCGGCGAACTCGTGCGCGTAGGCGAAGTGCACCGTCGCGTCGCGGCCGTCGAACAGGCCGGTCTCGGCGATCAGGAAGATGCCCGAGCAGGCCGAGCACAGCAGCGCGCCGCGATCGTGCATGCGCCGCAGCCACTCGACCAGGCGCGGGTAGCGCCCGGTCGGCCAGGCGCCGCGGCGCAGCAGCACCGAGGGCACGATGACGATGTCGGTGGCAGGCACCTCGTCGACCGAACGCTGCACCTGGAACGGCACGCCGCTGGCGAGCTGCAGCGGCCCGGCCCGCTCGCCCACCACCTCGACCGTGAACGGCCCCGGTGCATCCGCGTCCGGGCCGTTCAGCACCGTGCGCGCATTCATCACGTCGTACAGGCCGGCCAGCGTGGACACCACGGCGTCGGGCAGCGCCAGCAGCGCCACATGGCGCGGCGCAGGGCCGGCGGCGGGTCGGGGCGAACGCGGGGAGCGCGGCATGGGCGGATTCTGGCGCTGGCACGAACCGACCGGTTTCGGGCGAATCCGGCTCTGCCGCGCCGCGGGCCCGGCGACGACCATGACGGCCCGTGTTCCACACCGCTGCATGCGAGAGAGAAAGACCCCGATGAACCTTCATGATCACTCACGCCGCGCCTTTGTCGTCCGCATGTCGCGCGGCGCCGCGCTGGCCGGTCTGGCGCTCGCGCTGGCGGCCCCGCTGACCGCGGCCGCGCGCGACGCCAACGCCGTCGTGCACTGGAACAGCGTGGCGGCCGAGGCCTTCGCGCCGAGCCAGGGCACCAACCCGATGGCGCAGTCGCGCAGCTTCGCGATCCTGCACGCCGCCATGCACGATGCGCTGAACGCGATCGAACCGCGTTATGCGCCCTACACGCCCGGCCTGCCGGCGGCCTCCGGCGCCAGCCCCGATGCGGCGGTGGCGGCCGCGGCGCGCGAGGTGCTGCTGCAGCTGCTGCCGTCGCAGTCGGCGCGGGTCGAGGCGGCCTACCGCCAGGCGCTGCTCGGCTTGCGCGACGACCCGGCCCGCGCGGCGGGCGTGGCGACCGGTCGCGCCGCAGCGCTGGCGACACTGAAGCGTCGCCGCGACGACGCTGCCGACCAGGCCGCGCAACCCGCCTTCGTGCCGCGTGCGGGCGCCGGCGAGTACCAGTTCACCGCGCCCTTCGACTTCGCCGCGCAGCCCGGCTGGGGCCGCGTCACGCCCTTCGTCGTCGAGCTGCGCGAGCACCGGCCCGAGGGCCCGCTGGCCCTGGACAGTGCGGCCTACGCCCGCGACCTGGCCGAGGTGCGCGCGATCGGCCAGGCCACGAGCCGCACGCGCAGCGCCGAGCAGACCGAGATCGCGCGCTTCTGGTACGAGGATTCGCCGCTCGGCTGGAACCGCATCGCCAACAACGTGCTGCGCGAGCGGCGTGTCGACGCCTGGCAGGCCGCACGCACCTTCGCGCTGCTGCACTTCGCGATGGCCGACGGCTTCATCGCCGGCTTCGAGGCCAAGTACCGGCACCGCTTCTGGCGCCCGCTGACGGCGATCCACGCCGCCGCGGACGACGGCAACCCGCAGACCACGCCCGACACCACCTGGCGGCCCCTGCTCGACACCCCGCCGGTGCCCGACCACCCGTCCACGCACACCGTGCTGGGCTGGGCGGCGGCCGAGGTGCTGATCGCGCAGTTCGGCGACCGGGTGAACTACGAGCTGACCAGCCTGACGCTGCCCGGCGTGACACGCCGCTACAGCGGCTTCGCGCAGGCGGCCGAGGAGAACGGACTGTCGCGCCTGTACGCCGGCATCCACTTCCGCCACGCCATCGAGCAGGGGCGCCACCAGGGCCGCAGCATCGGCCGTGCGGTGGCCCGGGCGCTCGCGCCGCTGCACTGAACCCGCGACGAAGGAGGACCCCCATGGACACCCCCGTGATCGACCAGGCGAAGCTGGACGCCTTCGTGGCGCACGCGATCGCCGACCTGTCGGCCGGCTACACCGGCGTGATGGTCAGCCTGGGCAGCAAGCTCGGGCTGTACCAGGCGCTCGCTGGTGCCGGCCCGCTGAGCGCCAAGGAAGTCGCGCGGCGTGCCGGCTGCGCCGAGCGCTACGTGCGCGAATGGCTCAACGCGCAGGCGGCCGGCGGCTACATCGGCTACCACGCGGTCAGCGACACCTACGAACTCTCGCCCGAGCAGGCGCTGGTGCTGGCCGACGAGGACAGCCCGGTGCACGTGCCGCATGCCTGGAACGTGCCGGCCTCGATGTGGGCCGACGAACCGAAGGCGCTCGAGGCCTTCCGCACCGGCCGCGGCGTGGCCTGGGGCGAACACGACGCACGCATGGCCTGCGGCGTGGCGGCCTTCTACCGCAACGGCTACAAGGCGAGCCTGGTGCCGCAGTGGCTGCCGGCGCTAGACGGGGTCGTGGCGCGGCTGGAGCAAGGCATCGCGGTGGCCGACGTCGGCTGCGGCCATGGCCACTCGACGCTGCTGATGGCGCAGGCCTTCCCGCGCTCGCGCTTCCACGGCATCGACACGCACGCCGAGTCGATCGCCGCGGCGCGCCGCCACGCCGAGGCGGCCGGCCTGGCCGACCGGGTCGGCTTCGAGCGTGCGCGGGCCACCGACTACGCCGACCGCCAGTACGGCCTGATCTGCTTCTTCGACACGCTGCACGACCTGGGCGACCCGGTCGCCGCGGCGCGCCACGCGGCGCAGGCGCTGGCCCCGGGCGGCACGGTGATGCTGGTCGAACCCTTCGCGAACGACCGCGTCGAGGACAACCTCTCGACGGTCGGCCAGCTGTACTACGCCGCCTCGTCGATGATCTGCTGCGCCCATGCGATCGCCGACGGCGGCCGCCTGGTGCTCGGCGCGCAGGCCGGCCCGCGCCGGCTCGCCGAGGTGTTCCGCCAGGCCGGGTTCGGCCATTTCCGCGAGGCGGCGCAGACGCCGTTCAACCGCGTGTTCGAGGTCCGGCGATGATCAGCACGCCGGCGGATTGCGCTGGCGCAATGCGGTGACGATACCGACGTGGACTAGGGATACCCCCGGGTACCATGCCCACGTAAGGTCTCCCGTCCCGTGGTCACGAGATCCCCCTCAGCCGGCGGCGGCTCGCCCGATTGGGCGGCGCTGAACCTGATCGGCCGCTCGGCGCCGTTCCGCGCCGCGCTGGCCCTGCTGCAGCAGTGCGCGCAGGTCGATGCGACGGTGCTGCTGTGCGGCGAGACCGGCACCGGCAAGGAACTCGCGGCCCGCGCGATCCACTACCTGAGCGCACGGCGCAGCGGGCCCTTCGTGCCGGTCAATTGCGGCGCGCTGCCCGATTCCATTCTCGAGGCCGAGCTGTTCGGCCACACGCGCGGCGCCTTCACCGACGCACGCACCGACAGCCCCGGCCTGGTCGGGCTGGCGCAGGGCGGCACGCTGTTCTTCGACGAGGTCGACTCGCTGAGCCCGCGCGCCCAGGCCGCGATCCTGCGCTTCGTGCAGGACCTGAGCTACCGCCGCCTCGGCGCGGCCCGCATCGAGCATGCCGACGTGCGGCTGGTCGCCGCCACCAACGCCGACCTCGACGCGCTGGTGCGCAGCGGGCGCTTCCGCCAGGACCTGCTGTTCCGCCTCAACCTGCTGGCGGTGGCCCTGCCGCCGCTGCGTGAACGCGCCGGCGACGCGCTGCTGCTGGCGCACGAGTTCGTGCTGCGGCTGGTCGCCCAGTACCGCAGCGCGCCACGCGCGCTGACACCGGCCAGCGTGCAGGCGCTGCAGCAGGCGCGGCCCTGGGCCGGCAACGTGCGCGAGCTCGAGCACCTGGTGCACCGCGCGTTCCTGCTGCAGGTCGGCGACGCGGTCGAGCTGGGCCTGGTGCCGGTGCCCTCGGCCGCGGCCGCCACGCCGGCCGGGCATCGGTTCGCGGATCTCGGCTTCGCCGACGCCAAGGCGCTGGCGATCCGCGAGTTCGAGCGCAGCTATCTGCACGACGTGCTGCAGCGTGCCGGCGGCAACCTGAGCCTGGCCGCGCGCATCGCCGGCAAGGAGCGCAGCCGCTTCGGCAAGCTGGTGCGCAAGCACGGCCTGCATCGCGCCGGCCCGCTGCCGGGCACCTGAGCAAGACGGCGAGACCCGCCGGTCCGCGCGCCGCCGCGGGCGGCGCCGGCCTGCGCGGGCCTGGGTCGCGGCGGACCCAGGCGGGGCGGGCCGGACCCACCCTCCCCCGTGCCTCGGTACGGGCCGCGCGGGGACGGGTGTGCCCCGGGGCGCCGGCGCCCCCGTGCCGATGCGCCGCGGCGCGTGCGCACGAGGGAAACCCGGCACCGAGCCGGGCTGGCACGCACGATGCTCCCAGGGCCTGCAACGATGCCTGCCGCCGGATGCCTGCCGATGCCTGCCGATGCGCCCGCGCCCGCGCCCGACGTCGACGCCATTGCGTCGGCGATCCGCGGCTACCTCGCGGAGCACCCGAATGCGGCCGACACGGTCGAGGGCATCCGGCGCTGGTGGCTGCTGGGCACGCTCGGCGAGGTGCCGCCCGAGCTGGTTGAGCAGGCGCTCGAGCAGTTGCTGGCCCAGGGCCGCGTGCGGCGCAGCCAGGAAGGCTGGCTGCCGGTGACCTGGAGCGCGCGCCCGGCGCGACGCCCGGACCTGCCGCACTGACGCGCGATGGCCCGCCCTTCCGCGCTCGCCGCCGTGGCCCGCACCGTGCTGACCTTGATCGAGGACCATTGCCCGCGCGACGAGTTCGTCGGCGAACCGCGGTTCGTGCTGCACGCCGGGCCGGACGGCACGCGCGTCGACGAGGGCTTCTCGGTCGGCGTCTGGCGGCTCGCGGTCAACACCACGCTGCGCAACGTGCCGCCGCGCCGCGGGCCGGACGGCCGGATGCGCCGACCGCCGCTGCCGATGGACCTGTGGCTGCTGGTCACGCCCTGGTCCACCGAGCCCGAGCGCCAGCTGCGCCTGGCCGGCTGGGCGCTGCGCTTCCTCGACGACCACCCGGTGCTGCCGGCCGCGCTGCTGAACGCGGCACTCACCCGGCAGGTGCCGCCGGCCTTCGGCCCCGACGAGTCGGTCGAGCTGGTCCTCGACGCGCCCGCGCTGGCCGACTACCTGGGCCTGTGGGACAAGTACCGCAACCGCTGGCAGACGCCGCTGTGCTACTGCGCACGCATGGTGGCGCTGGAGTCCGAGCTCGACGAGGCCGAGTACCGCCTGGTGCGCGAGCGCGACCTGCGCGCCGGCCCGCCGGCCGCCCCGGAGGCAGCGCCGTGAGCGCGCGCCTGGCGCCCGGCTTCGACCGCATCGTGCGGCATGCCGTGCTGGGCCTGCAGTGCCGCGACGCGGTCGACGGGCGCGTCGTCGCCGACGGCCTGCGCGTGCGGCTGCACGACGGCTGGCGCAGCGGCTGGACCGCCGAGCTCGCCGCCAACCGCAGCGGCGTGTTCGTGCTGCACGCGGCGCCCGGCCTGCACGGCTTCGGCGCCGCGGTCGCCGTGGTGTCGCCCGCCGAGCCAGGCCGCTGGCGCCTCGAGATCGAGGACGTGCAGGGCCGCTACCTGCCGGTGGCGGCCGAGCCGCTGCTGCCGCTGGACGAGCTGTTCGGCGTCGGCCCCGGCGCCGCGCCGGCCTCGCCGCCCGACGCGCTGCCCTACGTGCCGCTGTACAGCGCGCCGACGCGGCCGCTGCCGCCGGCGCTGCAGGCGCTGCGCGTCGAGCTGCGCCGCGCCGCCGACCCCGACGCGCCGGCCGCCTGGACGCGCCTCGAGCTGTGGCTCGGCACGCAGCGCCTGGCCGAGGGCCTGGCCGGCGCGGACGGCCAGGCGCTGCTCGTCTTCCCGCTGCCCCGGCCGCGCGAGGTGCCGATCGGCGTCTCGCCCGCCGAGGCCGGCGAGCGCTTCGAATGGACCGTCGAGCTGCGCGCGTTCCGCAGCGCGGCCGTCGCGGCCGAGCCCTGGCCGACGCTGGCGTCCCTGCTCGCGCAGCCGTCGGCCGCATTGCTGGATGCGGGCAGCCCGCCGCTGCCGCCCGCACCGCTGGTGCTGCGCGCCGGCGTCCCGCTGGTCGCCCGCGGCGCGACCGCCTCCTACCTCACCGTCGCGGACTGAAGGAGAACCCCATGCCCGAGTACCTCGCACCCGGCGTCTTCGTCGAGGAAGTGTCGTTCCGCGCCAAGAGCATCGAGGGCGTGTCGACCACCACCACCGGCTTCATCGGCGCGACGCGCTTCGGCCCGGTGACGCTGGACCCGGACATCCTGACCAGCCTGCAGGACTTCGAGCGCCTGTACGACCCGTTCGACGCGGGCGCGACGCTCGACTTCAGCGACGCGCCGGACGCGCCGAACCACCTGTGGCACGCGGTGCGCGCGTTCTTCACCGAAGGCGGCAAGCGGCTCTACGTGTCGCGTGTGTTCCACCGGCTCGACGACGCCGACATCGCGCCGATGGACGACACCGCCGACCTGGACGTCACCACCGCGGCGAGCGACTACCCCGACGGCCACGCCCGCGTCGACCCGGCCGACACGCCGGGCCTGCGCGTGCGCGCCCGCCACCCCGGCGCCTGCGCGAACCTGCGTGTCGCCTTCACGCTGCGCGGCAGCCCGAACGTGCTGGCCCAGGCCGAGGACCCGGTCGACGGCAGCACCGTCAACACGCTGCGCGCGGTCAACGACCTCGACCTGGTCTGGGTGCGCCAGGCCTCGAGCCCGCCGTCGTCCTCGGACACCGGCCAGCTGTGCCTCGCGCGCCGCCTCGAGGCCGAGCGCAGCTGGGAGTTCGAGCCGCTGGACACCGGCTCGCCACCCTCGGCGACGCGCTTCTCGATCGACACGCTGCAGGTCGACCCCGAGCCCGGCAACGGCGACTCGGTGCGTGTCGTCACGCTGGCCATCAGCCTGCTCACGCGCGACGGCTCGCGCGAACTCGGCACCTGGGCCGGCCTGCCGCTGGACCCGCGCCACCGCCTGGGCGGCAGCCCGGACTCGGTGTTCGCGCGCTTCGGCAACCACCCGTCCTCGCTGGCCGACGCACGCGGCCTGCCGCTGGTGCTGGTGGCCGACCCGGCCGTGGCGGCGACCGCGTTCGACGTGGTGGCCGCGCTGTTCGGCACCGACCCGCTCGCCGCCCTGCTGCCGACCACCGACGACACGCGGCGCGGCATCACCGCGGCCGACAAGCTCACCGCCGGGGCGATCAGCGCGTGGTTCCCGCTCGACGGGGGCAACGACGGCCTGCGCCCGGACGACGGCGACGTCGAGGGCGACGCGAACCCGCGGCTGGGCTACGCGCTCGGGCTCAAGCAGTTCGAGGACCTGGAGGACATCTCGATGGTCGCCGCCCCCGGCGCGACCTGGAAGTACACCGAGAACCGCAACACCGCCAACGCGATCATCGGCCACCTGATCGCGCACGCCGAGCGCATGCGCTACCGCGTCGCGCTGCTGGACAGCGGCGACAACCTGCCGATCAGCGAGATCCGCGGCATGCGTGCCAAGCTCGACAGCAAGCACGCCGCGCTGTACTACCCCTGGGTCACCGTGCTCGACCCGGTCAGCAAGCGCGAGCTGAACCTGCCGCCGTCGGGCTTCGTCGCCGGCATCTGCGCGCGCAACGACGTCGAGCGCGGCGTGCACAAGGCACCCGCCAACGAGGTGGTGCGCCTGGCGATCGGCTTCGAGACGCTGCTCAACAAGGGCCAGCAGGAGGTGCTCAACCCCGAGGGCATCAACTGCTTCCGCTACTTCGAGGGCCGCGGCATGCGGCTGTGGGGCGCGCGCACGATCAGCTCCGACCCGGAGTGGAAGTACCTCAACGTGCGGCGCTACTTCGCTTACCTCGAGCGCTCGATCGACAAGGGCACGCAGTGGGCGGTGTTCGAGCCCAACGGCGACGCGCTGTGGGCCAACGTGCGCCGCACGATCGAGGACTTCCTGCTCAATGAGTGGCAGAGCGGCGCGCTGCTGGGCGACAAGCCCGAGCGGGCCTACTTCGTCAAGTGCGACCGCACGACGATGACGCAGAACGACCTCGACAACGGCCGCCTGATCTGCCTGATCGGCGTGGCGCCGCTGAAGCCGGCCGAGTTCGTGATCTTCCGCATCGGCCAGTGGACGGCCGACCGGCGCGTCTGAACCCGCAACGCTGCAACCCAGGAGAAACGCCATGGCCGTCCTGCGCGACCGTCCGTATGTCCAGTTCAACTTCCTCGTCGACCTCGGCACCGGCAACACCGAGGGGCCCGAGGCCGGCTTCCAGGAGTGCAGCGGCATCGGCATGGAGGTGACCGTGTCCGAGTACCGCAACGGCAACGAGAAGGAGAACAGCGTCCGCAAGATCACCGGGCTGAACAAGGCCAGCGACGTGACGCTCAAGCGCGGCGTGATCGGCTCGCTGAACCTGTACCAGTGGCTCAACGACATCCGCAACGGCAACCAGAACGCGATGCGCACGGTGACCATCCAGCTGCAGAACGAGGACCACACCGCCGTCGTGCAGACCTGGAAGCTGATGCGCGCGCGCATCACCAAGCACACCAGCGGGCCGTTCAACGCCAAGGGCACCGACGTCGCGATGGAGGAACTGGTGCTCGCCTACGAGCGGCTCGAGATGGAGTGAGACCCGAGGACGCCGCGCGATGACCCGCACGCTGCAACGCCGTCTGCCCGGGGTGCGCTTCGACGTGCCCGCGCCGGCGCTCGACGACGCGCTGCCGCGCATGGACGTCGCGCTGTTCGTCGGCTTCGCCGCCAGCGGGCCGCTGGGCGTGCCGGTCGCTGTCGAGAGCCTGGCCGAGTTCGAGGCGGTGTTCGGCGGCGAGATCGTGCTGCTCGAGGCGCCCGACGGTTCGCCCGTCACCGGGCTGCTGCACCCGGCACTGCGCCAGTTCTTCTCCAACGGCGGCGTGCGCGCCTGGGTGCAGCGCGTCGCCGGCGCGCATGCCCGCACGACGCAGTTCCCGCTGCCGCAGCTGCTGCGCCTCAGCCGCGCCGCGCCCGACGAGGCCTGGCAGGTCGAGCCGGCCTGGATCGCCGCGCGCTCGCCCGGGGCCTGGGCCGACGCGCTGCGCGTCGCGCTGACGCTGGACCTGCCGTCGCTCGCGGTGCGGCCGGCCGGCCTGGCCGGCACGACGCTGTCGGTACAGGCCGACGGGCCGGTCGCGCTGGCGCTCGCGCCGGGCGACACCTTGCGCATCGCGATCGACGCCGAACGCTGGCTGCAGGGCCGCATCGCGTCGGCCGGTGCCGCGGTGTCGGCGGGCGGCACGCTGCGCCGCGCGCTCGAGCTCGACGGCCTGGCCATGCTGCAGCGCTGGCGCGGCACGCCGACGGTGCGGCACCTCGGCTGGTACGAGCCGACGCGCCGCAGCGCGGACGGCGCGGCGCAGCGCCAGGTCGCGGCCAGCGGCACGTGGCGCGACGACGGCCGGCTCGCGCTGGAGGCCACGCTGCCGGCGGCGGTGCGACTCGAGCCCGGCGAGGTGCTGCGCGTGGCCGTCGACGGAGGGCTCGGCCCGGCCTGGCTGGTGCTGGAGCGTTTCGACGCCTCGGCCCTGGGCGATGCCGCGGGCCAGGTGCGTGCGACGCTGCTGGGCCGGCCGTGGCGCGTGCCGGCGCGGCTGCCGCATGCGGCGCTGCAGCGCTGGGTCGATGCCGGCGAGGTGGCCAGCGCGCAGTGGCTGCGCGCCGACCTGAGCGCCACGCCGCCCGGCGGCATGCCGCAGCACCAGGCCGGGCTGGCGCTCGCGCCGCGCGACGACGGCGCCGCCAGCCTGCAGGCGCTGCCCGACGACGAGGCCTACTACCGCACGCTGGCCCGGCCGCAGCGCGCCGAGCGCGTGGTGCGCAGCTTCGAGCGCATCGAGCGCGCCGCCGCGGCGCCGCCGGCCGCACGCTTCCCGCTCGCGTCGCTGGCGCTGCCCGGCGAGCTGGTGCTGCTGCCGCTGGACATCGGCGTCGCGCCGGTCGCCGGGCTGCCCGCGCGTGGCATCGCGCTGCCGCCGCTGCTGCGCGACGGGCTCGACCGCTTCGACTGGACGCTGTTCGCCGAAGCCGCGCTGGCCGACGCGAGCGCCGACGTGCTGGCCGACCGCGCCGAGGCGCTGCGCGTGGCCGGCCGCACGCCACGCCCGCTGCGCGGGCTGCATGCGCTGTTCGGCGCCGCGGTCGACGGGCCGGCCGAGGAGCCGACGCTGCTGGTCGTGCCCGACGCGGTGCAGCCCGGCTGGCAGCGCAAGCGCCGCCGCGAGCCGGCGCGCCGCCTGCATGCCGCCGCGCCGGCGCCGTCCGCCGCACCCTGCGGCTGCTTCGACGACTGCGCGAAGACGCCGCTGGCCGCGCCCGCCTTCCTGCCCGAGGCCGATCCCGATGCGGGCGGCAGCTACCGCGTCTCGTGGACGCGACCCGAGCCGCAGGTGCGCTTCGAGCTGCAGGAGGGCAGCGACCGCGCCTTCCTGGTCGCGAGCCTGCTCTACGCCGGCACCGACACCGCGCTGGCGGTGGTGGCGCGGCCGCGCGGCGTGCGCTGGTACCGCGTGCGCGCGCTCGACGGACTGCGCACCAGCCCCTGGTCCGGCGTGCTCGAGGTGCGCGTCGGCGGCAGCCTGTACGAGCTGCGGCCCTGGCAGCCCGACAACCTGCTCGCGCTGCACCGCCTGATGCTGCGCGCCGCGGCCGGGCGCGGCGACGTGCTGGCACTGCTGGCGCTGCCGGCGCACTACCGCTGGGCCGATGCGATCGTGCACGCCGACACGCTGCGCGACGCCCCGGCCGGCAGCGCGGCGTTGCCGCCGCCGCTCGGGCCGGACGAGTCACGCGCGCATTCGCACGCCGCGCTCTACCACCCCTGGCTGCACACGCGGCGCGACGCCGGCACGATCGCCTGCCCGCCCGACGGCGCGGTCGCGGGGCAGCTGGCCGGCTCGGCGCTGGCGCGCGGTGCCTGGTTCGCGGTGGCGAACGCGCCGCTGCGCGACGTGGTCGCCCTGAACCTCGCGCTCGCCGACGACGATCGCCAGGCCCTGCTCGAGGCGCAGCTGAACCCGGTGGCGGGCGCGCCGGCGGGTTTCGTGCCCACCACCGCCGAGACGCTCGCACGCGACCCCGACTGGCGCCCGGTCAACGTGCGCCGCCTGATGGCGCTGCTGCGCCGTGTCGCGCTGCGGCGCGGCGCGGCCTACGTGTTCGAGCCGAACGGACCGGCGCTGCAGCGCACCGTCGAGCGCGCCTTCGAGGCGCTGCTGCAGAGCCTGTACGTGCGCGGCGCGTTCGCCGGGCGCGGCGCCGCGCAGTCGTTCCGCGTCGAGGTGGGCGACGAGCTGAACACCCCGGCGCAGCGCGACGCCGGCCGCTTCCACGTCGACCTGAAGGTCGCGCCGGCGCTGCCGCTCAGCTTCCTGACCGTGCGCCTGGTGCGCAGCGGCGAGCGGCTCGTGTCGCAGGAGCAGCGCTGATGAATCAACGGCCCCCACGCTCACTTCGTTCGCTGCCCCCCGAGGGGGCGCATCAGCGCCTTCGGGCGGCCGGGCGGCGCTGATGGCGACCCACCCCTTCACCGCCTTCAGCTTCGCCGTCGAGATCGTGCGCGCCGACGCCGGCGCACCGCTGGCCGGCGCGGCGTTCTCCGAATGCGACGGGCTGGAGATCGGCATGGAGGTCAAGACCATCCGCGAGGGCGGCAGCAACGACCGGCAGATCCGCCTCGCCGGACCGGCCACCGTCGGCCAGCTGACGCTCAAGCGCGGCATGACCGGCGACAGCTTCGAGCTCTGGCAGTGGATGAGCGACAGCCTGGCCGACCCGGGGCTGCGCGCCGACGCCGAGGTGGTGCTGCTCGCGCCCGACGGCGCGGAGCGCGCGCGCTTCGTGCTGTCGCGCTGCCTGCCGGTGAAGATGAAGGCGCCGCCGCTGAACGGCCGCGACGGCGCGGTGGCGATCGAGGAGCTGCAGATCGCCTACGAGCACATGGCCGTCAAGCGCGGCAAGGGGAGCTGAGATGCCCGAGACCCGCGGCCGCAAGGCCCGCCTGATCGAGCTCGACGACCAGCTGCAGGAACTGCCCGAGGGCCAGGGCCGGCGGGTCGACGTGCAGTTCAACCCCGATTCGCTGAAGCTGCAGTTCGCCAACCAGATCCAGAACAACCAGCCGAGCACCGGCGGCAGCGGTGGCAGCGGCGGCGGTGGCGGCAGCAGCGACCAGGGCACCGGCAACACCGGGCGGCAGTTCGTCGGCGCGGGCACCACCAAGCTCGCGGTGCAGCTGTGGTTCGACGCCGCCGCCGGCGCCGACGGTCAGCGCGTCGACGACGTGCGCGAGCTGACGCAGAAGGTCGTCTACTTCATCCGCCCGAAGGCACTGCCCGACGACGCGACCAAGTTCGTGCCGCCCGGCGTGCGCTTCGCCTGGGGCAGCTTCATCTTCGACGGCCTGGTCGACGGCATCGAGGAGACCATCGAGTTCTTCTCGCCCGACGGCCACCCGCTGCGCGCCAGCCTGTCGCTGAGCCTGTCGCAGCAGACCATCCTGCTGGCCAACCTGGGCGACAGCGCGCGGCCGGCCGGCGCGCCGCGCGGGCCGGGCACCTCGCCGCTGGCCGCGGCGGCGGCCGGCAGCACGCTGCAGGGCCTGGCCGCGGCCGCCGGCGGCGACTGGCAGCGCATCGCCGCGGCCAACGGCATCGACAACCCGCGCGCACTGCTGCCGGGCCAACTGATCGACCTGCGCGCCGCGCCGCCGCGCAGCCTGTTCTGACGCAGCCGCAGGAGACGACCCATGTCCGTGACCATCGGTGAGTTCGAGGTCGTGCCGCAGCCGCCCGCCGCCGCACAGGACGGCGCCGCAGCCGCCGCCGCGCCGGGCGCCGGCACGCCCGACCCGCTCGACCTGCAGCGCCTGCTCGAGCAGCTGCACGAGCTGGCGCTGCGCGTGGCCGCCGACTGACGGGAGCGACGATGGACGCCGGCCGCAGCGCGATCAGTTCCGCCCGCCCCGCCTTCAGCGTCGGCGGCCAGGCGCGTGCCGCGCTCGACAGCGGGCTGCTGCGCCTGGCGGTGTCCGACAGCGTCACGGGCCTGGCCGGCTGCGAGGCCGAGTTCGGCAACTGGGGCGCCACGCAGGGCCGCAACCTCGGCCACCTGTGGTTCGACCTGCAGGTGCTCGACTTCGGCCAGACCTTCGTCGTCAAGCTCGGCGACGACACACTGTTCGACGGCCGCATCGTCGCGATCGAGGGGCGTTTCCCGGCGATGGCGCCGCCGACCGTCGTCGTGCGCGCCGACGACAAGCTGCAGGACCTGCGCATGACGCGGCGCACGCGCCGCTTCGAGTCGATCAGCGACGCCGACCTGGTGCAGCGCGTCGCGCAGGACCATGGCCTGCAGGCCGACGTGAACCTGTCCGGCCCGACCTGGCCGCTGCTGGTGCAGGCCAACGAGAGCGACCTCGCCTTCCTGCGCCGGCGCATGCTGGTCGCCGACGCCGACCTGCTGCTGGCCGACGGCAAGCTCACGGCGCGCCCGCGCGGCCAGCGCCGCCAGCCCGCGCCGCGCCTCACCCATGGCGCGCGGCTGCACCAGTTCAGCGTCAGCGCCGACCTCGCGCACCAGCGCACCGAGGTGTGCTGCGCCGGCTGGGACGTGGCGAACAAGGACGCCGCGAGCGGCAGCGCCACCTCCGCGGCGATCGCCTCCGAGGCCGGCCGCGGCGACAGCGGCCCGGCCGTGCTGCAGCGCGCGCTCGGCGAGCGCAAGGAGCAGCTCGGCCACCGCGTGCCGTTCGACGCGGCGGCGGCGCGCCACGAGGCCGAGTCGCACCTGAAGCTGGTCGCGCGGCGCTTCCTGCGCGGGCGCGGCGAGGCCGATGCCGAGCCGCAGCTGCGCGCCGGCGGCGCGGTCGAGCTGCAGGGCCTGGGGCCGCTGTTCGACGGGCGCTACGGCATCACCGACGTGCTGCACCGCTTCGACGCCGCGAAGGGGCTGCGCACCGAGTTCGGCGTCGAGCGCGCCTGGATCGGGAGGCCCTGAGCATGGGCATGCCGGCCGAACGCAGCGTGATCGACGCCCTGCACGGCGCGCGCGAGCCCCACGGGCTCGGCGGCTTGTTCTACGGTGTCTACCCGGCGCTGGTGTCCGACATCAAGGACCCCGACAACCAGGGCCGCGTGCAGGTGCGCCTGCCCTGGCTGCCCGACACCGCCGGCGCCGGCTGCGAGCTGTGGGCCCGGCTGGCCACGCTGATGGGCGGCAACAACCGCGGCAGCTGGCTGATCCCGGACGTCGACGACGAGGTGCTGGTGGCGTTCGAGGCCGGCGACCTGCGCCGCCCCTACGTGGTCGGCGCGTTGTGGAACGGCCGCGACGCGCCGCCCGAGCGCATGGACGGCAGCGGCCGCAACGACAAGAAGGTGCTGCGCTCGCGCAACGGCGTGAAGCTGACGCTGGACGACCAGAGCGGCCAGGAGCAGATGATCCTCGAGACGCCGGGCGGCCAGAAGATCACGCTGAAGGACGGCCCGGGCGCGGTGCTGATCGAGGATTCGAACGGCAACTCCGTCAAGCTCGAGACCGCGGGCATCACGGTCACGGCCGCGGCCAAGGTCACCGTCAACGCGAGCCAGGTGGCGGTGTCGGCGAGCCTGGTCACGGTCGACGCCGGCATGAGCAAGTTCTCCGGCGTGGTGAAGGCCGACACGGTGATCTGCAACAGCATCATCAGCGCGTCGTACACGCCCGGCGCGGGCAACATCTGGTGAGGCGGCCATGACGCACGCGATCGCCTTCACCGCCCCGCAGCCGTTCTGGCGCCCGGGCACGCCGGCCTCGCGCGGCGCGATCGTGCAGCCGCAGATCCTGCGCTTCGCCACCGACGAGTTCATCGAGGAGCTGCTCGCCACGCTCGAGCGCGACCCGGGCGCGCTGCCGCAGTACGCGGCGCAGCCCGAGACCTGGCGCGAGCCGATGGGCGCGCCCGCGCCCGACCCGCTGCGCTGGACCGACCGGCAGCCGACGCGGCTGCTGCCGCTGCTGCGCCGCCGCGCGGCCAAGGCGGGCGTGCCGGCGGTCGTCGCGCCCAAGCCGCTCAAGCTCTACCAGCCCGCGCACCAGCGCCACTACCTGGTCGCCGCCTCGCTGGTGTGCCGCCGGCCCGGGCTGCCCGACCGCGCGGTCGACCCGGCGCGGCAGTCCACCAGCCTGGTGATGCGGCGCCTGTTCCCGCGCGACAGCGAGGCGCCCGCGCCGCTGCCCGACATCGCCGACCTGTCGGCCTGGGACGAATACGCCTGGGTGCTGACCGGCAAGACCGGCGAATGGCGCCACGTCGGCCCGGCCGACGCCGAGGGCGCGGCGGCCACGCTGCTGGTCGGCGAGGAACGCCTGCCCACCTTCCCGGCGCGCTACCACGAGGTGGCCGGCCAGCCACGCCGGCTGGCCGTCGGCAGCGTGCCGGTGGGCCGGCGCGAGACCTACCAGGGCGCGCAGCGGCGCGGCGGCAGCGGGCCGGACCCGGTCGAGCCCGATCCGCGCGGGGTGATGTTCCGGATGCAGGTGCTCGGCCCGTGGAAGGCGCTGGTCACGTCCGCGATGCTCAACGGTGCGGTCGGCGGCGACCCGGACGACCTCGCCGCGCTGAAGGCGGCGCGCCTGCCGCGCATCTTCCCGAAGAAGGACGACGGCTACGACACCGACAAGCCCGACCTCGGCGTGCTGCGCGCCGAGCGTGCGCGCCTGCAGACCGCCTCGTGGTTCCTGCTGCTGGACCTGCTGCTGTTCCTGCGCGAGCAGCTGCCCGCGTTCTGGAACGACCATGTGCTCGCGAACCAGCGCCCGGCCGACGCGGCGCTGCGCGCGTTCTGGGACGCGCTCGCCGCGGTGGCGATGCCGGTCGGCCTGGTGACCGACAGCGCGGGCAACCCGGCCACGCTGGCCAGCCCCGCGACGCCCGACGACCTCAGCCTGGCCGAGCAGTGCCCCGGCTACGCCGTGCTGGTGGACCTGCTCGCCGCGTTGCGCCGCGCCGCCGCCGAGACCGAGGGCGCGCTCGACTTCGAAGGCATGCTCGAGGCGGCGCCCGACCCGCTGGCGCTGCCGTCCAGCGGCCGCGCCACCGGCTGGCCGTCGTTCCTGTACCTGTTCGCCGACCCCTGGTTCGGCATCGCCGCGCCGCCCGAGCCGGCGGCCTTCGAGCCGACCGCGACCGACTACCTCGCCGAGCGCATCACCGCGCGCATCGACACGCTGGCCGAGCTGCTCGAGGACGTGCTCGCGCAGACCGCGCGCGCCACGGCGAAGCTGCCCGAGCCGGGCCTGGCCGCGCGCACGCCGGCCGACCTGCGCGAGGCCTGGTATCGCATCCGCTTCGTGCACGAGCGGCCCGACTGCGCGCCGTTCGAGGACACGCTGGTCAGCCGGGCGACGGTGCCGTTCCAGATGGCCGGCTTCTTCGACCCGGACGCGCCGGCGCGGCCGATCCGCATCGGGCTGCCGCTGGACATCAGCCCGGCCGGGCTGCGCAAGTTCGACAAGAACGCGGTGTTCGTTATGAGCGACATGCTGTGCGGCCACCTCGACCGCTTCAAGGGCATGACCTTCGGCGACCTGGTGCTCAGCGTGCTGCCCTGGCCGTTCCACAAGGGCCTGGACGTGCCCGACAAGGGCCCGTGCAAGCAGGGCGGGCTCGAGCTCGGCGTGATGTGCTCGCTGTCGATCCCGATCATCACGATCTGCGCGCTGATCCTGCTGATGATCATCGTCGCGCTGCTGGACCTGATCTTCCGCTGGCTGCCGCTGTTCGTCGTGTGCTTCCCCCTGCCCGGCTTCAAGGGCAAGAAAGGATCGGGCTCATGACGCCCGACCGCGTCTACGGCCGTGGCATGGGCTTCCCGCCGCGGGTGGGTGCCGATGGCCGCATCGCCTGGTCCGAGGGTGACCAGAACGTGCGCGAGGCGATCCGCATCGTGCTGATGACCGAGCCGGGCGAGCGGCTGCGCCTGCCGGCCTTCGGCGCCGGGCTGGGCCGCTTCCTGTTCGAGCCGAACATCGTCGCGACGCATGCACGCATCCGCCAGCGCATCGCCGACGCGCTGCAGCGCTGGGAGCCGCGCGTGGCGGTCGAGTCGGTCGAGGTGCAGGCCGACACGGTCGACCCGCAGGCGGCGATCGCGACGATCACCTACCGCCTGGTGGCGACGCAGGCGCGCGAGCGTGTCTCGCTGTCCGTCGCCGTCGGCACCGCCGGAGGCTGAACCATGCCGCTGCCCGCCCCCACCCTGGACGACCGCCGCTGGCAGGACCTGGTGCGCGACACGCTCGCGCGTGTGCCGGCGCACACGCCGGAATGGACCCAGCTGGCCGAGAGCGACCCGGGCGTCACGCTGGTCGAGCTGTTCGCCTTCCTGGCCGAGAGCCTGCTGTACCGCGCCAACCGCGTGCCCGAGACGAGCCGCGCCAAGTTCCTGCGCCTGCTCGGCCTGCCGCTCGCGCCGGCCGCGCCGGCCCAGGGCCTGGTGCGCTTCGAGGGCGCACGCGCCGACCAGCCGGTGCCCACGCTGCCGCAGGGCACCGAGTTGCGCGCCGGCGCGGTCGCCTTCCGCACCACGGGCGCGCTGGACGTGCTGCCGCTGGAGGCGCGTGCCTTCGTCAAGTTCACGGTCGCGCTGGACGAGGTCGACCAGCGCTACTACGACCTGCTCTACGAGGCCGCGGGCGCCGACGGCGCGCAGCTCGCCACCTACGAGCCGCGCGAGCTCGACGGCCGCAAGCCGGTCGCGCTGGCGCGCGACACGGCCGACGGCGCGCTCTGGGTGGCGCTGCTCGCGCCGCCGCGCACCGACCCGCGCGCGGTGGCCGACGCGCTGGCCGGCAAGACGCTCAGCCTCGGCCTGGTGCCGTACGTCGACGAGCGGCCCAAGTCGCTCGGCACCGCCGGCCAGGCCGCCGCCGGCGCCGACGCGGCCACGCTGATCGGCTGGGCGCTGCCGCGGGTCGTGCTGCCGGCCGACGGCAGCCCGCCGTTGCCGCAGTACACCGCGCTGGCCGCGCGCAGCGCGGTCGACGTGCTGGCCGAGCCCGGCACGGTGGAGCTGACGCTGCCCGCGCGCGGCGAGGACATCACGCACTGGAGCGAGCTCGACCCGCTCGAGGCCGGCGTCGACGACTTCCCGCCCGCGCTGGACGACTCTGCGCTCGCGGCGCGCATCGTCACCTGGCTGCGCGTGCTGCCGTCCACCTCGGCGGCAGCGAGCTTCCTGTGGGCCGGCGTCAATGTCGCGCGGGTCGAGCAGCGCGTGGCGGTGGTCAACGAGCTGCTCGGCGAAGGCGACGGCCAGCCCGACCAGGTGTTCACGCTCGCGCGGCCCGGCGTGGTGGCCGGCTCGGTCGCGGTGGACATGGTCGAGGGCACGGCCACCACGCCGTGGCGGCCGATCGACGACCTGCTGGCCGCCGGTCCCGAGGTGCGCGCGGTGTCGGCGCTGCGCTCGCCCTCGCAGGCCTGGGTCGACCCGCGGCCCAGCGAGGTGTTCCTGGTCGACGCCGAGGCCGGCCGCCTGCGCTTCGGCGACGGCCTGCGCGGCAAGCGGCCGCCACGCGGCGCGCGCCTGGTGGCGCGCTACGACGTCTGCGACGGCAGCGCCGGCAACGTGCCGGCCGGCGCGATCAACGCCGGCCCCGGCCTGCCGGCCGGCCTGAAGCCGGCCAACCCGCTGCCGACCTGGGGCGGCGCCGACGCCGAGAGCCCGGTCGAGGGCGAGAAGCGCGTCGCCTCCTTCATCCGCCACCGTGACCGCTGCGTCACCGCCGACGACTTCGCCGAGATCGCGCTGCGCGCGCCGGGTGTCGACATCGCCCGCGTCGAGGTGCTGGCGGCCTGGCACCCCGACCTGGGCGACGCCCAGCCCGGCGACGCGCCCGGCGTCGTGACGCTGATGCTGGTGCCGCGCCACGACCCGCGTGCACCGGATGCGCCGATGCCCGACCGCGCCTTCATCGACGCGCTGTGCCGCCACCTCGACCCGCGCCGCCTGGTCACCACCGAGCTGGTGCTGCGCGGGCCGCTGTACCTGCCGATCTGGCTGTCGGTGGGCCTGACCGTGGCCGGCGGCTGGACCGTGCCCGACGTGCGCGAGCGCGTGAAGGCGCGGCTGCGCGCGCTGCTCGCCCCCTCGCGCAGCGACGGCGCGACCGACCTGCCCGGCCTGGAGCGCGGCTGGCCGCTCGGCCGGCCGGTCAACCGGCTCGAGCTGTGGGCCGAGGTGGCGCGTGTGCCGGGCGTGCTGCGCGTCAACGGCGTGCTGCTGGCCGGCGCCGACGGCGCGGCGATAGACCCCGAGCTGCCGCTGCACGGGCTGCAGCTGCCGCAGCTCGTCGGGCTGTCGGTCGAGGCCGGCGACCCGGTGCCGATCGAGACGCTGCTGGGCACCGCCGGCGGCGACGGCAGCGCCGGCGGCAGCGGCAGCGGCACCACGCGCCGGCGCCGGGTGCCGGTGCCGACCGTGCCGCCGGAGTGCTGACGGACAGGGCACGACGATGCAGGACGCCAACGGTTCCCGCTTCGCGCTGCTGCTCGGCCGCGGCGACTGGACCGCCTGCCGGCTCGACCGGCCGGACCAACCGACGCTGGCCGCCGCGCTCGAGGCCGGCGGCGACGTGCCGCTGGCCTACGACGACGCGCAGCAGGCGCTGGTGCTGGCGCGCCGTGCCGGGCGCTTCCGCGCCGGCCGCGGCGACCTGCCGCCGGACCCGGCGCGGCGGCTCGGCTCGGCCGCCGACACGAACGGCAACCTGTACTGGATCGAGGCCGGCGGCGCGGCGATCCAGGTGCGCTCGGCCGGTTCGGGCCGCAGCACGCGTTTCTGGCCGGTCGAGGCCGGGGCCGACCCCGTGCGCCCCGACAGCGGCGAGTTCACGCCCGTCGAGCCGCCGGCAGCGCCGGTGCCCGCGGTGCTGCGCGGCCTGGCGGCCACCGGCGACGGCTACCTCGTCGCCGGCCGCGTGCCGGCCGCGGGCGAGCCCGGCGGGCTGCTGGTGTTCGACCTGCTCGCCGGCGGCCCGCCGCTGACGCTGCAGTGGCCCGCGCCCTGGCGCCTGGTGCCGCACGACCTCGCGCCGCGCGCGGACGGCGGCGTCGCCGTGCTCGACCGCGAGCAGCGCCGTGTCTGGCTGCTCGGCCGGCGCCTCGGCATGGTCGCGGTCGACCCGCGCGCGAGTGCGCCCGACGACGACTTCGCCGCCGCCGACGGCAGCGATCCGGCGCCCGCCAGCCCGCCGCCGGCCACGCCGCAGCCCTGGTTCGAGCTCGCCGTCACGGCCCTCGGCGGGGCCGACCCGGTGTCGGTCGAGGTGCTGGCCGACGGCGCCGTGCTGGTGCTCGACGAGGCCGGCAGCGACGGCTTCGCGCTGGTCTCGCTGTACCGCGACGGCACGCTGGTCGCGCAGGCCTCGACGAGCGGTGCGCGCGACGTGATCGCCGACGAGGACCAGCCCGGCTTCGTGCTGCGCGGCTTCGACGCCGTGCTGCACGCCGGCCGCTTCGGCCCCGAGGCGTCGTGGCAGCGCCTGCTGGTCGTGTCGCAGGAGGGCAACCAGGCGTTCGCCTTCGACCTCGACCGCGACGCCGGCGGCCTGGTGCTGCGCCCGGACGCCGGTTTCCTGCCGCTGCAGCGCTGGGGCGGCGTGGACCTGGTGGCCACCGGCGCCGCCGCGGTCGACGGCGACACCGGCGCACGCTACGAGAGCCGCGGCCGCTGGCTGCCGCTCGTGCAGCAGAACCGGCCGCGCCACGAGGCCGAGGGCACGCTGCTCGGCCCGGCCTTCGACGGCGGCGAGCCGGGCTGCGTGTGGCACCGCGTGATGCTGGACGCCTGCGTCCCGGCCGGCTGCGCGCTGCACATCGCCGCGCGCGCGGCCGACGACGCGGCGCTGCTCGACGGGCTGCCCTTCGTCGCCGAGCCCGACCCGGTGCTGCGGCCCGACGGCAGCGAGCTGCCCTGGCTGGTCGAGGGGCCCGGCGCGCGCACCGACGCCGCCGCCGGCCACGGCACCTGGGAGCTGCTGCTGCAGCGCGCGCGCGGCCGCTGGCTGCAGCTGCGCCTCACGCTCACCGGCAACGAACTGGCCACGCCGCGCGTGCAGGCGCTGCGTGCGTGGAAGCCGCGCTTCAGCTACCTGCAGCGCTACCTGCCGGCGGTCTACCGCGAGGACGCCGCGTCGGCCGACTTCCTGGAGCGCTTCCTGGCCAACTTCGAGGGCCAGTTCACCGCCTTCGAGGACCGCATCGCGGCCGCCGCGGCACTGTTCGACGTGCGCAGCGCGCGCGCCGACACGCTCGACTGGCTGGCCGGCTGGCTCGGCCTGGTGCTCGACCCGTCGCTGGCCGAGGACCGGCGCCGCCAGCTGATCCGCCATGCGGTGCAGCTGTTCAAGTACCGCGGCACCACGCAGGCGCTGCGCCTGTCGGTGCAGTTGGCGCTGTCGGACTGCGTGCCCGACGCCGAGTTCGCGCTGCCCGCGCCCTCGCAGACGCAGCCCTGGGGCGTGCGCGTGGTCGAGGCCTTCCTGACGCGCCGCATGCCGCTCGCGCTGCTGGGCGAGACCACCTTCGACGACGCGCCGCGCGAGGTGCTGCAGGGGCCGCGCTGGACACTCGCCGAAGGCGCCGAGGGGCTGCACCGGCGCTGGCGCGACTGGCTCGCCGCCCAGGGCCCGGCCGAGCCCGAAGCGCGCTTCGCGCCGCTGCCGCCGGGCACGGCACGCGATGCCGACTGGGCCGCCTTCTGCGCCGACACGCTGGGCGTCGTGCCGGAGCTGGCGCTGGGCATCGCGGCGGCTTGGGCGCAATTCGTCGCGGCCGGCTTCGCCCCCGCGCTCGGCGCGGCCCTGCCGACACGCTGGCCGGTCGACGGAGAGCCCGATGCGGACGCGCGGCGCGCCGAGTGGCGTGCCTTCCTGGCCTCGCTTGCCCTCGACGACCCGCGGCTGGCGCGCCGCCTGGCGCGCTGGCAGGGCTTCGTCGCGCGGCGCCACCTGCGCCCGGCGACGATGGCCGCGCGCACCGGCTGGCACTGGCCCGAGTTCGCGCTGCTGCCGCCACCGACCGTGCTGCCCGCCACCTCGGCCGGGCTGGCCGACTGGGCCACCTTCGAGCTGCTGCTCGAGCCGATGGCGGCACGCGCGCATGCGTTCAGCGTGCTGCTGCCGATCGCCGGGCCGCAGGCCGACGCCGACGAACTGGCGCGCCGCGTCGACCTGGCCGCGCGCATCGTGCGGCTCGAGAAGCCGGCGCACACCCGCTTCGACGTACGGCCCTACTGGGCCCTGCTGCGCATCGGCCAGGCGCGCTGCGGGCTCGACACGCTGCTCGGGCTGGGCAGCCGCACGCCCGGGCTCGCACCGCCGCTGGTGCTGGGTGCTGGCCATGTCGGCGCGGCGCGGGTCGCGCCGACCGGCCCGGTACCGAAGGACCGCTTGCTGCTGGAGTGCTGAGGCATTCCGAGAGGAGAAACGACCATGGCCTGCTGCGGAAACACCATCACCGGCGCCGGCTCGGTTGCCGTCGACGACGGCAAGCGCGTCAACTACGTGCAGGGCATGCTGCTCGGCGTCGACGACTTCGTGCAGGAGCAGGCCTACCACCGGGCCCGCCAGCACGAGCTGGCGCGCGAGCTGCTCGGCTACGGCACGGTGCGCGGCCTGCGCGTCACGGTCGACGCCGGCACCGCGCGCGTGCGCGTCACCCCGGGCATGGCCTGGACGCCCTCGGGCGCGCCGGTGTGCGTCGGCAGCGAGCAGTGCTGCGACATCAACGCCTGGCTCGCGAGCCACCGCGACGCGGTGCGCGCGGCCTTCGGCAGCCCGGCGCCCAGCCCGGCGCCGCTCACGCTGCACGTGGTGCTGTCCTACCGCGACTGCGCGGTCGACGCGGTGCCGATCCCTGGCGAGCCGTGCCGCAGCGACGACGACCTGAGTGCGCCGTCGCGCCTGGCCGACGGCTTCCGCCTCGAGCTGCGCCTGGACGCGCCGCCGCAGCGCGAGGAGATGGCGGTGCGCGACTTCGCCGACTGGATCGCGCGCGTGCCGGTGGATACCGGCTCGCCGCCGCAGGGCGAGGCCGACTTCCTGGCCGCACTGCGCGCCGCCGCGATGGCCTGGCTGGCGCCGACCTCGCCGCCGCCGCCCGAGGACTTCATGCTCGGCCTGCCGCCACCCGGCCTCGAGACCACCGACAGCCTGCTGCGCGCCGCCTTGCGCCTGTGGACCACCGAGCTGCGGCCGCTGTGGCGCGCGCGCTTCGGCTGCGGCCCGGGGGCGACCGCGCCGGGCGGCGCCGACGACGCCGTGCTGCTGGCCACGCTGCAGCTGCAGGTGGCGCCCGAGGACCTGCAGGTCGTGCTGGCGTCGATCGTGCTCGACGAGAGCCGCCGGCCGGTGCTGCTGAGCCTGCGCATGGTGCAGGAGCTGATCGCGCAGAACCCGGCGCCCGAGCCCGCCACCAGCGTGGTGGCCGAGACCGCCTACGGCCAGCTGGCCACGGCCGGCACGGGCAGCGCCTACGCACGCGCCGACCACAGCCACGGCACGCCGCCGCTGCCGGTGCTGGCCGGCGACGCGACCGGCCCGGTCGGCACGACCTCGGTGGTGCGGCTGCGCGGCCGCACGATCGAGGCCACCGCGCCGTCGCCCGGCGACGTGCTCGCGCTGAGCAGCACCAACACCTGGGCGCCGAAGGCGATGCCGCAGCCCGCGGGCAGCGTGCCGGCGGGGCTCAGCTTCGGCGGCGCCGGCGTGGTCGGCACGAACGCGACCTACGCACGCGCCGACCACGTGCACCCGCTGCCGGCGCTGCCGCCGGCGCCGCCGGTGCCGCCGGCGGCCACCACGCCGCCGACCACGCTGGCCTTCGGCGACACCGCGGCGGTCGGCACCGAGACCGCCTATGCGCGCGCCGACCACCGCCACGGCGCCGCCTCGCTGCCGGCGCTTGGCGGCGACGTGACGGGACAGATCGGCAACGTCCGCGTGGTCCGGCTGCGCGGCGTGCCGCTGGCCAAGAACGAACCGGTGCCCGGCCAGCTGCTGATGTTCGACGGCAAGAACTGGGTGCCCGGCGGCGTCGAGCCGTTCTCCTCGGGCATCGTCGCCGTCGAGCCGGCCGGCAACGCGCTCGGCGCCACGGTCACCGCGTCGGGGCCGGCCCGCGCGAAGGCGACCCGCCTCAATGCCGCGACGCTGGAGGTGGTGGTCGAGCTGCGCGAGATCGCCGACGCCGACGGCCCGCGCAAGGGCTTCACCGGCCACCTGACGCCCGAATGGAGCGACAAGACGCCGGTGCTGGCCTACCTGCGCCGCATCGAGGTGGCGGCCGCCGACGCGGTGCTGCTGAGCTTCGTGATCTTCGCCAGCGGCGAGCTGCCCAACTCGCTGCACCGCGTGCACTTCACGCTGCACCGCTTCGTGCCGGTGCAAGGCTGACGGCGATGGCCACGCGCGCGCTCGGCAGCCCCATCGCGGACCAGAGCATCCGCAACCCGAACTTCTTCAACGGCCGCCTGCTGACCGGCGGCGACCTGACGCGCGAGCAGCAGGCACGCGCCGAGTCCGACGCGCAGCTCGGCCGCGCGCACGGGCCCGGCATCGCCACCGGGCTCGAGGTGGCGCGCGTCGACGGCAGCGAGCCGGGCCTGGTGCGCGTTCAGCGCGGCCTGGCCGTCAGCGCGACCGGGCGCGTGCTGATGCTCGGCACCGACCCGGTGGTCAAGCTGGTGCAGGCCGCCGAGACCGCCAGCACCGGCGGCAGCGGCGACTTCGGCGCCTGCGGCGCGCTGCCCGGGGCGCCCTATGTCGCCGGCGACGGGCTGTTCCTGCTGACGCTCGCGCCGGCCTCGTTCGCCGAGGGCAGCGTGCCGGTGCTCGCGCTCGACCCGGTCAACGCGCGCTGCAGCAGCGACAGCCGCGTCGATGCAGTCAAGCTGCGCCTGCTGCGCGTCGACGACCTGTCGATCGCGTCGACCGACGCCGCCGCGGTCGCGAACCTGCGCAGCCGCGCCGCCTGGGCCTACCTGCGCGGCGCGGGCTGGCTGGCCGCGCACCGCGGCCTCGGCAGCGCGCCGACGCCCGGGCCGGTGGTGGCCGGGCTGACCGACTGCGACGTGCCGCTGGCGCTGGTCTACATGGTCGGCCAGGCGGTCGTGTTCGTCGACGCCTGGGCGGTGCGGCGGCGCCTCGCGCCGTCGGCCGCCAGCACCCCGTGGAGCACCTGGCTGGGCGGCACGAACGACACCCTGGCCGAGGCGCGGCTGCTGCAGTTCCAGGGCCAGCTGGCCGATACGCCGGCGCTGGCCGACGCCCCGGCGGCCGGCGTGCTGGCCTGGCTGCCGCCGGCCGGCATGCTGCCGGCGGGCACCGACTGGCGCCGCTTCCTCGGCCCGCTGCAGCCGGCGCGCGAGGTGACGCTCGCGCCTGGCGACGCGCCGGTCGTGCTGGCCGAGGCGCTGCGCGCCGACCCGATCGAGCTGGACGGCGCGGGCGCGCGGCGGATGCGCGTCTACCGCCTCGACGGCGGCGGGCCGCTGCTGTTCGTGCGCGACCTGCGCCACGTGCGCCATGCGGAGCAGGTGTGGTTCGACGCGACCCGCGGCGCGCTGCCGGGGGCCGACGACGTGCAGCAGGCGATCGAGCAGCTGCGCGCAACCACCTGCCGGCACCGCGTGCTGTGGCCGGGGCGCGCGCCCGAGTCCGCGCTGGCCGGGCTGAAGCCGGGCGACGACCTGGTGCTGTGCTTCGAGCCGGGCGAGTACCGCTGGGAGAGGACCTTCGTGATCGCCGACCTCGGCCAGGTGCACCTGCGCGGCCCGGGCGCGACGCTGGTCAACGTGGCCGGCGAATGCGCGCTGCGCATCGAGGGCTGCGGCAGCGCCGACGTGGCGGACCTGGCGCTCGAGGGCCGCAGGCCCGGCAGCGGCAAGGACAAGACCGGCCTGGGCCTGCTGGGCGCGCTGACGGTGGTCGACACGGCGCAGGTGCGCATCGAGCGCGTGCAGGCGCGCTGCGCCGACGCCGAGGGGCTGCGTGCCGCGGCCCTCGTCTGCGGCCTGCGCACCGAGGCGGTCGGCAAGCGCGCCGCGCCGCAGCTGCTGGTCAGCGACTGCGTGCTGACCGCCGGCGCGGACCAGCAGGGCCTGCTGGTGCTGAACCCGGGCGCCGCGCAGCTGCTGCGCAACCGCGTGCGCGGCAGCGGCAAGGCGGCGCTGCAGCGCGGCATCGGCGTCGGCGGGCGCAGCGCCGGGCTGCTGCAGATCGAGGGCAACCTGGTGCGAGACGCGGTGTGCGGCATCGGCGTGGGCATTTCCGACAGCGCGCGCGAGGAGGACCCGGCGCTGTCGGCCGAGCGGGTGCAGATCGAGCGCAACCAGGTCGTGCTGCAGCTGCGCGGCGACGAGAAGAGCCTGCGCTTCGGGCTGTTCGTCGGCAACGCCGACTCGGTGCTCGTGCTCGGCAACCACGTGCGGCTGCCGGGCAGCGCGGGCCGGCAGCTCGACGTGCACGGGCTGCGGCTGCACGGCCTGTACGGCGCGCAGCTGACCGTGCGCGACAACCTGTTCGACGGCTTCGCCCAGGCGGTCGCGTTCCAGCCCACCGACAAGCGCGGCGAGCTGGCGCGGCTGTGGCGCGTCGAGGACAACGTGGCGCGCGGGGACGAGAAGGGCTTCTTCCAGGCCGTCACCGACTTCAAGGACGAGCTCGTACGGCGCGACAACCACCGCCTCGAGCGACTCAAGGAGGACAAGGCTTGACCGCTCGGCCGCTGGAGACGAGCATGGGGTTTCGCGTGGTTCACGGCGCGGTAGCCGGGGCGATGCGATGGTGCTGTGCAGAACGCGGAGGTCGTTGTCGCGGTAACCCGTGCATCGATCGGTTGTACCGCCGGAAGCCTGTCAACGTCGGTAGCCTCCGGGTTCGAATCCCGGGCACGCAGGGGCGGGCCGCCCAGGCCCGCCCCGATTCCCTCTGCGCCGCGCGCCGGCGCGGCCCCGGGCCATGACCGGCGTCGTCGTCCGCCATGCGCGCGTGCCCGGTGCGGCACGCGCCCGGCCCGCCCTCGAGCACTGGCTCGCCGCGCTCGAACCGCGCGACTGGGGCCTGCCGCCCGAGGCGATCGTCGCGCTGCGGCACGCTCGCGTGCCGGCCGCGGCGGTCGGCCGCGAACCGCCGGCGCTGGCGCTCGGCGCGCTGCTGCGCGGCGCGGCGCGCCCGGCGCGCGGCGACCCGGTGGGCGCGGCCTGCCCGGCGGTGTGGTTCGCCGACGAGGCCGAACTGCTGGCCTGCCTGGCAGGCGACGCACTCGACGGCGCGCTGGCGCAGCGCTGGTGGTGGTCGCTGCTGGTCGCCGGGCGCGCGCCGGCCGGCGTGCCGGCCGTGGCCTGGGCACGCTGGGTCGCCGCGCCCCGCGCGGTGCCGGCCGCGCTGCAGCGGCTCGGCCCCGCACGGGCGCACGCCTGGCTGGTGTCGGGCGGCGCGGCGGCGCGCGCGCGGCTGGCCGAGGCGCTCGCCGGTGCCTGGCCGGTGCCGACCGGGCTGCGCGAGCGGCTGGCACGCGCCGAGGCGGACACCACGACGACGCCACCCGCCGCCAGGCCTGCGGGCGACGCGCCCCGCAGCGGCTCGCCGCCCGCAGCAGCGCCCGCGGCCCGGCAGCCCATGGCGGCGCCGGCCGCAGACACACGGCCCGCCCGTGCCGATGCGGCCGCCTGGCTGCAGGCGCTGTGCGATGTGCTCGTCGAGGCGCCGCAGCGCGCGCACGAGCTCGCGGCGATCGCGCAGCGCCTGCCGGCGCCGACCGATCGCACCGACCCGGCGCCGCCGCCCTCGAGCGCCGCGCGGTCCGCAGGCCCGGCGCGGGCCACGACGGCAAGCCCCCCGGGCGTGCTGCCGCACATGCCGGCGCAGGGCGTGGCCGCGCGGCCCCGTGCGCCGGTGCCCGCGGGGCATCGCGGTGCCGACGCCGGCCCGTCG
>NZ_RCHJ01000036.1 GCF_004011805.1 Piscinibacter defluvii
GAAGGACATACGGGAAGGCGAGCGCGATCAGCACCAGCGCGCCGACGATCCAGAAGACGGCTTTGTAGGTGGACCGCACCTGCGCAATCGCGCAGACCTCGCCCGGCCCGCAGGCCTGTGCCGGCCGATAGATTTGTCGCCAGGCGAAGAACATGGCGAGGAGTGCGGCACCGATGAAGATCGGGCGATAGGGCTCCAGCGCGGTGAGGTTGCCGATCCAGGCGCCGCTGAAGCCCAGTGCCACCAGCGCCAGGGGCCCGAGGCAGCATGTCGATGCGAGGATGGCGGCCAGTCCTCCCGCGAAGAGGGCTCCGCGCCCGGTCGGTGTTTCCGTCATGCGCATTCCTTGGCGAGTCTGAACACGATGGCGTAAGCTTATTTCCGTACTCATGTACGGAGTCAAGCGGCATGGAACGCGATCACAACGGCCTGACGATCGGGGCCGTCGCCAAGGCGGCCGGGGTCAACGTGGAGACGGTGCGCTTCTATCAGCGCCGGGCTCTGCTTGCCGAGCCGGACAAGCCCTACGGCGGCATTCGGCGCTATGAGGCCGAGGACGTCGCCCGCGTGAAGTTCGTGAAGGCCGCACAGCGCTTGGGCTTCAGCCTCGACGAAGTGGCAGGCCTGCTGAAGCTGGACGACGGCACGCATTGCGATGAAGCGCGCCAACTTGCCGAGATCAAGCTGGTGGACGTGCGCAAGAAGCTAAAGAACCTGCGGCGCATCGAGTCGGTATTGGCCTCCCTCGTGCGCGACTGCTGCATGAGCCGTGGCAAGGTGTCGTGTCCATTGATCGACACCCTGCAGAAGCAATGAGTGGCTCAGTGATTTGGTCCCTTGTTGACACCGCGAATTCAACATAAGGGGTGCAGGTTGTCCATGACCGTGGTCTTCCCGCGCCCGTTGCTGCCCGCAATGGCCACCAGTTGCGCGTCACCGACCAGCGCCTCCAGGTCGAGCGTGATCGTGTCACGACCGAGACCGCTGCGGATCCCCTTGAAACCAGTGAGCGTCAGCGACAGCGGTTGGTAGCCGTCGCGGGACACCTCGTCCGCTTGCTTCACTTGATCGTCCATCTTCTTGCTCCATGCACGGCCGCCCATCGACCCGCTTCGTACGAGTCTCCCGCCGCCTTCACTTCCTTCAAGACCAGTCCGCTTCAGAACAGCTCCATCGCCTCGGCTTCGCGCAGGGCCTCCGCCACACGCCCGTCCCCGGACGGCTGCGGCAGCGGCGCCGTCTCGTCGGGGACCGGGTGGGTAGTCGGCCCGGCTTCCTCGTCGCCGGCCAGGATCGCATTCGCGATCTGGGCGGGCTCGCGGTGGGCCAGGGCCTCGAGGCGCTCGATGAGCGGACCGTCCATGCTGCCGGTGGCGCGTGCCCAGACCCTCACCTTCTCCTGCAGCGACGACGCGCGCGAGATCCCTGCCGCCCTGCTGCGCACGACGGGAACGACCCGCCCTTCGAGCTGGACGTCGGCGGCGTCGCCCAGGGCCCGCTTGATGGCCTCGCGGTCCACGCTGCCTCGTTCCTCTTCACCCACCTGCCACCGCACCCGGACGTAGGCGCCGGACACGTTCACTTCACGAACCGCCGCGGCGATCTGCTCGGCATCCGGCACACCCTCGAACACCAGGTCCACGGTGCGCCGCGCCGGCGTCTCGACCAACTGGAATCGAGCCGCCGCCGCCTCGACCTCCCACAGCAGAAAGCCCTTGGCATCGAGCTCGCCGTGATGGAAGCGACCGATGGAGCCGGCGTAGGCCAGCACGCGCCCGTCGTCCTCCCAGCTCTGGTGCTTGTGGATGTGGCCCAGCATGAAGGCCTGGGCCGCGGCGGAGAACAGGCTCGTGGTCGTGAACTCGTGGTCGAAGCCCGCCATCGGCACGCCGTGCTCCGTGACGCAGCCGGTGATCGTGCCGTGCGCCACGCCGATGGTGGGCACCTGCGCGGCACGCGCCGCGGCGTTGATCGCCGCGTAGCCAGCCAGCAGGGCGGCCAGCTCGTGCCCCACCGCTTCGGCCGCCTCGGTCGCACCCACCGTCGCAGCCACGGTGGCCTTGTTCACCGTCGGAACGCAGGTGAAGACCGCGCGCGCGCCGGGCGGGACCACGTCGAAGCGCCAGCCCTGCGAGGCCTGCCAGCCGCCGTCCTTGGTGAGCGCGACCTGGCCGAGGCGATCGGCCACGTGCACCGGGTGCCGGCTGGCCAGCAGCGGGAAGATCGCCAGCGTGCCCGGGGGCTCGTGAGAGAACGTCCCCTGCAGCATGAGCACCGGGCAGTGGTCGGCGAGGCGGCGCACCTCGCGCGCCAGCCGCTCCACCGCCGGGCTGTGCACGTCCAGCGCGTGGTCCGTCGAGTCGCCCGAGATGACCGCGACGTCCACGCCGCGTTCGATCGCCTGGTCCACGGCGAAGCCGAAGCACCGGCTCGCCTCCTCGAGGTTCTTGTCGCTGAAGTGCAGGTCTGAGAACTGCGCCACCTTGATCATCGTTCGTCCCTTTCGATCTGAAGCTGCAGGCGCTCCAGCGCATGCATGGCCTTGTGGGTTGCCCCTTCGGAGAGGATCCCGCTGCCGCGCAGCGCATCAAGCTCTTCGCGAAAGCGCCGGACCTCCCCGCCCTGTCCGACGCCTTCGTCGCTGGCGCAATCGGCGAGGTACCACGCCGCTATCGCGAAGGCGCTCTTCGGGATCGCGTCGAAGGCCGCACCCCACAGGGCGCGGGCCTGCTGGTCATCCTCGCTGCGCCGGGCCGCGCGGCCCGGCATCAGGCCCAGACCTCGAGCTCGCCCTTCACCTTCTCGGCGAAGCCGGCCGCGTCGTCCTGGAACGGCGTGATGTCCTCCAGCGCCCGCTTGCGGCCGCCGGCGGCCTTCTTCCAGCCCTGGCCCCAGCGCTTGGCCGCGTAGCGCTCGTAGGTCGCCTCGTCCACGCCCATCGCCGCCGCCGCGTCGAAGAGCCAGGCCACCTCGCGGTCCTCGACGCTGCCGGCCGCGGACTGCGCCGCACCCTGGCTCGCCGACTCGCGGCGCGTCGCTTCGGCCTGCCGCGGCGCCGAGCCCGGAGCCGCCGGCCTGGGCGCCGCGCGCTCGCTCGACGCCGCGGGCCGTTCCTTCGACGGAGCCGACGCCGGCGCCGGCGCAGCGCTGGGCATTTCGATCACGCCGTCTTCATCGGCCGCCGCCGAGGTGGCCTGGGCCGGACCTTGCAGCACGGTCACCGCCTCCGCGGCGCGCACGTCCAGCGCGTCCAGGCCGTCGTCGTTGCGCAGCAGCGCGGTCGGATCGACCGGCGCCTCGAGCTCGATCAGCCACTGGGCGACGCGGCTGGGCTTGCCCTCCTCGTCGATCCGCGAGACCTCGACCAGCCGCTTGCTGATGTAGAAGGGCGTGCGCTGGCCATCCAGGAAGCCCGAGATGCGGCCGCCGCGCATGAAGCCGATGGTCTGGAACTTCTCGATCGCCGCCTGCATGGCGTAGAAGCTGTTGGTCGGCAGCTCGAACGCGCTGATCGACCGGACGCCCGGGATGAAGAAGATGAAGCGGCCGGAGAGGTTGCACTTCTTGCCCTGGTACTCTGCGCACTTCTCCGGGTCGCACAGGCCGTTGTTCTCGGCGCGCAGCGTGGTCTTGCGGCCGCCGAAGATGCGCACCACGCGCCGGCCCTCGCCCGCCGCGGGCACCTGCTCGTAGGTCTTGCAGTAGCGGGTCTGCCCGTCCTCCGAGTACTCCGACCAGAAGCGCCGCTCGCTCGAGGTCCAGGTCACCAGCTCGTGCGGCATCACGTTCTGCCAGGCGTCCGCGGGGAACACCACCGGGAATCGGTACAGCCGCACGACGCCGTCGCCGCGGTCCTCGCCGTACAGGTCCATGATCTGGCGCGCGAGCTCCGGGTTCGGGAAGTCTTCGCCGCGCACCGTGAAGTACGGGACGTTCTTCGGCGTCAGCGGATTCTTCATGTCGGGCAGCGCCATCGCGATCTCGCGCTCGATGCCCTCGAAGCCCTTGCCGGCGGCGACGCCGGCGTCGTAGATCTCACGCGCACGGGCCGACTCGGCGGCGCGCTTGGTCAGGACCTTGATGCCGGCGCGGATCCGGCCGCCCACGGGGATGCGCTGAGCCGCGCGCCCCAGCAGGGTCGGGATCGCGACCGCGCCGCCCTGAGCGGGCACCAGGCCGAAGCCCTGCCCGTTCGTGTTGCTCTGTGCCACTGCGACCATGGGTCACTCCTTTGCTGCACGTTGATGAAGGTGGAAATTCATGGTCCCACCCGGTTGTCGTTCTTCAACCCCTGCGGGCAGTGCGGCGCGCCCGCCCGGCCGCGTTCGATCACGACCTCGAAGTCCGGCATGCCGCGCATCAGGAGCCCGCCCCAGCGCTTCGTCACGATCCGCCTGTCGAGGATCGTCACGCGGCCGCGGTCATTGACCGTGCGCAGCAGCCTGCCGAGCCCCTGCTTCAGCCGCACGGCGGCCTCCGGCACCGTGATCTCGATGAACGGCGAGCCGCCACGCGACTCGACCCATTCGCGTCGCGCCTCCTCGAGCGGCGAGTCCGGCACCGAGAACGGCAGCTTCGCGATGACGACGTGCGTGCAGTACTCGCCCGGAAGGTCGACGCCCTCGGCGAAGGTGCTGAGCCCGAAGATCACGGATCGGTCGCCGCGGTCGACGGCGGCGCGGTGCCGCGCCAGCATCTCGCCCTTGGGCATTGACCCCTGCACCAGCGTGATCCGCCTGAGGTCCTCGGGCATCTGGGCGTAGACCTCGCGCATCTGCTTGGCCGACGTGAAGAGCACCAGCGTGCCCAGCGTCTCCACCAGCTCCGGCAGCCTGGCGGTCACTTCATCGGTGTGCTCCTGCGCGGACGTCGGCTCCGCGCGCATCGCGGGCACCACCAGGCGCGCGTTGTTGCGGTAGTCGAACGGCGACTCCACCTGCAGGAAGGCCGGTTTCTCGAAGAAGCCGAGCCCCGACTGGCGCAGGAACAGGTCGAAGGTGCCGCAGGACGTCAGCGTCGCCGACATCACCACGGCGCCGCTGGCCCGGTTCCACAGCAGCTTGCGCAGCTTGTCGCTGCCGCTGATCGGCGAGGCGCACACCATGTAATCGCCCGGGCGCCCACCTTCGTCGTGCCGTTCGATCCATCGCGCGATCGGCGGCGCGTTCTCCGGCTGCTCGGCAAGCATGAGCTGCCACGTGTCGACCAAGTTGTCCAGGCGCACCACGTAGAAGCCCAGCACCGACAGGATCTGCGTGGAGAGCGCGCCCACGCTGGGCGCCTGCTCGAGCACGTGCTCGCGCAGTGCCGCAAAGGTCTTCTGAAGATCCTCCCCGGCGCCGAAGATCTGCTCCCCTGCTGACTGGCACCACGCTGGCAACGGCCCGGACTTGAAGCGCCGGGCGCGCTTCTCGTCGAAGCCGTTGGTGCTGTGGATGCGATGGTGCAGCTCACGCAGCGCGCCTTCGATGCGTCGCGCGCTGGTCAGGCTGTCGCGGATCAGCTGCTCATCGAGCCGAAGACCCAGAACGGCGTCCCGCACCGCATTGCACGCGCCCTCCAGCCACTCCACGGCGCCACGAATCGCGTGCTTGGCCGAGAAGTGCTCGACCGCCTTGGCTGCCAGGCTGTGCGCCTCGTCGAAGACGTAGATGGTCTCCTGCGCCGCGGGCAGCACGCTCGAGCCCTCCATGTCGATCGCGGAGAGCACCAGGTCGTGGTTGGCGATCACGAGATCCGCGTCCTTGACGCGCTGGCGGGCCGCCTGGAACGGGCAGCGGCCGAACTCAGGGCACTTGGTGCCGGCGCAGCCCTGACGATCCGTCGTCACGCGCTCCCAGAGATCGTCTGCCACCGGCAGCGCAAGCTCGTCGCGGTCGCCGTTCCAGCGGCCCGCGTCGAAGGCCGTGGCCAGCTCACGCATCACCGCCACGCGGCGCACACCGTCCTCGCCCGCCGGCGCGGCGCCGCCCTCGGCAAGGTCGAGGCCCTGTTGGCCCGCCAGCTTCGCTTCGGTCTGCAGCTTCAGGGTGCAGGCGTAGCGGCGCCGCCCCTTGGCAACCGCGAACGTGAACGGCATCGGCAACAGGCGCTGCAGGCTGGGGGCGTCCTTCTCCGCGTACTGGTGCTGGAGGGCGACGGTCGAGCTGCTGACCACGAGCCGCTTCTGTCGGCTCTTGGCCATCACCAGCGCCGGCACCAGCGCGCCGAACGACTTGCCCGTACCCGTGCCTGCCTCGACGATCGCGATGTGGTCGCCGTTGCCCGCCTGCTCGTCTTCTGCGCGGCAGCGGCCGAGCGCGTTTGTGACGGTCGCGATCATCTCCATCTGCGGGCGCCGCGACCTGAAGCCGGGAATGCCCGCGCGCAGCGCGTCGACGCACTGGCGGATCAGCTGCTTCTCTTCGTCGCGAACCATGCAGTCAGGCTACGTGTCAGGCCGCTTCGCTCAAGGGCTGTTGCCCGAAGATGCCCAGCGGCCCGAGCAACGGGTCGGCCGCGCCGCGCACCTTCGCCCGCAAGGTCGGCGTGAGCAGCGTGTGCACCGACGCCTTCTCCCGCGGCACGACGACCTCTTCGATCGGAAAGCCCTTGGCGGCGATCGCCTCGATCCGCTTGCCGAACCGCTCGTAGCGCTCTTGCGGCGTCATCAAAATGGCGTGGAACCGCCCCCGATCCGAGTGCATCAGCCGGCCCAGGCGCTGCAGGCTCTGGATCCGCGAGCCGAAGAGACCCGAGTGGTCGACCGTGACCTCACAGTCGCGCACGCTCAAGCTCGCGTCGCCGACACGCGACAGCACCATGCTGCGAGCCGCCCGCACGATCGCCAACTTGTTCTTGGTCGCGCTGTTGATGAACGGGACGCCGTACCGGGTCTCGAGCTCGCGACCGTCGGCGATCGCCTCGCACAGCACCACGACCTTGCCGTGCTCGCGCAGCAGCGCGCCCACGACCTCGTGCTTGTGCTCGAGGTCCTCGACGATCATGACCTTCACCGGCAGGCGGCGCACCAGGCCCTGCTCCATCTGGGCTTGCCAGTCGCCGCCGACCAGCGTTCCGGTCAGCTTGCTCACCAGCGCGCCGCGGCCGTCCTCGCGCAGGTCCGCCGTGGCGGACATCCCAAGCCGGTAGCGGCTGCGCACGAGGGCATGCCGATGCGCCCGGGCCGCCGGCAGCCGGTGCACTTCGTCGAACGCGGCAACCACCCAGTCGTCGCTGGCGAGGTTCGCCTGCGTCGCGTAGTTGAAGATCTCCACCACGCACCGGAGCCCGCCGCCCGGCTCGTAGACGCTGATCGTGGTGTGCACCGGCTTGGGGTGGTGCCGTACCTCGACACGCGGCGCGAACTCGCGGAACTTCTCGATCCACTGCTCTCGCAGCAGTTGGGTGTCCACCAGCAGCAGATGCCTGCCCGCGATGCGCGTCAGCGCCATCAGGCCCAGCGTGCTCTTGCCGAAGCTCATCGCGTGCGCCGCGGTCATGCAGCCCGTTCGCACGAACTCGGCGAAAGCCTCTTCCTGGCTGGCGGTGAGCTCGATGTTCAGGATGTTGTCGAGCAGCGCGTCGTGCCGCACTGGATTCGCCGGCGCGACGGTGAGGCCGGCCCGGATCAACGCCTCGAAGGCGCGCACCGAGCGCGCACCCTCGCGCTGCCCGTTGAACAGGCTGTGCAGCACGTCGGCGTCGTCGACCTCGCGGCCCTGCGCGTCCAGAAGTCGCCCGCCATCCCACTTCAAGCCGAGCTTCTCCGCCTGCAGCCCGACCTTTTCGTCCTCCTCGGGGTCGCTCTCGCTGAACAGCCCCTCTTCCGAGTATCGCGACACCAGGCAACCGCACCGCGGGCACTGCGGCGCGCGATAGATGTCCGTCCAGAATCGCGTGCCGCCCATCGAAGCGCACGAAGGCAGTTTGAAGCGGTGGAGTCGGTCCGCCATCGCTGCCTTGCCGTGGGTCATGGTGCGCCCCAACGGCGTCGCCTTGAGCTGGTCATGCCACCCGTCGGACCGACACACGACCCGCTTCCACTTCGGCGGCTCAGGCAGCTTGTCGAGCTCAAGCGCGACCCGCACCTGCTTGGGCGCCGCGCGATAGTCGAAGATCTCCGGGTGCCGCTGCAGGAACGAATGCAGCGCCTCGATCGACACGTAGTGGATCGCCGGCGCGCCGAGTCGGCGGCTGCGCGCCCGGCTCGTCAACCAGCCGCGCTCGATGAACTCGTGCCACTGCCGGTGGCCGATCTTCGTCTGAGCCTCGAGGCTCTTGATCGTGAGCTCGTCGCCGGCGTAGCGCCTCACGCCGATGCGCTTGCGGCGCAGGTTCACCGCCTCGAACGACCGGCCCAGGATTCGCGCGATCTCGTCGCCCGGCAGCCTGTGCCAGTTCTGGCGCAGGAACTCGTCCTCGGCCGGATCACCCCAGGGCTTGCGGTCGCCGCGCGGCTTGTACCCGCCACGCCGGGCCGCCCCCATGAGGTTGCGCCGCGTGACCCCTTCGCAGATGGCCCCCCACTTCGCGACCAGCGCATCCAGCGACGGGGTCGATCCGTCGTACTCGCTCGCGATGCTCTCGCAATCGGCGGGCGAGAAGATCTCTCCGTGGCCGCGCTTGTTCGCCATGTGGCACTCCTTGAGTGGGGGTGCCACATCCTTGAACCCAAGTCAGCGCCTTCAAGGCCTCGGCGCCGAGATCAGCGCTGTCCGCGCCGCGCCCCGGCTTAAGCCGGCAGTGACGCGAACTCGAAGCCGTTCTTGCTTCTCTTCTTGACGCTGAGCATCGCCTGGTCGGCCGCGTCGATCGCCTGTTGTGGCGTCGAGATGCCATCGTGCGGCAGCGTGCAGATCCCGATGCTCGCGCCGAGCCGCAGCCGCGCGTCCTGCAGCCGTACGGCGCGCACGGACAGAGCGATCTTCTCGGCCAGGATCTCGGCGTCCTGGCGATCGTTCATGCCTCGCGCGACGATCGCGAACTCGTCCCCCCCAAGCCGCCCGACAACGTCGGTCGAACGAACGCATCCACGCAAGGCCTCGGCAACGTCCACGAGCGCCTTGTCGCCGGCGTGGTGGCCGATCTGATCGTTGACTGCCTTGAACCCGTCAAGGTCGACGTAGAAGACGCACGCTGCCATGCCGGTAGAGCGCGATTCCTCCAGCACACGGCTCAACGCGCTCGTGAATCCGACGCGGTTCGCCACCCGGGTGAGTGCGTCCATCCGCGTGGCCTCTTCTGCGTCCAGGGCCCTTTGTTCGGCCGCACGCCGGCGCAGGTCCAGCTTGCGCGCGAGCGCCACACCGTAGAGCGGTACGAAGATCGCCGCCAGCACCAGGCCCGCGCTCGCGGCGCCATAGGCTCGCCAGTAGGGCACGACGAGAAACACCGTCGACAGGCCCACAGCCGCGAGGGCTGCGCTGTACATCGCAATGCGCATACCGAAGCGCAGACCGTTGCCCAGGCTCATGAAGATCGGTAGCCACGCGATAACGGCCATCGCCTCGCCACCACGCCACATCACCAGGCAGAAGCTCAGTTCATCCAGGAAGATGACCGCGAGCAGGCGCACTCTCACCGATCCAAACTCCGCGGCCACTACGACGCACCACGTGCACGCGAACAGCAGGTAGGCGCCAATGCATTGCAACGGCACCGCCAGGTCTCCGAAGTACCCCGTCAACTGCGCCGCTGCGTAGGCGCCGAGGACCACCAGTGCGAGCGCCACGCGAAGCGCGGCCTGGCCGCCTTCGCCATCGACGAAATCTACGCCCCCCAGCGGAATCGCAAGAATCGACCGCAGGCGGCTCTTGGACTGGAGTCGCTTCTTCGGGCCCACGGCGGCATTGTCGGCGGCGGGCTTGCCGACTTGAGCAGGCGTTGTGGCGCAGAGCGTTGAATTCGCCCGGAGACTCGTAGACCTACCACGGCCTCCCGCTCAATTCGTGGCACCCGCGGCACCGGCTTTGAACCGGGCCCGCAACAGCTGGTATTCGCGGCAGCGGTCATCCATGTCCTTCCACGCGCTTAGGACCGCCTCTCGGTGCGCATTGGACAGCCTCTCAAACTCCGCTTCGGCCTGGTTCCACGTGTGGCCGTGTTGGCGCAAGGAGGCGATCAAAGAGCCGTGACTCTGGGTAAGCGCTCCCCACGCTTGCTGTTCAAGGCCAGCTCGCTCTCTCGCCACATACCATGCGTCCAAAGCCGCGTTCAACTGCTCTTTAGTTACCGTCGACATATTCCTCCCTGTTGTTCAGACCCGACTCGGCACTGGCGCAATCAATACGACCCGGTCTCGGGGTTGTAGTTGTCCATCATCTCGTTGAAGTCTGGAGCATCGGACGGATAGCGCCTCGACTTCTCTCCCGGAAAGGGTGACTTTCCCCATTGGAAGGGCCACTTCGTCCACTTGCGCGCTCTGAGATCTGCGAACAGAAGCCCCTGGCTCACGGTCGCAGCCCGGTAAGACTGGCCAGGCGAGAACTCATCGTCTCGCTGCATCAGCCAGTCGTAGGCCAGCACAGCCTTTCTGCAGTGCTGCCAGCCACCGAGGATCAATGCGCATTCCGTGAGGCCATGCCCTCTGGACATACGTCGCAACATCCCAGGGCGGCGCGAGGGAGTCGCCCCCACGATGTCTAGGATCAGGTCTTCGTGGTCAGCGATGAAACGCTCCAACCTCTTATGGTCAGCCAGCGCCTCCTCGTAAAGGATACTTCGTTCTTCCGGCCGTTCGTAGCCCAGGGTCACGAACTCCCAGACATGGCCGATCGCCTCATCGCGATAGCGCCAAGTGCTCATGGTTGCCTCCGTCGTTCGCCCGTCGAACGCGGCCGTCGAGTTGACTGCTGCCATAGCAGCCAGGGCAACAACGCATTCCGCCTCTACTGCAGGCCGCCGATAGCGCACTCTAATCCTGTCGGACCCTACCGCGTAACTTCATCGCCATGCGCCGCCCGCGCATTAGCCTCTTCGACACCACTTCCTCGTGAGCGCGCCGGCGCACGGGCCGGAAGAATGGGCATCTGTTTGTCCGTGTGCCAAGCCCACGCTTCTGAGCCAAGAGCCTGCACGGCCTTTTCCTTGGCGCTCTGTTCCTTCGGCTCTAGGAAGGTACTTATCACGTGCAACGGGAACGGCCCGCCTTCGGTGTCCAGCAGCAGCGCATTCGGGAAGCACGCCCCGCTCTTTGCGTCGAACCGCAGCGGCTTCATGAACGAGCGCCCCTGCTGCTGCAGCTCTTCGATGAGCGGAAGCTCATGCAACCCCTCGAGCGGGATCCACTGGTCGGACACCAGCATCATCGACAGCGAGTCGATCTGGTAGATGTGCTCGCGCTTCGCGTAGATCAGTGCCGCCATCACCACCATCGGCTTGCGCTCGACGTCAGCATCGCGCGCCTGCAAGGTCGCGGCGTACGCACGCTCCGCCCTCTCCCAGGCCTTGTTCTCCATGTAGAGCGGCACATCAGGCATGTGCTTGACCAGCAGCTTGCGGCCGTAGGCGGTCTGCTCCACGCCGTTGAACTGCCCGATGACGATCGCCATCTTGTAGGCGACGTCGTCTCCCGGCGAAAGCAGCATCGCGAGCTTGCGGCGGCGGCGCTCGCCGATCTCGTCCTTGTCGGCGACGCGAAACGGCTCGGGGACGTATAGCCGCTTGTCGAGGGTCTCGCCCTTGAGCGTGACGCCTGCCGCCGCGAGCTCGAGGTACTTCTTGAACACACCCTGCGAGCGCTTGCCTTCCATCGCCGGGTACCACCGGTTCAGGCCGGCGCGATGGTAGAGAAAGTGCAGCACTGCGCGCAGGCTCATCTTCTTGCGCGGGGCATTGACCGCAGGCGGCTCGCCGTTGGCCTCGCCGCGCGGGAGCGGCTTGCCAGAGACGCGCGAGAACGGGAAATCCGTCCGGATCTCCACGTGGTCGGCGTTGTGCTCGACGATTGCCTCGCCGACGAGTTCACCGAGCCCCGACACGCCCGCTTCGGGCTCGAAGCTCTGGCACGTCGGGTGATGCATGTCGCCGGTGCCCGGCATGCGCTTCACCACGAACTCGCCGTGCTTGGCCACGTACATCTCGACGCCGCCCTGCACGCACATGCAGCGGGGGCGCTCTGAGGTCTGGTACACGCGCGCCAGCGCGTCCTGCAAGCCGGGATCCGACGCCAGGAGCGTTCTGCCCTTGATGAAGTACCGCACCACTTCCATCGCTACCTCCTTGGCGCTCCGGTAGCGCCTCACTTTGGCCCTTCAGAGTGCCGCCGTGCTCGAGTCCGCGGAGACTTCTGCCGTCGAGGTCAGCCGCTTGACCGACCGCCTGGACCTCAAGCCGAGCAGTTGCTGAACCTGATCCCGATCCGCGCCCTTTCGGCTCATGGCGAGCGCGACATGCCGCCGCAGCTGTTGCGCCGTCATGCCGGCCCAGCCCGCGCGCGCGAACACCTGGCGAAGGGTCGCCTGCAGGTACTTGCAGGTTGGACGCGGGTCGCTGGGTGAGCGCGGCGTGATCAGAAACGGCCCGCCTGACTCGGTCAGAAAGAGCCGGCTGTTCGGGTCCAGGCCGCGGTACCGACCGAGTTCTCCCAGACCTTGCATGCGATGCACGCGCGCATCGAGATAGGCATCGATGCTCTCGACCGCGAGCTGCGAGGTGAACAAGAGGGGCCTTGCCGCCCCGTTGACCGCTGCTTCGGGGCGAAGCGTCGACACCGTCCTCGTGGAGCCGTCCGCCAAGAGGTAGTCTCGGACCTCGAGCCGCGCAAGTTCAATCGTCTTCAGGCCCGTCGTGAAAAGCGTCCAGACCAGCGCAGCATCGCGGTCGCCAGCGCCGCTCTTTACCCTCAGCCGCGCCGCGGCCTCGGCGAGCTTTCGCTGGTCCGGCACGGCGGCGCGTTTGCCGGGAAGCGGGCTCCTGAACTCCTTCGCGGCGGCCATGATCGTCGCTCGTTCGCGCCGCAAGGTCGCCAGATCGTTGATCCACTCGGCCCGGAAGTCACCCAGTAGCCCGGCCTGGTTGAGTCGGCGGACCAGACCCTTTACGCGGCGCTCGACGGTAGACCGGACCACTCCAAGCTGCGACGCGGCCTCGCGATAGGTCAGCTGTCGGCCGAGGACCGCTTCCGCGAGGCTGAGCAGATCGTCATCAAACGCTTGCATGGGCGTCCAGTTCTCGCGCCGACCAGACCAGACCCGCGCTCGCATGATCCTGAAGCAGGACACCCCGCGGCGCCAAACGGAAATGCCGGCGCTACGACCCCCCGAAAGTGCCGGTCGACCCCTCCCCCCCCTCCCCCTTCCCCATGCTGCCGTACGGCCGACCGCACCAGCGCGCGCCGACGTCCTCGCCGCTGCGCTCTTCCCAGGCGAGCCGCTTTGATCCATACTGCAAGGGCTTCTGGCACCTCTGCCAAGCCGCCTTCGCAGGCGTTCCGGCCCAGCCGGCGTTAGCGGTCGTGACCCGCACGTGTATCCCCCCGCTCCCGCGGGCAGCAGTCCCCATTGGCGCAAGCCCGGGCCTGCGGATTCCTCACCCCTGATGGGCGTCCCTGCCTCCGGCTCATAGCAGCCGCGCAGAGTTCTGCCTGACACACCCACAACCCGAGCTCGGGCGACAACCCGAGTAGGGGTTCGCTCGTGCTCATGCGCTTGAAAGGAAAGCGACATGTCCCACGAAACCATCCCTCTCGCCCTGGCCGAAGGTCAGACCGGCGACTCGGCCACCGCGGCCAGCATCTCGGCCGTCCTCGTGCCGGACAACCGGCGCCTCGACTTCCTGCCGCGCCACTTCGGCGAGCGCGCCATGCTGAAGTTCGAGAACTCGGTCTACGACTGGATGGGCAACCTCTGCTCCGCCTACAACGGCGGCTACTGGAACTACATGGAACTGTCCAACGGCGGCGCCTTCATGTTCCCGGCCGGCGTGGACCAGTTCGAGATCAAGGTCGATGGCAACGGCTTCGACCGCAAGGTCGGCGCGGAAGTCGCCGGCATCATCGCCACGGCGTTCGCCCTGAACGGCATGCTCTGGCGCGGCCATGACAGCCTGACCGAGAAGTACGAGCAGCTGCTCGACTTCATTTCCGAGCACCCCGAAAGCGCGACGATCCGCCGCGCCCTCGACTAGGTGAGGCAGCCATGCTCACGCACCGGCTCAACCGGCTCCTGGTGCTCCTGACCGGGATGCGCAACTACAAGCCGCAGCAGCTGATCGCCGTTCTGCAGGATCGGCGCTATCCGCCTCTGTTGCGCGTGGCCGCATTGCGTTGGCTCATCCACTGGGCCCCGCTCGAGGTCACCAAGGGCGCGTGCTACGCGCAACGACGCCGGGCTGTGCGGCTGCACTACAGCGTCTAGCTAGCCCGCTCCCCTCATCCAACCCCACGGGGCCGACCTTGCCCCTGGGCATCGTCGGCCCCTTGTACATCGAGGTGTCACACGATGACCAAGTCCAATCCGAGCGTCGGCCCCATCAGCGACGCGACACGCGAAGACCTGGAGACACTGGCCTTCGACTTTGCGTGGACCCTGCGAAAGCTGTCGACTGCCGATCGCGATCGCGAACGTCGGCGCGCAGCCCTGGCTGCGCTCGCCCAGTACGACGGGCGAGCGGAAGACGACGAAGGTGCCCTCGGCAACTTCGTCGATACCGCGGGCCGCGAAGCGTTGGAGGGCTACTGCTCTCCCTACCTTCGCTTCGACGAGAACCCGCATGGCCAGTTCGGCTTCTGGCCGGACATCTCCTCCCTGGAGGACGACGCGCGCTCGCGCAGCGGCGTCGTGAAGGTCAATGCCGGCGACCCGTGGCCACCGCTTTGGCCTCCTCACGGCGACGACATCCACTACGTGATGGAAGTCAACGACCACGGCAACGTCACGCTCTACAGCCGCTCGCGACGCGAGCTCTGGAGCTGCGTGTAGATCCGAGCCGCATCTCCCAGATGCGGCGCTTCGCTGGGAACCTGAAGCCCACCAATCCCCCCTGCGCACGCGACATCGTCCGCGCGCTCATCCAACGCACGGGCCTTCGGGCCCGTGCCCACTTCACGAAAGGAGCTTCCTCATGGAAGTTCAAGTCATCGAAGCCACCCCCGTGGCACTGCCACCGCCGAGCCAGGATGACGTCCGCCTGGTCGTCGCGTCGAAACCCGACGAGGCCGCGCGGGTCATCTTCAACTTCAACAAGCATGCCCTCGCCGCCGCGATGCGCGCCATCGGCTTCACGTCGGTGGTCGTGACCTACACCGGCGACGGGGACAGCGGCCAGATCGACGAGATCGGCTTCCAGCCACCGGACATCGAGGAAGGCCTGAACAAGGCCGTGGTCGCGCAGATGCGCTATCGCTGGGACGAAGAGCGCCATTGCGGTGGCAGCGAACTCGTCTTCGAGGAGATGCACCTCGGCAGCATTGCCGAAGCGCTGTGCGACACCGCGATCTCGTTCGGTGGGCACGACGGCTACGAGAACAACGATGGCGGCAGTGGCCAGTTCACGCTGCAGGCCTCCGACGCATCCGCCATCCTCGAGCACACGGACTACTACACCGAGTCCTACACCACTACGCACGAGCTATGAAGCCGCAGGTCAGGACATCCCTGGCCTGTTGGCCGGGCATGACGCACCTGGCGGCGACTCAAGCCGCCATGCGAGGCGTCACGGAACCTCTGTTGGGCAGTCTGCTCACGGACCACGTCCAACTCGTCCCCCAATCCTGCGATGTACTCGACGAAGGGCTCGCCGAAGTGCTGGCCAACACCTGGCCTTCGACGGCCTTTCGCCTGCACGCCAACGTGAGGGTGTTGCCACGCCGGCGCCTTGCCGACCTGTGCACGTTCGAGCGCGATCGCGATTGGTTCGAGGCCGCAGCACGTGTGCATCGCGCGCTCGGGGCGACCGTCTACTCGGCCCACGCTGGTCAGAGGCGGGACGCCACGCTGAGCGAGATGCTCGACAACGCGTGCCGCTGCGCAGAGCTGTTCGGTTGCCCCGTCGCGATCGAAGGGCAGTATCCAGCCGCTGGCCAAGAGCCTCACAAGCTTCTCGTCAGCACCTGGGCCGAATACCGGGCGCTACTCGACAGCGGCGTTCCGTACGCGCTGGACCTCTCGCACCTCAACATCCTGGCCCACCGCACGGGACAACGCGACGAGACGCTCGTCGCGGAGATGCTGGCGAGCCCTTCGTGCCTCGAGGTGCACATCAGCGACAACGACGGCCGCGCCGACACCCACCAGGTGCTTCTCCGCGATCCCTGGTGGTGGCCCTTGCTCCGTCACATCCAACCCGGCGCAGTGGTGTTCTCGGAAGGGAACCACTGCCGCCACATCACCGAAAGGATTCACCATGAATCGCATTGACGTCAGCGGCCGCATTTCCGGCCTCGCCGACGCCGACTACCTGGTCGGACAAGGCGATGTCGAACCCAACCACGAGGCTCAGCAGTTCTGCGAGCTGCGCAGCTGGTTGCGCCCGATCGAAGAGCGCCTCGACATCGCATGGTGCGGGGCGGTGATCGCTCAGATCTTCCGCCATCACTCCTGGCTGCAGAGCTTCCAGCTCGAGCTGTGGACCGAGTCGGTCTACAACGACGAGGGCGGCAGCTTCATGGCGCACTACGCTCGGTTCCGGGATGTCGTTGCATGCGCCGGTGCTGAGGTGCCGGACGAGCTCCAAGACGGTGACGGGGCGCTCGACCCCGACGCGGCCGAGAACTTGCTCGACTCGGAACACGAGGACGACGAGTTCGACCTCTGCACACCTTTCATCGAGCAAGGCAATGCCGACTCGTGCAATCTGACCCTGGATCGCGGCGTCCTCGCGCCACTGCTGGCCAGCTCGACTGTGAGCGGCCTGGCCGTGGCGCGGCTGCTTTGGCCCAACCATGAATCGCTGCGCCCCTGGGCGCAGCCTGCGCAGGCCTCGGCGGGCACCATGTCCACAGCCGAAACAACGGCCTGACGGCCAGCGCCGCCACGGCGCCCATTGCAGGGCCCTCATCCGAAAGGATTGAGGGCCCTTTTCTTTTTCCGGAGCACGCTTTGTCGTCTCCGGCCACCGCCTCTACCTCTTGCTCGCAGCCACCTCGATGATCATTCGATGGTTGGTCAAGTCGTTGCCCGGTTCGCGCGGCGGCGCATAAGCGATCGGCAGAATGCTCGCGCGCCACGCCGGGCGACTTGCATCCGCGTACTCGCACTCCCAGGTGCCATACGCGCCCTTCTCCCGAACGACGGCGAAGACCTTTCGCGCTTCAGCAGCCCCGAGGCTCGCATTGACCTGGTCGTTGATCAGCACTGCCTGGACCGCTGTGTCCGCGGCCAAGTCCGGCCGCCCTGCCCTTGCCGCGGCGGCGCGACCCATCATCGCGGCCGCAATCGGCGACGTGTAGTACGAGCCCACAGGGTCACCGGTATGCGCTTCCGTCCGCGTGAGCTTGCCGCCTCCGGCCCTGCAGAAGTTCCACAGCTCCACCGTCGGCCGCTCGAGCTGGCGGAAGTTGGCGTCGTTGAAGTACGCCAGGTAGCGGATCGTGCCGCCCACCTCGAGTGATTGCCTGTCCTTGAACCTTGTTCTCAGAAACTCGTCCACGCTGAGGTTGGCGTACTGCGATGCCTCTGTGCTGCTCAACGTGCTGGTCGCGCACCCAGCCATGAGCGACAGCATCACGCCCCCGATGGCGACAACTACAGGAAATCTCATCCGGTGCTCCCCTTGCGGTTGTGGTTCGAGCCCATTGTGGCTGCTCCGACAGCGCTCCTTTGCCCGGCCCCACGGCCCACGGCCGGACAAATGAACATGCGCCGCGCTCCTTCCCCACCTTCCGCGCGCGTCGGGCTTGCGCCATACTCACCCTGCTCCTTGGCCTAGCGCCATAGCCGCCATCACTGGCGTTCCGGCCCAGCCGGCGTTCGCAGTCGTGACCTGCACGTAGATCCCGCCAGGCACCCCCTGGTCCAAGCCGTCCTCTGCGACGGCGAGTCCATTCGGCGCGCGCACTCGCACGCGTCTTTCCCCGCATCTCGTCAGCCTCAGCGCCTGCCCCATCGGCAGAGCGTTGTGCCGACCCACGACCGCATGCCGCGCAACGGCCAGCGGACCAACTCCTCCCACCGGGAGCACACGCTCCCATGGGGGACGTGTGCTCTCTCCACTTCAACGGAGATCGCATGTCCTCATCCCGCGAGGGTGGCTACACCCTTTCCTTGCCGGGCTTCGACGACGACGCCCCCGCATATCCCGACCTGTTCGCCGAGGCGACGCCGGCTCCCGCCGTCGAACCCGAAGCACTTCAAGTCGATGATGTGCACTTCCCGAAGGCGTGGCGCCCCGCCTTGCCCACCGCGTCGCAACACGCCGACGCCGTCCAATGGCCCACCTGGAACGACGAGTTCCTTGCCGGGCTGGATGGCCAGGTGACGAAGTTCGACGCCAACATCGCCGCGATCGCCGCGCTTAGCGCGGTCGAAAGCGCCCCCCGCTCCCCGAGCGCCGATGAACGCGCGGCCCTGCTGCGCTACACCGGTTGGGGCGGCCTGCCGGCCAGCTTCAACGAAGACGGCCGCGACCCCGCCTGGGTCCGTCGCGCCACCCATCTGCGCGAGCTGCTGGGCGCCGACGACTACGACTCCGCGCGTGCGTCGGTCAACAACAGCCACTACACCGACCCTCTGGTGATCCACTGGATCTGGTCGATCCTGCGGCGCATCGGCTTTCGCGGCGGCTCGATCCTCGAGCCCAGCGCCGGCATCGGCCACTTCCTCGGCTGCATGCCGGCGGAGATCGCGCAGCGAAGCCGCATCACTGCGGTCGAGCTCGATCGCCTGTCCGGGCGCATCCTCCGCGCGCTCTACGGCCCTCACGGCGTCGACGTGCGCATCAGCGGCTTCGAGGCAGCATCGCTTGCCGATGGGTCCTACGACCTGGTCGTGTCGAACGTGCCGTTCGGCCGCTACGGCGTGCTGGACAACCGCAACCGCCCGTACAGCCGGGCGAGCATTCACAACTGGTTCGTCGGCCGCGCGCTCGACGTGCTTCGGCCGGGTGGGCTGGTGTGCTTCATCACATCGACCTACTTCATGGACGGACACGACGCCGCCGTCCGGGCCCACGTGGCATCGGAAGCTGACCTGGTCGCTGCGTTCCGTCTGCCGGCTGGCACATTCGAGCGTCTGGCCTCGACCAGCGTGCAGGCCGACGTGATCGTGCTGCGCAAGCGCGCGGCCGGAGACGTCGCGGCGCCTGCCGAGTGGCTGGACCTGGACTACGTTCCCAAGACGATGCTCAGGCCCGGCTGCTACGAGCAGTACCTGCGGATCAATCGCTGGTTCGTGCGCAAGCCCGACCATGTGTTCGGGCGGATCGACAAAGTGGCCAACGGCTACGAGGCCGTGCCGACCGCGGTGCTCGACGGTGATCTCGAGACAGCGCTGCTCAACGCGCAGTCGCTGGTCCCGCAGGGCATCTATGCGCCGCGACCCGACCCAACCGCGCCGGCACCTGCGACGCGGGAACTCGTTGCGGCACCTCCCGGCACGCGCCCCGGGTCGTTCGTGGTGCACGAGGGCCGCATCGGCGTTGTCGATGGCGAGCATGTCGTCGACATGCACGATCGCCTCAACGCGACGGCCCGACAGCGCATCGCTGGCATGGTCGACATCCGGGATCGCGCTCGTACGCTGCTGAGCGCACAGCTCGGCTCGACGTCGGACGCCGAGCTCGGCGATCTGCGTCGCAGGCTGAACCAGAGCTACGACTGGTTCGTCAACAAGCACGGCTGGCTGTCCTGCCGTGCGAACGCCCTCGCCTTCCGGCGAGATCCTGACTATCCCCTGCTCCTCTCGCTGGAGCACTACGACGAAGAGGAGGAATCCGCCACCAAGGCTGCAATCTTCACTCGGCGCACGGTCTCTCCCGTCAGGGAGGCCACCGTTGCCGAACATCCCGACGAGGCGCTTGCGCTCTCGATGCAGTGGAAGGGCAGAGTCGACCCCGACTACTTGGCTCGCCTGCTGCGCTCCGACGCCGAAGACGTCCTCGCGGACCTCAAGGCTCGGGGCATGATCTACCTGAACCCGGAGGGCAACCGCTGGGAACCGGCCGACGAATACCTCTCCGGCAACGTGAAGCGCAAGCTGAACGTTGCGCTCGCCGCCGGCGACGCCTATCAGGCGAACGTCGCGGCCCTCGAGAAGGTCATCCCCGAAGATCTGCCGCCAGGCGACATCTCGTTGCGCCTCGGCGCTGTCTGGGTGCCGGCCGACGTGGTGGAAGGCTTCATCACCGAAGTGCTGCAGGTGCAGGACGCCGCTGTTCGCTACATGGCGGTCGCCGGCACCTGGTCCGTGACTTTCAACGACTGGTCTGTGCGGCAGAACGTCACCTGCATCCAGGAGTTCGGCACGCGACGCATGCATGCCATCGAGCTCATCCAGCACGCCCTCAACGTGCAGACCCCGACAGTGCGCGATCCGCACCCGGAGAAGGACGGCGTCTACGTCGTCAACAAGGAAGAGACGCTTGCTGCGCGGGAGAAGCTCGGAATGATCCGAGACCGCTTCGCAGCATGGGCCTACGAGGACGCCCCGCGGCGGGAGCGGTTGTGCAGGATCTACAACGACCTGTTCAACTGCATTCGCCAGCGGGAGTTCGACGGCTCACATCTCAACCTGCCAGGCTTCTCGCATTGCTTCGAGCTTCACAAGAGCCAACGCAACGCGATCTGGCGCATCGTGCAGTCCGGCAACACCGGGCTGTTCCACGCCGTCGGCGCAGGCAAGACGGCGGTCATGGCTGCCGCGAGCATGGAGCTTCGGCGCCTGGGCCTGGCAAACAAGCCTGCTCACATCGTGCCGAACCACTGCCTTGAGCAGTACACCGCCGAGATGGTGCGCCTGTACCCTTCCGCTGCCGTCCTGATGGCTACCAAGGAGGATCTGGCCGGCGACCGTCGCCGCGAGTTCGTGGCGCGGGTGGCAACCGGGGACTGGGATGCGATCGTCATGACGCACTCCACCTTCGAGCTGCTCGCGATGTCGGCCGAGTTCACCAAGGCCTTCATCAAGGACATCATCCGCGACATCGAGATGGCAGTGCGGGCTTGCAGTGGCGACAACCGCTCCAACCGCATCGTCAAGCAGCTCGAGCGCATGAAGAAGACCTGGAAGGTCCGGCTCGAAAAGCTGGACAACCAGGAACGCAAGGACGACTTCCTCTGCTGGGAAGCACTTGGAATCGACTGGGTCGCCTATGACGAGGCGCACCTGGCGAAGAACCTTTTTCGTCACACGAAAATGGCGCGCATCGCAGGCCTGCCGCTGAGCAACTCTCAGCGCGCGTTCGACCTGTTCTTGAAGACCCGCTACACGATGAGCCTCTACCGGGGCGAACATCGTGGCGTGGTACTGGCGACGGCAACCCCTGTCGCCAACAGCATGGCCGAGGTGCACACCTTCCAGCGCTTCCTGCAGCCCAACACGCTGCGCGCGCTGGGTCTTGAGCAGTTCGACGCCTGGGCCGCCACCTTCGGGGAAACGGTCACGGCGCTGGAGATTGCGCCGGACGGCAGCGGCTATCGCCTCAACACCCGGTTCGCTCGTTTCATCAACGTGCCGGACCTGATGACGGTGTTCTGTGACGTGTCCGACATCCGCACGCGCGAGATGCTGAAGCTGCCGGTGCCGCGCCTGAAGGGTGACAAGCCCCGAACGGTGACCTGCAAGCCAAGCGAGCAACTGCGCGCCTTCGTGCGGACGCTCGTGAAGCGAGCCGAGAGGCTGAAGACCGAGCGGGTCGACCCCCGCCAGGACAACATGCTTCTGATCGCCAGTGAGGGCCGGATGGCCGCGCTAGACATGAGGCTCATCGGCAGCCACCTGCCGGCCGACCCCGACTGCAAGGTGGTGCAATGTGCGCGCGAAGTGCACCGCATCTGGCAGGAGACCGCGAGCCTCAAGAGGGCCCAGCTAGTGTTCTGCGACCTGTCCACTCCCAAGGGTGGGCCGGCGTTCAGCGTCTACCAGGCGCTGCGCGACGAATTGATCGAGCGAGGCATACCCGCCGAGCAGATCGCTTTCATCCACGATGCCGAGACCGACTCACAGAAGGCCAAGCTCTTCCGCCAGGTGCGCGAGGGAAAGGTCCGCGTGCTGCTCGGTTCGACCCAGAAGATGGGCGTCGGCACGAACGTACAGCGGCGCCTGGTGGCGCTGCACGAACTCGACTGCCCGTGGCGTCCCTGTGACGTCGAGCAGCGCGAGGGACGCATCCTGCGCCAAGGCAACGAGTGCGACGAGGTGGAAATCATCCGCTACGTCACCGAGGGAAGCTTCGACGCGTACAGCTGGCAGACCGTCTTGACCAAGGCGAAGTTCATCGCGCAAGTGATGAGCGGCGACAAGGGCATCCGGTCCGTCGAAGACGTGGAGTTGGCAACCCTCACCTACGCCGAGGTGAAGGCGCTGGCGTCAGGCAATCCGAAGATCATCGAGAAGGCCGGCGTCGACGCGGAGATCGCGAAGTACGCCTCCCTGCTGTCCGTGTGGCGCAACCAGCGCTACAGCAACGAGATCGAGGTGGCGAACCTTCCGATGCGAATCGAGAGCAACGAGCGTCTGCTCGCTGCGCTCCAGACCGACGCGCAGCGCGCAAGCGCTGTGCTGGCATCCGACCTGGTGGTCAACGTCCACGGCCGCGCCTATCGCGGACGCGAGGAGATCGGTGAGTGTTGCCGCCGACCGAATTCTGACCAGCAAACCCGTGTAGTGCCGATTGAAAACTGACCAGGGTGAGAGACCTACCCTGCTGCTTTTTGTGGCAGGGGTTCTGGACGGTGATCACCATGGCCTTAAAGGGCAAGATCCGCTCGCTGCGAGAGCGCGAGGGCAAGTCGATCAGTGAGATCGCCAGGCGCACGAGCCTGTCACGCAACACGATCAAGAAGTGGCTGAAGGCGCCGGCCGAGGCGCAGCCGAAGTACCGGCGGCGCAGCGCGCCGAACAAGCTCACCCCGTTCGTCGATGCCATCACGCAGGCGTTGAAGACCGACGCCCACCGACCCCGGCACGAACGGCGCAGCGCCCGGGCGCTGCTGTCGCTGATCCAGGCGCAGGGCTACGACGGCGGCTACAGCCGGCTGACCGACTTCATCCGTGCCTGGCGCCAGGGCGAGGGGCAGGCGGTGCTGACCACTGCGTTTGTGCCGCTGAAGTTCGAGCTGGGCGACGCGTTCCAGTTCGACTGGAGCGAGGAAGGGCTGGTGGTGGGCGGCATCTACTACCGGGTGCAGGTGGCGCACCTGAAGCTGTGCGCTTCGCGCGCGTTCTGGCTGACGGCCTACCCGAGCCAGGGCCACGAGATGCTGTTCGACGCGCACACCCGCGCGTTCACCGCGCTGGGCGGGATCCCGCGCCGGGGCATCTACGACAACATGAAGACCGCGGTGGACAAGGTCAAGAAGGGCAAGGGCCGCATCGTCAACGCGCGCTTCGCGGTGATGTGCAACCACTACCTGTTCGACCCGGACTTCTGCAACGTGGCCTCGGGCTGGGAGAAGGGGGTGGTGGAGAAGAACGTGCAGGACAGCCGCCGGCGCATCTGGATCGAGGCCGGTGAGCGGCGCTTCGGCTCGTTCGTGGAGTTGAACGTGTGGCTGGGCGAGCGGTGCCGGTCGCTGTGGGCGGACCTGCGCCACCCCGAGCACCAGCAGTTCAGCGTGGCGGAGATGCTGGAGCTGGAGCAGCCGCACCTCATGCCCATGCCCGAGCCGTTCGACGGCTACGTGGAGAACCCGGCGCGGGTGTCGAGCACCTGCCTGGTGTCGGTGGCGCGCAACCGCTACTCGGTGCCGTGCGAGCTGGCGGGCCAGCAGGTGAGCACCCGGCTGTACCCGGGCCGGGTGGTGGTCGTGGCCGACGACAAGGTCCAGGCTGACCACGAGCGGTTGAGCGACCGGGGCCAGACGCGCTACGACTGGACGCACTACATCCCGCTGGTGCAGCGCAAGCCGGGCGTGCTTCGCAACGGCGCGCCCTTCGCCGACATGCCCGAGCCGCTGATCGCGCTGCAGCGTGCGCTGATGCGTCGCCCCGGTGGCGACCGGGTGATGGCTCAGGTGCTGGCGGCCGTGCCTACGGCTGGGTTGGAAGCCGTGCTGGTGGCCGTCAGCCTGGTGCTGGAGACCGGTGCGGTCAGCGCAGAACACGTGCTCAACGTGCTGGCGCGGCTCAATGCGGCCCCCGAACCCGAGAAGGTGGAGACTGCCCTGACGCTCAGCGAGCCGCCCAAGGCGGACGCCGCGCGTTACGACAGCCTGCGTGCCGACCATGCCGCCCAGGAGGACCACCATGTCTGAAGCACAGCGCGACGTGGTGGCCGAGTTGAAGGCGCTGCGCCTGTACGGCATGGCAGCTGCCTGGGGCGATCTGCAGGAACAGGGCGGACTGGGTGCCGTCGACGGCGGCCGCTGGCTGGTCGAGCACCTGCTGCGGGCCGAGGGCGTGGACCGGGCGATGCGCTCGGTGAACTACCAGATGGGAGCAGCGAAGTTCCCCGTGCACCGCGACCTGGCCAGCTTCGACTTCGAGTCCTCGCGCGTGGACCGCAACCTGGTCGAGCAACTGGCCGAGATGGCGTTCACCGAGGTGGCGCACAACGCGGTGTTCATCGGCGGGCCGGGCACGGGCAAGACCCACCTGAGCACGGCCATCGGTGTGGCCGGCATCACCCGGCGCGGCAAGCGCGTGCGCTTCTACTCCACCGTCGACCTGGTCAACGCGCTGGAGCGCGAGAAGGCCGAGGGCCGTGCAGGACGCATCGGCGCCACGCTGATGCACATGGACCTGGTGATCCTGGACGAACTCGGCTACCTGCCGTTCAGCCAGGCCGGCGGCGCCTTGCTCTTCCACCTACTCAGCAAGCTCTACGAGCGCACCAGCGTGATGATCACCACCAACCTGACCTTCGGCGAGTGGGCCGCCGTCTTCGGCGACGCGAAGATGACCACCGCGCTGCTCGACCGCCTCACCCACCACTGCCACATCATCGAGACGGGCAACGAGTCCTACCGCTTCCGGCACTCCTCGGCCACCGCCAAGACCCGGATCCGGGCGCGCGAGCAGGCCCGCCGCAGCGCCCCAACAGACCCCAACCAGGAGGGCTCCAACCCACTCAGCGAATAGACTTATCCACAGACGGCAGTCCCCGCGACTGCCACCCGCCCCTGGTCAAAGTTCAGTCGGCACGGGTGGTCAGAATTCGGTCGGCGGCAACAGCCATGAGCATCTGCAGCGTGAACCTCTGCGCCAGATCTCGCTCGACCCCACGCTTCACCATCGAGTTGAAGCACGCTGCCAGCTTGTCAGCCGCCTGGCGCGTCACTGACTCCTGGTGGTTCCCGAAGACCGGCGCCTCGTCGCCCGGAAACATGAAGTTCAGCGGCCCGTACCGCGTCGGCAGGTCCGCGAGTTTCACCACATCCACCGGCGTGTCGAGCTGCGTCTCGAAGTCGTACAGCCAGAACTCGTCGAAGTTGCAGAGCACCGCGTACCTCGGACGGTTGGGCACCAATCGGGTCCAGTACGTGAACGCCTGGCTGTAGTGCTTGCCGAGATCTGCGCCTCTCTTCTTCATCTCGATCACGACCACCGGCTTCCACACGAGATCGGCGAACGACGTGCCGCCCGTCGTGTTCTTCACGCGGAGTTCGCACGTCGCGCCTGCCTCCCTGAGCCCGTTCCAGCCGAAGGCTTGGAATAGCCGATCAAGGTAGACCTGTGCCTCCCCCTTTTCGTCGCCGCTGATGTGCTGAGCCACCCACTGCGTGAATGCCTGCAGCTTTGCCTTCTTCTCGCTTGGTGCCGTCATGCCGGTCCTTCTTCTTCGATTCGGCTCGTGGCGCTTCGCGCCCCTCCATCCAGCCGGTTCAGCCCAGGTCGATATGCAGTTCTCGCTTCAGCACATCCAGCAGTGCCAGGCGGCGCTTCGGATCCTGCAGGTTGACCTCGAGCAGCACCCTCCCGTGGTCCCAGTCCTTCAGGATGCCGATCTCCGCCTCTCCTTCGTGGATGCGGTACTGCCTGCTGTTGACCTTCGGCTTTCTGGGCCTCTTCGGTACGTCTGCGCGAGCGACTTCCGCCTCGAGTTGCCGCGTCGTCACGCGATCCTCGATCACCCCTTCGACTAGACCGAGCAGCGCACTTTCGTCCGCGGTCTGCGCGAGTTGAGCCAGGAGCTGGCCGGCCGTCGCGCCGAACTTTCTCGGGTGCTCGCGCACGCGCGCAAGTGCTGCCTCCGGCAGTTTGTTGAACGCCAGCGTCTTGCTCAGCAGACTCTTCGAGATTCCCAGCCTTTCCGCGAGCTCGTCGTACGTCTTGACGTGGCCCGCCTCGAGGAGCTTGGACCAGGACCTGGCGTTGTCGTAGGCCGTCTCGCGGGTGTGCGTGTTGTAGGCCAACGAGAGCTTGTAGCGCTCGATGCCTTCGACGTACTGCGTTGGGATGAGCCGGATGACCCGCTTGCCCGCGCGCATGAGCGAGCGCTTACGCTTGTGCCCGGAAAGGAGAATCCATCGCCCCTCGGCCCCAGGATTCGGCATCGCATGCGCCGGCTCCAACTGCCCCTGTTGCCGGATGAGCTCGGCCAGTTCGCCGATCTCGTCCTCCGGGTAAGAGTCGCGGCTGTTCTCCGGGTTGTCGTCCACCAGGTCGATCGCGACCTCGATCCAGCCAGCTGCCCCCTCTGGCTTCGCACCTTCCGCGCCGGCCGCCGCGTGACTTCCCAGGCGCGCTCCCTCCTCCCCATGTCGCAACAGGTTGCCGCCGGTTTGTGCCAGCGTCTGCTCTGCTGCACGAAACCGCTGATCCACCGCCGACGATTCGCTCGCCAACGAGGTCTTCAGCGAACCGCTCAGCATTGACGCCCGATCCTTCTTGCTCATCGCCGACCCCTTCACTTCAATTCGTTGAGCAACTCGTCGACGAGCGCTTCGACCTCGGCAACGGCTGCACCGGCCCGCGGTACGGCGTGCACCGTCCCGCCCATCACCTGGCACTCTCGATAGGCACTTCGCAAGCCGAGCTGCGACTTGAGGACCGGAACCCCCTCGTCTTCGGCCATCACGTCGAGCGCACCCTTGGCCATGGCGGTTCGCTGCACCATGTTGAACACCACCACGGCCTTCAGATCCGGGTTGGTGGCCTGCGCCTGCGCGGCCAGTTTCTTTGCGGCGACAGCTGCCCAAAGGTCGGCCGGCGAAGGCACCACGGGGATGACCGCAAGGTCGGAGACCAGCAGCGCCGATCCGGCAATCGGAGAATCCACCGAAGGTGGGCAATCAACGACGATGTAATCGAAATTATCCAGGTCGGCCTTAATTTCCCGATGCAGCGCGGCACCAAGCCCACTCAGATTGGAGATGCGCGCGGGAAACGGCGCCTCATCCTTTGCCTGGGCGTGCCACCGCGTCGCGGTGTTCTGCGGGTCGGCATCGATGATCTTGACCTTCTTCTTGCGACGCCCAAGTGCTCCGCCGAGGTGCATCGCAATGTTCGTCTTCCCGCATCCGCCCTTTTGATTGAAGACGGTAATGATCTTCGCCGTCATTGGTTTGCTCCTTCGATTCAGCCCAAGCGTTTCCGCGCGGAAACTATACGGGCCGACTGTCGTCGTCGTCGAATCATTCGTCAATAGTCTTTGAATGAAAATCCACCTGCGCGCCTTCAATCGTTGCGAAGAAGCATCGAGAAATGCGACTGCGTTTCCGCGCGGAAACAAGGGCGCCGACCGCCGCTGCCCGACCCAGGCTTCTGTATCGTCAAGGACTCCTTGAGGACGCTTGAGGTGCCCGGTTGCGAATGGCACCTACTGAAGGGGATCCTGTGGACGTCGGCTTGCTAAGTCTCCCGACTGGCGCCAGCTTCATGGCCCGCTTGCATTCCTCTCGTTTCCGCGCGGAAACGAGACGCCCAGTTGAGCGCCCACGGCGGGGCAGGGTGGTCGCCTCCACTCTTGAACGCCGACTCTCGTTCTGAACAATCTTGCGAAGGTGTGAATCTTATTAAGTTCCTGATGCTCGGACGACGAACTTCTCCATCGCAGCCATGAGGGCCTCCTCGTGCTCCGTGACGTAGTTCGACGTGGTCGTCAGCGACGCGTGGCCCAAGAGCCGTTGCACGGCGTTCAAGGGCACGCCGTCCTTCAGAGCCAAAGTGGCGCAGGTGTGGCGCAACCAGTGAGTAGACGCTTCCCTGAACTTGCTCGCCGCCACCGGATCCGTCACCGCGAGATCGTCACCGCGCTTGGCCAAGTGCTCCTTCAGCGACTCGTACAGGGCGGTATAGCGGAGCGGCTGGGTTGGGGCCGGCCCGCCCACGCGCCGGCGGCCGCGCCGGCTTCGCAACAGCGGCGCCAGGCGAGCCTTGTCATCCTTCGGCGCCCTGGCAACTCGCACAACCTCGTCCGGTGGCACACCCACGCTCTGCAGGTAGGTCAAGAGCATGTCGCGGACAGGGGAGGGCAGGGGTACGTTTCGCACCTTGTTTCCCTTGCCGATCACCTTCAGGCGCCACACCTCGCCCAGGATGATGCTTCCCAACGTCAGCGACAGCATTTCGGATGCGCGCAGGCCACACGCGAACCCCAGCCAGAGCACCAGCACCAGCCGCCGCTCAAGGTCCGAGCAGCCCTCCGCACCCAGCCCGTCGACGACGTGGTGCCACTCGGCGAGGGTGAAGCTCCGCCCGGTGAATTGCTGGGTGAGTTCGTCCACGGCCTTCTGCGACGTGGCGCGTTTGCCCAGCAGCTTGAAGGGGTTGATCTGCGCCACCCGCCCCTCGACCAAGAACTCGAAGAGCGACCGGACGGTGAGGAGATCCTGAGCGACGGATCCCTCCGAGAGTGCCCCGTCGAAAGGCCTCCACTCGGCGCCGTGCCGCTTCGCGCCTCGAGGCCCGATCCATGCCTCGGCCGGGAGTTTCCACCCCGCCTCGGCCCATTCCTCTGGTGTCTTGCGGCCCAGGTCGTACAGCCAGGCGCGGTAGTGGATCGCGTCCTCAGTGGTCAGCTCCGGGAAGCTCGCTTGGCGCTCGAAGTAGCACCACAGTAGAAGCCGCTCGGCGTTCTTCCGGTAGGAGCGCAGGGTGTTTGGGTTGATCGCCCTGGCCGCCAGCCACAGTTCGATGGCGTGCTTGTCGTTCAGGGCGCCCAGTGCATTCCCGCCGGGCAGGTAAGGGGAGGGCGGGACCGGCACTGCCGCCGCGGCCGCCGCGCGCATGACGGGCTGCCTCGGCGGGGTGAATCGCTCCAGCGGGACGAGCGGGCTGGCCACAGGCAGAAGCGCCGGCAGGGCAGGGGGCTTGGCCTCGACCGCGTGCTCGTCCATCCACTGCTGCAGGCGGTCGGCCCACACTTCACCCACGCCCGGCACTTCCTCCCAGCGCGGCGTCTTCCGTGCCGCCAGGGCGTCGCGCACGGCGCCCAAGGTGGCCAGGCCAGCCTCGGCGAGTTTGGCCGACAGGTTTGGGGCCAGCCACGTTGCCACGGGGTCTGATCGCTTGGGCTGCCGGCGCGTCGCGCGCTCGAGCAGCTGCAGCGCTTGGCGCAGACGCTGGCTGAGCCGCTCGCGGCGCGCCTCGGCGCGATCCGAACCGCCGAACTCCTCCTTCCACATCTCGGTGAGCTCGGCTTCGGAGAAGTCGCCGGCGTCGGCGAAGCGCGACGCGAACTCGGCCAGCGTGGGCTTGGCACTGGTCTTGACCCGCCACGGCTCGCGGCGGAACAGCCCTATGAGCGAGGCCTGGCCGGTGGCCAGCGCCTCCTGGATCAGCGCCTGGCGCACCCAGTGCATCGTCGCCTTGGCCAGCGTGTCGGTGTAGTCGCCCTCGAACTGCAGGTACAGCTCCCAGGCCTTGGGCAGTTCGACGCCGTCCATGGCCGCCCGGTAGAACGTGATGTGCGCGCGCGATAGCTCGCGCCGGCCGGCCGGCAGCAGCTCGCGCGTCATCGCGGGACTCCTAAGTCGTTGTCGGGGCTCACGTTAGGGTCGTTTCCGGGTCTCAAGCGGCGGAAATTTCAGACTGGCTGTAATCGGTGATAATAGCAGTTATCATCGGTTATCTCAATACGAATGCGACGCATTCGCACTGCGGCAGCTCACACAACTGAATTTGACGCTCTCGCCGGGAGCCGGGGTAGTCGTACCTTTCGTGCATGTATGGACCCGACGCCCTTTGCAAGCCCTACGCTGTGATGGGAAGAAGTGGTCTGCACGCATGTATCCGGCTCGCTTGATGGGCACAGCTCTCACATGCCCGCAGCCTCGATGAGATTCGCGCATCTCGTCCTCAGCAAATTGGCGGCTTGATTGCTCAGCCGGCAGGAAAATCAGGATCCCGAGATGCTGGTCTGACCGATTTCGTCATCACGTTGGTAGTGCTTCGCAAACCTGCGCTGGGTTTCTGGTGTCAACCCTCCACGTTGAGTTTTGACGTCGTTGGGGCACCCTTCCCGCTGGCGGGAAGGGCGGGGGGATGGGTGGTGCGTTCAGCCTCGACTACGCCACTGCTTGGCGAACGTACTCTCGATCGCTGCTCAGCAGCGCCTGGATCACACGCGCGTTCTTGTTGGCCACCGCCACTGCGGCACGGTTGTAGCCACGCCGCTCGATGAGCTGCTGAAGCCACTTGCTCTGCGCGTCGGTCTTGCCGGCGACGTATCGCAAGACGGCTCGAGCCCCGTGGATCAACAACGTTCGCAGGTACTTGTCGCCTCGTTTGCTGATGCCGTAGAGCTTGGACTTCCCGCCGGAGGAGTACTGCCGCGGCACCAGGCCGAGCCAGGCCGCGAGGTGACGTCCATTCTTGAACTCGCTGGCGTCGCCGACCGCTGCCACGATGGCTGTGGCGGTGAGCGGGCCGACACCATCGATGGCGCTGATCCTCTTGCAGGCCTGCGAGTTGGACATGAACGCCTTGACCCTGGCGTCGCAGCTGTCGATCTTCTCCTCGACCGACTTCAGGTGCTCCAGGAGGTCCACAAGCAGGCCTCGGCAGAACTGCGAGAGTTCTTCGTCCTGGCTGGCCAAGACGTCGGGCATGGCGCGGTGGAAGGCTGCAGGGGTCTGGGCGACAACGATCCCGCGCTCAGCGAGCACACCGCGGACCTGGTTGATGATCGCGGTGCGCTGATGGACCAGGAGTTGACGGAGCCGGTGCAGCGCCTGCAGGTCTTGCTGCTCGATCGTCTTGATCGCAACGAACCGCATGGCGGGGCGGCTTGCCGCTTCGACGATCGCTTCGGCATCGTTGCGATCGTTCTTGTTGGTCTTCACGAACGGTGCAACGTACTGCGGGCTGATGAGGCGCACGTCCGTCCCTTGGCGCTGGAGAACCCGGGCCCAGTAGTGGGCCGAACTGCACGCCTCCATCACCACGAGCTTCGGACTCAAGCGCCGAATCGATTCCAGGAAGGAAGGCCGGCTGACCTTCGAACGGTGTACGACGACACCGGTGCGCGTCGCGCCGTGGAGTTGGAACACACGCTTGGCCAGATCGATACCGAGAACGTCGACTTCCATGATGAGCCTCCATGCCAATCGAAAACGAAGGGGCACGCAGTCTCCCCGAAGGGGGGCGTCGGGTCCATCTCAGTAGATTGGTGCGCTTTGATCTGAGAACCCGTTGCACGACAAGCACTTACGATTGCGGCTGTTCCAGGCGCGGCGGGCTTTTCGTGCAGATTGGTGCGCTTCGTATCGGGAACCCCTGCGAGACCGGACCCCGCGGTCTCACTCGATCGGCCCGGTCAGACCTCTTCGCTCCGGTCGCGAAACTCCAACCTGAACTGCCAACCCTCGAAGGTCGCCACCATCCGTCCGAACTCGTCCCAGGAGATCTCGCGGCCATCGATGATGACCATCGGCACACGATGGTCATCATCGGGATCGCTGTCGACGGTCCCCCGCAGCACCAGGCCATCGTTCACTTGCGGCCCGAGGTCGGTGTCCTCCAGATGGGTGAGGGCCAATGCCCGGCGCATCTTGCCGATCAGCTTGCCCAGCAACTCCAGCGGGTCGTCGTCAGGCTCCCCGATCACCTGAAACCGATACCCCGCCGGGCTGCCTTCGCGTAGCTCGAACGCGTCGATCGCCAATCCGGTGCCGCACAGCCAGTTGCGAAACCGGAACTCGTGCTCCGCCCCGCGTCCATCGACCATGCGGACGGGCTCGAAGGCCACGTGCTCGAACCCCTGCAGACCGAGGCGGCTGGCGGCGGCCTCGTTGAAGCATCGGCCGCAGAGCCGCCGGTAGCCGGTCTCCATCGACCCGTAGTTCACGACATCGTGGTCGGCCGTGGGCTGGCGGCAGGCATCGCAGGAGATGGGCGGCATGCGTCGCAAGGTGCGTGAAGGCGAGGCAACTTTAGGCTACGCCCGCGGAACGGCGAACCGATCGGCCACCTGCCTGGCACGCCGCGCATCGTCGGTGTGCAGGTACATCGAGGTCGTGGCAAGCGAGGCGTGCCGCAGGTTGTCTCGCACCGTGGTCAGCTCGGCGCCGCCTTCGAGCAGGTGCGTGGCATGCGTGTGCCTCGTCCAGTGCGGTGTGGCCAAGCGCAGCTTCTCGGCCAGCGCCGGAGTACCTTCCTCCACGACGTCGGCGGCAGTGCTGAAGAACCGCTTCATCACCCGCCACAGGCGCCACGTGGAGATCCCGCTTTCATCTTCGCCGAGGCTGCCGATCAGCGGGGTCGACGGGCGCCACTTCGACGGCGTCGCGGGCAGCCCTCTTTGAACAAGGTAGCGATCCAGCGCGGCGCGGGCCAACGGTGGCAGCACGACCTTGCCGGCCTTGCGGCCCTTGCCGACGACCCGGATCCAGGTGTCGCCATGCACATCGGCATCGATCGCGCCAAGTTGTGCGCTGACGAGTTCGCTGATCCGAAGGCCCGTGGCGTAGGAGAAGTCCAGCATGAAGCGCAGCCGCTGCGCGGCCGGCTCGCTCCAGCCGTATGACCACTCCAGTCCGTCAGCGACCACCCGCATCAGTTTCCATTCGTGCTCGGTGAAGGCGTGTGACGCATCGAGTTGCGCCGGTCGGCCGCCCCGCACCTTGACACCGGCGAACGGGTTGGCCAGGAGGTAGCGCTGCTCGACGAGCCAGCGGTACAGGGCGTTGAGTACGGACAGCGCATAGGCGGCCGAGCGGGCGCAGAGGTCGCCCGCGAAGGGACGCCATGCCGGTGACGACCGCGGCTGCGGTGTGCCGACCCAGCGTGCGCGTGGAACTGGATGGCGCAGGAAGGCTCGGTAGGCAATGGCGTCCTCGGTGGTCAGCGACGACAAAGCCCGCCCGCGCTCGACGATCGCCCACAGGATGGGGTCTCCTCGTTTTCAGTGCAATAAGTGACGGTACGCAAAGCTAGCACTGGCGCGGG
>NZ_RCHJ01000037.1 GCF_004011805.1 Piscinibacter defluvii
ACATCCACTGTGGCACTTCGATGCCGTCGTCAGGTGGGGGCGTCCATCCCATTGCTTACGAGACTCACACGGTCGGACGCCCGGCGACGCATGAGAACTCCCGCTCCGCCAGCGGACCTCCGGTTGGAGGCCTTCAGGGGTCCAGTCGGCTTGCGCCTTCCGCCGCAGCCAGATCTCGGGCTGCTCGATCGTTGGACAGCGCCCGGGCGAGGCTGGCAGCGCGGGCCTCTTCGCGGGTCATGGTGCCGGCGATCACCGCTTCGCAGTCGGCCAGGAACTCGGCGGTCGGAACATGGCCCTCGATGCGCGAGCTGGCCAGCGCTTGTTCGTGGGCAAGGCGTCGCTGATGATCGGTGGAAGTCATCGTTAAAACCGACTACGCGGCTTCCTTCAACTCAGCCAGGCGGCGAGCTGCCTCGCGCTTGCCAATGCCGCGCAGAGCCGCGATGGCCTGCAAGCTCTTGCCGCTGGGCTTGGACTTGCGAGCTTCCCAGGCGTAGACGCTCTGCCCGGTGGCCCCAACGAGCAGCCCGAAGTCGGCGGCCGACAAACCGAGTCGCTTGCGGTTGCTGGCCAGGCCGCCTGCACGAAAACGGAAGTTGCCACCGGACTCACCGCCGTTCTCCTCTACGGGCGAAGCGGCACCGACTGGCGCGCGCTTGGCCGATGCGCGTGCAGCGGCCTTGATCGCTTTCTCAAGTTCGCTAACGCGGTGTTTGAGCGCACCGATCTCTGAGCGGGCGGACGTCAGGGTCTTCTTCAAGGCCTGGACTTCGTTTCGCAATTCCTTGCGAGCGAGTCGAACGATCTCGGCCTTCAGCACAGTTGCGATGTTGGGCATGCGGGTGATTGTGACGTAGAGAGAAGCGGGCTCTAGAAGGGTTCGAGCCTGCGACTGCAATTCAGGCTTCTCACACTACGCGGCCATGCGATGCTCGTAATACGGTCGCTCGCGATCGTCGATGATCGCGAACTGCGCTTCGAGATTGCGTGGGTCAGGTCGCAGCCACGCATCGAGGTTCTCGCGTCGGAGCGGCACGATGCAGCGGTCATGGCCGGCAGCGGCCACCTCTGCTGGCGGCTCATCGGTGATGGCTGCGAAGGACAAGAGGTCAGGCTGGCCCTCAGCGCTCCAACGGGACCACAGGCAGGCCACGAGCATCTCCTGTTCGGGGCGCGGCCGAAACTCCAGCACCAGGTTCTCTTCTTCCTCTCCGGGGCCGAGGTCGCGGTGCTCTGACTTGTGACGGGCGACGTTCTCGAAGAAGGCGGTCGCCAGCATGACGCCATGCGTGTGGCCGAATTGCTCCTTCCAGAAGCCGGTGAGGTTGTCACGCCGGGCGTTGTAGGTGCCTGGGTACTTGGTGTCGTAGAAGGCAGGCTTGCCAGCGGGCCTGCACTGGTATCGCATCGGCTTCACAACGCGCTGACCTTCTTCCTCGATCATCACCAGCGCGTACCAGCCCGGAAAGATGCGAGCGTCGCGATCGAGCGGTTCGGTGCGGCGCAGATCATTCAACTTGCCCAGGCTCCATTCGATCTTCGACGTCGCGATGCGCTCGCTCTCCGCCGCGCCCTTGGTTGGCTTCACGGCGAGCTTGCGTTGCGCTGCGGAGAGCCGAGCGCGCTGCTTGAACAGCTCTTCCTCGTAGCGGTACTTCTGGTCGGCAATGAATCCTTCGATCGAACTGCGGATCTGTGCCTCGTCGCCGGCAGTCGCATCGAGGAACGGCGCTTCCATCGCCTTGGGAATGCGCAGGCCAGCGTCGGCACGACGGTGCCAGAAGAGGTCGACGAATTCCTTGATGGACAACTGTGCGCCGAACATTCGGACGTACTTGCGATAGTCGGCGATGATGCGGGCGGAGTAGCACATTCGTTGAGCAGTGCACGCTTCTAAGTTGGCTCGGCGCGCGCTTGGCCAGTCTCCGCCTGCGGAGTCATTGCGCGAACCTTTTCGATGGCTCGCGCGAGTTTGTCGGCGCGATAGCGGCCGCGGCTCCTCTCGACAAACTCCTCGATTGTCAGGCCGCTTGCATCGAAGGAAGCAACCAGCGCGGCGCGTCGTGCGCGACGCTCAGCTCGTTCGTTCAGACCCTTCGCGTAGTTCGATTGAAAGGTGCGCTCGTCGAGTCGTTCGCGTTGCATGTAGTGGCGTGGCGACAGGCCGCTCGCCTCGACCTTCTTCACCAGCCGAGAGCGGTTCCACCGATCCTCACGGCTTTGCTTCTTGGCCTCTAGCGAACGCGCCGCGTGCGCGCTTTCTTCGGCGCTGACTTCCCCGCACGGTTCGCCATCAAGCCCATACCGAGGCCCGCCGAGTTGGACCGCCTCCAGGTAGCGCTGGCTGCTGGTGAAGAACCCGATGGCGCGTCGCACTGACTTGTCGCTGAACTGTCCATTGAGGGCCGCGACGATGTCATTGCGAATGCCCTTCTTGAGTGGCTTGCAGACGGCGTCGCCAAATACGAGTGGAAATCGTCGCGCAAGATCCTTCAGTCGCAAGTGCGCAGGGGCTGTGGGTGGGGCGTCAGGAATGAAGTGATGGGACATGATGAGCTCACCGAGCCACGGCGACCCTATTTTCTGAGAACCCTTGGCGTAGGCAAGCATTAGGCCACTGCTCAGCTTCGACCCCTACGCAGCGGCAGATGGCCGCCCGTTGCCGTTTGGAGCGGTGGAGTATCATTGGGTCATGCTCGAAATCCGAATTACTCCCGAAGCACTCCCGCCCTGGGGCCCAACCCTCGGCGCCACACTGGCCGCGCTGCTGACGCGCAGCGTGGCGATGGGCGTCCTGGGCGGCAAGCCCGTGACTCGGCTCGACGGTGCCGTGGTCAAGCGCTTGGCCACAGCGCTGCAGCGCCACGGCATCGGGGCGAACGCCGGCCTCATCTTGGCGCCGCTGGCCGACGAGCCGGCCAAGGCGATCGACGAGGCCACGCAGCGGCGCGTGGCCGAGGGTCTGGTCCGCCTGAACGACGCGCTCGAAGCGTCGGCCACGCCGAGCACCGAGTGGCCGTCCATGCGCGGGGTGTTTGGCGACGACCTCCTGGTCGAACTGCTCGGCGTCGGCGCCAGCTCGCTGCGGCGCTACGCCAGCGGCGAGCGCGCCACGCCCGACGACGTGGCCGCGCGGCTGCACTGGCTGGCGATGGTGGTGGCCGACCTGGCCGGCGGCTACAACGACTTCGGCATCCGCCGCTGGTTCGAGCGGCCGCGCAACCAGCTCGACGGCAAGAGCCCGCGCCAAGTGCTGGGCGCTTCTTGGACGCCCGACGACGCGGGGGCCACGCGCGTGCGCGCCCTGGCATCAGTGCTGTCCGGCGCGCAGCCGCTCGCCGCATGAGTGCGCGCATCGGCTTCCGGCACTGCGATTCCCGATTCGGTTTCTTGTGGCTGTCGTCGGCGCAGCCCGAAGCGCGTTGGCATGGAGCGGGAGAGGGGCCGGCGAACTACTTCGCCGACACGCCCACGGGCGCCTGGGCGGAGTTCCTGCGGCACGAGGGCATCACCGATGCGGCGGACCTGGCCGGGGTGCGGCGATCGCTCTGGGCTGTCGAGCTGCCGGAAGACGGGTTCGTGACGCCGGCTCTTCCCACGTCGGTGCTTCAGGGAGGGGCGACGAGCTACACCGTCTGCCAGGCGGCCGCGCGACGCCTGCGCGCTGCGGGCGCCGAGCGGCTGGAAGCGCCGAGCGCGGCGCTGCTACCCGGCGGGGCCAGCGGATCACACGCCAAGGTGTCCGGCCTTGCGACCGCGGCGCCAGCTCGAGACGGGCGCGTGTGGGTGCTGTTCGGCGATGTCGACGTGCGCGGCTGGCTGGCCGTCGATGGTGGCGCGCCACCTGAATCCGTCCTGCCGCTTGTACGGCCGTTGACCTGAGGCTGGCAGCTTGCGCACGCGCGGTTGGCGACAGAAAGCCTCTCAATTTCCAGGCACCTTGTAGTGCAGCGTTGTGTTGTCGCGCTGAGAGGTGTTCCAGGAGGGGAGTTGTTGTCGCTGGGCTCGGGGTGATCGTACTTTTCGTGCGGATTGGTGCGCTTTCGCTCGAAACCCAGCATCCATGCGTGCTTCCGGCCGGTGATTGCTCCGCCGCAGGGCCGGCAAACTGAGCCAACGGCGGCCGCGGGGTACATTGACCGTCCACCTGTCGCCGCCCGATGCCATGCCCGCGTTCGCCCTCCGCTTCGTTGGCCAGGAGGCCTTACCGGCTCGCCTGAGCGAGTTCGACCTGGAGCAGTTCTTCACGCTGCTCTCGGATGACGTTGCGGCGATCCGGGCGCAATTCCGCAGCGACCATCGCCTACCTGCCGCGTTGATGCTGCTCTTCATGCGGGTGGCCGGCCGACCGCTGGACGGCTTCAACGTGCTGCCTCGAAGCCTCCTGCGAAAGACCGCCGAGGCGCTGGCGGTATCTCCACCGTCCATCGCCAGCCTGCGCTCGATCTACAAACGGCGCCAGACACTCTCCAAGCACCAGCTCTGGGCCAAGACCTACCTCGGCCTGCGCGAACTTGAGCCCGACGACGAAGCCGCGCTGACGGCCGCGCTGTTGGCCCAGGCTGCCGATGCCTCCCACTCCGACGACCTGATCCGATCAGCCTGCCAGTGGCTGTTCACGCGCCGCATCCTGATCCCCGGCGCACGCCGCCTTCAGGATTGGGCCAGAGGAGCGTTTGCGACGGTTGAGGCGCAGATCCTCATCGAAGTGAACGCCGCCGTGCCGCCGTCCGCTGCCAGCCGGGTGATCGGCTCCGCCTACAGCGCCCGCCCCGGCGGTGACAACACGCACCTGAAGTGGCTGAAGACGCCTTCGAAGCGTCACGGCCCCAGCACCCTTGCCGAGACCCTCGAAAAGGTCCGCTACCTCAAGGCGCTGGGTGCCCACGACTGGAACCTGAGTGCCGTGTCGCTGGCCAAGCAGCAGGCCTACGCCCGGCAGGTCCAGGCCCGGCGCCCCGTGAAGATGCGGGACATCAAGCCGTCGCGCCAGCTGATCGAGCTGGTCTGCTTCCTGCGGGTGACCCTGCTCGAACTCACCGACGTGGCGCTGCTGCAGTCCAGCCGACGCAGCCAGCAACTGTTCCGCGAGGCAGCGGATAAGGCCCAGTCGAACCGTGCTCGTAGCACGACGAGCCTCGTGCAGCAAGCTGCCAAGGCGCGAGCCGTTCTCCACGACGAATCCAAGACCTGGCAATCCCGCGTCATCGAGGCCAGGGAACTCCTCGCTGAACTGGCCGAGACCGCAGGCGGCAGCTTCGTATCGCAGGTGCGCAAGGCTCTGACCGAAGACGGCCAGCGCGTGCACGCCTGCCTGGCGGCACTGAAGGATCTGGACTTCGGTGGACGGGATGGTGATCCGGGCTTCGAGCAATGGAAGGCGTGGGCCGAATTGCAGCGCCTGGGAGCGAGCGAGCTCAAGGAAGACCTACCGATCCCTGATGTGGGTGCGGCTTGGCATGGCCTGGTTCGCGACCAGGACCCGCGCACGGGTTACCGGGCCTACGAGGCCTGCACGATGGTGTCGTTGCGCAAGAGCCTGCGTCGCGGCAGCGTCTGGCTGCACCACTCGTTGAGCTTCCGGGAGCGAGACCAGATGCTCATCCCGCCGGCGCAATGGGCTGTGCAGCGCGACGAACAGGTCGAGCTGCTCGGGATGCCCACGTCGGCGGCCGAGTTCCTGGAGCCCTTGCTGGCCAACCTCGTGGCCGGCATGTCCGCCGTGGCCGAGGCGCAGCGACGCGGCAAGATCGAGATCCGTGCCGACGGCATGCTGCACCTGCCGGCGATGACGTCACTGGCCGATCAATCCGAGCCGGTCCGCACCCGCGAGACCATCTACAAGTTCATCGGCAGCGTGCAGTTCCCGGACCTGTTGCTGGAGGTGGATGCCGCCACCGGGTACAGCGAAGCGCTGCTGGGCCACCGCGCGCAGTCCCCGGGCGAGCTCGTGGCTCTGTACGGCGCCCTGCTGGCTCATGGCACCGATGCCGACGCCAGGGGCGTCGCCTCGATGATCCCCGGGCTCGAGCCAGCGCAGGTCACGGTGGCCATGCGTGCGCTGGAGGGCGGCGGACGGCTGCGACGCGCCAACGAGCGCGTGGCCGAGTTCCAGAGCAGGATCCCGATCGCGGCTCTCTGGGGCGACGGTGACAAGGCCTCGGCCGACATGATGTCGCTGGACGCCTCCCGCCACCTGTGGAACGCCCGTGTCGATCCACGCAGGCGCACCTATGCCGCCGGCCTGTACACCCACGTGCGTGACCGATGGGGCATCGTGTACGACCAACCGATCGTGCTGAACGAGCGCCAGGCCGGCGTCGCCATCGAGGGCATCGAGCAGCACAACAGCGCGGCGGATCGGATCCGGATCTCCTTGCTCGCGGTCGACACCCACGGCTATACGAATCCGGCGATGGCCATCGCCAAGCTGCTGGGCTTCGATCTGTGTCCGCGGCTGCGGGACCTGGCCGAGCGAAAGCTCTACCTGCCGCGAGGCTTCAACGTGCCCGAGGGCCTGGAGGCCGTCACCGTCAGGCGCGTCTCCATGGCCGCCATCGAGCGCGGCTGGGACGAGTTGTTGCGACTGGCGGCCTCGATCCGATCGGGCCGTGTCTCCGCGACGCTCGCGTTGCAGCGTTTCGGGTCGGCCGCCCAGGGCGATCCGCTACACCGGGCCGCAGAGCACCTGGGCAGGTTGCTGCGCACCGTGTTTCTGTGCGACTACATCGCCATCGAGGACTTCCGGCGCGAGATCCACACCCTGCTGAACCGCGGCGAGTCGGTGCATCAGCTTCAGCGCGCGGTGTACTCCGGCAAGGTGGCGCCCGAGCGAGGCAGGCGGCGCGACGAGATGAAGGCGATCTCCGGCTCGCACGCCCTGCTGACGAACATCGTGCTGGCCTGGAACACCGCACGGATGCACGAGGTGGTCGAGCGGCTCAAACGCGACGGGATCGCCGTCGAAGACGACTGGCTGCGCCGCATGGGGCCGGCGCACTTCTCCCACATCAATTTCCGCGGCACGATGAGATTCGGCGTCGACAAGTTCGCCGCGGCACTGATCCAGCGCGCGCCGGGCCAGGCAGATCGGTCGGCGTCGTGACGAGACCCGCAGCAGCATCCCTCGAACGGGCAAGATGTCGGCCAACGTAGTTGACAACCGTTGTCAAGTGGCCCAAGATTCGTGCATGAGCCGCCAAACCATGAGCTTTGCCTTGCCCGAATCGATGCGCGAGTACATCGACAACCGGGTGGCCGCGGGCAACTACGGCAACACCAGTGAGTACATCCGTGATCTGGTCCGGCGTGATCAGGAAGAGCAGGCCAAGAAGCGCCTGCGCGATCTCATCGAAGAAGGGCTGGCTTCCGGGCCCGGTCGGCGTCGCACCAAGGCCGACGAGAAGGAACTGCTGGCGATTGCTCGCGGCGAGATCGATTGAAGCCGGCGGTTCTGCGCCCACAGGCGCTGCGCGATCAGCAGGGCGAGGTGCGGTACTACCGCAAGGAGGGCGGCACCCGCCTTGCGGTGAAAGTGGCCAGGGACACCAACAAGGCGCTCGACCAGATCGAACTCGAACCGGGCATCGGCTCGCCGAGGCTCGGGAAGTTGCTCGGAATACCGGGGCTGCGGACCTGGCGGGTGGGGAAGTTTCCGCTGCTGTGGTGCTACTTCGAGCGAGGGGGCCATCTGGACGTGGTCCGACTGCTGGGCGAGCGCCAAGACATCATCGCGATCCTGGGCGGCGAGTTCGGCGCGAACTGACGCCGCCACCCGCATCGTGCCTATGCCCGATCGTCGGTCAGCGACCGGTATTCGGCAGGCAGATCGCCGGGACGGTCGCCCGGAATCGACCCTGTGCAGACTATTGACGGTCGAGAAGCGGTCATAGGCAAATGAAGACTCGCCTACCCACGGTGCAAGTATCGGTGGCCGGAGCTCCGCATTGGCAACCGTCGTCTCAGCTTCCTTGCTGGCCGATCGACAGGATCCACTCGACGATCCTCTTCAAGTCGCCCTCGCTCACGTCCGCACTTGGTGGCATTGGCACGTCGCCCCAGACTCCTGTGCCGCCCTTGCGAATCTTCTCGGCGAGCTTCGAGGCTGCGCCTGTCTGGCCGCGATACCGTGCGGCCACATCGCGGTAAGACGGACCAACAACCTTCTGGCCAGCCTGGTGACAGGCCAGGCAGTTGTACTTCTTCGCCAAGGCCTCTCCGCCCTCACCGAAACCCGGCACATTGCCGCTGCCTGTGGACATGGCCCCCGCAAGGACAGGCTCGGCCGATGTGGCTGCCGCTCGGGCGGGCTTGACCGCGAGCTTCTTGGCATACATCAGAACGCTGCGGATCTCCTCGTCGGAGAGGATGTACTTGAACTGCGGCATCACGATCGCCGGCTCGGGCAGTCGAGCCAGGCCGTTGCGAATGCTCTGCAGCACCTCCTCGTCACGGCCCGCCAAGTATCCCGAGGCGGCGAAGTCAGGAATGAATTGCGCACCGGGCTGGAAGAACGCCGACCGCGGGCCATCGCCTCGACCATGCAGGCCGTGGCACAACGCGCAATGGTCGACGAAGATGGCCTCGCCGCGTGCGGCACTGGGCGCCTTGCCGGTTGGCGCGAAGTGCGGAACAGCGGCTGACCTGTTGACAGGCGCCGATGTCGCCTTTGCTGGCCGTGCGCCCTCACCGCCGGCACCCGCCGTTGCGGCGAGAACTGCAACAGCCGGCAGTGCGAGCGAAATGGCGATCGCCGTCCTCAGAAAGTTCCGCCTCATGATGTGCTCCCGGGATCGCTCGCCGCCAGCTGTCGCCGGTGCGCCAGCACCATGCAGCGCAGCGCATCGAGCAGGTGGCTGTATGGGTTGTCGGCGACCGTCTGCACGGCGATGTCTGCCAAGCGCTCGATGAATGCCAGCGCGAAACGATCGATGAATTGAGCCTGCGTCTGGCGCAAGCCGTTCAGCAACTCGAGATCGCCCCGCAGCGCTGCGTCCCCCTCGCGGAAACTCAACACCTGCAGGAACTCGAGCTCGACACACAGGTGATCGGGCAAATCGTCGTACGTCTCGGCCATATCGACGCCGTGCTCTTGGTAGAACTGCTTGATCTCCAGCATCTCGGTGAGCCGTTTGTCGCTGTCGCTCGCGATGAACAGCGATGCATAGGGTGGGCAGGGCAGGTGCGGATAGTTGTTGACGAACAGGGAGATGTACGCCGCCTCCGCCGCCTCGAACCCAAGGCTGCGAAGCCCTTCGAAGTAGCGCGTCGCCGCACCTGCGGCGTGGGCAGCGATCTCCGGCAGCGTGACCACCACCGCGTTGAAGCGAAGCAGGAAATCGTCTGCCGTGGCTGCCTGTGCGAAGTAGTCGAATCCGTCCTCGCCAGGGTGGGCGAGTGCCAGTTCGAAGAAGTGGTACAGCTGCGCCCTCTGGGTGACGGGCAGCGCGCCAGCAATCGTGGCGATCGGTTCGCGAGCGACGTTCATGGTGATGAGTCCCGTGGAGTCTTCAGACGTCTTTCATCTTGATGGGGGCCGCGACATGGTGAGGCTCGTCGAGCAGTCCGCCCATGGCATTGCCGAAGTACTTCTCGATCTCTTCGGGGGGCACGTTCTTCGGCGGGATGTACCAGACCGACGGAACTGTTCCGAAGTCAGGCCGATACTGCCGGCGCGGCTGCGTGTTCATCACCCGATGGGTCGCGCCGAGACCGGTCTCGGGGTCATACGGCTTCACGCCAAGCGATGGATCCCGAATCATCTTGGAGATCGTGCTGTTGGGATCCATCAGGTTGCCGAAGATGCGGATCTTCCCGACGCAGGTCTTCACGCACTGCGGTTCCTGCCCCTTCTCGAGCAACGGGAAGCAGAAGATGCACTTCTGCGACTTCTTGGTCACCGGGTTGTAGTAGATCTTGTCGTACGGGCAGGCCTTGACGCAGTTCTGAAAGCCTTCACAGGTGTCCTGATCGATCAGGACGATGCCGTCCTCGTTCTTGTAGATCGACCGCGTCGGACAAGCGGGCAGGCATGCAGGGTTGGCGCAGTGATTGCAGGGCCGAGCAAGATAGAACTGCCACATCTTCGGGAACTTGCCCTTCGGCACGTCCTGGTAGAGATTGGAGAAGCGGTAGTCCCAGTCCGACGGGTTCTTGCTGCCGTTCTTGCGCGGGTACTTTCCGTAGGGCTGAGTCGCCACGCTGTTCCAGTACATGTTCTCCTGGCCCGGGCCGCTGGTCCACGTCTGCTTGCAGGACATCGTGCATGTGTGGCAGCCGATGCACTTGTTGATGTCGAGCAGCATCCCGTACTGCGCCTTGTTGCCGTACTTGGCATTCGGTTGGCCGTAATACTTCTGCCAAAGTTCTTCCGACATGGTCATCTCCTCGTTAGGCCTTCTTCACTTCGCACAACTGATCGAAGTGACCTGACACCGGGCCCCAGACGTTGGGGATGAAGTAGATCTCGTGGATCGGGTTGATGTCGTTGTGCGTCAGCGCGTTCCAATGACCCTCGCGGATCTGGTCGCGTTGCCAACCGAAGTAGATGAGTACGGCACCCGGCGGTACCGACTCGCGGAGCTTGACCTTTGCCTTCACATAGCCGTTCTGGTTGTAAGCCGTGGCCCAATCGCCCGAGACGAGCCCGCGCTTGACGGCATCTGCCGGATTGAGTTCGAGCAACGGTTGGCCGATGTCGTCGAGCTTCAGGATTTCGTCGGTCGTTCGCCACGACGAGTGGACGCTCCATCGCGTGTGCCGTGCGTGATAGACCATCGGATAGGTCTGGTACAGCGGATTGCGCACCTTCTTCGCCTCGCTCCACACACGTGACGTGCCATAAGGCGTCGCCATATGCGGCTCCTTGTGGACAGGCAGCGTCTCGCCGTACTCGATGAAGCGATCCTCGTCCTTGTAGAGCTCCTGTCGGCCCGACGCTGTCTTGAACTTGTGCTTGCCGGCGATCTCGTCGGTGAATGATGCATAGGGAGAGCTCGGCAGGTTCACACGAATGCAGCGTTCCTTCTTGAGGCGCTCAAACGTGATGCCCTTGACTTGCGGGCCACCCGTCTGCAGCAACAGTTCGATGGCCGGCTCGGGACGGTTGAACTTGAAGATGTCACCCGTGCCAAGGCGGCGACACATCTCGTGATAGATCTCGATATCGGTCTTCGCTTCGAACATCGGCGCGAGCGAGCCTTCCGCCAGCTGGATATACGGGTGCGCCGGTGTCGTGGCAATGTCGTAGGGCAGTTCGAACCAGCTGACCACCGGCAGCACGATGTCGGCCAGCTGTGCCGTCGTGCTCATCTCGATTTCGGGCGACACGATCAGCTCGATCTGTGGCAACACCTTGCGGGTCAGATTGCTCTGGTCCGATGCCTCGCCGAGCAGGTTGCCGCCTGCGGCCCAGATGCAGCGGATCTGCCGCCACAGCTTGTCCTTGTCTGCCATCGTCTTGGTGGGGCCGTTCACGACGTAGGCTGTGTCCAGCGGTACCGCACGGTAGCGGTCGTTCGGATTGTTCGGATCCTTGCGCGGGAAGAAGTACTCGGTCGGGTTCAGCCGCATCAGATACTGCCCGGCCCAGGGGCTGACGCCACCGCCATGTACACCGATGTTGCCGGTCAGGCAGGCGAGCTCGATCACCGCCCGTCCGATCAGGTCGCCGTGATACCAGTGGTTGATCCCGGTACCAGACCAGATGCTAGACGGCTTGGTCGTCGCGTACTCGACGGCGATGCGCTCGATGTCCTTTGCCGGAACGCCGGTGATCTCCGATACCGTCTGCGGGTCGTATTCGTCCAGCTTCTTCAACAACAGGGTGTGCGACGTCGTGCACGAAACCGTTCGGCCGTCCTTCAGCGCAACGTCCCAGCTGCCCGTGAGCGACGGTGTGCCGGCGAAGTACACGTCAGGCACCACGCCTCCCCGGCTTGCGTCGTGGACCATGAAGGTCTTCGCGTCGCCGCCCGAGACGACGTCCACCGCCTTGAGATACTTGCCGTTGTCGCTGCGCACCAGGAGCGGTCCGCTCGTCGTCCGCAACAGGTGGTTCGCGTCGGTCAATCCGCGCTTGACGACGACATGGCACATGCCGAGCGCAAAGGCCCCATCCGTGCCCGGCCTGACGCGCACCCACTCGTCGACTGCGGTTGCGGTTGGGTCGTAATAGGGCGCGACGTAAACCAGCTTGACGCCCTTGGCGCGCGCGTCGAGGAAGAAGTGCGCGTCAGGCATCCGAGTCTGCAGGATGTCCGACCCCCAGATGATCGCGTACTTCGTGTTCAAGACGTCCTTGAACTCGTGCTCCTCGGTCTGCACGTTCCAGGTGATCGGGTGCGCCAGCGGCAGGTCGCCATACCAGTTGTAGAAGGTGCCGAGGCCAAAGCCATTCACCGACGCGAACCGGAAGCCTGCGCCTTGCTTGACGATGCCGGTGGCCGGCACCGGCGGGTACACCCAGACCGTATTGGCGCCGTACTTCGCAGAGATTCGCTTGATCTCGCTGGCCAGGTAGTCGAATGCCTCGTCCCAGGTGATGCGCTTCCACTGCCCCGACCCTCGGGGGCCGACACGGCGCATTGGGAACTTGACGCGGTTGGGCGAGTAGACGCGCCGGTGGTAGGTGGCGCCCTTCATGCATCCGCGGGGGTTGTACTCGTCGTCGGGATAGTCCAGCGGCTGCTCGACGCGCTGCACGATGCCGTCCTTGACGAACACGTTCCATGCACACGAGCCAGTGCAGTTGGGCATGTTGATCGTGCGTACGACACGCTCACCCTTCAGCACATTGCGATAGCCGTCCTCCCATGGTCGGTCCCGGCGTGGAGTGAGCGCGCCGAACGCCGGCGCTGTCAGGGCAAACGGGGTTCCGGCGGCGGCAGCAAGCGACAAGCTGCCTTTGAGGAACTGGCGGCGTCTGACGTCCATGTTCGGTCTCGATCGCGCTGTGGTCAGTTGACGAGTGACAGCGTCTTGACGACGGTGTCGAAGCTCTGAATGGTCCCCATCACCGTGGGACTGCCCCACCGCACGTGGAACTTGTTCTCCGGCACCTTCGCCAAGGCGAGCATCAGGTTGTTGAAGGCGCCGAGGTCGTTCGTTTCGAAGTAGGTGATGAAGTCGGTGTCGTCGAGACCGGTCGAGTGATAGAGCTTGCGCTTCACGTTCACCAGGTTGACCAACGTGGGCAGCGTGTGGAGCTCCATGTCCTTTAGCCGTTGCGCATCGGACTGGTTCCACCAGTCGGCGTTCTTCTTCACCGGAATCATGAAGGCGAAGCGCGGTGGATCGGCGTTGTAGGTGCTCGCGGTAAGGCCGGCGTTCAGATCGGGTGACTTTTCCTTGGTGATGTAGTTGAGCGGTTTGGTCATCCCGACTAGGCTTTCCGTGACCTCCGAATGGACGCCGAAGCGGGTTGCGCGGAAGTCAACCAGGAAGCTCTGCACGGCGGCCATGTCGTACCCGTGCACGCGAATGAAGTAATCGCTCTGCGCCTCGAAACCTCGCGTCAGATAGACGTCGGCGATGACCTTGTCCTTGTGCTTCTCGAGCACCGCGGCCACTTCCTCGGCCGCGCCCCTGCGCTCGGCGGAAGCGAGCCTGTAGTAGTCGGCGCGGATCTTGTAAGTCGAGAACGCTCCGAAGACACCCGGTGCGGCCAGGATCTTGGCGCGGTCGACCGGTGCGCCCGGTGCAGCAGCCCTCATGGCGGCCGCCGGCTGCGCAGGCGCCGCGGGCGCGGTCGCCTGCGCGCATGCGCCAGCCGCGAAGGTGAGGCTGGCCAGGAACGTCGTCGTGTAGTGCATTGACATGGTAGGTGTCCTCGTTCGTTGGTGATCGTGGTTTGCTTTGGTTCGTCTGCCGCCCTTTGGGGCAGCGTGTGCGGGCATGATCCGCCTGCGACCGCCGGGCAATTTGATATGACTCAACTCGAGGGTCCCGCGCGAAGACAGAATTTCCGCGGGTCGCTGTAACCGAAATGCGATTTGCGCGAACCCCGGATGCGCGTGTCAACATGACGCTGATGTCAGAGTCGACAACGCTCGAACCGCTAGCGGCACGGCGTGTCGCCGGCCAGAGATCTGACGCGCTCGCCCACCTGGTCGGAGGGCTCAGCGGCAACGAGCGTGACTACCGCGCCTTCCTGGCCGCATTGGCAGATTGGCTGCACGACTTCATTGCCAGGCAGCTGCCTCGTTCTCCTGGCGAGGTCGAGGATCTGGTACAGGAGACGCTGCTGGCGATCCACAACAAGCGCGGCACCTATGACCCCGCGAAACCGCTGGACGCGTGGGTGCAAGCGATCGCGCATCACAAGGTCGTGGACTACCTTCGGCGCGGGCACAAGATCGTGGAGCCAGTCGACGAAGGATCAATGCAGCCAGATCACAATGGCGATTGCGGTGCTCTGCACGCCAGCGAAGCGCGGCACGATGTGCTCCAGCTGTTAGGCGGCCTCCCGGACAAGCAGCGAAGGGCTATCCTGCATCTCAAGATCGAAGGCTTGTCGGTGGCCGAGACGGCTGCTTTGATCGGCACGTCTGAAGTGGCCGTCAAGCTATATGTCCACCGCGGTTTGAAGTCGATCGCGGCGAAATGGAGAGCATGAACATGAAGACGGATGCTTTGATCGCGATGCTCGCGACCGGTTCGTCCCAGGAGGTGCGAAATGTCCCGGCATCGCGCTTGTCGTTGGCGCTGTGCCTGGCGGCACCCGCCGCGACGCTGTTGATGCTGGCGCTGATGGATCTCAATCCCGCATTGGGTGCTGCGTTGGCCGAACCGCGGTTCTGGTTGAAGCTAGCCTATGTGATTGCTCTTGCCGCAACGGCCATGCCACTCGTGGCCCGGCTTTCACGCCCGGGGGCGCGCGTTGCGCCGTTGCTGTGGGCGCTCGCGCTGGCTGTTGGACTAATGGTCATCGCTGCCACAGGCAGCCTGCTTCTGGCTGAGAGCGGGATGCGATCCCATCTCGTGTTCGGTGACACGTGGAAGGTCTGCGCGCCACTGATCACGCTGTTGGCAGCGCCGATCATGTTGGCCACGTTGCTCGCGATGCGAGAACTTGCGCCGACGCGCTTGAAAAGCGCGGGCGCGGCGGCCGGGTTGCTCTCGGGGGCCGTCGGCGCGCTGATCTACAGCGCACACTGCCCGGAACTGGCCCCGCCGTTTGTGGTCATCTGGTACTCGGCGGGAATTGCGATACCGTCGGCAGTTGGTGCTTTGCTTGGACCGCGCGTGTTGCGCTGGTAGATGTCGCGGCAAGTCCTGGCTTGGCCGTCCGCTGTGCGACAAGCAATCGATGTCGGCTATTGGCCGATGGCTGGTCTTCGCGAGCGGCAGCTTTATGGAGCCCCAATCTTGGCTGCACCTGCCTCCCGGGCAGCCGTGACTCTCACCGCGGTGAGAGTTCGCTGGCGAGCAAGTTCATGGGGTTCTAAGCCGGAACCGCCGAAAATTCCGTCAGCCGATCAACGTGGCTTGTCCCGCGCCCGGTCGATGGGGTAGACCCAACAGTCGTGTCACTAGCCGCCATTTCGATCACGGCAATGCCAGCCGGACGTCACGTCCAGATTGTTCCGGTCTGGATGAGGCCGACTGACGTCTCGGATGACGGGTGGCATACAACTGCTGTGAGTCCTGCAGGGGGGCAGCTGCCTGACCGGACGGCGAGCATCAGCCCATCTCATGTATTAGTCATGTCAGCTTTGACACTGCGCACGCGACGGCACCCGACCCGTTGCAGACCCCCAGACATATGGAAAGCTGACGCTCAACGTGGAGTTAGCCGGCGCGGCGCGGCTTCATCGCGCAGCGTCCGTGTTGATGGATGGGTTAGAACTCTCTGGGGCACACATTTGAGAAAGACTATTTTTCAGCCAACGCAAAACCCGCGTTGCCAGATGCAACCACTGAGACAAATACAAACGGCACTGGACTAGTATTTAGAGCGCCATGCACTTGGCCAGGTTTTGCTATGGCAATATCTCCAGCCTTTAGATGAGCGACTTTGCCGCCTCCTTGGTAATACTCAGCCTCTCCAGAGATAACCGTCCAAGTATCTTGGCCGTCCGGGTGAACATGAGCGGTTATTTCTTGCCCAGGATGGGCATGCCAAACAACAACTGCTGAGTCCTTGGTTTCCAGAACCACTGAACGAATTGGTTCGCCGTCAGACGGACGAATATATTCTGTTACCGAAAATATTCTTGATTCCATTTCCATATCCACTCCAAAAATCAATTTGGCTTGAGAAGTTATTACAGAACAACTGTATCCGAGAGTTCTACGTTGCCGATAACCGGCCCGAAACGGCGGCGCAACGCGCCGCTGTTGGGGGTCCGTGTTCATCGGCGGGTTAGACCTGTGCTTGCGTAAGACGAATATCGACTTCTCGGTCGACGTATTTCCATTCCTCTGACGCACGCAGTTCGGAAAGCAGCCTGTTGAACTCAACCTCATGAATTGGCGCGTATTCGAACCAATTCAGAAAATCGAACGGTTCATTCTCTGAGAGGTCGCGGCAGTGGTGGAGCTTGCGCGCTACTGCAGGCAAATACTGAAGCCCGATTTGGACGTGCTTCGACTGTTCGAAAACGCTCCGGCGTTCGTCTTGCGTGAGCTCCCACCAAGCTGCGTTCTTCCGGATCGGTATTAGCGCACCGCACGTTGCTTCTGGGCGCGCCAGACCTTGCTGCTTCGCTACAATTTCATTCTTCTCTGCGCGCATGACATATCGTTCATTGCTGGTTATTCCACGAAGTATCCAGGGTGCATTGGTTTCAGACTGCAACTCTGAAGCGGATACGACGTTGAGCCTTTTGGCTTCAGGCAGGGGCTCGCCAACTCTCGTTTCGGCCCTGACAATCCGCCAAGGGCCAATGTCTGCGCCGACGAAAGCAAATAATCGTGTATCCATTTCAATCTTTCATGTGTGAATGTTTTAACTCTTGCAGCTTCGAAGAACCTATCTGCCGATCCCGTGATTGTGCATCATCGCCTCCGCGCAACTGCGACGACCGCCCGCAGCAATCACATTGAACTTTCGAATCGAAACTGCTGAAGCGAACCTACGCGGACGTACGGCCGCAGTCTGTGCGCTGCCGGACGGAGCGCTGCCAATTTGCGCCTACTGGCAGGCTGTGAGTGCGCGGATGGGCCAGCGACCTCCCTTCATAGAGGGAGCGAAGCAGGTCAGAGACACTATTGAACGTCCGCTACCGGGAAGATGCTTGACCGTCCGCAACTGGCCGCCTGCCGCCGACCGCGGTCTGGCTCGAAAGCAGTCTGTCAACGCGCCGTTTCATTGTTGCCATGATCATCTCTTAATCGCGCACAGGCGGCCACAGGCGGGCAGTATGAACCAGCGTCAGTATCCACACCGTTTCGCCGTCGATCTGATACACCAGGCGATAGCTTTCGTGCGGGATCAACTCGCGGGTCCCGGGAATCTTTCCCGGCTTGCCCAGCATGGGGTGCTGGATCAAGCGGGCGGCCGCGTCGCTGAAAATCTCATCCATCCGGGCCGCCGCGCGCGGATTGTCGGCTGCGATGTAGTCCCACACATCGGCACGGTCTTGCTGCGCTTCGGGCGTCCAAACAACCCTCACGCCTGGCTCGCCACACTGGCACGCCGTGCGGCGAATTCGGCCTCAACTTCATCGTTCGACCGCCCCAATCCAGCGCGCATCGAAGCCCGGCCGGCTTCGACCTTGCGGCGCAGGAACTCGTCGTACTCGCGCGACTCGCGCTGGCGCTGAACGAACTCGCGCATCAGCTCGCGCAGCACTTGCGACGCCGGGCGATGGGCCGCCTCGGCTTCGGCCATAAACTCGGCGCGCAACTCAGGCTCCAGCTTCATCGTGAAAACGGCTTGTTTTGACATGATCGGGGCCTCCTGCCACTTGATACTAACAAAGTATATACGCCGTCATTACTAAGCGCTATTCACAGAACGCTGCAAGGCGGGCGTGCGCTAGGCCAAGGCCTGTCGGAAAACATTTGTTTTTCGACAGGCCTTCAACGGTCCTCTGCACCAACCTCCGAGTGGCCGCAAAATTGTGCGGAAAACTCTGTCGCCAGACGCTACCATACGGAAACCTCGTCTTAATGGTTTTCCGCTTATGTTGGTAGGTTACATGCGCGTGTCGTCGGACTCCGACCGCCAGAGCACGAACTTGCAGCGCGATGCGCTGCTCGCCGTCGGCGTCGATGCGCGGCATCTGTTCGAGGATCATGCTTCCGGCGCGAAGGACGACCGCGCGGGCCTGGCGCGGGCGCTCGAATTCGTTCGCCCTGGCGACGTGTTGGTCGTGTGGAAGCTCGACCGGCTCGGCCGTTCGTTGTCGCACTTGCTCGCCATCGTGACCTCGCTCAAGAAAAAGCAGGTGGCGTTCCGCTCGCTGACGGAGAACCTGGATACCACGACGCCCTCGGGCGAGTTTCTGTTCCAGGTGTTCGGCGCGCTCGCGCAGTACGAACGCGCCTTGATCCAGGAACGTGTCGTCGCCGGTCTGGCTGCCGCCCGCAAACGCGGCCGGATCGGCGGCCGGCCGCAGGCGATCACCGGCGAGAAGCTGGAGGCCATCGTCGCTGCGCTCGATGGCGGCATGTCCAAGGCGGCGGTGTGCCGCAACTTCGGCGTCAAGCGAACCACGCTGATCGAGACCCTGGCACGGGTTGGTTGGACGGGCTCTCGTGGAGCGTCATCGCGATGACGACCAAGAGCGAACGATTGACCGTCCTGTCGGACGCCGAGCAGGAAGCCCTGTACGGCCTGCCGGACTTCGACGACGCCCAGCGGCTGGAATACTTGGCGTTGACTGAAACCGAACTGGCGCTCGCCAGCAGCCGGCCTGGTCTCCATGCCCAGGTCTATTGCATCTTGCAGATCGGTTACTTCAAGGCCAAGCATGCCTTCTTCCGCTTCGACTGGAGTGAGGTCGAGCACGATTGCGCCTTCGTGCTGAGCCGCTACTTCCACGGCGAGTCCTTCGAGCACAAGCCAATCTCCAAGCACGAGCACTACACCCAGCGCGAGTGGATTGCCGATCTGTTCGGCTACCGGCCGTGGGCGGCCGAGTTCCTGGCGCAGCTCGCGCAGCAGGCCGCGCAGACCGTGCGGCGCGACGTGATGCCGGGGTTCATCGCCGCCGAGCTGATCGTCTGGCTAAACGAGCACAAGATCATCCGGCCCGGCTATACCACCCTGCAAGAGCTGGTGAGCGAAGCCCTGTCCGCCGAGCGTCGGCGGCTGGCTGGCCTGCTGTCGGAAGTGTTGGACGAATCGGCCAAGGCCGCGCTGGGTCGGCTTCTAGTGCGTGACGACACCCTGTCGCAATTGGCGGCGCTCAAGCAGGACGCCAAGGACTTTGGCTGGCGTCAGATGGCCCGCGAACGCGAAAAGCGCGCCACGCTGGAGCCGCTGCACCGGATCGCCAAGGCGCTGCTGCCCAAGCTCGGCGTCTCGCAGCAGAATCTGCTGTACTACGCCAGCCTGGCGAACTTCTACACCGTCCACGATCTACGCAACCTGAAGGCCGATCAGACCTACCTCTACCTGCTTTGCTATGCCTGGGTGCGCTACCGGCAGCTTTCCGACAACCTGGTCGATGCGATGGCCTACCACATGAAGCAGTTGGAGGACGAAAGCAGTGCGGGCGCAAAGCAATCCTTTGTCGCCGAGCAGGTGCGCCGTCAGCAAGACACACCGCAGGTCGGCCGCCTGCTGTCGCTTTACATCGACGACAGCGTGCCCGATCCCACGCCGTTCGGCGATGTGCGCCAGCGCGCCTACAAAATCATGCCCCGCGATACGCTGCAAACCACCGCGCAGCGCATGAGCGTGAAGCCGGTGAGCAAGCTGGCTTTGCACTGGCAGGCGGTGGACGGCCTGGCTGAGCGCATCCGCCGCCATCTTCGGCCGCTGTATGTCGCGCTCGACCTCGCTGGCACTGATCCGGGCAGCCCGTGGCTCGTGGCGCTGGCCTGGGCCAAGGACGTGTTCGCCAAACAGCAGCGCCTATCGCAACGGCCGCTCGCCGAATGTCCAGCGGCCACGCTGCCGAAACGCTTGCGACCGTACCTGCTGACCTTCGATGCCGATGGCAAGCCGACGGACCTGCATGCCGACCGCTACGAGTTCTGGCTGTACCGCCAGGTCAGGAAGCGCTTCCAGTCGGGTGAACTCTACCTCGACGACAGCTTGCAGCACCGGCATTTTTCCGACGAGCTGGTTTCGCTGGATGAGAAGGCCGCCGTGCTGGCGCAGATCGACATCCCGTTCCTGCGGCAGCCACTCGATGCCCAGCTCGATGCGCTCGCGACCGAGCTGCGCGCTCAGTGGCTGGCCTTCAACCGCGAGCTGAAGCAGGGCAAGCTGACGCACCTAGAATACGACAAGGACACGCAGAAGCTGACATGGCGCAAGCCCAAGGGCGAGAACCAGAAGGCGCGCGAGAAGGCGTTCTACGAGCAACTGCCGTTCTGCGACGTGGCCGACGTGTTCCGCTTCGTCAACGGCCAGTGCCAGTTCCTGTCGGCGCTGACGCCTTTGCAGCCGCGCTATGCGAAGAAGGTCGCCGACGCCGACAGCCTGATGGCGGTCATCATCGCGCAGGCGATGAACCACGGCAACCAGGTCATGGCACGCACCAGCGACATCCCGTACCACGTGCTGGAGAGCGCCTACCAACAGTACCTGCGCCACGCAACGCTGCACGCGGCCAACGACTGCATCAGCAACGCCATCGCCGCGCTGCCGATCTTCCCGTACTACTCGTTCGACCTCGATGCACTGTACGGTGCCGTCGATGGTCAGAAATTCGGCGTCGAGCGGCCGACCGTGAAAGCGCGCCACTCGCGCAAATACTTTGGGCGCGGCAAGGGCGTGGTCGCCTACACGCTGCTGTGCAACCACGTGCCGCTCAACGGCTACCTGATCGGCGCGCACGATTACGAGGCCCATCACGTGTTCGACATCTGGTATCGCAACACGTCGGACATCGTGCCGACCGCGATCACCGGCGACATGCACAGCGTCAACAAGGCCAACTTCGCTATCCTGCACTGGTTCGGCCTGCGTTTCGAGCCGCGCTTCACCGACCTTGGCGATCAGTTGAAGGAACTCTACAGTGCCGACGATCCGGCGCTGTACGATCAGTGCCTGATCCGGCCGGCCGGGAGAATCGACCGCGATCTCATAGTCAGCGAGAAGCCGAACCTCGACCAGATTGTCGCCACGCTCGGACTGAAGGAGATGACGCAGGGCACGCTGATCCGCAAGCTATGCACCTACACCGCGCCGAACCCCACGCGGCGCGCGGTGTTCGAGTTCGACAAGCTCATCCGCAGCATCTACACGCTGCGCTACCTGCGCGATCCGCAACTGGAGCGCAACGTTCACCGCTCACAGAACCGCATCGAGTCCTATCACCAGCTACGCTCAACCATCGCCCAGGTCGGCGGCAAGAAGGAATTGACCGGGCGCACCGACATCGAAATTGAGATCAGCAACCAGTGCGCCAGGCTGATCGCCAACGCGGTCATCTTCTACAACTCGGCCATCCTCTCGCGGCTGCTGATGAAGTACGAGGCGAGCGGCAACGCCAAGGCGCACGCTCTCCTGACCCAGATATCGCCGGCGGCCTGGCGGCACATCCTGCTGAACGGGCATTACACCTTCCAGAGCGACGGCAAGATGATCGACCTGGATGCGCTCGTGGCGGGGCTGGAGCTGGGATGACGGAAATTTCGGCGGTTCTGGCTTAGAACCCCAACTCAATTACTGCAGCCTCGCCGCGCAACTGTTGGACAGTGCGCGGCGAAACAAATGGCAACGGAAATAAAAGTAGCAAGGACGAGTGACAGCTGGCGCGGTGCGGATCATTGTGTTACTCCTTGATGGCTATTGATGACTGCTCGATCGAATCAACCGCCCAGCCAAAGCGCCGGGTGGCAAGTGATGAATAACCCGAAATAGGCCCGCGCGGACAGACATCAGTCCTGTGCTTAAGAAGAGTGATGCACACTGGCGTTGTCGCTGGGCAGAATTCAAAAGGAGATTGATCGACGTCTACTGTCAGCTCAGGAAGCAGCTGCGCACGGTTTGGGCTCGACCTCTTCGGCTCGAAAAACGCTCAGGGGATCGGCGATTGCGCTCGTGCTTCATCGAGAACCGGATGAAAGAGGAGTAGTGTCCTTCGAGCTCGCTGAGCTACCGGATGATCCTGCGGCCGTGGCCAACGATCATGGTATCGACATAGCTTGCACCTGAGCGATCCGCCACACCCGCGAGTGCGGCCTTGCCTTGGCCATCGTCCTGATAGACGACGCCCCAGACCTTCATGCCTGTGATGACGCCGACGTTGACGGCATTTTCGGCTTCCTTCGAAAAACTCGTTCGTACGATGAAGACGAACTTGTTCGTTGGGTCTTTGGTTGCCGGGGCCCCTGATACGGCTCCGATCAGCGGAACCTGGCGCTCATTGACAAGGGCAGAGACGGCCAGGATCCCCGGCGTGCCCATGAACCCGAAGAGGCACAGCACACCTTGATCGAGCATGGCCTTCGCATTTCGTACGACCAGGTCCCTGTCGAATCTGTCGTCCATCAGTTCAACGCGAATTTTCCTTCCGTGCACGCCCCCGGCAACATTCATATCCTCGAATGCGATGCGCGTGCCCTCTCGAAACCCCTGGGCGGTGCTGCCGAGGACGCCCGTCAATGGCAGCGACATACCCAAGACAATCTCGTTTGCGTTGCCAGCCCCAAGGGAAGAGCGCGCAAAGCCTCCAGCGGCAATAGCTGCCACTGCCGCTAGCAGGCGACGGCGCGAACATGCCGCTTGCTCCATGATCACAGGAGCCCGTTCAACCGGCTGGCTCAGCAAGCCTGCACCATTTGTGCTCATAGCAGTCTCCTTTGTTAATGGTTCAGCGGGCCATCGGCGATTTGCGCGTGCCGAGCCACGATCGACATCAGGTGCTTGAGTTGACGGCGCCAGGATTCTTCGTGGCTCGGCGTCCAAGACTCGCCCACGGCGTCCTGCATTGCCTGCACCACCGCCTCGAAATAGCTCTCATACATGGACAGAGTCGCGCCATATTCCCGGTGGTCTCCCACTTCCCGCTCGACGATGCCCTCCAGGTACCCCACTTCCTGTGTGCATTCCAGGATCATCGTCAGGGTTTCATTGAACATCCGCCCCCGGCCGAGGGCATCGTTCCCGAACAACGCACGGGCGTCTGGCCTGAGTGCAAAGAATCGTTCGTACACCAGCGGCACGAGGTCATCGACTCGCTCGGCTGCCAGTTCAAGAGACTCATGGATCGATAGCAAGTCAGACAATTTCATCTCCAGGTCGTTGGCTCTTCCGGCGACCGGCGTGCATGGCTGCCGCGGCGGGCGTCCGATCGGTGCAGGCGCAGCTAGACCACGGCGGCAGGGCTTTCCGTGACGAATGAATCGCTGAAGAACTGCGGCGGTGGCAGCCCTCGCTGATCCTCGAGGGCCGTGCGCACGGCCTGCACCATGGCCGGCGCGCCGCAGGCGTAGACGTCGAAGTCCTGCACCGAGTCGAAGGTCTCCAGCACCGCCTGGTGCACCCGTCCCCGCCGTCCACTCCATGCCGCCGCATCGACTGGGGCGCTGATGACGGGCTCATAGCGCAGCGAGGGACGCTGCCTGAGCCACTTCTTCACCACGTCGGGCGCATACAGGCCAGCGGGCGCGCGGGCGCCCCAGAACAGGGTCATCGGCCGCTCGATGCCGCGCTTGATGATGTCGTCGATGATGGACTTGACCGGCGCGAAACCCGTTCCGCCGGCAATGAACAGCAACGGACGGTCGCTCTCCTCGCGCAGATAGAAGTCGCCGTGCGGGAGTTCGATTTGCAGCACATCGCCCTTGGCCAGATTCGGAACGACGCTCGATGTGAAGCCGCCACCAGGCATGTGCCTGATGTGCAGCAGAACACCGTCGTTCTCATGTGGCGCGTTGGCCATCGAGAACGAACGCCGTTGCCCGTCGGGAAGAATGACCTGCAGGTACTGGCCAGCGGCGAAGCGGGCTCGCACGCCTGTCGGAAACCGCAGGTGAAGGATCGAGACGTCGCTGGCGACGAGCTGGTTGCGGAAGACCGTCGCCGAATAGGTCTTGCGTGCGTCGGGGTCGATGCGGTGCCAGGACCGCGGCGCGATCAGCAGATCGCTGGCCGGCTGGGCGCGGCAGAACAGGTGTTCGTCGGGCGCGTTGATCCCGGCCTCATGGCCGCCTCCGCCGGTACCGACCACCAGTTCTCCCGCCAGCACCCGGCCCTTGCAGTTTCCGCAGGCGCCCTTGCGGCAGGAATAAGGCATCTCGATGCCATGCTTGGCGGCCGCGTCCAGCACGGTCTGCCCCGCTTCGGCGTCAAACTTGACGTCCGTGCCGTCGATTCGGATTTCATAGCTCATGGCGCCTTGCCTTTGGTTGTCGCCGGTGCTGTCACATGGCCCAGCATCGCGACGGTTTCGATCATGGCCCGGGCCGAGGCGACGCCTTTGCCGGCAATGTCCATCGCACTGCCGTGGCCCACGCTGGACAAGAGCACGTCGGCGCCGATCGAGATCGCGGAAGCGCGCTGCGGGCTGAGCAGCTTGATCGGGATATGACCCTGGTCGTGAAAGATCGCGACGTAGAGATCGTGGGCACGCGAAGCCAGCAGCATGTCCCCGCCCGCCGGCCCCGTGAGGTCGAACCCTTCTGCACGCAGTTGTGCGGCCGCGGGTTCCGTGATCGCACCGTCTTCGGTGCCAAATAGACCGCCTTCGCCCGCATGGGGATTGATCCCCATCAGCGCGATGCGCGGCGTGTCGATGCCCAGCCGGGCCAGGGTCCGAACGCCCGCGCGTGCTGCATCAGCCACCAGCTCGGGCGACAGCCGGCCCAGCGCGTGTTGCACGCTCTCATGCAGCGTGACGTGGACGATCCGCAATCCTCCTCCGATCAGCAGCAGGAACACGCTGTCCTCGGGCTGGCCGCACACGCGCGCCACCAGCGATGGATAGCCCGAAAAGACAATGCCAGCCTGTGCGATCGCGGTTTCGTGATGGGGCGCGGCGACCACCGCATCGAACCGTCCGCGCTGCGTGGCCTCGATGGCGCGCGTGGCAGCATCGACGGCAGCAGCGCCCGCCTGGGCGTTGATCTCGCCGGGCCTGAATCCATCCTGCAGGACAGGCGCGGATGGCTCGACTGAGGCCACCGCCAGCGCCTCTCCCAAGCCCAGCATATCGGCGGTGTCGCGAAGAACGTTCGCCGGCCCGAACAGCGTGAGCGCCACGTCATCGCGCCCGGCATAAGCGGCCACCGTCTTGAGCGCGATCTCCGGCCCGATGCCGTTGGGGTCCCCAACGGGGATCGCGATGCGGCTGACAGTTCCTTGTGTCACAGGGGAACGGCCAACAGGGTGTCGAAGCGGCTGCTGTCGCAAACCACGACGCGGCGCTTGAGTTGCAGCCTCTCGCCGTTCAGGTCGAACACGTCCTTGTAGAGGCCTGTGGCGTACAGGAAGGTTTCATCGCCCTGGACGATGCGCACGACCAGGAAAGGCGTTTCGCACTCGGCTTCGTTCGCGTCGCTGCGCACAACGTGCGGGAGTCCCACCATGTGGCGGTAGGTCTGACGCTCGTAGACATTGGCATGGCGCAGCGCCGAGATGCGGTCCTCCAGCATGGCCCGGGACGTCGCGTACATCAGCCCGGCCGCAAGGCCCGTGCGGTCGTTCTCCGCGCTGGTCACCCGGTAGTGGCACACATCCGCAAAAAAGCCTGGCCAGCTCTCCAGGTTGTCGCTGTCGATGCAGCGGGTGTAGGACGCATTGAAGTCCAGCAATTGATCGCGCAAACTGAGTTTTTCCATTTCGATTTCCTTCGGTCTTCAAACGCCCATCAGCACGCGGTATTGCTTCCAGAAGCCCCTCACGGCAGCCTCCGTGGCACGCGAACTGCTCGAGGCCGTGCTGTCGCCGCCCATCTCCAGCACCGCCTGTTCGGCCCGCGTGCCGGCAATGCCGCGCTGCACGAAGCCGCCGACGGCGCCGTCCTCCATCGACACGAATCCCGCCGCCCCGATCAGGTTGGCCTGCTTGAGCCGGACTTCGCGCTGCGCCGGCGTGTCGGACACGTAGCCGATGTAGGTCCAGTTCAGATCGGTCTTGTCGATGCCGCGCGGCAGCACCTGGCGGATGGCCAGGCAGTTCTGGATCTGCTGCAACACGAAGCCCGGGAACACCGACAGAATCTGCAGCGTGATGCCGTCATCGAACTCCTTGAAGCCCTGCAGCAGGCTGGGGTCCTTCAACTGGTAGCCGGACTGGTCGGATCGCAGCCCCTGGTCCTTGTAGCCGTCGAAGCCATCCTCGTCGACCTTCGAGTAGCTCACGTGATGAGCACCGGTCTCGCTGACGATGACACCGCCCTCCTGGGACAAGCGATTCAGCCGGAAGGTGGTGAAGAACAGGTGCAACAGACTGGCGTGGTAGGTGTCCTTGACGTTCTCGTAATAGAGCTTCCAGTTGTTGGGAAGCGCCTGGGTGAAGCGCCCGATCACCTCCACCGGACGGCCCAGCACCCGCTCGATGCGCGCGCAGATCTCGTCGCCCAGGTACTCCTCCAGTGGGTCCACGTCGTCGCTAAAGCTGCCGAACACCAGGCCACAGAAGATCGCCACGCGCAGCTTGGTCGGGTGATGGTGGTCCTTGCAGAAACCTTCGGGCATGCCGCCCGCACCGTTGACCCCGCCTTCGAATGCCACGCCCTTGAGGTCGCCCTTGAGGCTGTAGGTCCAGGCGTGGTACACGCACTGGAAGTCCTTGGCGTCCTTGCCCGACTTCTCCAGACAGATCAGGGCGCCGCGGTGAGTGCAACGGTTCTCGAACGCGTAGATTTCGCCATCCGCATCGCGCGCCACGACGACCGGAGTCTCGCCGACGAAGGTCGTCCTGTAGTCCCCGCTTTCGGGGATCTCGTTCTCGAGGCAGAGATAGTTCCAGGTATCGCCGCGGTAGATGTTGCGCTGCTCGTCGGCAAAAACCTGATCGTCGCGGTACACCGCCAACGGGACACGGGTTTCACCTTGAGGAATCCATTGGATAGTCGAAGTCTGCATGTTGAGTCCTTTGAGAGATTGGGTGAGCTGGAAGTGAGGGAGTCAATCGACCGTGATCTTTGCGGCCTTGATCACTTGAGCCCAACGAGCGGTTTCCTCGCGCACGAAGCGATCCATCTGTTGCGGCGTGCTGCCGACGACTCGCGCACCCCGCTTGGCAAAGTTCGCCTGTACGTCGGGCAGCTTCAGGGCATCCACGAAGACACGGTTCAACGCGCGCACCATGTCATTGGGAGTTCCCGGGGGCGCGACCACGGCAAACCAAGTCACCGCCTGCATGGCAGACAACCCTGCTTCCGCGAAGGTTGGAACTTCCGGAAGCACCTCGGAGCGCTTCGTGTCAGTGACGGCAAGGATCCGAATCTTGCCGCTGCGGTGCAACGGCATCGACGAAGTGAGGTTGTCGAAGAACACATCGACCTGGCCGCCCAGAAGATCCGTCAGCGCGGGCGCTGTACCCTTGTAGGGCACGTGGATCATCCGTGTACCCGTCAGGGACTCAAACAGCGCTGCTGTCAGATGCGACGTCGAGCCATTGCCCTGCGAGGCAAAGGTGACCTTGTCCGGATGGGCTTTCACATAAGCGAGGAACTCCTGAACCGTCTTGGCGGGAAACGAAGCACTCACCGCAAGGACATTGGGTACCTCGGCCATCACTGTGACGGGCATCAGTTCGTTCGAGTCGTAAGCGAGTTTGGGGTAGAGGCTGCGGTTGATCGCAAGCGGGCCGGGTGGCGAAGCCAGCAGCGTGAAACCGTCGGGTTTAGCCTTGGCCACCTGATCGGCGCCGATGTTCCCTCCCGCACCTGGCCGGTTCTCCACCACGACCCCTTTCGGGAAGTGCGGTCGAATTTTCTCGGCCAGGATGCGCGGCAAGGCGTCGGCCGTGCCGCCCGCGGGGAACGGAACGACCAAGAGCAACGGCGCAGCGTTCAGGTCCGCTGCCTTGGTGTGCCAACAGATGGCAACCGCTGACAACAGGATTGCGAGGCGAAGTATCGGCTTGGTAGAAATTTGCATGTTGAGTCCAAGAAAAATGTGAGCGAGATGCTGAGAGGGGTACGGCTTTGCTCAGACCCCGAGGTACTCGGCCAGTCGGTCGGGTTGCGAACGCATTTGTTCGCCGGTGCCTTCGAGCACAACCCGCCCCTTGACCAGGATCAGGTTGCGGTCGGTGAGGCCGGCGACGGCTTTCCAGTTCTTGTCGACCAGTACCGTGGCGATGCCCGCCGCGCGGATGAGACCGATGATTCGCCAGATCTCCTGCGCAATCAGGGGCGCCAGTCCTTCGGTGGCTTCATCGAGGATCAGCAATAGCGGGTTGGTCATCAGCGCGCGGCCAATGGTCAGCATCTGCTGCTCGCCGCCGGACAGTTGCTGCCCCCCGTGGCCGAGCCGTTCGGCCAGCCGCGGAAAGACCTCGAGCACGCGTTCGAAAGTCCAATCCCGCCTGCCGTCCACACCCGGCCTGGCGGAGACGTTCAGGTTCTCGCGCACGCTGAGGTTCGGGAAGATGCCACGGCCTTCGGGAACATAGGCAATGCCCAACTGGGCGATCTGGTGCACGCTCATACCCCGCGTGGACCGGTTGTCGATAGACACCTCCCCGTCGCGCGGTGCGACCACACCGACCAAGGACTTCAGCAACGTCGACTTGCCCATGCCGTTGCGACCCATCAAGCCCACGGCCTCGCCCTTGCGGATGTTGAAGTCCACGCCGTGCAAGATGTGGCTCTCGCCATAGTAGGAATGCAGTCCGCGCGCCCGCAGCAGGAATTCAGACATGGGAAGCCTCCACGTCACTGCCCAGGTAGGCACTCTGAACTTCTGGACTGGAACGAATGATGCCGGTACCGAATGCCAGATTGCCCGCGGCGCGTCGCGTCACATCGAAGACGTCGGCACGTTCCCAGCGGCGCGGGTCGCGGTTGGCCGAGCCGATGAGGACGCAGATCTTCTGTTCCTGAGGCAGCGCGACCCCGCCCAGCTCGACATCCTTCGTGGTCGTGCGGTAGAAGGAATGGAAGGTGCTCTCGAAGCGCAGCACCTCCTCCAGCGCCTGCCTGGCCATGGCGGGATTGGCGTGCACGAGCGCCCATTGGTCTGGGTGGCGGGCGAACGAAAGGATGGCGTTGCACAGAGTGAACGCGGTGGTGTCCAGGCCTGCCGACAGCAGCGTGCGCACCAGCATCGGCGCCTCCTCGGGCGCCAGATCGCCGTCATCGGCCGCACGGTAGAGCTGGGCGCCGAAGCCATCGGGCGTCAGGTTTTCGCGCTTGCACACCTCGCCGATCCAGGCAATCGATTCCTGCGCCGCCGCCAGGCGGGTCTTGAACCGCTCGTTGATCGGACCGAAGCCGTTGAACACCATGTCGCCATAAGGCAGCAGATGTTGCCGCCCTCCGGCGGGCACCCCCACCGCATCGCCGAACACCTTGAGCGGGTAGGCTGCGCACAGGTCGGGCACCGCGTCGAAACGGCCTTTCTCCAGAATCCGGTCGATCAGTAGCTCGGCCTGGCGCTCGAAGGTCGGGCGCAGCTTGTTGATCGACGCCGGCGCCAGCAGACCGGCCACCACCTTGCGTGTGCGCCCGTGCATGGGCGGGTCCGCCTCAAGGATCAAACTGGGCTTTCGCCAAGGCTCCTCGGTATGGAAGTTGGCGAGACCGACCCCGGCGCTGGAGCAGAAGGTCACATGGTCGCGCAGCACCGCGTCGATTTCCGCGTGCCGTGCGATCGCGTAGACCCCGTAGCGCTGGAGGTGGACGATGGGTCCGAGTTCACGCAGGACCTCGTAGTGCGGATAGGGGTTGTCGAGGGCGTCCTCGGCATAAGGGTCGAAGTCGGAAATCGGCGCATCGACGCGGGACGGCTCGTGGGAAAGCGCGGTTGTCATGGGCATGCCTTGTCTCGTGGCTATAGAAATCTGAAAGGGGCTACACCGCCCTCCCCTCTTGTGCAAGTGGTCAAAGCTTAAGAGCTGCCTTGCATTGGGTCAACGATTTCGCGTATAAAGTGCGGATACCGTACTTTATGTTTGTCTTCACCAATCCCCGAGATAGAAGGATCACGATGGAAATCGAAGAGAAGGAATACGTGATGGGTCTCGAGAAAGGGCTCGCGATCATCGAAGCCTTCGGACAGCGCAAAGGGCCAATGACGCTCACGCAGGCCGCAGAAATCACCGGCCATACGAAGGCGTCGGTGCGGCGCTGTCTGCTGACGTTGTGCAAGCTCGGGTATGCGGCGCAGGTGGGAAGGCAGTTTCAGCTGGCCCCTCGCACACTGCGTCTTGGCCATGCCTACGTCAGCTCGGACCCATTGACGAAAATCGCGCAGCCGATTCTGGAGATGACTAGCGAACGCACCAAGGAGTCGGCTTCGGTGGCCGTGCTCGATTCGCAGGATGCGGTGTTCGTCGCTCGCTCAACGCACCGCCGCAGCCTATCCAGCGGGCTGGGCGTCGGTGCACGGCTGCCCGCTTATTGCAGCGCCACTGGCCGCGTGTTGTTGTCTGCACTTCCCAAGACCGACGTGGAGTTCCTTCTCAACCGCATGTCACGCCCGGCCTTTACCCCACGCACCCTCACGAACATCCGGGACATCCTGCGCGAGATACAGGTAGTGCACACGCAAGGCTATGCGATCAGCGACGAAGAACTCGAGATTGGTCTGCGCTCGATCGCGGTGCCCATCCGCAACGCAGCGGGCGAGATGATCGCGGCGCTGAGCCTATCGGTCTCAACCAGCCGCATGACGCGAGCATCCATTGTCGAGAAACTGCTACCGGAACTCGAAACGGCCCGGAGAAACTTTGCAACGTTGCTGTAAATCGACCACATGCCACTCAGCTGCCGCCAACAACAATACGAAATCGACATCGCCTCCGAGATCAAACGCGATCTGCCGTCCGGTAGTGAGCCTGGAAGTCGACATTGTCCACGGGCGAGCAGCATCGGCAAGTTCTAGCCGATGCACTGCGGTCAGATGCCGATACCGCGCCGGTGACCGAGCTGCCAAGTGACCGACTGTCCGCGCACAATCGCCGACACCTGCAGCCCTAGACGTTGTTCGATCACGGGTTTCCACGGCACCAAATGAAAGCCCATGCCGTCATCAAGTATGGCAAAGTGGCCGCTGGCGAGCTGGATGGACTGGCGGTAGACGCCGCTGACGCGTTGCCCGTCCTGCACCGGGTGCCAGGCCTTGCCGATCTGCTGCTGTAGGCTCTGGCCCACCGAGGCCAGTTCGCGATCGCGCAGGGTAGCTAGCAGGTTGCGTGCCAGAATGATGCGCTGACCCCAGGGCTCGGCCAGCCCCTGCCCGGCCAGGAAATCCACACGCTGGTCCATGGCCTCGCGCACCTGCGCACCAAAGCCCTGGCCGGTTGGTTGTAGGCCTTTGGCGCCATCCGCCACCAGGCCGCGGTCCAGCCAGGTCGCACCCATCGCCTTGATCTGTTGTTCAACGGACAGGTGCGAACGCAGTTCGATAGAGTGTCCTGCGACCTTCTGCGCATCGTGCTGCCTGGCCTTCTGCAGCAGATCGGCCGGCACGGCCCAGACGCCATCGGCCGTACGCTCCACGTAGCCACTGCGGCACAGTGCTTCGAGCCGACGCACGTGGACCTAGGACGTGGCCTGCGGGTCGCGGTCACTGGCCTGCGCGAGCTGGGCCTGGTGGCTGGCCGCGGTGCAGATGCCGTCCCTGGCCGCCGCCAGGATGCTGCGGTCTACGGCCCTCTCCTGCGCTGGCGGCTTCGCTTCCAAGATGCCGCCGATGGGCAGTCCGGCCAGGTCGGCACCGGCTGGCAGCTTCAGGTAGTGCGCCCGGCCGTCGATGCCATCAACCACCAGATAGGGTCGGTCGTGCAGTTCATCGTCCAGGCCCTTGGCCGCGATGCGCCCGATGACGTGCGAATCCGCAGATGGGTCGGTCATCAGTTCCCGCTGCTCGCCCTTCATCGCCCGATGCATGCTGCGCAGGATGTCGCTGCGCTCGCCCATGGCGGGGTCTCCTCGTTTTCAGTGCAATAAGTGACGGTACGAAAAGCTAGCACTGGCGCGGA
>NZ_RCHJ01000038.1 GCF_004011805.1 Piscinibacter defluvii
AGGAGCAGGAGCAGGAGCAGGAGCAGGAGCAGGAGCAGGAGCAGGAGCAGGAGCAGGAGGCCCCCCCGCTTCGCGGGTACCCCCCACGGCTTCGCCGCGGCCCAGCAAGCGCTGCCCTGACGACTTCGAGGTCCCCGCGGACGAGTGGCGAAAGCTCGCTGCCGAGTGCCCGCATGTCGACCTCGAGGCCGAGACCCGAGCGTTCAGAGACCACACCTTCGCCACGGCGAAGAGCGACTGGCTCGCGACCTGGCGGAACTGGATCCGCAAGGCCGGAAAGGACGCGAAGCCGCCGGCACGCGCCGCACCGCGCCAGACCGCCACCGACCGCGCCGTCGCCACCCTGGACGCCCTCACGGGCCGCAGCAACCGAGGACCGAACCATGACCCGAGACCCGAACCGCCGCTCGCCGATGTCGTTGACGTCGCCGCTCGCCACGTCGGCTGACGCCGTGCCGGATGCCTGGGTCGAAGACCTCTTCGGCCGGCTGCAGGCGATCCTCGGCACGGCCCTGGGCAACCTCTACGCCGGCGCGGACCCGGAGCTGGTGAAGGCGGAGTGGGCGCAGGCGCTGGTCGGCTTCAGCGGCGACGAGATCCGCCGCGGCCTCGCTGCGGTGCGCACGCGCCGCTTCGCGCCGAACCTGCCCGACTTCCTGCTGCTGTGCCGGCCCTCGCTGGACCCCGAGGTAGCGTGGGCCGAGGCCGAGCAGGGCTTCCTGGCGCTGCGCAACGGGAAGCGCTTCGACTGGTCGCACCCGGCCGTCTTCTGGGCCGGGCGCGACTTCGCCGCCGAGCTGAGGGTCAAGCAGTTCGCCGACGTGCGCAAGCGCTGGGAGCCCGCGCTGGCGCGCTGGTTCGCGGCCCGCGAGTACCGCCCGATCCCGGACCCGGAGGCGAAGCGGCTGCGTCAGGACGCGCAGCAGAGCATGGACGCCACCTTCGCCGAAGAGGCGAGGGCCCGGATCGTGGCCATCCGCGACCGCATGGCCGCGAGGTTCACCCGCCGAGACGATCCGGCCCCCCCGATGCCGGACAGCAACAGCGGCGAGCCGAGCGCCGAGCAGCAGGCGATGCTCAACGAGCGCAAGCGCGTGATGGACCGCGCGGTCTCGGAATACGCCGCCTCGCGCGGCATTCGGCTGTGACCGCCGCCACGGAGGCAGCGATGCACACGCACCAGCTCGACAACCACTGCTCGCTGCCGATGACGCGCAGCCCCGACGCCGAGCAGCGCGACTGCCCCAGCGGCACCGGCGTCGTGCTGGCCGTGCTCGCGGTGCTCAGCGTGTGGGCGCTGCTCGCCGCGCTGGGGGTGTGATGGCCGTCTTCATCGGAATCGACCTCGGCCTCGACGGCGCGATCGCTCGGCTCGAGCATCGCGGCGTCGCCGACATCGAGGACATGCCGACCTTCGCGCATTCCGGCAAGGGCATGGTCAAGCGCTCGGTCGCACCGGTCGAGCTGCTGGCCGCGCTGCGGCGCATGGTGCAGCCTGGCGAGAAGGCGACGGCGATCGTCGAGGAGGTGCACACCTTCCCGGGCAGGGTCAACTCCCCACAGTCCAACGGCTCGCTGATGGAGACGAAGGGCTGCGTGCGGGCGGTGCTGGCGCTGGCGGGCATCGAGACGGTCTGGGTGGACCCGCAGGCCTGGAAGGCGATGTACGGGCTGGGCAGCAGCAAGGATGCGTCGCTGGCCATCGCGCGGTCGCTGTATCCGGACGTGCAGCACCTGCTGAAGCGGCAGAAGGATCACAACCGAGGCGAGGCCCTGCTGCTGGCGCACTGGGGCCTGAGGAAACTGGCATGAAGCTGATCTCGTGGTTCTTCGAGAAGGTGGGGATGGGCCTCGTCGTGGTTGGGCTGTTCGTCTTCGCGATGTCCTCCAAGGCCAACCTGGAAGCGACGAAGCTCCTGTCGAAGGTGCTCAAGGACGCTGCCAATGCGAAGAGCTGACCATGCGATGCAAGGCGTGTGCGGATGCCGAACGCGAGCCGACGCGAGACGAGTTCCATCGTGGCTGCATGAGCTGCGAGGCGAGGGCGCTCGCATCGCTCGGCGCGCACGTCGAATCGCTCGAGCGCCGCTGCATCACGCCGCAGTACCGCGCTGCGCTCGAAGCTCTGTTCGGCGAGGCCTGGATGCAGGGCCACGAGCACGTGAAGCGATGGGCCGGCAAGATCACCAGCGCCGCCGCGCGGCGCAAGGAGAAGGCGACGTGATGCTCCGCGCTATGGACGAGACCCATAGTGTCTGCCTACGCCTGGGGGGTATGGGTCCTTCTGGAGGGGTAGGACGTGCGGGTAATTCGGCCCCCGCACTCGCGCTAGCGAGAGGGGATTCCAAACGGTTGTACCCCGCGGGCCCTTGCTGACGCCGAGGCATGCCACGGAAGGTGCCCAAACCACAGAAGGAAGTGCGCCGCGTGACCGGCGCCGAGCTGGCGCGCGAGCTCAATGTGCGCAGTCAGGGCATCTACAAGCTGATCAAGCGCGGCGTCATCGAGCGTGGCTCGGACGGCCTCATCGACGTCGAGCTGGCGAAGGTCGCGATCGCCACGCGAGTGCGCGCCAGCGGCAAGACGGCCGCCGCGGTGGTCTCGGCGCCACCGGTGGTCGCGAGCCAGTCGGTGCCGACGCCGAATCCCAGCCTCATCACCTACCAGACGGCCCGGGCCGAGCGCGAGGCGGAAGAGGCGCTGATCGCTCGGTCCAAGCGGCTCGAGCGGGATCACCTGCTCATCGACCGCAAGAGCACGCTGGCCGCGATCTCCACCGCTTTCCGACGCCTGCGCGACGACGCCATGCCGCTCGGGCGCCGCGTGGCCGCGCGCGTCGCGACCATGACCGATCCGCGCGACGTGCAGCAGCTGATCGACGACGAGCTGGCGCACATCTTCCGCACCTTCGCCGAGAAGACGCTGGCGTCGACGGTGGCAAAGCTGCCGAAGCCCCGCGGCGAGGACACCTCCAACCCACTGACCGAGGAAGCAGCGTGAGCGACCTGAATAACATCACCTACGTGCAGGCCGAGATCCAGGCCGCCGAGAAGCGCATCGAGCAGGAGTTGGAGCGCATCGCCTCGCTCGGCCAGTTCCGCGAGCTGTGGTGCGACATCAAGATCCAGACCTCCCGGGTGCTCAACTCGGTGGAGAGGGTCGAGAAGGTCGACGTCAAGATCCGGGCGGTGCTCTGAGGTAATGTCGAATCACTTTCAGCTGCCGCCTCTTCTCGAGGCAATGGCCCGGCAGGGCGGCACGGTCAGCGGCCGAGCAGTGCCCGACGATTTCTCGCGCGGATGGGGGAAGCATCCGTTCAAGGGGACCATCGCCCATCACTGGACGGCCGATCGGACTGCGGCTTTACCTGAAGGCGCCTACGGTCTGACGAGCGCCTGCGGGATGGTGACTGTCGCAACCAAGAGCGTTCCGCTGCTGGGCGCCGGAACCTTCGAGTACTGCCGACGGTGTGAGTCGGTCCTGCTGCGGGCGGCGACCTGATGGTGCCAACCGACGCCGAGGCCGAGGTCCTGCGCACGATCGCCGAGGCGATCCTGCCGGACCCCGAGCTGAAGCTCGACGAGTGGAGCGAAGAGCACGTCGTTATCCCCAAGGGCTCGGCGTTCTCCGGGCACTACAGCCTGCGCCACACCCCCTACGCGAGGCGCATCCTGCAGGCGCTGAGCCCCAGCCATCGCGCCTATCGCGTGGTGGCGATGGTGGCCAGCCAGATGCTGAAGACCCAGATCTTCATCAACGCCGCGCTGGGCTGGATCGACCGCGCGCCGGCCAACATCCTTGCGCTCGAGCCGAACGACAACCTGGTCAAGCGTCTGTCGGCCCGCTTCAGCAAGGCCGTCGAGAACTGCGAGCCGGTCAAGGAGAAGATCGCGCCGCCGCGCTCGCGGGACAAGCGCAATACGGTCGAGTCCAAGGAGTTCGACGGCGGCACGATCTACTTCGCCACGGCCGGCGCCGACACGAACCTCGCCGAGATCCCGGCCCGGTACATCTTCCTGGACGAGGTGGACCGGCCGGCCTGGCGCGGCCACGGCGCCGGCGAGGGCGACAAGGTGAAGCTGGCCGAGGCGCGGCAGACCACCTACGAGGGCATCGCGAAGGCCTACGAGGTCAGCAGCCCGCACCTGCTCGGCGAGTCAAAGATCCACCAGCTGTTCCTGCTCGGCACGCAGGAGCGCTACCACGTGCCGTGCCCGCACTGCGACCACCTGCACGAGCTGGTGCGCGAGAACTTCAAGTACGGCTTCGACCCGGAGACCGAGCGCGTCTCCTGGGCCCACTTCATCTGCCCCGAGTGCGGCGGCGTCATTGAGGAACATCACAAGTCGTGGATCCTGCTCGACGCCGAGCTGGGCGGCATGGCGCGCTGGGTTGCCGGTGCTGCTGGCGACGGTGAGACGATCAGCGTCACGCTCTCCGCCTACTACGCGCCGCCGGGCTCCATCACCTGGCTGCGCCTGGCGCGCGAGCTGGCCCTGGCGCTGCTGGCCAAGGAGCGCGGCGATGAGTCGCTGCTGCAGGTCTATACGAACACGCGCGAAGGCCTGCCGTACGCTGCGGGCGATGTCACCTCGACGGCCTCCGAGCTGCACAAGCGCGCCATCGCGGAGAAGCTGCCGGCCCGGGTGGTGCAGGAACAGGCGCTGGTGCTCACGATGTTCGTCGACACCCAGCCCAACCGACTCGAGGCCACCATCCAGGCGTGGGGCCCCGGGCTCGAGGGCTGGATCGTCGATCACGAGGTGCTGTGGGGTGCGCCGATCGACGATCCGCAGTCCGAGTCGTCGGTTTGGGCGAAGCTGGATGCGCTGCGGGCGACGCCCTTCGTTCATGCCTCCGGCGCTCTGATCCGGATCTCCTGCTACGGCATCGATGCCGGCGGTGCCAACACCCAGGATGTCTACAACTACGGCGCCCAGCGCAGGCACGTCGGCTGCGTCGTCACCCGCGGCGAGAACCTGCCGAACCGGCCGATCATCGCCTCCAAGCCCAACCGGTACGACATCGACTGGCAGGGCAACCGGGTCGAGAACGGCGGCGAGTACTGGCGCATCGGCACGGACACCGCGAAGGACCACATCTTCAACCGGCTCGGCCTCGAGCGCGGGCCCGGCGCCTACCACTGGCCCGCGAGCTACGAGCTCGAGCGTTTCGAGCAGCTGCTCGCCGAGAAGCGCGTCACCGCGTACGTGCGCGGCAGGGCGGTGCGCAAGTACGTCAAGCCCAACGGCGTGCGCAACGAGCAGCTGGACACGCACGTCGGCAATCTCGCGATGGCGCACTACCTCGGCCTGCACAAGTGGACGAACGCCGACTGGGCCCGCCTGCGCCGGAACATCGTCGGCGCACGTGCTGCCGAAATCGCCACCGTTCCTGTTCCAGCCGATCCCGTCTCGCCTTCGAGCGCTCCCGTCCCGCCTGGAACGCCTCCCGTCCCGCCGAAGCCGCCTTCTGTTCCACCGCCTGCACCAGCACCAGCACCCGCACCGGCGCCCGCGCGCCGCGTGCTCTCTCGCGGCCTGCGCCGCTGACCACCATGACCTCCGAACCCGCATCCACCATCACGACCGAAGACCAGGGCGAGGAAGAGCGCCTGGACATCAGCGGCATGGAGATGGACGACCTGTGCTGGCGCTGGGCCGCCTGGTCGCGCTCCCGGCGCTTCCTCGGGCCGCCGCCGATCGCACCGGGCATCCTCGGCAAGCTCACGTCCAAGGGCACCGGCGCCAGGCGAGGCGGGCCGCCGGACACGAAGCTCAGCGCCGAGCTGCACGCGATGAATCTGGCCATCGCGGCGCAGCCCAAGGACGTGTCCCGGCGCGTGTTCGAGCTGCACTACGTGCACGCCGTCGGCAACGTCAAGTCGGCTGCCGACCTGCTGGGGATCAGCCGTTCAGCGTGGTACCGGCACCTCGGCGACTTCAGGCAGCGAGCCTGGATCGCCCACCGACAGATCATGGAGGCCGACCGGGCTGCGCTTGATGCGCTGCCCTCGGCGGAAGGCCTCGTCGCTGACGACTCGGAGTAGTGTCCCGAAAAAGCGGGACAAAAAACATGAGCGCGCGTGAGACAGAAAGGCCCAGAATTCGCCCCAATTCGGCTAGTGGCTGAACTGCGCCCGTAGCGCAGCGAGTCGCCCGCCAATCCGTTCAGTCCCCCTGAGCCCCGAGTACCGCAAGGTGCCGGGGCTCTTTCTTTGGAGCCTCCCGGTGCCCGACGCCCTCAGCCTATCCGCCAAGCGCAGCGGCAGGCTGGATGCCGCCGTGGCGCAGCTGCGCGACATCCCGGAGCGCGTCATCCCGTACGCGGCGAACGGTGCGATCAACATCGTGCTGTCGCGCGCGCGGCGCGACATCCAGGCCGAGATGCCGCGGGTGTTCGACCGGCCCAACGCCTACACGCTGAACAGCCCGCGGGTCATCGACTCCAAGCGCGAGACGCTGACCGGCCGCGTGTTCGTGAAGGACGACGCCGCGAACAACGGCACCCGGCCCGAGGACTATCTGCTGCCCAACGTCTTCGGCGGCGGCCGCAAGGAGAAGCGGTTCGAGCGCAACCTGCGCTACGCCGGCATCCTGCGCGAGGGCTGGCGCGTCGTGCCGTCGACCGAGGCCAAGCTCGACAGCTTCGGCAACATCCCGCGTGGCGAGATCCAGCGGATCCTGACCGCGGTGCGCGCGTCGTTCGACCGGTACCAGAACCGCTCCGACAGCGCGCGAAGCCGCCGCAACGCGCGCAACGCCCCGTACTTCGTCGCCGGCCTGGACCGCATCTCCATCGTCGGTGGCGAGCAGGTCGTCACGCGCAGCAAGCTGCAGCCGGGCATCTACCGGCGCGACGGCCGCGGCATCAAGCCCGTCTTCGTCTTCGTGAAGAAGCCGCCGCAGTACCGGCAGCGCTTGGACTTCGCCCGCGTGGTCGAGGCCCGCGCCGACGCCGACTTCGTTCCCGAGTTCGTCCGGCTGGCGAACGCCATCACCTCCAAGCCACGATGACACGCGACGAGCTGCAGGCCCGCCTCACCGCCTACCTGGCGGCCGAGGCCAAGATCCTCCGCGGGCAGGAGTACACGATCGGGCAGGGCCAGACCGCGCGCCGCATGCGCCGGGCCGACCTCTCGGAGGTGCGGGCCGAGATCAAGGACCTGCAGCGCCAGATCGACGACATCGACAACGCGGCCGCCGGCCGCCGCCGCGTGCTGTACGCGCGGCCGATGAACTGAGGCGCCGGCGATGGCGATGAACCTCATCGATCGGGCCATCGGCTACTTCTCGCCGCGGCGCGGCATGAGGCGCGCCATGCAGCGCAGCGCCTTCGAGGCGTTCTCGGGTCAGGGCCTGGACGGCGCCGGCCAGAGCCCGATGAACGGCCGCTGGTTCGTCCCGCCGCGCAGCGCGGATGCCGACATCGTGCGCGGCCTGCGTCGCCAGCGCGGCGAGTCGCGAGAGCTGCGCCGGCTCAACCCGATCGCCGCTGGCGCGATCGAGTCCAACCTCACGCGCGTCGTCGGCACAGGCCTGCAACCGGTGCCCGAGCCGGACGCGGCCGTCCTCGGCTGGTCGGACGACCAGGCGGCCGAGTGGAAGGCCAACACGATCCGCGAGTTCTCGCTGTTCGCCGACAGCAAGGAGTGCACGCTCGACAGGCAGCAGACCTTCTACGAGCGCCAGGAGCTGGTGCTGGGTTCTCGCCTTGAGAGCGGCGACTGCTTCACCATCCTTCCGGACGGCGAGCCCACCGCCACGCAGCCGTATCGGCTGCGTCTGCAGCTGATCGAAGCGGATCGCTGCGCCAACCCCTTCGGGAAGGCCAACGACCTGGACGTGGTGGAGGGAGTGCGACTGCGCAACGGCGCGCCGGTGGGCTACCACATCCTCGACCAGCACCCGGGCGGCCTGCTCGTCACCGGCAGCAAGAGCTTCGAGGGCCGCTGGTACGACGCCTTCGGCACGAGCGGCCGCCGGCAGATCCTGCATCACTACCGGCCCACGCGGCCGGAGCAGACGCGCGGCGTGCCGTACCTCGCGCCCGTCATCCAGGCCATCAAGGACCTCGGGCGCTACACCGAAGCGGAAATCTCCGCGGCGGTGGTGTCGGCCTTCTACACCGTCTTTATCGAGCAGGACGGGGCCAGCAAGCCCGCGCCGGTGTTCGGCATGGACGGCACGAACACCGGCCAGCCGCCGGCCGGCGAGAACGACACGGTGCCGCCCAGCGGCGACGAGTTCGAGATGGGCCCCGCCGCGGTCATCGGCCTCGGCAAGGGCGAGAAGGCGGTGTTCGCCAACCCGCAGCGGCCGAACACGGCCTACGACCCCTTCGTGATGAGCATCCTCACGCTCATTGGCGCCGGCCTCGGCATCCCGGTCGAGTTGCTGACCAAGAAGTTCAACGCCAGCTACAGCGCCAGCAAGGCCGCGCTGCTCGACGCCTGGCAGCACTTCCGCACCGAGCGCGCTTGGCTGGTGCTGAGCTTCTGCCAGCCGGTCTACGAGACGTGGATGGCCGAAGCCGTGTCGATCGGCCGCATCAAGGCGCCGGGCTTCTTCCGCGACCCGCTCATCCGCTGGGCCTACACCCGCGCCGCGTGGCACGGCGACAGCCAGGGTTCGATCAACCCGAAGGACGAGGTCGCCGCCTACCGCGACGCGATCGACGGCCGGCTGATGACTCACGAGCGCGCCGAGTGGGAGCTGTTCGGCTCGGACTGGACGCGCACCTTCCCGACGAAGAAGCGCGAGCTGCAGATGCTGGACAAGGCCGGCATGCAGCCGGTGCCCAAGGCCGGCGCGGCCACGCAGCCGAAGCAGCAGGGCACCGCCGATGCGCCGGCACAGCCGCAGGCCTCCGCCGAGCTCAGCGAGGCTGCCAAGGCCATGCAGCAGCAGGCCGAGACGTCCAAGGCGCTGCACCAGCGGGTCGAGGCTCTCGCGCGCGAGCCGGTGAAGGTCGACGTGGCGATCACGAACGAGCCGATCCAGATCCAGCTGCAGCAGGAGCCGACGCACGTCGTCATCGAGCAGGCCGACCAGCACCTGCACCTCCTTCAGGCTCCCGCCCCTGCGCCAGCGGTCCAGGCACCTGCGGCGCATCAGCCGCAGGCCGCGGATCGGCCTTGCCGGCTGATCGCAATGCGCGATCCGGTCACCGGATTGGCCCGCGAGTACCTGAAGGTGCCGATCGAGCCGATCGACTCGGCCGCCCCTTCCGCCGCCGGCGCGCCCTACGGGCACCGGATCGTCCCAGTGCGCGACCAGGAGAGCGGACTGGCTCGCGAGTACCTGAAGCTGCCACTGACGGCCCCGGTGAACCTCGCCGAGGTCATGTCGCAGTCGTCCGCCGAATCCATCCCCTGAAAGGATCACCTCACCATGTATACCGACCTGGCACGCAACAACATGCTCGATGGCATCGGCGCGACGCACCTGTCCGCGCACACCGCCTACAGCGCCACGGGCGCCAACGAGGTCACGGGCGGCAGCCCGGCCTACGCGCGCAAGGCCGTCACCTACTCGGCGGCGGCCAGCGCGGCCAAGGTTGCAAGCACGAACCCGGTGTTTGACATCCCAGCCGGCACGACCGTGCGCTTTATCGGCTTCTGGACCGGGCTCGCCGGATCGTTCCTCGGCATGATCGCCAACGGCGGCAGCGAGAACGAGTTCAAGGTCGATCCGGCGACGGACGTTTTCACCGTGCCCGCCCACGGCTACGCGGACACGCAGAAGGTCGTCTTCTACGGCGACACGGTGCCCGCGGGTCTCACCGAGGGCACGGTCTACTTCGTGCGCGACTCCACGACGAACACGTTCAAGGTGGCGGCCACTTCGGGCGGCACCGCGATCGACATCACGGGCGAGCCGGGGCGCAAGTGCGTGGTGTCGGCGATCGTCGAAGAGGCGTTCGGCGCGCAGGGCACGCTGACCGTCAACTCGCAGACCCACCGTCTGGACGCCTAACCAGGAGCCACGACAATGAGCCTCTGGACCTTCTCGCGCGGCTCGCACGCGCAGTCGCTCACAGTTGCGTCCGCGGTGATCAACGTTCCCGCCGGGCGCATGCTGCGCTTCATCAGCGGCAGCGTCGTCGGCATGGCGAGTGCGGCGGTTGCCGGCGCAGAGTTCGGCATCTACCTGGCCAGCGCCAACGGCTCGGGCGGCTCGCCGACCTCGATCACGCCGAAGCCGGTGGACCCGAACGCCGACGGACTCTCGGTGCCAAGCGGCTTCAGCATCGTCTACGGGTACACGACCGAGCCGACGCTCGAGTCGGATCCGAAGGCGCGCCTGCGCTTCCAGCCGCTGGGCGGCCGCGACTGGCTTGTGGCGGTGCCTGGCGCCGAGCTCGAGTTCTGGAAGTCGACGGCCTACCAGGTGGCGCTGCGTGGCATCTCCGGCACGCCGAACGTGGCATTCGACTTCACCGTCGAGCTGAAGCCGTAGGGGCGGCGCAGTGCTCAGGCGTCCGCTGCGAATGCCGCGCATCGCTGGGCGGCCTCGATTCATCGCCAAGTCGGGCGTCCTCGTGCCCGCCGCCACCGGCCTGATTTTCCCGAGCAACGGCGATTCGGGTGGGAGCGGATGGTTCAGCTTCACGGGCGGCAACGTCCTGCAACTGTCGCCGGCGACGATCATCTTCCGAGTCAACCCTCGCCAGCAGACCGGCTACTACACGACGTTCTTCAACGGCCGCGGCGATGGCTCGTTCTCTGGGACGTACGACTACTACGGCGCGCACCTGTACCCGCAGGGAACGCCTGGGTCCAGTGGCACGGTGCACAACTGGGAGATCTCGGCCATCGGAAGCGACTGGATCGTCGACGACAACGGGAATTCGACCGTCGGCACCAAGGGCGTCTGGTACACGCAGGCCGTGCGCGTGCGCGACGTGGGCAGCACCAGCATCGTCCAGTTCTTCTACAACCTGCCGGATCTGACCAAGGTCATCACCAAGGACCTCGGCGGCCTGCTGACGCCGTACTCTGGAACGAAGGCCTTCACCGTCGGCGATGCGCCGTGGAACCCGAACGCCGAACGGCTGAGCGGCACTTTCCGCGGGCTCCAGAAGTACGCGGCCTACCTGGGGGATGCGGACATGCTGGCCGAGGCCGCGAACGACAGCATCGACTCGCCGCAGACCTCGGCCGGCGCTTCCTCGGTCTGGTACATGAACCAGAACCCGACGCCGACCGACATCAGCGACAAGTCGGGCGCTGGGCACAACCCGGCATTCATCGACGCCAGCCGGCCCACCCTGTACACGGCCTGATCCATGGCGCTGCCAGTCACCGATCTCTGGTCGAGCGGAACGACGCAGGGCGTCGCGGCCTACGGGCCCTACGCCGTGCTCGAGGGCGGGTTCAACGTCATCAGCGGTTCGCCCGGGCTCGAGATTACGAGCGGCGCCTACAACACCCTCCGGCGCACCGGCGAGACGTTCAACGCTGCGCAGTTCTCGCAGGTGGTCATCACCGCCGGCCAGATCAGCACGGGCATCTATTGCGGCCCGGCGGTGCGCTGCCAGTCGGGCGCGAACACGAGCTACCACGCCGAGACGAACGGCTCCGACTACTACGTCTCGAAGTGCGTGGCCGGCACGCAGACCGTACTGGCGGGGCCGATCACCCTGTCGACCGCCGCCGGCGACGTGTTCCGCATCGAGATCGACGAAGTGGCGACGGTCACGACGATCTCGGTCTACAAGGCCCTGGCCGCGTCGCCGACCAGCTTCTCGTTGCACGCGGCGTACACCGACACGGCGTCTCCGATCACGGCCGCGGGCGACGCTGGTGTCTTTGGCTACGGCAGCACGCCGGGAACCAGCGTCGTTGGGACCTGGACGGCCGGCAACCTGTCGACCGCCACGGCCGAGCAAGAAGGCTTCCGCTTCGGGGTCGACGACGGCAGCGAAAGCGCGCACACCTGGGCGCAGGCGCAGGACACGAACGACACCGTCTCGGTCGGCACGGCGCGCTTGATCCGTGCGCTCATCAACGGCTCGGGAGACCTGCCGGCGACGGCCTACACACTGCGCTACCAGAAGAACGGCGCGGGTGGCTACGTGCCGGTGCCGGTCGGCTCTGGCAATCCGACGACGATCGGCGCGCCGGCGTTCAACGGGGTTGGCGCAGGCGCCAACGCCACCACCAGCAGTGGCTCGCTGAACGTCAGCTACCCGTCGATGACGGGCGCGACCAGCGACACGGCGCTCTACCTGGTGGTCACCGGCAGGCACAGCACGGCCGACACGGCACCCACCGTGCCAGGCGGTTGGACGCTCGTCGGCGAGCTCGAAGGCGGCACCGGCACGTTCGGCGCCGATGCCGGAACGCGCCGTGTGAGCGTGTACAGGAAGGACACCGTCACCGGCTCGGAGAGCGGGACCATTGCTGTCAGCTTCGGCGGCACCACTTCTTCGACGACGTACGCATCGATCGTGCGCGTCGACCCTCCGAGCGCGGGCTACGTCCTGTCGCAAACCTCGACCACGGGGCAGGACACCTCGGCTGGCACGGCGGTCAGCATCGCCGGCAGCGCAAGCCTCGACTACGACGCGGCCGGTGACCTCCTGCTGGTTTGCCATGCGTCGCCGAGCGACACCGGCGGCGTCGTCAACTCGCCGTCTCTGACCGCCAGCGGCTCGACGTTCGGCTCGCTCACTTCTCAGGCAAGCATCGCGGTCACTGGTGGCAACGATCACCGGCATGTGATCTACAGCGCCGTCGTCACGGCGGCAGGTTCGGCTGCTGCGCCGACGTTCGCGTACACGGCAAGCGGCACCAACTCCGGCAACGCGAGCGGCCCGGCCGTCTTCCTGCGTATTCGCGCCACGCTGCCTGCGGTCACGAACCAGATCTTCATCGACGCATCCGCCAACATCGCCGCCGGAGGCGAAGCGACGACCGCGCGGCTGACGGCGCCGAGCGGCAAGAGCACCAGCGACTTCGTGACCGGGCGTCGCTGGGACGACGAGAACGGCGCGGACTCGATCGACCTGACGATCGACGACTACACCGAGCTCGAGTGGCGAATCACCACGCAGACCCCGGCGGCTGACGGCGACTACTTCGACTTCCGCGTCTATGCCGGTTCGGCCGCATTCAACACCTACACGGTCACGCCGCGGCTGACGCTGGGATCCGCGGCGGTCGACATGCCGCCGCAGCTGACGCCAGAGCCGCAGGCCGCTTTGCTGATCGACTCCGTTGCGCTGCTGGGAGCGGACTGGTCGGTCAACGTTTCGGGGATCGTCAGCACGCTCGGGCCGGCCAGCAGCACCGGCGCAACCGGTCGCGCTGGCGCCCGGGGTGACTCCACAGCCGCGCACGGTGCACCTACGGTCGCTTCAGGCCGCGCAGGCGCACTAGGTGGTGCGCCATTCCTGAAGGAGAGCCCGTCGGCGGCCAGCGGCCGTGTCGGCGTGCGCGCGGAAGTCGACACCGTCAAGGCAGCTGCCGCCGAGTCTGAAGGCCGCTTGGCCGGTCGCGGAAGCGTCGTGTCGGCCGAGGGCGCGGTGCATGTCGCAGCAGGACGTCTTGGCGCGCGTGGCAGCGCCGCCACGATCCCAGCCTTCGGAGTCGTCACCCAGGCGACCGGCCGAGCCCGCGTCGTTGGTGACGCGACCTCTTCGAAGATCGTGCCTTTGGGCGCTGCGGGCCGCGCCGGTGCTACTGGTTCGGCGCTGGCAGCGAAGGGCTCTGCAGGTGGATCCGACGGGCGCGCTGGTCCGCGAAGCGAGGCCATTGCCAGCAAGTCGGTGTTGCACGGAGCCAGCGGCAGCTTGGCCGTTCGCGGCGCAGCGCTGGCTGCCGAGGGAGCCGTCCACTCGGCGACCGGCCGGATCGGCGCTCGTGCGAGCGTCTCGACCGCAGCAGCCTTCGGGGCCACGACCGTCGCCGGCGGTCGAGTCGGGGCGCGAGGGTCATCGTCGAGCGCCAAGGCCACCGCGGGCGCCGCGAGCGGCCGCGCCTGCGCGCTGTCCGACACGTCGCTGGCGAAGGCGATCTACCTCGCTGCGTCCGGCCGGATCGGCCTGCGTGGCCTGGTGGACACCAGCGGCATCCCGCCAGTCGAGACGACAGCAGGCGGGCGGCTTGGTGTGCGTGGGGAGGCGATCACGGTGCTGGGTGGCACCTCTAGCAGCGGCACCGGCACCGGTGGTGTCGGCCGCCTCGTCACGCCCTCGTACCGCATGCAGCCGCCGCGCCGCAAGCGCCGGCCAGGCGAAGACCAGCAGCAAGTCGGCACGGCCGTCGATCTGGCGCCCGGGCCGCTCGCTGGCACCGCGGCCGCCGCCCCCGCGCCGGCGCCCATCCAACCGGCCGCCGAGGTCGATCGCTGGCGCCTCGCGCGCGAGCAGGACCTCGAGTTCGAAACCAAGGTGCTTCACCTCGTCTAGGACCGACCCATGAGCGATCACATCGTGACCGTCACCCGCTCGAACCCCGCCGCCGCGCGGGGTTCGTCGTCTCTGGACCCGCGCGTGCACGGCGGCCCGCTGCGGCTCGCCGATCTCGTCGAGGGCTACTGGGCGATCACCGACGCCATGTACGACGAGATCCAGTCGATCTACGCCGCCCACATGCGCGGCGAGAAGATCGACCTCAAGGGCGTCGAGGCCAGGCTCGGCCGGCCGCTCGCGAACGAGCGCCGCTCGTACACGGTTCACGACGGCGTGGCCTTGTTCTCCATGTCGGGTGTCATCGGCCCGAAGGCCAACCTGCTGATGGAGATCAGCGGCGGCACCAGCGCGCAGCTGCTGCGCAACGAGATCATGACCGCGGCGCAGGATCCGAAGGTCAAGGCCGGCATCCTCTACGGCGACACGCCGGGCGGCAACGTGCTGGGCATCGCGGAAGGCGCCGCGGCGTGGAAAGCCTTCGCCGAGCAGAAGCCGGCCGCGACCTTCAGCGACGGCATGCTGGCCAGCGCCGGCTACTGGTGGGGGTCCGCGGCCTCGCGGGTCTACATCTCGGGGCCGATGGTCAACGTCGGCAGCATCGGCGTGCGCACCGAGCACGTCGATACCTCGATGGCCGAGGCGCAGCGCGGCGTGAAGCGCACCATCATCAAGGCCGGGCGCTACAAGGCCGCCGGCGACGGGCCGCTCGACCCGAAGACCCTCGAGTACAAGCAGGCGCAGGTCGACTACCTGTACAGCCTGTTCGTCGACGCGGTGGCCGCAAACCTCGGTGTCGATGTCGAGACCGTGCTGCAGGACATGGCCGACGGCCGCGTCTTCATCGGCCAGCAGGCGATCGACGCTGGCCTGGTGCACGGCTTCACCAGCCTCGAGGATCTGCTCGCGCAGATGGCCGAGGACCCGGAGGCCGTCGCGCCCATCCGAACCCAGGCGAACGCCGCCATGCCGCCCAAGCGGAAGGCCAGCGCGGTCGTGAGCCTGCCCCCCGCAGCCAGTGCCGCCGGTGCCGCGGCGCGGGCTGCGGACTCCCCGCAAGACGAGCCGGTGCCGCCCGTCGACTCCACCACCACACAGCAGGAGAACTCCATGCCGGAGAACCTCACGCGTGAATCGTTCGAGCGCGACCACGCGGCCCTCTACGGGCAAATCCGCTCCGAAGCCATGGCCGCCGGCGCGCAGCAGGAACGCGAGCGCATCCAGGCCGTGCGCGCCCAGGTGCTGCCGGGCCACGAGGCCCTCATCGAGCAGCTGGCCTTCGATGGCAAGACCACGGGCCCCGAGGCCGCCGTCGCGGTGCTGAACGCGGAGCGCGGCGTCGTCGCCGGCGCCGCGGCCGCGCACCGCAGCGACGCGCCGCCGGCCGCGCCCAGCGGCGCCAAGGGCACGCAGGCGCAGGAAGAGGCCGAGGCCAAGCCCAAGGGTGCCGTCAAGGCGGTCATCGACCGCATGAAGGTCTACGGCGCGCTCAACAAGCGCCCGACGACCGCCTGAGCACCTGAACCAACCCAAGGAGAACCAACATGGTTGCCAAGACCGCCAACCTCGGCGCCGGCTCCGCGATCAAGAGCGAAGCCAACGGGGACCTGTCGCGCGAGATCGTCACCATCGTGTCCGGCTCGGGCAAGCTGCCCGCGAACATGGTGCTCGGCAAGATCACCGCCACCGGCAAGTACAAGCCGTACGACGACAACAACACGGACGGCTCGGAGACCGCGGCCGCGATCCTCGTCTACGACGTGGACGCCACCAGCGCCGACGTGCAGGCCCTGGTGATCTTCCGCCTCGCCGAGGTCTTCCAGAACCGGCTGCAGTGGGCCTCGACCGTGGCCGCCGGCGAGAAGACCACCGCCTACGCGGACCTCGCCGCGGCCGGGAAGCTGATCGTCATGCGCACCTGAGCGCCGACGAGAGCCTGACCAACCAACACCACAAGGATCATCATCATGATGAACAACGACGACGGCTTCACCCTGTCGGAGATGACCGCGGCGATCAGCGAGATCCCGCACGTTCCGACGATGCTCGGCGATGACGGCATCTTCGAGTACAAGGGCGTCACGCAGCTCACCGTGCAGGTCGAGAAGCAGGGCACCACGCTCGCGCTGATCGCCACCAAGGCGCGCGGCGGCCCCGGCGGCGAGATCGGCCGCACGAACCGCAACATGCGCCCGTTCAACCTGGTGCACCTGCCCCTGGACGACAAGATCCTGGCGGACGAGGTGCAGGGCGTGCGCGAGTTCGGCAGCGACAACTCGCCGCTGCCGCTCGAGACGCGCCGCACGGAAGTGATGACGCTGGGCAAGCAGCGCTTCGACATCACGATGGAGTGGTACCGGGTCGGCGCGCTGAAGGGCATCGTGTACGACGCCGACGGCACCTCGGTGCTGCACAACTTCTTCACCGAGTTCGGCGTCACGCAGCAGGTGATCAGCTTCGAGCTGGACGTCACCGATACCGAACTTCGCTCCGTGTGCGACACGGCGCAGGAGCTGATCGAGGACGAGCTCGGTGGCACGCCCTGGACCGACATCAGCGTCTACTGCGGGCGCAACTTCTGGAAGTCGTTCATCACGCACAAGAGCGTGAAGGAGACCTACCTGGCGCAGGTGCAAGCCTCCCAGCTGCGAGGCGATCCGCGCCTGCAGGTCGAGTTCGGCGGCATGACCTTCAAGAAGTACCGCGGCGCCGCCGGCGGCAGCCAGATGATCGGCGCCGACGAGGCCTACATCGTGCCGCGCGGTGTGCCCGGACTGCTGCTCGGCCGCTTCGGCCCGGCCGACTACATGGAGACCGTCAACACCGTCGGCCTCCCGCTGTACGCCAAGGGCATCCCGATGCGCAACGGCAAGGGGTGGGACATCGAGATGCAGTCCAACCCCATCCACCTGCTGACCCGTCCGCGCGCGGTCATCAAGGCCACGCTGACCTGATCGCAGGGAGCGAGCCGTGGTGGAAGACGACCTGAGCGACTTCTTCGACGAGGACGATTTCGCCATCCAGGTGACGCGCGTGCGGCAGGCCGCCGCCGACGTCACCTTCGTGGCGATCCTCGGCCTCACCGAGGAAGACGCGCTGATGGGTCGCGCGACCGCCGCGGATCGAGTCCTGCACTGGCCAACGGGGCCGGACGTGCGGGAGGGAGACACGATCGTCGTCGCGGTACTGGGCCCGCTGGCTGTGCACAACGGCAGCTACAAGGTCCAGGAGCCGCGGCGCATCAACGACGGCGCCGAGTGCGCCTGCTACCTGCAGAAGGTCAGCGCGTGAGCCAGAGCATCCCGTTCCAGGTGTCCGCGGCGATCGTTGCCGCGCTCAAGGCTGAGCTCGAGCCGGGTGTCGCGGTGTTCGACAACCCGACCAGCCCGGCCGGGCTCGGAGATGGGCCGCGCGTGGTGTTCGTCGAGGACGCTGACGACGACCTCTTCAACAAGCCCGGCCAGGCCGAGGGCCGCACCTGCGGCTTCATCGTCGGCGTCATCAACCGTTCCGACGCAGGGCGCGCCGGGGCGGATGCCGACATGCAGCTGGTGAAGCCCATCGTCACTGCCGCGGCGCGCGGCATCTGCAAGAGCCTGGCAGACGCCAAGGCGATCACCGTCTTCAACTACCCGCGCGAGACCCGGCGCACCTACCGGCACGAGCACATCGATGTCGAGGGTGCGCTGATCCTCACCCGCTTCGAAATCGACTACCGCCTACCGGCCCCGCGGCCGGCGGCGGCCTGACACCCCACTTCACAGGAGCCAGACATGGCACTTTCCACCGCGCAAGGCTTCATCGGAGCCGGCGACCTCTACGCTGCGCTGATCGCGTCCGACGGCTCGATCGGCGGCTACATCGACTTCGGCAACACCACCAAGCTCGGCATCCAGCCGGCCTCGGAGATCAAGGAGCAGAAGAGCAAGAAGCGCGACAGCTACGGCCAGGTGCTGGAGACCGTCGCGCTGCAGGACACCGCCACGCTGTCGGCCGTGCTCGAGACGGTCAACCGCGTCGGCCTGCGCTACGCCTTCATGGGCGAAGACGCGGCCTACTCGCAGACCTCCGGGACCGTCACCGACGAGGCCACGATCGCGAAGCTCGACGGCTGGGTGCGCCTCGCCAACGAAGAGGTCAGCTCCTTCGTCCTGACCAACTCCGGCGCGTCGGTCACCTACGTGCTCGGCACCGACTACCTGCTCAACACCCGGCTGGGCATGTACAAGGCCATCATCGGCGGCGCCATCACCGACGGCCAGGCGCTGCTGGCCGACTACTCCAAGGCCGCGTTCACCGGTGCTGCGATCCGCGGCAACGTCAAGCCGCAGATCCGCGCGCGGCTGCTGCTCGACGGCAAGAACCTGGTCGACGACAGCATCGGCATCCTCGAGGTGTGGGAAGGCGTGCTGAGCACCAGCTCGGAGTTCGACTGGTTCTCCGACGACTGGAACACCGTCGAGCTGCAGGGCCGGCTGAAGACGCCGGCCGGCAAGACCGAGCCGTTCGTCTTCAAGGCCCGCTGATCCCGGGCACACCAGCAGACGGGCCGGCCGCGCGAGCGCCGGCCCGTTCCTCTTTCGACCGCTGACCCCAGACGAGCGACATGGCGACCGGCCCACGCATCCGATACGACATCGAGGCGCGCGCCGCTGGCGCGGCCGACGTGGAGAAGCTCGCCCAGGAGTTCCAGAAGCTCGACGGCGCCTTCCCCGACACCCTTTCCGACAAGGTTCGCCAGGCCTCTGCAACGCTCGGCGAGCTTGGCAAGCAGCAGGCCGCGATAGATGCGTTCACGCGCATCAGCGCCCAGGCCGAGCTGGCTAAGCAGAGCCTCGAGAACGCGCAAGCTGCGGCCCAGAAGTTCAACGAGAAAATCTCGGCGAGCGGGCCGCCCACTGCTGCGCAGTCGGCTCAGCTGGGCAAGTTGAACGACCAGGTCAAGTCGGCCTCCGATGCGTTCACTCGCCAGTCGGAATCGCTGTCCAAGGCGGCGTCCGGTCTGCGCGAGTTCGGCATCAGTGAGAACCAGCTTAAGCAGGTCAGCGCGGAGCTCGCGTCGCAGGTTGGCAAGACCACCGAAACCCTGCAGCGCCTGGTTTCCACCGGTGGCAGCGCCACCGGCTTCCAGCAGCTGGTGCGCGAGACCGATGCAGCGCGCCAGCGCATGCAGGAGACGGCTCGCGCTGCCGAGCAGCTCGCCGCCGAGCTGCAGGGCGTGCAGCGCCCGACCGACGGCGAGGCCGCGAAGCTGCGCGAGCTGCGCGCCGCGGCCGACACCGCGCGCGCCGACTTCGAGCGGCTACAGCAGACCACCGTCGAGCAGGGCCTCGCGCTGCGCCAGGCAGGCGTCAACACCGAGCTGCTCACCGCCAAGACGCGCGAGGCCGCCGCGGCCCAGCAGCAGGCCTCCGCGGCCGCGCAGCGCGGCGCCAACGCCTACACCGAGCAGGGCGCCGCGGCGCAGCGCGCAGCCACCCAGCAGACCGCCGCGGCGACGAACGTGCGGCAGGGCCTGGAAGGCATCGCCGGCCAGCTGCGCAGCATCCAGGCGCTCGCGGCCACGGTGCTCGGTGGCCAGCTGCTCTCCGGCACCATCGGCGACATCGCGCGCACGGCGGACGCCTACTCGAACCTCGAGGGCCGCATCAAGCTGGTGACGGGCGAGGGCGCCGCGCTGCGGCAGGCCTTCGACGGAGTGTTCGACGTGGCGCTGCGCACGAACAGTGCCGTGGAGGGCACGGGCACCCTGTTCGCGCGCATCGCGCAGGCCAGCAAGGATCTCGGGCTAAGCACGTCGGAGGCCTCGGCGCAGGCCTTGCAGCTCACCGAGACGATCAACCAGGCGATCCAGGTCAGCGGCGGCACTGCGCAGGCCGCGGACGCAGCGGTGACGCAGCTTATCCAGGCGCTGCAGTCCGGGGTGCTGCGCGGCGAGGAGTTCAACTCCGTCATGGAGCAGGCGCCGCGCCTGGCGCGCGCGCTGGCCGACGGGCTGGGCGTCACCACCGGCGAGCTGCGCAAGCTGGCCGAGGCCGGCACGCTCACGTCCCAGACGGTCATCAACGCGCTGCGCGGCCAGTCCGAGGCGCTGCAGCGCGAGTTCGAGCAGCTCCCGCCCACCGTCGGCCGGGCGCTGCAGACACTCTCGGTCGAGTGGACCCGCTACGTCGGCGAGGTCGACCGGGCCAACGGCGTCAGCCGCAGCGCGGCCGAGGCGATCACATCCCTCGCGCGCAACCTCGACACCGTGGGCACCGCCCTCGCGGTGGCCGGCAAGGCCGCGGCGGCGTACCTCGCGATCGACCTGGCGAAATCGCTCTACTCGCGCGCCGCGGCCGCCGCGGCTGCAGCGGCTGCGCAGCAGACCGAGACGGCGGCCGTCTCCAGCTCGACCGCGGCGCTGGGCACCAACACCGCCGCGCTCGGCGCCAACACGGCCGCCAAGGCGGCGAACACCGCCGCGACGGCGGCGAACAGTGCGGCCAACGCGGCAGGCGCGCTGGCGTGGGGCTCCGTCGAGCGCAACGTGCGCCTGGGCGGCGCCGCCGCGGCGGAGGCCGCCACCAAGACCGGCGCGCTGGGCACGGCCTTCGGGCTCGCGCGCGGCGCTGGCTCGGCGCTGCTCGGCGCGATCGGTGGCCTGCCGACCGTGCTGCTCGGCGTGGCGCTGAACGCGCGCGAGATCGGCACCTGGCTCGGCGAGAGCGCGGCCAAGATGCTCGGCGCCAAGGACCGCTCGGAAGAGCTGGCCAAGGCCGACGCCGAGCTGGCGCGCCGCAGCCGCGAGGTCGCCGCCGCCAAGGCCGCGCAGGCGCAGGCCGCGCAGCTCGCGGCCGACAAGGCGCTGGGCCTCACCGACGCATCGAAGCGCCTGGTCGGCGAGTTCGACGGACTCGTGAAAAAGGGCGAGAGCGTCTCCGAGGCACTGGCCAAGGTCGCCAAGGACCTCGAGCTGGACAACCTCACCGGCATCCGCGACGCGATCACCGCGCTCGACGCGCTGGCGCAGCAGGGCAAGATCACCGGCCAGCAGGTGCGCGAGGCGCTCGCCGGCGCGCTGAAGGGCGAGGACCTCGCCGTCTTCCGCATCCAGGCGCGCGCCGCGTTCGACGAAAGCGAGCAGGGCGCCCGCAGGTTCGCGGCGGCCGTCGCCGCCATCGACGCCGAGGCGCTGCGCCGCGCGGGCACGTCGATCGAGGAACTGCGCACCGGCTTCAGCCAGGCCGCGAACAGCGCGATCAACGACGTCGCCGCGCTGAACGACGCGATCAACCGCCTCGGCCTCGCCGGCGAGGATGCACAGCGCGCGGTGGCTCGGTCGCTGGACGCTGCGACGCAGGCGGCCGGCACGCAGCGCGCGGTCGAAGACCTGATCGGCCGCATCGCGCAGCTCGGCGAGGAAGGCGCGCTGTCCGGCAAGCGCCTCGAGGACGCCTTCGTCAAGGCAATCGACAAGGCCGTCGAGTTCGGCGAGACCGATCGGGACCTGCGCAAGGTCGAGCAGGCGATCAAGGACATCATCGCCGCGAACCCGCAGATGGCCGCAGCCTTCGAGGGCTCGCTCGACAAGCTGAAGCAGAAGGTCGTCGAGGTCACCCCGTACCTACGCCAGCTCCAGGCCGACGCGCGGCAGCTTGGCGTGCAGCTCGAGGACAGCACGTCGAAGGGCGTCACCGCCTCGATCCAGGCCTACGAGCGGCTGAAGGCCAGCGGCAAGCTCAGCACCTCCGAGCTGCAGCAGGCCTTCGGCAACCTGGCGGCCCAGCTGATCAAGCAGTCGAACGGGCAGGTCTCCGACTGGCTGAAGGTCGAGGCGCAGATGCGCAACGTGCGTATCGAGGTCGACGCCAACGGCAAGGCCGCGATCGACTTCGGCAACGCGGCGAGCGGGGCGTTCAACCAAGCTGCCGGCAGCCTCTCGGGCATCGGCAGCGCGCTCGATCAGCTGAACTCGAAGCTCACCCAGACGGCGGCATCGCTGTCCTCGGTTTACGACGCGGCGACGAAGGCGCGCAAGGCCGCAGACCTCAGCGTCCTCGGCAACGTCGACAGCAGCGGCTTCACGCTGGGCCCGGACGGCCAGCGCTTCACGGTCTCGCGGCAGATCGACGTGCCGGACGGCTACACCTTCGACAACGCCGCCTTCCAGCGCGCCCAGCGCAACGCCGCGCTGACGGGCGGCCCGGCTCCCGACCCGGCGAACTTCTACGTCGCCCCGAGCCCTGGCCTGTTGGAGATCACCGACGAGAGCGCCGCGGAGCAGGGCCTCATCCGCAACGGCAGTGCCGGCTACAGCCCGCTCGGTGCCAACCGACAGCAGGCCGAGCTGCAGCGGCGCGCGGCAGAGGCGGACCGCATCGCCCGGCAGAACGCTGCGGCGCGGGCGGCCGCTTCGGGCGCCACGACCACCAACGTGCAGATCGTGCGCCTGCAGATCGGCAGCTCGTCGACCGACGTGCGCGTCTCCAGCGCCGCAGACGCCTCGGCCCTCACGTCCTTCATGGATCAACTGGCGGCAGCCGCGCGCTCCGCCGGCATCAACATCAGCGGCTGACCCATGAACACGCTCACCTACGGCGCGACGACCATCACGCTGCCCGACGACCTCACGTGGCCGGACGAGTGCAGCTGGCCCAAGGTGGCGCAGCGCCGCGGCTACAGCGTCACCGGCGCGCTGCTGGTGGAGGCCGGCTCCAAGGCGGCCGGCCGTGCGATCACGCTGGCCGGCGGAGAGAACTTCGCCTGGATGGCGCGCAGCGCGCTGCTCTCGCTCAAGGCCCTGGTCGAGCAGGCGGGCATCACGATGACGCTGTCCTTCCGCGGCACGAGCTACTCCGTGATGGTCGACTGGGAAGCCGGTGGCCTGCAGGCCGTGCCGGTGGCCGAGTTCAGCGATCCGGCGGCCGCCGACTTCTACTACTTCACGCTCCACCTCATGCAGGTCTGACGCACCATGGCCATCCTCTCTTCGAACCTCAAGCTCTTCGCCTCGCAGCGCTACGTAGACGAGGCCTACGGCGGCGGACGCATGTCGGCCACGCTGGTGCAGGACGGGGTCGGCAACAACGTCTTCCCCAACATCGCCGAGGCAGACCACGTGGCCGGCCGCGTGCAGATGCGGAAGGTCTACGGCGCGGTGCTCTCGGCGAACGACGACACGCTGCTCACGGCCGGCATCGACCTCACGACGCTGCCGGCCGACGGCAACGTGGACGTGGTGGCGTTCGCCTGGGGTGATCACACGACCACGCGTGCCGATGCCGCGGCGGCGCTGGCAAGGTTTCCCTACGTCAAGGATCCAGCCGCCGGTGGTACCTACGACTCCGGCACCGGGGTATTCAATCCGGTGCCCAGCGCTGGCGCCCGGATCGTCATCGGGTTGCTGAACACGGTCACCACCATCGTCGGGGGAACTCCGGTGACCACGGAGGTGGAGACGGAGTTCGGCGGCGCGATACTGCCGCGCGGGGTCTTCACCGTCGATTCGGTAGGCCCGGTGGTCCTCTCTCCGGTGCCGAACTGGGGTTCCACGGCGGTCAACCGGTGGGCCGGAATCTTGGCAAACCCGCAGGCACCGAAGTGCGTGGCCGTGGCTCTTCTCACCGCCACGAGCGGCACCAACAGTGTCGAGGTGGACCGTCTCGACGCGCGTGCCATCCCGAACGTCACACCGTACCCGGCGGCGCCGAACGGTCTCGCGTCAGAAGGCCTGCGCTACGCCTACGGCAAGGTCCCCATATTCCGTCCTGGCGACAAGGTGATCCTGCGCAACGGCGCCACCGTGGAGCTGGCGCTGATCCAGTCGATCGACTACCGCGGCACCATCACCTTCCAGTCGGCCCTGGTCAACAGCTTCCCGAGCGGATCGAAGATCTGCGCCATCGTCGACCTGGGCGACATGCAGGCTTCCGTCGGCATCGTCTTCGAACAGCAGGCCTGGACGCGCGTCTTCAGCGACACGCTGATCGGCGGCGCGCCGGACGCTGCGTACGACGTCACATCGTTCCCGATCGCGGTTCAGAACATCGGCGCCGAGACCGAGCGCTGGGCGATCGTGTTCACCTCGAGCACCGCCTTCAAGCTCATCGGCGAGAGCTTCGGCCAGATCGCCACCGGCAGCACCGCGGCGGACTTCGCGCCGCTCAACCCGATCACGAACCAGCCCTACTTCACCATCGACAAGGATGGATGGGGCTCAGGCTGGGGCATTGGCAACGTGCTGCGCTTCAACACGCTCGGCGCGCGCAAGCCGTTCTGGCTCGCGCGCTGCGTCTCGCCGGGCGCCGCCAACGGCGCCGACGGCGTGACGGTCGACCTGCGCGGGAGCGTCTGAGTGGCCGACGTCTCCACCACCGTCGAGGCGCCCTGGGACGACGGCGCGCCTGTCGCGGCGCTGGTCGAGGTGCCGTGGGACGATGCCACGGCCATCGGGAGCACCGGCGGCGCCTGGACGGCGCCGCCGGCCCCGCCGGGCGGCACACCGACGGGCCCGAACACCGTCGCCGACTTCGTGATCCCCCGTCAGGCGGTCTACGACGTGGCGCACGTCGTCACCGTCATCGATCAGCGCGACGGGCTCCCCGTCGAGCTGGAGTCGATGTCGCTGAGCTGCGACGAGGCCTCGGTGTGCTGGACGCTCAGCGCGGCCGGACCGGCGGCACTGTTCGAGCGCCTGACCACCGGCGACGAGCTGCCGATCCTGGACATCACGATCGACGGAATGCAGTGGATCTTCGTGGCCGAGAGCGTGCAGCGCTCGCGCGAGTTCGCCGGCTCGGGCGTGCGCATCACCGGCCGCAGCCTGACCATACTGGCTGGCGAGCCTTACCAGTTCGTGCAGAACTGGGTCAACGACGGGCCCACGACGGCGGCGCAGATCGCTGAGCAGGCCCAGGTCTTCACCGGCCTCGAGCTGGAGTGGCAGCTCGAGGACTGGCCGGTTCCAGACCGCGTGTGGACCTTCAGCGGATCGCCGCTGGCCGTGGTGCAGCGCGTGGCCGAATCTGTCGGCGCTGTACTGCGGAGCGCGCGCAACGCCAACAGCATCGCCGTGATGCCGCGCTACCGGCTGCTGCCCAACGAGTGGCCGGAGACCGCGCCGGACGTGGACATCCATGTCGAGGCCGTGATGACGGACAGCTTCGAGCGCAGCGACCGCCCAGCCTACGACGGCATCTACGTCTCCGGCCAGCAGCAGGGCGTGACGTGCCTGGTCAGGCTGGCCGGCACCGCCGGCGAGCGCGCGGCGCCGCTGGTGACCGACCTGCTGATCACCGACAGCGTCGCTGCCCAGCAGCGCGGCGTGGCCGAGCTCGGCGCTGCCGGGCCGCAAGCCATCGTGCGCATGACGCTGCCGGTGCTGACGGACGCAGGGGCGCCAGGCGTGCTCGAGCTGGGCTGGCTCTGCCGGGTGTTCGACGGGTTCTCCAAGTGGTGGGGCGTCGTTCGCGCGATCACCGTCGACGTGGCGTTCCCGAGCGTGATGCAGACCGTCACGCTCGAGCGGCACCTGGGCTACGCCGAGGGCACGTCGGCGGTCGAGGAAGAGGAGCCGGCCGCGCCGCCGGCGCCGCCCGCCGGTGCCGCCATCGGCTGGCTCGACCTGGTGACCGACCCGGACGGTACCGCCGCGCACGCGAACAGCGGGTTCGCGCAGTTCGTCTTCGGCTTCGAGCCGATCATCGTGAACACCAGCATGTACGCGGGCGTCGTCGGCTTCGCCGGCGAGAGCGTCAGCTGGTCACCGACCTGGACGCCGGTCAACTCCGGTGATCCGTCGCCGACGCTGACGCCGCTGTCCGGTGGTCGCGTACAGGTCGAGTGGGCGAACGCCGGTGGCTTCCCGCCCAACACCTACCCAGGCCTGCTGGTGCTGGGCGCGACTGTCGACGGCGGGTCTGTCGCGACGATCGAGGTCGTCGCAGCCGACGCGTTCTATGACACTTTCACCTGGGGGCCGTCGCCATGAGCATCACCGCGGTGGTGCTGTCGGCCGGCGCCTACGCACGGGCCTGGCCGGGCATCGAGGTGCTGGTGCACCGCAGCGTCATCCGCAACGCCGCCGAGCTGCAGCACGGGCGGTTCGAAGCCGCCATGCAGGTGCGCACGCGCAGCTTCTTCTTCCTCGACGACGACGACGACCTGGCGCGCGACTACCTCGAGGTGCTGGAGCGTTGCCAGGGCGCCGGCGCGCCGCTTGCCTACACCGACGAGATCGTGGCGCAGCCAGACGGTACTGCCTTCGTGGCGACCCGAAAGCCGTACGACCGCGCCGCACACTTCCGCCGGCCTCTCGACATCCATCACCTCGTGCTGTGCGACACCGCCGCGGCGCGGCGCAGCATCGCGAGGCTGCCGCGCGGGCACTACGCGCCGGAGGTCATGCTGTACTGGGACCTGGCGCGTCAGGGTGCCGTCTACGTGCCAGGCGCGCCCTACATCTGGCGCCGCCGTCCCACCGGCATGCACCGCTGGCCGTGCACCAGCATCAGCCAGATGCGCGCGCTGCTCTGGGCGAAGGCCAACCCATGAGCACCAACCTCTACCGCCGCCTGCGTGCGCTGCTGCCGCTGCCGCAGGTGCTGGTCGGCACCGTGGTCGAGATCCACGCCGACGACACCAGCAGCGTCGAGCTGCCCGGCTCCGGCGACGCGACCGGCTACCCTGGCAACGTAGCCACCGGTTCGCTGCTGCGCGTGCGTGGCTCGGGCGTGGATGTAGGCAAGCGCGCCTTCATCCGCGCCGGCGTGATCGAGAGCGAAGCGCCGGCCGGCGACATCCTCGAGATCGAGGTCGGCCGCATCGTCGTGCAGCCGCCACCCGGCGAGGTGGAGTGGTGGCTGTTCGGCGACGACATCGCCGGCACCACGCCGCCGGCCGCCGGGTCGCAGATTGCGCCGCCCGGCGCCGGGGTGCTGACGATCACCGGCGCCACCGGATGGCTGCAACGCCGGCGCGTCGAGCGCACTGCCAGCGGCACGGTGCTATCAGCGTCCATCTCGGTGAGCGGCGACGCGCCGACCACGACCTGGATCCCCACGCCTGGCAGCCCTGCGCCGGACAGCTCGGCGCCGGTGATCACCCTCCACGACCCGACGCTGGGCCTGTGGAAGCTCGACGTCCCGCTGGTCTCTTCCACCACCTGGACCGGTGGCGTGCTGCTCGTGCGCGGCCAGTACGACCTCGCGCTCACCTTCGTCCCGCCGGCCGGCGCCGTGCTGGCGTCGGCGAGCTGGCAGTACCTGATCCCATGACCTGCGCCCTCTCCGACGCGGACCGCGCTGCGCTCCGCGCGGCGAGGCGCGACCTGGTCGACCTCATCCGTGCCTGCATCGACCCGAGAACGGGCCGCCAGCGCACGCCTTCGCGTGCCGCGCTGCTGCGCGCGCTGCGCACCCTTCCTGACCTTCCCGAGGTGCCCAACGATGAAACGACTCCTCTTCCTGTTCCTGCTGCTCTGGCACCTCTTGCCAGCCCAGGCTGCACCGGCCTGCATCCCAGGCCTCTACGGTGACCAATTCCCAGGCTCGACCATCACCGGCCCGCTGCGCGGCGACCGCGGCTGGTACGGCTGGGGCTGGTGCCGCAATGCGCAGGGCGAGCCCTATTCCATGTCCTTGATCTGCGCACACGGCGAGTGCACCTCGGACATCGGCGGACAGGTCGGACGCACGATGGCCGACCTCGGTCGGAAGTTGATCGGCTCCACGAAGCGCGAAGTCTACGGAGCGTGGTGGGATGCCAATGCGCTGGCCTACCACTGCCGTGAGAACGATGGTGCACAGGTGACGGAGCCGAGTTCGCCGAGAGGGCTGGCCTGCGCCGAGCTGCGAGCCTTGCTGGCGGCTGACCTGGCGAGCTTCTATACCCCGCCGCCGCCGCCTCCCCCGCCTCCCGTCTACACCCACGCGGTCAAGGTCAACCCGGCGTGCACCCTGCCGACTGGCTGCACACGCCCTGTCTACCTGCTGGCCAACGGCGTTCGCGGCACAGCCGCGGTGGGCCGCGCCGAGGTTGGCCAACCCTGCGACCTCAGCAAGCCGACGGCGGCGAGCGGCGCCGACGTGTGGGCCTCGTTCGGCCCTCTCTTCGAAACCGGGAAGGTGGCCCTATGCGCAAGAGGCACCCCAGCGGCCGCGCAGTGAGCTACGAGGCGTCCATCAAGGCACTCGACGAACTCGATCTGCGATTCCACACGTCGGACGTGGCCCGCTTCAGGTCACACCTTCGCGTGACCGCCGATCACAACCTCGAGGCGCTGCGCCGGGTCATTGCGGCCGACCCCATGAACACGAGATTCCCACCTCCGCCGGCCACGACCACGAAACCATGAATGCACTGGAGAGACGAGATGAGCGACATCGAAACCGAGCCGATGCCCCTCAGCGGAGATCGGCGGCAGCACCGCAAGCTACTTCGCTTCGACCCGACCGTGTCGAGCGGCACCGTGATGCAGCTGGTCGTGTTGGTGGGCGGCTTCGCATCGGCCTACGCCACATACCAGTCTGACCGCGCGACTCTGCGCCTGGAGATCGAGCAGATCAAGGCTTCTGCCCTGATCGACAAGCAGCTGGCCAAGGAGTCGCTGTTCGAGCCGAAGGCCGACGTGCGCAAGGTGCAGGAGACCATCACCTCGGTGGACAAGACGCTGACTGGCATCCAGGCCAGGCTGAACGCGGCGGAGAAGGGTGGCAAGCCATGAAGCTGATCCCGCAGTGGCGCCGCGCGTGGCGCATGTTCTCGGTGCAGGCGATGGCCGCGGCCGGCGTGCTGCAGGTGGCCTGGGAGACGCATCCGGAGGCCATCAAGGCCGTCGTCCCGGCGAGCTGGGTGCCGTGGATCACCGTCAGCGTTCTGCTGTTCGGCATCGCCGGGCGCCTCGTGAAGCAGCGCGGCGTCGACGCGCAGGGCGACGCGCCATGAGCGACTGGCTCTACTTCACGCGGCTGCGCTTCACCGGCAGCTCAGGTGTGGCGAAGCTGCGCGGCCGCGCCGTGGAACTGGCCGAGTGCCCGCAGTTCCTCGAGCACCGCATCGCCGAGATCGACTACATGCCCGAGGTCCACGCGTGCCAGATCCGCGACGAGTTGGGCGGCTGGCGCGAGATGAAGGACTTCGAGATCGCGGCGGCCGACGCGCTGCTGCGAAGGCTGTGCGGCGGAGGCTCGCATGCGCCCGCTGCCTGACCCGAGGCTGCCCTGGCCCATCGCGCTGGCCGGCGTGTACGAGATCGCGAACAGCGAAGGCCTGCGGCTGCGCGCCTATCGCTGCTGGGCCGGTCGCTGGTCCTGCGGCTGGGGCGAGACCGACGGCGTCGGGCCGACGACCCAGTGGACGAAGGAGTACGCCGACGGCCGTCTCTGCGACAGCCTGGCCGATCTCGCCGAGCGCGTGCGCGCGCTGTGCACCGACGCTCCGACCGACGACGAGCTCGCCGCGATGGTCTCGCTGGCCTACAACATCGGGCCGACCGCGTTCGCACGCTCGACCGTGCTGCGGCAGCACAACGCCGGCAACCGGCAGGCCGCCGCCCGCGCCTTCGGCCTCTGGAACAAGGCGCGGAACCCGCGCACCGGCCAGCTCGAGGAGCTGCCCGGTCTGACAGCGCGCCGCGCGCGCGAGGCGGCGCTGTACCTGAAGCCCGACGACGACGCCGACGTGCCGATGCCGCAGGTCGTCGACGGTGAATCGCCGATCGCGCGGAGCCCGATCAACGCCGGTGGCGCCGCGGCGGTGGGCGCGGGCGCGCTGACGGCTGCCACGCAGGCCGCGGACCAGCTGCAGCAGGTCTCGGGCGTGTTCAGCACGGTCAAGGCCGCGGTGCAGCAGTTCGCCGAGTTCGTCGGCGTGCCGCCAGGGATGTTGCTCGCGGCCGCGCTGATGGCGGTGGGCGTCATGGTGATGCAGCAGCGGCGCCGGCAGCGCGCGGAGGGGTGGGCGTGATGGGCGCGCTGTCGAGCAAGCTCCGCAACGTCGCCGGCGGCGGCCTGACCTTCTGGTGTGCTGGATGCCGCGAGGCGCACACCGTGTGGACTGGTCAAGGGCCGGGCCCGCGCTGGACCTGGAACGGCGATGTCGAGCGGCCGGTGTTCGGGCCAAGCGTGCTCGTGCGCACCGGGCACTATGCCGATGGCAAGAGCCCAGCGGACTGCTTCATCTGCCAAGAACACCGCGCCCATCCAGACGATGATCACGGCAGCTGGCGATGCACCATCTGCCACACCTACGTCGGCTGCAACGGCGCCCAGCCAGGCGAGATCATCTACCTGAGCGACTGCACCCACGATCTCGCCGGCAAGGTGATCCCGCTGCCGGACATGCCGCAGTATCGCGAGCGCGACTGCGGCGCCGAGGGCGGAACGTGATACGCGCGCTGCTCGGCCTCGCCGGCCGTGTGCCGCTGACGGCTTGGGTCATTGCCGCGCTGCTCGCCTGGGGCGGCTGGAATCGCTGGCAGGCGCAGCGCCACGAGGTCGCGGCCACTGCAGCAGCCGCCAGCGCGCAATCGCACGCCGAGGCCACCAGCCACGAGCGCCAGGCGCGCGAGGTAGAACAGAAGGCCGCGAAGGCGGCGAAGGAGCAGGCCGATGCGAACGACCGACTGCGCAAGCGTGACGCGGCTGCTGCTGCTGGCGCTCGTGCTGAGCTTGACCGGCTGCGCGGCGACCTTGCCGCCGCCGCCGAACCAGGTGCAGCCGCCTCTGGTGCAGCCGCCGCCGGCCGAGCTGATGGAGCCGCCGGTGCCCGGGTCGTGGTCGGAAGCTGTGCGGCAACGGCTCTTGAGGTGGCGGAAGCTGCTGACGACGCCGAGCGAAAGCTGATCGGCCTGCAGGCCTACGTCGGGCAGCTGCTCGAGGCGCTTCCGGCGTGCGTGGCGCGGTAGAAGGTGGGGAACTTCTTGCCCGCCAGGGCGCGAAACATGCTCAATCCGCGCTACGCGCGCCGGCGCCTCACCTCGGAAGCAACCTGCGCGGGTAGCGCGCCGCTCGATTGCAAATCCGTGTAGGTCGGTTCGACTCCGGCCCGCGCCTCCA
>NZ_RCHJ01000039.1 GCF_004011805.1 Piscinibacter defluvii
GACAAGCGGATGCGAAGACTGCTGTCGCTTGCCTCGACGGACGAAACTTCGGAGTCGGCAAACGAGAGGGCGAGTGTCACGAGAAGGTGGCTGTGCGGCCTAACGTTTGAGCTGAGGGGCCGACGCCGGGATGGCACTTGGCCCGCGAGGCGGATGATGACAGCGAGCGCCTCGCGGGCCAAGTGCCATGCCGGTGGAGGTCCCGCTCCAGCGAAGGGTTAGGCGTCAGTCTCCGGGCTGCGCACTGGACGCGCAGAGTGCATGAGCTTGGAACTGCATGGGAGTCGAGGTTTGGTTGCGGCGCGCAATTGAGTGACTCTGTGCGGGCGCTACACGACAAGCACAAGCGTCTTGTCTGGTACCACGTCACCGAAAGCGTGACTGACGGCAGGAAGATCTAGGTTTCTGCTCCCGTGTTGCGTCAATCGCCCTTGTTTCCACTCGTTGGAGGCGTACAGAAGGGAAGCCGCATTCACGGTCGCCAGTAGCACTGCCTGGACTGCATCGGCGCCTACCGCGTAGCGGAGCACTGGGTACTGAAGACCGGCGATGCGGAAGAAGCACCGAAAGGAACCTGAGCCCGGTTCGCGTACTGGCGCTGAGAACGCGAGCATGACTGGGCGGCTACTAGTGCCGATCTCGTTGGCGAGATCGTAGGTGCGCTTCGCAATGACGCGACGGAGGGCAGTGCGTGGCATCTGGCGCCTAACGTGCTTTCGACAGCACACAACGGTAGTCGATTCTGACCGCAGGTGGGCAGACCTGACCCAGGGCGTCCGGATCTGCCGCCCTTTCACTCGCGGATTCTTTTCCGCAGGCCGAGCGCCATGGCGGTCGCGCGGCGAAGGCGCCAGACCTTGGCGATGGGGTCCCAGCGGCCTCCGGCCGCCGCCACGCGCTGGCGCAGCGCGTGCGCGTCGAACGGCAGCACCACGGCGACGGTCGGGCTCGGGCGCAGTTGCAGGCGCGCGGCCGAGATGACCACCTCCACCGTGGTGAGCCGCACGCGGCCGCTGGGGTCGAGGCGATGGCGAATGCACACCAGTTGTTCGCCGTAGACATCGGCCAGCGCCTTCGCGCCGCGCGCTTCGGGAGCGATCGTCTTGATCACCCGCAGCTTGCTGCCGGCGACGGCCGGACGCGGGTCGCGCTCGTGGTGCAAGGCCAGGGAGTCGTCGGCATCGGGCCGCGGCGTCTGCGGCGCGCGTGGGAGCGGGCGGGGCGACTTCGATGACATGGGTGCTTGAGGTGGGCGCGAGAAAGCTGTATATATATACAGTATCACTTCAGCCCAAGGCCGTCCACGATGGAAGCTCCCCCTGCCGGCCCGGTGACGGGCCCGCGCCCCGCGCGTCTGCTCGATCTGCTGCGCATGCAGATCCGCTACATGCACTACAGCCTGCGCACCGAGCAGGCCTACGTGCACTGGGTGCGGGCCTACATCCGCTACCACGGCTTGCGCCACCCGGCGGAGCTGTCCGGCGCCGAGGTCGAGGCCTTCCTCACCTGGCTGGCCACCGAGCGCCAGGTCGCGCCGGCCACCCACAAGCAGGCGCTCTCGGCGCTGCTGTTCCTCTACCAGAAGGTGCTGCACCAGCGCATGCCGTGGATGGACGAGATCGGTCGCCCGCAGCGTCAGGCGCGCCTGCCGGTGGTGCTCTCGCACGACGAGGTGGCGCGCGTGCTGGCCGGGCTGGCGCACCTGCCCGTGCTCCACCTCTTCGGCCAGCTGCTCTACGGCACCGGCCTGCGCATCATGGAAGCGCTGCGCCTGCGCGTGAAGGACCTCGATTTCGACCGCCGCGCGATCGTCGTGCGCGAGGGCAAGGGCGGCAAGGACCGGGTCGTGATGCTGCCCGCGGCGCTCGAGGCCCCGCTGCGCCGCCAGCTCGCGCAGGTCCATGCCCTCTGGGAGGCGGATCGCGCGGCGGGCGTGCCCGGGGTGCAGGTGCCCTTCGCGCTCGAGCGCAAGTACCCGCGCGCGGCCGAGTCCTGGGCCTGGTTCTGGGTCTTCCCGCAGCTCACCTTGTCGATCGATCCGCGCAGCCGTCCGCTGGGCCGCGCGGCCGGCGCCGACGACGCCGCGCCGCCCACGCCGCGTCGCCACCACCTCTCCGACCAGACCTTCCAGCGTGCCTTCCGCCAGGCGCTGCAGCAGGCCGGCATCCACAAGCAGGCCACGCCGCACACGCTGCGCCATTCCTTCGCGACGCACCTGCTGCAGTCGGGCTACGACATCCGCACCGTGCAGGAACTGCTCGGCCATGCCGACGTCAGCACGACGATGATCTACACGCACGTGCTCAAGCTCGGCGGCGGCGCGGTGCGCAGCCCGCTGGACCAGCTCTCGCCCGGCGCCGCGATGCCGCCCGGCGCGGCGTTCTCCTGGCCGCCGTACCCGGGCCCCGCCAACCCGGGCCGCTTCGCCCGTGAACCCGACCCGCCGTGTTACCTGTCACCCCCGACCGGCCCGACGCGCCCGCCGTCGCCGAGCGTCCGCGCCGTCCCCGCGGCCTGCCGGCCTACGCCGAGCTGCACTGCCGAAGCAATTTCAGCTTCCTGACCGGGGCCTCGCAGCCCGGCGAGCTGGTGCTGCGTGCCGCGCAGCTGGGCTATGCCGCGCTCGCGATCACCGACGAAGGCTCGCTCGCCGGGGTCGTGCGCGCGCACCTCGCGCTCGAGGAGGAGCGCGAGCGCTGCCGCCAGCAGGAGCTGCCGCCGCCGACGCTGCGCCTCATCATCGGCGCGGAGATGCGGCTCGTGCCCGCGCCGGGTGACGGCGCGTCCGCCCCCGCGCCGGCCCACCCGCTGGCCGCGGCGCGCCTCGTGCTGCTGGCCCGGTCGCGGCGCGGCTACGGCAACCTGTCGCACTGGATCACGGTCGCACGCCGGCGCGCGCCCAAGGGTGAGTACCTGGCGCACGCGGGTGATCTCGAAGGCGGCGTGCCCAGCGCCCCCTTCCTCGCCGGCCTGCCGGGCTGCCTCGCGCTGCTGGTGCCGGACGCCTCGCAACCGTTCGAGACCCTGCTCGCCCAGGCGCGCTGGCTCAAGACCTGGTTCGAAGATGGCGAGCGCTGCGCGATCGCGCTCGAGCTGCTGCTGCGCCCGGGCGACGACCGGCTGCGCGCCGACGTGCGCCGCGTCGCCGCGCTGACCGGCCTGCGCATCGTTGCCGCCGGCGACGTGCTGATGCACGTGCGCTCGCGCAAGCCGCTGCAGGACATGCTCACCGCCACGCGGCTGAACCAGCCCGTGGCCGAGTGCGGCGCCGTGCTCGCGTCCAACGCCGAGCAGCACCTGCGTGCCCGCACCCGCCTCGCGCTGCTGTACGAACCGGAGTGGTTGCAGAACGCAGTGGCGCTGGCCGCGTCGTGCACGTTCTCGCTGGCGGAGCTGCGCTACGAGTACCCGCGCGAGCTGGTGCCCGAGGGCCACACGCCCACCTCCTGGCTGCGCCAGCTCACCTACGAACGCGTGCCGCGGCGTTTCCCGGACGGCCTGCCCGAGGAGTTCGAGCGCCAGATCGAGAACGAGCTGGCGCTGATCCACCAGCTCGGCTACGAACCCTACTTCCTCACCGTGGCCGACATCGTGCGCTGGGCGCGCGAGGAGCGGGGCATCCTGTGCCAGGGCCGCGGCAGCGCGGCCAACTCGCTGGTGTGCTACTGCCTGGGCATCACCGAGGTCGATCCGCGCCAGGCCACGCTGCTGTTCGGCCGCTTCATCAGCGCCGAGCGGCGCGAGCCGCCCGACATCGACGTCGACTTCGAGCACCAGCGCCGCGAGGAGGTGATCCAGTACATCTACCGCAAGTACGGCCGGCACCGCGCCGCGCTCACCGCGGTGGTCATCAGCTACCGGCCGCGCAGCGCGCTGCGCGACGTGGGCCGCGCACTCGGCATCGACGAGCAGCGCGTGGCCGCGGTCGCCAAGGGCCACCACTGGTTCGACGAACGCGGCGTCAGTGCCGAGCGGCTGCGCGAGAACGGCTTCGATCCCGAGGCGCCGCTGGTGCGCCAGTGGGTCGAGCTGACGCGCGAGCTCATCGGCTTTCCGCGCCACCTGTCGCAGCACCCCGGCGGCTTCGTGATCGCGCGCGACCAGATCGAGCAGCTCGTGCCGGTCGAGAACGCCAGCATGGAAGGCCGCAGCGTCGTGCAGTGGGACAAGGACGACCTCGACGCGCTCGGGCTGATCAAGGTCGACATCCTGGCGCTCGGCATGCTCAGCGCGCTGCGGCGGGCGCTGATCGACATCGGCCGCAAGAAGGGCCGCGAGTTCCGCATGCAGGACATCCCGCGGGAGGATCCGCAGACCTACGACATGATCTGCGCCGCCGACACGGTGGGTGTGTTCCAGATCGAGAGCCGCGCGCAGATGAGCATGCTGCCGCGCCTGCGGCCGCGTTGCTACTACGACCTGGTGGTCGAGGTGGCGATCGTGCGGCCCGGGCCGATCCAGGGCGGCATGGTGCATCCGTACCTGAAGAACCGCGGCAAGCCGGACGAGGAGCTCGACTACCCCGCCGCGCTGCGGCCCGCGCTCGCGCGCACCAAGGGCGTGCCGATCTTCCAGGAGCAGGTGATGCAGATCGCCATCCTCGCGGCCGACTTCACGCCCGGCGAGGCCGACGCGCTGCGCCGCGCGATGGCGGCCTGGAAGCGCAAGGGCGGGCTCGGGCCGTTCCATCAGAAGCTCGTCGGCCGCATGGTCGACAAGGGTTACGAGCGCGAGTATGCGGAGCGCATCTTCCGCCAGATCGAGGGCTTCGGCGAATACGGCTTCCCGGAGAGCCATGCCGCCGGCTTCGCCCAGCTGGTCTATGCCAGCTGCTGGATCAAGCGGCACCACCCGGACGCCTTCCTCGCTGCGCTGCTCAACAGCCAGCCGCTGGGCTTCTACGCGCCGGCGCAGCTGGTGCGCGACGCAAGGGCGCATGGCGTCGAGGTGCGGCCGGTGGAGGCGGCGGTCAGCGACTGGGAATGCACGCTCGAGGGCGAGGGGGAGGGCTTGCGCCCCGTTCGACTGGGCCTGAACCGCATCGACGGCTTCGCCGAGGAGGCCGGGCGGCGCCTCGTGCAGGCGCGCGCCGAGCGGCCGTTCGACGGCGTCGAGGACATGGCGCGCCGCGCCACGCTGAACGCGCACGACCTGCACGTGCTGGCGCGTGCCGATGCGCTGCGCTCGCTGGCCGGTCACCGCCACCAGGCCGCCTGGGCCGTGGCCGGGGTCGACACGCGGCCCACCGCCTTGCTGCGCGAGACCCGCGTGCACGAGGGGCAGGCGCCGCTGCTGGCCGCGCCGAGCGAGGTCGACGCGATGCTGGCCGACTACCGCGCGCTCGGCCTCACGCTCGGCCGCCATCCGCTCGCGCTGCTGCGCCAGGAACTCGCCGCCTTCAAGGTGCAGAGCGCCGCGGTGCTGAAGGACTATCCGCACGGCCGCCTGGCGCGTGCCTGCGGCCTGGTCACGCACCGCCAGCGGCCCGAGACGGCCAAGGGCACGATCTTCGTCACGCTGGAGGACGAGAGCGGCGCGGTCAACGTGATCGTCTGGCCGACGGTCGCGCAGGCCCAGCACCGGCCGCTGGTCGGCGCGCGGCTGCTGACGGTCTACGGCCGCTGGCAGCGCGAGGGCGAGGTCGCGCACCTGGTGGCGCTCAAGCTGGTCGACCACACGCCGCTGCTGCAGGGGCTGGTGGCGCGCAGCCGCGACTTCCGCTGAGCCGCCGGGCGATCGAGGCGGGGCGGCACAATCGCGCGCCATGCTGTATCTGCTCTCCCCCGCCAAGACGCTCGACTACGACACGCCGGTGCCGGCGGACATCCTCGCCGAGGCCACGCGGCCGCAATACGTCGACCGTGCCGCCGAACTGATCGGGCTGCTGCGGCCGCAGACCCCGGCGCAGGTGGCCGCGCTGATGGACCTGTCGGACCCGCTCGCCACGCTGAATTTCGCGCGCTACGCGGCCTGGCGGCCGCGCCACACCGAGCACAACAGCAAGCCCGCGGTGCTCGCCTTCGACGGCGACGTCTACGACGGCCTGCAGGCGAAGACGCTCTCGCTGGCCGACCTGCGCTGGGCGCAGCAGCACCTCGTCATCCTCTCGGGCCTGTACGGGTTGCTGCGCCCGCTCGACCGGCTGCAGCCCTACCGGCTCGAGATGGGCACCGCGCTGCGCAACCCGGCCGGGCGCGACCTGTACGCGTACTGGGGCGACATGCTGGCCGCGCACCTGAACCGGCTGCAGCGCGGCCAGCGCGCGCCGGTGGTGGTCAACCTCGCCTCGCAGGAGTACAGCCGCGCGGCGCTGCGCCCGGCACTGAAGGCCCGCGTGGTCGAGTGCGTGTTCGAGGACTGGAAACCCGGCGGCTGGCAGATCGTCTCGTTCTTCGCCAAGCGCGCGCGCGGCGCGATGGCGCGCCATGCGATCCTCAACCGCATCGACTCGCCCGAGGCGCTCGCCGGCTTCGACGCCGAGGGCTATGCCTTCGACGCCGGCGTGTCCACGCCCGATCGACTCGTGTTCCGGCGCCGCGCCGCATGAACAAGCCGGGGCACATCCTCCCGGTCATCGCGCTGTCGCAGTTCGCCGGCACCTCGCTGTGGTTCGCCATCAACGCCGTGATGGCCGACCTGCAGCGCGAGGCCGGCCTGCCGGCCGAGGCGGTGGGCTGGCTCACCTCGGCGGTGCAGCTCGGCTTCATCGCCGGCACCTTCGCCTTCGCGCTGCTGTCGATCGCCGACCGCTTCTCGCCACGCCTGGTGTTCCTGGCCAGCTCGCTGGCCGGTGCCGCCATCGCCGCGGCCACGGCGCTGCTGCCGCCGCGCCTGGACACGCTGCTCGCGCTGCGTTTCGCCACCGGCATCGCGCTGGCCGGCATCTACCCGGTGGGCATGAAGATCGCGGCCGGCTGGTACGACCGCGGGCTCGGCTGGGCGCTGGGCATGCTGGTGGGGGCGCTGGCCCTGGGCACCTCGCTGCCGTTCGCGCTGCGTGCGCTCGGCACGCAGTGGGACTGGCAGGCCGTGATGCTCGCGGTGGCCGGCGTGGCCGCGGCCGGCGGACTGGCGATGGCGCTGGGGGTGCCCGACGGCCCGCACCTCGCGCCGGCGGCGCGCATCACGCCGCGGGCGCTGGCGGTGATCTGGCAGGACCGCAAGGTGCGCGCCTCGGCCTTCGGCTACTTCGGCCACATGGGCGAGCTGTACGCCTTCTTCGTGCTGCTGCCGCTGATCGTGGCGCAGCGCTGGGCCGGCGCGGCCGTGTCGTGGTGGGTGTTCGGTGCCATCGCGGTCGGCTTCGTCTCCTGCGCCGGCGGCGGGCTGCTCGCCGCGCGCCTGGGCGGCGCGCGCGTGGCCGGCGCGATGCTGGCCGGCAGCGGCCTGTGCGGCCTGCTCGCGCCCTGGATGCTCGAGGCGCCCACGCCGCTGTGGGTGGCCTGGCTGCTGTTGTGGGGCGCCACGGCGGTGGGCGATTCGCCGCAGTTCTCGGCCCTGACCGCCGCCAATGCGCCGCGCGCGATGGTGGGCAGCGTGCTGACCTTCGTGAACGCGATCGGCTTCTCGATCACCACGGCGACCATCGTGCTGTTCGTCGACCTGGCGCATGCACTGCCGCTGGCGCAGGTGCTGCCCTGGCTGGCCGTCGGGCCGGCGATCGGGCTGGTCTTCCTCGCGCCGCTGTGGCGCGCGGGGCGCTGACATCGAGCAACAATCCGGGCCTGGTGCTGCGGCAGAATTTGCGCCATGAGTGCTCAAGCGATCACCCCCGAACTGCGCCAATGGATCATCGAGCAGGCGCGTGCCGGCGTTCAGCCGGAGGCCGTGCTCGCGTCGATGAAGACCAGCGGCTGGCAGGAAGACGTGGCGATCGCGGCGCTGGAGGACACCCTGCGCGGCTTCCTCGACGATCGCGCCCAGGCCAACCGGCTGCCGGACCCGGTGCCGGTGCCCGAGCCCTTGCCGGCCGCCGGGGGCATGCCCTCGAAGCTCTGGGCCGGCGACCGCGAGGTCGACGTCGTGCTGGCGATGCGCAACCCGCGCGTGGTGGTGTTCGGCAACTTCATGACCCACGCCGAGTGCGACGAGCTGATGGAACTGGCCGGACGGCGCCTGGCGCGGTCCGAGACCGTGAAGACCGACACCGGCGCCAGCGAGGTGAACGCGGCGCGCACCAGCGACGGCATGTTCTTCGAGCGCGGCGAGAACCCGCTGTGCCAGCGCATCGAGGCGCGCATCGCGGCGCTGGTGAACTGGCCGGTGGAGAACGGCGAGGGCATCCAGATCCTGCGCTACCGGCCCGGCGCCGAGTACAAGCCGCACTACGACTACTTCGACCCGGCCCAGCCCGGCACGCCCACCATCCTCAAGCGCGGCGGCCAGCGCGTCGGCACGCTGGTGATGTACCTGAACACGCCCAAGGTCGGCGGCGGCACCACCTTCCCGGACGTGCACCTGGAAGTCGCCCCGGTCAAGGGCCATGCGGTGTTCTTCAGCTACGACCGCGCCCACCCCAGTTCGCGCACGCTGCACGGCGGCGCGCCGGTGGTGGAGGGCGAGAAGTGGGTCGCGACGAAGTGGATGCGTGAGGGAGTGTTTCGTTGAGTGACCCGTTGCCCCTCGAGGGCATCCGGGTGCTCGACCTGACCCGACTCCTGCCCGGGCCGCTGGCGACAAGGCACCTGGCCGAACTCGGCGCCGAGGTGCTGAAGATCGAGGGTCCGCTCGCCGAGGGCCAGGGCGACGGCCTGCGCGAGATCGGCCGCGGCGACGACGACATCGCGGCGCAGCGCCCGAGCCATGCATTTCGCGCAATGAATGCCGGCAAGACCTTGCTGGAGATCGACCTGCGCTCGAGCGCCGGCCGCGAGCGCTTCCTCGCGCTGGCGCGCGAGGCCGACCTGGTGATCGAGGGCTTCCGCCCCGGCGTGATGGACCGGCTCGGCCTCGGCTGGGAAGCGCTGCAGGCGCTGAATCCGAAGCTCGTGATGTGCGCCATCAGCGGCTACGGCCAGCGCGGGCCCTGGGCGCAGCGTGCCGGCCACGACATCAACTACATCGCGATGGCCGGCGTGCTCGAGCAGATCGCCACGACGCATGGCGAGCCGGCGCTGCCGAACTTCCAGATCGGCGACCTGATGGGCGGCACGCAGGCGGCGCTCGAGGGCGTGCTCGCCGCGCTGCTGGCCGCGCAGCGCAGCGGCCGCGGCCGCTTCGTCGACGTCTCGATGACGCACCAAGTATGGCGCCACCATGTGCTGGCACGCAGCGCGCTCGAGTCGACCGGCCGCATGCCCGAGCCGGGGCGCGACCTGCTGTCCGGCGGCGCCCCGTGTTACGGCGTCTACCGCTGCATGGACGGGCGGCTGCTGGCCGTCGGCGCGCTCGAGCTGAAGTTCTGGCGCGCGCTGTGCGAGGCCATCGGCCGGCCGCAGTGGGCCGCGCAGCACTGGACCCTCGGCCAGCGGCCCGGCAGCGCCGCGGCGATGGCGCTGCGCTCGGAGCTCGCCGAACTGTTCGGCACGCGGACGATGGCCGACTGGGCCGCGCTGCTGGAGCCGGTCGACGCCTGCGTCACGCCGGTGCTGCGGCTGGACGAACTGCCCGCGCACCCGCTCTACGAGCCGCGCTGATCTGCCGCGCAGACTCCTAGGAACAGGACAACGAGCCGCAGCCGGTGATCTCGCTGCGCGGCAGGGCGTCGGGGCGCGCGACCTGGCCGGTGGCCGGGTCGTGGCCGACGCTGCGCAGGTGCAGCGCGAGGCCCGCGTCCATGCTCTGCGCATGCTGCGGGAACCACTGCGCCAGCTCGCCGGCGATCAGGCGCAGCAGCGGCAGGTCGCCGGCGGCGGCACGCGTGGCGCCTTCGCGCATCACCTGCAGCACCACCTGGTGCTGCACGGCGTGGCAGTTGCCGCTGGCATAGCCTGTCTCGCGCATCCAGCGGTCTTCCTGGCCGAAATGCTCGACCGTGTGGGCCACCAGCGTGTTCCAGCGGGTTGTCAGGTCGGTGTCGTCGGCTGCCTGCACCGCGGCCAGCAGGTCGACGAATTCGCGGTGGGTGTCGTCCATCTGCGGCAGCTCGAGCTGCAGCGCCTCGGACCATTCCAGGGTCGGTGCGTTCATGCGGGCAGGCTAGGGGGCCCGGCAGGCCACCGGGTTGCGACAGGTCAACCGGTCCGGTCTTGACGCGACGCAGGATGACGGTTTTGTGACCGACCGAGCATCGATCATGGCCCGCAATCCGGACACCGCCCGTTCCCAGACCTCCAACCCCCCGCCGGCGCGCCGTCCGGCGCGCCGCCTGCGCCGCGTCGGCGAGGGCGACGTGGTCGAGGCCCCCGACGCGCGCGCGCTCGGCGCCGCGGTGGTCGACGAGGCGGTGAAGGCCAAGCAGGCGGCCGAGGTGGCGGCCCTGCAGGACATCCTGAAGCGCGACGGTGCCGAGGCCGCCGGCGCGCACCTGCGCGCCATCCTCGAGGGCGCGGCGCCCGACGATGCCGCGGTGCTGCGGCGCGCGCTGCTGGAAGGCATCGACGCGGTGGCGGGCCAGCGCAGCGTCAAGCGCGACGAAGAGCTGGCCGAGGACTGGCGCCGCGGCGGCTACCCCTACAGGTACCTGATGTCGCGCAAGAACTACGAGGCGCAGAAGTACCTGCTGCAGGTCGAGCTGCTCAAGCTGCAGGCCTGGGTGAAAGAGACGCGCCAGCGCGTGGTGATCCTGTTCGAGGGGCGCGATGCGGCCGGCAAGGGCGGCACGATCAAGCGCTTCATGGAGCACCTGAACCCGCGCGGCGCGCGCGTGGTCGCGCTCGAGAAGCCGAGCGAGATCGAACGCGGCCAGTGGTACTTCCAGCGCTACGTGGAGCACCTGCCCACGGCCGGCGAGATCGTGCTGTTCGACCGCAGCTGGTACAACCGCGCCGGCGTCGAGCGCGTGATGGGCTTCTGCAGCGACGCCGAGTACCAGGAGTTCATGCGCCAGTGCCCGGACTTCGAGCGTCACCTGGTGCGCAGCGGGCTGCACCTGATCAAGTTCTGGTTCTCGGTCAGCCGCAAGGAGCAGCGCCGCCGCTTCAAGGAGCGCGAGGCGCACCCGCTCAAGCAGTGGAAGCTCAGCCCGATCGACATGGCCTCGCTCGACAAGTGGGACGACTACACCAAGGCCAAGGAGGGCATGTTCTTCGAGACCGACACGGCCGATGCGCCGTGGACCGTGATCAAGAGCGACTGCAAGAAGCGCGCGCGCCTGAACGCGATGCGCTACGTGCTGCACAAGCTGCCCTACACGCTGAAGGACGTGGACCAGATCGGCGCGCTCGACCCGCTGCTCGTGGGCCGCGCCCACGTGGTCTACGAACGCGGGGAGCGCTCCAGCGGAGCCCTGATCTGACTCGGAGGTTCAGAACGGCACCGCGCTGCTGAACACCTGCGGCGTGCCCGCGCGCGGGTGCATGAAGGCGAGCGTGTGCGCGTGCAGCGCCAGGCGCGGCATCAGCGCCTCGACCGCTGGCGGCGCGTAGAGCGCGTCGCCCAGCAGCGGATGGCCGAGCGCGGCCAGGTGCACGCGCAGCTGGTGCGAACGGCCGGTCAGTGGTGTCAGCTCGACGCGCGTTTGCTCCGCATGGCGTTCGAGCACGCGCCAGCGCGTCAGTGCGGGCTTGCCGTGGACCCGGTCCACCCTCTGGCGCGGGCGTGCGGGCCAGTCGGCGATCAGCGGCAGGTCGATCTCGCCTTGGTCCTCGGCGATGCGGCCGGCGGCCAGCGCCACGTAGGTCTTGCCGACGCGGCGCTGCTCGAACGCGAGGTTAAGCCCGCGCTGAGCGTCCGGCGTGCGCGCGAACACCACCAGGCCCGAGGTGCCCATGTCGATGCGGTGCACGACGAGGGCCTCGGGGAACGTCGCCTGCACGCGGGTCCAGAGGCAGTCGTGCAGCTCGACCGGGCGGCCCGGCACGGTCGGCAGGCCGGCCGGCTTGTCGGCGACCAGCAGGTCGTCGTCGACATGCAGGATCATGGTCGTGCCTCGACCAGTGCGTCGCGCCGGGCGAGCGCCGGGAACAGGCGGAACCACAGCGCCGCGATGGCGATCGAGCCCAGCCCGCCCAGCACCACCGAGCCCACCGGCCCGAGCAGCGCCGCGGTGGCGCCGGACTCGAACTCGCCGAGCTGGTTCGAGGCGCCGATGAACACCGAGTTGACCGCGCTGACGCGGCCGCGCATCTCGTCGGGTGTCTCGAGCTGCACCAGGGTCTGGCGGATCACGACGCTGACCATGTCGGCCGCGCCGCTCACGGCCAGCAGCCCGATCGACAGCGCCAACGAGGTGGAGAGCGCGAAGCCGAAGGTGGCCGCGCCGTAGACCGCCACCGCGCCGAGCAGCAGCCGCCCGGCACGGCGGCGCACCGGCCAGCGCGACAGCAGCAGCGACATCCACAGCGCACCGGCCGCCGGCGCCCCGCGCAGCAGCCCGAGGCCCCAGGGGCCGACCTGAAGGATGTCCTTGGCGAACATCGGCAGCAGCGCGGTCGCGCCGCCCAGCAGCACCGCGAACAGGTCCAGCGAGATCGCGCCCAGCACCACCGGCCGACCGGCGACGAAACGCACGCCGGCCAGCAGTGAATCGAGCGTCATGGCCTGCGGGCCGCGCGGCGCGTGGTGGTAGCGCACCGCGAGCGCGAGTGCGGCGGCCAGGCCGAACAGCGCGGTGCAACTGGCGTAGACCGCGGCCGCGCCGGCCACGTAGACGAAGCCGCCGAGTGCCGGCCCGGCGATGATCGCGCCCTGCGTGCCGGCCGAGCTGAAGGCGAGCGCACGCGGCAGCACCGCGGCGGGCACCAGCAGCGGCGTGATGGCCTGCTGGGCCGGCATCTGGAACGCGCGCACCACGCCGAGCACGACCGACAGGCCGAGCAGCAGGCCGCGCCCGGCCCAGCCCTGGGTGCTGGCCAGCACCAGCACCAGTGCCACCGCCGCCTGCGTGCCGAAGCACAGCGCGAGGATGCGCGCGCGGTGGAAACGGTCCACCACATGGCCGGCCACCAGCACCAGCAGCAGCGCCGGGGCGAACTGCAGCAGGCCGACGAGGCCCAGGTCCCAGGCGCTGCCGGTCAGGTCGTAGAGCTGCCAGCCCACGGCCACCATCAGCATCTGGTTGCCTGCGGTGCCCACCAGGCGCGCGAACCAGACGCGCACGAAGGCGCCGAACTGCCACAGCGGCGCGTCCGCGCCCGCCGCGATGGCCGTGCTCATCGCCTCCTCAGCGCGGCTTGGGCTGGGTCAGGCGCGGCTGGGGCTTGGGGCCGTCGCGGCGCGGCTCCGGGCGCGCGTTGCCGCCGCCGGCCGGCCGGCCATGCGCATGGGCCGGCACGTGGCCGCCATGGGTCGTGGCCGGTCGCGCGGCGGGCGCCGCACTGCGCGGCTCGTGGCGCGGACGGTCGCCGCCGCGGCCGCGATCACCACCGCCCCCGCCGCGCGGTGCGTTCTGCTGCGGCTGGTGGTGGCGCCGGCCGCCGCGGCCCGCACCTTCACCGATCACCATGCGGCCGAGCACGATCGGCTCGGGCTTCTCGTGCGCGGGCGGCTCGAAGCCGGGCACGATCTCCTTCGGGATCTCGCGCTTGATCAGCTTCTCGATGTCGCGCAGGAAGCCGTTCTCGTCCACGCACACCAGCGACACCGCCTCGCCCTGCGCGCCGGCGCGGCCGGTGCGGCCGATGCGGTGCACGTAGTCTTCCGGCACGTTGGGCAGCTCGTAGTTGACGACGTGCGGCAGCTGGTCGATGTCGATGCCGCGCGCGGCGATGTCGGTGGCCACGAGCACCTGCAGCGAGCCGCTCTTGAAGTCCGCCAGCGCCTTGGTGCGTGCGCTCTGGCTCTTGTTGCCGTGGATCGCCATCGCGGTGATGCCCTGCTTGAGCAGGTACTCCACCAGCCGGTTGGCGCCGTGTTTCATGCGCGTGAAGACGAGCACCTGGTGCCAGTCGTTCGAGGAGATCAGGTGCGCGAGCAGTTCCTTCTTCATCTCGCGGCCCACCGGGTGCACCTTCTGCGCGATGGTGTCGGCGGTCTGGTTGCGGCGGGCGACCTCGATCAGCGCCGGCTTGTTGAGCAGCCGGTCGGCCAGGGCCTTGATCTCGTCGCTGAAGGTGGCGGAGAAGAGCAGGCTCTGCTTCTTCTGCGGCACGATGGCCAGCACCTTCTTGATGTCGTGGATGAAGCCCATGTCGAGCATGCGGTCGGCCTCGTCGAGCACGAACACCTCGACGTGGCTCAGGTCGAGCGTGCGCTGGCCGTGGTGGTCGAGCAGGCGGCCGGGCGTGGCGACGAGGATGTCGATGCCGCGGCGCAGCTTGTCGATCTGCGGCTGCATGCCGACGCCGCCGAACATCACCATGCTGGTCAGGCCGCTGTAGCGGCCGTAGTCGCGCACGCTTTCCTCCACCTGGGCGGCGAGCTCGCGCGTGGGCGTCAGGATCAGCGCGCGGATCGGGATGCGGCTGCGCGGGTCGCGCGCCACGGGAGACTTCATCAGGCGCTGCAGCAGCGGCAGCACGAAGCCGGCGGTCTTGCCGGTTCCGGTCTGCGCGCCGGCCATCAGGTCGCCGCCTTGCAGCACGACGGGAATCGCCTGGGCCTGGATCGGCGTCGGCGTGGTGTAACCCTGTTCGCGAATGGCACGCAGCAGGGGCTCGGCAAGGCCGAGGGTGTCGAAGGACATCGGGTTTCTTGGAAGGTCGGCCTGTCGCCGCGGATCGGGCGCCAGTCGCAGGCAGAAGGGGCGGCGGGCGGGGAGCCCGGGTCGGAACGACGTCAGCACGCAGTGACTGGAGGCTGGGCTGATGGCCCGCATTGTACCGGGCGCCCGACGACCTCGCCGTCAGGCGGGTTGCGTGCGGCGTGCGGTACTGCCGCCCAGGCGCAGCGCCAGCCAGCCCGCCACCGCGAACGGCACGCCGACCCAGGCCAGCCGGTCGAAGCCCACCAGCAGCGAGGCCGGGCCGCCGATGGCCGCGCCCAGCGCGGTGCCGAAGTACAGCATCGAGGTGTTCAGCGACAGCAGCATCGGCGCCTGCGCCGCATCCAGCGCCGCCAGGCGCGACTGCTGCGGCGCCATCATGCCGAAGCCAGCCACGCCCCAGGCCAGGAACACGGCCAGCATGGCCGGGTAGGAGCCGCGTGTCAGGGGCACCAGCGCCATCATCGCGGCCAGCACGGCGAGTTGCACCGTCAGCGAGCTGCGCGCACCGAAGTGGTCGTTGGCCCAGCCGCCCACCAGCGTGCCCACCACCCCGGCCACCCCGAACAGCGCCAGCGTGACCGAGAGCCGCTCGGTGCTCATCGGCTGCAGTGCCTGCAGCACCGGCCCGATGTACGAGAAGACGACGAAGATCGCGGTGAAGTACAGCAGCGTCAGCAGCAGCGCCCACAGCACCTCGCGCCGCGCGAGCAGGCCGCCCAGGCCCTGGAAGCGCGCGCCCGGCGCGTCGATGTGGCGCGGCACCAGCAGCGCCAGCAGCGCGGCACTGGCGGCCGCGATCGCCGCCACCGCGCCCACCGGCACCGCCCAGCCGTGGCGGAAACCCAGCCACGCACCGAGCGGCACGCCGACCACGTAGCTCAGGCTGATGCCGAGGAACACCAGCGACAGCGCACGCCCGCGCCGCGCCGGCTCCACCAGCGCCACGGCCAGCCCGGCAGCCACCGGCGTGAACATCGCGCCCACACCCATCAGCACGCGCCCGGCCAGCAGCAGCACGAGGCTGTCGGCCAGCGCGCACAGCAGGTTGCCGAGCGCGAACACCGCCAGCCCGGCCACCAGCGCGCGCCGCCGCGGCCACTGCCCGGTAAGCACCAGCGCCAGCGGCGCGAGCACGGCGGTGGACAGCGCATAAGCGGTCATCGCCTGTCCGGCGGCGGCCGGCGGCACGCGCAGGTCCGTGGCAATCGGCGCGATCAGCCCGCCGATGACAAATGCGCCGGTGCCGATCACCAGATTGCACAGCGAGAGCAGGATCAGCAGGCGCGGCATCGGGGACACGCTAACAGAATCCCTGAGCGGCCGCCGGAACCGGCCCATGCGGCTTGCCCGGCTCGTGGCCGGACGGTACATTGATCCGAGTCAAGTACCGGATCTGCGATGGAATTCGACTTCGCCAACTTGGCCGCGGCCCAGTCTCCGGTGGCCCTGGTGGCCACCACCCCCGACGGTGTGGTGCAGTGGTGGAACCCGGCGGCCGAGCGGCTGTTCGGCTATGCGGCCGACGAGGCGCTCGGGCGCAGCCTGCGGGCCCTGATCGTGCCGCCCGAGCAGGCCGAGGACGACGCCGCGCTGCAGCGCGAGGCCCTGGCCGGCGGTGGCGAGCGGCACGAGGTGCTGCGCCGGCGCAAGGATGGCGTGCCGATCTACGTCGACACCCGGCTGCACCCGCTGCGCGGCCACGACGGCCGGCCGGCTGGCCTGCTCGGCCACCTGTCCGACGCGACTCGCCACCGCGCGCAACGGGATGCCGACATGGTGCAGGCGCGCTTCGGCGGCGTGCTCGAACATGCGCCGGATGCCGTGGTGATCGTCAACGGCACCGGCCGCATCGTGCTGTTCAACGAGCAGGCACGCACCCTGTTCGGCCACCGCAGCGAGGCGGTGATCGGCGAGCCGATCGAGTGCCTGCTGCCGCCGCGCCTGCGCGGGCCGCACCTGGCGCAGCGCATGGGCTACCTCGTGGCGCCGCGAATGCGGCCGATGGGCGAGGGCCGCGAACTGCACGGGCTGCGCGCCGACGGCGTGGAGTTCCCGGTCGAGATCAGCCTGAGCCCGATCGATTCGCCCGGCGGGCGCCTGGTGATGAGCGCGATCCGCGACATCAGCGAGCGTCGCCGCTTCGAGCGCACGCTGCAGGAGAAGAACCTCGAACTCGAGCGCGCCAGCCGCGCCAAGGACCGTTTCCTCGCCACCATGAGCCACGAGCTGCGCACGCCGCTGAACGCGGTGATCGGCTTCACCGGCCTGCTGCTGATGAAATTGCCGGGCCCGCTGACGCCCGAGCAGGAGAAGCAGCTCAAGCTCGTGCAGGCCAGCGGCAAGCACCTGCTGTCGCTGATCAACGACCTGCTGGACCTGGCACGCATCGAGTCCGGCAAGGTCGAGCTGCACCGCGAGCCGGTGGCCTGCGCCGCGCTGCTCGACGAGGTGCTGCAGACCCTGCGCCCGGCCGCGCAGGCCAAGGGGCTGCGCCTGGAGGCCGGCCCGGTGGACGGCAGGCTCGAGCTGAACACCGACCGGCGCGCGCTGCAGCAGGTGCTGATCAACCTGGCCAACAACGCCGTCAAGTTCACCGTCGTGGGCAGCGTCACGCTGTCGGTGACGCGGGTGAACGAGGGCGATGCGGCGCAGGTCGAGTTCGGCGTCGCCGACACCGGCATCGGCATCAGCGCGGAGGACTGCGCGCGCCTGTTCCAGGCCTTCGCGCAGGTGGGCGACCCGCGCCGGCGCCAGGGCGAGGGCACCGGCCTCGGCCTGCACCTGTCGCACCGGCTGGCCGAGCTGATGGGCGGCCGCATCCTCGTCGAAAGCGAACCGGGCGTCGGCAGCCGCTTCGCGCTGCGCCTGCCGGAGGCGTGAAATGTGGCCCCCAAGCTCGCTTTCGCTCGCTACCCCCCGAGGGGGCCGTCCGCCAGCGGCCCGGCGGAGCCGGTTCCGCGGCGGGAAGCTGGGTCTGGCCTTTGTGCTTCGTGCGTCGGGGGTGGCGATAGCCGCCGTGGAAAACTGACATGGCGCGCATCCTGGTGATCGAGGACCACCCGACCAACCTGGAGCTGATGAGCTACCTGCTGCAGGCCTGGGGCCACGAGGTCGACACGGCCATCGACGGCCTGCAGGGCCTGGAACGGGCCAGCGCACAGCTGCCCGACCTGGTGGTGTGCGACATCGGCCTGCCCGGCATGGATGGTTACGAGGTGGCACGCCGGCTCAAGGCCGAGCCGGCCACGGCGCGTGTGCCGCTGGTGGCGGTGACCGCCTATGCGATGGTGGGCGACCAGGAGAAGGCCTTGCGTGCCGGCTTCGATTCCCATGTGCCCAAGCCGATCGAGCCGGTGGCGCTGATGGCGGCGCTGGCACCGTTCCTGAGTGCGCCCGGCTCGGTGCCGTCGCCGGCGCCGGCGACGGGCGCGCCGCCCGCACCGGCAAAGATGCCCGTGCACCTGTGTGCACCGCGGCCCGGCCTGACCCTGCTGCTGGTGGACGACACCGCGGCCAACCTCGACTTCAAGCTCGGCCTGCTCGAACCGGCCGGCTACGCGGTGCACACCGCGGCCGGCGGCCACGAGGCGCTGGCCATCCTGCAGCGCCAGCGCGTCGACCTGGTCGTCTCCGACGTGATGATGGACCGCGGCAGCGGCTTCGACCTGCTCGCCGCGGTACGCAGCAGCCCGACACTGCACGCGCTGCCCTTCGTGTTCCTGACCGCCACCGCGCGCGACGAGGCCTCGCGCCAGCGTGGCCTGGCGCTCGGTGCCGACGACTACCTGCTGCGCCCGATCGAGCCCGAAGTCCTGCTGGCGGCGTTGCGATTGCACCTGGGCGGCTGAGGCGCGTCTTCGCGCTTGCGGATAATCCGCGTTTCGGCGCCTCCCTGGCGCCCCGAGACCCCCGCGAAAGAGAACCTCGATGGCCCAGTACGTCTACACCATGAACCGCGTCGGCAAGATCGTGCCGCCGAAGCGGCAGATCCTGAAGGACATCAGCCTGTCCTTCTTCCCCGGCGCCAAGATCGGCGTGCTGGGCGTGAACGGCAGCGGCAAGAGCACGCTGCTGAAGATCATGGCCGGCATCGACAAGGAGATCGAGGGCGAGGCCGTGCCGATGCCGGGCCTGTCGATCGGCTACCTGCCGCAGGAGCCGCAGCTCGACCCGGAGCAGAACGTGCGCGAGGCGGTCGAGCAGGGCATCGGCGGCGTGATGGCGGCGAAGAAGCGGCTCGACGAGGTCTATGCCGCCTACGCCGAGCCCGACGCCGACTTCGACAAGCTCGCCGCCGAGCAGGCCGAGCTGGAAGCCGTGATCGCCGCGGCCGGCAGCGAGAACACCGAGCACCAGCTCGAGATCGCCGCCGACGCGCTGCGCCTGCCGCCCTGGGACGCCAAGATCGGCGTGCTCTCCGGCGGCGAGAAGCGCCGCGTCGCGCTGTGCCGGCTGCTGCTGTCCAAGCCCGACATGCTGCTGCTGGACGAGCCGACCAACCACCTCGACGCCGAGTCGGTCGAGTGGCTGGAGCACTTCCTGCAGCGCTTCCCGGGCACCGTGGTGGCGATCACCCACGACCGCTACTTCCTCGACAACGCGGCCGAGTGGATTCTCGAGCTCGACCGCGGCATGGGCATCCCCTACAAGGGCAACTACTCCGACTGGCTGGACCAGAAGGAGAAGCGCCTGGAGGTCGAGCAGAAGAAGGAGGACGCGCGCATCAAGGCGATGAAGGAGGAGCTGAAGTGGGTGCGCTCCAACGCCAAGGGGCGCCAGACCAAGAGCAAGGCGCGCCTGGCGCGCTTCGAGGAGCTCTCCGACGTCGACTACCAGCGCCGCAACGAGACCAACGAGATCTTCATCCCGGTGGCCGAGCGCCTGGGCAATGACGTGATCGAGTTCAGGAACGTCTCGAAGAGCTTCGGCGACCGGCTGCTGATCGACAACCTGAGCTTCCAGGTGCCGGCCGGCGCGATCGTCGGCATCATCGGACCGAACGGCGCCGGCAAGTCGACGCTGTTCCGCATGCTCGAAGGCAAGGAGCAGCCGGATTCGGGCGAGGTGCACATCGGCCAGACCGCCAAGCTGGCCTTCGTCGACCAGTCGCGCCAGAGCCTGGCCAACGACAAGACGGTGTGGGAAGACGTGTCGGGCGGCCTGGACAACATCGTCGTCGGCCAGTTCGTGATGCCCTCGCGCGCCTACCTCGGCCGCTTCAACTTCAAGGGCAACGACCAGCAGAAGCTGGTCGGCCAGCTCTCCGGCGGCGAGCGCGGCCGGCTGCACCTGGCCAAGACGCTGGCGCGCGGCGGCAACGTGCTGCTGCTGGACGAGCCCTCCAACGACCTGGACGTCGAGACGCTGCGCGCGCTGGAGGAGGCGCTGCTCGAGTTCGCCGGCTCGGCGCTCGTGATCAGCCACGACCGCTGGTTCCTGGACCGCATCTGCACCCACATCCTGGCCGCCGAGGGCGACAGCCAGTGGGTGTTCTTCAACGGCAACTACCAGGAGTACGAGGCGGACAAGAAGCGCCGCCTCGGCGAGGAAGGCGCGCGGCCGCACCGGCTGCGCTTCAAGGCGCTGAAGTGAGCCGCGGCGCGGTTCAGGCGTAGGTGTTCACGCGGGTGCCGAGCGCACCCGAGGTGGCCAGCGCCGGCTGCGGCAGGCTCTGGACCAGCTGCACCGCGCCGGCGACCTGGGTGTCGAGGGCCTTCTTCAGCACCAGCACCGAGGCCGTGCCCTGCACGCTGGCCAGGTTGGCGTTGGAGGCGGCGTTCACGGCGGCAGGGCTGGCGGAGGACATCGGGGCCTCGTGGGGCGATCGGATCGATGTCGGTGTCATCGGCCGGGGAGCGCCGGTCTTGAGCCCGCAAGTGCGTCCGGTTGTTGCCGGCGCAAGGGGCCGATCGGCCCGCCCCAGGCGCTCAGCTGCGCCACGGCAGCGCCAGCAGCGTGCCGTCGGGCAGCTGCACGTCCACCGGCGTGGCGCCGAACACCGCGGTGACCAGCAGCGGCACCTCGCCGACGCTGACGATCTGGTGCAGCTCGCCGCGCGGGATGGTCACCGTGTCGCCGGCGCCGAAGTGGTGCACCGCGTCACCGACGTGCAGCTCGCCGCGGCCGGCGCTGCACAGCACGAGCTCGTCGCAGCCGTGGCGGTGCGGCGGCGTCGCGCCGCCGGGCGCGATCGACTGGTGCCACAGGCTCAGCTGCGACAGCCCTTCGGCGCCGGCGGCCCAGGTGGCGTGGCGGATGCCCGGCAGCGGCGTGGCCTCGGGCGCGGTCTGGGGGTGGACGTACATGGCGGGTCTCCGTCGAGTCGGTGGCGCCAGTCTGCCGGTGCGAGCGGCGGCGGAGAAGCATCGGCAACGCCGTAACATTGACGACATTTCGTCGGCAATCACGCGGAGCCCCCTCATGAACGGCCTGCAGTCCTATGTCGCCTTCGCGGAGACCGCGAAGCACGGCAGCTTCGCCGCCGCCGCGCGCGAGCTCGGCAGCGCGCCCTCGACGCTCGCCAAGGCCGTGCAGCGGCTCGAGACGGCGCTGGGCGTCAAGCTGTTCCACCGCACCACGCGCCAGGTCAACCTGAGCGCCGACGGGGAGCGCCTGTTCCAGCGCTGCCAGCGCATCCTGGCCGAGGTGGAGGACCTGCAGGCCGAGGCGGCCGGCACGCGCGCGGCGCCCAGCGGCCGGCTGCGCGTCGACGCGCCGATCGTGTACGGCCGCCGTGTCGTGCTGCCGCTGCTGGCCGAGCTGGTGCGCGTCCATCCCGGCCTGCAGCTCGACCTGCGCCTGCAGGATGGTTATGCCGACCTCGTCAAGGAGGGCGTGGACCTCGCGGTACGCGTCGGCGCGCTGCGCGATTCGGCGCTCGTCGCGCGGCGCATCGGCAGCCAGGCGATGGTGCTGTGCGCCAGCCCGGCCTACCTCGCGCGGCGCGGCGCGCCGCGCACCATCGAGCAGCTCGCCGGCCACGACGCGGTCGTGTTCCGGCTCCCGGCCAGCGGACGGGCGCGGCCCTGGCAGTTCCGCCGCCGCGGCCGGCCGGTCGAGCTGGTCCCGCCGGCGCGTGTGCAGATCAGCGACGGCGAGGGCCTGGTCGCCGCGGTCGCGCTGGGCCTGGGCCTGGCGCAGCTGCCCGAGTACATGGTCGACCGCGAGATCGCGCGCGGCGAGCTGGTCGAGCTGCTGCCGCGCTGCCGGCCGCTGCCGCTGCCGATCAGCGCGGTGATGCCTCCCGGGCGCCTGGTGCCGGCGCGTGTGCGCGTGCTGCTCGATGCCCTCGCGGCGCTCGGCCGGCGCTCCGGCTGAACCCGCCCCCGCGCCTCAGGGGCGCGGCCCCCGATCACGGGAGCGGCCAGCGGCGTGTCCGCCGCCACCCGACCGCAGAATCGCTACCTGAGCGGGTATCCGCACGCCATCCCATGAAGAACAGTTCACTTTCCGGCCGTGCCGTTGGGTTGCGCGGCCGGCACCGCGCAGGCAGGGCGGCCCGGCCATGACGTCGGCCGAGCTGTCTGCCGCGCTGGTCGCCGCCGCGGCCGGCTTCGAGCCGCTGCGCCGTGCCGAGCGCCAGCTGCTCAAGGCGCTGCTGCGCGATGACATCGCGCGTGTGGGCCTGCGCCGCCCGGCCGAACGCGGCGAGGACGTCGCGGTGCGCGGCGCGCTGCTGGCGCGCCTGGTGACGCAGGTGCCGCAGCTGCGCCGCGTGCAGCTGCTCGGCGCCTGGATCGAGGGTCCGCTGGACCTGGGCGACCTGCGGGTCGGCGCGAGCCTGTGGTTCTACCGCTGCGTGTTCGAGGTCGCGCCGCGGCTGGATGGCGCGCGCCTGGCCGGCGGCGCGAGCTTCGGCGACTGCCTGCTGCCCGGTCTGCGCGCCGAGCGCTGCCGCGTCGCCGACGACCTGGCCGTGCACGCCGGCTGCAGCGTGGCCAGCGAGCTGCGCCTGGAGGGCGCACGCATCGGCGGCCACCTGGTGCTGTCGCGTTCGGTGCTGCACGACGAGCACGACCGATCGACGCGCCGCCCGCTGGTGGCCGACCGGGCCCGCATCGGCGGCGACCTGCGCCTGGACGAAGGCTTCGAGTCGCATGGCGAGCTGCGTCTGGCGTCGGTGCGCATCGGCGGCGACCTGGTCGCCAGCCGCGCGCGCCTGTACGGCCCGGTGGACGCCGCCGGCGTGCGGCGCGACGCGCTGGTGCTCGACCGCGCCGTGATCGGCGGCCAGGTGCGGCTGGACCAGGGCTTTGCCGCCGCCGGCCGGGTGTGCCTGCGCCGCGCCGAGATCGGCGGCGACCTGGACTGCAGCGGCGCCGGATTCGATCGCGTCGGCGACGCGAGCTGGGGCGACGGCGCCGCCCTGGTGCTGGACCGCGCCCGGGTGCACGGCACGCTGGTGCTGAGCGGCCTGCAGGAGCCGCTGGCCGGGGCCTCGTTCGCCGGCACGCGGGTCGGCACGCTGCTGGACGACCATTCGAGCTGGGGCGAACGCCTGGTGCTGGACGGCTTCGTCTACTCGCGCTTCGGCGAGGGCGCGCCGCTGGACGCGCCGTTCCGGCTCGCCTGGCTCGAACGCCAGCCGGGCCGGCACCTGGCCGAGGATTTCCGCCACCATCCCTGGCGCCGCCTGATCGCGGTGCTGGCGCGCATGGGCGAGCGCCACAGCGCCAGCGAGGTCGCGCTGCGGCGCGAGCGGCTGCTGCGGCGCATCGGGCGCATCGGCCGCTCTTTTCCGCAGGCCTTGCGCTGGCTGGCACGCGGCGCACACGCGCTGTACGGCGCGGCGCTCGGGTACGGCTGGCGACCGCAGCGCCTGGGGGCCTGGCTGCTGGCCGCCTGGCTGGGCGGCGCGGCGCTCTACTGGGCCGCCGAGCAGCAGGGCCTGCGCCCGGGCGCGGCACGGCACGAGAGCTTCAGCGCGCTGGCCCATTCGGCCGACCGCCTGCTGCCGCTGGCGCACCAGGACCCGGGGCCATCCTGGAGCGTGCCGCCGAACGCCGCACCGGCCCAGGCCGACTGGGCCGAGGGCATGCGCTGGCTGGGCCGGCTGCAGAGCCTGCTGGGCTGGTGCGCGCTGCTCGGGCTGGGCCTGTCCTGGGCCTCGCGCGGGCGGCGCGAGTCCGGGCGCTGAGCCGGCGCGGCCGCCGCGCGTGGGTTCCGCCACACGCCGCGGGGGCTCTCCCGGGGCGGCGTGGCGCGGGCTTGTCGCAGAATCGCCGCTTCCCTGCGTCACCGGCTCAGCGCCGCCCCCGATGTCGACGTCGTCCTTCCTCCCGCGCCCGTTCCCCCTCGGCCCGATCGGGCTCGCCGCCGTGCTGCTGTCCGGCTGCGCCAGCGTGAAGCCGCCGGGCGCCATGGCTGCCGCGCCTGCATCGGCCGCCGCGCCGGCCGCAGCGCAGGCCGCCGCGCCCGCGGGCGCCGCCTCCGGCGCCGCGGCGGCGCGGCCCGAACCGGGGGCGCCCAAGCCCTTCGACGAGGTGGTCAAGGGCGCGACGCGCCAGGACGGCTTCTTCCCGGTCTGGCGCAAGGACGAGAAGACCTGGCTCGAGATCCCGGCCGAGCGCCTGGGCCAGCCTTTCCTGCTGAGCGCCAACATCGCCTCGTCGGTTGGCGAACGCGGGCTGTACGCGGGCTCGATGGGGCCGTCCTGGCTGGCCACCTTCCGCCAGGTGAACCGGCAGCTTCAGCTGGTCGCGCTGAACGCCGAGTTCGTCGCGCGCAACCCGGCGATGAAGGCCACGGTGGCGCAGTCCTTCTCCGACAGCCTGCTCGCCTCGGCCGCGCTGGCCAGTGCCGAGCACCCGCAGCGCAAGTCGCTGCTGGTCGATGCAAGCTTCCTGATCGTCGACCTGCCGGCCTACTCGACCCAGATCGAGGCGGCCTACCGGCTGCCCTACGGGCTGGACCGCGCCAACTCGTCGATCGAGACGGTGCGTGTCACGCCGGACCTGACCACGCTGAACCTGCGCATGCATTTCGCGACGCCGCGCATCCCCGTGCCGCCGCTGACGCCGCCGCCGGTGCCGCTGCCCGCGCCGCCGGCCACGCTGCCCGACGCGCGCAGCCTGTTCGCCGGCTTCGTCTACAACTTCGCCGCGCTGCCCGAGCCGCCGATGCGCCCGCGCGAGGCCGATCCGCGGCTGGGCCACTTCACCGACGTCGTCACCGACCTGTCGGACGACCTGAAGGTCAACCCGCGCACCTACCGCGTCAACCGCTGGCGGCTCGAGAAGGCCGACCCCGCGGCGGCGCTGTCGGAGCCCAAGCAGCCGATCGTGTTCTGGCTCGACCGCAACATCCCGCCGGTCTACCGCCAGGCGGTGGAGGAGGGCGTGCTGGAGTGGAACAAGGCGTTCGAGAAGATCGGCTTCCGCAACGCGATCGTCGCGAAGCAGCAGCCCGACGACGCCGACTGGGACACGCTGGACGCGCGCCACGCGTCGATCCGCTGGTTCACCGGTGCGGACGCCGGCTTCGCCCGCGGGCCCTCGCAGACCGACCCGCGCAGCGGCGAGATCGTCGACGCCGACATCATGATGAGCGACGTGTTCGGGCGCGGCGCGCGGCGCGTGCGGGTCGAGACGGTCGGGGCCCTGGGGGGCGCGGCGCCGGCCTTCGCCACGCCGATCGCGCTGCCCTGGAGCAAGGCGGGCGGCGCGCAGTGCGACTACGCCGAGGCCGCCGCCCACGAGATGGGCTTCGCCGTCGACCTGCTCGAGGCGCGCGGCGAACTTGCGCCCGACAGCCCGGAGGTCGAGGCCTTCGCGCAGGCGGTGGTGCGCGACACCATCATGCACGAGGTGGGCCATGCGCTCGGGCTGAAGCACAACTTCAAGGCCTCGACGGTCTACACCCGTGCGCAGCTGCAGGACGCCGAGTTCACCGCGAAGAACGGCATCGCCGGCTCGGTGATGGACTACAGCCCCTACAACCTGGCGCTGGCTGGCGAGAAACGCGGCGCGCTGGTCAACACCACCATCGGCCCGTACGACTACTGGGCCATCGAGTACGCCTACAAGCCGCTCGAGCCGGGGCAGGAGAAGGACGAGCTGCAGCGCATCGCCGCGCGCAGCAGCGAGCCGCTGCTGGCCTACGCCGACGACACCGATGCCGGCGGCTACGGCGGTGGCGAGGGGCTGGACCCGCTGGTCAACCGCTTCGACCTGGGCAGCGACCCGCTCGAGTACTACCGGCGCCGCCTGGCGCTCTCGCGCGAGCTGTGGCAGCGCGTGCAGGAGCGCCAGCCGCAGCCGGGCGAGGACGTGACGCGCCAGCGCCGCGTGCTGCTGTCGGGCTTCAGCGCGCTCGGCGTCTCGACCGCGCTGGTGGGCAAGTACGTCGGCGGCATGCAGACCTCGCGCGACCTGCCGGGCGCGAGCGGCGGCCGGCCGGCCTACCAGCCGGTGCCGCCGGCCAAGCAGCGCGAGGCGCTGCGTTTCCTGGCCGACGGGCTGTTCGCGGTGGACGCGTTCCGCTTCAAGCCGCAGTTCCTGGCCAGCCTGAGCCCGGACTACCGCGAGTGGACTCGCGGCGGGCCGGTCAGCATCCCGGCCGCGGTGCTGCAGCTGCAGACCGGCGCGCTCGACCGCCTGCTCAGCCCGGGCACCGCGACGCGCCTGCTCGAGCTGCCGCTGTACCTGCCGGAGAACGAGCGGCGCGGCATCATCTCGCTCGACGAGGTGATCGGCACGCTGCAGAAGGCGGTGTGGAGCGAACTGCGGCGCGGCGGCGACATCGAGCCGATGCGGCGCAACCTGCAGCGCGAGCACCTCAAGCGCGTGCAGGCGCTGCTGACACGCAGCGCCGGGCCGCTGCCGGCCGATGCGGTGAGCCTGGTGCGGCTGGCCGCCACCGGGCTGCAGGCCGAACTGCAGCGTGCCGCGGCGCGCCCCGGCCTGGCGGTGGAGACCCGCGCCCACCTGCAGGACAGCCTGGTGCTGCTGACCGAGGCGCTGCGGGCGTCGTTCGTGCGCGGCTGACGGCGTTCGCGGCGCGATAACCGCCGCCCGTCGCATCGGGCCACCGACCCGGTGGCGGGCGCGCCGCGGCGCCGCTATCGTCGCGCCATGCCTGCCGTCCTCGACGCCGAATCGCCGCCGCTCGGCGCACGCCGCCTGCTGGCGGCGCTGAACCCGCGCCGCGCGCTGATCGCCGCCGGCCTGGCCACGCTCGCGGCGGTGGCGCTGAACCCGATCTTCGTCACGCCGTTCACGGTGCTGCTCGGGCGCATGCTGGTGATCGCGCTGCTGCTGCTGCTGGTGCACACCGCCGCCGGCTTGCTCGAGGCGGCCTGGGCGCCGCGCTGGATGGTGCAGGTGGCCGCGCTGATGCTGGCCGCGCCGCTGGCCACCTGGCTCGTCTACCTGCCCGACGTGCAGGGCCAGGTGTTCGAGGTGTTCCGGCACGAGGGCCGGCTCTCCGGCTTCCTGCTCATCACTGCGGTGGTGCTGGTGGTGGCGCCGCTGCTGGCGCTCGGGGCCCTCTACCGGGAGCGTGATGCGCAGGCGCGCTCGCAGGCGCTCGCCTTCGCGCTGGAGCGCAGCCGGCTCGAGAAGCAGGCGCTCGACGCGCGGCTGCGTCTGCTGCACGCGCAGATCGAGCCGCATTTCCTGTTCAACACGCTGGCCAACGTGCAGCAGCTGGTGGAGGCCGGCTCGCCGCAGGCGCCGCGGGTGCTCGCCAGCCTGATCGCCTACCTGCGCGCCGCGATGCCGCGCCTGGCCGACGAGGGTGCCACGCTCGGCAACGAGGCGGCGCTGCTGCAGGCCTACCTGGCGCTGATGCAGATGCGCATGCCCGACCGGCTGCGCTTCGAGCTCGAGCTGCCGGCCGAGATGCACGCGCTGCGCTTCCCGCCGATGGCGCTGCTGACCCTGGTGGAGAACGCGGTGCGCCACGGCATCGACCCGGCCGAGCAGGGCGGCACGATCCGCGTGCAGGCGCAGCGCCTGCCCGACGGCCGGCTGCAGGCGCAGGTGGCCGACACCGGCGTCGGCCTGCGCGAGGCCGCGCCGCCGGGCACGGGGCTCGCCAACCTGCGCGAGCGGCTGGCCGCGTTCTACGGCGACGGCGCCACGCTCGAGCTGAGCGAGAACGTGCCGCGTGGCGTGTTGGCGACGATCACCTGGACCGACAGGGCGGCATGACCACGGCCCTGATCGCCGACGACGAGCCGCTGCTGCGCGAGCGCCTGCGCGCGCTGCTGGCGCGCCTGTGGCCCGAGCTGGCCATCGTGGCCGAGGCGCGCAACGGGCGCGAGGCGATCGAGCTGTTCGATGAGCACCGGCCCGAGATCGTGTTCCTCGACGTGCACATGCCGGGCGTGAACGGCATCGAGGCGGCGCGCGCGCTGGCGCGGCGCACGCAGATCGTGTTCGTCACCGCCTTCGAGCAGTACGCGCTGCAGGCCTTCGAGCACGGCGCGATCGACTACCTCGTCAAGCCCTTCGAGGAGGCGCGCCTGGCCGAGACGGTGTCACGCCTGCGCGAGCGCCTGGCGCGGCCCGAGCCGCCGGACAGCGCGCTGGAGTCCGTGCTCGACGGTCTGGCCGCCGAGCTGCAGCGCCGCGCCGGCGCGCCGGCGGCGCACCTGCAGTGGATCAAGGCCTCGGTGGGCACGAGCGTGCGGCTGATCCCGGTCGAGCAGGTCGTCTACCTGAAGTCCGACGAGAAGTACACGCTGGTGGTGTGGGAGGGCGGCGAGGCGCTGATCCGCAAGACCATCCGCGAACTCGCCGACGAACTGGACCCGGCGCGCTTCGCGCAGGTGCACCGTTCGGTGATCGTCAACCTGCACCAGGTGGCGCAGGTCGACCGCGGCCCGAACGAGACCGCCGAGCTGCGCCTGAAGGGCCGCCCCGAGACCTTGCCCGTCAGCCGCAGCTACCTGCACCTGTTCCGGCAGATGTGATCAGCGCACCTGCGTGGTCGCCGGTTCGACCGGTTCGTTCTGCGCGATCGCGGCGCCAGCGCGCTGGCCGGTGATGGTGACGGTGGGCAGCGTGACCACGCGTGCCTGCGGCTCGTCGGCCAGCAGCGCCGAGCCGATCGCGACGGTACCGCCGGCCAGCAGCGCGAAGGTCAGCAGGGCGGCGAAGAGGCGGTCGATCATGGCGGGCTCCGTGGGTGGCGTTGTCGTTGGTCTGGACTCTAGGCAGTGCGCCCGGCCCCGCCCACCGGATTGCGACGAACTGCGGCAGGCGCGGGATGAACGGCGACTAGACTTGACGGACTTCGTGCGGACCGCCTCATGACCCCCGACTGGCAGACCCCCTTCGAACGTGGCAACGGCAACCAGACCACCGCCTGGGCCGACTGCATCGCCTTCCACCAGCGCCTCGCGCAGGCATTCCCGCAGTGGCTCGCGTTCGGCGAGATCGGCCGCTCGGACGGCGGCGTGCCGATCCACGCCGGCGTGTTCAGCAGCGACGGCGTGTTCGAGGCCGAACGCGTGAAGGCGGCCGGCCGGGCGGTGTTCTTCAACAACAACGGCATCCACCCCGGCGAGCCGGAAGGCATCGACGCCTGCATGGCGCTGCTGCGCGACCTGTGCCTGGACGAGGCGAGGCGCCGCGCGCTCGGCGACACCGTGCTGGTCTACATCCCGGCCTACAACGTCGACGGCCTGCTCGACCGCGGCGACACCAGCCGCGTCAACCAGGTCGGGCCGGAGGGGCGATGTCCCGGAGTCTGTTGAACGCATGAGCTGAGGTGGCGGCTCCTTCGACCC
>NZ_RCHJ01000040.1 GCF_004011805.1 Piscinibacter defluvii
TCAAATTTCGATCGGCACGATCCTCTCAAGTGGGTCAAATTTCAGTCGGCGCCAACAGGCACAGTGCCCGCGCCGACGGATGCGCCTCGTCATACCACTTCAGGTGGAAGCGGGTCCAGCCCGTCTTGAAGAAGCTGTTGAAGCCGGCGTCGTCGTACTTGTCGGAGGCCTTGATCTGTCCGGCTGAGGCAAGCCGGTAGGCTTCGTCCCGGATGCTCTCCCAATGGCTTTCCAGCAGACGCAGTTGCGGGAAGGCCGCGGCGTCGAGGAAGGGCCTGTTGGGCACACCGGAGAAGAGGTACATGACGCAGTTGATGGGCGCCATGAACGTCGAGTGGTCGGTGAGTTGGCGCCAGAAGCGCAGGCGCACACTGCCGCGGCGGTGTACGTGGGTTGTGCAGAAGGCGAAGATGCCGAGAACCGCCAACTTGAAGTAAGGAATATCAAGCATGGCTCAATTCCCCGATCCAGGTTCAAGAGGCGTCGAAGCGCGCGGCATGTCGCGGGCGCCGGTCGCATCGCGCAGAACAGTGGTCATGCCTTGCTCGGAACGCTGGTTCCGGAACACCGCGACTACGCCCGTGGCGGGCGGGCCGGCGGCGATACGGCCATTCCGGCCAGCATGTGCCGAACCGCCGGCTCGCCCACCTTGCAGAGGTTGAAGCGGCGGCCATCGAGCATCCAGTGCACGACCAGCCCATCGACCAGGGCCAGCAGGGCTCTCGCTGCATGGGTGGGCTGGGCGTCCGCCGGCAGCGCTCCTGCACGTTGTGCCTCGCGCAGCAGCGCCTCGAATCGCTTGCGGGCCCGTGCCAGCACCGCCAGGCGGCGCTCCCGAACCGAACCCAGTTCATCCACGTACGAAAGCTTCTGGCTCGAGATCGATACGGCGCGCTGCAGCCGTTCATCGCGACTCGTTGCGCGCAGCATGTCGGCGGCGATGGCCTCCACCTCCTGCAACGGCGGCATCTGGGCTCCGGCCTTGTCGTCGAGCCAACGCTGCTCGAAGGGCAGGATCGCGCGATCCATCAGCGCGTTGAACAGATCGGCCTTGTCGCGAAAGTGCCAGTAGACCGCGCCGCGCGTCACCCCTGCCACCTCCGCGATCTCCTGAAGTGACGCTTCGCTCACACCGCGAGCGTCGAAAACGATCTCCGCTGCATCGATGAGCGCCTGGCGGGTCTGGAGGGCTTCTTCCTTGGTGCGGCGGGCCATGTGCGGACCAATCTCCTGCAAGAAGAGCAGGTTTCAGCCGATAATATACATTCGTGCCTGTATCTCTGGCGCCGCCTTGCTCATGGCGGTGCCCGCCGGGCGGCCTGGTGGGCGACCAGCAGTGTCGTGCAACAACGCCGCTCAAACGTTCACTGCAATCACGATGGCCAGCCAGCGATCGCAAGAGATTCGAGGTGTGTGCCGGCTGCTGTCGATCGGCGTTCTGGCCATGACCGCAGGGCCTTGTGTGGCCCAGGGCGATTTGAGTTCGTGCCGGCGCGAGGCCGACGACGCGAGAAGACTGGCCTGCTACGACGCGGCCCTGGGCACCGAATTCGACCGATCCGGGATCGACCCGGCCGTGCCGACCGCGGCACTTGGCCTGCGCAGCGCCGCTGTGGATGCCGAACGCCCGACCCGGCCGGCGGCCAGCCCGGCGCCGGGTCAGGACGAGATGCTGGCTGCCGTGGCCGGCGAGACCTGGGAACTGGGGCCTGAGGCCAAGCGTGGCACGTTCATCGTCCGCACCTATCAGCCCAACTTCGTTCTGCCGGCGCACTGGACCTCCAGCGTGAATCTTGCTCCGTCCACGCCAACGCGCGGGACGGCGCCGTCGGCACTTCGCTACAAGTCGGTAAATGCCAAGATCCAGATCTCGCTGCGGACCAAGGTGGTCGAAGGGCTGCTGCTGCCGCAGGCCGATCTGTGGTTCGCCTACACGCAGCGTTCGCTCTGGCAGTTTTGGGACACGCAGCAGTCGTCGCCGTTTCGCAGCACCGACTATCAGCCGGAGGCCATCTACGTCATACCGACGCCCCGGCCGCTGGCGCCTCTGTGGGCCGGCTGGCACTGGCGCATGACGCAACTCGGGCTCATGCACCAGTCCAACGGGCAGAGCGGCGCGCTGTCGCGCAGTTGGAACCGCGTGTACGCCGCGGCGAGCGTCGATCGCGGCGAACTGGGACTCGTATTGCGCGTGTTCCGTCGGTTGAATGATGGCTCCAACGACGACAACCCGGACATTGCCCGCTACGTTGGCGACGCCGAACTAGCGGCGGCCTGGCTGCCCGGACTGGCCACGGCGCAGGTGACCTGGCGCACTCGCCTGGCGTCCGCGGGTCGAGGCTCGATCCAATGGGACCTGACTTATCCGGTCGATCGCGGCCGGCCGCAGGGCTTGCGCTGGTACGTTCAGGTGTTCTCCGGCTACGGCGAATCTCTCCTGGACTACAACCACCGACAGACCAGTGTCGGGACGGGCCTGACGCTGTTCCAGTTCTGAGCAGGATGCGCTGGCGTGCGTCTCGACGCGATTCCAGCAGATCGGCGAACTCAGGTCGGAGTGCCTGCAGGACCGAAGCACTCCATACGATAATATACATTCGCGCTTGTATTTACTGCATCCACCAGCCTCCACAAGGACCGATCCCATGCATCCAGCCACCTCGGGCCCCATGAGCCGCGGCCAGCAACCGACGACCCGTGCCCGCCTGCGGGTAGCGACCTGTGCCAGCGTTGCCACGCTTATGGTCGTCACGGCCTGTGGCGGCAGCGGCGGAGGGGGGCAGGCGCCGGCCGGTGGTGGAGCCGCACCGCCGCCGCCGGAGGTTTCGGTGGTGACGGTGGCATTCCAGACGGCGCCGCTGACGGCCGAGCTGCCGGGCCGTGTCGAGCCCGTCAGAGTGGCCCAAGTGCGCGCCCGGGTCACCGGTATTGTCCAGAAGCGCCTGTTCAATGAAGGCTCGCAGGTCAAGGCAGGCCAGGCGTTGTTCCAGATCGACCGCGCGCCCTACGAGGCGGCCGCCGACAGTGCCAAGGCGGCGCTGGCCAAGGCCCAGGCCAATCTGATGCAGGCCAGCGCGACAGTGACACGCTACACACCGCTGCGCGCGGCCAACGCGGTCAGCCAGCAGGACTTCGTGAACGCCCAGGCGGCACAGGCGCAGGCCGAGGCCGACGTGGCCGCGGCCAAGGCCGCGTTGCGCACGGCCGAGCTGAACCTGGGCTACGCGACCGTGACGGCCCCGATCTCGGGGCGCATCGGGCGCGCGCTGGTCACCGAGGGCGCGCTGGTGTCGCAGGCCGAAGCGACGCAGATGGCGCTGATCCAGCAGATCGATCCGGTCTATGTCAATGCCACCCAGTCGGTCATCGAAGTGGACCGGCTGCGGCAGCAGGTCGCGGGAGCGGGCAAGGCGCCCGCGGAATCGGCCGCCGTGCGGGTGGTGCTCGACGACGGCAGCGAACTACCGCAGAAGGGGCGGCTGCTGTTTGCGGATCTGAGCGTCGATCCGACCACCGAGCAGGTGACCTTGCGTGCCGAGGTGCCCAACCCCTCGGGCCGCCTGCTGCCGGGCATGTACGTGCGCGCGCGACTCGTACAGGGCGAGATCGCCGGCGCGGTGCTGCTGCCGCAGCAGGCGGTGACGCGAACCGCGCAAGGCGACACCGTGCTTGTCGTCGGCGAGGGCGGCAAGCCCGGCCCGCGCCCGGTCAAGGTCGCGGGTTCTGCGGGCAAGCAGTGGATCGTGACCCAGGGCCTGGCCGCCGGAGATCAGGTCATCGTCGAAGGATTCCAGAAGATGCGACCCAACTCGCCGGTGAAGCCAGTGCCCTGGGCGCCCGCCAAGCCGGCCTCGGCCGCGGCCTCTTCTGCCGGCGCCGCCGCCCCGGCGGGTTCGGCTGCCAGCCGCTGAGGGTGCAGCACCCATGGCCAAGTTCTTCATCGACCGGCCCATCTTCGCGTGGGTCATCGCGCTGTTCGTCGTGGTGGCGGGCATCGTCTCCATCACGCAGTTGCCCGTGGCGCAATACCCGACGGTTGCGCCGCCGTCCATCGTCGTCACCGCCACCTACCCCGGAGCGTCGGCCAAGACTCTGGAAAACAGCACGCTGTCGGTCATCGAACAGGAGATGAACGGCTCGCCAGGCCTGGCGTACATGGAGTCGGTGGCGCAGGCCAACGGCACCGGCACGCTCACGCTGACCTTCACGCCGAACACCAATCCGGACCTGGCGCAGGTGGACGTGCAGAACCGCCTGTCGCGCGCCACGCCGCGCCTTCCCGCGGCCGTGACCCAGCAAGGCGTGCGGGTCGACAAGGCGCGCTCCAACTTCCTGATGTTCACCATCCTCAGCTCGGACGACCCGAAGTGGGATCCGATCGCGCTGGGCGACTACGCGGCACGCAACGTGCTGCCCGAACTGCAGCGGGTGCCGGGGGTCGGCACGGCGCAGCTGTTCGGCACCGAGCGCGCGATGCGCATCTGGATCGATCCGGCGAAGCTGCGCAGTTTGAACCTGTCCGCGGGCGACGTGAACGCGGCGATTCGCGCACAGAACGCGCAGGTCTCCTCCGGCACGATCGGCGACCTGCCCAACCCGGTGGATCAGGCCATCTCGGCCACCGTGCAGGTGGAGGGGCAGCTCGCGAGCATCGAGCAGTTCGGCAGCATCGTGCTGCGCGCCAACGCCGACGGCTCGTCGGTGCGGCTGCGCGACGTGGCCCGCATCGAGCTCGGGGCGCAGACCTATGCCACGTCGGCGCGGCTCAACGGCAAGCCCTCCGCCGGCATCGGCATCCAGCTCTCGCCGAGCGGCAACGCACTGGAGACTGCCAGGCTCGTGCGTGCGCGCATGGAGGAGCTCAAGCGCTACTTCCCCCAGGGCATGAGCTACGCCGTGCCCTACGACACCTCGCGCTTCGTCGACATCTCGATCGGCAAGGTGGTCGAGACCCTGATCGAAGCGGTCGTGCTGGTCTTCCTGGTGATGTTCCTGTTCCTGCAGAACTGGCGCTTCACCCTGATCCCCACGATCGTGGTGCCCGTGGCGCTGCTGGGCACCTTCGGCGTGCTGCTGGCGCTCGGTTTCTCGATCAACGTGCTGACCATGTTCGGCATGGTGCTCGTGGTCGGCATCGTGGTCGACGATGCCATCGTGGTGGTCGAGAACGTCGAGCGCATCATGAGCGAGGAGGGCCTGCCGCCTCGCGAGGCCACGCGCAAGGCCATGGGGCAGATTTCCGGCGCGATCATCGGCGTGACGGTGGTGCTGATCTCGGTGTTCGTACCACTGGCGTTCTTCACCGGCGCGGTGGGCAACATCTACCGGCAGTTCTCGGCCGTCATGACGGCCTCCATCGCCTTCTCGGCCTTCATGGCGCTGTCGCTCACGCCGGCACTGTGCGCGACGCTGCTCAAGCAGGTCGAGGCCGGGCACGCGCATGCCAAGACCGGCTTCTACGGTTGGTTCAATCGAGGCTTTGCCAACACCGCCAAGCGCTACGAAGGATTCCTCGTACGCCTGCTCAACCGCACCGGCCGCATGCTGCTGGTCTACGTGGCGATCGTGGCGGGTGTGGGCTGGTTGACCTATCGGCTGCCGACGTCCTTCCTGCCCAACGAGGACCAGGGCTACATCCTCGTGAACATACAGCTGCCGCCCGGAGCGACCTTGAACCGCAGCCTGCAGGTGATGCAGCAGGTCGAGGGCTTCGTGCTCAAGCAGCCGGAAGTGCGCAGCATGGTCGGCGTGCTTGGCTTCAACTTCTCCGGCCAGGGCCAGAACTCGGCGCTGGCCTTCGTCACCCTGAAGGACTGGGACGAGCGCAAGGGCGAAGCCCAGAGTGCACAGGCGCTGGCGCGCCGCACCTTCGGCGCTCTGATGGGGGTGAAGGATGCCTTCATCTTCCCGCTCAGCCCGCCACCGATTCCCGAACTCGGCTCGGCCACTGGCTTTGCATTCCGGCTGCAGGATCGCGGCGGCAATGGGCGCGAAGCGCTCATCGCGGCGCGCAACCAGCTGCTGGGCATGGCCTCGCAGAGCAAGCTGCTGGCCGGCGTCAGGCCGGACGGCCTCGAAGACGCGCCGCAACTGCAGTTGGTGATCGACCGCGACAAGGCCAGCGCCCTGGGCGTCGGCTTCGAGGCAATCAACGCGACGATCTCGACGGCGATCGGTTCGGCCTACGTGAACGACTTCCAGAGCGGCGAGCGGCTGCAGCGTGTCGTCGTCCAGGCCGACGCGCAGGCACGCATGCAGCCCGAGGATCTGCTGCGGCTGACGGCCCCGAACTCGAAGGGACAGCCCGTACCGCTGGCAACCTTCGCCAGCACACGCTGGGTGACCGGCGCCATGCAGTCCATTCGCTACAACGGCTACCCCACCATGCGGATCGCTGGCGACGCGGCGCCCGGTGTCAGCACCGGCGAGGCGATGGCCGAGATGGAGCGCCTGGCGGGCCAGTTGCCGCCGGGATTCGGCTTCGAGTGGACGGGGCAGTCGCGCGAAGAGCGGTTGGCGGGGGCGACGGCCGTGTTCCTGTTCGGCTTCTCGCTGTTGGCCGTCTTCCTATGCCTGGCCGCTCTCTACGAGAGCTGGTCGATTCCGCTGGCGGTCATCCTGGTCGTGCCGCTGGGCGTGCTCGGCGTGGTGCTGGCAACGATGGGCCGCGGCTTCTCCAATGACGTGTACTTCAAGATCGGCCTCATCACCATCATTGGCCTGTCGGCGAAGAACGCGGTGCTGATCATCGAGTTCGCCAAGGATCTGCAGGCCCAGGGCCGCTCCGTCCTGCAGGCCGTGCTGGAAGCGGCGCACTTGCGATTCCGCCCGATCGTGATGACCTCGATGGCCTTTGTCCTGGGCGTGCTGCCGCTGGCCATCGCCTCCGGCGCTGGCTCTGCGAGCCAGCGCTCGATCGGCACCGGCGTGATGGGCGGCATGGTCACCGCAGTCGCCTTGTCGGTGCTGTTCGTGCCGGTGTTCTTCGTCGTGGTGCGGCGGCTGTTCAAGGGCAGCGAGCGGCAGCGCAAGTTCTATGCGCACGAACTGGATGACGCACCGGCTGCCGCAGCAGCCCCGGTGGCCAAGGGACATGGAGAGCAGGCATGAAGGGCGCGACGTTGAAGCGATGGGGTCTCCTGGCAGCCGCCGTGGCGGGTCTTGGGGGGTGTGCCGCGCCCACGCCGCCGTTGACGCTGCCCGCTACGCCCGTGGCAGCGGCTTTCCCGAATGCGGCGTCGTCGCCACAGAACGGCCTCAAGGCCGCGGCGGCCACCGGCTGGCAGGAGTATTTCCCCGATCCTGCGCTGCGCGAGGTCATCGGGAAAGCGCTTGCGAACAACCGCGACCTGCGCGTGGCGGTTCTCAACATCGAGGCGGCGCGGGCCGTGCTCGGACAGCGGCGTGCCGACCTGTGGCCCACGCTGAATGCCGGGGCGTCAGCCGTGCGCGGCACCGGCAGCAATGGCAATGTCGCTGGCACCTACACCGCAGGATTGACGGTGTCGGCCTGGGAACTGGACCTGTTCGGCCGCATCCGCGCCGGCAGCGACGCGGCGGCAGCGCAACTGGCAGCCAGCGAGGAGGGTCGTCGCGCCGCGCAGGTCGCGCTGGTGGCATCGGTCGCGCAGGCCTGGCTGTCCCTGTGTGCGGACGACGAACTGCTCGAGATTGCCCGCGAAACCGTGAAGTCGCGCGAGCAGTCTCTGAATCTCACGCAGTTGCGCTACCAGCACGGCACCGCCTCGGAGCTGGACCTGCGTCAGGCGCAGTCCCTCGCGGCCTCCGCCCAGGCGGCGCTGGCACAGTTCACGCGCCAACGCGAGCTGGACTTGAACGCGCTGACCCTGCTGGTGGGTCAGCCGCTGGCCGTCTCCACGCTTCCACGCATCCAGTCGCTGGCGTTCGCGGAGGTTCCGACCGGGCTGCCCTCGGAGGTTTTGCTGCAGCGCCCGGACGTGCGGCAGGCCGAACAGTTGCTCGTGGCCGCCAATGCCAACATCGGTGCAGCGCGGGCGGCCTACTGGCCGCGGATCTCGCTGACCGGCAGTCTGGGCACCGCGAGCACGCAACTGGGCGACCTGTTCAAGGACGGGGCCTGGAGCTTCGCGGCGCAACTGCTGATGCCGATCTTCGATGCCGGCCGGACGGAGTCGCTGGTCCGAGGCGCGACGGCCCAGCGCGACATCGCGCTGGCGCAGTATGAGCGCGCGATCCAGGCCGCGTTCCGCGATGTGGCGGACGCCTTGGCGGGCCGCGCGACACTGATGGACCAGTTGCGCGCGCTCGAGGTGCAAAGGCAGTCCGAGGCGGCGCGTCTGCAACTCGTGCAGGTGCGGGTGGACAACGGCGTGGGCACGACGCTGGAACTGCTCGACGCCGAGCGGTCGCTGTTTGCTGCCGCGCAGGCCGAAGTGCAGACGCGGCTGGCCGAACAGCAAAGCCGCATCGCGATGTACCGAGCCCTGGGCGGCGGCGTGCAATAGAGGAGCGCGGCACGCCGTCTGCGGGGTTGGCCGCTCGAAGCGCCACAGTCGGGGCTGGTCATTTCATCTGGATGCGATGCAGTGGCACTCGGCTCCATTCGATGCAGCAGGCCACGCATTCGCTCGACGGCGCTGCTCATGCTGGCCGCAGTCTGCGCCCCGGGTGCTCAAGCCCTGTGCCTGTGGCCCGATGCCGAAGAAGCCGCACAGCGCGCGCCGGGAGATTGCCCCGAGTACGGATTCGTCCAGTGGTCGCGATCGAACCGCTCGGCAGCCTTCGCGGTTGGCGCGCTATGGCCGTGGAGCGTCGCGCCACGCGTGTGGCCGGGCCGGCTGACGTGGCAGATCGAGGCGACCATCGGCGTGTGGCGCTCGCGCGCTGCGGGTGACGCCGGGGACCCTCGCGTCAGCCTGCAGCTGGGGCTGAAGCCGATCGCTCGCTGGGCATTCGGCCACCGGTGGTTCCTCGAGGGCGGTGTCGGACTGAACATCGTCTCGCCCCGCTATCGAGGCGGTGATCGTCGTTTCAGCACCCGGGTGAACTTCGGCGACCACATCGCGCTGGGGCTGCGCTTGGGCGCTCGGCAGGAGCACGAACTGCAACTGCGCGTAGAGCACTTCTCGAACGCCGGACTGCGAAAGCCCAATCCCGGTGAAAACTTCGGGCAGGTTCGATACGTGTGGCGGTTTTGAGGTCCGCAGGGTGTGGACGGCCGATCCGCGCTCAGTCAGGTTCCGCCTTCGAGGCCGTCATCCGGGCGGCCCATGCTCATCCGGATGGGCATGCAGCTGCATGAAGAGGTCCACGACCTGCGCGGCGTGGGCCTGGCGTTCCTGCGGGCGAGATCTGGCCAGCGCCACCCGATACATGGAGCGCACGAGGTCCAACCCCAGCGCCATGCCCAGCAGCAGTTCGGCGCTGGCGGCGGGTGAGGAGCAGTGCAGATGGCCTGCAGCGTGGGCGGCCTGCAGGAACGACGCCAGCATCGCATGGCCCCGCTCGGGCCCGCGTTGCCAGATGAGCCGCGCATCGCGTGCCGTGGGCGGCGACTCGGCCAACACCTGGACGTACCGCCGATGCCCCGGACCGGACAGGAACGCCGTGAGATCGACGACATAGGCCTCGAGCTGCTGCGGCACGTCGGCGGCGCTGCGACGTGTGCGAGCACGAGATCCGAGCCATCATCGGCCCGAACGGCGCGGGCAAGAGTTCGATGCTGAACTGCATCAACGGCGTCTACCAGCCGCAGGCAGGCTCGATCGCCTTTCGCGGCAAGACCTTCAGGCACATGAGCTCGCGCCAGGTCGCCGAGATGGGCGTCGCACGCACGTTCCAGAACCTTGCGCTCTTCAAGGGCATGAGCGTGCTCGACAACATCATGACGGGCCGCAATCTGCGCATGAAGAGCAACCTGTTCCTGCAGGCGCTGCGCTGGGGGCCAGCCGAGAGGGAAGAGATCGCGCACCGCGAGGTCGTCGAGCGAATCATCGATTTCCTGGAGATCCAGGTCTGGCGCAAGACACCGGTCGGGCGCCTGCCGTACGGGCTGCAGAAGCGCGTCGATCTCGGCCGAGCGCTCGCGATGGAGCCGACGCTGCTGTTGCTCGACGAACCGATGGCCGGCATGAACGTCGAAGAGAAGCAGGACATGTGCCGCTTCATTCTCGACGTGAATGACGAGTTCGGCACCACCATCGTGCTGATCGAGCACGACATGGGCGTCGTGATGGACATCTGCGACCGCGTCGTGGTGCTCGACTACGGCAAGAAGATCGGCGATGGCACGCCCGACGCGGTACGCGGCAACGCCGAGGTCATCAAGGCCTACCTCGGCACGACCGACTGAGGAACACGATGATGGGCTTCCTACTCGAGACTCTCATCGGCGGCCTGATGTCGGGCATGCTGTATTCGCTGGTCGCGCTCGGCTTCGTGCTGATCTTCAAGGCCTCCGGCGTCTTCAACTTCGCGCAAGGCGCGATGGTGTTGTTCGCGGCGCTCGCGATGGCGCGCTTCGCCGAGTGGATCCCGTCGCTGCTGGGCATCCACAGTCGGCTGGTGGCCAACGTGCTCGCCTTCGCGGCGGCGATCGCCGTGATGGTCGCCGTGGCCAGGGCGGTCGAGAGGCTGTGCCTGCGCCAGCTGGTCAACCAGGAGGGCGTGACCTTGCTGATGGCCACGCTGGGCATCGCGCACTTCCTCGACGGCTTCGGCCAGAGCCTCTTCGGCAGCGACATCTACACCATCGACGTTGGCCTGCCCAAGGACCCGCTGACGGTGCTGGAGAGCACCCTGCAGGGCGGATTGCTGATCAGTAAGGAGGACTTGTACGCTGCCGCGATCGCCACCGCGCTGGTCGCGCTGCTGGCGCTGTTCTTCCAGAAGACCTCCACCGGCCGCGCGCTGCGCGCGGTGGCCGACGACCATCAGGCCACGCAGTCGATCGGCATCCCGCTCGACCGCATCTGGGTGATCGTCTGGAGCGTGGCGGGCTTCGTCGCGCTGGTGGCCGGCGTCATCTGGGGCAGCAAGCTGGGCGTGCAGTTCTCGCTGTCGCTGGTGGCGCTGAAGGCCTTGCCGGTGGTGATCCTCGGAGGCCTCACGTCGGTGCCGGGTGCCATCGTCGGCGGCTTGATCATCGGCATGGGCGAAAAGCTTTCCGAGGTCTACCTCGGCCCGGCGCTCGGTGGCGGCATCGAGATCTGGTTCGCCTATGCGCTGGCGCTCGTCTTCCTTCTCCTGCGGCCGCAAGGGCTGTTCGGCGAGAAGGTCATCGACCGCGTCTGAGCACACAAGGAGACACCACATGCTCTATCGCGAGAACGGCCAGCTCAAGACCACCTATCGCGCTGACCAGCAGATCTTCCCGATCCTGCAGGATCGCTGGGTGATGGCGATGTTGCTGCTCGGTGCGGCAGTGCTCGTGCCGTGGACGGCCAGCGAGTACCTGTTCCGCGCGATCCTCATCCCGTTCCTGATCCTGTCGCTGGCCGCGCTCGGCCTCAACATCCTCGTCGGCTACTGCGGTCAGATCTCGCTGGGCACCGGCGCGTTCATGGCGGTGGGCGCCTAAGCGGCCTACAACTTCCAGGTGCGCATCCAGGGCATGCCGCTGCTGGCCTCGCTGCTGCTCGGCGGTGGGTGTGCCACCTTGGTGGGCGTGCTGTTCGGCATTCCCAGCTTGCGCATCAGGGGGCTGTACCTCGCGGTGGCCACGCTGGCGGCACAGTTCTTCATCGACTGGTCCTTCCTGCGCATCAAGTGGTTCACCAACGACTCGCCCTCGGGCTCGGTGAGCGTGGCCGGCCTGAGCATGTTCGGGCTGCGGATCGAGACACCCGCGCAGAAGTACCTGCTGTGCCTCGCCTTCGTGATCGTGTTCGCGCTGGTGGCCAAGAACCTGGTGCGCAGCGCAATAGGCCGCGAGTGGATGGCGATCCGCGACATGGACGTGGCCGCGGCGGTGATCGGCATCCGCCCGGTCTACGCCAAGCTCACGGCGTTCGCGGTGAGCAGCTTCATTGTCGGCGTGGCCGGCGCGCTCTGGGGCTTCGTCCACCTGGGCGCGTGGGAGCCGGCGGCGTTCTCGATCGACCGCTCGTTCCAGCTGCTGTTCATGGTGATCATCGGCGGCCTGAGCTCCGTGATGGGCAGCTTCTTCGGTGCCGCGTTCATCGTGCTGCTGCCGATCTTCCTCAACCAGGCGCTGCCGGGCATCGGCAATCTCGTCGGCGTCGTGATCTCCACCACGGCCGTATCGCACGCCGAGACGATGATCTTCGGCGCGCTGATCGTCTGGTTCCTGATCGTCGAGCCGCACGGCCTGAGCCGGCTGTGGTCGCTCGGAAAGCAGAAGCTGAGGATCTGGCCGTTTCCTCACTGAAGCAGCGCAGCCAGGGGCTGCGTGAGCAAGTACGGCCGAACCCATCGAACACGACTGGAGACAACATGACGAAAACACGCGCGTTCATCGCCGCCGCGGCATTGACGATCTCGGCCGCTGCCGGGCCGAGCTTCGCGGCAGACAAGTCGCAATACTTCCCCTTGCTCACCTTCCGCACCGGGCCCTATGCGCCCAGCGGAACGCCGTGGGCCAACGGCTTCGTCGACTACTTCAAGCTGGTCAACCTGGAGGGCGGCATCAACGGCGTGCGCGTGCTCTGGGAGGAGTGCGAGACGGGTTACGCCACCGACCGCGGCGTCGAATGCTACGAGCGCATGAAGGGGAAGAACGGCGGCGCCACTGTCTTACAGACCATGTCGACCGGCATCACCTTCGCGCTCACCGAGCGCGGCGCCGCCGACAAGATCCCGATCCTCACGCCCGGCTACGGCATCAGCGAAAGCGCCGACGGAGAAGTCTTCAAGTGGAGCTTCCCGATCGCCGGCACCCACTGGGCCTCGGCCGACACGCAGGTTCAGTACGTGGCGCAGAAGGCGGGCGGCCTCGACAAGCTGGCGGGCAAGAAGATCACGCTGCTCTACCACGATAGCCCTTACGGAAAGGAAGCCATCCCGGTGCTCACCGCGCGGGCGAAGAAGCACGGCTTCGAACTGGTCACCATTCCCGTGCCGCACCCCGGGGTCGAGCAGAAGTCCGCCTGGCTGCAGATCCGTAAGAGCCGGCCCGACTTCGTGCTGCTGTGGGGCTGGGGCGTCATGAACAGCACGGCGCTGAAGGAGGCACAGGCCACCGGGTTCCCGAGGAACCGCGTGGTGGGCGTGTGGCCGTCCGGCTCCGACTCCGACGTCAAGGGCGTGGCAGGTGCCGAGGGCTACAGCGCAGTGCTCATCCTGCCAGGACCCGCCTTGGATTCGAAGATCGCGAAGAAGGTTGTGGACAAGCTCCATGCCAAGGGCGAGGGCTCGGGCCCGAAGGAAGAGGTCGGCTCTGCGCTGTACATGCGCGGCCTGATGAACGCGATGTTCGCCGTGGAAGGCGTGCGCCGCGCCCAGCAGAAGTTCGGCATCGGCCAGGTGATGACGCCGGCGCAGGCGCGCTGGGGTTACGAGAACCTTCAGATAGACCAGAAGCGGCTCGAGGAGCTCGGCATTGCCGACGTCATGCGGCCGACGGCAACAAGCTGCAAGGACCACATGGGTCCGTCAGCGGCGCGTGCCTACACGTGGAACGGCACGACCTGGGAGGTGAGCTCCGACTGGCTACGGGCCGACCCCGCAATCCTGGATCCGCTGCTCGAGGTCGCGACGAAGCGCTACGCCGCCGACAAGCAGCTGACACGCAGAGTCGCCGACGACTGCGCCTCCTGAGGCGGTCGAACTGCACGCGCATGGAGCCCGCATGAACGACACCGTTCTCGCCGTCAACGGCATCGAGGTCATCTACGACCGCGTCATCCTCGTGCTGAAGGGTGTCTCGCTGCAGGTGCGCGAGGGCGGCGTCGCGGCGCTGCTCGGTGGCAACGGCGCCGGCAAGACGACGGCGCTGCGGGCGATCTCGAATCTGCTCAGGGGCGAGCGCGGCGAGGTGACCAAGGGCTCGATCGAACTGCGCGGCGAGCGAATCGATGACCTGTCGCCGGCCCAGCTGGTGCAGCGCGGCGTGGTGCAGGTGATGGAGGGCCGCCATTGCTTCGCGCACCTGACGATCGAGGAGAACCTGCTCGCGGGTGCCTACACGCGCAAGCGCAGCGGCGAGATCGCCGCCAACCTCGACAAGGTCTACACCTACTTCCCTCGCCTGAAGACGCGGCGCGCCTCGCAGGCCGCGTACACCTCCGGCGGCGAGCAGCAGATGTGTGCGATCGGGCGTGCCCTGATGGCCAACCCCAGCCTGGTGTTGCTCGACGAGCCATCGATGGGGCTGGCGCCGCAGATCGTCGAGGAGGTGTTCGAGATCGTCAAGGACCTGAACGCGAAGGAGCGTGTGACCTTCCTGCTTGCCGAGCAGAACATCCAGATGGCGCTGAGATACGCCGACCACGGCTACATCCTGGAGAACGGGCGGGTGGTGATGAACGGACCCGCTCCCGAGCTGGCCGGCAACGAGGACGTGAAGGAGTTCTACCTCGGGATGGGCGCAGGCCAGCGCAAGAGCTTTCGCGAATCCAAGAGCTACCGGCGGCGCAAGCGATGGCTGGCATAGGCGAGGCTGCATGTCATGAGCGGTGAGTGCCACGACGCGCTCGAGACGCGCGACCCCGCCGCACGCGAAACCGCACTGATGGCCGCGCTGCCCGGCCAGGTGGCGCATGCGAAGGTGGCCACCAGCGCGTTTGCCGAATCGCTGCGCGACATCGACGCGGCCTCGGTGACGAGCCGCAGCGCGCTGGCCGCGCTGCCTGTGGTCCGCAAGCATGAACTGCTGGAGCGACAGAAGGCGCAGCGAGCGAGCGACCCGTTCGGAGGCTGCTCGGCCATCGGCTGGGGTGCGCGTCGGGGCGCGCTGCGGGTGTACCAGTCGCCCGGCCCGATCTACGAGCCCGAGGGCCGTGCCTGCGATTACTGGCGGGTGGCTAGGGCGATGCATGCGGCCGGCTTTCGCGCTGGCGACCTCGTGCACAACAGCTTTAGCCATCACCTCACCCCCGCGGGCGGGATGATGGAAAGCGGCGCGCATGCGCTGGCCTGCACCGTGTTTCCGGGTGGTGTGGGCAATACGGAGCTGCAAGTGCATGCGATGGCCGATCTGCGCCCGAACGCGTATGTCGGCACGCCGAGCTTCCTGAAGATCCTGCTCGAGAAGGCGCTCGATCTGGGAATCCGCGCTGCATCGCTGCAAAAGGCGCTGTTCAGCGGCGAAGCGTTCCCGGCGTCGTTGCAGCAGTGGCTGGGCGAACGTGGCATCGACGCCTATCAGTGTTATGCCACCGCCGACATCGGCCGCATCGCCTACGAGACCGCCGCGCGCGAGGGCCTGGTGCTCGACGAGGGCGTGATCGTCGAGATCGTGCGCCCCGGTACCGGCGACCCGGTGCTCGACGGCGAAGTCGGCGAGCTCGTCGTGACGACCCTGAACCCGGACTACCCCTTGATCCGCTTCGGCACCGGCGACCTCTCGGCACTGCTGCCGGGCCGTTGCCCGACCGGCCGCACGAACCGGCGCATCAGGGGCTGGATGGGGCGAGCCGACCAGACCACCAAGGTGCGCGGCATGTTCGTGCACCCCGGCCAGGTGGCAGACATCGTGCGACGCCACCGCGAAGTGATCAAGGCGCGCCTAGTCATGGACGGCGAGGTGGCCCGCGACCGCATGACCTTGCAGGTCGAAGTGTCCGAGCGGCCGGAAGGCCTGGCCGAGCGCATCGCCGGTAGCGTGCGCGAGGTGACCAAGCTGCGCAGCGACGTCCTGCTGCTGCCGCCCGGCAGCCTTCCGAACGATGGCAAGCTCATCGAGGACGCGCGCAGCTATCGATAGCCATCAGCCTCGAATGACTGACGGCCTACCAGAACGCGGCTTCTTTAGGTTTGCATGGCTGAGTGATCTTGCCGATCGAGACTACCCTTTCGCTTGCGTGCGTCAAACGTCATCCAACGGTTTGCCGTCCAAATGCGCCACATCGGCCCAGAAATCCAGGCGCCACACGCCGCACTCGTAAGAGAACCCGTTGATGCTTCCATTAACCATTGTGAACACGCGAGAGCCGACATGGGGCAAGCCCGTCGTGTGTCGATAGAGGCCGTCCAGCACGCCCCCGTGCGTGACGACGAGAATCCGCTGCCCAGCCCGCTGCGCCGCAAGCTCCTCCAAGCATCCCAGGCTGCGTTCGAAGGCGGCTTGTGTGCTTTCCCCGCCGGGAATCGCAAAATTGACGTCTTCGTCGCTGTAGCGCCGATAGGCTTCGGGAAACTTGGCCTGCGCCTCAGGGCGTGTGAGGCCTTGGAAGATTCCGTAGTTCCGCTCGCGCAGCCTGGCATCAAGCAGGACGGGCAGCTTCGTCTCGGTAGCGATGTAAGCAGCCGTCGCGCTCGCGCGGCCCAAGTCGCTGCTTACGAGCAGGTCGAACCGCATCTCGCTCAGCCGCCTTGCGAGGGTCTGCGCCTGGGTGATCCCTTCCGACGTCAACGGGCTGTCCAAGTGGCCCTGGATCCTACCGTCCCGGTTCCATTCCGTCTCGACGTGCCGAACAACGACGAACTGCGTGGCAGCCATGCCATGTGCGTCCAGTGCGCTAGCCGGACTCGGCAACGCGAATGCCTGCAGTGGCTTCGTAGCCCTTGACCACCGACGTGAAGTTCTCTTCCCCCAGCCCTCGCCCAACGGCGTCGCGGTACAGCGATGCGATGACCGGCGCGAGCCGCGCCGCGTAGTGCTCCTCGTTGGCGAGGTCGAGAATGAGGTTGATGTCCTTCAGCGCCAGGCTGGTCTTGAAGCTGGCGCCGTAGTCGCCTTCGATGACCTTCTGGAACCCGCTGATGAAGTGCGCCGAGCGTCCGCCCGAGACGGACAGGATCTCGTACAACCGCTTCGGTTCCATCCCGCACTTCACGCCCAGGACGAAAGCCTCGGCGGCCACAGCGACGTTGCCCAGCGACATCAGGTTGTTCACGAGCTTGACCGTCTTGGCGGTCCCAATGCCGCCCGTGCGGTTGATCTTCTTCGCCAGCACCTGCAGCAACTCGAGATGCTGGTCGATCAACTCGTCGGGGCCACCCACCTGGAAGACCAGTTCGCCAAGGACCGCCTGCGGCGGCTCGCCGGACAGTGCGATGTCGAGGATCCGGATGCCGGACTTGGTCGCCGCCTGCGCGACCTCACGAATGGTGTTCGGGTCGATGGTGCTGGTCTCGATCAGCGTGCTCCCTGGCCGCGCCTGCGCGACCAGACCCTGTTTGCCCAGGTAGACGTCACGCACGATGGGGGGATTCGGCAGCGACGTGACAACGACATCAACCTGCTGCGCGACCGCCGCGGGGCTGACCTCGATCCGGGCGCCGTGTTCCGCGGCGGCTTTCGTGGCCGCCGGCGAAAGGTCGAACCCGACGACGCCGATGCCGCGGTCGAGAAGGCGCCGGCACATTCCGCCGCCGATGTTTCCAAGGCCGATTAGGCCGATCTCTTTCATGGATTAACTCCTTAAGGATTTGTGTCTATTGCTCGTGGCGGCGACCAAACCGGAGCGCCTCAGGCGGGCGGGCCGAATGCACCCTCTTGCGATGCCAGGCGGCCCAGCAGCAGCCGGGTGGCCGCGAGTCCGTTCATCTCGACGCCGAAGTTCCTGAAACCGCGCTCGGTGAAGAAGCGCACCACCTTCTCGCTGACCCCCCAGCCATAAAAGGTGACGCCGAACTCGCAGGCGTGTGTGTCCGGCGTCAGGGTGGGCATCAACAGTTTGATCGCCTCGTCTACTTCATTGGCAGGGTCCAGCGGCATGAAACCGTCGGCGATGTACGACTTCCATGCGTCCTGCGCGAGCATCAGGTCGTCGGGATAGCGGTAGATCGCGGCACACAGTGACCGGTAGTCGATCCAGGCCATGTCGACGTGGCGGGCGATGCGGGGCAACTCCAGCAGCCCGTGCGGGCTGCGCGCGGCCACGCCGAGCCTAAGCTTGGCGCCGCCCGCCTCGCGGCAGGCGGCCCTCAACGCGATCGCCTCGGCTTCCGTGTTGATGCCGCCGACCATTAAGATCACGTTGTCCGGGTAGCCGGTGGTCTCCTTCGCGCGCACCAGTCCTCGGATCTGCGCGCGCAGCAACTGCGGCGAACCTAGCGGCAGCCAGATGGCCGGCGAGGGTGCGACGTCAGTGAAATCCGACACCGCTTCGCCAGCGACCCCGCTGGACAGGTTGGCGATCCGCGCCGCGAACGGCTTCGGATAGACGGCCCGCATGACGTCGGTCAACGCCTCCGCGATCACCTCCTCAAGCGCGGCCAGCGCGTTGGAGTTGGAGTCCGCCGACGTCACTCCGCGCTTGTAGGCCGACACGGCATCGACCAGCGTTTCGAATCCCGCAGTCGCGGCCAGTGTCTCGTCGATGCGGGTGCCAATGGCGTGGGCGCCGGCAGCGATGGCCTGACGCGCCATGTCCGGCGTGGAGACCCGGTTGAAGACGGTGCAGCCGCTGAGGTCGTCGGCCAGCCCCAGGATGGCGCCGATGTGGCTCACAGAGTCGGTGCTGAGGGCGCCGGTCGACAACGTCCCCTCGAACACCTCTCCAGTAGAGCCGTCCAGCGAAACGAGAGTACCTTCCGGTAGTTCGCGGTCGGCCACGCGAACCACGCGTCGTTCGGCGTCGATGTCGAGCGACTCGCAGCCGACGATGCACGGCTTGTCGAGGGCGCGCGCCACGACCGCCGCGTGACTGGTCGAGCCTCCTCGGGCCGTCACGATCCCCCGCGCGGCGAGCATCCCGTGCAAGTCCCGCGGGCTCGTGAACAGCCGCATCAGGACGACCGGGTCTCCTCCTGAGGCCACCTGCTCGGCCCGATCCGGGTCGAAAACGATGCGTCCGCTGACCTGCCCCGGTGAGGCGCCCGTACCCTGTGCCAACCTCGCACCGCCGGCGCGCGCCGCCTCGACGGCCTCCACGAGGAACCGGGGGCGGAGCACCTGGCGCAGATGATCGGCCGTCACGCGCTGCAGCACGGTCTCGCGGTCGACGAGACCCTCCTTGTACAGATCCCCCGCGATCCTGATCGCCGCCTCGGCGGTGCGCTTGCCCGGACGCACCTGCAGCAGGTAGAGCACGCCCTCCTGAACCGTGAACTCGATGTCGAGGACGTCCCGGTAGGTCTTCTCGAGCGAACGCGCCAACGAGTGTAACTGCCCGATCAGCTCCGGATAGCGGCGCCCCACATCATCGAGCGATTCCGGGGTGTGCGTTCCCGCGACGATGTCCTCCCCCTGGCCGTTCTCGAGATACTCGCCGAACAGCTTCGGCGAACCGTCCCGCGGATCGCGGGTGAAGGCCACGCCCGTTCCCGACGGGCTACCGAGATTGCCGAAGACCATCTGCTGCACGACCACCGCCGTACCCAGATCGTGCGCGATTCCGTGATGGTCGCGATAGCGGATCGCACGGCGCGAGTTCCATGACTCGAACACCGCGACCACCGCCTGTCTGAGCTGCGCCCACGGGTCGGCCGGAAAGGTGCCGGACGCACCGACGCCTTCGGCGACGAGTCGGACCGCTGATCGCAGCGACCTCTCGTCCTCGACGGTGTCGAGGCTCGCGCCGTCGGCGGCGCTCTCGTCAGCGGCGCCAAGCACGATGTCGGCGAACATGCGCGCGAACCGGGCGAAGGTCTCGGCGGCGAAGCGGTAGCGGCCGCCGGTCGCCTTCGCCAGCGCGACCGTGGTCTCCTCGTTCATCCCGAGGTTGAGAACGGTGTCCATCATGCCCGGCATGCTCACCGGCGCGCCCGAGCGGACCGACACCAGCAGCGGCCGTGGCCCCTTGCCGAAGCCGCAGCCGGTCCGCTCCTCGAGCTGATGCACGGCCTGAACGATCTCGCGCCACAGCGCCTCGGGAACCGCACCGTCCTTGCTGACCCGGCATGCCTGCGTCGAGATGACGAAACCCGGCGGCACGGGAAAGCCCGCGGCCGTCATCTGGACCAGCCCGGCGCCCTTGCCGCCGAGCGCGGCCGCGTCGAGATGCGTGGCCTCGGCGAAGGAGTAGACGAAGCGCTCAGCGGCGGTGACGCTGGTCATCGACTCGTGTCTCCCTTTGATCCTAAATGTCCTTGGCATCGAGCAACTCCCGGATGCGCGCCTTTATCTGCTGCGCGCTCGCCTCGTCCAGTTCGGTCTGCGCCTGCGGATGCAGCCACGCCGGTACGCGCGGGTTGGGCTCGTCCTGCCGGCGCGGGATCAGATGGCAGTGCACGTGCGGATCGGCATTGCCGAGGATCTCATAGTTCATTTTGAAGGCGCCCGTCGCCAGCTTGATCGCGCGTGCCGCGCGACTCATGTCCTCGACGAACCCCTGCCGCGCCGCCGCCGACGCCTCGAACAGCTCGGTGGCGTGCTCGCGCAGCGTGAGGACGCAGCGGCCGGGGAAGCGACGGTCCGAGACCAGACTGAGCTCGCTGACCCCCAGCCTCGCGATCGGCTCCCCCATCCTGAACCCGCAGCTGGCACAGGCCCAAGCCGCCGGAACCGGTTTGTGCGCCATCACGGCATCTCGCGCGTGGCCAGCGTCGCCGACGGTACGGGCGCGCCGACCTCGCGGGCCACGGCGTCGAGGGCCTCGAGCGTGGTGACCGCCAGCGGCAGCCCGTCCCGCAAGCGCTGCGCCGACAGTTCGGCCTCGATCTCGCCGGGCATGTAGATGCGCTGCACGCCCTCGGCGCGCGGCGCGTTGCGCAGAGCCGACGCCAACTCGCTGGTGCGGCGCAAGAATGCGTCGCGGTCGCCGAAGGCGCCCGGATCCAACGCCTGGACGAAGTGGCCGCACTTCCACGAATCGTGATGGTCCGCACCCATCACGAGCTTCGGCGACACTTCGAAGCTGAAGAGGGCGCCGGCCAAGGCGCCGCAGACGACCTCGTTGGCGACGATCAGCGCCGAGCCCTTGTGCTGGCCGATGGGCAGCAGGTAGCCCTCGAGTGCGATCTTCGGGTCGGTCGTCGGATTGCCGTCGGGCCCGACAGCCCAGTCGGCCGGGATCGTGCCGCCGCGCTGGGCGGCCAACCGGATCTTCTCCTTCACGCCGGTGAACGCGGTGTCCACGACGATCGGCAGGCCTTCGAGGGTGGGGAAGGCCCAGCCGACTGGGTCGTTCGAAAGCACCGGCCTGCGGCTGCCCCACACGACCGTGTGGGGGGGGCCGTCGGTCGTGGCGTAGCCGATCATTCCCGCCTCCAGCGCCATCATCGGGTAGAAGGCCGCCGGTCCGAAGTGGTTGCTGTTGCGCACCGCCACCGAGCCGCTGCCGTGTTCGGCGGCGATCGCCATGGCCTCCTTCATCGCGCGGCGCGCCGACAGGAAGCCCAGTCCGTTGTCGGCATCGACGACGGCGACCGCGCCGCGTCGGTGGACGACGCGGATGTCCGGCTTCGGGTTCAGGTGGCCGCGGGCGATGCCGCGGACGTATCGCGGCGTGAACTGGACCCCGTGCGACTCGACGCCGCGCAGATCGGCGAAGACGACGACCTCGGCGATCTGGTCCGCATGCTCGGGCGACACTCCGACCGCCTGGAACAATCCGGCCACCTTCATCCTCAGCTCGCCGCTGTCGACAAGAACCTTCTTAATGATCGGTGCGTTCATGGCTGATCTTTCCCCTTGCTGCTGCGCTTGCACACGGAAGGACTATGGTCGAACGGTGGGCTGCCGTCTCTAGCTCGGAGCGAGCAAATCGCCCCTGGGTCTTTATCCGAGACCGCACATACCATCGGGCGCGGCGCATGCTGCGCGGGGCTCAGCGGGACGCGATGGCTCGTCCGGTCGGCGCACATCGGCGGTGCCGGTCGACGTCGGCACTGCGATCACGGCGTGCCGTTGGGGAAGCGCTGATTTGTTCGGGCTGACCTCGGTGAGCTGGATGTTCATCTGCACCAGCGCCTTCTGCATGCGCTGCACCCAGGTCGACTGGTCCGTGATCAGCACCTCGCGCTGGCGCGCCATGGCGCGAACCACGCAGACTATGCCGTCCGGGCGCCATGCCGCGCGCAGCAGCCCCAGGCTCATGAGCTTCTGCAGCCGCTGGCAGTCCCGCACGTCGCTCTTACGGCCGGGCACGTACTTCATCTGCCGCGCATCCACCAGCCAGACCTTCAGCCCGCGCTGCTCCAGCACCTCATACACCGGGATCCAGTACACCCCGGTGGACTCCAGCGCCACCGTGTCCACGCCCAGCGCCAGCGGCCAGTCGGCCAGGGCGTTGAGGTCGTCGGTCATGGCGCCGATTTCGCGTACCGGCTCGCAGCCGGCCTGCTCGGCCAAATGCCGCGGCACCGCCACCCAGTGGCTTGATGCCCCGACGTCGATCTCGGCCGCGTTGGGAAACACCTCGTCGTCTCGCTTGCGCATTGCTATGGCTTGCTCCAGCATCGTTGATGAACGGCAGCGCCATGGGAAGCGTCGAATTCGACTCGATCTCTCAAACGGGATGCGGCTCGCGCCGCTCGCCACTCTCGCCGACGATTCCCGGACCATGCTCAGTAACGGGCTCACCACGCGGCGTCCGACAACGCCACGGTCTCGCACTAATGACGTGTCGGTCATCTCGGCGCTGCCGTTCGCCTTGTAGCGCTTAGCCGTTTCTTCGCGAACGCTGGGCACGGTCATGGGCTTGGGATGCTCAGTAGGAGCAGTGGTACACGCTGGCCGACGAAGCACTCGAGGACGCGCTGTACGACAGCCAAGCCATGCGCGAGTTTGTCGGCATCGATCGGGCCAGGCAGAACGTGCCTGATGCAACGACGCTGCTGAAGTTTCGCCGTCTGCTCGAGGCATACGAGCTCGGCGCGGCGATCCGCGCCGAAGTCAATGCGCACATGACCGAGCGAGGCCTGCTGATGCGGCAAGGCACGGTGATGGACGCGACGATCGTCGCGGCGCACGGCTCGACGAAGAACAGAAAGGGCGAGCGTGACCCCGAGATGCACCATCCCAAGAAGGGCAACGAGTGGCATTTCTTCGGCATGAAAATGCCACGGGCATCGATGCCGACACGGGCCTGGTCCACAGCGTAGTCTGCACGGCCGCCAACGAGTCGGACATTGCGCACGCACAGTGTGAGGGCAAGCTGCGCGAGGACATCATGTGGAACATCGCCATGAAGCCGGACACGCTACGCGGCATGGCCGAGGGGCCGCTGAAGGCGCTGACGCAGATCTGCGAACGGATCAAGGCCCGCTCGCGCGCTCGCGTCGAGTACCCGTTCCACGTCATCAAGAACCTGGTCGGCTACCGCATGGTCAGCTAGCGCGGCCTGGCCAAGAACGCGGCCCGCGCGAAGGTGCAAGCGGCGCTCGTGAACCTGTGCATCGCAAGGCGGCCTTTGCCGCCGGTGGGAGTTGGTGCGTCCGCAGCCTCAAGATCGAGCCGTCGTGGGCCTCGAAGCGCGCGCCGACAGCCTACAACGGCCGCACCTCGCCGCGATGGCGGCCCGGGCGATCAGCCGCGTCACACTGCGGCCGATGTCGTGTTGTTCAGTGCTCTTTAGCGCTGTCGGCCAACGCCTGGCACCGGTTTTGTCCGACCGCGCCATAGAAGTCGCGCCTGCCGCTGGCTACACTGGTTCGGCAAACAGCGGATGGCAAGCCGCCCCGAATCGCGGGCGCTCCGGATTGCGAGGAGATCTTCAGATGGGTAAGAGTGAGACTTTGGCCGTGGCCGTGGCCGTGGCCGGGCAGGGCAGGGCCTACAGCGGGTACCGGCTGCGAGATCTGCAGAATGCCGCGCCCACGAACCTGGAAATCCTTCGTACTGGCCCCGGCACACCGATGGGCGAGTACATGCGCCGCTACTGGCAGCCCGTATGCCTGTCGCAGGAACTGACCGACGTACCCAAGGCGATCCGGATCCTGCACGAGGATCTGGTGGCATTCAGGGATCGCCAGGGCAACGTCGGCGTGCTGCACCGCAAATGCGCCCATCGCGGCGCCTCGCTCGAGTTCGGCATCGTGCAGGAACGCGGGATCCGCTGTTGCTACCACGGATGGCACTTCGACGTCGACGGCAGCCTGCTGGAGGCGCCGGCGGAACCGCCCGACACCAAGCTGAAGGACACCGTCTGCCAGGGCGCCTATCCGGCCTTCGAGCGCGACGGCCTGGTGTTCGCCTACATGGGGCCGGCGGATCGCAGACCGGAGTTCCCGGTGTTCGACGGCTACGTGTTGCCGAAGGGAACGCGGTTGATCCCGTTCTCCAATGTCTTCGACTGCAACTGGCTGCAGGTCTACGAAAACCAGATCGACCACTACCACACCGCGCTGCTGCATAACAACATGACGGTTGCCGGCGTGGACGCGAAACTCGCCGACGGCGCGACGCTGCAGGGGGGCTTCGGCGAGATGCCGATCGTCGACTGGCACCCGACCGACGACAACAACGGCATGATCTTCACCGCCGGTCGGCGCCTGTCCGACGACGAAGTCTGGATCCGCATCTCGCAGATGGGCCTGCCGAACTGGATGCAGAACGCCGCCATCGTGGCGGCGGCGCCGCAGCGACACTCCGGCCCGGCGATGTCGCGTTGGCAGGTGCCGGTTGACGACGAGCACTCGATCGCCTTTGGCTGGCGCCACTTCAACGACGAGGTGGACCCGGAGCACCGTGGAAGGGAAGAGGAGTGCGGGGTCGACAAGATCGACTTTCTGATCGGTCAGACCCGGCATCGGCCTTATGAAGAGACGCAGCGGGTTCCGGGCGACTACGAAGCCATCGTCAGCCAGGGGCCGATAGCCCTCCACGGTCTTGAGCATCCCGGCCGGTCGGACGTGGGCGTGTACATGTGCCGCTCGCTGCTTCGCGACGCGGTGGCCGGCAAGGCGCCGCCCGACCCGGTGCGCGCGAAGGCCGAGGCGGGCGGCGGGCAAACGCTGCCCAGATATACCTCGGACAGCCGGCTGCGGATCCGTCGCCGCACGAGCCGGGAAGCGGATAGTGACGTCATACGCAAGGCCGCGCACCAAGTCTTCGCGATCATGAAGGAGTGCGACGAACTGCCGGTCGCGCAGCGCAGGCCGCACGTCCTGCGGCGCCTCGATGAGATCGAAGCGAGTCTCTGATCGACGCCGTGCGCAAGCCCTGGTTCGACCGCGGAGCGGCGCCGGCATTCGTTGAATCGACTGAGCAGGCCGGGGCCGAGAGCGACATGTACCAGTTGAGTCACACCGGCAATTACCCGAAGACGGCATTGAACCTGCGGGTCCGGCAGATCACCTACCAGGGGATCGGCATAAACGCCTACGAATTCGTGCGCGAGGACGGCGGCGAACTGGAGGAGTTCACCGCCGGGGCCCATGTGGATCTGTACTTCCGCGACGGGCGGGTGCGACAGTATTCGCTGTGCAACGACCCCGCCGAGCGTCGGCGATACCTGATCGCAGTGCTGCGCGAGGACAACGGGCGCGGGGGGTCCATCGCGATCCACGAGCGCGTGCACACGCAACGGCTCGTCGCGGTCGGACACCCGCGCAACAACTTCCCGCTGGTCGAAGCGGCGCCTTACCAGATCCTGCTGGCCGGCGGCATCGGCATCACGCCGCTGAAGGCCATGGTGCATCGGTTGGAAAGGATAGGCGCGGACTACACCCTGCACTACTGCGCGAAGTCGAGCGCCCACGCGGCGTTCCAGGAGGAACTCGCGCCGCTGGCCGCCAAGGGGCGCGTGATCATGCACTTCGACGGCGGCAATCCGGCCAAGGGCCTCGACATCGCGGCGCTGCTGCGGCGGTACGAGCCGGGTTGGCAGCTCTACTACTGCGGCCCCCCCGGGTTCATGGAGGCCTGCACACGTGCCTGCACCAATTGGCCCGCCGAGGCGGTGCACTTCGAGTACTTCGTCGGCGCGCCGGTGCTTCCCGCCGAGGGAGTCCCCCACGACATCGGCAGCGATGCGCTGGCGCTCGGGTTCCAGATCAAGATCGCCAGCACGGGAACGGTCCTGACGGTACCGAACGACAAGTCGATCGCGCAGGTGCTTGGCGAGCACGGCATCGAAGTACCGACATCGTGCCAGAGCGGCCTGTGCGGTACGTGCAAGGTCCGCTATCTCGCGGGCGACGTCGAGCATCGGGATTACTTGCTGTCCGCCGAGGCACGCACGCAGTTCCTGACCACCTGCGTGTCGCGCTCGAAGGGCGCGACGCTGGTCCTGGATCTTTGAAGCCGCGCGCCATGCGAACGCACTGCGATGCACCGGCCTCACCCCAGGCGGGCTCAACCGGCGACTTGGCGCAGCGCCGGGTTCCGCTGCAAGGCGCTGTGAACTTCCGCGACCTCGGCGGCTATCCGGTCGGCGATGGGCGGCGGACGCGCTGGGGCCGGCTGTTCCGCTCTGACTCGTTGGCGGCGCTAACCGAAGAGGACTTGGCGCGCGTGGCCGCACTTGACCTGTACGGTATCGTCGACTTCCGCCTACCGCACGAACGAGAGCTGCATCCCAACCGACTGCCTGCCGGTGCAGCCCCCAAGGTCACGGAGATCGGCTTCTGGCCGGACGGTGTACCTGAAATGCTGGAGGCCCTGCGCGAGCTGCGCATCGACGCCGCCGGGATCGAGCGCGCCGTGACGGGGCATTACCGACGCTATGCGGTGCACCATCGCGCCGAGTATCGGCGCATGCTCGAAGCGGTGGAAGAGGCGGCGGGGCGGCCGACGCTGATCCATTGCGTGAGCGGCAAGGATCGCACGGGTTTCGGTGCGGCGGTCATCCTGATGGCGCTCGGCGTACCCCGTACGGTGATCGTCGAAGACTACCTGCTGACGAACGTCTGCCGGCGCGACATCGGGCATTTGATGCCGCCCGGAACGACCGAGTCGGTGGCTGAGGCGTTCACCGCCGCCAGGCCGTCCTATATCGAGGCCGCGTTCGAGTCGATCGACACCGCGTTCGGTGGCGTCGACGATTACCTCGCCCGCGGGCTGGGATTTGGCGAGCAGCGCCTGCAGCGCCTGCGCGAGTGCCTGACCGAATCGGCCACGGGCAACACAAGTCTGCTCTCGCCGAGAAGAGCCGGCAACCCGTGAGAGTGGCGAGTCATAAAGGTGGGTCGCGAACGCGCAGCGCCGGCGTGCCTGATGAGGTGGCCTTCGCCATCAAGACGCAAATGGCGCTTGAGCAACTCCGCAGGCTCCTTGGTCAAGGCACCCCCGCGCCACGGGGTGCTGGCCGGGTGTCGACTACGGCGTCGACAAGGCGCTTGTCGGGCACTCGGTGACATGGGACTCGTTCCGCTGACGCTGCGGCCGGCAGAACAGCAGGCGCTGCAGGAGGCTGCCGAGCGCATCGCGGCGCGGATCGCCGAGCTCCCGGCCGCTCGTTGATTGACTACCCCGCGTCCGAAGTGGCACGGGTCGACGACGGATTGCTCACGCACATGTGAGGCAATGAAGCGCATGAAGCGCAGTTCGTACTCAAGCACTAGCCACAGGAGACAGCATGACAAACGGTTCGCGAGTTCGCTTCAAAGGGGCAATGGCTCGCCATTTCGGTGACCTCAGGGCACTGGCGGTGGCAGCGCTGTTGCCGCTGCTTGCAATGCACAGCCAGCCGGCGCGGGCGCTGGATCTGGACGCCGACGACTACGCCTCCGGCGCCAT
>NZ_RCHJ01000041.1 GCF_004011805.1 Piscinibacter defluvii
CTCGGCCGCACGGCCCGCGCCGGCCCCGGCGCCCGCCGAGCCCCCGCGCGCCGCCGCCGAACCGGCGCGCCCGGCCGGCTGCACCGCGCGCCGGCCGGGCGACGAACCGGAGGTGGTGATGATCTTCGACGCCTCCGGCAGCATGCGCCAGCCTTTCGGCAGCAGCCCGAGCCGGCTCGACGCCGCCAAGCGCGCCGCCGAGTCCATGGTGCGGGCGCTGCCGTCGGACGTCGACGTCGGCCTGGTCGACTTCGCGGCCTGCGGCCAGGTGCGGCGCGACCGCTTCTATCCCTCGGCCGAGCGCGGCGCGCTGGTCGGCGAGATCAACGCCCTCGCGCCGAAGCAGGGCACGCCGCTGGCCGACGCGATCCGGCGCGCCGGCACCGTGGCCTCCGACTCCGCGCCCAGCATGCTGGTGATCGTCAGCGATGGGGGAGACTCCTGTGGCGGCGATCCCTGCGCGGTGGCACGGTCCGTGAAAGCGGCCAAGCCGAATGTCACCATCAACGTCATCGACCTGTCCGAATCGCCCAAGGACCGCCAGGTGCTGCAATGCATCGCCTCGGCCGGCGGCGGGCGACTGCTCAGCCCGGGCGATCCGCTGGACATGAACCGCAAGATGCGCGAGGCGGCCGGCACCGCCAACTGCCCTTGACCGATGGCACGCAACGAACAACAGGCCGTGGGAGCACCATGAACTCACCGACCACCGGCGCGCTGCTTGCGCGCGACAAGATCGACCGCTACCGCTCCTACGGTGCGTTCGGCAAACCGGCGTACCAGAGCTACGTGCAGATGCGCGCGATGCTGCGCTCGAAGAAGGGCGAGCGCTTCGCCAACTACTTCGCCAAGCCGGTCTACGACGCCGATGCCGGCGAGCTGCGCTGGAGCGCCGAGGTGCCCGGCGAGGTGCGAAAGCTGTTCGACCTGCAGGGCGCGGAGTTCGAGGCCGGTCAGAAGGCGCTGGACGAGATCCACAGGCAGCTCGTGGAATTCGTGCAGCAGCTGCGCACGCAGGGCCAGGCAAGCGCGCCCGGCCAGCCGCCGGCGCCGGGTGGCGCGGCCGCGTTCGCCAGCCTGCTCGAGCAGGCAATGAAGGTGCCGGGCAGCGGCGACTTCCTGTTCTTCGTCGGCGATCAGCCGGTGATCGCGTTCTGGGGCTTCACCGACCCGGACGGTCGCGCCGTCGACCCGGCGCTGCTCGCGCCGCGCCTGTCCGCCGCCGCGCCGGCACCGGTCGAGCCGCTGCCGGCGGCCATGCCGGTCGAGGAGAAGCGCAAGCGGCCCTGGTGGTGGTGGCTGCTGTGGCTGCTGCTCGCGCTGCTGCTGCTGGCCTTGCTGCTGCTCCTGCCGCGCGCCTGCGTGCCCGGCGGCGGGCTCGACCTGAAGCGCGCCATCCCCGGCCTGGCGCCGCCCGACGACGCGGCCTCCGAGCCGCCGCCGGAGCGGCGTGCCGAGGGCCCGGGCGGGCCGGCCCTGCCGGGTGCACCGGGTGGACCGGGTGGCACCGGGCCGGACGGCGGCGTGCCGCCGGGAACGCCGCCGGGCGCCGAGCCGCCGCTGCCCGGTGCGTCGCAGCCCGACCTGGCCCTGCCGCCCGAGGGCAAGGAGCCGAAGACCGAGCCGCCCGTGCCGCCGGACCAGAAGGAGCCGCCGCCCGAGGACAAGCCGCCGAAGACCGAGCCGCCGCCCGATCCCAAGACCGACCCGCCCAAGCCGCCCACGGATCCGAAGGACCCGAAGGCCCGGACCGACCCGCCGACGCCGCCGAACCCGAAGGACATGAAGATGCCCGACGACCCGAACGCGCAGAAGAAGATGGACTTCCTCGAAGGCCAGTGGAAGGCCGGCGAGGGGCTGGTCGACAAGCGCACGCAGCAGCCGCTGGACCTGGGCTTCCGCTTCGGCAAGGACGGGCAGGGCGAGGTCTCGGTGCGCCGGCCCGACGGCGTGGTCTGCCAGGGCCCGGTGACCGGGCGCATGGCCGGCGGCAAGCTCGGCATCCAGGGCAACCAGTCGATCCCGTGCAACGACGGCAGCTCCTACGGCGCCCCCAAGATCGAGTGCCAGAAGGAGCAGAGCGGCCAGACGCAGTGTTACGGTGTCAACGCCGACGGCAGCCGCTACTACATGGGCATGAAGCGCCAGTGACCCGCCAGCCCTGACCCGCACACGGACGCCCCACCATGGCATTCAACGAACTGATGAAATTCCACGAGGTCGTGCCGCTCATCCCGGGCACCGGGGTGCAGTTCCTCGACTTCGGCTTCTCGATCGGCAAGACCAGCGAGGTGCCGCGCGAATGGGGCTGGTTCGACCCGCGCACCACGCTGAACAACGAGAACACGCCGCCGTGCGTGCGCCGCGGCGACGAGGAGCCGCGCGGCGTGGAGTCCTACTCGACCGACCTGAAGTCGCTCGAGCAGATGTTCAACCGGGTCTGGATGCCCCTGCCGCTGCTGCGGCGCGAGGCACAGGGCTACCACCGCGGGCCGACCAACTGGGCGCGTGCCTACCTGGCCAAGCTCGACGAGCCCGACCCGGACGGCAACACCTACCGCCTGGTGATCGCCTGCGACACCACGCTGCTCGAGTTCATCGAGAGCGAGGCCTACCTCGCGCCCTCGCCGGGCGACGCGCGCAACGGCCACAAGTTCGCCTTGCCCGGCCCGCAGGACGCGGTGGACTGGTACTACGCCGAGAGCTGGGTCAAGGACTGGTGCTACGAGACCTTCAAGGAGATGCTCGAGCGCGAGGAGCGCCGGCGCCGCCAGTACAGCGCGCGTTCGCTCGCCGACGAGGAGGTGCACGACCAGATGCAGGGCAGCAACGAGCACGTGGCGCGCTACAAGGCCTTCGTCGACCTGCTGCACAGCCTGGACATCGTGCCCGCCTTCCAGCTGGTGGACCGCATCACCGAGCCGCGCACGCCGCCGATCGACGTCGACCTGGTGCTCGACCTCGGCAACTCGCGCAGCTGCGGCCTGCTGATCGAGACCGACCCGGAGGCGCTGGGCGTCGACATCACCAAGTCGATCAAGCTGCAGCTGCGCGACCTGAGCCGCGCCGAGCATGTCTACGACGATCCGTTCCCGAGCCGCTTCGAGTTCGCGCGCGCGCAGTTCGGGCGCGACCACCTGTCGATCCGCAGTGGCCGCTCCGAGGCCTTCGGCTGGCCGACCGTGGTGCGCGTCGGCGTGGAGGCGGCGCGGCTGGCCGCGCGGCGCTCGGGCACCGAAGGCTCGTCGGGCCTGTCGAGCCCGAAGCGCTACCTGTGGGACGAGGACGCGCGGCGCGACTCCTGGCGCTTCAACGCCGCCACCACCGAGGCCGGGCAGTCCGACTACGCCACCGGCGTGGCCTTCACCACGCTGGTCAACGACCTCGGCGAGCCGCTGCACCGCATCGACGCCTACACCCTGGCGCACAAGCCCGACAAGGGTTTCCCGGCGATCCGCGCGCTGTACTCGCGGCGCAACCTGACCGCCTTCGCGCTGGCCGAGATCTTCGTGCAGGCGATCTCGATGATGAACTCGCCGATGCACCGGCTGCGCCGCCCGGCCAATGCCAACCTGCCGCGCCGGCTGCGCCGCATCATCATGACCATGCCGACCGCGATGCCGCTGGCCGAGCGCCACATCCTGAAGGAGCAGGCCGAGGCGGCGCGCGACATGGCCTACCTCTCGCTCGGCCTGGCGCAACTGCAGTACCGCGACGACGGCAGCGCCTACATGGCCTACACCGCCGAGGGCCGCATCCGGGCCGAACGCGAGGACCAGGGGCCCGAGGTCATCCTGCAGTGGGACGAGGCCACCGCCACGCAGGCGGTCTACCTGTACACGCAGGTGGCGCTCAACTACTCGGGCGATGCACGGGCCTTCTTCCGCAGCGTGCGCCACCCCGAGAACCAGCTCGATCCGGCCGCCGGCGACGGCTTCCGCCTGGCCACCATCGACCTGGGCGGCGGCACCACCGACCTGGTGGTGACCTCGGTGGCGGTGGACGGCAAGCCGGGCGCCAACGTCACGCTCACGCCGCTGCAGGAGTTCCGCGAGGGCTTCAACCTGGCCGGCGACGACGCGCTGCTGCGCGTGGTGCGCGAGCACGTGGTCGACCCGATCCTGAAGAAGCTGCGCGCGCTCGGCATGGGCGAACGCGCCGACTACGCGCTCAACCAGCTGATCGGCGGCGACCGCGGCGACATGAAGGCCGTCGAGCTGGTGCGGCGCCAGCAGTTCGCGGCGCAGATCGCCGCGCCGATCGCACTCGGCCTGCTGGCCGAGTACGAGGGCTACGACGCGCTGCAGCCGGCGCCGGTGACGGTGCGCCGCTTCGCCGACTTCTTCACCCTGGACACGCTGCCCACGCCCGAGCTGCTGAGCTACTTCAACACCGAACTCGGCAAGTTCGGCGCGAAGGACTTCCGGCTGCAGGACATGGAGTTCGAGATCTCGCTGCCCGACGTCGACCGCACCATCCGCAGCGTGTTCCTCGAGATGCTGCAGGCGCTGGGCGAGATCGTGCACCGCTACCGCTGCGACATGCTGATCCTCTCGGGCCGCACCTCGCGCCTGCCGGCGGTGCGCGCGATCCTCGAGGAGAGCGCGGCGCTGCCCTCGCACCGCGTGCTGCCGCTGCACCTGTTCCGGGTCGGCCAGTGGTACCCGTTCCGCGACTTCCGCGCCACGGTGGGCGACCCCAAGACCACTGCCGCGGTGGGCGCGATGATCTGCCTGCTGGGCAACGGCGGTCTGCAGAACTTCAACTTCCGCTCCGACCAGCTGCGCCCGCGCTCGACCGCGCGCTACTTCGGCAAGCTCGACCAGAGCAACCGGCTGCTGAAGGACGACGAGTTCTTCGACGACCTGGACCTGGACAACGTCAACTACGCGCTGCCCGAGGACCGTGCCTTCGAGTTCCGCGGGCCGATGCCGCTGGGCTTCCGCCAGCTGCCGGTGGACTGGTGGCCGGGCTCGCGGCTCTACCACATCGACTACGCCTCGCCCGACGAGGCGCGTGCGCTGAACCCGCAGACGCCGCTGCGCATCACGCTCAAGCGCGCCGGCCGCAAGGTGACCAACAAGGTCACCGGCGAGGAGTACCTGGACAACCCCAACCTCGAGATCATGGGCGTGAAGGACCGCGAGGACCGCACCGTGCCGAAGGACAAGCTGCGCCTGCGTCTGCAGACCATCAGCCACCAGCAGGGCTACTGGCTGGACACCGGCATCCTGCTCGGGAGCTAAAGCGATGATCGACCCGATCCAACAAGCCCTGCACGACGGCGCCAAGGCGCTCGAATCCGCCAGCCGCAAGGCACGCGGCTGGGTCGGCCGGCTGGCGCAGAGCGCCACCTCGGTGGCCAACGAGGAGCACTCGCTGGTGGAGGCCACGCGGCGCGCCGAGAACCTGGCGCGCAAGCTCGCCTCCTCGTCCGGCCGGCGCAACAGCGCGGGCGTGTTCGGGCCGAGCCAGGCCGGCAAGTCCTACCTTGTCTCGGTGCTCGGCAAGAGCCGCGACCAGCCGCTGATCGTCGACTTCCCCGGCCGGCTGACCAACTTCATCCAGGAGATCAACCCCGAGGGCGGCAAGGAGGCCACCGGCCTGGTCACCCGCTTCACCATCGTCAAGGGCACGAAGGACACGGCCTTCCCGGTGGAGCTGCGCCTGCTGACCGAGACCGACCTGGTGAAGATCCTGGGCAACAGCTTCCTGTCCGATTTCGACCAGCACAACCGCAAGCTCGGCCTGCCCAGCGAGGAGGACATCCGCAGCGTGCTGGTGCGCCTGGAGGCGGCCGCCGGTCCGGTGCAGCCGCACCTGGACGAGATCCTGATGTTCGACATCGGCGAGTACTTCAAGGCGAACTACTCGACCTCGATCGGCCCGCTGTCGCGCGCCGGCTACTGGGACGCGCTGACGCGCTTCGGCCACCGCCTGGGCACGCCGCAGCGCACCGAGCTCTACGCGCTGCTGTGGGGCGGCGCGAAGGGCAAGGACATCACCGAGCTGTTCGTGCTGATGCAGGCTGCGCTCGACAAGCTCGGCCATGCCGCCAATGCACGCGCGACGATCGAGTGCCTGATCCCGCGCGCGCGCAGCATCATCGACGTCGACATCCTGAAGGACCACCTCGGCACGCCGGAGGACCAGAAGGACCTGCTCAAGGTGCTGCCGGTGGACGCCAAGGGCGCGGACGGCCGGCCGGTGGAGATCCCGCGCGCCACGCTGTGCGCGCTGGTGGCCGAGCTGCGCATCGTGATGGCGCACCAGCCCTGGGCCTTCTTCGAGCACACCGACCTGCTCGACTTCCCCGGCGCGCGCTCGCGCGAGCAGATGCTCGACCTGCCGCCCGAGCCCGACAAGCGCAGCGAGTGCGTGCGCAACATGGTGCGGCGCGGCAAGGTCTCGTACCTGTTCCAGCGCTACACCGAGGAACGCGAGCTGACCTGCATGCTGCTGTGCATGCCGCCCTCCAACGCCGAGGTGAAGGACCTCAGCTCGCTGGTGCGCCACTGGGTCGCGCAGACGCATGGCGACACGGCCGTCGCGCGCTCGAAGCTCGCCTGCGCGCTGTTCTTCGTGCTGACCAAGTTCGACATCGAGCTGATGCCCAAGCCGGGCGACACGCCCGAGGCGCTGCGCAACCGCATCGAGACGCGCCTGGAGGCCTCGATGTACCAGCTCTACAAGCAGGAGGACTGGCTGCAGGACTGGAACGGCCAGCCCTTCAACAACACCTTCTTCCTGCGCAACCCGGAGTTCCCGCTGGACGGCGTGTTCGAGTACGCCGGCGAGGGCAAGGAGCGGCGCGAGACCGGCATCGCCGCGCAGGCGCGCGAGCGGCTGGCCGCCAACCGCGCCGGCCTGCTGGAAGGCGAGAAGGCGAAGAAGCACTTCCGCGACCCCGGCCTGTCGTGGGACTCGGCGATGAGCTTCAACGACGGCGGCGTCAGCTTCCTGGTCGAGCAGCTCGAGCGCGTGCTCTCGCCGACGCTCAAGACGCGCCAGCTCGCGGGCCGGCTGGTCGACATGGCGGTGCTGCTGGACGGCCGGCTGCGGCGCTTCTACCAGGCCGGCGACGACGCCTCGCGCAAGGAGAAGGAAGCCGAGCTGATGAACCTGCGGCGCCGGCTCTACAAGGTCTGCAACGACCGTGCGTTCCGCAACTTCGCGCAGCTGCTGGCCTGCATGAAGCTGGTCGAGGCGGACGTGCGCGGCGCGTTCCTCAACGTGGCCTCGCTGAAGATCGAGGAGGTGGCCCCGGCCGAGGCGGCCGAGGCCGGCGCCGAGGCCGACCCCTGGGACGACCCCTGGGCCGACACCTCCACCGAGGCGAGCGCGCAGGCCGTCGCGGCCCCGCCGCCGCCGCGCCGCCAGCGCGACCGCTCCGACCATTTCGCCACCCACGTGCTGAACCTGTGGACCGAGCGCGTGCGCGGCCTGGCGAGCGATGCCCAGGCGCTGACGGCGATGGGCCTGGACGCGCCGCTGGTCATCGCGCTGGCCGACGAACTGGTGATCGGCGCGCACCGCAACCAGCTGATCGAGCGCATCGCCGAGCGCATCCGCACCCAGGTGGCGGCGGCCAACGTGCGCTGGGACGAGGTGGCCGACCGCGCCGCCGGCATCGCCGCGATGATCATCAACGACTACGTCTCGCACCTCGGCTTCGGCGAGCTGCCGGCGCTCGAGCGCCCGGCGGTGCCCGAGCCGCCCAAGCCGCGCCTGCGCGGCGTGTTCCCGGCACCGCCGCTGCCGCCGCGCGGCTCGATCCCCGCGCTCGGGCCGACGCGTGCGCCGCTGGAGCGCGACTACTTCCTCGACTGGGGCGTGGCGCTGCGCCAGCTCGGCCTGGACAACATCAGCTTCGCCGGCGGCCGCGAGATCGAGGAGGAGGACAACCGCGCGCTGGGCGACATCCTGGTCGAGATGGCGCCGGCCACGCAGGTCAAGGCGTAGTGCGGCGGGGTCGCCGCTGATCGCCGTTAAGCGCCGTTAACATCCGCTCGCAGACTCACCGCCGCGCACCATGCCGACCCGCCTGATCCAGATCGACCAGCATCCGCCCGGCACCGCCGCCTTCCAGGTCAGCGGGCCCGGTGTGGCGCCGCTGACGCGGCCCGAGGACCTGGAGATTTCGATCATCCAGCCCGGGCCGACCGAGCGCTACCTCGACCCGCGCAACCCGGACGAGCCCTGGAGCACCTCGGTCTACCGTTTCCACCCGCTCGCCCCGCGGCGCCAGGGCAACGCGCTGTGGCTCGAGATCGACTACGGCGTGAGCTACCACCTGCGCGCCAACCAGCCCTACAAGCTGCGCCTGCGCCAGGCCGAGGGCGTGGAGCTCGACGAGGTGTTCACCGTGCCGGCGGCGTTGCGCCGGCCGACCAGCAAACCGCAGGGTTGGATGCCGCCGGCCGGCCCGCGCGGCCCGCTGGTGGCGCCGCCCATGGGCGCGGCCGACCCGCTGCCGCCGGTGGTCGAGGCGGCCCCGGCGCCGGTGGTGGAGGCGGTGGTGCCGGCCGAGCCGGTGTTCGAGGCGCCGGTGGATCCGCCGCGGGTTGAGCCGCCCATCGATCCGCCGCCGGCCCCGGCGCCTTCAGGGAAGAAGTGGCTGATCCCGGTGGTGGTGCTGCTGGCCCTGGTGGGCGGCGTGGCGGGCTATTACCTGATGCCGGGTGCGCCGGGGCAGGCGATGACGATGGACGCCTGCCGCCGACTGGTGGCGGGCAACCCCGAGCCGGCCGCCGCCAAGGCCGAGGCCGACAAGCTCGCCGGCAAGGGCGAGCTGCTCGACTGCCAGTTCCTGCTCTACCGCTACGCCGCCGACAAGGGCGACAACGGCGCGGCGCGGGTGCTCGGCACCTTCTACGACCCGGACACCTGGTCCAAGGAGAAGAGCCCGCTGCCGGCGCCCAACCCGACGGAGGCGGCGCGCTGGCACAGGCAGGCCGCCGAGGCCGGCGACCCCGAATCGCAGTACCGCTACGGCATGCTGCTCAAGCTCGGCCGCACCGATGCGGCCGACGGCCCCGAGCAGGGCCTGGCCTGGCTGCGCAAGGCGGCCGAGCAGGGCAATGCGCTGGCCAAGGAAGAACTCGCGCGCTGACTTCAGGGAGAACGACGAGATGCCGATCCGACGCCGCGAGCTGGTCGCGCTGGCCGGGCTGGGCGGTTCGCTGAGCGCGCCGCCGTTGTGGGCGCAGGGCAAGGCGCCGCTGCTGATGGACGGCAAGAAGACGCTGTTCCAGAAGGTGCTCACGCGCCCCGGCGCGCTGCTCGCCGCCAAGGCGGGGGATGCCGCGGGCAAGCCGCTCGAGCCGTTCTCGGTGTTCTTCGTCTACGAACGGGCAGACGCCGGCGGCAAGCCCTGGCTGCTGGTGGGCGCGGGCAGCGACGGCAAGACCCAGGGCTGGCTGTCGGCCGATGCCACGGTGCCCTGGAGGCACATGATCACGCTCAGCTTCGCGGTGCCGACCAACCGTCAGCGCGTGCTGTTCTTCCGCGAGCGCCAGGGCCTGACCGACTTCGTCAATGCCGACAACGCCGCCGCCGAGACCGGCAAGCTGCTCAAGGAGATCGGCGCCAAGGGCAACCTCGGGCCGACGCACCCGGTGATCGCCGCCGAGCCCGACAGGTTCGTCGACCTGCAGAAGCAGTTCTACCTGCTGCCGGTGCTCGAGGCCGCCTCCACCGTGCTGAAGACCGGCCACCGCGCGCGCGTGGTCAAGGTGGCCTCGGTGACACGCGACGCGCCGGTGGCGCAGCCCGCGCAGGCCGTCGACAACAGCACCGGCATCGACAACTTCAATGCCGCGGTGGTGTTCGTGATCGACGCCAGCTCGTCGATGCAGCCCTACATCGACCGCACGCGTGCGGCGATGGAGGAAGTGCTGCGCCAGGCGGAGGCCGCCAAGGTGGCCAGCCGCATCCGCTTCGGCCTGGTGGCCTACCAGGACGACCCGGCCAAGACCAAGGGCGTGGAGTACCTGTCGAAGATCTTCGCCGACCCGAACCAAACCGCGACGCGGGAACAGTTCATGGCCGCCACGCAGGGGGTCAAGGCCACCGCCAGCTCGACGCGGGCCTTCGCCGAGGACGGCTACGCCGCGCTCGACGAGGCACTGCGCAAGATCAACTGGAACAACTTCGGCGGCCGCTACGTGGTCTACATCAGCGATGCGAGCGCGCGCGAGGGCAACTCGCCGCTCGCCTCGACCCGGCTGTCGACCGCCCAGATGCGCGCCCATGCGCAGGAACGCGGTGTCGCGATCTACGCGATGCACCTGAAGACCCCCGAGGGCAAGGCCGACCATGCGCTCGGCGAGGCGCAGTACAAGCGCCTGTCGGACTGGCCCGGCAAGGGCCCGTTGTACTTTCCGGTGGAGGCGGGCGACCCGGCGCGCTTCGAGGCCGGTGTGAAGCAGATGGCCACGGCGCTCGTGGAGCAGGTCAAGGCGCCGCAGAAGACACTCGCCGCACCGGCCGCCGCGCCGGCGGCCGCCAAGGCCGACGCGGTGCAGGAGTCGGTGGATGCGGTCGGCCGCGCGATGGTGCTCGCCTTCCTCGGCCGCCAGCAGGGTGTCAAGTCGCCCGCGATGTTCGAGGCCTGGGCGAGCGACCGCGATGTGCGCAATCGCGAGATCCCGGCCTTCACGGTGCGTGTGCTGCTGACCAAGAACCAGCTGTCGGACCTGCAGTCCACCGTGCGCCGCCTGGTCGAGGCCTACGAGAAGACCCAGCTCGATCCGGGCAGCTTCTTCAACCAGCTGCGCAGCGCCGCGGTGGCGATGGGGCGAGACCCGAGCAAGCTCGGCCAGGGCAAGGCGAAGAACCTGGAGGAGGCCGGCCTGATGGGCGAGTACCTCGAGGGCCTGCCCTACCAGAGCCAGGTGATGGGCATCGACTTCTCGACCTGGACCAACATGAGCGTCGGCCAGTCGCAGGCCATCATCGACAACCTGAAGTCGCTGGTCGCGCTGTACCAGCGCTTCCACGACGACGTCGACCGCTGGGTCAAGCTGAACCCGGCGGCCTCCGACGGCGACAAGGTGTTCCCGGTCCCGATCGACTCGCTGCCCTGATGGCGGACGTACTCCGCCTCGAGGGCCTGCGCTACCAGCGCGCCGGCGACGGGGCGTTCGCGATCGAGGTCGGCACGCTCGCGCTTGCGCCCGGGCAGGTGCTGGGCATCGTCGGGCCCTCGGGCTGCGGCAAGAGCACCTTGATCGACGTCCTCGCGCTGCTGCGCCGGCCGAGCCGCCTCGGCGCCTTCGTGCTGCAGGGCAGCGACGTCGCCGCGCTCTGGCAGCGCGACGACGTGGATGCCTGCACCGCGCTGCGCGCCGCGCACGTCGGCGTGGTGCTGCAGACCGGCGGGCTGCTGCCCAGCCTCACGGTGCTCGAGAACGTGCGCCTCGCGCAGCGCCTGCTCGGCGCACGCGACGAGGCCTGGGTGCAGCACCTGCTCGCCGCGCTCGATCTGCGCGGCCTGGGCGAGCGCCGCCCCGCCCAGCTCTCGATCGGCCAGCGCCAGCGCGTGGCGATCGCGCGGGCGCTGTCGCACCGACCCGCGCTGCTGCTGGCCGACGAGCCGACCGCCTCGCTCGGCGTCGACCATGCGCCCGCGGCGCTCGACCTGCTGCTCTCGCTGGCGCGCGACAGCGGCGCGGCGCTGGTGATCGTCAGCCACGACCTCGACCTGCTGCGCGACAAGGGCGTGCCGCTGCGCGCCTGCGTGGTGCAGCAGCACGCGGTGGTGCTGGAGGACGCTGCATGAGCGGGCGGCCGGCACTGCGCCTCGGCCAGCTGCTGCGCCTGGCCTGGCATGACCTGTGGCACGAACGCTGGCTTGCTGCCTGTGCCGCCTGCGTGCTGGCTGCGACGCTGGCGCCGCTGTGGACGCTGTGGGGCCTGGAGCGCGGCGTGATCGGCACCTTGATCGAACGCCAGGACCGCGACCCGCTGATGCGCGAGCTGGTGCCCGCGGCCACCGGCGCGAACCGCTTCGACGCGGCCTGGTTCGAGCGTGTGCGGCGCTGGCCCGAGGTGGGCTTCGTGATCCCGACGGTGCGCTCGGCCGCCGCGCTGGTGGAACTGTTCAGCGAGGCCGCGAACGCGCCGGTGGCGGTCGACCTGCGCGCCACCGCCGCGGGCGACCCGCTGCTGGCCGGCGCCGCGCCGCCCACCGGCCGCGGCCTGGTGCTGACCGCGGAGGCCGCGCGGCGCCTGAACGCGCAGGCCGGCACGGCGCTCACCCTGCCGCTGCAGCGCGAACGCGAAGGCCGCAGCGAGACCGCGGCGCTGGCGGTCACGGTGGCCGGCGTGCTGCCGCTGGCCGCTTCCGACGGCCGCGCCGCGCTGGCCGCGCCGGCGCTGCTGGAGGCGATCGAGTCCTGGCGCGACGGCTACCGCGTCGAGGGCCTGGGCGAGGCCGGTTCGGGCCCGCCGCCGCCGCGCGCGGTGCACCCGATGTTCCGTCTCTACGCCAGCTCGATCCGCGAGGTCGAGTCGCTGGCGGCGCGGCTCGAGTCCGAGGGCGTGTCGACCCACACCCGCGCGCGCGAGATCGCCGCCACGCTCGGCCTGCAGCGCAACCTGCGCACCGTGCTCGGGCTCGTCGCGGCGATCACGCTGAGCGGCGCGGTGATCGCGCTGGCCGCGCTGCAGATCGCCGACCTGCGCCGCAAGCGGCGCGAGTACGCGCTGCTCAAGCTCACCGGCCATGGCCGCGCCTGGCTGGTGGCGCTGCCCTGTGTGCATTCCGTCGCGGTGGCACTGGTCGGCGCGTTGCTGGCGCTGGGCGTTTACGCTCTGGCGGCGCTGGCGATCAACACCTACTTCGCCGCCCACTTGGCGGTGGGCGAGGCGGCGGTGCGGCTGGGCGGGGCCGGGGTGGCCGCCGGCACGCTGGCCGCCGTGATCATTTCCGTGCTGCCGGCCCTGGCGGGCGGGTGGCGTGCATCGAACGTGGAGGCTGCCGATGAACTGCGCGAGCAATGACCCACACCGCATCCGCTGGCGCGCCGGCGCCGCGCTGCTGCTGCCGCTGGCGGCCTGGGCGCAGTCGCCCTGGCCGCCGGCGCAGTCCAACCCCGCGCCGGCCAAGGACGACCTGCTGCTGCCCATGCCCTGCGGCGGCGCGATGGCGTTCCGCCGCGTCGTCATCCCGAGCGCCGACGTGCTGGACGACCGGCGCGTGCAGCTCGGCGGGCCCGAGCCGCGTTTCGGCTACGTGGAGGCGAGCCGCAACGACTACGTCGGCGGCGGCTTCGTCGACACCGCGACCAAGAACCAGCGCTACTTCCTGATCGGCAAGTACGAGGTCACTGCGCTGCAGTACGACGCGCTCGGTGCTGCCTGCCCGGCCGTCAAGGACGAGGGCCGGCTGCCGAAGACCGCGCTGAGCTGGAACGAGGCCGCCTACTTCGCCGGCCGCTACTCCGAGTGGCTGGTGAAGAACGCGCTGGCCAAGCTGCCCGCCGAGGACGGTGCGCCCGGGTTCGTGCGCCTGCCCACCGAGGCCGAGTGGGAGTTCGCCGCCCGCGGCGGCGTGGCGGTGGACGCGGCCACCTTCGAGCAGCCGATGTTCCCGATGCCCGAGGGCGCGCAGCGCTACGTCTGGCATGCCGGCACCGACTCGTCGAACAACGAGCTGAACGCGGTCGGCCTGCTCAAGCCCAACCCGCTCGGCCTGCACGACATGCTGGGCAATGCCGGCGAGTTCGTGCTCGATGCCTTCCGCCTGAACAAGCACTCGCGCCTGCACGGTCAGGCGGGCGGCTACACGGTCAAGGGCGGCGACTTCCGCACCGCGCTGGCCGACATCCGCGCCGCCGCGCGCACCGAGTACGTGCCGGTGGACAAGAACGGCGAGCGGCGCGACAAGGCCACCGGCTTCCGCCTGGTGCTGGTGCCGGGCTCGCTGCCCACGCCCGCGCGACTGCAGGCGGTGCGCACGGCGTGGGAGAAGCTGCCGTCGTCCGACAGTGGCGCGGCGGCCCAGGCGCTGGCCGATCCGGTCAAGGAGGTCGAGGCGCTGGCCAAGGCGGTCAGCGACCCGGCGCTGAAGAAGCGCATCGAGGGCGTGGGCGGCGTCATCAAGGCCAACATCCAGACCCGCAACGAGCAGCGCGACCGCTCGGCCAAGAGCGAGATCCGCGTCGGGGCCTACCTGGCGCAGAAGATCATCGAAGACCAGCGGCGCATCCGCCAGTCCGAGGCCACGGTCAAGCTGCTCACCGGCCAGCTGCAGAAGGACGCCGAGGCCAACCTCGCGGCCAGCAAGTCCAACCTCGATGCGACCCTCAACTACATGATTGACACCCTGAAACAGATCGGTCTAGATTTCCCCGCGCCTTCGACCACTGCCCAGGGAGAGATCCTCAAGCGCGAGTTCGAGGCCCGCAACGTGCCGGGCTACGGACCGCTGGTCGATCTGGTCGTCCGCACCAGCCAGGGCGTTCGCTCGGGCAAGCCGGTCGACAAGGCGGCGCTGGTGACCGAACTGGCCAAGCTCGAAGGAACCCGGAAATGAGATCGCTCTTCACGCAACGTCTGATCTGCACTGCGGTGGCCTCGGCCATGCTCGTCACGCTGAGTGCCTGCCAGACGACCGGGCCGATGCAGACCGGCTCGACCCAGGGCAGCGGCGCGCCGGCCCCGCAGCTGACGCCGGCCGAGCAGCAGATGCGCGCCGATTCCGAGCGCTTCAACAACACCGTGATCGGCGGCATCGTCACCGGTGCGCTGGCCGGTGCGGCCGCGGGGGCGCTGATTGCGCTGGCCACCGGCGGCAACAAGAAGGAAGTGCGCAACGCCGCGGTGGGCGGCGCGGTGGTCGGCGGCACCATCGGCGGCATCGACGGCTACGTCACGGCCAAGAAGGAGCAGGCCGGCCGCAGCGAGATCCGTGCGCTGCAGGCCGCCGCCGCCGACGTGCGGCAGGACAACCAGAAGCTGCAGGCCTACCTCGACAGCTCCGGCGCCGTGCTCAACGAAGGCAAGGCGCGCCTGGCCTCGCTGGGCAACGACCTGAAGGCCAAGCGCATCAGCACCGAGCAGGCCGAGGCGGCGCGCCAGCGCGAGGTGCAGAACATCGAGTCGATGAACGGCACGCTGACGCAGGCCAAGAAGACCCGCGACCAGTACACCCAGGCCTCGGCCAAGTTCGCCGGCACGCCGCAGGAGCGGCGCGACCTGGACGCCGAGATCGCGCGCATGAACCGGCAGGTGGCGCAGCTCGAGCAGAACATCGCCGACTACAACCGCGCGCTCGCGGTTTCCCGTGCCTGAGCGGAGCCCACGCATGAATCACCGTCGTCCCGCGCCGCTGCTGGCGGCAGCCGCGCTGCTGCTCTCGGGCTGCGCTGCCAACACCTACCTCGACGCCAAGCGCAACACCGCCGCCGGCGGCCAGCAGGAGCGCGACATCGCCGCTGCGAAGACCGACCTGGCCACCGCGCAGGCGCAGAACACTTCGCTCCAGGACCAGAAGCTGCAGCGCGAGCGCGAGATCGAGCGCAACAACAAGCGCATCCGCGCCCTCGAGTCGGACCTGAAGAAGCAGGACGCCGCGCTCGCCAGCGCGCTCAAGGCCAAGCAGGTCTCGCAGGCGCGCTACAACGAGCTGAAGAAGGAAATGGACGCGGTCAAGGCCGAGACCCAGTCGGTCGACCTGCAGAACAAGGGCGACGCCTTCGCCGCGCCCGACGCCAAGGCCGATGCGGCCAAGGAGGCGCGGCTCAAGGAACTCGAGCGCCGCAAGAAGGAACTCGAGGCCGCGCTGGCCGGGCTCACGAAGAGCTAAGGTTTGCAGCCGGCCGGCGCCATCGCATCCTGCGTGGCCCGGTTCATCTGCTCCACCACCTCGGCCGCGTTGCGCGCGGTGAACACGCGACCGCCGGTGATCTGAGCGGCGCAGTTGCCGGCGCCGGTGCCGGTGATGTCGACCACGTTGATCTTCAGCCGCGGCTTGGCGCGCTTGAGCGCCGCGGCCACGGCGCAGGGGTCGCGGCCGCAGCTCTCGACGCCGTCGGAGATGATCACGATGGTCGAGTCCTTGGTCACGCCGTCGACCAGCGCGCCGCCCTTCTCGATGCCGTCGGCCAGCGGCGTGCCGCCGCGCGGCTCGATGCCCTGGATCTGCCCCATCAGCGCGCCGCGCTGGCCCGGCCCGTACATGCCCATGCTGCGCGCGTTCGGGCACTGCTCGACCAGCACCAGGCCGGTGTTCAGGTCCGAGGGCAGGCGCTGCACCACACCCAGCGCGGCGCGCTTGGCCACCGTGATGCGCTTGGGCTCGCGCTTGAAGCGCTCCAGCGCCGCATTGCCGGCCGGGCCGGCCAGGCCGCCCAGGCCGAACTGGCGCATCAGCGCCTCGGCCGCGGCGGCGCCGGCCTGCTGCTTGATCTGCGCGTCCGACACGTCGACGCTGAAGTCCATCGAGCCGGAGGCATCGAACACGATCGCCATGTCGGGCGCCAGCTCCTTGGGGCGCTGGCCCGGGCACATGTTCTTCGCCTCGCGGATCGCCTCGTCGCGGCAGTGCTTCGCCATCGTGCCCAGGATCTGCTGCTTCAGCGCGTTCGCCTGTGCGCTGTTGCCCTTCAGTTCGGGCTCGTTCTTCAGCATCGCGGCGAGCGCCTTGCAGTCCTTGCCGGCCTCGGCGATGCGCTGCTTCAGGTCGGGCTTGGGCGGCGCCGGCTGCGAGGCGGGCGGCTCGGGCGCGGAGGCGATCGGCTCCGGCGCGGAGGCCGCCGGCGGCACCGGGTCGACCACGCAGGCGCGCAGAGGCTTGGCGTTGCGCTTGGCGGCGAGCTCCTCCTCGAGCGCCCGGTTGCGCGCCTCGGCCTGGGCGATCTGCTCGGCCAGGCCGGCGTCGGCCACCGGGGACTCGCTGCAGCGCTTCCAGGCGAAGAACAGCAGGTACAGCAGCACCAGCGCCAGCAGCGCCCACAGCAGCCAGCGCTTCCAGCCGCCGGAGCCGACCGCGGCCGCCGCCGCAGGAGCGGCCGGCGGCGGCACCACGGGGGCACCGGCGGCCGGCGGCGCCGTGGCTGCCGCCGCGGCCGCCACCGGTGCGGCTGCGGCTGCGGGTGCCACCACCGTGCCCGGCGCCGCATGCCCCCACAGCACCAGCACCGGGCGCCCGCCCACGCTGTAGAGCCAGTCCCCCGGCGGCTG
>NZ_RCHJ01000042.1 GCF_004011805.1 Piscinibacter defluvii
TTCGCGATCCGCGAAGGCGGCCGCACCGTCGGCGCCGGCGTCGTGGCCAAGATCATCGAGTAACGAGCAAGGGATAGCGCAGGGGCATAGCTCAACTGGCAGAGCGTCGGTCTCCAAAACCGAAGGTCGGGGGTTCGATCCCCTCTGCCCCTGCCACCACCAGCAGCCCGCGAGGCGACGAAAGTCCCTCCGGGCTTTGCTGCTGAAAGGCGGCACCGCGTTATCAGGCACGCAACTGCCGCATAGTGAAATCTGGCATGTCCAATCCTCAAGTCGAAACAGTCTCCAGCGGTGCCGACAAGGCCAAGCTGGCCGTGGCCGGCGTGCTGGTGATCGGCGCCGTGGCGGCCTTCTACGCGCTCGGCAAGCAGGACCTGTGGCTGCGCGTGGTGGCGCTGATCGCGCTGCTGGCCGCCGCGGTGGGCGTGTTCTTCACCTCCGAAGCCGGCAAGCAGCTGATCGCCTACGGCCAGGACTCGGCCAAGGAAGTGCGCAAGGTCGTCTGGCCCACCCGCAAGGAGGCCATGCAGATGACCGGCTACGTGTTCGCCTTCGTCGTCGTGATGGCGCTCTTCCTGTGGCTGACCGACAAGACGTTGGAGTGGGTGCTGTACGACCTGATCCTGGGCTGGAAGCGTTGAGGACCAAGCCATGAGCGATTCCACCGCCAACACCGTGACGGCCGAGAACGTCACCCCGACGAACAACAAGCGCTGGTACGTGGTGCACGCCTACTCCGGCATGGAGAAGGCGGTCGAGCGCAACCTGCGCGAGCGCATCGACCGCTCGGAACTGCAAAGCAAGTTCGGCCGCATCCTGGTGCCGATGGAAGAGGTCGTCGAGCTCAAGAACGGCAAGAAGTCCGTCACCGAACGCCGCTTTTTCCCCGGCTACGTGTTGGTCGAGATGGAGATGGGCGACGACACCTGGCACTTGGTGAAGCACACCAACAAGGTGACCGGTTTCGTCGGCGGCGCGAAGAACCGCCCGGTGCCCATCTCGGAAGCCGAGGTGTTGAAGATCGTCCACCAGATGCAGGAAGGCGTGGAGAAGCCGCGCCCCAAGGTCGAGTGGTCGGTCGGCGAGATGGTGCGGGTCAAGGAAGGCCCGTTCACCGACTTCAACGGCGCGATCGAGGACGTCAACTACGACAAGTCCAAGGTGCGTGTGTCGGTCACCATTTTCGGCCGCGCCACGCCGGTCGAGCTCGATTTCTCGCAGGTCGAGAAGGTCTGATTGTTCGGGCGCTGACCGTCACGACCCCGGTCAGCGCGTCACCACACAGGGTCGAAGGACGCGAGGAGCACGGCTGAATACCGTGCGCTTGCACTCGCCAAGGAGCCAACATGGCCAAGAAGATCGTCGGCTACATCAAGCTGCAAGTGCCGGCCGGCAAGGCGAACCCGTCGCCGCCGATCGGTCCCGCGCTGGGTCAGCGCGGCCTGAACATCATGGAGTTCTGCAAGGCGTTCAACGCGCAGACCCAGGGCATGGAGCCGGGCCTCGTGCTGCCGGTGGTGATCACCGCGTTCGCGGACAAGTCGTTCACCTTCCTCCTCAAGACCCCGCCGGCCACCGTGCTGATCAAGAAGGCGGCCAAGGTCGACAAGGGTTCGCAGAAGCCGCACCTCGACAAGGTGGGCAAGCTGACGCGTGCGCAGGTCGAGGAGATCGCCAAGACCAAGATGAAGGACCTGACCGCCGCCGACCTGGACGCCGCGGTCCGCACCATCGCCGGCTCGGCCCGTTCGATGGGCATCACGGTGGAAGGAGTCTGACCATGGCCAAGCTCACCAAGCGCCAGAAGGCCCTGCAGGGCAAGGTCGAGAGCACCAAGCTCTATCCGCTGGACAACGCGCTGGCGATCGTCAAGGAATGCGCCACCGCCAAGTTCGACGAGTCGATCGACGTCGCCGTGCAACTCGGCATCGACGCCAAGAAGTCCGACCAGGTCGTGCGCGGCGCGGTCGTGATGCCCAACGGCACCGGCAAGACCAAGCGCGTCGCCGTGTTCGCCCAGGGCGCCAAGGCCGAGGAGGCCAAGGCCGCCGGCGCCGACATCGTCGGCATGGACGACCTGGCCGCCAGCATCAAGGCGGGCAACATGGACTTCGACGTGGTGATCGCCTCGCCGGACACCATGCGCATCGTCGGTACGCTCGGCCAGGTGCTGGGCCCGCGCGGCCTGATGCCGAACCCGAAGGTCGGCACCGTGACGCCGGACGTGGCCACCGCGGTGAAGAACGCCAAGGCCGGCCAGGTGCAGTTCCGCGTCGACAAGGCCGGGATCATCCACGCGACCATCGGTCGCCGCTCGTTCGATTCCGACAAGCTCGCGGGCAACCTGCGTGCGCTGATCGAGGCGCTGAACAAGGCCAAGCCGGCCTCGAGCAAGGGCATCTACCTGCGCAAGGTGGCGGTGTCGTCGACGATGGGCGTGGGCGCCCGGGTCGACGTCGCGACCATCAACGCGGCGCCGGTGCAGCAGTAAGCAGATTTTGGTGGGCCGGGCGTGCCGCGAGGGGCGCCCGGGCCGTCCAAGACCGCTGGTGCGGGTCGCGAGATCCGCTTAATGGCCAGCGCAGATGGCGGTCCCGCCGTGAACGGATGAGAGTCCCGAAACGGAAGGTCGCTGAAACGTGGTGTGCGGGGAGGCGGTGACGCCGAACCGCACGATGTGAGGAGTAGACCTTGAGTCTCAACCGCAACGAGAAGGCAGCCGTCGTCTCGGACGTGTCCGCGCAAGTGGCCCGTTCGCAGACGCTCGCGCTGGCCGAGTACCGTGGCCTCACCGTGGCTCACCTGGACGCGCTGCGCAAGCAGGCGCGCGAGCGTGGCGTGTACCTTCACGTGCTGAAGAACACGCTGGCCCGTCGCGCCGTCGCCGGCACGCCGTTCGAGGTGGCCCAGGAGGCGATGGTCGGCCCGCTGATCTACGGCTTTTCCGAGGATGCCGTCGCCGCGGCCAAAGTCATTGCCGACTTTGCCAAGGGCAACGACAAGCTCGTCATCAAGGCCGGCGCCTATGCCGGCAAGCCGCTCAACGCCGACGGCGTGAAGGCCCTCGCCGCCATCCCGGCGCGCGAGGTGCTGATCGCCCAGGTGGCCGGCCTGCTCAAGTCGCCGATCCAGCGACTGGCCGGCGTGCTGGCGGCGGTGGCCGAGAAGAAGGGCGGCGGCGCTCCTGCCGAAGCCCCGGCTGCCTGAAGACGACGACATCCATTCATTCAAGACTCTGACCGTTTCGAGGTAAATCAAATGGCATTCGACAAGGACGCATTCCTGGCCGCGATGGACTCCATGTCCGTCATGGAACTCAACGACCTGGTGAAGGCGATCGAAGAGAAGTTCGGCGTCTCCGCCGCGGCGATGGCCGCGCCGGCCGCCGGTGGCGGCGGCGGTGCCGCGGCCGCCCCGGCCGAGGAGAAGACCGAGTTCACGGTGATGCTGCTGGAAGCCGGCGCCAACAAGGTGTCGGTCATCAAGGCCGTTCGCGAGATCACCGGCCTGGGCCTGAAGGAGGCCAAGGACCTGGTCGACGGCGCGCCGAAGCCCGTCAAGGAAGGCATCGCCAAGGCCGACGCCGAGGCCGCCATGAAGAAGCTGGTGGATGCCGGCGCCAAGGCGGAACTGAAGTAATCAGGACGAAGGCGGGGTCGGCTTGGGCCGACCCCTTCTCGGCGGCACCGCGCAAGCGGTCCGCGGAGAGCAGCGCGAAACGCGGCGGGCCGCGTTTCGCAGTGTTCTCTGATCCGACTGCAGGGAACGGGTTTGGTCGGGCTGGGGTGCAATGCCTCGGTTGTCCGCCAGCGGCAGGTAGTGGCCTGCCACCAAGCTTTCGGGCGCAATGCCCGGAAAGACAGTCGCCGATGGATCAGCTGCCTAGGCCGGGCGGGTGGTCCTGAGACGGAGTCCTTATGGCGCAGCACACCACCCCCTACAGCTATACCGAGCGCAAGCGCATCCGCAAGAGCTTCGGCAAGCGCGAGAGTGTTCTCAACGTCCCCTATCTGCTGACGATGCAGAAGGAATCGTACGTGGCCTTCCTGCAGAAGGACGTCCCGCCGCAGAAGCGCAAGCCCGAGGGGCTGCAGGCTGCCTTCCTGTCCGCGTTCCCGATCGTCTCGCACAACGGGTTCGTGGAGATGAAGTTCATCGAATACAACATGGCCAAGCCCGCGTTCGACACGCGGGAGTGCCAGCAGCGCGGCCTGACCTACGCCGCCGCGGTGCGCGCCAAGCTGCAGATGATCATCTACGACCGCGAGTCGCCGCAGGCCAAGACGGTCAAGGAGATCAAGGAGCAGGAGGTCTACATGGGCGAAGTGCCGCTCATGACCGACTACGGCTCGTTCATCGTCAACGGCACCGAGCGCGTGATCGTCTCGCAGCTGCACCGCTCGCCGGGCGTGTTCTTCGAGCACGACAAGGGCAAGACGCACAGCTCGGGCAAGCTGCTGTTCAGCGCGCGCATCATCCCCTACCGCGGCTCCTGGCTGGACTTCGAGTTCGACCCGAAGGACATCCTCTACTTCCGCGTCGACCGCCGCCGCAAGATGCCGGTGACGATCCTGCTCAAGGCCATCGGCCTGAACCCTGAGCAGATCCTGGCCAACTTCTTCGTCTTCGACAACTTCCGCCTGATGGATTCGGGCGCGCAGATGGAGTTCGTCGCCGACCGCATCCGCGGCGAGATCGCGCGCTTCGACATCACCGACAAGTCGGGCAACGTGATCGTCGAGAAGGACAAGCGCATCACCGCGCGCCACGTGCGCGCGCTCGAGCAGAGCCAGACGCAGTTCATCAGCGTGCCGGAGGACTTCCTGGTCGGCCGCGTGATCGCACGCAACATCGTCGACGCCGACACCGGAGAGATCGTCGCCAAGGCCAACGACGAGCTCACCGATTCGCTGCTGAAGAAGCTGCGCGCGGCCGGGATCAAGGAGATCCCCTGCCTGTACACCAACGAGCTGGACGAAGGCGCCTACATCAGCCAGACGCTCGGCTCGGACGAAACCGCCGACCAGCTGGCCGCGCGCGTGGCCATCTACCGCATGATGCGCCCCGGCGAACCGCCGACCGAGGACGCGGTCGAGGCGCTGTTCCATCGCCTGTTCTACTCGGCCGACACCTACGACCTGTCGCGCGTCGGCCGCATGAAGTTCAACGCCCGGGTCGGCCGTGACACGCCCGAAGGCGCGATGACCCTCTCGAACGAGGACATCCTCGACGTGGTGAAGATCCTCGTTGAGCTGCGCAACGGCCGCGGCGAGGTGGACGACATCGACCACCTCGGCAACCGCCGCGTGCGCTGCGTCGGCGAGCTGGCCGAGAACCAGTACCGCTCGGGCCTCGCCCGCATCGAGAAGGCGGTGAAGGAGCGTCTGGGCCAGGCCGAGACCGAGGCGCTGATGCCGCACGACCTGATCAACTCCAAGCCGATCTCCGCGGCGCTGAAGGAGTTCTTCGGGGCGAGCCAGCTGTCGCAGTTCATGGACCAGACCAACCCGCTGTCGGAGATCACGCACAAGCGGCGCGTCTCGGCCCTGGGCCCGGGCGGCCTGACCCGCGAGCGTGCCGGCTTCGAGGTGCGCGACGTGCACCCGACGCACTACGGCCGGGTCTGCCCGATCGAGACGCCGGAAGGCCCGAACATCGGCCTGATCAACTCGCTGGCCCTGTACGCGCAGCTCAACGAATACGGCTTCCTCGAGACGCCGTACCGCCGCGTGGCCGACGGCAAGGTGACCAACCAGATCGACTACCTGTCGGCCATCGAGGAAGGCAAGTACGTGATCGCCCAGGCGAACGCGCAGCTCGATGCCGCGGGCAAGCTGGTCGACGAGCTGGTGTCGGCGCGCGAGAAGGGCGAATCGGTGCTGACCTCGCCCGAGCGCATCCAGTACATGGACGTGGCGCCGGCACAGATCGTCTCGGTGGCCGCCTCGCTGGTGCCGTTCCTCGAGCACGACGACGCGAACCGCGCGCTGATGGGCGCCAACATGCAGCGCCAGGCGGTGCCGACGCTGCGCCCCGAGAAGGCGCTGGTGGGCACCGGCGTCGAGCGGGTGGCCGCCAAGGACTCGGGCACGGTCGTGGCGGCGCGCCGCGGCGGCGTGGTCGACTACGTCGACACCAACCGCATCGTCATCCGCGTCAACGACAACGAGACGGTGGCCGGCGAAGTCGGCGTCGACATCTACAACCTGATCAAGTACCAGCGTTCGAACCAGAACACGAACATCCACCAGCGCCCGATCGTCAAGCGCGGCGACAAGGTGGCGGCCGAGGACATCATCGCCGACGGCGCCTCGACGGACATCGGCGAGCTGGCGCTCGGCCAGAACATGCTGGTCGCGTTCATGCCCTGGAACGGCTACAACTTCGAGGACTCGATCCTGATCTCGGAGCGTGTGGTCGCCGACGACCGCTACACCTCGATCCACATCGAGGAACTGGTCGTGATGGCGCGCGACACCAAGCTCGGCGCCGAGGAAATCACGCGCGACATTCCGAACCTGTCGGAACAGCAGCTGGCGCGCCTGGATGAATCGGGCATCGTGTACGTGGGCGCCGAGGTCGGCCCCGGCGACACGCTGGTCGGCAAGGTCACGCCCAAGGGCGAGACCACGCTGACGCCGGAGGAGAAGCTGCTGCGCGCGATCTTCGGCGAGAAGGCGTCCGACGTGAAGGACACCTCGCTGCGCGTCGACCAGGGCACCAGCGGCACGGTGATCGACGTGCAGGTCTTCACCCGCGAAGGCATCCCGCGCGACAAGCGTGCCCAGCAGATCATCGACGACGAGCTGAAGCGCTACCGCCTGGACCTGAACGACCAGCTGCGCATCGTCGAGGCCGACGCGTTCGACCGGATCGAGAAGCTGCTCGTCGGCCAGGTGGCCAACGGCGGCCCGCAGCGCATCGCCAAGGGCACGACGATCGACAAGGCCTACCTGGCCTCGGTCGAGAAGTACCACTGGTTCGACATCCGCCCGGCCGACGAGAACATCGCCGGCCAGCTCGAGTCGATCAAGAACTCGCTCGAGCAGACGCGCCACAGCTTCGACCTCGCCTTCGAGGAGAAGCGCAAGAAGCTGACGCAGGGCGACGAGCTGCCCGCCGGCGTGCTGAAGATGGTCAAGGTGTACCTGGCCGTCAAGCGCCGCCTGCAGCCCGGCGACAAGATGGCCGGCCGCCACGGCAACAAGGGTGTGGTGTCGAAGATCGTGCCGGTCGAGGACATGCCCTACATGGCCGACGGCACGCCCTGCGACATCGTGCTCAACCCGCTGGGCGTGCCCTCGCGGATGAACGTCGGCCAGGTGCTCGAGGTCCACCTCGGCTGGGCCGGCAAGGGCATCGGCCAGCGCATCGGCGACCTGCTGCAGCAGCAGGCCAAGGTGGCCGAACTGCGCAAGTTCCTCGACGAGCTCTACAACAAGTCGGGCGGCAAGACCGAGCGGCTGGACAACCTGAGCGACGCCGAGATCGTCGAGATGGCCGGCAACCTCGCCAAGGGCGTGCCCTTCGCGACGCCGGTGTTCGACGGCGCGGCCGAGCAGGAGATCCGCGCGATGCTCAAGCTCGCCTACCCGGACGACATCGCCCGCGCCAAGGGCCTGACCGACACCCGCACGCAGGCCATCCTGCACGACGGGCGCACCGGCGAGGCCTTCGAGCGGCCGGTGACGGTGGGCTACATGCACGTGCTGAAGCTGCACCACCTCGTCGACGACAAGATGCACGCGCGCTCCACGGGCCCGTACAGCCTCGTCACGCAGCAGCCGCTGGGCGGCAAGGCGCAGTTCGGCGGCCAGCGCTTCGGCGAGATGGAAGTCTGGGCACTCGAAGCCTACGGCGCCTCGTACATCCTGCAGGAGATGCTGACCGTCAAGTCCGACGACGTGAACGGCCGCACCAAGGTGTACGAGAACATCGTCAAGGGCGAGCACTCGATCGAGGCCGGCATGCCGGAGTCGTTCAACGTGCTGGTGAAGGAAATCCGTTCGCTCGGTATCGATATCGAGCTCGAGCGCAACTGATTCGAAGGGGATTGAAAGATGAAGGGTTTGCTCGATCTGTTCCGCCAGTTCACGCCCGATGAGCATTTCGATGCCATCAAGATCGGACTGGCTTCCCCGGAGAAGATCCGTTCCTGGTCGTTCGGCGAGGTGAAGAAGCCGGAGACCATCAACTACCGGACCTTCAAGCCCGAGCGCGACGGCCTGTTCTGCGCCAAGATCTTCGGGCCGATCAAGGACTACGAGTGCCTGTGCGGCAAGTACAAGCGCCTGAAGCACCGTGGCGTGATCTGCGAGAAGTGCGGCGTCGAGGTCACGCAGACCAAGGTGCGCCGCGAGCGCATGGGTCACATCGACCTGGCCGCGCCGTGCGCGCACATCTGGTTCCTGAAGTCGTTGCCGTCGCGCCTGGGCCTCGTGCTCGACATGACGCTGCGCGACATCGAGCGCGTGCTGTACTTCGAAGCCTACGTGGTGGTCGACCCCGGCATGACCCCGCTGAAGAAGTTCAGCATCATGTCCGAGGACGACTACGACGCGAAGCGCACCGAGTACGGTGACGAGTTCATCGCGCTGATGGGCGCCGAGGGCATCAAGAAGCTGCTCGAGGAGATCGATCTCGACATCGAGATCGACAAGCTGCGCAACGACATGACCGGCAGCGAGCTGAAGGTCAAGAAGAACTCCAAGCGCCTGAAGGTGATGGAGGCCTTCAAGAAGTCGGGCATCAAGCCGAGCTGGATGGTGATGGACGTGCTGCCGGTGCTGCCGCCGGACCTGCGCCCGCTCGTCCCGCTGGACGGCGGCCGCTTCGCGACCTCCGACCTGAACGACCTGTACCGCCGCGTCATCAACCGCAACAACCGCCTCGCGCGGCTGCTGGAGCTGAAGGCGCCGGAGATCATCGTCCGCAACGAGAAGCGGATGCTGCAGGAGGCCGTCGACTCGCTGCTCGACAACGGCCGCCGCGGCAAGGCCATGACCGGCGCGAACAAGCGCGCGCTGAAGTCGCTGGCCGACATGATCAAGGGCAAGAGCGGCCGCTTCCGCCAGAACCTGCTGGGCAAGCGCGTCGACTACTCGGGCCGTTCGGTCATCGTGGTCGGCCCGACGCTCAAGCTGCACCAGTGCGGCCTGCCCAAGCTGATGGCGCTGGAGCTGTTCAAGCCCTTCATCTTCAGCCGGCTGGAGGCGATGGGCATCGCCACCACCATCAAGGCGGCGAAGAAGGAAGTCGAGAGCGGCACGCCGGTGGTGTGGGACATCCTCGAAGAGGTGATCAAGGAGCACCCGGTCCTGCTGAACCGCGCGCCGACGCTGCACCGCCTGGGCATCCAGGCCTTCGAGCCGGTGCTGATCGAAGGCAAGGCGATCCAGCTGCATCCGCTGGTCTGCTCGGCCTTCAACGCCGACTTCGACGGCGACCAGATGGCCGTGCACGTGCCGCTGTCGATCGAGGCGCAGATGGAAGCCCGCACGCTGATGCTGGCGACCAACAACGTGCTGTTCCCGGCCAACGGCGAACCGTCGATCGTTCCGAGCCAGGACGTGGTGCTGGGCCTGTACTACGCCACCCGCGAGCGCACCAACGGCCGCGGCGAAGGCATGGTGTTCTCGGGCCTGCCCGAACTGCAGCGCGCGCTGGACAACGGCGTGGTGGAGATCACCGCCAAGATCAGCGTGCGCCTGACCGAGTGGAACAGGGTCAAGGACACGGGCGAGTTCGCGCCCGAGACCAAGCTCGTGGACACCACGGTCGGCCGCGCGCTGCTGTCGGAGATCCTGCCCAAGGGCCTGCCCTTCAGCAACATCAACAAGGCGCTGAAGAAGAAGGAGATCTCCAAGCTGATCAACGCCTCCTTCCGCAAGTGCGGCCTGAAGGAGACGGTGGTCTTCGCCGACAAGCTGCTGCAGAACGGCTTCCGCCTTGCCACGCGTGCCGGCATCTCGATCGCCATCGACGACATGCTGGTGCCCAAGGAGAAGCACGGCCTGATCGAGCGCGCCGAGAAGGAGGTCAAGGAGATCGAGCAGCAGTACGTCTCGGGTCTCGTGACCGCCGGTGAGCGCTACAACAAGGTCGTCGATATCTGGGGCAAGACCGGCGACGAGGTGGGCAAGGTGATGATGAGCCAGCTCGCCAAGCAGAAGGTGGTGGACCGCAACGGCAAGGAAGTCGACCAGGAGTCGTTCAACTCCATCTACATGATGGCCGACTCGGGTGCGCGCGGCTCGGCGGCGCAGATCCGCCAGCTCGCGGGCATGCGCGGCCTGATGGCCAAGCCGGACGGCTCGATCATCGAGACGCCGATCACCGCGAACTTCCGCGAGGGCCTGAACGTCCTGCAGTACTTCATCTCGACGCACGGCGCCCGCAAGGGCCTGGCCGACACGGCGCTGAAGACCGCGAACTCCGGCTACCTGACGCGCCGCCTGGTCGACGTGACGCAGGACCTCGTGATCACCGAGGACGACTGCGGCACGCAGAACGGCATGAACATGCGCGCGCTGGTGGAAGGCGGCGAGGTGATCGAGTCGCTGCGCGACCGCATCCTCGGCCGCGTCGCGGCCATCGAGGTGCAGCACCCCGAAACCCAGGAGGTGCTCGTCAACGCCGGCCAGATGCTCGACGAGGACGCGCTCGACGACCTCGAGGCCGCCGGCGTCGACGAGGTCAAGGTGCGCACTGCGCTGACCTGCGGCACGCGCTTCGGCCTGTGCGCCAAGTGCTACGGCCGCGACCTGGGCCGTGGCGGCATCGTCAACCGCGGCGAGGCGATCGGCGTGATCGCGGCGCAGTCGATCGGCGAGCCGGGCACGCAGCTGACGATGCGCACCTTCCACATCGGCGGCGCGGCCTCGCGCGCGGCGGTGGCCTCGAGCGTGGACGCCAAGAGCGACGGTATCGTGGGCTTCAACCCGACGATGCGCTACGTGACCAACGGCAAGGGCGAGCTGGTGGTGATCTCGCGTTCGGGCGAGATCATCATCTCCGACGCCCACGGCCGCGAGCGCGAGCGCCACAAGGTGCCGTACGGCGCGCTGCTGTCGGTCAAGGCCGACCAGCAGATCAAGGCCGGCACGGTGCTGGCCAACTGGGACCCGCTGACCCGCCCGATCATCACCGAGTTCGCCGGCCGGGCGAAGTTCGAGAACGTCGAGGAGGGCGTGACGGTCGCCAAGCAGGTCGACGAGGTCACCGGCCTGTCGACGCTGGTGGTGATCGACCCGAAGCGCCGCGGCGCGGCCAAGGTCGTGCGCCCGCAGGTCAAGCTGCTGGACGCCGGCGGCAACGAGGTGAAGATCCCCGGCACTGACCACTCGGTGACGATCGGCTTCCCGGTCGGCGCGCTGATCCAGATCCGCGACGGTCAGGACCTGATGCCCGGCGAGGTGCTGGCGCGCATCCCGGTCGAAGGCCAGAAGACCCGCGACATCACCGGCGGTCTGCCGCGCGTGGCCGAGCTGTTCGAGGCGCGTTCGCCCAAGGACAAGGGCACGCTGGCCGAGCAGACCGGCACGGTCTCGTTCGGCAAGGAGACCAAGGGCAAGGTGCGCCTGCAGATCACCGATCCGGACGGCAAGGTGTACGAGGAGCTCGTGCCCAAGGAGAAGAACATCCTGGTGCACGAAGGCCAGGTGGTGAACAAGGGCGAGCTGATCGTCGACGGCCCGGCGGACCCGCAGGACATCCTGCGCCTGCTGGGCATCGAGGAACTGGCGCGCTACATCGTCGACGAGGTGCAGGACGTCTACCGCCTGCAGGGCGTGAAGATCAACGACAAGCACATCGAGGTGATCGTTCGCCAGATGCTGCGCCGCGTGCAGATCGTCAACCCGGGCGACACGCACTACATCGCCGGCGAGCAGGTGGAGCGCTCCGAGCTGCTGGACACGAACGACAAGATGCTGGCCGACGGCAAGCTGCCGGCCACGCATGCCGACGTGCTGCTGGGCATCACGAAGGCGTCCCTGTCGACCGACTCGTTCATCTCGGCGGCGTCGTTCCAGGAGACCACCCGCGTGCTGACCGAGGCGGCGATCATGGGCAAGCGCGACGAGCTGCGCGGGCTGAAGGAGAACGTCATCGTCGGCCGGCTGATCCCGGCGGGCACCGGCATGGCGTTCCACGAGGCGCGCAAGGCCAAGGAGGCGATGGACGATGCCGAGCGCCGTGCCATCGCGATGCAGGAGGCCGAGGAGCTGGCCGCCGTGCAGCTGGCGCAGGTGGACGCCGCCGCAGCGGGCAACCCGGGCGAGACGGCCGAGTAGGCGGCCCGACCCTGTTCGAGGCGAGGGGCGGCTTCTGGCCGCCCCTTTTTTCTTGGATCATCCGGGCATGCGCATTGCCCTGATCGCCCACGACCGCAAGAAGGACGCGATGGTCGCGCTCGCCCGCGAGCACGCGGCCTTCCTGTCGACCCAGACCCTGATGGCCACCGGCACCACCGGTAGCCGCTTGCGCGACGAGGTCGGGCTGGCCGTCGAGTGCCTGCTCAGCGGCCCGCTGGGCGGCGACCTGCAGATCGGCGCGCGGCTGGCGGTCGGCGAGGTGGACGCGGTGGTGTTCCTGCGCGACCCGATGACGCCGCAGCCGCACGAGCCCGACATCAATGCACTGGTTCGCGCCTGCGACGTGCACGACGTGCCCTGCGCGACGAACGTTGCGACGGCTCGAGCGCTGCTAGAGGCGCTGGCCCGCGGCTGAGCGCGCCCAGGCCTCCGGCGTGAGCACCGCAAGGCCGCGCCGCCCGGCGGCGCGGGCCAGGCGCAGCAGGGCCCGGTCGCGTGTGAGGAGCGCCTGGGCTTCGCCGGCGAAGGCCAGATCGAGGAAGACCTGGTCGTCCGGGTCGCTGCAGCGCAGGCCGCCGGGGGCAGCGGGTGGGCAGTCCACGAGGCGCGCCCAACGGTCCCACTGGGCCAGAACCGCCGTGGCGTCCAGCTGCCAGCGATCGAGTACAGCGCGAGTGAGCACATGCTCCAGTTCGGTTCGCATGGCGGCGCAGGCGAGCCATTCGGCCCGCTGCCCGGCCAGCGCCTCGGCCAGCGGCGTGCTCGACGGGTCCCGGAACACCAGCCAGTCGAGCACCACGTTGGTATCCAGCACGAGGATCGAAGCAGCGCGGGTCAAGGCCTTCCTTGCGAGCCGGTGAGCGGCCGAATATAATCGCGGGCTTTTCGGCAGATTCTGCTGCGCCCATTGTTGGGCGCTTGATCACGTGCCTGTGGTCGGAACTGCGGATGAAGTAAGACTTCACACGGGAACAAGTCAAGCCATGCCCACCATCAACCAGCTCGTGCGCCACGGCCGCCAGGTCGAGGCCACGAAGTCCAAGTCGCCGGCGATGCAGAACTCGCCGCAGCGCCGCGGGGTCTGCACCCGCGTCTATACCACCACCCCGAAGAAGCCGAACTCGGCGCTGCGCAAGGTCGCCAAGGTGCGCCTGACCAACGGCTTCGAGGTCATCTCCTACATCGGCGGCGAAGGCCACAACCTGCAGGAGCACTCGGTGGTGCTGGTGCGCGGCGGCCGCGTGAAGGACCTGCCGGGCGTGCGCTACCACATCGTGCGCGGCTCGCTGGACCTGCAGGGCGTGAAGGATCGCAAGCAGGCCCGTTCGAAGTACGGCGCCAAGCGGCCCAAGAAGGCGTAATCCCACGCCGCACCGACAGCCGGCCCGGAGGCCGGCAACGCAAAGTAAGCGAAGGGTCCGGATGGCCCTTCGAGGCGCAGCGAAAGCCCGCGCCAGCTGAAGCAAAGGAAGAGAGAAATGCCACGTCGTCGCGAAGTCCCGAAGCGGGACATCCTCCCCGATCCGAAGTTCGGGTCCGTCGAACTCTCGAAGTTCATGAACGTCATCATGGAATCCGGCAAGAAGGCGGTCGCCGAGCGGATCATCTATGGCGCGCTGGATACCGTCGAGAAGAAGTCGGGCAAGGACCCGCTGGAGATCTTCAACATCGCGCTGAACAACATCAAGCCGATGGTCGAGGTCAAGTCCCGCCGCGTCGGCGGTGCGAACTACCAAGTTCCCGTGGAAGTTCGCCCCGTGCGCCGCGTCGCGCTGGCGATGCGCTGGCTGAAGGAATCGGCGCGCAAGCGCGGCGAGAAGTCGATGGCGCAGCGCCTCGCCAACGAACTGCTGGAGGCCGTCGAAGGCCGCGGTGGTGCGATGAAGAAGCGCGACGAAGTGCACCGCATGGCCGAGGCCAACAAGGCGTTCTCGCACTTCCGCTTCTGACCCAGGCCAACAGCCTGCAGCATCCTCGGCCGCTCTTCGGGTTTGTACGAACCCGCGAGCGGCCCACGTATTTGGAGTGAACCATGGCCCGCAAGACCCCCATCGAGCGCTATCGCAACATCGGCATCTCGGCGCACATCGACGCCGGCAAGACGACGACCACCGAGCGCATCCTGTACTACACCGGTGTGAACCACAAGATCGGTGAGGTGCACGACGGCGCCGCGACGATGGACTGGATGGAGCAGGAGCAGGAGCGCGGCATCACGATCACGTCGGCCGCGACGACCTGCTTCTGGCGCGGGATGGACATGAACTTCCCGGAGCACCGCTTCAACATCATCGACACCCCGGGGCACGTCGACTTCACCATCGAGGTCGAGCGCTCGATGCGCGTGCTCGACGGCGCGTGCATGGTGTACTGCGCCGTGGGCGGCGTGCAGCCGCAGTCCGAGACCGTCTGGCGCCAGGCCAACAAGTACAAGGTGCCGCGCCTCGCGTTCGTCAACAAGATGGACCGCACCGGCGCCAACTTCTTCAAGGTCTACGACCAGATGAAGTCGCGCCTGAAGGCCAACCCCGTGCCGGTCGTCATTCCGATCGGCGCGGAGGAGAACTTCAGGGGCGTGGTGGACCTGTTCAAGATGAAGGCGATCATCTGGGACGAGGCCTCGCAGGGCATGAAGTTCGAGTACCAGGCGATCCCGGCGGAGCTCGAGGCCGAGGCGCAGAAGTGGCGCGAGAACATGATCGAGGCCGCGGCCGAGGCGTCCGAGGACCTGATGAACAAGTACCTCGAGTCGGGTGAGCTGACCGAGGACGAGATCAAGCTCGGCCTGCGCACGCGCACCATCGCCACCGAGATCCAGCCGATGCTGTGCGGCACGGCCTTCAAGAACAAGGGCGTGCAGCGCATGCTCGACGCCGTCATCGAGTTCCTGCCCTCGCCGGTGGACATCCCGCCGGTGTCGGGCACCGACGACGACGAGAAGCCGGCTTCGCGCAAGGCCGACGACGGCGAGAAGTTCTCGGCGCTCGCGTTCAAGCTGATGACCGACCCGTACGTCGGCCAGCTGACCTTCGTGCGCGTCTACTCGGGCGTGTTGAAGAGCGGCGACTCGGTCTACAACCCGATCCGCGGCAAGAAGGAGCGCATCGGCCGGATCCTGCAGATGCACGCCAACCAGCGCGAGGAGATCAAGGAGATCCTGGCCGGTGACATCGCCGCCTGCGTGGGCCTGAAGGACGTCACGACCGGCGAGACGCTGTGCGATCCGGACAGCATCATCACGCTCGAGAAGATGGTCTTCCCCGAGCCGGTGATCTCGCAGGCCGTCGAGCCCAAGACCAAGGCCGACCAGGAGAAGATGGGCATTGCGCTGGGTCGCCTGGCGCAGGAAGACCCGTCGTTCCGCCTGCGCACCGACGAGGAGTCGGGCCAGACCATCATCTCCGGCATGGGCGAGCTGCACCTGGAGATCATCGTCGACCGCATGAAGCGCGAGTTCGGCGTGGAAGCCAACGTCGGCAAGCCGCAGGTGGCCTACCGCGAGACGATCCGCAAGCCGGTGACCGATGTCGAAGGCAAGTTCGTGCGCCAGTCCGGCGGCAAGGGCCAGTACGGCCACGTGGTGTTCTCGGTCGAGCCGCAGGAGCCGGGCAAGGGCTTCGAGTTTGTCGACGCGATCAAGGGCGGCGTCGTGCCGCGCGAGTTCATCCCGGCCGTCGAGAAGGGCGTGATCGACTCGCTGCCCAACGGCGTGCTGGCCGGCTATCCGGTGGTGGACGTCAAGGTCACGCTGACCTTCGGCTCCTACCACGAGGTGGACTCGTCGGAAAACGCGTTCAAGATGGCCGCGTCGCTCGGCTTCAAGGAAGCCTGCCGCAAGGCCAGCCCGGTGATCCTCGAGCCGATGATGGCCGTGGAAGTCGAGACGCCGGAAGACTATGCCGGCTCGGTGATGGGCGACCTGTCGTCCCGCCGCGGCATGGTGCAGGGCATGGACGACATGCCCGGCGGCGGCAAGGTCATCAAGGCCGAGGTGCCGCTGTCGGAGATGTTCGGCTACTCGACGACGCTGCGCTCGATGTCGCAGGGCCGTGCGACGTACACGATGGAGTTCAAGCACTACAGCGAGGCGCCGAAGAACGTCGCCGACGCGATCATCACCGCGCGCAGCAAGTAAGCGCGCCGGTCTTCGCCGCGACCGCCGCCGGCTGCCAGTGGCCGGCGGATCCCGGGTGCGGCGGAGACCTAAAACCGACCCACTGGATCACCGTTCTTTGATTCGGAGCACGACATGTCAAAAGGCAAATTCGAGCGGACCAAGCCGCACGTGAACGTGGGGACGATTGGTCA
>NZ_ML137201.1:0-4275 GCF_004011805.1 Piscinibacter defluvii
GCGGCACCGTCCCGCCGGTGCCAGGCGCATTCAGGGTTCGCGCTTGCCGCCATCGGCATGGGCGCAGGCCAGTCGTAAAAGTGATCGCCCAAACACGGCGTCTGGCGCCGTGGCAGCCCGCTCAAGGCGGGGCGCAGGGGAATGGCCACGTTGGTGGCCACGCTGCGCAGCAGGTGCATGGGCGTCACCCATGCTGAAGCGCTCGGGGCGCTTCAGGGCTTCACGATCTGCCGCATGGCCTGAGTGCGCCAGTGCCACCTGGCGCGCCATGCGTGCGTGCACACCGGCGAATCCGAACGGGTCGGTGTTCGTCGGCGCCTTGTAGGCGCGCACGCAGCAGTCGTTGGGGAGTCTTCCAGCAGGCATCGCGTGCCCGCTGCAGTTGCGCGATCAGGGTCGCGCGCATCAAGCCGCGTGGCTCGGGGGCCAGGGGCTTGCATGTCGGCTTCGATCAAGGTCGCTGCCGGCAGTGTCATCGGCTGTCGGGGTGACAGGCCGGGGATCAGAGCCCGAAGGCCCGTGCACCCGAAGGTGCTCTGGAGGGCTTGCCATTCGCGCTCGATGCGCCCGGTGGGCCAGCTGCCCGGTGCCAAAGGCGATGCAAGCATGCGCGAAGGTCGCCGCCCTTGCAAGCGCGAAAAGTTCCGTTACGGCGCCAATACCTGTGTGAGGCCCGAAGCCCCCTGGGGTTGACGGATGGATTCCATACCTCTCTCTCCGAAGCCTGATCGTGCCGAACTTGCTGGTCGGGTTGCAGACGCACCGGAAACGGACCTGAGGGCCGACGCAAGCCATAGGACGGCTGCTTCACTCGGGCTGCAGCCCCAATTCGCTGAAGCAAAACGTGCCGCTGCACGTGGTCCGGGCGATCGACGGCCGATTTCCGGGGGGACTTCGACCCGCCTTTCGAGTGGACGTGATTGGCCGCGTTGGCAACAGTAGAGCCATGTCGGCACTACGGCTGCTGGAGGTCCCATGGGTTGCATAGTCAGGGCCATCGATCTCGGCTTCGGCCACACGAAATTCACCACCGTCAACGCGGCCGGTGATGTCAGGTACGCCAGCTTTCCTTCGCTGGCCCTGGCCAGCGTCGATCCGCACACCGCGCGCCCTCTGCTGGCGCCGCGGCGGACGGTGTCGGTGCGGGTGGGCCAGTTTTTCTACGAGGTGGGGCCGGATGTGTTGTCGGTCGGCGCGCGCAGCAAACCTATCTTGTCAGTCGAGGGCTACACGCAATCCGTCGACTACAAGGCCTTGATGCTCGGCGCACTGCACTACATGCAGGCCGACGAGATCGACGTGCTGGTGGTGGGCTTGCCAGTCTCGGAGTTCACCGCGCGCAAGGCGGCGCTGGAACGCCTGTGCGTCGGTGAGCACGACGTGGGCAAAGGCCGCAAGGTGAAGGTGCACAAGGCGCTCGTGGTGGCGCAACCGCAAGGTGCGCTGGTGGCCTATGCCGAAGAGCATGGCCTGTTGGACCAGATCGGTCAGCAGGAGAACCTGATCATCGATTGCGGCACGCGCACGCTGGACTGGTTGACGGCGCGCGGCCTGCGCCTGGTGGCCAACCGCAGCTACTCGGCGCAGTATGGTGTGCATGACGTGGTGTCGGCGATCTGCGAGGCCATCTCGCGCGAGATTGGCGAGCACTACGACGAACCGCACACCGTGGACGAGGCCCTGCGCACCGGCAGGAGCCTGACGACCTACGGCAAGGCTCGCGAGATCCAGCGCTACATGCCCATCGCCGAGCGCATTGCCGTCGAAGGCATCCAGGCCTTGACCAATTCCATTGGCGGCAAGTACCGCTTCTCCAACATCGTGCTGAGCGGTGGCGGCGCGCATCTCTTCCGAAAGGCGCTACGCGATGCCTTTAAGAAGCAGCCGGTGCTGGAGCTGGCCGATCCGTTCTACGCAAATGTGCGTGGCTTCCAGCGTGCCGGTGTCGACCGCCTGCGCGCCCAAGCCCCGAACGATGCCAGCCAGGGAGCACAGCATGAAGCGCAGTGAAGGTGACGACGAAGTGCCTGGTCCAGAGGGCCCAGGCCGCGACGAGCCGATGCTGGAGTTCTATGCCCAGGTGGGCGCCTGGCAACACGGCCCGCTGTACGAAGACCTGGCAAGGCTGCCCAAGGGCCGGCGTCGGGCCGAACGCTTCCGTACGTTGGCCTACCTGGGCGTGCTCGTCGAGCAGGAAAGGCGGGGCGGCGAGGCCAGGCCCGGCGCGCTGCTCAGGCCAGCATCGCCACAGGCCAGCCCCCCTTCGGCCGGCGGCATCTTCGATGATCCGCTGCCGGAATAGTCGCTGGTGCAGCACTTGACCGCGGCCGACCGCATGGGACTTTCAGGTGGACCTTCACCTGGGAGTCCCCATGTACGTCCTGGAAACGCTGACCGGTCGTGTCATCGAGGCGCGCCGCTACCTGAATCGCATCCCCGGCCTGCGCGACGACGACCCGTCGCGCGAGCGCTGGGAGCTGTGGCTGGCCGACGCCGGCAACCGCGAGCACAAGATCGTCGTCTACAGCCGGTGCATGCCGGCGCGTGCGGGCCATGCCGTCACCCTCATTCACTACGGCGGGCGTGGCGTGGGCCTGTACAACCTGAGCATCGGCATGCGCGTGAACTTCGTGTTGGAGAACCCCATCGCGCTGCTGCGGAGCATCGACGTCGTGGTCCTCGTGTTCGGATCGTTCGGCGCGCTGATGCTCGGCGCCTACTGGCATCCGATGGTCCTGCTGATCGGCTTGCCGCTGCTGGCGCTGTATGGCCCGGTCGCGATGCTGAGCCGCCGCCACTACCAGGTCAGCCTGGCCAACCAGGTCGAGGAGATGCTGGACCCGATCCAGGTGGAAGACGTCGTCAAGCCCTTCAAGCCGCGCCGCTGAAGCCACCTGCAGCCCGTGCTGGGTCGGGTTGGGGCCCGACCAGAAGGCCTGCTTGGCAGTCGCCCGCGACAGGCGTAGATTCACTGCGCACGGGCATGTGCACCTCGCCATGCCCACCGCCCCGTCCACAGCATAGGGCGGCGTTAGCGGTCGTGACCCGCACTTCAATCGAATCGCCCCGCCAGGGGTGCATCCCCTCATCCGGCTTGAACCGCGCACCAGGCGAACGCCTGGACCCAGTGCGAGGCAGGCCCATGGCCCATCGACGGCCAAACCCATGAACCTTGCACTGCAAGGCCGACGCGGAGCACCACCATGACGAGGAGCCCTGTCATCGCCGCCATCGACGCCGGTTGCGGCTTCACGAAGTTCTGCAAGCTGCGCCCAGGCCAGCATGCGGACATCGAAGTCTTCCCGTCGCTCACGGACATCGTCTTTCACGACAGCCGCTGCAGCAGGCTCAGGTCCCCGCGGCGCAATGCCTTGATCCCCTTCGGGACCCACCTGGTCGAGGTCGGCCCGGACATCGAGGCGGCGCTGGGCGATGCGATCTTTCACTTGCAAGCAGAAGGCTTTGCGGCCACCGATGACTACCGCGCTTGCGTCGCCGGCGCGCTGGCCTTCATCGAGGAACCCTTCATCGACATGCTGGTGCTGACCGTGCCGATGCGGGAACGCGATGCCCTGGAGCCGCAGATCCGGGACTGGTTGAGCCGGCCGGTGCGCACCGCGGCCAATGCCAGCGTCACCGTGGCGCGGGTGGAAGTTCTGCCGCAGGCCGCGGCCAGCGCCATCGAATGGATGGATTCGCCCGAGCTCGACGAGACACAGATGTCGCTGGTGCTGGTGGCGGGCTTTGGCAGCCTGGACTGGGCGCTGTACCGCGGCAGTGACCTCGAGCCCCTGGCCGGCGGTACCGAATACCACGGCGTGGCCAACCTGCTGCGAACCGTGGACGACCGGATCGGCCAGGGCGCCCCCAGCGGGGATGTCCGGCTCGATGCCATTGATCAAGCGCTGCGCCATGGCAAGCCCGTGCGGGCGCGCGGACAACTGCATGACCTGCAGCCTTACTGGCCGTGGATCCATGGCCGGGCCCGCCGGATGCTGGGCGGCATTGCGCAAACCCTGACCGAACTGCCCACACCGCAGACCGTGTGGCTGGCCGGTGGCGGCGCAGCCTACTTCCTGCAGGCCGCGGAAGGCCTGTTCGATCGACAGTCCGTGCACGTGGCTGCCGAGCCGATGCACGCGTGCATGCGTGGCATGTGCCTGTACGGCAAGCGCCGGCTGATGGCTGACCTCGACGCCCTGCGCGCCTGATTCAAAGCGAAGCGAACCCATCCCACCCCACACCCCGCGCGCGAGGCGCCCGCGGGGACGACTG
>NZ_ML137201.1:4285-15782 GCF_004011805.1 Piscinibacter defluvii
TGCAGCCAGGAAGGCACGGACATGACTGCAGTGACACCTCTCTTCTACGACCTGCGCGAGACGGCGACGATGCTGCGCGTGGACTACTCCACGGCCTGGAACCTGGTGAACACCGGCCAGCTGAAAGCGATGCAGATCGGCCGACGCTGGAAAGTGACCCAGACCGCCATCGATGCCTTCGTGCAGCAAGGCACCGAGGCCGTGCAGCTACGGGCGCAGGGCCATCGCAACGCATGTGAACGCATTGGAGGCAGGACATGGGCATCCTCAAACGAGGCAACACCTGGTGGACCGACATCACCGCGCCAGGTGGCCAGCGCGTTAGACAGTCGGCTGAGACAACTGACCGCAAGGCCGCCAAGGAACTCCACGATCGGCTGAAGCACGACCTGTGGCGCCAAGCCAAGCTGGGCGACAAGCCCCGCTACACCTGGGAAGACGCGGCCCTGCGCTGGCTGAACGAACAGGGCCACAAGGCGTCGATCCGCGACGACGCGAAGAAGATCGAGTTCCTGACCCCGTTCTTCAAGCGCCTGCCGCTGACCGAGCTGACCTGGGACCGCATGCAGGCCGTGGTGGAAGGCCAGAAGGGCGACAAGGCGCCGGCCACGCGCAACCGCTACTACCAGCTGCTGCGGTCCATCCTGCGGCGGGCCATGCGCGAGTGGAACTGGATCGACAGCGTGCCGACCATCCGGCTGCACCGCGAGCCCGAGGGCCGGGTGCGCTACCTCACGCCCACCGAGATCGACACCTTCCTGCGCAACCTGCCCGAGCACCTGCGCTCACTGACGCGCTTCACCATCGCCACCGGCCTGCGGCGCGCCAATGTGCTGGGCCTGAAGTGGAGCCAGATCGACATGCAGCGCCAGGTGATGACTGTAGCCGCCAGCGACATCAAGAGCCGCAAGACCTTGGGCATACCGCTCAACGCCACGGCCATGGAGATACTGCGCGCGCAGATCGGCAAGCACGACGAGCATGTCTTCGTCTACAAGGGTAAGCGCCTGAACGCCACGGTGAACACCGCCTGGCGCAACGCGCTGAAGAAATCGGGCATCGAGGACTTCCGCTTCCACGACACCCGCCACACCTGGGCCAGCCTGCTGATCCAGAACGGCGTGCCCAAGGGCATGATCAAGGAGATGGGCGGCTGGAAGTCGGACTCGATGGTGGAGCGGTATGCGCACCTGGCGCCGGAGCATCTGGCACGGCATGCGGCGGTGATTGACGAACTGCTGCGAAAGGACGTGGAACCCATCTCTTTGGAGCCCGTCAAGTCGGTCAAGCGCACATAGAGTCTGGCCTCCCATCCATCAGGCTGCCGCCCTCCGTCCTCGCACGCGCCCAGGCCTGTGCAAGTGCGATCACCTGGTCGATCGAAGTTCCCGCGCTCAAGGCCGCGGCCGGGTTTGTGCCGCCAAGGGCTCCGTGGTCGCGCAGCCAGAACATCAGCCTCTCGGTATCTCGGAGGTGCCGCAGCGCGAGGCAGATCGCGACCGCGGTCAAACGATCTACGCTCAGCAACGCCTTGGGGAAGTACACGTTACCGTCGATGGCGATGCTGACCACCTCGCCGCTTGCGGTGGCCGTCGCCAGGGCCTCCAGCCGGATCCCCCACGCCTGTGCCAATTGCGGACCGGGCACGACGAGTCTTTCCTTGATCCACCGGGCACGCGCCGCTGCGCCGCGGGCCTGAGCAGCGACCAGGCCGCCTCGTGCCGGCCCTTGATCCTTGACCTCCCCAGGCAACATCGTGCGCAAACCTCCTGCAGGGAACCTCACCAGGAGTGGAACATGCTGACGTTCACTGTCGACGCGGGGCTTTGGAAGGCAAAGGAGGTTCAGCCGGAGCGCGATCGATGGAGGACCTGTGCTCAACGGCGTCGATCTCAGCTTCCATGGCGGCCATGGCTTCTTCGAGAGAGAGGCTTGGCCGCGGATCGTCCAGCGCGTCTTGGATTTCGGCGGCGAGCCATCGGTTGTGAGCTGCGGATTGATGGCCGGTTCGCATCGGTTCGGCCTGGCTGGCGTTGCGGTGGCTCATGTCGTTCACGGAGATGGTCAAGTCTTGGCGACGGTTCCGCCGCACTCACGATAGAAGCATCATGCGCATTCGACTGACGCGGCGCAACGGCCATGTGCAGCGGGGGCGGGATTCAGTAAGAATGCTGGCTCGGATCGCCAGTCGTCCCAGCCTGCCACGGAACTCGTGACCCTACGATTCGACGCCTCCGCCAGGGAGGCGGCACGGCCCACGACAACGGTGGCATTGAGGTCTTTGGCCAGAGAGAGCTGCAGACGCAACCGCCACCTTGCGTCACCTCGGCGCAATGGTCGCAAGCAGGCCGAATGAGCGACTTTAAGGTTTATGTCAACTCTTATGGGCACGCTTGCGCACGACCCAAAGTAGCCAACTTGCTCCCTGGGTGGGGCAGATCCCTTCGCCGACCCATCTTGAACCAGCGTCGCGGCCACCCGGCGTCCTTGAGGGCGATTGCCCACGTCGCGGAGCTCCTGTCGAGCGTCACCACCAATCCCGTCGCCGCTGGCCAAGCCTTCAGACTGCCAGAGTGCCGCCGCCACCCAGCGCCGCACAGGCCCTCCGCAACCGACTCTCCGCCTCGTCAGCCACCTTCTTCACGCCTGGCTTGCCCACCAAACCCACCATGGTCTGTGAGTCCAGGAACCCGACCACGACCCGCCCCGGTGCTTCCTCGCCTTGCGCAACTGCCAGCCCTTCGTGCGCGAGATGGGCGGAAGCTGGCACTGCTTTGCGCACAACGGCGAACCTCGCCGGTTCGAAGACCTGCTCGCGGCGGTAGCGCGCGGCATCCTCAAGCACCATCGCAATCCCATCAGGCATGGCTCGCGTCAGAAGGCTGGCAAACGCTCCCGATGCGATCGCGAACAGGCTGAGGGGACCGCAAGGACGAATCCGGCAGGCTGTCCTGCCCGCACGCTGACGCTGATCAGCCGCGGCGTGAAGACATGTCACCGGTGTCGGTGCAAGGGGCTGGTCTTTACGACCATCGGCATGGCCCGCCACGGCCGGCCAGCCAGAATCGACGTCGTCTTCGAATTCGTCGGACATGGCGATGGCTCCAGCGGCGCAACTCGAAGTTGAGGTCACGATGAACGCTGTTCGCAAGTTCTCTCCACCTTCGCTTAGGCGCGCCATCAACTTGCTGGGGCCGGGCTTGATCACGGGCGCGGCCGACGACGACCCTAGCGGCATTGCGACCTATTCGCAGGCGGGTGCGCAGTTTGGCTTTGCCATGCTGTGGACGGTCGTCTTCACCCTGCCACTGATGGCCGCCATTCAGATCGTCAGCGCACGCATCGGCTATGTGACCGGACGCGGCCTCGCGGCCAACGTGAAGCAGCACTTTCCGCGCTGGGTGCTGCTGTCGGTGGTGGGCCTGCTGCTGGTCGCGAACACACTCAATGTGGCAGCGGACATTGCTGCGATGGCCGAAGCAATGCGCCTGCTCGTTGGCGGATCGGCGCATGTGTACGCGGTGACCTTCGGCCTGCTCTGCCTGACCTTGCAGGTCTTCCTGCCCTACGCCACCTACGTGCGCTGGCTGAAGTGGCTCACCTTGGCCCTGCTGGCCTATGTCGCAGTTGCGTTCACGCTGCACGTCGACTGGCCGGAAGTGCTGCTCGCCATCGTGTGGCCGCGCCTCAACGATGCGCATGAAGCACTGCTGACCGTGGTGGCCGTTTTCGGGACGACCATCAGTCCGTACCTGTTCTTCTGGCAGGCTGCCCAGGAGATGGAAGACACCGGCCGAGCGAAGTCACCGGCGAACACCGCTGCCGACGTGCGCCGCCACTTGCGCCGCATCAAGGTCGACACGATCGCCGGAATGACGTTCTCCAACCTCATCGCGTTCTTCATCATCCTCAGCACAGCCGCAACGCTTCACACAGCGGGAGTGCGTGATATCCAGACCTCCGCACAGGCCGCCGAGGCGCTGCGACCCTTGGCAGGGGAATTCACGTTCCTACTGTTCAGCCTCGGCATCATCGGCACCGGGCTGCTTGCGGTCCCCGTGCTCGCGGGGTCGGCAGCCTATGCGGTTGCCGAGGCGGCCGGTTGGCGTGGCAGTCTCACGCTGCGCCTGGACCAAGGCGAAGGAAGGGGCTTCTATGGCGTGATCGCCGCCGCCACGGTCGGAGGCGTGGTGCTGTGCTTCACGCCCACCGACCCGGTCAAGGAGTTGTTCTGGTCCGCGGTCGTCAACGGCATGATCGCGGTACCGATCATGGCGGTCATGATGCTGCTGGCCGGCCGGCGCGAAGCCATGGGCGACCACGTCATCGGCCGCCGGCTGCGCTGGCTGGGCTGGGTGGCGACCGTGGCAATGTCCGCGACATTGGTTGCGACGCTGGTCACGCTGTAGCAGTGAGCACACTGTCCGCTGAGCATGTCGGTACGGCCGGCCGATCGCCCCCTCCTTGAATCGACCACTCCCGATCATGGAAGGGTCGCAGGCTCCTTCTATGGCCCACGCTGACGATCGTCATCGACGGGCGCTTGGCGATCAGCACCTGGTAGAGCTCCCGCTCTGCGGCTTCGTCGAGGGCAGAGCTCGATTCATCGAGGAAGAGCCAGTCTGGCCGGTGCAACAGGGCCCGTGCGAACTGCAGCCGCTGCTGTTCTCCAGGCGACAGGACGGCCCCCCATCCAACTCTGGCATCAAGCCTTTCGACATGGCGGCCCAAGCCTGCCTGCAGCAAGGCATCGGTCACCGCCTGCGCATCGAACTTGGACGCATCGAGCGGATAGGCCAGCGCTTCGCGCAGACTCCCTTCCGCAAGGTACGGCCGCTGCGGAACGAACATCAGACCCGGGTTGGCCGGCAGCACGATGCGACCGCTGCCGCTGCGGGCCAGACCTGCGATGGATCGCATCAGCGAGCTCTTGCCTGCACCCGACGGCCCGGTGATCAAGACGCGGTCCCCCGCTTCGAAGTACGCTCCGGGAACGCGCGCCAGTGGCTGGCCGTCGGGAGCGTCCAGGGTGACGCGATCGAGTCGCAGTTCATCGCGGCTCGACAACGAGAGCTCGATGGCGCGCCCGGCCCGCGCGGTCCGATCGTGCTCGCAGGCGGCTTCGAACGCCTTCAGCCGGCTGACCGTGGCGCGCCACTCCGCCAGCCGTGGATAGGCATCGATGAACCAGCTCAATGCCCCCTGCACCTGGCCGAAGGCTTGGGCCGTCTGCATCAGCCCGCCGAGTTGGATCGAACCGCTGAAGTAGCGCGGGGCGGCGGCGAGGATCGGGAACACGTTGGCGAGTTGCCCATAGCCTGCAGAGAACCATGTGAGACGCTTGGTTGTGCGGATCAGCCCGGACCAATTGGCGCGGACAGCGTCGAATCGGTCGCGCAGGCGCCGCCCCTCCCTGGCTTCGCCGCGGGCCAAGGCGATCGCCTCCGCATGGTCGCGAACCTGCACCAGCGTGTACCGGAAGTCGGCTTCCACACGCTGCTGTTCTCCGTTCAATCCCACCAGCGGACGACCGAGCCTGTGCGCGACCCAGGTGCCGAACAGGGAGTACGACACCGCGACCCAGAGCATGTACCCGGGGACCGCGACCGTCTTGGCGGCGTCGCCCGGCCAGGGAATCGGGAGACTCCCGGACAAGGTCCACAAGATCCCCGCGAAGGACAGGAGGGTCACGCTGGCGTTGAGCAAACCGAACCCGAGTTCGAGCGTCGAAGAAACGAAGCCGCGCGCGTCTTCCGAAATGCGCTGGTCGGGGTTGTCGATACGCCCCACTCCGTCAATGCCGATGCGATATGCCGTCCCCGGCTCCAGCCAAGCCTGCGCAAGATGCTCGGTCAACCAGCCGCGCCAGCGCATGAACAGGAGTTGCTGCAGGTACTGACGATAGACCGCAACGACGATGAACACCGCGGCCAGGCCGCCGAACACGGCCAGCTGCGTCGAGAAGCCGGACAGGTCGTGGTTCTGCAGCGTGTTGTAGAAGCTGTTGTTCCATGCGCTGAAGCGCACGTTCAACCACACGGTGGACAACGTCAAGCCGACGACCGCCGCGAGCAGCGCCCAGGCTCGACGCTGGTCGCGCGCACGCCAGAACGGGGCGGCCAGCGACCAGCCGTCGCTCAGCGCCCGTGCAATGCCGGGCGCCCGATGTCCTGCAGGATCAATCAAGGTCGAGTCCCTCGCCCTTCCGACGTTGGAAGGCGCAACATGACAAAGCAGCCCTCAGTTGATGGCGAAGGCCAGCATCACGGCGACCAGGGCCAGAAGACCGATCCCGGCAATGAACACCGCTTCGGCTCTGGCTTCGTAGCGCACCCCAAATCGCTGCGAACGCATCGACATGAAAGACATCGCGGCGCTCACCAGGAAGACCAGGGCATCGATGGCAAGCAACTTGTCGATCACCATGCGCCATTCGCCACCCGGGCCGAGATGCCCGATCGACAGCACCGTCATGCACACGCCGATCATCGTGGCCGAGGTCGGCAGGATGTGGGCCGACAGGCCGCTGCCGGCTGCCCGCTCCACGCGCGGCGGCGGCGACAGCGGCGCCGAAGGCCCGCTCACGAGTGCTTCTGCCCGACCTGCGATTCACCCGTCTCGGCCGGCCACAGGAACACGGCCTTCGCCGGATGCCCTGCCTTCACGACCACCTTCTCGTGCAAGGTCTTGCCGGCGAAGCTGGCCTCGACGCTGTAGCGGCCGGGCGCGAGCCTGGCCAGGAAAAGCGGCCCGCCCGCCGTCGCATCCAGTGCGGTGTGGCCCCGGGCATCACGCACCAGGACCTTCACGTCGGCCGCGAAATCCGCTCGCGACTTGTCCTTGACCGCGAACTCCAGCGTCAAGGGCCAGTGGCGTGCCGCCCCTTCGATGGCCCGAGCCTCGTCCTGGCCGATGCCGCCGCTGAGGTACTCGACGCCGGCGCTGTGTTGCAGCGGCGGCAGGGGCGCGGCCGCCTGTGCGGCACCCGCGCCGAGAGCGAGCGTCGCCAGCATGACCGCGAGCAACTTTCGCGATGGATAGGTCTTCATCTGATGACTCCTTGTGGGAAGGGTGGAGCGGCGATGGATCGCAGTGCGTCGCTCCGTGCACTGCCTTCGCGCCGCATCGGTCAGCCGATGCGCACGGGCACGAAGATCTTGTTGCCGTCGCGCTGGATCAGCAGCGCCACCGACTTGCCTGAATTCGCCACCGCTTCGCGCACCTGCTCGACGCTCTGCACCGGCTTGCCGTCGACACCCATCAGCAGGTCGCCTTGCTGCACGCCGGCCAGCGCGGCCGGGCCGGCGGCGTTCTCAACCAGCAGCCCGCCGTCCACGCCCGCCTCGCGCCGTTCCTGCGGCTGCAACGGGCGCAGCGCGAGGCCCAGCTTGCCCTTGCCGACCGATTCGTCGGCGCGTGCCGCCTGTGCCTTCTTTTCGCTGGCGTCGCCAAGCTTGGCGCTGAGCTCCTCGCGCTTGCCCTGGCGCCACACCTCGAGCGTGACCTTCTCGCCGGGGGTTGCCTGGCCGATCAGGGCCGGCAGGTCGCCCGATGCCACGATCGTCTGGCCATTGACCTTGCGGATCACGTCGCCCGTCTTCAGGCCGGCCTTGTCCGCGGGCCCGCCTGCATCGACGTTCGACACCAGCGCGCCTTCGGGCTTGTCGAGCTTGAACGAGTCGGCGAGCGTCTGGTTAACCTCCTGGATCGCGACGCCCAGCCGCGCATGGCTGGCCTTGCCGGTGGCCACGATCTGATCCTTGATCTTGGTGGCCAGGTCGATGGGGATGGCGAACGACAGCCCCTGGTAGCCTCCGGTGCGGCTGAAGATCTGGGAGTTGATGCCAACGACCTCGCCCCGTGCATTGAACAGCGGCCCGCCAGAGTTGCCCGGGTTGACGGCCACGTCGGTCTGGATGAACGGGACGAAGCTGTCGTCGGGCAGCGAGCGACCCTTGGCGCTGACGACCCCGGCGCTGACGCTGTTCTCGAAACCGAAAGGCGAACCGATGGCCAGCACCCACTGGCCGACCTGCAGGTCCTGCGAGCTGCCCAGCGGCACCGTCGGGAGGTTCTTCGCGTCGATCTTCAGCACCGCGACGTCGGTCTTCGGGTCGGAGCCCAGCACCTTGGCCTGGAACTCGCGGCGGTCGGTGAGCTTGACGGTCACGTCCTTGGCGTCGCGCACCACGTGCGCGTTGGTCAGGATGGTGCCGTCGGCACTGACGATGAACCCCGAGCCCTGCCCGCGCACGGGCATCTCGCGCTGCCCGCCGAAGCCGCCGTTCGGGCCCTGGAAGCGGCGGAAGAACTCGAAGAACGGATCGTTCGGATCCATGCCTGGGACACCGCGGCGCTGCGCGGCCGGCGCCTCGTCGGCGTCGTCGTTCGACGCCTTTTTCATGCCGCTGACACTGATGTTGACCACGGCCGGGCCGAAGCGCTGCGCGATCTGCGAGAAGTCCGGGGCCGCGATGCCGCCGATAGCCGCATTGGCGGTGGCGACGACCGCAGGCGCGGCCGCATGGGCGCGCGAGCCGGCCACGAAGGTGGCGCCCGCGCCGCCCAGCATGCCAGCGGCGACGAGAGCGAGCACGAGACGGGTCGGGGTCAACGTGCGGGTCGGAGTGATGGAACGTGTGGTCATGGATGCTCCTCGAGCAAAGAATGTGTTGGACACGAATTCAATGTCGGCCCGAACACTTAGACGGTTCTTAATCGACGCTCAGACCGCCGAGTGCAGGCGATGGCCCGACCACTGACGGCACGATGACGGTCACCGTCGTGCCATCGTCCGGCTCGCTCTCGAGCACCACACCTGCGCCCAGGTCGCGCGCCAGACGCGCCACGATGCCGAAGCCGGCACGGTCGTACTGCGGCGAGAGGTCGCGCTGACCGGACAGCACGCGATTCAGACTCTGCTGCACTTGTTCGTCCAGTCCGACGCCATCGTCGACGACGATGAACTGCACTCCGGCGCCCGGTTTCGTCGCATCCAGCGGAGCCGCCCGCAAGACGACCAACGACGCTTGCGAATGCTTGATCGCATTGACGAGCAGATTGCTCAGCAGCCGATGCAGCGCACGTGCGTCAGTCTTGAACCGCAGCGTCCCCGCATCGACCCGGACCTGGAGGCGCATACCGTGTTCCGCCGCGAACGGCGTGTACAGATCTGCCAACGCAGGTACCCAGCGAGCCGGATCGACGGTCGACAGCGAGGCGACCGAAGCGCGACCGACGAGGCCAGGTTGACCGAGCCGATCAATCAAGTAGCGTAGCTGCGCGCTTTGCTCCTCGACCAGGGGCCTGAAGCGACTGGCCGCCTCGTCACGAGACTGAAGCAACATCATGCTGATCAGACCGAGGACTGCGTTGAGGTGGTTGCGGATATCGTGCAGAGACTCGCGCACGTCCTGCAGCAAGGCGTCGCCCTCGTTGGTGGCCGGATGCGATGAATCGCCGCGAGGGGAAGGCGATGTCGAGTTCTTTGTCGGCGTTTCGGTGCTCACCGCAGCCCCCTGATCACCCGATGCATGGCGGCCTCGAAGCTGCGGGCCAGGCGCGCCACCTCCGCGGCGTGAGAGAACTCCGTCATCAGCGCGGACGGCATCGGTGTCGTCACCGTCGTCACACCGCCCTGGTCGTGCATGGCGATGCGGCACGGCAGCACGTGCGCCAGCCCTGCGTCGAGCGCAATGAGCTGGGCCGCCAGTCGCGCATTGCAGACCTCGTAGATGCGGCATCGAAAGTCGAGCTGGATTCCCTTGGCCGCCAAGGCCTGCGCCAGGTCGTGGACGTGAAGGATGCTCAGGTCATTGGCGGCCAGGCAGCCTTCCAGCCGTGCGGCCACCTCGTCGAACGGCTCATCGCACACGGCGGCAAGCGTGGACTCGCCTCGGATGTAGGAATCGGCCTTCAGCAGGGCGAAGGATGCGGGCTCGTGGTTGCGCTTCATCGTGAACTCCTGTGAACAAGCCGGTGGCTCGCCATGAGTCCATCGTCGACCTCGAGAGTTAGACCGGACTTAAAGCCCGCCCGCGGGAATGGGCGCCCGTCAGCGCATCAGAAGCGCGCATGCACAACGCCGCTGCCCTGCAGCTGGCATTCGCCCTCCCCGCCGCCGCTCATGCCCAGCAGCGGGCGAGCCAGATGGAATCGGCAGCGCATTCGCTGCCCACTGCCGGTCTGCAGGTTCGCCAGCACCTTGCCGGTGTAGCGCGTGCTGAACTGCGTCCACTCGTAGCTTTCGCCAGGCCCCCAACCCCAGTACGGCCAGTCGCTCCAACCCACGGCCCAGCCGTTCCACAGGGGTGAGACGACCTGCTCGCGCGTCTGCTGAGTGATCTGGAAGAAGCGCCCCTGATAGGTGGCGTTCGGGAGGGTGGCCACCATCGCGCCGCTGATACCACCGTCGGTGCTCTTCCATGAGAAGAGCACGGGCTCATCCGCCTTGCCCTTGCGCGACAACTCGCCGCCGCCCATGCCGGTGGTGCCACATGCGCCCAGCAGAAAGAGCGTCGCAGAGACGGTTCCCAGCCACGCCAAGCCCGAAGTTCTGAAGGTCATGATCCCTTCCTTCATTGGTGAATTCAACGCGGTTCGACACGAGCGGGTTCGACGCTCGCGCCGGCGCGCATCTGGGCCTTCGTCATGACGACGATCAGCCCGAGGATGACCGCGAGAAACAGCGCGCTGGTGCCGACGGTGCCCAGACCCAGACCGCCGTTGGTCCGCGGTTGCGACAGGAGGTCGCCGAACGAAGCGCCGAACGGCCGGGTCAGGATGTAGGCAATCCAGAAGGCGACGACGGCGTTGAGCCTGAACAGCCGGTAGGCCGCGAACGTGAGGCCGATGCCGGCGCCGAAAACCATGGCCGAGTGCAGATAGCCGAGCTTCAGCTGCTCGGCCAGCAGATCCCCGGCCGCCGTGCCGAGCGCGAAAGTGAACAGGATCGCCGCCCAGTAGAACAGCTCGCGCCGGGTGGTGAAGATGGTGTGGATCGACAGCGTCCGCTCCACCGAGTACCAGACCGCGAACGTCGACGCGAGCGCCAGCGCGAAGATCGTGGTGGTGGTCTGCAGCGCAATGCCGAAGTGGTCGGTGAGGTTGTCCGTGATCAGCGTCCCCACGACGCTGATGAGAACCACCGACACCCAGTAGATCCAGGGCACGTAGCGGTCCTTGCGGAACTGCAGCACCAGCGCCGCGATGAGCAGCGCGCCCATCACGAAGGAGGTGTTGGTGAGGCCCAGGTTGAGATTGGTGTTCAGGAAGTCGGCGGCGGTCTCGCCGACCGTGGTGGCCATGATCTTGATGACCCAGAAGTACAGGGTCACCAACGGCACCTTGTTCAGCATCTCGCGCGCGGGCGCACTCGGCAAGTGATCCATGGGTGTCTCTCCTCGATGTAGTTGAAAACTGCGACCGTAGGGGAAGCCCGCGGCGATGTCCCGCTCGCTGTTGAACCGTGACCGGTGACGGCTCCTCGGTGGACATG
>NZ_ML137202.1:0-5127 GCF_004011805.1 Piscinibacter defluvii
CGGGTCGAAGGAGCCGCCACCTCAGCTCATGCGTTCAACAGACTCCGGGACATCGCCTGGAGTCGCTGAATGACCCTGAAAGATCAGGGCATCCGTCAGTGAGAGCGGGAGTCTGAAGCGATGCCCAAGACGGGGGATAGGGAGCAGCTTCATTGAGAGAGGCGTCAAGTGAAGCGCAGGAGGATAAGAGCAGTGCAGCCGCCAATGCAGTAACTGCGGAGGCAACTGATTGCAGAGTGTGCATCTGAGGCCTAACGTTTGAGCTGAGACGACCCCGGCGGCGGAGCGCTTGGGCCGCGAGGCGGATGATGCCAGCGAGCGCCTCGCGGCCCAAGTGCGTAGCCGGTGGGGGTCGGCTCGAGCGAAGGGTTAGGCTTCACTCGCGTTGCGCAACTGTTTGCGTACGGTTAGCTTGAGGCCAGACCACACCTCGCTGACCGCGCAGATCTTGATGTCGACGAAGCCCAGAGGAAGAGCAAGTTCGCGAATTACGTCCTCGGTGACGTCGCTCGGAATCTTGGACGACTTCTTGGGCCACGAGACCCAGACCGCTGCCTCGGCATTGAGCTTCTTGCGCAGCGTGGCGAGATGACCCGAAAGCTCTTGCCGCTTGGTGACAAAAACATGAACGACGTTGGTCGACCTGGACAGTGCGTTCTGTCTCTCCAACCCTGACGGCAGGGTACCGAGCAAGGATTCGTACTCCTGCGGCTCGTTGAGGACAAGAAGGTAAGTGTTGTCCGTTAGTCCGAGCTTCTTTGGAAGCGGTGTTCCCGAGTAGCCGACTGGCACGGCGTTTCCCTGTGAAGCCTAACGTTTGAGCTGAGCGGACCGCGGAGGCAAGGCGCCTTGGCCGCGAGGCGGATGATAGGCTTCCACCGCCTCGCGGCCAAGGTGCCTTGCCGGAGAGGGTCCGCTCGAGCGAAGGGTTAGGCAGCACTGCGCGGCACTCAGGAGCCTGAACGTTGGAGTAGGTTGCTCAGACGTGGCGGATTCACGTAGCGAAGAAGCCGCGGCCTGTCGCAGTTCGTGGGCTTTTTTGTTCAAGCGCCTGCGGCGGCGACCTGTCCGAGTCCGCGTGCAAGCGCCTGCGGAGGAAGGCGCGACCCGAGCAGCCAGATACAGGACGCCAGGGCGCCAGACGGAATAGAAACCGGCACAGGCGCGCGAGCCATAGGCTGGCCAACAACTTGCTCGCCCAGTAGTTCAAGTCCCGGGCGAGCGCCTGCGGCTGCAGCCTTGGCCGGTTCTTTGCTCGCAGATGCACCAGCCTTTGGAGCTTGCGGGAAGTCTGTTCGCTCTCAGCAGCAAAGTGACCGAAGCGCGAGCCTTCTGTATTCGCGGCGACTGCCGCGGCGCACGGGGAGACGAACACATGGGGTTCCTGTGCTGCCTAACGTTTGAGCTGAGGGGCCGTAGCCGGGAAGGCGCTTGGCCCGCGAGGCGCATGATGACAGCGAGCGCTTCGCGGGCCAAGTGCCTTGCCGGCGGAGGTCCCTCTCGAGCGACCAGTTAGGCCTCGGCCCTGGTGGCGCGCGCACCTTTGACGCTGACGCCACCGCTTGGAAGGCGTGGTGGCCAATGCCTGGGCGGCGGAGTTTATGCCGGACTCACGAACTACCTGCGCCTGCACGGCGCTGGCCGAAGGCACAGTCTTCCGAGGGCGCAGGCACCACTGACAAGCTGACAGGGGAGGTTGCCTAGTACAAGCGCAGGTCCGAGCTACTCGCCAGCCGAGAGGTCGTGACCGAAGGCATAGCTCGTCCGAGTTTGCCGTCGCCGCGCTTCTGCGCGGCGCTCGTGGGCCTAGATTGGGAAGCGCGCCTGGTGGCACGACTGCGATGGCCCGAACTGCTAGCGCGCTCCGAGGCCTAACGTTTGAGCTGAGGCGACCGCCGCGGGTTGGCGCTTGGGCCGCGAGCCCGATGATATGCACCACGGGTTCGCGGCCCAAGTGCCAAGCCGTGGAGGGTCGCCTCGAGCGAAGGGTTAGGCCTCACCTCGCTCCGCCAACTTGACGTTGCAGGTAGCCATGAACAAGCTGGATGACGCTTGGGGTTGCCGCGCTGTGGCCCAGGACTTCCTTGAAAAGTTGCTGGGCGGGTACTCCGGCGACAGTGCTGGAACCGGCATTGACGATTCGATTGATCATGAGGGCATTGAACACGCAAGGTGTTCGACGAACGGAGGCGACCAGTTCCTCTTCATAGTTGTCAGCCGCCTCTAACGCATGAACGATGCTCCAGAAGACACCGAATCCATCGTCTTCAGGGAATCGCTCGAAGACCTGGAGCAGGGCTACTTTGTCCGATTGACTCAGGCCTGTTGCATATGCGCTTGCGAGCGTGGCCTCCAACTCCTGCAATTGCGTAGGGTCTTCGGGATTCGTGAACGCAGAGAGCTTGGACGTGAGCACGGCGTTGACTGTGAGGCCTAACGTTTGAGCTGAGCGGACACCGCCGGGAAGGCGCTTGGCCCGCGCAGAGGATGATGACACTGGCCGCTGCGCGGGCCAAGCGCCTTGCCGGTGGAGGTCCGCTCGAGCGAAGGGTTAGGCGGCAGCGCGGCGCTAGAGAGGAAGACGGGGCAACTCTCCGGGCTCCTCAGGCTTGCGCTTGAGCTTGTCTGTCACCACGTCGTAGGCTGCTCCTGCCCGATCTGCGATGGATCGCGTAACGTCGGCCAGCGTGCGCCCGACAAGACTGGTGGCGTCACTGATGAACCGCTTGAACTCGGCGATGCTTTCGCCGCTGAGAAGCTCCTTACATTTTCCGACCACGAAAGCGACGATGGACTTGATCAGTTCAGCGCCCATCTCCAAGCCTTGGCCGACCCGTTGGATGATCGCGTTGCGTTCGTCGTCAGAAAGCGCCGCCCAACCAAAGTAGATTGCCCCGATCGCGGCACAAGTCATGGCCACTGGGTTGACAGGGCTTGTGACGACGGTTGCCACGGCGAGGAAGGGATGCCCAAGGATGAGCTGCCCGATCGCAATAACCGCCACCGACACGGCGTATCCCAGGCCGAACCCGAACTTGGCTGCTTCGAGTACGCGGCCCGATGCTTCGATGGTGCGGTTCACTGACTTCTTCATCGACTCGATTAGGTCGTCGATGTAGGAGTCGATCGCCTTGGCGGTGCCATACAGAGCCTTGATGGCAGCGACTATGGGGTTATCCAAAGCAAGTGTGAAACTCATGATCTTCTCCTCCACCGTACTCATAGCCAGGATTCTGCCGCCTAACGTTTGAGCTGAGGGGCCGTAGCCGGGAAGGCGCTTGGCCCGCGAGGCGGACGATAACCTTGAGCGCCTCGCGGGCCAAGTGCCTTGCCGGCGGAGGTCCCTCTCGAGCGAAGGGTTAGGCCTCACTCGACGAATGGCAGCGAGATGTTGTGCTCGGAGAGTACCCGCTTGAAGTGAGCGACAAGTTCGGTCAGGTGTTCGTGGAGGTCAGACAACTCGTCGCACTGATCCGGAGGAAGCAGATCGGATGCAACCTCCTGAATGCGAGCAACCTGGCGCAGCATTTCGTGAAGTGTGTCGCCTTGGATGAGGACCCCAGGGAACCTTCTTCCGGGGTGGCGCAGGATCGCGGCGTTTGCAGCGTCGGAGTAGATCTCGACTGACTCGCTTCTCAATGCTGACTCCACGAGATTGGCTCAGGCGGCCGATGGTTGGACGATCATGTGAGCGGCGTTCAGAGCATCTCGCCGATGCTGGGGTAGGCGTCATCCTTGTTCGGGCTCAATGCAAGGGCATGCTGTGTGGGACACCCTGCACGACAACTTCCACTCAGCTCGCCTGCAGAGCGAGAAGGTGCGACGAACAACGTGTCGAGCACACGATGAAGATCCTATTGCGCCTGCTCATCTTCCTCGACCTGGTTGCTATAGCGCCGAGTCTGGTGCTGTTCATTCCAACCGGCATGCTCTTCGACGGCGGGTACACAAACAAAGCTTTGATGGGCTTCATCGCGATTCTGGCGGTCCCAGTGTCGTTGGCGACTTGCCTCGTCTTGGCAGTGCGGTACCGACGTCTTGGCCTCGATGCGAGAGCCGTAGCCGCGGCGAGTGTTCCCTGGCTCGTGGCACTAGTGTCGGTCCTCCTTCTCGCAATTTCGTGAAGAGCACGGGAGCGGCTTGTGGAGCGCGGGCACCACCTCGAACGGTTTGCGTGACGCCTAACGTTTGAGCTGAGGCGACCGCCGTGGATTGGCGCTTGGGCCGCGAGGCCGATGATATGCACCACGGCCTCGCGGCCCAAGTGCCAAGCCGTGGAGGGTCGCCTCGAGCGAAGGGTTAGGCGTCACCGCGTGTCAGCGACCGTGAGGTTCCAACTTGGCGCCAGCGGAAGCAAGCAACTCTCGAAGCACAGATCGATGACAGTGTTCTTCTCGCTCGCAGTAGCAGCCCACGGAAAAGTTGGTTTGCTGTGACAGCGCGGCGAGGAGGCCGATTGAATGGCTGTTCTCGGGTGTAGCCATCTCCGCTCGGTACCTGCGAACAAACGCGGACCATTGGGCTGGAGTCCCGGCATCCTGCCCAAGCTTCATCGTTTCGACGCTCGGCGCCAGGTTGGGGAACCAGACGTCGTACCAGTTCTGGCTCGCGAACGCAGCTTTGGGAACGCCACGCGGAGGACGACGAACCGTTCCGATACGGAGGCCTTCGTTCTCCGTTCTTGGCGTGCCAAGTCTTACAACGCGGACAACCATCGGTGTTCCTCGTGACGCCTAACGTTTGAGCTGAGGGGCCGTAGCCGGGAAGGCGCTTGGCCCGCGAGGCGCATGATAGACAGCGAGCACCTCGCGGGCCAAGTGCCTTGCCGGCGGAGGTCCCTCTCGAGCGAATGGTTAGGGCGCACTCGGGGCTGCTGGCGCGCGAAGAAAGCCGGGCCGGGATGGACTGGGGTTGTTCTCGCAAGCTGTGCTCGAGCCAGCCTGGAGGGGCCTGGAAACGAACTCTTTGGCCACACCGAGCGCACGTGGCATCAAGCCGGTGTAGATCTCTGCCCCGAGCACCTGCGGTTCGCCGCCCGCCAACGGACGGGCGGCCGGAACGAGCCTTGGCAGGGCAGCGACGAATGCAGAACCTGAAGCGCCAAACTTCCAACGGCGAAGGTTCACA
>NZ_ML137202.1:5137-14032 GCF_004011805.1 Piscinibacter defluvii
GAACCAAAAGGGTCTGCGTGCGCCCTAACGTTTGAGCTGAGCGGACCCGCCGGCATGGCGCTTGGGCCGCGAGGTGCATGCTAAACCTGAGCGCCTCGCGGCCCAAGCGCCATGCCGGTGGAGGTCCGCTCGAGCGAAGGGTTAGGCCTCGCTCGCGCTGCCTGGCATTCCGCGAAAGTGGACTGCCTGCTTCCCTTGCGCGTCAGTAGTGAGGCCGATGTGCTGGACGCCGCCAACCGGCATGGGGATATCACCGTTCATGGCCATCTCTAGAAGGGTGCGAGTCTCAGGCCGCCCGATGTGCTCCGGCAGGGGGAGACCCAACGCCGGCCAAGTGCAACCGATGATTGATTCTCCAGCTAGCGACTGGTTGATCCGAGCTTCGTCGGTGGATGCGTCTGCGCATACGACTCCACATGCCGCTACGGTTGATCCCGGTTTCGGGATGCAGACATAGCCACCGCTCATCCCAGGCTCGGCCGGAATTGAGGTTGTGAAGCAGGGCCACCTGTACTGCCGAAGGCCGTGGGGAAACAATCCTGTGACCACGCCGACGCGGACGCTTAGGCGCCTGGAAAGCATGAGGACTTGGCCATGACCCGTGCGGTCGGCTGGCGGCTCAGATTCGGCGACGGACATCTCGTCGATGGAGACCATCTGAGCTGGGTCCCCGACCCTCGGAAGCGCCGTATGGAATGGTATGGCCCGCGGATCGAATGGAGGGGGCTTGTGTTCCTGCGGTCCGATGGCGCAGACGGCCAGATCAGTGCTCGCGTTGTAGCTGGCGCAATGAATATTCAGAAGTCCGGCGCTGCGGCCATCAACCCAGACCGCCTTGAGATGTTCTGGGCTCAGGGAAAGGTTCGGTCGGTCCGGTACGAAGATGGCCGATGGCGCGCTTGTGCGACCGAGCCCCTGGAACTGAGAAACGCCCTCAGCCAGTACGTGTTTGGCTGTGACGACCAGCGCGAGGCCGGGGTCTCCAGCGATGACGAATCCGGTTCCGGCCAGCCGAGGCGTTCGTTCCCGATTGAATGCCAAGAACGCGACCAACGTCGGTTTGAGGCGTTCGACTTCATCAGGATTTGCACCTGAGACTTCAATCCACGCGCGGCGTTCGGGGTCTCCGTGGACGAATGGCTGCATTGCGAGGCCTAACGTTTGAGCTGAGGCGACCGCCGCGGATCGGCGCTTGGGCCGCGAGGTGCATGATGCCAGCGAGCGCCGCGCGGCCCAAGTGCCAAGCCGTGGAGGGTCGCCTCGAGCGAAGGGTTAGGCCTCACTCCTAGTACGGCTCGAACGGGATGCCGGCCTTTCGCAGCTGGACAACTAGCAGGCTCTTCCATGGACCCTCTGGTGACCAGACCTTGGCGACGGACTCGTAGGCCTGCTCAGGCTTCTCTTTGTTGACGACCACCCGGTACAAGAAGGTGAAGCTGGACGCTCGCATGTTAACTTGGCAATGGACCAGGACCTTCCTGCCGGTGAGGCGCTTCATCACCTGGACGAAGGACTCAAAGTCTGCCTCTGTTGGATTGCCGAACTGGACCGGGATGTTGACGAACTCGAGGCCTTGCTTGCGGACAATCTCGGCTTCTCCGGGAACTGCATCCTGTACGGTAGGCGGCGCGAGATAGATGACCGCCATGAACCCGTGCTCTGACAGCTTGGTTAGGGCGTCGGCCGTCGGCTGGCCGGCCGTGACAAGCATCGGAGAGATGGGAACAACGTTTGGGGCCTGTATGGCCACCTCGGCGCCGATGGCGCTAGTGGTGATGCCGATGACAGAAGTGACCAACCCAAAGAAGGCTGTTCGAGCATGGTGGCGTGCCGAGGAGTTCACTTCGTGAGGCCTAACGTTTGAGCTGAGGCGACCGCCACGGGTTGGCGCTTGGGCCGCGAGACCGATGATATGCACCACGGGTTCGCGGCCCAAGTGCCAAGCCGTGGAGGGTCGCCTCGAGTGAAGGGTTAGGCATCACTCGGGCCTGCGCTTCATGAGTGGAGTTGCGCGGGGCGGCGGCTCATACGGCTCAGGCCAGTAGTCGGTGACTCCAGTGATGACTCCGTCGTTCACCTCGAAGATTGAGATGCCAGTCATGGATTCGGCTCCGACCGCGAAGTCGATGACGCAGACCGCCTTGGACTTCTCGCACACGAGATGCTTGATGGAGGCCTTCCAGTCTCCTGGCCAAGTGCTGAACATCTCGAGGTAGCCGTGACTCCCTTCGACGTACTCGCGGGTTTGCGGAACCTCGTAGCACAGCGCTGGATGAAGCAGCCGACTGAACTGGCTCCATTCCCGAGCGTTCGCCAGGCTCCAATGGGCCTGAATGAGAGCGCGCGTTTGCTCTGACATTGAGACGCTCCCGGGTAGCGCGGTGTGGGGTGTGATGCCTAACGTTTGAGCTGAGGCGGCCGCCACGGGTTGGCGCTTGGGCCGCGAGCCCGATGATATGCACCACGGGTTCGCGGCCCAAGTGCCAAGCCGTGGAGGGTCGCCTCGAGCGAAGGGTTAGGCCGCATTCGCAGGCCTGAAGCCAGAGCGGAGGAGCGAGGCGACGGGAGCAGAGAGTGGTTGCGGAAGCTCAGACCAGGCGAACCACGCCCAACGAAGGCACTTCAGTGGCTCGCACACCTCAGGCTCCCCGTGCGGACAGGCACCCAGGACGAAGAGCGTGACGTAGTGTTTGCCCTCTTCGACGAAGACGTCGCTCGAGAAGGGCCCAGGATGAAGGTTCTGTACCTCAAGCCCCGTTTCCTCGAGCACCTCTCGGATTGCGCAAGTCTCCGGTGACTCGCCGAATTCAAGATGCCCACCCGGAAATGCCCAAGTGCCTGCGCCGTGGGACCCTGTGCGCTCCCCTAGAGGCACACGCCCAGCGCGCATGATGATGACGCCAACGCCAACCTGAACGTCACGAGGTTCGACGGTCGTTCCCATGCGGCCTAACGTTTGAGCTGAGGCGACCGCCGCGGCTTGGCGCTTGGGCCGCGAGGCGGATGATATGCACCAGCGCCTCGCGGCCCAAGCGCCAAGCCGTGGAGGGTCGCCTCGAGCGAAGGGTTAGGCCTCACCTCGCTCCGCCAACTTGACGTTGCAGGTAGCCATGAACGTGCTTGATGACGCTTGGGGTTGCCGCGCTGTGGCCCAGGACTTCCTTGAGAAGCTGCTGGGCGGGTACTCCGGCGACAGTGCTGGAACCGGCATTGACGATTCGATTGGTCATGAGGGCATTGAACACGCAAGGTGTCCGACGAACGGAGGCGACCAGTTCTTCTTCATAGTTGTCAGCCGCCTCTAGCGCATGAACGATGCTCCAGAAGACACCGAAGCCATCGTCTTCAGGAAATCGCTCGAAGACCTGGAGCAGGGCTGCTTTGTCCGATTGACTCAGGCCTGTTGCATATGCGCTTGCGAGCGTGGCCTCCAATTCCTGCAGTTGCGCAGGGTCTTCGGGATTCGTGAACGCAGAGAGCTTGGACGAGAGCACGGCGTTGACTGTGAGGCCTAACGTTTGAGCTGAGGCGACCGCCACGGATTGGCGCTTGGGCCGCGAGCCCGATGATATGCACCACGGGTTCGCGGCCCAAGTGCCAAGCCGTGGAGGGTCGCCTCGAGCGAAGGGTTAGGCGGCATTCTCGAGCGCCAGCTCGACGGTTTGCGCGGAGATTGACTTACCGTGGATGCGCAACTCGGCAACCGACACTGGGAGCTTGAATCTCCGGCGACCAGCGCTACCCGGATTGACGAAGAGGACACCGCTGCGCTCCCGCACAAGCGGCATGTGAGAGTGCCCGGAGACAACTACGCTTGCCCCAACACTTGCAGGCTCAACCTGCATTGCGGCGAGGTCGTGGATGACGTAGATGGACACTTCGTCGATGCGTACGAGCTCGACTTCTGCAAGTTCTCTTGCCCAAACACCTGAGTCGTTGTTACCTCGCACAGCGGTGAGCGGTGCCAGGCTGGCCAACTGCTCAAGGATGAGCGGGTCGCAGATGTCTCCGGCGTGGATGATGTGGTCGCTTCCGCGCAGGAACTCAACTGCTTGGGGGCGAAGCAGCCCGTGCGTGTCTGAGATGAGCCCTACGCGAAACACAGACGCTCCACATGCCGCCTAACGTTTGAGCTGAGGCGACCGCCGCGGGTTGGCGCTTGGGCCGCGAGGCTGATGATATGCACCACGGCTTCGCGGCCCAAGCGCCAAGCCGTGGAGGGTCGCCTCGAGCGAAGGGTTAGGCGTCGTCGCGGACCTCAGAGCAGTGAATTTGCCTGTCCCAGCTGGGGGGCGCTACCGATCCCGAAACGCCTCTTCGCAGGCCTGAACTCTTGATTCCAAGGCGTTACGTGTGTCGTACATGCCAGGCGTTGCGTAGAAGTACGCACAACCCCTATGAGGCGCAATCAACTCGTCCACCGCGAGCAGGCTTGGTCGCTCTTTGTAGCGACCGACGGCTACGACCTGCAGCGAAGGGCTGACAACGACGATTGACCACTTAGGGCCGAACTGCCGGACGGCCTCTCGACTGTCTAGGTTGTTGATCTGTTCGAGGACTCTGGTGAGTTCCATCACTGTTTACACTTCCGCTGGCCAAGCCGGCAGGAGACGTCCATAGAAACTCGGCTCAGAAGAGGTCGATGGTATCGACGCCCCGTGGTCATACGACAAAGCGCTTCCTCTTCGACGCCTAACGTTTGAGCTGAGGCGACCGCCGCGGGTTGGTGCTTGGGCCGCGAGACCGATGATAGACACCACGGGCTCGCGGCCCAAGTGCCAAGCCGTGGAGGGTCGCCTCGGGCGAAGGGTTAGGCCTCGACTCGCGACCGGGCCTGAGCGTTGCGGAGGGTGAGACTGGCATTGCTCTGCCGGAGGGACGCTCGACTGGGCCAAGCTGACGCCTGACGTTGGCCCTTCTTGTAGGCGAGGGCGAGACGGATTGGGATGGGTGAGTTGTTCCCTACGTTCAGCGAACCACCAACGGCGAGCCGACCGCCGAAGGACGGGCGGCCTGCTGGGGCCGATGCGGTAAACGGCAAACTCTTCCGGGGTGGCGCGAGCCGTCCGAAGACTACTGTTCCGTGGACCCGAAGCGCGAAGGCCTTTCGAGCTTCGAGAAAGTGGTGGCCCCGGAGCGCACCGGGCGTCCGAGCTGAGCGGCTGCTCGGGTTGCGGGCAGCTGACCGATGCGCCCAAGACTAGCCGGACTTGAAGCTACAGAGAAGCGCAAGAACCACCGCTCGGCAATTCGAGGCCTAACGTTTGAGCTGAGGCGACCGCCGCGGATTGGCGCTTGGGCCGCGTGCCCGATGATATGCACCATGGGTTCGCGGCTCAAGTGCCAAGCCGTGGAGGGTCGCCTCGAGCGAAGGGTTAGCCGTCACTGGCGATGCAGGCGCGGCGCTATAAGGACATGCAGACGTTCGCCTTGACGCGGAGCACCGCTTCCTGCTGGAACTTGGCCTTGTACGACGTGATGAGCTCGAGTACTGCGGTCTCCGCCGCGGCGCTTGGCGGATGAACGAGATTCAGCACGTACGAGGCTTCCTGCACTACGGCACCCGAGGCTGAGCGCCACCGACCGGAGGCTTGCCAGGCGGTTAGACCGGTGGGGAACCTCGGTGTGACGGTTTCACTGAGGAACTGCGCCCAGTCTTCGGGTGTGACGCGCCCGGACGGTTTGTCTGTTCCGAAGTACAGCAACTCGTGGACAGCTGCGTTCTGGCCGCTCGGGCAAACCGGCGAGGGCATTGATCCGCAAGCAGTGAGCCCGGCGAGGATAGACAGACCGGCAAGACTGCGAAGGATGCGCACGACTGCAACGGGAGGTGGGTGTGACGGCTAACGTTTGAGCTGAGCGGACGCCACCGGCAAGGCGCTTGGGCCGCGACACGCATGATAGGCCTGAGCGTGTCGCGGCCCAAGCGCCTTGCCGGTGGAGGTCCGCTCGAGCGAAGGGTTAGGCGGCATCTACCGCCCGCTCGACGCCAGTGGCGAAAGGTCATTGCTGGTCAGCCAACTCCGTAGTTCCGTCTCGAGGCGTGGACGAGCGGCTGATGGGTTGTCGCGGTCGTACTCGATGTAGTGAGCCCCTGCCAAGTCAGCTGGTAGTTGAACTCCAGTTTGCTTCAGGATTCGCCGCTCTTTGCCCAGTGAGTCGCACAAGCCGAGTTCGTAGTAGACATTCGCGTTCTGGGCAGAGAGATCTGCCAACACTAGTCCCACCGTCGCGATGGCTTGGATCACATTGCTCAAGAGGTTGTTGGTGCGGTCGATACTGTCGCCGCGTAGGCACTTCAACCCTGCTGCGGTGACGGCCGGTTCCAGCAGTTGTGTATACACGAGATCTGACCAGGGCTCACCAAACGGCATGACGACGAAAACGGAAGGTTCGCACAGTCGAATGTCGTTCTGGACGAAGCGGCGATTGCCGACGAGAAAGTTCTGAAGCAGGCAGGTCGCCGTATCGGACAGCCGGTATTCATCGGCTGTGTCATAGGAACGACCCGGGGGTAGTGCCTGCACGATGCCAGAGCTGACAAGCGCAAATAGCGTGTCGGGGTCGCAAGTGATCCCCATGGCTCGAATCTGCTTGCGTGACAGAGTAGGTCCGTGGATGTTCAGTAGGTGCAGAAGCTTCCACATTTCAGCTTGTGCCATATGTACCTCCGTGTACCAGGACCGTTGCCAATGCCGCCTAACGTTTGAGCTGAGGCGCAGACGCCGGGTTGGCGCTTGGCCCGCGAGGCGGATGATAAGAACGAGCGCCTCGCGGGCCAAGTGCCAAGCCGGTGGCTGTCGCCTCCAGCGAAGGGTTAGGCGTCATTCTGTGATGCGGAGGCTGACCTTGGAGCCATCTGGAAGACCCTCGAGCTGCCGCGCGATGTGACCTGAGGCGCGGATGAGCTCAGCGAGCGTGATCGAAGCAAGGTTGTTGCCCCCGTACTCGCCACCGAGGGTGCCTGGAATCTTCAAGCAGTACTTGCGGCCAGGCTCTAGCGGGCCAAGATGTCGTTCAGCGTCCTCAACTAGCCGATTCATGTGCCAGTCGCCGAGAAACTCTTGATCTCGGTAGAGAGCGTCAAGTTCGTCTCGATCGGTGGCAATGACTCTGCAGTACAGGTCTTCTGGACATATGCGCCAGTAGTTACCACGCGCATCACGAACCAGAAGATTGCCAAAGTCGTTCTCCCCGACGACTTCGAATGGATTGATCCCAGTCCAGCCCCACCCGTCGCGAATGTCTTCGATGATTGCCATGACGCCTAACGTTTGAGCTGAGGGGCCGGAACCGGGATGGCGCTTGGCCCGCGAGGCGGATGATGGACCACAACGCCTCGCGGGCCAAGTGCTATGCCGGTGGAGGTCCCGCTCCAGCGAAGGGTTAGGCGTCACTGTCTTGGCCGACCTGTGAGACGGCGACTGTGGGAGCAAGCCCAGTGAGGCGAACATTGCCAGACGGTGGGATAACGTGATCGTCGCGTCCTCCATCGGGGCGCTTCACCGCATACGAGGTTTCGCGGCTATAGATGACGCGTTGCCTATTGCCGCCGCCACGTGTCGGTAGTTGAGAGTCGCAGAGCGGGCACAGGTAACGAAGATTCTTTGGGCTGTTGTCAAGGCGTTGCCCATTTGCATGGTCAAGGATCGGCTTGAATCTCTTGCCCAACCACTCGAGCGGCTCGAAGTGAAACCTACATTCTGGGTTGTCGCACCTGACCCGGAGTCCCTGCTCCTCACGCCACAAGTCGTAGTGGCGACGCACTGTGGATTGACTTCGCGGCAGATGGCGATAGCAAAGGACCTCTGGCGACCACTTGGGCCGCTGGACAATTCGCCGTTTGCGTGCCTGAACTGTTGCCACCGTGACGCCTAACGTTTGAGCTGAGGCGACCGCCGCGGATTGGCGCTTGGGCCGCGAGCCCGATGATATGCACCACGGGTTCGCGGCCCAAGTGCCAAGCCGTGGAGGGTCGCCTCGAGCGAAGGGTTAGGCCTCAGTTGCTACGCTCTGAATGACTGAGCCGTTGAGTCGGCACCTTTGAGAATGGAGCTCTGTTGCCGGGGTACAGGCCATAGGACGCAAGCGCTACCGAGGCCTACTTTGCCGCTTGGCATGCCACGTGGCCCACAAGAACCCCGCGAGATGGATGGAAGTCGCGATGCCACCCATGAAGTACGCGACGAAGAGGACTGCGCGATAGCTGCGCTCGTTGACAACAAGCTTCTCCCCGTAGAAATGCAAATGAATCCAGGTTGCCAGATCTGGAACCCAGTGCAGGAACGCGAGGGCGACGGCCATACCAGTCACGGTCTTCGCCAAGGAGGGAAAGTCTGGCTTCGGGTACTTCGTGTGCATGTTTTCGGAATGTCCAGATCCGCGCGCGCGGGCGAAAGATGTTGAAGCGGGGCAGGCGGGTTGGATCTGAGGCCTAACGTTTGAGCTGAGGGGCCGTAGCCGGGAAGGCGCTTGGCCCGCGGGACGGATGATGGACCACACCGGCCCGCGGGCCAAGTGCCTTGCCGGTGGAGGTCCCTCTCGAGCGAAGGGTTAGGCCGCACTCACGAGCCACGCGCCTACATACGCGACACACGAGAGGCTTACACCGCGAAATGGGATGCTGAACCAGTACCGGCGCGCAAGCACAGCCATGGCAAGCAGGTAGACCAAGCCGAGGCTGAGCAAGAAGTACGAGCCGAGCAAGAAGTGGCTCGGTTCAAATGCGAGATAGAGATACACCAGCCCGAAGAGCATGGCGCCGAAGCTATGACTAGCGTGGAAGCCCTGGCCGGCGCTCCAAATGTTGGTTTGGCGGGTGATGAACGGAGAGACTTGCCTCTCCTGAAGTTTGAGTGGGTAGCCTACGCCCCGGAAGCATCAAGCCGGGGGTGG
>NZ_ML137203.1:0-248 GCF_004011805.1 Piscinibacter defluvii
ATCCTGCCGCCGCCACGTCCATCGCGCATCGCGGTCAGCCCGGATAAATCAGCGTTTCCTTAGGCGCCGAATTGCCACGGTAGCAAATCGCCTAAGGCGCAAGCCCGGCAGTAGCACCGCGAATGCGCCCTAACCCTTCGCTCGAGGCGACAGCCACCGGCTTGGCACTTGGCCCGCGAACCCGTGGTTCTTATCATCGGGCTCGCGGGCCAAGCGCCAATCCGGCGTCTTCGCCTCAGCTCAAACGT
>NZ_ML137203.1:258-9966 GCF_004011805.1 Piscinibacter defluvii
TTGGGACCGCGATCGCATCGTTGGAAACGTCGCTCTTGCAGTTCGCCGGGCAAGGGAGGCTGGCGTACCAGTTGTCTGGGTTCAGCACCACGATCACGAGCTTCAGCGCGACACGCCGGCATGGCAGTTGGCGGCCGAACTCAAGCCCCTGACAGGCGAACTCCGCATCCACAAGAGCTTCAACTCGGCCTTCGAAAGCACGGAACTACTGTCTGAGCTTGACCGACTCGCAGTGTCGGGAGTCTTCCTGGCCGGAGCGGCAACCAACTGGTGTATCCGTGCCACTGCCTACGGAGCGCTCGATCGAGGGTTTGACGTCACGCTACTCAGTGACGCGCACACCACCGAAGACATGGAGCTTGAGCCGGGGCGCGTCGTGGAAGCGCGCAGCGTCATCGACGACCTCAATGTCGCCATGCGCTGGCTGGCGTATCCGGGCCGCTCGAACGCATCGGTCACTGCAGCGGAAGCAGCATTTGGCTGAGCGAGTTGCGGCCTAACCCTTCGCTCGAGGCGACCCTCCACGGCTTGGCACTTGGGCCGCGAGCCAATCGGGCTCGCGGCCCAAGCGCCAACCCGCGGCGGTCGCCTCAGCTCAAACGTTAGGCCGCACAGCCAATCATCCTGCCCCTGCGGGCCACTCTGCAAATGCTCCGCGCGCTGGTCTACGGCCTCACCATCCTGCATCTAGGCCCCGGTATCGCCTTTGCTCTACTGGCGTTCGGGTGTGAGGAGCCTGAACCGTACCTCCGGTTCACCTGCGGAAAGGATGGCCTGTCGTCGTTCGGGTTGCTCACGGTTGGCGCTTGGGTAGTCTTGCCTGTTGGCTTGGCTGCTGCCTCACTCGTTCAGCGCGCACGCCGCACTCCTCCGCCAAACACCGCGCCTCGCGTCATTGCTCTGGTTGCGGTTCTCAGCACCGGAGCGCTTTGCGGAGCCGCGGGTAGCTGGCTAACAGGTAGTCAACACTGGTTCCTCTCCATCCCTGGCGCGCTTGCGGTGGGTTGGCTGTTCCTGGCCAATCCACTGGCGTGCACGCCGCAGCCGTCAGCCACCGGAGGCACTGCCGGACCAAACAGTGCGGCCTAACCCTTCGCTGGAGCGGGACCTCCACCGGCATGGCACTTGGCCCGCGAGGCTCTCGCTGTCTATCATCCGCCTCGCGGGCCAAGCGCCATTCCGGTTCCGGCCCCTCAGCTCAAACGTTAGGCCTCGAGTTTCCGGACCGCGGTTCTCGCGCTTGTCAGCAGGTTCAAGTCCTGTTTGTCTTGCCCGCTCAGGTCGCTTGCCGGCAAGCCGATCAACCGCTCAGTTCGGACGGCCGGCGCTCTTCGGGACCCCCTCTTTCTCGAACCCCGGAAGGTCTTCGCGCTTCGGGCCACGGAACAGTCGTCTACGGATACCCCGCGCAGTCTCGGAAGAGTTCGCTGGTGTACTGCATCGGCTCCAGCAGGCCGCCCGTCCCTTGGCGGGCGGCTCACCGTTATCGGTCCGCGGAACGGTGGAAACCGCTCGTTCTCGCCGCGAGCGCTTCTGCCCTCAAGACCATCCATGGTCGCCCGTCAGCCTGGGCTAACCGAGCGCTCCTCCAGCCCCACAATGCCAGCCTCCCTCCCGGCAACTCCAAGGCGCGGTCGCGAGGCGAGGCCTAACCCTTCGCTCGAGAGGGACCTCCACCGGCAAGGCACTTGGCCCGCGAGGCGCTCACTGTCATCATCCGCCTCGCGGGCCAAGCGCCTTCCCGGTTCCGGCCCCTCAGCTCAAACGTTAGGCGTCACACAAGCACCTCAAGCGCGCGTCGGGAACAAATGACGATTCTTCAGCGAGCTCGCTACGCGGCCTACCTTGCCATAGTGATTGGCGCGTTACTCAGTCTGGTCCTGGTACTCGGGAGCGCCGATGCGATAGCACTGCTACCCCCGAGCGCCTTCGATCTGGCTCTCAGTCTCCCGCTCATGATTGGCACGTATGTTGTGGCATTCATCGTCACGCCATGGGTCGCCGCCCGAACACCGATCTACGGCGACCATCCCACTGCCGAGTCGGTGGCCAAGAAGCCCCTCGGTTACAGCGTTCGCATCGTCGCCTTGGCGGCGCTTGGCCTCGTTCTGGCACTGGCTGCCAACCTAGTCGTGTTCCTGTTCAGCAAACTCGCCTAGTCGCCCGCACTAGCCTCCCCGAACTTGACTACGTCTCCCGTTGCATCCGTGTCGCGCTGCGAGGTGACGCCTAACCCTTCGCTCGAGCGGACCCTCTCCGGCAAGGCGCCTTGGCCGCGAGGTGCTGAGGTCTATCCTGCACCTCGCGGCCAAGGCGCCTTGCCTCCGCGGTCCGCTCAGCTCAAACGTTAGGCCGCACAGCCGTACCGCTCTGCCCCATCGTCTATGCCAAGCGTCATCTATCGGATCACCTACCCGAACGGGAAGATCTACGTTGGGCAAGACAGAACGAACAGCATCAACTACTTCGGCAGCGCGTCGGACGAATTGATCGCTCGAGATTTCACTCCTGAGCAGCGCCAGAGCTTCACCGTAACCCGAGACATCCTCTGGTACTCCGAGAGCGCCGATCGAGCCGAAATCAACAGGAAGGAAGTTGAGTTCATCCTCAAGCTGCGCGCAAACGATCCAGCTGTTGGGTACAACCAATACCCAGCCTTCCGCGGGAACAACCTGTCAGCCCAGGCTCAGCAGTAGTCGAGCACCGCCTGCCTCGCCCGGGTGCCATTGCTGGTTCATGCGCTCAAGGAGTTCAGCTCAAGCCCAAAGAGTGCGGCCTAACCCTTCGCTCGAGCGGGGACCTCCACCGGCAGGGCACCTTGGCCGCGAGGCGCTCGCTGTCTATCATCCGCCTCGCGGCCAAGGCGCCCTCCCGGCTCCGGCCCCTCAGCTCAAACGTTAGGCGTCATGGAGAACCGTTCCTCGCCCCTCTCTCATCCTCTGGCAATTGCCGTCTGGGTTGCCGGAATCGTCATCGCAATCCTCCTCGAGGTACTCGACAGGGAAACACTGGCGCTGCGCGTACTTGGGGGCCTCATCATCCTCTTCGGAGCGATGGCGTTTCTCTCAGAGAGGGTGCCATTTCGTTGGGAGGGCCAGAAGCCTTCGACCTACATCACTGGCTGGCCCCTGAAGCTCATGTCGCTTGCCATGGTCGCACTGGGTCTCGCTTTGGCCGCCATGCCGGCTTGGTTCATCAGAGTTTGAAGTCATACCTCTTCACCGTCGCAGCAACCCAGTTTCGTCGTCGCGTGCCGTTGATCCAGTTGCTCGTGTGTTGGGCCGAGCCCGCCTACCGCAACCCACTCTGAGTGCTGCAACGCGATGACGCCTAACCCTTCGCTCGAGAGGGACCTCCGCCGGCAAGGCACTTGGCCCGCGAGGCGCTTCAGGTCATCATCCGCCTCGCGGGCCAAGCGCCTTCCCGGCTCCGGCCCCTCAGCTCAAACGTTAGGCATCGCAATTCGAGCCGTTCGTTCACCTCCCTCAAACTCTGGAGCCTTTGTGGCCGCCGACATCCAGCACGCAGACGCTGTCGCCCTCCTCGCATACTTGGAGGCCAAGATCTTGGCTGATCCGTCGTTTCACATGACTTACTCTGACGCAGCGGTCGCCGTCGGAAGGGAACCGACCAACGCCGGACGTCACATCGGTCAAGTGACATCTCGAATCGATGCCGCGTGTTTCTATGCGAAGACACCGTTCCTGGCTATGCACCGCGTGCGGGAGACGTACGGTCAAGGAATCAATCCGCGCTCGTTCCAAACACAGCTCTGGCAAGCACACACGGCCGGTCTCGTAGCACGAGCGGAGGCCCACACTTGGTCCGCTGACGACTTCAAGAACATCAGACGGCACCTTCAAGGCCTTGGCGACGACTCGGCCGCCCTCCAATGGAAGCGCATCGAACAGTTTGGCCAGAACGGTGTGAACCAAGCGCTCGGTCTTTCCCCAAGCCCATGAGCCGCTGCGCTGGCGATGCCTAACCCTTCGCTCGAGCGGACCTCCACCGGCAAGCCGCTTGGCCCGCGCAACGGCCAGTGTCATCATCCGTTGCGCGGGCCAAGCGCCTTCCCGGTGGCGTCCGCTCAGCTCAAACGTTAGGCGTCAAACATGCCTTCGGGCGACGATCTGAAGTTTCACTTCTCTCGATTGACTGACGACGAACTCGGCATTCAACTCGTTGAGGAGCGCCTCACGGAGGAGGCTAACCAGGTGGCACGCGAGGAACTCGCCTCGCGCGGAGTTGCCGTGGAGGAGGCCATATCCAATGCCCGTTCCGTCCGCGAGCAGGCCATGTCCAGGGTTCGCGTGCAGCAGCAGGAACGAAGCGCTAGTTTGCGTTGCGTCCTTCGCTTCCCCATCCGAGCCATCCTCGGCGTCGAATCCCCGTGGCTTGTGCTGGTCGTTGGCTTGGTCTTGGCCTACCCACTGTATCGCTTCACCGTTTCTGCAATCGGCGCCTTGGTGCTGCAGCGCCCACTTCCGTCGTACGCGCTGCCCTTGTCCTACGCTGTCCTGGCCATATTCGAACTTGCTAGCCTTTGGTTCGCTGTTGCGCTCTAGCGATCAGCGCGAAGGAGTGACGTCACTCTCGTCGTCTGGTTCATGAGACTCCTTGGCGTCTACATGGCATTTGCTACCGTGAACTCGACAATGAATGTCGGTGCCGTCATTCAGCATGCAGCGCAGTTGCGATGACGCCTAACCCTTCGCTCGAGGCGACCCTCCACGGCTTGGCACTTGGGCCGCGAGCCCGCGGTGCATATCATCGGTCTCGCGGCCCAAGCGCCAAACCGTGGCGGTCGCCTCAGCTCAAACGTTAGGCGTCGATCAACACCCGCCTTGTCATGCCCGAAAGTTCATCCGCAGAAGCCGTCGTTCGCGAGTTCTGGCACCTGATGGGCACCAACGACTTCCACTCCGTCAAAGCCGTGCTTGCGCCAGAACTCGTGGTCGAGTGGCCTCAGTCCGGTGAGCGAATGCGAGGGCCCGAGAACTTCGCTCGCATGAACGCCGAGTACCCAACCGCAGGGCGCTGGCGGTTCAGCATCAACCATCTCATCGCCAGCGGCGAAGAAGTCGTCACGCAGGTCAGCCTCACGGACGGCGCCCAGTCCGCCGAGCCTGTTTCGTTCTTCACGGTTCGCGCCGGCAAGGTTGTTCGCCTGGTCGAGTACTGGCCCGACCCGTTCGCTCCGGCTGAGAACCGTCGGCACCTCGTTGAGCGCTGAGCCAAGTGAGCTCCCGAGCCTTCGTCCCGGCGTTACTCCCCGCGACGACGCCTAACCCTTCGCTCGAGGCGACCCTCCACGGCTTGGCACTTGGGCCGCGAACCCGTGGTGCATATCATCGGGCTCGCGGCCCAAGCGCCAACCCGCGGCGGTCGCCTCAGCTCAAACGTTAGGCCTCACGTGAACCGTTGCCTCGTGCCCAGGCTCGCAACAGCCAAGTCTCCCGGGTCAGCCCGCATTGCGGCCTGTCGCAACTACTTGCGGCCTGCCTCAACAAACTGCTGTTGGCCGCACGGTACAGTTGACGCCTACATCACGTTAGGCCGCACAAGGCACCACCGGATCAAGCCCATGCTGCGCCAAACACTCCTCTTGCTCAACCTGCTCGGGGTCAGTACTTGGCTTGGTGGCATGTTCTTCGCCTACTTCTGCCTTCGGCCTGCCGCAGCACAGGTGCTTCAGCCGCCGCAGCGCCTTCCGCTTTGGTCAGCTACCTTTGCCCGGTTTCTTCCGCTCATGGCTGTCGCCGTAGTCGTCATCCTTGCATCCGGTCTGCACATGCTGTTCAGCGTCGGCCTTGGCGCAGCACCCATTGGCTGGCACGTCATGTTCGGCGTTGGCTCGGTCATGGCCGTGGTGTTCGGGGTGGTGTACCTGTGGGTGTTCCCACGGCTCAAGGCTCGCTGCGCAGCGTCATCCTGGCCCGAGGCAGGCGCTGCACTACATCGCATTCGTCAGTTGGTCGCGCTCAACCTCGTACTCGGCGCTGTCGTGGTCGCGGCAGCCGTCTCCGCCCGCTAAAGTTCAGTCCGCGGCACGCGGTGCGGCCTAACCCTTCGCTCGAGGCGACCCTCCACGGCTTGGCACTTGGGCCGCGAGGCCGCCAGTGTCATCATCGGCTTCGCGGCCCAAGCGCCAACCCGCGGCGGTCGCCTCAGCTCAAACGTTAGGCTTCACAGGGAAACGCTGTGCCAGTCGGCTACTCGGGGACACCGCTTCCAAGGAAGCTCGGGCTAACGGACAACACTTGCCTTCTCGTCCTCAACGAGCCGCAGGACTACGAATCTTTGCTAGGTACCCTGCCGTCAGGGTTGGAGAGACAGAACGCGCTGTCCACGTCGACCAACGTCGTTCATGTGTTTGTCACCAAGCGGCATGAGCTTGCGGGTCATCTCGCCACGTTGCGCAAGAAGCTCAACGCCGAGGCAGCGGTCTGGGTCTCGTGGCCCAAGAAGTCGTCCAAGATTCCGAGCGATGTCACCGAGGACACCATTCGCGAACTTGCGCTTCCTCTGGGCTTCGTCGACATCAAGGTCTGGGCGGTCAGCGAGGTGTGGTCTGGCCTCAAGCTAACCGTACGCAAAGAGTTGCGCAACGCAAGTGAAGCCTAACCCTTCGCTCGAGCCGACCCCCACCGGCTACGCACTTGGGCCGCGAGGCGCTCGCTGGCATCATCCGCCTCGCGGCCCAAGCGCTCCGCCGCCGGGGTCGTCTCAGCTCAAACGTTAGGCGTCGCAGGCAACCGCAGTGCCGCTCCTCCACTGCCGAGTAAACGCCACAGCCGTTCTGGCGTTAGCCACGGTGGGAACCAACGCGGCGTTCGCGTGTCGTGGTTCTTGGGCCAACCAACCTCCTCCGAGCCGAACATGAACTTCATCCGCATCTCCGCGCTGCCAGCGCTTGCCCTCGCCTGCACCGTCGCCGCCGCTCAGGACGCTCGCGAACGAGGCTTCATCCGAAAAGGCATGAACGAGGGTGAGGTCATGTATCGCATCGGCAAGCCCGATCACGAGGCCCTCGTCAACGACGTCAAGGGCAAGCCCGAAGAGAAGACCTGGACCTACTTTCCTCACTTTCGCGATCCACAAACCCTGACCATCATCACCTTGCGAGCTGGCGTCGTCACCGAAATTGAGCGCAAGGTCTCTCGGTAAGCTCTGGCACCAAGGCGACGCCTAACCCTTCACTCGAGGCGACCCTCCACGGCTTGGCACTCGGGCCGCGAGCCGTTGTGGTCCATCATCCGTCTCGCGGCCCAAGCGCCAATCCGCGGCGGTCGCCTCAGCTCAAACGTTAGGCGTCATGAGGTCACCGTTCTTCGCACTTGCACTGTTTTGCGCTACCGCGTCGGCCCAGGTACCGGCCGTTCCCAACAATGTCACCAGCGTGCAGACAGTCGGCTACTGGCGGCATGGCGGCCAATCGGGCACCTATCGGGTTATCACCACCACCGAAGGGTGGGAGCACGTTTGGTCGCGCGTCTTTGTTGAGTGGCTACCTGAGCCCGTTTCAAGAGAGGCAGAGCCTGGGCCATCGCAGAGCATCGAGCTTCAGCCTCCCATCACGCAGGGAACTCATGTCATCGCGGCCACCGCCCGCAGGGTCCGCACAGGCACTATCGAGATCAAACTCGTCGCCGAGTCCAATGAGCCAGTGCGGGCCGAGCGGAAGGTCTATCACTTCTTGGCCACAGAGCCCGGTGTCGTCAAAGGCGTCAGCGCCGCGGCGAGATGACGCCTAACCCTTCGCTCGAGTGGACGCGCTCCGGCATGGCACTTGGCCCGCCTACCGGTGTGGTACATCATCCGTCCGGCGGGCCAAGCGCCATGCCTACGCGCGCCCCTCAGCTCAAACGTTAGGCAGCACAGTAGGAGAGACCTTGCTCACGCGACCCCTTGTATTGCCAGTACTTGTTGCCTTCGTCCTACTTGCCGGTTGCGCAGCTCAGCATCCACCTAGCGGTCAGATGGTTCGCGCCAAGGGCTACCCCGGTCCCGAGAGGGCGGAGAAGGATGTCGCCATCATCTTTGCGACAGATGCTCGCCCCAGATGGGACGTCACCTTCATTTGCACAGTCGACGGGCGCGCGCTGGAGCGCCCGGGGTGTGCCAACGTCGTCTACGTCTCACCTGGCACGCACACACTGGGCTGGCAGTACCAAGGAACAAGTGCTACCGGTCGAGGCGAGATCGCTTCTGTATTCGAGGGCGGGCGCGTGTACCAGCTCAACGCCTCCTCACTGGGTGGCTCAAGAGGCGTTGTCCAAATCATTCCCATGCCTCCCAATGCACCGGTCACGTACCGGAACGTGAGCCCAAGCCAAGTTCCCCCGGGTACAAAGCCTGACGACCCGATTCCGTACGGGATCAACTAGCTCACGCCCGAGACGGCGCGAAGTGCTGCCTAACCCTTCGCTCGAGGCGACCCTCCACGGCTTGGCACTTGGGCCGCGACGCGTCCAGTGTCATCATCCGCCTCGCGGCCCAAGCGCCAACCCGTGGCGGTCGCCTCAGCTCAAACGTTAGGCGTCAGTCAACAACCCTCGTGAGTCTTCGCGCCGCTTCACTATGGCTTACCGCGCTCTTGTGCTCTTGCAGCGGAGCCCTGCCTCATCGTCCACACAGCGCCGCTGAGCATGGCTTGTTCGGAGTCTGGTGCAACTCTGACGACGGTGGCGCAACTTGCTGGGCCTACGACGAGTTTCGCACCGACGGTACGTTCGAGGCCTGCGGAAGAACGGAAGACGATCCACGTCCCTTCCATGGCGAAGGAACCTACACCTTCATCGGCTCGCGCATGTGCTACGTCGTCACGCGCTCAACCGTGAACTTCTGGCTGCGCCCAGGCTCCCGCTACTGCACGGAGATCCTGAGCATCAATGAATCAGCGCACCGCTACCGCGACATTGACTCCGGCGCCGAGTTCGAGCTTCGCCGTGTTCCGCCGTCGGCTAAGCGCTGTGCGCCGGCGCGATGACGCCTAACCCTTCGCTCGAGCCGACCCCCACCGGCTACGCGCTTGGGGCGCGAGGCGCTTGTTCTTATCATCCGCCTCGCGCCCCAAGCGCTCCGCCGCCGGGGTCGTCTCAGCTCAAACGTTAGGCAGCACACGGAGGCACCGAGCGAACCCATGGCCACTGAACACCTTCAACCGCCCCTCCGCGGTTCCTGCCACTGCGGCGCAGTACGCATCACGCTTCCGAGCCCGCCCGACAAGGCGACCGACTGCAACTGCTCGATCTGTAGGCGTCTGGCCGGGTTGTGGGTCTACTACGAGTTCGGCACGGTGCTCGTTGAAGGCCACCCCGAGAAGACAGAAGAGTACATCTGGGGCGATAGAACACTACGCACCGTGCGATGCAAGACCTGTGGAGTTGCAACCCACTGGGAGCCTCTTGCGCCGAAGCCGGGCCAGAAGCACGGGGTGAATCTGCGCAACTTCGATCCAGAGCTCGTGCAGTCCGTCCGAGTCCGCAAGTTTGACGGAGCAGACACCTGGACATTCATCGACTGAGCGCGCGTCAAGTGCTGCCTAACCCTTCGCTCGAGCGGACCTCCACCGGCAAGGCACTTGGCCCGCGCACCGGCCAGTGCCATCATCCGTTGCGCGGGCCAAGCGCCTTGCCGGTGGCGTCCGCTCAGCTCAAACGTTAGGCGTCGCGGCACGCACTCGCGCGCGTCATATAGACTTCGCAG
>NZ_RCHJ01000049.1 GCF_004011805.1 Piscinibacter defluvii
CCCACCCCCGGCTTGATGCTTCCGGGGCGTAGGCTACCCACTCAAACTTCAGGAGAGGCGAGACTCAACGCCGCAGAGCCGCCACTCAATGGTGTGTTCACGTAGCGACGAACTCGCCAACGCGGCACGGGTACGGAGGGCCGCGGAGAGCGTTGTCATGCAGCGCTGAGCCCGGTCACTCGCCTCCCGCCTCAGCTCCCGTACTCGTGCGGCGCTCCATCGACAGCCGATCGTCGCGTTCGCGGAGCATCCAGTAGACGATGCCCAGGACGAGCGTGGCAAGCGCCAGTGCGGCAATCGTTTGCGCTTCCGTGACCTTGCTGTCCAGGACGATGAACTTCCTGGACAGGGCCAGCAATGCGATCAGCACCACGGTCTTGACCTGCACGATGCTCTCCCGGCGCATTGCCACCCGAATGATCGAATGCTTGAATTCGAGCGCGATCAGCAAGGTCATGATCATCCCGAACAAGCCCTGAAATACTTCGTGATCCAGCGGATCGATCGAGCCCGTCACGAGCAGCGGCACCACACGCGTGACCAACTGAAGCAGGGCGAGAGCGATGACCAGCGCGATGATCACGCTCAGGATGAACGCGACCACATGCTCGAAGCGTTCGTAGTGGTTCATCAGGGGCCAATGCTCGCGCGTCTCCTGGAGCAATTGGCCCGAGCTGCGACGAGGTGACGGCATACTGCCCTCCCTGCCGATGGTGGGCGCTCATTCTGCGCCAGATCCAGGAGCCCCACTTGTCCACGCGCTGCAGCGGTCGCGGCCGCGGAGCGGCGGGCTCACAGCTTGCCCGGTCGCGTCGGCAGATGGCCCGGCATCAGCACTTCGCCGTTCGGGCCCCACTCGACCTGCGTGATGCCCGGCTCCAACGCCTCGAGCCGGCGCCGTTCCAGTTCGTCGGCGCTCGGGACGGTACAGGGGTCGAAGGCCAGCGCCTCGCGCAAGTCGGCCAGCAGCTCCGGTTCGCTCCACGGCTTCGGGATGTAGCGGTAGACCCCGGCCCGATTCACCGCCGCCAGCACGGTACCGAAGTCGGAGGCCGCGCTGAGCATCAGGCGCACCGTGCGTGGGTCCAGTTCCCTGGCGCGGGCGAGCAGCGTCACGCCATCCATCCGCGGCATGCGGTAGTCGCTGATCAGCACGTCGACGTGCACCTCGTGCAGGCGCTGCAGGGCGTGCAGCGGATCGGCACAAACCTCCACGCCGAGCTGCTGCGGCTTGAAGTGCCGCTGCAGCAGACGCCGCAGCGCGTGCAGGATCGGCGTCTCGTCGTCGACAATCAACACCCGCTTCACGAGCGAGCCTCCGGCGCCCCCGGTGGCGCCTGCACGGCCAAGGTCAGCGCCAGGCCATGTTTGCGCTCGAACGCACAGATGCGACCGATCAGGTCGTCGTTCAGTTGCTGGCCGGCCGACAGCAGCAGCACGCCCTCGGGCGACACGAAGTCCTGTGCCAGCGTCTGCCCGGCGCGCAGGTCCGCGGTACGCAGGCGCAGCGTCGCCACGGCCGCCTTGGGTGGTGCCGACGAAAACAGGCTCGCGAAGGCATCGACGACGGTCGGGTCGAACTGGCTGCCGCGAGCGGCGAGAACCGTGTGGCGGGCATCCAGCGGGCTCAGGGCCTGACCGTCGATCCGGCCACTGCGCAAGTCCTCGAAGGCGTCGGCCACAGCCAGGATGCGGGCACCGAGCGGGATCGCCGCGCCGCGCAGGCCATCGGGATAGCCCAGCCCGTCCCAGCGCTCGTGATGGGCGCGGATCAGCGGCGCGACGCCCTGCATGTCATCGCTGGCCAGCAAGGCCTGCTCCCCTAGCACTGGGTGCAGGCGGTAGCGTCGCAATTCATCGCGGTCGAGCCGGTTCACCGGTCGCGCCAGCACTGCGTCGCTGAGGCCGATGTGGCCGATGTCGTGCAGCAGCGCGGCAATCGGCAGGTCGTGCGCGGTGTCGGCATCCAGACTCATTGCCTGGGCGATGCGCCGAGACAGATCGGCCACCTGGCGCGCATGCCCGACCTGGGCGCTGCTGCGCAGCTCGATCAGCGCGGTGAAGGCCCTGATCGACGTCAGGTAGTTGCGCTTCAGGCGGTGGTTGGCGGCAGCGAGCTCCTCGGTGCGCAAGGCGACGCGGGCCTCCAGGCTCGCGTTCAGCGTCTTCAACTCGTCGTTCTGCTGTTGCGTGAGCCGCTCCAGCGCCAGCTTGTCGGCTTCGAGCTGCTGGTTCTGCGCGACCTGGCGCAGCGTCAGCAACAGCTCTTCGTCGTTCCAGGGCTTGGTGATGTAGCGGTGCAGCCGGCCACGGTTGATGGCCGCGATCGTCGAGCCCAGATCCGCCTGGCCCGTCAGCAGCAGTCGCGCGGTACGCGGCCAGCCCTGGCTGACCCGCTCGAGGAACTGCACACCGTCCATGCCGGGCATGCGCATGTCCGACAGCACGGCGTCCACCGGTTCTGTGGCGAGCAGCGCCAGCGCCTCTTCGGCGCGCCCGGCCGTCAGGATGCGCCAGCCCGTGGCGCGGAACAGCCGCCGCAGCGCAGCGAGGATGTTCGGCTCGTCGTCAACGGCGAGCACTGTCCAGGCCGGGACGGCGGCCGTCATGCTGAACCGCCTTCGACGCCCGGGCGCCGCACCGGCAGCGTGACGCGGAAGCACGAGCCGCGGCCCGGTTCACTGCGCACGTCGATGCGGCCATGGTGCTTCTGCACGATGCCGTAGGCCAGCGACAGGCCCAGGCCGGTGCCGCGTCCGACAGGCTTGGTGGTGAAGAAGGGGTCGAAGATGCGCGCCAGGTGTTCGGGTGCGATGCCGCTGCCGTTGTCCTCGACCTCGACCCACACCTTGTCCCCGGCATCCCCGCTGCGCACGACGATCAGGCCACGCTGCGGGCCGATCGCATGGGCCGCATTGACGAGCAGGTTCAGGAACACCTGGTTCAGCTCCGATGGCAGGCACTCGATGTCGGGCAGGGCGCCGTACTCGCGCTTCACGTCGGCCCGGTACTTGATCTCGTTGGCGACGATGTTCAGCGTCGAGTCGATGCCCTGGTGCAGCGAGGCCCAGACCCACTCCTGGTGGGTGTCGACGCGCGAGAAGTCCTTCAGGTCCTGGACGATCTTGCGCACGCGCGACAGGCCTTCCTTCGACTCGCCCATCAGCATCGGGATGTCCTGCTTCAGGTAGTCGAGCTCGACCCGCTCCCGCAGGGCCGCGAGCCGGTCCGCGGTGGCGCTGTCGGCGAGTGCCGGTTCGGCGTGCTCGTAGGCTTCGAGCATCTCGAACAGGCGCTCGAGATAGGCCTCCAGCGTGCCGAAGTTCGAGAACACATAGCCGATCGGGTTGTTGATCTCGTGCGCCACGCCGGCGGCCAGCTGCCCGATCGACGCCAGCCGTTCGGACTGCAGCAACTGGTCCTGCGCGCTGCGCAGGGTTTGATTCAGCGCGCGTAGTTCCTCGTTGGCGCGCTGCAGCGAGACGAGTTCGCTGTCGGGTTCGGTGGGGGTCATGGTCTTCACTGAAGCAGCGCTTCGCAGACGGTCTCGAACTGCGCCTCGGTGCGGGCGAACAGCCGCATGCAGGCCGCGTCGTCCAGGCGGCAGGCGGCCCAGACCGGCAGCGCCAGCGTCGGCACCGCCTCGTCGGCGTCGCCGGCCAGGCCGAGCGCGTGGGCCATCGCATCGGCTACGTGGGCGATGCCTGTCAACGTGACCTCGGCGGCGTCCGGCGGCGCGTGGTGCTCGCGGATGGCGTCGACGATGGGCGGCGCGAAGTTCCACTGCCGTGCGATCAGTCCGCCGACCTCGGCGTGATCGATGCCGAGCACGGCGCGCTCGGCGTCGCCATGGGGGCAATCCTGGTCGCGCCGCCACTGCTCGACCTCGGCATAGGCCGGTGCAAACGCGCTGGCCAGTGCCAGCCGGCCGATGTCGTGCAGCAGCCCGACCGTGAACGCCAGGTCGCCGTCGTCGCGCCGCAGTTCAGCGGCCATGGCCTGCGCGCACAGGGCGCTGCCGAGCGAATGGCGCCAGAAGGCGTTGTGGTCGAAGCCGGGATGGCGGCGAAAGCTGCCGGCCATGCCCGCGGCCGTGACGACGCCGCGCACCGTGCGCAGGCCGAGCACCGAGATCGCCTCGGCCACCGAGTGCACCTGCCGGCCGCGGCCGTAAAACGACGAGTTGGCCAGGCGCAGGGTCTTGGCGGCCAGCGCCTGGTCACGCGAGATCTTGGCCGCGTACTGCGCAGCGCTCAGCTCCTCGTGGCCGAGCGACTCGACCAGTTCGAGCACCACCGACGGCAGCGGGGGCAGGTCGCGCAGCGCGGCGAGCAGTTCGTCGCGGGAGATCGGTCGCAGGGCCGTCTTCATCGCACCGTTCATCGCGGCGCGTCCTGGCGGTAGCGCTGCACCAGGTGCAGCAGCGGATGCACCCGCCCATCGCGCAGGCTGTGGCGGAACAGGTGCGCCAGCGCCACCGGCGGCTTGTTGGGAGTCGCCGGGGTGGTCACTTCGAGGCCCCCGCTTGCGGCAGCAGCACCAACAGGCGGCCGCGTGCACTGCCGCTCAACGGCCGGCTCATCGCCCACCAGCGGCGCCCCGCGTGCATGTGCATCAGGGGCTCGCCGTCCAGCGCCGGCCGCAGGCTCTGCGGCAGATGCTCGTCCGCCGGCCCGCCCAGAAGGCTGCCATCCAGTCCGAACAGCGCCAGCGCCGGCGCGTTGGCGAAGACCAGCAGGCCTTGGTCGTCGATGCCGAACACGGGTACCGGCACGGCATCCAGCAATTCCTGCGCCGCCTCGCGACTGCCGACTTCGCGCTCGTTCTGCTCGCGCTGCGCGTTCAGCAGCGTCTGCAGCCGCCGGTTCAGCTCGGCCAGTTCCCGGTTGGCAGCCTGCACCTCCCGGTCGAGGCGGCGGTTCTGGTCGGCCATCTCCTTCAATCCGAAGGCCTCGCGCAGGTGCGAGCGCAACTGCTCGTCGTCCCACGGCTTGGCGAGGAACTTGTAGATCGCACCCTCGTTGATCGCGTCGGTGATCGATTGCAGCTCGGTGTAGCCCGAGAGCACCAGCCGGATCGTTTCCGGGTACAGCTGCCGGGCACGGCGCAGCAACTCGACGCCGGTCAGGCCCGGCATGCGCTGGTCGGACAGGATCACGTCGACCTCGTGACGTGCCATCAGCTCCAGCGCCTGCTCGGCGCTGGTGGCGCTGAGCAGGCGCCAGCCTTCGGCGCGCAGCAGCCGGCGCAGCGCGGCGACGATGTTCTCCTCGTCGTCGACCAGCAGCAGGGTGCGCTCGCGCGACCGCCGGCCGAGCAGCGCCGGATCGACGCGCCGGCCTTCGCGCAGCATCGTCTCGACCGCCGCCGCCGACTGTGCGGCACTGAACCACCAGCCCTGCATCTGGTCGCACTGGTTCGCGGCGAGCAGTGCCGCCTGGCCTTCGCTCTCGACGCCCTCGGCGAGCACCTTCATCTGCAGCTGGTGCGCCATCGTGATGATGGCGCGCGTGATCGACACGTCTTCGGCCGGGGCAGTGACGTCGGGCACCAGCGAGCGGTCGATCTTGACCACGTCGACCGGCAGCCGGCGCAGGTAGCTCAGGCTCGAGTAGCCGGTGCCGAAGTCGTCGAGCGAGACCTCGACGCCGAGCGCGCGCAGCGCCCGCAGGTGCTGCACCGCCTGGTCGAAGTTGGTGATCAGCATGCTCTCGGTGACCTCGACGCCGAAGCGCCGCGGGTCGAGGCCGCTCGCAGCGAGCAGGCCTTCGATGCGTCGCGCCAGGTCCGGCTGCAGCAGCTGGCGGGTCGACAGGTTGACCGCCATGCGCAGCGGCGGCAGCCCGGCGCGCTGCCAGGCCGCTGCCTGCTCGACGGCGCGGCGCAGCACCCAATCGCCGATGGGGACGATCAGGCCAGTCTCCTCGGCGATCGGGATGAAGCGATCCGGGGCGATGTGCCCCAGCGTCGGGTGCTGCCAGCGCAGCAAGGCCTCGACGCCGACGATTCGGCCCTGCACCAGGTCGACCTGCGGCTGGTAGTGCAGCTCGAGTTGCTCGTCGCGCGACGCCTGGCGCAGCGCTGTTTCCAGCGCCAGCCGTTCGGGGTCGTCGTCATGAGGTGCCCGGGCATAGACGCTGACCTGGTTGCGGCCCAGCCGCTTGGCCTGTTCCAACGCTGCGTTGGCGTGGCGCAGCAGGGTCTCGGCGCGGTCGCCGTCGGCGGGTGACCGCGCAATGCCGACGCTGCAGGTCAGGTGGATCTCGTGCGACCCGATCGTGATCGGCCGGGCGACGGTGTCCAGCAGCGCCTGCGCGACGTCCATCGCCGCTCCTGATGGAGAGGGCATCACGACCACGAACTCGTCGCCGCCGCGGCGCGCCACGAGATCGGTGCTGCGCAAGGGGGTGGCGATGCGTTGCGCCACCTCGCGCAGCACCGCGTCGCCGATGTGCAGGCCGAGGCCGTCGTTGATGCGCTTGAAACGGTCGAGCTCCAGCACCAGCACCGCGGTTTCGGCGCTGGTCTGCAAGGTCGCGCCCAGACGCTCGAAGAGCCGCTGGCGGTTCGGCAATCCGGTCAGCTCGTCGAACTGCAGGAGCCGCTGGATGCGCTGTTCGGCGGCGCGTCGGTCGCGCAGGTCGTCAACGCAGACATGGGCGAACGTCTCCCCGTCACTGGTCACCAGGCTGACAGAGACATCGACAGGAATCTCATGACCCTGGTGATGGCGAAGGCTGGTCTCGAAGCGCAGCGAACCGCGTTCGCACATCTCGCGCCAACGCTGCGGCCACTGCGTGTCGTCGACCTGCGTGTCGATGTCCGGCACACGCAGCCGCAGCAGTTGCTCCCGTGTGAGCCCCAGCAGCCGGCATGCCGCTGCGTTGGCATCGCGGAAGGCGCCGTCGGGCCCGACCTGGAACAGCGCGTCGTTGGCCTGTTCGACGGCATGGCGGGTCAATCGCAACTGGCGCTGTGCGTGCTCGCGGTCGCTCACGTCGCACGCGGAAGGGACGAGCCAGGCGATGCGTCCGTCGGGCCCGTAGAGCGGCAGCAGCGAGAAGTCCATCGACAGCGTGGTTCCGCGGCGCGTGGCCACACGCACGTCGAAGCGCGAGGCCTCCCCGCGCGATGCTCTGGCCAACGCCTGCTGCAGCCGCCGCTGCGACAACTCGCAGGCCTGCCACCAGGGCGTCGTCTCGAAACGCTGGCCGAGCACCTCCTCCGGCGCGGCGCCGATGGCCTGCAGCGCCGCCTGGTTGGCGTAACGCAGCACGCCGTCGGCGTCGAGCAGGCCGGCGAACACGGACGGACCGAGCCGATCCAGTACCTCTCGCAGCGCGCGTTCGGGGCCCGCAGACAAGGCTCGGGCTTCGAGCATCGTCAGCGCGGCATCGCGTTGCGGCATGGGCAGGGCGAGGTGGATCTCGACATGCGGGCAGTCTGCCGAGCGGTCTGCTCCGGCGGTGTGAGCAGTTGCGGGCCCCGACGATCGGATCAGATCGATGCTGGCGACGCGGGGACGGCGCGCGCTGCGTCATCGACCAGCCGCGCCAGCGTGCGCATGGCGCGCTCGAGCGCCTCGTCCCAGAGCTGGCCGCAGGTCAGCCGGATGTGGTGCTGAAACTCGGCGCGTGCCGAGAACATCGGGCCCGGGGCCAGGCTGATGCGTTGTCCCAGCGCGGCATGGTGCAGGGCCATCGCGTCGACGCCGACGGGCAGCTCGACCCACACGAAGTACCCGCCGGCCGGCCGCACCACCCGGGTCCCGTCCGGAAAGTGCCGGTTCACGGCTTGGAACAGGCTGTCGCGCTGCGTCTGCAACGACTGGCGCAGGCTGCGCAGGTGGCGGTCGTAGCCGCCTTCCTGCAGGTACTCCGCCAACGCAGCCTGCACCGGGATCGACCCCGACAGGCTCGTCATCAGCTTCAGCCGTTCGACCTCGCGCGCCAGCCGGCCGGGCGCCGCCCAGCCGACGCGGTAGCCCGGTGCCAGACACTTCGAGAACGACGAGCAGTGCAGCACCAGGCCGCGGCGGTCGTACGCCTTGGCCGGCAGCGGCGCTGCCTGGCCCTCGTAGAGCTCCGAGTAAACGTCGTCTTCGATCAGCGGCACGTCGTGGCGGGCGAGCAGTTCGACGAGGTCGCGCTTCTTCGCGTCTGGCATCAGGCTGCCGAGCGGATTCTGGAAGCTCGTCATCAGCCAGCAGGCCTGCGGGCGGTAGAGCTCGATCACCTGCGCCAGGCGGCCGAGATCGATACCCTCGCGCACATGGGTCGGCACTTCGATGGCGCGCAGGCCCAGGCGCTGCAGCGCCTGCAGCGCCATGTAGAAGGTCGGAGATTCCACCACCACCGCATCACCCGGCCGTGTCACGGCGTTGAGGCACAGGTTCAGCGCCTCCATCGCACCGTGGGTCAGCACGATCTCGTCGGTGGCCACCGACATGCCCTGGCGCAAGTAGCGCTTGGCGATCTCGCGCTTGAGCCGCAGATTGCCCGGCGGCAGGTCCTCGACCATGCTCCAGGGCTCGAGCCGCCGCGTGCTCGAGACGAGTGCACGGCGCAGCCGATCGAGCGGGAACAGGATGGGACTCGGAAACGCCGAACCGAAGGGCACGATGTCGCGGGCGCGCGCAGCACCGAGACATGCATAGATAAGGTCGTTGACTTCGACGGGTTGCGATCCGGACTGGGGCGCCGAGGTTTGCGGCTCGGCGAGCAGCACACCGTCGGCGCGTGCGGTGACGAAGTAGCCCGAGCGAGGCGCTGCGCGGACGAGGCCGCGGGACTCGAGCAGGTAGTAGGCCTGGAATACGGTGCTGGGGCTCACGCCGCGACTGGCACAGGTCTGGCGCACGGAAGGCAGGCGATCCCCCGCACGCAGCACCCCCGCAGCGATCTGCTGCTCGAGTTCCTGAGCGAGCAGTTCGAACCTCGTGGAGGCGGCGGTGGGGCGATTACGCATGGTGTCGGCACCGCGCCTCGGTCGACCGCTGGCTGGGGTGGGGTGGCGTCGTCGCAGTTTAGGGCTTGCGCGGCGCGACGCAAGCAGGTGACTGGGCCGCCTGCATCCCCGACAGCCTTTCCACGGTCAGTGGGTGCGCTTGCGTCTGGACTGCGGAATGTCATCGGATGGCAGGGTTTGCACTTCCGGTGCGAGTAGACCATGCCGCCCGGTCACGGCCAGAGGCGCATCGAAAGATCAACGTCCGGAGACTTCTAGAGTTCCAGCAACCTGCCCGTGACGAGTGACTGCACGTGGCCGTCCAGCGACGCCCAAGCACCGCGCTTGAATGATCGCTGTCTGCGCATCGCGATCATTCGACGCGCCGGTCTCAGCGTTGCCTATGCGGTACTGGCCGTCATCTGCGTAGACCGAGTGGCTGTTCCCTTGGGGCTGAATCCGGAATACCCACGAGTGTCGGCAGTGATCGACGACAGCAGCCAGCCGGAGCCAGCGCCGATGCGTTGGAAGCATGGGAGGTGGGGTCCTCGGTCCCATAGCCACGCCGCGCTGCAGGTTTGTTCGCACTACGCCCCGACTCTTGCAGCGACCGGGGCAACGTCCGAAGGAGCATCGACCTGCATGGCATCCAGGTCGATGATGGCATCGGCCATCGCCGCGAGGTGCGGGG
>NZ_RCHJ01000050.1 GCF_004011805.1 Piscinibacter defluvii
CACCCCCGGCTTGATGCTTCCGGGGCGTAGGCTACCCACTCAAACTTCAGGAGAGGCTCAATCAGAGTCGAGTTTCGACCGCCGGGGATACGGTCACGGAAGGTGTCCGTGTTGATGCAAAAGGGGGGGAGCAGGCGAATCTCTCGAGGGTCAAACGCCTGAATCCCCGGAAGGCCCCGAATGTTTCCTTGACCATGCGCGACCGTGCAGAATGTCACAAGCGCACAACCTATCGCCGTCAAGGTGGCCGTTGAGACAAGTACTCTGAGCCCTTTCGGCATATGTCCTCGCGAGTCGACTCAACATGTCGGCGCCCGGCAACATTGCACAGGTCGCACTAATCTCACGGGCTAGCCGAACTCGTCGGTTGCAGCGAAGCCGGCATCAGTATATCGTCGCCTCTACACTTCAAGCCCGCCCAGCGCGAGTTCGCTAGCGTGGGCCGCACGCGTAGACCGGCCCGGTCACGCAGGCACAGGGGCGACGAGAGGAACCTACGAACACGGGGTTTCGACCGAGTTCTTCGGACGGCAACATTGCACCCCTTCACGCTGCTCCCAACCGACCCGTGATCCGGCCTTCCGATCGATCAGTACTTCTGCTGGCATTTCACTTTCCCCCGCTGAAGGGAAGCAGTGGCTTGGAGCGGGCGATCGGCTTCTGCCAGCATCTGCCCCGCTTGGGATGGCGACCCCTCGTGCTCACGGCTGACCCGCGCGCGTACGAGGCAGTTTCCGACGAACGGGTCGGCGACATCCCTCAAAGCGTGGCTGTCCAGCGCGCCTTCGCGCTGGACGCTGCGCGGCATCTGAGCTTCCTGGGCCGTTATCCGAGGTTCGCGGCACTGCCGGACCGATGGATCTCCTGGCTGATTGGTGCAGTGCCGGCAGGATGGCGCATGGTGCGACGTCATCGACCTCTCGTCATCTGGTCGACCTACCCGATTGCGACGGCGCACCTTGTCGGATATCTCCTATCAAGGTTGACACGGCTGCCCTGGATCGCTGACTTTCGCGATCCGATGGTCGAACGCGACGAACGGACGGGCACAAGCTACCCAACTGACGCACGCCTGCGCGCTTCGAGGCTTTGGGTCGAGTCGCTCGTTGCCAGTCGCGCCGCGGGAGTGGTCTTCTGCACCGACGCCGCGGCCGCCATCTTTGCCAGAAGATATTCAGCCTACCCGACCGAACGGATCCACGTAATCGCCAACGGCTACAGCGAAGCCGCGTTTGCTACAGCACGAGGCGAGGATGGCGGGGCGGCGCCCGGGCGGCTGACTCTCGTCCATAGCGGCATACTTTATCCGGGCCATGACCGTGACCCGCGAGCATTCTTCAGGGCTCTGCGCGCGCTCATCGACGCGCAGCCATGGTGGCAGAAGAGGCTGCGGGTGGTCCTGCGTGCAACCGGCTTCGATGCGGAGTACCGTCCTGACCTCGCACGCCTGCGCTTGGAGGACTGCGTGGAATTGGCTCCACCGGTGCCATATCGCGATGCGCTCGGCGAGATGCTGACCGCGGACGCTCTGCTTGTCTTCCAGGGGCATGCGTCGAACCCGGCCATCCCGGCAAAGGTATACGAGTACTTGCGAGCACGCCGTCCGATCTTCGCGCTAGTCGACGCCCTAGGTAGCACCGCAGCGCTGCTTCGGACCGAGGGAGTCGGCACGCTTGCTCCCATCGATGATCCAGAGGCTATCGGCGCGGCTCTTGCGGGCTTCTTGCTGGAGATCGAGTCAGGTCATGCCAAGGTACTCACCCAGGAGCGCGCGACAAGGTTCGAACGAGGCCACCGAGCCGTCGAATTGGCACAATTATTGGATAGCTTTGTGGCACCGCGCGCCCACGCCTCGTAAGCCCGTGAAAGTACGTCTGGAGGACAGGTTCCCCACGTGGGCGAGTTCAGCTGGGTCGGATGATCTCTTCTGCGCTGGCGCTTGGTTCGAGCACTTCGCTGCCACTGCGATGCGGCCAGACGAGGTACCGAAGTTCCTGCAACTGCAAGGCTTCTCGAACAACGGTCCATTGGCCTTGGCACTAAAGCTCAGTCGCGGCGACGCCGTTCCGCACCCGAGGCTGCTTGAGAGCATGGTGAACTACTACTCGTGCGGGTACGGTCCAATCGCGACTTCGCCCCCTGGCAGCGCTGCGCTGAATGACCTCGTCGATGCCTTGGCGCGCGCCGGTGGAAAGTTCGACGGATTGCGCATCGGCCCCCTCGACCGCTCCGCTGAGTTTTCCGATGCCCTCGAAGCGGGCCTTCGCAACGGGGGATTCTGGACGTTCTGGACGCACGCCTTTTTCAACTGGTATGCCGAAACAAGCGGCACGAGCTACGCCCGCTACTTGCAGGAATTGCCATCGAGCTTTCCGTCCACCTCGGAGAAGCGCCGTCAGGCGTTCCTGCGGAAGGCGACAGGCTCAATCGTCATCGCGCAGACGCCCAGCGAACTGCACGAGCAAATTCGTGCATACGAGCAGATCTATGCAGCCAGTTGGAAGGTCCCCGAACCGTTTCCGTCGTTCATGCCCGGGCTCATGCATCTGGCCGCAGATCGCGGCTGGTTGCGACTGGGCGTGCTGCGTGTGGGCGGCGAGCCAGCAGCGGCACAGGTCTGGTTTGTCGTGAACGGTCGCGCGCTTATCTACAAGGTCGCATACGACGAGCGATTTGCAAAGCTTTCCGTGGGCTCGATGCTCACTTGCGCGCTACTAGAACGGGTTATCGACGTGGACCGGGTTCGCGAAGTCGACTTCCTGTCCGGCGACGACGGCTACAAGGCAAAGTGGATGTTGGCGCGGCGCGAGCGGTACAACTTGCTCGCATTCAACCTGAGGCGCTGGCGCGGCCTGACAGCTGGATTTCGCGAATGGATTTCACAGCGCCGCAGTTCGATCGGCGGCAGGCCGGTCGCTTCGGTCAACGTTGCCGGAGCAGCACTTGACCGCTGAAGGCGAGCCGAGTTCTGTCGCCGGCGCAGTACCGATGCGGCCTAGCCCGACACTCTGCGCGAAACCGCACCCCGTCGCGCCACTGCGTTCGCTGGTCTTGCCTCAGCGCAACGTCCTGGCACGGCGTGTACTTCGAACTCCGGGACTGCAACTGACGTTTCAGGCGCGCGGCGCGCTGCTGATTGCCTTCACTGAGATTGCCAGCACCAGACCAGGGGCCAAGGTGCTGGTGCCTGGATTTCACTGTCCTTCCGTGGTTTCCCCGGTTCTGCTAGCGGGTCTCAAGCCCGTCTATTACCACATCAGACGCGATCTTTCGGTCGACTACGAGGACCTCATCTCCAAGGCGAACGCCGACGTCGCTGCAATACTCATCATCCACTTTTTTGGAGTCGCTCCGGATCTGAAACCACTGATCCCGCTCCGCCAAAAGGGCTTGGCGCTCGTAGAAGACTGCTCCCACGCATTCGTTGCTCACCCAGTCAGACTGGCTGGCGACGAGGCGAGCGACTACCGCATCTTCAGCTTTTGGAAGACAGTACCAAGCGGCGTGGGGGGAGGGCTCTGGCGTGCGCCGCCGCGCCGGGGGGCGATCACCGAGATGCCTTTAGTCCAGGCACCACTCGGAGCTCGTCTGCGCAACTACAAGCGGCTACTCGAGGAGTCGGTCGAATTCGCGGAACACCGCACGCTTCGGTTCGGCCTTAGCCTGTTGGATCGTCTACGCTCGTTGGCCCAGAAGGACCCCACCGCTGGAGCAGACGCAACTTGCTTGCCTGATCCGATGCGCGGAGAGGACTACTATCCCATTGATCCCGCGCTGGCGTGCAGCGCGATACCTCGGCATGCCCTGCGCATCATCGAATCGTCCGATCTTGAGGTGATCATCGCCAAGCGCCGTGCCAACCACGCTACGTACGCCGCTGCCGCGGAGTCGATGGGCGGGATGGTGTCGCTGCAACGCGACCTCCCGCAGCAGTCCTGCCCCTGGGTCTACCCGGTCCTTCTGCCCGATCGAGCAAAGTTTGACTTTCGCCTCAGGGCAGCGGGCGTTCAACTTCACACGTTCGGCATATACCTTCACTCGACGCTGTACGACCTCGGCGACAAGCGCACGCTTGCGGATGCCAGATTTCTCGCCAGCAACATCCTGTGCCTTTCGGTACACCAGGATCTCGCGGTCAAAGATATCGAGCAAGCCGTGCAGACGATTCGTATCGATCTCCCGCATCGGCATTCTCATGAACTTTCGGGTTGACGTACTGGACGCAAAGACGGACCGCGAACGACTGCGGCGCGCATGGGACCAGCTCGTCCGTACCGACTGCGAGACGGTCAAGGGTCACGACGGTACATCGTCGTTCGCCTGGTTCGAGGCTTTGACCTTGGCCATGCCGGCCGCAAGCACTTCGCGAGTGGTCGTTGTCCTCGACGGGGACAATGTCGTGGCAATGCTGCCGGTGGCTCGCCATGCTGGAGCGAAACGCTGCGTTCGCCTGTTCACTCCCACGATGCTGTATGGCGGCCGGAACGGCCTGCTTCTCCGCGACCCAAATCCCTCGATGGTCGTTGCGCTCCTGGATGGTTTGCGCCAGGCATTCGGCGCCTGGAGAAGCCTGCGTTTATCGCTCGTCGAAGGCAGTCAAACCGAACGCCTGCTCAGCCAAGCTTGCGCGGGAACGAGCTATCGCCTGCTGGACGATAGCGAGCGAATGCCCTCGCCCTACTTCCCGCTGTGTGCGCGCCCGGAAGACTTCGCTGCCGGAATGTCCAAGAGTCTTCGGCAAACCTTGAGAACGGCGACAAACAAGCTGCACAGGCTCGGCGGACTGGAGTATGTCGAACTTTCCGACGCGGGCGGGACCGAGGACGCAATCGAAGCGATCCTGAAGATTGAGCGCAGCTCGTGGAAACACGAAGCCGGCACCGCGATAACGTGCAGACCTGACCAAGAGAGGTTCTATCGCACACTGTTCCCCCTTGCGGCGCGTTCAGGGCTGCTTTACGGGTTGATCGGCCGACTCAATGGACAGCCGGTTGCCTTCAACTTCGGGCTTGTGCAGGGCAGCGTCTTCTGCTGCCTCAAGCACAGCCAGACAACCGAGTACGAAGGACTGAGCCCCGGACAGGTGCTGAACTCCGAACTGCTGGATCGATTGCGGCTCAGGGGCGTCCGTACCTACGATTTCATGGGCAGGCCCGAAACTCACAAGTTGCGCTGGTCCGACCAGACCGCCCTGTACACGGTCCGCGATGCCTGGGTTTTTGGTCAAGGCCCCTGTGGTTTTGCAGGCTACGCGATTCACCGCGCAAAGCGAATCACCAAGGAGGCTTGGGCACTTCTTGGGAGCCGCCAGCGCGCAACGCCGGTTCCGATGTCTCAAGACGAAGGTGGTTCGCCACCGAGGACCAACTGATGACAACAGAAGCCCATCTCCTACACGACCTTCCTCTTCGCATGGCAGAGGCGTCGCCAAGCGCGGCGGCGCTGATTGACGACGCGGGCAGTCACAACTACGGCATGCTGGCCGCGGATATTCGCGCTTTCGCATCCACGTTGATGGCCCTTGGCATGAGCCGCGGCGACCGTGTGGGAATCTATCTGGACAAGCGCATCGAGATGGTCGTCGCCTCGTTCGGTGCCCCTGCAGCTGGGGCGGTGTTCGTGCCGATCAATCCACTGCTGAAGTCCGAGCAAGTCGCCTACATTCTCGCCGACTGCGGAGTGCGGGTGTTGGTCACAAGTGCGGAACGCCTACAGACGTTGGCATTGATACTTGCGGGCTGCAAGGCGCTTGTACACGTGATTGTCCTCGGCGAGCCGCCGAACAATCTTCCGGCCGGCGGGCCGTCGGTCCTGCGCTGGGCAGACGCGATGCAGTCCCCAGGGAGACAAACCCATCGGGTGATCGATGTCGACGTCGCAGGAATCCTCTATACGTCAGGGAGTACGGGTAAGCCAAAGGGCGTGGTGCTCTCGCACAGGAACATGGTGGCCGGCGCGAAAAGCGTCGCATCCTATCTCGAGAACGTCGCATCGGACGTACTTCTGGCGGCCTTGCCGCTCTCATTCGACGCCGGATTCAGCCAACTCACCACGGCTTTTCACTCCGGTGCGAGCGTCGTGCTGTTGAACTATTTGCTGCCCAACGACGTCGTGAAGGCGGCAGTCTCGCATCAAGTGACCGGCCTCACCGGCGTGCCGCCACTGTGGATTCAACTGACGCAGGTAAACTGGCCGGACGCGATGAGAGAGCGACTGCGCTACTTTGCGAATACAGGTGGTCGCATGCCGCTTGAGACGCTGAAGCAGTTGCGCGCGCTCGCGCCACAGGCGAAGCCCTACTTGATGTATGGGTTGACCGAAGCCTTCCGTGCAACTTACTTGCCGCCTGAAGAGATCGACCGTCGGCCAGACTCGATCGGCAAGGCAATTCCGAACAGCGAGATCCTGGTGTTGCGCCCGGACGGGACGCCATGCGAGGCCGACGAACCCGGTGAACTCGTGCAACGCGGCGCGCTCGTGGCGCAAGGCTACTGGAACGATCCACAAACGACCTCGGAGCGGTTCAGGCCGTTGCCGGGACGCAGTGGCGGCTTGGTGTTACCGGAGATCGCTGTCTTCTCAGGCGACACGGTACGCCGCGATGCCGATGGATTCCTTTACTTCATTGGCAGGCAGGACGAGATGATCAAATCATCCGGCTACCGCATCAGCCCGAGCGAGGTGGAGGAGATCGTCTACGGGATGCACCTTGTGGGCGAATGCGCGGCGTTCGGCGTGCCCCATAACGTTCTAGGGCAAGCCGTTTTTCTGGTCGTAGCGCCTCGCAATGGTTCCATGCTCGACACGCAGCAAGTCAATGCGTGGTGCCGTGCTCGTATGCCGACCTATATGGTGCCGGCCAGCATTGAGGTGCGCCAGGCGCCCTTGCCCCGCAACGCCAACGGAAAGATCGATCGCAAGCTGCTGTCGTCGCAGCATCTCAAGGACGCGGAGCGATGAGCTACTCCCGGCACAGCGCGGCGACGCGCTACGCGGTTGTGGACGGCGAGATCTCGGTCGGCGGCATTCGCTTGTCGAGGCTTGCAGCGCGGGTTGGTCGGACACCGTTCTACGCCTACGATCGCAGCTTGCTTGTGGCTCGCATGGCAGAACTTCGTGCACTTCTGCCAACGACGCTCAGCCTCCACTATGCGATGAAGGCCAACCCGATGCCTGCAGTCGTGGGCTTCATGGCCGGGTTGGTGGATGGCTTGGACGTGGCATCCGGAGGAGAACTGCTCGTCGCGCTCGACACCGGCACGGACCCGCGCCAGATAAGCTTTGCTGGCCCTGGCAAGTCTGAGGTCGAACTCATGCAATCTGTAGCAGCCGGCATTCTCGTAAATGTCGAGTCTCGACGGGAACTGCGATTGCTGGCGGAAGTCGGTTCCCGACTTGGCCTCACACCTCGCGTCGCGATCCGCGTGAACCCGGACTTCGAGCTGAAGTCCTCCGGAATGAGGATGGGGGGGGGGGCCAAACAGTTTGGAATCGATGCCGAAGCAGTGCCCGATGCGCTAGCAGAGTGCGCACAACTGGGTCTCGGATTCGAGGGTTTCCACATCTTCTCCGGTTCTCAGAACCTGCGCGTCGAGGCCATCACCGAGGCACAGACAAAGGCGCTTGCTCTGGCCATACGCTTGGCACAGAACGCACCGTCTCCAGTGCGCACGGTGAACCTCGGCGGAGGCTTCGGCATTCCATATTTTCCGGGAGAACAAGCGATCGACCTCGCGCCCATCGGCGAACACTTGCGGGGTCTCGTTGTTGATGCCGCAGCTGCATTGCCCCATGTGGAGCTCGTGCTCGAACTTGGGCGTTTCCTCGTAGGAGAGGCCGGCGTCTACGTCGCTCGAGTGCTTGATCGCAAGGTCTCTCGCGGAGAGGTGTTCCTCGTCATCGATGGTGGCTTGCATCACCACTTGTCGGCCTCGGGGAACTTCGGACAGGTCATTCGGAAGAACTATCCGGTCGAAATCGGCAATCGTATGGGCGATGTTCAGCGAGAGATCGCATCAGTGGTTGGTCCGCTATGCACGCCACTTGACCTACTGGCTGACCGGATGGAGCTTGCCGTCGCGCAACCTGGCGACCTTGTCGTCGTCTATCAATCAGGCGCTTACGGGCACAGTTCCAGCCCGACTCGTTTCCTTAGTCACCCGGATGCGATTCAGGTACTCGTTTGATGCCGGCGCTGGGTCACCGGCAAGAGGGCAAGAGACGGCGCTTGACCACTTTGCTGCAGATCTCGCGACCTCGCGGCGCAGCGCCTCCGGTGGGTCGAAGGCGCTGTGCAACAGTGCAACGCGCTTACATACACTCATCGGCGGCAAGATCGCAGCATCCACGCGGCCCCTATGCCTGGCCGGGAAGACCGGCGTCAGCGGGCTCGGCACCTCGCCCGTATCCGTAGCGTCGCCGTTGCCGTTGGCCAGCGTCAGTTGGTTCTAATGAACCAGATGTTGCCGGAGTAGGTCGGGATATAGGCAACACCCTTGAGCTGCGGCACGTAGAGGAAGC
>NZ_RCHJ01000051.1 GCF_004011805.1 Piscinibacter defluvii
ACCAGCCCTGGGTCAAAGTTCAGTCGGCAGGGTGGGTCAAAGTTCGATCGGCGCGGACAATCGTGGCCCTCCTGGGCGAGAACCACTCGAGGCATCTGCAACTGCTCGGCGAATTGCTCGGGGTCGCCTTCCGGAGCGGTGACTGGCCACGTGCGACTGGCTATGCGCAGATGGCCCACGAGCGCGTGCGCGCAGAGTTCGGCGACGGGCACGTGCTGACCTACGTGACACTGCTGAACTGGGCGCGCACACTGGACGAAGCCGGGAGGGCGAAGGATGCCGTGGACAAGGCGCGCACGGCCCACCGGCATCTGCTGAACCTCGTCGGGCCTGCTTCGCCGCAGACCCAGGATGCGGCGTTCGTGCTGGCCCTGATCGAGCTCGAACTCGGCGGGGCCCGGAACGCGCAGTCCCTGATCGATCAACTCGATCCGGCGGCGCTCGAGTCCGGGCGTGCCACGGGGCAATGGCCGGCCTCGATCGATGCGCTGCGCGGCATGGCCCTTCAGTTGAAAGGCGATGCAGCAGCCGCGCGACCGTTGTTGGACTCCGCGCTCGCCGCTCTCAAGGACGAAGAAGCGCTGGCGAAACCTGCGCGCCTGTATGTGGCGGCAAGGCAGGCGCGCGCGCGCTTGCATTGAAATCCGGCGCGGGCCAACCTTCAGCCCGCCTGGTTCCCCCGCCGAGAGGAGGGGTCTGCCTGCATGACGGCCTCGATCGGATCGGTGGGGGCATTGGCTCGGAGACGGAGACGAGAACCGAGGGGCTCGCGACGCGAGCCCCTGAAATTTTGTCGCGTGCCGAAATTTCGTTTCGAGACAGATCCTGGCAGTCCAGCCTTGGCCGATTGCTGTGATGCCGATTTCGTTGGTATCCAGCGTCAAACGCCTGTGGGCGGAGCAGTGCACCACGGCATCGGCGAAAGGCGGCTTTGGAGCAGCACGATCCGGGCGGCGGAGTCGCTGATGGGTGTCGGTTCCGGCCAGCCGACTTGGCGAACAAGCTGCCACAGACCGGTCTTAGAGCTCTGGGCCTGCGCCCGCCGCGACGCGAGTGCCGTCAATATGAGGCGAACTCGTGGCCCAAGATCGCCAAGATGTCCTGGCGCTCGCCTAGCAGCCGGACCACATCCAGGTGCTCTCCGAGTTCGAAGTAGCACCACAGGAGCGGGAACTTCGCCACCTGCCAGGTCCGAAGACCTGGAATGCCAAGGAGCTTTCCGAGCGTCGGTGAGCCGATGCCAGGGTCGAGTTCGAGCTGGTCAAGCGCGGCGTTGGTGGCCTTGGCCACCTTCACCGCCACGCGGGTACCCCCCTCCTTGCGGTAGTACCGGACTTCGCGCTGCTGGTCGCGCAGCGCCTGCGGGCGCAGAAGCGCCGGCTTCAATCGACCTCGCCGCGAGCGATCGCCAGCAGTTCCTTCTCGTCCGGCTGGGTGCGACGACGGCCTGGCCCGGATGCCAGCCCCTCTTCGATGAGGTCGCGAAGCCGCTTCCTGGCCTGCTCTTCCTGATCGCGCCGTACCAGGTCGCGGATGTACTCGCTGGTGTTGCCGTAATTGCCTGCTGCGACCCGGTTGTCGATGTACTCACGCATCGACTCGGGCAAGGCGAAGCTCATGGTTTGGCGGCTCATGGGGCGATCTTGGGCGGTTTGACAACGGTTGTCAATTCCCCCCGCCCCATCCCGGCTGCGAGCTCGAAGACCGGTGCAACTGCGGGGAGCATTTCAGCGGCGAAGTCGTCGTCCTGAACCGGATGAATCCCGGCTACTGCCAATGCGGCCGGATGGCGTTCGTCATCGACCAGCTCAAGCCGAGCGGGACGGCTGTCTGGTTCAACGCCCCGCCGCCGTACCACGTGACCTGGGCTGCAGCGGTCTTCGGCTAACACCTGCGCTTCGTCAGCGTACCGGCGACGGCACGGATCGACTGGACGCTGCCGCGCTTGAGCAAGGCTCTGCGGCGGGCAACCTGGGCTGCGGCCCAACAGCAACGGGCAACGGACCTGCTCGCGTCTTGCAGCGGCCCGTGCCTCACCTGGTCGGCGCACGGCGGCTGGGGCGTGTGCGCGTCGGCCACACCGGAGATCGCGCCGACCAAGCGCCACCGGCTGCTGGGCGTCGCCGGCACGCCGGGGTTCTGGGTCTTCCCATGGGAAGGCGACTTCGCGGCCAGGGCCTGCGAGGTCAGGATCCAAGCCTTCGGTGCCACGGCTCGTGAGGCCGTCGACGCCCTTAGGGCGGCCGTTCGGCAGCACCGCAAGCAGTTCCCGCAGGAACACTCCAGGCCAACCACGCCGACGTCTAACCCGGTGCCGTTGCGTTCGGAGTCTCACCTGAGGTACGCGGTGATGGTCAGTCTGGAGCTGCAGGCACACGGCTTCTGGAAGCGGGCCTGGATGTTCGGCAACATCGCCCGCGAGCACTTGGCATCCGGCCAGCGTGCGCGCCGCTGACGAGCCTGTTGGGCCGGCCGAGGCCGATGAAGCGGCGCGGCAAACGCCCGCCGCCCTGCAGCCAGGTGCTGACGGCGTATCCGTGCTGCTGTGGCAACTCGTGCTTCAGGTGATCAGCGAGTTCGTTCCACTGGGTCTGCAGGAACTCGACCTGCTCGGGCGACGGCGTCACCCTCGCATAGAGCGTTTGCCGCGATGCACCATTGAAGAACCTGGAGGCGAACCCCATCAACGCCCTCCCCGCGCGATGGGCGTGATCGCTCGCTGCCGCCGCATCGACCTGCGATCGCGGGTCACAGGATGGCCCGGTAACTGCTCAGCGCCTGCGTCGTCTGCGCAAGGCCCTGCCGCAGGAGCACGTCCAGGTAGACGTCCACCGCCATGGGCGGATTCTTCAACTGACCACGCTGCCGCTGCGCTGCGGAGATGACGGCGGCAGGATCGAGATCGAAGAGGTTATCGATGAACAGGTCCGGGTGCTGCGCCTCGATCCCGAAGGGATCGAGCGCTTCGGAGGGGAAGTCCTTCTCGTTGAAGGTGACGATGACGTTCGCACCGCAGCGAATCGCCGCGGCAAGCACATGCCGATCGCCTGGATCGGGCAGTTGCAGGCTGTCAGCGAGCGCCTCGTGGCCGGCGACCAGGGCATCGGGGATCGCCTTGTCCATCAGTTCCGACGTGCGATTCAACTGCTCGAACGTCAGGTCCGGTCGATCGCGCAGCAGACTGCGCTTCCACTCCTCATGAATCTGCGCGCTCCACCGTGCCCGGAAGCGCCCGGTCAGCCCCAGCCACATCAGGAAGTCTCGAAGCGGTGCGGGGTAGAGGACGCAGGCGTCGTAGACCGCGGTGAAGTTCGAGTGCCTCATTCGTAGCCCATGCGCAGATCCTGGGCCTGCTGCGCCAGGGCCTCCATTGCCGCGTGGCTGGCTTGCTCGCGCTCTTCGCGATATCGCATCAGATCGGCGAACAGCACGCGCCGGTGCTTGCCGGTCTTGTGGAACGGCAGCACACCCTCTTCGAGCAGCTTGACCAGATGCGGGCGCGAGACATTGAGCATGTCCGCCGCCTCCTGCGTCGTGAGCTCCGCGTGGATGGGCACCACCTTGACGGCATTGCCATCGGCAAGCTCGGCCAGGATGTCGACGAGCAGCCGCAGTGCCGAGGTCGGCAGTTCGACCTGATGCGCCTTGTTCTTCTCGTCGTAGATCTGGATGCGCTGGATCTCGCCCTGGGTCGCCAAGTAGGCGGCCAGCGCGCGCTGGCCCTTGGCGGCGGCCTGAACCTCTTGCTCAAGGGGCAAACTCGTTCGGGACAGGTCGTTGGCGGTCATGGGGGTCTCCTGGTGTTTTGACATCATAAACGCAACAAACGAAACTCGCAATATTCGAAACGCCATCTCAAACGCATCGAGGACCGTCAATCCATGAACTACAGCCAGAAGATCCAGCGCCTGAAGGACAGGCGCCAAGGCCTGTACAGCCGCGACGGGGCCTACAACTTCGCCGAGGCACTCAATGGGACGGCCAAGCTCGAGAAGTTCCAGCAACTCGCCGAACCGGAAGCCGTCAAGTACGCCATTGGCGCCATGCAGGCCGTCGACGCCGACTACACGCTGAAGTCGTACGCGGAAGGCAACCGGGTGCGTGACCGCCTCGCCGAGGGCCTGGCCGCCGCCAACATTCCCGCGGCCTTCGACTACCAGGGCTCGGTGCCCCTCGACGTCCATGTGCGCGGCAACAGCGACGTCGACCTGCTGGTCCTGCACGATGGGTTCGTCACGGTCGACGCGGCGGCCAAGACTGCCTACAGCTACCACGACATTCCCGGCAAGACGCCGGCCGAGGAACTGGCCGGCTTGCGCGCGGAGTGCATCGCCATTCTGGAGCGACGTCTTTGGGGCGCAAAGGTCGACGCGACGCCCAGCAAAGCGGTCTCGCTCACCGGCGGGTCGCTGCAGCGCGCGGTGGACGTGATCCCGTCCCACTGGCACGACACGCTGGACTGGAAGCGGACCGGGGACAAGCGACATCGCGACATCTATGTGCTGGACAGCAAGCTGGCCCAGCGCATGAAAAACCGACCCTTCATGCACATCGGGCTCATCGAGGACAAGTGCAAGACGGTCCGTGGCTCGCTGCGCAAGTGCATCCGCCTGCTGAAGAACCTGCGCTACGACGCGGACAAGGCGATCGATCTGTCGAGCTACGACATCGCGGCACTGGCCTGGCACATGACGGACCAGGAACTCGCCGTCCCGTTCGGCGTCGACTTGCTGCTGGTCGAGCGAGTCCGCAGCCACCTCAAGTTCCTGCTGGACCAACCGTCCTACCGCGCGGCGCTGTTCGTGCCCGACGGATCCCGGCTCATCTTCGACAAGCCGGAGAAGGTCCACGCCCTGGCGGACCTGTTCAAGGAAGTCGAACAGTTGTCCGCGGATCTCGCGCGCGAGATCAACCCGCTCGCGGCCTACGCGGGCTTGCCCCGCCACCAGGTGCTCAACAAGGCCATTCTCTTGTAGGCCAGCGGGCGACCTCAGGACCGCCGGCGCTTGTCGGTTGCGAGCCGCGCGCGACGTGTAAGGGCCAGGTTTCCAGCGCGCCGAGCCTCAACCCTTGGCGGCTTGTGACGAAAACCCACTACGGGACGGGCGGCAGGTCAGGCATGGCTGCACTTCCGAAGGAGGGAGCACCGCGCCATGACGAGCACAACCGCACGAACTTCGACCTACGCGACCGCACCCATGGCCAGGCCACCCGCCGCCGCCGGCTTCTTCGCACATCACGGCATCTGGGCACCGGGCGTACGACTGTTCCGCGCCCTGCGCTTCAGCGCCAAGGCCGCCATCATTTCGCTGGCCTTCGTCGTGCCCTTGCTGGCATTGGTCGCCTGGCAACTGATTCAGCAATCCGATCACGCGATGAAGTCGCGCGCCGATGCCACGCGCCAGCATGTCGAGATCGCGCACGGGATCCTGGTTCAGGCCCATGGGCTCGAGACGAAGGGCAAGCTGTCGAGGGATCAGGCCCAGCAGTGGGCCCGGGACACCGTGGCGGCCTTGCGCTACGAGGGCAGCGAGTACTTCTGGATCAACGACATGCACCCGCACGTCCTGATGCACCCGATCAAGCCGGAACTCAACGGCAAGGACGTCTCCGACCTCAAAGATCCCAACGGCCTGCGCCTCTTCAAAGCGTTTGTCGACAAGGTCCGGAGCGAGGGCAAGGGATTCGTCGCCTATCAGTGGCCCAAGCCTGGCAGCGACAAACCGGTGGACAAGTTGTCCTACGTGCAGGGGTTCGAACCGTGGGGTTGGGTGATCGGCTCCGGCATCTACGTCGGAGAGGTCCGCGACGACCTCCTGCACCAGGCCGCCTGGATGGCCGGCGTGGTGTTCGCCTCGCTCGCCGTGGCCGGCTACCTGTTCTTCAGCTTCTACCGGGTGATGGATGGCGGTCTGAACGAAACGCGGCGGCACCTGCGCGCGATGACCGAGGGCGACCTCACGACGTCACCGTCGCCATGGGGGCGCGATGAGGCCGCGCAGTTGATGTTCGAACTGCGCGAGATGCAGGAGTCCCTGCGAACGATGGTCTTGCGCGTGCGCCGGTCCAGCCAGGAGATCGTGCATTCCAGCAGCGAAGTGGCCTCGGGCGCGATGGATTTGTCGGCCCGGACGGAACAGGCCGCTGCCAACCTGGAGGAGTCCGCCGCTTCCATGGAACAGATTTCGGCGACAGTGAAGAACAGCGCCGATCACGCCAGCGAGGCTGCGCGCGTGGCCGCCGGCAACGAAGCGTCGGCTGCGGCCGGCGGCGACGTGATGCACCAAGTGGTGCAGACGATGGACTCCATCCGTCAGTCCTCGGGGCGCATCGGCGACATCGTGGGCACGATCGACGGCATCGCCTTCCAGACCAACATCCTGGCGCTCAACGCGGCTGTCGAGGCCGCGCGTGCCGGAGAGCAGGGTCGCGGCTTCGCAGTCGTGGCATCCGAAGTCCGCACCTTGGCGCAGCGGGCGGCGCACGCGGCCCACGAAATCAAGGGACTCATCGGCGGCAGCGTCGAACAGGTCAACGCGGGAGCCGCCGTGGTCAACACGGCCGGCGAGCGGATGGGTGAGATCGTCGCCGCTTCGCAGCGGGTCAGCGGATTGCTCTCCAACATCGCCGAAGGCTCGCGCGAGCAGAGCCAGGGCGTGGCCCAGATCGGCCAAGCGGTCAACGAACTCGACCGCATGACCCAACAGAACGCCGCATTGGTGGAGCAGACGGCCGCAGCGGCCGAAGCCATGAAGGACCAGGCCCTTACCCTGGCACAGGAGGTCGATCGATTTAAGCTTCCCGCGGGCCTGGAACTCGCGGTGGAGGTCGCACCGGCGGTGGTGACTGACTTCGACTTCGACAAGGCCATCGAGGCGCATCGGCAATGGAAGGTCAGGCTGCGCAAGGCAATCGCCGAGCGGTCTTCGCTCGACGCTGACACGCTTTGCCGCGACGATCGCTGTCCGCTGGGTCAGTGGCTCCATGGCAATGGCGGACGACGTTGGGGCTCGGCGCCTGGGTTCACCGCCTTGCTCGAGCGGCACGCGGAGTTTCACAACGCTGCCGGACAGGTCGCGCGCCAAATCAATGCGGGCGCCGTTGAACAGGCCGAGCGCCTGATCGGGGCCGGATCCCGTTTTGCGCAAGTTTCCACAGAGGTCTGTACGCTGCTTACCCGTGCGAAGCGCGGCCTCTGAGTCTGCGGCGACGTCGCTTGTTCGCCGCAAGTGGACCAGGCGCGCGATCTACGATGAACGCGGTTGCGCAGGCCGTGCGCCCAACTGCGCGCGCGCCTCGGTGAGCGAATCGCAAACAGTGATCCGGTAGGCACGGTCGCTGATGGCGTTGTAGGTGCCCAGGGCAGCGAGAACAGACGGTTCGGTGGCCACGAACACGGCGGAGATCGCTGGGTTAGTCATCGCCGGACCTTGCAGGAAGGCCTCGATCAGCTCGATCTCGGCGCTCGTGGCCGTCAGCGCCTGAACCGAGCGCGCATCCACGATGGCAAAGCGAAGGTCGTCAAAGCGGGGGTCCGCCGCAATCCGCTCGTGACACGCCAGCACGTCACTGGCCATCAGGTTTCCTGAGTACCTGATCACCAAACCGCACGCCTCCCATGCCAGGTCAAACGGCACGTCAACCCTCTCAGCCATCCCCGCTTCACTGATCCGGTACTGTAGCCAAGCATCACCGTCGCTCTCATTGGCCGGGTTGCGTCAACCGGTCCACAGGCGTAGCTTGATGAGTTGTCTGCTGAGCGCCGGCATGAAACACAACTTCTCTTGTGTGAGCGGCCTGCCGAGTTTGGCTGAAATAACGAGCTCAAATGACGTCCTGATAACTCCACTTTTCAGGACGTGGCCTCCGGTGGCCCGGCGGAGGCCGCTCACCCAGGACACCGCGCCGCGCTCATCGCTTCGAGATCGATCACCGCATCTGCCATCGCTGTCAGTTCCGGCGTCTGCGACACAAAGAACTCCCGCGTATACCCACCCAGTTCCAGCACTCGCCGCTTCATCGCCATGAACATGCGCTTGCGCTCCGGGTCCAGCGGTCCGTCGGCCTCGTCGGAGAACAGGGTGTCGTAGCGCCGGCCGGTGTTCTGCGCCAAATACAGCGCCACGGCCCGCACCAAGCACTCGTTGATCCACTATGCCGAGAACCTGGACATGCCGAGTTCGCAGTCTGGCCAGCGTGC
>NZ_ML137204.1:0-3834 GCF_004011805.1 Piscinibacter defluvii
CGCGGATTGGCGCTTGGGCCGCGAGGCCGATGATATGCACCACGGCCTCGCGGCCCAAGCGCCAAGCCGTGGAGGGTCGCCTCGAGCGAAGGGTTAGGCAGCACGCGCGTGGCTCGAGCGCGGAGCCCTCGCCAGATGGTCAGCCGCTTGCGCAAGCAGAGGGATGCGGTGCGCGCCAGCCAATTCGCGAACGTGTATTTCCGCTTGCGGCAGGTTAATGCCCACAGCTGTGACGAACAAGGGGCGAGCCGACTTCCCGCGAAGAACTGGCGCAACGAGCCGGCAGGCTTGTGCGCCTGCAAAGGAGCGCTTGGCAATGCCGATGACCGGTATGGTTCCCGACAGCGCTTCGTAGAGGTGTGCCCCAAGCCCGGGAAGGCCAGCAGGGGGTAGCCAGACATACCCGTCAACTACGATGTAAGTCGGAGGCTCTGGCAGTGAGTGAATCACGGCCAGCAAACAAGGAAGTTCTCGTTTGTAGAAGCTGCCTGGTTCATAGGGTGCTACCTCGTCGATGGTCTGCACGTGCGCTGAACTTGGTGCACTCGAGACCCATGAGTCCGCCAAGACACAGGCCGACTGAGCTCCCTGATCGCTGTAGCAGACGTCGAGAAACGCCACCTTCACCCTGTGCTGCCTAACGTTTGAGCTGAGCGGACGCCGCCGGCAAGGCGCTTGGGCCGCGAGACGGATGATGACACTGGCTGGCTCGCGGCCCAAGTGCCTTGCCGGTGGAGGTCCGCTCGAGCGAAGGGTTAGCCCTCACCGTTGCACAGCCTACGCATGCGGTTGATTGAGTCAACGCATAGGCCAAACAGGTCTTGAACCTCGTGAATGTCGTAGACCTTGTCGGGGTGCTGTGTAGGATTACGAAACGACACTCGAATATTGTCAAGTTGCCTGTGAAGGGTGTCGTTTGATTTGGCCTTGCGGTGTTGTTGTAGGGCCTGAACCATGGGATACCACAACAAAGGTGAGATTCGATCGCGGCGGACGTAGTGGCAATAGTAGCCACGCAACACCTCTTCGGTTGCTCGCATTAGATGAAAGGCTGCAGCTGTGGGGCGCTCAAAAGCAATGCATCTTGCTGCTTCGATTAAGTCAAACTGCGCAATTGGTGTCAGAGATGCGAAGACATCAGGGGCAAATAGAGATGCAACGTCGTTCGTGAGCTTTTCTACGTCCAGGCGCTTGGCAGAAATCGTGTACGCGTTGATTCCCTTTAGCTCGGCTTCAAGCGTTTGGCGAAGGGCGTGGATGATGCGATTGAGGCGCTGCGCTTGTGCTAGGGTGATCTTGGCGTCGTGAGGAAGCGCCTTGAGCTCTGCCTGGAACGCTTGAAGTTCATGAGCTGCGCGTATGGTCACACGAAGCTTGAGCTCCTCAAGGCGAGTAAACATGGCGTTGATGTTTGCGAGCACATTGCCGTTCCCGTGGACACCATAGTCAGCCTGAACGTCCTGGAGGTAGCGGACAGTGGTGCCAAATTGCCAGAAGCGGTAGACAGGTACTGATTCCATTCGCCTGATGTCTCCCTAGTAAGTGGCTGTGAGGGCTAACGTTTGAGCTGAGCGGTGGACGACGGCATGGCGCACTGGCCGCGAGGTGCATCATGTACCTCAGCACCTCGCGGCCAGTGTGCCATGCCGTTGGCCGTCCACTCGAGCGAAGGGTTAGGGCGCACTCTTCTGACCCGCCAGCGACTTGACTTCGCGTAGGTATCGCTCCATTTCTTCGTTGCCGCTGATATACGGACGAGTGCCGGAACAGATGTCGATTTCTCCCCCAGGCCCGGCAAAGAATACATAGGACAGCGCTGGAAAGATTGGAACGCCACAGTCTCCTGTTCCGACGCCGGTGATGAGCTTGGTCGGTGGCGGGTACTTCGCCTTCACGATCTCCTGCAACTGAACCTTGGCAGCAACTCCAGGCCACCCCTTCGGATCTTCACGCGAGGCCACACTTTCCTTAGAGAGGACACGACCAACGAAAACATGGTCGGCGTACTCAAACTGCTCCTTCAGAGTAGTTCGAGTGATGCAGGAACATGCTGACGCATCACCCAAGAGGCCCATTGCGAAGACTAATGCGAGAACTCGAATCACGGTGTGTGCGCCCTAACGTTTGAGCTGAGGGGCCGTAGCCGGAAAGGCGCTTGGCCCGCGAGGCGGATGATGAACCACACCGCTTCGCGGGCCAAGTGCCTTGCCGGCGGAGGTCCCTCTCGAGCGAGGGGTTAGGGCGCACTCGCGTGCCTACAAGTTGGCTAGGAGGCCGTGCACCCGACATACGGCCTCTCGGGAAAAGCTCTACCCGCCAAAGAGCCGATACAGCAGGTACACAAACAAGCCAACGACAACCCAACCCCAGAAGGCCGAATCGGCGCGCGGGACTTCTCCGGGTGACAGACCATTCGGCTTTGTTGCCAGCGGCTCGACCGGAGGAACGGACGTTGCCTCCGGCTTGTTGGCCCCGACGTTGTGCTTGACCGTCGACTGTGGTGAGGGTCTTCCGGCGACGAGCCCGTGCGCGCGCATTCGAAGAAGCAGTCTGATGGCCTCGATTGGCTGACGTCGTTCGAATGCAGCGAGCACCTCGGGAGGGAGGGAGTCAGGTGTCTTGGCCATGGTTTTGCTGCCTGCTGATCCACCCAGGAGTTGCCTGTGCGCCCTAACGTTTGAGCTGAGGGGCCGGAACCGGGAAGGCGCTTGGCCCGCGGGACGGATGATGGACCACACCGGCTCGCGGGCCAAGCGCCTTGCCGGTGGAGGTCCCTCTCGAGCGAAGGGTTAGGGCGCACTGCATTCAGTCAAGGCTGGCGCGGAGAACTCGCTGTGTGAGGCGCTCGAAATCGAGACACTTGTGGTTCGCCGCGACTGTGTCAGTAGCAGAGGTCACGTTGAGCGTCGGTTGGAGGAGGCCCGGCTTTACGTAGACGGAGAAGCCAGAGCGCTCAAGCTTGATACCACAGGCGCGAACGACCTCAAAGGCGCGACTAGCGCGAATGCGCCACCACCAACCGTACCCCGCCCAGGCGGAGACCAGAACAACGCAAAGAACGATTCCCTCCGGAAGCGAAGCGGGCTTCAACGCATAGAGCAGGCCAAGAATGACGGGCGCTGCTACCGCGAGCAAGACTGCACTGCCGAGAAGGAAGCTGGCATTTGATGATGCTTTGGCGAAGGACGCGAGCTCAGCATTCGCCTCGGCGAGTTCTTGATCAAGGAGCGATGGCATGCGACAGGTGCTGCGTGTGTGCGCCCTAACGTTTGAGCTGAGGCGACCGCCGCGGGTTGGCGCTTGGGCCGCGAGACGGATGATGACACTGGCCGGCTCGCGGCCCAAGCGCCAAGCCGTGGAGGGTCGCCTCGAGCGAAGGGTTAGGCCTCGCTCTTATGGCTACAGCTTGCCTTGAAGCATCGCGTGCCAAGCCACGAACGCCCCGATGTTTGCCGCGACCGTGAACCAAAAGGTGGCGACAAAGGTTACCTCCCCAGGCGCAAGACGACACTCCTCAGCATTGACGCGCACGTAGATGGGCCCAGACGAGCGGTACGGTGTGTCGACGGGATGGTGTGTGTAAGAGAGAAGGAACAACTCCTCTCCGACTTGCGCATCGACAAGGCTGACGCGGCAGGGGTAGCCAGGGCTGCTCACAGCTGTGACTCGGAGCACCCCTTGAGCGGCAAGCTCGTCGGCAGTGAGTTCAGAGAGGTGCGCGAAAGGCTTGGCGGAGAGGCCAAACAGGCGAAACGAAGGCATGAGCGGTCCTGGCGGCGCGGTACGCCATAGTCACACGGCGCGGAGTGCGCTGCTCGCCATATTCGGACACGC
>NZ_ML137204.1:3844-7895 GCF_004011805.1 Piscinibacter defluvii
CCGCGAGACGGATGATGGACAACAGCGGCTCGCGGCCCAAGTGCCAAGCCGTGGAGGGTCGCCTCGAGTGAAGGGTTAGGCGTCGTGCAATGTGAAGCGTCTACTTGGCTGCCTTTAAGTCCATGAACACAGTCGCAGCAATTGCATCCACCTGCTGGGGCGTAACCTTCGCGAAGATCCCATGTGCGGCGCTAGAAGAGGTGTTGTACTGCTGCTCTCCGTAAAGGGTACCCGTACGCAAGCTAGAAAACTTCGCCTTCGCGTCGATGAACGCGTTGCCCGTCATGATGCCGAACATGACGCGTGCACCGATTCCGACTATGCGGTAATCAGCAACGTCGACAGACAAAAGCGTCCCCTCTTCAGTCCCGGGGCTTGGGGCGGTGTCGACGAAGTCGAAGGAGACGCCAGACTGCTTGGCATGTTCGGCAAAAGTCTCACGCCACTCGCGCTTGAATTCCGCCCAATCCTTTGACTTCACCACGGTCTCCGTGCCTGTCATTGTCAGCACGAGTCGCTTTGCCGAGGTAGCCGGAATCACGACCGGAGGCGCAGCACGTACCGGCGCCTGTTCGCTAGCGGTGGTTGTGCCTGAACCGCCGGACGGCTTCGTGGCGCAGGCGGAAAGCATTGCAGTAAGGGCGAGAAGCAGCGGCGCAATCATGCGATTCATATCGTGGCTACTGTGAGTGCGGCTAGTGTTGGGAAGAGGACTGTAGCCGACGTCGGTTTCGCGACGCCTAACGTTTGAGCTGAGGGGCCGGAGCCGGGAAGGCGCTTGGCCCGCGGGACGGATGATGGACCACACCGGCTCGCGGGCCAAGTGCCTTGCCGGCGGAGGTCCCGCTCGAGCGAAGGGTTAGGCCTCCGTCGCAGGGCGCTTAGCGCTCAGCGCTGCAAACAGCAACTGGGTGGAGATCATCATCGCCGACAGGGTGAAGCGGTTCCTTGGGTTGGCAAAAATCTCCGCCTCGAAGATTGGCCGCCCCGTACCGGAATCCCTAAGGTCGGCGGCGTAGGCCAAGCGGTTGACGTGGAGCAGGATGTTCGGTGCGGAGAAGTCGAGCGCAAAGTGATGATGGGCGACCTCGTTGCGTAACTGTGCGAGGACCTGAAGATCACGAAATATCGGCTTTGAGATCAGGCCTAACGCGTATGCCAAGCTGGCCCTGGAGGAAAAACTGCCGAGAGGCCCGGACCGGGAGTCGAGAAGTTGCTCAGCCGTGGAGCCCTTCCTGAAGCTCTTCAGCAGCAACGATGCTAGGCAGGCATCTAAGTAGCTCACACCAACCACAACTGCCGATACGTCTTCGGCATCGTTGAGCAGTGCGTAGAAGCGGTGTCCGTCCGCAGACAAGGCTTCCGGCGGGAGCGGAAGACGCGCGATCATGCTGGTGTTTCGGAGGCCTAACGTTTGAGCTGAGGGGCGGACGCCGGTATGGCGCCTTGGCCGCGAGGCGCAACATGTACCACAGCGCCTCGCGGCCAAGGTGCCATGCCGGTGGCCGTCCACTCGAGCGAAGGGTTAGGCATCACCGCTTGGCTCGTGCCTTGGCCGGCCAAACGCGAAGCGCACAGTGCTTGGCCGCATGCGTGAAGTCTTTGTCTGTGGAGAGAAGCGTCAGCTCGTGGCGCACGCAAAGTTGGGCGAGCAATGCATCGATGGTGCCGATCTGGACGCCCGCTTGGCGGCAGGTGTTGCGTATGGCTGCTGCACCGATATGGTCGTCTCGGTCTGGCTGAAGCAGTGGCAAGGCGGCGAACCGTTCGATGATCTGGCTCTGCGCTTTCGGGCCAGAGAAGCCCTGCAAGAGTTCTTGGAGAACCAGACCCGTTGTGACGACCACCTCTGAGCCGAGCAGCGCTTCCTTGAGGTTTTGCACTTCTGCCTCGGTAGCCTCCGCGTCCCGCCTGAGTGCCAGCGACCAGACGCTTGTGTCGACCATGAGGGTCATTTGCGGCGGGACCGCTCGGCCTTGTAGTCGAACGACTTGTCCCATTCAAGCTTACCTAGCAGATCGGCAACGCGCCGCTGCTCTCGGCGGGCGATGAACTCCTGCAGCGCCAGTGTGACTGCGGCCTTCTTCGTGCGCTCGCCGCTGACTTGAACTGCTCGTTCGAGGAGATCTGGATCGATTGCGAGATTAGTGGCCATGTGCGACTCCTTGTGCGGAAGTCTACACAGTTGCAGCGTTCAGCGCTACTCGAGGCGCTTACGGAATCTGCTCGTGATGCCTAACGTTTGAGCTGAGCGGACCCGCCGGTTTGGTGCTTGGCCCGCGGGACGGATGAAACCACACCGGCCCGCGGGCCAAGTGCCAAGCCGGTGGAGGTCCGCTCGAGCGAAGGGTTGGGCCTCACTGTGTGGGCTGACGGGCGGGTTGATTGATTGTGTGCCGGAGTTCTGTGCGGTAGTAGCACAATCCGGCGGGGGAGTAAGTTTCCAATGCTCCGCAACGAGCTTTTCATACTTGCTCCGAACGTCGGCCCGATGACGCTTCTTGGCGTACCGCCCGGAATCCACAATCTGCGCCAACCCGGAAAGCACAAGAAGCATGACCCCGAGGAATGCAAGGCCTGGTTGCTCGACCGAGATAGCTAGGGCTACGCCAAATAGTCCGATCAACGCTAGAGGCATAGTGTTCCTGGTCACCCTGACGAACAGCCGGAGCAAACTGCGATTCATGGTTGAACTGGCCAGGGTGTTTAGTGCGCGCGACGGGGATTTGGTGTGTGAGGCCTAACGTTTGAGCTGAGGCGACCGCCGCGGATTGGCACTTGGGCCGCGAGGTGCATGATGCCAGCGAGCGCCTCGCGGCCCAAGTGCCAAGCCGTGGAGGGTCGACTCGAGCGAAGGGTTAGGCGTCATCCTTGTTCGGGCTCAATGCAAGGGCATGCTGTGTGGGACACCCTGTAAAGCAACTTCCACTCAGCTCGCCTGCAGCGCGAGAAGATGCGACGGACACCGTGTCGAGCACACGATGAAGATCCTATTGCGCCTGCTCATCTTCCTCGACCTGGTTGCGATAGCGCCCAGTCTGGTGCTGTTCATTCCTGCCGGCATGCTCTTCGATGGCGGGTACACGAACAAGGCTTTGGTGGGCTTCATCGCGATTCTGGCTATCCCAGTGTCGTTGGCGACTTGCCTCGTCCTGGCAGTGCGGTACCGACGTCTTGGCCTCGATGCGAGAGCCGTAGCCGCGACGAGTGTTCCCTGGCTCGTGGCACTAGTGTCGGTCCTCCTTCTCGCGATTGTGTGAAGAGCACCGGGGCGGCTTGTGGAGCGCGGGCACCACCTCGAACGGTATGCGTGACGCCTAACGTTTGAGCTGAGGCGACCGCCGCGGGTTGGCGCTTGGGCCGCGAGGCGGATGATGCCAGCGAGCGCCTCGCGGCCCAAGCGCCAAGCCGTGGAGGGTCGCCTCGAGCGAAGGGTTAGGCCGCACTCTTTGACCGCCGAACGGCTTGCCATTGAGCTGCTCGCTCGAGCACTACGCGCAGCCGAGACTGTTGAGCTTCGGACAGCGGTGCTTGCTTGACCTTGCGCAGGAGCACCTTGTGCATGTAGCCCGACCGAAAGAAGTATGGACGGCACTCGAGGAAGCAGAGCGCGCTCTCGATTGCGTTGGGTTCTCCGGCCAAGATTCGCTCGGGTGCACTGTCATAGCCGCCTGGAAAGGCAAGTTCGTCGTAGCGACGATGAAACTCCGCGCAGGCGTCCTTCCATTCCTCCAGGGCCTTGGCGCTCCGGCCTCTGTTGCGCACAGTCTCGTGAATCCTCTCGTTGAGGCGCGCGATCTCCTTGGCGTTCGCCAACAACTGGTGCTTGATGTCCTCCGAGGTCACCCTGTGCGGCCTAACGTTTGAGCTGAGACGACCCCAACGGAAAGGCGCTTGGGCCGCGAGGTGCAGGATAAGCCTTGGCGCCTCGCGGCCCAAGTGCTTTGCCGTTGGGGGTCGGCTCGAGCGAAGGGTTAGGCCTCGCGTTCGTCGTCCACACGCCTACTTGCATGCCTCGAACTCAGCCGTGGCGTCAATCCTCCGCGACATG
>NZ_RCHJ01000054.1 GCF_004011805.1 Piscinibacter defluvii
TCATCCGTCCCGCGGGCCAAGCACCAAACCGGCGGGTCCGCTCAGCTCAAACGTTAGGCCTCAAAGTGGGAACAGAGCATCACTTTGCTGCTGTAGTCGAAGCCGCGTCAGCGACGGTATCTGCCGACGCCACTGTTGTCTCGAACTTTGCATGGCAGCACATGCGTGCGGCATCAATCTTCGTTGGTCACGCACTGCAGGTGGAGCAAAGGTACGGCGAAGCCCTGTACGGGACAGCGCTTGAGGAACTCCGCTCTTACGTAAGTGGGGCGGTCATGTCCGCTGCGGCCTCCCACGAAGCGTTGAAAAATGAGTTCTACCTCGCACCGTCAACTGGTCTGCGAGGGCGCATAGCCAACTTCGAAGCGGAGTTCTGGGCCAAAGGCGGCATCGAACGCAAGCCCATACTCGTCAAGTACCAGCACGCGCTTGAGCTACTTGGTCTTCCGCGCATACCGGAGGACGATGAGTCGCTGATACAGGCTGACGCCCTGGTCGGGCTACGCAACTCACTAGTTCACTTCAAGCCGCTCTGGGACTCCGAGCGTCCCAACGCGCAAGACTTGCGACAGAGGCTGAATGGAGCGTTCAATCTCAGTCGATGGGCGACGCCAGACGACGATTTCGTTGCGAAGCAGTGCATGAGCGCAGATTGCGCACGCTGGGCAGTGGCTTCGGCACTCGCGTTCATGTGGGCCTTCAATGAACGAGCCCATCTGGACAACGACAAGATGGCTGGCTTCCGGAGCATTGAGGCCTAACCCTTCGCTCGAGCGGATGGCCACCGGCAAGGCACTTGGGCCGCGAGGCGGTCAGTGTCATCATCCGCCTCGCGGCCCAAGCGCCTCGCCGGCGTCCACCGCTCAACTCGAACGTTAGGCCTCACGAAATGCGCTCGTTGCCGAATCCAATGTTTCGGCCACCTCGCTCCTTGGTAGCGTGCAGCTTAGCCACAACTCCATTGCTCGTTGCCCTCGTCACTGCCTGCGCGCCACTTTCGCAGTCTGTGCAATCCATTGATGGGGCTAACCCAGAGGCTGGCGGTTCAGTCGCTCGTATCGCGATCGACACAACGCATCCAGTTCTGCTGCGCGCAGTCGACGGAACATTCCTGGCGACAGCCCAGGTCTCCAGTTCGTTGCGCTCCTTCGCGTACGTGCTTCATCCCGGCACCCACGTCCTATGGGTCAGCAGCGCGCCGTATGGGCTTCCACTGGTCCCGCAGCGCATCAAGTGCTACGTCCTCAACGTGAGGCTGTCAGCCGGTTCGTCCTACACGTTACGCTTTGACGTTCCGACCCAAGCCCCTGTCCTAGCCCACGCAGCGAGCTCCGAGCCGGAGGCAGTCGGGGCCCTGGTTGACGAGCCACTCGTTCTCGAACGAGCTTGCAGATGGAGGTGAGGCCTAACCCTTCGCTCGAGAGGGACCTCCACCGGCAAAGCACTTGGCCCGCGAGGCGCTGCGGTCCATCATCCGCCTCGCGGGCCAAGCGCCTTCCCGGTTTCGGCCCCTCAGCTCAAACGTTAGGCCTCACGATCCAACTTCCGGGCGCTACTCGCACGAGTCCAAAACAAGAAGAGTCATCCACTCGGTCTCACCTTTACTCGCCTACTGCCCCCTCGAAGATGAATCGATGGAACATCCCCGGGTGGCTAGAAGCCGAAGTCGTTAAGCGCGATCTCGCCTGCGTGTACTGCGGCGTTGAGTTCGTGGCTGGGCCCGTCACAAGAGGTCGCCGCCCGTCGTGGGAGCACATCATTAACGACGCCCGCATCGTCACGCGCGAAAACATCGCCCGATGCTGCATCTCCTGCAACGCAAGCAAAGGGGCGAAGGAACTGGTCGTCTGGCTCAGGTCGAAGTACTGCCTGACTCGCGGCATCAGCGAGGACACCGTTTCCCAGGTTATTCGCGATGCACTGCTTCGTTCTGGCGAGCCAAGCCAGAGTGAGGCCTAACCCTTCGCTCGAGAGGGACCTCCGCCGGCAAGGCACTTGGCCCGCGAGGCGCTCACTGTCATCATCCGCCTCGCGGGCCAAGTGCCTTCCCGGCTACGGCCCCTCAGCTCAAACGTTAGGCGTCACACGCACAAGGTGTCGCAATGAGGCATTGCCGGCAATACGGCAATGCCGTATACTCCGCTCCGTGCGCACAGTTGCCGAGACGCCGATCTTCGTCAAGTACGCCAGCGACACATGGTCAGACGCTGAGCGAGTCGAGTTCATCAACTGGATCGCGGCGAACCCAACCGCTGGCGACCTCATTCCCGGTAGCGGCGGCTGTCGCAAGGTCCGTTGGGCCGCAAGCGGTAGGGGTAAGCGCGGCGGCGCGCGGGTTATCTACTTCCTTGAACACGAACACACGGTCTGGCTGCTCATCGTCTACACCAAGGCGAAGTTCGACAACCTGCCCAGTGAGTTCCTGGCCGAGTTGAAGCGAGGAGTCGAAGATGCCCTCTGAAGTTGCCAAGTTCCAGAAGGACCTTCTGGCGTCGGTGAAGCAAATGCGCCGCGGTCAAGCAGCGCGGGTTACCAAGGTCGCCTTGCCCGCAGCTGCAGAGGCTCGCGCGCTCGTCGGCCTGTCTCAGCAGGAGTTCGCTTCGCTGTTGGGTGTGTCTGCGAGAACGCTTCAAGACTGGGAGCAAGGTCGCCGCGAGCCAACGGGTGCAGCCAAGACTCTGCTGCGAGTAGCGGTTTCGCACCCCGACATCTTGCGTGAGCTGCAGAGCTGACGCCTAACCCTTCGCTGGAGGCGACAGCCACCGGCTTGACGCTTGGCCCGCGAACCCGGCGTTCTTATCATCGGGCTCGCGGGCCAAGCGCCAATCCGGCGTCTGCGCCTCAGCTCAAACGTTAGGCGTCACATGCCATCGCACAAGCGCCTTAGCAGCGTATGTCACAGCATCGCCCACCACGCGGCCAGTTCCCTTTCGTACCTACATCCTCACCTGGGTCAGGCGGCTGAGGTCGCCGGCAGTACATCCATCGAAGTGGATCTACTGTCGCCGCAATCATTCCCCGCTGAGACTCGCGTGTCGGAGCCGCTCAAGCTCGCAGGCGCGGCGCTTCAGGTGAGGTTCGAGGAGATGCTCAAGGCCGAAGGCTTCGCCGTACCCGACCTCCAAGTCGGCCGTCTCTGCTTAGAGTTCCAACCGGACTTCCGAGACTACTGGCCAGTTCGAGTTGGTGCAGTATTGCGCTCTGCCGTCGGCCGAACATACATCCACGCAGTGAATCAACTCGGAGAGCCTGTATCTCCGCGCAGCGAATGGGCAGACGCGTTGTCAACGAGTCGGTGACGCCTAACCCTTCGCTGGAGCCGACTCGCACCGGCATGGCACTTGGCCCGCGAGCCCGTGGTTCTTATCATCGGCCTCGCGGGCCAAGCGCCACACCGGCGCTCGCGGCTCAGCTCAAACGTTAGGCCTGGGCACGACGCTCCGCTTCTCCTCTGCGACCGAACACTGATGTCCACAATCCTTTCGCTCTTGCCACTCGCGTTGTTGTTTGTCTTCTATGCGCTGTTCGTCAAGTTGGGCGCAAAGCTGTACAAGAGATCGCAACTTCCCTGGAAGCACGCGTTTGCCTTTGGTGCCATTGCCATCCTAGTTGGTGGCGTCGGCGCCCTGCTGAACTTCGCCACTGGATCCAACCTCGGACCCGTGCTGGCCGTTGTTCTCGGGCTCGTCATTCAACTTGCTCTCGGGGGTTGGTACCTCGGCCCTCGAACCATTGCACCTTCTGGTCAAGCAATCGAGTTCAAAGGTGGCGTGGCTGTCGCGGCGATTGCCTACGCACTCGTCTTCCTCCTTGGGGTCGTCGCAGCGGTCCTTGTGCCTCTCCTCGCCGGCAAGAGCCAGGCCTAACCCTTCGCTGGAGGCGACCCTCCACGGCTTGGCACTTGGGCCGCGAGCCCGTGTTGCCTATCATCGGTCTCGCGGCCCAAGCGCCAACCCGCGGCGGTCGCCTCAGCTCAAACGTTAGGCCTCGCGGAAACCACTCCGCGCCGGTCCAAGCAGCGTGTCCGAATATGGCGAGCAGCGCACTCCGCGCCGTGTGACTATGGCGTACCGCGCCACCAGGACCGCTCATGCCTTCGTTTCGCCTGTTTGGTCTCTCCGCCAAGCCCTTCGCACACCTCTCCGAACTCACTGCCGACGAGCTTGCCGCTCACGGGGTACTCCGAGTCACAGCTGTGAGCAGCCCGGGCTACCCTTGCCGAGTCAGCCTTACCGATGCGCAAGTCGGAGAGGAGTTGTTCCTTCTCTCCTACACACACCATCCCGTCGATTCACCGTACCGCTCGTCTGGGCCCATCTACGTGCGCGTCCATGCTGAGGAGTGTCGTCTTGCGCCTGGGGAGGTACCTCCGTACGTTCAGACCCGCCTCATGTCACTTCGCGCTTACGATGCCCGGCACATGATGGTCGGCGCGACGGTGTGCCCCGGCGAGGAGGTTTCAGCGGCCCTCGAACGCCTCTTCGAGCAGCCAGAAGTCCGGTATGTGCAGTTGCACAACGCCAAACCGGGTTGTTTCTCTTGCGAGGCCCGGCGCGTAGAGTCAACCGCGAGCGAGGCCTAACCCTTCGCTCGAGGCGACCCTCCACGGCTTGGCACTTGGGCCGCGAGCCGGCCAGTGTCATCATCCGCCTCGCGGCCCAAGCGCCAATCCGCGGCGGTCGCCTCAGCTCAAACGTTAGGCCGCAGAACATGAGTCACGCAGACCTCGCAGCGCTCTTCTCCCAGCTTGCCGATGAGGAGCTATCCGCTCGCATCGCCTCGGGAGGACTGACAGAAGAGGCTAATGGCTTGGCCGCAGCCGAACTTAGATCACGTGGGCTTCCGGTTCCTGAAACCACTCCTGAACTCGTGATCGCAAACGACGAGTACCTCGGTGACATGATCTTCCTTGAGCGGAGCCTAGACCCGACCGAAGCCCACCTGCTATGTTCTTGTCTTAGGTCTGCGGGCATTCACGCCACCGCCGGAGACACCAATATCGTTCAGGCGCACTCGCTCCTGGCCATTGCGGTTGGTGGAGCAGGCGTTCGTGTCCCGAGTACGCAACTGCTCGAGGCCCGAGAGATCGTAGCCGCATTTCGCCGAGGAGAGTTCGAACTTGGCGACGACTTCGATCCCAACGAGACTGCGGCCTAACCCTTCGCTCGAGGCGACCCTCCACGGCTTGGCACTTGGGCCGCGAACCCGTGGTGCATATCATCGGGCTCGCGGCCCAAGCGCCAACCCGCGGCGGTCGCCTCAGCTCAAACGTTAGGCCTCGCGGGAAGCAAGAGCGCGGGTCTCGTGGCACGATGGGAACACCATCTGCTAAGTTTCAGGAGTTGCTCGTGGGCTCTCGCCCGATGCAGAAGTACCAAGGGTCTTGTCATTGCGGCGCTGTGCGCTTCGAGGTTGAGACGGACTTCCCTGAACTGACCATGTGCGACTGCTCGATCTGCAAGCGCAAGAACGCACTCATGGTCAAGGTGCACGAGAGCCAGTTCAAACTGCTGGCCGGCGAAGAGTCACTCACCGAGTACCAGTTCCACACGAAAACCGCTCGGCACTACTTCTGCAAGGTCTGCGGCATCTATCCGTTTCACCGAAAGCGCGTCACCCCTGACAACCTGGGAATCAATGTGCACTGCCTCGTAGGCTTCTCGCCTGAGGGCATTCCGTTACGCCAGGCCGTCGGGGCCGCAATGCCCTAGCCTTTCCCATCCCTGCGAGTCGCGAGCGAGGCCTAACCCTTCGCTCGAGAGGGACCTCCACCGGCAAGGCACTTGGCCCGCGAGGCGCTGGTTCTTATCATCCGCCTCGCGGGCAAAGCGCCTTCCCGGCTCCGGCCCCTCAGCTCAAACGTTAGGCGTCGAATCACCTGCCCCGCATACTCGGCGGCACAAGATGTGCTATTGCGCTGTCGACTCCGATAGCCTAGACTAATCTTCGTGCAACTACGGAGAAGGTAGTCATGAATCCGACTCGAACCCTTTCGGATCAAACGCCCTCGGAACGCACGTACTCGACACTCATTCGCGTTGATCGCGCACTTCAGCTACTGGGAATGATGGGCTCCACCCCGCACTTCATGAGTCGCTCGCGAGCCAACGAGCGGGTGCGCCGAGCGGTAGCTCGAATCCACCGCCGCGAAGCCGAGTTCCAGGCCGCTATGCTTGACTGTCCTCGCCCGTTTTCGAAGGGCTAACTATGCAAGTCATCAAGGTTCAGTAGCCCCAGGCTCGAGTCGGGAAGCACTGGTCATCTACCTTTCGGGAGGTCATCGCGATCATCGCGAACCTTCCCGAAGGCGCGACGACGCCTAACCCTTCGCTCGAGGCGACCCTCCACGGCTTGGCACTTGGGTCGCGAGCCGTTGTGGTTCATCATCCGTCTCGCGGCCCAAGTGCCAATCCGCGGCGGTCGCCTCAGCTCAAACGTTAGGCGTCGCAACTTGGAGGGAGCGACTATGGATGTCAGTGAAACTGGGCCGGTCTACGTGCTCGTTTGTCACTCCTCGAAACTCTGCCCTTCGTGCGCTAGGCCACTGAATCCAGTGGATGACAGCGATGACGTTGAACTCACAATTCGAGCGGTCACGGTCGAACCTGGAGCGTTCAATCTCCAAGGCCACGGTCGATTCGCAAGTGGCTTCTGCGCGACCTGCGGCCGTCAGATGAGCGCTATCGAAGCGCAAATACCCATTCACTGCTCCGGTCTAAAGTGCAGCAAGTGTGGACGACCCGATGAACTCAAGGTGCAAGTCCGCAAGCTTGACACTACAAGTCACCGGTTCGAGTTTGAGGCGACTCTTGAGTGCCAGAAGTGCCAACGCCGCAATCGCTTGACCGCGGTTCTCTATCGACTCTCCAAGTTGCTGAGCATTGAGATTGGACTCACAGGGATAACACTCAAGGCAAAAGGAGAGGAAGCCAAAAGGTAGATGGAAGGCACCTGCGTCTGCTAGTCCAACGCGCTACGCCTAACCCTTCGCTCGAGCGGACCTCCGCCGGCAAAGCCGCTTGGCCCGCGCACCGGCTAGTGTCATCATCCGTCGCGCGGGCCAAGCGCCTTCCCGGCTACGGCCCCTCAGCTCAAACGTTAGGCGTCGAAGTCTTCGCCTAGCACCTGGCCCGCAACTCAAGGAGATCTGGTGAAGTCGCTCTCAGTCGTGCTAGCGGCAGCCGTGCTTTCATCTGGCTGCGCAACTCCATATGTCCCGCCGACCGAAGGCCCACGAGCTACGCTAGTTGCCAAGCTCGGAACGAATAACTTGGCGGCTGGTGGCTCCCAGTCTGTCACTACATTCAAGGACGAGAGCTGTGATACGAAGCTCGCCTTCATTGGCGCGTTTAGCTGGGCCTCTAAGGAGCCGAAGACACAGATTGTCCCGGCGGAGTCTCGCGTATACGTTCGAGCTAGTACGGTCGGGATGCGCGGTGGCTTCATGGTAGCGTGCATCAACGTGGTTAGCTTCGTTCCACGCGATGGAGCGACATATGAAATCAGCCACGACCTTCCTTCGAACCAATGTAGTGTTCAGCTTATCGATGCTTCACTTGGCACGTCACCGACTTCTATGCTCCCTCACGAAGCCACATTCAAGTGCCGAGTCAACTGAGACGACGCCTAACCCTTCGCTCGAGGCGACCCTCCACGGCTTGGCACTTGGGCCGCGAGC
>NZ_RCHJ01000055.1 GCF_004011805.1 Piscinibacter defluvii
CCTCTCGAGCGAAGGGTTAGGCCGCACTCGCGAGCCACGCGCCTACATACGCGACACACTAGAGGCTGACACCGCGAAACGGGATGCTGAACCAGTACCGGCGCGCAAGCACAGCCATAGCAAGCAGGTAGACCAAGCCGAGGCTGAGCAAGAAGTACGAGCCAAGCAAGAAGTGGCTCGGTTCGAATGCGAGATAGAGATAGACCAGCCCGAAGAGCATGGCGCCGAAGCTATGACTAGCGTGGAAGCCCTGGCCGGCGCGCCAGATGGTGGTTTGGCGGGTGATGAACGGAGAGACTTCCTTCATTCGCGCAATAAGGTCTGCGTCTCTCGGGTCGAAGCGCTTGCCGCTGAACGTGAATGCAAGGTGCAGAGACCCCAACACGAGGACGATTGCTGCGCTGAGGGCGAAGAGGCCTTGCGATACGTGGACCAAGTGCCCCCCCTGTGCGGCCTAACGTTTGAGCTGAGGCGACCGCCGCGGGTTGGCGCTTGGGCCGCGAGGCGGATGATGCCAGCGAGCGCCTCGCGGCCCAAGTGCCAAGCCGTGGAGGGTCGCCTCGAGCGAAGGGTTAGGCCTCGACTCGGGACGGCGCCTGAGCGTTGCGAGGAGGGAGACGGGCATTTCTCTGCCAGAGGGGCGCAAGACCGGACCAAGCTGGGCCAGACGTTCACTTCTCCTATGGGGGAGGGAGACGCACGCCGGGACAGAGCAAGCGGTCTACTGCGTTCCGCGGACCGACAACGGTGAGCCGCCCGCCGAAGGACGGGCGGCCTCCCCGAGCCGATGGGGTACTCCGGCAAGCTCTTCCAGGGCTGCGCGAGCCGTCCGAAGACGACTGTTCCGTGGCCGCGAAGCGCGAACGCCTTCCGAGACGCGAGAAAGAGGTGGCTCCGGAGCGCGACGGCCGTCCGAGGCGAGCGGTTGTTCGGCTTGGTGGCAAGCGACCGGAATGGCCAGGACAAACCGGAACTGAAGCTGCCGAGAAGCGTGAAGACCACGGTTTGGCAATTCGAGGCCTAACGTTTGAGCTGAGGCGACCGCCGCGGGTTGGCACTTGGGCCGCGAGGCGGATGATGGACCACAACGGCTCGCGGCCCAAGTGCCAAGCCGTGGAGGGTCGCCTCGAGCGAAGGGTTAGGCATCAGCGCTTCTCCGGTAGAAGGCGAATTCCAGACAGCACTCTGATTCGGCCGCGGTCCGAAACTCGGTTGACCTCTTGCGCGACTCGTACCGAAAGCTCAGAAGGCGAGCGCTTGTTGCGTAGACGACAGTCACAAACTGCTGACCAGACTGGGCATGGTCGCCCCAGTACTCCGCCTGTATGTAGTTCGCGCTCGTGCTGTAAAAGGCGCGGCCGATGAACGCGCGACCATGGAACAACTGAGCTTCGGTGCTGCGGCGCATTTCGACGAACTCTTCAAGCAGTGAACGAAGCTCCTGACCTCCCAGGGCACCTTTGAGCTTGTACTCTCCGACAACGACTTCCTCTTCGCCAGAAGCGCTCTCGTAGGTGATGACGTCTGGCGCAGAGACGTCACGCCAAGCGCCAGGAAGGGTGAGGCGGTAAGAGTCAGTCGCGAACTCAACGCCACGCGCTTGAAGAGCCAGGAATGCTAGCAAGACGAAGAGTGCCGATCGAACTGGTAGCGACATGTGGCCTCTGATGCCTAACGTTTGAGCTGAGGGGCGCGCAGCGGTATGGTGCTTGGCCCGCGAGGCGAATGATGACAATGAACGCCTTGCGGGCCAAGTGCCATGCCGGTGCGCGTCCCCTCGAGCGAAGGGTTAGGCGCACTCAGCACGGATGCCGCCGACGAAGCCATCGAAATGCGCGGTCCATCGAGGCGAAGAACTCGGGGCTCGTCTTGAGTGGAGACTGCATTGAGCCGAAGCAAGCATGCTGACAAACATTCAGGTAGTAGATGAACTTGTCGTCAAGGCTGCGATACCCAAATATCGGAACACCTTCAGGACCTTCTGCGCCTGGAGCATCGGCCGACTCCAAGAGGACCGTACAGTCCTCCGTTGGCGCAAGTAGCTCAAATGAGATCCGACACTGAATTGGATAGGGGAATAGTTCTGCTCCCTCGCTTCCGGCAACAGACGTGCAGGTGACGACGGTCTTTTCGTTGAATCCGGCGCCTGTGTATGTGAACGGGAGGACACGCCGCAACTCGGGATGCCCCTGGCTTTCGAACGCAACCCACGGCGTAGCGAGCATCGCGCCTCTGGTCGTGACCGCATCCAGCAGACGAGAATAGAAGCGAACGCTGGATTTTGGCTTGTAGTGCTCACCGCGCGAGAGGATTAAGAGTGGGTACGGATCACGGATCGTTGGAGCCACTTCATCAATGTCATCTGCACCGATATCGAATGCTTCTACGGCATAACCCGCGGCGGCCGCAAGGCGTCCCAACTCACTTGCATACTCCGTTCCATCGGAAAGCAGTAGGCACCTAGTAGGTGATTCGTGCAGTGCTGCTCGAAGAGCGCCCACAATCGCCTGAAGACCATCTGCCCAACGATCTTCAAAGAGCTCAGCCCACTGCAGGCTTCGAAGTGTCTTCCCGGGCCCGATCTGCCAGTCGGGAACGGCGCCGGACAGCACGACGGGAATGAACCAAGCGCGGTCGTGCGGGCGAAGTCGAAGTTGCTGGATGGCTAAATGAAGCTCCTCGTTCATGTAGGTGGAGTGTCGAGCGGAGTACTCGTCCGAGAAGCATGCGAGGAAGAAGTCGCCCTGCTCAATGGCTCGCCTGATCGCGTCTTCCCAGTACACGCCAGGGGCGATGTCATTGCGATCAAGCCACACCCTGATCCCGTGAGATTGCAGCTCGGTTCGTAGTCGCTCGACCTGAGCGGTATTCTCGCGAACGTATGAGATGAAGACCTGCGGCATTCGTGAACTCCGACGGTGCGCGAACTTGCTCTAGGGCGCCTAACGTTTGAGCTGAGGCGACCGCCGCGGGTTGGCGCTTGGGCCGCGAGACGGATGATGAACCACAACGGCTCGCGGCCCAAGTGCCAAGCCGTGGAGGGTCGCCTCGAGCGAAGGGTTAGGCCTCGACTCGCGACCGTGCCTGAGCGTAGCGGGGAGCGAGACTGGTATTGCTCTGCCGGAGGGAAGCTCGACTGGGCCAAGCTGAGGCCTGACGTTCGCCCTTTCCGTGGGCAAGGACGCGACGCGTTGGGATGAGAGAGTTGTTCCCTTCGTCCGGCGAACCCACGACGGTGAGCCGCCCGCCGAAGGACGGGCGGCCTCCCCGAGCCGATGAGGTATACGGGCAAGCTCTTCCGAGGTTGCGCGAGCCGTCCGAAGACGACTGTTCCGTGGCCCCGAAGCGCGAAGACCTTCCGAGGCTCAACAAAGAGGTGACCCCGGAGCGGGGCGATCGTCCGAGCTGAGCGGCTGTTCGGCTTGCCAGCAGGTGACCGAAGCGGAAAAGGCAAATCGGACTTGAAGCTGCTGAGAAGCGCGAGGACCGCGGTTTGGCAATTCGAGGCCTAACGTTTGAGCTGAGGGGCGCGCGCAGGCATGGCGCTTGGCCCGCGCGATGGATGATGGACCACACCGTCGCGCGGGCCAAGTGCCATGCCGGAGCGCGTCCACTCGAGCGAAGGGTTAGGCCTCACTGCTCTGCGCTCGACCGAGCGCAACGTCTAGGATTTCCTTGGCCGACAGTTCCCGCTCGATAGGCCGCCCGAAGTACTCGTCCGGCCAGAAGATCAAATCGCTGAGGCGCTCATCGCCAGTGTTGGCGCGCAGGCACTGAACCCAATACTCGACCTGAAACTCTGATCCCTTCGCCTGGCAGATGAGCTCCAGCATCTCGAGCATCTCAGCTTCCGTTGCGCCAGTTGGCAGTGCGCTCCAGTTGACCAAGACCTTTCGTGCGAAGGTCTCTGGAGCAATGGACCCGAAGGCGCCGAAGACCTGCTGGCGACTGATAACGCGACCGGCAGCCCTGCCCAGTTGCTGGAGTTCAAGTGAGTAGTCTGAACCGGCCTCGTGCAAAGCGTAGATCCGCAGCGAGAGCCGCTGCGCTTCAGGGAGTGCTGGATGCGAAGCAACTGGATCGAAGAAGCAGTCTCTCATGTGGCGGCATTCGAATCGACGAAAACGGGCGTAGTCCTGTGTGAGGCCTAACGTTTGAGCTGAGCGGGCCGACGCCGGGAAGGCGCTTGGCCCGCGCGACGGATGATGACACTGGCCGGCGCGCGGGCCAAGCGACTTGCCGGTGGAGGTCCGCTCGAGCGAAGGGTTAGGCCGCAGCCTCCGGCCTGAAGCCTGAGCCGACGAGGGAAGCTACCGGGGAAAACAGTGGCTGAGGAAGCGCCTGCCAGGCGAACCACTCCCAGCGACCACATTTGTGCGGCTCCAGCACCGCTGGCTGGCCGTTAGGGCAGCTGGCAACCACGAAGAGAGTGATGAAGTGCAGGCCTTCGGCGGTGAACACATTGCTGGTAGAGCCTGCTCGCTGCAGCGGAGTGACGTGGAGCCCGGTTTCCTCCAGCGCCTCGCGGACAGCACAGGACTCTGGCGACTCGCCAAACTCAAGATGCCCACCTGGGAACGCCCAAGTGCCCGCGCCATGAGCTCCTTTGCGGAGCCCCAACAGGACATGGCTGCCGCGCAGGATGACCGCACCGACGCCGACTTGAACGCTACGAGACTGCACGGCGGTTCCTCTGCGGCCTAACGTTTGAGCTGAGGGGCCGGAACCGGGATGGCGCTTGGCCCGCGCGACGGATGATGGACCACAACGGCGCGCGGGCCAAGTGCCATGCCGGTGGAGGTCCCGCTCCAGCGAAGGGTTAGGGCGCACTCTTGGGCTCGGCCGACCAGAAGTACTTGATGTCTTCGAGTTGCCACATGGGCTCGAAGCCGTGTTGGACGGCTACGAAGCCGTGGTGCTCGTAGAACGCCTGGGCAACGAGATTCTTCTTGAAGGTGAACAGCCAGAGGCTCCCACTGGAGTTCTGTTTGGCCCACTGCAACAGGAGACTGCCGATGCCGTGCCGCTGGCAACCGCGCCGAACATACAACTGACTGACTCCCTAGAGGCCGCGATGAAGCCAAGCAGTTGCTGACCCGACAGAGCCAGTTGAACCTTGTTCTGAGGCAGCACCGCCTGAAGGAAGTATTCGGTCTGCTCCGCTAGCGAATGAGGATCTTGGATTCCCACCGCAGCCTCGAAGCTCGACCGCCACATAGGCACCAGCTCGGCAAGCCAAGGCTCGCTGTATGGAACGACTTCGACTTGAGGCGACGTAGCCACCTGTGCGCCCTAACGTTTTAGCTGAGGCGACCGCCACGGGTTGGCGCTTGGGCCGCGAGGCGGATGATGGACCAAACCGCTTCGCGGCCCAAGCGCCAAGCCGTGGAGGGTCGCCTCGAGCGAAGGGTTAGGCGTCTCTCGCGGCACTGCACCGGCTACAAGAACTCGGATGCGTCCTGGGCGTGGGTCGAGTTCATCTGGCTCAGGAACCGGTAGCCGAACAGCGACGACCTTGCGACGATTGGCGTGTTCCATCCGTCCTGAATGACCTCCCACTGAGCCACGTCGGCCTTCAAGTTGGCGATCGTGCGCCGTTCTCGGTGGATTACTCCACGCTCAACCAAGCGTTCTCGAAAGTCGAGCGTCTGAACCAGCACCAAGAAGAGAGCTTTCATCGCGTGCATGGTTGTTCCAAGTGTCGCTGACCTCGCCTGCTCAAAGCGGCTGTGCTTGACGGTGTTGTACGCTGTCCACCATGCCGGGTGGCCATTGGGTCTACGCCAAACGTACCATGGGTAAGAGGCACTTCCGTGAGGCAGGTACCAGACAGGCTTCGAATAGAGCATGTCCGATCTGAACACCGTCCGCAGGTCATTGATGTTCAGATGCGGGGGCGCTGCCGCGTACCTTCTGGCTCGATGCTGCGCGATGTTGGGAATGTTGTTGTATCGCGCGTTGTCCATTGCTGACTTCAGTGAAGTCTCTGTGAGACTGCACGCATCGAGCAGGATCGAAGCTAGCACTGGCGAGTGGACGCGCAGGTGCTCGGTGGCAACTGGAATGGTGCGTGTGAAGTTCTGGAATCGACGTTCCAGTTCCAGGAAGCCTTCAAGCGCTGTGTCGGCATGATCTGCGGCCATGTGAGACGCCTAACGTTTGAGCTGAGCGGACGCCACCGGCAAGGCACCTGGGCCGCGCGGTGCATGATGAACGCAGTGGGCTCCGCGCGGCCCAGGTGCCTTGCCGGTGGAGGTCCGCTCGAGCGAAGGGTTAGGCATCTTCACGCGATCTTGGCCCCGATGGGGTTGGCGTGGATGAGCTCCATGGCGTGTTCGATGGAGTACGCAATGACGATGCCCGTGTTGTACTTGACGGCTAGATCGGTGAGCTGGTCCTTGAGATAGACCTGATCCCAGGCAAACTTGAAACCGGAGACGACAGCAGCGACCTTGTTAGCGGGTCCCTTGTTGTCCACGGCGTACACCACCGGGCCGCCAGAGAAGCCAGGATTGTTGTGGCCATCGAGCAAGAGATACCGTGCCCCGCCCCCAACTAGCTCGATCTGCGAAACGCAGCCTCTTTTCACCAGTGGGATTGGGAACTGCGCGTTGAGCGCGCCGACCTCGGCATGGAGCCCGTAGGGAAAGCCCAAGAAGTAGGCATCTTGACTGAGGTAGATGTGGCGCGTCGTTGGTTCAAGAACATCAGTCGGTGAGATGACTTGCTGAGCGGCAAGGACTGCGATGTCGATGTCCCCGGCGCCAACTCCAACAACTTGACAATCAAGTGCCTTCCACGCCCCGGGCGATGTCCCGGAGTCTGTTGAACGCATGAGCTGAGGTGGCGGCTCCTTCGACCC
>NZ_RCHJ01000056.1 GCF_004011805.1 Piscinibacter defluvii
AGCATGTCCACCGAGGAGCCGTCACCGGTCACGGTTCAACAGCGAGCGGGACATCGCCGGCTCCCGCTGCTCGCCTTGGTTCGAATTGCACGGGCGTCTTGCAGGTGCGAAACCAACCCGTGATAGAGAAAGCACTGAACGTCCTCCTCGTTTCGAGGAGTGAGTCGACCTCCGGCCACCCAATCTACGAGGAGTTGCCAAGCGGCCTCTACAGCGTCGGAGTAGATCGACATTGGAATATGCTGCCTAACGTTTGAGCTGAGGGGCCGGAGCCGGCAAGGCGCTTGGGCCGCGAGGCGCAGCATAGACCACGAGCGCCTCGCGGCCCAAGTGCCTTGCTGGCGGAGGTCCCTCTCGAGCGAAGGGTTAGGCAGCACCCGCGCTGGGCGCAATGTCGAAGTGAAGGACGTCTTCACGAACGCCCAGCTTGGTGTACAGGGCGATCGCAGGATCGTCGCCTAGGTCAGCCTGAACAAAGATGACGTAGATGCCTCGGGCTACGGCGAGCTTCTTGAGCCGTTCGATCAGGCTCGAGGCGACACCGCGCCGACGGTGAGCCTCCTCGACTGCCAGGTCGTAGATGTAGAACTCCGAGCGGGCCTGCTCGAACTTCGGCAGGACGTAGCCTGCCAGCCCACCGATGACTCTGGTGCCGGTCAGGGCGACAATGGCGACGAAGGTGTCGCTGTCGAGCAGGCGCTGAAGGTAGCGATCATTCGGTTGCCTGCTGCTATACGCGTGCTCATCGTCGAACTCGCGGCCGAACATAGCGAGCATTGCGCGAACCGTCGCCACGTCGTTCGGGCCGAGGACTCTGACCTCAAATGGTTCGTCGTTCGGCGGAACACTAGCCACTCGTTCTCCTGTGCTGCGTAACGTTTGAGCTGAGCAGCGAGCGCAGGCGTGGCGCTTGGCCCGCGAGGCCGACAATGCGAACCACGGCTTCGCGGGCCAAGTGCCATGCCGGAGCGAGTCTGCTCGAGCGAAGGGTTAGGCCTCACTGGGCGTGGCGGCACGGCTCAGCGGCAGAGCGGATAGCGGCAGCCAACTTCTGGCGAGCTTCGGGACTCTCAAGCGCCTTGTCGTGGATGAGCCGCTTGCCAGCAGTTGACGCAGAGAACTGAGCAATGGCGACTTGGTCGCTGCTTGAGAGCTGCGGCACGGGTTCTGGCGGAACGGACCCAACCGCGGTGTACACGCCGGCCAAGCCTTGCTTCGCGTAGGCGCGACCGGATTCGGTGGAGAAGAAGCGCTCTGCAGCTTCAAGTTCATTTGGCATAAGAGACTCCTCCAGAAGAGCGCGCACCGTGGGTTGGAAACGTGAAGACGGGATCGACATGAGGCAGTCAAATTGCGCTTGTCCGAGTCGACCCTGGTCGAAGCTCCGTTTGAGCGACAGCTGTACGCCGGCCAGTACAGGAGTAGTGAACGTTTCAACTAGCACTGGGAATTCTGCGCCGTTAGCTGTGCCGCAGCAGAAGAGTGCGAACGCAAGAACTGTAGAGGGGCGCATTGGTGGAATTTGTGAGGCCTAACGTTTGAGCTGAGGGGACCGCGCCGGCATGGCGCTTGGCCCGCGAGGCGGATGATGACCTGAGGAGCCTCGCGGGCCAAGTGCCATGCCGGTGCGGGTCCACTCGAGCGAAGGGTTAGGCCGCAATGCGTGCCGACACCAACGCTCAGCGGATGATTTGAAGCTTGCGAAGCTGATGCTCGAGCTCGCCAACCGTTGCCCAGGGAAGGATTGGAGAGTTCTGGCGCTCGTCGGGTGGATTGCTCGGCAAGGACTCTGACCAACCACCACAGCCGACGAGCGGCAGGAGCGGGCGCTTGTGAAGCCAAGCAAGACACACCTCGGAGATGGTGCCGGCGCGACCGCCGATGACGAGACAGGCATCTCCGGACAGTGCCATGAGCAGGTTGCGCGCATCGCCCATGCCGCATGGCACAACAACGGTAGCCGGCCAGTCCGGCGGTGGCATTTGATCGGGCGGAACGATGCTTAGCACCAGACCACCTGACGCGACGGCGCGCTCCGCAGCGACCCGTGTGGCTGGGCTGCCGCAGCCACTTACCAGCGTGACGCCGTGCTGCGCGAGCAATGCACCGGCTTGACCAGCCAGCTCGTACGCAGCGGAGCCAGGCTCCGCACTGCCGAGAACGCAGACTTGTGGCTTACGGATGGAGGAGTGCACTGTGGTTGTCCTTGCGGCCTAACGTTTGAGCTGAGGGGCGAGCGTAGGCATGGCGCTTGGCCCGCCGGACGGATGATGTACCACACCGGTAGGCGGGCCACGTGCCATGCCGGAGCGAGTCCACTCGAGCGAAGGGTTAGGCCGCATGCCCGGTGGAAGCAGCCGGCATGACCATGACCGCCTCGTCGGGCTCCGCACCGAACTCAACCACTTGCTGCGGCGAGGCGGATTGGAAACCGAGGCTACGCAGCAGCCCGAGGGACCTGTAGTTGGCGGCCTTGAGCACGGCTGCGAATAGGCTGACACCGTAGTTCGTCTGAAGTTCTTCGAGCATGGCCGATACGGCGCAACTGCCGATGCCCTTGCGCCAATGGCTACTGGCCAACTCGTACGCGACCAGTGCAGCCCCTGAGCGCAGCACCGACGCCTGGACATAGCCCGCAAGCTCGCCACCGGGCAAGCGCAAGACCCAGTTGAGCCAGAATTGGCTTCCGTCCGAGGAGGCACGACGCTCAAGCCTTGCATAGCGCTCTGCGAGCCAAGCCTCCGACGGCGGCGGTTCGTTCTCGAACTCGTAGATGGCCGGGTCGGAGAGCACCGCAAACATCTCGTGGGCATGAGCCACCACCAGGGGTTCAAGAGTGCAGCGAGACGCTTCGACGGTTCTCATGCGGCCTAACGTTTGAGCTGAGCGGACGCCACCGGCAAGGCGCTTGGGCCGCGAGGAGCATGATAGGCCTGAGCGCCTCGCGGCCCAAGTGCCTTGCCGGTGGAGGTCCGCTCGAGCGAAGGGTTAGGGCGCTCTCGCGGACCAACTACTGAACTGTGACTTGCGTTGTGACCGGTACGGCCCTGCGAACGGCATCGCTGACCGGGGAGTGCTTTTCGGCCCACCGGACCAACTCGTGGAGTTGGTCCGGAGATGCACCTTCAGCGGCAATGCGGACAACGACGCTGACGCTCAGCGGGCCCGGCGGCACAGAGTCGGAAAGTCCGAGAAGACCTCGATCGTCGGACTCGCTCCCGACCGCGACCTCTAGGTGCGTGAGGACAATTCCGAGTTGGGCGGCTCGCATGGCGATAAGGGTCGCATCGCAGTTTGCAAGCGCGGCGCGCAGCAGCCAGCCAGGCGACGGAGCGCTCCCGGTGCCTCCGACCGGAGCCGGCATGTCACTCACCAATACCGTACCGTTGGGCCCTTCGGCGCGGCAACGCAGGCCAGACTCGAGCACAGATGTGGCCGGCCTGTCCTGCGACAGCGCATCCTGAGGGTGTTCCGCGAAATGCTGGGCAACCTGCCGAAGGGACTCTTTGATGCGCTCGATGCTCATGATTCCTTCTCGCTACGGAGTGGTGCGTGGGTTCTGAGCGCCCTAACGTTTGAGCTGAGGCGACCGCCGCGGCTTGGCGCTTGGGCCGCGAGGTGCATGATGCCAGCGAGCGCCTCGCGGCCCAAGCGCCAAGCCGTGGAGGGTCGCCTCGAGTGAAGGGTTAGGCGTCACCTCGCGTGCGCAAGAACCTCCGACACGTGAAGTACGGGTCGAATGTTCGTGTAGTTGGGCAAGTCCGCGGCCAACTCTGCGCCAACCCTGGATAGGGCTTCGTGGGCAGCAGCAACAGACTGGAAGTACGCATTGGACGTAGCGACGACGATGCCAGGCTGCCAGGGCCCGGGGCCGACAGTTCTGTCGCACTCGAAGCGAACCAGATCAAGCGGCGCGAGTAGATGGGTGGTCAGCCGCGCGTGCGCCGACTCGTAGTACTCATGATCAAACCGCGCATCCTCGCGCCAATGGTACGTGCCAGTAACCTTTGCGAGGCGGACGGGATTAAGGAAGGTACTCATGCACTCTCCGGGTAGCAAGAGCCCGAAGCTACCGCCGGTTCCGAGCGGCCGCTGACGCGTACGCGACAGCTGGTTCGCGCCCCGCCCTAGCGGCTTGCATGACGCCTAACGTTTGAGCTGAGACGACCCCGGCGGCGGAGCGCTTGGGTCGCGAGGTGCATGATGCCAGCGAGCGCCTCGCGGCCCAAGCGCGCAGCCGGTGGGGATCGCCTCGAGTGAAGGGTTAGGCGTCGCGTTGCGTGCAGCGAGCACCACTACGAGCTAGTCGAGCAACCTTGTGGTTTGAACACTCGTTCGGCTGAGGGCGGAAACTTGGCTAGCTTCCCCGCCGGCCGGATGGGGCGACGAACCAACTCCCCGCCGCAGTTTGGGCACTGGCCACCGAGCTTGGCACTGGCACAGTTCTCACAGAAGGTGCATTCGAAGGAGCAGATTCGAGCATTGGATGCCTCTGGTGGAAGGTTCACATCGCAACACTCGCAGGACGGGCGGAGCTGGAGCATGGGCGCCTCGGGCGTTATGCCATGAACGAGATGCGAACAAGTGTAGTAGCGCAGACTCGCGTTGATGCGCCTGCTAAGGGGGAGCAACGTTTCAGTTGAAGCGGTGACGGCCGCGCCAACATTTCGCCTGGCGAAGTGAACCTGGTACAGCGGTCTCGCGGTCGAACACTGACGCTCAAGAGGTGGCTTGCGACGCCTAACGTTTGAGCTGAGGCGACCGCCGCGGGTTGGCGCTTGGGCCGTGAGGCGGATGATATGAACAACTGCCTCGCGGCCCAAGTGCCAAGCCGTGGAGGGTCGCCTCGAGCGAAGGGTTAGGCGTCACCTCGTAGTAGAGCCGGGCTGTAGGGCTGCGCGCAGGGCGGCCTGCATGTCGTTGGGAAGGCTGGCAACTCCTTTGACGACGCCGGCGCCACCGTCACTCCAATGGACCGTGAACTCTCGAAGACTTGCGCCAGAGTCTGGCGAGAATTCGGTGATCCGCAGGACGACCTCGGTGCCGCCCTCTACGAGCGCGGCAGAGGAAAGTAGCTTGACCACTGGACCCAGTTCGCGAACCTCGACGCCAAGCACCTTGAACCGAGAACTCGCCACTTGCTCTGGAATGGCGCTGAGGGTCAGCGAAGCCAGGCTTGGGACTCGCCGCAACTCGGCACTGGCGAAGCAACCTGATTGGGTAAAGAAGTCGTTTAGTCCCTTTGCCGCGGCAGCTTCGCGTGCAACAACGTCCTTCTGATCGGGGCGCCAGCGCGGGGACCAGAGCACGAGCGCCGACGATGTGCCGCTGCATACCGGCGCCTGTGGCGACGGCTGAACCGTGACTGTCGTACTTGCACAACCAGCAAGAGTTGCGACTAGCGACAGAACAAGACTGAGATGGGGAAGGCGGCGCGGCGGTGGCATCTGACGCCTAACGTTTGAGCTGAGGCGACCGCCGCGGGTTGGCGCTTGGGCCGCGAGGTGCACGCCTCGCGGCCCAAGTGCCAAGCCGTGGAGGGTCGCCTCGAGTGAAGGGTTAGGCCTCAACTCGCAGCAGCTCAGCCCAGGATGGTGGGATTCAGTTGCCAGAGCGTGTAGTTCAGTGCCGAGGCAAAGGTGACCCACGCAAGGTAAGGCACCAGAAGCAAGCCGGCGGCTGGCTTGACGCGCCAGAAGGCGATGAGCGTTGAGGCGATGAGCAGCCAAAGAAGCAGCACCTCTGCGAAGGCCAGACCACCAAGGTGCCACGCAAAGAACAGCCAACTCCACAGCGCGTTGGCGACGAGCTGCGCGACGAACAAGCTGAGGGCGGCTGACCGAGCCTTGCTCGGCTGAGGTACGCGCCAGACCAACCAGGCTGCTACAGCCATGGCCAGGAAGAGAGCCGACCATACCGGCCCGAAGACCCAGCCTGGTGGCGCCCATACCGGGCGAACCAGATCGGCGTAGAAGGTCCGCGCGTTGGCAGACGCGAGAGCGCCGATGCTGCTGGTGGCGACGCAAAGCGCCAACCACGCGACGAAGCCAAGAGCTTGATTGGGACGAGACGCTACTGCTTGGGTCACTTGAGGCCTAACGTTTGAGCTGAGGCGACCGCCGCGGGTTGGCGCTTGGGCCGCGGGACCGATGATAGGCACCGCGGGCTCGCGGCCCAAGTGCCAAGCCGTGGAGGGTCGCCTCGAGCGAAGGGTT
>NZ_RCHJ01000057.1 GCF_004011805.1 Piscinibacter defluvii
GACAACGTGATCAAACATGGCTTGCGAGGGCCTGAGCGGTTTGCTCGAGGCCTAACGTTGGAGCTGAGGGGCCGGAGCCGGCAAGGCGCTTGGGCCGTGAGGCGCAACATGTACCTCGGCGCTTCGCGGCCCAAGTGCCTTGCCGGTGGAGGTCCCCTCGAGTGACTGGTTAGGCCTCACCTCGTGACTTGGCACGTTGTTTCAATGGGCGCGACTTCAGCACTTCTTGTACTTCACCGTCCCCCTTTGGGCGATTCCCACTCGCTTTAGGACAGGTGGATCGGTGTCGAGGTCAACCATCGGACCGTTCTTTGACCTGTACATGATGAAGACGATGCTGCCAACGCCCTTGGCGTTGCTCATCAAAGTGGTTTCGTAGCCTGCGGGTGGGGAGTTGCCCATGTAGGACAGCGCCTCCATCTCAAACACGCCAGTGATGGACTTCGAGCCGCGCACGAGAGTCAGCCCCTCCTTTGACACCCGCGCACGCAGAGCCGATGGATCGCTGCACTTGGCCGAATACTCTCCACCGTAGGCGGCGAGCAGGTTCGCCGGGACAGGCGCGGCGATGCAAGGCTGTACCGCCAGACCGATTGCGACAAGACAGAGGAAACGGAATCGTCTCATGGACCACCTCCTGCTTGTAGCTGCGTAGCTCCCATCTTCCCACCGCGCGAGCCGGCTGTGAGGCCTAACGTTTGAGCTGAGGCGCAGCAGCCGGGTTGGCGCTTGGCCCGCGCGGCGGATGATGACACTGGCCGGTGCGCGGGCCAAGCGCCAAGCCGGTGGCTGTCGCCTCGAGCGAAGGGTTAGGCCTCGCTTTCAGCGCTTGAGCAGCTTTTCAAGCGACTCCCGAAGACGCTTGACCTCCTCGGCCACTGGATCTTGCATCGCGGCGCTGCGGAGCATTGGGCGTAGATCTATCGTGTGCTCCTCGTCGTACGCCCGACCCGCGTGCTCGTAAGTCGCGCTAACGGTGAAGACCTTGGGGCATAGAGAATCGGCCACGCCTGGCGCGAAGATGGTTCCACCTACGCCAAGGATGAACTGCATTCGAGTCCCTGGCGCAAGACTCTCGATGGGTTCAGTAAAGGCAGAGAGCGCTGCAATGTTCTCTCCATCGCGCTTCTCGGCGTGTGGATAGAAGTCCTTGTCCATTCGCAGGCGTAGGTTCGTCGCGGGCGACCTACCTGCGTTCTGAATCTCTAGCAACATGAGCGTCGTGCCGATCCTTGGGGCCACCGACGCGACCACGTAGGGCCGAAGCTGAGCTTCAGTTTGCTCTTTCATGGCCGAGACTACCGCCTCGTTCGCACGGAGGATTCGAAACGTAGCCCACGCGTAGATCGCTGTAATGACGACGAGAGCCAAGGTCAGCCAGTCGGTATTCGTCATTCCCATCATGAGTCGTCCGCGTGTTTGCTGCGAGGCCTAACGTTTGAGCTGAGGCGACCGCCACGGGTTGGCGCTTGGGCCGCGAGGTGCATGATGCCAGCGAGCGCCTCGCGGCCCAAGTGCCAAGCCGTGGAGGGTCGCCTCGAGCGAAGGGTTAGGCCGCAGTTTTGTTGGGATCGAAGTCGTCGCCAAGTTCGAACTCTCCTCGGCGAAATGCAGCTACTACTTCTCGGGCCTCGAGCAGTTGCGTACTCGGGACACGAACGCCTGCTCCACCAACCGCAATTGCCATGAGCGAGTGCGCCTGAACGATATTGGTGTCTCCAGCGGTGGCGTGAATGCCAGCTGATCTAAGACACGAACATAGCAGGTGGGCTTCGGTCGGATCTAGGCTGCGTTCAAGGTAGACCATGTCACCGAGGTACTCCTCGTTTGCGCTCACGAGTTCAGGAGTTGGTTCAGGAACGGGAAGCCCACGCGATCTGAGTTCGGCGGTAGCCAGGCTATTGGCCTCTTCTGTCAGTCCTCCCGAGGCGACGCGTGCGGACAGTTCCTCATCGGCAAGCTGAGAGAAGAGCGCTGCGAGGTCTGCGTGACTCATGATCTGCGGCCTAACGTTTGAGCTGAGCGGCCCGCGGAGGCATGATGCCCCGGCCGCCCGGTGCAACATGGTAAACCGCACTGGGCGGCCGGGGTGGCATGCCGGAGAGGGTCCGCTCGAGCGAAGGGTTAGGCCTCGCCCTCGCCTACAGGTTCGGTAGTTCCAGTTCCGAAGAAGGCTCTGCCGGAGGCGAAGTAGATTTGGACCGGCTTCTCGTTCCGAAGGATGTCGAGGACGCTCTGGAACATCGTGCTCGGCAAGTGCATCTTGATGATTCCGCCGGCGCTGGCGTCAGCTTCGAAGGCCATCCCTGGGTCGTTGAAACGCACGTAGGCGATGGTTGACCCGGATGTTCCGTACAAGGCGATCTGCGCTCTGTTCGTTTGATAGCCGTCCGGCCCACCGTAGACGAGTATGTGGTACTTGGAAACCGCAGCCATATGACGCTCCTTCTGGTACGCCCAGCGCAGAGATTGCACCGGGCGACTGCACGATAGTTGTGCGACTTCGTGAAACCATCCCTAGGGGGCTTGGGAGAGCGACAAACAGGGCTGTGCAATGAGCGCACTCAATGAGACACGCTATCGCTTCGAAGTCGAGGCCTAACGTTTGAGCTGAGCGGACGCCACCGGCGAGGCGCTTGGGCCGCGAGGCGCATGATAGGCGTGAGCGCCTCGCGGCCCAAGCGCCTTGCCGGTGGAGGTCCGCTCGAGCGAAGGGTTAGCCGTCACTGGCTGGCCTGGCTGGGAGCTCCGGCGTCTGTGAGCGAGGGCCCGAAGAACATGCGGCTGACTCCGGCTCGCGCTGCTGCCGACTCGCACAGGCTGCACGGGCGCGACGTGGAGTACAGGATGGCGCCTTGGAGCTTTTCTCGACCGAGCCTGCGCTGAGCATCGCGAATGGCCTCGCGCTCAGCGTGAGCGTCAGGATTCTGGTTCGTGACGACCCGACTCGGACCTTCTCCTACGAGCGCGCCATTGAGTACAAGTACAGCTCCGTACGATTGATCACCCCAAGACTCCGCGAGGCGCTTCATCTCTGCTGCCGCCTCGTACCACCGCCTTTCCGGCTCCGTACCGTTGCTCTGCGCTCGAGCGGTGGACTGGAATGCGCCAAAGATCAGCGCTACCGCCCCGGCCAGTGCCGTTCTGCGATCGTGATTCGGCGATTCGATGGGCACGTTGGTTCTCGTGTGACGGCTAACGTTTGAGCTGAGCGGCCCACGGAGGCATGACGCCCCGGCCGCCCGGTGCAACATGGTAAACCGCACTGGGCGGCCGGGGTGGCATGCCGGAGAGGGTCCGCTCGAGCGAAGGGTTAGGCGTCGTTGCTCGTGCCGCGGCCATGGTGCGGCGGATAACGCCACCAAGCCAGCAAGACCAGTAGCGCGAACGCTGTGTAGGCGGCTATGAACACCCAGAACGGCGCCTCGTAGAAGATGAGCCTCTGGAGCCAATACTCGATGAAGCTCTTCTCGTAAGCCGCAGCGCCGGCCTGGACACGAAGCCAAGATTCAAGCGTTGTGAGTGGGCAGAGTTGCCCCAGCCAGGCTTGAACGACGACAACTGCGATAGCCGCGAGATGCGCCAGCCTGAAGCACCAGGCGTTGACCCAACGCCAACGGAGCCAGTTTCCTGCGAGGACAACGACAAGACCTCCCACCACGAAGAGCACAACTCCGAAGTGGAGGAGAAGAACTGCATCAGCAAGAAGTTGGTAGGGCACGACTGGTGCCAGGCACGACGCCTAACGTTTGAGCTGAGCGGACGCCGCCGGCAAGGCACTTGGGCCGCGAGGCGGATGATGACCCAAACCGCATCGCGGCCCAAGTGCCTTGCCGGTGGAGGTCCGCTCGAGCGAAGGGTTAGCCGTCAGTTCGCGTCGAGTGCGGATCATGCCCGTTCCGGGCCTAGATTAGTGAATCGGAGATTCGATCGAAGAGCAACTTGAACTCTCCAAGATCTGCCTCGTCCGACAGTTCAAGCGCGCGCGCCGCGTTGGCCTTCTTGTTCTCTACCACCCGGAAACTCTTGATATTCTTGTGAACGTCTTCGATCAGTTGCACTTGGGCAGGTCGCTCGGCATGAAGTGCCCGTTTGACGCGGTCAGACAGCAAGTTCTCGACATCGAGAGCTAGCTGGAAGTAGTCGTCATTCGCCTTCCACTTGATGCCATCGCGCTTTGCTCGACCAAGAAGTCCCTCAAGTGCCGCGAGTCCAGCCTTGTCGCCGTCGATCACCAGCTTTACCGTCGTGTCACCGGTTGAGAAGGTCACCAAAGACTCAAAGAGGTAGGTAGCGGACGTCGCATTGCTGGCTGGGAAGCACTTCACGTCGAGCGGAGAGAGCGCGTGCTTTCCATCGAGCTGGCGAAGGGCTCCCTGCAGAAGTATTTCGTCGCTCGGGCCCTCCACTACCAAGTTCACCGGGTACAGCATCATTGAATCTAGCAGCGATATGCCGAGTGTCTGCCGTGCGAGTTCGTAGTCTTGGCCTACGACCTCCGTGCTCCATGGCTTCGCAGATGCCTTATCGACAACATACGATGCGGCTCCTGCTTCTGTTCGGGGGACGAAATGGCCGCAGTGTGTGGTGATGACGGTCTGCACTTCCTTGGAGAAGCCGCGCAGCATATCGGCCATGGCTTTTTGCTTCGTGGGATGCAGGAAGGACTCCGGCTCTTCTACTGCCCATATGAAGGTTTGGCGCGCGTTGTGTCGCTGCGGATGATTGTCCGCGAGATACTTCAGCAAGAATAGTAGGCTACTTGTCTGTATTCCGGCGCCCTTGGACTTCAGGCCGGTCTCAGCTGTGTCGCTGATAACCGGCGTCAGATTCGGCAGCATTTCCTCCAGATTCGAGAAGGGAAGGCGCAGTTCCAGCTTCTTGACCTCTGCAAAGACCTTTTGGATCGATCCGGTAACTGAATCCGACGACGTCTGTAGTTCCGGTGTTAGGCGGGCGAGTAGCGTCGCGATTGCTTCGTTAATTTCCTGGCGCTTCTTTACTGCACCGCTCCACCCGCTGAAGATGGTCCGAATTAGCTCCGTGCTGATCTCACTCGTAATGCTCTCGAGCGAGTCTCTTCCGACGGGTATGTACTTGAAGATGACGGACTGAAGGAGCGAATCGCGGACCTTGAAGATCAGCTCCTTCTTGATGTTGCGAACGCCCTTCTTGCCAAGGAACTGCCAAGACTCGACTCCGTTCTTGGAATACGAGAGTCGTAAGGAGATTTGATCGTCATCGAGTCGCTGCTGGTCCGACGCCTTCTCAAGCTCATCAAGCGAACGCTTAAGTGATATTTCTTTCGTCGGTTCGTAGGAGACAGTGAGCGTGATCTTGGTTTGAGCGCTCTTGTTCAGTTCGCCGCTCTTGGGGTAGTCACGCTCTGATGCGTAAGGAAGTCCTTCGACGGAGCCAGTGAAGAACAACTGCAGCGCCCGGAGAATGTTGGACTTGCCACAGTTGTTTGGCCCAACTATCACCGTGAGGTCGTCAAAGGTGACCCTCAACGGCTTCGCAATGATCGATCGGAAGTTTTCGATCTCGACTGACCGAAGCTTGATCATGTTCTTGAAGCTCGTCTGGATTGAGCGACGCCGGAAGTGTACGTCTTCAATGCGCGGCCGCCGCCGCGGTCGTGGTTGTGACGGCTAACGTTTGAGCTGAGGCGACCGCCACGGGTTGGCGCTTGGGCCGCGAGCCCGATGATATGCACCACGGGCTCGCGGCCCAAGTGCCAAGCCGTGGAGGGTCGCCTCGAGCGAAGGGTTAGGCCGCACTCGCGTGCCTACTAGACTACAAGCCTTGTGTGACTACCAGGTTCGAGTTCGTCGCTCTTTGACGGAGCGTGCGCAGTGGAGCGTACTCGGGTGAGTTCCACCACGTTTGAAAGCGCTCCATGTCCGGGAACTCGAGAATGACGCTGCGCTTTGGAGACCAGGAGCCCTCAAGAACCTGGGTTGCGCCACCGCGTGCCAGGTAGCGCCCACCGTGGGCGGCAATGGTTGCGGGGACCTTCTGTCGGTACTCTTCAAACAGAACTTGATCAAGTACTTCGATGTCGGCGATCACGTAAACGGCCATGGTGTCTCCTGCGGCGATGTCCCGGAGTCTGTTGAACGCATGAGCTGAGGTGGCGGCTCCTTCGACCCG
>NZ_RCHJ01000058.1 GCF_004011805.1 Piscinibacter defluvii
AGCCCGGCCCCACCCCTGCGGTGGCGCTTCAGGATGAAGAACTGCTCCATCCATGAGCCTTCCGCTAGAGTGACGCAAGCCGGGGCAACCAAAGCAAAGCCGACGTACTGCGAACCCTGCAGGGCAACATGAGCGAAGAAGCGACTTGCTTGCTGGTAGCGGCTTAAGTCATACCCGTATCGAGCCTGCGCGTCGGGTTCCTGGTGCCAGATGTCAGAGAGCTCGTACTGATAGAGCTCCAGCATCTGCTGAAGAGCGGAGAAGTCCGGCGCTTCGGCTTTGCGGCAGGTGAGGGGCATAGGTGCCGGCTTCTGCGGCCTAACGTTTGAGCTGAGGGGCCGGAACCGGGATGGCGCTTGGCCCGCGCGCCGGATGATGGACCACAACGGCGCGCGGGCCAAGTGGCATGCCGGTGGAGGTCCCGCTCCAGCGAAGGGTTAGGCCTTCGGCTTGTGGCACACAGCTTCGACGTTGTGACCGTCGGGGCCGATGACAAAGGCTCCGTAGTAGTTCGGGTGGTAGTGAGGACGCAGGCCAGGCGCTCCGTTGTCTATGCCGCCGGCGGCGAGCGCAGCCTTGTAGAAGGCGTCGACTTCCGCGCGGCTAGCGGCAGCGAAGGCAATGTGGAGCGGGGCTGTAGGGCCTTGCGTTTGGTGAAGCCACAGCGATGGCTTGTTGTTCTGCCCGATGCCGACCCCGTACGCACCTTCCATCACGAGTGAAACCCTCAGTGGTTCAAGCGCCTTGAGGAAGAACGCTTTGCTCTCCGCCAGGTTGGAGACCCCGAAACCCACGTGATCGAACATGACACCTCCGCGCCGAAATTTGGAGTGGCCTCAGTTGCCGCCCTCGGAGGCCTAACGTTTGAGCTGAGGCGACCGCCGCGGGTTGGCACTTGGGCCGCGAGGCGGATGATAAGAACAAGCGCCTCGCGGCCCAAGTGCCAAGCCGTGGAGGGTCGCCTCGAGCGAAGGGTTAGGCCGCACTCTCCGGCGCGCGCAGGGACTTGACCAGTTGCAGCACAGGCAACGACGGGCCCCAAAGAGTAGGGAAGACTTCCAGCGGCGTGTAGCCCAGGCTTGCGTAGAAGTTCCTCGTCTGAGCGTACTCTGGGCTCGGATGGTTGGCGGCCAAAGTCTTGACCTGCAGTTGGCGAACACCTTTGGCTCGGAGCCAAGACTCGACGTGTTCATGCAGTTTGCGCCCAACGCCTTGCCCGCGGTAGCTGGCTTCTACTGCGATGCAGTGAACCTCCCAACTCTCGGAGAAGTGCTCTCGTACGGTGAGGAACGCGACGGGTGCCGCTTCAGCGGCGATAAAAGTTGGAAATCGCTCAGAGTCCGCTGCGTACTCCAGCCACGATTGCTCGATTCCGAACCAACGCGGCAACGTGCGCAGGATGCGCTCGCAGTGCACCGCTGATGCAGCCTCTGGGCCGAGGAGTCGCATGTGGTTCGTTTCGTGCGGCCTAACGTTTGAGCTGAGGGGCCGTAGCCGGAAAGGCGCTTGGCCCGCGAGGCGGATGATGACCTGAAGCGCCTCGCGGGCCAAGTGCCTTGCCGGCGGAGGTCCCTCTCGAGCGAAGGGTTAGGCCTCGCCCGACGTGCTCACGACTCCGATAGCGCGAGCGCCCCCATGCTTTGGGCCAGAGCAGCGAACTTTGCGGCCAGACTGCCAACCGGTTGTGCCCCGGTGAAGTCTTTGATGATGAACGTCTCTGTGCCCTTGCGCGCTTCGAATCGGTAGCCGTCTCCCGTTGACCTGGCGGAGATGGTCATGTCCGTTGTGTCGGATATCAGCACGCGATTGCCGACCTGAGACTCCGGCTCGAAGTGCTTGCTGCCCTTGACCACGCTAACAAGGAACCACATTGCGACCTTTCAGCGTGAGATCGATCAACGGGCCGGACGACCAAGGCACAGGCCCTTGCTGACGTAGCGCACACAGGTGAGCCCCAGCATAGGCTGACTCGTCGCGGGAGAACGACCGGTCGAAGGTAAAGCAGGCACCTAACGGTGCGAAGTTGCCGGTTCTGAGCGGAACTGGGTGGCTCAAGCGAGTGCTGCAGGCGCGCCGGCTTCGCTGGAACGCCACGCACGAGCCAACGGTTGCTATGAGGCCCAACGTTTGAGCTGAGGCGACCCCGGCGGCGGAGCGCTTGGGCCGCGAGGTGCATGATGCCAGCGAGCGCCTCGCGGCCCAAGCGCGCAGCCGGTGGGGGTCGCCTCGAGTGAAGGGTTAGGCGTCGCGTTGCGTGCAGCGAGCGCCACTACGAGCTAGCCGAGCAACCTTGTGGTCTGAACACTCGTTCGGCTGAGGGCGGATACTCCGCTAGCTTGCCCGCCGGCCGGATGGGGCGGCGAACCAACTCCGCTCCGCAGTTCGGGCACCGGCCACCGAGCTTGGCGCTGGCACAACTCTCACAGAAGGTGCATTCGAAGGAGCAGATTCGAGCGATGGATGCCTCCGGTGGGAGGTTCACGTTGCAACACTCGCAGGATGGGCGGAGCTGAAGCATAGGCGCCTCGGGCGCATTGCCATGAAGGAGACGCGAACAAGTGTAGTAGCGCCGACTCGCGTTGGTGCGCCTGCTGAGGGGATGCAACGTTTCAGTTGAAGCAGTGACGGCCGGGGCACCGTCGCACCCGGTGAACTGAACCTGGTACAGCGGTCTTGCAGACGCACAGCGACGCTCAGCAGGTGACGTGCGACGCCTAACGTTTGAGCTGAGGGGCCGGAACCGGGATGGTGCTTGGCCCGCGAGGCGGAGCATAGACCGGCAGCGCCTCGCGGGCCAAGTGCCATGCCGGTGGAGGTCCTGCTCCAGCGAAGGGTTAGGCCTCAGTTTGGAGGCAGGCGCTTGGGGCGACAGGCTGGGATGCTGTTACTGGCTACTGACCCTTGATGACTTGTTTGATCCTTCTCACAGCCTCGGCGGAACCGATGCGGCCAGCTTGTTTGTAGCTTTCGAGTTCGGCGTCGTCACCGGCATATCACTTGGCCCGCGAGGCGCTGTGGTCCATCATTCGCCTCGCGGGCCAAGCGCTATCCCGGCGCTCATCGCTCAGCTCAAACGTTAGGCCTCGCAACACGCCATGGTAGTTGGAGCAGCAATCGGGACCGTCGTCGGCCTACTCGTGGCCGGAGCCTTGGCGAAGCTGTTTCCGAGCCAAGACTTGGTACTCGCGCAAGCGCTTCTGGTCGCGCTCGGTTGCATCATTGGGGTAGTCGCAGACGGAACCGACTGGAACACGCGCCGGAGGAAGTAGCAGCACGCATTGCAAGGTCAAGCCAGCGTTCAGCGCCGTCTCGAAAGAGTCCTCCCCGGCACGCACCGCCGCCGCCAGTCTGCCGCGCCTCGGACCTCAGGCACCTGCTCCCGCTTCGCCAAGCACCGTGCGGAGGCTATTCTTACGGAGTGCACCGCCAGTTCAGTGTCCCGCGCCAGACAACCGTAGGAAGCAGACTGTTCAAAGACATCTCTTGAGAGCCGAGAACCCATCACGGCCCAAGCGCATAGCGGCGAGGCCTAACCCTTCGCTCGAGCGGACCCTCACCGGCAAGGCAGCCTGGCCCTTCCGGAGCCAGTGCTGGTATTGTCTCCTCCAGGGCCAGTCTGCCTTGCCGGTGCGGTCCGCTCAGCTCAAACGTTAGGCGGCATACCCGAGGCGCGTGCACCGCTTCCCCACTATTGTGGATGCCAAACCCACTTGACCATCGCCAGAGTCGCCTGCTCGCCTGCCCCGCACAACTTGGTTGGCAATATGAAGCGCCACACTGCACGATTCTTCGCAACGACATTCGTTGCCGTGTCCATAGCACTCCTTTGGCACCTCGCTAGCTTGCTGCACGAGGCGTTGCGCTCTAGCGAATGGCCTTCGGTCCCTGGGCGCATAGTGTCGTCGCAGCTGGGCAGTGTCTACTGTGGTGAGAGCGGTGGCTGCACTATCCCTGAGGTTCGCTACGTCTATTCTGTAGGCGGTCAGAGCCTGACGGGCAATCGCGTCAGTTTCATGACTGTTGCTACCAACTTGTCCTTCGCAACAAAGACCGTTGAGGTCTTTCCAAGAGGCTCGAAGGTAACGGTCTACTATGACCCGAAGGCGCCAGCTCATTCGGTTCTACAGAACGGCCTGGACTTGTCCCTCCCTTGTGCAATCATCTCCGCACTCGCCTTCCTCGTCATTGGCATTCTCCTGGCAGTCCAAGGCTTCCGAACCACGAATGCCGCCTAACCCTTCGCTCGAGGCGACCCTCCACGGCTTGGCACTTGGGCCGCGAGGCGCTCGCTGGCATCATGCACCTCGCGGCCCAAGCGCCAACCCGCGGCGGTCGCCTCAGCTCAAACGTTGGGCCGCATATGGCCCGCAGAGTGGACAACGACAAGCTACGGGCTCAGATTGCTCGGTTGATCCTCTCGATCAACGACTTCGAAGAGGCGCTTGGCTACCTCTATGCGAAGCCGGCTGAAGACGCCGTCGCCATCCGTCGTGCCCTACTAAGCGCGGCGATAGTCGCGTATGCGCGACCCTTCACCCAGAATGAAGCCGACAGGAGTACCAAAGCCACTTCCACAGTGGCGCTGAAGGTCAAGCGAGTTCTGTCAGTCGAGCAGCTCCAGCTACACAACCAACTGCTGGACTATCGGAGTCGAGCTATCGCACATGCCGAGCATGCACTTCGCCCGGTTCACTACGCGCCGCTCAAGCATCCGATCTATGTGGCTGGTCACCAGGTCTTCGACGTACTGGCTCAGCCGATCGATCGCCCACTCTTTGCCGCCAATTGCGAGGCACTTCGCCGAGCCGCTTACGAGGTCATGACTGCGCTTGATGCTCAGGTTCGGCAATCAGAGAATGCGGCCTAACCCTTCGCTGGAGCGGGACCTCCACCGGCATGGCACTTGGCCCGCGAGGCGCTCTGCCTTATCGTCCGCCTCGCGGGCCAAGCACCACGCCGGTTCCGGCCCCTCAGCTCAAACGTTAGGCCTCGAACTGCCAAACCGCGGTCCTCGCGCTCGTCAGCGGCTTCAAGTCCCGTTTGCCTTGCCCGCTCCGGTCACTTGCCAGCAAGCCGAACAGCCGCTCAGCCCGGACGGCCGGCGCGCTCCGGGGCCATCACTTTCTCGACCCTCGGAAGGTCTTCGCGCTTCGGGCCCACGGAACCGTCGTCTTCGGACGGCTGGTGCCACCTCGAAAGAGCTTACCCGGTGTACCGCATCGGCCCCGGCAGGCCGCCCGTCCTTCGGCGGACGGCTCACCGTTGTTGGTACGCGGAAGCAAGGAAACGCCTCGCTCTCTCCCTAGCCGCACGCCAGTCCCCCCACCCGTGCGAGCAAACCTCGGGCTTCAGCTTGGTCCAGTCGAGCGCTACGCCAGCAGAACAATGCCTGTCTCTCTCGTCGCAATGCTCAGGCGCGGTCGCGAGTCGAGGCCTAACCCTTCGCTCGAGGCGACCCTCCACGGCTTGGCGCTTGGGCCGCGAACCCGTGGTGCATATCATCGGGCTCGCGGCCCAAGCGCCAATCCGCGGCGGTCGCCTCAGCTCAAACGTTAGGCCTCGCAGTACACGTCCTGCGCTCAAACTCGCACTGATCCTGATGTCAGCACCGATCATCCGTCCAGCCGTGCCTGAAGACTACGCTGCTTGGCGCCCGCTCTGGGATGGCTACAACGCCTTCTACGGTAGGCACGGTGAAACCGCTCTGCCCGAGCACATCACGCAGGTCACTTGGCAACGGTTCTTCGATCCCAATGAACCTGTATTCGCATTGGTAGCAGAAGACCAGGGTTCGCTGGTTGGGCTCTCGCACTTCCTGTTTCATCGCAGCATGACCATCCGCGCACACGAGCGACAGAATCTCCTCGGCAACGACTCGATGGGGTTCAATCAACGCTTGGCGCATCTTGAGGAGCATGCGTTCCTCTGCGTCTGACTCGTGCCCATCCAGTGCGTAGAACGCGTAGAAGTCGTTGTAGGCATTGCAGAACTGGTCGAAGTTCATCCGGCCCGCGGCAACCTCTCGCAAAAGCTTGTCGTGAGTGGCGATTGCTTCAAGCAGATCTGCTTCCGAGGCAAACATGGTGGGTTGCTGAGGCCTAACGTTTGAGCTGAGGCGACCGCCGCGGGTTGGCGCTTGGGCCGCGAGCCC
>NZ_RCHJ01000059.1 GCF_004011805.1 Piscinibacter defluvii
GCCTCGAACGACCACAGTGACCCCGCCGTAGCTCGCTTGGCGCCGCGAAGTACGAGCTCAGCGAGTTCGTTGGCCAGTGCCTCGCAATCGCCGAAGAAGAAGGCTTCGTAGAAGCGCGAGTCGTCCGCGGGCTTGGTGGCTTGGGCGAACTGAGCCCAGAACGGCAGCAAGTGCACGGGGACGGACATGCTGGTGGTCGTGCGGCCTAACGTTTGAGCTGAGGCGACCGCCGCGGGTTGGCGCTTGGGCCGCGAGACCGATAACGGGTTCGCGGCCCAAGTGCCAAGCCGTGGAGGGTCGCCTCGAGTGAAGGGTTAGGCAGCACCGAGCCTGCAGATTGACGGCTTGCGGCTTGGACCGACTCGCTCACACGCCGACTTTGGCTCGCCCGGACTTGACCTCGGCTCTCTTGGACTTGCCTTCCAGGCGCCGACGATTGGATGCGAGAGTTGGCTTGGTTGGTCGGCGCTTGCGCGGCACATGTTCGGCCGACTCGATGAGATCTCTGAGCCTCGCAAGGGCCTCGGCCTTGTTGGCCTCTTGGCTGCGTGAACCCTGCGCCTTGATGACGACGACTCCCTCGATGGAGATTCGACCGTCCGAACTGCGTAGAAGCCGAGCCTTGACCTCCTCGGGCCGGCCAGAAGCTCGGATGTCGAAGCGGAGTTGAACCGCAGTAGCCGCCTTATTGACGTGCTGACCGCCGGGGCCTTGCGCTCGTATTGCACTGAACTCGAGCTCCGAGTTCGCGAGGAAGTGGCGCATGACGGTTCTCGTGCTGCCTAACGTTTGAGCTGAGGGGCCGGAACCGGGATGGCGCTTGGCCCGCGAGGCGGATGATGACAGCGAGCGCCTCGCGGGCCAAGTGCCATGCCGGTGGAGGTCCCGCTCCAGCGAAGGGTTAGGCCGCACTGGCTGCTGGACGGATGGCGGAGACCGTTGACACGACGCGCCGCGAATGACAGCCCTTAACCCAGGTTCAGGGGGCCTCTTGCAGCAGCTGCTCGTCGAACCAAACATCCTCGTAGTTCGACCCGTCAATTAGGAACCGATAGCCGGGCGGGAGCGCAAGGTACTCCGCGACGGCCGGAAGGTACTCGGCGATGTGCTCGATATGCAACGGCGAGAAGAAGTCGGGTTCGCGAGACATCTCCTTCCCGCACCAGATGTACCAGCCGTTGGCGGTGTCGGTCGGAGCTACACGCAGCCCGTTGATTGGTTCTGCTCCGAGGGTGCTCAGCGCGAAGCCAAGCTTTGACCCGGGAACTGGTTCCATTGGGGAGACCTTGACCCATTCACACACGGTCTGGCTCTTGACGATGCGCATGGTGTCGACTGTGCGGCCTAACGTTTGAGCTGAGGGGCCGGAACCGGGAAGGCGCTTGGCCCGCGAGGCGGATGATGGACCACAGCGCCTCGCGGGCCAAGTGCCTTGCCGGTGGAGGTCCCTCTCGAGCGAAGGGTTAGGCCGCACTCGCGAGCCACGCGCCTACATACGCGACACACGAGAGGCTGACACCGCGAAACGGGATGCTGAACCAGTACCGGCGCGCAAGCACGGCCATGGCCAAGAGGTAGAGCAGACCGAGGCCGAGCAGGAAGTACGACCCGAACAAGAAGTGGCTCGGCTCGAGGGCGAGATAGAGATACACCAGCCCGAAAAGTATAGCGCCGAAGCTATGACTGGCGTGGAAGCCCTGACCGGCACGCCAGATCGTGGTTTGGCGCGTGATGAACGGAGAAACCTCCTTCATACGCGCAAGAAGGTCTGCGTCTCTCGGATCGAAGCGCTTCCCGCTGAACGTGAATGCAAGGTGCAGTGACCCCAACACGAGCACGATGGCGGCGCTGATGGCGAAGAGGCCTTGCGATACGTGCACCAAGCGGTTCCCCTATGCGGCCTAACGTTTGAGCTGAGGCGACCGCCGCGGGTTGGCGCTTGGGCCGCGAGGTGCATGATGCCAGCGAGCGCCTCGCGGCCCAAGTGCCAAGCCGTGGAGGGTCGCCTCGAGCGAAGGGTTAGGCTGCACTCTCTCGACCCTGTGCTTGCAGCCACTTGACGGCCAGAAGGACTCGGTGTCCGTCGCTGCCAGCCGAGGGCCAGGAGTTGGCGACGATGACGAGCAAGTTGACTCCCGTAAACACTGCTGCTCCGAAGCGCAACTCGATGGACGGGAGCGCACCAACTAGCACGAGGGTTGTTGCTACCAAGACCGCGAACTGGCAAGCAAGGCCAGCAAGGCTGTAAGCCAACTCATGTTTCGCAGAGGTCGCGCCTTCGGTGAAGCAGCAACCTCCGGCAGCGGCGAGCAGCAAACCATGAACCTCGATCGAGAGGACGCGTGCAACTGCGGCGTGACCCGCTTCGTGGACGAGCACAAGCGCCGAGACGGCAGCCAGGCACCAAGCGAACAGCTCGAGGGCCACGTGGCTGGCCGAAAGCATGGCAATGGCCCCGGCCGGAATGCCAATGCCGAGGCCGACGCCCGGGAAGGACCAGTGAAACCACACGGGTACGCCGAAGAGGCGAAGCCTCAGCGAAGGACCTGCGAGAGGCGCGTGGGGCACTTCGTGCAGCCTAACGTTTGAGCTGAGGGGCCGGAGCCGGAATGGCGCTTGGCCCGCGAAGCGGATGCTAAGCGTGAGAGCTTCGCGGGCCAAGTGCCATGCCGGTGGAGGTCCCGCTCCAGCGAAAGGTTAGGCCGCACTGCGGTGGCTAGATGTGCTGGGCCCACCGCATACCGAAGTAGCCAAGCACCCCGCCAACCAGTGCGCATAAGGCTGCCGCCTCAAACGGTGCCCCAAAGACCAAGGCGACGCCAGCTCCCGCAACTAAACCGGAAACTGTGCGAATACGCAGGCCAGACTTTCTGTAGGCGCGCGCTGAGTCGGTGGCGACGACTACCCCGAGGAACGAACCAATGATTAAGAGACTGGCAACGATCTGAACGGTTGCAAGGTCGAGCGACCAGTGGCTGACCCCAAAGACTCGAACCGCCACAGCAGCTGCGAAGATGATGGCGAACAGGAGCACAAACCTGATCTCCCGCTCGAACAGCCATTCGAGTGTGCGCCACCACCAGCTCTCCGTATGCTGGGGTCTCCGATCGACACTGCGACCCTTTGAGCGCGGTTGGTTCATGTGCGGCCTAACGTTTGAGCTGAGGGGCCGTAGCCGGGAAGGCACTTGGCCCGCGAGGCGCATGATGACAGCGAGCGCGGCGCGGGCCAAGTGCCTTGCCGGCGGAGGTCCCTCTCGAGCGACCAGTTAGGCCTCGGCCCTGGTGGCACGCGCACCGTTGATGCCGACGCCACCGCTTGGGAGCCAAGGTGGCCAATGCCTGGGCGGTGGAGTTCATGCCGGACTCACGAACTACCTGCGCCTGCACGGCGCTGGCCGAAGGCACAGTCTTCCGAAGGCGCAGGCACCACTGACAAGCTGACAGGGGAGGTTGCCTAGTACAACCGCAGGCCCGAGCTACTCGCCAGCCGAGAGGCCGTGACCGAAGGCATAGCTCGTCCGAGTTTGCTGTCGCCGCGCTTCTGCGCGGCGCTCGTGGGCCTAGATTGGGAAGCGCGCGCGGTGGCACGACTGCGATGGCCCGAACTGCTAGCGCGCTCCGAGGCCTAACGTTTGAGCTGAGCGGACGCCACCGGCAAGGCGCTTGGGCCGCGAGGCGCATGATGCCAGCGAGCGCCTCGCGGCCCAAGTGCCAAGCCGTGGAGGGTCGCCTCGAGTGAAGGGTTAGGCGTCGCGGTTTCAACAAGTAAGTGCAACACCAGTCTTGAAGAAGGTGGGGAGCGGTGACACTGACTGCCTCCTCATTCGGCCAGGAAGGGGGTTGCAGACATGGGGTATCACCAGCTCATCCAGGACGAACGCTACACGATTGCGAGGATGCGCTCCAGGGGCAAGAGCCTGAGGGAGATTGGGCGGTGCATCGCGCGTTGTGTTTCGACGATCAGCCGGGAAGTCAGGCGTAACGCGTGTCCGTACGACGGGAAGTACCGGGTGGAGAAGGCGCAATCGAGGGCGATGGCTCGGCGCTGGCGCAGCCGCAAGAAGAGTCAGTACAGCCACGGCGAGTGGGAGGAGATCGGGCAGCAGTTGCAGCGCAAGTGGAGCCCGCAGCAGATCAGCGGCAGGAGAAGGCTCAAGAAGGTGCGGGCGATCAGCCACGAGACGATCTACAGGTTCGTGCGCAAGGACGGAAGCCAGGCCGGGGAGTTGTGGCGCCACATGAGGCACATGAGCAAGCCCTGGCGCAAGAGGCGATGCGGCCCTGCTACCAGAGGCAGACTGCTGGGCAAGAGGCACATCAGCCAGAGGCCCCGACGTGTGGAAAGCCGGCGCGAGTACGGGCACTGCGAGGGGGACACGGTGATGGGGGCAGACGGCAGGCACTGCGTGCTGACGCTGGTTGAGCGCAAGACGGGCAAGGTGGCGGTGCAGAAGATGAGTGCCAGGACGGCCGAACAGGCGTGCCAAGCGCTGTCGCGGGCGATCCTGAAGTTCGGTGGGAAGGTCAGGACCATCACACTGGACAACGGGACCGAGTTCCAAGGCTACAAGGAGATCGAGAGGGTGTGGGGCGTGAAGATCTACTTCGCCACGCCATACCGATCATGCGAGAGGGGAACGAACGAGAACACCAACGGACTGCTAAGGCAGTACCTGCCCAAAGGCATGGATCTGAAGGACCTCACGCAGCCAGAGTGCAACTACATTGAGCAGGAACTCAACGACAGGCCTCGTGAGCGGCTAGGATTCAGAACACCGGACGAAGTAGCTGCCCGGTGCTAGTGGTGTTGCACTTCAAAGTTGAACTCACGCGTCGTCTTCGCCTGACCAGATGCGGTAGCCCTCAAGTTCCTATTCCAGTACGGCTACTGTGGCGACAAGTCGGCGATCCTCGGCGAGGAAGGCTTCGCGTGACATTGGTGCATGACCGATGCCAAAGCCGCCTGCTCCGAAGAGTAAACCGAGAGATAGGTCGTTCGAGGTGAGCTGCGCAGGAAATTGCGCGAATCGATCCGCGTACATGCGAATGTGGACTGAATACTCGTCAACTACGAGCACCTTCGTGATTCGGATCGATCTCTCGCCAGCCCTGGATGCATACAGGCCGCCGACAACTGGCTCAGTAGCCTTCAAGGCTGCGAGTCCGCTCCAGCGAAGGGTTAGGGCTCATTCGACGACATACAGACCCCACGGCGATTGGTCCTTGATCTTGAAGACCGCAGTCCCGTTCAACTCGTGAAGTGCTACGGCGCAAAGTTCGTCGACGTCGGTCGTACTCGCTCGAAAGTAGGGAGTCTCAAAGATCTTGTAGCCAGTCTTGAGCGAGAGCCCCTTGAGCACGGAAGATTTGCTGCGAGAGAGCCTTGGGAACGCATCGTTTGCCCATACCCAAGCCCAGTCTTGTTCCTTTGGCAGATACGTCGCGACGGGCGTTACGGGAAAGACTCTAGATTGGGCGTGCGAGCCTGAGAACTCCAAAGAGCACTTCTCTTCGACGAGGTTCCACTGCGTGAAGCGAGAGATGGCAGCCTCGAAGTCGACTTGCTTCTGGCGATACGCCTCAAAGGCTCGCTGTAGCAGCGAGTCGAACTCTCTGTCCACCGAATCGCCATGGTGAAGGTGAAGATGCATTGAAGCTACTCGCGGTGGAACTGATGAGCCCTAACGTTTGAGCTGAGGCGACCGCCACGGGTTGGCGCTTGGGCCGCGAGGCCGATGA
>NZ_RCHJ01000060.1 GCF_004011805.1 Piscinibacter defluvii
ATCATCCGTCCCGCGGGCCAAGTGCCTTCCCGGCGCCTGCGCCTCAGCTCAAACGTTAGGCCGCGCAACAAGGCATACCTCCGCCGAGCTACTCTTTGGGCGGCTCCTTGCGTGAGACTCGAATCAAGACCATCCCCAGGCCAACTGCTATCAGTCCGTAAACTATCTGCTCCGGACCGCTGCTCTCGTACGTCCACGATGTCGCAGGAATCGGTTCGCCAGAGATCGTGTGCAGAACGCCCTCAAGCATCATCCACCCGCCAAGGCAAAAGAAGACTGCCGCACCAATCAGCATCATCCGATCTGGCTTGCGTGGCTCAGGCATTCTTCGATCCTAGCGACATCGACATGCGGAACCTACCACGACTAGGTTCGCGTACAACGGTGCGAGTTCTGCTATTCGCCGTAGGGGGCTTCGGCGGCAAAGTTGGCCATGCCCGCTGCTCCTCGGGCCGTCGTCACGCTGGTTATGGCACTTTTGGGCGGCATCCTCCTGCGGGCACTCCCGGGCGCTCAAACAGCGCGGCCTAACCCTTCGCTCGAGGCGACCCTCCACGGCTTGGCACTTGGGCCGCGAGGCGCTCGCTGGCATCATGCACCTCGCGGCCCAAGCGCCAATCCGCGGCGGTCGCCTCAGCTCAAACGTTAGGCGTCGAGAGCAACACTTGGGTGCGACCGCGGATCTACAAATGACCTTCCCGTTCAGCCCCGCGCTTCTTGATCTTGTCGAGTGTGGCCGCCGCTTCCAGAAGCCGGTCGCTACGAGCAAGTTTTCGACTCCGGTTGTATTACTTGCCGATGGAGTCGTCGCGCGCCATCAGTCCGAAGGCGAACTACTTGGTATCAGGCTTTGCCTGGCCCACAGTCTTGGAACCCTGGAGTGGAACGAAGGAAGCCGGCTCCTCCCATCAACTTGCCGGTTGACGCCCGTGCCAGCTGACTCTCAATACCGCAATCTGTTTCCGGACTCCGTGATCGCCACCACCCTTTTGTATCGTGATGCGCTTGACGAATCCGTATCTGGCATGCGCCGCAAAGTGCTGTCCGAGTTCACGCAGGGCCTCGAGTGGGCTTGTTCTGCAGTAGAGCGAATGGGACTCACCGTCATGCTCCATGAAGCTCCAACACTGCCCACCGAGAAAGTCGCCTCGTATATTCGGTAGTCCTTGGGCTGCACGACGCCTAACCCTTCGCTGGAGCGGGACCTCCACCGGCATGGCACTTGGCCCGCGAGGCGGTTCAGGTCATCATCCACCTCGCGGGCCAAGCGCCATCCCGGTTCCGGCCCCTCAGCTCAAACGTTAGGCGGCACAGGCAAAGTCCGAGCCCTTCCTTCATCCGGTGCAACTTCGTGAGCTACTTGCCCATTCGGCTTGCGCCTGGGGTGGACCTTCGGCGCGCCCTCGAAGAGAAGGCTAGCCAGCTTCCCACCAAGTCAGCCTTCGTCTTCGCTGGCATCGGCAGCCTCTCGGCCGTCAGCATCCGGTTCGCCGCAGCCGAAAGGGAAACTCTGCTGAGCGGGTCCTTCGAGCTCGTCACTCTGTCCGGTACCTTGTCCGCAGCCGGCGCACATCTGCACATGAGCGTATCCAGCGAGTCCGGCCAAGTCGTCGGTGGCCACGTCGGCTATGGCAACGTCGTCAGAACAACAGCCGAAGTCTTGCTTGTCTCGCTCGAAGGTTGGTCACTTACCCGCGCTCGTGATCCAGCTACTGGGTACCAGGAGCTTCAGGTCAAGCCAGCCAGCGGTGGCACGAGTGCCGCCTAACCCTTCGCTCGAGGCGACAGCCACCGGCTTGGCACTTGGCCCGCAAGCCCGTGGTTCTTATCATCGGGCTCGCGGGCCAAGCGCCAACCCGGCGTCTGCGCCTCAGCTCAAACGTTAGGCGTCACGAGGAACACCGATGGTTGTCCGCGTTGTAAGGCTCGGCACGACAAGAGCGGAGAACGAGGGCCTCCGTATCGGAACGGTTCGTCGTCCTCCGCGTGGCGTTCCCAAAGCTGATTTCGCGAGCCAGAACTGGTACGACGTCTGGTTCCCCAATCTTGCGCCTAGCGTCGAAACCATGAAGCTTGGGCAGGAAGCCGAGACTCCAGCCCAATGGTCCGCGTTTGTTCGCAGGTACCGAGCGGAGATGGCTACACCCGAGAACAGCCATTCAATCAGCCTCCTCGCCGCGCTGTCACAGCAAACCAACTTCTCCGTCGGCTGCTACTGCGAGCGAGAAGAACACTGTCATCGATCAGTGCTTCGAGAGTTGCTTGCTTCCGCGGGCGCCAAGTTGGAACCTCACGGTCGCTGACACGCGGTGACGCCTAACCCTTCGCTCGAGGCGACCCTCCACGGCTTGGCACTTGGGCCGCGAGGCCGTGGTGCATATCGTCGGCCTCGCGGCCCAAGCGCCAAGCCGCGGCGGTCGCCTCAGCTCAAACGTTAGGCATCACAGGGCATTGCCGTGCGCGTAGTCAACGTCCACGAACGCAGTTTCCGCTGTAGCCCAGAACAGGCCGCTCCGCTTCTGGATTCGCTGTCCTCGCCACAGGATTTGCTCTGGCCATTGAAGCACTGGCCGAGAGTGCGCTTGGACAAACCTCTCGGACTTGGTGCTACCGGAGGCCACGGACCGATCCGCTATTTCGTCGTTGCCTACGAACCGGGCAAGAAGATCACCTTTGAGTTCACCTCGCCGCGGGGCTTCGTGGGCAAGCACTGGTTTGAGGTCTGTGGCAATGGCACGTCTGGAACCACGCTCCGGCACACGATCGACATGTCGCTTGTCGGTTCCGCACTCTTGTCTTGGCCTATCGCCATTCGTCCCCTCCACGATGCGCTCGTGGAAGACGCCCTAACGACCGCCCAGATAGTTCTCGGCGAGCAACCAACTCCAGTGCCGTGGTCACCCTGGGTCCGGCTTCTCCGCCGGCTCGTCGGTCGTCGTGGTCAGCGGCGCAGTGATGCCTAACCCTTCGCTCGAGGCGACCCTCCACGGCTTGGCACTTGGGCCGCGAACCCGTGGTGCATATCATCGGTCTCGCGGCCCAAGCGCCAATCCGCGGCGGTCGCCTCAGCTCAAACGTTAGGCGTCAGACGGGCCATACTGTGCCTCGCAAAAATCATTCTGCGCGAAGGTGTTGCATGAGCACTCATTCCCATGGCGCGGTCTTGGCCGAGTTGAAGCGCCTCTCAGACGAGTTCTTCCACGCCGTGTCGTTCAAGGCTGGAGCGAAGCCGTCCTATTCCAAACTCCACGAGCTGTTCATCGAACCCGGACTGCTCATCAAGAACAGCGGGCCGGCGCCCGAGATCTCGACGGTCCAACAATTCATCCTCCCTCGCCAGGCTTCGGTGGACGCAGGAGAACTGACGCGCTTCCACGAAGCGGAGATCGCGGAAACAACAGAAGTCTTTGGCAACGTGGCTCAGCGCTTCAGCGCCTACATCAAGTCCGGCACTCTGAAGGGAGTGTCGTTTGAGGCGCGAGGCATGATCTCCACGCAGTTCATCCTCACGCCGGGCGGTTGGAGAATGAGTTGCATGGCCTGGGACGACGAGCGCCCCGGGCTCAAGTTGCCAAAGCACTACGAGCCTACAGAGTTCGGCTCGGCCACGTAGATGGCTTGCACTGCCACGCGATGACGCCTAACCCTTCGCTTGAGCGGACCTCCACCGGCAAGGCACTTGGCCCGCGAAGCGGTGTGGTCCATCATCCGCCTCGCGGGCCAAGCGCCTTGCCGGTGGCGTGCGCTCAGCTCAAACGTTAGGCGTCGCACAAACCACCCGAGGCGCGCGCATGTGTCGGAATATCAGAACCCTGTTCAACTTCGATCCACCAGCGACGGAGCTCGAAATCCGCGACGCATCGCTTCAGTTCGTTCGCAAGCTCAGTGGATTCAATGTCCCGAGCCAGGCGAACAAGGAGGCGTTCGATCGCGCGGTCGAAGAAGTCGCCAGTTCCGCCAGAACTCTGATCGCCTCGCTTGTCACGTCTGCTCAGCCGCGCATCCGCGAGGTCGAGGCAGCCAAAGCCCGGGAGCGTTCCCTTGTTCGCTTCGGGTCGAGGCCCAGTTGAAGCCGCATCGTGAGCGAGTCGTTCGAAGAACTGCCAAACCTGGGTCCAAAGTCCAGGGTCATGCTGCAGCAAGCCGGCATCACGACGTTCGCACAGTTGCACAATCTCGGCGCCGTCGCCGCGTTCAGCAGAGTTCGTCGCTCAGGGGCCAATGCCACCCTCAACCTGCTCTGGGCGCTTGAGGGTGCGCTCACTGGGCTGCCGTGGCAGGCAGTTGCCAGGGAACATCGCACAAGTCTTCTCCTCGCTCTGGAGCAACATGAACGCGACGACGCCTACCCCTTCGCTCGAGCGGACGGCCAACGGCATGGCACCCTGGCCGCGAGGTGCTGAGGTACATGTTGCACCTCGCGGCCAGGGCGCCATGCCGTCGTCCGCCGCTCAGCTCAAACGTTAGGCGTCGCAATCGCCGTCCGCTGCCATGCGAAGCGAGATCTCGGTCCTGCTCTACCCTGGTTGCATCTTCTTCGAGGTGGCTCTCGCCGTCGAGGTTTTGGCGCCGCGCTACGAAGTGCGCTACTACTCGCCCGATGGAGCGAACCATCTCTCCTCCAACGGCGCCACCATCGTCGCGCACGGCAACTACACCGATCTCGAAGCCGCGCAGTCCGTAGCCTTGCTCGTACCGGGTGGCGATCCCGGCAGCATCTTGGTGCCAGACAACTTGGCGCGTCCCTGCCTAACCACGGCGTACGAACGCTCGGCGCTGATCGCCGGCATATGCGCTGGAAACCTGGTCATCGCTGCATCGGGCCTACTTCGCGGTCGCCGTGGCACGCACAACTACACGCCGAAGTACGCATCGGCCGAGCAGGTCGAAACCGCCGCACCCTACTGGGACGGAATGACATACGCGCACGCAGATCTCGTACACGATGGCTCAATCGTCACCGCCATGCCCTGGGCCTACCGGAAGTTCGCGTCACGGCTCGGCCACCTGCTTGGAGTCCTATCGGAGTCAGAAGCAAGTGCTCTCGAGAGCTACGTCGTGCGTCGAAGCATCAACGACGCCTAACCCTTCGCTCGAACGGACCCTCTCCGGCAAGGCGCCTTGGCCGCGAGGCGGTGGAGGCCTATCATCCGCCTCACTCAGCTCAAACGTTAGGCCTCGCGACCAACCAATGTGCCGCCCTGCCCTGCTCGTCGTAGCACTGGCACTTTCGGTCCTGCGCGCCCAAGCGGACGAACGGCGGAACTGGTTTGACGATCCGTTCTTCCAGATCACGTCCGACGTGCCACAGTGCGCAGAGCCGGCGGGTCCGCGAGTCACCGAGGCAGAGCGTCAGGCTCAATCGCATCGTCGTGCCGAGAAGGGCACCACGTGCTGGCTGGCCAAGGAGGAAGGTTGCGAACGGGCGAACGCCTACTCGTACGACCGTGACATCGCCTCCGAGATCAAGGTCGCCGTCCGCACCAAGGCCAAGTTTCCGGGTACATCGCTCTGGGTCACCGTGCAAGGTCGCGTTGTCTACGTCGAGGGCTGCGTGTCCAGGGAGTCTCAGGCGCAAGAAGTCGAGGCATTCGTCAGGAGCATGCCGTACGTTCAGCAGGCCGTCGCCATCGTGAGCTCCGCGCCTGGCTCCAAGCCGCCCTACAAGCCTTTCGTCAGCAGGTAGCCGGCACGCTAGCGAGGCCTAACCCTTCGCTCGAGAGGGACCTCCGC
>NZ_RCHJ01000061.1 GCF_004011805.1 Piscinibacter defluvii
AACAGGAGACTGCCGATGCCGTGCCGCTGGCAACCGCGCCGAACATACAACTGACTGACCGACTCCCTAGAGGCCGCGATGAAGCCAAGCAGTTGCTGCCCCGACAGAGCCAGTTGAACCTTGTTCTGAGGCAGCACCGCCTGACGGAAGTATTCGGTCTGCTCCGCTAGCGAATGGGGATCTTGGATTCCCACCGCAGCCTCGAAGCTCGACCGCCACATAGGCACCAGCTCGGCAAGCCAAGGCTCGCTGTATGGAACGACTTCGACTTGAGGCGACGTAGCCACCTCTGCGCCCTAACGTTTGAGCTGAGGCGACCGCCGCGGGTTGGCGCTTGGGCCGCGAGGTGCATGATGCCAGCGAGCGCCTCGCGGCCCAAGTGCCAAGCCGTGGAGGGTCGCCTCGAGCGAAGGGTTAGGCCTCGGTCTCCTTGGCGAAGATGACGATGGAGTGACCCTCGTGTGAGACGGTTTCAAGTTCTGTCCAGCCGCTCCTGCGCAACAGACTGACCGCTGTGGACGTGCCGCAGTAGACGCGCGAGTAGCCCAGCCTGCGTGCATGCTGAACAGCGGCCTCAAGCAGCAGAGAGCCGATGCCACTGCCTCGATGCGAGGGCAGAACCAAGCCGGCAGCAGCCCATGGGCTGAGGTGTCGATGAGTGGGCAGCGAGTCTGCCTTAACAGCGGCGACTCCAACTGGCTTGTTCTCATGGAAAGCGACAAGGCCAACCGGCAGCTTTGACTCGGAGGCGGCAAACGTTCTGAGGTCAGCTGCGGCGTCACCTGGCCCGGCCGGGCCATACCACTCCGGCCATTCGTCGATGAACCAGGAGATCAGCAGTGGGACAAGCTCGGCGTGCCGGGCAAGAGGCGCGACGACGACCACAATGTGTGCTCCGAGGCCTAACGTTTGAGCTGAGACGACCCCGGCGGCGGAGCGCTTGGGCCGCGAGGCGGATGATGCCAGCGAGCGCCTCGCGGCCCAAGTGCGTAGCCGGTGGGGGTCGGCTCGAGCGAAGGGTTAGGCCTCAGCCGCCCGCCAGGCTGGCGGCGTTTCGTTCGTGACCGCGCTTGCACTGGCGCGCGCTGCCTCAAGCGGGCGAACCTCCAGCATGAGCCCGAACTCGAGGCAAGGGTTCTCTGCCGCAATGGCGGCCGCCTCTTCGAGCGTTCCTGCGACGACGAACCAGTAGCCACCAACTAGCTCCTTTGCCTCCGCGAACGGACCATCCGTGATGCCCGCCTTCGACACCAGCTTGCCGCGGTTCTCCAAGCGGCTGCCTCGCTTAAGCTTCCCTTGGCTCAACCCCTGTTCGTACCAGGTGTAGAAGCGATCAATGGCTCCTTGAACTGCCTCCTTGCTGGCGCTTTCGTCCCACTGGCCACGGGAGATCAGCAGGTACTCGTTCTGCGGCATTGGATGACCCCTCGTTGAGGACGTGACTCGTGCGACACGGCGGTGTACCCCTTGAGGCCTAACGTTTGAGCTGAGGGGCCGACGCCGGAATGGCGCTTGGCCCGCGAGGCGGATGATGACAGTGAGCGCCTCGCGGGCCAAGTGCCATGCCGGTGGAGGTCCCGCTCCAGCGAAGGGTTAGGCCTCACTCGACCTACTCACCCTCCCGGGGTTGGAAGATCTCGATCGGATTGCCCGACGGGTCTTCGACGAGTGCCTGCTGGCCGCCTGGACCCTTGATGGGCTTGGCTCTGAAGGTGATGCCAAGCTTCTCGAGCTTGGCGACCGTGGCCTCGATGTCCTTGACCTGAAGGACCAAGCGGTTCCAGCCGCCAGGCGCCGGGAGTTGCCCTGACTGCAGGCGCTTGCGCGCTGACGTACCGGGGCCGCTCAACCAAACCGACAGACCGTGGCCCTTCATGATGGCGAACGGTGGACCCCATCGATCGGCCAGCTTGAAGCCCAGTGCTCGGAAGAAGGGCAACGAAGCGTCCACGTCTTCCACGATGTAGCGCACCACGGCCATGACTTCTCCCTGGAACGGCTGAAGAGGCAAAGCATGCGCACGAAGGCGCTTGTGCTGTTGCTCGTGAGGCATAACGTTTGAGCTGAGGCGCAGACGCCGGGTTGGCGCTTGGCCCGCGAGGCGGATGATAAGAACGACCGCTTCGCGGGCCAAGTGCCAAGCCGGTGGCTGTCGCCTCGAGCGAAGGGTTAGGCGTCGCCGAGCTACGCCGGCTGTGCGTGAAGACGGACACCAAGCGCGCGAGCAACCTTAAGCACGGTAGCGAAGCTGGGGTTCCCGCCTTCGCTTAGGGCACGGTAAAGGCTCTCTCGGCTCAGGCCGGCTTCCTTCGCTACCTGGGACATGCCCTTCGCGCGAGCGATGTCTCCCAAAGCACGGGCGATACCCGATACGTCATCTGGTGCCTCTTCGAGCCACGCGTCGAGATAAGCGGCCATCTCTTCGGGTGTGCGCAGATGCTCTGCGACGTCGTACGGCGTCGTCTTGACCTTGGATGTCTTCTTACGAGCTGCAGTAGCCATGCGATCACTCTCCATACTCTCGTACAAGACGAATGGCCTTCGCGATGTCCTTGGCCTGCGTGGACTTGTTTCCGCCTGCCAGTAGCAGCAGCAGCTTGTTGCCACGCTTGGAGTAATACACGCGGTAGCCGGGACCAAAGTCGATCTTGAGTTCAGAGACTCCGTCCGTGAGGTTGCGGTGGTCGCCGGGATTGCCATGGATCAGGCGATCGACGCGCATCAAAACTCGCGCGCGACCCGCAAGATCCTTCAATCCGCCTAGCCACTCGCGGTAGTCGTCTGTCTGCTCAACGCGCATGCAGCATTGTAGCCCATAGGCCACAACCCCGGGCGCTACCTCTCGGCTGCGACGCCTAACGTTTGAGCTGAGGCGCCCGCCGCGGATTGGCGCTTGGGCCGCGAGCCCGATGATATGCACCACGGGCTCGCGGCCCAAGCGCCAAGCCGTGGAGGGTCGCCTCGAGCGAAGGGTTAGGCGTCGCCGATGACCTCGGTCGAGCGCTAGTTGAGCTTTACAAGCTCTTCGTATCTGCGCGACAGTTCGACAGAGAACATGTGCGTAAGACGGATTCTCCATTGCCCTCCGGAGGGTTCCGCTCGGAAGAGAGAGAACGGCGTTGCGAGCTTTGCAGCGTCCTGCAAGCGTTCAGATGTAGCGTCCCTTCTACTTTGATCGGCGGGGGAAAAGGTCAGATCCATCGACATGGTGCAAGTAAATGGTTTGCCAAGAGCCGTATCACCGAGCTCAGTCGATCCAGTGACAATCGCACCAATCACCGGGCGAAGACCTACTGACTTCTGAGCTAGAAAGAACTGAGCCAGCTCGGGGTCGCGAAGACCTGCTGAAAGCAGCCTATTCATCACCGTTGCTGTTGTCGGAGAGTTGCAGAATCCGACTCTTGTTTGAGGCGAGCACGCTGATGAGTGCAGTCTTCGTTCTTCTTCGGTCCACGGATCACCGCTCTCGATAGGGAAGCAACCCGCAACCCAGCTGGAGGCGCTAGTGCCACCTTTGGGGCAATCAAACCCAAGGAGCGCGCAAGCCACGGCGGTCGAATCCCGTGAAAATGCGGTCTCGCTGGCTATTCTTTCGAGTCCTCCCTGAAAGTTTCGACTTCTCAGAATCCAGAAAGCGGTGGAGGCCCCATTCAAGGAAGCCTGCCGCAGACGCAGATAGTGCTGGGCTGCCACCAGAGCCCTTGTCGCAGCAACGAACTCAGGGCCACCCGGGCCTCGCTCCAAGCTAGCAAGTTCCGAAAGTTCCTGGAGAGCTTGTTGATCACCATGGATAGCCTTAGCTGCTCGTATGTTCATTAGATCTCGCTTCTCACAACTCCGAATTCGGTCGTCGAGCGCTTCAGCCTCAGCTCTGTATTTGCGCCAAGCATTCGAAAGCGCATGCCCACTGGCTTCCAGGGCCCGTAGGGCGGCAACCGCCCCTTGGTCCTTTGCGACTGGGAACATGGCCAAGCGGGCCATCAACGCGACATCGTGGGGATCCGGCATCCTTGACCCATCAAGAACGGCCATCAGGTCTGGGCGATTCAACCTGTGTAGAGCGATCAAGTCCGGCAACGTCAGTCTGGGTTCTCGTGAGTTCACAAACGGGCAGTTGAAGACAAACTGCATGCTCGCGCTGCCAGTAATCGTATCGGCGTACCAGCCGGGGCCGAGCGGAACACCTGGGGATTGCACCTGCGGCTCGAGGAGCGTTGGGCGGACTTCCACGTCTGGCGCAGCTTGGGGAACGCTGGACGATGTCGAATTGGAGCAATTCTTTACTCCCAGCATTACGACGCAGTTCCATTTGTCTAGTGCGCCAGTAATGGAGGGCGAGGACGTTGCACAGCCAGCAATGTTGAGAGTAAGGAAGATGATGAGAGTGCGACCAAGCACGGCTTTCTCCTCGACTGTCGATCCGGTAAAGCGCAATCGTACGTTGCGACGCCTAACGTTTGAGCTGAGGCGACCGCCGCGGGTTGGCGCTTGGGCCGCGAGGTGCATGATGCCAGCGAGCGCCTCGCGGCCCAAGTGCCAAGCCGTGGAGGGTCGCCTCGAGCGAAGGGTTAGCCGTCATCTCGCGGTAGGGCGTATACCCTCTCTGTGCACGGCTCACCTCGGAACACGACTCGGCGGCTCTCGCTGAACTCGAAGCCAACGCGCTCTAGCAGCCTGACGCTCGGTAGGTTTCGCTCGTCGGTGATGCCAAGAACGCTGGTGGCGCTGGTAGCCGAGAAGAAGACTTGGAGCGCCTCGCGGACCGCAAGAGTTGCGACGCCACGACCTTGGAATGCCGGATGAAGCGTGAAGCCGACTTCTCCAGAGGTTCCGTCTTCGGAAAGGTACAGGCCGATGTCTCCGACAAGCGCGTCAGACGCAGGCTCGGCGATTCCGAGTTGTACCCAGTGACCCGGTGCAAAGAGAGGTGCGCGATGCACTTCGTCGAGGAACTGAAGTGCCTCGGCATCCGACATAGGCGACCAGCCCTGGTAGCGCCCGAGCTCCGGCAATGAACGATAGGCTTGGAACGCACCGAGATCGCGTTGGTGAAGGCGGCGAAGGCGACCACCGCGGAACTCGCGTGGCAGCAGCGTCTCGTGCATGACGGCTAACGTTTGAGCTGAGGGGCCGTAGCCGGGAAGGCGCTTGGCCCGCGAGGCGGATGAT
>NZ_RCHJ01000062.1 GCF_004011805.1 Piscinibacter defluvii
TGGCGCCAGAAGGCCTGTGCAGCAACGTTGGCAGGCATTTGACCAACTTCCCATGGGCCGGGATGGCTGAAGAAGGCGTGCTTTGCCAGTTCCAGCCCGGCCCCACCCCTGCGGTGGCGCTTCAGGATGAAGAACTGCTCCATCCATGAGCCACCATGAGCCCTCCGCAAGAGTGACGCAAGCCGGGGCAACCAAGGCAAAGCCGACGTACTGCGAACCCTGCAGGGCAACATGAGCGAAGAAGTGAGTTGCCTGCTGGTAGCGGCTCAAGTCATACCCGTATCGAGCCTGCGCGTCGGGTTCCTGGTGCCAAATGTCAGAGAGCTCGTACTGATAGAGCTCCAGCATCTGCTGAAGAGCGGAGAAGTCCGGCGCTTCGGCTTTGCGGCAGGTGAGGGGCATAGGTGCCGGCTTCTGCGGCCTAACGTTTGAGCTGAGGCGACCGCCACGGGTTGGCGCTTGGGCCGCGAGGCGGATGATAAGAACAAGCGCCTCGCGGACCAAGTGCCAAGCCGTGGAGGGTCGCCTCGAGCGAAGGGTTAGGGCGCACTCTGGGACAGCCGCTTGATGGCGAGCCGTAGCATTGCCTGCTGTGCTTTGCTAAGCATGTGGGCGCGTGGCTGCAGAAGTTCGACAACCTTTGAAAACTGCCCCGCATGAAATGCTTGTGACGCCAGGGCGGTACAACGCGAAAGCTCAGCGTCTTCGTATGCCTCGCGCGCTTCAGCGCGTAGAGCAGTTTCGTGATTCAGCACTTCTTGCAATGCCGCGAAATCGCCAGCAAGGAAATCGGGAGCGGATTGCCGCAGAGCCGCCGCAAAGAACTGCATCTCTTCCAACTGTCCACGTCTATCGCCGAAGCGAGGCGCCAGGAGGTGGGGGGTTCGGAGGTGCATGAGTGTGCACAGGGAGAACTGGCTCTCGATAGTGCCGAGCGTTCCGATGGTGCCTAGTTCGACCGCCAACGACATGCCATAGCTCAACCCCTGAACGCAGACAAACCTCCCCGAGCGCGCGAAGAAGGTTGTGAACGGGCCGTCCAAAGGCGAGGGAGCGCTAGTTACCTGGTAGCCGTAGACGGAAGTCAGGTAGTCAAAGTGCTGGCGAGCACCGAGTTGGAACTCGGCAGCATTCGGTGTGTAGTACTCGGTCATGCGCTGTGCGCCCTAACGTTTGAGCTGAGCGGACGCCACCGGCAAGGCGCTTGGGCCGCGAGACGGATGATGACACGGGCAGGCTCGCGGCCCAAGTGCCTTGCCGGTGGCGGTCCGCTCGAGCGAAGGGTTAGGCCTCACCTCACACTGGCGCCACCTTTGGCGCAAAGAGAAACCACGCCATCGCAAACGCAGTTCCTAGCCCAAGAGCAAACACCATGAGGCCAAGGAGGGCACGGGCAAGCTTGGAGCGAACAAGGTCCGGGGAAATCTTGACCTTGTCAGGCAGGACAAGCACCGCGACACCAAGCAGCACGAGTACGACAGCGCTGACCCAACTGTTCCCAACGCGGCGGAGCAATCCGGCGGCGTCGGTAAGCTTCGCGTCCAGAATATCTCCATGGAAGGTGAGGGGGGCGTCCCGGTCTCCGACATAGATGAACTGCAGGCGGGCACCGACACCAGGATCGAGATGAGACCAAGCAAGCAACAGCCTCGGGCCACCTCCGTCAACTGGAGTTTGCTCGGAAATGCGGAAGTTGGAGATCGCAGGCTTGTTCTGACCTACTACTTTCGCGTCAAGTACACGATGATGGACGGGAAACTCGACGAAGACTGGTGTTCGCACGTCAGACGGTTCAATGGGCAACCCTCCGTCGTTCCAGAAGGACACTTCAACGACGTAGATGTCGCCTTGGACTGCCTTCCCTTCGGCATCTACGACAGTGAACCTCGGGGAGGTTACGCTCTTCGAGAAGATCTGACTGCTTGTTCGCACTAGATAGACTGGCTCTCTCTTCTGTATGGAGGCCACGTAGAAGTAGACGCTGAGGAGCAGAGAAACTACGGCAATTGTGGTGCTGACCAGGTTGAAAGGCTTCCGCAGTTCTTCGAACAGAGTCATGCTCGATTCCCTCGACGCGATTGATGGTCCGACATCGCTCGATGTTCGTTGTGAGGCCTAACGTTTGAGCTGAGGCGCGAGCGCCGGGATGGCGCTTGGGCCGCGAGGCGGAGCATAGACCTGAGAGCCTCGCAGCCCAAGTGCCATGCCGGTGCGAGTCGGCTCCAGCGAAGGGTTAGGCGTCACTGGGTGAGCCTGCTCAGTACGGAGGCAATCTCGACTGGGATGGTTGCGACGATGATGCCTGTCACTAGCCAACCAAGACCGGCGACCTCAAGGTAGAGCGTGTCAGCCGCAATCCCTTCCAGCAGGCGTCTGGTGTCCTGGAGTTGGGCGCCTCTGTGGTTGCGCTCAGTTTCGATCTCCAAGCGAAGCTCGCGAATGCTTGCGCCAACACGGGTGTCGAAGCTGCTGAGTTGATCTCGAAGAGAGGAGAGATTCTCGCGAATCGCATCCAGTTGCGCTTCAAAGGACTGATCGAGCCGTGGCCCGCGCCAGACAGTAGCGTCAGCACCATCCGATGCGATCGCGATTTCCGCTCCCTGGACTTCGATCGTGATGCTGCGCGGCCGTAAAGACGGAGCCCGCTTAAGCCAGGCGATCGCGAACTGCAGTACCGGTGTTCGTCCAAAGGACTTTCCTCGGCCGCGAAGCGTGTAAGCAACAACGCTGACTCCTAGCAGCTGCAAGAGTAGGCCACCGTAGCGAAGGCCATCTTCCACCGTGGCTGCGATCTTCGGCGGCACGAGGAGAAGCAAAACGAGGACGGCGACGAAGGTCCAGAACGTCGGAATCTCGGTGAGCCAGTGCCAGACTCGCGTTAGCCAGGATCGGAGGTGCATGACCATGGGTGCGGGTGTGACGCCTAACGTTTGAGCTGAGGCGACCGCCGCGGATTGGCGCTTGGGCCGCGAGACGGATGATGGACCACAACGTCTCGCGGCCCAAGTGCCAAGCCGTGGAGGGTCGCCTCGAGCGAAGGGTTAGGCCTCACTCGCGAGAAGCACACAAGAGGACCGATCGGCGAACTCACCACCAGGCAGCCCCCAAGCGTGCGCGTACGTAAGCGTGCCACTCTTGGAGAGGGATATGGATATCTCCTCGCGGAAGCGATCACGTTCGCCTCTGTCACCGAACGCGAACACCATTGTCTCCGCTTGCTCCCCGGAAGACGCTGACCTCTGCTGGTGCGGGTAGACCGCCGGCAACTCGCTCATGACAGGGCACAAGCAAAGTGTTCCGTCGTTCTGGCGGCCAACCAACGCGGCCTCCTCGTGCACAAGCGAGCCGTCTTGGAGTCTGGCGACATAGCTAAGGAGCACCGCAGCGCCTTCGACCAGCGGCTGCACGCGGACTTGCCCAGTGAAGCGCTCGCCCTCGTGATTGATGCCTTCGCCTTGAAAGGACGTGGGGCCGCTTGCGAGTGCGCGGAGAAGGTCCATGTGAGGCCTAACGTTTGAGCTGAGGGGCCGTAGCCGGGAAGGCGCTTGGCCCGCGAGGCGGATGATGACAGCGAGCGCCTCGCGGGCCAAGTGCCTTGCCGGCGGAGGTTCCCCTCGAGCGACCAGTTAGGCCTCGGCCCTGGTGGCACGCGCATCGTTGACGCCGACGTCACCGCTTGGGAGCCAAGGTGGCCAATGCCTGGGCGGCGGAGTTCATGCCGGACTCACGAACTACCTGCGCCTGCACGGCGCTGGCCGAAGGCACAGTCTTCCGAGGGCGCAGGTACCACTGACAAGCTGACAGGGGAGGTTGCCCAGTACAGCCGCAGGTCCGAGCTACTCGCCAGCCGAGAGGCCGTGACCTAAGGCATAGCTCGTCCGAGCTTGCTGTCGCCGCGCTTCTGCGCGGCGCTCGTGGGTCTAGATTGGGAAGCGCGCTTGGTGGCACGACTGCGATGCCCGAACTGCTAGCGCGCTCCGAGGCCTAACGTTTGAGCTGAGGCGACCGCCGCGGATTGGCGCTTGGGCCGCGAGGCGGATGATGACACTGGCCGGCTCGCGGCCCAAACGCCAAGCCGTGGAGGGTCGCCTCGAGCGAAGGGTTAGGCCGCTCTGCGCGCTGGAGCCAGGAGGGGAGGGCACCTTCAGGACCAACGGTTCTTCAGCCTCAGCGCTAACGCGGCCAAGACTGCGCCGACGATCGCCCCAACTGCCCCAATGAGGATTGCGGTTCCGTCGAGTACGCTCGCCTGGTTCTGGGCTTCTGACTGAAGCGTGCCATGAACTGCTTGCCAATCGGCGGCGGTGAACTGCGTCATGGCGCGTGCCTCGGGAATGCCGTACACGCACACCTCGCCTCCGGGCAGCTTGCAGAAGCGCTGACTTGGACACTTAGTCAGGATGCTCTGCGGAGCCCCCTCTCCGCAGGTCGCTCCGGCACTGCGAAGAACCTGCAGTGTGACCTCGGGATGCTTGGTGAGCTGCTCTGGCATGTTGGCCCCCGTGATGCGGAGTGGCTGGAGGCCAAGAGTAGCGCGTGACCGCAAGACTTGCCGTCGAGCGGCCTAACGTTTGAGCTGAGGGGCCGACGCCGGGATGGCGCTTGGCCCGCGAGGCGGATGATGACAGCGAGCGACTCGCGGGCCAAGTGCCATGCCGGTGGAGGTCCCGCTCCAGCGAAGAGTTAGGCCTCGGTCCTTGGGCTGGAGCCTTGACCGCTACTGCCCGGCGGGCGGTTGCCAGAGTTCAACCTTGTTGCCCTCTGGGTCCATGACCCAGCCGAACTTTCCGTACTCTGAGTCGTCGGTCTTCTCCAGCACTTGGCAACCTTCTTCCCGGAGCGCTTGGAGTAGAGCAGCCAGATCTTCAACCCGATAGTTCACCATGAATGGCGAAGTGCTTGGCGCGAAGTAGTTGCTGTCAGCGGCTCCGATGGACCAGATGGTGGTTCCCTTCATCGGATTTCCTGCGCTATCGGACCAAGTGAAGGGGCGATGTCCCGGAGTCTGTTGAACGCATGAGCTGAGGTGGCGGCTCCTTCGACCC
>NZ_RCHJ01000063.1:2500-4660 GCF_004011805.1 Piscinibacter defluvii
ACGCACGTTGAAAAGTGCGGGGATGAGGTGTGGGTAGCGGAGAAATTCCAATCGAACCTGGAGATAGCTGGTTCTCCCCGAAATAGCTTTAGGGCTAGCCTTAAGTGTAAGAGTCTTGGAGGTAGAGCACTGATTGGACTAGGGGTCCTCATCGGATTACCGAATTCAGTCAAACTCCGAATGCCAATGACTTATCCTTAGGAGTCAGACTGCGAGTGATAAGATCCGTAGTCAAAAGGGAAACAGCCCAGACCGCCAGCTAAGGTCCCAAAGTGTGTATTAAGTGGAAAAGGATGTGGAGTTGCTTAGACAACTAGGATGTTGGCTTAGAAGCAGCCACCATTTAAAGAGTGCGTAATAGCTCACTAGTCGAGTGACTCTGCGCCGAAAATGTACCGGGGCTAAATACACCACCGAAGCTGCGGATTGATACCGAATGGTATCAGTGGTAGGGGAGCGTTCTAAGGACAGTGAAGTCAGACCGGAAGGACTGGTGGAGTGCTTAGAAGTGAGAATGCCGGTATGAGTAGCGAAAGACGGGTGAGAATCCCGTCCACCGAATGCCTAAGGTTTCCTGAGGAAGGCTCGTCCGCTCAGGGTTAGTCAGGACCTAAGCCGAGGCCGACAGGCGTAGGCGATGGACAACAGGTTGATATTCCTGTACCACCTCTTTATCGTTTGAGCAATGGAGGGACGCAGAAGGATAGAAGAAGCGTGCGATTGGTTGTGCACGTCCAAGCAGTTAGGCTGATAAGTAGGCAAATCCGCTTATCGTAAAGGCTGAGCTGTGATGGGGAAGCTCCTTATGGAGCGAAGTCTTTGATTCCCCGCTGCCAAGAAAAGCTTCTAGCGAGATAAAAGGTGCCTGTACCGCAAACCGACACAGGTAGGCGAGGAGAGAATCCTAAGGTGTGCGAGAGAACTCTGGTTAAGGAACTCGGCAAAATGACCCCGTAACTTCGGGAGAAGGGGTGCTTTCTTAACGGAAAGCCGCAGTGAATAGGCCCAAGCGACTGTTTAGCAAAAACACAGCTCTCTGCGAAGCCGTAAGGCGAAGTATAGGGGGTGACACCTGCCCGGTGCTGGAAGGTTAAGGAGAGGGGTTAGCGTAAGCGAAGCTCTGAACTGAAGCCCCAGTAAACGGCGGCCGTAACTATAACGGTCCTAAGGTAGCGAAATTCCTTGTCGGGTAAGTTCCGACCCGCACGAAAGGTGTAACGATTTGGGCACTGTCTCAACCAGAGACTCGGTGAAATTATAGTACCTGTGAAGATGCAGGTTACCCGCGACAGGACGGAAAGACCCCGTGGAGCTTTACTGTAGCCTGATATTGAATTTTGGTACAGTTTGTACAGGATAGGCGGGAGCCTTTGAAACCGGAGCGCTAGCTTCGGTGGAGGCGCTGGTGGGATACCGCCCTGACTGTATTGAAATTCTAACCTACGGGTCTTATCGACCCGGGAGACAGTGTCAGGTGGGCAGTTTGACTGGGGCGGTCGCCTCCTAAAGTGTAACGGAGGCGCCCAAAGGTTCCCTCAGAATGGTTGGAAATCATTCGTAGAGTGCAAAGGCATAAGGGAGCTTGACTGCGAGACCTACAAGTCGAGCAGGGACGAAAGTCGGGCTTAGTGATCCGGTGGTTCCGCATGGAAGGGCCATCGCTCAACGGATAAAAGCTACCCCGGGGATAACAGGCTTATCTCCCCCAAGAGTCCACATCGACGGGGAGGTTTGGCACCTCGATGTCGGCTCATCGCATCCTGGGGCTGTAGTCGGTCCCAAGGGTTGGGCTGTTCGCCCATTAAAGCGGTACGCGAGCTGGGTTCAGAACGTCGTGAGACAGTTCGGTCCCTATCCGTCGTGGGCGTAGGAAATTTGAGAGGAGCTGTCCTTAGTACGAGAGGACCGGGATGGACGCACCGCTGGTGTACCAGTTGTTCTGCCAAGGGCATAGCTGGGTAGCTATGTGCGGAAGGGATAAGTGCTGAAAGCATCTAAGCATGAAGCCCCCCTCAAGATGAGATTTCCCATAGCGTAAGCTAGTAAGATCCCTGAAAGATGATCAGGTTGATAGGTTCGAGGTGGAAGCATGGTGACATGTGGAGCTGACGAATACTAATAGATCGAGGACTTAACCATATAATATGTAGCAAATGTTAT
>NZ_RCHJ01000064.1 GCF_004011805.1 Piscinibacter defluvii
TTCAGCCAGCGCAGGGCCGCGTCTTCCCAGGTGTAGCGGGGCTTGTCGCCCAGCTTGGCCTGGCGCCACAGGTCGTGCTTCAGCCGGTCGTGGAGTTCCTTCGCGGCCTTGCGGTCAGTTGTCTCAGCCGACTGTCTAACGCGCTGGCCACCTGGCGCGGTGATGTCGATCCACCAGGTTGTGCCTCGTTTGAGGATGCCCATGTCCTGCCTCCAATGCGTTCACATGCGTTGCGATGGCCCTGCGCCCGTTGCTGCACGGCCTCGGTGCCTTGCTGCACGAAGGCATCGATGGCGGCCTGGGTCACTTTCCAGCGCCGGCCGATTTGCATCGCTTTCAGCTGGCCGGTGTTCACCAGGTTCCAGGCGGTGGAGTAGTCCACGCGCAGCATCGTCGCCGTTTCGCGCAGGTCGTAGAAGAGAGGTGTCACTGCAGTCATGTCCGTGCCTTCCTGGCTGCACGCAGCCGGGTCAGTTGGATCTGCTGCTTCGCGGCCGGCGTCAGATCAAAGATCGCACGGTCGCTAGAGGCGTCAAGTTCACAGTCGTCCCCGCGGGCGCCTCGCGCACGGGGTGTGGGGTGGGATGGGTTCTCGTCGTGGTGGATCAGGCGCGCAGGGCGTCGAGGTCGGCAATCAGACGGCGCTTGCCGTACAGGCACATGCCGCGCGCGCACGCGTGCATCGGCTCGGCGGCCACGTGCACGGCCTGTCGATCAAACAGGCCTTCCGCGGCCTGCAGGAAGTACGCTGCGCCGCCACCGGCCAGCCACACGGTCTGCGGTGTGGGCAACTCGGTCAGGGATTGCGCAATGCCGCCCAGCATCCGCCGGGCCCGGCCATGGATCCACGGCCAGTGAAGCTGCAGGTCATGCAGTTGTCCGCACGCCCGCACGGGCTTGCCATGGCGCAGCGCTTGATCAACGGCATCGAGCCGGACGTCGCCGCTGGGGGCACCTTGGCCGATCCGATCGTCCACGGTGCGCAGCAGGCTGGCCACGCCGTGGTATTCGGTGCCGCCGGCCAGGGGCTCCAAGTCGCGGCCGCGGTACAGCGCCCAGTCCAGGCTGCCGAAGCCCGCCACCATCACCAGCGACACCTGCGTTTTGTCGATCTCGGCAGAGTCGAGCCATTCGATGGCGCTGGTAGTGGCCTGGGGCAGAACTTCCACCCGGGCCACGGTGACGCTGGCGTTGGCCGCGATGCGCACCGGCCGCCTCAGCCAGTCGCGGATCTGCGGCTCCAGGGCTTCGCGTTCCCGCATCGGCACGGTCAGCACCAGCATGTCGATGATGGGCTCTTCGATGAAAGCCAGCGCGCCGGCGACGCAGGCGCGGTAGTCAGCGGTGGCCGCAAAGCCTTCTGCCTGCGAGTGATAGATCGCATCGCCCAGCGCCGCTTCGATGTCCGGACCCACCTCGACCAGGTGGGTACCGAAGGGGATCAAGGCATTGCGCCGCGGGGATCTGAGGTTGCTGCAGCGGCTGTCGCAAAAGACGATGTCCGTGAGCGACGGGAAGACTTCGATGTCCGCATGCAGGCCCGAGCGCAGCTTGCTAAACTTTGTGAAGCCGGTACCGGCGTCGATGGCGGCGATGACAGGGCTCTTCGTCATGGTGGTGCTCCGCGTCGGCCTTGCAGGGCAAGGCTCATGGGTTTGGCCGTCGATGGGCCATGGGCCTGCCGCGCGCTGGGCACAAGCATGCGCCTGGCGCGCGATTCAAGCCGGATGAGGGGATGCACCCCTGGCGGGGCGATTCGATTGAAGTGCGGGTCACGACCGCTAACGCCGCCCTGTGCGGTGGATAGGGCGGTGGGCATGGCAAGGTGCACATGCCCGTGCGCACTAAATCTACGCCTGCCGTGGGTGTCTGCCAAGCAAGCTCGCTGGTCGGGCTCCAACCCGACCCAGCACGGGCTGCAGGTGGTTTCAGCGGCGCGGCTTGAAGGGCTTGACGACGTCTTCCACCTGAATCGGGTCCAGCATCTCCTCGACTTGGTTGGCCAGGCTGACTTGATAGTGGCGGCGGCTCAGCATCGCCACCGGGCCATACAGCGCCAGCAGCGGCAAGCCGATCAGCAGGACCATCGGATGCCAGTAGGCGCCGAGCATCAGCGCGCCGAACGATCCAAACACGATGACCACGACATCGATGCTCCGCAGCAGCGCGATGGGATTCTCCAGCACGAAGTTCACGCGCATGCCGATGCTCAGGTTGTACAGGCCCACGCCACGCCCGCCGTAGTGGATGACGGTGACGGCGTGGCCCGCGCGTGCCGGCATGCACCGGCTGTAGACGACGATCTTGTGTTCGCGGTTGCTGGCGTCGGCCAGCCACAGCTCCCAGCGCTCGCGCGAGGGGTCGTCGTCGCGCAGGCCGGGGATGCGATTCAGGTAGCGGCGCGCCTCGATGACACGACCGGTCAGAGTTTCCAGGACGTACATGGGGACTCCCAGGTGAAGGTTCACCTGAAAGTCCCATGCGATCGGCCGCGGTCAAGGGCTGCACCGCCGGCTACTCCGGCAGCGGGTCGTCAAAGATGCCGCCGGCCGACGGGCTGGCCGGTGGCGATGTCGGCCTTAGCAATGCGCCAGGCTTGGCCTCGCCACTTCGCCTTTCCTGCTCGACGAGCACGCCCAGGTAGGCCAGCGTGCGGAAGCGCTCGGCACGACGTCGGCCCTTCGGCAGCCTTGCCAGGTCTTCGTACAGCGGGCCGTGCTGCCAGGCGCCCACCTGCGCGTAGAACTCCAGCATCGGCTCGTCGCGACCCGGGCCTGCCGGGCCCAGCGCTTCGTCGTCGCCGTCACTGCGCTTCATGGTGTGCTCCTTGGCTGGCATCGGTGGCGGCCTGGGCGCGCAGTCGGTCGACACCGGCACGCTGAAAGCCGCGCACGTTGGCGTAGAACGGGTCGGCCAGTTCCAGCACCGGCTGCTTCTTGAAGGCGTCCCGTAGTGCCTTTCGGAAGAGATGCGCGCCGCCACCGCTCAGCACGATGTTGGCGAAGCGGTACTTGCCGCCAATGGAATTGGTCAAGGCCTGGATGCCTTCGGCGGCGATGCCCTCGACGATGGGCATGTATCGCTGGATCTCGCGGGTCTTGCCGTAGGTCGTCAAGCTCCTGCCGGTGCGCAGGGCCTCGTCCACGGTGTGCGGTTCGTCGTAGCGCTCGCCGATCTCGCGCGAGATGGCTTCGCAGATCGCCGACACCACGTCGTGCACGCCGTACTGCGCCGAGTAGCTGCGGTTGGCCACCAGGCGCAGGCCGCGAGCCGTCAGCCAGTCCAGCGTGCGCGTGCCGCAATCGATGATCAGGTTCTCCTGCTGGCCGATCTGATCCAGCAGGCCATGCTCTTCGGCGTAGGCCACCAGCGCACCCTGCGGCTGCGCCACCACCAGCGCCTTGTGCACCTTCACCTTGCGGCCCTTGCCCACATCGTGCTCGCCCACGCACAGGCGTTCCAGCGCCGCCTTGCGCGCGGTGAACTCGGAGACAGGCAGGCCCACCACCAGCACGTCGATCTCGTCGGCCTGCATGTAGTGCAGTGCCCCGAGCATCAACGCCTTGTAGTCGGCTGCCTGTGTGTAGCCCTCGACTGACAGGATGGGTTTGCTGCGCGCGCCGACCGTCAGCACGTCCGGCCCCACCTCGTAGAACAGTTGGCCCACCCGCACCGACACCGTCCGTCGCGGCGCCAGCAAAGGGCGCGCGGTGTGCGGCTCGACGCTGGCCAGGGCCAACGAAGGAAAGCTGGCGTACCGAAGCTCGCCGCTCGCGTTGACGGTGGTGAACTTGGTATGGCCGAACCCGAGATCGATGGCCCTGACGATGCTTCCCATGGGACCTCCAACAGCAGTGGTGCCGACATGGCTCTACTGTTGCCAACGCGGCCGATCACGTCCAATCGAAAGGCGGGTCGAAGTCCCCCCGGAAATCGGCCGCCGATTTCCGGGATCATGCGCTGCGGCAGCTCTTGCTTCGGCGAAGTGGGGTTGCAGCCCGAGTGAAACGGCGGTCTGATTGCTTGATTCGGCCCTCAGGTCTGTTTCCGGTGCGTCTGCAACCCGACCAGCATGTCCGGCACGATCAGGCTTCGGAGAGAGAGGTATGGAATCCATCCGTCAACCCCAGGGGCTTGCGGGCCTCACGCAGTTAATGGCGCCGTAACGGCACTTTTCGCGCTTGCAAGAGTGGCGGCCATCGCGCATGCTTGCAGCGCCGTTGGCACCGGGCAGCTGGCCCACCGGGCGCATCGAGCGCGAATGGCAAGCCCTCCAGAGCACCTTCGGGTGCACGAGCCTTCGGGCTCTGATCCCCGGCCTGTCAACCCGACAGCCGATGACGATGCCGGCAGCGACCTTGATCGTTGCCGACCTGCAAGCCCCTGGCCCCCGAGCCATGCGGCTTGATGCGCGCGACGTCGATCGCGCAACTGCAGCGGGCACGCGATGCCTGCTGGAAGACTCCCCAACGACTGCTGCGTGCGCGCCTTCAAGGCGCCGACGAACACCGACACGATCGGGTTCGCCGGTGTGCACGCACGCATGGCGCGCCAGGTGGCACTGGCGCACTCAGGCCATGC
>NZ_RCHJ01000065.1 GCF_004011805.1 Piscinibacter defluvii
CGCCTCGCGGGCCAAGCGCCTTCCCGGCTACGGCCCCTCAGCTCAAACGTTAGGCGTCGTACACCCACACGCAGCGAGTCCTCAGTGAACATTGAAGAGTTCATGCTCGGCTACAAGGTCGCATGGGAGCAGCGCAACCCATCCATGTTCGCCGCGCTGTTCTTGCCCGATGGGGAGTACCACAACACGCCGTTCCAGGTTCAGCGCGGCGCCGAGCAGCTTGCCGAGTACTGGAAGCGCGTGCAACTTCAAGAAGACGTCAAGGTAACCTTCGAGGTGCTGGCCACAGCTCCAACGTCGGGCGTCGCGCACTGGCGCACCACCTATCAGGTCGCCTCGGAGGAGTTGTTCCAAATCTGGGCCAAGTCCACGGGCACCAGCCTTGTTGCCCGCAAGCCTGGCGACCCTCTTCCGCGAATGGTGCTCGACGGGGTTCTCCAAGCTACGTTCAGTTCCAACCGCTGTTCGGTAGCTCGCATCTGGTGGCACAGCTTGCCGCAGCCATCGTGAGGCGCCGCGCAACGACGCCTAACCCTTCGCTCGAGGCGACCCTCCACGGCTTGGCACTTGGGCCGCGAGCCGTTGTGGTCCATCATCCGTCTGGCGGCCCAAGTGTCAACCCGCGCCGGTCGCCTCAGCTCAAACGTTAGGCGTCACGTGACCCCCGACCTCCACATCCGCCTCGCTTCGCTGAGCGACGCTGTTGAGATCGCGCGCATGTCACGTCGCTTGATAGAGCATGGCCTTCCGTGGTCCTGGCAGCCTGAACGTGTGGCACGCGCCATCGCCTCGCCAAACACGAACGTGGCAGTGGTGCGAGAGCAAGACGAACTTGTCGGCTTCGGCATCATGGAGTACTGGGAGACTGACGCCCATCTCGTCTTGTTCGCTGTCCGTCCGGAGCGTCAGCGCCAAGGCGTCGGCACGTCGCTGCTGACATGGTTGGAGGCGTCGGCAGTTGTAGCTGGCTCTGAGCGCATTCGGGTCGAGGCGCGCCGCGACAACTTCGCCGCGCGTAGCTTCTACAACGAGCACGGTTACCACGAACTGCGCATCAAACGGCGCATGTACAGTGGAACTGCCGACGGTGTGCACCTCGAGAAGTGGCTGCGCACGCGCGGTGACGCCTAACCCTTCGCTCGAGGCGACCCTCCACGGCTTGGCACTTGGGCCGCGAGGCGCTCGCTGGCATCATGCACCTCGCGGCCCAAGCACCAATCCGCGGCGGTCGCCTCAGCTCAAACGTTAGGCCTCACACACTGCATTTCTGCCTCGATCTCACAGCATGCCCACCCCAGAGCATCACTCAATAGGTTGGAGCGCTCGTGTAACGGACTTGCTCCTGGGTGAGAAGGCGCCCTACGTGGTAACGCTCTTCGTTGCTGTGCTGGGATTTACGGCAAACCAGACCATTGCTCGGTACAACAACGGTCCTACCGTTGAGTATGCGATTAAGCAGACCGCTGTTCTTGGTGATGTGGTTGCGATCGACGACCTTTCGAGCGCCTCGTCTGCTCCAAAGGTGTTCCCCACTTATCTGCCCCCGCTGACGCAGGCTGGGTACATCTTGTCTCTCGAGAACATCTCGTCGAGTCATCTAGTGAGGTGTGTTCGAGTTGAATTGGTTCTCCTGCCTAGGCCTGGAGGTCCACCGGCAAGCATTTCCAGTTGGATCACAAGCACAAGCGCAACTGCGCCGGTTCGGCGAGTCGGAGCCGAATCGAAGGATCGTCCGGGAGTAACCATTCTTGACATGCAACCAGGAGGCTGGCTCGAAATCAGAATGAACGCCGCAAACGTTGGCGACGTTTCTGTCGTTCCACGTGCTTGCAGCAAAGATGAGATGGGCTCCGGCGCCATCGCACCGGACCTTCCCCTGGTACTTCCCCGAAACTTCGGTACGGTGTTTGCAAAGCACGCAATGACCGTGTTCTGGTTCGGTTTGGCGTGCTGGACCGGCCTACTTGCGCTTCTTTTCATTTCTCGGGTTCGCAAAGCAGCCTCCAAAGGCAGTGAGGCCTAACTCTTCGCTCGAGCGGACCTCCACCGGCAAGGCGCTTGGCCCGCGAAACGGTTCAGATCATCATCCGTCTCGCGGGCCAAGCGCCTTCCCGGTGGCGTCCGCTCAGCTCAAACGTTAGGCGTCGAGTGGAACCAGGCTGCTTCATCCCACGGTCCTGCAATGCGACCTCGAATCTCCCTCATCACGCTCGGCGTTGAGAACCTAGAACGCTCCATTGCGTTCTATCGAGACGGCCTTGGCCTTCCCACGCAGGGAATCATGGGAACCGAGTTCGAGATCGGTGCCGTTGCCTTCTTCGACCTTCAGTCTGGTCTGAAGTTGGCGGTCTGGCCACGCACAAGTCTCTCCGCCGACACAGGCCTCCCACTTCGGCCACCTAGTCCGGGAACCTTCTCCTTGGCGCACAACGTGGGCTCGGAGGCCGAAGTTGAAGAGGTCCTGGCTCAAGCCAAGCGCGCCGGCGCGACGATTGTGAAGCCAGCGCAAAGAGCCTTCTGGGGCGGATACGCCGGCTACTTCCAAGACCCAGACGGTCATCTCTGGGAGGTTGCCTACAACCCGGATATGCCGGCCTGAGCAGACCTCGGCTCCCTAGAGCTACGCGTCGACGCCTAACCCTTCACTCGAGGCGACCCTCCACGGCTTGGCGCTTGGGCCGCGAGGCGTTCGCTGGCATCATGCACCTCGCGGCCCAAGCGCCAACCCGCGGCGGTCGCCTCAGCTCAAACGTTAGGCGGCATGACCACCCATGGTGCAAGTTCGCGCTTCTGAACCAAACGACACCCAGGCAATCGCTGCGGTGATCCTTCCTATCCAGCAGGTTGAGTTCGGTATTCCAATCACTCTGGAGGCCCAGCCGGACCTAAGCAACATCGAACAGTTCTACCGGCATGGCTGCGGCAACTTCTGGGTCGCCGAGGTGGACGGCCAAGTCGTAGGAACCATAGCCCTACTGGATATCAGCAACAACGAAGCCGCTCTTCGCAAGATGTTCGTCGCCGCACCTTTCCGCGGCCGAGAGTTCGGTATAGCCCAAAGTCTCCTGAGCAAGCTCGTCGCTTGGGCTGCGCTGCACGGAGTGGCAAGCATCTACCTGGGAACCACCGCCAAGTTCCTGGCTGCTCACAGGTTCTACGAGAAGAACGGGTTCGCCGAGGTTGCCAAGTCCACCCTGCCGCAAACGTTCCCTGTCATGTCGGTGGACACCAAGTTCTACAGGCTCTCCCTGTCCGCGAATGCCGCCTAACCCTTCGCTCGAGGCGACCCTCCACGGCTTGGCACTTGGGCCGCGAACCCGTGGTGCATATCATCGGGCTCGCGGCCCAAGCGCCAATCCGCGGCGGTCGCCTCAGCTCAAACGTTAGGCGTCGCAGCAAGTAGGAGCGAACATGTCCTCAGTCTTCGGGAATGCTTCCGGTACCGACCAGAAGGACGAACGCCTCGAACGCCTATACGAGTACACGAAGTTCCACATAGGAATCTACTTGTCAGCTGCAGCGGGCGTGGCCACGCTACTCGGGTCCGAGCACGCGGGCTGGTTTATCTCGCAGCTCGTGACAGAGAAGAACCGTCACTTCTTGTACGTCGGTCTCACGCTCATGATCTTCGCGGGCATGTGCGGCGGGGTGGTGGCAAGCAGCACAATCGAGCATCGTCGGTTCGAGGACTTCTGGAACGAACTGCAGGGCCCACAGAGCGTTCCACTTCTGCAAGTACACGGCCGAACTTGGGCCATGTACGAACATCTCTTCTTCTGGTGCAGCGTGCTAACCCTGGCTGCATCAATCGCATTTGGGTTCAACGGCGCGAGTAGTGCCTCCAAGGGCGCAGCAGTATCCGACGGCTGCTGTCAATCTCAGAGTAGTGCGTCCACCGGCTGCGCCAAGAAGAGCGACGCCTAACCCTTCGCTCGAGAGGGACCTCCGCCGGCAAGGCACTTGGCCCGCGAGCCGGTGTGGTCCATCATCCGTCCCGCGGGCCAAGCGCCTTCCCGGCTCCGACCCCTCAGCTCAAACGTTAGGCCGCAAGTTCCACCGCCGTCACGGCGCCAGCCCTTCCGGAAAGCCGAACACATGTCTACTCGCTCCGGCACGAACTCAGCGCTTCTGGTCATTGATGTCCAAGTAGGCGTCGTGGCACAGGCGTGGGACCGCGATCGCATCGTTGGAAACGTCGCTCTTGCAGTTCGCCGGGCAAGAGCGGCTGGTGTACCAGTTGTCTGGGTTCAGCACCACGATCAAGAGCTTCAGCGCGACACGCCGGCATGGCAGTTGGCGGCCGAACTCAAGCCACTGACGGGCGAACTCCGCATCCACAAGAGCTTCAACTCGGCCTTCGAAAGCACGGAATTGCTGTCTGAGCTTGACCGACTCGCAGTGTCGGGAATCTTCTTGGCCGGAGCGGCAACCAACTGGTGTATCCGTGCCACTGCCTACGGAGCGCTCGATCGA
>NZ_RCHJ01000066.1 GCF_004011805.1 Piscinibacter defluvii
TCCTCAGTGCGGCAGCGAACTGGAAGCTTGGCAAACCGGGGGCGTCCATGTACGTCCGGCGAACCCATCTTGAACGCTGCGGCCGCGCCAGCCAGGATGGTGTCCACCAAACGAGATAGGTGGACACCATGCCAGACGCCAAGCCGGACACGCGCCGGCGCCACGACCCGGAACTGAAGCGGCAAGTCCTTGCTGAATGCGCGGCACCTGGTGCGTCCGTGGCCAAGGTGGCGATGAGCCATGGTTTGAATGCCAACCTCGTCCACAAGTGGCGGCGCACGGTGGCCCATGATCGAGGCGCCGCTATCGCCGACCCGTTCGTGCCAGTGAGCGTTGTACCGGCGGCGCCACCGACGGTCGAGGCACCGCAGTTCGTCGAGGTGGACCTGCAACGGGGTTCGGTCACCGTGCGGGTGCGCTGGCCAATGGCGAGCGCGGCTTCTTGCGGCGCTTGGCTTCGTGAGATGCTGCGTTGATCCGGGTGGATGCGCTGTGGCTCGCTGTCGAGCCGCTGGACATGCGCGCCGGCACTGAGGCTGCCCTGGCTCGCGTGGTGTCGGTCTTCGGCGCGGCACGGCCACACCACGCCTACTTGTTTGCCAACCGCCGGGCCAACCGGATGAAGGTGCTGGTCCATGACGGGATTGGTGTGTGGCTGGCCGCACGGCGCTTGAATGTCGGCCGCTTCGTCTGGCCTCGCGATGTGAGCGGCACCTTGAGCCTGAGCCGCGCCCAGTTCGATGCCCTGGTTCTGGGGCTGCCCTGGCAGCGCGTCGGCGAGGCAGGAGTCATCACGCTGCTGTAGCCGCGCGTGCCGTAGGCCCGCGTGCAATTGCGGCATGTGCCGATGGCGCACTTGGCGTCGGTTCGGCACGATGCCTTCTCGTGATCGCCGACGACCTCGACACCCTCGATGCCCAGCAACTGCGCGACGCCTTGCGAGCGGCGCGCTCCGAGGTGGCATTCAAGCAGGCTGTCATCGACAAGCTCACGCACGAGAACGCGATCCTCAAGCGCTTGAAGTTCGCTGCGCAGAGCGAGCGGTACAGCGCCGAGCAGAAGAGCCTGCTGGACGAGACGCTGGACGCTGACCTGGCGGCCGTGGCCGCCGAGATTGAAGCATTGCAGCCCGCTCGGGCCACTGGCGAGCGCCAGCGGCCCCGGCGCGAGAAGCTGCCAGCGCACCTGCCGCGCCGCGACGTTCGCCATGAACCCGAGAGCACCACCTGCGGCTGTGGCCAGGCCCTGCAGCGCATCGGCGAGGACGTGGCCGAGAAGCTGGACTACCAGCCCGGCGTCTTCACGGTGGAGCGACACATCCGCGGCAAGTGGGTGTGCAAGTGCTGCGAGCGCATCGTGCAGGCGCCGGTCGCGCCGCACGTCATCGACAAGGGCCTGCCGACGAGCGCCCTGCTGGCCCAGGTGCTCGTCGCCAAGTATCTCGATCACCTGCCGCTGTACCGGCAGGAGGCCATCTTCGAGCGCGCCGGGCACGCCATCGCACGCTCGACGCTTGCCCAGTGGGTGGGCGAATGCGGTGTGCAGCTGCGGCCGCTGGTGGATGCACTGACCCGGGAACTTCTCGGCCAGGGTGTGCTGCACGCGGACGAGACGCCGGTGGCGATGCTCAAGCCAGGCCACGGCAAGACGCACCGCGCCTACCTGTGGAGCTACTGCACGACACAGTTCAACCCGCTGCAGGCCGTCGTCTTCGACTTCGCCGACAGCCGCGGTGGCCAGCATGCCCGCGAGTTCCTGGGACTGCCGGGCACGCCTTGCCAGCCCGGCTGGCAAGGCAAGCTCGTCTGCGACGACTTCGCCGGCTATAAGGCCTGCTTCGAGCTGGGCGTGACCGAGGCGGGCTGCATGGCGCACGCACGGCGCAAGTTCCACGAACTCTGGGCCAATCACGGCAGCCAGGTCGGCGAGCAGGCGCTGAAGTTCTTCGCGCAGCTTTATGACTTGGAGCGCGGTGGCGCCAATGCCGACACACAAACCAGGCTCGATGCCAGACAGGCTGCCCGGCCGTTGGCGGACGCGCTGCGCCAGTGGCTGCGACAGCAACGCCAGCGTGTTCCCGATGGATCAGCCACCGCGCGGGCTATCGACTACAGCCTCAAGCGCTGGGTGGCGCTGACGCGCTACCTCGACGATGGCGACCTGCCCATCGACAACAACTGGGTGGAGAACCGCATCCGGCCTATAGCGCTGGGTCGGCAGAACTGGCTGTTCGCTGGGAGCTTGCGCGCGGGCAAGCGAGCCGCAGCAATCATGAGCCTCGTGCACTCGGCTCGGCTCAATGGCCACGATCCCTACGTGTACCTGCGCGATATCCTCGAGCGCCTGCCGACCCAGCCAGCAAATCGGATCGTGGAACTTCTGCCGCACCACTGGAATCCTGCCGCCACCTAAATGCGGCCATCCCGGTGGCCAAGCTGCTGTCGGCATCCACCATTCGTGTGCTCAGAGTTCCACTAAACCGTCAAAAGGGGCGGGCGATACCCTTCGGCTCGAGGCGGGGCATTAATGGCTTCATACGGCCAGACCCAATACAGTCGCTGAATGAACATGAATTACGTTTATCTCGGCGTTGCGATCATTGCGGAAGTCACTGCCACCAGCTTCCTCAAGTCATCGGAAGGCATGACAAAACTATGGCCTACGCTTGCCAGCGTGACAGGCTATGCGGTCTCGTTCTACTTCCTCTCCATCACCCTCAAAGTGATACCAACGGGTATAGCCTATGGCATCTGGTCGGGCGTCGGCATTGTGCTGGTGTCGGCGGTCGGCTGGCTGTGGTTCAAGCAGACACTGGACGCCCCCGCGCTCGCCGGAATCGGCATGATCATGGCCGGGGTGCTGACGATCAATCTGTTCTCCAAATCGGTGGCCCACTGATCAGGTGGTGTTCACCGGACGTACATGGACGCCCCCGGTTTGCCAAGCTTCCAGTTCGCTGCCGCACTGAGGAAAAGATTGCACCCGTACATTCGGACTTCAGATGCGAGACGAACTCGCTGTCCCTGATGGGTTCTGCTGGTCGGCGCCCAATCGCTTACACGCACTCGAAGTGCCTCGTCCGGCGCGGGCTGTGCCAACCACGGTCTGACCTGTCGTGCCATCAACTTGCTGGTTGCCTGAGCAATCGGCGGTAGGGATCTCCTTTGCTGTCGCTGTAGTCGGTGCTGCTTCAGGCCGCGGCGTATCCCTGCTTGAACTCCCGGCCGTGAGCCAGGAGCGCCCAGACCGTTCTCGCCGTCTTGTTCGCCATGGCGACTGCCGCGATGTTCTTGTTACGGCGCGTCGTGAGCTTCACCAGCCAGCTGTCGGCATCGGCGCGCTGGGTGGCCCGGTAGATGACTGAACGCGCGCCGTGGATCAGCATCGTGCGCAAGTAGGCATCACCGCGCTTGCTCATGCCCAGCAACGTCGGCTTGCCGCCGCTGGAGTGCTGTCGTGGCACCACGCCCAGCCATGCGGCGAACTGGCGCCCGTTGTCGAAGTTCTTCGCATCGCCGACGCTGGCGACAAGCACCGTGGCAGTCAACGGCCCAATGCCAGGCACCTTCTCCAGACGCTGGCTCGCCTCGCTGGCCCGGTGCCACGCCTTGATCTGCAGCTCGATCTCGTCGACCTGCTTCTGCAGAATCTTCAAATGCTCGAGCAGTCGCTGGATGAGCAGCCGGAAGGTGCCAGGAAGTTCGTTCTCTGCATCTTCGATCAGCGCCGGCACGCGTTCAGCGATGTAGCCAATCCCCTGCGGCACTACCAGGCCGTACTCGCCGAGCAGGCCCCGGATCTGGTTGGCCTGCGCGGTGCGTGCCTTGACGAAGCCCTGACGGACGCGGTGCAGTGAGAGCACCGACTGCTGCTCGATGTTCTTGACTGGCACGAAGCGCATCGAGGGCCGGCTAACCGCCTCACAGATCGCCTCTGCATCAGCGGCATCGTTCTTGTTGCTCTTGACGTACGGCTTGACGAACTGCGGCGCCATCAGCCGAACCGTGTGGCCGAACGACTGCAGCTTGCGGGCCCAATGATGAGCGCTGGCACAGGCCTCGATGCCGATCAGGCAAGGCGGCAGGTTCGCGAAAAAGGGAGCTACCTGGTCGCGCTTCAACTGCTTGCGCAGCACCGACCTGCCGCGCTCGTTGACCCCGTGGACCTGGAACACGTTCTTGGCCAGATCAAGGCCGATCGTCGTAATCTCCATGGCGGACGCTCCTTCCGATCGAGTGGTTGCTGACACATCCACTGTGGCACTTCGATGCCGTCGTCAGGTGGGGGCGTCCATCCCATTGCTTAC
>NZ_ML137205.1:0-334 GCF_004011805.1 Piscinibacter defluvii
ACCAGCATTCTCCTTGGCGCGCCAGTCGGCAACGAGCTTCCGACCAGTGAGCGTTCCGGCCCAAGCCGACTTGCCGGTGGTTGAGACCGCCTCGATTCGATTGCCATGCTGCACGATATGAAGCTCGCCACGGTTGACTCGCCCGCCTTCGGAGGTAGTTGCAACCGCGGTCCAAACTCCGGAGATGTCGTGCAGCTGCTGGGCGCCGGAGTCGACAGCGGCACTCAACAGCGCGGTGAATGCCAACGTGAAAGCAAGAACACGGCGAACTCTCGACGGCATAGTCGCTCTCGTGCGTTGTGGAGGTGGATCTTGACGCCTAACGTTTGAGCTG
>NZ_ML137205.1:344-4246 GCF_004011805.1 Piscinibacter defluvii
CTCGCTACCGCGCAATGATTGCCCAACGCTCGTGATCGCGCCAGCGCCCGCGCAGCTTCAGGTAGCGCGGCGAGTAGCCCTCTTGGTGAAAGCCGAGAGCTTTGACCAACTCGATGGAAGCTAGGTTGCCCGGTTGGATGTTCGCCTCCAGTCGGTGCAACTTGTGAACCTCCCAGGCGCGCTTGATGATGGTTGCGAGAGCCCAATTCATGTAGCCGTTGCCCTCGTACCCCTTGAACATGTAGTAGCCGAGATAGCCGCTTTGAAGTGGGCCGCGAACGATGTTCGTTATCTCGATGTAGCCTGCGATTCGAGTGCTCTCGTAGTCGCGAATGAGGAATCCAAAGTCCGTAGGGCCCTGGCGCCGACTGGCAAGGTCTGCGGCGGCCGACGTTTCGGTAGGTGGACTGACCCATCGGCCGTGAAGCGCCTTGCTGCGGCGAGCGGCTTCTGCGAACTCTTTGGCGTGATGCTCAGAAAAGTGTGAGAGGGCAGGGCCCATGGTCGTGCGGCCTAACGTTTGAGCTGAGGGGCCGACGCCGGGATGGCGCTTGGCCCGCGAGGCGGATGATGACAGCGAGCGCCTCGCGGGCCAAGTGCCATGCCGGTGGAGGTCCCGCTCCAGCGAAGGGTTAGGCGTCACCTTGGTAGCAGGGAACGGCGAGCCGCTACGAGACTGGAAGCTGAGCGCTTCAGGAAGACCGATTGACACAACTGGCACGGCTTTGCAGCTGAGACCCAGCCATAAACAACATCTGTGTTCGGCCTCTAGCCCACGGCTAGAGCGTTGCCACGAGGATGGCGACTACTACTGCCACGGCACATGCTGCAAAGAGCAGCCAAGAGTAGTACGAGTACTTGGCTGCTGCGTTGCCCGCTTTGGCAAGCGCGCGAACCTTGCCAATGTCGTACGGGACCTTCGCTACTGCTGCGAGTAGCGCTGGAGCCAGCAATCCGTTTGCCATTACAAGGAGGAAGAGTGCCGGGGCCAACGGGTGAACCGCGTGGAGTACTTCAAAGACGGTACGCATGCTGAAGTGGTGTTTGCCCGTGACGCCTAACGTTTGTGCTGAGGCGCAGACGCCGGGTTGGCGCTTGGCCCGCGAGCCCGATGATATGAACGACGGGTTCGCGGGCCAAGTGCCAAGCCGGTGGCCGTCGCCTTCAGCGAAGGGTTAGGCGGCACTCGCGTGGCAGTGCGTTGCTTGAAGCAACCGTGCAAGAAGCTCTGCGCGCTGAGCGACCGTAAGGCCCGGACTTGAGCCAGACAGCCAAAGCGCGATTGGGTCTTGCGAGCTCTGTAGGCGACTCAACGCTGGGAGTGCATGTTGCTCAACTCGTGCAGCAACATCTCGGGCTACCAACTCAGCGTCCAGAAGGGTGTGGACTTGCCACCAAAGGTCGCTTCGTTCCGGCGACAGCGAGCCGAGCCTTGCGCGCCAGTGTGCTTGCGGAACGGAGGGTTTGGTGCTCTCACGCACGTCCGGGTAGATGGCAGCCGGAACAAGGATGCCAATGTTCACCGTGAACTTCGCCGAGCCTGCGATGCTTTGGCGCGAACCCTGCACCTCGACGAGGTGCACCACGTCTTGGACTTCGCGAGTGAACAAACTGGAGGCGCTGCGATAGCCGAGCGGACCTAGTAACTGCGCAAGAGCAGCCAGCGTCGGCTTCCGAAGGTCGCGGTTGGTCATGGTTGGTGGCTGTGCCGCCTAACGTTTGAGCTGAGGCGACCGCCGCGGGTTGGCGCTTGGGCCGGGAGGTGCATGATGCCAGCGAGCGCCTCGCGGCCCAAGCGCTAAGCCGTGGAGGGTCGCCTCGAGCGAAGGGTTAGGCCGCACCCATCAGTCCAAACTTTCACGCGGTGCGTCTCGTCGATCCTAGCAAGCCACGCAGCGGCACTTAGACGGCTATTTCGTCCCCACGACAACTTGGCCTGAGTCATCCTCCATCCAGAAGCGAGCCACTGCTTGACCTGGAGTTGGGCCTGGAGAGAGGCGCGCATACACCTGGTAGTGCTTGCCCGCCTCGAAGTTGTAGGTGATCGGATTCGGATCCTCGAAGAGGACTCGTTCTCCAGCAACTCGTAGCCGAGCAGCCACAGTCAGCCTATGGACTCCGGGAAGAACCTCGAGCGACGCGTGGTTGTCGATGTCCGACTTAGTAAGTGCGACACCGTCTAGCTTCAAGAAGTAGACATCCTGCCGTTCTCCTGCAAGGCCCTCCCAGCCAGGCGTTGGGCTCACTAACGCAACCTTCTGCTGTGGTTGTCTTTCCCCTTCGTAGGTCTTGACCGTTGGGAATGACTTGCAGCTAGCGACAAGAAAGGCGGCAAAGACAGTGCAGAGCGCTAGTGCCCTGCCCAAAGCACGTAGAAGCTTCTGCATGATGCGCCTCCTTCGCCGCGCGCGGTCTCCTGGCGTGAAGGGACTCGATACTCCTCAATGACGGTCTGGCGATTGAGCTGGCTCAAGACCTCGTCCTTCGGAGCGCTAGTACCGGAGGCGGTGCAACTCCTGCGGCCTAACGTTTGAGCTGAGGCGACCGCCGCGGGTTGGCGCTTGGGCCGCGAGACGGATGATGACACTGGCCGGCTCGCGGCCCAAGCGCCAAGCCGTGGAGGGTCGCCTCGAGTGAAGGGTTAGGCCTCACCCCGCTGCCTTGGACTAGCTACTTCTCACCGAGCCAGTAGTCAACCGACTCATGCTTCTCGCCGAGAAGCCGGAAGCCTCCCTGCGCACCGGGAAGGGCGGTGGATGCCGAGAACTTGTTCGAATCGGGATACTCCACCACCTCCGGCCGAAGCATGGTGCTGACGGCGATGTAGAGCAGCTCGGTGTTGGAGGTATTGATGATTTGATGTGCGGTAGATCGATCGCCCGCAGGTGCAGCGATGAAGTCGCCCATACGCACGGGGTACTCTTCTGTGCCCATGCGAATAACGCCGGCACCAGCCAGGATGAAGAACATCTCCTCATTCGCGTGGTGATTGTGGTACGGCCACGCTCTCTTGCCCGGAGGCACGACGGTCACGCTGTACCCCAGCTTGACGGCTCCAACTTCACCCGAGACCTGAGCACCCGAAGCATTGAACGACTGGCCGTGTTCGTGATCGCGGAACTCAAGATCGTCGATATTGATGATGCGCTTCATGGGGTGGGAGTGTCGTGAGGCCTAACGTTTGAGCTGAGGCGACCGCCGCGGGTTGGCGCTTGGGCCGCGAGGCCGATGATAAGAACTACGGGCTCGCGGCCCAAGCGCCAAGCCGTGGAGGGTCGCCTCGAGCGAAGGGTTAGGCCGCACCGCGTGGCGTGGACTGAACCTTAGCGGGCGGAGACTGCCGCCGCGACCACGACAGCGCCGAGTACGAGGTTGAGCGCGACCAACTGACGAATACGATTCAGTGCAGCGCCTGCCTCGGGCCAGGATGACGCTGCGCAGTGAGCCTTGAGCTGAGGGAACACCCGCAGGTACACCGCCCCGAACACCACGGCCATGACCGAGCCAACGCCGAACATGACGTGCCAGCCAATGGGTGCTGCGCCAAGGCCGACGCTGAACAGCATGTGCAGACCAGATGCAATGATGACGACTACGGCGACAGCCATGAGCGGAAGAAACCGGGCAAAGGTAGCTGACCACAGCGGAAGACGCTGCGGCGGCTGAAGCACCTGTGCTGCTGCGGGCCGAAGGCAGAAGTAGGCGAAGAACATGCCACCAAGCCAGGCGATGACCCCGAGCAGGTGGAGTAGCAGGAGTGTTTGGCGCAGCATGGGCTGGATTCGGTGATGCCTTGTGCGGCCTAACGTTTGAGCTGAGGCGACCGCCGCGGGTTGGCGCTTGGGCCGGGCGATGTCCCGGAGTCTGTTGAACGCATGAGCTGAGGTGGCGGCTCCTTCGAC
>NZ_RCHJ01000069.1 GCF_004011805.1 Piscinibacter defluvii
TTGGCCGCGGACTTGCCCAACTACACGAACATTCGACCCGTACTTCACGTGTCGGAGGTCCTTGCGCACGCGAGGTGACGCCTAACCCTTCACTCGAGGCGACCCTCCACGGCTTGGCACTTGGGCCGCGAGGCGACGGCCCAAGCGCCAACCCGCGGCGGTCGCCTCAGCTCAAACGTTAGGCTTCACAGGGAACACAGCGGAGCCCGAGGTGCTGCTCGAACGGGTCAAAGTCGCGGTCTGAGTGCAAGAGCTCTAGCTTGTCCGCAATGCAGCGCGTTGCGATCACCGTGTCAATCGTCTTGCGCACCGTCAACCCCAGCGCACGGAGTCGGCGGTAGTTGCGCGCGGCCTCAATGGCCACGTCCTGGCCACCAAGTGGCACGAGGGTCAGGTTCAGCAACAACCGGCGAACCTCGTTGAACTCCTTGTCCGTCCCGCAGCCTTGCAGCACCTCGGTCAAGATCAAGTCACCCACCGCGAGCGGCACGGTGCCCAGCAATGTGTCGAGTTTGTCTGCCTGCGGTGTCGGTGTGCCTCGCAGGTAGTCCACCCACACACTCGAGTCCACCAGAATCACTTGTCGCGCCTCATCACATCCAAGTCACCTTGCCACTGAACCTTACCCCGAAGCCGGCGCACCTCGGCCTGGCGGCTCATCTGCAACAGGGTTCGAAGTCCAAGTTCCACGGCTTCCCTCTTGGTCTTGGCTCCCGTGGCCTTCAGCGCCTCAGCCATGAGCTTGTCGTCAATCACGATATTTGTCCGCATGTGTACCTCCTGCGCATTTCATACACATTCTACAGTATGGCGAGTGAAGCCTAACCCTTCACTCGAGGCGACACTCCACGGCTTGGCGCTTGGGCCGCGAGGCGCTCGCTGGCATCATGCACCTCGCGGCCCAAGCGCCACCCCGCGGCGGTCGCCTCAGCTCAAACGTTAGGCCTCACACGGATCCGCCGGCGGCAGCTCGTGACTCTTTGAGTCCACGCAGGTCGTCAAACCCGAGACAAGGCTCAGCAAAGCCATGTGCCGAAACATCCGAACGCTGTTCAACTTCGAGCCGCCAGCCACAGAGCTGGAGATCCGTGACGCCTCACTCCAGTTCGTTCGCAAACTCAGCGGCTTCAACGTGCCGTCCAAAGCTAACGAGGTTGCGTTCGAACGTGCCGTCGAGCAGATAGCCGAGGCTGCAAGAGATCTCATCGCCGGCCTGGTAACCAACGCTCCGCCGAAGAACCGCGAGGTTGAGGCTCAGCGAGCCAGAGAGCGTTCTGTTCTCAGGTTCGGCAGGTAGTCAAGGCGTCAATCGTCTCGCTCCGCTGCAAGGTGAGGCCTAACCCTTCGCTCGAGGCGACCCTCCACGGCTTGGCACTTGGGCCGCGAGACGTTGTGGTCCATCATCCGTCTCGCGGCCCAAGCACCAATCCGCAGCGGTCGCCTCAGCTCAAACGTTAGGCCTCGAATTTCCAAGCTGCAGTCCCTGCGCCTATCGGCAGCTTCAAGTCCGCTGATCCATGGTCTCTGCAGTTCATTGCCCCCAAAGCCGAAAGGCACCTCAGCTCGGAAGGTCGCTGCGCCACGCGTCCACCTCATTCTCGAGCCTCGGACGGTCTGCGCGTTTAGAGGTCACTGAACAGTCATCTTCGGAAGGCTCGTGCCACTCGGAAGGAGCCGCCCGAAGCAACTCCTCGGCTGCGGCAGGCCGCCCGTCGTTCGGCGGGCGGCTCGCCACTGTCGGCACGCGGAAGGCTGGAATTGCCCCTCGCTCCAGCGTTGTATCAATCGCCCGGGAGAAGAGTGAAACTCCGGCGCCAGCCTGGTCCCGTCGAGCGGCCCTCCAGCAGCAGAACAATGCCAGTCTCCTTCTGCCCAACACCCAGTCGCAGTCCCGAGTCGAGGCCTAACCCTTCGCTCGAGCGGACGGCCAACGGCATGGCACACTGGCCGCGAGGCGCCGAGGTACATGTTGCGCCTCGCGGCCAGTGCGCCATGCCGCTGTCCGCCGCTCAGCTCAAACGTTAGGCGGCACAGGCCACGCATGGTGGCTACTCGAGCGGCATCGTGGTCGCTGTGCTCTTGGAAGAGCACAATCACCGCGACTGCATGTCTCTGGAGCCGCAGCATGAACAGTCTTCTACGCCCCGCGCTTGCCTTGGCATTGTCTGCCTTGCCGCTTGCCGTTCACGCCGAGTCGCTACGCTGCAACGGAGTGAGCGCCGTAGAAGGCGACTCAAAGTTGTCCGTCTTCTACAAGTGCGGCCAGCCCTTGCTGGCTGATTCTTTCTGCGCTCCCGTCTTCTACCAAGGTTCCCTTCACCCGGTGCCGGCGCCAATCGCGGGAGCCTTTGTTCCCTGCCAGCCGGTGGAAGAGTGGTTGTACGACAGAGGCCCAGGCAATCTCATGGCCACGGTCCGGTTCCGCGACGGGAAGGTCCAGTCCATTCGCTACAGCCGTCAGCCTCAATGAGGTACGCGGTGCCGCCTAACCCTTCGCTCGAGGCGACCCTCCACGGCTAGGCGCTTGGGCCGCGAGGCCGTGGTGCATATCATCGGCCTCGCGGCCCAAGCGCCAACCCGCGGCGGTCGCCTCAGCTCAAACGTTAGGCCGCATGACAACCATCCTCTCGAACGCCCTCCCAGACTTGGTGGCTACCATTGCGACGGCCCTACGAGGAGAGGGTTTCGCCGTGCAAGCCGACGAACTCACGGCGGCCAGAATCGAGCGGTGGACATTCGACTTTTCCGCAAACGCAGGCTACCTCTATCTGGTTCAGCACTGCCCAGTTCAGCCCGGCGAAACGCCAGCAGCCCGAACGCTTCCCTTCATGGGGGAAGAATGGTTCAACATTGATCTACGCGCCAGCGGTGAAGTCTTCGGCATCGAGTTGCTCTCTCACGAGCAAGTCTTTCACCAGCTTCGGTCGTACGAGACAGGTCATCAGTAGGTGGAGCCGGCATTGGCTGCGCGCGAGCGTGGTTATGGCCATGACGTGCGGCACCAGCAACCGTATATTCATTCATCCCGTTCGAGCCACGGTGAAATGCGGCCTAACCCTTCGCTCGAGCGGACCTCCACCGGCAAGGCGCTTGGGCCGCGAGGCTGTCAAGGCATATCATCCGCCTCGCGGCCCAAGCGCCTTGCCGGTGGCGTCCGCTCAGCTCAAACGTTAGGCCGCAGAGACGACCCACCCCATGCCTCACGCGATCCGTTGTTTGCAATGTGGCGCCGCGCTGCAAGAGGCAGTCGGTCCATGCGTTCACTGCGGCGGACAAATTGAGGTGTCTGTTCAACTGACTGGAGTCGAAGCGCGCGCCGCCCCGGGGAAGGTTGGCACGGTTGCCGATAGCCCTACTCAGCTTGGCGGGCGCGAGATCCGATACACGGCTCCCACCAGCTCTCAATCCAACACTTCATTGGTCGGCGAAGACTTGGTTGCGCAAGTCAAGCCTCCCGTGGACATCGGTCGGCCTGGAGAAGCGAGAGTCCTCGCGTGCCTCGTGGCGTACTTCGCCAGCTGTGGGAAGGTAGCGACCAGCCTCGCCGCTACCGATCACTTGGGTGAGGACGGAGTTCTTCAGATTCTCGGCGATCGTGTCGTTGTCCAGATCGTCACCGTTAGCCCGCTGCCTGCGTTCTGGGGCAGCGTCGCGAAGGGCAGCGGGGAAGTCAAGGCAACACCGAGTGCGGCAGTAGATTGGATTAACGACGCCATCGTCGAGAAGGCGAAGCTGTATGCCAGTGCGGACAAGTTCTCCATGCTTCTTGCTATCGATGTGGTCCACCTCGGCGTACTCGCAAGCCCCGACTTCGCCGCGCGATATCAAGACCGCTACGGTGATCCGTCGGCGAGCTCGGGCTTCGGCGCGGTGTGGCTCATTGGGCCAACCGAGAGGAGCGTTGTCAGCATCGGAAGTAGTCGGTGGTAGCGCGACTGCGGCCTAACCCTTCGCTCGAGCGGACCTCCACCGGCAAGGCACTTGGGCCGCGAGCCCGCCAGTGTCATCATCGGCCTCGCGGCCCAAGCGCCTTCCCGGCGGGGCCCGCTCAGCTCAAACGTTAGGCCCCAGATTCACTACTCTCCACCTGCTATGTCGTACGTTCTCGCAACCACAGAATCCCTTGTCCGCTGGTATCGCTTCGATCCCCAAGGGAAACGCTGATTTATCCGGGCTGACCGCGATGCGCGATGGACGTGGCGGCGGCAGGAT
>NZ_RCHJ01000070.1 GCF_004011805.1 Piscinibacter defluvii
GATCCACTATGCCGAGAACCTGGACATGCCGAGTTCGCAGTCTGGCCAGCGTGCCCGCCCCTGCAACTGTCCTGCGGGTACCTGCGAAGCGATGCGGCATAGCACGGCGGGGTCGGCAGCGATCAGCACCAACGCGCGCGTAGGCAAGAGCCTCAGTTTGATGAGCGGCGGTGAGCGAACGTTCATCGACGCATGCCTGACACGCGCGATCGCCCTGTACTTGGCCCAGAACACCGGGCGGAGCTACGCCACACTGTTCTCAGACGAGGCCGATGGGCCTCTCGACCCCGAGCACAAGCGCATGTTCATGGCGATGAAGCGCGAGGTTCTTCGGCTCGGCGGCTACCGGCAGGAGTTCTTCATCACCCAGACCCCGCACCTCGCGGCGATGGCCGATGCCATCATCGACCTGGATGCCATGCAGGTCGATCCGCGAGCTGGCGCGGATGCTGCACTTGGTTGACACGAACCACTCGGGTTCACAGTAGCGCCGGACTGCCATAGGTTCGACTTTGCCGGGGACGGTTTCCCCGGAAGGAGATCCTCATGGAACAGTTGTTCGCGCGCCCGCGAGCGCAGATGCGGATGCACGATGGCCCGCTGGGCGGGTACATCGATGCCTACATCGACTTGCTGGCAACCAAAGGCTACGGCCGCGACTCGCGACGCCGCTCGGCGTGGTTGGTTGGAGACTTCAGCCGCTGGCTGGACCAACGCGGCACTGCCGCCGCAGCAGTAAGCCAAGACGTGGTCGATGCCTTCTTGCGCGGCCGTAAGCGTCGTCGCGCGCCGAGGGTCGAAGACCGCTCAACGCTGCTGCGGCTGCTGGCGCACCTCGCGCTGCAGGGCGTCATCTGCATGCCATCACCTGAGCGCGCTCCAACTGCGGCTGAGCAGATCGAGGCCGAGTATGTCGACTACATGCTCCACGAGCGCAACCTGGCGCCTGCAACTATCCGCTCCAACCGGATCGAGGCAAGGAACCTGTTGACGTCCCTCTTCGCCGATGGTCCTCTGACGTTCGACACCGTTGCGGCGCGGGACGTCATGGCCCACATCAGGCGAGCGACGAAGGCCTGCCGTCCGAACTCTGCATGCAGAGTCGTCGGTGGAGTTCGGGCGTTCCTGCGGTTCGCGCTTTACCGCGGCTGGCTCGGCACCGATATGTCTTCGCACATGCCGGCGCCCGCCGTTTGGTCGCAGTCATCGATCCCGCGCTCCCTCCGGGACGAACAGGTTGTGCGCACCCTCGCTCAATGCGATCGGACTACGCCGAGTGGGTGTCGGGACTACGCGGTCATCCTCCTGCTTGCGCGGCTCGGCCTGCGGGCCGGCGAGGTGGTAGCTCTACGGCTGGAGGACATCGACTGGGAAGCCGGCGAGCTACAGGTTCGCAATGGACAAACCCGAGTCGATCGCCTCCCGCTTCCATACGACGTGGGCCAAGCGATGGCGCAGTACCTGAGCGAGGCTCGGCCAAGCTGTTCCTGCCGGCAGGTCTTCTTGCGAGCACAGGCACCAATAGAAGGGTTCTCCAGCGGGGCCGCTGTTGCGGCGATCGTCCGCCGCGCGCTTCAGCGCGCCGGCATCGATGCGCCGAGCAACGGAGCCCATGTGCTCCGTCACACGTTGGCCACACGACTGCTGCGCGAGGGGTCGTCGCTGCCCGAGATCGGCGAGGTGCTGCGTCACCGCCAGCAGCAGACAACGACGATCTATGCGAAGGTGGACTTTTCCTCCCTGCGAGCCATCGCCCCTTCTTGGCCCGGAGGTGTGCAATGACGCCGCTGAGACAGTCCGCCGCCGACTATCTTGCACTCCGGCGAGCGCTCGGGTTCAAGCTTCGGGCGAACGAAGATGCGCTGGTCGAGTTCACTGACTTTCTCGACCGGCGCGGGGCCACAACCATCACGGCAGCCCTCGCCGTGGAATGGGCCTTGAGCAAGCCCTCTACGCGTCCTGGTTTCGCCGCCGATCGGCTGCGGCGTATTCGCGGGTTCACGCGCCATCACCTGTTGTCCGATCCCTCCACGGAGGTGACGCCCGCCAACCTCCTGCCTTCGCATCGGCATCGGCGTCAACCGTACCTGTACTCGGACGATGAGTTTGCTCGGTTGATGACATGCGCATTGAAGCTGCCTCCCGTCGACGGCCTGCGAGGAGCGACCTACCACTGCCTCCTGGGACTGCTCAGCGTCACCGGGATGCGGCTGGGTGAGGCGATCCGTCTCGAGGTCGGCGATGTTGATTTCGACCAATGCTTGCTGACCATTCGGCAGACGAAGTTTGGCAAGTCCCGGTTGGCTCCGATTGCCGATTCAACCCGGTCTGCGCTTGTGGAGTACCGGGCGCAGCGCGATCACTTCGCCAAGCGATTGGCACCGCCGCAGTTCTTCATCTCGGGTCGGCGGACAGCACTCGACCCGGGACACATTCATCGAACCTTCTATCAGCTCCTCGACCGGGCGGAGGTGCGCGCCCCCGCAGGTGCTCCACGCCCTCGGTTGCATGACCTCCGCCACCGCTTCGCCATCCAGACATTGCTGCGCTGGTACCGATCCGGCCAGGATGTCGAGCGCCACCTGCCGACCTTGTCAACCTTCCTAGGTCACGTGCGCATCGAGCACACCTACTGGTACCTCAGTGCGTGCCCCGAGCTGATGGGCAACGCGCTCGCCCGGTTCGAGTGTCACTGGGAGAACCTGTCATGACGGCCGCGACTGGCAGTCTCGCCGTTCTGCTAGAGGGGTTCTTCACCCGAAGACTCTTGCAGCAGCGGCAGGCGAGCGCGCACACGATCGCGTCCTATCGTGACACCTTCCGGCTTTTCCTGCGGTTCGCCCAGAAGCGCCTCAAGGTTGCCCCCAGCGCGCTGGCGTTGGAGCAACTCGACGCGCCGCTGATCGCGGCGTTCCTTGCCGATCTGGAGCACGAACGCGGCGTGAGTGCCAGAAGCCGGAACCTGCGGCAGAGCGCCATTCGATCGTTCTTCCAGTACGCCGCCTTTGAATCGCCGGGTCACGCAAGCCTGATCCAGCGCGTCCTGGCGATTCCCAGCAAGCGTTGCACTCGCAAGCAGGTTTGCCATCTGACGCGCGAGGAGGTCGACGCCTTGCTTGCGGCGCCTGATCGGTCCACCTGGTCGGGACGACGCGACCATGCCTTGTTGTTGCTTGCGATTCAGACCGGGCTGCGTCTGTCCGAGATGACCGGCCTTAGAACCACCGATGTCAGGCTTGGCAGTGGTGCCCACGTCCACGTGCTCGGGAAGGGACGCAAGGAGCGTTGCACGCCACTGGCCAAACAGACGCAGGCAGCTTTGCGCTCATGGATGGGCCGCGACCTGGGATCTGAACCCGTCACTCTGTTCCCGAGTGCCAGAGGCGGTCGCCTGAGTGCCGATGGCGTTCAGTACCTCGTGGCCAAACATGTCGCCACCGCCACCAAAGTCTGCCCGTCCTTGGCGCGCAAGCGTGTGACGCCGCACGTGTTGCGCCACACCACGGCGATGGAGCTCCTTCAGGCCGGCGTTGATCGGTCGGTGATCGCGATGTGGCTTGGCCACGAGTCGCTGGAAACTACACAGATCTACCTCGACGCCGATCTGACGCTCAAGGAGCGTGTGCTGGACAAGGTGGTTCCTCCCGATGTGCGGGCCAGGCGCTATCGGCCGGATGATCAGTTGATGGCGTTCCTCAGCGGGCTGTGACCCAGTCGGCAGTCCGACATCCGTCTTGCAAGTAGAGCCGGCCGTCGCCGCATGTGTAGGCGGCGGCCGTGCCGGCGGACATCGGCGCACCGAGACGGGTGCGCTCAGGTGGTTCGGCCACACAAGTTCGCGTCGATGATCGTTGCCGGCACCTAGCCCGATCTGCGCGAACGTAGATCCGGCGCAAAGGCCACTTGGCCTCCCGCCTTCGCCAGCGATACCGCTGGCGCACGAGTTCTTGTCGGCCACCTGCCGGCAGCGGCAACGGCTACTCAGGGAGCGCTGGCCTCGTGCCGGTGAGCGTCAGCTGCACTCAGATCGCGATCGTTCGACGTCTCACCTTGGCTGTGCGAGATCGACCCAAAGCGGTCCTGCAACTCGCGAGACTCAGGCTCTCCTAAAATTCAAGTGGGTTGCCCTACGTGAGGGTTGATTGCTTGGAAGTTGA
>NZ_RCHJ01000071.1 GCF_004011805.1 Piscinibacter defluvii
TCTGACGTAGACGCTTGGTGCGCAGATGGTCATTTGGGGTGGTCCGACGCCTAACGTTTCAGCTGAGGCGACCGCCGCGGCTTGGCGCTTGGGCCGCGAGGCGCATGATGCCAGCGAGCGCTTCGCGGCCCAAGCGCCAAGCCGTGGAGGGTCGCCTCGAGCGAAGGGTTAGGCCTCGCTCGCCGCAGGCTGAGTAGCTTGCAGTTCACCCCGTGTTCTGGCCAATGCGCCACAGAACACCCGCGGGGTCGGTAAGACAGAAGTCTTTCATGCGCCAGGGCTGCGCCTCGACCGCCGTGCAGTTCACCCCGTACTTCGAGACTACACCGGTAGCCTGGACGTGCTTCCACCATGCATCTACGTCTTCGACGAGGACATGCATCATGAAGTTCTCTGCCAAACCTTCGGCGCAGAAGTCCTGTAGAAGGAAGCTCACGTGCCCAAAGTGAAAGTAGGCTACGCCTCCTCCCTCCGAGGCCATAGTGAACCCGAGATCCTTGTAGAACTGCTTGGATACCTCGAAGTCTTTGGACGGAACAAACGCCTTGATTTCAGTGACACGGAGACTCGCCATTGCTGTTCCCTGCGAGGCCTAACGTTTGAGCTGAGGCGACCGCCGCGGGTTGGCGCTTGGGCCGCGAGCCCGATGATATGCACCACGGGTTCGCGGCCCAAGTGCCAAGCCGTGGAGGGTCGCCTCGAGCGAAGGGTTAGGCGTCACCCGCGCTGCTTGCATGGAACGTGGAGTGCCTGCTCTATGCAGGTACCCCAAGTAGCCGATGAATCTCGGCGCTAACCTTTGGGTTGACTCTGTGACCCATGACGGCTGCAATGTGCTTGCTACTCCCGGGACGTACGGACGCCAACAAACGAAAGGGCTGGGAGCCTGCCAGCAGTTCGGCCGCAGGTAGCACGTCCGCATCGGCTAGAGAGTTTGCTGCAGCCGTCAGGGTCTCGAACAGAACCATCAGAAGAAAGCCATAGGCACCCCACACTTTCACGAAGTCATCGTTTGCAAGTGTTCGAACTTCGGGGTGTTCTACATGCACCATGTAGAGCCGATCAGCCACGGCGAGTAGCCGCTCGTCCCGGAGAACCGACCGTAGCCTAACCATCACCAGTCCAGGATCGTCCACTGGCGTACTGCGGGGAACGACGAGCAGGCCACCCGGATAGACGTCCTTCAGCAGAGCTCTTGTTCGGCCCAACGTGCCATCAAGTCTCAGGGCCAGCGTGGTAGCAAAGTTCATTCTTGGCCCTAGCCTGGGAGGAGGCGCATCATCGCTTGTGTGACGCCTAACGTTTGAGGTGAGCGGACCGCGGAGGCAAGGCGCCTTGGCCGCGAGGCGGATGATAGGCCTCCACCGCCTCGCGGCCAAGGCGCCTTGCCGGAGAGGGTCCGCTCGAGCGAAGGGTTAGCCGTCAGTGCGCGCTGCGGCCAAGACACCGCCAGCTTTGCTGGCCACAAAGTTCACAAACGCGGAGCAGGCAACGAGCATGTACTTTGCCTCATCAAACCCCACGTTCGGCTCATCGAGGATCGCGTGTCGAATGCCGCTCTCGTCACTTGTGTACCCGTAGAGCTTCACAAACGCGGACCTTAGAGCCGCATGGATTGGCACTTTGGCATTCAGGTCAGCCAGCGCGCCTGCCAAGCCCTGGGAATCGCTAGCGCCCAGCTGCTTTGCCATGGACTCGACGGCACTTATGGACTCCTTGATCGAGTTGCGATAGTCCGGCTCGGGGCGGCGGCTGAAAAGGTCCAATGCCGCTCTGAGGTGTTGGTGAGCGCCAGCCAAGCTGCTTTCGGAGGTACTCTCCAGCGCCGCGGCGATCTCTGCTACCTCTACGTGGCTTGAGATCGGCGCCAAGTTCCCCGCTACGAAGCGAAAGCCGGACCTTTCCGTCTCCAAGATGATGTTGAAGACCCTTTCCAAGTCCTCAGGTCGTCGCACCCTACGGGATGGAAAGATCAGCTCGTACTTCTCGGCGATGAACTCGACGAAGTCGTATACCTCATACCACGGAAGTGAGTAGAAGTACTCTTTGACCCAGTCCCTGCAGGGAAGGTCGTAGTCAGGCAGTTCGTCGACAGGAGACCGACGAAAGTAGTTCGCGACTACGCGAGCTCCCTCATACCAACCGCCCTCGTGCTCGAAAAGGCTGACTACATAGTTCCAAAGTGAGTTGCGCAGTGTCTCGGACATTCCCTCTACTTGCAGAGCGTCGGAGACAGATACGAGGCCCAGTCTTTCTGAGAAGCGTGGCATGGCGGAAGCGTGGGTTCTCTGACGGCTAACGTTTGAGCTGAGGCGACCGCCACGGGTTGGCGCTTGGGCCGCGAGGCGGATGATGACACTGGATGCCTCGCGGCCCAAGTGCCAAGCCGTGGAGGGTCGCCTCGAGCGAAGGGTTAGGCCTCGCTTTCACGTACCGCTAACCCCGCCTGCGAGCGAGGACAGGCAAGCTACCCGCCATTGGAACTCTGGCTCGAATGACTGGCGATCGGCGACGGCACCGTAGCCACCTTGGCCATAGACCATGGCGTACGCGGCATAGTCGGCCGCCTGCAGTGCCTTGCCCGCGAGTGCATTGGCGACGGCGTAGGTGGCAGAGACCGCGGCGTGACCAGTACCATCGATGGACTTCGAGCCTTGGTGCTGATTGGCCAAGCGAGACGCCTGAGCTGCCATTGCTTCCAGATGGGACCGAGCAAGCGAGCCACTCAGGAACTGACGCAGGCCGAACAGGCATTCAGCCACGGCCGGCTCTTCGATGAAGTGTTTCACCCGTAGCGCACAGGCGTCGCCGAACTCCAGACGCATGCGTTCGTTGGCTGGAGCGTCCAGTGCAACACTCCTGGCAAGACGTTCGAGCGCTTCGTTCACTGCTGCCTCCGCTGGCGGTTGCGAGGCCTAACGTTTGAGCTGAGGGGAGAGCGCAGGCATGGCGCTTGGCCCGCCGGACGGATGATGTACTACACCGGTAGGCGGGCCAAGTGCCATGCCGGAGCGAGTCCCCTCGAGCGAAGGGTTAGGCCTCACGTTTCGGCGGTACTGGCGCGAACTGAACTCCACAGAACGAGCACTCTCTTGGGAACAGCGCAACCATTGACGAGTATGCAACTTCATTTGACGTGAGGCTGAGGGATCGCGCTTTCGGGGTACTTCGGCATACCGGGCAACGAAACCCTGCCATTCCCCAGATGACGAAGCCTACAACTGGAAAGAGCCCGATCGTGATGTACAGGCCGTAGGGCTCCAGCGAAGCAAACCTGTCTACGACTACCACCCCAAGGCAGTAAACGATAGCGATGAAGACGGACAACAGAAGTCGTTTGTGAGCGGCTGCGTAGCGAGCGTACTGCTCGGTGGTGAGTGCTCTGCCGCGCACAGCTCCCTGTTGCATTCGGTGCTTCAGATGCGTATGTCCAGACATGATGCATGAATCTATTGAGGCGGCGAGTGGCGGTGAGTGCCTGTGAGGCCTAACGTTTGAGCTGAGGGGCCGTAGCCGGGAAGGCGCTTGGCCCGCGAGGCCGATGATATGAACGACGGCCTCGCGGGCCAAGTGCCTTGCCGGCGGAGGTCCCGCTCGAGCGAAGGGTTAGGCCTCACCGCCGCGCCGAGGCTAGATGGCAACCGCGGCACCAAGAAGCACAAGGACTATGCCCGCATACAGAACCCACTTGTTCTCGATGCGCCATGCCCACCAACCAAGCCCAACGCCCGAAGAGACAAGGAGCGCAAGGGCAAGCGCCGATCGGTAGGAGGCCTCGTGCAGCAAGGACAAAAACCAGAACGGAAACGCAAGGATCACGGCAACGGCGAAGATGACTTCAGGGAACAAGAAGGCCCAGTCAAGGTCGTCTTGCGACGCGTGAGTTGCACTAACGGGTGCGGTTGCATCCGTCGATTCCCGCTCACGGACGGCGGCGACGATCTTGCGCCCGGGCGCAAACGCCGGGAAGCCGCAGGAAGTGCACCTACCGGTGCCGGCTGCGTTTGTTTCGCCGCAGGAGTGGCAGCGCCAGTCGTAGGAAGGAGTCTTCACACCAGGGGCTTCGCGCAAGAGTGGGCCATGTGAGGCCTAACGTTTGAGCTGAGGGGCCGTAGCCGGGAAGGCGCTTGGCCCGCG
>NZ_ML137206.1:0-2345 GCF_004011805.1 Piscinibacter defluvii
TGGGCCGCGAGGCGCTCGTGGTCTATGCTGCGCCTCGCGGCCCAAGCGCCTTGCCGGCTACGGCCCCTCAGCTCAAACGTTAGGCCGCACACATGCCGTTCGATCTTGCCGAGTCATTCATCCATGAAGCTGAGCGCGAGCTCGGCGCCAAACTACCGGTGTCCTACAGGGCGGCAATGGCTCAGGCGAACGGAGGCGAGGTCGAGGTCCTCGACGATGTGTGGCAGTTGCATCCAATCGCCGACACATCCGACCGAAAGCGCCTTGCCCGAACGGCCAATCATGTACTTCGCGAGACCGAGTCATTGCGGGGCTGGGCCAGGTTCCCGGCAGGTGCCCTGGCAATCGCTGCCAACGGCTCAGGCGATCAACTGGTCTTCCTACGCGGCGCCACTTCGTTCGAATCAGCTGTACATCTCTGGTCGCACGAAACGGGCGAACTGGAGCAAGTGGCCGAAGACTTCAGTGAACTTCAAGGCATCTAGCCAATCGGTGCCACGTTGGCTTGTCGGCGGCACCAGTCGTCCGCCGAGAGTGCGGCCTAACCCTTCGCTCGAGCGGACCTCCACCGGCAAGGCGCTTGGGCCGCGGGGCGGTTTGAGTCATCATCCGCCTCGCGGCCCAAGCGCCTTGCCGGTGGCGTCCGCTCAGCTCAAACGTTAGGCCTCAGAACCCGGACCCATGGACCCGCCGGAACTCGACGTGCTGAAGATCTCGCAGCGGTTCTTGGTCATTGCCATGCAGGCCGTCGCTGCGTACGAACAGGCCCAGCGCCAACTCGATCTCGCTCATGTGCTCGATGCGGATCGACTGGTCTCGCCAGAAGGAATCGCCCAGTCGCGGCAAACCCTTGAGCAGCTCTCAGCTCTCACAGCCCAGCACAAGGAGTACTTCGCCAAGTTCATCACCGGTTCTACCGAGCAACTGCTTGCGGCAGTGAACGAGCTTCCTGAAGACCGACGACAGAGCATCACTGAGGGCCTGATGCGCTCCATCAACTACAACCTGGCAGAGCAGTCCCGCTTCTACGCCGGTCGTGAGCGCTGGGTTGCTGCAGGACTGAGCATCTTCAATCTGGCAGAGGAGCACGCTGGGCAGATCTGGCTCGAACAAGGCGAACTCGTCTTCGGCACGACTGCGCTTCTCGAAGCGGTCCAAGCACTGTCAGAGGAGATGGAACAAGTGCATCAAGCCGAGGTTGCGCTACAAGCGGAGCGTCAGGCACACATCGCGCGAGCTATGGCTCGCATGAGCCCGAAGGTGTAGCCGCGAGCTGAGGCCTAACCCTTCGCTGGAGGCGACAGCCACCGGCTTGGCACTTGGCCCGCGAACCCGTGGTTCTTATCATCGGGCTCGCGGGCCAAGCGCCAACCCGGCGTCTGCGCCTCAGCTCAAACGTTAGGCGTCGTATCCGGCACCAGCCGTGCCCTACCAGCTTCTAGCCGATGCGGTCCTTCTCCTCCACTTCGGAGTTGTGCTCTTCGTGGTGGGAGGCCTTGTTGTTGTCCTCGCAGGAAACTGGCTCGGCTGGCGATGGGTCAACGACTGGTGGTTCAGGCTGGCGCATCTCGCGGCTATCACAGTTGTCGTCGTTCAAGCCTGGCTGGGGCAACTCTGCCCACTCACAACGCTTGAATCTTGGCTTCGCATCCAGGCCGGCGCTGCGGCTTACGAGCAGAGCTTCATCGAGTATTGGCTCCAGAAGCTCATCTTCTACGAGGCGCCGTTCTGGGTGTTCACGTTGGCCTACACAGCGTTCGCGCTACTTGTGGTGCTGGCATGGTGGCGCTATCCACCGCAGCGGGGCCGGAGCACGAGCGACGACGCCTAACCCTTCGCTCGAGGCGACCCTCCACGGCTTGGCACTTGGGCCGCGAGGCGCTCGCTGGCATCATGCACCTCGCGGCCCCAGCGCCAATCCGCGGCGGTCGCCTCAGCTCAAACGTTAGGCGTCACGTGACCCCCGACCTCCACATCCGCATCGCTTCGCTGAGCGACGCTGTTGAGATTGCGCGCATGTCACGTCGCTTGATCGAGCATGGCCTTCCGTGGTCCTGGCAGCCTGAACGTGTAGTACGCGCCATCGCCTCGCCAAACACGAACGTGGCAGTGGTGCGAGAGCAAGGCGAACTTGTCGGCTTCGGCATCATGGAGTACTGGGAGATTGACGCCCATCTCGTCTTGTTTGCTGTCCGTCCGGAGCGTCAGCGCCAAGGCGTCGGCACGTCGCTGCTAGCTTGGTTGGAGGCGTCGGCAGTTGTGGCTGGCTCTGAGCGCATTCGGGTCGAGGCGCGCCGAGACAACATCGCCGCGCGTAGCTTCTACAACGAGCACGGTTACCACGA
>NZ_ML137206.1:2355-3874 GCF_004011805.1 Piscinibacter defluvii
TTGCCTATCATCGGGCTCGCGGACCAAGCGCCAATCCGCGGCGGTCGCCTCAGCTCAAACGTTAGCCGTCACACAACAAAGTATGAGCGCCGTCGAGATCCTTGAGTGGGAGTTTTCCCCGGCCGACTACTTCGAAGAGTCATACGAAGTGGTGCGGGACGACTACACACTGAGCGTCAGCCTGGGCAAAGCCGAGGCACGAATTCCAGCGGAACTGTATGGCAGTGATTCGGAGATCCGCCAGAAGATTCACGCGTCGCTCAATGACCGGTTTCTCGGTGTACAGCTTCTAACCTTTCGCCCCTACACACTATCTTCGCCACGCCGGATCCGCTTGCACGAAGACGGACGACGAGACGTCTTCGTCGAACTACAAGCGGTTTCTGCCATTGCGATGGGCGGCACGCTTGATCTTCGCATCACAGTGGCAGACGGAACCGTAGTCGCCGATACAAAGGCCGATCGGATTGCAGAGAAGCGCCTGCTTGCGGAGCGGATCGAAAAGTTCAGGCCGACCAGTTCAACGCTCGCTTCAATGCTCGCCAGCTTCGGGGCCGCAACCCGCGATCCTCAGAACGAACTCGTTCATCTCTATGAGGTGCGCGATGCCGTCAGTTCGTTGTTTGGTGGCAAGTCTCCCGCGATGAAGGCCCTCGGAATACCAGATGGCTCATGGTCGCGTCTCGGACAACTCTGCAATGATGAGCCTCTCCGTCAAGGCCGCCATCGCGGAAAGTGCGGCGTAAGCCTTCGCGATGCCACGCATGCGGAACTGGAAGAGGCCCGTGAGCTTGCTCGCAGCATGCTGAGGGCATACGTCGAGTTTCTCGCCAACTCGGACCGCAGTGACGGCTAACCCTTCGCTCGAGCGGACCTCCACCGGCAAGCCGCTTGGCCCGCGCAACGGCCAGTATCATCATCCATTGCGCGTGCCAAGCGCCTTCCCGGTGGCGTCCGCTCAGCTCAAACGTTAGGCGTCACGATGGCAATCTCGCACACCTCAACCGACGATGAGCTCCTGGCAGAGGTTCGGGCTTGGATACAGCAGCTGTCGGAAGGCCAATACTTTGACGCGCTTCAACGCATTCCCGGCGAGCAAGGCGAATCTTGGACGCCACAGCTCCTTGAAGAGGTCATTGCTGGCTACGGTCTTCCACAGCCGCATCCTCGAGGCACAAGGTACCAGGTTACATCCGTGAGTAGCGCTACCGGCACCCTCCCAGTCGCCTCTGTGGAACGCAACGTTCTGCCGCCTGGCGCACTGGCATACATCGAACATAGTCTTCCCCTGAACGGTGAGTGGTCTGATCTAACTGCCACGTTTGTGCTGTACCCCACCGAATCCACGGCAACCCTCTACCTTCGCGAGGTCCATGTCCTCTAGCCGCGGGGTGACGCCTAACCCTTCACTCGAGGCGACCCTCCACGGCTTGGCACTTGGGCCACGAGGCCGTGGTGCCTATCATCGGCCTCGCGGCCCAAGCGCCAACCCGTGGCGGTCGCCTCAGCTCAAACGTTA
>NZ_RCHJ01000074.1 GCF_004011805.1 Piscinibacter defluvii
TGGCGCCAGAAGGCCTGTGCAGCAACGTTGGCAGGCATTTGACCAACTTCCCATGGGCCCGGATGGCTGAAGAAGGCGTGCTTTGCCAGTTCCAGCCCGGACCCACCCCTGCGGTGGCGCTTCAGGATGAAGAACTGCTCCATCCATGAGCCCTCCGCAAGAGTGACGCAAGCCGGGGCAACCAAGGCAAAGCCGACGTACTCCGCACCCTGCAGGGCAACGTGAGCGAAGAAGCGACTTGCCTGCTGGTAGCGGCTCAAGTCATACCCGTATCGAGCCTGCGCGTCGGGTTCTTGGTGCCAGATGTCAGAGAGCTCGTACTGATAGAGCTCCAGCATCTGCTGCAGGGCAGGGAAGTCCGTTGCTTCGGCCTTGCGGCACACGAGTGGCATGGGAGTGGGCTTCTGCGGCCTAACGTTTGAACTGAGGCGACCGCCGCGGATTGGTGCTTGGGCCGCGGGACCGATGATAGGCACCACGGGCTCGCGGCCCAAGCGCCAAGCCGTGGAGGGTCGCCTCGAGCGAAGGGTTGGGCGTCACTCGCGAACTCGAGCAAGACGTAGGGGTTGTATGGCCAAGCCAGGAATCTTAGTCTCGCCGGCAGTTGGGCGCACGCTGGTTGGGCGCGGCCGTGCGTCCACCAACTCAAATGCTCGCCGCGCCAGCCAAGCAGAAGTAGGAGACGGAATGAACTGCACTACGAAGTTGTTGATTGCAGCCGTTTCAGTAGCCGCGCAGGCTACGGCTGCCGCTGATGACGATCGCCGAGGGGGACACAGCAAGGAGTTTGTGGGTGTCTTCTACCCGGCGATCGTGGCTGTCACCTTCGATGCACAGCGATGCCCTGACACCTCACATCCAATCCTGTTCTCCTTTGCTGGTACGGCCCAGACTACGCTGGGGCGAGCGCAACTCGAACAGAGTCATTGTGAGGACTTCGAGCACACCTCGTTTCGCCGTGGTGTCGAGACACTGACATTCGCGGACGGCACCCAGTTGTTCGGCCGGTATCAGGGCGACCTGCTTCCGACCCCGACGACGAGCGTTGATGGACTCTTGATCGTCAGCGGGACCTACCGGAACACCGGCGGTACGGCTGGGTTGTCGAGGGCGCGGGGTAAGGGAATCTCGGCAGGGACAGTAGACACGAGAACCGGTGCCGCTGTAATCACGGTCAGCGGGACCTTGTAGGAGGAGCGGGGCCGAAAGGTGTGCGAGCCGCACCGCTGGACCTCGTGACGCCCAACGTTTGAGCTGAGGGGCCGCAGCCGGGAAGGCGCTTGGCCCGCGAGGCGGATGATATGAACTACCGCCTCGCGGGCCAAGTGCCTTGCCGGCGGAGGTCCCTCTCGAGCGAAGGGTTAGGCCGCACCTCGCTGGGACACCTTACGTTTGAACTGAGTCAACCTCTTCAGTTGAGAAGCCTGCTGGAAGCACGATTTCCAGCATTTCGATGTCGTCGCTGTGTCCGATCTCACGATGGCGGATGCTGGGTGGCTGATGCACGCATGAACCTGCCTCGAGGCGCACCACACCTTGACCCTCGTACTCGAACTCAATCCAGCCCTTCAGGATGTAGACCATCTGGAACGTGGTTCTGTGCAGGTGCGGCTGGCTTGAGAACTCCTTGCCTGCCGCCGCGCGAATGACGTGTGCGTCGACCCGCCCTTCAGTTGCGCTCTTGATCCCAAGGTCGCGATACTCGTAGAACGAACGAAGGCCTCGCTCGAACTTTGCGTCTTTGGCGTGCGACGCAACAAAGCCTTGCGTTGTCATGCTCTGGTCTCTCCGAGTCGTTGGGGCGCCACCAATGTAGCCTCTGTGCGGCCTAACGTTTGAGCTGAGGCGACCGCCACGGGTTGGCGCTTGGGCCGCGAGACCGATGATATGCACCACGGGCTCGCGGCCCAAGTGCCAAGCCGTGGAGGGTCGCCTCGAGCGAAGGGTTAGGCCTCCCTTCGCGCTGGCTCGCTCTGATGCAGGAACTTGGTGTACAGATCGCGAGGCGGAGCGATAGAGATTGACTTGAGGACCTGGCCAACGTTGCCGCGGTGGTAGCCACCGTGGGTGATGACATGGAGCAGGATTTCCTCGCGAGACATGCGCCCGCTGTCTCCGTCGGTGAACTCGAAATCGATGACTTCGGCCAGGCCGCTGGAGCTGACACCGGCGACGTACCGCTCATACCACGCATCAGTGGCTGCCACCTCCGACTGCAACTGCGCAAGAGTCGGCGTGCTCTTCGTGTTGGTGGCGTCGAACGGTCTCGCTTCGCCGTTGAGGTGGGCTTTGAAGATGCGATCGACCACGTAGATATGGTTGAGGGTGCGGATGCACGTGTGCAGTTGGTCTGCGTGCTCGGGCGCAAGCCCACCGAGAAGGGCGAAGAGCTCCCGATTGGCCCAGGACTTGTAGCCGAACAGGGAACGAAGCGAAGCGGTGGCCATGCGTGCGGTCTTTCGTGGGAGGCCTAACGTTTGAGCTGAGGCGACCGCCGCGGGTTGGCGCTTGGGCCGCGAGCCCGATGATATGCACCACGGGTTCGCGGCCCAAGTGCCAAGCCGTGGAGGGTCGCCTCGAGCGAAGGGTTAGGCCGCACCTTCGCGGTACATGGCGCGGAACTCGGGATAAATGTCGAAGTACTGCAGCCGGACCGAACCTGTGAAGTCTTGGAGTCGGCCGGATCCGATGATCCTGTTCATAGAGGCTTCGGCGGTCGCCCGGGTAACCTGGCTCCGCGCCAGAACGTCGGCCCGGCTTCTCTTGGCATGGGCGAGGCCGGCAACATAGTCGGCAAGAAGCAGTAACGGCTCCGCTTGCTCGGTGGTGAGCGTTAGTGACTTCGCCTTGCGAGTGATGTCCAGCGAGTTGAGCATCGGTTGATGTTCATTGGTCGACCGCCAGATCGTCACGAGCGCTTCGCGGTTGTCGTCGCCTTGGATCTCGTTGTCGACCACGACGTCTTCAGCAACGTGCAGATGTCCGCGACCGGTGCGTGGGCGCGGTATCTGACCTGTAGAGATCGCATGTCCCAAGCCGGCTGCTACGGCGTGGCCAATGAGCACGAACTTGACGAGCGTTGCGGCCTTCATGTAGCCGATGCGCCCGCCTTCAATGGATGCCGCCTTGCTGTGGACAGCTTGGGCATCGGCCCAGAATGTCTTCCACGCTTGAGTGGTCTTGTCGATTGAGCCAACGCCAATGCCGAGAGCCTCTCGAATCACCAGCTCAGTGACATAACGAACGTCATGGTCAGTCGCGTCTCTCCACTTTGGGAGACCGGAAGGTAGCCGCTTGCGAATCGTGCGCAGCGCCCCGGTTGGCAGATAGACGGTCCCGATAGTGACCTGATCCGCATTCGCGCACTTCGCCGTGATCTGTCCTGCCAGATCAGTTAAGGATGTGACCCTGAACATCGCTTGTGCGGCCTAACGTTTGAGCTGAGGCGACCGCCGCGGATTGGCGCTTGGGCCGCGAGGAGCCCAAGTGCCAAGCCGTGGAGGGTCGCCTCGAGCGAAGGGTTAGGCGTCACCGCGCGTGCGCAGCCACTTCTCGAGGTGCACACCGTCGGCAGTTCCACTGTACATGCGCCGTTTGATGCGCAGTTCGTGGTAACCGTGCTCGTTGTAGAAGCTACGCGCGGCGAACGCGCCTCGACCCGAATGCGCTCAGAGCCAGCCACAACTGCCGACGCCTCCAACCAAGCCAGCAGTGACGTGCCGACGCCTTGGCGCTGACGCTCCGGACGGACAGCGAACAAGACGAGATGGGC
>NZ_RCHJ01000075.1 GCF_004011805.1 Piscinibacter defluvii
TAGCGACGCCTAACCCTTCGCTTGAGGCGACCCTCCACGGCTTGGCACTTGGGCCGCGAGGCGGTTTGGTCCATCATCCGCCTCACGGCCCAAGTGCCAACCCGCGGCGGTCGCCTCAGCTCAAACGTTAGGCCTCGAGTTGCCAAATCGAGGTCCTCACCCTTCTCAGTAGCTTCACGTCCGGTTTGCCTTGGCCGCTACGGTCACCTGCCGGCAAGCCAAATAGCCGCTCAGTTCGGACGGCCGGCGCGCTCCGGGCCCACCTCTGTTTCGAAGCTCGGAGGTCGTCGCGTTTCGGGGTTATGGAACATTCGTCTTCGGACGGTTCGCGCCACTTGGCAAGAGCTTGCCGGTGCACCGCATCGGCTCCAGCGGGCCGCCCGTCCTTCGGCGGGCGGCTCACCGTTGCCGGTCTACGGAACGAGGGCAACCGCCATCTCGCCCCAACTGCGCTTTCCCTGCCCTTCAAGAGGAGCGAACTCCAGGCGTCGGCTTGAACCAGTCGAGCGCCCCTCCGGCGGAACAATGCCTGTCTCTCTTCCTGCAACGCTCAGGAGCGGTCGCGAGTCGAGGCCTAACCCTTCGCTCGAGTCGACCCTCCACGGCTTGGCACTTGGGCCGCGAGGCGCTCGCTGGCATCATGCACCTCGCGGCCCAAGCGCCAATCCGCGGCGGTCGCCTCAGCTCAAACGTTAGCCGTCACACGAGAAGCACCGTGCCCGTCGCAGCGCTGCATCAGGATCGCCGTACGACACTGGCCGTAGCGGTAGCGCTGATCTTTGGCACATTCAAGTCAACCGCTCGAGCGCAGAGTAACGAGACAGAGCCGGAGAGGCGGTGGTACGAAGCGGCAGTAGAGATGAAGCGCATCGCGGAGTCTTGGGGTGATCAATCGTACGGAGCTGTACTTGTACTCAATGGGGCACTCGTAGGAGAAGGTCCGAGTCAGGTTGTCAAGAACCAGAATCCTGACGCTCACGCTGAGCGCGAGGCCATTCGCGATGCTCAGCGCAGGCTGGGTCGAGAAATGCTCCAAGGCGCCATCCTGTACTCCACGTCGCGCCCATGCGGCCTGTGCGAGTCGGCAGCAGCGCGAGCTGGAATCAGCCGCATGTACTTCGGGCCCTCGCTCACTGACGCCGGCGCACCCAGCCAGGCCACCCTGTGACGGCTAACCCTTCGCTCGAGCGGACCTCCACCGGCAAGGCACTTGGGCCGCGAGGCGCTCAGGCCTATCATGCGCCTCGCGGCCCAAGCGCCTTGCCGGTGGCGTCCGCTCAGCTCAAACGTTAGGGAGCACGAACCCCCGCCTCTCGCCCCTTCCCTGACACCGATCCACAACACTCCACCGCGGAACCCTATGACGCCTCAACAATGCGTTGGCCTCGCAGCGAGGCTGTTCTCCATTTGGTTGGCGGTTTCTTCCCTGCAAGCAATCGCCATAGGTCAGGCACTGCAGATTCCTGGGAACAGGGCTCCCGTTTGGGTGCCATACCTCGTTGCTGCCGTCTACCTGCTAGTGGCAGCAGTTCTCTGGCTCTTCCCAATGTTCATAGCCCATCGGCTTGTCCCGCGTACGCACTACGACAACACGCTGCAAGTGCAGGGGCGTGAGGCAGCAGCAGTTGCGTGCGTCTTCGTAGGGCTCCTGCTCGTCGCACTCAAGGCGCTTGCACCGGTTGCCACATATCTCTCCCTCGCTGCGCACTGGATAGGCAATGCGCAGCCGCTTTCCACGATGGACGCAGATCGCCACATCGACGGTCTTGTCGGGGTACTTCAGCTGTTTGTTGGAGTCCTACTCATCACGAAGAGTCGCGCTCTCGCTGCGCGAATGATTCCCACGACGACTCCGTCCACGGGCGCCGGTGCTCCCTAACCCTTCGCTCGAGCGGACCTCCACCGGCAACGCACTTGGCCCGCGAGCCGGTGTAGGTCATCATCCGTCCCGCGGGCCAAGCGCCTTGCCGGTGGCGTCCGCTCAGCTCAAACGTTAGGCAGCACAGCCCGCAATGCACCTGTCCAATCCACACGCCAGGAACCTGTTGGACATGGTCGAAGCCTCGGCCGAATGTCTGCGCAGCCGAAGACACGTGCCTGCGCTGGTTCTCATGTTCGCGCTAGTCGACAGCCTGTCGTGGGTAGCTAACCCGCGCGCGCCAAACCTGCGCACTCGCTTCGAAACGTGGGTTTCGAAGTGGCTCATGCCGAAGCTGCCACCGGCGAACCCAGCAATCACCGCCACGGACCTCTACGCCGCCAGATGCGCGCTCCTTCACACTGGTACCGGTGTCTCAGATCTCTACACCTCCGGCAAAGCGAAGCGCCTGCTGTATGCGTGGGGTAGTGGAAGGACGGAGGTGCTGGAGTACGCGATTGCCAACGCCGTATTACCGGGCGCACATGCAGCGATTCACTACGACGCACTCTTCTCGGCCGTAAGGGAGGCTTTGGTCGACTTCGTTGCATCGGCTGACTCTGATCCGGAGCTTGCCCAACGCCTGCAAGCCGCTGAGCATGCACAGTACACAAACGTTCCAGCCGAACCAGGTGCTGCCTAACTGGTCGTTCAACCGGAGCGCCAACGGCTGGCCACCTTGCCCGCGAGGCGCTCGCTGTCTATTCTGCGCCTCGCGGGCAAGGCGTCCACCCGTCGTCGCCCGGTTAACTCTGCGTTAGGGCGCACAGCCACCCCTTGCGCTACTTCCGCGGGGTCTGGAACGGGTTGAGCAGTTCCACCTTGAACTGCCTGAAGTCGGCAACGTTGCGCGTGACCACGGTCAGCTTGTGAATCCGCGCAGTAGCAGCAATCATCGCGTCCTCGTAAACGGTGTCGGAAGCGCGGTGCATCAATCGGGCCCACTCGCGGAACGTCTGCGCGTCCATCGCGATGACATTGAACGTGTCAGCCACTTGCGCTAGCCATTGCTCCAACTCAGCGGCCTTCGTCTCGTCTTGCTCACGCGTCACTTCAATGCCCGCTTGAATCTCGCCGATCGTCACCGCGGAGATGTGCAAGTCGGAATCGGCCGTGTCCTGAATCCACTGGACCACCGCGCCGTGAGGCCTCGGCTTGCGCAACTCAGAGACCACGTTCGTGTCGAGCAAGTACATGTCGTTCAGCCCAGAGCCGCAGGCTTGCGTCGACGGGCGCTACCTCGTGCGCGGACAGGAATGTCCGCCCTGGCTTGGTCGGATAGCAACAGTTCCTTCAGCGACGGCCTGGCGGAGGCCTGCAGTCGCCGCCACTCATCTGCCGGCACGAGCACGGCGGCCTCAGCCCCTCTCCTCGTCACCATCTGAGGACCCTCGGTCAAGCACTTCTCGAGGAACTCGCTGAACCGAGCCTTCGCGTCCTGAACTGGCCAAGTCTGCATAATCGCACCTTTACTGACTAGCTACCTGACTAGTCTATCACGAGTGCGCCCTAACCCTTCGCTCGAGGCGACAGTCCCCGGCAAGGCACTTGGCCCGCGGGCCAGTGTGGTCCATCATCCGTCCCGCGGGCCAAGTGCCTTCCCGGCGCCTGCGCCTCAGCTCAAACGTTAG
>NZ_RCHJ01000076.1 GCF_004011805.1 Piscinibacter defluvii
TCGCGGTTGAGTTCATGTCCTTCTGGTCGCGTCGGATATCGTTGCGGTTGCAGCAAGCGACTTGTCGAACATGCGATACCCACTTCTCTTGGTCCTTGGCCTTCTCTCGCTCACCCCATCTGCTTACGGTCAAACCTATCGCTGTAGCTCTGGCAGCGGCACCTACTACTCCGATCGACCTTGTACGGTCATTGGAACGCCAGGGAAGCTTGGAGCCATTGGGCCGTCGCGCGCAGAACCTGCTACTCCCTACTCGCCTCCCCTGCCTGGTGCGCCAAAGGCCCAGGAACATGTCAAGTACCTTAGTGCGGGGTGTGCATCAATTGCAGAGGCGATCCGAACCGGGCCGTCGCGCGGCGTTCGCAGAGATGTCCTCGATTCGCTGCAGGACGAGTATCGGCAGAAGTGTGCACTCGAAGACCAGGAAGCCCGCAAGCAAGTGCGTGACGACGAGAGCCAGTCATTGAGGGCGAAGGTTGCGGAACGTGACCTTGCCCGGGCACAGCGGCAGCAGTCGGAGATCCGGAGCGCTCAGTGCCTGGGAATGCGAGACGTCATTGCGCTCAAGCGAAAGAGGGAGAGCCAGCTCAATGACAAGGAAGTACTAGCGCTGCGCGACCTTGAAGCCTCGTACAACGAACGATGCATCACGCCGTAGTCAAGGTGCGCGCAAAGGCGCCTAACCCTTCGCTCGAGCGGGACCTCCGCCGGCAAGGCACTTGGCCCGCCAGCCGGTGTGGTCCATCATCCGGCCAGCGGGCCAAGCGCCTTCCCGGCTACGGCCCCTCAGCTCAAACGTTAGGCCGCACGAAGCCACCTGCGCGGGCCTTTAGCCACAACCTTCGCGCGAGGTCGTGCTGGCAAGACTCACAATGCCGGTGGCACGAGCGCGTTGCTCGCTGCCGAGTGCCTGCGCAGGAGACACCATGGCTGTTTACGTGATCGCCGACATCGAAGTACTTGATCAAGTGCTGTTTGAAGAGTACCGACAGAAGGTCCCAGCAACCATCGCCGCCCACGGCGGGCGCTACCTGGCACGCGGTGGCGCAACCCAGGTTCTAGAGGGCTCCTGGTCTCCAAAGCGCAGCGTCATTCTCGAGTTCCCGGATATGGAGCGCTTTCAAGCGTGGTGGAACTCACCCGAGTACGCCCCACTGCGCACGCTCCGTCAAAGTGCGACGAACTCGAACCTGGTAGTCACACAAGGCTTGTAGCCTGGCTGGCACGCGAGTGCGGCCTAACCCTTCGCTCGAGGCGACCCTCCACGGCTTGGCGCTTGGGCCGCGAACCCGTGGTGCATATCATCGGGCTCGCGGCCCAAGCGCCAATCCGCGGCGGTCGCCTCAGCTCAAACGTTAGGCGTCACATTCACCACCCGGCCGCAGCAGCGCGGCTCAACTGCTGCGACCCGACCGCATATGTTCGTAATCGAATCCACAAACGCCAAAGGCTGGCGCTGGCTTTCAGGTGTGTTTGAGCACCAGCAAGCTGCGGAGCGCGAGCTGAACAGCATTGCCCCAGAGGTCCGGCACTTCCATCGCATCGTCCAAACGCCGACCGCCACGTTTCCTTTGTTCATCATCGAGGACCGTGGCTTCGCGTACGTGGACATCAACCGCGTATTTTGCACACTCGCCTCTACGCAGCCGCGTGGAGATGATGACCACATCCACTTCAACATTTACGCCGTCCGTCGCGAATTCAAGCCTTCCGAGTCAGGCACGGACGAAATGGGACTCCTCCTTCACTGGCACATCACGGACACCACGCTGCGCCAACCGCGTGCGCGGGTGTTCAGGAAGGAACTTGCGGAGATCGCCAGTGACGCCTAACCCTTCGCTCGAGCGGACGGCCAACGGCGTGGCACACTGGCCGCGAGGTGCTGAGGTACATGTTGCACCTCGCGGCCAGTGCGCCATGCCGCTGTCCGCCGCTCAGCTCAAACGTTAGGCCGCATGTCCGAAGTTCTGCGCCGCTCCTGGTCTCGCATCGCCGCCGCGTTCAGTGCCGCGCTTGAACACTCAAGCCTGCGCGAGAACCTGACGTCGCGGTACGCCGAGCCCCGGCGCAGTTATCACACGCTCCAGCACCTCGAAGAGTGCCTTACGTGGTTCGAAGCTTCAGCCCATCTCGCGGCGCAGCCCCAAGAGGTTGAGGCTGCGCTGTGGTTTCACGACGCAGTCTATGAGCCACGTGCGCCTGGCAACGAGGACTTGAGTGCCAGCTTGGCCGAAACCAGTCTCGTCGCCGCTGGAGCGTCACACGAGGCGGCTCGTCGCGTAGCCGCGCTGGTTCTTGTCACCAAGCACACCGCGCTTCCAGCGAGTCCCGATGAACAGCTCCTCGTTGACATAGACCTCTGCATCCTCGGGGCAAGTGCGCCCCGCTTCGCGGAGTATGAGCAGCAGGTTCGGGCGGAGTACGAGTTCGTGCCAGAGGCGGTCTTCAAGCAGAAGCGAAGTGCCATTCTTCGCAGCTTCCTGGCCCGCCCTCGCATCTACGGCACGGAGTTCTTCTACTCCAGGCTCGAGCAGCAAGCTCGCATCAACCTAGCCCGTTCCGCGAGTGCGGCCTAACCCTTCGCTCGAGGCGACCCTCCACGGCTTGGCACTTGGGCCGCAAGCCCGTGGTGCCTATCATCGGTCTCGCGGCCCAAGCGCCAATCCGCGGCGGTCGCCTCAGCTCAAACGTTAGGCCGCACAGCCCACACATCTTCCACGACGGAATCAACATGCAAGTAGGAACGGCGGCAAATTCAGATCTTGTCCGAGCCGCGGCCGTTTGGGTGGGTTACGGATCGCGCCCCTACCCTTGGCGAGACGATCAGGCTGTCCGAGAGACATTCGAACCCAACTTGGCAGAGGAACTGCTTGTCCAGCTAAAGCTCGCCGAACAGGACTTCTATCGGTCCGATGCGTGGGCCAGAGCGAAAGAACTGTCCGAACTAGGAAGCCTCGCATGCGCGGATTTCGCGAGGCTCCGACCGGAGGCACCTCAAGGGCTTTCGGAGGTTCTAGCCTGGTGCTACACGTACGACTACAAGTGAACCCGTGCACTTGACTCGTTGCGCCAACAAGCGACTGGCCAATTTTGCAGTGCGTGCACGTCCACCACACAAGCCTGGCCAGCCTTCGCTCGAGAGTGCGGCCTAACCCTTCGCTCGAGGCGACCCTCCACGGCTTGGCACTTGGGCCGAGCACTTGGGCCGCGAGGCAGTTGTTCATATCATCCGCCTCGCGGCCCAAGCGCCAACCCACGGCGGTCGCCTCAGCTCAAACGTTAGGCCGCACAGGGGAACCACTTGGTCCACGTATCGCAAGGCCTCTTCGCCCTCAGCGCAGCAATCGTCCTCGTGTTGGGGTCTCTGCACCTTGCATTCACGTTCAGCGGCAGGCGCTTCGACCCGAGAGACGCAGACCTTATTGCGCGAATGAAGGAAGTCTCTGGCTCTCCTAAAATTCAAGTGGGTTGCCCTACGTGAGGGTTGATTGCTTGGAAGTTGAG
>NZ_RCHJ01000077.1 GCF_004011805.1 Piscinibacter defluvii
CCGAACCGGGCAGGCCTGCTGCCGCGTCATCGGATCGGCTCGGCCGAGGCTATGTCCATCACGTAGATCCAGCCGGCCACGGCCGACCCGGTCCTGGCCGTGCGCCGGATGACGTCCACCAGCGCGGGGACATCTTCGTCGTGGCAATGCAGTTCGACCTTGTACTCGTTGATGATCTCTTCGCCGAGTTCCAGCGAGTAGTGGCGCTCGGCATCGTCCAGGGGCACGAGCGACCCCTTGACGACGTAGACCGCCAGGTTGTGCTCGTCGTGATCTGGATTGTCCCAGACCGTCGAGCCCTTCAGCCCGGCAATGACGTCGGCGATGCGGCTGGCGTGGACGTAGGCCTTGATTTCCTTCATGGTGTCGCTCCTTCTTCGATGGCGGGAACCGATAGGGGCTGCCTGCGGCGCTCGGCGCGCAGTTCAGCCCATTCGTAGATCAACGGAAGCAGCAGCAGCGTCAGCGCCGTCGAGGTGATCAGCCCGCCGACAACGACGGTCGCCAATGGCCGCTGGGTCTCGGCGCCGACGCCGGTGGACAGCAGCATGGGGATCAAGCCGAGGATGGCCACCGACGCCGTCATCAGCACGGGCCGCAGCCGCAGCGCAGCCCCTTGCCGGACCGCCTCTCTCACCGACAGCCCGTGTCGTCGCTGATCGTTGAGGAACGAGACCAGCACGATGCCGTTGAGCATCGCGACGCCGAAGACCGCGATGAATCCGATCGCCGAGGGGACCGAGACGTACTGTCCCGTGACGAACAAGCCGATGATGCCGCCGATGATCGCGAACGGCACGTTGGCGATGATGATCGTTGCGTGCCGCAGCGAATTGAACGCGGTGTACAGCAAGAGGAAGATCAGCCCGATCGTCAGCGGCACGATCAGGGCCAGCCGGGCCAGCGCGCGCTGCTGGTTCTCGAAGGCGCCGCCCCACTCGACCCAGTAGCCGGCCGGCATCTGCACCGCTTCCTTGAGCTTTGCGTCAGCCTCCTTCACGAAGCTGTCGACATCGCGGCCCTTGACGTCCATCTGCAGCACGGCGTAGCGCTGCAGGGCCTCGCGACGCACGAACGAATACCCTTCGTCGAGCTCCAGCGTGGCCACCTGGGAGAAGGGTACGAGCGCTCCTTCGGCGGTGCGGATCGGGATGGAGCCGATCGCCTCCGGATCGGTACGGAAGCCGTCGGCCAGGCGTACAGCGATGTCGAAGCGCTTGGTACCATCGATCAGCGTCGACACGGCGCTGCCGCCGATGCCGGCCTGCACGACCTCCAGGATCTCGTCGGCGTTGATGCCATAGCGCGAGGCCGCTTCGCGGTTGACCTTGATGACGAGCTGGGGCTTGCCCTTGTTGGCCTCGGCTGACAGGTCGGTGACGCCTGGCACCTTCTCCAGCACGCTCTTGGCTTGTGCCGTCAGGCGGTCCAGGGTCTCCAGATCCTCGCCGTACAACTTCAGCGCCAGCGTGGCGCGCACACCCGAGATGAGCTCTTCCACCCGCATCTGGATCGGCTGCGTCGCGCCAAAGACCGAAGTCGGTACGACCTTCTCCAGGTCCTCCTGCATCTGCGATGCCAGCGCCGAGTAGGACGCCTTCTCCGGCCACTCGGCCTGCGGCTTCATGTCCACCAGCACTTCCATGTAGTTCACGTCCGCGGTCTCGCCCTTCTCGGCGCGGCCGATCGTGGCAAGCACGGAGCGAACTTGCGGGTACTTCGTGCGCAGAGTGGTGTCGACCGCCTGGGACACCTGCAGCGATTCGTCCAGCGAAGTCGACGGGATGCCGGTGACGCGGAACATGATGGCCCCCTCCTGAAGCTGCGGCATGAACTCCTTGCCAAGCAACGGGAACAGGGCCAGCGTGCCCACGAGCAGCACGAGTGCCGTGCCGATCACGCGCTTCTTGCGCTCCAGCGCCCAGTCCAGCAGCGGAACGTAGGCCTTCTTGGCCCAGCGAACCAGGAAGGTGTCCTTCTCTTCCTTGGGCTTGAGGATCAACGCGGCCAGCACCGGCACGAGCGTCAGCGACAGGACCAGCGAGCCGGCCATCGCGAACGTGATGGTCAGGGCCATCGGCTTGAACAGCTTGCCCTCGAGCCCGGTCAGGGAGAAGAGCGGCAGGAACACGACGATGATGATCAGGATCGCAAACGCGATCGGATTGACCACCTCGCGAGCGGCTTCCAGCATCACGTGCGTCCTGTTGATCGGCTTGCCGGACTCGCGCGCATGCGAGAGCAGCCGGAACGCGTTCTCGACCATGACCACGGCGCCGTCCACCATCATCCCGGTGCCGATCGCCAGCCCGGCGAGCGACATGAGATTGGCCGACAGCCCGAACCGCTGCATCAGGATGAAGGCGATCAGCATCGACAGGGGCAGCGTGACGATCACGACGATCGCGGACCGGAACTCCCCCAGGAAGAGGAACAGGATCACCGCCACCAGGATCGCGCCCTCGACCAGGGAGCTCTCTGCGGTCTTCAGCGCCTTCTCGACGATCTCGGTGCGGTCGTAGATCGGCTTGAGCGTCACGCCCTTGGGCAGCGCGGCCTGCGCGATGGCGAGCTTGGCCTTGACGGCGTCGACCACGGTCTTGGCGTTCTCGTTCACGCGCGACAGCGCCATGCCCAGCACGGCTTCCTTGCCGTCGCGGGTGACGGCACCAAAGCGCGGTGCTGGCGCCTCGACGACCTTGGCCACGTCGCGCACGCGGATCGGCGCTCCGCCGCGTTCGGCGACCACGATGCCGCCGATGTCCGTCACATTGCTCACCAGGCCCAGGCCGCGCACCAGGTACTGCTCGCGGCCCAGGTTGATGGACTGCCCGCCGACCTGCTTGTTGTTGGCCGTCAGCGCTTCCATCACCTGCTTGAACGACAGCTTGTACTTGACGAGTGCGTTCGGGTCAATCTGCACCTGGAACTGCTTCTCGTCGCCGCCCCAGGTGATGATGTCGTCCACACCGGGCGCCGTGCGCAGGATCAGCCTGACGGTCCAGTCGTGCAGCGTCCGCAGGTCCATGCTGGACAGGTTCTTGTCTGCAGACTCGACCGTGTACCAAAAGACCTGGCCCAGCCCGGAGCTGTTCGGGCCGAGAACGGGTTCGCCGTAGCCCTGGGGCAGTCGGCCCTTCACGTCCTGCAGCTTCTCGCCGACCAGGCGACGCGCGAAATAGATGTCGATGTCGTCGTCGAAGTAAACGCCGACGTAGGACAGGCCGAACAGCGAGACGGACCGCACCTCCTGAACGCCGGGCAGGCCGGCGAGGGCGCCTTCGATCGGGGCCGTGAGCAGTTTCTCGACGTCCTCGGCTGCAAGGCCGGGTGACTCGGTGTAGACGTTGACCTGGATGGGCGTCACGTCCGGGAAGGCATCGACCGGGACCTGGCGAAACGCCTGCACCCCGAGACCGATGACGATCAGGAAGGCGACGATGACCAGGACCTTGTATCGAAGCGAGGCATCGACAATGGCGTTGAGCATGATGGGT
>NZ_RCHJ01000078.1 GCF_004011805.1 Piscinibacter defluvii
ACAAGTTCGCCTTGCTCTCGCACCACTGCCACGTTCGTGTTTGGCGAGGCGATGGCGCGCACCACACGTTCAGGCTGCCAGGACCAGGGAAGGCCATGCTCGATCAAGCGACGTGACATGCGCGCAATCTCAACAGCGTCGCTCAGTGAAGCGATGCGGATGTGGAGGTCGGGGGTCACGTGACGCCTAACGTTTGAGCTGAGGGGCCGGAGCCGGGATGGCGCTTGGCCCGCGAGGCGGATGATGACCTGAAGCGCCTCGCGGGCCAAGTGCCATGCCGGTGGAGGTCCCACTCCAGCGAAGGGTTAGGCGTCGCCTTTGCGTAGGAGCGGGTTCAGTACCTCTTGGACAACCGCTCGGCCAACGACGCGAGAGCCTTCTTGAACCGTGAAGCCAAAGCCCGGATAGAGGCGACCTTGGTTCAGTTCAGGCGCAAGCAGCCACAGCTTTGCGACTACTGTCTCCCCAGGGGCGGCCCAGTCTTGTCCGACGTACTCATGGGCCGCGTCATTCAAGGTGCCTGGCAGCCCAAAGTCGTGATTGGGCCGGTAGCCAGAGCGTGCTGGCCCAGAGCGGCCACCTTGATCCGTCCGCAGGAACTCAACTCTTGCAAGGAGGTCCGGCGGTCGGATGGTGATGCGTGGGATCTGATCTTGCTGAGGCACGCTCGATCTCTCGATGAAGGCTGGCAGCCACGGTGAAGAGGCGCTTGGTGGTTGCCTGCGACGCCTAACGTTTGAGCTGAGCGGACCGCGGAGGCAAGGCGCCTTGGCCGCGAGACAGATGATAGGCCTGACTGGCTCGCGGCCAAGGTGCCTTGCCGTAGAGGGTCCGCTCGAGCGAAGGGTTAGGCCGCAGTTTCGGTGCCTGGCGGTGCGTACTGTTCGATGACTTGCTGCTCAGTGAGCATGGGTGTCTGGTTGGCGAACGAGTAGTAGCTTGGCTTCTTGTCGATGTAGATCTGGGACGCGAGCTCGAAGTCCGTTGAGTCGAACACACCTGCCGGCACGAAGTACTCGCCTGTGGCCAATAGCTTGTAGTACAGGTGGGTTCCGCACTTGCTGCAGAAGGCTCGCTCTGCCCACTGGGAAGACGCGAAGACGGAAACGTGCTCGCCACCCTGAAACTCAACTGCAGGGCCGCAGTGGACAGCGAGCAGCGGCCCACCTCCCCATCGGCGGCAGAAACCGCAGTGACAGGCGCCGATCTCGCGAGCTTTCGGTGAGGTGACTGCCACTGCACCGCATAGGCATTGGCCCTTCATGTATTCGTCCTCCCGAGGTAGCACGATGGATCGGTTCTGCGGCCTAACGTTTGAGCTGAGGCGACCGCCGCGGGTTGGCGCTTGGGCCGCGAGGCGCAGGATAAACCTGAGCGCCTCGCGGCCCAAGTGCCAAGCCGTGGAGGGTCGCCTCGAGCGAAGGGTTAGCCGGCACTGCGAGTAGCCAAAGCCTCGGCGAGCAGCTGAGAGACCAGTGTTGCCTTGGCTGCTGAGTAAGCGAGCAGCGTAGTTGCGCCGGAGCTCACGGCCGCAAGCTTGGAAGACGCATAGCGTTCCCGCGCCGCTGCCGATGTACGCAAGTACTGCCGAAGCAAGAGGTTGTTCCGCCAGTGCTCGCCACCGAACAGCACGAAATGGACATTGAAGTGCCCGGCACTGCGGGCGGTGAAGTACAAGCGGCCTGGAACGTCGGCCTCACCGTGAGCTGTGTACTCAAGTTGCTCCATGGTCGAGAGCGCAGTTACCGGCGGAGGGAAGGGCAGAACTCCGACCTGAATGTCCAGAATTGGCTTTGACAGCAGCCCCGGAACGGCGGTGCTACCGATGTGTTCAATCTGGCTCGGAGGGAGTGACAGCGCGCCAGCAAGGCGAGAGCATTCAAGTGCCGCAAGGCTTGGCCACGATTCGTCCGATGCGGTAAGGTGAATCGGCTCGTCGAGCACGGTGGCTCCCGTGACGGCTAACGTTTGAGCTGAGGCGCGGCCAGCGGCGGGGCGCTTGGGCCGCGCAGCGCATGATAGGAGGCGGCGATGCGCGGCCCAAGTGCCCCGCCGATGGACGTCGCCTCGAGCGAAGGGTTAGGCCTCAGCGCGCAGCCGACTACTGCTTTGTTGGCTCCTGGAACACCGACCACCTTCCTTCCTTGAACAGGAACAGTGCGGATGAGACGCGCAGACTCTTGCTGCTCGCGTGTAGATATGCGACGCCTCGCTTAAGGCCCTCCACGGCGCGGGTGTCGGATGCCGGGGCATACAAAAGACCCCCGCGCTTGGCGACGGAGACCACCAAGCCCTCGGGGTGCTTCTTCAGGAGCTCGGTCCAGTAGGAGCGATCGAGGAAGTATGAGCTGTCCAAGTCAGGCGAGCGGCCCTGCACCTGCATGACACCTCCTTCCCACGGCTTTGCCGCTGGGTCGCCGTAGACGCGCCGGATGTTTGCGAGCGCGAGAGCCAAAGCCTCGTCGACCGACTTGATGCCTAAGCGGTCGAGGTCTTGCGACGTGGCGTTGATCATCATCTGCGGGCCGTCGAACACAAACCGGATGTGTGTGTCTCCGATGAACTCCCAGGCGGCCATCTCGATCTCGATCTCACGCCCGTCGGGTAGCTTTGCCTTTGCCTTTCCCGACGGGACAAGGCGATCGTCGATCCGGTTGGCGCCGATCGACTCACGAACAACGACCATGAAGTTGTCCTTCGTCCGCTCGGGAGGGCTACCACCTTGGGCGGAAGCCTGAGTTGCGAAGAGCGCGATGAGTACCGAGAGTGCGTCTTTGAGCATGGCTTGGTGAGCAGTAGCGGCCGGACTCTGAGGCCTAACGTTTGAGCTGAGGGGCCGGAACCGGGAAGGCGCTTGGCCCGCGAGGCGCATGATAGACAGCGAGCGTCTCGCGGGCCAAGTGCCTTGCCGGTGGAGGTCCCTCTCAAGCGAAGGGTTAGGCCTCGCTCGCGAGCCGTACCAGTGGCGGGACAGCTAAGGCATTGCAGCCCCGATGGCCTGACGGAACGGAATTCCCTCAGGCGAGAAGCCTTCTAGACAGTGCACATTGATTCCCAGGTTGTCGGGAGTGACACGCTTGCGGTGGAACGGATAGATGCCGCAAACCTTGCAGAAGTAGTGCCGAGCGGTCTTCGTGTGGAACTGGTACTCGGTAAGCGACTCTTCGCCGGCCAGCAGCTTGAACTGGCTCTCGTGCACCTTGACCATGTGTGCGTTCTTGCGCTTGCAGATCGAACAGTCACACATGGTGAGCTCAGGAAAGTCAGTCTCGATCGCGAAGCGCACAGCGCCGCAATGACAAGAGCCTTGGTACTTCTGCATCGGGCGAGAACCCACGAGCAACTCCTCGGGCGGAACAGATGATGCTTCCATCGTGCCACGAGGCGCCCGCTCTTGCTTCCTGCGAGGCCTAACGTTTGAGCTGAGGCGACCGCCGCGGGTTGGCGCTTGGGCCGCGA
>NZ_RCHJ01000079.1 GCF_004011805.1 Piscinibacter defluvii
CATCGGGCTCGCGGCCCAAGCGCCAACCCGCGGCGGTCGCCTCAGCTCAAACGTTAGGCGTCAGAATGAGCGTTCGTTCCTGCTCGCAACTTCCTCTGAACACCGCTTCTCTTTGCGCCGAAGCAGGAAGCAACAGTGGGCAGAACCGCCCCATTCTCGATGCAAGGGACACAAGAGCCGATTTCGGCATGGCGCCAAGCAGATGGGAGGTTCGACTATGAAGGCGGGATCAGCCGTGCAACTTGGCGTGTGGGTATGGGGGACGGTGACTGTCCTGCTGGCCGTAGCGAGCCTAGTTGTGGTTGTCTGGGCAGGGTTCTACCTTGAGGCGCAAGGCGACAAGTACAGATTCGTCGGCGCGCCAGAGTACTTGCCAGGCATGTTCATCGCACTCAAAGAGAATGGAAGCCTCGTTGCCGGCGTACTCGGCTTCAGTGGACTAGCCTGGGCCCACTTCTTCAAGCGCAGTTCAGGGGATGGCAAGTCGAGCGATGACGCCTAACCCTTCGCTCGAGAGGGACCTCCGCCGGCAAGGCACTTGGCCCGCGCGCCGGTGGGGTCCATCATCCGTCCCGCGGGCCAAGCGCCTTCCCGGCTCCGGCCCCTCAGCTCAAACGTTAGCCGTCAAGGGAGTCACCGTGAAGCGGCCCATCAGTAGCTCAATACTTGTCGCCAGCCTACTAGTCGCGCTCAATGCGCGCGCCCAACCACCATCGCAGACGTCCATCGAAGAACTGCTATCGCTCGTCAACGCGGAGTCCATGCTTGAGGCGATGTACGCAAACATTGAGGGCGCCATGCGTCAAGGAATGGTTCAGGGACTTGGAGGAAGACCGCTGACTCTTTCGCAAGAGGAGATCTTCAACTCCGTGCCGCGCAAGTTCACTGATCTGATGCGAGAAGAGGTGGGCTGGCAGAAGATCAAGCCCGACATCGTTCTCGTGTATAGCGAGACGTTCGAGCAGGAAGAGATTGACGGACTCATTGCCTTCTATCGGAGCCCAGTCGGTAAGGCGTTTGTGGCGAAGACGCCCATAGTGATGCAGAAGTCCATGGCGCTGACTCAGACGAGGATGCAGTCGCTCTTACCGCGCATGCAAGCGACCATGGAGAAGGCTGTTGCCGACATCAAGGCGGCGCGGTGACGGCTAACCCTTCGCTCGAGCCGACCCTCCACGGCTTGGCGCTTGGGCCGCGAGGCCGTGCTGCATATCGTCGGTCTCGCGGCCCAAGCGCCAACCCGCGGCGGTCGCCTCAGCTCAAACGTTAGGCCTCAGAGCACACATATGGCTACTCCGCAGTGGGTGAAGAAGCTCGGCGGTCACGCAGGCGAGTTGTACGTCGCCGCCGAACTGTCCAAACGCGCAATTCCGAACGCTCTCCTGCCGGAGAACTTTTCTGGAGACGACCTCTTGGTCGGACAGAAGGACGGACAAGCCGTCGCATTCGTTCAGGTCAAGTCGTGCCATCCAGACAGATCGTCCAGCTTCATTCTTCGCGAGACGGAAGAGAGTTGGTCCAAGGCACCAAAGAATCAGTTCGTGGTCTTCGTTTGGCTGGGCTCCCCAGAGGCGAACGAGCCACCGCAGTACTGGGTAGCCACCAAGCGCGCAGTCGGCAAGCTCTGCGTAGCCCACGCGGCGCACGGCTCATCGAACTGGGAACGTCGATTCAAACCTTCGGATCTCCCGGCCGAGTGGAGGAATGCTTGGCATCACTTTCAGGGCTTTCGGGCTGAGGCCTAACCCTTCGCTCAAGCGGGACTGCCACCGGCAAGGCACTTGGCCCGCGAGGCTCTCACTGTCATCATCCGCCTCGCGGGCCAAGCGCCTTCCCGGCGTCAGCCCCTTAGCTCAAACGTTAGGCCTCACGGCAACCTATGGGAACTTCACGGACCGCTGCACTTGCTGGGCAAGAACTGAAGTTCGAGTGCCACGCGCCGACTGTCTGGCAGCACGCCAGTTTCGCCGAGGACTGGTACCACGACGCCAGACGCGAAGCACAGGGACTGGATGGCAGGCACTCGAAACGTCGCGAGATCGTCTTCGCAGCTAGCTTCCTGGAGTCGTATATCTTCGAGTGGGTTCGTCTGCACTGGTTCGAGAAGGTCAATACGTTCTCCCCTCCCGCCTCCCGATTCAAGAACGACCCCCTCTATAGGGCAGGTCTGAAAGAGAAGTGGTCGTATGTGCCACCTGAACTACACCGAGCGAGTCTCATCCCGAGAGTACCGTCGCTGGATCTAAGCGACCTCGGCACGCCGGTCGTTCTTCGAAACGGTCTTCTCCATGCCAGAGCAAGTCGTCCAGCTACCGGTGGGCAAGTCGACGCCGAGCGTCCGCGTCCCGCCGTTGGGGAACTCGATAGCCTAGATCACGGATGGCCACTCGGCGTGGCGATCGAGCTAGTAAAGAAGCTACACGCCGACCTGCAGACCACTCCACCAAGCTACCTGTGAGCACTACCGGGAGGTGAGGCCTAACCCTTCACTCGAGGCGACCCTCCACGGCTTGGCACTTGGGCCGCGAACCCGTGGTGCATATCATCGGGCTCGCGGCCCAAGCGCCAATCCGTGGCGGTCGCCTCAGCTCAAACGTTAGGCCGCACACCACACACCCATGCCCCTCTGCGCCGAATGCGGATACGAGCACCCGCTCGACGAGCTCGAACTCACCTTCGTCCGCCCCGATGAGGTAGCCGCTCTTTCGACAGAAGAACGCGAGGCCCGCATTCAGGAGAACAAGGACTTGTGCGTCCTGGACGGGAAGAGGTTCTTCATACGCGCTCTACTTCCGCTTCCAATCGCCGAACGAGAGCGTCCGTACAACGTCGGTATCTGGGTCGAGGTGTCGCAGCAGACCTTTGAGCGAGTCTACGAACTGTGGGATGACGAAGAGCAAGCCGAGGAGCCAGCCTTCAACGCCGAGGTTGCGAACGACATTCCCATCCACCCGCCGTCGCTTGGCTTGTCGGCTTCTCTGTCTCTTACGGGCCCCACTACTCGGCCAGTCGTTTCGCTAAGCCCCGCAGAGCATCCGTTGGTGGGAGAGCAGCTCCGCGGCATCACTGCTCATCGCGCTGCCCAGTACAGCAGTCTCATCCCGCAAAGTGCGGCCTAACCCTTCGCTCGAGGCGACCCTCCACGGCTTGGCTCTTGGGCCGCGAACCCGTGGTGCATATCATCGGGCTCGCGGCCCAAGTGCCAACCCGCGGCGGTCGCCTCAGCTCAAACGTTAGGCCTCGCGACCAACCAATGTGCCGCCCTGCCCTGCTCGTCGT
>NZ_RCHJ01000080.1 GCF_004011805.1 Piscinibacter defluvii
AGGGTGTTTAGTGCGCGCGACGGGGATTTGGTGTGTGAGGCCTAACGTTTGAGCTGAGGGGCCGTAGCCGGGAAGGGGCTTGGCCCGCGCGACGGATGATGACACTGGCCGGTGCGCGGGCCAAGCGCCTTGCCGGCGGAGGTCCCGCTCCAGCGAAGGGTTAGGCCTCGCTGGTAGCCACGCAGCCCTTTAGCTCCTGGGTGCCCCGAGTCGACTGCGTTGGCCGGAGAGCGACTGCTTCGAGAGAAGCCAAGCTGAAGGCCTGCTGTGCCAGCTTAACCGACGCCAAAGTTAGTCAGTGCTACCGCGACTAACGCGGCGAACCAGTGCCAAGGCCAGGTAGGCAAAGGCCAACGCCAGGACGAACGCAAAGAGCCAAGCTCCGAAGAATTCGGCGTCTGCGATTCGCTCTTGGCTGGTAGCACCTAGTACTGTTGCCGCTAGCTGCATGGGTGCGCTTGGTAGCAGCGGCCAGACTTCCGGTGCGCGCACCGCCAGGGCAGCGATGGCTGCGGCAAGGAGTGCCGCGCAAGCTGTGAGGAACGCGTGAACTCTTGCGGAGGTTCGCGATGGGTTCATGCGAGGCCTAACGTTTGAGCTGAGGGGCCGTAGCCGGGAAGGCGCTTGGCCCGCGAGGCGGATGATAAGAACCAGCGCCTCGCGGGCCAAGTGCCTTGCCGGCGGAGGTCCCTCTCGAGCGAAGGGTTAGGCCGCACTCTCGGCTGACGGCCCGCTTGCAAGCTAGCGAAAGGCCCGAATGGGCGTAGACGGCCTGCGCATGCAGGTGAGTGCGCTTGCAGGCGCATCTCGCGCGTCCCCGTTGGTGTTCAGGAGATCACGGACCAGCTCAACAACGCAGAGTGAAGAGCTAGTAGCGCCAAGGCCGTGACCACGACAGACAGTGCAGTTCGAGACAGGTAGCTCCTTGGTGCTTCTTCCGACCCGAGGAACTCCGCGAAGGTTGCCTCCGGCTTGCCGCGAATGGCCTTCCACTGCGCAAAGTCTTCTTCGCGCCACTGAGCAACCTTTCGTTCAGGACGAAGCCAGATGATCAAGAGCGCCAGCGCCCAGAACGAGGCGCCGATTGCAAGCGGTAGGAGTTGAACTCGCGACAGGTCCATTCGTGCGGCCTAACGTTTGAGCTGAGGGGCCGGAGCCGGGATGGCGCTTGGCCCGCGAGGCGGAGCATAGACCTGCAGCGCCTCGCGGGCCAAGTGCCAGGCCGGTGGAGGTCCCGCTCCAGCGAAGGGTTAGGCCGCACTCGCGTGGGACGTAGGCTTCGACTCGACGAACAGACCTTCGACCACGCGAGGAACCAACGAAATCATGGCGCTGCAAAGAGCTGATTGACCAGCTCGGTGAGCTTTGGCTCCGTACGAATGAACTTGTTCATGTTTGCCCCGCCAGACAAGGAGTCGTACACGGCACGGCCAGCTTCCTTGCCGTCTGCGTAAACACGTAGATCGGCACGAGCCAGATAGATCGCGAGGTCCCAGCGATAGATGGCCTCGTAAGTCGCTAGCAGTGGGCAAGCATCAACCGGGCTCTTGTCCGGGAGGGCACGGATGCGAAAGCCCTTGCGCTCAAGAACCCTGGAGTAGACGTCGTGGAACTCATCCTGGACGACCTCGCTGTTGCGGACGAGGCAGAGGTCCTGCGCAGGTTGTCCGAGTTTGACGGGCGTAACCTCCTGCGTGATCGCACAGCCAGCGACAGCAAGCGCCACGGCGGCAGCACCAAGACGTAGGTTCATTGATTCCTCCAAGACGGCATCGCCGCGGTCTCCTTGTGTGCGGCCTAACGTTTGAGCTGAGGGGCCGGAGCCGGGTTGGCGCTTGGCCCGCGAGGCGGATGATAGGAACCACCGCCTCGCGGGCCAAGTGCCAAGCCGGCGGAGGTCCCTCTCGAGCGAAGGGTTAGGCCTCACCTGCCCGCCAGGCTGGCGGAGTTTCGTTCGTGACCGAGCTTGCATTGGCGCGCGCTGCCTCAAGCGGGCGAACCTCAAGCATGAGCCCGAACTCGAGGCAAGGGTTCTCTGGCGCAATGGCGGCCGCATCTTCGAGCGTTCCTGCGACGACGAACCAGTAGCCACCAACTAGCTCCTTCGCCTCCGCGAACGGACCATCCGTGATGCCCGCCTTCGACACCAACTTGCCTCGGTTCTCCAATCGACTGCCTCGCTTGAGCTTCCCTTGGCTCAACCCCTGTTCGTACCAGGTGTAGAAGCGATCAATGGCTCCTTGAACTGCCTCCTTGCTTGCGCTTTCGTCCCACTGGCCACGGGAGATCAGCAGGTACTCGTTCTGTGGCATTAGATGACCCTTCTTTGAGAACGTGACTCGTGCGACACGGCGGTGAGCCCCTTGAGGCCTAACGTTTGAGCTGAGGGGCCGGAACCGGGAAGGCGCTTGGCCCGCGAGGCGCATGATAGACAGCGAGCGTCTCGCGGGCCAAGTGCCTTGCCGGTGGAGGTCCCTCTCAAGCGAAGGGTTAGGCGGCTCTCTCGGTGTGGGAGGCATCATTGGAGTACTCCAGCGTCCACCGCCCGGAGTTACCGTCCTCGCGCCACAGCGTGAGGGACGTGTGCGCGACAGCCGGGTACGCTCGCCGGAAGGCGGCATCTCCGAAGCCGAAGAAGTGGCGAAACGACGCTTGGATGAAGCCGCCGTGCGTGATGACCAATACGTTAGCCCCGGCGTACAAGCGCGCGATGGAGTGGAGGGCCTCGCCGACGCGCGCGAAGAATTCTGCTTGGCTCTCGGACTGCGGCTGAAAGCCGTGGTACGCACGGTCCTGCTCGCGAAGCGCGCGCCACTGCGCCATGAACTCCTCTTGGGGTATTGACCCGTCATCACTGCGCCACTCTTCCAGCCGGCGATCAGTGGCGAGCTGCAAGCCAAGAACGGCCGAGACCGCTTGAGCAGTTTCTACCGCCCGGCGCTCCGGGCTGGCCAGGAGCACTGCGGCATTGTGTTCACCGCTGGCTAGCAAGCGTGCGCAGAGACGATCCACCTGAGTGCGGCCGGCAGCCGACAAGCCCAAGTCCACTACAGGCCCCTGGCCATCGACCTGCCCGTCGATGTTCTCGCCATGGCGTATGAGGAAGATACGCGTCATGAGGACCAACAGTTGTTGCCGAGCCGCCTAACGTTTGAGTTGAGCTGACCCCGCCGGCAAGGCGCTTGGGCCGCGAGGCGGATGATGACACTGGCCGCCTCGGGCGATGTCCCGGAGTCTGTTGAACGCATGAGCTGAGGTGGCGGCTCCTTCGACCCG
>NZ_RCHJ01000081.1 GCF_004011805.1 Piscinibacter defluvii
CCCGCCCACCACGTACACGAACTTCCCATCTGGCTTGAACCCGCCCGGTTTCAGGCCCAAGCGACCCTCGTAGAACCTGCGGGCTCGGTCAATGTCTTTCACCGGCAGCATCGTGGTGACAGCGGCATCGGACAACATGGGAAGTCCTTTCGCTCAAGCCGGCCCTTCGCGGCCACCTGGCACCCGCCAAGCCGTCCTGCCGGCGTGTCAGCTTATGCCTGTCCGGGCCGGGGCGCCAGCAAGAAGTTCCTCACAGTCGCCGACCCGCGTTGACGCCTAACCCTTCGCTCGAGGCGACCCTCCACGGCTTGGCACTTGGGCCGCGAGCCCGTGGTACTTATCATCGGTCTCGCGGCCCAAGCGCCAACCCGCGGCGGTGGCCTCAGCTCAAACGTTAGGCCGCACAGCCGACCACCGCGAATGTTGAAGCTCCTATGCGTGCTCGGCACCGCGCTGGCAATCGGCCTGGTTTGGTTCTTCGCAGTTTTGGCGCCAATTGACCAGGGCCTTCGACTGAGTCTTACCAACATGCCTTTGGCCGCAATGCTCATCTCGTCCCTCGGGGCAGGGGCATACATCGAGTGGAAGCTGCTCGCTGCGTCCAGCGGGGCAAGCTGAACAGGCCCGCACAGTCGCGCCACCATCGATGAGTCTCCGTCAACGCATAGCGAAACTGCCTGCTCCGCTCGCCGTAGTCCTGGGGTTCGCACTCTTCATCGGCTTGGGGTATGGCTTGGCCATGCTCGTCCCGCCGGCGAGAGACAAGCGAGCCGAATGTGAGGCCAAGTGCCAGCCCTTGCCTGGCACCGTGGTCGATGACAAGACCTATCCGCTGTCATCGAAGAGTCCAAACTATCCGCAAGTCTGCAAGTGCGGCTCGCTGCGTTGAGAGTGCGGCCTAACCCTTCGCTCGAGCGGGACCTCCACCGGCATGGCACTTGGCCCTCGAGGCGCTCGCTGCCATCATCCGCCTCGCGGGCCAAGCGCCATACCGGCGTCGGCCCCTCAGCTCAAACGTTAGGCCTCGGAGAACCGAACTTGAACCCTGACACCGTGATCGCAGAACTTGAGCGATACGAAGCGGAATTGGCTCGTATCCTGCGCAGCTTCAAGCGCACCTCAAGTGGCATCTACATCGGAGATGGTGACGATCCGCTCTATCGCCAGTACGCACGCGAGTTGGTGGATCTGTTCAACGACGCCCTTGGCCCAAACGTGTACTCAAAGCAACTGTCGTCTGAGTACTCGAGCGGATTCGGGATGTACGGTACGCCATCCTTTAAGGGGGTCGAGAACGTACTCTCCGTGGTGAAGGCTTCGTTGACTCGGCTGCGCCGCTCTCCGGAGCTGTTGGCGAAGAAGCAGTCACAAGACGCTCTCCGCCATCGGGAGAACATCTTCATCATCCACGGGAGAGACGAAGCCAAGTGGCGTGAACTCAAGGACATCGTCAAGTCGGAGTTCCGCCTCAACCCTATCGTTCTCATGGAACAGCCTGACGCTGGGTGCAAGACCGTCATCGAGAAGTTCGAGAAGTACGCTCAAACCTGCACGTATGCGATCGCCGTTTTCACCCCAGATGACGAAGTGAAATCTGGATCCGACGCCTATCTCCAAGCTCGTCCCAACGTGATCTACGAACTTGGTTGGTTCTGTGGAAGCCTGGGCAGAGGCGGCGCGATGTTGCTTCTCAAGGAAGGCACCGACATGTTCTCCGACTTCGGCGGAATCATCCAGAAGCGCTTCAAACAGAACATCTCCGAGCGCGTCATCGAGATTCGCCGCGACCTGGAGGCAGCTGGCGTCCTGTCGCCCGCCGAGGCCTAACCCTTCGCTGGAGCCGACTCGCACCGGCATGGCACTTGGCCCGCTTACCGGAGTCGGTCATCATCCGTCCAGCGGGCCAAGCGCCATACCGGCGCTCGCGCCTCAGCTCAAACGTTAGGCCGCACACAGGAGACGCTGTGAGTAGCTCGGGCAGTGAAATGCAGGCTGAGGCGAACTCCGGACCGATCGCGTTGCGTGAGTCTCGCAGGAACCCCTTCGCTACTTGGCCAATGCGCCTGGCCGTACATACCCTTGTCACTGTCGCCCTCCTAGCGTCTGTCATCCTTGCAGTGGCTATGGACTCCTGGAAACCACTCTTGCTGGGCCTGTGCGTGCTTGTTGGAGCGGAAGGCGCTTGGCTCTACTTCCACTTGCGCCGATAGCCAAGTACGGTCGTTCACACTAGTACTGCAACTCCCGTTCTCTGCGCCGTGGCGGTGTCGCTTCCAAAGTGAGGCGCAGAGCGCCACACCAATAGTGGTGCAGCATTCGGCAGCTTTCCACCTTCCAACAGCCGGCCGTTGGCTAGCGCACCGAGAGTGCGGCCTAACCCTTCGCTCGAGCGGACCCTCTCCGGCAAGGCGCCTTGGCCGCGAGGCGGTGGAGGCCTATCATCCGCCTCGCGGCCAAGGCGCCTTGCCTCCACGGTCCGCTCAGCTCAAACGTTAGGCCGCATAGCCGCCTCAGATGGCATCTCCGAAGTTCTTCCCGAATCCACTTGCCTTTTGCCGCTGGCTAGAAGCCAATGCAGCCACTGCCGCGGAACTGCTCGTGGGCTATCACAAGGTCGCCACGGGCAAACCCAGCATGTCCTGGTCGGAGTCCGTCGACGAAGCACTGTGCTTTGGCTGGATTGATGGCGTCCGCAAGCGGATCGACGATGACTCGTACCAGATCCGCTTCACGCCCAGGAGACCTACGTCAATCTGGAGTGCCATCAACATCGCCAAGTTCGCGAAGCTGCAATCAGAGGGGCGCATGACGCCGGCTGGAGCAGCGGCATTCGAGAACCGGACTGAAGCCAAGTCTGCGGTTTATGCCTACGAGCAAGAGTCGCCGGCCGAACTTTCACCGGCCGAGCTGCGCGAGTTCAAACGCAACAAGGTGGCCTGGCGCTTTTTCGAGAGCAGTCCACCCAGCCACAAGAAGGCTGTGCTCCATTGGGTCTGCGGCGCCAAGAAGCCGGAGACTCGCCAAAGACGGTTCGGCAAGCTGCTCGAGGCGTGTGCCACTGGCCAGCCGCTGCGGTGAGCCTCGCGAATGCGGCCTAACCCTTCGCTCGAGGCGACCCTCCACGGCTTGGCACTTGGGCCGC
>NZ_RCHJ01000082.1 GCF_004011805.1 Piscinibacter defluvii
GGCCGGTGCGCGGGCCAAGTGCCAAGCCGGTGGCTGTCGCCTCGAGCGAAGGGTTAGGCGTCAGCGCCAAGCGCTCAGTGGGCCAGGCTGACGGTTGCCGCGATTGCAGCAGCTGCCGACGCGGCGGTTCGGACATGGTTCCAGAGTAGCCACTCCCGCAGGTAGACCGGCCAGTAGGCTCTGGCTTCGCTGGACTCAGCCTGGAGATGAGCCAAGCGCTCGTTGCGCGGGACATTGAATGCAGCGGTGACCCCGAAGGCGCCCACGACGTAAAGAATGCCTGCGGCAAGTAGGAGGCTTGATCGCATGGAACCCCACGACAGGACCGCACCTATAGCGGCTATGCCACCGATGAGAGCGGTTCCGACGAAGAGGCCAAGGAACAGTGGGTTCATGACGACGACGTTGATGCGCTGCATTGCGGCAACTCCTTGCTCAACGGGAAGCTGGGCGAGCGCCTTCATGACGAACGTGGAGAACGCGAAGAAGACACCTCCGACGAGGCCAGCGTCAACAGCAAGAAGCACGGGAAGCAAGGTGAGCATCGATGCGACGCGGCTCGGTGGGGACTCTGACGCCTAACGTTTGAGCTGAGACTGAGGCGCAGACGCCGGGTTGGCGCTTGGCCCGCGAGGCGGATGATAAGAACGACCGCCTCGCGGGCCAAGTGCCAAGCCGGTGGCTGTCGCCTCCAGCGAAGGGTTAGGGATCACTCGACGACCACGCCGAATTGCTCGTGTACGAGAGGACCTGTATCGCTCCGTACCTCGACGCTCCACGTTCCTGCTTGCAGTTCCCACAGCTCGCGGAAGTAAAAGCCGACCGTGCACCTGGATCCGACCGTGCAGGAGTGGATCCACTCGTGACTGCTTGCAGACAGGCCAGTGTCAGGGTTGCGCAGTCCCCCCTGTGGGAAAGTCACTACTGCACGGAGATTCACCTTGTCTCCGTTTCGCGGGCCCAACAACAGGAAACCGACGCCGAAGTGCGTTCCAAGCTTTGCTGTAATGTCCGTAGACACACGTAGTGGCAGGGTTCCAGAGACGGCGTTGCGCATTCCCGTCAGGCTACCGGAGTCAGGGACGCGCTCTATGGAGCGGACGGAATACGTTCCAGCCCATTCAACCTGAGCTCTGTAGGGTGCGACCGCGCATCCGACGAGGACTAAGGCAACAGCGATGATGGAAGCGGAGAAGCGGCGCAATGTGATCCCTAACGTTTGAGCTGAGGCGACCGCCACGGGTTGGCGCTTGGGCCGCGAGGTGCATGATGCCAGCGAGCGCCTCGCGGCCCAAGTGCCAAGCCGTGGAGGGTCGCCTCGAGCGAAGGGTTAGCCGTCATTTCGCGGCAGGGCATACACCCTTTCCGTGCACGGCTCACCGCGGAACACGACTTGACGGCTCTCGATGAACTTGAAGCCAACGCGCTCAAGCAGCTTGATGCTCGGTATGTTTCGCTCGTCGGTGATGCCCAGAACGCGAGCGACACCGGTAGCCGAGAAGAAGAGTTGAAGCGCCTCACGGACTGCATGAGTTGCGACCCCACGACCTTGCGACGCCGGCTGAAGCGTGAAACCAACTTCGCCGGCGGCCCCGTCTTCGGACAGATACAGGCCAATGTCTCCGATGAGCGCGTCAGACTCTGGCTCGGCGATTCCGAGTTGCACCCAATGGCCTGGCATGAAGAGCGGCGCACGGTGCACGTCGTCGAGGAACTCAAGCGCTTCGGTGTCGGACATCGGAGACCACCCCTGATAGCGCCCGAGTTCGGGAAGTGAGCGATAGGCCTGGAACGCCGCAAGATCGTGCAGGTGCATTCGACGGAGTCGACCACCAAGGAACTCGCGTGGCAGCAGCGTCTCGTGCATGACGGCTAACGTTTGAGCTGAGGGGCCGGAGCCGGGAAGGCGCTTGGCCCGCGAGGCGCATGATAGACAGCGAGCGCCTCGAGGGCCAAGTGGCTTGCCGGCGGAGGTCCCTCTCGAGCGAAGGGTTAGGCCTCACCGTGTGACGCTGCTTGACCTAGACGCTGCTTGTTCACCCAGTATGCGCTGATTGGCGCCTGCGCCTTGACGCGCGCTGAGACAATGCCGCCTTCTCTTGAGCCCCCGGGAGCCACCACGTGAAGCCGTACGACATAGAAGTGCAGCGCTTGAAGTCGATGAGGCACGACAAGGGGCTGTTGGAGGTTCGGCTGGATGCCCTTGTCGTAGCTCGCCAACTGCGAGACGATGAGGCGCCGAGCACATGCTTGCGCATTCCTGTGGAGCACGCTCGAACACTCCTGGTACTGCTGAAGCAGAACCTGGCTGAACTTGACAAACTTCAGCCAAGAAGTCGGCGTTCCGGCCGAGCTTGACACGGCTGTTTGCGAACGTACCGAGCTTCACCACACTGGCCCCTGTGAGGTCTAACGTTTGAGCTGAGCCGCGAGCGCCGGTGTGGCGCTTGGCCCGCGAGACCGATGATAGGAACCACGGGTTCGCGGGCCAAGTGCCATGCCGGTGCGAGTCGGCTCCAGCGAAGGGTTAGGCGTCATTCCTCGGTGAGAAGAGGCCAGTGCTCGGCAACAGGCTAGACAGTGGACACAACTTGAGCGCCGGTGATGGTGCTCAGCTTGGCGGCAAGGATTGATGCATCGGTATCGTCGGCGAGGCGGCCAAGAGACACGCGCCTGTTGCGAAGTAGGCGCAGGGCGACTTCCCAAGTCTCGTGATCGTCGCCTTTGCGTGTGTACGCGACCTCGATGGCAGTGATTGCCTTGAACGGGGCGACCAGGCGGCCACCTGTGCGGACTTGCTGTGAGACTTTGTCTGCCACAACCTCGCGCCGGCCGACCAAGGCGACAAAGCGATTGTTCTCCTCGGCGACGACCTCGAGCTTGCCCGGCAGGCCCAAGAAGGTGCGGAACTCATGCGCCAGGGCTTCCAGGAACTCCCGAATGAACTGCTGGATGGCGAACCTTTGGCGCATGACGCCTAACGTTTGAGCTGAGGCGACCGCCGCGGATTGGCGCTTGGGCCGCGAGGCGCATGATGCCAGCGAGCGCCTCGCGGCCCAAGTGCCAAGC
>NZ_RCHJ01000083.1 GCF_004011805.1 Piscinibacter defluvii
GCGAACGAGAGGGCGAGTGTCACGAGAAGTTGGCTGTGCGGCCTAACGTTTGAGCTGAGAGGCTGCTGCCGGCGGGGCACTTGGGCCGCGGAGAGGATGATGGCACTGGCCGCTCCGCGGCCCAAGTGCCCCGCCGGTGGCAGTCCGCTCGAGCGATGGGTTAGGCGTCACTTGATGAGCGTGGGCCACTGAACCGACAGAGTAGAGGAAAAGCAACGCCTGCAGAATTGCCAACAGAAGAAAGGTGCGCTCGGCAACGACCCTAACGCGAGTGGATCGGCCTTTCGGGCTATCTCTCGTGAAGTTGGCCACGTGTATCGCTGCCGGAAAATGCAGCTGCTCTATGGCGCATGCCCGCCTGATGTAATAGTCCTGATACGAAAACGCGCGTGCTATCACTCGCCGAGACCCAAGTGATGAGAGTGCTCCGGTCAGTGAGACAACGGCGATCAGGAACCAGTAGGCATCCGCAAAGAAGGAAGATGGCAAAGAGCACTGGGTGCTGACGTCTGACTTGGTGGCGCTGATCAGTTGCGCAGAGGCCAACACGAAAATGCCTTGTAGCGCACCCAATCCGGAGAACTTCACCCAGATTCCTGAAGCTTCGTTTGCCCACAAGGTAACTGCCGCCTGATACGCCGGACCGACGAGTGCGTGACGTTCGGCGCGTCTGGCCGCTCTGCCAGGAACCCTAGGATGCATTGCTCGCTCCAATCCCTATGCTCATAGCTTCTGCAGCGTCGAGAATGATGTCCTCCACGGTGAGCGCAGGCAGCCAGCGGAGAGCTTCTATTGCCAAGTCGATTCGCGGTAGTTTTTCGAATCCATCGTCAAAGCGCGCACCGTAGCAAACGGCGGGATCCACACTGACGATCGGAGACGACGACCGTAGGATGTGCACGACCAACCGGGCAAGATCGATGATTCGGAGTACGTTCTTGGGGTTTCCGATATTCAGTATCGGCGGTGGCGTTGTGGCTTCCGCAAGAAGCTTGAGGGCGGTCGCGGCCTCTCGTGAGTGCAAGAATGTGCGCAGTTGGCGTCCGGAGCCATGCACTTGCAGGGGCGTTCCATGGAGCGCGGAGGCGATGAATCGGGGGATGACAAAGCCACCCTTACCAGACTGCCTTGGGCCTGCAACGTTAAAGAACCGAACGCAGGTGTACGGTAGGCCCGCCTTCGTGCAGTGTTGAGCAATTAGTTGCTCGGACTTGTGTTTTCCCGAAGCGTACGCGGCACGAGGAGTTGTTGTACCCCAAGACCTAATCTCGTCTTCCTCGCGTAGCCAGCCGGCGCATGCATAGACGTCTGAGCTAGAGCCGAAGAGCAGGCGCACACCAAACTTAAGGCAGTAGTCAAGCACCGTCCTAGTGTCCTGAAGAATCTCCGCCTCAATGTCGCCGGAGTACTGTGCAACGCGGAGTGGACCGACGATTGATGCTAGATGAATCACCAAGTCAGCGGTCCGAAGGCCTGCAAACGCTGCTTGGACTGTGGACCGCACGATTCGTGCGTCGTTGCGAAAGTGGTGATGATCTACGACGTTCGACGACAAGTTATCCACTATGGTGACATCCCAGCCGGCGCCCAAGAGTGCTTCTACGGTGTGGGAGCCGATGAACCCCAGGCCGCCGGTGACGATCGCGTGCATAGTGATCAAATGTACTGCTCTGCGTCAGATTGAGCCTTGCTTGTGACGCCTAACGTTTGAGCTGAGCGGCAGACGCCGGGAAGGCGCTTGGCCCGCGCGACGGATGATGACACTGGCCGGTGCGCGGGCCAAGTGCCTTGCCGGTGGCTGTCCGCTCGAGCGAAGGGTTAGGCCGCACTCTCAGCCAACTAGGGCCGTTCGCTGAGTGGGCCATGCTCGGACTCACGTTTCACCTTGTCCCACTCTTCCTTGAGCAGGGCTTGCGTGGACTTGGTTAGGCGTTCCAGCGCATCAACAAGCTCCTTCTGGCGCCTCGGATCAGTGTAGTGAGGGATCTCCTCGATTAACGCCTCGATCTTCTTGTCGTGTTCGCCCGCAGGATTGAGACGTAGCCGGATGACGTGGCGTAGGCGGTCAAGCTCCTTCAGCACTTCTCCCTCGCCCGCCTTCCCCTCCAATTCGCTATGGGACCAGTAGTACACGAGCCCGGAGAACGCCCCAATGTCTTGGCGGAGCTGCTCGATCCACTTGATGCGTTGGCTAGTGACGGTGTTGACAAAGGTCGTGCGCTTGCTAACCCGGTGATTCGTGATGGCGTTCCACACGCCAAGGACGAAGGTGACGGCGACGCCCGCGAAGAGACCAATATCCTTGAGCTCCATCGCACCCCCCCTGTGGCTTGTGCGGCCTAACGTTTGAGCTGAGCGGACACCACCGGCAAGGCGCTTGGGCCGCGAGCCCGATGATAAGCACCACGGGTTCGCGGCCCAAGTGCCTTGCCGGTGGAGGTCCGCTCGAGCGAAGGGTTAGCCGTCATTTCGCGGCAGGGCATAGACCCTCTCTGTGCACGGCTCACCTCGGAACACGACTTGGCGGCTCTCGATGAACTCGAAGCCAACGCGCTCTAGCAACTTGATGCTCGGTAGGTTTCGGTCGTCGGTTATGCCCAGAACGCCTGTGACGCTGGTAACCGAGAAGAAGAGTTGAAGTGCCTCGAGGACCGCAAGAGTTGCGACGCCACGACCTTGGGAGCCTGGCTGAAGCGTAAAGCCGACTTCTCCAGAGGTTCCGTCTTCGGACAGGTACAGGCCAATGTCTCCGACTAGCGCATCAGACTCTGGCTCGGCGATTCCGAGTTGCACCCAGTGGCCTGGTGCAAATAGCGGTGCGCTATGCACTTCGTCGAGGAACTGAAGTGCCTCGGCATCCGACATCGGCGACCAACCCTGGTACCGCCCGAGTTCTGGGAGTGAGCGATAAGCCTGGAACGCCGCGAGATCGCGTGGGTGTAGGCGGCGGAGGCGGCCAGCGGAGAACTCGCGAGGCAGCAGCGTCTCGTGCATGACGGCTAACGTTTGAGCTGAGGCGACCGCCACGGGTTGGCGCTTGGGCCGCGAGACCGATGAT
>NZ_RCHJ01000084.1 GCF_004011805.1 Piscinibacter defluvii
GCGCTGGACTCACGCCAAGCTTTGCAGACGGGGCAGTCAGCGGCGGTGTGAACAACCAAGGTGGCTGAATCTTCGACGCGGAGCGCGCCGTCGGCTCCAACTGGAGCTGCACCTACGGTCGCAGTAGCGATGAAGGAGCAGAGTGCGGCAAGGACGTGCGAGCGGTGCAAGTGGAGGCGTCCTGCGGGTTAACGTTTGAGCTGAGGCGACCGCCGCGGATTGGCGCTTGGGCCGCGAGCCCGATGATGGACACCACGGGATCGCGGCCCAAGTGCCAAGCGGTGGAGGGTCGCCTCGAGCGAAGGGTTAGGCGTCATCGAGAGGCGGCACAAGGCACGTTGACATCGATGCGGGCGCGGAGAATGAAATCTATGCACCAAAGTACTTTGAAGCTCGGCCAGGCCTCGCCTGGGTGGCCAACGCTCGCAATGCGCCGTCAACGACCTCTAGTATCTGATCGTCTCCCATGTCTCCGGCGAACGGGTACACCTGCTTTTCAGTGCCAGCCTTGAGCCTTCGAGTCCAGTCCTGCAGGTCAATGCCTCCAGATTGATCAAGGCAGATCGCGCACGGAAGTCGAAGCGCATGCGCAGCACCAGATTCGAACAACAACCAAACAAGCCCAGTCGGGTCTTTTGGGGAGTCTATTGTGCCTCGAGGAATTAGTTGCAAAAATGCATCCGAATTCCTGAGGAGAGAAAGAACGTTTGCCGTTAGTGTGTCCGCAGCGTTCCAGACATGTTCATGTTCCTTTGGCAACAATGTTCGATCGCCTACAACCAATATAAATCCATGATCAGCGGCAGTAGTTTGTATTGCTTTCAGAATCTGCGGCCGCTTGGTCTTAAGCCACTCAAAGCTTGTTGACAAGAACAGGGTTTTAGCGCCGAACGTTGTGACGGTTGGTCGTTCCTCCTCGATGAAGCAACTAGCTTTTGAAAGCTCGATTCGAGCCCGACTATTGGCAACCTCAGCGGCAGCCTTGGCGTACTCTTGCTTCTTCGACGGAGACTCGAATCCTGGGATTTGATCGTGTACGGACGCCACTAGGCGGAAGGTGCCATGCTTCGCGCCTCGAGTACGCGAATCTGTACTCATGCTGATGCTTCGGAGCGCAAGCCGCTTCGCCGCCAGCTCTTGCGTTATCTCGAATAGCAATCCGCGTGAATCATGGCTTGGATCGTACTTGGCGGTGTACGGGATCTTGATTCTTACCGATTCCCCATACTGATCAGATTCGGAGAAGGTGATCCTCAGATACTGTTCAAAGTAATTTAGTGAGGCTATCGACTTGAATGGTGGATTTAGGAACCTTGTTTTTGCGTTGAATTGCTCTCGCCATGATGGCTCAGGACGTAGTGCGTTGGATTGACTGTCAAAGCGCAATGCCATCGGCTCTGGATTATCGCGACCAAAGAGCCAGAAGAAGGCATGATTCTGAAGCCACGTGCACTTTACAGCTGCTGTCGACTGTTGCTCTCCGATGGTCCGGACCGAAAGGTCAAGTGAGGCTGGATCGTAGAGAGTTCCTCGACCCGGCGTTGGTGAGTCCGAGTACAGGAATGTCTCGCGAAGGAACTTGCCAGTACTATGGGAGTCGAGTAGCGCCTGCCGGATCGACTCTGAATAACGGAGCATTCGTGGCGCAAACAATCTATGGACATACTCTTGCGTTGACGGACAAAGAAAGCTTCGCTTCTCGTCGGCGAGCCTGTACCCTTCTTCTAAAGTCTGACCATCTGACCGAATGCTGACGGCATCGCCGATGATGTCTATCATGGCGTGCCGGTGGCCAGCAGGCGTTCCGTCAATAGACAATATATTGAATTGCAAATCACGAAGGGTTCGGAGAACTGGCGATAGGGTTCCAGGGCGTTCGTCGTCGAGCGCTAGCGTAATCTGAAAGAGAGTTGGCCATGTTGAAGTCTCGAACGGTGAGACAACTAGATGGTCGTAAGGCCGTTGGCGGATCTGCGGCCTTCGATCGGGCAGCCAACGGGCCCAACAAAGTGAGGAGTTGGAGATCCGTATGGGATGCAGTTCCTGCTCGTGTAGACGAATCTTGTTCGGGAGAATTGTTACTACATTCCCGTGGTACATGACTAGGCCCCCCACCAACTCGAACGTACTATGGCCCTACACCTATATCTGCCTGGGGTTAACCCGGGGGTCGGTCGGGGGGGGCGCAACGTGGGTCTGTGCCTCTAGGAAGCTGCCGAAGGTTGTGCGCTTCGACTCGAGCGCGCGGTTGACGCCTAACGTTTGAACTGAGGCAACCGCCGCGGATTGGCATCTAGGCCGCGAGACCGATGATGACACTGGCGGGCTCGCGGCCCAAGTGCCAAGCCGTGGAAGGGCGCCTCGATCGAAGGGTTAGGCGTCACTTTGGACTCGCGATGAGTAGATGGGGTCGACATAGATGCGGCCACCGAACAAGAACTCCTTGCCACCGACCTTGCGGAAGCCCGATCGCTCGTAGAACGCAACTGCTCGGACGTTGCGGTCGTACACCCCGAGCCAGAGAGTCTTACTGCTCTGGCGCCTCGCCTCGGCGTGGACGGCTCGCATGACTTGGGAACCAAGCCCTTGACCGAGGAAGTCGTCGCCTACGTAGAGGCGGGCAAGCTCAATAGGTTTCGGGCCAGCGACGCACGCAGGAGGCTCCGCGGACTTGAGCACGGCGTATCCGACGATCTTGCCCGCCAACGTGGCGAGCAAGGTGGTGCAGGCTTCATCTCGAAGGACGCTGGTAACTGCCGGAACGTTGAAGTGCTCCGCGACGTAGTCAGCAATGTCCTTCGGATCGTCCAAGTCGCGATAGGTGTCGGAGAACGCTTTGGCAGCGAACTCGGCAAGCTCCGGAGCGTCTTGGGCGGTTGCATACCGCAGAACAATAGGCGCTGGCATGCCGCGAATTGGGTAGTTTGGAAGGTCTGAACTACTACCACCGCAGAGTAATTCAGCGAGCCTGGACGCGCAATTGGC
>NZ_RCHJ01000085.1 GCF_004011805.1 Piscinibacter defluvii
TCGCGGGCCAAGTGCCTTCCCGGCTACGGCCCCTCAGCTCAAACGTTAGGCCGCACATGCAATACCGAGCGTGGCGCTCAGCCAGAGAAGTGGTCTCCTATCAAGAGGGTGACCTTCGCTGCGACTTCAATTGCACCTATCCCAGCGCCGAGCAACCTCAAGTCTTGTACTTGCACGACCGATGCAATGTCTCGGGCCAGGAGCGGCGCCTCACTGGCGACGAAATGGTCCGCATCGAAGAACGACTCAGCAAGTTCCTCACCGAGCGGCGCGTCTTCGGAGTCAAACTTGGAACGCTAGAGCTTCATGTCATTCGCGAGCAGTCGCTGTAGTGGTCCGTGACTCTCAATCGTGGCGCTCTGGGTTCGCGGCGTGACGCTTGCTGCCCGCTGTCAGCTCTGCCTCTGGCTTCTTCCTCTTCCGCTGCCGGCGCCACGCCAGTTCCAGTTCTTCACCGCAAGCCACGCGCCACGGCTCCCACGATCCAGCACGCCACTCCGAGTGCGGCCTAACCCTTCGCTGGAGCGGGACCTCCACCGGCATGGCACTTGGCCCGCGAGGCGCTCGCTGTCATCATCCGCCTCGCGGGCCAAGTGCCATCCCGGCTCCGGCCCCTCAGCTCAAACGTTAGGCCTCATGGGACAACAGATCGCAATCGCGCTGTCACTCGAAGACGAGAACCTTCTTCTCCAATGCCTTCGCAAGTCAGCCGAGATCGAGATCTATCGCTCTTGGTCGCCGACACCGAGCTCGGTTCAGTCGTTCAGCTCAGACTTGGAGGCATCCCCCTTTTACATACACAACAAGGCGTTCGACTGGCTGCCATCGTTCGAGCGCGTTGACTATGTCGACAGGCACACTCGCCAAGCAGGCGTCTACTACCGACTGGCCAACCCGCATGGCCCGCTCCTTGAGTACTCTCGGCACCCAATCGGCGCCGAAGCTCCACAAGTCGCCGGACGCCTTTGCTGGTCAAGGGCCTTTGCTTCCGCACCCAAGTACGACGCCACTGCGTTTGGTGCTTGGTACTCGCACGTCGCGTCATGGCTGCGCAAGCACGCAACGAAGGTCAAGCACGGCGCTACGGAACCTTGGTGCCTGCCCGGCGCTCGACTGCTCCTAGCGAATGAGGCCTAACCCTTCGCTCGAGGCGACAGCCGACGGCTTGGCACTTGGCCCGCGCAACGGCCAGTGTCATCATCCGTCGCGCGGGCCAAGCGCCAACCCGGCGTCTGCGCCTCAGCTCAAACGTTAGGCCCCACACCGAAACCGAGCAGTCCGTTCGATGCGCCGATTCGCCAAGCGCGCTGCCATCGCTGTCTCGTTGACGCCGCTGATTGCGGCGTCCGCTGTCCTCTGGTACGCCCTGTCTGAGCCGCCAGCGGAGAACCTGCCGCTTGCGCCGGAACTTACAAGCGCGGTGTCGGCCGAAGGCCAAGAACTGCTGTCATCGGCCACCAGCAAGGTCGACTGTGCACAACTCGCGCAGTATGTGCAGGCTCAAGCCCGCCGGGCCTTCTGTGGGCCAGCCACGGTTAGCGCAGTGCTCAACGCCGCGCTCGCGCCCCAGCCGCCTGCCACGCAGAGATCGCTGTTCAACGCGTCTACTGCGCCGATCAAGGGCGAGCTTGCTCTGTCATTGAGCGGGCTAACGCTCCCCGAGCTCGCAGGTTTCCTGCTGGCCCATGGCATGCAGGTGCAACTGGTGCACGCCAGTCAGTCCGACCTTGCCTCTTTCCGGCACGCGGCGCGAGCAGCGCTGGCAGAGCCTCGCACGTTCATCATCGTCAACTACGATCGAAGAACCCTGAAGCAGGCGGGGGCTGGACACATCTCGCCATTGGGAGCATTCGACGCATCAACTGATCGCGTCTTGGTCATGGACGTTGCAAAGCAGAAGTACCCTTACACGTGGGTGCCGGTCTCAATGTTGTGGGATGCCATGAACACCCTCGACGCCGACTCGGGGCGAATGCGCGGCTACCTCCTGGCTACCGCCGCGGACTCCAAGAGGTAGCTGGGCGCGGTGGGGCCTAACCCTTCGCTCGAGAGGGACCTCCGCCAGCAAGGCACTTGGCCCGCGAAGCGGTGTGGTCCATCATCCGCCTCGCGGGCCAAGCGCCTTCCCGGCTACGGCCCCTCAGCTCAAACGTTAGGCGTCGCGATCACCACCGAGCCAGTCCCGCCGCTTGCCTCTTGTCGAACTGCGTTGCTTCTGTTCGTCGTGCAGGACCACTCATTCTTGCCCGCGGAGGCTGCATGAACACAATTCCTGCTACGGTCGACGAGTACATCGCGAGCTTTCCGCCCGAAGTCCAAGCCGTGCTTCGTGCCGTGCGTGCCACCGTTCATCGCGCTGCTCCACAGGCGGAAGAACGCATCAGCTACCGCATGCCTGCATTGTTCCAGTCAGGTGTCGTCGTGTACTTCGGTGCGTTCAAGAACCACCTTGGCCTGTTTCCGCCAGTAGAAGACCCGGCGCTACGCGTCAGAGTCGAGGCGTTCGCCGGGTCAAAGGGCAATCTGCAGTTCCCCTACAGCCAGTCCATCCCGCACGAACTCATCGCCGCGGTGGTTCAAGCCAGGCTCAAGTCCAATCTCGCCAAGTTGGCAGCAAAGCGCCCTTCGGTCAAGAGTTCGTCTGCTAAGCGCCCTGCCCGTAGCCGCAGCGCCGCCTAACCCTTCGCTCGAGCCGACCCACACCGGCATGGCACTTGGCCCGCGAGGCGCTCGTTCTTATCATCCGCCTCGCGGGCCAAGCGCCATGCCGGCGCGGTCGTCTCAGCTCAAACGTTAGGCGTCGGACCACCCAAATGACCATCTGCGCACCAAGCGTCTACGTCAGACACACCGGAACCCGCAAGGGTCGCGGGGCCTATGCCGCTCGAGCTCACGTCGCCGGCGAGTTGGTCGAGTCTTGCCCAGTGATCCTGCTGTCCAACGCCTATGCGTCTATCCCGGAGGAAGTGCGCAGCTTGTTGTT
>NZ_RCHJ01000086.1 GCF_004011805.1 Piscinibacter defluvii
CCTCGCGGGCCAAGTGCCTTGCCGGCGGAGGTCCCTCTCGAGCGAAGGGTTAGGCCTCGGCTCGGTGCATGAGGTACTTGACTATGCCGTTTGGATAGCCCGCGATCTCGGCGAGCACGACGTACCCGTGCCTTTGGTAGAACTCCGGCGCCTGGAAGCTCAGAGTCGTGAGGTAGAAGATGCTGCATACCCGACCTCGGGCATGAGCTTCGAACTTGCGCAAGAGCTGCGAGCCGACACCAGCCGAACGGTACTCCTGTGCTACCCACAGTTGCAGTAGCTCGCAGCACTTTCCCCAGGTTCTGCCGACGGCGCCTCCGACAACCTGGCCTTGGGAGTCCGTGGCGAAGGCCGCCAACTGGCGAACCTCGTTCAGTGGAGCGACGGAGTAGTTGTGCCGATCGAGACCTTCGTCGACCAATCGAAGCCAGTCTTCTGGTGGCGTGTCTGTCCTGACGTAGCTGAGGGCACGAGCGTTCATTCCGAGGCCTAACGTTTGAGCTGAGCGGACGCCAGTGGAGGTCCGCTCGAGCGAAGGGTTAGGCCGCACTCTCGGCGGACGACTGGTGCCGCCAACAAGTCAACGTGGCACCGGTTGGCTAGATGCGTTGAAGTTCACTGAAGTCTTCTGCCACTTGCTCCAGTTCGCCCGTTTCGTGCGACCAGAGATGTACAGCTGATTCGAACGAAGTGGCGCCTCGTAGGAAGACCAGTTGATCGCCTGACCCGTTGGCAGCGATTGCCAGGGCACCTGCCGGGAACCTGGCCCAGCCCTGCAATGACTCGGTCTCGCGAAGTACATGATTGGCCGTTCGGGCAAGGCGCTTTCGGTCGGATGTGTCGGCGATTGGATGCAACTGCCACACGTCGTCGAGGACCTCGACCGCGCCTCCGTTCGCCTGAGCCATTGCCGCCCTGTAGGACGCCGGTAGTTTGGCGCCGAGCTCGCGCTCTGCTTCATGGATGAATGACTCGGCAAGATCGAACGGCATCTGTGCGGCCTAACGTTTGAGCTGAGGGGCCGGAGCCGGGATGGCGCTTGGCCCGCGAGGCGGATGATGACAGTGAGCGCCTCGCGGGCCAAGTGCCATGCCGGTGGAGGTCCCGCTCCAGCGAAGGGTTAGGCCGCACTCGACGAGTGTGCTACTGCGGCCTCGAGGCTTGCGCCGCAGGAGTGCTAGGTGGAACGCCTACAGTTGGCGGTGGTGTTGTGACGAAGGCCAGTGTGTCGACTCCTGCATCCTGCGCTGCCTTTACCGCGCGACCGACCGCCTCGTGTTTCGCCATTGGGTGGGCGTAGATCTCGAGCCTGACAGGTGCGCCTGCGGCACGGAGCGCTTGAAGCTGGTGCTTGAGCTCAGGCTGCTCGACAGGCTGCATGTTCAGCTGGTAGCTGCCGTCTTCTGCGACTTGGAGCTGCGCTTCGCGCGGCGGCGCGGACTGCGAGCAGGCACTGCAGGCCAGCGCGATGGCCATGGCGTACAGCCTCTGCAATGAAAATGGAGACAAGCGAGTCAAGGTATGTGCGTGGGCTGTGCGGCCTAACGTTTGAGCTGAGGCGACCGCCGCGGCTTGGCGCTTGGGCCGCGGGACCGATGATATGCACCACGGGCTCGCGGCCCAAGTGCCAAGCCGTGGAGGGTCGCCTCGAGCGAAGGGTTAGGCGTCGTGGATGGTGCGGCGCACGACATAGGTTTCGAGGGCGCTTGCTTCTGACTCGGATAGAGCGCCAAGCAACTGACCGACCTTCGAGGCGAACTTGCGGTACGCCCAGGGCATAGCGGTGACGATCAGGCCGTCGTGTACCAGATCAGCGTGTTCGTAGGTCATTCCGCTCCAGTAGGGGGCCGTGGTTTCGACCTGTTCTGCCGATGCGTACTGCGACGTGTAGTTGTGGGTGCCACGGCCACCGCGAAGTAGGCCGGCTGCGGCGATTACGAGGTTGCCGGCGCAGATGCCAGCTAACAGCGCCGAGCGATCGTGCGTTACGGTCAGGCAATTGCGGGCGAGGTTCTCAGGCACCAAGATGCTACCGGGATCGCCGCCTGGAATGAGCACGGCGACTGACGTTGAGGCCTCGAGGTCTCTGTAACTGCCGTGCGGGACGATCGTTGCGCCGTTGGAGGCGAGATGATCCCGACCGTCGGGCGAGTAGTAGCGTACGTCGTATCGCGGCGCGAGAACCTCGACCGCGAGGGCTACCTCGAAGAAGGTGCAGCCCGAGTACAGAAGGACGGAGACTTCGCTTCGCACGACAACGGGACGTGGCTTCGACGCCTAACGTTTGAGCTGAGACGACCCCGGCGGCGGAGCGCTTGGGCCGCGAGGCGGATGATGCCAGCGAGCGGCTCGCGGCCCAAGTGCGTAGCCGGTGGGGGTCGGCTCGAGCGAAGGGTTAGGCCGCACTCTCCGGCGCGCGCAGGGCCTTGACCAACTGCAGCACTGGCAACGACGGACCCCAAAGAGTAGGGAAGACTTCCAGCGGCGTGTAGCCCAGGCTTGCGTAGAAGTTTCTCGTCTGCGCGTACTCAGGGCTCGGATGGTTGGCGGCCAAAGTCTTGACCTGCAGTTGCCGAACGCCCTTGGCTCGGAGCCAAGACTCGACGTGCTCATGCAACTTGCGCCCAACGCCTTGCCCGCGGTAGCTGGCTTCTACTGCGATGCAGTGAACCTCCCAACTCTCGGGGAAGTGCTCTCGTACAGTAAGGAACGCGACGGGTGCTGCTTCTGCGGCGATGAACGTTGGAAATCGCTCAGAGTCCGCTGCGTACTCCAGCAACGATTGCTCGATTCCGAACCAACGCGGCAACGTGCGCAGGATGCGCTCGCAGTGCACCGCTGACGCTGCCTCTGGGCCGAGGAGTCGCATGTGGTTCGTTTCGTGCGGCCTAACGTTTGAGCTGAGG
>NZ_RCHJ01000087.1 GCF_004011805.1 Piscinibacter defluvii
TCGACCGAGTAGGTACCACCGGGTTGGACGGTGGCCAGCACGGTCTGCTGGACGCCGTTCGCATCGGTGACCACCAGGCTGACGGTGGAGCCAGGCGGCAGGTTGGTCGTGCCGGTGATGGTACGATGGTGCCCGCATCGTTGGCATTGGCCGAGTTGCCGGCCGCATCAGTGGCCGTGGCCGCGACGGAGTAGTTGCCCTCGGCGAGCGCAGTCGGCACATCGACCGAGTAGGTACCACCGGGTTGGACGGTGGCCAGCACGGTCTGCTGGACGCCGTTGGCGTCGGTGACCACCAGGCTGACGGTGGAGCCGGCAGGGAGGTTGGTCGTGCCGGTGATCGTCGGCGTGGCATCGCTGGTCAGTGCCGGTGCGTCGACGGTGACGCTCGGCGCGGTCAGGTCGATCGACCCCGCATCGTTGGCATTGGCCGAGTTGCCCGCGGCATCGGTGGCGGTGGCGACGACGGAGAAGTTGCCCTCGGCGAGCGGCGAAGGCACGTCGACCGAGTAGGTACCACCCGGCTGGACCGTGGCGGAGAGGGTCTGAGCTACGCCGTTGGCATCGGTGACCACCAGGCTGACGGTGGAGCCGGCCGGTAGGTTGGTGGTGCCGGTGATGGTCGGTGTGGCGTCGTTGGTCAGTGCCGGGGCATCGACGGTGATGCTCGGTGCAGTCAGATCGATTGCGCCGGCGTCGTTGGCCGAAGCGGCGTTGCCCGCCGCATCGATGGCTGTGGCCACGACGGAATAGTTGCCCTCGGCGAGTGGCGTGGGCACGTCGACCGAGTAGGTGCCACCGGGTTGGACGGTAGCCAGCACGGTCTGCTGAACACCGTTGGCTTCGGTGACCACCAGGCTGACGGTCGAACCCGCGGGCAGGTTGGTCGTGCCGGTGATCGTCGGCGTGGCATCGTTCGTCAGCGCCGGGGCATCGACGGTGACGCTCGGTGCGGTCAGATCGATGGCGCCCGCGTCATTGGCATTGGCCGAGTTGCCCGCGGCGTCGGTGGCGGTGGCGACGACGGAGAAGTTGCCCTCAGCGAGCGGCGAAGGCACGTCGACCGAGTAGGTGCCACCGGGCTGGACCGTGGCCAGCACGGTCTGCTGAACGCCGTTGGCATCGGCGACCACCAGGCTGACGGTCGAACCCGCGGGCAGGTTGGTAGTGCCGGTGATGGTCGGCGTGGCATCGTTGGTCAGTGCCGGTGCGTCGACGGTGACGCTCGGCGCCGTCAGATCGATGGCGCCCGCGTCATTGGCATTGGCCGAGTTGCCGGCCGCATCGGTGGCCGTGGCCACGACGGAGTAGCTGCCCTCGGCGAGTGCACTTGGCACATCGACCGAGTAGGTGCCACCGGGCTGGACCGTGGCCAGCACGGTCTGCTGGACGCCGTTCGCGTCGGTGACCACCAGGCTGACGGTGGAGCCGGCCGGCAGGTTGGTCGTGCCGGTGATGGTCGGCGTGGCATCGTTCGTCAGCGCCGGCGCGTCGACCGTGATGCTCGGCGCGGTCAGGTCGATCGCCCCCGCATCGTTGGCATTGGCCGAGTTGCCCGCCGCGTCGGTGGCCGTGGCTACGACGGAGTAGTTGCCCTCGGCGAGCGCAGTCGGCACATCGACAGAGTAGGTGCCACCGGGCTGGACCGTGGCCAGCACCGTCTGCTGGACGCCGTTGGTGTCGGTGACCACCAGGCTGACGGTGGAGCCGGCAGGGATGTTGGTCGTACCGGTGATGGTCGGTGTCGCGTCGTTCGTCAGCGCCGGGGCATCGACCGTGATGCTCGGTGCGGTCAGGTCGATCGCCCCCGCATCGTTGGCCGAAGCGGCATTGCCCGCGGCATCGGTGGCCGTGGCGACGACGGAGTAGCTGCCCTCGGCGAGCGCAGTCGGCACGTCAACCGAGTAGGTACCACCCGGCTGGACCGTGGCGGAGAGAGTCTGGGCCACGCCGTTGGCATCGGTGACCACCAGGCTGACGGTCGAACCGGCAGGGACGTTGGTGGTGCCAGTAATGGTCGGCGTCGAGTCGTTCGTCAGGGCTGGGGCATCGACGGTGACGCTCGGTGCGGTCAGGTCGATCGCCCCGGCGTCGTTAGCCGTGGCGGCATTGCCGGCCGCATCGGTGGCGGTGGCCACGACGGAGTAGCTGCCCTCGGCGAGAGGGTTGGGCACGTCCACCGAGTAGGTGCCACCCGGCTGGACGGTGGCCAGCACCGTCTGCTGAACGCCGTTGGCATCGGTGACCACCAGGCTGACGGTAGAGCCGGCCGGCAGGTTGGTGGTGCCGGTGATGGTCGGCGTGGCGTCGTTCGTCAGCGCCGGCGCATCGACGGTGATGCTCGGTGCGGTCAGGTCGATGGCGCCCGCATCGTTGGCATTGGCCGAGTTGCCGGCCGCATCGGTGGCGGTTGCCACGACGGAGTAGCTGCCCTCGGCGAGAGGATTGGGCACGTCGACCGAGTAGGTACCACCCGGCTGGACGGTGGCCAGCACGGTCTGCTGCACGCCGTTCGCATCGGTGACCACGAGGCTGACGGTGGAGCCGGCAGGGAGGTTGGTGGTGCCAGTGATGGTCGGCGTGGCGTCGTTGGTCAGTGCCGGCGCATCGACCGTGATGCTCGGTGCGGTCAGGTCGATCGCCCCCGCATCGTTGGCCGTGGC
>NZ_RCHJ01000088.1 GCF_004011805.1 Piscinibacter defluvii
TGTCCGCGCCGATCGAACTTTGACCCACCCTGCCGACTGAACTTTGACCCAGGGCTGGTGGCCGGGATCGCTTGATCCCGGCTGTGGACAACTGTAGCTGCTTGCTCCTTTCGGTTTGTGTTCGGATGTCCTTCGCGGGGCGGCAAGCCGCGCAGGGCGTAGCCCGTAGAGGCTTGCCGCCCCGCGGCCGCGCGGTCAGCCCGCCTCTGCAGGCCGGGCCCGGCGCTCCTGCTCCCGGGCCTTTATGCGCCGCTTCGTGCTGGCTGTGGCCTGCGTGACGCGGTAGCTCTCGTTGCCGGTCTCCACGATGTGGCAGTGGTGCGTGAGCCTGTCCAGCAGCGCCGTGGTCATCTTCGCGTCGACGAACACGGTGGACCACTCGGCGAAGTCCAGGTTGGTCGTGATCACCACGCTGGTGTGCTCGTACAGCTTGCTCAGCAGGTGGAACAGCAGCGCACCGCCGCCCTGGCTGAACGGCAGGTAGCCCAGCTCGTCCAGGATGACCAAGTCCAGGCGCAGCAGGCTGGCTGCGATGCGCCCAGCCTTGCCTTCGGCCTTCTCGCGTTCCAGCGCGTTGACCAGGTCCACCGTCGAGTAGAACCGCACCCGCTTGCCGTGCTCGGTGATGCCGGCCACGCCGATGGCCGTGGCCAGGTGGCTCTTGCCGGTGCCGGGCCCGCCCACCAGCACCGCGTTGTGCGCGGCGACGGTGAACTCGCAGCTGGCCAGCTGGGTGACGAGCTTGCGGTCCACCGGCGAGACATCGAAGTCGAAGCCCGCCATATCGCGGTGCACGGGGAACCTGGCCGCGGCCATCTGGTAGCTCACCGAGCGCGTGGCCCGGTCACTGGCCTCAGCCTTAAGCATGTGCTCGATGAGCCAGCGCGAACGCTCCAGCTCGCCGTTGCTCTGCTCGCCCAGTTCGGCCCAGGTGGCGGCCATGCCGTGCAGACGCAGTGCCTTCAGTTCACTGATGACGTCACGCATCTTCGGCTCCTTGTTCAGCCTCGATGCGCCGCAGCCGGTCGTAGCGCGCCGTATCGGCCACGGGCTTGGTCAACGCGCCCAGCGCCGTAGCAACGTTCTCTGGTCGGGGTGGCGCCGTCAGCCGGGCCAGCACGTTGCCCACGTGCTCCGGGCTGACCCGGCCGCTGGGCCCGGCACGCTCCATGGCCAGTTCGGCCGCCACCAGCACGGCATCCAGCCCGGCCAGCTGCACCAGGTCCAGCACCTGGGCCATCAGCCGGTCGCCCCCTGCGTGCTTGAGCAGGGCTTGGCGCAGCCTGGCCAGCGGCTCGGGCAGGTCCTTGAACGGCGCGCCGTTGCGCAACGCGCCGGGCTTCCTCTGCAGCAGCGGCACGTAGTGCATCCAGTCGTACACCGTCTTGCCCTTGCCCGGCTGCCGCTCGTGCTCGGCCACCACGCGATCCTCCGCCACGATCACCACCCGGCCCGGGTACAGCCGCGTGCTCACCGTGTGCCGCGCCCACTCGCACGGCACCGAGTAGCGGTTGCGCGCCACCGTCACCAGGCAGGTGCTGCTGACACGGCTGAACTCCTGCACGTAGCCGTCGAACGGCGCCGGCATCGGCATCAGGTGCTGTCGCTCCAGCTCAAGCATCTCCAGCACGCTGAACGCCTTGTGCTCGGGATGCCTCAGCTCAGCCCACAGCGCGCGGCACCGCTCGCCCAGCCAGGCGTTGAGTTCGTCCAGGCTGCTGAAGCGCTGGTCCCGCGCGTCCAGCCAGATCCGCCGCCGGCTGTCCTGCACGTTCTTCTCAACGACGCCCTTCTCCCAGCCCGACGCGACGTTGCAGAAGTCGGCATCGAACAGGTAGTGCGCGCACATGGTCGTGAAGCGCAGGTTGACCTCGCGCGCCTTGCCCTTGCCGACGCGGTCCACGGCGGTCTTCATGTTGTCGTAGATGCCCCGCCTGGCCACGCCGCCCAGCGCAGTGAACGACCGGGTGTGGGCATCGAACAGCATCTCGTGGCCCTGGCTGGGGTAGGCCACCAGCCAGAACGCCCGGCTCGCGCACAGCTTCGTGTGCGCCACCTGCAGCCGCTGGTACACGCCGCCGATGACCAGCGGCTCCTCGCTCCAGTCGAACTGGAAGGCCTCACCCAGTTCGAAGCTCAGCGGCACGTAGGCATCGCCCACCTGCACGCCGCCGCGCTCGGCGCGCCACGCACGGATGTAGTCGGTCAGCCGGCTGTAGCCGCCGTCATAGCCCGCCGCAGCCAACTGCGTGTGCAGCGCCTTTGCCGTGCGCCGCTCCTTCTTCGGCCGCCTCGCATCGGCCAGCAGCGCCTGCTGCACAGCCTCCACGAACGGTGCCAGCTTCGTCGGCACCTCCGGCCGCCTGTACTTCGGCGCCTCTGCCTTGCCGATGCGCAAGTACTTGCGCACCGTGTTCCTCGCAAGACTCGTCGCCTTGACGATCTCCCGCACCGACTTGTTCTCGCGGTGTCGCATCCGCAAGACCTTGCCAATCATGGCCATGGTGATCACTCCTCACACCCCGCCCCGCTGTGGATAAGTCGGGCAGGGTAGGTTGAACACCTGGGTCAAATTTCGATCGGCACGATCCTCTCAAGTGGGTCAAATTTCAGTCGGCGCCAACA
>NZ_RCHJ01000089.1 GCF_004011805.1 Piscinibacter defluvii
GCAGAAATCGCTGCGGTGTGCGAAGCCAATGTCGACGTCGCTTTGATCGAAAAGCATTGGGATAGTCTGGTGCACCTGGCAGCCTCGGTCATGAGCGGACATGCCAGTGCGGTGGCAGCTCTTGCGCGGTTCGGTTCTGCCGCCCAGGGCGATCCAATCTATGAGGCTGGCGTGCAATTGGGGCGGTTGCTGCGTACGGCGTTTTTGGCTGACTACTTTGTCAAGGACGCTTTCAGGAACGAGTTGCGCCGGGTGCTCAATCGGGGCGAGGCTGTTAACGCCCTCAAGCGCGCCATTTATACCGGCCGGATCAGCCCGGCGCAGGCCAAACGTGTCGATGAAATGCAGGCTGTGGCCGATGCGTTGAGCCTGATGGCCAACATCGTGATGGCGTGGAATCCTCAGCTTCGTCTGCGGCATGGGCGACCAAGCCCTTTTCTCGCCGCGGTCGGATCTTTCGACCCTCCTTTCGCTGCCGTCTGCGATTGCGCCGTCGGTCGCAGCTTCTCGTCGTCGGCGCCAGTGACCTGGGGTTTCCCATGTCGGTCCCGCCGTCCAGACTGCGTGCGCTTGAGACCGCCCGCCATTGCGCCACGCTCGGCGCGCGCCAGCGCACCATCGCCTACATCACCGGCCTATCGCCGACCTACATCCTCAGGTCGGTCTACTCGAAGGACCATCCGGTTCCCAAAGGAAGGCCGAGCTACAGCGAGGAGTTCTACTTTCGCGCGATCACTCGGGTCCAGGCAGCGGCCAGCCTGCTCGCGTCGCGCTATCGCACCTTGACCAGCGAAGGCTTCTTGCCCGCGGATGCCTTGATCGCATCGTTCCGCCAGCAGCGGAGAGAAGGCCGGCGGCGGCTTCTTCTCCTTCGGCAACAACGACGAGTCCCCCGCCGACCAGTTCGCGAGCTGGCTGCCCTACATCTCCTACCTCGACGACGAGCAGCTCTTCGTCAACAAGGACGGAGTGGGCTTCATGCTCGAGGTGATGCCGCAGAGCGGCGCGGACGATCGCATGGTGGACGTGCTGGTCTCGCTCTACTCGAACTGCCCACCCGAGACCGGCGTGCAGTTCCACCTCTTCGCCTCGCCCCACGTCTGCTCTCCGCTGCGCAAGTACGCGAACCTGCGCATGGAGGATGGCGACCAGATCCAGAAGGCGCAGGAGTACGGCCGCCCCGCGCGCAACGAGAACCTCTACCGCAAGCTCGCCCGCCGACGCTTTTCGCACCTCGCGCACGGCGCGCACAACTCGCTGACCCAAGGCTTCCACTACACGATTCGGGACTTCCGCCTGATGATCAGCGTGTGCGTGAAAGCCGATCCCAACAACCTCTCGGATCGAGAGCGGATCATCGGCCTTCGCGATGGCATGGCCACCACCCTGCGTTCGGCCTCGCTTCCGAACCGCGTGTGCGACGCAGCCGACCTGATCAACTGGTGTTCGCTGTTCGTCAACCCGGATCGCATCGACGCCGCCTCTTCGCCGGATCTCCACTACGACGACGGTCGCGAACTGCGCGACCAGATCGTTGACCACGACACCATCCAGGACGCGCGCTCCAACGGCCTGCACCTGTGGAAGGAGGGTGAGGGCGACGGTCTCGACGTGCGCTTCTTCTCCATCAAGTCCTTCCCCGAGCGCTTCGGGTTGTGGCAGATGGGCGCGCTCGTCGGTGACCTGATGCAGCCGGCCCTGCAGTACAGCTCGCCGTTCTTGCTGACGATGGGGGTCTACATCCTCGACCCGAACAGTACCAAGACCATCGTGACGGCCAACCACGTACGCGCCACTCAGAACGCCGGAAGCAAGATGGCCGTGGTGATGCCGGACGTCGCGAAGAAGGCACGCGACTGGACAGCGGCCGCCGACGCGATCGACACGGGCGGCGCCCTGGTCAGCATGTACCACCAGCTGGGCCTCTTCTGCCACCCGAGCAAGGTCGCTCAGACCCAGGAGACAGCCAAGGCAATCTGGCGCGCTCGAGGCTTCGAGCTCAACGCCGATGTCTACAAGCACCGCCAAGCGGCAGACCAGGGATCGAATATGAACGACGTCTCTCTGAGCTATGCGCAGCGCGCAAACATGAACCTCCTGTTGCTGCTGCGCGAGGCCGCGATGCGCGACCTCGGCGGCGCCGTCTGCAGCTTCGCCATCAGCAAGCAGGAACTCTCAGCCCTCACCAGCCGCGGGCCCGACGAGATACCTCACAGATGCAGGCGGTCCTGGATCGCTGGTCGAACCGCCGCCAGGTCATTCCACCGGAACTGATCGGGAAGATTGCGCCCACCAGGCTGGAGAGCATCAACTTGCGGGGTGTGTTTCGCTTCCCGGTTGACCGCTATGCTGACCAAATCCTGCCTTCGCGGCCAAATGCATCGATAACTGGCACCAATGGATGAAACCGACCACGGTTTGACGCCACGAATCGCAGATTTGAAAGTGAACAGGAAAGTCAATGAAATCAACGATCTACCAACACCACCTCCGCGCCAGTGCTAGCTTTTCGTACCGTCACTTATTGCACTGAAAACGAGGAGACCCC
>NZ_RCHJ01000090.1 GCF_004011805.1 Piscinibacter defluvii
CGATTTCTGCGGGCACTTTGGTGCCGCGTGGCACAAAGAGGTGGCGCTGTTTGAGTTCCTTCAACCGCGGGCAAAGATCAAAACCAAGCAAACGGGCATGTGACATGGCAAAGTCGGTGTAGCCATGGGTATCCACAGCAAGCTGGCTGGTCTCCAGCTTTTCTTGGCGGATGACACCTTCAATGGCCACGCCCGCCTGGCGCTCATTGAGCACAAAGGGCTGCGCATGGAAGATGCCCCACCGGTCTTTTACATGGGAGTAGATTCCAATGGAAGGTGTGTTGCGCCGAGGATCAAGCCGGGCTTGCCACACCCGTTTGGTGGTCTCCATGCTCATCATGTCAGAAGATGCCAAATCGGACCGCCCCCAGGTGGCGGCAATCGGGTGTCGCTGCATGAATTCCAGCACAGCCTGGCAGGCCTGGCTCAGACGCCGTTCGTCCCGCGCCCAGCGCATGGCCTGGCGAATGCTGGTGGCAGACAATTGCGGAATCATGCGCGCGCATTCGACCGCAGTCAGACTGGTGCCGTGGGCCATGATGCCGGCATAGACCATCAGCAGCTCGTCGGTAGAGCGCGGCTCACGTCCGAGCATGATCCAGCTAAAGCGCACCTGGGCGTCAACGGCCAGAATCACTTCCGGCAATTGAACCTCACCGATGCGGTGATCCAAAGCCGCGCGCAGCTTGGTCACTTCTGGGTCTTCGTCCTCTGCGGGCAATGGCGACAAATGGAGTTCATCATCCACGCGCAGTACGCCACTGCGGGCTGCAGCGGCCACCGCATCGACACCGGCAGTTACTCTGGCCAGCAAAGGCTTCAAGAAAGTGGCAGCCTTGCTGGGTAACGATAGACGGGCATAGTGTTTCTTGGACTCTGCCTGCCAACGCTCGTCCGTGAAGAACAAGCGCGCACGACCCCGAAAGCTCAGGCTGTGCTCAATCCAGACCGAGCCATTGCGCACCGCGCGGCGCAGGGCAAACAGGGTGGCCACCTCCAACGCCTGAAACGCCCGTTCCCGGTCTGGGCTGGAGATCGAAACCTGCCAGATCATTCCCAGACTTGGTGCCACCACTTCAACTGGCAGCTTTCTGGATCCTTTGAGATATAAAGCTTGCAGCTTGGCAAGGTACTCGATGACAGGATGCTCGCCGGTGGCCTGCCAGGGCAGCTTTGCAATGGCGACGAGCAACGACCGCACGGGGCGAATTCCATCAATCAATCCCTCGCGGACCAGGGAGGCCCTGCTCGGTGGTTTGCGTTTCTGGGTTTCGGTGATCAAGGCTTCAAGACGGGCACGCAACTCAGCATCTGGCACCGCACCTTGCGCGCTCAAGGCAACAAGTTCGCCGAGCAGCGTTTTGTACATTGCGGCCCAATTGACGGTAGCGGGGACATCGGCGGCAGCCTGACGCCACAGATCGGCGATCCGGCGCTGCACCATAAGGATCAACTGGTCTGTGGTGGTGAACAGGCAATACCGAAGAAAGCATGCGACCTCCACGGTGCGCGCTGGCTCTTTGATCTTGGCTCCGGCTGAGGGCGGCCTGGAGACAAGTCGGCGCGCGTAGCGGCGCAAGATGAGATCGGGGATGTCTGCCAGGTGCTTATGAACGTCCAGCGTGTAAAGCAGGTCGATGCGCTCCAGTACCTCGCTGATTTGGCGGGTTGAGTGTTTCGCCGGTGCAGCCCATAGCCAACTCTGCTGGGTTTGTCCATCTGGGCGCAGCTCTGAAACTGAGGCTCGCCAGCGATCAAGTGTTGCTGGATCAACGCTGGCGGCGATGGCGGTGCCTGTTTCAACTTCAAGCTGGGCAAGTGCCGCCGCAATCAGTGTCCGAATTGCCCGCTCGTGCACGATCACCAGCTTGTTCTTGTACAGCCATTGACGCGCCCGCACGAGTAGCTGATCGCGGTCGGCGCAGCGCGCCACTTCGTCGCGCAGTTCACGTACCAGTGAGCGGCGCTGGTGCTCGCTCATCCACTGGAATCCAAGGACCGTGCAGGCTACTTGTTGGTGATCGAATAGCGTGCGCCCGCGTTCATACATGGCTCTCAGCGAGGCGACTTCTGGTGCTGCAATGCCAAGCTCGTTGCCAAGGTGGCGCCACAAGGCTACTGGAATTACCCGAAAGGCACCGAGCAAACGCCCACTCATGCGCAGGAAACCAATATGGAGCGCCAGACCAAGCTTGTGGGAATCACCTCGGCGTGCATTGATTGCGTCGCGCTCGGCACCATCGAAGGTGAAAAATGCCTTCATCTCGAAGTCGCTGATATCGCGGGGGAGCCCACGCATCCCCAAAAACGTTGTGTGCCAACCCTGCATCGTGAACCTCAAAAGTGGGAGGCCACCATACCCGTTTACAAAGCGAACAGGAAAGTCAATGAAATCAACGGTCTACCCAGACCACCCCCGCGCCAGTGCTAGCTTTGCGTACCGTCACTTATTGCACTGAAAACGAGGAGACCCC
>NZ_RCHJ01000091.1 GCF_004011805.1 Piscinibacter defluvii
AACGTTTGAGCTGAGGGGCCGTAGCCGGGAAGGCGCTTGGCCCGCGAGGCGGATGATGAACCACACCGCCTCGTGGGCCAAGCGCCTTGCCGGTGGAGGTCCCGCTCGAGCGAAGGGTTAGGCCTCGCTCGCGGCCTGGGCTAGACCGGGCGCAGCTGCTCGGAGAGGCTGCGGGTCTTTGACGTGACTTCGTTGCCCGTATGTAGGGTGCTCTTGCGCTCTATGAGCATGATGTGGCACTCGTGCTCAGCGATCGGGTTGTGGCGAACGCCCTTGGGGACCACGAAGGTTTCGCCCTCCTGGAGGATCACCGTTCGGTCTTCCATCTCGATGGCGAGTGAGCCCTTGAGGATGTAGAACAGTTCGTCCTCATGCTCGTGGCTGTGCCAAGCAAGGGTTCCGTGCACCTTGGCGACCTTGACGAAGGAGTCGTCCAACTCGGCCACTACACGTGGTGACCAAAGCTCAGTCAGGCTCTCGGCGACGCGGGCAGGGGATAGGGGCTCAGGCATTTGAAGTACCTCCAGCGAGCAGTCTGCCATGGAGCGGTGGATGCAGCGCGCCCGTGGGGATTGCGAGGCCTAACGTTTGAGCTGAGGCGACCGCCGCGGATTGGCGCTTGGGCCGCGAGGCGGATGATGGACCACAACGGCTCGCGGTCCAAGTGCCAAGCCGTGGAGGGTCGCCTCGAGTGAAGGGTTAGGCGTCGCCTTCGTGCCAGAGCTTACCGAGAGACCTTGCGCTCGATTTCGGTGACGACGCCAGCTCGCAAGGTGATGATGGTCAGGGTTTGTGGGTCGCGAGAGTGAGGAAAGTAGGTCCAGGTCTTCTCTTCGGGCTTGCCCTTGACGTCGTTGACGAAGGCCTCGTGATCGGGCTTGCCGATGCGATACATGACCTCACCCTCGTTCATGCCCTTCCGGATGAAGCCTCGTTCGCGAGCGTCCTGAGCGGCGGCGACGGTGCAGGCGAGGGCAAGCGCTGATGGCGCCAAGATGCGGATGAAGTTCATGTTCGGCTCGGAGGAGGTTGGTTGGCCCAAGAACCACGACACGCGAACGCCGCGTTGGTCCCCTCCGGGGCTAACGCGAGAACGGCTTTGGCGTTTACTCGGCAGTGGCGGAGCGGCACTGCGGTTGCCTGCGACGCCTAACGTTTGAGCTGAGGGGCCGGAGCTGGAAAGGCGCTTGGCCCGCGAGGCGGATGATGAACCACACCGCTTCGCGGGCCAAGTGCCTTGCCGGCGGAGGTCCCTCTCGAGCGAAGGGTTAGGCCTCATTCTCCCGGAGCCAATGCGCGGTGATTAGCCACACGCGGGACCAGCGCTGGCGAGAGGCACCGGGCTCGCAGCCGCCTCGGCCACGGATGCCTCAACCTCTGTAGGGATTGCGCAGGTTTGAGAGCCATTCCGGATACGCATCGTGTTCGGCGTAGTACAGAACGGCGCGCATGCGTTGCTCGATTGAGAGCACGGAACCCAGATCATTCAGTACTTCGTCGAGGGCTACCGAAACCTCGAGGAAGTACTCGTAGCCCTGTGCCAGCGTGTCACGGGGGACTCGATAGTCCTCCGTGAGGCGAACAAGTAGTGCCTCGGAGTCGGGTTGCCACGGTCGCTTTGCGACGATGCATAGCGAAGCGTCCGTGGATTCGAGCTCTGCGATGATGTCGCGCAGTCGCTTGGACATGAGGCCTAACGTTTGAGCTGAGCGGACACCACCGGCATGGCGCTTGGGCCGCAAGGTCGATGATAGACAGCACGGCCTTGCGGCCCAAGCGCCATGCCGGTGGAGGTCCGCTCGAGCGAAGGGTTAGGCCTCATTCAGGAGGTGGAGCGATGGTTCGTAGCCGACCTTCCACTCCGCCATTGAGCCCAGGACACCGCACTTCACGCAGCGGTGAACGACCCAAAGCCAACGAATGGCTTTGCCTTCTTCGTACAAGGAGAAGCTGACTCCGACATTGGCAAGGGTAGCCTTGCAGACACACTTGTACTTCTTCATCTTCATGCCTTCCTCGTAGTTCTCGGCACTGTCGCAAACTAGATGCTCGGCACCACAGTTGGAGCAAGTTCGTTTGGCAACGCCTTCGTCTTGCTCGACCTCCAGGCGGAAGACGACTCCGCCACATCGACAGCGTGACAGCCTGAACTCAGTTGCGGCGTAGCTACCAGACGAGAGCGCCTGCAGGTACTCGGCGATGTCTTCGGGTGTTGAACCCTTCCACCACTTTCCTGAAGTGTCGATGGGCATGGGGTATGAGGCCTAACGTTTGAGCTGAGGCGCAGCTGCCGGGTTGGCGCTTGGCCCGCGCGACG
>NZ_RCHJ01000092.1 GCF_004011805.1 Piscinibacter defluvii
ATCGGCCTCGCGGCCCAAGCGCCACGCCGGTGGCGTCCGCTCAGCTCAAACGTTAGGCCTCGCGTACGGACGGTTGATCACTACCGACGTCGAAAATGCAACCCCATCGCCCCATAGCAGCCGCTGCCCTGCTTGCCTATGCGTCCTTAGTCAGCGCATCGGAACCGGCCTTTGGTGAGCTTCCAGCCGGCTCGGTCAGCACCTCCGAGACACGCGACGTCAGTGCTGAAATATGCCGGGATCATCTCTTCGATCCGATTGCAGTGGCCGCGAGGCTTCCTGCAGGATACAGACTGACTACCGCAACTCGCTCAGCCAGCAAGGATCGGGCACTCGCGGCGCTACTTCTGAAGAACCCGGCGCTTGGCGAGTATGCGATAGGTACCCTCTGCTTCGTCTCCGCGGGAAGACTTTCGGTAGACGGCGCGACCGTGGAAGCAGAGCCTCCTCTGCTACTGGCGTTCTGGTGGGCGGCTGCAGAAGGACCTCGGCATGCGCGAATGCGCGGCAAGAACGCATGGGTCCAAGTCGGCAGTTGGTACTCGCCCGCCATCAAGAGCCGGGCCGCAGTACTGGAAACGGACCCGATGGCAGAGTTCGTGGATATCCAGGTCGAGCTAGTTGGCGCCGACCGATGGCGTGTTCGCTTGGCCCTGCCGAGCGAGACTGTCACAGGGGAGATCACGAGTTCGGACAGGTCCGAGCCGTCGCGCGCCGAGCAGCCGGGCTACATGTCCGTCCCCATGAGCGGTCGCGCTGCGGACTACTTCTCCGTCTACACCTACTTCGGCCACCGCCATCACAATGCGCGGGGCGAATGGAAGGCAACTGGCACCGGTGTATTCAGTGGAGCCTTCTTCATCGAAGGCGAGGCCGCTGTGTTTGGTACGCAATTCCAATCCGGTTGGCAGGCGCGGTCCGGTTTGTACAGGTTCTCTTCGCAGTAACGGCTCCAGCGACGAGGCCTAACCCTTCGCTCGAGAGGGACCTCCGCCGGCAAGGCACTTGGCCCGCGAGGCAGTCATTCTTATCATCCGCCTCGCGGGCCAAGTGCCCTCCCGGCTACGGCCCCTCAGCTCAAACGTTAGCCGTCACAGTCACCACGGCATTGCCGCCGCCGCGAGGAGGAACTTCAATGAGTCCCGCCCGACTGCTTTCACTGGCGCTGGCTCTTGTCGCCGCGGTGGCAGGTCCGACGTGTGCGCACGCGCAACCGACCGCGTCGAACGCATCCGTAGCAGGCACTTGGCTCGTCACTGTCTCAGGTGAGTCGAACACGCGGACGTTAATCATCCCCGAACCGACTGCCGCTGAATCCGGCGTGCTCACCGGAGCCCTCTATGGATTGTCTGGGGGAAATCTGCCGCCTGTCGAAGCGCGCCTCATCAAGACACCCTCAACTCGCCAACTCCGTATAGTCACCCAAGCCAGTAGCCTCATTGAGGCCGTCGAGCAAGACAACGGCACGTTCAAGGGCACCTTCACGACTAAGGGTGGCTCGGTGCGCGACGTCACCATTTCACGAGTTCTCGACGGGAAGCTTCCGCAAGCCCTGCCGAAGAAGGACCTTGTTGCAATGGTTCCCCTAGACCCCAGCACGCCAAGCGAATGCGCTGCCTTCTACGGGGAGTGGGTAGGCACTTGGTCAGTGGGCGGAGCTGGTGACGTCCGCTTTCGCGTTCCCGAGGTCACGTACGCTGAAGGGAAGTGCAGAATCCGCTTCTCTTACTCCAGCGCTCGCGTTGCAGTGCCTGACGCCCGAGAGACGGCTGAGTTCACAGACTCTTCGTTTTCCTACCTCTGCAACAAGAGTACCAATGGAACCTGCGTGTTCAGCTTCTCTGGAAGCGATCTGTGGGTGAACTACAAGAACCTCTCTGGTGGTACCAATTCAGCGGTACTCAAGAGATCAGCGAACTGAAGGTATCGATCGCGAGTGACGGCTAACCCTTCGCTCGAGCGGACCTCCACCGGCAAGGCACCTGGGCCGCGAGGCGCCCATGGTCTATGCTGCGCCTCGCGGCCCAAGTGTCTTGCCGGCGGCGGCTCGCTCAGCTCAAACGTTAGGCCGCACGACCACCAGCATGTCCGTCCCCGCGCACTTGCTGCCGTTCTGGGCTCAGTTCGCCCAAACCACCAAGCTAGCTGACGACTCACGCTTCTACGAAGCCTTCTTCTTCGGCGATAGCGAGGCACTGGCCAACGAACTCGCCGAGCTCGTACTTCGCGGCGCCAAGCGAGCTACGGCGGGGTCACTGTGGTCGTTCGAGGC
>NZ_RCHJ01000093.1 GCF_004011805.1 Piscinibacter defluvii
GCAGGATGTCGATGCCGTACTCCTCGTCGCCGAGGCGGAAGGTGAGGAACTCGCCGCCGACGGGCTGCGCCGCCTGCGCGGCGTCGGGCCGGGCCGCCGGCCTGAGGTCACTGATCAGGTCCATCCAACACTCCGGAACTGCATGGGAACGGATGGGTTATCGGACAGCGTTTGACAGCCTTCACCCATATCAATGATCGAATGGGCGAACATGTGACTCATTCCCGCTTCAAATCGTCCCGACCCGAGCCGGATGGGGCCGTGCCAAAAGAAAAACCGCCCGAAGGCGGTTTCGATGGGCTGGCGCGAGGGGTTGCGCCTGCCGGGTCTGGAGAGGCCGCGGCGCGCGGCCCGGGGATCAGAAGGTTTCCCAGTCGGCATCCGGCGCGCCGGCGGCTGCGACCGGTGCCGCGGGTGCGGCGGCGGGGGCGGCGGCGGCGGGGGCCGGCACGCGCAGCGGGGCCGGCCGGGGCGCGGCCGGGCGGCTGGCCGGCTGCTTCGGCGTCGCTGCGGATGCGCGCCGGGCGGCGCTGGCGAGCGGGCGCGGGGCCGCCGGTGCAGCCGGGGCCGGTGCCGCTGCCGGTACCGGTGCAGCGTCGTTGCCGAGCTGGAAGCGGGTGAGCGCCTCGTTCAGCCTGACCGACTGGTCCTTCAGGCCCTCGGCCGCGGCGGCGGACTGCTCCACCAGCGCAGCGTTGCGCTGCGTCATCTGGTCGAGCTGCGCGACCGCGGCATTGACCTGGCCGACACTCTGGGAGTGCTCGCTGCTGGAGGCGGTGATCTCGCCGATGATGTCGGTCACGCGCTGCACCGAGGCCACGATGTCGTTCATCGTGTTGCCGGCATCGGCCACCAGGCGCGCGCCGGCGTCGACCCGCTCGACGCTGTGGCCGATCAGGTGCTTGATCTCGCGCGCCGCCGTGGCGCTGCGTTGCGCCAGGCTGCGCACCTCGCTCGCGACCACCGCGAACCCGCGGCCCTGCTCGCCGGCGCGCGCCGCTTCCACCGCGGCGTTCAGCGCCAGGATGTTGGTCTGGAAGGCGATGCCGTCGATCGTGCCGATGATGTCGGCGATCTTCTTCGAGTCGGTGTTGATCGCGTCCATGGTCTGGACCACCTGCGACACCACCGCGCCGCCGCGGCCGGCCACGTCGCCGGCGTTGCGCGCCAGCTCGTGCGCATGGCGCGCCGACTCGGCGCCCTGGCGCAGCGTGTCGGTGATCTGGCCCATGGTCGCGGCGGCCTGCTGCAGCGCCGCGGCCGCCTGCTCGTTGCGCGAGGACAGGTCGTGGCTGCTGCCGGCGATCTCGCCGCTGGCCTGGCGCACGCTGCCCGACGCGGACTTCACCTGCAGCAGCGTGCCGCGCATCTGGGTCAGGGTCTGCTTGAGCGCCGCGGCCAGGGGTTCGCGCACCGCGACATGGTCGACCTGCAGCGACACGCCGTCGCCGGCATCGACCGCGCGCACCAGCGCGGCGAGTTCCTCGCCCTGGCGCGCCATCGCCGCCATGCGGACCGCGATCACCACCTCCAGGCTGGTCTGCACCACCACGTAGGCGGCGTGCATCACGATCTTCAGCAGGTTCGGCTCGGGCGTGCAGTAGACGCCCAGGCCGGCCGCCTGCAGGCGGTCGAACAGCACGTGGTGCACCGCGAAGAAGCCGGCTGCGGCGACGATCGGCCGCCAGTCGCGGTAGATCGGCAGCAGCGCCAGCGTGACGAACACGCCGAAGTGGAACTCGAGCGTGCCGCGCCCGAGCTGGATGTGCAGCGCCACCGCCGCCGACAGGGCCAGCCCGAGCACCAGGCGCGAGGCGAGCGTGCCGCGCGCCAGCGCCACGGCGGCACCCCCCAGCCCCAGCAGCAGCGCCGAGACGCCCAGCGCGAGGCCGAACGATCCGTAGGTGCTGCCGATCGCCAGGGCGGCCGCCGCGTAGGCGACCAGGGTGCCCAGCATCACCGCGTCGGCCTGGCGGGCATGGGCGGCGGGATCGGTGCGTCCGACGGACAGGGTGTTGGCGTGGTTCATGACAACTCTCTTCGCTCAGGCGGCGACGGCAAGGCCGTCCCGGCGGGACTCGGTACGGAAGGCACCCACCAGCTGCGCCAGGCGTGCGGCCTGGTCCTTGAGGCTCTCGGCGGCGGCGGCGGATTGCTCGACGAGGGCGGCGTTCTGCTGGGTCATCTGGTCGAGCTGGCTGACCGCGCCGTT
>NZ_RCHJ01000094.1 GCF_004011805.1 Piscinibacter defluvii
ATCGGCCTCGCGGCCCAAGCGCCAACCCGTGGCGGTCGCCTCAGCTCAAACGTTAGGCCTCGAATTGCCAAGCGGTGGTCCGTGCGCTTCTTGGTTTCTAGTCCGCTCCTTCCTGGCCAGTCCGCTCGCTTGCCAGCAAGCCGAACAGCCGCCCAGCTCGGACGGCCGGCGCGCTCCGGGGCCATCTCCTACTCGAACCTCGAAAGGTCTTCGCGCTTCGGGTACGCGGAACAGTCGTCTTCGGACGGCCGACGCCAGCTCGGAACAACTTGTCGGTGTACTGCGTTGGTTCCAGCAGGCCGCCCGTCCTTTGGCGGGCGGCTCACCGTTGTCGGTCCACGGAACGAAGGAAACGCGCCGCTCTCGCCCCTACCCCATCACCCTCACCCGCCCGGATGCGCGAACATCGAGCCTCAGCTTCGTCCGGTCGAGCGCTACGCCAGCAGAACAACACCTGTCTCTCTCCTCGCAACGCTCAGGCGTGGTCGCGCGTCGAGGCCTAACCCTTCGCTCGAGAGGGACCTCCACCGGCAAGGCACTTGGCCCGCGAGGCGCTCACTGTCATCATCCACCTCGCGGGCCAAGTGCCTCCCCGGTTCCGGCCCCTCAGCTCAAACGTTAGGGCGCACGGCCGCCAAGAGTTCTGGTCATCGCCGCATGAATGACGATCTCCCTCCTCTGCCTTCAATCCAGCTCGGGCGCTACCGGCACTACAAGGGTGGCGAGTACGAAGTCATCGCAGTCGTCCGCCACAGCGAATCGCTCGAACCGCAGGTTCTCTATCGCCCGCTGTACGGCAACTCCGGCTCGTGGGTCCGGCCGTTCGGCATGTTCGTTGAGCCAGTCGAGCACGAGGGCAAGAGTCAACCTCGGTTCAGTCTCGTGTCTCCGGGCGCTCCGGCCAGCGTCGAAGAACTCGCCGCCACGGTTCAGCGCTTGGAGTCGAAGCTCTTCGCCCCCGGACAGGCCGCGAATGCAGAGCTACTGCAGCACTACCGCAGCGTCGCAAAGCGGTTCGAGCAAGACCTCGCCGCGTGGCCGAGAGATCTTTTTCTCGCCAAGGCAAGTGCCCTCATGCTCGTCCAGGCAGCCGCACGCTCATCGAGTGCGCCCTAACCCTTCGCTCGAGCAGGACCTCCGCCGGCAAGGCACTTGGCCCGCGAGGCGCTCGCTGTCATCATCCGCCTCGCGGGCCAAGTGCCTTCCCGGCTACGGCCCCTCAGCTCAAACGTTAGGCGTCACAGGCAGCGCAATGCCAGGCATCTACATCACACGCGGGATGACGGTCTCCATCCCACAGTTTTCGATCCGCTTTCGCGAAGACGGCGAAATCGAAAGCAGTCCACTCACGCTTCACGTCCGATTTGACGTCTGCCCGACCTGGGTTCAGATCGCCAAGCGTCACTTGGCAGCCGCTCTCGCGGCAAGGATCAGTCGCGAAACTGCTTGGCAAGGCACCGACGAGGATGCCAAGGCGCAGGCGCTGGAGGTCGAGTTTGAGGCGTCCATGCAGGCGATCATGGCCGCAGCCGTCGCCTGGGATGCCGCCTATGCCGTTCTTCGAGAGCATGTGACCATCCCGCAAGCCATGACCGACACTTGGCGCAACGGGAGAACAGCGCGATACACGCAAGTCGCAGAGGTTGTCCGCCGAGCGTTCTCGCTCAAACCCAAAGGTGCCGCTCTCCTGCGCAGCAATCTTAAGGAAATCTACCGGTACAGAGACTTGGCGGTCCATCCGTCCGGAAAGATCGAAGCCCCCTTGCTGCATCCCGAACTGAACCTCGGCATGGAGTGGCGGTTCGTCTACTTTCGTGCGTTGAACGCAGAGGTTGCGGTCCAAGCAGCGGCTGCCATGCTCTGGGACCTAGCCAACAACGGCAAGAGCAAGGATCCCAAAGTCACTGAGTACCAGAAGACGCTAGCCACGCGCCTGGCAGAAATCTTCCCAGAAGGCGCGCCTGTAATTCCGAGTCGCCCCGCAGCGAAGTGACGCCTAACCCTTCGCTCGAGCGGACCCCCACCGGCAAGGCACTTGGGCCGCGAAGCGGCCATTACTATCATCCTCTTCGCGGCCCAAGCGCCTTCCCGGCGGGTGCCGCTCAGCTCAAACGTTAGGCGCCTAAGGCCTCAATCGTGGTGTTCGTCGCGGTTGAGTTCATGTCCTTCTGGTCGCGTCGGATATCGTTGCGGTTGCAGCAAGCG
>NZ_RCHJ01000095.1 GCF_004011805.1 Piscinibacter defluvii
CATGTCGCGGAGGATTGACGCCACGGCTGAGTTCGAGGCATGCAAGTAGGCGTGTGGACTACGAACGCGAGGCCTAACCCTTCGCTCGAGCCGACCCCCACCGGCAAGGCACTTGGGCCGCGAGGCGCCAAGGCTTATCCTGCACCTCGCGGCCCAAGCGCCTTTCCGTTGGGGTCGTCTCAGCTCAAACGTTAGGCCCCGCGAACCACACTGCGACATGGACCTCAAACGAAGCCTTCCGATACTCGCTGCCGCATGCCTTGCTCCAGTGCTGCTCTGGTTCCACGTCTTCTGGGAACCCAGCTTCTCTCGGGAGTCGTCGACCTGGAGCAATTTTGGCAGCTACATCGGCGGGGTCCTCTCACCTCTCTTGGCGTTCGCTGCCTTCGTGGGGCTACTCATCACGATCAATCAGCAACGTGAATCCGCCGTGCAGCAAGTCGTTGCTACCAACGATGATGCCTACTTCCGGCACGCGGTCTCCTGCCTGGAACGAGCGTTCTCTACGCTAAGCAGCAGCGATCAAGCGCGCCGCCCAGTTCAAGATCGCCTAGCTTGGCTTACTTGTGCACGATTGCTTCTCTCGGCTCGCACGGCCGCAAGGAACATCTCACCCGCCTCCAGCGGTCTTCGAGCTCTCTACGAAGGCGAAGAGGAGCATTGGCGGCACCAGTTCTATGAACTCCTTCAGCCACTCTCCATTGGCGGAGTCGGCACACAGGCCGCCTACTTTCAAGCAGACGGAGCGTCCAATAGAGGCGAGATTGATGAGCGCTCGATTCGCGTCATCTACAGCTTCACGGAGTGGCCACCTGATCGGCTTGATCCCATCGACGAAGTGCCGAGATACACCGAAGCTGAGCTGGACAACCTGCGGGTTGGTATGGTCGGCATTCGCGGCTATCTCCTGTCACAGCCTCGGTTTCAGCGCCGCAGCGGGGCCTAACCCCTCGCTCGAGCGGACCTCCACCGGCAAGGCGCTTGGGCCGCGAGGCGGTCAAGGCATATCATCCGCCTCGCGGCCCAAGCGCCTTGCCGTTGGCGTCCGCTCAGCTCAAACGTTAGGCGTCACATTGAAGAGCTAGTCCAATCGCCGCGCCACGCTCTTAGTAGAGATACCGGCGACTCGCTACAGAGTCCTCTCTCCCCAGGGGCGGACACCACGAGCCGGTGACACGGTCGCATTGGATCAAGGGTTCACTGGTCCGGACGGGTTGCCAATGGTGCTCGTGTACTTCCCTCCAGATTTCAGCGCTCAAAGCCTGTACGAAGCGGAGGTGTATGAATCCGAACTGGAGTAGCTCAACGGCAGATGACTGGTTCGCAGAAGAGAAGCGCCAAGCCAGTGTGCATGCCTTTGGGCAACATCCCCCAGTGCGAGCGCCGCACGTAGCATTCCGGGCATGGCTTGAGAGTCATTGCGCGGTCACGTGCAATGCCCGTCAATCCATGAGTCCCGGCGCCGCACGCGGTGACGCCTAACCCTTCGCTCGAGCGGACCTCCACCGGCAAGGCACTTGGGCCGCGAGGCGCCCAAGGCCTATCATGCACCTCGCGGCCCAAGCGCCTTGCCGGTGGCGTCCGCTCAGCTCAAACGTTAGCCGTCAGATTCGCCGCGTCTCATCACGACTCCGCGATGATCCGCGAGCGAGGTGGCTCACCGGACGCGAAGACCAAGTACCGTCGATCGGCAGCAAGCGGATGCCACCCGTTCTTGATCACATAGGTAGAGCCAATCCCAGCGACAGCCGCCCCTCCCGCGGAAACGCGCGTGCGACCACGATAAACAACGCTATGCACGTGCGCCCGGTGCGGTGCCTGAAGTAGGTCGGACGTCATGATCTGCAGTCCAGTTGCGCCCTGTCGAATCGAAGAGTCGGCTGCGCCAACTGACACCATCTGCTCGTCGCTGAGGTCGTGCAACTGCACCACGAGGCAGCCCGGGCGAGTACCGGTCAGTTGATCGCTGGCCGCGTCACGGAGTTGCCTTCGGATGCCTGCAAGCACTGCGTCCGCTTCAGCGCTCTCCAAGAGCACGATGACTACTCGCCGCTTCGGCGCAAGCATCATCATGAGCATTGGGTTCCTTCGCCCCGTTAGGCCAGCCACAAAGTCGTCGACGGCTTCTCGCCGGCGATGTCCCGGAGTCTGTTGAACGCATGAGCTGAGGTGGCGGCTCCTTCGACCC
>NZ_RCHJ01000096.1 GCF_004011805.1 Piscinibacter defluvii
GTTGCCGGAGTAGGTCGGGATATAGGCAACACCCTTGAGCTGCGGCACGTAGAGGAAGCGGCGCCACACGCCGTTCTGGGCCGATGGGATACTGGCGCCGGACTGGGTCGCCAGCGTATCGACTGCGAAGGTCTGCGCGTTGATGCGGTAGATCGTGCCGCCAGCACCCCCCTTCTGGACCAGAAACGCGTCCAGGTTCGGGTCGTACACCATCCCGTTTCCATCACCCATGACCGATGCGGCATTGGCTCCGGTGAGGGTCACGTTCACGATCGAGTTGGTGGCAATGTCCAAGATTGCGCGATCCCCCCCCGTTCCGCCAAGGACGAAAACGCGGTTTCGCTTGGTGTCCACCGCGGTCGCCGCGTACTGTCCGTAGACTGACGTGTTGGAATGCAGCCTCGTCCACGTGTTGCTAGCATTGCTCCAGCGCAGCACGTAGTAGTAGGAGAACGCATAGATGTCTCCTGAGGCCTTGTGATCGACCACCGCGGGGCCATTGCCAGGGCCAAGTTCGGCGGGCGCATCGGGGAACGTACGTGCCGAATCCCAGTCGTTGGACGCCAGGTTGAAGCCATCGACGCTGAACAGGTTGTAGCCGTCGCCAAAGCGGGCCCCGCTGACCAACATGGTGCGATTGCGCACCTCGTTGACTAGCGCACCGTAATACGTGTGGCGCGCGGTCGGTCGGCCATCGGCATAGTGTGCCGCGTTGGTTCGGACCTGAGTCACCGGCGTGGCTGCACGGGGCTCAGTCCATCGGGGAGCGTTGTCCATCAAGCGGAGGCGGTTGACCTCGTTGCCAGCATAGTCCATATGACCACCGTTGGCAGCTGAGTACAACGACGAATCACGAGTGTCAATCGCGAACCCTGTCCAAGCGCCCACCTTGGACAACGGCCCGGTGTAACCGATGCTTGGATAGGTGGGCACAGCGATTGGAGCAGCCGACAACGCGCTGCCAGGTACTTGCCGCCACTCACCCACCGCCTGACCTTGCCGCCACGTCGGCATCGCCGCTTCCGACGGTGCAGGTGCAGGTGCAGGTGCAGGTGCAGGTGCAGGTGCAGGTGCAGGTGCAGGTGCAGGCGCAGGTGCAGGTGCAGGCGCAGGTGCAGGTGCAGGCGCTGGTGCAGGCGCTGGTGCAGGCGCTGGTGCAGGCGCTGGTGCAGATCCCCCGTCCACGCCGTCCGACGACTCACTACCGCCACACGCCGTTAGCGCCGCCGCGAGCATGCACAGAGTTAGAGGAATCACGCGTCGCATTGTGGGTTCTCGAAGGGGCTCGCCGACCATTCTTTCGATTCTTGCACGCGCCACCGGCAAGCCCGTCACAGTGTGTTACTGCACGTGCCGCCGGGCCAAACCCTCATCGCTTGTTGGCTCCACCTCGCCGCGTTTGCTCCGCCACGTCGAGTTCGGCGAGCCTGCGCAGCAGCCCCTTCGAGTCGGGCGACTCCGCGAGCCCCTGTTGCAGCCACTCACGCGCGGCCCTGAGGTCGCCCTTGCTCTTGTGGAAGTCGCTGATATGCGCGTACGCTGGCCAGTAGTCCCGCTTGAGTTCGATGGCTCGCTCCAAGTCAAGTAGGCCGGCCTCACCCAGCCCGAGCCGAATGAGGTTCTCGCCCTTTCTCGTCAGGATCTCCGGCAGCAGGTAGAAGTCGGGCGCGGCCCGCGCAATCACGAAGTCGAACTCCGCCACGGCATCACGCAGGTAGAACGTTCGGGTGGCCTGGTCGAGCGCAAACAGGGTGGCCCTGTTGGTCTTCATCAGTCCGTAGCAGTAGTGGTGCATGTAGATGAAGGTGGGCCCCATCTGCGCATGCCACTGTTCAATCAGGGCTCTCCTAAAATTCAAGTGGGTTGCCCTACGTGAGGGTTGATTGCTTGGAAGTTGA
>NZ_RCHJ01000097.1 GCF_004011805.1 Piscinibacter defluvii
GCCTCGCGGCCCAAGTGCCAAGCCGTGGAGGGTCGCCTCGAGCGAAGGGTTAGGCCTCATTTCGTGCTGCTTGCCGATGTGGCTTGCTGCTGTGCAGCCAGCGGAGCGACGGTGCCGCCGGGCTTGGACTCCGCGGTGCTGGGCCGGAGCGCCTGGTAGAGCGGCAGCTCGGTGACGGCGATGCCCGCCAAGAACGCAGCGACGAGTAGGCCGAAGTACCAGGAATAGAAGCTCACTGGAGCGTGCGCGTACAGCCACTTGAGGGTGATCTTGGGTGGCAGCTCGAGAGGTGCTGGCAGCTCTGGCGGGGCTGCCACAGGCGTGACCGTTTGGCTAGTGCGCAACTGACCTTCGAGCGTCAGGATCGCTTGGTTCAACAAGCCGATGGCTTCGTTGATTGAACCAAGTGGATTTGACCCAAGTGCGTACGCAGACCGTACACGCCTTGCTGCATGAGTGAAGCGGGCGCCGAGCGTGGGATCGAACTGGACTCGTGGGGCAACCTTGTCGGCCCACTTTTCGAACTCGACTTGGGTGGTGAACGGCGACTCATAGCCGCGCTCGAGCGCGAGTTCGCGAAGCTCTGCGAGGACAGTCTCTGTCTGGGTCATGAGGCCTAACGTTTGAGCTGAGGCGACCGCCGCGGGTTGGCGCTTGGACCGCGAGGCGGATGATGACCCAAACCGCCTCGCGGCCCAAGTGCCAAGCCGTGGAGGGTCGCCTCGAGCGAAGGGTTAGGCGTCAGCGCTCTTGGAGGGTGGCTTGCTTGAACGACAGCCGTTGCCGAGTGGCGAACGAAGCGCCTCGGATGTGGGGGGAGGCTTCTCACGCGAGACGAAGGTTTGCGTCGGGAACGCGGCGCGACAACCAGAGCAGATAGCCGCCGACAACAACATCGACTGAGAAGCACCAAACGGGGTACCAATCCGGCACCCCAGGGTTTGTGATCAGTCGACTGTGAACCAAGTCGAACACGCCGTGAAGCACCCAGAACGCTCCGACTATTGCCGCTGACTGACGGATGCTTACGAGAGCGAAGAGCAGACCGGCAACCAGGAACGGAATGCCATACAGCATCTCTCGTGCGCTTACAGACTGCTCGCCAACGTGAAGGGCAAAGAGGGCGTACAGGCTCGGCAAGGTGAGCAGACCCAACGAGTACAACCAGCGCTCGCCACGTATCAGGCGAGCGACGAGGATCGTGAACACACCTGCGGCGGCACCGATAAGAGCTTCGATCACGGTTCGCTCCTGAATCTGACGCCTAACGTTTGAGCTGAGGGGCCGTAGCCGGGAAGGCGCTTGGCCCGCGAGGCGCATGATGACAGCGAGCGCCTCGCGGGCCAAGTGCCTTGCCGGCGGAGGTCCCTCTCGAGCGACCAGTTAGGCCTCGGCCCTGGTGGCGCGCGCACCTTTGACGCTGACGCCACCGCTTGGAAGCCGTGGTGGCCAATGCCTGGGCGGCGGAGTTCATGCCAGACTCACGAATTACCTGCGCCTGCACGGCGCTGGCCGAAGGCACAGTCTTCCGAGGGCGCAGGTACCACTGACAAGCTGACAGCGGAGGTTGCCCAGTACAGCCGCAGGTCCGAGCTACTCGCGAGCCGAGAGGCCGGACCGAAGGCATAGCTCGTCCGAGTTTGCTGCCGCCGCGCTTCTGCGCGGCGCTCGTGGGCCAAGATTGGGAAGCGCGCTTGGTGGCACGACTGCGATGGCCCGAACCGCTAGCGCGCTCCGAGGCCTAACGTTTGAGCTGAGGCGACCGCCACGGGTTGGTGCTTGGGCCGCGAGGCGCAGGATAGACCTGAGCGCCTCGCGGCCCAAGTGCCAAGCCGTGGAGGGTCGCCTCGAGTGAAGGGTT
>NZ_ML137207.1:0-244 GCF_004011805.1 Piscinibacter defluvii
TTGGCCAGTGTCAGATCTCGCGCATGAGGCGCTGCGCGCTTGATGGCAGTGCGCTGGCCTACGTAGGCCTTGTCGCCCCAGACAGCTCTTTCTCGGCCGTGCAGCAGTCGACCGATCATCGGCCCGTCGGCCACGTTGCCCGGTGTGGCCACGACGCTGTGGATGAGCTTGGTCTTGCGGTCCACGCCCACGTGGGCCTTCATGCCGAAGCCCCACTTCTTGCCTTTGCGCGTGGAGCCCATCT
>NZ_ML137207.1:254-1849 GCF_004011805.1 Piscinibacter defluvii
CGCGCTTGAAGATCTGTTCGCCCAGGCCGTGCCGCTCCAGCAGGTGGCGGAACTTGCACACCGTCGTCTCGTCGGGCACCGGCTCTCGGCCCAGGTCGATCCCGGCGAAGCGGCGCATCGAGTTGGACTCGTAAAGCGCGTCCTCCAGCGTCGGGTCACCCAGGTTGAACCACTGCTGCAGGAAGTGCAGCCGCAGCATCCGCTCCAGCCCGATCGGCGGGCGGCCGCGCCCGACCTTGGGGTAGTACGGCTCGATCAGCGCGCATAGCTCGGCCCACGGCACCACGCGGTCCATCTCGAGCAAAAACGCTTCCCGGCGCGTCGTCTTGGCGTACTTCTCGAACCCACCCTCGGCCAGCGTCGTCTGCTTCATCGCATCATCTCCTGCGTTGACTGCGCAACGCAGAGCACTACCATGCGGATGACTTAATCAGACCTTCCTTCGGAGGCCTAACGTTTGAGCTGAGGCGACCGCCGCGGGTTGGCGCTTGGGCCGCGAGCCCGATGATATGCACCACGGGTACGCGGCCCAAGTGCCAAGCCGTGGAGGGTCGCCTCGAGCGAAGGGTTAGGCGGCGCTTTACTGCGCAGCCCTACGGCTTGAGTTGTACTTCTACCAGTTCACGAACCCAGTTGTTGTAGCCATCCTCGTACTCAGTGCGAACAACAGCTCTTGCCGTTGGCGCGTACCAGAGCACAGTCTTGGAGCGGCCACTGCTGCGATTCGCGTCGTTGTTCCAGAAGTTCTTCGCTTCCAACCGAAACGCATCGAATGTTCCCGCCTTCACAGTCACCGGTTCGTATCCGGTCACCTCAACGTTGCCTTCGACTCGGCCTTTACCGGAGTTTGACTTGTTCGCAAAGCTGTACTTCATGCTCCACTTCTTGCCAACCTCGAGAGGAAAGCTTAGGAAGCGTGGATTGCCGGTGATGACGTTGACAGTAGATTCGATTGGATTGAGTTCCGTGGTAACCCGGAACGTCCCAGAGTTCTCGGTACCTTCGATGACGCCGTTGGCTACCGCGGTGACGGTTCGTTCAACCTCAGCCTCCGTAGCACCCGTTCGCTTGTCCTTCTGCTCGGTCTTCCAACGGTCGCCAACCTTCACATCCGGCAACTCGGCCTTCTCTCCAGCAGTTAGCGCTGGGTACGGTGACATCACCAAGGCGATCGCCAATCCGACGCGGGAGAGTGCGATGCGGCGGTTGCTCGGGTCAGAGTAGTGGCTCATGGCACCTCCTGAAGTGCTGCAAGCGGCATATGTGCGGTGCCGCGCCGCCTAACGTTTGAGCTGAGCGGACGCCGCAGGCAAGGCGCTTGGCCCGCGCAGCGGATGATGGCACTGCCCGGTGCGCGGGCCAAGCGCCTTGCCTGTGGAGGTCCGCTCAAGCGAAGGGTTAGGCGTCACGCGAGACGCGAGCTCAGTAGTTGGGGCTTCGTTTGGACTTGGTTGCACGGTAGGCGCCGTTACCCTTGGGCGACGTCCATGTGCCGTCTAGAGTCCTTCCGTCGGCCGAGAGCACAAGGACCAGTTGACCAGCATTCTCCTTGGCGCGCCAGTCGGCAACGAGCTTCCGACCAGTGAGCGTTCCGG
>NZ_RCHJ01000100.1 GCF_004011805.1 Piscinibacter defluvii
GCGAGCGCCTCGCGGCCCAAGCGCCAAGCCGTGGAGGGTCGCCTCGAGCGAAGGGTTAGCCGTCATTTCGCGGTAGGGCGTATACCCTCTCTGTGCACGGCTCACCTCGGAACACGACTTGGCGGCTCTCGATGAACTCGAAGCCAACGCGCTCCAGCAGCCTGACGCTCGGTAGGTTTCGCTCGTCGGTGATGCCCAGAACGCTGGTGGCGCTGGTAGCCGAGAAGAAGACTTGAAGCGCCTCGCGGACCGCAAGAGTTGCGACGCCACGACCTTGGGATGCTGGATGAAGCGTGAAGCCGACTTCTCCGGAGGTTCCGTCTTCGGACAGGTACAGGCCAATGTCTCCGACAAGCGCGTCAGACGCTGGCTCGGCGATTCCGAGTTGTACCCAGTGACCCGGCGCAAAGAGAGGTGCCCGATGCACTTCGTCGAGGAACTGAAGTGCCTCGGCATCCGACATAGGCGACCAACCCTGGTAGCGCCCGAGCTCCGGCAATGAACGATAGGCCTGGAACGCACCCAGATCGCGTTGGTGAAGACGGCGAAGGCGACCACCGCGGAACTCGGGTGGCAGCAGCGTCTCGTGCATGACGGCTAACGTTTGAGCTGAGGCGCAGACGCCGGATTGGCGCTTGGCCCGCGCGACGGATGATGACACTGGCCGGTGCGCGGGCCAAGTGCCAAGCCGGTGGCTGTCGCCTCGAGCGAAGGGTTAGGCCTCGCTCTCCACGCGCTGCTGCGACTTGAAGGCGACGGGTTTTCTCTTGATGGCCCTGCGCTCGTGCAGTGGCTTGGCGCTAGAAAACCAGGCGCTTGGCGGGGGCGAGGCGAGTGCGATTCTCGTCCGAGGGCAACGGAAGGTTCGCCGCCCGCCAACGGACGGGCGGCCCGCTCGACGCGAGACACGAGCCTCATGTTCGCTGAGTCCGCTGAGTTCGCTGCGACCCTGCGCATGACGAGTGACCTGTAGCTGCTCTCGACTCGAACCGAAAAGCTCAGGCCTGCTGCGTGCGAGAGGCTCCGACACGTTACGCTCGACCGGCGGACATAGCGTCGCTCTCCTGGACCCAAGCCGCTGACTCGCTGGACTCTGAATCGCCAAGCTCTGAAGTCACTTCTTGCCGGAGCGCTCGCTTGCTGGTAGCTGCGAGGCCTAACGTTTGAGCTGAGGGGCCGGAGCCGGGAAGGCACTTGGCCCGCGAGGCGGATGATGACAGCGAGCGCCTCGCGGGCCAAGTCCCTTCCCGGCGGAGGTCCCGCTCCAGCGAAGGGTTAGGGCGCACTCGGGGCTGCTGGCTGGGCCAAGACGGCTGGAAAGAACTGGACTTGGATTGTCTTGTTTGCCAGCGCTCCAGCCGCCGACCAGCAGCCCGGCAACAAACTCTTTGGCCACACCGGGCGCACGTGGCGGCAAGCCAGCCGAGAACTCGGCCCTGAACTCCGACGGTTCGCCGCCCGCCAGCGGACGGGCGGCCGGCACGAGCCTTGGCAGGGCAGCGACGAAAACCGAAGTTCAGGCGACAACCGTCCAACGGTGCAGGTTCACGAAGGGCAAAGGCGCAAACCTTCCGAGGCGCTTGGCCGAGGTGGCCCCGAAGCGCGGCGACCGTCCGAGCGGCATGGACTCCGTGGGCCGTGCGTGGAGACGCTCCGTGCTAGGCCAAGCTGGCGACGACGCAGCTAAAGCGCGACGACTGCAGCGTGGGGTTCGTGTGCGCCCTAACGTTTGAGCTGAGACGACCCCAGCGGTGGAGCGCTTGGGCCGCGAGGCGGATGA
>NZ_ML137208.1:0-1044 GCF_004011805.1 Piscinibacter defluvii
CCGACAGCTGCTGTATCCAAGCCCGAACCTCTGCCAGGAGCTCATCGTCGGTTGAGGTGCGCGAGATTGCCATCGTGACGCCTAACGTTTGAGCTGAGGCGACCGCCACGGATTGGCGCTTGGGCCGCGAGGCGGATGATAAGAACAAGCGCCTCGCGGCCCAAGTGCCAAGCCGTGGAGGGTCGCCTCGAGCGAAGGGTTAGGCGTCGTCGCGGACCTCAGAGCAGTGAATTTGCCTGTCTCGGCTGGGGGGGCGCTACCGATCCCGAAACGCCTCTTCGCAGGCCTGAACTCTTGATTCCAAGGCGTCACGTGTGTCGTACATGCCAGGCGTTGCGTAGAAGTACGCACAACCCCTATGAGGCGCAAGCAACTCGTCCACCGCGAGCAGGCTTGGTCGCACTTTGTAGCGACCGACGGCTACGACCTGCAGCGAAGGGCTGACAACGACGATTGACCACTTAGGGCCGAACTGCCGGACGGCCTCTCGGCTGTCTAGGTTGTTGATCTGTTCGAGGACTCTGGTGAGTTCCATCACTGTTTAGACTTCCGCTGGCCAAGCCGGCAGTAGACGTCCATAGAAACTCGGCTTAGAAGAGGTCGATGGTATCGACGCCCCGTGGTCACACGACAAAGCGCTTCCTCTTCGACGCCTAACGTTTGAGCTGAGGGGCCGTAGCCGGGAAGGCACTTGGCCCGCGAGGCGGATGATGACAGCGAGCGCCTCGTGGGCCAAGTGCCTTGCCGGCGGAGGTCCCGCTCGAGCGAAGGGTTAGGGCGCACTCGGGGCTGCTGACTGCGCGAAGAAGGCCGGGCCGGGATGGAATGGGGTTGTTCTCTCAACCTGCGCTCGAGCCAGCCTGGAGGGACCTGGAAACGAACTCTTTGGCCACACCGAGCGCACGTGGCAGCAAGCGGGCGTAGATCTCTGCCCCGAGCACCTGCGGTTCGCCGCCCGCCAACGGACGGGCGGCCGGAACGAGCCTTGGCAGGGCAGCGACGAATGCAGAACCTGAAGCGCCAAACTTCCAACGGCGAAGGTTC
>NZ_ML137208.1:1054-1686 GCF_004011805.1 Piscinibacter defluvii
CAACCAAAGGTTTTGCGTGCGCCCTAACGTTTGAGCTGAGGCGCGAGCGCCGGCGTGGCGCTTGGCCCGACGACCGGATGATGGACCAGACCGGTTGGCGGGCCAAGTGCCATGCCGGTGCGAGTCGGCTCCAGCGAAGGGTTAGGCCGCATTCCTTACGCGCCACATGAGCAAAGTGCCAACGGCTATGCCAACTGGTGCACCCAGCGCCCACAACAGTAGCTGCAGGATACTGGCTTCTTGAGGAGGAGTCGCCGCAACTGCGGATACCAACAGCAAGACGGCTACCACCGACGGAGCAATTCTGTCGCGCGGACTTGAGAGACGAGCACAGACGGCACCAGCCACAACAGCGCTCAGAAGGTTCGCTGCCATCAGCATGTACCAGCTTGCACCGTCTTGGGGGCTTAGTGTCGGCACCGCCATGCCCGCGGACGTAAGCATCAGGATCAAAAGAGCCGCAATGACGAACTTGGTGACCAGTGAGGCCGGAACTGCCAGCCAGGGGCTACGACGCATACGGGTGCCTTTCCGGCTCTTTGCTTTGCTGGCTGAGTACTAGCTGGGCGACCATGCGGCCTAACGTTTGAGCTGAGGGGCCGTAGCCGGGAAGGCGCTTGGCCCGCGAGGCG
>NZ_RCHJ01000103.1 GCF_004011805.1 Piscinibacter defluvii
CGCGTGGCCTGCTCGAGCATCTGCGCCAGCACCGCCGAGGCCGGGCCCTCGCCGCGCAGCTGCTGCGCCAGGCCGCGGATCTCGCCGAGGAAGCGTTCGGCGCGCTGCTGCAGCTTGCCGCGTTCGTCCTCGGGCAGCTGCGCGGCCGGCGTCACCGCGCCGGCGAGGTTGGTGCTCCAGGCGATGCCGCCGTCGGCGTCGGGCTTGGGCAGGGCCAGCAGCTCGGCGTGGTTCTGGCCCAGCCGGCTGCGCAGCACGCCGACGATCTGCTCGTGCGCCGCCGTCAGCGTGCGGCCGCCGACCTGCAGCGCCTGGCCGGCGTCGGCACGGGTTCGGGTCAGGCCTTGCGGCAAGCGGGGCTCCCTGGCGGCATGTTCTTGTGCGTCCGCCCGAGATCGCGCGGCGGCGCACGACTGTACTGTGTGCACGCGGTGCCGCAAGCAACTTGAGTAGACTGTCCGCCGGCACGACGCCAAGGGGAGGCGATGAACCAGACCGTGAGCCAGGGCAGCCCGTCGGGCAGGAAGCGCTGGATGCTGCTCGCCGGCGCAGCACTCCTCCTGCTGCTGCTCGCACTGGCGGCCTGGTGGTGGTGGCAGTCGCGCCAGCAGGGCGCGCTCGACGACCAGCGTGCGCGCCTGCAGGCACTGCTGGAGCGCCAGAAGGCGCTCGGCGAGGAGCTTGCCCGCGCCGGCCCGAAGGAACCCACCGAGTGCCCGCCCGGGCAGAGCCTGCAGCCGACCGACGGCGTGCCGGGCCCGGCGGCCTCGGGCCCGAGCGCCGCGGCGCCGGCGCAGCCGCCGCTTCCGACCGGCGGCGAGGCGCCGGCCCTCGGCGGCGCGGCGCTGGCGCAGCGGCTCGAGCAGGCCACGGCGATCGTGATCGTCGCCGGGCCGAACGACCTGGGCACCGGCACCGGCTTCTTCATCACGCCGAACCTGCTGGTGACCAACCGCCACGTGGTCGAGAACAGCCAGGGCAAGCGCCTGTTCCTGACCAGCAAGGCACTCGGCTCGCTGCGCCGCGCCAGCGTGCTCAGCGCCACCGCCAGCTCGACGCCGGGTGCGGCCGATTTCGCGCTGCTGCGCATGGACGAAGGTGCGGCGGCCGGCACGCTGGACATGGCGCTGGAGGTCGGCAAGCTGGCCAACGTGGTCGCGGCCGGCTACCCGGGCGTGGTGCTGCAGGGCGACTCCAACTTCCAGCGCCTGCTCAAGGGCGACGTGTCCGCCGCGCCCGACCTGAACCTGACCCAGGGCGCCGTGCAGTCGCTGCAGGCCGGCCAGGGTGGCGTGCCGCTGATCGTGCACACCGCGTCGATCGCCAAGGGCAACTCGGGCGGCCCGCTGGTCGACGGTTGCGGCCGCGTGGTCGGTGTCAACACCTTCATCAACGTCGACCAGAGCCAGTCGGCCAAGATCAACTACGCGATCCGCTCGCAGGTGATGGCCGGCTTCCTGCAGTCGGCCGGCGCGAGCGCGCGCAACGACAACCGACCCTGCGCGGCCAAGGGCTGAGCCCGGACGTGCGGGTGTCCCTGCGGACACCCGCGCGCCTGGCGAAGGACCGCGCGC
>NZ_RCHJ01000104.1 GCF_004011805.1 Piscinibacter defluvii
GCGCTGGACTCACGCCAAGCTTTGCAGACGGGGCAGTCAGCGGCGGTGTGAACAACCAATGTGACTGAATCTTCGACGCGGAGCGCGCCGTCGGCTCCAACTTGAGCTGCACCTACGGTCGCAGTAGCGATGAAGGAGCAGAGTGCGGCAAGGACGTGCGAGCGGCGCAAGTGGTGGCCTCCTGCGGCCTAACGTTTGAGCTGAGGCGACCGCCGCGGATTGGCGCTTGGGCCGCGAGTCCGATGATGTGCACCACGGGCTCGCGACCCAAGCGCCAAGCCGTGGAGGGTCGCCTCGAGCGAAGGGTTAGGCGTCACCGCGTGTCAGCGACTGTGAGGTTCCAACTTGGCGCCGGCGGAAGCAAGCAACTCTCGAAGCACTGATCGATGACAATGTTCTTCTTGCTCGCAGTAGCAGCCCACGGAGAAGTTGGTCTGCTTCGAAAGCGCCGCGAGGAGGCTGATTGAATGGCTGTTCTCGGGTGTAGCCATCTCCGCTCGGTACCTGCGAACAAACGCGGACCATTGGGCTGGAGTCTCGGCTTCCTGCCCAAGCTTCATAGTTTCGACGCTCGGCGCCAGGTTGGGGAACCAGACGTCGTACCAGTTCTGGCTCGCGAACTCAGCCTTGGGAACGCCACGCGGAGGACGGCGAACCGTTCCGATACGGAGGCCTTCGTTCTCCGCTCTTGGCGTGCCGAGCCTTACAACGCGGACAACCATCGGTGTTCCTCGTGACGCCTAACGTTTGAGCTGAGGCGACCGCCACGGGTTGGCGCTTGGGCCGCGAGACCGATGATAGGCACCACGGGCTCGCGGCCCAAGTGCCAAGCCGTGGAGGGTCGCCTCGAGCGAAGGGTTAGGCCTCACCTTGGGACGAGACGGGTGCAAACCGGACCCCACAGAACGAGCACTCCGTCGGACATAGTGCAAGCATTGACGAGTAGGTCACGTTGCTCGACGTGAAGCTGATGGATCTTGCTCGCGGCGTACTGCGGCACACGGGGCATCGGAACAGTGCCATTCCCCAGATGCATATGCCGACTATCGGAAACCAGGCGATTGTGATGTACAGGCCAAACGGCTCTAGTGAGACGAGCCTGTCAACAAGCACTACGCCAACGCAGAAGACGATCGCCAGTAGCACCACTGAGAGAAGCCGCCGATGGGCAGCGCGGTAGTGAGCGTACTGTTCAGCGGTCAGTGATCGACCGCGCAAGGCTCCCTCTTGTACTCGGTGGGGTGTTGGTATCTTGCGGCGCATTTGATGGGCTAAGCGTGCTGGGGGCAGGCAGCGTACGTGGTGCGTGAGGCCTAACGTTTGAGCTGAGCGGCCCGCGGAGGCATGACGCCCCGGCCGCCCGGTGCAACATGGTAAACCGCACTGGGCGGCCGGGACGGAGAGGGTCCGCTCGAGCGAAGGGTTAGGCCTCAGCATCCAATTGCGAACGCACGCCTTTACGGACGCCCGGAACCGAACCTGAGCCACACACTTTCATTCCGCTTGTGTGTGCCGACGATGAACAGCG
>NZ_RCHJ01000105.1 GCF_004011805.1 Piscinibacter defluvii
GGACCGAAGAGAAAGGCAACTTCGGCGAGGGAATCGTGAACTGTGGCCTCGAGCCGGCCGAGCATGGCATTGGTGCCAGCGTCGCGCACCAGGTAGTTCAACCAAGTTTGGCCGACGGCGCGGGCTGGTGGACCGGCAAGTGCGCGGGACAGGGAAAGCTTGAAATCGCTGAGCGACGGAACCTCATCTTCGATGTGCTGGTACACGGTTGCGTGCAACAGCGTGACGGCCAACTCGTCCAGATGTCCGACGCGTAGTGGTTCAAAGACAAGCCGAGCAGTCACGGTGGGGGTGTGTGCGGCCTAACGTTTGAGCTGAGGCGCAGCTGCCGGATTGGCGCTTGGCCCGCGCGACGGATGATGACACTGGCCGTTGCGCGGGCCAAGCGCCAAGCCGGTGGCTGTCGCCTCCAGCGAAGGGTTAGGCCTCGCTCGCGGTGCCCCGCTCGGGCTTGAAGGCGAAGGGCCTTCCTCTGGCGACCCTGTGCTCCTGCGGTGGCTGAGCGCCAGAACACCAGGCGCTTGGCGGCGGCGATGGGAGTGCATTTCTCGTTCGAGGGCAACGAAGGGTTCGCCGACCGCCAGCGGACGGGCGGCTCGCTCCACGCGAGGTGGGAACCTCATGTTCGCTGAGTTCGCTGTGACCCTGCGGAAGACGAGTGACCTGTAGCCGCTTCTCGCGAACCGAAAGGCTCGGGCCTGATGCGTGCCAAGGGCTCCGACACCTTGCGCTCGACCGGCGAACATGGCGTCGCTCTCCTGGACCTGAGGCGCTGAATTGCCAGGCTTTGAATTCACTTCTTGCCGGAGCGCTCGCCTGCTGCTTGCTGCGAGGCCTAACGTTTGAGCTGAGGCGACCGCCGCGGGTTGGCGCTTGGGCCGCGAGGCCGATGATAAGAACTACGGCCTCGCGGCCCAAGTGCCAAGCCGTGGAGGGTCGCCTCGAGTGAAGGGTTAGGCCACACTCGCCACCATGAGGTGGTAAGTGTTGCGCTGCTCGACCTTGCGAAAGCCACAGCTCTCGTACATGTACTGCGCTGGATTCTCGGGATGAACCGTGAGTGACACCTGACGATAGCCGGCCAGAGCCGCGGCTCGAAGAGTCTCGAGCATGAGCGGCCGACCGTAGCCTCGATGTTGGAACTCCGGTTCGAGTGCGATGCCGAGTTGGGGCGTCTGGGCATCGACAGATGCTAGCCCGACACCGACGGGTAGCAGGCGCACCCAGCAGGCGCCCGCGTCAGTTCCATTCACCTGTGCGACGACTCCGACGTCTGTAGGCTTGCCCCAGTGCTCGGCATAGATGCGCACACCCGGGACCTGAAGGACTTCGATGGGACGGAGCCCGGCGGGCGGCGGATCCCAGAGTGCCACGTGAAGCCAATGCCAAAGCATGTCTTGGTCTTCAGCGAAGAGGGGCCTGAATCGGAGCACCGGTGTGTGGCCTAACGTTTGAGCTGAGGGGCCGGAGCCGGGAAGGCGCTTGGCCCGCGAGGCGGATG
>NZ_RCHJ01000106.1 GCF_004011805.1 Piscinibacter defluvii
GGCGATGTCCCGGAGTCTGTTGAACGCATGAGCTGAGGTGGCGGCTCCTTCGACCCGCATGCGCGAGCATGCGGGTTGCCTCACAAGCAACCGAAGGAGCCACCAGAGTGAAGTCTCACACGAAGCCCGCGCTGCGGGCCATGCCTGCTTCGCAGGTCCAGATCTCGCTGCCCGTGCAGGGTGTTCTGCGCGATGTTCGCCACGCCTTCCTGGGCCTGTGCATCGACGCTGGCCAGAAGGTGCTGGCCGCGATGATGGAAGCCGACAGGATCGCGCTGTGCGGCCCCAAGGGCGTGCCGGACGCTGGCCGGCGCGCCGTGCGCGGCGGCACCACCGCCAGCCAGGTCGTGCTGGGCGGCCAGCGCATCGCCGTACGGCGACCGCGGGCACGCTCGACGACCGAGGGCGAGTTGTCACTGCGCAGCTTCGAGTGGGCTGCTGGCCGCGACCCGCTGGACGCCGCCACGATGGCCGCCATCGCCGCGGGTGTGTCGACTCGGCGTTACGCCAGCACCCAGGAGCCGGTGCCGGCGGCACACCGGCCGCGTGCGGCCTCCAAGAGCGCGGTGTCGCGCCGCTTCGTGCAGCTCAGCCAGCAGCAGCTGGCACAGTGGCTCGCACGGCCCCTGGGCGATCTGGACCTGCCCGTCGTGATGATCGACGGCATCCACTTCCGCGACCGCGTCATCCTGCTGGCGCTGGGCATCGACGCCCAAGGAGACAAGCACGTCCTGGGGCTGCGCGAGGGCTCCACCGAGGCCACGCGGGTGGTCGTCTCGCTGCTGTCGGACCTGGTCGAGCGCGGGCTGGATGCCCAACGCATGCGGCTGTGGGTGATCGACGGCGGCAAGGCGCTGCGCAAGGCCATCGTCCAGACCTTCGGCGCGTGCGCGCTCCTCCAGCGCTGCCAGGAGCACAAGCGCCGCAACGTGCTGGAGCACCTGCCCGAAGACATGCACGCCGGCGTCAAGCGGGCCCTGAAGGACGCCTGGTCGGCCTCGGACGCCGAACTGGCGCGCAAGCAACTCGGCCGTCTGGCATCCGCGCTGCAGGCCAGGCACCCGGGTGCGGCGGCCAGTCTGCGCGAGGGCCTGGAGGAGACGCTGACCGTCCAGGCACTGGGCATCACCGGGGCGCTGTACCGCACGCTGCGCACGACCAACCCCATCGAGAACCTGAACGGCTCGGTGGCGCACTACAGCCGCAACGTCAAGCGCTGGGGCGACGGGCAGATGGTGCTGCGCTGGGTGGCCAGCGCGCTCAGCGACGCGGCCACGCGAATGCGCAAGCTGCGTGGCTGCGGCCAGATGCGCACCCTCCTCAAGGCCCTGGATGGCCGTCGCCCCGAAAGCGACAACGGCGCCGTCTTGAAGGCCGCGTAGCATGTCCACCGAGGAGCCGTCACCGGTCACGGTTCAACAGCGAGCGGGACATCGCC
>NZ_RCHJ01000107.1 GCF_004011805.1 Piscinibacter defluvii
AAGGCTCTGTTGAATTTCGAGTGGGTCACCGGGCATGAGGGTTGACCGCGCGGAAGTCGAGCTTGCCGGCGATCAGGAAGATCACGGTCCTGATCGTGTCGAAGCGGGTGAAGCCGCGCGCGCGGCGCTTGGCGGCCTGGAACAGCCCGTTGAGCGCCTCGAGGAAGCCGTTGGTCTGGCGGGTCTGCGCCCAGGCCACGATGCCCTCGAGGTGGCGGCGCACCAGCGCGGCGACCTCCTTCATCGGCTCGACCTTGGAGCGCATGACGCAGTTGCACCAGTGCTGCAGCATCGAGCGCACGACGTTGATCTGCTTGCGCTCGAGGATCTCGCGCAGCTGCTCCTTGTAGACCCAGGCGCGCGCCGTGCGCAGCGTGGTCATCCGGGCGACGAGCGCGTCCAGATCGGCGGCGGCCTCGGGCCTGAGGCTGGCGCGGTCCTTCAGCAGCGTCCAGCGCAGGCCCTTGAGCGACTTGTCGGCGCGCTGCTCGATGCGCCGCATCTTGTCCAGCGCCGCGTTGGCGTGCCAGACGACGTGGAACTTGTCGAAGGTGATGCGCGCGTTGGGCAGCTCCTCGGTGCAGCCCTTGATGAACGCCGGCGACATGTCGATGCTGACCGACTCGATCTGCTCGGGCGGGCAGCCGTGCGCGGCCAGTTCGTCGGCGATGGCCGCCACGGTCTTGACTTCGCGCCCCGGGGCCACGGCCAGCACGCGGCGTTGCTCGGCATCGGCGGCCAGCGTGATGTAGTCGTGGCCTTTTGCGCGCGAGGTTTCGTCGACGGCCAGCGCCTTGACGGCGCTGAAGTCGGCGGCCTGCAGCGCCAGCGCAACGTAACGGCGGCAAATCGCCAGCACCCGATACGGCGACAGCCCCACGATGCGCGCCACCGCAGCAAAGGGCATCTGCGGCGCCAGCATCAGCACCAGCGCTTCGAACAGCAGCGTGAAGCCCGACAGCTTGCCGCCAAAAGGCGGCTCGACCAGGCGCACCGCACCGTCGGGCAGCTTCACCCGCGGCGTGCGCACTTCGAGCACGCATTCGTGCTGGAAGAAGTTCAGGTGCCGGTAGCGCTTGGTCAGCGTGTCGTGCACCGGGTGCTCGCCGGCCACGCCCGCAACGCCGAAGCGGCTGCCCGCGGCGTAGTCGATGCCCACCGTCAGCACCTTGCTGGCCTCGTCGAAGCGCACCCCGGCGACGAACCACGGCGGCGCAATGCCCAGCGCCGCTTCGAACAACCTGTCATGCATGACAAACGCTCCTGCTCCTCATGGCCGATGCGTCAGCATGCCGCATCGGCCATGACGGCCAGCGTATCGGCTGACACCCGGCGTCAAGGGTCCGCTTCGCCGGGCTGACGCCCGCCCTTGACCCCGCGCGCCAGCCCCAACACCAACCACCACTGGGATCAACCCACTCGGAATTCAAGAGAGGC
>NZ_RCHJ01000108.1 GCF_004011805.1 Piscinibacter defluvii
AACAACAAGCTGCGCACTTCCTCCGGGATAGACGCATAGGCGTTGGACAGCAGGATCACAGGGCAAGACTCAACCAACTCGCCGGCGACGTGAGCTCGTGCGGCGTAGGCCCCGCGGCCCTTGCGGGTTCCGGTGTGTCTGACGTAGACGCTTGGTGCGCAGATGGTCATTTGGGGTGGTCCGACGCCTAACGTTTGAGCTGAGCGGCGGCCAACGGCGTGGCGCACTGGCCGCGAGGTGCAACATGTACCGCGGCGCCTCGCGGCCAGTGTGCCATGCCGTTGGCCGTCCGCTCGAGCGAAGGGTTAGGCCGCATTCTTGTACTGCACGAGGCTGGGGATGCCTGGCGACAGGGCTGCTCCATCCCAACGGATAGCACTCGGCTCGCACACCACGCCTTGGCTTGGGTTCAGAACCTCCACGAGCTTGGCGAAGAGCGCTTGCACTTTGGCCGGTTGCCGGTGTAGTGCAAACGGGCCAGACGCTGGAAGTTCAAGTAGGAGGCAGTTCTTTGCGTGTGGCGAGGTACTGCCAACGTGAACGGAAAGGTGGAAGGACTCTTCGTCGGGGCCACCTGACCAAAGGCTGGCGGAAAGGCCAAGCTCAGGAATAGTTCCCCCGTCGAGGTCTCGACGGTTCACGCCTCGCGCAAGCAACTTGCCGAGGGATGAGAGAGAAGGGACGAAGGCTGTCGACTCGGCGCGTTTGCGCGAGCGTGCCTTCAGAAAGAACGTGCCGAGACCCGCCTCCTGCATTGCAATGAATGCGGGAAGCAGCGCTTGAGCGGCCAACTGTGGCGAGGCTGCGCGCGCCTCCCAGTACAAGGCCACGAGGGCACGATCCGATAGTTGCATGCGGCCTAACGTTTGAGCTGAGGCGACCGCCGCGGATTGGCGCTTGGGCCGCGAGGCCGATGATATGCACCACGGCCTCGCGGCCCAAGTGCCAAGCCGTGGAGGGTCGCCTCGAGCGAAGGGTTAGGCCTCACTCGTTGCTGCGCAACTCCTTGCGGACGGTGAGCTTGAGGCCCGACCACACTTCGCTGACCGCGCAGACCTTGATGTCCACGAACCCGAGCGGAAGGGCGATTTCGCGAATGGTGTCTTCGGTGACCTCGCTCGGAACCTTGGAAGACTTCTTCGGCCACGAGATCCAGACGGCTGCATCGGCGTTGAGTTTGCTTCTGAGCGCTGCGAGACTGCGCGCCAGCTCTTGCCGCTTGGTAACGAAGACATGAACGAGGTTGGTTGTCTTCGACGGTGCGCTCTGTCTTTCCAAACCCTTCGGCAGCGGCCCGAGTAGCGCGGCGTACTCTGCGGGCTCGTTGATCACGACCAGGCGGGTCGTCTCTTTCAGCCCGAGCTTCTTGAGCAGCGGCGTTCCTGAGTACCCGACCGGCACGGCGTTTCCCTGTGAGGCCTAACGTTTGAGCTGAG
>NZ_RCHJ01000109.1 GCF_004011805.1 Piscinibacter defluvii
ATTGACGTGCTGACCGCCGGGGCCTTGCGCTCGTATTGCACTGAACTCGAGCTCCGAGTCCGCGAGGACGTAGCGCATGACGGTTCTTGTGCTGCCTAACGTTTGAGCTGAGGCGACCGCCGCGGGTTGGCGCTTGGGCCGCGAGCCCGATGATATGCACCACGGGTTCGCGGCCCAAGTGCCAAGCCGTGGAGGGTCGCCTCGAGCGAAGGGTTAGGCGGCACTCGCGCCCATGCGGTGGCGCAATCAAGATGTGGTCGGCTCGTCATGACTGACGCATTGGTGTTGGTCTATGTGCGCGAGTGATTGCTTGTGCGTTGAAGAGTTGCGCCCAGCAAGAAGGCCAATACGGCGTATGCAAGCGACGAGGCCCACAAGATCGTGACTACCGGTTGGGCGTACGAGAATATGCCCGTAACTAGGGCGTACACCCATAGTGCAACCAGGACGCAAAGTGCCACTGAAGCAAGCAGGAGTGGCCGTGCCCGCGTGCGAAGTGCCCGCAAGAGTACGAACAGGCTCGGGGCCAGAAACGCAGCGGCCAGTGGGTAGATGAGGCCGAGCATGAAGAGCAGGAGTAGCGTGCTCTCAGCGCCAACAGCAAGAAATAGCAAGCCGACTCCACCGGAGACTGTGCCGGTTGCAATCAGAGGTAGGAGTCCAGCAGGTGGCTCCGGCTGGGGGCTTGACGCGGACATGTGTATTGCTGTTTGCCGCCTAACGTTTGAGCTGAGGCGACCGCCGCGGATTGGCGCTTGGGCCGCGAGCCCGATGATATGCACCACGGGTTCGCGGCCCAAGTGCCAAGCCGTGGAGGGTCGCCTCGAGCGAAGGGTTAGGCCGCATGCCCGGTGGAAGCCGCCGGCTTGACCATGACCGCCTCGTCTGGCTCGGCACCGAACTCGACCACTTGGTGCGGCGACGCGGATTGGAAGCCGAGGCTACGCAGCAACCCGAGCGACCTGTAGTTGGCGGCCTTGAGCACGGCCGCGAATAGGCTGACACCGTAGTTCGTTCGAAGTTCTTCCAGCATGGCCGATACGGCACAACTGCCGATGCCCTTGCGCCAATGGCTACTGGCCAACTCGTACGCGACCAGTGCTGACCCGGAGCGCAGCACCGACGCCTGGACATAGCCCACAAGCTCGCCGCCGGGCAAGCGCAAGACCCAGTTGAGCCAGACTTGGCTCCCATCCGAGGAGGCACGACTCTCAAGCCTTGCATAGCGCTCAGCGAGCCAAGCCTCCGACGGTGGCGGTTCGTTCTCGAACTCGTAGATCGCCGGATCGGAGAGCACTTCGAACATCTCGCGGGCATGAGCCACCACCAGCGGTTCAAGAGTGCAGCGAGATGCTTTGACGGCTCTCATGCGGCCTAACGTTTGAGCTGAGGCGACCGCCACGGGTTGGCGCTTGGGCCGCGAGGCCGAT
>NZ_RCHJ01000110.1 GCF_004011805.1 Piscinibacter defluvii
CGGCCTGCTCGGTGCGGCCGGACAGGTCCTGGTTGCCGCTGGCGATCTCCGCGCTGGCGTGCCGGATCGCGCCGGCCGAGTCGGCCACCGTGGCCAGCGAACGGCCGAGCTGGCCGGCCATCGCGCCGAGCGCGCGCAGCAGCTCGCCGACCTCGTCGCGCCGGTCGCTGTGCACCTGGACGCGCAGGTCGCCGGCGGCGACCGCGCCCGTGACTGCCACCGCGCGGTTCAGGTCGGCCACCAGGCGGCGCTGGGTCAGCCACGACAGGCCGACCGCCGCGCCGGCGGCCAGCAGGCCCAGCAGGCCCAGCAGCAGCGAGATGCGCTGCACGCTGGCATTGGCCGTGGCGGTGGCGCTGCCCGACTGCGCGTCGAGCTGCGCGACCATCGAGGCCAGCGCCTGGCCGAGCGCGGCGTAGGACTCGTCGGCGCTGCGCAGCGCGGCGATGCCGGTGTTCGGGTCGACCGACGACATGTCGATCGCCATGTCGGCCTGTGCCAGGTACTTGTCGGCCCGGGTCGCGAAGTCGTTGCCGGCCTGCGCCTGCCCGTCCAGCGCGGCGATGGATTGCTTGATCGCGGCCACCTGGCGCGCCAGGTCTGCGCGCAGGGCCTTGACCTTGGCGTCGTCCAGCGACCCCATGATCGCCACGCTGCGGTACACGCCGGCATGGGTCTGGCCGAGCTGCTGCTGCAGCGTGCTGAGGGTGCGGAACTGCTCGAAGCCGTCGCGCACGACCTGCTGCGCGCCGAGCGCCTCGCGAGTCGTCCACCAGGTGTTCAACTGCCCGATGCCCAGCACGACACCGGCAGTCAGCAGCGGGGCGGCGAGCAGCTTCGTGGAGAGTTTCATGGGGTCGTCCGGCGGGGCCGCGGCCTCACTTGTAGATGCCGCCGCACACCGCGCTGTCTTCCAGCCGCTCGCAGTACATGCTCTTGGGCTCGATCTTCTTGCTCACCGGGTTGGTGAACTTGTAGTCCTGCCAGAACGTGCCCTTGCTCTGCGCCAGCTCGACACGCTCCTTGACGAAGGGCTTGCCGTCCACGTCCTTCAGCTCGATCAGGTTCTTCCCGATCATCTTCTCGTTGGCGCCGTGCGCACGCACCGTGCCGTCCAGGCCGTAGACCACCAGGTAGAGGTCGCGGTCGGTGAACTGGCCGGCCTTGTTGCTGATCTCGGCGTAGCCCTTGTCCTTGCCGTTGGACTTGATGTAGGCGATGCCCTTCTTGACCATGGTGGTGGCCTCGTCGGCGGTGGCGTTGCCGTCCTTGGCGACGGCGCAGAAGCAGGCAGCGGCCGCAGCGGCGGCGATGAGGGGGCGCAGGTACACGGCGGGGTCCTTTCGGTGGGGGGAGGGGCTCAGTGGGCGGCGTCGAACAGCCCCATGTCGGTGGAGGCCATGAGGGCCTCGATGTCCATGAGGA
>NZ_RCHJ01000111.1 GCF_004011805.1 Piscinibacter defluvii
CCCCCGCGCGGGCCAAGCGCCATACCGGTGCGGTCCCCTCAGCTCAAACGTTAGGCCTCACGAGGAACGACGGTGCGCCCCCTCGAGAATCGAATTCCACCGCCAGTCGTCGCCCTGCTCGTTGGGGCGGGAATGTGGGTTCTCGCGCGGTGGTGGCCGCTGATTCGGTTCGAGGTACCCTGGCCCGCGCTTTCGGGCCTATTTGTAGCGTCGTTGGGCGGAGTCGTCAGCAGCGCTGGCATGCGTGAGTTCAAGCGCGCAAAGACTACGGTCAATCCGCTACATCCCGATCGCGCTACCTCACTGGTCACGAGCGGCATCTACCGGTTCACGCGAAACCCAATGTATGTTGGCATCGTGTTCGTCTTGCTCGGTTGCTTCGTCGCCTTCGGTGCGGCCAGCGCACTTCTAGGCCTGCCTGTGTTCATCGGCTACATCACGCTCTATCAGATCCAGCCCGAGGAGCGAGCTCTTCTTGCCAAGTTCGGGAGCGAGTACGCCTCCTACACGGCTCAAGTTCGGCGCTGGCTGTGAGGCCTAACCCTTCGCTCGAGGCGACCCTCCACGGCTTGGCACTTGGGCCGCGAGGCAGTTGTTCATATCATCCGCCTCGCGGCCCAAGCGCCAACCCGCGGCGGTCGCCTCAGCTCAAACGTTAGGCGCCTCAAACGCCATCGTCTCGGAGCGCTGCGCTTATGAAGAAGCTGCTCTTGATTGCCTCGCATGTGCTGGCCGTTGCTCTCAGTTTCGCGCTCGGCATCTACACGCTGCCCATCCTCATCGCCCCTGCCGCGCCTTCTAGCAGCGAGGTCGCTGCGCAGGCGAGTTCAGCCCGCTACTCCGGTACGTTCCGCCGCGACCTCAAGGACAGTGACGCCCTGCACTGGGGAGAAGGGGCCGTGTCCATCGGCTCCAAGAGCATAGCTTTCGCAGGCGAGCTGGCACCTGGGCCCGACTACAAGCTCTACCTCTCGCCGGAGTTCGTGGAAACAGAGGCTGACTTTCAACGCCTGAAGTCAAGCATGGTTCGCGTCGGCGACATCAAGACCTTCAAGAACTTCGTGGTTCCCGTCCCAGAGTCAGTCGATCCATCGCGCTACAGCGCAGTCATCGTATGGTGCGAGACGTTCAGCCAGTTCATCACGGCAGCCAAGTATCAGTGAGTCGAGCCAAAGGCAACCGAGCTGCCGGCGCGAGCGAGGCGCCTAACCCTTCGCTCGAGGCGACCCTCCACGGCTTGGCACTTGGGCCGCGAGCCCGCCAGTGTCATCATCGGCCTCGCGGCCCAAGCGCCAATCCGGGGCGGTCGCCTCAGCTCAAACGTTAGGCCGCACGAAACGAACCACATGCGACTCCTCGGCCCAGAGG
>NZ_RCHJ01000112.1 GCF_004011805.1 Piscinibacter defluvii
CGGCCTGCTCGGTGCGGCCGGACAGGTCCTGGTTGCCGCTGGCGATCTCCGCGCTGGCGGTGTTGATCGATTCGACCGCGCCGCGCACCCCGGACAGCGTGGTGTGCAGCTGGCGGCGCATCGCCTCGACGTGGCGGATCAGGGCGCCGATCTCGTCGTCGCGCCGCGTCTCGAACGGGTGCGTCAGGTCGCCGCCGGCGATCGTGCCGATCGCTGCGCCGAGCTGCTGCAGCGGCCGGCCGACCCAGCGCCGCATCGTCCAGAACAGCCCGAGGCCGAGGCCGATCGCGGCCGCCGCGAGCAGCGCCCAGAACGGGATCAGCGTGGCCCAGTGGGTGCGCATCGCCTCTCGGTCGGAGACCTCGCTGACGATCCACCAGCCGGTCGTGCTGCTCTTGCGCAGCACCGCCCAGCGGTCGTCGCCCTGGCCGGCCAGCAGCGGCAGCGCGTGGCGCTCGAAGCCGTTTTCGGCCTTCTCGAGCCGGGCCAGGAAGTCCTCGGCGCCGGGCATCAGGTCCTTGACCTTCTTGCCGCGCGCGCTCGGGTGCGCCACGAACACCGCCTCGGCGGGCGACTTCTTCGGGTCGATCACGTAGGTGCCGCCGGTCTCGAAGAAGCTCGCCTGCGCGACCAGCCGGTCCAGCGAGGACTGGAAGGGGCTGAGGTCGAAGCCGATGAACAGCGCGCCGACCACCTTGCCGTCCTTGTCGCGCGCCGGCTCGTAGCGGGTCATGTACGGCTTGCCGAACAGCGTGGCCCGGCCCACGTAGGGCTCACCCTTCATCAGCAGCGCGTAGGCCGGATGGCCCTTGCCCAGCGGCGTGCCCATCGCGCGCTCGCCGTTCTCCTTCTTCAGCGAGGTGGTGATGCGCCAGAAGTCGTCGTCCTTGCGGCCGAACACCGTGGCCACGCCGCCGGTGAAGGAGGTGAACTGGTCGACGCTGCCGAACTGGCCGGCGATCGGTGCACCATAGCTCTTCAGGTCGCCGGTCTTCGGATCGTGTTCGAAGGTGGCGTCGAAGTCGCGCTTGAAGACGGCGAACAGGCGTTCGACCATCACCTTCGAGGTCATGTCGAACGCGTCGCTGGAATCGACCACCGACTGGGCCTTGTCGCCCACCCAGGTGACGATGCGCTCGCGCGAGCGGTCGGTGGCGACCACGCTCATCACGGCCGAGACGCCGAACAGCACCGCCGCCAGTGCCGCGGCACCCATCAGCGAGACGCGGCGCGCGATCGAGCCGCCGCTGCGGGGAATCAGGGTGGCGCTCATGGGCTGATCAGTGCGTGGCGGCGGCGTCGAACAGCCCCATGTCGGTGGAGGCCATGAGGGCCTCGATGTCCATGAGGA
>NZ_RCHJ01000113.1 GCF_004011805.1 Piscinibacter defluvii
GCTTCGGCCAACGACGCCGGCGCGATCGACCTGACCGCACCGAGCATCACCGTCGATGCCCCGGCACTGACCAACGACGCCACGCCGACCATCACCGGCACGACCAACCTGCCGGCTGGCTCCACCGTCAGCCTGTTGGTCACCGACGCCAACGGCGTTCAGCAGACGGTGCTGGCCACCGTCCAGCCGGGTGGTACCTACTCGGTCGATGTGCCGACTTCGCTCGCCGAGGGCAACTACTCCGTCGTGGCCACGGCCACCGATGCGGCCGGCAACGCCGCTTCGGCCAACGACACCGGCGCGATCGACCTGACCGCGCCGAGCATCACCGTCGATGCGCCGGCGCTGACCAACGACGCCACGCCGACCATCACCGGCACGACCAACCTGCCGGCCGGCTCTACCGTCAGCCTGGTGGTCACCGATGCCAACGGTGTCCAGCAGACCGTGCTGGCCACCGTCCAGCCGGGTGGTACTTACTCGGTCGACGTGCCCTCGCCACTCGCCGAGGGCAACTACTCCGTCGCTGCCACCGCCACCGATGCGGCCGGCAATGCTGCTACCGCCAACGATGCGGGCGCCATCGACCTGACCGCACCGAGCATCACCGTCGATGCCCCGGCACTGACCAACGACTCGACGCCGACGATCACCGGCACGACCAACCTGCCCGCGGGTTCGACCGTCAGCCTGGTGGTCACCGATGCCAACGGCGTCCAGCAGACGGTGCTGGCCACCGTCCAACCCGGTGGCACCTACTCGGTCGATGTGCCCAACCCTCTGGCCGAGGGCAACTACTCCGTCGTAGCCACCGCCACTGATGCGGCCGGCAACGCCGCCTCGGCCAACGACGCCGGCGCGATCGACCTGACCGCACCGAGCGTCACCGTCGATGCCCCAGCGCTGACCAACGACGCTACGCCGACGATCACCGGCACGACCAACTTGCCGGTCGGCTCCACTGTCAGCCTGGTGGTCACCGATGCCAATGGCGTGGCCCAGACCCTCTCCGCCACGGTCCAGCCCGGTGGCACCTACTCGGTCGACGTGCCCAACCCTCTCGCCGAGGGCAGCTACACCGTCGTGGCCACGGCCACCGATGCCGCCGGGAACGCTGCGACCGCCAACGACGCGGGCGCGATCGACCTCACCGCACCGAGCATCACGGTCGATGCGCCGACGCTGACCAACGACGCTACGCCGACCATCACTGGCACCACCAACCTGCCCACCGGCGCCACCATCAGCTTGGTGGTCACCGATGCCAACGGCGGTCAGCAGACGGTGCTGGCCACCGTCCAGCCGGGTGGTACCTACTCGGTCGACGTGCCCA
>NZ_RCHJ01000114.1 GCF_004011805.1 Piscinibacter defluvii
GCCTCTCCTGAAGTTTGAGTGGGTAGCCTACGCCCCGGAAGCATCAAGCCGGGGGTGGGATGAGCACGCAACTGTTCGAGTCGGCGCTGGGGATCAAGGCGCCGTGGTCGGTGAAGTCGGTGGATTTCGACGAGGCGGCCAAGCGGCTGACGGTGCTGGTGGACTTTGCCCCCGGCACGCGCTTCCCGGTGAACGGGCACCCTGGCCAGCACCCGGTGCACGACACCGTCACCAAGACCTATCGGCACCTGAACTTCTTCCAGCATGAGTGCCATCTTCAGGTGCGAGTGCCCCGGGTGCGACTGCCCCACGGCGCCGTGCGGCTGGTCGATCCCGACTTTGCGGGCCGGCTCAACGGCTTCACGCTGCTGTTCGAGGCGCTGATCCTGATGCTGGCTCAGCAGATGCCCTTCCGAGCCGTCGGTCGCATCGTGGGCGAGTCGGAGTACCGGGTGCTGGCCGTGTGCCGTCGCTACGTGCACATCGCCGGCGGCCTGGCCGACTACAGCGCCGTCACCTCGCTGGCCATCGACGAGACCTCCCGCTCGCGCGGGCACCAGTACGTGACGCTGGCGGCCGACGCCGACGCACGCCGGGTGGTCTTCGTCGGCCAGGGCCGAGGCTCGGGTGTCATCGCCGAGTTGGCCGAACACCTGGACTGGCACGGCTGTCCGCCGCAGCAGATCGAGCGCGTGAGCATCGACATGTCGGCCGCCTACATCAAGGGCGTGGGCGAGCACCTGCCCGATGCGCGGATCACGTTCGACAAGTTCCACGTCATCGCTCACGCCAGCGCCGCGGTGGACAAGACACGGCGCATCGAGCAACGCGCCGACCCCGCAGCAGGCGCCATGCTCAAGGGCCTGCGGTGGACCTTGCTCAAGGATGCCTTCGACCTCAAGCCCCAGGCCGGGGCCGCCCTGCACGCCCTGATCACGGCGCCGCGCTTGACCCTGACCGCTCGCGCCTGGACCTACAAGGAGCGGCTGCGGCTGGCCATGGAACACAAGCAGGTCAACGTACTGCGCCGCCTGCTGCAGCACTGGTGCGGCTGCGTCATGCGCTCCAAGGTCGACGTGATGAAGGAGGTCGCCGCCATGGTCCGCAAGCACCTCGAAGGCATCGTCGCCTGGGCGCAGACACGTCAGACCAACGGCTTCCTCGAGGCCATCAACGGCCTGTTCCAAGCCGCCAAACGCCGCGCGCGCGGCTACGGCAGCTTCGACACCATCAAGACCGTCATCTTCCTGATCGCCGGCAAGCTCAACTTCCAAGCAATCAACCCTCACGTAGGGCAACCCACTTGAATTTTAGGAGAGCC
>NZ_RCHJ01000115.1 GCF_004011805.1 Piscinibacter defluvii
GGTGAGCATCGATGCGACGCGGCTCGGTGGGGACTCTGACGCCTAACGTTTGAGCTGAGTGGACCACGGAGGCATGACACCTCGGCCGACCGGTGCAACATGGTAAACCGCACTGGGCGGCCGGGGTGGCATGCCGGAGAGGGTCCGCTCGAGCGAAGGGTTAGGCCGCATCTCTTGGACTCTCGTAGTTGACGGACAAGGCGGTAGCCTCACGGAAGATGCGTTCGCTCTCCCGACGCTCCCAGTCGCAAAACTCTTGGGCCCGATCGGACCCATCCGCTGACAAAAGGGCAGCGATGGCTTCGTGGTGCGACGAAAGCTTCGTACCAAGCCCTTCGTCAGGGAGGCGCTCTACCGGGCGACGTTCCAGAAAGGCGATTACATACTCCGCTAGGTGAGTTCTCGTTGGCGCCTTCACGGATGAGAGGTGAACAGTACCTTGGCCGTCATATTCAACCGCAGCTAAGACGCGAACGGTGGCAGATTGCCAAGTTTGGCTTCTGCCACCAAAGAGACCAAAGAACCAGCGGTCGCTTTTGACAAGCTTGAAGTTGCGTGCCTGCAGGTAAGTCAAGAGACTGCGCTCGACAAACTGCTCAACGTTTTTGTACATCAGCAATCCGCCTCCGCCGAATGAGAATCGAAGCCCGCGAACGGTGCATGTATGCGGCCTAACGTTTGAGCTGAGCGGGCCGCGGAGGCAAGGCGCCTTGGCCGCGAGGCGGATGATAGGCCTCACCGCCTCGCGGCCAAGGCGCCTTGCCGGAGAGGGTCCGCTCGAGCGAAGGGTTAGGCCGCATTCCGCCTCTTGCTAGCCAAGCCCGAGAGATGGACTTCTCGCGCAGCGGCGCGGCGAGCTTGCTCTCTCCGGCGACATGGACGGCACAAGACTGCCACTGCCCAGACATCGCCCTTCGCGCTCTCGTACCACCACTTCTGTTGTGTCTCGGTCCAGACTTGCGAGACACCACAAGACTTGCAGGTGAATGGCCTGTCCACGTAGTAGCCACGCTTCACGAAGTCGGGTGTGTCGTAGCTATTGTTTGGGCACAGGTTATCGGGATTGACCAGTACGTGTTTCTTCGCGAGCTCGCGCTGAGCCTTGGCTCGCTCGCGTTCTAGTTCTTGCGCTACTTCGGCTGCCCTGGCTCCACGCTTCAAGCGGCGGCGTTCAAGGATGGGAGGGCGGGCGGGGCGTTCTCGCTTCATGCGGCCTAACGTTTGAGCTGAGGCGACCGCCGCGGGTTGGCGCTTGGGCCGCGAG
>NZ_RCHJ01000116.1 GCF_004011805.1 Piscinibacter defluvii
ACGGCTTGGCACTTGGGCCGCGAGGCGCTCGCTGGCATCATCCGCCTCGCGGCCCAAGCACCAATCCGCGGCGGTCGCCTCAGCTCAAACGTTAGGGCGCACAGAACCCGTGAAGAGCAACAAGCAACGTCGGACCGAAATCCTGGCTCATCGACGCGAGCGCGCTGAGAAGCTCGCTACCGCGCAGGCCCACGATCCTCGGCTGTTGGAACTCCCCGAAGGAGGGTCTGCGCCGTGCAATCCCAAGCTGCTCACGCCGCCCAACAGCTACGGGGTTCCGCCGTTCGTCGCGCGCGGCTACTACGTCGACACGGTGTTCCAGTGCTCGGCATGCCAGAAACAAGAGGTCTGGCTCGCTACCCAGCAGAAGTGGTGGTACGAGGTAGCCAAGGGCAATGTCGAGTCCAGGGCCAAGTTGTGCAACAGCTGTCGCAGAGCCGAACGCGAGCGCAGGGCCGAAGCACGGCGTGTTCACCTGGAAGGTGTCGCCAAGAAGCTCGCCACCGAGAGTGCGCCCTAACCCTTCGCTCGAGAGGGACCTCCGCCGGCAAGGCACTTGGCCCGCGAGTCGCTGATTCTTATCATCCGCCTCGCGGGCCAAGCGCCTTCCCGGCTACGGCCCCTCAGCTCAAACGTTAGGCCTCATGAAAAGCACCGTCGTAGCGCCAGGCATCAACACAGTCGAAGGACTCCTCAGCGAAGCCGAATGCGAGGCGCTCGTTGAACGCGCGGAGCACCTAGGCTTCGAGCCAGCACCGATAGTCACTGCCCGCGGCCCCAGGGTTGCCTCTGATACGAGGAACAACGACCGATGCGTCTTTGGCGACGTTCACCTCGCGGCGAAACTCTGGAGCCGTACGCATTCTTTCGTGCCCCAAGTGCTGAATGACCGTCACGCGATTGGCCTCAATGAGCGTTTCCGCCTCTACCGCTACACGCCTGGCCAGCGCTTCTACTGGCACTCGGACGTACCGTATCGAAGGAACAACGGAGACATGAGCCTGTTGACCTTCATCGTCTACCTCAACGATGGGTACTCTGGCGGAGAAACACGCTTCGAGGTGTGCAAGGTGTTTGCTAGCCAGGGAACGGCACTGATCTTTCACCACGGGATGGTTCACGAGGGGGCCGAAGTTACTCGCGGCACAAAGTACGCGCTTCGCTCCGACGTCATGTTCTCTGCCCGAGCGCAACGAGGCCTAACCCTTCGCTCGAGGCGACCCTCCACGGCTTGGCACTTGGGCCGCGAACCCAT
>NZ_RCHJ01000117.1 GCF_004011805.1 Piscinibacter defluvii
TGGGCGAGCACCTGCAGGCGCACGGCTTCCGGCTCAGCGAGGGCACCATCGTGGATGCCACGCTGATCTGTGCGCCGCAGTCCACCAAGAACGCCTCGGGCGGACGGGATCCGGAGATGGGCTCCACGCGCAAGGGCAAGAAGTGGGGCTTCGGCATGAAGGCCCACGTGGGCGTGGACCGCAAGACCAAGCTCATCCACAGCGTCGTGGCCACACCGGGCAACGTGGCCGACGGGCCGATGATCAGCCGGCTGCTGCACGGCCGGGAACGGGCCGTCTGGGGCGACAAGGCCTACGTGGGCCAGCGCACTGCCATCAAGCGCGCAGCGCCTCATGCGCGAGATCTGACACTGGCCAAGGCCCAGGCCAAGAAGCCACTGAAACCACTGGACGAACACCTGAACTGGTTCCGCTCGAGGATCCGCAGCCGGGTCGAACACGTCTTCGGCGTCATCAAGTGCGTCTTCGGCTTCGACAAGCTGCGCTACCGGGGCCTGGCCAAGAACGCCAACCGGTTGTTCGTGGTCTCGGCGCTGGCCAACCTGTTCATGGTCAGGCGTAGCCTCGCCTGAAAGTGGGCCCCGCGCTGTTGCGCGGGGCACGAAGCGGGGTTAGCCAGTCCGGCAGAACACCCTGCAGACCGCCTCAGGCACTCAACGCGGCCCGATTGCGACTCCCCGTACCTTGAATTACGCTGCGGCGAAAGTAATTCAGACCTTCCATCTGAGGCCTAACATTTGAGCTGAGGCGACCGCCGCGGATTGGCACTTGGGCCGCGAGGCGCATGATGCTAGCGAGCGCCTCGCGGCCCAAGTGCCAAGCCGTGGAGGGTCGCCTCGAGCGAAGGGTTAGGCCGCAGCTCGCGCTACCGACTTGCCGCTGACGGCGCCTACTTGCCTTGAAGTCGCCTGACTTCAGGCAAGGTGCCCTCCGACCAACCTCGAAGACCAGCATGCCTCGAGATGACTTGCCCAGCACGAACCAGCTCGAACAGCGGCACCGGAGGGCTGAGTTGGTACTTCTCCTGACGCGACTTGTACAGAGAGCCAAGTTCGGGCGGGTACAGGGACTCGGACTCGCTGCCGTGAAGGCTTGACCTCTCGATGAACACTACCTTGATGGGTGGTGCCCCATTGGGCAACTGCTGTGCTACCGGAAGACCTGCGCTGGACTCACGCCAAGCTTTGCAGACGGGGCAGTCAGCGGCGGTGTGAACAACCAA
>NZ_RCHJ01000118.1 GCF_004011805.1 Piscinibacter defluvii
ACGCCTAACCCTTCGCTCGAGGCGACCCTCCACGGCTTGGCACTTGGGCCGCGAAGCCGCGGTTCGTATCCTCGGCCTCGCGGCCCAAGCGCCAACCCGCGGCGGTCGCCTCAGCTCAAACGTTAGGCGTCATGAAGCCCCTACCCCTTCTCGCTACCCTGTCGCTGGTCGCGGCGGCCTACGCACAACCAAACTTGGCCGACACATCCTGCGCCAAGGATGCCGTTGCCGCACGTGAGGAAAGGGCAGCCGCAGGTGACGCCAAGGCGCAGTACTGGTTGGGCACGGAACTGGAAACGGGCCGCTGCGTTAGGCGAGACGTCGAACGAAGCCTGGAGCTTCTCCGCACATCCGCAGCGCGCAGCTTTCCTCCAGCCGTGCACGTCATTGGTGTCATCCTAAGGCGTGAGGGTCAGTCGAAGGCGGCGCTCGTCCAGTTTGAAAGGGCCGCTGACCTTGGCTTTCAGCTGGGCTTCGTAGACATGGGCTTCACGCTCGGTGCCAGCGAACTTACTGTCTACGATGCGACGCAGGCCTTCGCATGGCTGAGCTTGGCGTTGGCGCGTGAGACAAACCCTAGACTGCAGGCCTACCTGGAAAAGTCGCTCAAGGCACGGGCTGACAGCATGTCGTCGACCGAGCTCGAAAGGGCGCGGGTGAAAACCGAGGAACTGAAGGCTCGTTTCGCAATGGTTCCACGTTGGCAGGACACGCAATGACGCCTAACCTGTCGCTCGAGCCGACCCGCTACGGCAGGCAGCGTAAGCCCGGCCTGAGGTACTCCGTACATTGTCTCAGTCCGGGCTTACGCTGCCTGCCTCCGCGGGCGGCTCAGCTCCAACGTTAGGCCTCGGAGCGCGCTAGCAGTTCGGGCCATCGCAGTCGTGCCACCAAGCGCGCTTCCCAATCTTGGCCCACGAGCGCCAGGCGACAGCAAACTCGGACGAGCTATGCCTTCGGTCACGGCCTCTCGGCTGGCGAGTAGGTCGGACCTGCGGCTGTACTGGGCAACCTCCCCTGTCAGCTTGTCAGTGGTGCCTGCGCCCTCGGAAGACTGTGCCTTCGAGCGCAGGTAGTTCGTGAGTCCGGCATGAACTCCGCCGCCCAGGCATTGGCCACCTTGGCGCCCAAACGGTGGCGTCGGCGTCAACGGTGCGCGTGCCACCAGGGCCGAGGCCTAACTGGTCGCTCGAGAGGGACCTCCG
>NZ_RCHJ01000119.1 GCF_004011805.1 Piscinibacter defluvii
TCGATGATCTTGGCCACGACGCCGGCGCCGACGGTGCGGCCGCCTTCGCGGATCGCGAAGCGCAGACCCTCTTCCATCGCGATCGGCGCGATCAGCTTGACCGTGATGCTGACGTTGTCGCCCGGCATCACCATCTCCTTGTCCTTGGGCAGCTCCACCGCACCGGTCACGTCCGTCGTGCGGAAGTAGAACTGCGGACGGTAGTTGTTGAAGAACGGCGTGTGGCGCCCGCCTTCTTCCTTGGAGAGCACGTACACCTCGGCCGTGAAGTGGGTGTGCGGCTTGATGCTGCCGGGCTTGCACAGCACCTGGCCACGCTCGACTTCCTCGCGCTTGGTGCCGCGCAGCAGGATGCCCACGTTGTCGCCCGCCTGGCCCTGGTCCAGCAGCTTGCGGAACATCTCCACGCCGGTGCAGGTGGTCTTCTGCGTCGGGCGGATGCCCACGATCTCGATTTCCTCGCCGACCTTGATGACGCCGCGCTCCACGCGGCCGGTCACCACGGTGCCGCGGCCGGAGATGGAGAACACGTCTTCGACCGGCATCAGGAAGGCGCCGTCGATGGCGCGCTCGGGGGTCGGGATGTAGCTGTCCAGCGCGTCGGCCAGGCGCATGATGGCCTGTTCGCCCAGATCGCCCTTGTCGCCTTCCATCGCCAGCTTGGCCGAGCCCTTGACGATCGGGGTGTCGTCACCCGGGAAGTCGTACTTGCTCAGCAGTTCGCGCACTTCCATCTCGACGAGCTCGAGCAGCTCGGCGTCGTCCACCATGTCGCACTTGTTCATGAAGACGATGATGTAGGGCACGCCCACCTGGCGCGCCAGCAGGATGTGCTCGCGCGTCTGGGGCATCGGGCCGTCGGCCGCGGACACGACCAGGATCGCTCCGTCCATCTGCGCCGCACCCGTGATCATGTTCTTCACGTAGTCGGCGTGGCCCGGGCAGTCCACGTGCGCGTAGTGCCGGTTGGCGGTCTCGTACTCGACGTGCGCGGTGTTGATCGTGATGCCGCGCGCCTTCTCCTCCGGCGCCGCGTCGATCTGGTCGTACGCCTTGGCTTCGCCGCCGAACTTGGCCGCCAGGATCGTCGTGATCGCCGCCGTCAGCGTCGTCTTCCCATGGTCCACGTGACCAATCGTCCCCACGTTCACGTGCGGCTTGGTCCGCTCGAATTTGCCTTTTGACAT
>NZ_RCHJ01000120.1 GCF_004011805.1 Piscinibacter defluvii
GGAAACGCTGATTTATCCGGGCTGACCGCGATGCGCGATGGACGTGGCGGCGGCAGGATCACACCATGAACCAACGCAGCTTTGCCAGCGCTGAGTACGCCTTGAAGAAGAAGCGCACGCGGCGCGAGCAGTTTCTCGACGAGATGGATCGCATCGTGCCTTGGGCGCGCCTGGAAGCAGCCATCGCCCCGTCTTACCCGCGCAGCGGACGCGTCGGGCGCCCGCCCATCGGCGTGCCGAAGATGCTGCGCATGTACTGCCTGCAGCAGTGGTACGGGCTGGCCGACGAGGCGCTGGAAGACGCGCTGTACGACAGCCAGTCCATGCGCGACTTCGTGGGCATCGACCTGTCGCGCGAGTCGGTGCCCGACGCCACGACGCTGCTGAAGTTCCGGCGCCTGCTGCTGGCCAACGACCTGGCCAAGGCGCTGTTCGACGAGATCAACGCCCACCTGGCCGAGCAGGGGCTGCTGATGCGCGCGGGTACCATCGTTGACGCCACCATCATCGCTGCGCCCAGCTCGACCAAGAACGCCAAGGGCGAGCGCGACCCCGACATGCACCAGACGAAGAAGGGCAACCAGTGGCACTTCGGGATGAAGGCGCACATCGGGGTGGATGCCGAATCCGGGCTGGTGCATACGGTGATCGCCACGGCTGCCAATGTCAACGACGTGACGCAGGCCGGCGCGCTGCTGCATGGGCAGGAAACGTCGGCCTTCGGTGATGCCGGCTACCGCGGCGCGGACAAGCGCCCCGAAGCAAAGGGGCCGACCTGGTTCATTGCCATGCAGCCAGGCAAGCGCAGGGCGCTGGACCTGACGAAGAAGTGGGCGCGGCTGCTGGAGAAGGCCGAGCAGCTGAAGGCCAGCGTGCGCGCCAAGGTCGAGCACCCGTTCCATGTGGTGAAGAACCTGTTCCGCCACCGCAAGGCTCGCTACAAGGGGATGTCCAAGAACCAGGGGCAGCTGTACACGCTGTTCGGGCTGGCCAATCTGGTGATCGCCAAGCGATCCCTGATGGACCTCCATGCCCGAGGTGCGTCTTGAACAGGCAGATCGGCCAGGAAAGGGCCATCGAAGCGCCAGATTTCCTCTGGCCGACCGCAGCTTCCACTCGCAACAGCGCGCGCTCGCCATCCGGCACCTGCTGGCCGCTCAACTTGGTCATTGATCAGCGCGTCCC
>NZ_RCHJ01000121.1 GCF_004011805.1 Piscinibacter defluvii
CGGCCGGCAACGCCGCTTCGGCCAACGATGCCGGCGCGATCGATCTGACCGCACCGAGCATCACCGTCGATGCCCCGGCGCTGACCAACGACGCCACGCCGACGATCACTGGCACCACCAACCTGCCGGCTGGTTCGACTGTCGGCCTGGTGGTCACGGATGCGAACGGCGTCCAGCAGACCGTGCTGGCCACGGTCCAGCCGGGTGGCACCTACTCGGTCGATGTGCCCAATCCTCTCGCCGAGGGCAACTACAGCGTCGTGGCCACCGCCACCGATGCCGCGGGGAACTCGGCCAATGCCAACGATGCGGGCGCCATCGATCTGACGGCGCCGAGCGTCACCGTCGACGCACCGGCACTGACCAACGATGCCACGCCGACCATCACCGGCGCGACCAACCTGCCGGCCGGCTCCACCGTCAGCCTGGTGGTCACCGATGCCAACGGCGTGGCCCAGACCCTCTCCGCGACGGTCCAGCCCGGTGGCACCTACTCGGTCGACGTGCCCTCGCCGCTCGCCGAGGGCAACTACTCCGTCGTGGCCACCGCCACCGATGCGGCCGGCAACGCCGCTTCGGCCAACGACGCCGGCGCGATCGACCTGACCGCACCGAGCATCACCGTCGATGCACCGGCGCTGACCAGCGACGCGACACCGACCATCACCGGCACCACCAACCTCCCTGCCGGCTCCACCGTCAGCCTGGTGGTCACCGACGCCAACGGCGTCCAGCAGACCGTGCTGGCCACCATCCAGCCGGGTGGTACCTACTCGGTCGATGTGCCCTCGCCACTCGCCGAGGGCAGCTACTCCGTCGTGGCCACGGCCACCGATGCCGCGGGCAACTCGGCCAATGCCAACGATGCGGGCGCGATCGATCTGACGGCACCGAGCATTACCGTCGACGCCCCGGCGCTGACCAACGACCCCACGCCGACGATCAACGGCACCACCAACCTCCCTGCCGGCGCCACCGTCAGCCTGGTGGTCACCGATGCCAACGGCGTGGCTCAGACCCTCTCCGCCACAGTCCAGCCCGGTGGCACCTACTCGGTCGATGTGCCAAGTGCACTCGCCGAGGGCAGCTA
>NZ_RCHJ01000122.1 GCF_004011805.1 Piscinibacter defluvii
CGTCGCGCGGGCCAAGCGCCAACCCGGCAGCTGCGCCTCAGCTCAAACGTTAGGCCTCACGCCACGCACCGCGGCGCAAGGGAGCAAGTCAATGTCGGAGCAAACCCGCGCTCTCATTCAAGCCCATTGGAGCCTCGCGAACGCCCGCGAGTGGAGCAAGTTCGCTGATCTACTTCATCCAGCCTTGCTCTACGAGGCTCCACAATCACGCGAGTACATCGAAGGCGGTCACGGCTACCTCGACATGTTCCGCACTTGGCCGGGTGACTGGACAGCTTCCATCAAGCAACTGATTTGCGAGGAGTCCAAGGCCATCTCAGTCATCGACTTCGTGGTCGGAACGGAAGTCATGACTGGCATCTCGATCTTCGAGCTGAACAACGGGCTCATCACCAAAGTCACCGACTACTGGCCTGAGCCATACGAGCCGCCCGCTCGTGTCACGTCACACATGAAGCGCAGGCCACCGGAGTGATGCCTAACCCTTCGCTCGAGGCGACCCTCCACGGCTTGGCACTTGGGCCGCGAGCCCGTGGTTCTTATCATCGGTCTCGCGGCCCAAGCGCCAACCCGCTACGGGCGCCTCAGCTCAAACGTTAGGCCTCGCAGCAAGCAGCAGGCGGGCGCTCCGTGAACAAGCGAATGCAATGCCTGGCAAGTTTGGCGTCTGAGTCGAAGAGAACACCGCGTCGTTGGTCGGTCGAGCGCTCGGTGTCGGAGCGCTTGGCAAGCAGCCGGCATGAGGTTTCGGTTCGAGCCGAGCAAGAGCTACAGGTCACTCGCCTTGGTCGAGGTCGCAGCCAACTGAGCGAACATGAAGTTCCCTCCTCGCATGGCGCAGGCCGCCCGTCCGTTGGCAGGCGGCGAACCGATCGCTGCCCTCGGACGAGAACCTCACCCGCTTCGCCAAGGCCAAGCGTCTGGTCTTCTGTCAAGCAACCACTGTCAGCGCGTCCTGCCACGAGAAGAACACAACACGCCTTCTCGCCAGTGCAGCGTGCCGAGAGCGAGGCCTAACCCTTCGCTCGAGGCGACAGCCACCGGCTTGGCACTTGGCCCGC
>NZ_RCHJ01000123.1 GCF_004011805.1 Piscinibacter defluvii
AGCATGTCCACCGAGGAGCCGTCACCGGTCACGGTTCAACAGCGAGCGGGACATCGCCCCGCCTCGCGGCCCAAGTGCCTTGCCGGCGGGGGTCCGCTCGAACGAAGGGTTAGCCGTCAGCGAGATGCCGCAGCGCCGAGAATCGGTGTCCATGCGTTTTCGGACAGACATTGGCGAAGCAGAGGTGCCGACCCTCGTTGACCGGCTGTTGGGGATAGCCGGGGTCGAACCCTGGGTAAAGCGCTTCGCTTGGCTCCAGCAGGAACTGCGGGAGAACCGCTACATGGAGGACTGGCTCCATGACAGGTGCGGCATTGAGTGGACCTTGGGCGAAGCGATCTCGTCAGGACAGATGCGCCCCGGCTCTCGCGAGGCTTTGCGAGGAACCGGACGCTACGAGTTGGCGTCGTTTGCTGCCGGGGTGGTTCTGCTGTTCGAAGGTCTGACCAAGGATGGCAAGAAGCGGCTTCGCGGACGCCTCCTCGATGGCCTCAAGTCCGACAGTGGTCTCCTGGCCGTGCAGCACGAGGTCTCTACGGTCGTGCACCTCATGCGGGCAGGGTTTGATGTTGAACCGCATGACCTGGATAGAGGCGGGGGCTTCGACTTCCTCGCGCGACGAGAGGGCGCCGAGGTGGAGGTTGAGTGCAAGCTGTTCTCCGCCGACATTGGCAGGAAGATCCATCGTCGGCAGTCCGCGAGGTTGTTCCAGAGGCTGACGCCGGTTCTCGACCCTGTGTTTCGCACGCCGGCGCAGGGTCTGTTGGTTCGACTCACGCTCCCGGGCCGACTCTCGCCAGCGCCGCAGCAGCATGACGCTGTTGCGCGCGTGCTGCAGTCTGGGCTGCTCGCTGGCGGGAGTGTCCAGACAGACGTTTGCTCGGTACGGTTGTACGACTTCAACATCGCAGGCAGTCCATTTGACTTGGCGGACATACATGCGCTCAGGCGAGAAGGGCGATGTCCCGCTCGCTGTTGAACCGTGACCGGTGACGGCTCCTCGGTGGACATG
>NZ_RCHJ01000124.1 GCF_004011805.1 Piscinibacter defluvii
AGCATGTCCACCGAGGAGCCGTCACCGGTCACGGTTCAACAGCGAGCGGGACATCGCCCACGCCCCGGCGTGTTGGATCTGAATGGTTGTCGCGCCAGCTGCTCCGGGCAGTGCGTGGCGAGCCGTAACTATGTACTGCTTGGCGTCGACATCAACGGTGAAGCAGGTGGCGGCGTTCGCCCCGTACTGAAGGCGAAAGGTGCGTTGAAGGGCGCATGCGGGGACCATAGATGCCTAACGTTTGAGCTGAGGCGACCGCCGCGGATTGGCGCTTGGGCCGCGAGCCCGATGATATGCACCACGGGCTCGCGGCCCAAGTGCCAAGCCGTGGAGGGTCGCCTCGAGCGAAGGGTTAGGCGTCATCGCTGACCGCCGAGATTGAGCATGACGACGCCGCCAACCACACAAACCAGGCCAAGCGTTTTGACGGTGCCCATGTGCTCCCCGAAGAACGCGATTCCGACCAGAGCAGTGGCAGCTGTGCCGCTGGCGGCCCAGACTGCATAGGTGATTCCCATGTCGAGCTGACGCATCGCAACAGCCATGAGCCAGATGGCTAGCGCGTAGCAGGTAGTCGCTGCGCCTGACGGGAGGAGTTTGGAGAAGCCATCGGAGTACTTGAGCGCGACCGTTCCGACAACTTCCGCGATGACGCTCGCTGCGACGAGCAGCCAGGCCGACAGGCTTGGATTCATGAGGCACCTCTGCCGAACTTGCTCGCTTGTCACTTGTACCGAGTGACACGAGCAGTGCGGTGGAGCGGTACCTACAGAACGCGCACAGTGTAGCAAGGCAGAGGACAGGACGACTCTTCCCGGACAGCGACTGCCGCTTGCTTGACGCCTAACGTTTGAGCTGAGCGGACCCGCCGGGAAGGCGCTTGGGCCGCGAGGTGGAGCA
>NZ_RCHJ01000125.1 GCF_004011805.1 Piscinibacter defluvii
TTGGCCCGCGCGCCGTTGTGGTCCATCATCCGTCGCGCGGGCCAAGCGCCATCCCGGTTTCGGCCCCTCAGCTCAAACGTTAGGCCTCGCAGGATGCACTCATGCCATTCGTAAGCCTTGCGCGCCCGCTGCTAATCGGCGGCATTGCTTCTATGCTGCCCCTCCACGCTGCGGTTGCTCAATCAGCACTGTCGGTTCCGATACGCGCGGCGACCCCACTCACAGTCATGGCGCCTGAATTCCCCAAGGGAGTGAGCGCGGAACCTCCCGGCGTTCGGGTCGACGTTTCTGGCGTCGTTCATGAAGGGGGCGAGTTCGAAGTAGCAAGTGTCGATGTACCTGCAGGGATGGAGCCGTTCGCTGCATCGGTACGCGAGGCACTCAAGTGGTGGAGGTTTGTTCCTGCGGTCGATCGATCGCGGTGCGAGCCGAACCGATCTACCGCAGCGTTCGCCGTGTGGTTTGAAGGCACAAGTGACTCACCCAAGGTCTACTTCAGCTTCCCAAAGTCCGCCGATAGTGTGTTTCGCCCCAGCGTTCTATCGATTGATGCACCTACCGTTAGGTATCCCCAGAAGCTCATTGGCATCGAAGGGCAAGTTCGTGTACTAAGGCTCATCGACCCTTCCGGAAATGTTAAGTCGGCAGCGGTTCGTTCAAGCACACCCTACGGCGCATTTGACTCCGCCGTTCTCAAGGCAGCGCGCAATACCAAAGTTCGCTGGGGCGACCCCGCTCCATCGCAGGACCTCTGCGTTGAGCAGACATACCAGTTCTGCATGTCGCGGAGGATTGACGCCACGGCTGAGTTCGAGGCATGCAAGTAGGCGTGTGGAC
>NZ_RCHJ01000126.1 GCF_004011805.1 Piscinibacter defluvii
CGGGTCGAAGGAGCCGCCACCTCAGCTCATGCGTTCAACAGACTCCGGGACATCGCCGCGGGAGCCCGGCAGACAACACAAAGCACTTTCCAGATCTTGTTCTTGGATCCTCTGAATCCGAGCCACAAGTTGTGGTGGAGATCAAGTTTCAGTCCGAATCTCCACAGACCGTTTACTTGGGATGCCGTCGAGACGTTCAGAAGCTGAAGGAACGATACGACTCGGTGCCCCACTACTTTGTGCTGTTCGATGTCAACCAAGGTCACGTCTTCTTGGATGAGCATCAGCTAAACGAGCTGAAGACGCTCGCATCTAAGAACTGCAGAATTCTTCACTACCCGAGCAAGCTCAGTACGCAACCCGGCAAGGTAATCGCGAGAAGTGCCATCGCGACCATGCGCGCCAAGGGCATGGATCTCTCGAAGAACGCCAAGAAGGCCGTCGCTAGCCGCAAGAAGAATGCTGCCTAACCCTTCGCTCGAGCCGACTCGCGCCGGCGTGGCACTTGGCCGGCTTCCCGGAGTGGTTCATCATCCGTCCAGCCGGCCAAGCGCCACACCGGCGCTCGCAGCTCAGCTCAAACGTTAGGCCTCGGAGGCGTAGCGCTTGTTCTCCTCGCAAGATGGGAGGCTCACATGAAGCGAGTCACTGGCATCGGGGGAATCTTCTTCAACGCCAAAGACCCGGTGGCACTCCGCGCCTGGTACAAGCGGCACCTGGGCATCGACGTCCAGGAATGGGGAGGTACAGCCTTCACTTGGCGATGTCCCGCTCGCTGTTGAACCGTGACCGGTGACGGCTCCTCGGTGGACATGCTA
>NZ_RCHJ01000127.1 GCF_004011805.1 Piscinibacter defluvii
GCGCATGCCCACGGTGTGGCGCAGGTCGTGCACGTGCAGGTCGGGCATGCCGGCCTCGCGTCGTGCGCGCTGCCACGCGGTGTTGTGCATCGTCTGGATCGGCCGGTAGGGCATCAGCGGGGCGTCGTCGAGGTTCTTCACGCGCTCGCGGCGCCACACGAAGACGAACTCCTCGTGCTTGCCGCGCTGCGATTCGATGATCGACTGCGCCACGCTGTTGCACACCACCACCCGCGGCCGGCGCCGGCCCTTCACGTGCTCCCGCGGCACCTCGAAGACCGAGATGCCGAGTTCCGGCACCTGGATCTCCCAGTCCCAGCGCAGGTTGCAGACCACGTCGTCGCGCACGCCGGTGTTCAGGTCGAACAACGCCATGCGCGCCAGGTGGTCCGGCAACAGGGGCAGCAGCTTGCGCTGCTGGCCCCAGCTCAGGGGCTGCGGTTCGCGCTGGTGGCCCACCAGCGGCAGCATCGTGATCGCCGGCGCATGCTCCAGCCAGGTCATGCCGTTCTCGTCGCGCCAGGACTTCGCCGCCAGATTCAGGATCCGGCGGACGATGCCCAGCCCGCTGTTCACGGTCTTGTGCGAACGGCCCTGGGCCAGACGTTTTGCAACGTAGGGCGCCAGGGTGCCGTCGTGCACCTGGTTCAACTGGAGATGGCCGATGTGTGGCATCACGCTCTTGAGCCAAGAGGTCTCTGTTTCGATGGATACCTTGTCCTGGAAGATCGTCACGTAGTGCGCCGCGGCCTGATCAAACGTGCGCTTGGGCCGCGCACCGTGAAGCGTCACGGTGCG
>NZ_RCHJ01000128.1 GCF_004011805.1 Piscinibacter defluvii
CTCGTCGCCTGCGAGTGCTTCGCGCTCGTGTATCCGAGTCCGCAAAGTGCGGCCTAACCGTTCACTCGAGGCGACAGCCACCGGCAAGGCACTTGGCCCGCGGGCCAGTGTGGTCCATCATCTGTCTCGCGGGCCAAGCGCCTTCCCGGCGCCTGCGCCTCAGCTCAAACGTTAGGCCGCACAAACCAATCGAATCGCTGACAGCTTATGCAGTCATATCAACAAGTGCCCGAGGAGCAGACATGACGAAGAAGTACTTTGGTGAGACTGTGATCGCGCAGCGACTGCAAGCCGCTCTTTATGGGAACACGCGCCGACGCAAGTACAAGATTCTTGTGTTGGATAGAAAAGAATTTAACGCCGCTGCAGATCGTGACAAGGTAGAAGACTCGGTCTTTCTACAAGTAGTTAAACTCCTTCGTCGAGAGCGAATCTATCTGTTTCGACAAGACGGCAAGTACCTGCTGCTTACGTCCGAGACGTTCGATAAACTTCCAACACCCGGCCGCAAAGAAGTCACGGCTTGGAGGGAATCGCACTGAGCGCTTGCTGACACGCTCCCGCTCTTCGTCATCGCGTTACCGAATGCGTGCGGCCTAACCCGTCGCTCGAGGCGACCCTCCACGGCTTGGCACTTGGGCCGCGAGCCCGTAGAAAGGCTCTCCTAAAATTCAAGTGGGTTGCCCTACGTGAGGGTTGATTGCTTGGAAGTTGA
>NZ_RCHJ01000129.1 GCF_004011805.1 Piscinibacter defluvii
GTTGCCGGCGTTGGCCAGCGTGACGTTGCCGGTGCCGGCGTCGATGCTGGAGGCGCCGGCCACGGTGATGGCCGTGGCCCCGGGGGCCTGGGTGATGGCGCTGTCGGTGCTGCGCAGCGTCAGCGTGCCGCTGGCGCTGATGCTGTTCTGCAGGGTCAGCCCGTCGGCGCCGGTCAGGCTGATGTGGCGGCCGGCGAGGGTGCCGGGCGTGCTCAGCGCGCCGCCGCTGGACAGCACGAGGTCGGCGTTGCCGGTGTCGATGGCGCCGCTGGGGGTGCTCAGCGTGCCGCCGGCCACCAGGCTGACGCCCTGGTCGGTGCCGCTGCTCAGGCTGGCGACGCTCAGCGCGTTCTGGCCGCGCAGGCTGATCGCCCCGGCGCTGACCGAGACGTTGCCCTGGAAGTCGTTGCCGGCGTTGGCCAGCACGAGGTTGCCGCCGCTGGTGGCGATGCCGGTGGTGCCGGCGACGCCGAGGCTGCTGCCGGCCTGCTGGGTGATGTCGCCGCCGCTGGTGGCCAGGGCGAGGTTGCGCGAGGCCAGCACACTGCCCAGGTCGAGGCTGCCGGCGGCGCTGCGGGTCAGGCTGATGTCGCGGCCCTGCAGCGTGCCCAGCGCGGAGCCGAGCGCGCCGAAGGACAGCGTCAGGTCGGCGCTGCCGGTGTCCAGGTCGGCCACCGGCAGGCTCAGCGTGCCGCCGGCCACGA
>NZ_RCHJ01000130.1 GCF_004011805.1 Piscinibacter defluvii
AGACACCGAAGGGAACTACCTCTGCATTCACGAGGACCTGCCCGAGGCGTAGGTTTCGGTCTTGACGCCTAACGTTTGAGCTGAGCGGGCCGACGCCGGAATGGCGCTTGGCCCGCGAGGCGGATGCTAAGCCTGGGCGCCTCGCGGGCCAAGTGCCAGGCCGGTGGAGGTCCGCTCCAGCGAAGGGTTAGGCCGCACCGCGTGCTTGCCACAGAGCCTGGAGCCAGACGACGACCACAGCAAGTGCAAAGAGTATGGCTACGAGGAGCGCAACTCTGGCCCAACTTGGCATGCGGCTCCAGAACTGCCGCTCCAGTGACCACGTGGCGAAGAGTTCTAGCGAGGCCCAGGCTACTAGCGCCACTGGTATGCCAAGGAGCCAGCGCCCGTATGCAACTGCGAGCGAAGCGTTAGGTGCTGGAGCTAGAAGGGCCAGCAGAAGCACGACGAGCGCGTAGGCTACTGCCACTGCGAGAGCAAGCTTTAGCCTCTGCCTTGTGCGCTGAGCCAGGAACATGACGTTCGATCGTATTGCGGTTGTCTTGCTCGGTTGCGCGCAGATGAGAGCACGCTGAATCGAAGTGCTGGGTTGCGGATTGGCTAGAGACCTGGTTCCACCGCACCCATCGATGCCTGTGCGGCCTAACGTTTGAGCTGAGGCGACCGCCGCGGGTTGGCGCTTGGGCCGCGA
>NZ_RCHJ01000131.1 GCF_004011805.1 Piscinibacter defluvii
TCGCGGCCCAAGTGCCAAGCCGTGGAGGGTCGCCTCAAGCGAAGGGTTAGGCGTCGCTAGTTGAGCGGGACCAGTTTGGAGCGAAGTTCGGGCGGAACATCTTCCAACAGAACAATGGCGATGCTGCCGTCTGTGGAGCGGTTATTGTGGGCGCTCTCAGTAGGCATCGTTGCAGTGATCGCGTCGGGAGACAGTGTGTACATGTTCCCGCTGAGTGGATCAACCGCGAACCAGCCAATTAGGCCGCCGAATACGAAGTTCCCAGCGATGTACCAGCCATTCGGGCTGGCCTTGACGGGGATCGTCTGGGCCTTGAAACCTGACTTGGTGATGGTCACCTTAAAGGTCTTGCCGCCCCAGTAGCGCCCGGTGCTCTTGTTCAGCGTAACGGAAGTTGGCGTGGTACCCGCGAAGATCTCCGTGCCCGCTTCGTCGACGATCAAGACCTTCGCTTCGCTTGGGGTGCTGGAAATTGGGACTGTTTGGGTCGGGCTGCCCATAATCGTCGCGCAGCCCGTTGTCAGTACAAGCAGCCCAGATGTGGCTGCGACACGCATGAATCGTGCAATCACTAAAGTAACCCTCCCTCCGCGATGTTGTTGGCGCTTGATGAGCGGAGATCACCACGCCCTGCGAAGTCTATATGACGCGCGCGAGTGCGTGCCGCGACGCCTAACGTTTGAGCTGAG
>NZ_RCHJ01000132.1 GCF_004011805.1 Piscinibacter defluvii
GCGCGCTCGCCATCCGGCACCTGCTGGCCGCTCAACTTGGTCATTGATCAGCGCGTCCCAAGCGAACGAACGCCCTATATCGCACGAGCTCCTTCCAACCCTTGACCTGGATCGAGTCCCGCAGCTTCCAGACAAGGAAGCCGCGAAACGCGCTGCGCAGGCGCTTGGACTTCAGACATGGCGCTACATCAGGCTCTGAACAAGCCCGCTAGCCCTGTCGAGTTTCGCTGAGGAGCAGTATGACAACACGTCAGAATCTTCAGGAATGGGTAGTGCAAGCACTGCGCGACCAAGGTGGCTCGGCAAACATCGTTCAAGTTGCCACGCACATCTGGGCTAATCACGAGTCCGAACTTCGCTCCGCTGGAGATCTCTTCTACACCTGGCAGTACGACATGAGATGGGCCTGCACGAAGCTGCGCGAACGGAAGATAATCCAGCCTGCCGAGGACTCCGATCGCGGCGAATGGAAGCTTTACGCAACGAATGCGTAACGAAAGGCGGGCTGCGGCCTAACCCTTCGCTGGAGCGGGACCTCCGCCGGCAAGGCACTTGGCCCGCGAGGCGCTGTAGGTCATCATCCGCCTCGCGGGCCAAGCGCCTTCCCGGCTACGGCCCCTCAGCTCAAAC
>NZ_RCHJ01000133.1 GCF_004011805.1 Piscinibacter defluvii
CCGCGGCGGTCGCCTCAGCTCAAACGTTAGGCAGCACAGCCACCCTTATGCGCTACGCCCTCGCGGACTCAGAAGTCGAGTTCAGTGCAATTCGAGCGCAAGGTCCAGGTGGGCAGCACGTCAACAAGGCGGCCACTGCCGTTCAACTCCGCTTCGACATCCGAGCTTCTCGCCTGCCCGAGGTGGTCAAGGCTCGGCTGCTGCGCATCTCGGACAGTCGGATCTCCAGCGACGGAGTCGTCGTCATCAAGGCACAAGGTTCGCGGAGCCAAGAGGCCAACAAGGCAGAGGCGCTCGCCAGGCTGAACGAACTCATCGAGTCCGCCGAACATGTCCCGCGCAAGCGCCGACCTACCAAACCAACTCTCGCCTCCAAGCGCCGGCGCCTCGAAGGCAAGTCCATGAGGTCCGAAGTCAAATCCGGGCGAGCCAAGGTCGGCCTGTGAGCAACTCGCTCAGAGCGTTCCTCCGGCGTCCTGCACGCTCGGTGCTGCCTAACCCTTCGCTCGAGCCGACCCCCACCGGCTACGCGCTTGGGCCGCGAGGCGCTCGCTGGCATCATCCGCCTCGCGGCCCAAGCGCTCCACCGCTGGGGTCGTCTCAGCTCAAACGTTAGG
>NZ_RCHJ01000134.1 GCF_004011805.1 Piscinibacter defluvii
CCGCTCAGCTCAAACGTTAGGCCTCACGATGAACCCGTCACGAGTAGCCTCGACCGCTCTGCTTGGGCTGCTCACGCTCCATCATCTGGCCCAGGCCGCAACGGCGGACGAAATCGAGGTCCGGCTTTTCTATGCCCAGTCCGGCACATTCTCCGAGCCGATCTCTGAAGGTGCGGAACTTTGGAACGTCATCGCAGGCGAGCAGGGCCTCCGCGAGCCCTCAACGTCTACGTTCGTGCGCGTTCGGGTGTCTGAGTCAGGCGCGGGAAGCAGGAACGCGGGCCGAGTAGTTCTCACTGTCACTGATCAGCACACCAAGAAGAGGTCAATCCTCACCAAGCACCTTGGTGCATTCGGGCCAAACGGCGTGCAGTACGTCGGCTTCTGGTTGCCAAACACCGGCTGTGCCTCGCTGCGAATAGAGGCTGCCATCGCAGGCACAGCATCGGCGGTCGCTCGAAACATCCCATTTCGATGCGGCGAGTGAGGCCTAACCCTTCGCTCGAGTGGACCCACACCGGCATGGCACTTGGCCCGCGCGGCGTTGTGGTCCATCATCCCCCGCGCGGGCCAAGCGCCATACCGGTGCGGTCCCCTCAGCTCAAACGTTAGGCCTC
>NZ_RCHJ01000135.1 GCF_004011805.1 Piscinibacter defluvii
CCCGGCGATTCGAAAACGCCGGGTTTCATTGTGGCTCAGGGGCCTCAGAACGCCTTCAGCAGGCGCAAGTTGATGCGGTCCGACTCCTTCAGGCCGTTGCGCACGGTCAGGTCACGTCCATAGAGCGCCGCGAAGTGCCAGCCGGGCGCGAAGCCCCACCCGAAGCCGAACTTGGCGTTGGTGGTCCGGGTGCGATCGTCGCTGGCAACGCCGTCGACGGAGGTCTCGCCGCCGACGAAGTGAGACGTGCCGGCGCGCAGGTCGAAGCCGCCGCCCAAGTTGTACTTGAGCCAAGCCTGGAACTGGTACAGCGGCTTCTGGGTGAGCGTCTGGCTGTTGGGCCCGTAGTCGTCGTTGTGGCCAAAGCCGGTGACGTCGGCCGCGAGTTGCAACGACAAGTCCTTCGACCCGAGCGGCGTGGTGTAGCCGGCCTGCAGCAGATACTTCCAGCGGTGCTCGCCGAGGTTGAGGGGCTTGTTCTTGTCGTAGGAGCCGATTGGCACCCAAACCGCCGGCGTGACACCGAAGAACTCGCCCTGGTCGGGCTTGTTCACCAGCCACACGGTACCGGTAACGATCAGATCGCCCACGCCGCTTGTGCTGCCCAGGGCG
>NZ_RCHJ01000136.1 GCF_004011805.1 Piscinibacter defluvii
TGGATCTCGTGGCCGAAGAAGTCTTCCAAGGTTCCGAGCGAGGTCACCGAAGACACCATCCGTGAACTCGCTCTTCCGCTCGGCTTCGTCGACATCAAGGTCTGCGCGGTCAGTGAAGTGTGGTCCGGCCTCAAACTCACCGTCCGCAAAGAGTTGCGCAGCAACGAGTGAGGCCTAACCCTTCGCTCGAGGCGACCCTCCGCGGCTTGGCGCTTGGGCCGCGAGCCCGTGGTGCATATCATCGGCCTCGCGGCCCAAGCGCCAATCCGCGGCGGTCGCCTCAGCTCAAACGTTAGGCCGCACACACCCCCACCGTGACTGCTCGGCTTGTCTTTGAACCACTACGCGCCGGACATCTGGACGAGTTGGCCGTCACGCTGTTGCACCCAGCTGTGTATCAGCACATCGAAGATGAGGTTCCCTCGCTCAACGATTTCAAGCTTTCCCTGTCCCGCGCTCTTGCCGGTCCACCTGCCCGCGCCGTCGGCCAAACTTGGCTGAACTACCTGGTGCGCGACGCTAGCACCAATGCCATGCTGGGCCGGCTCGAGGCCACAGTTCACGATTCCCTCGCCGAAGTTGCCTTTCTCTTCGGTCC
>NZ_RCHJ01000137.1 GCF_004011805.1 Piscinibacter defluvii
CACCGCGATCGATCGACCGCAGGAACAAACCTCCACCACTTGAGTGCCTCGCGTACCGACGCAGCGAACGGCTCCATCCCTGCAGGTACATCGACACTCGCTACTTCGAACTCGCCCCCTTCGTGGACGACGCCAGAAACGTCGACCCGAACGCCGGGAGGTTCCGCGCTCACTCCCTTGGGGAATTCGGGCGCCATGACTGTGAGTGGGGTCGCCGCGCGTATCGGAACCGACAGTGCTGATTGAGCAACCGCAGCGTGGAGGGGTAGGCAGCGTGACTGCAACCCGAAGAAAGCAGTACTTCGACCGCGTCCACCATGGCGACGATCTGCTTCAGAAGCACACCGCAAACAACGACTTCTGCCATCTTCTTGGGGCTCGAGTCGTATGCTCGAACTACCAAGTTGGAGCCGTAGTTGGCCAAGTCCTGAAGCAAGGCCAACTGCCCGCTGAAGTGCTTCTGAGCGACTTGAATCGCCTCGTCTCGATTGAGAATCGCTGGGTGCGGAGCTTCCTGCATCTTGCGCCTTCTAACGTTTGAGCTGAGGCGCAGGCGCCGGGAAGGCACTTGGCCCGCGGGACGGATGAT
>NZ_RCHJ01000138.1 GCF_004011805.1 Piscinibacter defluvii
CCAGCGGGCCAAGCGCCTTCCCGGCTACGGCCCCTCAGCTCAAACGTTAGGCCGCACGACGGAACACCGGGGGCACCCCGAGAGGTTCACTGTTCTCGGTCCTGCCCTCGGCATCAGCGAAGCGAGTTGAAGGCGCGGGCGACCGTCCGATCATCCAGCGCCGCCATCACGCTGTCTTCTTGTGCGTCCCGTCGCACAGTGGTGAGTTCCCAGTCCCTTTGCATCCGCAGAAGTAGACGGTTGTGCTCTCCGCCGCCGTGTACTTCACCGGCGTGAACTGACGCTCCGCCTTGTGTGTGCCGTCGCAGAACGGCTGGTTCTTGCTCTGCCCACAAGCACACCACCAGTAGTCTTTGCCCGCTTCAACAGCTACTGGGAAGGGCGTGTTGCTGGCCCGAACGGGTGTAGCCATGGTGCACTCCTTGTGTGAACTCGCACTCCTCGCGCTTCGCACTGCGTGGTCCCAGCCGGCCTCGCCAGCTTGGGTATCACAGTCCGTGCGCAACTATGCGCCTAGTCCGAGAGTGCGGCCTAACCCTTCGCTCGAGAGGGACCTCCACCGGCAAGGCACTTGGCCCGCG
>NZ_RCHJ01000139.1 GCF_004011805.1 Piscinibacter defluvii
CCCCTCAGCTCAAACGTTAGGCCTCGGAATGAACCTCCGCGCGTTCTCCTTCAGCGCTACGGACACGCCGTCAGAGGAGTGGCTCCACGCGGTCGACGCAGGACTCGATCAGCACAACTTCGCCGTTGCCCCACTTACAGAGGTCCGCCAGCTCGCGGCCTTCGCAACTGGAGCTACAGGTCAAGTTGCAGGAGGCGCCGTCGGTAGAACCTGGGGCAAGTGCTGCGAGTTGCTCCAACTCTGGGTGGCGTCCGAGCACCGGTCTCAGGGCGTGGGCTCACACCTGATGCTCGAGTTTGAAGCCCGCGCCAGAACACGCGGCTGCAGCATCTTCTACCTCACAACGCTGAGCTTTCAGGCGCCGGAGTTCTATCGCAAGCACGGGTACAACGTCCTCGCGGAGATCACTGGCTATCCCAAGGGCATCGTCAAGTACCTCATGCACAAAGCCGAGGCCTAACCCTTCGCTCGAGCGGACCTCCACCGGCAAGTCGCTTGGGCCGCGAGGCGGCCAGGGTCTATGCTCCACCTCGCGGCCCAAGCGCCTTCCCGGCGGGTCCGCTCAGCTCAAACGTTAGGC
>NZ_RCHJ01000140.1 GCF_004011805.1 Piscinibacter defluvii
CGCTTGGGGCGCGAGGCGGATGATAAGAACAAGCGCCTCGCGCCCCAAGCGCGTAGCCGTTGGGGGTCGGCTCGAGCGAAGGGTTAGGCCGCATTCGCAGGCCTGAAGCCAGAGCGGAGGAGCGAGGCGATGGTTGCGGAAGCTCAGACCAGGCGAACCACGCCCAACGAAGGCACTTCAGTGGCTCGCGCGCCTCAGGCTCGCCGTGCGGACAGGCAGCCAGAACGAAGAGCGTGACGTAGTGTTTGCCCTCTTCGACGAAGACGTCGCTCGAGAAGGGCCCAGGATGAAGGTTCCGTACCTCTAGCCCCGTTTCCTCGAACACCTCGCGGATTGCGCAAGTCTCGGGTGACTCGCCGAACTCAAGATGCCCACCCGGAAATGCCCAAGTCCCTGCGCCGTGGGACCCTGTGCGCTCCCCTAGAAGCACACGCCCAGCTCGCATGATGATGACGCCAACGCCAACCTGGACGTCACGAGGTTCGACGGTCGTTCCCATGCGGCCTAACGTTTGAGCTGAGACGACCCCAGCGGTGGAGCGCTTGGGCCGCGAGGCGGATGA
>NZ_RCHJ01000141.1 GCF_004011805.1 Piscinibacter defluvii
CGGAGCTGGCCATCTCGGGGGCGGGCTTGATGGCCTCCGGGGGCAGCTCGAGCACGTCGGAGACGGAGTCGACGACGGCGCCGACGACGCGGTTGCGCACGTTCAGCACGATGACGACGGTGAAGGTGTTGTACTCGGCGCTGGGGCAGCCGAGCTTCATGCGCAGGTCGACGACGGGGACGATGACGCCGCGCAGGTTGACCACGCCCTTGACGAAGGCGGGGGCGTTGGCGATGCGGGTGGGCTGTTCGTAGGAGCGGATCTCCTGCACGCGCAGGATGTCGATGCCGTACTCCTCGTCGCCGAGGCGGAAGGTGAGGAACTCGCCGCCGGCGTGGCTGTGGGAGCGGGCGGCCTCGTGGCGGGCCACGTGCTGGGCGTCGGTGATCATGTCCATGGAAGGTCTCCGGGGTGTCGTCGTGAAAACCGGGGTCAGGCGCCGGCCGGCTCGAGACGGAAGCGGCCCACCAGCTGCGCCAGGCGTGCGGCCTGGTCCTTGAGGCTCTCGGCGGCGGCGGCGGACTGCTCGACGAGGGCGGCGTTCTGCTGGGT
>NZ_RCHJ01000142.1 GCF_004011805.1 Piscinibacter defluvii
ATGAACCCCTTCGACGAGATCGCCGTGGAAGAGGCGGTGCGGCTGAAGGAGAAGGGCGTGGCCACGGAGATCATCGCGGTCTCCTGCGGCGTCACCCAGTGCCAGGAGACCCTGCGCACCGCGATGGCCATCGGCGCCGACCGCGCCATCCTGGTCGAGACCAGCGAGGAACTGCAGCCCCTGGCCGTGGCCAAGCTGCTGCACGCGCTGGTGAAGAAGGAACAGCCCGGCCTCGTGATCCTGGGCAAGCAGGCCATCGACGACGACTGCAACCAGACCGGCCAGATGCTGGCCGCACTCGCCGAGCTGCCGCAACCGCGCTACGTGACCCTGCCCAACATCATGAAGGCCAAGAAGAAGCCGCTGGAGACGCTCAAGCCGGCCGACCTGGGTGTGGACGTCGCCCCGCGCCTGAAGACGCTGAAGGTGAGCGAGCCGCCCAAGCGCGGCGCGGGAGTGAAGGTGCCGGACGTCGCCACCCTCGTGGCGAAGCTGAAGAACGAAGCCAAGGTGATCTGA
>NZ_RCHJ01000143.1 GCF_004011805.1 Piscinibacter defluvii
AACGTTAGGCCTCGAGCAAACCGCTCAGGCCCTCGCAAGCCATGTTTGATCACGTTGTCTTTGGAGTCAGCGACTACGCGGCCAGCAAGGCCTTCTTCGTCAAGGTGCTCGAACCGCTCGGCGTGGCTATCGCCTATGAGGGCCCGCTTGGTCTCGAGCTTTGCCGCGGCAACGAGACAACCTCGTTGTGCATTCGCCTGCAGCCGGAGCCGAATCCTGCGCACCTCCATCTAGCGTTCCAGGCGGCAACTCGCGAGCAAGTTCACGCCTTCTATGCCGCAGCTTTGGCTGCCGTAGGCAAAGACAACGGCGCTCCTGGTCTACGCCCGCAATACCACCCGAACTACTACGCGGCGTTCGTCATCGGTCCCGACGGCCACAACATCGAAGCTGTGTGCCACAAGTCAGCTTAGCGACCGCAGGGTTCCCCACCAGCTGCGCTCGGCGAGCGAGGCCTAACCCTTCACTCGAGGCGACCCTCCACGGCTTGGCACTTGGGCCGCGAGGCG